>CAWCIE010000001.1:0-62642 GCA_963795475.1 uncultured Gammaproteobacteria bacterium
CTACTCGGGTCATATCTTCGTCTTCCGCGGCCGGCGCGGCGACAAAATAAAGGTGCTATGGCACAGCGGCGATGGGGTATGTCTTTTCTGCAAACGCTTGAGCGAAGGCAAGTTCGTATGGCCTCAGGCGCAGAGTGGCGCGGTGTCGATGAGTGCGGCGCAGCTGTCGATGTTGCTCGAGGGGATCGACTGGGTGCGTCGGGAGACCGACGAGGGACAGCGGGTGAAAGTCCCGCACGATGAAGGAGTAGCGATCCGCATCGACCCCGAGTCATGCGGTGGCGTCCGCGAGGACGTTATCGAAGCGTTGACAGGGGCGCAGGTAGGCCAGGCTATTGAGCGACGAAAGACTTCACTTCCGGGGTGCTGATGTTATCCAGTCACCAGAAGGCAATACGGCGTGTCGCGCTACCGCAAGCGGCACACGGCCCCGCGTCGTCTGAAGAACTTGGCATGCATGTACGTCCTTCGTACGGGAACCGAGAGATCTCCGGGCCGCCCTCCGCCAGCCAGGCGAGGGGCCGCGTGGTGAAGGCGGAGCCGCCTTAGACCACGATGCACGGGCCGGAGAAGTCAGACTTGCTCGTAGTACCGAAGAAGCCGGCGAACAAAGCGGGACGATCCGCTGCGGAGTCGGTGGAGGGAAGGAGCGAGACCAAGGGGAATGCGGAACTGCAAAGCACGGTCCGGACTCAGAGCCGGGCAGCCGTGTCACAGGCGCAGAGCCGCATACGAGAAGCCGTCAACAGGAACGAAAAGGAGAAACTGACTGCGCTTCTGCATCACTTGTCGATTGACGTTTTACGCGGTGGCTTTTTGTCGTTGAAGAAACGAGCGGCTGCGGGCGTCGACGCCATGACATGGGACGCGTACGCGGAGACGCTGGAGGAAAATCTCCAAGATCTTCATCGGCGCGTTCACTCAGGAGCGTATCGGGCGTTGCCGTCGCGGCGGGTGTTTATACCCAAAGCGGATGGCAAACAACGGCCGCTCGGCATCGCCTCGATCGAAGACAAAATCGTTCAGGCGGCGCTGGTCATGATCCTAACGCCGATTTACGAGGCGCAGTTCCTGGGCTTCAGCTATGGGTTCCGGCCCGGACGTAGTCAGCATGATGCGCTGGATGCTCTGGCGTTTGGAATCAAAGGACGGTACATCTGGTGGGTCCTAGACGCCGATATCCGGCGCTTCTTTGACACGATCAGCCACGAGTGGTTGGTCAAGTTCTTGGAGCATCGCATCGGTGATCGACGAGTCATCCGCTTAATCCAGAAATGGCTTACGGCGGGTGTGTTGGAACAAGGGGTGCCTATCGATGCAATCGAGGGCACGCCCCAAGGCGCCGTGATCTCACCGTTCCTCGCGAACGTGTATTTGCATTACGCTTACGATGTGTGGGTGAACGCGTGGCGGAAGCGCCATGCGAGCGGTCACATGATCGTGGTGCGATATGCGGACGATACGGTCGTGGGCTTCCAACATCGCCAAGAGGCATTGATGTTCTTAAACGATTTGAAGGCGCGTCTGGCGAAGTTTGCCTTGGAATTGCACCCCGAGAAGACACGGCTCATCGAGTTCGGCCGCTTCGCAGCCGAGCGACGAGCAGTTCGTGGAACAAGAAAACCCGACACCTTTGACTTCCTTGGCTTCACGCACATCTGCGCGACCAAGAGGGATGGTAAGGGCTTTCAACTCAGGCGCAAGACGAAACGTAAGCGACGCTGGGATACGATCCGACGAATTGGCGAAGAGCTTAAGAAGATACGTCACGAGCCGATCAATGTTCAAGGCCGGTGGCTTGCGTCGGTACTGCGAGGGCATTATGCCTATTTTGCCGTACCGACAAATCTAACCGCCGTCCGAGCCCTTCGTCACCATGTCAAAGTGCGGTGGTACCTGAGCCTAGCTCGACGGAGCCAACGCAGCAGACTTGATTGGCGGCGGATGAATATCGTTGCGGCCAAGTATCTTCCGATGCCGACTGTCCTCCATCCATGGCCGGAGGAACGCTTTCTCGTCACTCACCCACGGTAGGAGCCGGATGCCTTAATTGGGCCAGTCCGGATCTGTGCGGGGGGCGTCCCGAAAGGGACGTCCCTACCGCGATCGGCAACCGAAGAGAAGTGCACCGGCCCCGCAAGATCCGGATCGTGTCCATCCGACGCGTGCGGTGTAGAGGTGCGCAGGTGATTTGATCGCCACAATATAAAGATCAAAAACGTCCATAAAAATAGGCAAAACGCCGCGCATCTATCTGGAGCTGCGGGTATAATTTGCCCGTGCTCGATATCAACGCTTTGCCGGACGATGTAGCGGGACTGAAGCGCCTCGTTGTCGAGCATCACGCCGCTTCGCTAGCCAAGGATGTACAGCTGCGCGAGCGGGATCAGCAGATCGAACACTTGAAGTTCCAGTTGGCGAAGCTGCGCCGAGCGCGGTTCGGCCAATCCTCCGAACAGATGGACAGCGGGCAGCTGCCATTGACCCTCGAGGAACTCAAAGCCGCGGTGGCCGAAGCCGAGCGTGCCGACACCGCGTTCAAAGCCGCGCAGGCGGCCAAGGGCCAGCCGGTGCGCCGCAAGAAGTTACCCGCGCATTTCGAACACATCGATAACCTCATTGCACCCGCCGAGTGTGCGTGCCCTGAGTGCGGCGGGGAGCTGAAGGATCTCGGTAAACCGGACGAAGCCGAAGTGCTGGACGTGAAGACCGTCACCTTCACGGTGACCCGGCACATCCGCCCGAAGAAGCGCTGTGCGAAGTGCTCCTGCATCGTACAGGCGCCGGCGCCCTCCCGCCCGATCGAGCGCAGCTTTGCGGGGGCCTCGCTCCTCGCCCTGGTGCTCACCTGGAAGTACGGATTTCATCTGCCCCTGTATCGCCAGTGCCAGATCTTCGCCCACGCGGGCATGACCTTGAGCCGCACGACCCTCATGCAATGGGTCGGGGCGTCGAGTCAACTGCTGGGCCCCTTGGTCGCGGCATTGGCCAAGCACGTATTGGCGGCCAAGAACTTGAACGCCGACGACACGCCGATCAAGGTACTGGCGCCGGGCTCCGGCACGACCAAACGCGGTCACCTGTGGACCTATGTTCGCGATGGCACCGCGTGGGGGTCCACCGATCCGCCGGCGGTGTGGTATCAGTACTCGCCGAGTTGGCATGGCAAATATCCGCAGAAGCATCTGGCGAGCTTTGAGGGGAAGCTCCAGGTCGATGCATATGCCGGCTTTGAACCGCTGTTCCTGCCAACGAAGCCGGGGGTCGCGGCGCGCGTCGAGGAGATTTCCTGCATGGCGCACGCGAGGAGACATTTTTTCGAGGTACACGTCGCGCAGGACTCCCCGCTCGCCAAAGAGGCGCTCGAGCGCATCGGCGGTCTGTATCAGATCGAAGATCATATCCGCGGCAGTTCGCCTGCGAAGCGACTGGCGGCACGGCAACGCTACGCAGTGCCGCTGCTCAAAGCCCTGCATGCCTGGATGATGGAGAGCCTCTCACAGATCGAGCAAAAATCCGCGCTTGCCGAGGCCTATCGCTACTCACTCAATCGCTGGGATGCCCTGTGCCGCTATACCCAGGACGGGCGCCTGGAGATAGACAACAGCATCGCTGAGCGCTCCATTCGCGGCATTGGAACCGGAAGACGCAATTATCTGTTCTTCGGCTCCGACAGCGGCGGTGAACGTGCGGCGATCATTTACAGTCTCGTGGAGACCTGCAAACTCAATCACATCGACCCGCAACGGTATTTGCATCACGTGCTTGAGCGCATCGCCGATCATCCGATCAATCGCATCGAGGAGTTGCTGCCGTGGAATGTGGTCGATCAATTACATCAACCCATGCAAGTCACGACGGCATTGGCGGCCTGATGAAAAGCCCTTTCTCATCCGTCGCGTCCTTCAAACATATCCAGGCCTTCCTTGATAGCTCGCACGGTCAAATCACGATCGGGGAAATACCACCTATCCGCCGTGCGACCCTGGCCGCGGAGGGAAAGAAAGTGCGCGTCGCCCTCGTGTGCCGCGACAATGAAACGGTCGCCGACCTTCTGCAACGCCTAGATACGTCCCTCGGCAAGGCGCTTGCGGAAAATACCGTCGTCGATGAAGTGTTGCCGGAGATCAAACGCCGCCGCGGCTCATAACATGTGGGCCGGCGTGCCTCAATGGGCCTGGGCCACACGCTTACGTTATTTCTTCTCCCGCGCCTTTCGGCGGTATTCGACAGCGGCGCTATTGCCTGCTGATTTCGGGATTGGGTCAGGCTCGGCGGAATCCGTGATCGTCGCCAAGTATTCCGCGAACAGACGATCTTCGACGATGTAACTGCCGCCCGGCTTGGCCAATATCCCTGCGCGTTTGAGGTTATCCAGCGCCTTGCGTACCCTCGCGATCGTCGGCTTCAGGCTTGCGATGTTGCGCAGCGCCCTTAAAGTGTCCTGTCCCAATGGCGCGTTTCCCTGTACCACTTGCAGCAGCACTTCCCGGTCGAGCGGCCGGAGCCCGGCGAGCAATCCTCGCCAGCCTGCGACTTGCCGGTCGTCCTTCATCATACGTTGCAGCGCGAAGTCAACGTCAGTCACACCTTCGGCCGACATTGACTTGACCAGATCCTTGAGCAGTGCCGGCTTATATCCTATCTTCTCGAATACTCGCCCTAAATCGGCGATATCGAGATGCTTGCCCCGGTGGACCCGTGCGAAATGATTCGCGAGCAATCGCAGGTATTCGTCGTCCAGGACAGGGAAGTCGAGCAACTGCGCAAACTGATACATCGGTCCGCCTGCAGCGGCCACTAACGTCGCCAGGTCCTCCTGAGACGATCCGGTGAATACGGCGGACACTTGCTTCTTGCGCTTCTGCAAGACCGCGCGCAGCGTCGCCACGATCGAATCGCCGTTCGGAAGAGCGCTTAAGGCTTGAATCTCGTCGAGCATCAGCAGTACGCGTCTGCCCGCGGCGGTTGCCAATCGACCAACGAGCGAATCCAAGCGAAGTTCCGGTTGAGCCGGTAGCTGGCGCAGTTTGGGCTCATCGCCGAACTCGAGGCTGGCCCCCAAGCCGCCAACTTTTCTGACCGGCGTTTTAGCGATCTTGCCTACGGTAGTGGTCGGCACCGTCAACTCATCCAGAGCCTCCTCGAGAGCATGATTGATAGCATCCAGCGGTGCGGTCTTATGCAACCAGAGATCGGCATACACGGTGATGAACCCTTCCGCATGTGCCGCCGGTGAAAGGTCATTCTCGAGAAAGAAGGTCTTACCGACACGGCGCGGTGCGAATAGCGCGATGGGCCGGTGCGGCTGCGCATTGAGCAATTGCAGATAGCCGCGTGCCAGCTCTGGGCGATGAATCTCAAGGTCGTCAAAGGTTTTCACAATAGCATTGTCTTTCATTGCTATAAAAATCGCAATTGTTGTTTTGATAACAATGAACAAGGCAACTCGATACGAGTCTGAGCGGCCCAGCCGAGCACGCGGTCGAGATATTTACCCGAACCCTCATCCATGGGGCTCGACGCGCTATAGGCTCGGTCCTAACGTCGAAGTGATGTCGCTGGCGCAGTGCGTGGCCGAACTGGCTTAACGGTGAAAGACGAAAGGATTCTAGGGCGGGCGCTCACAGGCATTCGGCCTCTTGTACATTGTTTATGTACAGTATACAGTAGTTGCCATGCTGCTTCGAGTCGATCCCGCGTCGGCCACTCCCGTCTATCGGCAGATCGTCGATGGCCTGCGCGTGGCGCTGGTGAAAGGTGAGATCGCTTCCGGCATCACGCTGCCTCCCGTACGGCGCCTGGCGCTCGACCTGGGGGTTCATTTCAATACGGTGGCGCAGGCGTACCGCGCGCTGGCGCAGGAAGGGTGGCTCGAGATCAGCGCACGGGGTGGTGCGCGGGTGCAAAGCCGCTCGCAGCCGACGCACTCGCAGGACGATGCTTCTTTGCGGCGGCGCCTGGAGGAAGTGATGGCGCAGCTGCAAGCCCTTGGCGTACGACCCGCGCGACTCGCACGTGAGTTACGGCGCATTGCCGCCGCTCTGGAGGGTGCCCCATGAGCACACCGCTGATTCTCGTTTCGTTGCTGCTCGTCGTCTTGTCCGCGATCAGTCTGCTGATGCCCTGGTTTGCTCGGCCGGAAATTTTCTTCGGCGTCACCGTGCCGGCGGACTTCAGACACAGTCCGGCGGCGCACGGCATCGCGCAACTGTATCGAGCCGGTGTGGGCGGCGTAGCGGTCGTAAGCGTGGCCATCGTGCTGGCGGCGCAGCGTCCGGCGATCGGATTGTTCGCGCATGTCCTCGGTACGTGTGCGATGTTGATCTGGGCGCATCAGGCGGCCTCGAAGCACGCGAGCCCGCGTGCGTCGGTCGTGGAGGTGGATGTCACCGCGAGGCCGGAACGCATGCCCGGCGGGGCTCTGGCGCCGTTGCTGCCGCTGCTGTGGCTCTTGGGGCTCGGCGTATGGGCTGCGCTGAATGCGGCGCGACTGCCGGGGCGCATCATCCTCCACTACGGGTTGCACGGCGCCGGTCGCTTCGTGGCGACGACGCCGCTGGCGGCACTGACCGTGGTCGGATTCCCGGGTCTCGCGTGTCTGGTACTCGCGGCTGCGGCATACGGCATGCTGCACTGGTCGCGGCGTATTGCCACGGCGGGACCTGCTGCAGCGGGCGAGCGGACATTTCGGCGCTTGACGGTGTTGCTCGTGCTGGCCGTCGAATATCTCCTCGCGATGCTGCCCTTGCTCTTGCTGCTGGGGGTGCAGGGAGTCTGGATGTGGATCTGGGTCGTTGCTTTGTGGATCACCCTGATCGTTTTCGTCGTCCGGCTCGCTCGCGTGGGGCAAGGCGGAACACGGCTCGCCGCGGCGGCGCCGGGTGCGCTACCGGTCGGGGATCGCACCGACGATGCGTACTGGCACGGCGGGATGATCTATTTCAATCGTGCGGATCCGGCGCTGTTCGTCGAGAAGCGAATGGGGATCGGCTGGACGTTGAATTTCGGTCACTTCCTGGCGTGGGTGTTCATTGCGGTGACGATTGCCATTCCGCTGTCGCTGGGAATTGCGCGGGCAAGACTGAATACGCCTGAGACGAGGGCTCAGGCGCAGACGGCGGCTCTCACCTGGCTCAATTCGGTCGATACCCGGAAGTACACAGCCAGCTGGGATACTGCCAACAGTCGATTCAGAGAGGCGGTGCCGGAAGAACAATGGGTATCGCGAATCTCGGCGCTGCGAGGACGGTTGGGGCCGGTGGAGTCGCGCAGGATTTCGAGCCTTCGTGTTGTGGGGTTACTGGGTACGGTAAACGACGAGCGGGTGGTGATTCAATTCAAGACGAGCTTCGAGCATAACCCTGATGCGGTTGAGACTGTCACGCCGATGAAGGATTCGGATGGGCAGTGGCGGGTGAGCGGGTACTACATCAAGTAAGGCGGGGACAGGTTGTTGCCTACAAGGGTGTGATGACGAAGCTAGAAGCTTGGTAGCCGCATTGGAACAAGCCGATGTGTTTGCCTGTCCAAGTGAATACCTCGTTTTGCAGCAGCGTATAGAGCGGAGAGCGAAGCGCGTAATTGTATGCGTTGCCATTGCGACCACCCGCACGTCGCCCTCGCTGCGATGATCTTCGTTGGAATAGAATAAGATGGAGCGAAAAAGCAAGATCTTGCCGGCGAACGACCACCTCGGTCTTATGCAACGCGACAGTTGCGTGCGCTCCTTGACATTAACGTTCTGAAAGTTAATATAATTAACGTTGTGGACGTTAATAATCGTAACCTACTGTTTTCAACCGGTGAAATAGACCGCGATGATCTGTGGCCAAAGATCACAGAGTATCGCGATCAGCCATGCACTTTTCGTTTCAGCTTCGGACTCGACGAGTTGCCAACGGAAGGTGGAATCATCCTAATTCGGGGGCCACGCCAATTCGGCAAAAGCACATGGCTCGAGCTTGAAATCAAGCGAACCCTAGAGGTGCATGGCGCAGGCTCGGCATACTTCCTGAACGGTGATGACATCACTGATACGGATGAGCTGGAGACTCGGGTGCTGGAGGTGATCTCGCTGTTCCGCCCGAAAGCCGCCGTGCACCGGTTGTTTATCGATGAGATATCGGCCGTATCGAATTGGGAGCGGGCGCTGAAGCGTATTGCCGACCGCGGCCAACTTCGCAATGTGCTCGTTGTCACTACCGGTTCGAAAGCGGCCGATATCCGTCGCGGTTCCGAACGGCTTCCGGGGAGAAAAGGCAAGCTCGCGCGGACCGAGTACTTATTCACGGGGGTGTCGTACAAGGACTTCCACGCCCAGTTTCGGCAGGAGCTGGGCGATGATACGTGGAAAGCCTATCTGCTGAGCGGCGGGTCGCCAATTGCGGCGATGGAGATTCGGCAGCGAGAGCGAGTACCGGAGTACTTCTTCGAGATCATTCGTGACTGGGTCATCGGCGAGGTCGTCAGAAGCGGACGGTCACGACAGTTTCTGCTCGCGTTGATGCGAACGCTCTTTGCCCAGGCCGGCTCACGAACGGGGTATCTGAAGCTCGCGCGCGAGTCCGGTCTCGCCAACAACACACTTGCTGCCGAGTATGTCGAACAGCTGTCGGATCTGCTGGCGGTCGTTCCCTCGCATCAATGGGATGCCGACAAAGGTGTGCCGCTCCAGCGCAGGCCTGCGAAATTTCATTTCGTCAATCTGTCCGTTGCACTCGCGTTCAGCCCGAACAGAATGACGCAGATTGGTGATTTCGACGCTCTTGAACCCCAGGAGAGGGCAAAGTGGATCGAATGGCTCGTCGCTCAGGAGCTATTTCGGCGGCAGTGCATTGACGGCGCCGAGGATCCGGAAGCTATTTGGTGTTGGGCGTCAAAGGAGCATGAAATCGATTTCGTCGATGCCCGCGAGAACCTATACGAAGTCAAATCAGGCCGAGCAGGTCCGTTGGACTTCGTTTGGTTTGCGAAGACGCTTCCGAAACGCAAATTGCTCGCCATTGGGAGCGGGGAGTTTCAATCTGCCGTCGTCAAAGGAATCACGATCGAGCAATTTTTGCTCGCCGATGGGTTCCCGCATCCTTACCCAGGGCAAGTTGACAACCCTGATATCTATAATGATTACGCGCGATTCATCTGATCGACGGAGCGACAGATTTCGCCGATATGTATCCCCGCCCGGAAATACACCGGAAACTCTTACCACCTTGCCTTGGGCCTCCGATGTTGTCGTGATGAGTGGCGGTCACGAACGTCGAGGGGGTCAGCCGGGCGGCAAAAACGGTGCCGATTGTTCGGGGCTCGATGTAGGGGTGATCTCCCACGTTCGACGGTGCCAATGAGTCCGACGATATCGCCGCGCGCAGCGTGCCTGACGTGCGGCTCACTCGTTCGATTTAACATAATCTTGCGGTGTCTGTGAATGGCGACACACTTTCGAAGGCGCAGTGTTGCGCGAAGTCACAAAAGGCGTAGGTGTTGGGTAGGGTTATGACAAAAACATGGGGGGAGCGAACATGCCGCATTCTTTCAAGTCGTCTGCAATCCTCTCGTTTGAGCCGCTTTTTGTCCGCCGCGCAGAATTCTGTAAAGATCTGCGGCGCGCAGCCGGAATGCTGTGTCTTGTTGGCGGCATTCTGCTGAACCTTCCCGCTTATGCGCACCCGTCACCCGAGTGGAGTTCGGCCGTCCCCTTCGGAGGCAGCAGCGGGACAGACATCGGGCAGGCGGTCAAGGTAGATCGAGACGGGAACTCGTATGTGACGGGCGCCTTTTCGGCAACCGCACAGTTCCACGCTCTGCACACGTCCTCAGGCTCAGGTACAGGTCAGTCGCTGACGTCGGCAGGTGGTACGGACAGCTTTCTCGCAAAATACGCTCCGTCGGGAGCGCTGCAATGGTTGATACAGATGGGGGGCCCCGGCGACGATGAAGGATTCGATATCGCCTTCGGTCCGAACGGCAACATTTATGTGACAGGAGTGTTCACCGATAGCGCGACGTTCCAGGGTTTCAACAACTCTAGCAAAACCGTGACGGGAACGGGCCAGACGATATTCCTGGCGAAGTACACGACATGGGGCGTGCTGGTGTGGGTACAGACCGGAACTGCGTTCGAGGCGTCAAATAACGGTTACGGCGTCGCTGTCGATCCGGGTACGGGATCTGTCTATGTAACCGGGGTGAGCCAGGGAAATACCACGTTCTCGTCATCGAACGGAACGATGCATTCAGTCTCCGGGGTGTCGACTTGGCATATGGTGCTCGTGAAATATGACCTTGCCGGCAATTTCCAGTGGGGTGTAACAAACGCGGCGTCGCCCAATACGGTCGGGCACAAAGTAGCGGTCGACGCCGACAACAATGCATATGTGACGGGATGGATGGAAGGCCAGACGGTCTTTTACAGCAATAATGGCCGTGACCAGACAGTGGTTGGTTTCAGCGGTCCGGTGCAGAGCGCTCCCGACTATCCTGGCGATGCCTATGTCGTGAAATACGATGAGAACGGCAATCTGCAGTGGGTCAATCACATCGGCGGTTACAAAGCGATCGGAACCGACATCGCAACGAGCCGCGACGGCCGGGTGAGCATCACGGGCATCGTTGGCAATATAGGCAATTCGCCCTCGCAAGCAGCGACAATTGTCACGTCGCAGCCGGGGGCGAGCAACATCAATCTCGGTGGAGGTCAGCTTACGCAGCCCTTTAACACGGATGTATTCTTTGCGACCTACGATGAGGACGGGGTCCTGCTCACGGCGCAACGCTTCGGAGGACCGCAGGATGACGGCGGCAGCGGAATCGCGTACGACCGCTACGGCAACCTGATTCTGGCTGGAATCTTTCAAGGCACGATCACGATCGAGGGGAGCACGCTAACCGGGAAGGACCCCTACAACCTTTTCATCGCGAAATTTTCACGCGATGCGGATTCGTGCGTTGCCGGCTTCGCGGATCATAGTCTGGATTGGGCGGCGGAGGCGGACGGACCTTTTAGCGGTGACTTCGAAAACAATCCCCGGATAGGTCTGACGAGACGGGGCGACGTGCTGGTGACAGGCTCGTATCAGCCAACCGCAACGTTTGGCAGCCTTAGCCTGGGGAGCACGGGAACGGAGGATGGTTTCTTGGCGTTCTGGAATGCGCCCGAAGGCCAACGGAAGCACGCTGCGGAGACTTCGGACCAGGAATAATGCTCTTCTGTGAGGCTAATGTCGCGCGGCGAATCGTGGCGGACGCCGTTCTCCAGCTAACTCGCTGAGGATGGGGAGCGTCCCACGCTCGCGCCCAGGCTGGCGAGAAGCTCGTCCAGCTGCCCGAACGTCTCGGATATCCCACCCTCCATCCCGGCGATGGCAGCGTCGAGAGCTTCCTTCGAGGGATGCAGTTCGTGCATGACCACCCGCGTCTGGCCACCTTTTTCCTCGAAGGTCACCGTGGTGACGGCGCCGTCACTTTCGTCATTGGTCCAGACGAGGCGCAGGTTCGGTATCACTTCGATGTACCTACCGAAGAACACCATGGGCTTTGAGGCCTCGTGGCCGAACTCGAAACGGTACCTGCCCCCGACACGAACATCCGCCTCGCAGGAAAGCAGGGACACACCTGTCGACTTCGGTGCCCACCACCGCTTGAGCAGCTCGGGCTTGGTCCACGCCTCGAACACGATGCGCGCCGGGCCGTTGAAGGTTCGCGTAACGACCAACTCACGCTCGGACTTCCGGTCCACCGTCGTGCGGTTGCTCATGGAGGCAGGCTCACCCTCTCTTCTTGCGTCCATCGAACTTCTCCTTCCGTTTCAGTTCCTCGACAACCTTGTCCAGCTCGTCGAAGCGTGCGTCCCAGAGCTGGCGGTACCTCTCGATCCATGCCGCCTCTTCCTCCAGCCGGCGCAGGCCGAGCTTGCAGGTCCGCACGCGCCCGATCTTCTCCGTGGTGACGAGCCCCGTCTGCTCCAAGACGCCGACATGCTTCTTCATGCCCGTGAGGGTCATGTGGAACTTCTCGGCAAGGTCCGTGATTGAAGCGTCTGCAAGCCCGAGCTGCTCCAGAACGCCGCGTCGGGTGGCGTCGGAGAGCGCGGCGAACGAGGCATCGAAGCTGGTCGGAGAATACTGAGCCATGTGGTTCAGTATTTAACACACCGATTGACGGCATGCAAGAGGTCGATTTGGGAGTGAAGGCGGCCGACAACGCGGCGCGCGCTCGGCCTTCTCGCCTCCTTATTGCGATGCAGAGTCGATCGACTCGGCGATCCCCAGGCCCCTAGTCGGCGGAAGAGCTTTGCCGAGCTGCCTGCGCAACGGCAACACCCGGTGTCGAGATCCGGATTCGTTCGAGCGCACTCGCCAACGTGTCGTGAACGCAGTCCACATAGGTCTCCCAATGGCTTCGGGTCTGCGGGGCACGGGCTCACCGGCGGGTGCGAAAGTCGGCGTTGCGGCCAGGAGCGCGGCAGAGAACAGCAATACGCTTCGAGACATGTGGCCTCCTCAGCGGCTACGAGCCAAGAATTGGTTGATCCATCCAATAGATCGCTTTTCGGGGGTGAGGAGTGCCATGCGGGAGCGGTGCGGCTGCGAAGTCGATGCGATACAATGAATTCGTCTGGCGGTGGGGATGGCAAGCTGATGGATCGGAGCTAGTGGTGTCATCGGAACAGCATCCGGACGCGGCCGGGTCCGTCACGCATGGCCGGCTGTTTGCCTCATTGTATGGCGAGCTGCGGCAGCTGGCGGAGCGTCAATTGCGGCGCAACGCCGGGGCGCCGGTCAGCCCAACCACTCTCTTGCATGAGGCCTATCTCGGGATGCGCGGTCGCGAGGCCGTCTTTCCCGACCGCGAACGATTCATCGGATACGCGGCCCGCGTCATGCGAGGCCTGATCATCGACTTCGTGCGGGAGCGGCGTGCTCTGAAGCGGGGCGGAGACTTTCAAATCACTCAACTACCGACCCAGCTCCCTGAATCGGGCAAGGACGAAACGGATCTGCCGCGACTATCGGAGGCGCTCGACGAGCTCGCCGCGCGCGATCCAAAACTCGCGGAGCTCGTCGATCTTCGGTATTTCTGCGGCTACACATTCGAAGAGGTTGCCGCGCAGCGCGGCACCTCAATACGCACGGTCAAGCGCGAGTGGGAAAAGGCTCGCGCCTATCTTTTCCACGAGTTGAAGGGCGCGCCTCATTCCGCAGACTCGTGCCGATCGATTGACGATCAATAGCTGGCTACCGCTACAGCTTGGTTTTGACCTCCTCCGACAGCATGGGTCTGTGCGAGCTCGCCCGTCGAGGCGCTGCTGTCCAGATTATCTCGTGGCACTTCTCTCGCCTCTTCTGCGATCTAGTCAATGCAGGCGGTTGCGGCGGGCGCCGGGAGCCGCGGGTGATCAACAATCTCAAAGGAAGCACCATGAACGTCAAGACCAATGTGAAGGGCAGCGGGTCTCAGCCAGCAAGCATTGTTCGTGCGGGTCGATGCGGTGCAGATGGCGGCGACGTTGGCATGTGTCGTGGCGTTGGTATACCGGCAGACCGTGATTGCGCAGAGTCCCGCCGGTCTGCTGCTGTTGATTTATTGGGCGATATCGATCCTGCTGCTCGGCCGTGACGTGGCGGCCCTCGCCCGCAGCCTCCCGGCCATGCGCAATACGCTGTTGCGATTCCTGGAGTTGACCGAGTCGCCGGAGGAGCACGCGGGCGATCTCGCGCCGGTTGCGCGGCCCGGCGGCGCCAAGATCGACATCGAAGAGGCGTGCGTCGTCGTGGCGGGACATGTGGTGCTCGACCGAGTCACGTTGCACGTGCCGCCAGTGCCTGGAGTGCGTTCTGCGCCGCGCGCCAACGCTGATCCTGATCGCGCATCCGTAACTGCTGATCCGATTCCCTACAACGCCGTGAGCCTCGCCGCGGGGCTATTGCTGAAGGGTGTTGCTCGGCTAAGCTGCTCCAAGACTATAATGGGGCACATTTGATCGATTTAGGACGGATTGGCGCCCTTTCGCCAAACAGGCACCCGGATCTGATCTCGCGGCATTCATGACGAAACCAAAGCCTCCTCCGTCGCAGGCCCTCTCATTGGGCTTCGGAATCACCCCCAAGAAAAGGGAAGCCGAGCCCGACCCAGCCGCCGGGCGATCGGCGCTGCCGACGCGCAAGGCCAAGGTATTGATCGTAGATCAGGATCCCTCTCTTCGCCGCGTCATGACGGCACATCTCAGCGGCGCGGACTATGCGGTGAGCGCCGCGGAAAGCGGGCAGGCGGCGCTGGATGCCTGCGTGCGGTCCCGCCCCAATCTGGTGATCTCCGAGTTGCGTCTGGAGGATATGGCTGGGCTTGCGCTGCTCAAGGAACTGAGGAGCCGTTGGCCCCATATCACGGTGATCATATTGACCACCCACGCGACCATTCCCGAGGCCGTTCAGGCGACTCAGGGCGGCGCATTCAGTTTCCTCGTCAAGCCGGTGGGCAAGCAGGAATTGCTGGGGCACGTCGAGAGAGGGATGGCGGCGTCGAGCTTCCCGCAGACAGCCGGGGATTGGCGAGAGCACATCGTCTCGCGCAGCCGGCTCATGGAAGACCGTCTGGCCATCGCGGATCACGCCGCCGCCAGCACGGTGCCGCTGCTCCTGACGGGCGCCAGCGGAACCGGGAAGGAGCTCCTGGCGCGCGCCATTCATGCGGCCGGCGCAAGGCGCGACAAGCCATTCGTCGCGGCGTCCTGCAAGGATGTGGCCGATGCCGGCCTCGACAGTGAGCTTTTTCGGCGTGCGCATTTGGGTACGTTGCTCCTCAATGAGGTTCACGAATTGTCCGCCGGCCTGCAGCTCGCGTTGCTCCGAACCTTGCGCAAGGAGGCGAATCCGTCCGAGGTGGACGTGCGCCTGATTTGCACGACGTCGAGCGATCTGAAAGCCGCTGTGGAGGCGGGCGAATTCCGGCCCGATCTGTTCGATCGCATCAGCATCTTGCCGATCGAAATGCCGCCGCTCGGGCGCCGCCGCGAAGACATTCCGCTTCTGGTATCGCATTTTCTCGAACAGGCCACGGAGTCCGGGGGCCAACAGAAGATATACACGCCGGAGGCCATCGAATTGCTTGCGACGACCGATTGGCCGGGCGATGTGAGGCAATTGTTCGACCTCGTGAAGCAAAACGTGGCGCTGTCCCATGGGAAAGTCATGACCAAGGAGTTCGTGCAGCGGTCCATGTCGGAGGGTCCGGCCAAGATACCGACGTACGACGAAGCCCGCGATGCGTTCGCGCGTGCATACCTCGCGGATAATCTGCAGCGGACCGAGGGGAACGTGACTCAAGCGGCGCTCATCGCCAAGCGCACACGAACCGACTTCTACAAGTTGCTCGCCAGATATCGATTGCAACCGACCGACTTCAAGCCGCCATCCCGCGGCCGCCGCGGGCGATAGTGCGAACGATCGCGTTCGCCGTGGATCGAGGTACGTCCCGCTAGTTCTTTCGCGTTTCGGACACTTCATCCACCATGTCGATGATGCTGGATAGGACTGCCCCGCCAACACGCAGGCAACAACCTTCGACCTGTCCGCGGTCGAATGTCCGGCCGACGGTTCTGCCCTTGACCTGGATCTCGACCTGGGAACCCTCAGGCAAGGTGTTTGCCGGCCCCGCGGCGGTATCCGTGATCGTTCCGAACAAACCATGCTGTGCCAGAAGGCTTCTGATTTCGTGCCTGATCTTCTTGATCCCGGTGTCGAAGTGCTCGCGGTGTTGAATGTCGTCCATAGTTCCCCAGTATTCACAACGCCGCGGCGCCGTCGCGCCACCCAATGCCGTCAGGCCGGCTTGACCGTCCCAGCCGGCGTCAGATGATCGATGGCTTGCGGCAATACCTGTGAGAGCTTCTGAGCGAGATCTTGCGGGTTCAAGCCGAATTTTGCGGCCATGTTCGAGATGACTTCCGGGCCGAAAGCCGCGTGCACTTGATCCGGCGTGATCGACGCATTGGGGCCCGTGCCCACCCACGATTTCACGGTATCACCGAAGCCCTGTTTCTCCATCTGCGCGACAATGCCCTGTACGCCGCCGTGATTGGTGATGAACCCGTTGACCACGGTCGCCATCTCCGCGCCGACCGCTCCGCCCAGTATTCCGTCCAGTAGTCCCATGCCCGTGATCTCCCTGAAGTGGTGATGTAAAGACTAGCGACTGGGCGCGCCGCAATTATTACATACTACGGAACGAGGAAGACTCATTCGCGTCCGACGGTGCCTGGATTTCGCAACGTCGGCGAATCGCCGACACGCGTTGCCGGGGCAACCGCGTTGCCCGGGGGAGGATCGGCTTTTTATTCTCCCGCTTAGGACTTCGGAGGGCGATAATCCGGAGAATCGATAAGGAGGGACCATGAAACGCTCGTTTGCGCTCAACTCACCGCTCGCACCCGTGTCGGCAGCCTTGCTGGCGACCCTTCTCTGTGGCTGTCACAAGACGCCGCTCGCAACGCAGGCGGATGTCGCTGCAGCGCAAGACGATGCACGGAAGGAAGTGGAGCAGGCGCGTGCCGAGGCGCGCAAAGACGTGAAGAGCGCCGTCAAGGTGAGCGGTGCGACCGGCGGGGACGGGAAGAATGTCGCAGTCGCCAGAGTCACGGGGACGTTCGATATCGCCATGGCACAGGCTGAGGGCGACCACAAGGTGGCGATCGTAAAGTGCATGACGCTGGATCTTGCGTTGCAACAGCCTTGTAAAGACCAGGCCGATGCTCAGTTCCAAAGCGCAACGGCGCAGGCCAAAGCCATGCGGGGCAGCCGGGGCTAACGCAGCATCTCGGCGATCAGCCAGCGGCGACATGCGGCCTTGGATCAACAAAAGCTAAGCTCGATGCAATTCGGGTCCAGGGCGGACGCCTACCTCGCCAGCCCCGTACATGCGAAGGGCGCCGACCTGGACCGGCTGCAGGCATTGACGGAGAAGCTGCGCCCCACGCGGGCTCTCGATCTGGGCTGCGGCGCAGGACATGCGAGCTTCGCGATGGCGCGTGGCGGTGCGGGCCGAGTCACGGCCTTTGACCCGTCCGCGCAGATGCTGTCGGTCGTGGCGCGAGAAGCGGCCATGCGCGGACACCAAACGCTCGATACCGGGTTGGGTTCGGCTGAGGCGCTGCCCTTCGACGACGCGACGTTCGACATCGTCGCCACCCGATACTCGGCTCACCACTGGGCCCACGTGCCCCGCGCATTGAGGGAATGCGCGCGCGTCTTGAAGCCAGGGGGGCGCATGGTGGTCATCGACGTAGTGGCGCCGGAAGAGCAGGTGCTCGACACCGCGTTGCAGGTCATCGAGTTCCTGCGCGATGGGTCGCACGTACGGAACTATCGCGTATCGGAATGGGCCGGCATGTTCCATGCCGCGGGCTTCGAGACACCCGCGGCCGACTCCTGGAAGCTCCCGCTCGAGTTCCCGGGCTGGGTGGCCCGCATTGGGACGTCGGCGGCGCGAATCGCGGCTCTCGAGGCTGTGTTCGCCGACTTGAGCGATGAGGTTCGCCGTTATCTTCAGGTGAGTGAGGAGCTCTCGTTTTCCATCGATGCGGCTTGGATGGAGACCGCTCCTGCGGTGAGCCGGCTTGCCGGTGTATAAAGCAGCATGTTCGGAAAATTCGCGGGCGTGCGGCCGTGAGCAAAGTGCTGGGCAGCAGGGTCAAGACGCGGCAGCTCCCCGATTGGCTGATTCGCGTCGGGGCCTGGTTCAATCCGCTGGCCCGTGAAATACTGCCCGAGCTCGGAAAACGAAAAAACGGCTCCAACGCCAAAGCGAAGCAGATGCTGGGCTGGCAGCCTCGGTCGAACGAGGAGGCGATCCTGGCCACGGGCGAGAGCCTGGTGAAGTTGGGGTTGCTGAGGGTCCCTCGACGGCGTTGAGTGGACGGGCTCGCACTGGAGCTACAATACGCGCATGTCATCGATCGATTCAGTGATTGAACAAAGGCGCCGCGATCTGGGCGGTTTCCAGGTCGGGCGGGTGCTGCCCTCGCCGCGGCAGCGGATGGTCGGGCCTTTCATCTTTTTCGATCATATGGGGCCTGTGAAGTTTGCGGCCGGCATCCCGCGTTCGGTCGACGTTCGCCCCCATCCGCATATCGGGCTATCCACGGTCACCTATCTTTTCGCCGGCGAGATCATGCACCGCGACAGTCTGCGTTCGGAACAGCCGATTCGTCCGGGCGAAGTGAACTGGATGACGGCGGGCAGCGGCATCACGCATTCGGAAAGATTCGAACGGGCGCGCGCCGAGGGCGATACGCTGCACGGCATCCAGGCGTGGGTCGCGTTGCCGAAGGAGCATGAGGAGGTCGCGCCCCTGTTCTCACATCATGGTGCCGCTGATCTGCCGACGGACGAGAGCGAGGGGGTCTGGGCACGATTGGTCGCCGGCGCGGCATTCGGAGTTCGCGCACCGGCAAAGACCTTTTCGCCCATGTTCTACGTGCACTGGCGCCTCGCCTCGGGCTCCCGGGCGCAATTGGCTGCGGAGTATCCCGAGCGGGCGGCTTATATTGCGGAAGGGTCCGTCGAAGTCGAGGGCCGGCGATTTACCCAAGGGCAGATGCTGATATTCGCGCCGGGTAAACCGGTGCCGTTCGCCGCGCTCGAGCCTGCCGTGGTGATGGTCCTCGGCGGCGAGCCGATCGGCGAGCGTTTCATCGAGTGGAATTTCGTGTCTTCGTCCAAGGTGCGCATCGATCAGGCCAAGGCCGATTGGCGCGCGGGCCGTATGAAGCTTCCGCAGCTCGACGACGGGGAATTCATCCCGCTTCCGCCGGAGCCCGACTCGGCCGCGCCGCAGCCGCTGTGAGCGGGAAGATGATCGAGATCGAACGGGTTCAGACGGGTGTGCGGATCGAGAAGCGCCTGTTGAAGGTGTTGAAAGGGCTGGCGGAGCTGAAGGAGTTGTCGCTGGGCGATCTTCTGGAAGGCATCGTGTTGCACGCGTTCGAAGGGCAGGCGCCGTTCTCTCCGGAAACTCTTGCGCAGATCTCGGAGCTCAACAAGATATACGGCATGACGTTACGCGCGGGCGACAGTCACCGTCTCAGGGAAAAATAACCGGCAGGCAGGACCATGGAAACGCCGCTCACTCCGCTGGACTTCTTGCGCCGCGCCGGCAAGCTCTACGGCGGCCGCCTCGCGGTCGTCGACGGCGAGTGTCGGCTGACGTACGCGCAATTTCGCGAGCGCTGCGACCGCTGGACGGCAGGGCTCGCGGCGCTGGGCGTCGGCAAGGGCGATCGCGTCGCGACCATCTCGCCGAACACACATCAGCATCTCGAACAGTTCTACGCCATTCCGCAGCGCGGCGCCGTCATCGTGCCGATGAACTATCGATTGGCCGCCGATGACTTCGTGTACATGACCGCCCACAGCGGTGCGAAGGTGATTTGCGTCCATCCGGACTACCTGGATCTGATCGATGCGGCGAGGGCGCGCATGCCGACGGTCAAGCATTTCATTGCGCTGGAGGGCGAGAAGACCGGCTGGCTCCCGTACGAGGCACTCCTGAAGGAGCGTTCTGCTGCCATCGACGTGAACGAGATCGTGGAGACCGATCTGCTCGCCATCAATTACACCAGCGGCACGACCTCGCGCCCCAAGGGGGTCATGATCACCCATCGGAACGCCTGGGTGAATTCCATCGGTACCCTGACACACTGGCCCATGACTCCGGCCGATAGATATCTTTGGACTCTCCCGATGTTCCACGCCAACGGCTGGACTTTCACGTGGACCGTGACGGCGGCGGGGGCCGCACACATCTGCCTGCGGCGGGTCGATGCTCCGAACATTTACGAGCACATCAATCGGGAGCGGGTCAGCCACCTATGTGCGGCGCCAACGGTGCTGATCGCGATGGCAAACGGGCCGGAAGAGCAGCGGGCGGGATTGCGGCGCGGCCTCAAAGTATTCACCGCCGGTGCCCCGCCGGCGGCCGCGACCATCGAACGGTTGGAGACCGAACTGGGATGGGAGGTCACGCATGTCTACGGACTCACCGAGACCGCGCCTTTCATATCGATCTGCGAGCCGTTGCCCGAGCACGCGGAACTCTCCTGCACCGACCGTGCGACGCTCAAGGCTCGCCAGGGCGTCGAGCTCGTCACGTCGGGCGAATTGAGAGTGGTCGATGAAAGCATGCAGGACGTGCCCCAGGACGGGTCGACGCTCGGCGAGATCGTCGCCCGCGGCAATGTGGTGATGCGCGGCTATTACAATGACCTCGACGCAACGGCGGCCGCTTTTCGCGGAGGCTGGTTCCACAGCGGCGATGCGGCGGTGGTGCACCCCGACGGTTACGTCGAGATCCGCGATAGGTTCAAGGATGTGATCATCAGCGGCGGCGAGAACATTTCCTCGATCGAAGTGGAGGGCGCGCTGTTGCGCCACCGCGCGATCCTCGAGACCGCGGTCGTCGGCATGCCGCATGAGAAATGGGGTGAAACGCCGCACGCCTTCGTGGTTCTGCGTCCAGGCGCAAGCGCCACGGCGGCGGAGTTGAGCGATTTCGCGCGCGGCGCCCTGGCGCATTTCAAAGTGCCGACCGCCTTTCACTTCGTGGCCGAATTGCCGAAGACCGCCACCGGAAAGATTCAGAAATTCGTATTGCGCGGGAGGGCCTCGGCGGTCGTTCGGCAATGATCCTCGATGCGGGCGCCCGCTCAGCGCGCGCCCGGCTTGGCGGCTTTCAAATGACCGGGGCGGAGTTCGCCGCGCTTCACGACCACCACGAGCTGGCGCCAGTCGTCGACGAAGTGGCGCGCCCGCTCCTCGCCGATGCGGTTCGCGACCACCGCGTTCAGCGGCCCCTCGAGCGCGGCGAGCTCCTTCTGAGCGAGCTCGAGATACCATCCGTGACGGTCGCGTATCTCCACCTCGACGAAACCGGCCGCGCGCAGGGCAGCGGCGCTCTCCTCGAGAGTGGCCATGTTGTAGGCGATGCCCTCGAGGCGGAAGAATTCCATCATTTCCGGTGAGTAGGTCCCCGTTCCGCCGCGCAGCCAATCGCTTGCGATGAACCGCCCGCCCGGGCGCAGCACGCGCAGGACGTCGGCGTAGATCTTCGGCTTGTCCGGAATCTGAACCATCGAGTCCTTGGAAAACACGACATCGAAGGCCGCGGCGTCGAACGGCAGCGTGCCGCCGTCCACCTTCACCCCGTGGATCCGGTCCGACAGACCGGCTCGCTCGACGCGCCGCCGCATTCCAGCGACCAGGGAGGGATCGATGTCGACGCCGATCACCGAACGCGCACCGAATCGGGCGACGAGAAGCTCGTCGATGGCGCCGAGGCCGCAACCGATATCCAGGACGTCGCAGCCCCGGATGTCGCTGTCCTCGAAGAGGCGGTCGAGCTCGTCGGAACCGCCCGGCGACAGGAATCCATCGCCCCAGAGGAGCTGAAGCAGCTCGAGCATCGCGGGGTCGTACTCGCCAGGCTCGCTCAACTGTCCAATCTTCGCTGCATCGCTCCCGCTCATGATCCTCCCAATTCGGCCAACAAAGCCTTGGCGCCGTAGACCTGGTCGAGTGCCTCGCGGATGATCGCCGGATGAAGGGCGGTGGCACGGTTTTTTGCGGGATCGAACCAGAAGGAACCCGCGATCGAGTCGATATTGCCGTCGAATATGAGTCCGACGATGTTGCCGTGCGCGTCGATCAGGGGGCTTCCGGAGTTGCCGCCGACGATGTCGTTGTTGGTCGAGAAACAAAACGGCGTCCTGAGGTCGAGGCGATCCTTGACCTTCATCCAGCTGTCGGGGATTTTGAAGGGCGATGAGCCGGTCGCGCGCTGGAACGCCCGGTCGAGATAGGTGAAGGGCTCCACGGCCGTCCCGTTCTCCGTCCATCCCATCACGGTTCCGTAGTTCAAGCGCAGCGTGAACGTCGCATCGGGGTATATCCGGGTCCCAAAGGCTTTGAAGCGCGCGGCGGCGATGCGTGCCGATGCCGCGGCGATCGGTGCCTCGACTTCGTCATCGAATTCCTTGCGCAGCGCCCGGGAATCGCCGTCGATCGAGCGGACCAGCTCGATCATCGGATCGCGCGACTGATCCACGGCGGTTTTCCCTCCCTGCCAGAGCTGTTTGCGCACCCCGGGGTCGTCGAGCTTCGATTCCGCAACCACCCGGGTAGCCAGCGTTTCGGGCGATTCCTTGCCCAGCAAGCGCCGCACCAGCGGGTAGTCCGGTCCCAGCCATTCCCTCATCCGCTG
Organism: uncultured Gammaproteobacteria bacterium; assembly: GCA_963795475.1. GTDB lineage: Bacteria > Pseudomonadota > Gammaproteobacteria > Steroidobacterales > Steroidobacteraceae > Bog-1198. The sequence goes on from CAWCIE010000001.1 coordinate 22,252, forward strand.
CAAGGAGAAAGACAGGGTCAGCGTCTCGACTTCGGCATAGATGGGCACGCGGGCATAGAGCTGCTGCTCGATCCGCGGCAGCATCGAGTCGGTGTATTCCCGCAGCCGTTCGGTGTTCGGCTTCGTGCGCTCATCGGCTCCGCGCGCCAGCAGTCGCGCGTAGCGGAACAAAATGCTGTTGAAGCCGGCGCCCCCTTCGATGAAGGTATAGGGAAGATAGATCGCCCGTTCGCGCATCGATGCCGTCTCGATTTGATCCCACGGGTCGGGGCTGGACAGGTTCGCGAGAGTCCGCAGCGTCGACTCCTCGGCCTTCCTTCGGTCCATGAGCGCATCGTCGTGCAACGCGTCGAGAAGTTTGCGACGTACCTTGATTCCATTTTCCAGGCTGGTCAGGGGGCCCTCGACCAGTTCCATGTCCGACTGATTGGAACGGCCGTATTGAATGTAGCCGCCGCGCAGCTCGGCGGTGCGCAGGAGCGTGGTGGGCAGGGATACATCGCGTTCGAACTCGAGCTGGGCATGGGTTTCGAGCCTGGAGGTGCTGCCGGGATGTCCGGATACGAAGACCAGTTCGCCCGGGCGCGGCCCGGAGAAGTCGATCTTGAGATAGTCCGGCGTCTTGGCGGGCTTGCCGTGTTCGTAGGCGCGCAGAACGGCGAAGTCGAGCGCCCAGCGCGGAAATTGAAAATTGTCGGGGTCGCCGCCGAATGCTGCGATGTCGGTTTCCGGAGTGAACACGAGCCGCACGTCGTCGTAGCGTTTGTATTTGTAAAGGAAATACTGGCCGCCCTCGTACAAGGTGACGGCCTGGCATTTGAGCTTGCCCGAGCTCGAGCGTGCGCGCTCGCCTGCTCGCAGGCCTGCTCGAGCGCGGTCAAGGTGCGCTTGCGGGCATCGTTCGCGGCCTCGTCGGAGAAGCCGGCGACGGCCTTGGTCACGGCGGCGGTCACGTTCTCCATCGACACCAGAACGTCCGCCACCTGCGTCGCGCACCGGCGCTCGGCGTTCGGCGTCGGCGCCAAGAAGCCGTTTTCCAGGAGGTTGTCCTCCTTCGAGGACAGTTCTCCAAGGCAGGATTCCACGCAGTGATGATTGGTGAGGATCAGTCCCTTCGGCGACACGAACGAAGCCGTGCAATTGGCCAACCGGATCGTCGACAGGCGCACGTGATCCAGCCACGCGGGGGTTACCTCGACCCCGTAGGCCTGCTTTACCGCCTCGGACGGAAAATTATCGAAGGTCCACATACCTTCGTCCGCCCAGGTCCATGTCGGCGTGAGCGCGGCGATCCCCAACAATAACCAAAATGCACGCATGGCTTCTTTTCGTGATTTACCCGAATCCCCCCGCACCGGTGCAGATTTTATAACTTGTGCCGAGCCCCGCGGAGGATTCCGTTACAATTATCGGACTGACGCCACTCAAGGCTCCTCGAGTCAATTGAACCCGGATACCCGTGCCGTGCCCGTCCCGGCACCCCCTCATCGCGCGTTCGCCGCATTCGCCAAGGGCGATTTTCGGATCTATGTCATCGGCGGCGACGGCCGCGATGATGGCGGACAATATCGAGCACGTCATCTCCTACAAGGTGATGTTCGATCGATTTCATTCGCCCGCACTCGGCGGATTCGCGGTCATCTCGCATTGGATTCCTTTTCTGCTGCTCGCCGGCGTCAGCGGCGGATTGGCCGATCGCTTCGACATCCGCAGGCTCATCCAGATCGGAATGCTGATGTACATCGGCGTGTCCGTGAGCTGGGGCATCATGTTCCTGACGAACACGCTGACGTTTGGAGCTGGCCATGCTGCTGCTCGTCGTTCACGGTCTCGCCGGGGTCATATGGCTCCCGGCCGCGCAGGTGCTGATTCACCAGCTGGTCGGCCAGCAAGAGCTGGCGAGCGCGGTGCGCCTCAACGCGACGGGGAGGTACCTGGGCTTTTTGGTCGGACCCTTGCTCGGGGCGGGACTGCTGATGTCGCTGGGTCCTGCCTACGGCATCTTCGTCAATGCCCTGATTTATACACCCCTGTTCCTGTGGCTCATCAGGGCGCCGTACGGCCGCGCGGCGCCGGGAGGCAAGCCGCCGGCGGCCGCGGTCGGCAGTTTCGCCGAAGTGTGGTCGACCATGCGGGTGGTGGCGCGCAATCCCGTGCTTCTGTCGATGACCGTGCTGGTGGGCGCGGCCTCGTTTTTCGTCGGCAACGCTTATCAGGCACAGATGCCCGAATTTGCCAGCGATCTCGGCCACGAGCGCGCGGACTTCGCCTACAGTATCTTGCTCGCGGCGGACGCGGCCGGAGGGCTGATCGGCGGCGTGATCCTGGAGACCCGAGCCTGGCTCGCGCCGCGGGCGCGCACTGCGTTCGTATTGGCGCTCATCTGGTGCGTCGCGCTCGTCGGCTTTCGCGCGCGCGAATGGCTACGTGCTGGCCGTCGGCCTCTTGTTCGTGGCGGGATTCGTCGAGTTGGCGTTCAACTCGATGGCGCAGGCCCTGGTCCAGCTGCACGCGCCCGCCGCGATACGCGGCCGGGTGATCGGCGTGTTCTCCATGTCGGCGTCCGGATTGCGCATGTTCAGCGGGCTGTCCGTCGGCCTTTTGGGCGCGCGCGTGGGCATCCATAATTCCTTGGCGATGAGCGCGGCTGCATTATTCGCTCTATACGCGATATTGTTCGCGGCCCGCTACCTGCGCGGCCCAGCCGAGATATGAGCGCCGGCCGGGTGCTTACGGACGAGGATTACGTGCGCCAGGCGCTTGTCCTTGCGCAGCGGGCCGGAGACTCGGGCGAGGTGCCTGTCGGCGCGCTCCTGGTCGTTCGAGGGCAGGTGATCGGCGAAGGCTGGAATCAGCCCGTCCGCAGCCATGATCCGACGGCTCACGCGGAGATCGTCGCGCTTCGCGCTGCCGCGGCGCATGCGGGGAATTATCGGCTGGATTCGGCCACCTTGTACGTCACTCTGGAGCCCTGCGCGATGTGCCTGGGGGCGGCCATTCAGGCCCGGGTGACCCGGGTGGTCTTCGGCGCCTGGGACCTCAAGGCGGGCGCCTGCGGAAGCGTATTCGATCTGGCGCGCGAACCGCGGCTCAATCACCGCCTGGATGTGTTCGGCGGAGTGTGCGCCGAGGAGTGCCGGGATATCTTGCGGCGTTTCTTCGAAACCCGCCGCGCCGCGCCGCGCGGAAAAGGGTCCGACGCCTAGTCGAGCGTGACCGCGCCCTTGCGGCCGGGGGCGGCTCCGCTGCCGACCCATTCGAGCAAGTCGACGTAGTTGCGGATATTGTCCACGTAGCGCACCGGTTCGGATCCGCGCGCATAGCCGTTGGAAGTCTGCGTGTACCAATATTCCTGCGCGAGCAGCGGCAGGAACTCGCGTACATCCTCCCAGGAATCGGGATCCTTGCCCGCGCGCTGGGTGAGGACGCGCGCGTCCTCCAGATGCCCATAGCCGATGTTATAAGCGGCCAGCGCGAACCAAGTGCGGTCGGGCTCCGGCACGTGCGACGGAATCTTCTCGTAGGTCTGTCTGAAGTAGCGGGCGCCGCCGAAGATGCTCTGGCGCGCGTCGGTCGGATTTGCGACCTTGACCGCACTCGCCGATTCCAAGGTCAATTGCATCAGCCCCATGGCTCCCGACGCCGACGCGGCGCTCGGATTCCACTTGGATTCTTGGTAGCCGATAGCCGCGAGCAGCCGCCAATCCTGGCTGCTCTGTTCCGCGGCCTCTTCGAACCAGCGCTTGTAGAGCGGCAGACGATCCTGAAAGTGCCGCATGAAGACCGGCGCCTCGGCGAACTCGGCGTCCTCGGAGCGATCGTAGTAGCGGCTCAGAATGGCGGCCAAATCGCCGCTCCGATCCAGGCTGGCGAAATACGTGCTCATGTCGCGCACGAACATCGGGATAGCGGTCGCTCGCCGCCCAGGCGAGCGATTGGCTGCCCGGGAAATCGAATGCGATACGCAGCTCAGGATACGCGTCGTGCGCGAACGCGAATTCGGTCGAGTCCGCGATGGTGTAATCGATGGTTCCGTTCGCCACGCCCTCGAGCAGTGCCTGGGAATTGGTGGTGGAGTCCTCGACCCATACCAAATTGGGCAAGGAATCGCGGGCTGCGGACAGCGCTTTGGCATGCGAGCTGCCGGCCGCGATTTCCAGATCGCCGTTGCCGATTTCGGAGAGCGAGCCTGGGCGGACGGAGCCGCGCCGATAAATCAGGTGCTCGCGCACCCGCTGATAGGTCGGCCCGAATTCGATACCCTCGATCGGCCTCACCGGAACCTTGAGTCCGGCCGCTGCCAGGTGTGCGCGGCCCGAATTCAAGGCCGCGTACATCTCCTCGTAGCTCTTCACGGGGGTGATTTTGAGCTTCACGCCGAGCTCGTCGGCGAAGCGCCGGGCGAGCGCGTATTCCGGACCCTGCGGCGCATCATCCGAGCCGAGGTAATAGGACAGCGGACCCGAACGGGTGACCACGCGCAATTCGCCGAGGGTCTTGACCTGATCGATCAAGCTCGGGAGAGGGGAGCACGTGCCGAGGAGAATCACGGCGGAAGCCGCGAGGCCCAGTCTTAACCAGCGATGCCTAATTGTTGGAACGTTCAATGTACGCACGGTCGTAGGCTGCTTTGATTCCCGTGAGGCTGGGCGGTTCCGTTCCGGAGACATGCCCTTTGCCGATGCGATAGAATAGCCGTTTATTGGTCCCTGGGGACTCTTGACAAACGCCTTTATACCAGAGTCGCTTAGCGGGTCACATCGCAGAGGCGCTTAAGTTAACGGGCATAAAACGCTTGAGTTAACCGCAAAAGAACTGCGTCTAAGACGCGAGTTTTGAGTAAACGGAGAGGTACCGAAGTGGTCATAACGGCGCCGACTCGAAATCGGATGGTCGGGTAATTCCGGCACGTGGGTTCGAATCCCACCCTCTCCGCCACTTTAAATTCGCTAGGATTTCAGTCAATTGAGCCTTGGGAGCGTGCAGCCCAGTGGCCAATCGAGTGCCCAATGCCCTCACCCGTAAGCGTGCCGCCGTCAGCGAAATTCATGGATTTTCCGATTCTGGCTGTCTCGACATGCCAATGATTCGCAGCAGCGAATAGCGCGGTGACTTGCTTGGAAAAAGGTTCGATTTCCTCATCTCCATCAACAGCGGCGTAATTGATCTTAACCTTGCTCCCATCGGACGCTGATCGCAGCGTTGCTGCGCTGGCGGTCATTTTCTCGGGTGGAATAACTCTATAGGGCGGAGGCACGAAACCAATAACTACTTGCTGTCCGTAATTGTTCTGCGCACAGTTGGCATTGGTCGTGTCCCGGCACACAGAGGAACCGGTGCCTGCTGGTTTGGCTGATTCGTTTGGTGGAGCGGTGTGGGTGGGGAATGATCGGCCGCGTGATCTTTCTGATCCCAATACGCGAGACCGGCAATCACCGCGCCCGCGATTGTCGCGCCTCCCACGACAATCACCCACAGTTTTGCCCACCACTAACCTCTTTACGTGGAGGGACAATTCGTTTTCGTCGTGCGCCGCCGCGAGCGAATACTGGCGATAGCTGTCGATCTTGAATAACTTGCCCGGCCGGATGTTCGACGGCGCATACACGTAGCCTTTGGAGTTGCCTACGGCACAAAGAAGGAACTGGTTCGCGAGGCGGGAGTGGCGGCCGCCAAGGGGTGGAGAGGCTACCTTTCGCGCTGTGGAAGAAGCGAGTAAACGAGCGAGCGATTTGTTACAAAGCGGCTTGCGTAAGACGCTCGCGCAGACGCGGGATAACAAAATCGATGAAGGCGCGCAGTTTGAGCGGTAGCCTATTCTGCCGATCATAGACCACGTGTACGGGGTATGGCGGTGGCTCAAAATTTTCGAGCACTAATGCAAGGCGTTTGGCACGCACGTACTCGGCTACCTGGTAGGACACGGCACGAATAATGCCCGAGCCGGCGAGCCCCGCGTCGAGCGCCGCATCAATGGTGTTGACGCTCAGGCGAGCGCGAAAGGTCGCATCTAGTTCCTCGCCGTTGCATTCGAAACGCCACGTGGTTGGGGCGGAGACGCTCTCGAAAGAGATGACGCTGTGCTGTGAAAGCTCTGCCGGCACAGTGGGCGTTCCATGGGCATTAAGGTAGTCGAGGCTCGCGCACATCACACGTCGCACCGAGCCGACTCGTATAGCGGTCAAACTGCTGTCTGGAAGCTGGCCAATCCGAAGTGCGACATCGACTTGGTCCTCAAGGAAATGCGTTACTCGATCAGTGAGCATGAGCCTCACCGCGACGTCCGGAAAAGCTTCAAGGAAGCGGCTCGCTACCGGAAGTACGTGCAGCCGGCCGAACATGATCGGCGCTGTCACCGCAAGGTCGCCTCTTGGCTCCGTGTACTCGCCGGAGGCAGTTCGCTCCACCTCGTGCAGCTGCTCGAGAATGGCCCTGGCTCCGGCAACGTAGGAGCGGCCGGCTGGTGTCAGTTCCAAGCCCTTCGTGGATCGAACCAACAGCGCGGCTTTCAGGTAATTCTCAAGCTCGGACACCTTGCGGCTGACGGTGGCAAGGGGCTGGCGCAGTTTGCGACTCGCCTTAGACAGGCTCCCGCAATCCGCCGCCGCGAGTAGTACGGACATGGCATCGAGACGGTCCATGGTGGGGTTCCATTTCTTGGGAGGGATGTTCCCGATTCTAAGATCTAGCGACGGATATCGGAAGGGCTGAGACTGCGTTTTCCGGACGACGAGAGGTCGCCCACATAGGAGGCCAACATGTCCACGTCCATTCTTCATCGCACCGCCACGGTCAATGGCCGCAAGATTTTCTACCGTGAGGCGGGGGACGCCGCGGCTCCAACAATTTTGCTACTGCACGGTTTGCCGACGAGCAGCCAGATGTTCCGCGATCTCATGCCAAGATTGGCAGATCGCTTCCACCTGATCGCTCCGGATTACTTGGGTTTCGGGCACTCTGATGCGCCGCTTCGCAGTGAGTGCACCTACACATTCGACAGTCTCGCTGAGCATGTCGCAGGCCTCGTCAAGGTACTGGGGCTGAAGTCGTACATCCTCTACATGCAGGATTACGGTGGCCCCGTCGGATTTCGCCTCTTTACCCGGCACCCGGACCGGATCAGAGGGTTCATTATTCAAAACGCCAATGCCTACATGGAAGGCGTGGGCGATGCACCGAAGGCCGTGCTCCTGCCGCTGTGGGAGCGGCGCACGCCGGAGACAGAAAAGCCGGCACGCGACTTCGTAAGCTTGAAGGGCACGCAGTTTCACTGGCAGGTGGGTGCAAAAAATCCCGAGGCCATCAATCCGGACAACTGGGTGCTCGACCAAGCGTTCCTCGATCGGCCGGGTGTACAGGACTATCAAGTCGATCTATTGGAAAATTACAAAACTAACATTGCTCTTTACCCTCAATGGCAGGCGGCATTCCGCGCCCACAAACCAAAGACGCTGATCATATGGGGCAAGAACGACCCGTTTTTCATTCCACCGGGCGCGCGTGCATATCTCACCGACTTGCCCGAGGCAAGACTCGTCTGGCTAGACGCGGGTCATTTCGTTCTCGATGAAAATGCGCCGCAGGTGGCCGACGAGATAAAAATGGTATTCGCTGCGTAGTAATCGGGATAACTACCGTGGATATATCGACTACCCCCCCCGCGGGCCCAGAGCGGAACGTGAATAGGACTAACGCCACCTGCACTTCTTGAGAGTTTATCGAAAGTGCCCACACCAAAGTTGCCTGGACGCCCTGATGATCACCGTTCATTTATCAATCCCGAACTATGACCGATGCTACGGAATTTGGTCTATTGACACGGTCAATTGCCGTGCAGCTCCGACGCTCAAACCTGGAATGGTGGATAAATGAGCAACAGCCCGGTCGTCTTCTCGGATCCAGAACGATTTGAGCTGTATTGCCATCGATCCGGGCCCGCCGTCTTCGCGGAAGAAGCACCCGACAAGCTCCAGATATGCGTGCCGTTGGAACATGCCCAATACAGCGTGTCTCGGCAGTCTGAGACAGGTCGCACATTGGTTCACCATATGGGTTCACGAGACATACTCGCTATACCCATGGGCCAGCCACACTCCGTTGCGTGGAGACGTGAGGCCGACATTGTCTCGTTACAGCTCTATGAGAACTTTGTTTCCGAGGCATTGGGTGGCACCAAGTTACGCCTTCCGGATACCTTCACGGTTCGAGACGCACTCGTCTCTGCGGCGGCGATAGCACTTCGCAATGAAATGCGAGCAGGACCCTCGCTCAGCCCGGTGTTTGCCGAGACCATTGCAACATTGATTGCCTATCGGGTGGGAACCGCTGCAGCTAGGTGCAAGAAGATCGGCAATCGGGCCGGAGAGCCAGCCTTTTCGCACTTTCAGATAACCCGCATCGAACGTTTCATAGACGAGCACCTGGGGCAATCGATCAGTCTCCCCATGCTTGCGGAGCAGTCCAGGTTATCCCTCTGGCATTTTCTGCGGCGATTTCAAGCGACGCTGGGGATCTCTCCGCATGCATTCATCACCCAACGCCGCCTTTTACGTGCACAGTCGCTCCTTATGACTTCGGAATTTTCCGTTTCCCGGATTGCCATCGAGGTTGGGATGAGCCACAGCCACTTCAGTAGATGTTTCCTCAATCACTTTGGCCAATCGCCCCGTGAGTACCGCCGCCGACAACTCCCTTAGAACCGCCAAAATAGATATGACCGCAATTAATGCAAAATTTATCGCTGTTCCCGCGAGACAGCGATGGCCACGAAGTTTATCTTGCAAGTCGGCGTCCGTTTGACGGAATGCGTTGAAAATGCCGTTCTGCAAACCGGCCGACTACGGGCTGGGCGGTGTGTTGCTGTACCAACCGATCACCTTCCCGTTTGCCGAGATCACGTGATGAGACAACGAACCAAACAGTCGTGGCACGCTCTCCGGCGTTAACTTCCTATGAACCCCCTTAAGGAGAAACTCAGATGAATATTTCAAACGTTCTTGCTGCCGCCGTTGCCGCGGCCGTCGTATTGCCCAGCATCGCAAGTGCTGGCCCCGCACCGGTTCCGACGTACGCCAGTGAGAAGTGCTACGGCATTGCCGCAAAGGCCGCTAATGACTGTGGAACGGCAACGCACAGCTGTGCCGGTACGGCCACAAAAGCCAAGGATCCCGCATCGTGGGTGTATCTGCCCAAGGGTACTTGCGAGAAGATCGCTGGCGGCTCCACTTCGGCCAAGACCTGACCGCTAAGGCAGCTACGTTGTGCTTATAAGCGACGCGCCGGAGCCCTGCGAAGCGTCTCCCGGAGTTGGTTTGCGCGCTCCTCACGTGGAGGAGCTCTTGGCGCGTCGCCTGGACATCGCCTGGCTGGAAGTGCACCCCGAGAATTACATGGCGGACCATCGCGCGTTTACTCGCCTACTTCGAGTACGCGAGCACTATCCGCTATCGTTTCACGGGGTTGCTCTTTCACTTGGGTCGGACGGCGAGTTAGACAGCCGACATCTGAGCCGGCTGACCGAGCTAGTCGACTGCTTTGAGCCGTTCTCCGTATCCGAGCACCTATCCTGGAGCGCTGCGGGCGGATCGCATCTTAACGATCTGTTGCCCCTACCCTATACCGAGGAAGCGCTTGAGGTCATCGTACGCCACGTCGATCAAGTTCAGTCTGCATTACGGCGCACTATTTTGATTGAGAACCCTTCAAGCTACCTTCGCTTCATGCACTCCACCATCAGCGAAGCCGAATTTCTCGGAGCTGTGGTGACGAGAACCGGTTGCGGTTTATTGTGCGATATCAACAACATATACGTGAGTGCGCACAACCTGGGCACGGATCCGGAAAACTACATAAAGACACTCCCCGGGGATGCAATCCGCGAGTTTCACCTGGCCGGTCATTCAAGAAATGAGGTCGCAGGAATGAGCGTGCTGATTGATGATCATGCGTCCGTCGTGTGTGGAGAGGTATGGGACTTATATTCCTACGCACTTGCTCAGATTGGCGAGCGTCCAACGCTTATTGAATGGGACGCGGACTTGCCACCATTGGACGTTTTGCTTGGTGAAGCCGAGAAGGCGCAGCACTTTGCGAAAGAAGGTAGGGGCCGGCATCGTGCTGTCGCTGCGTGAATTACAGCTCGCATTCTGCAGGACCGTCGTCGGACCTCCATCGAGTGAGTTGCTGTCCCTTATCGATGGCGATGTGTTCTCACCAGATGAGCGCTTGTCCATCTACCGCAATAATGTACTCAGCAGATTGAGCGAGACTCTCAAGGAGGCATTCCCCGTTGTCCGCAGAATTGTCGGTCGGGAATTTTTTGACTACGCCACGCATTCGTTTATAGAGGAACACCTGCCGTCTGAGCCTTGCCTTTCTGCGTATGGCACGCGGTTCCCACAGTTCCTCAAATCTTTCCCAGCCGCTTCGCAATTGTCATATCTACCCGACGTCGCGCAGCTGGAATGGTCCATTTCTCAGGTGGTACGGGCGGCTCCGGAAAAATGGGTGCCGATCACCGGACTAGGTGGCTTAAGCGGCGATCCTGCTGCAGTTCGTCTGCGGCTTACGCCCCGCGTTCGATACCTCACATCAGCCTTTCGGATTGATCAAATATGGATGGCGCATCAACAGGAGGGCGATGACTTGAGCCACTGGCACATCGATAGCGGCGCGGCATATCTGGCGGTCCACGCGGGCGAGTCCTTGGCTTTGAATGTCATTTCCAAGGCCACCTGGACGTTTCGTTCGTATTTGGCGGACGGTCAAACTCTGGGCAGCGCAACCTCTATGGCGCTTGATGTTGATCCGGATTTCGATATCCCTTCCGCGCTCGTTTCATTGTTTGGCGAACATCTCGTTACAGCCATCGGAGATAGGAATTGAATACTACTGCATCGCAGGCACGAGCCCCAGGGTCCAGCGTGATCATATGGCTGCAAGCGGCGGTTCGTTCGGCTGACAAATTTCCGTCGTGGCTTCTCGGGCTAATCATTCGGGTCGGAATTGCCGATGTTTTCTGGCGCTCCGGGCAAACCAAGGTCTCAGGCTGGCATGTGACCCAGTCGACGGTGCAGCTATTTCGTGACGAGTACAAATTGCCGCTCCTGCCCCCAGAAATTGCAGCGAACCTCGCTTCAATCCAAGAGCATCTGTTCTCCGTGCTGCTGGTCATTGGACTTGCCTCCAGGCTGTCCGCTTTGGGGCTACTGGCTATGACGGCTGTAATTGAGATTTTTGTTTATCCGGAAAACTGGCCGGACCACCTGCTATGGGCGGGTGCGCTGCTCTACGTGTTGGCCCGTGGGCCGGGTGACTTTTCTCTCGACGCGTTGATCCGTCGCAAGTTCCGATGATCGCTTCCCCTCTTCGCGGCACTTGTGCCGTTTAGAGGCAAACTCGTGGCCTCGCCTTCGGTGCTATCGCTGGGGCGCCATCTTGCGAGTAGGTGGCCAATCTCAAGCACGCGCGAATGGCTGGTCACGAATGGGTTGGGCGGCTATGCAGCGGGCACGGTGGCCGGCGCCAACACTCGGCGTTATCACGGATTACTGGTAGCGAGCATTAAGCCACCGACTGAACGGGTGGTGCTGCTGGCCACACATTCAGCTGGTGTGTCGTTACCTCGGGGAGCGATACGAGCTCGGGTCCAACGAGTTCGCGGATGGCACGATCAGTCCCACGGGACACGCCCACATCGAGTTGTTTGAACTCCAAGACGGCATGCCGACCTGGCACTACGCCTTAGCCGACGGCCTACTGCAGAAGCAGATCTTTATGACACCCGGTGCCAATACGACCTGGATCGGTTTGCAGCTGTTACGTGGTTCCGCACCCGTAGATGTCGAGCTTATGCCTTTGTGTACCTACCGCGATTACCACAGTCATTCACGTGGGGCGCAGTCGTTTCAAGTCGAGAGCACCTCCGATACCTGCACGTTCCGCGCCTTCGACGGTGCACTGCCGCTAAGGTTGCATTTGGAGAAGTCACGCTTTGTTCAGGCCCGGAATGGTATTGGAGCTTCCTCCACCGCGCGGAGGCCGAGCGAGGTTTGGACAGCGTGGAGGACCTTTTCACCCCCGGTCGCTTTGAAGTGCGATTACAACCGCTGGATCGCGCGTACCTCAGTGCGACAGTGGAAGCAGGCCTGGGCGAGCCGGCGCAGAATGTGGTTCAGGCACGGATGCGCAAGGCGCAGGCGGCGTTATCCGGGCTGCCAGACAGCGCACCGTTATGGATACGGCAACTCGCAGTTGCTGCGGATCAATTCATCGTGCGACGCCGCACGGCGGCCTCGGTGGGGTCAAGCATCATAGCTGGGTATCCTTGGTTCACGGACTGGGGACGGGATGCGATGATCGCGCTGCCTGGTTTCACCAGTTCCTTGGGCAGACACGAGGTAGCCGCCCAAGTGCTGCGCACGTTCGCAAGCTTCGTCGATCACGGCATGCTCCCAAACCGCTTTCCGGATCAGGGCGAGGCACCCGAATACAACACCGCGGACGCGACATTGTGGCTGTTCCATGCGCTGCAATGTCATCTAGACGCCAGCGCAGACTTTTCCTTAGGGATTGAACTACTACCGACGCTCCTCGCGATCATCCGTGCGCACGTGGACGGAACCCGTCATGGCCTCGGTGTCGACCCCCGAGAAGGTTTGTTACGGGCGGGTGAGCCGGGAACACAGCTAACCTGGATGGATGCAAAGGTCGGCGACTGGGTGGTCACTCCACGGTGGGGAAAGGCTGTCGAGATCAACGCTCTATGGCTGAACGCCCTACATGTGACCGTTGAACTGGCACGCCGCGCTCAGGACAGGTCCGCGGAGAATGAGTGCAAGGCGCTGCTGATACACGCTGCAACCCATTTCTCTCGGTTCTGGAACGCCGATAAGGGCTGTCTGTATGACGTGATCGACGTTGCCGGTGGCTCGCAGTGCGATGACAGTGTAAGGCCCAATCAGATCTTCGCTGTCTCACTGCCCAATTGCACTTTGCCCCCGGCCCAAAGGCGAGCTGTTGTTGATACCTGTGCCAGCACGCTTCTGACAAGTTTTGGCCTTCGTAGCCTAAGTCCGATGGATGTGGCCTATGTTCCGCAGTACGAGGGGGACTCCTGGCACCGGGATGGCGCGTATCACCAGGGTACAGTGTGGAGTTGGCTCCTGGGCCCCTTCGCATTAGCTCACTTCCGGGTATATGGCGATGCGGCACTCTCCCAATCTTATCTTGAGCCGATTGCCCACCATTTGTTCGACGCGTGCATCGGGACGGTGGGCGAGATATTCGATGGCGCACCGCCTCATCAGGCGCGTGGCTGTTTCGCCCAGGCCTGGAGTGTTGGCGAAGTGCTGCGCGCATGGATCGAGCTTGAGCGCACAAAGTCGGCTCATCAGGCGGCCCCGTGAACCCGGAACGCAGCAGACAGCTACACGATGCGCCGGGACAGGCAAGCTGGAAGCACTGGGGCCCCTACTTAAGCGAACGGCAGTGGGGCACGGTACGGGAGGACTACAGCCCGCATGGGGAGGCTTGGGACTCCTTCCCTCACGATCATGCTCGTAGCCGTGCGTACCGCTGGGGCGAGGATGGTATCGCCGGAATGTCGGATGCTGACCAGCATCTGTGCCTGTCGCTCGCCCTGTGGAACGGTCGGGACAGCATCCTAAAAGAGCGGCTATTCGGGTTGACCAACGGCCAAGGCAATCACGGCGAGGACGTCAAGGAATGCTACTACTACCTGGATGCGACGCCGACGCACTCGTACTTAAAGATGCTGTACAAATACCCACAATCCGCGTTTCCCTATGCAGACTTGTGCGCCGAAACCGCGCGCCGCGGCAGCGCAGATCGCGAGTATGAACTGATCGATACCGGAGTGTTTTCAGAAGACCGGTATTTCAACGTCTTCGTTGAGTATGCGCAAGCGGAACCCGGCGACATATTGATGCGCGTTACCGCGCACAATCGGGGGCCGGATCCAGCGGTGCTGCACGTCATTCCACAGCTGTGTTTGCGCAATACCTGGTCATGGGGAGCATCGGCCGCACGGCCCCAGTTGTTTCGAACTGAAAGCGGTGCAGTGCGCATCGAGTTGCCTGATGTACCGCCGCAGTTCCTCTATGCCGAGGCCGCAGCGAAACTCCTCTTTACCGAGAACGAATCAAACAGCAGGAGGCTGTGGAACATCGGCGCGGGGGGTTCTTTAAGGACGGCTTCCACGAACACATTGTCGACGGCCGTCTGGACGCCGTCAATCCGCATCAGACCGGGACAAAGGCTGCGGCATGGCACCGCCATACAGTATCTGGACGTTCCTCTATGCAGGTCCAGGTGCGATTGACGTGCTATGAGGGCGCGATCCATTCGATGGCTTCGACACTGTCATGAAGCTACGCAGGCGCGAGGCCGATGCGTATTACGAGGAGCTGCAACACGGAATGACCTCAAGCGACGAGCGTGCGGTGCAGAGGCAGGCGTTCGCAGGTCTGATATGGAGCAAGCAGTTCTACTATTTGGACGTTCCGGAGTGGTTGCGCGGTGATCCCGCTCAAATATCTCCGCCCGTTGAAAGGCAGCAAGGCCGCAACTGCGATTGGAAGCACCTGAATAACGCCGACATTCTGTCCATGCCGGACAAATGGGAGTATCCCTGGTATGCGTCGTGGGATCTGGCGTTCCATTGCATCCCATTTTCGCTCATAGACGCCGCATTCGCCAAGCACCAGCTCGTACTGCTAACGCGCGAGTGGTACATGCATCCGAATGGCCAGATCCCGGCATACGAGTGGGCGTTCGGCGATGTCAATCCTCCGGTCCACGCCTGGGCCGCCTGGCGCGTCTACCAGATTGATCGCAAGCAAAACGAGGGCCATGGCGATCTTCAGTTCCTGGAGCGGGTCTTTCACAAGCTGATGTTGAACTTCACCTGGTGGGTCAATCGAAAGGACGCCGAAGGTCGGAACGTATTTCAGGGCGGATTTCTCGGGCTCGACAATATAGGTGTTTTTGATCGCAGCGCGACCCTCCCACCGGGGGTCACATCGACCAATCGGACGGAACGAGTTGGATGGCGATGTATGCGCTGAACCTAATGCGTATCGCTTTGGAATTGGCGCAACACAACCACGTGTACGAGGACATCGCGACAAAGTTTTTCGAGCATTTCCTGCACATAGCCGAAGCCATAAGCTCTATGTGCAACGATGGCGGGGGTCTGTGGGACGAGGAGGATGCATTTTTCTACGATGTATTGCACTTACCCAATGATCAAAAAGTGCGCCTCAAGGTTCGCTCGATGGTGGGTCTGATTCCGCTCTTTGCGGTGGAGACCCTGGAGCCGGAACTGCTGGAGAAGGTGCCAAACTTCCGGCGGCGTTTGGAATGGTTCCTTCGATATAGGCCGGATCTCGCAAAGCTGGTATCGAACTGGGACGCGGCCGGCCGGGGTCAACGACGCCTGCTGTCACTACTGCGCGGACATCGCATGAAGTCCCTGCTGCGCAGGATGCTCGATGAGACAGAGTTTCTATCCGACTATGGCGTGCGCGCCTTATCGCGCGCGCACCTTGAGCAGCCGTATTCGTTTCAGGTCGACGCCATGGATCTGTCGGTACGGTATTGCCCTGCCGAGTCGGAGTCAGGCGTCTTCGGAGGAAATTCCAACTGGCGCGGTCCCATCTGGTTTCCGGTGAATTTCCTCATCATCGAGTCGCTTCAGAAATTTCATCATTACTACGGCGACGATTTTCGGATCGAATGCCCAACGGGCTCAGGGAACTTCCATTCCATCGATGATGTTGCGCAGGAGCTGTCCAGGCGACTGGCTAGCCTGTTTCTTGATGACGGGCAGGGCGTAGACCCGTATTCAGCGACCAACCACTGCTGCAAAAAGACCCCATTTTCGGCAATACCTGCAGTTCTACGAATACTTTCACGGCGACAACGGCCGCGGTGTCGGCGCCTCCCATCAAACCGGGTGGACCGCACTGATCGCTAAGTTGCTCATGCCGCGAAAAAACTCAGCTACCCGGGCATGCCGGGCCAATCCGATCCATACCGAACCTTCCAAGGAAATTGCGTGAACCATTACCGTCTCGTACTGGACCACTTCGGCGCGAAGGAAGCGTTCGGATACCTCAGCTATTCAGGTTGCATGAGGCACTTTCTCGAGTATTGCGCGCCGCCTGCTGGCCGGCGTTGGACCTGGTCTTGCGGTTAGCTTTGGCGCAAAGCTTCTTCGTTTCAGGCCTGTTGAAAGCGTCTAATTGGCCCAATGCGTTGTATTTAGCCACCAACGAGTACCCGGTGTCCTGGCTCAGCCCGGTAACTGCCGCCTACACGGGCGTAACGATTGAGCTACTCGGCGCGTCGCTCCTGGCCGTGGGTCTCATGAGCCGATATGCCGGCTTTCCCTGCTCATCCTCACGCTGGTCATTCAATTCAGCTACAAGGCACTCGACGCACAGTTGTTTTCGGCCGCCCTGTTGGGATGGTATGTGCTTCATGGCGCGGGCTCACTGTCTTTGGACGGTCTCTTGCGCCGCGGACTTGCCCACAGCGCAATGCCGCTTGCTGCGCGAATTGCGCGGACATCGCCTGGGTACGGACCTATCCGGCACCTGTATATCTTTCGGTGCTGCGAGTGTGGATGGCGCTCGCGCTTTTGTTTGCAGGCCGCTACCTGGCGGACGTGACGGCGGCGGCAGGCCGGTTATCGCTGTTCATTCCATTTCATGCGGCAATGAAGTGGGCTCCAGACATGATGATCGCGTGCGGGTGGATTTTCGTACTCGGACTCGCGACGCGTTACGTTGCTGCGACATTGGCGCTAATTACTGCGGGTGCGATCGTCATGCACCCGGCGTTCGCGGACGGTTTCTATACGTTTGGCGTGCTGATGGTCTTCATCGTGTTTGGTGCCGGACCCGTATCCGTGGACGCGATATTCGATGGCTGGATGAGACGTCAATTTCCCGAACTGGAAGGCAGGCCGGCATTTTCTCTCGATGGGTTGCCTCGAGTCGTCATGGTCGGGGCGGGATTCGCAGGCTTGAGCTGTGCCATGGCGCTGCGGCGCGACGCGCATCCGTAACTGTCATTGATCGAGGTGACTACCACCTGTTTCAACCGCTGTTATATCAGGTGGCCACCGCTGCGCTCTCACCCGGTGATATAGCGACACCGATCCGGCCCCTGTTCCGTGAAAACTTCAATACCAGGGTACTGCTCGGCTCGGTGAGCGCGGTTGATACCCAGCGACAGCATGTGCAAATGGGGTCCAGCGAAATCCCGTACGACATACTCGTCATGGCGACCGGTGCAGCCCACAGTTACTTCGGCAAGGATGAGTGGCAAACCGTGGCACCGGGGCTTAAGCGCGTGGAGGATGCGACGGCCATTCGCAGCCGGCTTCTGACTGCCTTCGAGAATGCGGAGAGCTGCGATGATGCACAGGAGCGAGCTTCGCTTCTGACTTTTCTCATCGTCGGGGGCGGTCCAACCGGCGTTGAGCTGGCGGGCGCAATTGCAGAGCTCGCTCGCTACGGTATGGAGAAGGAATTTCGGAGGTTCGATCCCGCCGGTTCGCAAATCATTCTGGTGCAATCAGGTCCGAGAGTTCTGCCAGCGTTCGATGAAAAACTATCGCGAATAGCCCAAAGGTCGCTGGAGCGCCTCGGCGTCGAAGTTCTGGTTGATAGTCGGGTTGAGCATATCGACGCGCAAGGCGTGCTGGTAAGCGGGCGCCGGATTGCCGCGCGCACGGTTCTGTGGGCCGCAGGGGTCATGGCCTCACCCGCAGCGCAATGGCTGGGCTGCGAGGCCGACCGCGCAGGTAGGATCATTGTCGAACCCGACCTTCGAGTCCGTGGTATGACTGACGTATATGCCATCGGCGACACAGCACTGTCGACAGCCTGGAACGGTCAGCCAGTCCCGGGGCTAGCGCCTGCGGCAAAACAGGAGGGAAGCTACGTTGCCCAACTTATCGGCGCGCGCCTGGGCGGGGACCCTTTGCCGCCACCATTCCGCTACCGTCATCGTGGCAGCCTTGCGACGATCGGGAGAAAAGCGGCTGTGGCCGACTTCGGTCGCTTTAAACTCTGGGGCGCTCCGGCGTGGTGGCTTTGGGGAGTGGTCCACGTCGGGTTTCTACTCGGAATGCGCAATCGCGCGGCCACGTTGACTAATTGGTTCTGGGCGTATCTGACATTTGGTGGGGGGATTCGCCTCATAACAGCTGGTAGCTTACCGGCCCAGCGAAATAATGTGCCACCGGCAGAGTGATTCGACAGAAGCACCACTTCTAACAGCCGACCCACAAATGTTGGGATCCTTTTGCGAGGACAGCGAGGACTGAGCCAGCCTGGGCCGATCACCTTCCGAAGAGGCGACGAACAGGGATTTCGTACTTCTCACTGGTGACGACTGTCAGTACACCTCAGGCGGTGACCGCAGAAGAACTGCGCTTGGAATGCACGTTCCCGATGACCCCCGCCAGCCCCAAGACCCAAAGGTAAGCGATAAAGTTTCACGAGCTAGGGGAATGAAACTGCAAACGGCGGTGCCAATAAAGGCCACCGCCGATGAGTTTCACCGGCGAGCCCTAGGCGAGCCGAGCTTCTTGGAGTGCCATCGTGTCGAGATACTGACGGTGACGCCAGATCTTTCCTGCCCGAACATCCCATACATGGCGTATGGAATATCGGCGCGCTTGTGCGTTGCTCGGTGAACGCAAGCAAAACGGCCCAGAGAGACGACAGTTGAACCGTCTACAAGAAACTCCGACGGCGCAGGTGAGAAGCTTTCCCACTCTTGCATAAGCGGAGCGAAGACCTTCTTCATAACCTCAGCAGGCCCCTTCTCCTGAACTTTGAAGTCGACAACCGAGATCCATTCGATGTCGGGGGTCATTAGCTCGACCATCTTGCCGGTGTCGCCTGCTGCAATTGCGGAATAGAACTCACGCACAGTTTCGACGGGTGTTGTCATTTGATTCTCCTTTGCCTTCACTTCAGAATGCCCTTCGACCAGTTGTCCTGGCAGGGGTGTTGACTGCTCTCCGATAAGCTACCTTACTGGAGATGTCATAGAGCCCTGACCAGGCGCTCCGCCGCAATTTCTGCGGAGAACTCCTCTGTTCCAGCGAACATCGCGCGAACGCTTCACATATTCTACTTACGCGGGCGACTGTCCTGATGGTTTGGCAGCAAGGACTTTGTCGCCGTTACGCGCAGCCAAATCCGGCGTAACCATTTGGCCAGCGCTGTGGTGAATCGAATTAGCCGAAGGAAACGCAAACGTTCCCCGCACAACAGTTGAGTTCGGTTTACAGGAATATCGACCAGTCCTATTTGGTAGAGGCAATCCCATTGCGCCGCACGAGCGCCTCTGATCGAGCTACAGACCGAAGGAGCGAACATGAAAGGGACCGAACTGCTACACAACATGGGTCAGAGCATCTGGCTCGACAACATCACCCGCGATCTGCTGAATAGCGGTACGCTCGAGCGATACATCGCCGAACTATCAGTCACAGGACTCACATCAAATCCGACGATTTTTGATCACGCGATCAAGAACAGCTCCGCATACGATGCTGCGATCCGGGCGAAGGCGAGTTCACGCCTGACGGACGAGGAGCTGTTTTTCGACTTGGCGCTCGAGGATCTTACGCGCGCCGCAATGCTCTTTCGGCCAATTTTCGCCCGCACGGACGGTGTGGACGGCTGGGTGTCCTTGGAGGTTTCCCCTCTCCTGGCACACGACACGGCAAGCACTCTGGCTGCTGCCAAGGACCTGCACGCGCGAGCAGGGCTGCCTAATCTTTTCATCAAATCCCGGGGACGCGGGAAGGGCTGCCGGCTATCGAGGAGGCCGTCTTCGCCGGCATTCCGGTGAACGTAACTCTTCTTTTCTCCCAAGAGCAGTATCTGGATGCGGCACAGGCGTACCTGCGCGGGGTCGAGCGGCGCATTGACGCTGGCCTTAATCCAGATGTCGGCTCCGTCGCCTCGCTGTTCATCAGTCGCTGGGACACGGCGGTCATGGACAAGGTACCGACGGCGTTGCACGACAAACTTGGCATCGCCGTGGGCATGCGGGCTTACGCGGCCTACAGGGATCTCCTGGCGTCTGCCCGCTGGCAGCGAGCCCTGAACTGCGGCGCCAGGCCGCAACGCATCCTGTGGGCGAGCACAGGCACCAAAAACCCCAAGGCGTCCGACGTTCTTTACGTCAAGGAACTGGCTGCCCCCTTCACGGTGAACACGATGCCGGAGGGGACGCTAAGGGCAATGGGTGATCACGGCGAGGTCGGCGCGGCGCTGCTTCCGAACGGCGGCTTTTGTGAGGATACGCTTAGACGCTTCACAATGCCGGCATCGATGTAGCGGCGCTCGCGGCTCAACTTCAAGATGAAGGCGCCGTGTCTTTCGTCAAGTCCTGGGATGAGCTGATGGGAGTAATCAAATCGAAGCGGATGGCGCTCAAACAAGCTGCCAC
Organism: uncultured Gammaproteobacteria bacterium; assembly: GCA_963795475.1. Taxonomy (GTDB): domain Bacteria; phylum Pseudomonadota; class Gammaproteobacteria; order Steroidobacterales; family Steroidobacteraceae; genus Bog-1198. Next base: position 42,754 of record CAWCIE010000001.1, read on the forward strand.
AGGCTGAAGACGAGGATCATATGGCTAAACAAGTCTACACCGGACAAGGCGCAGCCGCCGCAAGAGGCGCTCACCAGCTCCATGCCTGGAAGGCATTGCAGACACACCACGACGAGACCCGGGACCTGCAATTGCGGGAACTCTTTGCAAAGGATCCTGCCCGCGGTGAGCGCCTGATCGCGGAGGCCGAAGGGATATTCCTCGACTATTCCAAGAACCGGGTCACCGAAGACACCTTAAAGCTCCTGTTCGGCCTGGCGCAGGAGTCCGGTCTCAAAGCACGGATCGACGCCATGTTCCAGGGCGTGAAGATCAACACCACGGAGAACCGTGCCGTCCTTCATGTGGCGCTCCGGGCGCCGACGGACGCAGTCAATTGTCGTCGACGGCGAAAACATCGTGCCAAAGGTGCACGCGGTCCTCGACAAGATGGCGAAATTCTCCGACCGCGTGCGAAGCGGGGACTGGAAGGGGCATACCGGCAAGCGCATTCGCAACGTCGTCAATATCGGTATCGGCGGATCGGACTTAGGGCCTGTGATGGCCTATGAGGCGCTCAAGCACTACAGCGAGCGCGCGATGACATTCCGGTTTGTCTCGAATGTGGACAGTACCGATTTTGCCGAGGCGGTCATCGACCTGGATCCTGCGGAGACGATGTTCATCGTCTCCTCGAAGACCTTCACAACGCTTGAGACGATGACCAACGCACTGACGGCGCGCGCCTGGTCGATCAAAGCCTTCGGTGGCGATCAAGCCTCTGTGGCCAAGCACTTTGTCGCGGTCTCCACCAACGCTGCGGAAGTCTCGAAGTTCGGCATCGATACCGCGAACATGTTCGAGTTCTGGGACTGGGTGGGCGGTCGCTATTCCATGGACAGCGCAATCGGTCTTTCGACGATGCTCGCGATCGGACCTGAGCACTTTCGGGAGATGTTGGCCGGCTTTCACAAGATGGACGAGCACTTCCGGACAGCACCTTTCGAGAAGAACCTGCCGGTCATCATGGGGCTTTTGAACCTGTGGTACGCGAACTTCTTCGGCGCGCAGACAGTGGCGTTCTTCCGTACGAACAGTACCTCAAGCGCTTTCCTGCCTATCTGCAGCAGCTGACCATGGAGAGTAACGGCAAGCACGTAACTCTGGATGGCGTTGAGGTCAACTACCCCACGGGACCTGTGTACTGGGGAGAGCCTGGCACCAACGGCCAGCACTCCTTCTACCAGCTGATCCACCAGGGTACGAGGCTCATACCATGTGACTTCATCGCATTCGTGGAAGGGCTTAGCCCATTGGGGCGCCACCACGACATACTTCTCGCGAATGTCTTTGCCCAGACGGAGGCACTGGCATTTGGGAAGACGGCCGAGCAGGTGAAGGCGGAAGGTACGCCCGAGTGGCTTGTGCCGCATCGGGTTTTCGAAGGAAACCGGCCCTCCAATACCTTGCTTGCTCAGAAGCTCACGCCGGAAATGCTTGGAAAATTGGTCGCGCTTTATGAACACAGCGTATTTACGCAGGGCACAATCTGGCAGATCAATTCATTTGATCAGTGGGGTGTGGAGCTCGGAAAGGTACTGGCCCAGCGGATCATTCCGGAACTTGAGAGCCGAAAAGAGCCGGCGCTGACGCACGACAGCTCGACCAACAATCTCATCCGCCGGTATCGGCGCGCCAAGGGAGCCGCCCCATGACGCTAGGCTACGACCAGCCCTTGTACTTTCTGCCTTCGATCACAGGGGGTCGTTCAAGACTGGGCTTTTTGGATGGAAGGGCGACTACCCCGCGCAAACGCAGCGCGTAAGCGAGGCCAAGCAGGTTATCTACGATGCCTTTGAGGCCGCGATCGCGGACGGGGTGGACGCGCTAAGAGCCGGGATTCTGGTAGACGAACAGTTCGGAGCCGCGATCCTGCGCTCGGCGCGCGAGAAGGCTATGTGACGGCGTGCCCGGCGGAGAAGAGCGGCCAGGACGAGTTCGACTTCGAGTACGGCGATGACTTCGCGAACCATATCGAGGCGTTCAACCCGACCTTTTGCAAGGTTCTTGTCAGGTACAACCCGGGCGGCGATCCGCTCTTAAACCGTAGGCAGACAGCCCGACTGAAGCGGCTTTCCGACCAACTGCATGCGCAGGACGGCAGCCGATTTATGTTCGAGCTGCTCGTGCCGCCAGAGCCGTTGCAGCTGGAGAAGTTCAGGGGTGACAAGAAGACATACGACCGCGAGCTTCGGCCCCAGCTGATGGTCGAGACCATCGAACAGCTTCAGGACGCGGGTGTCGAAGCAGACGTTTGGAAGATCGAAGGCCTCGACAGGCGTGAGGACTGCAAAGCGATTGTCGCAGCGGCCCGCCGTGGCGGCCGCGACAAGGTCGGCTGCATTGTCCTGGGCCGGGGCGAGGATGAGAAGAAGGTCAACGAATGGCTGATGACCGCGGCCTCAGTGCCGGGGTTCACCGGTTTCGCCGTAGGGCGAACGGCGTTCTGGGATCCCCTTGTGGGCTGGCGCGACAGCAAGATTTCAAGAGCCGAAGCGGTCCAGGAGATCTCAAGGCGCTATCGGGAGTTTGTAGACATCTTCGAGTCGGGCCGCCTCGATGCGGGCGTTCACTGAGGAACTGCATTAAGACTTGGAGCCGACGAATACGTATGTACAGGCATGACGACTTAAGCTTTAGGAGCGAGCGATGCAACTAGGAATGATCGGATTAGGACGAATGGGGGCCAATATGGTCCGAAGACTTGTCAAAGGAGGCCATCAATGCGTGGTCTTCGACAGATCGCCCAAGGCCGTAGAGGAGCTAGTCAAGGAGAAGGCCATCGGAAGCTCCTCGCTCAAGGATCTCGTCTCAAAGCTGCAAAGCCCGAGAGCAGTATGGTTGATGGTCCCGGCGGCGACCGTTGAGCAAACGATTGCCGGCCTACAGCCACTACTTTCCCCGAATGACATTCTCATTGACGGCGGCAATTCCTATTACGTTGACGACATCCAGCGTGCTAAAGAGCTAGCCCCTAAGAAGATCCACTATGTGGACGTGGGGACGAGCGGCGGCGTTTGGGGCCTGGAACGCGGCTATTGCATGATGATCGGCGGAGAGAAGGCGATCGTTGAAAAGCTCGACCCGATCTTCTCGACACTGGCCCCCGGGCGCGGGGATGCGCCTCGCACGCCTGGGCGCGAGAGCGTTGTCGGGCACCGCCGAGAAGGGTTACCTGCACTGCGGAGAAAATGGAGCGGGTCACTTTGTGAAGATGGTCCACAACGGCATCGAATACGGCCTGATGGCGGCGTACGCCGAAGGGTTGGGCATCCTGCGCGCGGCGAACATCGGCAAAAAGCAGGACACAATCGATGCAGAAACAACGCCGCTACGCGACCCAGAGCACTACCAGTACGACCTCGACCTGCGAGACATCACGGAAGTGTGGCGCCGTGGAAGCGTTGTAGCCTCCTGGCTTCTTGATCTGACTGCGGCAGGCTTGGTCAAGGACCCCAATCTATCTGAACTTCGCAGGGCCGCGTTTCGGACTCAGGTGAAGGTCGCTGGACGATCAAGGCCGCTATCGATGAAGCCGTCCCGGTTCCGGTCCTGTCCACCGCGCTGTATCAGCGCTTCAGTTCTCGAGGCGAGGCGGACTACCAGGACCGCTTGCTTTCGGTGATGCGTTTTGGTTTCGGCGGGCACTTAGAGAAAGCGGCTGGCCACTAGGATCAAAAGGTATTTCCTCCATGGCTAATTCACGAGCCGACGCGCTGGTGTTTTTCGGCGCGACCGGCGATCTGGCTTACAAGAAGATCTTCCCGGCACTGCAGTCGATGATCAAGCGCGGTCATCTTGACATTCCCGTGATTGGGGTCGCGAAGACCGGTTGGAACCTCGAACAGTTGCGCGCACGTGCGCAGGACAGCCTAGATAAGCATGGGGGCGGGGTAGACAAAGCCGCGTTCGCGAAACTCAGCGCTCTGCTGCGCTACGTGGGCGGCGATTACAACGATCCGGCCACTTTCGCGGCCATCAGCCAGCAGCTTGCCGGTACGCAGCGACCGGCGCATTACCTCGCCATCTCGCCTTCCTTGTTTGGGACCGTGGTTGATCAGCTGGCGAGATCGGGGTCCGCCAAGGGAGCCCGGGTCATCGTCGAGAAGCCGTTTGGCCATGACCTTGCCTCCGCGCAGGAACTCAACCGGATCCTGCATGCGGCTTTTCCTGAGACCTCGATCTTTCGGATCGATCACTACCTAGGCAAGAGGCCGGTGAATAACGTCGTTGTGTTTCGGTTTGCGAACGCCTTCATGGAGCCGTTCTGGAACCGCAACTTCATCGAAAGTGTACAGATCACCATGGCTGAGGACTTTGGGGTCCAGGGTCGCGGCTCGTTCTACGATCAGGTTGGCACCATCAGGGATGTCATCCAGAATCACCTTTTTCAGATCTTGTCCAACGTCGCTATGGAACCCCCAGTCAGGGGCGACAGCGAAACGATCCGCGACGAGAAGGTTAAGCGGGAGTTCTCCCCCAAGTTTCTGAGATGAGATTGCGCAGAGCCTGGAGTTACCGGGCTTTGGGGGCGAACTTGCGTCTACGCTGAGTGCATAATGTAGCCATGTAAATGCGATTTGTGGGTTGTTGTTTGGTGCGATCGATGGCATCATGTAGCCATGCATATCGATGGCGTGCCGAACCGAACCTCAAGGCCCACCTACCTGCTGCGCGAGTCGTATCGGGAGGGCAAGAAGGTGCGCAAACGCACGCTGGCCAATCTTTCGGCCCTCTCCGATGAGCAAATCGAGGCCATCCGTGCGGTCCTTTCGGGGCAGAGCGTGCACCCGGTCGAGGAGTTGTGGCAGACCACGCGGTCGCGTTCTCACGGCGCGGTGCAGGCGGTGCATGTAGCCATGCAAAGGCTCGGCTTTGAGTCCTTGATTGCCTCGCGGCCGAGCCCGCAGCGCGATGCGGTGTGTGCGATGGTGGCAGCGCGGGTCTTGGCGCCGCATACCAAACTGGCCACCACGCGCTGGTGGCACACGACGACGCTCGCCGAAGAGTACGGCGTGCTGCAGACGGATGAGACGGACCTGTACGCAGCGATGGACTGGTTGCTCGAGCGCCAGGAATTTATCGAGAAAAAGCTCGCTGCCCGACACCTGTCCGAGGGTGCGCTCGCGCTGTACGACTTGAGTTCGAGTTACTTCGAAGGAAATAGCTGTCCGCTGGCGAAGATCGGCTACAGCCGCGATGGCAAGCGCAATACGCCGCAGGTGAACTACGGACTGTTGACGACGCGCGCGGGGTGCCCGGTGGCGATCTCGGTGTACGAGGGCAATACGGCGGACGTGAGCACACTCATGCCGCAAGTCAAGCAACTGCGCGAGCAGTTTGGGCTCGAGCGCCTGGTGCTGGTCGGGGATCGCGGCATGATCTCGCACAAAGCGATCAATGAGCTGCGTACGCTCGACGGGCTCGCGTGGATCACGGCGCTGAAGAGCTCGCAGATCCGCGCCCTGGTGCAGGGCGGTGAGCTGCAACTCGGTTTGTTCGATGAGCGTAATCTGTTTGAGTTCTCGCATCCGGACTTTCCCAACGAACGGTTGATGGCCTGTCGCAATGTCGATCTCGGTAAACTACGTTCGCACAAGCGCCAAGCGCTGCTCGAGGCGACAGAGAAGGAACTGCGGAAAGTCCGCGCCCGCATCGAGAACGGCTCGCTCGCCGGCCGCGACAAGATCGGCGTGCGGGTCGGCAAAGTCCTCAATAAGTACAAAGTCGGCAAGCACTTTGCGCTCACCATCGAGGAGACCGGCTTTGAGTTCAAGCGGCTTGAACAACAGATCGCCGCCGAAGCCGCGCTCGATGGGCTCTACGTGATCCGCACCAGCGTATCGAAGAAGCAGATGACATCGGCCGAGGCGGTGCGCAGTTACAAAGCCCTCGCCGAAGTCGAGCGGGCGTTCCGCTCGATGAAAACCATCGATCTACACATCCGTCCCATCCACCATCGTCTGGAGGAACGAGTCCGCGCGCACATCTTCCTGTGCATGCTCGCCTACTACGTCGAGTGGCACATGCGCGAGGCGTGGCGCGAGTTGATGTTTGCCGACGAGGATCTGGGGCGAAAAAAACATCGCGATCCGGTCGCAGCCGCTGAACGATCTGAGGCGGCGCTCGAAAAAGTCGCCAGCCGCAAACTCAAAGACGGCTCACCCGTACACAGCTTTCGCACGCTGCTCGACGAACTCTCCACCATCGTGCGCAATACCTGCGAGGCACGCGTAGGTCAGCGCAGCACTTCCTCGTTCCAGATGACCACGCTGCCTAATCCCGCCCAACAGAGAGCGATGCAGTTATTGCAGTCGATCACCGTGTAGCCACACGCCCGACACCGAGAAATGCCTCAACTCCCTGATCTACCGAGAAATCCCTTTCACCCCGACCAAGAACTCCCGGTTAAGGTTTTGAGGGCGATTGAGCCCCTTAGCGCGAAGAACCTTATTCGTGGGCAATTCGCGGGCTACGCCAAGGAACCTGGGGTGGCCTCAGGCTCCGTCATGGAAACTTTCGCCGCTCTGCGCCTGGAGGTCGACTCGTGGCGGTGGAAGGGGGTGCCATTTTTTATCCGCGCGGGCAAGAGCCTACCGGTGACTTGTACAGAGGTCATTGGGAGGTTCAGGAGCCCCCCAGTGAGTCTCAAGGGTCAGGCGTTCGCGCAGAACTACCTGCGCTTCAGGATAAGTCCTGAAATGACGATTGCGATGGGCGCGACGGTTCTTGCACCCGGCCAGGAGCTTAAGGGGCAGACCGTTGAGATGGTAGCCAGTCGGCATCCGCGTCCTGAGGAGATGGAGGCGTACGAGCGCGTGCTCGTGGATGCGTTGGCGGGAGATCAGACGTTGTTCGCCCGCCAGGATTACGTCGAGGAAGCCTGGCGCATCGTGGATCCGGTGCTTAAGGCAGGGTCGCCGATCCGTGCGTATGAGAAGGGCACATGGGGTCCCGCTTAGGTCGGTGATGCCGTTACCCCTCCAGGAGGTTGGGTGAACCCGACCGCCAAGGATGCAGAGGATTTCCGCGTAGCGGCCCAGAGGACTGAGGAGTTGGACTATGAGTACGACGGACCAAGCACACAGTTCAGTCGCTGACATCGATCAACTCTGCATCAACACCATTCGCACACTCTCGATCGATGCGGTGCAAGCAGGCGAAATCCGGACATCCGGGCACGCCGATGGCACTGGCGCCCCTGGTCTACACCATCTGGAACCGGGTCATGCAATTCGATCCGAAGGATCCCGATCTGGCCCAATCGTGACCGCTTCGTGCTCTCCAACGGTCACGCCTCCATGCTGCTGTGGTCGGTGCTGCACCTGACCAGGACTCAGGCGGTCAACGCCGATTACGAGATCCTGGGCCAGCCCTCGGTGACCCTTGACGACATCCGTCGACTTCCGCCAACTGGACAGCAAAGCGCCAGGCCACCCCGAGTATCACCTGGTTTCGGGCGTTGAGACCACCACGGGTCCGCTGGGACAAGGAATCGCCACGAGCGTGGGAATGGCCATGGCGCAGAAGTGGCTCGCAGATCGATTACAACAAACCGGCTTTCACGATCTTCGATTACAACATTTACACCGTCTGCGGCGATGGCTGCCTGATGGAAGGCATCGGCTCCGAAGCGGCATCGCTGGCCGGTCACCTGGAGCTCGACAACCTTTGCTGGATCTACGACAACAACCACATCACCATCGAAGGCAACACCCGACATAACCTTCACCGAAGACGTAGCGGCGCGATTCCTCGCCTACGGATGGAACGTGTTGCGAGTCGGCGATGCCAACGACATTGAGCGAATCGAGCACGCGCTCGCAACTTTCCAGAAACCAAGGTCGGCCCACCTTGATCGTGCTGGACAGCCACATCGGCTATGGTTCGCCGCACAAACAAGACACCTCCGCCGCGCATGGCGAGCCGTTGGGCGAGGAAGAGTTCGGCTGGCCAAGCGCAGCTTATGGATGGCCCGAAGATGCGAAGTTCCTGGTGCCGGAAGGCGTGTACGAGCATTTTGCGCAGGCATCGGCGCGCGCGGCGCCGCAGGCCCGCAAAGAATGGAACGAGCTCTTCGATGGCAAATCAAAGCGCATATCCCGACCTCGCCCTGAAATCGAGCAGATGCAGACGCCGCGAACTCCCCGCAGGATGGGATCGCAATCTGCCGGTTTTCCCGCGGACCCCAAGGGCATCGCGGGACGTGATGCTTCAGGCAAAGGTGCTGAACGTGCTGGCGCAGAACATCCCGTGGTTTCTCGGAGGCTCGGCCGATCTCGGGCCCGTCGAACAAGACCCTGTTCACCTCTCCCGGCGCGGGCGACTTCCAGCCCGAAACTCCGGGCGGCAAGAACATGCACTTCGGCATTCGCGAGCACGCCATGGCGGCGTCGTGAACGGACTGTCGCTCTCGAAGATTGCGCCGTTCGGCGCGACATTTTTTATCTTCAGCGATTACGCGCGGCCGGCCATCCGGCTCTCCGCCCTGATGGAAATGCCTTCCATTTTCATCTTCACCCACGATGCCATGGGTGACGGAGAAGACGGGCCGACCCACCAGCCGGTCGAACAGCTGGCGTCGTTGCGCGCCATGCCGGGGCTGGTCCTGTTGCGTCCGGGCGACGCCAACGAAGTAGTCGAGGCATATCGCTATGTAATGCAACTGCGTCACAAGCCTGCAGTGATGGTGTTGTCGCGCCAGCCATTGCCAACCTTCGATCGCAGCAAGTACGCGGCCGCCATCCGGAGTTGCAAGGGCGCTTATGTCTTGGCCGACGCGCCGGGGGGGGAAGCCCGAAGTGATCCTGATTGCGACCGGCAGCGAAGTCAGTCTGGCCGTCGAGGCGCACGAGATGCTGGTCGCGGAAGGTATCCGCTCGCGCGTGGTTTCGATGCCTTCCTGGGACATCTTCGAGCACCAGACGCAGGAATACCGCGATAGTGTTCTGCCGCCCAGCGTCACAGGCGCGTGTCGCTATCGAGCAGGCCTCGACATTCGGCTGGGAGCGCTACATCGGTCCTCAGGCCGTGTCATCGGCATGAAGACATTCGGGGCCTCGGCGCCGCTGAAGGAACTGCAGAAGAAGTTTGGCTTCGAGCCGGCGAGATTCGTAAAAGTGGCCAAGCGGCAGTTAAACCGGGCCTAGAAAACGGTGGTGTACTTGAGGCCGCCACATTCAAGCTCCATCGCAATTTCTGCATTGAACTCCGCTGTTCTGGCAAACAACGTGCGAACACTTCACATATCCTGCTAATGCCAGGCGATGTCATCCCCCCTTCGACTGTTGCGCGACTATTGGATGTGAGCTGCGGCCAATCAAGGCCTCGGTCGGTCGAAACCACTGTTCACAAACCTGACGAAGGGCGCACTGTGCCCCTCAATTCATGAACGATTGAGACTAGGAGTTCCGTAGATATGATTCTTGCAGCGGATATCGGCGGCACATCCAGCCCGGATGGCGACGTTTGAGGTAGTGAACGGTGCCTTACAGGTCATCGAATCGCATACCTTTAAGAGCGCGGGCTTCGAAGCATTGGCGGCGTACTGAGGGCGTTTATGCCAAAGCGGCAATCGCTGCTGGTCGGCGCTTGCTTTGGAATTGCGGGTCCGGTACGCCATGGCTGCGTCGGACGCCAAACCTGCCGTGGATCGTGGACGGTTGCCGTGATTGCCCATCAACTAGGTCTTTTGGAGGTTGGGCTCATCAACGACTTGGAAGCAAACGCCTGGGGCATCCGCGCCCTCCACCCAGAGGATTTGCTGACGCTTAACGTTGAGGTGATCCAACCGCACGCGGCAACGCCGGCCTGATCGCGGCCGGCACGGGGCTTGGCGAAGCCGGCATCTTTCTTGAGGGTGAGTCATACCTACCTTTTGCGTCCGAAGGGGGCCACGTGGAGTTTGCACCGCGGGACGTACTCGAGATCGATCTGGCAGGTCGACTCACTCGCCGAATTTGGTCATAGAGGACTACGAACGAGTCCTATCGGGCACAGGGCTGAGTCGGATCTACGTTTCCTACGGGACACGCATCGGGTCCCGGAATGCGCTCTCGTCGCGGCGGCCATGCGCGACCGAGATCCAGCTGCGGTTATTTCAAATTTGCCCTTGAAAATCGTTGTCCGCTCTGTGTGTCGGCACTGGACTTCTTTGTATCGATTGACGGCGCTGAGGCGGGTAACGTGGCGCTAAAATTCATGGCGGTATAGGCGTCTACGTTGGCGGGGGTATCGCACCAAAGATAGCGAGAAAACTGCAGGAGGGCGGCTTTCTGCGAGCGTTTGTAGCGAAAGGCCGCATGAAGGCACTGCTGGAGTCTATTCCGGTCCACGTAATTTTAAATCCGATGACCGCTCTTCTCGGTGCGGCTCGCTATGCCGGTGAAAAGGCAGGACTGTTCCGCTAATCGGCTAAATCCTGTGTGCGCCACAGGAATGGGAAGCGGGATTTGCTCTCACGGCTTAAGAGGTTGTCGGGTGATTACCGCGAACGACTTCGATGACATTGTCTTGTTCGAAGCGAAACGGCTTCCGAACGTTCCGCGAAGCGGGGGCGCGAATATCGTCATGCTGATTACAGCACTTTCCGATCCTATGCGATGTTCCCAGCCAAATGTAGTCGCTTGTTCAACAATTTAACGAGGCAGATGAGTCGCATCATTCCAAAACCGGATCACCGGCTCATCGCGACTATGCTCGTACCCGAGGGCGCTGAGGCTTGCCGTGCCTAGGAGCCACAGACTGCCCACACCGCTATCAAGCCCAAGCCACGAGCCGGCAAGAACCCTGAGAAAATGGCCGCTGGAAAAAACATAAGATTGCCCTTCTCGCGCGGAGGCACCCGATTACCCGATTCGCCGAGTGTGGACGTCCTGTGGCGATTCGCCACCAGGGCATCCATCACGGAAAATGTTCCAGCCGGGACGCTCCAGATGTATCTCCGAGGTGCGATGCCCTTCATAATCGCCGTAGTTCCATTCGACAAGATCCGGGTCCACCTGCGCGCGATCCATCAATCCGGCCAGCTCACATGTGCGGCGAGCGCGTTGCAAGGGACTTGTGAAAACATCCGCAAAGTCGAGCTTGCGCAGTCGTTCGCCCAGAGCTTGGGCATCACGCTCACCCGCCCGCGTCAAAGGCAAGTCGGTAATCCCCGTGTGTTGGCCAGAGAGGCTCCATTCGGTTTCCCCATGGCGTGCTAGATAAACGATGGGTAGTGACTCGTGCATGCCTAAATATCCACTTTGGCGCAATGGGTCATCGGTAAACCGCCGATCAGCTCTTTGAAGGCTGACGCGGTGGCAATAGCTTCGCGGCTAAGCCGTCCCGGCGGTGTAGTGGAGGCGCCCACGCCGCGAGTGGTATCGCTGTTAAAGTACTCATAGAACAAGCCATGTCGCGAAAATGCACATCGTTTTGTATCCGCGGAAGTTGCGAGAACGCCGCGCGCTTTCGGTGAGCATCCTTGAGAAATATCTTGATCAGGCGGTCGGCGATTGTATGAGCGGCGGCCGCGATCGAGAAAAAATGTCCGGAGCCCCTAGAGCACTCGACTTTTGGTCATCACGAGCGTAGCGATGAAATTTCTGCATAGACTCGCTCAGCAGGTAGTCGAGGGGAGACCGGGGGCCGCGGCAGTTGGAATTACCCCCGAGGACGCCCGACGCGCCGACTTGGCAGGGCAATGCCGTACCGTACCGACAGATCCATGCTGTCGAGCCGACTCGAATCGAGTAGGTGCGCGATGGTCTGCCACGTAATTCTCGGGGTGCACCTCGAGCTAGGCGATATCCGGACGACACGCCAGAAGCTTCTTCGCGTGAGGGGTGCATCGTTGATATACGCAGCGTGAACCCTTATTGGTCAGGTCTTGGCCGAGGTCGACCCGCCGGAGATCTTCTCGCAAGTGCCCTTGGGCAGATACACCCACGATGCAGGATCCTTGGCTTTTGTGGCTGTACCGGCGCAGCTATGTGTTGCCGTTCCGCAGTCATTAGCGGCCTTTGCGGCAATGCCGTAGCACTTCTCACTGGCGTACGTCGGAACCGGTGCGGGGCCAGCACTCGCGATGCTGGGCAATACAACAGCGGCCGCGATAGCGGCGGTAAGAACATGGGACATATTCATTTGAGTTACTCCTTAACAGGGATCACAGCAAGTTAACGCTGGAGAACGAGCATCATTGGTTCGTTCGTTGTCTCTTCGCGCATTCTCGGCAAACGTGAAGGTGATTACTAGTTTGTGGATTGATAGGGCCAATCGTGCTCGGTTGATAGTGCGACACGCACCCAGCGCAGAGGTCGGACCGTTTGCAGAAAGCTACTGTTCAACTTACAACGTCAAACGCATACCGAGTTCAAACATAAGCTTCGCGGCCGTCACTGTCTCGTCGGAACAGCGGTAGATTGCGCATAAATTGCGGTCATGTCTACTCAGCGGTTCCGTGGCGGCCTAGAACTGATCAGACCACACGAACATCGATTTCGTGAGACCGGGCGCTCCGCGGCCGCCAATGCAGTTGCAGATAAAGTTGAGCGACCGCATCCGGTGCGAGGAGGAGATCCTCCCCGCGCTCCTTCAAAATCCGTTCCTTCATGCATAAGGCAGGTTAGAATGATCTTGGCGCCGAATCGTGAAGGCGCGGCCCGGATGCACAAAGGAGCAGCATATGGCAGAGGAAAAGAAAGGCCGCGAGCCTTGGATCCCGCGGATTGATCAAGCGCCTCTTTTTACGAACAGCGCCGACTATGAGCGTGGCATTGGTCACGCAAGCAATCCGCTTGATATCACCGCTGAAGAGTTGGAGGAAGTTGATGAGGAATAAAGAGTCGCCAATAGCGCCTGACTTCGGGAAATCGCCGACGGCATCAGAAAGTTCCTGAAATAAGGGCCGAATTGCACATCGAGCCGGAGGGCGAGGAAGTTGTCCGATGAATCTCACTGAGGTCTCGCAGGTTTCACAGACTCTAGCTTCGATGGCAGTCGTTGCCTCGCTCCTCTTCGTCGGCTTGCAGATCCGCCAAAACACGAAAGCCACGCGGGCGGCTTCGCATCATGCAGTCTCTGAGGCGTTCAATCGACTCAACATCCTATGGGCGCGGAATGCCGGGATAACCAGAATTTGGCTTTCGGGGCTGAGCGATAGAAGTGCGTTGACGCCGGAAGAGCGATGGCGCTTTGACTCAATGGTGCGGGCCTACCTGCACGTCTGCGAAACCATGTACACACAAGCGGATCTCGGTGCCGGCGATTTTGGTATTGTGACGGCCGAAGAGAATGGCATTAAGACCGTGTTTTCGTCGGAGAGCGTGAGAGAATGGTGGGCGGAGAATCCGTTCGGCTTCTCTTCAGAATTTCGCGACTATGTCGGAAAGCTCGTAAACCCTAGCTGAGCAGAAGCTGGACTTCAGGCGATGCGCGCGATCTCGAGGAGGCGCTTGCGGAAGGTGCCATCGGCGTGGCAGATGCGGAGTTCCTCGAACAGGCGCGGGGCGCGCACGTACCAGGCGGAGAGGTCTGGCAGGTCCTCCATGGCCGTCCCATGCGGCGGTTTTCGAGTTGGGATACTTCGCGCTCGATCATCAGCGCGATGCGCTCCTCGAAGGCCAGCTGCGAAGACGATGCCGCCGGGCGGATCGGACCGGCTTCCGACCGGACGCAGGCGACGTCGTGTCCATGAAAATGCGACGCTTCTTCGACGTAACCGGTAACCAGGCGGCGTACTTTTCGTGTTCGGGATCAGCGCGCAAGGTAGCTCCAGTTCAAATCACTGGAGACAAGCGATGCAGACGACGAAGCGACGAAGTGCGGAGACCTGGCGGGCAATGGTGGTGCGGTTTGCGCAGAGCGGCTTGACGGAGGAGGCATTCTGCGAGGGTGAGGGTATCAGTCCGAAGTTATTCCACCGCTGGCGAATGAAGCGCGGCAAGGCGATGCCGCGGGCGGTGCTGGATAAGCCGACGCGGGTGGCGCCGAGTCCGGGCTCGAGCTCCGGGTTTGTCGATCTGGGGCCGTTGAAGGATGGCGGATCGAAGCTTGAGATGCGGCTCGATCTCGGTGGCGGGGTGCTACTGCACGTGGTGCGCGGATAATGTTTTTTCCGGAAGGACAGATTCGCGTGTTCCTGTATGGAGAGCCCACTGACATGCGCCGCTCGTTCGACGGCCTGCAGGCACTGACGCGCCACGCGATGGGCCATGACCCCCTGGACGGCTCGCTCTATGTGTTCGTCTCGCGTCGCGGCGCCCAGATGCGGGTTTTGTATTTCGATCGCAGCGGATTTTGCGTCTGGGGAAAACGGTTAGAGTCTGGCCGCTTCATCGGCGATTGGAGCCAAGTCCACACCGGCGAGATGAACTGGACGCAGTTGAAGCTTCTGATCGAGGGCATTGAGCCGGGCCGTCAGCGCAAGCGATATCAGCAGACCGAGGTGGGTAATAAACCCTGTATTTCTGCACCTTTGAGCGCTTCAATGGGATAAAATCCACGCGTGCAAAACGCGTCAAGTGCAGGCTCATCACAGACCACCGAGTTGGCCCCTGAGAGTGACGTGGACTTGGGTCATCTCGTCCTGTCACAGGCGCGAACCATCACGACGCAGGGTCAGCAGATTGACTCGTTGAAGCATCAACTGGCGTGGTTCAAGCGCCAGGTATTCGGTCAGAAGAGTGAACGTTTTGCGCCCGAGCCGGACCCGACCCAGATGCATCTCGGGGAAGTCTTTCCCCGTGCCGGCCGTGGTCCCGGAGACCCGTAAGGCCGTCCCCGCACATACACGCCGGGTGCCAAAGACGGATTTGGCCAATACGGGTGACACCGTGCCATTCTTCGATGAGTCGCGCGTTCCGGTCGAGACCATCATGGTGATGAGCACTGAGATGCAGCAGCTCAAGCCCGAGCAGTTCGAGGTCATTGGCCAGAAAGTCAGCTATCGTCTTGCGCAGCGGCCCGGCAGCACCGTGGTGCTCGAGTACGTGCGCCCCCTCATCAAGATCCTCGAGACCCAGTCGATCCTGTGTGCCCCCGCGCCGGTGGGCGTGCTCGAAGGCAGCCGCGCCGACGTGAGCTTTGCCGCCGGACTTCTCATCGATAAATTCCTTTACCATTTGCCGCTGTACCGTCAACACCAGCGCCTCGCCGATTCCGGGATCACGGTCAGCCGTCCCTGGCTCACGCAGCTCGCCCAGCGCACCATCAGCTTACTCGCGCCGATTTACGACGCGCAGTTCGCCTCGATCCGCACCAGCCGCGTCAAAGCCATGGATGAGACCCCGATCAAGGCCGGTCGCGCCGGCCGCGGCAAGATGAAGACCGGGTATTTCTGGCCCGTATACGGCGAGGCCGACGAAGTCTGCTTTCCGTACTGTACCTCCCGCGGTCATGCTCACGTGCGCAACCTCTTGGGGATGGCGCCGGCTGCCGATGCCGTGCTCATCAGCGATGGCTACGACGCCTACAGCGCCTATGCAAAAAAGACCGGCCTGACTCATGCTCAATGCTGGAGCCACGCCCGGCGCGAGATCTTCGAGGCCCTCGAGTCCGAGCCCACCGGCGTCGGCGAGGCCCTTGAACAAATCAAGGCCATTTACGCTATCGAAGATCATATTCGAGAACACCACCTCGTGGCTGGCGACAAGCAGCTGTATCGACTGATCCACAGCAAGCCGAAGGTCGAAGTATTCTTCGACTGGATCGAACAGCAATTCGAGCGCCACGGGTTCACGCCCACCAATCCATTCATCAAAGCCTTGAGATATGCACACAAGCGCCGCTTGGGGCTCGAGGTATTCCTCACGGATCCCGACGTGCCCATGGATACGAATCACATCGAGCGCGCCCTGCGGGTTATTCCCATGGGAAGACGTTCATGGCTTTTCTGTTGGACCGAGCTCGGCGCCCGCGACGTCGGCATCATCCAGAGCTTGATCGTCACCTGCCGCCTGCACGGCGTCGATCCCTACACCTACCTCGTCGATGTGCTCCAACGCGTCGCGCAACACCCCGCTTCCCGGGTCGCCGAGCTCACGCCGCGTTTGTGGAAGCTACACTTCGCGGACAACCCGCTGCGCTCCGACCTGCACGGTCTTCCCCGCTAATCAATACGCCGGCCAGGCACCGGTTACTCTTCGACTTCGCCGTGCCGCGCTTTCGGAATTGCCTGCATGACCTCGAGACTTAGCCCGGATGGCGCGCCATGAAATCGAGGATGAGGCGGGCAATTTCGTCGTTCTTCTCCTCGAGTGCGAAGTGGCCGGCGTCCAGCAGATGAATTTCCGCGTCCGGAAGGTCGGCGCGGAAGGCCGTCGCACCCGCCGCGATGAAGGACGGATCGTTCGCGCCCCAGGCGACCAGCGTGGGCGGCTTGTGTTCGCGAAGCCAAGCCTGCCATGCGGGGTAGGATGCGATGTTCGTGCGATAGTCGTAGAGCAGGGCCGCTTGGATCTTGCGCTGACCGGGCTGCGAGAGATGGGCAAATTCGTCAGTCCAGCTGTCCGGGTCATAAGCTTCCGGATGAGAGGTGCCGGCTAGGTGCCGTTGCTTCGTCGCCTCATAGGAAAGAAAGGCGTCAACCACCTCCGGGTGCGCCTCTGGATCAGCCCAAAACTCCGCGATCTTGGCCCACTTCGCTCCAAGCCCCACTTTGTAGGCGTTACCGTTCTGGACGATCAGCGCGTGCAATCGCTCAGGGTGGGCCAACACGATGCGATAACCGATCGGCGCCCCGTAATCGAACAGGTAAAGCGTGTAGCGGGTGATCTTGATCTGCTCAAGCAGCGCGTCGATTGTCCCGGCGAGATGATCGAAGGTGTAACTGTACACTGCCGGCGACGGCGCATCGCTCTGTCCAAAACCCGGGAAATCCGGTGCGACGACGTGATAGCGCGTCGCTAGCAGGGGGATCAGCATATTGTATCCTCGCGAAGACGACGGGAACCCGTGTAGCAGCACGATGGTGGGCGCGTCCTTGGGGCCCGCCTCCCGATAGAAGACCCCGACCCCCTCGACCTGAGTGCGGTGATAGGTGGTCGTCGCCGTGGTCGAGGCGATAGGACTTGCCGCTACCGCGGAGCTCGCAAGCGCTACCGCGCCGAGGATCGCGGCTCCAACATTTTGAGGGTTCATGGCCTTACTCCTTCCAATGACGTCAGACGCGCGCGTGCGTCTTGGCGAGGTCCACCGCAGCTTGTTTTGCCTGCTCAAACGCGCCCTTGGGATCTGGCGTCAGCAGGGTGGGCTGGAATCTCACCTCGTCGATGGCGGTGACGCCAGCTTGGTTGAGCCAGGCCTTGAGATAGGTGGACTGGTGATCGACCCCAAAGGCTGGCGACGGGCGGCGATCGGCATAGGCGCCGCTGGTCAGCACCAGGGTGGCGTGCTTGTTTTCCAGCAGGCCGAAGTAGCCGGTCTCCGGCTTCAGGCCAAAAAGGAGACCCGGTTGATGGATGATGTCGATGTATTGCTTAAGCCTGTATGGGACCGTGCCGTTCCACATAGGCACCGCGAACAGATAGCGGTCCGCGGCGATGAAGCGGGAGGCGATCTTTACGATTTGGTCCCAGGCAGTCTTTTGCACGGCGCTCTGTTCTTGGCCGAGAAACACATTGACCTTGGCGTTAGCTTTGTCGCCGTCGAACGCCGGCAGTTCGGTCTGCCAGAGCGGGAGCACATCGACCTCAAGCGCGGGGTTCGTCGCCTTGAGGGCGTCAAGGTAGGTTTGAGCGACCTCGATGGACTTGGACTGTTCGCCGCGAGGGGAGGCTTGAATGAAGAGCAGTTTGGTCATGGCAGGGTACCTTTCGGATGTGGGTGGTAATCGCCGATGCGTCGGCGGGCTTGGCGTCACAGGCCGAGGCCGCTTAGGCCCGGGTGGTCGTCGGGGCGGCGACCCAGGGACCAGCGGAAATGCCGCTCGGCCTCTGCTATGGGGTGTTCGTTGATGCTGGCGAAGCGCACAGCCATCAGACCGTCGGCGTCGAAGCGCCAGTTCTCGTTGCCGTAGGCGCGGAACCAGTGGCCGCTGTCGTCGCGGTATTCGCAGGCGAACCGCACCGCGATGCGGTCCGCGGCGAAAGTCCAGAGCTCCTTGATCAGGCGATAGTCCAGCTCCCGGACCCACTTACGGGTGAGGAACGCCTGGATCTCCTCGCCGCCGTTCGGAAACTCGACCCGGTTCCGCCAGCGGCTGTCTCGAGTGTAGGCCACGACCACCCGCGCCGGATCGCGCGTATTCCATGCGTCTTCCGCGGCCCGCACCTTCTGGATTGCGGTCTCTTCGGTGAACGGGGGCAGCGGTGGGCGACTCATGGCGTGGTTCTCAGGCAGGTAAACGGATGAGGGACGCCTGCCGGACATGGTGCGGAGTGGCCCGGCCGGCGGCAGATCACGGACGCCGAGCTTCCGCGACCGCCAAGGTGTCGATGTACTGCCGGAAGCGGGTGATCTTCCCGTCCTTCACCGTCCAAACGTGGGCGTAGCGCGCCTTGGAGGTCTTGCCGGTGGCGCCGTGGACGCCTTTAAAATCGCCGAGCGACACCACGGTCTCACCTTCGGTGATGAACTCTGCGGGCACAAGCGAGAAGCTAGCCCACTCGGCCATCAAGGGCTTGAATAGGCCCTCGGCGACGGCGCCGGGGCCGCGGCCTTCGACCTTGTAATGCCACATGGTGATCCACTCGATGTCCGGGTCCATCAGGTCCAGGGCGCCGGCAGCGTCGCCGCCGGAAAGCTTGTCGTAGAAGTCGCGGACGGTGTCCGTCGGGGTGATAATCATGGTCAGTCTCCGTTGACGAAGTTCCGGTCTCAGTGGCCTCGAAGGTCGCGGCCGCTGGGCGCCGCGAGTGGCACCCGGCGGCGGTCGAAGGTCAGCACAAGTGCTTGGCGAGGAAGTCGCGCATGGCCGCGCCGATCTCGCGGGCGTGGGTCTCCAAGGCGAAATGGCCGGTGTCGACGAAGCGCACCTCCGCGTCCGGGACGTCCCGTTTGAAGGCTTCGGCACCCGGCGGGATGAAGAAGGGGTCGTTCTTGCCCCAGATGGCCAGCACCGGCGGGCGCTTGTCTCGCAGATAGGCCTGGATGTCGCCGTAGAGGGCGACGTTGGTCTTGTAGTCGCCAAGCAGGTCTAGCTGGATCTCGTCATTGCCGGGGCGCGCCAAGTAGAAGTCGTCGAGGTTGCGGCCATCGGGCGACACCAGCGCCGGATCGCTCACGCCGTGGGTGTATTGGAAGAG
This sequence comes from uncultured Gammaproteobacteria bacterium, assembly GCA_963795475.1. GTDB lineage: Bacteria > Pseudomonadota > Gammaproteobacteria > Steroidobacterales > Steroidobacteraceae > Bog-1198. The sequence goes on from CAWCIE010000001.1 coordinate 62,022, forward strand.
GGTGGTCTGCGGGGCTAGGAAGCCGCGTAAGGCGTCGCGGTTGGCCTGGGTCGGCTCGTTCCAGTAGGCTTGGACCGGGGCGAAGGCCTCGGATACGCCTTCAAGGTAGGTGTTGCCGTTCTGAGAGACGATCGCAATGATGCGGTCAGGTTGGGTCAGCGCCAGACGGAAGCCGACCGGGGCGCCGTAATCGAATACGTAGATGGCGAACTGCTTCAGGCCGAGCACATCAGTGAAGCGGCCGACCACCGTGGTGATGTTCTCGAAGGTATAGGCGAATGCGTTGCGGGTGGGCTGCTCGGTCATGCCGAAGCCGGGCAGGTCCGGGGCGACGACATGGTACTTGCCGGCCAGCTCCGGAATCAGATCGCGGAACATGTGGCTGGCGCTGGGGAAGCCGTGCAACAGCAGGACGACTGGAGCACTCTGGTCGCCGGCGGAACGGTAGAACACCTTCAGGCCATCAACGTCGACGGTGTTGAAGCGGACGGTCATCATGCGATCTCCTGGATCTTGCGGCGCCGGGCCGCGCTGTTTGAGGATGATATTGTTGGCCTTTCCGGACCGACCGGGCAGCGGTTGAGTTCGGGAAGCAGCCTCCCATGAAGTGGAAGTGTCTCA
>CAWCIE010000002.1:0-904995 GCA_963795475.1 uncultured Gammaproteobacteria bacterium
GCGGCCGAGTGCAAGAGAACGCGACGAACTCGAAGGTCGCAAGGCGACCCCTTCTCGGGCATTGGCGCTTCCCGTGAATAGACAGGCTGCGTGGGCAAAGCGGGATCGGCGATGTCGGGTATATTCGGCGTTGTCCTCCGCGACAGCGCAGGGTTCGCCCGGCACTAACGGAGGGCGGTTCAAGCAAGGGGAACCTAATGGCGACATCACTCTACGACCTCAGCGTGCCTACCTTCCTGCAGACCGTGAATCAGCACATACCCGCGAAGCGCCCCCATAGCGGCGATAGATCCCGAAAGGCCAAATTCACTCCCACTCGATAATCTCCCGGTGTCGTAACTCGTTGATGTAGAGAGACCTATCAGGTGCTCGCATGCTCATGTCCGTCGGCATGTACGACAAAAATTCTTGCTTGGTGGCGATAGTGGGGGGGGGGGGGGGATCCGCAACGAAAGCTCGGTCACCCGAGGGGACCACTAAAATACCAACTGATACCGACTCCCGGCCCCCTTACCTAATTTCTGCAGAAACTGCTGATCCGCCAGAGTCTTCAAAGCGTACTGAATCGTGCGCCGCGAAAAGCCCGTGATCGATTCGATCTTCGCGACCTGTAAGCGCTGTTCCGGGCTGCTCTTAAAACAGGCCAACACCGCCACCGCAGTTTCCGACAGAGCCTGCAGATCCGCATAGCGTTTGCGATAAATGGCTATATCGGCTAGTGCGTCGCCGATAATGGTCAAAAAAAATCGGCACAGCGGCTCGTAGCGGTAGCGACTCGCATCCTCTTGAAATTTCCCATCCGAACACTGCTGCAGTACCAGGTAGTAGTGGGCTTTGTTTTTTTCGATGTGGCGGTCGATCGCCACATACGGCGCCACCGCTTCCAGGTACTCATCGCCGGAGTGTAGTAATGACATCAGGAACAGCGCTCTTCCCAGGCGCCCATTGCCGTCCTGAAATGGATGGATTGCGAGAAACCGAAACGTAAACTCCACGCCGACCAGTATCGGCCACGGATGCTCCTTCAAATTGGCGTTATACCAATCCACTAAATCGCGCATCGCCATCTCAGTCATGAGGCCGGGGGCTGCAGGTTCAAGGACCACTCGCTTCCCGCCGCTGTCATGGTTTTTTGCGATCACCCGATTGCTGACTGCCTTGTATCGCCCCGCATAGTGTTCGGCCGGTGGGTAGTAGCGCAGCAAGTCATGATGCAGTCCACGGATGGTGTTTTCCGTCAGCGGCCGGAAATCCTTGGCTTGGGTGTACAAAGTCGTGAGCACTTGGCGCTCACCCACCACTTCTTCTACACTGCGTTCGCGATCTTTGGAAAGTTTGTCCAAGATCGCCCGTTTCTTCTCTTCAAAAGCGGTGGGCTTATCGTCGCTCGCCAGCTCGCTGTCCACCCACTCGATCTCGACATCGGTCAAGACGGCATTTTCGATCCGCGTCGAAGCCCCCACATTGCTGATCAGGGCAAAGTGGTTCAGATAGGTCCTTTCATGCGGAGGCACCGTCTCCAATTCCGTGGCCGAGCGAACCAATAAGGCCTGTAAAGCCTTCATCTGCTTCTCGGCGTCTGCCGTCAATTGGAACGACAGCATTGGCGGTCCTACCTCGTTAAAGCGCGGATTATGCAATATTGCGCCATAATGCGCAATATAATTTCCTTGTATATTGCGCATTATGGCGCAATCTCCATTTACCAGGCCGAGTCCTCATGCGGGCAGGGAAAGCGGATATCCGGCGAGAATGTGCGGCATCGATGGTCGCGCCGATGGGTTCGGCGCGCGTTTGCACAAGGTCAATGTCTTCGGAATATCGCAGCGGTCGCTGGAACAGCAGTTTGTGAATCGCCGTACCCCCGCGAAATGCAATGCTCCCCTGCAACGCTGGTGCGTTGAACAGATCACAGAGCGCACGGGAGATGATGAGATCCTGCTCTACCTGCCGCAAATCGGGCCACGGCGCACTCGTGCTCCACGCCTGAATATAGGCCCGTGGGATCAAGAGTCGACCTCCACGGGCTCGTTGATCACGAGTTTCCACTTGGAAATTCGCTCACCATGTGCGGCGAGAGATGCAACTATAGGCTTCGCGGCAGGATTCAACGGTACAAAGGCCTTTGCCTTCTTGACGAATGACTCCAGCGACTTGGCCTGACGCGAGTGATTTGCCAGATCGAGCAGATAGCCAAGGCGGCGCACAGCTGAGTTCTCATAGTCTTCGGCCGCGTCTGCGAGTGCGCGCGCATTCGCTTTGCCACCGATGTCCTTGGCGATCTGCGCGATACCGTTGATACCACCGGCATTGTGAAAGTAACGCGCACAGTCGAGCAGCGTCAGCTCGACACCCGCCACTTGCGCAAACCCTTCGTCGCTCTTCATCTGACCGAGTCGAGCTGGCAGGTTGAGGTGTGCAAAAGCTCGGGGCGCCTGATAAAGGAATTGGAGGCGGTGCCTGCCGATCTCAAAGTCGCGCAACTGTTTGGGGACGATGACTTGGAAGACCATCGCCGCCTGATGCGATGAACCGTGGAACGATGCGGCTCGTAACAGTGAGACTCGGTAGGCGAGCCTCTGGTGCTTCATCAAAGGATCGATCCATCGCACCGGGTCGGGAGCACCGGTAATCCGGTCTTCAGGACGCAGGATGAGAAAGAAGCCGTGGCGAGGATTCGCCAACCGTCCTTTGTTGATCAGCCTCGTGACGGCGGCGGAAAAATTGCGCTGCGAAACACCGAGCGCAGAGCGAGCCTCGTCGCCCGCAAAGTAGCTTCGCCCGTGGACAAGGCGTTCATCGAGATAGTGCTCCAGCGAAACCATGCCAAATCATACGCAAAACTCGACATAAAAACAAGACTTTTGCATATGATTTGGGTCACTCCCACTCGATCGTCGCCGGCGGCTTCCCCGAGATGTCGTACACCACCCTGGAAATCCCCGGCACTTCGTTCACGATCCGGTGCGTCACGCGGTCGAGAAAATCGTACGGCAGCCGCGCCCATCGCGCCGTCATGAAATCGATGGTTTCCACCGCGCGCAGCGCGATCACGTGATCGTAGCGGCGTCCGTCGCCCATCACGCCGACCGAACGAACGGGAAGGAACACGGCGAAAGCCTGGCTCACCTTGTCGTAGAGATCGTCGCGGCGCAGCTCCTCGATGAATATCGCGTCGGCTCGCCGCAAAAGATCGGCATGCTCCTTGTGGATCTCGCCGAGGATTCGAACGCCCAGACCCGGGTCCCGGAAACGGATGCCGGCGTACCATCTCCGCCGGAAGATCGAGCGCCAACCCGAGGTTTCTCACCTCATCCTTGAACAACTCGCGCAGCGGCTCCAGAAGCTTCAGCTTCATGTTCTTGGGCAAGCCGCCGACGTTGTGGTGTGATTTGATGACGTGCGCCTTGCCCGTCTTGGAGCCGGCGGACTCGATCACATCGGGATAGATCGTCCCCTGAGCCAGCCAGTTCACGTCCGTGAGCCTCGCCGCTTGCTCGTCGAACACCTCGATGAACACGCGTCCGATGATCTTCCGCTTGGCCTCCGGATCCGCCTCGCCGCGCAACGCATCCAGAAAGCGTCGCTCCGCATTCACACGCACCACGTTCAGGCCCATGTGCTCGGCGAAGGTCGCCATGACCTGATCGCCCTCGCCCAGCCGCAGCAACCCATGATCGACGAACACGCAGGTGAGCTGAGGGCCTATCGCACGGTGCAGGAGCGCGGCCAGCACCGAGGAATCGACGCCGCCGGAAAGGCCCAGCAGTACCTTGTCGCGGCCCACTTGCGCCCGTATGCGGGTCACGCTGTCCTCGATGATGTTGTTCGTGGCCCAGCTCGCGCCGCAATGGGCTATCTCGCGCACGAAACGGCGCAGGATCTCGCCTCCCTGCAAGGTGTGGGTCACCTCGGGGTGGAATTGAAGGGCGTACAGTCCCCGCGACTCGTCGGCCATCGCCGCAAGCGGCGCATTGTCGCTCTCCGCGATCGCGCTGAACCCCGGCGGCAGGGCCGCCACCCGGTCGCCGTGGCTCGCCCAGACATCCAGAACCCGCCGGTTCGCCGCGTCGCGATTGTCCGCCAGACCGTCGAGCAGACGCGAGTTGCCCATCGGGCGCACCTGCGCCGCCCCGAACTCGCGGTGGGAGGAGGATTCGACTTTCCCGCCAAGCTGGGCGGCCATGGTTTGCATGCCATAGCAAATTCCGAGCACCGGTACGCCCATCGCAAATGCGGCACGCGGTGCCTCGGGCCCCTTCGCTTCGTACACGGACTCGGGGCCGCCGGACAGGATGATGGCGCGCGGGTTGAATCGCTCGATCTCCGCCGGATCCGCATCCCAGGCGTAGATCTCCGAATACACGCCCAAGTCACGCACGCGGCGCGCGATCAGCTGGGTGTACTGCGAGCCGAAATCGAGAATCAGAACTCGCTCGGCATGAATGTCGGGCATCAACCGATCCGGTAGTTGGGCGCTTCTTTGGTGATCGTCACATCGTGCACATGACTTTCGCGGACGCCGGCACTGGTCACCCTGACGAAATAGGGACGCGTGCGCATCTCCTCGATGCTGCCGCTGCCGGTGTATCCCATGGCCGCGCGCAGACCGCCCGCGAGCTGCTGCAAGATCGATACGAGGCTCCCCTTGTAGGGCACCCGGCCCTCGATCCCCTCGGGAACGAGCTTGTCGAGATCGGTGGTCGTGTCCTGAAAATACCGGTCGCTGGACCCGTGCGCCTGCGCCATCGCGCCGAGCGATCCCATCCCGCGGTAGGACTTGTAAGAGGCACCCTGATACAGCTCGACCTCGCCCGGGGATTCCTCGGTACCGGCGAACATGCCGCCGATCATCACGCAATGAGCCCCGGCCGCGAGCGCCTTGGCGACATCGCCCGAGTATCGAATGCCGCCGTCGCCGATGACCGGAACGCCGGTGCCGGCAAGCGCCTTGGCCACGCGCGAGATCGCGCTGATCTGCGGAACGCCGACGCCGGCGACGATCCGCGTCGTGCAGATCGATCCCGGCCCGATACCGACTTTCACGGCGTCCGCTCCATGCTTGACCAGATCGAGCGCCGCCTCGGCGGTCACGATGTTGCCGCCGATGACCTGCAGATCCGGGAACGTCTTCTTGATCTTGGCGACCATCTCGAGCACGCCGCGTGAGTGCCCGTGCGAGGTGTCCACCACCACGACGTCGACGCCGGCTTCGCGAAGGGCGTGAACCCGATCGATGGTGTCCGGCGACGTGCCCACGGCCGCGCCCACGCGCAAGCTCCCGACCGAGTCCTTGCAGGCATTCGGAAACTCGGTCGCCTTCTGGAAGTCCTTGACGGTGATCATCCCCTTGAGCTCGTGATTGCCCGCGACCACCAGCACTTTCTCGATGCGGTGCTTGTGCAGAAGCGCCAGCACCTCTTCCTTCGGCGCGTTCTCCCGCACGGTGATCAGGCGCTCCTTGGGGGTCATGACCGAGGACACCGGCGCATCGAGCTTGGTCTCGAAACGCAAATCCCGGTGGGTCACGATACCCACCACTTGGGTGCCGAGCACCACGGGTACGCCGGAGATGTTCTTCGAGCGGGTGAGGTCGATCACCTGCCGTATGGTCATGTCGGGCTTGACGGTGATGGGATCGCTGATCACGCCGCTTTCGAACTTCTTGACGCGGTCGACCTGGCGCGCCTGGTTCTCGATCGACATGTTCTTGTGAACGATGCCGATGCCGCCCTCCTGCGCGATGGTGATCGCGAGCCGGGCCTCGGTGACGGTGTCCATGGCGGCCGAAACCACCGGGAGATTGACGCGGATTTCTCGCGTCAGCTGGCTGGCCAGGGAGACTTCGCGCGGCAAAACCTCGGAATACGCCGGGACCAGCAGCACGTCATCGAAGGTGAGTGCCTCTTCCAGAATACGCATGAGCGTTCACTTGGTTCGTCTAAGAGGCGGCGCATTGTACCTTGGGCGGGGGGTGCGGTAAACCGCTATCATTTCGGCCATGGAGGCCATGCCAGGTTCTTTCGCACGCCCCGAGCGCGACGTATACAGCGTTTCCCGCCTGAACCGGGAGGCGCGCGTGCTGCTGGAGCGCGGTTTTGGAACGCTCTGGCTCGAGGCGGAAATCTCCAATTTCTCCAGGCCGAGTTCGGGACATTGGTATTTTTGCCTGAAAGACGCCGCCGCCCAGGTGCGCTGCGCGATGTTCCGGCAGCGAAATATGTTGTGTGCGTTCACCGCGCGCGACGGTCAGAAGGTGCTCGTGCGGGCCCGCATCGGGCTGTACGAGCCGCGCGGGGAATTCCAGCTCATCGTCGATCACCTCGAGGACGCCGGCCTGGGCGCCCTGCAGCGTCAATTCGAGGAACTGCGCACGAGGCTGGCGGCCGAGGGATTGTTCTCGGCCGAGCGTAAGCGCCCCCTGCCGACCCTGCCCAAACGAATCGGCGTGATCACCTCTCCCACCGGGGCCGCGGTGCGGGACATCCTTCACGTGCTCGCGAGGCGCTTTCCCGCGACCGGCGTGCTCATCTACCCCGTCGCCGTTCAAGGCGCGCAGGCGGCGGCGGAGATCGTCGCGGCGCTCGAGACGGCCGGTGCCCGGCACGAATGCGACGTGTTGATCCTGGCGCGCGGCGGCGGCTCGCTCGAGGATCTCTGGGCTTTCAACGACGAGAAACTGGCCCGGGCGATCGTAGCGTCGCCGATTCCCGTGATTTCGGGTGTCGGCCACGAAGTGGACTTCACCATCGCCGACTTTGCCGCCGATGTCCGGGCGCCGACGCCCTCCGCCGCCGCGGAGCTCGTCGTGCCGGACGCCGACGAATGGCTGACGGCCGCCGGGCGGCTCGGCGCCCGGCTGGAGCGATCCCTGCGCCGGCATCTGGCCGAGCGCCGCGAGCGGCTGCGCTGGCTGACCGGCCGCGCGGCGCAGGTCAGCCCGATTGCTCGCCTGGCCCGAGAGACTCAGCGCCTGGACGAATTCGACCAGCGCATGTCGAGGGCGATGCACCGGCGCATGGACGGCCATCGTGAGCGGCTCACGTGGCTTCGGGGCCGGGCGGCCCTGGTGAGTCCCGCCGCTCGCCTGGCCCAGCACCTGAGCCGTCTCGAGGACCTCGAGCAGCGCATCGGCCGGGCGATACGGCAGCTCCACAACGTCCGTATGACCGAATTTCGCGAAACCCGCAGCCGACTTTGGCACGGAGCCCCGTTGGCCCGGGTGCGCACGCTGGCCGCCCGCCAGGAAGCGCTGGGTGCCCGGCTCGAGGCGGCAGGACTCGGGGCCGTCCGGGGCGCGCGCGAGCGGCTTCTGCCGCTGGTGCGCACCTTGAATGCCGTAAGCCCGCTCGCGACGCTGGACCGCGGTTACGCCATCGTCATGGACGAGCAAGGCAAGATCTTGCGCGATGCGGCGGAGGTCGCCGAGGGCGAGCTAATCGAAGCGCGCCTCGCCGTGGGAAGGATTCGCGCCAAGGTGCAGCGTCCATGAGGAACACTTCGCTCGCGAATTGCGGCCGATTCGCGACGCTCGCAGGCCGTTTGCTCGTGCTGCTGCTCGTCGGCACGGCCGTGCACGCCGCGGCGGCCATGCAGCTACCCGAGGAAAGCGCGGTTCCAGGCGGAGTGAAAATCATCCGCCTGGACAGCGTCGGCGACGTGCCGCCCTACGTCGAGGCCGACGGACATCGGGCGCTCGTGCTGCAAGACGGAGGCGGCTGGATAGCGGTGATCGGCATCCCCTTGTCGGCGCCGATCGGGCCCTTTCGCGTGAGGGTCCGGGATTCTGCGGGCGCGCGCGATCTGGACTTCGCGGTGGGCGACAAGCACTACACCACTCAATCGCTGAAAGTAGCGCCGCGCCAGGTCGATTTATCCGCCGCCGACTTGAAGCGCTACCAGCGCGAGCACGAGATCATGGATCATGCCTTGAATCATTGGAGCGATTCCCCGCCCGCGACGCTGCGCTGGGCGCCGCCGGTACCGGGCGTTCGCTCGAGTTCCTTCGGCATGCGCCGCGTCTTCAACGGTGAATCGCGCAATCCGCATACCGGCATGGACATCGCCTCGCCGGCCGGAACCGCGGTGATCCTGCCGGCCGATGGGACCGTGATCGATACCGGGGATTATTTCTTTACCGGGAATACCATCCTGGTGGATCACGGGCGCGGCCTCATCAGCATGTACGCCCATCTGAGCGCCGTCGACGTGAAGCCCGGCCAGCGGGTCGCCGCGGGGACGCGCATCGGCGCCGTGGGCATGACCGGGCGCGCGACCGGCCCGCATCTTCACTGGGCGCTCAGTCTGAATCGCGCCTGGGTGGACCCGGCGCTCTTCCTGAACTAGCCGGAGCTCGAGGTCATCAGCTTGTCGACCGCCGGCGCATCCAGCGAGGGCATCGTGTGCGCGGCTTGGCGCAAGCGCGCGCTGTGCTCCTGAACGGCGGCGCCCGACGGCTGCATCTCGATCTGGCCCTGGAAGAATGCCCCCTCGGTGATACCGACGCGCGGCGCGAACACGTTCCCCTTCACCTTCGCGGTGGCACGGATGGTCACCGATTCGGTCGCGTACAAATCGCCCTCGACCTTGCCGTCGACGACGATGATTCGGGCGCGAATGTCGCCCTTCATGGTGCCGTCGGTACCGACGGTCAGGCTTTGGGTGTGCGTGATCGATCCTTCCACGCTGCCCTGAATGATCAGGTCCTCCTGCGCCGAGAGTTCGCCGCGAAACTTCAGGGTCGGCCCGAGCACGGACGCGCGCGGTGCGGCGTCGGATGCCGGGGAGCGAGCTTCCGCCGGACGCGGCTCGGCCGCCCGGCCCTCCGGGGCCCGCGGCTCATGCGATCGGGCTTCCGGCGGGCGGGCCGTCGGCGTACGCGGTTCGACGCGCGGCTCTCGCGGCTCGGGCCGGCTGCTCATGGGTTCTTGCGGAGTCGGACGGCCGCTCGAATTCGAGTTCATCATGTCGCTGTCTCCATCCTCGGATTTTTTGAACCAGGCCATTGCTACGCCGCGCTCCCGGAGGCCCTGACCGCCCGGGGCGGTGCATCATCGGATTTGCCGCCGGCGGCAGAGTGGCCGGTCTTGCCGCCCATATCGATGCTGCCGCTGAAACTCGCGCCCTCGTTGATGCTGACCGAAGGCGCGTAGATGTTGCCGCATACCTTCGCGGTGTCCTTCACGAACACGGACTTGTCCGCCTGCAGGTCGCCGTCCACCGTACCTTCGACGATGATCATCTGCGCTCGGATATTCGCCTTCACCGTCCCCTGAGCGCCGACGGTCAGCCGTTGCGTGTGCGTGATCGAGCCTTCCACCCGGCCTTGGATCAACAGGTCCTCCTCGGCGCTCAAATCGCCCTTGAAATAAAGCGTGGGACCCAGGATCGACGCGCGCTCGGCCGCGCTGTTGTATGGATTGCTCATTCGGTGTCTCCGGGTGACGAGGGGTCGGACCAGTGGGCGAAAGCGTACCTGGCATAATCGAAATCCAAGTGGGAGATCCGTCACGAAATGCGGGTGCGGGAAAGCCCATTCGCCGCGGTGTCGCGATTTACGGACGCCGGTCGCAGTCCTCCGCCGGGTGCACGGCGCCGGCGGCCGCGCAGGATCAGGCCTTTTGCTGCGCCAGGTACTCGTTCAGCTTGTGCGCCAAAGACACGAAGTCCGACGGAATCATGAGCACCACGGTGCTGTTGTTCTCGGCACCGACCTCGGCAATCATTTGCATACGGCGCAGCTCCAGCGCCGCGGGGTTCATGGTGATCTGGGCGGCCGCCGATGACAGCTTCACCGAGGCCTCGAGCTCCGCCTCCGCCTTGATGATGCGCGCACGCTTCTCGCGGATCGCCTCAGCCTGCATCGCCATGACCTGCTGCATGGCTTCGGGGAGCTCGACATCTTTCATCTCGAAGCGCTGCACCTCGAGCCCCCATTCCGCCGTGGAATTTGCGATGCCCTCGCGCAGCAGAGCATTGATCTTGTTGCGCTCCTGCAGCACTTCGTCCAGATCGTGCTGGCCGATGATGTTCCGCAGCCCCGTGAGCGCGAGCTGGTAGACGGCCGCCTGTGCGTCGGCCACGGAGATCACGGATCGGGAGGCATCGACTATCCGGTACCACAGCACCGCGTTCACCTTGATCGTGACGCTGTCCCGCGTGATGGTCTCCTGCTGCTCGGCCGAGACCGTCCGCGTTCGAATGTCCACCGTCACGGCGCGCTCGATGTTCAGCGGAATGATCCAGTAGAGGCCCGGCCCCCGCAGCCCCTGGTACCGCCCCAGCCGAAACACCACTCCGCGCTCGTATTCCTGTGCGACCCGGAGGCCGGTCAGCGCGACCACGACGAGCGCCGCGATCACGAATTGAAGCCAGCTGAACATGGGCTATCTCGTCGCGACGGCGACGGCCGCGGCCGCCATCATGGTGCCGCTTCCGCGGTTCACGAGCTTGATCGCTCTCGGGTTGCGCAGCCATCGTCTGGCGCGCGCCGCGAGCAGCACGTAACCCCCGAGCGTGAGGGGCAAAATGACGGCGATCGCCCCCGCGATCTCCAGATGTCCGAAGGCGCTCAGGGACTCGAGCGGCACCACCGTGGGGAGCAATGCCAGAAAAAACAGCATCGGCTTCGGATTGCTCAAGGTCAGGGTCAAGCTGCCGAGAAACAGCGCACGCGGCGGTTTGGCCAAGGTAGCGGCGTCGGTTTCCGTCAAGGGTTTCGCCGGCGCGGTCCAGAGCTTGTAGGCGAGGTACAGGAGGTACAGCGCGCCCGCGTATCTGACGAGCACGAAGACCGCATGAGCGGTTTGAGCCAGGGCGGCGAGCCCCAGAACTGCGGCGCAAAACCACAGCAAATCCCCGACCAGGAAGCCGGCGATGAAAGCCGGCGCTCCGCTGCTGCCTCGGGCCAATCCCTGCGCGATGACCGCGGCCACACCCGGACCCGGCGTCGCCACGGCCAAGAAGTAGACCGCGCAAAAAGTCGCAAGTCCGTACCACGACATCGGTAACTCCTCCCCCCGCGGATGGCGGAAAAGCTAGTTTACGCTACTCGATGCTTTCACCGTGCAGCGAAATGTCGAGACCCTCCCGCTCCTGCTCCTCGGTCACGCGGAGACCGATGAGCTTGTCGATCACGACCAGGAGCGCGTAGCTGACCACGAAGCCGTAGATCACCGTGGTCAGCACGCCCTTGGCCTGGGTCAACAGCGAGCCATCCACGCCGCTGATCTCCTTGCTCGCGAATACTCCCGTGAGCAAGGCGCCGAGAATGCCGCCGATGCCGTGCACGCCGAACGCGTCCAGGGAATCGTCGTAGCCGAACAGGTGCTTGAGCGAGGTGGCCGCGAAGTAACACACGACGCCGGCCGCCAGTCCGATGACCACTGCGGCTGAAGGAGCCACGTAGCCGGAAGCAGGCGTGATGGCGACGAGCCCTGCCACCGCGCCCGACGCGATGCCGAGGACGCTCGGCTTGCCCTTGCTGAGCCACTCCGCGAACATCCAGCCGAGCGCGGCCGCGCCGGTCGCCATTTGGGTGGCCAGCATCGCCATGCCCGCGCGGCCGTCGGCCGCGGTCGCGGAGCCGGCATTGAACCCGAACCAGCCCACCCACAGGAGCGAGGCGCCGATCAAGGTCAGCGTCAGATTGTGCGGCGGCATCCGCTCCCGACCGTAGCCGAGACGCTTGCCGAGCACGAGGCAGCTCGCGAGGCCCGCGACCCCGGCGTTGATGTGGACCACCGTCCCGCCGGCATAATCGAGCACGCCCGCCTCATTCAACCATCCCGTCGGCTCCCAGACCATATGCGCGATGGGCGCATACACGATAAGCGACCAGGCCGACAGGAAGATCAGCATCGCCGAGAATTTCATCCGGTCGGCGAATGCACCGGCGATCAGGGCGGGTGTGATGATCGCGAAGGTCATCTGGAACATCGCGTACACGGTTTCGGGAATCGTCGGTGCGAGATGCGATACGGTCAGTTTGCCGCCGGCATCGTCGTGGATGTACCTCATCCCGCTGAACAGCGCGCGCGCGGAGCTGCCGATGAAATGATTGCCGGGGGTGAACGCCCATGAATAGCCGATCAGCCACCAGAGGATCGTCACCACGCAGGTGCAGGCGAAGCTCTGCATCAAGGTGGCGAGCACGTTCTTCTTGCGCACCATGCCGCCGTAGAAGAGTGCGAGGCCCGGCACGCACATCATGAGCACCAGCGCGGTGGACGTGAGCATCCAGGCCGTATCGCCCGCGCTCAATTTGTCGGCGGAGACGAGCGCGGGCGCGGTCAGCTGATCCGCGTGCACGAGCGGCGCCAGCGGCGCGCAGAGAGCCGGCATCCATAGAAACAGACCCATCGGCCGCTTGATCATCAACGCTCCTCTAAAGTGCACTCGCGTCCCGCTCGCCGGTTCGGACCCGCACGACTTGCGTCAACGCGAATACAAATATCTTGCCGTCGCCCACCTTTCCGGTATGTGCGGACGTTTGGATCGCCTCGATCACGGGCTCGAGCATGGCATCGGTCACCGCGACCTCTATCTTTGTCTTTGGGACGAATTCCACCACGTACTCGGCGCCCCGGTAGATCTCCGTGTGTCCGCGCTGCCGTCCGAATCCGCGGACCTCGGTCACGGTGAGCCCTTGCACACCGATGTCGCCGATGGCCTTGCGCACCTCGTCCAACTTGAAGGGTTTGATGATGGCGGTCACGAGCTTCATGGAATGCCCTTCACTGGCCCGATGGATCGCGACGTTCCTGAGCACCAGCCGTGCCAGCGAAAGAGTTCTTCGATCAATCAGAGGGTTAGGTCCGTGAGTGGGCGCGGTACACCCGCGCCCATGCACCAGATCGGGGCAGACTCGCAGCCGTCGATGCCTCATGTTGATGCGCGCCTCGAGGCGGGTGCCCCGCCGCGGCCCGCGGCGCCGCCGCCGGCCTAACGCAGGGACAGCTCGGCGCGCACCGAACCGTCCTTGGCCGTAGCCTTGTCGTTTGCCACCAAAAAGACCCGCGCGGGATCGATCTGCGTGTCCGTGAGCAGCGCCTGCTGCAAAGCCTGGGCACGTTGCTCCCCGAGCGCCTTGAACCGGTCGTCCGGGACGGTCAGATGCTCGTGCAGCGCGGCGGTGAGGAAATCGATCTTGGCGGAGATCTGTTCCGGCTTCTGTTTGACGGCGGTCACTGCATCCGGATACTTGGGCTCTCCCCCCATCTCGTGCTGGTATACCCGTGTCAGCAGGTCGAGCTTGGACGAGGGATCGAGCTGGTCGAAAGCGGGCGAAGCCGCACCGGCCGCCGCTTGTTTCTTGCGAGAGGGCGCTTGGGCCATCGCCTCGCTCAGCCGGGATTCGAACTCCGCATCGATGAGTGCCGGCCGGTCGAGTTCCGGCACCGCGGCAATGGGCACCTCGATCTTGAGCTGCGGGCGCCCCTGCAAAGCCTTCACGATGGCCTTGACCTTGTCCGTCTGGGAAGCATCGACGGTGCTCACACCCGGGTGAAAATCGATGAATTGCAGGTCCGGACCGCCTCCGAACAGCGACCCCAGCAAAGCGAAGGGCGCGGTCACGGCCTTTTCCAGGATGTTGACGAAAACCTTCCAGATGATCGGTGCCAGACGAAACTTGGGATCGTCCAGCGAGCCTGTCACGGGGAGATTCAGATCGATGACGCCGTTGCGATCCTTGAGCAACGCGACTGCGAGCTTGATCGGCAGCGACACCGCATCCTTGCTCTCCGTCTTGTCGCCGAACTCCAGCTGATCGATGACGATGTGGTGCTGCGCATCGAGCTTGCGTCCCTCGACCTTGTAGTGCAGCTCCGTGGTCAGCTTGCCCTTGGTGATGTTGTAGCCGGCGAATTTTCCCGAATACGGATTGAAAATGCTGAGCTCCATATTGCGGAAATCCAGCGCGAGGTCGGTGTAGAGCGCCGCGCTCAGGAGATTGACCTGGCCCTTGATCGATACCGGAGAGAACGCATCGACGGCGCCCTCGAGGTCCACGGTCGCGCGCGAGCCCGGTTTCGACGACAATCCAAGGACGCTGCCCTGGAGCTTCTGGATGGCGGCGGAAAAATGCGGCGAGACCGAGAGATCCGTGAAGTTGGCGAGACCGTCTTTGATGAGTACCTTCTTGATCGCCATGGGCATGGCGGCGGAGGCGCTTTGCGCTTGCGCGGAGCTCGGCGCAGCGGCATCCGGACTCGCGGCAGCGCCCTTCTTGCGGCTGCCGGCGCGCTTGGCGGCGGGCTCCGGCGGGGCGGCAGCCTCTTGCGCGACGGGTTCTTGCGCGCCCGCCGCTCCATGCGCGTCCGCAGTCCCGCTCTTGCCGCCGCCCGGTCCCTTAAGCGCGTTGGTGACGTTCAAGGTCGCGTTCGACTCGATGATCGCCCGCGCATAGGGCTTGCGCACCAGCACTTCGGCAATCTCGAGCCGGCTCGGGTTCTGCTGGAATTTCAAACCGCGGATGTCGAGCCGATCCCACTTGACCAGATCGTCGTGGCGCAGATCGTCGACGGTGCGAAGATCCTCAACGTCGATATCGCCGGCAAAACTGAACGCGGGGCCGGGTTTGGCATTCCCGCCCGGCTTGGCAACCTGCGAGTAGCTCACTTGCGCATCGCCGCCCAATCTGCCGCTGCGCAAGATCATCGACGTGCGTTGCGCGATATACGGTTGAGCCGTCGTCAGATCGACCCCCGAGAGTTTGACTTTCAATGACGCGGACGCCGGCTGCGGCGTCACTTCGCCGCTCACCGCGATCGAGCCCTTGCCGTCGATGCGAGTGTCGAGCTTGACCTCCACCGGCTTGCTGAGGTCGAGGCTCGCCCCGCCGATCTGCACGTCGAGCGGGGCCAGGACCACCTTCGCCGCCGGCTGAACGCTGCGGTCCTCCGCCGAAATGCTCGAGGCTTTGAGATCGAACGCCTTCAGTTCCACGCGCCAGGGAGCGCCGGCATCGTTGGGCGCGGGTGCGCCGGCGGCGCCCCGGGTCGCGGCGCTCAACGTGGGGGCGTGCGCCGCCGGCGGCGCGCTCGCGGCCCCGGATGGCGCCGCCGCGAGTTGCATGAGATTGAGCGAGCCGTCCGGCTCGAGCCAGGTCTGAAGCTTCATACCCGACAGCGACACGGAGTCGACTTGCACCCGCCGTTGCGATAGATCCACGTTCGTGCCGGTGACGAGGAGTTGCGGAACGCTCACCCACGCGGCATCCGAGTTTCTCGGCTTTACCACCAGATCGCTCAGGGAGGCCTTCGCGAGGTTCATCTGGAGCTCGATCGCGTCCTTCAGCGCGAACTTGTACGTCGATTGCACGTCGATGGTGCCGGAATCGATCACGAAATTGACCCGGTCCTCGAGATATTCCCAGAGCGTGCGCACACGCAGCCCCTGGATGCTCAGCTCGCCGTCGGACTCGACCGGCTGGATCGACACATGGCCGTGCCACTCCACGCGCTCGCCGAGCTTGGTGACTCCCGTGAAGGTGAACAGGCCCCCCGCGACACCGGTGACGAAATCCTTGAGCTCGAAGTCGATCGGCGCGAGCCGCGCCGCGAACTGCGAGGGACGGCTCTCATCCTGATAGCTCACCGACCCCTGGGTCACCTTGAACGAGCCCAGCCGGAGCGCGGGGATCGGCTGGGCGGCGGCCGCGGGAGCCGGCGTCGGCGCACCCGGCTGCGGCTTCGGGCGCAGCGCCAGCAAATTCATGGTTCCGTCGCGGGCCACCACTGCGTTGAGGTAGGGCGATGCGATCTCGATCTGCTTGAAGGTATAGGCGCGATGCCAGATCGAGGACAGCTGAAAGTCGATGAACAGACGCCCGAACCCGAGCAGCTTCCCGCCGCCCTGGCCGGCGAGCGCGAAGTCATCGACTTCCACTTGGAACAGAAAGGGATTGATGTGGATGGCGCCCACGCTGGGCGTCGCGTCCATGGCTTGCGGAATGTCCTTGAGGAGCGCGTTGCGGACGATCCGGGGTGCGATCACGAACCCCGCCAGGGCGTACACGGCGACGATCGCCGCGGCGACGGCGACCCAACGTGCGATTCTAGTCCTGAACACTTGCAGCACAGGAGCACCCGCAACTGGCACCGGCGCGCCCGGTGAATTTCTTTTTACACCCTGGCGCTAGTGTAGCAAAAGAATCTTTCAGCGCTTGTTACGCTGAATGAGGCGCTTGCGCTTGCGGCGCTGGCGGGGCGTCAGGGGATTGCGCTTGCCCGCGAACGGATTCTCCTCCGCCCGGAAGACCACACGGACGGGCGTTCCCTCGAGGTCGAAGGCCTGGCGGTAGACGTTCACCAGGTAACGCCGATATGCGTCGGGCACGTGGTCGGTCTGATTGCCGTGGATCACGATCACCGGCGGGTTGCGGCCGCCCTGGTGGGCGTAGCGAAGCTTGATGCGGCGTCCGCTCACCAGCGGCGGCTGGTGGCTCACGATGGCGGCCTCGAGCACCCGGGTGAGCTCGGGCGTACTCATGTCGCGCATCGCCGCGGCGTACACCTCTCGAACCGTGCGCAGCAGCTCACCGACCCCGCTCCCATGCCGGGCGGATATGAAATGAATCGGGGCGAAATCGGCGAACTTGAGGCGCTGCTCGACCTGGGCGCGGATCTCCTCGCGCTGCTCGGCCGGGATGTTGTCCCACTTGTTGACGGCGAGAACCAGCGCCTTGCCTTGCTCGATGGCCATGCCCAGAAGGCTCGCGTCCTGTTCCGCGACATTCTCGTGAGCATCCATGACCGCCACCACCACATTCGCGGTCTCGATGGCCTGCAGGGTCTTGATGACGCTGAATTTCTCGATGGCCTCCTCGACGCGCGCGCGGCGCCGAAGGCCCGCAGTATCGATCAGCGTGTAGCGTTCGCCGTCGCGTTCGAAGGGCACCATGACGGCGTCGCGGGTGGTGCCGGGCTGATCGAAAGCGACGAGGCGGTTTTCACCGAGAAGCCGGTTGATCAACGTGCTCTTTCCGACGTTCGGGCGCCCGATCACCGCAACTCGGATGCCGCCCGCGTCCGGTCCGTCGGAAGGGTCCGGCTCGAGGCCTTGAAGCGCCGCCTCGAGAAGCGACACCACGCCCTGATCATGCGCCGCCGCGATGGGGTGCGGCTCGCCGAGGCCGAGTTGATGAAAATCCGCCACGGCCATATTGAGGTCGAACCCCTCGGTCTTGTTGACCGCGAGGACCACGGGTTTGCCGCTGCGGCGGGCCAGTTGCGCGGCAAACTCATCTTGAGGCGTAAGACCCGCGCGGCCGTCCACCAGCACGATCAGACGGTCCGCCTCGGCGATGGCCCGCTCCGTCTGGGCGACCATGAGGCTTTCGATCTGGTCGGCCCTCTCTACCAGGCCGCCGGTATCGACGACGATGCACGGAACGTCCGTACGGCGCGCGAAACCGTACTGCCGGTCGCGGGTGAGCCCGGGGAAATCCGCGACCAACGCGTCGCGCGTTCCCGTCATGGCATTGAACAGCGTCGACTTGCCTACGTTGGGTCGACCGATCAGTGCGACTACGGGGAGCACGTCGCGACGGCTACTGCGGCGGAGCGGCGCCCTGCGTCGTCGGGGCTTCGGGCTGCGGCGTCCCCGCCGGCGCTGCCGGGGCTGGTGCCTGCGGCGCGGGAGCTTGAGACGCGTGAGCGGCGGGCGTCGCGCGATATGCGGCGAGCTTTCCCGAGTCCGTGAGCACCACGACGGTGTCCTTGACGGCCACCGGCGCGCTGCTGACGCGGAACTTCGCCACCCGTTCTCGAGCGACCAGCACACCCGTCGACTTGTCGAGCCAATGCAGGTAGCCCTGGTAATCCGCGACGGCGATCGCCGTGCTCGTGATCGCCGGAGCGCTCAATCCGCGGCGCTTCAGCTTGTCGTTGTGCCAGATTTCGGACCCGTCCCGTTGGCGCAGCGCCACCACGATGCCGTCCGACTGAGTCACGAATAGATTCTCCTCGTCGACCGAGAGGCCGCGATAGCTCGACATGTCGTGCGCCCACCAGATCTGACCCGAGTCGAGGGCGAGCATGGCGGTGCGTCCCTGAAACCCGGTGGCGAACACATTGTCGCCGACGATGCTGACGGAGGAATCCACGTCAACCAAACGGTCCAATTCCGTCCTGCCGTGCGGCGTGGCGAGCGCCGTGTCCCAAATCGTATCGCCGGTGGCGAGCGACACGGCCATCACCTTGCCGTTGTCGAACCCGCACACGACGGCGTCCTTCGCGATCACCGGAGTGGCGGTGCCGCGCAGGCTCAGCCTGGGCACTTGCTGCTCCACCGCCCACAGCTCCTTGCCGGTGACCGCATCGAACCCATGCAGCCGCCCATCGACCGAGCGCATCACCACGACCTTCTCGCCGATTGCCGGCGCGGAAAGGAGCTCGGAATTCACACGCGTGCGCCACAGTTCCTTGCCGCTCGCGCCCTCGAGCGCAATGACCCAGCCTTTGGTCGATCCCACCACCACCTTTCCCAGGGCGGCGCCGGGACCGGCGGAGAACTGCATTTTCTTGAACTTCTTGACCCACACCTGACGGCCGTTCTCCAGGTTGACGGCGACCAGCTCGCCCTTGTCGGACGCGGCGAACACCAGATCGTTGTCGATCGCCGGACCCAGTCCCAGGCGCAGCTTGACCTGCTTCTTGCCGCCGCCGACCTTGTCGCCCCACAGGTCTCTGACCGGAAGCTTGGCGGGAAAGTTGACGAGCTTCGCAGGCGGCTCGACATCCTTGTCCTTGCTGCACCCGGTGAAGATCAGAAGTGCGACGAAAGCCAGCGGGAGGAATGTGCGCATCAATGTGTCGCCTTCGGCGGGGCTGCGGCGGGCGGCGTCCCGGACGGCGTCGCGATCACGCCGGGAACGGCCGGCGCGGACGCCAGGCCGAGGTCGGCGATCTTCAGTGTCAACAGCGCCGCGTCCATGCCCTCACTGCCGTTGCCCTCTGCAAGCGCGGCCTTGTACTCCTCGGCCGCTTTCTGCGGATCCTTCTTGGCGAAGTAGGCATCGCCGCGCACGTCGTGATAGCGCGCAGCGAACGGTCCCGGATTCGCATCTCCCGCCAGCAGGCTGAGCGCATCGTCGGCCTTGCCCTGATCGATCATCACCCGTGCAAGACGCAGCCGCGCGACGCGCCTGAGCTCGGTATCTTTGGAATGCTCCATGACCGCCGTCAGCGGCGCGATCGCGTTCGCATCCTCGCCCTGATCGACGTACAGCCCGGCGACCGCCAACTGCGCCTGATCGGCATACGGTGTACCCGGGAAATCCTTCACCAATCCGTCCGCAATGTGCCGCGCCGTCACTTGATCGTTGCGTTGGACCGCGATGGCCATTCCCTCGAACTGCGCGCCCGCCGCGAGCGAGCGTTGATCCCGGTGCCCCTGGTAGTAACGATAACCGGTCACGAAAGCCAGCCCCAACACCACCGCGCCGATGGTCCAGGGGCCGTATTCCGCGGCCAATCGCTTGACGTGTTCTAGTTGTTCGTCGTCTGTCAAATAGTCTTCTGCCATGACTGCTCCGCTGCCTAGCCCCGTGTCAGACCCAACAATGTCCCCAAGCGTTCACTGATTTGGGCAATGGGGCATTCCTCTTGCGCCAGATCCTGACGCAGCGCCTTCAGGGCAACGACCCCTCGAGCCAGTTCGTCCTCTCCCAAAACGAGCGCGAACTCGGCGCCGCTCTTGTCGGCGCGCTTGAACTGCGCCTTGAAACTTCCCCCGCCCAGATTCACCTGCAGTCGGAGCGACGGCCACGCGTCGCGCACTCGCTCCGCCAACTCGAGGCCCTGCGCCTCGGTACGCTCTCCGGCCAATACCAGATAGAGATGCGGATGCTGGGTCGCTACGCCGGCCGCTTGTTTTTCGAGCAGCATGACGATCCGTTCCTGGCCCATCGCCCACCCGATGCCGGGCGTGCTCGCCCCTCCGAGCTGCGCGATCAACCCGTCGTAGCGGCCGCCGGCGCACACCGTGCTCTGCGAGCCGAGGGCATCGGTGGTCCACTCGAACACCGTGCGTGTGTAGTAATCCAGCCCTCGAACCAGGCGCGGCTCGACATCATACGCGATGCCGGCGCCGCGCAGATGTCCGCAGAGCTCCTCGAAGTGGGCCTTCGATTCCGCATCCAGTGCCTCGAGCATCGAGGGCGCACCCGCGATGAGGCGCTGCATGTCGGGGTTCTTGCTGTCGAGAATGCGCAGCGGATTTCCCTGCAGGCGCCGCTTGCTGTCCTCGTCGAGCGCCGCTTCGTGACTGCCGAAATAGGCGGCCAGTCGTTCACGGTACACGGCACGCACCTCCGGCGTCCCGAGCGAGTTGACCAGGAGCTTGAGCCCCTTGAGGCCGAGCCGCTTGAGGAGCCGGGCCGACAGGAAGATCATCTCGGCATCGATGTCCGGTCCCTGGAAACCGAACGCTTCCGCATCGATTTGGTGGAACTGCCGATAGCGTCCCGCCTGCGGCCGTTCGCGCCGGAACATGGGGCCCATGCACCACACCTTCAGGCGTCCTTCCCGTACCAGGCCGTTGGAGATCATGGCGCGGGCGATGCCCGCGGTGGCCTCGGGCCGCAGGGTGATGTGATCCTCGCCCTGGTCCACGAAGCTGAACATCTCTTTCTCGACGATATCGGTGAAGTCCCCGATCGAACGCTTGAACAGCTGGGTCTGCTCGATGATGGGAACTCGGAACTCTTCGTAGCCGTAGCTCGCGAACACTTCGCGCGTGATTTTTTCCAGGAACTGCCACGCCGCGGCCTGCGAGGGCAACACATCGTGAACGCCGCGCAACGGCTCGATGACTTTGCTCAAGGGAACTCCGTTCAGCCGTGGGGGGACACAGCGGCCGTTTCCGGGTCATTGCCCGGCGCCGCCGGCGGCTCTCGCCGCAGCACGCCGTCGGCGCCCGCTTCGAAGCGAGCCTCATCGCCCGAGATGAATTGCCGGCCGATCGCCACCGCCCGGTCGTTCAGTTGTAGTTGAACGCCGCCGGCAGAGCGCAGGTAGACTCGAAACGGCGCCATGCCGGCAACCGTCTTGACGCTGTTCGCCCGCCCGTTCCCCTGGAACACGCGCTTGCCGGAGTAATCGCGGATGTCGACCCAGGAATCCTCTGAGAAACTCAGCCGCAACCGCGCCTTGCCGACGCCGGGCGTCAAATCCGCAGCTCCGCTCGACGCCGCAGCCGGCACGGCGGTCTGCGAGGACGCCTTCGCCGGCGGCGCCGGCGGCGCCGCAACAGCCTTCGTCATGGCCGGCGCAGCAGCCGCCGCCGTGCCCGCCTCTCCTGCGGCCGCTTCTCCTGCGGCCGTCCCGGAAGTGCTTGCCTCCCCGGCCGAATCGCCGCCGCGCTCCTCCGCCGGAGCCTGCTCGGCCGAGGGACCCGTCGACGCCAGGACCTGCGGCGGAGGCGGCACCGAAACCGCAGGCGCAGAGCTCCCCTGATGAGCCTCGCGCCACCAGAAGACTCCTCCCGCCAGTATTGCGACCGCGGCCACGGTTCCGATGCGCGGCCACGCCGCATGAGGCTCCTTGGGCGTGTCGAGCCTCACGATGGGCGGCGGATAGGCCCCCGCCGCCGGCGCCGGGGGCATCGGATCGGCCGGCGGCGGCGCCACGGATAGGCCAAGCAGGCTCGCGTACTTCTTTAAGTGTCCCTTCGCGTACACCGTGGGTCCGATACGTTGATAGTCGCCGGCCTCGAGCGCATCGATGACCCACTCGTCGAGATGCATGCCGTTGGCGATTTTTTGCGTGCTCATCCCGCGCCGCTCGCGTTCGGCCTTCAGTCGCTGCCCGAGCGCTTGCGGGTCCTCGCTCATCGAGCAAGGCCGCTGCGGAGCATCTGCGCCTGCTCGGAGTCCGGGAATTGCGTATTGATCTGCTGCGCAAACGCGCCGGCTCCGGTACTGTCGCCGAGCTTGCGGTCGGCCCGTACGCCGAGCATCAGCACTTCGGGAGTCGGCGGATTGACGGCCAGATACCGCTGAACGTAATCGAGCGCTTCCTTGGAATCGCCGCGGCTCAAGGCTAGATTGCCGAGCTCCAGCAGCGCCTCGGGCATGTTCGGCTTGATGGTCAGCGCGCGGTTGAAATAGCGCTCCGCATCGAGCACGTCACCCGCTCCGCCCACGCAGACGCCCGCATTGAGAAGCGCGACCTCCGGAGTCTGGTACAGGGGACTGCGCGCGACTTCGAGGAACAGTTTCTCGCCGGCCGCGGCCTTGCCGCTCCGGCACAGGTACCCGGCGTAGCTATTCTGGATGGCGGGGTCGTCCTTGCCGAGCCGTGCCGCCGCCGTGAACGCCTGATGCGCCTTCGCCTTCTCCTCGAGCTTCTCGTAGACCAGGCCGGCGGTCTCCTGCACGCTTGGATTCGAAGGCGCCTCAGTGAGCGCAATCTCGATGCGATCCCGCGCCCGCGCCAAGTTGTTCTCCCTCATGTACTCGAGCGCCATCTGCATGTTCGCAACGGCGGCCTGCGCGGGATCGGGCTTCTTGTGCCGATCGGGCGGCTGATATACCGGCGGCGAGGGATGGCACGCCGCCAGCACCGACAACCCCAGGAGCGCCACGGTCGATTGCATTCGAGACCGTCGGCTCATGGGACCTCCGCCGGCGTGCGCGGCGCCGCGAGCTTCGCGCCGAGCCGGGTCTGGGTGCGATCGGTCACCTTGCCCGCGAGCTGGCCGCACGCCGCATCGATGTCGTCTCCGCGCGTGCGGCGCGTGGTCGCGATCACCCCATGCTCGTTCAGGATGTCGCGGAACGCGAGAATGGTCCGCGCCGGAGAGCATCGGTAGCGGGTACCCGGAAACACGTTGAACGGAATAAGGTTGAGTTTCGCCGGACGGCCCCGCAACAGGCGCGCCAGCGCCCTCGCATGTTCGGGTCTGTCGTTGATTCCGTCGAGCATGACGTATTCGAACGTGACGCTGCGGCCGTTCTGCCGCTCGATATAGTGCCAGCACGCCGCGAGGAGCTCCTCGATCGGATGCTTGCGGTTGATCGGCACGAGCTGGTTTCGCAAGTCGTCGTTCGGCGCGTGCAGCGAGACCGCCAGCGCGACGTTGCATTCCTCCGCCAGTTTGTAGATCTGGGGAACCAGGCCCGAGGTGCTCAGCGTCACCCGCCGGCGCGACAGGTCGTAGCCCAGATCGTCCAGGAAAATCCGCATGGCAGGGACCACGTTGCGGTAGTTCGCCAAGGGCTCCCCCATCCCCATGAACACGATGTTGGTGATCGCGCGGCCGTCGGGCCGCGTGTCCTTGAGCTCCCGGTGCGCCAGCCACACCTGGCCGACGATCTCGGCGACGCTCAGATTGCGGTTGAATCCCTGCTGGGCCGTCGAGCAGAACGTGCAGTCCATGGCGCAGCCGACCTGGCTCGAGATGCAGAGCGTGCCGCGATCGGGTTCCGGGATGTACACCGTTTCGATGCCCTGCACCTCGTCCATGCGCAGCATCCATTTGCGCGTGCCGTCGGCCGAGCGCTGCTCCGTCACGATTTCGGGCACTTCGATCGTTGCGATCTGCTCGAGCTGGGCACGGAATTCCTGCTTCAGATCGCTCATGGCGGAAAAATCCGCGGCACCCTTTCGATAGATCCATTTCATCAACTGCCGGGCGCGGAACGGCTTTGCGCCGAGACGCTCGGCGACGAAGGCCTCCAGCTCCCGTCGGGGCAAGCCCAGAAGATTTACGCGATCGGCGGCCACTTGGATGCCTCGAGCCTCAACGAAGTACTCGCGCATACGCTAGCGCGTACGCGGGCAGACCTCAATTTCACGGAAGAAGTAAGCAATCTCGCGCGCCGCCGTATCGGCGGCATCCGAGCCATGCACCACGTTTTCGTCGATGGAGCTCGCGAGGTCCGCGCGGATGGTGCCTTTGGCGGCCTTTTTCGGGTCCGTCGCCCCCATCACCTCGCGGTTCTTGGCGACGGCACCCTCGCCCTCGAGCACCTGTACCAGCACGGGGCCCGAGGTCATGAATTTCACCAGGTCCTTGAAGAACGGCCGCTCGCGATGCACCGCATAAAAGCCCTCGGCCTCCTTCTGGGAGAGGTGCGTCATGCGCGCGGCGACCACCTTCAATCCGGCCTTCTCGAACCGGCTCAGTACCTCGCCGATGAGGTTACGGCCCACGCCGTCCGGTTTGATGATGGAGAGAGTGCGCTCGATGGGCATGATGATCCTCGGGTCAGTTGCGGGGTTGGCCCTGGAGAGGGCCCGACAAAGACCGCGAAGTGTACTGGAGGCGGCCCGGCCAGGCAATTGGCTCGATTCGCCGAAGTGCCTGTATTACTTGGAAAAACTCGCAAGCCCGTCCCGCGGCGTCCGGGCTATACGCTGAAGCTCTCTCCGCAGCCGCATTCGCCCTTGGCTTTCGGATTTTGGAACTTGAAAGCCTCGTTCAAGCCCTGTTTGACGAAATCGACCGAGGTACCGTCGATCAGCGGAAGACTCGCCGAGTCCACCACGACTCTGACCCCGCGAACCTCGAAGACGGCATCGCCGGGATGGATTTCGTCAGCATAGTTGACGACATAGGCAAAGCCCGAGCAACCGGTTTTCTTGATACCGATCCGCAGACCCAATCCCGGCGCCCCGCTTCTCCAGATGCGATCGAACCCGCTCAGCCGCCGATTCCGTCAATGATATCGCCATATCCGGCAATCCTCTTAATCGCCTCTCGAAGCTTGGATACTTACACTCCGATAGTCGCCCAACACGGGACCTCGCGCGCATTTTTAAGCATATCGTCATGCATGCTCATGCATTGCGCTGCAAAACCCTCGGCCCTCCCGTGCCGGCCCTCTCGAGCGCTGCCGCCCAGGCATCCTCCACGATCAGGAGCCGGCCCAGCTTCTCGACCGGAACATCGAATCGGGCAGAGAGCGCCTGGACGCTCTCAGGGAGCCGCCCAGCGGCCGCCGTCCCTACCGCGTGCTCCGCCACCCACTGGCAGACGGCGATGACGTGCGGGCAGCCAAAGGCCAGGAAACGCACACAGCGGATGCTGCCGCCGGCATCCGCCGGCACCTGCGCGTCGAATTGCACCCACGTGCCCCGCCCGCGGCTTCCAGCCTCCCCGCGGAACCAGTCCGCACCGGTTTCGGCACCGGCGCAGGCGGCGTTCTCGAAATAGCGCCGGGTCGATTCGCTGTAGATCATGCGCCGCTGATCCCGCGCAGCCGCCGCACGGCCTGCGTCACGGCATCCACCGCCGTGTCGATGTCGGAGGCGCTCGAGTAGCGGCCCAGGCTGAAGCGCAGACTGCTTTCGGCCAGACGGTCGTCGCGGCCCAAGCGCCCGCAGCACGTAGGACGCCTCGCGCTGCGCCGACGTACAGGCCGAACCGGTCGACACCGCGATTCGGGCCTCGAGGGCGGCGATCAGACTTTCGCCCTCGACGCCCTCGAAGGAGACATTGAGGATGTGCGGCACCGACTGCGCGACGGCTCGCCGTTGCGGCGTACCCCGCCGAGCACGCTGATTCCCCGCCAGAGCAGTTCCCGCAGAGCACCGATGCGCTCGCGTTCGCGCGTGCGTCTCGACGCTCGCCAGGGCAAACGCCGTTCCCATGCCCACCACCTGATGGGTCGCGATGGTCCCCGAGCGGAGCGACCGCTCCTGACCACCGCCGTGGAGGAGCGGCGTGAGCTGCACGCCCCGCCGCCGCGACACCACCAGCGCCCCTGCGCCCTTGGGCCCATAGACCTTGTGTGCCGACAGCGACAAGAGATCGACGCCCAGCGCGGCGAAGTCCAAATCCACCTTGCCGACGCTCTGCGCGGCATCCACGTGCAGCCTCGCCTGCTTGGAGCGCGCGCAGAGAGCGGCGATCGCCGCGATATCCTGTATCGTGCCGATCTCGTTGTTGACGTGCATGACGGACACCAGCACCGTCTCGGGCTCGAGCGCTTCGGCGATTTGTCCGGGCTCCAGCACGCCGTCGGGTCCGGGCGAGAGATACGTGACCCGCCATCCCCGCCGCTCGAGCTCGCGGCAGGAATCCAGCACCGACTTGTGTTCCGTGCGCGCCGTGACGATGTGTTTCCCCGCGTCCCGGTAATAGTGCGCGACGCCGAAGATCGCGAGATTGTTGGCCTCGGTCGCCCCCGACGTCCACACGACCTCGGCGGGCTCCGCGCCCACGCACGTGGCCACCTGCGCCCGCGCCGACTCCACCAGCGCGGCGGCGCGCGCCCCGTAGCCGTGGCTCACGGAGCTCGGGTTGCCGAATGCGCCCTCGGCGGTGAGGCATTCCCCCATGCGCGCCGCCACCTCCGGCGCGACCGGTGTCGTCGCGGCATAATCGAGGTAAACGCCGCTTCATTCGCGCGAGTCCTCCCCGGCGCGCCGGCGCCTGCCCTGCACCGCGCTCAGGATGCCGCGCAGGATGTTGAGCTCGTTGCCGTCGAGCTGCGCGCGATTGAACAGCCGCCGCAGCCGCTCCATGAGGTAGCCGGTCCGATCCTCGAATTCGATTTCCTCGAGCACCGCCTGCAGATGCGCATAGAACCGCTCCATGTCGCCCGAGGGCGCCAGCGGCATCTCCAGCTGGACGCGCGACTCGGGCTGCTCGCGCGCCATGAAGATCTCGTAGGCGATGAGCTGCACGGACATCGCGAGATTGAGCGAGCAATAGTCCGGATTGGCGGGAATCCGGACGAGCACGTTGCAATGATTCAGATCCTCGTTTGCGAGACCGTAGCGTTCCGAGCCGAACAGCAGCGCCGCCCGATTCGCATCGCCGAGCGCCACGATGCGCGCCGCCGCATCGCGCGGCGTCGTGAACTCCCAGTGATACGAGCGCGGACGCGAGGTCGTGCCGGCGACGAACCCGCAATCCTCGATCGCCTCCGCGACGGTTTCGACCACTCGCGCGCGCGCCAGAATGTCGTCCGCGCCCGCCGCGAGCGCGACGGCCTCGGCGTGCGGGAACGAGCGAGGTCTCACCAGAATCAGGTCGTCGAGCGCCATGTTCTTCATGGCGCGCGCCACCGACCCGATATTGCCCGGATGGCTGGGATCGACGAGGACGACACGAACGAGGGCGGTCATGCTCTGTTATTCTACCGCCGCCATTATGCAGCCACTTCTCAATATCGGCATGCGCGCCGCGCGCCGCGCCGGCGACCTGATCGTCCGCAGCATGTCCCGCCTCGATTCCTTGAAGATCGACACCAAGGGCCGCAACGACTTCGTCACCGACATCGACCGCAAGGCCGAGGCGGACATCATCGCCACGATTCGCCGCAGCTCATCCCGATCATGCGTTTCTCGGCGAGGAGAGCGGCCGCAGCGGCGAGAGCGAGTACGTTTGGATCATCGATCCTCTGGACGGCACCACCAATTTCCTGCACGGCTTCCCGACGTTCGCGGTATCGATCGCGGTCGAGCACCGCGGCCGGCTCCAGCACGCCGTCGTCTACGACCCCATGCGCCAGGAGCTCTTCACCGCCTCGCGCGGCGACGGCGCACAGCTCGACGGCAAGAAGATCCGCGTGAGCACCCAGCGCACCCTCGAAGGCGCCCTCATCGGCACCGGATTTCCCTACCGGATGGCCGCCGCTCACATCGACGACTATCTCGCCATGTTTGAAAGCCGTGATGAACGTCGCCGCCGGCATGCGCCGTCCAGGCGCCGCCTCGCTCGATCTGGCATACGTTGCGGCAGGCCGCGTCGACGGCTTCTGGGAATTCGGGCTGGCGCCCTGGGACACGGCGGCCGGAACGTTGTTGATCCAGGAGGCGGGCGGCCGCGTCGGCACGCCCGCCGGCTCGGAATACGCGCTCGGGCCCAACATCGTCGCGGGCACCCCGAAGGTCTACGAGGAGCTGCTCGCGGCGCTTGGTCCACTCACGCCGGCCGCTTTGCGCGCTTAGCGCGACCGTGGAAATCCGCCCGGCTAGGCGTGCGGGTCCCGTACCAGGCATACTCCAGCATCGATCAGGCCTCGAACCGGCGATAATCAGCAGAATTCCGAGGGAGAACGCATGAGTCTGTTCCGCACCAAACCGATCGACGTCAATGCCGATACGGGCCTGAAACGCTGCCTCGGCGCTTTCGACCTGACCATGCTCGGCATCGGCTGCATCATCGGCACGGGAATCTTCGTGCTCACCGGCGTGGTCGCCGCGCAGCATTCCGGCCCGGCAATCGTGCTGTCGTTCATTCTGTCCGGCACCGCCTGCGCCTTCGCCGCGCTGTGCTATGCCGAGCTGGCGGGCGCCATCGGCGGCGCCGGCAGCGCTTATGGCTATGCCTATTCGGGCATCGGCGAGCTGATCGCCTGGATCATCGGCTGGGACCTGATCCTGGAATATGCCATCGCCACCTCCACCGTCGCCATCGGCTGGTCCGGCTACTTCGGCAAGATCCTGGAACTGCTCGGCGTGCATCTGCCGCCTGCGCTCGATCAACGCCCCGCTCGACGGCGGCATCGCCAATGTGCCGGCCATGGTCATCGTGCTGCTGCTGTCGGTGCTGCTGTCGATCGGCGTCAGCGAATCGGCCCGATTCAACACCGTCATGGTGTTCGTCAAGCTCGCCGCCGTCGCCATCTTCATCATCGTCGCCGCGCCGCACATCAATCCGGCCAATTGGCATCCCTTCATCCCGCCGCAGGTCATCGACGCCGACGGCCAGTCGCACTTCGGCTACAGCGGCGTTCTCACCGGCGCCTCGCTGATTTTCTTCGCCTACATCGGCTTCGATGCGGTTTCCACCGCGGCGGAGGAAACCATCAAGCCGCAGCGCAACCTGCCGATCGGCATCATCGCCTCGCTGGTGATCTGCACCATCCTTTACATCGTCGTTTCCGGCATTCTCACCGGCGTGGTGCACTACGACCAGATCGACATCAAGGCGCCCATCGCCGATGCGCTCAAGCAGATCGGCATCGGCTGGGCCGAAGCGCTGATCTCGATCGGCGCCCTCGCCGGCATCACCACCGTCATGCTGGTGCTCTACTTCGGCCTGACCCGCGTGGTGCTGGCGATGTCGCGCGACGGCCTGCTGCCCAAGCCCATGGCCAGGGTCAATCCGAAAACGCAGACGCCGGTGCGCCTGATCCTGGGTTCCGGCGTGGTCATCGCGCTGATCGCCGGCCTGTCGCCGATCGGCAAGGTGGCGCAACTGGTCAATCTGGGCACGCTCGCCGCCTTCTTCATGGTTTGCGCCAGCGTCATCGTGCTGCGCAAGACCCGTCCCGACCTGAAGCGCCCGTTCCGCACGCCGCTGGTGCCGCTGGTGCCGCTGCTGGGCATGGGCTTCTGCGCCTTCCTCATGGCGGGGCTGCCGGCGATCACCTGGGAGGCGTTCTTCATCTGGTCCGCGTTCGGACTGGCGCTCTACTTCATCTACTCACGCAGTCACAGCCAGCTCGCCGTGCAAACCTGAGCAGATCCGGCAGCGCGGTTCCGGCTCTCGCGCCGCGAACGCTCCGTCCTCCATTCGCGTTACCCCGCCGCCGCAAGCGGATGTTGATCCACTCCACAGCCGCCGAGAAGGCCATCGCAAAGTACAAATAGGCTTGCGGAATTTCGATGTGCACGGACTCGGCGAGCAGCGCGATCCCGACCAGCACGAGGAACGCGAGCGCCAGGGTCTTGATGGTCGGGTGGCGATCGATGAAGGCCCCTGATGCCTGCGGAGACCGCCATCATCACCCCACCGAGACCAGAATGGCGGCGACCATCACCTCGACGTAGTTGGACAGGCCGACGGCCGTGAACACCGTGTCGAACGAGAACACGATGT
The DNA here is from genome assembly GCA_963795475.1 of uncultured Gammaproteobacteria bacterium. Lineage (GTDB taxonomy): Bacteria > Pseudomonadota > Gammaproteobacteria > Steroidobacterales > Steroidobacteraceae > Bog-1198. Next base: position 29,782 of record CAWCIE010000002.1, read on the forward strand.
CGATGATCCCGACCTGGGCGATGATCAGCCAGTAGCCGCGCAGCGAGGCCGTCTCCCGCCGCGCCGTTCGATGCCGGAGCATGTCGCGGATCTCTTTCACGCTCTGCACGACCAGAAGAATGCCGCCGCCGGCGAGCGCCAGGTCGCGGACCGAGATCTCCTCGCCGTACCACGTGAAGAGCGGCGTACGCAGCCGCGTGAGCCAGACCACCGAAAACAGCAGCGCGATCCGGGTGATCGCGGCAAACCCCAGGCCGAGATACCGCGCGCTGCGCCGGCGGCCTTCGGGCAGCCGATCGACCAGAATGGCCAGAAAGATGATGTTGTCGATGCCGAGAACGACCTCGAGCACCGTCAGCGTCAGGAAAGACAGCCAAGCCTGCGGATCGAGAGCAATGTCATCGGACCCACTCGCATTGCCCGCCACGTCGGCCGGCTAGGCTGCTACGGCAAGCCGTCGACTTCCTCGGGCTTCGTGAGCTTGTGCTCCAGCAAGATCGTCGGTGCGCAGACCGAAATCCAACGCGAGCGCGGCGGAGATGTAGATCGACGAGTAGGTGCCGGCAATGATGCCGATCACCAGCGCCGCCGAGAAGCCGTGCAGCGTCTCGCCGCCGAACACCAGGAGGAACACGACCACCAGCAAGGTGACGAGCTTGGTCATCAAGGTTCGCGACAGCGTCTGGTTGATGGACTCGTCGATCACCTGGGAGACCTGCAGCTTTCGAGCGTGGCGCGCCCGCTCGCGCACCCGGTCGAACACGATCACCGTGTCGTTGAGCGAATAGCCGATGACCGCGAGGATCGCGGAGATCGCCGTGAGGTCGAAGGTGATCTGGCTGACCGCGAAGAATCCCACGACGCAGATCGGATCGTGCAGCACCGCGAGGATCGCGCCCAGCGCCAGCTTGAACGTGAAGCGCATCAGCACGTAGATCGCGATCAGCACCAGCGTCGCCGCCAGGGCCCAGGCGCCCTTGACGAAGAGCTCCTGCCCCACCTGCGGCCCGACGACCTCGGTGCGCTGCAGCTTCACGCCCGCATCCACCGTCTTGAACACATCGAGGATCCGCGCACCGATCTGATCGCCCTTGGCGTTCGGGTCCGGCGGCAGGCGCACCAGGATGTCGCGCGAGCTGCCGAATGCCTGAACCTGCGCCTCGGCAACTCCCGCCTTCGCAAGAGCGCTGCGCAGCTGATCGATGTTCGGGGCCTGCGAGAAGTTCGTCTCGACCACCACGCCGCCGGTGAAATCGATGCCGAGATTCAGTCCGCGCACTACGACCAGGGTGAGCGAGGCGATGATCAGCACGGCGGACAGCCCGTACCACACCTTGCGGGTGTGCATGAACGGGAAGCGCGTTACCTTGTGAAAAAACTCCATGAATGACCTCGGATCGAACTCTTATGTCTTCAGATCGACAGACGTTCGACCTTGCGCTTCCCGCCGTAAATGACCTGCACCAGCGCGCGGCTTCCCATCAGCGAGGTGAACATCGAGGTGGCGATGCCGAGCACCAGCACCACGGCGAAGCCGCGCACCGCGCCCGCGCCGAACAGCCACAGGACCAGTCCCGCGATCAACGCGGTGACGTTGGAGTCCGCGATGGCGGAGAACGCCCGGTCGAATCCGGCGCCGATCGCCGCGCGCGGCGACACGCCGTTGCGCAATTCCTCGCGGATGCGCTCGTAGATCAGGATGTTCGCGTCGACCGCCATGCCGACGGTCAGCACCACCGCCGCGATTCCGGGCAAGGTCAGGGCCGCGCCCACTATCGACAGCAGCGCGAGCAGCAGGACCACGTTCGCGAGCAGCACGACATCCGCGATCACGCCGAACAGCTTGTAATAGATCGCCATGAAAATGAAGGCGGCCAGCATGCCGTACACCATGGCGTGCTTGCCCTTGTCGATGTTGTCCTGGCCGAGGCTCGGACCGATGGCGCGCTCCTCGACCGGCGTCAACGGCGCAGCGAGGCCTCCGGCGCGCAGCAACAGCGCGAGCTCGCGTCCCTCGATCGGGTTCACGCCGGTGATCTGGAAATTGTTGCTGAACACGCCGCGGATGGTGGCCCGATTGATGACCTCCTCGGTGGTGCGGTCGACCTCGACGCCCTGCGCGTTCTTCTCGCGCGAGCGGTCGATGAACACCACCGCCATGAGATGGCCGATGTTTTCTTCCGTGTTCTTCAGCATCTTCGATGCGCCGCGCGAATCGAGACTCACCGATACGGCCGGACCGTCCTGCGAGTTGGGCTGGAACGACGCATCGGTCAGCTGGTCGCCGGTCACCACCACGTCGCGTTTCAGGAGCACCGGCTGCTTGTCGCGGGTGTAGTAGAGCTTCGAGCCCAGCGGCACATGGCCGGTCGCGGCGGCCTCGAGCGGATTGTCCGTCTCGTCGACCATGCGGAATTCCAGGGTCGCGGTCTTGCCGAGGATCTTCTTCACCTCGGCGGAGTTCTGCAGTCCCGGCAATTGGATGGCGATGCGGTCGACGCCCTCGCGCGCCACCTGCGGCTCGGACACCGCAAGCTCGGGACTGTTCAGGCGGTTGCGCAGAATGATGATGTTCTGCTGCACGGCATAATCTTCCCGATCCTTGATCTCCTGCGGCGTCAGCACCAGTTCGAGCGACGGCGCGCCGTCGACGGTCATATCGGTCAAGTGCAGATTGCGATTGTCGGAGAGGATTGCCGCCTTGCCTTTGGTGCGGCCGTCCTCGTCGCGGAACAGCACCCGCACGCGGTTCGCCGGATAGTCCACCAGGACGTCCTGATAGGGAACGCGGGCGGTCCTGCAGAGAGGCGCGGAAGTCCTGTTCCCGGTGATCGAGCTGCTGCTTCACGGCGCCCGCGACATCCACCTGATAGACGAGGTACACGCCGCCCCGCAAATCGAGGCCGAGCTTCAGCGGACTCAGACCCAGGCTCCGCATCCAGTCCGGTACGCGCGAGGCCTGCGACAGGGCGATGGTGAACTCGTTCGGGCGCGCGTCCCCGATGATGTCGCGCGCCTTCAACTGGTCTTGTTTGCTGGCGAAGCGCAGCGTCAAACGGCCCTGGTCGAGGAAGGATCCGGTCGGCTTGACGCCCTTGGACTCGAGCAGCGTCTCGATGTCGGTGCGGTCGCTCGCCTGCACGGCCGCGCGGTCGCGCGCCAACTGCAGCGCGTTTTCCTCGCCGAACAGGTTCGGAAGCGCCAGAAAAATGCCGATCGCGAGCACGACCGCGACCAGCACGATCTTCCAGCGCGGATAGGAAATCATGCGCCCTTGACCGTACCCTTGGGGAGGAGCTGGGAGACCTGGAACTTCTGCAGCTTGACGTTCACGCCGTTCGCGATCTCCAGCGTCAAATACTGCTCGCCCACCTCGACCACCTTGCCGAGAAGCCCTCCGGTGGTGGCCACCTCGTCGCCGGCCGCGATCTTGGTCAGCATCTCCTTCTGTTCTTTGGCGCGCTTGTTCTGCGGCCGCACCAGAAAGAGGTAGAACACCACGATGATCATGACCAGCGGCAGGAATGCGATGATGCCCTGCCCGCCTGTCGCACCCGCCGCCTGGGCATGGGCCGCACTGATGAAGAAATCCATAGCGTTTACATCCATTTCCCGCGGCGCACGCCGCTACACAAAGCCGGGCAGTATACAGGACGCCGATCCGGGAGCCACGGCCCAGGAGCTTGTCCGAGTTACGGCGATCATTACCCGGACAGGTTCCTAGCCGCCGTCCGGTCCCGGGGCTGCGATCGCAGCGCATAGAACTCGGCGGCGTACGCCCCGAGCCGGTCCGCCTCGATGGCCGCCCGGATCTCGGCCATCAGCCGCTGGTAGAAATAGAGGTTGTGCACGGTATTCAAGTGGGACCCGAGGATCTCGCCGCACTTGTCCAGGTGGCGCAGGTAGCTGCGGCTGTAATGCCGGCAGGTGTAACAGTCGCACCCTTCCTCGACGGGGCGGGTGTCCTTCTGATGCGCCGCATTACGGATGTTGATCACCCCCGTCCGGGTGAAAAGATGGGCGTTGCGCGCGTGGCGCGTCGGCATGACGCAATCGAACATGTCGATGCCGCGAATCACCGCCTCCAGAATGTCCTCGGGCCGCCCGACGCCCATGAGATAGCGCGGCTTGTGCGCGGGCATCCCGGGAACCAGCGCTTCGAGCACCCGGATGCGCTCCGCTTCGCTTTCGCCCACCGCGAGTCCGCCGATCGCGAGACCCGCAAAACCCGATGTCCTCGAGCGCCGCCAGCGATGCCGCGCGCAGGCTCGTCGTACACTCCTCCTTGCACGATGCCGAAGAGCGTCCCCGGCGGCTCGCTGCCGTAATAGGCCCGATAGCCGCGCTCCGCCCAGCGCATCGACCGCTCCATGGACGCACGAGCCTCGGCCTCGCTCGCCGGGTACGGCGTGCACTCGTCGAAGCTCATCGCGATATCGGACTTCAAGACCCTCTGGATGCGCATCGACTCCTCGGGCGACAGGAACACCGGCGCGCCGTCGATCGGGGAGCGGAAACTCGCGCCCTCCTCGGTGATCTTGCGCATCTCTTTCAAGCTCCATACCTGAAAGCCGCCGGAGTCGGTGAGAATCGGACGCCGCCAGTGCATGAAGCGATGCAGCCCCGCATGCGCCTCGATCACCTCGAGGCCCGGCCGCAGGTACAGATGGAAGGTATTGCCGAGAATGATTTGCGCGCCGACGGATTCGAGCTGCTCCGGCGTCATGGCCTTGACGGTGCCGTACGTGCCCACCGGCATGAACGCAGGGGTTTCGACGCTTCCGCGCGCGAAATCGAGCCGCCCGCGCCGCGCCGCACCGTCGAGTTTCACGAGTTCGAAGCGCATGCCCGCGCCCGGCCTCGGCGGGGATTCGCGCGATGGGGCGGGACCCGCGCTCACGATTCGCCTCGGGCGTAGGCCGCCGGTGTCAGGAACATGGCGTCACCGTAGCTGAAAAATCGGTATCTCGCCTCGACCGCGTGGGCGTAGGCGGCCAGCAGAGGCTCCCTGCCGACGAATGCCGCGCACAGCATGACCAGGGTCGACTCGGGCAGGTGAAAGTTGGTCAGCATGGCGTCGACCACGCGGAACCTGAAGCCCGGCTTGATGAAAATGCGGGTCGTCCCTCCGATAGGGCCGAATCGGGCGCGCGGACTCTGCGCCTGCGCTGTCGTCACGCCCTTGGGCGGCCAGGGCGGCGGTCTCGAGACTGCGCACCACCGTCGTCCCCACCGCGACCACCCGGCCGCCTGCCGCGCGCGCGGCCTCGATCGCGGCGCAGGCGCCCGCGCTCACCTCGAGATATTCCGCATGCATTTCGTGGCGCTCGACCTCATCCTCCCGGACGGGCTGGAAAGTCCCCGCGCCCACGTGCAGCGTCACGAAGGCGCGGCGCACCCCGCGCGCTTCGAGCGCGGCGAACATGTCGGAATCGAAGTGAAGGCCCGCCGTGGGCGCGGCGACGGCTCCGGGCTCGCGCGCATAGACGGTCTGATATCGCTCCCGATCCGCCGCGTTCGGGCGGCCGTTCGATATAGGGCGGCAGCGGTACCTCGCCGAACGTCTCGAGGAAAGGGAGTACCTCGTCCGAAAATTCCAGGAGGAACAAATCACCCTCGCGATCGAGCAGCCGCGCCGTGCGGCCGCCGGGCAAGAGCACGGTCGCCCCGGCCTTCAGGGCCTTGCTCGATCGCGCGTGAACCAGCGCAGTGCGCGCGCTCAGCACGCGCTCGAGCAGAATCTCGATCTTTCCGCCGCTATCCTTCGTGCCTCGGACCCGCGCGGGCACGACACGGGTGTCGTTGAACACCAGAAGATCTCCCGGGCGCAGAAGCCCCGGAAGATCGCCGAACCGAAGATCGCGCCATGCCCCGCTCGCTCCGTCGAGCGCCAGCATCCGGCTGCCGCCGCGCGCAGCGGCCGGCCGCTGCGCAATCAGTTCCGCGGGAAGCTCGAAGTGAAAATCCTGACGCCGCATCCGAGGCAATACTACCAAGCGCCGCAACCGTCCAAAGCGCGCCAGCCGCCCCCGAGCAATTTGCCCCGACAATTGCCCCCGGAAAATGGAACAATAATCGAATATACTGCCCGCCCTGGCATGCCCGGATGGCGGAACTGGTAGACGCGCCGGACTCAAAATCCGGTGGTGGTGACACCGTGTGGGTTCGATTCCCTCTCCGGGCACCAGGCTTAACTTGTGGGATCCTCTTGAATTTCTGCAGTCACTGCGGTTCGCCCGTCACATCGAAAATTCCCCCTGGGGATCATCTGCCGCGCTTCGTCTGTACGGGCTGCGGCATGATCCACTACAAGAATCCGTTGCTGGTGCTCGGCTGCGTTCCCGAGTGGCAGAACAAGATCCTCCTGTGCCGCCGCGCCATCGAGCCGCGTCGCGGGTTCTGGACCGTGCCGGCGGGGTTCATGGAGAACGGCGAGACCATGCAGGCTGCGGCGGCGCGGGAGTGTTATGAAGAAGCTCTCGCCAGGGTCGAGGTGGGCTCGCTCCTGGCTGTGGTCAACGTGACCCACGCAGGCCAGGTGCACGTGATGTTCCGGGCCCGCCTCGAAGCGCCTAAATTCGCGCCGGGCCCGGAGAGTCTGGAGGTCGGCTTGTACGAGGAATCGGAGATCCCCTGGAGCGACCTGGCGTTTCCGAGCGGCGAATTCACGCTGCGCCGGTTCTTCGCCGACCGAGCCAAGGGGCGCGAGGACTACCACTTCACGGAGCTGACGCGTCCGTTGAAATCCACCGCTGTGGCAGAATAGCGGCCGAATCAAGATCAACTCCATTCATATATCGAGAAGGGCAAGTCATGGCGTTCGTGGTCACTGAGAGCTGCATCAAGTGCAAATACATGGACTGCGTGGAAGTGTGTCCGGTGGATTGCTTCCACGAGGGGCCGAATTTTCTGGTGATCGATCCCGACGAGTGCATCGATTGCACCCTGTGCGAGCCCGAGTGCCCGGTGGAGGCGATCTACTCCGAAGAGGAGATTCCGGCCGGCCAGGAGAACTTCCGTCAGTTGAATGCGGAACTGGCCAAGAAATGGCCCGTGATCAGCGAGATGAAGGAGCCGCCCGCCGACGCCAAGCAGTGGGAGGGCGTCAAGGACAAGTTGAAGCTTCTGGAGCGCTAGAGGAGCCCGGGAGCCCGTCCGAGCAACGCGCCTAGCGCAACGCCGTGCGTGCCGCGGCGCCGGTCTCGCGCTGCGCCACCTGGAGCCGTTTGATCGCCTCCAGGAGTTCCCGGGGCGGCATGTAGCCCTCGATGAAGTCGCCGCCGTCGGTGACGATCGCCGGCGTTCCGCGCACGCCGAGGCTCTGACCGAGCTGGTACTCCCGCGCCACCGGCGTCGGGCCGCAGGTCTTGTTCATGTCGAGCTCGGCCCCCGCCTTCGCGCGGGTGAGCGCCTCGTTGCGATCCGCCGAGCACCACACCACTTCCGCCTTGCGCCAGCTCTCCGTGTTCGGCCCCGTGCGCGGGAAGAACATGTAGCGTACGCGCACACCGAGCTTGTTGATCTCGGCGATCTCGCTGTGCAGTTTCCTGCAGTACTGGCAATCCACGTCGGTGAACACCGTGATGGTGTAGAGCGGATTCTTCGGCGAGAAAATCAGCATCTGCGATTCCGGCACCGCGTCGATCATCGCGAGCCGCGCCTGCGAGCGGATGGCTTCGGTCAAATTGGCCCGTGTTGCCATGTCGTACAGATTGCCGTCGAGGAAGTACTTGCCGTCCGCGGTGAGATAGCTCACGTCGGCGCCTTGCACGAACTGGTAGATGCCCGGAATCGGCGAGGGCTTCAGATCCTCGAGCTTCGAGCCGGCCGGCAACAGCTTGAGGAGTCCCGCGCGCGGGTCGGCGTGCGCGTCGGCCGCGACCGCCCGAGAATCCGACGGCTGCGCATCGGCCGCCGGATGGGCGAGCACCGCACCCGCAGGCATGCCCGCGCCGAGCACGGCGAGCGCCAACACGACCCAGCTTGTTCGCATCGAGTACTCCGATGAATGAGACCGGTTTGGACTTCCTCCAGAACCGGTGGTTCAGGAAATCTCGAATACCGCCGTACCCCCGGCGCGGCCGCCCGCGCGGCGGCTATCCGCGCGGATGGTGCTGAGCGTGCAGATCTTTCAGACGCTCGCGGGCGACGTGCGTGTAGATCTGGGTCGTCGACAGATCGCTGTGGCCCAGGAGCATCTGCACGACCCGAAGATCCGCGCCATGATTCAAGAGATGCGTGGCGAACGCGTGCCGCAGCGTGTGCGGCGAGAGATCCTTCTCGACGCCCGCCTTCTTCGAGTAGCGCTTGATGATGTGCCAGAAGGCCTGGCGCGTCATCCGGTCGCCCCGACGCGTGGGAAAAAGATAATCGGTCTGGCGCTCCAGCAGGATCTCCACTCGCGGGCCCTGCATGAATTGCTGCAGCCAGCGGACGGCCTCGTCGCCGAGCGGAATCAACCGCTCGCGATTGCCCTTGCCGATCACGCGCATGACGCCCTGGTTCAAGTTGACCTGGTTGTGCTTGAGACTCACCAGCTCGGAGACTCGGAGGCCCGTCGCATAGAGGACCTCGAGCATGGTGCGGTCGCGATGGCCGAGAGGATCGGTAACCAGCGGCGCTTCGAGCAGCGCATCGACCTCGGCCTCGGTGAGCGATTTCGGGAGCGAGCGTCCGATCTTGGGCATCGCGATCTGTGCGGTGGGATCCACCGTGATCAGACCTTCGCGCACCATGAAGCGGAAGAAACGCCGGAAGCTCGACAGCTGGCGGGCCGTCGACCGCGGACGCGATCCCCCTTCGACCCGGGCGGCGATGAATCCGAGAAGCTCGATGCGCGTGGCCTTCAGAAGCGCGCTGTCGCGCTCCTCGAGCCAGCGCGCCAGGGCGGTCAGATCGGCGCGATAGGCGGCGAGCGTATTGGCCGAGAGGCCGCGCTCCATCCACACTGCGTCGAGAAAGCGCTGCAAGGCAGGGTCTGCCGCATCCCGTGATGGGGGCACTCCCGCGCCCGAGCTTCTCGTATAAACCGACCTTTTCAGAGCCGTCGCCATAGTTTCCCGCGTTCGAGCTGCACGAAATCGTGCTGTACGCGCTGTCGAGAGTCAGTATGCGAGGGGTGGTTCTAGGGGGGCGTGACCAGTCTCACAGTAACCGTTAAGTATTAACATAAGGAGAACCAGATCACAGAAGCGAGCGCGCGAACCCTCTTGCAACGCCTGTATTCAGCATATTGCATCGTCTTGTTCACGGCATTGAGTCTGATCACACTGACGATCAACCTGTTCCTGCCGAGCCTCAAAGCGCGGCGCCGGGTGGCGGGGACATCTGCACGCTGGTTCTTCGGCCTAGCGGGAATTCCGTTGCGGATCGAGGGGATAGACCGGCTGCCGGACGCCCCGTGCGTGGTGGTCGCCAATCATGCAAGCTACATCGACGGCATCGTGGCGGCGGCCGCGCTGCCGCCGGATTTCGCCTTCGTCATCAAGCGAGAAATGGTGCGCGTGCCGCTCGCCAGCTTGCTGCTACGCCGGCTGGGCTCGGCATTCGTCGAGCGGTTCGACCGGCACAAGGGCGGCTCCGACACCCGGCGCGTCTGGAAGCTGGCAGCGACCGGCCAGTCGCTGGTCTTCTTTCCGGAGGGAACCTTCGATGGAACCCGTCAGGTGGGTAGGTTTCTCGGCGGTGCCTTCTCGACGGCCGAGCGAGCGGGCATGCCGATAGTCCCCGCGGCGATCCACGGCACGCGCGAGGTCCTGCCGACCGGGAGCATCATGGTTCGCCGTAAGCCAGTGCGGTTCCAGGTACTTGGAGTGATGGTGCCCGACGGCGCCCGCCAGCGGAGCCGGGAAATGATCGCCGCCGCGGTCGGAGAGCCCCTCGCGCCCTGACCTCCCTCGCGCCCTGGCACCCGCGACGCCCGGACCTGGCACCCGCGACGCCCTGGCACCCGCACCGGCGCCCGCGCGCCCTGACGCCCGCCGACGCCCCGACGCCGCTCCCCGACTAACGGCCCGTCCGGGGTATAATTGAATACTTTCCCCCATCCTCACGGAACCTTAAGCCATGAGCAGAGACCCTCTCGTCATCTTGTCCGCGCGCCGTACCCCGGTCGGAGCGTTTCAGGGCGTATTCGCCGCCATGACAGCCCCGCAACTCGGCTCCGTGGCCATCAAGGCCGCGCTCGCGGACTCCCGTGTCGCCGCCGCCGACGTGGATGAGGTGATCATGGGCTGCGTGCTATCCGCCGGCCTCGGTCAGGCTCCCGCCCGACAAGCCGCCCTCGGGGCCGGTATTCCGGCGAGCGTCCCCAGCACCACCGTCAACAAGATGTGTGGCTCGGCCATGCGCGCCATCATGCAGGCCGGCGATCAGATCCTGGCCGGCTCCGCCCGGATCATGGTGGCCGGCGGGCTCGAGTCCATGACCAACGCCCCCTATCTTCTGCCCAAGGCGCGGGCCGGCTATCGCATGGGGCCTCAGGAGGTCCTCGATCACATGTTCACGGACGGGCTGCAGAGCCCATGGGACGGCCAGCTCATGGGCTGCTTCGCCGAGGCGACTTCCGGCAAGTATGATTTTTCACGCCAGGCGCAGGACGACTTCGCCCGCGAATCGACGCGGCGCGCCCAGGCGGCGATCTCGAGCGGTGCTTTCGCGGGCGAGATCGCGCCCGTAACGGCCAAGACCCGCAAGGGCGAATCGGTGATCGACAAGGACGAGACGCCGGGGACGATCGATGTATCGAAGATTCCGACGCTCAAGCCCGCCTTCAGGAAGGACGGCTCGGTCACCGCCGCGAGCTCGGCGAGCATCTCCGACGGGGCGGCGGCCGTGGTGTTGACGCGCGAATCGGTGGCTCGTGAGCGCGGCCTCCAGCCCATTGCCCGGATCCTCGGATACACGAGCTTCGCGAGGGAACCGGAATGGTTCACGCTGGCGCCGGTGGGCGCGATGCAGAAGCTCTTCAAGCAAATCGAATGGCGCGCGGACGATGTGGATCTCTACGAGATCAACGAAGCCTTCGCGGTGGTAACGATGGCGGCCATGAAGGACCTGGGACTGGATCATGGCAAGGTCAATGTGAACGGGGGAGCCTGCTCGCTGGGTCATCCGATCGGCGCGACCGGTGCACGCCTGGTGACCACGCTTCTCCATGCGCTGAAGAACCGCGGCAAGAAGCGCGGGATTGCCAGTCTCTGCATCGGTGGCGGCGAAGCGACGGCGATTGCCGTTGAGCTGGTCTGAGGGGCAAGGCTAGCGCCAAATGGGGGTGGGCGTCCGTGCCCAACCATGCCCAGATCCATTGGCCATCCTTAGTTAGCAGCGTCCGTGGCTTACAACCATGGTATCCCCATCTAGTAAAGCGCCGTCGGTCCCCCAATCCCCTCACCGCCTGTCCGCATGGTGGACACGAGTCGTCGAATTCGGGCTTTTGTGATCTACTACGCCACCTTTTTCAATGACTTAGGGCCTTGAGACCCCAGGTGCAAATTCGATGAATCAACGGGATGTCATGGAATATGAAGTCGCCATCGTCGGCGGCGGTCCCGCAGGCCTCGCCTGCGCCATCCGGCTGAAACAGCTGAAGCCGGACCTTACGATCTGTGTCCTGGAGAAGGCCGCGAGCCTCGGCGCACATTCCCTGTCCGGTGCGGTCCTCGAGCCGGGACCCCTCGACGAGCTCCTTCCGTCCTGGCGGGAGCATGCGCCCGCCATCTGCGTTCCGGCGACTCGGGACGAGTTCGTGTTCCTGACCCGCCGCAATCGATACAAGCTGCCGATGACGCCGCCGCAGATGGTGAATCACGGCAACTTCATCGTCTCCCTGGGACAGTTGATCCCGATCCTCGGAACGGAGGCGGAAAAGCTCGGCGTGGACGTGTTCGCCGGATTCGCCGCCGCCGAGGCCCTGTTCGATGAATCCGGGGCGGTGAAGGGCGTGCGCATCGGCGACATGGGTGTCGAGAAGAATGGCGAGCCGGGACCGAATTTCGCGCTGGGCCCCGAGATTCACGCCAAGGTGACCATGTTCTGCGAAGGCTGCCGCGGCAGCACCTCCAAGCAGCTCATCCGCCGCTTCAAGCTCGACGCCGGCAAGTCGCCGCAAACCTATGGCCTCGGCTTCAAGGAGCTGTGGCAGCTTCCGGCGGGGCGCGTACAGCCCGGCCTCATTCAACACACTGTGGGATGGCCGCTCGACAGCCGCACCTACGGCGGCAGCTTTCTCTATCACCTGAACGCCGATCGCGTGTATGTCGGGTTCGTCGTCGGCCTGGATTATGAGGACCCTCGCCTCAAACCCTTCGAAGCTTTCCAGCAATTCAAGAATCACCCCTCGGTCAAGGCGCTCTTGCGGGGCGGCGAGATTGTCGCCGGCGGGGCCCGCACCGTCATTGAAGGCGGCTACCAATCCATGCCGACTCTGGAGATGCCGGGCGCCATGCTGGTCGGCGATGCCGGCGGCACGCTGAATACACCGAAGATCAAGGGCATCCATCAGGCCATCCGCTCGGGCATGACCGCCGCGGCCCACTACGTCGAGACCGGCGCCACCGCCGGCTTCGACCGGCGCTGGCGCGAATCGGCCGGCGGGCGGGAGCTTTACAAGGTGCGCAACATCCGGCCCGGCTTTCGGCACGGCCTCTGGCTCGGGATCGCCAATGCGGGCCTGGAAACCATCACGTTCGGCAAACTTCCGTGGACGCTCGCCAATCATGCCGACGACAAGGCGCTCAAGCGCCTCGATGAGTACGTCTCCCCCGACCGCGGCTGGGGAGACCGGGAACTGCCGCCGCGCGATCGCGTGGCGTTCGTGTTTTTCGCCTCCACCGCGCACGAGGAGAACCAGCCGGTTCATTTGAAGGTCGCGGACTTGAACCTCTGTGCAACGACCTGCACCAAGGAGTTCGGCAACCCGTGTACCAATTTCTGTCCCGCCAACGTCTACGAAATGATCGACGACGGTGCAGGGGGCCGGAAATTGCAGATCAATGCCTCGAATTGCGTGCACTGCAAAGCATGCGACATCAAGGAACCCTACACGGATCAGATTACCTGGGTCACGCCCGAGGGCGGTTCGGGTCCGAATTACCAGAGCCTTTAGCCTGACTGACGAGCCCCAGACGGTCGGCGGACGGTGGCGATCGGAAGTGGCCGCCGACCGGCTGCAGCTCGACTCCGCCCAGGAGGAAGCCGCCATGCAGCTCGACCGGGTCGCCGAGCGTCTGCGGCGCGAGCCGCGCTGGCTCGATGACTGGCGGCGGTGGCTCGGGGCAAAGAGCGCGGGCCTCACTGCCCCGCGCGGGCTGTACCTTTGGGGGGGCGTCGGCCGCGGCAAGACCCTGCTGATGGATGCCTTCTTCGCCTCATTGGGCCCCGTGCCGGGCGAGCGGACGCACTTCTATCGATTCATGCGCGACGTGCACGAAGAGCTCGGCCGCATCAAGGGCCGTGCGAGTCCCCTCGAAGCAGTCGCGCGGCGCATCGCCAAGCGCGTGCGCGTGCTGTGCCTGGACGAGTTCTTCGTCGCGGACATCGCCGATGCCATGATCCTGTCCGGCCTGCTCGAGGGGTTGTTCCGCCATGGCGTGACGCTCGTCGCCACCTCGAACGTTCCGCCGCAGGATCTGTACCGGGATGGATTGCAGCGACAACGGTTTCTGCCCGCGATTGCCCTCATCGAGGCGCATGTCGACGTTCCTTCGGGTGGATTCGGGAGTCGATTACCGCCTGCGGCACCTCGAGCGGGCGCCGACCTACCTCGACTCAGGCTCGCCGCAGACGCCGGAGGCCATGATGCGGCGTTTTACGGCGCTCGCGGGCGGCGGCACGGTCGCGCCGGCGAGGCTCATCGTCGAAGGCAGACCGATTCGCGCCGTCGCGACCGGCCCCGACATCGCCTGGTTCGAGTTCGGTGAGCTCTGCGAAGGTCCGCGCAGCCAGAACGACTACATCGACCTCGCCCGACTCTACGGCACCGTGTTCATCTCCGGCGTCCCCGTATTCACGCCATCGGACGAGGACGCCGCGCGGCGCTTCATCATGCTGATCGACGAACTCTACGATCGCGGCGTCAAGACGGTCGTGTCGGCGGCCGCGCCGCCCGCCAAGCTTTACGGCGGCGAGCGGCTGAGATTCGAGTTCGAGCGCGCAGCCAGCCGCCTGGTCGAGATGCAAACGCAAGCGTATCTGGCCGGGCGCCACCATGCCTGAAGCGCCGCCTCCTCCGCCCTGGCATAATTCGCCGATGCCGACGGTGGCCGAATTCAAAATCGAATACAAGCGCATTCTCGACCCTCAGGGTGCCCTCGTCGCAAAACCGCCCGCGTTCGCAGCGGATTACGAGGAAGTGCGGCGCATGTACCGGGCGATGACGCGCCAGCGGCAGTTCGATGCCAAGGCCGTCAACTTGCAACGCACCGGCCAGCTCGGGACCTACGCCCCGTCGCTGGGACACGAGGCAACGCATATCGGTGTGGGCGCTGCGATGCGTGCCGAAGATGTGCTCGCTCCCGTGTATCGCGAAATCGGCACGCAGATGTGGCGCGGCGTGACCATGACCGAGATCCTGACCTATTGGGGGGGCGACGAGCGCGGCAACGACTTCGCCCGGGCGCGGCACGACTTTGCGTGGTGCGTGCCGATCGCGACCCAGACCCTGCATGCCGCGGGCGCGGCCATGGCCTTCAAGGTCCTCGGCGAGGCGCGCTGCGCACTCGCCTACATCGGCGACGGCGGCACCTCGGAGGGCGCTTTCTACGAAGCGCTGAACCTCGCCGGCGCCCGGCAGCTGCCCGCCGTCTTCGTGATCGTGAACAACGGCTGGGCGATCTCGGTGCCCGTGGCGGAGCAAACCGCGACGCGTACTCTGGCGCAGAAAGCCGTGGCCGCCGGCATCCCCGGTATCCAGGTCGACGGAAACGACGTGTTCGCGGTGCGCGAGACCGTCGCCGCGGCCCTCGATACGGCGCGCCGCGGCGGCGGCCCGACGCTGATCGAAGCGCTGACCTATCGCCTGAGCGATCACACGACGGCGGACGACTCCGGCCGCTACCGCGGCGCGGACGAGGTCAAGCAAGCCTGGGCCCTCGAACCGTTGATCCGCCTGCGCCGGTATCTCCTCGAGGCGGGGGCCTGGAGCGCGGCCGACGAGCAGGCATGGAGCGAAGAATGCGCCCGCGAGATCGACGCGGCCGTAAGCGATTATTTGAGGGGCCCGAAGCCCTCGACCGATGCCATGTTCGATCACCTGTTCGCCGGAGTGCCGCGGCACCTCGTCGAGCAACGCGACGTGGCGCGAAAATACGGCACCAAGGCTAGCGGGCAATCCAGCGGACATTGAGTTGGCGAAAGTAACCATGGTCGAGGCCATCGCGATGGCGCATGGCTGGGAAATGCAGCATGACGAGCGCGTCGTGGTGATCGGTCAGGACGTCGGCGTGAACGGCGGCGTGTTCCGCGCGACCGCGGGACTCCAGGCGCGCTTCGGGAAGCTCCGGGTGCAGGACACCCCGCTCGCCGAGGCGACGATCGCGGGCATGTCGGTGGGCATGGCGACGCACGGCTTGAAGCCCGTGGCCGAGATTCAATTCATGGGCTTCATCTATCCGGCGCTCGATCAGATCGTGAACCACATGTCGCGCATGCGGTATCGCACGCGCGGCCGGCTTACCTGCCCGGTGGTCATACGCACTCCGCACGGCGGCGGCATTCACGCGCCCGAGCATCACTCCGAGAGTACCGAGACCCTGCTTTGCCACATTCCGGGAATCCGCGTGGTGTGCCCGTCCTCCCCGGCGCGTGCTTACGGATTGCTGCTCGCGGCGATCCGCGATCCCGATCCGGTCATGTTCCTGGAGCCGGCCCGCCTGTACCGCGCCATGCGTCAGGAGGTCATCGACGATGGGAGCGCGCTGCCGCTCGACCGCTGCTTCATCCTTCGCGAAGGGAGTGACGTCACCTTGGTCACCTGGGGCGCGATGACGGTCGAAACGCTGCGCGCTGCGGCCGAGCTCGAGGGCAGCGGCATCAGCGCGGAAGTCATCGACCTGGCGACCCTGAGCCCCATCGACAGCGAGGCCATTCTCGCGTCGGTCGCGAAGACCGGCCGGCTCGTCGTCGTGCACGAGGCGGCGCGCAACGTGGGCGTCGGCGCCGAAATCGCGGCCATCGTGGCCGAGCACGGTCTGTACGATCTCATCGCTCCCATCCAGCGCGTCGCGGGCTTCGACACCGTGATGCCGTTGTTCCGGCTCGAGCACGATTACATCCCCAGCGTGCAACGCATCGTCGATGCGGCGCAACTCACCTTGACGGACTAGAGCATCGGCATCATGGGCACATTCAGACTTCCGGATTTGGGCGAGGGCTTGGCGGAGGCCGAGATCCTCGCCTGGCACGTCAAGCCCGGCGACCAGGTGCTCGCCGATCAGCCGATGATCTCCGTGGAGACGGCGAAATCGGTGGTCGAGGTGCCCGTTCCCTACGCAGGAACCATCATGAAGCTGCACGGTTCAGTCGGCGACATCGTCGCCACCGGCGCGCCGCTGATCGATTTCGATTCCGGCACAGTGGTCGGCAGCATGCCGGTCGCCACGGAAACGGAGCTCGTCGAGTCGGCGGTCGCGGCGGTGTCGCGCGGCAATGGCGCGGCACGCCCCCGCGCGCTGCCCGTGGCGCGCGCGGCGGCGCGCCATCTGGGACTCGATCTCGCCGGCATCAGGGGCAATGGCCATGGCGGCACGATTACGCTCGACGACGTGCTCGCCCATGCGAACCCCGCGGGCTCCCCGGGCGCTGCCGATGGCACCCTCGATCACGCCGTCCCGCCGCCCGAATTGCCGCCCGGCGCGGCCTGGGAACCGTTGCGCGGCCTGCGCCGTGCCATGGCACGGAGCATGTCCGCATCGCAAGCCGAGGTGCCGCTCGCCACCGTGTGCGACGATGCCGATGTTCATGGGTGGTCGAAACCCGGAGACTACATGCTGCGGCTGGTGCGCGCGCTCATCGGTGCCTGGCGCATCGAGCCCGCCCTGAACGCCTGGTACGATGCGGCCTCGAATGCGCGTGTGCTTTTCGATCACATCGATCTGGCGATCGCGGTCGACACTCCGCAGGGCTTGATCGTGCCCGTGGTGAGGCATATCGAGAACAAGACGCCGGAGGAATTGAAGGCCGCCGTCGCCGCGCAAAAGAGCGCCGCCCACCAGCGCAGCATCCCGCCGGAGGATCTGCGCGGCTTCACTCTCATGCTTTCCAACTTCGGGACGCTCGCCGGGCGCTACGGAATTCCGATCGTGGTGCCGCCCGCGGTGGCCATTCTGGGCGCCGGCAAGGTGCGTACCGACGCCGTGGCCGTCGGAGGCACCGTGGCGGCGCACCGGCGCATGCCGCTGTCCCTGAGCTTCGATCACCGTTGCATCACCGGCGGAGAGGCCTGCCGTTTTCTGGCGGCCGTGATCGCCGACCTCGAGAGACCGGACTGACTTTTTAGGACGAAAACATGCACCAAGCGAGCACCGAGCAATATCGAAGAATCGTGGCGGCCGTGACGGCCGCGGCGGCGCGCTTGCCGAAATCCCGTCGCGGCTCTGACTACAAGCGGTTCCTGACGACCTATTATGGCAACGTCGACGCCGAGGACATGTCGACACGCGCTCCGGCGGATCTCGCGGGAGCGGCGCTGTCGCATCTGGAGTTCGCGGGCAAGCGCCGCGGCCGTGCGCTGGTACGCGTGTTCAATCCAACCTTGCGCGAACACGGCTACACCTCGCCCCATACCGTCATCGAGATGGTGAACGACGACATGCCGTTCCTGGTCGATTCGATCGGCCTTGCCTTGGCGCGGCGATCGTTGACCATGCACTATTTGGCGCACCCCGTCTTCGCCGTTTCACGGGACACCGCCGGATCGCTCCGCTCCCTCGAGGAGCGGGCCGCGGCCGCAGACAAACACGGCCGTCTCGAGTCGTTCCAGCATGCCGAGGTGGACCGGATCGTCGACCCGGCGGTACTCGAATCGCTGCGCGAGGACATCGAGAGGAGCATGCGCGACGTGCGCGTCGCCTGCGCCGACTGGGCCAAGATGCGCGCTGCGGCGCGCCGGGCGTCCGATGATCTGAGCGCGCTGAGCGAGCGGTTCGACGCGCGCGACGTGAGCGAGGCTCAGGCGCTGCTCACCTTCATGGAGGACCGGCACTTCACCTTCCTCGGCTACAAGGAATATCGCCTGGTGAGCCGCAAGGGCAAGGACGCGCTCGATCCCGTGGAGGAAACCGGCCTCGGCATACTGCGGTCGGGCCACAAGCGGCCGCCGAGCACCACGCGAACTCTCGCGAGCGACATCCGCCGCCAGAGCCGCTCGCGCGATCTCGTGCTCGTCACCAAGGCCAATCTCGAATCCTCGGTCCATCGAGCCGGCTACCTCGACTACGTCGGCGTGAAGACCTTCGACCCCTCCGGCCGGCTGATCGGCGAGCGCCGATTTCTGGGTCTGTGGACTTCCTCCGCTTACAACTCCCCGCCGCGCGAGATTCCGCTGGTACGCCACAAGGTCACTCAAGTCGTGCAGCACTTCGCCCTCGCGCCCGACAGCCACGACGGCAAGGCATTGCAGCACATCCTGGAGTCCTTTCCGCGCGACGAGCTGTTCCAGGCCGGCGTTCCCGATCTGATCCGCCTGGTGACGGGCATCTTCGGACTGCAGGAGCGGCCGCGGGTGCGCCTGCTGCTGCGCCGCGATCCCTTCCGCCGTTTCTATTCGTGCCTGGTCTTCGTGCCGCGCGAGAAGTACAACACCCAGGTGCGCCAGCGGATCGAGCGCGTCATCGGCGAGGCGCTCTCGGCCACCGGCATGGAATCGCAGGTGCAGATCGCCGAATCGAACCTCGCCCGCATCCACATCGTGGTGCGCACGCTCCCGAGCACCGGTGCGCGCATCGACGGCGATGCGCTCGAGCGGCGGATCGTCGTCGCCGTGCGTTCCTGGGCGGACGATTTCAAGACGGCGCTGCTCGCGCGCTTCGACGAGGCGTACGCGCTCAGGCTGTTCGCGACCTATGCACAGGCCTTTCCCGCCGCTTACACCGAGGACTTCTCGGGCGATGCCGCGGCGCTCGACGTGACCTTCCTCGAGGCCGCGGAACGCGAGCGGAACCGTCTGCATCTGGACGTCTATCGACCCGATCCGCGCCGCAAGGACAAATTCTTTCTCAAGATCTTCCGCAATCTCGAGGACGCCATCCCGATCTCCGACCTTCTGCCCATGCTCGAGAACATGGGCCTCAAGGTGATGGCCGAGCGGCCGTACGGGCTCGAGTTCGCCGGCGGCCGGCGGGCCTGGATACAGGATCTGGAGCTCAACATCCAGGGTTCCGCGGTCACGAATTTCGAGGTGCTCGCGGACGAGATCAAGAGCGCGTTCACCGCCGTGTGGACCGGTCTCATGGATTCGGACAGTTTCAACCAGTTGACGCTGACGGCCGGCGTGCCGTGGCGCCTCGTCGTGGTGCTGCGCGCCTATTGCCGCTATCTGCTGCAAACAGGTCTCCCCTTCAGCCAGGGATACATTGCCCAGGTGCTGGCCAACAACCCGGCACTGGCGCGCGATCTCGCGGATCTGTTCGTCACCCGGTTCGACCCCGACCTCTCGGGCACCGCGCGCCGCAACGGCACATCCCGGCTCGATCAGAGGATTCGATCCAAACTCGAGGAAGTCACCCGCTCCGACGAGGACCGGATCCTGCGCGCCCTCTGGAGCGCGCTGTCGGCTACGGTACGTACCAACGCCTACCAGCTCTCCCCGGGCGGGGAGCCCAAGGACTACCTGTCCTTCAAGATCGAGAGTCAGAAACTCCGGGAGCTTCCGCTGCCGAAGCCCATGTTCGAGATGTTCGTGTTCTCGACCCGCATGGAAGGGGTACACCTGCGCATGGGGTTCGTCGCCCGCGGCGGCATTCGCTGGTCGGACCGGCGCGAGGATTTCCGCACCGAGGTCCTCGGCCTCATGAAGGCGCAGCAGGTCAAGAACACCGTGATCGTGCCCGTGGGCGCCAAAGGCGGCTTCGTCGTGAGGCGCGCACTGACCGGCGACCGCGACGCGCAGCTTGCCGAGGTGATCGGGTGCTACCAGACGCTGATTCGAGGCATGCTCGACCTCACCGACAACATCGCCGAGGACAAGATTCTCGCGCCGCCCCGGGTGGTGCGTCACGACGGGGATGACGCCTATCTCGTGGTCGCCGCGGACAAGGGCACGGCGACCTTTTCGGACATCGCCAACGCGATATCGGAGGAATACGGATTCTGGCTGGGCGATGCCTTCGCCTCGGGCGGATCGGCAGGCTATGACCACAAGAAAATGGCCATTACCGCGCGCGGCGCCTGGGAATGCGTGAAGCGGCATTTCCGCGAGATGGGCATCGACATTCAAAACAAGAATTTCACCGTGGCCGGGATCGGCGACATGGCCGGCGACGTGTTCGGCAACGGGATGCTCCAGTCGCGCCACATCCGGCTGGTCGCGGCCTTCAACCACCAGCACATTTTTATCGATCCGGATCCGGATGCGGCCCGATCCTACCGCGAACGCGAGCGCATGTTCCGCTTGCCGCGATCCTCGTGGGAGGATTACTCGAGGGCGGCCATCTCCAAGGGCGGCGGCGTGTTCTCGCGCAGCGCCAAGAGCCTGACTTTGTCGCGCGAAGCACAGACGCTGCTGGAGCTTCCGGCGCAAGTCACGCCGAACGAAGTCATCAAGGCGATCCTGAAATCGCACGTCGACCTGCTCTGGAACGGCGGCATCGGCACCTACGTCAAGGCGACCGGCGAGTCCAACATCGACGTGGGCGACCGCAGCAACGACGCCGTGCGGATCGATGCCCCCATGCTCAACTGCAAGGTCATCGGCGAGGGCGGAAACCTCGGCTTCTCGCAGCTCGGCCGCATCGAGTTCGCGCGCCGCGGCGGCCGGCTGAACACGGACTTCATCGACAACTCGGCCGGAGTGAACACCTCGGACGTCGAGGTCAACTTGAAGATCCTGCTGAACGGCGCGGTGCGCGCGCGCGAGATCACCCGCGCCGCGCGCGACCGCCTCCTCGTGCAGATGACGGACGAAGTCGCCGCCCTGGTACTGCGCAACAACTACCTGCAGGGCCAGGCGATCAGCACCGGCGAGTTCCACTCCAAGGATCGTCTCAGCGAGAACGCCTCCGTCATCCGGGTGCTGGAGCGATCCGGAGATCTGAACCGCGCGCTCGAATTTCTGCCCTCGGACGAGGAGATCGCGGAGCGCCGCAAAGCCGGCGAGGGGCTCACCCGCCCGGAGCTCGCGATCCTGCTTTCCTACGGCAAGATCTGGTTGTACAAGGCGCTGATCCATTCGAACGTGCCGGAAGATCCCTACCTGTCCGGCGAGCTCATCCGCTATTTTCCCGGGCCGGTGCAGCGCCGCTTCGCCTCGCGTCTGAAACGGCATCGGCTGCGGCGCGAGATCATCGCAACCGCGATCACCAACAGCCTCATCAATCGCATGGGTCCGGTGTTCCCGGTGCGCGCCCAGGACGATACCGGCGCGGACCCCGCGGCCATCTCGCGCGCCTACACCACCGCGCGCGAAGTGTTCGCGGTGCGCGACATCTGGGCGCAGATAGAGGAGCTGGACAACAAGATCCCGGCCGCCGTGCAGTACACCGCGATGTACCAGACCACCCGCCTGCTGCGTCACGCGAGCTACTGGCTCATCGAGAATCTGCGCGACCGCCTGGACATCGAGCGTGCCGTGAGCCGCTACGCCGCGCCGGTGCAGGAGCTCTGGAGCGAGCTCGGTTCGACGCTCTCCGCCACCGCCGCGGCGCGTCTCGGCACGTATCGTTCCAAGCTGATCGAACAGAACGTCCCGGAACGCCTCGCGACGAGAATCGCGGGGCTCGAGACCCTGCATTGCGCGCTGGATCTGGTGGAAGTCGCCACGGCAGCGAAGCTCGAGATCGGCTACGCCGCGAGGGCCTATTTCGACATCGGCGAGCGCATCGGCCTCACCTGGATCAAGGAGCAAATCGAAGGCCTCGCGGTCGAGGGACAGTGGCAGGCGGCCGCGCGCAGAACCGTTCGGGACGACCTGTACGGCCTGCAACGCAAGATCACGGGCGCGGTGCTCGCTTGCAAGGGCCGGGACCCGGGCGCGCGGGTCGACGAATGGATCCGGCGCCGCGCGGCGCCGGTCGACATCCTGAAGCGGATCGTGGTCGATCTTCGGACCGGGTCGCCGCCCGATTTCGCCACCCTGTCGGTCGCCTTGCAGGCGGTAAGGCGGCTTGCGCAGCAATGAAAATATCCAAGACCCTGTTCCGCGAAAACGATGCGGATGACGCATTCGGCGTGGGCTATCTGCAGGATCGAATCGACCGTGAGTTTCCCCTGGCGCGCCACCTCGGCGTCTCGGTCGATTCCGCGCACGACGGCGCTGCCGTGCTCCGCGCCCCGTTCGCCCCGAACGCCAATTACAAGGGCACTGCCTTCGGAGGGAGCCTGTTCTGCGTCGCCGTGCTCACCGGCTGGGCATGGGCCACCCGCTACATCGAGGCACGCGGGCTGAACGCCGACGCCGTGATCCAGGAATCGACGATCCGCTACTTGAAACCGGTCCACGGCGAGTTTCGGGGAACCCTCAAGGCACCGCCGCCGGAGCACTTGGAGAAGTTCCTCAAGATGCTGGCGCGTTCCGGACGCGGACGCATCGGCCTGCACGTCGAAATTCACGACGGCCATACGCTCTCTGCCCGATTCGACGGCGTCTTCGTGGCAGCCCTTCGACCCCGCTCCGCTTCCTAGGGAGAACATCGTGTCCGGAAAACTGATCCTGGTCCGTCACGGCCAAAGCACCTGGAACGTCGAGAATCTGTTCACGGGCTGGCATGACGTGGATTTGACCGAGCTCGGGCGTCACGAAGCCGTGCTCGCCGGACGCGAGCTGCAACGCGAAAATCTCGAGCCGCGGATCGCGTTCACGTCGGTATTGAAGCGCGCGATCCGGACCCTGTGGCTGATTCTGGATACCACCGATCGAATGTGGTTGCCGGTCGAGAGCAGCTGGCGGCTCAACGAGCGCCACTACGGCGCTCTGCAGGGCCTCGACAAGGCTCAGACTGTCGCCAAGCATGGCGAGGCCCAGGTCAAGATCTGGCGGCGCAGCTACGACATCCCGCCGCCGCCGCTCGCGCCGGACGACCCGAGTCACCCGAGGTTCGACATCCGATACGCTGACCTCGATCCCAGGCTGCTCCCGGCTTCCGAATCGCTCGCGGACACGCTGGCGCGCGTGCTGCCGTTCTGGGAATCCCGCATCGTCCCCGAGCTCCACGCCGATCGCACGGTGCTGGTCGTGGCGCACGGAAATTCGCTCCGCGCGCTCGTGAAAATGCTCGACGGCATGACGGAGAGCGAGATCGTGGAGTTCAACATCCCGACCGGCATCCCGATGCTGTACGAGCTCGACAGCGAATTGCGGCCGCTGTCGCGGCGCTTTCTCGGCGATCCCGCCGCGATTGCGGCCGCCCAGGATGCGGTACGCCGGCAGACCGAAAAAAAGCCGTCTGATCGAGAGAAAAGTAAGTAGCCGCGGCGGTTGAGCCCCGGCCGGCCGTCAAGTATCCGGTGCGATCGCCAGCTTGAGCCCGCTCAGCGCATCGGTGAAATCGACCTGGCAGGACAGCCGGGAGGTCGCTTCCCGGTAATCGGATAGCTCCTTGAGCAACTCCAGCTCGTCGCTTTGCGCCTTCGGCAAGCGCTCCGTCCACTCCGGATCCACGTACACGTGACAGGTGGCGCAGGAACACAGCCCCCCGCAGATCGCCGCGACCCCGTAATCGAGCTCGCGCAGGATTTCCATGACCTTGAGGCCGGGTTTCGCCTCGATCTCATGCTCTTTGCCGTCACGGTCTATCACGATCATCCGCGCCATCAATCTCTCCGGGGGGTTCCAAGGCCAAAGCCCGCTAGTGTGCCGGAACTTGGCCGGCGCAACCACTATGTGTGCCGGAGCCGATCCGCCAGCCGCTCCGCCCGTGCCGCTACGGCCTCACTTGGGGTGTCCCTCCCGGCCTCGCCGCCGTCCGATCGCGAACTCAAGTAGAGCTCGCTCCACAGGAGGCATACGTAGTCGTACAGCCAAGCCAGCCGGCGCAGCCGTCCCATCTGCGCGGGCGTCGGCTCGCGGCCCAGATAACGGTGAAGCAGCAACTCCTTCCGTTCGGCGGTCAGATCGCCGTTGCACGCCCAGCCCGCCAAATCCCACCAGGAATCCGAGATATGTGCGTATTCCCAGTCCAGGATGACGGGCGCGCCGCCGGGAGCGATGAGGAGATTCTGCACGTGCAGATCGCTGTGACAAAGTGCGGGACTCGCCGGAGGTTCCTCCCCCCGTACCTCGATCAGCGATTGTGCGATCCCCTCGAGACCGCCGCCCCGCGGCCGATGCCGGTCCTCCAAGACTTTGCCGCGGCCGAGCCGCTGGAGCGCCCGGCGGTAATAGGCGATCCACTGCCCGGGGCTCACGCTGCGCGGCCGTTCGAAAGGGGGCAGGGCCTGCACGCGCCGCACCAGCAGCGCGACCTTCCGGATATTCCCGGGCGCCGAGGCCTCCTCGACGGTCCAGGACCTTCCCTCGGCCCAGCGCGTCACCAGCACTCCTGCTCGGGGCTCGCAGCACTCCACGGCGGGCGCGAGATTCGCCCCCGACACGCAGCGCAGCACGCGGCATTCCCAGCTGCGATCGAGACCGAGCTCGCGCGCCCGCGGCGCCGCAATTCTCAGAGAAAACAGTTGCCCATTGCGGCTGACCCGGTAGCTGCGGTTCGTGAGCCCCGATCCGAGCGCATCGATCCGCGCAGTCCCGGAACCCGGGACGTAGCGTTCCGCAAGGCGCTGGAGGCGAGCCGCCGTTCGTTCCGTATCGGTGGGCGGCACGAGTCTTCCGGGGTTCAAGCGATGCGCGCCGACGGGAGGCTGCGGCGCCACTCGCGCATGCCGATCAGGATGAGCGCGAGATACACGGCGAACAGGAGCATGGTGAGATACAGCCGGCGCGTGAAGTACAGGTACAGGCTCGCCGAATCGATCAGGAGCCACCAGTGCCAGTTCTCGTACACCTTCCGGGCCACGAGAAAAGTGGCGAACGCGCTCGCCCAGGTGACCATGGAATCCACGAAAGGCCACGCGGCCGGCGTATACCGGCGCAGAAAAAACGAGCTGACCGCCGACAGCGCGATGACCCCCGCCAATCCCCACCCGTTACGCGCGGCCGTCCAGCGGCTCACGCCGAGCCTTGCGCCGTCCTTGCGCCCATGCCATTGCCAGAATCCGTAAACGGCCATGGACGCATAGAACAGATTGAGCACCGATTCCATGTACAACCGGGCGCCGAACAGTACCCACACGTACAAACAGGAGCTGACGAACGCTGCGAACCAGCAAGCGATCGACTGGCGGATGGCGAGCGGCAGATAGGCCACCGCGAGCACGACCGCGAGGATCTCGACCCAGCTCGTCCCGCGCCACGCAGCGGCGAGCTGGGCCCACAGGGTCTCGATCACGGTGGGGCCAGGCCGGGCAACACCTTCATGACGAACACCAGCTGGGGAGCATCGGCGGCGGAGCGCTCGATCTCGGCGGCCACCATGGCCAGGACGCGATCCAGGGGTCCCCACACCTGCGTGCTCAAGGAATTGGTCCGTACCGTCATGTCCGGATACGTATTCAGGCGATCTATGAACGCCTGAATCAACGCCAGATACCCGCCGGTCAACGGATACATACTGATTTCGACTGCGCTTCGCATGGCACCTGCTCCCTACGCCGGTACTAACCGGGTCAGGTTCAACGGGTTCGCGAGCTTCGGCCGTAGCCGATATCCCGCATCTCAGGTCCTCAACGGACCACCCCAAGGTTCCCGCAAGTGTAGCTTGCCGCGCCGAGGCGTGCAAAACTGCCGCATCGGCCGGCGCAGCGGAATCGGGAGCATCTCGTGCGAATTTTTCAGGTGGATGCGTTCACGCACGAGCGGTTCAGCGGCAATCCGGCGACCGTGGTTCTCGACGCCGATGGACAGACCGAGGAGTCGATGTCCGCCATCGCGCGCGAGTATTCGCATGCCGAAGTCGCTTTCGTGAGTGCCGCCGATGCGGCCGATCACGACGTTCGGCTGCGCTTTTTCAACGCACGCAAGGAGGCGCCGTTCGTGGGGCACGCGACCATCGCGGCTCACGCCGTGTTGCTGGCCCTCGGCCGGCGCGGCGCCGCTCCGGTTCGTCAGGCTTGCGGCACCGGCGTGGTAGAGGTCCGCATTCGCGAGCTCCCTGACACGCCGGGCCGCCCGCCCATCATCGAATTTCGGCAGACGGTTCCTGAATTGGACAACCCGCTCCCCTTCAAGACGACTCTCCGGGTGGCCGAAGCGCTGAAGCTGCCGGCGACATCGCTGCACGAGATCATGCCCGCTCGCATCGCCCGCAAAGGGAGCACCCGGCTGCTCCTGCCCATCGCCGATGCGCGCGCGCTGGATGTCCTGGCGCCCAACGCCGACACCTTGATGTCGCTCGGCCAGGAGCTCGGAGCGGACGGATTTTTCGTGTTCGCGATCGATAAAGGCTCGGCGCCGGACGAGCTCACGACCGAGTCACGCATGTTCTGCCCTGCGCTCGGCATCCCCGAAGATCCGGCGAGCGGCAATGCGCACGTCATGCTCGCTTCGTACCTGTTCGAAATCGGCCAGTTCGGCAAGCAGGCCTCGGGATTCGTCGGGCTCCAGGGACGCCACATGCGCCGGCCCTCGCGGATCGAGGTGCGCCTGGAGATGGACGACGGCGCGCTGGCAGCGGCGCACGTCGGCGGCGGTGCCGTCATCGTCAGCGAGGGACGACTGGCGCTCTAGGCTGGCGCTCTAGGCTGGCGCTTATAGGCCGGCCCTGGCAGGCCGGCGCCGTAGGTCTTCGCCACCGCCCCCGAACGGCGGCGCGCTGGACGCTGGTCCGCTCGACGGCGGCCCGCGCTAGCTCGCGGACGCCGCGGTGCCCGCCGCGCCCGGCAGGTCGACCTTCAGCGTACCCGCCACCGTCTCGAGCTTGGATTTCGCGTCCTTGCCGGACGACACCGCCTCATCGAGGTTGCCGTTGCCGAAGGCGCCTTGCGCCTTGGACCACTGCGACGTCGCATCGTCGAGAGCCGACTTCGCCGCCGCGAGATCGACGCCTTTGGCGAGCTTGCGGTTCTTGCGCTCTCCCAGCATGTCGATGCGTTTCTGGACGGCGGTCACCTCGTCCGGCACGCTGCTCGCCAGCGCACTCCACTGGTCATTCAGCGCCTTCATCACGTCCGCCTTCTTCGCGGCAGCAGCGCCCGCCAGCCCTTGAGCCTCGGCGAGCAGCGCTGGGCCGCGCGCAAGGACACCCTTGTAGTCCTGCGCGTTGAAGGCGGTCTTGAGGTCGTCCAGCTTGGTCTGGACATCGTTCAGCTGATCGGGAACGTACTTCGCGGCGTCGGCGGATACCGAGCTGACGGCGGTCTCGATGTCGCTCATCATTTTCTGAGCGGGTTCGCGCTGGCTCGCGCAAGCCGTCAGGAGCAACAGAACGAAGGAAAACGATGCGAGCTTCTTGAGCCCGGATGAATGCGTCATGGCAGAGCCCTCCTGCCGGTTGGACCACCTCCGCCGGCATTCGTTCCCCGGATCAATCGAGCTCCCGGCGCGCGAGATCGAGCCATTGCGCTTGCGCCCTGCGGTAATGCGCAGGCCCGAGCTTCGCCCCGTCGAGGAGATCCTTCAGGATGTCGCGCGCCGGGCCGGCCTTGCCGCGCCGCTTCAGGAACAGGGCGTAGCGCAGGCGTGCTTCGGCCCCGGGAAAGCTCGGTGCGGCCGCCTCGTAGGCACGCTCCGCTTCATCGAAGGCGCTCAAAGCCTCGAGCGTTCGCGCAAGCAGCAATTGCGAATCGGGAGACTTGAAGTCCGGATTGTGCTCCGCGAGCCGCTCGAGCGTCGAACGCGCGGCGGTGAAATCGTTCTTCGCGAATTGCGCCTTCGCCAACCCGGCGAGGAGCGTCGGATCGTGCTCGAAAATGCCCCGAAGGCCGCCCTGGTAAGCCTCGATGGCGCCGTCGAATTGGCTCCGCTCGAGCAGTTCATCGGCCAGGCGCCGGCGCGCATCGACATTGCCGGAGATCTCCACCTCGGCGCTCGCGCGGCGCAGATCCCGGTCGGGATCGATCATGCGATGCATGCTCGACCTCGCCCGCCGTCCCGTCCTTCCGCCGAACAAGTCGGGCAGAATCTCCACCACGACGTAGGCCAGCGGTCCGGCCAACGGGAGGAAGAAGATCGCGAGTATCCACAGCATGTTCCGGCCGGTCTTGATCACATGGGCGATCAGGCCCGCTTGGATCGCGATGGACAGGATGATGATGATCAGGGACACGGGAACTCCAGGCGCGCCACCCGGCGACGGGGTTCCCATTGTAGGCGGGATCGACTCGATCAGGAGCCTGTCGGACTTGGGGACAATCGTCGCGAGCCTCCCGCCGCCGCAGCAGATGGACCTAAGTCCGACAGGCCCCTAGCGCTCGGCGACTCGGATCTTGCGCTCCACCTCGCGGCATTTCGACCATCCGATGTTGGACAGCGAATAGCCTAGAACGTGCTCCGAGCGCGCGTCGACGGTGACCTCCAGCTCGCAGCCGTGGAAGCCGTCGGGCGCACCGTCGGGCCTCTGCGCCAGGAACCACACGTACACTTCCTTGGTCGGCGTGGTATCGATCTTGCGCGGCTTGCCGAAGGCTTCCTGGAGCCTCGCGACCGGCTTGCCGACGCTGTCGGCGGCGATTCGGGGAATCGGCCGCACCGCGTAGGTGCTGTGGCACCCAACGAGCGCCAGGACCGTGGCCGCCAGGGCGCAACTGCCGGAGACGCGAGACATAATACGAACCCCATGCCGGATTAGATGAGTGGAGTGTCTCGCAACCGCCCGGGCGCGCCTCCGACTCAGTTCGCAAATTGGTAATCCTCGGCGTTCGCCCGCCCCCCGGTGAGACGCAATGCGTGGGTCATGCCGGCCGGCAGGTCCTCGGGATGATGCACGGCGACGATGATCGTCAACCGCTTGTCCATCAGGCGCCGCAGCAGCCCCTTGATGGCAGCGCGCTGCTTCGGATCGAGACCGGTCAGCGGCTCATCCAGCAACAGGATGCTGGGGCCCGCCGCGAGCGCCCGCGCGATCAGCGCCCGCCGCACTTGGCCATAGGACAATTCGCCCGGCCGCCGGTCGGCGAACGAAGCGAGCTTGAAGAACCTCAGCCAGCGCTCGGCAGCCCTCGAGTCCGCGGGGCTCGGCGCATCGGCGAGGCCGATGCTGGCGTGGCGCCCGCTCGCGACCAGATCCCGTACCGTCACGTTCACCGCGTAGTCGGTTTGCAATTCCGGCGACACGTAGCCGATCCGGCGTTTCCAATCGGCGATCGGCGTTCCCCGCGGATATCCCGCGCGCTCGATGCTGCCGCCCAAAGCGGGCGAGAGGTCGCCGTAGAGGAGCTTCAAGAAACTGGTCTTGCCCGCGCCGTTCGCGCCGAACACCGCCCAGTGCTCGCCCTCGCGCAATTCCCAGTCGACCTCCCGAAGCACCCGATGATAATCGACGTACAGACTCACGTGCCGGAGCCGAATCAACGGCAGCCGCTTCACGGCGGGCGCCGACCGGCGCACGCTCCGACGCGGCCGGAGCGGCCGGCGATGCTCGCCGGCATCGCGCCTCAATCGAGCGAGCTCGGCGGGTCTCAGCGGCCGGACCGCGCGAAGCCGTCCCGCCTCGAGCTCGATCACCCCGCGGGTACCCCGGGGAACATCGAGCGCGCGGTGCGCCGCCGCGATCCATGATGAGCCCCGGGCGCGCACCGCGCCGAGCATCCGGTCGATGCGCGCGCGGTAGTGCCCGTCGAGCCCGTTGTAAAACTCGTCCAGCAAGAGCCAATCCGGCGATTGGCAGAGCGCGCGGGCAAGTAACGCGATCCGTTTCTGTCCATAGGACAGCGATGCAAAGCGTCGATCGCCGAGCGCAGTGAGACCGCACGCCGAGAGCGTCGCGGAGATTTTCCGGCGCTCGGCCGGGGCGACCGGCGCGAGCAGCAGATCGGTGCGGTGCAAGCCCGTGGCGAGCAGCTCGCGCAGGCTCGGATTCCAGCCGTAGCGCGAGTATTTGTCCTGCAGCTCGCTGCCGAGATAGGCGATCCGCTGCTTCGCCTGGTCCGGAAAAACGGCGTGCGCGCCGACGCGATAGACGAGCTTCTCGCGGCCGGTGGGTGTCGGCCACACGTCCGCCGCAATCAGTTTGAGGAGCTGCGTCTTTCCCGATCCGTTCGGGCCGATGAGCGCCCAGCGCTCTCCTCCCTTGAGTTCGAGCGATATGTTCTTGAGCGCCCACTTCTTTCCGCGCCGCACGCTCACCGCGTGCAGCGCGACGGACAGGCGCGCCCTCATGCGATGCGCCGCCAGAGACCGCCGCTCTCGGCGACCCTCCCCTCGCGTCCGAGCTTTATCAGGTGCGCCTCCAAAGTGAGGCGCGCCCAGGGATGCCGGTCCTTCGGCACATCGTCGTAAACGGCCGGCGTCAGCGTATCGAGGGTCGAGGGCTCGGTCAGGCGGTCGAGAACCTTGCGCTCGCGCGCCATTCGATGTGCCCGCAGCATCGCGAGGACCCGTTTGCCGCGGCTCATGATCTCGCCATGTCCGGGGGCGATGTACTCGAAATCGTAAGCCTCGAGCTTGTGCAACGAATCGAGGTATGCCGCCATATCGCCATCCGGCGGCAATATCACGGGCGACACGCCGCCGAGCACGTGGTCGCCCGTGAACAAGAGCCGCTCGCCGGCCAGGAGATAGCACACGCAATTGGACGCATGACCCGGCGTCAGGATCGCGGTCAACGCAACCTCCCCGAGCGGCAGCACTTGCCCGTCGCGAGGCTCTTCGTCAGGTCTGAAGGTATCGTCCTGCCGCCCATCGCCGGGCGCGGGGAGACCGACGATGTGCGCCCCGGTCTCGCGGCGGAGCGCCGCGGCGAGCGGCGAGTGATCCCGGTGCGTGTGAGTCGTGAGGATCCAGCGGATCGGGCCGCCGGCAGCGGCGAGAATGCAGCGCAGGTGGTTCGCCTCGTCGGGCCCGGGATCGAGCACCGCGATCTCGGAATTGCCGAGCAGGTAGGTGTTCGTCCCGGGTCCGGTCATGAGTCCGGCGTTGCCGGCGACGATGCGCCGTACACCGGGCGCCACGACGACGGCGGCCCCTACGGTGAAATCGGCGGGAATCATGATGGGTCGTACTTCATTAAATTTTTCGACCCGCAGGCGCGCGGAGGGAGCGCGGTGCGGGTCTTTTGCGGGAAATCATCGCGTGTCGGTGAACTTGATCCCATTTTGACATAGTTGCGATGGGCCGCGGAGCCGCTACACTTGGGGTCATGTCGAACTCTCCCAACGCGAGGCGGGTGGGCGGACCCAGAGTCTGGGCCGAGCTGGCTCGTCCGGACGCCGAGCAAAGCCAGCGATTTTTGGCGGAGGAGCTCGCCCTGCTGCTGGCCGATCTGCTGCGGTCGGTGTTGTCCGATGCCAGTCCCGCGTTGCCCGCCGACGAAGCCTCGGTCGAGCGCTACCGGCACCTGGCCGATTCGCTCGCGGACGGCGAGACGCGGCGGCGTACGAGCCTCGGCATCACCCGCGCCGGTCTCGCCAAACGCTGCGTCACTTGGTTGAAGCTATTGCTCACGCCGGCACCCAATGCCCAAACGACTGCGCCTATGCGCGAATTCATCGATGCGCTGGGGCTGTTTCCGGCGCTGTTCGACAGCGAACCCTCGGCCCGCTCACGGCGCGCCCGGCTGACATGGCTCCTCACGCACGATCGGCGGCTGGATGCCAGCACCCGCGAGGCGGCCACGGCCCTGATCGAGGCCTGCGAGCATCTGGGGGTGTTGCTCTGGCCCGATGCCGATTCGGATTGACGCCGGATCGAGATTTTTTGAGTCGCCTTCGGCGGCATATATGGCGTATATGGCGTATATAATGGGCGGTCGCGTCGCCGCCGGAGCCTTTCATGTCCTCATTGCCCCCTCCCTCTGATCCGCCGATTGCCGTCGAAGTGGTACAGGCGCCCGCGCCGGACAAATCGCGGTTCAGATTTCAGAAGCTCCTGCAGCCGTTCACGCTGCATCGCGGCATCGCCACACCCGTTACCTGGTTTTTCCTGGACTGGCTGGTGTTCGGCGCCGCGATCGCGACCCTCTTGGTGGTCGAGTCGTGGTGGATCCGAGTCTTCGCCTCCTTGGTGGCAGCCCTCTGGATCGCACGGCTGTTCGTGATCGGGCATGACGCCTGCCACGGGTCCTACACGCCGAGCAAGGTGCTCAACGGATGGATCGGCAGAATCGCCTTTCTTCCCTCGCTGACGCCGTTCAGCCTTTGGGATGTGGGTCACAATTTGGCTCACCACGGCTTCACCAACTTGAAGGGCCGCGATTACGTCTGGACCCCCTATTCACCGCACGAGTTCGCGCGGCTCTCCTGGATGCGCCGGCTCCTCGAACACGTGTACCGGAGCGGCGTCGGCCAGGGCGTCTACTACATGATCGAGATGTGGTGGAAGAAGCTCTTCTTTCCGAGCCGCAAGCACGTCGGCCATCGGCGCACGAGCTATCTGTGGGACTGCGTGCTCGTGAGCGGATTCGGAGCGGCGTGGCTCGGCGGCCTGGTCGTTTGGTCTCTGTACAGCGGCAGACCCATGTGGTCGCTTCTCGTGTTCGGATTCGCCATTCCGTTCTTCGTGTGGAACTGCCTGATGGGCTTCGTCATTTACGTGCAGCACACGCACCCGCGGGTCGCTTGGTACGACCGTCGCGACGAGTGGACCGCGAACGCCGGCTACGCGACGACCACCGTGCACGTGAAGCTCGTGCGTCCGCTCGACGGGCTCATCCATTACATCCTGGAGCACGGCGCCCACCACGTGAACATGGGCATTCCGCTCTATCGGCTCAAAGAGGCGCAGGCCCGTCTCAGCGCGACTTTGGACGAACGGCTGAAATCGGAAGTCTTTACCTGGCGCTACTACTGGAACACGGTGCGGCGCTGCAAGCTGTACGATTTCGCCCAGCACGTATGGATGGATTTCGACGGACGCGTCACCTCCGCGCCCGCCGTATCCCGCTGATCCGCCGCGCGAGCTGCTACCTCTTCAGCGCCTCGGCATGGTGCCGAAGATGATCGGCCATGAAGCTTTGCATGAAGTAGTATCCGTGGTCGTACCCGTCGTGCATCCTGAGATCGAGCTTCTGACCCGATTTGGCCGCCGCGGCGGCCAACTTCTCGGGCATTAATTGCTCGACGAGAAACGGGTCCGCCCTGCCCTGATCGATGCGAATGAGTCCCGGAAAGGGCTTTCGCGCCACGAGTTCGCTGGCATCGTACTCCCGCCAGGTCTCCTGGTCGGGACCGAGGTAGTTCCCGAACCCCTTCTTTCCCCACGGACACTGCATTGGCGCCGCAATGGGCGCGAAGGCCGAGACGGACCTGTACCGCCCCGGGTTTCTGAGCGCGCACACCAGGGCGCCATGCCCGCCCATCGAATGGCCGAAGATTCCCGTCGCGTCGGGATCCGCCGGAAGATTTGCCGCCACCAGCTCGGGGAGCTCCGCGGTCACGTAGCTGTACATCCGGTAGTTGGTCGACCACGGAGCCTGGGTGGCATCGACGTAAAATCCCGCGCCCTGGCCGAAATCCCAGTTATCCGCATCGCCCGGTATCCGCGGCTCGCGGGGACTCGTGTCGGGCGCGACCAGCATGATGCCGAGCTGCGCCGCTGCCTGCTGTGCGTGCGCCTTGATCGGAAACGTCTCCTCGGTGCACGTGAGTCCCGACAGGTAGTAGAGCACCGGCATCTTCTGCGGCTTCCCCCCGCTCGAGCCGGCCTGAGGCGGCAGGTACACCGAGAACTTCATGGTTCCGCGCGTCTCGCGGGATGCATGCTTGTAGAATCGCTGCACGCCGCCAAAGCAACCGTGCTCCGACACCAATTGGATTTCGCTCATGAGTACACCCCGAGTCCCGCGGTCGATATATTGTGCCGCAAGCCCCCAACCTAAAACATCCCCCTCGCCATGAATATAGAATTCACACCCAACGAAGCGCGCG
Source organism: uncultured Gammaproteobacteria bacterium (assembly GCA_963795475.1). Lineage (GTDB taxonomy): Bacteria > Pseudomonadota > Gammaproteobacteria > Steroidobacterales > Steroidobacteraceae > Bog-1198. The sequence continues at coordinate 64,003 of CAWCIE010000002.1, forward strand.
TCATCGGTTGCCTGATCGAGAAGGAAATCACCACGCCCGATCAATATCCGCTGTCTCTCAACGCCCTCACGAACGCGTGCAATCAAAAGACCAACCGCGAGCCCGTGCTCGAGCTCTCCGAGTCCGAGGTCCAGCACACGCTGGATTCGCTGATGAAGAAATACATGGTCAGCGACAAATCGGCCGGCTATGGAGGCCGGGTGACCAAGTACCGGCACCGTTTCTGCAATACCGAATTCGGTCCCTTGAAGTTCTCCGCGCAGGAGCTCGGTACGCTCTGCGTGATGCTGCTGCGCGGGCCGCAAACTCCGGGCGAGCTTCGCACGCGCACCAACCGGCTATGCGAATTTCCCGATGCGGAGGCGGTGGAGTCGACGCTGCAAGCGCTGATGACGCGCGAGGACGGGCCGTTCGTCGCGCGGCTGCCGCGCGCGCCGGGTGCACGCGAGTCGCGCTACACGCATTTATTCTTCGGCGCCGTCGAATCGGCTGCCGATCCGGGCGATGCTGCCGACCGCAGCTCCGGCCGACAGCGCCGGCACGGCGTCGCTCGCTCACCGTGTGACCGAGCTCGAAGCATCCGTGGCGGAGCTTCGGCGCGAGATCGAGGCACTCAAGGCGCGCGGCTAGAGATCTCACCCGCCGCATCAGTCGTCAAGGACGGCTCCTTCATGCTCCGGGGCCGGGATTGGTCTCGTGCCTCATCAATGTCGCGGGCCTAGTGCTGCGGGAGCGACGCGGCCTGTTTCGCGATGCCGTCGCGTTCCGACAGCCACTTGCCGAATGCGGCGATGTCTGCGGGACGCATTCCCTTGGCGTCGGTCTGATGATCGTTCATCCACTTCTGCATCGCGGTCATCAGCTGAGCCGCCAGACGAGGCTCGTGATTGTACAGATCCATGTAGGGTGCCCTGACATCGTCGATTCGATCGACGGCGAGGTACGCCTCCGCGCGGTGCTCGATCGCATCCATCAAATCAGGCTTCAAGGCGAGCGCATGATTGTAGTCGTCGATCGACTCCTGATAGGCCTCGAGGCGCAGGTGCACGTAGCCGACGTTGTCCCACGCCTCCACCATGTCGCCCTTGTTGCTCAGCGCTTCGGTGAACGCATCGAGCGCGCGGCTGTAGGCATCGCCGACTTTGTCCATTTCCTTGGCCTTCTTGTCGGGATTGCCCGCGGCGGCGGCGGCAGCGGCTTCGGCTTCATATTGCTTGGCCTTGTCCAAGTACTTCATCGCCTCCTTGTAGGCCTTCCTGGCCGCCGCATCCGGTTTCTCGACGGCGGCCGTGGGCGGCGTCGTGTCGTCCGGCGGCCCGCCCATGGTCGGGCGCCCCGCCCCTCCGGGCATCCCCCCCGGACCGCCCGGACCTCCCGGCCCCCCCGGCATCATTTGCGCGGATACCCCGTTCGCGAGTACCCAGAGCGCCAAGATCATCAAGCCATTCGAAAGTTTTCCAGGCATGCTGCCCTCCCGGCCCCGCAGGCCCAGTTCGTGCATTACTCCCTACATAATGCGCCATTTCAATCGGCCGCCTCAACCGCATCACAGAGTGAACATGGAGGCGATGAACGCCGAACGGTACTCATCGATCGATCGCGGTACCAGCACGGGACGCACAGATGAAAACGCCCCGACCACCTTGCGATGGTCGGGGCGCGGCGACGATGATCTTACTTGGAGGTCGACGGAGCAGGGGTCGACTTCTTGCTCTTCTTGCTGCTGTGCTTCTTGGCATGCTTGGCAGGGGTCGAAGAACTCGTGCCGGCGGCCGGCGCATCGGCGGCCATCGTCGCGGCGGACTTCGGCATGTCGGCGGCCATCGCCGCGGCGGCAATACCGACGGACAGTAACGCAGAGGCAATCAACTTAATCATGGGGTCTCCAGCAGTGGTGTTGTCGAGCGAAGCGAAGAATACGCCGGATCTCAAGCTTTAATCCGAGATTAATATCATTTCATCGTGGATTTGAGCGGGGGCGCGGGCCGCTGATGGGTCGAGACGTGCCAGTAGAGGTACCCGGCAATCAATATGTTGGCGAACAGGACGAGAACGGCCCCGATCGACGGGTGGTGAATCAGCTCCCAGAGCTCCAGCGGTATCAGGGAGGCAGTGATGACGGTCGTGACCCACTCGGCCCAGCGGTACTGCATCCAGAGACCGAAGCCTTCCACCGAGAACACCGCGGCGTAGGTCAAGGTCACGAAACGCAACGCGTGCACGCGCGACTCGGACAGCCCGCTGAACCACGACAGCCCCCGCGTGACCAGATCATGCTCGAGGCCGTGCGGGAGGTTGGACGCCCAGGAGAGGAGTTTCGCCGCCAAGCTTGCATCGTGGAGGCGTATCTCACCCCAGGCCGCCAGCAGCAGGATGATGACTTTCACCAGCTTGTAGAGCGCGATGGTGCGAAGCATCCCAAAGCGCGCTAAGGGCGCCGGACCAGCCACGGAACTCCTAAGCCTGTCCGGCGGGGGGCTGGAATTCCAGAGTCGCATCGAGCAGCGCCGGGATGTCGAACACCGCCCGCTCGTTATCCATCACCAGAGGAGCGATCCCCGCCGCAGCCACCAAGGCGGCGGGCACCTGGATGCGGTCCCGTTCGCGCGCCACGGTCCACGTCTCCAAGCGCTTGTCCTGGAAGGCCAAATTGAGCGCGCCCCAGCGCAAGAGCGCCGCGCGCGCCAGCGGCGTATCGCCCCCCCACTGGCGCCGCGCCAAGGTCATCGCCGATCCGGCTGCGATCTCGCCTTGCGGCAGCGTCATGAGGTCCTGGATGTATCGCACCATTTCGTCGGGTGGCACATGGAGGTTCAGATAGGACGACGCCGCATCGCTCATGGCAGCCTCATCTTACGTCGGATTCTCGAGGCTGAACATGGCATTCTCGTCATCGTAGGCGAACGCCTCGCCGTAGCGGGCCCAGCGGATCACCGAGCGCAGCGTCTGATCGGCGTCCTCCTCGCTCATGAAGTCTTCCAACTCGTCGATGAAGCGGCTCTTGCGCGCCGAATGGCTGGCGCGTTCGTCCAGCACCCTGCGTATGTGCGCCGCCAGAGGGATATAGGCTAGAAGATGGCGCATGAAGATGCGCTTGCGCTCATCGATGTCCGACTGGGCGAACGCCATGCCGTCCTCGGTGAGCTTCAAGTCGCCGCCCTCGAGCTCGGCGAAGCGCAACATCTGCAGCGTCTCGGCCACCGGAAACAGCTCGTCGCTTTCCATTTGCAGATCGGAGGCGATTTCGGGCAGATCCGCCTTGCCCTTGAACGGCGGCGCCGCCACCGCCTCCATCAGGCCCGAGATGAGATTGGATCCGACATGCGGCAGGACAGTGCCGATGCCCAAACCGGGAAACCGCTCCTGGCGGCCTCCCGGTCCGCCCGCTTTGGGGCGTGCGGTCATCTCCACGTAGATGCGCTCGACCATCTCGCGAAAGTTCGGGTCGAGGCGATTTCGGGGCTGCGGCATCGTTACCTTGATCTCGCTCAAGATGCGCCCGGGATTGCTGCCGAATACCAGGATGCGATCGCACATGAGCACCGCTTCCTCGATGTTGTGAGTCACCAGGATGACGCCCTTGATCGGCATCCGCCCTTCGGCCCAGAGATCCAGGAAATCGGTGCGCAGCGTCTCCGCCGTCAATACGTCGAGCGCCGAGAACGGCTCGTCCATGAGCAAGATGTTCGGATGCACGACCAGCGCACGCGCGAATCCCACCCGCTGGCGCATGCCTCCCGACAATTCGCGCGGATAGGCGGACTCGAAACCGTCGAGCCCGATGAGATCGATCGCCGCCAGCGACCGTTTACGGATCTCGGGGCGAGGAAGGTTCTGAGCCTCGAGTCCGAGTGCGACGTTCTCGAATACGGTGAGCCAGGGAAAGAGCGCGAAGCTCTGGAACACCATGGTGATTCCGCGCGCAGGCCCCGCCACGCGTTCACCGAGATATTGGACGATTCCGGCACTCGGCTCGGCGAGACCCGCGATCAGCCGCAGCAGCGTCGACTTGCCGGAGCCCGAGCGTCCGAGGAGGCCCACGATCTGCCCTTCCCGCAGCTCGAGATTCATGCCCTCGAGCACCAGTAATTCCTCCCCGTCGGGCTTCGGAAACGCCTTGCGCACGTCGGTACATTGAAGCAGCGGTGAGGTGTTCATGTTCGCATCCTGTCACGTCAGCCGATATTTGCGCTCGGCGTAGTAATACAAGGGCCGCCAGAAAACCCGGTTGATGACCACCACGAACAGGCTCATGACGCCCACCCCGAGGACGATCTGGTGAAAGTTACTGGCCGCCGCCGCTTCCGCGATGTAAGAGCCGAGGCCTCGCGCCCGAATTTCCGTATGACCCCAATTCACGAGCTCGGAAACCTGGGCCGCGTTCCACGAGCCGCCCGACGCGGTGATGGCGCCGGTGACATAGAACGGCAATACCGCCGGCAACGCCACCCTGCGCCACCAGAGCCAACCTTTGACCCCGAAATTTGCGCTGGCATAGCGCATCTCCGCGGGAATGGTGCTCGCCCCCGCGATTATGTTGAACAGGATGTACCACTGCGTGCCGAGGATCATGAGCGGGCTCAAGAACACGTCGGGATTCAGCTTCCATTCGGCGATGCCGTAGACCGCGAGGGGAAACAGGAGATTCGCCGGAAAAGCCGCCATGAACTGCGCGATAGGCTGCACGATTTCCGCCGCCCGCGGCCGCATGCCGACCCAGATGCCGATCGGCACCCATACGAGGCTCGCCAGGGCGATCAATATGAATACCCGCAGCATGGTGATGCAAGCCAGGCCGCACACGTGCAGGGCCTCCTTCACGGTGGTGTCGGCGATGAGTCCGGCGACGAGGTGCCACAGCCCAAGTACCACCGCGACCACGATCAGCGACACCCAGAGCAGATCCAGACTCCGTTTCGGCCGCGGCGGCGCATGGTCGACGGGCGCATCGCTCCGTTTGACCAAGCGGCTGGTCCAGATCACCGACGTGTGGAATGCCAGCGTCGCGGCATTGATGAGTCGAGACCGGCGCATCATGGTCAACGCCCAGGAATCAGGGACGCGCTCGTCCGGTTCCTGTTCCACGCGAAATCGGTCCACCCAGGCCACCAACGGCCGGAACAGCAGCTGGTCGTACAGAAGGATCACGATCAGCATGGTGAGAATGGCCCAGCCGATGGCGGCCAGGTTCTTCTGCTCGAATGGCAAGCGCGATGTAGGAGCCTATGCCCGGCAATGCCACCGAGGAATGCCCCATGCTGATCGACTCGGAGGCGACCACGAAGAACCATCCGCCCGACATGGACAGCATCATGTTCCATACCAGCGCGGGCATCCCGAAGGGCACCTCCAGCTGCCAGAATTTCATCCAACGCGACAGCCGGAAGGACTCGGCGGCCTCGATGAGCTCCGTCGGGACGGTGCGCAGGGACTGATAGAAGCTGAACGCCATGTTCCAGGCCTGGCTGGTGAAAATGGCGAAAATCGCCGCGAACTCGGCGCCGAGCACCCTGCCGGGCGCCAACGACAGAAAAAACACGCTTGTAATGGAAATGAAACCTAGAATAGGGACCGATTGCAGAATGTCGAGGATCGGGACCAGGAGCTTTCCCGCGCGTTCGCTCTTCGCGGCCCAGGTTGCGTAGGTGAGTGTGAACACCAGCGAGCAAAACAGCGCCACCAGCATGCGGAACGTGGTGCGCGCGGCGTATTCGGGCAAATGCGACGGATTGAGCGAGAGCGGCGAGACCTCGAGCTGAGCGAGCGGCGCGAACAGCCCGCGCGCCGTCTCGCCGAGGAAGGCGATGAGCCCGATGACGACGATGAACGCAAGCACGTCCCAGCGTGACGCGAGGCCCCGCAGAAAGACGTAAGGTTCGAATCGATTCATCGCGGCATTCTCGCAGGACGGATGATCAAGTAGCCAGCTTTCCATTCGAGCCGCCTGAGCCTGGCGCCGGTACAATGCCTGTGAAACGAAGAGTTTAGACATGCAGCAAAGTTTGGCATCGCTGATCGCACAATACGGGCTCCTCGTGGTGGCTCTGAACGTGCTGGTCGATCAAATCGGCCTGCCCGTTCCGGCGATGCCGACGCTGATCGTCGCCGGGGCGATGGCCGCGGCCGGTCATCTGTCGATCGGTCCCTTATTTGCCTGGTCCGTGGCGGCCTGCGTGGCGCCGGATTGCCTGTGGTATCTCGTCGGCAAGGCTTATGGGATCCGGGTGCTGAAGACGCTCTGCAGGATCTCTCTCGAGCCCGATTCGTGCGTGAGCCAGACTCAGACCCGGTTCGAGCGCTGGGGAGTCAACTCGTTGCTCGTGGCGAAGTTCGTACCCGGGCTCGCCATCATCGCGCCCCCGCTCGCCGGAGCGATGCGTATCGGTTGGCCCAGATTCGTGCTGATGAGCGCGATGGGTGCATCGCTCTGGGTGGGATTCGGACTCGCGGCCGGCACGCTCTTCCGGTCGCAGATCGAGATGCTGCTGACACGCTTGCAAGACATCGGCAGCGTCGCAGGTCTCGTCATCGGCGCGGCGCTCGCCGGGTATGTCCTCTACAAGTGGTGGGAGCGCCTGCGGTTCTACCGGACGCTGCGCATGGCGCGGATCAGCGTCGCGGATCTCAACGAGCTCATCCGCACGGGGAGCGAGCCCTCCATCGTCGACGTGCGTTCGCCCACGGCGCGTGCCCTGGAGCCTCGATGGATCCCGGGCGCGATCCACGTTCCGATCGACGCCGTGGGCCTGCACATCGGGCATCTGCCGAGGGATCGCGAGATCGTCCTTTATTGCACGTGCCCGAGCGAAGCCTCCGCAGCCCGGGTTGCCAGAATCCTGGTGAGCCACGGCTTCAAGCGGGTGCGCCCCCTGTTCGGCGGGCTCGATGCCTGGATTGAAGCGGGCTATGCCGTGGAGACGGCGGTCGGGGCGGGGGCAGAATCGGGGGTCGAACCGGCGGTAGAGCCGGCCATCGGACCGGGCGTGCAAGCAGGAACTCCGATGAACGAGGACGAGGCAGTCGAGGCGGACCGTTGAGCACGGGCTCGTTGCACCATGTCGTGATCCTCGGCGCCGGCTTCGGCGGATTGGGGGCCGCGGTGGGCCTGGCCAAGGCGCCGGTACGGATCACCATCGTCGACCGGCGCAACCATCACCTGTTCCAACCCTTGTTGTACCAGGTCGCAACGGCCACGCTCGCGACCTCGGAAATCGCCTGGCCGATCCGCCAGCTGATGCGCAAGCGCCCCGAAGTCACGACGCTCCTCGGCGCGGTGAGCGCCATCGATGCCGAGCGCCGCACGGCGCTCCTCGAGGACGGCGGCACCCTCGGGTATGACACGCTGGTCGTGGCGACCGGAGCGCGGCACGCGTACTTCGGCCATGACGAATGGGAACCGCATGCCCCCGGATTGAAGACATTGGAGGACGCGACCTCGATTCGGCGCCGGGTGCTGCTGGCGTTCGAACACGCCGAGCGCGAAACCGACCCCGAGCGCCGGCGTGCGTGGCTCACCTTCGTGATCGTCGGAGGAGGCGCCACCGGCGTCGAGCTTGCCGGCGCCATTGCGGATCTCGCTCACGTCACCTTGCCCGACGAGTTCCGGCATATCGACACCCGCAAGGCGCGGGTGCTGCTGATCGAGGCGGGGCCGCGCATCCTCCCGACGTTCACCGAGGATCTTTCCGCCTATGCACACGCTGCGCTCGAGCGGCTCGGCGTCGAGATCCAGGTGGGCTCCGCGGTGAGCGAGTGCTCGGCCGAAGGCGTCGTATACGGAGGCCGGTCTCTGGCCGCCAAGGTCATTCTCTGGGGAGCGGGAGTGCGGGCCTCGCCGGCCGCCGCCTGGCTCGGCGCGGCGGCAGATAATGCGGGCCGCGTGAAGGTCGCGCCGGATTTGTCAGTCCCCGGACGCCCGGAGATTTTCGTGATCGGGGACACGGCCACCATCGATGCCTGGCATGGGAAGCCGGTTCCGGGAATCGCGCCGGCCGCGAAGCAACAGGGCGCCCACGTGGCCGCCGTGATCCGGCGACGCCTCGCCGGAGATTCCTCGCCCCTGCCTTTTCGCTACAAGCATGCGGGAAATCTCGCGACCATCGGCAAGCGCGCCGCGGTGATCGACTTCGGCTGGCTGACGCTCCGAGGCTACATCGCGTGGTGGATCTGGGGGCTCGCGCACATCTACTTCTTGATCGGCACGCGCAATCGGCTGGCCGTCGCACTGAGCTGGCTGTGGATCTATCTCACCGACACTCGCGGCGCGTGCCTCATCACGCAAGGCGAACAGCAGCCGCCGGGCGCGCCGCCGGCTGCGCGCTAGCAGCCGGCCGGCGGGATCGCCTCAGGAAAAAGCCGGGATGCCGGTTTGCGCCCTGCCCAGGATGAGCGCATGGATGTCGTGAGTACCCTCGTAGGTATTGACGACCTCGAGATTCACCAGATGGCGTATCACGCCGTACTCATCCGATATGCCGTTGCCGCCCAGCATGTCGCGCGCCGTCCGGGCGACATCCAGTGCCTTGCCGCAGGAGTTGCGCTTGAGCATGGAGGTGATCTCCACCGCCGCGGTGCCCTCATCCTTCATCCGGCCCAGCCGCAGACATCCTTGCAACCCGAGCGATATCTCGGTCTGCATATCCGCGAGCTTCTTTTGGATGAGCTGATTCGCGGCGAGCGGCCGGCCGAATTGCTTGCGGCCGATGACGTAGTCGCGCGCCGTATGCCAGCAGCTCTCGGCAGCCCCCAGCGCTCCCCATGCGATTCCATACCGCGCCGAATCGAGACAGGTGAAGGGTCCTTTCAACCCGCTGGCGCCCGGCAGAAGGTTCTCCTGCGGCACGAACACATCGTCCATAAGGATTTGTCCGGTGGTGGAGGCACGAAGGCCGACTTTGCCGTGCAGTGCCGGCGCCGACAACCCTTTGAAGCTCTTCTCCAATATGAACCCCCGGATCACCTCATCCTCGGTCTTGGCCCAAACGACGAAGACATCCGCGAGCGGACTATTCGTGATCCACGTCTTGGAGCCGCTCAAGCGAAAGCCCCCGCTCGCAGCCCGCGCGCGGGTGACCATGCTGCCCGGATCGGACCCATGATTCGGCTCCGTCAGTCCGAAGCACCCGATGGTATCGCCGCGGGCCAGGGACGGCAGATATCGGCGCTTTTGATCGTCGCTCCCGAATACGTAGATCGGCAGCATCACGAGCGAGGATTGCACGCTCATCATCGATCGAAATCCCGAGTCGACGCGCTCGACCTCGCGTGCGATCAATCCGTAGCTCACGTAGTTGAGTCCGCCTCCGCCGAATTCCTCCGGGATGGTCGCGCCCAGAAGCCCAAGGCCCCCCATCTCGCGAAAAATCTCGGGATCGGTGTGCTCGCGGCGAAAGGCATCGATGACTCGCGGCGCCAGCCGCCCTTCTGCGTACTCGCGCGCGGCATCCCTCACCATCTTCTCGTCCGAGGTGAGCTGCGCATCGAGCAGCAGCGGATCGTCCCAATGAAATGTCGCCTTCGCCATGTCCGGCATTGTACTGGAAAACTGCAAGGCCCTCCCTCGCAGAGCCGCGTGCGGGTTAGAATATCGGCATGAGACAAATTCACGAACCGGCCCGTACGCTCGATGTCGTGGCCGAAACCGAGGTTCTGGTCGTCGGCAGCGGCCCCGCCGGCCTCGCGGCCGCCCTGGCTTCCGCCCGCGCGGGCGCAGCGACCATTCTTCTGGATCGATACGGATGCTTCGGCGGCAATATCACGCAAGTGGGCGTCGAAGGCCTCGCGTGGTACCGGCATCCGCAAACCGTGGACAGCGAGGGCATCGGCATCGAATTCGAGCAGCGGGCCAAGACCATGGGGGCGGCCATGCCCGAGCCTCAGTCGACGAGCTATGCGCTCGACGGTGAAGCGTTCAAATACGTCGCCGACGTGCTCGTGCAGGAAGCCAAGATCGAGCCGATGCTGCACCGTCTGTTCGTCGCCCCGATCGTGGAGGACGGCCTCATTCGAGGCGTGATCACGGAAAGCAAATCGGGGCGCGAAGCGATCCTCGCGAAGCGTGTGGTGGATGCGACCGGAGATGCCGACGTGGCCACGCGCGCCGGAGCGCCTACCCACAAGACCCCCCGCGAGCAGATGATGGCGACCTCGGTGATGTTCTCCATGAGCGGCGTCAACAAGCAGCGCTTCATCGAACAGGTGAAGGCCGATCCGCAGACCTACAAGGATTGGACCGGCAACGGCGAGTGGAACATCGAGACCTCGGGCAAGGAGGACGAGCTCTTCTCCCCGTTCATGCGCAAGCCCTTCAAGCAGGCGGTGGCCGCGGGCCTCATCCCGGCCAACCTCACCACCATAGCCGGCACCTGGGGCGCGGTCTCGGATCAAGGCGATCTCACTTATCTCAATCTGGTGCATTTGCCGAGTTGCGACGGGACCGATCCGCGGGATCTCACCACCGGCGAGATCCTGGGGCGGCACCAGGCGATGATGGCGATCACCGCGCTCAAGGCCTTCATGCCCGGATGCGAGCATGCGAAGTTGCGCAATTTCGGCATGACCCTGGGCGTGCGCGATACCCGCAAGATCGACGCGTTATACAATCTCAGCGGCGAGGACGTGCGTAATCAAGGCCGGTTCGAGGACTCGATCGGCATTTTCCCGGAATTCATCGACGGCTACGGCATTTTGATCCTGCCGACAACCGGGCGATATTTTCATGTCCCCTATCGATCGCTGCTGCCGAAAGGCGTGTCGGGCCTGATCGTCGGCGGGCGTTGCATCGGCGGCGACAAAGTGTCGCACGCCGCGGTGCGCAACATGATGTGCTGTGCGGTGTCGGGACAGGGTGCGGGTACCGCCGCGGCGATCTCCGTCAAGACCGGACAACCCTTCGACCGGCTGGACGTGCGCTCGGTGCAAGCGGAGCTCGTCCGGCAGGGCGCACGGATCCACTAGGAGTCGCCATGACCGCCCATCCGGCCTCCGGCTATCTCAGCGGCTTCGGGAACGAGCATTCGAGCGAAGCGCTTCCGGGCGCACTGCCCGTGGGCCGAAATTCGCCGCAGCGCTGCCCTTACGGGCTGTACGCGGAGCAATTCTCCGGCACCGCCTTCACGGCGCCGCGGGATGCCAACCGGCGCAGCTGGCTCTACAGGATCCGTCCTGCCGTGGCCTGCGGCCCGTTCGCGCCCCTCGAGCGCGACCTCATCGCCGCCCAAGGCGCCGCGGCGCCGCTCGCGCCCGACCAGCTGCGCTGGGATCCGCTGCCGCTGCCCGTCGATCCGACGGATTTCGTCGACGGCCTGTTGCCGGTCGCGGGCAACGGCGCTCCCGATCGGCACTCGGGCTGCGGGATCTATCTGTATGCGGCGAATCGATCGATGATCGATCGATTCTTCTACGACGCCGATGGGGAGCTCTTGATCGTTCCCGAGCTCGGCGCCTTGACGCTCGAAACCGAGCTCGGGCGCATCGAGCTCGAGCCGCAGGAGATCGCGGTGATCCCTCGCGGCCTGCGCTTTCGCGTGACCACCAGCGCACACGCCGTCCGCGGCTACGTCTGCGAGAATTTCGGCGCTCCCTTCAAGCTTCCGGATCTCGGGCCGATCGGCTCCAACGGTCTTGCCAACCCGCGCGATTTCTTGTCGCCGCGCGCGCACTACGAGGACAAGGAAGGCCCGCACGAGCTCGTCGCCAAGTTCCTCGGCCGCCTGTGGGCGGCGCCCATGGACCATTCGCCCCTCGACGTGGTCGCCTGGCACGGCAATAACGCGCCGTACAAATACGATCTGCGGCGCTTCAACACCATCGGCTCGATTTCCTACGACCATCCCGATCCGTCCATTTTCCTGGTGCTGCATTCGCCGAGCGACACGCCCGGCACCAGCAACATCGACTTCGTGGTGTTCCCGCCGCGTTGGCTGGTCATGGAGCAGACCTTCAGGCCCCCATGGTTCCACCGCAACGTTGCGAACGAGTACATGGGACTCATCGCCGGGGTCTACGACGCCAAGGCAAGCGGCTTCGTCCCGGGCGGTGCGTCGCTCCACAACTGCATGAGCGGCCACGGCCCCGATGCGGCGACCTTCGAGCGGGCGAGCGGGGCCGACACGTCCGTCCCCACGCACATCAAAGACACGATGGCCTTCATGTTCGAGAGCCGCACCGTGATCCAGCCCACGCGCTACGCGCTCGAAGGGCGTCCGCCCCTGCAAAAGGACTACGCGAGCTGCTGGCGGGGTTTGAACAAACATTTCGATCCGACTCGGCCCTGAGACGATCCATGCCCCTCGATGAGACCAACGATCCCCGACGCAAGAGCTGGGTGTCGGCCGCGAACGCTTCGGAAAGCGATTTTCCGATTCAAAACCTGCCGCTGGCGGTGTTCCGCCGGCGAGGCAGCGGCGAGCCGTTTCGCGGCGGCATCGCGATCGGGGATCAGGTGCTCGATCTCGGCCTGCTGGCGGGGGCCGGTGCGGTCGACGACACGGCTCAGGCGGCGATTGTCGCGGGCACCCGCCCGGTACTCAACGACTTGATGCAGCTCGGCGCCGCCGCATGGACGGCGCTTCGCAACGCCGCTTTCGGCGGATTGGCGGAGGGTTCGAAGCACAGGCCGGCTTTCGAACGTTGCCTGGTCCCGCAGTCGCTTGCGGAATACGCCCTTCCCGCAACCATCGGCGACTTCACCGACTTCTACTCCTCGATTCATCACGCCACCACGGTAGGCCGGTTGTTCCGTCCCGATAATCCGCTGCTGCCGAATTACAAATGGCTGCCCATCGGCTATCACGGCCGCAGCTCCTCCATCGGCGTATCCGGCCAGGAGTTCCACCGGCCCTGGGGCCAGCGCCTACCTGCCGGGCAGTCCGAACCGGTGGTCGAGCCGAGCGCTCGTCTGGATTACGAGCTCGAGCTCGGAGTCTTCCTGGGGCCCGGCAATCCGCTCGGCACGCCCATCACCATCGAAAACGCCGAGGCGCATGTGTTCGGCCTCTGCCTGCTGAACGACTGGTCGGCTCGGGATATCCAGGCCTGGGAATATCAGCCGCTCGGTCCCTTCCTTGCGAAAAACTTCGCGACCACCATCTCGCCTTGGATCGTGTCCCTGCAGGCGCTCGCACCCTTTCGCGTTCCCCACACGCGAGGCTCGGGCGATCCTGCCGTGCCGGCTTACCTGGCATCGAGCACAAACGACGCGGCGGGCGGATTCGATATTCGCCTCGAGGTGGATCTGGACACTGCCTCGATGCGCGATCGCGGCGACCCGCCGCAGCGCCTGTCCTCCACGAGTTTTCGCCACTCCTACTGGACCGTGGCTCAACTCATCGCTCATCACACGCTCAACGGCTGCAATCTGCGGGCCGGCGATCTGCTCGGTACCGGCACCCAGTCCGGTCCGGCTCCCGGGGAAGCGGGCTCGATGCTGGAATTGAGCCGCGGGGGCAAGCAGCCCATCGAGCTGGCATCGGGGGAAAAGCGCGCATTTCTCGAAGACGGCGATGCGGTGACGTTCCGCGGCTGGTGTGAAAGAGCCGGCGCCGCACGGATCGGATTCGGCGAATCCCGCGGTTTGATCCTGCCGGCCCGCGGGAACTAGCGCACCGGCCTCGGATTCAGCCGGTTCCGACCCCGGGATACGTCCCCGTCCTACAGTCGCTGCTCCTCATCCCGTGCAGTCTCCCCGCCCATGCATCTCTTGATCTCGTTGCTCATGATGTGCTCCTTTTTCCTCCTGATCGCCGCCGGCTTGATCAGCGTATTGCGGGACATGCTGCATCGGGATTGGCGGGCGGGGCCGCCCATCGGGGCGCTAGATCTCGATCTGTCTCGCGATTTCGATCACCCGCTCCGGGGGCAGGTTGAACCGGTCGACGACCTTCACGGCGTTGCGATACAGAAAAGCGAATAGCGCGATCCGCCACCCCCGCATCGCCGGTGCGCGAGGCCGAGGAACGATGAGATCGCGCGCGGCCACGAAGAGCGCGCCATCGAAATCGATCGGTGTATCCAAGCCCTGCGCGTTATTGAGGGCGGCTCTCAAATCCGGAATCTCGAAGAAGCCGAAGCGCGCGACCACCAGCCAGAGGCCTTCCCCGATCTTCTCGACGACGGCGCATTTCGGGCCGACGATGCGCGGAGTGTTCTCGAAACGCACACTGAGCGCGATGGTCCGGGTCGGCAGCACGCCGGTGTAGCGGGCATGATCGACGATGAGGCGGGACACTTTTTGGCTGCTGCGGGTGATAAATACCGTGGTGCCCTCGATGCGGGGAATCGCGTGCGCCGATAATTGGGACAGGAACCGCTGAGCCGCCTCGGGCTCTTGCAGGAGCGCATCATGAATGGCCTCGACGCCGGTGCGCCAGGTCGTCATGACGATGAACAGGGCGCCGGCGAAGGTCAACGGCAACCATCCGCCTTCGGCGATCTTCAGGAGATTCGCGCTGAAGAAGCTCAAGTCCACCACCAGGAACACCGAGACGACCGCACCGGTCGCAAATGCAGGCCATTTCCACACGTCGCGCATGGCCCTATACAAAAGCCCCGTGGTGAGCAGCATGGTCGTCGCCACGGCCGTCCCATAGGCGCCCGCCAGCCGATCCGAGCTTCCGAATGCGATGGTGGTGGCGAGCGTCGCCGTCATCAGCAGCCAATTGACGGTCGGTACGTAGATCTGGCCGTACACCAGATCCGAGGTCTGGCGAATGGTGACGCCCGGCAGCCAACCCAGCTGCATGGCTTGGCGCGTCATCGAGAACGAGCCGGTGATGATCGCCTGGCTGGCGATGATGGTCGCGACCGCCGCGAGCACGACCAGCGGATAGATCGCCCAGCCCGGAGCGATCAGAAAGAAGGGATTGCCGCTCACCGTCCCTTTGTCCATGACGAAGGCGGTTTGCCCCGCGTAGCTCAGCAGCAGCGCCGGCAGGGCGATCGTGTACCAGGACATTCGGATCGGGCCTTTGCCGAAATGACCCATGTCGGCGTACAAGGCCTCGCCGCCGGTGATGCACAGAAAAACTCCGCCGAGCACCAAGGGACCCCGGCCGCCCGCATGCATCATGAACCGCACCGCATGGCTGGGATCGAGCGCCGCGAGAACCTCGGGATGACGAGCGATGGCCGACACGCCGAGCACCGCGATCACGACGAACCAGACGAGCATGATGGGACCGAACGCGCGCCCGATCTTTTCGGTGCCGAATCGCTGCGTGCTGAACAGCACCACCAGAATCAGCACCGCCATGGGCATGACGTACGGCTTCAAGCTGTCGGTCGCGACATTGACGCCCTCGAGCGCGCTCAGCACCGAAATCGCCGGGGTGATCACGCCGTCGCCGTAGATGAGCGCGGCTCCGAGAAGTCCCATGGCAGTGAGCGTCTTGAAGCCCGGGGTGAATCCGTTGGCGCCGATCAATGACATGAGCGCGAGAATCCCGCCCTCGCCGCGGTTGTCCGCACGCATGACGAACAGGCAGTACTTGATCGAGATGGTGATGATCAAGGTCCAGATCACGAGCGACAGGATTCCAAGCGCCTCGCCGTGGGTGAATCTGCCGCCCATGGACTGCACGACCGTCTGCAGCGTGTACAGCGGACTGGTACCGAGATCGCCGAAGACGATGCCGAGCGCAGCCAGCATGGACCAACGGGCGGGCTTCGGTGCCTGGGGGGCCGGCGCCGGAGGCGGAATCGCCATGGGGGGAGTGGTCACCGGCTTCACCTTACCGGTTAGAGCGGCCGTGCCGCAACGCTTTCAAGTCATCGCCATCGTCATGGCGGCGCCGACAGCCCTTGGCGCCCGTTTCCTACATCGCGCTCCCCGCGCGGCAACGCACGCTATATCAATGCTTCGGGATTATTTCGCCACGCACCGCAAGACGCGATGGGCCGGCATCGTACTCGGTGTCTTCGTCCTCCTGATCGTGCTTTTCCTGATCTTCTTCGACTGGAACTACCTCAAACCGACGCTCGCACGTCTCATCTCCGAAAAGACCGGACGGCCCACGGTCATCGAGGGCGAGCTGAAGGTACATGTCTGGTCTTGGAATCCCAGCGCGGAGGTCGACGGCTTGACCCTGAAGAATCCATCCTGGGCGCGCCATGATGTGATGGTTCATGCGGATCGGCTGATCGTGAGCGTCAGCCTCGGCCGGTTGCTCCGGGGCCAGCTGGTACTGCCGCAGGTCGAGGTGTTTCGGCCGACCGTCGATCTCGAACGGGATGCCAAAGGCCGCGCGAGCTGGGAGTTCGGCGATGCATCCGGAAGGCCGCAAACGAGCGCGAAGCCCGCCAAGATTCCGACCATCCGCAGGCTCCTGATCGAGGACGGAAAGGTACGTGTCGACGATAGGATTCGAAAACTCATTCTCGACGGTTCGTTGAACGCGGCCGACGAATCCGGGAAGGAAAGCGCCGGGTTCAGCCTGAAATGCACCGGATCGCTCAATGAGAAGCCGTTTCGTGCGCAGATCCACGGCGGACCTCTGGTCAATCTCGACCCCGATCATCCCTACGATCTCGAGGCCCATTTGACGGCCTCCGACATCACTCTCGATGCGCACGCTTCGTTCCCCAAACCGTTCGATCTGGCGCAGTACGCGCTGAAATTCAGCGTGTCCGGGCGCGATCTGGCCGACATCTACTATTTGACCGGATTGGCATTGCCGAACACGCCGCCGTTCCAACTGGGGGCCGACGTGAGGCACATCGGAACCGTTTTTCGCCTGCAGGATCTCGAGGGCAAGCTCGGATCGAGCGATATCGAAGGCGAATTGGAGATTCAGGCGGCCGGGGAAAAACCGAAGTTGACCGCGAAGCTTCGCTCCCACAGCCTGAACATGGCGGACCTGGCGCCGACGTTGGGGCATCCGGCGAGCAGTCCCGCATCCTCCTTCAAGGCCCCAACGTCCCACCGCTCCTCGAAGGCTCCGCCGCCGACGCAACCGCCGCCCGCTTCGGACCATTTATTCCCCGACGCCGACCTGCAGGTCAACCGCGTGCGCGGCATGGATGCGGACGTGACCTACCAGGCCGACTCCGTGGTGGCATCGAAGCTGCCGATGAAGCAAGTCAACTTCCATTTGCAGCTCCATGACGGCTTGCTGCGCATGGACCCCCTGGCGTTCGTACTGGACGCCGGCAGATTCAGCGGACGCGTGGCGATCGACGCGCGCAAGGATGTTCCGGAAACCACCATCGACATGGCGATCGATCAGGTCGATCTCGCGCAATTCAAGTCGGCATCGGCAAAGCAGCCGCCGCTCGAGGGTTCCCTCGATGGGCGCCTCGATATCCACGGATTCGGCACCTCGGTGCATAAACTTGCCTCGACCGCCGACGGCAGTCTGAGCGTGGCGATCCCCGAGGGGCAAATGAACGATGCGCTCGCGGAGCTCACCGGCATCAACGTCGTTCGCGGGCTGGGGCTGCTGTTGTCCCAGAAAGAAAATGACACCCAGATCCGCTGCGGCATCGTGGACTTTCAAGCGCAGAAGGGAATGCTCGAATCGAAGTCCGTGTTCATCGACACGACCAATGTGCTGATCACCGGACGCGGCAATATCAATCTGGGAGACGAACGGCTCGATCTCACGCTGCAGGGGGATCCGAAGAAGGTCCGACTGCTTCGCCTGCGCTCCCCCATCACGCTGCACGGAACGCTCTTGCATCCCGCGGTGGGAGTCAAGACCGATAAGCTCCTGGCCCAGGCCGGGGTGGCTGTCGCCCTGGGGACCCTCCTCACCCCTGCCGCGGCCGCGCTTGCACTGATCGATCCGGGTCTCGCCAAGAACAAGGATTGCTCGGCTGTCATGACCGAGATGCATCAGGACGCCGCTGACGCGCCACTGTCGGGCAATGCCCCAGCCAATGCCCCGGCCTCCGCGCCGCCGCCTGCAACGCCGCCGCCTGCGACGCCGACGAACGAGCGCTGAGGTTCGGCGCCGGGCGAGCCTCGCCTCGCCCGAGGCCCCGGCCCATGCCACATGGCCAATTTATTAATAATAATCAATCTATTAGCCACGTCTACGTAGGCGCCATCCCACCGCCGATTCGGTATCGGACCTCTACACCGCTCGGGCCGTCCGCCCCATCATGTGTTCGGATTCTCTGGAGTCGACCATTAGGAGGGTGCCATGCGGATCGTCCACAAGGGATTACTACTGAGCTCCATCCCGCTCCTCTTGATCAGCGCGGCCGCGCTGGGTGGGCTCAACGGGGTCGACGTGACCATCACCAACGACGGCACCGAGGATGTCCTGGTCACCGTGTACGACACGAGCATCCAGCCGAGCAGCGTGGTGCTCCACGAACGCATCAACGGCTTCACGCGGATACCGGTGTCCCTGGCCCCTGACGATACCGGCCGAGGCAACATTGCCTGGACGGCGGTCACGGTGGATCCCAACAGCCGCAGGTGCGGGCACGAGAACAAGGAGGGGCTCACCGATTCCGCTTCCGTGCAGGTCCACGCGGACTCGGAGTGCGAGAGCCGCTGAGGTACGCGCGGCCACGCCTGACCCGCAGCCCCGACCGCCCGATCCCCGGATCACGTAAGATCCGAAGGGTCATGGCGTCTAGCGGGAAATCCAATTGAGCGCAGCCGAATGTGGCGGTCGAGGCCTCGTGGCCGCGGTCGTCTGTCTATTCTGTCTTCTCTCGGTTCGCGTCGATGCCGCCGACCGCTCCCATACGCTGAACATCTATGCCTGGGCGGAGTACTTTCCCCCGGCGCTGCTCGCGAAGTTCGAGGCGCAATCCGGCATCCACGTGAACTATTCGGTGCTCGATTCGCCCGAAACCGCCGAGACCGTCCTGTCGGTGGGCAGCTCGAATTACGACATCGTGACCATGAACGCGGCGCCGGAGCTCGGCCGCGAAATCCCCAAGGGCTTCTGGAAGGTGCTTGACGCGTCGCGAATCCCCAACGCGAAGAACGCGGATCCCAGGATCATGCAATTGCTGAGCCGCGTGGATCCCGGCAATCAGCATGCAGTCCCCTGGATGTGGGGCACGACCGGCATCATTTTCAACGTCGACAAGATCAAATCCCTCATGCCCGCCGCGCCCATCGGAAGCCTGGACATGGTGTTCAAGAAAGAGGTGGCCGCCAAGTTTGCGGCGTGCGGAATCGGGTTGCTCGATTCCTGGGGCGACATCATGCCGATGGTCGCACGCTACCTCGGCCAGCCCGCCCTCTCGGCCGACCCGGTGAAGCTCGCGGCCGTCACGGCGAAACTCGATGAGATCCGACCCTACATTCGACGCGTCTCGACCAGCGGCTATTACCAGCAGCTGGCGGAGGGAGATCTGTGCCTGGCGATCGGCTATTCGGGCGACGCCTTGATTGCCCGCCGCATGGTCGGAGAATCGCACGGAAGCATCAAAATCGACTACTCGTTCGCGCGCGAGATGGTGCCCTTTTACATCGACAGCATGGTGATTCCGGCCGACTCGCCGAATCCGAACGGAGCGGCCGCGTTCATCGACTTCGTGATGCGTCCCGAAGTCTCGGCGTCGGTCACCCGGTTCATCGGATTCGCGACGGCGAACGCCGCGGCATTGCCTCTGCTGGAGCCCGCCGTGCGGGACAACACGGTGATCTATCCGCCCCCTGAGGTGCGCGAGCGGTTCGAGCTGCAGAAGGTGTACTCGCCGGACGAATCACGGACCTTCAATCGAGCGTGGCTGCAGTTCAAGTCGGGACTCTAGCAGGACTGGATCCCGTCCGGCGGCCGCCGGGATCCGGCTGCCGAATCGGGACGACTTATGCAATCATGCCCGCCTGTCCGTCATTGTCCGACAAAGGATCCGCGATGAAGCTCAAAACCCGCATCGAGGGCGGCGGTACGCCGCGGTTGGAGCGTTGGGGGGTCGACAGTGAATACGGCCGGCTGCGCGAGGTACTGGTCGGACCCGTCGATAACTTCGCCTGGCGGGCGGGTAATTCGGTGGCAGAGCGCTCCGAGCGGGTCGGACTCGAGTTCGATTTCGAGGTCGCCCGCAAACAGTACGGCGAGATGCTCGATGTCTACCGCCAGGCCGGCGTGAATGTTCACACCCTGCCCCCGGATCCCGATCTCCCGTACCAAATCTTCGCCCGCGACTCGAGCGTCATGACTCCCTGGGGCGCGATCATCTTGCAGACGCTGAAGCCCTATCGGCGCGGGGAGTACGCCGCCTGCATTCAGTTCTATCTGGACGCTGGCATCCCAATCTATGACCTGATCACCGCCGGCAACGTGGAGGGCGGCGACGTTCATGGTATTGAAGCCGGGAATCGCGATCTGCGGCTTCTCGGGCGAGCGCTCGATCGAACCGGCCGTGAAGCAGCTGCAAAGCTGGTTCGCGGCCGAAGGATGGGAGATGCGCACCTACGAATTTGACTCGCACTTCCTGCACCTCGACGTTCAGATGGGAATGATCGCCGAAGGATTGGCGGTGGTCTGCGTCGAAGCGGTCGAGCCGGAGCTCGTCGGCTGGCTGCAGTCGCAGCATATCCGTGCGATCCCGATCTCGTACGGCGATGCCATGCAGCTCGGGAGCAATGTGGTGGCGCTGGGCGATGAACGCGTGCTGGTTCCGGCCTCGAGCCAGAATCTGATCGCGGCCTGCCGCGCCGAGGGACTCACCGTCTACGACCCCAACGTCTCGATGATCGGCAACGGCGGGGGCGCGGTGCACTGCATGTGCCAGGCGCTGAGGCGCGACCGTGTCTCGCCCCGATGACCCGCAGCGACGCCGCTTCGCGCTGGGTGCGGCCGCCGGCGTCGCGGCCGTCGCCGCGCTGCCCGCACTGCGTGGCCTGACCTTGGGCGCCGAGAACGAACCCCGCGGCCATCTCGCGGCGCTCAGCGCCGTGGACGCGGTCGCGCGAATGTCGCGCGGCGAGCTCTCCTGCGAGCGCTATGCTGCCGCCCTCCTCGAGCGCTGCCGGGCATCGCATGCGCTCAACGCGTTCATCACGCTGGTACCGGATCGGGTGCTCGAGGATGCTCGGGCGCGCGACCGCGAGCGCAGGGCGGGCAAGGCGCCCGGCCCGTTGTTCGGCCTGCCCATCCCGGTCAAGGACAGCGTGAACACCCGCGACTACCCCACCACCGCCGGCACCCCCGCGCTCAAGCATTTCAGGCCGAAGGAGGATGCGCCGCTGGTCGCCTCGCTCCGCGCCGCCGGCGCGATCGTTCTCGGCAAGACCAATCTGCACGAGCTGTCCTACGGTTGGACCAGCAATAACTTGGCGTTCGGCGCGGTCCACAACCCCTACGATCCTTCGCGCATTCCCGGCGGCAGCAGCGGCGGCACCGCCGCGGCGGTCGCCGCACGCCTCGCTCCTCTGGGGATAGCGGAGGACACTGAGGGCTCCATTCGAGTGCCCGCCGCATTCTGCGGCATCGTCGGTTTCAGGCCCACCACCGGCCGTTACTCGACGCGGGGGTGCGTGCCGATTTCGGGTCTGTTCGACCAGGCGGGACCGCATGCACGCAGCACGGGCGATATCCGGCTCTTCGATTCGGTGCTCGTTCCGGATGCGCGCCCGTTCGGGCCCAGACCATTGCGCGGCGTACGTCTCGGCGTCGTGCGCGATTTCTGGTTCATCGGGCTCGATCCCGAGGTCGAGCGGATCGCGGATGCCGCGCTCGCGCGCCTGAAGGAGGCCGGCGCCGTGCTCGTCGAGACGCCGCTCCCGGGCATCGAGCGCCTGGTGGACTTGACGACGGATCAGGTTCAGAACCACGACGTGCGCCTTGCGCTCGCGCGCTACCTCGAGGAGTACGGAGCGGGCCTGACGTTCGAGGAGCTCATTGCGCAAGCGAGCCCCGACATCCAAGCAATCTTCAAGAGCGATGTGATGCCCGGCGGCGCCAACTTCGTCACCGAATCCGTGTATGCGGCCGCACGCGATCAGTATCTGCCGGAACTGCGCCGGCTCTATCAGGCTTACTTCGAGAAAACCGGTGTCGCGGCGATGGTGTTCCCCGCCACCCGGGTTCCCGCCCCGCGCATCGGCGATGAGACCATGCTGGACATTCGCGGCCAGCCCGTGCCGTTCGACCAGGCCGTTGCCCGAAACATCGCTCCGGGAAGTACTGCGGGTATCCCGGGGCTGGTATTACCGGCCGGGCTCACCCAAAGCGGGCTGCCGGTGGCGCTGGAGTTCGACGGTCCCGCACGAGAGGACCGCATGCTGCTCGAGCTCGGCGCCACGCTCGAACAAGTCCTGGGATCGATTCCCGCGCCCCATCCCGCGGAGGCGCTCTGAAGGCATTTCGACGGGCTCGGGCTCGAGCTGCTGCCTCAGCGGCCGCCGCCGCAATCCTCGGCCCGCACGCCCTGGGCGCCGCGCCGCCGGCCGTGGAGTCGACCGGCGCCATGGTGGCCTCGGCGCAGCATCTCGCCTCCGACGTAGGTGTTGCCGTGTTGCGCGCAGGCGGCAACGCAATCGACGCGGCGGTAGCGGTCGGGTACGCCTTGGCGGTCGTTCACCCCTGCTGCGGAAATCTCGGCGGTGGCGGCTTCATGGTCATCCACCTCGCCGATGGGACGGACACCTTCCTCAATTTTCGCGAGAAGGCTCCGCTCGCCGCGACGGCGGACATGTATCTCGACTCCAAGGGCGATCCGATTCCGGCGCGAAGCGTCGATGGGTACCTCGCGGTCGGAGTACCGGGAACCGTGATGGGGCTCGAGACCGCGCGCGAGAAGTACGGCACCCTGCCGCGCGCGAGGCTCATCGCGCCCGCCATCGCGTTGGCACAGGACGGCTTCATCCTGACCCGCGGGGATACCGATGTCCTCGACGGCGCGGTGCGCGAGTTTCGCGGGCAACCCAACGTCGCCTCGATTTTCTTGAACCACGGACTGCCGTATCAGCCGGGGGATCGGCTGATGCAGACGCAGCTGGCATCCACCCTGCGCGCGATCAGCGCAGGAGGCATCGAGGCATTCTATCGGGGCGTCATTGCACGATCGGTCGCCGCGGCGAGCCGCGCGAACGGCGGCATATTGACGGCCCAGGACTTCACAGCGTACACCGTCACGGAGTCCCCGCCGGTCCGGTGCGCGTATCGAGGCTACACCATCGCCTCCGCGCCCCCGCCGAGTTCCGGCGGGGTCACCCTTTGCGAGATGCTCGAGATAGTGCAGGGCTATCCTTTGAGAGCGCTCGGCTTTCATTCCAGCGGATCCGTGCACTATCTGACCGAGGCGATGCGCTTTGCGTACCACGACCGGAATCTCTACCTGGGAGACCCGGCCTTCGTCGACAACCCGGTCGCACGGCTGATCTCGCCGGACAACGCTGCCGCCATCCGCGCCCGGATCGCCCCCCATCGCGCGACACCGTCCGCATCCCTCGGCACGGGGAGGCAGCTCCGCGAGAACCCCACCACGACCCATTATTCGGTGGTCGACGCCGCCGGCAACGCCGTTGCGGTCACATTCACCATCAACGATGATTTCGGCGCCAAAGTGATCGCGGGCGACACGGGGTTTTTCTTGAACGACGAGATGGATGATTTCACCGCGAAGCCGGGCACCGCAAACATGTTCGGCCTCGTCCAAGGAAGTGCCAATGCGATCGCGCCGGGCAAGCGCCCCTTGAGTTCGATGACGCCCACCATCGTGATGAAGGGCGGCAAGCCCGTGTTGGTGCTGGGCACCCCTGGCGGATCACGCATCACCACCACCGTCCTCGAAGTCATCGTCAACGTCATCGATCACGGGATGCCGCTCGAAGAGGCGGTGGATGCCCCCCGGATTCACCATCAATGGCTGCCCGATACGCTCGCCGCGGAGCCCTACGCTCTGTCCGCTGATACCGAGGCCGCGTTGACCCACATGGGATATCGCGTCGTACCGTTGCCTCCCTGGGGAACCGCCAACGCGGTGGAAGCGATCGGCATCGCGCCCGCCGACGCCGCGCAGGCGAAGGCTCTGGGATTCGAGCGCCCGAGGACGCTGTACGGTGCCGCCGATTCGCGCGCCCCGGCGGGATCGGCGGCGGGATTGGATATCGATGGGCACATGGAGCACTAGGGGAACGATGATGGCAAAACTGCAGCGCGCCGCTGCGATGGCGGTATTCGCATTGGGTGCGACGACCGCATCCGCCGTCGATAACGTCTGGAATGGCGGCTACGGCGGATTCAACGCCGGCCAAGCATCGAGCCACTCCTGCACCACCTGGGCGCCCACCGGTTCGTCGGCGGAGTCCACGACTCTCGCCGGACTCTACCAGCCCGATTGCGCGACCCACGGCGCCTTCGTCGGCGGCGGGCAAATCGGCGACAACTTCCAGACCGATCGCCTCGCCTGGGGCGTCGAAGCCGCAGTTGACGTTTGGGAAGGCAGCAGCTCCACCCAGTCCGCCAAATTCGATCCGAGCTCGGCGCCGGCCGGCGGTCCGCCCGCGGGCACGTATTCTTTCTCGGGGCGACGGAGTCCTGATGTCCTGGGTATCTTCACCGCACGCATTGGCTACGCGGGAAACCAGTGGTTCCCCTACCTGAAGGGAGGAGGTCTCCTCGCCGGAGGATCCCAGAGCAGCAGGCTCAGCTACGTACCCGCGGGAGCGGCCAGCGCCACCGCATCGTTCAACGGCGGCAAGAGCGTTGCCTCCACGGGCTGGGTGGCGGGCGCCGGCGCGGAAATCGGCCTGCACGGACCCTGGTCGATCGCAGCCGAATATCTCCACGCAAGTCTCGGCAAGGGATCGAGTTCCACCGCCAGTTGCGCAGGCACCACGGCGAATTGCGCGGCCTTCTCGAATGCCTCGTTGCAGAACAGCCACGGCGGCTTCGAGGCGAATCTGATCCGCATCACCATCAACTATTGGTTCAACTACTGGTAAATACCCGTCGGGTGATGCGGCACGCCGCACATCGCCCGTATCCCGGGTCGTATAATGCGTGCTCGCGCCCTTTTTTTCCGGCAAAACGAGGTGTCCCTCATGATCAAAGTCAGCGTCCTGTATCCGAACAAGCCCGGCTCACACTTCGACATGGCCTATTACACGACGAAACACATGCCGTTGGCGATGAAGCTGCTCGCGAACGGGCTGCATAAGACCGAGGTGGACGCGGGCCTGCAGGGGGCGGCTCCCGGACAGCCGCCGGCCTTTTTCGGCGGTTGCCAGTTCTACTTCGATTCCATCGATGCGTTCGCAAAGGTCTGGGGACCGGCGGCGGCGGAGATTACGGCGGATATTCCCCGCTACACGGATGTTCAACCCATCATCCAGTTCAACGAAGTCAAATTGTCTCTATAACCCTTTTGTCCTTGTAAGCTTTTTGTCCCGGTAACGCTTCTCGTCCGAGCGGTTTTCGAATGCCCTTTCACGAGTATTTTCCGACACTCGTGTACACGGCGTCGCTGCAAGGAAGCGGCGCACGAGAATTCAACCGCTCGCTCCTGCACGAGTGCGAGCGGCTCCGGCTCGACGATACGGCGGGCCGGCGCTGGTCCGCCAAGAACTATCCGGGGGGCTACACCTCCTACGCCTCAGTTCACCGGCTGCAGGCCGTCTCCCCCACCTTCCAGATGCTGGAGCGCAAGCTTCGGCGTCATGTGCGGGCGTTTGCCGAGGCAGCGGATTGGGATCTCGACGGGCGCCCGTTGTCGATGACCGATTGCTGGGTGAACATCATGCCCCGGCGGACGGTGCACGTACTGCATCTGCACCCGCTGTCGACATTGAGCGGCACCTACTATGTACGGGTGCCGCGCGGCTCCCCGGGGCTGAAATTCGAGGATCCGCGGCTCGACCGGTTCATGGCGGCACCGCCCCGCAAACCGGATGCGCGGGCGTCGAACCGTCCCTGGACGACCGTTCCCGCGGAGGCCGGTAAATTGGTCCTGTTCGAAAGCTGGCTGAGGCACGAAGTGGCGCCGAATCCAGTGCGTGCGGAGCGCGTGAGCATCAGCTTCAACTACAATTGGTTCTAGCCGCGGCTCCCGCGGCACTCCCGGACAAATATCCATGCCCACGACTACATCCGACGCCACCATGGCCGTGTTCCTCGATTTGGAGAACATCGCCTTGGGCGCACGTGATGCCAAGTACCCGAGCTTCGACATCAACAAGGTACTCGAGCGATTGCTCCTCAAAGGCCACATCGTGGTCAAGAAGGCCTATTGCGATTTCGACCGTTACAAGGACTTCAAGCGCGGCCTGCACGAGGCGGCGTTCGAGCTCATCGAGATACCGCACGTGCGCCAGTCGGGCAAGAACTCCGCGGACATCCGGATGGTCGTGGATGCGCTGGACCTGTGCTACACCAAAGGGCACGTCGACACCTTCGTCATCTTGAGCGGCGACTCGGATTTCTCGCCGCTCGTGAGCAAGCTGCGCGAGAACTCCAAGACGGTGATCGGCGTGGGCGTCAAGAACTCGACCTCGGACCTGTTTCTCAACAATTGCGACGAGTTCATCTATTACGACGACCTGGTGCGCAAGGAGCACTCCAAGCGCCGGCGTACCGGGGGCGGGAATACGGGGTCTCGCGCCGCGACCACGCCCGCCGACAGCGCCGCCCCGGCGGAGAGCAAGACCCCCGATCCCGCTGATGCGCTCGACCTCGTGGTGGAGACGTTGGACGCGGTCACCGAGGAGCGCGGCGAGAACGAGCCCATCTGGGGCTCGATGATCAAACAGGCTATCAAGCGCCGCCACCCGGGGTTCAACGAGCGCTTCTACGGTTTCCGCTCGTTCAACGACCTCCTGGCCGATGCGGAGAAGCGCGGGCTCCTCACCCTGAGAGCGGACGAGAAATCCGGCGGTTACACCGTACGGCTGGCCGAGAAGGGCCCTTCGCCCAAGCCCTAAGCGGCACCGGCCTTGAAGTGAACCCGCCAGCCCTCATTTCTTACCGAAATGAGCTACCTGGATCGGGTTCTATGATGCGTCGAAAATCTTGGATGTGGGCCGAGGCCTGCGCGCGCCTCGATGAGGCAGAGCGCCGCCATCGCCATTTCTATGAGCTCCTGGCGGGTCCTTCAAGTCCCGTCTGGGAACCGCCGGCGAATATCGTGGCTCACGGCCGCGAGGTCGAGGTCACTCTGGCGCTGCCGGGAGCACGTGCCGAAGACGTGGTTGCAAAAATCACACCCTCCGGTTTGTTGATCGAAACCACCGTGCCTCCCCCTGCGTTTCGATCCGGAGGTGAAGTGATCCGCATGGAGATTCCCTATGGTCGAATGCGGCGGCGCATCGATTTACCGGCGGGCAGCTACGCGCTACTCGAGCTCAAGCTGGAGCGCGGCTATCTCTTCCTGCGGCTGACGGGGTCCCCCTTATGAGTAACGAGAATTCCTTGCAAAACACCTTAATACCGGAAGACGTGTTGATCGTTCTGCCCGTGCGCGACACCGTGCTCTTCCCGGGCGTCGTGCTGCCGATTGCCCTGACCGGCAAGCGCGCCCTCGCTGCGGCGCAGGAAGCGGTACGCACCCAACGGCGCGTCGGCCTCGTGCTGCAATCCGAACCGGGCGACGAACCCTCCGCCGATCAGCTGCACCACGTAGGCACCGTAGCCTCCATCGTGCGATTCGTGACCGCGGCGGACGGCACGCACCATCTGATCGCCCAAGGCGAGCAACGCTTCACCGTGCTCGATTACGTGAGCCACGACCCGTTCCTGGTCGCCCGAATCGAGCCCCACCGGGAGCCGGCCGTCAACGACCGCGAGGTCGAGGCGCGCGGACTGACGCTGCGCGAGCGGGCGATCGAAGCCTCGCAGCTCCTGCCGCAGGCGCCCGGCGAATTGGTCAACGCGATTCGCGCCATCGAGTCCACGGCGACTCTGGCGGACATCGTGGCGAGCTTCATGGATCTCAAATCCAGCGAGAAACAGGAAATTCTGGCGACTTTCGAGCTCAAAGCGCGGCTCGACCGGGTTCTTGCGTTCCTCAACCGGAGGATCGAGGTACTGAAGGTCTCGCGGCAAATCGATGAGCGCACGCGCGAGGCCTTCGACGAGCGCCAAAAGGAGGCGGTGCTGCGCGAGCGATTGCACCAAATTCAGAAGGAACTCGGCGAAGGCGGCGGGACCGGAGCGGAGGTCGAGGATCTCAAGAAATCGATCGCGGAAGCGAAGATGCCACAGGAAGCGGAAGAGCAGGCGCTGCGCGAACTCGCGCGCCTCGAGCGCATGCCGGAGGGCGCCGCGGAATATTCCATGACGCGCAATTATCTCGACTGGCTGATCGCCATGCCGTGGTCGAAAATCGACCCGGAGCAGCTCGACATCGAGCGCGCACGCACGATCCTGGACGAGGATCATTACGGACTGGAGAAGGTCAAGCGCCGCATTCTCGAGTTCCTCGCGGTGCGCAAGTTGAACCCGGAAGGCCGCAGCCCGATCCTGTGTTTCGTGGGACCGCCGGGTGTCGGCAAGACCTCGCTCGGGCAAAGTATCGCCAAGGCGCTGGGACTTCAGTTCAGGCGCGTGAGCCTGGGCGGCGTTCACGACGAGGCGGAGATCCGCGGACATCGGCGCACCTACATCGGTTCGTTGCCGGGGAATATCGCCCAGGCGGTGCGCAAGGCCGGGCGCCGCAATCCCGTGCTCATGCTGGACGAAGTGGACAAGCTCTCGGCGAGCTACCAGGGCGATCCGTTCTCCGCGTTGCTCGAAGTCCTCGATCCGGAGCAGAACAATACGTTCCGCGACAACTACCTCGCGGTGCCCTTCGATCTGTCGAAGGTGCTGTTCATCGGGACGGCCAACGTCCTCGATTCCATTCCCGCGCCGCTCCGCGACCGGATGGAAGTCATCGAGCTCGCGGGCTATACGGAGGAGGAGAAGCTTCAGATCGCGAGGCGCTACCTGCTCGCGCGGCAGCTGACCGCCAACGGCCTGACCTCGGAGCAGATCAAGATCTCCGACGAGGCACTGCGCAAGGTGATCGGCGACTACACCCGCGAGGCGGGCGTCAGAAGTCTCGAACGCCAGATCGGCGCCCTGCTGCGCAATAGCGCGGTTTCCATCGCATCGGGGAAGGCCTCGAGCGTGAGCATCGACGTCGCCGAAGTGGCATCGATACTGGGCGCTCCCCGTTTCGAAAACGACGTGGCGCTTCGCACCAGCGTGCCCGGCGTCGCCACGGGCCTCGCCTGGACACCCGCGGGCGGCGATATCCTGTTCATCGAGTCGAGCCGGGTGAAGGGCACCGGCAAACTGATCCTGACCGGCCAACTCGGCGACGTGATGAAGGAAAGCGCCCAGACCGCCGTGACGCTGGTCAAGTCCCAGGCGGATCGATTGGGCATCGATCCTTCCGCGCTGGACAATTGCGACCTGCACATCCACGTGCCGGCCGGAGCCATCCCCAAGGACGGCCCGAGCGCAGGCGTGGCAATGGCGACATCGCTGGCATCGCTCCTGTCGAAGCGCACCGTGCGTTCCGATGTCGCCATGACGGGCGAAATCAGCCTGCGCGGTGTTGTGCTCCCGGTAGGGGGCATCAAGGAGAAATGCGTGGCCGCCGCACGTGCCGGCATCCGCACCGTCATCCTACCGGCCCGCAATCGCCGCGATCTCGAGGACATCCCCGAAAGCGTGCGCAACAGGCTCGAGTTCGTGTGGGCAGAGCGGATCGATGACGTGCTCGCCCGCGCGCTGGAGGACACCCCAGCCCAGCGTGCAGCCGCCTGACCCTGCCCGCCCTGGCCTTAAACCATCCATGATCAGCCCCGCCCCGCCATCCGGTTCAGCCGCGAAATCCTCTCGAGCGCCGCCGGATGCGAATCGTAAAACGCCGAGTGCACCCGATCCGGCGTCAAGGTACTCGCATTGTCCCGATAGAGCTTGACCAACGCCCCCGCCAGCCGCTCCGCATTCGAATGGGCGACCGCGAAATCGTCCGCCTCGCGCTCGTGGCGCCTCGACCACCACGCCTCGAGCGGCGTCGTGAAGAACGTAAAGACCGGCACGGTCACCACAAACAGCACCAGCGCCATGGCCGCCGATCCCGAGGGCACGCCCAGGGCAGAGTAGAAGCCCGGCTGAGCCGCAAGCCAGCCCAGAAGCGCCAACCCCGCCAATAGTGAAACCGACGACACCACCAGCCGCTGACGCACGTGATGCAGCCGGAAATGCCCCAGCTCGTGCGCCAGCACCGCCTCGATCTCGTCCCCGTCGATGCGCGACAGGAGCGTATCGAAGAATACGATGCGCTTGTTCCGTCCGATCCCCGTGAAATAGGCATTGCCGTGAGCCGAGCGCCGGGAGCCATCCATCACGAACACCCCGCCCCCCGCTCTGAACCCGCATCGTTCGAGGAGCCGCTCCACACGCTCACGGAGCTCACCATCGGTCAGCGGCGAGAACTTGTTGAACAGCGGCGCGATGAAACGCGGCGCCGCCCAGGTAAGCGCGAGCGAAACCACCATCCATACCAGCCACGCCCAAGCCCACCACCAAACTCCCGCCTTCTCCATGAGGTAAATCGTAGCCACCACCAACGGCGCGCCCAGCAAAAACCCGAGCAGCAGCCGCTTCACGAAATCCACGGCGAAGAGCGCCGGAGAGATTCGATTGAATCCGAACCGCGTCTCGATGCGAAACGTCCGCCAGAGCGCGAACGGCAACCCGAGCAGGCTCAGCAGCAGCAGGGCCGCCAGCACCGCGAGCGTGCCCCGCCAGGGCTCCGGCCACCCGGAGCGGTTCACCAGGCCGTCGAGGAGCGCAAGCCCGCCGCCGAGGGTGAGCCCCAGCTTGATGAGCGCCTCGAACACCGTCGCCCAGCGGCCCACCCGCACCCTGGCCACGGTGTAGTCGGCGGCGCGCTGCTGATCCGAAAGCGAGATCCGCTCGGAGAACAGATCGGGAACCCGGTCGCGATGCGCGCTCACGGCGGCGATCTGGCGCGTCGAGAGCCACAGGCGGACGGCCGTCTCGCCGGCGAGAGCAACCAGAAACAACACGGTAATCAGATGGAGGGGTGACTCGGAGGCAGGACCCATCAGAAGAGCCTAGACGAATTGGCGCGCGAGCGAAACACCAGCGGTTTCTCCTCGTCCGCGCCCGGCCGCTCGGGGGCGAGCGCCGCCTCCACGACCTTGTGATGGTGCGGCGACAAGTCGCAGACGGGGTCCGCATTGGCCGCGTCTCCCGTCAAAAGGTACGCCTGGCAGCGGCAACCGCCGAAGTCGCGCGCCTTCTCGGGACAGCTTCTGCAGGGCTCCTTCATCCATGCATCTCCCCGGTAATGCGTGAACCCGGAAGACTCGTACCAAACGTGTTCGAGACTCGAGGTCTTGACGTTGGGGAAATCGAGTCCCGGCAGCATCCGCGCCGCATGGCAGGGGAGTGCCGTGCCGTCCGGCGTGACGGTGAGGAAAATGGAGCCCAGCCCGTTCATGCAGGCCTTCGGACGCTTCTCGAAGTAGTCGGGCACCACGAAGAAGATCCGCATCGGCCTCTCCTGGCGCTCGCGGAACTGCCGGGTGACTTCCTCCGCCCGCTCGACCTGCGCGCGGCTCGGCATCAATTGCTGTCGATTGTGCCAGGCCCAGCCGTAAAACTGCGTGTTGGCGAGCTCCACGTAGTCCGCGCCCATGCGATCCGCCATTCGAAGGATTTCCTCGACGTGGTCGATGTTGAGCCGGTGCAGCACCACGTTCAGCACCATCGGATAGTCATACTGCTTGATGAGCGCGGCGACCCCGGACTTCAGATCGAAGGTTCTCGTGCTGCTCAGGAAATCGTTCATCTGCCGGGTGCTGTCCTGAAACGACAGCTGAATGTGATCGAGCCCCGCACTTTTCAGCGCCCGGATACGCCTCTCGTTCAGACCGACGCCGGAGGTGATCAGATTGGTATAGAACCCCAGCCGGCGTGCCTCCGCCACGATGGGCTCGAGATCGTCCCGCGACAGCGGCTCGCCGCCCGAGAGGCCCAATTGCACCGAGCCGAGCGCGCGCGCCTCCTTGAGAACGCGCAGCCAGTCTTCTGTGCCGAGTTCGGGCCCGCTGGTCGCGAAGTTCGTGGGGTTGTAGCAAAAGGCGCAGTGCAGCGGACACCGGTACGTGAGCTCGAGCAGCAGCCAGAGCGGAGGTCCGGGGCGCATGGGTGACGCGGCACCGGCCGAGGACGCGGCATCGCCCGCCGCAGGCATGGGCACCGCCGCCGTCATGCCGGCACCGATAGCCATTGCTTGCCGCGCGCCATCTCGACGAAGGCGATGACATCCGCCGACAGGCTCGAGGTCTCGAACGCCCGCTCGAGATCCGCCGTGATCTCGGCGATGGTCGACCCGCCCGTGCAACGTTTCATGATCTCGCCGGCGCTTCCGTTCAACTTGATCATGCCTTCCGGAAACAGCAGCACGTAGGCGTTCTGCGCGGCTTCCCATTGCAATCGGAACCCGGGCCCGATCGAGGGGCGGGACTCGCCGTGGACGGCGCCGGTACTCATGCCGGCACCAGGTAGCGAAGCGCCATCGCGTCGTTCATCTGCCAGAGCACGTCCAGTTTGAATTTGAGAATCTCCAGCGCCCGCTCCTGCATGGCGCGCGTCGTAAAATGCCGCAGGGTGAACTCGAGGCCGAATTCCACGTCGCGTCGCGCGAGACTCACGCGGCTTTGAAAATACTGGAGTCCCCCCAGATCGATCCATGGGTAGTGCTCCGGCCAGTTGGCGAGCCTCTGCTTGTGAATCTCGGGCGCGAACAGCTCGGTCAACGAGGAGCAGATCGCCTCCTGCCACGGCGCGCGGCGCGCGAAATTCACGTAGGCATCGACCGCGAACCGCACGCCCGGCAGGACCTCCGACAGACCGCTCACGGACTCCCGCGACAGTCCCACCGCCTCGGCGAGGCGGAGCCAGGAATCGATCCCGCCCGGATCGTCGCCATGGCCGTCGTGGTCGAGAATGCGCTGCACCCAGTTGCGGCGAACCGCTCGATCGGGGCAGTTCGACAGGATCGCCGCGTCCTTGATCGGGATGCTGATTTGATAGTAATAGCGGTTCGCGACCCATCCGCGGATCTGCTCTCGGTTCGCTTTGCCCGAATTGAGCAGCACATTGAAGGGATGATGGATGTGATACGCCGAACCCTGCTTCATCAGCTGCGCTTCGAATTCGTCCCTGCTCCAGGGCACGGTGCTCACAGCGAGATCTCCATGCCGTCCTGCGCCACCTCGACGCCGTGTTGCCGGAGCTCCCCGAACTCCACGGACAGCTCATCGAGAATGGGGTTGGTGTTGTTGATATGGATCAGAATCCTGCGCACCCCGGCCGGGAGCCGGTCGAGCTGCTCGAGCATTCCCCCCGGACCGCTCTGCGGAAGATGGCCGATGTCGCGCGCGCGCTTGCCGGAGACGCCCACACGGACCATCTCATCGTCGCTCCAGAACGTGCCGTCGACCAGCACGCACGAGGCGGCCCGCATGAATCCCCAGAGACGCTCATCGATGGCCGCGAGCCCCGGCGCGTAGACCGCCGAGCGCCCGGTGAACCGGTCTTCGATGACGAGCGCGACGTTGTCGCCCGGCACCGGCGATTCGCGGTTGGGCGAGTACGGCGCCGGCTTGCTCGCCACGGGCAGGGCCCGCCAGCGTACATCGGTCACCTCGTCGACGAAGAATTCACGGTCGAGCTCGATGCGGCGCCGATCGATGCCGCAGAAATGGCCCAGGACCTCGAGGATGGGGTTGCCGCGGGTCAGATCCGCATGCGTGCTGTCGGTGCACCAGATCGGCCAGGGACGGGTCGATTCCCGCAACATGTAAAGTCCGGTGGTGTGATCGACCTGCCCGTCCACCAGCACGATGGCGCAAAGCGCGCTATCGCGAAGGGCACGGTTCGGCTGGAGTTCGGTCGCCGCCTGCAATTGGGCCCGGATATCCGGCGAGGCATTCACGAGCACCCAGCGGGCCCGCTCCCTGCCGGCGACGGCGATGGACGATTGAGTGCGTGCCGGCGCCTTGAGGCTCCCCGCCCGGTGTCCGGCGCAGTTGGGGCAATTGCAGTTCCATTGGGGAAAGCCGCCGCCGGCGGCCGATCCCAGCACTCGGATTCTCACGAGGGGTGTAAGCGGGCGTGCCCGCTCAACGCGGGCTCGCCCTATCGACGTATCAGCGATTGGCCACGTACATGGTGATTTCCATGCCGAACCGTAACTCAACCGCTTGCGGTGTTTCCCATTTCATAGCACATCCTCTTGAGCAGGTACGGCCCCATGTTGGCGCACGCACCCCCTGGATGAATCCAGGCGCTCATGAAACACCCCTCATGATTTTCATGAGCCGAGGGTCGCCTTGGAGCCGGCACCGGCGTCGAGGCGTCGCTCGCCCCTGTTACCATGGGCGCATGAAGCTCCGGACGCGGTTGAATCTGGTCATTTCGGCCTTGAGCGCCGCGTTCGTCGCCGCGCTGATCGCCGCGGAGATCCAGAGTACCCGCGAATCGGTCCGTGAGGAGATCGAAGCGGCGAATCGGGTGGCCTCCCAGCTGCTCGGCCAGCTGGCCTCGGTGTATTCCGCCATCGGAGGGCCGGATCTGGTGCTGCAGTTCGTGCATCAGCTCGGCCGGGTCCGTGCCAACGAGGTCTACCTCCTGTCCCCGTCCGGAGAAGTCCTGTATCGCGCGCCGGCGGCGACTTACAAGGCCGGCCGCGATGCCCCCGTCTGGTTCGCGCGTTTGTTGACTCCCACCTCGGCGAAAGAGGTGTTCATGCTTCGAGGCGGGGTCCGATTGGTCGTCGAAGCGCAGCCGTCGCGTGCCGTGCTCGACGCGTGGGACGACGTTGTGCGCATTGCGATCGTGGGCGCCGTCATGCTCGTCGTCGTGAATGCGGCCGCCTTCTGGCTGGTGGCGCTCGTGTTCAGGCCCATCCCCATCATCGCGGACGGATTGGAGCGCCTGCAACGCGGCGATCTCGGCTTCAGGCTGCCGCCCCTCGGGGGTTCCGAAGCGGAGGTCATCGGCAACGCGTTCAACCGCATGGCGCAGGCGGTCGAAGACAAGGTGCTGGCGGAGCGTCAAGCGCGCGACGCGGAGGCGCGCCTCGAGGAGCGCCGCGAAATGGCGTCGCTCGCCGACCAGCGCGTCGAAGAGGAACGGCGGCTGATCGCCCACGAATTGCACGATGAATTCGGCCAGTCGGTGACCGCCATCCGCAGCCTTGCACTCGCGATCGCGGCGCAGGGAGGCGCGCGCGATCCGGCGACCGGCGAGGCGGCCCGGCTGATCTCCGACGAGGCAGCGCGTTTGTACGACGCCATGCACAGCCTGATTCCGCGCCTTGCGCCGCTGTCCTTGGATGCGCTCGGCCTGTCGGCCACCATCGAGGATCTGGTCCGCGATTGGCGGCAGCGGCACCCGTCGATTTCCATCGACGTGAGGCATCGGCTTCCCGCGGATCTCGGCCCCGCCGTGACGCTCGCCATCTATCGGGTGGTCCAGGAAGGATTGACCAACGCCCTGCGCCATGCGCGGCCCTCGCACGTCGACATCGCCGTCGAGAGCGACGCGCAACGCATCCACGTCTCGGTCGCCGACGACGGCGTCGGATTACCCGCCGATTGGGCGCGTCCCGGCCATTACGGGCTTCGAGGTCTCGCCGACCGGATCGCGCAATTGGGCGGCACGCTG
The DNA here is from genome assembly GCA_963795475.1 of uncultured Gammaproteobacteria bacterium. Lineage (GTDB taxonomy): Bacteria > Pseudomonadota > Gammaproteobacteria > Steroidobacterales > Steroidobacteraceae > Bog-1198. The sequence goes on from CAWCIE010000002.1 coordinate 99,606, forward strand.
AACGTGCAGAATCAGAACGCGCGCGGAGTGCTGTTATCGGCCGACATTCCGCTCTCGGTGCCGGCGTGATCCGCGTGCTCCTGGTCGACGATCACGCGGTGGTACGCATGGGCTTTCGACTGCTGCTGCAGTCGATCCCGGACTTGTCGGTGGTCGCCGAGGCGGATTGCGGCGAAGCCGCCTGCAAGCTCTACGCGGAACTCTCCCCGGACGTGACCGTCATGGATATCGCAATGCCCGGAATGGGCGGACTCGAGGCCCTGCGCCGCATCCGTGCCCACCATCCCGGCGCCCGCATTCTGACCCTGTCCGCGCACGACGATGTGATGCATGCGCGGCGGTGCCTGTCGGAGGGCGCGCTGGGTTTTCTATCCAAGCGAAGCGCACCGGAAGCGCTGGTGGAAGCGGTCACCGCGGTGGCCGGCGGCCGGCGCTATCTCGATGCCGCGCTCGCCCAGAAGCTCGCGCTGGCGGAATTCGACGGCGCCTCGAAATCGCCGGTGGAACGGCTGTCCGAACGCGAATTCGAAGTGTTCGTCCGCCTCGCCGGGGGCGCCACCGTGCAGCGTATCGCTCAGGACCTGAAGCTGTCGGCCTCGACGGTCGGCACTCACTTGTACAATATCAAGCAAAAGCTGCAGGTCGAAAACCAATCCGAGCTCACGCTGATCGCGATTCGTCACGGGCTCATCGAGACTTGAGGAACTGACAATGACAGTGATGACGACGGGCGATGCGATCGTCGAATCGCTCATCGCCCACGGGGTCGATACCGTATTCGGCATCCCGGGCGCCCACATGTACGATTTCAACGATGCCCTCGCGCGGCGCGCCGACAGGATTCGCTTCATCACCGCGCGCCATGAACAGGGTGCGGGCTACATGGCGTTCGGCTACGCGAAATCCACCGGGCGCGTGGGCGTCTACACCGTCGTGCCGGGGCCGGGGGTATTGAACTCCGCGGCGGCGCTCTGCACCGCCTATGGCGCGGGAGCGCCGGTACTCTGCATCACCGGCAACATCATGTCGCATCTGATCGGGCGCGGACGCGGACAGCTTCACGAGCTGCCCGATCAGCTCGCGCTGCTGCGCGGCCTGACGAAATGGGCCGAGCGCATCGACCATCCGACTTCGGCGCCTCAGGTGATGGCCGAGGCGTTCCGGCAGCTCGCCTCCGGGCGCACCCGGCCCGTGGCGGTCGAGGCTCCCTGGGACGTATTTGGGCAGAGGGCCCAGGTAGCGCCGGCGGTGCGCTCGCCGCCCATCCCCGCACCCCTCCCCGACCCGGATTCGATCGCCGCGGCCGCCAAGCTCATCGCGACGGCCAAACGCCCTCTCATCAGCGTGGGCGCCGGCGCGCAGCATGCGGGCCCAGCGGTACTGCGCCTGGCTTCACTGCTGCAAGCACCCATCACGGCGCACCGCAGCGGCAAAGGCGTCGTGAGCGATGACTCACCTCACGCGCTCAATTCGGTCGCGGCCTACGAGTACTGGAAAGACGCGGACCTGTTGATCGGTATCGGCAGCCGCCTGGAGCTGCAGCATTTCCGTTGGCGATGGCTGCCGCGGGACCTGAAGATCGTCCGCATCGACATCGATCCGACCGAGATGGTGCGCCTCAAGCCCCACGTGGGCATCGTCGCGGACTCCTCGGCGGGGACGAACGCGCTGAGCGACGCTCTCGAGTCCTCGATCGGCCGACGCGGCTCAAAGGAGGCGGAGTTCGCCGCACTGCGAGATCGCGCGCGGGAACGAATCGGGCGCATCCAACCTCAGATGGGCTACATCGACGTGATCCGCGAGGTTCTGCCCCGCGATGGATTCTACGTCGAGGAGATTTCCCAGGTCGGCTTCACGTCGCGCTTTGGGTTTCCGGTCTATGGACCGCGCCAATACGTAACCTGCGGCTATCAGGACAATTTGGGCTTCGGTTTCAACACCGCGCTCGGCGCGAAGGTGGCGAATCCCGGAAAAGCCGTGGTTTCGATATGCGGCGACGGCGGCTTCATGTTCGGCAGCCAGGAGCTCGCGACCGCGGTTCAGCAACGCATTGCCGTGGTCACCGTCCTGTTCAACAATCGCAGCTACGGCAACGTGCGCCGCGATCAGAAGGAACAATACCAGGGGCGAATCTTGGGGGCGGACCTCGTGAATCCCGACTTCCTGAAATTCACGGACAGCTTCGGCGCGCTGGCCCTTCGTGCAGCAAGCCCAGCGGAGCTCCGCGCCGCGCTGACGCACGCCCTCGAGGCGGACGCTCCGGCCGTCATCGAGGTCCCCATCGAGCCCGGCGCCGAAGCCTCACCCTGGCCGTTGTCGCTTCCGCCGCCCCACGGATAACGGCGCGGCGCAACGGCGCGCGGCCGTCGGACGCGCCGATCGAGGTCGGCTCGGCGCTCAGGCGTCCGCGTCGATGCTCACGTGATAGTCCTGACCCACCCAGCGGTCGCCGGGCATGTATCTGAACGTGAAATCCAGCCGCCGTCCGCGCGCCAGTGCAGAGGTGTCGATCGTGAGCACGTGCACGCCCAGGCTATTGGGCAGGGTCGGTGCATCCACCACTTGACGCCACCCGTCGAAGCCGTAGCGCACGACCGCCGGCTCACGCAAAGCGAGCACCAACGACATGCCGGGCGCCATGCCGGTGATTGCGGCGTGCTCGCACCAGGTGGCGCGCGCCGGCGTGCTGCGCTTTCCGCCGTAACGTCGCCACACGGACTCGGGCCGGTCGAAGGGGCGCTTCAAGGCGCGCGAGGCCACGAGCTTCAAATATTCCGCGTGCGTCCAGGCGAGCGGCATCGCAGATCCGGTCGCCTGGCCTGGATGCAAACCACGTTCCGGGATCGGGGCGGCGTCCCACACCTGTTCGGGGAGCATCCCGCCGGACGAGGCCATGCGCACCATCGCTTCCATGAGGGGCGTGGGATCGTTGCCGCAGACGATCTCGTAATGCGCACGTTCGCCGGTGAGCAACGGCCATAAGCGCCCGCGGCCGACTCCATCGTAAGCGCTGCCGTCGTCGTGCTCCCCGTAGCCGTCGTCGAAATATCGATGCCAGCACGGGCCGTTGGGGGTGTCGATCTTCAGCAGCGCATCGGCGAGACGCACGCTGCCCACGATCAGGGGATCGTCGAAACTTCGCAAGCCGAAGCGCACGAGCTGCAGGAAGTCCACGCCGAACTGCGCGGCGGCCGACAAGCCCGGGTCCATCGCCTGGTTCCTGATGCCGAGCACCCGATCGAAGGCACCCCGATCCGCGATCGCCTGAGGGGGCGCAACGCGGACGTAATAGCCGGGGATTCCGAATTGCCGGGCAAGCGGCGTATCGCGTACCGCGGTCCAGTCCTCGAGCCGCGAATTCCAGTAATCCGCGAAAATAAGCGCGAGATTGCGTGCATCGGGCTCGAGATAATCTGCGCCGCTCACCAGCGCGGCGATGCACGCCGCGAGAGTGAAGGTGTTGAGCCCCGCGCTCTCCTCCCAGCGATCCTGGTCGCTCGCGGGACCGTGTCGAACGACGTAGGACAGCGCGCGCCTGATCATGTCCGCGACTTGGGTTCCTTCGAGCGCATCGCGCTCAGCGAGGAGTGATGCCAGAAGCACCGGAAGCGCGGTCTCATCCAGTTGAACTCCGGTCCAATAAGGCTTGCTGCCCAGATATTGATTCTGGTACCAGTGACCGTCCGAGAGCTGCGTGGCCAGCAGATATCTCAGCGTATTGCCGGCCTCGCGCGTCGCGCCGACGGCGAGCAGCGCGCCCGCGCATTCGACCAGATCGCGCGGCCATACCAGGTGATAGCCCTCGCGCTCCTCCTTGGTGTTGCCCCAGGGCACCGACAGGCTCGCGACCATCGCGCCCGGATAGGTCTTATCCTGGTGGGTGCGCAGCACCATGCTGGAGGTGTGGAACTGCTCGACACATATCGGCGGTAGTCCAGCAAGGTAGCTCGCCGGCGTATGCGAGCTCGCGTACCACTCGTTCCAGCCCTCGATATACCGGTCGCGGATGTGCTCAAAAGGTTCGAACAGCCCGGAGAGTGCGAGCGTGGCGGCGGATTCGCTGCTGCTCCCGAAGGCGAGCGCGAGGACGCACGAGCGAGGCAGCTCACCGGTCAGCGCAACATTGCCGGGCCCCGCGAAGGCGTATTCCCAAGTCATCGCCCCATTGCGATGAAAATCCTGCCAGCCATCGCTCGCGCCCACGTTGCCTGCACTCACTCGGCCGAAGGCATCATTCTGGGCGCCGGTGACCGCGGCAAGCGCCAGGGAGAACGGACCTTGCGTCGCCGCGAGCACCCGGCGCCCCGACTGCGAGGACACCTCCGCTCGATTGCCGTTGCCGGTGCCCCCCAGATGCGGCGCGAGCAAGGCGTACGGGCGAAGGCCCGCATCGCCCGTGAGCGCAACGTCGATCATCAGCACGTCGCGCTCCGTGCCGGACACGATTCGAAGCGTGAGCTCGAAGCGCGGATGCCGATGGACCACGCGTACTCCGGGGACGCCCGGCGCCACGAGCGTGACCGTGTGCTGCCACAGCCGCTTCACTTCCACCCAGAAGCCGCGCCCGTCGGCGACAATGAAGCCGAGATCCCGAATCTGCGGAATGTCGATGCGCGGGTAGTACACCTCGTTCACGACACCCCCGCCGACCGTGAACCACAGCCTGGAACGGCCGAGGCTGCAGCCGACCATCTCTTTGGCGCTGCTGCACCACGTAGGCGGCAGGCCGGGAGCGCCGGGAGCGGCGCCGCCCAAATTCATGCAGCGGATGCGATCGTCATACCGGCGCGCGCTGCCCCAATCATGGCCACGTCGGCGTTCACGATCAGCTTGGTGGGTATCGCCTGCACGAAGGACGACAGCCGGCCCTTATCCTCGAAGCGCTTGCGAAACGGGCTGTCGACGATGAATTTCTGGATCTTCTGGGTAATGCCGCCGGCGATATAGACGCCGCCGCGCGCACCGTGCGCGAGCGCGAGATCGCCGGCAACGGCACCGAAGATCGAGCAGAACATGGTGAGGGCGGCGCGGCACCCCGAGTCGCTCTGCATCGCCCGAGTGCTGATGTCCGCGGCGCTGAGCGCGCCCGGTTCGCGGCCCGCCAATCGCTCCAGCGTTTGATACAGATTCTCCAGACCGGATCCCGAGAGAATTCGTTCCACCGACACCCGGCCCTTCTGCTTCCACATCGCCTGCAGAGCCCCGAGCTCAGCCTCGTCGCTCGGCGCGAATCCCATGTGGCCGCCCTCGGTGGCCATCGGCACGGATCGGCCGTCGCGGCGTGCCAGGCAGGAAACGCCAAAACCGGTGCCCGGGCCGAGAATGGTGATGGTTGCCCGTTCCTGTCCCTTGAGGTCGGGACCGATGACCGACAAGTCCTTGTCGACCAGCACCTCCGCCGCATAGGCGAGCGCCTCGAAGTCATTGACCAGAATGGCCTGCTTGAAACCGAGCGTCCTGAGATCGCCCTCCGAAATCTCCCAGCCGCGATTCGTGAAGCGCGCCGTGCCGGCGTTCACGGGGCCTGCCACCGCGATCGCCGCCACGGCCGGCTTTGCTTTCGCCCGGGTCCGCTCGAAATAGCTGTTCAGGGCGTCGGTGAAGGTGGGAAACGGCTCGGCCAGATCCTGTCTATCTTCAATGCGCCAGGGCGGTGGCCCCGACGCATCGATGACGGCGAAGCGCGCATGCGTGCCGCCCACGTCACCGACGAGAATATGCGTTCCACCGCTCAGAGTGATGCTCCTTCGAGTGTCTCTCGCCGCAGACGCGGCGAAAGAACGAGTATCGCAGCAGGCCCCATGGTCAGCAAGAAACTCAGGAGGCGCGCCCCTCTCCCAGCAATCGCTGATCGACCTCTTCCTCCGCCGCCAGCCAATCCTCCACCTCGTGACCGGGTTCGAAGCCCCGCGATTCCGAACGGAAATACGCAGCCAGCGCAATCGAGGCGTGGCGATCCTCGTGGTGGCGGGAGGTGACGGACACGCTGATGGACCTGATCCGCCGGGCCCCGGTGGCTGCGGTGCTCGCCGGAAGGACGGCACCATTCTCCGCACTGGAGATGCCGGTCTCCGCACGGGAGATGCCGGCGACCGGTGCAGGGGCCGTATCTGTCCGCGCTACCTTGTCAAGGGCGGGTGTCTTTACGGTACTCGACGCGCTGGGCGCCTTCACGGGCCGCGCCGCCTTCGCGGCGCTCGCCGTCTTCAGGGCATCAGCCATCTTCGCGGCATCAGCAGTCTTTGCCGTGTCGGACATCGGCGGACTCTCGGAAGCGCCCGCCGCACCCGGGGCCTTCGCAGTCTTTGCGGTCTTGGTCGTCCTTCTCGGTCTCTTGTCGTTCGTGCTCATAACAACTACTCCGGAGGATATCGAGGATTGGACTCGCTCGACCGATTTTAGTGCCGAAACCGAAAAATGCTCCATGGAAATTATTTCAATCCCGCAACGCGGCCCGCGGATCCCTCACACCGCCTCGAGCGCGCGCTCCAAATCGGCGAGCAGATCCTTCACGTCCTCGATTCCGACGGATAGACGGACCATGTCCTCGGAAACACCCGCTTCTTCGAGCTCGCCCGGCGACAGCTGGCGATGAGTGGTGGAAGCAGGATGGGTGGCGAGCGAGCGTACGTCGCCGATGTTCACCAGTCTCGTGAACAATTGCAGAGCATCCAGAAAGGCGGCCCCGCGTTCGCGCCCCTGTCCCGGCGGACCCTTGAGTCCGAACGTCAGTACGCCGGACGCCTTCCCCGACAGATATTGGCGCACCAGCGCATGGTCGGGATGATCCTCGAGTCCCGCGTAGGTGGTCCAAGCGACCTTACCGTGTTTCGCGAGGTATCGAGCGATTGTCAGCGCGCTCTCGCTGATGCGATCCATTCGCAACGACAGCGTTTGAATACCCTGGAGAATCAAGAAAGCATTGAAGGGAGAGATCGCGGCGCCGGTATTGCGAAGCGGCACGACCCTCGCGCGCCCGATGTAGGCGGCGGGACCGAGCGCCTCGGTATACACGACGCCGTGATAACTGACGTCCGGCTCGTTCAGCCGCCGGAAGCGGCGCTTGTGCTCGACCCAGGGAAACTTGCCGGAGTCGACGATCGCCCCGCCCACGCTGGTGCCATGCCCTCCCAGATACTTGGTCAGGGAATGCACTACGATGTCGGCACCGTGTTCGATGGGCCGGCACAGGTAGGGAGTGGGAATGGTGTTGTCGACGATCAACGGAACGCCGTGGCGGTGAGCAACGTCCGCGATGCGCGCGATGTCGGTGACATTGCACTGCGGATTACCCAGCGATTCGACGAATAACGCCTTGGTCTTGTCGTCGATGAGCGGTTCGAAGGATTCGGGCCGGCGGTAATCGGCGAAGCGCGTCTCGATCCCGTATTGAGGCAGGGTGTGCGCGAACAGATTGTACGTCCCTCCGTATAGCGCGCTCGAGGAGACGATGTTGTCGCCCACCTCGGCGATGGTCTGGATCGCATAGGTCGTGGCCGCTTGGCCGGAGGCGAGCGCCAGGGCGGCGATGCCTCCTTCGAGCGCGGCCAGGCGTTGTTCGAGCACGTCCTGGGTCGGATTCATGATGCGGGTATAGATATTCCCCGGCACCTTGAGATCGAATAGATCGGCGCCGTGCTGTGCGCTGTCGAAGGCATAGGCGACGGTTTGATACAGAGGCACCGCGACCGCCTTGGTCGTCGGTTCGGGGGAGTAGCCGCCGTGTACCGCAACGGTATCGAAGCGCCAGTGGGCGCGGTCTTGGGACTGAGTCATATCTTTACTCTCCTCTTGTTATGGAGACGAGCCTATGGAGGCCTGTCGGCGATGCCAAATCAATAATCGATCTGAGCTTATACAGCGCCGCGCGGGTTTCGGTTAAGCTCGCCGCATGAGACATTCGATTGGCGCCGCGCAACATCGTCCGGGGCAGACGATGTGGGGCTGGTGGGTGGCGCTCGCCATCGCCCTGCTCGGGTCCGTGAGCGCGGGGTCCGTGAGCGCCGGGGCCACGCGCGACGCGGCCGCCCCGAGGCCTCCTCCGTTGAAGGTCGATTTGAACGCCTTCGATGCGATGAAGAAAAAGGCGGTGTTGCCGGACGGCGAGACGCTGGCCTATATCGACACGGGGAGTCCCTCCGGGGCGCCCGTCGTGTTGATCCACGGCTACACCGACAGTGCGCGCGACTGGGTACCCCTGATGCCCTATTTGTCGAAGCGCTTTCGATTGATCCTGGTCGACATCCGCGGACACGGCCAATCGAGCAAGCCGGAGTGCTGTTACACCCGCTTCGACTTCGCGTACGACATCAAGCTGCTCCTCGACTCCCTCGGCATTCGGCGAGCGGACATCGTCGGTCATTCCCTGGGCAGCATCATTGCGCAGACCTTTGCCGAGTTCTGGCCCGAGAAGACTCGCCGCGTGGTGCTGATTTCCTCCACCGGCGGCCGGCCGCCGGGGATGGCGCCCCCGAAATTCGATTTCGCCGCCGAGATTCGCAAGCTCAAGGAGCCGATCGAGCCCGATTCCCCCTTCATGATCGCCTGGTGGGATTCACCGACGCCGGTCGACCCCGATTTCATCCGCCGTCAACGCAAGGACGCCGCGGGGATACCCCTTCGCGTCTGGCTCGCGGTCCTGGATCAGGGGCTGCCGAGCGACTCGTACGGCGACCTGCAGAGCACCTTGCCGAAGCTCAAAGCGCCGACGCTTCTCATCTGGGGCAGCAAGGACCCGATCATGGAGGAGCCGATGCGCAAAACGTTGATCCAGGCGCTCCCCGCCGCCGAGGTGAAAGTCTTCGACGGGCTCGGGCACAACCCGTTCTGGGAGGATCCCCAGGGTGTTGCCGCCGTGGTGAACGGATTCCTCGGGACTGCCGGACAGTAGCGCTCCGCGGGCATGTCGATCTGCCGGCGCCGGGCAAAGACGCGTTACGCCTCGAGCGCCTCGTCGAGCACCTCGATCCAATGCTTCACCGGCGTCGCCGTCCCGCTCGCCAGATGCTGGATGCAGCCGATATTCGCCGAGACGATGCACTCGGCCTTCAGCGCATCGATACAGGCGAGCTTTCGGTCGCGAAGCGAGTTCGCGAGCTCGGGCTGCAGCACCGAGTAGGTGCCGGCCGAACCGCAGCAGAGGTGGCTCTCCGCGGGCTGCCGGACTTGAAATCCCAGGGCTTTCAGCTGCGCGTCGACGCCGAAGACGCGCTGACCGTGCTGCAGAGTGCAGGGTGAATGCAAAGCGAGCGTCGGAGCCCCCTCCGGGCGGATACGCTCCTTGAGCGCGAGCGCGAGCTCGGGCAGCAATTCACAAAGATCGCGGGTCATGGACGCGATCCGCACCGCTCGCTCCGCGTAAGCGGGTTCGTGACGCAGCGCATGCGCGTACTCCTTGACCATCTGTGCGCAACCTGATGCGTTGATCACGATGGCCTCCACCATGCCGCCGGCGACCATGGGCCACCAGGCATCGACGTTGCGCCGCATGTCGGCGAGGCCGCCGTCCCGATCGGCCAGGTGGGTGCGCAGCGCGCCGCAGCAGCCTTCGTCCGCCGCGAATAGAGTTTGAATCCCGGCCGCATCGAGAATTCGCCGCGTCGCGCGATGGATCTCGGGGCGCATCGCCGGCTGCACGCAGCCCCCGAGCAGCAGCACCTTGCGCCGATGCTCGCGCACTTCGAACCTGTCGAGCCTGACTTGATCGGCGGGCACCTTGTTGCGCACTGCCCGAGGCAGCAGAGGCCGGAGCCATCGACCGATCCTCATCGCCGGTGCGAACAGCGGCGAGGTGAGCCCTTCCTTGAGCATCCAGCGGCTTGCCCGCGCCCGGAACGAACGCTCGACCCGCTTCTCGACCAGGTTGCGGCCGATCTCGACGAGCTGACCATAGTGCACGCCGCTCGGGCAGGTGGTCTCGCAGTTGCGGCACGTGAGGCACCGGTCGAGGTGCACCTGGGTGCGCTCGGTAACCTTGCCGCCCTCGAGCATTTCCTTGATGAGATAGATCCGGCCGCGCGGACCGTCGAGCTCGTCCCCGAGCAGCTGATAAGTCGGACAGGTGGCGTTGCAAAATCCGCAATGGACACACTTGCGCAGGATCGCCTCGGCCTCGATGCCCTCGGGAGTACCGGCGAATTCAGGGCTCAACGCGGTTTGCATGGCGGCGTCAAATATCCGCGTAAAGGCGCCCGGCGTTGAGCACGTGATCCGGGTCGAAGGCGGTCCTGAGGGCGCGGTGTACCCGCATGAGGGTCTCGCCCAGGGGCGCGAAGGCACCCGCGGATTTGTCGGCCGCGCGCACCAGCGTTGCGTGGCCTCCCGCCGCTGCCGCGATCGAGCGCACGCGGCTCGCCGGCGCGCCCGTGCGCCACCAACGCAGCGCGCCGCCCCACTCGATGAAGCCGGCCTGCTCGAGCGGCGGCGTCGCGGGAGGCACCGAGATTCGCCACAGACACTCGCCGGCTCGAAGCTCTGCGTCCTTCGGCCGAAAGAACGGATGGCGATGGTCGCGCACGCTCTCCCACCACCGCGCGGCCGTCCAGGCATCGAGCTCCGCGCCGCCGAGTTTCCGGCGGGCGCTGCGTACCGCCGCACCGGCGCCCGACAATCGGATCTTGAGACACCCCTCGTGCCAGGCGCTCGCGTTGATGGAGAGCGGCAACGCGTTCCAGCGCGCCAGCTCGGCGAGAGCCCGCCGTTCGTCCCATTCGAAGGACAGCGTCGCCGTGTCGGCCTTCGAGGCCAGGACCTTCAGCGAAATCTCGCACAGCACGCCGAGAATCCCCCAAGATCCCGCCATCAGCCTCGAGACATCGTAACCCGCCACGTTCTTCATGACCTGTCCGCCGAACGTGAGGAATTCGCCTCGCCCATCGAGAATCGTGACTCCCAGCACGTAGTCGCGAAGTGGCCCCGCGGCCGCGCGTGCGGGGCCGGATAGGCCCGCAGCGACCATCCCGCCGACGGTACCGCCCGGCTCGAAGCGCGGGGGTTCGAACGCGAGACATTGGCCCCGCTCGGCGAGAACGGATTCGAGCTCGGCGAGCGGCGTGCCGGCCCGCGCGGTGACCACGAGCTCGCTCGGCTCGTAGCTCGAGATGCCCGTCAATTCGTCGAGCTCCAGCGGCTCGCCGCGAGGAGCTTCTCCGTAGAACGCCTTGGTGCCGCCCCCTCGGATATCGAGGCTCGCGCGGCGCGCGCGCGCGTCGAGAATCCTGTCTCTCAGGCGCTCGACCGCCGAACCGCGATTGATCCCGGCCGCGGCCATCAAAATCTCGGCAGTTCCGGGAAGGCCATCATTCCCCGGTGAACGTGCATCTTCCCGTACTCCGCGCAGCGCGCGAGGGTTGGAATCACCTTGCCCGGATTGAGCATTTCAGCAGGGTCGAAGGCACGCTTCACGGCGATGAACCGATCGCGTTCGGCGGGCGAAAACTGCACGCACATCGAATTGAGCTTCTCCACACCGACGCCGTGCTCTCCGGTCACCGTACCGCCGAGCTGCAGGCTCGCCTCGAGTATCTCGGCGCCGAACAGCTCGCAGCGCCTCAACTGGTCGCGATCGTTGGCGTCGAACAGGATGAGCGGGTGCAGATTGCCGTCGCCCGCGTGAAAAACGTTGACGCATGCGAGCTGATACTTGGATTCCATGGCCTGAATCGCCAGCAGCATCTCCGCCAGGCGCTTGCGTGGGATGGTCGAATCCATGCACATGTAGTCCGGGCTGATACCTCCCGAGGCCGGAAAGGCGTTCTTGCGCCCGCTCCAGAACTTCAGGCGCTGCGCCTCGTCCCGGCTCACCTCGATACGGCTCGCGCCGCTCTCCTCGAGAACGCTCGTCATCGCCGCAATCTCTTCGGCCACTTCTTCTTCGGTACCGTCGCTCTCGCAGAGAAGCAGCGCCGCCGCAGACAGATCGTAGCCCGCGTGCACGAAGTCCTCGGCCACCGCCGTCATGCGCCGGTCCATCAGTTCCAGGCCCGCCGGCACGATGCCCCGCGCGATCACGTTCGCCACCGCCCCGCCCGCCGTTTCGATGGTCGGGAAGCTTGCCACCATGCAGCGGGCGAATTCCGGCTTCGGCACCAGCTTGACGGTCACCTCCGTCGTTATCGCGAGCATCCCCTCGCTGCCGATCACCACGGACAACAGATCGATTCCCGGCGCGTCGAGCGCTTCGGATCCGAACTCGATCGGCTCACCTTCCGCGGTATAGCCTCGGACTCGCAGCACGTTGTGCAGCGTCACGCCGTATTTCAGGCAGTGCACGCCGCCCGAATTCTCCGCGACGTTGCCGCCGATGGTGCAGGCGATCTGGCTGCTCGGGTCCGGAGCGTAATAGAGGCCGTAGGGGGCCGCCGCCTCGCTGATCGCCAGATTCCGTACTCCGCACTGGACCACGGCAGTGCACGACAGCGGGTCGACCTTCAATATCTTGTTGAATTTCGCCAGCGACAGCGTGACGCCGAGGCGGTGGGGCAACGCGCCGCCGGAGAGACCCGTGCCCGCCCCCCGGGCAACGACCGGAACCTTCAGCCGGTGGCACACTTTCAGCGCCGCGGCCAGCTGCGCTTCGTTTTCCGGGAGCACCACCGCCATGGGCAGCGCCTTGAAGGCGGTCAACCCATCGCATTCGTAAGGGGCCGTGTCCTCGCGGCGCACCAGGAGTGCGGACGGGCCCAGCACGCGCGACAGCGCCTCTGCCACCTCCGCCTGACGGGCTGCGAGCCGCGCCGCCTCCGCGGAATCCTCTGCCGGTACGCTCATCGTGATGGCGATTGTACTATGGGGATCGAGCGGGTGAGGTGCCGTGGGCGGGCGCCTACGCTCGGCGGCGCGACCGGCCGATGGCTTTCGCGATCGCGTGGGCTAAGACTTGGCGCATGAATACCAATACCACCTATGCGCTCATTCTGGCCGGCGTCCTGATCGTCGCTCTCGTTGCGGTTTTCGCCTGGGCGCAGATCCAGCGCAAGCGCAAGCAACAATCCTTGAGCCTGAGGCAGCGCTTCGGGCCGGAATACGACCGGGCAGTGAATGAACTGGGCGATCGAGGGAAGGCCGAGGCGGAGCTCGAGGCTCGCAGAAAGCGCGTCGCACGCCTGGACATCGTGCCGCTCGCCGTCGCCGAAGCCTCCCGATTCAAGGAAGCGTGGAATGGCGTGCAAGCCCGCTTCGTGGACGATCCGAAGGCGGCCGTAGTCAAGGCGGATCGCTTGGTCTACGAGCTCATGGCGAAACGCGGATATCCCATGGGCGATTTCGAGGCACGTGCCGCCGATATCTCCGTCGATCACCCCGGTGTGGTCTCCAACTATCGCGCAGCGCGGGCGATCACGGTGGCTGATGAAAGAGGTCAGGCCGATACCGAGCTGCTGCGCAGGGCCGTGGTTCACTATCGCGCACTATTTGACGAGCTCCTGGTGGTTCGAGAGGCTGAGCCGTCCGTGCTTCGGACCGAGCCGGTCGCGTAGCCCCAAGGTCGCATAAGCGCCCCCGAGCGCATAGCGCCCTCCAAGGTCGCATGGCGCCGCCCAAGGTCGTGCAGCTAGGTCAGGCGTACGCCTGCCGGGATTCCCCGGAATTGAGCGCCGTCTGTATCGCCAGCGCGATGTCATGCTGAGTACAGGGTTTGGCAAGTTTCAGGATCCGGAACTTGGCCGGGTCGGTGGGGAGTTCCGCGAATCCGGTGGCCAGGATGATGGGCAGGCTCGGATAGCGCTCCTGTAGGGTTTGCGCCAGCTGCAATCCCGTCATGTTGGGCATGGCATGGTCCGTCATGACGATGTCGATCCGAGCACCCGCGGCAAGCATGGACAGCGCCTCCGCTCCCGAGTGTGCCTCGATCGCAGTATGTCCGAGATCTTCAACCAGGGCGGCCGTACCCGTCAGCACCAGCTGGTCGTCGTCCACGATGAGCACCCGGCACGGCTGCGGCGTCCCAAGCGGGGGCTTCAGGCGCTCGACGATGCGCGTCGCGACCACCGGGACGGTGGTTGCACGGGGCAGCCACAATTGCACGGCCGTTCCCACGTTCGGCGCGCTGTCGATTCGCAGGAGTCCGCCCGACTGGGCGGCCAATCCGTGCACCATCGACAACCCCAGCCCCGTTCCCTTGCCCGGTCCCTTGGTCGTGAAGAAGGGATCGGTCGCCTTGGCGAGCGTCTGCTCGTCCATGCCGATGCCCGTGTCGGCGATGCTGATTCGCAAGTACTCCCCGAGCGGCAGGCGGGAGTCGGGGCCGGCGCCCGACTCGGGCTTGCTCTCCCCCACCGCGGTAATCGTGAGTCTTCCGCCGTTCGGCATCGCGTCGCGGGCGTTCAGCGCCAGATTGAGGAGCGCCAGCTCGAGCTGATTGGCGTCGACCAGCACCGGCGGAAGTTCCTCGGGGAAGTTGCACTTGAATTCGATTGCGTGCCCGAGCGCGCGTTTCAGAAGCTCCTCCATCCCGCTGACCAGCGCGGCGAGGTCGACGGCCTCGGGCTTGAGCTCCTGGCGGCGCGAGAAGGCCAGCAGGCGCTGCGTGAGCGCTGCACCGCGCTGCGCGCCCTGCACGGCGTTCTGCAGGAGTCTTCGGCATTGCGGATCGTCAGGCAGCCGCTTCTCGAGCAGCGAGAGGCTGCCGAGCACCGCCATCAAGAGATTGTTGAAATCGTGCGCCACGCCGCCGGTCAACTGGCCGATGGTGTCCATCTTCTGCGCCTCGAACAACTGCGCGAGCGCAGTCTCACGCTCGTGCGTCCGCTCCTCGATCCGTTGCTCGAGCTCCTCGTTGAAGCGGCGCAGCTCCGCGGTGCGTTCGAGCACGCGCTCTTCCAGCTCCGCGTTGAATCTCTCCAGTTGCCGGGTCTTCCTGTACAGGTCGACGAACACCTTGACCTTGGCGCGCAGCAATTCCGGGACCACCGGAACGGGCACGTAATCCACGGCGCCCAGCTGGTAGCCGCGCAACTGATCGAGGTGCGCAAAATTGACTGCGGACACGAATATGATCGCGGTCCTTTGAAATCTCGGGTGCTCACGGATCATGGCCGCGAGCTCGAAACCGTCGAGCTCCGGCATGCAGACATCGATGAGGATGAGCCCGATCTCGTTTCTGAGCAGACACTCGAATGCCTCGCGCGCCGATGAGGCCTTGAACAGGTTCTCGCCGATTCCGGCCAGCACCACCTCGTGGCTCAGAAGCTTCGCCTGCTGGTCGTCGACCAGCAGGATATTCACTTTCTCCGGAAGCTGATCGATCACCGGTGCAACCACATGCGCAGCGCCGACAGAAGCTGCTCGACGTTGACGGGCTTCGCCAGATAATCCGAGGCGCCCGCCTCGAGGCATTTCTCGCGGTCACCCTTCATCGCCTTGGCCGTGAGCGCGAGTATCGGCAGCCGCCTGAAGGCAGGCTTGGAACGGATCTCCTGGATGGTCTCGTACCCGTCCATCCCCGGCATCATGATGTCCATCAATACGATGGCGACATCCTCGCGCGAGTTCAGCACCGCGAGCGCCTCGCTCCCCGTGGTCGCGGTGAGCACCTCCATGCCCCGGCGCTCGAGTACGCTCGACAGCGCGAAGATGTTGCGTGCATCGTCGTCCACCAGGAGCACGGTGCGGCGCAGGAGATCCTCATCGGAGCTGTGCAGCCGTTCGAGCATCTGCTGCTTGGCCGGGGGAAGGTCCGCGACCACGCGATGCAGGAAGAGCGCCGTCTCGTCCAGCAGCCGTTCGGGCGATTCGACGCCCTTGACCACGACGCTGCGCGCCATGGTGTGCAGCGTCGCGTCCTCATCGGCGGAGAGCTCCCGCCCGGTGAACACCACCACCGGAATGTCGCGCAGCGCGGCGTCGTCCCGGATGGTCTCGAGCACCTCGAAGCCGGACATGTCGGGGAGCTTCAAGTCCAGCACCACACAATCGACTTGATCGCGCTTGAGCTGCGCCAGGGCCTCCGCCCCCGTTTCCGCCGAGGCAATCTCGATGTCCTCGTGACTCAGGAGCTCGGCGACGCTGTTGCGTTCGTTCTGGTCGTCCTCCACCAGCAAGAGGCGCTTGCGGCGGGGAGCGGCATAGCCCTTGATTCGCGCGAACGCCTCGTCGAGGCCCTGCGAGGAGGCCGGCTTCTGCACGAACGAGAAAGCGCCGCGAGCAAGACCGTGATGGCGGTCCTCGTCGAGCGTCACGATCTGCACCGGGATGTGCCGGGTGCCGGGATCCTGCTTCAGCTGGCTCAGCACGGTCCACCCCAGCATGTCGGGCAGGAAGATGTCGAGCGAGATGGCGGTCGGATGGTGTTCGCGCGCGAGCGCGAGCGCCTCGGTGCCCCGGGTCGCGATCAGCACCTTGAATCCCTTCTCCCGGGCGGCCCCCATCATGAGCCGCGCGAAATGCGGGTCGTCCTCGACGATGAGCACCACGCTCTCGCCGGGGGAGACGGTGTTCCGGTCGTCGGGTATCGGTTCCGGCGGCCGCTCCACGGACCGCACCGAGAATGTCACGGGCGGCTGAGCGGGCTGCGGCGATCCCTCCGCGCTCCCGGAGTAGCTCCTGGTGATCCCGCTGCCCAGGTAGGTGATCGGGAGATAGAGCGTGAACACGCTGCCCGCGCCCGGGGTCGAGCGCAATTGAATCTCGCCGCCGAGAAGATTGGCGAGCTCGCGGCTGATGGCGAGTCCCAGCCCCGTGCCGCCGTATTTTCGGCTGGTGCCGGCATCGGCTTGCTGGAAGGCCTCGAAGATGATGCGCTGCTTCTCGGGCGGGATGCCGATGCCCGTGTCGGACACCTCGAATGCAACGATCGAGGCGGCACGGCGCAAGGTGGGATGATCCTCGTTCCAGCCGCTGACCGCGGGCGATACCTTGAGCTTGACGCCGCCCTCGGCCGTGAATTTGAACGCGTTCGACAGCAGATTCTTGAGCACCTGCTGCAAGCGCTTCAAGTCCGTGGTGATGCTGCGCTCGACATGCGGCGAGAGCTCGACCTCGAATTGCAGGCGGCGATTCTCGGCCTCGTGGCGGAACGGCCGGGCGATCATCTCCAGGAGGTTGGTGAAATACACCTCCTCGGCATCGACCGACACGGTGCCCGATTCGATCTTGGACAGGTCCAGGATGTCGCTGATGAGATTGAGCAGATCCGTGCCGGCGCCGTGGATGGTGCGCGCGAACTCCACCTGCTTGCCGGTCAGGTTGCCGTCCGGATTCTCGGTCAGCTGCTGGCCCAGAATCAGAATGCTGTTGAGGGGCGTGCGCAGCTCGTGCGACATGTTGGCCAGGAACTCGGACTTGTATTTCGAGGTAAGCGCAAGCTCGGTAGCCTTCTCTTCGACCGCGCGCCGCGCCTGTTCGATTTCCTGATTCTTCGCCTCGACCTCGACGTTGCGGTCGGCGAGCTGCTGCGCCTTCTGCTCGAGCTTCTCGTTGGTCTGCTGGAGCTCGCGCTGCTGCGTCTGCAGCTCGGTCGCGAGCTGCTGCGATTGCTTGAGCAGACCTTCGGTCTGCATGGTCGCCTCGATCGAGTTGAGCACGATGCCGATGGACGTGGTGAGCTGCTCCAGGAAGGTGAGCTGCATGTCCGTGAATCCGCCGAGCGAGGCGAGCTCGATGACCGCCTTCACCTGAACCTCGAACAGCACCGGCAGCACGATGACGTGCTGCGGTTTGGCCTGGAACAAGCCTGAGGTGATCGGCACGGCGCTGTCCGGCATCTCGGTGATCAAGATGCGCCGCCCATCGAGAGCGCACTGGCCGATGAGTCCCTCGCCGAGCTGCAGACGGCTCGCGTGCCCTCCGACGGCGCCGTCCGCGTACGAGGACAGGAGCCTCAGGGCGCTTGCCGGGTCGTCCGCATCGACCTGATAGATGACGCCCTGCTGCGCCTCCACCAGGGGCGCGAGCTCGGAGAGCAGCAGCCGGCCGACGGTCACGAGATCGCGCTGGCCTTGGAGCATGTTGGTGAAGCGCGCCAGATTGGTCTTGAGCCAGTCCTGCTCGGTGTTCTGCTCCGTCGTGAGACGCAGATTCCCGATCATGGTGTTGATGTTGTCCTTGAGCTCGGCGACCTCGCCGCGCGCCTCCACCTGCACGGAACGGGTCAGGTCGCCCTTGGTCACGGCAGTCGCCACCTCGGCGATGGCGCGGACCTGGGTGGTGAGGTTCGCGGCCAGCAAGTTCACGTTGCCGGTCAAATCCTTCCAGGTACCCGCGGCGCCGGGGACGTTGGCCTGACCGCCGAGGCGCCCCTCGACGCCTACTTCGCGGGCCACCGTCGTGACCTGATCGGCGAAGGTCGCCAGCGTGTCCGTCATGTTGTTGATGGTCTCGGCCAGTGCGGCAACCTCGCCCTTCGAGGCTACGGTCAGGTTTTGCTTCAAGTCGCCGTCGGCCACCGCGGTCACCACCTTCACGATGCCGCGCACCTGCTCGGTCAAGTTGGCCGCCATCACGTTGACGGTATCGGTGAGATCTTTCCAGGTGCCGGCGACGCCCGGTACCTCGGCCTGCCCTCCGAGGCGGCCCTCGGTGCCGACCTCGCGCGCCACGCGGGTGACTTCGCCGGCGAACCCGTTCAGCTGATCCACCATGGTGTTGATGGTGTTCTTGAGCTCGAGGATCTCGCCTTTCACGTCGACGGTGATTTTTCTCGACAGATCGCCGCGGGCCACGGCGGTGGTCACCTCGGCGATATTGCGCACCTGAGTGGTCAGATTCGCCGCGAGCAGGTTGACGTTGTCGGTCAAATCCTTCCAGGTGCCGGCAACGCCCGGCACCACG
Source organism: uncultured Gammaproteobacteria bacterium (assembly GCA_963795475.1). Lineage (GTDB taxonomy): Bacteria > Pseudomonadota > Gammaproteobacteria > Steroidobacterales > Steroidobacteraceae > Bog-1198. Next base: position 118,371 of record CAWCIE010000002.1, read on the forward strand.
GCCTGGCCGCCCAGGCGCCCGTCGGTGCCGACCTCGCGCGCCACGCGGGTGACCTCGCCTGCGAAGGATCGCAGCTGGTCGACCATGGTGTTCAAGGTCTCCTTGAGGAGCAGGATCTCGCCGCGCACGTCCACCGTGATCTTGCGCGACAGGTCGCCGTTCGCGATGGCCGTCGCCACCTCGGCGATGTTGCGCACCTGGCCGGTGAGGTTGCCCGCCATGGAGTTGACGTTATCGGTAAGATCCTTCCAGGTGCCGGCGACGCCCGGCACTTCTGCCTGGCCGCCGAGCTTGCCTTCGGTGCCCACTTCGCGCGCCACGCGGGTCACCTCACCCGCAAAGCCGTTCAGCTGGTCCACCATGGTGTTGATGGTGTTCTTGAGCTCGAGGATCTCGCCCTTCACGTCGACGGTGATCTTTCTCGACAAATCGCCGCGGGCCACGGCCGTGGTCACTTCGGCGATGTTGCGCACCTGGCCGGTCAGGTTCGAGGCCATGAAGTTCACGTTCTCGGTGAGATCCTTCCAGGTGCCGGCGACGCCGGGCACGTTGGCCTGGCCGCCGAGCTTGCCCTCGGTACCGACCTCGCGCGCCACGCGCGTGACTTCCGAGGCGAACCGATTCAACTGGTCCACCATGGTGTTCAGGGTTTCCTTGAGCTGCAGGATCTCGCCGCGCACGTCCACCGTGATCTTGCGCGACAAGTCGCCGTTCGCGATCGCGGTCGACACTTCCGCGATGTTGCGCACCTGAGCGGTAAGATTTCCCGCCATGGAGTTGACCGAATCGGTGAGATCCTTCCAGGTACCCGCCACGCCGGGCACCTGCGCCTGGCCGCCCAAGCGCCCTTCGGTGCCGACCTCGCGCGCCACGCGGGTGACTTCGCCCGCGAACGAGCGAAGCTGATCGACCATCGTATTGATGGTCTCCTTCAACTCGAGGATTTCTCCCGAGACCGTCACGGTGATCTTCTTCGACAAATCGCCCTGCGCGACGGCGGTCGCCACCTCGGCGATGTTGCGCACCTGGCCGGTCAAGTTCGAGGCCATGGAGTTCACCGAGTCGGTGAGGTTCTTCCAGGTGCCCGCGACACCCTTGAGCTGCGCCTGGCCGCCGAGCTTGCCCTCGGTGCCGACCTCCCGCGCGACGCGCGTCACCTCGCCGGCGAACGCGTTCAGCTGGTCCACCATGGTGTTGATGGTGTCCTTGAGCTCGAGGATCTCGCCCTTCACGTCGACGGTGATCTTCTTCGAGAGATCGCCGTTCGCCACCGCGGTGGTCACTTCCGCGATGTTGCGCACCTGGCCGGTCAGGTTCGACGCCATGGAATTCACGTTCTCGGTGAGATCCTTCCAGGTCCCGGCGACGCCGCGCACGTTGGCTTGGCCGCCCAGGCGCCCCTCGGTGCCGACCTCGCGCGCGACGCGCGTCACCTCGGAGGCGAACGCATTCAGCTGGTCCACCATGGTGTTGATGGTTTCCTTGAGCTCGAGGATCTCGCCCGAGACCGTCACCGTGATCTTCTTGGCGAGATTGCCGCTGGCGATGGCGGTGGAGACCTCCGCGATGTTGCGCACCTGCGCGGTGAGGTTCGAGGCCATGGAATTCACGTTGTCCGTCAGATCCTTCCAGGTTCCCGCCACGCCGGGCACCTGCGCCTGTCCGCCCAGGCGCCCCTCGGTTCCCACCTCTCGCGCGACGCGTGTCACCTCTCCCGCGAAGGCGTTCAACTGATCGACCATGGTGTTCATGGTCTGCTTGAGCTCGAGAATCTCGCCCGACACGTCCACCGTGATCTTGCGCGACAGGTCGCCGCGCGCCACGGCCGTGGTGACCTGCGCGATGTTGCGTACCTGCGCGGTGAGGTTGCCGCACATCGCGTTGACCGAGTCGGTGAGGTCCTTCCAGGTGCCGGCGACGCCCGGCACGAGGGCCTGGCCTCCGAGTTTGCCTTCGGTTCCTACTTCGCGCGCGACGCGCGTGACTTCCGAGGCGAACGACCGCAACTGGTCGACCATCGTGTTGATGGCTTCCTTCAGCTGCAGAATCTCGCCGCGCACGTCCACGGTGATCTTTTTCGACAGGTCGCCGTTCGCGACCGCGATGGTCACCTCCGCGATGTTGCGCACCTGAGCGGTCAAGTTCGACGCCATCGAATTGACGCTCTCGGTGAGATCCTTCCACACACCGGTCACTTCGCGCACCTGTGCTTGACCGCCGAGCTTGCCGTCGGTGCCGACCTCGCGCGCCACGCGCGTCACTTCGGAGGTGAACACGGAGAGCTGCTTGATCATGGTATTGACGATGTTCGCCGAGCGCAGGAACTCGCCCTTGAGCGCGCGGCCGTCGACATCGAGCGGCACCGTTTGCAGAAGATCGCCGCGCGCCACCGCCGACACCGTCCGGGTGACGGTGGTGGTCGGCCACAGCAAATCGTCGATCAGCGTGTTGACGGAGCCCTCCATGTCCGCCCACGCACCTTGCGACAATCCGAACCGTACGCGCGTGCTGGTCCTTCCCTGCCGGCCGACGACCTCGCCCACGCGCTCGAGCTGCTCGGCGATGCGCTGATTGGCACCGACAATAGTATTGAAGGTATCGCAGATCTTGCCCGCGACGCCGGTCTTGGAGCCCGGCAGGCGTACCGAGAAGTCCCCGGCCTGCATGGCTTGCAGAGCGTCGAGGAGCTCGCCCAGATTGAGCTCGGGCGAGGCCGCCGCAGCGGCCCTCGCGGCATGCCCGTTGGACTTGCGTTTGCGCGCGACGCTTTGACTTGATTCCATGGGCAACCTCTGCCGCACTGCACGAGCTCGCGCGGTGCGGTTTGCTATCTTCGATGGGTGGGCGCCGAATCGGCCGCGGGGCCGTCGATGGTGAGAGAGCTGCCCCCGCGAAACCGATCGCCGAACCTACTCACCGTCTATGTTTCGTCCCGGTTCGAAAAAATACTATTATGGTACGCGGAGCGTTCGACGCGTCTGGCTGCTCGGCGCTGCTAAATCTTCGCGTACCATCCACGAAAAGTCCATTGGCGGTCGCGCTGCAATTCGTTGTAAGAATTACAAATCTGAGGGCAGGTCACAGAATGAGACGGGAATTATTGCCGGAAGATGTCGACTTCGCCGTCAAGGGCGGTTCGGTGTACGGTTGCGGCGGCGGCGGCTTTGCCGATCACGGCCGCACTCTCGGCAACATCGCGACTTCCATCGGCCGGCCCGAGCTCGTGAGCGTGGATGAGCTCGAGCCCGACGCCCTGGTCGCCACCATGGCTGCGATCGGTGCGCCGGGGGGACTGACTCAGTGGGAGATGCGCGGCGTCGATTACCTACGGGCCGTGGAACTGCTCCAGGAGGCCTCGGACCGGCCGATCGTGGGCTTGATCATCGGCCAGAACGGCATGTCCAGCACCTTGAACGCATGGCTTCCGGGCGCGGCGATGGGGTTGGCAGTGGTCGATGCGGTCGGCGACCTGCGCGCCCACCCTACGGGGGACATGGGATCGCTCGGTCTCGCCAATAGTCCAGAGCCCATGATTCAGACCGCCGCCGGCGGAAACCGCGAGCGCGGCGCCTACCTGGAAGTCGTGGTGCGCGGGGCGACGGCGCGCGTGTCGCCGGCGCTGCGTACTGCGGCGAACGAGGCCGGCGGTTTCATCGCGAGCTGCCGAAACCCCATTCCGGTGCGGATGGTCGCCGAGCGCGCGGTGCTCGGCGGCATCAGCCAGGCTCTCGCCGTCGGCCGCGCCATCGTGCGCGCGGAGCCGCGCGGCGGCGACGCGGTCACCGACGCGATTTGCGAGTCGACCGGCGGCACCATCCTCGCCGAGGGCAGGGTCGTTCGAAACGGACTCGTCTATACGAAGGAGGCGTTCGACTGCGGAACCATCGAGATCGCGGCGCCGGGCGGCAACATCGTCGCGCACGTGCTGAACGAATACATGGCGCTCGAGCGCGACGGAGAACGGATCGGCACCTATCCCGACATCATCACGACGCTCACGCCGGCGGGCGTCCCGGTGAGCGCCGGACGGCTCACCGAGGGCACGACGGTCCGCATCCTGCACGTGCCGAAGAGCCGCATCGCACTCTCCGCGAGCGTGTTCGATCCGTCCTGCTACCCGCCGGTCGAGCGCGCCCTCGGCATTGAGATCGCACGCTTCGCGCTCGAAGGGAAAAGACCATGACCGAGCCGCGCCCACGTACCTTCGGCGGGAAGCCCTTGCGTTGCCGCGGCTGGCGCCAGGAAGGTCTCCTGCGTCTGCTCGAGAACGTCCTCGCCGTGGGCGAAGATCCTGAGAATCTCGTCGTCTATGCGGCGCTCGGCAAGGCCGCGCGCAACCGCCCCGCCTACGAGGCGATCGTCCAGGCGCTGAAGACCCTGGACGATGACGAGACCATGATCGTCCAGTCGGGCAAACCCATCGCCATTCTCACCACGCACTCGCGCGCACCGCTCGTACTCATGGCGAACTGCAACCTCGTCGGCCGCTGGGCCAATGAGGAGGTGTTCTACGATCTCGAGCAGCGTGGCCTCATCTGCTGGGGCGGCCTGACCGCCGGCTGCTGGCAATACATCGGCTCGCAAGGGGTGCTGCAGGGCACCTACGAGATCCTCGCGCGCGCGGCCGCCCGTTTGGGCGCGGCGGATCTCGCGGGCCGGTTCTTTCTCACCGCCGGACTCGGCGGCATGGGCTCCGCGCAGCCGCGCGCCGCGTCGATGCTGGGCGCGGCGAGCATCACCGTCGAGGTCGATGCCGAGCGCGCGGCGAAACGCCTCCAAGCCGGGGCGGTGAACGAAGTCACGGACTCTCTGCCGCGGGCCCTCGAATCGGTCGGGCGCGCGATGTCCGAGCGTCGCGCGTGGGCCGTCGCACTCGTGGCCAACGCCGCCGACGTGTATCCGGCGATCGCGGCGGGCGCGCTGCGCCCGGACGTGGTGACGGATCAGACCGCCGCTCACGATCTGCTGTACGGCTACGTGCCGCAAGGCTACTCCCCCGCCGACGTGCGCCGGGAGCGGGAACGCGACCCCGCGAAGCTCACGGCCGACGGCGTGCGCTCGATCGGCGTCCACGTCCAGGCCATGCTCGAGTTCCAGAAGCTCGGCGCCATCGTGTTCGACAACGGCAACTTGATTCGCAGTCAGGCGGTGCGCGCCGGCGTCGCCCGGGCATTCGACATTCCGGTGTTCACGGAGGCGTTTCTGCGGCCGCTGTTTTGCGAGGGAATCGGCCCTTTCCGCTGGATTGCGCTCTCCGGGGACGGTGCAGATATCCGCGCGATCGACGATCATTTGCTCACCGCCTTCGCCCATGATGCGTCCGTCACCCGCTGGATCCGGATCGCCCGCGACGCGGTCCCCTTCGAGGGGCTGCCGGCGCGCATCGCGTGGCTCGGCCACGGCGCGCGCACCTCGCTCGGCCTCGCGGTCAACGACATGGTACGCACCGGAGCGCTCCAGGGACCGATCGCGTTCACCCGCGATCATCTCGATGCCGGCGCCATGGCTCACCCCAAGATCATGACCGAGAACATGCGCGACGGGAGCGACGCCATCGCCGACTGGCCGCTGCTCAACGCGCTGGTGAACTGCGCTTCGCAAGCCGATCTGGTCGCCATTCACTCCGGGGGCGGCGGCTACGCCGGCTTCATGACCAGCGCCGGCGTCACGCTCATAGCGGACGGAACCGCCGCGGCGGCGGAACGTCTGCGCCTCACGTTGACCAACGACACCTCCCTCGGTGTGCTTCGCTACGCGGATGCGGGATACGACGAAGCTCGGCTGGCAGCGGATAAAGCCGGGCTGCGCCGGCTGAGTCCATGACGTTCCAGGCGCCGTGCGCGCGTGGGTGATCGCCCGCCGCGTCCTCATCGCGCTCGTGGGGTGCGCCGCGGTCGTGGCTGTCGGGGTCGTGGGATTTGCCGCCTGCGTCGATGCGGGACTGTTTCGCGGCATGGTGATTCGATTCATCTCGATGCGTGCGGGACGGCCCATTGAAGTCGCGGGCGCGCTGCACGCACATCTGCTCGCCCGCCATCCGGATTTGCGCGCCGAAGGAGTAACCATCGGCAATCCCGGATGGGTGCCGGCCGGACAAATGGCGCAGATCGGGGAAGTCTCGCTGGTGATCGACGTGCCCTGGTTCAACAGGGCGTTCGGCATCTTGAGCTTGTCGATGAAGTCCGCGACGCTGCATCTGATGCGCGATGCCTCCGGCCACGCGAACTGGCAGTGGCGCAATCCGGACTTTCCGCCGGATACCCAAAAAATGCCGATACTTCGCCATCTGTCCATACCTGATGCGCACGTAGAGCTCGACGACGAGCGCCGGCACCTTAAATTCGAGGGAGCCGTCTCGGCGCAGAGCGCGGACGGCGAGGCGGTTTCGCCGTTGACGATCGAGGGCAACGGCGAGCTGAACGGGCACGCCGACTGGTTTCGGATCACGGCAGATCCTCTGACCGCGGCCAGCCACGAGACCCCGTATCATTTTTCCTTCAGCGAGCGCTCCAGCGGCTCCGAGCTCGAGGGACACGGCCTTCTCCCGAAGCCCTTCGATTTCAACGTCGTCGATGCGTCTTTCGAGGCGGCGGGAGCCGACCTCAGAGATCTTTATTTTCTGACGGGCATTACGCTGGTCAACACCGGCAAGTACAAACTCACGGGCAAGATGCTGCGCCGAGGCGATTCCACCCGGTTCGCGGATCTCCTGGCGACGACGGGACAAAGCGACATCCGCGGCAATGTCGCTGTGAAGGTATCCAGCGGACGTCCCAGGCTGGACATCGGCCTCGACTCGCAGTTCCTGATAATGGCGGATTTCGGCCTGCGCGCAGCGGGCCGCGCCCCCCAGAGCGCCACGCCGCCCCTTCTCCTGTCGGACGCCATGTTCAATCCCCCGACACTGCGGCGGGGCGACGCCGACATCCGGTATCGCGCGAAGCGGCTTCAGATCGGCCGCGTGGTCCTCACCGACCTGGCGGCGAAGGGAACGCTCGAACAAGGCGTACTCACCGTCGCTCCGCTGACGGCGGGCATTCTCGCGGGGAAGCTCCGCTCGCACGGGCGGCTCGACGCGAGGACCGACGTCCCCAAGGCGAGCGCCGACATTGACATTTCCGATCTGCAGCTCGCCGAGATCCCCCGCAAGGACAAGGACTCGTCCGCGCCTCCGGCGACCGGCCTGCTCCGCGTCCGAATCGCAGTCACCGGCGTGGGCAAGTCCGTCCATCAAGTCGCTGCCAGTGCGAACGGGGCCGTCGCCGCCCTTGTCCGGCAGGGAACCGTCCGGGACTCGCTCGCGGAGATGACGGGGGTCGACTTGCGCGGATTGGGCTTGATGGCGACGAAGAACCAGAAAGAAATCCCCCTTCGATGCGCCGTGGCGGAGTTCGAGGATCGCGACGGGACCCTCACGGCCAAGGAGCTCCTCGCGGACACCGAGCCCGTGCTGATCACCGGCGAGGGACAGATTCACCTCGACACCGAAGCGCTGAATCTCGCGATCAGCGGACACCCGAAGAGCATGCGGCTGTTCCGATTCCGGGCACCGGTGCTGGTGAAGGGCACGCTCAGCCATCCATCGCTCGATGTGCAACCGCGCAATTTGACCCTCGTCGATACCGGAAAGGCGAAGGATGCGGATTGCGGCGCGCTCGAGTCCGAGGTGAGTCGGAATACCGGCACGCCCTAGGCATGATCGCCGATGGCTCGTGCATCAACTCCGCTCAGTGGGCATAGTGCTCTGAGCCGCGATCTCCCCCGATCCCCTTCGACGTAAGCGGGTTGCCGCACCGACAGGGGCGGAGGAATGGCGCAGCCTGATGTTTCATCAATCGACCGGAGCCTCACGCATGAAGACCGACGCGCAGCTGCAATTCGACGTCAACGAGGAATTGGACTGGGACCCGTCGATTCATGCAGAAGACATCGGTGTCGCGGTGCACGACGGCGTCGTGACGCTCACCGGGCACGTGAACACCTTCGCCGAGAAATGGGAGGCGGAACGCGCGTCGCAGCGGGTGGCGGGCGTCAAGGCTCTCTCCGTGGAGATCGACGTGACTCTCCCCGGTTCGAGCACGCGAACCGACGCGGACATCGCCCGCTCCGCGGAGAACGTTCTGGAATGGAACAGCTACGTTCCCAGGAACCGGGTCAAGGTGCTGGTCGAAGGCGGCACGATCACGCTCTCGGGAGAAGTGAGTCGCGATTATCAGCGGCGGGCGGCCACCGAGTCCGTACGCACGCTGATGGGCGTGAAGGGGGTTACGAACCAGATGACCCTCCCGCTGAGCATGCCCTCGGACAATGTCAAGACCGACATCGAAGCGGCGCTGCAGCGGCGCGTTCCGGACGACGCTAAGCACATTTCCGTCGACGTCAAAGGCGGCGATGTGACCTTGACGGGCACGGTCCATTGCTGGTCCGAGCGGGATCAGGCGCGCCGTACCGCGTGGGGAACCGCCGGAGTTCGCAGCGTGAACGACAATCTGACGATGAGGTTCTGATCCGGCTTCAATCGATCGATCATCGCGGGCTAAGTTCGGTAGCGCCCGGACAGGGCGATTCGGACGTGCTTCCATTAGCATCTGGAATTCCCAATGGAGATCCCCATGTATATCGGCGGCATTCTCGGCACCATTCTCATGATCGCATTGATAATCTTCCTGGTGCGCAGGATTTAACGCGCATACCGCATGACTACGGAGCGACTGCCGTCTGCCATGCACGTCGCGGAACGCGTCGCGGCGGGGGCGATATGCGGCTTCTGTCTGTTGAATTCGGCGGGCGCCAATCCGCCCCTCGGGAGGGAGAAGTCAGTGCTTTCCGCGGTCGAGTCTGCGCGATCTCTCTCAGCGCCCGGTATGCACCCGGAGAACGCATCGACGGCGCACCTCGATCTGCGGCCGCCGGCAATCAGGGCCGCCGATACCCGAGAACTCGCCTCCGCGCCTTCGCCGTCCCCGATCGGCAGCTTGGATTCCGGCAAGAATGAACGCATTCTTTCACCGGCTTTTGGCATTGATGAGACCAATTTTCGAATGATGAGCAAGCCGGCGATTTTCGTGGATCGCGTACGTCGGGAAGGACTGCCGTTCGCGCGTCTATGGGAATCCAGATCGGCGTTGCTCAGCATCGGACTCAGCCCCAAAGGCAAGCCGGGTCTGTGGCTGACGCAGAAAATCCGGTAGCTTTGGTGGGAGAAGTCGCCTCGGAGGAGGCCTAGGCGAGCAGGCCCCGGATCCGGCTGGCGAGCGCCTCCATCGCAAACGGCTTGGTGAGCACATGCATTCCGGTGTCTATACGTCCATGGCTGAGTACCGCGTTCTCAGCGTATCCGGTAATGAACAGCACTTTGAGCTCAGGTCGAAGCTTTCGGGCCGCCTCAGCAACCTGCCGGCCGTTCAGTCCCCCCGGAAGCCCGATATCGGTGATCAGCAAATCGATACGTCCGGCGGTTTGAAGGATTTTCAATCCGGATTGGCCGTTCCCGGCTTCGATGGCCGTATAGCCGAGCTCCTGCAGTACGTCGACGACCAGCATCCGAACGATGGGTTCGTCATCGACCACCAGTACGGTTCCCCCTTGAGTGGTATGGGCCACCTCGGACAGTTCGGGCTGCGGCTCGGTCGTCTCCGCCTCCCCGACATGTCGCGGTAGATACAAGCACACTGTCGCGCCCTGGCCCACTTCCGAATAAATGCGGACTTGGCCGCCGGATTGGCGCGCAAAGCCGTAGATCATCGAAAGCCCGAGACCGGTTCCCGCGCCCAAGGGTTTCGTCGTGAAGAACGGATCGAACGCCCGCGCGATCACCACCGGTGTCATGCCGATCCCCGTGTCGGTAACACTCATCGTTACATATTCTCCGGGCGGCACATCGCGTTCGCGAGCGCCGCGATCGTCGATCCACTGATTGCTGGTCTCGATCATCAGTGAGCCGCCTTCGGGCATCGCGTCACGGGCGTTGATGCACAAATTCAGCAGCGCGTTTTCAAGCTGATTCGGATCGACCCGCGTGATCCATAAATTCGCGGCGCCCACGACCTCGACTTTGATGGACGGGCCAACCGTGCGCCGGATGAAATCTTCCATGTTGGCAATCAACTGGTTGACGTTCATGGGTTTGGCGTCCAGCGTCTGACGCCGCGCGAAGGCGAGCAGTCGATGGGTGAGCGCGGCCGCCCGCTTGCTGGCACCCTGAGCCGCCGTGATGTAGCGTTCTGCGTCGCTCAATCGACCCTGCGTCAGCCGATTACCGAGCAACTCCAGACTCCCCGAGATTGCCGTCAGCAGGTTATTGAAGTCATGAGCGATGCCGCCGGTCAACTGCCCGACCGCTTCCATTTTCTGCGACTGTCGCAGTGCGTCAAGCGCCGCCGCGAGCTCGGTTCGTGCCTCCCGCTCTTGCGTCACATCACGCGCGCTGCAATAGAATTTATTCGCTTCCGACACCGCCACCCAGGAAAGCCAGCGATAGTCGCCGTCGGTTCGCCGGAACCGGCTTTCGAAGTGCAGCACCGGCTCGCCGTCGGCAACGTCTCGAAGCCCGGCGCGAACCTTGTCGGCGTCATCCGGGTGAATCAGCTCAAAGATCGACGTGTCGCGAATTGCCTCGGGGGTCCAGCCCAGTGATCTTCCCCAGGCGGGATTGGTGTTCTCGAAATTGCCACCCGCGCCGAGGATACCGAGCAAGTCGATACTCACCTCCCAGAGGCGGCTATGCTCCAGGGCCCGATCGCCCGCCCGCGCATCGAAGTTGGCCTCGAAATTGCGCGCCCGTGCCTCTCCGTTATGGAGCGGCGCGGAGGGCATCGTTTTCGAGTGCATCAAAGTTGTTCGTGCTGGCTTTGCGCTCAAGCGGCATCGGGTCGGGTCCATCACAGGCCTCCAGGTCCGTCCATCTCGGTGTCGCGTCATCAGCTGACCATGTAAACGAAGGCTGTGGAACGCTAATTTGGGCAGGCGGCCGTCGTCTGTGCGGAACCCCACATAGGGCGTCCAAAGGGTTACCGCGACCCTTGCACCCGAGGCGCTGCGCCCCCGGAACGGATATTCGGCGTGTGAAACCACGGTGTAAAAATCCGTTCGGCGAGTGGGGAGCTCATGCTGTACGGTAACGCGCCGCCTACCGTGGGTCTGTACTGCAACGTACAGACGCGCCAAACGGGAAAACTAGCTTGCGACCCCGTCGGGAAGCAGCCGAGCGTATTCTCTCTTGACGACCGCGTAACACTCGCAGGTTCGCTGCTCGAGGCCCGCGCGGTCCAGCACCGAGATGCGCCCCCGCGCATAGCGGATGAGCCCCGCGCGCTGCAGTTTCGAAGCGCTCTCCGTGACCCCTTCGCGGCGCACGCCCAACATGTTGGCGATCAGTTCCTGCGTCATGACGAGATCGTCGCCGCTCAGCCGATCTAGACTCAGCAGCAACCAGCGGCATAGTTGCTGGTCGAGCGTGTGATGCCGATTGCACACCGCGGTCTGCGCCATCTGCGTGATCAGCGCCTGCGTGTAGCGCAACAGCAGATGAAGCACCGGTCCGCTCTGGTTGAACTCGTCCTTTAAGGCCTGCGCCTTGAGTCGAATGGCCTGCCCGGCGCTTTGCACCACCGCGCGGCTGGTGGTGGATTCGCCGCCCATGAACAGCGAGATCCCCACGATGCCCTCGTTGCCCACGATGGCTATTTCCGCCGATTCTCCGCTTTCCGTTACGTAGAGCAGCGAAATGATGGTGGTGGTGGGAAAATACACATGAGTCAGTGTGGTGCCTGATTCATAAAGCACTTGGCCAAGCCGCAGCTCGACAGGCTCCAGTTGCGTCAGCCAGCGGTCCCACACCGGGCCGGGCAGCGCGCCGAGCAAGCGGTTTCTCCGAGGGTCGCTCGAAACGATGCGAGGGTCGCTGGAAACGATGGGAACGCCTCCGTGGCGGTCGGGGAGCGGGTAGCGACACCTCAGGGCGTGTCGAGAGTGATCAGGTTTCTATTCCTGATGCGATCAGTCTGTATTGTACCGCACATAGCACAACAGAGCGGTAGTACCGCGGCCGGGATGCCGATTCCTATCGCTGTATGCGCTCGTACACGGTTCGTATGACCTGATAGCAGGAACAGGCTGAGGCTTTCAGCCCCCTCGCATCCAGAATCTGGATTTTGCCCCGGCTATAGTCGATCAATCCGCGCCGCTTGAGCGTGGTCGCCGCCTCGGTAACCCCTTCGCGCCGCAAGCCGAGCATGTGCGCCAAAAACTCGTGTGTCAGCCGAAACTCATCCGACCCCACCCGCTCGCGGGTCATCAGCAACCAGCGGGCCAGGCGCGCTTCCGCTTCATGGAAGCGGTTGCACGCCGCCGTTTGAGAAATCTGCGCCATCAATGCGTAGGTATATCGAAAAAGCGCCTGACGCAACGGCTGATTCCGGTCGAACTCGATGCGGAAGGCCGCGGCGGGCATCCGTAACGCCTGGCCACCACCCTGTACCAAGGCGCGGACTCCCGACACACCCATGCCCAGAATGAAGGGCATTCCAGTCATACCCTCGTTGCCGACCATACCGACCTCGAGGGTACGGCGTTTGTCGACCGCGGTAAGCAGGGAGACCAGACAGTCGATCGGGAAGTAGACGTGGTGGATCCTTCCGCCTGCTTCGTACAATATCTGCCCGAACCGCAGCAGCACCGGTTCGAGTTGGTCCAGGCTCCCGTAATCCTTCGAGGAGATGCCCGCCAACACTCGATTGCCGACGGGCTGTCCGGACATGGTCATTCGTTCCGCCGTCTTTCGTGCGCTGAGATCAGCGCTTACCCTGGGTCACGTGGCCGCGGCCGTCTCGTTCTTCGTTTCCATTGAAGTGAGCTTTATCGACGCGTTTCGACGGCTCGGCTTTCTCGCCGCGATTCGGCATCGGACCCTTGTAGCCGTGCTGCGGGTGGAACCCGTTGTTGACGTTGCCGCGGAAGTCGCTCGGACCGTGAAACCAAGGGCCGGCGCCGATGAAGACATCGCCGCTGAACCATTCCGGACCGTAATAGCCGGAGGGGGCGCAGTTGTAGGGGGCAGCGTCGTAGTAACCATACGGACATTCGGGGGCTATGCCGATGCTGACCCCAATCTGAGCCTGCGCCTCGGGAACGGCGATCATGAAGCACGTTCCGGCGGCCGCCAATAAGGTAAGTTTGAATCCGCGCATTGGTCGACCTCGCTATTTCCAGCCTCTAATCCAAAGGGTCCGAGGCCGGAGAGTGGCATGTAGCAGCTTCCCGATCTGTGCGTTGACGTACGGAGATCGAAGGCTTTTGGCTAGGTGCGATGGCGCACAGACGGTTCATCGCGAGACGGCTAACGTGATAGGCGAGCCCACGTCGTCCGACCTCGCGGAACGGCCTTCGCGGCCGAGCGGCGTAGTCGTTGTTTCCTAGGCGGCCGATATCACCGTCGCCGCGACGCTAGCGGTGGCTGGGATCGCGATGATACCCTTGCCGTTGCCGGCGGTTTTCGGCACGCTCATCGCTGCCGCAGCCTTTGCGGTCATTTTCGATTTCGCCAAGGTACCCGCGTTCCGCCGGCTTGGAATCACCTGATGGCGGCCTGGTTTGACTCCGGAGATTTGCAAACATAGCTTCGCGTGAGCATAAGAATCAATTGCTGGCCGCACTGCCCGATTCCGTTCGGAAGCACTGGCTGCCGCAACTCGAAGCCGTCCAGATGCCCCTCGGCGAAGTGCTGTACGAATCGGGCGTCACGCTGAGCCATGTCTATTTCCCGACCACGGCGATCGTCTCGCTCCTTTATGTCATGGAAGACGGCGCGTCCGCGGAAATCGCGGTCGTCGGCAACGAAGGCATCGTGGGCATCTCACTGTTCATGGGAGGAGGCTCCACGCCTAGTCGAGCCGTGGTTCAAAGCGCGGGCCTGGGCTTCCGGCTCAAGGCGCGAGTGTTGAAGAACGAGTTCAATCGCGCCGGCCCGGTGCTACACCTGCTGCTGCGATATACGCAAGCGCTGATCACCCAGATGGCGCAGACCGCGGTTTGCAACCGCCATCATTCGCTGGATCAGCAATTATGCCGGTGGCTCCTGCTGAGCCTGGACCGGCTGCAGGGCGATGAGCTCGTCATGACCCAGGAATTGATCGCCAACATGCTGGGCGTGCGCCGCGAAGGCGTCACCGAGAGCGCCTTGAAGCTGCAAACCGCCGGACTCATCCGCTATGCTCGCGGGCACATCACCGTGCTGGATCGCGCCGGTCTGGAGCTGCGCACCTGCGAATGCTACGCGGTCGTCAAGAAAGAATACGACCGGCTGCTATCTTGACGGCGATCGGCCGACAATAGACAGGGTGCTGAACCTGATGCGCCGCTGATCGCAACTCGCTCCAGTGGGGCCTATGTGCGACATCGCACAGACCTCTTGCGGCCGAAAAGCCATGTTGTTCAGCCTACCCGAACCCATTATTCGAAGGATGAACCAATGATGTCCTTTGCAGGCGATCTAATCGGGCCGAGTACGGCGTTACCGCATTTTTGGGAGCATACGGTCGGCAGCGGCCATGCGACGCTGGGATTGCGCTCGGATTGGCAGTCGCAGTTGAAGCGGACGCACGATGAGCTGGGAATGAAGCACGTGCGCTTTCACGGTCTGCTGTCCGACGATATGGGTACCGTCATCTGTCAGGACGGCGCGTTGCTGTATTCGTTTTTCAACGCCGACCAGATCTTCGATTTCCTGCTGTCGATCGGCATGAAACCCTTCGTCGAGCTGAGCTTCATGCCGTCGGCTCTTTCTTCCGGCCCTCAGACGGTATTTCACTATCGGGCGAACGTAAGCGCCCCGCGAGATCCGGCGCAATGGGCGGTGCTGATCAGACGCTTGGTGGCACATTGGTGCCGTCGGTACGGCGTTGAGGAGGTGCGGCAATGGTTCTTCGAGATCTGGAACGAGCCCAACCTGACTGCGTTCGGGAGCGGCGTGCAAAGCGATTATTTCGAGCTGTACCGATATACGGTGCAGGCGATCAAGGGCATCGATGCGGCGCTGAAAGTCGGCGGCCCCGCGACGGCCGACAATGCCTGGGTGAGCGATTTCATCGGGTTCTGCGGCGCAGAAGGCTTGGCCGCCGACTTCATCACCACTCATCACTATCCGACGGATTCGTTCGGCAAGCCCGGGGACGATACGGAGGCACAGCTGTCGCAGAGCAGGCGCAGCGTATTGCGGGAGGAGGCGCGCGCCGTGCGCCGCGAGGCCGGCAAATTGCCGCTCTACTATACCGTCATGCCGCCGCAATCGGTCGCCGCGATCAAGCTCACCTTTTAGTCGCGCATGGCGGCACTGCATGAATTGACGGACGACGCGCTGCTCGATCGGCTGCAGCGGGGCGCGTTCGCCTACTTCGCGGAGAATGCCAACCCGGAGAACGGACTGATCGCCGATACGTCTCGCCCCGGATCCCCTTGCAGCATCGCGGTGGTTGGATTCGCGCTCTCCTGCTATCCGGTGGCCGTCGAACGCCACTGGATGCCGCGCGCCGAGGCGGCCGCGCGGACCCTCAAGACATTGGAGTTTTTCTGGCACAGCACTCAAAACGATCAAGCCAACGCCACGGGCTTCAAGGGAATGTACTACCACTTCTTGGACATGCGCAGCGGAGAGCGCGTGTGGCAGTGCGAGTTATCGGTGGTCGACACAACGTTGCTGATGGCGGGAATACTTACGGCTGCATGCTACTTCGACGGGGCGGGCGATGAGGAGCGCATTCGAGACCTTAGCAATGCGCTGCACCGGCGCGTCGATTGGCAGTGGGCGCAGAATGGCCTCGAAACGGTCGCCCAGGGATGGAAACCGGAATGCGGCTTTCTGCATTACGGTTGGGAAGGGTACAACGAGGCGACCATCATCTATGTCCTTGGAATCAGCTCACCGGCGCATCCCCTGCCGGCGGCGAGCTTTGCCGGTTGGACATGCACCTATCAATGGGAGAATTTGCTCGGCCACGATGTGCTGTACTCGGGCCCTCTGTTCACGCACATGTTCTCCCACGCTTGGATCGACTATCGCGGCATCCAGGACGGATTCATGCGAGAGAGAGGAAGCGATTATTTCGAGAACACCCGGAGCACGATCGCCGTGCATCGCGAGTACTGTGCCCGCAATCCGCGAGGCTATGAGGGATACGGCCGCAATTTGTGGGGTATCACGGCGGGCGATGGACCGGGCGATCGGGAGATGCGGCAGGATCGCCGCGACCGGCGATTCTTCGGCTACATGTCGCGCGGGGCACCGTACGGCCCGGACGATGGCACGATTGCCCCCTGGGCGATGCTCTCTACCGTGCCTTTCAACGCCGAGGCAGCGCTCTTGGGAACCCGGCACCTCCTCGAGACCTATCCCCAGGTCTGCTCGAATGACCGCTTTTCGAGCGGCTTCAACCCGACACTGCGAACACGGGGCACAGGCTGGTTGTCCGAAGGATGCTATGGCCTCGATCAGGGATTGTTGGTGCTGATGATCGAAAACTACCGCACCGGGCTCATCTGGAGGCTTACCCGCGATTGCCCCGTGATCCGCAAAGGATTGACCGGTGCGGGATTTACGGGAGGGTGGCTGTAACCGTGTCGGCCGCCGGCCTGCCCCCTAAATCCGACCAGGCTGCCCAAGACGAGTTCTTGAGCCGCGTCAGGCCGCCGGAGTGGCGAAATCCGCACCCTCGGCAGCCCTACGATCTGGTCATCGTGGGCGCCGGCCCTGCAGGCCTGAGTTCCGCCGAATTCGCAAGACGGCAGGGACAAAGCGTGGCACTCGTCGAGCGAGGCTGGCTCGGCGGGAATTCCCTGAATTCAGGGTCGATTCCTTCCAAGGCGATCATCCGTGCCGCTCAGGAGCTCTCATCCCTGCGCGACGAGGAGGATTACGGCGCCGTGGCGTTCAAGCAGCCTTCGACCGACTTTGCCGCCGTGATGGCGCGCATGCGGCGAATTCGCACGCGCCTGGCCGAATATCATTCCGCCGAACGGCTACGACGCCAGGGGATCGACCTGTACTTCTGCAACGCGCGCTTCGCGGCTCCCAACGTCTTGCTTGCAGGAGACACGCCGCTATCGTTCAAGAAAGCCATTATCGCCACCGGCGCGCGGCCCAGACCCTCCGACATTCCGGGTCTCGATCGGGTCGGCTATTTCACCAGCGACTCGATCTTCGATCTCACCGAATTGCCTGCACGGCTGGGCATCATCGGCGGCGGCCCGCTCGGCTGCGAATTGGCGCAGGCGTTCTGCCGGCTCGGTTCGCACGTGATCATCGTGCAGAACGATCCGAAATTCCTGCCCGAGGTGGAACGAGATGCCGCCGAATTGTTATCCATGTCCATGTCCCGAGACGGCGTGGAAACCCGATTGAATACCTCGGTCGTCGGTGCTCATAGGGAGGGCGGAGCCAAATACCTCGATACGGTCAATGACGACGTCAAATATTCCATTGCGGTCGATGAAGTCCTGCTGACCATCGGACGTGTGCGCAATGTCGAAGATCTGGGTCTGGACGCCGCGGATATCGATTACGACCCGGCGCGAGGAATCTATGTCGACGACTTCTTGCGCACGACCAACGCCGACGTCTATGCTGCCGGGGACGTTTGCAACTGGCATCATTTCACCAACGTCGCCGAACTCTCGGCCCGCATCGCGGTACAGAACGCGTTCGGTGCGACCATAAAGCGTCCGGATCAATCTCAGATCCCGTGGTGCACCTATTGCGACCCGGAAATAGCGCACATCGGCATCAACGTGCGCGAGGCGAGCCAGCGATCCATTCCGATCAAATCCTATACCGTCATGATGCAGGATGTGGATCGCGCGATCACCGACGGACAAGACGATGGTTTCGTGAAACTCTACGTGAGGGAAGGAACGGACCAGATCCTCGGCGCCACCGTGGTCGCCACCCGTGCCAGCGAGCTCATCAACGAGATATCGGTCATCATAAGCGCGGGAATCGGCATGCGCCGGCTGGCAGCCGTTCTCCACACGTATCCCGCTCAATCGGATGCCATTCGCTTGGCGGCCGTTGCCTACCTGAACGACCGATCTGCCGATGCAGGTTGACCGTTTTGCCCTCGATCGAGTGCTACCAGTTGGGGTTGCTCGTGCATCGCCGACGCAGCCTCGGCGTGCGGCTTCGCCTTCACGTCAGCTCTTGCAGCGATTCCTTTGACTTTCGCCGCCTCGGCCGCCTTAGGGGAATCGAAAATACGGTACGCGAGCAGCTTGATGCGGTCGCTCAGGAGCGCCCATATCAGCGCGTAACCCCATACCGCTGCGGCCCAACGCCAGTCGAGGGGAGGCATGAGAAATCCGAAGACGGCGATGCAAGTCGCCAAGATTTGCGTGCCGAGACACGCGATCCATAGGGCCGGCGCGGGGGCGATGGACCAGAAGGGCCCCCGGGTGCGGGTCAGGAAGATGGTGAAGTGCCCGGCCACGGACAGCATCAGATACATCATGGGCTGCAGCTGGGTATGGCTTAAATGGAAGACCCGGTCGCCGAGGTAAAACAGGCCGAACGCGGCGATGGGGCCGAGGACACCCAGCACCGTGGCGACGCCGAGCACGAGGCGCATGTTCCAAGCCTCCGGCTGATCCTTGTAGTGAACATTGTCATAGGCAATCGTCAGGATTGCGCCGTCGTTGAGCAACGCCAGCATCACGATCATCACCGCGGTCAACGGGAAGAAGTTGAAGATCAGAATCGACGCCGTCATGAACAAGAGCACGCGCAGCGTCTCGGCGATGCGGTAGATCGCGTAGCTGTTCATCCGCTGGAAGATGCGTCGACTCTCCTTGATCGCATCGATGATCACCGACAAACCCGGTGTCGTCAGCACGATGGACGCCGCGGCACGCGCCGCATCGGTCGCCGTCGATACGGCGAACCCGCAGTCGGCTTTCTTCAGCGCAGGAGCGTCATTCACTCCGTCGCCGGTCATGCCGACGATGTGGCCGAGTTTTTGCAGTACATCGACGATGTGGAACTTGTGTTCGGGGAACACCTCGGCGAAACCGTCGGCGTGCTCGATGGAAGCGGTCACCTCCGCGCTTTCTTGCTTCTTGGAGTCACCGAGGTTCCCGGCATCGAGGATATTCGTGCCCATGCCCAGTTGCTTGGCGGTTTCCTTGGCGATGGCGAGTGCGTCGCCGGTCACCATTTTGATCCTCACCCCCATCGCGAGCGCGGTTGCGATGACGGCCTTGGCGTCGTCCCGCGGCGGATCGAACAAGGGCAGCACCCCTACTAGCTGCCAGGGGCCATCTCCCTCGGCTCGTGCCACGCCCAGCGACCGAAAGCCGCGTGCCGCGAACTCATCGACCGCTTTCTCGACGGCCGTCTTCACCTGCTCGGCGTTGCCCGCGAGCGCGAGGATCACTTGCGGTGCGCCCTTGGTCACCTTGAACGGCTTTCCGTCCTGGCCCTTGGCACTGGCCTCGGTGCGTTTGTGCACCGGATCGAACGGCGTGAAGTGAACGACCTGGTAGTTCTTCAGGGCTTCGGTATCCTTGACCCCTTTCAGTACCGCCAGATCGATGGTGTCGTCATTGTCGGCGCGCGAGGCCAGCGCGGCATCCAAGATGACTTGCGCGGGAGTCTTGCCTTCCACACAGAAGGGATCTCCGAGAGACAGCTTGTTCTGCGTTAGGGTGCCAGTTTTATCTGCGCACAGGACGTCCACGCCCGCCAGTTCCTCGATCGATACGAGGCGACTCACGATCGCCTTTTTCCTGGAGAGCCGGCGCGCCCCTACAGCCATGGTGACCGATAGCACCGTCGGCATTGCCACCGGTATCGCGGCGACGGTCAGCACCAGCGCGAACTGCAGCATGCTCAAGATCGGATCGCCTCGGTAGATTGAGACGCTCATGATGGCCGACACCATGACGATCGCGAGGACGATGAGGTAGTTGCCGATCCTCAGCACGGCCTTCTGAAAATGACTGACCGTCTGCGCCTGCTCGACCAGCTGCGCCGTCTTGCCGAAGTAGGTATTCGCGCCGGTCGCATAGACCAAGGCATCGCTCTGACCGCGGCGCACGATCGATCCGGAAAACACCGCATCGCCCGGGTTGCGCGTCGCCGGCAAGGATTCGCCGGTGAGCGCGGACTGATCGACCGACATCGGGTCCCCGTCCAGCAGGCGCGCATCCGCCGGCACGATGTCGCCCTGCTTCAGTTGGATGACATCGCCCGCCACCAGCTCGCGCGCGGGCGGGGTGACCCACTTTCCGTCGCGCTTGACCCGGGTCTTGGTGGCAAGCTTCGCCTTCAGCGCGGCAATGGCGTTGCCCGCGGCGCGTTCTTCCCAGAATCCCACCACGGCGTTGGTACACAGGAGCACTAGGATAATGAAAAAATCAGGCCAGTGTTTGACCACGCCCGACAGAATCACCGCCACTTCGATCATCCAGGGAATCGGACCCCAAAAATACGATAGAAACTTCAGCAGCGGATTTGTTTTCTTCTCGGGTAGCTCGTTGGGCCCATCTTTCGTGAGGCGCGTCGACGCTTCGGTTTGTGTAAGACCCTCGGGCGACGACTCGAGTCGCTTCTCCACCTCAGCAAGCGGCAGCGTTTTCAAATCATTCCTCGCCTCCGGTTTGTCCTTGGCATCGGGTTTGACCTTTGCGTCGGGCGTGGACTGCCCTTTGGCGTTGGGGGTTTTCGGCGGATGCGATGTGGATACGGATTTCATGAATGTGCCTCTAGGGCCGATGCGGGAATAGGGGATTGTCGAGTCATCGACACCATGCTCGGATGCTGCGGGCAGCATCAACCCGTGCGCAAACCGTTTTAAGGACGCTTCATGCCACCGAAGCGGACGCGCGGCTCTATGCAGAGCTCGGGAGACGAATAAAAGTCCACATCGGGCGCTACAGAACCAGCATTACCAGCTTACAGAACCTAGCTCGCACGTCTGTGCGGCAGCGAACCCACAAAGATAGGGCGATCACGCAAATGCCGCGCATCCTTAAATTCGCGCCACTCGAAGACGAAGCGCATTGCCGATCACCGACACGGAGCTCAAACTCATGGCGGCCGCGGCGATGACGGGACTCAAGAGAAGTCCGAAAGCGGGATACAGCACACCGGCAGCCACGGGTATCCCGATGACGTTGTAAACGAACGCCAGAATGAGATTCTCACGGATATTACGCATGGTGGCGCGACTCAAGGCCCAGCCGCGCGCGATGCCGGCGAGATCGCCTTTGACGAGCGTGAGGCCGGCGCTTTGCATGGCAACATCGGTGCCTGTGCCCATTGCAATACCGACATCGGCTTCGGCCAGCGCGGGAGCATCATTGACGCCGTCCCCGGCCATCGCAACCACCCGGCCTTCGCTCTTGAGACGCCGCACGACGGCGTTCTTTTGATCGGGCAGTACGTCCGCTTCCACCTCAATGATGCCGAGCTTGGAGGCGACGGCTTGGGCCGTGGTGAGATTGTCGCCGGTCAACATGACAATGCGAATGCCCTCACTGCGCAAGGCATCGAGCGCCGCCATCGTGGTCGCCTTGATCGGATCGGCCACCGCGATGATGCCGGCCGCCCTGTCGTCCACCGCCACAAAGAGCGCTGTGGCACCTTCCTTTCGGAGCACATCGGCGCGCGCTTCGAGATCGGCACTGGCGAGGCCACGGTCCTTGAGCAGCGCGGCGTTGCCGACGGCGACACTTCGACCTCCGCTTGTCCCGGTCACGCCCTTGCCCGTGACGGAAGCGAAGTTCGTCACATCTTGCAGCGCCACCTTGCGTTCCGCTGCCGCTGCCAGGATGGCGGCGGCGAGCGGATGCTCGCTTGATCTCTCCAGGCTCGCGCCCAGCGAAAGGACGGTCGATTCGTCAAAGCCGGCGGCGGCCACGACCACCGTAACCCGCGGTTTTCCCTCGGTGAGGGTGCCGGTCTTATCGATTACCAGGGTGTCGACCTTTTCGAATCGCTCGAGCACTTCGGCGTTTTTGATCAGCACCCCCGCGCTCGCCCCCTTACCGACGCCTACCATGATCGACATCGGGGTTGCAAGACCCAGTGCGCACGGGCACGCAATGATGAGCACGGACACCGCCGCAACCAGCGCCAGACCCAGCGCAGGCGCCGGCGCCCAGATCATCCAGGCCGCAAACGCGATGGCCGCCGAGGCCATGACGGCGGGAACGAACCACGCAGCAACGACGTCGACGAGACGTTGGATGGGCGCGCGACTGCGCTGCGCCTCGGCGACCATGTGCACGATACGAGATAGCATGGTATCGGCGCCGATCTTCTCGGCGGTGATCACGAGCGCGCCGGTCCCGTTGATCGTGCCGCCGATCACTTTGGCAGCGGCCGCCTTTTCGACCGGCATCGACTCGCCGGTCACCATCGATTCATCGACTGCGCTTACTCCCTCGGCCACGGCGCCATCGACAGGAACCGCTTCGCCAGGTCGTACCCGCAGTCGATCGCCCACGCGGACTTGATCGAGCGGCACTTCCTCATCGGTGCCGTCCGCCCGGATGCGCCGCGCTGTCTTGGGCGCCAATTTCAGGAGCGCCCGAATGGCGCCGCCGGTCTTCTCCCGCGCGCGCAACTCGAGGACCTGACCCAGCGACACAAGAACCGTGACCACCGCGGCGGCTTCGTAGTAGACCGGGATCAAGCCGCCGTGCTGACGAAGACCCGATGGGAAAAGCCCAGGGGCAAAAGTCGCCATCAGGCTATACAAATAGGACGCCCCAACCCCTAAGGCAATCAAGGTGAACATGTTAGGCGAGCGGTTCAAAACCGACGCCCAGGCTCGTTGAAAGAACGGCCATGCGCACCACAGCACGATGGGCGTTGCGAGCGCTAACTGAATCCACATCGAGGCCGCCATGGACACGTAGTGCTCCAACTTCAGCGCAGGCAGGTGGCCGCCCATCTCCAGAACAAAGATAGGCGTGGCGAGGACAGCGCCGATCACGAAGCGCCGGGTCATATCCTTGAGCTCAGGACTCGTGCCTTCTGCCTCAGGAATGCCCTCCGGCTCGAGCGCCATTCCGCAAATCGGACAACTGCCGGGCTCGCTGCGCCGAATTTGCGGATGCATCGGACAGATGTAGATCGTGCCCTGAGCAATCGGTGCGCTCCGTCCGCAGCCCGCCTTGTCAGCGGCAGCCTTCACGGACACTTTCGGTCGCTGTATTGATTCATGGGGAAGTCTTGTCTCAGTACGTAGGTACGGAGTCAAGTCATGCCCGAAACGGCCTCCACGCCGCTCAGATCGTCGACGGCGCCCTTGAGTGTAGGGCCTTAGCCGGGTCGGACAATTCAGCGATTGATATGCAGCCCACCGCCTCATGCGCGACGCCTGTTCGCCGATCTGGCATCCGGAATGTTGTACATTGTCGCCTTTGTCGGGATCATGGACACGGTTCTGAAGCAGCCCATATCTGCATTTTTGGCCACATCCGGCGTACTTGCCATCGTATTGGGCCTGGCGCTGCAGAATACGCTGGCCGATGTCTTCTCCGGCCTCGCGATCAACATCGAACGGCCCTTTGGAGCAGGTGATTGGATCACCATGAACGATAACGTCGAGGGCCAGATCATCGAGATTGATTGGAGGGCGACGCGGATCCGCACGTTCGCGAACGACATGGTCGTTATCCCGAACAGCGTCATCGCCAAGGCCATCGTGACCAATCACCGCACGTTGAACGAGCCACATATATCCAGTTTGTCACTCAAGATCGACGCGTCATCGCCACCGACGAGCGTGATCAAGGCGCTTGAATCGGCTGCGAACGCAAGCCCGGGAGTCGCGTCCAGCATCAAGCCGGCAGCGTACGCCTGCGGATTCGCCGACTCGCTGGTGATCTACAAGCTGTACTTCGCGGTTGAGAGCTTCACACTAACGTCCGAGGTTCTATCCCAGGTAACCATACGGGTGATCGACACTTTGCGACGCGAGGGTATTCAGGTAGGGGCACTCCCCACGGATATCAGGATCATCCCGAATGACACCGTTGCCGGTGCATTGACAGCGGCGCACGACGAGGCCTCGTAGCCGTCGCGAGGGTGGTGCCGCGGGCGATCGGAGATCAACTGGCCTTCCGGGTGATCTCCGGTTTGTCGAAGTTGCCTTTGGAGCCGAGACCCGGCCTCGCTCCGCCCGCGGGTTTACCCTCGTCCTGTTTGTGCTGATCCCATTTCCAATTGCGGATCTCCGGCATGTCCTGTCCGTGCTTGCCGATGTAATGCTTATGTTCGATGAGCTTATCCCGGAGCCTCTGCTTCAAGTAGGCGCCTCGAGTACCCAATTGCGGCAGCCGATCGATCACGTCCATGACCAGGTGGAATCTATCGAGGTCATTCTGCACCCGCATATCGAAGGGCGTGGTGATCGTGCCCTCCTCCTTGTAACCGCGGACGTGCAGGTTGCGATTGGCGCGCCGATAGGTCAACCGATGGATCAGCCACGGATAGCCGTGAAAGCCGAAGATGATGTGTTTGTCTCTGGTGAACAAGGAGTCGTAATCGGTTTCGTTCAATCCGTGGGGGTGCTCCGTTGAGGACTGCAGCTTCATCAGATCGACCACGTTGACCACGCGAATCTTGAGCTCCGGCAGGTGCTCGCGCAGGATCGAAACCGCCGCCAGGACTTCCAGTGTCGGCGTGTCTCCGCAACAGCCCATCACCACATCCGGTTCGCCGCCTTGATCGTTGCTGGCCCATTGCCATATGCCGATACCTTCCGTGCAATGGATGACGGCGGCATCGATGGTTAGCCATTGCGGAAGCGCGTGCTTCCCGGCGACCACCACATTGACGTAATTGCGGCTTCGCAGGCAATGATCGAAAACCGACAACAGGCAGTTCGCATCGGGCGGCAGGTACACCCGCACGATATCGGCTTTTTTGTTGATGACGTGATCGAGGAAGCCGGGATCCTGATGCGTGAAGCCGTTGTGGTCCTGCTGCCAGACGTGAGAAGCGAGCAAATAATTCAACGATGAGATCTTCCGCCTCCAGGGCAGTTCCAGACACACCTTGAGCCATTTCGCGTGCTGGCTGAACATCGAATCGACGATGCGAATGAAGGCCTCGTAGCTGTTGAATAGCCCATGCCGCCCCGTCAGCAGGTAGCCCTCCAGCCAACCCTGGCATTGATGCTCGCTCAACATCGAGTCGAGCACCCGTCCCTGGGGCGCGAGGAATTCGTCTTGCTTCGTTTCCCGGGCATCCCATTGCCGGTTGGTGACCTCGAATACGGCGCCCAGCAGGTTCGAGAGGGTTTCGTCGGGACCGAAGATGCGGAAATTGCGCTCCGCTTGATTCAATTTGGACACGTCGCGGAGAAATCTTCCCAATACCAGCGTATCGCACTCCTGGGTTGCACCGGGCACAGAGACCGGCACGGCGTGATCGTGAAAGTCGGGCATCCTAAGATCATGGAGCAGCAGCCCTCCGTTGGCGTGCGGATTGGCGCCCATTCGCCGGTCGCCCGTCGGGGCGAGCTCGGCCAACTCAGGAATCAAGCGGCCGTTCCCGTCGAACAACTCCTCCGGCTTATAACTGCGCATCCAATTCTCGAGCAGCGGGACGTGCTCGGGATGGTCCGGATCTACCAGCATCGGCACCTGGTGTGCCCGGAAGGTCCCCTCGATCTGCAACCCATCGACGAGTTTCGGTCCTGTCCAGCCTTTGGGGGACCTCAACACGATCATCGGCCATCTCGGGCGCGAGGGGTTTTTCTTGTCGCGAGCGTTCGCTTGGATCCGCCGGATGCCTTCGATGGCCGATCCCATCGCCGTGGCCATGAGCTCATGCATCGTGTCGGGATCATCGCCTTCGACGAAAAGCGGCGCCCAGCCGCAGCCGCGCAAGAACTGTTCCAGTTCCTCGCTCTCGATGCGAGCGAGCACGGTCGGATTGCTGATCTTGTAGCCATTCAAGTGCAAGATCGGCAACACGGCGCCGTCGGTAGCCGGGTCCAGGAACTTGTTGGATTGCCAGGCGGTGGCCAAGGGACCGGTTTCCGCTTCGCCGTCTCCGATCACGCAGGCAACGATGAGCTCCGGGTTGTCGAACGCGGCCCCGAAGGCGTGGCTCAGCGAGTACCCGAGTTCACCGCCCTCGTGAATCGATCCGGGAGTCGTCGGAGCCACATGGCTCGAAATGCCGCCGGGAAAGGAGAATTGCTTGAAGAGTTCCTTGAGCCCCGCTTCGTCCTGGGTCACGTTCGGGTAGATCTCGCTCCACGTGCCTTCGAGGTACACGTTGCCTACGATCGCCGGGCCGCCATGGCCGGGACCGGCCACATAGAACATATCCAGGTCGTATTTCTTGATGACCCGGTTCAAATGCACGTAGATGAAATTCTGACCCGGCGTCGTTCCCCAGTGGCTGACCACCAGCGGCTTCACGTCGGACAGCTGCAAGGGTCGTTTCAGCAGCGGATTGTCGTAGAGGTAGATTTGTCCGACCGACACATAATTGGCGGCGCGCCAGTAAGCATCGATCCTGCCCCGCAGGTCGGCCGAGAGTGTATTGGGCATCATTTTTTCCTCGCGTAGGTCGATCAGGTAGTTCGATGCCAGCCCATGCGGATCATCGTGTCGATGCAGTCGTCCGGCAGGCAAGCCCTCCACCTCGCAAATGTTTTCCGCGGAGTGTCTCGACGACGAAATAGCGAACGATTCAAAGCAACCTACGCAGGTGGAGTACCCGCGTCTGTTCGGTGTCGCACATGAATATCCTCTTGTGTGAGAATGAACGCTTGTTGGACAACGATTCCTCAGGGGGATGAAATGTATCGAGTGGCCGAATCGAGTTCTTGGGCGGGGCGCACCCGCGGGATGCTCCTGGGTGCGGGTATCGTCGCGGCCGGCGCGCTTGCCGCCTCCGCTGCGCCCGGCGCCACGCCTCCCGTCACACCCGGCGGCGCCACGGCCGGCGCCCAAGCAGCGACCGTCTTCTACGACGCCCAAGTGTTTACGGCCGAGCCCGATCATCCCTACGCGAACGCGGTGGCCGTCCGCGGCAATCGGATCATCGCGGTGGGCGATCTCGCCGCGGTCGAAAAGGCCGCCGGAGCGGGCGCCCGCAAGGTCGACTTGAAGGGCAAATTCCTGATGCCGGGCATGATCGACGGGCACGCGCACCCGATCGACGGCGGCGTGACGCTCATTCAGGCCAACTACCCGGACACCCACGACTCGATTCCTGCCCTCACGCAGTTCGTGGCCGAGCACGTCAAGAAAAAGGACAGTCGTCTGGGCGATGTGCTGGTGGTGAACGGCATCGACATCGGCTACTGGGCACACGCGGCCGATATCGATGCCGCGCTCAGCAAGGGTGCCTTCGCCGATGTGCCCATCGTGCTGTACGGATCGGACGGGCATACCGCGTGGGCCAACAAGGCGGCGCGCACCCGTGCGGGGATCACCGCGCAATACATCCGAGGTTTGCCGCCAAGCGAGCAGCATTGCTACGGGTTCGATCCCGCCTCGTACGATCCGAACGGATTCATGGTCGATGCGTGCAAGGTCAAGCTCGACAGGAGCCTTCCTGCACCCTCGGCCGAGGCCATGCTCCGGGCGGGCGAGGCCGCGGTCCATTACATGAACGGCCTCGGGATCACCGGGTGGCTCGATGCCGCGGTCAGCGGCGTCGTCGGAGGAGCGATTCCGGCGAGCGTCGACGATCCCGGGTTCTTGCCCGTCTACCAGGCCCTGTCCGAGCGCGGGGAATTGACCGCGCACGTCGCCGCCTACCCGGTCGTCAAGCCCGACCTCGGCAGTGAGCAGATCGACGTGGTCGAGGCGTTGCGCGCCAAGTACAAGGGGGTCCGGAACCTGACCATCCCCGGCCTCAAGGTCTTCGCGGACGGCGTCGTGGAAATCCCGTCGCAAACCGCCGCGCTCACCAAGCCTTATGTCAACACCGGCCGGTCCGGCGACCTCCTCTTCACCCCCGCGAAAATGAATGCGCTCGTCACCGAGGCGGCGAAGCGCGGACTCAATGTCCATGTTCACGCCATCGGCGACCTGGCCGTCAAGGCCTCGCTCGATGCCTTCGAGGCGGCCCGCCAGGCCTATCCCGCCGCGCACGTGCCGTTCTCGCTGACCCATGCGCAATTCGTCGATCCGGAGGACATCCCGCGCTTTGCGCAGCTTCATGTGATGGCGTCATTGCAGCTTCTCTGGGCGGTCGCGGACCCGAGCACCAACGAAGAGGTGAAGCCCTATATCGACCCGTCGATCTACCGTTGGATGTATCCCGCGCGGTCGATGCTCGACTCGGGCGCCGTGATCGCCGGAGCCAGCGATTGGCCGGTCAGCAGCGCGAATCCCTTCGAGGCCATCTATCAGGCCGAGACGCGCTCGGGGCCGCAGGGCGTGCTGAACGCCGCCGAGCGCATGCCGCGCGAAGCGATGCTTTACGCCTACACCCGCAATTCAGCGCAGGTGCTGGATCAGCTGAAGGACATCGGAACCATCGCGCCGGGTAAACTCGCGGACCTCGCCCTGATCGACCGGGATGTGCTCACCGTTCCCGCCGAGGAGATGAAGGGAGCGGCGGTCCTCTTTACCATGTGGGAAGGAAAGATCGTCTACGGACACGAGCCGTAGCGGGCCCAGTCCTCCGCCGGGATCGAAAACATTGCCCTCAGCCGCCCAGGTGACGGCGCAAGAACTCCGAGGTCCGCGAGTTGGCCAAGTTCGCCGCTGCCGCATCGTAATGCGCCCCGCCGACACGTGCGAATGCGTGATCGCACCCCGGATAGCTGTAGAGCGTGATCAACGGATTGCCCTTCAACGCCTGCTTGATGGCTTCCTGGGCGGGAGGCGGAACGAATTGATCCTTTTCCGCCATGTGCAAGACGAGCGGCTTCTTGATGTTCTTTGCCTCGCCGACCAGATCCTGGATGCCGACGCCGTAGTACCCGACGCTGCAGTCAACGTCGCTTCTCGACGCCATGAGATACGCGAGCTTGCCGCCGAGACAATAGCCGACGCTGCCGGCTTTCCCGGTACAGGCCGGATGCTGCCTCAGCTGCGCGAGCCCTGCCTTGAGGTCGCCGATGCCCTTGTCGACATCGAACAGGTTGAACAGCTCGAAGGCACGCTTCCACTCGGCCTCCGTCTTGTCGGTGATCTGGATGCCGGGCTCGATGCGCCAGAAGATGTCCGGACAGAGCGCAGCGTAGCCTTGCGCGGCCAATGCGTCGCACACCGCGCGCATCACCGCGTTGACACCGAAGATCTCCTGCGCAACGACGATGCCCGGACCGCTACCGCCTTTGGGCACGGCCAAGTATCCCGTGAAGTTGCCGCCGTCCGGCGCACGAAGGGTAATGTCGGTCATGATTGCCTCGCATCGATGGGGTGATGACCTGCATTATGCCCTGAGAATGGCACCCTATGCGGATGCGGAACCAACCCTGTATCGTGTCGGTCCAACGCCGTCCGGCCCAATGTCCAATCCGTCCGGTCCAATGTCCGAAATGAGGATTTCCATCTCGGATTCCAAAGCAGGGACCTCCGACAATGACGCCCTCGATACGAGGCGTGAAGAGGAATCCATGTCCCGGAAAAAACCCACCAAGACACCCAAGGCCCAGCGTGTGCCCTACGGGGTGAATCCCGACAAGACCTCCATCCAGGACTTGTGGAAGGAGATGTGGGCGGGCACCGGCGAAACGAACCGCCGGTTGCGCTGGCGCCGGTGGGACCGCGACCTGGACTTCAACTGACCGCACACGCGACGGCCGGAGTCAAGCGGAGGCGCGCCGGCGCCACCAAGGCAGCGTCTCCTCGACCACCAGCAGGCGCCCCGGCGCGGCGGCCGGTTGATAGCCCGGCAGATTGGCAAGAATGTTGCGCCAGCGTTCGCCGGCGAGCACCTCGCGCAGACGCTGCAATCCGGGATCGGCGGCGCTCTCCTTGAGACAGGCGAGAAAGTAATTCTCTTCGACCAACGGGACGAAATGCAGCCCGAACTCGAGCGCCGCCGCCTCCACACCGACCCCGGCATCGGCGACACCGCTGGCGACACATAGCGCGACCGCCACGTGCGTGTGCTCGATGTGCTCCACGTATCCGGAAAGCGCGCTCGACGCGATGGCATGCTCCTGCATCAGGTGATCGATGAGCATGCGCGTGCCGGAGCCCTGCTGTCGATTGACGAACCTGAGGCCATGACGTGCGATATCTGCAAAGGTTCCCAGGAGCGCTGCGTGCTCACGGCGCACCATCAGCCCCTGCATGCGCCGGGAACATCCGATCAGCGTGAGGGCTTTCGGCTTGAGCAGCGGCTTCAATGCCTTGGCGAACAGCCGCGCCGCGCCCTTCAGCACGGGAACATGGAATCCCGCCACCAGACACTGCCGGTCGTTCAAGGCGCGCAAGGCATCCACACTGCCTTGAAACCCGATGTCGAGATGTAGATCGGCGGCGTCCGCCAGGTGCCGTTGCAGAATCGGCAGGGCGATGTCGTGACTTGCCCGCAGCGTGAGCAACCGATGGCGCGGATCTCGCGCCTCGGCGAGTACCCGCGCAAGGCCCGAGCGCAAGGCCTCGATGTGCGGCTGCATCCGGGTCCGCGCGCGCCGCTCGGCCCATAGAAGCCGCTCCGCAAACTGCGTGGGGCGGGCGCGCTGGCCCTGCGCCCACACGATGAGCGGCTCACCGAGTTCCCGCTCCCACTTATGTAGAGATCCCCAGACGTACCGATAGGAGGTGCCGAGCGCCCGGGCCGCATGCCGAATCGAGCCCGTCTCGAGCACCGCGGCCAGGAGCTCGAAGAGCGGATTGCCGAGAGCGGCGCCGCGCTGCTCGTCCGCCCCGAATGAGTATCGCAAATGGACCCCCGACGCGGACCGGCCGCCGGCAGCCCGGCTCCTGCGCGCCGGCGGGGACGCAGGATCGACAGCCGGCGGGGTGGCGAATCGGGTAGACCGCATCCCATCACTCTAGCGTTTTAGCTCACCAGGGTGTGCAGAACCTGTACTCCCCCGGACCCGTGCGGCGCGGCACGGTCAGCACGTCGATGGGAATGCCGTAGGCCGCCGACAGCGCGGCGCCGGTGACGATCTCTCCCGCAGGGCCGGCTGCGGGCGGCGCTCCGGGGGACATGAGGAGCGCCCGTCCCGGAAATAGAAAGGCATGGTTGGGATCATGCGTGGTCATGATCATGGTGATTCCCTGGGCGGCGAGCCGCCCCACCGCCCGCAGGCAATGCACTTGATTCTTGAAGTCGAGATGCGAGGTGGGCTCGTCGAGCAACACAATCTCCGGCTGCTGCACGAGCGTCCTGGACAAGAGCACGAGCTGCCGTTCGCCGCCGCTCAAATCGGTGTACGGCCGATCCTTCAGGTGGAGGATGCCCATTTGGCCGAGGGCGTCGATCGCGAGCTCAGTATCTTTCGAAGAGGGCGCGCCGAAGATACTAAGATACGGGGTGCGCCCCATCACCGCAACGTCGAGCACGGTGAACGGGAACGAAGGCGCATGATCCTGGAACAAAAAACCGATCTTGCGCGCCCGCGCCGCCGGATCGAGCGATGCCAGCTCCGCGCCGCCGATCCGAACGACGCCCTGCTCGAGCGTCAGTACGCCGCCGATGCATCGAAGCAACGTGCTTTTCCCGCAGCCATTCGGGCCCAGAACGGTCAGCACTTCGCCGCGGCGGACGTCGAGATCGAGTGCTCGGAATATCGACCGCTTGCCGTAGCTGAACCCCGCGCCTCGAACTTCCACTACCCGCTCCGCCGATGCTCGGGATCCGGCGTCCGGGGCCTGGGGCTCCCCGTTCAATGCCAGGTACCCCGGGTCCTGCGCAGCAGGTAGGCGAAAAACGGGGCGCCGACGATGGCCGTGAGAATTCCCAGCGGAATTTCACCAGCCGTGGCCGTGCGCGCGACATCGTCGATGAACAAGAGGTACGTCGCCCCAACGCTGATCGCGGCCGGAATGAGCACGCGATGGTCGGGACCCACGATCATGCGGCAGAGATGAGGAATGACCAATCCGACCCAGCCGACGATGCCGCACACGGACACGGCCGCCGCCGTGATGAGCGTCGTGCACACGATGATCGCGCCCTTCACCTGCTCCGTGCGCACGCCGAGGGCCCGCGCATCCTCCTCGCCCATGGCGAGGACGTTGAGCCGGTATCTCAGCAAAACGAGGCCGGCCCCGCCGATCAGGATGGGCGGCAGCGCCATGGAAAGGCTCCGCGTCGACACGGCATTGAGGCTCCCCAGCAGCCAGTAGGTGATGGCGGGGAGCTTCGACTCGGGATCTGCAATGTATTTCACGGCGCTCAGCATGGCGCTG
Source organism: uncultured Gammaproteobacteria bacterium (assembly GCA_963795475.1). Lineage (GTDB taxonomy): Bacteria > Pseudomonadota > Gammaproteobacteria > Steroidobacterales > Steroidobacteraceae > Bog-1198. Next base: position 150,714 of record CAWCIE010000002.1, read on the forward strand.
AAGAATGCCGCCACCACGACGCCGGACAGCACCAGCATCAAGACGGGCGTCGTGCGGTAAACGCGCGCCAGCATGTAGGTCAGCAGCACGCCCAACAGGCCGAAGGCGAAGGAGATGACCTGCAGTTCGAGCGCACTGCTCGACAGCAGCATCGCCACGGCGGCACCGAATCCGGAGGCCGCGGCAACGCCGAGAATGTCCGGACTGACCAGCGGATTTCGGAACATACCTTGATACGCCGCACCGCTCGCCGAGAGACCCGCGCCCAGAAAGAGCGCCATCACCGCGCGCGGCAGGCGGATCTCCATGACGATGGTCTCGAGCGAATCCGGCCAGGTGTGCGGCAGCGCCGCGACGTGCGCCCACAAGATGCGGCCGACCTCGAGCGGCGGCACGTGGAAGCGTCCGATGAACAGCGAGGCGTACAGAAGCCCGAGCGGCGCCGCGATCAGAATGGCGGCGCGCCGCGTGTTCACGGGGCCGTTGCGTCGATGATCGAGCGGAATTCCGAATCCGTCAGGGTGTGATGGAAATATCTGGCATAAAATGCCTTGGTTTCCTTCTCAACGTCGAGATCGACGAATCGATCCGGGTGAAGCGTCTTCGCCGCCCACAGCACCTGCAAGGCGGCCTCCGCACTGTGGCGGTCCCAAAGATACGCGCCGCTCGGGTTCACGAACACCTTGCCGTTCTTGACGGCCTCGATGTCGCGCCAGCGCGGATCATCGAGAATGGCCTGCCGATTCTGTCCATTCGGCGCGGTCCCGACGATGATGACATCGGGGTTCCAGGCGGCAATCTGTTCCATCGTGACCGGCCGCCCGTTCCCCACCACGTCGGCGGCATTGATGCCGCCCGCGACCCGGATCCAGTCGTCGATGACGGTCTTGCGTCCGTCGACCGTAAGGATTCCGGCGGACGAGGTGTGCAGCACCTTCGGCCGCTCGGCATCCGGCAATCCGGCGGTGACCGCCTGGATCCGCCGGATGTTGGCGTCGAAGTAGCGGATGTAGTCTTCGGCAACGCGCGATTCCCGTTCACCCAGCACCTGTCCCGTGATGCGGGCGGTGGTTTCGAGCCCCGCGAGCGACGTGTTCGGCATCAGCACGTAGGGTATGTGGTAGGCATCCACGGTTCCCGCCCACTTGGGCAGACTACCATCATAGGCCATGAGGATGACGTCCGGTCTCGCCCCTATCAGCGTTTCCAGATTGACCTCGCCCGTGATGCTGAACGCCGCCGGTACTTGATCGATGCGTGGATACAGGCGCTCGAGCCAGGGCTGCCGCTGCGCCTGCGCGGTGGTGGCCACGAGCTTGTCACCGCCGCCCAACATCACGACCAGCGCGTTGTTGGCATGCCAGGGATCGGCCACGCGCGTGACGTGCGCGGGCAGCGTCACGGTCCGGCCCGCCGCGTCGGTGACCTGCCGGGTCTCGGCCGCTGCGGAGCGCCCCGCCGGCGGGTCCGCCGCCGCGGCCCCGAAAATCGCCGGGACCAGCGCCTGACTCGCGGCAACGCCCAGCAGTACACGGGCGACCAGCCCTCGTCCGTCCGAGCGGCCGCCGCTACGCGTCAATCAGAAACTCATGCTGGCCGATGCCAGGACGGTACGCGGCGAGCCCAGATGCCCAAGCAGGCTCCCCGTGTTGGCGCCGGTGAGATCGCTCGGCCCGACCGTGGACCAGTAATGGCGGTCGGCGATGTTGTCCACCGCGAGACGCCAGGTGACCGGCGTGCTGCGGATCGTCGAGACGTAACGCGCGCCCAGGTCGACCAGATTGTAGCCGGCTACGGTGAACGAATTGGTGTCGTCGCCTGCACGCGGGCCCGTGAATTGGTAGTCCACTGTCGCGGTCAGTCCGGGGACCGTCGGCAAGCGGTATTCCACCAGCACGTTGCCCTTCACCTTGGGAGCGCCGACGAACATCTTGTCGTTGGTCGATGCCAGCGGGGTGTTTTCCAGGCGCGCATCCAAAAAAGTGATGCCCCCGTAGACCGTCACGTCGTGGATTACTTCGCCCACCGCGGAAAGCTCCAGACCCTTATTCACCTGCTCGCCGGATATTTCAAACACATTGTCGGTGTAATTGATGTTCGCAAAAGGCCTTTGGATCCGGAATATCGCCGCCGTCAGGTTCACCTTGTCCACCGCCGCCTTGTAGCCGACCTCGTACTCGGTGCTGCGATAGGGCGCGAGGCTCTCGCCCTGATTGACGGTACCGTTCGGCGCAAGATCCCCGGCCTGGAGGCTTCGGGCGAAAGTCGCATAGGCGGTCTGGTTGCTCGTCGGATTGAAGATGAGGCTGCCCGTTGGACTCAAGCCATGGGCCGCATACTCCGGCAGTTCCACCGCCTTCGCGGTGTAGTTGTCGACGTGGAACCAGTCCTGACTCACGCCGGCACGCACCGACCAGTACTGATCGAAGCGCAGCGTGTCGTTCAGATTGACGCCCTGCTGATAGGTGATCGACGAGTCGAAATTGGCGTAGGGATCGGGCAGCCCGTCGGCCGGGTATGGGTAGCTCACCGGGCTGTCGATGCTCGCCTTGCCCAGCAGCAGCTCGGCGGCCGTCGGCGTATGGATGAGCGAGTACGACTGCGACCGGTACCCGGCCGTGCCGATGACCAGATCGTGGCCTATGCCGAAAGTCGAGAAAGCCCCGTCGAGATAGGCGGTATCGCTGGTGATCACGAAACGCGGGGCGAAGGTCGAGCCCATGGAACTGGTGTACGAACCCGTGTTCGAGGTCAGATTGTTGACGCTGGTGTTGATGTTGCGCGTCGCGTCCTGGTTCAAGCCGCCGACCACCAGGTGCCAATCCGAATTGAAGTCATGCTTGATGCGCGCGGTGGAGATTTCGGTCCTGAGGTCCGTGCCGAGGTAGCTTTGACCGTATCCCACCAACTGCGGGTTCGGCGCCGAGGGCAGCTGAATCTTCTGCCCGTAGGTGAACCAGCCCGGGGTAGCCCGTGTCGGTGAGATGATAGTCGCTATAGTTGAGCTCGAGCACCGTGCTATCCCAGGGCCGCACATCGATGCCGAGATCCCCCAGCGCGCGGCGCTGATGGCTCTCGTCCACCCAGCCATCCCCTGCGCCGTAAAGCGCATTCAGCCGATAACTGACCACACCGTTCTTGTCGATGGGTCCTCCGAAATCGATGTGCCCCGTGCCGATGCTGTCACTGTTGTAGGTGACGCTGACTTCGTGCAGATCGTTCTGCGTGGGCCTTTTCGAGACGAAATTGAACATGCCGGAAGGATTGGCGGGACCGTAGAGGAATGCCGAGAGGCCGTTGACCACCTCGATCTGCTGGAATTGCTCCATCGCGGTCGCCACCGTGATGTACATGGTCATGCCGTCGATCTTGGTGTTCTGGAAGTTGCCGCCCTGCATGCCGCGGGTTTGCGGACGCAGGATGTCGGGCCCTTGCTGCTCCTGGTAGGCGACCAGCGGCAGGTACTTGGAGACGTCCTTGAAATTCACCGCCTGCGAGTTCTCGATCAGGTCGAGCGGCAGCACCTCGATGGAGTACGGTGTGTTCCGGATGTCGGTCGTGCCGAGCGGCCCGATGGAGTCGAGCTTGTCGACCCGGTAGTTGTTATCCGGCGTCTGCGTGCCGGTGACGACGATATGCGGCAGCGTGGTCTGCGACGACGTCTGGTGGCCGACGTCTGGTTGGCCGATGTCTGGCTGGGCGGGGTCTGGCTGGCCGAAGCCGCCGTCGCCGTGGCCGTCGTTGCAGCGTCGTCCGCGCGCGCAAGGCTCGCGCCGACCGTGGATAGGGCAGCCAACAGCAAATAGGTCGTTTTGTTCATATTCTCTCGAGGATGCGGGCGTATTCGATGCCCTGAAAAATGCGCTGAGAAAACTACCACGCACTCTTCGTGATCACGATATGCACGTTCGGGAATATGTCGAGAAATGCCGGACTTCGCGGCGCGAGCCAGCGGCCCTTCAATAGCGGCGCTTCAATCGAGCGGAAACTTCGCGTGAGTGCCGCCGTCCGCCGCGCGCGCAGCGTCGGATCCGCCGTCCGCGTCCCGTACGATCCTGTCGGCGCCGATGTAGCAGAGGTAGCGGCGATTGGCGGCCCGCCCGATCAACGTCATGCCGAGCTTCGCCGCGAGCTCGTAGCCCATGGCCGTGGTGCCGTTGCGCGAGATCATCACGGGAATTCCGTTGTGCGCCGCCTTCATCACCATCTCTGCGGTGAGGCGGCCGGTCGTGAACAGAATCTTGTCGGCGCCGTCCACGCCGTGCAGCCTCATGAAGCCCGTGATGGTGTCGACCCCGTTGTGGCGGCTCACCTCTTCCACGGCCGCCCAGAGCTCGCCGCCTCGAAACAATGCGCAGCTGTGCACCGATCCCGCCGCCCGATGAATCGCGTCGTGGCCGCGCATGCTCTCGAGAATGGCGAGGATCGCCGTATGCGATATCGCCGCAGCCGTCACGGCCTCGCGCGCCTCCGATCGCCGCATGGCATCGCCGAAGACCGTGCCGAGGCCGCACGCAAGCAGGCTCGCAGCCCCGCTCCCCTGCTCCGCGGCGCCCGAGGGCCGCCTCAAATTTCCCTGCCGCGAGATGACGCTCGCGACGCCCCGGGTCCAGTCCACCTCGACGGATCGAACGGCGGTTACGTCGTCGATGAGCCGCTGATTGTTGAGATACCCGAGCACCAACCACTCCGGCGCAGCCCCGAGCGTCATCAACGTGACGATCTCGCGGCCGTCGGCAAGAATCGTGAGCGGCCGCTCGATCGCCAGGTACATCATTCGCGCGGCACCCCGCTCGTCGACGGCGGCGATCTCGCGCAGCGGCGCCGCGGACGCGGCGCTCAGCCGTGGCGCGTCCGGCACGGGAGTCAACGCTCGGACGGCCGGCCCCAGGATGAGAGCATCGACGTTGCTGGGTTCCATGGCGGGGACATCCGGTGATGGCTAGGATGTACCTATGATAAGCGCGCGCGACGATATCACGGGCCTAATCCTGGCCGGCGGCCGAGGCAGCCGCATGGGCGGCGTCGACAAGGGCCTGCAGATCCATCGAGGCCGGCCCCTCGCGGCTCACGCCCTGGAGCGACTGCGCCCGCAAGTGGGCCGGCTGATGGTGAACGCGAACCGCAATCTGGAAACGTACCGGGCCATGGGTGTCCCCGTGTGGCCGGACGAGGTGCCGGACTATCCGGGTCCGCTCGCCGGCATGCTCGCGGGACTCGCGCATTGCAAAACGCGGCTCATGGCCACCGTGCCCTGCGACACGCCGAACTTCCCGCTCGACCTGGTGGCTCGGCTGGCGCAGCGGCCTCGAGCGCGCCGAGGCCGACATCGCGGTTGCCTATACGCGGGCGGGAGAGGACCTTTTTCCGCAACCGGTCTTCTGTCTCATGAAGACCTCGCTCGAGGACGCGCTAGCCGCGTTCATCGCCGCCGGCGAGCGCAAGACCGGCTTCTTTGCGCGCGGACAGCGCAACACCCGCGTGGTGTTCGACCACGACGCCGAGTTCTTCAACATCAACACACTCACCGAGCTCGAGCAATCGCAGCGCCCGAGCACTTAGAGCAGCGCCCGCCCTGCCTGCCGGCGGCCGTGCCCGATCACGCGTGGACCGGCTCCTGATCCGGCTCGAGAATCTGGCCCCCGCCAAAGCTCACCTGTACGGGCGTGGTGCCTCCGAGCGACACACGAACCGCGCAGTACTTGAATTCGGGGATCTTGCCGAACGGATCGAGCGCAGAATTGGTCAGTTTGTTGATGGCCGCTTCGTAGTAACAGAAAGGCACGAACACCGCGCCCCGCGGCGAGCTCTCGTCTGCCCGCGCATACAAGCTCACCTTGCCGCGGCGCGACTGGATGGTGATCAGCTCGCCCGGCTTCACTCCCAAGGCCACGAGATCCAGCGGATGGAGCGAGGCCACCGGATCGGGCTCGATCGCATCCAGCACCCCCGAGCGGCGCGTCATGCTGCCCGTGTGCCAGTGTTCCAGCTGCCGCCCGGTGATCAGCACCATCGGGTACTCGTTATCCGGCCGTTCGTTGGCCGGAATGATGTCTGCCGGAACGAAGACCGCCTTGCCGGTAGGGGTCGGGAACGATTCGACGAACACCACCGAGTCGCCGGGATCTCCTTCGTTCACGCAGGGATAGGTCACGCTGTCCTCGGCCTGCAGCCGCTCCCAGGTGATGCCGCCGATGCTCGGCATGGTGTGGCGCATCTCGTCGAACACCGCTGCCACCGCCGACTCGCCGGTCCCGTAGTTCCACGGGCAGGTCCAAGCGGTTGGCCATGTCGATGATGATCTCGAGGTCCTGGCGCGCGTTGCCGGGCGGATTCAGCGCTTGCCGGCCCAATTGCACGAACCGGTCGGTATTGGTGAACGTGCCCGTCTTCTCCGCAAAGGAGGAAGCCGGCAGGATGACGTCGGCGAGATACGCCGTCTCGGTCAAGAACAGATCCTGCACCACCAGCATCTCGAGCTTGGCGAGCGCCTCGCGCGCATGATCGGCGTCCGGGTCGCTCATGGCGGGGTTCTCGCCCATGATGTACATGCCCTTCACATTGCCGGCGATGATGCCCTTGATGACTTCGACCACGGTCAGCCCCGCCTTGTCGTCGAGCGACTCCGGGGGCACGCTCCAGGCCTTGGCGAACCGCAGACGCGCGTCCGCATTGTCCACCCGCTGATAATCGGGATACATCATCGGAATCAGACCCGCATCCGATGCGCCCTGTACGTTGTTCTGGCCGCGCAAGGGATGCAATCCCGAACCCGGCTTGCCGATCTGGCCCGTCATCAGCGCGAGCGCGATCAGGCAGCGCGCATTGTCGGTGCCGTGGATATGCTGGCTGATACCCATGCCCCAGAGAATCATCGAGCCCGGGCTGGTCGCGTACAGCCGCGCCACTTCGCGGATGGTGTCCGCGGGTATGCCGCAGATCGGCGCCATGAGTATCCGGGCTGTAGCCCGCCACGTTCTTGACGAGCTCCGCGTAGCCCAGGGTGCGGTCGGCGATGAAGTTCTCGTCGACGAGGTTCTCCTCGACGATGACGTGCATCATCGCATTGAGAAGCGCCACATCGGTATCGGGCTTGAACTGCAGGAATCGATAGGCCGTGCGCGCAAGCTCGCTGCGGCGCGGATCCATCACGATGAGCTTCGTGCCGTTGCGCATCGCGTTCTTGAGAAACGTCGCCGCCACCGGATGATTCACGGTGGGATTCGCGCCGATCAGAATCACGACGGAGGCTTTGGTCACGTCCATGACCGGATTGCTGACGGCGCCCGAGCCGATGCCTTCCAGCAGCGCCGCGACGCTCGATGCATGGCACAGGCGCGTGCAGTGATCGACGTTGTTGCTGCCGAAGCCAAGGCGCACCAGCTTCTGGAAGAGGTACGCCTCTTCGTTGCTGCCCTTGGCCGACCCGAATCCCGCGAGCGCCCTGCCGCCGTGGGTATCCCGCAACTTCTTGAGCGCTCCGCCCGCCAGATCGAGCGCCTCCTGCCAGGTGGCCTCGCGGAACACCTGCATGACATTCTTCGGGTCCATGACGAAATGGCCGCTCTTGGGCGGCGCGTCGGTGCGTCGGATCAAAGGCATGGTGAGCCGCTGCGGATGGCGCGAATAGTCGAAACCGTAGCGTCCCTTGACGCATAGCCGCGAGTGGTTGGCAGGACCGTCCCGGCCTTCGACGTAAAGGATGCTGTCATTCTTGACGTGATACGTGAGCTGGCAGCCGACGCCGCAGTACGGACAGAGCGAATCCACCGACTTGTCCGGGACCGTGAGTGCGACGTCGCGGGCCGGCATGAGCGCACCGGTCGGACAAGCCTGCACGCATTCGCCGCAACCCACGCAGGTCGATGCGCCCATGGGATCGTCCATGTCGAACACGATCTTGGCGTGCTGGCCGCGCGAGGCGAGACCGATCACATCGTTCATCTGCTCATCCCGGCAGGCGCGCACGCACCGCGTGCACTGGATGCAGGCATCGAGATTGACGGCGATCGCCGCATGCGACAGATCCGGCGCGACTTGCGGCCGGGGAGCGAAACGCGGCTTGCCCACGTCGAGGCGCGCCGCCCATTCGTCGACTTCGTTGTGGCGCGTGTACTCCCGCTCCGGCATGTCGGACTGCAGCAGCTCGATCACCATCTTCTGCGATTTGTGCACGCGCTCGGTGTCGGTGGTGACCTGCATGCCCTTGGTCGGCACCCGGCAGCAGGACGCGCGCCAGCACCCGCTCGCCCTTGATCTCGACCATGCAGGAGCGGCAGTTGCCCACCGCCTCCATGCCGGCCTTGTAGCACAGCCGGGGAATCTCGATGCCTTCGCGGTCGGCGATCTCGATGAGCGTATCGGTCGCGGGTGCGGTGATTTCGCGCCCGTCCAGGGTGAAGTTCACCGTGGGCACATCGACCGGTTCGCGTTGGGGACGAGGAATGGCGTTCATGGCCGTCCTTTCAAGTCAATTCGTTGGGAAAGAATTTGATCACGCAGTCGACCGGGTTCGGCGCAGCCTGACCCAGGCCGCAGATGGATGCGTCGCGCATCACCTGCGAGAGATCCGCGAGCAGTCGGCTGGTCCCATTGGTCGCCCTCGATCAGCATATTGGTTTTGGCGGTACCCACCCGGCAGGGCGTGCATTGGCCGCAGGACTCGTGCTCGAAGAACCGCATCATGTTGCGCGCCGCCGCCTTGGCGGTGTCCTTGTTCGACAGCACGATCACCGCGGCGGAGCCGATGAAACAGCCGTGCGGCTGCAGCGTGTCGAAGTCGAGCGGAATATCGCCCATCGACGCCGGCAGGATACCGCCCGAGGCGCCGCCCGGCAGATAGCCATAGAAAGTGTGGCCATCAAGCATGCCGCCGCAATATTCGTCGATCAGTTCCCGGATGGTGATGCCGGCCGGCGCGAGCTTCACGCCCGGCTCCTTCACGCGGCCGGAGACCGAGAAGCTCCGCAGGCCCTTGCGCCCGTGACGGCCCTCGGCGGCAAACCACGCGGCGCCCTTCTGCAACAGATCGCGGACCCAGTAGAGTGTCTCGAAATTATGCTCGAGCGTCGGCCGCCCGAACAGTCCCACCTGCGCGACGTAGGGGGGGCGTAGCCGCGGCATGCCGCGCTTGCCCTCGATCGATTCGATCATCGCCGATTCTTCGCCGCAGATGTAGGCCCCGGCGCCGCGGCGCAGCTCGATCCTCGGCAGCGGCATCGGCGGATTGGCGATGAGCTTGTCGAGCTCGGCCTGTAACAGCGCGCGGCAGCCGTGGTATTCGTCGCGCAGGTAGATGTAGATGGCTGAAATACCCACCGCCCAGGCCGCAATCAGCATGCCCTCCAGAAAGCGGTGGGGATCGCGCTCGAGGTAGACCCGGTCCTTGAACGTGCCGGGCTCGCCCTCGTCGATGTTCACCGCCATCAGGCGCGGCGCCGGCTCGCCCCTGACGATGCGCCACTTGCGGCCGGTCGGAAAGCCCGCACCGCCGAGTCCCCGAAGACCCGAGTCTTCCATCGTCTTGATGACGGTCTCGACATCCCGTTGGTGTTCGATACACTCGCCCAGCAGCACGTAACCGCCCTGCGCGCGGTAGGTCTCGTAGTCGATCACAGCCTTGGTGTCATCGCGGGTTTCGCCCGCCGCGACCGCGTGCTTCACGCTCTCGAGCGTCGCGTGCGCAAGCGGCTTTTGATGCACCACGGCGACCGGCGCCTGTTCGCACCGTCCGACGCAAGGAGCCGCGATGACCCGCACCTCTCGGCCCAGGAGATCAGGCAATCGGTCGAGAAGCTGCCGGGCGCCCGCCATCTCGCAGCTCAGCCCGTCGCATACCCGGACCGTCAACGCCGCCGGAGCCGGCACCGTGCCGTCGCGATTTTCCTTCGCCACATCGAAATGGTGGTAAAAGGTCGCAACTTCGTAGACCTCGGTCTGAGCGAGGCCCATGAGCCGGGCAAGTGCCGCCAGGTGCGGGGCGCTCAGCTGTTTGTAATGATCGTTGATGAGGTGCAAATATTCGATCAGCAAATCGTGTCGCAGAGGCTCATTGCCTACCAGCGCCTGCACCTCGGCCAGCGCCGCCGGGCTGACGACTCGGCCTCGCGGCGCCTCGCGCTTGCGCTGCTTGGAGGGTCCGATCGCGGCCACGGGTATCAAGGTCTCATTCACAGATCGCACTCCATCAAGGTCGTCGCCTACCCAGTCACCATGAAGATATATAATACATCAAGCCTTTCTCATCCACGCTGCGGACAGCCGATATGACGGGGATCGCCGGCGCCAAGGCGCTGATTACACCACAGGCGGCCGAGGCCGCGATCGACGATCAGCTGCCCGGCCTCCCCATCGAGACGCGGCCGCTGTCCCAGTGCGTGGGCGGCACGCTCCGGGAGAACGTCTATGCGGAACGGGATTATCCGCCGTTCGACCGGGTGTGCATGGACGGGGTCGCCATCGCGAGCGACACGTCGAAACACGGCCTTCGCCGGTATGCGGTCCAGGCCACTCAACCGGCCGGCGCTCCGCCTTTGACCCTCGAGAATGCCGAGAGTGCCATCGAAGTGATGACGGGTGCCTCTCTCCCCCGGGGCACGGACTGCGTCATTCCTTTGGAGCAATATGTGCTGGCGGATGGCTTCGTCTCCCTCACCGACCCGGTGAACGACACGCCGTTTCGCAACATTCAGCGCCGCGGCGAGGACGGCCGCCACGGCACGCTGATGCTCGAAGCCGGCACGCTCCTCGGGGCACCCGAAATCGCCGTCGCCGCCTCCGCGGGTCTCGCCCGCATCCGCGTCAGCAGCCAACCGGCCTTCATGGTGATATCCACCGGTAACGAGCTCGTGGAGCCGGGCGACCCGATCGCCGGCCACCAGATACGGCGCTCCAACACCTACGCCGTCATCGCGGCCTTGCGCGCCCGCGGCTTCGATCGAGTGAGTAACGATCATTTGCTCGATGACGAAGCTATGCTCAGCGACCGCCTGTCCCTGCATCTCGCCACTCACGAAGCGCTGATCCTGAGCGGGGGCGTGTCCATGGGCCGCTTCGACCTCGTGCCGAAGGTCCTGAAGAGTCTCGGCGTCCGGGAGGTCTTCCACCGGGTGGCGCAGCGCCCGGGAAAGCCCATGTGGTTCGGCGTCGGGCCGCGCGGTCAGGCCGTCTTCGGCTTGCCCGGCAATCCCGTATCGACACTGATCTGCCTGGTCCGTTTCGTCATCCCCGCGATCGTCGCCGCCATGGGCACCCGCCGACTGCCGGTCGAGCGCATCGGGCTGGCGAGATCCGTCATGTTCGATCTGCCGCTGGCGTACTTTCTTCCGGTGGCGGTGGAGGTCGACGAGTGGGGCCAGCCATGGGCAACTCCGCGCCCGACCAACACCTCCGGAGATTTTCTGAGCCTGATAGGCACGGACGGCTTCGTCGAGCTGCCGCCGGGACCGATGACGTACCCGAAGGGCTTCGTCGCCGCCCTGTATCGCTGGTAGCCATCGACGATGACACCTTCGCGGAGCCTTCCGGACGAGCAATCGCTGCTCGACACCTGCCGCTCGCGGTCCATCGAGCTCTTGAAGAGAAATCTGACACCGGACGGCATCCTCGCCGCCACGCCCGGTCCGAAGGCCAGTAAACGCGGCTACACCGCGATCTTCGGGCGGGACGCCGCCGTCTGCGCCATCGGCATGGCGCTCTCCGGAGATACCGTATTGGAGCATGCCGCCGCGGCCGGATTGCACACCTTGGCCACACATCAGGCGCCAAACGGTCAGATCGCGAAATTCGTGGATCTGCAGCGAGACGAGCCGGATTTCTGGTATCTGGGGTGCATCGATTCGACCTTGTGGTGGCTGATCGCGCTGGCGTTCTTGGACCGGCGCCGCCGCGGCAGCGCGCTGCGGCGGCGGTATGCCCGGCGCATCAAACTCGCGATTCAATGGCTCTTGGCCCAGGAGCATCAGCGGTTCTTTCTATTGCAGCAAAACGAGGCAAGCGACTGGGCTGACATCATGCCGCGCTCGGGATTCGTGCTGTACACGAACGCTCTGTGGTACTGCGTCAAGCGGCTCTACGGCATCAAGCACGGCAGGGACACGCGCGACTGCTTCAACGGGCTCTTTCATCCGTTTTCCGCGGCCATCGCCGAGTATCGACGCGCCCGACTTCTCAATGACTATGTGTTGAAGAGCGCGCACGATCGCGACCTGTACCTGAGTTTCGTCAATTTCTCGTTCTTCGGGGAGGAAGGGGACGTGTTCGGCAACGTCTTGGCCGTGCTCCTGGGGCTCGCCGATGCGCGCGCCAGCACGCGAACGCTCGACGCCCTGACCAGGGCACGGGTGAGCGATCCGTACCCCATCCGCGCGGTGACACGCCCCATCAAACGCAACAGTTCGCTGTGGCGCCCTTACATGGCGCGCCATCGCCAGAATTTCGCCTGGCAGTACCACAACGGCGGGATCTGGCCGATGGTAGGAGGCTTCTGGATCACCGCACTGGTGAAGGCCGGCCGCACACAGCAGGCGGCCGCGGAACTCACCCGTCTCGCGCGCGTATGTGCGCTCGGAAATTGGGCGTTCACCGAATGGCTGCAGGGGAAAACGCTCGCGCCGCGAGGAATGCCCGGACAATCGTGGAATGCCGCCGCCTTCCTGATGGCCGGCCACGCGGTGTCGACGGGTGAGACGTTATTTTCTTGAAGACTGCGGCTTTCTCGAAGACTGCGGCGGCCAGATCACCCGTCTATTCGCGGGCACATTGCCCGGGTCGATAGGCGTCGCGTGACGGCTGCGCCGGGCGGTTAGCCGGTCCACGAATCAGGCGACCTTGCTCCGCTCTTGCCAATCCCCGCCTTTCGCGGATTCTCCCGCCAATAGCGCCGTCAGATCTTTGAGCAGATTCGCCAATTCCCCGGCCATCACCGCAAAATCGATGTCGAATTGCTCCGCCGGATCCACCTCGTCCGTCTGCGTGTCGTCCTTGTTCATCTCCAGAAAATCGAGCCGCTTCACCTGGAGCTTGTCCGTCAGGACGAACGACACCCGATCGTTCCAGGTCAATCCGAGGCGCGTCGGATATTTTCCCGCGTTGAGATGCCCGCGGACTTCCTTCGCGTCGAGCGGATGGCGCGTGTAGCGAACGATCGACTTGTTCTTGTCCGCGCTCTGAAGTTCCAGGTCGTCATCGATCGAGAAGCGTCCCGGTGCCTCACCGCGCAACAGCCAGGAAGCCATCGCCGCTTGCGGCGAGCGCTCGGTCTGAACGGAGACGGGCGCGAAGCTTCCGAGGGTATCGCTCAGCGTGTCGACGACCGCTTCCGCACGAGGCATGCCGGACGCATCCACCGCAAACCACCCGGCGGTCGGATCGATCCAGGCGCGCGTCACCCGGCGTCGAGTCAGCGCCCGAGCGCGCAATTCATCGGCCACGCGAGCGCGCAGGTCACGCATTTGCTTGCGCCCCACGGGAAACCCCTGCTCCTTCGCCTGGATGTCGGCTCGTTCCTGGGCGACCTGGCGGATGATGGACCCGGGCAACAGCTTATCGTCCGTCCCGAGAGCGATCATGTGGTGCTGAGCGACCGTGTGCAACAACCGGCCGCCCGGCGTGACAGCCACCCATCCGCTGCTCGACATATCGAAGGAACCGCAGGGCCGAAGCGTCCGAGCGGCGAGCTGCGCCTCCAAATCGGCGGCGCCGATCGACCAGTTGTCGGGGAGGCGATGGAAAACCAGATTCTTGAACATCACGATCGGCACTCGACGCAAATGGAGCGCGGATTATATTGGGAGCGACAGGAAATTTTATTTTTTTGCGTTCACGGGCGATTCCGCCCCGGGAGGAGTTGACAAGCTCCCCTTGACGCCGCTCGCGACATCGATCGAGGTCATCGCCGTCGTTTCTTCGGCAAGCCTCGTGCGGAAGTCCGACTGCGCGGCGGGGCGGCCTTCTCGACGGGCTCGAATCGGCCGACGGACGCGTGCAATGCGACGGCCAGCGCACTCTCGCCGCTGGTAATATCCGTCCACTTGAGCTCCAACCCAATCCGCCGACCCTTTCGCGTGAGCTTGAGCGTCTCCGGGGAAAGGGTCACGACGTAATCGACGCCCTTGACGCTGAGCGAGCGTTTGAGCGTCTTGTCGAGCGGCGTCATTGCTCATCACCCAAGGCATACAATCGGCAGTGCTCGAGGTAGGCTGCCTCGTGAGCGGACGCGAGCTCCACGACGCTTGACCAAAGCCACGACGGAGCGTTCAGCCGTGCACCCTGGCGCAGATTGAATGATGCGGCAAACTCTCGCCGAGTGGAGGCGTCCATTTGCCGCGAATGCGCCTTGCCCACGACCTCTGCCAGATAACGAGCGGAATTCACCGCCTCCTTCCGCGACAGCTGATCGATCTCGAGTTTCAAATCCTGAGGCATCAATTCTCTGATCACCACCGATCGCTCCAAGAGCTTGCCCGCCATCATTCGATCCCCGAGGGCCGGGGACAGATGCTTCGCCCCCTCCACCACCCGACGGGCATGGTCCCTCGGCATGACCGCGCGAGTCGCACGCGGTGCCGCTGCGGCGGTCGCCTCTTTGATATCGATCAGACAGAATTCATCGTCACGCTTTTTCCCTGTGCATACTCTCAGCAGCACGGCAAACCGTAGGCGCCCCAGCGAGCTGCAGCCCTTCATCCAATACGCCGCATCGAGCACTTCGATCGTCGAGTCATCGGGGCGCGACCTGAGCGACGTGACGAGCTTGCGCACCTCGTTATCTTCGAACAAGACATGGATCGCCCTGCTTTCATTCTTGGTCAAGGACCAAAAGCGCTCGCCGCGGGGAATCGTTGGCTTCACATCCTCGAGGCGTTCGCGGGCGAGATGCTTCCAGGTGCGCGCGGTGGCGCGGCGCGTCACCACTTTGATGCACTCCGGTTTATCGCTTTCGATTTGGTTTTGTGCCCTCGGGCCTTTCAGCGCCCGCTGGTAGCCGATCATCATCTGCTCGAGCATGCGTGCAGTCGTCACCCCGGGAAGATCCGAGCCGCGGGCCGCTGAGGAGAGCGACAGCGCCAGGCGAATGAGATCATGATTGGGGTTGCCGATCACCGTTTGATCGAGATCGCGGATCTGCACGTGGACCTTGCCGTCGGGTGCCGCAAGGGGCCCCAAGTTTCCCGCATGACAGTCCCCGCAGATCCACACGGGCGGCCCCTTTGGAACGGCGCGTCTGCCGCGCCCTTCGAGCCAGCGATAGAACTGCACCGTACTGCCGCGGACATACGCATGCGCGGAGCCGGCCATTTTGAGTTTCCGTCGAGCATCGAGGGTCTTGGCCCGTAGCGCCGGCGTGATGGTGGACTTGTGTTCCGTCGCCATACTTTGTTTCGTCCTAAAGCCGTGAGTTTAGCTCGAATGCCGGGAGTGCTCGCGATACGAATCCCATCGGATGGCGCATGTCAGGAAATGCTGATACGCATACGAGCACCAGGACTATTATTTCCGTCCAGCTCATCCGTTGTAATATGTGAATCAACGCTTTTCCATGCCGCCGGGCGCGGAGGGGCCATACCACCGGGATTTCAAATGCCACGAGCCTTATGGAAAGGTGCCATATCCTTCGGATTGATTTACGTCCCCGTTGAGCTTTATACGGCATCGAAAGACAATACGTTGCCGCTTCACATTCTCGACAGCCGCGATTTCGCTCCGGTCGGGTATCAACGCGTCAACAAAAAGACCGGCAAGGAAGTCGATTGGTCTCATATCGTCAAAGGTTATGAATATAAAAAAGGCGAGTTTGTCGCGCTGGCCGCGGCCGATTTCAAGCATGCGAATGTGAAGGCCTCTGAAACCATCGAGATCGACACCTTCTGCGATGCCTCTCAAATTCCGGCGATGTATTACGAGAAGCCCTATTACCTGGCACCGACCAAGGGCGGAGAGAAGGTTTATACGCTACTGCAGCAGGCGCTCGAGTCGACCGGCAAAGTGGCGGTTGCGACGTTCGTGATGCATCAGCGACAACACCTGTGTGCCATCGCTCCCCAAGGGTCGTCGCTGATATTGCTGACCCTGCGCTTCGCCGACGAGGTCCTTCCCGCAGCCGATCGCAATTCCACCGCCAAGATCAGTTCGGCGGAGTTGGCCATGGCAAAACAGCTGGTCCAAAGCATGGAAGGAAATTTCACCGCGAGTAAATTCAAGGACACCTACAGGGCGGATCTAAAACGGCGCGTTCAAGAGAAGATTCGAAACAAAGAGACCCACTCACTTGATGTCGAAGAGCCGGCCGGCGACGAGAGGCCGAAGGCGCAAGTTATCGATCTCATGGCAGCGCTGAAGGCGAGCTTGAAGAAATCCGGCCGCCCGGACGGGCGGAAGGCGGTGCGAAGGTCGAGCAAAGCGCGAAAGCGCGCCTAAAGATAGCGCTCGAATCACGCGCCGCCTCAAGACCTGGCGTAAAGCAGCGTCACACGCTGCCGCGCGGCACGCGCGAGGAGTGTAGACGCATGATTTGTCCTTCCGCTTGCGCGTGCAGGCAATATGCAACTTGCTGCGCCGCCTGGGCAAATCCGCGTGGGAGCGATCCAGAGCTCGCACGCAAGTTGAGCGTTGCGGGCTGGGGAGAACGATAAGATGCTTCGTAGCTCATATCTGGGACTCGTGTGCGAGGTTGCATTGGCGCCCTCCACCGTCACGCAGGCGGCCGACTGAGAACCTCAGATCAAGAATCGGTCAGTAGACGAGAATATCTCGCGGCTCGGCCAAACGGGACATAACGCCTCGATGACCGTCATCAAGTCATCCAAGGCTTCGAATGGATCACGGCCAGTAGCCGCCGGCACGAGCGTTATGCCGCCATCGGCGGCAAACGGTTTATCGGAAGGGACACTCACTTTAGAATTTCCTCGAGCAATGATTCGCGATCGAAGAGTCGGAAATATTCGCGGACCTGGTGCATCTTCAACGCTTGCCGATTCGCGCCGATCAGGGCCTTGATGTCCTCCAGGTCCTGCGTGCGACGGGGATTGTTGACGAAGGCCTGAAGCTTCAAACCAATCAATCCCTCGGCGCTGACGACGCGCACTTCGCCGAAAGCAGTTTGGAGCGCCGTGGCATTGCTGAGCAAGCCCCGTGCCGCAGGGCGGCTGGCGTAGATGAAATCAACGCGCTCATCACCGCGCAGGTAGTTGCCGGCATCGGGACTGCGATGCAGGCACCGGTAGCCGAGCGCAATCAATTCGCGGTCAATGTCCTCGGCTTTTTCCGCGTCGGTGAGCAGGTCGATGTCCTGCGTGGCGCGGATCACTTTGTGAGACGCCAGGGCGAGCCCGCCGATCAACGCAAACCGCGCTTTCGCCTTGCTCAAGCTGGCGATGACTTCTTCAAGCTGTCTGCCGAGACGGGAGGCTGCTGCCACTGACAGTACCTGTTGTTGGTGCATCCGGACAGGATCGATCCGCCGACCAAAATCGCATAAACATCTTATAAATCAAATAGATGGCGCGCCCGGACGGATTCGAACCGCCGACCACTGCGTTCGAAGCCATGACGCATAATCCCCGTCCATGGCTAACTATACCGTTCTTTTTAGGGTTATCAGTGACTTAAGCGAAGATATCCCATTCGATTTCGTGCTTCAACCCCCACCTGTGCAGGTCACTCAGGGGTCACTCCGTAGTCCAGGTGATCTATGCCTGTGCTGAGACTGGAACAGGCCACGGTTCACGCCCTTCCCTATGTCGGCAAGGCTGTGAACCATCAGTGTATCTATTGGGACGAGACCTTCGCCTGCTTTGGCCTACGCATTTACCCGAGCGGGCGTCGCGCCTACGTCTGTTCCTACCGCATCCATCGCCGCAAGCGACTCGCGGTACTCGGAAGGGTCGATGTCTTGACCGTAGATCAGGCGCGAAGGATCGCTCTTTCCTATCTAGGCAAAGTAGCCGTGAACGAAGATCCGCAAGGTGAGCCGGATAGGCGGCGATCGGTGAGAGACTCTCGCCGATCTGTGCACCGCCTACATTGAAAATCACGCCAAGATAAAGCGCCACGGATGGAAAAACGATGCATCCTGTTTAAGACACCGAATCGTTCCGAAACTCGGGATCCGCCTCATCACGAGCATTGTCTCTGGCGACATTGAATTTATTCACTCTGAAATCGGCGCGCGACACCCCTACGCCGCGAATCGACATGCTTGAAGTCGTCCGCAGCATGTTCAACTGGGGAAAGGTGGCAGGCCTCGTGCCGCCCAACTATCCGAACCCTACGCGAGGAATCAAATCGTTCCTGAACGACAAGCGAAGACGATACATCACGACGGTGGAAATGCCGGAGTTCATTCGGGCGCTTGAGGAGGAGGACAACGAGTACGCTCGGCATGGACTTTGGCTCCTGTTGCTGCTCGGTCTGCGGAGCATCGAGCTGTTGAAGGCGAAGTGGAACGATATCGATTGGGATATGGGCACGCTGTTTGTTGGCCTGACGAAGAACGGCGAGCCGCTTCTCGCACCGCTGAGTGACGCTGCGATGGCGAGACTGAAGATGATTCCCCATATTGCCAACAATCCGTACATCATCTGCGGCCACAAGCGGGGTCGGCCGTTGACGGGGCTCGGGGAACCCTTGAGGCGCGTATTGGCGCGAGCGGGCCTGCAGAACATTCGCGTCCACGACATCCGGCGCACGGTCGGTTCCTGGCTTGCACAATCGGGCGTGTCGCTGCACTTGATCGGCGATGTGCTCAATCATCGCGATCTGAGGACAACCTGGGCTATGCTTACTTCCAAACGCAGCAACGCCGGGATGCGTTGAACGGACATGGCGGTAAGGTGCTGTCGCTCGCCGCCGCGCAGTTGCGAGTAACAGCGCCGCCGAGGGCATTGTCGGCTGAACTTGTACTGCGACCAGTCGGTCCGCAATCGCGTCATCGTCATTACTTCAGGCGCGAGTCGCTCCATGAACTCGTATGGACGGCCCCCGTTCTTGAGGTGGCGAAACGGCTCGGGGTATAGGATATGGGACTTGCCAAGCTGTGTCGACGAGCGGAAATACCGACACCGGGGCGTGGCTACTGGGCTCGGGTCGAATCAGGTCAGCAAGTCCTCCGAGCGCCGCTCCCGCCTGCGCCAGAGAGCCTGCCGGAACTACGGAGAATCCGAGGCACGGAGCCGCAACCGGCATCGAAAATGTCGGAGGCCGCTTGAGCGGCCGTAGTTAAATGATTCTGGGAGCGGAATACATGCGTCTCCTAGGCCTCTAATAAACACTTTCGTAATGTATAGTTAATCGATATAATACACGTACGTTTATTTTACCCATATGCCGCGACATTTAGCTCAAACTACCGATCACAGCTCAGACGCTGCCCTCGTACGGCTCCAAGCGGGCATCCGGTATCTCTTCGAACAGGCTGAGTTTGCACGTCAAACCGGGCGGCAACCAGGAACTCCGGCAGGCGCCTGGCGCTTCATCGCTTGGCCCAGCGTGGTCGAATAGTAGCGGTGACCGGTCGCCCATCGGGTTATCTGATCGTGCCGCCAGAGCATATAAGCTATGGCGCACCACCCGTCACCTGGTGGATCGATGATTGCCTACGACGAATCGAGCCCAACTACTACGTCGGTTTGGTTTCCGCCGCTCATCACTGGGGATCAAGTCATTACGCACGACAAGACACGCAGGTGATGCTTTCGAGAGTTCATCCACCGCTCACCCCTGGACGGCTGCGAATTGTCTTCTATGCAAAGAAGCAACTCGCCACGACGCCGACGGAAATTGTGAGAAAAGATGTCGTACCTTGGCGCGTTAGCACGCGACCTGCGACATTACTCGACTTACTACGACATCAGACTGCCGTGGGGGGCCTGGAGACCGTGCGCGCGTCACGAGCGATCTGTCTTCGGCGATTGAGAAAGGTGAGCTAGTGAACGCACTGGATGCCTTGGATAAAGCCCCGGCTGGCCAGCGTCTGGGGTTCGTATTCCAGTGTCTCGGATACGACACCCTCGCAAAGCATGTATTCAAGTGGGTGGCACGCCGCCGCCATGCCGTACGCCAGCCGCTTGAGCTCGGGGTTCCGACTCGCGAGCAAACCACGATTGATCGACGCTGGAACATTTCATTCAACAGCCGCCGCGTAACGGCTTTGGGGGAATTTCGGTGATTACCGCACGCGAAATTGCGGCATCGAGGACGGTTGCGCCTTGGGCAACCGACATGATGGTCGAGCAAGACTATCTGCTCTGCCGCGCGGTTGAGGCGATTTTCGAAGACGCATTTTTGTCAACGCAGGTCGCAATGCGAGGCGGCACGGTACTCCACAAAGGGCACCTTGAGCCGGCCAGCCGGTATTCCGAAGACATCGATCTCGTACTGGTGGGTGACCGTCCCTCGTCCCACATAAAAAAGGCGTTGACCCGAGTGCTCCGGCCGGTTCTGGGAACTCCTACCGAATCTTTCTCGACGGACGTTCGCCTGGCCGTAGCAATCTGGCTATGAAGTCGAAGATACTTCGAAGCACATACACGTACGATCCCTACGCCCAGGACGCCACGCTCGCGCACCTCAAGATCGAGGTCAATCTGAACGAAAATCGAAGCTTCTATCCGACGGTGCCAGTTTCGATCCTCGTGCCCAATGACAATGCAGAACCGCGGGCCGTTCAGGTTCAATCATATGATCTTGACGAGATGCTTGGTACTAAGCTGCGGGCTCTCCTGCAGAGGGAGCACGGGCGGGATCTGTTCGATCTGTGGTGGGCGTGGGAATGTTCAATACATCACTCGAACGTGAAAATAGACCCGGCGCGTGTCGGCTCCGCATTTCGCTACTATATGGCACAAGAAGGAAGTCGGTTTTCATCCACTGAATTCAAAAAGGAGCTTGATCGCAGGATGCGCTCGACTAAATTCCTAAAGGACATGGAAGGCTACTTGGCAATCGGGCAGCCCTATTCACCTCACGACGCATATCTTGAGTTCTGCACGGTGTTTCTGACCTGATCTTGACGCATGAGCCTGGCAATTTTAATTATCTTTCCATTGCGGTGTTTGACTACCCGAGCAGTAAGTGATGTATTGCGAGCCACGGAAGCCGTCTTTGGCCGTATAACGGGTGACCAGGTTGAAGCGGACCGGCTCAAGACTTACGCAGAAGCGCTCGCGCAGTATCACCTGAGTTGCGAGGACGAGTTCTCGAACGGTCAGTTTTATGATCGCGGCCGGACCGCGCGACGCCATGTCGTAGCGACTGGGATCGTCTTGATCGGCAAGGAGGCGGATCGAGTCGGCGAAAGTGGGGAAGCGCACCCGATTGGTGAGGCTGTGAAGGTGTTTCGAGTCGAAATTATAGGCTACTCGCCGTGAAGTGACGCGATGTTCGGCGACCGTGCTAATGACGTTTCTCTCTAAGATCTCGCGTCCTATAATATCCACGCAAAGCATCAGCAGGGAGTGAGCTGAGAATGTCAACGGCCATTGAGAAACGGTTCACTATAATATTGGGTGGGGGCGGACGCACTCATTACTCAATTCGTCGCAGGTCCGACGGACTATTCCAGCTTTATCACGATGATCCCTTTCTAGGTATTGATCAGCCGTATCAGTTCGATGACAAACCGATCTCGGGATTGTTTGCAGACCTTACTGCCACTGAAACAGAACTACTCCGAGTCCATCCGAGACTTGAGCGGGTAGAGTAAAATGCGTAACGGTGAGGCGAGAATCCGTTATGCAGGCCGGATTATTGGCTCATGGATATTGGCACTGCCGCTGGTCGCCGTTCTGGCAGCCGATGCAGATGAGCCGGGACACTCCAAGCTGATTTATGGGAGTGGAAAGGAATTTCAAGCGGATCTATACGACGCTCGTCTGCTTGGTGAGCTACCGGCAGACGGCAAAGAACCCTACCTTGTGTTTGCCGGTCGAGAGTGTCCGCAGTGTGACCTGAACACGAACATTTATTTCCGATCGCCTTCGGATGAACCAGGCACGGGCCTGCTCGCTGTTCAATAAAGCTACCCTGGCAACTACTACGTTTCGGACTCGGGAGGCTCGTCGCACGTGTGCGAATGTTCATCGGGCGCTGTATTAACTCGAACGACGGCGCTGTATGGTTACTCAGAAACGTGAAAATGGTCCATGGTATAAATTGGTGTCTACCATCTATGTCAACGGAACACAGCTCGGCAATATGACCTATTTCGAGAACCTACCGAAGATATCGTGTGTACAGGCGGCGGTTTCAAGTTAATCAGTGCCGCGAGGTTCCACCGTTACCAAAGATCTATAAAACCGCTACCGCCTACGACTCCGAACTTCCCCACTTCAGAACTGATTGCCACAGTCCATCGCCTCGCGATTGGCCCCTGCGGCTAAGGACGCACGGAAGGCCGCTACTCTTACCTAGATAAGCAGACTGACACGTTACTTTATTTGGAGCGTGACGGACGCCATCTCGCTGCGATTCTCCAGCCGGCAAAATTTTGTGGCTTAGGAATCGATTTGTTGACGCGGACCTTTGTTATATCGCAATGAGCAGACTCATTATTGTGTTGTTGGTTGTGGGCGGTGCAGGCCGCGAAAGTAGATTGCTGACAAGTGGAGAGGAAAGAGTATCTCATCGGAATGTTTTGACTCTCACAGTTTGGAGTTGTTGACATCAAAGCGGGGATGCTCTTCAATGGGCAAAATTAGACGTAGTGTTCTTTTTGTTGAAAGAGGCCGCCGCATTTGTAGCATTGCCTGGGCTCTTTTCTTCGTCGCTTTACCCTGCGCATTTAGGAGCTATGGAGTAGAGTGGGTTATTCCAGAGACGGTTGCGATTTGGTTACGTCGACGGTGCAGACGCGCTGGCTGCTCTGAAAGCTCGAGGATTAATGCAGCTGGCGGCGCCGACGGCAGCGTTCAATTAGCGGAACAGACAACAAAACGACATGGACATTACCGGTAAAGCGGGTACTCGCGTATACGGCCGCTGCAAGAACTGTGTTTACCAAACGAACGATTCAGTGCACGTAGAGATAACAGTGCTATGCGAAGCAGCTCGGGGGCTTTGAGAAGTTTCGGAGCGACATGGTTAACGTTGAGCAAGTCTCGAGAATGTCGAATGACTTCTTAAAGTGCGGCGACGGAGTGCGGAGAGTCGATTCAGCTGTTCACAGAGGTCGAGCACGGGAACACTCCAACGAGCAGCTGTACGTGCAAATGCAGGACGACGGGGTCTGTAGTATTGATAATTAGCGGTTCCTGTATGGATGTGGGAAAACGTTTCGGGCGAGACATGCATCAGACGATCCAAGGTTAACGTTGTGGAAGCGCAGGCTTTAGAAGTATGATGCAGTCGGACGAGTGCTGCGCGTCTTAAGCGAAGAAGATCTGCGAGAGCACGACGTTCGGTTGTCTCGCTGGCACTATGAGGATGCGATGGTTGGCAATTACTATATTTACCTGGACTACATTGCCTTAGCTCGTTGTGCCAGCGTCGTCGTTTAAGAGAGAAAGTCGCTGGCAACGAGGAGTGTCCAGCTAACCGGATGGGTGAGACTGGCAAGGGAGTTCGTCGTCTACTCAGATGCCGAGTCGATGAATCAAAAGCTAAAGTTTCCACATTGCATCAGCGGCGTCTTTAGCGATCGATATGACCGGAAGGATCTTTCTGAATATAACGGGCACTTGGTCACTGTAACGGGCAGATTGTTTAAGTATTCCGATATGCCCGACAGAGGACAGACCCGCCCTACCGAGGAAAATGCTTGGCGATTATGTGGTACCCGATTGGTGCTTCGGCCTGAATGTCCTGCTGATAAAGTCGATGAAAAACATAGGCACATAAGCACAACGTGAGCTAGAAATGTAGGATTGATGATCCCAGCGCAGTTACTTGGCTTAGGCTCCAAACAGAGATATTCGAACGTACCCCACGACTCGGTGGTGGAATCTGTTTTTCCCGAGCGTCCATACTGCTGATGACCGCGAAACGCAACGTCCTGCCGAACACCCACTAGCTACGACGGGAATTTACCTGTAGTTGCGAATGGCAGGCTGATTGATGCGATGAAATTGGTGACGCCCGGACAGGATTCGAACCAGCCACACCCGCGTTCGAAGCAGCGGTACTGCTATCCAGCTGAGCTACGGGCGCGTGTTTTTGATAACTGGTCACTCTTTGGTCACTCCGCACTCTGCGGGGTTATGCTCACTTAGCAAGTCGCTGATCCAAAAACAAAATTCACCCGATTCAAACTAGAATTGACTGCGTTCGAAGCGCAGTACTCTATCCAGCTGAGCTACGGGCGCGGACCGCCAAGTCTATCCGAAACCTCATCCGACCGGACCGTCGTGTCCGCGCCGTCGCCGATCTTCCATGAGTTCGGCGATCCGCTGGGCGAGCAGCCGCCGCTCGGGATCGAGCTTCGCCCCCTCGAGCGCCGCTCGATATGCCTCGACCGCTTCGCTCCGCCGCCCGAGCCGCGCGAAAAGATTGCCGCGCGTCGCATGCAGCAAATGATAATCGGACACCTCGCCTCGCGCGCAGATCGACTCCACGAGATCGAGCGCGCGTGCGGGCCCGTCCACCATCGATACGGCGGCCGCATGGTTGAGCTCGACCACCGGGGTCGGATGCAGCCGCAACAGCACCTCGTACAAGCCGACGATCTGCGGCCAGTCGGTCGAGTCCCTGTCCGCCGCCTGCACGTGAAGCGCGGCGATGGCCGCCTCGACCGCAAACCGGCTCACCCGGGCGGGGCTTCGCAGCGATCTCTCCACGAGTGTCAGGCCCTCGGCGATCTGCGCCTTATCCCATAGCGCCCTGTCCTGCGCGTCCAGCAATACCACGTTCCCCACCTCCGACACGCGCGCCGCACGCCGCGCGTCGTGGAGCAGCATGAGCGCGAGGAGCCCCAGGACCCCGGCGTTCCCCGGAAGCAGCGCATCGACCAGCCGCCCGAGCCGTATCGCCTCGCGGCACAGCCCCTCGTCCGTCAGCGCGCTACCGGCGGTCGCCGCGTACCCCTCCGTGAACACCGCGTAGATGACGGTGAGAACGCCGTCGACCCGCTCATCGAGCATCGACGGATCCGGCGTCTCGTAAGGAATGCCCGCGTCTCGGATCTTTCTCTTGGCGCGCACCAACCGCTGAGCCATCGTCTCCTCGTGCACGAGGAACGCCCGCGCGACCGCCTGCAGCGACAGTCCGCACACCTCGCGAAGCGTCAGAGCGATCCGGGCTTCGGGACCGAGCGCCGGGTGACAGCAGGTGAATATCAATCTCAGGCGATCGTCGCCGAAGACCTGATCGTCGTCGGGCTCGTCCGCCCAGGCGGCATCGGCGATCGCCGATTCCCGCAGCATCGCGTCCCGGTAAGCGGCATGGCGGCGGATTCGATCGATCCCCTTGTTCCTCCCGACGTGTATCAGCCATGCGCTCGGGTTGTCGGGTACGCCGCGCTCCGGCCATCGTTCGAGCGCAGCGGCGAATGCTTCCTGCCGCGCCTCCTCCGCCAAATCGAAGTCGCCCAGGAGGCGGATCAGGGTCGCAAGGACCCGGCCCGCCTCCCGGGAGAAGACCTCCGCCAGGCATGACTCGACGGCGGCTCGCGCCGGCGCGTCCGGCGGACTCACTGCTCTCCGAGAACCCAGATGGGGCGCACTTCGATGCTGCCGTGCCGCGCGGTCGGGAGGCGGGACGCCAGCGCCAGCGCCTCGTCGAGATTCTTGGCCTCGACCAGATAGTAGCCGCCCAGCTGCTCCCGGGTTTCGGCGAAGGGGCCGTCCGTGGTCACGACTTTGCCGTTTCGCACCCGTACGGTCGAAGCCGTCGACACGGGCCTCAGCCTGTCGCCGGCTTTGAAGTTGCCCGTCTTGAACGATCGATTTGGTGAATTCCGCGTACTCCTGCGACATCGCGGTCAGGGCGGCCTCCCCCAGCGCGGCGGTTTCTCGTTCGTTCGCATAGACCATCAATAAGTACTGCATGAAGCTCTCCTCAGAAGGTTTGATTTGCCGTCTAGTAGTCGAGCGGCCGCCCTGCGGATCGACAGCCGCTCGAATCTAAATATCGAGCGGCGATAGGGGGCTCGCGGGGCGGCGCGAACCGGAATCACCGGGCATATTACCCGGCGGACGCCGCTCGGACCGCCCACGAATCGGTCCCGGGCCGGGAACCAAAGCCGGCACGGCCCCTCAAATGAGACAATAATCAGCCACTTAGACGATTGATGGCGACTGCTGGCGGGCTTCCCGTCATTGGCCGTAAGATCGCGGTGGACCGATAAACATTCGCACCGATAAATAGAGGATTCCCGATGAAGGCTTGGATACCGCTCACGCTGGTTTTCGCACTGGGTTTCGCCGCTTACGCGCAGGCAGATTGCACCTACCCCCGCGCGCCGGGCACCATTCCCGACGGCAACACGGCGTCGAAGGAAGAAATGATCGCCGCCAAGAACGACGTCGCCCGCTACAACAACGAGATGAATGCGTACTTGGATTGCATCAAGCTCGAGATCGACGCGGCCACGCCCAAGGATCCGTCCAAGCTCTCCAAGGACGAGAAGGCGAAGGCGGAGGAACAGCAGAAGATCCTCACGCAGAAAAACAATGCCGCCGTGGACGAGCTCCAGCAGATCGTCGGCCGCTTCAACGATCAATTGAAGGCCTACAAGGCCAAGCACGCGGCATCTTGAACCCGAGGGCGGCGGATTCGCTCCGCCGCCATCTTTCACCATGCAGGCTAGTACGCTCATGACGCCGCGTCTGGCCGAAGAGGCGATCAACTCTCGGCTGACGTGTCTGCCGATCGAATCACTGCCGCTCACGCAGTGTGTCGGCGGGACGCTGCGCGAAAATATCTACGCGGAGCGCGATCAACCGCCCTTCGACCGCGTCACCATGGACGGCATCGCGGTCGACAGCGACTCGCTGCGCCGGGGTGTGCGCCGCTTTCGGATTCAGGCAACCCAGGCAGCCGGCGCCCCGTCGCTGAAGCTCGAGCGGGACGAGGCCATCGAGGTGATGACCGGGGCCATCCTGCCGCAGGGCAGCGACTGCGTCATCCCGCTGGAACAATACGACCTCCTCGACGGGTTCGCGGCACTGAAGCCGGCGGTTGCCGGCACCCCCTATCACAACGTTCACCGCCGTGGCAGCGACACTCGTCAGGGAACGCTGCTCCTGCAAACCGGAACCCTGCTCCGCGCGCCGGAAATCGCCGTTGCGGCCTCTGCGGGGATGGCGCGTGTCCGCGTCTCGAGTCAGCCGGCCGTGATGATCATATCCACCGGGGATGAGTTGATAGAACCCGGGGACCCCATCGCCGACCACCAAGTGCGCCGGTCGAACGCCTACGCGGTCGCCGCCACCTTACGCCGCCGGGGCTTCGCGCGCGTGGGCGACGACCATGTGGCGGATGACGAGGCCGAGCTGCGCGAACGGCTGTCGCTTCATCTGACCACGCACGAGGTCTTGATTTTGAGCGGCGGCGTCTCCATGGGTAAGTTCGATCTGGTACCCAAAGTTCTCGAGAGCCTCGGAGTGCAGCAGGTATTTCACAACATCGCTCAGCGGCCCGGTAGGCCCATGTGGTTCGGGATCGGCCCGCAAGGGCAATCCGTCTTCGGCTTGCCGGGAAACCCCGTGTCCACGCTCATGTGTCTGATCCGCTACGTGGTACCGGCGATTGCCGAGGCGATGGGAACGCGGCGGCGGCCGCCTGAACGCATCGCGCTCGCGGAGGCGGTCACCGTCACTCCGTCGGTGGCCTACTTCCTGCCCGTCGCCGTCGAGCACGACGACTGGGGCCGGCCCTGGGCGGCTCCCCGGCAGACCAAGGGCTCCGGAGATTTCCTGGGTCTCGCCGGCACCGACGGTTTCGTCGAGCTGCCTCCCGGGCCCAACACCTACGCGAAGGGATTCGTCACCGGCCTGTACCGCTGGTAATCGAGCACCCATGCCAGGCTCCGACGTTCACGACATACAAGGCGCGAAGAACCCCCTCGACCGGCGAGGGCGGGCCCTGCACGACCTGCGCATCTCGGTGATGGACCGCTGCAATTTCCGCTGCCCCTATTGCATGCCCAAGGAGAAGTTCCACGAGCACTATCAGTTCCTGAAGTCGCAGGAACGTCTGTCGTTCGACGAGATCGTGCGTTTTGCGCGGCTGTTCTCGGGACTCGGGGTCCGCAAAATCCGCCTCACCGGCGGCGAGCCGCTGCTGCGGACCAATCTCGCCGATCTGGTGGGCGACCTTTCCGCAATTCCCGAAATCGAGGACATCGCTCTCACCACCAACGGCGTGCTGCTTGCCCGGCATGCGGTCGATCTCCAGGCGAACGGCTTGAGTCGCGTGACGGTGAGTCTGGACACGCTCGATCGAGAGCTCTTCACCCGGATGAGCGGGGGCTTCGGGGCGCTCGACCAGGTATTGCAGGGCATCGACGCGGCAATCGCCGCAGGGCTCGCGCCGATCAAGGTCAACAGCGTGGTGGAACGCGGCGTGAACGATCACACCGTGCTCGACCTGGTGGAACACTTCCGCGGGCGGCCCGTCATCGTGCGCTTCATCGAATTCATGGACGTGGGCAACCGCAACGCCTGGCGTCCGGACATGGTCGTTCCCTCGCGCGAGCTGGCGGCGCGCATCGCCGCGCGCTGGCCGATGCATCCCGTCTCGGAGAATTACCTCGGCGAAGTCGCCAAGCGCTGGCGCTTCGATGACGGCGCGGGGGAAATCGGTTTCATCTCGTCGGTGACCCAGCCGTTCTGCGGCAACTGCAGCCGGGCACGCCTCTCCTCCGAAGGAAAGTTCTACACCTGCCTGTTCGCGACCCAGGGACTCGATTTGCGGGCCGCGATGCGCGGAGGTGCCACGGACTCCGAGCTCCTCGAGCTCATTCGCGGCACGTGGCGCGGCCGCAACGATCGCTACAGCGAGCTTCGAGAGGAGCACCGCAAGGATCCGGAGAGCCCCGCAGGAAAAAAGATCGAGATGTACTACATCGGCGGGTGATCCCATGACATTCACTCATCTCGATACCGAGCGGCACCCGACCATGGTCGACGTGAGCGGCAAGGCCGCCACCCGGCGGACCGCGGTCGCGGAAGTGCGCGTGCTATTCCCGCCCCTGGTGGCCGCG
The DNA here is from genome assembly GCA_963795475.1 of uncultured Gammaproteobacteria bacterium. GTDB lineage: Bacteria > Pseudomonadota > Gammaproteobacteria > Steroidobacterales > Steroidobacteraceae > Bog-1198. The sequence continues at coordinate 179,848 of CAWCIE010000002.1, forward strand.
GCGCTGCGCGAGAGCGGATTGCGCTCGGCCAAGGGACCGATTTTCGACACCGCCATCGTGGCCGGCGTCATGGGCGCCAAACGCACCCATGAGCTGATTCCGTTCTGCCATCCGCTGGGAATCGAGAATTGCCGGATCGCGATCGACCTGGAGGGCGACGCCGCCGTGATCCGTTGCACGGTGAGCGTCCATCACAAGACCGGTGTGGAGATGGAAGCCCTCACCGGAGCGAGCGTCGCCGCACTGACGGTATACGACATGTGCAAAGCCCTGTCTCACGACATCGTCATTTCCGATCTGCGCCTGATCGCCAAGGAAGGCGGAAAGAGCCTGTACACACGCGAGGCCTCGCCATGAGCGTCGGCACCCCGATCCAAGGCCTCGTGCTCGCCGGCGGCTCGAGCACGCGCATGAAGCGCGACAAGGCGGCGCTCCTTTATCAGGGCAAGAGCCAGCTCGATCGCGCGGTCGAGCTGGTGGCACGGCATGTGAACCCAGTGTTCGTCTCGGTGCGCGCCTCTCAGAAAAGCGACCCCGCTCGGGCGCGATATCCCTTGATCGTGGACTCGGTACCGGGCCAGGGACCCATCGTGGGAATCCGTTCGGCGCTCGCCGCCGACCCCGGCGTTGCGTGGCTGGTGGTGGCCTGCGACCTGCCCTTCCTGAGCGACGGGGCCCTGAGCCAGCTGCTCGCCGGGCGCGACCCGGCGGCGAGCGCCACGGCATATTCGAGCGTCCATGACGGATTGCCCGAGCCCCTGTGTGCGATTTGGGAGCCCAAGGCGGCCGCGGAAATCGATGCGTTTCTGGCCAAAGGCAAGGATTGCCCGCGAAAATTCTTGCGCAATCACGCCGTGCGCCTGCTCGAGCCCAGGGATCGGGCCGCGCTCGACAACGTCAACACGCCGGAGGAATATCATCTCGCGCACGAGCCTGATCGCACCCGCCTCGGGCGGCGAGCCGGCGCGCGCCCACGCCATGCAACTGAAAATCCAGTATTTCGCCCTGATGCGCGAACAATCGGGCCGTTCCGAGGAAACCGTCGAGACGATCGCCGCCACGCCGGCGGATCTCTACGTGGAACTCAAGGCGCGCTACGGCTTCACGCTGCCGCGCGAACAGCTCAAGGTCGCCGTCAACTCGGAATTCGCTCCCTGGTCTCAACGCCTGGCCGCCGGCGATGCGGTGGTCTTCATACCTCCCGTGGCGGGCGGCTGATGCGCTTTCGCTTCACCGACTCGAGCATCGACACCGATGCCGCCCGGCGTGAGCTCCTCGATCCCGGCGCGGGAGGCTATGCGAGCTTCGAGGGATGGGTCCGCAATTTCAACGAGGGCCAGGAAGTCACGCGCCTGGAGTACGAGGCGTTTCAGGAGCTCGCGCTGAAAGAGGGCGAGCGCATTCTCGCCGAGGCGGCCGCTCGTTTCCCCATCAAACACGCGCTCTGCATCCATCGGGTGGGCTCGCTCGGCTTGTCCGATATGGCGGTGTGGGTGGGGGTGAGCTCGGCACATCGCGGCGAGGCGTTCGATGCCTGTCGCTTCATCATCGACGAGGTGAAGCACCGCGTACCGATCTGGAAGAAGGAGCACTACCGGAGCGGAGACTCCGGGTGGGTGAATTGCGAACGCTGCGCGGCGGCGCCCGGCCACGCGCACGCCCACGATCACGCCCACGATCACGATCACGATGCAGCCTGATTATTCGCGGCAGATCCTGCTCAAGGAAGTGGGCGCCGGTGGTCAGGCCAAGCTCGCGGCGAGCCGGGTGCTCGTCGTCGGCGCCGGCGGACTGGGAAGTCCCGTGCTTCAATACCTCGCCGGAGCAGGCGTCGGCTTCCTCGGCATCATCGACGCGGACACGCTGCACGAAAGCAACCTTCACCGCCAACCGATCTACGCTCTCGCCGAAGTCGGAAGCGCGAAAGCGGCGCTCGCCGCCGCCGCGGTCTCGAGGATCAATCCCGCGGTTCGAGTCGAGCTGCACGCGGTCCGGTTCGACGCGGACAATGCGCTTCCTCTGGTGCGCGCGCACGACGTGGTGGTGGACTGCAGCGACAATTTCCGCACCAAGTTCCTGATCAACGACGCCGCAGTCCTCGCCCGCCGGCCCGCGATATTCGCGAGCGTTTATCAATACGAGGGGCAAATCCAGGTCTACCGGCCCGCGGCAACCCATGCCTGCCTTCGCTGTCTCTGGCCCGATGCGACCGCGGACGGAGTCGTCGGCAATTGCGCCGAGGCGGGCGTGCTGGGACCCGTGCCTGGGGCGTTCGGCTGCCTGCAGGCATTGCTCACGCTGAAGGTGCTGCTCGGCATGCCGGGACAACTCGACGGTGAGCTCGTGCTCATGGATTTCATGAGCTTCGGCAGCACCCGGCTGAAGGCCCCGCGCCGCGCGGAGTGCACCGCGCCCGACTGCGCCCTCATCCGCGATCTGCCCCGCGAAGAGCAGGACACCGAGATCACCCTCCCCTCGCTCGACGCCGCGGCGCGGCGTTTCGAGCTCGTCGATGTCAGAACCGCGGAAGAGTTCGCGGCAAGGCCGACGCCGTCACGCCACATTCCCCTGGCATCGCTCCTTGCGGACTCCGGCGCCTTGAGTCCCGGCGCCGACTATCTTCTGCTCTGTGCCTCCGGCAAGCGCAGCCTCACGGCCGCACGGGAGCTGCGCAAGCGCGGTTTCAAGGCGCACTCGCTGGCCGGCGGTTTGCAGGGACTCGATGCCGCCCCGCCGAGCACGCGTGAGGCAGGGCACGCGTGAGTGCTCCCGTCGACATGCGCTTCAAGAGCAAGTTGCCGGATGTGGGCACGACCATCTTCACCGTGATGTCACGCCGCGCGCTGGAGGAAGGAGCTCTCAATATCGGCCAGGGATTCCCGGACTACCCGATCGATCCGGACCTGGCGGCGTGCTTGGTCGAGTCCGTCGCCGAAGGGCACAACCAATATGCGCCCATGGAAGGCGTCGTCGCTCTGCGCGAGCTGATCGCCCGGAAGGTCAAGACCACCTACGGAGTCAAGATCGATCCCGAGACCGAGATCACCGTCACTTGCGGGGCCACCGAAGGGCTGTACGACGCGATTCAAGCGGTGGTGGGCCCCGGCGACGAGGCGGTCATCTTCGATCCCGCCTACGACGCCTACGAACCGTCCATCAGGCTGGCTGGGGGCCGATGCGTTCGCATTCCGTTGAGCCCGCCGGCCTTCGCCGTCGATTGGGACCAGGTACGCGCGCGCTTGAGCGAGCGCACCCGGCTCGTCATCATCAATAGTCCGCAGAATCCCAGCTGCACGGTCTTCGGTCGCGCCGATCTGGATGCCCTTGCCGCACTGATCCGCGACCGTTCCATCACCGTCCTCGCCGACGAGGTATACGAGAACGTGATTTTCGACGGGCGGCATCCGAATTCGGTGCTCGCCCATCCGGAACTGCGCGACAGGAGCTTCGCCGTGTTCTCCTTCGGCAAGGCGCTGCATGCCACCGGTTGGCGGACGGGCTATTGCGTGGCGCCTCCCGCTCTCACTCGGGAGCTGCGGCGGGTGCACCAGTTCAATGCCTTCAGCATCGCCGCGCCCTTGCAGCACGCCATCGCCCGCTACCTCGCGCGGCGTCCCGACGCCTGGACCGGCCTGTCCGCCTTCTTCCAGGCGAAACGCGACCTGCTGGCGGACTCGCTCCGCGGCTCGGGGTTCGAGCCCATCAGGGCCGCCGGCACGTATTTTCTCCTCGTGGATTACGGCGCGCTCAGCCGGTCGAGCGACCTGGACTTCGCCGACCGCCTGATCCGCGAGGCGAAGGTGGCGACCATTCCGTTGTCGCCCTTCTATGCCTCGCCGCCGCCCATGACGCTGATCCGCCTCTGCATCGCCAAGAAGGACGAGACCCTCGAGCTCGCGGCGCAGCGGCTGCGCGCTTTCGCCGCGCGCGCCTGATAGACGGCTCCGAACCCCCGTAGACAGCTCCGAGCCCCCGGTTCCCGCTACCGCGGCGCACCGCGTTGGCCTCAAGTCCCGAAGCGCCCGAATCTCGATCTCACCGACGGCAGGCTTTGGCGCTGACGGATGCGCGCGGCGTCCATCAGCATGCGGCCCGCCCACCGGTACACATTGTTTTCCTTGACCGTGCGCCGCATCAGGCTCATGCGGTCGCGCCGCTCCTCGCGTCCCATGCCCATGGCGATCTCCATGGCCTGCGCCGTCTCGTTGACATCGAAGGGATTGACCAGCACCGCCTCGGCCAGCTCGCGCGATGCGCCCGCGAACGTGCTGAGGATCAATACGCCGTCCTCGTCATCGCGCGAAGCCACGAATTCCTTCGCGACCAGGTTCATTCCGTCGTGCAGACTGTTGACCAGGCAGAAATCGGCGGCCCGATAGAGCTCGAACACGCTGTGCGGCTCTTGATGCTCCCCGATCAGGACGATCGGCCGCCACTCGCCCTGGGCGAACTTGGCGTTGATGCGCTCCACTTCGTTGTAGGTTTGCTGCTGCAGCTCGCGGTACGCCGGCAATTGGCTGCGGGACGGCGAGGCGATCTGCAGGAACGTGATCCGGCCGCGGTGGCGCGGGTTTCTCTCCAGCAGTGTCTCCAGCGCCTGGAAGCGTTCGAGGATTCCCTTGGTGAAGTCCCAGCGTTCGACGCCGAGCCCGATGACCACGTCAGGTCCGATCCCGTGCCGCTGCCGGACGGCTGCGCGGCAGGCCGCCGCATCGGGGAGGTACTGCAGCCATCGAGGCGGCCACTCGATCGAGATCGGATAGGCCGCCACGCGGCACACCCGTCCCTGCAGCGTCACGGTCATGTGCTCGCGGTCGATCTGGCACTCCACGAATCGATCCACGGTGTCGAGAAAGTTCTGGCAGTGATAGCGCGTGTGAAACCCGAGAATGTCGGCCGCCAGCATGTGCAGCAGCATCTCCCGCTTCCACGGGCAGACGCCGAAGGTCTCCGCGTTCGGCCACGGGATGTGCCAGAACAGGGCGACGGTCGCCTTCGGGATCCGGGCGCGGATGAGCTTCGGCAACAGCGCGAAGTGAAAATCCTGGATCAATACCACGGGGCTGTCGGTGGTCGCCTCGGCCGAGACAACGTCGGCGAATTTGGCATTGACCTCTTCATAGGCGTGCCAGTCGCTCGGCCGGAACGCCGGCCGCACGTAGGCCAGATGGCACAGGGGCCAAAGACCCTCGTTGGAAAATCCGTAGTAGTGGCCCTGTTCCTGCTCCTCGGTCAGCCATACCCGCCGTAACGTATAGGACGGCTTGTCCGGGGGCACCGCGATGTGGTCGAAACGGTCCACCGTCTCGCGGTCCGCGGCGCCTGCGCCGTGCGCCACCCACACCCCGGAACAGGCGCGCATGATCGGCTCGAGCGCGGTCACCATGCCGCTCGCGGGCACTTGGACGATCGGCCGGTGATCCGCGTCGTAATTGTGAATGTACGGCTCACGGTTCGAGACGATGATGACCTGCGAGGAATGCAGATAATCCTTCACCACCTGACGGAGCGCCTGCGGCGTCCAGTTCTCGCGGAAGTCGATCTCCAGGCGCTGCTTCTCCTCCGCCTCGGCCAGGACCTGGCGAACCTGGGAGAGTATCGGCAGGGACTCGCGCGGCGATTTCGCGTTGTCCAGAAACCGTTTTCCGCGAATGTCGCCGATCAGCACGTTGGCCCATCGCCGGATTTGCAGCCACGCGACCAGCACCACGAGCAGCGCGAGCAGCAGCACCGAGATGCCGATGAACACCAGGACGAAGTCGCGCGCGGTCCGCTGCCGCCGATCGACGAAGCTCAGGTCGTAGAGCATCACGATCCGAAACGGAATGGGCTGCGCGGAATCGAAGTCGAAACGCGACACCTGCACCGAGCCGGAGGGCAGCTGCACGATTCGCGCCGACGAGGAATGGGTGCCTCCGTCGCCCGCATCGCAATCGATCGCTTTCGGCAGTCGCTCGGTCTTCGCGATGATCGTTCCGTCCGGCCGGCACACGAGCACGGCCAGCAGGCGCTCATCGGCCGTCATCTTGGCGAGATAGCCGCGAAGCCGCGTCTCGTTACCCTGTTCCACCAGCTCGGTGAGCGGGCCTTCCATGGTGTGCATCACCAGCTGCGCGCGCAGCTCCACGTCGGCGGTGAACCATTCCGCGAGCAAGCGCTGGATGTACGGCAGTCCGAAAAACGCGACCACGCACGAGGCAAGCGCCACCGGCAACACGAAACGCAACATCACCGAGCGAAACACCACACCTCCGCGGTCAACCGTCGTCCAAAGTATGCTTGTTGCCAAGCAAAATACCGAAAATTTCGAGACCCGTCTCCGGTCTCCGGGGCGCGCCGGGGCCATTTTCGCATGTAATAATTACACGACGAGCGCGCCGGCCTGCGTGCACTCGCGGCGCGAATGGGCTATGGTCCGGACGAATGAGAAATTCCGCTCCCGCACCCTCCCGCGAGTGGTGCCTCTTTCTCGACATCGACGGAACCTTGCTGGAAATCGCCGATACGCCGTCGGCCGTGGTGGTGGATCCGTCGCTGAATGCACTGATCGCCGCGGTGGCGCGGCGCCTGAATGGAGCGCTCGCCCTGGTGAGCGGTCGGAGCCTTGCGACCATCGACCAGCTGTTCGCGCCTCTCGAGCTGCCCGCGGCCGGACAGCACGGCGCCGAACGGCGCAGCGCCGCGGGTGTTCTCTTCGTGGCGAAATCCGGCCTCGATGCGAATCTGGACCCCGCTCGAGCGCTGCTCCGCGCATTCGTCGCTTCTCACCCCGGCACCCTGTTCGAGGACAAGGGGCGCACCCTCGCCGTTCACTATCGGCTCGCTCCCGAGCACGAGACCGGGGTGCGCGGCGCGGTGGCGGCGGCGGCCGCTCCGCTCGAAGCGCGTTACGAGGTGCAAGCCGGCAGCAGGGTGCTGGAGATCAAGCCCAAAGGCTTCACCAAGGCGACCGCCGCCGAGGCGTTCATGAGCGAGCCGCCGTTCGCGGGCAGAACTCCGGTGTTCGTCGGTGACGATCTGACGGATGAACCCGGTCTTCGATTCGCCGAGAGCCTGGGCGGCGTATCGATTGCGGTGGGCGACCGTCTCCGCGCGCAATGGCATCTCGAGAACCCGCGTGAGGTTCGGCGATGGCTCGCCGCCATCGCCGCCCTGGACGAGGCGCCCTCTCAATCGCGCAGCTGACCGCTTCCCCGAACCAGGTACTTGTAGCTCGTCAGCTGCTCGACGCCGACCGGACCCCGTGCATGAAATTTGTCGGTGCTGATGCCGATCTCCGCGCCCATGCCGAACTCGCCGCCGTCGGCGAACTGGGTCGAGGCGTTGTGCAGCACGATGGCGCTGTCGACGCGCGTCAAGAAGCGCTCCGCCGCGGCCGCATCCCCGGTCACGATCGAGTCGGTATGCTGCGATCCGTAGCGGCGGATGTGCTCGATGGCCGCGTCGATCCCCTCGACCACCCGCACCGCGATGATCGCGTCCAGATACTCGGTGTACCAATCCTGCTCCGTGGCCGGCTTGACGCGGGGATCGATCCGCGCAGCGGCCTCATCGCCGCGCACCTCGCACCCCGCCGCGAGCAGTGTCTCGATCAGCGGCGCGAGGTGGGTGGCCGCGCAACCGCGGTCGACCAACAGCGTCTCCGCCGCACCGCAAACGCCGGTGCGGCGCATCTTGGCGTTCAGCACCAGGGTCCGCGCCATCTCGAGATTCGCCGCGCGCTCGACGAATACGTGGCAGACCCCGTCGAGATGACCGATGACCGGAACGCGAGCCTCTCTCCGAACCCGTTCGATGAGATTCTTGCCGCCCCGCGGGACGATCACGTCGATGTACTCCGCCATCTCGGCCAGCATGAAGCCGACGGCGGCGCGGTCCGTGGTCGGCACCCGCTGGATGGCCGTGCTTGGCAGATCCGCGGCGCTCAATCCCTCGGTCAGACACTCGTGGATGGCGGCGCTCGACCGCGCACTCTCCGAGCCTCCGCGCAAAATCACCGCATTGCCGGACTTCAGGCATAGCGCTCCCGCATCGGCGGTAACGTTCGGCCTGCTTTCGTAGATGATGGCGATCACGCCGAGCGGCACCCGGCGCCGCTGGATGTGCAGCCCGTTGGGCCGGGTCCACTCTGCGAGCACGGTGCCGATCGGATCGGGGAGTTCGGCAACGGCCTCCAACGCCTGTGCCATGGCCTCGACGCGCTTCTCGTCGAGCTTCAATCGATCGAGCAGCGCTCCGCCGGCACCCCTCGACGAAGCGTCCGCCATATCGCGCTCGTTCGCCGTCAAGACCTCGCGACCGCGCTTGCGCAGAGCATCGGCCGCGGCACCTAACGCGTGGTTCTTCTGCTCCGTCGAGGCGAGCTCGAGCACGGGAGCGGCCTCCCGGGCGCCTCGGCCGATCGCCGTCATGACATCTGCCACGCTCACGTCGCTCTCATCAGCACCAGGTCGTCGCGATGAACGATCTCATCCCGGCCCCTGAAGCCCAGTAAATTCTCGATCTCCGCGGACTTGCGCCCCATGATGCGCGCGGTATCGCCGTCCGAGTAGGCGCAGATCCCGCGCGCGACCTCGAGGCTGTCGGGCCCGACGATGCTCACCGTATCGCCGCGGTCGAACCGCCCGACGGCGCGCGTGACGCCGGCCGGCAAGAGGCTCTTGCCCTGCAAAAGCGCGCGCACCGCACCCTCGTCCACGCTGATTGCACCGGCCGGTTTCAGAGTTCCCGCGATCCACTGCTTGCGCGCCGCGGACGGTGTGGATGACGGTACGAACCAGGTACAGCGCGCGCCTTCCTCGATGCGCTTCAAGGGATGCTGGGTCGCGCCCTTTGCGATGCACAGATGACAGCCCGCCCCCACCGCGATCTTGGCGGCGGCGATCTTGGTCTGCATCCCCCCCGTCCCGAAATCGCTCGTGGAGCCGCCGGCCATGGCCTCGATCGCGGGGGTTATGTCGAGCACCCGCGAGATGAGCTCGGCGTCGGGGTTCTCCTGAGGGTTCGCCGTGTACAAGCCGTCGATGTCCGACAGCAGGATCAGGCAGTCGGCGCCCGCCATCTGGGCGACCCGGGCCGCCAGCCGGTCGTTATCGCCGTAACGGATCTCGGCCGTGGCCACGGTGTCGTTTTCGTTGATCACCGGGACCGCCCCGAGCGAGAGCAACGTTTTCAGGGTGCCGCGCGCGTTCAAGTATCGGCGCCGCTGTTCCGTGTCCCCGAGGGTGAGCAGGATCTGCGCCACCGTGATCTCGTGCGCCTCCAACAGCTCCTTGTAGGCGTGCGCCAGGCGAATCTGGCCGACCGCCGCGGCCGCTTGGCTCTCTTCGAGCTTCAGCTTGCCCGCGGAGAGGCCCAAATGCCGGCGCCCGAGAGCGATTGCACCGGAGGACACCAGGATCACCTCCTGGCCGCGTCGCTTGAGGTGCGCGATATCCGCCGCGAAGCCTTCCAGCCAGGAGCGATTGAGACGCCCTTTCTCGGCGTCCACCAGCAGCGCGGACCCCACCTTGACGACGACGCGCTTCGCCTCGATCAGGCGATGAGCGCTTAATTTACGGTCGGCGACATTCATGCCGATACGATTTTGCCATTTACTTAGCGGACCGGCCTCCCCTAATATTCGCCTGCCAACCAATCATCCGCCCGCCAACCGGCAGAGCGGCTCGACAAAAGGACGAATCTTCGTGGGTAGAGAGTACGAACCAACCGTCGGCCAGTGGTATGAAGATCTGGAGAACGACGAGACTTTTCAGGTCCTCAAGGTGGACGAGGACCGGGAAATCGTCGAAATTCAGCATCTCGACGGCGACATCGAGGAATTGGACGTCGACGATTGGGCGGAGCTCGACCTCGAGCTGACCGAGGAGCCCGAGGGTTGGTCGGGATCGAAGTCCGAAAAAGACGAAGACGAGGAAGACGACGACGAGGATGACGACTGGGACGACGACGAAGACGAGGATGATGACGACGACCTCGATGACGAGGACGACGAGGAACGCGACGAGTATTGAGCGGCCTCGAGGCCGCCCGGCGATTTACGCCGGCTGCAGCCAGCCGTGGGGGTCGGCCGCTTCGCCTTGTTGAATCGCCACGAGTTGCGCGCGGAGCGCGCGGGTTTGCTGCCCCACTTCGCCGTTCGCCACTCGATACTCGGTGCCGCGATAAATGAGCGTCCCGACCCCGGCGAGCACCGCGGCCGTACCCGACAGGGCTGCCTCGCCGGACTTCACCCATTCCAGCATGTCCTGCACCCCGAACACTCGCTCGGACACCTTGAAGCCGCGGTCGCGGGCCAGAGTCAGCAAGGAGTCGCGCGTGACGCCGTGCAGGAAGGTGGTGTCGAGGCCGCGCGTCATCAGTTCCCCATCGCGAATCAACAGGAAGTTGGCCGCTCCGGTTTCCTGAACCTCGCCGCCCGGACAGAACAGCACCTGATCGGCCTGATACTTGGCACGAGCGGCCAGGGTGGGGCCCATCGCCGCGGCGTAATTGCCGCCCGTCTTGACCATGCCCATCTGCGCCGCCGAGCGCGTGTGCTCGTCATCGACGAGGATGCGCAGCGGTTTCATCCCGCCCGCGAAGTAATCCCACACCGGGCTCGCCAGCACCAGGAGCATCGCCTCCGTCGCCGGCGTCGCGGCCGCACCGATATTCGCGGTGGTGCCGAACAGGATCGGCCGCAGATAAAGCGCGCCCGGTGTTTCCGGCACCGCGTCCCGGCACCGCGCGATCACCGCCCGCACCATGTCGGCCGCGAGGGCGGCCGGAGGCTCGGGCAGGACCAGCTGACGGGCGCTCTGGCGCAGGCGCTGAAGGTGCCGATCCATGCGGAAAGTATGGACCGACCCGTCCGCATGTCGAAACGCCTTGAAGCCTTCGAAACAGGTGCTGGAATAATGCAGTACGTGAGCGGCGGGACTGAGTGAAATCGACTCGACCGGCTTGACCTCGGACTCGCTCCAGCGTCCGTCGCGGTACGTAGCGACGGCCATGTGCGAGGTGAGCACGGTACCGAACGCCGGGCGGGGAGGTTGGGCCTGGGGCTCCGGAGTCACACGTTGAGGTTGCGCAGTCATGGAAATCACCTTGGAATGAAAATCATTGCCGGATGTTCGAGCAGCTCTTTCAAAGCCTGAATCATCGCCGCTGCATCATAGCCGTCCACGAAGCGATGATCGAACGACGACGATAAGTTCATGATTCGGCGTATCGCAACGGCCCCCTCATGGACCACCGGCCGCTCCACCGCCTTGTTCAGGCCGATGATGGCCACTTCCGGTGCGTTGATGATGGGCGTCGAAGCGATCCCGCCGAGCTTGCCCAGGCTGGTGACGGTAATGGTCGAGCCCACCAGCTCCTCGCGCGAGGCCTTGTTCGCACGCGCCCGCTCGGTCACGCGGCGAATCTCCGCGGCAAGCGCCGCCAGGGTGAGCCTCTCCGCATGGCGCACCACCGGGACCTTGAGTCCTTCCGGCGTTTGCGTGGCGACCCCGACGTGGACCGCACGATGGCGCACCAGCACGCCGCGCGCCGCATCGTACAAGACATTGCACTGCGGAAAGGACGCCAGGGCGCGTATCAGGGCGGCGATCACCAGGGGTAAATAAGTCAAGGCAGGTTCGCCCGGGCCACTCTTGGAATTGAGGTGCCGCCGGAGCGCCTCGAGCTCGGTGACATCGACTTCTTCCACATACGCGAAATGCGGGATGTTGCGCTTGGCCTCGCTCATGCGTTCGGCGATCAGCCGCCGCACGCCGATGACCTTGATTTCGGACGTTTCCGCGGAAACGTCGATGCGCGGAACAACCGGTACGGACGCCAGATCCTCGCGGACGATGCGCCCGCCGGGTCCCGATCCCACCACGCCCGCCAGGTCGATACCCGCTTCGCGTGCGCGGCGCCGGTTGGCGGGTGAGGTCATGATCCGCCCCGTGGGGGCGACAGGCGCAGGGGTCACGGCAACGGCCGGCGGTGTAGACGCCGGCATCGCGCGCGAGGCGGCAGCCGGCGGCGCAGTCGCCGGCATCGCGCGCGCGGTAGCGGTCGGCGTCGTCCCGGTTTTCGGCGCTTCGGTCTTGGCCGCGTCCGCACTCGCCGTCCCCGCCGCTTTGCTGGGCGAGACGGCCGGCGCTTTGGCGGGTGCCGCGGCCGGCGCTCCGGTCTCGAACACGATCAGCGGCGCACCAACCGCCACTTTGTCGCCGGGCGCCCCGGTGATGGAAATGACCTTGCCGCTCACCGGCGCGGGTATCTCGACCGCGGCTTTGTCCGTCATCACCTCGGCGATGATCTGATCCTCGGCCACCATCGCGCCCGGCGCCGTGTGCCAGGCGACGATCTCCGCCTCGACCGTTCCCTCGCCGAGATCCGGCATCTTGAACACGAACTGACTCATGCCGACTCCATCACGGCCTTGATGGCCGTCGCGACTCGCTGCTGGCCGGGAAAGTATTCCCATTCGAATGCATGCGGATACGGTGTGTCCCAGCCGGCGACTCGCTGAATGGGGGCCTCCAAGTGCCAGAAGCACTCCTCCTGGATCACCGAGACGAGCTCGGCGCCGAAACCGGAGAAGCGCGTCGCCTCGTGCGCGACGACGCAGCGTCCCGTTTTCTTGACCGACGCGATCAGGGTTTCCACATCCAGGGGCACGAGCGAACGCAGGTCCACGATCTCCGCGTCTACGCCGAGGGCGGCGGCAGCAGCCTGGGCGACGTACACCATGGTCCCGTAGGTTACGATGGTGAGCTGCGTGCCCTCGCGCATCACCTCGGCCAGCCCCAAGGGCACGGTGTAGTGCCCCTCGGGGACCTGACCTTTCGGGTGGGTGCTCCACGGCACCGCCGGCTTCCCGGGATCGCCGTCGAAAGGTCCGTTGTACAGGCGTTTCGGCTCGAAGAAGATCACCGGGTCATCGTCCTCGATCGCGGTGATGAGCAACCCCTTGGCGTCGTACGGGTTCGACGGCATGACTACCTTCAGGCCGCTCACGTGGGTGAAGATGCCCTCCGGGCTCTGCGAGTGCGTCTGCCCGCCGCGAATGCCGCCGCCGCACGGCGTTCGAATGGTCACCGGCGCGAAGAAATCGCCGGCGCTGCGGTAGCGCAGGCGCGCCAGCTCGCTCACGATCTGATCGAAACCGGGATAGATGTAATCGGCGAACTGGATCTCGACCACGGGCCGCAGACCGTTCACCGCCATGCCGATCGCGGCGGCAATGATGCCGCCCTCGGCGATGGGAGTGTCGAGTACGCGATTTTCGCCGTACTTGCGCTGCAGCCCCTCCGTCGCTCGAAACACGCCCCCGAAATAGCCGATATCCTCGCCCATGAGCACCACGGACGGATCGCGCTCGAGCATGATGTCCATGGCGGAGTTCAGGGCCTGAATCATGTTCATGTTGGCCACGGACTCAGTGCTCCCCGCCGCGCCGTCGCCGCCCGTCCATCGCCGCCCCGGTCCGCATCGCCGCCCCGGTCCGCATCGCGCGGCGCCCCGGTCCGCATCGGCGCCCCGGTCCGCATCGGCGCCGCCGCATCGGCGCGCCGATCCGCTCGCGCGCCGCGCGCATCTGGGCGCGCTGCCGTATCAGGTGCTGCGGCATTTCCTTGAACACGTCCTCGAACATCAGATCCGAATTCAACTTCGGACCCTCGTTCATGGTGCCGTACTTCACCGCTTCGGCCCAGCTCGACGCCACCAAAGCACCGAGCTCCGCAGCGAGCGCCCGATGCCGCTCCTCCGACCACTCGCCCAGCTTGATCAAATGCTGCTTAAGCCGCTCGATGGGATCGCCCAGCGGCCAATGCTCCTGATCGTCCTTGGCGCGATAACGCGCCGGGTCGTCGCTCGTGGAATGCGCGGCCGCCCGGTAGGTGACGAGCTCGATCAGCGTCGGGCCGCCTCCGGTGCGCGCGCGCTGGGCCGCCCATTGAGTGACCGCATAGACGGCCAGGAAATCGTTCCCGTCGACGCGGATGCCGGCGATGCCGTAGCCGGGTCCCCGCGCCGCGAAGGCGCGCTGCTCCCCGCCGGCATATCCCTGGAACGTGGAGATGGCCCATTGATTGTTCACGACGTTCAAGATGACCGGCGCCTGATACACCGATGCGAACAGGAGGGCGTGGTGAAAATCCGCCTCCGCGCTCGAGCCCTCGCCGATCCAGCTCGCGGCCAGATGGTCTTCGCCTTTGAGCGCCGCGGCCATCGCCCAGCCGACCGCCTGAGGGAATTGCGTGGCGAGGTTGCCGGAAATCGAGAACAGGTTGCCGGGACGCGAGTGGTACATCACCGGCAACTGCCGGCCCTTGCACATATCGCGCGTGTTCGACAGCAACTGGCACATCAGATCGACCAGCGGTACGCCTCGCACGATGTGCAATCCCTGGTTGCGATAGGACGGGAACAGCATGTCGCCCGGCTTGAGCGCCATGCACTGCGCGACCGACACCGCTTCCTCGCCCAGGGAGCGCATATAAAAGGAGATCTTCCCCGCGCGCTGAGTGCGCTGCATGCGATCGTCGTAGAGCCGCGTCAGCAGCATGTGCCTGAGGCCGACCTGCAGTTCCTCCGGGTCGAGATGCGGGTTCCAGGGCCCGACGGCATCGTGCTCGTCGTCCAGCACCCGTACCAGCTCGATGGCGAGCGAGCCCAGGTCGCGAACCTTGGCACTCACTTCCGGCCGGGGTACCGCCCCGGCGGGCGACAGGTGTACGTAGCTGAAGTCGGGCTTTTCGCCCGGCCGCGCGGGCGGCTTCGGCAGGTGCAGGCGCGAATGCTTGTTCATCGGATTACGCTACGCCCCCTGACTCTTCATGTTGCATTCATTAGGGATGCATCAGATAATTTGGTATGTTCATTCCGATTTCTACAAAATAATGGAAGAATCTGTTCATCAAGGGATAGACCGGCTCGACCTTCGCCTCCTCGATATCTTACAGCGCCGAGGGGCGCTGTCCGTGGCGGAGGTGGCTTCGCAGGTGCGCATCTCGACCACCACTTGCTGGCGGCGCATCCAGCAGCTGGAGCGCGACGGGGTCATCAAGGCGCGAGTGGCGCTCCTCGATCGCAATGCGCTCGGCCTCGACCTCACCATCTTCGCTCATGTGAAGCTCGCGACCACCGGGCGCGATGCGCTCGGCGAATTCGAGGCGGCGATTCGCGACCGCGCCGAAGTGCTCGAATGCTACACCTTGACCGGAGAGTGGGACTTTCTGCTGAAGATCGTCACCAGGAACATCAAATCGTACGAGGCCTTTTACCTGGACTACTTGTCGCGCATTCCGTGCGTGCGCTCGGTCAACTCGTCGGTGGCCGTGACGGTCATCAAGGAATCCACGGCACTCCCATTGGGCGTCGCCGACGGCCCTGCGCCGTCCGGCATCGAGCGAAGATCGCCGTCCAAGGAGCGGTGACTCCCCGGACGGCCGTTCCAGGCTGCCTCTTAATCTTTGCCTCTTATCTTTTTCGCTCCGCGAACCGGCGAATCCGGCGGCAGCCGTCGCGCAGCGTCGATTCATCGGTGCCGAAGAACAGCCGCACGAAATCCGCCGTTCCCTTGCCGAACGCGCCGCCGTCCAGCACCGAGACGCCCTCCGAGCGGAACAGATCGGTCATGAACTCGTGACCCGACATGCCACAGCCACGCACATCGATCAACATGAACATCCCGGCGTCCGGCGTGGCGCACCGGATCCTCTCGGCGCCCTGGAGCTCGCTCAGCACCAGGTCACGCCTGTTGGCGCAAAACTCGCGCATTTTTGCCTCGGCCGATGGTGCGATCTGCAGCGCGGCGAGCGCGGCCTCTTGAATGAAGCCCGGCAGCCCGTAGAGCATCGCGATCGCCAGCGCTTCGGCGTGCATCACCAGCGCCTTGGGACCTACCAGCCACCCGGCGCGCCATCCCGGCATGGCGTGGGTCTTCGACAGGCTGCTGATGGTGACCACTTGCTCTGGTAAGTCCGCCGCGAGGCTCGGAACACGGCCGCCGACCGCCAGTCCCGCGTAGACCTCGTCCGCCACCACCCAGATCTCGTGACGGCGGGCAAGGCCCCCGATCACCGCGAGTTCCTCGGATGTGAGCACATGGCCGCTGGGATTGTTGGGCGATGCGAAGAAGATCGCACGCGTTCGATGCGTAATGGCCGCCTCGAGCGCGGCGAGGTCGGGCCGAAAGCCGGACGACGCCGGCCCGGGAACGCGCACCATGCGCGCGCCCGACGCCTCGAGGGTCGCGGGGTAGGTGGGATACAGCGGCTCGAAAGCGATCACTTCATCGCCCGGTCCGGCCAGGCACAAGGAAGCGGTGAGCAACGCGTTCTGTGCGCCCGCGAGAAAGATGGCATTGGCAGCCTCCACCGGCTGGCCGGTGCGCTCGCGATGGCGCCGCGCGATGGCCTCGCGCAGCGGACCGCGCCCCGCCACGGGCGTGTAGTGCGTATCGCCGCCTCGCAGGCATTCGATGGCCCGATCCACCACCGGAGCCGGCGTCTCGAGATCCGGGTCGCCGACGCTCAGGATGATCACGTCCTCGCCCCGGGCCTGCGCGGCGCTCGCCGCATAATGTATCGTCCACGCGTCCGCGCCGTCGCCGCCGATGCGCTCCACCAAATTCGAGTACTTCATCCGCCCCCAGTCTTTGCACGGCCAAGGGCCGGCCGTCTCGCCAAGGACCGGATTCTATCGTGCCGCCGGTCGCGGCCACCACACCATTGAACTAACGTTCATCAGGCGGCCGCCCGGCTCGCCCATGCGGGCGGCGTCCACCATGCGCACCGGAAGATTCTGCGAATTCATGGAGGTGCCCCGCGTTCAGCCGCGCGGCTCGACGCGGATGGTTCCCATCATGCCGCCGTCCTCGTGCTCGAGGAGATGACAGTGGTAGACGAAGGTGCCCACGATATTCGGATCGCGAAAATCCATCCTCAGGCGCACGCTCGGATACTCGAGCATCGTGGAGTTGTAATACGGCACGTTCACGGTATCTCGCAGGAACGGCTCGTTGACCGGCACGCCCGACCAGTCGAGCAGCAGAAAATGCAGCTGGTGGATGTGAAACGCGTGCAGCTCGGTCGTGCGATTCTCGATGATCCAGTCCTCGACATCGCCCTGGTGGACCACGATGTCGGGCTGCGTCGAGGCCGGATCGAAGAGTTTCGGGGTCTGCCCGTCGACCGTGATATAGAACTCCGTGGCGCTGTTGGGATCGGCCGGATTCGTGAGCTTCTCGGAAAAATAGAGCTTGCGGACGCGCACGGGCGCTACGTCGCCGAGCCAGGGCCGGACACCGGGCGCGAGGGGCTCCGCCGCCGCCGGCAGGATGGAGCGCGGCTCCGGCGCACCGCTACGCGCGATGATCGAGGCAAGCGCGCGATTCGGATCGTTCTCGCCGCCCCGGCCCGTGTCGACGGTGCGCGTGACGAGGAGCGCGCGCACTCCCTGCGGCGGACCCTCGACGATGAATTCCGCACGCGCCCCTGGCGCAAGTCCGATGTGATCGCGCCACTCCACTGCATTCGACGGGTTGCCGTTGCTGCTCAAGGGCACGCCGTCGAGCGCGACGATGCCGAGCTTTTGCGGCGTCCTCTGGAAGATCACCGCGAGATTCAAATAGGTGATGGCGGAAGCGTTCACCACGCGCCAGAGCTGACGCTCGCCCGGCCTCATCGTGATCGATGCGGGCGGATAATCAGGATACGGCACCGGCACGTAGTTGAGCGACAGGTCCTTGGCGGGCTTGCCGAATCCCGTCCCGTTGTTGGCGGAATCGCCGTCGCGATCGATGAGCATCTTCGGCACCACCGGTTCGTCCTTGGACGGCGGGGCGTCGGGATTCAACAGGTCCTGATCGCGAATCACCAGCACACGCTCCGGCAATCCCGCGGTTTGCGGCTCGGCGCGCTCGATGCCTTCGACGATCAGCGCCCCCGACGCGCCGCCGAGCACCTGCTTGGTACTGAAGCCATGAATATGCGGGTGATACCAGTACAACCCGGGCGGCTCGTCGGGAGGAATTCGAAAGCGATATTCGAACGGTGCATCGCCCGGCTGAATCGAGGTCTTGAGCACGTCGTCCTGATGGCACACGGGCGGCACCGTGAGCCCGTGGAAGTGCAGGTTGGTCGATATCAACGACATCACGCCGCTCGTACACGGGTCCCTGCGGCTGGAAACCGCGTCGTGCGTAGGATCGCGCACATGATGATCGTGCACAGCACCTTGCGAATGCGGCGTTGCGGCGGCGAGATCGCTCAGTTGATTCTCGAGCGTGAGCACCAGCGTATCGCCGGGCTTCAGGCGCAGAGTCGGGGCCTGCGAATCATCCCCGAGCAAGTAGCAATAGCGCGTCGAGCCATCGCGTTCGCGATGGTTTCTGACCGTCAATCTCAGTTTCAGTACGCCGCTCCGGCTGCGCAGGTCCTCGGGCTCCGGAACCTCGCTGCCAATCGCCGGCCGCGTGCACGGATCCGTCTCGCCCGCGGGTGCGGCGAGGCAGACGTGAGAACAGACGATACCGGCGACCACACCGATCCATGCCAAGCACAGGGTTCTGCCGCGCATCCGGCCAGCATATCAACCGAACGTTAACGGGCGGTGACGACTATTTCCCTCAACAGCCGAGCGCGGAGCGCAGCGCGCCGATCTGGTGCTCCGTGTGGCGTAGAACCGATCGGCAGTCCGTCGGCGTCAGGGCCATTCGCCCGAAGGACCTGATGGTCGCAATGTCGGCGTCGCGCAGGCCGGATGGATCGCGCATCGCCTCGGCAAGCACCACCCCGACGACGAGTACGTCCGTGTGATCCGGGGGCGTCTTCCCGCCGTAATCATACTGATGCTGATTGCCGACCGCGTCGGCCATCGCCTCGCTGAAGCCCCAGTTCTCGAGAACCGCCTTTCCGATGGACGGGTGCCAGCCATCGATCAACGCGAGCAGCGATGCGTCGAGGCGTGCGGTCTGTGGGCCGCTGGCGGTTCTGACCATGATGTAGAGGCGGCCGATCCCGTGCAGCAACCCGGTGAGGAAGGCCTCGTCAGCGTTGACCGTACTGCGCCGCGCGACCACCTGGCAGATGGCGGCCACTGCCACGCTTTCTTCCCAGAGCGACTTCAGGGGCTTGCCGATGGAGCGCAGGGCCGGCGTGAGCCGCAGTTGCTGCACGGCGAAAGCCATTGCAGAACTCTGGATCACCTTGTTGCCGAGCCGGGTGATGGCCGTTCGCAGCTCGGTTATCGGCTTGCCCGACGGATTGAATATGGCGGAGTTCGCCGTCTGCAGGAGACGGGCCGCCAGGCGAGGCTCCGCGCCGACGATTCGGACCGCTTGACCCACCCGAGTATTGGGATCTTCGAGCGCCTGGCGGATTCGGATCACCACGTCCGGGAAACAGGGCAGATTGACGTTGCCCTTGGAGACCTCCGTGGCTAGCCCCTGAAGAAACGTAAGTGCTGCAACGCTCTCCTGGGGGCCCGCTGTTTGATGTTTACCATAATCAGGAGGCTGCTGCCGGGTACCGTCGGCGGATACAACTGTCTTGGGCACGGTCCGGGGAGCCGGGGCGCTGGGCGCAGCACCCGACTTCTCGGTTGAGCGTCGTGGGCTCGATGTAGTGCTGTTTAGTGGCATGTCATGATGTTTAGGGGCAATCCCTAAGGGTGTCGGCGCGCTTGAGCGGATCTTGAGCGCGGAGGCATGATGAGTCCGTGCCCGAGCTGCCGGATATCTCCGCTTACCTGTTCGCCCTCGAAGCGCGACTCATCGGCCAAACGCTCGAGGAGATCCGCCTGGCGAGCCCCTTTCTACTGCGGACCGCCGAACCGCCGCTGGCGCTCGCCCGGGGACGCACGGTTCGCGAGCTCCGCCGGATCGGCAAGCGCATCGCCATCGGACTCGATCGGGACCTGTGGCTCGTCTTGCATCTCATGATTGCCGGCCGGCTGCACTGGCGGCCATCCGGCGCCAAGCTGTCCGGGCGCAACCAGCTCGCGGCGTTCGACTTCACCGGGGGGTCGCTCCAATTGACCGAAGCCGGCACCAAGCGCCGCGCCTCGCTGCACGTCGTGCAGGGGACCGAGAGTCTGAAACTTCTCGATGCCGGCGGCATCGACGTGCTGGCGAGCGATTTGAAAGCGTTTCGAAGCGCCCTCTCCGGGGAGAATCACACGCTCAAGCGTGCGTTGACCGACCCTCGCATCTTGAGCGGCATCGGCAATGCCTACTCCGACGAGATCCTGCACGCGGCACGGCTCTCGCCGCTTCTCTTGACGCAAAAGCTCGACGAGGACCAATGGTCGCGGCTGTTCACGGCGACGCAGGAAACGCTTCGACTGTGGATCGATCGATTGCAGGGCGAGGCCCGGACCGGCTTCCCGGAGAAAGTCACCGCCTTTCGCAAGGAGATGTCGGTACACGGGCGCTTCGGTCAACCCTGCCCGAGGTGCCGGGAGCCGGTGCAGCGAATCCGTTATGCCGACAAGGAGACCAATTACTGTCCCCGATGCCAGACGGGCGGGAAGCTCCTTGCAGACCGGGGCTTGTCGCGGCTATTGGGCGCGGATTGGCCGCGCACGTTGGACGAGCTGGAAGCCTTGAAGCGGTGTTGAGCGAGTGTTCGACACCGTCGTCGCCGGACCACGAGCTTGATATCATGATCCGCAACAACGACGGGGCATGCACCATGAGCAAACTGATGATTCGACTGGTTGGATTGACTGCGGCCCTGGCGGCGTTGCCTGCCCTCGGCGGCGAACAAATCGTCGTGGTCGAGCGCCCCGTGGGCGAAACCATCGTGGATCTCGGCGCGAAGGGCGATTCCATCGGAGACCTCCTGGTTTTCGCGAACAAGGTCTACGACTCGGGGAACAAGACGCTGGTGGGATCCGATCAGGGATATTGCGTCCGCACCATCGTCGGCAAGAGCTGGGAGTGCTTCTGGACGCTGACCCTGAAAGCCGGCCAGATCACCGTCGAGGGACCGTTCATGGATACCGGCGACTCGCTCATGACCGTTACCGGGGGCACCGGCAAGTACGCCGGCGCCAAAGGAAGCATGAAGCTACATCCGCGCGACGCCACGCCGACCGGCTACGACTTCACCTACGACCTTCTGTGAGCCGATGACTTACACGGCAGAACACGCCCTGCGCAGCAGGAAGGATTTTCCTGCGCTCGGCAAGACTCATGGGTCGATCGAGCTTGCCTATCTCGACGGTCCCGCGGGCAGCCAGGTGCCCGCCGCCGTCATCGAGGCGATCGCCGACGTCTATGCCACCTGCAACGTCAACACCCACGGCAATTTCCCCCCGTCGCAGGAAGTCGATCGGCGCATGCAGGCGGCACGCGAGACGGTCGCCGTCTTCCTGGGCGCAGCCTCGGCTGATTGCATCTCGTTCGGCCAGAACATGACGACGCTCAATTACTCATTGAGCCACGCCATCGGTCGAACCCTGAAAGGCGGCGGCGACCACGACTACGACTACGAAGTGCTGATCACCGAGCTAGATCATGAAGCCAACCGCGGCCCCTGGCTTGCCCTCAAGGAGCGCGGCATCCGCATCCAAGAAGTCCGCCTCCTGAAAAGCGGCCTCCTCGACTACGACGACATGGCCGCCAAAATCACCCCTCGCACCAAGCTCTTCGCCTTGGGCGCCTCCTCCAACGCGCTGGGCACCGTGAACGACATCGCGCTCGCGCGCCGGTTGACACACGAGGTCGGGGCATTGCTGTTGATCGATGCGGTTCACTACGCCCCGCATTTTCCGCTCGACGTGACGGCTCTCGACGTCGATTTCCTGCTGTGCTCGGCGTACAAGTTCTACGGCCCGCATGTCGGCGTGCTGTATTCCAAGCCCGGTGCGCTCGACCGGCTGCCGACCGATCGATTGAAGGTCCAGGATCCGGCCGCTCCGTATCGCATCGAGACCGGAACGCTCAATCACGCCGCCATTCACGGCGTGCGGGCGGCCATCGACTACCTCGCCGGCTGGGGAACGGGCTCGACGCTGCGCGAGCGCATCGTCGACGCCATGACGGGTATCAGCGCCTACGAGCATCGATTGGCGGGCATGTACTACGACGGCGTGCGCCGCATCCGCGGCGTGCACGTCTGGGGCACCGACTTCGCTTCGCGGGCACGCGCACCCACCGTGTCCATTACGCTCGACAAACATACCGCGGCCGAGGCCGCCGCCGCGCTGGGCAAGCAGGGTCTTTGCGTGTGGGACGGAGATTTTTATGCGGCGCGCCCGGTTGAAGTGCTGGGGCTCGAGGAGCGCGGCGGGCTCCTGAGGACAGGCATCTCGATGTATACCACCGAGGCGGACATCCGCCGGCTCCTGGCCGCAATCGAGCAACTCTCTTAAGTTAGTCGAGCGCTTGGGCACACCGGCACTTGGTGAGACGGGCGCTTGGTCAGACGGGCGCCGCCAAATCTCATACCAGCCCGAAATCCGGGTTGAACTTCATAAATCCGCCCTAATCTAATTTTTCACCGGCCTAAACGGCCATTTTGGGGTTGGACATGCGAAATCTCGTTGCTGGATCTCTCGTCGCTGCCGCCTTGTCGCTCGGCCTCGCGGGCATGCCGGCCCTGGCCGCGGATGCTGATCCCAGCGTGCAGCAGATCTATGAGGCCGCGAGGAGCGGGCACCTCGATCAAGCGCAGCAGATGATGAATCAAGTTCTGCGTGACCACCCGGACAGCTCGAAAGCGCACTATGTGCAGTCTGAGCTCTACGCTCGCGAGGGCAACCCGGGCTTGGCGCGCTCAGAGCTCGCCCGCGCCGAACAGCTCGATCCGGGTTTGACCAAGGAGAACCCGCGTTCCGTTCAAGAGCTCAAAGCTCAGCTCGGCCTCGTTCGCAGAAGTGGAAATTCCTTCGGCGGGATGACGACCGGCGCGCCTTCGGCGCCTCACTTTCCGTGGGGCACCGTCGTGATCCTTGCGCTGGTGGTCGGCGCTTTCTGGATGCTGTTCCGCCGCCGGCGCACCTACGTGCAGTACCCGGCCGGCGGCGCTCCCGGCGCCTACGGACCCGGCGGCTACGCGGGCCCCGGCCCAGGGCCCGGTTATGGCTCTCCCGGCGGCGGCATGGCCGGAGGCGGCATCGGCTCGAATATCGCGGGCGGCCTGGCCGGCGGACTCGCCGCGGGCGCGGGTATCGTCGCGGGCGAGGAGCTGGCCCACCACTTCCTCGACGGCGACCGGCGCCAGGTATTGCCGCCTTCGAACGACGATGGATCGTTCGGCTCCGGCAATCCGAACTCCGACATGGGCGGCTCGGACTTCGGCGTGAACGATCCGGGTTCCTGGGACGATAGTTCCGGTGGCGGGGGCGGGGATTTCGGCGGTGGTGGCGGAGGCGGCGGGGACGACTGGACCTAACCGCCCTGGTGGGCCTAACCGCCCTGGACCTAACCGCTAACCGCCGATGGCCAAGTCGATCTAGTGGCCGGCGCGGTGCAGCGCGCCGGCCACGGCATCATGCAAGCTCTGCATGCCGTATGAAATGTCCTGCACCACGCCATTGACGAAAAAGGTGGGCGTCGCGCGAATGTGGCTGCGGCGCCCGCCTTGGGCGTGCTCTCGGACCCGCTGAAGATAGATGTGATCGTCCATCTCGGCCGCGTAGCGCGCCAGATCCAAACCCAGCTCCCCCGCATAGCGCCGCAAGTCTAAATCCCTGAGATGCGCCTGATGAGCGAAGAGCATGTCGTGCATCGCCCAAAATTTCCCTTGCGCCGCCGCGGCCTCAGCCGCCTCTGCCGCCAGTAGCGCATGCGGATGCGCATCCTCCACCGGAAAATGGCGAAAAATGAATCGGACCCGGTTCGGGAATCGGTCCAGCAAAAGCTTGGGCGTGGGCACCGCGACTTTGCAGCTCGGGCATTCGAAATCGCCGTACTCGATCAACGTCACCGGCGCATGCTCCGAACCGAGCATGTGATCGGTGGGCTCGGGCGGCACCACCAAGGTCGTCGACTGCGCGTTCGGGCTCATGAATACTGTTTACCCGCCTGAGCCCCGCTTTTCAACCGGCTCGATCCCTCACTCAGCTCAGAATGATCTTGGGTGCCGTCGACAATCCCTCGACGATCAGCCGGTTCACACGCTGCACGAACGACACGGGATCCTCGAGCTCTCCGCCTTCCGACAGCATGGCTTGATCGTAAAGAACGTGCGCCAGATCCGCGAAGGCGGCCTCGTCCGCCGCCGTCCTCAAGCGCTCGACCAGAGGATGCTTCGGATTCACTTCGAGGATGGGTAGCGTCGCGAATGGATTGCTCTGGCCGGCCTGCTTCAAGATGCGGCCCATGCGCAGGCTCACGCCGAATTCCCCGGCCACCAGCACGGCGGGCGACTCGGTGAGCCGGCCGCTGACCCGGGCGCTCGCAATCTTGCCGACGAGCACTTTGTTGAGCCTCTCCAGCGCTTCCTTGTAAGCGGATTCCGCGGCCGCCTTGTCGGGCGTCTCGATGGCGGACGCAACGTCGGCGGCGGCGCTCGCCGCGTTCACCAATGACTTTCCCTCGAACTCGTGCAAATGCCCCGCGACCCATTCGTCGATTCGGTCGGTGAGCAGCAGCACTTCCAGGCCGCGCGATCGAAAGCCTTCCAGATGCGGACTGTTGCGTGCGGCGGCCAAGGTGTCGGCGGTCAAATAATAGATCGCCTTCTGATCCGGCTTCATGCGCGAGAGGTAATCGGCCAGCGTGGTCTCGGGCGCTTCGCCTGCGGTTGCGGTGGAATGAAACCTGAGGAGCTTCGCGACCCGGGCCCTCTGACCGGCATCGTCGATCACTCCCTCCTTCAGCACCACGCCGAAGGCCTTCCAGAACTCGGCATACTCGGCCGGTTTGTCGGCGGCGAGCTCCTCCAGGAGATCCAAGCTGCGTTTCACCAGCGCCGCCTTGATCTTCTCCACGGTACGGTTGTTCTGCAAGAGCTCGCGCGAGACGTTGAGCGGCAGATCGTCGGTGTCGACCAGTCCGCGCATGAACCTGAGCCACGGCGGCAGTAATTCCGCCGCCTTGTCCATGATGAACACCCGCCGCACGTACAGCTGAATGCCGGCGCGCTGTTCCCGATCGAACAGATCGAACGGCGCGTGCTTCGGCAGGTACAGAAGCGAGGTGTACTCGAGATTGCCCTCGACCTTGTTGTGCGCCCAGGCGCGCGCGGGCTCCGGATCGTGGGTCAGGTGTTTGTAGAACGTCTGATAGTCCTCGTCCGTGAGCTCGGATTTCGGACGCGTCCAGAACGCCTTGGCCTGGTTCACCGTCTCCTCGGTATCTCCGGCCTTGAGAAGTATGGGGATGCTCAGATGGTCGGAGTACTTGCGGACCAGGTGTTTCAGGCGCGAAGGCTCGAGAAATTCCTTGTCCTCCTCGCGCAGGT
Organism: uncultured Gammaproteobacteria bacterium; assembly: GCA_963795475.1. Lineage (GTDB taxonomy): Bacteria > Pseudomonadota > Gammaproteobacteria > Steroidobacterales > Steroidobacteraceae > Bog-1198. The sequence continues at coordinate 205,242 of CAWCIE010000002.1, forward strand.
GCATGATCACCAGGGTGCCGCGATCCGCCTTGTCGTCCGGCCGGATCTCGTAGGTACCCTCCCCGTCCGAATCCCATCGCACCGCGGGCGCATCGGCGCGCTTCGACAGCACCGTGACCCGGTCCGCGACGATGAACGCCGAATAGAATCCGACTCCGAACTGGCCGATCAGTTGTGCATCCTTGGCCGAATCGCCGCTCAATCCTTCCAGAAACTTCTTGGTGCCGGACCGGGCGATCGTGCCGAGATTGTCGATGACCTCGTCTTCACTCATGCCGATGCCGTTGTCCTTGACGGTCAGCGTGCCCGCGGCGCTGTCCGGGATCAGCGTGACGGCGAGCGTATCGGAGCCCAGGAGCGAGGGATTGGCGAGGGCCTCGAATCGGAGCTTTTCGCAGGCATCCGAGGCGTTCGAAATGAGCTCGCGGAGAAAAATCTCCTTGTGGGAGTACAGCGAGTGGATGACGAGGCGCAGTACTTGCTTGGTCTCGGATTGAAATTCTTTGGTCTGTGGCTCGGTGGTCATGACTCTTGGACTCGTTGGATTGTCACCGGCGGCAGCATGGGGTCTCCACCGCGGGCATTCAAGGCCATCGGGCCCTGGCGTCGAACTTGAAATCGCGCTTCATGCGCTCGTAAGCCTCCCGCGCTTCCCGGGTGTCCCCGGGCGGAGTGACCAGCTTGATGACGACGAACTGATCCCCGTTCGGGCTCCCCGGCAGGCCGCGCCCTCGAAGCCTCAATTTCTGCCCGGATTGAGCGCCGGGAGGGATGGTCAGGTCGACCGTCCCGCCGAGGGTCGGCACGGGCACTTTCGTCCCCAGGGCCGCTTCCCAGGGGGCCAGCGGCAGCTCGACCTGCACGTCCTTGCCGCTCACGGCGTACAAGGCGTGGGATCGTACCTTGATGCGGAACCTGAGCGCCGGGCGTCCGGCGCCGCCGATCCGCAGGGACTGTCCGTCGCCGATTCCCGGGGGGACTTGCACATCCACCTGTCTGGACCGCCCCGCCTCCCGGAGGGTCACGCGGCGGCGAGCGCCGGAGAATGCCTCCTCCACGGTGATCTCCAGCGTGCCGGCCTCCTCCTCGGGCGCAGCATGGGCATCCCCGGCATCCCCGGCGGCATTCCCGAAAAGACTCGAGAAGAAATCGCTGAAACCGTTCAGGTCGGAGAAGCGGTGGCTCCCCGAACGGCCGAAATGCTGTTCCCAGTCGGGTGGCGGCCGAAATTGCTGTCCGGGGCGGTAATCGCGGCCCAGCTGGTCGTAGGAGGCGCGCTTTTCGGGGTCCTTCAGGACCTCGTAGGCTTCCTGTAGGTCCTTGAATTTCGCCTCCGCGTTCTTCTCCTTGCTCACGTCCGGGTGGTACTTCCGCGCGAGCTTGCGGTAGGCGCGTTTGATTTCCTCGGCGGGGGCGCCGCGGCTCACGCCCAAAGTGTCGTAGTAGTCCTTGAATTGCATTCCAAACCCTGCATGATGTGCGCCTGATATTACCCATGGCGGGAGACGTCCGCTTCGCGGTCGCTCCCGGACCGGCGGCCCCAAGCCTCAAAAGCCGGCACCCCGCTTGAAATTGTCTCGCATCGGCCCGACCATGATTCCAGCGGCATTCCATAATGTGGTTGCATTGCCGAAACAAAAGGGTCTATGAAACGCGTTTTCCTGTTCATCGCGACCAATCTTGCGGTGCTCGTGCTGCTGAGCATCGTGATATTCGTCATCGAACGGGTCTTCGGCGTGCGCCTGCCGCAGGGCGGGCTCGGGGGCTTGCTGGTATTCGCGGCAGTCTGCGGCTTCGGCGGCGCGCTGATCTCGCTGGCACTCTCCAAATGGACCGCCAAGCACACGATGGGCGTGCGGGTCATCGTCGCGCCCCAAACGGACGGGGAGCGCTGGCTGGTGAGCACGGTCGCCCGGCTCGCGGGCCAGGCCCGCATCGGCATGCCGGAAGTGGGCATCTTCGATGCCGAGGAGATGAACGCGTTCGCGACGGGGGCGCGCCGCGATGCCTCGCTGGTCGCGGTCAGCACCGGATTGCTGCGCAGCATGTCGCCGCCGCAGGCCGAGGCCGTTCTGGGTCACGAGATCAGCCACGTGGCGAACGGCGACATGGTGACCCTCACCTTGCTGCAGGGAGTGCTGAACACCTTCGTGATCTTCCTGGCACGGATCATCGGCGGCCTGGTGGATCGGGCCATTTTCCGTAACGACCGCGAGGAATCGGGCATAGGATTTTTCCTGATCACGATGGTTGCCCAGGTGGTGCTCGGAATTTTCGCGAGTATGATCGTCGCCTGGTATTCCCGCCGGCGAGAATTTCGTGCGGATCACGGCGGCGCCAATCTCGCCGGCGCGGCCAACATGATTGGAGCGCTCGAGGCCTTGAAGTTGAGTCATGGCGAACCGATGCCGCCGCAAATGCAGGCCTTCGGCATCAACACGGGCGAAGGGGGCGGCTTCTCACGCTTGTTCGCGAGCCACCCGCCGCTCGATCAACGAATTGCGGCGTTGCGCGCCTTGGGTGCCTGATGCATCTCTCGCGCCTCCGCCACCGTAACTCCCCATAGGAACACCTGATGACACCGGAAAACGAGATTGTACTGCCGCCGCCCGCCGCCGAACGCGTAAGCCGCGAGTTGTCGCGCTGGTTCGATCACAGCGATTTCGCCTCCCGGACGAAGGAGGCGCCGCGGGTCAATGATGCCGGCCGGCGAACCGACTGGGCGCGGGTCACACCGTTTCTGCTGATGCACGCCGCGTGCCTCGCCGTGATCTGGGTGGGTTTCAGCTGGGTCGCCCTGGTCGTGGCGGTCGCGCTTTATGTGGTGCGCATGTTCGCCATCACGGGGTTCTACCACCGCTATTTCTCTCACCGTACCTTCAAGACCACGCGCGTCGGGCAGTTCATCTTCGGGCTCCTGGGAGCCTCCGCCGTGCAGCGCGGGCCGATCTGGTGGGCGGCCCACCACCGTCATCACCACGTCTATTCGGACAAGGTCGAGGACGTGCATTCTCCGATTCAGCACGGCTTTTTCTGGAGCCACATGGGCTGGTTCATGTCCCACAAGTACTTCGCAGCGGATCTGTCGCGGGTGAAAGACTTGTTGAAATACCCCGAGCTCCGCTTCCTGGACCGCTATGACGTGGTGGTGCCCGCGTGCCTGGGCGTCGGCGTGTTCCTGCTCGGCATGCTGCTCAAGCATTTCGCGCCGGGGCTCGGCACCGGCGGGTGGCAAATGCTGGTCTGGGGGTTCTTCATCTCGACCGTCGCCGTGTACCACGGCACCTACACGATCAACTCGCTGTCCCACGTATTCGGCCGGCAGCGCTACAAGACCGGCGATGGGAGCCGCAACAACCCGTGGCTCGCGCTCATTACCCTGGGCGAGGGCTGGCACAACAATCATCATCACTATCCCGCGTCCGTCCGCCAGGGATTTTACTGGTGGGAGTTCGACATCACGTTCTACATGCTGAAACTCATGTCCTTCCTGGGCGTGATTTGGGATCTGAAGCCGGTGCCGCTCGCGGTGCGCGAGGGCGGCGGCAAGCGCCTCTAGGCTCGAGTTCGAGTTCGAGCTCGAGCTCGAGCACGTCGCTCCGGCGCCGCCGCGGAGTATCATTCCTCGATGCGCTACCCTCTCAAGCCGGAGACGCTCGCGGAGCTGAAAGCGGCCGCGGGTGACGGCGGTTGGCTCGATTCCAGCGGCGATCTGTCGGCGTACACCGTCGATTTCCGGCGCCTGTACCGGGGAGCCACGCCGCTCGTGCTCCTGCCGCGCACGGTGGACCAGGTGGCACGCATCATGGCGATCTGTCACCGCAGCGAAGTCGGCGTGGTCCCGCACGGCGGCAACACCAGCTATTGCGGAGGCGCGACACCCGACGAATCGAACTCGCAGATCGTCCTCGCGATGAAGCGGCTCAATCGCGTGCGGCACATCGACCCCGCCAATGATTCCATGATCCTCGAAGCCGGCTGCACGCTCAGCGAGGCGCACGCGGCCGCTGGGTCCGAGGGCCGGATGTTTCCATTGACCTTGGGCTCGCAGGGCACGGCCCAGATTGGTGGGAACCTGTCCACCAATGCCGGCGGAACGGCCGTCCTACGTTATGGAATGATGCGCGATCTGGTGCTCGGCCTCGAAGTCGTGCTCGCCGATGGCCGGGTGCTCTCGGGCCTCAAGAGCCTGCGCAAGGACAACACCGGCTACGACGTGAAGTCGCTGTTCATCGGAGCCGAAGGGACCTTGGGGATCATCACGGCCGCGTGCTTGAAGCTGTTTCCGATGCCGCGCGACTCGGCCACGGCGCTCGTGGGAATCGAGTCGGCGCATCGCGCCCTGCAGTTGCTCGCGCATTTGAAGCAGGCGGCGGGCGACGGACTCACCACGTTCGAATTGATGCCGCGCTTCGCCGTCGAACTGACGGTCAAGCACGTCCCGGGAGTCGCGAATCCGCTCGATCAGGGCGCTCCGTGGTATGTGCTCGCCGAGCTGACCTCTCCGAATCCGCAGCAACGCCTCGGCGAGCTATTGAGCGAGACCCTGCAGCAAGCGGCCGCGGCCGGCGTGGTGCTCGACGCCGCGATCGCGACTTCCATCGCCCAGTCGCAGGCGATGTGGAAACTGCGCGAGTCGGTCCCGGAGGCCCAGAGGCGTCATGGTGCGAGCCTCAAGCACGACATCTCCGTTCCCGTCTCGCGCATCCCGGAATTGATCGAGCGCGGCTCGGAGCTGGTTCGCCGGTTGGCGCCCGAAGGAGACGTGGTGAGCTATGGACACGCCGGAGACGGCAACCTGCACTTCAACGTGAGCCAGCGTCCGGACACGCCGGCAGACGCGTTTCTTGCCCGGGCAAAGCCTCTCGAGTCGGCCATGTACGACCTGGTCGAGAGTCTCGGCGGCAGCATCAGCGCCGAGCACGGCATCGGCCGGCTGAAAGCACGGGAACTGGCCGAGCGGGCCGATCCGGCGGAGCTCTCGGTGATGCGCGCCGTGAAGCATGCGCTGGACCCGAAAGGCATCTTGAATCCGGGCAAGGTGTTGGCATGAGGCGAGAGACCCGCTGAATCGATCCATGCGCAAGCTCGATCTCCCGATCCGCACGGCTCGGCTCAACTTGCGCGAATTCGTGCGCGGCGACTTCGGCGCCATACACGCTTACTCGGCCGACCCGCGCGTGACTCGCTATCTGTTCTTCGGTCCGCGCGACGAGGACAGCACGGCCGAGTACCTGGACGGCCTGCTTGCCTCGCAGCGCGAAGTGCCGCGAACCCGATTCGAGCTCGCGGTGGAGGAGCGCGCCTCCGGACGGGTCATCGGCGCCTGCGATCTGTCGCTGATCGAACGCGATGTGGCCGATCTCGGCTACATGCTGGGCGCGCCCGACTGGGGCAAGGGCTTCGCCACGGAGATCGCGCTCGCGCTGCTGGATGCGGCTTTTTTCGGCCTGCGCGCACAGCGCGTCATCTCGACCGTCGACATCAACAATCGCGCCTCGATCCGGGTGCTCGAGAAAATAGGAATGCGCTGGGAGGCGGTGTTTCGCAAGCATCGGCGCGCCAAGAACCGCTGGTGGGACTGCCACCTGTACGTTCTGCCGCGCGAGGTGTGGGAAGCATCGCGCCGCCCCGATTGAGCCCGCGCTAGTCGTCCTTGTCGGCCTGATCCTGCTCCCGAGTGCGCTCCTGCGCCCGCTTGATCACATCCTCGCTCGGCATTCCGGTATTACGGCTGGTACGCAGCGTCAAGAGAAGTCCGACCACGAACGCCGCCACGATGAGCAGTACGATGATGATCTTCACTCCGCCACCCGCATCAACCCTTCCTGCGACGTGCTCGCCACCAATCGTCCATCCCTCGCGAATATGCTTCCGCGCGCGAAACCTCGCGCGCCCGAAGCGCTCGGGCTGTCCGTGGCGTACAGGAGCCAATCGTCGACGCGCACGCTGCGGTGAAACCACATGGCGTGATCGATGCTCGCCATGACGAGCTTGTGGGGTGCCGCCGGTAAACCGTGCGGCATCATCGCCGTGTCGAGCAGGTTGAAATCGGACACATAGGCCAGCAGGCAGCGATGCATCGCTTCGTCGCCGGGCAGCCGGTCGACAGCACGAAACCAGATGTTTCTGCGCGGCGGCTCCGCCTTCTGGGGCGCCATGATGTTCGGCGGCTTCACGGGACGAAACTCGAAAGGCCGCTTGCGCTCCAGGACCCGCCGCAGCCCCCCCGGCAGGTGCGGCAGAAATGCGCGCACGTGGTCGTCGAGATCGGCGAGGTCCTCCGGCGGCGGCACCTCGGGCATGGGCAGCTGATGATCCAATCCGCTCTCCACGGACTGGAACGATGCGGACAGATTGAAGATCTGGGTGCCGTGCTGAATGGCGACCACGCGGCGCGTGGAGAAGTGGTTGCCGTCGCGCGCACGATCGACTTCGTAGACGATGGGCGAATTGAAGTCGCCGCGGCGCAGGAAGTAGGCGTGCAAGGAGTGCGCGTCGCGTCCCTCGACGGTGGCCGCCGCCGCCATCAGCGCCTGCCCCAGCACCTGGCCGCCGAAAACCTGGGGACTCCCGATGTCGCGGCTCTCGCCGCGGAAAAGATCATCCTCGAGCCGCTCGAGCGTCATGACTTTGACCAGATCCTCGAGCAGCCGGTTCACGGGCGTCTCAATGCGCATCGGCCGCGGCTGAATCCGCGGCGACTCCCAGTCGCTTTTGCATGATGGGACTGGTGGTCGTGTACTGGAGGAATTGGCGCTTTTCGGGGTACAGATGATGCTGGATTCCGAATGCCGCCAGTGCGGCTTCGTGAAAGCCGCTCAAGATCAGCTTCTTCTTGCCCGGATAGGTGTTGATGTCGCCGATCGCGAAAATGCCGGGCACGCTGGTCTGGAAATTCTCGGTATTGACCTTGAGGGCCTTCTTCTCGAGCGCGAGCCCCCATTCCGCCACCGGACCGAGTTTCGGATGCAGCCCGTAGAACGCCATGACGTGGTCGGCCGGAACCTGAAACGTGGTGTGCCCGTCGTTGGCCTTGATCACCGCACCGCTGAGCTTGTCGCGCTCGCCGTGCAACGCCACGACCTGCCCCTCGACGAACTTCATCTTGCCCGCCTCGACCAGATCGCGCATCCGCGCGACGGTAGCAGGCGCGGCGCGGAACTCGGCGCGGCGATGCACCAGCGTGAGCGAGCGTGCCCGTCCGGCGAGCGCCACCGTCCAGTCGAGCGCCGAGTCCCCGCCGCCGCAGATCACGAGATCCTGGCCGTGGTAATCGGCCGCCGACTTGATCCGGTAGTGAAGGCTCTTGCCTTCGAATCGATCGGCGCCGTCGAGCACCAGGCGGCGCGGCTGGAAGGAGCCGACGCCCGCCGCGATCACCACGGCTCCCGCGGTGAAGCGCGTACCGAGCGAGGTGGCGAGGTGGAACTTGCCGTCCGGCAGCGCCCTCAGCTCGGTCACTTCCTGACCGAGATGGAACGAGGCGTGGAAGGGCTTGACCTGTTCCAGCAGGCGATCGATCAGCTCCTGAGCACCGCACACGGGGAGCGCCGGGATGTCGTAAATCGGCTTGTCCGGATAGAGCTCGGTGCATTGACCGCCGACCTGGGCAAGCGAGTCGATGATGGCCGTACTCATGCCGAGCAGCCCCAGCTCAAAGATCTGAAACAAACCGACCGGCCCGGCGCCGATGATCACCGTTTCCACGGAATTGGCGGGGGCTTCGAAAGATTCCGACATGATGAGGACGTTTCTCCGAGTGTTTCCAAATTCCACTGCAAAATCGCCGCCGGATTGTAGCCGAACGGACCTGCGAAGCGGCGCGCGAAGCCGGGGCCGAGCTGCAGACTCCCGTGGATTGGCACGGGCATGGGCGCTTGAGTGCCAGCCTATCTCGAGATTTAGCGGAATTCGAGCAAGATCGAGGAACTTGGCCGACGATGGCGGCGTTTTCCGTGCCAATATCCGCGGAAACCGTCTCTGTCGGTCATGCCGGAGGCAGCCGGCTCAGAATTTCGGCCGCGATTTGCCCGTAGCCGCCGCTGAAATGGTGTCCGCCGGACATCCTCACCGAACTGCCACCCTTGCCGGTCAATGTCGAGCAGACCGCATCGGCGTCCTGCGCGCCGTAAAGGCACAGGTACGGCGAACCGTTCCAGTGCTCGAGCTCGGGTCCGGTCGGTAGACCCTGGGTGGCCCCGTGCAGCCAGTTGGAGAAATGAAACTGAAAATCCGCACTTCTGCTCAAGCCCAAAAGAGCCGTGAGCCCGACGATCCGGCGCGTCCCCGGCGGCAGGCGGTTGACCATGAACGGCAGGGTGTCCGCACCCTGCGAATAGCCGACCAGGAGCGCGTGAGACTTGCCCCACAGACGCGAGTAATACTCGAGCACCCGATCGAGGTCCTGAGCCGCACCATCCGGCGTGCGGGGCGACCAGAAATACTTGAGCGAGTCCCAGCCGACGATCGGAATGTGATGCTTCGAGAGCGCGCGCGAAACGCCTTTATCGAGTCCGACCCACCCCCCGTCGCCCGACAGGAAGACGGCAAACCAGGAACCCGTCGCACCGTCCACGGCGGGTACGACGGTCAACGGCAAGTCGGCGACCGGCGAGGCTTGCCGGGCGGGCGCCGGCACTTGCGCCGTGCCGGTCACCTGCGCGAACGCAGCATCGAATTGCGCACCCCAGTGCCGCTCCACGGCAAATCCGTGGCCGACCTTGGGCAAAATGACGGCCTCGGCACCCATGACTTTCTCGATGAAGCTCCTCGCCGGCGCCGCGGGACAAACCTGGTCCAGCTCGCCCTGCAAGGATACCCACGGGCTCGACAGGCTCTTGGACGGGATCAACTCGACGCCTTCCACCTCTCCGTGGGCGTCGTGCTTCGGCGTCGACTCGACGCCCGTGCCCCTGCACACCGGCTTCGCGAGCCCGAGCTCGGTGCAGAAACCGAGGGTCATGCCGCCTTTGAAGAGTCCGTCGGGTGCCTCGGCGAGCGTCGTATAGGCCAACGTCGCCCCGGACGAGTACCCGACCAGCGTCGGCTGCATATAGGTTTTGAAGCCCAGCTTGGATTGCAGGAAGTGGCTCAGATTCTCGAGGTCCACCGCCGGAGACACGCATCTTTCCTTGGCGCGCTCGAGCTCGGCCAGGTAGTGGCTGTTGTCGATGCCGGCGACCAGTGCACCCTGCTCCACGAGCCGCCGGGTCATGGTGAGGACGCCGAGCGTCCACCCGCCATCTCCCGAGAGGAACAGCACGACCTCGCGCGGCTCCCCGCGGGGACGGTACACGCTGACCTTGCCGAACCGCTCGTAGGTGAACACCTCCGAGGGTTGGATCTCCGGCGCGGCGGCCGGCAAGGGTGCCGACGGCGACGACGGCACCGGCCCCGGATCGCCGGAAGGCGCGGCCGCCGCCGAGATCGCCATCGATGAGACTGCGGCGAGGAGTAGCGCACCGATGGCGCGCTGCGCGACGAACGATTTCATCATCACCTCGATTGCTTGAGCCCCCTACTTCGTCAACACCTTGCTGACCCCCCCCGATATCAGCGACGTGACGTTCGAGCAGCGCGCCCGCCATCCCCAAGCCGCCCGGCGCGGCAAGATAGCGGGGACGCCAGACCGGCAGAAACTTCTCCTTGAATTTGCGCAACCCCTCGAAGGGATAGAAGGTCTCGCCATAGCGCTGCACCATTCGCCCGAGCTTGTGCCACGCCGGCGCGAGCGCGTGCTCTTCGAGCCCCGACAGGGGCGCCATTCCCAAACTGAACCATTGGTAATGCTGCGCCCTGCCCCACAGCATGCACTCGACCAGAAGAAAATCGATCACCCCTTTGGGGGCCGCGTCGTTGTAGCGCATCAGATCGGCAGACAGCTCCGTGTCCGCGCCCGCACGCAAGATATTGGCGAAGGCCACGATCGCGCCCGCCCTGCGCACCACCGCGATGTCGAAGTGAGACAGATACGCCTCGTCGAAATACCCGAGCGAGAAGCGCTTCTCGGCCGTGTTCTTGGCATCGAGCCACGCATCCGAGACCGCTCGCAGCTCGGGCATGAGCGGAGCCGTGTGCGCGCGCGGCACCACCTCGAATACCGCCCCGTCCTTCTGCGCGCGCCGATGCGGATGGCGCAAGTCCGCGCGGGCCGCGCCCTCGAGCGAGAAATTATCGAGCGGTACCCGCGCCTCCTCGCCGAGCTTGCTGAGCGTCAACCCGAGGTCGATGTAGAGCGGCAGATTATTGGGCGTGATCTGATAGAACACCGGTTCGACCGCCATGCCGTCGCAGTTCTCGATGAACGCCCAGACCAGGGGCTCATAGAGCGCGGGCGGTCCCACGGGATCGCCCATGGAAACCCAGCTGCTGCCGGAAGCCTGGTACATGATGAATGCCGTGCGTGCGGGGTTGAACATCAGATTCTTGTCGCCGAGCAGCGCGAGATTGGCCGAGGCATCGTGGGCGCTCTCGATCAGCACGGCGGCCCGCTCGAGGTCGGTCGGACTCGGCGCCGAGATGGGGGGCTTGGAGGGACGCAGGAGCCGCCACAGCGCATACGCCGCGGCGATCATGGCCGCCACGAGCAGCGCCCGCAGGCTCCGCGGCGCCGGCGAATCGAACGCGAACTCCCACCACAGATCCCTGCTGTAGGGAACGTTCCGGTAGTCGAACAGCACGAGCCACACCGACGCCCCGAGAACCAGGAGGACCGCAATGACCCAGGACAGCGAGTAGCGCTGTTCGATGAGCGAGGCGCGCCTGCGAAAGCGGGCGCGCGCCGACATCAATCCGACGGCGACGCCTCCCAGGATGATCGCCTCCTCGAAATCGAACCCCTTGAGCAGCGACAGCAGAACACCGGCGCACAGGAGCCACATGGTCAGATACCACGCGGCGTCGAGCCGGCGGTACAGACCATGCGCCAGAACCAGGAGGCCGACCCCGACCGCGCTGCCCAGCAAATGGGAAAGTTCCAGCACGGGCAGCGGCACGAAATGACGCAGCCAATCCAGACGGTTCACCAGGCCCGGCGTCGAGCCCGAAAACAGCAGCGCCGCGCCGGCCCCGAACACCGCCAACGCGCTCGCCTGCGGCGTGACGGTGCTGAGCCAGGTACGCGCGAGCTCCGCGACTCGCACCATGGGGCCGCGATGCGCCCAGAGCTCGTGAGCCCCCAGTAGCGCCAGCGCCACAGCAAACGGAATCAGATAGTAGATGATGCGATAGGCGAGCAGCGCACCCAGCAACTCATCGGGCGGCACTGCCTTGAAGAGGAGCAGCAAAACGGACTCGAACACCCCGACGCCGCCCGGCACATTGCTGATGATGCCGGCGGCAATGGCGATGATGAAGATGGCCGCGAACGCCAGAAAGCCGATGTGCGCGTGCGCGGGCAGAAGCGAGTAGAGGACGCCGGCGGCGCATAGGAGGTCTCCCGAGGCCACGCCGATCTGGGCGAACGCGATGCGCGGGCTCGGAATGGGAATCACGATCTTGCGCCAGCGCAACGGCTCGTGCCGGTTGCACGCAAGGATCAAATAGGCCGTCACCACGACCAACAGCGTGCAGCCCGCCAGCACGATGATCGAGCGGTGCACGTGGAGCACGTTGAGCACCTTGCCCGACAAGGCGGCCTCCGACAGCAACGACAAGCCGAGAAGCGCGGCGGATCCGAGCGCGAACGTCAACGTGCCGAACGCGACCACGGTCGCGATCTGCTTGGGCGAGAGACCTAGCATCGAGTACGCCCGGAAGCGGATCGCCCCACCGCTCAAGGTATTCACGCCGACGTTGTGGCCTATCGCGTATCCCATGAAGGAAACCAGTGCGAGCCGCGGATAGGGCAGCTGAGCGTCCGCGAACTTCAGGCCCAAGGCGTCGTATAGCGTCAGCACCCCATAGCCGGCCGCGGTCAGGAGCGCGGCGCTCCCGAGCTGGGAAGATCGGATGGCCCGCATGTGCGCGAGGATGTCCTGCCACCGGTACTGCCCGATCACATGGTGCAGCCACCAGAGGGCGATCCCGAAGAGGGCGATCCCGAGCAGCGTCGTCCACGCCGGGACCTTTCGAATTGTGTGTGGAAGCGTCAAGGCGCGTATCGTATCAGGGCTCTCGGGACCGGAGGTGCATACGGGCGGGCGGACGGGCGGCCCGCCAGGCCGGCGCCCAATTTCCCCGCGGAAACTGATAGGGTTATGTTCATAAGGCTGCTACACGAAGGTAAGGGCAAATGAGTTCCGTGAACGATGCACGTCAAGCCGCTATGGATTCGAGCCAGCTTTACCGGGAGGAGACGTTCACCGACCGCAGGGTCGGCACCATCCGGCGTCTGACTCCGGTGACTGCCGACGGAGCGGACGATGCAACCCGCCCCGTTCTGTACGTCGGACAGGCGCAGGTCATGACCCCGATGGGGGCGGTTCCGATCAGTTTCGAGCTCGATGGGGCGACCCTCGGCGCCGCGATCGCGAAATTCGGCGAAGCGGCCGAACAGGCCGTGCAACAAACCGTGCGCGAGCTGCAGGAGCTGCGGCGCGAGCAAGCCTCGTCCCTGGTAATTCCCGATTCGGCCGGAGGAGCCATACCGAGTCCCGGCGATCTCATGGGCCGGGGTCGCCCGAGGCGTTGACGCCGCCGGATTCCAGAAGTTCCCAGCGCGCATAGGCCGCTTGCAATTCCTCCGCCACCCGGCGCCAGCGCTCGGCGGCCTCGCGCGCCCGATTCGGCTCATTCTGAAAGAGCGCAGGATCACCCAAGGCGGCCTGAAGCGAAGCCTGCTCCGCCTCGAGCCGCTCGATGGCGCCCGGCAGCGCGTCGAGCTCGCGCTGGTCCTTGTACGATAGCTTTCGCGGCTTCTGCGGACCCGCATCGTCCGGCGGACCTGCATCGTCCGCCGCCCTCGCCGCCTTCCTAGCCCTGTTTTTCGCGCCGGGCGGATCGAGGCGCGTCTGCCTCTGCCGGATGGCGTCGCTGTATCCGCCGACATATTCTTCGATGCGCCCGCCGCCCTCGAACACCAAGGTACTGGTCACCACATTGTCCAGGAATGCCCGGTCGTGGCTGACCAGGAGCAACGTTCCCGCATAGTCGGCGACCAGCTCCTCCAACAGGTCCAGGGTCTCGGCATCGAGATCGTTGGTGGGCTCGTCCATCACCAGAAGATTGCTGGGCTTGGCGAACAGCTTGGCGAGCATCAGCCGGTTGCGCTCACCGCCCGAGAGCATCGAGACGGGGGCGAGCAGCCGATCCGGAGGAAACAGAAAATCGCGCAGATATCCGGATACGTGGCGCATGCGCCCGCCGACCTCGATCATGTCGCCGCTTCCCGCCGTGACGTTGTCCATGATCGACGCCGCCGGATCGAGCGATTCGCGCTGCTGGTCGAAGTACGCGACCTTGAGCGAGGTTCCGCGGTAGATCGATCCGCGCCGCGGTTCGAGCTCGCCGACCAGGAGTTTGATGAGCGTGCTCTTTCCACAGCCGTTCGGACCGATGATGCCGATGCGATCGCCGCGCATGATGCGCGTGGAGAAATCCGCAATGAGGGGTGTGCCTCCCAGCTCGAGGTAGACCTCGCTCGCCTCGAAAACCAGTTTCCCGGACGGCGACGCGTCCTCCGCCTTGATATCGACCTGGCCGAGAACCTCGCGCCGCTCGCGGCGCTCGATCCTCAACTGCTTGAGCGCGCGAACCCTGCCTTCATTTCGCGTGCGGCGCGCTTCCACGCCCTGGCGAATCCAGACTTCCTCCTGAGCGAGCTTCTTGTCGAACAGGGCAGCCTGCTTGGCCTCCGCGTCGAGGGCCGCGCGCTTCTGGAGCACGTAGGTATCATAATCTCCGGACCACTCCCGCAACTGTCCCCGATCCAAGTCCACGACGCGGGTCGCCAGCCTCCGGACGAAAGCGCGGTCGTGGCTCACGAAGACAAGCGCGCCCGCAAATTCCGACATCAGCTCCTCGAGCCAGGTGATGGCATCGATGTCGAGATGATTGGTCGGTTCATCCAGCAGCAAGAGGTCGGGCTCCGTCACGAGCGCCCGCCCGAGCATAGCGCGCCGCCGCCAGCCCCCGGACAGGGAGCCGAGCGCCGCGTCGGCGTCGAGCCCAAGCCGCGCGATGATCTGATCCGTCTGCAGCGCGGCCTGCCAATCCCCCTCGAGGTTCACCGCGGCTGCCTCGCGCAGGATCAGCTCCCGCACGGTGTCGCCGCTCGCCGCCGACACTTCCTGGGCAAGACTCGCCACTTTCGCGCCGGGACGAATCCACAGCTCGCCGCCATCGGGCGCGATCTCGCGAGCGATGAGCTTCAGGAGCGAGGACTTTCCCTCGCCGTTGCGGCCGAGCACGCACACGCGCTCGCCCTTGGCGACCAGAAGGCCGACGCGGTCCAGCAACGGCTTGGCGCCGAAACTCAGCGAGACTTTATCCAAACGGGCGATTTGCATGAGGCCGCGTATGGTAAGCGATCGAGGACTAACTCACGCTCAAAATTCCAAATCCAGAGGGACAGGCATCGAAATCGGGTGTCGAATCGGTATCGAAATCGGCCGGGGTTATTCGTACGCAGGACCCTTCCGCCGGCGCATCGGGTAGGATTACGCTGACTTGCTTTTTTTGGCTTTTCCGTCGACATTGAATCCACCGCCAGGCTCATGCTCGACGCGTTCTCTATGGACACCGCAATTCCTTCACTGCACGAGCATCGATCGTGAGCCCCTCGCTCTCCGCGGTTGCCGTGATCCTGAATGTCATCCTCATCGCGGTGGCCGCCGGCCTGATCTATCGATATCTGCATCGGCGCGCGCTGCAGACCGCGGAGCTGCGCAGCCAGAAGCAGCGGTTGGAGAATGAGGTCGCGGAGCGGACCCGGGAGCTCGCGGAACTCTCGACCCACCTGCAAAGTGTGTCCGAACGCGAAAAAGCCGAGCTGGCGCGGGAGCTGCACGACGAATTGGGCGGCCTGCTCGTCGGCGCGCGAATGGATATATCCTGGGCGGAACAGCACCTCGGTCCGGGCGACGTGGACCTCAAGCAGCGGCTCAATCGGGTGCAACAGAACCTGTCCGCCGGCATCGATCTCAAGCGTCGGATCATCGAGGAGCTGCGTCCGACGCTGCTCGACAACGTAGGGTTCATCGCCGCGCTTCGCTGGCAGCTGAAGGAGACCTGCGCGCGCGCGGGCCTGACGTGCAACGAGTACTTCCCGGACGAAGAACCGAAGCTGAGCGCGGATGCGGCCATCGCGCTATTCCGCATCGCGCAGGAATCGTTCGCGACCATCATCAAGCGGTCCGCGGCGAAGACCGTGGACGTAACCATGGATATCGATGACGATACCGTCGTGTTTCGCATCACCGACGACGGCCGCGGAATTTCGAACCCGAGCTCCGACATCGACGTTCATGTGCTGGCCTCCATGCGCCACCGCATTCGAGCGCTGGGCGGCACCTTCGAGGTATCCGGGACCGCGGCGGGCGGAATCCTGGACGTGCGGATTCCGGCGGCACACGCGTTGCGCCCGGTCGCCGAAACAGAGCCGCTGTAACCCTCGCTTGGCCCTTTCCTCGGCGTCATACTGGGCAGCGACGGCGCTTTTCGCGGCGGTGCTGTTATCGCCGTCGGTACACGGCGCGGATCGGCATGCCCTGCAGGAGATCGTCCAGGAGCATTGTGTGGTCGATTGGATTTCCCGGCATGATCCGGCCCCCTGCGTGCAGGTCGTCCTCCCGGACCCCGGGCACGGAGATTCGGGTTACGCCGTGCTCGCGGACCGCAAAGGCGGCGCGCACTTTCTACTCATCCCCACCCGAAGCATTCCCGGGATAGAGAGCCCTGTGCTCTCCGAGCCGCGCGCGCCGAATTATTTCGCTTTCGCATGGGACGCCCGGAGCCGGTTGGCCGATGTCGTCGGACACCCCGTACCGCGCGGCGACGTGGGCCTCGCGGTCAATCCGACGAATTCGCGCAGCCAGGACCAGCTGCACATCCACGTCGAGTGTTTGGCCCCCCCGGTGGTCCAGGCGATCGACGAGGCTTCGGACCGGCTCGGCGCGGGATGGACGGATCTGCGCATCGGCGGCGCGCGTTTCGAGGCGCGGCGTCTCATGGGCGACTCTCTGGAGCGCAATCCATTCGAGATCCTGGCGCATGACATTCCCGACAATGGGCACACTCCTGCCGATTACGGCTTGCTGGTCGCCGGCAAGCAATTCCACGAGGGACCGGGTTTCGTGGTACTCGCGGGCACCGAGCGCGCCGCGGAGCTGTTGCTGGATTCGAGCTGCGCGGCAGCGGCGCGCACGGAATGAACCGCGAACCGGCGTGGCTCACCATCGGCCGCGAGCTTAGATCCATCGCGCAGATCGGGCTCGCGTTTTGCCGCGACCCTTTCGACCGTCAGCGCTACGAGCGGATCCAGGAGCTCGCGGCCTCGGTGATCGCTCTAGGAGCCGGCCGGCCTGACCCGGGCCTTCTCGACTATATACGGCACGACACCGGCTATGCGACGCCGAAGGTCGATGTACGGGCGGCGGCGTTCGTCGAGGGCCGGGTACTCCTGGTCCGGGAAGTGAGCGACGGCTCCTGGACGCTGCCCGGGGGCTGGGCCGACGTGAACGAGTCGCCCGCCGAATCGGTGGTTCGAGAAGTACGGGAGGAATCGGGTTTCGAAGCGCGTGCCGTCAAGCTCGCCGCGGTATACGACTATCGCAAGCACAACCGGCCTCACCATCTCGACTCGATCTACAAGCTGTTCTTCATCTGCGAGCTCACCGGCGGCAAAGCGGCGCCGAGCATCGAGACCAGCGAGGTCGCGTTCTTTGCGCACGACGGTCTGCCGCCGTTGTCCATCGGCCGCACGACCGCGGAACAAATTCAGCGCATGTTCCGCCATGCGGCGGAGCCCGCGCTACCGACCGACTTCGACTGAGGCTTCGGAGGCGGACGCCACGCGTTTCCTGCGGTGTGCGATCCAGCGATAGGCTGGAGCGCAGGCACCGAGCAACAGCGCCGCGATCACCCCGGAGCGCGGGTCCTCCATCACTGCCGCGATCAGCACCAGGACACACCCCAGCAGCACGGTCCCCGTGGTAAAGGGAAATCCGAATGCCCGATAAGGCCTCGGCAGGCCCGGTTCCCGCCGGCGCAGGACGAACACCGCCGCGTATGTCGCGATGTAGGTGAGCAGAAACAGAACCGCGGCGAGCGCCACGATCTGCTCGAAAGTGCCGGTCAGGATCAACGCGATCGCCGCCGCGCTCGAGACCGCCAGCGCGATCCGCGGCGTGCCGCCGGCGCTCACGCTGGCCGCTTTGGCCGTGAACAATCCGTCCCGCCCGATCGCGAGCAGGATGCGCGGCGCCATGAGCAAGACGGCGTTGACGAGACTCAACACCGTCAGCAGCGAAATGACCGTCACCAGCACCGCGCCGCCGCGCGGCAACACGATTCGAGCCGCATCGGCGGCCGGCAACTGGGAGCCCGCAAGCACGGCGAGCGGCAATACGCGAAGCACCGCGGCATTGATCAACACATAAAGCACGATGAGCACGAGCGTCCCGCCGATGATGGCGCGCGGCATGGTGCGCTCCGGATCGGTGCTTTCCTCCGCGAGATAGATCGGCGAATACCACCCGTCGTAGGTCACCAGCACCGCGCGCAGCGCCGTCACCACCGCGGCCACCATCGCCGTGGAGAAGAGCGGCAAGTCGGCCGCGCTCATCGGGATCGGCACCCCGGCAGAGGCGGGCGGTGCCTTGAAGCACACGACGATCAGTACCAGCATCATGAGACCGATGGTCACACTGATGAATCGCGTGACCACGCTGCCGATGCGAAGGCCCGCCCACTGCATGGCGGTGAGTCCGACGATGATCAGCACGGCTCCCGTTCTGGAATATTGTGCGGCAGGCGGCCACAGCGTGCCCAGGAAGGCGGTCGCCGTCATCGACACATACGCGAGCGAGGCCGTCTGATTGAACCAATCGCTCCACCCGACCAGAAAACCCACCCCGTCGCCGAAGGCGCGGCGCGCGTATACATAGAACCCGCCGGCCTGCGGCAGCATCGCCGCCAGCTCAGCCACGGATACCGCCCCCAGCAGCGCGTAGAGACCGCCCAGCACCCAGAACAAGAGGATCGCATGCGAATCGCCGAGTGCCGCGGCAAGGGTGCCCGGCAGGCGCAGGATGCCGGCGCCCACCGTTCCGCCGAATACCATGGCGAGGCCGAAACCCAGCCCCAGTATTCTTAGTAGAGGCCGGGCGGTCGAGGAGGCTTCCTGTGGGATCAAGTTCTCACCGCCGGTTTCAAGTCGACGGCGGATGGTAGCATTGCGCGCTAAACCCTATGCGGACCCTCCGCTCTATGTGATCCTGTTTGCAAATTTGCGCCCTGGCGGGCCGAGCGCTCTTCCGTCCCGCGCTGAAGTGTGAAAAATAGGCGTCTATCAGGGATCGCTGGTGATTATCGATGAAATTCAGGCTCAAAGCGTTCGGACTGCATCTCCTCGGCAGCGCACTTGCGCTTTCGCTGGTTCTCGGCGCCCTCTACCTCGGCTGGTATCACTGGCCGGGCTGGCACCTGACGGAAGCCGATCCATGTGGTCGCCGTCATGGTCGGGGTCAACGTCGTGATCGGCCCGCTGATCACCTTGATCATCGCCAACGAGCGCAAGCCGCGGCGGGAGCTCGTCCGGGACATCGCCATGATCGTGACCGTGCAGTTGGTAGCTCTCGGCTACGGAACGACGACGCTCTGGAGCGGACGCCCCCTCTACTATGCGTTCTCGGTCAACTGTCTCCAGGTCGTCCAGGCGTCCGACATCGATCCCAAAGCGGCGAGCCTGGCGCGTAAGCAGAACTTGGCCCTGGCGCCACATTGGTACAGCTTGCCGCGATGGATCTGGGCACCCTTCCCGAAGGACCCGAAGGAGGCGGACAAGATTTTTCAAGGAGTGATGCAGGGCGACTACGACATCGTTGGACTGCCGCAGTATTACAAGACCTGGCAGGAGGGGGTGCCGGAGCTCCGCGGCCAATTGAAAAAAGTCAGTGACATCAAGTTCTTCTCGCCCAAACAGAAGACCCTGCTTGAAAAACGCATGCAAGCGGCCGGGCTTGCGACCGATCAGCCCAACGGGATTGCGCTCACGGGTAGAGGCAGCTCGTTGTTGGCGGTGATGGATCCTCGCGGCCTCAAGCTGCTCGCAATCATCGAGGCGACGTAACTTCGCGCACGCGAGGCTTGATCCAACGCCGCAGTTGCAGCGGCTGTCCGGAATCACTCCTCGAGCAGCCGATAGCCCTTCCCATGCACCGCGCGGATGAGGGATCGACCGCCAACGTGAGCGCAGAGCTTGCGTCGTATGCTGGAGAGGTGCACATCGACCCGCCTATCATTCCTCGCGAGCACCCGCCCGAGCGCGTAGTGGGACAGATCGCGCCTGCTCACGGGTCGGCCCACATGACGCAGAAGCGCTTCCAGCAGGCTGAACTCCGTGCTCGTGAGCGACAACGGCTCTCCGCGCCACTCCGCACGGCGTTGCTCCGGCCAAAGGGTCAAGCCTCCGGACAGCAATGCTCTGGGCGGACGATCATAAGGTTCGGCCGACAGCATGCGCCGTAGAATCGACCGAATCCTCGCGCTGAGTTCCCTCGGCGTACACGGCTTGGCGACGTAGCCGTCTGCGCCGAGTTCGAGCGCGGCGATGCAATCCATGCTGCCGCGGCCGGCGCTCATCATGAGCACCGGCAGCTCGCTTTGCCCGCGGATACGCCGTAACGCCTGGGCACCATACGACTCGGTGGTACCGTGTTGCTCGACTGCGCCGCGCGATTCGACCGGGACGTCGCCCAGCACTGCCATCCCATAGTTTCCCGACAACGCCTCGGTAACTCCGCGATCCAGGTCGCTCTCGATGTGCACGGAAAATCCCTGTCCTTCGAGGTAACCAGCGAGAGTCGCAGCAACCCGAATGTCGCCGTCAATGAAAAGAATGGGATTCACGAGAATCCCGCCGCCTCAGAGCGAGCGCAGAAAATTCAATACGTCTTGCTGTTGAGCGATACTCAAGGCATTGAACTTCTGCACGATCGCATCGGCCTCGCTGCCGGAGCTATTGTGGGCCTGGATCGCCGCCGCCAGGTCACTGGTTCGTCCATCGTGCAGGAAGAACACGCGCTGACCCAGACCCCCAGAGCGGGGCCGTGCGGAACTCATCGGGGCCGGCCGCGCCCTGGGTGATCGCCATCCGCAAGGCCCTGGCCCATGTGGTGCACCAGCAGATCGGAGTACAAGTTGACGGGTTGACCGGATAGCGCCGGACTCGGAGTGCGCGATGAACCGCGTCGCAATGGCTGCCCCCGTCGTGAACGATGGCGTGTGGCAGGCCGCGCAGCCCACCTCGATGAATACCGCCCGCCCATTGATCGTCGAGGGGTGGGGGCCGCCGGAACGGGCGGCGCGAGCATGCGCATGAAATCGGCAAACGCCTCGATATCCGAAAGGATGGCGGTCGGAGTCTCGGTCGCAGGCGGGGAGAAATTGTTGGTGTCCTCGGGCGTGTAATTGTAAGGGCGGCAAGAGGCCGTCTCGTCGCGCTCCTGCGGGAACAGCTGGTTGGAGATGCCCATCTCCACGTTGTAAGCCTCTCCGGCAAACATCAGCAGCGATTTGTTCTGCGCCTTCCATCCGAAGCGGGTCACGCTGCCGTCGTTCGCGCTCAGATTCACGTTGCCTTCGAGGATCGCGTTGGCATGACCGTGCACACCCGCCCGGGCGTTTTGCACGGCGTTCGCTTTCATGTTGGCGAGAATCGCCGAGTCGGGAATCGCCTCGATGAGCCCTGCGCCAAAGATCGGCGTAGGGATGCGGAAGACGATGTTCGGTTGCCGCCTTGCCCCGTCAGGGGGTTACCGGCGGGCGTGAAGGTCGGGTTGCACGATATTGCAGGAGCCCGCGTCGCTCCGGCCGCTGACCACGAACAGATTGTGTACCCCGCCGTCATAGACTCCGTTGGACTCCACGAAGCGAGCCTCGCGGATGGGGCCGTTCGCCGTGATGAACCAAGGAATCACGTTGGCCGCGCCCTCGGCAGTGGCGACGCCAAGCAGCGGATTCTGCGCAGGACTGCTCCCGCCCATATACGGCTGCGAGTGGCAGGACGCGCATTGATTCGAGTTGAATCGCGGCCCAAGTCCGTTGCCTTGCTTGTTGGTCGGCGCCGCTGACGACCTCGACCGTATCGAACCTCGCCATGCCGTCGGCAAAGAACGAAAGCTCATCCGGCGCGAGACCTGACAGCGCGACGGGCGGCCCGTTATCGGTTGGCGCGCGCCGAACCCCCGGATCGACGGCCCGGGAAGGCTGTACCGATTGCCCCACTGTTAAATCGCCGCAAAATCCGGTCGAAATCAATGCGGCGCACGGCACCGCAACAGCGATGAAATCCAGGACTCTCATAGGCCACCTCCGAACAGGATGTCATTGTCCGCACCATCCGTGGTGTGGTGGCTCCGGTATAGGCGCCGAAGGATCGTCTGTCGAAGTGACGCCTGACGACGACGGCACGAACATTGTTGTAAAGTTAGGTCAAGACTCTCTCGTTTCAACCTATCTGGAGTGCCCGACCATGACTCATTCATCGAGCTGCTTTTGCGGAGCGGTAACATTTACGGTCAACGGGACGCCGCAAGCTCAGGGCTACTGTCACTGCGCCTCATGCAGAACTTGGTCGGCCGGTCCGGTGAATGCGTTCACTCTGTGGAAGCCCGATTCGCTCAAAGTCACCACAGGCGCCTCGAGCATCGGCACGTTCAACAAGACCCCCGGCAGCAGCCGCAAGTGGTGCACCCAATGCGGCGGGCACTTGTTCACCGATCATCCCGGATTCGGCCTCGTCGACATTTACGCAGCAATGTTGCCTAACTTGAAGTTCGAGCCCACTGTGCACGTCCACTATGGGGAAAGCATATTGCCGATCAAAGATGGACTACCGAAGTTCAAAGACATGCCGGCCGAGATGGGCGGATCGGGAGAGACCGTTCCAGAATGAGCATTTTCGGATCTTGGCGACCGGAGAGATTGCTCGGCGCTGCGCATGCGCAGTGATGCCATGAAACTCAGCGCCGACCAAATCGTAATCGAGGCTCGCACTTGGTCCGAGGACGCGATCGCAGATCTAATAGACCGGATATGGAGCGCCAAGTACGGCGATGCCGATCCCGCCGTCGAACGTGCGTGGCACGAAGAAAATCAACGCCGTACAGCCGAACTGGAGAGCGGCCAAGTGCAGGGGATTCCCCTCGAAGAGTCCTTGGAAAGAGCACGCGCCCTCATTCGCCGGTGAAGATAGCGCCACGAAAAGGGATGAAGCGCTACGTTTTTTGGTAGGGTGTCAGGCAACCCCCTGTGAATCGGATCTTTCGACTCACGCCGCCTCAGTCTGCAGCGAATCCCTGGCTGCGCAAGGCCGCAATGAGATCCTTGCCCTTAACTGCGGCGAACGATGTCACGCGCCAACCGTGACTCGCTGCACTCCGATGAAATCGAGCGGTTCGCCGGGGCTACCCTCAACCCCGAGGCAAAGCTCAATTGCCTCCCTGATCCGCGACATGAGTTCATCTAGTGACTTGGCCTGCGTATGGCAGCCTGGCAACGCGGGGACGGTTGCCACAAAGTAGCCTTCCGAGTCCTTCTCGACTACCACGTCGAATTGCCGAGTCATACATAACCTCCGCTGATAATTGTACTCGCGGTTGTGTGAACCGACGAGCCGCGGTCATTCAGGGATCACATTCTTCCCCACTTTCACGATCCTACGGCTTTGCGGTTGGACACCAGCGGCCCTTTGCGTCTCTGATCGGCCAACTTTGAGACATCGCAGCCACCAAATTGAGCGCCGAGAAGCCGGCATTCAGAGCACGGACAGTAAACTGACCTTGGATTTGTAAATTGGCGCGCCCGGAGAGATTCGAACTCCCGACCTCCTGGTTCGTAGCCAGGCGCTCTATCCAACTGAGCTACGGGCGCAAAGCAAAAATTGAAATTTCTGACGCCCAAGTCGCTGCTCGATGAGCGACCCCTTGGGCGTCAGGGGCGCGAATATTAACACATCAAACGCGGCTGCCCATTCGAGAGCCAACCCTGCGAAATATATGGCGATTCGTGCTTGAAACGGGGCAGCTACCGGCGGGTTGCCGGAGAGACACGCACCGCAAAGCCGGCGGTGTCGGCCGGTCCAAATCGCCAGGAAGTCTATCTTCTTGATAATCAAACACTTGCGACACCGCATGACGAAGGTCCTCGCCGCCCTGGCTCATAAGCAAACCGCATATCGATACTGTATTTGGTTATTTGTGTCGCGATATGCCGCCTCTATGATGAGTTGATGGCGTCCCTTCAAATTCTTCCCCGTAGCGTCCCTTTGAGCCTGCCATTTGGCGCTACGGCAGCCGATTTCAGCGCCGACGAAAGCAACCGCCCGGTTAGAGCCGGAGGGAGCAGCGTCCCTGTCTGCGCACCGTGAGCCCGCCGCAGACAGACGTACGCGATATGCCGAACCCCAAAGAACGCGACGAGTGGGCCCACGCTCCATTCGAGCCCGCCACCATCGAGCGGGTTCGCGCGCTGATTGCGGATTTGAATGCGGGCCAGCGACTGTGGCTGAGCGGCTATCTCGCGGGCGCCAGCGGTGCCGTGTCCGCGACTTCCGCGCCAAGCGCCTCCGCGACCGCTCAGCGCTCCGTGGCGACCATTCTCTATGGGTCGCAGAGCGGCAATTCGGAGCGAATAGCGCGGCTTCTGCAAGATAAATTCAAGGAGCGGCAAGTCGAGGCAACGCTGCTCGACATGATGGACTGCAAGAAGTCGCACCTCGAATCAGCGCAGAGACTGATCGTCATCGTGAGCACTCACGGGGACGGCGATCCTCCGGATCGAGCGATGGCCTTCGCCGATTTCCTGAATCATCCCAAGGGCCTGCGTCTCGGCCATCTGAGCTACTGCGTTCTCGCCCTCGGGGATTCGAGCTATGAGAAATTCTGCGAGACGGGGCGACAATTCGATGCCCGTCTCGAAGCGCTGGGCGCCAAACGATTCCGTCCGCGCGAGGAGTGCGACGTAGAGTTCGACCTGGTCGCCCGCCGCTGGATCGATGACGTATTGACTCACGTCATCGCATCATCGAACGCCGGAGCGCAGTCGAACGCCGAAACCGTTTCGCGCGGCGGCGATGCGGAGATTCGCTCGGCCACGGTGTCCACGGCACATACCCGCCGCAATCCCTTCCACGCAAGTATTCTTACGAACCAGCGTTTGACTGGACGAGATTCGAGCAAGGATGTTCGCCATATCGAGCTGTCGCTGGAAGACTCGCACATCCGCTATGAACCCGGCGATGCCGTGGGAGTGGTGCCGAAAAATCGTCCCGACGCGGTCGATGCTCTCCTGAATGCCACCCCGTTCCGTCCTCAGGCGTTGGTTCGCGTCGACTCCCAGGAGACGGAGCTGCGGACGGCGCTCATCGAGCATTTCGATATCGGTCCGGTGACCCCGGCGCTTCTGCAACGCTACGCCGCCGCAACCGGATCCACCCCGCTCGCCGAGCTGGGCCGATCTCCCGATGCGGAGCGCCGCTACTTGTATGGACGGCACCTGATCGACTTGGTGCGCGAATATCCGCCGGCCGGCCTCGCGGAGGCCGCGTTCGCGCAGCTGCTGCGCCCGCTTGCTCCGCGGCTGTATTCGATCGCCTCCAGCCAGAAATCAGCACCGGACGAAGCGCATCTGACGGTCAGCGTCGTCCAATACGACTCATTCAATGTGCCGAGGTACGGGGTCGTTTCGAATCATCTGGCCGCCCTCACAGAGGAAGGCGCCAGCGCCCCCATCTATCTGCATCGCAATGGCGGATTTCGGCTCCCGGCCGACCCGCGAACGCCGATCATCATGGTGGGGCCGGGCACCGGAGTGGCTCCCTTCCGCGCCTTTGTCGCGGAACGCGAATTGACCGGTGCCGGCGGACGTAATTGGCTCTTTTACGGCGACCGCCAATTCACTTCGGATTTTCTCTATCAAGCCGAGTGGCTCGATGCCCGCAAGCGGGGAACCCTCCATCGCATCGACGTCGCCTTCTCGCGCGATCAGGCCGAAAAGATCTACGTCCAGCACCGCCTGCGCGAGCGCGGTGCCGAGCTTTGGGCGTGGTTGCAGGAGGGCGCGAATTTCTACGTCTGCGGAGACGCCGGCCGGATGGCGCCGGATGTACATGCTGCATTGATCGACGTGGCGAGAATTCACGGTGCATTGACCGAGGATCGGGCGCTCGAATATGTGACTGGGTTGCAACGCGACCGCCGCTACCAGAAAGACGTGTATTGATGGCGGCCGGCGAACACGTTCTACCGAGGGACCTGCCGCTCGAGCAACTCAATCCGAACGAACGGATCAAGCACGAGAGCCGATTCCTGAGGGGCACGCTTTCACAGAGCCTCGCCGATCCCGTGACCGGCGCGGTCAGCGATGCGGACGGTCTGCTGACCAAGTTCTTCGGCATCTACCAGCAGGACGACCGCGAGCAGCGTGATGAACGGCGTCGCTCCAAGCTCGAACCGAAGTACCAATTCATGGCGCGTGTGCGGCTGCCCGGAGGCGCCTGCACCGCCGCACAGTGGCTTACACTCGATGCTCTGGCGCGCCAATACGCGGGCAATACCCTGCGGCTTACGACGCGCCAGACCTTTCAGTTCCACCATGTATCGAAACGAAATCTGCGGGCGCTCATCCAGGGAATCAATGCCGCAGGCCTCGATACGATCGCAGCCTGCGGGGACGTGAATCGGAACGTGATTTGCAGCGCGAATTCGCTGCAATCTCCGGCGCATGCGGAAGTCAGCCGCCTGGCCCACGATATCGGTGCGCGACTGCTGCCCCGTACCGGCGCCTATCGCGAGGTGTTCCTCGACGGCAGCCCGGCGTCGGAGTCGCCGCCCGATGACGAGGAGCCGATGTACGGCAGCACCTATCTGCCCCGCAAATTCAAGATTGCACTTGCGGTTCCACCGCAGAACGACGTCGATGTGTTTGCCCACGATCTGGGATTCATCGCCATCGTCGAGAACGGCGCGATTTCAGGCTACAACGTAAGCGTCGGCGGCGGCATGGGCATGACCCACAAAGTGAGTGCGACGTTTCCGCGCCTGAGCGAGGTTGTCGGGTTCTGTACGCCCGACGAGGTACTGGATGTCGCCGAGCAGACGCTGTGCATCCAACGCGACTATGGAGATCGCAAAGACCGCGCACACGCACGCTTCAAGTACACCATCGAGGATCGAGGCCTCGACTGGTTTCGCGAGGAACTGGCCGCACGGCGCGGTCGGCCCCTCCAGGGAGCACGGCCCTTCCGCTTCGACTCGTCGGCCGACCGGCTGGGCTGGCTGCAAGGTGCGGATGGTCTATGGCACTACACCCTGTTCGTCGAGAACGGGCGCCTTTCCGATACCGCGAAGCGCCCTTTATTGACCGGATTGCGCGCCATTGCCTCGGTGCATCGTGGAATGATCGCCCTGACGACGAATCAGAACGTGACGATTGCGGGTGTCAGCGAGGCTGACCGGCCGACGATCGAGGGGCTCTTGACCTCGCACGGAATTGCCAACGACGGCTACATCAGCGGCATCCGCCAGAATTCCATGGCGTGCGTGGCGCTTCCGACCTGCGCATTGGCGATGGCCGAGGCGGAGCGCTATCTACCGAACCTGCTCGACAAGGTGGAGCAGATCGTTTCCCAGGCTGGGCTCGCGGACGATCCGATCACCATTCGAATGAGCGGTTGTCCCAATGGCTGCCCTCGCCCCTATCTCGCGGAAATCGCCCTGGTCGGAAAGGCGCCCGGCCGCTACAACCTCTATCTCGGCGCCAGCGCAAACGGGGACCGGTTGAACGCCCTGTTCCGAGAGAATATCGCCGAGGCCGAGATCCTGACCGAGCTCGATTCCTTGCTTCGGCGGTATGCCGCGGAGCGCACACCCGGCGAACGCTTCGGCGACTTTACGGTCCGCACGGCCGTCGTTCCCGCCATGGTGAACGGACGAGACTTTCAACGATTGAGCTAGAAAGTCCGGCAATATGCGCGCACAGCCGTAGCGGCTGGCAGATTCAAGACTATTGGCGGAGAGGGAGGGATTCGAACCCTCGATGGGCTTTTGAACCACCCGTAGACTCTTAGGAATCAGCAACTTACTGATTCGCAACAGGTTCCAGTCCCCTGCATTCCCCTCATTTCCCCGTCGCTGGCAGTAGGGCTGGCAGTAGACGCCCGACCCTCGCGACATTCGCTGCCGAAAGCTTAACACGCCTAAATCGGCGATCGTAGTGAAGCGCATGCCAGCCATTTGCCATCGTCGCCCGAGCTGGTAGGCCGGGGTGCCCCTCGGCCTTCTCTCAACCACGCGGGAAAGTCGCCCACGCCGCATGATGGCGCGTCGCCTTGTCGATCCGATTCGGATCGGGCCAGATACCGAAATCGCCGACGCGCAGCACATAGTCAAAGCAAACTCCAAGCGACGCCTCGAACGCAAACACGTCCTGATAGAGGCGGTCCATTGCTCCGTGAATGTCGCCGGCGGCACAGATAAGCATCGTGCATCCTCCAATACCTAGCGCAGCCGGTGCGCCTTGATTTCTCGTGTCGACATTTGCCTCTTGCTCACAGCATAGAGGTCGCCCGACCCATACAGACGCTCGCATTGCTGGAAATCGGCGCGCACTGCCCGTGAAATATTCCGCCGCAGTACAACGTCATACCGCGGTTCCGCAATCACATGCCTGTGCGGCTTGCTGTCGACGACACTCTCAACGAGGCGCTCCTTTGGCAACACATCAGTTTCGACGCGATACCAAACATCATCCAACAGCAGCAGATACGTGCGCTCGTCGACGACGCGGCGGCGCATTGCGATCTCCGCAAGATCACGCCTGCGACGCTCGGCAGCGCTGTGTCGCCAAGATCGGTAATTCCTGTTGAGACGGATCAGCCCGGTACGCGGATCGACATACAGTTCCTGAGCTATTCCGGAGTCACGCCCGAGAAATCCCCACCGAGGCGCCAAGTCAACCAGCCGCCCTTCGCGGGCGCCGACATTGATCGCGATGAAGTCGCGAATGTGTTGATGGATGTGCTGCTGAACGGTATTGCGCCGATCGATTCCGGCACAGATTTCGCTGAACACCTTGTTCCAGGGGCGCCCGATCTGCGCCTGCAGGTAGCGACGCAGTGGGGCCAGGTTCTCGTTGAGGCTACGAGAGCCATAGCCCGCACGCATACCGAGCCGCACTGGCCCGTCAAAATCCTTACGTAGCCGGGCGGCGATGGCGTCACCCTCCTTCGCGCGGCGTGGCCGCTCGACAATCACTTTGTACATATCTTCGCGCATGGACGACTCCGGATAACAAAAAGCCCTCGGCAAGAATCCTTAGCCGGGGGCTTACGTTTTCGCGCGAGGCGAAGATCGGCCCAATCGGCTTCGGGTAATGCGCTACCCGCAACCGTGAGCTTGCGGAGGCGCTACATTGCGTGCAGGTGTGTCGACTTCGATAAAATTCGCATGAATGCTCCAAATTCAGAGCCGCGTAGAATACATCTTGAAGTCAAGATGTCAAGAGCAAGCAAGCGCATGGCTGACCGCTCGCGACGCTGCACTCATCCCCTGATGCCGTGTACGCTGTGGACCGACATCACATTGGAATCAACGGCGATGAAGATGGTTAAGAGACGCAAGTTCGGCCGTATCATTCGCGCTCGGCTTCGGCGGTGAATGAGTCGGCACCGTGCTACATACGATCGCAGAGGCCGACTGGAAAGTGCTGAGGCGCCTGCATACGCTCGCGCTCGAACGCTTCTGCGAACGCGTGCTTGTCGAGATCGACCGTGTCATGCACATCCGCGCCCAGAACGCCCATCAGCGCTATCTCGGTATCTTTAAGATCATCGAACAGCGCGATCGAGATATGGCAATCATCTTCAATGATCCAAAGCGCTCGAATGCGCTGACAATGCTGGCTAGAATTCGCTCGGAAGGATTGCTGACGGAGGATGAGTTCTCCAGCTTGAGTCCGGAAACTCGCAGTGCGATCCAATTGCTGCTGGGCGCCGAGTGAACCACGGACATATGGCCGCCAGACTCTCCAAATTTTTTACTGCCACTATCGTTGGCTCGAACCACCTTGTCCCCTGGCTGGCCGCGAAAGGTCCGCTGGCCTACAGCCCCACCGAACCGCCGGCGAGAGACTACTTTTTCCAGTACAGCTGGATCCTTCCAGGAATTTTCGAACCGGGCATCAATCTGCGTCGGCACCGCTACTTCGGCGATCGTCTCAAGGACAACGCGGGCTTTCTCTTCGATTTCTGGGACAACGCCCGCAAAGGTCATGGAGCTGAGTTACGACAATACTGCGAGCCCGGCCTCTTCTCGGACGTCGAAGTCCAGGCACCGATGGCCGCCTATCGCCACGTGCGTAAGCCGTACGACACAGTGGGTTCCCTGCTGATTCAGCACGGCAGTTATCAATGGATCTCCCTCCAGGACCAGCCGCACATCGAAGAGGGAGAGGTCCTGCTTTATCGGGGTATCGGGGACGCCACCATTTTCCGCTGCCTGCGATTCCGGCCGGAAGATCTCTCGTCCGCGAACCAGGAAATATGGAAAAAGTATCTGCGCATCCAGGCAGTTATGCTGTCTGATTCGGTCCTGTCGTTCAACACGATTCACGATCGCATCAATCGTTGCGAGACCGGCGGCCTGCGCCACGCAACGTGGCTGGGCGACGCGATGGCCACCGCAGCAGGACTCGACATTAACTCCGCCGGCTTCGCCAATGAGCTTTGGCGCGCCGCCCAACATTCATACTCCCTGGACCCCGTCATGGGGACCCGGAAATTCGGTCCTCACTATGTCGTGCTGAAAACGCCGCTCAGTAACCTCCGGATCACGACATTCTTCGCGGGCGAATCTGAGCTGAAGATAATCGATCCGAGCCGCGTCTCCGTCGTGGAGACCGTCGGGTGCCAGATGGAATTTGACCCTGCTACACCGTGAGAGCTGCATGATGTCCCATATCCCATGTTGACGAAGCCGAGCGCCGAGCTGACGCTCTTTGACACACTGTCGCGGCTGACTTTCACCAGCGTTACGAAACTCCTGGGTGCCGAGGGCGATCGCCTCATCGCCGCCGGCGGCAAGTACGACATCGACATCGCCACCCAGGTCGAATTCGACCGGGACCGGTTTCGCCTCGCGGTGGACTCTACCACCGTAACGCTCGCTATGAGTCCAGCTGCACGCGGCCGCCTCAAATGGCGCTGCAGCGCCTGCAACGTGCCGTGCGAGCATGCCGGTGCCGCCTTCTCCCTGATCCTCGAAGAGAAGCTTGCGCTCGGCCTGGCCGATGCACCGCTCGAGCGTGAGCCGGTCGAAAGCCTGAGCGAGCAGGCGCTGCTGGCCCAGGCCCTCGCGGAGCGCGAGGAGCGCGCGCGCACGGAGAAGATGCGGCTCAACTCCCTCTCCCCGCAAGAGATCTGGGCGGATTACACGGTCACGAACGCCGCTTCCGGCAAGACGTATCGTGTCGCGCTGCGAGGATGGCAGGCGGGTGAGTCGTACTGCTCATGCCCGGATTTTCGCAAGAACACCCTCGGCACCTGCAAACACATCCTCCACGCGCTCGAGAAAGTCCGCCGGCGCTTCCCCGACTCGGTGCGCACCAGGCTGTACCGGCAGCGCGACATTGCCGTGCACCTCTCCTACGGCACGGTGCTGGAGCTGCGCTTGCTGCTGCCGAATCGACTCGATGAGAAGGCTGACGCCATAGTGCGTCCGATCCGCGGCAAGCTCATCACCGACCTTACGGACCTGCTCGAACGCATCCGGCGACTCGAGGCGCACGGCCACGCGGTGGCAGTCTATCCCGACGCCGAAGAGTACATCCAAACGCGTCTCTTGCAGCAACGCATCGCCGCCACGGCTGCCGATATCCGGCGCGATCCGAAGGCCCACCCGCTGCGCAAGGCGTTGCTGAAAGTCGAGCTCCTGCCTTACCAACTGGACGGCATCGCCTTCGCGGCGGCTGCCGGGCGCGCGATCCTCGCCGATGACATGGGGCTCGGCAAGACCATTCAGGCCATCGGCATTGCCGAGCTGCTCGCGCGGGAAGCGGGCATCCGCAAGGTCCTCATCGTCTGCCCCGCGTCGGTCAAATCCCAGTGGCGCAGCGAGATCTTGCGTTTTTCGGAAC
The DNA here is from genome assembly GCA_963795475.1 of uncultured Gammaproteobacteria bacterium. Classification (GTDB taxonomy): domain Bacteria; phylum Pseudomonadota; class Gammaproteobacteria; order Steroidobacterales; family Steroidobacteraceae; genus Bog-1198. The sequence continues at coordinate 236,535 of CAWCIE010000002.1, forward strand.
GTGACTGTCAGATCGTGCTCGGCGGCTCCGAACAACGTGCCTCGCAGTACGAGAACGGGTGCTTCTTCACGGTCTGCAATTACGAGCAGGTGCTGCGCGACATCCTGGCAATCGAGCGTGTGAAGTGGGACCTGATCGTTCTGGACGAGGGCCAGCGCATCAAGAACTGGGAGGCAAAGACGACCCAGACCATGAAGAGTCTGCGCTCGCCATTTGCGCTGGTGCTCTCCGGCACTCCGCTCGAGAATCGGCTCGACGATCTCTTCTCCGTCGCGGAGTTCGTCGACGACCGCCGGCTCGGTCCGGCGTTCCGGTTCTTCAACCGCCATCGAGTCACGGACGAGAAAGGTAAGGTCCTCGGCTACAAGAATCTCGAGCGCCTGCGCGAGAGCCTGAAACCGATCCTGCTGCGCCGGACACGCGGCGCGGTGATGAAGGATCTACCGCCGCGCACGACGGAGATCGTACGCATTGCGCCCACCGGCGAGCAGCTGGACATCGACGGCGCGCAGATGAAGGTCATCAGCGCCATCGTCCGCAAGCCGTACATCTCGGAGATGGACCTGCTGCGTTTGCGAAAAGCGCTGCTCCTGGCACGCATGAACGCGGACAGTACGTATCTCGTCGACAAGCGTGCGCCAGGCTTCTCCAGCAAGCTCGAGCGGCTCGAGGAGCTGTTCGAAGAGTTCGCTGCCGAGGAAGCGCGCAAGATCGTGCTCTTCTCCGAGTGGACGACGATGCTCAATTTGATCGAGCACCAAATCAAGCGGTTCAAGCTCGACTTCGTGCGGCTCGATGGATCCGTCCCGCAGAAAAAGCGCCAGCAATTGGTACACCAGTTCCAGCGCGAGCCGGCGTGCCGGTTATTCCTCACGACGAACGCGGGTTCGACGGGGCTCAACCTGCAGGCGGCGAATACCGTCATCAATATCGATCTGCCGTGGAATCCGGCCGTGCTGGAACAGCGCATCGCGCGTGCTCATCGGATGGGGCAGAAAAACCCGGTGCAGGTCTACCTGCTCGTGACGGAGGAGACGATAGAAGAGAAGCTGCTGGCGACGCTCTCCGCCAAGCACGACCTGGCGCTCGCCGCGCTCGACATGGAATCCGATGTGAAGGAGGTCGCGCTCGCGTCGGGCATTGAGGAGCTGAAGCGGCGCCTCGAAGTGCTACTCGGTGCCAAACCCCACGCCGCGGTGGACGAATCGGAGAAGCAGCGACAGCAGCAAGAGGCAGAGCGCCTCGCGCGCCGCTCGCGCGTGGCGGAGGCCGGCGGCCAGCTGCTGGCCGCGGCGTTCACATTGCTCGGGGAGATGATCCCGCAACGGGAGCCGACGAACGGCGCGGCGCAAATGGCAAGCGATCTCAAGGCCCGTCTCGATGAGTGCCTGGAGCGTGACGAGCAGGGCCGGCCGCGGCTTACCGTCACGTTGCCGAACGAAGCCGCGCTCGAGAATCTGGCCCGGTCAGTGGCCTCGCTGCTCACGGCGCGAGATCGTCTTGATTGACGCGCGCCGATGACAAGCTATGAGCGAGAAGGCGGGATGTCATACATGTTGACCGAAATTAAGCCATCTTCGTTCTCATAAACTTCAAGTGCCTGGTTAATCAGATCCGGTAGCTCTGCGAGCGTGTTGAGCGCGTGTTTAAATAGCTCCTGCTGTAGATCGAAATCCAATTCGAGCGCCGAATCCAGGCAAATCAAGCCTGCGTGCAGCTCTGCCACAGCGTGCAGGCCTCCGGGATTGTCCGCCCCGGCACCGCGGAAGTCTTGGGCGTTGCGCGTCACCAGTATGAAGTCCTCCTCGATAACGTACTCCATCAGCTCCCAGTCCTTGAGGCCCAAACGTCCGCGGTCCCGGACACAAGTGGACTCAACGTGCCCGGAGTCGATCGCGAGCTGGACGAGTTCCGGAGACAGGCACTCGTCTATCAGCAGTCTGCCGATCATGCCTTCGTTTCATGGCGGGTCACGTGACGGCTGCTTCTAATCTTCCAGGATGGCGGCGCAGTGGACGCTTTGGTGGGGCGCCCTCGACGAGGGTAAACCTCACTGTACACTCGGGCCGCCTCCAGGTGTTCGTCGGTCAAAGACGGGTGCGCGCCGAGGATTCTCTTGCGGTCTATCCCTTTCTTGAGCGATGCCATGATTGTGTCTACCGGCACTCGCGTACCTGCGAACACTGGCGTTCCGCCCAAAATATCCGGATCGATCATTATGAACTTCTGCGCTCTCTCGATCGCTTTCATTCGACCCATGGCCTTTGAAACAAAGGAACCAATATCGACAGAAACAATTCCGATGGACACGTCGCGTACATTAATACGCCAATCGATATCTCTGAGAAATTCCGACTGCAAAGCCAAGATCGATTCCACATCCCGTCGCGCTCGCAGCATTGAAGTGACCTCCTCCACAACCTTTCGTCGAAGAGTAGCCGCGTAGACGTCCTCACTCGTGAAATAAAAGCTTGCGAGAGCGGCCCCGAGACGCGCGAAACGGCGCCCATTGCCACTCCGGATTAGTGGCTCCGGGAGGATATGTTCATCGACCGCTCGATTCATCTCGCGGTCGGAGACGTCTGCGATGAAGGCCGCCTCTGAAGTTGGGACGAACAGATCTAACATTGTGGCACCATAAATATTCCGATTCACCGGAAGTATATTCCCCAAAACGCAAAATGACCACAGACCGTTGGGGGAGTTGAAACGACCGACGCACGGATCGCTCATATGAATGAACCAGAATCCCTACATAGCTGGCAGTAGGCTGGCAGTAGAAAACAACCGGTTTTTGTCCGTTGCTTCCATTCTTCCACAAGATCTTGTTTTTACTGTGATTTTTTAGTGGCGGAGAGGGAGGGATTCGAACCCTCGATGGGCTTTTGACCCATACGCCCTTAGCAGGGGCGCGCCTTCGACCACTCGGCCACCTCTCCGGATACGGGGCGACCCATTACCCAAGGAGCGCCGGATGATACCCGCGTCGAGCAGTCCAGGTAAAGCAGCGAAACGTATCGCTGCTCTTGGGGATGTTTTTCAGGCGTCGTCGACGATCTTGGTGATCATTCCCGGCGCGCGCCCATCCTGATCTTCTTCGCGCTTGATGCGCTCGTAGATTTCCTCGCGATGGACGGCCACATCCTTCGGGGCGTTGACCCCGACACGCACCTGGTTGCCCTTGACTCCCAGCACCGTGACCGTTACGTCGTTACCAATCATCACCGTTTCACCAACGCGTCGCGTCAATATCAACATAATGCGTGCTCCTCATCTTCCTTGGGCAATCTTAGCGCGATGGCCTTGAGTCGGAACCGAATCGCGGCCGGGCATTCCTGGATTCGAATGCCCGCTGCCAACATCCAAGCGGCATCTATTCACCACCGGGGTCAGCTACCAATCCTAAACTCAATATCCGGTTCTTGCCACCCGAATTACCGAACCGTTCAATTAGCGAGCCGATTCCTGACCAACGACTCCACACTGGCGAGCGCGGCGGCCAGATTCTCTGGCTGCGTCCCGCCGGCTTGCGCGAAATCCGCTCGGCCGCCGCCGCGCCCGCCGATCTGCGCTGCAACTGCACCGACGATGTCGCCGGCCTTCAGCTGGGCTACCAAATCCGCGGAAACACCCGCTACCAGGACCACTTTGCCGTCCTGGACGGTGGCGAGCACGATCACCGAGGAACCGAGCTTCTGCTTCAGCTGATCGATGGAATCCCGCAACGCCTTGGCATCCGCACCCTCTATCTGTGCAGCCAATACCTTAACGCCGCCGACAGCCATCGCCTTTGCCGAGATGTCGCCGCCCTGCCCCGTGGCGAGTTTTGACTTGAGCTGCTGCACCTCTTTTTCCAGCCGCTTCGAGCGCTCCACGAGTTCCCGAACCTTCTCGTCCGCGTCTTCGCGGCTGCCTCGTACCAGCCCCGCGATGTCGCGCAACACGCCATCGACACGCACCACCCAATCGTAGGCTGTTTGGCCGGTCAGCGCCTCGATTCGCCGCACGCCGGCCGCCACGCCCGATTCGCCGATGATCTTGAACAGTCCGATGTCGCCGGTCCTTTCGACGTGCGTTCCGCCGCAGAGTTCCATCGAGAAATCTCCGAACGTGAGCACGCGAACGTCGCTGTCGTATTTCTCGCCGAACAGCGACATCGCTCCCGAGGCGACGGCATCGTCCAGCGCCATGATGCGCGTGTCCGCCGGCGCATTGCGGCGAATCTCGGCATTCACGAGGGCTTCGATGCGCTGCTGCTCGTCTTGAGTCACCGCCCCCGAATGCGAGAAATCGAAGCGCAACCGATCCGCGGCGACCAGCGAGCCCTTTTGTTGCACATGCTTGCCGAGCACCTGCCGGAGCGCCGCGTGCAGCAAGTGGGTCGCGGAATGATTGAGCGCGATTGCCTTACGGCGCGCGGCGTCGACCTCCGCGTGGACTTCGTCTCCAATCTTGAGCGCCCCCGATTCCAGCACGCCGATGTGCCCGAACGAAGCGCCGAGCTTCTGGGTATCGCGCACGCGAAATTGCGACGAGGGGCCGACCAGCACGCCCGTGTCGCCGATCTGGCCGCCGCTCTCCGCATAGAACGGGGTATGGTCCAGCACGACCTGCCCCTCCTGACCGACCCGCAATTCCTCGACCAGAGCACCATCGAAAATCAACGCGGTCACGCGCGCCGAGCCCGCCAGCCGGTCATAGCCCGAGAAATCAGTCTTGCCGGAAAGCTTCACCGAATCCCGCATCTCCGCGCCGAACTTGCTCGCGGCGCGGGCGCGGCCGCGCTGCGCGGCCATCGCCGCATCGAAGCCCTCCTGATCGATGGTGAGCCCGCGCTCACGCGCCACGTCGGCGGTGAGGTCGAGGGGAAACCCGTACGTGTCGTAGAGACGAAAGACCGTTTCGCCCGGAATGACCGACGATTTGAGTTGCGCGGTGGCGGCGTCGAGCAGCGCCATGCCGGTCTCCAGAGTCTCGGCGAACCGAGTTTCCTCCTGTGCAAGAACCTTCATGGCCTGCGCCTCGCCGCTGACCAGCTCCGCATAATACGAGCCCATCTCACGCACCAGCGCGGGCACGAGCTTGTGAAAGAAGGGCTGCGTCTGGCCCAGTTTGTAGCCGTGTCGGATCGCCCGCCGGATGATGCGCCGCAAGACATAACCGCGCCCCTCGTTCGACGGCACGACTCCGTCGATGATCAGGAACGCACAGGCGCGAATGTGGTCGGCAATCACCCGCAAGCTCGACGATTCGAGATCCGTTGCGCCGGTCAATTCGGCCGCGGCGCGAATCAGCAAGCGGAAAAGATCGATGTCGTAATTGCTGTGGACGCCCTGCATCACCGCTGCGACGCGCTCCAGACCCATGCCCGTATCGACGGAAGGCTTTGGAAGCGGGGCCAAAATGCCGTCCGCCGAGCGGTCGTACTGCATGAAGACGAGATTCCAGATCTCGACATAGCGGTCGCCCTCTTCATCCGGCGAGCCGGGCGGACCGCCGGCGATGTCCGGACCGTGATCGTAGAAAATCTCCGTGCAGGGGCCGCAAGGCCCCGTTTCCCCCATCGACCAGAAGTTCGACTTCTCGCCCATGCGCGTACAGCGGTTCGGACTGATGCCGATTTCCTCGGTCCAGATCCGCGCCGCCTCGTCATCCTCGGTATACACCGTCACCCAGAGCCGATCCTTCGGGATTCCGAGAGTACCGGTCACGAAATTCCAGGCGAAATGAATCGCCTCGCGCTTGAAGTAATCGCCGAAGCTGAAATTGCCCAGCATCTCGAAGAACGTGTGATGCCGCGCCGTGTAGCCGACATTCTCGAGATCGTTGTGCTTGCCGCCCGCGCGCACGCAGCGCTGCGCGCTCGCGGCCCGGGAATAGTCGCGGATTTCCTTGCCCAGAAATACGTCCTTGAACTGCACCATGCCCGCATTGGTGAACAGCAAGGTGGGGTCGTTGCCCGGGACGAGCGAGCTCGACGGCACCACCGCATGGCCGTTCTTGCGGAAAAACTCCAAGAAACTCGCACGGATCTCCGTGCTCGTCATCATCCTCAGCTTAGCGTCGCGTTTCATGGCTCTTCTGTCGTGTCTGCATCCAAGTCCGTGTCGAATCCGAAGGTCGCCCGAATCTGGGCGCCGGTGAAGCCCCGGTACGCCAGGAATCGTGCCTGGCGCTGTCGATCAGCGTAATTGGTCGGGAGCGAAGTTCCAAACTTCTTTTGCCGCGCCCTTTTGAGGTGCGCGATCCAGTCCGGATAGCCGTCCAGGCTCGACTCCACGTCCGGCGTTTGCAGCCCGAGCTTGCGCAACTCCGCCCGCACGCGATTGGGCCCCTGGCCGCGCGCCGCGTGATAAGCGACGAAATTCTGCAAATAGCGCCGATCGTCCAGCAATTTCTCATCGACGAGCCGCTCGACGAGCTCATCGACGACCGCGCCATCGTACCCCTTGTCGCGCAATTTGCGGCGCAATTCCGACGACGCATGGTCGCGCCGGGCCAAGGCATCCAGCGCCGCGATCCGAGCGCCGCGGGCATCGAGCGGGTCGACCTCTCGGCGACCGGGGATATCAGGCCTCTTTGGCGTCGCCACCGCGATTCATGGTCGCCTTTTCCGGAATCAATTTGGCGCGAATTTGATCCTCGATATCCTTGGCGATTTCCGGATGTTGTTGCAGGAAGGTACGCGCGTTGTCCTTGCCCTGGCCGATACGTTCGCTCTTGTAGCTGTACCAGGAACCGGACTTTTCCACCAGATTGTGCAGCACGCCCAGTTCGATGATCTCGCCTTCCCTCGAGATGCCGGTGCCGTACATGATCTCGAACTCGGTCTCCCGGAACGGCGGAGCCACCTTGTTCTTGACCACCTTGACGCGGGTCATGGAGCCGATAACTTCTTCGCCGTTCTTGATGGCGCCGATGCGCCGGATATCCATGCGCACCGAGGAGTAGAACTTGAGTGCATTGCCGCCGGTGGTCGTCTCGGGGTTTCCGAACATGACGCCGATCTTCATCCGGATCTGATTGATGAAAATCACGATGGTATTGGAGCGTTTGATGTTGCCGGTGAGCTTGCGCAGCGCCTGCGACATGAGGCGCGCCTGCAGGCCCATGTGCTGGTCGCCCATTTCGCCTTCGATTTCCGCCTTGGGCGTAAGAGCCGCCACCGAGTCGACCACCACCACATCCACCGCGCCGGAGCGCACCAGCATGTCGGTGATCTCGAGCGCCTGTTCTCCCGTGTCGGGTTGCGACACCAGAAGATCGTTGACTTTGACACCAAGCTTTTCCGCGTATACCGGGTCGAGCGCGTGCTCCGCATCCACGAATGCCGCCGTGCCGCCGTGCCGCTGCGCCGAGGCAATGATCGACAGCGTGAGCGTCGTCTTGCCCGAGGACTCGGGTCCGAAGATCTCGATCACCCGGCCTTTCGGAATGCCGCCGACCCCCAGGGCGATGTCGAGACCCAGCGATCCCGTCGGGATCGAGTCGACTTCGTAAGTGGCGCCCGCTTCGCCGAGGCGCATGACGGAGCCTTTTCCAAATTGCTTTTCGATCTGGCTCAGCGCCGCCGCCAGAGCCTTCTTGCGATTCTCTTCCATGGGGATTCCTCGACAACGTGTGGCGGCATTATTTCACATTCGACGCCGCCCGCTCATCTCATATGCACCGAAATCGATGAGTTTCGTACTCTATCGGCAAATTTTTTCAGCGGCGGACCGCGGTATCCAGTAGTGGCCAACTATCGACCACTGTATAAACCGATCCGCTGGGAGCGGTGACGGACGAGACGAGACTGAACGCGCGGAGCGTGCAGCTGAATTCGGACAATTCCGGCAATACAGGTGCTTGCGCGAGTTTCCTCGCAACGGTTATATGCGGCCGCAGCGGTTTGTCGTCGAAGGCAACGCCGCAGCGCGCGAGTCCCGCGGCGAGACTCGCCCGCAATTGCATCAGGGACTCCGGCCGATCGGGGCTCGATGCAACGACGGCGCGCGCTTTGTCCCAGTATTCCCATCGGTCGAATCGCAGCGAGACGCACTCGATTCGTTGCGCCTCGCCGATCTCGCGCACCGCCTGAACCACACTATCGGAAACCCCGCCGATGAAGATCAAGGTCAGATGGTACTTTTCGGGAGGAAGATACGCCGGCGCTCCCTCGAGCTCGAGCGCCCGCGCGGCCGCTGCGATGTGTTGGTGGCGACTCGCCATCCGGAAACGCAGCGAAAAACAGGCGCATGCGAACGCGCTAGCTAGCGGCGGCGAAGCAACCCGCGCAGCGCCGCCTCCACGGTCTTGCGCCGGACCATCTCGCGATCGCCGCGAAAATGCTTGCGCTGTCGTGGTGATATGGATCCGGCGCCCTCGACGCTCCGCCCACGCGATCCAGACCGTTCCCACCGGCTTGCCCGGCACCGCACCATCGGGACCCGCGATGCCCGTGACGGCCACCGACGTGTCCGCGCCGGCGCTTCCCAGTGCACCTCGCGCCATGGCGACGGCCACGGCCTCGCTGACCGCGCCGTTTCGCCCGAGAACCGCGCGCGGATACCTTCGAGATCTCCGCACTTTCGCCTCATTGCTGTAGGTGACGAAGCCCTCGCCGAACCATTGCGAGCTGCCCGGCACATCGGTCAGCGCCTTGGCGATCCAGCCGCCGGTACACGACTCCGCGGCCGTTACGCGGTGCCCTTGCCCCAGAAGCCGCGTACCGACTCGCTTTGCGAGACCGAACAGAACCCGATCCGTCGTTGCCATCGTGGTCTTCCCTCATGCGCCCCTGCGCCACAGCGTGAGGCGGATATCAAGAAAGCGCGCGCCCGTCAAATGCAGTCCCGACACGATTCCGCGTGCGGTCGGCGCCGGGATGTGGACAATGCACGGGATGAGCACCGAGCCCACCGTTCGAGATCCCACTCAAGGCAGCGCGCTTCAAGATCATACCCCCATGATGCAGCAGTACCTGCGCATCAAGGCGCAGCACCCGAACGTGCTCCTGTTCTATCGCATGGGCGATTTCTACGAGATGTTCTACGAGGACGCGCGGCGCGCCGCGCAGTTGCTCGACATCGCGCTCACCCAGCGCGGTGCCTCGGCCGGCGCGCCCATCCCGATGGCGGGCGTACCCGCGGTCACGCTCGATACCTATCTCGCACGGCTGGTCCGCAAGGGCGAGTCGGTGGCCATTTGCGAACAGCGCGGCGATCCCGGCAAGACCAAGGGACCGATGGAGCGGGAGGTGGTGCGCATCGTCACGCCGGGCACCGTCACCGACGAGGCATTGCTCGAGGAACGCCGCGACAACGTGCTCGGAAGCGTGTGCTCGCGCGGACGGACGATTCGGTCTCGCCTGGCTCGACCTGTCCGCGGGACGCTTCACCGTCATGGAGCTCGACGGCGCCCGATGCGCTCGAGGCGGAAATCGAACGCCTGCGGCCTGCGGAAATGCTGGCGCCCGACGGCGCATTGCCCCGCGAGCGCCGCGCACAACGACGAGCGCCCCTGGCGGGCGCGGCCGCCCTGGCATTTCGACACCGACTCCGCCGCCCGAGCGCTCGCCGAACAGTTCGGCACCCGCGATCTGGCCGGATTCGGCTGCGCGGGGAAGCCCCTGGCGATCGCCGCGGCCGGCGCGCTCTTCAGCTATGTGCGCGAGACGCAGAAGTCCGCGCTGCCGCATCTGCGCTCCCTCTCCACGGAGGAACACGACGGCGCCCTGATCATGGATCCGGCGACACGGCGCAACCTGGAATTGGACGAAAGCCTTGCGGGCAAGCCCGATCTCACGCTCGCCGGAGTCTTCGATCGAACGGCGACCGCCATGGGCGGGCGCATGCTGCGCCGCTGGCTGAATCGGCCGCTGCGGGACCGAGAGACGCTGAAGGCCCGCTACCATGCGGTTGCGACGCTCGTCGACTCCTCAGCGTTACGCGCAGATCGGACAGTCGCTCCGCCCGATCGGCGATCTGGAAAGGATCCTCGCGCGTGTCGCACTGCGGTCCGCCCGTCCCCGGGATCTCGCCCAGCTGCGCTCCGCGCTCGGCGCGCTGCCCGCATTACGCCAGTCGCTCTCGGCGGCTTCAGGCGGGCGCACCCTCGCCGCTCTTGCGAGCGTCTGATCGACGACTTCGGCGAGCACGGTGAGGAATTCGCCCTGCTGACCCGCGCAGTGGCAGAGTCGCCGCCGCACTTTCTGCGCGACGGCGGCGTGATCGCCGCGGGCTACGACGCCGAGCTGGACGAGCTTCGCCTCCTGGGCGGCAATACCGAGCAGTTCCTCTTGGATCTGGAACGCCGCGAGCGCGAGCGCACGGGGCTGTCCAGTCTGAAGCTCGGCTTCAATCGCGTGCAGGGCTTCTTCATCGAAGTGAACCGCTCTCAGGCGGATCGAGTTCCGAAAGAGTATCTGCGCCGTCAGACCGTGAAATCCGCCGAGCGATTCATCACTCCGGAGCTCAAGGCGTTCGAGGACAAGGTGCTCGGAGCGCGCGACCGCGCGCTGGCGCGCGAGAAGGAGCTGTACGAGCCAGCTGCTCGACCGGCTGACGGAGCGCCTGCCGGCCCTTCAGACCACGACCGCCGCGGTCGCGGAGCTCGATGTGCTTGCCTGCTTCGCCGAGCGGGCGGTAACGCTCGATTGCGTCACAACCCGAGCTCGTGGAAGAACCCATGCTTCGCATCGAGAGCGGGCGGCATCCCGTGGTCGAGCGCGCGAGCCGCGAACCGTTCATTCCGAACGATCTTGCGTTTCGACGACGCGCCGCCGGATGCTCATCATCACCGGCCCCAACATGGGCGGCAAAAGCACCTACATGCGCCAAACCGCGCTCATCGTGATCCTGGCGCACATCGGTTGCTATCGTCCCGGCGAAACGGGCCGTCCTCGGGCCGCTGGACCGGATCTTCACCCGCATCGGCGCTTCGGACGACCTCGCGGGCGGGCGCTCCACCTTCATGCTGGAAATGACCGAGACCGCGAATATCCTGCACAACGCGACCGACCGGAGTCTGGTACTCATGGACGAGGTCGGCCGCGGCACCGCAACGTTCGACGGCCTGTCGCTCGCCTGGGCCTGCGCGGCATTCATCGCCCGGCAGGATGCGCGCCTTTACGCTCTTCGCCACCCATTACTTCGAGCTCACCTGCCTCGCCGAGGAAGCGCCGGGCGTCGCCAACGTCCACGTGGAAGCCGTCGAGCACGGCGACGCGCTGGTATTCCTGCACAGCGTCAAGGACGGTCCCGCGAACCAAAGCTATGGACTGCAGGTGGCCGCCTTGGCGGGCATCCCGAGATCGGTCACCGCCGAGGCCCGCCGCTACCTGACTCGAACTGGAACGCGAGCGCGACGCGCTGCGCGGCCACTCTGTCCCCGGCCGCAGCCTCAAGCTGTCGCTGTTCGCTCCGCGCGCCGTCCCCCTGCCCTCGACGCACTATGCGCCTTGGATCCCGAGGAGATGAGTCCCCGAGAGGCCTTGGATCTCCTGTTCAAGCTCCGCGACTCGGCTCGGAAAGAGCGGAGCGGGACATGAATGGCCCGGTTGAGATCCGCCGCTTGCTGACGCCGACCGACGCCGAGATCCAAGGTCTGGCCGAAGTCCTGATCGACTGCGTGCACGGCGGCGCGTCCGTGAGCTTCATGCGTCCGCTCCCGCTCGACAAGGCGGCCGCGTTCTGGCGCGGCATCGCGGCGCAGCTCGTTGATGGTCGCCGCGCGCTCCTCATCGCCGAGGACGCGCTGGGCATCATCGGCACCGTGCAATTGATCTTCGATCTTCCCGAAAACCAGCCGCACCGCGCAGATCTGTCCAAGATGCTGGTGCACCGCCGCGCGCGGCGTCGCGGCGTCGGAGAAGCGCTGCTGCGCGCCGCAGAGGATCTCGCCCGCGAGCACGGCAAGCGGCTGCTCGTGCTCGACACGGCGAGCGGCGATGCAGAACGGCTCTACGCTCGAGCCGGATGGATCCGGGTGGGCGTCGTCCCGGGCTTCGCGCTGTGGCCCGAAGGCGGGCTCTGCGATACGACATTTTTCTATCGCACGCTCGAGCCGACGGCGCCCTGATCAACCAGGCGGCAGGTCGAAACGTCCCGCCCGCAAGAACGTCGCCGCCTGACGCGCAACGGCCGCGGAGTACACCAGCGAGCTGTGACTGGTCCGCACCGTGAGATGCTGCGGCGGCGCCCGGCAGCCGCGTCTCCTCGACCAGCACCGTGCCGTCGTTCGGCCCGTCGAGCGGTCCCACCAACCGGCCCAGGCCCAAGGGCAGGTTCCCGGCGATGACCCCGAGATCCCGTGCCCCGCCCCAGCGCCGTGCGCGCGGCGCGACGAGCACCTCATTGCGCGGTCAGCCCCAAGATGGATCTGCCGAACGGCAGGCGCGCCAGATGCTGCGCGGCACTGCTGCCTTGCACCGGGCGATCCCAGAAGCACGATGCGCCCGGGCGGCAATGCCCTTCCGCTCGGCAATCTCCCGTCGGCCGACAGCACGCTCTCGAAAAGCTCGAGCACCACAGCCCCCCAGGCTATGCGCCACCAGATGCAGCGTATCGGCGCGAAATGCGCTCCAGGAACTCACCAGCGCCCGTGCATTCGCGGCGACGTCCGCGCTGACCGAGGAGTACGAGAATACCGAGCGTCTCGCACCCATCTGTCCGCGACAAGCCGGCGGCGCAGCAGCACCGACTCCCAGCCGTTGAGCCAGAGTCCATGCACGTACACGACCCGCGTGGTCATCGGCCGGCCTCGGCGCGGGGCGAACCGGTCAGTGCCGAAGGTTGACGATGACCGCACGATTGGTGCTCGAGGACACAGTGGCGATCGCCTCGGCGGCAGTCAGCCCAGCGATACTGCACATGTTCGCTCTCGCTCAAGGTCACCGGCACCCGTTCCGGCAGCTTCAAGGCGAACGCGTGCTCGAGATTGCGCGTGATGCCCGGCGCGTACTTCTTGCCGAACGAGGGCAGGATCTCGTAGACCTGGGTCCATTGCAGATTGCAGAGCCGGCCCTGGGTGATGCCGGTCTCCTCGATGAGCTCGCGGCGCGCGGCGGCGTCCGCGGTTTCGCCCCACTCGAGGCTTCCCGTCACCGATTGCCAGAACCCGGGCGGCCTGCGCCGCTCCAGCAGCAGGAATTCGCCGCCGGCGGTGTAGATCACGATCAAGACGGATTCCGGACGTCGGAACGCTTGCAACGGCTACTCGACTTTCGGCGGAACCCTGACCCGAATGTGCAGTTCCCGAAGCTGCGCCTCGCTCACTTCCGTCGGCGCATCCATCAAGCGGATCCGCGGCCGTCTGAGTCTTCGGGAACGCGATCACGTCGCGGATGCTGCCCGCGCCGGCCATGAGCATCGCCAGGCGATCGAGGCCGAAGGCGATGCCGCCGTGCGGGGGCGCGCCGAACTTGAGCGCATCGAGCAGGAAGCCGAACTTGAGTCGCGCCTCCTCCGGCGAGATCCCAGGAGATCGAACACCGCCGATTGCAGTTCCTGCGCGTGGATACGCACCGAGCCGCCGCCGATCTCCGAACCGTTGAGCACCATGTCATAGGCCTTCGCGATCGCCTCGCCGGGGCGGCCGCGAGCGCCGCGTAATCCAGGTTCGACCGGACTCGTGAACGGATGGTGCATGGCCGCCCAGCGCTTGGCCTCGGCGTCCCACTCGAACATCGGGAAATCGACCACCCAGAGCGGCCGCCAGCCCGGCGCGACCAGCTTCAGATCCTCGCCGACCTTCAGGCGCAGCGCGCCGAGCGCATCGCTCACCACTTTGGCGGTGTCGGCGCCGAAGAAAATCAAATCGCCGTCGGCGGCGCCGGTGCGCTCGAGAATGCCGGCAACGGCCGCATCGCTCAGGAACTTGAGGATCGGCGACTGCAGGCCCTCGCGCCCTTTCGCCGCCTCGTTGACCTTGACGTACGCCAATCCCTTCGCGCCGAATCGCGCCACGTAGGCGGTGTAGTCGTCGATCTCCTTGCGCGAGAGCCTGCCGCCCTGCGGCACGCGCAGGGCCGTCACGCGGCCCTTGGGGTCCGCCGCCGGTCCCGCGAACACCTTGAAGTCGCAGCCTCTGCACGAGATCGGCGACATCGACCAGTTCCAGCGGCACCCGCAGATCCGGCTTGTCGGAGCCGTAGCGGCGCATGGCCTCCGCATAGGTCATGCGCGGCAGCGGATTCGGCAGCTCCACGCCGAGCACCTCGCTTGAACAGGAACCGCACCAGTCCTTCCATGATGTCCTGGATCTGCGCCTGATCGAGAAACGAGGTCTCGATATCGAGCTGCGTGAATTCGGGCTGCCGATCCGCGCGCAAGTCCTCGTCGCGGAAGCAGCGCACGATCTGATAGTAGCGGTCGAACCCCGAGATCATCAGCAGCTGCTTGTAGATCTGCGGCGACTGCGGCAGGGCGAAGAACTTGCCCGCATGCGTGCGGCTCGGCACCAGGTAGTCCCGCGCGCCCTCCGGCGTCGCCTTGGAGAGCATCGGCGTTTCGATGTCGATGAACCCGGCGTCGTCCAGATAGCGGCGCATGGCGCGCGTGATCCGATGCCGCAGCAGCAACCGCTCGCGCATCTCCTCGCGGCGCAGATCGATGTAGCGGAAGCGCAGCCGCACTTCCTCGCTCACGTGCTCATCGAGTTGAAACGGCAGCGGCTCGGAGCGGTTCAGAATCTCGAGCGACTGGCAGACGAGCTCGACCTGGCCCGATTTCAAGTTGGGATTCACGGTTCCCGGCGGCCGCGCCGCGCACCACGCCGGTGACCTCGAGCACGAATTCGTTGCGCACGCGCTCCGCCTTGGCGAACACCTCCGCGGCGTCCGGATTGAACACGATCTGCAGCAGCCCCTCGCGGTCGCGCAGGTCGACGAAAATGACGCCGCCATGGTCGCGGCGGCGATGAGCCCAGCCGGCCACCGTGACGGTTTGGCCGATCGACGATTCGCCGACCTGACCGCAATAATGAGTGCGCATACGTTCGAATCAGCTGTGGGAAGCGCGCGATGCTACGGCTTAGGACGGGCGCGGGCAAGCCCGCAGGGCGCGCACGGCTACCTGAAAGCAGCCCGTGCGCCTCGGCGCCCCTGTCAGCGGCGTCGCGCCGGCTTCTTCGCGGCGGCGCGCTTCATCGCAGGCCGAGCCGGGCGTTTGACGACCTTCCGGGCATGGGACTTATTCGAGCCGAGCCGGCCGCCCGGCGGGAGGTGGCCGCAGCCGCGCCGGCCCCGGCGGACGGAGCCGCCTGCGGGCGGCTTTGTTCCCGGAATCCGCGGCTTTGTCCGACGCCGGCTTGTCGCGCTCTTCTCGGGCTTCGCGGCATCGGCGGCGGCCGGAGTCTCCTTGCTGCCGGCGCCTCCGTCGTCTCCTTCTTGTCGTCCTTGGATGCGTCCGCCTCCGGCCGATCGGCGAGATTGCGCTTGTTGTCCTGATCGGATTTGAAATCCGTCTCGTACCAGCCGCCGCCCTTCAACCGAAATACCGGCGCCGACATGAGCTTGCTGCAGCTGCGGCTTGCCGCAATCCGGGCATTTCTTCAGCGGCGGATCGGTGATCTTCTGCATGGCCTCGAGCGTGTGGCCGCAGTTATTGCACTGATATTCGTAAAAAGGCATGTGTTTCCTTCATCCCGTCTTGGTCGAAAGACCCGTCCAAAAGTATAGCGAAGCGCCGGCGCGATATCGCCGTATGCGCACGATATCGCGTGCGCCTAGCCCTTAAGGCTAGTGCAGGCGCTCCTTCTCGAAGATCAAGCCGTCGCGCTTCAGCTTGGCGACCACGCGGTCGCCGGCGATGAAATCGCCCGCGCAGAATCTGCTGCGCGAGCGGATTCTCGATCTGCGCCTGGATGGCGCGCTTCAACGGCCGCGCGCCGTACACGGTATCGAAGCCCGCCTCGCCGATGCGGTCGCGCGCGGCATCGTCCAGCCGCAGCTGAATGTCGCGCTCGGCCAGCCGCTGCCGCAGCCGTCCCAGCTGGATGTCGACGATGGAGCGGATCTGCTCGCGGCCGAGCGGATGGAACACCACGATCTCATCGACCCGATTGATGAACTCGGGCCGGAAATGCTGGGTGACCACCTGCATGACCGCCGCCTTCATCGCCGCGTAATTGTGCCTCGCCGGCGAGTTCCTGGATGACCTGGCTGCCCAGGTTCGAGGTCATGATGATCACGCAGTTGCGAAAGTCCACGGTGCGCCCCTGGCCGTCCGTGAGCCGCCCGTCGTCGAGAACCTGCAGCAGCACGTTGAACACGTCCGGATGCGCCTTCTCGATCTCATCGAGCAGGATGACGCTATAGGGACGGCGCCGCACCGCCTCGGTGAGATAGCCGCCCTCCTCGTAGCCCACATAGCCCGGCGGCGCGCCGATCAGGCGCGCCACCGAGTGCTTCTCCATGAACTCGGACATGTCGATGCGCACCATGGCCTCCTCGGTGTCGAACATGAACTCGGCCAGCGCCTTGCAGAGCTCGGTCTTGCCGACGCCGGTGGGCCCCAGGAACATGAACGAGCCCAGCGGGCGATGCGGATCCGGACAGCCCCGCGCGCGAGCGGCGGATGGCATCCGCCACCGCCTTGACCGCCTCGTGCTGGCCGACCACGCGCTTCTCCAGGACCTCTTCCATGCGCAGCAGCTTGTCGCGCTCGCCCTCGAGCATGCGCGACACGGGAATGCCGGTCCACTTCGACACGATCTCGGCGACCTCCACTTCGGTCACCGAATTGCGCAGCAGCTGATTGGGCTTCTGCTCCGCCTCGAGCGCCTTGGCGAGGCGCTGCTCGAGGGCGGGAATGCGTCCGTACTGCAGCTCCGACATGCGGCCGAGATCCTGAGCACGGCGCGCCGTGTCGAGATCCTGGCGCGCACGCTCCAGTTCCTCTTTGATGTGCGCGGCGCCCTGCACCGAAGCCTTCTCCGCCTTCCACACTTCCTCGAGATCCGAATATTCCTTCTCGAGCGCCTTGAGCGCCTCCTCCAGGGTGGCAGAGGCGCTTGCGCGACGCCTCGTCGGCTCTCCTTCTTGAGCGCCTCGCGCTCGATCTTCAGCTGGATGATGCGCCGGTCCAGCTTGTCGAGCGCCTCCGGCTTGGAATCGATCTCCATCCGGATCAGCGAGCCCGCCTCATCGATCAGGTCGATGGCCTTGTCGGGCAGCTGCCGATCGGAGATGTAGCGATGCGACAGCGTCGCCGCCGCGACGATGGCGGGGTCGGTGATCTCGACGCCGTGGTGCACTTCGTAGCGCTCCTTCAGGCCGCGCAGGATGGCGATGGTGTCCTCCACCGACGGCTCGTCCACCAGCACCTTCTGGAAGCGGCGCTCGAGCGCCGCGTCCTTCTCGATGTACTTGCGATACTCATCGAGCGTGGTGGCGCCGACGCAATGCAGCTCGCCGCGCGCGAGCGCGGGCTTCAGCATGTTGCCCGCGTCCATGGCGCCTTCGGCCTTGCCCGCGCCCACCATGGTGTGCAGCTCGTCGATGAACAGAATGATCTGGCCTTCCTGTTTCGCGAGATCGGTGAGCACGGCCTTCAGCCGCTCCTCGAACTCGCCGCGAAATTTCGCGCCGGCGATGAGCGCGCCCATATCGAGCGCGAGAATGCGCTTGTTGCGCAGGCCCTCGGGCACCTCGCCGTTGACGATGCGCTGCGCGAGACCCTCGACGATGGCGGTCTTGCCGACTCCGGGCTCGCCGATGAGCACCGGATTGTTCTTGGTCCGGCGCTGCAGAACCTGGATGGTGCGGCGGATCTCGTCGTCGCGGCCGATCACCGGATCGAGCTTGCCCTGGGTGGCGCGCTCGGTGAGGTCGATGCTGTACTTCTCGAGCGCCTGGCGATTCTCCTCCGCGCCCGCATCCTCCACCTTGGCGCCGCCGCGCACCTCCTCGATCGCCTTCTCGAGCGCCGCGCGCGAGTCGCCCCGCAGGCCTTCAAGATCCGGCCGAGCTCGCCGCGGTCCTCGCAAGCCGCGAGCACGAACAGCTCGCTCGAGATGAACTGATCGCCGCGCTGCTGGGCCAGCTTGTCCGTGACGTTCAGCAGCTTGTTGAGATCGTTGCCGAGCAGTACCTCGCCCCCGGATCCCTCGACCTTGGGCAGCCGGTCCAGCGCAGCCGCGAGAGTCCGAGCGCAGCTTCGCCACATTGGCGCCGGCCTTCTCGAGCAACGGGCGGGCGGTGCCGCCCTGCTGGTCGAGCAGCGCCGCCATGAGGTGCACCGGCTCGATGTACTGATTGTCGCGGCCGACGGCAAGCGACTGGGCATCCGCCAGGGCGCGCCTGGAATTTGGTCGTCAGCTTGTCCATTCGCATGAGAGCTATCCTTCTGAATCGATCGGAATGGCCATTAGGTGGGGGTTGCGGCCGGCAATTCAACGGTCGACTTCTACCGTAGCATTACTCCAGCCAAATGAGCGTCGCCTGCCGCCCGGTCTGGCCGTCCCGCCGATGGGAGAAATACCGCTCGGCCTCGGCTGAGGTGCATTCGCCGCCGCCGTAGATCCGGTGCATCCCGAGGCGCTCGAGCCGGCGGCGCGCAAGCGCCGGGAGATCGGCCATGAATCGGCCGCGGGCATTCGGCACGAACGCCATGAGTGCCCCCGGGTCGCCCGGAGGAGCTGCTCCCGGACTTCCGGGCCGACCTCGAAATGCCGCGGGCCGATGGCCGGCCCCAGCCAGGCCAGGAGCGAATCCGGCGCGACGCCGAGCGCCCGCACCGCCGCCTCGATCACGCCGCCCGCGAGACCCCGCCAGCCGGCATGCGCGGCGGCCACCGCATCGCCCGCGTTCGGCGGCGAGCAGGACCGGCAGGCAGTCGGCGGTGAGAATCGCGCAGATGCGGCCGGGCCGCCGGGTCACCGCCCCATCCGCCTCGGGGCCGATGCCTCCGGCGTCGATCCGCGGACGGAGCGTCCAGATCCGCGATCCGCGCGCCATGGACCTGGCGAGCCACGCGGGCTCCGCCGGCAGTCCCGCGGCGCATGCGCAGTCGGCGGCGATTCTCCGCCACTGCCTCCGGCGCATCGCCGACGTGGCCGCCCAGATTCAATGAGGCGTATCGCCCGGTGCTCACCCCGCCGCCTCGCAGCGTCGAGAGCGCCCGCACTTTCGGCGGGGCCGGCCAGCCCGGGGTGAGCCACTCGATCGGCATCAAACCCTCGCGGAGCGGCCCGTAGGCCTCGCCGTCGCAGCCTGCCGCGCCGCCTCGCCGGCATCGGCACGCAGCGCCTCGAGCAGCGCCGCGAAGTCCGGCGGGCGCCGGGCTCTGAAGCGTCAGCCGCCGGCCGGTGCGCGGGTGATCGAAGCCGAGTTTGGCGGCGTGCAGTGCTTGGTGGCTGAAGCGCGCGCAGGGACTCGACCAGCTCCTCGCTCGCGCCCCGCGGGCGCCCCAAGCGGCCGCCGTAGACCGGATCCCCCACGATGGGGTACTTGAGGTGCGACAGGTGCAGGCGGATCTGGTGGGTCCTGCCGGTCTCGAGCTGCACGCTCAGGAAGCTATGGGCGCGGAATCGCTCGAGCACCCGATAGTGCGTGGTGGCCGGCCGCCCGTCGCTGCGCACCGCCATGCGCAGCCGGTCGCTGCGGTGGCGCCCGATCGGCTGATCGATGGTGCCGCCCGAAGTCATGACCCCGACGCAGACCGCGAGATACTCGCGGGACACCGACCGCGCCATGAGCTCGCGGGTCAGCGCGGTGTGCGCCTCGGGCGTGCGGGCGACCATCAAAAGCCCGCTCGTGTCCTTGTCGAGCCGATGGATGATGCCGGCGCGCGGGAGCGCGGCCAGGCGCGGATCCCATCCCAACAAAGCGTTTTGCAGGGTGTGCCGCGGGTTGCCGGCTCCCGGATGCACCACCAGCCCGACCGGCTTGTCGATGACCAGCACGTCGCGGTCCTCGTGCACGACCTTGAGCGGAATCGCCTCCGGCAATACCGCGGGGGATGCCGGCTCCGCCGATCATACGCACCCGCACGCGCGCTCCCGCGCTCACCACATCCCTGGGCTTGCAGGCGAGCCTTCCGACCTGAACCTGGCCGGCCTCGATCCAGCCCTTGATGCGCGTGCGGGAATGCTCGGGAAGCATCCGGGCGAGCGCGATGTCCAGGCGCAAACCGTTCAATTCCTGGGGAATTTGCAGCTCGACGTCTCGGAACTCTGCACTCATGGGGCACTCGAAGCTAGCGGCGAGGCATCGGGTATACTGCCGCGCGGTTGGAATCGACCCATTGTAAGGAATCGCATGTGAGACTGCGTGATCTTGAATTTCCCACCTGGCGGGGCCTCCGCACCTGGCGGGGCCGGCCGAGCCGGGTCATGGTGCTCATCGTAGGGTTGGCCATGCTGGCTGCCGGATGCCGTAGCCATCGGGTCGACGACGCCAAATCCGGCCCGGAAGTGATGTACGCCCGCGCCCAGAAGAGCATGAGGGATTCGAGCTACGGCCAGGCGATCAAGCAGCTCGAGAATCTGCAGTCGCGCTTCCCCTTCTCCGAGCCCGCGCGCCAGGCGCAGATCGACCTGATCTACGCCTACTACAAGAATCGGGAAGTCGATCCCGCGGTCGGATGCGGCCGATACCTTCATCCGCGAAAACCCGACCAATCCCCGGGTCGACTACGCCTACTACATGAAGGGACTGATCTATTTCGAGCGCCAGGCGAACTTCCTGGAGCGCTGGTTCCACGTCGACCTGTCGCGCCGCCCGCCCATCAATTCCAAGAAATCGTTCGACGCCTTCGACGATCTGGTCAAGAAATACCCGCATAGCCAGTACGTCGGGCGATGCGCGCCAGCGCATGATCTTTCTGCGCAATCGGCTCGCCGACTTCGAGCTGTACGTCGCGAGCTACTACATGAGGCGCGGCGCCTACGTCGGCGCGCTCAACCGCGCGAAGTTCTGCGTCGAGAACTACGACGGCGCCCCGGCCGTGCAAGGCTCGATGAAGGTCATGGTCCAGGCCTATACCGCGCTCGGGATGATGGACCTCGCGAAGAACGCAGAGGCGGTATACGTCGACAACTACCCGGGCAGCGCGCGGGATGTGCAGAAGAAGCGGGCGTGGTGGAAGCGGATACTTTGATGGACCGGCAAAGCAATAGCTCTAGCGCCTAACCTGCTCCTCAAGCACGTTCTCGAGGTGTCGAATCGAGGCGACATCGTTATAAAGGATCGCGCGCCGCTGGCCGATCCGGAAGCGAAAGCGCCTCTGTAATTCAGAGTTTTCGACCAATTTCGCGGCAAGACTGACATATTCATCGGTCGTTTGTACGAGTCAACTCGGTCACTCCAAGTCGGCGCAGTATGCCGCTTGCCAAACCGGCCCCTGAGAAATCGACCTCTACGCGCTACGAGCGGCACGCCGGACTCGATGGCTTGAACGGCTGTGTTGTAACCGGAGAATCCAATCGTATCGAGAGCAACATGCGCGCGCCTGAGCAGGCCGTGGAATGTCTGCAGTGGCTGAGTTGGTATGAAGCGTACATGCCGGTCGAAAATCAAGGCCGGCCCCGAGAGAATGCCCGCTCGAGGCGTGTTTTCAGGAGATCTGCCAGACTGTGCGGAGATTGTCTGAAGAAAATCAGTTGCGACCCTTCGATTCGACTCGCGATCTGACTCAGCACCCAGTCAAATTCGCTTAGATACTGAACGCGGTGCCCGAGCAAATCAAGATCGGCCTGATGGGATCGATACCCAGGGCCTCAAGGTCCGGCTCGACGACATCCTCTACTCGGCCCTGGTAGGAATTTCCAAGGTTGAGCAACGACACTAATTTCTCCGAATAGAATTTCTGGGCGTTGGCCGGCTCGAAGCTCTCGCCTGAAAAATAAAAATCGATCGTCGGAAATCCGGGACGTGTCCCGGATGTCCCCACGTAGTGATCTGCGTGGAGGCCAAGCGAAGACTGGCCAATTGTAAGGTCATTACGTCCAGTCCAATGGCCGGATAGATTAGGACTGAAGGATTCAGTTCTGCAATGGATTCCATCCACTCTTGAACTGATTTGGAGCCGGATACGAAGAAATCCGAATGCAGCTTCGCCCATTCAGTTTCTCCGTCCGGTGACGAGGTGAGCGAGAAGATGCCTATATCGAAGCGTTTGCGATCTAGGTGCTGAAGCCAACCTTTTATCAGGGCAAACCAGACGGAGTGTTCACGGATATCCGTTGAGACAACCCGGATCCTTATGCGGCTCGTATTCGCAGAAGTGAAGATTGGCGGAGCGGAGCGGTACCCGTCGGACCGGTATCCCATGGCCCGAGCGCACAAAGCACCGTAGCGCTCAAACACCGGGCGATTGTCCTGTTCCTGATAGCTCAAATAGAAAGGAGCACTGAAACCGACGGAGGGCTCTCCCTGAAGCTCAAGGCCATTTCGACCAGCGCGAGAATTCTTCCAAGCCAGCGATGACTTCGATTCTTGCGTGCGCTGCAGCCGCGAGAGACTTTGGGAATGGCGCAGCGTGCACCAGACTCTTCGCCCACCGTGCCGGAGCATGATCACCGTCAAGAGCGATCGCTCTGTCAAAGCTCGCAATAGCTTCCTCAACGTCTTCATGGTAGCGCAATACCGTGCCGAGATTGTAATGGTATTCAGCAACCTGTGGTGCGAGCGCAAGAGCCTTTTCGAAAGCCTCTTGTGCAGCGGTGAACTCGGAAGACGACAAGTACGCGATACCCAAGTCAGAATAACCCGCGGCGATTCGCTGCACCCGCTGAGCGGTGCTATCGAGGCCACTAGTCTCCTGCAACGCGTTTGTTAGAAGCTACGCAAGACTGGATCGCGCCGCAAACAGCCCGGGGCGCAGCTTCAGCGCCATTCTCGCACTCGCAATCGCCTCATCCGTTGCATGAGCGTGTTTGTGCAAATTACTGCGGTAGAAATGAAGCTCCGCGGAGTCGGGGAGCCTTTCAAGCGCTCGGTCGCACCAGCGGATCGCGTCTGCGATACGGCCCAATTGGAAAAGGGCAATCACTAACTCTCGGTAGGCGAATTCGAATTCCGGTCGACGGATCACCGCCTTTTCCAGATGAATCGCAGCCTGAGCGGATTTGCCTCCGGCCTGATACAGAGTTGCCCGAAGGTAATTCGCAGTCAGCATCATCCGGCGACACGTCTAATGCGCGTTCGATGAAATCGACCGACTCAGGGAATCGCCGCAATTCCTTCAGCACAAAGCCGAGATTGACCAAAGCATTGCGATGTCGCGGCGCCGACTGCAGAACGAGCCGATAGCAGCGTTCAGCTTCATCGGGCTCGCCAAGCTTCAGGTGAACGTTCCCGCGCTCCGCCATCAGTTCATGCATTTCAGAATCTGGGGACACTGTCCTCTGTCCTCACGGCCGTTAGCAGTCGATAAATCTATGTAGCCACATGCTCCATCGCAGATTGAGTCCGGCCATCAACGGCCTCGTGGTACTCATTTTCCGTATTGACGTCCCAGATCTCGTCTTTTCCCCTGCCGTGATTGATAATTGAGTCAACGGCCAGGTTCGCCGCCAACATGGAGTGGTCCTGATTGTTATACCGGTGCATCCCATTTCGGCCCACGGGATAGAGATTGGAGAACTGGTCCAAGTACGCCCTACACTTGCCGAATTCGCCATAGGGTCCAAAATAGGCGGGATAGGCCTTGGGTACGCGAACCAGAGTTCCATCGATCACGTCGCCGGCGGCTGATCAAGCCGATTTTCTCGAGCTCGCTCGCCGCAAAATCGATGAATCGCGCATCTTTCATGGACCATAGCTCGTCGCCCTCCGCGCAGAAATATTCCAGACCCAACCAAATTGTGGCGGGATCGGCGACCATGGCGGGACTCCAATTGTTGAATATTTGCAGCCGCCCGATTTTGACATCGGGTTCCTGGATGTAGATCCAATTGTCCGGGGGCATGCCGTTGCCCGACGCGCGCGTCACTGCCTGTGCCGGCGCGTCATACGCCGCACCAGCAGTCCGGCGGTCATGAAGTCGCGATAGGGAAGCGCGCGGGCGATTCTGCGTCAGGCGCGAAGTCCTCGGCATCCAGAAATCGTGTGAGATCGCGGACCGGCATGGTGGAGATCAAATAGTCACAGGGCACGAGGCGAACCGAGTCGTGTCCTCGTCCCGAACTCTGAACCGCGGTGACGCGAAAGCCGTCGCGCTCGACGCCGACCATTCGATGCCTGAGATGAATGCTTCACCTCCAGCTCAGAAACTCTGGCGCGCCACCTCCTCCCACATCTGTCCGGGGCCAAATTTGGGATAGAGGAATCGCTCGATCAGGCTGGTTTCAGTTCGCTTTTGGGAAGTGTCCGCGAGCTGCGAAACGGACTCGTCACGGCATGTGCGAGCGCCTTGGTGATCGACAGGCCCTTGATGCGCTGCGCGCCCCACTCCGCCGAGATCTCACCGCAGGGCACGCCCCATACCTTCTCCGTGTAGTCCTTGAAGAAGGTTCGATAGAGCCGATCGCCAAAGCGATTGATGAAAAAATCCTCGAGGGTCTCTCCGGCCGACGATGCGCATTCGGGCGCGCCGCCATAGCTCAAGCCGATCTTGCAGCGTCTCGACGACGCCCATGTTTCTTGAGCGTGTCGGCGCTCAGTGTCAGCGGATAATCGAAAAAGCGGCGGCGGTAGAAAATGCGCGACAGCCGTTGGCGCACCAACATGACTGCGTCCGGCGATGCGGGCGCCGGCATCTCGGCGACAGACTCGTTCGATTGTCCTTGGTAGGTGGTGCGCAGGGACGTTGCGTTGAATCGAGCTGGTCCTGCGCCACCGGCAAAATGTCCTGCCACCAGCGCATGACCCAGTCGGATTTCGAGAAGAACCGGTGACCGCCCAGATCCATGCGATTACCGCGGTAGTTGATGGTTTTGGATATTCCCCCCACCTGGCCGTCCGATTCGAACACCAGTGGGACGAGATCGGTGCGTCGAAGCAATTCGAGCGCGGCGGTCAGCCCAGCCGGACCTGCCCCCGCAATTGCCGCTACTCTTGCGTTTGTCAGCCGGCACTAGCTTCTTGAGGCGGATCAGCGAACGTTTGATATCCGTTGGTGATCGGATAGCGCCAGTCGCGGCCGAAAGCGCGGCCGCTCACCCGTACTCCCGGAGGCGCCTGGCGGCGCTTGTATTCATTGCGCTTCACGAGATCGAGAATGCGCCCGACCACCTTGCGGTCGAAACCGCGTGCCGCAATCTGGTCCACCGACAGATCCTCCTCGATGAAGGCCTCGAGAATGGGATCGAGAATCTCGTACGGCGGCAGGCTGTCGGTATCCTTCTGGTCGGGCCTAAGCTCCGCTGACGGCGGACGCTCGATGACGCGCGCGGGAATCACCCGGGATTGCGCGTTCCGCCAGGCGCAGAGTCGGTAGACCAGCAGTTTGCTGCAATCCTTGATGGGCGCGAAGCCGCCGGCCATGTCGCCGTACAAGGTCGCGTAGCCGACCGCCATTTCGCTCTTGTTGCCCGTCGTAAGCAGCATGCGACCCGTCTTGTTCGAAATGCCCATGAGCAGCACGCCGCGGCAGCGCGATTGAATGTTCTCCTCCGCGGTGTCGGCGGGCGCCCCGCGAACTCGTCCTTCAAGCGCCGTCAGAGTCGCCTCGAACATGCCCTCGATCGATATTTCGCTGTGCTTGACCTTGAGCCAGGACGCCTGCTCGGCCGCATCGTCCTTGCTCATTTGCGAGGTGTAGCGCGAGGGCATGGCTACCGAATGCACGCGATCGGCGCCCAGGGCGTCGACCGCAATGCAGAGGGTCAAGGCCGAGTCGACGCCGCCGGATAGCCCGAGCACCACGCCCGGGAAGCGGTGCTTGTCGACGTAATCGCGCGTACCCTGAACCAGTGCGCCGTAGACGCTTTCCTCCTCGCCTTGCAATGGCGCGAGGTCGCCCGGCAGGGGACGAACCGCACCGTCATCGGCCGCCGTCAGATCCACCGCATACAGGCCTTCGGCGAACGCCGGCGCGCGCATCGTGACCTCGCCGCCGCGCGTCCATGACGAAGGAATTGCCGTCGAACACCAGCTCGTCCTGGCCGCCGAGCAGATTGACGAAGACCAGGGGGATGCCGGTTTCGGCGACGCGCCGGCGAGCGACCTCGATCTCGCGCTGGCTCTGCTTGTTGACCTCATAGGGAGAGGCGTTGATCACCAACAGCACTTCGGCGCCCGCGCCGCGCGCCTGGCCCGCGGGCTCGGGCTCCCAGATGTCCTCGCACACCAGAATTCCGGCCTTGATGCCGTTCAGTTCGACCACCGTCGGCTTGGTCCCGGGCGTGAAATAGCGCTTCTCGTCGAATACGCGGTAATTGGGCAGGCAGGCCTTGCGGTGATTGGCGAGCACGGCGCCGTCCCGAATCACCAGCGCCGAATTGAAGATATGGTCGCCGTCGTACTCCGGATAGCCCGCGATCAAGGTGATTCCGCGCACTTCCGCCTTCAGCCGGCCGATGGAGCGGGCGACCTGCGAGCGCATGCCCGAATGGAACAGGAGATCCTCCGGCGGATAGCCCGACACGGCAAGCTCCGGCACCATCACCACGTCCGCGCCGATCTCCTCGCGGGCCCGGTTCGCGGCCGCGATGATGCGCGAGGTATTGCCCTCGACATCGCCGACCACCAGATTGAGCTGCGCCAGGACGCAGCGCAGCTTTCGCGGAGTACTCATCGATCGCCTCCATTCCAGGTCTCATAAATTGAACCATTATCCGCCAGTGCCGAGCCGGTCGCATTGGGGGGCGATATTCTGAATTAAGCTGCGGAAGGCGCAAAGTCGATCGGGACGCACAAACTCGAAGGCATGTGAACGTTTTGAACCGCGCATCCAGCGCCAATCCCCCGAAAATCGGGCTCAACTGGCGCGTGCTCGGGATCCTCAATCTATACCGGATCCTGGTGCCGCTGGTTCTGCTCGGCCTGTACTCGCTGGGGGGCTCGCGCGGGCTCCCGGTCGAGTCGCCGCGGCTTTTCTCCGGGGTCGCCGTTTTCTATCTGTGCTTCGGGCTTCTCAGCATCGTGCTGGTTCGAAAGCGGCTCCTGAGCGCACACATCCAGACCATCTCCAGGCGACCATCGACATCACCTGTCTGATGCTGCTTCTGCACGCCTGCGGCGGCATCTCCAGCGGGCTTGGGCTCGTTGCTATTCGTGCCGGTCGGCGGTCTCGCGTTCCTGCTGCCGCCGCGCAGCGCGCTGTTTCTGGCCGCCGTTGCAGCGATCGCGGTTCTGCTGCACACGATTTGGCAGCAGCTCACCGGCCATGTGGACATCAATGTCTATGCGACCGCCGGTTTTCTCGGGCTCGTGCTGTTCACCATCGCGGCCTCCGCCAGCGTCCTCGCAACCCGCATGCGCGAGAGCGAAGATCTGGTTCGGCAGAAAGACCTCGATCTGGCGAATCTCGCCGATCTGTCCCAGTACATCGTGCAGCACTTGCGCGAGAGCCTGCTGGTGGTCGATGCGGCGGACAGGATTCGCCTGATCAACGAATCCGCAGCCGAGATTCTCGGCGATACGCAAGCCGTCCCCGGCGCGCTGCTGGGTGAGGTCTCGCCGCGGCTGCTCTATTCCCTGAGCACGTGGCGCCAGACCGGCCAGGACGAGGACTCGCCGTCGAGCTTCGTGGCCGCCGACGGCGCGCGACTGATCCAGCCGCACTTCGCTCCACTGGGCGGCGCGGCGCCGGGCCCCACCTTGATTTTCCTGGAGGACACCAGCCTCATGGCGGAGCGCGTGCAGCAGAGCAAGCTCGCGGCGCTCGGGCGGCTGTCCGCCAGCATCGCCCACGAGATCCGAAATCCCGTCGGCGCCATGAGCCACGCCGGCCAACTGCTCGCCGAAAGCCCGAACCTGGGCCCCGACGACCACCGGCTGACGGACATCATCCGCAACAACTCGGAGCGGGTCAGCACCATCATCAACAATGTCCTGCAGCTGTCGCGGCGCGAGGCCACCAAGCCCACCCGCCTGTCGCTGGGCGACTGGCTCGACGAGTTCCTGCCCGAGTTCTCCCAAACCATGCAGGTTCCGATCGAACAGATCGGCGTGCACGAAGAGCGGGACGATCTCGAGGTGCGCTTCGATCCCAGCCACCTGCATCAAGTGGTCTGGAACCTGTGCGACAACGCCATCAAATACGGCGAACCGCGCGACGGGCATCAAGGTCGAGATCAGGCTTGCCCGACTGAACCCGAGTTACCGGCCCTATCTGGAGGTCGCCGACCGGGGGTCTGGAATCGAGCCCGCGGCGGCCGATCGCATCTTCGAGCCGTTTTTTACGGGCCGCAAGGGCGGCACCGGACTTGGGCTGTTCATCGCCCGCGAACTATGCCAGCTGAACCGTGCCGTCCTGCTCTACGAGCCGCGCAGCGGCGGCGGCAGCGTGTTTCGGATCGTATTCAGCGATCCGCAGCGCTGGGAGGAATAACTGCAAAAAAGCGTTACTTTGAGCGCTCGAGATGCTGCTCCCAGGCGGTTCGCAGCAGCCTCTCGAAATTCGCTGCGAATCGCTTCTCATCGTGCAATGAGGATTGCTCAAAGCGGGCACGTAGCGATGCACGCAGTTGCTCGAGCCGCGATAGGTCGCTTCCCAGCGCAACCGCGATTTCCACATACTGTTCCGGCGTGGATGCAACCAGTTCACCGAGACCAAGACTGCCGAGGATACTCAAGCCGCTACGTGAGACGCCAGTGCGGCCATGCAGCGAAATGACCGGCACTCCGACGTACAGCGACTCGCAGGTCGTCGTGACACCGTTGTAGGGATAGTTGTCCAATGCGATATCGACTCCGGCAAATTGCTGCCCGTACGGCGGGTCGTTGGCCTAGGACACACACTCGATGCGCTCGGGAGCCACTCCGTATTTGCCGAACAAGGCGATGATCTCTGACGCTCGTTGCGTACTGCGAACCCGCGTCAGGCGCAGGCGTGAAGTCGGTAATTTGACGAGAATCTGTACCCAGCAGCCCAGCAGGGTATCGCTGGCCTTGGTCAGGTTGTTGAAACTGCCGAACGTGACAAAACCAGCCTCGCGTGCGGGCAACGAAACCGGCACCTCCGGTGTTCCGAAGGGTCGAAAGCACCATTGCGTATCCGGCATGCGCAGCAGGCGCTCGCAATGCCAGTCATCAGCGGGTACCGGCGGATCGGTAACGGCATCAGTGATCCGATAATCCATCGTCGCAAGACCGGTCGAGGCCGGATACCCCAGATAGCTGATTTGCACGGGCGCGGCGCGGCGCGCGAAAACCGCCAACCGGTTGGATGCCGTGTGTCCCGCGAGATCGACGAGGATATCAATCCGATCAGTGCGGATCAGCTCGATCAGTGCATCGTCAGCGAGCCGCCAGACCTCGCGCCAATCGTCCGCGGATGCGCGCAGGCGCTCGGTGACCAAGTCGTTGAGATGAAAATTGCTGTACAAGACATACGTGAATGAGCTCCGGTCGCGGGCGCTCAAGATAGGTTCAAAGAAGTGCGCCACGGAGTGCGTCCGAAAGTCGCCGGAGATGAATCCCACGCGCAAGCGTTCCGGATGGTCGTGCCGGGACGCGCCGTGGATGGCGCCGATGTCGGATGTTCCAGGGAGAAACGCTGCCCCCCACTCGCGGACGGCAACATCGATCTCTTCGGGCCTGATCCGATCCGAATTATGCAGCGCCATGATATGACTGGAGTGCGCCTGAAGGTAGGTGGGATTGAGGCCGCAGGCTACGCGCAACTCCTCGATCGCCGCATCGATGTACCCGCGCCAAAGTTGGTTCAGTCCCAGGTTGTAGCGGACCACGTGGTCGCCGGGATGCAGATCACGCGCGTGCGCGTAATGGGCGACGGCCGCGTCAAGGTCTCCCAACTCGCTGGCGACGTTTCCCAGCATGAACCAGGGCACGTGGGAATTCGGCTCGAGTTGCGCGGCTCTTTCAAAGAAAGGCCGCGCCGCCTCCGCGCCGACCTGCTGCCGCTGTCGCAGACCTTCGTTGATCAGTTCGCTCGCACTCGGCGCCGGCAAAGCATCCGGTGTGGGTGCTGTGGCCGCCCGAACCGTCGAGGCCGCCGTGCCGGCGGCAACAGTTGTTGCGCTCGCGCCGGCCGCGCCACCATCCGTCGCCACGCGACCGGCTGGTGCGCTCCTCATGAGCATCGATCGAAGATTCCGCAAAAGCCGTCTGAACGTTCGATCGGGTTGCCCCCCGTTACTCACTGAGCGCGCATCGTTGGCTGCTGATCCCTCGCCTCGGTACTCCGCCATGGAATTACCCAGAGAAGCCTCGGTATCATGCGATCCATGTCTGTCCACAGCGCCGCCTCGTGCGAAACCCTCATTATCATACCCGTGCGCAACGGCGGGGAGCGCTGGCGAGAAGCCGCCGCCGCGACGCGCGGCGGTGTTCCGGATCCCTCCATGGTTGCGGTCGTTGATTCAAGTTCGACGGACAGCAGTGACGCGGTCGCAGCCGACCTTGGATTCGAGGTCGAGCGCATCGATCCTCGTACTTTCAACCACGGGCGGACGCGTCAGGTGACTGTGGACGGGTTCTGCCATGGTAGGGAATTCGCCCTGTTTCTGACTCACGACGCCGTCATCGAAGGAACTGGATCGTTGACCATGCTGCTCGATGCCTTCTCCATGCCGCTGGCCGGTGCAGCATACGGCAGACAGCTCCCCCATCACAATGCAGGTCGGTTCGGCAGGCACAGCGCATCGTTCCTTTACCTCGTAACCAGCGACGTACGCACGCTCGCCAGTACTCCGCGGCACGGAATCAGGACGGCGTATATCTCGAATTCGTTTGCGGCGTATAGGATCCGGGCGCTCGATGAATACGGTGGCTTCCCATGACCACAGGTTACTGGGATTCGCCGTTCACCAGCGACAAAGAATGATGAAGGAGCAGCAGGCGCAGGCCCGTCCCGAGTTTCAGTCGAAATTCGCCGCCGTCCCCCTTGCGCTCATGTTGACGGCTCTTTGGCTGGTGATGCATGGCTACCACGGCCTCACTGGCGACGGGCAGATCTACGCGTTTCAGGCGTTCGCGAGGCTTCACCCACAACTTACGACTGATCTTTATCTGCAAAACACCTCGCAGGATCGATTCACGTTATTTTCGCCCCTATATGCGTGGTGTATCGGGTTACTGGGGTTGGAGAATGCGGCTCGTTTGCTCACCCTGTTGTTTACCCTATGGTTCTTGGCGGCGGCTTGGAGTTTTGTTCGTGCTGTCGCCGGCCGGGACGCAGCTTGGGCTGCGGTCGCGTTTCTATTGATCGTCGCGGGAAACTATGGCGGGTCCGGTGTATTCCGGATTTTGGAGCAATATTTAACAGCACGCTTGCCGGCCGAAGCATTGATCGTTACCGCCCTTGCCTGTCAAGTTCCGAGGTAGGAAGCGGCTCGGCCTGTGTCTGGCGCTGGGAGCGCTAGTGATCCACCCGCTGATAGCGCTGCCCGGATTGCTTTTGCTGGTTTGCCTATGGCTTCCTCTTGGCGTGGGCGTCATTGGCGCGATCGGGATCGTGTTCGCGACTCTCGCCATCTCGGTCGTTGCAGTCCACCTGCCGGGGGTGTCGCAAATTCTGACTGTCATGGATGCGCCGTGGTTGGAAGTGGTGCGGGAGCGTTCGCAATTCTTTTCTTGCAGCTCTGGTCGGTTCGCGATTGGGACATCAACGCGCAGCCATTCGTCTGCTTGGGGTTCACCGCGATCGCCGTGCCGGACGAGCGGATACGAAAGCTCTGCGGGGCCGCCGCGCTCGTGGGAGCTGCCGGATTGGCGGTCGCGTTCGCCGGCGGTCTCATCGGCCCGGTCGCAATATTGGTGCAGGGCCAAGCCTGGCGATGGGTGTGGATCACCGTCTTCATCAGCGCGGTGTTGTTTCCCTTCACGCTCGCAAGTATGGCGGGATGAAAAGTGCGGCCCGCTTTGCGCGCTATTGCTGGTATCGGGTTGGACATTGCCTGGAGTCGATGGCACGGCCTGTGTATCGCTGGCGTTGATGCTCTGGTTGGCGCGACCCATATCAGCCCTCGTGCTGCTCCGTACTTTCGATGGGTGTCCGCCGCGCTCGGCGTCGCCATCGTGGTGTGGATTTTGATCAAATGCCTGGACCATCGTGTCGCCTCCCGCTTCATCCGTCGGGACGTGCGTCCCTTGGCGTGCCGCAAATACAGGAGATCTTCGCGTTGAAAATCCCGGCGGTGCTGCTCGGCGCGCTTGTCTGGTGGGCACTCGAGCCAGCCGGACACCATGGGTGCCCGCGTTCCTCTCCGCGATGCTCGCCGCATTCTCGGCGATAGTCGTTTTCCCGGCGGCATTCAGGCAGCCCCGAACGCTCGCCTCCGACGCGGATATCATGAATTTGCGGATTGGGCGAACGTCATTCCTCCCACCAGCACGGTACTCGTCGCGCCGGCGCATGATGTGGGCGCGTTCGTTTGGTTCACGCTGGGGCGGCCGAACTACTTGGCGCTGGATCAATCGGCCGGCGTGGTCTTTTCGCGCACGACCGCACTCGAGGTTCGGCGCCGTTCGGAGGTACTGCTCCCTCTCATGGATCCAGACTGGAAGATACTGGCCAGGCTGCGTGCCAAGTCCGGCAGTGGGCGAAGAACGGGGCAACCCCACGTCCGCTGACCCCCGAGAGGTTGATCCAAGTCTGCGCGGACCCGCAGCTTGGGTTTGTAATTTCGCCGGAAAAAGTAGGGTTCGATCCCCTGCCTCATAAACACGCCGGAGCTTGGAAGGATTGGAACCTCTATGACTGCCGAAAAGTGAGATCGGCGCCATCGGCCACATGAAGACCCTTCCGCCACGCTGCGCCGCCGGCGCGCTACAATAGGGCACATGCCGAAACCCGCCGTCTTGGTAGTCGACGATGAGCCGGATATTTGCGAGTTGCTGTCCATCACGCTGCAGCGCATGGACCTGGATCCGCGAACGGCGAACACCGTCGCCGACGGCGCAGCGCCTGCTGAAGACCGAGCGATTCGATTTGTGCTTGACCGACATGCAGCTGCCCGACGGCGATGGCTTGGAGCTGGTCAAATGGATGCAGCAGTACTCGCCGACCGTGCCCGTGGCCGTGATCACCGCTCATGGCAACATGGAGACCGCGGTGCGCGCGCTCAAACTGGGCGCCTTCGATTTCGTCTCCAAGCCCCTGGACCTCGCGGGACTGCGCAAATTGGTCGCGAGCGCCATCAAGCTGTCGGGGACCAACGACGGCGACACCAGCGTTTTCGGTCCGCGCTTGCTCGGCGCGTCCGCCGCGATGCAGCACATGCGCGAAATGATCGCGCCGCGTCGCGCGCAGCCAGGCGCCGGTGCATATTTTCGGCGAATCCGGGACCGGCAAGGAATTGGTGGCAAAACTCATTCATGAATCGGGCCCGCGGCGCGACGGCCCCTTCGTGCCGGTGAATTGCGGCGCGATTCCGACGGAACTCATGGAAAGCGAGCTATTCGGTCATAAGCGCGGCAGCTTCACCGGCGCGGTGAGCGACAAGAAAGGGCTGATTCAATCCGCGGAAGGCGGCACGCTGTTTCTCGATGAAATCGCGGATTTGCCGCTGCACATGCAGGTCAAGCTGCTGCGCGTCATCCAGGAAAAGGCGGTGCGGCCGGTCGGCGAGCAGCTCGAAGTCGGCATCGACGTGCGCATCCTGTCGGCGACGCACAAGAATCTCGTCGCAGCTGGTCGCCGAAGGAAAATTCCGCGAAGACCTGTTCTATCGCGTCAACGTCATCGAATTGCGCGTGCCATCGCTTGCGTGAACGGCCGGAGGATGTGCCGGAACTCGCTGAGGCGATACTGCGGCGGCTGGGGCGGCGCATGAAGATCACCCCGCCGATGCTGGGCAAGGACGCACTGGCCGCGCTTCGAGAGTCTACGCTTTCCCGGCAACGTTCGCGAACTCGAGAACATCCTGGAGCGCGCGATCACACTGAGCACCAGCGGCGAAATAAGCGCGCGCGACATCCAACTGCGGCCGACCCGGGGCGACGCGCCCATCGCCGCCGATACCCAAAACGGCGGGCGCTCTGGGGATCATCTGGAAGATATCGAGCGCGACGCCATCGTAAGGCGCTGGAGCAGACTCGATACAACAAGACAGCGGCCGCAAAGGTCCTGGGGATGTCGTTCCGGGCGTTGCGGTATCGGATCAAGAAGCTGGGCATCGAATAGGACTTTCGTGACTCAGAGCACAAAGCGGATGCGTGTGATTATGTAATAGTCAGCATGGACTATCAGTTCCTGCGTCAGATTCGATCTCTGCGAGCCGGCAATGACTTGAGGATATCATACTCCCGGACGATGATATCGAGATGGATCGACACTGGATGGTTCAAATCGCGCGAGGCCGCCGAAATCGGCGACCGCATTGGCGGACCAATTTGCGCGTGACGCCGCGCGAACGACGATGCCGGATGCAGCCAAACGGCAAAAGCGACGGATGTGGCACTTCAGGAGATTGCTGCGGCGCGCTGACAGCGAAGTGCGCTCGTTGCGACTCAACTTCTACAAGAAGGCAAAATTCGCGAACTCCTTCAAATGGCGGTTGATCGAGAACGGCGTTGCGCAGAGAGATTGCCGATCACGTGACTCAGTCATTGGTACTGCATCTTTCGCAGAGTCAGGCTCCTGCGTCAGGTCAAGATTCGGCTGACGCTACCGGCCGATCGCCCCGACCGGGCCAAGGCTCAGCAACTCTTCGACCGAGGCAATAAATCGCTTGGCGCAAGGAGCCTATGCCGAGGCCGCTGCCCTTTACGAGGAGGCGCTCGAGCTTGACTCCTCGCATCCGGAGGCGCTCAACAATCTGGGGACGTCGCTCTCCTCACCTGGGCCGCTATGAAGAGGCGGAGCAGTGCTTTCGCCAGGCGATCGCAATAAAGCCGAATTACGCGGACCCGCATGGCAATCTTGGGATTTGCTGCGACAGAAGAGGCGACCTCTCGGAGCTGAAGCATCGCTGCGGCGCGCCCTCAAGTTGAGGCCGAACTTTACTCGATGCCAGGATCAACCTCGGATTGACTCTCATATTCCTCGGGCGCTTGCGCGATGCCAGAGCGTGTTTTGCGAAGGTGCTGAAGAGCCGCCCCTCACAATGTCCACGCCTTGTACGGGATGGGGCAAATCGCCACGATGGAGGGCCGATTCGAAGAGGCCGAGGCGACGTTTAAGCGCATTATCGAGCTCGATCCCAAGATGCCGACTGCCTGGGCGGGGCTGGCCGCACTCGCAAGATGACGACTGCCGACAGCGAGTGGTTGAAGAGCGCGGAGAAGATCGCGACGAGCGGCATCCACCCCTTGGAAGAGGCGAATTTGCGCTTTGCCATGGGCAAATATTGCGACGATGTCAATGATTTTGCGCGGGCTTTCCAGAATTACAAGCGCGGCAACGAGTTGTTGAAGAGTGCGGCGGAGGACTATGACCGGAAGGAGCGCTCGCGTCTCGTTGATGAGCTGATTCGCGGTTATTCCGGGAGGCGATATCGACAATTGGGACGCGGATCATCCTCGACGAAGCCCGTCTTTGTGGTCGGCATGCCGCGCTCAGGCACGTCTCTCGCCGAGCAAATCATCGCCTCGCATCCGGCAGCATACGGAGCCGGAGAGTTGCGATTTTGGGAACATCTGATCGCGAAGGAACCGGGCATAACGCGGGAAATTATCGAGCGAGCCGGCCCGGCCTAAAGTAGCCGAAGAGTATCTGCGCATTCTGGAGGGCCGCTCGGCCGATGCGTTGCGCATCGTCGACAAGGCGCCTGTGAACTCCGATTTTCTGGGATTAATCTACTCGGTGTTCCCCAACGCTCGCGTCATCTACATGCAGCGAGACCCCATCGATACCTGCCTTTCTTGCTATTTCCAGCAGTTCTTGACGGGCCTCAACTTCACGTTCGATTTGTCCGACCTCGCCCACTACTACCGCGAACACCAGCGGCTCATGGCGCATTGGCGCGCGGTACTGCCGCCGGGATTTATTCTTGACGTGCCTTACGAGGAACTGGTCGCCGATCAAGAGAGCTGGTCGCGCAAAATGCTGGATTTTATCGGTCTCGAATGGGACGCCACGGTGCCTGGAGTTCCATAAGAACAAGCGGCAAGTGGTGACCGCCAGCGCCTGGCAGGTGCGGCAGAAGATTTATAGGAGTTCCGTGGCTCGTTGGCGCAACTACGAGAAATTCATCGGTCCGTTGAAGATCTCTCGGAAGGTAATCTGTCTGCGACGCCGATGCGGCCAGGTCTGCCCATTGACAAATTTTGTCACTTGGTGACGCGCGCGTCGCCTATGACGCCGCCGGACGACGCAAATATGTCAATCCTTTAGTCGACGATTCACCTAATTATCTATTGAATTCATATACTTACGCGATGATACGGAACATTGGCATCAGCGCTTGCTCATCTCCTGTCACCGGCACAAGCCGTTGTTCGAATCAAGTCTTGATTTCGTGTTCATCTCCAGGAGTAAAAATGTTTAAGAAAATGCAACAGGGCTTCACCCTCATCGAATTGATGATCGTGGTGGCCATCATCGGTATCTTGGCCGCGATCGCCATCCCGGCCTATCAGGACTACACCATCCGCGCGAAAGTGACGGAAGGCCTCAATCTGGCGGATTCGGCGAAGACTGCGGTTGCCGAAGGCGTTCCAGTCCGGCGACATCGTCGGGACGTAATGCGGCTGCGGCACTCTTGGGACAGCAGCTTCGCGCCGACCAAGTATGTGACCGGCATCACCATTACAACAGCGCACTCGGCGTGATCACGATCACCTATACGGCGCCAACGCCGATCCCGCAGCTCGGTGGCGCCAACACCTTGACGCTGACCCCGTCATCGGCAAGGGCATGCCGCTCGCAGCCACCTCGCACAGGCAACATCGACTGGGCTGCACCTCGGCAAGCACGGCAACGGCGACTGCTGCAGGCGATACGCCGGCGAATCTGGCGGCACCGTGCCGGCCAAGTACGTTCCGACGCAGTGCAAGTAAAGAGCTGATTGCAGTCTTCCGCTGCAAGCAGCTCGGAAGCCCCTCTTCGAGGGGCTTCTTTTTTTGGAGCCTACGGCGCGGCAGACCGAGGCGGCTCATTTTGCGATCGAAGTCACGAGCGCGACGCCGCCAATATGCGACCATCCACAGATGATTTGACAATTGCTCCGCTCGCTACCGATAGTACGCTAGATGCTTGGCCTGGGGTTTACGTTAAGTCCATGAATGATAACGCAATAGCGGCAGCGGGTGGCACCAGTCGACATGGCGCTGGGCGGCCTTGCGCAGCGCCTGGTGCAGGATGGCCTGCTGGACGAGCAGGCCATGCAGGACGCCATCGCCAAGGCGAAGGAGAAGCGCGTCAATCTGGTGACCCATCTGGTCGCCGCGAACCTGGCCGCGGCCCGCGACATCGCCATTTCCGCCTCGAACGAGTTTGGCGTGCCCCTGCTGGATCTGGATGCGGTCACTGCAGACACGGACGCGGTTCGCGCGGTGAGCGACAAGCTTCTGCAGAAGCACCGGGTATTGCCGCTGATGAAGCGCGGCAAGCGGCTGTTCCTGGCCGTCGCGGATCCCACCAATCTGCACGCCCTGGACGAGATCCGCTTCCAGACCTCGATGAGCATCGAGTTCGTCGTGGTCGAGGACGACAAGCTGCAGGCGGCGGTCAACAAGGCCATCGATCAGGCCGAAGCGGTCATGCCGAGCCTGACCGACGACGATATCGATCTCGAGAATCTCGAGGTCACCGGCGGCGACGACGACCCCAATGCGGAGGCGCTCGGCCGCGACGACGTCGAAGACGCTCCGATCGTCCGCTTCGTCAACAAGATCCTGCTGGACGCCATCAAGAAGGGCGCCTCGGATATCCACTTCGAGCCCTACGAGAAATCGTTTCGCATCCGCACGCGAATGGACGGCGTTCTGAAGGAAGTCGCCCTGCCGCCGGTGCAGCTGGCGGTCAAGATCGTCGCGCGCCTCAAAGTCATGGCGCGCCTCGACATCGCCGAGCGCCGCGTGCCGCAGGACGGCCGCATCAAGATGCGCCTGTCCAAGAATCGCGCCATCGATTTCCGCGTCAGCACCTGTCCGACGCTGTTCGGCGAAAAGGTCGTCACCCGTATTCTGGATCCCTCCAGCGCCATGCTGGGCATCGATGCGTTGGGATATGAGCCGCTTCAGCGCGAGACTGTATCTGAAGTATCTCGCGAAGCCGCAGGGCATGATTCTGGTGACCGGCCCGACCGGCAGCGGCAAAACCGTGTCGCTCTACACCGGCCTCAATATCCTGAATACCGAGGATTGCAATATCTCGACCGCCGAGGATCCGGCGGAAATCAATCTGCCCGGCATCAACCAGGTGAACGTCAACAACAAGGTGGGGCTCACCTTCGCCTCGGCCCTGCGCGCTTTCTTGCGCCAGGATCCCGACGTCATCATGGTCGGCGAAATCCGCGATTTGGAGACGGCGGAGATTGCCATCAAGGCCGCCCAAACCGGCCACTTGGTGCTCTCGACCCTGCACACCAACGACGCGCCGCAGACCTTGACGCGCTTGGTCGACATGGGGGTGAAGCCCTACGCCATCGCGACCTCGGTCAGCCTCATCATCGCGCAACGTCTGGCGCGCAAGCTTTGCAGCAACTGCAAACAGCCCATCGATATCCCCGCGGAAGCGCTCCGCAAGGAAGGCTTCGAGGAAGCGGACATCGCGAACGGGATCCGGGTCTACAAGGCGGTGGGATGCGGCCAATGCACGGACGGCTACAAGGGACGCGTCGGCATCTACCAGGTCATGCCGGTCACGGAAACCATCGGCCGCATCATCATGGAAGGCGGCGGCGCCATCGACATCAACGACCAGGCGACCAAGGACGGCATCTGGAATCTGCGCCGTTCGGGTCTGCAGAAGGTGAGGGATGGCGTGACCAGCTTGGAAGAAGTGAACAACGTCACGATCGAATAGATCAACGCAAGGATCGATTTATGGCGGTATCCGCAACGGCAAGCAAGAGAGAAACCCAGTTTATCTGGGAGGGCAAGGACAAGCGCGGCAACAAGGTGCGCGGCAAGGCCCTTGCGGCCAACGAAGCGGCGCTGCGCGCCGACCTGCGCCGCCAAGGCGTCGCCGCGACCCGGGTCAAGACCCAGGGCAAGCCGCTATTCGGAGGCGGCGGCAAGGTCTCCAACGAAGACATCGCCGTATTCAGCCGGCAGCTCGCGACCATGATGGCGGCCGGCATCCCCATGGTGCAGGCCTTCGAAATCATCGGCAACGGGCACGAAAAGCCCGCGATGCAAAAGCTGGTGCTGGACATCAAGGCCAACATCGAGGGCGGCAGCACGCTGCATGAATCGCTGGCGAAGCATCCCCTCTATTTCGACAATCTGTTCGTGAATCTGGTCGAGGCCGGCGAGCAGGCCGGCGCTCTCGAATCGCTGCTCGACAAGATCGCGACCTACAAGGAAAAGACCGAGGCACTGAAGAAGAAGATCAAGAAGGCGCTGTTTTACCCGATCGCGGTGCTCGTGCGTCGCCGTGATCGTCTCGCTCATCCTGCTGATCTTCGTGATTCCGCAGTTCGAGTCGCTGTTCAAGGGTTTCGGCGCGGATTTACCGGCCTTCACGCAAATGGTCGTGAACTTGTCGCGGTTCGTGCAGCATCAGGGCTGGTGGTGCGCGATATTGATCGGCGGCGGCTTCTGGACGTTTTTCTATTTCCTGAAGCGCTCGCGGAACATGCAGCTCGCCATGGACCGCATCATGCTGAAGGTCCCGATCATCGGGCCCATTCTGGTCAAATCCGCGATCGCCCGCTTTGCGCGAACGCTCTCCACCATGTTCGCCGCCGGCGTGCCGCTTGTCGAGGCCATGGGATCCGTGGCCGGCGCCACCGGCAACATCGTCTACGAGGAAGCGGTCTACCGCATGAAGGACGAGGTGGCCACCGGCCAACGTCTGCAGCGCGCCATGGAAAACACCGGCCTCTTCCCCAACATGGTGATCCAGATGATCGCCGTCGGCGAGGAATCCGGCGCCCTCGACACCATGTCCGGCAAGGTCGCCGAGTTCTACGAGGCCGAGGTCGACAACGCGGTCGACAGCATGTCGAGCCTCATGGAGCCCATGATCATGGCGATCCTCGGCGTGCTGGTCGGCGGCATGGTCATCGCCATGTACCTGCCCATCTTCAAGCTCGGCTCGGTGGTCGGCTAACGGCAGGCGGTCAAGCGCCTCGCGGTGCATACTCGCCGCGAGGCCTTCGTGCAAATGCTGAACGACATCGCCGACCTTTACACGGCGAACCCCGCGCTGTTCGCGGGCTCGGTATTCGTGCTGGGCCTCATGGTCGGCAGCTTCCTCAACGTCGTCATTTACCGCCTGCCCATCATGCTGGAGCGGGAGTGGCGCGCCCAGGCGGCGGAATTCACGTCCTCGACCGC
Organism: uncultured Gammaproteobacteria bacterium; assembly: GCA_963795475.1. GTDB lineage: Bacteria > Pseudomonadota > Gammaproteobacteria > Steroidobacterales > Steroidobacteraceae > Bog-1198. The sequence continues at coordinate 276,973 of CAWCIE010000002.1, forward strand.
GACCACCGTGGTCACCCACCCGGCGGCGCCCGCGCCTGAGCGCTTCAACCTGGTGGTACCCCGCTCCGCCTGCCCCCACTGCAAGGCGCCCATCGCCGCCTGGCAGAACATCCCGGTGATCAGCTGGCTCGCGCTGCGCGGCCGCTGCGCGGCCTGCAAAGCCCCCATCTCCGCGCGCTACCCCGCCGTCGAGCTGGCGACGGGAATCCTCTCGGCCTGGGCCGCCTGGCACTTCGGTTTCGGCGCCGCCGCGGCCTGCGCCGTGGCCGTGACCTGGGCCCTGATCGCACTCACCGGCATCGACATCGACCATCAGTTGCTGCCCGACAACATCACCCTGCCGCTGCTCTGGGCGGGTCTCCTGGCGGCGGTCGCGATCGGCCCCGTGGCGGGCTCCGCCCTGCCCGTGTCGCCGCACGATGCCATCATCGGCGCGGCGGCGGGCTACCTGAGCCTGTGGCTGGTATTCCACGCGTTCCGGCTGATCACCGGCAAGGAAGGCATGGGTTACGGCGATTTCAAGCTCTTCGCCGCCTTCGGCGCCTGGATGGGCTGGAAAGTTCTTCCCGTCGTCATCCTGCTGTCCGCCGGCACCGGCGCCCTGTTGGGAATCGCGATGATCGTCTTCCGGGGCCGCGATCGCGCTGCACCGATGCCCTTCGGGCCTTACCTGGCAGCCGCGGGCTGGATCGCCATGCTGTACGGCGACGAGCTGGTCGACGGCTATCTGCGCGTCTCGGGACTTCGGCACTGACATGAGCTCGCCCCTGCGCATCGGCCTCACCGGCGGAATCGCAAGCGGCAAGAGCACGGTGGAGCAGCGCTTCGTCGAGCTCGGCGTCCCGGTGATCGACGCCGACGATTCCGCCCGCGCCGTCGTCGCGCGAGGGCAACCCGGGCTCGCCGCGGTCATCGAGCGATTCGGCGCCGGCGTCCTGGCGCCAGACGGCGAGCTCGATCGTCGCGCGCTCCGCGACCTGATCTTCCGAAGCCCCGAGAAGCGCCGCGATCTCGAGGCCATCCTTCACCCGCTGATCCGCGACGACATGGAGCAACGGGCGCTCGCCGCCGTCGGCCCGTATCTGGTCCTGTCGATCCCTCTGCTGGTGGAGGGCGGCACCGCCCGCGAGCGGGTGGACCGCATCCTGGTCGTGGACGCCGACGAATCGCAGCAGGTTCAGCGCCTCATCACCCGAGACTCGGTGACCGCGGAACAGGCGCGCGCCATCCTCGCGGCACAAGCAAGTCGCGCGGACCGATTGAAAGCGGCCGACGATGTCCTCGTCAACTCCGGATCCGTCCCCGAATTGCGACAGGCGGTCGATCGATTGCATCAACGCTATCTCGAATTGGCCGCGGAATCTCACGCGAAAGCCGGGCGCTGAAGCCTGACGGCCGGTCATCGACGCATCGCGTCGAAATCCAAGGTTTACCATGGCCCTTCGATTGGATCAGAATAGGCCGATGAACTCATACCCCGACCCTCAGATCGAGCCGGAGCTGGCGCCGATCGTGTATGAGCAGCCGCTGAACGAGCGCATGCGCACCTTTCTGCGCCTGGAATTTCTCTACACACAGGCCTCCTACCACAGCGAGTCGGACAGCCCCTGGAGCGCGCGCGCCGCGGTCTCGAGCCTGCTCGAGATCCTGGCCATCACGGCGCGCGGCGACTCGCGGAGCGATGTGCTCAAGGAGCTGGAGCGGCAGGTCAACGTCCTCAAGGAATACCAGACCAAGACCGGCGTCGATCCCGGCCGCCTGAAGTCGCTGGTGTCGAATCTCCTGAAGCTGCGCGAGGATCTGTCGACGGTCGGCGCGAACTTCATGGGCCCGCTGCGCGATTCGGAATTCTTGAGCGCCATCAAGCACCGCAGCGCCATTCCGGGCGGCACCTGCGATTTCGACCTGCCGGACTACTCGTACTGGCTCAACCGCCCTGCGCACGTTCGCGCGGCTGAGTTCGGAAGCTGGCTGGCGCTCATCCGGCCGCTCTGCGACAGCATCGCCGAGCTCCTCTGGCTCACCCGGCAGAACGCCAAGCGCAAATCCGAAATGGCGGTGGGCGGCATCTTCCAGCTGCAGTTCGATCGGGAAAATCCCTGCCAGCTGGTGCGCGTGACCATGCCGTCCGACAGCGAGCTGTTCCCGGAGATCAGCGGCAGCCAGCATCGCTGCACCATCCGATTCCTGCAATGGGCCGAGCCACGAATCGGCCCGTGCACATGGAAACGGACGTGCCGTTCCTTCTGACCTGCTGCGCCTGATCGGATCAGCATTCGTGGCCACGACGGTGAAATGCCCAACCTGCCGGCGGCCGGTCGAGTGGTCGGAGGCCTCGGCCTATCGGCCGTTTTGCAGCGATCGCTGCCGGCTGATCGACCTGGGCGCGTGGTTCACGCGAACAGCACAAGATTCCCGACGAGCCGGCCGAGCCGAGTCCGAAGAACGACACGCCGCAGACTCCCGAGAAATCTGAAGCGTGGCAGCCGCAGTTCTGGCACGACCGCTGGCGCAACGGCCAAATCGGCTTTCACCAGCCGGCCGTCGATCGAAGCCTCGAGCGTCACTGGCCCGCGTTGAATCTCGGCCCGTCGAGCCGCGGCAGCGCGCCGGGTTTTCGTCCCCCTGTGCGGCAAGAGCCTCGATCTGCTCTGGCTGCGCGAGCAGGGTCACTTCGTCACCGGCGTCGAGCTCTCCGCCACGGCCCTGGAATCGTTCTGCATGGAGAACGGCATCCCGGCGCGGCGGCGGATGCTGGGCGATTTCGATGTCTACGAGGCCGCGAATCTGCAGCTGTTCCGCGGCGATTTCTTCAAGCTCACGCCTGCGCTCCTCGGCCGAGACCGCGGCGGTGTACGACCGCGCGGCGCTGATTTCCTGGGCGCCGGAGCTGCGCGCGGCGTATGCGCGATCACATCGCCGCGCTGCTCCGCCCGCGGCCGCAGATGCTGCTGATCACGCTGGAATATCCGCAGGAGCAGATGCCGGGGCCGCCGTTCTCGGTCCCGCGCGACGAGGTGGAGCGGCTTTATTCGCGCCAATTTCCAGATCCAGGAGCTCGCCCGGCAGGACATCCTGGCGAGCGAGGCGCGGCTGCGTCGCGCGGCCTCACTGCCTTGTACGAAGTGTGCTATCAGCTGGTCCGCCAATGACCTCCGTGCGTCAATCGGCTAGACATCAATCGAGGTAACATCCATGGCCGATTCTCGCAACTCCGGGCGCTATCTGGCGCCCGCCTTGGTCGCTTGCGCCGCCGCCACCGCCGCCGGCGCTGCACCCAGGCAGCGGAGCTCACCATCGATCGGCTGTTCGATGCCCCGGCGCTGGCGGGGCCCACGATCATCGGGCTGCAAGATATCGCCCGACGCCTCGCGGGTGACCTATCTGCAGGGCAAGCCCGAGGACAAGGATCGCCTCGACCTGTGGGAATACAACATTCACGACAAGGCCGCGCGCGGTCCTGGTCGATTCGAAGGTCCTGGCGCCGGCGAAGGAGAAGCTCTCCGCCGAGGAACTGGGCCGCCGCGAGCGGCAGCGAACCGCGGCGCTCTCCGGCATCCTCGAATACTCCTTTGCGCCCTCCGGGACGGGCGCTGCTGTTTCCGCTCGACGGCCGGCTCTACTACTACGATCTCGCCAAACCCGCCGACGAATGCACTGACGGAAATCAGCCGCCGGCACCGAGGGATTTGCGACCGATGCCCGATCTCGCCGCACGGCGGCTATCGTCGCCTACATCCGCGATCAGAATCTCCACGTCTATGATCTCGCCGCCGCATGCCGACAAGGCGCTGACCCAGGATGGCGGCGGCGCCATCAAGAACGGCATGGCGGAGTTCGTCGCCCAGGAAGAGATGGACCGCAGCACCGGCTACTGGTGGGCGCCCGATGATCGGCATATCGCCTTCGCGCGCGTCGATGAGAGCCCGGTCAAGGTGACCGCAGCGGTTCGAGATCTCGGCCGACAATGTCGAGACGTTTCCGCAGCGCTATCCCGCCGCCGGCGGCCCGAACGTGCTGGTGCGCCTCGGCGTCAGCCGACATCCGCACCGGCGCGGTGACCTGGATCGACTTGGGCTCGGATCCCGACATCTACCTCGCCCGCGTCGAATTGGCTGCCCGACGGCAAGACCCTGGCGATTCAGCGCGAGAGCCGCGATCAGCGCAGGCTGGATCTGCTGTTCGCGGACATCGAGACGCGGCGCGAGCCGCGTGGTGCTGACCGAGACCAGCGATACCTGGATCGATCTGAACGACGAGCTCTCGTTCCTGCAGCGCATCCAAGGAATTCATCTGGGCGTCGGCGCGCGACGGCTACCCGCACCTGTACCTGTACGACTACGACGGGCACCTGGTGCGCCGGCTCACGGCCGGGCGCTGGATGCGTCGATGATTTTCGCGCCCGCGCCATCAAGGCCATCGACGAGAAGCACCGCCTGATCTATTTCTCGGCCACCGAGAAAAGTCCCCTGGAGCGGCACCTGTATCGGACCTCGCTGGACACCCAGGATCCGCAGCCGCATCGACGCGTATCACGCAGGAAGGACGGCGTGCACGGCATCGCCATGTCGCGCGCGATGCGCGCCTTCTACGTCGATAATTTCACGAGCAGCGCCCAGCCGCCGCAGGTGAGCTTGCACTCGGCGGACGGCCGGCTTGATGACCTACCTGATCGAGAACCGGCTGGACGCGAGCCATCCGGACGCGCCCTATCTCGCCGACAATTCGGTGCCCGAGTTCGGCACGCTGCCAGCCGCCGACGGCCAGACCTCGCAATACCGGCTGTTCAAGCCCGCACACTTCGATCCGGCCAAGCGCTACCCGGCCATCGTCGACGTTTACGGCGGTCCCGGCGTTCAGCGGGTGCTCGATAACTGGACCGGCAGCATCGTTCACGCAAATCCTGACGCGCGCCGGCTACGTCGTATTCCAGCTCGACAATCGCGGCAGCGCCTTTCGCGGCACGGCGTTCCAAGCACCGATCCACGGCAGGCTGGGCGAGGTCGAGGTCGCCGATCAGGTGCGAGGGCGCGAAGTGGCTGGCCTCGCAGCCCTTCGTCGACCCCGCGCGCATCGGCGTGTGGGGCTGGAGCTACGGCGGCTACATGACGCTCATGCTGATGTTCAAGGCCCCGGAGTGTTCCGCGCCGGCGTGCCGGCGCGCCCGTCACCGATTGGAGCGCTGTACGACACGCACTACACCGAGCGCTATCTCGAGCGGCCCTCGGAGAATGCCGCCGGCTACGAGGCGAGCTCCGTGCTGCCCTATGCCAAGGATCTCTGCAGGGAAAGCTGCTGGTGATCCATGGGATGGCCGACGACAATGTGCTGTTTCTCAACAGCACGAAGCTGTTTCGCAGGCTTCAGGATCTGGACAAGCCCTTCGAGGTGATGGTCTACCCGGGCGCGAAGCACGGCCTGATCCGCCAGCACGACGGGCGCCATGCCTATGCGACGATGCTGCGGTTCTTCGACGCAGAATCTCGCGGGCCCGCACTGAGGCGCCATCGGGCGACCGGTAGACTGAGCATCGAAATGGCGGTGTTCGACAGCCGCTCGCCCACGCGATCATGTTGCCCACACTCGCGCTCAGCGTCGTGCCCCCCGCCCGCCCTCCGCGCCGCGCGCAGCCACCCGTGCAGCGGCCTCTTGATCGCCCGCGGAATCGGCATGAGCCGGACCCAGTAGTGCAGCGGGTAGCGGTTCGCGAACGGCGCGATCTCGCACCGCGGCGAAGCCGCGCGCGCTCGAGCGCGAACTGCGAGGCTCGCTCGGCGAGAACACCTGCAGATGCTCGATATCGATGATCGGTGAGCGCGCGCCCAGCAGGCGCATCAGCGGGTGCCGGTAGTTGTGCGACACCATCATCAGGACGTCCGCCGCGGCTTCAAGAGCGCCGCGCGGCCGATGCGAGCAGCGCCAAGCGGATTCTGCCACGTGCTCGATGCGTCTGATTGGCGATGATCAGCGAGAAATGCGACTGCGGGCAAGCGCGCTCGGATCGAAGCTCTCGACGCGGATCAGCGGCCGCACATCGGGCGCCGCCGAATCCGACCGCCGCGAGCGAGGGCTCGATGCCCAACACCTCCGCGAATCCCAGCGCGCGAAGATGCGCGAGCAGCGCGCCGTTGCCGGTGCCGATCTCGAGCGCGCTCTCCGGTCGGGCAGCTCGGCCGAGACGCGGCGCGCAGTGCCTCGGCGTAGCTCGTCCGCCGCGTAGCGCGCTTCGCCGCCGCTGTCGTAGCCCGTCTCGGCATAGGCGCGCTGCCAGATACTCCGCGGACGGCACCCGCGGCGCGTACAAGAGATCGCACCCGGGACACACGACCATCCGCAGACTCATGTACTCCGGTTCCTTGCGCGAGGCGTAAGACAGCGCGCCGAGCCGCGCGGGGATCGATGCGCTCGGGAAGCGCTCGTGCGTCTCGTCGGCATTGCCGCAGACCGGGCAGGCGCGCGGCCTCAACACGCCAGAACCGTGCAGCGGCCAGCGTGTCGCGTCCGACCGCCGCCGCGCGCGCCAGCACCGTGTAGCCCAGCGTGTCCTCCGCGGTTCCCGGAAACGCGAGCCCGACGTGGCCCGCCGACGGGCGGCGAGCGCGGCGGCCGGCAGCGCACAGGATCCCGAGCGAGCCGCGCGAGCAGGGCCGCGGCGCCCGCCGTCCGAGCCCGCGAGCAGCAGCAAAATCGAACCCGAGCACCTTGTAGCCGGCGACCGCCAGCGCTCCTCCGCGCGCGATAGATGCGCACTTCGCGAAATCCGGCGCCTCGTCAGCAGATGCTCGAGCCCCGACGGTGTGAAGCGCCAGTAATCCTGCGGTACGAAATGCCAGCGCGCCGCGAACGGCACGGTCAGGATCGAGCAGCCCGCCGGGCGCGAGCGCACGCCTGCAGCTCGCGCAAGGAATGCGCGCGGCTCGCGCACGTGCTCGAGCGTCTCGGTGCAGAGCACGGTGTCCGCCTCGCCGTCGGCGAGCGGCAGCACGCTCGCCGCGGAAGTAGCGCGTGTCCGGCGTCGCGATAGCCGAATCGGCGCTCCGCCTCCTCGATGTCGACCGCGATGTAGCGCACCTTCGGGCGGCACAAGATCGCGGAACGGCTGCGCGCCCGCGCCCACGTCGCGAGCGTCCCCTCCACCTGCGGCAGAGCCGCGCGAGATCGCGCCAGATCGACCCGAACTGCAGGTCGGCGAAGCGCCCGCAGGCGCACGCGCAGACGCGCCGACGCGGCCTGCCGAGCGCTCATGCGGCGGCGGCCGAAACGCCCTCACGGCGCGCGAGCCCGGCTGCGACCCGCGCCCCGTGCGCACGCGCGCAGCACAAGTCTTCCCGCGGCAGCGACCAGTCAGCCACCGCCGCCCGCTTTGCGGATCTCGCCGGCGCGGATCAGGTGGCGCCGGATGAACGGTCGGCCGTGCCTTGACCTCCTCGAAGATCTTGGCGATGTACTCGCCGATGAGACTGATGGCGAAGATGGTGAAGGAGCCGAAGAACATGATCAGCAGCACCACCGTGGTGATGCCGCGCGGTGCAAGCTCGGGATAGAAGACCCGGGCGAGGAACTGCAGCACGCGCCGAGCAACACCGAGACCAGCACCAGCGACACGCCCGAGAACGTGAGCAGATCGAGCGGCGTGCGGCTGAACGACAGGATCCCCTTCTTCGCCCAGCCGAAATTCTTGAGCATGCTGTTGGTGGAGCGCCCGAACATGCGCTCCGGGCGCTTGTAAGGCACGCCGGTCTGGCGAAAGCCGACATAGGCGCGCAGTCCCCGCAGGAACAGGTCGCGCTCGCCGCAGGTCGAGGAGCCATCTCACGACGCGCCGGTCGATGAGCGAGAAATCGCCCGCATCGTGCGGGAATCGGCACCGAGGAGAAATAATCGAACACCCGGTAGAACGCCTTGTAGGCGATGCTGCATGTACCACGGCGGCCTCGCGCTTGGTGCGCTCGCCGTAGACCACGTCGAACCCCTCGCGCCACTTCGCGACGAACTCCGGAATGAGCTCCGGCGGATCCTGCAGATCGCCGTCCATCAGCACCACGGCATTCTTCGCCGCGAGCTCCATGCCGCTGCGAAACGCCGCCTGCGAGCCGAAATTGCGCGAATGCGTGATGCCGAGCACGCGCGGGAATTCCGGCGCGCTCAAGGCGCGGATCGCTTCCTCGGAATCGTCGGGGCTGCCGTCGTTCACGAAGATGATCTCGTAATCGACGCTCGAGCTTCGCGAACATCCGCTCGAGGCGCTCGGCCATGATGGGGATCGCCTGCCCGTCCTTGTAGCAGGCGATGATGACGGTGACGCTGTAGACGCTGTCGAGCGCCCGCTTCTTGGAGGCGCGCTCGTACAGCGCCACGTCGGCGAGTCCCGCGTACCAGCGCGCCGTGCGCCTCAAGCCCTCCTCGAGCGCGACCTCGGCGCGCCATCCGAGAACTCGGCGGCCGCCCGCGCCGGATTCGCGTACCAGTCGTTGAGGTCCCAGGCGCGCGCCGGCATCGTGGAGAACTCGGGCTCGCAGTCGAGGTGGAACTCGCGCTTCGCGAGATGGGCGAGCTCGCGGATGGTGGTCTTGACGCCGCTCCCGACGTTGAACGAGTCGCCGTACTGATCGGGCCGCAGCAGCACCGCCGCGCCGAAGAACGCGCGCACGGCATCATCGACGTAGACGAAATCGCGCGAGGTGTCCGCGCCGACGAAGGGCGGCAGGCGCCGCTGCAGCGGCCTGCGCCACCAGCGTCGGAATCAGGCGCGAGCGATCCTCGAGCGGTCCGTACACGGAGTAGAGCCGCAGGTTCGCGCAGCGCAGCCCCCGATGCTGGCCCGAGAAATAGACGAGTCCCGCCGGCCGCGTTCTTGGTCACCGCATAGTGGCTGTTGGGCGCCGGTGCCTGGCTCTCCTCGGGCGCCGCGGAGTGTGCCCCGTATTCCGACGAGCTGCCCGCGTGGATGTAGCAATGGGTTCCGCGCTCGCAGGAGCTCCTCGATCAGCTCCTGCTTGAACAGCACATTGGTCTGATACATCCGCTCGATGTCCTGCTCGAACGAATAGGCCCCGTAGGCCACGCAATCGAAGACCGTCGCGGGCTGCACCCGGTCGAGGAGCGTCCGCAGATTTCCGCGCGCGAGGAGATCCACCGTGATGACGCGCTCGGCGTCGATGTCGGCCAGCCTCCACGCGGGATCGCGCGAGGCCGTGCCGAACACGTCCGAGCGGCTCGCCAGGAGCGTCCGCATGAGATTGGCGCCGATGAACCCGCTGGCGCCCAGCACCAGGACCGGGCCGTGCAACTCGCGCACCAGACTGTCGGTCGAGCTCATGACCTCGTCCGCGCGGCGATCCGGTCGAGGATGGCTGCACGTCGAGCCCGCACTCCTGCCGATGCCAGCGCTGCGAGCCGTACCGGCCTGAAGGATACCCCTGTGCATGCGCATGCACGACGCGGCTCACCGAGCGGCCCGCAGAGCGACAGAAAGTGCAGGAATTGCTGGCCGAAGCCGCCGTGCGCCACGTGCTCCTCGACGATACCGAGGACCGGCGCGGCCTCGAGGTCATCGAGCAACGCCGGCGGTGGCGGGACGGCATGGCAGTCGCCCTCCAGCTCGCTCACCACCCAGATCGCCGGCCGCTCGGCCGTTGGCCGTCCACGCGTCGCGTTCCACAAGCCGCCCGCGATCGGACCGGCCGTCGACCATCACGCCCGCCCGGCCGTCCTGCAGCCGGCGCCACGCGCGCGTACGGCGGGCACCGCGGATTCGTCCTCGAGCTCGGAGCGGCCGAGGCGCAGATACGCCGGTGCGTCGCGCCCGGCCATGGCACGCACCATCGGCTCGACATCGGCATCGAACGCCGGCACGTAGGCCCGCAGGCGCGGGCAGCGTCAACAGCACCCCATAATCCTCCAGCGCGTGGTGCGTGGCTCCCATCGAGCCGTAAGCATAGCCGCCGCCGTTGCCGACCAGGCGCACGGCCAGCCGATTGAGGCAGACATCGTTCCGGATCTGCTCGAACGGCCGCGCGTAGCAAAAGGGCGCGATGCTGTACACCCAGGGTTTCCCGCCCACCGCGGCCATGCCTGCGGCGACCGACACCATGTTCTGTTCCGCGACGCCGGCGTTGATGAAGCGCGGGCCGAGCACCTTCCGCAGCGGTTCGAGCGCCATGAATCCGAGATCGCCGGTCAGAAAGAAATAGCGCTGCTCCGCGGCGAGATCGACCATGGCATCGCAGAATGCGTTCCTCACGGCGGCCCGAGCTCGCCCAGCGCCGCTGCGTACTGCTCCGCGCTCATCGGCAAGTAGTGCCACTCCATCCGGTTCTCCATGAACGACACCCCCTTCCCCTTGACGGTATGCGAGCAGAATGACCGCACCGGGATGGGCGCGCGCCGCCGACGCGATGGCCTCGTGATCGTGGCCGTCGACGTGGACCACCCGCACGCCGAAGCTTTCGATCCGTCCGCCGAGGTCGTCCATCGAGGCCACTTCGCGGGTCGTGCCGAATCCCTGCAACCCGTTCACGTCGACGAGCAGCGTGAGGTTGCGCAGCCGCCGATGCGCCCAGAAGATGAGCGCCTCCCACATCGCGCCTTCCTGCCATTCGCCGTCCGAGGTCAGGCAGTAAATCCGGCCCGGCTGTTTCTCCAGCTGCGCGCGCCAACGCCATGCCGAGGGCCACGGGAAATCCATGTCCGAGACTGCCGGTGGCGAGCGGAATGTGCCCGCTCCATCCGGGGACGGGATGTCCGGCGAGGAGCGTCCCATCCGCGTGAAACGTGGCGAGGTCCGCATCCGAGAGCACACCCAGGCTCCACAGCGTGACGTACAGCGCGCCCGCGGCGTGTCCCTTGGACAGAATGAAGTTATCGTGCGCACCCATCACCCGATGATGCAATGTGATCATGGCGTCGATCGCGGACAGAGTTGCCGCCCAGATGTCCGATGCGGCTCTCGAAATGCATTCGAAGGAGCCGCAGCCGCGCGCGTCGAGCCAAGCTCGGCAGGTCGCCGCAAGCGCCCTGCCCGCGGTCTCGCTCCTGCCCCTCCAAGCCTCCTCGCTCGTTCACCGTGATCTCTCCGACCGAAGGCGCTCGAGCCTCAATGCAGGGTTCACACACGCTTCCAATCCGGCCTGACCGGTGGAGAGCGCCTGCGGCGGCTTGAGCAGATGCTCGACCGGCTGGCCGCGCAGCCGGGCGACGTAATGGGGCGGGAAGATGCCGCAGGCGGCGTCGATGAGCGTGGCGTCGCGATCGGCGGGCCAGGGGTCGAGCGCCGCGGCACGCGCGAACTCCTGCAACGGCGTGATCGCCCCGATCAACAACAACCCGGCCAGAGCCGCCTTCTTGATCCGAAGGTTCGCGCGGGCGGGCGCCGCCGCCGCCTCGACCGGCGGCGGCGGCGCGGCGAACAGCGCAAGGCACGCGCCGATCGCGAGGACGGTCAAGCTCGGAATCGAGACGCGCATGACGAAATCATTGGCGGCACCGAAGCGGACCACCGGCAATACCGCGAGCACGCACAGCGCCAGAGCCACGGGAGCCGATCTGCGAATGGCCAAAATCGCGAACCCGACGAGACCCGCTTCCAACAGGAAGAACTCGGCCTGCCTCCATAAATCTTCCGCGAGGGCGGCGGGACCGAAACCCTGTCGCCCAAGGGTCCAGCCCTTCGGAATCTGCCCCGCGTCGAGCGTGAGATACGCCGCGATCACCAGGCCCACCGCCAACGCGGGCGCCCAGACCCGAGGATGGAACAATCGGCCCGAGCGCTCGCGCAGCGCCGTGTCGAATACCCGCCACAGTACGAAGGGCACGAGGCCCAGCGCGGCGAGCGGCGACCAGAGCGTCACCGCCACCACCACTATCGCCGGCAACGAGGTCATCGCAACCTCGTCCCGCAGACGGTACAGGAGCCCGATTCCCAGCCACGCCCCGAGCGCATGATTCGGCACCCAGAAGAGCTGCGTGGTCATGGACGAATATTGGTAGCGGGCCGCCCACCATTCCAAATGCCTCGTGACATCCCAATGCGCGACGCTGCCCGGAACGCGCAGCACCGTACCGACCGCATCGAGTCCGCTGAACGACACGACCACTGCGACACTCGCGAGCGCGGCTCCGACTCTGCAGGGCATTCGCGACATCACCTGCAAGAGGAAAAGCGTCGCTCCTGCCGCGGTCCACACCGCCAGGACGGCATTTGCCGCGGCGAGCCCCGCCATCTTGCCGATGAGGGCGGCAGGCAAATAGTACCCAATCGGCGCCCTCAATAAACTCGGACTGCCGCCCTCGGCGCCATATCCCACGGGCCAGGTGCCGCTGACGAGATCGTGCAGCACCGCATCTCGGATGTGCCAGTCCGCGTTGGCGAAGACCCCATGCCCGATCCCGCCGACAAACGTCCAGGCACACCCGACGGCGATCGCGATGGCCAGCTGCCAGCCGGGCAAGCCCGGCGCAGACCCGAGACCGCGACGTGTGAGCGCCAACGGCTTCAATGCGAACAGCAGGCATGCAAACAAGGCGGCCGCGGCCCAGGGCTCGAACCAGCCGAGTAGAAAGATCGCGACCGGCAGTGCCAGATAGAGCACCACGATCCCGTCGAGCACGTCGAGCGGCCTATCCGGGGCAGGAACGGCAATGCTCATCGCCTCACCCGAACGCTCATCTCCCCGCCTGAACGCTCATTGCCTCACCCGAGCGCATTGACGCCGCTCGCCCCGAGCTTCCACGCCCGCCCGAGCGGCAACGCTCGCACGAACACCGGCGCCTTGACGCTCCGGCACAACGCGGCGAGCGCGCGCTCTTCGAGGGGTTCGCCGAGGGCCACGAAGTCCGCGCCGGCGCTCACCGCCGCCCGCGCCGCCTCGACCGTACCGCACGACACACCCCGAAGTGCGTCAACGCCGCCCGACCCTTTCGCGCCGCCCAACCCCTCCGCCATGAACTCCACGAAATCACGAATGCGATAATACGGGGTCTCGCGCACCCGCAGCCGCTCCGGCAGCCGCAGCGCGCCGATGATCGGACGATCCGCCGGCAAGAGCTCCGCCGTCCCGAGCGAGGCCCGGCTGCACCAGCGCAAGGCCTGGCCATCGAGACTGCGCGGCTCGCCGCGGTAGCGGCGCACGACCCACACATCGAGCAGCACCTCGCCGTGGGAATAGGTGTGTCTCAAGCGAAGGAGCGGCCTGGGTGTCTCGATGGCGATCCCGACCTCCTCCAGAAGCTCGCGCCGCAGCGCATCGACGGGCGTCTCGCCGGGCTCGACCTTGCCGCCGGGAAATTCCCACATTCCCGCCAGATGCTTTCCCGGCGGACGCTGCGCGATGAGCACGCGCCCGCGCCCATCGATCAGCGCCGCCGCGACGACGTGTATGGTCAACCGTTCGCTTGCAGGGCGCCGTGGCAGTGCTTGTACTTCTTGCCGGAGCCGCAGGGACAGAGCTCGTTGCGCCCCACCTTTGGCACTTGCCGCACGAAGGGGGCCACCCCCGGCGGCGCCGACCGAGACTCCGTCCCGCCCGCACCGCTCCCCGCCGGAGGGCCTGCGCCCTCCTCGAGCCCGGCACCGACCTGGATGGGTGAGATCGCCTCGGCGTGCTGCATCTGCAGCGCGCGGGCGAGCCGCTGCTGCCGTTCGAGCTCCTCGCGCTCGATCTCAGCCTGGCTGCGTACCTGGATCTTCGACACGGTAGTCACGGTGTCGAACTTGATCCGATCGAGCATCGCCGAAAACAGCTCGAAGGCCTCGCGCTTGTATTCCTGCTTCGGGTTCTTCTGCGCGTAGCTGCGCAGGAAGATGCCCTGACGCATGTAGTCCATGGCCGCCAGATGCTCGCGCCAGTGCGTGTCGAGCGTGCGCAGCATCATTTCCTTCTCGATGTAGCGCATGAATTCGGAACCGACGGCCGCCTCTTTCTGATCGTACGCGGCCTCGAGCGCCGTCACGATCTTGGTCTTGAGCACCAGCACGTCGCCCGACTCGTCGCCTTTCACCCACTCCTCGATGGGGACCTTGGCGCCGAAATCGCGCTCCACCGCCTGCGCGAGTTCGGGCACATCCCATTGTTCCTCGGCCGCGCCTTGAGGCATGTACTGGTCGACCAGCTGCTGGACCACGTCCTCGCGCACGCCCTTGATGGCCTCGGCGACATTCTCCGCGCCCATGAGATCGGTGCGCTGCTGGTAGATGACGCGGCGCTGGTCGTTGGCCACGTCGTCGTATTCGAGAAGCTGCTTGCGAGCGTCAAAGTTATGCTGTTCCACGCGCCGCTGGGCCCGTTCGATCTGACGGGTGAGCATGCCGCTCTCGATCGCCTCGCCCGCCTTCATGCCGACCCGCGTCATGAGCGCCTTCATCCGCGTCGGATCGCCGAAGATGCGCATCAAGTTATCTTCCAGCGAAAGATAGAAACGGCTGGAACCCGGGTCGCCCTGCCGGCCCGAGCGGCCGCGCAGCTGATTGTCGATGCGCCGCGATTCGTGGCGCTCGGTGCCGATGATGTGCAAGCCGCCGGCGGCGAGCACCTGTTCGTGGCGCTGGCGCCAGGCTACGCGGATCTCCTCCACCGCGGCGTCGTCGGAGGTGCCGAGTGCCTCGATCTGCGCCTGCACGCTGCCGCCGAGCACAATGTCGGTGCCGCGGCCCGCCATGTTGGTGGCGATGGTGACCGCGCCGGGCCGCCCCGCCTCGGCCACGATGTGCGCCTCGCGCTCATGCTGCTTGGCGTTCAGAACCTCGTGCGGAATATTGGCTCCGACCAGGAGCTTCGCCAGCCGCTCCGAGGTCTCGATCGAGGTCGTGCCGACCAGCGCGGGCTGTCCGCGCTTCACGCACTCCTGGATGTCCTCGAGAATGGCCTGGAATTTGTCTCCCTCCGACAGGAACACGAGGTCCGCGTTATCCTTGCGGATCATCGGCTTGTGCGTCGGAATCACGGCGACTTCCAAACCGTAGATCTCCTGGAACTCGAACGCCTCGGTATCCGCGGTACCGGTCATGCCCGAGAGCTTCGAGTACAGCCTGAAATAATTCTGGAAGGTGATCGACGCGACGGTCTGGTTTTCCTCGCGGACCCTCACCCCCTCCTTGGCCTCCACCGCCTGATGCAGGCCGTCCGACCAGCGCCGTCCCGGCATGGTTCGCCCGGTGAACTCGTCGACGATGATGACCTCGTCCTGGCGCACGATATATTCCACGTCGCGCTTGTACAACGCGTGGGCACGCAACGCCGCATTCAAGTGGTGCATCAGGCGGATATTGGTGGCGTCATACAGGCTCTCGCCCTCCCGCAGGAGGCCGGTTTCCGCCATCAGGTCCTCGACTTTCTGATGGCCGTCCTCGGTGAGCGTCGTCTGCTTGGTCTTCTCGTCGACCGCATAATCGCCCGGCCCGTCTTCCGTTTTCTGCCGGATGAGGCGCGGGATCAGGGTGTTGATCTTGATGTAGAGCTCGGTGCTCTCCTCGGCCGGTCCCGAGATGATGAGCGGCGTGCGCGCCTCGTCGATCAGGATCGAGTCGACCTCGTCGACGATGGCGAAGGAGAGCTTGCGCTGGACGCGATCCTCCAGACGAAATGCCAGATTGTCCCGCAAGTAATCGAACCCGAACTCGTTGTTGGTCCCGTAGGTGATATCGCGCCCGTACGCGGCGCGCTTCTCATCCTGCGACTGTGCGTTCTTGATGACGCCCACCTCGAGACCGAGAAAGCGGAACACCGGCGCCATCCAATCCGAGTCGCGCTGCGCCAGGTACTCGTTGACCGTGACCACATGCACGCCCTCTCCCGCCAGGGCATTGAGGTAAGCCGGGAGCGTCGCCATGAGCGTCTTACCTTCGCCCGTGCGCATCTCCGCGATCTTGCCCATGTGCAGCGTCAAGCCGCCGATCAGCTGGACGTCGAAATGCCGCAGGCCGAGCTTGCGCCGCGAGGCCTCCCGCACCAGCGCGAACGCCTCCGGAACCAGCGAATCGAGCGACGCGCCCCCGGCAACGCGGGCCTTGAGCTCCCGGGTCTTCTCAGGAAACTCCTCGTCCTTGAGAGCCTGCATCTCCGGCTCGAGGGCATTGGTGTCGGCCACCCTGCGGCTCAGCTCTTTGATGAGGCGCTGATTACGGCTGCCGAATATTTGCGTCAGAAACTTCAACACGCGGAGGAATCCTTGAAAAACGGGTCAGAAAAACCGGGTATTCTACGGATAGACAGAAGGCTCGGTAAAACGTTTCGCACCACCCGCCCCGACGCCCCTGCGCCCCCATCCGGTCTTTCGCCGGCTAGCAGCCCATCGCGCCGCCCCATTACTCGCCCGAGGCCGATTCCTCACGACCACGGAGTGCGAGCCCCCTCAAGGGGAAGATTCTCGACGGATAGACCAAGCGGATGTCGGAAGGGGGAGGCCTTTTCCGGAGCGTGGAAAACAGGGATGTTTTCCCCGCAGCCTCCATGGAAGGATTCACGGCGGTCCGGAAAAGGCCTCCCCCTTCCGGCATCCGCGCGCGAGAGCGGGCGTCCGCGGTGAATATCCCCCTGTAGTGATATCCCCCTCAGCGCGCCTCGCCAATAAACCGCAACGGATCGACCTGCGTCCCGTTCTTCAGCACCTCGAAGTGCAAATGAGGCCCCGTAGAGTGCCCCGTAGACCCCATCAGCGCCACTTCCTGCCCCTTGCTCACCATATCCCCCTGCTTCACCAGCAGCTTCTCGTTATGGCAATAGCGGGTAGCAAGCCCATTCCCATGGTTGATCTCCACCATCTGACCGAACCCCGACCGCTCCCCGGCGAACGTCACCAGTCCCGCCGCCACCGACGACACCGCCGACCCCGCAGGCCCCGCAAAGTCCAGCCCCTTGTGCACCGCAATATATCCGGTGAATGGGTCGGTACGGCGCCCGAAATACGATGAGATGAAGCCGTCCTGCACCGGCCGCCCCTCCGGGTACACCTGCTTGTTCAGCTCCCGGGTCAGAATCAAGTTCTCCAGCACCCCGAGCTGCTGCTCGCGGCTGGACAGCTGAGTTTGCAAATCATCGATCATGGCAGTGAGATCGGGAATCTGAGCCGGCTGCCCGTCTGAGGTATCAGCGCCGCCCAACGCCGGCGGATCGGCGAAATCGAACTCTCCGTCATCGATTTTGGCCATCCGGGTCAGACGCTGGCCGAGCGCGTCGAGCCGAATCACATTGGCGTTCATCTGACCGACACGCATCGCCAGCGCGTTGACTTTTTCCTGGAGAACGCGCCGAACGTCGTCGATCTGGCCTCGTTCTCGCACGAGCTCCGCCGACCAGCCGCCGAGCTGATCGATGGCATTACCCGTGCGGTTGCGCGACCCCAGCCCCATCCCGATGGAAAATGCCCCGCCCACGATCACGAGCACCAGGACGAGCGCACCACCGACGATCAGCGGATGCCGCAAATCCAGTTGCCTCACACGACCGCTCTTGCGGCCAACGAAAATCACATT
Source organism: uncultured Gammaproteobacteria bacterium (assembly GCA_963795475.1). Lineage (GTDB taxonomy): Bacteria > Pseudomonadota > Gammaproteobacteria > Steroidobacterales > Steroidobacteraceae > Bog-1198. Next base: position 294,440 of record CAWCIE010000002.1, read on the forward strand.
CATGGGGACATCGGTTCCGAAGCCGTCATCGTGGGTGGACTCATGGCCGGTGACCAAAAGGGGGATAGACTATGCAAAATAAAGCTCATTAAAACAAGGAAATTAAGCACGCTTTTAGTGCTCATTCTTCAGGCAAAAATGCGTGCTGCAATGCGAAAGTCAAGGAATATCAAAGCACTATTCGAGGGAGGTAGCGAGCGCCTCACGAGTCTCAAGCAGCGAGTGCACGAGCGATCGCTGGTTTTGGACCACGTAATCGCCGCCTTGCCGGCAGACCTGGCCGCCGCCGTGGCAACGGCCGGCATCGAAGGCGGCAAGCTCACCGTCGGCGCGGTGAGCGCCACCTGGGCAACCCGCCTACGCTATGCCACCGATATCTTGCGGCAGCGCGTCAGCGGGGCGCTAGGGGTCGAAATCACCAGTGTCCGGATCAGGGTGACCGCGGCAGTGAGGAAGGAAAGTCCCCCCTGATCGTGAGTCACACCCGAGCGGCCGCGGCCGCCACGTACGATATCGGCGCCTCGGCCAGGCTCTCGAAGGTCACTTCCTGCCAGGCGCTGCGGGTGTCGATCAGGGCACGAAGCAGCTTGTTGTTGAGCGCATGCCCCGACTTGTAGCCGGAGAACTCGCCGATCAGGCTGTGCCCTAGCAGGTACAGATCGCCGATCGCGTCCAGGATCTTGTGCTTGACGAACTCATCCTCGTAACGCAGGCCATCCTCGTTGAGCACACGATAGTCGTCGAGCACGATGGCGTTGTCCATGTTCCCGCCGAGCGCGAGGTTACGCGCCCGCAGACTCTCCAGATCGCGCATGAAGCCGAAGGTGCGTGCACGGCTCACTTCGCGAAGGAACGAGGTGGTGGAGAAATCCATCGACGCCACCTGAGAGTGCTTCTTGAATGTCGGATGATCGAATTCGATCTCGAAATTCACCTTGAAACCGTCGTACGGATCGAAACGCGCCCATTTGTCCCCGTCGTCGGCGCGCAGCGTTTCGAGAATGCGGATGAACCGCTTGGGCGCCCGCTGCTCCTCGATTCCCGCCGATTGCAGCAGGAAAACGAACGGTCCGGCGCTTCCGTCCATGATCGGTACTTCGCCCGCGCTGACTTCCACCAGCGCATTGTCGATGCCGAGTCCCGCCAGCGCGGACAACAGATGCTCGACAGTGGAAATCTTCACGTCCCCGCTCTGCAGCGTCGTCCCCATCATGGTGTCGCCCACATTCTCGGCGCGCGCCGGGATGTCCGGAGATTGGCCGACATCGGTGCGTCGAAACACAATGCCCGTGTCCGGCGGCGCCGGACGCAGGGTCATCAATATCTTCTTCCCCGTATGCAACCCCACGCCTGTGGCGCGGATGGAATTCTTCAAGGTGCGTTGATTCAACATCGCGTGGGACCGGGCTTTTTTCAAGCCTTAAGTTAACTGTCACAAAGGTATCACAGGCGCCACACCGGCCAAAGTGCCGGCGGCCGCGCCACATCCCCTTGCAGAAATTTCGGCACGGGCGCCCTTCCGGACTTCAGGGAACTCCCCGGAAGTTTCTGTCAAGAAACCTCAAGACGAGTTCCCTTTCGTTGGACCATGGGGCGCCGTCGCCGTTCACCGCCTGTCGGGCTAATCCGCCTGCCGCCGCAAGAACGCCGGAATATCCAGCAAATCCTCTGATTCGCTTTCCGCCCGCAACCCATCGCCCACGGCACGCTGCCGCTGCACGGTCGGTTTGTCCAGGATGGCGTAATCGGTCGGCGCCATCGGTGACTTGTGCCGCACTACGCGCATGGTCGGCTGCGGTGCCACCGCCGCCTGCATCGCCGTCTGCATGGGCTGCGCAGCCGCGCGCGCCACGGGCTTTCCGAGACCCGTCGCCACCACCGTCACGCGGATCTGGTTGGCCATGTCGGGATCGATGACCGTGCCTACCACGACCGTCGCGTCGTCCGATGCGAATTGCTTGATGACGTTGCCCACCTCCTGGAACTCGCCGATGGACAGATCCATGCCCGCGGTGACGTTCACCAGGATGCCCTGCGCGCCCGCGAGATTGATGTCCTCGAGAAGCGGGCTGGAAATCGCGGCCTCCGCCGCCTCGCGCGCGCGGTCGTCGCCCGCCGCGGCTCCCGAACCCATCATCGCCATGCCGGTCTCCGACATGACCGTGCGAACGTCGGCGAAATCGACGTTGATCAAGCCTGGCCGCGTGATGAGCTCCGCGATGCCCTGCACCGCGCCTTGCAGCACCGTGTTGGCCGCCTTGAACGCATCGAGGAGCGTCGTCGTGCTGCCGAGCACCGACAGGAGCTTCTGGTTCGGAATGGTGATCAGCGAATCGACGTACTTAGAGAGCTCGAGCATGCCCTGGTCGGCGACCCGCCCGCGCTTGTTGCCCTCCATCTCGAACGGCCGGGTGACCACCGCCACGGTCAGAATCCCGAGCTCCTTCGCCACCTGCGCGACCACGGGAGCCGCGCCGGTGCCCGTGCCGCCGCCCATCCCCGCGGTGATGAACAGCATGTCGCATCCCTCGATCAACTCGATGATGCGATCGCGATCCTCCATCGCCGCCTGGCGGCCCACTTCCGGATCCGCGCCCGCGCCCAGCCCCTTGGTGATGTTGCAGCCGATCTGCAGCGCCGTGCGCACCTTCGAGTGCTTGAGCGCCTGCGCATCGGTGTTGATGCAGATGAAATCCACGCCCTCGAGTCCGGCCTGGACCATGTGCGAAACCGCGTTGCCGCCGCCGCCGCCCACACCCAAGACCTTGATGATGGCGCTCTGACTGAAAGAGTCCATTAATTCAAACATTCAAGTTCTCCTGTCGTTGTCTCAAAAATCGGGTTCATCTTCAAAAGTTGCCCTGAAACCAGGCTTTCATCCGTTCGAAAATCGACTTCATGCCCCCCGCGAGGAGCGGCGCTTCCCGTGCGCTCCCCACATCCAAAGTGCTCTTTGCGTACAGGAGCAGCCCCACGCCCGTCGCGTGGATCGGATTGCTCACCACGTCCACGAGACCGGACACGTACTGCGGTATGCCGAGCCGCACCGGCATGTGAAACACCTCCTCGGCGAGCTCGACCGCGCCCTCCATCTTGGAGCTGCCGCCGGTGAGCACGATGCCGGTCGCCACCGCCTCCTCCAGGCCCGCGCGGCGCAGCTCGTCGCGCACCAGCGCGAACAGTTCCTCGTAGCGCGGCTCCACGATCTCCGCGAGCGTCTGCCGTGCGAGACGCCGCGGCGGCCGGTCGCCCACGCTCGGCACCTCGATGGTCTCGTCGGGATTGGCGAGCTGCGACAGCGCGCAGGCGTACTTGATCTTGATGTCCTCGGCGTACTGGGTCGGGGTGCGCATGGACACCGCGATGTCGTTGGTGACTTGATCGCCCGCGATCGGAATCACCGCGGTGTGCCGGATGGCGCCGCCGCCGAACACCGCGATATCCGTGGTCCCGCCGCCGATGTCGACCACGCAGACGCCGAGATCCTTCTCGTCCTCGGTGAGCACCGCGTAGCTCGAGGCGAGCTGTTCGAGCACGATGTCGTCGACCGCGAGGCCGCAGCGCTGCACGCACTTCACGATGTTCTGAGCCGCGCTGTCCGCGCCGGTGACGATATGCACCTTGGCCTCGAGACGGACGCCCGACATGCCGATCGGATCGCGGATGCCCTCCTGCGCGTCGATGATGTATTCCTGCGGCAGCACGTGCAGGATCTTCTGATCGGCGGGTATCGCCACGGCCTTGGCCGCATCGATCACCCGCTCGACATCGCCCTGCAGCACCTCCTTGTCCTTGATCGCCACGATGCCGTGCGAGTTCAGGCTCCGGACGTGGCTGCCGGCGATGCCCGCGTACACCGAGTGGATCTCGCAGCCCGCCATGAGCTCGGCCTCCTCGACCGCGCGCTGGATGGATTGCACGGTGGATTCGATGTTGACCACCACGCCCTTCTTCAGGCCCCGGGAGGGATGAGAGCCGATGCCGATGATCTCGAGCTCCCCGTCGGCTTTCATCTCGCCCACGATGGCGACCACCTTGCTGGTGCCGATGTCGAGACCCACTATCAAATTTCGGTCGGAGCGTTTGGCCATACTCGGCAATGTTTCCTTCAGGCGTCGGTGTCGTCGGTGGGTTTGGCCGGCAGCGTCGCCGGCGTTTGACTGTTGCGCCAGCCGATCGCGAAGCCGTTCGAGTAGCGCATGTCCACGTACGAGATGTCGGTCAGCCGGTGCGCGATGACTTGCGAGGCGGTGCGGATGAAACGGTCGATGCGCTCGTCGACATCGCGCCGCCCGAGCCGCACCGTCACGCCCGAGTCCAGGTCCATCTCCCAGGCGCCGCGCTCGTCGAGCCGCAGCGCCGCGATGCGCATGCCGGCCTCCTGCATGCGGCCCTCGGTCGCGAGGTAGCGTTCCGCGACCTGCGATTCGGTCCCTTCGGGCCCCGAGAGCCGCGGGAGCTCCGCCGGGACGTGCGCGGCCTGCCGCACGAACAGCTCTCCGCGAGTATTGAGGAGCCCCGATTCGCCCCAGCGGGCGGCCGCGACCTGCTCCGTCACGGCCACGTGCAGACTGTTCGGCCATCGACGCTCCACCCGGGCGTGATCGACCCAGGGCAGCGCCTCGACCGCCCGCTCGATGGCATCGAGATCGGCCGACATGAAGCCGGCATGAGCGAAGGGGGCGACCGCCTTTTCGATTTCTCCCGGCGTGACCCGCTGGAAGCTTCCGTCCATCGAGATCACCCGGACCGGGCGGTCGAGCGACCACAAGAGGGCGGCGAGCGCTCCCGCGAGGAGTGCGAGGAGCGCCGCGCGGCGCGCGCAGCTTCTCCACTCGGTGACGGCCGCGTGCGCGAGCCTCCGCGGCCACTTCCACTCGGGCTTTTCCGCCTTGCTGCGGTTCTTGAAGCGATTGCGCCGCATGAGCTTGTTCAGCATGTGCGCTCCCTCGCGAAGCTGGACTCGAGGACGCGCCACACCAGCTCCTCGAAGTCGATGCCGGCCTGGCGCGCCGCCATCGGCACGAGGCTGTGACCGGTCATGCCGGGCGTCGTGTTGATCTCGATGAAGTAGAACTTCCCCGTACGCCGGTCGCGCATGAAATCGACCCGCCCCCAGCCAAAGCAGTCGGTGACGCGGAACGTGGCGAGCGCAGCGGCTTGAAGCTTGGCCTCCGCGTGGGCGGTGAGGCCGCTCGGGCAGTGATACTGGGTATCGTCCCGGAAGTACTTCGCCTGATAGTCGTAGAATTCGGTCGCCGGCACGATGCGGATCGAGGGCAGCGCACTTTCACCGAGCACGCCGACCGTCAGCTCGTCCCCCTCGATGAACGCTTCCGCGAACACGATCGGGTCGACACGGCGGGCCTCCGAGTAAGCGCTCTCGAGCTCGCCCGCCGTCTTGACCTTGGTGATGCCGACGCTCGATCCCTGCGAGGCGGGTTTGACCATCATCGGCAAACCGACCTGCTGCAGCGCCTGGGGCAGGTCGTCGGGACCGCTCAGCACCGTATACGGCGGCGCCGTCAAGCCGGCGCCCACCACCACACGCTTGGTCTTGAGCTTGTCCATGGTGAGCGCCGAGGCCAGCACACCCGAGCCGGTGTAGGGGACCCCCAGCCATTCCAGCGCTCCCTGCATCACGCCGTCTTCGCCGCCGGGGCCGTGCAGGGCGATCCAGGCGCGATCGAAGCCCTCGCTCACGAGCTCCTGGATCGGGCGCTCGCCGGGGTCGAAACCTTCGGCGTTCACGCCGCGACGCTTGAGCGCGGCAAGCACCGCGTTGCCGCTCAACAGAGAAATCTCCCGCTCGCTCGAATCGCCGCCGAGCAGCACCGCGACCTTGCCGAAATCGGCGCTCGAGCGCGCCGGACGGGCGGCCGCCAGCGTCTTCAGGCGGCTCATGCGGGGTCTCCCACGATGCGTACCTCGGTGCTGAGCTCGACCTGATGCTTTTCCGCGACGGAGCGTTGCACGTAATGGATCAGCGTCTCGATGTCGGCGGCGCTCGCGTTGCCGTGGTTGATGATGAAATTCGCGTGCTTCTCGGATACCGACGCGTCGCCGATGCGAAATCCCTTCAGTCCCGCGGTCTCGATCAACCGCGCCGCGTGATCGCCCGGCGGGTTGGTGAATACGGAGCCGCAGCTCCACGCGCCGATGGGCTGGCTCTGCCGGCGCTTTTCCATGAGCTCGCGGATCGCGGACTCGCTGGCCCCCGGTCTGCGCTCGAACTCGAGCCGGGCGGCGATGAACCATTCGTCCGCCGGCCCCTCGACGCTGCGATAGGCGATCCGGTACTCGTCGGGTGTGCGCACGTGGCGGACGCCGCGCCGGTCGAGCGACTCGACTTCGATGACGTGGCGCCACGTCTCGCCGCCGAAGGCACCGGCATTCATGGCGAGCGCGCCGCCCAGCGTCCCCGGAATGCCGGCGAAGAATTCCGCGGAGCCCATGCCCCACTTGACGCATTGGCGCGCGATGCGCGCGCAGGGCACCCCGGCGCCTGCACGGATCCTCGAAGCGCTCGAGCGCTCCAGGTCGGCGAGCGCCCCGTGCGTCGAGATCACGGCACCTCGGATACCGCCGTCGCGCACCAGGAGATTGCTGCCGAGACCGATCCACAAAACCGGCATGTCGGGCGACAACTGACGCAGGAACGAGGAGAGATCCATGATGTCGCGGGGAGCGAAGAACAGATCCGCGGGGCCGCCGACGTGCCACGAGGTGTGCTTGGACATGGGCACGTCGCGCAGAACCCGCGCCGCGAATTCGGGACCGAGCCCATGGATGCGCCCGCCGCCATTGGAGCCGTTCTGCGCGTTGCCGCCGGCGCCGGTCATGCCGGTGGCGCCGCTCATGCCGAAGGCTCCGTGCATGCCGAAGGCTCCGCGCTGGACCCAGCGCACGTCGGCCCAGCGCTGGTCCCCGCCGAGAAGCAGCTCCTGAGATCGGCGGCCACGGCGCCGATATTGCCGGCGCCCATCGTCAATACCACGTCGCCGTCGTGCAGCACCTGGCGCAGCGACTCTGCCAGATCCTCGATGCGCTCCACGAACACGGGCTCGATCCGCCCGCGCGTCCGCACCACCCGGCAGATGGCACGGCCGTCGGCTCCCGCGATGGGGGGCTCCCCGGCGGCATACACCTCCGTCACCAACAGCACGTCGCACACGCTCAGGGCGCGCCCGAAATCGTCGAGCAGATCCCGGGTGCGGGTGAATCGGTGCGGTTGGAATACCAGCACCAGGCGGCGCCCCGGCCATGCCTGCCGCACCGCTTCCACCGTTGCCTCGACTTCGGTCGGATGGTGCCCATAGTCGTCGACGACGTTCGCCGAGCCGCCGGCCCAATGGATCTCGCCCAGCTGCTGCAAGCGCCGGTCGATGCCCTGAAAATTCGCGAGCGCGCGCTCGATGGCCGCGTCCGCGACGCCGAGCTCCGTCGCCACAGCCACGGCGGCCAGCGCGTTCAGCACGTTGTGCCGGCCCGGCAGATTGACGGTGAGGGTCAACGGCGCTCGCCCGTCGCGCAGCGCGGTGAAATGCGACTCGAGGCCCGCGCGTTCCACCTCGACCGCGCGGATGTCCACCCCCTCGTCGAATCCATAGGTGACGACGGGCCGCGCAATGTCCCCGAGGATGCTCCGAACCTCCGCGTCGTCCGCGCACAGCACGGCAAGGCCGTAAAATGGCAGGTTGTGCAGGAAATCGACGAAGCTCTGCTTGAGCCGCGCGAAATCTCCCTCGTGCGTGCCGAGATGATCGTTGTCGATGTTCGTGACGATCGCGATCATGGGCTGCAGATGCATGAACGAGGCATCGCTCTCGTCGGCTTCCGCGACGAGGTAGCGCCCCGCGCCCAAACGCGCATTGCTGTCCGCGCTCTTCAGCCGTCCGCCGATGACGAACGTCGGGTCGAGGCCGCCTTCGGCGAGGACGCTCGCCACGAGGCTCGTGGTGGTGGTCTTGCCGTGAGTCCCCGCGACCGCCACCGAGTATCGGAAGCGCATCAGCTCGCCGAGCATTTCCGCTCGCGGAACCACCGGGATGCGGTTCGCGAGCGCCGCGGCGACTTCCGGATTCTCGCGGTTGACGGCGCTCGACACCACCACGACATCCGCCTTTCCGAGATTCTCCGCGGCATGGCCCGCGAAAATCCTGGCGCCGAGGCGCGCGAGCCTCTGGGTCACGGCGTTCGCCTTCAGGTCCGAGCCCTGTACCTCGTAGCCGAGATTGAGCAGCACTTCGGCGATGCCGCCCATGCCGGAGCCGCCGATGCCGACCAGGTGAATCAGATGAATGCGGCGCATGCGGTCGTTCATGCTGAAACGCCTCCCGCCGCGAGGCATAGATCCGCGAGCCGGGTCGCCGCGTCGACATTGCGCACGGCGCGTGCGGCTTCGGCCATCTTGAGCATCCGAGGCCGGTCCTGGGTGAGCTCGGCAATGCCGGCACTCAAGCTCTCCGCCGTCAGATCGCGCTCTTGAAGGATGCGGCCCGCGCCGGCGCGGACCATGGCCTCTGCGTTCCGGGTCTGATGATCGTCCACCGCGCCCGGAAACGGCACCATCAACGCCCCGAGGCCGGCGGCCTGGAGCTCGGCGATGGTCATGGCCCCCGCGCGGCACAGCGCCACATCCGCCCAGGCATAGGCTGCCGCCATGTCCTCGATGAAGGGCAGGACTTGCGCCTCGATGCCGAATTCCTGGTACGCCGCGCGGGCGGCATCGATGCCGCGGGCGCCGGCCTGATGGTGCACTTCGGGGCGCTTCGAGGGATCGAGGCGCGAGAGCGCCTGCGGCACGAGCGCGTTGAGCCGTTGCGCGCCCTGGCTGCCGCCGAATACCAGCAATCGCGCGCGCGCTCCGCGCCCTGCGAAGCGCGCCGCCGGGTCGGGAAGATCCGCGATGTCGGAGCGAACCGGATTGCCGACGGCGCGGGCCTCGACCCGCGGCGGAAAGCTCCCGGGAAACGCCTCGAGGACCTGCGTGGCGAGGCGCGACAGCCAGCGATTGGTCATGCCGGCGACGGCATTTTGCTCGTGGATCAGCAACGGCACGGACAGGAGCCACGCCGCGATGCCGCCGGGACCGCTCACGTATCCACCCGCGCCCAGGACCACGGCGGGCTTCACCCGCCGCATGATCCGCACGCACTGAAGGACCGCGCCGGCGATTCGGAACGGCGCCATGACCCAGGCCCCGAGGCCCTTGCCGCGGATGCCGGTGACGTTCACCCACTCGATCGGGAAGCCGTTCGCCGGCACGAGACGCGACTCCATGCTGCCCGGTACGCCGAGCCACACCACGGGTACCGCACGCTCCCGCAGCACCTTCGCGACGGCAAGCGCCGGAAAGACGTGACCGCCGGTGCCGCCCGCCATGATCATGACCGGGGCGGTCGCCGCGCCGGCAGCCCTCGCGCCCGCCGTCATCGTGACCGCCGTCATCGCGCCCCTCCCGGCGTGCGCATCACCGCGGAGCGCGAGGTGCATTTCACTTCGTGGTAGATCCGCAGCAGCACCCCGATCCAGGCGAGGCTCACCAGCAAGCTGCTTCGCCCGTAGCTCAGCAGAGGCAACGTCAGGCCCTTGGTCGGGAGCACTCCCATGTTGACGCCGATGTTGACGATGGCCTGCAGCCCGAGCCACACGCCGAATGCCAGCGCCACGTACGACTGGAACGTGAGCCCCGCCTGCGCCGCCATACGCGAGATTCGAAACGCCCGCCACACCAGCGCGAGAAACAGCGCGAGTACGCCGATCACGCCGACGAGGCCGAGCTCCTCGGCCAGCACGGCGAACACGAAGTCCGTGTGCGCCTCCGGAAGATAGAACAGCTTCTGTACGCTCGAGCCGAGACCGACGCCGAACCACGAGCCCCGGCCGATCGCGATCAGGGATTGGGTCAACTGGAAGCCGCCGTTGTAGGGATCGTCCCAGGGATGGAGAAACCCCATGAGCCGCTTCAATCGGTACGCGGATGTGAGGGCGAGCGTGGCGAACACCAGCGTCGTGCCGGATACGAACAAGAGGACGTAGCGAAGCCTCGCTCCGGCCACGAACAGCACGGCGAAGCCGGTGGCGAACAATACCGTGGCGGCGCCGAAATCCGGCTCCAGAAGCAAGAGGACCGCGGCGACGCCGAGGAGACCCACGGGCTTCGCGAGCCCGGCCAGCGTGCGCGTGAGCTCCTCGCGCTTGCGCACGCAGTAGCTGCACACCCAGGTCAACACCAGGACCTTGGCAAGTTCGGACACCTGGAAATTCATGGGACCGATGCGCATCCAGCGGCGCGCGCCGTTCACCGTGGCGCCGAGTCCCGGAATGAGCACCAGGAAGAGCAGCAGCAGCGCGAACAGCAGGAGCCCGAGGCTGTACTTGTCCCAGAGCTGCGCGGGCACGCGGGTCATGACCCAGCCGGCGAGCACGCCCACCAGCCCGAACACGAACTGGCGCTCCAGAAAATAGAACGGATTGCCGAGATCCTTCGCGGCGATCGACATGGACGCGGAGGTGACCATGATGAGTCCGACCAGGAGGAGCGAGGCCGTGAGGCCGAGGGTGACCCCATCCCAGGCGAAGGGCATCCGCTCCCGAGCACGAACTCCGTACGACATGGTCGTGGCGTTCATGCCGCTCCTCCCAGCGCCCGCACCGCGGCGGCAAACACATCGCCCCGATGGTTGTAATCGCGAAACATGTCGAGACTCGCGCAGGCCGGCGACAGGAGCACCGTATCCCCGCGGCGCGCCGCCGCCGCCGCCGCCGCCACTGCGGCGGGCAGGGTCGGCGCGCGTTCGGTGGGACACACCCCCGCGAGCACGCTCTCGATGGACGATGCGTCCTTGCCGATCAAGACGGCGTGGCGCACCTTGTTGCGAAAGGCGGCGGCAAGCGGAGCGAAGTCCTGGCCCTTGCCCTCGCCGCCGGCGATCAGCACCAGCGGCCCGGGCATCCCTGAGACCGCGGCAAGGGTCGCGCCCACATTCGTGCCCTTGGAATCGTCCACGTAGCGCACGCCCGCGATGTCGGCCACCCACTCCGAGCGGTGCGCGAGGCCCGGAAAGCGCTCGAGCGCGCTCAAGCTGGCATCGAGCGGCAGGCCCGCCGCCTCGCCGAGCGCCAGCGCCGCGAGGGCGTTCGCGGCATTATGGGAACCGGAGATCTTCATGCGCGATACCGGCAGAACGGCCTCGCCCCGGCGGGCGAGGAAACTCTCGGACCCACGGCGGACCAGCGTGAAGTCCGCATCGGCGCGCTGCACGGAGAAAGTCACCACCTGCGGCGCGCGGCCGGCGCTTCCCGCTCCGCCGCGCATCGCGGCGACCGCCGGGTCGTCCACGTTCAGCACCATCGTGGCCGCCCGGTCGAAGATCCGCTCCTTCGCCCGGGCGTAATGCCCAAGCGAGGGGTACCGATCCATGTGATCCGACGTCACGTTCAAGACCACCGCCGCGATCAGATCGAGCGAGCGGGTGGTTTCCAGCTGGAAGCTCGAGAGCTCCAGCACGTAGAGGTCCGGAACCGGCTCGTCGAGGAGATCGAGGGCGGGCTTTCCGAGATTCCCGCCGGCGAGTACCCGCCGGCCGGCCGCGGCCGCCATGCTCGCCACCAGGCTCGTCACGGTGCTCTTGCCGTTGGTGCCCGTGATGCCGATCACCGGAGCCCTCACCGCGCGCGCGAACAGCTCGATATCCCCCAGCACCTCGATGCCGCGGGCCCTCGCCTCGGCCGCGATCGGCTCCGCGAGCGACACGCCGGGGGACATCAGCACCTGCGATGCACCGTCGAGGAGCGATAGGTCGAAGCCGCCGAGGCGCAGGTCGAGCGTCCCGGCGAGGCCGCCGAGCTCCGCGAGGCCGGGTGGATTCGGGCGCGAATCGGTCACCGCGGCCGCTATCCCGCGCCTGGCGAGGTATCGCGCGCACGACGCGCCGGTCTTGCCGAGACCCACGATGACGCTGACTGCGGAGCCGGTCGTCATCGGATCTTCAACGTGGCGAGGCCGGTGAGCACCAGCAGGAAACTGATGATCCAGAACCGCACAATGACCTTCGGCTCGGACCACCCCTTGAGCTCGAAGTGATGATGGAGCGGCGCCATGCGGAAGATGCGTTTGCCCGTGAGCTTGAACGAGGCCACCTGCAGGACCACCGATACGGTCTCCAGTACGAAGACGCCCCCCATGATGCAGAGCACGATCTCCTGCCGCACGATCACGGCGACCGTGCCGAGGGCCGCGCCGATGGCGAGCGCGCCGACATCGCCCATGAACACTTCGGCGGGATAGGAATTGAACCAGAGAAAGCCGAGCCCGGAGCCCGCAATGGTGGCGCAAAAAATCAGCACCTCGCCGGCACCCGGAATGTAGGGAATCTGCAGGTACGCGGCGAATTTGAAATTGCCCGTGGCGTAGGCGAACACGCCGAGGGCTGCCGCCACCATCACCGCCGGCATGATCGCCAGGCCGTCGAGGCCGTCGGTGAGGTTCACCGCGTTGCTGGTTCCGACGATCACAAAATACGCGTAGACGATGAATCCAAGCGTGGTCATGGGCACAGCCACTGTCTTGAAAAAAGGCACGTAGAGCGAGATTTCCGATATCGACTGATGCGACCAATGCATGCTCGCGGCGATGCAAAGCGCCGCGACGGACTGGGCCAGGTATTTGTAGCGCGCCGGTAGTCCCTTGGAGTTGCCGACGATGAGCTTCAGATAGTCGTCGTAGAAGCCGATGCCGCCGAACGCCAGAGTCGCCCCGATCAGCATCCACACGAAGCGGCTCGAGAGATCCGCCCAGAGGAGCGTCGCGATCACCATCGCCGCCAGCATGAGGCCGCCGCCCATGGTGGGCGTCCCCGATTTGCGCAAGTGCGTCTGCGGACCGTCGGTGCGCACCTGCTGCCCGACCTGATAGCGGCTGAGCGCGCTGATCATGTGCGGGCCGATCAGCATGGCGATGGCGAGCGCGGTCATCGCCGCCAGAATCCCGCGCAGCGTCAGGTACTGGAAAACGTGGAAGCCGGAGTAGCTGTGGGCCAGATATTCGGTGAGGTACAGCAGCATCGCTCAGCGCCCCCCGCCGCCCAGCGCCTGCACCACCCGCTCCAGGCGGTTCACGCGCGAGCCTTTGACCAGCACGGTAACCCCCGAAGCGATCTCCGCCTGGAGGCGCCGGATCAAGGAGTCGACATCCGCAAACCACTCGGCGCCCGAACCGAACGTCTCGGCCGCGCGCGAGCTTTCGGTGCCGAACGCGAACAGCCGTTTCACGCCGCATTCGCGCGCGTAGCGTCCGAGGTCCGCGTGACTCTCGGCCGCGTGATGTCCGAGCTCGGCCATGTCGGCGAGCACGAGCCAGGTGCTTCCGGGCACCGAACGCAATACGTCGAGACCCGCGCGCACCGAGCTCGGATTCGCGTTATAGGAATCGTCGATGATCCAGCTGCCGCCAAGTCCCGCCTTCAGCTGCAGCCGGCCCGACACCGACCGGAAATCCTGAAGTCCGGCGGCGATATCCTCCAAGGAAGCGCCTGCTGCGGCTGCGGCGGCCGCCGCACCCAGCGCGTTCGAGATGTTGTGCGCGCCGCCCGCCTTGAGCACGATCGCGCGGTCGCCGAGCGGGCACCTGAGCGTGAAGCGGGTGACGAATTCTCCGCCCTCGATGGCCTGAACGGCGTTCAGCGCCGTGAAGTCGGCCGGGCGCCGGACGCCGAACGTGACGGTGTGCCGAACGGAGGCGGCGCCGCGCCAATAGTCCGCATAGGCGTCGTCGGCATTGATGACGGCCGCGGCGCCCTCGCCCAGCCCCGCGACCATCTCACCTTCGCCGCGCGCCACGCCGTCGAGATCCCCGAAACCCTCGAGATGCTCGGCACCCGCGTTGGTGATGAAACCGACCGTCGGACGCGCGAGCCGGACGAGCTCGGCCACGTCGCCGATGCGATTCGCGCCCATCTCGACCACGGCGGTCCGGTGCGAGGGCTCGAGGCGCATCAGCGTCACCGGCACGCCGATGTGGTTGTTGAGATTCCCGCGGGTCGCCATGCACGGCCCGCGTCGCGACAGAATCGCCGCCGTCATTTCCTTGGCGGTGGTCTTGCCGTTGCTGCCGCCCACGCCGACGATCGGAATCGAGAACGATGCGCGCCACGCGGCCGACAGCCGCTGCAGCGCATCGAGCGTGTCCGATACCACGATCTGCGCGATCGCTGCGGCGGGCACCGCCTTCTCCACCAGCGCGCCGACCGCGCCGCGCTCTGCCGCGGCCGCCACGAACTCCCCGCCGTCGAACTTCGGACCCTTGAGCGCGACGAAGAGCGCGCCGGCGGCGAGCGTGCGGCTGTCCGTGGACACCGCGCCGTACGGACGATCCTCGCCTGCGAGCGTGCCTCCGACAAGCTGCGCCGCTTCCTCGAGCGTGCGCTTCATGCCGCGGCCCCCAGGACTTTCAAGGCTGCGTCGCGGTCGCTGAAACTCAAGCGGGAGGCGCCGTAGATCTGGTAGTCCTCATGTCCCTTGCCGGCGATCAGCACGACATCGGTTGCGCCCGCCGCGTTCAGAGCCTCGGCGATCGCGGCGCCCCGGTCGTGCACGATGCGTGCACGGTGCGCGGTGATTCCGACGGTGATCGCCCGGATGATTTCCGCGGGATTCTCGGAGCGCGGATTGTCGTCGGTCACGATGATCTGATCCGCGAGCTCGTCCGCGATGGCGCCCATCATCGGCCGCTTGCCCGGGTCGCGGTCGCCCCCGCAGCCGAACACGCACCAGAGCTTCCCCCGGCAATGCTCTCGAAGCGCGCCGAGCGCCTTCGCCAGCGCGTCGGGAGTGTGCGCGTAATCGATCACCGCCAGCGGCTTGTCCTTCGCGGCCGATTCGATCACCTCCATGCGTCCCGGCGGCGCGGTGCACCCGGCGAGCCCCGAGGCGGCCTCCTGCACGGAAATCCCGAGCGACGCCAGACACGCGAGCACCACGAGCGCATTCTCGGCGTTGAAGCGCCCCAGGAGCCTGGTCGCGAGATGAAGCTTCCCGAAGCTTCCGTCGATGTCCATGGAAATCCCGTGCAAATCCAACGCCACTCGATCCGCGCGCAGGGAGCGTTCCGCGAGCCACGCATCGCTCGATCCGCCGATCCAGACGGCCGTCAGGGGAGCGCGGCCCGCGAGCTTCATGGCGAGCTCGCGGCCGAATTCGTCGCCGATATTGACGATCATGTGCTTGACATCGGGCACCGCGAACAAACGCGCCTTCGCCTCTCCGTACTCATGCATCGTCGGGTGATAATCGAGATGATCGCGGCTCAAGTTCGTGAACGCCGCCGTATGAAACCTCACGCCGTCCACGCGGCCTTGATCGAGCGCGTGCGAGGAGACCTCCATCGCGACCGTGCGGGCGCCCTCCGCGCGCAGCTGGGCGAGCATGCGGTGCACGCTCACTGCGTCGGGCGTCGTGTGCGTGGGCGCTTCGAGCGCTCCGAGGCGGCCCCAGCCGATGGTGCCGATATAGGCCGCCGTCTGTCCGAGCCGGTTCAATGCCTGCGCCAGCAGATAAGCGCAGGTGGTCTTGCCGTTGGTGCCGGTGATGCCCACGACACGCAGGTGCGCTGAAGGCCACTGAAAGAAGCGGTCGGCGATGCGGCCGACGAGCCTGCTCAATCCCGAAACCGGGGCCGCGAACACCGGCTCCGAGAAAACCGGCGCCGCGATCCCGGGTCCCGGCTCCCAGAGCACCGCGCAGGCGCCTCGGCCTTCAGCCTCGGCAGCGAATTCCAGCCCATGCGACCGCCGGCCCTTGAGCGCCAGAAAGAGTCCGCCGGGGCGCACGTCGCGGCTGTCGATGGACAAGTCCGCGACCTGAGCGTCGTTCGCCGGCACCGCCGCGATTCCGTCTAGGAGCCACGCGAGCGACACGGTCACGGCGCGTCCACCTGCACCAGCGTCGCCGCGGGTACGTTTTGCAAATCATCGGGCGGGATGTCCATGAGGCGCAGGGCGCCCGACATCACGCTCGCGAACACCGGCGCCGCGACCGTGCCGCCCTGGGCCAAAATGCCGACCTCATGGACATCCCGGCTCGGCTCGTCGATCACCACCACCGTGGCCAGTTTCGGGTGCGACGCCGGCACCAAACCGGCAAATACCGCCATGATCTTATCGGTGGAATAGCCGCCCGCGATCGATTTGAACGCGGTTCCGGTCTTTCCGGATACCTTGTAGCCGACGAGCGAGGCACGGGTCGCGGTTCCACCCTTGGCGATCACCTGCTCCATCAATTGCACCAGCTCGTGCGCCACCTTGGGATCCATCACCCGTTCTCCGGGAATCGGATGGGCGGGCGTGGGCGCCGGGAGACGCTCGAAGGAGATGGGCCGCTTGATGCCGCCGGCGCCGATGGTCGCGTAGGCATGCGCGAGCTGCAACGGTGTCACCGACAAGCCATAACCGTGCGAGAGCGTGGCGATCCCGATCGGCCGCCAATGGGAATAATTGCTGAGCATGCCGGCCGATTCGCCGGGAAATCCGCTGCCGGTCACCTGGCCGAAGCCCAGGCTCGTGAGCGTGCTCCAGATCTGCTCGGGCTTCAGGGAGAGCGCGACCTTGGCCGTGCCGACGTTGCTCGACTTCGCGAGGATGGTGGCGAGGTCGATGACTCCGAGGTCGGATTCGTCCTCGAAGACCTTGTTGCCGACCTGGATGAAGCCCGGAGAGGTGTCCACGACGCTGTCGGGCCGGTACTGGCCCGACGCCAGGGCCGCCGCCATGATGAACGGTTTGATGCTCGAGCCCGGCTCGAAAATATCGGTCGCCGCGCGGTTTCGATAGAGCGCCGGCTGCAGTTGTTCGCGGTCGTTCGGGTTGTACGTGGGCTGATCCACCATGGCGAGCACTTCGCCGGTATCCACATCCACGACGATCACCGAGCCCGCTTTCGCGCGATACTCCTGCATCGCGGCCTTCAATTCCCGGTAGGCCAGGTATTGAATGCGCAGGTCGATGCTGGTGACGAGGTCGAGGCCCGGCCGCGCCGGGCGAATGCTGTCGACATTCTCCACGTAGTGTCCGAGCATGTCCTGAATGACGCGTTTGGCGCCGTCCTCGCCGTTCAGCAGCTGATCGTAGTCGAGCTCGAGTCCCTCCTGGCCCCGATCATCCACGGTGGTGAACCCGACCACGTGGCCGGTCACTTCGCCCGCCGGGTAGTAGCGCCGGTACTCGCGCTGCAGGTACACGCCCGGGACCCCGAGCGCCTTGATGCGGGCCGCCTGCTCGGGCGGCATGGCGCGTTCGAGATACAGGAACTCGCGATCGAGATTGCTGGTGACGCGGCGCGCCAGCACTTGCTGATCCTGTTTCAACGCCTTGGCGAGCCGGGGAAGCTGATCGATGTTCTCGTTCAGCTCCTGCGGATTGACCCATACGCTGTCGACCGGGGTGCTGACTGCCAGGGGTTCGCCGGTGCGGTCGGTGATCGCGCCGCGATGCGCGGCGATCTTGACCACGCGCATCGAGCGGTCGTCGCCCTGCTTGGCGAGAAACCCGTGATCGATCAACTGCAGCTCGACCGCGCGCGCCGCGAGCCCGAAGGCGCCGAGAACCACCAGCCCGAGGATGACGGAGGAGCGCCAGCGGTAGCTCGTTGCGCCGGCGGCACTTTCGCTCGGGCGTTGTTTCACGGCCGCACGATCCGCACATCCCGGGTTTGCGGCAAGCTCATCTGGAGCTTCGCGTTGGCGACGCGCTCGACGAACGCGTTCGAGGACCAGTAGCTCTGCTCGAGCTCGAGCCGGCCCCACTCCATCTCGAGCGAATCGCGCTGCGAATCGAGCCGCTCGAGGCGCACGAATTGGGCACGCGCCGTATAGCGGGCGTAGATCACTTGAACCGCGGATCCCAGAACTGCGAACCACAACAAGGGGAGGGCCAGCGGCAAGAGCAGGCGGGGCGACAGCTTGTTGAGCGTCATGCGGCGATTCCTTGGCTCAAACGTTCTGCAACGCGCAGACGCGCACTGCGTGCGCGCGGATTGCGCTCGGTTTCCTCGCCCGCGGGCTCGACGGACTTGCCCACGAGCTTGAGCTTTGCCCTGGCGTGGGCCGGCATGTCGGGCAGGCCCGCATACACGGGGTCCGGATTCGCGTGACGCCGCATGAACTGTTTCACCATGCGATCCTCCAGCGAGTGGAAGCTGATGACGGCGAGCCGCCCGCCGGGCGCCAGGCGGTCGAGGGCGGCGTGGAGCGCGGCCGCGAGCTGGTCGAGCTCGCCGTTCACGTGAATGCGCAGCGCCTGAAACACCCGGGTCGCGGGATGCTTGTGACGCTCGCGCGAGCGCGCGACCCGCGTGATCATCTGCGCGAGCTCCCCGGTGCGCTCGAACGGACGGCTCTTTCGATCGGCGACGATGGCGCGCGCGATGCGCAGAGCATCGCGCTCCTCGCCGAATTCGCGGAAGATGCGGATGAGCTCCGCCTCGGACGCACCATTGACCACGTCGGCGGCGCTCATGCCTTCTCCCTGAGTCATGCGCATGTCGAGAGGACCGTCGCGCATGAAGCTGAAGCCCCGCGCGGGATCGTCGAGCTGCGGCGAGGAGACCCCGAGGTCGAACAGGATGCCGTCGAACTTGAGCCCGGGCTCGACCGCATCGGCGCAGGCTCCGAGCTTGGAAAAAGGCGCGAGGAAGATCGTGACTCGCGGATCCCCGCCCCACCGTGGCCCTGGCCTCTGCGACGGCGGCCGTGTCGCGATCGAGGCAGAGCAACCGACCATCAGCGATGAGCTTTTCCAAAATCGCCCCTGCATGTCCGCCCCGACCAAACGTGGCATCGAGATACGTGCCACTCGCCCGAATGTTCAACGCGGCCAGCACCTGAGGTAGCAATACCGCCGCGTGTCCCGCACCCACGTCCACCATCGATGTCGCCTCGCCCGCGAGGTTCAGAGCGACAGCGATCCGAGTTCATCGGACAGGTCGGTCGCGGACCCCTCGCTCGCCAACCACTCGTCGCGCCGTTGATTCCATTTCTCCTCATCCCACAGTTCAAAGCGCAGTCCCTGACCGATGAGCACGGCATCGCGCGTCAGCGCGGCGAACTCGCGCAGGTTCGGAGGCAGCAGCACGCGGCCTTGCGCATCGAGATCCAGCTCGGTGGCGTACCCGACCATGAGCCGTTGCAGCCGCCGCGCCCGGTCATTGAAGGTGGGCAACTTCATCAATTTGCGCTCGATCTCCTCCCAGTCGGGCATCGGATACACGAGCAGGCATTGGTCCTTGTCGACGGTGACCACCAGCTTGCCGCCGCAGCGCTCCTGCAGCCGCTCGCGATACCGGGTCGGCATGACCAAGCGCCCTTTGATATCGAGAGTGAGTTTATTGGCGCCCCGGAACATCGCTTCATGGGTCTTGCGACCCATTTTCTCCCACTTTTTTCCACCGGGCTCCACTATAGGCAGCACTCCGGCACACGTCAACGGGATAAGTTAAAAAAAACTCGGGGCAACAGTGACTTAGATCACATTTTGTCTGCGACGACCGACATCGTCGGTAGCCGTTCCGAATCAACCTGTTATATGGCTTTCTTAATCAGCGCGCAGAGCGATCCCTCTGGACGCATTCTTTTTATTTTTATTTCTGTTTTTCTGAACACTCGAGGACGGCGTCGCTTCGACGCCGTTGATGTGCGCGTCAGCGCTAGAAAAGAGTCGGCCGGTAAGCCGGGTTCTGTCGTGGACAGCCATTCCTCTGGGATGCGCGTCGCCGCGCAGCTCAAGCGACCTACCCGGAAGCCCATGTGGGCCACATGTAGCGGCCGAGAGCACCGCTCGCTTCCCTATTTGGTCTTGCTCCAGGTGGGGTTTGCCGTGCCGCTGTTGTTGCCACCAGCGCGGTGCGCTCTTACCGCACCATTTCACCCTTACCGGCCCCGCTTGCGCGGCGCTTAGGCGGTATCTTTCTGTTGCACTTTCCGTGGACTCGCGTCCCCCAGGCGTTACCTGGCACCTTGCCCGTCGGAGCCCGGACTTTCCTCCACCCGCGCCGGCCGAAACCGACGAGAGCAGCGGCTGCCTGGCCGACTCTTAGCGCGCACCATACGCCTGTTTGAGCACGAGCGCGCGCTTATAAGCCTCGTTGTCGCGAACCGACGCGATGCGCGCTGCCAGATGCGCCGCCTGCTTCAGAGGCAGCTCCTCGAGGAGCGGCGCGAGCGCGCGGTCGAGCGCGCCGCCATGGCCGTCCGCTCCCGTCTCGGCGACGGCTGCCGCGGACGCACCGGCGATCACCAGCACGATCTCGCCGCGCAGGAAATCGGGCTCCGCCGCGGCACGTGCCGCCAGCACCGACAGCGGACCGCGATAGAGCGTCTCGTGGAGCTTCGTGAGCTCGCGCGCAACGGCGGCCGGCCGCTCGGCGCCGAAGCTTTGCACACAATCCTCGAGCGCCTCGCGCACCCGATGCGGCGACTCGTAGAAAACCAGCGTACGCGTTTCGAGCGCGAGCGATGCGAGGTGCGCGCGCCGCGCGGCTTGTCGCGCCGGCAGGAAGCCCTCGAAGCAGAATCGATCCGTCGGCAGCCCCGCGATCGAGAGCGCGGCGATCAACGCACAGGGACCCGGTATCGCGATCACCTCGATGCCCGCTGACCCGCACGCGCGCACCAGATCGAAGCCGGGATCGTTGATGCCCGGCGTGCCGGCGTCGCTCACGAGCGCGATGCTGAGGCCGCCCCTCATTTTCTCGAGGAGCTCCGCGGCCCGCTGACCCTCGTTGTGCTCGTGCAGGGAGATCATCGGCTTCGAGAGGCCGAAGGCGTTGAGAAGCGTCCCCGTGCGCCGCGTGTCTTCGGCCGCGATGAGGCCGCACGAGCCGAGCGTGTCGCGGGCGCGCGCGGAGAGGTCGCCCAAGTTGCCGATCGGCGTCGCCACGACGTAGAGACGACCCGAAGCTGGGTTTGTCACTATACTTCCTGCTCAATCCTTGAAACGGGGAATGCAGGGTATGGCAGCGATGTCTGAACGTCCACGCCTGGGTGCGGCGATCCTGGCCGCGGTGCTGATCGCGGCCGGCTGCAGCCTGCTCAAGCCCGAGGAACCCGCCGGGATCTCGGGCCAGCAGCGCGTGCAGCGCCTGGCGGCGGACGGCAAGCATGCCGATGCGGCCAGGGGCTATGCGGATCTCGCCGCTCGATATCCGCCGGACCGCGACAGCTACGAGCTCTTGAGCGCCGAGCAATGGGTGCTCGCGGGAGACATCGCCTCGGCCAAACAGGCGTACGCCGCGGTCTCTCCCCAGGCGCGCACGACACTCCCCGCTTCCCGGGCGCTGGTGGCCGCCGAGATCGACGTGGCAGAGCGCGACGGCGTCGGCGCGATTCGCGAACTGGATTCAATCCCGGTGCCGACCGCGGCGGATCTCGCCCAGAATTACTGGTGGTTGCGCGGCAGGGCGGCATTCTTGTCCGGACATCCGGTGGAGGGCACGCGCGCCTTCGTCGAGCGCGAACGCTACTTGCCGGATCCCGGCGGTTTGCGCTCGAGCCGCGAGGAACTGTTCGGTCTGATTCGCGATGCCGCCGAGCGGGGCGTGTCGCTCAAGGCCCCGCCCAAGACCGACCCCATCGTCGCCGGATGGCTGGCGCTCGGGCCGGTGGCGATCGAGATGGCGCGCAACCCCATGCGGGCGGGAGCGACTCTGGCGGACTGGAAGCGGGCCTATCCGCAGCATCCTGCCAACGACAGCGTGCTCATGCTCGCGCAGAATCAGATCGCCGTCGCCACCGGCTTTCCCGACCAGATCGCCCTCCTCCTGCCTCTGTCCGGGCGCGCCGAGCCGGTGGGAGTCGCCGTGCGGGACGGATTCATCGCAGCTTATCTCGAGCAGGATCCCGCGGTCCGGCCGCATTTGAGAATCTACGATGTCGCCGCCGAGACCGTGGCGGGCGCGTACCGTCATGCGGTGGACGACGGAGCGGCGTTCGTGGTCGGCCCGCTCACCAAGGAAGACGTGTCCGCGGTGGTGCCGCTGAACGGCGGCAAGACACCGGAGCTCGCGCTCAATTTCCTCGCCGACTCGGTGAACGCCGGACACAATTTCTATCAGTTTGCGCTCTTGCCCGAGGACGAGGCGCGCATGGTCGCGCGGCGGCTGATCGCCGAAGGGAAGCTCAAAGGGGTGACCATCGTCGCCGACGGCGAGCTCGGAACCCGGGTGCAGGCGGCGTTCTCGCAGGAGCTGTCGCAGCACGGCGGCGCGGTGCTCGACGGCGGCCGCTACGAATCCTCGCGTGCTGACTTCGCGGATATCATCAAGCAAATCCTCCAGGTGCATGTCGCCAAGGGCGAGCCGTCGAGCCATCGCGATGTCGATTTCGTGTTCATCGAGGGCAGCCCGGGGGCGGCGCGGCTGATCGTTCCGCAGCTCAAATTCAATTTCGCGGGCGATGTGCCGGTCTATTCGACCTCGGATAGCTTCGAGCCCAATCCGAGCGCGAATACCGATCTGGACGGTCTCAATTTTCCGGACATGCCCTGGTTGGTCTCCGCCGACCCCGTGACCGCGCAGATCCGCGACAGCGTGCACGCGGCGTGGCCCACGCGCACGACGCGGCTCGACCGTCTCTATGCTTTCGGTTTCGATGCCTACCGCCTGGTGCCGGCGCTGCGCTCCAAGTCCATCGGCGAAACCAGCAGTATCTCCGGGGTCAGCGGCAAGCTCTCGCTCGACGATCACAATCGTATCCGCCGCGATCTCGATTGGGCCCAGATCAGGAACGGAGTGCCTGTCGAGCTGTAGTTCGCCGGGGCCACCACCTGAATCTGTGCGGATAGGCAGTTTTCCAACGGTGACCTCGGCCGCGCACGTCGTGCATTCTCCGGGGGTGAATACCCGAGCCTCACCGGCCGTTTCCTCGAATCTCAGGCGTCGGCGTGGCGAGGCGGCCGAAGAGCTGGCCGCGGGCTACCTCACCGCCCGGGGCATTCCCATCCTGGCCCGCAACGTCCGCTGCAAGGGAGGGGAGATCGACATCCTATGCCTCGACGGCACATTCCTGACCGTCATCGAGGTGCGCCAGCGAGCCCGCGGCTGTTTCGGCGGAGCGCTTGCATCCGTGACGCCGGCGAAGCAGCGCAAGATCATCCGGGCTGCCCGCTACCTGCTGCAGACGTTCGGCGCAATGGCGCGACCGGCTCATGCGGTTCGACGTGATCGGCGTAGAGGGTGTCCCGGAAGGTGCCCACGAGATCTCCTGGGTCAAGGATGCCTTCCGCGCCCGCTGAGGGGGCGCCTGCTCGCGGCTACTTGACGACCTGCAGCTTCGGCCGCTTGGCCGCCGGCGCGGCGCTGCCGGACTTGGGCGTGGCCGGGGGCGTGTCGGTCGGATCGGGATCCGCATCCCCTTCGGGAAAGATCATCCCCTGCCCGGTCTCGCGCGCGTAGATGCCGAGGACCGCGCGCACCGGCACGTGCACCGCAAATGACGCTCCGCTGAAGCGCGCCTCGAAGCTCACCGCATCGTTGCCGAGCTTCAAGGCCTGCGTGGCTGAGAAGCTGACGTTGAGTACGATCTTGCCGTCTTTGACATATTGCCGAGGCACTGCCACTCCTTCGGCCGCCGCATCGACGACGATGTGCGGGGTCTCTCCGGAGTCGCTGATCCACTCGTGCAGTGCCCGCAAGAGATAGGGTCGCCGCGGCTTCAATGGCGCATATCCCGCTCCGCGACACTCAAGCAGGCGCGGAAAGTCGAGCGCGCGAAGATCGAGTTCATGTACTTGACGATAGGCTGCGCCTGCGGGGGCAGCTCGATGCCGTAGAACGGCAGGCGCCACAGAATGGGCGCGATGCTTGCGTCGACCAGCGAGAACTCATCGCTCAAGAAGAACGGCTTCGCCTTGAAGACCTCGGCGCTGGCGCAGATCGCCTCGCTGAGCACTTTGCGGCTGTGCGCAGCCGTCTTGCTCTCGCGGTCGAGCTCGATATCGTGCGCCAGCCCATACCAGTCCCGCTCCACGCGATATAGCGCCACCCGGAACTGGGCTCTGGTCACGGGATCGATGGGCATCAGGGGGGGATGCGGGAAGCGCTCGTCCAGGTACTCCATGATGACGCGGGAATCGTATAGAACGAGATCCCGATCGACCAGCGTCGGCACGCTGTGGTAGGGGTTCAGATCGAGCAGATCCTCCGGCAGCTTGTCGAGGTCGCAGTTGACCAATTCGATGGCAATGCCTTTCTCGGCGAGCACGAGCCGGGTCCGATGACTCCAGGGGTCAGTCGGCGCAGAGAACAAGGTCATCACCGAGCGACGTGCCACGAACGCGATCTCCTCGAAACCAAGGTCAAACCGGAGATCCGCTGCAGGGTCAGTGTACGTCCTTCCAGTATTCTTTTTTCAGAAAGTAGGCAAACACGAACCCGACCAGCAGAAACAGCGTGACGAACACGCCGAGCGACTGACGCTTCGCCTTGACCGGCTCGCCCGCGTAATCCAGGAAGTTGGCGATGTCCCGGGCGAACCCATCATACTCCTCGGGAGACAAACTGCCCTTGGTCAATGCATCGACCCCTTGAAGCACCATGTGGTCGCTCCCGCCGGCGTCTTTCTCGCTCTTGAACACCGGCTTTTGCAGACCCTGAACGCTCGCCACAACGTCGGGCATGGCCGCGCCGGGCAGGTAGACGTTGTTCACGCCCCAAGGGCGGGTGCTGTCGACGTAAAACCCCTTCAAGAAGGAGTAGATGTAGTCGACACCCTTCTCGCGGGCCATCAACGACAGATCGGGCGGCTGCTTGCCGAACCAATCCGCGGCGTCCGCCGGCATCGCGCTCTCGATGCCGTCGAAGGGCTTTTGCGATGTGAACATCAAGTTGGTGAGTTCCTTGTCGGGAATCTTCAAATCCTCGCCCATGCGGTTGTAGCGCAGATAGGCGATCGAATGGCACCCCGAGCAATAGTTCATGAAATCGCGCGCTCCGCGCTGGAGCGACTCCAGGTCGGTGATGTCCGCGTGGGCGTTCTGCACCTCGATTTCGCCCCCCTCCTGGGCCAGCGCGGCGCCCCAAGGGAGCGACAAGGAGAGCCATGCGATGGCGATCGATACGCAGCGCTTAATCATGTCCCGTGACCCTCTCCGGCACCGGCTTCACTCGGTCGATCCTCGTGTACCAGGGCATCAGCAAAAAGAATGCGAAATACAGAATCGTGCAAATCTTGGCCAGCATGGGATAGATCCCCGCCGGCGGCTTCAATGCCGCAAATACCCAGGATGCACGAACGACACCACGAAAATGGCCAGCATGATCTTGTAGATCGGGCCGCGGTAGCGGATCGAGTTGACCGGAGAGCGGTCGAGCCACGGCACGAAGAACAGCACCACGATCGAGGCGCCCATGACCAGCACGCCCCACACTTGCGTGCCCGCGAACGAGGGAACCGCGCGCAGCATCGCGTAGAACGGCGTGAAGTACCAGACCGGCGCGATGTGCGGCGGCGTCTGCAGCGGATTCGCCGGAGAGAAATTCGGCGACTCCAGGAACAGGCCGCCGAAGGTCGGGCGCGAAGAAGATCACCCCGGCGAATATCACCAGGAATCCCATCACCCCGACCAGATCCTTCACCGTGTAGTAGGGATGGAACGGAATGCCGTCGAGCGGATGGCCGTTCGAGTCCTTGTGCTTATGGATGTCGATGCCGTCGGGATTGTTCGAGCCGACTTCGTGCAGCGCCATGAGATGCGCGATCACCAGGAAAATCAGCGCCAGCGGGATCGCCGCGACGTGCAGCGCGAAGAATCGATTCAAGGTCGCGTCGCCGATGACGTAGTCGCCCCGGATCCACTCCATCAGGCTTCCCGCCGACCACCGGCAGGCTCCCGAAGAGCGAGGTGATCACCTGCGCTCCCCAGAAGCTCATGTTGCCCCAGGGCAGCACGTAGCCCATGAAGCCTTCCGCCATCAGGGCGAGGAAGATCAGGCAGCCGAATATCCAGAGGAGCTCGCGCGGCTTGCGGTGCGAGCCGTAGAGCAGCGCCCGGAACATGTGCAGGTAGACGACGATGAAGAACGCCGACGCGCCGGTCGTGTGCATGTAGCGGATCAGCCAGCCCCAATTCACGTCGCGCATGATGTATTCGATCGACGCGAACGCCTCGGTGGACGAGGGCTTGTAGTTCATGGTCAGGAAGATGCCCGTGACCAGCTGGTTCACGAGAATCAGCAGCGCCAGGGAACCGAAGTAGTACCAGAAATTGAAGTTCTTCGGTGCGTAGTATTCGGAAACCTGGCTTCGCCACAGGGCGGTCAGGGGAAAGCGCTTGTCGATCCAGCCGATCAAGCCATTGCTGCCGGTGGATTCAGGTGCTGCGGCCATCACTCAACCTCGCGTATCAAGAAGATTTGGGGACTTCGTCCTCGCCGATCACGATGCGCGCATCGCCCGAGAACGTGTACGAAGGCACCGTCAAGTTCTTCGGTGCCGGCATGCTCTTGAAGACGCGGCCGGAGATGTCGTACTTCGAGCCGTGACACGGGCAATAGAAGCCGCCCGGCCAGTTCTGCCCGAGATCCGTCGCCCGCGACCTGAAACGCATTGTTCGGCTCGAACGCCCCCAGCGGCGAGCAGCCGAGATGGGTGCACACCGCCAATCCCACCCAGTATTCGGGATTTCGCGCACGCGCGGGGCCGGCATCCTTGATGTACGTCCGGCTGCTGCGAGTCGTCGGAATTCGGATCCGCCAGCATGTCGTTGTGGTCGCCGAGCGCATCGATGACCGCCTTGCTCCGGCGCACCACGAACACCGGCTGCCCGCGCCATACGACCTTGAGCATCTGGCCGTCCTCGAGCTTGGAGGCATCGACCGCGACCGGCGCACCGAGCGCCTTGGCGCGCACGCTCGGCTGCCAGGAGGAAATGAACGGCACCGCCGCGAAAACGACTCCCACGGCGCCGACGCCGGCCGTGGCCGCCGTCAGCAAGCGGCGACGGCTGTGATCCACCGCCTCGACGTCGTTACGCCGCGACTCAGCCGCCGTATTGCGCGAGCGGTCATGCTGGTCAACCCGATCAGCACTCATTCGTTGCTCCACTGATTACTTCGCGCACTGTCATCGTCACACTGGGATTCCGGGCACGCCTGCAGGCCCGCAAATGTTTACAAAATTTCACGAAAACGCCTGGGCCCGTAGTGTTTCCCATACAATATTGCGGGCGCATTATACACAGATAAGGCGCCATCTTAGCGCAGCGTAGAGGAGTCGGATTGCAGAACGCACGCGTCCTCGCGAGTTTTTTGCTAAGAGCGGCCGTCGTCGGCCTCGCCATTGCCTTCTTGGTGGTTTGGTGGAGACCGGCACTGTTGGGGGTGTCGGCATCGCCTGCCGCAATGCGGACCGCGCCGATGCCGCCGTCGGGCGCCCCCCGTCCCGCCGTGGTCATGCAGAGCTTTGCCGATTCGGTGGCGCGCGCGGCTCCCGCAGTGGTCAACATATACACGGCGCGCGTGATCACCGAGAGGCAGCAAGCGGCACCGCTCGATCAGCTGTTCGGAGAATACTGGCCGAGCTACCGCCAGCGCGTGGAGCGGAGCTTGGGGTCCGGGGTGATCGTCGACGCCAAGGGGACCATCGTCACCAACCAGCACGTGATCGCCGGCGCCGACTCCATCCGCGTGCAACTGGCCGACGGCCGGATCGCCGAGGCGACCGTCGTGGGGCAGGATCCCGATACCGATCTCGCGATATTGCATCTGTCGATCGGCAAGCTGCCCATCATGCCCATGGGGCGCTCCGATACCCTGCGAGTGGGCGATATCGTGCTCGCCATCGGCAATCCTTACGGACTCAGCCAGACGGTTACCCAGGGCATCGTGAGCGCCACGGGCCGCGGCCAGCTGGGGCTTGCGACCTTCGAGAATTTCATCCAGACCGATGCCGCCATCAATCTCGGCAACTCCGGCGGCGCGCTGATCGATGCGCGCGGCGATCTGGTCGGAATCAATACCGCCGTGCTCAACCGCACCTACGGCGGACCCGAAGGGATCGGGTTCGCGATTCCGGTCAATCTGGTGCGCGGCGTGATGGAACAGATCCTCGCCCACGGCCACGTGGTGCGCGGCTGGCTCGGCTTCGTGCCGCAGGACCTGTCGCCCGAGCAGGCCGCGCAGCTCGGCATCGCGGGGGGCGGCGTGACGGTGGTGAATATCCTGGTGAGGAGCCCGGCGTTCGACGCAGGCGTCAGGCCGGGCGATCTCATCACGACGCTCGACGGCGATGCCGTCAAGAGCTCCCAGGACCTCGTCAGCAAGCTGGCCGCCCTGAAGCCCGGCTCCGAGGTGGAGCTCGCCGGCCGTCACGCGCGCGATGCCTATACAGCTCAAGCTCGCCGTCATCGAGCGGCCCACGCACCAGGCGGCGCAATAGCCCGCCGCCCCGCGGTTCCTCAGTCCATAGTGATCCGTGCTAGCCGGGCGTGCGCCGGATCCGCGCGCCGAGCTGCTGCAGCTTCTCCTCGATGGCCTCGTAGCCGCGGTCTATGTGATAGATGCGCTCGATCTCGGTCTTCCCGTCCGCCACCAGACCCGCGAGAACGAGACTCGCCGAGGCGCGCAGATCCGTCGCCATCACCGGCGCGGCCGTCAGCCGCTCGACCCCCTTGATGATGGCCGTGTTGCCCTCGAGCCGGATTTCGGCGCCCATGCGGCGCATCTCCAGCATGTGCATGAAGCGGTTCTCGAAAATGGTCTCGATGATGGTGCCGACGCCGTTCGCCACGGTATTGAGCGCGGCGAACTGCGCCTGCATGTCGGTGGGAAACGCAGGATAGGGCGCCGTGCGGATGTCGACCGCCTCGGGCCGCCGGCCGCGCATGTCGACTTCGACCCAGCTGTCGCCCCGCCCCACCTTGGCGCCCGCTTCCTCCAGCTTGACGATGACCGCGTCCAGGTGATCCGGCCGCGCATTCTTCACGCGGATGTGGCCGCCGGTGATGGCGCCCGCCACCAGGTACGTGCCGCTTTCGATGCGGTCGGGCAGCACCTCGTAGGCCGTGCCGGACAGCCGCTCGACGCCCTCGATGACGATCCTGTCGGTGCCGGCGCCCTTGATCTTCGCGCCCATGGCGCACAGGAAATTCGCGAGATCGACCACTTCGGGCTCGCGCGCCGCGTTCTCGAGGATGGTCTCGCCCGAGGCCAGCGTGGCGGCCATCATCAGATTCTCGGTGCCGGTGACGGTCACGGTCTCGAGCACCAGGCGCGTTCCTTTGAGCCGACCGGCGCGCGCCTTGATATAGCCGTTCTCGATGTGGATGTCGGCGCCCATGGCCTGCAGGCCCGCGACATGGATGTTGACCGGGCGGGCGCCGATCGCGCATCCGCCGGGCAGGGACACATCCGCCGAGCCGAATCGCGCGAGCAGCGGTCCCAGCACCAGAATCGAAGCGCGCATGGTCTTCACCAGCTGATAAGGCGCGAAGTGTTCCTTGATCGTCGACGCATCCACCTCGATGCGCATTTTCTCGTCGATCGTCACCGACACGCCCATGCGCCCCAGAAGCTCGATCATGGTGGTCACGTCCTGCAGATGCGGCACGTTGGACACGGTCACGGGCCCATCCGCCAGCAGGCACCCGGCCAGAATCGGCAGCGTCGCGTTCTTGGCGCCCGAGATGCGGATCTCGCCCTCGAGCGCGTATGCCGCCGTGGATCTGCAGCTTATCCACGAGGCCGGCCCGTTCCCTGGTCGGGAATTCCTCCGGCGTGAACACCTTGAGCGCGAGCGCGTGAATCTCGCCGCCCACGGCCCCGCCGAGGGTGGCGTAGACCAGCTGATGGCGCTGAATGGCGCTTGCAGGCCGCCGAATTTTTCGGCGATCACGACCGCCTCGAAATGCACGTTGTCCTCGCTCGAGACGGAGGCACGGCTGCCCGGCAACCCCCGCTGGATGAGATCGGCGACTTGTTGTGGATTCATGCCCTGCCCTCAAGTTGTATCATTCGTCGATGGATCCCGACTATACGGACGAAGTCCTCATCGATCTCGGCCGCCAGGCGCTCAACGTCGAAATCGACGGCCTGCGCGCCCAGCTGCCCCGCTTAGGGCGAGATTTTGCACGCGCCTGCCGCATTTGTCTTAACTGCCGGGGGCGCATCGTAGTCACCGGCATGGGCAAGTCGGGCCATATCGGCGGCAAGATCGCCGCCACCCTGGCGAGCACCGGCACGCCGGCCTTTTTCATGCATCCCGGGGAGGCCAGCCACGGCGATGTGGGCATGATCACCCGCGACGATGCCGTGCTGGCCCTGTCGAATTCCGGCGAGACCGACGAGATCCTGACCATCGTGCCGGCGATCAAGCGGCTGGGGGTGCCTCTCGATCGCCTTTACCGGCAATGCGAGCTCCGTCGCTGGCGCGCATCGCCACGGTGCACCTGGACATCGGCGTGCCGGCCGAAGCCTGCCCTCTGAA
Organism: uncultured Gammaproteobacteria bacterium; assembly: GCA_963795475.1. Lineage (GTDB taxonomy): Bacteria > Pseudomonadota > Gammaproteobacteria > Steroidobacterales > Steroidobacteraceae > Bog-1198. Next base: position 324,909 of record CAWCIE010000002.1, read on the forward strand.
TCTCGCGCCCACCGCCAGGACCACGGCCGCACTGGCCGTCGGCGATGCGCTCGCCGTGGCGCTGCTCAAGGCGCGGGGTTTCACCGAGGAAGACTTCGCCCGCTCGCATCCGGCCGGCGCCCTGGGACGGCGCTTGCTGCTGCACGTGCAGGACGTGATGCGCACCGGCGAGGCCATTCCCAAGGTGGGCCCGGACGCGACGCTGGCGGAGGGCGTGATGGAAATGACCCGCAAGGGTCTCGGCATGACCGCCGTCGTCGACGGCGGCGACCGGGTGCTCGGCGTGTTCACGGACGGCGACTTGAGGCGCGCGCTGGACCGGGCGGCGGATGTGCATGGCACCCGCATGGAACAGGTCATGACGCCGCGCCGCGAAGCGCGTCCATGCCGGGAACCCTCGCCGCCGAGGCGATGCTCCTTGATGGAAACGCATCGCATCACCTCGCTGATCGTCGTCGATGCCGACGATGTCCTGGTGGGCGCGCTCAACGTGCACGATTTGCTGCGCGCCGGTGTAGTTTGAAGGCGCGCCGCCTCGTGCCCCCAAAGCCCGGCGCGCCGTGCCGCTCGCGCGGATCGAGCTCGCTGGTGCTGGACGTCGACGGCGTGCTCACCGACGGGCGCCTGTACTTCTCCTCCCGCGGCGAGGAGCTCAAGGTCTTTCACGTGCGCGACGGCCACGGCATCAAGCTCCTCATGCAGAGCGGCGTCGCGGTGGCGGCGTTCAGCGGCCGCCGCTCCGCCGCGGTGGCGGCGCGCATGCGCGAGCTCGGCGTGCGCCACGTGGTCCAGGCCTGCGCGGACAAGGTGGCCGCACTGCTCCGATCTCAGCCGCACGCTGGGCATCGATCCCCTGGCCTGCGCCTGCATCGTCGACGACACGCCCGATTTGCCGCTCATGTCGGCGGTGGGCTTCGCGGCTGCCGTGGCGGACGCGCACCCGCTGGTGAATCGGCCGCGCATTGGGTCAGCGCGGCTGCCCGGCGGCGCGGGCGCGGTGCGCGAGCTGTGCGATGCCATGCTGCGCGCGCGCGCCGCGCCCGGCCGCCCTGAATGGCGTTCCGCCTGTTCACGCTGCTCGCGGTCATCGCGCTCGGGGTCAGCACCTGGATATTGAGCTCGCCGAGTCACCGGCCGGTGCTAGAGCGGGCCCAGCGGCCTCGACCTGCCCGGCTACTATCTGAAGAACGCCGTGCTGACCGACTACGACGCGAGCGGCGCGCCCTCGCGTTCGCATCCACGCCGACCGCATCGATCAAATCGATCACGGACCGAGGTGGCGCTGTACAACGTGCGCGTCGACTATCAGTCGCCGAGCGGCCAGTCCTGGGTCATGCTCGGCGACACCGGGCACGTCGAACCGGGCGGCAAGATCGTCGATGTCGCCGGCAACGTGCGGCTGACGGAGAGTCTCCACCGAGCAGGCGGCCCCGCCGTCATGCACACCGACACCCTGCGCTACGACGTCCCGAACGGCATCGCGAGCACCCAGAGCGACGTGCGCATCGATTTCGGTCCGCATGCGTTGACCGCGCGCGGTCTCATCGCCAATTTGAAAGAGCGCACCATGCGCCTAGAATCGAAGGTCAATGGCCGCTTCCAACCCTAAAGAACTCGGCGTGCTCGACCGCCGCTCGGCTGCTCCTCGCCGTCCTGGCGGCGGCGAGCCTGCCGGCGCTCCGGAGCGCTCCCGGCCGCGGTCCAGGGCAACGCCGGACCCATCGCCCTGGACGCGCAGTCCTCCGAGCTCGACCTGCAAGAACAACAACGTGTTCTTCCGCAAGGTGCGGATCGCGCAGGGCAACAATGTCGGTGACCGCCGACCAGGGTCAGGCCACTCGCGAAGCGCTCGGCGGAAACTTCGACAACAGTCTCTGGGTCTTTCGCGGCAACGTAAAAATCACCATGGATCAGGGGCAGCTCACCGCCGACGACGCGCAGATCAACTTCGTCAAGAAGCTGCTCTCCAAGGCCGTGGCGAACGGCAAGCCGGCAGAGTTCGAGCAACGTATCGAGAAGACCGGCAAGATCGCGCACGGCCACGCCGACACCATCGACTACGACGCGGGCAAGGGCATGGTGCGGCTGACCAAGAATGCCTGGCTCAGCGACGGCCAGAACGAGGTTCGCGGCGAGTCGCTGAAGTACAACGTGCTCGCCCAGACGCATCGTGGCGGACGCCGCCGAACAGGGCTCGCAGCGCGTGCACATCATCATCACGCCGCCGCCCTCCAAACCATGAGCGTACTGCGGGCGCTGAATCTCGCCAAAAGCTACAAATCACGCCAGATCCTCAAGGATTTGTCGCTCGAGGTCGAGAGCGGCGAGGTGGTGGGACTGCTGGGGCCGAACGGCGCCGGCAAGACCACGGCCTTCTACATGATCGTCGGGCTCACCCGCTGCGAGCACGGCGAGATCTATCTCGACAACAAGGACATCAGCCGGCTGCCCATGCACCGCCGGGCCCAGCTCGGCTTGGGCTATCTCCCGCAGGAGCCCTCCGTGTTCCGCCGCATGTCGGTGGCGAACAACATCATGGCCATCCTCGAGACCCGGCCGGGCCTCGACGAGGCGCAGCGTCGCGCGCGGCTCAAGGAACTGCTGGACGAGCTGCACATCGGCCATGTCGCGACAGCCTGGGGTTGAGCCTGTCGGGCGGCGAGCGGCGCCGGGTCGAAATCGCCCGCGCCTTGGCGGCGGACCCGCGGTTCATCCTGCTGGACGAGCCGTTCGCCGGCGTCGATCCGCTGTCCGTGGCCGATATCCAGCGAATAATCAAGCACTTATCCGATAAGGGCATCGGCGTGCTGATTACCGATCATAATGTGCGGGAGACCTTGGGCATCTGCGAGCGCGCCTATATCGTCAGCCAAGGTACCGTGCTCGCCTCCGGATCTGCGGATCAGATTCTTGCCAACCCGACAGGTCCGTGAGGTGTACTTGGGCCAGGATTTCAAACTGTAGGCTTTGGTTAAAGAAATATGTTGAAGCCAAGTCTGCAGCTTCGCATCGGCCAGCAGCTCACCATGACGCCGCAGCTGCAGCAGGCCATCCGGCTGCTGCAGCTCCCCTCGCTCGACCTGCAGGCCCATGTCCGCGAGACCCTCGAGACCAACGTCATGCTCGAGGCCGAGGACGAGCTTGCACCGGACGCATCGCCGGAGGGCGTGCGCGACGGACATGCCCGGTCCCGCGGAGGAGAAGTACCCGGCCGAGGAGAAGTACGCCGAGCTCGACGGCAACACGGCCGCCGAGCAGCAGCGCGAGAGCCCGAGGTGGAGATCGCCGACGAAGCCTGGGGCGAGCAGGCGAGCGGACCCTCGGACACCCCCTGGTCGGGCGATGACGACCGCAGCAGCGATTTCAGCGACCAGCACGGCCAGACCCTGCAGGAGCAGCTGATCGAGCAGCTCGAGCTCGCCAAGCTGTCGCCCATCGACCTCGCCATCGCCCGCGTGATCACCGATGCCATCACCGACGACGGCTATCTCAAGGACGAGCTCGAGGACATCCGCCTGAGCCTGATGCCGGAGATCGAGGCAAGCCTCGAGGACGTGGAGCGCGTGCTCGCCGCGGTGCAGTCGCTCGAGCCCGCCGGCGTCGGCGCGCGCAGTCTCGGCGAATGCATCGCCCTGCAGCTGCGCCAGCTGCATGCCGGACACTCCGGCGCGCGATATCGCGATCCGCGTCGCGCTCGAGCATCTGGACCTGGTCGCCAACCAGCAGCTCGTGCTGCTGCGCCGCCAGCTTCGCTGCAGCGAGAGCGATCTGGAGATGGCGCTCGCCCTGGTGCGCTCCTGCCATCCGCGGCCGGGCGCGGCCGTCAATCCCGACCCAGGCCGAGTACGTCATTCCGGACGTCTTCGTGCGCCGCACCGATCACGGCTGGATGGTCGAGATCAACCAGGCCACGGTGCCGCGCGTGCGCGTCAATCAGAGCTATGCGAATCTGATTTCCCGCGCCCCCGATCACGCGATGCTCCGCACCCAGCTGCAGGAGGCGCGCTGGCTGATGCGCAGCCTCGAAATCCGCAACGAGACGCTGATCAAGGTGGCGCGCTGCATCGTGCAGCGGCAGACCGAGCTTCTTCGAGCAGGGCGAGGAAGCGATGGAGCCGCTGATCCTGAAGGACGTGGCCGAGGCGGTCGAGATGCACGAGTCGACCATCTCGCGCGTCACCACGGCCAAGTACATGCACACCCCGCGCGGCGTGTTCGAGTTCCGCTATTTCTTTTCGAGCCACGTCGAGGCGGCGGACGGCACCGAGATGTCCTCGACCGCCATCCGCGCCAAGATCAAGAAATTGATTTCCCAGGAGAATCCCGAGAACCCGTGGAGCGACAGCAAGCTCGCGGAAATTCTGTCGCGGAGAGGGCATACCGGTCGCGAGGCGCACGGTTGCCAAGTACCGCGAGGGCATGCAGATCGCGCCGTCCAACGAACGCAAGCGCGCGGCGGCCGCGCGCAGGTGTGAAGCGTAAAGCAGTTCCAGATGTAGGAGGACTCATGCAGCTCGATCTCAGCGGTCATCATGTGGAAGTAACCCCCGCCCTTCGCGGCTACGTGTTCAAGAAATTCGAGCGAATCTCGAGACATTTCGAGCAGCTGATCGACGTCCACTGCGTGCTCACGGTGGAGAAGCTGCGCCACAAGGCGGAGGCGACGCTGATGCTGCGCGGAAACAAGATCTACGCCGACGCGACCGACGCGGACATGTACGCCGCCATCGACGCGCTCACCGACAAGCTCGACCGCTGCGTCAAGAAGCACAAGGAAAAGGCCTCCGACCACCATGCCGAGGAAGTCATCAAGGCGCGCTCCACGTCCTGACGCGCTTCGCCCCGACAAGTGCGCCTGATCATCGTTAGCGGGCTGTCGGGCTCGGGCAAGAGCGTGGCTCTGCACCAGCTCGAGGACATCGACTTCTACTGCGTCGACAACATTCCGGCGGCGCTGCTCAAGCCCTTCATCTCCCACACCATCCGCGGCACGGACGAGGTCTATCCGCGCACCGCGGTCGGGCCTGGACGCGCGCAACCGGCCGAACGAGATCGAAACCATCCCGGCGCTGGTGGGCGAGCTGCGGCGCAGCGGCATCCGCTGCGAGGTGCTGTTCCTGCACGCGAGCGACGAGGTGCTGCTGAAGCGCTACGCCGAGACCCGGCGCAAGCATCCGCTGGTCTCGGCGGAGGTGAGCCTGCGCGAGGCCATCGCCTCCGAGCGCAGGCTGCTCGAACCGATCGTCGCCGCGGCGGATCTGGTGATCGACACCTCGAACATGGGGGTCCACGCGCTGCGCGAGCTGATCCGCGAGCGCATCGACCGCCGCGCGCGACGGGCGGCTCGCGCTGATGTTCGAGTCCTTCGGCTACAAGCACGGAATCCCGGGCGACGCCGATTTCGTCTTCGACGTGCGCAGCCTCCCCAATCCGTACTGGCAGCCCGCGCTGCGCCATCTGAACGGCCGCGACGCACCGGTGGTCGGAGTACCTCGCGGGGCACGAAAGCGTGCGCGCCATGATCGCGGCGCTCGATCGAGTTCCTCGACGCGCGCATCGGGGAGTTCGCCCAGGCGAACCGCAGCTACCTCACCATCGCCATCGGCTGCACCGGCGGCCAGCATCGCTCCGTGTACATCGCCGAGCAGCTGGCCCGGCACTTCCGCGGCGTCTATCCGCAGGTCCTCACACGGCACGACTCGTTGCAGAAAGCCTGACCTGGGCCTGCGCCAGGAAGGCGCGGATCTCTTCGGCCCGGGCGCGGGCGTCGTGCAGCCCGAGCGCGATCAGCTCGCGCGTGTAGCCGCGCTCGAACAGAAGATAGCTGAGGAGCGTCCCGGCGCTCGGCTTCCCGGAGTTCGCCCCCATGGCGCGCAGCAGCGCGCGCAGGCTCCTCGGCAGCTCGCGAGCGGTGGCGGCGCGCGATCTCGGACAGATCCTGCGATGGCGTCAACACCAGGCAGTCGATATGCGGCGCCGTGGCGCCCTCGTTGTGCGCCTGGATACGCTCGAGGTCCGATTGCAGCTGGTCCATGAACAGCGAATCCAGCATGAAGCCGAACATCTGGCCGAACGTCGGCTCGCTGCGGATCGCCGGCATGCCGAGTCCCGCGGATGCCGGGTCGCCCACGCCGATGACCAGCAGCCGGTTGGCGCCCAGGTGAATGGCCGGGCTCAAGGGCGAGGTTTGCCGCATTGCGCCGTCGCCGAAGTATTGCTGGTGCAGGAAGATGGGCCGGAACAGGAAAGGAATCGACAGGCTCGCCATCAAATGCTCGAGGGTGAGCTGCACCCGGGCGCCCTTGCGCGCCGCGCGCGTCCAGGGCTCGATCGGCCCGGAGCAGGCATAGAAGGTGACCGAATCGGCCTCCGAATAGCTGGTCGCGCAAATGCCGACGGCCCGCAGATGCTGCTTGTACATGCCGCGCGGGATGCCGTCGAAATGCAGATTCCTGCGCAAAAGCTCCCACAGCGGCGTGTTGTCGAACAGCGAGCGCGGCGGATGCACCAGCCACCCGCCGGTGATGAGCGCGAGAATCCAGTGCAGGCCCGAACGCAGCACGCTGACCGCATCCGCCTTGATCACATGGTGAACCCGGAATTCGCGCCACACCTTCTCGATGGCGTAGACCGCATGCCGGAAGTGCGCGGCGTCCGAGGCGAGCGCGATGGCGCTCACCGCGCCGGCGGAGGTGCCGGTGACGACCTGAAACGGGCTCCCGGAGCCGCGCCGCAGTTGCTCGGCGATGCCCTTGAGCACGCCGACCTGGTAGGCCGCGCGCGCACCGCCGCCGGTCAAGACCAGGCCCAGGGTCGATTCGTCCGGTCGCTGGAGCTTCGCGTTCATCGGGATCGCAAGCCTAGCCGAGAACCGCCCGTTCAGCCGAGTGCATCGATCGCATTATCCAAACCGGACAGGGTCAGGGGGTACATTCGATCCTCGAGGAGCTCGCGGATCACCCCGATGGAGGCCGTGTGGCGCCAATGCGCCGGCGGTTGGGGATTGATCCAGGCGAACTTGGGGTAAGCCCTGGTCAGGCGCTGAAGCCATACGCTCCCCGGCTCGGCATTCCAATGCTCGACGCTCCCGCCCGGGGTCGTGACTTCGTACGGGCTCATGGTCGCATCGCCCACGAAAATGAGCTTGTAGTCGGACGCGTAGGTCCGCATGAGCTCGACCGTGCCGATGTGCTCGCGGGATCTGCGCCGATTGTCGCGCCACAGAGCCTCGTACGGACAGTTGTGGAAATAAAAGTGCTCGAGATGCTTGAACTCGCTGCGTGCGGCCGAGAACAGCTCCTCGCAGGTCCTCACGTGGTCGTCCATGGAGCCGCCGACATCGAGCAGCAGAAGCACCTTCACCACGTTGTGCCGTTCCGGCACCATCTTGATGTCGAGCCAGCCGCCCGAACGCGCGGTCGCATCGATGGTATCGGCGAGCGCCAGCTCGGTGGGGGCGCCGCGCCGCGCGAACCGCCGCAAGCGGCGCAGCGCCAGCTTCATGTTGCGCGTACCGAGCTCCACCGTATCGTCGAAATTGGCAAACTCCCGTGTGTCCCACACCTTTACGGCGCTCCGATTCCGCGATCCCTCCTGGCCGATCCGCACACCCTCCGGGTTGTAGCCGTACGCCCCGAACGGGGACGTACCGGCAGTTCCGATCCACTTGCTGCCGCCTTGATGCCGCTCGTTCTGTTCCTCCAGCCGTTTTTTCAAGGTTTCCATCAGTTTGTCCCAGCCGCCGAGCGCCTCGATCCGGGCTTTCTCGGCGTCGGTCAAATCCTTGACCAGGAGCCTCTCGAGCCAATCGGCCGGAAGCTCGCGCGATTTGATCTCGAACGCCCGGAGGGCGTCTTCCGCACCTTTGAAATGCGCGGCGAACGCCCGGTCGAATCGATCGTAGTAGCGCTCGTCCTTGACGAGACAGGTGCGGGCGAGATGGTAGAAGCGCTCCGCGCTCGACTCCCCGAGCCCGCGCCCGAGGGCCTCGAGGAGAGTCATCAATTCCGTGATCGACACCGGCACGCCGGCGTTTCGCAGCAGAAGAAAGAACCTAACGAGCATTCCGGCGGCTGAGAAACAGGAGCTGCTCAAAGAGATGCACATCCTGTTCGTTCTTCAAGAGCGCCCCATAGAGCGGCGGCAGAAGCTTTTTGGCATCGTCGCTGCGCAGCGTCTCGGGCGAAACGTCCTCGGCGACGAGCAGCTTGATCCAATCGAGAAGCTCGGACGTGGTCGGCTTTTTCTTCAAGCCGGGCGTCTCGCGCACCCGGAAGAACGTCGCCAGCGACTCGCGCAAGAGCTCGCGCTTCAAATCCGGGAAGTGCACGTCGACGATACGCGTCATCGTGGCCTCGTCCGGGAATCGGATGTAGTGGAAGAAGCAGCGCCGCAGGAACGCGTCCGGCAGTTCCTTCTCGTTATTGCTGGTGATGACGATGACGGGCCGATGACGGGCGCGCACCGTCTCGCGGGTCTCGTAGACGAAGAATTCCATCCGATCCAATTCGCGCAGCAGATCGTTCGGGAACTCGATGTCCGCCTTGTCGATCTCGTCGATCAGGAGCACCGGCCGGACCTCGCTTTCGAACGCCTCCCAGAGGCTCCCTTTGACGATGTAGTTGCGGATATCCTTGACCTTGGCGTCGCCGAGCTGCGAGTCCCTGAGGCGCGACACGGCGTCGTACTCGTACAGGCCCTGCTGCGCCTTGGTGGTCGACTTGATGTGCCACTCGAGCAGCGGCATCGACAGCGATCGCGCGATCTCCGCCGCCAGGAGCGTCTTGCCGGTGCCGGGCTCGCCCTTGATCAGGAGCGGCCGCGACAGCACCATCGCGGCATTCACCGCGGCCATCAGCTCCTCGGTCGCGATGTACCGGTCCGTTCCGCGGAACTCCGTCTGCATGGTCTTGGGCACCGTCTCCTACTTGCGCAGGACCTTGAGAATCTGCATGGAATTCGTTCCCCCGGCGACGCCCGTCAGCTCGCCCTTGGTGAGAATGATGAGGTCGTTCTCCTTCACCAGCTTCAAGTCCAGCAACTGGCTGAAAATCGAGAAGTAGAACGCCTCCCGGTCCTTGTCCGTAACGTCGTAGGCGACCGGATACACGCCTCGGTACAGCGTGACCCGGCTTCGGGTCGTCTCCTGCCGGGTGAAGGCGTAGATCGGAATGTCCGAACGCACCCTCGACATCCACAAGGCCGTCTCCCCGGACTCCGTCAGCGCGACGATGGCCTGCACGTGCAGATGGTTGGCGGTATACATCACCGCCGCCGCGATGGCCTCATTGGCACGGTCGAAGTAGCCGGTATTGCGCTGGCGGATGCGTACGTGCGCACCCTGGTACTTCTCGGCGGCGACGATGATCTGCGCCATGGCCTCCACGACCTTCGCGGGGTGCTTCCCCGCCGCGGTCTCCGCGGACAGCATGACGGCATCGGTCCCTTCCATGACCGCGTTGGCCACGTCGGACACCTCGGCACGCGTCGGGATGGTGGCGGTGATCATGGACTCCATCATCTGCGTGGCCGTGATCACGACGCGGTTCTGATGGCGCGTCTCCTGCATGATCTGTTTCTGAAGACCCGCAAGCTCGGCGAAGCCCATTTCGACCCCGAGATCGCCGCGGGCCACCATCACGGCATCGCTCGCCCGGACCACGTCGGCCAGATTCGCGACGGCCTCCGCGCGTTCGATCTTCGCAACCAGCAATGCCTCGCTTCCGGCGGCGCGGAGAAGCTTGCGCGCCTCGCTCATGTCGGAGCCGTCGCGGGGAAAGGACACCGCCAGGTAGTCCACCTTGAGCGAGGCAGCGATGCCGATATCCTCGCGATCCTTGTCGGTGAGCGCGCCGGCCGACAATCCGCCGCCCTGTCGGTTGATGCCCTTGTTGTTGCCGAGCTCGCCGCCCACCAGCACCTGGGTATTGATGCGGGGACCCTCGATGGAGCGCACCTGAAGGCTGATTTGGCCGTCGTTCAAGAGCAGGATGTCGCCGACGCCCACGTCGGTGGGCAGCTTCTTGTAGGCGATGCCGACCGCCTGATCGTCGCCGGCATCCACGCCGAGCGAGGCGTCGAGGGCGAACGCCGCACCGTCGGCGAGCATGATCTTGCCCGATTTGAAGCGCTCCACGCGTATCTTCGGCCCCTGCAGGTCGCCGAGTACGCCGACGTAGCGTCCGGCCCGTCTGGCGGCGTCGCGCACCAGACCCAGCCGGCGGGCATGGTCGGCCAGTGCGCCATGGGAGAAATTGATCCGCACCACGTCCACCCCGGCACGGACCATGTCGGCGATGACCTTGGCATCGTCGGTCGCCGGACCCAGAGTGGCGACGATCTTGGCGCGGCGCAGGATGAAACTCATACGCCGGCCTCATGCTGCCCGCGTCTCGAGAATGTCCACCGCCGGAAGTTTCTGACCCTCGACGAATTCCAGGAACGCGCCGCCGCCGGTGGATATGTAGGAAATGCTGTCCTCGACGCCGTATTTTTCGATGGCCGCCAACGTGTCGCCGCCGCCCGCCAGGGAGAAGGCCTTGCTGCGCGCGATGGCGTTGGCGAGCGTGCGAGTGCCCTCGCCGAATTGATCGAACTCGAACACGCCCACCGGCCCGTTCCATAGAATGGTGCCCGCTGCGGCGATGAGGCCCGACAGCTCTTCTGCCGAATCGGGACCGATGTCGAGAATCATTTCATTGTCCGCGACGCTTCCGACGGGCTTCACGTCGGCCTCCGCGACCGCGGAGAACTCCGTGGCCACCACCACGTCGATGGGCATGGGAATGACGATGCCGCGCTTCTCCGACTGCTCGATCAGCCGCCGGCAGATATCCAGCATGTCAGGCTCGTGCAGCGACTTGCCGACGTTGAAGCCGCGCGCCGCGAGAAAGGTGTTGGCGATGCCGCCGCCAACGATCATCTGATCGACTTTCGAGAGCAGCGTCTCGAGCACGGTGAGCTTGGTCGAGACCTTGGATCCCGCCACGATGGCGAGCAGCGGCCGCGCGGGCTTCTCGAGGGCCGTCTCGAGCGCGGTGAGCTCGCTCACCAGCAGCGGGCCGGCGCAGGCCACCGGGCGCGTACTTCGCGACGCCGTGGGTGCTCGCCTCGGCGCGGTGCGCGGTTCCGAAAGCGTCCATCACGTAGATGTCGCAAAGCGCGGCCATTTTCTTGGAGAGCTCGTCGGAGTTCTTCTTCTCGCCCTTGTTGAATCGCACGTTCTCGAGGAGCACCACCTCGCCGGGCGCCACGACCACCCCGTCCAGCCAGTCCCGCTTCAGCGGCGCGGGGACGCCGAGAAGCTCGGTGAGCCGCTTGGCCACCGGCGCCAGGGAGAATTCCTCGGCGAACTTGCCCTCCTCGGGGCGCCCCAGATGCGACATCAGCATGACGCGGGCCTTCGCCGTCAATGCGGCCTGGATGGTGGGAATCGCCGCGCGGATCCGCGCATCGCTCGTCACCTCGCCGTCCTTGATGGGCACGTTCAGATCCTCGCGGATCAGTACCCGTTTGCCAACGAGATCCAGGCTCGTCATTTTTATGATTTTCATCCGTATCCTCGTTGCCCGGGTACGCTCATGAGATCTTCGACCAGGCGGTGAGCGTATCGAGCATGCGATTCGAGAAGCCCCACTCGTTGTCGTACCACGAGCACACCTTCACCAGCGTGCCCTCGATCACCTTGGTGAGCGTCGCATCGTAGGTGGACGAGGCCGGGTCGTGGTTGAAATCCACCGAAACCAGCGGCTGATCGTTGTACGCGAGAATGCCCTTGAGCGCGCCATGGGCCGCGGTCTTCACCACGGAGTGGATCTCGTCCACCGAGGTTTTGCGCGCCGCGATAAAACTCAGATCGACCAGCGACACGTTGATCGTCGGCACGCGGATGGCGAAGCCGTCGATCTTGCCTTTGAGCTCCGGAAGAACGAGGCCCACCGCCGCGGCGGCTCCGGTCTTGGTCGGAATCATGGACATGGTCGCAGACCGGGCGCGGCGCAGATCCGAGTGGTACACGTCGGTCAGCACCTGATCGTTGGTGTAGGAGTGAATGGTGTTCATGACGCCGGACGTGACGCCGATGCTTTCGTGCAGCACTTTGACCAGCGGCGCCAGGCAATTGGTGGTGCACGAGGCGTTCGAGATCACCGTGTCCGTGGATTTCAGCGCGCTGATGATTGACCCCGTACACGATGGTGGCGTCGACATCGTCGCCGCCGGGAGCCGAAATCACCACTTTCTTGGCGCCCGCGGCGATATGTGCCGAGGCCTTGGCTTTGCTGGTGAAAAGACCGGTGCACTCGAGCACGAAATTCCGCGCCGAGCTCGCCCCAGGGGAGTTTGGCGGGATCACGCTGCGCGATCACCCGGATGCGGTCGCCGTTGACCACCATGGCGTCGCCGTCGACGTGAACGTCGCCCTTGAAGCGTCCATGCACGGTGTCGAAACGGGTCAAGTGGGCATTGGTATTGGCGTCGCCCAGGTCGTTGATGCCGACGATCTTGATCCCGCCCGCGTGTTTTCCTTCGTACAGGGCCCGCAGAATATTTCTTCCGATACGGCCGTACCCGTTGATGCCCACTTTGATCGTCATCGAATCGCTCCCCTCATGCCAAATCAGACAAACCCAAATCAGATAAACCCAAATCAGATAAACAAGCCGCCGATCGCCTGGAGCGCGTGCTCCACCGTGAATCCATACTGCCTGAACAGTTCCTTCGCCGCCGCGGAAGGCCCGAAATGGTCGATGCCGACGATCCGACCCTCGAGTCCCTGGCGCCACCACGGCTCGCGCGCGGCGGCCTCCACGGCCACCCGCCGGGGCCGCCCCGGCCGCTCGAGGGTACGGGCCGGTCGCGGTCCAGCCAGATCGGGTTTTCCGGATTGAACTTAAGCACGTCCCGCCATGATACTTGGGCGATATCCGCCATCCCCATGGGAGCCCCCGGGTGGCCCGAATTGGCTTTCTGGACGGCATCCATGGACGGGGCACGAATGGCGTTGGCGAGGTCGCGGCGCGTGGGCATGGAGACAACTTTGACTGGAGCGGGGCGGTATTGTCCCCGATGCGCACCACTGCATCAATATCGGGACCCAAGTCTCCCTTTGAGCGGAACCGCATTCACACAATTGCAGTCTGGTTATGTATCGAGCAAGAACCCGCGGCCATGACCCAGTTCACCGTCGCGTCAGGGAGGGTTTGCTAGGATTTCTGCGTATGAAAATTCTACAAATAACCGACCCGCACCTGTTCGGCAGCGCCTCCGGCGCGCTGCGCGGCATGGTGACGGATGCAAGTCTGCACCACGTGCTGGACGAGGCATATGCCGGCGTGCCCGATTTCGAGGCGCTCCTGGTGACCGGCGATTTGGTGCAGGACGATCCGTCCGGTTATTTGCGTTTCCGCAGCATCTTCGGCAGCTTGCAGAAGCCGGTGCTCTGCATTCCCGGAAATCACGACGAGCCCGACATCATGCGCAAGTCCCTCGCCGGGGCTCCGTTCCAGATGTGCGGCACTTATTCGGCGGCCGGGTGGCAACTGGTGATGCTCGACAGCTGCGATCCCGGCCATGTGGGCGGACGCCTGACCGTGCAGGAATTGGAGCGGCTCGACCGGGCGCTCGGCTCCTCGCCGGCGCATGCCATGGTGTGTCTGCACCATCATCCGGTCGAGATGGGCAGCCGCTGGATCGACACCATCGGTCTTGCGAACCGCGATGAGTTCTGGCGGGTGATCGACGCGCACACGAACGTCCGAGCGGTCGTGTGGGGCCACGTGCATCAGGAGTACGAAGGCGAGCGCGGCGGTATCCGGCTGTTCGCGACGCCGTCCACCGGCGCGCAATTCCTGCCGATGAGCGACCGCTACGCCGTCGACACCCGGCCACCCGCTTACCGGCCGTTCGACTTGCACCCCGACGGCCGCATCGACAGCGAGATCCGCTGGGTCGATTCGCTTCGCCTGCGCGCAGCGGCAACCGCCGCGCGCTGAAGCGCGCGCTCCCCGTGCGATTCAAGGCGCTACTCTGCTGGGCGCTCGTCGCCTGGATGTTCGCAGCCGCCCCGGCGGTGCGCGCCGATTCGACGCTGCACTGCCTGTGGGAACTTCACGGCAAGCACAATACCGTCTATCTGCTCGGATCCATCCACACGCTTCGAGCAAGCGACTACCCGCTCGCGCCCGCGGTGCTCGACGCGTATCGCGGCGCCAAGTCGCTGGTCATGGAAATCGACCTGAACGAGCTCGAGGCCGAGGACGTTCAATCGGAGATGCTCGCGAGCGCGACGCTCGCGGACGGCAAGACCCTGCACGACATCATGGGAGCGGCGCGCTACGCGCATGCCCAGACGCTGGCGCAGGAGCTGGGGCTCGATCTATCCACGTTCGATCAATTCGCGCCATGGTTCGTCGCCGAAGCCATCTCGCAGATGCAGCTGACGCAGCTGGGCTTCGATCCGTCGAGCGGCGTCGAGATGTACTTTCTCGGGCGCGCCCGCACCGACGGGAAGAGCATCGCGGGGCTGGAGACCGCGCACGATCAGCTCGCGCTGTTCGAGGGAATGTCCATGGAGACGCAGGCGAACTACCTGATATCGAGCCTCGAGCAGGCGCACGACCTTCCGAAGGACGTGAACGACATGGTGCGCGCCTGGCAGCGCGGGGACATGAGCTGGTTCGAGACCGAGATGAAATCCGACCTGGGACGGGATCCCGCCGTCTATCAATCGCTTCTGGTGTCGCGCAACCGCAAGTGGATCGCACGCATCGAGAGGTTGCTCGACGATGACGAGAATTACCTCGTCATCGTCGGCACCGCTCATCTGGTCGGCCGCGACAGCGTCATCGATCTGCTCAAGAAGGACGGCATCGGCGCGGTTCAGCGCTGACCTTCGGGGCTATTCCGAAGCCGGCGCCGTCTCTTGCGAGTGCTGCGCCTTCCAGGCCGCCATTCGTGCCTCGCGCGCCTGCTGGGCCGCCGCGACGATGCCGGGGATCGCCTGCTGCTGCTGCGGAGTGAGCTTGCCGTAGATCGCCGACCAGGTCTCGTGCCGCAGCTTGATCCGCGGTCATCGCATTGGTCTTGCTCGGTTTGGATCAAAGTCGCGTAGTTGGGGTCGGTGGGCGGGGTCGTCGCGAGCGCGGTGCGATTCGCCTTGACACTCGTGCGCAGCGCCTCGTACTGGCTCTTCTCGCCGGCCATGATGCTCTTGATCTGCGTCTTTTGGTCCGCAGTCAAATTGAGCTTGTGCAGCACGAAAAACATGCCGCCGCCGTGATGTCCGTGGCGATGCCAGTGATGGCGCACCGGGGGTGGTCGGCGCGGGGGCGGTGGCGGTCGTCTGCGCATAGGCGGCGATGCCCGCCAGCGAGGTCGCCAGACATAAAGCAGGAATGACCTTTCGTAGTGTAACCATGAGTCGAGACTCTCCTAGGGCGTCCAGTGATGAACAGTGTACGGTGAAACGGCCGCGGTTCACGCCGCGTTGACGCAATGTTGCGTTGGCAACATGCAAAGAATTGTCAATTGGTTTACGAAGGCGAATGATGGCGGGGAAACTGGCGCTAACCTAGCGTCCGACACGGCGCCGAAACACAGGAATTGACGATATGACCAGCGTTCCGAACAGGCCGTCCGCGGACCCGGGAGGGCCGCATGAAGCGCGCGTTCTCCTGGTGGATGACGACCGCGAGCTTTGCCAGATGCTCACCGAGTATCTGGAGGCCGAGCACTTCGAGGTGAAGAGCGTGCACGACGGCGGCGACGCGCTCGACGAACTCAAGCTGAACGAATTCGAGATCCTGATTCTGGACGTGATGCTGCCGAGCGTCGGGGGCTTCGACGTGCTGCGCACGCTCGGGGCTTCTTACGAGACCCCCATTCTCATGCTGACGGCGCGCGGCGATGACGTCGACCGAATCGTCGGATTGGAGCTCGGCGCCGACGACTATCTCAGCAAGCCCTTCAACCCGCGCGAGCTCGTCGCCCGCATCCGCGCCATCCTGCGCCGCGCGACCAGCCGCGCCGCGCGCGGCGCGCCGACCGATGAGGTCGCCGTCGGGCCGATCGTGCTCAACACCGGCATGCATCAAGTGCGCGTCGCCGATCTGCCGGTCACGCTCACGGGCGCCGAATTTCGCGTGCTCGAGCTGTTGATGCGCTCCGCGGGACAGGTGATCTCGCGCGAATCGATGACGGAACAGGCACTCGGGCGCAAGCTCGTTCCCTACGACCGCAGCATCGACACCCATATCAGCAATTTGCGCCGCAAGCTCAACCTCGAGGCCGGCAAGAATCCGGAAATCAAGAACGTGCGCGGCTCCGGATACACGCTGACCACGGCGCCGCCGTAGCGGACAGTCCTCGAGCCGCCGGCATGCACAGTCTTTTTCTTCGGATCTTCGTGTTGTTCTGGATCGCGATGGCGCTCATCGTCGGCGGCAGCATCGCGGTGACCTTCACCGTGGCCGCGCACGAGTACGAATCGCGCGAGCTGCAGCGCCGGCCGGCGGCCATCGCCATCCAGGCCTCGGAGGTACTCGGCAAGGGCGGCGTGGCCGCCCTCAAGAAATGGCTCTCGGCCAATGAACACTCCATCGCCGATCGCGATCTGTACATCATCGGGCCGGACGGACAGGACATTCTCGGACGGCGTCTCTCCGACAGTGCCGCCCGCCGCCTGGAATATTTCAACCGCGAATCGATGAACGAGCCTGATTCTGAGGCATCGCCCTCGCTCCCGCCGCGGCCGTTGCCGCCGCCGCCGCCGCGGAATTTTCGGCCGCAGCGCGCGGCGCCGCAGATCGTGGGGCCCGACGGATCGACCTACACGGTGCTTCTGGTGCCGCGCCGCCCGAGCATCTTCGGCGCGCTGAGCCTTCCCGGAATCTCCCTGATGATCCTGTGCATCGCACTGGTGGTGAGCGCGTTCGCGAGCTGGTGGCTGGCGCAGCACTTGAGCGCTCCCATACGCCGCATCCAGGAGGGCGCGCGGGCGCTCGCCAGCGAGAATCTCGATGCGCGCGGCGGCGCGAGTCTTCGCGTCAGCGCCGGATTCGAGGATCGCAAGGACGAGCTCGCAGTGCTCGCGCGGGACTTCGATGCCATGGCCGACGGCTTGATTGCCAATCGCGCCGCGGTCACCCGGCTGCTGCGGGACATCTCGCACGAACTGCGCTCGCCGCTCGCGCGGATGCGGCTGGCCGTAGGCCTGGCGCGTCGGCCGACGGCCGACTCCGGACGCCAGCTGGATCGGCTCGAGCGCGAAATCGAGCGGCTCGACGATCTGATCAGCCAGGTATTGAAGCTCGCGCGGTTGAACGGCACGGATGCGCCGATCGAGCGCGAGCCCGTCGACGTGGACGAAATGATCGAGGAGATCGTTCACGACGCCAACTTCGAGGGCGCGGCCAAGGGATGCAGGATCTCCGTCGAGGGGAGCGCCGGACGAACGGTGAACGGCAACCGCGAGCTTCTGCGCAGCGCGATCGAGAACGTGCTGCGCAACGCCGTGCGCTATAGTCCTCCCGGGGCCCCCGTGGAGGTGGCCGTGGAGCGCGGCGACGGCGGACTCGCGGTCTCGATTCGCGACCGGGGGCCCGGTGTGCCCGCGGCGGATCTGGAACGCATCTTCGAGCCGTTCTTCCGGGTGGCGGAATCGCGCGACCGCGATAGCGGCGGCGAGGGCATCGGTCTCGCCATCACCTCGCAGGTGATGCGGGCGCACGGCGGGTCGGCAACGGCCGGCAATCGCCCGGCCGGCGGTTTGGAAGTGCGGCTCGGGCTGCCGCCGGCCGCATGGTCGATGAGCGGCGAGACGGGATGAGGGGCGACAGGAGAGGTTTGGTGAGCCTGTATCAAGAGGCCTGCAAGTACATTCCCGGAGGCGTCAACTCGCCGGTACGGGCCTTCCGCGGCGTCGGCGGAGAGCCGATCTTCTTCAAGCAGGCGGCGGGCGCTCACATCGTCGCCGTCGACGGCCGGCGGTTCATCGACTACGTCGGATCGTGGGGTCCGATGATTCTGGGTCACGCGCATCCGCACGTCATCGCAGCGGTGCGCCGCGTCGCCGCCGACGGCCTGAGCTTCGGCGCACCCACCGAGCTCGAGACGGACCTCGCCCGCAAGGTCACCGAGCTCATGCCCTCCGTCGAACTGGTTCGGTTCGTGAGCTCCGGCACCGAGGCGACGATGAGCGCCATCCGTCTGGCTCGCGGGTTCACCGGGCGCGAGACCATCGTGAAATTCGAGGGCTGCTATCACGGGCATTCGGATTCGCTGCTGATCAAGGCCGGTTCGGGGGCGTTGACCTTCGGCGTTCCCACTTCGCCCGGCGTACCCCGTGCGCTGGCCGCCCATACCGTGACGCTCGACTACAACGACTCCGATCAGGTGCGCGATGCGTTCCGGCAAATCGGCGCGGAGATAGCCTGCGTGATCGTGGAGCCTGTCGCCGGCAACATGAACTGCGTCCCGCCGGCGCCCGGCTTTCTCGAGACCTTGCGGGAGGTGTGCGACGGCTCCGGCGCTCTGCTGATCTTCGACGAAGTCATGACGGGATTTCGCGTCGCGCTGGGCGGCGCACAGGAGCTTTACGGCATCCGGCCCGACCTCACGACCCTTGGCAAGATCATCGGCGGCGGCATGCCGGTGGGCGCGTTCGGCGGCCGGCGGGACATCATGGAGCGTCTCGCTCCGCTGGGGCCCGTGTATCAGGCGGGCACCTTGTCGGGCAATCCCGTGGCCATGGCCGCGGGACTCGCGACGCTCGAGCTGATCTGCGCGCCGGGCTTCCACGCGCACCTGAACGCGACCACCGACATCCTGGTCCAGCGGCTGACCGATGCGGCGCTCAGCTCGGGTATCCCGCTCGCCGCCAATCACGTAGGAGGCATGTTCGGGCTGTTCTTCACCGCGGAGCGCAAGGTCGACAGTTTCACCAAGGTGATGGCCTGCGACACCGAGCGATTCAAGCGCTTCTTTCATCGAATGCTGGAGGAGTGCGTGTACTTCGCGCCGTCGGCGTTCGAGGCAGGTTTCGTGTCGGCGGCCCATTCGAGCGCCGACATCGACGCGACGATCGCGGCCGCCATGCGCACCTTCGACAGCCTGACCTCCGCTTAGGCAGGTAATCGCGATGCGGGCTTTCGGGTGGTTCGTGGGCACGCTCGTCGCGGCCGGCCTCATCACCGCGCTCATCGCCTATCCCGTCTACGACCTCACTTCCCAGGTCGCGCCGTGGCCGTTTCACCGGGTCGCGAGCCGCGTCGCCATGCTGGTTGCGGCCGGCGGGCTCACCTGGCTTTGCCGGCATCTGGGCGTGGGGTCGAAGCGCGCCCTGGGATATGGGCTGCCCTGGCGCAGGTTCCTGAAGGTCGCACTGATCGCCGGCATCGCCGGCATGGCGACGGCCGCCGCCGGCGCGGCGCTGCTCCTCGCGATGCACTGGCGGGTCGTTGCCGGCTCGCCCTCCGTGCTCAAGCTGATTCTCGTCGGCTTGAGCTCCGGTATCGCGGTCGCGCTGATCGAGGAAACGGTGATGCGCGGCGCCATGCACTCCGCGATAGCACAGGAGTCCGGTCAATGGGCCGCGGTCCTGTTGACGGCACCGCTGTTCGCCGTCCTGCATTTCTTTGCCAAGGCGCGCATTCCCGTTGATCAACTGCATTGGGGCAGCGGCTTCGATCTGCTCGTCCGCTCCTTTGCGCCGCTCGGTACGCCGTCGCTGGTTTTCGATTCCTTCACCGCGTGGCTCGCGGTGAGTCTGGTATTGAGCCTCACCCGCGTGCTGACCGGCAACATCGCCGCAGCCATCGGACTGCACGCCGGCTGGGTGATGGTGCTGCGCATGCTGCAGGAAGCCACCGCGCCTGGTCCGGCCGCCGCGGGATCGGCGTGGCTGGGCAAATTCGACGGCCTTCTCGGTTACTGGGTGCTTCCCTGGTGCGCAGCCATGGGACTCGCGCTATGGCTCACACGGCGAGGGTGGGTCGGCTACGCAGCCGGGGCGGACGGCGATGGCGCCAACGGCGCGATCGCCGCCAGCCGGTCCAGGCGTTCGACGGGGTCATCGATCTCCAAGTAGGACTGCTTGTCGCCGAGCGGTATCGGCAATATCTCCGCCAGCCGGTGGCCCACCCACGCGGCATCGTCGAGCCGCATATCGATGTTCGAATATACTTCGCCGAGCTGCGGCAGCACCGTACCCAGCAGCGTCGACAAGCGCTGATGGCGCGCCGGCACGGCCAGACTGGGCTCGATGTTCAGCCACTCGACTTCGCCGAGATGCAGACCGTCCGCCTGTCGTCTGCGCTCGATGATGCGAAATCGCTGCCGCCCGACGCACGAGAGTCCCAGCAGGCCATCCTGCAATTGATGAAAATCCGTGATCTCCGCCATGGTGCCCACCTCGTAGAGATCGGTGTCCGAGAGCCCGACCTCGCGTCCCTCTCGGATCAGCACCACGCCGAAACCGCGTCCCTCGCGCATGCATCGGCGCACCATGTCGTAATAGCGGGTTTCGAATATGCGCAGCGGCAGCGGCCCGTCGGGAAACAGCACGAGGTTGAGCGGGAAGAGCGGAATCTCGCTCACGTCGCGGTCCGGCCAGCCGAGGCGTGCCGCGCCCGCAAGGCCTCCAGCAGCTTCCCATGCAGTCCTCCGAAGCCGCCGTTGCTCATGATGAGGATCTGATCTCCCGCACGAGCCTCTCCCGCCAGGGCCTCGGCCAACGCCTCGACGCTGTCCGCGAAATGGGCACGTGCGCCCAGCGGCGCGAGCGCCGCCCGCAGATCCCACCCGAGTTCGGGCGCGTTCAGGAACCAGGCGGCATCGGCCGCCGCCAACGAGGGAGCGAGCAGATCGCGGTGCACGCCGAGCTTCATGGTGTTCGAGCGCGGCTCGAGCACGGCGATGATCCGGGCGCGCGGCGCGCGAGCGCGAAGTCCCGCGAGCGTCGTCCCGATGGCGGTGGGATGATGAGCGAAGTCATCGTACACGGTCACTCCGCCCACCACTCCGCGCACTTCCATGCGGCGCTTGACGCCGCGGAACTTCCCGAGTGCCTCCGCCGCGCTCTCGGGCGTCACGCCGACGTGGTGGGCGGCCGCCATCGCGGCGAGCGCGTTCATCACGTTGTGCTCCCCGAGGAGCTGCCATTGCACGCGCGCCGCCTCGCGCCTCTCCTTCAGCACCGTGAACTCCCCCCACGAGGAGTTCGGAACGAGAGCCGCGCTCCACGCCGCATCGGGGGACTTCAGGCTGAAGGTCTCGCGCGGAGTCCAGCAGCCTTCGCCGATGACGGCCGCGATCTCGGCATCATCGCCGTTCTGGACGATGCGGCCGGATGCGGGCACGGTGCGCAGCAATTGATTGAACTGCCGCCGTATCGAGGCCACGTCGGGATAGATGTCGGCATGGTCGTATTCCAGATTGTTGAGGATCGCGGTACGCGGCCGATAGTGCACGAACTTCGCGCGCTTATCGAAGAACGCCGTATCGTACTCGTCGGCCTCGATCACGAAGTACGGCCCCGCGCCGAGCCGCGCCGTGGCATCGAAGTTGCTGGGTACGCCGCCGATCAAGAACCCCGGCTCGACTCCCGCGTGCTCGAGGATCCAGGCGAGCATGCTCGAGGTCGTGGTCTTGCCGTGCGTGCCGGCCACCGCCAGCACGTGCTTGCCGCAAAGAACCCGTTCGGCCAGCCATTGCGGCCCCGAGGTGTATGGGAGGCCGCGATCGAGCATGGCCTCGACGACGGGGCTGCCGCGGGAGAGTGCATTGCCCACGACCACGATGTCCGGCCGGTCGTCGAGCTGCTCGGCGCCATAGCCTTGCGTGAGCTCGATGCCGAGAGCCGAGAGCTGATCGCTCATCGGCGGATAGACGTTGCGATCCGAGCCCGTGACGCGAAATCCCGCCGCCTTGGCGATGGCCGCCACGCCACCCATGAAGGTTCCGGCTACGCCTAAGATGTGAACGTGCTGAGTCATGAGTTCGGCACCAACTTCTGTTCCAGGAACATCGACAGCAGGAGATACCCGACGCTGATCGCTCCGCCGAGGCCCAGGCGCGCGTCGAGAGCCGCCCGCCAGATGTTCGCACAGGCGAGCAGGTACCAGATGAGCCCCACGAGCAGCAGGATCCCCACGGGGAGCGAGGCGGGTGCGTCGGTGCCGATGAGATTGAGGAGCGATCCCAAGGGATAGAGCACGATCTCGGCCAGAACGGCGACTCCGAGAAGCGCCGTGCCGGTCTGAAGAAATCGTTGGCGACGCCGGGCGACGGCGAGCACCATCCAGGCGAACAGCAGCGGCAGCGCCACGCTCAATCCGAGACGGATGGGAATGAGGCCGCCCTGACTCGGGGGCACCAAGGCGCTGATCACTTCGAGAGCGGACGCCAGCGCGGCGACGAGACACAGCAGGAACACCGACGCAGGCAACTGGGCCGGCGATGCGCGCCACAAGGCGATGTCCCAGAATGCCTTCGCAAGTCGCAGCATCGTACGATTCGATCGTGATAGATTTGCAAATTGTACACGTGGATCATCGTATGGCCGACGCGATTTGGATCGATCGAGGCGAGGAACTCGGGGCCCTGGCGCGCACCCTCGAAGCACAGACATCGATCGGCCTCGACACCGAGTTTTTGCGCGAACGAACGTTCTTCCCGAAGCTCTGCCTGGTGCAATTGGCGGCCGCCGGAGAGGTATGGTGCGTCGACACGTTGCGGGTCGGAAGCCTCGAGCCGCTGGTCCGGGCCCTCACCGCACCGGGTTCGCGCAAGGTCATTCACGCCGCACGCCAGGATCTCGAGGCGTTCTACCTCAACGTCAAGCGTGTGATCTCGCCGGTGTTCGACACCCAGATCGCCGCGGGCTGCATCGGACTGAAGCCGCAGCTCGGTTACGCGGACCTGGTCAAGACCCTGCTCGACGTACCGCTCGCCAAGGGCCAGACGCGCACCGACTGGTCGAAGCGTCCGCTCACCGCCGCGCAGCTCGAGTACGCGGCGGACGACGTGAAATACCTGAACGAGGTCGCCGTCAAGCTCACCGAGCGCTTGCGCGCGTTGGGGCGCGAGCACTGGGTGATCGAGGATTGCCTCTCGCTCGAGGATCCGCGGCTGTACGATCTCGACCCCGCGCAGGCATGGAAGCGGCTGCGCAATTTGAATCTGCTGCCGCCCGCCGCGCGCGCCCGCGGCCGCGCCGCCGCGATCTGGCGCGAAAGCGCGGCGCGCGCACGCGACCTGCCGCGCGGCTGGATACTCTCCGATGCTGCGATTTTCAGCGTCGCCCAGGCGGCCCCCTCGTCGCGCGCGGCGCTCGATGCCGCGCTCTCGCTGCCGAACCCGATGAAGGATGCGCTGGCGGAAGGTCTGCTCGCGGCGTTGCGCGAGGGAGCGGGCGCGGCCGGCGAAGTCGCCGAAGACACCCGGGATTCCCGCCCGACGCCCGAGCAAAGAGCCGTGATGGATCGGCTGGCCAAGATCGTCGACGCGCGTGCGCACGAACTCGGCGTCAGCCCCGAGATTCTCGCACCGCGCGGAGAGCTCAAGGCATTGGCGATGGGATCCCGAAAGTCCCCGGCGCTGTCGGGTTGGCGGCGCGAGGAGATCGGCGAGCGGCTGCTGGCGGCCCTCGACTAGGCCAGCCGCCCTCGACTAGGCCAGCGGCCCCGACTAGCCGGCGGCCCCGGGCTAGGCGGCTGCTCCGGGCTAGGCGGCTGCTCCGCCACCGCGCTCTGGATGCTCTTGAACACCGTCCGCACCTCCGCGTCCGCATCGACGACACGCAACAGGCCGCGCTGCTCGTAGTACTTGATGAGCGGCTTGGTCTGCGCCTCGAACACCTCCAACCGCTTGCCGATCACTTCCTCCTTGTCGTCCGGCCGCTGGATCAAGCGCGCCTTGTCGCCGCATTTATCGCAGTGCGGCGCTGTCCCGGGCGGAAAGGTGTAGATGTTGAACACCCGCCCGCAGCCCTCGCAGATGCGCCGGCCCGTGAGCCGTTTGAAAAGGATGGCGAGATCGAGATTCAGGAGGACCACGGCCTGCAGCGGCCGGCCGAGTTCCTTCAATAGGGCCTCCAGCGCCTCCGCCTGGACGATGTTGCGCGGGAAGCCGTCGAGGATGAACCCTTTCTGAGCATCCGGCTGCGCCAGCCGCTCGCGGATCATGCCGAGCACCGTGGCATCGTCGACCAGCTTGCCCGCGTCCATGGCCGCCTTCGCCTTGCGCCCGAGTTCGGTCGCCTTGCTCACGGCCTCGCGAAGCAAATCGCCGGTGGATATCTGCGGGATTCCATAGGCCTCAACCAGCAGCTGAGACTGCGTACCTTTGCCCGATCCGGGCGCTCCCAGGAGAACTATTCTCATGATTCTTCGTAGTACCTGAAACCGCGCTACCGTACCTTCGCCCGCCCCTACCGTCAAACGAGTGCCTCCCCCGCCCCGATCGGCTATCCTGCGCGGCTTATATTTCGCGGTACTGATATATGAAAAAGAACGCCTTCTACGCCCAGTCCGGCGGTGTCTCCGCCGTCATCAACGCATCCGCCTGCGGGGTGATCGAAACCGCGCGCAAGCACAAGGACAAAATCGGCAAACTCTATGCCGGGCGCCACGGGATCGTCGGGGCTCTCACCGAGGACATGATCGACACCGGCAAGGAGAGCGCGGCGACGGTGCGGGGATTGAGGCACACTCCGGGAGGCGCCTTCGGCTCGGCGCGCTACAAGCTGGCCGGGCTCGACAAGAACCGCGCGCAATACGAGCGTCTGATCGAGGTGTTCAAGGCTCACGACATCGGCTATTTCTTCTACAACGGCGGCAACGATTCCATGGACACCGCCCACAAGGTGTCGGAGATCGGCGCGCAAATGGGCTACCCGATCGCCTGCATCGGCATTCCGAAAACGGTCGACAACGATCTGGCGATCACCGATTGCTGCCCCGGATTCGGCTCGGCGGCCAAGTACATCGCGGTGTCCACCCGCGAGGCGGCGCTCAACGTCCTGTCGATGGCGCGCACCTCGACCAAGGTGTTCGTTCTCGAGGTGATGGGCCGGCATGCGGGCTGGATCGCCGCCGCGGGCGGCTTGGCGGGCGAGCGCCCGGGCGATGCTCCCCACATCATCCTGTTTCCCGAGATCGCCTTCGAGCGCGCCAAGTTCCTCGCGAAGGTGAAGTCTTGCGTCGAGAAATTCGGTTACTGCGTGGTGGTGGTGTCCGAGGGTGTGCGCAATCCCGACGGCAAGTTCCTGGCGGAAGCAGGTACCAAGGACGCCTTCGGTCACGCTCAGCTCGGGGGCGTGGGACCCGTGGTGGCGCAGATGACGCAGGAAGCGTTCGGCTACAAATATCATTGGGCGGTCGCCGACTACTTGCAGCGCTCCGCGCGCCACATCGCCTCCAAGGTGGACGTCGAGCAGGCCTATGCCGTCGGCAAGGCTGCCGTGGAACTCGCGCTCCAGGGAAAGAACGCCGTCATGCCGACGATCGTTCGCAAGTCATCCGAGCCCTATCGATGGGGAATCGGCCAGGCGCCGCTCGCGATGATCGCCAACCGGGAGAAAAAGGTCCCCCGCCACTTCATCACCGAGGATGGCTTCGGGATCACCGCCCCCTGCCGCCGCTACCTGTTGCCGCTCATCGGCGGCGAGGATTACCCACCCTATCGGCATGGCTTGCCAAGCTATGTCACGCTCAAGGGTGTTCCGGTCGCGAAGCGCCTCACCACACCCTTTGTGGTATAGTTCCCGGCCGCCAACTCGAATAACTTTATATTTTTCAATAACATAACTAGTGGGACCCGAAATGACGCTCGATAACGCCCTGTATCTTGCCATCGGCGCTGGAATCCTCGCGATCGTGTACGGCGCCTTCTCGGTGCGCTGGATCTTGGCGCAACCTGCCGGCAATGCCCTCATGCAGGAGATAGCCGGCGCAATTCAAGCCGGCGCTCGCGCGTATCTCAACCGGCAATACCGGACCATCGCCATCGTCGGCGTCATTCTCTTCGTCGCGCTGGGCGT
Source organism: uncultured Gammaproteobacteria bacterium (assembly GCA_963795475.1). Classification (GTDB taxonomy): domain Bacteria; phylum Pseudomonadota; class Gammaproteobacteria; order Steroidobacterales; family Steroidobacteraceae; genus Bog-1198. The sequence goes on from CAWCIE010000002.1 coordinate 350,944, forward strand.
GGGACTCGGCTGGCCGAGCGCCGGCGGCTTCGCGGTCGGAGCCATTTTCTCCGGCTTGGCGGGCTATATCGGCATGTCCATCTCGGTGCGCGCCAACGTGCGCACCGCGCAAGCCGCCACCCTGGGGATCAACGCCGCGCTGAAAGTGGCGTTCCGCGGCGGCGCCGTCACGGGAATGCTGGTGGTGGGGCTCGGCATCCTCGGCGTGGCCGTGTACTACCTGCTCATGCGGCGCATGCTGGGCGACGCGGAATCGGCGCTGCGGTCGTTGGTGGGCCTCGCCTTCGGCGGCTCGCTGATCTCGATCTTCGCGCGATTGGGCGGCGGGATTTTCACCAAGGGCGCGGACGTGGGCGCCGACCTCGTCGGCAAAGTGGAAGCGGGCATTCCCGAGGACGACCCGCGCAATCCCGCGGTGATCGCGGACAACGTGGGCGACAACGTCGGCGATTGCGCCGGCATGGCGGCGGATCTGTTCGAGACGTACGCCGTGACGCTGGTGGCAACGATGCTGCTCGGCGGCCTGTTGATGGGCGGCATGGGCGAGAACGCGGTGATCTTCCCGCTGCTGCTCGGCTCGATTTCCATCGTCTCCTCCATCGTCGGCACTTTCTTCGTGTCGACGCGCGAAGGCGGCAAGATCATGAACGCGCTCTACAAGGGCGTGATCGTTTCGGGGGTCATCTCCGCGGCGGCGTTCTACGTCGTGTCGCAAAAGATCATGGGCGAGCACGCCATGTCCATGTGGCTTTGCACGCTGGTGGGGCTCGGACTCACGGCCGCGATGATCGTCATTACCGAGTACTACACCGCCACCGAATACAGCCCCGTGCAGCACGTGGCGGCGGCTTCCCAAACCGGGCCCGCCACCAACATCATCGCGGGCCTCGGCGTCTCGATGAAGGCCTGCGCACTGCCGGTGATCGCGGTGGCCCTGTCCATCTGGGCCTCCTATCGGCTCGAGGGATTGTACGGAATCGCAATCGCAGCCACCGCGATGCTGTCCATGACCGGCATGATCGTCGCGCTCGACGCCTACGGTCCGATCACCGATAACGCCGGCGGCATCGCCGAGATGGCGGGGCTCGACAAGAAGGTGCGTGACGTCACCGACCCGCTGGATGCGGTCGGCAACACCACCAAGGCCGTCACCAAGGGTTATGCCATCGGTTCCGCGGGCCTCGCCGCCCTCGTGCTGTTCGCGGATTACACGCACAAGCTCGAGGAGGTCACCGGGCACGTCACTGCCTTCGACCTGTCGAATCCGGCGGTGATCATCGGCCTGTTCATCGGAGGTCTCGTCCCCTATCTGTTTGCCGCCATGGCCATGGAGGCGGTAGGCCGCGCCGCGGGCTCGGTGGTGAACGAGGTGCGCCGCCAATTCCGCGAGATCAAGGGCATCATGGAAGGCACCGCGAAACCCGATTACTCGCGCGCAGTCGACATGCTCACCAAGGCGGCCATCAAGGAAATGATCATCCCGTCGCTCCTGCCGATTCTCGTCCCCATCGTCCTGGTGTTCGTCGTCAATTGGCTCATGGGCCCGGGAACGGGCGTCGTGGCGCTCGGCGGCCTGCTCATCGGCACCATCGTCACGGGTCTCTTCGTCGCGATCTCCATGACCACCGGCGGCGGCGCCTGGGACAATGCCAAGAAGTACATCGAGGAAGGCCACTTCGGCGGCAAGGGATCCGACACGCACAAGGCCGCCGTGACCGGCGACACCGTCGGCGATCCCTACAAGGACACCGCGGGACCTGCCATCAACCCCCTGATCAAGATCATCAACATCGTGGCGCTCCTCATGGTGCCGCTGCTCGGCAAGATGATGTAGCGCCCGCCGGCGCAGCCGCCAAAAGGGCCGCAGGCCGGTTTTTCCAATTAACTAGATGTCGAAATAAGTCGCGTCGGACTCGGCCGTGCCGTCGCGCGAGGCGACCCTGAGATCCGGCTCCTTCAGCGACACCCGCGAGCGCGGCGGGATGCTGCGGGTGAGGAATACCGAGCCGCCGATGACGCTCTCGGCGCCCACCACGGTCTTGCCCCCGAGTACGGTGGCGTTCGCATAGAGTGTCGAGCCGTTCTCCACCGTCGGATGGCGCTTGTTGCCGCGGATGATCTGCCCGCTGGCATCCTTGGGCAGCGACAAGGCGCCGAGCGTCACGCCCTGGTACAGCTTGACGCCCTCGCCGATATCGCTGGTCTCGCCGATCACCACGCCGGTGGCATGGTCGATGAAGAATGCCGCTCCGATCCTCGCGCCCGGATGGATGTCGCAGCCGGTCTTCGAATGCGCCCACTCCGTCATGATGCGAGCCATCATCGGCACCCCGAGATCGTACAGCGCATGCGCGATGCGATAGACGCTCACCGCGAGCACCCCGGGGTAGGCGAGAATCACTTCGTCGAGATTCGACGCCGCCGGATCGCCGTCGTACGCCGCCTGCACATCCCGAACGAGCAGCGCCCGAATCTCCGGCAGGCGGCCCAGAAACACCTCGGTCAGTTCCCGGGCGCGCGGCGCGCACTCGCCGAATCCCGGCCGGCGCGCGTCGGCGGACATGCTCCCTTCGGGCCTCGCGTCGTCGCGCCAGTCGTCCTGCTCCCTGCCATAGCACAGGCAGTGCTCCATCTCGCGCTCGATCCTGGGAGCAAGGGCCGCCAGCGACTCCGACACGTAATCGCCGAGATTCTCGCGGTTGAGATCGCGCCGTCCGAAATACCCCGGGTACATGAGATCGAGCACGCCCTGCAGGATCTCGGCGATGGCCTCGCGCGACGGCAGGTACCGCCGCGCGATGCGCCGCGCGCGTTCATCGCCCAGATAGCTGTCGAGCAGTTCCCGCGATAGATGCTCCATGGCGGTCTCTCGCGATGCCGGTGTGGTCGCGGCGCTCATGCGTTCAGGCGACCGCCTGCATCTTCTCGACGTCCTCGAACAGCCCCTCGAACAGTGCGCCGGACAAATAGCGCTCGCCCGCATCGGGCAAAATCACGACGATGGTCTTTCCCGCCTGCGCCGGTTCCTTGGCGAGCCGCAATGCCGCGGCCATGGCGGCGCCGCAGGAGATGCCGCACAGCATGCCCTCTTCGCGCGCCAGGCTTCGCGCCAGGGCAATCGACTCCTCGTTGCTCACGAGCTCGACGCGATCGACCAGCGACAGATCCAAGTTCTTCGGGATGAACCCCGCGCCGAGGCCTTGAATCTTGTGCGGGGCGGGCGTGAGCGGTTGGCCGGCCAGCGTCTGGCTGATCACCGGCGAATTGGCCGGCTCGACCGCCACCGTGAGAATTTTCTTGCCCTTGGTTTTCTTGATGTAGCGCGACACGCCGGTGAGCGTGCCGCCCGTCCCGACCCCGGACACCAGCACGTCGATCCTGCCCTCCGTGTCGTTCCAGATCTCGGGTCCCGTGGTCTTCTCGTGAATGGCCGGATTGGCGGGATTCTCGAATTGCTTCATCAGCACGTACTTGCCGGGCTCCTGCGCCGCCAGCTCTTCGGCCTTGGCGATCGCGCCCTTCATGCCTTTGGCGCCCGGGGTGAGCACCAGCTTGGCGCCGAATGCGATCAGGACCTTGCGCCGCTCCATGCTCATGGTCTCCGGCATGGTGAGCACGCACCCGTAACCGCGCGAGGCCGCCGCATAGGCGAGCGCAATGCCTGTATTGCCGCTGGTGGCCTCGACGAGGGACATGCCCGGTTTCAGCGTGCCGCGCTCCTCCGCATCCCACACCATTGCAGCGCCGATGCGGCACTTGACCGAGTAGGCGGGATTGCGTCCTTCGATCTTGGCCAACACGATGGCGGAGCTCGATGCGTCGAGCCGGTTGATGCGTACCAGGGGCGTATGGCCGATGGACTTGGTGTTGTCTTCATAAATGGGCATGCGGCACCTCGAGTTTCATGTCGGGAATAGCTGAATTTTCCTCCTAAATTCGGGGGAAATGCCATAGCAAGTTGTTATGTGCGCCTGCCGGCGCGTTATAAGGCGTTGATTCGGCGGGTTCGGGGGGTGTTTTAGCCCGGCGCAGGCGTCATGGAAAGCGGCTGCGGGCGGCCGAAGATGAACCCTTGGGCGAAATCGATCCCCATGTCGCGCACCGTGTCCAGGGACGATTGGTCCTCCACGTGCTCCGCCACGACGCGAAAATTGAGCGTTCGCGACAGCTCGATCATGGCCCCCACCATGGCCTGATTGACCGTGTCGACGGCCAGGTTCGAGATGAAGGAGCCGTCGATCTTCAGATAATCCATCGGCAGCGTCTTGAGCGTCGAAAAGGAAGACAGACCGCTGCCGAAGTTGTCCAGCGCGAACTCGCAGCCCATGCCGTGAAGCACGCCTATGAAGCGCCGCGCATGGTCGAGATTCGCCACCACCGCGGTCTCGGTGACCTCGAAGCAGATATCGTTGGGGTTCGCTCCCGTGTGATCGAAGCATTCGACCACGAACTCCAGGAACTCCGAGTCGCCGAGAGTCTGGCCCGAGATATTGATGGCGACGCTCCGGTCCGGCGGCAACTTCATGCCGCCGCGACCGAGCGCGGACAGCACGGCCTGCACCACCCAACGGTCGACGAGGGGCATCAATCGGTAGCGCTCGGCCGCGCGGATGAACTCCGCAGGCGGCGCTGCGGGCTGGCCGTTCTCGGCCTCCATGCGCACGAACACCTCGAGCCCCGGCCCGTTCGACACCGAGCTGTGGGCGTGAACGATCGGCTGGTAGTAGAGCTCGAATTTATTGTCGCGCAACGCGCTCTGCAATTTCTGCAGCCAATGGATCTCGCCCGAGTGCCGCGCGTTCGCTTCCTCGCGCGCGGAGTACACGTGCACGTGGACTCCGCCCTGCTTTTTCGCGACGTAGCAGGCGGAGTCGGCGGAATTCATGATGTCCTCGATCGATCCTCCGCCGCGGCCGATTTCGACCAGGCCGATGCTGACTCCGATGTTGAAGATCTTGTCCTTCCACACGAAGCGGTAGTCGTCGACCGCCCGCACCACGTTATCGGCGATTTGCCGCGCCTTCTCCAGCGGACATCCGACCAGGAGCAGGGCGAACTCGTCGCCGCCGATGCGGCCCGCGGTGTCCGAGTCGCGCACCGCTTCCTTGATGATGGTGGCCACCTCGCGCAGCATGTTGTCGCCCGCCGTGTGTCCGCAGGTATCGTTCACCACCTTGAATCGATCGAGATCGAGGTAACATAGCGCGTGGGCCGCATCCCCGGTCTGCGCGGCATCCATCGCCTCGCGCAGCCGCCGCTCGAATTCCCGCCGATTGACGAGGCCGGTGAGCGCATCGTGGCTCGCCTGGTACGTCATCTGCCGGGTCAACCCGCGCAGCTCGCTGGTGTCGTGCATGACCAGTACCAGCCCGAGCGTTTCCTTGGCGTCGGACTTGAGCGGGGTGACGCTGATCTCGACGGACCGCTCGGGCGATGAACTCGCGGGCACCAGCACCGCGCGCTTGCCCATGGTGACGCGGCCGCCGGTGGCCAGTGCTTTGCGAACCGGATCGCCGAGCGAGCGCCGGTCGGTCTCGTCCACGAGCGAGGCGACCTCCGCGAACGACTTGCCGACGACCTGATCGAAGCTTTGGCCGAGGAGCGCCTCGGCCGACGTATTGACGTAGTCGATGCGCCCTTCGGCATCGACGGTGATGACGCTCTCGCCCATCGCGTCGAGCGTCACCATGGAGCGCGGCCGCGATGGCCCACGGCTCGGGGCGGTACCGGGCAGCATCTCGAGCGCGGTCAAGCAGAAGCGCCGGCTCGCCCGCGCTGTCGATCAGCGTGCTCGACAATTCGACCCGCGTGACTTCGCCGTGCGCACCCAGGAGCTCGACCTCGTAGCGCTCGGCGGCGGGCTCGCCCGCGAGCCGCCTGGCGAGATTGTTCTCCACCAGCTCCGCATATTCCGGGGCGACGAAGTCGGCCAGGGGCTTGCCGATCACCTCGGCGGCGCTCATCCCGAGCATCGAAAGGAAACGCGCGTTGGCGAACAGGATGCTCTTGCGGTGCACGAGCACGGCGTCGTGCACCGTCTCGACCAGCCGCTGGAACAATTGCTCGCGATCGTTGCAGCTGCGCGCCGCGCTCCTCGAGGGTCTCGAGCAGCTGATTGACCGCGCCGCTCAGCTGGCCGAGCGCGTGCGGCTTGCCCTCGAGCCCGATGCGGCCCGCGGCGCCCTCTTCGCGGGTGAGCTGCTCGATCTGGCGGGAGAAGTCGTCGACGGCGCGCTCTTGGCGCCGCTTCCAAGCCAACAGGATGACGATGCCCGCGGCCAAGATAGCTGAGGTCAAGAACCACAACACCGATGGGAAGACAAAGGCAACTCTGACCTCGTTGTTTATAGCTAAAGAATACCGCACGGGCATGGCATCGCCTGTGGAAATTGACCATAATCAGCGGCTTAATCACGAGAGAAACCATGGATACGTTGGCCGCTCGGCAGCAGATGGTGGATCAGCAGATTCGCACGTGGGAAGTGCTCGACCCGCGAGTGCTCGATGCGCTCTCGGCGGTGCCGCGCGAGGCGTTCGTGCCGGCCAAGTATCGCGAGCTCGCGTTCGCGGATGCGCCGCTTCCGATCGGATTCGGCCAATACCATGCTGGCGCCGAAGATCCAGGGGCGGATCCTCCAGGCGCTCGGCAGTCGATCCGGCTGACCGCTCGCTCGAAATCGGCACCGGCAGCGGCTATCTGAGCGCGGCCCTGAGCCTTCTCGGCGGCTCGACCCATTCGATCGACATTCATCCCGAACTCACCGCGCAGGCCGCCGCGAATCTGCGCGCCGTCCCCCAGGCGCGGGTCACGCTCGAGACGCGCGATGCATTCGATTCCGCTCCGCTGGGCGAATACGACGTCATCGCCGTCACCGGCTCGATGCCCGTGTACGATCCGCGCTTCGAGCGCGCGCTGCGCGTCGGCGGCCGGCTGTTCGCCGTCGTCGGCTCGGCGCCCGTGATGGAGGCCATCCTGGTGCGCAGGGTCGACGAGACCGAATGGATTCGGGAAAGCCTGTTCGAGACCGTGATCGACCCGCTGGTCAACGCCACCGCCGCGCCAGCGTTCGTGTTCTGATGATCGAGGAGCTCACCCCGCGGGAGTTTCTCGACCGGCGCGCGGCCGGGGACGCGATGACGCTCCTCGACGTACGCGAGGATTGGGAGACGCAAATCTCGCGCCGGTTCCCTCGCCGCACCTCCATATTCCCATGGGCCAGATCGCCGAGCGGCTGGCTGAGCTCGACCCCGGCGGCGACCGACCGTCGTGATCTGCCGCTCCGGCGGGCGCAGCCTGCAGGTCGCGCGATTCCTCGCCGCGCAGGGCTTCGGCTCGGTGTTCAATCTGGCGGGCGGCATCCTGGCGTGGTCCCGGGACATCGATCCCAAGATTCCTCAGTACTAGCCTTGATGGGCCACGCCGGCTAACGTGGGCATCAAGGCTAGTCAGCCGCCTCGCTATTCAGCGCTTGCGGTTTACCGGGTGATATAGTCAGATATAACACCTAATGAAGCCACTCCTGATCGCCCTGATCTGCTGCCTAGCATGGAGCGCCGCGCCGGCGGCGGACCTGCTCGCCGTTTACCAGCGCGCGCTGCAAAACGACCCGCAGCTGAAGGAGGCCGAGGCCACCCGTCTGGCCGCGCTGGAATCCAAGCCGCAGGCGCTCGCGGCGCTCCTTCCCCAGCTTTCGGGCAGCGGCACTGCATCCAAGGAGAAGGACGCCGGTGCATCGAACCAGACCGAGACGGTAGAAGTGGCCGGCGGCCCGACGGTCGTCGAGAGCTTCCCGTTCAACGGCCGCGTCGACACCATCACGCATCAATACGGCGTCGATCTCAAGCAGAATCTGTTCCGTTGGGAGAACTGGGTGGCTCTGAAGCGCGCCGACGCGCAAGTCGCGCAGGCCGAGGCGGACTACCAGGCCGCACAGCAGGACTTGATCGCCCGCGTGGCGCAGCGCTACTTCGACGTGCTCGCCGCGCAGGACGATCTCGACGCTCAACGCGGCAACCTCGAATCGGTGAGCCGCCAGCTCGAACAGGCGGAGAAGCGCTACCAGGTCGGCCTGATCGCCGTTACCGACGTGCAGGAGGCTCGCGCGGCCCACGACAGCGGCGCGGCGGCCGTGATCGCCTCCAAGCGGCAGCTGGCGTCGGCCCAGGAATCGCTGCGGGAAATCACCGGCGACGGATTCGATTCGCTGGCGCGGCCGGTCGAACCCTTCGAGCTCGCGACCCCGGATCCGAGCAGCGAGGATCGCTGGGTGGAAATGGCCTTGCAGCAGAACCTGTCGCTGGTGTCGAGCCGCCTGGCGGCGGACATTGCCCGGGAGAACGTGAGCTCGGCGCGCGGCGGGCACTTCCCGACGCTGGATCTCGTCGCCAGCCGTTACAAGCTGACGAGCGACGGCGACTACATCAACGCCAATGACACCCCTTACGGCACGACGAGCCTGGACCAGTACCAGAACACCATCGGCATTCAGTTCAGCATTCCGATCTACTCGGGCGGCATGGTGTCCTCGCAAGTGCGCCAGGCCGTCTATCAGCATCGCGCGGCGAAGGAGCGGCTGGAGCGGGTGGCCCGTCAGACCGAGCACGACGCGCGCGATGCCTATCTCGGCGTGCTATCCGAGATATCGCACGTGCAGGCGCTGCGCCGTGCACTCGAATCGAACGCCACCGCACTGAACGCCACGGAGTCGGGATACGAAGCAGGGACCCGCACCGCGGTAGAGGTGCTCGAATCGCGCCGCCATTGGATTCAAGCGCAAACCGACTATTCGCGAAGCCGCTACGACTACATGATCAACGTGGTGAAGCTTCAGCAGGCGGCCGGCATTCTTTCCGAACAAACTCTCGCGAGCCTCAATCGGCTGCTCAAGGACTCCCCGCCTGCACCGAACCCGGGGCCTGGATCAGCGGATCGATGAGCTCGGTCAGCCGCTCGACCGCGCCGCGGTGCGCGTCGACGACCTCCCGCGCCGAGCGCACGGCCCGTTCGCGCACCGTGGGATCCTGAAGCAATCGGCGCACGGCATCCGCCAGCGCCTGCGAATCGGCGACTTGCACGGCTCCTCCTTGCTCGATGAGCAGCCGGGCGATGTCCTTGGCATTCGCGGTATGCGGTCCGGTGACCACGGGGACGCCGAGCACCGCGGGCTCGAGCAGGTTATGGCCGCCGACCGGCACGAGACTGCCGCCCACGAAAGCGGCGTCGGCCGCCGCATAGAGCGCCGTGAGCTCGCCCATCGTATCGACCAGCAGCACTGCGGCATCCGGCCTTACCCGCGTCGCGCCGCTGCGCCTGTCGAACGCAATCTCGAGCTGCCTCAACAGCGCGGCCACCTGGTCGAATCGCTGCGGGTGCCGCGGCACGAGCAGCAGCAGCAGGTCCGGAATCCCAAGGCGAAGCTGCGCGTGGGCGGCGAGCACCTGTTCTTCCTCGCCGGCATGGGTGCTGCCCGCGATCCACACCGGTCTCGGCCCAAGGTACGTCCGGCGCAGCTCCCGGCCCTCCTCCAGCACCGAGGCGCCGAGACGCATGTCGAATTTCGCATTGCCCACCACGCGCGTCCGCGCAGGGTCTGCCCCGACGGCGATGAAGCGCTCCGCATCTTCGGAGCTCTGCGCGGCAATCAAGGCACTCGCCGCGACGGTGTCCCTGAAGAGACTGCCGAGCCGGCGGTATCGCGACACGGATTTCGCCGTCAGCCGCGCGCTCGCGAACACCACGGGGATCTTGCGCCGGCGGCAGGACCGCACCAGATTCGGCCAAAGCTCCGTCTCCAGGATGACGGCGACGAGAGGCCGGACTCGGTCGAGAAAGCGCCCGACCGAACCCGGCGTGTCGTACGGCAGGAAGCGTATGTCGACGGCATCGCCGAAAAGCGCCCGAGCCCGCGCGCGCCCCGTCGGGGTCGACGTGGTAAGAACGACGGGAGTACCCGGATGCCGAACACGCAGCGCCCTCACCAATTCCGCCGCGGCGGCGACTTCGCCCATCGAGACGGCATGGAGCCACAAGGAGGGCGCCGCCAGGCGCCCTCCCCAGCCGAAGCGCTCGGCCGGATGTTCCCAGTAGGCGCGATCGCGCAAGCCTCGCAGCAGAACGGCGCCGAACGCGACCGGGGCCGACAAGATCGTCAGGAGGCTGTACACCGCGCGGATCATTCGCCGGCCGCCGAACGCTCCGCATATCCCGTCAGCACGCGACGCCATGCCTCTTCAGAGAATCGATCTTCCGGCAGGGCGGCCGAGATCTTGGCAAGCGAGCGGTGCAGCCGGCGCAGATTTCGCGCCGCCCACGCACCGGGACGCCGGACCCGGCTGCGATCGAAATCGACGACGCTGACCGCGCCCCGGCCGTCGAGCAGGATGTTATGCGCGTTGAGATCCGCGTGGTCGACTCCGGCAATGTGCAGACGGGCGATCGTCGACCCCACGAGACTCCATGAAGCATCGGCCAACGGAGCGGCGGCGAGCACACCGCTCAAGGACGCTGCCCCGGGGATGCGCCGAGTGATCAGATCGCAGCGGTACCACGGACCGCGCCGCTGGTAGCGCGCAGCCACCGGCTCGGGCACCGGCATGCCCCGTGCCGCCAGCTCCGCCAGCAACCGATATTCCGCGAAGGCGCGGACCGCGTGCCTCGCCCGTCCATAGATACCCATCCTCGGACAATCGGGCCACGAATCCGCCGCGGCGATAGTGACGCAGCACCCATCGTTCGGTTCCGTGATCGATGAACCAGGCCGCGCCGCGGCCGCCGCCGGCAGGGGAAATACCGCCGCGGCCGGCCCAGAACTGCGGCTCGAAGAGCGGTTCGAGCGAGGACGAACCGCCGGCGCCAGCGGCATCGACGAGGGCGGCATCGCCGAGGGCGGCATCGGCGAGGGCGGCATCGGCGAGGATGGCGCCGCTCGCAGTTGCCATGCGTCGGCCGTTCATCATGTGTTCAGCGCTTCCCCGGGCAGCTGCGGCCGAGTTTATCACCTTCGGCAGCCGGCGAATTTCGCTAAAATGCGCGCATGAACGAGATCAAGGTGCCGATTTCTCCGGGTGAATTGCTCGACAAGATCACCATCTTGCGCATCAAGTCGCAACGCATGACCGATCCCCGGAAGCTCGCCAACGTACGGTTGGAACTCCAGGCACTGGAGGAGACCTGGAAGAGCTCGGCATACGCGGACATCGACGTGGGGACGGACCTGAACGCCCTGCTCGCCGTCAACGCGCGCCTCTGGACCATCGAGGACGACATTCGCGACAAGGAACGCGCCAAGACCTTCGACGAGGAGTTCGTGCGTCTCGCCCGTGCCGTCTACATCGAGAACGACGAGCGAGCGGCGATCAAGCGGCGGCTCAACGTGAAACTGGGGTCGAGCCTGGTCGAAGAGAAGTCCTACTCCCAATACAAAACCTAGGCGGCCGCCGTTCGAGCCGCGGGCGTTTCGCCGCGAACCAGCGTGTATTCGGCTCCGCAATACGAGCACTTCGCCCAACCCGAGGACTCGATCGGGAGATATACGCGGGGGTGCGAGTTCCAGAGATACATATCCGGCATCGGGCACGACAGGGGCAAGTCGGCCTGGGTCACGTTGTACTGGTGCTGCGCATTCGGCTGAATCGGCATGATCGTCGCTCCGCTGGATCAATTGTCGGCGGTGGTTTCGAAGGCTCCGCGCCAGATCTCTCGAACTTTGGCTCGCGTCCCGGCGTGCGGTCCGGCCTCCACCACCCGCTGTCCGCCTTCCAGCGAGAGGTGGTGCAGAATTGTACGATAGTTTATGTAGGTTTCCTTGAGCCACGACGCCGTTTCGGCCTCGACGATCCCGGCGAGTGCCAGCCCCTCCAGCTGACGGATGTTGTCCGAATGATCGACGAGCTCGGGATGTTCGGCAGCCGCCCCCAGCACCCAGTACTGGACCAGGAACTCGATATCGGCGATCCCGCCCGGATCCTGCTTGATATCGAATCGCGCCGGATCCGATTGCGCCAGCTCGCGGCGCATGCGCGCGCGCATCTCCAGCACATCCTTGCGCAAGCTGTCACGACGCACCGACTTGCATAGTACGGCTCTGCGCACGGCCTCGAAGCGCCGGCACAACGCGCCGTCTCCGCCCGCGGCCCGAGCCCGCAGAAGAGCCTGATGTTCCCAGGTCCAAGCTTCGTAGAGTTGGTACTGCTCGAAGGCATCGATCCCGGTCATGAGAAAGCCGCCCTTGCCGTTGGGCCGCAAGCGCATATCGACCTCGTACAGCCGCCCTGCCGCCGAGTGCATCGTGAGAAGATGGACGATGCGCTGCCCCAGCCTCAAGAAGAACACCGCATTGTCGATCGGGCGCGTGCCGTCGGTCTGCTGATGCTCACCGGCCGAGTCGTGCAGAAAGACCAGATCGAGGTCCGATCCGTACCCAAGCTCCCAGCCCCCGAGCTTGCCGTAACCCGCCACCGCCACCTTGACCGGACGCGCCGCTTCGCGGCTCTCGCCGCACAGAGGGACGCCGTGAATCTTCGTCATCTGCTGCCAGGCCAGGTCCATGCAGCACTGAACGATGAGCTCGGCGATGTCCGTCAGGCGATCGCTGACCCGCATGAGGGGCAATCGGCCGGTGAGATCCGCCAGCGCCGTGGAGAACACCGCGACCTTTTGAAACGTACGCAGCGCCTCCACCTCGCGCTCGGGATCGTCGGCGGGTAATCGCTCCGTGCGCGCCTCCAGCTCGCGTACGAAACCCTGGCGCGACGGCAATTCGTCGAATGCGTTCGCATCGATCAGCTCGTCGAGCAGCAGCGGGAATTCGGCGATTTGCGTGGCCAGGAAGCCCGAGATCGCACAGACGTCGATGAGACGATCGAGCGCGGGCGGCTGCTCCTTCAGCAGCGCGAGATAGGAGGAGCGCGCGCCGATCGCATCGAGCACCCGCAAGACGCGCTCGACGACCGTGGCGGGCGCCGGAAGCGAAGCGGCCTGACTCAGCAAGCGATACAGAATCACCCGCAGTCGGCGGCGTCCCGCTTCGTCCAGCCGGCGATAGGGTGCCGCGTGGCGATACAGTTCCAGGTGCCTTGCGACGGCGGGTATCTCGGCGGCGGGAAATCCGCCTTGGACGAGCTCCTGAGCGATGTCGACTTCCTCGGAATCGAGCCATGCGAGGGTTTCCTCGCCGGTCTTGCGCTGAGCCTCGGGGCCCCCGAGCAGCAGCGACTCGAACTGACGGGTGACCGAACGGCGCGCGGCATCGATGCGCGCGATCGCGGCCGGCCAGTCGGGCTCGCCCAGATTCACGCACAGCCGCGCCCGGTCGAGGGGCTCCGACGGAATCGAATGCTGCTGCTCGTCGCGGATCATCTGCACGGCGTTCTCCGCCTTTCGCAGTAACAGATAAGCATCGGTCAACTCGGACACGTCCTCGGGCGACAGCGACCTGGTCCCCGAGAGCGTCGGCATGACCTCGAGCAGCCCCGCGCACTGCAGCCGAAGATCGCTCCCGCCCCGCACGAGCTGCATCGATTGCGCGATGAACTCGATCTCGCGAATGCCGCCCATTCCGAGCTTCAGATCCTGCTCGAGATCGCGGCGGGCGACCTCGCGGGCAATCAACGTCTTCATCTCGCGAAGCGATTCGAACACGCCGAAATCCAGGTAGCGCCGATACACGAACGGCCGGACGAATTCTTGGTTTGCCGCCTCGTAGACACCCTCGCCCACGATGGCGCGAGCCTTGATCCAGGCGTACCGCTCCCAGTCCCGTCCATGCTGGTGCAGATAGTCCTCGAGCGAGGCAAGGCTCACCACCAAAGGTCCTGAGTCGCCGAACGGGCGCAAACGCATGTCGACTCGAAAGGCGAACCCATCCTCCGTCCTGGCGTCCAGCAGGCGGATGAGCTCGCGTCCAAGCCGCGTGAAATAGTCCTGGTTGTCGACGGATCGCGGGCCATCGGTCTCGCCGGCGCCCTCGAACAGGAACACGAGATCGACGTCCGAGGAGAAATTCAATTCGCGCCCGCCGAGCTTGCCCATCCCGAGAACGATCAGCTCCGCTTCCGCTCCCGAGACGGTGCGCGGTATCCCGAACGTGACGGCGAGGTGCGCCCTCGCCGCGCGCGAAGCGGCCCGGATGCAGCCGTCCGCGAGCGCCGATACGTCGCGCAGCGTTTCGCGCACCGAAGCGGCCGCAACGATGTCCCTCCAGGCAATACGCACCATTTCTCGACGCCTCCAGCGGCGAAGAAGCTGCTGTGCGTCGGCCGCCGTCGCTGCGGAGGCCGCGAGACGCTCGCAGTCGGCATTCGCGGCGGACGCGGCTACCGGCGTCCAATGCTCCACCGTCCACGCCAGGGCCCCGGGATCCTGGATCAGTGCCGACGCCGCAAATTCACTGGCCGCGACGACCCGCGCCAATTCATCCCGGCGCGCAGCCGGCAACGAAAGGTACGCCGCTCGCAAAGCAACGTCGGATTGCGCGCGCTCCCACCATCGGATGACCGGCTCGCGCAGAATCTCGGGAACGCTTCGCAGAAATATCAGGGGGTCCATCGCACGCGGCCATTGAATCGAAGACACCAGGATTGAATCACATTCCGATCGGGTTTACCGTGGCCCTTGGCCGGAAGGATTCCGCGGAGAATCGAGGATGATCAGGCCATCGCTGCAGAGATCGCTGATCGCGTTTGCGATGATCTTCGCTGCCGGCGTACTGGGGTATCTCGTGCCCCGCATGGGTGGCCGGCTCCCGCTGATGCTCTTGCCTTCAGGCCTCGCGGTCGCGGCCATGTGCCGTTGGGGAAGGCGCCAGTGGCCGGCGGTGTTTCTGGCCGGTACTGCCATCGATCTCTCCTCACACGAACCTGTCATCGGCGCGCTCGGCGTAGGCGCAGGTCTTGCCGCCGCCGCGGCGCTGTCATGCTGGATTCTCGAATGGGGCGGTTTCGACCATGGCTTTAGGCGGGCCCGGGATGTGCCCTTGTTCGTGATCGCCGCCGCCGTCGGTATGGTCCTGGCGCCCGGGCTGGCGTGTCTCGGATACCTGCTGGCAGGCCTGTCCGGAGGGCCGCCTCTCCCGCCGGCGCACTGGATACGCTGGTGGGGCAATGTGTACGCGGGGGTGCTGCTGGTCGCACCGGCGCTGATCGCCGCGAATTCGGCCAGCTTCAATCCGCTATGGGAGCGCTGGGGAGAGAGCATTCTATGGCTGTGCGGCACGGTAATCTGTTGCGCCGCGATATTCTTGCTGCCGGGAGCGCTGGGCAGACCGATCATCGCCCTCGTGGCGCTGATTCTCATGGTGGTCGGAACCATTCATTTCGGTCTGGTGATCTCTGCGGTCGGTGCCTTCGTGATCTCGGCGCTCACCGCCTTCAGTTTCGAGTTCGATCGCGGCGCTTTCGGCGGGCTCGAAGAACTGCAAGGGCTCGTCATCACCTGGACGTTCGTGGCAGCGCTCAATTTCGTCTGTCTCAGCATCACCGCATTGCTCGCCGAGCGCGATTCGGCCGCGCTGGCCAAATTGCAAGCGGAACACCGCTACGCGGAGATTTTCGACGGCAGCCCCCAACCCGTCTGGGTCCACGACCGTCGGACGCTCCGATTCCTGATGGTCAACGAGGCGGCCCTGCGCCAGTACGGCTGGAGCCGCGAAGAGCTTCTATCAATGAGCGTCGGAGCACTGATTCCTCCGGGCGAAGCGCAATGGACGGACGATCAACCCAAAGCCTCGATACCCGCCGAACCCGTTGAGACGCGTCATTTGACGAGAGATGGCCGGACCCTGGACGTGGAAGTCTGGAGCCGCTCGATCGACTGCGCGAACCAGCCGGCCGAATTGGTTTTCGCCGTCGACGTGACCGGACGCCGTGCATTCGGCCGCGCGCTGCTGGATGCCATTGCAGGTGAACAGCTGCGCATCGGTCAGGAGATGCACGACGGGCTCGGACAGGAGCTCACCGGTCTCGCATTATCGGTCAGAGCGCTCGCGAATCGGGCCGCGCGCGAGCGCGAAGCCATCGCCGAAGATCTCGATCAACTCGCTTCGCTCGCCACGAACTGCATTCAGGATGCCCGTCTGATCGTCCAGGGCCTCACTCCCCTCACCGATGCCGACGGCAATCTGGAGGCGGCCCTCGAGGGCTTGGCTCAGCGAAGCACGTTGAGCGGCACCGAGGTCCGATTTCACGCCACGCGCGAGGCGCTGGTGCACATCGATCTGAAGGCGCGCAATCATCTGTATCGTATCGCGCAAGAAGCGGTGCAGAACGCCCTCAAACACTCGGGGGCGACCGCGATCCGGATCGAACTGCAGGCGCGGGAGGACCGCATCCGGCTGGAGATTCTCGATAACGGCCGCGGCACGTCGGCCGAGAATTCGGTAAGCGGCGGCCTGGGGATGCGGACGATGCGCTTTCGGGCCAGCGCGATCGGCGGCAAGCTCGTCCTCAGCCGCCGCGAAGGCGAGGGCAACTCCGTCCTCTGCGAAGTGGCGCAACCGCGGACGCGACCTGAAGGCGAACGCACGGAGTACGGACGCGCGGCGGGCTAGCGGCGGGTTAGTCGCGGCTGGCAGCGGGTTAGCGGCGGCTGGCGACGACGAACAGCCTCGGAAACGGCAATAGCACCGTGCCATCCGCCGGCGCGGGATACGCGGTCTCGATCGCACGCGTATAGCGGTCCAGATAGGCGGCCCGCTCGGCCGTATCCAGAGGAGCGAGGAAAGGCCGCAAACCGCTCCCCTTGAACCACTCGACGATCGCGCCCGCCCCTGCGAGTGGGTGATGGTACGTGGTCCGCCAAACATCGACCCTCGAGCAGCTCGAGCGCAGCAAACGGTAGTACCAGTCCGCCGGTTCGATCCGCACGCGCGATCGATCTGCGCCGGCGAGCTTCTGCCGCCACGGTCCTTCCTGCGCGATCTCTCGCATCAGTGTGTGTGCCGGCTCGTCGAGATTGTCGGGCATCTGAACTGCCAGGCAACCGCCCGCAGAGACCCGGGCGACAAGCGCGGGGAACAGTTCCGCGTGCCCGGGCACCCATTGCAATATGGCATTCGCGAAGATCAGATCCGGAGGGTCGTAATTTTCGCCGGGATCGCGTGCCCACGTGCGAATCTCCGCGACTTCGAATCGCAGGGCCGGGAGCCTGAGACGGGCGGCTTCGACCATATCCATAGAGCTGTCGATACCGGTGATTCGGGCCTTGGGAAAGCGCGCTGCGACGAGCTCGGTGGAGTTTCCGGGGCCGCAGCCGACGTCGACCGCGAAACCGACGTCGACCGCGGAGACTGCGGAGACTGCGGCCAGAAGATCGCGGGCCGGCCGGGTACGCTCCTCTTCGAACGCAACGTACTGCTTCGCCGACCAGCTCAAGGGCTTGGCCCGCCGACGCCGGCCATGGATATTCCGCGTTTTTCCGGCCCGAACACCATCATCAGGATGATCACCAACGCGACGCATCCGACGACGATGGCCATCGCGAGTCCATAATCATTGCCCGCGGCCCCGGCGATCAGGACTTGCAGATTCAGGTTCACCGCGGCCAACAGATTCCCCAGCTGATAAACCACTCCGGGAAAGGTGGCCCGAAATTCGGGCGGCGACAGCTCGTTCAAGTGAGCCGGTATCACGCCCCAGGCACCCTGCACCGCCACCTGCATGAGAAACGCGCCGGCACCCAGAATCAGCGGCGTCGAGGCAAACGCCCAAAATGGCAACGCCGGAAGCGCTAGGAGCGCCGCGATCACGATGGACCGACGGCGCCCCACCTTCTCGGAAAACGCGCCGAAGAACAGGCCCCCCACGATGGCACCGACGTTGCCGATCGCGGTAAGCAGCGTGGTGAGATGCGTGTCGAAGTGATGTTGTTCCTTCAGAAAGCTGGGATAGGAATCTTGCGAACCGTGACTGAAGAAATTGAACGCCGTCATCAGGACGATGGCGTAGACGGCCAGCTTCCAGTCGCGCCCAAGAACGGTCACGACGCTTGCGCGAGGCGCCTTTTGCCCGACCTTCCACGCAGGAGACTCCTCGATGGCCATCCGTATGAAGAACACCAGGACAGCCGGGACGACGCCCAGCACGAACATATAGCGCCACCCCAGCCGATCGTAGAAGAGGTAGACGGCGAGCGATGCCAGGAAGAAGCCCGAGGGGTAGCCCACTTGCAGAAGTCCCGATACCGCACCCCGGGCCGACGCCGGGATGCTCTCCATGGTGAGCGCCGATCCGAGTCCCCATTCCCCGCCCATCGCGACACCGAACAGCGCCCGCACGATGAGGAGCGTGGTCATGCTCGGAGCGAATCCCGATGCCACCTCCAGCACCGAAAACGCCAGGATGTTCCACATGAGCGCCGGCTTGCGGCCGTAGCGATCGCCTATCCACCCGAACAGCAACGCACCCACCGGCCGCATGGCGAGCGTCAGCAGAACGGCGGTCACGACCACCTGCCTGCTGGAATGCAGCTCGACAGAGATGTCCTTGAACATGAACACCATGAGGAAGAAATCGAAGGCATCCAGCGTCCAGCCCAGATAGGCCGCGATCACGACGTTGCGTTGGGCTTTGGTCCAGGTCATCGACGAATGCGCGCCATTGGGAACCGCTCCTGTATTAGGCGCTATACTTTCGCACGAACTCTCTTGCAAGGCAGCACGAGACCGGGCAATGCTCAACGCGCCGGGAGCCACGCTCTGTGGGGCGATCGCCGTTACGCTGCCTAAGGTCTCCAGAAGCGATCGGTCACGCACATGGACGAGGCGCTCGTCTATTTGGGTCTTGCGCAGGTGCGGTTGAAGAGCTATTCGGAGGCGGAGAACACGTTCTCCAGCATTCCGGCAACCTCCATCGTAAGCCCGCGGATAGCGCGCTTGTGGCGGCTGTATGCAGCCACATTTTTCGCCGGTTAGCCGCCCCGGCTAGCTAGCCCCGACTTTTTGCTCTTTGCCCTCTCTATTTTTGCCCTTTTCCCCCACTAATTTAACGCGCAATTCATTGTTTTACTTGCCCCTTTAGGTACTATACTGTACGTATAACCAGATACGGAGCTGCCTCATGGATGGAACTCTGCCGCATACCAATGAGCTGCCTATCGAGGAGCTCGAGGCGCAGATCACCGAGCTCGCGGGGCACTTGAATGCCGCCAATTACCGCTGGCTTTTGCTCATCCGGGAATTCGACCGACGCCTGGGTTGGGGGGACGGGAAGTTGGCGTCCTGCGCGCATTGGCTGAACTTCAAATGCGGGCTCAATTTGGGAGCCGCGCGTGAAAAAGTGCGGGTGGCCCACGCGCTTTCGAGTTTGCCGCTGATCTCAGCCGCGATGGCCCGGGGGGAACTGAGCTACTCCAAGGTACGCGCGTTGACCCGCGTGGCGTCTCAGGCGACCGAGAAGGATCTCTTGAACATTGCACTGCACGGCACCGCCCATCACGTGGAGAAGACGGTGTGTCTGTTCAGGCGAGCTATGCAAGCCGAGGAACTATCGCGCGAGGCAAGCCAGCAGGCGAGCCGGACCCTTTCGTATTACTACGAGGAGGATGGGAGCTTGGTGCTGCAGGCACGCGTACCCGCTTTGGCCGGCGCGGTCGTGGTGAAGGCACTGCAAGCCGCGATGACACAGCTACCCGAAACGGAAGAAGTAACTAAGAGCGGAGAGACCGTGCGGCTGAGTCATGCGGCCCGTCGCGCCGACGCTCTCGTGCGGATGGCTGAAAGCTCGTTGGAGCGAAAGGAATCCAATTCGATGACTGCCGATCACTATCAGGTGGTCGTGCATGTGGATGCCGAAACTCTTTGCTCGACTGCTCCCGGGCGCAGTTATGTGGAGCATGGGCCGACGCTTCCCGTCGAGACGATCCGGCGCATCGGCTGTGACGCCAGCTTGGTAGCAGTGCTGGAGGATGGGCAGGGCAAGGTGCTCAACGTGGGAAGAAAGACCCGGAGCATACCGTCCGCCATTCGCAGAGCCCTGGCGTCGCGCGATCCGGGTTGTCAGTTTCCGGGCTGCACGTTCGCGACGTTCTTGGATGCACACCACATCGAGCACTGGGCCGACGGTGGGGAGACCAAGCTCTCGAATTTGGTCACACTCTGCCGCTGGCATCATCGCTTGGTCCATGAGGGGGGGATTCACGTCGAGTCTCGTTCCAACGGCGGCTGGCGGTTCTCGAAGCCCGACGGGAAGGAATTTCATCCCGACAATACCGACGCAGTGATCGAATGCGAAGGGACCGAGATCGAGCAAGCTCATCACGCACGAGGCCTTTCCATCACTGCCGATACTGCGGCAACCCGCTGGCGGGGGGAGCGGATGGACTATGACCTTGCCATATGGGTTCTGTGTGACAGGGCACAGCGGGAACGAGACGCCACCGCGGACGTTTCCGCGGAAACGCCGAGACCTCCGCCTTTGGAAATCGACGACGGCCACGGAGCCTACACGAGCTAAACCAATCGAGGCGGTTTGATCAGGACGCCGAGTCGAAGGCGTGCGCACGCTGCCATGCCGGGCGCGCCTTGCACCTTGCCACGTAAGCGGCGATGGTGTCGTCGCCGGAGTGCAGGCCGAATTGCATGAGCCAGGACGCGCTCGTCCCCAGCAGGACATCGGCCGCCGAGAACCGTTCACCCAGGATCCAATCTTTTGTCGACAGCTCGCTCTGCAAAGTGGAGAGCATGAGATCGAAGCTTCCCCATCCGTAGTTTGCCGGCCGCGGTTCGAGCTTCGCGAACTTCTCGGCCATCGACGGCTCGATCACGGAGTTCGTATACGTCACCCATTGCAGAAAGCGCGCACGATCAGGGTGCCCGACCGGCGGTCCCAGATGGGTTTCCGGGTACTGGTCCGCAACGTAGATACAAATCGCACCCGAGTCGCACAGGCGGGCCGGGCCATCCTCGAGCGCCGGCACTTTGCCCAGCGGGGAAACCGCTCGGAAGGCGGCACTGTCCTTGGATTTCTCGTCACGGATATCGACGGCGACGCGTTCGTATTTCAATCCCGATTCTTCCAGCAGCCATGCGATGCGGAACGCGCGCGTGTTCTGGCACCAGTATAGTTTCATAGCTGCTCCTGGCTCACGCCGTTCTTGGGATCCACCGGGATCCTTTTATCGCAAGGAGGGCGTTGAGTCGACAGTCACGTTCCGCACAAAAGAAAAGGCCCCGCCGACCGTTGAGATCGGCGGGGCCCATATCGTCCACCGCTTGCGCGGCGGCGGAATTACATATCCATTCCGCCCATGCCGCCCATGTCCGCCCGGCGCACCGTGCGAATGCTCCTCTTCCTTCGGAGCCTCGGCAATCATGACTTCGGTCGTGAGCAGCAGACCCGCCACCGAGGCGGCGTTCTGCAGAGCCAGACGCGTGACCTTGGTCGGATCCAGGATGCCGAGCTCGATCATGTCGCCGTACTCGCTGGTCGCCGCGTTATAACCGAACGTGCCCTTGCCCTCTCGGACTCGGTTCAACACGACGGCCGCATCTTCACCCGCGTTGGTGACGATCTGACGCAGCGGCTCTTCGATCGAGCGGGCCAGGATCTTGATGCCGGTGGTCTGGTCCTCGTTGGCTCCCGTGAGCTTCTCGATGGCCTTGAGCGCACGCACCAGCGCCACGCCGCCGCCCGGAACCACGCCCTCTTCGACGGCCGCACGGGTTGCGTGCAGAGCGTCTTCGACGCGCGCCTTCTTCTCCTTCATCTCGATCTCGGTGGCTGCACCGACCTTGATGACGGCGACGCCGCCGGAGAGCTTGGCAACGCGCTCCTGCAGCTTCTCCTTGTCGTAGTCGGAGGTCGCTTCCTCGATCTGCTGACGGATGCTCTCGACGCGGCCCTTGATGTCCGCGGCCTTGCCGGCGCCGTCGATGATGGTGGTGTTCTCTTTCTCGACCAACACCTTCTTGGCCTCGCCGAGGTCGTTCAGCGTCGCCTTCTCGAGCGACAGACCGACTTCATCGGAGATGACAGTGCCGCCGGTGAGGACAGCGATATCCTGCAGCATGGCCTTGCGGCGATCGCCGAAGCCCGGCGCCTTGACGGCGGCAACCTTGACGATGCCCCGGATGGTGTTGACCACCAGCGTGGCAAGCGCCTCGCCCTCGACGTCCTCGGCGACGATCAGCAGCTGTCGGCCGCCCTTCGCGATGCCTTCGAGCAACGGGAGAAGCTCGCGGATGTTGGAGATCTTCTTGTCGACCAGAAGGATCAGCGGCTTGTCGAGCTCGGCGCTCTGGCTCTGCTGATTGTTGATGAAGTACGGCGAGAGATAGCCGCGGTCGAACTGCATGCCCTCGACCACTTCCAGCTCGTTCTCGAGAGCCGAACCCTCTTCGACCGTGATTACGCCTTCCTTGCCGACCTTCGCCATCGCATCCGCAATCGTCTTGCCGATGCTCTCGTCGGAGTTCGCGGAGATCGTGCCGACCTGCGCAATCGCCTTCGGGTCCTTGCAGGGCTTGGAGAGCTTCTTGAGCTCTTCGGTGGCGGAAGCGACCGCAAGGTCGATACCGCGCTTCAAGTCCATCGGGTTGGCGCCCGCGGCGACCGACTTCAGGCCCTCGCGGATGATGGCTTGCGCCAGCACGGTCGCGGTGGTGGTGCCGTCGCCGGCCTCATCGGAGGTGTTGGAAGCGACTTCCTTCACCATCTGCGCGCCCATGTTCTCGAACTTGTCCTTGAGCTCGATCTCCTTCGCGACCGAGACACCGTCCTTCGTGACGGTGGGGGCGCCGAAGCTCTTGTCGAGCACCGCGTTGCGCCCCTTGGGACCCAGCGTTACCTTGACGGCATTCGCCAGGATGTTGACGCCCTTGAACATGCGTGACCGGGCGTCGTCACTGAAACGTACGTCTTTAGCTGCCATTGACTGATTCCTCTAATTGATTTTGATAACGATAAGTGGGCCGAAGGGCTTACTTGCCTTCGACCACGGCCATGATGTCTTCCTCGCGCATCACGACCAGCTCGTCGCCATCCATCTTCACTTCGGTACCCGAGTACTTGCCGAAAAGGATCTTGTCGCCGACCTTGACGTCGAGCGGGCGAATTTCGCCGTTTTCCAAGATCTTGCCCTTGCCGACGGCGATGACCTTTCCGAAGATGGGCTTCTCGGTCGCGGTGTCCGGGATCACGATGCCGCCTGGGGACTTACGCTCCTCTTCCTCGCGTTTCACGATCACACGGTCATGAAGGGGTCGAATCTTCATAGAACAAGACTCCTGATGCTTGAGTTTAGGGTCGATGGGCCAGGAGTGTTAGCACTCCCCGCCTGTGGCTGCTAATAATAGCGGCGGATTCTGGGGAATCAAGGGGGCTTGTGAAGATTGATGCCCGGGTTTCCTTGGCCGCTTTAGCTCGCCCACGCGGCGCCGGCTTATTATAAAGTGCCCCCATGAGTCCAAAACGCGTTGTGATTATGTTAACCCTGCTGGCGATGGCGAGCGGGTCTGCAATGGCGAAACCCTGGTGGATGCGCGGCATCGAATCCAACGAAACCGACTTCCTTCCGCCCGACGTGGCTTTCCGGGCGGGGGCCCGCCTGGAAGAGGGGACGTTGAAGGTGCGGTGGGTGATCGCGGACGGCTACTACCTTTATCGCTCAAAAATGAGCGTGGCAGCCGAAAGCCCCGATCTGGTGGTCTCGGGCTTCATTCTCCCTCGTGGGACCCTCAAGACCGACCCCTATCTCGGCACCCAGGAGATTTACACTCAACAGGTTGAAGGCACGGTCTCCTATCGGCGCTTCGACTTCGGTGCCCACCCGCTGCAAATCAAAGTGACCTACCAGGGTTGCGCCGAGGCGGGGCTGTGCTACCCGGCGATCACCAAGGTGCTGTCTCCGACCGGCAGTGCAACGGCGCCGGCGGCGGCGCCTCATATCTGGGAGGGAATCGCCATCGGCGGCGGG
This sequence comes from uncultured Gammaproteobacteria bacterium, assembly GCA_963795475.1. Classification (GTDB taxonomy): domain Bacteria; phylum Pseudomonadota; class Gammaproteobacteria; order Steroidobacterales; family Steroidobacteraceae; genus Bog-1198. The sequence continues at coordinate 374,849 of CAWCIE010000002.1, forward strand.
GCCATCGCGTTCCTTCTGGCCGGATTGTTGCTCCGCAAGGAACGCACGCTACCCCTGCCGGCGGCATGAACGACCGGGTATTTCGCTTCGCGGGTGCCGTGCTGGTGGTGATTGTCGGGATTTGGGCGGGCGCACGCATCCATTCGAGCCGGATGGCCTCGAGCCCCGCCGTGGCGGTCGCCACTCCGGTGGGGGAGGCCAGCCCCCCAATTCCCAGCGACCTCATGGCCGAGTCCGCACCTCAGCCGGCGAGGATCCCTGATCGCCTGCCCGAGTTCTCGCTAGAGAATCTACAGGGTAAACCGACGCCCATCGATACCTGGAGCGGCAAATCCCTGGTCATCAATTTTTGGGCGACCTGGTGCGCGCCCTGCCGCCGCGAAATTCCGCTGCTCGAGGAATTATCCAGTCATTGGGCGGATCGGGGCGTCCAGATCGTGGGAATCGCGGTGGACCATCGCGATGCGGTGACGAATTATGCGCGCGAGCTCCGGATCGAGTATCCCATTTTGATCGGGGAACAGGACGCGCTCGACGTGGCGGCTTCGTTGGGTTTCGACTCTCCGGCGTTTCCCTTTACGGTCTTCACCGACCGTCGTGGCGAGGTCGTCGCGCTCTACGTGGGAGAGCTGCACGGGCCCCAGGCGGATTTCATTCTCTCCGTGGTCCAAAACCTCAATCAGGATCACCTCGAGCTCAAAGATGCCCGCCGCACTATCGCCGAAGGTCTCCGCAAGATCGCGCCCGGCAAACCCGGCTGAGACCCTTCCGGCGAAGTTCGCGTAAGAACCTTGCCAAATCAGGTCACTTTCCGGTTATTATCGCGGATCTTTTAGGGACCTGAACGTCCACGATGGCGCGAATCCTTCTCCTCAATGGACCCAACTTGAACTTGCTCGGCAGCCGGGAGCCGGAGCTTTACGGCGCGACGACGCTGCCCGATATCGAGGCGAAGCTCCAGGGCCTGGCGGCGGCGCAAGGCCACGAACTGGTCGCGGCACAGAGCAATGCCGAGCACGAGCTGGTCGCCAGGGTGCAGTCGACCCGCCACGACGGCATTGCCTTCGTGATCATCAATCCGGGCGCGTTCACCCATACCAGCATCGCCCTCCGGGACTCATTCCTCGCCGTCTCGGTACCGTTCATCGAAGTTCATTTGAGCAATGTGTTCGCACGCGAGGAATTCAGGCATCGCTCCTATTTGTCCGATCTCGCCGCCGGCTGCATCGTGGGACTCGGCCCTCTGGGGTACGAGCTCGCGCTGACGGCCGCCTGCGCGCGTTTGGCCTCGGCTTGAGCTCTTACACCAAAAATTTATTCGAAGGGGTTTTCGGATGGACATTCGAAAAGTTAAGAAGCTGATCGAGCTTCTGGAAGAGTCAGGCATCTCGGAATTGGAGATCTCGGAGGGCGAGGAATCGGTACGCATCAGCCGCCATCCCCGGATGTCGATGGCCGCACCGGCGGTGATTGGAGCCCCGCAGATTCAGCAGGCCCCGCCGGCCGCGCCCGCCTCGCCGGCAAAACCGGCCACCGCCGCCGGCGAGCACAAGCCTCTAAACGACGACCAGACCATCACCTCGCCCATGGTCGGCACCTATTACTCGGCCTCTGCGCCGGGAGCCAAGTCCTTCGTCGAGATCGGTCAGGAAATCAAGGTGGGCCAGATCCTTTGCATCATCGAAGCCATGAAAATGATGAACCAGATCGAGTCTGACAAAGCGGGACGCGTCACCGCGATCCTCGCCAAGAACGGCGAGCCGGTCGAGTTCGGCCAGCCGCTGTTCATCATCGAATAACCGCGATGATCGAGAAAGTCGTCATCGCCAACCGCGGCGAGATTGCGCTTCGCATCCTTCGGGCGTGCCGCGAGCTCGGCATCAAGACCGTGGCCGTGCATTCGACCGCCGATTTCAACACCAAGCACGTCCTTTTGGCGGATGAGACCGTCTGCATCGGGCCGCCGCAGGCCGGGCTCTCGTACCTGAACATGCCCGCCATCATCAGCGCCGCGGAGGTGACCGACTCGGTCGCCATCCATCCGGGCTACGGATTCCTGTCCGAGAACGCGGATTTCGCGGAGCGCGTCGAGAAGAGCGGCTTCATATTCGTCGGGCCGCGCGCCGAGACCATCCGCCTGATGGGCGACAAGGTCTCCGCGATCAAGGTGATGAAGGCTTCGGGCGTGCCGTGCGTGCCGGGTTCCGACGGCCCCGTCGCGAACGATGCCGACGAGAACTTCCGCATCGCCAAGGACATCGGCTACCCATTGATCATCAAGGCCTCGGGCGGCGGAGGCGGCCGCGGCATGCGCGTGGTCCACACGGACGCCTCGCTCCTCAATGCGATAAGCGTTACCCAATCGGAGGCGCTCGCGGCATTTGGTAATCCGCAGGTCTACATGGAGAAATTCCTCGAGCGGCCGCGGCATATCGAATTTCAAGTGCTTGCGGACAACTACGGCAATGTGGTGCACCTGGGCGAACGCGATTGCTCGATGCAGAGGCGCCATCAAAAGGTGCTCGAAGAGGCGCCCGCACCGGGGCTGACCGCCAAACAGCGAAAGACCATGGGAGAGCGGTGCGCGCGGGCATGCCGCGAGGTCGGATACCGCAACGCGGGCACGCTGGAGTTCCTCTATCAGGACGGCGAGTTCTACTTCATCGAGATGAACACGCGGGTGCAAGTCGAGCACCCGGTGACGGAGCTCGTCACCGGCATCGACATCGTCAAGGCACAGCTCCTGATAGCGGCGGGGGAGGCGCTGCCCTACACTCAGAACGACATCCAAATCCGCGGCCACGCCATCGAATGCCGTATCAACGCAGAGGATCCGAAGACGTTCGTCCCCTCGCCCGGGCCGATCAGACTGTGGCATTCTCCCGGCGGCCCCGGCATCCGCGTCGACAGCCACGTGTACACGGGCTACAACGTACCGCCGTTTTACGATTCGATGATCGGCAAGGTCATTGCCTACGGCGACACCCGGGATACGGCGATCGCCCGCATGCGCAACGCCCTCGCCGAGATGGTCGTGGAGGGGATCAAGACCAATATTCCCCTGCACCAGGAAATCTTCAACCACTCGGCATTTCGGCAGGGCGGCACGGACATCCACTATCTGGAGCGGCGGCTCGGATTGAAGTGAACGCCGACGGAGTTCCTTCGAGCACCTGCTTGCCGCACGATCATGCTCTATGAGATCGAATTTCCGCTGGCGAACCTGAGCTCGGAGGCGGTCGAGACCGCTCTCGAGGACATCGGAGCGATTTCCATCACGTTCCTCGACCGCGGCGATGAGCCCGTGCTCGAGCCGAAGCCCGGCGAGATCCGATTATGGAGCGACACGTCGGTGCGTGCGCTGTTCGATGACTCCCACGAGGCCGCAAGCACCGTGGGAGAGCTGTCTTCCCGTTTGGGTCCCCACATCACGGGTTCGGCGAGGCTGCGCGCAGTCGAGAACCATGACTGGGAACGTGTCTGGCTTCGAGATTGGAAATCCCTGCGGTTCGGGCGGCGGCTCTGGGTATGCCCGACCGTAGACGAGCCGCCCCAGGATCCGGACGCCGTGGTCGTCCGGCTGGACCCCGGCTTGGCCTTCGGCACCGGTACCCATCCCACGACGGCGCTTTGCCTGCAACTGCTCGACGCGCTGCCGCTCGCCGGCCGCTCGATGATCGATTACGGGTGCGGTTCCGGGATCCTGGCAATTGCCGCCCTGAAACTTGGGGCCTCCCACGTCATCGCCGTCGACCTCGACCCGCAGGCGCTGCTCGCCACGCGCGACAATGCCATCCGCAACGAAGTCGCGGAACGGCTGGAGATACAGGGCGTGCCGCCCTCCCTTCCTGCCGCGGACCTCGTGATGGCGAATATCCTGGCCGAGCCCTTGATCGAGCTTTCCCCGATACTCCGGTCAGCCTGCAAGACGGGCGCGGACCTCGTGCTGTCGGGACTCTTGAAATCCCAGGCCTACGCGGTGAAAGCCGCGTACACCTCCGGTTTTGATATCGTGCAGGTCTTTGGGCGCGAGGACTGGTGCTGCATCCACGCTCGGAGAATCGCCTAGCTTGTACACGCAGTGCATAAAATGCGAAACGGTGTTCCGCTTGTCGGCCGAGGTGTTGCGTGCCGCGGGCGGCCAGGTGCGCTGCGGCCGCTGTGGCGAGGTGTTCAATGCGCTCGCGCGGCTTGCGGAGGATCCTGCCGCCTTTCCGGCCGGCGAATCGTCTCTCGACATGGAAACGCGCGCCAACCAGATCTTGGAATCGGCCGTACCGCCGCTGCGGCAGCCGGGCGAATCGTCGGGAAGCAGCCACGAAATCATCGAAATCGAGGATTTGGATTCCAACGACGTCGACTTCGCGCGCCTGCAATTGGTGGAAAAGTTCGTGGAGGACATGCCGCCGCCGCCACCACCCCCACCGCGCACCGCACCGCCGCCATCCCCTCCACCGGCCACTGCCAATCCCAAGCCTGCGCCTGCACCTCCGCGCACACCCGCGTCCGCGCGCCCGCGCCCGCACCCGCGCACGCGCGAGCACGCGCGCCCATCGCCGCACCGGCGGCGGCGGTTCGAAGGCCTTCCGCAACGGCACCGGCACCAGGGCCAGCAACGGCACCAACGGCACCGCCGCCAGCAACGGCACCCGCACCGCCGCCAGCAACGGCACCCGCACCGCCGCCAGCGCCGGCCGCTCGAGCCGGCGAGCCGCTTCTCGACGATGGCTCCATGGAGTTCACATTGCCGCCGGGCGAGTTGGACCGCGTCTTCGTCGAACGCTTGGCGCAATCCCGGCAATCCCCGAACGCATCGGAATCCTTGCCCGACGACGCCGTCGAGGAAAGTGAAGCGGCCGCCGCGCCGGAGCCGCCATCCAATCGCGGCGGCGGTTTTGAGGTATCGGAGGGTGTGCGGCAGGAGATGCTGTCCGGAATTGCCCAGTCCTCCGCGCCTCCCGAGTTTTCGGATTCACCCCGGCGATCGATACCCTCCAGCGTCTGGCTGGGAACATCGGTCTTCCTGGCATTTCTGTTGTGCGCACAATTGATTCACGGCAACCGCGCGTGGATCGGCACGCACGCGCCCTTGCGCGGGCCCCTGCACGGACTCTATGCGGCGCTCGGTGTCGCGGTGAGTGCGCCCGCCAACCTCTCTGCGTATCAGTTGCGCCAATGGGGCGTGACCGGTGATCCGAGTGCGAGCGGGACTCTGCGCGTGCGCGCCAGCATCCTCAACACGGCCGCGCAACTCCAGCCCTATCCGCTGTTGCGCGTCACGCTGGCCAACCGTTTTGGCACGAAGATCGGCGCGCGCGATTTCGAGCCCGCCGAGTACATGGGCAAGCCGATCGTGCGCATGCTGTCGCCGGGAGAGCGGGCGGATGCGACGCTAGACATCGTCGACCCCGGCAAAGACGCCGAGGGCTTCGAGATCGATGTGTGCGTCCGCGGCGCCGATCAAAAAATTTCATGCGCCGGCGATGTTGCGACGCAGGCGAAACAGTGAAAATCGGACCCTATGAGCTGCGTTCCAATGTAGTGCTCGCCCCGATGGCGGGTGTCACGGACCGCCCGTTCCGCACGCTGTGCCGCAAGTTCGGCGCGGGGCTCGCTGCGTCGGAAATGCTCGCCTCCGATGTGCGCCTTTGGGATACGCCCAAATCCCGCCACCGCAGGGATCATCGCGGCGAGCCCGGTCCGCGGGCCGTGCAGATAGCGGGTTTCGATCCGCAGATGATGGCGGAGGCCGCGCGGCGCAACGTCGACGCCGGTGCGCAGATCATCGACATCAACATGGGATGTCCTGCAAAAAAGGTATGCAATCGCCTGTCCGGATCGGCGTTGATGAAGGATGAGGCATTGGTGGCGCGCATCCTCGCGACTGTCGTCGGCGCGGTGAATGTTCCCGTCACCTTGAAGACGCGGACCGGCTGGGATCCTTCGCACAAGAACGGTATTCACATCGCGCGGATTGCCGAGGACAGCGGCATTCAAGCGCTCGCGATTCACGGCCGGACGCGCACGGACATGTTTCAGGGGGCTGCGGAGCATGATACGGTTCGCGCGATCAAGGGCAGCGTCAAGATTCCGGTGCTTGCGAACGGCGACATCGACTCCCCGATGCGCGCCCGGGAGATCCTGAGCTATACGGGCTGCGACGGCGTCATGATCGGAAGAGCCGCGCAAGGTCGGCCATGGATTTTCGACGAAGTCAATTTTTTCGTCGAGACCGGGAAATTGCGCGAGGATCTAGCGCAGGAAAACGTCCGTGATATTATGCGCGCCCACCTCGAAGACCTATACGATTTTTATGGCGATGAGACCGGTGTTCGAGTGGCTCGTAAACATTTGAGTTGGTATTTCCGTCAGCATCCTGGACAAGAGGCCTTGCGGGATCGCCTCGTACGAATCGAGACTCCGCATGAGCAGTTGGCCACGTTGTTGGACGAATACGACACGCGAGTGCCGCGCGCAGCGTGAGCGCACATAGGCTAACAATAAGAATGAGCTGCAGGGATATTGGGTGGGACTATGGTCGCAAAAAAGAAAGCCAAGGCACGCAGGGACCTCGCCGCGACGTTCAACGGACGCGACCTGAAGGTCAACGGGAAAGGTGTGCCGTTGCGTTCGCAGGCCGAAGAGGCGCTGCAGTGCTACTTCGAGACGTTGAACGGCCACAAGCCGGCGCATCTGTATGAACTGGTGATGCGCGAGGTCGAGGAACCGCTGTTCAAGGTCGTGATGGGCCACGTGCAGGGCAATCAAAGCCGCGCCGCGACCATCCTCGGGATCAATCGCGGTACATTACGTAAGAAACTCAAAGAGTTCGGTATCAGCGAGTAGGGACAACATTGCTCACGCCCGTACGTCGCGCACTGCTGAGCGTCTCCGACAAGACCGGGATCGTCGAGTTCGCGCGCGAGCTGAAGGAGCGCGGCATCGAGCTGCTATCCACCGGAGGTACGGCCAACCTCTTGGTTCGTCACGGTATTTCCGTCAAGGAAGTCGCCGAGCATACCGGCTTTCCCGAAATCATGGGAGGCCGCGTCAAAACCCTTCATCCGAAGATCCACGGCGGACTTCTCGGGCGCCGCGGAGTAGATGAAGAGGTCATGCGCGAGCACGGCATCGAGCCCATCGATCTGCTCGCAGTGAATCTCTACCCATTTGCCGCGACCGTCGCCCGGCCCGACTGCACCTACGAGGAGGCAGTCGAGAATATCGACATCGGAGGCCCTGCGATGGTCCGGGCTGCGGCCAAGAACCACGCCTCGGTCACCGTAGTGGTCGATCCCGCCGATTACCGCGCCCTTCTCGACGAGCTGGCCGCCAATCAAGGCGCGACCAACGTCGGCATGCGTCAACAACTCGCGGCCAAGGCGTTCGCGCATACGGCGCAATACGACTCGATGGTGTCGGCCTATTTCACCGGCGCGATCGGCGCCGAATCGGCGACATTCCCCAACGATTTGAATCTCTCCTTTCGCAAACGCCTGGATCTTCGATACGGTGAGAATCCGCACCAGCAGGCGGCGTTCTACACCGATCCGCGTGCGATCGGCGCATCGATCGCCCAAGCGAGGCAGATCCAGGGCAAGGAGCTGTCCTATAACAACATCGGCGACGGCGACACCGCGCTCGAGTGCGTCCGCCAGTTCGATACGCCGGCGTGCGTCATCGTGAAGCATGCAAATCCATGCGGGGTGGCGACGGCCTCCTCGATCGCAGAGGCCTACCTGAACGCGTATCGCACGGACCCGACCTCCGCCTTCGGCGGGATCATCGCCTTCAACCGGGAGCTCGATGCAACCACCGCGCGGGCGATCGTGGATCGGCAATTCGTCGAAGTGATTCTCGCACCGAGCGCCTCCGGCGCGGCGCGGAGCATCGTCGCCTCCAAGGACAACGTCCGCGTGCTGGAAGTCGGCGATCTCGCGAAGCCGGTGTCGCAGATGCTCGAATACAAGAGCGTCGCGGGCGGATTGTTGGTACAAACTCGCGACAGCGCGTCGGCGCGAGCCGAGGACCTTCGGGTGGTCACCAAGCGCGTCCCCACCGCGGCCGAGCTCGAAAACCTCCTGTTCGCGTGGCGCGTCGTGAAATATGTCAAATCGAACGCAATCGTCTGCGCGAAGGATTGCGCCACCCTGGGCGTGGGCGCCGGCCAGATGAGTAGGGTGGTCAGCAGCAAGATCGCGGCCCTGAAGGCCGCTGAGGCGGGCCTGTCATTGAAGGGCGCATCGGCCGCCTCGGATGCCTTCTTCCCGTTTCGCGACGGCCTCGACGTGGTCGCCGAGCTCGGGATCGAGTCGGTCATCCAGCCGGGCGGCTCCAAGCGCGATGCCGAAGTGATCGCAGCGGCGGACGAGCACGGCATCGCCATGGTGTTTACCGGCACCCGTCACTTTCGCCACTGATGAAGGTCCTGATCATCGGCGGCGGCGGCCGTGAACATGCGCTCGCATGGAAATGCGCGCAATCGAGGCGCGTGGATCGGGTATTCGTCGCCCCCGGGAACGCAGGCACGGCGCTCGAACCGAAAATCTTCAACGTCGATATCGCGGCGACCGACACCGGGCGCCTGCTGAGCTTCGCCGAGCGTGAGCGCATCGATTTGACCATCGTGGGACCCGAGGGTCCGCTCGTCGCGGGCATCGTCGATCGGTTCACCGCAGCGGGTCGCGCCTGCTTCGGCCCCTCGGGCGCCGCCGCTCGCCTCGAGGGATCCAAGGCTCATACCAAGGAATTCCTGAAACGGCACGGCATACCGTCCGCTCGATATGCCACGTTCAATGCATCCGACTTCGACCCGGCATATATCCGAGCTCAGCGGCTCCCGATCGTGGTGAAGGCCGACGGCCTCGCCGCCGGCAAGGGAGTCGTGATCTGCGAAACTCACGAGGCGGCCATCGAGACCGCGACCGCGATGCTGGCCGGAAGCTTCGGTACGTCCGGACACACCATCGTGATCGAAGAATTTCTGACCGGCGAGGAAGCGAGCTTCATCATCGTCGCGGCGCACGATCAGGTGGTACCGCTCGCCACCTCGCAGGATCACAAGCGCCGCGACGATGCCGATCGCGGCCCGAACACGGGCGGCATGGGCGCCTACTCGCCCGCCCCCATCGTCAGTTCCAGGATTCACGAGCGCATCATGCGCGAGGTGATCGAGCCGACGCTGCGCGGGCTGATTCTCGACGGAACCCCGTACACCGGGTTCCTGTATGCCGGCCTCATGATTGCGGAGGACGGGACACCGAACGTCATCGAATTCAACTGCCGTCTCGGCGATCCGGAGACTCAACCGATTCTGATGCGCCTGCAAAGCGATCTCGTGACGCTTTGCGAAGCGGCACTCGGCCGATCGCTCGGCGGCGTGAAGGCATCGTGGGATCCGCGCGCGGCGCTCGGCGTCGTCATGGCGGCGGGCGGTTATCCGGAAAGCTATCGCAGCGGCGATGAGATTGCGGGCCTCGAGGCCGCTGCCCGCCTGCCCGGCAAGGTCTTTCATGCCGGGACACGCCGGGAGGGTGGGAAGATCGTGACCGCGGGTGGACGTGTGCTCTGCGCGGTCGGTCTCGGGAACACCGTCGAGGATGCTCAGCGCGAGGCCTATCGCCTGGTCGATGCGATTCACTGGAATCTGGTGCAGTATCGGCGCGACATCGGGTATCGCGCGGTGGATCGGGAGCACGGAGCGCGCTAACTCGACGTCCGAAAACGGCGAGACATGCGCCGCGGATTGACCCAGCATGGACACCTCATTTCCGATGAACCGAGGTGATTCATGGCGTCGTTTCAATTGGTCGGTCTGTCCCCGGAGCCGTTCGCCCGTTGTTCGCGCTGTCCGAGGCCGAGTTGTCCCGAATCGATGCACGGCGCGTTTTCGCCGACTCCAAGCCGGGCTTTCCATGCCGCGTGAGCCTCGAGGACGCCGAGGTCGGCGAGGAGCTGTTGCTTCTGCCCTTCGAGCACCAGCCGGCCGCCTCACCCTACCGCTCATCGGGGCCGATCTTCGTGCGCAAGGCCGCAACGCAGGCGGTCGCGAAGGCCGGGGTCATTCCGGAGTACGTGCGGACACGCCTCATGTCGGTCAGGGCATACGACGCGACGCATCAAATGATCGATGCAGCGGTGTGCCCCGGAAGCGAGACTGCCCGGGTCATCGATTCGATGTTCTCGCGCGGCGAAGCTGCGTATATTCACTTGCACAATGCCAATCGCGGCTGCTTTTCCTGTGCGGTCCGCCGCGTGGATTGAGCCGCCTGGATTGAGGAGTACTGCATGACGCCATCACGAACCACCACCGCCGAGAAGCGGCGCGTCTTCCGCGAGCTCCACGAAAGCGGCTGCTTCGTCATCCCGAATCCTTGGGACGTGGGCAGCGCACGCTATCTGCAAAGCCTCGGATTCAAGGCGCTCGCGAGCACGAGTTCGGGCGCCGCCTGGTCGCAAGGCCTCCCGGACAACGGACTGTCGCGCGGGCAGGTTCTCGAGCATCTGCGGACGATGGCCGCCGCCACCGACCTGCCGCTGAACGCCGACTTCGAGAACGGCTTCGCGGCGGACGCGGCCGGCATCGGCGAAAGCGTTCGCCTTGCCGTCGAGACCGGCGTCGCCGGCGTGTCGATCGAGGACTCGATCTCCGCCCGCGACCGCGCGGCGGATTCCCGCTCGCTCGGCGACGGACCTCTGTTTCCGCTCGAGATCGCCGTCGAGCGCGTACGCGCGGCGCGGCGCGCCATCGACGCGGCCGGCGGCGATGTCATGTTGATCGGCCGAGCCGAATGCTTCCTGGTCGGGACTTCCCGATATCGAAATGACCGTGACGCGGCTCAAGGCGTACGCCGACGCCGGAGCCGATTGCCTCTATGCGCCGGGCATCAAGACGGCCGCGCAGATCCGGGCGGTGGTCGAGGCCGTACGACCCAAGCCCGTGAATCTATTGGTGGGCGCGCCCGGCGATCTGTCGCTCGCACAAATCGCGGAGCTGGGCGTGCGCCGCGTGAGCGTCGGCGGCGCGCTGGCCCGCGCGGCGTGGGGCGGATTCATGAGGGCTGCCCGGGAGCTGGCCGAGCATGGAAGGTTCGACGGGCTCGCCGGAGCGGCGGCGCATCAGTCGCTGAACGCGCTCTTTTGACGTTCTACGCGGCTGCCCCGGCGTGGTGCTGCCGGAACAGCCGCCCGCGCTCGGCCGCCAGCACGAACCCGAGCGCGATGAATCCGCAGCAGAGCGACCCCGTGGCGAGCGGCAGCGTCGTGCCGTTGAACTCCCGGCCGATCACCGCGCCCACGATCGCCGCGCCGCCGCGTCGAGATGCAGCCCTGCAGGGAGGCGCCGATGCCGGCGACCGCTCCCACCGGCTCCATCGCCATGGCGCCGAAATTCGACATCGACAGGCTGAACGTCGCCATGGTCGCCGACTGAAGCACGCACGAAGGTCCAGAGCTGTTCCCAGCCCGAGCGCCGCGATCGCGACGTGCAGGGCGGAAATGGCGATGAACACCAGCAGCGCGCTGTGGGAAATGAGCCGCATCCCCAACCGTCCGACGATCCGCGAATTCATGAAGGCGGCCACGCCCATGAATCGCCGCGCACAGCGCGAACATCATGGGCATGATGCGCGGCCGATGGAACACGTCCGCGAATATCTGCTGCACCATGCCCACGTAGGCGATGAGCGAGCCGAACATCACCGTCATCGCCAGGGTGTAGAACATCGAGATGCGGTTGACGACCACCAGCCGCACCGCGCGCAATATGTGCGCCGGATCAGCGATCAGCCGGTATTCCGGATGCAGGGTCTCGGGCAGCCGCAGGAATGCGCACAACCAGACGCATCGATGCGAACACGCCGCAGACGATGAAGATGTAGCGCCAGGACCCCATCCAGAGGATTGCCTGCCCCAGGCTCGGCGCAAGCATGGGAACGGTCAGGAACACCACGAAGGTCAGCGACAATCACCCGCGCCATCTGCCGCCCCGAATACAGATCGCGCACGATCGAGCGGACCACGGTGGCGCTCGCGGCGGCCAGTCCATGCACGAAGCGCCAGGCGAGCAGCGCCTCGAAGCTCCCGGTCAGCCCGCAGACCAGCGCCGCCACGCACATACAGGCCGAGGCCGCCGAGCACGATCGGCCGCCTTCCGAAGCGATCCGACATCAGCCCCCAGACCAGCTGGCCGGTGCCCAGGCCCGCCATGTAGGCGGTCACGATCCATTGACCGTGGTTCGCGTTGCTGACGTTGAGCGCGGCGACGATGGCCGGAAACGCCGGCAGCATGGCGTCGATGGCGATGGCCTGGGTCGACATCATCGCCGCCGCGAGCGCGACGAATTCCCCGAAGCCGATCGGGACCGTCCGGCGGGCGTCCATCAAGCCGAGGGCGAGGGCTTCCGCGCGATGCTGGTGGCCATGGTGACGATGGAGGCGAGATCGGTCAGATTCGCCGGCACCACCAAGGTCGTACCCGGCTTGCGCCAGCTTGCCGAATTGCTTCACGTATTCCTCGCCGATGCGCAGCTGCATGGCCTCGATGCCGCCGCGATCGGAGAGCGCGATGCCCACCTGCCGCAGGCCCTCCGCGGTCGCCGTCGCCACCGCGAGAATGGCCTGCGCCTGCCCTCGCGCTTCGTTGATCTGCTGCTGCTTGTTGGCTTCGGACTGCTTGATCACCCGCTGCTTGTCGCCCTCGGCGGCATTGATCTTGGCGTCGCGCTCGCCCTCCGAGGTCAGCACCACGGCGCGCTTCTCGCGCTCGGCGCGCATCTGCTTCTCCATCGCCGAGAGCACGTCCTTCGGGCGGCGTGATGTTCTTGATCTCGTAGCGCAGCACCTTCACGCCCCAGGCGGCCGACGCCTTGTCCAGTTCGCTCACCACGTTGGTGTTGATCGCGCCGCGCGCCTCGAAGGTGCGGTCGAGCTCGATCTTGCCGATTTCGCTGCGCAGCGTGGTCTGCGCGAGCTGCGAAATGGCAAAGCCGAAATTGGTGATGCCGTAGGAGGCCAGATGCGGATCCAGCACCTGCATGTAGAGCACCGCATCGACGCCCACCTGCACGTTGTCGCGGGTGATGCAGATCTGCTCCGCGATGTCGATCGCGATTTCCTTCAGGCTGTGCCGGTAGGCCACGCGCTCGAAGAACGGCATGAGGATGTGAAAGCCGGCCTGCAGGGTGCGGCTGTACTTGCCCAGGTGCTCGATGACATAGGCGCTTTGCTGCGGCACCACCGTGGCGGTCTTCGCCACCATGATGACCACGACGATGGCGATGACGATGACTCCGTAGCCCAGGGGCATTTACACGAGCTCCTACTGCGATCTGCCATCAGGCGCCGGATCGCACGACCAGCGTCAGGCCGTCGACCCGTTCGATGCGCGCCTGCGTCCGGCGGCGATGGTGACCTGGCCGCCGTTGACCGCGCTCCAGGAACTGCCGCGGTACTCGAGCCGGCAGGTCTCCCCGGGGGGCAGCGTCTGCGGCAGAGTCACGATTTCGCCCGCCGGCCCGCACGTTGAACGCCGGCAGCTTGCGGTGCATGCGCGCGTACATCCGCCGGCGGAAACCGATCAGGGAGACCGCGGCGAGCACCGCGAACAGCAGCCATTGCATCCAATCCGCCGCCGAAATACCCGCCAGCTCGAGGAGACCCACGATGAGCGCGGCGCCGCCGACGAAGACCAGGTAGAACTGAGCATTGACAAAGGCCAGCTCGGAACCCAGCAGGATGGCTCCGACCGCGATCCACGCCCACCATTCCATGACTCAAACTCCTTTTTGCGGTCTCCTACCGTTTCATCGCGTCGAAGAAATCCGTATTGGTCTTCGTGTCCTTCATCTTGTCGAGCAGGAACTCGATCGCCGCCAGCTCGTCCATGGGATGCAGGAGCTTGCGCAGAATCCACATCTTGGACAGCTCCGCCGGATCGGTGATGAGCTCTTCCTTGCGCGTGCCCGAGCGGTTGATGTTGATCGACGGGAACACGCGCTTCTCGGAGATGCGGCGATCCAGATGGATTTCCGAATTGCCGGTGCCCTTGAACTCCTCGAAAATCACGTCGTCCATCTTCGAGCCGGTATCGACCAGCGCGGTGGCGAGAATGGTCAGGCTCCCGCCCTCCTCGATGTTGCGCGCCGCGCCGAAGAATCGCTTCGGCCGCTGCAGCGCATTGGCGTCCACGCCGCCGGTGAGCACCTTGCCGGAGCTCGGCACCACGGTGTTGTAGGCGCGCGCCAGGCGGGTGATGGAGTCGAGCAGAATGACCACGTCCTTCTTGTGCTCGACCAGGCGCTTGGCCTTTTCGATCACCATCTCGGCCACTTGCACGTGGCGGCTGGCCGGCTCGTCGAAGGTCGAGGAGACGACTTCGCCCTTCACCGTGCGCGCCATCTCGGTCACTTCCTCGGGCCGCTCGTCGATCAGCAGCACGATGAGATACACCTCCGGATGGTTCGCCGTGATCGCGGTCGCGATGTTCTGCAGCAAGCATGGTCTTGCCGGCCTTCGGCGGCGAGACGATCAGGCCGCGCTGGCCCTTGCCGATGGGCGCCACCAGATCGATGGCGCGGGCGGTCAAATCCTCGGTCGAGCCGTTGCCGCGCTCGAGCTTCAGCCGCTCGGTCGGATGCAGCGGCGTCAGGTTCTCGAACAGCACCTTGCCGCGCGAGCTCTCCGGCGAATCGAAATTGATCTCGCCGACCTTGAGCAGCGCGAAATAGCGCTCGCCGTCCTTCGGCGGGCGGATCAGTCCGGAGATCGAGTCGCCGGTGCGCAAGATTGAAGCGGCGGATCTGGCTGGGCGACACGTAGATGTCGTCGGGACCGGCCAGATAGCTCGAATCCGATGAGCGCAGGAAGCCGAAGCCGTCCTGCAGAATCTCCAGCACGCCGTCGCCGTAGATGTCCTCGCCCTTGCGGGCATGCGCCTTCAGAACGCCGAAAATGATGTCCTGCTTGCGCGAGCGGCCCATGTTCTCGAGACCCATGGTCTCGGCCAGCTTGACCAGATCGCTGATCGGCCGCTTCTTGAGCTCGGTCAGATTCATCGAGCTGCGGCTGCGCGCGAGGTCCGCCTGCGCAATGATCTCTAGATCATCGCCGCCCTCCGGCAGGTCGCCGTAGTCCTCGTGCGGGGGCCGCCCGCCGTTGGTGTTGCCGTTGCGGTCGTTGCGGTCGGTTGGAGCGATTCGGCCGCCCGCCGCCGCCGCCGCCTTGCCCGCCCTGTTGCCGCCGCCCTGGCCGCGCGACTGATTGCCTAGGTAGCCTCTCACAGGTTGCTGTCCAGAAAGGCGGCGAGCTGCGACTTGGTGACCGCTCCCACTTTCTGGGCCTCCACGGTGCCGTTCTTGAACAGGATCAGCGTCGGAATGCCGCGGATGTTGAACTTGGGCGGCGTTGCCGGATTGTCGTCGATATTGAGCTTGGCGATCCGGATCTTGTCTTTGTATTGATCGGCGATCTCATCGAGGATGGGCGCGATCATCTTGCAAGGGCCGCACCATTCCGCCCAGAAATCGAGCAGTACGGGCTTGTCGGAGTTGAGTACGTCCTTGTCGAACGTGGCGTCGCTGGTGTGAACGATAGTTGGGTTACACACTTTGGAATATGCCTCCTTTTGGAGATTCATTGAGCTTGGGCGGGGTTTAGTTTGTGGGGAAAAGGGGGCCGAACTCGCGCGAAGTGACGATGCGCGGCCGTTCGGGCACAATACAGCGGGTTTAGCGGTGTTGATTACCTTAAAAGGGTACCGATGATACGGTTGATGGGAGCGGATAGACCGGCTCCGGATTGGCCGTATTGTTATCCGGTCCCCACCATTTTGCAAGTTTCCGCTGCTCAGAAAGGAAAAATGTCAGACGCCCATCTCAGTCAGCTGACGTTCGATTCGCTCCAACATCCCCGAATCCTTGAAACGGGGCATCGCCGAACTCGGCTTCACCCGCTGCACGCCGATCCAGGCGCAGACCCTGCCCCTGGCGCTCGACGGGCCACGACGTGGCGGGCCAGGCGCAGACCGGCACCGGGAAGACTGCGGCGTTTCTGATCGCGCTCTTCAACCGGCTGTTGACCGACCCCGGCGCGCCGAATCGGCCGATAAACGCTCCCCGCGCCATCGTCATCGCGCCGACGCGCGAGCTCGCCGTGCAGATCCATTCCGATGCCGAGGGAATCGCGAAATACACGGGCCTCAAGCTCGCGATCGTGTTCGGCGGAGTCGACTACGAGAAACAGCGGCGCGTGCTCGAAGAAGGCGTCGATGTCCTGGTCGGCACGCCCGGGCGCATCATCGACTATTTCAAGCAACATGTGTTCGATCTGCGCCATATTCAAGTGGCGGTCCTGGACGAGGCCGACCGCATGTTCGATCTGGGGTTCATCAAGGATATCCGCTTCATTCTAAGGCGGCTGCCGCATCCGACTCATCGCTTGAATATGATGTTTTCGGCCACTTTGTCGTACCGCGTGCTCGAGCTCGCGTACGAGCACATGAACAACCCCGAGCTGATCCGCATCGAGCCCGACAAGATGACGGTCGATCGCGTACGGCAGGTGCTGTACTTCCCGTCGACCGAGGAGAAGATCCCCCTGCTGATGGGGCTGCTGCGCCGGATCGATGCGCAGCGCACCATGGTGTTCGTCAATACGCGGCGCGTCGCCGAGGTGCTCGAGCGGACCCTGACCGCCAACGGCTTCGTCGCCCAGGCCCTCTCCGGCGACGTGCCGCAGAACAAGCGCTTGAAGATGATGCGCGACTTCCACAACGGCGACGTGGCAGTGCTGATCGCGACCGACGTGGCCTCGCGCGGCCTGCACATCCCCGACGTGAGCCATGTGTTCAATTTCGACCTGCCCAACGACCCCGAGGACTACGTCCACCGGATCGGGCGCACCGCTCGCGCCGGTGCCGAAGGCGACGCGCTGAGTTTCGGCTGCGAGGAATACGCCGTGGGACTGCCCGACATCGAACGCTACATCGGACACCAGATTCCGCGAGCGACGATCGAGTCGGCAGACCTCGCGGCGGTGATCGCACCGCCGCCCGCCGAGTGGCGCGAGCGCGCGCCCCGCAGCGGCCCTTCGCGGGGCGGCGGCCGGTCCGGCGGAGGTCCGCGCTCGGGGGGCGGCGGACACCGTCCGGGAGGACGGCCGGGCGGCGGTCATCGGCGCACGGCGCCCTCGCACGGCGCTCAGAGCGGGCATGGCGGCCCACCCTCCCGCAGCCACTCCTCGCACGGAACGGCGGCGGCATCCGAGCCGCGCGCTGCCGACACGGGCGCGAAAGGCGACAAGCCGGCCGGCGACCGGCCCGCCCGGCGCAGGCGTCGGCGTGGACGCCCCGGCGGCTCCGGCGGCGGCGCCCCCGCGGTTACATGAGGTCAGCCACCCCGTCGACTGAAATATAGCGCCCGGTGTCCTGCGGCGGCCGGCCCGAATCCGGCAGCCGCACCGCACGCAGCCATGCGATGCCGAAGGTATGGGCAGCATCGAGCACCGGCAGGCTGTCGTCGATGAACAGCGTGCGCTCCCGCACGAACGGCTCCCGGGTGTCGAGCCGCGGCCAGAAGAGCGCATCTTCCTTCGGCGCGTGGAACGCATGCGTCGAGTAGCAGGCATCGAAGTGGTCCGTGAGCCGTGACTGCTCGTTCTTGATCGCGAGCGTCACCGGATGGGCGTTGGTCACGAGCACCCGCCGCTTGCCGCTGGCCTGGAGCTTGCCGAGAAATTCCAGCGCGCCGGGCAGATAATCGACTTTCTGACCCGCTCCGCCGAGCACCTCCCGCTTGATGGCCGCGATGTCGAGACCCAGCTGCGCGCTCCAGTAATCGAGGCAGTACCACTGGATGGTGCCGCGAACCGCCTGAAATTTCGGCACGAGCAGATCCCACGCAGCCGATTGCGCCAATCCGTGGAGCTTCGCGTAGCGGCCGGGGATGTGCTCCTGCCAGAACCAGTTGTCGAAGCGCTGATCGAGCAGGGTTCCGTCCATGTCGAGGAGCACCGTGTCGATGCTCGACCAATCGAGCCCTGCTTGTCGGGACATTTGCGTATCATAGCAACCGATGAGAGATCTCCGGGGCCTCGCCGATGCTTTGATACCGATCGCGGCGCGCGCCGGTGCGGCCATCATGAAGGTCTACGACGGCGCGTTCGCGGTCGAGCGCAAGGACGACAATTCGCCGTTGACGCTGGCCGACCTCGACTCGCAGCGGATCATCGTCGAGGGCTTGCGGCAATTGACGCCGGACGTTCCCGTACTCTCCGAGGAGTCGGCACAGGCGCCTTGGGCGGTGCGGCAATCCTGGCGCGAGCTATGGGTCGTCGACCCGCTCGACGGCACCCGGGAATTCGTGAAACGGAACGGCGAGTTCACCGTCAATATCGCTCTCGTGGTCGGGCACGAAGCCGTGCTCGGAATCGTCTCCGCACCCGCCCAGGGAATATCGTACTGGGGGGCGGCGGATATCGGCGCCTTCCGGCGGGACCCGAGCGGCACAGTCAGCCGCATCCGCGTGTCGGCTCCGGCGGCTCCGCTGCGCGTCGTTGGAAGCCGATCGCATATGAGCCCCGAGACGGCTGCCTATCTGGCAGGCTTTCCACCCTATGAAATGACCGGCGTCGGGAGCTCGCTGAAATTCTGCCTGCTGGCTGAGGGAAAGGCGGAGCTCTATCCGCGCTTTGGTCCCACCTCCGAGTGGGATACGGCCGCCGGACAAGCGCTGCTCGAGGCGGCCGGCGGCCAGGTCACCCGGCTGGATGGACATCGGCTGCGCTACAACTGCAGGGAGAGCCTGATCAACGGGGACTTCGTAGCGTTCAGCCACCCGAGCGTATTATCCAGAGCGCCGTGAGGGCGATTCAGGCATGCCCCGCCGGCTCTGCAGAACTGCAGCGTGGCATCGAGCAACGTCGGTATGTCGAACACCACGTCATCGCCTTCCATGGTGAGGCGTGCCACTCCCGCCGCCGCGATCAGGGCGGCCGGCACATGAATCCGGTTCCGCATGGGCGACGGCATCCATGTATGGACCCGGGCGTCGCCGAAGGCGCGATTGAGCGCCCCCCAGCGAAGCTGTGCGGCGCGCGCGACCGGTGTCTCCAAATCCGGCTGAGCGCTCGGCGCCCGTGGCGCGCTCAGCAGGCTCTGAACATATTGCACCATGTCATTCGGATCGACCCTCAAGGTCAGATTGGGGGTCATTTCGGAGTGTTTCATGGCTCCTGTATGGGGCATGCCGCGCGGAAATCCAGGGTAAGCTCTAGACCGTGAGCGGGGATCTCGTTTTCTTAATGATCGGAGCCGGCAGCTTGGCGCTAGCTTACAAGTTTTGGCACAGCGCACTCGAGGCGCGCGAAGCGGCAAACCGCATTGCACGGGAGGCCTGTTCCCGTGCCGTCGTGCAGTTTCTCGACGAGACGGTGGCCTTCGCGGGCTTTCGCTGGCGCCGGGACGGCGGCGGAAGACGGCGATTGCTGCGCACCTACACCTTCGACTATACGAGCGACGGTTTCGAGCGCGCACAGGGTTTCATCGTATTGTCAGGCGGGCGCCTGCAGGCCGTCGGTTTGGCCGGAAACCCCTCGTGAGCGCCGGCGGCACCGTCGACCTGCATACGCATTCCACATGCTCGGACGGCTCCCTGGCACCGGCCGAGCTGGTCGAAAAAGCCGCCGCGGCTGGGGTCGGCGTCCTGGCGCTTACCGATCACGATACGACTGCCGGACTCGCCGATGCCGGCGCGGCGGCCGGTCGACTCGGGGTGACGCTGGTTCCCGGCGTCGAGATCTCGGCCGCCTGGCGGCATCAATCGATTCACATTCTCGGCCTTTGGATCGATCCGTCGTCGCGAACCCTCCGGGATGCGCTTGACGCCCAAGCCGACAGGCGTCGGGCGCGCATGCGCCGGATTTGCGCTGCGTTGACCAAGGCCGGCTTGCCCGGCGACGAGCTCCTCTCGGCAGTCGAGGCGCAGCCTGGACTGCCCACTCGAACGCATCTGGCGGCCGCGCTCCTCGCCGGCGGTCACGTCCATCGCGCGGAGGATGCGTTTCGCAAATACCTCGGAAACGGCAAGCGGGCGCACATCGCCGCCGACTGGCCCCCGATCGACGAGACCGTGGCCACGATACGCCAGGCAGGCGGCGTCGCCTCCATGGCGCACCCCGCCCGCTACACCCTGTCCTCGGGTGCTCGCCGGAAGCTCGTTGCCGACTTCGCGGCGGCGGGCGGATCCGCGCTGGAGATCGTCACCGGCGCCAACGGCTCGCAGCATGCGCCGGCGAACGCCGCGCTCGCGATGCGCTTCGGCCTCTCAGGATCCCTCGGCTCCGACTTTCACGATCCGCAACTTATTTGGAATCCCCTCGGCCGGTTGGCTAAGCTACCCGATGGCATCGAACCCCTGTGGCGCGACCGAATTCCTTGACGCACAAGAAGCAGCGACCTCGTGAGCGACGACAGACAACAAAGTCAACACCGACTTGTTCAAGAACATCGAGCGGCTGCGCCAAATGCGAATCGAGCATCGGGACCTGGACGACGTGATTTCCCGGCTGTCTCTGGACTTCAAGGTGGACGAGCTGCAGATGAAGCGCCTGAAGAAGCGCAAGCTCATGCTCAAGGATCAGATCGCGCGGCTCGAGAGCCAGCTCATTCCGGATCTGAACGCATGATCGAGGAGTTCTGGCTGCATCTGCAGGGCTTCTTCGACATTCTGTTCACGCGCAACGTGCTGACGGAAGCGGCAGCGCTGGGAGTGTGCATCTCCCTGGGCTGGCTCGCGGCGGTGTTGTTGCGCGACCGGGACCCCAAGGGCCTGGCGCGGCCGTCCACCACCGTCTGGAGCGGCGACATGCTCGCGCATGCCGTGATGGTCGCGCTCCCCGTGGTGGTCGTGCTCGGGTTCGTGCTTCTGGCGCGCGGCATTCTCTATGCGGCGCACTTCGACGTGACCATCCTCGATGCCGCGGTACGGCTGGTCGGCGCCTTCGTCGTGATCCGCGTCGCGGTGCTCTTGTTCGCGGTGAGTCTGGGAAGCAAGTCCTGGATGCAGAACATCGAGACCCGGTTGACCCTCGCCATCTGGCTGGCCTTCGCAGCCGATTACCTGGGGTGGTTGGATCCCATCATTGCCGGCCTGGACAGCATCGGCATCACGTCGGGCAAGGTCCGGGTGACGGTATGGTCGGTGCTGAAACTCCTGTTCACGCTCACCTTGTTCGTGCTGGTCGCCGCGTGGGTCAGCCGCTGGATCGACCGCCGCTTGAAGAAGCTGTCGAGTCTCGCACCGTCGACGCGGATCGGACTCGCCAAGTCCGCCAATGCCTTCCTGATCGGCCTCAGCATACTCGTGGGCCTGAATACCGCGGGCGTCGACCTCACCGCACTGACAGTGCTGACGGGCGCCATCGGCCTGGGGTTGGGGTTCGGCCTGCAGTCGATCGCGTCGAACTTCGTCTCGGGTTTCGTGCTCTTGATGGATCGGTCCATCAAGCCGGGCGACGTCATCAGTCTGTCGGGGCAGAGCGGCACGAGCACGGAGAACTTCGGCTGGGTCCAGGAACTGCGGGGCCGGTACGTCGTGGTGCGCGACCGCGACGGCATCGAGATGCTGGTGCCGAATCAGCAATTGATCTCGAGCGCAGTGATCAACTGGAGCTATACCGACCCGCAGGATCCGTCTGAAGCTCCCGGTCCGGATCAGCTATCAGGACGACCCTGAGCTCGCGCTCAAGATCCTGTTGACCGCCTGCGATGGGCAAAGGCGCGTTCTGCATGACCCTCCGCCGGTGTCGCGTTTGATGCAATTCGGCGATCACGGCATCGAGCTCGAGCTGAGATTCTGGATCTCCGACCCTCAGGAGGGCGTGAACAACGTCCGCTCCGAGGTCAATCGCACCATCTGGGCCTTGTTCAAGGAGAACCGTATCACCATCCCCGTGGCGCAGCGCGAGATCCATTTGCACCACACGCGCGCAGAGCCCGATTGACGGGGCCGCCGTGCCGCTCGACATCTCGGAGCAGGTAGCGATCCCCGACGAGGAGCTCGAGTGGAAATTCATCCGCTCCTCAGGTCCCGGGGGCCAGAACGTCAACAAGGTGGCGAGCGCCGTGCAGCTGCGATTCTTGCTGCCCCGAAACACGAGCATATCCGCGCCGGCCAAGCACCGCTTGCGCCGCATGGCGGGACAGCGGCTGGTGGACGACGGGACGATCCTCATCAGCGCCCGCGACGAACGCAGCCAGGAACAGAACCGCCGCGCCGCCCTGGAGCGCCTGGCGGATCTCGTGCGCGCCGCACTGATCGAGCCCAAGATCCGCAAGAAAACCCGGCCGACCCGGGCCTCGAAGGAGCGGCGCATCGAATCGAAGAAGCGGCGCTCGAGCGTCAAGCGGGAGCGCGGCGGCGGCTGGGATTAGGCCTGCGGCGGCCGCCGTTTACTCGGCGAGGGTGGCTTGAAGAATGTCGTGCCGCAGCTGCTCGGACAGCACCAGCTGGGCGTCGGCCGCGACTCCGAGCAGCGGCTCCCCGAAAGCGAGCGTGCCGTTTTCCGCGGTCGTGATCACCTGGCGGCGCCCCAGAAGCTCGATGAAATTCCGGAACAAGCTCTTGTCGAAGAACTCCGGTGAATCGAGACCGTACAGAATCGACATGCGTTGCGCCATCAGATGGCAGCGCTCCTCGAGCGCCTCGTGCGTGATGCTCCCCGAGCCCGCCCTGCAGCAGCACCGCGATCACCAGGTAGTAGCGCTCGAGCGTCTGGATCGTCGCTTCCGCGAGGAGCGAGAGCTGGATGGCCTGGAGCGAGGTCGGCGAAGGACGCCGCCATTCGCTGCGATCCTCGTTGGGCTCGAGGAGACCGGACCGGGCCAGCGCATCGAGAAGCGAATCGGCGACCGCACCGACCTCCTCTTCGGGCCAGCGCAGCGCGAGCTCGGCGCGGATATAGGGATAGACGCGCCAGGCGAGACGCTTGATGTCCTCGGTTCGCATCCGCGCATTGCTGACGAAACAGCACGCGAGAAGCGAGGGCATCGCAAATAGATGCAGGATGTTGTTGCGGTAGTAGGTGGCAAGCACCGCCCGCTCCGCGGTCATTCGCATGATGTCGCCCAAGGGGTGCGGCTGGCGCTCCAGCATGCCCATCGACTCCGCGTAGCGCATCATGTGCTCCGCGCTGTCGGTGGTGACGGTGACGAGCGGCGCGTACGGCGCATCGCGGAGCAGCTGCCGGTACAAGTCGAGCTGGCGCTTGAGATCGGCCTCGAGCAGCGCCTGGCGAGGCGTCGCGAGCACGGCCATGGAGACGAGGTTGATGGGTGTCACGGCTGCGGCGGCATTGATCCCGCTGACGACGCGGAAGGCGAGATCGCCGATCAGCTCGGCGATCCAACCGGGCGGCGAGGTGCCCTCCTGCGCGCCGGCGGTGTCCGGGGTTCCGCGCCAGTCCGGATTGTATGCGTTCAGCAAATCGTCGAGCACGATGGGCTCGCCGAGATTGACGTGCACCGTGCCGAACTTGCTGCGAAGCACGGACGGCAGCGATTTGATCACGCCGAAAACGCTTTCCTTCTCCTTCGGACGGCCCGACAGCTCGCCGATGTAGGTGCGGCCCTCGACGATGCGCTCGTAGCCGAAGTACACGGGCATGAACACCACGGGCCGCTTCGGCTCCTTGAGGTAGCTGCGCACGGTCATCGACAGCATGCCGGTACGCGGCGACAGCAGACGCCCGGTCCGGCTGCGTCCGCCCTCGACGAAATATTCGAGCGGATGACCGCGGGCCATCATGAATCCGAGATACTTGGTGAACACGGCGGCGTAGAGCGCGTGCCCCTTGAAGCTTCGGCGCAGGAAGAACGCGCCGCCTTTGCGCAGGAATCGTCCGACCACCGGCAAGTTGAGATTCACGCCGGCGGCGACGTGCGGCACCGCGAAGCCCTTGTGATAGATCACATAGGAGAGGAGCAGATAATCCATGTGGCTGCGGTGGCACGGTACGTAGATGATCTCGGCGCCGTCGCCGATCTCCTGCAATTTCTCGACGTGCTCGAATTCCACGCCGTCGTACAGCCACGTCCACAGGCGCCTCAGGATGGTGGACATGAACGTGACGAAGGGCTGCGAATAGTTCGCGGCGATTTCCATCGCATATTGCCGGGCGGTCAGGAGGACTGCGCGGCGTCCCGCCCGGCGCTTGAGCCCCGCGCGCCCGCGCCCGCGCGCAGCCTCCGCCAATTCCCGGCGCACCTGCATTTCGCGCCGCACCGCGTGCCGCACCGACTGCGTGCGCAGGATGTGCGCGACCATGGTCCGCCGGTGAGAGAGGTCCGGACCGATCGTGGATGCGCGTTGCGCCCGGAATACGCCGCGAAGCGAGCGCATCAGCCGGCGCACGCCGCGCGTCGGCGGCAAATCGCCGATGGTCTCGCGCAGAGGGACGGGGTCGCCGAAGTACACCACGGTGTTGCGTCCGTTGACGAGCACGTTGAGCATTTTGCGAAAGCGCCCCACGAGCACCCAGTTCTCGGCGAACAACAGCCGCCAAAGGCTTTGTTCTTTCTGCGGGGCCCGGCCCCAGAAGATCGACACGGGGACGAGGTCCGCGTCGAATCCGGGATCAGCCGCCGCCGAGTCCACCATGTGCACCAGGTACCGTGGGGCGCGCGAACGGCTGCGCAGCCCCAGGAGGGGACTCTGACGGGCCAGCGCGAAGGATCGCTCCGGACGCGGCATGCGAAGATTCGCGCACGCGTCGTCGAGCACGGCGAGATCGGCATGGCTCTCGTTCTCGAGCACGTAGCACACCGGCCGCGCCCGAGCCGCGAGCGTTTCGGCGATGTCGTCGGGCTTGATGGTCGCCTTGACCCACAATCCCAGAGTCTTGCGCACGGCCCAGCGCCAGGCTCCGATCAAGCCGCGAATGGGGCTCATGAAGTTGCTCGGGGTGCCGTGCGTCTAGGGCGGGGAGTCGCCGCGCTCTTGGGAGTCAATGTTGCGCCGGGTGCCGTCGGCTTGCTGATCGACGGTTTGCTGAACGCCGCGCGCCTTCTCCAGGTCTCGGGTCAGAGGATCGAGCACCGTCTTCTGCGGCGGCGCGGGGGGCGTGTCGGGCGCCTGAGCGGACGAGGAGCATCCTTGACTGAACAAAACCGCCAGCAACAGAGTCGAAGCATCGAGTGCGCGCATTTGCAACCTCGTAACCACCGGCCTCCCGAGTCGATAAGTGTACAATTCCCCGATACGAACAGTCACTCGGAGTAGAGGAATGGTGCGCAGAGTCGCGGCGCTGATGGTCATCGGCGGCTTCACGTCCGCGGCGGCGGTCCATGCGGCCGGCCCTGCGGTCGACATCGATACGGCGGCGACGATCTACCAGGCGGCGCAAGTGCGTGAACAGGTGCGGGCATCCCTCGGGACCATGCCGGCCCAGATCCGCCAGCTGTTCGAGCACGACGTTTCCACGAAGCTGTCCGACCAGCAGCTCGCCGCGGTCACGGCCGCCGCGGAGCGTGGTTTCCGCATCGATGTATTCGAGACCTCGGCTCTCAGCGCACTCGCGCAGAATCTCGATGCGTCGACCGTCGCCAAGACGCAGGTCTTCCTCTCGAGCGATCTGGGCAAGCGGATGGTGGCCGACGATGTGGCTTCCGCGACCATGGGCCAGGCCAACATCGACAAGGTCATGAACGGCGAGATCTCGGCGCCGCTGACGCCCAAGCGCGAGGCGGAGGTGGAGGACCTCGAGAGGGCCTCGAGGTCGACGGAATCGACCGTAGATGTCTTCCTGAGCATGGGTCAGGCCGTGGCCGTCGGTACGGCCATCGGGTCCGGCCTCGATCAGACCAGCATCGCCGAGCGCGCCAAGAAATCCGGCGATGCCGGACGCGCGGAACTCGAGGACAGCATGCGCGTGCCCATGCGGCGATTTCTAGCCTATTCCTACCGGGACATGAGCGATTCGGATCTCAAGCACCTGCTGTCGTTCCTCAAGTCGCCGGCCGGGGCCCGCTACGTGAACGCCTACAACGCCTCCATGGGAGCCGGGTTCGACGCCATGGGAAAACGCACCGGCGAAAGGCTCGGCGAGAGTCTGCGCGAGATCGCTCAGGCAAAGCTCGAACCGCCCGTGCGGGACTCGCCGCCCCAGGACTCGCCGCCCCCGGACATCGCCGCGCCCCCCGCTCCGCTCGCCTCTCCGCGCCAGCCATAGCCGCCGTCGGCCGAGCCTCAAGGCGAGCCTCGCCAGGGCGGGCAAGGCTCGCCGCTAAAGCTCTGCGAGAAACGACTTGAGGAGGGAACAAATCGCTTCGATGCGATCCTCCAACCGATGGTCGGAATTCAGCACGTGCAGCGCCGCATGGTGCTCGCGCGCCCAGCGGATGCTGTTCTCGACGGGCACGATATCATCGTGCCAGCCGTGGACGATGGCGGTGGCGCAGGGCACATCCTGCGGCGTGTAGGACTCGAAGCCCGGCATGTAGAAGGCCGGCGCGAGCAGGAACACTCCCCGCGGGCGAAGCCGGCCGGACGCTGCGGCGGACACATGCCCGCCCATGCTCGAGCCCACCAGGACGAGCGGTCTTTGAATTTTGCCCGCGACCGTGACTAGCTTCTCGACTCGAGCGCCGGGATCGTCGATCCCACGGTAGTCGACCGATTCGACGGCCAGCCCCAAATCCCGCGCCAGGGCCGCCATGGCCGTGATCTTGCGTCCCCAGGGACCGCTCTCCTTGCCGTGTGAAAAGATCACCGTAAGCGACATAACGCCTCACTTCGTCCGCATTAATGTTAAAGAATGGCCTTCTCCCGGCCGTTACCCCGGCATGGCTCTGGAGGAAGAACTACCGGACGCGCGGCAGGAACTGCGACGCGCGATCGACTGCCTCGGGGCAAGCGCCGACCTCAAGGACGTACCACTCGTGTCGCTCCAGGCGCTCGCCGCGGGCGCCGTTCACTTCTCGCTCCCGGCCGGCCACATGCTGTTCGACTCCGGTTCCTCACCGGAGGGAGTATATCTTCTCGCGAGCGGCCGGCTCGGCGTGCGCTTGACCGGCCACGCACACTTCACCGCCGAGATCGCGCGGGGCGAATTGGTGGGCGAGGCCGGATGGCTCCTGGGCGAACCGCATAGCGCGGCGGTGGTTGCGCTCCGCGATTCGGAGATCCTGCTGCTGCCTCACGCCGCGCTCGAAGCGGCGGCATCGATGGGCGGCGAGTTCCCGCTCGCCATCGCGAAGCTGAGTGCCCGCCGATTGCGGCGAAGCAACTCCGCCGTACCCCGCTCCACGCACGCGCGGGTGTTCGCGCTCGTGCCCAACAGCGAGGAGGTTGACGCGATCGAGTTCGCCGCTCGATGGGTGGAGGAGCTCCAAAGGGCGGGGCGCGCGGAGTTGGTCTGGGACGTGCGCGCCGGCATGCACACATCGGACTGGTTCAGCCGTCTCGAGGAATCGAACGATTACGTGGTCTACGTCGCAGACCCGGCGGATACCGGCTGGACCCGCCAGTGCTGCCGTCAGGCTGATGTGATACTTGCACTGGCGCGCGCGGAGGCGCGCACTCGCGGCTGGCCGAAAAGCGTCGCCGACGCCGCGGCGAGGGGCGGCGCATGCATCGAATTGGCGCTCCTGCATCCCGCGAAATTCGTTCCGGGGGCCGCAAGCCGTTGGCTGCCGACCTTGCCCGTCGCCAATCATCACCACATCGTCGAGGCGTCCGATCTTGCGCGGCTCACGCGGCTCCTGATCGGCCGAGGCGTCGGCTTGGTGCTGTCGGGCGGGGGCGCCCGGGGCTTCGCCCATCTCGGGGTGATCCGCGCGCTGCGCGAGGCGCATGTACCGCTGGATTTCGTGGGCGGCGCCAGTATCGGCGCCATCATCGCCGCCGGCATCGCGATGGGCTGGAACAACGAGGAAATGCTGGTGCGCTACCGGCGAAGTTTCGTGGACACCAATCCCGTCAACGATTACACCTTCCCGCTGGTCGCCCTCACGCGCGGCCGCAAGGTCTCGCGTCTGCTCGAGCGCGAATACGGCGAAGTATCGATCGAGGATCTACGTCTGCCGTATTTCTGCATCAGCGCGAATCTCACCACCGGTTGCGCGCTCGAGCACCGGCGGGGCCCGCTGTCGCGGGCGCTGCGCGCTTCCGTCGCGATTCCGGGCGTCATGCCGCCCGTGTTCGACGGCGAGGACGTGCTGGTGGATGGCGCGGCCATCAACAATCTGCCCGTGGACATCATGCATCGTCACGCGCCCGGGTACGTGCTCGGATGCGATGCGGGCGCGGATCGCAGCTTCTCCGCCGAGCTCGCTCCCGGCGAGGGTCCGCCGCTCTGGCGATATTTCGCCCGCGGCCGCGGCGGCCGGCGGCGGATCAATATATTCCAGGTTCTCATGCACGCCGGCATGATCAACAGCGTATCGAGTGCGGCGGCGCAACGGGCGCTCGCCGATGCCATCCTGAGGCCGCCGCTCGCCAGCATCGACTTGCTGAACTGGCAGGCCTTCGATCGCGCCATCGAGGCGGGCTACCGCTACGCTCGCCAAGCCCTCGAGGACCTGCCCGGCCTGCCGCGGCTCCCGGCGGCACCGGCCGCCGCCGGCCGGCCTGCAGAGAGCTCGTTGGCAGCCGAGCTCGAGCGGCGCATCTCGCTCAAGGCGGCTCGAGCTGGGTAGCCAGCTTATCGACCCAGTCGAGCTCTTCCGGACAAAATTCGGCGAGCGTCGCGCGGGTGAGGCTGGCCGGCTGCACCTTCGTGCCGGAGGCCGAATGCGATATGCGGTAGCCGTGAAACTCCATGGGCCGCACGGCTGCAAAGCCGATCAGGAAGTGGAACTCTCCCGGAGCGCCGCTTCGCCGGTCGCATACCACGTAGTACGACTCCTCGCGGCGCCGCGTGCCGAACGCGCCCGTCTGATACAGCTCCTCGAAAAAGCGCCGAACCTGGGCGGTCACCAGGTGCGCGGTCTCGGGTCCCGGCTCCGCCGCGATGACCCAGCGCGTACCGCGCTCGATCGAGTTCACGATGAAGAGCGCGAGTCGCCGCGCGGCGAGATTCTGCCAGTCCTGCGTTCCCGCGGTGCCCGCCGCCATGGTGCGCGGTTTGGCACCGATGCGGCCCACCGAGCGCACCGCTTGCAGTGTGTTGACGCCGCGGAGCAGCAGACGCATGCGCCGGTCTTCGGCAACGAGGCAAACCGGACGATACCCGGGCCGCAGAACCGCCTCATCCACTCGAGGTTCGCCCCAGATCGGCCGAGCTTCGTCGCTCCGGGCCAGCATGCCGGCGACGGCGCCGCAGGGCGCAAACGACTCGAAGTGTCCGCGCAGCTTGTCGTGAGCCAGGATGCGAGGGAAGTACATCAGCGCGTTCTCACTCTGCAGCGGGAATTCGCGCAGACCGAAAAGCGCATCGTCCGCGGTGTGCCAGCCGTAGGGCGGATCGACGATCAAGAGCGAGCCGCGCTCCTTGCAATAGCGCTCGGCGACCAGGAGGAGCGCGAGCCCAACATCCTCGGTGCGTGAAGGCGGCGGTACGCACAGAAGATTGAAATGATCGCACTCCTCGAGAGCGTGCAGACCCGTGCGCTCGATCCTGGAGCCGATCAGGTCGTAATCAGTGAGCACCGCGCCGTCGTCGCCGTCGGAATTGGAGCTTACGTAGGCCGCTCCCGATCGGCCGGCGCCGTCCACGGTGCAATCCGGCCGCTGCGCCGGTAAATTGCCGCGGATCTGTACGAGCTCGGACCGCGCCAGAACGTGCGTTAGAAACCGCTCATGATCCGGGGACATCGACAGCTGGGGAAATATCTCCTGGTCCTCGACGTGATTTCCGCCCTGCATCCGCACCCGTTGCACGGTGAGATTGAAGCGCGAGGCATCGCCCGCGGGAATGTTGTCGTAATCGACACTTGCTCGCAGGAACTCCCGCGTTCCGGGACTCGCCGCCGCGAGCGTGAGCGCGCCATTGCCGGCACGCAAGGTCAGTGTGGACGCGCGGGCTCCGTTGACGACGCGCACGATGAGCGCCTCGCCGCCGCCGTTATCAAAAAAATGCTCGACCGCGTAGGAGAGCCGGCTCGGCTGCCAAAGGCCCCCGAAGGCATGTTGAAACTCGGCATAGCTTTTTATGAGTACGGGTCGATTGACCGGACCGCGCAGCGTGCGTCCCACGAAAGCGGTGCGTGCGGTGCTCGATCGCGCGATGGTCTGGTCAGGGCCTCGTTCTTCTTGTACCCGGAGCCCCAGGGTGCTCGGCGTCACCAATATGATCCTCGTTGCGGCCGGAGGTACTCTAGCACAGCGAGCTCGCGCAGGCTCTCGCCGGGCAAATGCCCGCGCGGGCCGCAGACGCCGCGGGCAAGCGCTAGCGTGCGAGCAGCCGCACCTCGCGGCGCTTCAGCAACGTGACCAGCAAGACGCCGGCCACGAATCCGCCGATGTGCGCGCGAAAGGCCACACCTGCATTGCCCCCCGCGACCGCCGCGGCGCTCAACAGCTGGGCCGCGAACCATACCAAGAGAAGCGCCATGGCGGGCATCCGGAGCGTCGTGACGAAGAACGGCAACAGCACCAAAGTCAGCACCTTGGCGCGCGGGAACAGCACGAGATAGGCGCCCAGCACCCCGGAGATGGCGCCGCTCGCCCCGATGATCGGATAGGCGGAATGCGGGTCGGCGAGTGCCTGCGCGAACACCGCCGCGATCCCGCAGGAGAGGAAGAAGGCGAGATACCGGATGTGCCCCAGCGCGTGCTCGACGTTGTTGCCGAAGATCCACAAGAACAGCATGTTGCCGAGCAGATGGAGCCATTCGGCGTGCAGGAACATCGCGGTGAACGGCGTCGCGTAGCGGGGAATCCAGACGTATTCCGGCGGCAGCCGGGCATCGGTCAAGAGCACCGCGGGTATCGCGCCCAGCCCCACGACCGCATGCCGCGCCGCGGTTTCATCGAGCAGTTGCTCCCAGACGAAGACCGCCCCGCAGAGGGCGATCAGCGAATAGGTAACATAGGGGCGGGAGGCGGATGCACTGTCATCCTTGAGCGGGATCATCCCTTGACGGCACCGTTCCGCGCGCTCATCCCCTCCCTCGTTCGACGCTCCAGCGCGCGCCGTTCCTCTTCGATCCGCGCCTGCTCGGCTTCCGCTTTCTTCCGCTCGATCTCCTCGAGCATCACTTTCATCCACTCACTCGTCATCGTCGCTCTCGGCATCGGAGCGGACCACTGCATCCACGGCGGCGATGGTCTGCGCCGGGTAAAAGGGCTTCGCCGATGGATAGACGCGTCTCGCCAAAGTGGCGCCCGCGGGTGTTTTCACGAGCTCCGCGTACAGCGGCACGATCAGCGACGTGCGGCCGGTCGATTTCAGGTACTCCTCGAGGCGCTGATAGGCGGGCTGATAATCACTGCGAACGACCAACAGGAACCAGCCGCCCGCCACCTGCACGTTCGCGGACCGATCGAAGCCGAACGCCTGATCGAGCTCCGCCATCTGATCCCGGCGCAGCATCGCCGGCATCCCTGAGAGGAAATACGCCCACTGCGGGGTCTCCCAGCCGTGGGTATCGATCTTTCTGGCGGGAGTCTTGCCCGCGAGCCAGGCGTTTCGCGCCGCATCGACCGAGTCGAATGCCGTCGATGTCGGCAGCGGCGCGTCGGCGGGGATGCCGATCGAGGAGACCCAGGAGAGCGCCTGCTCGCGGGTCACGATGCCGGGGAAGCGGTCGAGAAGATTGTCCTTGAGGTAGGCGAGAAATTGATCCGTATCCACGCTCCGCAGCGAGAAGTGATCGAAGTAGCCGCGCAGAAAGGCATCGAACCGCTCCCGCCCGAACTTGCTGTCGAGATAGGTGAAGAACAGGCCGGCTTTCTGGAAAGCGGGTCCTCTCGAGGGGCCACCGGGATCGCGGCCCCGCAGATCCGCCGCAAGCACCTGGTCCCCGGCATTCTGCTTGTCGAGGCTCTCACGCAGCGAACGCAACTCGAGCCAGCTCGCGGCGGCCGCGCGCGGGCTGCCGAGAACCTCCTCCGTCAGCCGGTTGCCCATGTAGCGGGACAGGCCCTCGTTGATCCAGGCATCGCGCCAGCTCGAGACGCTCACCAGCCCGCCTGCCCAGCTCCGTGCGAGGGCCTGCGCAACCACGGGCTCCTGGCTTCGATCCGGGGTAACGGCCGTGGAGGTGACGAACGGCGCGCTCAGATTGCCGACTTCCACGGTCGGAAAGCTCGGCGGCATCACCACGATATCGTATCGGTCGAAGCGATCCGGTCCGAACAGGCGCTCCGCCGACAGAAGCATCGCGCCGGTGTCGGCGAAGTCCTTTGCGGCCTGCTCCAGCAATGGTTTTTCGGCGTACACGCCCGAGCGCGGACCCGTCTCCTTGAAGCGAAGATCGCCCACGGCCAAGGCGATGAGACAGGAGGGCACCGGGTCCCGCATGAGGAACGCATACTCGCCGTTGCGCTTGACCTTGGGGTCGTTCTTGGCGCTCATCACGGCAATCACGTCGTTGTCGGTGAGGATGACGGCCGAGTAGCCGGCGCGCACCTGCGGCGTGTCCTGCAAAGGGATCCAGCTGCGCGCACCGATCGGATACGACAAGGTGTACATGAAGGGATGGTGCTTGCCGGCGGTTTGCTTGTCGGTCACCCATTGTAGAGCGGGCGACGTGGGCGACGTCACGTACTCGATCTTGATGGTTTCGGTCTTTTTGCCCGGCGGGAGCTCGATCACCAAGGGGCTCCCGAGGACCGGATCCCCCCGGTCCACGTGAAAGGGCCGGCTCACCCAAGTCGTCTCGCTTTTCGACAGCGCACCCATCACGTTCGTGGGCTTCTCGCTCACGTCGCGGATGTCGAGATCGCGGGTATCGAGCACCAGCTGAGTGGCGTTCGGGTCGAGGCGTTTGACCTGAAGAGCGACGACGCCGAACAACACTTTGTTCATGAAGTCGACCCGCAAATTCAACTCGAGGCGGGTGACCCGGAACTCATCGATGTTGGCGAACGAATGGTAGTCCAGACCCGGTTGAATCGGGGCGAGGTCCGCGCCGGCGGCGGCAAAGGCCGCGGATCCCGCGAGCATCCAGGCTGCCCCGGCGGCAATCGCCGGTCGCATCACGTTGAAGCGGGCCATGCGCCTGGCTCGCGCTATCGGCTGCCGGCCGGGGATGCCGCGCCGGCCGGTTCGGCGGGCGGCGCTTCGCTCTTGCCGGTGACCATCTCGTTGAAGGTCTTCTCATCCACCAATAAGCCCGACTTGCCGTCCCAGTTGGAGCCTTCGGGCAAGGTGTTCTCGACCAGGACCGATTTCGCGAGCACGTCGTCGAGTCCTTCGTGGCCGCCGCTCACCGGAACCGGGATCGCGCGCGCACCATGCGCAAGGTCTCCCACACGCTGCCAGTCGATGTCCTTATCCGCGCCTTCGATCCGATCACCGATTTTCGCCCGCTGTTTGGGGTTCATGAGATTGGAGAGCAGGCGCTTGCGGTTCTTGTTCCAATCGCGCGAGTCGTCCTCCATCACGGCGTAGGCCTGCAGGTACAGCGTGCCGTCGCGCCAGCCGAACAGATACGGCTGATTGACGACGGTGACCTTGGTCCCGATGGGGATCATGTCGAAGAACACCGCGATGTCCTCCGGGTACAGTCTCATGCAGCCATGACTCGAGCGCATGCCGACGCCGTAGGGCTTGTTGGTACCGTGGATCAGATAGCTCGGCCAGCCCAGGTGAAACGCGTATTGGCCGAGAGGGTTGTCGGGTCCCGCAGGTACCACCGCGGGAAGCATGTCGCCGTCTTCCGCATGCTCCTTGCGCACCGATGCCGGCACCACCCACTTGGGGTCCTTCTCGCGCGAGACGATCCTGGTGGTTCCCTCCGGAGTCTTCCACCCCACCCGGCCGATGCCGATGGGGTGGGTGTAGACGATCTGCGGCTCGCCCTTCTTGTGCGGCGGGTAGTAATAGATGCGCATCGCCGCCACGTTCACCACCACCCCTTCGTGCGGAGCGGCCGGCAACACGAATTCGGTGGGCACGACGACTTCGCGTCCGACACCGGGGAGCCACGGGTCCACGCCCGGGTTCGCGAGCAAGAGCTCCTCATAGCCCACGTCGAAGCGGCGGGCGATGTCCGGCATGGTGTCGTCCTTGCCGACCGTGGTCTTCTGAACATAGCCCACGATGTCCCCGCTTTCCGGGGTCAACTCGAAACGGTGGGTGGCGGTCGGCTTGGGCAACGCCGGCGCGGGTGGCGGGGGCGGGGGCGGAGGGGGCGGCGGAGGGGGCGCTGTTTTGAATAACGAGCAGCCGGCGGCGCTCAAGCCCAAAACGAGGGCCAAGGCGATACGGCCTCCGGAGAGGTTCGCGAGTTTGGCAATCATGGGGGACCTATCTACAGCAAAGTCGGTCGGTCAGGCAATTGGTTGTCGGCCGCCGACTGCCTGAGCACCTGGGCGGGGAAATGCCGGGCAAGCAGCGCACCGACCGCATCGACCCCTGCGATAGACCCGATTTTAAAGCGCCCGGCACGGAAGTGCTCCTCCATCATCCGGCACACTCCGTCCCATTCGGACTGCCCCACCCGCCTCGCGACGCCGCGATCCGCCACGATCTCGACGCTGTGATCGGCAAGCTGAACGTAGATGAGGACGCCGTTGTTGGCCTCGGTGTCCCACACTCTCAATTGGGCGAACACCTCGAGCGCGCGGGCGCGCGGCGTGAGGTCGGCGAGGACGTGCAGAGGAGTGAGCGAGGTCTCGATGGCGAAGCGGATTTCCCCGCCGTGAGACCGCTCGGCACGGCCGATCGCCTCCTCGATGGCGTCGAGGGTGACCGCGGGAAACAGCATCCGCGTGCGCCAGTGCGTTGCAACAACGTGCCGCAGCAACCGTCCGACCTGCATCTACCAGCTCCCCGAGGCGCCGCCGCCACCGAAGCCCCCGCCGCCCCCGCTGAAGCCTCCACCTCCGCCGCGGAACCCGCCGCCGCCGCCAAACCCGCCGCCCAGCCCGCCGAAGCCCCCGCCCCAGCCACCCTGGCCCGTGGACCAGCTGCGGGTCGTGCCGAGGAGCATGGCGAACAGGAAGGCCAGAACGCCGACTCCGAACCCCAGCGGGATGAGATGACTGATCAGCCACACGAGGCCGCCGGCCAGGCCTCCCGTCGCGACCGAGCCCAGCAACCGGCCGAAGATCGACCGGAGCACTCCGCTCACGACCACGACGGCGATCAGGGCAAACGGCAGCACGCTCCCCAAGCCTCCGCCATGGTGTTCCCAGCGGCGATCGGGCGCGGGCAAGGGCTCGCCGTTGACCACGGCAATCATCTGCTCGACACCGGCCTCGACGCCGCCGTCGTAGTCGCCCACCTTGAAGTGCGGCTTGATGGTCTCATCCAGGATGCGGTTGGCAATCGCGTCCGGCAATGCGCCTTCCAGGCCGTAGCCGACCTCGATACGCACCCGCCTGTCGTCCTTGGCGACGATCAATATCGCGCCATCGTCGACTCCCTTGCGCCCGAGCTTCCATTGGTCCGCGACGCGAATGCCGTATTGCTCGATTTCCTCCGGCTGGGTGGTGGGAACGACCAGGACCGCGATTTGGCTGCCCTTCTTCGCCTGCAGGTCTGCCAGCTCGCTCTCGAGTTTATTGACCGCTCCGCCGGAGAGGGTTCCGGTGAGGTCGATGACACGGGCCGTGAGCGGAGGAACGGGAACGTCCCCGCGCGCGAGGAGCACGGCGAGGCAAAGGCCTGCAGCAGCAGCGGCTCGGCGACAGCGTTGCCGCGTGCTCACGCTTGCGGTCAGTGCGGCGGTGCCGCGGCGGGGGGCGATGGGGCCGCAGCGGGCGACGGTGCCGCGGCGGGGGGCGATGGGGCCGCGGCGGGCGGCGAGGACGGCGGCGACGCGGCGGGCGAGAAATCCACGGCCGGCGGCTTGGAAATCGCCGCCTCGTTCTCCACCGTGAAATTGGGCTTCGGTTTGTAGCCGAACATCGACGCGGTCAGGTTGGCGGGGAACGAGCGCACCGTGACATTGTAATTCTGGACGGCCTGAATGTAGCGGTTGCGGGCGACGGTGATGCGGTTTTCCGTGCCCTCGAGCTGCGCCTGCAAGTCGCGGAAGTTCTGATCGGACTTGAGCTGCGGGTAATTCTCGACCACCGCCATCAAATGCGACAGGGCGTTCGACAAGTCGCCCTGCGCCGCCTGGAATCTGGCGAGCGCCTGCGGATCGTTGACCAGTTCGGGCGTCGCCTGGATCGAGCCCACCTTGGCTCGTGCCTCGGTCACGCCGATGAGCACCTGTTGTTCCTGAGCGGCGTAGCCCTTGACAGTATTGACCAGGTTAGGGATGAGATCGGCTCGGCGCTGGTATTGATTGATGACCTCCGACCAGGCCGACTTGACCTGCTCGTCCTGGGTCTGAAGCGTGTTATAGCCGCATCCCGACAGCAGCACGGCGGCGAGCATGCCGATAGCCAATACTCCCGTCCGGAAACACGATAGGCGCATCTGAGGTCCCCTTCAGTCCCTCGACGCGGGGACGTGAGGGTGCAGTCTACCACCGGCAAAAAAAAGCCCCGAGTATTGAGCTCGGGGCTGGAAATGCGGACTTCAATGAAGGGAAGTAAAGCCCGCTAGGGGATTTCGGTTCAGTGCAGCTGGTGCCACTGCAGCACTTGGATGTCCATCTCCTCGAGGTCGAAGCTGCGTGCCAGCATCCGGGCGATCTCACGGCTGCCCTGCACGGCGCCCTGAGATCCCAGCAATTCCACGACGCCCCGATACTCGCTGTACTCGATGGCGCCGTCCGACTGCGCGATGAAGTGGGTGTAGTATTTGGCGCTCATGGGACAAAGCTTAGTGACAATAGTCGCCCGGAATCTGTGAACGAGCGCTCAGTCGTCCGCGCTCGGCCAAGAACCGGTTCACGCCCCTAGCAAGAACCCAATTCTATTGCATCGTGTCAAGGTATAGAGCGCCCACCCAGCCCGGCTCCAAGTACATCACTCCCGAAGGCGCCAAGCGCCTGCGGGACGAGCTGCACACCCTGTGGCACGAGGAGCGACCGCGAGTCACCGCTGCCGTCGCGGCAGCCGCGGCGCAAGGCGACCGTTCCGAGAACGCCGAATACACCTATGGCAAGAAGCGGCTGCACGAAATCGACCGCCGCGTTCGATTCCTGCGCAAGCGCCTCGAGGGCATGACCGTGGTCGATGTCGCCGCGCTGGGTGCGCGGCGTGACGGCGGCCGAGTCTACTTCGGCGCCTGGATCCGGCTCGAAAGCGATGACGGAACCCTCTCCTGGTACCGGCTCGTCGGACCGGACGACTTCGACATGGCCAGCGACTACATCAGCATGGATTCGCCGCTCGGCTCGAGCCTCCTCGGCAAACGGCTGGACGATTCGGTGACGGTCGCACTGCCGGCGGGCGATCAGACGTTCACCGTGATCGCCATCAGTTACGGGCCTCGTCCCTGAGGCCCGTCGTCGTGGCTCAGACGACCCGTACGTTCTTGAACTGCCAGGGGTCCGAGGTATCGAGGTCCTCCGCGAACAGCTCGCCGCGCTGATAGAGCGGCGTCCAATCGGTGTATTCGCCGACCACCTTGCCGAGATACGGCATGCAGATGCCGAGCGGCCTCTGATAGTCCATCTCGTCGGGTTCGACGATTCCCCGGCGCGGGTTCTCCATCGCCCAGACCATGCCGGAAAGCACGGCGATCGTGACCTGAAGGCTCGTGGCGCTGTTGTAAGGCACCAGTTTCCGCGCCTCTTCGATGGACAGCTGCGATCCGTACCAGTAGGCGTTTTTCTTGTGCCCCGCGAGCAGTACGCCCAGTTCGTCGATGCCGCCGGTGATGTCATCCAGCATGATTCGCTTCGAATCCTGCAGATGCCAGTTGCGCCCGGCGAATTCGTGCACCGACAGCACCGCGTTGTCGCTCGGGTGATACGCGTAGTGCGTCGTCGGGCGATAAACGGCGCGCCCGCCTTCGCCCGCCCCGGGTTCGCGCCCGTCGCCG
This sequence comes from uncultured Gammaproteobacteria bacterium, assembly GCA_963795475.1. GTDB lineage: Bacteria > Pseudomonadota > Gammaproteobacteria > Steroidobacterales > Steroidobacteraceae > Bog-1198. The sequence continues at coordinate 412,892 of CAWCIE010000002.1, forward strand.
CGCACGGTGTAGTAATCCGCGAGCGATATCGCCTCGGAATGCGTGATCAGGAACGCATGGAAAGAGCCCGCCTTGGGCGTCCAGGTACGCACGCACGTGCTCGCCCCGGGGCGGTTCAGATAGATGGCGCAGCGGGATCCCGCCTCATGCCGTCCCCCATCCGCCGGGAAATGCTTCTCGTGCGTCCCCCAGCCGAGCTCGGCAGGCTGCGCCCCTTCACTCACGAAGCCGTCCACCGACCAGGTGTTGACGAACTCGTTGAGTTTCTTCGGGTCCTTGCTCACCTGGGTATCGCGCTCGGCGACGTGGATGACCTTGACGCCCAGCGTCTGCGCGAGCTTCGCCCATTGCTCGCGGCCGGCGGGAACCTTGGTTTCGAGGCCCACGTCCTTCGCGACATTGAGGAGCGCCTGTTTGACCAGATGGGATACGAGGCCGGGATTCGCCCCATGAGTGAGCACGGCCGTGGGATCGTCCGGGCCGCCGCCCGAGGTTTTGCGCAGCGCCAGCGCTTGGTCGCGCATGGTGTAGTTGCTGCGGGCGGCGACCGACAGCTTCGAGTCGGTATAGCCGCCGGCCCAGGGCTCGATGCAGGTATCGAGATACAGCGCGCCGCGCTCGCGCGCCAGCACGACGAGCGCTTTGCTCGATACGTCCACCGATAGGTTGAGGAGGAAATCGCCGGGACCGAGCAGGGGCTCGAGGGTCCGGCGGTAGTTCTCAGGGGTCAAGGCAGTCTTGACGAATTTGACCCCGAAATGATCGGCTTCGGGGCGGCCCGCATTTTCAGCGGTCACGATGGTGATGCGGTCTGCCGAAGTGCCTATGTGACGCAAGATCAATGGCAAGACACCCTGCCCGATGCTGCCGAAACCGACGAATACGATCCTGCCCGCAAATTTCACATGCACTTCGTGGCTGCTCATAACGTCGTTCCCATTTTTTAGTTACCTCGTTGTTGACTGAATATAAGACTCCTCAGAGAGCCTTCGCCAGCCTACAGGGACGCGCGAAGAATCCCAAATTCCAGGCTCACGGCTCGCGCCAATGAGGGGGATAGGTCCGGTCGTAGCCCGGCAGGGATTCGATGCGGGCGATCCAGCGCGCGAGGGCAGGATAGTTTCGTTCCATGGGCAGGAAACGTGCTCCGAGCTCCGCGGCCCCCGCCTTGGCCAACGCCCGCCGCAGCAGCTGGATCCACGGGAAGATGACCATGTCGGCCGCGGAATAGCGGTCGCCGACGATCCACAGCTCCTTGCTCAAGCGCCCTTCGATGGTGCGCGCCTCGCGCCCCGCCACGTGCATGGCATCGGTGAGCTCATCCAACGCGCCCATGACCTGTTCGCCGAACACCGCGTCGACGATTTTCGACAGCGAGGGTTCCGCATAGGTTTGAAACTCGCAGATCACGCGCATGATGACGCCGGCCTCCTCGGGATTCATCCCGAAGATCGGCTCCTGCGGAAATTTCGCGTCAAGGTAGTACAGAACCGCCACCGGCTCGAACACCACGTAATCGCCATCCTTCAATACCGGCAGGCGGCCGCGCGGATTCATTTTCAGCATGGGAGGCGATTGATGCTCCTGCTTGTCGAAATGCAGCAGCTGGGACTCGTACGGGAGCCGCTTGTGCTCCAGCGCCAGCAGCACCTGCCAGGAAGACGGACTGCCGCTGCCCCAGTAAAGAGTGAGTGCCATCCAGCGATTGTAGCGGATGCGGTTCTTCGGACTGCGCGTTAAGCTCGGCCGATGGAGTTCAAAACCCTCATCGATGCCGCGGCGCTCCAAGTATTGCTCGGAGCCCCTTGCTCGGCGTCCTTCCCGGTGGTCCTCGACTGCCGCTTCGATTTGACCCAGCCGGACGCCGGCAGACGAGCCTATCTAGCCGGCCATATCCCCACGGCCCGGTACGTCGATCTCAATCGGGACCTGTCCGCACCGATAACCGCCGCGAGCGGACGCCATCCACTGCCGGCTCCCGAGCGGATGGCGGCCCGATTCGAAGAACTGGGCGTCCATGGCGAGTCGCAGGTGGTCGTATACGACGAGGTCAACGGTTCGTTCGCCGCCCGGGCGTGGTGGCTGCTGCGTTGGCTGGGGCATTCCAGGGCCGCCGTGCTCGACGGCGGGATGAAGGCGTGGCGCGCCGCGGGCGGCGCGGTCGAGTCGGGCGGGACGATCGGTCCGGACGCCGGGGTCGCGCCCCGAGAGTCCGCACGGCCGGGCCACGTGCCGCGAGTGGATCCGCAAGCGGTGGTCGGCACCGCGGAGCTCGCCGACCTCTTGAAGGAGGGTCGCCGATTACTGGTGGATGGGCGCGCGCCCGAGCGATTCGCCGGCACCGTCGAGCCCATCGACGCGGTCGCCGGCCACATTCCCGGCGCGGTCAACCATCCGTTCAGCGCCAACCTGCGCGACGACGGGCGTTTCCTGCCGCCCGATGAGCTCGAGCGGCTGTGGCGCGAACGCCTGAACGGAGTTTCCCCGGCCGATACGGTCGCCATGTGCGGCTCGGGGGTCACCGCCTGTCACAATCTGCTCGCCATGGAGATCGCCGGGTTGCCCGGCGCCCGGCTCTACGCTGGCTCGTGGAGCGAATGGATTCGCGATCCCGAACGTCCCGTCGCCCGCGGGTGACGCCCGTCATTTACATGCAGCCCCAATTTGTTATGGTGCGCGCACATGAACACACCCGCGAAGATGCTTCCCGCGAATCACGCCTGGAAGATCGAGGAGTCTCTCGATCTGTATCAAGTCGAGGCGTGGGGTAAGGGCTACTTTTCGATCAACGCGGAGGGCCATGTCGTCATCCGGCCGAGCATGGAGGCGAATCGCGAAATCGATCTATTCGAGGTGGTCCAGGGTCTCAAGGCGCGCGATCTGCACACCCCGGTCGTCATTCGTTTCTCCGACATCCTGGCCCACCGTCTGCGGCATCTCGCGGAGGCCTTCGGCACCGCCATCTCAGAGAACGACTACAGGAATCGCTATGCCGCGGTGTTTCCGATCAAGGTGAATCAGCAGCGCCTGGTCGTCGAGGAGGTCTACCGATACGGCAAGGAATTCGGGTTCGGCCTCGAGGTCGGCTCCAAGCCCGAGCTCCTGGCAGTCATGTCGATCACCGAGGATGCCCCGGACCGGATCGTGGTGTGCAACGGCTTCAAGGACGACAGCTACATCGAGGCCGTCATCATCGCCGCGAAGCTCGGCCGGACCATCATCCCGGTGGTGGAGAACTTCGCAGAGATCCACGCGATCTTGAAGTACGCGGAACGCTACGGCGTGCGTCCCAAGATCGGCGTCCGGGTGAAGCTGGCGAGCGACGGTGCCGGCCGCTGGAAGGATTCCGCGGGAGAGAAATCCAAGTTCGGCTTGTTCATCTCGGAGATCCTGGATCTGCATGCGCTCTTGAAGGAACGAGGCATGCTCGACTGTCTCAAGCTCGTGCACTGTCATCCCGGCAGCCAGCTGCAGGACATCCGGCGGGTCAAGGACGCGATCAACGAGCTCGCCCATGTATACGCGGAACTCAAGCTCATGGGCGCGGGGCTCGAGTACATCGATATCGGCGGCGGCCTCGGCGTCGACTACGACGGGAGCGGAACCAACTACGAATCCTCGATGAACTACACGCTGAACGAATACGCGAGCGACGTGGTGTACCGCATCAAGAGCGTGTGCGATGCACGCAGCGTCCCGCACCCGATGATCGTCAGCGAATCCGGCCGTGCCATCGCCGCCCAGCACAGCATCCTGGTATTCGACGTGCTCGGCGCATCCAAGCTGGATCAATTCAAGATCACCGGCCGGCCGGAAGAGGATTACCGGGGACGGCAGGAGCTTCCGCAGCCGGTGAGGGATTTGTTCGACAGCTATCGATCGGTGAACGAGCGCCGCCTGGTCGAGTGCTATCACGATGCGCTGCAGGCACGCGAGCAGGCGCTGCAGATGTTCAACTGGGGGTACCTGAGCCTCGAGCTGCGGGGCCTTGCCGAGCGGCTCTACTGGGCGACCTGCACCAAGATCCGCGACTTTTGCCGCAAGCAGAATCGCGTTCCCGAGGAACTGGAAGACCTCGAGGACATGCTGAGCGACATCTACTTCTGCAATTTCTCCGTGTTCCAGTCGCTGCCCGACAGCTGGGCGATCGGCCAGCTCTTTCCGATCATGCCCATCCAGCGCCTGGGGGAGAAGCCGGCCCGCAACGCGGTGCTCGCGGACATCACCTGCGACTCCGACGGCAAGATCGACCGGTTCGTCAATCCGCGGATCACCAAGCGCACCTTGGAGGTGCACGAGATCAGCGCTCAGCAGCCTTACTACCTGGCCGCATTCCTGGTCGGGGCCTATCAGGAGACCCTGGGAGATCTGCACAACCTGTTCGGGGACACCCATGTGGTGCACATTCGCCTGCAGCCGGATGGGGGGTGGTGGATCGAGGAGGTCGTGAAGGGAGATACGGCCACCAAGGTCCTTGAATATATGGAATATGACACCGACGAACTGTATCCCCGGATCGCCCGGGACTGCGAGCGGGCGATTCAGGAGGGCCGGATGTCGATCACCGAGGCGCAGACGGTGAAGCGTTTCTATGAAAACGAGCTGAACGGCTACGCCTACCTCGAGGTCGAGCAGACCCTTGAACCCCCGGTCGCGACGCCGCCGAAGACCGGCCCGAAGAATGGCCCGAATAATGGATAGTAAAACGCGTTTAAGGCTTTAGTTTTCGCGTTTGCCAACGATATTTCCCTGGCGTAGCATCGGTTCGTCGGAAAACTTTAGTGAGACAAGTTGAATGACGACGATCTACGTTGGCAACCTGCCGTTCACCGCTACCGAAGACGAAGTTCGTAGCCTGTTTGAGCGCTACGGCAAAGTCGATTCCGTCAAGCTCATCAACGATCGAGAGACCGGGCGCCCGCGCGGTTTTGCGTTCGTCGACATGGCGGCAGGCGAAGCGCAAAACGCGATTCAGCAAACGAACGGCTTCCAGATGGGCGGCCGGCCGTTGCGCGTGAACGAGGCTCAGGAACGAGCGCCCCGATCCAAGCCTCCCGGCGGGGGTGGTGGCGGCGGCGGCGGACCTCGCCGCTGGTGATTCGTTGCGGTTGACTCGAGTCGACCGGCACGACGGCGACGGAGTGCGTGCGCACGGGCCCCGTTCAGGAGCCCCGGGCGCGCGCGTGCGCGCTCACCACATTTCCTTGAGTTCGGCGACCACGTCCACGGTCGCCGCTTCTCCGGCGCGCAGGCTTTCGGCGCCCGAGAGGCTGCGGTAGGTGGTCTTCTCGAAAGTCTCCAATACCTTGTCCGTCATGAACCGGCTCTTGGCGCCGTACACGTGACGGTCCCCGTCCTTGGCCTGCTGCGTCACCTGGTACTTGAGCGGTGCGCACAGATGCAGCTCGTTTCGCGCCCGCGTCATCGCGACGTACAGGAGGCGCCGCTCCTCTTCCAGCAATTCAGGCTTGCCGGCCGCAAACTCGGACGGGAAGTTGCCGTCGGCCACGTTCAGCACGTAGACGAAGTCCCACTCCTGCCCCTTCGCCGAGTGAATGGTCGACAGGACCACGTACTCCTCGTCCTTCGTGGCCGAGCCCGATTGATCTCCGGTGACCGCGGGCGGATCGAGCGTGAGCTCGGTCAGGAAACGCTCGCGAGTCGGATATTGGGAGGATAGTTTCTCCAGCTGTTCGATGTCCCCGGAGCGGCTGAAAGCGGCCTCGTAGAGGCGCTCCATCTGCGGCTTGTACCACTCGCGCACCAGGCCCGCCTGGCCGGCCCAGGGGGTCGCGGGATCGGCGAGCTTCTCGAGGAGCGTACAGAATCGCTTCCAATCCATCTTGTTCGGCTGCGGCGCGTCGAAGGCGGCCAGGCTTTTGATGGACAGGTTCTGCGCCTCGAAATAATCGAGCGCCTTCTTGGCATGGCCCGGCCCGAATCCCGGAACGAGTTTGAGCACGCGAAATCCCGACACGGCGTTGCGCGGGTTGTCGATCCACCGCAGGATCGAGAGCATGTCCTTGACATGCGCCGCCTCGAGGAACTTCAGGCCGCCGTACTTCACGAAGGGGATGCTGCGCTTCGTGAGCTCGAGCTCGAGCACGTCGCTGTGGTGGGAGCTCCTGAACAGGATGGCGTGCCGCTTCAGCGAGCCGCCGACCTCGCGCGTGGCGAGAAGCTTGCCCACGATGTACTCCGCCTGCGACTGGGCATCCTCCAACGTCACGTAGCTCGGCTTTTGCGTGGCCTGGCGCAGGCCCATCAGCGTTTTGCGATGCTGCCGCGATCCTTCCGACATGAGCGCGTTGGCTGCATCGAGGATGGGCTGGGTGGAACGGTAGTTCTGCGACAGCACCACCATGTCGGCCTTGGGCTTGAATCGATCCGCGAACCCGAGGATGTTTTCGACCGCCGCCGCTCTGAACGAATAGATCGCCTGCGCATCGTCGCCGACCACCGTGACGCCGTTGCCGTCCGGTTTCAGCGCCTGAATGATCTCGCCCTGCAACGAGCTGGTGTCCTGATATTCATCGACCAGCACATGATCGAAGTTGCCGCCGAGGCTTTGGGCCAGCGCCGGGTTCTTCATCATCGCGTGCCAGTAGAGCAAGAGGTCGTCGAAATCGAGCACGTTGTTCTTTTGCTTGCGGCCGACGTACTCGCGATACAGACGGGTGAGATCCTGTTCCCATTCCGCGACCCAGGGAAATTGCTCCTCCAGGGTTTGCTTGAGCGACAGCCGCGTGTTGATTCGATAGCTGTAGATCGCGAGGCAGGCGTCCTTGCGCGGGAAACGCTTGTCCTTGCTCGAGAATCCCAGTTCGTGGCGGATCACGTCCATGAGGTCGGCCGCATCGGTGCGGTCGAGCACGGTGAAGCTCGGATCGAGCCCCAGCTGCTTCGCGAACAGCCTGAGGATCCGATTGCCCACCGAATGGAAGGTCCCCGACCAGAGCATCCGGGTGACCACGCTTCGATCTCCCATCTTGCCGCGATCCGAGAGCACCTCCGACACGATGGTTTGGGTGCGGCGAATCATTTCCAGGGCGGCGCGGCGGGTAAAAGTGAGCATCAGGATGCGGGCGGGATCGACACCGTTCAGCACCAGGTGAGCGGTGCGGTGGGCGAGCGTATTGGTCTTGCCCGTTCCCGCTCCCGCCAGGATGAGCATCGGGCCGGATACGATGCCCTTCTCCTTGCCGGGAGTCCCGAACGTGGCTGCACGCCGCTGCTGCGGGTTCAGGAGCTCGAATGCCGTCGTTGTCTTCGCCTTCATCATGACAAAACTATACCGTCGAACTGTATGGATATCCAGATGAGATTACGTCATATCGATCGCGCGCTTTCAAGCATCGCGCGTTTTCGGGGGCCGGCGCGAGGGAGCACATCACAGCTGACGATTTCAGGGATGATGTCGGGCTTTTATCGCATGCGCATTCACGAGGGCCTGTCATGTTGAAACCGACCACGACCGCGAGCGCCTTGAAATTCCAGGGCCGTGTGATCGAACGTCTCCTCCGAACGGCTGAGATACGCCAATGGGCGCGAATACGACATCGATTTCGTGCGCCACCCGGGAGCCTCCGCCGTGGTCGCGGTGGACGCGCAGGAGCGTCTGTGCGTGGTGCGCCAGTACCGCCACGGCATTGCCGATTTTCTGTGGGAGATCCCCGCGGGCAAGCTGGACCGGGGCGAGGATCCCGGGGTGTGCGCGGTGCGCGAGCTCGCCGAGGAAACCGGCGTCACGGCGCGGCGCTGGAGCTCCCTCGGGCTCTACATTCCCGCCCCCGGCATCTTCACCGAGGTGATCCATTTGTTCCTTGCGCAGGACCTCGAGGCAGGGACCGCAAAACCCGACGCCGACGAGGAGCTCGAGGTCGATTGGCTGCCGTTCCGGGAGGCGTTCGAGCGCGTGGCGCGGGGCGAGTGGAATGACGGAAAAACGGCGATGGCGCTGCTGCGTGCTCAATTTCGGCTGGATTCTGTGAAATTGCGCTGATTTTGACGGACTCGATTTGACTTGGCGGCGGCATCGGATAAAACAGGAGCATGAGCACTGGAGACTCAAAGAATCGACCCGGAAGCGCCCACGCGGCGGCGGCCGGCTCGGGCAAGCCCGAGCCCAAAAACGTGGCGTCGCCGGACGACAAGAAGAGCGGCCGCGTGAAATTCGACGATCGCGGCAACGCGGTCTGGGAGTGGTCCGTCGCCACGGGCGCTTTCGGCCGCGAAGTGAGCACCGACCGCCTGAAGAAGCTCGAGAGCGACGCGCTCTCGCTGGCGGACGATGCCCCGACTCCTCTGGACCTGGTGCAATCGAATCCCTTGGGAACCGTCAAGGGCTACAACCCGTACGACAGCGGCAAGCTCGGCAAGACTCGAGAGGCGCCCAAGAAGACGGATCTTCGCAAGCTCGGCGACTGGCTCAAGCTCAAGAAGCAAGCCGCCGACAACAAAGACGACGAGAACTAAGGCCGTTCAGGACATCGCATACCGGAGCTTGGCCGCGTGGCCCAGCCGGTAGAATTTGCGCAGCTCCCGCACCATCGCCTCGATCCTCGCACCGCTCCGGCCCACGAAGCGCCTTTCCAGACGCCGGCAGAAATTGGCCGCACACCGGTGTGCCGTCCGATAGCGCTCGTATTGCTCCGGCTCGAGCCGTGCGTCGAAGTTCACCCGATCGAAAAGCCGCGGATGCACGTGCGCCGGAAAACCGCCGCCCTGCTGATCGGCGATGAGAAACACCGTGGCGGCGTACTTGTCGACCTCGGCCTGGGTCTCGAGCTCGAGGAGCGATACCGGCGCATCGCCGCCGAGACGCCACGCCGAATAGACGAAATGGCTGACGCCTTCGAGCGCCGTGCAGTAATCGGCGATGTTTCCCTCGGTCAGCGCCCCCATGGGGTCGGATTCCTCCAGGCGCGAGAGAACTTCGGGGTCGATGTAGAGCGAGACGCCCGCGCCGTCCGCGGTCTGGGCGAGCAACAGCTCCTCTTCGGGAGCACGCCCGTCGTTGACCGGGGACACGCCGCGGAGCTCACGCCGGTCGGTCACGAGAAAATCGCAAACGTCGTAGGAGAGATCAACGTCGTACAGGCGTTTCAAGAGCGATTGCAATCCCTGGAGTACCATGCGGCTAGTGCGCGCGCGAGAAGCCGCCCTGTTTCACCGGCTGCACGCCCAGACGATTCAACAGACCGTGGGCGCGGGGGCTGCCGGTCTTCATCCAGATTTCATAGAGCCTCAGGATGTCCGCATCGCTGTGCACGTAGGACATCTCGCTCACCTCGTTGAGCGCGTCCACCAGACCCTGGAATTTGCCGGCGAGCTCCGCGTAGATGGGGGCGATGCCGCGGCCCGAGGCCGTGCGCTGCATGGAATCCGCCAGCGAGCTGTAGGCGTTGCCGCCCATCGCGATGTGATAGTCGATGTCGATCAATTTGCGTGCGAAGCTCCGCGCGAAGAAGCCTGCGATGAACAGCGACACGTCGCCGAGCCGTTGCAGCGCGCGCTGCCGCGCGACGGCGGTCGGCGCCTCGAGAGCCTCGGCCAGCATGTGGGCGAGCGGCCTGATGCGCAAACCCTCGGGGGTCTTCTCGTAGAGCGCGTCGGCGCGCGAAAACATGGTGAGGAGGTTGACGACGTATTGTTCCGACTGTTCGTCGATGGCGAGATGCTGATGCTCGGTCGCTTCGTGAAACGCGTCACGAAAGAACTCGCGCAGCGAACTGACGGCTACCAGGGATCGATCTCGCATCGCTTGCATGCTCGGAATCCTCCTGTGTAATTATGTCCCGTAACCATCCTATCGGCTGCGTGCCTCCCGGGTGAAGGGGGAAAGTGCGAACTGGCGTCAGAAAATGCCGATAATTCTAGTGTTTTTCGTATCAGCAATCGGCATCGTAGGCTGCCAATCGACGCATGCATCATCGTGGGGCTAAGAAATCTCCGCGAGCGTCGAGATGGTGCGCAGGGGCGCCGCCAGCGCCGCGGGCCACTCGCGCGCGCCGCCGCGGTTGAGCCACACGGATTGCATGCCCGCCTGCCTCGCGCCGACCACGTCGGCCACGGGGTCGTCGCCGACATGCATGATCTCGCCGGCATTCACGCCCGCCATGTCGATCAGCGCCGCGAAGATCCGCGCATCCGGCTTCGCCGCGCCCACGGTGATCGCGGTGACGTGGCCGTCGAAAAATTCGCCGATTCCACAACGCCGCAAATCGGCGTTGCCGTTGCTGACCGCGAACAGCCGGTAGCCCGAGCGCAGCCGCGCGAGAGCGGGCCGCACGTCGGCGTAAAGCTCGACCCGATTGCGGGCGGCGAGGAATACTTCCATCGCTTCCTCGCAAAGCGTTTCGTCGCAAAGCGATCGGGCATAGCCGGCGGCGGCGAATTGCTCGGCGAGAGCATGGCGCCTCAAGAACGTCAGGTCGTGGCTGCGCTCGGGAAACTGCGCGGCGAGACGCAGGCGCATCGCCCGCATGGACACCACGTCATGTCCTCGCGCCGCTTCGGGGTGGCGCTCGCGGAGCCAGTCAAGGAGCGTCTCCTCCGCAGCGGCAATGACCGGTCCCACCGGCCACAGGGTGTCGTCCAGATCGAGACTGAGGACTCGAGTTGCGGTCATGCACGGATTTTGCCCTGCTTACGGCTACAATTGGGAATTACGCTCAGGCTGGGGGAGAATTCGCAATGCGCGCACATCGATGGACGGCCACTCTTGCACTGGCGGCGGCCGCAGCCGCGTCGCCCTGGGGAACTCCGGCGAGCGCCCACACGGCGGCGGCGGAACCCGCGGCGCCGTTCGGCGTGCGGGATCTCGTTCGGCTGGCACGCATCTCGCAGGCCGCCGTCTCGCCGGACGGCAAGCGCGTGGCCTACGCGCTTCGCACCACGGACATGGATGCCAACAGCGGCCGTACGGCGATCTGGACGATCGAGACCCGCAAGCGCGACGCCTCCCCCGTGCGAATCACCGACCTCGAGGCCAATTCCAGCTCGCCCGAGTGGTCGGGAGACGGCCGGTTTCTCTATTACCTCTCGAATCGCAGCGGCTCGATGCAGGTCTGGCGCATCACGCCCGGCGGCGACCCCAGGCAGGTCACCGCGCTGCCTCTGGACGTAGGCTCGTTCCACGTGAGTCCGAAGAGCGATCGGGTGTTCGTGACGGTCGAGGTATTCACCGATTGCGCGACGCTCGCGTGCAGCAAGGAGCGTCTCGACACCGCGGGGCACCGCCGCGAGCACGGGGTCCTGTACGACAAGATTTTCGTCAGACACTGGGATACCTGGAGCGACGGCCGCCGCTCGCAGCTGTTCTCGATCCCGCTCGACCCATCGGGAGCCGCGGACGGCACGCCGGTCAATCTCACCTCAGGGCTGGACGGCGACGTGCCGAGCAAGCCCTTCGGCGGCAGCGAGGACTATGCGATCAGCCCGGACGGGCAGCTGGTGGCTTTCTCGGTGCGCGCCGTGCCCGTGGGCGAGCCCTGGTCCACCAATTTCGACATCTACATCGTCCCCGCCGCCGGCGGCGCGCAGCGCAACCTCACCGCCGACAATCCGGCCGAGGACGAGCAGCCCGCCTTCTCTCCCGACGGCACGCGGCTCGCCTATCTCGCGAGCGAGCGGCCCGGGTTCGAATCGGACCGCCTGCATCTGGTGCTCGTCGATCTGAAGACCTACGCGAAACATCCGCTCACCCAGAGCTGGGATCGCTCCATCGGGAGCTACCAGTGGTCGCGCGACGGCAAGACCCTGTTCGCGACCACCGACCATCTCGGCCAGCATCCGCTGTGGGCGATCGATGCCGCGACCGGCCGGGCCGCCGCCATCACCGGCGACGGCGATGTCGAGAGCTTCAGCGTGGGCCCCAAGGAGATTTTCTACACCGTGAGCACGCTGGCGAGTCCCGCGAATCTGTATTCGGTCGGATTCGGCGGCGGCAAGCCCCGGCAGCTCACCCGGATCAATCAGGAGGAGCTCGCGGCGCGCCGCCTCGGCGAGTACCAGCAGTTCAACTTCACCGGCGCGAACGGCGACAACGTCTTCGGCTACGTGATGAAGCCCGCGAATTTCAAGCACGATCAGAAGTACCCGGTTGCGTTTCTGATTCACGGCGGCCCGCAGGGGAGCATGGCGAACAACTGGCATTGGCGCTGGAATGCACAGGTGTTCGCAGGCGCCGGTTACGGCGTGGTGATGATCGACTTCCACGGTTCGACCGGCTACGGACAGGCGTTCACCGACTCGATCAGCGGCGATTGGGGCGTCAAGCCGCTCGAGGACTTGAAGCTCGGATTGGCGGCGGCTCTCAAACAATTTCCCTGGCTCGACGGCGACGAGGCCTGCGCGCTCGGCGGCTCCTACGGCGGCTTCATGATCAACTGGATCGCGGGTGAGTGGCCCGACCGGTTCAAATGCCTGGTCTCGCACGACGGCATCTTCGATCAGCGCAGCATGTACTACTCCACCGAGGAGCTCTGGTTTCCGGAATGGGAAAACGGTGGTCCGGAATACGCGAACCCGGCCGGATACGCCAAATTCAATCCGGTCGACCATGTGACCCAGTGGAAGACCCCGATGCTGGTGATTCACGGCCAGCTCGATTACCGCGTACCTCTCACACAGGGACTGGCGGTGTTCACCGCCCTGCAGCGGCGCGGCGTGCCGAGCGAATTCCTGTATTTTCCGGACGAGAATCATTGGGTGCTGAAACCGGCGAACAGCATCCAGTGGTACGACACGTCGCTCGCCTGGATGAATCGCTGGACCCGCCGCTGAGGGGCGCTCCACAAGGGGCCAGCGCCCATCGACGGGGCGCGAACGCCGCTCAGCTGTCGACGCCCCGCCAGGCGGCGGGGTAGTCGGCGCCGAGCTTCAATATCCTTCGCAGCACCTCGGGATATTTCATGCCCGCGGTGAGTGCCGACTGGGCGAAGTCCTCGCCCGCGGACAAATTGGGATTGGCGTTCGCCTCGAGCGCATAGAGCGCGCCGTCATCGCGCAACCTGAAATCCATGCGTGCGTAGCCGGTCAGATGCAGCGCGCGGAAGATGCGCTTCGACAGCTGCTCCAGCCGCACCACCGTACCCTCGGGGAGTTCGGCCGCAGCCGCGGTGGTGATGCCGTATTTTTTCTGATAGCCGCGATCCCACTTCACCTTGCGGGTCGCGATGGCCGGAAGGCTGTCAGGCAGGGATCCGAAGGTCATTTCCCAGACGGGCAGCACTTTCAGCCGATCGTTGCCGATGACGCCGACATAGAGCTCCCGGCCCTCGATGTACTCCTCGACCAGCGCATCCGAATGGGTTTGCTCGTGGATGAATTCGATGCGTTCCTTCAGCTGGCGCTCGTCCGAGACCACCGAGGCGTGCGCAATGCCGAGCGAGGCATCCTCGGTCGAGGATTTCACGAACATCGGGAAACGCAGCCGCTTCGGCAGCCGCGGCTTGCGGCCGCGCGCGAACACCACGAACTGCGGGGTGGGGACGCGGTGATAGGACAGGAGCTGCTTCGAAAGCACCTTGTCGCGCGACAGAAGCATGCCGCGCGGGTTGCAGCCGGTATAGGGCTGGCGCATCAACTCCAGGAACGCGACCACGTGCTGATCGTAGGTCACGATGCCGTCGAATTCCTCGAGGAGATTGAAGACGATGTCCGGCTTCCAATCGATGATCGCGCGGCGGAGCTCCGACAGATTGTCGCTCACGCCGAGCGGCATGACCTCGTGTCCCGCCCCCTTGAGATGGGAAATCACGTCGTATTCGGTGCGCCACTCGTCGATTTCCTTTTCCGGAATGCCGCGGATCGAATCCGGCGGCACGAGCGTCGCATGGACGAGCACCAGCGCCCGGAACTTCGGCCTCACAGTGCCACCCTCGGCAGCTGGCGCTCCTCGTAAGACTCGGCCAGGCGGGCGATCACCCACAGCAGGTGCGCCTTGAGCTCCCTGCGCGGGCCGCGCACGTAAAGATCGAGCGCCTCGCAGCGCTCGATCATCAGGCGCAGCACCTGATGCACGAGATACTCGCTGAACGCACCCGAGCGGACGATCTGCTGCCGGAGGGGATTGCGCATCTCCCTGAGCACGCTCGCCGCCTTGGGCGCCATACGCCGCCGCGGAGCAGCCGTGAACACCTTGAGCAAGAGCTCGTCAGCACCCGAGCGGCGCGGCATCCGATAGCGCGTGAGCTTCCTCTCGTAGTGCTGGCGCAGCGTCGCCGATTCCTCGCCGATGTCCTCGATCCGCGTCCGGTCGACCACGGCCGGCCTCGCCTCGCCGATCTCGGCCGCCAGCTCGTCGATGTATTCGAGCTTAACGTAGGCGGGCCAGCCGCGGTATTCGCGCCGCCAGGCCGATTTCGGCTTGAGCCACACGGCGAACGTCTCGGCAAAGTCCTCGGTGGGGTGCGCCTGGGCATACCAGGCCCCGAGATGCTGCACGAAGCGGCGGCTCCCCGGCCGCGGCCGGTAGGTGTCGGGGTACGGGAGCGAGGCGGGTCCGAACACCTCCCGCCAGCCGCGCCGTCGCCGCACCCGATAAGCGGAGTCGATGGCGTGCCCGGCCTCGTGACGCAGAATCCGCATCAGCCAGTTGCGATTGCCCCCTTCCACCTCGCGCATCAGCCGCCGCTCGATGCGGATCAGCCGCGGGTGGGCGAGATAGAACGGAATCGCGATGCCGGGGATGCCGTCCGGCGAGAACCATTCCTGAGATAGCCAACAATGCGGCCGGAAACGGATACCCCGCGTCGTCAGCTCTGCGTACAGGCGCTCGATCGCCCGTTCGAGCTCCGTGCCGGCAATGCGCAAACCCAGGTCGCAGAATCTCAGGCTCAGCAATTGATCGTCGGACAAGCTCTCCCAGGCATAGCGCAGCCGGCGGCCCTGCCGAAGAGGCGGCCGCCGTGTCCGATCAAGTATGTCAAGAGGCTGCCGCGCGGAGCTGGACATGATAGTGTCGTTCGCGAAACCCTACTGCCGTTTGAGGGAAATCTTACCTTCAATTGGCGTCGGTTATGCGATAGGTTCAGGACCCGGGGGAACTGGTGGCCGCAGTGCTCATACCGCAAGACGCTCTCGCAACCCGTCCGAAAGTCACGCTTCAGACGGCGACGGATATGCCGGGTATCGAGTCCCTCGGCGCCGACTACGCCCGATTGTGCCGGGTCACCGGCAACCAGCTACCCTTCTCTCTGCATGCTTGGCACCTGACCTGGTGCAGGCATTTCTTGAACTGCGATCCGCGCATCGAGGAAGAGCCTCTATTCTACATATTGCGCGACGCCCGGAACGATTGTGTCGCCATCCTGCCCTTCATCATCAGCCGCCGCCGCTTCGGCCCGGTCAAGGTGGTGTCGATCGCCGCCCTGGGAGCGGACCCGGCGATCACCGAGATCCGCGCCCCTCTGATACAGGAGGGATACGAACATTTGACGGCGCGCGCCGTCCGCCAGGCGCTCGATCGCGTCGCGGATTGGGATTGGATTCACTGGTGCGGCCTCAAGGGCGAATTTGCCGAGACGCTGTCCGCCGGAAAGGATGTCTACTGGCAGCCTCCCCTGTCGGATTTCGTGCTTGATCTGCCGTCGAGCTGGGAAGAGTTTCGATCGGGCCTGAAACGCAACATCCGCGAGTCGCTCAGGCATTGCTACAACTCGTTGGCCCGCCACGGCCACTCGTTCGAATTCGAGGTGATCGACAGCCCCCGGGGCCTCGAGCCGGCGCTGTCGCGATTCTTGCAGTTGCACCGCATGCGAGCCGCCTTCGCGCGCAGTGCCGCACATCCGGATCGGTTCGCGAGCCCGGTCAGCGAGATGTTTCTGTACGCGGTGTGCGAACGGCTGGCGGAGCACGGCGCGCTCAAGCTGTTCGCTCTCAAGATCGGAGCCGAGGTCGTGGCGATGCGCATCGGGTTCGAGGTGGGGGATGCGCTGTATCTCTATTACTCGGGGTTCGATCCACAATGGTGGAAATTCGGCGTCATGACGACGACGATGGCCGAGGCCATCAAGTACGCCATTGGCCGGGGCTTGCGGATCGTCAACCTATCGCCCGTCCGGGACGGAGCGAAGACTCGCTGGGGTCCGCGGCAAGTAGACTACGGGTCCGCCTACGAAACCAGGGATCGGCTGAGATCGCGGCTCGCCAATTCGGCCTATCTGAGGATCAAATCGAACGAGGGGTCAAAGTTGCTGCAGCGGTTCATCGCACCCCGCAGCTGGAATTGACTCCCCGCCTGCGGGGTCTTGGCCCTGCCCGGCGGGTACCGACGCGACCAAACCGCCGAAGTCGAACAGGGCCGGGTCCGCGAGCTGGGAGGCCGACACATGGCGAATGCTGGAGAAGATCGCCTCCATGCGTCCCGGAAACTTCTCCTCCCAATCCTTCAACATGCCCTTGACCGCCGTCCGCTGCAGATTCGGCTGGGAGCCGCAGAGCGTGCAGGGAATGATCGGAAACTCGCGCGCCGCCGCATAGCGCTCGATATCCCGTTCCGCCACATAGGCGAGCGGCCGGATCACGATGTGGCGCCCATCCTCGCTCTTGAGCTTCGGCGGCATCGCTTTCAATCGCCCGCCAAAAAACATGTTCAGGAACAAGGTCTCGACAATGTCGTCGCGGTGATGCCCGAGTGCAATCTTGGTGATGGCGTTGTCGGCCGCGAAACGATACAGCGCGCCGCGGCGCAGACGCGAGCAGAGGCCGCACATCGTCTTGCCTTCCGGGATGATGCGCTTGACCACGCCGTAGGTATTCTGCTCGATGATGCGGAACGGAACGCCGAGCGCCTCGAGGTATCGGGGCAGCACCTCGGCAGGGAACCCCGGCTGCTTCTGATCGAGATTCACCGCGATCAGCTCGAAACCGACCGGAGCGCTGCGCTTCAGGCTCAAGAGGATGTCGAGCAACGTGTAGGAGTCTTTGCCTCCCGACAGGCAGACCATGACGCGGTCGCCGTCCTCGATCATGCGATAGTCCGCAATCGCCTTGCCGACGGAGTTGCGGAGCTGGGCCTGCAATTTCTTGAAATTGTTCGAAGGGCGCGGCCGCACGCCTGCGGCGGTCGTCGCGCTCACGGCGCTTCCAGGTATTTGGATTCCAGATAGCGCAGATACGCGGCGGCCGTCAGCGGCTTGCCCGTCGCCTGCTTCATCAGCTCTTGGACCGGCAGCCGCGCGCCGACACCGTGCACATTCTCCCGGAGCCAATCGAGAATGCCGCCGAATTGCCCTGCCGCGATCTCGGCGTCGAGCGAGGGGCGCTCGGCACGCAACGCCTCGTTCAATTGGCCGGCGATGACGGCCCCGAGGGCGTAGGACGGGAAGTATCCGAAGTGCCCGACCGCCCAATGGATGTCCTGCAGGCACCCGTCCACATCGTTGGTGGGCCGGATGCTCAGCCGCTGTTCCAGGTTGGCGTTCCAGGCTTCGGGGAGATCCGCGACCCGCAGTGAGCCGTCGAGGAGTTTTTTCTCGATTTCATAGCGCAGCATGATGTGCACCGGGTATGTCAGCTCATCGGCATCCATGCGGATCAAGCTGCGGCGCACCCGGATCAAGTGCCGATAGAGATTCTGCTCGCTCCATTCGTCGCCGCTCACTTGCAGGTACTTGTCCATGAGCGGCTTCAGGTAAGCGACGAACGAGCGGCTGCGGCAAATGTTCATCTCGAAGAGCAAGGACTGGCTCTCCTCCAGCGCGAGACCGCGATCCCGGCCCACGGGCTGATCCTGCCATTTGAGCGGCAACCCCAGGTCGTACATGGCATGACCGGTCTCGTGCACCGCGCCGAGAAGACCCGAGAACGGATCGTTGGGATCGAAGCGCGTCGTTACCCGGATATCGCCGGGTACCCCCTCGGTGAAGGGGTGCTCGCTCTCGTCCAGACGGCCTCGATCGAACGGGAAGCCCATGGCTTTGAGAACTTCGAGCGACAGCTGCCGTTGGCGGGAGACGCTGAACTTGCCGGTGAACGGGATCGGCGCGCGGTCGGCCTGAACCTCGATGGCCTGATTGATGAGCCCCGGGAGCTTGCGCGACAAGGACTTGAAGATGCCCTCGATATCCGCGGTGGAGATACCCGGCGTGAACGCGTCGACGAGCGCGTCGTAGGGCGTCAAGCCGCGCGCCTGGCCGAGGAGCGCCGCCTTGTCACGCACCAGCGTGACGACTTCCTCGAGATGCGGCGCAAATATTTTGAAATCATTGGCCTTGCGGGCCTCGACCCAGAAGACTTCGGCCCGCGCCGTGGCCTTGGCGAGGCGCGCGATCAGCGACGGTGGCGTCGCGATGGCGTGGTCGCGCTGGCGGCGCATCTCGCGCAGATTGGCGAGCGGCCAGTCCTCGAGCTGGGAGGCGCCCGCCTCGGCCCGCTCCAGGAGCCGCGCCACCTTGGGGGTGGTGAGCAGAGCATGAGTCTCGGTCTCGAGCGCCGCCAGTTGGTCGCCGCGAACGTCCGCGCTGCCGCGCGGCATCATCACCGCCGCATCCCAGCGCAGCAGCGATAACGCACCGCGGAACGCGTGCAGGCGGTGGAATTCCTGTTCCAGTTGTTCGTAGGGAGTGAGTGCCATGGTCGCTCGGGGCCTCGAGCCCTTGCGGGGTCGAGCCCATTTTTGAGGTACGAGTTTAGCAGAGGGCGTCGTTGCCGGGCACCCCATCCCGCGGACCTGCAGGATTAATTATTTATAATTCAATGATTTAGAGAATCGAGCGAAAACGAGCCGGTCTGATGGAACGGCAAATCGTGCAGGAAAGGCAGGTCCAGATTGGCGGCGCCGGTTACCTCATAATCGATGGAATCGGCGTGCCGGTTGGCGAGTTGCAGCACCGCCGCGGCCATGTTGGCGGTAATGGTCATATCGAATTCGCTCTGACCCATGGGGGGCACCACGAAGGCTCGATTGCTGACACCGCTCGCGATTCGCTGGCCGCCGACATTCAGCTCGGCGTGCAGGCCGCTCACCGGCAGCGCACGGTCGTTCGGATTCTGCACCTGAAACTTCACCAGGAAATTCTGCTGCAGGAAGTTCCCGCCCTGCATTTCAATCCCCACCACGGTGAGATTGGGCCGCTCGAATTTCGGCGCACAGGCGGCCAAGGGGATCCACAGGAGGAGCATCAGAGCACAGCCGGCAGATTCCCTGGCGGTCGTGAACACTCTGGGCGGTACGCGTGGCAACATGCGCGGATGATAACGGTTATGGTCATGCCTGGGCGACAGCGTGCGGTGGGACGAGGCGCCTGGGTGAAGCTCGCGTCCGTCGGCATCGGCTCCGTCGCGGTGGCGGCGGCGGTGGGAGCGGCGGTCGGGGCAACGGCGGCAGCGCCAGCGCCAGCGGCGGCAGTGCCGGCGGCGGCACCCATCCACTGCCTGCCGTCCGGAGACGGCTACTTCAGGGCGCATCTTGCGGGCGCAGTCGAAGCCCGCATCGATTGGCGCGACAAGGGCACTCGATGCGAAGGGGAATCGAGGGGATCTCCGCCCGGAGTTCGCCTGAGCTTTCAGCGCAGCGCGGACGGCGATTCCAACCTCTTGTTCGTGTTCGGCCTCACCGGAGTGCGCGAAGGCCGGCCCGCCCGGGAGGTCGGGGCCAACCTCACCCTCATCCTGCAGGGCACCGATCGGATTTACGGTACGCTCGGGGATTCGCGGTGCACCGTCGATTCTCTGAACCAGAAACCTCTGAGCTCGTCCAAGGCGTATCGTGTCGAGGCGCGCGGATTCTGCACGCAGCCCGCCCACGCCGTACGCGGCGACGGCGCCGTGCTGGTGAGCACGTTCGAATTCGCCGGTCTGGTGAATTACGACGCAGCGCCCGAGCAGACCCTCAAGGATCTGATTCCGAAAAAAATGACGCCGGTCAACTGACGCGCACATGCGCTGGGTCAAGCTCGCATTGGTTGTTTGGGGCGGCGTTTGGCCGCTACTGTCGTCCGCCGCGGTGCCGGTGTACGGGTACGACATCGTGCATATCTATCCCCATGACCGCGCGGCCTTCACGGAGGGCCTGTTCTATCTGGACGGCTTTCTCTACGAGAGCACGGGACTCGAGCGCCATTCCACGATTCGCAAGGTACGGCTCGAAACCGGCGAAGTGCTCGAGAAGCGCGACGTTCCCCGGAGTACTTCGGCGAGGGCATCGTCAATTGGAAGCACCGGCTCCTGAGCCTCACCTGGCAGTCGCACGTGGGCTTCGTCTACGACCTCAAGACTTTCAAGCCACAACGGCGGTTCGAGTACGACGGCGAAGGCTGGGCGCTCACGCAGGACGGCACGCAGATCTACATGAGCGACGGCACTTCGGAAATTCGGGTACTGAATCCGGAGACGTTGCTGCCCACGCGGCGCATCCAGGTCACGCTCGATGGAAAGCCGATTCGCAACTTGAACGAGCTCGAGTGGGTCAAGGGCGAGATCTACGCCAATGTGTGGCAGACAAATTGGGTCCTGCGCATCGATCCGCATGACGGCAGGGTGGTGGGCGCCATCAATCTCACGGGCTTGCTCGGCGCGGGGGACATCGTGCCGGGACAGACCAACGTCCTGAACGGAATCGCCTACGACGCGGTAAACGACCGTCTTTTCGTCACCGGAAAGAACTGGCCGAAGCTCTTCGAGGTCAGACTGCATAACGCCGGCACTGCATCCATTCCCTAAGATCGGCGACGCAACTCCTACAGCGGCTCACGAGCCTTACCTACAGACTTTCTCTGCGAATGTTGCTGAAATGCAACACGAAAGTTGGCGTCATTGTTGATGCCATGCGTATCTAGGCTGAATTGCAGTTAATTTGTCTGGCCCGAGCGGCCCACCCAGGCGAGCCCAGGTTGTTGGGTTTTCGCAAAACCTATGGAGATCTATGGTATGAAGCGTGCTCTTGTTTTGAGTTTGGCGGCGGCCTCTGGGACCGCGGCCCTGGCAATATCCACCGGCGCCTCGGCCGAAAACGCAACCGGCGCGGAGACCACGACCACTGGCACGGGAAAGGGAACCAACGGAGTGTCCTGGTATGTCAGCCCGATGCTTCAGTACAGCGTGCAGGACGGCGACCCGGAGCTAAAAGATAATTTCGGCTATCAAGCCGGTATCGGCGTCAATTTGCCCCATGAGTGGGCGGTTGAGGGCGACTTCAGCAGGGGTGAGTTCGACATCAAGGGCACCGACGCGACACGCCAATTGACCGGTTACTCGATCGATGTGATCAAGAAATTTTTTCCGGAAGACCTCATGCAGCGCGTGATGCTGCAGCCGTACGCGCTCGCCGGCGGGGGTGAGATGACCGATCGGACCAGCGCGCCCGGCTATGGCTCTTACAACTTCCACACCTTTCTCGCGGAGGCCGGCGTCGGTGTGCTCACCGGGATCGGTAGACAAGATGGCTCCACCCGTGTCCAGTTACGGACGGAAGCGAAGTACCGGATGGAATTTGCCAGTGCCGACAGGTACGGCGTCAAGGATCCGTCGGGAATCGTCTTCGGCGTCGGCGTGCAGATGAACTTCGGCGAGCGGGATGAGCGGCCGCCGGTCGTCCACACGGTCGAGAAGGTGGTCGAGAAGGAAGTCGTGCGAGAGGTCCCGGCTCCCACGCCGCCGCCCCCGCCGCTGCCGCCTCCGCCGAAGGGCGACATCAGGCTGCAGGGTGTGACGTTCGCGACCAACTCGGCGGAGTTGAACTCGGAGTCCGATACGGTACTCGATACGACGGCAGCGTCGCTCAAGCCGTACCCGAGCGTGGTGCTCGAGGTTCGTGGCTACACCGACAGCGTGGGATCCGCCTCATACAACTTGAAACTGTCGCAGGCTCGTGCCGAAACCGTGATGCATTATCTGCAGTCGCACGGCTTGAGCAATCAGATTACGGCCAAGGGCTATGGGAAAGCGGATCCGATCGACAGCAACTCGACCAAGGAAGGGCGTCTGGCGAATCGGCGTGTGACCTTGCACATCGTCGGAGGCAGCCCCGACGGGTCGTAAGGAGAAGCTGAAGATACCGCGCTCGCGAATCCGACGCGTGACCACTAACCCCGAGTGCATCTCGCACTCGGGGTTTTTTTATGGGGCGGTCGAAGGCACTCTGTCGAGCGCACCATAAAAAAGCCCCGCGGGAGGCGGGGCTTCAGATCAACCTAAATGCACAAATTTACATGAATTTGTATTTCAAGTTGATATAGAAGTTCCGCAACAACGGGTCCGCAATGAGCGCGTTGTACCCCGCCGCAAAGTTGTTTTGCGATGCATTGGTGTACGGCGGACTCGTGTTGAAGATATTCTTGATTCCGAACAACACGGTCAACTGCTCGATCGGCTTGACGCTCGCGTAACCATCGACGAGCGTTATAATTGCCCACGTAATGATTAGCGCCGCTGGGCAAGGTGAATTCGTCGACGTACCCCGAGAAAAAGCGGTCGCCCAGTCCGGCACCCCACATCTTCCCCGGGCTCGTCCAGTCGACCCTCACGTTATGCTGCCACCTGAACGCCGGATTGAGTTCTTGGATTGCTAGATTGCCCACTAGGTTGAGCTCCGGGCCGCCGGTGTATTGCTGCTGTAGATACTTCGTGACCGCGGTCCCTTCCAGATCCTCGTGGAACGTCCCGATCGGGGTATGCTGAGCGTATTGGACGCTCAAGTCGAACCCATCGGTCGTGATCCTGCCCGTATTGTCGAATTCTGCAGATTATGTATCCACAGGTCGACGCCGTGTAAGGATGGCACACTGCGGACTCTGCGATCGTCGGCGGGAGTGTGCCCGCGTAGGGACCACTCGTAGCCGGCACGATGTAGGCTCGAGAAATTGTCGGGATTACCGTAAATGGCGTTGGCCGGAATCTGTCCAATGGTGTTCTTGAGGAGGATTCTGTAGTAGTCCAGCGTAATACCCATATCCGGTATCGGCGAGACGATGAAACCGAAATCGAAGTTTTGCGATGTTTCGGGCGTCAAGTGTGGGTTTCCGCCGTACAACCCAATTCCCTGCGCCATGCAAGTAGCTGGACTCCACTCCGTCGTGTAATGGCCGGGTGAGCAGAAGGGATTCCCTTGTCCCATGTTGCCGCTGGTCGACGCTGACAAGGAAGGCCCCTGGTACAGCTGGTAGAGCGTGGGCGCCCGGAAGCCGGTGGAGGCGGTTCCCCTCAAGGTCAGGATATCGATCGGCTGATAGCGTACCTGGATTTTCGCGTTGTTGGTCGTGCCGAAATCGCTGTATCGGTCCTGACGATCCGATATATCGAGATCGAGGGCCTTGGTGATCGGCACGTCCAGCTCGACGAAAGCCGCCTGTATCTGGCGAGTCCCTTCGACTGAAAAGTCCGTCAGCCCGGTCGCCGCGCTCACGAGGTCGTTATAGGCCGTGGTCGCGTTCTGGAAGCGTTCGCCGCTCACGGTGGCGCCGATCGCCACCGTCGCCGGTGTGCCCGAATTGAAGGCATCGCCCAGCGGGTGGCTGGCATTGCCGTCGACGCTCCACCGTGTGTACTCGCCGATACTCGTAGACGCCGTTGACATACGACGAATTGATCAAAGCGTGTCCTGCCGCGCTCGAGGGACCGAAGGGGTTGATCAGAGGGCTGAGGATGCCGCCGGGATTAAGCAGCGATTCATTGGGGTAGCCTCCGGTATTGCGATCGTCGTTGGTGTTCTTGCTCCAATTGACGTCCGCGGAGTAGTCCCAACCGCCATTGCTGCCGGAGAACGTCACCACAACCCTCTGTTCGACATTGAGGTTGCCGGTGTAGCGGGCGTTGTTCGGCGGGCTCCAGAACGCGGTGATCGGAGCAGTAAGATCCGGCGGGCCGCTGCAATTCGCCGGACCCCTATCGCATGTCAGCTGTGCAGCCGTCGGGAAGTAGGGGCTCCCCCGGGTTCAACGTGAAATCATAGAATACCGGACCGGACCAAGCGTTCACTTCGGACTGGGTCCAGATGTACTGCATCTGCAACTGGTTGTTGGCCGGCAGCGCCTTGGTGAATTCGGCCATCCCGGAAATCTCATGGTGGTCCGGGAGCAGATCCGTCGCGGCGGAATACCGGTATGAGCAGTCGCCGTAATACCTCGTCAGGAACGGATTGCCCGCACAGGCCGGATAGCCCGACTGAAACAGGTTGCCGTTGGCATCCAGTACCGTCCCGGGCCACGATCCCGGATAATTCGTATTGGGGACGCTCAGTGCGGGGTTGAAACCCTGGGCGGAGAACCCCCGCTGACGTCGCCTGAAGCTCCAGCTGGTGGCTGTAGCCCCCCGTGAACATGAAGTTATAGCCGTCGCTCGCCAGATCCCCGTGTCCGAAGGTGAGATCGAACTCATCCGAGCTGCCGCCGGATTTCTGGGGGCGGTCGTAATTGCCCTGGATTTCCAGCCCCTGGTAATTCTTCTTGGTTTTGAAGTTGATCACGCCCGCGATCGCGTCCGAGCCGTACAGCGCCGAGGCGCCTTCCCGAAGCACTTCGACCGTGTCGATGGCCGCGAACGGGATACCACTCAGGTCGACCCCATAGCCGTTGAAGGCACTGGGAGCCAGCCGCTGGCCATCGAGGAGCACCAGGGTGCGGGTGTCGCCCAGGCCGCGTAGGTTGGCGTAAGTACCGCCTCCGGAAAACGTCCCGATGGATGAGGCGACGTTGATCGACGGGGTTGGCGGCGGTCAGCGTACCCAGTGCCTGCTCCACATTCTCGATGCCCTGGGCCTTGAGGTCGTCCGACTTGAGGATGGTGATGGCCTCTGCGGTTTCGGCATTGACCCGCTTGATCATGGAGCCCGTGACGACGATTTCCTGCAGCTCCGGGCTGGCGTCGGTAGAAGAGGCGGGCGCTTGCTGTCCCATGGCTGAAGAGCTCATCAGCGAGGCGCCGACCACGCCGGCAACCGTCACGAAGCCAGCGACGCGATCCAAGGTCGAGGCCGCCGCCCGCGGTACCCCGGGTGGGTTGACCATTCGATAGATTCTCATCGTTTTATCCCTCAAAATTTTGATTGAATGACAACATCCGTGGCTCAGCCGCCGGCGTACCAGCGTGAGTCGTTCCATTCACAAACCATTAATATCCCAAATGCCCGGACGTTGCGTAAGCGCCGCAGACCGGGCGAATGCGTGCAACGATATCAACTTGGGCGGGAATTGAAAGGGGGTTGGTGAATTTTCTTGTTGTTTTCACGCTACGCGAAGGCGTCGGGGAGCCGAGGCATGCAATAGGCCGTATCGCAGGACAGGTACGTGGCCGGTAGGCCTTGGATGCAGGCAGCCGCGAAATATAAAAGCGGCCTAAGCTCAGGCGATTGGGTAATAATCCTCTCGCCTACCGGGTCTTACTGTCCGAGCAGCGATATTGCTGCGAATTCATTAACAAAGAGGGCTCAAACCATGCAAATGAATAAGGTATCGGGTGCTGCGTTGGCGGCTGCGGCCGCGCTGCTGTTCACGTCCGGATTGGCGGGAGTTTCCGTCGCGGCAGACTCGGGCACTTACAAGTGCACCGGGGTGAATTCTTGCAAGGGTATGTCCGACTGCAAGTCGGCGAAGAACAGCTGTAAGGGCCAGAATAGCTGCAAGGGTCAGGGCTTCAAGGACATGGCCTCCAAGGCTGACTGCACGGCCGCGAAGGCGAAGATGAAGTCCGGCGGCTGATAGCGGGAAAGAGTATCGAGTCGAGGCCGGCTGCGCGTTCCGCACGCGGCGGACACGCAGCCGGCCCTTCGTTGCCATGAAATTGGAAGGATTTGGATTGGGCCTGCGGCCCGTGCATTACGAGGCTCTGCTGACCGAGAGCCATGCCGTCGATTGGCTCGAGATCGTGAGCGAGAACTATCTCGTCCCCGGTGGCCAGCCGCTCGACTATCTCGAGCGGATCCGCGCGCGGTTCCCGCTGGTGATGCACGGTGTATCGCTCTCCATCGGGAGCACCGATCCGCTCGACCGGCGCTATCTCGCCGATCTGAAGGAGCTGGCGCAGCGCGTGGAACCCGCCTGGATCTCCGACCATCTCTGCTGGACGGGCGTCGAGGGCCGGAACGTCCACGATCTCCTCCCGCTGCCTTACACCGAAGAGGCGCTCGCCGCGGTGACGGCGCGCGTCGGGGAGGTGCAGGACTTCCTCGGCCGGCAGATTCTTCTCGAGAACGTATCGAGCTATTTGAGCTACCGCGACTCGGAGATGACCGAGTGGGAGTTCCTCAGCGAGGTTGCCCGGCGGGCCGACTGCGCCATCCTGCTCGACGTCAACAACATTTATGTAAGCGCGGTGAATCATGGATTCGATCCCCTGGAGTACCTGCGCGGCATGCCCCAAGAGCGGGTCCGGCAGTTCCACCTGGCCGGACACAGCGACATGGATGGTCACTTGATCGACACGCACGATCATCCGATCGTCGCGCCGGTGTGGGCGCTATACCGCGAAGCGGTCGCGCACTTCGGGCCGGTGCCGACCATGATCGAGCGCGACGACAACATCCCGGAGCTCGGGGAACTCGTGGCCGAGCTCGACGTGGCACGCGCGGTGGCGTCCGGCGAGGCGCGCGAGGCGGCCTGATGCGGCTTGCGGAACTACAGCACGAGCTGCAGCGCGATTTGCTGGGGGAGCAGAGCACGATCGCGGGCGCGATCATCGACGCCCCCCCGTTGCCGGTCGAGGCGCGCCTCGGGATCTACCGCAACGCCTACCGTGCGCGTCTCATCGAGGCGCTCGACGAGGTGTATCCGACCCTGCATTGGCTGCTGGGCGACGAGACCTTCCAGAGCCTTTGCACCCTGTTCGTCGAGACACACCCGTCGCGGCACCGATCCATTCGCTGGTACGGGAGAGAGCTGGCCGAATTTCTCGAAACGACGGCGCCGTTCGACGATCAGCTCATTCTGTCGGAAGTCGCGCGGCTCGAGTGGACGCTGGCGGAAGTGTTCGACGCCGCCGATGCCGACGTAATGGATCGGGCCACGCTTCAGGCAGTCGATCCCGCGCGTTGGGCGACGCTCAGCTTTGGATTTCACCCCTCGCTTCGGCGCCTCACGCTCGCCTGGAATACGGTGGCCGTCTGGCAGGCGGGAAGCGCCGGCGAGGATTCCCCGAGCCCCGAGCGCTCGGCCGAGCCCGTGGAGTGGCTGCTCTGGCGCCAACACTTCAAGAACTACTTTCGCTCGCTGGACGCCGTCGAACGAGCCGCGCTGGACGCGGCGGTCGCCGGAGGCACTTTCACCGAGATCTGCGAGGCGCTCGCCGCGCATCTGCCCGAAGCGGACATCCCGCTCCGCGCGGCCACTCTCGCCGCGACCTGGGTCGATAGCGGGCTCATCACCTCGCTCCCGACGTAGCGGCCGATCCCGGCGCGGGACAAGGGCAGTCCTGTAAGCGGATCGACCCCTCGCCAATCGGCGAGAGGTCGATCCTCTAACTCTCACTCAGAAGTCGAATGTTATCCGGCCGTAGAAGGTCCGGCCGAGCGGACTTGAAAAGAGCGGGTTGTAGCCGGCCTGCCAATTCTGCTCTTGGTTGGAAAAGGGCGGATTGGTATCGGCAAGATTGTTGATTCCCACCAGGAATTTCAGGGCGGGAATGGGCTTGTAGGATACGTAGCCATCCCAGATCGAGTAATTGCCGACCGTGAGGATGTTACCCGCAGCGTCCGGAAGATAATCGTGATAGTGCTCGGTGAAGTGGTTCACTAGACCGGCGCCCCATTGCATATAGCTCCAATCGAGCGTCAGCAGGTGCTGCCACCGAATGACCGGCTGATTCCCCTCGTTGAATTGTCCGGCCAGACTGAGCGCGGGGCCGCCCGGATACTCCGTCAATCGGTAGCCGGTCACAAAGGTGCCTTCCATGCGGGCGCGGAACTTGCCGACATCCGTATCCATCACATAGTTGGCACTGAGATCGACACCGTCGGTCACGACGCTACCCGTGTTCTGGAATTCGGTGATGATGTATCCGCACGTGGGCGCTGTGTAATGCGGACATTGGATGTTGGACAACGACGCCGGAGTGAGCGTACCGGCGTTATTCAACACATAATCGGCTGCGAATTGCGTGGGGTTTCCATAGATCGTCGCACCGGGAAGCGTTTGAATCTCGTTCCTGAGGTTGATTCTGTAATAGTCAACCGTGAGGTCCAGATTGCTGATCGGCTGAAGGACAAAGCCGAGATCAAAATTCTGCGACGTCTCCGGCTTCAAGTTGGGGTTTCCGCCGTTCAATGACAAGCCCTGCGAAATGCAATTCAATTTCGAAAATACCGTGGTGTAATTTCCCGACGCGCAGCCTGGGCCGACCATGTTGCCGAAGAGGGCGCCAAAGGTATTGGGCGAATACTCTTCAACGAGCGTAGGTGCCCTGAAGCCCGTGGAGGCAGCCCCTCTAATTTTCAGCATGCTGAAGGGCTGATAGTCAAACGAGACCTTCCCGTTATTGGTCGTACCGAAATCGCTGTACCGGTCCTGACGATCCGATACCGTGAATTCAGCTTTCGAGCTCATAGGAACATTCAGTTCCAGATAGGCCGCCTCCGACACCCGGCTTCCGGTAACCACTATGGGCGGGAAATAAGTTGCCGTGTACAGCGTCGTTGCCAACTGTGTTGGAGTGTTGTCAATTTCCTCGTCTCGGTAATCGAAGCCGACGGCAAACTGTGCCGGCCGACCCGCGTCAAAGAGGTCGCCCAGCGGGTGACTGGCATGACCGTTGAGGTCATATAGGGACAGTGTCCCCACTTCGAGATTGCCGTTCGTGTAAGCGCCGTTGATCAGAGATTGTCCGGCCGCAGACTGCGGGCCGAATGGGTTGATCAGATTGCTGAGGATACCACCGGGCGCAATGGTCGCGTAATTGGCCTCGCCTCCCCTGACCTGCTGCACCCCTTTGT
The DNA here is from genome assembly GCA_963795475.1 of uncultured Gammaproteobacteria bacterium. Classification (GTDB taxonomy): domain Bacteria; phylum Pseudomonadota; class Gammaproteobacteria; order Steroidobacterales; family Steroidobacteraceae; genus Bog-1198. Next base: position 441,753 of record CAWCIE010000002.1, read on the forward strand.
TCTCGCTCCAGTCGAAAGCCGTCGAGTAGTCCCAACCGCCGTTCGAACCCGCAAAGGTCACGAGAGCCCGTTGCTCCGTGTTGATATTCCCGAAGTAGCGATTGTTGTTCGGGTCGGTCCAGCCAGCCGTGATTTGGCCGCCCAAAGCGGGGGTAGCGGTGGAGCAGGTCCCAACGCAGGTCGAGTTGGCTGCCGTCGGGTAATAAGGGGATGAAGGAAGCATCCCGAAGGAATACTCCTGAGGACCGCTCCAGAGAGTCAAATCGAAGCGGCTGTAGAAGTATTGGATACTCAACGTGTTATTGCCCGGTAGTGTCTTGGTGAAGGCGACCAATCCAGACTCGGAGCTTGATTGCGGAATCAAGTCCACCGCGGCGGAGTAAAGGTATTGGCAACTGCCGGCGGTCGCAACCAAATGCGGATTGCCGGCGCAGTTCGGATAGCCGGTCTGCCAGAGGCTGCCATTCGCGTCCGTATAACTCCCCGGCCAGGGTCCGTACGGTCCGTTGAAGTTCGCGAGTCCCAGCTGCGGATTGTATCCCGTACTGGCAAAGGGTCTTTGTCCCGGGGTCAGTTCCTTCTGCTGGGTGTAATTACCCGAGATCATGAAGTTATAGCCATCGGACGCCAGATTCCCGATTCCGTAGGTGAGATCTCCGTTGTCCGAAGAGCCGCCCGGATGCTCCGGGTGCGAGTAGTTGACGTTCACTTCACCGCCCTCGAGATTCTTCTTGGTGATGAAGTTGATGACACCGGCGATGGCGTCCGAACCGTACAGCGACGAGGCGCCCTCCCGGAGCACCTCGATGTGGTCAATGGCCGCGAAGGGGATCGTATTCAGATCGACTCCGCTTCCCAGGGCCACGTTGTTCGCAAGCCGCTGGCCATCCAACAGCACCAGGGTCTTGGTTGGACCCATGCCGCGCAAGCTCGCCACCGACGCGCCCCCGTTGAAGGTCGCGACGTTGGACGCAGTGGTTATCGTGGCATTATTCGCGGTAACCAGCGCAAGCGCCCCCTCTACCGAGGTAACACCCAGGTCTTTGAGCGTATCCATCTTGACGATGGTGACGGCCTCTGCCGTTTCGGCATTGATCCTCTTGATCATCGAGCCAGTGACCACGATTTCCTGCAGTTCCGAGCTAGCGTCGGTGGAAGAAGCGGGCGCTTGCTGTCCCATCGCGGAAGCACACATCAGCGAGGCGCTCATGGCGCCTGCAGCGGTGAGGAATCGGGTCATAGGAGCCGTATCACCGGCCCTTTGTGAAACTCTCATCGTAAGTAATCTCCCTCAAATTTTTCGCCAATATGCCCGTCCCAGGCGTTGCTTAAGTGCCGCACACCCGGATTAATGCAGGCAACAATATCAAGTTGGCGGGGAAAAGCCACGAATTCAATGAATTTTATTGTTGCTTATGCACCACCCGACGCCGCGAGGCCGACAGATCAACCTCCCCAATGCGGGCACACACATGCGGGAACATACCGGCGACGGCGGAGATAAGCCCTCCCGCCTTCAGAGAAGGGCGCCCTGCTCCCCCATCATCTCCTTGCGCAACAGCGGGATCGGCGGACCGCCGTAGGACAGGAACTTGTCGTGAAAGTCATGCCAGAGCGCATGGTCGTCGCCGGCCGGAGCCCCCGCTGCCGCCGCGCCGCCCGAGCCGTGCATCTTGGCGATCCAATCGGTGCGGAGCTTTCTGATCATGAGCTTGCCGAGCGTGTAGTTGAGATACGCCGGATCGTACGTACCGCGCGCTGCCTGCTGGCGCGCGTTGCCCGGATCCTGGAAGGCCTGCTCGCGGAACATCTTCTCCGATTGCGCCACGGTCATGCCCTCGGTTTGCAAACCGATGGACGACAGCAGCCGAACGTCGCGGAGCAAGGCGTCGCGCAGCTGGCCGATATGCATCTCCGGATCGCCCTTGCCGAGACCCTCCTCATACATCATCTCTTCCGCGTAGTGCGCCCATCCCTCGGCAAAGCCGTAACCGACCCAGATTGCCTCGAGCTTGTCAGGGTTGGAATTGGAATGCAGGAACTGCAGGAAGTGGCCCGGCCAGACCTCGTGCACGGAGGTGAACAGAAGCGTGGCCTCGCTCGGGAGGTACTCGGCCTGCTCCGCCTTGCTCCACTTGGGGTTCGGGGGTGCAATGTTGTAAGTCGCGGTGACGCCCTTCTCGTACGGCCCGGGAACCTGAATGAACGCGGCGTTCTCGCGGTTGTAAGGCGGCGCCTCGGCCACCAGCGCCTGCTGATCGCCCGGAATGCTCGCGACGTTGTTCTTCTGAACGAAGTCCCGGAGCATCGTGAGCTGCCGGCGCGCGGCCTCGAGGGTGCCCTCCGGCGGCTTCTTCGCGTCCATCTTGGCGACGCATGCCGCGAGCGAGCCCTTGGGCAGGTAGGTCGCGCACTCGCTCTTCAACATGTCGGTGTTGCGCTGAAGGTCCGTGCGGCCCGCCGCCTCGATCTGATCGATCGGGACATCGACCTGTTCGGTATCCTTGATCATCTGCGCGTAGAGGTCCTTGCCCAGCGCGAAGTTGTCGCTTGCGGTCTTGCGCTGGCCGATCAGGTAATCTCTCAAATTCGCCATTGCCTGGGCGGCGTTTTCGTCGGCGTCGGTCAGATCCTTCTGCATGGCTGGATCGCTCACCGAGGCGAACACGGACGCCACGTCCTTCTTGTAGAAATCGACGTAGCCGCCGAAGTTCGCGATGCCGAGCTCGACGTAAGTTCTCGGCAGCGGTCCTTTCAAGTTGTCCTGAATATCCTTGGCCATTTTCGGGATGCCGCGCGCATATTTGATGTAGGCCTTCATGCGCACGTCGAGCGGCGCGTAGTTGCGGCTCAGGTACAGATCCGGATCGAGGTTGCCGACGTACCAGTAGGGATTCAAGGTCGGATAATGAGTCTTCTCGATCCAGAACAGATCGCGGTCCGCGACGCTCAAGAGATATTGGCGGTCGAATCGCTCGTTGGGGAGCAAGGGCTTCGGGTCGATCGACGCGATACGGTCGCGCTCGGCGTGCAGCCGCGCCGCCTCGCGCTTCAGCCCGTGCTCGCTCACATCCGGCAGCTGGCCGTCGTATTCGTGCTTGCCGGACTGCGCGGCGAAGAACGGCTGCGCCGCGAAGTAGCTTTGCACGAAGCCGTTCGCCGCCTCTTGCCAATCCAGGCTCGCCTGGGACGGGGGTTGTACCGCCGGAGCCTTCGGTTGAGTGGATTGATTACAGCCCGTCAGGGCAACCAGCAACGCCACAGCCGACGCCGCGTTCAGTCTCGCAGACAGAAACATTGGGACCCCCTTGTACTTATTGGAGAGATTCGATTCGAGTACTCGTTGAAAGTCTTACAAATCGCTCGATCGACTCGCGCTCCCCCGAACGCGGTCGATCATGGGCACTCGATCATGGCGCAAACGTCACCGCGCAGCTAGTGCACCGCGTCTTCTTGGCTCGGCTTCGGATGCGCGTAGGGCATCGGTGGATCGAACTTCAACCTCGACAGCGCGAACGCGGGCATGGCCTCGCAGCGAGCTACGAGTGCGGACAGTGCCGGATAGACCCGCCAGGATTCGCTCAGGCCGAGCGCATCGCATAGATAGGTGTAGACGCAGGTCGCGGTGATGTCCGCCTGAGTCAGGCGGCTGCCGGCCATCCATTCTCCCCCGCGGACGTGCGCCAGCCGGTCGAGCTCGCCCAGCGCGCCGTGCATCTGGCGGCGGCACCGATCCATCCAGGGCTCGTGACGCTTGGCCTCGGGCTTGAACACGATCTCGAACAGCTGGTGCAGTCCTTTTTCCGCCGCGCCGAGCGCGGTGGCGACGGCCTTCAAGGCGTCGCGGCGCTCCTTGCCGGATCTCGGCAGGAGTGCGCGCTCCGGTCCCACCAGATCGTCGAGAAAATCCAGGATCGCCGCGGAGTCGATCAGGGATTCGCCGTCGGCCAGGACCAGTGCCGGCACGCGCCCGAGCGGGTTGAACTGGCGGATCAGCTCGAAATCCTTGCCCACCGACCAGTTGCGGTGCTCGAACGGGCAGCTCGAGCAGGTTCATGCTGACGGCAACCCGCCGCACGAACGGCGAATCGAACATTCCTATCAATATCATGCGCGCCCCTCCTTCAATGCCCGCCCTTCACCAGGAGTCCCGCCGAGCTCAACGCCTCGGCCAACTCGACCTCGATGCGCTCCGCCTCCGTGCGCTTGATCCGCTGCAAATGAAGCGTAGGCCCGGTGAGTACCTCCAAACCGCGTTTTAGAACACTGCCCGAGGCACGAATTCCCGCCTTGTGCTGATCGAAGCGCTCCGCCGGAGAGTACTTGCTCATGCCCACATAGACGCCGTACGAGCACCGAGGCCTGTCGCTGTAGTCGAGTAATATGAGATAGATGTTGGACCGTCCCTTGGCCGAACCGCGGAAGCTGAGCGCAACTTCGTAGACGCGCGGCAACCAATCGATGTAGCGCATCGGCATCCACTCCGGGATGCTGGCGGCCGCACAGTTCCACAGCCGCTCCAGCGCTCGCTCGATCATAATGGACATCTCGCCGCGCATCCACAATTCGTGAATGCAATGGGCCGCCGTCTCACCCTCCTGCGCCGCGAGGGCACGATCGAGCCGGGCGGCGAGCTCGCCGCGCCTCAGCCGCCCGAGAGGCCGGGCGGCGGGCGAATTCGGATCCAGGGTGCCGGCCAACGCCTAGATGACGTACAGCATGTCTTGCCGGCTCCCGACCCGCGTCGGGAGCGCGAAGGCGGCGGGCGAGGCGTGCGCGCTGCCCGTGCACAGCTGTATGTCGCCGCTCTGGGTGACGATGCGGATAGCTGCCGTGCCCATCGCCCCCCTTGAAGATCAGTTTCGAACCGGGACCGTACTGCGCCTCCGTGGGCTTCGGCCCGAAGCAGTTGTCGATGGTCCCGCTGAAGGACTCCACGTCGAAATCCGCGGCGGGAACGGATGCGAAGCCGAATCTAATTTTTCCGCTGACGGACTCGGCCTCGATTTCGGCATCACGCGCCGTCGAGAAGTTGGCGGTCACGTCCCCCGAGATGCTCTTGAACCGGCCGCGCGTGAGGCTCCCAAGATCCGCCTGAACTCTGCCGGAAACGGTGCTGACCTCCGCTTCGCCCGACCCGCCGGTCAGCTGCACGTTGCCGCTGAAGGTCTTGATCTCGATCCGCTGGGCCGCGGGCGCCGACAGGCGGACCGTCCCGCTCACGGTGGTGACTCGCAGATTCCCATTGACCACGCCGTCGATATTGCCGTTGATGGTTCGAAGGCGCGTGTCACCCTGGAGGCCCTTCACCTTGAGGTCGGCCTCGACCAAAGAGGTCGAGACGCTGCTCTTCGCCGGTACGTGCACGATGAGGTGGATATCGTCGCTGGAACCGCCGTGCATCGAGAACGGCTCGACGTGGATCGTGGTCTTCCCGCCGGAGCTCGACATCCGCACCCGCTCAGCGAGGTCGTCCGGGGTGCCGGTGACTTCGACTTCCGATCGGTCCCATCCCTCGACCTCGACCGAGCCCGAAATGGCGTCGATCTCGACCGAGCCCTGCGGGTCCGCGGAGGCCGTCAGCCTGACATCCTTGCCTGCGTGTACGACGGACCATGGAGCCATGCTCGCGCACAAGACTGCGGCGATCACGGGGATCATCAGTCGCAAGGTAACGGTCGACATGGCTAGATTCTCGCTGAGGTAGGTTGTGTGGTGCGTACGACCTCGTCGTACAGGTCGAGCTCATCGTGCAAGGCGCTCGCCAGGAGCTGCTCGAGCACCGGGCTGTCGGGTTGCGCCGCGAGCGCCTTTCTGATGTCGTCGCGTGCCTTGCGGATCGAGGCCAGATCGGCCTCGATCTTCGCGCGCGTGGCCGGGTCGAGCTGGGTCAGCCGCTGATTGAAGGTGCGCTCGAGCTCCGCACGCGCCGCCAGGTAGTTCGGGTCGCTGGGCTCGCCGAAGCCGGCGGCGGCGCCCGCTGCGGGTCCGGTGACGGCGACCGGCGAGCCTCCGCCCGCGGGATTCGCGGCCGCCGCCACGCCCGCTCGCCGACAGCGGCGTGCGCCCATACATCATCACCCAAATGAGGGCGGCGGCCACGCACAGACCGGCGATCGTGGCTGCATACGCCATCCAGGGTGCCGAGGCGAAACGCGGCGCGCTGCGCGGCTCGCGCACGATGCCGCGGACCACGCCCGGCCAGAGATCCCGCTGCGGAGGGACATCCCGCGAGAGCTTCGCAAGCTCCTCATCCAGAGAGATACGCGTGTTCATGACTCCTCCAATCCGAGCGCCGCGCTGAGCAGACTCCGGGCGCGATGCAGTTGAGCCTTGCAGGTGCCCTCCGCCACATCGAGCGCACCCGCCGCTTCCGCGTGGCTGTAGCCGTAAATGCCGACGAGCACGAGCACATCGCGCGCGCCCTCGGGGAGCGATGCGATGGCGCGCTCGAGATCGAGCGGCGGCGCCCCGGCGCCGGGATCGGGCCGATCCGGCAAACCCGCCGCCGGCTCGCCCACCTCGTGCGCGTTGCGCAGACCGCGCCTGCGGGAAAGGACGGTGCGGATCGCGATCCGCTGCAGCCAGGTCGAGAAGCGGCTGCGCTTCTCGAAGCGCCCGAGCCCTCGCCATGCCGCCACGAACGATTCCTGCACACAGTCCTCCGCGGCCTCGCGCTGGCCGGTGAGCCGAAGGCACAATCCGTAAAGCCGGGGCGCGAACCGTCGGTACAGGCTCTCGAACGCCGCGAGGTCACCCTCGACCGCCGCCGCGATGACGGCCGCGGGCTCCACGTCCTCGTCGTTCAAGTCCGCCAGATGCAGGTGCTGTACCGATCCCACAGAATCCGCGCTCCGTCGTGCCGATGATTCAAACTTGCAAGCTTAGAGGAGAGGGGACGCGGAAAGGTTTAAACGCCGGGGAAACATTCAAGCGGAGCGGCGAGCTCGGTGTCGGAGGGGCATCCAGTATCGATAGGTGCTTGAAACTGTATACAAAATTCGTATTAGACGCGGCCTCGCCGCGGCCGCACGCTGCGCCGGTCATGGTCCGCCATCGCGCCTCTTTCGACCCCCTGATGCCCGTGAATGAGCCGAGGTGGCTGGTCGTGCGGCGGATGGATCAGGCGCCGGTGGAATCGACCTGCCTTGCCCCCCGCGCGGATTTGAAGGCGGCGTTCGTGCATGCGCTCGCCGCGTATGCGGATGCGGGATGGACGCTGGAGCGGTTCTCGAGCGATGTGGCATGTGCGTTCTGTCATCGAACGGACGAGCGGCGGATCATCAGCGTGGAGTGTTTTGATCCGAGGAAACCTGGGGGACGTCGGAACGGAATGGATGGCGGGTGAGGGGAACCAGGATCGTGCCTGAGGCAAACAGTTCCCGCAGTTGCACGAAGGCACGCACGATATGGATGATCATCTCGACGGCATGCGAACTATTCAGGACAGTGGCGGCCATAATTGCACCGTGCTCGGTGAAAACGTATGGCAAGTACTTGCGATGCTGGCCGCGACCGATCTTTAAGGTCGCAAATTGCGACCTTAAAGAATTGACCTCCTCCAGCGTAAGCTGGAATACGAAATCGGCCGGAAAACGATCGCGATTCCGCCGGATCTGTTCATTTAGGCGCTTGGTGGTGACGCCATAGAGGGCCGCGAGCTCTACATCGAGGATGACACGCTGACCACGCAACTTTAGGATCGCACGATCGATATTCTGGACGGGAAGTGCGGCCCTAGGACGTGCCATGAAAACTGCCTCCCTTTATCAAGGGCTGCGGCGCGCATCGTCGCCGATCCACTCGATTTTCCCCTCGCAGGGCGCCAGGAATTGGCAAATGTCTTCGGCGTACCCCATCGTTCTCAGCAGCGCAAATGCCCGGAGATCGACCCGCGGATCGGCTTCCTGTAATCGGATGGCGGCCGCCAACAAGGTGCGACCTTTGGTCACCACGTCATCGATGAGTACGATGTGCGAAGCAGCGGGGGAATCCGCTTCGTCGACAGCCATCGTGTCGTAATGAGTCTGCACTGAAGTACGCGCGCCCGGCGCGGCAGTCGCTGATTTGGGCACCGCTCGCACCCGGCGCAATCCGAACCAAATGCGCCGTCCCAGCCCCTGTTTCAACAGAGTAACAGCCAAGCGCTCGGCCGCCGTTTCCCTCACCCCCAGGGATGGCCTGCTTCCGGGGACCGGAACAAGTGTCGCATCGGCAGGGAAAAAACGCACAAGCGATGGTGATTGTGGCGCCAGGCCGTCTCCCCGGATCGCCTGGGCCACGAGTGCCTTTACGCGACCCGATTTGACGGACACGCGCAAAAGCCGGGAAGGCGCACTGAAGTCACTGGGCGAATACACATAGCTCGAGGCGAATGAAACCTCGCGAACCCTCACCGACCTTCCGCTTCCAAGACATTGCACTTGGCTTCTCCGGTGTACAACTGTGCATCCCGAATCACCGCCGTCATCGGCTGAGGTCATCGTCCCGACCGCGTGATCGTGCATTTTCGGGAGGTCTCTCCGCCAATTCCTGACGCACTCGAAGCCAATTCTCGCGAGCCTGGCGCTGCATGTCAGCGAGGGTCAGAGGGCGAACCGGTGCTTTTTCGGGCTGAGGCAGGCTCGTGAGCTGACTCGAGACTCCGCCACCACGAGAACTCGAGTTCTCGGGATGGTTGAGGCTTCGGCCCAACCTCAGGTTCTCCCTAGCCTCGAAATCGGCGCGGATGCGCTCCGCCACGGGACTGTAAAAGCCACGGCGCTCAACTTCGTAGGGAACTCTGGGAATCCACAGCCCAGGTTCGCGGTCGATCCCCTGCGCGCGCAGCGATCGATGATCGACCCGCGCCTCGATGTTGGCGTCGCGGAACGCCTCGTTGGTGACCGTCGCCCACCGCTCTCTCACATGAAACAGCTCGTTGATGGCCGGCCCCAATCCCAGCGCCTTTCTCGAGCTATCATTGAGCTCGAGCGCGGTCTTGGCCCCCAGTCCGTGGCGGTCGACTTCGCGCGTCGTGGCCAGCAGATGGGCGTGAAAATTACGGGGATCGCTGCCTGGAAAATCTCGCGGCGCATGCACGGCCACGTCCACCGCGAATCGATAGCGGTCGGCGAGCTCCTGCGCGAACCCCCGGGCGAGACTGAGCCGGCTGCCCGCATCGAGCTCGACCGGCAACACCACCAAATACTCGCGCGCCACTCTGGCGTTTTTTCGGCTCTCTGCGGCTTCCGCAGCGTTCCAAAGATTCGCCCGATCCGTGGCCCACGCCATGTCGGCGCCCGCGTACTCGCTTGGCACGAGGATTTCCTTGTGCAATACATCCTGCCGCGCGGTGTGATCGTACATGCGGCCGGTGCGCTCGTCTCGAATTCTCTCGCCGGCCCGGTAAGCCGCCGCGCCCGGGGCGCTGCTGCCGTTCGAGCGTCCAAAGGTCTTGAGGTTCAAGAAATACAGCGCCATGGCGGTTCACGCGCCCGCCCTGAATTCGATGAACTCGGGATCTATGGCGTACCCTGCCGCCGCCGCTTCGAAGATCATGTTGATCGGCAAGAACTCGATGATCGACGCAGCGGCCGGGCTGATCGGCAAGAAGGCGCCGTCGGGCTCGCAGAAGAGATCGTGATCCTCCTGAACGCCGCCGCATCGCTCGCAATGATTGGCCCAATAAGAACCCTGCGCCGCCGGAGCCAAGCGATACATGGGCGCAAGCGCTTGCATTCGGCGCCGCACGGCATCGGGTAGGGACTCGATAAAAAACAAGAGGGCGTGACAGGCAGCGCCGTCCCACACATCGCCGTGCACCGGGTCTTCGGCAATCGGATCGCCCTCGTCAATCATCGACCGGGTTTCATGCCCTGGCGGCAGCATCAGGGCCACCACGCGGGTCTCGGCGCGGCAGTGCGGACAGATCACCGTACTCCTGGCGATCAAATAGCGGCCGCAGCGGACATTGATACTGCTGCCCGGGGTGGAGTCACTCATGGGATTGCTCCCGCCCACGGGAGCGACTGCCAAGAGCCACTTTGAGCCACGCCGGTGACGAGGCGGTCTTCAGATAGCCTGTAAAATCCGGCAGTTGCTCGATCTCGGATGGCATGACCGCCGCTTCCGTCACGTGTTGCTCGCTGGTATTTTTCGAGCGCCGGGAGCCGCGCGACGACCAGGCGCCATCGCGGTCGCTGCCTCGCGAAACCTGACGTCTCAAGACCTCGCGTTCGCCGATCAGCCTAGAGGCGAATTGCGACGTGCCGCCGTTCTCGCTACCGGAGCAGCGCAAAATGAGAGTATTACCGCAGTTTTCGATAATGGTTTGCGCGTCGCCGGCTCCATACGTGCCGGAGACCTGGGCGATTGACTGAAAGCCCAACACGCATCGGCCGCCGAATTTTCGGAGCCGTGCGAGAGCATCCTTGAGTCCGTCGATGGCGCCCAATGCGTCCAGCTCGTCGATGACGATCCAAAGTCGCTGGTCTCGATTTTCCTCGGCGCTCAACGCTTCGAAGATCGCGAGCCGCATCCAGGTTGCGATGACGGATCTGAGCGCGGCAATCTGCCCCGCCTTGTACGGCATGAACAGCACGCCGGGAGTCGATCGCCGCCGAATCCATTGGCGGACCGAGAAGGGGGCGGCCCGTTGACGTTGCACGTATTCGAACGCCGCCATCGCCGAAACGGCGACCGATCGGATCGAACCGAACATGCGGGCGTTCTCGCCCTCCAGAAACGGCTGGGCCGGGGTCCCTGCGACGACTGGCCGCAATTCCTCCGGAGAGGCGGCCGACAACAGCCGCCACAGCTCGCTCGGGCTGCGGGAACCTCCCTCTCGGCTGCGACGCAGGACGGCGCAAAGAAAGGTACGCGCATACGCCCGCCACTCGCTCGAGGACGGATCGCCGCCCGAAGGAATCAGGCCGCTCGCCAGCTGATCTACATCGTAGGCATCGTTTATCTCTGCGAAAGGATCCCACTTCACGGAGTCCGGCTCGAAGGGATTCAAGAGAATGTCGCCGCGGTACCGATGAAAGAACCGGGCGCGGTAGCCACCATCTGGATCCGCAACGACGGCGCGGTCGCCCCGTGCTAGGGCTGCGCCCAGGATTTCCCGTATCACCGTTGATTTGCCCGTACCGGTGGTTCCGATGATCTTGAAATGCTTGGTCTCATCGCAGCCCGGAATCGCTATCCCAGCAAGCGTCACGTCGGCAGCGGGCGATGAGGAGAGCACGCCACGCGCGAACCCGCGCCGCGATGTGCAGTCCCTGAGGATCACGCCGCGCTTGCGGACTTCGGGTGAGTGCCGGCGGAACGCCTTTGCGCATGCCGCGGCGGCCAGAATCAATGCGGCCACCGCCATGACGGCGTTTCGGCCGAACAGAAAATCCAGCAGGGCCGGCACAGGCATCTTCAATAGCCCTTGAGGACGAAGTACTCGCCCTTCTCGCCGTACGCGGGGGCCGACTTGTCGATCCGAACACAAAGCCGCGCGGTTTCGCCGCAGTGGCGCCAGTCCGCCCGGCCTCCTTTCTGCTCGAGCTTTTGCACGTTGGCTTGAAGCTGGTCGCGGCGGAGCCGCAGGGCCTCTATCTCTCCGGCGGAAGGCAGGACCCAGTGCATGAAGGCCCCGGGTATTGCTGTCGCCAGTACTGCGAGCGCCGCCGCCCAGAGCAGTCCGCGCAGATCCGCGGCGCGCTTCATACGCCGAAGCGCCCCGGCAGCCCGCGCGCTCTCCGCCGTCAGTTCGGCGAGTTCCTCAGCCAAGGTCCGGCGTATTTCCTCGCGTACGACGCCGTCCAGATCTTGAGTGTGCGCACGCAGCCGCTCCAGATGCGTTTCGGCCATTTTCTGGTGCGCTTGCGCGCTCTCCATCAGAAGACCGAACTTCATGGTGGCGTCGTCGATAGGCGCGGCGCTGTCATTCACGCGTCAGTCCACCATACGTCTTCGTAGCGCCCACGGTACGCGACCGCTCCGCTCCAGGAGTCCCCGCGGATCGATGCTGGTCCCAGCGCCGCGTCGCCTCGAGCCGGACCTGCTGCCAATCGGGATCCGACGCGTGCTTCAAATAGCCGGTCAGATCCGGGAGCCGCTCGATTTCCGAGGCGAGCACTGCGGGCTCGACGCTGTAATGCTGATTGAGAGACGTGGAGTCGAACATCTCGTTGGGACGCCGATTCGTCGACACCGTGGTTCGAATCACCTCGCGATCGCCGATGAGCTGCGAGGCGAAACGCGCGGTGCCGCCGCCCTCGCTGGCGGAGCAGCGGAGAATGAGCGTGTTGCCGCAGTTTTCAACGATGGTGTGCGCATCACCCTGACCGTAGGTACTGGAAACTTGGGCGATCGACTGAAAGCCCAACACACAGCGTCCGCCGAATTTTCGGAGCCGAGCGAGCGCGTCCTTGAGACCGTCGATCTGTCCCAGCGCGTCCAGCTCGTCCACGACGAACCACAGCCGTCGCTCCTTGTCGGCCGGCTCGGCGGTGGACTCGGTGGGACCGTCCATGGCTTCGAACACCGCGAGCCGCATCCAACCCGAGATGGCGGAACGCAGACCGGCAATCTGGCCGGCCTTGTAGGGCATGAACAGCACGCCGGGGCGTTCCTCGGCCACCCAGCGCCGCACCGAGAACGCCGCCCCCTCCTGCTTTGACACGTACTCGAGCGCCCCGACCGCGGAGCTGGTCACGGACCGAATGGAATCGAACATCCGGCTGTTGTGCTCTTCCAGGAAGGGCTGTGCGGGCGTGGACCAGACCATGGCGCGCAGTTCCTTCACGTCGGCGGCCACCAGCAGCCGATAGAGCTCGGCCACGTCGGTGACACCTGCTTCGTGGGCCTGGCGCGTCACCGCGGTGAAGAATGTTCTCGCATAACCTCTCCAGCTGCGATCCGCGCCGCCTTCATCCGGGATCAGCGAGCGGGCCAGCTGATCCACGTCGTAAGGCGTCTTGATTTCGGCGAACAGATCCCACTTGACGGAACGTTCGTCGAAGGGATTCAGCACCACATCGCCTCGGTCGGGATCGTAGAATCGATGCAAGTAGCCGCCGTCCGGGTCGGCGATCACCGCGCGGTCGCCGCGCGCCAGCGCCGTCTCGAGGATCTCGCGGATCGCGGTGCTCTTGCCCGTGCCGGTGGTACCGATGAGCTTGAAATGTTTGGTCTCGTCGGATGGCGCGACCTCCCGGCCGGCCAGCGTGATCTGTACCGACCGTTCGCGACGGCGGGTGCGTGCCGCGCCTGCAGTCTTATCCGTCTTCGAGACGACAGCACCGCGCTGATGCACCCTCTCCTGCGTCTCTTCCTTCGCGAGTGATTCACCCCCGGAGTATCCCAACGCCATGCTGATCGATGCGGCGAGCGCCGTATGAATCAAGCCATGGGGATTGGCTCCGATGAACGAGAGCGCCGGGCCGGCGACCCACATGCCCGCGCCGACGATGGCGGTCAACGGCGCGGCAACGAGCGGCGATGCCAGATATCGTTGCCACGGCCCCTGGTTTCGCACCAAGCCCACCAGCATGGGAATCTGCACCGCCGCGTAGGCCAGCTCGACGCCCGTCCAGCCCTGCGTCATCGCGATCACCATGCCGTTCTCGATGGCTCCGCCCCGGAGAGGGCGCGCCGTCTACGCTCCGGGTCGTACCAGATCTCCTTGATGAACCGCTCGTGCGATTCGACGCTGAACTGGATGACGACGTCGATCAACAGATACAGGAGGCTCTTGATGTCGCTTCGGGCCAGATCTCGTCCGCCCGGGTTTTGCTTCACGAGCAACACCAGTTGCTCGAACGCCAGGTCGGCGCTCGCGGCATGAATACTGGTGATCGATCCCGGGTGGCCCGAGTTCACGTTGCGCAAATAGTCGAATGCCTCTCCGGCGCGCAGCTCGGCCAGCAGAATCCGGTCCGGCTTCATGCGCAGGCAGCATTCCAGAAGCTGTTTCGGGGTGATCCGCGCCACTCCCTGATCGTCCTTGGAATAGAACAGGCGCACATGATTCGGGTGCCGGTCGAGCACGAGTTCCCTGGCATCCTCGATGGTGATCAGTCGCTCGTGAGATGGAATTTCCCGGATCAGAGCCTTCGTCCAGGTGGTCTTGCCGGAGCCGGTAGGGCCGGAGACGAGGATGTTCTTGCGGCTGCGGACCGCGAGGCGCATGAAGGCCGCGTAATCGCCGGCGGTCAGGGAGCCAAGCAGGGCTTTCTCGGTCTCGTCGGGCCGCTCCGTCGCGCGGGAGGTGCGCCGGAAGATCCCGCGACGCTCCAGATCGTCGATGCTCCAAACCTCGTCCGCGGGGCGCCGAATGGAAATGGCGACGCACTCCGCCGTCGTCGCCGGCGGCATGACGATCTGCACCCGCTCGCCCCCCGGAAGCGACGCGGAGAGCAGGGGCTCGCTCGCATCGACGCGCTGTTGAGTGGAATTGGCGACCAGCTTCGCGAATCGCAGACACCAATCGAAGTCCGCCTGCGGCAGTGCCTGAGTTCTCCATCCTTCCCGGGTTTCCACGTACGCCTCGTGCGGACGGTTGATGCAAAGCTCCGTGACCTCGGGATCGGCCAGCAGGTGATTCAAGGCGCCGAGCGTCAGCGCCAGTGCGGAGGCCGGTGCCGGCGCAGGGGTCGTCGCCGGGGTCGGCGGAGGATGCCCGCTAGCGGCCGGCGACGCTTCGCAGCTCATAGACCGACCTGAAATCCACGTCGCGCGCGACCAGTACTTGGATGCGGTCGCCATTTTTCTTGGTGACGGTGGGGGCGATGTTGACCGAACCCTTCAGCGCTTCGGTCATGACTCCCGTGGAAGCGGACGGATCGACGATCACCGTGCCTCCGCTGTTGCGCGTGGCGGCGGTCTGGACGGCTCCGTCGACGACGGAGATCAACAGCGCCGCACCGAAACGCTCCCAGAAGTGGCGGTTGACCTCACCTGGCAGTCCGGACCGTCCGAGCTCATCCGCTCCCGGCGAATCGAGCGGCACCACGACGCCCGCAGGCGTACGCGCCTCAGTCCAGAGAACGAAAACGCGGGCGGTGCCCTGCTGCACCTGGCCGCGCGTCTCGCCGATGAGCTTGGTGCCGCGCTCGAGCAGCACGACCTTCCCATCCACTCCAAATGTGTCCGCCGCGAGGATGCAGGTGGTCATGCCCGGAAGCGAGGAGTCGATGGCGGTCTCGAGCGTGCAGTCGATGAATGCCCCCTTCGGGAGCAACAACCGCTGCGCCGGGAGGAGCTCCGCGCGGACCGACGGCGCGACGGGGGCCCTCAGGAGCGGCGCGAGTTCTCCCGGTTCGGAGGAACCTGCGGACGGCGCGGTGGACGGCAGCCCATTCGCGACGGTCGGGGCGCCCTGCATCGCGCCCGTCGCGGGCTCCGTGCCGCCGGATATGGTCGATCCGTTCGAGAACACCGCGCCCGACAGTTCCCTAACCTGCGTGAGCTGCTCCGGGGTCGGCGGCGGAGGCGGCGCGTACACGCCGCTGCCGGGCGCCTGGGCCAGGGGAATCTCCGTGAGCGTGGTTGGAGAGACGGATGCCGGGCGATCTCCGGACACGTCCGCAGGAACGATCACGTCCATTGCCGGCACCGGTGGAGGTGGCGGCGGATCAATTCTTCCGATACTCGGCAGCGCAGTGTCGCCTTGCGCGCGGCTGGCCGATGCGCTTTGGGCGCTCTGCCTTGCGCGGCTTTGTCGAGTCATACTGTTCGCGTAGTACCAGGCGAGCGAGCCGAGGCCGAGGGCGCTCATGAGCGACAACGCCAGTACGCGGCTGAGCCGCGACTGCAATGACACGTCGCGATTGACGAGCGTAGTGCCGCGCTCGCCTTCCACTTCGCTCGGACCCGGCTGCCCGCCCTTCATGGGACGACTCCCGGAACCTCGCGCTCGACGTCGGGCGTGACGGTGCCGGACTCGAGGCGCATGCCGCTCCCGACGAATCCCTGATTGATCACGCAGCCCGTGAGCTTGCCGCGCCTCAGGATGAAGCGATGCGCGATCCGATGAACGATGACGTCGCCCGCGTCCATGCTGAAGTTGAGCAGCGACTCGGTGCCGTCCGCGTTGCGAACGAACACGGCTGGGAGATCCGCGTTGGCCGCGAACCGCAGGCGCGTATGAATGCCGTCGTCGGATGCGGCGGTCGGCTTCAATTCCGGGTTTCCGCAATACCAGTAATCGACGTTCTGGGGGCGCTTCGAGTCTCGAAGTGCCGCATCGATGCGCTTCGCCGATTGCTCGGCGGCCGCCCGTGAGGGTACCGGCGGGTAAACGAAACGAACCGCGTAAATGACGTCGGGGTCCTCGACGCTGGGGCGCTGAGGTACCGCGCTGTAGTCGATCTGATATCTCCGGCGATTGGTGAGCACGGTCAGATTGGTGGCGACCTTCGCGGCCTTCGGCTTGAGGAACAGGTGATTGCCCTGACCGAAGTACGACAGGGCTTCGATATCGCCCGCTCCCAGGCCGACGAAGGTTTCGCCGGACTCGAACTCGAAGTCGATCTGATAGCCGACGAACCCTCGAACGCGGTACACCTGATCGCCGTCGTAAGGTGCAGAGCGGATGCGCGCATCAGCCACGCCGCGCATCGGCACGATCTCGGCCGGCAGCGGCGTGGACAAGAGCGCGGCCTGCAGGGCGATCGCCGCGAGGCAGCCCGTTCGCGGGAGCAGGGGCTTCGGGGTTCTACGAATCATGACGGTGATCCTTGTCGGACTGTCCATCGACCTGCACCTCCGGCTCCGTCTTGAACTCCACGACCTTGAACCCCAGCGGATTCCAGCGGCGGATCCTGGGATCCTTCGCGGGCTCCGTATAGGAATACTGAATCGTGGCCACCCAACGGCTGAAGATCTCCTCCGATCCCGCTCCTTGCCGTAGAGCCTTGAGGTAGCGCACTTGCGCAAGATCGGTGATTCCGTTCGCATGAGTGAAGAAGCTCACGGACGTGACCTGAGCTCTTACCGTACTTCCATCCTTGTGCACGTTGAGCGGCGAAGCGGGGTTGGTGGCCGTCCATTGGGAATACCAGATTTGATTGCGGGCCGGCGAATGAAACGCGCCGCACTCTTCGTAATCGCTCTCCGCGGTCGCGAAATTGAATCGCTCGCAGGTCGTGACGTAATGCGTCAGGAAGTAGCGGGTGACCGCCTCCTGGGGGGTTGCGCGGCCGTCATAAATGGGCACCACGTCGACGATGCCCGTTGCGTTGTCGACGCGTACGACGAAGGGCTCGACACGCTTCAGGGGCATGAGCAGCAGCAGCGCCGCGGCGCAGGCGACGGCGCAAGTCCATCCAGCCGCCGCCGTCCATCCCGCCAGCTTGACGTTCCGCAGAGCCTGTTCCATGCGGTTCGCATCCCATGATTCCGCCTCGCGGAAGTACTCCTCCAGCTCCGCCTTTGCGTTCATGGGGTGCTCGGTGTCGACGCGGAAGTCTCGACGGTGGCTGGCGGCGGCGCCGCTGGTGCCGGTGCGGGCGAGGACGCCAATGGGCCACGCGGCCGGTTGATCGGCAGTAGATGACCGTCGCAGCGCACGCCGTGCGAAGAGCACGCGGCCAGGAAAATACAGAAGCCCCACGACATACGCATTTGGCCCTCCTTGTTTTCGAGAATCATCACCCGCCCTGATAGGGGTCGAAGTCCACCGGCCGGGCAGATGCCCGTGGCGCATTTTTGGGAGGCGGGCGAACGAGTCTGACTGCAAATCTAACCGCACGGCCGGGTAGGGTCCGCGCCGCCCGGGCCGCGCGGGGTACCCCAAATTTCGCGCCCCGCCAACCCCACACGATGGATTTCGGCGTGCTCCAGCCCAGCGTGCGACTGATCGCCCCCATCGTGCTCAGTGCGATCCCGCCGGCGAGACCGGCGGCAATAGGCATGATCTGACGCAAGATCAAGAAAACGAGCATGGCGACCAGCACCATGTTCAATGCATCCATGGTGAAGATGGCGCTTCCGCGCGCGGCGGTCTGAACGGCGTAGGACTGCACGAGCTGCAGCAACAGAGCGGAAACCATCACCGTCAGAATCGTGATCAGGGCGTAGTTTGCGAGCTGCGCGATCCACGCCGAGAACATCCGCTTGGTCGCGTCGAAAAAGAGCATCGCGATGAACAGTGGCCCAAGTGCGAGCAGCACGGCGAGCGCGATATCCGAGAGCGCTATCAGGAACATGACGTAGACGCACAGAAGTCCCATCAGGCACAACACCAAGACGCCGCCGATCATGAAGCCGTAGGTGCTCAGGTTATATAAGTGGCCCTTCGCCCAAAGATTCCCCGCGACCGTACCGCCGCTGTTCCAGATCGCATCAACTGTTCCGACGGGATCGCCCGCGCCGACGATCGCCGCGGCGAGCTGCGCGGGTGCGTTGTAGAAGGTGTCCACGATGACGGCGTTGTAGAGCCAGAGATTGAGACCAACGCCGAGGATCACCGCGAGCACGATGATGCGTTTCAAGCCTGCGACGAACGGCTCCTCGATCTGGCCGGTCAGGTGCAGATATCCCCACGCCATCACGTAGATCACCGCCGCCGTGACCACGGCCGGCTCGAGCGCCGCCGCAAGCCGCGTCGTGTTGTTGCCGATGTACGCGGCCAACTGCCCGTTGAGCCAGCTCCAGAATGTGGCGAAGAATCCCATGGCGGTCAAGGCACCGGCTGAAAGCGGGTCTCGAAACGGCCCTGCTCGGCGATCGACAGCTCGAGGTTTCGCTGGGCATTCGCGGCAGTGAGGGCATCGCCGGCCTGCGAGAGCACCTGTAGCTTCGTTTGCTCGTTCTGCAGCATCCCGAGCTCGGCGGTTATCCTCGCCTGCAGGTCAAGAATTCCCTTCTGGTCGGTGGCAGTGCCGATCGCGGCGATCAAGCTCTGCAAGGCCGCAAATCGGCTGCTCGAGTTGGCGAGTGCCTCCTGGGCGAGGGCCTGCCGCAAGGCGGCCACCTGCCGCGCGGCCGTGATCTGTTGTTGATCAGCCGGCGACAACGCAGCGAGCTGAGTGGGCGTCAGCACCGCATTGGCATTCACCGCATTGCGTACATCGAGGGTCAGCCCGGGGTACGAGCCGCTCCCCTGCATCGCGCTGGTGAGTTGTCCGGAGCTGGTCGGGAGGTAATTGCGGTTCGTGCCGCTCAAGAGCGTCTGCATCCCGCGTCCCCCGGACATCGACTGGAGCGTGTTCTTTGCTTGTTGCAATTGCGCCTCCGCGGTGATCAATTGCTGACTCATGGTCTGCACTTCTTGAATCAGCTGATTAATCGCACCGACATCAACAACCGCCCATTGCGCCCGTGCGGCGGGCGCCGCGGCGAGAGAGAGGGCGAGGCAAACCGATACGCAACCGCTGAAACGCTTGAACATGGCTGTCTCCTATCGAACGTGGACGTTGTCGGGCGACGGTCGCGGGGCTTTGGTATTCGCGGCCAGGAAGGACGGCAACCATGCCTCGGGGTCGGCGCCGAGCGTTGCCATGATCTCGTTCATGCGGGCGACCTGGGTCGCGCGGCCGGAGATCACGGCGAGTTCCGCGTCGAAACCTTTGAGATCCAGCTGACACACCACGCTGTGGTGCGATTGTTTGACGAGGAACATCCGTGATCCGGGCTCGAGCTCTTCCTTGATGAGGCGGAATTCGCGCTCGGTGAGCCCGAACCCCTCGGTGTACTCTGCGTAATTCGCGTCCGAGTTTGGAAAGAACACCTTGGTCGGAGTCTGCTCAACCAGCGTCCGACTGATGGAACTTTGCAGCACATCGCTCGGACTCTGGGTCGCGAGGCACATGACGGCGTTCAACTTGCGCCACGTCTTGGGTCCGTCTTTCGCAAAGCTCTCGAAGGCAGCATCGGACAAGAGACGCCAAAATTCATCCATCCAGCAGACCAGCCGGCGTCCGTCGAGGAGCTGCCGCACCTGGTGAAAGAGATAAAGCGTGATCGCCGGACGTGTCTGGGCGTGGTCCAGAAACTCCGTCACATCGAAGCCGATGATCGAGCGCCCGGTGAGGCGGGCCGTCAGGGTATCCACGGGATTGTCGAACGCCCAGGCGTAATCGCCGCGGCATACCTCGCACCAGCGAGCCAGCCGCGCATGCAGTCCTTCGGGATCGGTGGGGTCCAGAAATTCGACCAGGCGCGACAGCCGGCGCGCCGAGGAATCGAGCGCTAGAGTTCCCCGCAGCGCCTGGTCGAGATCTGCCAATTCTCGCGTGCGGCGGCTGCGAGGAGCGGCGGCGAATCCGGCGAGCTCCCCGAGCCACACCTTGAGGAACTCCACATTGGATGGCGTGATCGGGAGCTGGAGCGGATTGAATCCGGTGGGGATGCCATTCTGCAACGGGAAGTACTCCCCGCCTAGCGCGCGTACCAGGATTTCGAGTCCCCGATCCTTGTCGAAAATCACTTGCGTCGTGTCCCGGCGGGCGAGCGTGGCGATCAGAAATCCAATGAAGACTGTCTTGCCGGAGCCTGTGGGACCGCAGATCAACGTGTGGCCGGTGTCCTTACGGCTGCCGCCATCCGGGTCGGTGGGATCGCTGGCATGGAGCGAGAAGTGATACGGCGATCGCGCGCTGGTGATTAAAAGCGTCAGGGCCTCGCCCCAATGATTTCCGTCCGCCCGGCCGAGCGGGTAATTGTGAAAGGGAGCCATTGCCGCCAGGTTCCGCGAGGTGATCGGCGCCCTTCGCGGCCTGAGCGGGAAGTTGCCGGGAAGCTGCGCCCAGAAGGCGGCCTCGAGCGCCAAATCCTCGCGGGCAACCAGCATGCCGGTATCGGCGAGGAAACTTCGCGCCAGCGCGACATGGTCATTAAGCATCTTCAGGCGTGCTGTCCGGCAGAGCGGTTGCGCTGGATCCGGAACGTCCACCATGATTTGCAGCGAGAAGTGATGATCGCCCATGACGAATTCGTTGCTCGTCAGTGCATCCAGGGCGTCTTTCAGCTCCTCGGCCTGGGACACCGCGAAGTCGCCGGCGTTGGCCATGCGGTTGAATTGCCGCTGCAGCAGCGCCTGGCCGCTGGCTTTGCTCAGGAAGGAGAATGACTGCGTGAGCACGAACGACATCGGCGACGACAGCAGCCGGTCGTACATACCAGCGACTGTCGGAGTCGGATATTCCTTGATGCCTAGAATGGCGGCCACGCGGGTTTCGTGCGCCGATCGGCATTCGATGACCTCGGTCCCGAAGAAGAGCCTGGTATTCGCCAAGCATCGATGAAGCGGTCCGCGGGGCAGCGGCATACGACAGCGTTCGCCATTGAGCAGCAAAGCGAGATATTCGAGCAGCGAGGAGCACCACAGCCGGCCGTGCCGATAGCACCCCAACGGCTCCGGCTCGTAGCGCGCCAACGAGGCCGCGAGCGTTTGCGCAAGCTTCTCGCAGGCGTCAAGCGCATCGGCAAGTTCCGCGCGCAGCGCGTCTCGCTGCGTCTTCGCGATCGCGCGCGACACCAGACCGGTCGCCCTGCCGGCGACCGGCCGGCAGAGTACGGCGAGGTAGAGCTCATTGTGCATGAGCACCTCATCACCCAGCCGCAACCAATATCGGCGATGCAGCTCCGCGGCGAAACGGCCCCTGCCTCGGTCGGCGGCACCTGGATCGTCCGCGCCTCGATAGTCCGCACCTCGTTCGGACCCCATCTCTCCGACTGAAGCGCGGCGCCGAATCACATGCGTCCAGAGTGCGACACCGGGAGTCGCGATGTTCCTCCACAAGACGTTGAGCCGCTCATGCCAGTTGTTGAGCTGAGCGTCATCGCTGGTCTCGAAACTCGCGCCGCCCAGCCGAAAGGCCTGCAGATAGTCTCCGGATTCGGTGCGGACCACGCCGGGGGCCACGTGCGCCCGATACGGGATGCGTTGAGCCGCCGTGAATTCGCGGCGCAGTGCCGCGGAATGTCTCAGGGCCGGCGTCATCGCTCCTCCGCGGCGCGGTGGGCACACACCACATCGATCGACTCGAGCCGTCGGCGTCGGCCATGATTCGCGAGATCAATCTCCAGGGGCGAATAGCTGCTCGCCTTCCACCGGCGTAGATTGGCGAACGCCGCGGGCAAGCGCGTACGGGCACACAGCAATACCAAATCGAAGAATCGCGCGTCTCGAGAGCAGAGCAGCGCGCAGATCCCATGAATCGGCAGCGCGAGGAGCAGCATCAGCAGGTTCTTCGTCACGAGGAACGCCTCCATGACGAATACCATGTT
Source organism: uncultured Gammaproteobacteria bacterium (assembly GCA_963795475.1). Taxonomy (GTDB): domain Bacteria; phylum Pseudomonadota; class Gammaproteobacteria; order Steroidobacterales; family Steroidobacteraceae; genus Bog-1198. The sequence continues at coordinate 463,959 of CAWCIE010000002.1, forward strand.
GAAGAGGAGCGCCGAATAGGTGACGCCCCAACGCATCGGCGGCCGCGTTGCGCCGACGAACAAGGGATCCTGTGCAAGTCCCGGATTGAGTTCGTCCATGGCGCCCTCCTAGACTCCGAACATCCCGCGTACCCAGGTGACGATTTGCGGCGCTCCGAAGGCGATCGCTATTCCCAAGATCGCGCCGAGGCACCACCCCCATGACATTCTGTTTGCCATCGCCATGCCTCCCAGGACCATGATGAGAATGATCGCGACCGGGGTGAGCCACGCGATGATGTTTGTCTGCAGGGCGGTCGCACCGGTCATGAACGGCGAGGTTTGTGCCCAAGACGGCTCGGGCGCCCACGCCGCGAGCAGAAGCAGCACGGCGGGGAGCGCGAGGCGTGTCCAGAGCGATCGCTCGAGGCGGGGGTGGTGCATGGCCGAATTCCTCTGATGGGGAGCGCAGAACGAGGTAAACGATCAGGTTTCCGATTCGAACGCACCGACGGCATGTTCCTCCCGCCGGGCGAGCTCCTCTCGCTTGGCCTTGCCGGGCGCGCCGAAGCGGAAGGTGTCTGCCACGAAGGAATAGTCGTACTGCATTTCGCCTTCCTTGTCGGTCCAGTTGTCGGCCCTGATGTGCGCCTGCACGATCAGCTGATCGCCCTTGCGGGCGTTCCTCGCAATGGCTTCACCCAATCCACCGAAGGCCACGAGGTAGAGGCTGGTAACCGCTTCCTTTGCGTTACCCTCCTCGTCTTTACCGGCGTAATCGTTGCCGACCAGGCAGAAGCGGGTGAACGTGGTATCCCCTTTGACGTTGAGCTCCGGATTTTTCGCGAGATTGCCGACGGCGTGGACGGTGAAGCTGTACATGAAAATCTCCTTTTGACTGTTGGTTGCGCGGCCATCGATGATCGCCGCGTGGGATAGAGTCTGTAGAATCGAGGCCGCGCGGAGAACCCAATAAAGTGATCTGAACGCGGAGAAAGGCCGAGGCGCGTCATTCGCGCAAAAACTATGCATAATCGCGCGATGAATTCCTTGACCGAGAGATCCCCTCCATCTGCTGCGCCCGCCCCGCGCAACGATCGGCCGGCGTTGGTGGTCGCGAAGCTCCGCAAGAAGTACGCAAGCGTTACCGCGCTCGATGACGTCTCCTTCACGGTGGGGCGCGGCGAGATCGTCGGTCTCCTCGGCCCGAACGGCGCGGGCAAGACCACGACCATCAACATGATCCTGGGGGTGCTCGAGCCCACGAGCGGGAGCGTCGCGATCGATGACGTCGACATCGCGAAGGATCGCGCGCGGGCGCTCAAGAGGACCAATTTCGCGGCGGTCTATGCCTCGCTTCCCGGCAATTTGACGGTGAGCGAGAACTTGAAGTTCTTCGGGCTTCTCTACAGCATCGAATCGCTTCGGGCGCGCGTCGACGAACTTCTCGAGGAATTCGATCTCGCGCGCCTGCGGAACACCAAATGCGGGCTCCTCTCCTCGGGTGAGCAGACTCGCGCCGCCCTTGCGAAAGCGCTCTTGAACAAGCCGACGTTGCTGCTGCTCGACGAGCCCACTGCTTCCTTGGATCCGTCGGCCGCGCAGACCATCCGGGAGCGAATCAAACAGCTGGCGTCTCGCGACGGCTGCGGCATTCTCTGGACCTCGCACAACATGCTCGAAGTTCAGTCGGTGTGCGACCGGGTCTTGTTCTTGTCCCGCGGCAAGGTGCTGCTGGAGGGCGATCCGCGATTGCTTCCCCAGGCGCATGGCGCGTCCAGCCTGGAAGAGCTGTTCATCCGGGTGGCGCGTGAACCGCTCGCCGGCGGCGAGTGGATGGCCGTCGCCGCGGATTCCGCCCCATGAACGCCCGCCCGATCGCCGCCATCGCGCTCCGGCAGTTCTTTCTGCTTCGTGGAAGTCCTGTCCGGCTCTTCGGCGTGGTGGTCTGGGTGACCATCGACATTGTCTTGTGGGGTTTCATCACCCGCTATCTCAATACGGTGAGCGGGAGCGGCATCAACTTCGTCCCGACGCTGCTGGGCGCGGTGCTCCTCTGGGACTTTTGCGAGCGCGTGATGCAAGGCGTGGGGACCGCCTTTCTGGAAGATGTCTGGTCGCGCAATCTCCTCAATCTCTTTTCTTCGCCGTTGTCCATCTCGGAGTATGTGACGGGGCTCGTGCTGACCAGCATCATGACCTCGAGCCTGGGGCTTCTCATGATGCTGATCGTGGCGCTCGGCGTCTTCCATCTGCAGATCTTCTCGCAAGGCTTGCCGCTCGCGGCCTTCGTGCTGCTCCTGTTCGTATTCGGGATCACGCTCGGCATCCTGGCGACCGCCATGGTGCTTCGGTTCGGGCCGGCTTCCGAATGGTTGATGTGGCCGCTGGCGGCGCTGCTGTCGCCGTTCGCGGCGGTGTTCTACCCGGTGTCCGTGCTGCCCGGCTGGATGCAGGGGATCGCGCGGGCGTTGCCGCCGTCCTACGTGTTCGAGGGTATGCGGAGCCTTTTGGGCGGGGGAGGATTCCCCTCGGGACTGCTGCTGCGCGGAACGGCCGTCGCCGCGCTCGAGCTGCTGATCGCGGCCTATGTCTACGGACGCGTGTACCGGCGCGCGGTCCGCACGGGACTCCTCGCCCGATACAGCGCGGAGGGAGCGACGTGACTACGCCCACCACAGTGCCGCCCACCACAGTGCCGCCTACCACGCCGCCTGCTGTGTCGCCAGCCGCTGTGTTACCCGCCGCAGTCTCACCCGCCACGGTTCCGCCGCTCGCGGAAGAGAACGGCGGCGCGCCGTCCGCGCCTCTCGTGCCCGCGCCCGGCATCCCCTGGCGGGTCGTCCCGCCGCTGATCAGCACCGCACTCATCATGGTGGGCGCCGGCATGCTCTCCTCGCTCCTGCCGTTGCGCTTTTCGGCGATGGGTCTTTCGCCCGGCGTCATCGGGCTCATCGCCACCGCCGAGGCGCTCGGATTTCTGGTGGGCTGTCTGCATGCGCATCGGATCATCTCGCCCGTGGGGCTCGAGCGTGCCTACGGCGCCTTCGCCGGCATGAAGGCGGTCGCGATCTCGAGCCTGTATTTCGCGGAAAGCGTTCCGGTGCTCGCGTTCTTGCGGTTCGCCATCGGCTTGAACGCCGCGGGTCTCGCCATCATCGTCGAGAGCTGGCTGAACGCGCTGGTGCCGAACGAGCAGCGCGGCCGCGTGCTGACCATTTACGTGCTGGTTTACGGGCTTTTCTACGGCGCCGGGCAGCTCGTCGGCCAGAACATGAACGTAAGCGGTCCTGAGTTCCTGATCATCGCGAGCATTTCGACCACGCTCGCTTTGATCCCGATGGTGGGCATCGAGGTGCGGGCGCCGATGTTGCCGCACAAGATCAAGCTCGAGATCCTGAAAGCGTTGCGCGACTCGCCGGCGAGCGTCATGGCGTGTCTCCTGAACGGACTGATTCTCACCGGTTTCTTCACCGTGGGTCCCCTGTTCGGCGTGCAGATCGGCTTCGATCAGAGTCACATCGTTCTGCTGATGGCGTGCGTCTCTTTGGGCGGTCTCTTTCTGCAATGGCCGATCGGCTACGTGTCCGATAAGGTCGACCGGATGTACGCGCTGATAGGGCTCGGCCTCGGCGTCGTGGGCGTCGCCGCCGCCCTGATCACCGTCGATCGGCACACACCTTTCGTGCTGATCGCCATCCTGTTCTCGGTCTTCGGAGGCCTGGGCGAAAGTCTCTATGCCGTGGGCGTCGCGCATGCGAACGACCGCGCCGATAAGACCGATTACGTCGCACTCTCCTCCACCCTGCTCTTCGTCTGGGCGCTCGGCGCCGCCATCGGCCCTACGACCGGCACCTACGCCATCCAGCTCATCTCCCCGAGCGCGTTCTTCGGGTACGTGGTGGCGCTCACCGCGGCCTTCACGGTGTTCGCGCTCTGGCGCCTGTACCGGCGCAAGCTCGACCGCGTGGTGGAGGAGCGCGAGGAGTTTCTGACGTATCCGCAGACCTCGCCGGAGATCTATTCCTGGCTGCCCTATCATCGGAAAAAGCCTCCGGCGCAGACTCCCGCGGTGCCGGCGGCCGCGAATGCGCCGTCAGGGGTCGCTACAATTGAATCCGCCGGCGGCGTCGCACCGGCAACGGAGGATGAGACATGAAGGGTGGCAGCATGCACTTGAGCCTCGCAGGCGTGATGACCGCGCGCCTCGTCACCGTCGAGATCGACGATTCTCTGGAAGTGGTGAAGCAAATATTTGACTCCGTGAAGTTCCATCATCTTCTCGTGGTGGATTCAGGCAAGAAGCTCTGCGGGGTGATTTCGGACCGGGACCTATTGCGCGCCCTGAGCCCCTACATCGGCACGGTGTCCGAGAACGCTCGCGACACGGCGACGCTCAAGAAGCGGGTGCATCAGATCATGACGCGGCAGCCGGTGACGTTGCCGCCCGAGGCCACGGTGGCGGACGCCGTGAAGGTTTTCCTCGAGCACCGCGTCTCGTGCATCCCGGTGGTCGGAGCGGGATTCAAGGCCGTCGGGATCGTGAGCTGGCGGGATGTACTGAAATCGCTGACATTGCCTTAAAATGCCGGGTGAAACCGCCGAGGTCAGACCGGTGACGGGAAGGGTCATGCAACATATCGTCGATCAGCTCAAATCCGAGGGTTACGCCATCATCCGCGGCTTCTTGTCGCCCACCGAGACCCAGGCCATCTCCGCCGAAGTCGACAGGATGTATGCGGAAGGACTCAAGCATCATGCGACCTACCGCGACAGGAATTTGCTGTTCGAGGTGCTGAACGATCCAAAGGCCCGGCGGCGGGTGGTTCTCCAGGCGCACTGGACGGCGTGGATCAGCCCGGTGATGGAAGAGATGCGCCGGAGCAAAGGCTACTACGCCGTGCTCGAGCCCTTCCTCGGGCCGGACATCAAGCAGATCACACATCAGGTGCACTGGAAGCCGCCGGGCGCGAAGTACACGTCGTATCGCTTTCATCAGGACGCGCGCTTTCGCGAAGGGTCCATCAAAGCGTACGACTTGCTGGAGAGCAGCGTGACCACCGGTCTCGCCATCGACCGGCAGACCGTGGAGAACGGCGCGCTGCGCATCATTCCGAAAAGCCACCGGCTCGGCTATCTCGGACTGTCGGACGACGGACCCATCATGGTCGGACAAACCCAGGATGAGGAATTGCGGCGCGCCGGGCTCGATCCCGAGGCCATGATCACCTGCGAGATGGAGCCAGGGGATCTCCTGCTCTGGACGCTCTATACCGTGCACGGCTCCGCGCCGAATCTCAGCGACTACGACCGGCGCTTCATGATCAACAGCTTCGTCCGCGCGAGCGACAGCGATCGGGGCGAATGGGCGTTCCGCGGCGGCGTGTCGACACCGCTAGGTGCGGAGCCCGAGATCTGCAAATACGAACAGCTTCGCGAACGCCCGGGTCCCTTCTACATCGAGTCCGACTGGACCGAGGAAGCCGCCTCGGCGGCACGCTAGCCGCACGTCAGTCGTTGCCGCGGTGCAGCGAATGCTCGCGGCACTCCCTCCTGTCAACACCGATGGGATAGGCATAAGCTAACGCCGCGTCGGGTATGTCTCTCATCATCGGAGGTATAGCCATGGGTACGACTCTCGTTGTCGACGACGATCGAGCTTTCCACGTCGACGTTCACCACGTCTCTCTCGTGAGACCCTTCATTTGGCTCGGTCGCGGCTGGATGGACATGCGGCGGCACTGGGGCGCGAGCCTCGGCTACGGCGCCCTGATCGTCGCGATCGGCTGGACACTCCTCGTATTCTGCGCGACTCATCCCTACTTCGTGGCTGCGGCGATCACGGGCTTTCTGCTGGTGGGCCCCGCCATGTCCGCGGGCCTGTGCGAAATGTCGCGGCGGCATTCGCTCGGCGAAAGCGCGAACTTCGATGACTCGCTCGAGGGGTTCAAGCGCAATACCTCGGCGCTGGCGGAGTTCGGCGTGATCCTCGCCATTTGCGCCGCCGTGTGGTTCGGGCTGTCGGCGGTGCTGCTCGACGACGTGTTCCACATTGCAGCGCCCTCGGTGAGCGAGACGCTGTACCGCGGATTCATCGACACCGCCAATCGCTCGCAGGTGCTCGGCTATGTCGGGGTCGGCGGCCTCTTGGCGGTCGGCGTGTTCGCCGTGTCCGTGGTCTCGATTCCGCTGATGATCGATCGGCATGCGACGGCGGCCCAGGCTATGCGCGCGAGCGTCCGGGTCGCGGTCGCGAACATTCCGGCGATGATCGTGTGGAGCGCGCTGATCACGATACTCACCGTCATCGGCTATGCACCGCTTCTCGGAGGGCTGCTGATCGTCGCTCCGCTCCTCGGGCATGCGACCTGGCACGCGTACCGCGAGCTGGTTCGTTAGCGAGTCCAGCGCAGGAGGAACGCGTAGGTATCGGCGGCTTCGCGATCCTGTCGCGCGCGCGTCGAGCCGATGCCGTGGCCGGCGTCGAAATCCACGCGCAGCAGCACCGGCTTGTGCGAGGTGGTCGCAGCCTGAAGGCGCGCGGCCATCTTCGCCACGTGGAACGGTGCGACGCGCGGATCGGTGACGCCCGTGGTGAGGAGCACGGCCGGATACGCCGTGCCGTCCTTGACCGACTGGTAGCTGTCGATGGCCTTGAGCGCGCGGTAGCCCGCCTCGCTCGAGATCGCGCCCCACTCCGGCTCCTCCCCGTAGCCGTTCTGTTCGGCGACATACCGCAAGGGATTTGACCAGCCGACGCCGTCGATCACGGCGGCAAAGAGCTCCGGGCGCTCGGTCATGGCGCGCCCCACGGTGATGCCGCCGGCGGAGCGGCCGCCGATCGCCAGATGTTCGCGTCGAGGTATAGCGCTTCGCGCAGAGCTCCTCGCACACGGCGATCAAGTCGCGCCAGGTATTGGGCTTGTTGGCGAGCTGGCCGGCCTTGTGCCATTCCCGTCCGTATTCCCCGCCGCCGCGTACGTTGGCATAGCCCACGATCGCGCCCGCGTCGATGAGCGCGAAGGTGCGCGGATTGAACGCCGGACTGTAGGCGGTGATTCCGTAGGATCCGTAAGCCGAAATCCAGGTGGGGTGGGTCCCGTCGAGCTCGAGCCCCTTGCGATGGATGACGGTGTACGGGATCTTGGTTCCGTCGTGCGCGGTCGCGAACATGCGCGAGGTTTCGTACGGGCTCACATCGATCCCAGGCCGCGGCGTGATGCCGGTATCCGTCACACGGCCCTCGGGCGTCGCCGACCAGATGCCGCTGGGCGAGAGCCAGCCGGTCAGCGCGAGGAGCGCACCATCTTCGTTGGGATGGGTGAACACGCCGCTGATGGTACCGTCGAACGGCAACTTGATCTCGGTCACGGCACCGCTCCGATCGAGCCGGCGCAGGCGATGGATGCCGCCATCCATGATGCGCAGGTAGAAGCCGTCGCGTGCGCGGGACAGGTCCTCGATGACGGTCGGACCTTGCGGCACCACTTCCGCGGCGCTCGCGAGGCTCGGCGCGGATGCACGGGTCTTGACGATGCGGCCGCGCGGCGCACCTTTGTTGGCGATGAGATACAGATCCTCGCCGTCGAGCTCCGCGGAGGTCACCTCGTCGTCGAACTCGGCCACTTTCTCCCAGTGCGCGCGAGCGGCGAGCACATCGGCGAGCGGCGCGACGTAGAGCCGGGACTCCCGCCGCACATCGGTGAGTGCCAGCAGCGCATATCGGGAACCGGGATAGGTTACGACATAGGGCATCTGGATGGGTTCGAAGTCGATCCCCCGAACGAGTCCTCGATGCATCAGGATGGGGTCGTCCGTGGGGCTGGAGCCCAGTCGATGAAAGCGCGCGCGGCTGTCCAGAAAGCGCTCCGGCGTATCGACCGCGCCGGTCAACTGGTTATAGAAGAACCCCGAGCCATCGTCGAGCCATTGCGGGACCGCCGACTGGGTGTCTGGAATACTTTCCGGCAGCACTCGTCCATCGGCCACGGACAGTACGTGCAGCGTCGAATCCTCGCTCCCGTCCTTCGACAATCCGTACACGATGTATCGTCCGTCGGGCGAGGCCTTCCACCAATCCATGGAGAAGTGGCCGGCGCCCGCCACCAGCGCCGTGGGGTCGACCAGCACCCGGTCATGGCCGCCGCTTCGCAGGATGAGCTTGTAGTTGTCAGCGCCCGCGGGTCGTTGCTGGATGAAGAGCAGGCCCCCGGCCCGCTGAATCTTGTTGGTCAGCACCGTGTCGCCGGACACTTGCTGAATTCGCGCGAGAAGCGCCGCGCGGCCGGGCAGGTGGTTCAAGATCGCGCGCGCGTGCCGGTCCTGCCCCTTGAGGAACGGCAGCCAATCGGGATCCTTGTCGTTTTCCATCCAGCGGTACGGATCGGTGATCGTCTCGCCGAAATACGTGTCGCGTGCCACCTCGATCCGCGCCACGGGCGCCGGCGGCACCTTTCCGTCGCCGGACGCGGTCCGCGCCGCCGGTGCGCCGCCCGCTGCCGGGTCCGGCGCAGCATCCGCGCGCCCCCGCGGAGACAGTGCGGCGGTCGCGAGGGCGCCCGCGCCCGCCGCAAGAAAGTGACGCCGATCAAGGAGTTTGGTCATGCGAATCGCAGTAGCTGCCGGGCTTCCAGTATGGGGCGAAGGCAAGGAGTTGAAAACATTGTAATCTTCAGGGCATGGAGCTCCTGAGTACCCGCGGCAGCACCCGCGCGATTCTCGCCGCATCGCTCGGCAACCTGCTCGAGTGGTACGACTTCGCGGTGTACGCGCTGTTCGCCATCTACATCGGCGCGAATTTCTTTCCGCACGACAGTGCGGCTGCGGGCCTGGTGAGTGCGTTCCTGGTGTTCGGCTTGGGATTCGTCATCCGCCCGCTGGGCGCGATCCTGATCGGCATCTACGGCGACCGCGCCGGCCGCAAGGCCGCCTTGACCGCGACGATTCTAATCATGGCGGGCGGCACGCTCATCATTGCCGCCGCGCCCACCTATGCCGCGATCGGCCTCGGTGCGCCGCTGGTGCTGCTCGCCGGCCGGGTGCTGCAAGGCTTCTCCGCGGGCGGCGAAATCGGCAGCGCAACTGCGTTTCTGGTGGAGCATGCGCCTCCCTCGCGCAAAGCGCTGTTTTCGGCGTGGCTTCAAGCGAGCATGGGCATGTCCAATATCCTGGGCGCCCTGGTGGCGTTCACCATCACCGCACTCTTGCCGCAGAGCGAGATCGTGCGCTGGGCCTGGCGCGTGCCGTTCTTCATCGGTCTCGCCATTGTGCCGCTCGGAGTCTACTTGCGACGCACCCTGGAAGAGACTCCGGCGTTCCGGGCCGAGGCCTCGATCGATCGCGGCGCACGCCGGCCGCTGCGCCGGGTGTTCCGCGAACACGCGCCCGAGCTCGCCGCGGGATTCGGTATCTCGATTCTCTGGGCCGCCGAGGTCTACGTGCTCCTGATCTTCATGCCGGTGTTTCTGCAGAAGGCGCTCGGTTTCACGCCCGCCCAGGCCTTCGGCAGCTCGCTCGCCGAGAACGTCGTGTTCGTGATCGGCTGTTTCGCGTTCGGCGCTCTGGCCGACCGCGTGGGCCACTCGCGGATTCAAGCGTACGGGGCGGCTCTGATGCTCATCTGCGTGCTGCCGCTCTTTGCGTGGCTGGATCATTCTCGCTCGGTGGGGGTGCTGATCGTCGTGGTTTGCTCCTGCGGGTTGATGGCCGCGAGTTTTTCGGGCATCGCGCCGACGACGCTATCGGGACTCTTCCCCACTTCCGGTCCGGGCGACCGGCGTCTCGCTCACCTACAACGCGGGCTTCACGTTGTTCGGCGGATTCGCGCCCGCCATCCTGACCAAGTACATGGCCGCGGGCTCGAGTGCGGCCTACGCGCCTGCGTGGTTCGTCATGCTGGCGGCGATTCCGGCGTTGATCGCCTTGAGGTTCGAGGCGGGTCACCGCTCGGCGACGGCACCGGTCGTGCTCGGGTCCGGCTGATGGCCGAGGAAGAGCTCTGGTCCAATCCCGGCGGTGTCGATCGCGACACCCTGCGGCGCCTGTCGCAGCGCTCCGATGCGCTCGGGGTGGGGCAGCTCTTGCGTCACGTCCTCCTGCTCGCCGCGACCTCGGCGCTGGTATTCGTGAGCCGCGGAAGGGTCTGGCTGCTGCCTGCACTCGTGATCCAAGGCATCGTGCTCGATTTCCTGTTCTGTGCCCTGCACGAGAGCGTGCACCGGACGGCTTTCGCGAGCCGCCGGCTCAACGACGCCGTCGCCTGGATCGCGGGCGCCCTCCTCGTGCTGCCGCCCGAGTTCTTCCGTGCCTTTCACTTCGAGCATCACCGCTTCACGCAAGACGCGGCGCGCGACCCCGAGCTCGCTCGGCCGCCGCCTGCCACCGTCAGGGCTTACCTTTGGCATATCTCCGGCATCCCCAACTGGACCAAGCGACTCTCGGGCACGTTGCGGCACGCGGCGACCGGCCGGGTGCGCGAGCCGTTCGTGGCCGAAGGCAAGCGAGCGGCCATCGTCCGCGAAGCGCGGGTTCTCTGGGCGGTCTATGCCGCCATTCTCGCCGCCTCGCTGATCTTCAGGTCCGATGCCGCCCTGATCTACTGGATCGTGCCGGCGATGCTCGGGCAGCCGTTCCTCAGGATGTATCTGCTGGCCGAGCACACGGGCTGCGCGGCGAACGACGACACGTATGCGAACACCCGCACGACGTATACCAATCGCTTCGTGCGGGCGCTCGCCTGGCAGATGCCGTATCACGTCGAGCATCACGCATTCCCCGCGGTGCCGTTCCATGCGCTTCACCGAGTCAACGAGCTGATTCGTTCGCGGATCGAGATGAGCGCGTCGGGTTATTGGGCGGTTCAACGCGCGCTCGTCCGCCGGATGCGGGCCTCGCGGGCGTCGACCGCTCGGGAGGCGTCCTGATGTGCGGGCGCTATGTCTCGCCAGACGAGGCGGCGATCGAACGTGAATTCAATCTGCTGCACACCGAGTGGCAGTTTCCGCCGAGTTTCAACGTCGCGCCCACCCAGGAGGTGCCGATCGTTCGGATACGCGACGGGCGGCGGCAGGGTGTACGGCTGCGCTGGGGGCTGATTCCCTACTTCGCGAAAGGGGTGCCGCCCAAGTATTCCACCATCAACGCGCGCATCGAGACGGTGCAGACCGCGGCGTCCTACCGCGGCCCCTGGAGCCGGGGGCAACGGTGTCTGGTGGCGGCGCGCGGCTTTTACGAATGGCAGACGCAAGCCGACGGCAAGACGCGGGCGCCCCACTACATTCATCTCAACGACCAGGAAATTTTTGCCTTCGCGGGGCTCTGGGATTCTTCACGCAGCGATCAAGGCGACTGGATCGAGTCCTGCACGCATCTCACGCTGCCCGCGAACAGGCTGCTCGCGGAGATTCACAATACCCAGCACCGCATGCCGGCCATCCTCGCCAGGGAAGACCGGGAAGCGTGGCTCGAGGGGACGTCCGAGGAGGCCTGGGCCGCGTTGAAACCCTATCCGGAGGAACACATGGTGGCATGGCCGGTGAGCACGCGCGTCAACAAGCCGGCGAATGATGATGCGGCGCTGATCGAGCCGCTGGACGGCGCGGCGAGCGCTGCAGCCCCTTAGGGCGCGGACCGCGGCGTCCTCAGCTGCGTGGATCCACTTTCAACTCTCGCTTGTACTGCTTGATCCGCCCCATGTAATGCTCGGCGATGAAATCGATCATTTTCAGATCGCGGTCGTTCACCTGACGCACGATCTGTCCCGGCGCGCCCATCACCACGGAGCCATCCGGGATCACCTTGCCCGGCGTGACCATCGCGCCCGCCGCGATCAGACAATGGCTTCCGATCTTGGCCCGGTCGAGGACCATTGCCCCGTTCGCGATCAGCGTCGATGCTCCGACGGTGCAGCCGTGCAGCAGCGCTCGATGCCCCACCGACACCTTGGACCCCAGGGTCACGGGCTCGCCCTCGTCGGTGTGGATGATGGTGCCGTCCTGGATATTGACGCCGTCGCCCAGGTTGATCCAATCGCTGTCTCCGCGCAGCACGCAGTTGAACCAGACGCTCGCGCCGATGCCGAAGCGCACGGTCCCGATCACGCTGGCGTCCGGTGCGACGAAGTAGTCGTCGCTCGCGGTCTCGATCCGGCGGTCGCCCAGGGTATAGATCATGCGTTGCCTCCGGATTCGGCGCCGACCAGCGGTCGCCCCTTGAGCGCCAGTATTCCGTAGTACGCGGCGCCGATGGCGATCCAGCACGCGCCGAGGATCTTCGCCGCGCGATCCATTTCGTACAGCACGTAGAGAATGATCGCGAGGCCGATCAGCGGAAACACCAGGTGCCTCACCCAGTCGCCGCTCCGCTGCCGAAGAAAAAAGTGGTTGATCACCGACAGATGCAGGAGCACGAAGCCGCTCAACGCGCCGAAATTCACGACCCGGGCGAGATCGTCGATCCGGTGAAAAAAGAGCGCCCCCACCAGGATCGACACCCCCGCGACGGCCAGCGTGCCGACATAGGGCGTCTTGAACCGCGGGTGCACCTTCGCCAGCACGGCGGGGAGCTTGCGGTCGCGAGCCATGGCGAACAGGATGCGGGCCACCGCCGCCTGCGCGGCCATGGCATTCGCGATCGCCGAGGCGAGCACCGTGGCGACAATGGTCACGACCTTGAGCCATGCGCCCCCGGCACGTTCGGCGATCTCGTAAAAGGCAGTCTCGGGTGAGGAGAAGTGCATCCCTCGGGCGAGATCGGTGGCAACCCAGGTTTGCAGCATGAACAAGACCCCGACGAGGAGCAATGCGATCACCGTGGCGCGCCCCACGGCGCTTTCCTTCCCGCGATTCTCCTCGGAGAGCGTCGATATCCCGTCGAAACCGAGGAAGGAGAGGACCGCGATCGAGGTAGCCCCGGCCACCGTCTTCCAGGAGAACACCGAGGGATCGTAGATCGGCGCAAGCGTCAAGCCGCCCGCCCCGTCGCCGCGGCCGTACAGGGCGTAGATCCCCATCGCCAGAAACGCCGCGAGCGTCGCGAGCTCCAGCGCCAACATGAGACGGTTGAGGCGAGCCGTGAATTCGATCCCGATCATATTGGCCGCGGCGTTGAAGGCGATGAATCCGCCGAGCCACACCCACGGCGGGACGGTGGGGACGAGCGGGCGAAGCGCGACCGCGCTGATCAAGTAAAGGAGCGAGGGCACCAGCATGTAATCGAGAAGAATGAGCCAACCCGACAGGAAGCCGGCAGCCTCGTGCAATCCGCGCCGCGCATACGTATAGACGGATCCGGCCAGCGGAAACGCCCGCGACATGGCGGCGTAGCTCAACGCGGTGAACACCATGCCGACCAGGCCCACGAGATACGCCAACGGCACCATGCCCTTGGCGTCGTTCCAGACGAAGCCGTAGACGCCGAAGGGCGCAATGGGCACCATGAAAATCATGCCGTAGATGACCAGATCCCGGAGGGTCAGCGCCCGGCGCAGCTCTTGGCGGTAACCGAATTCTTCGAGGGACATGGGGTCCTTTGCGTGCGATCGTCGAGCCGATCGTGGGCTAGAGTATCGCAAGTTACGGCGGCGGGCGCCGTCGGCATGCCGTACGCAAGGGGTCTGCCTCGGCATGCCGTCGCCTAGAATGCGGTTTAACAATGGAGCGCTCGACGGGCGCACCTCGAGGTTTCAAGCGCACTTCCAGCTTACGGGTGGGAAACCATGGCACACCGACATACTATTCATCGGCATCATTTCGGCTGGGACAACAGTCTGCCGGCGGCGGTACGCATCACGCCCGGCGAGTCCCTGGAATTCGAGGTCGTCGACTCCGCAGCGGGTCAGCTGAGCCCGCTCTCCACAGTGGCGGATGTCCCTCGGCTGGATTTCAGCAGGGTGAATCCCGTCACCGGACCGGTGTTCGTCGAGGGAGCGCGGCCCGGAGACGTGCTCAAGGTCACGCTCTTGTCGTTCACACCCTCCGGCTGGGGATGGACGGCCAATATCCCGGGATTCGGCTTGCTCGCGGACGAATTCAAGGAACCGGCGCTGCATGTGTGGAAGTACGATGCGGTGACCCTCGCGCCGGCGATGTTCGGCCGCTGGGGGAAGGTGCCGCTCAAGCCGTTCGCCGGCACCATCGGCGTTGCGCCCGCCGAACCCGGGATGCACAGCGTGATTCCGCCGCGGCGCGTGGGCGGCAACATGGACGTGCGCGACCTTTCGCAGGGGACGGAGCTCTACTTGCCGGTCGAAGTCGCCGGAGCGCTGTTTTCCGTGGGTGATACGCATGCGGCTCAGGGCGACGGCGAGGTCTGCGGAACCGCCATCGAGAGCCCCATGCGAGTCGCGCTCCAGTTCGATCTGATCGGGGAGCTTCCGCTCTCCTATCCGCGTTTCAGGACTCCGGGGCCCGTCACACGTCATCTGGACGAGAAGGGCTACGACGTGACGACCGGCATCGGTCCGGATCTGATGCAGGCCGCGCGCGCGGCCGTGCGCTCCATGATCGATCTATTGACCTGGCGCCACGGGATGCCGGCCATCGATGCGTACCTGTTGTGCAGTGTCTGCGGCGATTTGAGAATCAGTGAGATTGTGGATCTGCCGAATTGGACGGTGTCGTTCTACTTTCCACGCGTGGTGCTCGAGTGACCCGTGGAGGTTTGCCCGCCGGCGCGGATGCCGGCTTCGACGGCTGCGCATCCTTCAGCGCCTGCGCCAGCGCCTTGCGCGCCTCGGGCTGAGTCGTGCGCAGCCGGCAGGCGGACAGCTCCTTGAGATCGTCCACCGGCCGCTGACCCTGGTAGACAGCGCGTTCGAGGCCGTCGTGCCAACCGCATTTGTCCGCCAATAGTTTCGCAAACGAGGGTGACTTGGGGCTGAGCGCCGTCTCCTGTTCATCGCTCAACCAGTAGATGTCGGTCGGCGGGCGTTTGAACATCTCATCCGCGATGTCGGGAGGGACTTCGTTGTCGCTCAGGAATGTCCGCACCGGGGCCTGCATGCCGTCCTCGAGCAGCGCCGCCTGCGCGGTCGGCATCGCCGCCCACTGCGATTCGGCGAGGCCCGGCCTGCTCACGCCGAGCAGGTGTTCACCATCCGTGCCGCGCGCCGCGGCAGCGGCGTAGATGAGGAAGCACGCGCCGGCGCAGCGCCCGGTCAACGGAGCCACGATCACTTCCGAGTACAGCGACTTCACCAGAGCGGCGATCTTCATCGCCTCCTCGGCGTTGCCCTGGCTCGAGGCCAGGATGAGCTTGTTCTGGGATAGAAAGCGATTCGGGTCCTCGGCGATCTTCGCGAGTACGCGTGCGTAGTCCCCGGGGACGATTTCGCCCGACAGCACCAGCGGCCCAACGGGCCCCGTGTACTCGTTGGTGAAGGTGTCGCGGTCCATGTAGAAGATCTCGGCCGCGCAGGCGGGTCCACTCAGCGCCGCACATACGCCCAGCAAGAGGAGTGACAGGGAGGCGGCACGGCCGATCATGGGTCGGATTGTGCCGCATCCGCCTCAGTCGGTCCGCGAGATCCGTCGCAGCATGAGGTTTTGCACCCGCTTGAACCCGAGATGCAGATAGAGATCGATGGCGCGAGTATTGGGGGCGCCCACGTGCAGCCATGATGTCAGGCCGTCGCGCCGGTGCGCCTGCACCAGATGTCCGATGAGACCCGCGGCGAGACCCCGGCCGCGATGCTCCGGATGGGTGCAGATGCCGCTGACCTCCGGGTATCCCTCGAGGCGCAGGCGCTCGCCTGCCATCGCCACCAACCGTCCGTTCACGCGGACGCCGGCGTACGAGCCCATTCGATAGGTCGCCGGGCGGAAGAAGCCGGGAAAGGCCACGTCGGTGAGCGCCACCATCTCCGCGGCATCCTCGCCGGACAGGGCAACGATGTCGGGCCCCGGCGGCGGCGCGGGGGCCTGCCTCGGCAAGACCATTTGCACGCAATCGAGCTCCTGCTCCAAGGCGAGGCCGGGATGGCTCGGCGAGTCCGAGATCCAGACCGACTCGCCGGCGTCGAGCAAGGCATGAAGATCCCGTTGCGCCGCGGAGCTCGGCTCTGACATGGCGGCGAACGGCGCCACGTCGGCCGGATAGCGGCAGGCGGCACCGCCGCCGAGCGCGAGATGCCGGTGCGGTCCGTGAAGGGCGTGCCACACCGGATTCCGGAAACGCGGGTCGGATCGCTCGATCATGCGCGGGTCATTCTAGCCGGTGACCGTGAGCGATGCCCGCTCTCGACGGCGACCTCAGTCGACAGCGACTTCAGTCGGAGTTGACCTCAGTAAAAGGTGGCTAAGTCGACGGCGCCTTCAACACCCCGCGCCGAATCTGATCCCGTTCCATGCTGACGAACAGCGCGCGGAAGTTGCCCTGACCGAACCCGTCGTCGCCGCGACGCTCGATGATCTCGAAAAAGATCGGTCCGATCAGCGTCTCGGTGAAGATTTGCAGCAGGAAACGCCCGTCCGCTCCGTCGAGCAGAATGCCGCGTTTCTGGATCTCTGCCACGTCGACTCCATGCCCCGGCACGCGCTCCTCCAGCATTTCGTAATACGTCGCGGGCGGCGGCGTCATGAATTTGACCTGGTTCGCGCGCAAGCGGTCCCAGGTCGCGAGGATGTCGTTCGTGCGCAGCGCCACGTGCTGGATGCCCTCGCCGCGATATTGCTGGATGAACTCCTGGATCTGATCGATCTGGTCGCTCCCGCCTTCGTATTTCGATTCGTTGATGGGGATGCGGATCTTGCCGCAGGGCGAGGCCAGCGCGCGGCTGGTGAGGCCGGTGTATTCGCCCTTGATGTCGAAGTACTGGTGCTCGTGGAAGTTGAACACGCGATGGTAGAAGTCCTGGAAGTAGTCCATGCGGCCCTTGCCGACGTTGTGCGTGAGATGATCGATTTCCTCGAGACCGGCGCCGACGACGGTCGGCTCGGCGCCCGGCTCCATCACGAAGTCGATGTCGTAGATGCTCGGACCGGTCTGGCGGTCGACGAGGTAGATCAGGCTTCCGCCCACGCCCTCGATCGCCGGAATATTGAGCTCCATCGGACCCACGGCGCCCTTGACCTCCTTGGCGCCCGCCGCCAGGGCGTGCGTCAGC
The DNA here is from genome assembly GCA_963795475.1 of uncultured Gammaproteobacteria bacterium. GTDB lineage: Bacteria > Pseudomonadota > Gammaproteobacteria > Steroidobacterales > Steroidobacteraceae > Bog-1198. The sequence continues at coordinate 481,039 of CAWCIE010000002.1, forward strand.
GCGCGCGCGGCGTCCTCGACGCGAAAGGCCATGGCGCACACGCTCGGCCCGTGTTCGCGCGCGAAGCGCTGCGCGAGACTGTTCGGCTCGGCGTTGACGATGAAGTTGATGCGGCCCTGGCGATACAGCGACACATCTTTGGAGCGGTGGCGGGCAATGCGCTTGAAACCCATCGCCTCGAACAGCCGGCCGAGATGCGCGGTATCGGGCGCGGTGTATTCGACAAATTCGAAGCCGTCCGTGCCGAGCGGATTGTCCCATTCCGTCTGCCCACCGGTTTCCGTCTGCCCGCTGGTTTCCCTTTGCCCGCCGGTCTCGCTCATGGCTGATCTCTCCTCCCGGAATACGATCAAGAAGATTACGGTGAAACCGCCGGCGGTTGTTGCCGTATTGTCCCGCTTTCTGTCACGATAGCGGCGGGATATGCCAAAGACTAAGGCAATTTCGGAGAAAGGCGCCATCGAGCTGCGCGCCGCGGATCACCGCATCCTCAAGGAGCTGAGCCGCGATGGGCGGCTGTCGAACGTCGAGCTGGCGCGCCGCGTCCGCATGTCGGAATCCGCGTGCCTGCGGCGCGTGCGGGCGCTGGAGGACTCGGGAGCGATCACGGGTTATCGGGCGACCGTGAATCCGCTCGCCTTCGGCAAGGTGCTGTCCGCTTACATGCTCGTGAATCTGGATCAACGCGGCGCCGCTGACGCGAAGGCGTTCTTGGATGTGCTGAGGGCCGACGACCGGATCATCACCTGCGCCGCCGTCACCGGCGAATACGACCTGATCCTGGAAGTCGCGGTGAAGGATGTCACCGACCTCACCGACCTGACGCTCGACACGCTGTTGAAGCTGCCGACCGTCCGTGACGTGGTCACCTGCCTGTCGCTGCGCACGTACAAGACGGCGGGCGAAGTGGGTCAGGTTTTTTGAAACGAACGCCTCGATCTTCGGTCGGATCGCTTCAGCATCGGCTGCTCGCCGCGCGCACCCTAACGCGTACCTAGATCTCGGGAACCGTCCATGGATTCAGAGCAAAGTCGATCGCGGCGGCCGAGCCGCCGGCGAGGGCCGCCAACCACCCCGGAGGCCGCGCCCGGAATTTCGGGCGCCAACTACCGCCGCTGGCGCAATCCCTTCGTGCCGCTCAAGGTCCTGTCGGAGGACGAGGTCGCCCACATCCACGACTCCGCGCTATCGATCCTGGAGAATGACGGGATGCGCGTCCTGTTGCCGGAGGCGCGGGCGCGGTATGCCGCTGCGGGCGCGAGGGTCGATGAGGCGTCCGAGATCGTCCGCCTCGATCGTTCGCTGATCACAGCGGCGCTTTCCACCGCGCCGGCGAGCGTCGAGATGAGGGCGCCGAACCCGGAACGCAACGTCGTCCTCGGCGGCCAGAGCGTCGCGGTCGTCCCCGTCTCCGGGCCGCCGAACGCCAGCGATCTCGACCGGGGGCGCCGCCCGGGCACGCTTCGGGATCTGCACGAATTGCTGAAGCTCGCGCAATCCTTCGACGTGATTCATCTGCTCGGCCCCTCGATCGAGCCTCAGGACATCTCGCCCCCGTTCCGGCACCTGGAGTCGACGCTCGCCCAATTGACGCTGAGCGATAAGATCCCCTTCGTCTACAGCCGCGGCCGGCCTCAGGTCGAGGATTGTTTTTCGATGGTCCGCGCGGCGCACGGTTTGTCGGAAGAGGCCTTCCGGAGCGCCGTTTACACCTACACCAACATCAACACCAACTCGCCCCGTCAGCTCGACATCCCCATGGCGCAGGGAATTCTGGATTTCGCGGCAGCCGGGCAGCTGCTCATCATCACGCCCTTCACGCTGGCGGGCGCGATGGCGCCCATCACGGTGGTCGGCGCGCTGACCTTGGCCCACGCGGAGGCGCTCGCCGGCATCACGCTCGCACAGATCACCCGGCCCGGCGCACCCGTGGTGTACGGCGGCTTCACCTCGAACGTCGACATGAAATCGGGTTCACCGGCGTTCGGCACGCCGGAATACGTCAAGGCGAGCTTCGGCACCGGACAGCTCGCACGCCACGTGGGACTTCCCTGGCGCTCATCGAACGCCACGGCCTCGAATGTCGCGGACGGCCAGGCGGTCTACGAATCACAGATGAGCCTTTGGGGAGCGCTGCTCGGCGGCTGCAATCTTTTGGTACACGGCGCCGGTTGGCTCGAGGGGGGCCTTTGCGCGTCCTACGAGAAATTCATCATCGACGTCGAAATGCTGCAGATGTTCGCCGAGATTTTTCAGCCCCTGGTCACGAACGCCGATGAGATCGGACTCGAATCGATTTCTTCCGTTGCGCCGGGCGGCCACTTCTTCTCGACGGCCCACACCATGCAACGCTACAAGACCGCGTTCTACGCGCCGCTCATCTCCGATTGGCGCAACTACGGCCAGTGGCACGAAGACGGGGCGCGGACGGTGACACAGCGCGCGAACACCGTGTGGCACGTGACCCTCGACCGATTCACGGCGCCGCCGCGCGATCCTGCTGTCATCGAGGCGCTCACCTCGTTCGTGGAACGGCGCAAGGCCGAGGGCGGCGCAGCGCCGGTGTCCTGAGCGCGCGCCGCTAAAAGCGCAACACCTTTACATACCGCACCTGCGACAGAGCCCGAAGCCGGTGCTGAATGGCCTCCGGCACCCCCTGATCCACGCCCACGATGGCGATCGCGTCCTCACCCGCCGCCTGCCGCCCCAGGTGAAAGGTCGCTATGTTGATCCCCGCCTCCCCCAGCATCGTCCCCAGAGCACCGATGAAGCCCGGCTGGTCGCGGTTGTTGATGAGCAGCATCACCGGATGGAAGTCCGCTTCCAGCGGCATGTCCTTCACTTCCACGATCTTCGCCGTCCCCGCGTTCACCGCGCCGGCCAGCGTTCGCCACCGCCCGCCGGTGAGCACCTTGATCCGAATGAGGGAGCCATAGACGGGGGAGGAATCGCGTTTCGATTCCGTGAGCGGCGTACCCTTTTGCTTCAGCACCACCGGCGCCGACACCACGTTGACATCCGGCATCAATGGCCGCATGAGCGCCGCCAGTCCGATGGCAGTGAGCGGCCGGGTATTGAGTCCTGCCACCTCGCCCTCATACTCGATCTCGATGGCCTCGAGACCGTCATCGGCAATCTGCCCGGCAAATGAGCCGAGATTCTCGATCAACGCCATGAAGGGCCGGAGCCGCGACGCCTCCTCCGCGCTGATCGAGGCCATGTTGAGCGCGTTGGTCACCGCCCCCGTCAGCAAGTAATCCGCTATCTGCTCCGCCACCTGCAAGGCCACATTTTCCTGCGCCTCGTTGGTGCTCGCACCCAGGTGCGGCGTCGCGACGAAATTCGGTGCCCCGAACAAGACGCTCTCTTTCGCGGGTTCCGTCACGAACACATCGAAAGCCGCGGCGCCGACCCGGCCGCTTTCGAGCCCTGCGCGCAGCGCCTGCTCATCCACGAGCCCGCCGCGTGCTGCGTTGACGATGATGACACCCTCTTTGGTCGCGGCGAGCGCCTCCGCCGACAGAATGTTCCTGGTCTTCTCGGTGAGCGGGGTATGCAACGAAATGGCATCCGAGCGCGCCAGCAAATCCTCGAGCTCGACCTTCTCCACCCCGATCTTGACCGCTCGCTCCGGCGATAAGAACGGATCGTAGGCGATCACCTTCATCTTGAGCGCGAGCGCCCGCTCCGCCACCAGCGCGCCGATGTTGCCGCAGCCGATGAGTCCCAAGGTCTTCGCATAGAGCTCCACGCCCATGAAGCGGGTCTTCTCCCATTTACCCGCCTGGGTCGAGGCATCCGCCGCGGCAATCTGCCGAGCGGCCGCGAACAGGAGCGCAATTGCATGTTCCGCCGTCGTGATGGAATTGCCGAACGGCGTATTCATGACCACGATGCCGCCCGCGGTCGCCGCCGCCACGTCGATGTTGTCGACGCCGATCCCCGCGCGGCCGATCACCTTGAGCCGGGTCGCGGCCGCGATGACCTCTTTGTCCGCCTTCGTCGCGGACCGCACCGCCAATCCCTCGTACCCCGCGATAATTCGAATGAGCTCAGCCTTCTTGAGCCCCGTGCGAACATCGGCCTCCACACCCCGGGCTCGAAATATCTCGAGCGCCTTCGGGCTCAGCTCATCCGCAATCAGGACTTTTGGCATGAGCACACCTCGAACGCCCAGTCGAGCCATGGCGTGAGCGCCTCGAGATCGCTTCGCTCGACCGTCGCGCCACACCAGATCCGCAGTCCCGGCGGCGCCGACCGGTATGAGGCCGCATCGAGCGCAACGCCTTCCTTTTCCAGGAGCGCCGCGAGCTTTTTCGCGAACTCTGCTTGCGCGGCCTCCGGCAGCGTCCTCACCCGCTCATCGGCCACGACCAGGCACACGCTGGTATTGCTGCGCGTCGCCTCCTCGCGCGCCAGGAACTCGACCCAGGGCGTCCTCGCCACCCAATCCGTCAGCACGCGCGCATTCGCATTCGACCGAGCATGCAGCGCCGCGAGACCCCCGATACTCTCCCCCCACCTGAGGGCGTCCAGATAATCCTCCGTCGCGAGCAACGAAGGGGTATTGATGGTCGCCCCCTCAAATAGCTCCTGATCCAGTTTGCCGCGCTTGGTCATGCGGAAAATCTTCGGCAACGCCCGCATCGGCGTATAGCTCTCCAACCGCGCGACCGCCCGCGGCGATAGAACGATCATGCCGTGCGCCCCCTCACCGCCCATCACCTTCTGCCAGGAGAACGTCACCACATCGCACTTCGACCAGGCGATCGGCTGCGCGAACGCCGCGCTGGTCGCGTCATTGATGGTGACGCCCTCGCGCCGGTCCGAGATCCAATCGAAGTGAGGAATCCGCGCACCCGAGGTCGTGCCGTTCTGAGTGAACACGAGGTCCGCGGTCGGGCGCGCGAGCGACAGATCCGGCAAGGTCCCATAAGGTCGCCCGACATGAATCCGGCAATCCGCCAGCGTCAGCTGCTCGACGGCATCCGTCACCCACTCTTCGCCGAAACTCTCCCAGGCGAACACATCGACGGGCCGAGCACCCAGCATCGACCAGAGTGTCATTTCCACGGCGCCCGTATCGGACGCCGGCACGATGGCTATCTTGTGATCCGGCGGCACCTCCAAGAGCTCCCGCGTGCGGTCGATCGCTTCTTTGAGCCTGGCTTTGCCGGGTTTCGATCGGTGCGATCGCCCGACCACCGCGCCCTCGAGCGCTTGCAGATTCCACCCCGGACGCTTCTTGGCAGGGCCCGATGAAAATCGGGCATCGGCCGGACGAACGCCCGGCATCGGTATACGTGACATCAAGTTGTACTCCCATCCTTACAGATGAGCGTCCGCCGTTGGGAGCGGATGGCCCGTCGCGAAGGATAGAGGTTCAGCGGAATCTGTCAACCGATAAATTGGAAATAGCACGACGGGCGCCTCACTTGTGCTTCTTCGCGTGGGTCGCGTCGCGTGTGCCCCTGAGGAAAGAAGGCCGCCTCAGCGCAAATACTTCGCGCACCGCCAGTAATGCCACGCGGCCCAGAAGCCCACGAACGCCATTGGCACCAGCACGTGGCGCAACGACTCTGCGCCGTACAGCGGCCGCAACAGATCGCTCGCGAAGCCCACGACCTGCGGAGCGATGACGAGATTCGCGATGTTGGCGCAAAACAGCATCACGGCGACCGCCTGCGCACGCATGGATGCCGGCACGAGATTTTGCAGCAGCGCGAACGTCGGACCGAAGGGCGCATAGGACAGCGGGATGAAGATCCACAGCATGAGGAGCGCCGTGTGTGAGGAAGCGGCGCTGTAAGCGACGATGGAGGGAACCGTGCCGATCACGATGCTCGCGGCCACGAACCACGGCACGAGCCTGGGATCACGCTTGCCGAGCGGACCCATCAACAGCATGGTGAGCAAGAGCACGGCCGTTCCGCCGATTCCGTGCATGAGCGACAGGGCGCCGCCCGCATCGCCCAAGGTCATGTGGTGCGATCTCACCAGGAACGAGGGCGTCCACCACATCAAACCCCAGGACCAGAGCGTGTAGACCGTGGCGCCGAGCCAGGTATGCAGGAGTGCCGGTTGAACACGCGCAAACCGAAGCGTGTCCTTCAAGGTCGTCGCCCGACCGGACGCCGCGGACGCCGTGGCCGTGGCCGCGGGCGTCGGCGCGGGCACGGCGTCGAGACGACCGCGCTCCGGCTCGCGGATGGTGACGGCGACGAGCACCGCCACCAGCACTCCGGGCACGCCGAGCACATAGAATGCCGCTCTCCATCCCCAGGCATCGCTCGCATAGCCCGCGCTCGACCCCATCATCGATCCGAGCGAGGCCCCCACCGAATACACCGACAGCGCCAGCGCCCGGCGGCGCGACGTGAAATAGTCCGAGAGAAGCGAAGCGGAGGGCGGGGTGCCGCCCGCCTCCCCCACCCCGACACCGATGCGCGCCAGCAATAGTTGCCAGTAGTTCTGCGCGAACCCGCAGAGCGTGGTCATGACCGACCAGGCACCGAGAGCGAGCGCGATCATGGTGCGGCGATTCGCGCGGTCGGCGAGCGTCGCCAGCGGCAAACCCGCCGTCACATAGAAGAATGCCAGCGAGGAACCGGTCAAGAAGCCGATGGAAGAATCCGACAGACCGAGATCGGCCTTGATCGGCTCGATGAGCGTGGACATGACGAAGCGGTCGGCGATGCTGAGCGCGTACACCAGGGTGAGCACCAGAAGCACGTACCAGCGCCGCGCGACGCCGGAGTCGACGGCCAACGGGACGGCGCTCATGGCGCGGGCGGGCTCAATCGCATGCCACAATCTTAACCCGCTACCGCCGGGGACCACGCGACCAAATCTCACCGCCGCCGCGAGCCCATTTAGTCGATGCGGCCTGTCGATGAGGAAATTGGCCAGAACGGGTCCCGGCGCCCTACACTTCGGACATGCAAACTCGGACGAGCGGGGACAGGAGGAAGATGCTCGACGCCGTGCCGCCGCCGGGCCTGCTGCGCTCAGCGCTGGTCGGGCAGAAGCCCGCGGGCACGCTGCGCGAGCTGTTCGGCAATCTCCGCGACCTCACCCGCGGGGAGTTCATCGGCGAGGATCCGGATCGAAATGCCGAGGCGAGCCGCCTGCGAGTCGATCGCACCGACGGCCACGGGAGCTACGAGCTCTACCGATTGGACCGCGACCTCTTCATCCTGACCATCGATTGCCTGTTCGATTCGGCTCGAGAAGAGATCGTGCCGGGCGAAGCCCTGATCGAAGTGCATGTCTGTCTGCGGGGACGGCTGACCCTGCAAACGACCCCGCATCGGCCGCCGGTGGTGGCGGAGGGTCCGTGCCTGCTTCTGTTGTATCAGCCCGCCGGCGCAGACGTGACAGAGCGGCTCGAGGCCGGCATGCGCTATACCGGCCTGTCGCTCTATTGCAGACCGAGTTTTCTCGCACGTCTCTTGCACCGTAACGGAATCGCCGATTGCGCGCTGCTGCGCACGGTGGAGCTGAACGACGAGCGTACCGTGTGGCATGAAACACGGCCGCTGTCGGCAGCCCTGCATTACGTGGCGGCGGGGCTGCTGCAGAGCCCGTACCGGCAGGGCTTTCGACTGCTGCATTCGGAAGCCAAGGCGCTCGAGATCCTCTGCCAGGTCTTGAGTCCCGCGCCCGGCGAGAGCGAGCACGCGGCCACCACCACCACGCTGGTGCGGCAAATCGACACAGTACGGCGGATCCTCGGCACCCAGTACGCCCCGATCCCGCACATCTGCGAGCTCGCGCGCCGCGTAGGCGTGAGCGAGTCGAAGCTCAAGCGGGCGTTCAAGGAACATTTCGGCACGACGGTATTCGAGTATGGCCTCGAGTGCCGGATGCGCCACGCACTCGAATTACTGCAAGCCAACGCCATGAGCATCTGCCAGGTGGCGGAGAGCGTCGGCTACCAGCATCAGACCAGCTTCACCGCCGCGTTTCGCGATCATTTCGGCTTTCTGCCCAGTGAGGCGAAGATGCGCCGCGCAGGCGATGCGGGATAATGTCCGAGCCGCCGAGGGCAAGCCCATGTGCAGAAACATCCGAACGCTGTTCAACTTCGAGCCGCCGGTGACGGAGGAGGAAATCAAGGCCGCCTCGCTCCAGTTCGTCCGCAAGATCTGCGGCTTCACCAAACCCTCCAAGTCCAACGAGGCCGCCTTCGCCCTCGCCGTGGAGCAGGTCGCCGCCGCTTCGCGAACGGTGCTCGGCGCGCTCGAGACTCATGCCCCCGCCAAGAATCGGGAAGAAGAGACGGCCAAGGCCAAGGCGCGCGCGGCGCTCCGATTCTCGAACTAACATGCGATGAGTACAAACATGAGCGTCGTTACCCACACCGGAGAGCCAGCATCACACCCGCATCGTTTTTTGGGCGAGGGGCATGAGCGCAGTGAGCGCAAGACCTGGATGGTGATTTGGCTGTGCGGCGCGATGATGTGCGCAGAAATCATTGGCGGACTGCTGTTTGGATCGATCGCGCTCGTAGCGGATGGCCTGCATATGAGCACCCACGCCGGTGCCCTCCTCTTGGCCGCCCTGGCCTATACGTACGCGCGGCGACATGCGGAAAATGCCAACTTCACCTTTGGCACGGGCAAGTTTGGGGATCTGGCCGGCTTCACCAGCGCGATCGTGCTCGCCATGATAGCGTTATTGATTGGCTACGAATCCGTTACTCGCATTCTCGCTCCGGTGCAGATTCATTTCGCCGAAGCGATTCCTATTGCATGTGTCGGTCTCGCCGTCAATATTGCCAGCGCTTGGCTCTTGAGCAGCGGCGGTCACCATCACGGTCACAGCCATGGCGAGCACGAGGACCATGCTCATGACGACGATGCTCATGACGACCACGATCACGCCGACCATGCTCATGAGGAGCGGCACAGTCACGGCCATGGTGCGACCGGTCGTGACAACAATATGCGAGCGGCAATCATCCATGTGATGGCGGACGCGGCAGTCTCGGTCCTTGTCATTGTGGGCTTGGTCCTCGCTCGTGCCTTCGGCTGGCTTTGGATGGACCCCCTCGCCGGGATCATCGGGGCCTGCGTGATTGCGAGCTGGTCCTATGGACTCATTCGCGACACGGGCGCCATCCTCCTCGATCGCGTTCCGGACCGCCGCCTGGCCGAGGATCTGCGCACGACCATCGAGAGCGACGGCAGCAAACTGGCGGACCTGCATCTGTGGCGCTTGGGGCCCGGCCATCTCGGAGCGATCGTCTCGGTATGTCCGAAAGAACCGTGCACGGCGGATTATTACCGGGCCAAGCTGGCGCGCTACCGCGCGCTTTCGCACATCACGATCGAGATTCAGGGATAGGCGTTCGAGAAAATCGTGAACCACACCAGGAAGTATTCCCGACATGTTCGGGAATGTCTCCCGGTTCGAAAATAAAGCCCGATGTAAACGGGAATTGCTCTGGACGCGCTCTACGGCGCCTCTTTACACTCGATTCCGCTTGGATGCAGGGTCGACCGTGAGTCCGGTCGGTACAAAAGCGAAACAACATCGATCGCGAGGTACGCCGCTCGCGACACGCTTTTCCCCTTGCATGTGCGTTGAGGGGAACCCCGTTGGCATACTTGAAATTCCCGTTGCGGGTGATGATTTATCTCACGGCCGCGGCGGTGACAAATCTCGCATGGGCGGCCGACCCGTCGGGAGAGTTACCCAGCAATCCCGCAACCGCCACGGAACTTCCGCAGGTCACCGTCATCTCGAACACGCCGCTCGAGGGCCTCGGGCTGCCGCTCAATCAGATACCGGCAAACGTGCAGACCGCCAACAGCAAGGACATGGAGAGCCAGCAGGCGCTCGGCATCGCGGACTATCTCAACAGCAACTTCAGCGGCGTGAACGTGAGCGAGAGTGCGGACAATCCGTTCCAGCTCGACATCAATTATCACGGTTTCACCGCATCACCCCTCCTCGGAACCCCGGAGGGTCTATCGATCTACGTGGACGGCGTACGGGTGAATGAATCCTTCGGAGACACGGTCAACTGGGATCTGATTCCGCAAAACGCGGTCTCGACGGTCACCCTCATGTCGGGCTCGAATCCCGTGTTCGGTCTAAATACGTTGGGCGGGGCCCTCTCGCTCCGGACAAAGAGCGGACACGATGATCCCGGCACGGAGCTCGAGGCCTACGGCGGCTCATTCGGACGGCGCTCGTTCGAGGGCGAAACCGGCGGCGAGCTCGGCAATTTCGACTACTTCTTCGCCGGCACTTATTTCGATGAGGACGGCTGGCGCGAGAACTCGCCGAGCCGGGTCTATCAGGCTTTCGGGAAGGTCGGCTGGCAGAACGACAAGACGGACCTTGACTTGAGCTACACCTACGCCGACACCAGTCTCTACGGCAATGGCGCGACGCCGGAGAGCCTGCTCAACTACGACTACGAGGCCAGCTACACGCCGGACTACACCGCGAACCTCATGAGCTTCGTGAATCTTACCGGCACGCAGTTCCTCACCGACAAGCTTCTGCTGTCGGGCAACGTCTTCTACCGGCACCTCATCACGAACGCGGTCAACGGGAACACCAACGACAGCTATCTCGCGGACTACACTGGACCACCGTTCGATTGCGCGGCGCCGGGCTCGAGCCTCGGCGCGCTCACCTACTGCACGCCGGGGCAGGATGCGACCTCGCAGCTGGTCCAAGACACGAAGGGCGCCGGGCTCCAGCTCACCGACTCCCAGGACCTGCTCGGTTGGGCGAACCAGGCGATTCTGGGCGCGGACTTCACGGATTCTGACGATTCGTTCGCGCAGCAGTACCAGTACGGCGGCCTCACTCCCGACCGGCTCCTGATCTACACCCCGAGTCCCTACAACAACGAGACGATCATCTCCCTCAGCGGTCAGAACAAGATTTATGGCACGTACTTCACCGATACGCTCTCACCGGGCAAGCTGCTGCACTTCACCTTGTCGGTGCGATACAACCAGAGCACCGAGACTTTGAATGGCTACAGCATCGACACGGATATCGGCGATTTCGGCAACGGGTTCAACGCGCCGACTACACTTTCGGGCGATCACACCTTCAGCCACGTCAATCCCGCCTTCGGCTTTACGGTAACGCCGACCGATACGCTCACCTTCTATGCCGACTACAACGAGGCGAGCCGTGCGCCGACCGTGATCGAGCTCGGGTGTGCGAATCCCCAGGCACCCTGCGGATTGCCGAACGATTTCGCGAGCGATCCCGACCTGAAGCAAGTGATCGCGCGCACCTTCGAGGTGGGCGCGCGCGGCAACCTTGCCGATCAACGCTTGAACTGGAGCGCGGAACGTCTTCCACACCGTGAATCAGAACGATATCCAATTCGTTGCGACCGCGACCAACGCCGGGTATTTCGACAACGTCGGCAACACCCGCCGGCAGGGCCTGGACCTCTCGCTCGGCGGCAAGGAGGGGCCGCTCAAATGGCATGTGGCCTACAGTTACGTGGATGCCACCTACCAGTCAACCTTCGAGGTTAGCGCCGAGTCGAACAGCACCGCGGATGCGAACGGCAACATTTTGGTGCGGCCGGGCGACCGGATTCCGCTCATTCCGAAACATACCGGCCGGCTGATCCTCGACTACGAGATCACGCCGCAATGGGACTTCGGGGGTAACGTGATCACAACCTCAGGCTCGTACTTGCACGGCAACGAGAACAACGCCGATCAACCGGGCGGAACGAACGGCGAGGGAGCTTATGTCGTCGGAAGCGGCTGGATTCCAGGCTACGCGGTGGTCAATCTGCAGAGCACGTACCGCGCCTCGAAGCGTCTCGAGCTCTTTGCGCGCCTCGGGAACCTCTTCGACAAGCGCTACGCGACCTCGGGATTCCTCACCAGCAACTCATTCAATCCCAACGGCTCGCTCATCGCCAACCCCAACAACTGGCCGAACGAGAATGCCGTCTCACCCGGCGCGCCGCGGGCGGTCTGGGGCGGTATTCGCGTACGTTTCGAGTAAACGACGGCCATCCCAACCAGCGAGGTTTGACCGTACACTTGCCGCAGGGCAAGCAGGGGATTATCGACATGCGATTGAGGGGGCTGTTCAGCGCGGCGCGCAGACTGTGCGGGGGTTTCTATTCGATTGTGCTGCTGCAATCGGCGTTCGCCACCACGCCTTCCGAGGACACCCGCACGCCCATCAAGCACCTGGTCGTGATCATCGGCGAGAACCGCACCTTCGATCACGTGTTCGCGACCTACCGGCCCGCACCGGGGGAGCGCGTCTGGAATCTCCTGTCCCAGGGCATCGTGACCGACGACGGCGCTCCCGGGCCGAACTTCGCCCAGGCGGAGCAGCAAACGGCTCCCGATCCGTCCACGGACGCGTTCCTGCTCGGTGCCGCGAAGAAGCCGTTCCCCGACCACCGGCTTCCGCCCCCGCTGGTGGGCGGTCCCAAGGAGTCGTACATCGCGGGCAACAGTATGCAGCTAGCCAAGGAATCGGAGAACGGACTTCCCGACGACTACTATCGATACCTCGTGTCCGGCGGAACCGGCCTTGCGCCGAAGACGGCCGACATCCGCATCGATCACGCGCAATCCCTGCCGGCCGGCCCGTTCCAGCTGACCAACGGCAAGACCCTCACCTATGATGACTATACGGCGAGCCCCGCCCATCGGTTCTATCAGATGTGGCAGCAGCTCGACTGCAATGTCGCCCATGCGACCGCCGAACGGCCCTCGGGCTGCGACGCGCAGCTCATCGCCTGGGTCGCGATCACGGTGGGCCACGGCTCCAACGGCCGGCAGCCGCCGGCGAATTTCAGCACGAACTATGCGCCGAAGGTGACGACCACCGGCGAGGGCTCCGAAGCCCTCGGCTTCTACAACGTCCAACACGGCGATGCGCCGTATTTCAAGGGCCTCGCCGATCGATTCGCGATGAGCGACAACTATCACCAGGCCGTCAACGGCGGCACGGGCGTGAATCACATCGTGCTCGGCCATGGCGATCTCATTTGGTACAGCGACGGGGCGGGCCACCCGCTCGCGCCTCCTCACAACGTGAGGGTGGCGGCCGGCACCCCGAACGAGGGTACGGTCGACGAGATCGAGAACCCGAACCCCGAACCTGGAACCGACAACTGGTACATCGAGGATGGCTTCGGCGTCGGCTCGGCCGGAAAGCCGTCATCCGGCGGCGGCTCGTACACCAACTGCGCCGATCCGGCCCAGCCGGGAGTTGCCGCCATCGTGAAGTACCTCGAGTCGCTGCCGCGCCCCATCGACCCGCACTGCGAGGCGGGGCGTTACTACCTGCTCAACAATTACAATCCGGGCTATTTCGGCGACGGCAGCAATGCCTTCACCGACTCGAATCCGAACAACACGGTGTTCACCGTCCCGCCGACCTCGACCCGCAGCATCGGCGATGCGCTGCTCGCGAAGCAGGTCTCCTGGAAGTACTACGGCGACCAGTGGAACAATTATCTTTCAGATCCGTACCAGCTAAATTACAAACCGATCGGCGCCAAGACCGACGAGTACTGCGCCATCTGCAATCCGTTTCAGTACGACACCTCGATCATGACGCACCCGGAGATTCGCAAGGCGCATCTCAAGGATACCGTCGATCTGTACGAGGATATCGCCAAAGGAACGCTCCCGGCCGTGGCCTTCGTCAAGCCGAGCGGGCTGGTCGACGGCCACCCTGCGGACTCGAAACTGGATCTGTTCGAAGGGTTCTCCAAGAAAATCGTGGATGCCATCCAGGCGAACCCCAAGCTCTGGAGAAACACCGCGATCCTCATCACTTTCGACGAGGGCGGAGGCTACTACGATTCCGGCTACGTCCAGCCCCTGGATTTTTTTGGCGACGGTCCGCGCGTACCGCTCCTCGTGGTGTCGCCGTTCACCAAGCCCGGACACATCTCGCACCAGTACACGGATCACGTGTCGATTCTGAAGTTCATCGAGAGGAACTGGGGACTGGCCCCGGTGACGCACCGGAGCCGGGACAACCTGCCGAACCCGGTCCCGGAAGCCTCCAACCCCTACGTCCCCGTCAACACCCCTGCGATCGGCGATCTCTTCGACCTGTTCAGCTTTTAGGGATGCCTGCGCCGGGGCGCCCGATCACTTCGTCAAGGTCCGCCGCAGCGCAATCTGCCATCCCTCGATGGCCTCTGTTCGGCGCGCCGCGGTCATCTTGGGCGTGAAGCCGGCGCCTCGTGTCCAGGTCGCTGCCACCGCGCCCAAGTCCTTCCACACGCCGGTCGCGAGGCCCGCCAGAAAGGCCGCGCCGAGCGCGGTGGTCTCGAGCTCGGTCGGGCGCTCGACGCTCGCGTTCAGCACATCGGCCAGAAACTGGCAGAACCAATCATTCGCGGCCATGCCGCCGTCGACCCGGATGGTGGCCGCACGCACGGCGCCGTCGCGCGCCATGGCGGAGGCGAGATCGAGCGTCTGATAGGCCACCGACTCGAGCGCCGCCCGGGCGAGATGCGCTCCCGACGAATCCAGGGTGAGGCCGCAGATCAACCCGCGCGCATTGGGATCCCAGTGAGGGGCGCCCAATCCGACGAACGCGGGCACGAGATACACGCCGTGATTCTCGGGCACCTGTGCCGCGAGTGCTGCGGTTTCCGAGGCCTTGCCGACGAGGTGCAGGCCGTCACGGAGCCACTTGATGGCGGCGCCGGCCACGAAGATCGAACCCTCCATCGCATAGGTGGTCCGGCCCTTGATGCGATAGGCCGGCGTGGTCAGCATCCGGTTGCGCGACTCCACCGGGGAATCTCCGCTGTTGAGCAGCATGAAACAGCCGGTGCCGTAGGTCGACTTGACCATGCCGGGCTCGAAGCAGGCCTGGCCGACGAGCGCGGCCTGCTGATCGCCGGCGATCCCCGCGATCGGGATCGGCTGCTCGAACAGCCCCTCGGCCGTCTCGCCGTAAATCTCGCTCGAATCCCTGACCTCGGGGAGCATCGCGCGCGGCACGCGAATCAAGCGCAGGAGTTCCTCGTCCCATTGCAGCCGATGAATATCGAACAGCAGCGTCCGGGACGCGTTGGTCACGTCGGTCGCGTGGATCCGCCCTCCGGTCAAACGCCAGAGCAGGAAGCAGTCGATGGTGCCGAAGGCGAGCTCCCCGCGCTCCGCGCGGCCGCGCGCGCCCGGCACGTTGTCGAGGAGCCAGCGCGACTTTCGTGCCTGAAAAATAAGGGTCGAGCAACAACCCGGTCTTTCGCCGCACCAGATCCTCGGTACCGTCGCGCTTCAAGCTCGCGCACACGTCCGCGGTGCGCCGGTCCTGCCAGACGATGGCCCGGTGAATGGGAACGCCGGTGCGGCGATCCCAGACCACCGCGGTCTCGCGCTGGTTGGTGATGCCGATGGCGGCGACGCCGGCGGCGCCCACGCCGGATCGAGCGAGCGCTTCGCGCGCCGTCGCGAGCGTATCGCGCCAGATATCCTCCGCGTCGTGCTCCACCCAGCCGGCCGCCGGATAGTGCTGCTGGAACTCACGCTGCGCGACGGCGACGTTCTTCGCCGCGTCGTTGAACACGATGCTGCGCGTCGAGGTCGTGCCCTGATCGATGGCGAGTATGTGGCGAGCTCGATTCATGTGATTCCCTCGCTTCCCAAAGGCGCTTTGCGGCGCGCGGGCAAAAACGGCCGAATCCCGGCCTGGTAGAGACCTCCGCCGGCGATGCCGCCGAGCAGCGGGCCGGCGATCGGCACCCACCAGTAATTCTGAGGCGCGGGGAGGGCTTGCGCGCCCCATCCGGCGAAATAGCAGAAAAGCCGCGGCCCGAAGTCGCGCGCCGGGTTGATGGGCCAGGCCTCCAGGTACCCGGCGCACGCGCCGATGGTCGCCACCAGAAGACCGATCAAGAGCGCCCCGGCGTTGGCGGCCGGCGCGAGCGTGTTGAATTCCTCCGTAATGGCGAACACGCCGAGGACCAGGATGCCGGTCAGCACGATCTCGTCGACGAACGCATGGAGCGGCGTGATAGCAAGACCCGGATGCGTGAAGAACACTCCCGCAGCCCCGCCGTCCACGCTGCGGCTCAAGTGGTGCAGCTCATTGTAATGATCGATGACAGGTGAGAACAGCAAATACACCATGGCCGCGCCCAGGAAGGCGCCCGATACTTGAGCGGCCGCGTACGGCAGTATTTTCGCGCGCGGAAATCCGCGAAAAAGCGACAGCGCCACTGTCACGGCGGGATTGGCATGGGTGCCCGACACCGCCCCAGTCACGTGGATCGCGAGCGTCACCGCGAGACCCCAGGCGATGCAGACGCCCCAGTAGGCCTGCGCGTACGGACTCGGATCGTAGAGCACGTACATGGCGGCCGCCGAATCGCCGAGCGCCAGAATGATGAACGTCGCGATGCACTCCGACAGGAGTTCGCCGCCGCGGATCCCCGCGCCGGGCAGATTGCCGGTTTTTATGTCGCTTCCCATTTGAATTCGGGGCCGCGCAACCGGGCGACGCTCGCGGACCGCGCTCGCACCCCCCGAGACCCGACCGCGCCGTGCCTCCCTCGCCTCGTTCTGGCTCGGTTTCAGACTAACCCGCGTTTCGAGCCTTCGCAAGCGAGCCCCGGTATCGTAGCGGGGCTTCCCTGTCAGCGCCTCTCCGACACCCGGTTGCGGCCTCGCGCTCTGGCGCTCGCAACCGGAGGCGCGATACTGGCAAGCGGGGGCGACAAGTGCCGTCGGGGCATGGGAGCCCGATCACACGGACGCACAGCCATGAATCGACTACCCGTAGTGATTGCCATCGCCGGCAGCGTGCTCGGCGGCCTGACTGCCTTCGGAAGTTCGACGGCGCTCGCCTCTCACACGTCGTGGTCCGCCAAACGTCAGTTCGCGAGCCAGGTCATCAACTGCATGCGAAAGCGCATGGCCGACGACAAGCACATTTCGTACAACCAGGCCGCCAAGATCTGCAAGGACGAGGTGAGCAAGCAAACCGAAGGGGCCGACGCCGGTCCGCTGGTCGCCGCCGACACCAAGCATTGAAGACCCCCAGGGCATTGAAGACTCCCGAGAACTGACTTGCCGTCCCGCCGCAAGGATGTCGCGGCGCTCTCCGCCCGCCGAGCGTATCCGGTAACATGGCACGCATGCGCGTCGTCACGTACAACGTCAATGGAATCACCGCCCGCCTCCCGAACTTCCTGCGCTGGCTGAAAGAGACCACTCCCGACATCGTCTGTCTGCAAGAACTCAAGGCGCCCCAGGACAAATTTCCCGAGGCTGAGATTCGCGCATTGGACTATGGCGTGATCTGGCACGGACAGAAGAGCTGGAACGGTGTCGCCATCCTCACACGCAATGCCGAGCCCGTCGAGATCAGGCGGGT
This sequence comes from uncultured Gammaproteobacteria bacterium, assembly GCA_963795475.1. Lineage (GTDB taxonomy): Bacteria > Pseudomonadota > Gammaproteobacteria > Steroidobacterales > Steroidobacteraceae > Bog-1198. The sequence continues at coordinate 498,403 of CAWCIE010000002.1, forward strand.
GCTCCCCGGCGACCCCGAAGACGAGCACAGCCGCTACATCGAAGCCGGCGTGAACGGCCTCATCGTCGGATGCCTGTATCTGCCGAACGGTAATCCGGCGCCCGGACCCAAGTACGATTACAAGCTCAGGTGGCTCGCGCGATTGCTGACCCACGCCGCAACCCTGGTGCCGAGCGCATCGCCCGTGATCCTCGCGGGCGACTACAATGTGATCCCAACGGAGCGCGACGTCTACAAGCCGGAACGCTGGGTGGATGACGCGCTGTTCCGGGTCGAAGTCCGACAGTCGTTTGCTGAGCTGCTCCAGCAAGGATGGACGGATGCGATTCGAAATCTGCACCCAGACCAGACGATTTATACGTTCTGGGATTTCTTTCGCAATGCCTACGGCCGGGACGCCGGCCTTCGCATTGATCACCTGTTGCTGAACGCACCTGCTGCGGCACGCTTGAGGGCCGCCGGCGTCGAGCGCGAGATACGCGGCTGGGAGAAGCCGAGCGACCATGCCCCTACCTGGGTGGAACTGCGCGCCCCCTAGGAGGGAGCGACAGTCTCGCCCCCACTAGTTATATACCCTGCGCGCCCCTACCTCGGTCAAGAGACAAACGGCCCCAGTTCTTGCAGAAAGGTACCGGCTTCCGCAGAAAGATGCCGGATCGGCGTGCGCTCGTCCCTGCCGTGCCCTACGCCGGAGTATGATGAGCTCGTGCGAATCCGGCGCATCCAAACCTGACGGCTCCGATGTTCTCATCGTTCGACGCACTCCATTTGGCTCGGGCGCAATTCGCGTTCACGATGTCGTTCCACTTCGTCTTCCCGGCCTTTTCCATCGGTCTCGCCAGCTATCTCATGGTGCTCGAGGGGCTGTGGCTCAAAACCGGCAAGACCCTCTACCTCGATCTCTTCAATTACTGGCTTAAGATCTTCGCCGTGGCCTTCGGCATGGGCGTCGTGTCCGGCATCGTCATGTCGTACCAGTTCGGCACGAACTGGTCGGCCTACTCGAACAAGGCGGGCCCCGTCATCGGACCGCTGATGGCCTACGAGGTGTTGACCGCCTTCTTTCTGGAGGCGGGTTTCCTCGGCGTGATGCTGTTCGGCATGAGCAAGGTCGGCAAAGGGCTGCATTTCTTCGCGACCTGCATGGTGGCGCTCGGCACGCTGATTTCCGCGACCTGGATCATCAGTGCGAACAGCTGGATGCAGACGCCGGTCGGATTCGCCATGAATGCGAAAGGCCAGTTCGTGCCTGCGGGATCCTGGTGGACGATCATGTTCAACCCGAGCTTCCCGTACCGCTTGGTCCACACGGTCATCGCGGCGTATCTCACCACCGCATTGACCGTCGGCGGGGTCGGCGCCTGGCATTTGTTGAGGGATCGAGCGAATCCGCACGCCCGGAAAATGTTTTCCATGGCGATGTGGATGGCGGCGCTGGTTGCGCCTATTCAAATCCTCGCCGGTGATACGCAGGGTCTCAATACGTTGAAGTACCAGCCCATCAAGGTGCTGGCGATGGAGGGGGATTTCGATCCGAGTCCCACCGGCGCTCCCTTGGTGCTTTTCGGCATGCCGAACAATCGGGACGCATCGGTACACGATCGTATCGAGATCCCGAAGCTCGGCTCGTTGATCCTGGAGCACGATCCGAACAAGGCGCTTCCCGGACTCAAGGATTTCCCGCGCGAGCGCTGGCCCACGGTCGCCATCGTGTTCTGGTCGTTTCGCATCATGGTCGGGCTCGGTATCGCCATGCTGTCGCTCGGCGTCTGGAGTCTCGTCGCCCGGGCCCGGCGCCGGCTCTATGATTCTCCGCTGCTGCATCGGGCGGCGGTCCTGATGGGGCCGGCCGGTTTCATCGCGGTCATCGCGGGGTGGGTGACCACGGAAGTGGGCAGGCAGCCTTATACCGTCTATGGCCAGCTGCTGACGGCCGACTCGATCTCCCCGCTCGCCGCGCCGGCGATCGCAACCTCACTCGTGGCTTTCGTCGCGGTGTACTTCACCGTGTTCGGCGCGGGCGCCGCCTACCTGCTCCGGATGATGGGCCGGCTCCCAGCGGCGCAGGAACTCGAACCGCCGCACATCCCGCAGCGCGCCGCGGGCATTACACCGGCGAGCGCCATCGATACGTCCCAGCGGCCGCGCAACACTCCAACAGGGAGAGGTGAGCCGTGAGCTTCAGCCACGACCTGAGCGTAGTCTGGGCGCTCATCATCGCCTTCGCGATTCTGGCTTACGTGGTGATGGACGGGTTCGACCTCGGTATCGGGATCCTGTTCCCCACCCTTTCCGTGGGTCCCGAACGCGATCAGGCGATGAACTCGATCGCACCGGTCTGGGACGGCAACGAGACCTGGCTGATCCTGGGCGGCGGCGGGTTGATGGCCGCGTTCCCGCTCGCCTATTCCATCATCCTGCCGGCCACTTACCCGCTGATCATCGCGATGCTGCTCGGGCTCGTGTTCCGCGGAGTGGCGTTCGAGTTTCGCTGGCGCGACCCGGAACATCGTCCGTACTGGGATGCGGCCTTCGCGCTCGGATCCTTCGTTGCGGCGTCGGCGCAGGGGATCACGCTCGGCGCGGTCTTGCAGGGCATCCGCGTGGTGAACGACAGTTACGGCGGCGGCTGGCTCGATTGGCTGAGCCCGTTCTCGCTCCTGACCGGTCTATCGCTGGTACTCGGGTACGCGCTGCTCGGCTGCACCTGGCTCATCTGGAAGACCGAGGGCAGCGGGCAAGCGCATGCGCGGCGGCTGGCGTTCAAACTCGGGATCGGCACCTTGGCCGCGATGACGGCGGTGAGCGCGGCGACTCCTTACTTGCACTACGACTACTGGCGTCGCTGGTTCTCCATGCCCAACGTGCTGTTCACGGCGCAAGTGCCATTGCTGGTCATCGTCACCTCGGTCATCTTCGTCTGGAGCTTGCGCCGCGGCGCGGAGCGGCTGCCGTTCTTGATGACGCTCGGGCTGTTCGTGCTGAATTTCGTCGGGCTGGGAATCAGCGTCTTCCCGTATCTCGTGCCACGCGCGGTGACCATCTGGGATGCGGCGGCACCCGAACGAAGTCAGACCTTCATGCTGGCCGGGGTGGCGGTGATTCTGCCGGTGATTCTTACCTACACGTTGTGGGCGTACTGGGTGTTCCGCGGCAAGTCCGGCACCCACGGTTATCACTGATGCCGGTGCGCGCGACACGGCCGGCGCCCGCGATGCAGCCGGCGCCCACGTCCGTCTGGAAGCGTCTTGGCTGGATGCTGCTCATCTGGTCCGCGAGCGTCGCCGCGCTCGGCGCCCTCAGCCTGATCCTCAGGCTGTGGCTCAAGCCTTGAGGGCTCGATCCCCGCCATGAATTCCCCGCTGCACGACGTCTCGGACACGGCCTTCTGGATTGCATATCACCGCGCGTTGGAAAGCGATCGGCCCGACGCGCTGTTCGGCGATCCGTTCGCGAGGCGCCTCGCCGGCGAGCGGGGCCGCCGCATTTCCGAGGCGATGCCCTCCTCTCGCATGGTCGCGTGGACCGTGGCCTTGCGCACCCGGATCATCGACGACTACCTCGCCTTCGCGCTTCGATCGGGAATCGATACGGTGCTGTGTCTCGGTGCCGGGCTCGACGCACGTCCCTATCGATTGGCGCTGCCCCCGGAGCTTCACTGGATCGAAGCGGACTTTCCTCACGTCATCGATTACAAGGGAGACATCCTGCGGCAGGAGACTCCGGCCTGCCGTCTGGAGCGGGTGAGAATCGACCTAGCCGATACCGCCGAGCGGCAGAAGCTACTGGAGCGGATCGACGCAGCCTCGCAGGGAACTCTCGTCCTGACCGAAGGCGTCATCCCTTATCTCACGAACGAGGAGGTCGCATCTCTCGCCGACGCCTTGCGCTCCATGCGCCACGCCCGTTTCTGGATCGTGGACTATCTCTCCGCGCGGGCCGTCGCATTCCGACGCCGTGGGCGCGTCGGGCGCGCGATGCAAAACGCGCCGTTCAAATTCGCGCCGGGCGACTGGTTCGCGTTCTTCCGTCAGCACCACTGGGGCGTCAAGGAGATCCACTACTATCTCGAGGAGGCGGCGCGCTACTCTCGGCCCATGCCGCTGCCGGCGGCGGCAAGGCTGATGCTCTCGGTCTCGCGACTATGGATGAGCGAGAAGCGGCGGGAGGAATTTCGCCGATTCGGCGGGTATGCGATGCTCGAGCCCGTCGGGGAGGTTGATATCCTGGATGCCCGCGGCTCGCGCTAGGCCTCGTCGGTCCAAACCCGGAACACCTGCAGCAAATTCGGCCCGAACGCGGTGCTGATGGCCACATCCGCCGCATCGCGGCCGCGCGCGATCAATATCCGGCCGATGCGGCGCTGATTGTTGCGCGGATCGAAGGTGTGCCACGCGCCGCCGATGTAAGCCTCGAGCCATCCGGAAAAATCCATGGGAGCATCGGGGAGCGGTACGCCGATGTCGCCGAGATAGCCGGTGCAGTAGCGTGCCGGGATATTGAGGCAGCGGAGCAGGGTGATCGCGAGGTGCGCGTAGTCGCGGCACACGCCCTGACGCTCGGCGTACGCCTCCGAGGCAGTCTTGGTGGGCCGCGCAAAGTGATAGCCGAACGCAATGTGCCGGTGCGCAAAGTCGCATACCGCCTGCACCCGCCCCCAGCCGGGTGCGAGATGGCCGAACCGGCGCCACGCCTCGTCCATGAGCCGCTCCGTCTCGCAGTAGCGGCTGCCCAGGAGAAACACGAGTACATCGTGCGGCAGCACCTCGACGGGATGCTCCTCGGCGTATGGGCACGTCGGATCGGGCAGTCCGGTATCGCGAATCAAGCCGTCGGCGGTGATCCGGATGCCTCCCGCGGGGGCGACGATCCGGGTACAGGTGTTGCCGAACGCATCCGCGTAGATATCGAGGGGCAACTCGGGCTCGGTGATCATGCGGTCCGGATGCAGCAGGTCGGCGCTTCGGCTTTGATGGCTGTGCAGCATGAGTATCATCGGCACCGGCTGGGAGCAGGTGTAAATCAATTCGTATCCGAAACGGATTTTCATGCCGGTTGCCTGGTGAGACGTGTGATCGGTCGAGCTTCGGCCTTTATGGCATCGCACCGGACGCTGGGCCGCGTAGGAATTTCGAGACTTCGCGCGTAGGCGCCTCGCGTGACGCGCTGCCCCGCCGCGCGTGAGACAATGGGCGATCTCGCGTCGAGATTGCCGATGAAAACATTTCACTGCACCCACTGCCAGAATTTGATCTTCTTCGAGAATGTACGCTGTCTCAACTGCGACCGCTCGCTCGCGTTCCTGCCCGACCGCGGCCTGATGGCGGCGCTGACCCAGAGTTCCGACGGGCTCTGGCGATCGGAGCCGCAGGGCGCCGAGTCGCCGGGCTATCGCCTGTGCGCGAATTACGACCGGGTGAGCGTGTGCAATTGGGTGGTGCCCGCCGCCGATGCCGACGATTTCTGCCGCTCATGCCGGCTGAACCAGGTCATTCCCGACCTATCCACCGAGCGCAACGCCGTCGCCTGGTTCCGCCTCGAGGTCGCAAAACGGCGCATGCTGTATACCTTGCTGGGTCTTGGCTTGCCGGTGATCCCGAAGAGCGAGGATCACGCGCAGGGACTCGCCTTCGAATTCCTCGAGGATTATTCCGACGGCGACCCAAGCGAGTGCTGACCGGTCACGACAACGGATTGATCACCCTCAATATCGCGGAGGCCGACGACGTCCACCGGGAGAAGGAACGCACCCTGCAAAAGGAGCCTTACCGCACTCTTTTGGGGCACTTCCGTCACGAGATCGGCCATTACTTCTGGGACCGTCTCATCGCCCACGGTCCGCTGCTGGAGGCTTTCCGCTCCGCCTTCGGCGACGAGCGGGCCGATTACCAGGCGGCGCTCCAGCGGCACTACCGGGACGGGCCGCCGCTGCGCTGGGAGCGTCACTTCATCAGCGCGTACGCCACCATGCACCCCTGGGAGGACTGGGCGGAGTCCTGGGCGCACTACATGCACATGGTCGATGCGCTCGAGACGGCCGGCGCAACGGGCCTCGCGCTGCGGCCCAAGCGCAGCGATGAGCCGCGCATGCAGCCGCCGTCCGGATCCCCTGCATCCCGGCTATCGCGACTTCGACTCCATGGTCGAGTCCTGGCTGTCGCTGACCTACGTATTGAACAATCTGAGCCGCGGACTGGGGCTGCCCGACAGCTACCCTTTCGTGCTCTCCGCACCGGCGATCGACAAGTTGCGCTTCATCCACGACACCATCGACCGGCAGGGCGGCGGCGCTGCGGATCGTTGGAACACGGCGCGCGCGCCGCCGCACTAGACTTTCAGATCCGGAGACTTCCATGTCGATCCACGTCGCGCTCAATCACGTCATGCATTACCGGTATGACCGGCAAGTCGCGCTCGGGCCGCAGATCATCCGCCTGCGTCCCGCACCGCATTGCCGCACGCGGATCCTGTCCTATTCGCTCAAGATCGTGCCCTCCGAGCACTTCATCAACTGGCAGCAAGACCCTCAGTCCAATTATTTGGCCCGCGTCGTATTCCCCAAGCCCACGCGCGAACTCCGTATCGAGGTGGACCTCGTCGCTGAAATGGCCGTGCTCAATCCGTTCGATTTTTTCCTGGAGAGCTACGCGCAGAAATTCCCCTTCCGGTACGACCCCGCCGAAGAGCGGGCGCTCGCACCGTTCCGCACGACCGGGCCGGCGACGCCTCTCCTCACGCGATATCTCGCCGCCATCGCGCGGGAGCCTCAGCCCACGGTGGATTTTCTGGTCGATCTGAACCGCCGTCTCGCGGCAGAGGTGAAGTACGTGATCCGGATGGAGCCGGGCGTGCAAGATCCCGAGGAGACGCTCGAGAAGCGCTCCGGGTCGTGCCGGGATTCGGCCGAGCTCCTGGTCCAGATCCTGCGTCATCTGGGGTTCGCCGCACGATTCGTTTCCGGCTACCTGATCCAGCTCACCGCGGATTTGAAGCCGGCGGAGGGGCCTGCCGGGCCCGCTCAGGACTTCACCGATCTGCATGCCTGGTGCGAGGTGTACTTGCCGGGCGCCGGATGGATCGGCCTCGACGCGACGTCGGGATTGCTCACCGGCGAGGGACACATCCCGCTCGCGTGCACGCCGGAGCCCCAATCCGCGGCGCCGCTCAGCGGCATCGTCGAACCCTGCGAAACCACCTTCGAATACGTGATGAGGGTTGCGCGCATCTGGGAGGCGCCGCGCGTCACCAGGCCGTATACGGAAGCGCAATGGCAGGCCATCGATGCGCTCGGCAAGCGGGTGGATCAGACTCTCACCGACGATGATGTGCGCCTCACCATGGGCGGCGAGCCGACGTTCGTCTCGAGCGAGGATTCGCTCGCGCCCGAGTGGAACACCGCGGCGCTCGGCGAGAACAAGCGCATCATCGCCGCGCAGCTGTTTCGACGGTTGAAGGAGCGCTATGCGCCGCGCGGCCTCGCGCATTTCGGTCAGGGAAAGTGGTACCCGGGCGAGCCCTTGCCGCGCTGGTCGCTCAACTGCTTCTGGCGCAAGGACGGCGAAGCCGTCTGGAACGACGCGGCCCTCATCGCCGATGAAACCCGCGAGTATCCCGGCGCCGCCGCGAATGCATCGCGGCTGCTCTGCCAGGTGGCGGCGCGGCTCGGCATCGGCGAGGACCATGTATTCGCGGCCTTCGAAGACGCGCTCTATTATCTATGGCGCGAGCGCAAGCTCCCGGCCAATATCGATCTAGGCGTCCGCGGCGCTGACCGACCCCGGCGAGCGCGAACGGCTGGGGCGCATTCTCGATCGCACGCTCGATGCAGGCCGTCGGATATGTGCTGCCGCTCGCCAAGACCGCCGAGGGTGCCCCCTGGCAAAGCGGGCCCTGGCTGCTGCGCAGCGAGCGTTGCTCATCTGATCCCCGGCGACTCGCCGATGGGCTTTCGCCTGCCGCTCGATTCGCTGCCCTGGGTGAGGCCCACCGATTTTCCGCACATGTACCCCCCGGATCCGAACCAGTCCTTCGAGGCGCTGGCGAAGCCGGCGCCCGATCGAGTCCAGTCGAGAACGAGACGGACGCCGCACGGACGCCGCCATCGCGCGAGCCGCGGCAACCGGCACCGCGTCGACCGCGACCGGCTTCGCGGCAGGTGGCAGCGCCGCGATCGGTGTCGCGTCCGCTGCGGGCGCAGTGCAGGCCGCAGTGCCGGCGCCCGCGACAACGGTCCGAACCTCGATGTGCGCCGAGGCGCGCAAGGGGGTGCTGTACGTCTTCATGCCGCCGACCCGGTGCCTCGAGGATTATCTCGAGCTCATCGCCGCGGTCGAGTCGAGCGCGGCCGCGCTCCGTCAACCCGTGATCATCGAGGGCTACGAGCCGCCGCCCGATCCGCGCCTGATCAATTTCAAGGTCACGCCCGATCCGGGCGTCATCGAGGTCAACGTGCAGCCGAGCGCGGGCTGGGACGAGCTCGCCGCGCGCACCCTCCATCTGTACGAGGATGCCGCCGGCCTGCAAGCTGCGCTCGGAAAAGTTCATGATCGACGGGCGGCACGTCGGAACCGGCGGCGGCAATCACATCGTGATGGGAGGGGCGACGCCCGAGGACTCGCCGTTCCTGAGGCGCCCGGATCTGCTGCGAAGCCTGATCTCCTACTGGCACAATCACCCCTCGCTCTCCTATCTGTTCTCCGGCCTGTTCATCGGCCCCACCTCGCAGGCGCCGCGCGTCGACGAGGCGCGCAACGACTCGCTCTACGAGCTCGAGATCGCGTTCAGCCAGTTCCCGGCGCCGGGCGCTGCCGTCCCGCCCTGGCTCATCGACCGGCTGCTGCGTAATTTGCTGATCGACGTCACGGGCAACACGCACCGCGCGGAGTTTTGCATCGACAAGCTGTACTCCCCGGACTCGAGCAGCGGCAGGCTGGGGCTCGTCGAGATGCGGGCCTTCGAGATGCCGCCGCATGCGCGCATGAGCCTCGTGCAGCAGGTTCTGCTGCGATCGCTGGTCGCGCGATTCTGGCGCGAGCCTTATGCGCCCCGGCGGCTGGTGCGCTGGGGAACCTCACTGCACGACCGGTTCTTGCTGCCGCATTTCGTGCGCGCCGACTTCGAGGATGTGCTCGAGGAACAGGCCCGCGCCGGCTTCGACCTCAAGCCCGAGTGGTTCGCGCCGCACTTCGAATTTCGGTTTCCGAAGCTCGGCGACCTGGAGCTCCCCTGCGGGTCGCTCGCGCTGCGGCAGGCGCTCGAACCCTGGCATGTCATGGGCGAGGAAGGAACCGGCGGCGGCACGGTGCGCTACGTCGACTCCTCGGTGGAGCGGCTGGAGGTGAAGGCGACGGCCTCGCGCCGGATCGCTATGTCGTCACCTGCAACGGCCGCGCCATACCGCTTCGGCCCACCGGACGCGCCGGAGAGTTCGTGGCGGGCGTGCGCTACCGCGCCTGGCAGCCGTGGTCCGCGCTGCATCCGAACATCGGCGTCCACTCGCCGCTGACATTCGATATAGTGGACACCTGGATGAAGCGATCGGAAGGCGGCTGTCGATATCATGTGGTGCATCCGGGAGGACGCAGTCACGATACATTTCCGGTGAACGCGTTCGAGGCCGAGAGCCGCCGGCTCGCGCGGTTCTTCCGTCTCGATCACACGCCGGGACCGATGAGCGTCGAGCCCGCGACGCTCGACGACGAGTTTCCGTTCACCCTGGACTTGCGCCACCGATAGGCCGGCCACCCGACATCCATGGAGAAGATCAGGGATACCGCCGGCGAGACAACGGCAGCGGCGCAGAGCGATCCGAGACTCGCGACCTACCGCAGCTATGCCGGACGGTACGATGAGCTGATCGCCGACGATGGCCGGATTCGAGGACATTGGCGCCCGCTGATCCGCGGTGTCTCCGAGGACGACGCGCGCGCCGCGCGCCGCGCCACCGAGTTCACGCGCCGCATGATCGTCGAGAACGGCGTCACCTACAACGTGTACGCCGACGAGCAGGGACGCGATCGCCCATGGATCTTGGATCCGCTGCCGTATCTCTTGACCGCGCAGGAATGGCGAACCATCGAGGCCGGCGTCGCCCAGCGCGCGCGCCTGTTGAACGCGGTGCTCGCGGATCTCTACGGCAAGCAGGAGCTGCTATCGAAGGGTGCGCTGCCCGCCGAGATCCCGTTCGGTCACCCGAATTTCCTCTGGCCCTGCCGCGGCGTCCGTCCGCGCGAGGATCGATGGCTGTGGATCTACGGCGTCGACCTCGCGCGCTCCGCCGACGGACGCTGGTGGGTGCTCGCCGATCGCACCCAGGCGCCCTCGGGCCCGGGTTATGCGCTCGAGAACCGCCAGATCGTGCGGCGCGCCCTGCCCGAATTGGCGCAATCGATGGATGTGCGCCCGCTGGGCGCGTTCTTCGCCGCGTTGCGCGACGAATTGCTGCGCGGCGCCGGCGAGGATGCGCTCGCGGTGGTGCTCACGCCGGGCTCCTTCAACGAGACCTATTTCGAGCACGCCTACCTCGCGCGCCAGCTCGGCTTCCCCCTGGTCGAGGGACACGACCTCACCGTGCGCGACGAAACCGTGTTCCTGAAGACCCTGTCGGGCCTGAAGCGCGTGCATGCGGTGTTCCGGCGGCTCGACGACGATTTCTGCGATCCGGTGGAGCTGCGCGTCGATTCCGCCCTGGGCGTACCGGGATTACTCGCCGCCATTCGCAAGGGAACCGTGGTCGTCGCCAACGCCCTCGGGAGCGGCGTCATGGAGTCGGCCGCGTGGCTCGGCTTTCTGCCCGCCCTCGCCGAATCGCTCATCGGCGAGCGCCTGACGTTGCCGTCGGTCGCGACCTGGTGGTGCGGCGAGCGGCCCGCCTTCGAATCGGTCATCGAGCAGCTCCCGCGCCTGGTGATCAAGCCCACGTTTCCCAATCAGCGCCGGGCTCCCGTGTTCGGGCGCGACCTGTCCGCCGAGCAGAGGACCGAGCTGATCGCGCGGATGCGCGCCCAGCCGCACGCCTACGTCGCCCAGGAACATCTGGCCTTCTCGCAGGCGCCGGTGTGGTACACCAAGAACTCCGACGGATTTTCGGCGCGTGCGCTCGGCATCCGCGTCTACGCCATCGCGACGCCCGAGGGTTATCGCGTGATGCCCGGCGGACTTGCGCGTTTCGCCGCCGACGATCACGCGGAAATCGTGTCCATGCAGCAGGGCGGCGGCAGCAAGGATATCTGGGTGCTCTGCGACTCGAGCGAAGCCTCCGAGGAATCCACGGCGCCCATCGCCCGCGCCGACCCGCGCGCCGACCGGCGCGCGCATCAGGACCTGCCTTCCACGCTGGTCGAGAATCTGTTCTGGATGGGCCGCTACGCCGAACGCTGCGAGGACAAGACGCGGCTCCTGCGCGCGACCCTCGGCCTGCGGCGCAACCTCCCCTTCTGGGCGCAAGCGGTCGAAATCTGCAAGGAGTTCGGCGCCGCCTCGGTATTCGACCCGGAGAAGCGCTTCACCTTGAGCGGCGACATCGGCCGCCTGGGCGAATGCGCCGCTCAGGTAAGAAGCTCGCTCTCCGCCGAGAACTGGCGCGCGATCACGGTCCTGCATCGCGACTTCCGGCGCGCCGAAGCCGCGCGCAGCGATGCCCGCGAGACGCTCGACCGGCTGCTGCTGTCGCTCGTGTCCCTGGCAGGATTCGCCCTCGACGACATGACGCAGGACGACGGCTGGCGCCTGATGATGATCGGCCGGCGCCTGGAACGGCTGCAGTTTCTCGGCGACGTACTCGCGCGGCGCCTCGCCGCCGCCGACACGCCGCTCCGGCAGGAGCTCGAATGGCTGCTCGAGCTCGGCGACAGCGCCATCACCTACCGCACCCGCTACCGCGCACCGCCCGTATGGGACAACACCATCGACCTTCTGGTCTACGACGAGCACAATCCCCGCGCGCTTGCGTTCCAGTGGCGGTCCGTGAACACCCTGCTCATCGAGGTGGCGGAATCGCTCGGCACGCGTCCGCAGGACGCGCTGTACGAGCCCATCGAGGATCTGATCGCGCTGAAGGAGCATCCGCCCAGCGACGATCCTCTCGATGGTGCAGGCCTCGCGCCGCATCCTCGTCGCAGTGCTTGAAGGAGCTGAACGCGGCGGCCGCGCAGGTTTCGGATCAGCTCACCTCGCAGCATTTCTCGCACGTCGACTTCGATCTCAAGGCGGTGACCGCGTGAGGCGCTACGCCGTCCGCCATGCCACCGTGTACGAGTACGGCGGCGACGTCGCCCATTCGCATCACCTCTTGCACCTGACGCCGCGCGAATTCGAGTACCAGCGATGCCTCTCGCATTCCCTCGGCCTCGATCCGCAGCCGAGCTCGTTGCGCGAGGATCGGGATGCCTTCGGCAACCGCATCGCGCGGCTCGAGTACGATCGCTCGCACGACCGCCTGTGCGTCACCGCGGAGATGCAGGTCGAGGTACTGCCGCGCCGCAGCCGTGCCCTCGAGGACGGCGAGGCCTGGGAGCGCGTGCGGGAACGCTTGAGCTATCACGCCTCGCCCATGAGTCCCGCCGATCTCGAAGCCTGCCAATTCCGGATGCGCTCGAGCCACGTGCCGCTGAAACACGCCGCCGAGGATTACGCCCGCGAATGCTTCGCCCCCGGCCGTTCCGTTGGCGTCCGCCGCGTATGCGCTGACGCGGCAGATCTACCGCGATTTCGACTACGTTCCGGGCTCGACCACCAACCGCACCTCGATCACCGACGTGCTCGCGAGCCGCCGCGGCGTCTGCCAGGACTTCGCGCACCTCATGATCGGGTGTCTGCGTTCCGGAGGTCTCGCCGCCCGCTACGTGAGCGGATATATCAGGACCGCCCGCGACGGAAAGCCGGACACCCTGGTCGGCGGCGATGCCTCCCACGCCTGGGTATCGGTCTACTGTCCGCCGCATGGCTGGATCGATTTCGATCCGACCAACGACTGCGTGGTCGGCGAAGATCACGTGACACTCGCCTGGGGGCGGGATTTCGGCGACGTGTCGCCGCTCCGCGGCATGATCGTCGGCGGCGGGCGGCACAAGCTGAGCGTGGACGTGGGGGTCCGGCGGCTCGGCTGAGACGGGACTACCGCCTCCAACCGATAGCCGCCGTCGATGACGTAGGCGTGAATGGCATCGACGTCCGCCGGCGACAGCACATCGTCGAAGCGGCCCATGCCCTTCGCCGCGAAGGCGCCGCCGAGCACGATGGTGCTGAAGAGCGCGTGCGTTCCCGGCTCTATGCGCCGCAGGTCCGGCAGATTGCCTCGGCCCATGACATGACATCGGGAGCAATAGCGGTTGTAGAGCAGCTCGCCCGCAGCGATTTGCTTCTGATCCGTGGGACGTGGCGGAAGATCGGGGAAAGGCGAGTCGGTGCGCAGGTGCGGCAGCGGCGGCGGCGGACCGCCGACCTTCAAGGCAATGATGCGGCCCTCGTTGCCGTAGCGGTACGCGGCGGATGCGGGGTCGAGCGGATAGCCGGTGATGACCGCGCCGCCGCCGTAACCCGCGATGATTGCGACGTACTGAACGCCATTCACCCGGTAGGTCATGGGCGCCGCCATCATGGACGTGCCGAGGGGAATTGATGCCAGGCGCTCGCCGGTATCCGAGCCGTAGACGTTCAGATTGCCGTTGGCATCGCCCTGGAACACGAGTCCGCCGGCGGTCGCGAGCACGCCGCCATCCCAGGCGGTGGCGGTTTGTGCTTTCCCACTTCACCCGATGTTCCTTGACGCTGTAAGCGCGCAAGAATCCGCGCGAGGCGGGATCGGTCTTGATCGGACGCTCGAGGTCCGCGAGCGGCGGGAGGACGCCGTACAAGGAGCGCATGGCGGTGGGGTCGTAGACTTCCGGCAGGAAACGCCGGTGTAGTGAACTGACCCTCGACCAGCCCGGCTCTGCGGCCGCTGGTCTCGATCAGTGACGTTGCCGGCTTCTTGCACCGAAATATAAGTCAGCGCGCGCTCGGGGTCGTACGCCATCGGCTGCCAGCTGTGCGCGCCGGCCTCCGAGGGAAACACCAGGGCGGGTCCACGAACGTACTCGGCGCTCGGTCCACGATGGGTCGCCCGGTCTTCGGATCGATGCCGCGGGCCCAGCTCACATAGGCGAAAGGGCTGGCGGACAGGAGCGCGCCGCTCGACCGATCGAGCACGTAGTAGTAGCCGTTCTTGTCGGCCTGCATGATCACGTGCCGGCGCCGGCCGTCGAGATCCACGTCGGCGAGCACGAGCTTCTGGGTGCTGTCGAAATCCCAGCGGTCGCCGGGCGTGGTCTGGTAATACCACGCCATGGAGCCGTCGCCGGCATGAACGGCGATGATCGAAGCCGCGTAGAGCTGGTCGCCGCCGCGGCGGCCGCCGAGCTTCATGTCGTAGGGAGCCGCGTTCGCGGTGCCGATGTACACCAAGTTGAGCGCCGGATCGTAGGCCATGCCGTCCCAAACTGTGCCGCCGCTGCCGGCGGCCCAGGGATGTTGTGGCATCCCAGGTCTTGAGCGCCGCCACGAGATGCGGCTGGTCCTGCGGACCTTGCGCCGGATCACGCGGCACGGTGTAGAAGCGCCAGCGGAGCGCGCCGCTCTTGCGGTCGTAGGCAGAAACGTAGCCGCGCACTCCTGCGAAATCCGCGCCGCCGTTGCCGATCACCACGAGGTCTCCCGCAAGCTGGGGCGCACCGGTGATGGTGTAGGGCTTGCGCTCGTCCCGGCCGACCAGGGTGTCGACTTTCCACACGAGCCGGCCGGTACGCGCATCGATGGCATGCAGCCAGCCATCGAGGGCACCGACGTACAGCAAAAGCGACGGCGGCCCATTTGGCGTCGCCGCAGGGGATGTGCGTGGCGCGGGCGGTCCTTCGAACGCGGCGAGTCCGCGGTTGACGGCATCACAGCACGCGTAGCGCGCCCAGCGGCCGTCGCTGTGCGGGTCGTAGGTCCAGAGTTCCTTGCCGGTCGCCGCATCGAGCGCATAGACGCGTCCGAAGTTGCTGGTCGCGTACATCACACCGTCGATGACCAGGGGCGTCGACTCCTGGCCGCGGTGGGTGCCGAGCCGATAGTCCCAGGCGAAACCCAGCTTGCCGACGTTGCCGGCATCGATGTCCTTGAGCGGGGAATAATACGTGCCGTCGGCGTCCCGTCCCGGCGTGAGCCATTGATCGGGGTCCGCGGCGGCGAGCCGCGCGGAAGTCACATCCGCCGCCTTGGAAGGCGCACCCTGAGCCGCGCCCGTCACGGGCGCGCGGCTGGGCCGCGGCCGCCGCGGGCCCCGCGGGCGCCGAGGCCGGCGGCAATGCGCCGGACCGCTCGCACCCGACGGCGGCAAGGAGCATCGCGGCGGCGAGCGCCGTCACCGTCGTCGGCCATCTCAGTGTTTTCATCCCCGGTCCTCTCATCGCTCGATCACTTTCGAGCCGAGGGATGATATTCGCGGCGGAATCGCTCGATGGGCGCGAGCTCGTGCACAGTCGGCATGTTGAACACCGCATGCTGCACGCCGATCGCCAGCCAGCGCCTTGCAGTGGGCGATCACTTCCTTGGAGTTCATCTTGCCGGGTTGCAGGTCCAGGGTGCCCAAGGTGGTGATCTCGATGGTGCGGTAATCGCGCCCGAGCGTCTGGCAGTGCTGCTTCAGAATGTCGAGCTTGGCGCGGATGGTCTCGACGCTGCCGTAGAGATTGCACGCGTCCGCATATTGCGCAACCAATCGGAGCGTTTTCTTTTCGCCGCCGCCCGCGACCAAAATCGGCGGGTGCGGGCGCGACAGCGGCTGAGGGACGCACAAGGTTTGCTCGAGCTGGTAGTGCTTGCCTCGATACGGTCCGTTGTTCTCGGACCACATCTGTTTGGCGATCTGCAGCGTCTCTTCGAGCATCTCGAATCGCACGCCGAGCGGCGGGAAGGGGACCCCCAAGCCGCGGGCTTCGTGTTCATTCCAGGCGGCACCGATGGCGAAGTAGGCGCGCCCGCCCGACAGCACGTCGAGCGTCGTCGCAGCTCTTCACGAGGACGCCCGGATGGCGATAGACGACGCCGGTCACCATGGTACCGAGCTTCACCCGCCGGGTCAGAGCGGCGAGATACCCCAAGGTGGTGTACGCCTCCAGCATGTCGTTTTCCGGCGGGCCCGATCATGCTGATCTGAAAGAAGTGATCCATGACCCATAAGCTGTAAAAGCCGGCCTCGTCGGCGGCGTGCGCGATGTCGGCGAGCCTTGCGCCCATCCGGGCCGGGCCTTCCGGCCAGGTGAAGTTCGGCAGTTGCAGACCGATTTTCATAGCGATTCTCCCGAACGAGCGGAGCCGGTGAGCGAGCGATTGGGGTGCGCCGGGGATCGACGCCGTTTAATCTATATCATCGCCGGATTGCCAAAGAGGGGGAACCCGCATGACCGATACCAAACGCGACCAGCCGGCCCACGGCAGCGGAACCATCGCCATCTGGGGAGGCGAGCGCGAGCACGCGCGATACGAGCGCGCGACACAGGTTCCCGTGGTTCACAGCGTGTCCTTCGGATATCGGGATCTCGACACCTGGCTGGCGGTCGCGCTCGGCCACGAAGAGGGCCACATCTATTCGCGCAACAGCAATCCGACGGTGCGCGCGTTCGAGGAGAAAATTCGAGATCTCGAGGTGGCGGAGGCGGCGACGAGTTTCTCGAGCGGCATGGCCGCCATCAGCGCGACCTTCTTCACCTTTCTGCGGCCGGGCGACCGGGTGGTGTCGATCAAGGACAGCTACGGCGGCACCAACAAGCTGTTCACCGAGTTCCTGCCCGCCTTCGGTATCGAGGCGACGCTGTGCGCGACCGGCGACCATGCGGCGATCGAGGCCGAGATCGCCCGGGGATGCAAGCTGCTGTATCTGGAATCGCCGACCAATCCGACCGTGAAGATAACGGACAAAGCTCGGCTTGCGGCGGCGGCGCACGCGCGCGGCGCGTTGGTCGCGGTGGACAATAGTTTGCCACGCCGATCAACCAGAATCCGTTGAGCCTGGGCGCGGACATCGTATTGCACAGCGCGACCAAATTTCTGGGCGGCCACGCCGATGCATCGGGCGGCGCCGCCTGCGGGCGCCGCGGAACTGGTGCAGCGGCTCTACCACTTCCGCGAGATCAACGGTGCAACGCTCTCTCCGGGGGATGCCTACAGTCTGTTGCGCGGAATGAAGACCCTGAGCCTGCGCGTCGCGCGCCAGAACGAGAGCGCCCTCGCGATCGCCCGATGGCTGAGCCGGCATCCGGCGGTCGAGCACGTCAATTACCCCGGACTTGCCAGCCACGCGAACCACGACATTGCCGTGCGGCAGATGCGCGGCTTCGGCGGCATGCTGAGCTTCAGCGTCCGCGGCGGCCTCGACGCCATCAAGGTCTTCCTGCCCAAGCTCGAATTCGCGCACCTTGCGGCCAATCTCGGCTGCGTCGAGACCGTGGTCGGTCCGCCGTCGGTGACGAGTCATGTCGAATGCACGGCCGAGGAGCGCGCGGCGGCCGGCATTCCGGAAGGTCTCGTGAGGTATTCGACCGGCATCGAGGAGGTCGCCGATCTGATCGGCGACCTCGATCAGGCCTTGGCTCAGATCCGCTGAGCGTCGGTAGGCGCGTCGGGTTCGATCGCCCGGCAATGCTCGATGAACCGGCCGAGGCCCGCCGACAGGGTCTTCTCACGGTGCCAGATGATCGACAGCCGTCTCCTGAGAACCGGCAGCCGGGTGTCGAGAATCACCAGGCGCCGGGCGCGCACCAGATCGTCGACCACCCAGCGCGACAGGCAGCTCACGCCGAGTCCGAAGGCGGCGGCGTTCTTGATGGCTTCGGAGCCGCCGAGAATGCGTGCCTCGCCGAATGAATGAATGTGCGGCAGCACCGCGAGGTCCACGGCCTCGCGGGTGCCCGAACCCTCTTCGCGCAGCAGCCAGGGGCCCCCGGCGAGCTGGGCGATCGTGAGCGGGCGACGCTTCGCGGCCCGTGCGAGCGGGTGCGCGGGAGCTGCGACCACCACCAGCTCGTCGAGAATCCACGGGCTCACCACGAGACCGCTCTCCTGGCACGGTCCCTCGATCAATCCGAGTTCGGAAGAGAAATCCTGGACGGCGCGTATCACCTCGAGCGTGTTGCCGATGCGGGCCTCGACCCGCCCCAGCGGACATTCCCGCCGGAAGCCCGCGAGAAGCCGCGGCACCAGGTAGTTGCCGATGGTGGTGCTCGCGTGCAGACGCAACTCGAACGCGCCCGACAGACCCGTCCCGGATTCGAGCTGGCGGGCGTTGTCCAGGATGCCGAGCGCCTTCGGCAGCAGCGCCTTGCCGTCGGCGTTGAGGGCCAGCCGCTTACCGATGCGGTCGAACAGCCGGATGCCGAGCGAGCGCTCGAGCTGATTGAGTCCGGCGCTGGTCGCGGACTGCGACAGCGGCAACTGCTCTGCGGCTGCCGCGGTACTGCCCTGCGCGGCGACGGCGCAAAAAATCTCAAGTTGCCGCAGCGTGATTCGGAACATGGGTGAGAAAGGCTCCGATCAACCTATCTAATCGGTTGATGATACATGAATTATGCGTTTCCTCGCTTGACCGGGCGGATGCATAGTGATGCCCAGCAATCTCACGGAAGTATGCCCATGATGGACTCGGTCAAATCCAGAAGCGCAGGGGTGGCGTTGACTGGCGCTCTCGCGCTGGCGTCCATCGTGCTGGCGAGGATCCCGTTCATCGAGCGCAACGGTCTGAGCGCGCTCACCCTAGCCATCGTCCTGGGGATGCTCGTCGGCAACTGGGTCCTCGGCGCCGGTGAATCGCGCTTCACGGCGGGCATCGTGTTCGGCAAGCAGACGCTGCTTCGGTTCGGAATCGTCCTCTACGGCCTGCGGCTCACCTTTCAGGATATCGCGCACGTCGGCGTCACCGGCCTCCTGATCGACACCATCATGCTGAGCTGCACCTTCCTGCTCGCCTGGTGGGCTGGGACGCGGTGGTTTCAGCTCGACCGGACGACCGCGATGCTGATCGGCGCCGGGAGCGCGATCTGCGGCGCGGCCGCCGTGATGGCCACCGATCCGGTGGTGCGCGGGCGCGCCGATCAAGTCGCCATAGCCGTCTCGACCGTGGTGGTGTTCGGGACGTCCGCCATTTTCGTGTACCCGTTCCTCTATCACCTGAATCTCGTACACCACATCGTCGCGATGACCCCGGGGACTTTCGGCATCTTCGCCGGGTCCACTATTCACGAGGTCGCCCAGGTGGTGGCCGCAGGCCGCGCCGTGGGCGAGAGCGCGGCCAATACGGCGGTGATCACCAAGATGGTGCGGGTGATGATGTTGGCGCCGTTCCTTCTGTTGCTGTCGGCTTATCTGGCGCGGTCCAAACCCAGCGAGTCTGCGGATGCCGTTGTGCCGGCGCGCACCAAGCTCACGATTCCCTGGTTTGCGCTATGGTTCGTCGCAGTGACGGCACTGCATTCCGCGGTCCACCTGCCGGCGGCCTGGGTGAGTGCGGCGGTGAATGCCGATACGGTGATCCTCGCCATGGCCATGGCCGCGCTCGGCCTGACGACTCATCGGTCCGCGATAGGCCAGGCGGGTCTGAAGCCGATCGCCTTGGGCGCCCTGCTCTTCGCTTGGTTGATCGTGGGGGGTGCCGTGGTCAACACGGTCCTCGAAAAAGCGCTGTCGTGATTAGAGAGTTGGCGCCCTGAGGCAGCCATTCGCGCGTCAGGCGTCCGTTCGTGCGTCAGCAGACGTTCGCGTCAGGCCAGCGTGAAGGTCCGCTTCAAGAGGTACGACCCGAGGCCGCCTTCCATGCCGTATAAAAGCCAGTCGGACCCCTCGAAGTCTCCGAGACTGACGAGCCCGAAGAAACCGGCGCACAGAATCAGTACTCCGAAACAGGCCGGCCATACGCCGCTGCCACCGTCAAAAAATCGTGCGATGGGGCTCTCGGGCTGGTCGAGCAGCCACGAGGAGGGTTTCAATTCGGCGGCCAGAGAGGCCAGCGCTAAGAACCACATGGTCGGGCGCCTCACGGCTAATTCCATAACTCAGGGTCCATTCTCCGGAACTGATCTCGAGGGCTCTCGGAAATGAGTCTCACGAACGTTATGTAATGTGTGATCGTCGTCACGAGACGACAAAGCCGGCACGCCGCGCCCGATCCGGACGGCCATGCGACATAATCGATCCGGCCCTGTAAAGCGGCGGGCATAGCCGATAGCTCGGCAGCCTTTTTCGCACCCGCGCGTGCTCCATGGATTAATATCGACGAAAACTAACTTGGGGATGTCATGCGGTACATTGCTTCGCTCGGTGCATTGGCGGCTGTGTCGGTCCTGTCGGCCTGCGGCGGCGGCTCGTCGTCCAGCGCCCCGGCGCCCGCCGCCGCGTTGCCCACCGCGACCCTCGGTGCATCGAGCACCCCGGTCGACGCGGGCGGCTCGGCGACGCTGACCTGGTCCTCGGCCAACGCGACCTCCTGCACCGCCTCCGGCGCATGGAGCGGCACCCTGGCGGCGAGCGGCAGCCGCAGCACCGGCGCGCTGTCCGCGAATTCGACCTTCTCGTTGACGTGTGCAGGTCCCGGCGGCACAAGCGCACCTGCGACGGCCACGGTGAATGTCGTCCCATCCGCCACGCTCTCCGTGTACCCCTCGGTGATTGCGCCGGGAGGCTCGTCGACGTTGACCTGGAGCTCGAGCAACGCCACTTCGTGCGCGGCGTACCGGCGGCTGGAGCGGCACGCTCGGCACCAGCGGCACCAAAAGTACCGGCGCGGTCAGCGCGACCACGACGACGTACTCGTTGACCTGCAGCGGCGCGGGCGGCAGCAGCACTCCCGGTCTCCGCGACGCTCACGGTCTCGAGCGTCACCATGAGTCTCTCCCCGACGGCCGCCGCCATCACGCTCACCCGCACTCAGCAGTTCACCGCCACCGTGCCGGGAGGCGGCGCGGCCACCTGGACCGTCGACGGCATCGCGGGCGGCAACAGCACAGTGGGCACCATCAGCTCGGCGGGCCTCTATACCGCGGGAAGCGCCGGGGGAAGCGCCGGCGTGCACAGCATCGCGGCGACCAGCGTCGCGAACTCGACGCAGAGCGCGGCCGCGACCGTCGCGGTCACGGATCTCGCCGGTGTGTACACCTACCACAACGACTTGTCGCGCGACGGCGCGAACAGCCAGGAGTACGCGCTCACCACGGCCAATGTGACGAGCTCGTTCGGGAAACTCGCCTCCTGCGCGGTCGACGGCGCGATCTACGCGCAACCGCTCTGGGTCGCGAACGTGACGATCGGACGGCGCGAAGCACAACGTGGTGTTCGTGGCGACCCAGCACGACGGCCTGTTCGCGTTCGACGCGGACTCCGTCCCCTGCGCAACGCTCTGGACGGTCAGCCTGATCGATGCGGCGCACGGGGCGAAGCGCCGGCGAGACGTCGGTCCCCGGCAACCTGGTGGGCCAGGGCTACGGCGACATCCAGCCGGAAATCGGCGTCACGGGCACGCCGGTGATCGATCCCGTCGCCGGCATTCTCTATGTGGTCTCGAAGTCGGTGAACTCGGCGCAAACGACGTTCTACCAGCGCCTGCACGCCATCGACCTCACGACGGGCAACGAGAAGACCGGCTCGCCGAGTCCTCATCGCGGCCAGCGTCCGCGGCACGGGCTACGGCGGCAGCTCGGTGTCCTTCAGCGCGAAGACAGGAGAACCAGCGGCCCGGTCTGGCGCTCGCCAACGGCAACGTGTACATCGCCTGGGCCTCGCACGAGGACCACGGATCCCTGGTACGGCTGGGTCATGGCGTATCAATACAACGGGACGGCGTTCACGCAGAGTCGCGGCGTTCAACACGACGCCGAACGCGGGCAGGGGCGGCGTGTGGATGTCGGGTGCGGCGCCGGCCGTGGACTCGAGCGGCAATCTGTACGTGTCGACGGGGAACGGCGCATTCGATGCCAACAGCCTCACGCCGCCCAACAACGACTATGGCGATTCGCTGCTGCAATTGACCCCATCGCTCGGAGTCAATCAGTATTTCACGCCGTCGGATCAGGCCGCCGACTACAATCGGACGATCAGGATTTCGGAGCCGGCGGCGCCGCGGTGCTCGCCGATCTGCCGTTCGGCGGCGGCGTGACCCATGCGCTCGTGTGCGGAGGAAAGGACGGCACCCTGTACGTGCTGAACCGGGATCTGCTCGGCGGGTTTGGCGATATGTTCGCCGTGCAAACCATCGCGCTCGGCAACCCGATCTTCTCGACGGCGTCTCTATGGAACGGCAATGTGTATATCGCACCCGTCGGAGGAGCGCTGGTCGCATATCAATTCACGTCGGCCGCCGCGAACTTCGGCCTGGTGTCGATGTCCGCGCATTCCTATCAGTTTCCCGGTGCGACGCCCTCCGTTTCCGCCTCCGGCACCCAGAACGGCGTGGTGTGGGCGCTCGACAACAGCAGCTACTGCACCGAGCAATCCACGTCCTGCGGACCCGCGGTGCTGCACGCGTACGATGCGACCGACCTCGCCACTGAGCTCTGGAACAGCTCCACGAATCCTCTCGATGTCGCGGGCAATGCGGTGAAGTTCACCGTGCCGACCATTGCGAACGGGCGAGTGTACGTGGGGACTCGCGGCAACAATGCGGGGGGAGCGGACGGCTCGACCAGCACCCCGGGCGAGCTCGAGATCTACGGCCTGAAGTAGCGCGGGCGTAAGGCCGGCCGCCTGTCCGGCCGCTGCACTCGGCCGCTCAGCCTCGCCGCTCGGCAGCTCGGCCCGCCGGCTGCCTCGCACACGAGCGCTGCTTCCGGGAGATATGAAGCTAACCTTTGTAGTTTCCCTTCATATCTGATACGATGGCCGAGTGAAAAAAGCATCCGATCGCGCGGCCGACCTGGCCGCCGAGTTTCGAGTGGTGCTCGGCAAGCTCAAGCGGCGGCTCCGGGAACACGCGAACAAGGGCGATCTATCCCTGTCCCAGATGGCCGTGCTCGGCTATCTGGACCGCGAAGGCCCCTCCACCGTCACGGCTCTGGCACGCGCGGAAGGCGTGCGGCCGCAATCGATGGGCGCCACGGTGGCCGCGCTGGAGGAAGCGGGCCTGGTGAGCGGCGCCCCGCACCCCGCCGACGGCCGGCAAATCATGCTGTCATTGACCGCGACCGCGCGGGAATGGATCAAGGCCAGCCGCGCCGCGCGCGAAGACTGGCTTTCGCAGGCCATCCGCTCGCACTTGAGTCCCGCGGAGCAAGAAGAGCTTGCGAAGGCGGCGGCTTTACTCCGGCGACTCGTCGAGTAGCGGTGAGAGGCGCCTTTCGCTCGCTCCGCAACTACAACTATCGCGTCTGGGCGGCCGGCGCGCTGGTGTCGAACGTGGGCACGTGGATGCAGCGCACGGCCCAGGACTGGCTGGTGCTCGCAGAGCTCACTCACAAGAGCGCGACCGCGCTCGGCATCGTGATGGCGTTGCAGTTCGGGCCGCTCGCGCTCATGCTGCCGCTGTCGGGATTCGCCGCCGATCACTTCGATCGCAGAAAGCTCCTGATCGCGACCCAGGCAATCATGGGGATCCTCGCGCTCGGACTGGGCATCCTCACCCTCTCCGGATGGGTCCGGCTGTGGCACGTGTACCTGTTCGCGTTCCTGCTCGGATGCGTCAGCGCCTTCGATTCGACGGCGCGCCAAACCTTCGTCGCGGAGCTGGTGGGAGAGGAGGACCTCTCGAACGCCGTGGGGCTGAACTCCACTTCGTTCAACGCCGCACGGATGATCGGTCCCGCCGTCGCCGGCGTGCTGATCGCAAGCGTAGGCTCAGGCTGGGTGTTCTTGATCAATTCGGCGTCGTTCGTCGCCGTGCTCTGCTCGCTCTACTTCCTCCGCGTGGGAGATCTGCATCGAAGCGTCAAGACCGGCCGCCGCGACGGCGGCCTGATGGACGGCTTCCGCTACGTGTGGCGGCGGCCCGACATCAAGGCGATTCTGCTGATGCTGTTCTTGATCGGCACGTTCGGCATCAACTTTCCGATCTTCATCTCGACCATGTCGGTCGGCGTGTTCCATGCGGGTGCCAGTGAATACGGATTGTTGACATCGATGATGGCGATCGGATCAGTGGCCGGAGCACTGCTCTCCGCCAGGCGGGAGAACCCCGGAATGCGGGTCATCGCCGCCGCCGCGGCCATCTTCGGCGTCGGCTTCTGCATCGCCGCCGCGATGCCGAGCTACGGGCTGTTCGGCTGTGCGCTCGTGATCATCGGCCTATCGGCGCAGACATTCACCACGACGGCGAACAGCACGCTTCAGCTCTCGACGGAACCCGAGATGCGCGGCCGGGTCATCGCGCTATTCCTCGCCATCGCAGTGGGCGCGACGCCGATCGGCGCGCCGTTCGTCGGCTGGGTGGCGGATACGTTCGGGCCGCGTTGGGCGCTCGGGGTCGGGGCAGCTTCGGGGTTCGGAGCGGTGATCGTCGCGGTTCGTTATTTAGCGAGGCATCGGGGGCTGCGCCTCCAGATCCACGATGGGCGGTTGAATTTCAGCGTCGCCGAATCAGCGGCGCCGAGGCGGTAGGCCGGCGGTAGCTAGGCTCCCGCCTGGCCCGCGAACCATTTCAGGCTCGCCATGCCGAGCAGCGTCATGACGAGCGAGCCGCCGACGTGCAGCGCGATCGCGCCGGCGAACAACCCGAAGCGCTGTTGCTGGAATAGATCGGCGATCTCCGCGGAGAAGGTCGAGAACGTGGTCAAGCCGCCGCAAAATCCGGTGGTGATCAACAGCCGCCACTCGGGGGCGAGCGCGGGCGTCCTCGAGAAGAATGCAATCGCGACGCCGATGACGAAAGCGCCGATGAGATTGGCGGCAAGCGTGCCCGGCGGAATCGACGGAAAAGTGGCATTCAATCCGACGCCGAGCGCCCAGCGCAACCACGCACCGAGGGCAGCTCCGACGCCGATGGCGATCACTGCGAGAAAGCTCAAATTGAGATCTCGGATGCGAACCTTCAGCTCGCGACGGCCAATCGGCTTCCGTCGGCGGCGGCCGCCGCTCCCGCATAGCGCTCTACGATGCGCCGGTCCGGAAACGCGATCGGCTGGCGCGAGTGCCGGCGATCCGCCACGCGAGGCTCCGTGGCGGCCAGCGCGACGGGTTTACGCGGGTCCGCATAGGAGTATTCGCGGCCGGCCGTGAGCAATGCCAGGTTGAGCAATTGGAGGCTCCGGCGCGCGGCCGCCATGACCTTCATGCGCGCCCGCTCCGTTTGCGCGTATCGGGCAACGATCTGCAACGCGATGCGCGGATGATCGTCGTCGTACTTCGCGTGATTTCGGAACCACTTGGTGGTCCGCGGATTCATGGTCACGCCTTCACGCGAGCCATAGGCCTCGAAGGCATCGATCAGTCCCCGCGTCAGGTCGCCGGTGGCGCCCTCGATCGCGAAGCTGGTGGCGGCGACCGCCTCCGCCAGCGAGCCCTTGGCGTTGATGAACCAAATCCAGTCGCTCAATGATTGGACGTCGCGCAGCACCGGCCGCTCGCCCTCGGCCATGGCCATCATTTCGCTGCGCGGGATGCCGAAACCCTCCCCCATCCACAGCCAGTGCTCCGCGTGCGCCTTCTCGACCCGGATGTTGTCGATCAAGAAGGAGCGCGAATAGTCATCCTCCGCCTTGATCAGCGCCTCGGCCAGGAACTTCGGGAACGCATGAATGAAGGGATAGAGCTGCAGGCACCAGCCGCGTATGGCGTCGGTCGACCAGGCGCCTTGGATGAGGTTGGTGGCCCATTCGCCCTCCACGATCTCTTTCCAATCGGGCTCGAGGTAGCGCTTGAGCGTCTCGATCCAGTCAGCCGTCGGCTCGTGCGGGGCATCCACCCAAGATCTCCCTGAATTTGACAATATACGGCACCGTCGTCGATGCCCAGATTATGTACAGTGTAAAGGCGCTCGTGACGCGCTGCAACCGCTGCTCCCGAGGCGTGACCCCTCTCTCGGTATCCGGGGCCCGGCATCGATACGCTGGCGACGTATTCCTCACTCGGGAGGATTAATCCAAGGCTCCCTGGGATGAAGCGACCCCTGCGTAACCCCAACGACTCGAATGGGATATCGCGTTTGGCGATTCGCTTCGTCGCGCCCGTCCTCCTCTCGCTCACGGTGATGCTGGTCGCGGCCGTCCTCAGCATCGAGGTGCTCTCCACGATTCGAGCCTGGGTCGGCGGCGAGGGGCTGTACTCGAAGGGACAGAAGAACGCGACCTATTACCTTTCGCAGTACACGCTATCCCATTCGGAAGAGGATTTCCGGCTGTATCAATCCGCTATCGCCATCCCGCTGGGCTATTGGAAGGGGCGGGTGGCCCTTGAACGCCGTCCCGCGAACATGGGCGCCGCCCATGCGGCCTTCCTTGAAGGGGGCAGCGATCCTGCCGACATCGACAGCACCATCGTCTTGTTCAGGTTGTTCGGCAACCTTGGCCCGGTGCGGCGGCCGATCGACATCTGGACCCAGGGCGACGCCTATACCTTGCAGATCCGTGCTCTCGCGGCGCTCGCACATCCGGCAGACGGGTCCCCGGTACCGGCGGCGGAACAAGCGCGCATTCGCGCCGAGCTGCATCGAATCAACGGCGAGCTCACTCCGCTGGCCGCTCGTTTCTCGTCCACCCTGGGCGACCTGGCGCGCACTACCCGGAGCCTCCTGATCCTGTCGCTCGCGGTCGGTACGCTGATCACCGGCATGTTGTGCATCCGGGTGACACGCGCCCGCGTACGGGAGCGCGATGCCAAGGAACGGGGGCTCGCGCGCCTGACCGAGCTGTATGCCGCATTGAGCCAGACGAGTCAGCTCATTTCCCGGGTCAGCGACCGCGGTCAGCTATTCGATGAACTGTGCCGGATCTGCGTGCGCACCAGCGGACTCACTCTCGCGGCCGTGGGCTTGGTCCGGCGCCCTGCATCGGACATCGAATTCGTCGCCGCTCACGGCGAACAGCAGGCCTACCTACAGACGCTGCACACCGTATCCATGGACGCCCGAGTGCTCAACGGCGCCGACAGCCCGCGCGGCGTATTCCCCTCGGAGGCCTCGTTTCCGTTGAGGTGCCAAAACGAGGTCATCGGCGTGCTCTGCGTTTTTTCGCGGGAGGCGCGGTACTTCCGGGAGGACATCATCGAGCTCCTGGAGCAGCTCGCGATGGAGGCCTCGTTCGCCTTGGATAGCCTGCATCGGGAAGCCGACCGGCGCCATCAGGCCGCGGTGATGACGGACCAGAACCGCATCCTCAACCTGATCGCCTCCGGCGCGGAGCTCACCGTCATTCTCACCACCCTGGCGGAGTTCGTCGAAGCGCGTTCCGGCGGAGTCCTCTGCTCGGTGGCCGCACAGGATCCGGTCGGAGCGGGCGTCTGCGTGGGGCTGTCACCGTCGATGCCGCCGGGCTTCGGAAGCGTTTCGCGGGGGGCCGTCGGCGACGGCTTCCTGCAGCCGCTCAGTGCGCGTCCCATCTTCGGCAGCAAGGATCAGCTTCTCGGCACGCTGTCGCTGTACCAGCGGCTCGATGCCGAGCTGCCCGAGATGAATGCACAACTGATCGGGATCTGCGCCAAGCTGGCCGGCATCGCCATCGAAAGCTGCCAGGCAGCCGAACGAATCCGGCATCTGGCCCACCATGACGATTTGACGGGTCTCCCGAATCGCTTGCTCTTCAATTACCAGCTGCACAAGGCGCTCGCTCGGGCACAACGCGCCGGCGCCCCGGCGGCGGTGCTGTTCCTCGACCTGGATCGCTTCAAGATCATCAACGACACGCTCGGACACGACGCCGGCGACACGGTGCTTCGCCAGATCGCGAACCACTTGCGCGCTTGCGTGCGCGGCACGGACACCCTGGCGCGCGTCGGCGGGGATGAGTTCACGTTGCTGGTCGAGCAGCCGCTCGAGGCGCAGGATCTCAATGCGGTCGCTCAAAAACTGCTGACGGCCATGTCCAATCCTTTGACGGTCAACGGCAACGTGTATCAGCTGTCCGGAAGCATCGGCATCGCGACGTATCCGAAGGACGGGAGCGACGGCGCATCGTTGCTGAAGAATGCCGATATCGCGATGTACCGGGCGAAATCATCGGGCAGGAACACTTATCAGTTCTATTCCACCGAGATCAACGAGCACAGCGTCGAGCGGCTCGCCCTGGAAAACGAGCTGCGCCAGGCGGTGGTGCGGCGGGAATTCGAGGTTCACTATCAACCGAAGGTCGACATCCCGAGCGGCCGCATCGCCGGCGCGGAGGCCTTGGTGCGTTGGCGGCATCCGCGGCGCGGGTTGCTGTCGCCGGGAGATTTCATCGGCGTGGCCGAGGAAGTCGGCCTGATCGCCGCGATCGGGAGCCTGGTGATGGATACGGTTTGCACCGACATCGTCCGCTGGCGCGACCAGGGATTGTCGCCGACGCGCGTGGCGATCAATCTGTCGGCGCAGCAGTTCGCCGACTCGCGATTGCTGGACAACATCAATCAGATCCTGGATCGCACGGGCTGCGACCCCCGGCTCCTGGAATTCGAGATCACCGAAAGCGTGGTCATGACCAATCCCGGCAAGGCGCTGCAGCTGCTCGAGCACATCAAGGCGCATGGAATCACCCTGGCGATCGATGATTTCGGCACAGGACACTCCTCGCTCGCGTACTTGAAGCGCTTCCCGGTCGACAGCGTAAAGATCGACTACACCTTCGTTCGCGACATCGCGATCGATCCCAACGATGTCGCGATCATCAAGGCCATCATTGCGCTCGGGCACTCGCTCGATTTGAAGGTCGTGGCGGAAGGGGTCGAATCCGCCACGCAGCTCGAAATTCTGCGGCGCTTTCACTGCGACGAGTTCCAGGGCTTCTTGTTCAGCCGGGCGGTGCCTACGGCCGACTTCGAACGGATTCTGATGAATGATCTGCCGCACTCGGCGGCCGCCGATTCCTTCACGAGACTTGCGGCGGGGTGAGTCTCGAGGGTGCGCTGCATACGGCCTTCGCGCCGGGCGGCCCGTTGACCTATGATCGCACTCCTTGTGCGGTACGATTATGACGGCGGCCCACGGAGAAGCGGCGAGCCGGAGGGGTTCCATGCGATTTCCCACATCATTGCTTGCAGCGCTCTCGCTCGTTTGTCTGGTGCAGGCGGCTGAGGCCGCCGTCGCACCGATCGATTCGCACGCGCTTGTACCCGGAGGGTCCCCTCTGGGACCAGGGCCGCCTGCTGTTCGTGGAATATGCAGGTCCCGGGATCAAGAGCTGGGACGGCAAGGAAGTGAAGGTCTGGTGGCACCGAGACCACTGCGGGGCGAATGCACTCATTCATTTTCGCGGCGATCACATCCTGGTCGCCTGCTATGACGGAAATTACCTGGTCGAGCTCGACGCCACGGGCAAGGAATTGCGCACCTTCGAGAAGGACAGCACCGGAAAACCGTTCGTGGGTCCGAACGATCTATCGAGCGACGGCCACGGCGGTGTTTATTTCTCGGCCTCCGGCGTATTCGACATCAAGGCGCCGATCACGGGCGCGGTTCTGCACATGTCGGCCGATGGGCAGGACATCCGGGAGGTGGCCGATACCATCCACTACTCGAACGGCTTGACGCTTGCGAAGGACGGGAAGCACCTGCTGGTCGCGGAGATGCTGGCCGGGCGGATTCTGTCCTTTCCCATCGGTGCGAACGGCACTCTGGGCCTGAGGACGGTCTGGGCGCGGCTCCAGGACCTCGCGCCGCCGACGCCGAACGAGGACGCCTATGACGGGCCCGACGGCGTCAAACTCGGGCCCGACGGCAACTATTACATCGCCCAAAACGGCTCCGGCCGGGTACTGGTCGTGAGCGAAGCGAAGAAGCTGGTCCGCGCGATCGAGGTGCCGACCCGGTACGTCACGAACGTGGGCTTCGGCGCCCCGGGAACGAACACCGTTTTCATCACTGGAGCGTTCGATCCCTGGAAAGCGCCGTATCCGGGCGCGGTGTATCGCTGGACGCCCTGAGCTTGGAGGCCCTGAACATGGGCTCCATGAGCCTGGAGGCCTGAGCCTGGACTCCACGAGTCTCGATGCCTGAGTCTCGACGCCTGAAGTGTCAGACAAGGACTACAACCTCCGTGGAAACCGGGGTACTCGAAACGGCGTTCATCGCCAAGCGGCGGCATTCGGTGCCGCCGGAGCCAATTCCACTTCTCGCAGTGCGCCATTTCACGCGGAAACTCCATGTCATTCGAACGCCGAGACGTGCTTTAATGGCGTTAGGCGGTTAGGCTATGGCCACTCCTCTGACCCCATCGCCGCCAACATTCACGGTTGTCACTCGCGAGGCATGCGCCATGTCCGTCAACGCATTCGATGCCGCCGTCGCTGGAGAAAGCGTCCTCGTTACCGAGACGCGGGTGGAAGAGCTGCAGCTGTTGGGACGTGTGGGCAGCACGTCGTTCGTGATCTCTGGGTCGCGCAGAAATTTCTCGCCCGAGAGCTTGAACCCCTATGAGCTCATGGGCGCCGCACTCGGCTCCTCGACCGCGATGACGCTGCGTCTGTATGCGGATCGCATGGGATGGCCGCTCGATCGAGTTCAAGTCAGCGTATCGCATCATCCGAGCGGCGAGGACTCCGGCGCCGCGTTCGAGCGCGCCATCATCCTGGAAGGCGATCTCAGCCCGGAGCAACGACAGCGGCTGCTCAACGTCGCCAGTTATTGCCCGGTCGACCGCACGCTCAGCCAGGGAGCGCAGATCCACACGTCGGTCAGCACGGACATCCGCATTTCTGCGGCGCCCGCGACTTCCGATTACATCAGGGACATCGACGAAAGAGTCGCCGCTCTGCGGGAGACCTTGTCCCACGTCGAGTGACGGCCGCCCTTCCTTTTGAGAGTCGCCTGAGAACCGTCGCCGCCGTCCGCTACGTCACACCGCTGCGCGAGGGAGGATCCTTGCCGGCCATCGTCGAGGCCGACGACGAGGGACTCTACGTGCTCAAATTCCGCGGGGCCGGGCAGGGCCCGCGGGCATTGATCGCAGAACTCCTCGCGGGAGAGATCGCCCGTTGCCTGGAATTGCCGGTGCCGGAGATCGTGTTCATGGAACTGCCGGGCGAGCTGGCGCGTACCGAGCCGGACCCCGAAATCCAAAGTCTCATCCGCGCCAGCGCAGGTCTGAACCTGGCGCTCGATTACCTGCCGGGTTCCATCACCTTCGACCCGCTGGTCTACAAGCCGGATGCCGCTCTCGCCTCGGCCATCGTGTGGTTCGACGCCTTGGTGTGCAACGTGGATCGGACGGCTCGAAACGTCAATATGCTGCTGTGGCATCGCCGGCTCTGGCTGATCGATCACGGCGCGGCCCTGTATTTTCACCACGACTGGAAAACTTGGGGTCGACAGGCGGTAACGGCTTTCCCGATGATCAAGGATCACGTACTCCTCGGGTTCGCCGATGCGCTTAGCGCGGCCGATGCGCGGCTCAAGCCGCTTCTCTCCCGGGAGAAGCTATCGAGCCTCATCGATCTGATCCCGGACTCCTGGCTCGCGCAGGACCCCGGGGCGCCGGGCATCGCGGATCAGCGGCACGCGTATCTGGAATTCCTTTGCGAGCGTCTGCGAAGCTCGGAGGTGTTCGTGAGCGAGGCGATCCGCGCGCGGGGCGCGCCATCATGAGCCGTCTCAGCACCTACGACTACGCCATCGTTCGAGTGGTCCCTCGTGTCGAGCGGGGCGAATTCGTCAATGCCGGCATCATCCTCTCGTGCGACGTCGACCGCATCTTGCTGGCCCGCGTCGAGCTCGATGAGCCCAGGGTTCTCGCGCTGGATTCTCGGGCGGACCTCGCTACCATCCGGGAAGCCCTCGCGATCATCCCGGCGATTTGCGCGGGAGGTCCGGGCTCGGGACGGATCGGCGCCATGTCCGAGCGCGAGCGCTTTCACTGGCTGGTGTCCCCGAAGAGCACCATCGTTCAGACCTCGCCTGTGCATACCGGGCAATGTGTTGATCCCGTAGGAGCGCTCGAGCACCTGATGATCCGCGTGGTCCGGCGCTGAGGCTCGATGTTCGGGGCCGGCGCTCGATGTTCCGCGCCGACGCCGGTGTTCCGGGGGGACGGAATTCCGGGTCGTACGCTGAATTCCGGGTCGGTGCGCTGAATTCCGGGTCGGTGCGCTGAGTTTCCGGTCAGCGCCCGGAGTTTCGAGTCACCCGCGCGGAGTTCTGCGTCAGCGCTCGAAGCTCGCGAAGCGCGAAGGCGAACTGCCCGGTGTGATCGAACCGGCCCCACTCAGCCTCGAGCAGGGATTGCGCTCGAGCATCCTCACCCATGCTCACGTCCGCAGCGGCGGTGACGGTGGTGAGATAGGCGCGCTCGCTGTCCGAGTCGGCCGCCGGCGGTGCGAGCAGGGTCGTGCCGAGTCCGGCGATCACCGGCGAGTCCCGCCTCGCGATCGCCGCCCACAAATCCACCCATGCTTTGTCGGTGCCGGTCGCGTCGCGATAACAGGGGCTCGACTTCACCCGGCTCCAGACGGCCTCGAGCTCCGCCGGGTTGAGATACGGCGCAGTGTCGTCGCTGATGTTCCTGACGGCGTCCTGCCACGCGCTGCGCGCCGGTGGAGCGGTGCAGTCATTCGCTGCGGTGCCGAGGAGCCCTAGGTATCTCGCGGTCGTGGGATCCAAGTCCTCCGCGGTACCGCTCATCAGCGCGCGGCGGATGTCGAGCGCCCGTTGCACGAGACGATCCCGGACCACCCCGCTGCTCGCCGAAGGTTCGAGCGTGACGCCGCTCGGAGGCGCTCCGCCGATCATCTCGAGGAACGGTATGGGCAGCACGGTGAGCCCCGGGAGCTCGATCGCATTGGCGCGCAGGTACCGCAGGCGCGGCGCATTCAGGTCCACGAACGGGTAGAAATCGGAATTCGGCGGCACCGCGACGGCCTCGAGCACCGGTCCGAGGGTGCGATCGTCGCCGATCTTGCGCGACTCGATGTCCGCAATCGACTGCACGCCGATCCGTTCGAGCTCGGCGCGCAAGGCCGGCGATTGGAGCAGCCGCTCATCCGGCGTTCCGAGCGCAGGCGCGCTTGGTGGCGATGATCAGGATGTCCAGATCGTCCACGTTGTAGAGCGCGTAGGCACCGAAGTGCGGGGCGAGCGCCTTGATGACGGAGGCGAGCACGCTCAGATTCGTTTCGTAGACCTGCATCCACTGGACGAAGTATCCGTCGGGCGTGAGATAGTGGGTGATTCGCCCGTAGAACTCGTCGGAGAACAGCGTGGCGACGCCGCTCACCCAGGGATTCGAGGGCTCGGAAACGATGAGATCGTAGGGTTCGCGGGCGCTTGCGAAGAAAGTCTTTGCGTCCTCGATGATGACGTGGCTGCGCGGGTCCTCGAAGACGTTGTGGATGCGCGCGCCGAAACCCCGGCGCGCGGCGTCCACCATGAACGGCTCGATCTCGATCGAATCGAGCCGTTCGACCCGTGGGCTCGCGAGAAGCGTATGCGTCGTGAGCCCCGATCCGAAGCCGATGTTGGCGACGCGCGCCGGATGCGGCTGCATGCTCGAGCGGAATGGCCGCCGCCAGCACCATGGTGCTTTCGTCGACCGTCGGCTCGCCGGGCCCCATCTGAATGCCCGCGTCCGGCTTGCCGTTGGTGGCGATGGTCACCGTCCCGTCCTTTTCCACCAGGCTGATGGTCGCGGTCTTGCCGTCCCGAGGTAGGCGACCGTCGCGCCTTGCGGCAGGGTCGCGGAGCCGGTGCGATACACCCCCGAGGTCATCCGCAGCGGATCCAGATTCACGGCGAACGCGACCACGAAGAGCACGCCGAGACCGAGCGCGATCGCGACCCGCAGGGTGGGCAATGGATAGCGGCGGCCGGCGAGAAGCCGGGTGAGACCCAGGACGATATGGATGGCGGCGCCGCCGAGGATCACGCCTTTGACGCCGATGCGCGGCATCAGCACGTTGATCGTGAGCAGCACGCCGACGATGGCGCCCAGCGTGTTGGCCGAATAGATCGTGCCGATCGCCCGCTCGCCGGTACCCCGCCGCATGAGCTCATGGGTCAGCAGCGGCAGCGTCATGCCCGCGCAAAAGGTGGCCGGAATCATGATCAGCGCGGCGATCAACTGGCTGAGCACATTGAAGCCGATGTAACCGTTCACGGTGCGCGCATAGGCATGAGGAACCACGCCATGAAATCAAAGGTCAGGTTGTAGGCCGGCAGCGTGAGCGCCGCCAGGATGCCCATGGCGACCATGACACAGGCAACATACGCCACCGGATCCTCGAGACGGTCGATGCGGTGTCTCACGTAGAGCCCGCCGAAGGCGAGACCAAAGATGAACGCGCTCAGCATCAGTTCGAACGAATGGGTCGAGCTGCCGAGCACCAGGCTCAGCATGCGGATCCAGCCGAGCTCGTACATGAACGAAGCGGTGCCGGTGAGGAACGCGGCGATGAGGAGCCAGCGGTTCAAGGGGTCCGGGAGGGTTCGGAAGGCGGTTTGGGTTCCCGGGGCTGCCTGGGCTCTCGAAACGGTATCCTGCATGG
Source organism: uncultured Gammaproteobacteria bacterium (assembly GCA_963795475.1). Taxonomy (GTDB): domain Bacteria; phylum Pseudomonadota; class Gammaproteobacteria; order Steroidobacterales; family Steroidobacteraceae; genus Bog-1198. The sequence continues at coordinate 532,996 of CAWCIE010000002.1, forward strand.
GCGCGGGCTCCGCCCGGCCGCGCACGGCCACCCAGATCGCGAAGGCGAGCGCGATGTTGAGAAGTCCCGCGGTGCGGATCGTGCCCGGGAGGCCCACCGCCCCGATCAACACGAATCCGCTGACGATGACCCCGACCGCGGCGCCGAGGCTGTTGGTGAAGTACAGGGTCGCGAGCGTCTCGCCCGGCCGATCCGGCCAGCGCCGGATGAGTCCGCCGCTGATCAGCGGAAAGGTCATGCCGAGCAGCACGGATTGCGGAAGGATGATCAGCGATCCCAAGGACCATTTATAGACATGAATCCAGAGCGCCGAGGGAAGCGCGGGGATGGCCGTCGCGAACGAGAAGTCGTAGGCAGCACGGAAAGTCGAGTGGAACAACAGGCCGAGCACGCCGATCACGGCCTCGACCAGGACGTATATAAGAAGGAGACGCCGGATCCGGAAAGAGTAGCGGGCGATCACCCAGGATCCGAGCGCCATACCACCCATGAAAATGGCGAGCACCAGCGATTGCGCGTAGGCGGCGTGACCCAGGAAAAGCTTTAGATAATGCGACCAGATGGACTCGTAGATGAGTCCGGTGAATCCGGAGACCACGAAGACCGCAAACAGGAACCGGCGGCGTGCGACATCGAGCGTTTGCATGAAAGCCGACAGTCCTTGGGAGGCGCGAATCGCAAGTGCGCGGGCACGTGCGCGGGTGGTGAGTTTAGCGCTCCGGCAACAAGCCGCGCTCCGCTATCGGTGCCGCCCCCTGTCGCCGCGGCGCAATACATAGCGCATAAGTTATTGATTTAAAAAGCAGAGCGGATGCCTCTCGGAGTCGGGACCGAGGAAGTTGACAGGTCTCGATAGGTGTGGATAATACCTGCCTAAGCAGTAATTGTTCAGGCAGTAAATGCCGAGGCACTAAATGTCCAAGCAGCATTATCAAGCGTCGACTTATAAAGCGCAGAACAGCGTCGGATACCTGATCAAGCGCGCCCATTCGATGATGTTGGATGTCCTCGAGCAGGTGTTCGCGGACCGGGGCTTCAGCTACATCCAGTACGTCATCCTCTCGTGGCTGAGGGATGGGATCGCGGTCAACCCCAAAGACATCTGCGTTCAGTTCCGGCACGACAGCGGAGCGCTCACGCGGGTCATCGACCAGCTGGCGGACCGGGGGCTGCTCGAGCGCGTACGCCGGGACCGCGATCGGCGCAAGGTCGAGCTGCAGCTCACCGAGGCCGGCCGCAAAACCGTCGAGGACATGATTCCCCTCGTGGTCGAGAAATTGAATCTCGCGCTCACGGATTTCTCGACCGAGGAGGTCCAGGAATTCCTGCGGCTGCTGCGCAAGCTCAATATCCGGCTGCAATCCACGCTCGACTCCAAAGCGGCGCCGGCTCCGGCGGCCCACGCCGAGGCGCCCACCGGATCGGAGACGTGACCATGGGACGCCCTGCTCCATTGCTTCTCACATCGATTGTGCTCGCGGGCGCTTTGACGTTCGCAGGGTGCGTGCTGCCGCCGAAGGAGAGCCCGCATCCGAAGCCGCTGGCGAGTGACGATCTGGCGCTGACGGGCGCTGCCGTTGAACCGGCAGCCGACGGGTGGTGGGACTCCTTCAAGGATCCGCAGCTCGACCGGCTGATTCGCCTCGGACTCAAGGACTCGCCGACGCTCGCCCAGGCGAAGGCCCGCGTCGGCGCAGCGCTCGCGCAGACTCAGTCCGAGCAGGCTGCGCTCCTGCCGAGCGCGAATCTCGATGCGAGCACGCTCTATGAACGTGCCCCGAACAACTATCTCATCCCGCCGCCGCTCGCGGGAAACAGCTTCTGGCAGACCCAGGCCGGCGCGAGCTTGGGGTGGGATCTGGATTTCTGGGGGCGCCAGGCCGATGCCGTACACCGCGCCCGGAATCTTGCCGAATCCGCGAGCTTCGACGAGGACAACGCGCGTCTGATGCTCGCCGGGGCGATCGCCCAGGCCTACATCGAGCTCTATCGGGAAAACGCGCTCGCCGACATCGCCCATCGTTCCGAGCTGCAGCGGCAGAATATCGTCGACATCACACGCCGCCGCGTGAGCGCGGGGCTCGATACGCAGCTCGAGATCCGCGAAGCGGAAGGGCAGCTGCCCCAGGCTCGGGTGGCGCGCACACAGGCGCAGGCGGCCGCGCAGGTCGCGGTGCACGAGCTCGCAACGCTGACCGGCCAGGGCGCTGCGGCGTACTCCACGATCCAGCGCCCGGTGCTGCAAGTGCAGGAAGCATTGCCGGTGCCCAAGGATCTGCCCATCAATCTCCTCGCGCGCCGTCCGGACGTGTTGTCCGCCCGCTCGCTGGTGCAGGCCGCCGATGCCGAGCGCCTCGCCTCGAAGGCTGCGTTCTATCCGGACGTGAGCCTGCGAGCGCTCGCGGGCATCGGCGCCTTCGGCATGAGCAACCTGGTGAATTGGAACGCGCGCGGATATGGCGCGGGCCCGCTGATTTCGTTGCCGCTGTTCGACGGCGGGCGCCTCAAGGCGCAGTATCGCGGCAGCGAGGCTGAGCTCGATTCGGCCATTGCCGGCTACAACGACACGGTGCTCCACGCGGTGGAGCAGACCGCCGATCAAATCACGCGCCTCGACGCCCTCGCCCGCGAACAGATAGATCAGCAGCAAACGCTCGATGCGACCGAGGCCGCCTACAAGCTGGCCGAGGAGCGCTATCGCGCCGGACTCGCGAGCTACCTCTCGGTCTTGAATGCCGAAACCCAGGTCCTCACCGCGCGTCAGTCCATGGTCGACATTCTGACCAGCCAGGCGGTCGCGCGGGTGACACTGCTGCTCGCCGTCGGCGGCAGCTTCGATCCCCGCCCGGCCGGTGCCGCCAACGAGGGCGGGGCCGTCGCCGAGGCGCACTCCTCCGCAGTTCCTTCTGTTTTATTGACACGAGCAAGCCCATGAACACGCCAGAATCCAAAGTGACCCCCGACTCTCAACCCACGGCATCTCCCAACCGCTATCGGCGCGCCGGACTCCTGGGACTCGGCGCTGCCGTCGTACTCGGCGCGATCGGCTACGGCGCGTACTGGCTCCTCGACGGGCGCTACTACGAATCCACCGACGATTCCTACGTCGACGGCGACGTGGTGCAGATCACGAGCGAGGTCCCCGGCACGGTTCTGTCGCTGAACGTCGATGACACCCAGCGCGTGCAGGAGGGGCAGCCGCTGCTCTCGCTCGATCCCGCCGATGCGAAAATCGCCGTGGCCAATGCCGAAGCGGATCTCGCCCGCGCGGTCCGCCAGGTTCGCGGCCTGTTTGCGCAGAGCAAGGAGCTGCGCGCGCAGATCGACCAGCGTGAACAGGCGGAGCGCACCGCGGATGAGGACTTGAAGCGCCGCGGCGGATTGCTGACGGACGGCGCCATCTCCCAGGAAGAGCTCTCGCACGCGCGCGACGCGGTCACCACCACCCGCGCCAACGTCGCCGCGGCACGCCAGCAATTGAGCCAGACCGTCGCGCAAATCGACGGCACCACCATCGCGGATCATCCGCAGGTGCTCGCCGCCGCGGCGGCGGTGCGTAATGCGGAGCTCGCCTTGCATCGCACGGAGCTCACCTCCCCGGTCACCGGAGTGATCGCGAAGCGTTCGGTGGAAGTCGGCCAGCGGGTCGCGGCCGGAGAGCCGCTCCTCGCCGTGGTGCCGCTCGAGGACGTATGGATCGATGCGAACTTCAAGGAAGTGCAGCTGAAGCGCATGCGCGCGGGGCAGCCCGTCACCGTGCAGACCGACATCTACGGACGCAGCGTGACATACCACGGCCACGTGGTCGGCATCGCGGCCGGCAGCGGCAGCGCCTTCGCGCTTTTGCCGGCGCAGAACGCCTCGGGCAACTGGATCAAGATCGTGCAGCGTGTGCCGGTGCGGATCCTGCTGGATCCCAAGGAGCTCGAGGCGCATCCGCTGCGGGTGGGTCTCTCGACCACGGTGCGCGTGGACCTTCACGATGCGTCGGGGCCGCTCATGAGCGAGGCGGTACGCAACGTGCCGCTTCCCCGGCAGGCGAGCGCGGGCGACGACCCGGCGGTCGCTGCGCGCATCGCGACCATCATCGCGGACAACGCCGGCCCCAAGGCTTATGAGCCGGCACGGCTCAGCCGCAACGCGCTGGCCCGTGGCAAACACCGTCTCGATGCGAATGCCGATGCAAGTGCCGATGCGAATGCCGATGTTGACGCCGGCGGCGACAGCGACGGCGCCATGGTGGCCGCGAGCCCGTGAGCGCGCCTGCCGTCATCGCTCGAGAGGCGCCGGCGCTCGCCGGCACCGCCAAGGCCGTGACCGCGGTGGCCTTGGCGCTCGGCACCTTCATGCAGGTGCTCGATACCTCGATCGCGAACGTCTCCATCCCGACCATCAGCGGGGATCTGGGTGTGAGCTCCGATCAGGGGACCTGGGTGATCACCTCCTTCGCGGTGGCGAACGGCGTCTCGGTGCCCCTGACCGGCTGGCTGATGCAGCGCTTCGGCGTGGTACGCACCTTCGTCCTGTCGGTCGCGCTGTTCACCATCGCCTCGCTCCTGTGCGGACTCGCCTGGAGCCTGCCGTCCTTGATCGCGTTTCGCGTACTGCAGGGCGCGGTCTCAGGTCCCATGATTCCGGGCAGTCAGGCGCTCCTCATCAGCGTATTCGGGCCCGCGAAACGGCCCACCGCGCTCACCATCTGGTCGCTGACCACGCTCATGGCGCCGATCGCCGGGCCCCTGCTCGGCGGCTACATTTCCGACAACTACGTGTGGCCCTGGATCTTTCTCATCAACGTGCCGGTGGGCATCGTCTGCGCGTTCATCTGCTGGAACAATCTCAAATCGCAGGAGACCCCGACCCGCAAACTCCCGATCGACCGCGTGGGCCTGGCGCTGCTGTTCGTCTGGGTCGGCGCGCTGCAGATCATGCTCGACAAGGGCAAGGATCTCGACTGGTTCAATTCGACCACCATCGTGATACTCCTCGTAGTGACGGTGGTGGCGTTCATCGCCTGGCTCATCTGGAATCTCACCGAGAAGCATCCCATCGTCGACTTGAGCCTGTTCAAATCGCGCAGCTTCGGCTTGGGGACGCTTGCCATGTGCCTGGGCTATGCGGTCTTCTTCGGCAACATCGTGCTCATGCCGTTGTGGCTGCAGAGCTATTTGGGATATACGGCCACCTGGGCGGGCCTGGTATCGGCGCCGAGCGGCATGACCGCCGTGCTCACCTCGCTCGTGGTCGGGACGTCTGATGAGGCGTCACGATCCGCGCATACTCGCGGCCAGCGCCTTCGGTTTTTACGCGATCTCCTATTTCATGCGGGCGGCCCTCACCACCGATGCCAGCTTCTTCGCCTTCGTGGCGCCGCAGCTGGTTCAAGGTTTTGCCATGGGGCTGTTCTTCGTCTCACTGCTCGCCGTGATCTTCGACGGCCTGCCGCCCGAGAAGATACCCGCGGCATCGGGCCTGTCGAACTTCCTGCGCATCACCGCGAGCAGTTTCGCGACTTCCCTGACCACCACCTTCTGGGATCGGCGCGAGACGCTGCATCAGACGCACCTCGCGGACACGATCAGCGTGTACGCGCCCGCCTACCAGCAATCGCTCGCGCAGATGCATCAGTTCGGCCTCACCAATCAGGCGGCCGCGGGCGCCATGACGCGGGGACTCATTTCCCAGAGCTATCTGCTGTCCTCGCTCGACCTCTTCTACTTGTCGGGGTGGTTGTGCGTGCTGCTGATACCGCTGTGCTTTCTGGTGCGGCGGCCCTCGGTGCACGGCGAGGTCGTGGCGGCGGCGGATTGAGGCTGAACGACGGCGCTCCAGGCGCCTACCTATGTTGCAGGCCGCAGCTCGTAGCGGCGTTTCGTGAATGAGCCGGATAAACGACTCTCGGGCCATTGCCGTTGGCGTGACGCCAGGCTGCAGGTGTAATCCCCATCTTTCGACGAAATACCCGACACAGGTGGGCCTGGTCGCACAATCCCGAAGCCAGTGCAATCTGAGACAGAGGTTCGTTCGTGGTCTCGATGAGCGTACAAGCGAACTCAATTCTCCGTGACGTAATATAGTGAAATGGCGGCACACCCATGCTCGCCTTGAACGCTCTGAATAGCTGACCCACGCTGATGTCGATCACACCCGCCAATTGCCGGCCGGTGATTTTATCGCTCAAGTGTTGCTCGATGTAGTCCATCACGCGATTTACCTGCCAAGCTGCCAGCCCGCTTCGCGCAGATTCATCTCGAGCGGTTTCAATCTCATGACGTGCGGCCGCCTTGCGAGCTCGAAGGATGGCCGAAGCGCGTAAGAGATACCAGCGCGACGTCATCCGGTCTGTATCGAATGCAGCCACTGCGCCGTCGATCAGGCTCGAGATCGCGGCGGGCACATTTTGCACACTTTGCACCGGTGACATATCGGCAGACACGATTGAATTCCTCGCGCGCATCTCTCTCACCAGCAAGTGCAAATGCTACACAGCCAACCCGGCCGTGTCCGTCAAGGCGCATAAATCGACGTGTCCGGCGACGGCGCTTGCGGATCAACCTGTGAGTCGCACCTTCACCGTACTCAGCCGCCTATGAATGCTAAACCGCGCCGCCGAAGTCTCCTTGTAGGCGTTAGGCGGTCGTTGTTTCTTCGTGCTGAAATCGCGCGACCGGATGCGGGGCTCGCGATGGCGTACTTGAAGCCGGCCTTTCATAAACACGCACGTCCGGACCAGCAGCAGCAGCACCGTTCAAACTGATTCTTCCGACGGCGAGCAGAATCAGGGGGTATTCATCGAGAGAATCCGATCCATGAGTGTTCCGAAGGTCGATTGGAATCGGGTCTTTGAACTCGCAGGACACGCACCATGTTCGCCGATGCGGAAGCCGGGCTTTTTTCGCTAAAGATCTTCGCTTCCCTGATCGCCAGCTACTACATCTCCCTGCGGATCGGCTTCTCGCAACCGGTCTGGGCGCTCAGTACCGTGGTCTTCGTCTCGCAACCGATGGCCGGCCAAGTTCTTTCGAAGGCGCTCTATCGGATGATGGGCACTGTCTTGGGTGGCGCTGCGACGGTGGCCTTTCTCCCTGCGTTCGTCAATGAGCCGATCGCTCTCTCGTTCGTTCTAGCCTTGTGGCTCGGATTTTGTCTCTATATTGCGCTTCTCGATCGCACTCCAAGATCCTACGTATTCCTGCTCGCCGGGTATACGGCGAGCATCATCGGCTTTCCGAGTGTCATGATGCCCGGCAGCATCTTCAATACGGCTGTACTGAGAGTACAGGAAATTGGCATCGGAATCGTCACGACGTCCCCTCGTCCATGCGGCAATTTTGCCGCGCACCCTCACAGGCTTTCTGCGGCAGCAGATCGCAGCGACCGTCTCCAGTGTCGAGCAGGTCAGCCGACGAGCGTTGTCCGGCCGCCGGGAGACGGCTCTCGGCGACGATCGGCGGCGCCTCGCGAGTAGTGTCAACAACATTGAGCAACTCGCCTATCATCTGGTGTTCGACACGGAACGGCTCCTTCCCCAGGGTGCCGCCATTCGCGCCGTCCAGGATCGGGTCTTCTGGCTGCTGCCCTTGAGCGGTTCCGTAGAGGATTGTATCGCCGAGTGCGGTGTGACGGACGGCGGGCTCCCGGCTGAGGTCGTGGTGCTGATCCGTCGCGTCGAACGCTGGCTTTCTGGGAGCATTGCTGGACCGGGCCGCGATGAGTTTGCGCGCGAGCTGCTGGCCGAAGCGAAAGATCTCGAGGGCTCCCTCGTTGGGTCGGCCGCCTGGGATTGGCGGGACACTCTTCTTGTGACCTTGCTTGCCAGGCTCACTGAGCTGGTGGTCGCCCATCGCATACTTCGAGAGATCCAGGACCACATTCTAAGCGGTCGTCTGCGCGACCTCTCGCCCGAAGCCGCGAGGTTTGTTCAATCGGCGCGTGCGAGGTCCTTGCATCGCGATCACGCACTCGCGCTACGCTCGGCATTAGGAGCGGTCGCCGCGCTATGCGCAATCTGCGGCTTCTGGATCGCGACGGCGTGGCCGAGTGGGCCGATTGCCGCACTGATCGCGGGAGTGTCCGTTTCACTCTTTGCCAGCCTACCGTACCCGGGTGTCGGAATTCGCCGTTTCCTCAAGGGCTTTCTTTTCAGTATTCCCGCGGCGGCCATCTACGGTTTCGTGCTCTTTCCCCGCGTCACCAACTTCGCAATGCTGGCAGCGGTCATCGCACCTCTTCTGCTTTTGTTCGGGAGCCTCCTCGCGCGCCCGCCGCTTGCGCCGATCTCGCTCGGCGTCCTGGTCGGGTTCATCAATACCGTGGGATTTGCCTCGACTTATCAGAGCAGCTTCGATAGTTTCGTCAACACGGCCATCGCCGAGGCCGCCGGCACATGTGCCAGCGTGACCTTCATCGACATTTTTCAGGTAATCGGGGCGGAGCTCGCGTTCTCCCGGCTGTTTCGTGCCGCCTTCCGCGATATCGCGAACCGTGCGGACGGACAAGCTCGCGATACCGGTCGCTGGGCGAGCCGTATGTTCGACCGAATTGCCTTGATTGCCGTGCGATCCGGTCCGACCGGGATGCATCCGGCACTACCGCCATATGATGCGCTCGTTGGATTGCGCATAGGATACCTGTTGGGCGAATTGCACGCCTTTTGCTCGACGCTTGCCGACGGCGAAGAGGGCAAGGCCGTTCAAGCAACGCTCGCGGCGCTCAGCATTCATTACCGCGCCATCGGAGCCGAAAAGCGGACACCCGTGAGTTCGGCAGTGTTGCATTCGATCGATCGCGCAATGGCGGGTTTGGTGACCGATCCACCGCCTTTTTAGTCGGCGCGAATAGGGAGTTATTGAAGAGTCGTGCGGTGCAGAAATCCATTGCACGCAATGTCAGCACGTTTATTCAACGATGCGCACTTTACCGTCAGTCATACTTTTTTGATGGCCGAAGGCGCCGGGCCGGAACTCGTGCAGTGCTTCGAAGGCCTAAGGGCCAACACCATTGCGCAATATCGTCAGGGGACCGGCCAATCAGCGTGAAGAGGACCCGAACATGAAACTCCAAGATGCCGTCGTGCTCATCACCGGTGCCAATCGCGGCATCGGACTCGCTTTCGCCGAAACTGCGCGGGCGCGCGGTGCGCGCAAGGTCTATGCCGGCGCCCGCAGCCCATCCTCCATCACTACTCCGGGCGTCGTCCCGGTGAAACTCGACGTGACCTCGGATGACGACGTGGCCGCCGCCGCGCGACTCTGCGGCGACGTCACCCTCGTCGTCAACAACGCAGGGATTGCACGGCCGGGTGGGCTGCTCAACCCTGAGGCCAGTGATGCCGCCCGCATGCAATTCGACACCAATGTCTTCGGGATACTGCGCATGACGCAGGCCTTCGCCCCGGTGCTCGCCAAGAATGGCGGGGGTGCATTCCTCAATGTGCTATCGGCCGCCAGCTGGATCAACAGCGGCGCCATGAACGCCTACGCCGTGTCCAAGGCAGCCGCCTGGAGCCTGACCAATGGCCTGCGCAACGAATTGCGCCAGCAGGGGACGCAAGTCCTCGGACTGCACGTCGGTTTCGTCGATACCGACCTGACCCACGGATTGGACGTCGTCAAGGTCTCCCCGCAAAGCGTCGTTGCCGCCGCCTTCGACGCCCTGGAGGCCGGCGCGAGCGAGGTGCTCGCCGACGAGCGCGCCCGGACGGTCAAGCGCGGTCTGACGACGGAGCCGGCGATTTATCTCTGACGGATACCGCCGTTTTATTTCTGACCGATACCACCGTGTGGCGGTAGATCAGTTCATTCCAGCGCTGCGAGAGGGGTTCGCTGGAGCGTTGAACGCGACGAGCTCTCGCCTATTTCGGCCGGCAGGACACCAGGAGATTGCCGACAAACACCTGCACGGGCTCGTCGTGCTGATTAAGTGTGGTGCCACGAAGCTTGACGATGCCCTGGCCCGGACGCGACTTCGAGACTCGCACGTCCAGCACCTCGGTCCGCACGTGGAGCTCGTCGCCGGGCCGCACGGGCTTCGGCCAACGAAGCTCGTCAAACCCCGCGCCAATGACGCCATCCGCCAGTTGGAGCTCGCTCTCGACGAGCAGTCTCATGGTCAGCGCCGCCGTGTGCCAACCGCTCGCCGCCAGACCGCGGAATAGCGTTTCTCCCGCCGCATTTTCGTCGAGGTGAAAGGGTTGAGGATCAAACTCGGCGGCGAAACGCTTGATGCTCGGCGCATCAATTTTCATCCGCCCTGAGCCGAAGGTCTGTGCAACCGCAAAATCCTCGAGATAGCGTTTGGTCATGGGTCAAATCCCTATGCTCGCACAGCGTCGAGCCAATTCTATTCCAATGAGATTGATGCCGGAATAGCGGGCCACATCAGCCGCATTCTGGTAGAGGGCGGCGATACCGCAAAATTGCACTCAATGTGTGGAGCCTTGATCGACGTGAACGGCAAGGACTTCAAGTTCTTGCGCCAACTCGTAAATCGAGGATTTGACGCGACGATGCAAATCGTCGGCGTGACTGGGGTCGTTGGCCGCCGTCAGCGAATCGATGGTTCCCATGAGCAGATGTAGACGCTGACGCAGATCGTGTCCCGACGTTACCATGGCTGCGGCCAGCCCGGGATGGCTGGCTTCCTCGAACTGCAGCTCGGCCATCATTCGCTGCAACAAGTCCACTGCGATACGTAGGTTGGCGATTTCGTCATACTGAGAATCGCCGCAATATTCGAATAGCATGTGAGCTCGCCTCGTTCTCGAGCAAAGGGTATGGGGGCTGATTCTGCCCGCCGCACACGAATCCCGTCTTGTAGGTAATTGTCAATTCTTGCCTGAATTGGCCACTTCCGACCTATCAAGGCAGGTCGTGACCTACTCCACCGCCGCTCCTGCAGCGCCTCTCGGGCCACTCGCTGCCAGAATCATGGAGAGCAGCAGCGCGCAGGCGACCACCCACGCCACCATTGCGGAACCGTGAGCTCCGACTAGCGGAATCATCGCGATCGGTACCAACGCAGCGCTCAGGCGGTTCGCCGCCCAAGCGAATCCAGTTGCGGAACCGCGAATCGCAGTGGGGACCAGTTCCGAGCCATGCATGGTCATGATGGGAGTGTAGACGGCGACCCCCACGGCAAAGGTAATCACCGCGCCGGCGAGCACCACTCTGCCGTCGAGCACAAAGAATGCGATGAGTGCCGACGCCATGAGGGCAGCAGTCAGCAAAAGTGAAACTCGCCGCGAGGTGCCGTCGACGAGGAATGCGGCCAGGAATGCGCCGATCGCCGGACCGAACGTGGACAATGCGACATATAGCAATACATCCCGAAGGTCATAGCCTCGCTCGAGCAGCATCGGTCCGGTGAGCAGCTGGAATGCGCTGGTCATCCAGGGGTGAAGGAAGTACAACGCGACAACGAACGGAATCACGTACCGGAATCTCGCGCGGGATGCGGACGCGAGGGTGCCCGCGGTGCGCAGGCGATCCGATTGCGCGGGCGAGCGCGTCTCGAGCCATCGATCGAGGAGCGAGAGTGTCGGCGAGCGCTCGAACCGATCGCACACCCTGGCCGCGAGGCGATCGCGTCCCATTTGCGTGAGCCAGCGAGGAGACTCCGGGAGGCGAAAAAAGACAAGGCCCACCATCAGCGAAGCGCCACCTGCAAGCAAGAACGGCCAGCGCCAGCCTTCAATTCCGAAAGGCTGCAGAGGCGTCAACCAACGAATGAGGAAGACGCCAAGCGGAGGTACCAGATACGCCAGCCCGCAAACCCAGAGAATCATGAGGCCGCGGTATCGAGGCGGCGCGACGCTGGTCAGGTAGGCAATGATCAGGGGCGGGCATGCCCCCAATGAGACTCCCGATAGAAACCGAAAGGAAGTGAACCACAAGATATTGGACCGCGCCGCCGCGAGCACCGATGTCACGCCCAACCAAAGGAACACGATGAGCAATGCGGGCTGTAGTCCCTTTCGATCGGCGAACCATCCGGCCAGCGGTGCGCCGGCAATGGCACCGATGTAGGCGGATGCCAGCAGCAAAGCGAGGTGGTCGGGACTCAAGGCGTACGGGGGCGATGAAAATACCGCTGACAGCGCATTGCTGACCGAGATCTCCAAGAGATCGATGCCGAGCCCAACGGCACAGCCACAGGCCAGAGCGACGTGCAAGGCCTTCAGCGGCAATGAGTCGAAACGATGAATAAGCATCCGCCGGGGCTCAGAAAACGTCGGGATCATACGAATTCTACGCCGTCGGGCGATTCGCTCCGCGCGGAATTAACAACTATCTACTACTGTTTACGGGCAACCAAGTACGATGCCCATTGGCAAGAGACTCACGGACGGCATCCGCTTGCTCTCGAGACCCATCCTGGCAGGTTCCGGCGAGTTATGGAAACTCGTGTGCCTTGGCCTTGTCTGCTCGCCGCTCCTTTGCGAAGTCCTTCGCGCCGATACGCCGGATGACGGCTCACTTCAAGAGGTGATCGTGACGGCGACCAAGCGCGAGACCAAACTGTTGGACACCCCGGTCAGTATGACCGTCATCGGTCCCGAGCTCCTGCAGTCAGCCAATGTGGATAGCTTCGCCGATTACGCGCGTCTCGTCCCCGGCCTTACCGCGATCGACTCCGGGCCGGGGGAAAAGCGCTACGCGCTGCGCGGACTTCAATCCGCCGGGGAGCCGGAGGTGGCGCTCTATTATGACGAGATTCCTATCAGCGGACTCCCCGGAGCAACCCTTGACACCGGGGACGATCAGCCTGATTTGAAGCTCTGGGACGTCGATCGGATCGAAGTGCTTTATGGTCCTCAAGGCACGCTTTACGGAAACGGGTCGATGGGCGGAGCGATCCGCATCATATCCAAGCGGCCTGACCTCACCTCTTTTGCCGCTGCGACCGAGGCCGAGGGGGGCGTTACCGACGGGGGAGCGCCCTCGTGGGGCGTCAGCGGGATGGCGAACCTACCCCTCCTCCCGGACCGCCTTGCGCTACGCATGACCCTCTATGACCGCCATGAGAGCGGTTGGATCGACGACATCGAACGGAGCAACATTTCCCTGCCCCAGCCCGCCGGCCGAGACCTGAATTGGGAGCACACCTGGGGATCGCGGCTGTCGGCGACATTCAGGGCTAGCGATCGATGGTCGATCACCAGCATTTTCTATTATCAAAGACTCGAAACCGGGGACTCGTTTGCCACCTACCCCTCCTTCGGCCTCCCGGACGATCGCTATGTGTCGGCCGCGTTCGTGCGCACGCCGTGGTACGACCAATCCGCGATGGCAAATTTGATATCGAGCTACGACCTGGGCTGGGCAAACCTCGTTGCGACGGGTTCATATCAGAATCGCGTCGCCGACCAGAGCCTCGACACGACGCGCTACCTCTTGAGCCTCTATGGCTGCACACCATTCACGTGGAATCGAACCTGCGTCGGCCCTCCCCTGGTCCCCGCAGTCTCCTACGCCCATGAAGGCGTCATGGCGTCTTCGGGTGAGGTACGGCTCGTCTCGCAGACGCCCGGGAGGCTACAGTGGACCGCCGGTGAATTCATCCATGGTGCCTCCACCTATCATCATGGTCAAGTGGCCACTGCGGATGCCGGCGGCTACATCGATATCAATCCCACCACGGGGATCGCCGACAACCGGTTGTTTGCGCGGACCAATTACGATCAGTTCAACCAGTACGCCTCGTTCGCCGAGGGTACCTATGATGTGTATCGGGGGCTGGACGCGACCATCGGCCTCCGATGGTTTCACTCCTACCGCTCGGACCAGCAGATCATCGATCAACAGTTTTTTCCCGGACAGCCGGTGGGGGCGGAGCCGTTTCAAGAGTTCAGCCAGAGCGCGCTGTTCAAGAAGTTCCAGCTCTCGAAGAAGGTCACTGCTCGCCTGCTTCTCTACGTCGAGGCCGCACAAGGATTCAGAGCGGGCGGCCCCAACTATCCTGGAGGGTTTACGCAAACCGCCCCGCCCTATCGGGCGGATTCGGTCTGGGACTATGAATTCGGGTGGAAAACCTCGGATGAGAACCATCGGATAACCCTCACGGGTGCCGTGTTTCGCATCAATTGGAGTCACCTGCAACAACTCGTCCCCACCTCTCTGTTCAGCTACATCGTCAATGCGGGATCGGCCAGGTCCGATGGGTTCGAGTCTGCATTGCATGTCCATTTGTCGGATCGATGGCAGTTGGATCTGGGAGGCGCTTCAGCGAACGCACATCTCATTGGTCCGCAACCGCAATCCAACGACCCGAGCATGCAGCTCTACGAAGGCGAGCGGCTGGGCGGCGTCCCAAAATGGACCGCCAATGCGGGCGCCGTTTACTCAGTCCCCCTGGCGAGCGGCCTGACCTTCAAAGCTAGAGCGGACTACAGTTACCAGTCGAGCCGCCCGAGCCTCACATCAACCCAAAGCCCGGGGTACTTCATCATCGGTGCCTCGAATCAGACCTCGCTTCACTTGCTTCTCGAAGGACGTGACCAGTGGACGCTCGGACTGCACATCAACAATGTATTCGATGCCTTCGTTCCCCTCTCGGGGCAACCGGCGGACTCGAATCTGATCAACACGATTACTGCTGCACCCCCGCGCACGGTGAGCCTCACGCTCAACAAGCGATTCTGACAAGTCGCGGTAGCGGTGTCTCTCACGCCCCTCGAGAAGCCGGAGTTCGCCTTCTGCCGAAAGATGGGTCCGGAGCGAATGCCTCGCTATGCCTGCGTTGCACCGGTACGCCGACCGCCGAATTGATGGACGAGCTGACTCGACAGCGTGTATCCTTCGGGCTTGTTCATTGGGGAGTAGCCGCCCTCCACCGTGGAGGGGAACGCGTCAACATACTTGGTCCCTTGGATCATGGCGCGTTCAACCATCTGGTCTGGCGAGACCTTTGACACATAGCCTAGTCCTGGGTTGGACGGGAGCCGTGTGTCATTGGCCATCTCGTCCGACCCCGCTAGGAACTTCTCATGGATCCCTTCTTTGTTTCTACCGGCTCGGTTGCCGTGGGCGAGTTCGGCGACAAGACTCAGCTGCTGTCGTTGATTCTGGCCACGCGTCTGCGCAAGCCCCTGCCCATCATCGCAGGCATCTTTGCGGCAACCCTGATCAACCATCTAATTGCTTGTTCGGTCGGCGAGTGGGTCGGCACCCTGATGACTCCGACGATTCTTCGCTGGGTACTGGGTATTTCGTTCCTTGCGGTTGCCGTCTGGGCGCTCATTCCGGACCAGATGGATGAGAACGTCAAAACTCATGGTAACTACGGGATTTTCGTCTTGACCGCCGTGACCTTCTTCATGGCGGAGATGGGCGATAAAACTCAAATCATCGCGCTCGCCCTGGCGGCCAAGTACGATGCACTGGTTGCCGTGGTCGCCGGTACCACGCTCGGCATGATGATCGTCAATATTCCCACGGTCCTATTCGCCGAGCGCGCGACGAAGTGGGTCCCCGTCAAAGTGGTACGCGTCGTTGCGGCGCTGATCTACGCGATCCTAGGGGTAATCACGCTGCTCGGATATTCACGAGTGAGCCTCTAATCGGATCGGCTGTGCGGCGGCCCAATCGACCTTCATCCCACTGAAGGCCTATGCGGATGAAAAATCTCCCTCGCGAAAGGAATCTTGCCCTGCGCCTCCGTGTAGTTCGCCGTGGGGCCTGCGGTGACGGACCAGTGGTCGAATCGTCCAGCGGGAAAGCCCCAATCGTTCGGGGTTCCGACGCGGTAATTATCATCGACCTGCATGACCTCCGACGTGTATTCGATGATTTCACCCCCAGGTCCGATAAAATAGGCGAAGACGTTATTTCCAGGGCCATGCCGCCCCGCTCCCCATTCGACCGGGACCCCGTTCTCCCGAAGTCGACCAATTCCTCGCATGACGGCATCAATATTCGCTGTTTCGAATGCGATGTGATTGAGGCTGACCGTGGAGTGCTGCATCAGGGCAATGCAGTGATGATCTGTGCCCGCACACAGGAAGGTCATCAACTTCGTTTCATCGATTACCCGGAAATTCATGGCTTCACAGTAATACGCGGCCGTCGCCGCCCGATTCGGCGTGTTCATCACCACGTGGGTCACTTTCTTCGGTTTGTCAGGATCGCCGAAGGTGGTGGTCTGGCGGTGGTCATTCGTAAGGATGCGTACGGTGCGGCCCTCGGGATCCTTGAATGCAAAGCCATATCCGCCGTCGGGCTCTGAGCTCTCTGCCGGCGCTTCGATAAGCGAGGGCTTGGTGCCGGCGATCCGGGCGTGCAGCGTGTCCACTGATTGACGATCCGGCGCCATCAGATTGATTCTCAAGAGCTCGGCCGTTGGACGACGGTGAAGCGCGAGAATGTGATGATATGGGGCGCTGCCGCGTAAATAGACGGCAGAGTTGGTTTCCAACACCGGGCTTAGAAGCCAGACCCTTGCGTAGAAGTCCTTGCTGCGCGCGAGATCCGTCACACCCAAATCGACGCTGATGACACCCTTCACGCCAATGGCAGTCATACAGACTCCTGATCCGCAGAGCGCACAGGGGCGACGAATGGGTCGAAGAACGAATTTCCTGAGATTTCGGGGACGGGCGTCAACGACACATTGCAACTCGAAAGCCATCCATCACCGATTGATATTAATGATCCGCAGTGGTACGAATGGTGCATGAATATCACGCTAAAGCAGCTGAGCGCATTCTGTGCCGTGGCCGAACGCGGCAGCTTCTCGCGCGCTGCAGAGCAACTGCATAGTCCGCAATCGGCAGTCTCGGTGTTGGTGCGAGGGTTGGAGCACGAGCTCGCCGCCCGTCTCTTCGACCGGACGACGCGGCGGGTGGAATTGACGGCGGCCGGTCGCGAATTCCTTGGACATGCGCAAAAGACGCTCGCCGATCTGCAGCATGCGATCGATGACACGCATGCGCTGGGCGAGCGCCGTCGGGGGCGGCTCACTGTCGCCGGGCCCCCGCTGCTCATCGAGATGTTGATACCCCACGTGCTTGCTCCGTTCAAGCGTGATTTCCCGGGCGTGAAGGTCGTGATCATCGATGCCAGGACAGAACGCATCGTCGAATCGGTCAAACAAGGCCAGGCAGATATCGGAATTGGGACGTTCGTGCACGAGGAGGATGACCTGGTGCAGACGCGCCTGGCGCAACACGCTCTCATGCTGTTCTGTCCGGCCGATCATGTACTCGCGCGACGCGATCGGGTGTTGTGGCGCGAGCTCGAGGAGATACCACTGGTCGGACTCGCGCACGAAAGTGGCGTGCAACACCTGGTGGATTTCGGCCTTCGCTCGGCCGGGATCTCGCCCGCTCCGGAATATGAAGTGGCGTTTATGACGACGGCATTGGCGTTGGTTGAAGTCGGCGTTGGTGTAACCGTCCTTCCCGCCAATACGCTGCCTCTCATCCGCGGCCGTGATATCGCCGGCCGGCCGCTCGTCCAGCCGACGGTCATGCGTGAAATCAGCATGATTACACGACACGGACGCTCACTGTCTCCCGCTGCCGCCGAATGGCGGCGAAGGCTGCAGCATGCGATGGGAGCGGGAATCGCGCGGGGCGAACGCCGCGCGGCTCGACAGTCGACCACCCCCACGCCCGGCAGGACGCGGTCTTCCGCTGCGGGCAAGACTTGAAGGATGCGTCTCGCGCAGCAGCGTACCCTTGGAGCCGGGGAGTAATCGTTTGCATTGCCGTATAAAGATCGAGCGCGCCACCGCCATGTTCCCGGCCCCATCCTGGCTGCGAATCAACCGAAATAACGCAGCTTCTGATGCCAATTATGCCTATATCGTCCGGAGAGGTTTTAGTATTTATCTATCGTAAATTGATATCAATCGAGGCATCTTCACCGCCCGTTCGAGCTCGTATCCCTCACATTCCAGGGCCCGCCTACGCGCGAGACTTTCGGGTCGGCCCGAGCAGTGCTCCGGTCATCGTTTCCGCCACGGCCTCGATTGCGCGAACATCTCCCCAACGATAGTTAATGACGAATCCGTCTTGAGCCATCAACAGGATGTGCGAGAGGGCGTTGTTCTCGAGCCAGTGCATTCGGTCCGGCGGGAGAATGCCCCGTAAGATCGCTGTCAGTCGCTGCTCGGTCCATTGCAAGAGGTCGTCGGGCTTCCGAGGGTTGGCGTGATTCGAGGCGAGGGCCTCCATCAGGCTGTTTGCCAGGCCGGGATTCACCGCCGGGAAGTCATGCCAAAGACTCACGATCAGGCGCTGTAGTTTATTGCGCGGCCCTCGGGCGGTGCGGACGTGAGCCTCGACATCAATGAGCCAGCTCTCGAACCATGGCCTGTAAATCTCGTAGAGAAGATGCAGCTTCGACGGGAAGTATGAGTAAATGTTCCCGACGCCCACCTTTGCCTTTCCAGCGATGGCAGTCAATTTCGTTTCGTGATATCCGTGACTCGAAAATAACTCTCTCGCACTATTCAATATCGCGTCGCGAACTTCATTTTTCTTGACCTGCACCACTCCACCAACCTCCTGATCTACACAACACTATAGGCTCGGTCGGCGCCCTTGCAACTATAAATAGCCGCCGCCGTAGCTGCAAAACCGGCTCATTCTCCAGCTTCCGTGGTGTCACTTGAAAACCGAACCCGGTTCGGGTATAAAGAATGAAGGTCCAGACTGCAGGAATAAAGGCAGGTGTTTCCGATGCCGCTGCCCAATCATAGGGAGCCCATGAACAGGCCAACAGCCGAAAGCGCAGCCGAAGAGTTTCGCCTGGCAATGCGAGGCTTTGCCGCCAGCGTCGCTATCGTCGCAAGTGCCGAGGCGGGCGTACGCGCTGGAATCGTCGCAACCGCCGTCATGTCCATATCGCTGACGCCCCCGTCACTCATGGTCGCCATCAACCGACTTTCATCCTGTCGAGGGCTGCTTTTGCGCAGGCGGGCTTTCACAGTGAGCTTTCTCAACCGCGAACAGGCCGGATTCGCATCGCGGTTCAACAAGCGCAAGCCGGATGAACGGTTTTCCGAAGGACGGTGGGAGTGCCTGAGTGAAGGTGAGACGGGGGTCGGAGGCTTGCCATACCTCTGCGATGCGCAGGCCAATATTTTCTGCAACATCGACGAGGCGATTGAGTCGCACACTCACACGCTGCTGATCGGCCAGGTGCGTTGCCTGCGGCTCGGGCAGGCTATTGATCCCTTGCTCTATTGCGACGGACAGTACGGCCGATTCGGCGATTTGCAAGGTCGATCCCCAAATCGCGGGCGGAGGAACTATGAAGCCTGAAGCGGTGATTGCGAGCACCACGCGGCCGTATACCGGAGAAGAGTACATCCAGAGCCTGCGGGACGGACGCGAGGTCTATATCGATGGCGAGCGGGTGGCGGATGTGCCTTCGCATCCCGCGTTCGCCAATTACGTGCGATCCGTGGCGCGTCTTTATGACGCTCTCCATGACCCCAAGATGAAGGATGTACTTACCTGTCCCACCGACACGGGCTCGGGGGGCTACACGTTCAAGTATTTTCGTGCGTCCCGATCGCGCGAGGAGCTGATCGCGGCGCAGGCGGCGATCGCGACCTGGTCGCGGCTGAGCTACGGTTGGATGGGGCGTACACCCGATTTCAAGGCCGGTTGGACCAACACGTTGGGAGTCAATGCGGAGTTCTATGGCCCATATGCGGACAACGCTCGCGCGTGGCACAAACTGAGTCAGGAGACCGTGCCCTTTCTCAATCACGCTATCGTCAACCCGCCCATTGACCGGCATAAGCCCGCTGAGGAGGTGAAGGACGTCTTCGTTTGCGTCGAAAGGGAAACCGACGGTGGCATTATCGTGTCCGGCGCCAAGGTCGTGGCAACCGCCGGCGCGATGACTCACTACAACTTCATCGGCCAGAGCTCAAAGACGGCGACCGAAGACCTGGACATGTCGCTGATGTTCATGGCTCCCGCCAATGCGAAAGGCGTGAAATTCTTCTGTCGAACATCTTACGAGCGAGCGGCCAATCTCTACGGCTCGCCTTTCGATTATCCCTTGTCATCGCGCTTCGATGAGAACGACGCCATTATCGTCCTCGACAAGGTCTTCATTCCATGGGAAGACATCATCATCTATCGAGATCCCAAGCGAGTGATGAGCTGGTATCCGCAATCCGGCAGCCAGCCCGGCTTTCTTTTTCAGGGCTGTACTCGATTTGCGGTGAAACTGGATTTCATCGTTGGACTTTTGGCGAAGGCATTGCGTTGCACCGGGGGCGACGACCTGCGCGGCAATCAGGTGCTGCTCGGCGAGGCGGTTGCGTGGCGGAACCTCTTCTGGTCGCTGTCGGACGCGATGGCTACCAATGCGACCCCATGGAAGGACGGGACGGTTCTGCCCGACATCAAGGCGGCGACCGCCTATCGAGTTTTTGCGCCCGATGCTTATCCCCGCATCAAAGACCTCGTCGAGCGTGCCGTAACGTCCGGCCTGATCTATCTGCCATCGTCAGTGAGGGATTTCGGCAATCCATTGATTGCGCCGTATCTGGAGAAGTACGTTCGTGGTTCGCATGGCATCAACGCCAAGGAGCGGGTCAAGATCTTGAAACTTCTCTGGGATGCGGTGGGCACCGAATTCGGCGGGCGGCACGAGCTTTATGAGCGCAATTACGCCGGTGGTTGGGAGGACATCCGTGCCCAGACGCTGATGCGTGCCCAGCGATGCGGCGATCTGGCCTCGATGGAAGAGCTCGTCGATCGATGCATGGCGGAATACGACGAGAGCGGATGGGTCGGGGCTCAAACGTCGCCGCTGCCTGAGGTCGCTCCGTTGCTCCGCGCCTAAGTGCGCGGACAGAGACCATTCAATCCGGCGCACGGTGAACACGTTACTGACATTGCTCGCTTCGGACAGGCTCCAGGAGCACTACCGGAGCGGATATTGGCGAGATGGAACCATTTATTCACTCGTTCAGGCTCATGCCCTCGCCACCCCGGATAAGATTGCCATCACCAATCAACATGGTAGCATCAGCTACGCACGCCTGATCGCGGCGGCCGATGCCTTCGCCGAGGACCTGGGTCGGCGCGGATTACGGGCGGGCCAGCGCGTCGCCGCCTGGTTGCCGAGCCGCATTGAGACGGCGATTATTGTGCTTGCCTGTTCGCGGGAGGGCTTTGTCTGCTGCCCCTCGCTCCACCGGAACCATACTGTAGCGGAGGTCGTTGCACTGCTGCAGAAGGTGCGCGTGGCGGCACTTGTCGTGCAGGAAGGGTACGGTGCCGATGCGGATCATCACGACATCGCCGACCGGGTGCGTACGCTCGAGCACCTGCGAGCGATCTATCGTCTCCCTCGCTCGGGCGTTGGTGAGCTCGAGGAGCTGTCGCGAGTATTGCTGACCGATGGTAAACGACCACCGCCGTCGCCAACGGCGAGTCCTGATCGCATCGTTTATCTTGCCTTCACATCCGGCACGACCGGCGAGCCGAAAGGTGTTCTGCATAGCGACAATACGCTCCTCGCCAGTGCCAGATCGCTCGCCACAGACTGGAACATCGGTACGCAATCGGTCGTTTATTCATTGAGCCCCCTGAGTCACAATCTTGGGTTTGGGGCCATGGTGATGACTTTGGCGGTGGGCGGCCATCTGGTTGTCAATGACTTGCTTCGCGATAAAAGCCTCGTCGATCGGTTGAACGAGGTGGGTGCCACGTTTCTATTTGGTGTACCGACCCATGCGATTGACCTCCTGCGCGAATTGCGTGCGCGCCCGGGCGCGGGCGTGCCGACGCTGAAAGGCTTCCGAATATCCGGCGCCGCGGGATTGCCAGAAGTGATCGAGGGGCTGCTTCAGCACGGCATACTGCCGCAGAGCGGCTATGGGATGACAGAGACTTGCTCGCATCAGTATACGCTTCGAACGGACAGTCCCAAGCGCATTGCTGAGACCTGCGGACATGCCTGTCCGGGCTATGAAATCCGCATCTGGGACCGCAACGATGCCGATGTCGAATTGCCGGCCGGAGAGATCGGACAGATCGGTGGGCGAGGCGCCAGCCTCATGCTCGGCTACTTCGACGACCAGGCGAGCACGGAGGATGCATTCAATTCCTTTGGCTGGTTCATGACCGGCGATCTCGGCTCGCTCGACGCCGATGGGTACCTGCGCATCGTCGGTCGAAAAAAGGACGTCATCATTCGCGGCGGACACAACATCTATCCTGCGCGCATCGAGGAACTCGCGATGCAGCATCCGGCGATCCACCAAGCGGCGGCCGTTCCGATAGCCGATGCGCGACTCGGCGAGAAGGTATGTCTGACGGCTAGCTTCCATCCCGGCGAGACTCTGGCGCCGATGGAGGTGCTTGCGCATCTGGCCGCCACCGGCTTGTCGAAATATGACATGCCCGAGTATTTCCTGGCACTCGAGCAGCTTCCGCAGACTGCGAGCGGAAAGATCCGCAAGCGGGAAATCATCGCGTTGATCACGACGGGCGGCGTGGACCTCATACCGGTCCGCTGGCCTGGCAGCCCGTAATGGAGGAACTTGCAGGGCAGGACAAGCAGGACAATTCTCTCAGCCGACTACGCCGTGAGATGGAGATCTCTCCCTATCACCAACTGCTCGGGTTGGAAGCCGTAAGCAGCGCGATCGGCTCGGTAACCTTATGTCTCCCGATGCGACCCGAGTTCAGGCGGGCAGAGGGTGACAGCTTCGTGCATGGCGGGATTATCGCGGCGCTGATCGATATCACGGGTCACGCCGCCGTTGCGGTGCAGATCGATCGCATGGCACCGACGATCGATCTTCGGATTGATTACCTTCGGCCTGCCGGCGGGAGCCACCTCACTGCGACGGCCACGCTGTTGCGATGCGGCCGCTCAGTCGCTCGCGTGGATATCGAGGTGTCGGATTCCGAAGGCGGTATCGTCGCGGTGGGGCGTGGGAGCTTCAGTACGCTGGAACCTCAACAACGCCTCGCGCAGAACTCGTCTTCTTCTTGAGGTGCACTATGCAGGCCGTGGTGGTTCGGGAGTTCGGTCAAATAGAGTCGCTCTTGATGGAAGAGCGCCCTGATCCTGTTCCCGGGCGGGACGAGGTGCTCGTCGATATCAGGGCCGTCGCCGCCAATTTCGTCGACCTGCTGGTGATTTCCGGCCGCTACCAGTTCCTGCCCGAGAGACCCTTTACCCCGGGCAAGCTGCCGGTCGGCGTCGTGACACAACTGGGCACCGATGTCGCCGGGTTGCGCGTCGGTGATCGCGTATTATGCCTCGCCGAGCACGGCGGCTTTGCACAGAAGGTGAGCATCTCCGCAGCTCAGTGCTTTCAGTTACCACCGGCCTTGTCGTTCGTCGACGCCGCGGCCATGGCGCTGGTCTATGATACCGCCTGGTTCGCCCTGCAGGAGCGGGCGCGCTGTAAGCCGGGGGAAACCGTGCTGGTACTGGGCGCTACCGGGGGCGTCGGGCTCGCCTCGGTCCAGTTGGCTAAGGCATTTGGCGCGCGCGTGGTGGGCGGCATTTCCAACCCGCAGAAGGCAGCCCTCGCGCGCGAGGCGGGATGCGATGATCTCGTCGATTTGGGAGCCCCAGATCTGCTAAACAGTCTTCGCGACCAGGTGCACCGAGCAACCGACGGCGCCGGAGCCGATATCGTACTGGACATGGTCGGCGGTGATGTGTTCGACGCGGCATTGCGAGCCGTCGCCTGGCGTGGACGGGTTGTCGTCGTTGGGTTCGCGTCGGGCCGCATCCCGACCATCCGGGCGAATTATCTTCTCCTGAAGAACATCGAAGTCAGCGGACTGCAAGTCAGTGATTACCGCAAGAAAACACCGCAGCTGATGGCGCAATGTCTCGCGGAGATCTTCTCAATGTATGAGGCCGGCAAGCTGCGGGCGGCGCCTGCCAAGACGTATCCGCTTCATGGTTTCCGCAATGCCCTGGATGACCTGCAAAACCGTCGGGTCCAGGGTCGGATCGTGCTGGTACCCTCTTCTGCGTGAACCCGATTGCGTTCACGCGCCACGACCCAACAGGTCGAAGACGCGGCTCGCGACCGCCAAAAGATGATTATCGGCGTACAGCGGGGCGACCAGTTGAATGCCGACAGGCAGACCGTGGGGACCGGTATGAGTCGGCAGGGTGATCGTCGGCGCGTGCAGCATGGTCCACAAGCTCTGGAAACGGTGATCGCCCGTCCCCTCGAGTCCAAGCGGCGCTTCGCCGGCTACGCTCGGCGTCAATAGAGCATCGATCCCATCGAATACGGCCGGAAGTGCCGCACGACAACGTTCGACGGTTGCCAACGCATCGACAAAGCGTGCGCGCGGCGTAAGGAGACCGACTCGAATCGACCTTTTGAGGTTTTCGCTGATAGCGTCAGGGTGATGGGTCCACTCGTGCACCATGCTGCGGGCCCGCTCGTAATCATTGATGATCTCGCGTGTGTCCGACAGGGCGGCGGCGAAGAACCCGGGCAGCTCCGCCTCTCGAACCGTCACGCCGGCGCGTGCGAGGCGCTGGACAGAGTCATCGATCGCGTGCCGGGTCTCGTCTTGGGCGCTCTCCCAGAGATGAGTGCGGCAAAGCCCGATCGTGAGCGGCCTGTCGGTCAAGAGCCATTCCACGGGGGCAGCGTTGGTAACGGCAGCACACGCAATCGCAGCGTCCTCCACGGTTCGCGCCATGAAGCCCAGAGTGTCGAGACTTTCGGCTGCCTGTTTGACACCGGCTCGGTTCACCAGCCCGAATGTCGGCTTGTAGCCGATCACGCCGCAATACGAGGCGGGGCGCTGTAGAGATCCGCCGGTCTGCGTTCCGATGGCGAGTGGGACCATGTAATCCGCCACAGCAGCGGCGGAACCGCTGGACGATCCGCCGGGCGTGTGTGACGAATCGTGCGGATTCGTCGTCGGCCCGGGCGCTACAAAGGCGAACTCGCAGGTGACCGTCTTGCCGAAGATGAGAGCGCCCGCGGCGCGCAACAGTGCGACGATGGATGCATCGGCGGGAGGCCTATAGCCGCGATAGATGGACGAGCCCATCTCTGTGGGCATGTCACGCGTATCGATGACATCCTTGATGCCCACCGGAACCCCGTACAACGCCCCGCACCGTGGTTGCGCATCCAGATGGCGCGCCTGTCGAAGCACGAGATCGGCGTCGAGGAAGGACCATGCACGAACAATAGGCTCGCGCTCTCGGACGCGCTCGAGGCATGCGCGGGCGATCGCTTCGCAATTCACCTCGCCGGCACTTACCGCCGCGGCAATTTCGGCCGCCGAAAGCTGGTGAAGCGGCCTGTCGATCACGGCGGTCCATCCCGCGCGTAGCGCACCAGAGCGAGGAAGCGGTATACACCATGCACAAACTTTCCATAGGGCATCGTGATGAAGAGCGCTAGAACAATGCCGAGATGCGCCGACAGCAAGGGGCCCATCCAGGCCGTTTCGCGCGCGAAAAGAAGCCCCAACCCTGTCAGACTGGTCAACAGCAACATCACGATAAACGCGAAGTCCATACTCTTACGGGTCTCGTCACGTACCGCGGGATCACCCCGGAGCTTCGCGATCAGCAATCCCGCCGGCCCGATCACCAATCCGATCCCGCCAAAGGTTCCGGTGATTACGGGTGGGGTAAACCAGGGATAGGGCGCTTCGAGGCCCAGTAGAAAATGATAGAGCGACGCGAGAGCCGTCGAGGCAAAGCAGAGCAGGAAGCCATAGAGTGTCAGGTGGTGAAAGTATTTGCGCCAATCGGTGGAATTCTCATCTTCATTCATGCAGCCGCCTCCTCCGCCGTCGAGGTAACGCAGCTGCCCGACATCCTTGACGGCCTGCCAAATGGCTCGCCGCGTCTTGGGTGTATGCGATGGCTCACCCATATCTCTCCAGAACAGGCGGGCGCTCAAGGCAATTGCCAGTAACGCATAAAAGAATGCCGTCCCAAACACCAGCACCATCCCCCCATGCGATAGGATCCGGTAGAACGCGCCGGCGCCCCGATGCACTGCAAGGGGATCGTGCGATGCGATGAGCTCTAGCGCGAAACCCATCAGGCTCAATAGGGAGATAACACTGATTGCTAGAGCGTTGTGTACGAACAAGCGAGAGCATGCGCGCGGCCACGCATAGGCGTGATAGGAGTCCGACCGCACCTGGGCGAATATCTTCGGTACATTGACGTTGAACTCGTGCGGCGGCGCGAATTGGCAATCGAAATAGCACGCACCGCAGCCATGACAGAGATTGGCGAGATAGTTGAGGTCGCCATCGGCGAAAAGCCGACGCGTTTCCATGGCCGGAAACACGGCACATAGCCCCTCACAGTAACGGCACGAATTGCAGACGGTCATCAACCGATCAGCCTCCGCCAGGGTCTCAGTCGCGTGCATTCGAAGCCGCCTCGCGACCCGCGATCCTGCCGAAAACACTGCCGATCGTCATGCCGACGCCTGCCGCGTAGCCGCGCCCGAGCACATTGCCGGCCATGATCTCGCCTGCTGCGAAAATATTGCGGGCCGGAGAGCCGTCCTGCATGAGGACGCGTGCGTCCCCATCCACGCGCACCCCTAGATAGGTAAAGGTGATGCCCGGTCGTACAGGATAAGCATAGAAGGGGGCGACCTCGATCCGTCGAGCCCAGTGGCTCTTCGGTGGCGAAAGCCCGTCGGTGTGACAATCATCCAATTCCTCGTGATCAAAGGTGCCAGGCTGCACGGCTGCATTGAATTCGCCAATCGTCGCCTCGAGGGACTCCGGCACCAGTCCGAGCTCGAGTGCAAGCTCGGCGCAGCTCATGGCAACAATGGGCGGAAACAGCGACGGCATGAACAGTGTCGTGACCGATGAGTCGAAAATGATGTAGCCGATTTGATCCGGCTGCTCCGCGAGCAATCTGCCCCAGATCGCGTAGCGCTTTGGCCAGAGATCCTCGCCCTCATCGTAGAAGCGCCTTGCGTGCTTGTTGACCACGATGCCGAATACAACGCAGTCGAGCCGTGTGATGATGCCGCCGTCGAACTTGGGCGCGCGCGCATCGATGGCGACGGCGTGGCATTGCCTCGGATCACCTACCGCTTGCGCGCCCTTGTCGAGAAGCAGCCGTAACACCAAGCCTTGGTTGAATCGCGTGCCGCGGATCAAAAAGCTCTCGGCAACGGCTCCCCAATATTGTTTCATCCAATCGACATTCGCCTCGAACCCGCCCGCCGCGGCCACGAGGGCTTTTGCCTCACAGGTAAACCGGCGGGCGCCCTGTTGGATGGTCGCAGAATGGAACGTGCCGTCGCTGATGTCCAAGTCCACGACCTCGGCGTCATAGACCACCTCGATGCCCAAGGTCCCCGCCGTCCGGTACAGAGCGTTCAACATCGCCCGCCCGCCCCCAAGAAAGAAGGAATTGGTTCGCCCAAGAGAGAGCGCACCCTCGAGCGAACGCTGGAAGCGCACCCCCTGCTGAGCAATCCAGGGGAGCATGGCCTTGGACTCACGGATCAACTGACGGGCCAGGATCACGTCGGTGTGACCCTCAGTGACCCGCAGTAGGTCATCAAGAAATTCCTCCTCCGTGTACGGGCCGCTCAAGGTGTCGGTTGCAACATCGTGGGCGCAGCGCATGTTGCGGGTATGCCGGGTGTTCCCGCCACGATAGAACTTGGGGGCGGCTTCCAGCACCAGCACCGAGGCGCCGCAGCGACGAGCGCTGATCGCGGCGCACAGTGCCGCATTGCCACCGCCGGCGACCAGAACATCGAATTGCCGGTGGGCAACTGTGGGTTTGACGGGCGTCGCCACTCAGTTTCCGACGATCACGCCGCTCGGAAGCGACGACGCATAGCGAGCGATGGCACCGGGCGTCGCAACCCAGACCTTGCTGAAGCCCGCATGATCGACGATCTCTTGGAGCGCCCGGCGCAGCTGCGCGAGCCGAAACGGCTGTCCGGAGACGAAGGTATGCAACGCTACCCCGCAGACGAGCGGCTGCCGCTCCGAAAGGGCAAGCATGGTCTCGAATTGGTCGAGGAGCATGCGATGAAAATCTGTGGCCGGCTGCATACGGCTCAACATCACGGGACTGTCGTTGATCTCGATCGGATAGGGCACAGATAGCAACGGGCCGTGGCGCGTGCGCATCCAGATGGGCTGATCGTCCGCAGGCCAATCCATGAGATAGCGGTAGCCGGCGGCCTTGAGTAAATCCGGGGTGCGCACCGTTTCGGCGATCCAGGGACTCATCCATCCTTCCGGGGGTCGACCGAATGCCCTGGCCAAGGTCTCAGTCGCCTCCTCAATCAGCTCGGCTTCCGCGGCTTCGTCGAGATCGGACTGCCGCTCGGAATTGGTGCGCCCATGTCCGACGACCTCATCGCCACGTTCGCGGATGCGTGCGATGATTTGAGGCTGATGTTCGCAGACGGTTGAATTGAGCAAGTGACAGAGAGGCAGCTTCAGTTCCGCCATCAGATCGAAGATTCGCCAAATGCCGACGCGAAGACCGTAATCGCGCCACGCATAATTTCTTTGGTCCGGCGCCGGCCCCAGTGTAGTCGGCGTGTGCCCAAGACCGCCGCCGAATCCGAAATGCTCGACATTCAGAGCAATGTAGAAGGCAAGCCTGCGTCCCTGTGGCCAAGAAAAATCCCGGCGCTCGGTAATGGGCGAATAGTCGTAGCGCTGGTGCGAGTCAAGCTTCATCGGGGATGCGGCTCTGCCTGATGGCCGGCGTGGCGCCGCTTACCATGCGATCGACACATATTGTGTCTCCAGAAATTCCATGATCCCATGATGAGCACCCTCCCGCCCGATGCCCGATTGCTTCATGCCGCCAAACGGCGCGGCCGGATCGGAAACGATTCCGCGATTGAGGCCGATCATTCCGAAATCCAGATTTTCGGCGAGCGCCAGGCCTCTTTTCATGTCGTTCGTAAACAAATAGGCGACCAAGCCGTACTCGGTCGCGTTGCAACGGGCAATCATTTCGGATTCGTCGGAAAATCGGACCAGAGCGGCGACCGGGCCGAAGATCTCCTCGTGAAGGCAGCGCGCATCCTCCGGAACGTCTACCAACACGGTCGGCGGAAAGAAATAACCCGCGCCGCCGAGCGGTGCGCCTCCTGTCAAGATCCGGGCACCGCGATTGACCGCATCATTGACCAACTCGGTCACCTTCGTCCGCGCCTTCGCATTGATGAGGGAGCCGACCTCGACACCCTCTTGCAGTCCGTTGCCGACCTTGAGCGCGGCCATCCGGCGCGCGAAGGACTCCGCGAAGGCGTCGTATATTCCAGCATGGACATAGAAGCGGTTGGCGGCCGTGCAGGCTTCGCCGAGATTCCGCATCTTCGCCTGCATGGCGCCTTCTACGGCGGCATCGATATCGGCATCCTCGAGCACCACGAAGGGCGCGTTGCCGCCAAGTTCCATGGCAGGATTGACGATGCAATCAGCCGCCGAGCGCAGCAGAACGCGGCCGACTTCGGTGGATCCCGTGAACGACACGACGCGGATTCGTGGATCGTGCAAAAGGGCGCCGACCAACGGCCCCGGAGTGCGGGACGGCAAGACGTTGACAATGCCCTTGGGTACGCCAGCCTCCTCGAGGAGCGGAAGAAGGGCGAGCATGGTTAGCGGCGTCTCGGAGGCCGGCTTGACGATCACGGGACATCCGGCCGCCAGTGCCGGGGCAATCTTCCGCGTCGCCATCGCGGCCGGATAGTTCCAGGGCGTGACCACCAGCGCCACTCCCGCCGCCCGATGCTGCACGAGAATGCGGGCGCCCGCGGAAGGAGCGCGGGAGATTTCCCCGATGACCCGCACGGCCTCTTCGGCATTCCAGCGAAAGAACTCGGCGGCGTATGCGACTTCGGCACGCGCATCCGGGAGAGCCTTGCCATTCTCGATCGTGATCAGACGGGCAAACTCCTCCTGCCTCGCTATGAGGAGTCCGAAGGCTCGGCGTAGGACTTCACCCCGATCGCGCGGCGTCCGCGAGGCCCAGTCTCGAAACGCGCATTCCGCAGCATCGAGCGCGGCGAAGCCGTCCTCGACGGTGGCGCTGGCTACTCTATCCAGCAAATCGCCGGTCGCCGGATTGTAGACGTCCAACGTCGCGCCGTCGGAGGCATCCCGCCATTCTCCGTTCACATAGAGTCGGTTGAATCGGATCGGCATCGAAACTTCCGTCTTCATGGTCATCGAGAGGGTGTCCATCGGAGGAGCATTCGCTATCGGCGCGCCCGCGGGAAGTCGGCAATGTTCGTTCCGCATCCGCGGTCTCGAGCGCGGCGATACATCGCAGCGGCGACTGCCAGGTCCTGGAGGCCGGTTCCAACGGCCTTGAACAACGTAATATCCTCGGCCCTCTGTCGGCCGGGTTTTGAGTTTCCGAGGATTTCCCAGATCCCCAACGCTTTTTCGCGTCTCAGGGCATGGGTTGCCAGTGCGCTCACCCCGTCACCGGATTCCAGGGCGTGTGTCAGATCGTCAACCGCCACCAAATCGCTCTTGCGCCACACGCCGTCGTCCAGCTCACGCGCATCCAAGCGAACTGAACTTGCGGCATGAAGGTGAGTTCCGGGTTCGATCCACTCGCCCAAGATGAGCGGCTGTCGCCCGGCGCGGAAGATGCTGATGACAATTTCGGATTCGTCGAAGACGTCCTGCGCATCATCGACGGCGATCACCTCGAGATCGAGGCTCTCACTCATGTCGGCGGCGAACCGCTGCCGGTGCTCCGGCGTTGGGCTATAGACCTTGACCCGCTTCAGCCGTCGCACCCGTGCTACTGATGACAACATGGCGCGTGCTTGCTCGCTGGATCCCAGCACGCCGGCAGTCGATGCACTTGGCCGCGCCAGAACATCCACACCGAGCGCAGCCGTGGCCGCCGTACGGCGTGATGTCAGCCAGTCGGCGTCGATCACCGCGAGCAGCTCCCCCGTCTCCAAATCATAGAGCATCACCACGTACCGCACCCCGACACCCGGCGTCGAATGCATGGCCTTGAAGCCCATGAGCTTCGATTGGTTCAGGATCGCCGGCATCAAGCGCATCCAGCCGAGCCCGGAGGCTGCATCGATGGTAAGGCGCGCCGGCAGTTGGACGTGACCGGCCGCCTGTTCCATCATTCCCAGCTTGACGGCCTCACGCACCTCATCGAGAGTCAGGAGATCGGCGACCTCGTCGGCTTGAAGAATAAGAGTCACTCCGCTTCATCCAGTTAGGCTGGGTGCCTCCCCCGGTAATAATCGTCGAGACTGCCGCTCATGGCTTCATCGATCAGCTTCGAGCGCACGGCGGCGTCGCGCAGGCGTCTGGTGCCGCCATCGGACAGCCTCATGACAGGCATGCGCAGCGGGCCGCCGTTGAAATTATTGAGCCATCCCTGGTATTTCCAGCTGGGTCGGTGAATGAAGTAAGCGCCCGCGAATGACTGCATATCCACCAACCGCGCAGCTCTCGCGGGGTGCATCTGCCAATACAATTCCATTCCCGCCTTCCAATCGCCTCTGTGCATCGCTTCGAAATAGCGCGGCACCGTCGAGCCGAAATATTCGAAATTGCTCGTGCCCATCCACTGCATTCCGAACATCTTGATCCAGCCCGGTGCGCTCGACTCACGCGGGTCAGAGATCAATAGCCGATCGAAGCAGCGATCCAGGAGCTCCACCAAGGCGCCGTTGCCAGGCGGCCCGCCCTCGCACTTGATAGCCACCGCGTTGGGAAGGTCTGCGAGTCGGTCCGCGAGATCGATCGAAAAGCACGCGGGATGCACTCGGTCGAAGTTCCACTGATGCACTGGAAAAAGAATCGTCGCAAGCCCGACCTCCGCCAGCGCCGCGGCTGTAAAGTCGTAGATATCTTGATCATTGCGTGGATAGAAGGTCGGCGGATAAGAGAGCAACAGCGCGTGGGCACCGACCTGTTCGGCACGACGGCACACCTCGATCAAGTCCGCCAGAGTGTCGAAGCTGCCATGAACCACTGTTTTTAGACGGCCCTTACCCTCGTCGAGGATGAGCTCCAAGAAGCGCATGTATTCATCTTTGGTCGTACCGCACTCGGACACGACCAGAGAGCCCCAAAAACCCAATTCAATGTTTCGCCGGACGTCGTGGCGAATCGCCCGTTCATTCAATGATTTGAGGTCGCTCGTGAACGTGGGCATAATAACGTTGCAAACACCGCGCATGTGCTCACGCGCCCACGATTTAGCCTCCGACTTCCTATAGTGCATTTGAAACCCTCACGGCGGCGGTCATTAGTAGTCTTCGAAAATACGGCTCATGCAAATGTGGGTCGAGAATTTGTCGCGCCGCTCGTGACACCATTCTGCGGCTTGGTAGCGAGCAGTGCGCCGGCAACCTCCCCGATCATGACGGAGGTTGAATTCGTGTGTGCGCGAGTGATGTTAGGCATCACCGAGGCATCTGCGATGCGCAGGCCTTCGATTCCGTGAACCTTCAGTTTGCTGTCGACCACGGCATCGGCACTTTTACCTATCGCGCATGTACCCACGGGGTGGTAGTAGCTCGAGGCACCCATGCGAATCAGGGCGATCAGCTCCTGCCTACTCGACCGTTTAGCGGGGACGATCCAACGTTTCGTAATTTCGCGATAGGCCGGCCGCGAGGCGAGGTCGAGGGCCAATTCAAAGCCTGCGACGAGCACGTCGAGGTCGGCCTGCTCGGCCAGCATGTTCGGCTGGATCTCCAGAGGCCCGTCGGGCTCCTTCGAAAGCAGGCGAAGATACCCGCGGCTCTTCGTCGCGAGGAGGCCCGGTGCGATCGAGAAGGCAGTAGCCGGCAGTGGGTTGGTTGCTTCGAGCTCCGGTGTTAGAAAGGCCTTCTGAATCGGAAGGAATGCGAGGTCGGGAGCGTCGAGCCCGGCCCGGCTCCGCCAGAAAAGTGCGGCGCCTTCCATGTTGTTGTTATACGGCTCCATCGGAATCGCTGCATCTAAAGCCGCGGCGGCAAGAATAATGTGGTCCTGCAAATTGCGGCCGACGCCGGGAAGGTCGAATGTCGGCTCGATTCCCAGGGCTTTCAGGTCTGCCGCCTTTCCGACGCCGGATTGCAAGAGCAGGCGCGGCGTATCAATCGTGCCGGCGGAGAGCACCACCTCGGCTTTCGCTGCGATGTGGTGCAGCTTGCCCTCGATAAGAAGATCGACCCCGACGCAGCGCGCTCCGACGAAGCGAAGCTTCATGACCCGGGCGTTGGTAATGACCTTCAGTTGGGGTTTGTCCATCACCGGCCGCAGATAGGCACGCGATGAGCTGTCGCGCGCGCCACCGCGTACGTTCATGTTCAATGGTCCGACCCCGAACGCCGACGGGCCGTTGAGGTCATGAAGCACCGGCATACCGGCCGATCGACCGGCCTCAATGAGCGCGCTCGCAACGGGATGGAGATTCTTGGCGGTCTCGATGCGCATCGGACCGCCCGCGCCGCGCAATTCGGTGGCACCGCCTTCCCAGTCCTCGATCTTCTTGAAGTACGGCAGGACCGACTCATAACCCCATCCATCGGCCCCTGCCGCCTCCCATGCATCGAAATCTGCGCGATGAGGGCGCGCCCAGATCAGTCCGTTGGTGCTGCTCGACCCACCAAGAATCTTGCCCCGCGAAAGCAGGATCGTGCGTCCGTCGATGCGAGGGGTGGGGGCATAGAGGTACTTGTAGTCATGATCGGACCCGATGTTCTCCGTCCACAAGGTGGGGTTGATCATCGACTCGATGCCGACATCGGAGGTCCCCGCCTCCACCAGTAGGATGCGTGCTGTCGTCGCATCGACGAGACGACGAGCGACAACACAGCCGGCGGATCCCGCTCCGACGATCACGTAGTCGTATTCCGCAAGAAGAGGTGCTGAGCTCTGGTTCTCGCCGGCCGCCAATGCCTGAACAACCGCCGGACCGGCGACCAGGGCACCGATCCCAAGCACACTGGCGAGCTCGAGGAGGACACGGCGCGAAATTCGCCCTCTGGCGGCCAAATCGAGAAGCCTTTGCAGTCGCTCGGGATCGGTAAGTGTGGTCATCTGTTACCCCCGTCACTTAGAAATTGCGCTTGAAGGTAACGCCGAAGGTTTGCGGCGGCCCGTGTGCTGACACAGACAGCGGCCGCAGCAAGAGACTTATTAGAATTCGGCTTCCGGATGATCGTTGTCGACATGAAGCGTGCCTGCGCTACAACCCCCAACCAAAATTAGTAGATGCGTGTTCATGTGACAATACGATGGATCTTATATATCTATATCGATTACATATTAATTGCCGACCAACTCACCTCCATCGTTGAGAGCGACCACTCATTGAAGTCGGTGCACGAGACACCGCGTGAGCGTGCCTTAGCGCTTTATTCTAAGATGCTGGGTGCGCTCGTTCTATCTCGTGCCGTCGCATCCGCGAACCAAGCGCTCGCAGACGAGATTCTAATCGCCGGACGCAAAGATCTTTGGGTGTGCTTCAGTTCGGACGGTTGCTTTCGAGCCATCGAACGACGTTGTCGATGGTGCCCTCGTAAAAGCGTCTGTACAGATCGCGCGAAACGAAGCCGATGTGGGGTGTCGCCAGCAACTTCGGCAAGCGGCGGAAGGGATGATCGGCGGCCAGGGGCTCCTGGTCGAACACATCGATGGCAGCCCCGGCGATCGTGTTGCTTTCGAGAGCATCAAGAAGGTCGGTCTCGACGACGATCGGGCCGCGGGAGGTATTCACCAGGAGCGCCGTAGGCTTCATGAGCGCAAGCTCTCGCTTACCGACGAGTCCACGCGTTCGCCGGCTGAGCACCACGTGAACGGTGACGATGTCTGCCTGCCGAAAGAGTTCGTCCTTCGTGACCAGCACGGCACCCACCTCCGAAGCTCGCTCGGTTGTAAGGTGATGACTCCAGGCGATGACCTGCATGCCGAACGCTCGGCCGATCCTCGCCACTTCGCCGCCGACATTGCCGAGACCCAGCACGCCCAGCGTCCGTCCCGATAAATCCTCGCCGACATGACGCTGCCAGCCGCCCTCGCGCAATGAGGCATTCTCGGCAATCAGATGGCGGGCCGACGCCAGAATCAACGCCCAGGTCAACTCGATCGTGGGCGTTGAGCTATAACCGGTGTGCGCAACCTCGATGCCGCGCTCCGCCGCGGCCGCGAGATCGATGGATGCATTCTGGCGGGCCGTTGAAGCGATCAGTCGAAGTGCGGGTAGACGTTCGATGACAGCTCGCGTCATTGGCGTGCGCTCACGCATGATGCAGACGACATCGAAAGGTTGCAGCCGCGCGACCAGGGCATCGATATCAGTCAGATGATCGTTGAATACCGTGACCGTCGCCCGCGTGCCGAGTGCGGACCAGTCGGCTATGCTGAGAGCCACATTCTGATAGTCGTCGAGCACCGCGATCCTGATCGGAGGCTGCTGAGCCGACACGGCTGTTCTCCAAGACGCCGTTCAGGCACCCGGTCCCTGGAAAAACAACTGAACGTGCTTCAGGAAGGTGTCGGCGTGCTGAGAGTATGCCGCGTGACTGGCGTCGGGATACACGATGAGTTGCGCATTGGGGAGATGCTGGACGAGCAGCAACGCGTTGACCGGCATGACGACCACGTCCTTGTTCCCATGTACGATGAGTGTAGGTTGATGGATCTTCTGCAGCATTGCAAAACGGTCGCTTCTCGGAACCATACCCCATTCCCGCAGAGCCGCTATTTCGGCGCCGGCTGAGCTCTTCGACACCGGCCGGTCGCGATCCGCAACACGCCGCTTCATGCGCTCGAGGTAGGCGCGGCCCGCCGACTGGCTCGTCTCGCTCGGGCTGAAGAGCGCCTTGAGGACCAGACCCTCGGTATCATCCAGCTCGTCGGCCGAGAGTTCGGTAAAGGTCAGGCCCTCACCACCGCGCGGCGCGGTGCCAAGGAGAACGATCCGGCGCACCAAGCTCGGGTATTCGAAGCCGAGCTGTTGCGCAATCATGCCTCCGAGGGAGTAGCCCACCACGTCGAAACGCGTGATCTCGAGTGCCTGGCAGAAAGCTACGCAGGCCTTCGCCAGGGCGGCGACAGTCGATGGTGTGTCACCGGAAGAGCCACCTATGCCGGGATAGTCGACCAGGATGACATCGTGTTCGGCAGCCAGGCCGTCGGTCACTTTCGGATCCCAATTGTCCATGTTGGCGGCCAAATAGTTGAGCAGCAACAATGGAACATCGCCTTTACGCCCAAATCGTCGGTAGGCAAATCGAGTGCCTCCGGCCTGAACGAACCGAGTCGGAGCGGTTTCATGGGTGGGTTGGGTCATGGGCGTGGTCTCCTCAATAGAGCGCGAAAGCCGAGTCGGAGGCGAGAAAGGCTTCTGCCTGTCGTGTGAAAGACTCGTGAAATTGGAACAAGGAGCCGTGTCCGGAGTCGGGGTAAGTCATCAGCACCGCGTTCGGCAAATTCGCGCTCAGCCAGTAGGAGTTCGCGACCGGGATCATCTCGTCATGAACGCCGTTCACCACCAGAGCAGGTTGCAGGATGCGCTTCAGATCGGCGAAACGCTCGCCGGCAGATACCTCCCAATCGCGAAACGCGGCCATCTGCGCCTGGGCGACTACCGCGCCCGAGACCGGCTCCCGATCGGCCTTGCGTTGCAAGAGCCGCCCGATGAAGGCGGCTCCCGCTGCCTGGCTGGAGGGTGTGGGCGCGAAGAAGATCTTCTGCAGAACGGCGTACCCTTGATTCTTGGGATCGCTGAGGTGTCGGGCCAAGCTTGGCTTCTCGAGGTGCATGATGTCCTCGCCCCCGCGTGGCGCGGTGCCGACGAGGATCATCCTTCGAATTGACGACGGACGATCCAGCGCCATCTGCTGCGCGACCATTCCGCCCAACGAGAACCCGAGCACGTCGCAGGTCTTCAGACCCAGGCCATCCAGAAAAGCCAACGCATGGATCGTCATGCCGCCAATGGTCCGGGGTACTTCCCCGGTGGATCGACCTATCCCCGCGCTTTCAAATAGGATGACTTCACGCCCGGATGCGAGCGGGTCCGTCACGGCCGGGTCCCAATTGTCCAGCGTGCCGGTGAAGTGTTGCAGAAGCAGCAGCGGATGACCGGATCCTGCGCCAAATCGGCGGTAGGCGTAGGTTACGCCATTCTTCTCGATGAACTTCGTTGCGGCGTTGATGTTGCTCGCAGCCACGGCTGTCGACATGCCATTTCTCCTGGACATTGGCCGCCCAAGCGGTCGGCCAATCATCGGGACGCCCAGATTCGCCGTATTGTCGCTTCGTGCGTCTGTGGGGCTTGGAATACCCCACGAATGAACAATCAAGATCGATCGGCCCCGCCGCTGCCGCTTGCAGCGGCTGCCGTTCGCTTACGATCTCCGCGTAAGCCTGTCACACGGCTGTCGAATGGACGCTTTCCGCGATGCAAATCGGGGAACGACACCCCGGTGCTGAAGGGGCGACGACGCTCTCTAGCGAACCCTCGACAGAGAAGAGCGCCGGCGGCCGGCCGAGCTGCCATAGGCCAGGCGGGCAGGAATTTTCACATCGACTTCCGTTCCTGCGCCCGCCGCGCTTGCAATCTCTAGCTTGGCGCCGATGCGCTGCGCGCGTTCGCCGATGCCCGCTAGTCCCCAGTGAGCGCCCTCGGCGCGTCGAAGGGCGGCCGGCTCGATTCCTTCGCCGTCGTCGCGCACTACCAACCTCAGACACTCGACGCTATATTCAACGACGACCTCGATCGAATTCGCGTTCGCATGCCTGAAGGCATTCGCCACACACTCCCGGGCGATCCAATACATCTCATCACGGATCGGGGTTTTCAATGGACGAGCGGAACCTTCGACGAGTACTTCGAATCGGGCACTGGATGTCGGAGCGAGCTCCAGAGGCAGCCGTGCCAGCGTGCCTTCGAGTGTTTCGTCCGGGGCACTCTGGACACGGAGTCCGGATACGACGTTGCGGCTCTCTTGGGTCATCTTTCGCAGCATCCCGAATACGCGCTCCACGAGCGGCTTTGCCGGAGCGTCCTTCGATAGCTGGCTGTTCGCAACGGATAGTTGCAATGACGCGCTGAGCAACCCTTGCAGCAGCGTGTCATGGAGCTCTTGCGAGATTCGTGTCCTCTCATCGACGCGCTCTTGCATCCGTAACATCATCTGATGGGATA
The DNA here is from genome assembly GCA_963795475.1 of uncultured Gammaproteobacteria bacterium. Classification (GTDB taxonomy): domain Bacteria; phylum Pseudomonadota; class Gammaproteobacteria; order Steroidobacterales; family Steroidobacteraceae; genus Bog-1198. The sequence goes on from CAWCIE010000002.1 coordinate 571,125, forward strand.
GCCTCGCGATCCTCATGCGATAGATGATCCACAAGGCTGATATGCCGGCCGCCACATACAGGGTACGGAACCACCATGTGGCCCACCACGGGGGCAAGATCCGGATTTGTAGCGACTCGCCGGGCTCAATCCAGGTCCCTTGAGCGCTCGCCGCTTGCACTTGGAAAGTATAGTGTCCCGGGGGGAGAGTGGTGTAACTCGCCCGGCGGCTACTGCTATCGACTTCGATCCAGTCGTGATCGAGGCCGAGCAGCCGATAGCGGTACCGATTGGAGAACGGACTGGCGTAGTGTAGACCCGCGAATCTCAGCGAGAACTCGTTCTCCTGGTGAGTCAGCGTGATTGCCGCGGTGTAAGAGATGGATTTCTCGAGGGGCCCACCATCGCCGGCGCGCTCCGTCTCGCCCGCTACTTCCAACCCCGTCAGTACGATGGGAACTCGCTCGGGAGTCCCGGTCAGCTTGTCGGGGTAGAATCCCACTGCGCCCGCAAATCCTCCAAAAAACAGTTCCCCGTCGCGCCCCTTATGGCAGGTGGACCACCCGGTGAAGTCGTTCCCCGGTAGACCATCGCTATCCGTGTAGTTCTCAAAGGTCCCCGTGCTGGAGTCCAAACGAGAGAGCCCGTGATTGGTGCTCATCCAAAGGTTTCCCTTGGAGTCATCGGTGATGCATGAAATCGTATTGCCGGGCAGGCCGTCGTGGGTATCATAGGTCTTGAAGCTGCGGGTTCTTGGATCCATGCGCGTGAGTCCGTTCTGGGTGCCCACCCAGATCATGTCGTTCTTATCAACGTACACGGCCGGGACCGAGTCATCCCGAAGCCCCTCGGGGCGGGTCGGATCCGCGCGAAACACGGTGAATTCACCGGACTTCGGATCGAAGCGATGCAGGCCCGTTCCGGTGGAGCCAAGCCACAAGATGCCGGTGCTATCCTCCGCGACCCTGGCGTAGCTCTGGGAAAGCCGACTCTGAGGTTCGACCTTGTAGGTACGAAACCGGCCCGTGGACGGGTCGAATTTGTCCAGCCCGTCGTCCGTAGCGATCCACACCGTCCCCGCATGATCCACGAACACCCGACGAACCTCGTTATTGCTCAGCGAGCCGGGATCGTGCGGATCATGCCGGTAGATTTTGTAGATGCCGGAGTGCGGGTCAAGGACCCGGAGTCCGTCCCCAAATGTGCCGAACCACATCCACCCCTGCCGATCCTCACCAATCGAAATCACCATCGGGTTTCGCGGCAACGGCGCGGTCAGCAAAGTCCGTTTGCCGGTGCTCCTGTCTATACGGTTGATTCCATCGTCGTTTCCGATCCAGAGGGTACCGTCCGAGCCGTCAAAGATTTCATTGACGAAATTCAGGGTGAGGCTGTTCGGATCGTCGGCGTCGTGCTTGAAGGACTCGAATTGTTCGGCTCGCTCGGAGAAATGAGCGATACCCGATGAGTGCAATGCCACCCAGATGTTCGCGTGATCATCCTGAAATAATGCGATCGCCTTGTCTTCTCCGATCGAGTGGACGTCGTTGGGGTGATTTCGATACCAGACCACGTGGCGGTGTGCTCGGTCGAAGTGTAGAAGCCCCTTTCCGGGTGAGGCCAACCATAGATCTCCATTCGCGTCTTCCACGACGCCCATCAAGCCGGTCAACCCGTCCGCGGGAGGTTTCTCGGGGTAAAATGTGTAGGGAGCGGCGATGTTGGTCTTGGCGTCATAAGCTGCAAGCCCCGTACCGGACGCGTGGATGATCCAGAGGGTACCGTCGCGAGCCTCGAACAGAGAAATACGCACCGCGTCCGGTATTGGAATGTGCCGGAGCACCTGCCCTTTCTCGCGATCAAACTGATCCAGTCCGTTCGCCGTTCCCACCCAAAAGCGACCCTCGCGATCCTCCCCCGACCAATTGACGTCGTTCGTGTCAAGGCTCGCCGGATCATTGGCATCATGCCGGAAGTGTTTGATCTGACCTGTCATGGGATCGAGCCGGTGCAACCCCGTGCCGGTCGCGAGCCAAAGCATCCCCGTGCGGTCCTGAGAGATGTGCACGACTCTGCTCGCGAGTGAATACCCCGATTCTTCAACGCGGTAGTGGGTAAAGCGCTCGGTGTGAGGGTCGAGTTTATCGAGCGATCGATTGCATCCGATCCAGAACATCCCCATCCGATCCTTGAACAACGCATATATGTAGGCCCCGGACAGACTGTCCGTGTTGTGCGGGTCGTGAACAAAGAGCCTGAACTCATATCCGTCATAGCGATTCAGGCCGTATTGCGTGCCGAACCACATGAAACCCTTGTCGCCCTGAAGGATCTCGGAGACGCGCGTTTGCGACAGGCCGTCGGATGTCGATAAATGCGTGAAGCGCAGCCCCGAGCCTTCAATCACGGGAAGCTGGATGGCGGACTCCGACACCGTCGCGGTTTCCGGGGAGCGCGCTTTGCTGGCTTCATCACCAACGGCCGGTTGTCGGACACTCAATGCGACTATGAACAGGAGGGCGACGGCCAATCGACGAATGTGGAGCCGACCCAACGAATGCGCGTGCCCGGAAAACACGCGCGGCAGCCTCAGTAGTCCGCTCGCGCCCCGAGACCGATCGTCCGCGGGCGAAGCGTATCGGCGGCGGAGAATCCTGCTGGCCTTCGAAAGTCGAGGTACGGAGCGGTGTCCGTGAGATTATCGACGTAGACGCGATACATCATTCTCCCCTTCTGTAACTGCAGGGCAAGATTGATGACCCGATACGCTAGCTGGACCTGCGTAGCATCGGGAATCTCCCCTGAAGTGCCATTCGAATAGGTCACCGGCGCGACCGATGTGAATTGCCTCAGGTTAGAGCCATGATACTCGTAGGTGCCACGAGCCTGGAGAGTGGACTGATCTTCGATGGGTACCTCATATTGGACTGAGATATTGCCCGACCATCGAGGCGTGTCGAGCAGCTGTTGACCCACCTGGGCGGGAACACCCGGTCCGGACTCCGTAATCCGGGAGTTCACGTAGCTGACCGAGCTGCTCAGAGTTGCGTGAGCCACGGGCGCCACGCTTATCGTGAGCTCCCCACCGTCCACGCGCGCCGCACCGACATTTCCCGTGAACGGGAAGGCGCAGATCGGAATTGTGACCTCTTGCTGGATGCTCCTCCAATTCGTGTGGAATGCCGCCACATTGACGAGCGCGCGGCCGTGATCGAGCTCATTCTTGCTCCCGATCTCGTAGGTCCATAGGCTGTCCGGCTGATAGCTGTCGGGTATCCGCGTCAGGTCCAGCAGCGCCAAGCCAGGCGCGCACAACGAGGTCGTTATGCCGTGCTCGTTGGGCGCTCCCGGCCGAAAGCCCTTCGCCGCACTGACATATAGCATATGCTCCTCGTCCGGCCAGTGGCGAGTGACGGCGAACCGTGGGGTTGCGCCGACCGCACCGCTTCGTCTTCCGAGCTCAACGTCGCTTCCGCCGTTGAGCACACCCAGCGTCACGCTGTCCATTCGTTGATTGACCTCGAAGCGTCGGACCCCGAGGTCGAAATCCCAAGATGCCACCCTGTAGGCGAGATCGGCGAACCCGGCCCGCTGCCAGGTGTCATTCAGCAGATTGCCGAAGTAGGTGCTGTCGGTGCCGGTTCCGAAGAAACTTGCGGCGCCGATTGTGTCGATCTGCTGGAAGAAATCATCCCGCTGTCTCGAGTAGTAAAGCCCCACTGTCCATCGCAACGCCGTATCCGAGGCCGACGAGATCCTCAGCTCCTCGCTGAACAAGTGAGTGTCGGTTTGCGAGTCATTGTATGAATTATTTTCGTACAGGGCGGGGATCAGGGCGCCGATGAAGAGAGAAAAGTCGCGGTCCAGAACCAATGTCCGATCGACTTCACCGGTAAGCGAGGTGAGCTCGACAGAATGCCAATTCCGGACAATCTCCAGGCTATAGACATTCAGATCGTCCCGCGTCGGCTGGGGAAGCCGATCACTGCTCTCGAACTCCGGAAGATTGGTGTAGAACTCATCGGGATTGGCTTGGTCGGTTCGCTGAACCGTTGCCACGGGGGTGACGGTCAGGCGATCCACGGGTACCCAGGAAAGAGAGATACGCGATGTCGTGGTGCTGCGGCCGTTGAAGTCGGACGCAGAGAACGTGCTCAAAGAGTTGTATTCAAGCGGTTCCAATGGAGCAGGCGGAGACGTGCCGTTGCGGGTCCAGTCCTGGGTTCGACCGTCGGCTACGTTGTTGACGTACCCGCTGTCATAGCGATAGGAGGCGCCGAGCCGCACCGACACGTGATCGGTAATGAGGGGGAGATTCACCACGGATTCCCCGCTGTAGGAAACACTCCCGTGATCCACATAGGCTACGTCGGTGGCGGCGGAAATGGAGAACACGTTGAGCAGTGGCCGCTTGGTCACGTATTTTATTGCGCCCCCCATCGCACTTCCCCCATAGAGAGTGCCTTGGGGGCCTTCCAGAATCTCGATTCGGTCAAGATCGAAGAGCTGAGGGTCGATCGCGCCCGAGAATGACGATCCGACCGTGTTCAAAGCCACGTCGTTCAGGTACAGCCCCACGGTCGGGTTGGCCGCCGCTGTACTTATGCCGCGAATCGAATATCGGCTCAATCCAATCTCAGAGCCCGAGTAGGAAAGACCTGGGACGGAAAGCAGAAGATCACGGAATGACTCGGGGTTGGCAGCGCTTATGGCGTCACCGGATATCGCCACGACAGACATCGGAATCCGTTGCGGTGGCTCCGCGCGTTTCTCGGCAGTTACGGTGATGGGCGTCAACTCTACGGGGCTTACCGCTGTCTCGTCGGCATGCGCCATTCCGCCGCAATGGAGCGCAACCATGAAGCCAATCGCTGCGTTGAAGCGCTCGGCGACGCCGCTCACGCCGCCGACTCCGATTCTGCCTGCGCCATGCTGTCGTGCTGCTTGTCGTATAGGCAACGACTGTATCTAGCAATGACGTCTCCAATCAACCAAATGGAGGCCGCAAAGACGGGCTAAGATCTCACTTGTACACGCCGTGGATCACACGCGTCCGCCTCCATTCGCCCGGGCTCTCTCCACAGAACCGCCGAAATATCTTGGTGAAGTGCGCTTGATCCGCGAATCCGCAGTCCAATGCAATCTCGCCCAACGTCCGACCGGTGGTCAGTATCAATCCTTGTGCGCGCTCGATGCGTCGCCGCGTAACGTAAGCGTGAGGGGAGTGCCCGAAACTGACACGAAACACACGGCAAAAGTGAAAGGAGCTCAACTGGACCAATCGCGCCAGATCTTTGGTCCGCAGGCTGCCGTCAAGGTGCGTGTCGATATGGGTCTTGACGACCCGAGCTTGCCAAGGGGCGAGTCCTCCGCGCGCAACGGGACTCGCGATCCGTGTGATGGTGCTGATTTCCGGTAGGCGCGCGTTCACGTGAAGCAGTGCCGCGCACCGCTGCACGCTGCCTACGGCTGACTCGAGCTCTTCGTTCAACACGCTGTTGACGGCATGGATCAGCTCGATGACCGCGTCGCGTAGCGCATCGTTCGGTACGCTGCGCGACGAATCGGAAGTTTGCGAGTCTGTGGCGAAACTGGAGAACATGGCCGCAAGCGAGCCATAGCGGCGCAGTCGAGGTATTTCGCCGGGGTGTATGTCGGCCGCCGGTGCGGGGTAGGCGGAGGCGCGTGGAACGGGTCCTGACAACGTCTCTTCCATGGTCGAGTCTCCGGTGGGAGGTCTGACTGTATGGAGATCCGGCCCGGAAAGCCGTTAAAGAGCGTAAATTTGTGTTAGCCCTTCATGCTTGCGCGCGGTTGGCAAGCGTGGCTAATATCGGGAACTCGCAACGGTGGGCGCGGATAAGATAGCGCTCTGGTCCTTGTACGCAGAACCGTAGGATTTGTGTGAATACCTCCCAGGCGCCATCCCATAACGCCATTCGTATACTGTGTGTCGATGATCACCCGCTATTTCGGGAGGGGATCAATACGGTATCGCGCATCAGCCGGATATGCAGATGGTTTCTATGGCATCCACGGGAGTCGATGCCGTTCGTCAATACGCGCTGACCCGGCCGGATGTGACGTTGATGGATTTGAGGTTGCCCGATATCAGCGGGACAGATGTCGTACGTGAAATTCGAAAGATTTTTCCGCGGGCGCGGATCGTGATGCTCACCACGTTCGGCGGCAACGTCGAAGTCCAGCAAGCTCTTGCGGCCGGAGCATTTGGTTACATGCTGAAGAATACGGATTTCGATGAGCTGGTTGCCGCCATACGGGAGGTTCACGCCGGGAACAAGTACATTCCCAGTGAGCTTGCGCAGAAGCTCGCCAAGCACCTGGTTGGCGAGTTTCTGACCGACCGCGAAGTACAGATTCTCGGCGAAGTGGCACAAGGAACCACAAATCGAAGTATCGGCGGGCGGCTGCGCATATCGGAAGACACGGTCAAAGCGCATCTTCGTCATATCCTGGAAAAACTCGGAGCGAGGGATCGGACCGAGGCCGTGGCCATCGGGATTCGTCGCGGGATCATCCACCTATGAGTCAAACAGGTTCATCGGTTCGGCTTGACTGAAGATCTATACGGCGCCGTCCGAACAATCTCGCATCGATCGACCACGCGCCCGGCCCCAGCATGACTATCGCGAGATCCAAGATACCACGCATGAGGTGTGCCGAAACGCTATCGCTCGAAGCGGCAGCGAGCGCAAATTCAATAATCGAAGTGGCCCCCGCAACGGCGGGGGTCCACAGCCCGCCGATCAGGAGCAGTCCGCAAACGAGCTCCGCAATCGATGCGGGTATGCCCAACATGACATCGGTGTGACCGAATGCATGCACCGCGTCCAGGATGATCGCGGCCCCTTGAGTCAATCGGATGATCACAAGCCCCAGACCTGGCCAGTGATCGGGAAATGTCGTGAAGCATCTCTGCATCTCGAGAGCTTAGTCGCCGCGGAATGGGGCTGAATCCCTCTTAGGGGATGCACGCGCGACACCCTTTGGAGGGGGACCTGAGTCTATAGTCCGATGATTCCGCGACGCAGCGCGAGGGTTACCGCGTGAGTTCGATCGCGCGCACCCAGCTTCGCCAGGATGCTTTTGACATGCCCCTTGACTGTCTCCTCCTGTATTCCGAGCGTCTCCGCCGCGGCACGGTTGCTGTTGCCCTCGGCAATGAGCGCCAATACGTCCAGCTCTCTTCCGGTCAGCACGGCGTCAGACACGTGGTGGGCGAGATCCCGTGCGACTGTCGGATCGACGGCCACCCGTCCGCGGTGCACAGCGCGGATGGTATCCAGCAACTCCTCGTGCGCATTGTCCTTCAACAGATAGGCGCTTGCACCGGAGGTGAGAGCCCGATGTGCCAGCCTATCCCCGTATGACTGGTCAGCACGATGATGCGTGCGCCGGGAAACTCCTGATGAAGCGCTTCTATGGCGAGAATTCCGTTCATGTCGCGGAGCCGCAAATCCATCAAGACCACGTCCGGACGCACGGTACCGGACCAGAGCATCCGCGCCGGAAGCGGCCCTTCCGACCAGTCGATGTCACTTGTCGCGCCGATGACGGCAGCAATTCCTTCGATGAATAACGGTGATCGTCGACCGCGAGAATGGCAATAAAGTTCGTAGTATCATCCGTCAGGGACGGCCGCAGCACGAACGCACCATACCCCCCAGGGAGGCGCGCCGCGCAGCGGCGATCTCCCTCGAAAGGGGTGGAGAGACGGTACCGCCACGGGCGATGCACGCTCGGGCTTCCGCGGGTACGCTCCCATCGAGGCGTTTGATGGCTCACGATTCGAACGAAGCGACGGTAAGGGTCCCGAGCCCCAGGGAGATCGTTTGAGTACTGCATCTACTCACGACAACATTGTTCCCGTAGCCGGCGCACGACGCGCCCTTCGCTTCGGATCGTTCGAATTGTGGCCCGTCGAGCGCGTGTTGAGCGATGCAGGGAGGCCCATTCCGCTCGGCGATCGTGCATTCGATCTCTTGTTGGTGATGCTCGAGCGGCCCGGCGAGTTGATCACCAAAGAGGAACTGATCGCGCGCACCTGGCCCCGGCGAGTCGTCGAGGAAGTGAATCTTCGAATTCACATCGCGGCCCTCCGGCGCGCGCTGGGAGATCAGCGCGACGGCAGGCGGTATATCGTGAACGCGTTCGGCCGTGGATATGCGTTCGTCGCCGAAGTAACTACCAATTCCGCGGCGGCCGTGCCCGGAATCGGGGTTGCCGGGCGCGGGTTCCCCGCGCCGCTCACCCGGCTCATAGGGCGCGATTCTGAGGTCGAAGAGCTCAGGTTTCTGGTTGCGCGCAGCCGGCTCGTGACGCTTGTCGGAACGGGTGGGGTCGGCAAGAGTGCCATTGCCCGCTGCGTCCTCGCTCAGTGTGCCTCCGTCTTTCGCGACAGCGCCTACTTCATCGACTTGACTACCGTCGCCGACGCCCGCCACGTGCCGCGCGCACTCGCGCTCGCCCTCGGTTTCGCGATCGGCGAGGAGGATCCACGTCTCCGAGTTGAGCCGGTTTTTACGACAGCGTCATCTGCTGCTGCTGCTCGACAACTGCGAACACGTCATCGACGCTGCGGCCCGCGTGGTTGAGACCTTGCTCGCCAGGGATTCGTCGCTTCACGTGCTTGCGACCGGTCGGGAGCCGCTGCGAGTGGAGGGGGAGCGGCGGTTTCGGATCAAAGAGCTGGGCGTACCCCATGAGACGGCGAGGATCGACAGACGATCCGCCGTCGATCATTCGGCTATCGAGCTTTTTAGCGAGCTTGCGAAATGTGCGGATCAGTCGTTCGAGTTGAATGACACCAATGCGCCGCTAGTGGCATCCATCTGCCGCTACCTCGACGGCAACCCCTTGGCGATCGAGCTGGCCGCCGCGCACGTCGGATCCATGCCCCTCACCGAGCTTGCCGCACGACTCAAGGAACAGCTGCTGATAAGCCCGTTGGGCCGCCATACCGGATGCGCCCACCATCAGACGTTCAAGGCCGCGCTCGATTGGAGCTATGCACTCTTGGCCGAGAAGGAGCGGACGGCATTGCAACGGCTTGCGGTATTTCGCGGCGCTTTTCCACTGACACTCGGCATCAGGGTCATAGCGTACGACGGGATTTCGGAGGACGAAGCCACTTACCTTCTCTTCAGCCTCACCGATCAATCGCTGGTTGCGACGGAGGACGGTGCCGGGCCACCTGTTCACCGCCTGCCGCACACGACGCGCGACTATGCGCTCGACAGGCTGCAAGAAACCGCTCACGCAAGCCGGGCTTTTCGCCGGCATGCCGAGCAGATGGGTCACCTCCTGCGCAAAGCCCAGCTGGACTGGAACACCGTGGTGCGCGAGGAATGGCTTCGCGGTTATGCGTTTGCCCTCGAGGATGTCCGCTACGCGATCCGATGGGCTCTCGGTCCTTCCGGGGATGCGGCTCTTGGCGCCCGACTTGCAGCGGATGCCATTCCATTTGGCTACCGACTTGGCCTGGCCGAAGAGTTTCGCGGGCTGGCACGAGAAGCAATGGACGCGCTATCGAGGCGGGGAATCCGCAACCCAGGCCTCGAGGAGCGGCTGACGGCGGCAGTCGGTGTCCTGGGTCGACATTTTACGGATGACTCGGACGACAAGGCGCTTCTTTCGACGGCCTCGCGAGCTCCCCCTCTCGCATCAAATCACCTTTCTGGTCAGCGAGACGATCCGCGGAATCGAGCGTGGACGCTATCCACAAGCTGCGAGCAGCGCTCAGCGTCTCGCCGAGTGGGTCGCTCAAAATCGCGAACCCTTCGCATCGTTGATCTCCAATCGCCTCCTGGCGCAGGCCGAGCATTTCCAGGGCAATCAGCGCGAGGCCCGCCGCCTGGCGGAGAGCGTATTGAATACCGAAGTTGCAGCTGCTCCGTTGCATTACTACTCGACGCCGATAGATCACCGCGTCTCGATGCGCATTGTGCTCGCCCGGGTGCTGTGGCTCGAAGGGCTCGCCGACCAGGCCAGATCGATGGCCGCGCTCGCATTGGAGTACGCGAGGGAAGACACCCCTTATTCGGTTTGCCAGGTACTGGCGCTGGCGTCATGTCCCATCGCCGCATGGCGTGGAGATTGGGACGATGCGGCGGCGCTGGCTGCCGCGCTGGATGAGCACGCCGCACGCTATCGGCTGAGCCGCTGGCGCCTCTTCGCACGACACTATGCGAACCAGCCGGCCGAGGGCAGCAATGGCAGGGAAGTCGGCGGAAGCGCGCCGGAAGGTCTCATCGCGCACACGCTACTGACGTTCGGGCGTGGGATCTCCCTCCCTGTCGAGGCGGCCCTGGAATCCAACAGCTGGTGCGCACCCGAACTGCTGCGGCTTCAGGCAGATCAAGCCGTCGCGGTTTCCGGCTCATCGGGCTTTGACCGTGCGGAGTCGGCGCTATTCAGATCCCTCGAGCTTGCCGAGATGCAAAATGCCTTGGCATGGCGTCTCCGCACGGCGATTTCGCTTGCGTCATTGTGGCGACAAATGGACCGTTTGCCGGAAGCAATGACCCTGCTCTCTTCCGTATATGCTCTTTTTTCCGAGGGCCACAGCTCGGCCGATCTACGCCGGGCACAGCGTTTGCTCGAGACGCTTTAACTTAACCAGGCTCATCGGTTCCCCCACCATCGAACGCGCGGTATTCATTGCGGTCCACTTGGCCAATTGTGCGCGCTTTTGGTCAATTCTCCTTGTGCTCCGCCCAACGGCCGAGGCCGATTGGCGGCGTTTTAGTTCGGCACCGGGGTGGCGAGAGGTACGCCCTTGTCGACAATCCAGGTCGACAGGGCGGTTCCGCCCTCGCCGCCCGGCACGGTCGCGAGGCTATGAACCACGCCGCGGGCATTGAAGAAGAAGTCACCGGTCTTGAGCATCCGATCCGGCTGGCCTTTGGTCTTGAGCACCAAAGGTCCTTTGAGCACGTAACCGAATTCATCTCCGGGATGGGTGTGGAAGCCGATGGCGGTGCCGGCCGGCAATTGGGCGGTGCCCAACACGATCTCCTTTCCGGGGACTCCCGATTGATCGTGACGTTCAAGAATCGTTCGTGCGGGCGCAGTGGTCAGCGCCGTGGCCGGCGCAGACGCGGGCGCATCGGCGAATGCGTGCAAAGAAATGCAGAGGATCGCAACGATCCCGAGTTTGGAAAATGTCGGCATGGCGAATCCTTTTGTGCTCGTTAAAGACTCTGGCATCGCAGCATCAGGGAGCGTTGCTCGGGAGACTGGAAAAGTAGGCGGCGGCCGCCAGCTCAAGTTCGAGGAAGCCGGTGCTCATGCCGCCGCTTTCATCGCGCTAATCCCTGCCTCGCATCGACAATATGCCTGGCTCGGCTCCGCGACTGAAAGCGATGATTCGTTCCCGCCGACGGACGGGGGCAACCTCCCCGCGGACAGGATGTTTCGGGCTGCATTCACGTCCCGATCATGAGTGACACCGCACTCACGACACACCCAAGTCCTTACAACGAGCATGTCCAGACCTGAAGGACCCGAGAGGGCCTTGCAGCTGCTGCATGTTCGCGTCGTGTTTTTCTCGCTGACGATAAGAACACATCTGCCGGCCTGCTGGCCCTTGTACTGCAAGAAGGTCTTGAGCATCCCCCAACCGGCATCGAGCACGGATTTGGCCATCCGAGTCTTTGCCAGTTTGAGACTGCTCACATCGCCGACGACTATCCTCTGATATTCATTCACGATCGTTCTCGAGAACTTGTGCAAGGCGTCTTTTCGTCGCCGAGCGGCGGTTCGATGTAGGCGCTTGGCCTGGCGTTTGTGGCCGCGGCGCTGGGCGCTCGCGGTCTTTTGCTCGATGGATCGATAAAAACGACCCGCTTCGAGCTTATCCCCATCGCTGGTCGCGACCGTGTCCTTGAGGCCCAAATCCAGGCCCACCGCATCGTTGGGAGCAGGAGCGTGCGCGACCGCCTTTTCTACCGGTATGCAGAGCCACCAATCCCCGACTGCATCCTGGGCAAAGCAGCCACACTTCCAGCGGGCATTCTCGAGTAACCCTTGCTCGAACACCCGAAAGGCCTTGCCCGAGAAACGCAGGCACCTGCCCTTGCGCTTCAGTTGGGCGGCTTTGAAGGGTATCCAGCCCAGGGCGCGCTTGGAGCCGCGGCTGGGCCGCCAGCGGAGTTTCGCCCTTTTAAACTGCTTTCGCCGGGTGGCGAACTCGGCGTTGATCCGCTGAATGGTTTCGGAACCGATGCGCTCAAAGTGCTCCGTCGCCCCGGCGGTCAGCTTGTCCAGATCATACGCGCTGAGCCACTTGGAAGGACCGGCGAATGGACGAGCGGCCTTGAAGCTCGTCGCGTTGGCGTAATTCCAGACGACATTGACCTCGATCGCAGCCTCGTTGAGCCAGGGATATCCTTCAGTTTTCACCTTCAAGCGCAGGGTATGAATCGAGTGCTGGATCTTGATCGCCATGATTCGATCCCGAGGCTACGGAATGAACGCTGGCCGAGCAACCCTCGTTCTTAGTCCAACCGTGTAGAAATGCGAGAACGGGCGCGGCGTGAGCGAGTACCTCTTGCAGCTGACGGCTCCACTTCACTTCGTTGCGCAACCGCTGCCGCCGGGTTGCCTCGTCCATGACGCTCGTTGATTGATAGTTTAGTCTACGCCGAAGCACCCCGCCCTCTTGTCACGCGCAGTTTCTGACGTGGGGCCGATGCGCGCCGCGAGCTGCTCGGCCTCGTGTATACGGCGGCAGGCACCCGTTCGCACGTCCGCTCATCAATCTCGGCATCGTGCCCGAAGGAGACGACCGACCTTTCCCGATTCGAGTAGGACACGACCATGCGGACGCGCCCCGAGCGCGGTCTTCGCTGTGCTAGGTCTTACGCCTGATCGATCGAAACCGTACCCCCAAGAGCATCGCTTTCTGCGATACCGAGCCGCGCGTCCGCCGCAATTTCTTCGCAATCGCAGGGGCCGACATCTTGGCCTTTGCCATGCTTCGCAGCATCTTCACATCTGTCTTCGACCACGCTCGAATGACTCGCCGCTTCAACTTTTTCTTTGCCATGGATATCTCCGGTCATAAACTGGATATCATACCGGAGCGGTTAATTCACAACCAAGAAGAACGGCCCGAAGGTCGCCCCAAGTCGCGACTCTGATCGGCGATTTCGCCAGCTCGCTCTGAGTCTAGTGCGACCTGCCTTGCTATTCCATCTTGGCGGGTACGTCGTGGGCCGCCGCCGCGTTCGACGAGGCCGCGGCCGCACGATCGACCTTTCGCGCCTTTCCTGAGCTTGCTGCGGCGATGCAGTCCAGAACATGTTCCGGGGTAAAGGGCTGATGCGTGACCCTGGCACCGAGCGGGCGCAGTGCGTCGTTCACGGCGGTCCAGATGCAGCCTAATCCACCGATGGTGCCTGCCTCCCCAACGCCCTTGGCCCCGAGCTGCGTGGAAAAAGTAGGCGTGGATACATGAAACACGTCGATGTCCGGCATTTCGCCCGCCATCGGTAAAAGGTAGTCGGCAAGGGTCCCATTGAGCAGCTGTCCATCCTCGGAATAGATACAGCGCTCGTAAAGCGCACCGCCGATGGCCTGGACCAGGCCGCCCCGTATCTGCTCATCGACCAGCTGCGGGTTTATGACGCGGCCGCAATCATCGACGACCCAGCATTTGAGCAGGCTGACGAGCCCTGTGCCGATGTCGACCTCGACGAGAGCCGCCTGGATTCCGTTGCCGCTCAAATAAGGCACGTTCTTCGCGAAGAAACGTTCCTGGACCTCGAGCGGGGGCACCGTGCTGAGCGGAATCTGGTGCGGGCTATAACAGGCGGTCGCCGCTACGTTCGCCACGGTTGTCTGCTCGACACCCGCGGCGTCATAGATAATCCCATTCGCGATGTGCAGATCGGCCGCATTGACCTGAAGAAGCGACGCGGCGATGGCGAGCACATTGGCCCGAAGCTGTCGCGCGGCGAGCAATGCCGCCTCGCCGCCGTAGGACATGCCTCGCGACGCCCAGGCGCCCGAACCATACGGGGTCAGATTCGTGTCACCGCAGGTGATCCGGACCGCCTCGAACGGAATGCCGAGCTCCGCCGCAATCACCTGGCTGATCCCGGTCGCGATACCTTGCCCCTGATCGGTCGAGCTCGAGAAGGCTTGTATCCGGCCGGATGCTTCCAGCCGCAGCCGGCACGACTCGTGCCCTGCGATCTTGACGCCTTGGGGTCCGTAGAGGCTGGGGCCTGCCGACATTTCGATGAATGCGGACAGACCGATGCCGCGATAGACACCCTGATGGCGAAGCGAAGTCTGTTCGCGGCGCAATTCGTGGTATTCCATGTGCTCGATCAGCTTTTGCTGGCATACCTGGAGCGAGAGATCCTCGAGCACGACTCCCGCATTGGTTGTCGTCGGTTCACGGCTGGTCTTGCGGTAATGGCGGCGACGGAACTCCAGCGGGTCCATGCCGACGGCGGCAGCGGCGAATTCGATCATCTGTTCGGTGATGGCCATGGCGAGCGGCTCGCCGACGCCGCGGTATGCGCCTGAGGGCGGCTTGTTCTGGTATGCGCCGCGCATCCGGCCGCGATACGCGGAGAATTCGTAGCATGCGCCGACAAGCTGGATGGTCTGCATGATCTCGCCGACGCTGCTGCGAGGATAGATCGAATAGGCTCCGAATCCGCCGATCAGATCGACCTCGATGCCGGTGATCATTCCGTCCTTGCCGAGCGCCATCCGTGCGGTCGCAATCGCCTCGCGCGCATGCGAATCGCTGACGAAGGATTCCAGCCGGTCCGCGGTGAATCGGATGGGCCGTCCCACCAGCATGGCTGCCGCGACGACCGCGATTTCGTCCGCGTAGGCGTGGAGCTTGAGGCCAAAAGCTCCGCCGACATCCGGCGCGATGACTCGCACCTGATCCGGGTTCAATCCCAGCTGTTCCGCATAGACCTCGCGCATCTGGAAGGGAACTTGGGTGGATTGATAGACGGTGAGCAGCTCGGTGCGGCGATCGAAGGCGGCGAGGATCGACCGCGGCTCCAATGTGACGCCGGTCTGCCGGCCGAAGTGGAACCTGTGCTCGACAATCGTTGCTGCATGGCCGAACGCCGCTGCCGTATCGCCCTTCTCGATTCGGTGATCGATCGCAAGATTGCTTTGCAGGCCGCCATGCACCAAGGGCACGTCTTGCGCGAGTGCCGCCTCAGGATCAACGACGGCGGGCAGACTCTCCCACTCGATCTGCGCAAGCTCCAGGGAGTCCTCGGCTTGGGCGCGGCTCTCGGCAACCACAATCGCCACCGCTTCGCCCTGCCAGCATGATTCATCGATCGCCATTGGCGGTTGAGCCGCGGAGTAATGGCCCGGGACCAACGCCAGACGGGTTTGCCAGGGCTTGCAAATCTTGGCGAGGTCGGCGCCCGAAAAAGCCGCGATGACGCCGGGCGCCGAGCGCACCGCCTCCAGATCTATCTTGCCGATTCGGGCGTGCGCGTGCGGGCTGCGCAAGAACACGGCATGCGCCATGCCGGCCGCGGCGATGTCGTCGGTATAATAACCGCGGCCGGCGACGGCGCGCTCTGCCTGTGGCCGCGCCACGGACTTGCCGATGAGACTGTCGGATGACTTAGCCAACAGCGGCTCCCCGGCGCTGACTCGCAACCGTCTCGATGGCGTCGACGATGGCGTGGTAACCCGTGCAGCGGCAATAATTTCCGGACAGCGCGATGCGGATCTCCTCGCGCGATGGTGCCGGCTGCCGCGCCAGCAGCTCGTGCGCGGTCATGAGCATACCGGGGGTACAGAAACCGCATTGCAGCGCATTGCGCGCGACGAATGCCCTCTGTAGATCGGCAATGCGGCCGTCGGCGGTCAATCCTTCGATGGTGAGAACCTCGGCGCCATCGACCTGCACGGCGAGCATCAGACAAGCGCGAATGACGACGCCGTTCACCATCACGTTGCAGGCGCCGCACACGCCATGCTCGCAACTGAGGTGCGTGCCCGTCAGCAGCAGTTGCTCGCGCAGCATGTCGGCCAGATGGCAGCGCGGCGCGACCGAAATCTGAACCGGCCGCCGGTTGAGGTGGAAGTCGATCGACACGAGGTCGCCGCGCTCAGCCTGCCGCACGATCGACCTCGGTCATCATCTTGTTCAGCGCTCGGCGAAGCACAGTGGCGCCCTGCAGACGCTTGGTCTCGGGCCTGCCTTGCAGGTTATCCATCGGTTCCATTTCTTCCGCTACGCCGCTCGCCACCGCGTCCACGAGCTCATCGGACCACTCGCGACCGACGGCTAACCGCGTAGCGGCCTTCGATACGACGAGATTGGCCACCGCCGCGAACACGACGATATCGAGCGCCCGGATCCGGCGCCCCTGGCATTGTGCGCGGATTGCCGCGCCGACGAGGGCGAAATCACCGTGTCGCCGCGTCAACTCGGCAAACCCGAAATATTCCTGCGGCCGGGCGATCGGAAATCGGACCTCGATCAGCAACTCATCCTGTCTTCGCGCAGTTTCGTAGACGCCCAGAAAGTAATCGCGTGCCGCGACCGTCCGGCGTTCAGAGCGGTTCGCCAATATCAGCCGGGCGTTGAGCGCCACCGCGCAAGGCGGCATCTCCGCAGCCGGATCCGCATAGGCGAGACTGCCGCAGCAAGTGCCGCGATTGCGAATCGCCGGATGGGCGACATGCTCCATCGCCTTTGCCACCAGCGGAATGTGATCCAGGATCAATGGAGAGGCGGCCACCTCCGCATGCCGAACCAGCGCGCCGACCACGACTTCATCACCGTCCCGCACCAAGTGGGACAATTGCTCGATGCGATTGATGTCAACGACATACTCCGGGCTGGCCAGGCGCATGTTCAGCGTGGTGATGAGACTTTGCCCACCGGCCAGGACCGCCGCCCCTTCATGGTCGGCCAGGAAATCCAACGCCTCTTCGAGGGTTTCCGGCCTGACATAGCCGAAGGCAGGAGGCTTCACGGCGGCAGCTCCGGATCGGGCAGGTGCCGCGCCAGCGTATCCGAGGGATGACCGGGCTGTGGCACGCTCATCAGCTGCGTCGCTGTGTCGCGCCCGCCTTCGCCGGCAGAAACCAGACCGATGGATCGGCGCCGGATTGTTCGTTGATACGGAACGCATCCGGTTTCGCGCGCTCGCGCGCCACGGCGCTGTGGGGATCCTCCACGTCGCCGAAGGTGATCACCTGGGTCGGACAGGCCTCGACACAGGCCGGCTGCAGACCCTGATCGACGCGGTGACTGCAGAAAGTGCACTTCTCGACCACATGCGCCCGCCGCGGCGCCACTTCGGCTGCGCCGTGGCCCTGTTCGAGACCGTGCGGCAACACCGGCGCGAACTCATTCATTTCGATCGCATCGTAGGGACAGGCCGGCTCGCATTTGCCGCAGCCGATGCACTTGTCGTAAATGATGTCCACGATGCCATCGGCGCGCTGCACGATCGCGGCCGTCGGACACACCGGCAGACACGGCGGATCAGCGCAGTGAAAACAGTTGCGCGGCTGATAATACTTGCTGACATTCGGAAACACCCCCGCCGAGGTATCGATGTCGGCGCCGCCGATGGTCTTGATTTGCTGCCACCACAGACCCTCGCCGATACTGTTCTCCATCTTGCACGCCACGGCGCAAGCCCAGCAGCCGATGCAGCGGTCAAGGTTCAATACCATGCCCAGCCGGCTCATGAGGCCGCCGCCGCACTCGCCGTATTCTCGGCTTTCCCAGGTTTCCCGCCATTCCCGGCATTCCCGGCATTCGCGGGCCGCACTTCGATGCGTGTGTCATAAAAAGGAATGTTGGAGTGCCCCCAGACGCGCGTGTGGGCGTCATTGATCAGGTCGTTGGTCAGCATCTGCACATTACCGCTGATGTACTGCTGCTGTTTCCAGCCTTCGCCGAGGTTGCACATCCCCGGCGGCAGATCGGGATTGCAAATCACGCGCGCGACCACGTGGCCACGGTGGTTGTGCGCTTCGCCCAGGTCGCCGCTCGCCAGACCGCGCGCCGCGGCATCGTCGGGATTCATCTCCAGGGTCGGCTCGGGCCACACTTCCAAGGTCCAGCCGGTATTGAAGAACGTCGAATGCGCGCGCTGGCGTACATGCGCCTGCACGAGCACCAGCGGAAATTCCGCCGCCAGAGGATGCGAGCGCTGCGCCTCGTGATCTTCCACATACACCGGCAGCGCCTCGCCCATGTCGGCGAGTTCCTCCAGATACAGCTCGGCGCGTCCGGTCGGGGTGGTGAAGCACAGATCGGCGTACTGCACGTTGGGCGTGTACGGCACGTCGAGCCGCAAACCACCCCCGGCGGCGACCAGTTTCTCGTATGTGATGCCGGCGAACGCCGGATCGCGCGCGCCGTCGATCTGGCCGCGCACGATCTCCTCGGCGGTCTCGGTGAACCATTCGCCGAGGCCGAGCCGCTGTGCGAGGTCGCGTTCTATATCGGCGTCGGGACGCGAATCGCCGACCGGATCGATCACCTTCTGGCGCAGCAGCACACTGTTGCCGGTCACCACCGCATCGCGAACGGACGCCGTGCATTCGAGAAAGGTCGAGGCCGGCAGCACGATGTCGGACCATTGCGTGGTCGTTTGCCAGAAATGATCGACGGTCACCACGAACTCGAGCTTAGAGAGGTATTCGGCGGTCTTATTCATGTCGCCCATGCGCTGATTGAGCCAGTCGCCCTGGCAGAACAGCGCGCGCACCGGGAGTTCCCGCTGCGTGACCTCGATCATCGGCACCGGCGTCGCCCGCGCCCAGGACGGCAACGGCTTGTCGCGCGCCATCCGCGGCAGGCGGAAACCCGAACCGTGACTCTGCACGCCGATCCCGCCGCCCGGCTGACCGACGTTACCGGTGAGTATCGCCATGGCTGCGGCGGCGCGCACCAGCAGCTCGCCATGGCGGTAACGATCGACGCCGTAGCCGAAGCCGATCACTGCCGGCTTGCTGCGCGCATAGGCATGTCCGAGATCGAGAATATCGGACGCTTTCAGCCCGGTGTGCTGCGCCACCCTCTCCGGCGTGTACGCGGCGACGTTCGCCGCCAGGAGATTGAACACGGTGGCCGCCGGTATACCGTCGACCTCACCGCGCCAGTCGAGCGTGGCGGCCGCGGCCTCGTGCGGCGCACACGCCCGGCCGCGCTCGCCGTCCCAGACCCTGAACACCGCGGCTTCCTGGCCCGGACCGCTTCCGGTGGGCCCCACCCGTCGCTCCGCTTCGGTGCCCGCGTGCGGCGACGGTGCGGCGCCATCGCCGGCGCGTCGCGCTCCTGTGCCGACATCGCCGGCCGCATCGCCCGCGCGCAGCAGCCGGCCGTTGTCGAGCCGCACCAGGAGCGGTGCCGACGAATGTGCGATGGCGAACGGCGCATCGATGAGATCTTCCGTGATGAGGATGCGCAGCAGTCCGAGCGCGAGCGCCAGGTCGGAGCCGACGCGCGGCGCCAGCCACCAGGTCGCGTGCATGGCCGTGGCCGAGTAGCGCGGATCGATCACCACCAGTTCGCTGCCCGCATCGCGCGCATTGAGCAGGAACTTCATCGAGGTGAGTGCGGTTTCAGCCGGATTGTGGCCCCATACCAGAATGAACTTCGAGCGCACCCGATCCGTCCATTCGTTGGCGTGCTGGCCATACATGCCCTTGTCGCCGAAGGTGCTGTTGAGGCCCATGTGCACGGCCAGATCCACACCGCCGTAAAAATCCATGCTGCCGCCGCCGCCGAGCAACGCTCCGAGACGCGTATAACGGCCGAGGGTCGAGGTGCCCGAGGAGCGGGTGAAGGCGATGCTCTGCGCACCGTGCTCCGCGATGAGCGCGGTGAAGCGCGCCGCGATTTCATCCAGTGCCGTATCCCAGGAAACAGGCTCGAATTGTCCCGAGCCGCGCGCGCCCGTGCGCCGCATCGGCTGCGCGATGCGTTCCTTGCTGTAGACCCACTGCGGGAGGGTCAAGCAGCGCACGCAGGCACCGGTGTAGGATGGATCGGGCATATCGGCAGCCGCGACCCGCACCAGCTTGCCATCGCGCACCGTGCAGGCGAGCCGTGCCCGGCCGCCGCAGTTATGCGCGCACACCGTGTTGATGATCCGGTCGCTGGACATTCCGAGGGTCTCCTCTGGAGCTTCGGCTCGAGCAACGCTCGCAGTCATTACGCTCCCCGAGCGCGCGCTCCGCTGCGGCGTGTTCCGCCATTGGTGCTCGCGTCGGCCGCTTCAGCACCCGTAAGCGTCATGCCGACCGAACCCGCGAGCAGCAGATCGGTCACATAATCGGCGAGCGCTTCGATGTCGCGGGTGTCGCCGACCCGCTTGTTCATCGCGAAGCCGTCGAAGGCCATCCACAAGATATGCGAAAGAATGTGATCATGGGTCAACTGCTGACGATCTTCCGGCAAGCACTCCCGCAACAGGTCGGTGAGAAAGCCCTCGGACCAGGCCAGCAAGTCGGACACTTTGCCGGCGCCCGGCGGGGACGACGCGAGAGCTTCCATCAGCGCATTGGCAAAGCAATGATCGGCAGCCGGAATATCGCTCCAAAGCCCAATGAAAATGCGCCGCAGACGCAGGCGCGGCGAGCGCAGCCGACGTATCGATTTCTGCAGTTTCAGCAGCTGATCCGTAAGCCACGGACGATAGATGTCGTAAAGAATGTGCAGCTTCGAGGGGAAATACACATAGACATTGCTCGCCGTGATGTTGGCGGCGGCGGCAATGTCGGCAACGCTGGTCGAGGCATAGCCGTTGCGCGAGAAAGACGTGAACGCCCCCTCGAGAATGGCCTGCCTGATGTCCGGTTTCTTGATCTGAACCAAAGCCATCCTCTCCTTGCAGACCGCGTACACGGCAGCGGCATCCAAGCTTAGCCCATCCGCCACGAGATCGCGCTCCGAGGCTCTAGAATTAAAAATCCCGTCGCAGCCTGATGCCGTAGGTTCGGGGCGGTGCATACTGGGCGAAATCGCCGTTCGCCTGAGAATCGAGGGCGACTAGATATTGGGTGTTCAGCAGATTCTTGCCCCACAGCGTCACGGTGTAGAGTTTGTTGGAGGAATGCCACGCCACCTGGCTGTCGACGATGCTGTAGGGCAGTTGGCGCAGCCTGTTGTCCGCCTCTGCAGCCCAGCCGTCATCGTAGGCATAGGTAAAGTTCGCAGTGAAGTCGCCGATCGGGGTCGGGATCACATACTCGAGCGAGAAGTCGAGCGTGCAGTCCGGCGTCTGAGCCAGCCGGTTCCCGTCGACATTGCCGGTCGTGTAGTTCGTCCCACCCAGGGGAGGGCCCGCCGGCGTCGAGATCGGCGCATCGGGAAAGTTGGTATAGTAGTCGCGCAGAAGCTCGAGGCCGATAGTCGCGGTCAGGTTAGGGATAAGCTTCGCATTAAGGTCGATATCCAGCCCGTAAATCGTGGCGGCCGGCGCGTTGTAGATGTCCTCCACCCCGTCGGGATAGCGGACCTCCTGCAGGTTCTTGTAATCGTAATAGAAGGCCGCGACGTCGAGGCGGAGGTGATGGTCGAGGAAGTCCGCCTTCGTCCCAACCTCATAATCGGCGAGCGTCTCCGGCTGAAACTTTACCGTCGGAACGAGGGTGTCATTGTAGCCGCCGCTCTTGAAGCCGGTGTTATAAGAGACGTAGGCCATCAGGTCGGGCGAGAAATGGTGGTCGAGCGAGGCGCGCCAGGTCGGCTTCTGGAAGATCGTGTGCTCCTCGTCATAGCCGCCGAACAGCTGCGGCCCGTCGTTCACCGTATACGTATCCGTGCCGTGGAAATTGCGGCGCTCGACGGTATAGCGGGCGCCGAGCGTCAGGTCGGTGTCGGGAAAGATCTCCTTCGTCGCCTGCCCGAACACGGCGCCCGAGTAGGCTTTCTGGTCTGAATAGGTATAGTACGTGTAAGGTGCTTCCAGCCCACCCTCCGCGATGATTGGATTCCACGAGCCATCGGCGTCGAAGAGATAGATACCGCCTGTCCATTTGATCTTGCTGTCCGCCTCGGACTGGAGCTGGAATTCCTGGCTGAGCTGGTGGTGCTCCTCGAACCACGGCAAATTGAGCGTGTAGGCATAGTTGGGCGTCAGCGCGCCGTCTTCCGAGATTGTGGTCCCGGTTTCGCGATACGCCGTGGTGCTGAGGAAATGGGCAAAGCCGAAATCGTGGTCGATCTGCAGGCTGCTGCCACCTTGCTGGGTAAAACCGTAGGGCTGATAGTAGCCGTCGATCCCCTGCGGCGAACCCGTGTAAGGCGGACCGCCCAGAGGTGTCGTGCCCGGCGCCGGAACATAGGTGGGGGTGTAATGCACCTCCTCGAAATCCAGAACCAGCTTGAACTGCGTGTCGTCAGAGGGCTGGAACAGCCATTTGTTGCGTAGTGAAAGATCCCGCGTCTGGTTGACGTACTCGCCGTTGAAGGCGTTACGCCCGAAACCCTCGCCCTGATCCTGATAGTAGGCGGCCAAATTGGTGCTGAGCGTCTTGGTCAGGGCGCCCGTGACGTACTCATCGGCCTCCACCGTATTGTAGTTGCCGTAGCCGACGCTGGCCCAGCCCTGGAAATCCGGCTTGGGATCGAGCGTCGTAATCTGGATGAGGCCGCCCGTCGCGTTGCGGCCGAACAGCGTGCCCTGCGGTCCCTTGTCGACCTCGACGCTGGCGACGTTGGCGAGGTCGAGCATGGCGCCCGGCATTGAGGCGTAATAGACGCCGTCGACATAGAGCGCGATCGGGTTCTCGTCGCCAGGCGATACAGCCAATGTACCGACGCCGCGCAACCGCGGCTGCAGGTAGCCACCCTGATTGCCCATCACGAGGCCGGGCGTGATCGTGCCGAGATCGGCGACCCCTGAAATACCTGCAGCCTGAAGCTGATCGGAGGAAAACGCTTCGATCGCAATCGGCACGTCCTGCTTCGACTCGCTTCGGCGATTTGCGGTGACGACGATCTCCTGCAGCCCGTCGTTGCCGGCAGATGCCTGGCTAGCCGATGCCTGGGGAGCTGCCGACTGGTCCGCCGGTGCAGCCGGTGCGCCGACCGGGTTCATCAACACGGCCAAGGGCATCACGGCGCCGTAAAACCAGGCTTTCTTAGACATCTTCATCCCCCATCTTTTTTTGAAATCCAATAGGCAGCCCACCCAAAATTCGCTCAATAACGAATTTTCATCTTCTTTAAATGGCCACACAGTCGGCGTGACCGGGGCTCCATCGGCTCTGATAAATAGCTTCATTTATCGCGAATCCTGCAAAACCTTCAAATTGCGTTTCGCTCAAATTCCACCAATCAAGATCATCATTCGTCATCGATATGATAGAAACTACGGTAAATATAGGAAATACTCCAAATCTAAACCGAATACAAGTCTTTTTTGACAAAGCGAAGCGATCGTCTATGACGCAGTCGGCACGGGGCGTTTCCTAAGGCAGGTTGGCGCGGGCGTTCAGAAAATCGCCGACCGCGGTGGAGAAATCCTGCGGCTTCTCCACGTTCGACAGGTGCGCCGCCTGCAGCACCACCAGTCGAGAATCCGCGATGGCATCGCACAACGCTTCCGAATGCGCCAAGGGCGTCGCCGGGTCCTCGGCACCGCAGATGACCAAGGTGGGCGCCGCGATCCTACGAATGTCGTTCAGCTGATTCATCTCGGCGATGGCTCCACAGACAGCCGCATACCCTTCAGGTAGGGTGGCTCGGAGCATCCCTTCGATACGCGCGACCTTCTCAGGATGCGAGCGGCGGAAGCCGGCGGTGAACCAGCGCTCGATCACGGCCGGCGCGACCGCCCGCATGCCTTCGCGACGCACGAGCTCCATGCGCGAGTGCCACTGCGCTGCCGGCGGCATGTGTGCCGAGGTATTGCAAAGCACCAACCGCGCCACACGCTCGGGCCGGCGCGAAGCAGCCCACATGGCCGTCATGCCGCCGAGGGACAATCCGCACCAATGTGCCTTCACGATCTGCGCGGCATCGAGAACCGCGATGGCATCTTGCGCCAGAATCTCGATGGAGCACTTCGCGGCGCCGACGCCGGAACGCCCGTGACCGCGCACGTCGTAGCGAACGACTCGATGGTGCCGCAAAAAGTCCGGCATCTGCGGGTCCCACATGCCGAGGTCGACGCCGAGCGAATGCAGCAGCAGCAGCGCGGGCGCCTCCGCTGCGCCCTGCACTTCGTAGTGGATGTCGACCGACCCCGAGCGTACCGACGGCACGGGAAGGCCTACGCTCGCCGGCTCACGCAAGATTTCCGACGGCGTCGCATCATGCGTGAGCGCGCGCCTCGCGGGCGACATGCCCCTGCTCTGTTTCCGCCGATGCCGGCTGCAGGCGGAAGTCGAATCGAATCCGGGTGAACGAATCCGTGATTCCCAGCGATTCGTAGCCCTTCGGGTCCTTCACGGTCTCGAGCGTGACGATCAAGTTGTCCCGTGTGGCAAACGCGAAGTCATCGTTGATGAACGGATCGCCTGGGATGTTGATCTGCGTGGTCAGGGTTTTGGCGCCCGGAGCGGAGACCAGGAAATGAATGTGCGCGGGCCGATTTCCATGACGCCCCAGCGCCGCAAAGAGTTCGGAGGTCGGGCTGTCGGGCGGTATCGCATAGCCCGGAGGCAGAAAGCTGCGAAACCGATACCCACCGTTGCCATCGACGCGGACGCGTCGGCGCAATTCGAACTCCTTTTGCGACGGGTCGAAGTGCGAGTAACGCCCATGCTCGTTGCAATGCCAGATGTCGACGATGGCGCCCTTCAACGGGGCGCCTTTGGCATCGAGCACGCGGCCTTCCATCACCAATACGGGAGCCTTCGGCGAGGTGCCGTCATCCAGGCGCACTTCGGCCGTCGCCAAGGGCGCATCGGGAATATACAAGGGTCCCTCGATGGCGCGCGGCGTTCCCCCGGCAAGGCCCGCTCTACGATCCCTCTCGTCCTCGCGGATATCGAGCAGACGATCGAAGCCCAGGCCGGCGGTGATCAACCCGGTCTGGCCGGAGGCTCCGAGCCGCGTCAGCCAGCCGACGCCGTTCCAGAATTCATTCGGCGTGATGTCGAGGTCATCGATGGCTCTGAACAGATCCGCGACGACGCGCCCGACGATGCGGCGCACGCGTTCATTGCCGGCCGAGACGCGGGTCGTTTCCACCAGCTTCAATAGTTCCTGTCGTGTGAGCTCAGCCATGGGTACTCCCGCAGATGTCATGTGTTGATAGGCTTGTTCAAATGCTCATCGTCGGCGATTGCCGAAGGATGCCGGCACAGCGCTCGTACCGTGATGTCCATGAAAGGGAACAAGGGCAACGTCGATAAGATGTCGTGCAGCTGCGCCGGACTATCGACATCGAAAATACTCACATTGGCGTAGCACCCCACCAGCCGCCATAAATGGCGCCACACGCCGCTGCGCTGCAGCGCCTGCGCGACCGCCCGCTCTTCCAGCTTGAGGCGCTCCAGCAGCGCGGGGTCGAGAGCGGCGGGAATGCGAACCTGCATTTCAACGTGGAACAGCATGCGGGCCCCCGCGGCATTGGGCGCGACACATCGCTGCGATCGCGTCGATAGAATGCGATCTTGTCTTCGTCGAGCTCGATTCCGAGCCCGGGTCCGCTTGGCAAATGCAGCTCGAAGTCCCGGTAGCGCAGGGGCGTCGCCACGATGTCGTCGCCGAGCAGCAGCGGGCCCGAACAGCTCGCTGCCCCATTGCAGATGCGGCAACGTGCTGTAGCAGTGCGCGGCCGCGAGCGTCCCGATGGTTCCTTCCAGCATGGTGCCGCCGTACAAAGACACCCCGGCCGCGTCGGCCACCGCGGCGGTGCGACGCGTTGCATGCAGGCCGCCCGATTTGACGACTTTCAGCGCAAACACATCGGCCGCCGCCTGACGCGCGAGATCGAACGCGTCTTCCGGGCCCTGGAGGGCCTCATCGGCCATGAGCGGCACGACGAAACGCGCGGCGAGCCGCGCCATCCCGGCGCGGTTGTGTTTGGCAATCGGCTGCTCGATGAGATCGATGCCCGCCTCCTCGAGGGTGGCGATGGAGCGTGCCGCCTGCGCCTCGTCCCATTGCTGATTGACATCGACGGTCACGCCGGCGCGCTCGCCGAGCGCCCGCTTGATGTGGAGCACGTGGGCCAAGTCCTCCTTCGCGGACTTGCGCCCGAGTTTCAATTTGAAAACGCGGTGACGGCGCAACTCGAGCATCTCCTCCGCTTCGTCGATATCGCGCTGCGTATCGCCGCTCGCCAGCGTCCAGAGTACCGGCAGCGTGCCGCGTACCGAACCGCCCAGCAACTCCGAGACGCTCACCGCACGCCGTTTGCCGTGCGCGTCGAGCAGCGCCGTTTCGATCGCGGCCTTCGCGAAAGGATTGCCTTGGACGACCCGCCCGATCAGCTCCATGGCGGCGTTGATATTGGTCGCATCGATGCCGTGAATGGCCGGCGTGATGAAGGTATCGATGCACAGCTTCACGCCTTCGGGACTTTCATCGCCATACGCCAATCCGCCGATCGAGGTCGCCTCGCCCCATCCTTCGATAGCGTCGCTGCACATCACGCGCACCAGCAACAGGGTGCGCTTGCGCATGACCGTCATCGCCAGAAGATGCGGCCGGATCATCGGCAGATCCAAGAGGACGGTCTCGATGCTCTGAATCCCTATCATGGTCAGAGCGATGCCTGGCTCGGCGCGGCATCTTCCCTGCTCGCATCGACAAAGGCAGCGAACGATCCGAGAAAGTCGGCAATGTTGCGCTTGACCGCGGTTCCGAACAGGCGATCGCCCACCGCCGCGAGCTTGCCGCCCAGCCGAAAATCCGCACTGTACGAAAGCTCGGTCACGAGGTCGCGCCGCTGCAACGTGATGCGGGCGGTGCCTTTCGCAAAGCCGGCTCCTGCACCGTTCAGCGTGCCCGCCAACGTGACGGCGCTGAGATACTCGGGATCGGTGAGCGTGATGACGCCGTTGAAGCCCGCGTTCAGGGGCCCTACTTTGACTTGCAGAATGGCCGCGTATTCGCTCTCCGATTTGCGCTCGACCGACTTGCAGCCCGGAAAGCAGCGCTGCAGGACGGCCGGATCGAACAGCGCGGCCCAGATCACTTCGGGAGTGGCGTTCAAATCGACCTGGCCCACGAGTTCCATGGTCAATCCGTCGTCGGGACGGATGAGGGCGCCGCGGCCCCGTCGCCCTGCTGCGCGAGTGTCTCGAGCATCAGCCGTTCGGCAAGATCCAGCAGATGCGACATGGCCTCCTCGGCGACCTCGGCTTTACGCACGGTCACGGCGGAGATCAATTTCTTCCACCCCTTCACCGACAGCTGCCGGTTCGCTTCCACGCTCAAGGTCTTGAGGCGCACGTAGTGCACCAGCTCGTCATACAGATGGATCGCTTCTTCCAAGCGCTTGTTCTTGCCCAGCGGAAACAACGCCTGGCGCAGTTTGAGATTGACCGCCAGGTACTCCTGCACGGAAGAGGGTTTGCTGAGCGCATCGTCGGCCATCGTCCGCAGCGCCTTGAGCTCAGCGGCTGTCGCGCGTTCACAAGCCAGGCGCACCGCGTACGGCTCGAGCCGCTGGCGAATTTCGAAGACTTCGGTGATCTGCCGTTCATCGAAGACCGGCACCTTGAAGCGCCGCCCCTCGTGCACCAGCAGTCCGTCCTGGGTCAAAAGCGCCAATGCCTCGCGCGCCGGAGTGCGCGAGACCCCGAGGTCCTTGGCGACATCATTCTCCAGGAGCCGCGTGCCGGGGGCATACTCGCCGCCGCGAATGGCGATGCGTAAACGCTCGTAAATCTGACTGCGAAGATCCGGGACTCGTTCTACTTGTTTCATGATCTCAACTCAGACATTAGGGATTTCGTATTCTGAATACCGATCGCGGGAAGTCAACGGCACTGAACTGGAACCGGCTCTCATGCGGTCAAAGGTCATGCGCTACAGGTCAGGTACAGGTCAGCGGCTACAGGTCACGCGGCTATAAGTCATGCAGCATCTCGCCGATCGCCGCGTGCGCAATACCGGCGCCTAACGCCGCCATCAGCAGGATCCTCAATTTGTTGGGAGCCAGGTCGCCGCCCGAGACGATGCCGTCCGCGCGATTATATTGTTGCGCTACCACGGCTCCGCGCGGTGCCCGGCTCGATTGGACCACCAGTACGCCGGCCGCCACCGCCTTGCGCAGGGCCTCCCGTTCCGCGGGCGTGCAGCGGCCGGGCGGCATTCCCACACTGACAATGGCGCGTGCGCCGGCGCGCACGAACGCATCGATCGCGGTGCCGTCGGCACCCGCATACGACAACGCCAGATCGACCCGCGGCGGTGCGTCGCACGCCAGGGCGCCCGCCAGCGGCGCGGCCTGGCGGTTGGGCAAAGACGGGCGGCGCCGCAGCACGACGGTGGCGTCGGCATCGACACGGCCCAGCGGCCCGAATTCTCCCGACTCGAACGCGTCCAGTGCGAAGTTCGAGGTCTTGCGCACATCGCGTGCGCCGTGGATGTAGTTGTCCATCACCACGAGAACACCGAGATCGCGAGCCGCCGGGGCGGCGGCCACGGCGAGCGCCGCGCGCAGATTGGGCGCCGCGTCGCTGCCCGCGGTATTGGGGGGACGCTGCGCACCGACCAGGACGACAGGCAAGGGACAGCGCAGAACCAGGTCCAGAAACCACGCCGTTTCTTCGAGCGATGCCGTGCCGTGGGTGATGACGATGCCCTGCACGTCGGGACGCGTCGCCGCCAGATTGAGCACCAGGCGCGCCAATTCCACCCAGTCCCGCCAGGCAATGCCCGTACTGGCGACGGCACGGAAGGACACCATCTCGGGCTCAACGTCCTCGAGCAGCGGCTGCAATTCACGCACCACCTCGGCGATGGGCCGTACTTGGCCGCTCTCGCCGTACTCCACCCAGTCGTACGCTGAGCGGCCGACCATGGCAATCGTTCCGCCGGCGCCCACGACCAAGACCCGCCGTGGCGTCGAATGAGAAGAGGCGGGGTTTGCGTCCGGCATGGGGTTACACCGTGAGTGCGTCTTCGAGCCGCACTTCCCGCGGTCCCACCATGGCCTTGGTCAGGTCCCTGACGCGGGCGACCTGGTGGGTTTCGCAATAATCCCGCATGCCATCGATCACTTTGAGCATGGTGCCGGCGCTCAGAAAGCTCGCCGTCCCCACCTGCACCGCCGAGGCACCGGCCAACATGTATTCGATGGCGTCGCCGGCGGAGCTCACCCCGCCGCATCCAATGATCGGAATCTGCACGGCGTGCGCGCATTGATACACCATGCGCAGAATGACGGGCTTGGTCGCAGGCCCCGTCAATCCCCCCATGACTCGGCCCAGCCGGGGACGGCGCGTATGAATGTCGATGGCCATGGCGAGCATGGCATTGGCCACCACCAGGGCATCGGCGCCGCCCGCCTCGGCCGCGCGTGCCAGCACGGTGATGTCGCCGACGTTGGGCGTGAGCTTCGCCCACACCGGCAGCGCGGTCGCACCCTTCATGGCCCGGATCACCTGTTCGGTGGCTTCCGGATCCATGGCAAAGGCATTGCCGTCTTTTTTGAGGTTGGGGCACGAAATGTTCGCTTCGATGGCCTTGACGCCGGGCACCGAAATGCGTGCCGCGAGCTCGCCGAATTGCTCTACCGTATCGGCCGAGATGCTGGCCACCAGCGGCGGCGTGA
The DNA here is from genome assembly GCA_963795475.1 of uncultured Gammaproteobacteria bacterium. GTDB lineage: Bacteria > Pseudomonadota > Gammaproteobacteria > Steroidobacterales > Steroidobacteraceae > Bog-1198. The sequence continues at coordinate 600,836 of CAWCIE010000002.1, forward strand.
ATTGCCGGTAAAACGGCACCAGCGTCTCGACGTAATGGACCGGCCCCTTGCTGGGAATGCCGATGGACCACAACACCGAATCCTTGAATTCCGCAATGCGCGGCGGCGGATTGCCTTCGCGGATATCCGCCGTGATGGTCTTGGTGACGAGGGCGCCCAAGCGGTTGACATCGAGCACGCTCGTCAGCTGCTCGCCGAAGGTTCCCGAGCCCGGCATGATCGGATTCTCGAGCGTCAGGGATCCGATCTGCACGCGCAGGTCTACCATGACAGGGTCTCCCGAACGTCGAACACCGGCCCCTCGCAGCACACGCGGCGATAGGTAACCTTTTCAGCGGTACGAAATGGGCGAACGCAGCAGAAGCACATACCGATGGCGCAACCCATGTGCTGCTCCAAAGCGACTTGTCCGGGAATGCCGAGGCGGGCGCCCAACTGCTTCACCAATTGCAGCAGCCGGTTCGAGCCGCAGGTGGCGAGCAGGTCGATGGGCTGCTCCGCGTGCAGCTCGGTGATCATGGTCTCGACTCGCGGCATGGCGCTCGAGCCATCCTCGTCGTATACCGCCCGTGTGACGGCACCCACCGACGCCAGATAATCGTTCGACATCAAGAACTCGGGACTGCGTGCGCTCAAGATCGCCGTGACCCGGGCCCCAGCCGCCCGGGCGCTTTCCGCAAGCGGCGCCATTGTGGCCATGCCGACACCGCGTGCCACCAGAAGCACATGCCGAGTCTCGGGTGCCAGATGAAAGCCGCGTCCCAGCGGACCGAAGACATCCAAGGACTCGCCGCGCCGCAGCGTGGCCAAACCGCGAGTTCCCGCGCCCATGACTTTGTAGAGGAATTCGACACGGCCGTGCACGCGATCCACGCGATAGACGCTCATCGGCCGGCGCAGCAGCGGCGATTCTCCGGACGCGCCCGGACAGCGCAAATGAAAGAATTGGCCGGGCGCCGCCTCCTGCATGCCGGCCGAGGCCTCGAGAATCATGTGAAAGTATTCCGAGTTGACGGCATCGTTGCTGACGACGCGCGCCATCTCCTCGGCAATAGGGAAACGTTGAGCGTTCATGACAGCGTACTCAGCAGGTGCAAAGCGCCGTTCGATGCCGGGCGCACGAAATGCGTCTCTTCGAAGCGCACGGCGCTGTGCAGCCAGCCTGCGCGCTCGCGCCGATACTCTTCGGCCGTGACCGCGGCGAAGAACAGCGCATCGTCGCTGCCGCGCGGCACCGCCAGCTGCCAAAGACGCCACCAGCCGCGCGCGCGATCGCCGTCGATCTCGATGATGGGCGCGACATAAAAATGCATGGCGAAGCGCCAGGGTCCGCCGCGGAAAAAAGCGAACAGGGCGGCCCGTCCGACCAGCCGCTTGCCGAAATCCCGCCCACCCTCCCAGAGCGCATCGCGCGTGAAGCAAGCAGCCTGGGCGCGCGCGGCGCGATCCAATCGCGCCTGGGGTTGGCGGCGGCGATGCATGCCGTCGTACTTATGGTCCGCAAAATAGGCATAGCGCGCTTTCAAGTCGCGAATCGCCAGCTCATCGGCGACCTCATCCGGCGAGACGCGCGACCTGCGAGGGCGCGGCACTCGAGGACGCAATACGCGAGGGCGCGGCGCGCGAGTGGATGCCCTGGCCTGCGTCACGGCGCGGCCGGCGCGTCAATGCGCACCGCCGCCTCGGAACGCACGATGACGCGGTACAAAAGTCCGCCGGTTTCCGGCGCCGACCAGCTCGATCCCTGCCCCGGCGGAATGACGATGCCCTCGCCGACGCTGAGCCTAAACAGCTCGTCGCCGGATTCCACGTGCAAGGCACCTTCCAGCACGGCCGCCACTTCTTCGCCCGCCGCAGCGCCCGAGCTGCGGCGCACGGTCTCGCCGCGGGCCAGGCGCACGAATTCGATGTCGAAGTGCTCGCCCCGAATCCGCCGCGTACCGCTGGGCTCACGAGGTCCGCGATCCGCCGCCAGCACGGAGCATCCGGGGGACCCATTCGTCGCGGCACGTATGTCCGGCTTCACGTACGCTCCTTCAGCGGATAATACGGTGTACTGTCTTCGGGACCGAACTCCTTGCGCGGCGGCGTGACCACGTTGAGCCGCATGCAAACGCCCTCTTCGCTGAAGCTATTCGAGCCGTAATGCGCGAGCTGCGCCGGGATCAACATGGCCGCGCCCTGAGCCATCGGGTATTCGGGGTCCGCGAGATCCGTTCCCGCTCCCGTTCCCGTTCCCACGAACACGGAACACGCGCCTTTGATCTGCAGCGATGCTTCCTCGCCATGGGAATGGGACTTCGCCTGCACGTGAGGGCCCTGCGGGGTGACGAATTTGACCACCGAGACGCTCACCGCCGTGCCGAATAGGTGCTTCGAATACAACCCCTGCGGCACGACTTCCTTGAGATTGTCGTCGATCGCGAACACTCTGCACTTCGCCATTGGCTCCCCCTATCGGCCGGAATGTCAGCGTTTCGGACGCAAGCAAAATTCTTCCACCGGCAGGAAGCGCATCGCATCGAATCCTTCGATGACCGCGGCTTGGCGGTAGAACTCGACCGCGGGCGCCACCTCCGCCAGCGCCAAAGTCAGGAACAGCAGATTCTCGTCGTTCGCCGACAACGCCCCGAGATCCTTCGCGTTCAGATACTCGAAAATGCGCGGCAATTCGGGCAGAACGGCATCGCGGAACTCCGCGATTTCGGCAAAAGAGCTCGCCTGCCGACGCCTGATCCGCTCCGTCTCCGTGCGCAAGCTCCACGCCGCCACGGGCTCGAGCCTCTCGAAGCCCTCGGGGAGTTCCGCGCCGGCACGCGTTTCGAGCGCAGCGTTCAATGCCGTGCCTCCCCGGCCAGTCCCTCGCCGATCATCCGCTCGATCACCGTGAACTGGTGTCTGACCATGATCTCGAAATCCTGCAGCACCATATGGGTCTTGGCGCGCGTGGCGCACGCCGCCTGATTGTGTTCGAGCGTACTCAGGTCCTCGAGCAGCACATCACGCAGGGATACCTTCATGTATTCCTGGTAGAAGCGACCGCCCGCCGTGGTCATTTCGGGATAATAGACGCGCGCATCGAACCAGAATCTGTCGTGGGCCAGCGGCCTGAAATTGTAGGCCTGGTAATAGTTGGGGCGCGTCGACAAATAGAAATCCGGAAACAGAACGTTGATGTCGAAGGCCCAATTCGGATGCCGCGTCCAGTTGATCGCCTTCGGCAAATCCTCCTGCGCGACATCGAAGCGCGCCCCGCCGCGGCCGAAGCGCAATGCCGCCTCGCCGATTGGACGGTTGGCCGAAGCCGGCGCCTCGCCGTTCGATGCGGAGGTGAGCGCGTTCGGGTTGCCGTAAACCGATTTGGGATTTCCGGCAATCGACAAGCGCCGGTGATATTCGCCGCACAGGCCATCGAGGGGGCGCAGCCCGCCTGCGTCGGACTTGAGCAACGCGCCGGCAATCGAGCGGCCGTGCACATAGGACACATGATAGGTTTCCTGGAAGGCATCGAGTGCGAGCTTCCAGTTGCAGTTGACCACCGCCGACCAGGAATAACAGCTGGTCATTTTCTCGAACGGATATCCTTCGAGCTCTCGATACATCGGCTGCAGGAACTGGCTCAGAGTCTGACGCGGCGTGCGATCCAGATTGACGAAAATGAAACCCTGCCAGACTTCCAGATGCACCGGACTCAGGCCGTGCTCCTCGCGCTTCAGGCCCGTGAAGCACTTCTCGTCCGGCACGCCGACCAGGCGGCCGTCGAGATCGTATGCCCAGCCGTGGAATTTGCAGAAAAACTTCTTGGTGGAGCCGCGCTCGGTGTAGGCCATTTTATTCATGCGGTGCGAACACACGTTGTGGAACGCGTGAATCGCCCCTTCCCGATTGCGCACCACCAGAATCGAGGCGTCGCAGGCGTCCAGTTGCTTGACGAAATAGTCGCCCGCGCCCGGGATTTCCTCGACGCGCCCGACATGAATCCACACCTTCTTGAATACGTACCTCTTCTCGAGCTCATAGTATTGCGGCGATATATAGGGCTCGATGGGTATCGGTTCCGAACCCAGCTCCGGATATCTTCCGGTCAATACATGAGTACTGCCGGCCTTCGCGGCCTGGTCCTCGATCTTCAAATCACCATGCATACGCTCTTGGTCTCCAGGTAGTTCTGCACGGCCAGCGCGCTCGATTCGCGGCCCCATCCGGACTGCTTGTAGCCGCCGAAGGGCAGCGCCGGGTCCCAATAATTGTGGCAATTGATCCAGACCGTTCCCGCCTGCAAGTCGGCGGCCAGCCGATGCGCCTCCGAGAGATCTTGTGTCCATACGCTAGCCGCCAGGCCGAAGCGTGAGTCGTTGGCGGACTGCAGCGCGGCGGGTGAGTCCTGAAATTTGTCGATGACCACCACCGGACCGAACACTTCCTCGCGCACGATTTGCATTCCGGGACGGGTATGGGTCACCACGGTCGGCGGAAAGAACAGGCCATCCGGCGTAGCCGGCCGGCCGCCCGCGACGATGTGCGCACCCTCGCTGATGCTGGCCTCGACAAAGCCCGCGACGCGCTCGTACTGGCGCTTGCTGACCAAGGGACCGATTGCCGTGTCCGGCAGCAAGCCATGCCCGAGCTTCAGTGAGCGCGCGATGCCGGTGACGCCCTCCACGACTGAATCGAAGATCGATTCGTGCGCATATACGCGCGATCCGGCGGTGCAAATTTGACCCGAGTTGGTGAATATCGCCATGGCGGCACCCGGAATGGCCGCCGCCAGGTCGGCGTCCTTCAGGATGATCACGGGAGATTTGCCGCCCAGCTCGAGCGAGACGCGCTTCAAGTTGCCGCGCGCGGCCTCGACGATTTTCTTGCCGGTGGCGACCGAGCCGGTGAACGCAATCTTGTCGACCAAGGGATGGCGCGCCAGCGCGTCTCCCGCGGTCGACCCCTCGCCGGTGACGATGTTGACCACCCCCTCGGGAATGCCCGCTTCGACCATCAGTTCCCCGAGGCGCAGCGCCGTCAAGGGCGTATCTTCGGGCGGCTTCAACACCACCGTGCAACCCGCCGCAAGCGCCGGAGCAAGCTTCATCGCATGCATCACCAAAGGCGCATTCCATGGAGTGATCGCGCCGACCACGCCCACGGGTTCCTTCAGGGTATAGGCGTGCACCCGCTTGCCGGCCGGCTGGTAGGCAATGCTGACGGCCGGCGTTTCGCCGGTGATTTTCGTGCAAAGGCCCGCGAAAAAGCGGAACTGCTCCGCCGCGAGCGGGATCTCCGCCCATCGACCCATGAATAGCGGCTTGCCCTGATCCAGGGTCTCGAGCTCCGCCAGCTCGTCGATGTGCGCGTCCACGAGATCAGCGACGCGCCAGAGGATTTTCGCGCGTTCCGCGGGAGGCATCCGACGCCACGGCCCTTGATCGAAGGCACGCCGCGCGGCATTCACTGCCGCATCGATGTCCAATGAGACGCCGCGCGAGACGCGCGCGAGCACGCTTCCGTTGCCCGGATCGACGGTGTCGAAAGTCTCGCCGGAGACGGCCGAAACCCACTTGCCGTCTATGAGCATTTTCTTGGCCGAGCCCGCCAACCAGGACTGCGCTCGGGCGGAGATGGCCGGTATGTGGCCGTTAAGGTTCGCCTGCATTTTGGATCCACCTCTATGACTCGCCACGAACGTATACGTTATACCGTATGCGTAAATAGTCAAGCGCGCACTCCCCGGTCGCGAAATCCGCTAAGTTCGCGGCGCCAGACGGCCGCAGGCGCACCGGCGCATCGCGCAGGACCAATAGGCCTCAGGCATGGCTCAGAAACTCCGCGGCGCGCTCGCCGATCATCACGCAGGGCGCATGAGTATTGCCGCTGGGGATGCGCGGCATGATGCTGGCGTCCGCGACGGAAATTCCGCTCAAGCCGTGCACCTTCAAGCGAGGATCGACCACCGCGAGCGGGTCCACGCCCATCTTGCAAGTGCCAACGGGATGGAAATAGCTCGAGCAGGACAGTCGCACGAACTCCTCCAATTCCCGCGGCGCGAGGCGTGACGGGGGACTCGCCGGCCGTTTCACCAGGTCGCGGAACGCCGGCTGCGCGCCGAGATCGAGCGCGAACCCCACGCTTCGCATCAGCGCCTGGAGGTCGGCGCGTTCCTGCAGGAAATTCGGTTGAATCTCCAACGGCCCATTCGGCGCCGCGCTCAGCAAGCGTACCTGCCCGCGGCTCGCGGGACGCATGAGACCGGGGGTGACGGCGAACGAGTTTTCTGAGACCGGATAGAGTTTTGCGACCTCGGCGGACGCGTAGGGAAGCTGGATGGGAACCACCATGATGTCCGGCACTTCGATGGAAGGATCGCTGCTCCAGAACGCCTGGCTGCCGCCGCAATTGTCGCGATACGGCGGAATCGCCGCGGCCGCTTCGAAGTTGACCCCCATCAGCAAGGGATGGTCGTGCAGATTCTTGCCGACGCCTTTCAAGTCGGCGACGACGGGAATGCCGAGCTTGCGCAGCTCCTGCGGATCGCCGACGCCCGACAGCAACAGCAGGCGCGGTGAATCGATGGCCCCGGCGCTCAGCACCACTTCGTGCCGTGCATTCACCACTCGAGCCGTTCCCGCGACGCTGATTTCGACGCCGCGGCAGCGCTTGCCCTCGAACACCAGCCTCAAGGCCTGAGCGTTGGTCAGCACCGTCAAATTCGGCCGCGCCATGGCGGGCCGCAAATAGGCGCGCGCGGTGTTGTCGCGCGCCCCGTCCTTGATGTTGAGATTGGCGAGGCTCGCGCCGCCGAAGGTCGGGCCGTTCACATCCTCGACGGCCGGCAGACCCAAGCTCTTGGCGGCCTCGATGACGGCCACTGCGATGGGGTGCGGCGCGCTCGACAATTCGCAGCGCAGCGGTCCCTGCGCACCGCGCAGAGCCGATGGGCCCAAACACCAGTCCTCCGCCCGTTTGTAGTAGGGCAGCACATCCGACCATCCCCACCCTGCAGCGCCGTTCCGGGCCCAGTGATCGAAATCGCTGGGAGCGCCGCGGACCCAGATCAAGGCGTTGATGCTGCTCGAGCCACCGAGCACCTTGCCGCGGGGGATGGGAATGGTGCGCCGGCGAACCGCCTCCTGCGGCGTGTAGCTGTACTTCCAGTCGTAGGCGGATTGCATATTGGTGAACCAAACCAAGGGGTTGGCGATACTCGCGACACCCACATCGGTGGGCCCGGCTTCGAGCAGGAGTACCTGACGATGCGGATCCTCGGACGCACGCGCGGCCACCACGGCACCGGCGGATCCGCCGCCGATCACGACGACGTCGAAAGTATCGGCCGCGGCGGCCACGAGCCTCTTCTGCGTGTCGCCTGCGGCGAACGCTTCTTCGAATCCCGGGATGCTCGCGGCAGCCACCAGGCCCAACGCACCCAACGCACGCAGTGCAGTGCGCCGATCGATGCGGCCATAAGCCGCCTGATCCAGCAGGGTTTGCAACGCTTCTTTCCGAGGATCTATCTCGCCCGATTCATTCATCGCTTGCCGCTCCTGCCCCGATAGGCGTAGATTCGTGACCGTGCAAAACGTATACAGAATACACTCTGCGGCGAATACGGCAAGCCGAGGCCCATTCACATGAGCGAAAACTCCCTGGCTCTCGACGGCTCCGCGGGTTCTTTAGCCGGGTTCGATACCCCGGCGGACGCGGGCAGCCCCGCCGACAGCGCGGCTGCGTCGATCGAGCAGGCGGTGAACGCAGTGCCGCTCAATCGCCGTCACGCCGTGGTTTTTGCCCTGTGTTCCGCCGGTTTGTTTTTCGAGTCTCTCAATCTGCAGCTGATGTCCTTCATTGCACCGCAGGTCGCGCGCGAGTGGGGACTTGGGCCGCGGATGCTGGGACTGACGATTTCGGCCGCCATTTTCGGCATGTTGCTGGGCACGTATGTATTCGGCGCCATCGCCGATCGGTACGGCCGCCGCCTGGCGTTCCAATGCACGGTGGGTATTTTTTCCCTGCTGACGGCGCTCGCCGGAGCCGCGACCACTGTCTGGCAACTCATCGCAGCGCGCTGCGGCGCGGGAATCGGGATCGGAGGCTCGATTCCCGTGGAGACGTCCGTGCTCACCGAGTTCACTCCCGCCGCCTGGCGCGGACGGGCCTTGGCCTTGTGGGGCATTTTCTTGCCGTTGGCTGGATTCGTCGCGCCGCTCTGCGTCGCCGTCATGCCGGCGCAATGGGGATGGCGGGGTCTGCTCTTCTTGGGCGGCGTTCCCGGAATTCTCGTGGTGATTGCACGCCGCACGGTTCCGGAAACACCACAGTATCTCGCGGCGAAGGGCCGGATGAGGGAGGCGCGCGCCGCCGTGGCGTGGATCGCGAATCGCTCCGATGAGCCGCCGCTCTCGGTTGACCCGGCGGAGAAATCTCCTCTTCCGCCCAAGAAGCGCGCACCTGAGAGGATTCTGTTCTCGCCGTCCTATCGACGGGCGACAGCGACGAACTGGATGATTTATTTCGGGACTTTTTTCTCCTACTACGGGTTCATTTTGTGGATGCCGGCGCTGCTGGGTGGTTACCGCGGCTACGCGGCGTCCGAGGTCGTGCGATTCATGCTGGGTTTGTCGCTGGCGGGCCTGAGCGGCCGCATCGCCATGATCTTTGCGATCGGACGGATCGCTCGGCGTCCGTTGATCATGACGTGCGCCGTGTTGAGCGCGCTGGGTTTGATCGCATTCGCGTTGCCGACCGATCACGCCTCCATCATGGCCGCGGGATACATCGCCGCGTTCTTTCTAGAGGGAATCTTCGGCGCGGTCATCCCCTTCGTCGCGGAATCCTATTCCACGGAAAGCCGCGCAACGGGCGTTGGCTGGGCGGGAGGCATGGGGCGCCTGGGTGCGACGCTTGCGCCGTTGGCGATCGGCTCCTTGGTGCGCATCGACGTTCACTACGCCATCATGACGCTGGCGGCGGGCTCGGTTCTGGCCGGGATCGCCATGCTGGTCTCGCGACGGCGCTAGGTTCGGCTCAATTCGCGTGGCGTCAGTGCCTTCTATCGCCGCGATCGACTCACGCCGTGGATTCCGGCTCTGACTCCGGGATAGGCGGGACCAGGGGAAGCCAAATGTGGATACGGGCCCCATGTCCCGGTTCCGATCGGACCTCGAGGTCGCCACCGAGAATCTGTACACGCTCCCTCATCCCCAACAAACCAAGATGGCCGCGACGGGCGGCCCGGTCGAGAGTTTTTTTCACGTTGAACCCCACGCCGTCATCGCGAACTGTCAGCTCCAGAGTTCCATCTGTCTGGTTCAACTCGATCCAGACGTGCCGCGCCCGTGAATGTCGCATCGCATTGGTCAAAGCCTCCTGCGCTGAACGGAAGCAGGCAATCGCGAGATCGCTGGGTACATCGTTCAGGTGTCCCACGACCTGAGTCGTGATGCCGGTGCGCTGCTGGTGCTGGTCCGCAAGCCACCTCAAGGTCGGCGTCAAACCGGCTGACTCGAGCATCGTTGGACGAAGCTCGAGCACCAAGCTACGCAGTTGGGCGCCGGCATGCTGAAGGAGGACAACGCACTCTTCAAGGCGCGGACGGGCGGCCTCTCCTGCCAGGCCCTTGGCCGCCTGCAAATGCATCGTTATGCCGGCCAACAGCTGTCCGAACTCGTCGTGCAATTCGCGAGAGAGGTGACGGCGCTCTTCCTCCTGAACCGACAGCAATCGGCGAGACAGATGCTGCGAGCGCTCGGTGGCTTCGCGCAGCGCGTTCTCCGCATGCACTCGCTCGGTGACATCCTCGTTGACGATGACGGCCCCCACGATCAGCCCGTCGGCGCTGCGGATGGGGGCCGATGAGTTCTGGATGGTCTTCCGCCGGCCATCATAGGTCTCGATGTCGATCAACTCGTTCAAACTCGTCGTCCCCTCCGAGAGCGCCCGTGCCGAGGCCCACTCGGTCGGCGCAATGCTCTTGCCCGAGTCATGCCAGGAAGCCTTGGTGTGTGCCCATCGTTCGCGGCCCGAAACGATCACGTCGCCCCAGATGAGCTTGGACGCCGCATTGGCGAGAACGATGTCGCCCGCCCGATCGGCCACCAAAACACCGACCGGCAGTGTGGCCAGGACCAAGCGCAGAAGTTCCTGGCTTTCCTGCGCCGCTTCTTCCGCCCGCTTGCGGGCGGTGAGGTCGAGAGAGGCATCGGGGCCTGCCGATGTCCCGCACTCATCGGCGATACGCTTGGCGGATGGCCGTCGTGCGCCCACCCGCCGGCTGGGCGAGGACTTACGCGACACGCGGGAAATCGACCTCGGTGTCGTTGATGCGGTTGAACGTGATGGTGAAGATAGTCAGGGCGATGGTGCTCTTATGGGCCGTCCCGGCAAGTAGTTTACGGCGACTCGAAAGCCGGAGAGATACCCTATCATGTCGTGGTGCAAGGATCAGCCACCGTGGAAGCGCCAGGCATGGGCTCACCGCTCCCTTGATCATTTCCACCCTTCCGAGCTGGAGTCGAAGTCGATAAAGAAGGAATTGGTCGTGAAGTAGCCGATGCCAATGATGGTCGGGCCGCTAAAATCCGAGTTTACGATCGTCGCCAGGGGGTCGGAGGTCGCAGCGATATAGCTGTAGGTGAATCCAGACGGCGTCGTGATCAACACGGATGATCCAACTGACACGATGGAAGGGAAAGAGCTGCCCGTTGGTGTTGCGATCTGCATGTCGGCCGTGCCGGTGTCGAATACCGCGCCACCGATGATCGTGCCCACGGTGTCGCCCGACACCATGACTGACGTGTTGTCGATGGTTTTTTGACACACCGGGTATCCGGCAATGCTCGCAGGTCCCACATAGCCGTACGGTGGGCACGGAAGCGAAGCCGTGCTGAATCCCGCCTCCAATGTCGAGTTCAGGCCGACCGTCAGCATGGGTGCGGGCGCACAGCTTCCGGCAGTGGTGATATCGCAGGACTGAATCGGCGCGGGCGAGAGCATGAAACCTGCGCTCACCGAGTCGCCGTACTGAAGATATTTCAGCACGCTCACTACATAGCACGTGCTCTTGGTTTCCGTTCCGCAGGCTGGATACCCGCCGGAAGGCTCGACGGAGCCCGGCAGAACGATGGTGCCGTTGGTACTGGCGATGCCGAAAATGCCGTGTTGAAATGAAGGTACGTCGAGCGGCTGTCCTGTCGCGACATCCGTTATCGAGTAATACAGAAAAACCGGCATGACCGCCGTCGTGAGCTGACCCTGGGCATCGCCGAAGGTCAGCTGCGCATAGCCGATATTGCCATTCTGCGCTCTGAGATCCGTGCTGCCGTACGTTCGCGTGCCCTGTTGGTCGGTAACGGTGATGCCATTGTAGGTCAACGAGGTTTGTCCCGACGGGAAGACGAACCCAGCCGCCGTCACCATGCTGGAGGGGAATATGCTCGGCGCGTAAAGAGTCACGCCTGCGGAACCCGTGTCGAAAATCAGTGGCATGCTGACGGGAGCCGAGCCGACGGACGTGGCCATCACTGTGAGGCGAGGGGGCGAGATCGCCGATTGGTTGGGGTATACATTGATGACCATAGGTTTCCCGATCACCCCGCTGACTGGATTCACGGCGGGGGCCGAACTCGACGAGCCACCGCAACCACCGAGAATCGCGGTACCTGCCGCGGCGGCCAACAGAGCGGGAACGGAGGCCGGACGCCGGCATTCGGAACACGGGAATTGATGCATTTACGGTAACATCCCTGTTCGGAAAGGAAACTCAGTTTAGCGTTTCCGCGGCAGTCCTTATGGCCAATTCTTAAAGATAGTGAAGAGCGAAGACGGGCTACAAACACGAATTCCCGCCAAGGCATGATAATTACTGAGGGATGAAATTATGCGTCCTTTGCTCCTCGTGGCTGCCTGGTGCGGCGGCGGCTTTGCTTTGCTCGTCCCCCCGGCGGCGAACCAGGCACTTGCCGCGGCCTCGATTCCCGCGCCTCGCGACCAGCCGTTTGCAGGCGAGATCCACTTGGACGTCGATGCGAGTGATGTGGATAGGCGCATCGTTCATGTGAAGGAGACCATCAGCGGGCTCGCTCCGGACGCGGTGCTGCTCTATCCGAAGTGGTTGCCCGGGACTCATGCGCCCGAAGGTCCGATTGATCGACTGGCGGGGCTCAGGCTGACCGCCCGCGGAACGCCGGTCTCATGGACCAGAGACACGGTAAACGTGTATGCCTTTCGGCCCCACCTGCCGGCGGGCACGACCTCGCTCGAGCTGAGCTTCGACTACCTATCGCCGACGAGCGCCATGGTCGGTACCCCCCAAATGACGCGGGAGATGCTGATACTCGAATGGAATGACGTGATTCTGTATCCCGCGGGTCATTTCGCGCGGCAGATCCCTGTGAGCGCGAGCGCGAAATTCCCCCAAGGCTGGACGCAGGCGACAGCGCTCGAGGCGCAGGCGAACTCGGGCGATCGGACCTCCTACGAGCGCGTATCGCTCGAGACGCTCATCGACAGCCCGGTGTATGCGGGCCGGTACGCGACCGTCATCGAGCTCGATCCGGCCACACACGTACGGCTCGATGTGTTTGCCGACCGCCCGGAACTGCTCGAGGCCCCTCCCGAGGTGATCGCCGCCCATCGCTCGCTCGTCACGCAAGCGTACCGGCTGTTCGGCTCCCACCATTACCGGCATTACGACTTCCTGTTTGGACTCTCCGACCAGATTCCCTTCAGCGGCATTGAGCACCATCAGTCGAGCGAGGACAGCACGATTCCACTCTACTTCGCCGATTGGGACGACACGCCTTACGATCGGGATCTGCTGGCGCATGAATACACTCATTCCTGGAACGGTAAATTCCGGCGGCCGGCGGATCTCTGGACCCCGAGCTACGAGGTTCCCATGCAGGACAGCCTGCTCTGGGTCTATGAGGGGCAGACGGAGTACTGGGGGTTCGTGCTCACGGCACGCGCCGGATTGTGGAGCAAGACGCAGGCGCTCGATGTCTGGGCCGCGAATGCCGCCTGGCATTCAAGCATCGCGGGACGTGCCTGGCGCCCGCTACAGGACACCACCAATGACGAAATCATCAACCCGCGCAGGCCCTTGTCCTGGGAGAGCTGGCAGCGCTTCGAGGACTACTACGATGAGGGTGCCCTGATATGGCTCGATGCCGACACTCTGATCCGCGAGCGTTCCGCCGGCAAGCGCTCGCTCGATGATTTTGCGGCTCATTTCTTTGGGGTGAACGACGGCAGCTTCGTGCCGCTCACCTATACCTTCGAGGACCTGGTCAAGGCCCTGAACGCCGTCGAGCCCTACGACTGGGCGGGCTTTCTGCGCCAACGCCTCGACGGCGTCGCCCGGCCGGCGCCGCTCGACGGCCTCGCCCGCGGCGGCTATCACCTCATCTACACCGACAAGCAGAACGAATACGAGAAGGGCCGCGAGATCGAGCGCAAAGTCACCACGCTTCGGTACTCGATCGGCGTCGACCTCGATGAGGAGAGCGGCGAGGAAGGCACCATCATCAATGTCATGTGGGGCAGTCCCGCCTTCGAGGCGGCGATCACCGAGGGCATGCAGATCATCGCAATCAACGGCGAAGCCTACAGCGCTGACTTGCTCAGGCGAACGATCACGGCCGCGGCAACCCGGTCCGGTCCGATCGAGCTGATCCTGAAATTGAAAGACCGCTACCGCGTCGCGCATGTGGACTATCACGGCGGGCTGCGCTATCCGCACCTCGAACGCGATGCGACGGCGCCGCCGGTGCTCGATGCCATTCTCGCCCCGCGCACCTAGCTCGGCATGGGGGGCCGGTGGCGTTTGCAGGGCCTCCCTGCCCTGCCCGATTGCTTGCCGCCGGCCCAATTGATGCGACGGCGCGACCGTGCCATGCTGTCTCCGATGGGCCGGAGACGGAGATTCCGTGGCCACACTGGCGACAAAGACCCCTAGTGTTTCGAACCGAGCGACCAGGCGTCGCCGGGTAGGACAACTCGTGGTCCGCTGTGCGGTGTCCATGGCTGCCCTCGCGTTGATCAGGGGTGGCGCAGCGGCTGAACCACCATCGAATTCCGATTCGCCGGGCAGCCAGCCATCCAAAGGATCCGCTTCCGCGGGGCTGCCGCAGATAACGGTGGAGGCGCAACGGCGAGACACCGAGAAACGGGTGCATGAGTTCGTTTCACATCTACCCGTCATGTCCAACTCTGATGAATCGTTTGCACGCTGGGATACGCCAATCTGTCCTCTGATTGCAGGATTGCCACGGGATGACGGCGAGTTTGTTTCGACGCGCCTGTCCGAAATCGCGGCGTGGGTTGGCGCACCTTTGGACTCACGAGAATGCCGTGCCAACTTCATTGTCCTTGTGACGTCGGATCCGGCCGCGTCGCTGAAGGCCTGGGCGGCGCGCGCCCACTATCAGCATTTGTTCAGCGAAGCGGACCCGGAGAAGATCAAAATATTCTTGAAAACCCAGCGAGCCATACGTGTCTGGTACAACGAACAACAAGTCGCCGCAAAGAATGGGTCTGTCTCAACGCCTGGCTCTCAAATCGGTGTGCTAACTTCCTCCCTAACCCACTCCTCGTCATCGGGCCTTAATTTGCCGGCTCCTGCGTTTCAAAGCCCCGTCGCTACGCGCCTGGAGTGGAACGCTGTATGGAGCATCTCGTCGGTCATCGTGGCCGTTGACGCCGGCGCCATGAAGGGACTCAAGATCGGTCAGATGGCGGACTACATCGGGACGCACCCAAAGACCGGCTCGAAAATGGCGGCGATCAATGTGCGATGCCTGGACGGTGTCGATGTGGACGCTCTCAAGGTGAGAAAGGTTGACGGCGGGAGCATTTAGGGCGGCTCGCTGGACATCCGAATAGCCGACGTTCCTGGCTTGCGGCTCAAATTGACAGCGGTCCAATAACCTCAGTGAATCTTGTGCGTGTAATTGCGTAACATGCGGATTTATAATGGAATATTTCTCCCGCCGGACCGCAATCTCGATCCGAGACCAAGTGGCTTTGATGACCAGCGACCGCAGCGGTATCCTGTAGCCATGAGCGTATTGACGATCGAGAATATGAGCTGGGACGAAAAACTTCGGGCCATGGAAGAGCTATGGAAATCGTTAAGCCGAGAGGAAGCCCGGCTCGAATCTCCGCCATGGCACGAGGAGGCGCTTCGGGAGACCGCCGCGCGTCACAATGCGGGCAAGGAGCAGCCGGTCGACTGGGAAACCGCGAAACGCGAACTGCGCAAGCGCGCTGAGTGAAAGTCAAGATCCTGCCGACGGCGCTCGAGGATCTGGACCGCGGGCGCCGATTCTATGCTCGGCAGAGAAGAAGCCTCGGCGATTATTTTCTCGACGCACTTTTTTCCGATATCGACTCTCTGGAACTCTACGCCGGGATTCATATAAAGGTGTTCGCCTTCCACCGCCTGCTCGCGAAGCGCTTTCCCTACGCGGTGTATTATCAGGTCGATGGCGAGACGTGCATCGTGTTTCGCGTGCTCGATTGCAGACAAGAGCCTGAGAAAACGACCAAGATCTGAGATAGATTGTGGATGACCGTGCCACTGCACGGCGATCGCCTTGCTGACTGACAACGGAGATACTGGCTCTACGGAGCGTCATGGACGACGCGGAGCGGCGCCGGCGGTTGCGCATCGACGTGAAACAGAGCCGCCAGCTGCAAGTGATACTCGCGCGATGAAAGGGCGGCGTGAGCACCGTCAATTCAATTTTGCTTCAGGCCACCTCCGGCCAGTGCTCGAACAGCGATCGTGAGTCCGACGATGATCCCGCCAATTACCCAGCGGTGACTGAACCAGGGCGTATCGATGCGCGCCCGCTCCGGATCGATGCGCGAATAGGCGATCGGAACCGAGTCGCCCCTCGAAAATCGTACGATGCCCTGCTGAGTCGAGTTTACGACCCGATGCAGCGCACCGTCGGCGTCCTTGAACTGGAATACTGGATACACTTGCCTGGAGTGCCGGCGCTCAAAATCGACCACTGTCCCTTGTGCCTGCAGGGCATCGGGCGTCGAGCGCTGGTAGCTGCCGTCGAGCAGAGCGCCGGCGAGGATAAAGCACGCGGCCAGAGCCAGGTAGCCTATTGGTTGCTGCATGTTAGCTAAAGGATAAGCGGGAGCCTGAAAGAAGACCGTGACGAACGCCCGTTTTGGGTCTGAGAGCTGTCTGACCCTCCCGCCTTAATCCCGGCGGAGAGCCAAAATGAATTGGGCTCGTTAGGTAGGTCGACAATGTCTCAGTCGGCCTACCTTGAGACCGACGGAACGGCAAAGTCGGCAAAGCGTTCTCCATTCGCTGTACACATGACCTTTCGGTGCCATCGTCGTCGAGAAAACTCTTAGGGACAGAGGATTCTGGTCGCGGCTTGGCGCAGAATGCCCCATCAAGGCGCCTGGGTTGCAAGGAATATGAGCAAAAACAACGGCCGTGGCGATATCGTGATCAATACGGAGCGGCGCCGGCGAACTGTCAGCGTCACCCTGCTCGTGGCTTTGGGTGCCGTACTGCTCGGCGCCGGCACGGCGGCCTCCTATTACGTCGATGCGCTGTGGTTCGAATCGCTCGGACTTGCTTCCGTGTTCTGGACGCGCCTGAGCCTCGAGGCCGCGACGTTCGCAGCCTTCGCGCTCGCGACCTTCCTGGTAGTGTACGGCGTGTTTCGAGTGCTGAAGCCCGACCGTCTCGACGATGTGATCGCCGGCACGCTTCTCGTCAACCGCAGGCCGATGCGCCTTCCCATCGACCGTTTCCTCGAGCTGGTCGGGCTCGGGTTGTCATTGGCATTTGCCGCCATCATCGGCTCGAGCATGGCGGCGCGCTGGATGACCTTGGCGCTCTACTGGCGCGCGCCGCGCAGCGCGGACATGCTCGACCCCATTTTCGGCCGGCCGCTCGACTTCTATCTGTTCACGCTGCCGGCATTGCAGCTCATCTCCGGATGGCTCCTGACGCTGTCGGTCGTCGCGAGCCTCATCGCCGCGGCGTTCGCCGCGGTCATGGGTGGGGTGGGTATCTCGGCACAGTGGCGATCTTCCGCGGTGCAGACCGGGTTGTGGCGCGGCTTGTCGGCAAGCCTCGCTGCATTCTTCGTGATGCTCGCCGTGCGCGCGTACCTTGGGCGCTTCGAGCTTCTGTTCCAAGAGGGCACCATCTTTTCGGGGGTTACCTACACCGATGCGCACGTCACCTTGGGCGGCACCCTGGTGGTGTGCGTGGCGCTCATTCTCGGCGCCATCATTGCCTCGGCTGCCGCAGTCCGTGCACCGCGGCCGCGCTGGCTGCTGGCCGTACCCCTGCCGGCCATCGCCTGCTACCTGATCGTCGGCGCCGTGCGCTGGTACGTCAGCGGCTTCATCGTGGCGCCGAATCAGCTGGTGCGGGAACGTCCCTTCATTGCCCACAATATCGACATGACGCGGCGGGCCTACGCGCTCGACCGCATCGAGACGCATCCCTTTCCCGCCGACACGGGCATCGAAGCGGTCGAACCGGGCAGCAACCAGACGACGCTCGAGAACATACGGCTGTGGGACGGGCGCGCGCTGCAGGATACGCTGCGTCAGATCCAGGAGATTCGCACCTACTATGACTTTCCGGATATCGACATCGATCGATACGAGGTCGGCGGTACCGTGCGCCAGATGATGTTGGCCGCACGCGAGCTCAACGTGGACAAGCTGCCGCAGAGCAGCCGCAACTGGATCAACGAGAAGCTGATCTATACCCACGGCTACGGGGTCACAATGAACCCGGTGAACGGCTTCACGTCCGAAGGGCTGCCGACGCTCGTCCTCAGCAATATGCCGGTGCAGAGCACGATTCCCGGCCTCACCGTGACCCGCCCGGAGATCTATTTCGGCGAGCTCACGAACACCGATGTCTACGTGAAGACTCGCCAGAAAGAGTTCAATTATCCGCAGGGCGATGCCAACAATCTCACCTCTTACCAGGGCAACGGCGGCATTCGGCTGGGCGGGTGGCTGCGGCGTACGCTGATCGCGCTCGATCGCGGCGATCTGTCGAAGCTGCCGTTCAGCGACGATGTGACTTCCGAGAGCCGCTTGCTGATGCGCCGCCAGTTGAACGAGCGCGTGCAAGCGCTCGCGCCGTTCCTCACGCTCGACCCCGACCCCTACGTCGTGGTCGGCGAGGACGGACGCATCTACTGGCTGATGGACGCCTTCACCACCTCCGACGTCTATCCCTACGCGCGCCGGATCACGTTCGGGTCCGACAGCATCAACTACATTCGCAACAGCGTGAAGGTGGTGATCGATGCGTACACCGGGCAGACGACATTCTATGTGTTCGATGCGCACGATCCGATCATCGCCGCCTACCGGTCGGTATTTCCCAGCCTGTTCACCGATGCGTCGGCGATGCCGGCCGCGGTGCGCAAGCATGTGCGGTATCCCGAGCTCATGCTGAACGTGCAGGCGGCAATTTACGGCCTGTATCACATGACCAATCCCGACGTCTTCTATAATCGCGAGGATTTGTGGAGCGTCGCCACGGAAGTCCGGACGCCTGATCAGCGCCAGCAGGTCATGGAACCCAACTTCGTGCTGATGACCCTGCCGGGTGAGCGGTCCAGCGAGTTCATCGCGATCCTCCCTTTCACACCGGCCAATCGCAACAACCTGATCGGCTGGATCGCCGGCCGAAGCGATGGCGACCACTATGGCGAGGCGCTGGTCTATGACTTCCCCAAGACCAAGTTGATCGACGGACCGGTGCAGATCGAGGCGCGCATCGATCAGAACGCGCAGCTGTCCGGTCAGTTGACCTTGTGGAACCAGCAAGGCTCCCACGTGCGCCGCGGCAGTCTCATCGTCATCCCCATCGGGAGGGCGCTGCTCTACGCGGAGCCCATCTACTTGCAGGCCGATCGCAGCCCCATGCCGGAGCTCAGGCTGGTGGTGCTCGCGGTTCAGGATCGCCTGGCCTACGGGCCGACGTTCGAATCCGCGATGGCTGCGCTGTTCGGGACAGGGCCCTCCATGCTGAGCACGCAAGCATCGCCGAACGTGCCCGCGGCACGGCCGGCGAGCGCCGCAACCCTCTCGGCCGCTGCTCCCGCCGACATCGATTCGCTGATCGCCGAGGCGGCCCGGGACTTCGCCGACTATCAACAGCTCACGGCGGCGGGCAAGCTCGCGGAGGCAGGAGAGAAATTAGAGTCGCTGAAGCGCGCTCTGGAGCAACTGCAGGCTCGACACCATTGATCGCGTGGCCGATCGATGCATTCGCCCGGAGAAAGGCTACCTCGACGGCAGATGGACGCTATGTGACCGCATTCTCCCAATAGCACCCGCGGCTGGCTCCAGCCGTTACCCAATTCACAGACTTTGGCGATTCGCGGTGAGAGAGTCGCCTTCGTATTGAACGGCAGCCGGGCCTCCTCCCCTCGACAAACAGGCGGTACCGTCGTAGTAGGGTCAAACGTGACTCAATGGCACTTTCATCATGCTGTGGATTCTGATCTCACTATTTTTCTGTTGGTGCGCTTTCCGCGAAATTCTCGGCAGCTTCGTCGCTCGGCCCGGCTACGATCTGCCCATGCCCGTATCGAAACCCTACCTGGCTATTGTACTGGCGCTAGCCGTGGTGTTTGCCTGGCCGACAGTTCATAGATGGTATTTCCAATGGTTCTTGTCCGAGAAAGCCACGGAGCTGGCTGACAACCATCGCGCCAAAGTACATTGCAACACCATGTTCGATACGATGCTCGATTCTGAGATGCTCGCCTCCGGTCACGCCAATCCGCGAACCGGCGAAATCGGCATTCAAAAGCCATGGTGCAGCACCTTGATGTCGTATCTGGCTCATCCTGACCGGGCAACCGACCTGGAAATCGTGAGCCTGGATATTTTCACTCACGAGAGCATGCACATACGTGGCGAAATGAATGAAGCGCGAACCGAATGTGAGGCGGTGCAACGAAACTACCGCGCAGCCAAGCTGCTCGGCGTTCCTGACGGGACCGCGAAACGAAACGCCCTCGAGTACTACAACGTCACGTACCAATTGCGCGGGAAAATAGGGGGCATGCAGGGCGCCTATTATTCGGACCAATGCGCGCCCGGCAAAGCCATGGACGAGCATTTGAGCGATTCGACTTGGGCGCCGCCTTAGCCGGGGAAATACGGACTTAGTCCTCCTTTCAATAGTCATGGCAGGCCGGTCATCGAAAAGGACGATATGCTCCCGCTCACGGTCAATCGCTTGAGAACAACACCTCATGAGCGAGTCGTTTGAACATAATCTCCCGTTCTATTTCCCGATATTCTTCGTGCTCATGTGGTTATTCGTGACAACCATGCTGGGCTTTGTTTCGGGTTGGTATGCGTTGATGCGCAGATACCCGGATCGTCCCGAAAGCGCCCTCCGCAGGTTCACGAATCAATCCGGCTCGATGAACTCCGTTGGCATGCGCTCTATCTTGAATCTGAGCGTGTGTCCCTCCGGGCTACGTGTAGGAATCATGAGAATCTTTGGCATCTTCAGTCGAGATTTTTTTGTGCCGTGGGATGAGGTAGCCGTGTCCAGAAAAGATCGTCTCTTTTGGAAGGCGGCGAAGCTTTCTTTTGGAAAGCAAGCGTCCGGAAATCTAACCATCCCATCCGAGGTCGCCGACCACATGGCGCGCGTTGCAGGAAGCCGCTGGCCGGAGGCCGGTTCCTTTCCCGTGGAAACCAGCAGTCAGGCCTCGTCACGAATCATCAAGCAGTGGCTCGCGAGTACGACCCTCGCGGCCGCATTTTTTATCATCGTGCCGCGGCTTCTAGCCCATAACGGAGACTCGCGACCGCCCATACTGGTAGCGGTCCTGTTCCCGGCGGCCGTTTTCGGTGTGGCGGGACTCGTCCAATACCTCCGTCGCCGGCGCGATTGAAATTCGGACTCAAGCCAGCCAGCGGTCGATCAAGATCTCCACATCCTCTCCGTCGCGAATACGCCCGGGTGTCCGCGAGAAGCGGGGCGCCGGGGCCGCATGCCAGTGGTCGTCGATGCGCTGGTAGACTCCGCGTGCTTGCATGTGTGGATCGACGGGAACCTCCTCCAGGCCGAGCACCGGTGCGAAGCAGCCGTCGGTTGCATCGAGCAGCGCGCACCACTCATCGCGGGTCTTGGACAGAAAAATCTCGCCGAGCACGCGCGATTGTTCCTCCCAGGAAGCACGATCGTATTGAAGATCGGCAAAGCGCGCCGGCGCGCCGATGGCCTGGAGCAGTTCGCGGTAGAAGGCAGGTTCCAACGGACCGACGGCCACCTCCCGTCCGTCGCCGCATCGATAGGTTCTATAGAAAGGCGCGACTCCCCCGAGGATGTTGTCGGTTCGATCGACGGACAGCTTGCCGCTCGGGATGAGACCGGAAAACATGGTCATGAGCGAGGCGACGCCATCGACGATGGCGCCGTCGATCACCTGACCTTTCCCGGATCGCGCCCGCTCCAGGAGAGCCGCGAGGATGCCGAATGCCAGGAACAAGGAGCCGCCGCCGAAATCGCCGACCAAATTGAGGGGAGGCACCGATCGCCTGCCGGGTTCGCCGATCGCCGCCAGCGCTCCGGCGAGCGCAATGAAATTGATATCGTGCCCGGCGACCTTCGCCTTCGGGCCGGTTTGACCCCACCCCGTCATGCGGGCGTACACGAGGCGGGGATTCAACGCGTGAAGCGCCTCGGGTCCGAGCCCGAGCCGCTCCATCACCCCCGGCCTGAACCCTTCGATCAGCACGTCGGCTCGGGCGGCGAGTTTCAAGCATTGCTCGCGGCCGGCATCGCTCCGGATGTCCACGGTGAGGACGCTCCGCCCGCGGTCGACGACCGGATTGGGCCAGCCATTGCCTCCCGCCCGGTCGATCCTGAGAACCTCGGCGCCGAGATCCGCCAGCAGCATCGCGCAATGCGGGCCCGGGCCGATACCGGCGAACTCGATGACGCGCACGCCGGTGAGAGGTCCGTCCGGTGATTCCATCGAGCTACGATACCCCGAATCGGCCGCGGGCTGCGAGACTACAGCCGCGGAGCCATGACGGGGGAAAGCGCATCATCCGGTCGCATTCACTGCGAACCAAACATTTCCTGATTGATTTGCCACGACACTCGGGGTATATGTCGCGGACATGAGCGAACACAAAGTCTTTGTCGCGGTCGCACGGCTCAATGACGATGCCGCGATGCGATGGCTGCTCCGACCCATTAAGAACGCGAAGGATGTGCGGACGGTACTGAGCAAGGTACGTACGTCGGTTCTGTGCCCGCTCTACGACGAGGAGATGCGGGTAGGAAGGTACATCGTGCTTGATATTCGTGGCCGCATCGTTGGGTGCCACAGCGTCACGGACATATCCTCGCAAGAGGCCGATAGGATCACAGCCGGGTGTGTCAGCGTGTCTCGCTGGAGCCCCGCAGCGTTCGACGCGGTGGTCGACAGCATTCTGGGCGGCACAGCGCAGCACGTGCAGTAGGTTGTATTGCACGTCCTTGGACGCTTATGCCGCAGCCGACTTGTCAGCCGCGGAGCTACGCGCGATCAGCAAATCTGCCGAAATGTTGAATCTCTCGCGGAGCCTTCGAACCATATTCATGCTCAACTCACGTTTACCATTCATGACCTCACTGACGCGGCTCGCCGTGCCGAGCATCGGCACGAGGTCGCTACGTGAGAGGTCATGCTGGTCCATGAGATAGTTCAGCAGATCCGGCAGGGTCGGTACCAACCGCGGCCAACGACTACGCTCGTAAGCCTCAATCAATCGCGCCTGCGCAACCAATCGAACCCGGTCATCAGACCTGCGAGACCCCATCAGTTTCCCCACCAGTGCCTTCGCCTGGACATGGTCCGCGTCATTCTCGATTGCGATCAAGGTGGTCTTCATCAAATAGTCTCCGCGTTAATCTTGTCGTAGCCCTCATGCGATCCGAAAAAACGAATCATCAAAACACCCGCCTCATATCGCACAACAGCAACCAGCCGATAGTCATTCGCCTTGATGTTGAATACCACTCGGCCGCCCTTGAAAATGCTCGCCTTCGGGTGAGCCGTCTTAACATCTTGAGGCGTCCGCCATTGCGCTGACTCCGCTATGGCTCGCCAGGCGTTGTACTGCGACCGCGCCGCCTTGATTCCTTTGTGACCCGCCTGGCCCTGAAAAAACGCCTCGACGATGTCGGTCCCGACTACGATCATTGGCGGGAATGTTACCAGAAGTTCCATAAAGTGGAAATTCACATTCCATATTATGGATTTCAGGCTCCGGCCCCCGGATCGAGCGCAGGATCATCGCAGAAGAAGCATGCGTACTTGGTGTTTCAGGATGTTTTTGAGTAGTGGTGGTGAGAGAGGGACTCGAACCCTCGACCTCGGCATTATGAGTGCCGGTTTGCCCCTTGGTGTCCGGTTGGCGACCCTTCGCACGACCAAGCGATCGGCGACCATCTACGTAGACTCCCTTATCAAAGGCGACCGAGCCGTGTCGATATCCTGAGGCGGAAACCGCGCGAGCGGGAAGTCTTTGCACGGATTAAGTCCAACGAGACTGGCTGGGGCTGGTGCCCCCTCGAAACGGCTGCCGGTAGTAATTGGGAGGTCAAGGGTGATCAACGGAGTGGTTTTCAACCCGCAAATCTGGGTCGAGGATGCGAGCGAGCTTTCCGAGGAGGTCGAGTCAGCAGGGCCCTGAATCCTCGGCTCGAGCATAGCTCGCGGAGCGGTCAAGAAGGGCCGTCGCAAGTCCCTGGCGCCGAAAGGCCGGAAGTACGGTGAGTCCTACTTCAAGATTGATTCCGCACTGCGCGAGCTGACAGACTGGCGGGGCACGCCCTTGATCGGCGGGCTGTCGATGCGTGCATTCGGCACGTTCTTGGCGGGGCCGCGGTGCATCCCGGCGCCGCATCAATCATCGATTCATCGGCATCGACTTCAACCTGATTTCCAGCGGCCGGTGTCGGATTTCCCCACCACCATGTCGCAAACCTGATCCGACCCCGCGGCGGCCGCTTCTAAGATGCCCAATCGGCAAAACGAGGTTGAGCATGGCAACAACGGCGGGAGTGGTGGTCATCGGCGGTGGGGTGGTCGGATGTTCGGTCCTCTACCATCTGGCGAAATTCGGCTGCACCGACGCGTTATTGCTCGAGCGCGATGAGCTCACGTCCGGCTCGACCTGGCATGCGGCGGGCGGCATGCACACCATCAACGGCGATCCGAACGTCGCCAAGCTGCAGAAGTACACCATCGAGCTGTACCAGGAGATCGAAAAGCTCTCCGGTCAGCCCACGGGGCTGCACCTCACCGGCGGGGTCATGCTGGCCGCGACCGAGCCGCGCTTCGCGTGGCTCAAGAGCCTCGCCGCCAAGGGCAAATATCTCGGCATCGAGGCGGAGATCATCACGGCCGAGCACGCGCACGAGCTCATGCCGCTGCTCGATCCCGCCTGCTTCGTGGGTGCCTTGCACACCCAGATCGACGGCCATCTCGATCCGTCCGGCACGACGCATGCCTATGCGCAAGCCGCCCGAAAGCTCGGCGCGCGTATCGAGCGGTTCACCCAGGTGAAGGAGCTGGTGCAGAACGCGGACCGGAGCTGGCGGGTGATCACCAACAAAGGCGAGATCGTCGCCGAACACGTGGTCAACGCGGGCGGTCTGTGGGCGCGCGAAGTGGGCGGGATGGTCGGACGCTATCATCCGGTGCTCGCGATGGAGCACATGTATTTGCTCACGGAGGATTTGCCGGAAGTCGCCGCCATCAACAAGAGCACCGGCAAGGAAGTGCTGCACGCGCTCGACTTCGACGGCGAGCTGTACCTGCGCCAGGAGCGCGGCGGGATGCTGATCGGCACCTACGAAAAAGCCGGCAAGCCCTGGTCGGAGGACCAGACACCCTGGGACTTCGGGCACGAGCTCCTGGCGCCGGACGTCGACCGCATCATGCCCTCGCTCGAGGTCGCGTTCCGTCACTTTCCGGTGTTCCAGCAGGCAGGGATCAAGAAGGTCGTCAACGGCCCCTTCACCTTTGCGCCGGACGGCAATCCCCTGGTCGGGCCGGTTCGGGGACTCCCGGGATACTGGTGCGCCTGCGGCGTCATGGCGGGTTTCAGTCAAGGCGGCGGCGTCGGGCTCGCGCTCGCCAACTGGATCATTCACGGCGATCCGGGGTTCGATGTGTGGGCCATGGACATCGCCCGCTTCGGCGACTGGGCAAGCAAGGCTTACACCAACGCCAAGGTGCGCGAGAACTACTCGCGCCGCTTTTCGATCCGATTTCCTAACGAGGAACTCACCGCGGGACGGCCTCTTAAGACCACGCCGGTGTACGAACGGCTGCTCGCGCGCGGCGCGCAATTCGGGACCGCCGCGGGTCTCGAATTGCCGCTGTGGTACGCACCTCCCGGCGTCAGGGACGAGTTCAGCTGGAGCCGATCGACGGACTTCGAAACGGTCGCGGAAGAAGTACGCGCGGTGCGCGAGCGGGTCGGTCTCATCGAGACCTCCAGCTTCGCGAAGTACTCGGTGAGCGGCAAAGGCGCGGCGGCCTGGCTCGACCGGCTGCTCACCTGCCGGCTGCCCGCCGTCGGGCGCATGACGCTCGCGCCGATGCTGAAGGAGGACGGGCGCCTGATCGGCGACTTCACGCTGGCGAATCTCGGTGCCGAAGGGTATCTCCTCATCGGCTCGGGCGTGGCGGAGGACTATCACCTGCGCTGGTTCGAGGAGCACTTGCCGGACGACGGCTCCGTGCATCTCGCGTCTCGGGGATCGTCGCTGGTCGGGCTGGCGATCGCGGGGCCCCGCTCCCGCGAGCTGCTCGCGAGCGTGACGCGTCAGGATCTTTCCACGGCGGCGTTCAAATTCATGGACGTGCGGCGCATGGACGTGGGAATGGCCTCCGTGATCGCGGGTCGCGTGAGCTACACGGGAGATCTCGGGTACGAGTTCTGGGTCGACCCCGCCTACCAAGTCCATCTCTTTGACACCCTGATGACCGCGGGCGAACCGCTCGGCGTGCGATTATTCGCATCTCGCGCCTTGAATGCGCTGCGCCTCGAGAAGGGCTACGGCTCGTGGGCACGAGAGTACCGGCCGCTCTACAGCGCCGTCGAGGCGGGTCTCGATCGCTCTGTCGCGCTCGGCAAGGATGCACCGTTCATCGGCAAGGAGAGTGCGGCGAGCGAACGGGCGTCGGGCGGGAAGCTCCGGCTGCGAGTCTTCGTGATCGACGCCGACGACACCGATGCCATCGGCGATGAACCGATCTGGCGAGACGGCGAGGTGTGCGGATGGGTGACCTCGGGCGGCTATGCGCATGGCTCGAAGGTTTCGGTGGCCATGGGGTACGTGCCGAAGGCGGTGGCGGACGAGCGTGACGGATGGAGCATCCAGATCCTGGGGCGCCACTTTCCCGCACGCCTGCAGCCGCGGCCGCTGTTCGACCCGGACGGCAAGCGGCTGCAAGCCTGACCAAGACTTAGGCCGCTCGTGTCTACAGACCTTGGTCAGGCCTCGGGCCGCTCGCGGCTGCGGACCTCCGCCGGCGTGGTGCCGAAGATACGCCTATACCAGGTGGTGAGATGCGAGGTCGCGGAGAAGCCGCAATAGACGGCAATGTCGGAGATCCGATGATCCGTATAAATGAGGAGCTCCCGCGCCCGCTCGATCCGCAAGCGCAGGTAGTAGCGGATCGGCGTCATGCCCGTGTGGCGCATGAACAGCCGCTCGAGTTGCCGGGTGCCGATGCCGACGCTTCGCGCGATCCGGTCGAGCGACGCCGGCTCCTCGACGTTCTCCCGCATGATGCGAATCGTGCGGCGCACGGTCTCCGGTAGATTCGCGAGTACCTGCTGCAGTCCCCCCTGCTGATCCTCGCGCTCGTCGCGAATGCGCTCATGATGGAACTGGTTGGCCACGGCGCCTGCAAACGCGGTGCCGTGGTGCTCGCCAATCAAGTGCAGCATCATGTCCATCGCCGCCGTGCCGCCGGAACACGTCAGCCGGTCGCGGTCGATCTCATATAGCTTATTGGTGCAATTCAAGTCCGGGAACGCCTCGCGGAAGCTGAAGATGTGTTCCCAATGAATGGTGCAGCGGTAGCCGGCGAGCACGCCGGCGCGAGCCAGCAAGTGCGTGCCGGAGGAAAGCGAGCCGATGGCGATACCACGGGCCGCCGCCTGCCGGATAGCCCCGAGGTAGCGCCGATCCTTGGCCTTCTGGCTGGGCAGGCCCGCACAGATCAGGAGGTAATCGGCACCCTCGAGAGCCTCGCCCAGCCCCATGGTTTGCAGCGACATGCCGTTGGAGGCCGAGACGGGCTCGCCGTCGAGACTCGCCAGCCGCCACGAATACGCCTGAATGCGCGCCAGACGGTTGAGCGCACGCAGCGGCTCGATGGCTGAAGTCAAGGCCATCATCGGCAGGTTCGGCACGAGCAGGAACACGAACACCCGCGGGCGGGCCGTCGCAGATTGTTTGGCGGAGACTCTCATGAGCGGGAATGGTACCAGCCGCAGCTCGTGGAACTTACCTTGCGCGCCGCGGTCCCCTGCCGGCACCTCGTATGTTCCGAGCACCCATGGGATAATTTCGCCATGCAGTTCAAGCGCTTCGCGAAGCCGCTGTCGCAGATCTTCGGCGCAGCGGCTCGAAACACACCCATTCCCGCAGATAAGGGCGCGGCGGCGACGGCGGGCCCGTCGGCGGCAAATCTGGCCGCGGCACTCGATTCAGCGTCGGCGGAGCAGTTGACGGCCACCGCGTTGGGCGATGACCAGCCGGCGGTCCGCGCGGCCGCCATCGGCAAGCTCGAGGACGTCGAGACCTTGCGCCGACTCGCGGGTTTGACCACCGACGCCACGCCCGACGTGCCGGGCAATCTCCGGCGGCTTGCGCAGGAGCGCCTCGCGCAGCTCGTCGATGCAGGGGGCCTCGGATTTTCCCGGCTTTGCGAGCCGGGGCAAGTCGCAAGACTCGTCCTGGAGGGCGCCTCGAGCCGCCTCCGTCAGCTGGCGGCGCAGAGTATTTCCGATCCTCTCGCGCTGAAAGCGCTCCTGCGGCAACTGCGCGGCAAGGACAAGAGCGTCTACAAGATCATCAAGCAGAAGTGCGATGCGTTGCGAGAGGCGGAGCAGCGGCTCGTGCAAATCCAGCACGATGTCATCGCTGCCTGCGAATCGCTCGAGCGGCACGGTCATAGGGTCTATGACGTGATTTACGAGCCCACCTTCAGGCACTTCCATTCGCGCTGGGAAGCGCTCGAGCCGCACGCGCCGCCGGAGATCCGGGAGCGCGCCGCCCGTGCCGTCGACCGCTGCCGCGAGATCATGGCGGTACACCTGAAGGAGCTCGCGCAACGGGCCGCCGAGGAATCGGACCAGGCGGCACGCCAAGCCGCCCGGGAGCAAGCGGCCGCGCTCGCCGAAGTGCAATCTCAGCAGCGCCGCGAGGCCGAGGAGCTCGCCGCAGCCGAGGCGGCTACACGGCGAGAGGCCGAAGATAAGCTTCGCGCTGAACAAGCGGCCGCCGAGGCGCATGCATTGCGCCAGATCGGCGGACTGATCGGCAAGGCTCATGGTGCGCTTCGCGAAGGGAATACGTCGCGGGCGTCGGGTCTGCGGCGTGCCGTCGAGGATAAGCTGTCGGCGATGCCGGCGGTCCCGCCTCATCTCTCGAAGCAGGTGCTCAAGCTCGACGCCGCCTTGAACGAGCTCAAGGGATGGAAGGAACATGCGGCCGCGCCCAAGCGCGCCGCGCTGATCGAGGAAATGGAGACGCTGGTCGGATCGGCGGAGGAGCCGCAGGCTCTGGCGGACCGGATCAAGCAGCTGCAGGAGGACTGGAAGACGGTCAGCAAGGGCATCGTCATCGATTCGGAGGCGGACTGGCAGCGCTTTCATCACGCCTCGATCGCGGCCTACCAGCCCTGTCGGGAGTATTTCGAGGCGCGTGCGAAGCTTCGGGAAGCCAATGTCGAGAAACGCCGGGGCGTGATGGCTCGGCTGCACGCCTTCGAGGCCGCGCAGACCGGCGAGCATCCCGACTGGCGCGCCGTCGCCGCAGTGTTGCGCGAAGCGCCGCAGGAATGGCGCCGGCACTCTCCCGTCGACCGTGCGGCGGGCCGGGCGCTTCAAGAGGAATTCGACGCCGCGATCGGCCGGCTCGAGCAGCGGCTCGACGCCTGGCACGCGGGCAATGCGGCCGACAAGCAATCGCTCATCCGGCTGGCGCAGCAATTGAATGCGAAGGAGGACAGCCGCGAGACCGTGGATGCGATCAAGCGTCTGCAGCAACGGTGGAAGGACCTGGGACCCGCACGGCGCGATCAGGAGCAGGCGTTGTGGGTGGAGTTTCGCGCGCAATGCGACGCGATCTTTCAAAAACGTCAGCAGGTCCATGCGGATCATGCCGCCGGACTCGAAGCCAACAAGGTGCGCGCGGCGTCGCTCTGCGAGGAGATCGAGCGTGCCGCCGGCTTGGAGGGAGCGGCGGTGCTGGAGGGCTCTGCGAAGATTCCCGAATGGCGTTCCGCGTACGAGTCGTTTGGCGAGTTGCCTAGGGCCGACCAGCGCCCGCTCAGGGATCGGTTCGAGCGCGCGCTTCGGCGTGTAGAGGCCGCGGTCTCGCAATGGCGATTGCGCGAAAAACAGCAGTCGATCGCCGCTCTCTTCGAGGCGGGTCGGCGCATTCACGCCTACGGGTGGGCGGTCGCGCAGGGTGAAGCCTCGGGGGACTGCGAGGCGCTCAAGCGCGCCGCGGAGGAGTCCATCGCCCAGGTCCGTCGATGGCCGAAGGGCGGTGCCGAGGCGTTGAGGGAGGCCCTGGCGAAAGCGGAGATCGCGGCCGATCTCGATGCCGCGGCTCACGAGAGGGCACTCCGGCTCCTTTGCATCCGCAGCGAGATTCTCGCAGACCGGGCGACGCCGCCGGAGGATCTCGAACTGCGCCGCAGCTACCAGATGGAGCGCCTGGTCCAGAGGATGGGGCAAGGCGCCGAGGCTCGCCCCGACGACGCCGATGCGTTGGCTCTCGAATGGGTCCGTGTCGGCCCGGTCTCGGCGCAGACGCACGAGGCGTTGCTCCGGAGATTTCTGGGCTCACACCTCCAGCCGGTCTCCGGGACGGGCCACCAGGGCATAGAGCACCGGCATTAAAAAGACGCTGATCAAGAGGCGCGTGAACAAGCCGCTGACGATGACCAGCGCGAATGGCCGTTGGGTATCGGTGCCGACGCCCGTCGCCAATGCGACCGGCAGCAATCCCAAGGCCGCAACGAGGGCCGTCATCATGATCGGACGCAACCTGAGGATGGCGGCGTGACGGATGGACTCGGCGAGCGGGGTCCCGTCGCGTCGGAGTTCGTTGACGTAGGAGATGTAGACGATGGCGGTCTGCACCGAGACACCGAACAGGGCCAGAAAGCCGATGCCGGAAGACGCGGAGAACGGCGTACCGCTGATCCAGAGCGCCACGATGCCGCCCACCGGCGCCGACAAGAGCACACCGAGCACGGTGATGAAGGGAAATTTGAAATTGCTGTAAAGCGCAAACAGCAGCAGGAATATCAGGAACAGGGTCAGCGGCAGGATCACGTTCTGCTGAGCGCGCGAGGCGGTGTATTCCGAATACTCGCCGCCCCAATCCAGGCGATACCCTTGAGGCAGGCTCACTTTCTTGTTGACTTGCTGGATGGCGTCATTCACCGCGCCCGCCAGATCCCTTCCCTCCACCGAAAATTGCACACCGATGTAGCGTGAGTTGTTCTGTCGGTAGATGAACGAGGCACCGTTGGTCACGCGGATGTCCGCGAGTTCCTTGAGCGGGATCTGTTGTCCGGCGGCGGTCGCCACCAGGATATTACCGATTTCCTCGGGATTGTCCCGGTACTGGCGCTCGAGGCGGACGATGAGATCGAATTGCTTTTCTTGCTGGACCACCTCGGTGGCGACATCCCCGCCGATCGCCGTCTGGACCAAGGCATTGATATCCGCGACGTTCACACCGTAGCGGGCGATCGCGGCGCGATCGATCTTGATCGACAGGCTCGGCTGGCCGAGTTCCTGCACCAAGGTAATGTCGCGGATGCCCCGTACGCGCTCCAGAACCTGCTTGATGGATTTCCCCTTCTGTTGAAGGGTCTGCAGATCGGCACCGAAGACTTTGACGGCCAACGCGCTCTTCAGCCCGGTCTCGGCCTCGTCCACCGCATCTTCCGCCGGCTGAGTGTAATTGAACGTGATCCCGGGGAATTCCTGGAGCTTGCGGTTGATGGCCTCGATCAGTCCGGCTTTGTTGCGATAGCTGCCGTTCCACGACGCGTAAGGCTTCAAGTCGACGTAGAACTCGACGTTGAAGAAACCGGTCGAATCGGTGCCGTCGTCGGGGCGGCCGAGCTCGGAGGCCACCGTGGTGACTTCGGGAAACGAGCTCAATATCGCGCGCACCTGGGGCGCGATTTTCGCCGACTCGTCGAACGAGATGGTATAGGGCATGGTCGCGCGCACCCAGAGCGCCCCTTCGTCGAGCTGCGGCATGAACTCGGCGCCGATCCGAGGAATGAGCAGGAGCGACAGGGCCAGCAGCACGGCCGAGGCACCTGTCGTCGCCCAGGGATGCGCGAGACATGCATCGAGCCCCCGGCTGTAGGCGGACTTGATGGAGTCGAACGCGGCATTGCGCCGTTCGCGCACGCCGTTGCGCATGAACCAGGCACAGAGCACCGGCAAGAGCGTCAGCGTCACGATCAAGGAGCCGACGAGTGCGAATACCATCGTATCGGCCATCGGTTTGAACAGCGTACCGGAAGGCCCCGACAGGACATAGATGGGCAAAAACCCGGCGACGATCACCGCGACCGAATAGAAGAGCGGGCGATCCACTTCCGCCGCGGCGTCCAGGACGATGTCCTTGACATTGAGCGGAGTACCCTTGCGCGCGACGATCTGGCGGAAAATATTCTCCACCATCACCACTGCGCCGTCCACCAGGATTCCAAAATCGATCGCACCGATGGAGAGGAGATTCGCCGAGGCTTTTTGAAGATCGAGGCAAACGAAGGCGAACAGCAGCGCCAGCGGAATGCTCGTTGCCACGATCAATCCCGCACGAAAGTCGTACAGGAAAAAAATCAGCACCACGACCACCAGCAACATGCCCCGGAGTAGATTCCGCTCCACGACCTGCGTCGTCAGATCCACCAGATCGCTCCGATCGTAGAAAGGCACGATTTTCACGTCTTTCGGCAGGATCTGATCGTTGAGCTCCCGGGTCTTCGCCTCCACTCCCTTCAGCACGTCCTGCGTCTTCTCTCCCGTACGCAGCAGGATGACCCCTTCGACGGCATCGTCCTGTTTCTCGTAACCGAACTCTCCGAGCCGCGGGGCGATACCGATGACCACCCGGCCCAGATCCTTGACCAGCACGGGAACGCCGTCATGCACTGCGACCACGACATTGCCCACGTCCTCGAGCGTTTCCAGCCGGCCGAGGCCGCGCACGTAATAGAACTCCCCGCCCTGCGAATAGAAGCCGCCGCCCGAGTTGTCGTTGTTGGCAGTGAGCGCGCTCTCCACCTGCGGCACCGACAATCCCACCGAGGCAACCCGGGCCGGATCGAGCAGCACCTGGTATTGCATGGTGCCCCCGCCAAAGCCTGAATCGTCCGCAACACCGGGCACGGATCGATACTGGGGTTCGATGGTCCAGTCCTCGAACGTCTTGAGCTCCATCGGGGAGCGGTCAGGACTTTGCAGCACGTAGCGATAGATGAGGCCCGAAGGCGCGGACATCGGGGACAGCGAAGGGCTCACCCCCGACGGCAGAGTGAGATCGGACAGCCGGTTCTGGACTTGCTGGCGGGCAAAGTAATTGTCGGTACCGTTGTCATACGTGAGGATCACGTCGGATAATCCGTACAGCGAGATCGAGCGGATCGTGGCGAGGCGCGGAATGCCGTTCATTTCCCGCTCCACGGGAACCGTGATCAGCCTCTCGACCTCTTCGGCAGCGCGCCCCGGCCATTGAGTGATCACCTCGACCATGGGAGGCGACAGATCCGGGTAGGCATCGACCGGGAGGCGCCGAAGCGACCATGTCCCCGCGGCGATGAGCATCGCTGTCATGAGCAGGATCAGAAAGCGCTGGCGGAGCGAGGATGCCACGATCCGATTCATGATCGACGAGGATCTCGGCGCGGCTCCGGAAGGCTGAGGCTCCTCGCTCATTGATTCTGCATGAATTGGACGAATAGACCGCCGTCGATCACGATGGAGTCTCCGGCTCCGAGTCCCTCCGGGATGGCATATTGCTCCCCGATGCGATGACCCAAGGTGACGTGCCGCCGCGCGAAGCTGCCGTCGGATTGAACCGCGTAGACGAACGGCAGATTTTCCTCGTCGCGCAGAACCGACGACACCGGTATGAGGAACCCGCTGCTTTCCTCGCGGCTCCGTATCCGGACCCGGACGTACATCTGCTTCTTGAGCAGGTCGCCCGGATTGTCGACGACCACGCGCACCGGCACCGATCGGGTGTCGGAATCGACCAACGCCGATATGTTGTCCACTTTCCCTGCGAAGCTCTTCGAGCCCTCGCCGCTCTCCACCTCGGCGCCATCGCCGAGACTGACGGAAGTCAGATCCGTCCCGAAGATCTGCGCCATGACCCAGACCCGAGACAGGTTGGCCACGGTAAAACACGGCGTCGTGCCCGCCGACAGGAGCTCGCCGGGAGTGATCAGCTTCTCCACCACCGTCCCTGCGATCGGCGAGCGAATCATTCCCTCGGCATGCGCGATCGTGCGGCCGCGCTGAATGTCTTTGATGGTCCCCTCGGGGACGTTCAGGGAGACGAGTTCCTGCAGGGCGGCGTCCCGGTCCGCCTCGGCGTTGACCGCGTCGGTTTCGGCCTGCGCCGCCTCCTTGCGCGCGACGCCGTCGTGCTGCAAGAGATCATTGTCGAGATCGGCCAGCCGGCGGTCGGTCTTGGCGGTTGCCAACGCCTTCTGGTAACCGCTGATGGCCGTGGCGAAATCCGGTGAATCCACGGCCGCCAACGGATCCCCCTTCTTGACCTGCTGACCCAAGGACACGAACAGGCGCGACACGGGGCCCGAGATGGGCGATAACACACTCGTGGCCTGATCATTGTCGAAATCGACCACCCCGGTGGTCTCGACCGTCTCGTGAAAGCGGGATGACTCGACCGTATACATGCGGACGTGCTGACGCTGGGCCGCGGTCAGCTTCACGTTGCCGGCCGGCGCGGGGACTGCCTGCGGCTCCTCTCTCGTCGAGCAGCCGCTCAAGTAGCCGGCGGCCGCGAGCGCCGCGACGGCGAGCGCTATCGATTGCCTACCGTTCATGAGGGTCCGAGGCCAGCTCTGCGCGGTTCCACCAACCGCCTCCCAAGGCTTGGAATAATGCCGCCGTATCAGCATAGCGGCCGGCCTCTGCCTGCACCAGGTTGATCTGGCTCTGCTCGTTCGCCTGCTCGGCGCTCAACAGCGCCATATACCCGGCGTAGCCGTCGCGCCATTGACGTTGCGCCAGGTCGAGCGTGATCTTGGCGGCGTCCGCCGCAGCCTTCGCTGATTTCAACGCTTCCGCATCCTGCGCGAGCGCCGTCAAAGTATCGGCGACGTTCTGAAACGCGGCGAGAACCGCACTTCGATACTGTTCGGCCGCCTCGGTGTAAGCGGCCTTGGCAGCGCGCTCCTGATGCAGTAGCTGACCGCCCTGGAACAGGGGCGCCGTCGCATTCACGCCTACGCCCCAGAATCCGGTACCCTCCGTGAACAGCTGATTCATGACTGCCGCCGAGCTGCCGGCATTCGCGACCATCGGGAAACTCGGCAGCCGATTCGCGATCGAGATTCCGATCTTGGCGCTGGCGTCGTGCAAGTTCGCCTCGGCCTGCAAAATGTCGGGGCGCTGCTCCACCAGAACGGAAGGCAGGCTCACCGGCAGTTCCCCCGGCAAACTCAGACTCGACAGGTCGAACTTCTCCTCCGGTGCCTGAGCCGGGAATCGGCCGGTCAGCGTCGCCAAGAGATCGTGAAGCTGGGCCAGCTGTTTGACGAGCGGGGGAAGCGCCGCCGCGACTTGCGCGAGCTGAGATTCCTGCGCGGCCACATCGAGACGGCTGGCGTATCCTTTGGAGAATTGATACTTGAGAATTTCCAGGGCCTTGGAGCTTGAATCGATGAGCTCCCGGGTCGTATCGACCTGGCTCTGGAGCGAGCTCTGTTGAATCGCGGTGACCACGACGTTGGCGGTGAGCGTGGTGTAGATCGCGATCATCTGGAAGCGCGCCTCCTGTTCCTGCGCCTTCAGTGATTCCACGGTCCGGCGATTCAAGCCGAAAACATCGGGCACGTACGAAACGGTCACCTCGGGGGTGAACAGATTGTAGAGAAAGGTGTTGGAGTTGAGCGCCGGGGCGATCTGGCCCGACTGTCGCTGCCGCGAAGCATCGAAGCTCGCCGCAACGGTGGGATAGTACGCCCCCCGCTGCGCCAGGACATTTTCCCTCGCCACCGACAAAGCCGCCCTCGCCGCCTTCAGATCCGGGTTGTTCTTGAGCGATCGCTCGATCAGCTCGTCGAGCGGGGCCGAATGGAACAGCGTCCACCATTCTCGGGAAATGTCGGTTCCCTTGGCGAAGCGCTGGGCGTCCCCGCCCACGGCGCCCGGAACGGAGGCCGTTGCAGCGATCGGATGCTGCGTGTATTCGCCGACGTCGGGCGCAGCCGGCTTCTTGAAATCCGGACCCACCGCGCAACCCGTCGACAATAGGATAAGAGCGACCGCCATCAAGCGCGGCGGGCGCGGCTGTGCGTGCACGTTCATGGGAGGGCGATTGTGGGCCAAAGTGCCGGTTACCGCCAGCACCGATTCGTCGGGGAAAAGCGGCGGAGACGCATTCAGGATTCGACGCGTGCCGTGTATCATACGGAAAATCACGGTGAATTCGAGGAATCGACCGATGCAGAGATTCAAAGGCCGAGTGGCACTGGTCAGCGGCGCGGCGCAGGGCATGGGCAAGGCGGTGGCGCTGCGGCTCGGCGAGGAAGGCGCGACGGTCGTGGCCGTAGACATCAACAGCGAAGGTGCGGCATCGACCGCGAAGGCCCTCGGCGGCGCATCGCTCGGCGTCGGCTGCGACATCGGTGACGAGGCCGCGGTCGCGAAGCTCTTCCAGACGGTCGCGGGGAAATTCGGCAAGCTCGACGTGCTGGTCAATGCGGCCGCCATCGTCCCTTTCGTGAAATGGGACGAGCTCACCTTCACGGAGTGGCGGCGCGTGCTCCGCGTGAATCTGGACGGACTCTATCTCATGTGCCGGGCGGGTTCCGACATGATGCGCAAGAACGGCTACGGCCGCATCGTGAACTTCAGCTCCAACTCGATCTTCGCCGGAACGCCCAACATGGCCCACTACGTGGCCTCCAAGGGCGGCGTGCTGACCTTCACCCGGGCGCTCGCCACCGAGCTCGGCCCCTACCAGATCACCGCCAACTCGATTTGCCCGGGGTTGATCGACACGGAAGGCGTGCAAACCACGCCGCACAAGGATGCGTTCGAATTCGTCGGCATGCTTCAGGCCATCAAGGGCCGCGGACTGCCGAAGGACGTGGTGCCGGCCGTCGCCTTTCTCGCCTCGGAGGAGGCCCACTGGATCACCGGCCAGGCGCTCAATGTCGATGCGGGGATGGTGCGCTGGTAGGCGCACCGCGTGGGCACACGTAGGCGCGGGTAGGCGCCACTGCACGGATAGGTGCCACCGCGCTGAGGCAACCGGTGGGCGCGGCCCGCCCGTCAGGAGTAGTAGTCGGCTCCGGTCCGGTAGGTCTTGAAGCTCTCCAGATCGTGCGAATAAAAGAGCTCGGCGTCGTGCGTCTCGGCCAGCGCCTTCAGGCGCTTCATGGAGTTCAGGCTCGCGGTCGGATCCAGATGGAAGCTGGAGATGCACATCATGTCCATGCTCTTCTTGCTATAGCAGGCGTCGGCCGTGAACAGCATGGGGCGCCGGTTCTTGAGCTCGACCATCAGGCTGTAGTGGCCGGCGGTGTGACCCGGGGTCTCAAACAGCCATAGGCCCTTGGCGATCTCCTGATCGCCGGTCAGCGTCTCGAATTTCGGCGTGTACATGTCGAGCGCCGGATCGGGCGGCAGCTTCAAGCCTCGCTGGCCGGCGAGGCTTGGCGCGAAGCTCAGATCCGAATAACCCAGATGCTCGAAAGGCTGGCAGTTGCCGGAGGCCTCCAGCTCCTTGGCGTGGCACAGCGTGCAGGCGGCATGGAAATGCTTGTTGCCGCCGCAATGATCGAAATGGTAGTGCGAGTTGATGACGTAGTTGACGTCCCCGGGCGTGAGACCGAGCTTGGCGAGCTGACCCGGGATCGTTTGGGAAGGGTCCTGCATCGGCTTTTCGAAGGGCAGCACCCGCATCACATGATCGAAGTCGTAGCCGGTGTCAAAGACGTAACGTCCGTCGGCATGTTCGATCAGCACGCTATAGCAGGGAAACCGCACCTCTCCGCCGGGGCCGCGGTTCCAGAACGCGTGGAAGCCGTCGATCACCAGCGTTCCACCGTCGAGCAAATGTACCTTCGTGTCGGTCATGAATGGACGCTCCTGCAGGCTGGGTTGCGGCGCGCGCGCCGATCATCGCGGTTTCATTTCGGGGGCGCCGTCACCCGGGTCATCATAGCCCGCACCGTGGCCGCGTCCCACACCGGATCCACCTTCACCTGGCCGCGGATGATCTGGGTGCGCGCGGTCTCGATGTCGGACCAGACGGCGTCGGGAATGTACTTGGAATGCAGCAGGCGTACCGAGTCATCGCTCAGTTGAATGGTGTACGGATGCGTGCCGAACTTACCCGCCTCGAGATCCTCGATCATGGCGGAATAAACGGGCACCAGATTCCAGATCACCGAGGAGAGAAGGTGGCCCTTGTCGAGCGAACTTTTGTCGCCGAGTTCGTCGATGAACCACACCTTCCCGCCGGCGGTCGACTGCCGGGTGTCCACGGCCTGCAGCATGCCGAAGCTGGCGCGGTCGCCCTGGCCGAAGATCACGTCGGCGCCGGCACCGATTGCCGATTCGGTCACGCGGCGGCCCCCGGCGACATCCGCATAGGCCGCGGGCCCGATCACCGCGTATAGCACCTTCACGTCCGGGTCGGTCGCCCGGACGCCTTGAGCGAAAGCCGCCGACTGGCTGTTCCAGGGCGGTGATTCGGCGGCCACGACGATGGCCACCACATGGGTTCGGGTCGTTTTACCGGCCAGAAGGCCGGCGAGGTAGGCCCCCTCCCGTCCTGATAAGGTGTAGTCCGCGACGGCGCCGGGCTTCGAGTCCTTGGGACGGTCGACGATGGCGACCGGCACGTGCTTCTCCGCGCCGATCTCGGGAGCCGCGGTGTTGTAACCACTGGCATGCGCGATGATGAGACTCGCCCCATCGTCCGCGAGCTCGCGCAGTTCGGCGTGCACGTCACCGTAGCCGAGTCCCGTCGCCGGCATGAATTTCAAATGGTACTTCGCGGCGACGGTCTTGGCCGCCTCGAACGCCTGCTGATTCCAGCCGAAGTCGGTCGGCTCCTCCGGCAACATGATGGCGAGGGCCGTCAAGGCGGCCGCGGAGGCCGAGGCGGTGACGGCGACGCTGGACGCGCCGAGCACCCACGCCGCCACGATCGCCCCTGCTGCGCGTGCGCGCGGCCCGACTCCCACGTCCTTCGCTCCTAAAATTTGTAACGGGCGCCGAGGATGTACTCGCGCGGCGGGAACCACGTCTGCGTCGTCTCGCCGCCGTACTGGTTGGTGAAACGATAGCTCACCTCCGCGCGGTCGGCCAGGTTGGTGACGGTGAAGGTCAAATCGAGCTTCTTGTTCGGGAAGGTGTAATCGAACAGGAGGTTCATCAATACGTAGCTCGGCGTCGTGTAGTAGAACGAATTGCCGAACACGGTATCCGCATAATGATCCCGATAGTTGCCCTGCAGCCGCGACAGGAAGCTCGCGCCGTTGCCGAACTGGGACACCTGGGACAGCGCAAGGGAGGCCATGTAGTTGGGCAGGTTCGGCGGCTGATTGCCGTACACGTCGCGATAGCCCTTCGCGCGCAGCGCGGTCAGGAGCGCCACGTCGTTCGGCAGCGCGGGATCCGTTACGCCGAATTCCGCGTCGAGGAACGCCGTCTCACCGTATTGCGCGGCGAATTGACTGTTGGCCGCGTTGCCGGCCAGGTTGTCGATCGTGGAGACATGGGTCGCGATCTTGCCGTGTTCCGCGGTGAAGTTCCCGTTGAGACGGAAGCTGTATGGCAGTTGCGCGCTGAACTCCGCCTCGAAGCCGTAGACATACACCTTGGGCAAGTTGTCGACGCCGCCGTCGAAATTGATCAGGTCCTCGGCGTGATACTGCATGTTCTTGTCGATGTAGTAGAAGCCGGCGAGGTTCGCGACCAGCGCCTTGTCGAGGAAGGAGTTCTTCGAGCCCACTTCGAAGGCGGTGATGGTCTCGGGCTGATAGTTCTGCGGGAACCACGGCCGGCGCCGTGCCCGGGTTGCCGCCGCCCGGCTTATAGCCGGTGGAGACGCTGCCATAGACGAATTGATCGGGCGTGACCTGGTAATCGAGGCCGGTCTTCCAGGTCACCTTGTCGGAACTCTGGTGCAGATGCACGATGGCGCCGCCGAAATTCGGGTCACCGAAATAATTGTCGAGCAGCGTCGTGTTGTGGTCGGTCGTATAGCGGAACCCGGCAGTCGCCCGAAGGTCGTCGGTGATGTGGTAGATACCCTGACCGAAGCCGGACACCGAGGTATGCCTGAACGCATTCGACGTCTCGAAATAGAGCGTGCCGGCCTGGATTTCCGGCTCCACCAAGGCTTCGTTCTCGTTATTGAGAATGTCCGGCGCGCCGGGCTGCGAAGAATTGCGCAGATACTGATCGTAGCCGTCGGTGGTGCGGCTATCGAGATAGAAGACGCCCGCCACCCAGTCGAGCGGTCCGCCGGGCTTCGAGCTCAAGTCGAATTCCTGCGTCACCGCATAGTTCTGGTGCAGCACGAACTGGTCGTTCTCGCCGCCGTAGAGGTTGGTCGCCAGCGGAATGGTGAGGCCGCTTTCCGAATTCGAGCCGCCTTGATTCATGTACTGGACGCTCGACAGCGACTTGAAAGTCATCGCGGAGAAATCATAGGTCGCGATGACGGTGGCGATGGTCTGATCGATGTCGTAGACACCCGGCCAATCGCTGGTCTCGTCCCAGGGGTTCGTGTTCGGATCCAGGATGTTCTTGCTCTCAGGCTCATGCTGGACGACCTTCGCATATTCGAGGCTCCCGACGACCGAGAAATTCTCAACCGGCTGGAACAACGCCGTCATGCGCAGGTGATAGTTGTGCGTGTCGTTGAGGTGGTAGTCGCCGGGTACCTCGGTCGCCACCACATAGCCGTCCTGCTTGATGAAGTCGCCGGCAAAACGGATCGCAAAGGTGCTCGAGAGCGGCAGATTGATCGCCGTGCGCAGGTGCGTCAGATCGAAGGAGCCGAGCTCCACGTCGGAGTATCCCTTGACCGCGTCGAAGGTCGGCAGAACGGTAATGATGTTGAGCGTGCCGCCGACCGCGTTTTGTCCGAATACGGTGCCCTGCGGCCCGCGCAGCACCTCGATGTGGTCGACGTCCAGAAAGCTCAAGCTCAGGGCGAGCGGGTTCGGGATGAATATTCCGTTCTGATGAACGGAGACCGACCCCGGGGAGCCGTCGTCCTGGGGCGAGTTCAGTCCGATGCCGCGAATGGAGAGATCGAAGTTGTAGCCGTCGCTCTCGCCGATGACGAGGCTGGGAACCATGCCATCCAGATCCTCGGCGCTCCTGACCTGGTTCTGCTGGAGAACTTCCGCCGGCAGGGCGGTGATCGCCTCCGGCGCTCGCTCGATCCCTTGGTTCTCTTTCTGTCCGACGACGATGATGCTTTCGAGCTGGTCCGACGATCCGGAATCCGCCGCCACTCCCATCATGGGCGCGAGAAGAATCCCACCCATGATCCACGATACTCGCTGGTTCCACGTCCGCATTCAAACATCCCCTTTTTGGTGCTCAAAGCAGCACGTCATCATTTCTAGCGAACCAAGTTCTCCCGTTGGTTCAATATTGGCACTAAGCAAACGCCAAGACAATAACATTCATGGTTTCATTCCCGCGCGATTGGTTCGGGACCGAGGCGACGGTGCAACCGGTGGTTCGAGGCAGGACGCGCCCCGGTGCGACCGATCAGGGCATCGCCCCATACACGACCCGCCCGCCGACCATCGTCAGGACGACGCGCGTTTTCCCCACGCTCCTGGGCGCCACGCTGAAGATGTCCTGAGAGAGGACGGCCAGATCCGCGAGCTTCCCGGCCTCGAGGGTGCCGACCCGGTCCTCCGCGAATTCCGAATAGGCCGAGCCCTGGGTATACGCGTCCACAGCCTGCCGCACGCTGACGCGCTGCTCGGGCGTGTAGAACTTGCCCGTCGGACGCGCACCCGCCAGCGCGGCTCCATCCATCGGCAGATCGATGATGTCGGCCGTATCGTCGGAATGCCAGATCTCGCGGGTAATCGCCGACTGCATGCTCACGAACGGATTCGGCGGCCAGGAGCAGGGCCAGTCGCTCGAGAATCCGAGCATTACCCCGTTCTTGAGGAACGTCTGCCATTGATCGCTCGGGGTCGGCTCTTTCGGATCGGCATTGGTGCCGGACTCGCCGCAGCAGAACACGGGGGACGTGACAT
Source organism: uncultured Gammaproteobacteria bacterium (assembly GCA_963795475.1). Taxonomy (GTDB): domain Bacteria; phylum Pseudomonadota; class Gammaproteobacteria; order Steroidobacterales; family Steroidobacteraceae; genus Bog-1198. Next base: position 642,649 of record CAWCIE010000002.1, read on the forward strand.
CGATCACCGAAAGCGCCGCGTAGCGCGGAAAATCGGGGTCACGGACCGATGAGCTGTGCTCGATCCGCAGCCGCCGATCCCGCGGTCCATTGACCCGCTCCGCCTCCTCGTAGGCATCGAGCACCATGTGGACGGTATCGAACCTGGTGGCATGCGTCATGAGCTGATAGCCGCGGCGATCCAGCTCCACGACCAGGCTCTTGAACTGCTCGGGCCGGTAGACCAGAGGCGCCAGCAGCCCGGTGAATCCGTCCGCGAAGAACTTGACCAGGTTCGCCGACACCCACTCATCGTGATAGGTCGTTCGAGCTTCCTCCAGATCGGCGAGGAATTGCGGCGTCAGCTTGTGCGGCGTGGAGACGGCGCCGAAAGCGGTGCGGGTGCGGACCGTGAGCTCACCCCGGTCGCGCAGCGCCGCGTACAGCTTGATTTCCGCCAGATCCCCGGTTGCATTGACGACGCTGGTGACCCCGTAGCTGTTCAACTCCCGCGTAGCCACCCGGATCATCGACATCTGCTCTTCAGCGGACAGCGTCTTCTTGACATAGCGCTCCACGGCCTCCATGGCCGCCTCGATCAGTACCCCGGTGGGATGGCCGCTCGCGTCTCGAACCACGTTTCGCTCCTCGACGGGGTCCGGGAGCGGTGTGTCCGTGATGCCCACGAGCGCCAGCGCCTTGGAGTTGAGCCACATGGCATGCTCGGAGATGTTGTGAACGATGATGGGGCGATCGGCGACGGCCCGGTCCAGGAGCTCATAGCTGGGCGCAAAGGGCGGCGTGGGGCTGAAGTCCGCGCGCCCGAAGATCAGCTTTTCCGCCGGATGGCCGGCGGCATATTCGCGGATCCGCGCGATCAGCTCCTTGGGCTTGGACGGCGTGATGCTCGTTTCGGGCGTCGATAAATTGAACCCATGGAGCGCGATCGCACCCAGCCAGGTGTGAGCATGCCCATCCACGATGCCCGGAATCACGGTGCGTCCGTGCAGGTCGATCACGCGCGTCGAGGGTCCGCGCCGCGCCGCCAGCTCCGCGTCGCTGCCGACCGCATCGATGCGCGCGCCGGTCACGGACAGGGCTTCGGCCCAGGGCGATTTTTTCGCGCCGGTATAGATGTGCCCGTGCAGCAGGAGCAGATCGGCGCCCGCCGGACCGCCGGGTGCCGGATTGCCGGACGCGGCATCGCCGGACGCGGCATCGCCGGACGCAGCAACGCCGGACGCAGCAACGCCGTCGGCAGCATTGCCGGCCGCGGGATCGACGGCTGCGGCCCCCGCCCGCGGACCCGGCGCAATCACTTCTCCCAAGAGAACGGCGACGGCCAAGAGAATGGATTTCCAGCATCCCGCGTTCACGTGTACCTCGAATGTGCGGCGGCGGGCGGCCCATGCCAGCCACCTGCCTGAACCATACCAGCAAGTGGTTCCACTAGGTGTTGTTTGAGCCGAGTCTGCCCGGTACCAAGGAGAGCGTCAATCGACGCCCGCGTCGATGACGGCGAGGGCGGCCGCCAGACCGGCCGGGATGTCCACGGGATGGCCCAGCGCGCGGACCGCACCGCCGAGCGCGGTCAGGGCCACCACAGCGTACAGCGGTCTCGCCGTCGGCCCCATATGGCCGATGCGGACCAGCTTTCCGAGCGTCTCGCCGCGTCCCGACGAGAACACGACGCCATAGCGTGCGCGCGCAGCCGCCCTGAGCGCCGCGTCCTCGATGGTTCCCGGGATCCGCACGGCCGTGGTGGTGGGAGATGCGGTGCGCTCGTCGGCGGGCCAGAGCTTCAGGCCCATCGCGAGGACGCCGGCGCGGCACGCCGCGGCGGTGAGCGCATGGCGGGCCCAGACCTGCTCGGGCCCTTCGGCAAGGTACAGGTCCAGCGCCGCATCCAGACCGTTGATCTCCGACACCGAGGGGGTGAAGGGAAACGGCCGATCCCGGCGCCAGGCATGCTCCCAATCGAGAATGCTCAGCATGGAATCGCGCGGCGCATCCGGATTGCTCCTCATCTTCTCCCAGGCGCGCGGCGTCACGCCGACGAGCGACAGCCCCGGCGGGCAGCCCAGGCACTTGTTCGGCCCGGTGACGAAGAGGTCGGCCTGACAGGTATCGGGACCGACCTCCATGCCGCCGAAGGAGGAGACCGCATCGACCAGGAGATAGGCGCCGTGCGCCGCGACGATCCGCCCGATCTCCGCGATCGGATTGATCGTCCCCGACGGCGTATCGTGATGACAGACCGCAACCACGCGGATCTCCGGCCGTGCCTTCAACATCGCGGCGACCCGCTCCGGATCGATGACCTCGTCGTAGGGCACGCGGATCTCGAGGAGCTCGGCGCAGTAGCGCCTGGCCCAGAAGCCGAACCCGGCGCCGTAGACCCCCGACACCAGATTGAGCACGACGTCCTCGCGGGCGATCAGCGACGCAGCAGCCCGCCTCCAGGGCGAGCACGGGCTCGCCCTGGAGGATCACCGGCATATGGGGTGTGCGGAAGGCCGTGCGCAATTTCTCCGCCGTTCGTTCATAGAACGCGAGAAACGCAGGGTCGTAGTCATACAGGACGGGCCTCGACAGCCCCTGCAATACCCGAGGATAGGCATCCACGGGACCGGTCGTCAGCGTGAAAATCGGATCCTGATCGGGTGTGATAGACATCGGCGTCTCCCAGTTGTCTCGTCAGCGCTCGCCGCGCACATAGGGCAAGCCCAGCGCGGGCGGCAACATACTATTCCGGGCGAAGATCACCAGCATCAGCATCACCACGGCGAAGGGCAGCATCTGCACCACGTCGGTGGGGATATCGATGCCGGCGACCTGCAAGGCTGTCGTCATGGCGAGACTCGCGCCGAACAGGGCGGCGCCGATCAATACCCAGAGCGGCCGTCCGCGGGCGAGCATCGCCAGCACGATACCGATGACGCCGGCGCCTCCGGTGATGAAGGGCACGAAAAGACCCGCACCGACATTCGCCATGTAGGCACCCCCGACCCCGGCGAGAAAGCCGGTGCAGAGCACCGCCAGGGAGCGCGTGCGGACGACGTCGACGCCCGCAGCGTCGAGCGCCGCGGGTTTGTTTCCCGCCGCCTCGAGACTCAGACCGAGGTAGGTGGAGCGGAACAGCCAGGACAGCACGCCCACGAGGATCACGCCGAGGTATACCAAGGCGTTATGGTTGAACAGCCCTTTGCCGAGAATCGGTATCCGGCTGAGCCCAGGCAGCGCGAGAACCGGCGCCGCCGACAGCCGCGGATACGAACGGCTGAACTCGACGAAATGCAGAAGCGAGGTGAGCCCTTGGGCGCCCACCGTGATGGCGATACCGATGACGATCTGATTCAGTCCCTTGCGGATGCACAGAAAGAGGACGATGAGCGCAGCGGCCATCCCGCCCGGCGCCGCCGGCGAGAAAGCCGAGCCAGAACGATCCGGTGCGATAGGTGGCGACGAATCCCGTGTAAGCGCCGATCAGCATCATGCCTTCGAGGCCGATATTCAGAACCCCCGCCTTCTCCGAGATCTGCTCGCCGAGACCGGCCAGCAGCAACGGCAGACCCGCCGTCACCGCGCCGAACAGCAGCGAGACCAGAAACGGCTCCGTGAGCAGTGCTTTCATGATTCAGGCGGCCTTGCCTTTGCGGCGGGTTTGATCCAGATATTCCACCAGCGCCAGGAACAGCAGCAAGAGGGCCACCAGCACGAGAACATAATGCTGCGGCACGCCCACCCGCCTCGCCGCGCTCTCGCCCCCCACCATCAGCGCCGAGAAGAACAGCGTGAAGCCCAGGACGGCATAGCCGTTGAAGCGCGCGAGAAACACCAGCGGTACGACCAGCAGACCCAAGGCCGGGTTCCAGTCCGCCCGCACCGTGCCCCAGACGCCCAGAACCTCGACCGCGCCGCCGAGACCGATCAGAGCGGCGCTCAAGGCGAACGCCGCGATCGTCAGCCGTTCCACTCGAAATCCCGCATGCACCGCCGCGTCGCGATTGGCACCGAGCACCTGCAATCTCAGGCCGAACGCGGTGCGCGTCATCATCAGGTGAACCAGGATGACGGCGAGGACCGCAAGTACCAGCCCGCAGTGAATGGTGGTACCGAACAGGCGCGGCAAGCGGTCATCCACCGGGAGACTCCGGGTCTGCGGCACCGTGGTGTCGGGATCGCGCAGCACAAGCTTGATCAACACATTCGCAAGGCTCGTGCCGAGAAAGCTCATCATCAGCGTCGTGATGATCTCGTTGACGCCGTAACGCGCCTTGAGCAGGGCGGGAACCAGCGACCACAGCGCCCCGACGAAGCTCCCCACGATCATGCAGACCACGAGGTTCGGACCGCGGGGCAACACGCCGCTGAGCGCCGGCGCCAGCGCCGCGCTCACCACGGCCGCGAGCAGGAACTGTCCGTCCCCGCCGAGATTCCAGATTCCCGCGCGAAAGGCGACGATCAGGCCGGCGGCGATCAACAAGAGCGGTGCCATGCGCGTCAGCGTTTCCTGGGCACCGCCCCAGCGAAGGAGGCTGCGCTCGAGAACATAGCCGTAGTAGCCGATCGGGTCCTTGCCCAGCGCCAGGAGAATGAGGCCGCCGGCGACGAGCGCCAGCACCACCGGAATCAGCACGCGCAGGAGCGTTGCCGCGATCCCCGCTCCGGCCTCGCCCCCGGTGCTCATGCGGCCTTGGCCGTCAGTACTCATGCCGCCGCGGTCCCCGGTGATCATGCCGCCGCGGCCCCCGCCATCAATCGCCGGACCTTGTCCGCCGCCCCCTCGTCGTTATCGACCACGCCCGCGAGGCGTCCCTGAAACATCACGCCGATACGGTCGCTGATCTCGAGGAGCTCGTCGAGATCGGTGGAGATCACGATCAGCGCGACTCCCCGTCCCGCGGCGGCGACGATCCGGTCGAGAGCGAGGCGCTGGTTGTGCAGATCGAGTCCGTAGGTCGGCTTGTTGAGAATGGCGACGTTGGCCTCGGCATCGAGCTCGCGCGCGAGCAGCACCTTCTGTACGTTGCCGCCGGAGAGCTTGCCCACGGGCGTGAGCTCGGAGGGCGTGCGGATGTCATTGCGCCGGATCTGCTCGCGGGCGCTTCGATGGATCAACTCCCAATCGCTGATGCCGCGCCGCCAAAACGGCGGGCTGCCGATCTCCTTCAGCACCAGGTTGGTCGCGACGGAGAAGGTGCCCACGGTACCCTCGCCGAGCCGGTCGTCGGTGACGTAGCGGATCCCGCGCTCGCGCCGCTCCGGCACGCTTCCCGCCGTGATGTCGGCGCCGGCGAGCTCGATTTGCCCTTGGCGCGAGGAACGCTGGCCGGCGAGCACTTCGGCGAGATGCTTCTGGCCGTTGCCGTCCACGCCGGCGATTCCCAGCACTTCGCCCGACCAGAGATCGAAGCTCACGTCGCGGAGCGGAGTCTCGGCGAAATCCGCCGCCGTCGACAGCGCGCGCACCGCGAGCATCGCCGGCTTGCTGCGATCCACGGCAGGGGCGCGGCGGAGCTTGCGTCCGAGCAGGATCGCCAGTTCCTCCTCGCGCCCCGGATCCGATGCGGCCCCGGCGTCGGCGAGAGTGCCGAACATCAGCCCGATCACCGTGTCGGTCCTCTCGCCCGCGCTCATCGCCCGCAGCCGCTGCGGGCCGATGTCCCCGGCGAACCGGCCGAGGCGCAGCACCGAGATGCGGTCGCCGAACTCGTACGCCTCGTTGAGCTTATGGGTGATCAGAATGAGGGCGACGCCCTTCTCCTTCAGGCGGCGCATCATCCGGCCGAGATCAGCAACGCCCTGCGGCGTGAGCATCGAGGTGGGCTCATCGAGGAGCAGCAACTTCTCGTCGCGCCACAGCGCACGCATGATTTCCACCTGCTGCTGCTCGCCGAGCGACAGTCCGGAGACCGGCGCGTCCGGGTCGACGCGGGTGCCGAGCAGGATCGAGAGCTCCTCGAAGCGTCGCACGGCCGCGGCACGCGCCAGGCGCTTGAGCCAGGAGCCTCCCAGCATCAAGTTCTCGATGACGGTGAGACTCGGGACCAGCAGCACCCGTTGAAAGACCGCGCCGATGCCGAGATCCATGCTGCGCCGGGGCGAGTCGATCGCGGCGGGGATTCCGCCGATGAGGATCTCGCCTTCGTCGGGCTGCTGCATGCCGGCGAGCAGGCTCACCAGCGTGGATTTGCCCGCGCCGTTTTCGCCCAGCAACACGTGGATCTCGCCGGGATGGAACTCGAGGGAAACGGAATCGAGCGCCACGATACCCGGGAAGCGCTTGGTCACGCGGCGCAACGCCGCCACGGCGACGCGACCCGACCCCGCCGGGTCCGGTGACTGGCCTCGCTGCGCTGCGTCTTCGATCATTCGCGTTTGCTCGGTGCCCGGCTTCCATGCCGCAGCCATGGCCGCCGGCTACTTCGAGGACGCCGCCACGGTACTCATCAGCGCGCGAACCTGGACGGCGTCGAAGATCGGCTCGACCTTCAGCGTACCGTCGATAATCTGCTTGCGCACCGCTTCGACCTCGGACCAGGTCTTGTCGGGGATGTGCTTCGAGTGCAGCAAGTGCACAGAGTCGTCCGCCAGCTGAAGGCGGTACGGGTGAGTGCCGAACTTGCCGGCCTTGAGATCCTCGATCATCGCCGAGAACACCGGCACGAGGTTCCAGACCACGGAAGACAGCAGGTTTCCCTTGTCGATCGGCGTCTTGTCGCCGATCACGTCGATGAACCAGACCTTGCCGCCGCCGGCCGTCTTCTTGGTTTCCACCGCCTGCAGCATGCCGAAGCTCGCGCCGTCGCCCTGGCCGAAGATCACGTCGGCGCCCGCACCGATCACCGATTCGGTCACACGGCGGCCCCCGGCGGCGTCAGAATACGCGGCGGGTCCGATGATGGCGTAGATGATGCGGATTTTAGGGTCTGTCGCGCGCACGCCCTGGGCGAAGCCCGCGGACTGGGAGTTCCAGGAGGGCGGCTCACCGGTGGTCACGATGCCCACGACCCCGGTCTGGGTGGTCTTCGCTGCCAGAACTCCGGCAAGGTACGCCCCCTGGTGGCCCGACAAGGTGTAGTCCGCCACGGCGCCGGGCTTGGAGTCCTTGGGACGATCGACGATGGCGACCGGGACATGCTTCTCGGCGCCGATCTCGGGGGCGGCGGTGTTGTAGCCGCTGCCGTGCGCGATGATGAGGCTCGCTCCGTCATCGGCCAGCTCGCGCAGCTCCGAGTGCACGTCGCCGTAGCCCAATCCCGTGGCGGGCATGAATTTCAAGCCATACTTGGCGGCCACCGCTTTGGCCGCGTTGAAGCCCTGCTGATTCCACCCGTAGTCGGTCGGCTCCTCCGGCATCATGATCGCGAGCGCCTTGAGCTCCGCGGCCGAGACGCCCACGCACGAGGCCAACGCCCAGCAGGCCGCGAACCAGGTCCCGAGTGCCGTCCGTTTTCTCCGACGCGTCATGACTGCAACACCTTGCGCACGGCCACGAGCTTGCGGGCCCGTTCGCTCTGAAGCTCTGCGATCCGTTCGGGAGTGTAGTCGTAGATGCCGCCGCCGGTCTTGATGCCGAGCTTCGCCTGTGCGGTGCGCTCGGCGATGTACCCCGCGGTGTCCGTCCGATTGCACAGCTCCCGGTTGAGGTAGCTCGAGACCGCGGCGTAGATGTCGAGGCCGGCCATGTCGAGCAGCGCCATGGGCCCGACCACGGCCAGCTTGTAGCCGATGCCCCAGGAAACGCAGGCGTCGAGATCCTGCGGTTCGATGACGCCCTGTTCCACGAGATCGAGACATTCGCGCATGACGGCGTAGAGGACTCGATTTTCGACGAATCCCGGCACATCCTTGCGAATGGTGATGGGCAGGTGGCCGCAGCGGCGGATGACCTCGATGAGCGCACTCGCCGCCTCCGGCGCGGTCTTCTCGCCCGAGATCACCTCGATCATGGGAATGATGTGCGGCGGGTTCGACCAGTGCATGCCGACGACGCGGCCCGGCACCCGCGTGCCGGCCTGGATGCGCGTGATGGGGATGCCGGAGGTGTCGGAGGCAAGGATGCAATCCGCGCCCACATGCGGCTCGATGTCGCGAAACACCCGAATTTTGAGATCGAGATCCTCAGGCACCGTCTCGATGACGAGCCCGGCGCCAGCGACGCAGGAGGCAAGCGTGTCGTGAACCGCGATGGCTTGGACGCCGTGGTCGGGCACGGCGAGGGCGGACAGAACCGTGGCGGCCGCCGCGAACGCCTGCGGCGCCTTGGCGCGCTTGGCCGGATCCGCATCGAACGCGGAGACCTTCATGCCCGCGCGCGCCAGCGTTGCGGCGATGCCGGGCCCCATGGTGCCGAGGCCGACGACGGCCACGCTCTCGATGGCGGACCCTGCGACCATACGCAGGCTCAGCCTTTCGATCGCCGGTAGGCGTCCCGGGCCACGAGCTTGTCGCGCCAGGCTCTCACGCCGGGAATCGCCGGCAGCGTGACCGCGAATGCCAGGGTACGGTCGATGATGGGTCCCAGGCAGATATCGGCGATGGAAAAGCTCTCACCGGCCAACCACGGCCGTCCCGCCGTGCCCTTCTCGAGAATCTCGAGCTGCGCCGCGAGTTCCTTCGCATCGGCACCGAAGCTCGGCGCGCGCTCTTCTTCCTTTTTCTTCGCCTCCCGGAAGACGCCGAGGTAGGGGCCGTTGAACGAGGCGAGCTGCCAGTCCATCCAGCGCTCGACCTGGCTGCGTGCCGCCGGATCCGCGGGATGGAGCTTGTTGGCGGCGGGCGATTTCGAGCAGAGATAGCGCAGGATGGTATTCGACTCCCACACCGCGACGCTGCCGTCCACCAGCGTCGGCACCTTGCCGTTGGGATTCAACTTCAGATACGCCTCGGTCTGGGTGTTGTTGAACTGACGCCCATAATCCTCGCGCTCGTAGGGAAGCCCCAATTCCTCCAGCAGCCAGACCACCTTCTGCACATTGCCCGATGTGCCTCGACCCAGAACTTTCAACATTGTTTACTCCCTGAAAATTCAACTACGCGGCTTGTAGGCGACCGCATCCATTTCGATCTTGCATTCGATCACCGCACGGGCTTCGACGGTGGTTCGCGATACTCGGCCCTCCGGGAAGTACTCGGCAAAGATCTTGTTGTAGCGCCCGAAATTGCGCGCATCGGCGAGATACACCGTGACCTTGACCACATCGCTCAAGTCCGCGCCTTCCAGCTGCAGGATGCGGCGGATGCCCTCGAGGGTCCAGCGCGTCTCCTCCTCGATGTTGCCGCTCGACATGTTGCCGTTCTCATCCTTGGCAACCTGCCCGGAGACGTAGATGAAGTCGCCCGCGCGCACCGCGGGGTGAAAAGGCAGAGTCGGGTTGCGCTTGCCGATGGGGATGATCTTGTCGTTCACTGCGGGAGGCGTCCTACTTGAATACGGGAATCAAAGTACCGAGGTTTCGATGACATCGACGCCGCGCTGCCGGTCGATCAGGTAGCACAGGCCGCGATCGTCGATGGTGACGTCGTTGGAGGAGGCGAGGCTGAAGCCCTGCGGCGCGTCCGCCTCGTAGAACGCCACCTCGCGCGGCGCGAACGGATCGGCGATGTCGAGGATCCGCAACCCTTGGGCGAACCAGGCGAACGGAATGATGGTTCCCCTGAAGCGTTCGGAAGGCTGGTGGCAGCCCATCATCGGCGGCTGCGGCGCGCCGTCCGGATCGAGCCCTGCCACCTGGAACGTCGAGATCGGCACGGGGCAGTGCTCGTTGGTGATGTCGTAGATCCAGGTGAACGCCGGCGCCGACGGCCAGAGCTTCGCCACGTCCTCGTCGGCCACCACCATCACCTTGCGGCCCTTCAGCGGCTGCGGAATGGGGAGGCAGGTGTGGGTGGGATGCGGAAACGCGGGCGAGGTGTTGCCGCTCGCGATGCGCTTCGGTTTCGACATGTCGGAGATGTCGAGGATGTGATAGCCGTGATGCCAGTAGCTGACGTAGAGCCGGTCGCCCATGCGCATCGGGTGATGGCAGCGCGGCGCCGGACCGTCGGTCCAGGGATTGGTCTCACCGCCCGCCTGCCACTGGCCCGGAATCCACCAGCGCCCGACCTCCTCCGGGCGCGCCGGATCCTTGAGGTCGAGAATCATCATGATGTTGCCGATGTAGCCTTCGGCGGTGGGAGAGATGTAGGCGTAGCGGCCGTCGAAGTCGTAGCGATGGACGCCCTTGCCGTGGGTCCGCCATTTGCAGAGAAGCTCCGGACGCGACGGCGTCGATACGTCGTAGATGCCGAGGCCGCCGCCGAAATTGGGGTCTCCGCCCTGTCCCTGGCGCTCGTGATTGACCACCATCAGCCCGTTGGCGACGCGCACCTTGTGCGAATGCCAGCCCGGGGGCACCTCGACCCGGGCGATGACCTGGGGCCGCGCCGGGTCCGCGATGTCGACGATGGTCGTGCCCGTGGGCTCGCGCATGTGGCCGATGTATAAAGTCTTGCCGTCGACCCACACCTGGCCGCCGCCGGGGCAATCGATATGGGCCAGGAGCCGCGCGTTCTTGGAGCGTGCCATTACGGTCGGACCCTCACAGCCGGACGATGTCGCCGCTGTCGTTCTTGCCGTGCTTCTGGTAGAGCGCCAGGGCTTTGAGCGTCGGCTCGTCGCTGGCCACGAAGAGAATGGCCGGGTCCTTGTCGGAGAGATTGACGTGCTCGCACCAGGTGCCGCCGGGAACGACGAAGGTGTCGAACGGCTCCCACTCGACGCGCTGATCGCCGATCACGCTGTAGCCGCGGCCTTCGAAGGGAGAACATACCAGGCTCGCGCTCTGCTTCAGCGGCAAGGTGCGCTCGCCGGGGCGCAGCATCTGCATGAAAAAGGTCATGGTCTTATACACCGACCGGCCGGTGGTCGGATCGACGTACTCGACCATCAGCGCCTCGTGACGGTCGCCGTCCCAGTCGCGAAACTTCTCGAGGAGCTCGCGCATCATGTCATAGCGGTAGACGAACATCGGCGACGCGTTGCCCGCCCCGCGGTGGTGCGAGACGAAGCGCGGCAAAAAACCCCCGCCGCCGTAGACGCGTTGCGAGTAGTCCGGCGGGAAGCGCTCCGTCTGCATGGCACGGCGGATGCGCTTGCCCTCCTCTTCCTCGGTGTAATCGTGCTCGAAGTACAAGGAATTCAGGGTCTCAACCAGCGGCAGATCGAGAACGCTCAAATTGATGGCGGGCTCGTCGCTCTGGTTACCGTGGTTGTGCCAGGTGTCGTGCGGCGTCAGCACGAGATCGCCGGGGCCGAAAACGATGTTCTCGCCCTCGACGCCGGTGAAGTTCATCGAGCCGGTCAGCCCCAGACGGATGGCGTTCGGCGAGTGGCGGTGCGGCGGCATGATCTCGACCGGGTCGTTCACCCGGTAGGCGACGTACAGCGTCGAGGCCGTGGCGCGTTGCGGCGCGAGGCCCGGGTTGACGAGGACCAGCGAGCGCCGTTCCGAAGTCTCGGTCTTGATGAGCTCCGCCGAGCGCAGGAGAAGAGGCTCGATTTGACGCTTGTACTTCCAGATGAAGGGCAGCGCTTTGCGGCCCTGCATGACCTGGCGGTCCTCGTCGTGTGCGACGCGCTTGTCCACCACCCAGTAGGGCGCCATGTGGTTGGCGTACACGTCGCGGTGCAATTCATCGAGCGCTGCCTCGATGTCCCCCGTCACGATCTTCTCTTTCGCGCCCATCTCGCACCTTCCCTGAACCAAGTTCTTAAGTGGTTCAGATATTCAGGAGCTTGGAGTCTGACCTGAACCACCTGCGCCGTCAACCGGATCGCCAGGCTCCGCAGCGGCGCGATTGCGGGGCGATTCCGGGGATTTATCGGTCCGGCGCCTGTGGTATCGTAGCGCGGTCGAGGACGCCGGCTGCGAATTATGGATCGAAGCGATCAAGCCCTGAGCAAAGTACGCGACTTCATCGAGCGGCAGAGTGTCGCCGTGGATGGAAGAATTCCGCCCGAAAGGACCCTGGCGTCGGAGCTGGGCGTCGGACGCCGCTCGGTGCGGCGGGCGCTCGATGTGCTCGAGCAAGAGGGGCGGATTCACCGCCACCAGGGACGCGGAACCTTTATCGATACCCGGCCCACCGCCGGCGTCCCGATGCCCGCGCGCGGTGCCGCGGCCTCCGGCGGGCCCCGCTCGAGCCTGAGCGCCGCCCTCGACAATGTGCTGGACTACACGAACCCTCTCGAGGTCATCGAGGTGCGCCTCGCGACCGAGCCGGTGATGGCGCGCCTCGCGGCGCTGCGGGCGTCGCAGTCCGAGATCAAGCGCCTCCAGCAGCTCGCGGCGAAGACCCGGGCGGCGAGCGACGCCGAGACCTACGAGCGCGCCGATTCGCTGTTCCACCGCACCATTGCGGAGGCCGCGCGAAACACGCTGTTCCTCGCATTCTTCGACACCATGCGCGCGAGCCAACGCGATCTGGGATGGAAGCGCCTCGGCGAGAACGCGCATTGCTACAAGCGCCAATCCGTGTACGCGACCTTCCACGAGTCGATCGCTGCGGCCATCGCGGCGCGTAACGGCCAGGAAGCCTACGCCCAGATGCAGCGCCATCTCGGCGACGTGCAGCAATACATCCACGAGCAGGCCTTTCCCCGGTCGGAAGCCACTCAGTAGCCTCGAGGCGACGACTCAGGCGTTTCGCGCCCATTGGTTCGGTCTATACTGAACCCTTGTTCCTCCAGACGAACCATTCCGAATGGCCAAGACCGAGGCGTTTGACTACATCATCGTGGGTGCGGGTTCTGCGGGCTGCGTTCTCGCTAACCGCCTGACCGCGGACCCGATGGTCTCGGTACTGCTGCTCGAGGCCGGCGGCTGGGACCGCGACCCCTGGATCCACATCCCGCTCGGCTGGGGCAAGATCCTGCAAAAGCGGCTCCACGATTGGAACTACTTCTGCGAGCCGGAGGAAAGCGTCGGCGGACGCAGCGTCGAATGCGCGCGCGGCAAGGTGGTGGGGGGCTGTTCCTCGACCAACGCCATGGCCTATGTGCGCGGCAATCGCGGCGACTATGACCGCTGGGCCGACGGGGGCGCGGCCGGCTGGTCGTATGCGGACGTACTGCCGTATTTCCGGAAAATGGAGCGCTGGGAAGACGGCGCCGATACCTACCGCGGCGGCGACGGGCCGCTCACCGTGCAGACCTGCCGCTACCAGGACCCCCTGATCGGCGCGTTCGCCGAAGCGGGCAGGACCGCCGGCCATCCGTGGACCGACGATTACAACGGCGGGGAACAGCTCGGCTTTTCACGCCTGCAGATGACCATCGGCGGCGGCCGGCGCGCGAGTGCGGCCACCGCGTATCTGCGTCCAGCATTGCGCCGGCCGAACCTTCGCGTCGAGGTCAATGCACTGGCGCAAAGGCTGCTGATCGAGGGCGCCCGGGCAAGCGGCGTCGAGTACTTGCAGCGCGGAGCGAGCCGAACGGCGCGGGCCGAGCGCGAAGTGATTCTCTGCGGCGGCGTCATCAACACCCCGCAGCTCCTCATGCTGTCGGGGGTGGGCGATGCCGAGGAATTGCAGCGCCACGGCATCGCGATCAAGGCCGCGCTTCCCGGAGTCGGCCGCAATCTCCAAGATCACGTCTCGGTGATCCTGATGTATCACCGCCGCGAGCCGGGGCCGTTTCTCTCGATGATGCGCTATGACCGAATTGCACGTGAGCTCGCGCGGGCCTATCTGTTCGGCACCGGCTTCGCTGCCGATGTACCGGGCGGCGGTGTCGCATTCCTCAAGAGCCGTGCGGACCTCGCCCTGCCGGACATTCAATTGCTGCTCACCGCCGCGCCGCTCGGGGCATGGCCCTACTTGCGTCCGTTCAAGGCGCCCTTCAAGGACGGCTTTGCGTGCCGCATCGTGATGCTGCATCCGGAAAGCCGCGGGCGCGTGACGCTCAAATCGGCGGATCCGTCGGCGCACCCGCGAATCCTGCAACGGTTTCTGGGCACTGAGCCGGACTGGCAGGCGGTGCGCGCCGGCGTCGCGCTGGCGCGCGAACTGGCGGCGCAGCCGTCCATGCAGCGCTACATCGCGCGCGAGTTCCTGCCCGGCGACGACAAGCGCTCGGCGGCCGACATCGATGGGCACATCCGCAACACCGCGATCACCGTGCATCATCCGGCCGGCACCTGCCGCATGGGGCGGGACACGGACGGGCTCGCCGTGGTCGGCACGGATCTCAAGCTGCGCGGGATCGACGCGCTGCGCGTGGTGGACGCGTCGGTGATGCCGGATCTGGTGAGCGGCAATATCAACGCGGCCGTGCTGATGATCGCGGAGAAGGCGGCTGACCTCATCCGCGGTGTGCCATCCGCCGCCCGCGTCGCCGGAGCAGGAGCAGGAGCAGGAGCTCGGGAAAGATGATCGCCGGGCATCCGGTAGTTCGCGGCGCGGGTCCTGAGTGAACTTCGACGTTCTCATCGTGGGCGCGGGATCCGCCGGCTGCGTTCTGGCAGCGCGCCTGAGCGAAAATCCCGCGGTCCGCGTGGGCCTCGTCGAGGCCGGCGGCCCGGCGCGCGATCCGGACATCGCGATCCCTCAGCAATGGCCGTCGCTCGCCGGGCGCGACTACGATTGGGCCTACCGCACCACGCCTCAGCCGCGGACGGCCGGCCGGGTGCATGATTGGCCCCGCGGCCGGATCATCGGCGGATCGAGCTGTCTCAACGCCATGGCGCACGTGCGCGGAGCGCGGGAGGATTTCGACGCATGGGCCGCAGCCACGGGGTCGCGGCGCTGGTCTTACGAGGGACTCTTGCCGGCGTTCCGCAGAACCGAGCGATTCTCGGGCGGCGCCGGCGGGCAGCACGCCGACGACGAACAGCATGGCGCCGACGGTCCCCTGGCGGTGATGTTGCCGGACGCCGAGTTGAGTCCGGTGGTTCGAGCGTACATGACGGCCGGCATGGCCGCGGGCATTCCCTGGCGGGGCGACCACAACACCGGCGTTCTCTTGGGCGTCGCCCCGAACTCGCTCACCATCCGCGATGGCCGCCGCGTCACGGCGGCGGACGCCTATCTCGACCCCGTCCGCGTGCGAACCAATCTGACGGTGATGAGTGAGGCCCGGGTGCAGGAGCTCGCCTTCTCGGGGACGCGAGTGACCGGTGTGACCGCATTCATCGACGGGCGGGTCACGACGCTCTCGGCCGGGCTGACGATCCTTTGTGCCGGCGCCATCGCTTCGCCGCTCCTCCTCATGCGCTCAGGCATCGGTCCGGCCGAGCGCCTGGAAAGTGCGGCCATCGCCTGCCGCTCGCATCATCCAGGGGTCGGCGACAACCTGCACGATCATCTATTGACGGTCGGGAACGTCTATCGCAGCAAGCAACCCGTACCGCCCTCCCGCCTGCAGCATTCGGAGTCCCTGACCTACCTCAGTTCCGACGATCTGACCCGCGATGCGGGCGTTCCGGATGTGGTGGTGGGATGCGTTGCGGGGGCCGCGGTGACCGAATGCTTCGAGCGGCCCGCGAGCGGCTCCGCGTTCACGCTCCTGTCGGGCGTCACCCACCCGACGAGCCGCGGATGCATTGTTCCGAGCGGCCCCGGCCTCGACGATCCTCCGCTCATCGACCCCGCCTATCTCACCACCGATCATGACCGCAGGCTCGTGCGGCAGGCGCTCGATCTCGCGCGCCTGATCGGTCACCAGCCTGCGCTCGCCGAGTGGCGGGCCGAAGAAATCTATCCGGGCATCGCCTGCCGGAGCGATGCGAGCCTGGATGCGTTTCTACAGCGCGCGGTGATGACTCATCATCATCCGGTCGGCACCTGCCGCATGGGCTCAGGTGCCGGAAGCGTTGTGGATCCGGACTTGAAGCTTCACGGCTTCGAAGGGCTTTACGTGGTCGACGCCTCGGTGATCCCCGCCATCACCTCGGGACCGGTGCATGCGGCCGTGCTCGCCGTTGCGGAAACCTTTGCGGCCGAGATCGGCGGACCGCTGCTCTCGTAGCGGGCGGCCCAGCCGCCCGACGGGAATGTCGCCACGCAGTAGCAGGAGATGCCCAGAGTACGTGTCGGACGCGTTTAGGGACGTCGGTATACTTGGTCCGTGAAATCCTCGCTCCTTCTCGGCGTCGTCGCCGCCCTGCTTGCCGCCCTGGCGTGGTCGCTGAATTTCATCGTTCCGTTCGTCATCGGACCGTACTCGATCTTCGATCTCGCCTTGTTCCGCTTTCTGATTTCCGGGCTTGTCTCGCTGGCTTACCTGATGTTTCATTGGAAGGAATTTCGTGCGCTGAGTGCCGGGGATTGGGTGGTGTCTTTCGGGCTCGGCTTCGTGGGCTATTTCGTCTACTTCCAGTCCCTGGCAGCCGCCGCGCTCTACGCGGGTCCCGTGATCGCCCCGGCATTCCTGGCCCTGGTGCCGGTGGTGCTCGCGGTCACCGGGAACCTGAAGCAACCCACGATCGCCTGGCGCCATCTCGCCTTTCCCATCACGCTGGCGACGCTCGGTCTTCTTCTCGTGAATGCGGGCAGCCTCGATCGAGCGAGTCTCAGGGATGCTCCATCGCTTCCGATCGGCGTACCGCTGGCAATCCTAGCCGCGGCGTGTTGGGTGTGGTTCGGGCTCCTCAATCAAAGCGCCCTCTCGAAACGGCCCGCGATGCCTGCGGGGATCTGGACCGCACTCATCATGGTCGGCGCCAGCCTGGGGATGCTCGCCTTCATTCCGATCGGGCTGTTATTTCGTGTCTTTGCCTCGACGCAGCTCGGGCTCGGTTGGTCCGCCGCGTCGTCTCTCTATATCTGGGGCACTCTGTTGGCGCTAACCGCCTCGGTGGGCGGCGCGCTCGCGTGGACCTTCGCCTCGCAGCGGTTGCCGGTCGCCCTTTCCGCCCAGTTGATCACCATGGAGACGGTATTCGGAACGGTGCTCGGGTTGCTCGTCCGGCACCGCTGGCCCACGCTCATCGAGGGGGTGGGAATGTCGGTGCTTCTCGCGGGTGTGGCGGTGACCATTCAAATTGTTCACGGTCAGCGGAATACAGCCGCGGCGGAGATGGCGTGAGCCGGCGAAAGGGGATTCAGGTTTCGTCGGCCAACGTCAAATGCAGTTTGACGAGATGCGCGACTGAGCGGGCGCCCATTTTCTCCATGACTTTGGCACGATGGATCTCCACCGTGCGTTCGCTCAAACCCAAGTCGATCGCAATGACTTTGTTGGCGCTACCATCTACAATGAAGTTCATCACCTGCTTTTCACGCGGCGTCAAGGCCTCCAGGCGATGCTGCACCTCGGAGCGGCGCGCCGCGTTACTGCGGTTGTCTGCATCTTGCTTGAGGGCATGATTGATGCAATCCAGCAAATCTTGATCTCGAAAGGGCTTCTGGATGAATTCGAAAGCGCCTTCTTTCATGGCCTGTACCGCCATGGGCACATCTCCGTGGCCCGTGATGAATATCACCGGCAGCATAGAGCCCCTGAGATTCAGCTGCTGTTGGACCTCGAGTCCGCTCATTTCCGGCATGCGGATATCCAGCACGAGACAACTATGCGTCTCGGGCTTGAATTTTGACAAAAATTCACTCGGGCGCGAGAACACCGCCGTCTTATAGCCTACGGTGCTCAGCAAAGTGTCCAACGCGCGCCGCATGCCGTCATCATCGTCCACCACATAGATTGTGGGCGTCATGTCTTTCTCGGCGGGCTTGTTCATCGATGCGCTCCGGGACCGGAATTGTAATGTCGCTCATCCAGGCGCCGCACCCCAGCCGGGAGTACCCCGTAAAGGGTTGTGACAGCCCCTTATCCATAGCGGCCTGCTTGCTCCGGCGTGCATTTTAGCAAACCTGGGGCGTCCAATGCGCTCGACGGGGTATCCCGTATGCCGGCCTGCGCTGTTGTTCCCGATACTTTGGTCGGGATGTCGCCATGGCGATCAGTGCATCATGAATACCGGCACGCCCGCGTGCTCGAGGAGCGACCGCGTGACGCCCCCGAATAGCGTCTCTTGAATACGGCGGTGGCCGAAGCCGCCCACCACCAGGAGGTCGGCATGCAGATCGCCGGCCGCACGGGCGACTTCATAAGTGAGCCTGCGTGCAGCACTCGGCATGCTATGGGTCTCGACGGACATGCCATGCCACTTGAGACGCTGCGCGAGGTGCTCGAGCGAAGCGGGAATGCCTGAGCCGTCCTCGACAAGGTTGAGCAAAATCACTTTCTCGGCCTGCTCCAGGAGGGGATACGCGGCACTCAACGCCCGTGCGCAATGTGGGGTTTCCTTCCATCCGACGACTACGGTACCCGATAGGGTCTTCGGCGAGTAATCGGGAGCGATCAAAATGGGCCGTCCGCACTTCATCAAGACATCTTCGATCAGACAAGAGGGCATATAATCGATATGAGAGGGGCGGCCGAGGACGACGAGGTCACTATGCCGTGCGTGGAACAGCAGGCGGTCGCGGGCATAGTCTTGCTCCTCGAGAAAACTTGAAGTGACGCTCAGCGCATGCTCCGGAGTCTCTTGGACTTTCACCTCGTGTTGGATACAGAAGGTCTTGACGTGCGCGCGAGCGGCCTCGGATAGACGCTTCGCGTCCTCCGTCAAAACCTGGAGAGCCGAAGGGAGTGCGGCGCCGACACAGAAATCCGCATACGGCGCGCGCACGGCAGCTTGGTCTGCCGAAAGGCGGATGTGATAGAAGTCGAGGTGCGCAGCCAACACCCGAGCGGCAGCTAAAGCCGTTGCAAAGACCGGCTCATCCGTGAAGCTTCCGCTGGCAGGCACCAAAATCGTTTTCATCATGGCTCTCGCTCCTATGGGTCCCGCTAAATCATAATGATCGAGTAACGCGGGGCGCACCATCAGGGACTTTTACGTACGCTTGCGTCCGTCCCGAATATCCTCAAGTCAACGTATCCGTGACGGGTCATCGTCCGTCCGTCGCACCGGCGCCATTCTTCCCGACATTCCACCAGCCGCCGCCGAGGGTGGCGAATAAGGCGACCGTATCCTGATAGCGTGTGGCGATGGCTTGCAAATCCGCCAATTGGGCTTGGTCGCGGAAAGCGTAGGTCGGCTGCGGCAATTCCCGATGGCGAGGCGAAGCAGCCTGCCAATATGATGGCTCGGTCCCTATCAGAGGAGCCTACATCATGACCCAGGAATTGCATCTTCGTCTGGCCGGTGAGACGGTGACGATTCGGCCGATCCGAATCGACGACCTCCAGATGGAACAGGACTTCATTCGGCGCCTGTCGCCGGCGGCGAAGCATTACCGTTTTCTTGGCGGGGTGAGCGAATTACCCCCCCAGGAGTTGAGGGGTTTATGCGACGTTGACGGCAAGAATTCGATGGCCTTTGTTGCCACGGTGCTCCATAACGGCTGCGAAGTGGAGATTGGGGTCGCTCGCTATTCTCCGGCGGCCGGCTCCAATACCCGAGAAATGGCGGTGACCGTATCCGACGAATGGCAACACCGGGGCTTGGGCACGACGCTCGTCAAACACCTGATCGAAAGGGCGAAGCTCAATGGAGTTACCCAGCTCCATTCAATGGATCTCCCGGATAATGAGGGCATGGCGGCGCTCGCCAAAGATTTGAGAATGACCTCGATGCGTGATCCCAGCGATCCGCGTCAGGTGATCTACTCCCTCGCGCTGTAAGGAGAGCACGGCGACAGGCAACGGCGGCGTGTGGAATGATCATTGCGAAGCGATCGCGGTTTCGGGAAATTCCCTATAGCCTCATTCGCCGCCAGCACCGACGATACGCGCAAACCTCCAACATGAAAGGACATCCCGTGACGCTCAAGCTACGCAGGATTTTAGTGGCGGTTGCCGATGGTTCGGCGACCCGGGTCACGCCGTCTGTGAGCTCTCGGAGCCCGAGGATTATGATGTGATCTAACCCTTTCCAATACGCCTCAACCTGGAGTCCTTATGACCGATATCCCAAAGGCGCCTTTGCACCCCGAAGAGCTGCGCCATATCCATGCGTATTGGCGCGCGTGCAACTACTTGGCGGTGGGCATGATCTATCTGCGCGCGAATCCGCTGCTCCGAGAACCGCTGAAGCCCGAGCACATCAAAAATCGACTGCTCGGACACTGGGGGTCCGATCCCGGCCAATCCTTGGTCTGGGTTCATCTCAATCGGCTCATCAAGCAATACGACCTCGACGTGATTTTTGTCTCCGGCCCGGGTCACGGTGCGCCGGCGACGCTCGCGAACAGCTACCTCGAGGGCCACTATTCCGAGATCTATCCGGACTGCAGCCGCGATGCGGCTGGGATGCTCAAGTTTTTCCGTCAATTCTCGTTCCCGGGCGGCATCGGGAGCCACTGCACACCGGAAACGCCGGGCTCCATCCATGAGGGCGGCGAGCTCGGCTACAGCCTCTCGCACGCCTACGGCGCGGCGTTCGACAACCCCGATCTCATCGTCGCGTGTGTGGTCGGTGACGGGGAAGCGGAAACCGGCCCGCTCGCGACCTCTTGGCACTCGAACAAGTTCTTGAACCCCATCCGCGACGGCGCTGTCTTGCCGATCCTGCACTTGAACGGCTACAAAATCGCCAATCCGACGATCCTTGCGCGCATCTCCCACGAGGAGCTCGAGAGCCTGTTCGTGGGCTACGGCTATACGCCGCATTTCGTCGAGGGCAGCGAGCCCGAGGCCATGCATCAGGCCATGGCGGCCACCCTCGAGACGTGCATTCTCGAGATTCGAGCGATTCAGGCGAAAGCGCGCGCCGAGGGCAAATTCGTGCGACCTCGATGGCCGATGATCGTGTTGCGCTCACCCAAAGGGTGGACCGGCCCCAAGGAAGTGGCCGGGCACAAGGTCGAGGACTTCTGGCGCGCCCACCAGGTGCCGATACTCGATCCCGCGACCAATCCCGCGAGCCTCAAGCTCCTGGCCGAGTGGATGCGAAGCTACAAGCCCGAGGAGCTCTTCGACTCGTCCGGCAAGCTCGTCGATGCCTTGCAGACCCTGGCGCCCGTAGGCGCACGGCGCATCAGCGCGAATCCCCATGCAAACGGGGGGCTCCTGCGCGCACCGCTCGAGCTGCCGGATTTCAGAGACTACGCCATCCCCGTCGAGCGCCCGGCGGCTGAGTACTTCTCCCCCACCGCGACGCTCGCAACGTACCTGCGAGACGTCATGAAAGCCAACATGTCCTCCTTTCGCGTCTTCGGGCCCGACGAGACAGCTTCGAACAAGCTCGATGGCATCTACGCCGCCTCCAAGAAGACCTGGGTCGCCGACTACAAGGCAGAGGACGCCGATGGGACCGAAATCGCGCTCGACGGGCGCGTGATGGAGATGCTGAGCGAGCACACCCTCGAGGGTTGGTTCGAGGGGTACGTACTCAGCGGCCGGCATGGCCTTTTCTCGAGCTACGAATCCTTCGTGCACGTCATCGATTCGATGTTCAACCAGCATGCCAAATGGCTCGAGAAGTCCAAGCGTGAGCTCCGCTGGCGCGCGCCCATCTCCTCGATCAACCTGCTGATCACCTCGCTCGTGTGGCGTCAGGACCATAACGGCTTTACCCATCAAGATCCGGGCTTCCTCGACCTCGTGACCAATAAGAGTCCCGATGTGGTACGAATCTATCTGCCCCCCGATGCGAATTGCCTCCTGAGCGTCGCAGATCATTGTCTGCGCTCGACCAACTACTACAACGTCGTCGTCGCCGACAAGCAGCCTCATCTCGCCTTCCTGGGCATGGAGGCGGCCGCCGAACACTGCACCAAAGGCATCGGCATCTGGGATTGGGCGAGCACCGACGCGGGGGAAGAGCCGGACGTGGTCCTTGCCTGCGCCGGGGATGTGGCGACCATGGAGGCCGTCGCCGCCGCGGCTATTCTTCGAGAAAGGTTTCCTGATCTCAAGGTCCGCCTCGTCAACGTGGTGGACCTCTTTCGGCTGATGCCTGAGAGCGAGCATCCGCACGGCTTATCCGTGCGTGATTTCGACTCCTTGTTCACGGTGGACAAGCCCGTGATCTTCAATTTTCATGGCTATGCATCCTTGATCCACAAGCTCGCCTATCGGCACACCAATCACGGAAACTTTCACGTTCGCGGCTACAAGGAAAAAGGCAACATCAATACGCCGCTCGAACTCGCGATCTTGAATCAAATCGACCGGTTCAATTTGTGCATTGACGTCATTGATCGAGTTCCTGAATTGCAAAGGAGAGGTGCCCACGTCAAAGAATGGCTCAAGAACCAGATCATCGAGCATGTGAACTACGCGCACGCCGAGGGCATCGATAAGCCCGAGATCCGCAACTGGACTTGGCCGAGCCAGTCTGCGTGAGAGGCGCCTCGTGGCCACCCGGCGACCGAGATGCGACGTTTGAGTGAATGACCCGGTATCGGCGCTCGCGCTTACGCTTTATATACGTGGGTTCCCGTGCACCATTGCGGCCGACTTGGCCGCGGCCTTGGCCGCGGCGACTCCCCTCAGGAAATCACGATAGGCAGTCGGAACCAGAACCGACTGCCCGCAGGGATGAGCTTCTCGAAACCGATGGTGCCCTCGTGGGCCTCGACCGTCGCACGGCTCGACGCCAGCCCGAGGCCCGTTCCGCCCGATTTGGTGGTGAAAAATGGCCGAAAGACCTTGTCGGCAAGCTCTGGCGAAATTCCCGGGCCCGAATCCTTGATGCTGGTTTCGACTGCATAGCGATCGGCCCGCACCTCGATGTGCACTTGAGATCCTACATGTCGGGCGCTCGCCTCCAGCGCGTTTTGCACGAGAGAAAACAGTACCAGCTGAATCCTCAATCGATCCACGCTGACTTCGGGCAAGGCCGGCTGTACGTCGACTTCGAGTAAGATGTTCGCCGCCCGGGCCAAGGCGTGCAAAGCGGGCGTGAGTTCTGAAACGAGATCCGCCATCTGGCATCGGCTGCGCCTGGGTTCCGCGTGATCGAACAAGCGTCGAATCCGGCGGATTCCCTCCCCCGCATTCAAAGCCTCGGTATTGATCTGCTGAAATACATCTCTCGCCCGGGATACCATCGGTTCGGGCCGGTTCAGAAGCCGATCGCCCGCTTGGCTGAAGGTGGCAATCGCTCCGAGCGGCTGATTGAGCTCATGCGCAATACCGCTCGCCATTTCCGCCAGCGCGGCGATGCGCGACAGCTCCATGAGGCGGTTAAGTATGGCCTCCGATCCTGCCGAGTCGCCTTTGAATTCGTCCAACTGTCACCTACGATGCGCTGCAGCCTGAAAGTATGTTATGAAAAATGTCCCTAGAAGGACTTCCCTGAAGTTTGCCCCAAACGAAGGCGCTAATCACCGGGGCTTTCCACAGAGAACTGCGCCTTGCCCCTAGGTCCATACCGCCCAAATGAGGTAACTATGAGTATCCAGAGCGCCTCTCGGATCTCGCTTTCGACGCCCATGACGTCCGGTAATTGGTCTGCAAGTGCCGTCGTCACCTCGATGACGGCGCCTCGCCGCAGTGCCATATCCGACCATCGGGCGCGTGTGAGATCCTGCACTTGCTGCACCAGAATGTTCAACTGCACGGGCGCCAGCTGCAGTTGAGGTTCGCGTTCGCGATAGAACTCCCTCATTCGCGACACGGTTTCGGCCACATCGCTGATAGATTGTTGTATGGTCTGCAGATACTCGCGCGCCCGCGGGCTCAGGCTGGGTTCCTTGTCGAGTAAGACGTCGGTGTAAATCATGATCGGTGATATGGCGTTGTTGATGTCGTGGGCAATGCCGCTGGCCATCTGACCCAATGCACGCAGCCGTTCCTGCTGCATAACCGCCTGCTGCGTCTGCCGTAGATCCTCGTACGCCCTCTGCAGGGCGCCGTAAGTCTCGGCTTGCTGTGCGGCGAGCGCCGTGTGCTCGGTCAATTGTTTCAGGAATTCGCACTCGCCGCTGCTGAATGCCTGAGGCTGCCGCCTGGACGCGAGGAGGACACCAAATACATGGCTCTCGACCAGGAGAGGTGCGATCACCATGGACCGTAATCCGTTGCTCGCGAGGCGCTGCGGTAGCGGGTAGACCGCCTGCGATACGTCAGGTTCGTATACGAGCTGCCCACCCACACAACGAGATAATCCGTTCCTGTCGATCTTGAGCTGCGATTTTTCCGTCAACCCCAATCGCTCGGCGACATCAGTACTGTGCGGACCGGCGCAGGCGACCGTGAGAAAGTCGTCCGGCGGGTTGTATAGGCAGACACAACCAAAATCAATCGGAAGCTGATCCACCAGAGTGTTGATGACGACTTGAAATATGCTCGTCAGGTCCTGCCGCTCGCCCATTGCACGGGTAATTTGCTGCAGGAGATTCAGGCGCTCCAGATGCGCTCGCAATTTTCGCTCTTGAGCCTTTCGCTCGGTGATGTCGCGCGCGATTTTCGATGCACCGACGATCCGCCCCTGAGCGTCTCGCACCGGTGAGATCGTGGCCGATATGTCGACGCGCGTCCCATCCGCTCGAACCCGGACCGTTTCGAAGTGGTCCACATATTCGCCGCGCGCAATCCTCGCGAGAATCGCCGGCTCTTCGTGGAGCCTTTCCCGGGGAATCAAGATCTGCATTGGCTGACCTATGGCTTCTTGCGCCGTGAAACCAAAGAGTCTCTGCGCCCCCGCGTTCCACGACGTAATGACGCCGTCCAGCCCCTTGCTGATGATGGCATCATCCGAGGACTCAATGATGCCTTGGAGCAATTGCTGGTTCGCGCGGGAGGTCTCCTGTGCCCGGGTGCGCTCAATGACCTCCAGCTCCAGCTCTTTTGCAGTACGAGCAAGTTCCGCCGTCCGCTCCAGTACCCGCGCCTCGATCTCGTCGCGAGCGCGCAGGAGCTCCGTCGCCTGGGCTTCAATTCGACCGACGAGCACCCCGACAAGCAGCGCCAGCAGCGAAATCACGCCGGCGAACAGAAGCTTATCCCGCGTCACTTGAAAGACAATCAGGGGAAGCACCGCGGCGGCGACAAGCAACATCGTTAGCTTGGCACGCAGGGGCCAATCTGCGAAACGGTGCAATCCCTTCATTCCCCGTTCCTGGCAAGATACATCAGCATCCCGATGCAATAAGAGCCGTGTTATCCCTTTCCGATATTTCGCGTCGGGGAGCAGCCTATTCCGTTGCCGGACGGCCGTCAATGAAGTCCGAGGAGGCGGAAAATCGGAAATCTGCACAATCGAAATGGCACAGGAGGCGCTGGCCAACGCGCTGAAACACGCGCGTGCGAGTTCCATCAACGTCACGCTTGATGTTGAACGGGAGCGCGTTCGACTGGCGATCTGCGACGACGGTTCGGGTGTCAGGGATCCGAGTCAAAATCCGCCGGGGCTAGGGCTCCGCACCATGCAGTACCGAGCCTCGATGATAGGGGGGCGATTCGAGATCGCGCCTTTTCGGCCCAACGGCAGATGCGTCATCTGCAAATGCCCTCAAGTGGCTTTAGCCTTGCACCAGCGGTTGGTCGTTGAAATTTGAGGCTCTGCTTCATGCTTCCTCAAATGGACTCCAAGTAAGCGACCAGGGCTTCCATTTGCTGCCTGCTCAGATCTTTGACCACGCCGTGCATAACGGGTGCCGTACGCAAGGCACTTTGAATCACGAGCAATTGCTTGAGCAGGTAGGGTGCGTGCTGACCCGCTAGCCGCGGAAATGTAGCCATGCCTTCCGCATGGGGGCCGTGACAGCTGGCGCAGGCGGGAATTCGGCGAGCCGGAACGCCCTCTTCAAACAGATGCTTACCCTGCGCTATCAGCGTCGCATTCCCCGGCTTTCCTTCCGGTGCGGGCTGGGTTGCGAAATAGTTCGCGAGCTCGCCGATCATGGGATCGCTCAACTGAGACGCCATGCCCCACATGTAGGCCTGCGCGTCCGGATCGGCGCGCGATTGATCCCTGAACGCGTGAAGTTGCGCTTCGATATAAGGCGCACCCTGCGCTGCCAGGTTTGGGAAAGTCGGCGCCACGCTGCGGCCATTGATCCCATGGCAGGAGGCACAGGTATCGATGGCTTTGTCGAGGGCGGCTTTCTGCGTCTCGGTCATGCTGTTAGATGCGGGACCCGCGCTATAGGCCGAATGGCCGAAGCCCATCGAGGCGCCCATGACCAGGGCGAAAACACGTTGGAGTTTCATGATCTTTCTGACCCCCTTCTTGGCTTCGACTAGTAGTTCAACCACACCAACAGATATGTGGTGTTATTGTTCGAAGCGTCTCGGCCGGAACCGTCATAATTGGTCTTTCCGCCGTTGAACTTCGAATAACCGGTGTACTGCAGCTGGAGTTTCGTGTTGAGCCACGGCAGGTAATTCACCTCGAGAATATACCCAGTGGTATCCGGGCTGAAGTTCGCGCTCCCGGTCAGCGCGGCGACCGCATAGAGCACCGGATCGCTGCTCCCAGTGGTGCTGAAATATCCGACCGAGCCACCGATCTTACGTTTGTAGTAGTACTCGCCCGTTAACTTGAGCGTCTTCAGATTATTATCGACATTCGCCGCAAGTCCGTCTTGGACACTTGCATCGAGTGTCATGCGTTCGTCGATATAGGTCGCCAGCGCCGTGAACAGATGGTCTTCGCCGATGAATTGGTACTGGGCGTCCAGGGCTGCGTCCCGGTACTTGTCGGTCGGACCCGACAGCGGCTTGCCATTTCCCGGCTGTGCATGCGCCGTCAAGCCGTATGCGCCGACCTCCAAGGAGTTGCGGTCCCAGCGCTGTTCATACGCCAAGCGCCAATAGGGAGCCAACGCATGCACCACATTGGCCTGTGTGCTGTCCAGCGGGTGGGCGCCGCCGGTGATGGCGGAGGTATAGTCCGTGATCTCGGCGTAGAAGTGGCTGTCCAGCCAGGCGTAGACGCCGAGGCCACCCACGTTCTGCCCGAAGCCGCCCGCCCCGCTGTCGATTTTCGCCGAGTTGATCGCTGCTGGTGCGGTACTGCTGTTGGAATACGGGAACCCCCATGCCGGCGTCGTGTTCCACGCGTCCTGAACGGTGGGATTGTTGTTGAGCGTGAGACCCACGATCAAGCTATGGTCGTTTTCGCTGCTTCCGCCAAACGACCAATGATGGGCGTAGCGAATGTCGGTGTTGTCGAACCCGAAGTGGTCCTCAGCGCCATCATAGGTCAGCTGTAGAAACGCCCCGAGCCCGTCGGCGATCTTGCCGGCGTAGAAGATGCTTACCTGCTGCGGAAAGAGAAGGTCTCCGTTCTTTGCGAGTGCCCCTGACACTACGCTGTCCGGTACTGGCTTGCCGGTGCGCGTATAAGACACTTGAAGCATCAGGCTCACGGGCGGGATGGAATTCAGAGCCAGCGTCTGATTGGCTGAGGTGTCGATCCCGGTGACCTGCTTCATGTTGTCGAGCACGTACCCGTTCAACTTGAATTCCCGCCCGAAGGGCGTGAGTTCGGGAAACACAGTGTGGCAGGCGGCGCATGCCATGCCCGTTTGCCGCGCGTAACTCGGAACCGCGTGGCACGGCATGCCCATCGCGCAAAGCAACGCAATGCCGAGGAGGCATCGATATGCTGTCGATATTCCATCTGAGTACGACTGAGTCATTGCATTCTCCCGACCTTGTACGCGTAAGGTGTGCCTCGCAGAATACGCATTCATCGGCGCGCCATCTGTACGTACATTCGCGTAACTTTGCGGTACAAACCGCTCAAGCTCGCCAAGCGGAAGTACGTATTGGCAGTGATCGGGGCGGGGATGCAATCGTGGTTCCGTGAGTCGGCCGCGACGGCGCGCCACGGTATCGTGTTTCAACGTTGGCGCGAAAGAAGCGGTCGAATGCCGTGAGCCGGTCCTCGACGATTCGAGCTGTGGAGCACGGTTTTCAATTCACCGGCGCAAGGATACGAGCCGTGTTTCGTCGGCGGGTCGGACGATGAGAATATCGCAGGGCAGCGACTCCAAGATCGTTGCCGTGGTGCTGCCCGCGATCAAGCGGTGCCACCGGCCGTGCGAGGAGGCGCCGATCACAACCACGTCGGCGCGGGATTTTGCCACCAGATGCGATAGGCAAACCGCGGGTGTACCCATCTCCACGAGTAGATGCTCCGGCGGCAGGCCGTAAGCGCGCACGAACTGCTCCAACTGGGAGTATCTGAAGGACGTTTCAGCCATTAGCGCGTCCGAATATTCGGGGGTCGTGTTGCTGCCGCCGGCGGCAATGACCGCGCCGAACGCGGTCGGAACAAACGCCTGGATGACGTGCAAATCGCCTTTCAATGCCCCCGTCAGGGTTGCGGCGTTCGACAGGATCTCGCGATCCAGCGCGAGCACGCGCGGGTCGGCGTGGTTTGGATCGACTGCCGCCATGATGACGGGCAGCGGACTCCATGGTCTCGCTTTTGTGAGCAATAGAGGCACCGTGCAAGCCCGACTCAAATGCCAATCAGTGTTCCTGAAATAGGTTCGCCTGGCGAACGAGTGGTGGTGGGTGTCCTTGATGACCAGGTCGGCCTTCGAGTCCGGAACATAGTCCAGCAGCGAGTCGGGCAACGATTTGCCGTAAATGATTCGTAAGGCGACTTCCGTTCCTTGCGCCCGCAGAGGAGCCGCCAAGGTCTCGAGGAGGTCCAAGAGCTGGGCGTTCGACGGTGGCGCGGTATCGGGGTGCAGTATCACGGCTTGGTCATCGAGCGCCGATGCAATATCGCAGATGAGCAATTCGACCGAAGCACCGAGGCATCGGGCCAAGAGAGTGGCCTTATCGACGGCCGCCTGCCGACCCTCAGCCGAGGGATCAACGATCGCCAAGACGTGACTGATTCGATCCACGCTATCCCTCATCGGCAAACTCGTATCGGCGGCTGATCGGCAATCATCTTCGTGCCGGCGGGGCGTTTCGCCCATAAGGGATTGCGCGTACCGGGACCGGGTCACTACGGATGCGCGCGCCGGCGTCGCAGTTTCTCCGCGGCCGCGCCCAGCGTTTCTACAATGAGCGCCAGATTCGACCCGAGTGATTCGCGGCGTTTTTCGAGATGCCTTGATCCATAGACTTTGCGCGGTTGCGGGCAGTGGAGCCTGTTGGTCGCGGCGGCATCACCGCCCCGGCCACCAATTCCACCGACCCGCGAGCCTGATCAGCGCAGGTCCCACCGCCATGCGAATCACCGTCGCGTCCAGGAAGACGGCCACGCCCAGCGCGAATCCCAGGATCTTGATGAGCACGAAATCGCCGAACACGAACGCGCCGAAGATCATGACCATGATGGAGGCGGCAAAGGTGATGACGCGGCCCGTGCTCGCCAGTCCCTCGACCAGCGCGGCGCCGTCGCCGAGCCCGGCTCGGCGGCCGTCGGCGATGCGCGAGACGATGAACACCTCGTAGTCCATGCTCAGGCCGAAGACGATGCAAAAGACGACGATGGGCAATATCGGAAAGCCGCCGTGCATGGGCGTGGGCAGTCCCACGAGGCGCGACCCGAGGCCGTGCTGAAACACGATGGCCACGGAACCGTAGGCGGCGGCCACCGAAAGGAGATTGAGGGCCACCGCCTTCAAGGGAATGAGGACGCTGCGAAAGGCGAACGACAGAACCAGCAGCGTCGCGCAGATGACGCTCACGAAGACCAGCGGGAGCGCGCTCTTGATGGCATCTTCGTAGTCGGCGTTGAAGCCGGGCAACCCGCCCACCTCGACGCGGGTACCCGCCAGGCCCGTGATGCTCTCGAGGTTCGTCGAGCGGATCTCCCGCACCAGGCGCACTGCGTCGGGCGCCGCCAGGTCCTTGTGCGGGAGCAGGGCGAGCAGCACCTCGCGGCCGTCGGCGCTGACGAGGCTGCGCCTCTCCGAATCCGGAAGGCGCTTCAGGATCTCGGGGCCGCCCAGCGGCACCGTGTTCAGCGTGGTGACCGCCCACACGTGCTGAATTCGCGGGTTGCGCGCGAAGTAGCGCGCGAGGCGAGATTCGGCGCGCCAGCCGGCTTCGTCTTCGATCGTGGTTCCCGGCGGAAGATAGAGAATCACCTGAAAGATCTCGCCGAAGCTGCCGCGGGCCGCGCCGTCGATTTCATGCAGCACCCGCACCGAGTCGGCGCTGTCCGGCAGCCACCGCCCGCGCGGCAAATCGATGCGCAGATGCGTCGCTTGAGCGGCCAGGAGCACGAGCGGGATGCCGGCCACCGCAAGTACCGCCAACGGATGGCGCATGACCCAGTGCGCCCAGCGCCGCCAGTGGCGGCGGGTCGCGGGCTTGCTCGCGAAGCCGAGCCGGCCGGCGTCGATCCACGGGCCGATCCAGCCGAGCACGACCGGCAGGAGCGTGCTCGCGACCAGCACGGCGACCGTGGTCACGATGAGGCCTCCCATGCCGATGGACCTTATCTCACTCACCCGCACCATCAGCATCGCGGCGAAGCCGATGGCGACCGCCGAGCCCGACACCAGCACGGTGCGGCCGCCGTGCCGGGCGGCCTGGATCACCGCCTCCTGCCGCGACAATCCCTCCTCGAGTCCATCCCGGTAGCGGCTCACGATGAGGAGCGCGTAGTCGATACTCAATCCCAGACCCACCATGCTCACGATACTGACCACGATGAGGGAGGCCGGCCAGACTCGGTTCACCGCCGCCACCGTTCCGAGCGAGACGACGACGGTCAGGGCGCCGCACAAGACCGGCAGAATGGCGGAAATCAAACTGCGAAACGCGATCAACAAGAGCACCAGGGTGAGCGGCAACACCCGCCATTCGGCGGCGCGCGTCTCCTCGGCGCTGATGCGCCGGAGATCTGCATTGACGGCCGCCTCGCCCGTCCAGCCGAAGGCCAGAGTCGGATATTTCTCCTTGAGCTGCGCGCGCATTGCCTCGGTCGTTTCGCCGAGCTTGGTCATCACGGCGTCCTCGGTGCCCTTCGGGGCGTTCAGACCGACGATCAGAATCGGGCTCTCGTCCTCGCCGAGGAACAGCGAATCCTCGCGGTCCAGATAGGACATGACCCCGCGCACGCCCGGGGTACTGCGGATCCGCTCGGTGACTTGCTTGAGCAGGGCGGCCCCGTCGGGTTCCCGAGGGTCCGGCGCCGAGGAGATCCGCAGCAGCGCGATCTTCGCAAATGGGGATTCGAATTGTTGCTGCAGCGCCGCCTCGACACGCGAGAACTCGCTGCCCTTCAGCCGGACGCCTGCATCGAGCTCCTCGTTGATGCGGGCGGCAAACGGCAGCGCCGCAATCGCAACCAGAATCCATCCCGCGACGACCAGCCATCCCCAGCGTGGGGAGAACGGGGATTGATTCAATTCACGTCACTCATCGTCGGCCTCGGCGGATGTCTGGCCGACGATAGTATCAAGCTCCGAGGGCTCTAGGGCTCCAAGCGTTTCAGGAACTCGTCGATGGCGGCGACCGCCGCCGGCTCGTCGAGCATCGGTGCGTGACCTCGATTGGGCAGGGTGAGTGCGGTGAGGTTCGGGTGCCGCTCGCTCATCGATATCAAGGTCTCGGCGCTGAGGATGTCGGACAGCGCCCCGCGGATGGCGAGGATCGGAATGGCGCCGAGCTGCCGCCAGGATGCCCACATATCCGGCGGCACGGCGCTCGGATCGGTGGCCTTCAATCCGTTGAGAATCGCGGGGTCGAAGGCCGGGACCGGCCGGCCCGCGGGACCTTGCACATAGGTGCGTCGGGCGAAGGCGTCCCAGTCGGCCTCCCCGTAATCGGGAAAGTCCATCTCGTTCAGGCGCCGTGTCTGAAGAGACGCCTCGGCCCAAGTGTTCGCGGGTGTTCGCTCGTTCAGGGAGCGGCGCAGCCGCGCCATTCCCGCGACGGGCACCTCGGGGCCGATGTCGTTCAACACGATGCCCTGCAGCCGCCGGGGCTGCATCGCGCCCATGAGCATGGCCATGATGCCGCCCATGGACGTTCCGATCACCGCCACCCGCTCGATCGCGAGCTGATCGAGCAGCCCGAACATGTCCGCCACGTACGTCGTCGGGCGGTAGTTGGCGGTCTGCGGATCGCGTTGCGACTTGCCGCGGCCGCGCTGGTCGGCGGCGATGACTCGATAGCGTGCGGACAGATGCTCGGCGATGAAACCGAAATCGGCGACATTCCGCGTGAGGCCATGCAGGCACAGCACGGTCAGGGGGGCATCTTTCGGACCCCTCACTCTCCGCGTGCAGGCGCAAGCTCCCGCCGGTGCTCGAGAACGAGAGGTCGGCGCGCGGGACCGCCATGCGTCAGCCGAACACCGTCGAGGGACCGGGCATGCCTGCCAGAAGCTCGAATTCGGTAGGGAAGTCAGACGTCGTACGCAGCCGACGAGATCGAGGAGAATTGTAACGCGGCGACGAGGGCCGAAGGGGCGAGTCGGCGCACAGTGGTCGGACGGGCATGCCCAGAGCTGGGGAGAGCCGAAGTTGGAGCGGCCAGGATCGTCGAATTTGGCGCCCGTCGGGGCTTGCGGGCGCCTTTGCAGTAGCATTGGCCGCTTCGCCTGCGTTCAAAGAGGGAAGGCAATGGCCCAATACAGAATCGGTGCGCTCATGGTCGGCGCTCTCGGATCCATGTGCGCGCTGATCTCGCCGGCAGCGGAGGCGCCGGCACCGGCGCCCGAACCGGCGCCGGCGCTCGCGCCCGAGCCCGCGTTCTCGTTCGACGGCACACCAGGCCGCCTGCCGAAAAACGTCGTGCCCGAGCGTTACGAGGTCGCGATCACCCCCAACATGAAGACCATGATCATTGCCGGGCGCGAATCGGTGACGCTTCGGATACGCGCGAATACCGACCGCCTGGTGCTCAATTCGCTCAACGAGACCTTGACTCGAGTGCGATTCGACGGGCAGCCGGTTGCAAGCGTCGCGTCCGACGATAAGGAGCAGTTGACGACGGTACGTCTCTCCCATCCCGCGGGGGTGGGGCCGCATCGGCTCAGCTTCGATTACCGCGGCAAGATCGAGACGCGGCCGCAGGGGTTGTTCCTGCAGCCCTATGCCTATGCGGGCGGCCGTTCCGGGCAGATGCTCTCCACGCAGATGGAATCCACGGATGCGAGGCGCATGATGCCGTGCTGGGACGAGCCGGCTTTTCGCGCGGTGTTCGATCTCACCTTCACGGTGCCGAGCGGCTGGGCGACGGTGTCGAACATGCCGGTCGTCCGGCGCACAGTTCACGGTACGCTTCAGACGGTACGCTTCCAGCCCACGCCGAAGATGCCCTCGTATCTGGTCGAGTTCACCGGCGGGGATCTCGGCCACATCAGCGGACGGAGCGGCTCGACAGAACTCGGGGTGTGGGCGGTGCGCGGCCAGGAAGCGAACGGGCGCTATGCGCTCGCCAATGCCACGCAAATCCTCGCCGACTATAACGATTACTTCGGGTACCCCTTCCCGCTGCCCAAGCTGGACTCGATCTCGATTCCCGGCGGCTTCTCGGGTGCGATGGAGAATTGGGGCGCCATCACCTACCAGGAAGAAGTGTTGCTGCTCCCACCGTCCAGCACGCTCTCGCAACAGCAGCAGATCTACGCCACCCAGGCGCATGAGATGGCGCACCAGTGGAACGGCGACCTCGTCACCATGGCATGGTGGGATGATCTGTGGCTCAACGAGAGCTTTGCCTCCTGGATGGAGACGAAAGAGACCGCGCTCCGCAATCCCGAGTGGCGGTGGTGGGAACAGGAGGACGCCGACAAAGAGACCGCGATGAGCGCCGATGCCTTGCCGAATTCCCCGCCGATCCAGCAGCACGTCGCCGACGAGCTGCAGGCGGCCAATGCGTTCGATCCGTCCATCACCTACAACAAGGGCCGGTCGTTTCTTCGCATGCTGGAGGCCTACCTGGGTCCCGAGGAGTTCCGCGACGGCATCCGCCGCTACATCAAGGCGCGCGCATTTTCCAATGCAACGACCACCGACCTCTGGAACGCGCTCGCTGCCGCGACCGGGAAGGACATTGCCGGGATCGCCGGCGATTGGACGCGGCGTCCGGGCTTTCCGCTGCTGCGCGTCGATGCGACCTGCGGTGCCGACGGTGCGCGCACGCTGCACCTCGCGCAGACGCGTTTCCTGTCACGGGGAAGCGCGCCGGGCGAGAGCCATTGGAGCATCCCGCTGCAAGTCCGCATCGGCAGCCATGGACAGCCGCGCGCGGAACTCTGGAGCGCCGATGCGATCCCCGCCGGGAGCTGCGCCGATACGTTGAGCCTAAACGCCGATGCGATCGGCTACTACCGCGTCCTGTACGATGAGGCAACGCTCAAGACGAACACCACGCACTTCGGCGAGCTGCCGGACGGCGACCGCATCGCGATGCTCGACGATCAGTGGGCCTTGGTACTCGCCGGCGCGCAGGCCCTCGACAGCTATCTCGCGCTCGCCTCCCACATGGGCCAGGATCTCGACACCCGCGCCTGGCAGCAGATCAGCGCGGCGCTCGGGCACATCGAATACGATGAGCGCGGCCGCCCGGGCCACGAGGTCTTCACCGCCTATGCACGCTCGGTGCTCGCGCCCGCCTTCGCGGCTCTCGGCTGGGACGCCAAACCCGGCCAGCCATCGGCTCAGCAGGAACTCAGGCGCACGCTGATCAGCGATCTGGGAGCATGGGGAGACGAGGAGGTCCTCCGCGGCGCTCGGCTACGCTTCGCTCAGTTCCTCAAGGACCCGGCCTCGCTGCCGGCGAACGAGCAGGCGCCGATCCTCGCGGTGGTGGCCCATAACGCCGATGCCAAAACCTTCGAGCAGCTGCACCAGCTCGCCCGCGGCGCGAAGAACCTCTCCGAGATCGAGCGTTTCTACAGCGCCCTCGCCCAAGTACGGGATCCGCAGCTCGCCGAGCAGGCCGCACAGATCATCATGTCATCCGAGATACCGCCGCAGGCATTGCAGGCGCGCCTCGACATGGTGATCACGCTTGCCCATGAGCACCCGGCGCTCGGCTGGCGACTATTCACCGCGCACTTCCATGAACTCCTGGCTTCCTACGGT
This sequence comes from uncultured Gammaproteobacteria bacterium, assembly GCA_963795475.1. Lineage (GTDB taxonomy): Bacteria > Pseudomonadota > Gammaproteobacteria > Steroidobacterales > Steroidobacteraceae > Bog-1198. The sequence continues at coordinate 677,583 of CAWCIE010000002.1, forward strand.
GACATGGAACCCTTGATGGAAGCTCAGTACGTGCCGCCGCTATTCTGGGACAGCGCGCCGCTCGAGGAGGTCGAGGGCTGGGTACGCAGCAAAATCCCAGCCGAAATGGCACCCGCGCTCGAACACGGCATGGACGCCGCGCGTCTGCTGGTCGCCGAGAAGGGGATCCTGGTTCGGGAGGCGGACCAGCGGCCGGGGCGGTAAGGTGAGGTGAAGTCACCGGACGGACTGGTGGTGAAATCGTCAGTTTGAAGATTGCCTCGCCGCCGAGCCGAGTTCTAAACCAAGTTGCTCATCTGCGGTCCAATCCCTCACCAGCCGTGCTGGTGCGCAGCAAGAGGGAGGTGATCCGTGCGATGGGAAGGCTCGCGTAGCGCCGCGTTTGTCGCGACTCTGATGCTGACGGGTTGCGGCGGCGGGAGTGGCGGCGGCGGCTCGGGGAGCACCGGTCCCGGCGGCGGCAGCACGGGCGTACCGGCGCGCGGCACGCTGCTGCAGACCCCGCCTCAACTATTATCCACGCTCACGGCGTCGACGTTGCTGACCGAGCTCAATGTCGCCTCGAATCTGCTCTTGCTGACGGTGAGCGGTGCGCCGGTGTGTGATGTGCTCATGTATCACATCGAGTACGAAACGGTCGGCGGCGCGGGCGAGCCCACCACCGCGTCGGCCGCATTGATGGTGCCCACGGGGCTGGGGAAAGGCTGTACCGGACCGCGCCCGATCGTCATGTACGCGCACGGGACGAGCACGGACAAGAGCTTCAACATGGCGGACACGCAGAACGCGGAGACACTGTTCATGACCGCGATTTTCGCCTCTCAAGGCTACATCGTGGTGGCCCCCAACTATGCGGGCTACGACACCTCCACGCTCCCCTACCATCCCTATCTGATCGCCGATCAGCAATCGGATGACATGATTGACGCGCTGGCGGCCGCACGCGCGGCATTGCCGCTCGCGTCCGCGACGTTGACTCAGGATGACGGGCGATTGTTCGTGACCGGCTACTCGCAGGGCGGTTATGTCGCCATGGCCACGCAGCGCGCTATGCAGGCCGCCGGCATGACGGTCACCGCCGCCGCGCCGATGTCCGGCCCCTATACGCTGGCGGCTTTCGTGGATGCGGTGTTCTATGGAGAAGTAAACGGCAGCGGGCCGATTTCGGCCACTCTGCTCGTGACGGCCTATCAGCACGCCTACGGCAACCTGTACACCAATCCGGCCAACGTGTTTTCCTCTCCCTATGCCGCCGGTATCGGCTCGCTCCTGCCCACCACGGAGTTGCGAAGCCAACTGTATTCCAACGGGCAGCTGCCGGAATATGCCTTGTTCAGCAGCACTCCTCCCGCTCCCGAGTATGCCGACATCACCCCGCCAGCCACGCCGGCCGATCTGGCGCCCGTGTTCGCCTTGGGGTTTGGCGCCGGCAACCTGGTGCTGAACAGCTATCGACTCGAGTATCTCGAGGACGCCCAGGCGCATCCGGACGGCGGTTTCCCGACGCTCACCAGCGGCCTCGCGGAGACTGAGTCCCAATTGCCGTTGCGGCAGGACTTGCAGATCAACGATCTGCGCAACTGGAGTCCGACCGCGCCGGTGCAGCTATGCGGCGGCGATCGCGACCCCATCGTGTTCTTTTCCAATACGCAGCTCATGGAGCATTACTGGAGCACGGTCGCGACGCCCTCCGCCATCCGTGGCGTACGTCGATCTCGAAGCTTCGATGCCAAACGATCCCTATGCCGCGCTCAAGCAGGATTTTGCCGCGGCGAAGGCGCTGGTGGCGGCGGATGCCGTCGCCCAGGGTGCCACCGACGGCGGCGCAGCCGCCGTCGATGCGGCTTATCACGCGGAACTGGTCGCCCCCGTCTGCATCGCCGCGACCCGCGCGTTCTTCGCGAACCAGTAGTTCCCCCGCGTAAATCTCGGACCCGCAGGCTAAACTTCAGTGGAGGACTCAGCGTCCTGCCTATGAATCTGAATGGGGAAACGAACAATGAATGCACGGAGTTGGGGATCGGGTCTCTTGGTTCTTTGTCTCGCAGCCGCCAGTTGCCTGGCCGCGCAGCCCGCATCCATCCACGCTGCCGCGGACTGGCACTCCACGGTGCGCCAATTTGCCCGGGAGCATTTCAAAAATCCTGCCTGGGGCTTCTCGCATTGCGAGAGAGATTACGCCTTGGCGCGCTCGCTGGCGGCGACGGACCATGTAGCGCTGGATGACGATGTTCTGTTCGCAGCAGCCTACTTGCACGACATTGCGGCATTCAAGCCCTGGGGAGGGGATGAGCCGCCGGATCACTCGGACGTGGGCGCCGACGTGGTCGGATCGATCTTGAAAGGCACCGGATTTCCGATGCAGAAATTGGACGCGGTGCGTGCCGCGGTCCGCACCCACATGTACTACCGCGATCCGGTGGCACCGGAGGCGATCTATCTTCACGACGCCGACGCGCTCGATTGGCTGGGTGCGATCGGCGTGGCGCGAATCATCGCGCTGGCGGACCCGAACGGCGGCGATCCGGACGGGCCGGCCGTGGTGAAAATGTTGGAGGAGAACCTCAAGAAGGTTCCGCACCGCGTGGTGTCGCCCGCCGGGCGCGCGATGGTGGCGTCGCGTCAAACGGAGCTCAGCGTTTTTCTCGAGGAACTGAAGCGCGAGACGGCGGACTATCGGAACTTGTGACGATCAATTCTCCAACCAGGGTTGATGCATCGAATAAGGGTGTCGGTGGTTATCCTTGGGATCAGCCTATTCAGCGGTCGGCGGGCAGCTCGTCGGACTCACGCATTCCACGGCAAGGCCGGCGTACTTGATTAGCGTCTCACCGAAGCCTCCAGGCTGCTTAAGGGACCAGGTTTTGAATGCCTCCAGCTCGGGCGTACCGACCTTGATGCGTTTCGGCCTGCGGGTCTCGGCGCCACGCGGGGTGTCCCAAGTAAAGCGGTCGAGTGCATCCTCGAACGGCAGATACGTTACGGATTTAGTCATACCAGTGAGCCTCCAAGCACGTCCGGTCAGGAGGAAACGGTTCGAAGTTACCACACGCGACAGGGCAAAACTGCGTAAACATGGATAAGTTGACAAGGTTGTAGCTGCCCCGAGCGGCGCGGCTTCCAGGGGACCTTAGTGCTGGAAGATAACGATCAGGCCGAGATGGTCGCCGCGGTGACCATCCAGGGGGCTGACTTGTGCCAGAGTTTCACTTCGTCCGGAATGTTCAAATGCGCGCTCCTTACAGTAGGTGAAGCGCCAGTGTGGGCGCGCGAGATCGAGGATGATGTGACATGAGGACGGGTTTTGGACTCTCGCACTGGTTTGTGTTCAGTACGACGCATGGGCGGCTCAGCAAATTCCTGGTGAGGAATCCCAAGGACTATCCCGCGCCTCATCAGGCCCTATTTGAGCTTCCAATCGGGCCGCACGAAGTGGCAGGTGTAGCCGTCGGGATACCGCTCCAAGTAGTCCTGATGCTCGGGCTCGGCCTCCCAAAAGTCAGCGGCCGGCGCGACCTCGGTCACGACCTTGCCGGGCCAGAGACCCGAGGCATCCACCTCGGCGATGGTCTCTCGAGCGACGCGCTTTTGCTCCTCGCTCGTGTAGAAGATCGCCGAACGATAGCTCGGTCCGGTGTCATTGCCCTGGCGATTGCGGGTACTCGGATCGTGAATCTGGAAGAAGAACTCGAGGATCTGGCGGTAGCTCAATTTAGTGGGATCGAAGAGGATCTCGATCGCTTCGGCATGGTTGCCATGATTGCGGTAGGTCGCGTTGCGCACCTCGCCGCCCGTGTATCCGACCCGCGTCGATACGACGCCGTCATAACGGCGAAACAGATCCTGCATGCCCCAGAAGCAGCCGCCGGCCAGGATCGCACGTTCTGTGGTCATCGAATATCCTCCGTTTTATCCCGCCGCATTCCATTCTATACGCTGCGACCGCATTGGGATGAGCCCCTCAATCGGTGGTGATTACCACTCGAAATCGCGCCTTCCCGCTCATCATGCGTTCGTACGCTTCCGCAGCGCGCTCCAACGGAAAGGTTTCGATCAGCGGGCGAATGCCGGACAGGACGCTGAAATCCAACGTGTCTTCCGAATCGACGGCGGTTCCCGATGGCCAGCCCGAGATCGAACGCCTCGCCGAGATCAATGCCAGCGGCGGAACTTCGATCGGCTGCATGGATGCGCCGATCACCATCAATTTGCCGTCGATACCGAGGCCGCCGACGGCATCGCTCATGGATTTGGCGTCGGTCAGCGTCGCGAGGATCACTCGGGCGCCTCCCAGCTTGGTGAGTTCCGAGGCGACGTTCTGAGTGGTGCTGTCGATGTAGTGTTGAGCACCCAACTGCCGCGCCAGCGGCTCCTTGTCGGTACCCCGAGCGACCGCCACGGTATGACACCCCATTTTGGCCGCGAACTGCACACCGAGATGACCCAGGCCGCCGATGCCAAGCACCGCGACAAGATCACCCGGGCTCGCGCCGCTATGGCGCAGGGCGTTGAAGGTCGTAATCCCCGCGCAGAGGAGCGGTGCCGCGGCGGCCGAAGAGAGCTCCTTCGGAACGGCAGCCAGTGCTTCGAAGGGTGCAATCATGTAGTCCGCATATCCGCCGTCGTAGGAGATGCCCGGGATCTGACCGGTCGTGCAGGTAATGAAATCCCCCTTGCGACAGGAGAGACAGTGTCCGCAATGGCCCCCATGCCAACCGACACCGACGCGGCTCCCCACCTTCCAGTCGGGCACATCGGAGCCCACCGCGTCCAAGAGCCCCACCACTTCATGGCCGGGGACACGCGGGAATTGAAGTCCCGGGAACGCACCCATTTTGGTGAATGAGTCGCTGTGGCAAATGCCGCACGCCTGTACTTTGATTCGGACCTGTCTGGGTCCCGGAGCCGGAATCTCGCGTGTGACCAGCTCGAAAGAACCGTTGGCGCTGGAGACCTGGACTGCCCGCATGCGTGACATCGCTAATCTCCTCGAATGTTGGTTGAGCCGCGACCTACGGCTTGCCGTGTTTCGACACCTGCTCCTGCGAGCAGTTCATTGCGATTGCCCTGCCGGGGCACCGGCGGAAGGCTGTCGAGACGCGGGCATCGAACTCTCCGATCATATCGAAGTTTACAAAGAAGAATTTTTTACAAAGAAAAAAAGAAAAGATGATGGCCCATGTCCGCATCGGTTCCGTAGACCCGCGAATTGGCAATCGAGGATATCATCGGAGCCCGCCAATGCCGCTTTTGTCGAATGCCATGCATTTTCACTATGGTGAGAGAACAAAGAGTTGTTGGTATATCTGACCCAACGCGATAGGCTGCAACCCGGGCTCCGCGGCAGCCTAGTGAATCCAGGCAGAATGCATCCCCATGCCTAACCCTCAGTTCACCGGCGCCGCGGAAGCCCACCAAATACCAGCCGCTTTATTGAGCAGGCCCACCAAAGACCGGCCGGTGTCTTGAACGGCCGACGGTCATTCGCCGGACGACGATCAGAGTTCGATTTGACGCGGCGACCCCACTTCCGACTGGGCGAGACGCGCATGCGGGGCGCCGATGTCGCGGATAGCGTTCCATACCGCCGCCGGCGAAGCGTCGGTGGAGATCTCTACGGCGAGGACGATGCGCGAAACCGGGTTGATCGTGACGGGTTAGCATTTTTTAATCAGCCGCGCAGAGCCCGCGGTGAGCCGACGAATTTACAATCCGATGTCATGACATCCTACAGATACCTCGCCAGCGCGGCGTGCAACGCTATAGTCGGCTCTCTTATCGCTTGCGGAGCACTGGTTTTCGCCACGGCAGCCCACGCTGCCAGGGCGGAGTCGACAGCGGCGGACACCGCGTCTGCCCAGGCAACCGGCTCACCGGAGGGTGCGCCGTCCCAGCCCGCCGATGTGTTACAGCCTCCCTCATCCAGCGACGCGCCTTCCTCGCCCGCCGATACACCTCCCTCACCCAGCGACGCGTCATCCGCCGCCCCCGCAGCGCCCCTACCAGCCGAGGCGCCACCCGCTGAGGCCTACCAATTCTCCATCGACCCCAAACTCAACGATGAGGTCGTCGGCGAAGTGCAAATCACCCAGACCACTCAGCAAGATTCCCTGGCCGACATCGCTCGCCGCTTCAGTATCGGCTACAACGAAATGCAGCGCGCCAATCCGGGAGTTGACATGTGGGTACCGGGCGCCGGGCGGCGGGTGGTCGTCCCCACGCAGTTCGTCCTGCCGGACGCGCCACAGATGGGCATCGTCGTGAACATCGCGGAGATGCGGCTCTATTACTTCCCGCCGCGCAGCCACGGTGGACAGCAGATCGTCTACACCTACCCCATTGGCATCGGCCGGGTGGCCTGGAAGACGCCGTCGGGCGTCACGACCGTCGTACGCAAGGCCGTGGACCCCGTCTGGCGGCCGCCGGCGGACATCCTCGAGGAGCACCGCAAAGACGGGGATCCCCTGCCGTCCGAAATCCGCCCGGGTCCCGACGACCCCATGGGCAGCCGGGCGCTTTACCTCGGCTGGCCCATGTACGCGATCCATGGCACCAACAAGCCCGTGGGAGTGGGGATGCGCGTGAGCCACGGGTGCATGCACCTCTACCCCGAGGACATTCTGCAGCTCTACGATCTGGTTCCCGTCGGCACCCCGGTACGCGTGGTGAATCAGCCGTTCGTATTCGGCTGGCACCGGGGCGATCTGTACATGCAGGCGTTCGGACCCCTGGAGGGCGACCAGCGCAATTGGCAGACGGCCACCCGCACGCTTCTCGAGCAGGCGATGGGCCCCGACATCCAGAAGCAGCTGCAAGCGCGTAACGAGCAGGTGCGCTGGGACCTCGTCCTGCAGCTGGCCCACGATCCCCAGGGCATACCGGTGGCGATCACCGATTCCAACGCCAGCCTCGGACAAGTCCTGGCGAATGCCCGGCAGGTGCAGAATCGCTCACCCGACGGCGCGCTATCAACGGTCGTGCAACCTTCCCGCGGCCGGCTTGCGTATCGGCAACAGTCGACATCGGCCTCAAAGTTGTCACGCTGATCGGGCAGGGGCGGTTGCAGTGATAAGGACCTGACGAGTCCGTTCGTCTCCCGCGTTCTGCCTCGACGCTCCAACGCCGCTCGAGTCATTTACCCGATCAGCACACACCCCCCGCCGCGTAGCGCTCCGTATAGCGCCTCGCGCACTAGTTTACACCAAGTACTCTTTGCGATAGAGTCCTCTCTCATGAGTATCGACAAGACCGAAGCTGCCCTGGCGCTGGCCGCGATCGACACCGCGGGCGCACGCAGTGTTCAGTTGCAGCGCTATCGGCGCTTTGCGCCCTATCTGATCCTGTGGGGCGTTATCTGGCTGCTGGCAAACGGTGTATCGGACCTCGCCCCGGCCCAATCCAACACCGTGTGGCTGGCGCTGACGCTGCTCGGCGCGGCCGCCAGTTTCTGGCTTGGCCGGCGTCAGCATGCGGCGGCCGCTGAAGGCGGTATTGCCCGCACTCGCCTGGATCAAGGCTGGCGCTGGATGCTGTGCTTCCTCGTGGTGGTCGCTTTCCTGGTAACCGCGATGGCGGTGCTGCCACCCATGGACGGCCGTCAACAGGACAGCTTCATCTCGATGTTCTGGACGTTCCTTTACATGGCCATCGGTGCCTGGACCGGCTGGCGCCTGTTTGCCGTCGGGCTGATCGCGACGCTTCTGATCTTGCTGGGCTACTACGGCGTGCACAGCCACTATTTCCTCTACATGGGCTGCGTCTCGGGAGGCGCGCTGATGGCGGGCGGCATGTGGCTGCGCCGCCTGTGAACGAGCTGATCCACCAGCCCACGCGTCTGAAGATCATGGCAACCCTCAATGCGCTGCGTGGCGGGGCAAAGCTCGAGTTCACCGAATTGCGCAAGCTCCTCGAGGTCACGGACGGCAACCTGGGCACGCACCTCACCACGCTCGAGAACGCCGGCTATGTCGAGATTGAGAAAAGCTTCGTCGGCAAGAAGCCGCGTACGCGCGTATCGCTGACCCGCGCCGGGCGCCGTGCCTTCGACGCTCACGTCCAATACCTGCAGGACATCATCCATGCTTCGAGTTGAGAGCCTCACCAAGCGCTACGGCGAGCGAGTCGCGGTGAACGCCATCAGTTTCAGCATCGCGCAGGGCGAGACCGTGGGGCTGCTGGGTCCGAACGGCGCCGGCAAGACCACTTCGATCGCCATGATCAGCGGCATATCGAAGCCGGACGGCGGTGAGGTGATCCTGGGCGGCGTGAGCCTCGCGCAGGACGCCAATGCATTGAAGCGCCGCGTGGGGCTGGTGCCGCAGGATCTGGCGCTGTACGAGGAGCTGTCCGCTTGGGCCAACCTGCAGCTCTTCGGCGGGCTCTATGGCCTCGGCGCCGCGGAGCTGCTGCCCCGCGCCAAGGCTGCGCTCGCGCTGGTCGGCCTCGCCGACCGCAGCACCGATCGCGTCAAGACGTTCAGCGGCGGCATGAAGCGGCGCCTCAACATCGCCGGTGCGCTGCTGCACGAGCCCGATCTGATCCTGCTGGACGAGCCCACGGTCGGCGTCGACCCCCAGTCGCGCAACGCGATCTTCGACAATCTCGAGGAGCTCAAGCGCCGTGGCAAGACGCTGCTCTACACCACCCATTATATGGAGGAAGCCGAGCGCCTCTGCGACCGTGTGCTGATTCTCGACCACGGCCGGATACTGGCCAACGACACGGTCGCCCACTTCAAACAGCAGTACACCAACCTGGAGGCAGCGTTCATGCAGCTCACGGGCCGCGCGCTGCGCGACGGAGCCGAGGCATGAACACCACTGCGATACGGGCACTGATTCGCAATGACATCCGGCTGTACTTCTCCGATCGGCGCTCGGTGATCGTCGGCGTACTGGTGCCGATTTGCATCGCCGCTTTCTTCGGCTACCTCTTCGGCGGCACCGGCCGGAGCGAGGACCAGGGCAAAATACCTATCGCCGTCGTCGACGAGGACCACAGCACGGTCTCGCGCGCCATCACCGCCGATCTGTCCACCGACCCGCTGCTGCAAGTCAGCGCCCTGGACCTCGCTGCCGCGCGCGAGCAAGTGAGGAGCGGCAAGCAAAATGCAGCGGCCGTATTCCCGCAAGGCTTTGGCGAGCAAACCACCCAGTCTCTGTTCAGCGGCAGGAACAAGCCGCAGGTGGAACTTTTGGTGGACCCGAGCCAAGCCACCGGCGCGCGCGTAATCGAGGGGCTGCTGGCGCAATACTCGATGCAGGAAATCTCGAAGGAAGCATTCACCGGGGCCTACGGCCGCAAGGCGATCGACAGCTACCTCGAGCAGCTGGACAAGCTGGAGCAGACGCCGCTGCGCGCGGACCTCAAGACGTTGCTGAGCGCAGCGCGCAAGCTCAATAGTCAGGTCGACTCGGACACCGAGCCCGGCAGCACCACAGAGGCCGGTGTGAATGGCAGCGAGGACCGCAAGTTCGGCTTGAGCATCCCGTACACCCTGGCTTCCACGCCGGTCACTGCGCGTGACAACACCCCCTACAACGGCTATGCACACTCGTTCGCCGGCATGGCGGTGCAATTCATCCTGTTCGCCGGCATCGACGCCGGCGTACTGCTGCTGCTGACCCGCGAGCGCGGCATCTGGCAGCGGCTGCGCTCGGCGCCGCTGAGGGGCAGCGAGTTCATGCTGGCGCGCGCGCTGGCCACCACGCTCATCGGCCTGTTTCAGATCACGGTCATCTACTTCGTTGCAATGCTGGTATTCAAGGTACGCATCGAAGGCAGCTGGCCTGGGTTCATCGCCGTGGGTCTCTCCCTCTGCCTGCTCAATGCCACCTTTGGGCTGATGCTGGCCACGCTGGGCCGCAACGCATCGACAACCCGAGGTTTGGCGATGATGGCGACGCTGCTGCTGGTGATGATCGGCGGCGCGTGGGTGCCCGCATTCGTATTCCCGCGCTGGCTGCAGAATGCGTCGCGCTACGTGCCCACACGCTGGGCTGTGGACGGGTTGGACGGCGCCACCTGGCGCGGTCTGCCGTTCGACGCCGCGGTGCTACCAACCTTAGTGCTGATCGGCAGCGCCGCGGTCTGCCTGCTGGTCGCGATCTGGCGGTTTCGCTGGGAGGAATAAAGAGGGGACGGCAACGCCCAGCCGGGCTGCAATACGTCGCGCAGTCTCCTCCCGCTGGGCGGTGATGCCCTGCAGCGATCGCCGCGCTCGTTCCAGTATGGCGGGAGGAGCGGTGTCGGGCGTGCCGGAGTTGAAGGGCGGTTCCGGCGCATACGCGATGTGGAGCTGGATCGACCGGGCGGCATCGTCCCCACGCAACTCCGCCGCCAGCTGCAGGGCGCCGTCGATGCCCGCAGTGACGCCGGCCGCAAATACGCAGCTGCCATCGACGACCACGCGTCGGTTCACGGGAATGGCACCGAAGAATGGCAGAAGGTGAAACGACGCCCAATGTGTGGTCGCGCGGCGTCCTTTCAGCAAGCCCGCTGCACCGCAAATCAGGGCGCCGGTGCAGACGGAGAAAATGCTGCACGCTCCGGCGGCTTGGCGGCGAATCCAGGCAAGCACCTTCTCATCCTCCATCAATGCTTCCTGCCCAAATCCCCCCGGCACATGCAAGACATCGAGAGGCGGTGCATCGGCCAGCGTGGCATCCGGCGTCAGCCGCAATCCCTCAACGTCCCGCACGGAGTCCGCCGACTTGGCGTAGATGCGATAGGTCGAGTTCGGTATTCGGGAGAGCACCTCGAAGGGGCCGGTGAGATCGATTTGATCGAGCCCCTCAAACAACAGTGAACCGATTTGCAAGTGAACATCGTGAGGAATCATGTTGAATCTCTCCCACGGTCGGCCATGGACAGAGCAAGACTATGGCGGCATGCTTTCCGGGAATGTCGCCAAAACCCACTCGTTCCCCGCCAAATGCCAGACGCATCGTTGAAATGCTGGCCTATCCCGGCCGTTCAGCTGCTGGATGTGACGGGGCCTCTTCAGGTCTTTGCCTCCGCCAACGACTTGATGGTCAAGGAAGGGAAAGCCTCGCCTTACGAGATCCGGTTCGTCGCGCCAGGACGGCAGCGGCATCGAGGCCTCGGCCGGGCGTGGCGCTGGTCGCCGACCCGCTTTCCGCCGCATGAAACGAGCGTCGACACGCTCATCGTTGCCGGCGGGCAGGATTTCGACGCGGCTTCGAGGGATGCCTGTATTGGTCAATTGGGTGCGTGAACGTACGAGCAGGCCCGTCGCACTGCCGCGATCTGCACGGGCGCTTTCCTGCTCGCTCGCTCCGGGTATGCTCGATGGGCGGCGGGCGGTGACTCATTGGACATACTGCGCCGAACTCGCCCGCCGCTTTCCCGCCGTGGAGGTCGAGTCGGATCCCATTTTCGTGCGCGACGGTCCGTTTGGACATCGGCGGGAGTCACGGCCGGCATCGATCTCGCCCTGGCATTGGTGGAAGAGGACCTCGGGCGCACGATGGCACTCGCCGTTGCTCGATATCTCGTGGTCTTTCTCAAGCGACCCGGCGGCCAGGCGCAATTCAGCGAGGCTCTGTCTCTGCAGGCGGCGGAGGACAAGTTCGGAGCGCTTCACGACTGGGTCGGCAAACATCTCGCAGAGGACCTGTCACTTCCGGTTCTTGCCAGCCAGGCCGGCATGAGCGAGCGCAGCTTCAGCCGGCATTATGCGGAGTCGACTGGACTCACGCCGGCACGCGCCGTCGAGCGCCTCAGGGTGGAAGGGGCACGACGTTTGCTCATGGACACGCGTTTGCCGGTCAAGCGCATTTCTCAGCGCTGTGGTTTCGGCTCCGAAGAGACGATGCGCCGCAGCTTCATCCGCCTGTTGAGCGCCACGCCGCAAGACTATCGAGCCAGATTTCGGCTGATGACGGCGGCCTTGCGGCCGCCGTGCAGGGCGCACTCCACCATAACGGATCAGCCTTTCCAGGCGTGGATCTGGAGCCAGTCCTCCAACGGCGGGTGCGTGACATTCCCGGTATAGTTCGTGATGGTCGAGGCCGCGACGATCGTGATCACCTCGAGCAAGAATTCCTTGGTGAACCCCGCTTCGAGGAAGCGCCCGATGTCTCGTCATCCAGTCTCCCCCGCTTCTCGATCAGCGTCCGTGCCAAGGTCGAGAGCGCGGCGAGCTTTTTATCCGACGGCGAACGGCCGGCCCGGATTGCCTCGACATCCGCGCGCATTCACGCCGGCTTTGAGCCCGAGCGCCGTATGGAGCGCAACTGCCCAGGTGCTGACGTTGGTCACGGCGTCGGTGAGCAGGACGGTCTGGATCTGCTGTTCGGTGAAGCTTCCGCTGTGAACTTGGTCGAAGATGGGCACGAAGGCCTGGATGAGCACCGGCGACAGCGCCATGGCCCCCGCGAGGTTTGGAATCCCCCCGAACCTCGCCTGCACCTCTCGCAACGAGGCCTTGGAACCTTCGGGCGCGGACTCGAGCGTGTATACAGAGAACGTTTCCATTGGAGCGACCTCTAGTAAGTGTTAGGAAAACTCGAGTGCGTTCGACGGAAGATATTTAACGTCGCCCAATGGAAGCGGCCTTGCCAAAGTCCCCACCTTCCGCGCCAAACGACCGAAGCCCGCGCGCGGCAAGCTCGTGCAGTCAGGGCCGGTGGGCGGTCACTTATTTGTCGCGAGATCTACTGAAGGATGTGCGGGGCAAGGCCGCCTCGCAGCGAAGGCAATCACACCTTGGCAGCGCTAAAGCAATTCGATCGCTTCTCCGAGCTGTTTGATTGCCTCGCTCACATCAGGTGGAACTTCGACCTGGGCACGTTGGAGGTCGGCCGCTATCGCGAGCAGATCAGTTTCCGCACTGACGGCGTCGTTGCGAAACAAGGGGTCGCCTGGCGTCAAATGTCGCTCGACCATCTCGATGCGCGACGACAGCGGATGCTCCGGACCGAGCGCCAGGCGGGCCAAGCGCAGATGATCGCAAATCGCCTTCAGATCCATCGGCTTCCTCTCTTCGCCTGCCTTGCACCATGATCTCGGCCGTAAGCCGCGCTCAGCCTAGCCTTCAACGACGATCATGTTCGTTCGTGTGCCCGCGCCGAGCCGGCCAACGATCCGATCTTCTCCGCATCGGCAGACGTCACGGGATTATAGACGACCATCGTGAGATCCGGCCGACCATCGACCGCGAAGGCCGAATATTCGAAGGCGATCGGGCCGAGTACCGGATGCCGTATGTGCTTGACGGCTTCGCCAAAACTTTGAACATCGTTGTCCCGCCATAGTGCCTTGAACTCGGGGCTGAGCCGGCAGAGCTCATCGACCAGAGGTTCCACCTCCGCCGCTGCTCCCGCACGTGCCGCGTCCACCCGAAACGCGCCCACCACGTAGCGCGCCACGCTGTCCCAGTCGTACTGGGCAGCGCGGACGCTGGGATCAAGGAAGATGAAGCGCAGGATATTGCGCTTCTCCGGCGGCAGCGACCCATAATCGGTCAGCATCACCGTCGCGGCCCGGTTCCACGCGGCCACGTCCCATATCGCGGTCCTGATGAGAGCGGGACTCGGCTCGAGCGCATCGAGCACGCGTTGCAGCCGTGGCGTGACACCATCGTCCTTGCGGTAGCGCACCTCCGGCGGGCGGCCGAGGCCGAGTAGGAAAAGATGCTCGCGCTCGACATCCGTCAGCATCAGGGCCCGCGCAATCCGATCGAGCACCTCGGCCGAGGGCGCGCCGCCTCGTCCCTGCTCGAGCCAGGTGTACCAGGTCGAGCTGATGTTGGCGCGCTGTGCGACCTCTTCGCGGCGCAGGCCCGGGGTCCGGCGACGCTGCGCAGGAAAGCCGAAGGCCGAGGGATCGAGTTTCGCTCGGCGGTCCTTCAGATAGGTCCCAAGCAGGCTGTCGGTCGCGATGGGCTGGCGCTCCCTATTAGCGATTATACCAGGATAATGTCACTACTTTACCAGAATAACTCCAAGGCCGACACTGGCCTCTCACGAACAACTGGAGATTTCTATGCGCGTATTCGTTACTGGAGCAACCGGTTGGGTCGGCTCGGCCGTCGTCAAGGACTTGATCGCCGCCGGCCATCAAGTGCTCGGCCTCTCTCGCTCGGACCAGGGAGCGCAGGCACTCACCGCAGCGGGTGCCCAGGTTCATCGCGGCATTCTCGCGGATCTGGATAGCTTGAGGAGCGGCGCCGCCCAATCGGACGCCGTGATCCACGCCGCCTTCAACCACGACTTCTCGAAATTCGCGGAGAACTGCGCGGAAGACCAGCGCGCCATCGAGGCGATCGGCGCCGTGCTCGAAGGCTCCGACCGTCCGCTGCTGGTCACGTCCGGGGTGGCGCTCCTCTCCCCGGGCCGCACGGCGACCGAGGAGGATGTGCCACCTTCCAACTCCCCCTTTCCCCGCAAATCGGAGGAGGCGGCCGCCGCGCTGGTCAAACGCGGCGTACGGGCGTCGACGGTACGGCTCGCCCCCTCGGTGCATGGGCACGGCGATCACGGCTTCGTGCCGCGCCTGATCGGGTTCGCGCGCGAGAAGGGCGTGTCCGCCTATATCGGCGATGGACAGAACCGCTGGCCGGGCGTGCACCGGCTCGACGCCGCCCGCCTCTATCGGCTCGCGCTGGAGCGCGGCGTGAAGGGGGGCCCCTTCCATGCCATTGCCGAAGAGGGCGTGCCGTTCAAGCAGATCGCCGAGGTGATCGGCCGGCGCCTGAATATTCCGGTGGTCTCGAAGTCGGCCGAAGAGGCGGCCGAGCACTTCGGCTGGTTCGCGATGTTCGCAAGCATGGACGTTCCGACATCGAGCGCGCGCACCCGCGCGAAGCTCGAGTGGAAGCCCGAGCAGCCGGGGCTCATTGCCGACATCGATCATCCGGCCTATTTTGCTTAGGTTGCCCCCAGACGATCACGAAGGCGCTTGCGAAAACGCCGACTCAACCGCAATCGAACCTTGGATTTCAGTACGACCTCGTACTCGCCGTCGCTCTGCGTTTCCAGCCCGTGAATCCGATCGAGGTTCACGATGATCGAGCGGTGAATGCGGATGAACTTTTCATCGCCCAGGTCGCGCTCGAGCTCCGCCAGCGTACGCCGCAGGATGTGCGTGCTGCCGCCCACGTGCAGGCAGGCGTAGTAATCCGCAGCCTCGATCCAGTCGATGTCCGCGACATCCAGGAACACCACCTGGCCCCGGCTCTTGACCACGAGCCGCTCCACGGGCCGCGGCTGCAGCGGCGCGTAGTGCGCGAGCTTATCCTTGGCGCGGTATAGAGCACGATCGAAGCGCGCGTCGTCGAACGGTTTCAACAAGTAGTCGAGTGCCCCCGCCTCGAAGGCGCGCAGCGCATACTCGTCGTAGGCCGTCACGAAGATGATGGCGGACGGCAAGGCGCTCCCCAGCAACTCGATCACGTCGAAGCCGTCGCATTCCGGCATCTGCACATCGAGAAACAATAGGTCAGGCGTCGATCTGCGAATCTCCTCTATGGCGTCAAATCCGGACCCGCACTCGGCGATGGATTGAATGTCCGGATCACGCCCCAGCAGCACGGTCAGGTTGCGCCGCGCCAAGGGTTCGTCGTCGACCACCAGGACCTTGATGGGTGCCGGCTGCTGGTCCGCCGACAGCATTCACGCATTCCTCAAAGGCAGGGTCACGGATACTTCCACGCCGCCGGTGGCGGCGTCCCGCAGCTGCAATTCAAATTCGCTCCCGTGCAGAATTTGCAGGCGAGTTCGCAAGTTGTCGATGCCGATACCCGTATGGTTAGCCTGCCAATCCGCCCGCAGGCTCGGACCGTCGTTGTAGACGCTCAGATGAAGACTGCCGTTGAGCCGGGCGCCCGCAACGCGGATCTCGCCCCCGGCGATGCGCTTGGCGATGCCATGCTTGATCGCATTTTCCACGAGAGGCTGCAGAAGCAGGTTGGGAACCTGCGATTGCAGGAGCTCGGCCGGAATGTCGACGCTCACGTGGAGACGGTCTGCAAAGCGAACCTTCTGGATGTCGAGATAGCGTTGCAGGTACTCGACTTCCTCCGCCAGCGTCACCTGCGATCGGTGGGAATCCTCCGAGGCTCGGCGCAAAAACTCGCTGAGCCCGACGATCATCCGCACGGCCGCATCGTTGCTCCGATCGCGCACCAGTCCGGCGATGGAATTGAGCGCATTGAACATGAAATGCGGCTCCACTTGCCGGCGCAGCGCTGCGAGTTGCGCCTCGCGAGAGTTCCTGATTGAGGCGCGCCGTCTCGGTCCGCTGTCGGGCCGCGTTTTCGCGCGAGTCCACCACATAGGTGATGGCCAATATCAGTGCGTACACGAAGATGAATGTCAGGCCTTGGTACAGGAGCGACTTGCTCCACAGATGCAGGAAGGGACCCGGCCGCTGTGGATGGCCCCATGGGTTAAAAAGCATTTGTAGCAGCGCACACCATGCGGCGGCGATCAGGCTGATGATGGTAAAGGCCGCAAGGTGTACGGCAGCCGCGGGCACCGTCCTGAGGCGGATCATGGGGTGTCGCCGTGCCAGGCGAATGACCAGCGGCGTCGCGATCACCCACGGCAACCATGTGATGAACTCGGTGCCGAAAATCAGCAGCCCCGAGTGATGCGTGCCCTCCCCCTGCATGACGAGCAGCGTTTGGCTCGAGTCAATTACCGCGCCCGCGCACCAGATCGCGGCAATCCAGAGCCAGCGGGAAGAGCGCAGATCCGACGCTATCTCGGTCATGGCTGCCAGTGTAACGCCATGGACTACAGCCGGCTCACTCATGCAGCGAATCACCCTTTCGGCGCAGCAAGCGGTCTGGGTTGGACCGGCCGTTGCCCCTACATTGGGAACCTCAAATGCTACCGACACCGTACAGATTTCACCCCGCCGAAACGACGGGAGGGATCGCATTCGGGCTGTTGCGGGTACTGTTGCTGCTGCTGTTACTGCTACTGGCACTGTTACTGTTACCCGTCACCCCGGCTCGTGCTCAGCATGCATCCGACGATCCGGTGGCCTCAGCCACCGATGCATTTGGACTCACGCTGGGGCTCGAGAGCATCGGCATATACGGCCCCAACGGCGTGCGCGGCTTCAATCCGCAGACGGCGGGCGATGTCCGCATCGATGGCCTGTATTTCGACCAGCAGGGCGCCTTGTCCAACCGGGTGGTCGAAGGCTCGACCATTCGAGTCGGCGTCAGCGAGATCGGGTACGCCTTCCCGGCACCCACCGGCATCGTGGACTATGACCTGAGACACGCGGGCAACGGCATGCCGACTGCCACGGTCGTCGCCAGTGCGGGTCCCTTCCAGGGTCACGGCCTGAGCATCGACGGCAATGTGCCGCTGATCTCCCGCGAGCTGCAACTGCCAGTCGGCGCGAGTTATGACATCAGCACGCAAACCCCGAGCGGTACCAATCCGGGGTACACATCGACGGTCGCGAACGTCGGTGCGACGCCCCAGTGGAAACCGAACGATGGGCTGACTCTTCGGGGAATCTTCGACTGGACGCAGACCACTCAGGCCAAGACATTGCCCATCGTCTTCACGGCAGGCGACTACCTGCCCCCGGAGACTCCGCGGGGCTATCTCGGCCAGAACTGGGCCGAGGGCCGGAGTCTCTCGCTGAACTACGGCGGCATCGTCACGGCCGAGCTGAGCACCCGCTGGTCCCTCGCCGCCGGCGTTTTTCGCTCCATTGTCGACTATCCGGTCAGCTATGCCGACTTGTACCTCGACACGAAGCCCGACGGGGCGGCGGAGCAATTTGTCGTCGGCAACCCAGATCAACGAACCTCCTCGACATCGGGTGAAGCCCGTCTCACCGGCCGTTTCGCAACCGGCTCGTGGCTTCAAAGCATCGTGGTGCTGGCCCGCGGGCGTGACACGCTCGCGCTCTACGGCGGCTCCGATGTCGTTGACGTCGGGCCCGCCCTGATCGACCAGGGGGTGCAGGTGCCCGAACCTACCTTCACCTACTCCGCAAGAACGCACGACCACACGGAGCTGTGGAGCGCCGGATTGGGCTATCGCGCTCAATGGGACGGGCGTGCCGACGTTGCGGTCGGGATCCAGCAGGAGAGCTATGACAAGGACGTGGCCTTTCCTGCTCTAACGGAGGGGCGACTCACGGATCGCCCGCTGCGCGCCTACGGAACGGGTGCCTTCGCATTCACCGATCGAGTGACCGCCTACGCGGGTTATACCCAGGGGCTCGAGGACTCCGGGGTCGCTCCCAGCAGCGCCGAGAATCGCGGCACCATTCTTCCCGACGCGCGTACCTGGCAGATGGATGCGGGGGTCAGATACTCGCTCACTTCGCAGGTGAAACTGATCACGGGTGTCTTCGAAATTCAAAAGCCCTATTTCAATTTCGATACGAATAACGTCGATCGTGCGCTCGGGCTGCAGCGAGCCACCGGCCTCGAGCTATCGGTGTCCGGCGAAGTCCTCCCGAATCTCAATGTCGCGGCCGGTGCATTACTGGGTGAAGTCAACATCACCGGGCCGGACCTGGCCGCTGAAGGTGTCGGTCGGATCGCCTTCGGTCAGCCTCGCAGCCAGTGGACGATCAATGCCGACTACAAAATTCCCCGATGGTCCGCTCTCTCGGCCGATATCACGATCTATCACTTCGGTACCGCGCCGGCCAGCGTGGATGATGTGTCGCAAAATCCTGCGCTGACGGTCCTTTCCCTGGGTGGCCGTTACCGGTTCACGGTGCTGGGCGCCCCGGCCACGCTTCGTGTACAGGCCCAGAATCTGACCAATGCCTATTATTGGAACATGGGGCTCAGCCCCGGATTCTTGCAGTTCCCGCCGCGCAGCGTGTTCGGCTATTTGACGGCTGACTTCTGACCATCGTCTCGACCATGGATGCCGCCGGAACCGCCGCGCCGCTCGAGGGAACCTTCGTCGATCTGGGTCTCCTCCTGTTGCTGGCGCTGCTGCACAGGTCGGCGGGGCGCGGAATGCTGCGGCATTTCGCGAGTCGGACATGGAGATCGTCTCGGTCTTTTACGCTGCATTCGGTTACTTGGCGCTGCTTGCGGCGATTTTTTGGGGGATGCTATTCGTCGGAGATGGGGTGTCAACCTTTAGATCGGATTTCCGCGGCGAAACCCGACAGCGCGGTGGCTTTGATTGGCTCGCCGCGTTGCCCGCTGCGGCGCATTACGGCACAATCGACTGCCCGGCGAGCAAAGGTTCCGGGCGGGGCGGCAAATTATGTCCGAAGACGCGCCGAACACGCTGGCGGAGGCCGACAGCCCCGGAGATCAGGGCGCCAACGCGAAACTATTTGCCTCGCTCATATCAACGATAACGGTTCTTGAGGCCGATCGAGTCATCGGACGTGCTGATGGGCCGATTGTTGACGGCGCCAAGCCGCCGGCGGCAAGCCGTATTCGCGCCTGAAAGCGCGGATGAACGCCGTATCGGTTCGATATCCAACGTCCTCGGCAATTCGCGTCAGGGGCGCATTGCTACGGCAGAGAAAGTTCGCGGCAAGCACCATTCGCCATTGCGTCAGGTACTCCATCGGTGCGCTGCCGACCAGGTGCTGGAATCGCTCGGCGAGGACGGACCTCGAAGTACCCGCCGCACGAGCCAGGGTCTCGAGCGTCCATGCATGCGCGGGGCGCGCATGCATATGAGTCAAGGCAGCTCCGACAATGCGGTCACGAACCCCCGCGAGCCACCCGGATCGGCCCGCACCCTGTTCGTTCATATACAGGCGCAAGACCTCGATGAAAAGCACTTCGGCCAGCTTGGCGAGCACGCCCGCGCCTCCGGGGCGCGGAGAGCGTACTTCAGCCAATGCGTACTGCACGGACGCTTCGAGCCATATCCCGGCGTTCGACCCGCGGACGCTGACCTTCAGAAGTGCAGGAAGCCCGCTGAGCAGCATCCTCGCCAAACGCGCGTCGCAGGCTAGATATCCGCAGACGAGTCGCGTCGTCCGGCCGCCTCCGCCGTAGACGAGCTTGCGCGGTCGCCGGGACAGTACGTCTTCGAGTCGCGCGCCCTTTGCCGGTTGGAGCCCGGGCTCGGAGCACATACGATGAGCATGACCCTGCGGGAAGACCACCGCGTCGCCGGCGCTGAGGTGCACCGGCGGCTCTGAGTCAATCTCCACGAAGCACTCACCCTCCGTGATGAGATGGAAGATCACGACCCGTTCGGCGCCGGGCTCGAGCAGCGGCGCCGCGGAATCTGCGCGCGGCGATTGGTAACACCAAGGCGCGCTGAATCGGCCTTGGATGAATATGGCACCGACGAGGCGCACGACCCGAAGCGTTTCCGAGAGCGCGTCCATCAGCTCACCTCGATATCGATGTGCAACCCGACCGGAACCGCTCGCTCGAGCGCGGCGGATACCGGGGAACAACGCAAGCTGCTGTCGATCATTGCCCGAAGGCGCTCGCGGGCGACATTGGTTGCAGCCAGTCTCACTTCAAGTTGCACCTCACCGGGTGCCGGCGTGACCGGTTCGCCACCGTCGCCCGTCATGCCGAGAAGACCCCGCGCATCTGATGTGCTCTTGGCTATAACCTCGAGCCGCGTGAGACAAATTCCAGTGGAGGCAGCCTCCATCACGATGCGTGTTGCAAGACAGGACGCCAGGCCGGCCCTGAGCAACCAGCCTGGGCTCACCTGATTCCCCTCGCCGCCAAGCTCGGCGGGCATATCGGTCGTGATCTGCGTGCCGTTGGCATGCCGGGTAACGATCCGCAGGCCTTCGTCCCAGCGCGCAGTCGCGGGTTCATCGGCGTGAATTGCCGCTCCCGGACGGCGAGCAATAACCGCGCGTACTCGCTGAATCGCCTTCAAAATATGCTCGGCCACGGTCGTCGCCTCAAAGATTTCTGAGCGCCGCCGATATTGGGCCCAATCGGACGCGCTGCCAAGCTCGCTTGTGCACTGCAATAGCGCGGCCGGACGCTGGGTCAGGAGATCCGGACGCCGGGGAAGTCCCCATCGCCGAGATGCATTCTCCCGGACGAATCGGCAGTTACGGGAGACTTCTTGGCAGGACGTAACTCACCCTCGAAGCGCCTCATTACCTTCAGGCGCATTGAGCGCCGTGCAAACCAACCATCGACTGCGATGGCGAATCGACTACGAAAGGAGACCCGTCATGCCGTTCATCAATGTCAAAGTCATCGAAGGCGTCTTTTCCGCAGAGCAAAAGACCCAGATCATTCGCAAGCTCACCGATGCGATGGTCGACATCGAAGGCGAGGCAATGCGGCCGGTCACGTGGGCTGTGATCGAAGAAGTAAAAAGCGGCGATTGGGGAATTGCCGGCAAACCGCTGAGTACCGCCGACGTCCGAGCTCTGGCGTCGGCACAGCGCGCCCAAGCCGGCTAGTGATGGAGCCACGGCTGCAGCGGCGGATACAGCGATACGGCTGGGACCTGGCCGCTGCCATATACGAACCTCTCTGGCGAGCTCAACTGGCACCGGCGCAGGCCGGGCTCATGGCCTGCGCTGGGCTGATACCCGGCGAGCGTGTATTGGATGTGGCCTGCGGGACCGGCATCATTGCCCTTGACGCCGCTGCCAGAGTTTCGCCGGGCGGAGATGTCGTCGGGGTCGACTTATCAGGCCGTATGATCGAAGCAGCCCGCCGCCGAGCGATGCAGGAGCACCACACGAATGTGAGCTTCGAGCGCATGGACGCGGAACAGCTGGGGCTGCCCGACAACAGCTTCGATGTCGCCCTGTGCGCACTCGGCCTGATGTACATGCCGGGTCCGGAGCGAGCCATCCTCGAGATGCGTCGAGTATTGCGCCCGGGCGGCCGCATCATCCTGGCGGTCTGGGGAGAGCGATCCCGGTGCGGGTGGGCGGAGCTGTTTCCGATCGTCGATGCGGAAGTCGCAGAGCGACGTCTGCCCGCTGTTTTTTCGATTGGGACAGGGAGAGACACTCGCGGATATTTGCTCCAGCGCCGGGTTCCATGTCACCGTGCGTTCCCGCATCTCAGCGACTCTCGTCTATTCCGACGATGATCAGGCCTGCGACGCGGCGTTCGTTGGGGGACCCGTGGCGCTCGCGTGGTCGCGCCTGGACGACGACGCCCGTGAGCGTGCGCGCGTCCGATATCTCGATGCGATCGCCACCTGGCGGCGCCAGGATCGCACCTACCGGATTCCGGGCGAGTTCGTCATTGTCGCGGCGTCGAGTCACGCGGCGCGCCCAACCCATTGAGTCATTTGGTCGACCGGCTCAGCAGTTCTCCCGGGGCCACGCCTCGGTTGCGCGCCATCGCGACCGCCTCGGCGCGCGATGGCACACCGAGTTTCGACAGGATCGCCGAGACGTGGTGGTCTACCGTTTTCGTCGAAACAAACAGACGCCTGGCTATCGCGGCGTTGCGCAAGCCCTCGGACAACAATGTAAGGATCTCCGCTTCGCGGCGCGTCAGGCCGAGTGGATTGTGGCGTGTCGATGTCCGTGAGCCGCGCGGAACAGCGAGCACGCCCCGCGCGCGCATCTGCCGGCGCAGAGCCTGCGCAGCCGGCGCGGCCCCCAATTGATCGAGGATCGCGAGAGCTTCACGCTGTTCGAGCTCGGTTCCGTACCATCCGAGCACGAGCGCCCGCTCGTACGGACATCCCAGCTCCTTCCAGTCCCGCGCGGCACCCTGCCAATCGCGCGAGATCTCCAGCGCGTAGGGTTCAGGGATATCTGTTGGACACTGCTCGAGAGCGTCGACTCGCCATAGCCAGGCCGCGAGTTCGCCTTTCATCCGCGGATCTTGTCGATGCAGCACCATCTCATACGCCGGCCGCACTTCTCGAAGTACGCCCTCCCGATCACCCGCGAGCCACAGAGCCTCGGCGGCCACCGCCGCGAGCGTGCCGAAGCGCTGCAGCTCCGGTTCCGGGCCGGCAAGCGCCCGAGCTTCATCGAGCGGCGAGCTCGCGTCGGGATCGCCGCGTCGAATTCGCAGGTGTCCGAGTGTCCGCAAAGCGGGAATACGGGTCACCGGGGTGGTGCGCGGATGTCGCAGCACGGCCTCGATATCATCGCTCGCCTCGAGCCAGTGGCCCTGTTCGAACTTCATCCGCGCGCGATATGCAAGCATGTAGGGTCGGAGGAATTCCAGGTCGCGCTCCTCGCAGTACCCCAGCCCCGCGCTCAGATACCGGGCTGCCTTGTCGTATTGACGGCGCGATACGGCCATGGCCGACAGATTATTGTACGCGCGGGCCGCCTGCTCCTGATAACCATTCGCGAGCGAGAGCTGCAGACTAAGCTCGAGATCAGCCCACCCTGAATCGTCGCCGATAATGAGGCGTGCCGTACCGAGAACGTTCGACGCATTGCTCAGAATCAGATGGTCCGTCCAGGCAACCGCCAGCGCGATGGCTCGGTGCGCGAAGTCGATCGCCGAGTGGTTCTCGTGGGACTCCATGTCGAGATCCGCCCGATCGCAATAGGTTTCCGCCAGAATCGGGCTCGGAGGCAGGGATTCGAGCACCCGAATTGCATCGGCAGAGTAGCGTTCGGCGTCCGCCCGCCGACCTTCGAACCAGGCAAGCCGCGACAGCGAACGAAGGGCGTTGCCTTCCTGCGTGCAGGCTCCAATTCCACGCCAGATCTCCAGCGCCGCTCGCCGCGCCTCGCTCGCGCGCGCGTAATGCCCGATCAGGAAGCACTCATATGACAGCTGTTCGAGCAAGTGAGCGCGGTCGGCGGGAGCGATCTCGTCGGCGTACGAGACCATGGATTCGAAGTGCGATGCGGCCTCTCGATGCGCTCCAACGGATGCGGCCTGGGCGGCGGCCAGCGGCGCAAAGCGTCGCACTCCCTCCGCGTCGTGCGCACAAGAGGCGTGATGCGCGAGGCGCGCGGCCGGAATATTGGCCCGCGCTTCCAGAACAGCAAGGACTTTTGAGTGCAAACTCCGTAGACGAGGCTGGGAAAGCGAGTCTCCAACTGCTCGCCGGACAAGCTCGTGCCGATAAGCCAGAGAACCATCCTCATGACGAACCATGCCGGCGCTCAAGCAACCCTCGATACCCGTCTCATCCAAGCGGCCGGCTTGCTCCAGCAGCCAGAGCTCGGTTTTCCCGGGAACTACGCAGACGAGTTCCGCGATTTCACGTGCTGCGGGGGAAAGCCTGGCCGTCCGCGCGAGCACGGCGTCGCGCACGGTAGAGGGCACCGTGTCGGCAGCCGCTGCCAATACTTCCGTCACGAACAGAGGATTGCCGCCCGTGAGGCTGTGCAATCCTTTCGAAGGACGTTCGGCTCGACGGGCCAGCTGCGCGACGGCAGATTCTGAAAGCGGCGGGAGGGACATTCTGTGCACGCTCGTACGCGGCAAGTCGCCAATTGCATATCGCAGCGGATGCCGGGGGCCGACCTCGTCGTCGCGGTAGGTAACCGTGAGCATTGCGTGTGTGCGATGGATGCGACGGCCGAGATACTTGAGCAGATCAAGCGTTGCCTCATCCGCCCAATGCATGTCCTCGAACACGACCAGCGCCTTTTCGCGCTCCAGCTCGTCCAGCGCTGCAGTGAAAATGTCGTCCCGATTCGCACCGGAATTGACCGCCCTCAACAGCGCGCCCTTCGTCTGCCGCGCGATGTCGTGCAGCGGAGCGAGAGGTCGGGGTGTAAAGAGCGCATCGCAGGCCCCCCAAAGCACCCGCGTCTCGCTCTGCTGCCTGGAGAACTCCTGTACCAGCGCCGTCTTGCCGATGCCCGCCTCGCCGGCCACGAGCGCGACACAGCCGCCTCGCTCGGCAGCGGCATGGAGCCACTCCGCGAGATCCGCAAGACATCGTTCACGCTCGAGCAGTTCCATCGAATGTTCACCCGAGGGACGCTTGGGTAGCGCCCGTTGTAACCCATCCGTCGCGGCGACGCAAAAGTCGGAATTTTCCGGCTATCCCGGTGTGTCTCGTGTCCAATATAGGTAAGCCTTCCCTCCAATTTGGGTAACTTTGCCGATTTGATTCCATCGCCTGCGCCGCATGATTGTTCGCGCTTGAATTCCCAGAGCGTCATTGGAGCTCGTCATGTCGCGCTATCTGATCGAACGAGAATTTCCGGACGGCCTCGCCATCCCGCAGGACGAGGGCGGCGCGAGTCTTTGCCGTCAGGTCATCGACAACAACGCCGAGGACGGCGTTACCTGGGTCCATTCCTACGTCACACCCGATCGCAAGCACACGTTCTGCATCTACGACGCGCCCACGCCGGAGGCCGTCCGCCGCGCCGCGGCCCGCAACAAATTGCCTATCTCGAGGATCACCGAGGTTCGCGTTCTCGATCCGTACTTCTACAGGTAAGTGAGGAGAAAAGCATGAATGCTTCGAAGCCGATTTTGGGCGCACTCTGCGCACTGACCATCCTGTTGCCCCTGGGAATGCTGCCGGCCGCCTGGGCGAATGGGGACACCACGCCGCTGATCGACAAGGTGCACGATGCTACGGCGCGCTATGTCGATATCAATGCCGCGTTCGCAGAAGGCTTTGTGACGGCCACCCCGTGCGTCAGTGGTCCGGATACCGGGGCCATGGGCGTGCATCTCGTGCTGCCTTCGCGCCTCAACGCGGGTGTACTGAACGCGGCGAAGCCGGAAGCTCTGATCTACGAGCCGATGGCGAACGGCTCCATGCGCCTCGTCGGCGTCGAGTTCATCGTGCTCGCGAGCGTCTGGGCAACCAACAATCCAGGCGGGGGCGTGCCTGCGCTGGATGGAAATCTGCTGAATTACATCGCCGCCCCAAATCGCTACGGCCTGCCGGCATTCTACGAGATGCATGTCTGGGCATGGGAGCACAACCCGAAGGGTAGCTATGCCGACTGGAACACGCAGGTTACCTGCGACCGACAGGCGATCAATTGAGCTGCCGACTCGAGGCCGCAAGCTTTCTATCTTAATTTGGGAGAAAATTATGAAACATCTGATTCCAGCGTTTTTCTTGCTTCTCACTGCCGCGTTCGCCACCGAGGTACCTGCACAGCCCGCGTCCTCCCCGGCGACCGCGTCCTCCCCGGCGAAGAATTCGGTGCACCGCTATCTCATCGAGCGAACTTTCCCGGCCGGTGCGCTCAAGGGGCTCGACACTGCCACCAAGAAAAAAGTCAACGCGAACAATGCGTCGGTCGGAGTGCGCTGGGTCGAGTCCTACGCCAATGCCGACGAGACGAAGACATTCTGCGTCTACGAGGGACCCAGCGAGGCGGCGGTCCGCAAGGCGGCGGAGCTCAACAAACTGCCTGTCGACAGCATTACTGAGGTGCCGGTGACGTTGTCACCGAAGTGAGATGTAAGCCGGGGGGGGTGGGACGCGATGGAGCGCGGGCGGATCGGCGGTCTCGATTCAAGCCCGTCGATCAAATCGCTTCGCCTCGTTGATGATCCAGGAATGAAACACCGCACCCAGAGGTTTCTCGAGGGCCGCCCCACTCCACGCCAGAAAGTGGGCTTCGGGGAGGGGTAATTCCGGAGGCAAAACGCGCACCAGCGTACCGAGGGCCAGCGAGCTGGCGACTACGGAGTACTGCGCGAGGGCGAAACCCTGCGCTTCGATGGCCGCATCAACGGCCGCGGCAGGAAAGGAAAAGACCAAGTCCCGGTGCAATTCGTTGATCCTGACCCGGCGCTCGCGAACCAGTCGTTCCAGTTCGGCGGCGGCAGATATTCATCACCCCAGTCAACCCAGAGAAGCGGCCACTTCAACAGGTCTCGCGGATCCGAAAGCGGACTGGCGCGCGCCAACAGGGCGGGACTCGCCAACGACAACCAGTCGATCGGTAAAGAGATGGGTGTAACGGCTGTGGCGGCGGTGCCGATTTCCGTAACTGATGCGGAAATCCGCCTCGCCGTCATCGAGAGCGGGCTCGGGATGCACACCGCTGATCGTGGCGCTGGCGTTCGGATGCTGTTTCTTCCAGTCGAACATGCAGAGGACCGAGCCACTTGGTCGCCAGCGATGGATAAGTACTGATGACCAAATGGCTGGAGCGCTTGCCAATCTCCAATTGGTTACACGCCTTGCGCAACTCACCGAAACCCATGGTCAAGTGCGGCAGACACAGCTTTCCCTGAGCGGTTAACTCGATACCACGACCGTTTCTCTGCACCAGGCGAATGCCCAGGTGCGTCTCCAGCAAATGGACTTGTTGAGTGATCGCGCCGGAGGATACACCGAGTTCCCCGGCCGCTTCGCGCACACTTCCGGTCCGGCCGACCGCCTCGAAAGCACGCATTGCAAGCAGCGGTGGAAGCTTATTCATCTGGGACTTTACGCCTCGTGCTCGGCATGTCTCCCACCGGATCATTTAGGTCGTCTAAAGCATATCGCAGAATCCCTCCGACGACGCCCGGCGGTTTGCAAGATAGATTAGCGGTCGACTTCATTTCGCGAGCGGCCGCGAGCGCAGCATCACGCCTCGCGGCGATGGGCGCCGGCGCCCCCGCTGGCGAGTCGAACGATCCGTCGCGGCTTTTCGAAAATATGCAGGTATAACAAGGGGATGGAGCATGCCACATGATTCGAGGCTATCGTATGCCATCGCCGCCATCCTGGGTGTCCAGCCCGTCGGGGTCTACGCAGCGGATTCCACCGCGACCGATCAATCGACCGCGCCGGCCGGCGCCATAGCCGAGATCGTCGTGACTGCGACTCGGCGCTCCGAGAACCTCCAGGATGTTCCGATCGCCATCACGGCAATCACGGCGGAGACGCTGGCGCAGCTCAATGTGCAGACATTCGACGATTTCGTGAAGTACCTGCCCAACGTGAGCACCGCCAGCAAAGGACCGGGAATCAACGAGATCTACATGCGGGGTCTATCGACCACCCAGGGAGGCGACCAGGGCGGCGGCAGGCATCAACAGCTTCCCGAACGTCGCCGTCTATCTGGATGACCAGTCGGCACAGCTCCCGGGCCGCAATCTCGATGTCTACGCCGCCGATCTCGAGCGCATCGAAGTGCTGGAGGGCCCGCAGGGCACCTTGTACGGCGCGGGCGCCCAGGCCGGCGCCGTCCGATACATCACCAACAAACCGAAGATCGAACGACCGAAGGCGCCGTCAACGCGAGCTACTCGACCACCGCCCATGGCGATCCCAGCACGAGCGTGCGAGGCTCACATCAACGTGCCGTTGATCGCCGGACACCCTGGCGCTGCGGGCGTCATCTATGATGATACCCGCGGCGGCTACATCCACAACATCCCCGGCACATTCGCCCGCTCGGCACCGACATCGGCATCGTCGTACTATTTCGACGGCGTCGTGCCGCCCGGCAGCGCGACGGTCTCGAACAACGACCCTGGTCGAATCGCGCCTACAATCCCGACCACCTACCAGGGCACGCGCGCTTTCGGGACTGTACAAGTTCAACGACGACTGGAATCTGCTGCTGCAGCAGAGCTACCAGACGCTCGAGGCGGACGGGAGCTACGCCTATGCCCCTGCGCTCGGCGATTTGAATGTCCAGCAGTACAACCCGTCCAGCGACAAGGATCAGTTCGAGAACACGGCCTGGACGTTGAACGGCCGGATCGGAGCGCTGAAGGCCGTCTACACCGGCGGCTATCTCGATCACAACGTCAGCGAGATGCAGGACTACACCGCCTATGCGCGCGGTGCGTTCGCCGCCTACTATCAGTGCAATGGTCCGTCGCTCCCCCGCGGCACCGGCACCCAGAACGTCTGCTACTCGCCGAGCGCCTTCTGGCAGGACATCGAGAACAACACCCATCAGACCCACGAGCTGCGGCTCAGCACGCCGGATGACTGGCGCGCGCGCGGAATCTTCGGTCTGTTCTGGGAGGACTACGGATCAAGGACAATACGGGCTGGTTCTACGCCGACCCGCAGGCCGGCTTCTTCGGCAGGCGCCGCCGGCCGCGAGCACCAGCATCGATCCGGCGGTGCGGCCGAACGGCGATGTGTTCTTCGACGACATCACGCGCGGCTACAAGCAGAAGGCGGCTTTCGGCGAGTTCAGCTTCGACATCGTCCCGCGGCAACTGACCCTGTCGGTCGGCACGCGCCTCTACAGCATCGACACCTATGAACTGGGCTCCTCGAACAGCGGCTACGGCTGCCGCTTCGTGCCCGCCGGGCAATGCGACAACGGCAACAATCTGAATGCGGACCACCTCGACAAGACCTACAGCGGCCACAAGGACAAGTTCAATCTGAGCTGGAAGATCGCCGAAGGCGTCATGCTGTATGCGACATATTCGGAAGGCTTCCGGCCGGGCGGCTTCAACCGCGGGCAGGGAGCCCTGTCGCCGAGCTCCCCGTTGTACGGCACGGGTTTCCAGATTCCCTTGTATTATGGCTCCGATACGCTCAAGAACAAGGAAATCGGCTGGAAGACGAGTTGGCTCGATCATCATCTGCAGTTCGACGGGGCGCTCTATCAAGAAGACTGGCTCAACGTGCAGCTGTCGATATTCGATCCCTCCGTGTACGGCAATCAGATCTTCACGGCCAACGGACCAGACTACCGGGTGCGCGGCCTGGAGGGCAACGTGGTCTTCAACGCGACCGAGCATCTGAGCGTTCATGTCGTCCTTCGCCTGGAACAGCAGCTCACAGCAAAACGCTCCCTCCGTGGTCGGCAATAACGGCGCAGAGCGTCGAGCTGTTCCCGACCGACGGACTCGGCAGCACACTCGCCCAGTGCCCGCCGTTCCAAGGCAATATCCGGTTCGCTACGAGTTTGCGTTCCGGGACTATGCCGGCTACTGGCAAGTCGGTGCGCAGCACACGGCTCATTCGTATTCCTCCGTCATCACGCAGGGACAATTCGAATCGCCGCGGCAGGACCAGGACCCCTACACCACCTATGACGCCTCGCTCGGCGCCACGAAGGACGCGTGGGACGTCGAGTTCTTCGGTCAGAATTTCAGCGACACCCGCGCGCAGCTGTACGTCAACGACGGCTTCACCTCCGTCCACCTCGTCACACCCAACCGGCCGCGCACGCTCGGCGTGCGCTTCGGCTACCGGTTCTAGGTCGACTCGCCATGCAACCGATTCACGTATTCGACGGCAGCGGGCTGTCCATCGCGCAAGATCGCGGAACTGTCGCGCCGCTCCGGGCCGGTCGATCTGTCGCCGCAGGCCTGGGAGCGCGTCGCGGCATCGCGGGCCATCGTGGAGCGCCATCTGGCCTCCGGTGCCGCGATTTACGGCACCAATACGGGAATCGGATCGCAGAAGGACGTCGCAGTCGCCGATCGAGCAGCTCGCCGAATTCAGCAACCGGATGATCGTCAGCGAGGCGACGGATTTCCCGGGCCGCCGGCTGCCGATCCCGCGGTGCGGGCCTGCCTGGTGGTGCTCATCAACAACATCGCGGGCGGGCGCACCGGCGTGCGGCCGGAGCTGGTCGCGCGCTTGCTGCGAGCTCTACGCCGCTCGCGCGCATGCCGACGGTTCGCGCCGATACCTCTTATGGCATCGCCGACCTCACACCGCTCTCGCAGCTGAGCCTCGCCGCTGCTCGGCTTGTCGCTCGACGAGCGCGCGCCCGTCTCGGCGACGCGTTTCGATCTGGCTCCGAAGGAATCCGTATCGCTCATCGACAACAACAGCTTTGCGTTGGGCTGCCGGCGCTCTGGTGCTGGTGGAAATCGAGCGCTTGCTCGCGGCATTCGATCTCGCCGCCGCCACGGCGCTGGAAGGATTTCGCGGCGGCCTCCGGGCGCAGACCGAGAGCGCCGCGGGCGCGCACGCGCGAAGGCCAGGACCGCTCCGGCAAAACCTCCTCCGGGCGCTCGCGGGCAGCCGCTCTGCATCAGCCGGATCAGGCGCGCTTCTTGCAGGATCCCTTGAGTTTTCGCAGCATCACGCAGATTCACGGCGCGGCCTACGAGGCATGGGACTGGGCGAGGACCAATTCGAAGGCGAGATCAACGCCTCCGTCGACAATCCGCTGGTGGACCTCGCCTCCGGCGAGCTCTTCACCTCCTCGAGCATGGTGTCGCTGCTGCCCGCCCTCTCCATGGACGCGTTGCGTCAGGCGCTCGCCAAGGTCGCGATGCAAAGCATGGAGCGTGCGCTGAAACTGCAGTCGCCGCCGTTCAGCGGCTTGCCGGTGGGCCTCGCGGCGGAAGGCGCCGCCGACGGCGGGGTGCTGTCCTTGAATCTCAACTACATCGGCTCGGCGCGCATGGGTCGCTGGTGGCGGCCGCCGCGCCGGTGTTCCTGCACTACATCGGCCATACGGCCGACGGGGTCGAGGATGTCACGAGTCTGCTGCCCTTGTCGGTGTCGCAGACCAGAACCGTGATCGATCGCGCCTGGGAGGCGGCCGCGCTGGAGATGGCGATCGCCGTGTGGGCGATCGCCCGCCGCGGTATTGCGTCGAGCGACCTGGGCGGCGGAGCGCGGCAGGTTTATCGAATCGCTGCTGCCGCTGCTGCACATCGGCGAGGAGGGGAAGCGTGTATTCAACATGCGGCAGATCGTCGCCGCCGTTCGCGACGGCGAGAGCGATCGGCCTGCGGCTTGGCCGACGAGCCATGCTTGATCCAGCCGACATCCACGGTGCAGCAGCTCCGAGCGGAGCTCGCGCGCTCAAGCGCGTGCCGCGCGATCGGCCCGCGCCATGGCCGGCGCTTTCTATACGTCGCCCGCGTACCTGG
Source organism: uncultured Gammaproteobacteria bacterium (assembly GCA_963795475.1). Classification (GTDB taxonomy): domain Bacteria; phylum Pseudomonadota; class Gammaproteobacteria; order Steroidobacterales; family Steroidobacteraceae; genus Bog-1198. The sequence continues at coordinate 709,225 of CAWCIE010000002.1, forward strand.
AGCTCGAGCGGGAGGAGCTGTTCCGCAAGCAATGGATTTGCGTCGGACACGTCGGTGCCCTCGGCATCCGTCGGCGATTATCTTCACCAGCCGAGCTGGTCGACGAGCAGTTGCTGATCGTCCGAGACTCCTCGACCACCATCCGCGTGCTCTCCAACGTCTGCCGGCATCGCGGCAGTCCGGTCGCGCAGGGCGCCGGCAAAGCGGCGCGCTTCGTGTGCAGCTACCATGGCTGGACCTACGGCGCTCGACGGCCGGCTGCTGGCCGCGCCGCTGATCCGGGAAGGCGAGCATTTCGCCAAGGGAGCTGCCGCTTGCCGCAATTCGCGAGCGAAGATGTGGCAGGGCTACATCTTCGTCAATCTCGACGGCCTTGCGCCGCCGCTCGCAGCCGCGCTCTCGCCGATCGAACCCTACATCCGCAACTACCATCCGGCGGAGCAGCATTTCCTGTACGAGGCCGAGGAAGTGTGGAAGACGAACTGGAAATGCCTGGTCGAGAATTTCATGGAGGGCTATCACTTGAGCCCGCTGCACGCGAAGACGTTGCATCCGGTCACGCCGACGCGCTCTGCGAGAAACTGCCCGACGGCCCCGCACTTCACCGGCTACCGCGCGAATTTCCACCCGGATTGTCCGGAACGCGGGCCCTTTCACCCGGATCTCACGCTCGAAGGAGCGGCGATCGGACGTGTTCTACTGCGTCTATCCGAGTTTCGTGGTCGGCTTTTGTCCGCACTTCACCCTTTACATGTGCTTACGGCCGCTCACGGTCGACACGGTCGCGGTCCGCTGGGGCATCACCGGGATCGCGGATGATCCGAAATCGCCGGTCGTTCAGGACTACGTGCGGCTTTGCAAGCATTCTGCGAGGAAGACCGCCGGCAGCTCGAGCGCTTACAAAGGGGCTCAGGAGCCGCGCCTACGCTCCCGGCCCGCTCGCCCCCGACGACTTCGAAGGGACGATCTGGGATATCTGGCAATACATGATGCGCCGGCTGGGCGCGCCGACCACCGACCCGGCGTCCCGGTCATAAGACGCTCGAGGAGGACCATGTTCTTTCGCAATGCCTGGTACGTCGCGGCCCTCGATGCCGAGCTCAAAGACAGGCTCCTGCCGGTCAAGATCCTCGATGAGCGATTGGCCCTCTACCGGCAGGCAAACGGCGAACCGGCCGCCCTGGAGGACGCCTGTGTGCATCGCAAGCTCCCGCTGTCGATGGGACGAATCAAAGGGAACCATGTCGAATGCGGATATCACGGCATGACCTACGATGCCGACGGGAAGTGCGTGCGAATTCCCTGCGCGGACCGCATCCCGAAGGAAGCGAGGGTTCGCAGCTATCCCATCGTATCGCGCTACGGCCTGCTCTGGGTCTGGATGGGCGATGCGAAGTCGGCCGACCCTTCGAGAATATTCCCCGTCGAGCACTGGGGGGATCCCAACTGGGGCGTGACCCGCGGCGATGCCATGACGGTCCATTGCAACTATCTCTACATGACCGACAACTTGCTCGATCCTTCGCATGTCGCGTGGGTTCACCCGGACTCCTTCGGCAATGCGGCGTGCGAATCGACGCCGGTGCAAGTCAAGGCCAACGAAATCGGCGTGATCGCCTCGCGTTGGATGCGGGCCGTCGAAGTGGCGCCGCTCTACGTGCCCTTCGTGAGCTTCCAGGGACTGTGCGACCGGTTGCAGCATTACGAAGTTCGCTTTCCGAGTCATGCGCTGATCAAGGCGGTATTCGTCCCGGCGGGGGCGGGCGATGCGGACGCGGAACGCCACGAGCGCGCCTTCATCATGGATTCGTACAATTTCCTGACCCCGATCGACGACGGGAACACCCGCTATTATTGGTTTCAGCTGCGCAATGTATCGCCGAACGACACCGAGGCGTCGCGGCTCATGGGCGAGAGCGTGCGCGGCGCGTTCGAAGAGGACCGGGTGATCCTGAACGCGGTACAGCAAGGCTTCGCCGAGACTCGCACGCCGCACATCGACATCGCCATCGACTCGGCGCCGCTGCGTTTTCGCCGGCGTCTGCGGCAGCTCATCGCCGCGGAACAGCCCGGGGACGCCCGAGACCCGCCTTGAGGTTCGCCGCTCAACGCGGGCTCGGGCGCATCCGGTGGCGAATCTTCGCGCTCATGTTCGGATTCGGCTTCGTTGCCTACCTGCAGCAGAAGAGCATCACGGTGGCGGCCGTGCCGATCATGCCGGAGCTTGGGCTCACGCAGCTGCAAATCGGCTGGCTCGAGCAGGCCTACGCAACGGGTATGCGATCTTCATGATTCCCGCCGCGATCCTCGGGCAACGGTTCGGCGCCCGCGGCACGCTCGTGCGTGATGGGCTTGATCGCATTCCTGGCGATGCTCGGCACGCCCCTCGCGCCCGCGCTACTCGCCGGCCCGCCGTTATTTGCGATGCTGCTCAGCTTGCAGTTTCTACTGGGTGTCGCCCAGGCCCCCACCTTTCCGGTCTCCGCCGGCGTCTTCGAGACCTGGTTCCCGCCGAACCAGTGGGCCTCGGCCGTCGGACTTCAGACCATGGGGCTGCAGCTCGGGGCTGCGGTAACGCCGCCGCTCATCGCCACGCTCATGTATTTTTTCGGCTGGCGGAATGCAATTGTCTGGACCACGATCCCGGCGCTCGGCCTGATCGGCTGCTGGGCCTGGTATGGGCGGGACACGCCGCGCGAACACACGTCGGTATCTCGCGAGGAGCTCGCCGAGGTCGGTCATCATGCCGGATCTCGCGTGAATGCGCAGATCAGCCTCAGACGCGTGCTGCGCGTGCTGGCAAACCGCAAGGTCGTATTGCTCAGCCTCTCTTACTTGAGCATGAACTATGCGTTTTACCTGCTCTCCAACTGGGCATTCCTGTATCTCGTTCAAGAGCGGCACTTCTCCGTGCTCGAGAGCGGCTGGCTATCGGGATTGCCGCCGCTGGCGGCCGCCGTGGGCGCAGGCATTGGAGGAATGCTCACGGGCTGGGCGTGCGCGCGCTACGGCACGCGGCATGGACTGCGCCTCGTGCCGCTGATCGCATTGCCGACGGCGGCGGCCTTGCTGTTGCTCGCCGCGGCGGCGGGCAACGCTTATCTGGCGGTCGGCGCGCTGGCGCTGTGCTTCGGGAGCATCGAACTCACGGAAGGGGCTTTCTGGGCGGCCGCGATGGCGGTCGGCGGAAGCGACACCATGGCCGCCACGAGCTGCATGAACACGGGAGGCACCCTGGGCGGCATCATCGGCATACCCGTGGTGGCTTACCTCTCGGGCCATCACCAATGGGGCGCGGCATTCCTGCATCGGCGCGGCGCTGACCTTCCTCAGCGCCCTGGCGTGGCTCGCCATCGATGTGGCCGACCCGCTCCAGAACGATCGCGCCCCTGCGCCCGTCGCGGACGGCGCCGCCGTCATGCGCGCGCTATGACTTGGTACCCGTAGCGATCCACGGCCCCGACATCGCCAAGGCAGTTGAAAGAATGGTTCTTGAAGACGTCCTTCCATCGGTGCTCGATGAGCGCCGAGTCGGGTAATTTTTCGATCGGCCGGTAGCGATGATGCTCCTGCCCTTCCTCGATGATCGGCGAATTGTCGATTGCGTTGTAGGTGCAGTGAACCAACGTGCGCGGAAAGTCGGTCGAGTTGCCGGAGGAGGCGTGCAAGGTATTGCAATGAAAGAAGCACGCATCGCCGGACTCCATCTCGACGGGCACGGGGGCGATTTGCGCTGGATGTGCTCGAGGCGCTGCGGATCGCAGCCGCTCGATGCGCCGATCGGGACATGATCGATGCGCCCGTAGCGATGCGACCCCGCGATTAGATTGACGCAGCCGTTGGCGCGAGTCACTCGATCGACCGCAATCATGCAGGTCAGCATATCCGGACTGAGGCATCCCTCGTCGTACCAATACGGATAATCCTGGTGCCAGTCCCAGCGGCCCGCGCTATGCGGCGCCTTCATCGATAGCTTGGAATGCCAGTGATAGACGGGCTTTCCGAGCAACGCCTCCGAGCCGTCGATGAGGCGTGCGAGCCGCGGCAGCATGCCCAGATAGTCGTCCGAGAACGTGGTCCACTCGATGATTTCCTGCGCGTTGCCGGCGCTGTCGGCCACGGCAAGAAGCCGTCCGCCGATCGACGGATCTGCATGACAGGCCTCGCGCAGCGGCGCAATCTCCTCGCCGCTGAAAAATCCGGGAAGCACGACGAAGCCATCCCGCTCGAACACGGCGATCTGGCGCGGCTCGAGTCTCATCGCACTGCTCGTAGACTCCCTGTTCATCTGGTATGATCTCCACAATCGTCGGATTGAGCGAAGCGCGTAGCTTCAGAGCACGCTCATGATCATACACCGAGTCGCCGGGCGCGGGCCGAGCGGTATGCCGCGAAAAATCCGCGAATCGGTCTGCGGCGAGTTACAGTTTAGCCCGGCTAAAGCAAATCGCAGAGATCAGCGCGGGCTCTCGCAATGCGGCGTGTAGACTCGAGGTGCGAACTCGTCAAAGCGATGAGGATAATTCGGGCATGTAGGAATCGCCCGATCGCAACCCCGCAGTCGCGGCGCGCGGACGCGTCGCACTGGTCACCGGCGCCGGGCGTGGGATCGGCCGCGCAGTTGCGGCCACCTTGGCCGCGCGCGGCTACCGAGTGATGGCGGTTTCGCGGACGGAAGCGCGAGCTGCGCCAACTCGCGGACGAGACGGGCGCCGAATACCTGGTGGAGACCGTCGCCACGTCCGCGGGCTGCGAACACATCATCGAGAGACGCGCAGTCGACTCGGGCCGATCGAGCTCTTGGTCAATAACGCGGGAGTACTTTCAGCGGCCGAGCGGCAGGTCTGGGACGAGGATCCGGGCGTCTGGCACGAGATCTTCGCGACCAATCTGCACGGGCCCTTCGAGCTCATTCGCCGCGCAGCCCGCGGCATGATCGAGCGGCGGTCCGGACGGATCGTAATCGTGAGTTCGAGCGCCGGGGAGTTCGGTGTTGCAGCTCAGCCGGCTTACTGCGCCTCCCGGAACGGCCTGCTCGGACTCATGCGTGCGGTCGCGCAAGACGTCGGACCGTATGGCGTCACGTGCAACGCGGTGCTGCCGGGCTGGACCAAAACACCGATGGCCGATGCATTGGTCAGCCAGATGGCCGCGGACCAGAACAAGAGCTTTGATGAAGTCTGGAAGGAGGCGGTGGCCGCCTATCCCGCGCGCCGCCCCGTGGATCCGCAGGAGATCGCCGATACCATCGCCTTTCTCGCCTCCGATGCGGCGAGCGGCATCAACGGCGAGACCGTGAAGATCGCCCTCGGAGGTGTCTGGTGAGCTCGTTTGACTACTGGATCCGCCGCTCGGCATTTTTCGGCGGTGCGCGCCGGGCGGGGTGCTCCCGGTACTCGTTTGCGAACCACATGTACCAGCCGGCCGCCTACGGCGATCAGAATTCGCTCGAGGCGTACTGGCACCTCGTCAACGGGGTCACGCTGTGGGATGTGGGTACCGAGCGTCAGGTCGAAATTACCGGCCCAGACGCGCTGGCGTTCACGAACTCACTCACACCGCGCGACCTGACGGCGTGCCGAATCGGCCGCTGCTGCTACACGCTCGTGACGTCTCGAAGAAGGCGGGATCGTCAACGATCCCGTACTGCTGCGCCTGAGCGAAGACCGCTTCTGGCTTTCGACCTCGGACAGCGACCTGCTTCTGTGGGTCAAGGGAGTCGCGGTCAACTCGAAATTCGACGTGGCCGTCGGTGAACCCGATGTCTCGCCGCTGCAGATTCAAGGGCCAAAATCATCCGCCGTCGTGGATGCATTGTTCGGGGGCCGTATCGTCCTCGCCCCCTTCCAATTGGTCGAGACGGATCTCGAAGGCATTCCCGTGGTCGTTTCGCGCACCGGGTGGAGCGGAGAGACTGGATACGAGATTTTCCTGCGCGACGGCCGCTGCGGCGACGCGCTTTGGGACCGCGTGTTGGCCGCGGGCAAACCCTTTCAGATCACAGTCACCGGCCCCTCCGATGCCAACCGCGTGGAGGCGGGAATTCTGGCCTACCGCTCCGACATGGATCTCGGGACCAATCCCTTCGAACTCGGGCTCGACCGCTTCGTGCATCTCGATGCGCCCGCCGACTTCATCGGCAAGTCCGCCTTGATGAGAGTGCGCCGCGAGGGCGTTACACGAAAACTCGTCGGCATCCGCATCCTGGGGGAGCCGCTTCTCGCCCCCTTTGAGGAGCGCTGGCCGGTCACTGCCGACGGCTTGCGTGTTGGCGAGGTGACGGTGGCCGTTTACTCTCCCCGGCTCGAGATGAACATCGGCTACGCCATGGTGCCCATCGGCGATTCCGCGCCGGGCACGCACCTCAACCTGGCGGCACCCTGGGGTCCGGCAACAGCCGTGGTGACCGAAAGGCCGTTCATCAAGCGGCGGTAACTGCGGCGGACCGACTGACCTGCCGGTATCGCACCGACAGATCCTTGTCAGCGGGCGGTAAGTTTGATCTCGAACTCGACGTCGACCGAATCGGCGAGCGTCGCTACTTTGGAGATCGCCAGATTCGTCGCCGACACTTTGATATCCGATCCCGGCACGCTCGTCGGCTTGAGCAGCGGCAAGAGATCGATGTTCACCGATTTCGGCAGGGAGCGGCCGGTTGCGGATTGCAGCAATTCGATGACCTGGCGCGTGGATTCGTCCTGGACGTTGTCGATGCGAATGTCATCGATCTCGATGTGCGAGCCGGACCCCGCCAGCTTCCCGGAGACTCTTACGTCCGACATCATCTCCGTGCCGAGGCAGGAGTCGCCGACCGTCAGTCCTAATAGGGACGACAGGTGCGCGTCGATGATGACTCTGCCCGCGTCGAGCGCGACATGCGGGTGCTCGAGGTACGCGTAGCATTTGCCTTTGGCGAGGTACCATCGTCCCTGATCCTTGAATACCGACGCCACCACCAGCGTCTGCAGCGCCTCGCGGCCGATGACGAGCTCGCTCGCGATCGCACGGCCGACGAACCCACAGAGACTGAGGCAGGTGACGAAAAGCACTCGCCGTCGAAACTGCCGGTCGAGCGCGGCACCTTTTCCATCCGGTGATTCAGATTTTGACCGCATCTCGCTTTCCCACCATTGACGGAGCCAGACTTTACCTGACCCGGGAGCGATCTGGATGGTTCCCGCTGGCTATGATCTCGATTAGGTGGGGAGGCGCCGCCACCGCCGGTTCCTGGTACGCGCTGCTGTAGCGGCGCACCAACGCCAACTGGTCCAGATGATGCTTGTGTCTATCGAGCAAATGCCTCCCAGATCAGGGATAGTCCTGAAAACAGCAGCAACGCATCGAGCAAGTAGTCGAACGTGTGAACGCTCAGCCGTTGAACCACGAGCTTGCCCACAAAGGCACCTGCCATGACCGAGGAGCCTATGACGACGCCGCGGATTATGGAAGGCATCGGAAGAGCACCGAGCTGCTGGAATGCGACCACTTTGCTGATCATCAATGCCAGTGAACTCGTCGCCTCGGTCGACAGGAAAGCACCCTTCGTCAACCCGTACGACGTAAAGGCGGGAACGCTCAACGGTCCTGTTGACAAGACGATGCCCGTCACGAATCCGATAGCGGCGCCGGCTAGGGCCAATTGCCAGAGGCGAATATGGAAACGCGTCGTGCGGAGCCATCGCCTCACCGGGATCATCGCGACGAAAAAGGCACCGAGGGCAATATCGACCGCGCCCGCCGGCAACGCGAGCAGGGTACGGGCGCCGAGCGCGGCGGCCGGCACACCGGGAACCGAATACGCGGCAAACGCACGCCAATCAATCTCCCTCCACCATGCCATCACTTTCGCGACGTTGGCCATTAGCGAAGCAACCGCCATAATCGGGACAGCTTGCTTGGGACCAAACTGGTAGACCAGTACGGGCAGCAGAATGATCGATGAACCGGCACCGACGATCCCGCTAAGTGCGCCCGCCGCGAGACCGACAATCAGAGTGAACGAATAACCCAGGGCCAACTCCTCTTACCCACCCCTGCTGCGCGCGGCATCGCCTCGACGTTCTCGAAAGATCCCGACCTTCGAGCGCCTGAAAATGCTCAGCCTCCGCCAGAAATCCTGAAGTATCGCGTCGGCGTCGTGCCGAGTGTCTTGCGGAAAGCGGCAATGAACGCGCTGGGTGTGCTGTAGCCTGCTTCGAGCGCCGCATGGGTCACCTTGGCGCCTCCACCCAGCAGGCGCATAGCTTGCATCAGCCGTAGTTGCTGGCGCCACTTTCCGAAAGTCATCCCGGTGGAAGCGAGAAATAGCCGCTCGATTGTCCTCCTGCTCGCGCCGCTTCTCCGGGAGATTTGTGCAAGTGGCGTCCGGTCGGAAGGATCCTCAAACAGCGCATGGGCTACGCGAAGCGCTCTTTGATCGTCCGGAAGGGGAAGCCGAAGAGGGGCCACTTGCGCGACCCGGAGCTGATCGAGGATGACATCGATGAGGTGACGCTGCCAGTGGGTGCGGCGGCGGAGAGAGCCGCAGGTACACGTGTGCAGAATCAGTTCCTTCAGCAGGGCATGGACATTGATGACGCAGCATTCCCGAGGCAGCAAAGCAGCCAGCGGTGACCCAAAGTAGAGAGTCCGCATGGCAACCGATCCCGCCATCGCAACCGCGTGCGCGGTCCTGGCCGGGATCCACACGGCGCGATGCGTCGGGACGACCCACGCACTAACGCCGGTCGATACGGTCATCACTCCGCGCGAAGCAAAAACGAGCTGAGCGCGGTCATGGAAATGCGAGGGAATCGTGTGACCCGCGGGGTAATCGCGGGTCAGTGTGACGATCGGTGCGCTGCTGCGCGGCAGGCGATCGAAGACCGAGGCTTGGCGCTTTTTCGACATTAATTGACACAATATCGAATGCTAGCCGCTCAGAGAAGTCCCAGTCTAAGTCGGTCTCGCAGCTCCGGCCATTGGCGACGCACACGGGAGGAATACCCGATGAATCCGCGGATTATTTGTCAACCGATGAAGAAAACTCCGTGGGCCCCAGCGCTCCTTGCGGTCGTACTAGGGGGAGCGTGGTTCGGTTTTTCGCCGCCAGTCTTTGGCGCCGCGGATGCAGCGTCCTGCGCTGCAAATCCAGATGACAGAGCGCTGGACTTCTGGCTGGGCGAATGGACCATTGGAGCCGCCGGCGGGGCGCCGAACGCGACCAGCAGAGTCGCTCTTGAGCTCGACAAGTGCCTGGTGGTCGAGCGCTGGGATGGCGGCCGCGGGCACGCAGGCGAGAGCTTTTTCGCCTACAGTGCAGACGACAGGAGCTGGCACGGCCTGTTTGCCGACAATGAGGGCCGGGTCCACGTCTTCCTCGAGGGCACGGTGAAGCCGGGGTCAGCCGAGTTCTCCGGCCCCAGCCGAGGACCGCAGGGCGAAACGGTCCTGAATCGAGTCACCATCCACCGCGTCAGCGAGACCCAAGTCGAGCAGGTATGGCAGAAGTCCTCCGATGACGGCAAGACCTGGACCACCGCCTTTCGTGGGGAATACACTCGCAGGCAGCCGTGAAACGAGGAACCGCGATGCGATTCCTGGCGGGCTGTTGGATCCCGTACGTGACCCTGCTGGCACTCGCCGGCACTTGTCCTGTCCTCGCGGAGACCGGCTCAATCGCGCCGGAAGCGAGAACCAGCTACGGCGTGCTGGAGGGCCTGCGCTCGGGTAGTGGAACGGCGTTCCTCGGTGTTCCTTATGCGGCTCCGCCGGTCGGTGATCTGCGCTGGCAGCCGCCGCGGCCGCCGCGCGCCTGGACCGGCACTAGAAAAGCCGCGCAATTCTCCCCAGCGTGCCCCCAACTGTCTGCGGGATGGTTGCCCTATCCGGTCTGGAGTGAAGACTGCCTGTACCTCAACGTCTGGACCCCGAAACTCTCGTCTCGGGCGCGATTGCCGGTGATCGTTTTCTTTCATGGTGGTTCCAATCGCGCCGGCTATAGCCAACTCACGCCGCTCGGTCCTGCTCTCTCGCCGCTGGGCGTTCTGGTGGTTACCCCGAACTACCGTCTTGGGCCGCTTGGGTTCTTCGCTCACCCGGCGTTGACTGCGGAGTCGTCGCATCACTCCTCGGGAAACTATGGGATTCTCGACCAGATCCAGGCGCTGCGCTGGGTGCGAGAAAACATCGCGCATTTTGGTGGGGATCCCAACCGCATCACCGTGATGGGACAATCCGCCGGAGCTGTCGATATCTGTCTCATGATGGCTTCGCCACTCGCGCGCGGGTTGTTTCAGCAGGCCATCCTGGAGAGCGGCGATTGCGAGAGTGCTCTGATCGAGGACATTCGCACGCCGATCCCCTTCAACCAGATTCGCGGGACAGGCGAGAGTAACGGCGAGCGTCTGGCCGCCGATCTGGGCATTACCAATGGGGCCGCCGCCTTGCGAAAGCTCCGCGCCGTTCCTGCCAAGACCATTCTGAAAACATGGAGTCGCGATTCAGCGATTCGATGGGACGCCATCGTCGACGGTTGGGTCATCCCCGAGCAACCGACCAGGATCTTCGCGGAGGGCAGGCAAGTGCATATCCCGGTGCTGGTCGGCAGCAATGCTGACGAAGCAACGGTCTTCGCACCAGGTCCCGCGACGACTTCCGATTACTGGAGGTACCTCCGCGCCGATACCGGCGCCTCGGCCGAGGAGGAATTCCGCCTCTGGCCGGCGTCTTCGAACGCCGAGGTTCCAGGGCAGTATCTCAAGCTCCAAAATGCGACGTTCGCGTACGGGGCTTGGTCCATGGCGCGCGCCATGTCCCGCGCCGGTCAGCCGGTCTATCTCTATCTCCTCACCTGGTCCGACGCCGGCCGACGAGCCCGGCTCGGCGCATGTCATGGCGAAGAGCTTGACTTCCTCAGTGACAGCTATCCGGACGACTGGGTGCCTGTCGCCGGGGAAAAGACCTTCGGGGAGATCCTCCGGCGATACTGGACCCACTTTGCGAGCTCCGGTCAGCCGGGAGCCCCGGGGCTCCCTCCATGGCCCGCTTACGATTCCAGTTCGAACCAATTGCTGGAGCTCGGGAGCGACATCCAGCCGAGGCCCGCCTGGACAAGTCTCTCTGCGATCCAGAAACTCATGCAGCCGGTCCTAGGGAAAGACGGGATATGATCTCTCATCGCCTGCACGCTCAATCCGAACCCCCACTCGAGTGAACCTTCCAAAGAGGGGCGCTCGGGCCACCGGAACGTGAAGGCCGATCGCCGGTGCTTCTTAGTTTAGGGGTTGATCTTGAACACCACGCCCGCGTCGTGGGTACTCCCACCGCCGATGTCGCCAAGGGAAGCCATTGGATCCTCATTTCCTGGGCCGTTTGTCCCGGGCCTTCTTGTCCTCATCGACCTTGAGGGTTAGGGCGGAAACACTACGCCTCCTGAGCCGCAGCACCTCGCTGCCGAGCGAAAGCTCGTCCCCAGGATTGAGCCGTCTCGGCCCGGAAATCCGAGTCCCATTCACGTGCGTGCCGTTCGTGCTCTCCAGATCTTCGACCATTGCTGTTCCCGAAACGACTGTGATTCGGGCGTGCCGCCTGGAAACGGTGCCCGCGTCAATCACGAGCGCGCAGGTATCATTGCGTCCGGCAACGTGTTCGCCGTTAGCGAGGGGGAGAGATTGCTTGCGCCAGACGAGCTCGATCGCGGCAATAGGAGTGGCTGCGGACTCCACGCGCGTCACCTCGGCGCAGAATGCATATCCGGCTTTATACACGGTGCGTATGAAGTGGGCGCCGCGCGGCGTGTCGCCGAGCGCCGCACGCAGCTTCGACACCAGGCGGGTGAGGCTGGTGCGTGCGACGTAGACTTGCGGCCAGAGGAGTTCGTCGAGCTCGTTATTCAGAACGACCGCGGGTCGACGCTTGATCAAGGCCTCGAGCAATTCATACACCTTGGGCTCGAGGGGCACGATTTTAGAGTTCCGCTCGAGCTGCCGAGCGCGCAAGTCGAGAATGCATTCCGCGAACCTCAACTTCATGGCTCTCGATGATACGTCACCCGACCCAGGTGACAAATTCCGAGAACTCGGCATGTCGACGTTATCCACGGTGAAAGGGTCCGAGCGCGTCCTTTCGCCCGGACTCCACACCTCGCCTTACCGAGCCGCGACCAGAGGCTGCGTGTGGTCGCCGCCCTTGGTCTTGATCATGTAATACGCCGTGAGCTGCGGCAGGTTGAGTTTCTGGATCGCGTCCCCCTCCGCCTTCTTGGCGCACGAGGCTACAGCTTGCCGCATTATGGGATCGCTTTCAGAGCAGACGCGCCCGGCGGCCGCGTGAATCCGACCGTAGAGCGCCTGCACGCCCTCGGGCGTATCCACATTCAGGTCCTGAAACTTCACTCTTTCAGATCGGACGGGTTCGTCAGCAAAGGCGCCGGAAAAAGTGCACACGCACATGAGCAGCATTGCGGTCGAGAGAGTGCGGGGAATACGGTTTGCGGTCTTGATGTTCGCGTTCATGGTGATCTCCTAAGTCCGGTTGATGGGTAACTTCGCTCGGGCTTCGGACCTGGCTTCGCCAATCAGTCCTCAAGCCTCGGGGGCAACGGTAGAGATCGGCCGTCAGGAGATCCTTATGGAATTCTGATAAGTTGTGATTCCTGCTGCCGCGAGAGGGCTCCCACGAGAGGGACGCTCCGCCATGGCGGCGCACCAAAATCGCAATTTTTGACGTTTTCTCCGGCCGATTGACTCGGTTTGACTACCGATGTACGTTCGGAGTCGCACGCTGCCGATCGGGATTTGATGTCATCGGCGAAGTGCGCGCATGCTTTTCCCAAGTCAGCAGGACGCTCATAGCAGACCCGATGACCGCAGAAGAGAACCCCCGCGGAACCGTGTCCATCGAGGTCTCGTCCCGTGAGACCGAAGTCGATCCGCAGCTCTCGGCTTGCGCGATCGACAGCGGCCAAGACGGCCCACCCCTCCATGAGATTCCCGACACGTCCGCCGCGGAGGAGCGCCGAGGCGCATCAGGCAGAGCACAAGCGGAACTATCATCCAGCACGATGCGGTTGGTGGCCGGTGAGCTGGTCGGCGGCCGCTACCGCATCGAGCGAGAGCTCGCTGAGGGCGGGATGGGGGTGGTGTACTTCGCCGCCGATGAGCAAGTGCCGGGCGAGACGGTTCGCCATCAAGGTGTTGAAGGAGGAGCTGAACGCCCGAGGCTCTCGCGGCTGCTGCGCGAGGAGGTCCGCAAGACACGCAAACTCAGCCATCCGAACATCGTCGACGTGCATTCGGTGAATGTCGACGGCCAGAGGCTCTACGTGCTGATGGAGTACCTCGAGGGCAAGTCCCTGGATACGCTGCTCGATGAGGAGTTCGGCCGCGGCATGCCCTTCAGCCACGCATGGCCGATCATCGAGGATGTGGGTGCGGCGTTGGGCAACGCGCACGATCACAACGTGATCCATAGCGACTTGAAGCCCGCGAACGTGTTCGTCACAACCTCGGGCAGGACCAAACTGCTCGATTTCGGTATTGCGCGCGTTTCGCGCGGTCCGCTGCTGCACGGGTCCGTCCGAGCCCGCGCGCGCTCACTCCCGCTTACGCCAGCTGCGAGATGCTCGAGGGAAAGAACGCGGACCGGCGCGATGACGTTTACTCCTTCGCCTGCGTGATCTACGAGATGCTCTGCGGAGAGCACCCATTCGGGGAACTTACCGCCCTCGAGGCCCGGGAAGCAGGTTCCAAGGTTCCGCCGCTTCAGGAACTGTCGAGAGGACAGAATGCGGCACTCTCCCAGGCGCTAGCTTTTAAGCGTGAGGCGCGCACCGGCGCCGTGGAACAGGTGCTCGCCGGGATCGGTTCTGACATCAAGCCCCGAGCGCGGCCGATTGCTCCCTTGGGCGCGGCGATCCTCGCAGCGATCGTGGCCGTGGGCTTGACCTACCTCGCCCTCGACAGGCTGCGGGTATCGCGGCACTCCCTCGTGGTCGAGGGCGCGATCTCGAAGGCTCCGCCGGCCCTCCTCGCCACGACTCCCGCCACGGCGGCCAACGACCCGTCGACACGCTCTATCGCGGTGCTCCCATTCGTGAACATCAGCGGCGATCCAAAGCAGGAATACTTCTCGGACGGATTATCCGAGGAGCTGATAGACCATCTCGTGCGCAGCACGGATCTGACGGTCATCGCGCGCACTTCATCGTTTCAGTTCAAAGGCAAGAACGAAGACGTGCGCTCGATCGCGCGCAGGCTGACAGTCACCCACCTGCTCGAGGGCAGCGTCCGCAAGGAGGGCCAGCGGCTGCGCATCACCGCGCAGCTGATTCGTGCTTCCGACGGCGTCTACCTGTGGTCCGAGATTTACGACCGGAACCTGGCGGACATCTTCAAGGTACAGGACGAAATTGCAGTCAAAGTTTCCCAGGCTCTGCACGCGGCTCTGGGAAACGGCTCGCAGACTGCAAGCCGGGCAGCCCGGCCTCGTGGCGTACAACCTGGTTCTGGAGGGAAGATACCTCGAAGGACGAAGGACCCTCCCCAATGTGGAAAAGGCCACGCAGCTATACACACAGGCCATCGGCCTCGATTCTGACTACGCGGAGGCGTGGGCACGCCTGGCGCACGCATATCTGACCGAGGAGATTCTGAAGGGACCGCCATCGGAGCAACAGAACAGGCGGGTTCTCGATGCGTTGGACCGCGCGGTCCGGCACGACCCGAACCTCGTCTTTGCGTATTACACGCGAGGAGCGTTCGAGGCGAACGTTACCTGGAATTGGGCGGCTGCCCAGGCGGACACGGAACGCATCCGCGAATTGGAACCCCGATCCGATCTGTTGCCCGGCGCGTTCGGCGACATCGCGTTCGTGTTCGGGCAACTCGACCGCGCCATGGAGTCGTATCGAATCGGCCTCGTGCGAAACCCGCTCGACGCAAACACGATGGACTCTCTCGGCGTCGCACTTTGCGCTGCCAAACTCTTTGAACAATGTCTGGAAGCCCGGCTGAGGCTCATGCAGCTGCATCCGGAATTCGACGGAATCAACAGCTCCGTTGCCATCGCGCGCCTGTACCTGAGTCAATTGCCGGAAGCGCTCGCGGGGATGCAACAGGAATCGAACGAGGACTACAGGCTGCGGGGTCTTGCGTTGGTTTATTGGAGCATGGGCCGGCGGGCCGAGTCGGAAGCCGCGCTGAATTCGCTGACGGGCAAATACGCGTCAATCGACCCGTACGGAATCGCCTCGGTCCATGCGTATCGGGGTGAAATCGATGCTGCCTTCCAGTGGCTTGAGCGGGCCTACCTGGAACATGATCATGGGATGACCCTCCTCAAGACGGACCCCCTGCTGACAAACCTACGCGGCGACTCGAGGTTGAAGGAATTGCTGAGCCGCATGAAGCTGACCGACCAGTTCCGAGTCGCGGCTGTTCAGATCTGACGATGCACCCCTCACACGAATCAACAAACGAGGAGCACGAACATGGCAGCGAAGAAGGGCAAAAAAAGCAAGGGGTTGGAGCGACGGCGGAACGCTAAATCCGTCCTCAAGCTCTCGCGGCGAGCGCAAACTGAGGTAGCGAAATTGCTGAAGCGCAACCATTCCGGAACCATCACCCCGATGGAAATGGAGACGAGGCTCGAGGAGGTAGGAGGGAAGCTGAAAGAAATGATACTTTTCATGTGCAAGTTCTTGTAGAGATTCCGGCCGGTATTTCCGACGTGCCCCGCGGCCCGTTGAAGCTGAAGAGCGCCTCCTGCCAGTTCGCCTACTGGGAGGGCGGGCAGCTTCAGATCGCGAATTACCTCACCCGAAGGACGTTCTCGACGAATCCGGCGACTCTCGAGGTAATTCGTTTTTTCCACGTCCCGCATTCGATCCCGGATGCGCTCGTCGAGTTCGGCACCTACAGCCGGGAAAGCATCACAAAGTCGATACTGGAACTGATCGAGGCCCAATTGCTGTTCGAGTACCGATCCGCCGAGTGGAGGCACGATGACCGGGTCCGTTCATCATGGAAGCCCTGGCTTCCTGAAGGCGGATTTCACTTCATGACGAAGGATACCGTTTTCGTCCCCTGGGATGCGCCCGTCGAGGAGAAGATGAAGGCACTTCCGACGACTCCGTCTCCGCCTTTGTTCAAACGGGTTCGGGGCGCGGATACAATCCGGCTGACATCGAATGAAGCGGCCAGTGATGTTTTCTTCCGGACGCTGCGTGCCCGCAGGACGCACAGAGAGTTCGCGAAAGGAAAGATCTCCCTGGATAACCTCTCGACACTGCTCCAGATGACATGGGGCGTCCAGGGGTACTTTCAGACAGATGTCTTTGGAATGCTTCCCTACAAGACGAGCCCGTCCGGCGGCTCCAGGCATCCGGGCGAGGTTTATCTCATGGCGCTCAGGGTGGACGGGCTCGAGAGGGGCATGTATCACTACCAGGCCAAGGACAACCGTCTGGCAAAACTCCCCCTCGAGGTCAGCCCCCGCAAGGCCGCCGCATATTGCGCGGATCAGATGTATTTCAGCGGGGCGGCGGCGCTCTTCATCATGACGGCCGTGTTCGCGAGAACCATGTGGAAGTACGGCGGCGCCCGAGCGTATCGCGTTGTCCTGCTCGAAGCAGGCCATCTTTGTCAGACGCTATGCCTGACGGCGACGAGGCTGGGACTGGCCCCCTTCAGCACGGCGGCGTTGAGAGACTCGCTTATCGAGGAGGACCTGGGATTGGACGGGATCTCTGAATCGGTTCTGTATGTTGCAGGAGTCGGCTTGGTTGCGGGACGCCCGCACCAGGATGGTCCGGTGCGACCCGCGCCCTCGGCGCCGTGAGAGACAAGGCCGCCTAAAGAAGATCCCGCTTTATCGTACGCTCGGCGTCTCTCGGCGGAATATCTCCACGTCGCCTTTCTTGGCCACCACCCACTCCTTGAGATGAAACTCCTCAGCGGTCGAGGTCAGATCGGCCCCGAACTGGATGGTGCAGTCCCAATCGCCGCGTTGCCAGCGATTCATGTGGTCGAATTTCATGAGGCAGCTGTTCGGGTCGCCTTCCGTGATCTCGATGATCCGGCTCGAGCTCGTGGCCTGGTGGTGCCGACGGCCGAGATGAAGTGGTGACAGGCTGATCCTTCACTGTCGTATCGGATTCGTCCCGTCGCATCGCGCAGTCGGCATCTGGGCGAAGGTTGGGGGTCGCGAGAGGTGTCTTCACCCATTGCAGACCGTTGGCATAGCCCGGGCGGATTTAGCATCTTGCGCGGCCGGCGTGGATGACGGGGATGGTGAACGGCGCCTCCTTCGGCGGGACGGGGCGCACGGGGAGCACGAGGTGCGAGGCGCCGAGCGCGATATTGAGGGTCGCGATCTGCGGCGAAGGCCAGACCAGCGGCCACAAGTTCTCCGAGATCGCCGCTCGAATCCGATTTCCCTTCTTGAACCGATGCGCGATCATGTAGAGAGGCAGCTCGACATCGTAGAACTTGCCGGCCTCTCAAGCGCGGTCGGCTGCCTCCATCGAATCGCGGCGAGTCAGATTGAGCACGTTATAGGTCACCAGCCAGGATTTCCCTGCCGGCGTCACTTCCGTCAGGCGCACGGCGATCTGGGCGACCGGAACATCGGCGCTGACCCGGATCTTCGCGATCGGGTAGCCGAGGATTTCCAGATCGTGGTCGAGCGGCGCGGAATCGAACACCAGCGAGTTGCGGTCGTCCGGGATCTGCTCGAATTCGGTCGGACGGCCGTAGACCCATTGGGGTTTGGTCAACCCGACGATCTTGTCGCCGACGTACTTGACGTGGTCGCGGGATCTCGGCTGCGGCGACAGCCGTCCGCCCGCATCGAAGTAAAGATTCTGGACGATTCGATGCGAGGCGAAGGCCAGACGCTCCTCCGCCACCCAGCGGCCGGGCACCTCGTCGGGGAAGGCCTCCGAATCCGCCTTGTACATCATGTAGACCCGCAGCATGGGCTCATCCATGATCCCGGTGCTCGCTCCCTCGAGCCATTGCTGCCACCAGCGGACTTCCTCGTACGGCCAATCGAGCCCGAGCGGCGTTGCGAGATTCGGGAAGATGTGGCCCCACGGGCCGATCAAGCCCTTGCGCGGAACCTTGAGGTTCGCGAGCAGCTCGCCGATGATGTTCTCGTACGGATCGCCCCAGCCGTCGACGACATAGACCGGGCATGTGATGGCCGCATAATCCGTGGCGATGGAGCCGCGCTTCCAGTAGGAATCGTAGCGCTGATGCGTGGTCCAGGTGCGCATGATCGCCGGCGTCGCTTCCAGGCGCTGACGCCACAGCGCCTCCCATTGCGCGCCGACGATCTGCGGATCCGGGGGCGCCGCCATGTGGCCCTTGAAGGACGTGCCCCACCCCATGTTCTGCTCGCCGTACGCGCCGCCCATGTAATGGGCATCGTCGGTATAGCGATCGACCACGCATCCCATGGGCATGATGGCCTTGAGCTCCGGCGGCCGCATCGCGGCGATCTGCAGGGCATTGATTCCGCCCCAGGAAATGCCGCGCATGCCCACCGATCCGTTCGACCAGGGTTGCTTGGCGAGCCAGGCGATGACCTGAACGCCATCGGTCAGCTCCGGGACGTCGTATTCATCGACCATGACGCCTTCGGAGTTTCCGGTGCCGCGGATATCGACGCGCACGAAGGCAACCCCATAGGGCGCGAGGTTTTCGGCCGTCTTGTCGTCGCGCCACCGCAGGTCGTCCCATAAGCCGGTAAGGCAGGTATTCCCAGACCACCGGGACCGGATGGGCATCGGCTCCTTCCGGAATCCAGAATCGGGCGGCCAGGCGCACGCCGTCCTGCATCGGGATCCACTCGTTCTCGATCACCTTGAACGGCCGCTTGGCGGGCAGTCGCCAGCCGGCGTCGGCGCGCGCCCGTTCGCCGATGAGCGCGAGGGGACCGCCCAGCGCGGCCAGCGAGGCTGACGCGGCAGTGCTCAACAGCATCTTGCGGCGTGAAATGGTCATCGGAGCCCCGTCAGGCTTTTAAACGACGCACGGACGAGCATGATCATTGTTCACCCTTTCCGAATTTGTAGGAGAAGCGCACGCCCATGGTGCGCGGCCGGTTGGTGGTGGTCAGCGTCTGGAAGCTCGCCGAGCTGATGAACAGCTGGGCCCGCGTGTCGCTGAGGTTATCGCCGTAGAACTCGGCCATCCAAGCATCCTTGGCGATTCCGACCGCCGCATCGTAGGTCGTGTAGGGAGCCAGCAGGTAATCGGGCGGCGCGACGGTGCCGATGGTGATCACATCGGCGTAGGACTCGTCGGTATGCTGCACGCCCGCTTGCGCGTGCCACACGTAATCGAGGACCGGCGCCTCGTAGCGCAAGCGAATATTGCCCTGGAAGGGCGGGGAATCGGCGAGCGGACTGCCCGACGCCGCGCGTCGGGAAGAGCGAGATCGAGGTGCCGTTCACGACCAGCGAAGGCTCATTCACCTGCTCGCTGTGGTTGAAGGCGAACGATGAGTTGAGCGTGAGCTGGTCCGTGACGCGGAACACGATGTTCCCCTCCACCCCGCGCACGCGATAATGCGGGCCGTTGACCGTGAATCCGGAATTGCCATAGAGCAGCGGCATCGTAGATCTGCAGCTGTACGTCGGACCATTCCTCGTCGTACACCGCTCCGTCGAACTGCAAGCCGGTGATCGAACCACTGCGTCTTCCAGCCGATCTCGTAGTTCTTCAAGGTGTCGCTGTCGTAGAAGCGCGGCACCGAGAACTTTCCGTAGAGCGGCGAGGTCGGCGGGATCAGGCCGACCCCTTGATTGAAGCCGCCGGGCCTGAATCCCTCGGAGTAGGTGGCGTACAGCATCACGCCCATCCCAAGCCTTCCAGCTGAGCGTGACTTTGCTCTTGTGACCGGAATTTCCCTGCGAGAAGTTGAACAGGTCGAAGATGCCGTTGGGGGGCGCGCAAGGATCGATATTCCGGCAGCCATAGACCGAGTCCGATTGTCCGCGATCGAAATTGTCGAAACGGAAGAAGCGGGTTCCCACCGTCAAGGTCAACGCGTGCGGAAGGAGATCGAAGGCCACGTCGCTGAATACGGCCTTTTGCTCGTAGCCCCGGGTGATGTCGCTGAGGAACGCCGTACCGGCGACCCGCGAGCTGCTGTCGAAGGTCTCGACGCCGGATATCGGCGTCAGAGGCGGGAAGCCGGCCTGGGGGTCGGCGTACAGGAAGTTCTGCGAGGTCTGGATGATGTAGTCCTCCCAAAACAGGCCGCCGATCGCGCGCACGCGCGCATCGTCGGGCGTGCTCACCCGAAATTCGTGCGTCTGGTGCGTATTTCGCTCGACGTTGTGCCAGATCGAGCTCGGCGAGTAGCATATGGCAGTCGCCCCGGGCGTGAATTGCGGTCCGTTGCACTGATAGTAGGCCGCGAAAGGGCCACGCGCGTAATTCGTGTAATCGGCCGTCTGATCGACGTTCCGTACCAGGTAGCCGCCCGTATAGACGAGCTTCAGCGGCGCCGATGCGCCCGTTCAACGTCCAGGCGGTATCTTCGAACTTGTCGAGATCCGTCGACGGGTTGTACTGCTGGACGTCGAGGTCGCCGAGCGCGGGGTCGTAGGCGAACACCCCGTCCGCCTCCATGCTCTGGTAACTCTGCTGCAGGAGCAGATTCCAGTCCTGATTGAACTGATACAGCGCCGACACGCGCACGCCTTTGTAGGTGATCGGATTGAATGCCGAGTTAACCACGTTCGTATTGGACAGGCTGGCGCTCCCGGGAGGCACCACACCGCCGAAATAATAGGCGATGCCGACATCGGTGGGCGACCGGGTGAACGTCGCCGGAACGTTATGAATGTAGCCGCCGCGGGAATCGTCGTAGATCACCGCTCGAACCGCCAGGGTCCCGGGAATGATCGGCACGTTGATCATGGCGACGCCCGAGCCGCTCCGATCGCCGTGCGCGGTCGTGGAATAACTCGCGTCCACCGAGCCCTCCTCGGTGTCGAGCTTCGGCTTGTTGGTGATGTATCGCACGGCGCCCGCCTGGGCGCCGGCGCCGTACAAGGTGCCCTGCGGCCCCTCCAGCACCTCGATGCGCGCCAGGTCCGCGGCGTACACGTCCAGATTGCGTCCCGGCAGCTGCACCGACTGGTCGTCGAGATAGATGGCCACGTTGGGGAAGGCGCCGGTCCCTCCAACCACCTGGCTGGCCTGGTGCGTGGTCGACAGACCGCGCATGTACACCTCGTCCTGCCCCGGAGCGACACCCGCCGTGCTCACATTGGGCAGGTATTTCAGGAAGTCATCCAGGGTTTGAACGTTGAGCTCGCTCAGCATGGTGCCCGTCAATGCGGTGATGGCGATCGGCACATCCTGCAGGTTCTCGCTGCGACGGGTGGCGGTCACCACCACTTCCTCGAGCGCGTTGCTCGTGGCGGTCGCGCGTTGTTCGTGGCGGTCTGCGCCAATCCCTGTCCGGCGCCGGTCAGCCCGAGCGCGAAGCCGATCGCTTGCGACAACGGAGAACAGCACGATCTCATTTGCGATGCTTGCATCTCATCCCTCGATTTTGTTGTACACCTTCGATCGGGCTCGCTGTCGAGCGCGGCATCTTCGCTCACGGTAAAGAGTGCCGTTCGAAACGTACTGTATCCCCTGGACAGACATTTGTCTTCGTGGAGCGCATGACGTCCGCTGCGGTGTATCGAATCGTGGCGAGAGCTCCCCGAAACATACGCTGTGTTACGAACGCCGCTATGCGCGCTATGTTTTTATTTTATAAATGGATTTATCCTATATTATCTATTGTTTTTATCGATTAACATCGAATCGCTACGCGGCTTCTCGCGGGAACGTCAACGAATGATCGCGAACGCGCGAATGTACTCGGTCAGTCCCGAAGCTGCCGGCCTCTGGCGCACGCTGCTGTCCGCAGTCATCGACCAGGCGGGCCTGGATATCAAGCTGCTGGAACACGCCGAGCCGCTGCCAATCGATGAGCTGTGGCGGCGTTCGGACAAGGCGGCGGTATTCATGTGCGGACTGCCCGTCTCCCGCTGCGAACCGCGTCCTGAGCTCATCGCGGCGCCCGTGCCTTCACCACCCGATTTTCGCGGGTTGCCGCAATATTGGAGCGAGATGGTCGTGCGAAAGGACAGCGCGATGCACACCATCGAGGACACCTTCGGCGGCCGGATTGCCCTCACGGCGCCCGACTCCCAGTCGGGATGCATGGCGGCTCTGCACGACTTGATCACCCGGGTTACGATTTTTCCGCCTTACCGCGAAGTGATTGCCCCCCGGGTGACGCCGTTGGGGGCCGTGTCCGCCGTCGCTGATGGCGCCGCAGAAGTCGCTCCCATCGATTCTTATGCCTATTGCCTGCTGAGAAAGTATCGCGGGGACTTGATGTCGCAGCTGCGCTCGGTCGGTCGAACGGCGCGCACCCCTATTCCGCTCTTGGTGGCGTCCAATCCCGGATATGACAAGCTGCAGGCGGCTTTTCTGGAGGCTCACGAAATCGCCGCTACTCGACACCTCATGGCCGATTTGCTCCTGGAACGCTTCGTTCGCCCGGATCCCCGTTCCTATGACGTGCTGCGGTTGAACTTCGAGACCTCGACTCGATACTGGCGCGATCATCCGCTCGCGGCCAGTGTGCATCCGACGTTTCGTTTCGCCGACGTCCCGGGTTGAAGTTCCGCCGGGACCCTCCGAACCGCCGCCATGAGTACTGAAGTCCTGACACCGGCGGCCGCCTTGGGTCGATCCTATGCACGCAGTGCCTGGACGCATGTTGCGTTGATCTTCGTGTTCATACTGATCAATTTCGCCGACAAGTCGCTCATTGGTCTGTCGAGCGTGCCGATCATGCGTGAGATGGCACTCAGCAACACTCAGTTCGGCGCTCTCGGGAGCGCCTTTTTCCTGTTGTTCTCGATTACGGGAGTCGCGGGGGGATTCCTGGCGAACAGAATCCGCACCAAATCGTTGATGTCGGCGATGGCGGTCCTGTGGGCGGTGGCGATTTTGCCGATCAGTGTGGTGTCGAGTTTCACATTGCTGCTCGGATCACGGATCATTCTGGGCGCGGCGGAAGGTCCGGCGTTTCCGGTTGCCTTGCATTCCGCTTATAAGTGGTTTCCGGACCGGCAACGCGCGCTTCCCACGAGCGTCATTGCCTGCGGCGCCGCGTTCGGCACCGGCATCGTTGCTCCCCTCATTGCCTGGATCATCGCTCGCCATGGCTGGCACGCCGCCTTCGGGATGCTGGGGGTCGCAAGCCTTGCTTGGGTTTGCATCTGGGCGGCCGTGGCCGCGGAAGGACCCATCGACGGCAAATCGGTAGCGTCGCCGGCCGACCTCGCTCGCGTTCCTTATCGGCAGCTGCTGTCGTCCCGGACGGCGCTCGGGGTATTCGCCGGGGGCTTTGCCGCGTATTGGGTCATCGCCGTCAACATCACGTGGCTCGCCAATTATCTCGTGAAACAGATGTCGATCACCCCGATCCGGGCGGGATGGGTCATCGGCTTGGTCTCTCTGATGCACATGGTACTGGTGCCCGGTTTCGCCTGGATTTCGCAGCTTTTGTCCGGTTTTGGAGTATCGAGCCGCGTGGCCAGAGGTGTCGTCGGTGCGGCTTGTGTGGTGACGAGCGGCGCCTCGCTGATTTGGATGGCGGGGCTTCAATCCGGCATGCTGAAAGTCTTTCTCATCGGCCTGAGCTTCTCGATCGGCAACGTCATCTTTACGTTGGGGTCTACCCTCATCGGTGAAATTACCCCGCCCACGCAACGTGGTGCCATGCTCGGAATCACCAATTCGATCCACACCTTGGCGGGACTGTGCGCTCCTTGGGTGATGGGACGGATTATCGATGGATCGGGTAATCCCGCTACCGGCTTCAAAATGGGCTATGTATTCACCGGCGTGATGGTCATTGCGCTAGGGAGCCTGGCGGCCATCCTCATCCATCCACGGGCGGATTTGCGGCGCTTCGAGCGAAGACTCGTCTCGAAGAGCGCCGGCTGATTCGACACCGGTGATATAACTCCCCGATACCCATGCACAACTGTGGCGAAGGTTGATCATGCACGAGATTTATTTGACCTACCTCAATGGCCCGGATATCACCCGGCTCAACCTTTCCGACGGCGAGATTCTCGATGCGGTCGAGGGAGCCCTCGATGCACAGGGAAGAAAGGCGGCGGTAATCGAGCCCCGAGTGCATCTGATTCCGAGGGATTCGGCGCACGGGCACTTCAATGTGCTTCGTGGGGTTCTGCATCCATTGAATCTTGCGGGCGTCAAGGTGGTCGGCGATTTCGTCGACAACTACAAGATCGGGCTGCCGTCGGAACTGGCGCTGTTGAATCTCTTCGATCCCGCGACGGGTGTGCCCAAGGCGATTCTCGACGCCACGTCCCTCACCGACATGCGCACCGGGGCGGTCACGGCCCTGGGTGCCAAGTATCTGGCGCGCAAAGGGAGCAAGGTGCTCGGACATATCGGCGCGCGCGGCACCTCCTACTGGAACGTCCGGTTGCTGGATCATCTGTTTGATTTCGAGGAAATCAGGGTCCATTCGAAGCGTGCGGCGAGTCAAGAGGCATTCGCCGCTCGCCTGTCACAGGCTCTTGGCAAGCCTGTGAAGGCTGTCGACAGCTGGGAGGCGTGTGTCCGGGGTGCGGATATCGTCGTCGAAGCGTCCCGCCTTCCCGAGCCGCAGCCGCTGCTGAAGACCGAATGGATCAAAGCGGGGGCGCTGGTCATACCGTATGGGACGATGAGCGCGGTCGAGCTCTCGTTGACCGATATCATGAGCAAGGTCGTCGTCGATGACTGGGGTCAATGCCGCAAGGGGCTTCCGTTTGGCGCACTTAGACAGCATGTGGATCTCGGTAAATTGACCGAAGACACTCTGCACGCTGAACTCGGGCAAATTGTGGCGAAGCTGAAGGTCGGTCGTCAGACCGAGGAGGAGACGATTTTATTTTGGCATCGTGGCCTGAGCTTGAGCGACATCGCGTTGGGCCATTTGATGCTCGAGAAGGCTGCGGCATTGCATATCGGTCAGTCGTTGAGGTTCATGTAGCGGTGCTCACGCCGCCGCTTTCATCGCGCTAATCCCTGCCTCGCATCGACCAACTTGATGAGATCCCGAGACGCACATGCCGAGCTCAAAGTGCGACGCATCAGCCGCGGGTCCGTACGCGTCCTGAGGCTTCAACGTTGGCCGAGTAGAGGCCTCAGTGTAAAGCCGCCTCGATGTCAGGCTCCAGACTTTCGGGCTTATCCGCAGGCGCATACCGCTTGATCGCCTTCCCATCCTTGCCGACCAGGAACTTCGTGAAATTCCACTTGATTGCCTCGATCCCAAGTATTCCGGGAAGAGCACTCTTCAGGTATTCGTACAAGGGATGGGTGTCCGGCCCGTTGACCTTGATTTTTGCGAACATGGGGAAACTAACGCCATACGTAACGGAGCAAAACGCCTTGATCTCGGCCTCGGTACCCGGAACGCGTTACACTGTAACGCGTTACAGTGAGGTGCCGGATGGCTGAAGCATTCGAGCGTATGAGGGCGATGCGCGAACGTCGCCGTGCGCAAGGCATGCGTGAACTGCGGTTGATCGTGCCCGATGCACGCTCTCCGGTGGTTCGGCGGCGGATTGCCAGGCAAGTCGCGAAGTTGGACCCGGGCGCGGAGCGGGAAGCGATGCGCTGGATCGAGGCAGTCTCGGAGTTTGACGCTCAGTGAAGCGAGGCAACGTCGTTGCAGTGGCGGCGGCGGGTGAATACGGCAAGCCACCGCCCGCCGTAGTAGTCCAGACCGACGCGCTCCCAGCGAAGCATGCTTCAGTGGTCGTTTGTCAGATGACCTCCGATCTCATGGATGCACCCGACTTCCGCGTAACGATAGACCCTGACGAACAAAACGGCTTACGAACACGTTCTCAGATAATGGCAGACAAGCCCGTGACGATACGCCGTGAGCGGGTTGGCAAGGGGATAGGAATTCTTAGCGCAAAGGACCTCGGCCGCCTCGATGTTGCAATTGCGATTGTGATGGGATTGGCTGGTTAGACCGCCAACTCAGTGACTATGCCGCGCCGCTTGCGTTCTCGCTCAATTGAGGGCCTGAATCCTGCCGCGGTGTGCGATCTAATGCAGGCGCTCGTATTTGAGCTCGCCCGCATCGATCGCCAAGGCGAGCCGATTCTGCTGCGGCGGCAGCGGGCAGGTCGCGAAGTCCGTGAAGGCGCACGGCGGGTTGAAGGCTTCGTTGAAGTCGACCTCGATGCGATCGGCCTTCGGCAATTCGACGTACAGGAAGCGACCGGCGCCGTAGGTCTGCTTGCCGCTCGTCGCATCCGAAAACATCACGAACAACTTCCGATCCCCCGGCGCTTCCAGAATCGCATCCAAGCGCCAGGAGCGTCCCCCGCGCTCGAATACGATGGCCCCCGGCGAAATCATATCCTCCGTCATGCCCAGAATATTGACGATCGGGATGCGGTGCTCGGGCACATAGGGCTCGAAGTGCGCGTGGATATCCCAGTCCGGCCGTACCGGAAAATACTCAAGGCCCTTGAACTGAAGTCGGTTCGGGCTGACGCTATCGCGCACCCGAATGCCCAGATGGCCGGCCCGTTGGATCAGCATGAAATGCAGTGAGCCTGCGACGAGCTCCGTGGGTTTCGCATCAGCGTCGGATGCCAGGTCGAGGCTCGCGACGGGCTTCCCGAGGTAGGTCATCGCCTTCGAGGCGTGTGCCACATATCGAACGCGGCCATTCGTCAAAACGAACGCACCCGTGTCCGCCGCTAGAGCGGCATCATCCAGCGAGAAAGCTCGGTCCGCCGCCCGGCCGAAGCTGTTCTCGCCGTCCTTGAGCCAGTACAGCGCGATGGGCGTCAACCAGCCTGTTTCGCCGGTTAGCGACGCCAGACGCTTGGCGTGCCAGTCGGCGATACGGGTGTGCTCGTCCTGCGAATTCTCGGCGGCGGCAATGCGCAGGGTCATCGCCGCGGTTAGCGCCACGATCACCGCCGCCGCGCGCCTGAGCCCATCGAATGACTTCGAACGCATCAGATTCGAACGCTTGAGAGGATTGTACAGATTGCCGCTCATTGATACGGTGCGCGGCCCTATCGACGGCCTGGCGGTCTCAACCCCAGATTCTCGCGAAGGGTCGTTCCTTCGTAGCTCTGCCGGAAAAGGCCGCGGTGCTGCAGCTCGGGGATGACGAGCGTAACGAAGTCCTCGAGTCCGCCCGGGAAAAGCGGGGGCATGATATTGAACCCGTCGGCGCCCGCACCGCGAAAGCGAGCCTCCAACTCGTCGGCGATGTGGGATGGCGTGCCGATCAGCTGCCAGTGGCCTCGCGCTCCGGCGAAATGGCGTGCCGTTTCTCTGATGGACAGATTCTCGCGGCGTGCGAGATCGATGATCAGCTGTTGCCGGCTCTGGATGCCGTCCGTGGGCGGCATCTCGGGCAATGGCCCGTCGATCGGAAAGGCGGAGAGGTTCTTGATGCTGAGATAGCTTGCCAGCAATGCCACGCCCACCTCGTCCGGGATGAGATCCTGCAGGGCATCGTATTTGGCGCGCGCCTCGCGCGTCGTCGACCCGACGATCGGCGACACGCCGGGCATGATCTTGAGATCGTCGGGACTTCGCCCAAACTTGGGCAGCCGCGCCTTGAGGTCGGCATAGAATGCCTGCGCTTCACCGAGCGTCTGGGCCGCGGAGAACACCACATCGGCGGTTCGCGCCGCAAGGTCTTTGCCGACATCCGAGGCGCCCGCTTGGACCATCACGGGTCTTCCCTGGAGCGATCGCTGGCTGTCGAGCAGACCCTGGGTCGTGAAATGTGTTCCGCGGTGGTCCACGGGGTGAAGTTTTGCCGGATCGGCGTAGACGCCGCTCTTCCCGTCGACGAGGTAAGCTCCTGCCTCCACGCTGTCCCAGAGTGCGAGGGCGACGTCGGCAAACTCCTCGGCGCGCGCATAGCGCTCCCCATGGGGACGCAATCCGCTGGAGACGAAATTCTCGGCCTCGAGGTCACTGGCCGAGGTCACCAGATTCCACCCCGCCCGCCCGCCGCTCAGCTGATCCAAGGAAGCGAACGTGCGCGCCAGCCCGTACGGCTCGTTGTAGGTGGTGGACGCGGTGGCGACGAGTCCGATGTGCGACGTGTGGGCGGCGAGTGCCGCCAGCAAGCTGAGCGGCTCGAAGCTGGTGGAACGAGCAGCCTGGGAGGCGAGTCGGGGATTGCGCTCCCGAATGGCGGCGGCATCCTCGAAGAACACCATGTCCATTTGCCCCCGTTCGGCCATCTGCGTCACCGCAATGAAATGCTCGATGTCCACGCCGGCGCGTGCATAGGCGTCTGGGTGGCGCCAGGCGGCGATGTGATGCCCTCCCGCCATCAAGAAGGCGCCGAGCTTCATCTGGGGTACATCGTGGTTCATGTCGTCACGGCCGCTTTGGACGATCGAGCGCGAGATGTTCGCGCAAGGTAGACCCCTCATATTGGGCACGGAACAAGCCGCGCCGGCGCAATTCCGGCACGACGCGATCCACGAAGGCGTCGAGCCCGTCGGGTGCAATCGGCGGCAGGATCATGAACCCGTCGTACCCGCCCCGCTCGAAGGATTCCTGCAGGCCGTCGGCAACGTCGGCCGCCGTTCCGATCACATCGCGCCCTTGCGGTCCCATCACATCGCGCCCTTGCGGCGTTTGCGCAGAGGCCGGCGACAGAGTGTTGAATGCTTCGAAGCGATCCCGGGCCTCTGCTCTTGTCGCGCCGATCCAGGGGATGATGTTCACGAGCACCCGAACCTCGGAGCCTTTGCGGCCCTCCGCATCCAAAAGTCGCCGGGCCTCTGCGACCCAGGCGCTGTCTTTCTCGTGAGACGCGCCGGCCACCAAAAGCACGTCCGCCGCGTGCGCGGCAATCGGAATGGCCTCCGCCGTCAGACTCTGCACGATGATCGGCTTGCCCTGCGGCGAGGGGTTGACGTTCAGCGGTCCCCGGACGGTGAAATGCTCGCCTCGATGATCGAGAACGTGCATCTTTTCCGGTACGAAGAAGCGCCCCGCCGCCTTGTCGTAGACGAAAGCGTCCTGGTCCCAGCTTTCCCATAGCGCGCTGACGACGTCGACATACTCCGCATTCCAGGCCGGCGTGGGCCCTGAGGCGATGAGATTCCAGCCGGCCCGCCCCCGGCTGATGAGATCGAGCGAGGCGAAGCGACGGGCGAGATTATAGAGCTCGTGCTGACTGCTCGCCGCCGTCGCCACGAAACCAATCCGCTTGATCCGCGTGGCGAGTGCCGCGGCCAGGATGGTCGGGTCGAAGGGCACCGTCTGGGGCGTCAGCCCGGTCCGCGGACGGTTCGCCTGGGCGTCGGGGATGAGCACGAAATCCAGCGCGCCGTCCTGAGCTTTTTGCGCCTGCGCCGCGAAGTTGCCGGCCTCGAGCGCACGTGGCGTGGCGCCCTTCTCACGCCACGCCGCCGGGTGAAGCCCGAACGGACTCAATGACACGCCGAGATGCATCATATCGAGAAGATCGCCTCCCGCATCAGGCGGCCTTTCAAGGCTCCGGATTCGTCGACGACGCCCAGCATGTCGCTATTGGCGGCAATCATCAAGGCGAGCGCGTCGCGCAGATTGCTGCCGATGCCGACGACGCCGGTATCTCTCGACGGAAGCTCGGTGGTCATCGCGTCGCCGACCGTGAACAGGCCGAGGCGCACCAGGGCGCGATCGGTTCCGACGAAGCTCTCGACGAAGGCATCGGCCGGATGCGACAGAACCACGTCCGGGGTGTCGTATTGCACGATCCGGCCGCTCTTCATGATGGCGATGCGGTCGCCCAGGCGAGTGGCCTCATCGAGATCGTGGGTGACGAGCACCACCGTCTTGCGCACGCGCTCGAGGATCTGCCGAAATTCGGCTTGAAGCAGGGTCCGCGCGATCGGATCGAGCGCGCCGAACGGCTCGTCCATCAGCAATACCGGCGGATCGGCGGCAAGCGCGCGCGCCACTCCCACGCGCTGGCGCTGACCGCCGGAGAGTTGAGCCGGATAACGCTCCAGCATCTGCGCAGGCTCGAGGCCGACCAGCTGCAGGAGTTCCTCCGTGCGCCGGGTGATCCGGGCGCGATCCCAGCCGAGCAGGTTCGGCACGGCGGCGACGTTCTGCGCGATGGTCATATGGGGAAACAGGCCGACCTGCTGAATGACATATCCAATGTGCCGGCGCAGATTGACGGGATCCACATGGGTCACATCCTCGCCGTTGACGAGGATCCTGCCCGCCGTGGGGTCGACCAATCGATTCACCATGCGCATGGTCGTCGTTTTGCCGCACCCGGATGGCCCAATGAGCGCGACCGTCAGCCCCTCGGGTATGTGGAGACTCAAATCGTCGACGGCGACGACGCCGGTTCCAGGGTAGCGTTTGGTGACATGCTCGAGGGTGATCACGTTCCGGCTCTTTGGGCAAAAAGGTGCTTTTCGGCCAGACTGAGAATCCATTCGGCTGCGAGCGCGAGCAGCGCAATGGGGACCGCTCCGACCAGCATTCGCGACGTATCCATGATGCTGATACCCGTCACGATGAAGTCGCCGAGCCCGCCGCCGCCGATGAAGGGAGCGAGGGTGGCGCCGGCCAGAACCTGCACCGAGGCCGTGCGGGCGCCGGCGAACATGGCAGGTGCCGCAAGCCCGATACGGATCCTGCGCAAGACCTGTCCACGGCTCATTCCCATGCCGATGGCCGCCTCCACGGCATCCGGATCGACATCGCGCAGGCCGACGTAGGCGTTCAACAGAATGGGCGGCAGCGCAAGCACGGTGAGCGCCACGATCGAGGGCCACAGCCCGATGCCGAGTATGGGCATCATGATGGCGAGAATCGCGAGGCTCGGCAGGGCACGCAGGGCGCTGACGCTGTTGATCACACCGAATGCAAGGCCGCCGCGATTGACGATGAGAACGGCCAGCGGCAAGCCCAGAGCCAGCGCAATCGTCATCGACACGCCGCACATCAGAAGATGCTGGCCGAGCGCGCGATAGAACTCCGGCTGGTGGCTCACGATCCATGAAATCATCTCGCTCAACGGGCGGGCCTTTGCCAGCGCCGCAGCGCCTTCTCGGTGCTGCTCAACACGAGGTCGAAAAACGTCGCCAGCAGGGCGGTGAGCAGGCCGCCGACCAGAATCTTTTCCGTATAGCTTTGATCGATACCCATGAGAATGATGGTGCCCAGACCCCCGGCATCGATGAACGCGGCCACGGTCGCGATGCCGATGACCGTCACCACGGCGATGCGGATGCCCGCGACGATCAGCGGCAATGCCAACGGCAACTCGATCCGGACGAGCCGTTGCCACGCGCTGTAGCCCATTCCGTCGGCCGCGTCGAGGACCTCGCTCGGAACGCCGCGCAGTCCCGTGACGACATTGCGCAACAAGATGAGCAAGGTATAGGACGAGAGGCCGACGATCGCCGGCTTCATCCCGAGCCCCAGAAAGGGAATGAGCAGCGTGAACAAGGCGAGACTGGGGATGACGAAAATGAGGCCGGTGACGGTCAATACGAATGCATAGAGCTTCGGCCGCCGCGCGCACACGATGCCGAGAACCAGGGCAATGATGCAGCCGATGCCAACCGAGGACAGGCACAGCGCCAGGTGCTGCCACAACGCCGTGAGTATTTCCGGGATGTGCTTTGGAGTCCAGATCACAGGCGGCCCCTCCCGTTTATTTCAGGAGGCCTTTTTCCTTCAAGAACCCGGCCGCGAACGTCCTTCGGCTCCTCTTTGTCGCGCTCCACGGCGGCATTCATGGCCCGCATATTCTCGTTGGTCAACAGCGAGTCCACCTTGTTCAAGACATCGGCGATCTTCGGGTTCCTTGCCAACGTGTCCTCGCGGATGATGGGGACGAGGAAGTACGGCGGAAACAGATGCTTGTCATCGTCGAGCACCACGAGTTTGTCCTGCGCGATCTGCCAGTCCGTGGTAAAGCCGAAAGAGACATCGATGCTCTTCGAGGTGAGCGCGCTATAACGAATACCAAGCTTGGCCAGATTCCGGAAGTCCTTGAAGTGAATGCCGTACACCCGCGCCATACCGGGCAGACCATCGCTGCGATCGGCGAAACTGCCTTCGGCGCCAAAGCTCAAGTTCTTGGACACGGGACCCAGATCGCTCAACGTCTTGAGGCGGTACCTCGCCGCGGTCTCGGGCAGCACGACAATGGCGTAGCCGTTATTGACATGGGCGGGCGCCAGAAGGGTCAGGTGCAAGTTCTTTTCATAGTAGCTCTTGACCGTCTGGTAGATCTGGTCCGCGGAACCGGACAGATCGCCTTTGACGACGTGCGCCAAGGCGGTACCGGTGTATTCGGGATAAAGATCGATCTCGCCGTTCAGCAAGGCCGCGTGGGCGATCATGGTCGCGCCGAGATTGGTCCGGGTCTGCGCCTTGATGCCGGCGCTCTGCAAAGCCTGGGCATAGATCTCGGCGACGATGAACTGCTCGGTAAAGTTCTTGCTTCCGACGCGAATGACCTGCGCATGCGCGGGCACCACGAGGAGGGCTGCGATGATTCCGAGGAAGAAGCGCGATTGGCGTGCGAACATGCGCCTTTATTCCATAGATATAAAGGCGGCGCAAGACGAGCGAACCGGACAACAGCATCCTCAACCGGATGCGGTTAGTTTCACACTGCCGTCGCCCTCCAAATATTGATCCAGGCACGCCTGCAATCGTTCGCGATCGAGCGGCTTGGTCAGATGGTGATCCATGCCGGCGGCCATGCATTTGGCATCGTCGTCCTTCATCGCATGCGCCGTCAGGGCAACAATGGGTATGTGTCGTTTTCCCGCCTCGAGGGCCCGTATCTCACGCGTCGCCTCATATCCGTCCAGGACCGGCATCTGACAATCCATGAGAATCAAATCGTAGCGCCCGTCCCGCCAGGCGGCCACCGCGTCCCGCCCATTGGCGACGGCGTGCACTTCGTACCCCAGCCTGCGCAACGTATGCGTTGCCACCTTCTCGTTTACCAGGTTGTCTTCGGCGAGCAAGATTCGGCGCTTTTTCGCCTCCAGGGCGGGCACCGGTTGGGTGACGATGCCCTGCGTGCGGCTGTGCCACTCTGCTGCTTTGGCCGACAGGACCGTCTCCAGGCACGCAGCGAGCTCTCGCAGCGCCACGGGTTTCAGCAGAAAGCCGGCAAAGCCAAGTTCTTCGAAACGGGTAACGTCGCTTTTCTGACCCGAGGAGGTCAGAAGTACCAGCCGGGTGGATTTCAAGAGTGAATCCGCCGCATTGATACGGCGTCCGAGCTCGGCGCCATCGCAATCCGGCATCTGATGATCGATCAGGGCTACTTCGAAGGGCCTGGTCTTGAGTTCGGCGCTCATGAGCGCCAGTGCCTCCGCCGCAGAATTGACGCAAACGGACTCGGCGCCGAGCCGACGCAGCTGTCCCGCCAGAACCTTGCAATTGGTGTGATTGTCATCGACCACCAGGACCCGTTGGCCGCGCAAAGCGGCGCTGATCGGCGGCCCCGGCGCGCCCGGCTCGACAGCTGACACGCCGAAGCGCCCTGTGAACCAGAAGGTGGAGCCGAGGCCTTCTTGGCTTTCGACGCCGACCTCACCACCCATCATCGCCGCCAGACGTTTGACTATCGACAGTCCCAGACCGGTGCCGCCGAAGCGGCGCGTGGTGGAATTATCGACCTGAGAAAACGCCTGAAACAGGCTGTGCAGGCGCGCCTCAGGGATGCCGATTCCGGTATCGCGCAGGTCGAATCGCAAGGTCGTCGACTCCGCGTCGCGCGCCGTGAGTTGCACGCTCAAGGCGATCTCGCCCGCCTGGGTGAATTTGACGGCGTTGCCAAACAGATTGAGCAGTATTTGCCGCAGTCGGCCCGCATCCACTTGAACGAAGTCCGGAACCGCCGCATCAATGTAGGCCGTCACTTCCAGGTTTTTGGGATGAGCCTGAATGCCGATCAACCGCACGACGTCTTCGACCAGGTCGCGCAGATCGACGCGGGTGACGTCGAATTCGAGCTTGCCCGCCTCGATCTTCGAGAAGTCCAGAATATCGTTCAGGACCGTCAACAACGCCTTCGCGCTCTGGCGGACGGTTTCCGCATAGTCGCGCTGCTGATCATTCAAGCTTCCATCCAACATGAGGTCGGTCATGCCGATCACCCCATTCATGGGGGTGCGTATCTCATGGCTCATATTGGCGAGAAACTCGCTTTTCGCCTGATTGGCGACCTGCGCGGATCGAGCCAACGCTTCGGCCTCCCGCGTGGCGGTCAAGAGCTGCTCGTTGGTCGCGGCGAGCCGCGCATTGCTGCCCTCCAGCTCCCGCGTGCGCTCACGCAAATGCTGTTCCGCTGCGATCAAGCGATCGTACTCCTGCAACGACAGGCTCTGGCGCAGCGTCGCCAACACGATCACCACCGCCGCACCCGCGATGGTCGTGATCTTCACCGAGGCGAGAACCGGCAGCGCCCATACCAGCGCAAGGCTGATGACACCGGCGGCCACGACAATGAGCGGAATGAGCCGGACAATGGCTTCGCAGCGGCGCTGCCATACCGGATTCTCGTTCGGTTCCGTGTGCCAAACAAACGTGCCGTAGCCCATGCCAATCGCGATCAAGGAGAACGCGAGGTTGAGCCAGGAACCGTTCGCCCACGCACCCACCGCGTAGGTGGCATTCCAGATCATCCACACGACGCTGTTCAGAAGGGAAGCCGTGAGAAACAGCAGCCACCGATAGCTCACCGCCCAGCGCAGCGTCGGGGCCATCACCAGGGCGATGCAGACGGGAGTGAGCATGCAAATCGGATAGAGGGCCAATATGGTCAGATCCACTGCCTCCGTTTGGCCGCGCTTCGGCAGGTACAGATCCGCCGTCAGGGTCAGAACCACCAACGCCAACGCCGCGACGTTGAGATCAAATGAGCGCCGCTGGGTCGATGCGCGGCCCCGAATGGGCGCCAGCAGACCCATGGCAAGACACGGGCCGATGCTCAAGAACAAGGCATCCGAAAGATTCACAATGGGCGTGCGCTGCGTGATCTCCTGCAGATCGAACAGCACTTGAGCGACCAAGGTGATCGTGAGGCCCCAAGCAAACCAACGGCGCGGGGCCACGTCGCCATCCCGAGCCCGGCGAACGCCCATCCACGCCAGCGTCGCGGCAACGGCGTAGGCAATGGTCCAGTGGAGATAGTCGAAGTAGTGTCCCGTCCTCAGCGTGCTGCTGAGACGTGCCGCCACGAAAAGCCCAAGCACTACCATCAACGTGCCGGCGACCAGGCGCGCGGCGAGCCGATTTTGCCCTGTATTTGATTGGCCGGAGCACGGACCTGACATCAGCGACGCTCGCCCTTAACAGATTGTGACGGCGAATGACGTTAACATAAACGGGGCCCGCGACCTGTCGCGGCAGCCCGGATCGTCTGTAAGACTTCTGTGAGGTGCCTCACATTTTTCTGCGAAGCAGTACAATCCCGGACCGTCGGCCGATGACGAGGGCGTCATGCGCCTGACATCGATCAAGGATACGCTCGCGCGTCGCGTGGGCCGTTAGACAATTTGCGCTGCATAATCGCGATCCTTTGCGACCACTTTGCGCCGCGCCACTGCGGTGACGTCACTCGACCAGCGAGCGGCGGCGAGGCAAGGTACCGAAGTCCGGCTGCTCCGTATCATGCCTTTTCGCTTTCTTCCGTAGCCGCAGGCCGCTCGACGACTCCCATCGGGTGCTCGTCCAGATCGCCAATCTCCGCCGTTTGCTCGAGTTCGGCGGATCTTGCAACGGGATTGAAGCCGCCGGACTGCCTGCGCCAGAGGTCAGCATAGAGGCCGCCCTGCCTCAGAAGCTCGTCGTGTGATCCGTCGGCGACAATCGACCCTCGATCCAACACGATGAGCCGATCCATGTCCATGACCGTGCTCAGGCGATGAGCGATGGCAATCACCGTCTTGCCGGCCATCGCTTCGCGCATGGCTGCTTGAATGACGTGCTCGCTGTGACTGTCGAGTGCGCTGGTTGCCTCATCCAGGAGCAGAATCGGCGCATTCTTGAGAATCGCCCGCGCGATCGCGATGCGCTGCCGCTGCCCGCCGGATAGCTTGATGCCGCGCTCGCCCACCAGGGTGTGGTAGCCGTGATCGAGCTCTACGATGAACTCGTGCGCGTGCGCCCGCCGCGCTGCCAACTCGACTTCGTCATCGGTTGCGCCCGGTCGGCCATACCGGATGTTCTCGAGAAGACCCCGATGAAACAGGTTCGTGTCCTGTGGTATGAGCGCTATGGATCGCCGGAGGCTCTCCTGCGTGACCTCACGAATGTCCTGATCGTCGATGCGAATGGCGCCTTCGTCCACATCGTGCATGCGCAGCAGCAGGCCCATGAGAGTGGTCTTGCCGGCGCCGCTCGGGCCGACGAGTCCGACGCGCTGCCCCGCAGGGATGGTTAGCTCAAAAGCCTTGACGACGTGGCGAGCGTGCCTCGCTCTGTCCTTGGAGGGGGCGTCGTACGCGAAAGCGACGCGCTCGAAACGAATGGTGCCCCGCGTCACCGTCAGCTCCGGTGCGCCGGGCCTGTCGACAATCGTAGCAGGCACAATCAGCGTGTCGATGCTCTCGCGGGCAGAGCCCAGCTGGTCATAGAACTCGGGAATTCGCTGTCCGATGTTGTAGGCCGTCTGCAGAAGAGAGCTCGTGAGTGCCGTGATCATCACGAAGTCGCCCGCGCCGATCAGGCGGTGCGTCCAGGCGTAGAGGGCACCGCCGACGAAGATTATCCACATCGCGATATCCATGACGTATTGGACGGAACGCAGCCGAACGACGGCACGATAGGAGGCGCGCCGGCGGTCGCGCTCTTCGCCCGTGTAGCGCTTGAGCTCCTCGTCTTCGAGCGATTGGTTGGCGAAGAAGAACACGTTTCGGATGTTGG
The DNA here is from genome assembly GCA_963795475.1 of uncultured Gammaproteobacteria bacterium. Classification (GTDB taxonomy): domain Bacteria; phylum Pseudomonadota; class Gammaproteobacteria; order Steroidobacterales; family Steroidobacteraceae; genus Bog-1198. The sequence continues at coordinate 746,223 of CAWCIE010000002.1, forward strand.
TGAGGACATCCACCACCCGGCCGGTGACAGCCGCCCTCGCCTCATTGTTTGCAATGGCGCGGCGGGTGCATTCGCGGCCGACGAACAGGCTGACGGTGAAGTACACGGCAATCGCGGCAAAGGCGGCGGCGCAGAACAAGGAACTCGCGATATAGAAGTACGCTGCGACGAACACGAAGAAGCACGCCCCGGGAATGAAGTCGAACACCGTCATATCGAAGAGCGCGAGCATCTGGTCGGGTAGCAGCACCGTCCGATGCGCAATCTTCCCGGAAAGCGTGTTCTCGAAATAGGCACTCGACAGGCGCTGCGCGTACGCGAAGACCTCCTCCTTGATTCGAACCAACATGGGGGAGCGGGTATGGTAAGAGCTGAACCACATGCCGCCGTCCATCACGAAGCGGGCGACCACCAGGGCGACGAACAGCGTAAACGGACCGCGGAGCGTGCCCGCTTCGGCCGCAGGATCGTGCATTGCCAGGACGGTGTCCGTCAGACGTTTCGTGGCATAGGCAATCGAGGCGAACACGGCACGGCCAAGGACTGAGAAGACCAGGAGCCCCACGCAGCCCCATAAGAACTGCCGGAAAAAGTGCAGCGCGAACGGCAATAGTCGATTGGGCAAGGTTGAGGCTTTCATACGACACGTCGACAGCAGCGCAGGACGCACAGTTCCCCATGCTTATTGCTGCCGCCAGTTCAAGCAGTTAGTGGGAGCGGTGTCTGACCGGGAGATTAGCGTATTCGCTCAGAGCAACGCTGGCAACCGTGCAATGCTCTCGACGAGAGAGGATTCGGACCATCAACCTTGTTGTGGCCGTGCCGGGGTTGGCCGAGATCTGGCGTTTATTAGTCGAAACCGCTAGGAAATGTTTCTTTGCTAACGGTAGGTCTTGGTAAAGAAGCCTAACTCTCGCACCGTATCGTCTTTAGTTGATCTTTAAGTCAACTTATGTATACTTGGTGTTGATGTTAGAATCAACCGCTGAACTCCAAAGACTGATGGATTCACTGACGGCCGCCGCCCGCAACAACGGGCTCAATGATGCATCCTGGGCATCGGCAGCCGGCTTCAGCAAGGAAACCCTCTCCCGGTTGCGCCGCCGCAGTTCCTGTGATTTGTCCACGCTGATAGCCCTTGCCGATGCCGCAGGCGCGAGCTTGGCCGTCAAAATCGCCACCCAACCCGCGGCCACCTCCGACGGTCATTTTCCCAGCGAGCTATCGCGTGACTACGAACGTCAACTCCTGGCGCTCTGCGCATCCCGCCGGCTGGACTCGGCCGCGTGGGCCGCCGCGGGCCCCACTTTCTTCATGGCCGGCCTCGCCGTCATGCTTGCCAGCAACACCGACGCGGATCGCCGCGGCCTCCTCGCCCTCGCCGAGCTCTTGCATCCCGGCGCTTCCGAAGTCCCCGTCTTCGCCCGTTGGTTGAAACGCAGTCCTCTCCGTCCCTCGCGCTTCTTACCCATGCTGGCAATGGAGATCAAGCATGCGGCCTAGCAGCGCGGCGCGGCCGGAATATCTCGCCGCCTTCACCGAGCTCGTCCAGCGTATCGCAGCTCCGCTCCGCGAATTACCAAGACGGACCTTGCCCATCAAAATGTATGTGGCGGGCGGCGCGGCCATGCATCTTTATACGGGCGAGCGGGTGTCCAACGACGTCGATGCGGTGTTTTCCAAACGAATCGCGCTGCCAAGTGACCTGGAGGTCACTTACCAGGATCCCGACGGTGCCGCTAGGCTGCTCTACTTCGACCGCCAATACAATGACACTCTTGCCCTCATGCATGAGGATGCTCACGACGACTCTGTTCCGCTGAGGCTGAAGGGCATCGATGCCTCGATTCTCGACGTGCGACTGCTCTCGGCGCTCGACCTCGCGGTTAGTAAAATCAGCCGATTCTCCAGCCAAGACCGCGACGACATCACTACGCTCGGCAAGCACGGTTTGATCAAGTCAGCGGCACTGCGCCGCCGTTCCGAACAGGCCATGGAGAGCTGCGTTGGCAATCTCGACACGCTCAAAGGTGCGATCAATCTCGCCTGCCGGATCGTGGAAGATGCCGAGCAGCGCAAATCTCCGTAGGCAATTTTGAATTCGGGAAGGCCGCGCGATGCGAAGTAATGTAGAAACGGCCGGTGACGCCAAAGATGTGATGCCGGCCTCGAAGGTACACTGACCTTTTCAACGCTCAAGGGACTTGATGCACTGGACCTCAGACAACGATTTTCCGGCGGGCGCGCTTCGCTGGTGCTTCTCAGCATAAGGGCACCGGCCGCATGAATGACAATCGATACTCACCACCCCAAGCAGATGTGGCCGATTTCTCCTCTCCGTCGCAACGACAGGAGGGCGGTGGGTTCCGCGATTTGACCGGCCTGGTCAGATGGCTCACGACCGTACACTCTCCATGCCAAGACACTCCCCCAGTTACTCAATATGTCTTGGGCGCACTTCGCCGGCGCAATTTTGCACCTGCCCCTCATCGCGGTGGTTTGGGTGCTGATCAGCACCATGCAACGCCGGCAAACCGCCCGATCTTCCGCCGGCGCGGTTGCGGTCACCTAACTTCCGGCTCGACCGCAATTGCAGAGCATGCCCTTTTGTGAAATAAAGATGCATGGGCGCTCCAGAAGACGGTCGGATCGGCATCTGGATGACCAGCGCTCTGGTCGTCGGCACGATGATCGGGGCGGGCATTTTCATGCTGCCGGTGTCGCTCGCGCCGTTGGGCAGAAACGCCTTGGTCGGGTGGTTTCTCAGCAGCGTCGGCGCGCTCACCATCGCCTTCGCGCTCGCGCGCCTCTCCCAACTCGGCGGCGACGGGATTCAAGCCAACATCGAGCGGCAATTGGGTCGAAACGTCGCCTTCCTCGTGGCGTGGTCTTTCTGGGTCTCGAACTTGGCCGCGCAGGCAGCGGTTGCAATCGCGGGCGCTTCGGCGCTGTCGTGGATAAACCCGGCCTTTGCGGGGCCGGGCTTCGTGATCCCGGCCGCGATCGGCAGCGTCGCCTTCTTCACCGCGGTCAACGCCTTCGGCGTGCGCGCGTCGGGCGTGGCATCGATCGTAACCGTCGTGATAAGGCTGCTGCCGCTCGCCGGCGTGATTCTAATCTTCGCGCTACGCGGTATCGGATCATCCGCTTACGAGCCACTGGCCCCAATGGCGTTGACGCCCGGCAATATCGCCACCGCCACCGCTCTCACTTTCTACGCGCTGACCGGCTTCGAAAACGCGACGACGCCGGTCGACAAGGTGCGCGATCCGGCTCGTACGGTTCCTCGCGCGATCATTGGCGGCACGCTCTTCGTCGCCATCGTCTACTTCTTGGCCAGCACCAGCCTGCAGATGCTACTTCCGGCGGCCAAGGTGGCTGGTTCGCCGGCGCCATTCGCGGACGCGATTGCCGCGCAATGGGGGGAAGGCGCCGCGTCGCTTGCCGCGCTCGCCATCGCGATCGCCGCGTTCGGCTGCCTCAACGCCCTTATCCTTGGGAGTGGCGAGCTTGCCTACGCACTGGGCCTGAGACGCGACTTGCCGGCCGTTTTGGCGTGGACCTGGCGGGGCAACACGCCCGTCGGAGCGCAGATCGTCGGTTCGGCGCTGTCGGTCTTGCTGATCCTGGCCAATAGCAGCCAGGCAACCGCCAGTCTGTTCACATTCATCATCCTGCTGTCGACTGCAGCCGGACTGTTCGTCTACCTCGCGGGCGCGCTTTCAGCCTGGCGAATGAGTCCGTTGCCCTTGGCGCGGGCGGCCATCATCGGCGCGCTGCTGTTCATTGTCTTCGCATTTTACGGTACGGGGGCCAAGGCTGGCCTGTGGAGTCTCGTCCTCCTTGCAATCGGCCTCGCCGTCCGAGCGATGATGCACCGGCTTAGCTCTCCGCACCCCATCGCGGCGCCGGAGACCTTGGCCGGGCCTCTGGAATAAACGCCCGAGCCGGATGGCGAGCGTCAGTAGAGGCGCGCCGCGTCGCGTTCGTTGCGCCAGCGGACCTCGTCCTGAGCCGTGAGTGCCTCCAGATCGGCCGGCGTCGCCGCCGGATCGTCCACCCAACGGCGCAGCAAGTCACTCCCGTTGATCACGTCGATCGCGGGCCGGCCCCGCTCGTACTCGTACTCAAAGTCGCGCCAGATCGGGTAATCCGGCCGCAGCCGCCGCAGAGCTTTGAGCGCGAGCGCGAACAATCGCCAGGGCCTGAATTCCTCGTGCTCATAGTAGGCGGCGTCCTCCACATGCACTTGCAAACCGGCGCAGAGCTTTCCCGCGTGCTTATGAAAGGTAGGCTCGAACCAGCAGGGCCGCAGCCGACAGCCTCGCATCCATGGCGCTGCGAGCGTACGCATCTCTGCCAACAATGCGGGCACGTCCAGATCCGGGGCACCGAGCAGTTCTAGCGGCCTGGTGGTGCCACGACCTTCCGACAAGGTCGTGGCTTCGAGCATCACCGAGCCCGGATAGCAGCGCGCCATCCAGAGATTGGGCGCGTTGGGACTCGGGTTGACCCACGTCCGCGCACCGAGCGGCCACCCATATCCCGGTGCGGCGTTCGGCTCCCAACCCTGCATCGGCACGATGCGGCATTCGACGTCGAGATGGAGAGTCGCCACGAACCATCGTGCCAGCTCTCCGAGGGTCAGGCCGTGACGCATCGGCATCGCACCGGCGCCGACAAAGCTTTCGCACCCGGCCCTGAGCGTCAGCCCTTCCACCGGCCGGCCCACCGGGTTCGGGCGATCCAGAACCCATACGGCCTTGTGCTCCTTCGCAGCCGCCTCGAGCACGTAGCGGAGCGTCGTCACGAACGTGTAGATTCGGCACCCGACGTCCTGCAGATCAACCAGCAGCACGTCAAAGGTATCCATCATGTCGGGCGTCGGCCGGCGTACTTCCCCGTAAAGGCTGAAGACCGGAATGCCGTGCACGGGGTCGGTGTAGTCCTGCGATTCGACCATATTGTCCTGCTTGTCGCCGCGAAGCCCGTGCTGAGGCCCGAACGCGGCGCTCAACGTTATATCGCCGATCGCCGCCAGCGCATCGAGCGAATGGACCAGGTTGCGTGTTACGGACGCGGGGTGCGCCAACAGCGCCACGCGCCGCCCCGCCAGCGGCTTGCGCAATTCGGGCTCTTCGAGCAGTCGGTCGATTCCAAACCTCATGTGCGGGCAACCTCCAGTGCGAATCCGTCGGGATGGTGGAAATCGGGTTTGCCGGGCGCGTGGCGCAGCCCCCAGTACGAAAGCCCTCCCCCCTGCTCATCTTCGATCACCGCGGCCAGAGCGATCCGCAGGTGATGAGCGGCGCGCAATTCCGGCAGATGCCCCAAGCGTACCGCCGACTGGAGCTCGAGCCCACTTGCGCCTCGACGCACGGAGAGGGTGGGAGCCCGGCCGGTCTCGGCGGGTGACATTCCTTCCCGGTAGGCACTGAATCGGTAGATGGCCCAGTCGAGCGCGGGCGAGAAATTGAATTCGTAATAGCCGGGAGCATCCTGCGGCGCGACGAAAGCCTCGAAGCACGTGTGCTTCCAAAGGGCATCTGCCCGTCCGCCCGCGCCGGACAAGGGAACGCGTACGCGGGACATGTCCGCGTCCAGTGAATATTGGAACACGAGAATGTCGGGTTCTTCCGCCCGCAGCTGCACTCCGAGGCTGCGCACGGCGTCGTTGGGGGTCGACGGGTGGGCAGTAAGCACGGCGTGTTTCGTATCAATGAACGGCATCCAGCAATTGTAGCCTCGTTGTCTTGGTTTGATGCCCCCGTCCAACGCCAACCTATGGTTCCAGATGCATCGGAATCCCGACCCTTCTACCTTGACCCCCTTCTACCTTGACCCAAATTGGACACCTAGCGACTTGACCTAGATTTGGACATCTAGCGAGGAATGCGGGCTGGATTCGGCGGCCCGGATTGCCGGGCACCATATGTTCAGGCATGCTCCCTTGGGTACCCTCCCGGAGGGACGCATGTCCCAAGAGCAGCTACCTTCTCCGCCTGCCAGTGACGGTCAGGGCGACGCCGGGCGCGGCGCGCAGGAGCAGTTATTCGCCTCGCTCTATGCGGATCTGCGGCGGATTGCCGATCGCGAGCTTCGTCGGCAACCGGGAAGCAGCATCAGTCCCACTACGCTGGTCCACGAGGCCTATGTCAACATGGCCGGACGCGTGGTCAATTTCGAGGACCGCGCTCGATTCCTGGGTTATGTTGCGCGGGCGATGCGCGGCTTGCTGATCGACTTCATGCGGCAGCGCTACTCGCTGAAGCGCGGCGCCGAGTTCGACATCACGCACCTCACTACGCATCATGGCGGGGAGATGCCCGACAGCACGCTGCTGACGCGTCTGTCCGAGGCGCTGGATGCGCTGGCCAAGATGGATCCGCGGCTCGCCGAGGTGGTCGATCTCCGATACTTCTGCGGGTTCTCGTTTGCCGAGATCGCCACGCTGCGCGGCGCATCGGAACGCACGGTGCAGCGCGACTGGGAAAAGGCGCGACTGCTGCTCTACCAGGAGGTCGAGCTGCCCTGAGCTCGGTGAGGCGACATGAGCAGCCCGCTGCGTGAATTGACCCCCGAACAGTTCTCGAGAATCTCGCAGCTGCTCGACGAGTCGCTCGAGCTCGCGCCCGATGAGCGTCATGGGTGGCTCACAGCTCTGGAGCAGCGGGACCCCGAGGCGGCCGCACTGCTGCGGCGCCTGCTCGCCCCGCAGGAAGACGGAGAGGCTGCACGCTTCTTGAACCAGCCGGCGCCCATGGCTGCGGCACTGGCCTCGGCCCTCTCCGCCGATAGGGCGCTCGTCGATCGACGCTTCGGTCCGTACCGAATCCTCTCGCTCCTGGGTCATGGCGGCATGGGGAGCGTCTGGCTCGCGGAGCGCGTCGATGGGCTGTTCACGCGACAGGTGGCTCTCAAGCTCGTCCATCCGATTCTGGGGCCACAGCTGACCGAGCGATTCAGCCGCGAGCGCGAGATTCTTGCGAGCCTCAGCCATCCGCACATCGCGCGTTTGTTCGATGCGGCCTCACCGAGGACGGACAGCCCTATCTCGCCCTCGAATACGTCCCGGGCTCTCCCCTGACGCTCTACTGCGACGAGCACCGCCTCGGGCTCGCGGCGCGTCTGCAGCTGTTTCGCCAGGTGCTGAGCGCAGTGCAGTACGCCCATGCGCACCTGGTCATTCATCGCGACCTCAAGCCCTCGAACATCCTGGTGACCGAGGAAGGCGAGGCACAGCTGCTCGATTTCGGTATTGCAAAACTCCTCACCGAAGGCTCGGCCGCGCACGAGACCGAGCTGACGCAGCTCGGAGGCCGCGCGCTCACACCCGACTATGCGGCCCCCGAGCAGATCGCCGGCGCACCGATCACGACCGCCGCGGATGTCTACTCGCTGGGCGTCATCCTCTATGAGCTGCTCACCGGCGTGCGCCCTTACCGGCTCAAGCGCGATTCGCGCGGTGCGCTCGAGGAGGCCATCCTGCAGACCGAGCCGGCGGCGCCGAGTCTGGCTGGATTCCGACGAACGAGGTCGGCTTGCCGAGCGCCGCATTGTCGTTGAGACCGCGCACGTTGGAGATCGTGATCGGCAAGCTGTTGAATAGTGTCTCGCCGGCAGCAATCTCGCGGCGCGCCGCATTGCGCTCGGCGCCGAAGAAATCGAAGCGTTCGGTTTCGCTCAGATTGGCCCAGGGCGCGAACAGCACCATCGCGGTCGGGTTGAAGCTCGCGCCCGTCGGATCGCCGCCGAGCGCGTCATTGATCCCGGGGTAGTAGGGCAATGCTGCCGCATTGACCGCGCCGCCGTCGGCGCCCTGCTGGTCGAGGCCGCCGGCGCGCAGATCGAAGCCCTGCGCGGTGTGGAGCCCGAGCTCGAAATTGACGATGTCCGTGAGCTGATTCGCGGTGGGGGCCTGCGTGGCCTGCGCGTGCGTCAATGTGGCGTCCGTGGCCTGGTGTGTCAGATCGGCGATCAGGTTCGCCATGAAGGTCGACTCGCTGGTCAGGGCTCGATGGTCTCGCGCCCATCGAACATGACGCACTGAGGAACGACAGATTGGTGGTCGGCAGTGGGCGGCGATAGACCGACACGTCCGGCTGGCCGGTGGTCGGATCCGGGCTGATCGCGCAGCCGTAGGGATCGTGGATCACGGTGATCGTGAACTGCGGCTGCACGGGCGGTGCCGGGGGAAATTGCAGCGGGATGCGGATCAATCCGCTTTGCAGCAGCAGGCTGTGACTCTCGGGGCGATTGGCCGGTGCGCTCGGGCAGTTCGCGCCATCGACCGACGCGAACAGTACATCGCGCCCGCCGCTGAGGAAGTATCGCATTTGCGCACCCGCCGCGCTGAGCCCGAAGGCCTGGCTGGCCACGTGACAGGTCGAGCAGCTGCGCCCATTGGTTCCGAGACTCTGGAAGAAGGCGCCGGTGGTGGCGATCGTGCCGTTGTCACTGTAATTCTCGATCGCGCCGGTTGGGTCAGGAAGGAATTGGGGATTGGGGGTGCCTCCGGCGCTGCCGGCTGCCGGCGCAGATTGCAAATGCACCAGCGCCGCAAGGGCCAGGACGCCGGCCGCGGCGATTGACTTTGTTGTCATAATGTCTCCCAGGTAGTTGAGCCGTTCCTGACCTGAGAATCGAAATTCGGGCTCGAAACACGACAGCACCGCTCATATTCAATCGAGGGCAGCGCTTAGGGCCCCGCAGCCGCGGACGACGCCTCGCCGGCCGGCAATGGGCTGGCTTCAGCTTACTTTTCGCCCGGTCGTGCCGTTGCGGAGGATTCTGCTGTGGCGGCGGAACGCGTCGGCTATAGCCGACGTCACAACTCGGATCCGGGCCGAGCGCCGCAGATCCTGATGGACGACCAACCACGCGGTGCGGAGCGCGGGCGGCTCATCCGGCCAGATTCTTGCAAGCTCGGCACACTCGTCCCCGAGAAAGCAGGCCAGCTCGGCTATCCCGGCATCATGGGCTGCGGCCTGGAGCTGTATGAGCGGATTGTCGCATCGGACTGCGACCCGCGCACCATCGAGCGCCTCCCCCATGAAAAACGGGCTCGTCGCCGCCGGCGCCCCGGTGAATGTGATGACGTCGTATCCTGCAAGACCCGCTCCGCGACTCGGCGCCGCGACCCTGGCGAGATAGCGGCGCGAGGCGTAGAGCGAATAGCCAATTTCTCCTAATTTTCGACAGACCAGCTCGGACGCCGTTGGCCGTGCGAACCGTACAGCCACATCGGCGTCGCGCCGCGCGATATCCAACGTACGGACTCCAACCATCAAATCGATTTGCAAGGCGGGGTACGCCCTGCGAAGCGTTGCAATGGCGGGTGCAACGATACGGTGCGCGAGCGCCTCTGTCGTAGTGAGCCGAACCGTTCCGGCAGCAAGGGAATCGCGCCCCGCCGCAATTCGCTCGACATCCAGGGCGGCGCTTTCCATTGCCGCGCACTGACCGAGTATCGCTTGACCTGCCGATGTCAGCGAGAAGCCGTCGGGAGTTCGATTGAAGAGCTTCACGGCCAGCCGCTTCTCGAGCAGCGCCACGCGCCGCCCAACGGTCACATGACCGACACCGAGCACACGTGCGGCGCCGGAGAGACTGCCTGCTCGCACCACGCCAAGAAAGAAGCGGATATCGTCCCACTGCCATCCTGCCGAGGCCTTGTTCATTTATGAACACCCTTTGTGAACGGATCGCCGTTTCCATGACTGCTCCGCGAGGCTACGATCTTGCTCGATCGACCGTCAAGAGCGAGAGAGTGGAACGAAGGAGACATTCATCGTGCCCCAACAAATGATCTGGTTTTTCGTGAGCATCGCATTCAGCTTCATCGCGTGGGGGATAGTCGCCGCTCGATATATATGGCCGGAACTACGCCTCCGGCAGCGGGCCGAAGCGTTGCGACCTCTTCTGATGCTCCACAGCTTCCGCTTCGTCGGGTTGGCAGTCCTGGTTCCCGGCGTCGTGTCACCCGATCTCCCCGCTGCCTTCGCGCATTTCATGGCCTATGGAGACATGATTGCGGCGATACTTGCGTTGCTTTCGCTGCTATTGCTGCCCAGCGCGGCCGGCGTTGCCGTCGTATGGGTCTTCAGCCTCTGGGGTTCCGCCGATCTGCTCAACGCTTTCTACCAGGGCAATCACGCCGGACTGTTAGCCGGGCAGTTGGGAGCGGCGTACTTCCTCCCGACCTTGGTGGTGCCGCTGCTGCTGATTACGCACGGACTTGGTTTCCGAATTCTGCTGCAGCATCAACCCGAACCCGCAATGCAAGAAAGCCGGCACCCAGCATGAGGCCCCTCGTCCATCGCGGCGATCCTTCACACGCACGTGCTCTGGGACAGGCGCAATGCGCTTCTCTTCACGATGACGGCGCGAGTTTGTCCACGGTTTTCGTCTCGAAATCGCCCGCATCGTGGCGCTCGTGCAATTGGCTCGAAGGTTCGCCGACCGTGCGGTTGACCATGCGACCCCGCCGCACAGCGGGACGCTCCAGAAGGCCGTCCGCCCAACGCTGTACGTTCCTGTAGTCCTGCACGCTCAGGAACTCCCCCGCACCGTATGCCCAGCCCTTTACCAGTCCTCCGTACCACGGAAAGATGGCAATATCGGCGATCGTGTACGTTGGGCCTGCGACGTACTCCGATACGGCGAGACGCCGGTCGAGAACATCGAGTTGCCGTTTCACTTCCATTGCATATCGATTGATGGCGTATTCGATTTTTGTGGGCGCGTAGGCGTAGAAGTGGCCGAATCCCCCGCCGAGGAACGGTGCGCTCCCCATCTGCCAGAACAGCCACGAGATGCATTCGGCGCGGTCCGCCCTGCCGGTTGGCAAGAAAGCGCCAAATTTCTCAGCCAGGTACAGGAGTATCGAGCCCGACTCGAAGACGCGGATGGGCTCAGGCCCGCTTCTGTCAAGCAGAGCCGGAATCTTGGAGTTGGGATTCACTTCGACGAAGCCGGTGCTGAATTGATCACCTTCGCCGATCTTGATCAGCCAAGCGTCGTACTCTGCATCGCGACGACCGAGGGCCAGCAACTCCTCCAGCATCACCGTGACTTTCACACCGTTGGGTGTTCCTTGAGAGTAGAGCTGCAGCGGATGCCGGCCCACCGGGAGAGCCTTCTCGTGAGTGGGGCCCGCGACCGGGCGGTTGATGTTGGCAAACGTACCTCCACTGGGCTTGTTCCAGGTCCACACTTTTGGGGGAACATAATCAGCTGAATCTGTCATCTTCAGGGCTCCAGAGATTTACTCGAATTAATTGGTCAATCACGCTGTAGGATAGTTCGAAGGAAAAGAGCGCGCTTGGTTCCCTCATCGCTCACCCTCTTGAAGTCGTGATTCGCGCCGACTGCGCGTGCTCGCGTCACCGCGGGTCTGGCTCGAACCAGACGCAGGCTATTTCGTCAAAATCGATCGCTGCGCTTCTTGGAGTTCGGATCTTGCGGCCTTGTCGGAGTGAGCACTAACACTCAGCAGTTCGCGAAAATACCGTTGACTCACGTCGCCGCTCCCGCTGAGCTGTGCAGCATGCGCCGCTCCATACAGTGAACGGAAGCGCCGCGGCTCCTTCCTAAGCGTCGCTTCGAATTGCTCCAATGCCTTACCAGGCTCATTCATCTGCAGCAGCATCTCTCCGAGCAGCTCCCGCGCCGGAGCGAGTGGCCCAGGCGTCACTGCACTTTTCTCCGTCTCATCTTCCAATTCCGCTGCCGATTCCATCTGCCGCAGTGCTTCTTCTTTCCTGCCCACCGCTAGCGCGGACCATGCCGCGACCGCAGTCGCTTGGATTTCTACCTGCCGCGCCCAGTAAGCCTCGTTGGCACTCAAAAGACGGTCTTTAATCCGCTGCAGCGCCGTTGCCGCCTCATTTGCTGCTGCATCGTGTCCCAGGCGCGCCGCGCCCAATCCCCGGGAAAACCACGTAATTGCGTCTGTGTAAGGAAACGGGGTTTCGCGTAGCGCAAGCTGCTCCGCCTGCTGCCAGTCTTGGCGCTCCAGTGCGTATCGTGCAGGGATCGCCGCGAGTGCAAAATATCCACCCGAAGGGGGGCCGGCTCCGGTCAGCACCGCCTTCGGATCGAAGCGTGATGCAATTTCCGGCAGGGAAGTCACAATCCGGGCTGCCGCCTCGTCCTGCGCGGTTTGCAGGTAGGCGTAAATCTCATAGTCGCTGGCGTGCAGCTCTTCTGCTGTCTGACCCTGGCGCCGCGCCGCCGCTGCGGCTGCCAGGTTGCTGTCGATCGACTCCTGCCAGTATCCCAAGCGGGTAAATGTGTGCGACGGCATGTGCAGCGCGTGCGGCGCATCGGGGGCGATTTTCGCGTAACGTCGCGCCGCGACGAGCGCCCGCCCCGCCAGGGCCGGCACGTCGTACGCATGAATGAGGTAATGCGCCAGACCGGGATGCGTCGGTTCCTCCGCAAACAAGGTCTCGAGGATTGTTGCCGCCTTGAGCCGGTCGGCGTAGGTCTTGTCCCCGGGATCTTCCGCGACTACCAGTGCCAATGCATAAAAGATCTGGGCCTCGTGGTCTTGCGGATATATTGCCGCGACGCCTGCCATGGCGTCGCGATAGGCGAGCAAGCGCGCCGGCTGCGACGCGCTTTCGAAGTCACTGTACAGCTTGCCGACGGCCGCGAGATAAGCCCGTTCACGCTCAGTCTTCGCACCCAAGGCAGTGCCGCGTTCTACGCTGTTCCGCCCGAGTTGCAACTGGCTCTTGTCTTTGATTCCCGGTGCGAAGGGGTTGCTCCAATCGCTGAGCGCAATTCCCCAATACGCGATTGCGCACGTCGCATCGTCACCCAGCACCATGTTAAAGCCGTCTATGGCCCGGCTGAATTGGAAAGAATGCAGCAGCGCCACCGCGTGGTTCATGTCCTTCTGCGCGACGCCATTGCAGGATGTGGCAAATTGGACCGCTCCGAGCTTCTCAGTCCCGTGATGCTCCTGCGTCATGCTCGGCGAGGCCGCCAGGACCGATAAGATGACCGCAACGAGATTTATTCTGCCCACTTCGCTCGCTCCAGGCCGGTCCGCTACCTAACAGGAACGCTGAGACTCCTTCGGAGGGCGCCGTTTCCAGTAATCACAGTTATCGTAGTTTTACTACGATAACTATCAGGGTGCCACTCTGCGTGACTTCAAACTGACCGGTGTTGAGGTTTTAAATCCATGGGAGTGGGAATCGGCGAGTACGGAGCGAGGGTTTGATGAGTAATTCTCCTGCCCAACTCCGAGTGCAGCGAGTCGCACCATCTCCGGGCTGCTGCCACTGAAGTCATCGCTCGAGGCGAGCAGCATTCGATAGCTCCGCAAATCGTCTTCGTTCAGGGCGGCGCTACGATCGGATTCGACGCGCGGAGCGGCGCCAACGCTCAGCGTGGTACCCAAGCCGGCGTAAAGGTAACGATCGCCAAACATTCGTTGCATAGCGGCGAAGGTTGGTTCTCCGGTGCAGTGACCGGGGGCGATGTAGTCGACCTTGTAGGTATCATGCAGGCTGGTGGCAGCCTTTTCGATCGCTGCGTCCGGAGCTGCTAGCAAGTGGTATCCGCCCGCGATGAAGTGAATGTGCGGATTAATCTTGGCTGCTTCGGCTACGATGGTCTCGATGCCCGGGTGCGAACAGCCTACGACCAGTACGATACCATTCGGCGTATCAATGGCGAGCGACAGCTCCTTCAGCTCCTTGGTTCCCGGCGCATCGGATACCAAGGCGATAAGCGTAATGCCCGGGGCCACTTCCGTGGTCTCGTCGATCAACTGAATGTTGGCGCCAGGGAAAACCGTGCCGATCCGGATGATTTCCGGCGGTGCGCCGTTGTAGTAGCGCATCTCGGCAGGCAGCGACTCGTCTTTGCGATAGAACTTACCGGGCTGATCGGAGCCGAAAATACCACCAAAGCCGTCCTTGGGCGCGTAAATCTTGACCTTCGGATTTACGCTGAGCACATAGGACAATCCGCCCACGTGATCGCTGTGACGGTGCGATAGCACTACGAAGTCGAGCTTGGACAGATCGACGGCCTTGGCCCTCACGTTCTTCGCAAGAATCGCCGGGTCGTCACCGGTATCGAACAGAATGCGCTTGCCGTTGATCTCCACCAGGGCGGCGTAACCCCAGTCTTTAGTCATCGCCGCATCCTTGCCAAAGGCATCGTAGAGCACCGTGATGCGCGCCGGTTGCGCTGCGGTAGCCGGCGGCATCGGCGCCGTCGCGGCAGGGCTCGATAGTACCCAGGCTGAAATAAAGGTAGTCGCCAGGACAACGAAATGAGCAGTTCGCATGACCCTCTCCTTAGGCGTTTTGACTCCGCAAGCAAAAGAAAGCGGCATCGAGCCCGGTCCCTGCACGAACCACCGCCTCACCGGCTCAGGCGATCCGCGGTGCGGTAGACCGGGCGTTAGAGCGGAGGCGATCGATCTCCCCCCTCTCGGTTGGAACGCCAGCATGCTACCGACCCCACGGCTGGTACTCCTGGGGGACTCCTGTTATTTTTCTGATGAAATTCTCAGGACCTCGTCCGATGTTCTCCAGTCAATACGAATTCGGACCGTACCGCCTCGAAGTGCAAAGCCGGATGCTGTTTCGAGAGGGTATCCACGTGGCCCTGTCCCCCAAGGTGGCCGAGCTACTGGTCGCCCTGGTGCAGGCGGCGGGCAGGATGCTCACCAGAGAAGAACTGCTGCAGCAGCTTTGGCCCGACACGGTCGTTGAGGAGGGAAGCCTGACCTCCCACATCTCCCTGTTGCGCAAGGCGCTTGGTGAGGGCCAGAGGACGCAGGACTTCATCGAGACCTTGTCGAAGCGCGGCTACCGGTTCGTGGCCCCGGTGAAGCGGCTTGAATCCGTGACACACGACGGCGCGCCCGATAGGACCATGCTGGTGGTCCTGCCGTTCGAAAACCTCAGTGCAGGCGAGAAATACGACTATTTCAGCGATGGGCTGACCGAAGAGATGATCACCGAACTGGCCCGCCTCAGCCCGGAGCGCCTCGGGGTGATCGCGCGAACCTCGGCGATGCAGTTCAAGTCGACGACGAAAAACATCGCACAGATCAGCGGCGAGCTGGGCGTGTCTCATGTCCTGGAGGGTTCGGTGCGCCGGGCAGGGGAGCGTGTGCGCATCACGGCGCAACTCATCCGGGTCAGCGATGAATCGCACCTGTGGGCTCAGAGTTACGAGCGAGGACTTCACGATGTGCTCGAGGTGCAGGCGGAAGTGGCCCGGGCGGTCGCCCGGGAAATCCAAATCAAGTTGACGCCGCATGAGCAGCGGCGCTTGGACCCGGAGAAGACGCGGCCGATCAATTCGCAGGCGCATGAGCTGTATCTTCGAGGGCGTCATTTCTGGTACCGGCGCACGGAAGAGGGCATACGAAAGAGCATCGACTGCTTCGAAGAAGCACTTCGGTACGATCCCAGCTTCGCCGCCGCCTACGACGGGATCTCCGACGCGCATACCATGCTCGCCTGTCGAGGCATGACTCCCGCCCTCGAGTCGTTCCACAAAGCGAAGACCGCGGCCAGACAAGCGGTGCGGCTGCAACCGGAGCTCGGTGAAGGATATGCGTCGCTTGCCCATGTACGGTTGCACGACTGGGATTGGGTGGGCTTGGAAAGTGATTTCCGGCAGGCGGTGGAGCTCGATCCAGGATACGCCATCGCACACTACTGGTACGCGGAATACCTCATGGCGATGGGCAGGACCCGGGAAGCGGTCGGAAGAGTCGAGCACAGCTGGCAGTTGGACCCGCTGAATTCCGTGATCAACGCCTCGGTCGGAATGATTTGCTACTTGGCTCACGACTACGATAGGGCTCTGGCAGCCCTGCAGCGTGGCCTCGAAATCGACCCCACCCACTACGTGTCGCATCTCCGCGTGGGACTCGTGTGCCTGCAGAAGAACCTACCGAATGAAGCGATCGATGCGATGCGGCAGGCGGTGATGCATTCCGGAGGCAGCACCGAAGCTCTGGCAGGACTGGCGCAAGCGCACGCTGTCACGGGAGACAAGCCCGCCATGGAGAGAATCGTGAAGGGGCTCGGCGAAAGCGCGGATCGCTATGTTTCGCCGTACAACGTCGCAAGAATCTATGCGGCGATCGACGAAAAGCAGCGAGCGCTCGAATGGCTCGAGAGAGCCTACGGGGAACACAACCCGGATCTCATCGAGCTGACTCGCGAGCCCTCCTTCGCGGGTCTGCGTTCCGATGCGAAATTCCGGGACCTGGTGGAGCGAATCGGTTGGCGCAGCGTGGCCGCCGACTGACGCAAAGATAATCCGCATCCAACTTCGCCGGCGTCTTCTGGTCATCTTGGCGCAATGTGGATGGCTTCAAACTGACTGGTGTTGAGGTTTTAAATCCATGGGAGTGGGTTGAACTCTTTAGTTATGCTCCCGCCATCTGAGAATCTTCAAATGACGGGAACATAACGCGGCGACTGTAAGTAAGTATTACGGCGCAATCCGCTTCGCCGTCGCGGTGCCCGTTAATACAATCACCGTTGGCGTCGTGGCGGGTGGAACCGGGTAGAAATTGAGTGTTGTGGTGTTGGCTCCGCTGTACGAGTTTCCGTCCCACGCCACTTCATCGGTCTCGGTCTCGTTGAAGTAACCCGCGATCACTCCATTGTTGAATAGCCACCCGGCGCTAGACTCCCACGAGGTCTCGCTCGATCGGCGTCCACGATTCATGCTCCGGCTGCCCCCTCGACCCGTGTGGCAGGCCGAGGAGTCA
This sequence comes from uncultured Gammaproteobacteria bacterium, assembly GCA_963795475.1. Lineage (GTDB taxonomy): Bacteria > Pseudomonadota > Gammaproteobacteria > Steroidobacterales > Steroidobacteraceae > Bog-1198. Next base: position 762,988 of record CAWCIE010000002.1, read on the forward strand.
GACGGTGCCACTATGGATGATGTGACCGCCTCCTATCCGGCGCCCGTCGCCGGTGACGCGACTCTGTTCCATGTCGACGACCTCATCGTCGACCTCGGGCGACAGCGCGTGATGCGCGCTGGTGTCGACCTCAAGCTGGCTGGACTCTCGTTCGATTTGCTGGTGGTGCTGGTGCGGGCAGCGCCCAATATCGTAACGGTCCGCAGACTGATGGATATCGTATGGCCGGATGCGGTCGTCAGTGCCGAGACCGTCAGCCAACGGATCAAACTACTGAGGTCCTCCCTCGGCGATGACGCAAAGAACCCCCGCTACATTGCCGGAGTTCGAAGCCGGGGCTATCGGATCGTCGCGACCGTGACCCCGCTGGGTCTCGAGACCCCGTCGCCCGATGCCCCGCCGGCAGCGGCAAAGCGTTCTGGCGGATCTGCAGGGGGCCGTGAACCATTACACTCGGGCGCTCGAGATCGACCCGTCGTTTTCGGGAGCTTTAAGCGGGCTTGCATGGGCCAGGTACCAGATGCTCGCGTTTCGCGCCAGCAACTCCACCGAGAGGGACTGGACCGACACGCAAATCCAGGTTCGCCAGGAACTACAGAAAGCCTTGGCACTCGACAATCGAAACGCCGATGCATGGCAGGCGCTCGCGGCAATCGAAGACGATCCTGATCGCGCGGAAGCGTACGCCCGGCGCGCAGTCGCCATCGAACCGAATTCGGCTCGTGCCCAATTCGGGCTCTCTCAAGCAGTACTCTCGCAGGTGAACAGAGCGGCGCCTGCGAGGCTCGACGAAGTGATCGCCCTCACGCAACGTGCGATGCACCTCGATCCTCAGGAGCCGCGTTACCCCACCGCCCTGGCCGAGACCTATAACTTTCAACGTACGACGGACATCGACAAGGCCGAGCCTTTGCTCACGAGCGCGCTCGAGCTTGATCCAAACTACTTTCCCGCCCTCTATGCCCTCGGGGCCCTGCGCTTTTGCTGCCAAAACCGCATCGCAGACGGCATCGGACTTGCCGAGCAGGCGCTGCGGCTAGATCCCACGTCCACCGCCGTGCGCAGCCTTCTCATCCACATGTACTTGGATGTCGGGGATCTGCGCGCGGCGGAGCAGCTTCTCGCCGACAGCAACCAAAATCAAAGCGCGTGGGTGGCGATCCATGCGTATCGGCATGACTGGCAGAAGGCGGCTGCAATCATGTACGACGACGGAGCGCGCGCCAATATTCCGATCCTGCCGGACGCCCGATATGGATATTTAGCGGTGCTCATGAGCGCCACCGATCCCACCTCTCGACGCCGCGCGCTCGAGTTGTTTGAGAAAGAAGCGCGAGTCAAATGGCAGAGCGACGGAACACCTCTGTTGGGCATCCCGATGCGCGGAGACATGAACTTGGTGGTCGGGTTGGGGGATCTCATGATGCGCGCCGGCGACGAAGTGAAGGCGCGCCGGCTGCTCGAGATGGCGCTATCGACAATAGACCTCGCCGCTGTCAAATATCAGCGCGGCACCATGTGGTTCACCTTGCAGCGCGCTCGCGCTCTCGTCCTTCTTGGACGAAACGAAGAGGCCCTCGGAGAGCTCGGCGCTTTTTCGCGCTCGGGTTGGGCTCCCGACGCGTGGCTGCTCGATGCCGATACTGCCTTCGATAGATTACGTGGCGACGAGCGCTTCAAACGCATCATCGCAGAGCGTCATGCCAACTCCCTTCGCGAGCGCGCTGAGGTCGACGCCCTGCGCAGCCGAAAGGTGATCCCGGAGGACTTGCGATGGCGGTGACGTACTGATCGGACCCCCCGATGCGCCGACTACGAACCCCCTGTGATCAAGCGGATACTGCCGCCAAACTTGAGGTATGCCCAAAACCAGTTCGTCAACGTCGCGACGCGATTTCTGACACCCAACATGAAGGCGATGTGCACTATTCCCCACAGCCACCATGCCGGTGCCCCCGACAACTTCACGATGCCGAAATCCGCCACGGCGGCCTTGCGGCCGATGGTGGCAAGGGACCCTAGGTGGCGATAACGAAATGCCGGCACCGGCCTGCGGGATTCGACCATCGCACGAATTTGCTTTGCGACGTACGCTCCGCCTTGCTTGGCCGCCGGAGCCAAACCCGGCACCCATTCACCGTGCCAAGCCTTGCTCGCCGCGGTGTCACCGATCGCAAATACATTGACGAGCCCCGGCACCCGCAAGTCATCGCCGACGATGAGGCGTCCCGCCCTATCGGCGGCGGCGTTCAACCACGCCGCAGCGGGCGATGCCGCTACCCCGGCGGCCCAAAGCACCGTACTCGCTTCGATGCGTGTCCCATCGACCGCAACGCCCGTTTCATCGATATGATCAACCCGGCTGCCGAGACGAATTTCCACTCCCAGCCCCTCCAGCGAGCGTTGCGCAATCTGCGCGAGCCGCTCCGGGAAACTCGGCAGTAGTCGCGGCGCGGCTTGGACGAGGATCACGCGGGCTTGCGCCGGATCGAACGCCCGGAAATCCTTCTCCAACCCAAAACGGGCCAACTCCGCGATCGCGCCCGCGAGTTCCACGCCCGTGGGGCCGCCGCCGACGATCAGAAAGGTCAACAATGCCTGACGGTCTTGCTCGAGAGACGCCCCTTCGGCGCGTTCGAATGCTGTCAGGACCCGGCGCCGGATTTCCAACGCATCTTCGATGCGCTTGATGCCCGGCGCGAAGCGTGCCCATTCATCCTTTCCGAAATAGCTGTGAGTGGCGCCCGTGGCAAGCACCAGATAATCGTATGGAATACTGCCATCCTGCGTCGACACCGTTTGCCGCTGGGTATCCACCCCGGTGACGGTGCCGAGGAGCAGCCGGACGGACGGCGAGTTTCGGAACATCTGGCGAGCCGGCGTGGCAATATCACCAGGAGACAAGGCCGCCGTGGCGACTTGATAGAGCAGCGGCTGGAACAGGTGATAATTCGTGCGGTCAATGAGCGTCACCGACACGGAGGCGTCACGCAAGGCTTGCGCGCATCGCAAGCCGCCGAAGCCTGCTCCGACGATGACGACTCGCGGTAATCCACGAAGAGCGTCGAGACTATGCCTCTTGGTCAAAGGAAAAAAGCGATCACGCAATCGCACGAGGAACTCGTCGAGCGACACGAATCCACCGCCGTATACGCCAAGAATCGCCAGGAACATGAGCAGATAGATCGAGTCGGTGACCCGCGGGTCGATCATCGAATAGGCAAACAGTCCGAAGAACAGAACTGCGGCGATATAGCGCGTCGCCAGCCCGGTGAGGAGCAAGACACCGCCAACCCATGCGGAAGCCGGTGGAACGCGAATGGCCACGTCCAACGGCAGCCATCGTTCGAGGCTGTGGAACTCAGCGCCCGAATAGCGCGACACGGCCGCCATCAACAAGGCGATCCCCAGCCACACCCGGATGAATGAGATGTACAGCGGGGTGCCGTATGCTCTCAAGCGTTTGGAAAATCCGATAATTCGTGGGATAAGCGGGATGGCGCTGTCATTCAGCCCCCGCCGTAGCAAGTTGTCGACCGAAATTGGCCCTGCACCGTGAATCGCGAACCAACCTGCCAACGCCACCCAAAAGAGCTGGGTATCGTATGGGGTGTAGCGAAGCTGCGTGATCAGCGACAGCAGTAGCAGCGGCAGCGCGGCGTACCGAGTCATGAAGCCGATCGCCAGCAGCGCGGCGCAAACGATATAAATTGCCGTGCTCAGAAACGCCGCCGAATTCGGCGCGAGGAACGGGATAGGGTTCTCTTCGATCGCCACCGCCAGTGTGGTTTCCCAGTGCAGCAGCTGTATGAAGCCAAAGAAGCCAAAGAGTTTGCCGATCCAGAGCCGAGTCGCCAACTCGACGTAAGGCCACGCAATTCCGCCGAAGAGGGTCCACAGTTTCGGGATTGGCCTGGTTGCTGCCGCCAGTTTGTGGAGAAACGAGGCCGGTGCACTGATAGTCGCCATGGTGAAAATGAGACCGTCCGGATCGGCAACTTATTTCCATTCACGGCGGACTTCTCGTGATCCAGGAGCCGATCCCGGTCTACCGGGTGCACCCGGCGGCGATGCTGCTGAAGCCGGGTCAGGAGCCGGGGCCGCAGTAATTGGTTTGGCCTGCCGGAGTGTTCGGGATATAAGCGGCCACAACTCGGGTGTTATCGATGGTTGTGGCCATTTTAGCGCGATCGAAATGATTCACTCGGATCCGATACCGCCGCCTTTCGGTTCGCGCGCCAGGACGAGTCTCAGCTCTCTTTTGAGGGTCTTATCGAGCAGTCCCTTGGGGAGCTCGCGGAGGAATCGGATCTCCCTGGGCTGTTTGAACCGGGCGAGCGCCTCTGCGCAATAACCCAGGATCCGCTCTTCCAGCTGAGGGCAGGGGTCCGCCGCAACGACGAAGGCGATGGGCACCTCCTCCAGCATATCGTCCGGCTTGCCGATGACGGCGCATTCGACCACACCGGGTACGCGGTTGATCGCGGATTCGATTTCCGAGGCAGCGACGTTTTCTTCGCCGACCCGCAACATGTCCCTGGCACGACTGACGAAATGGATATGTCCGCCGGCGTCGAGCCTGACCTCATCGCCGGTGTTGAACCAGCCATCGACATCGAACGCGGCATCCGTTGCCTCGGCGTCGTCGAGATACTCCAAGAACAGCGACAGTCCGGGAATCCCACGGACCCAGAGTCGACCCACGTTTCCGGGTGTAACGTCCGCGCCGTTCTCGTGCCGCACCGCGACTTCGTATTCCTGAGCCGGATGACCGATGGCTCCGGCTGGAGTATCGAAGCCGACGAACGAATGGATGTTCTGTGTAATCGTCTCGGTCATCCCATACCAGCTGATGAAGGGGATGCCCCAACGGTCGTACACGCTCGGTATCTGGTTGAGCAATGCCCAAAACCGAAAATGATGCTGCGGCGGATCGGGGAGGCTCTGCAACGCGCGGAGCGTAAAGAGCACCATGTTTGCCCAGGTACAGCGGTGTCGAGTCGTGATCTCCCAGAAGCGGCTCGACGAGAATTTGGGCATGAGCACAGCCGTCCCGCCCGACCAGAGGGTCGGCAGCACGGTGTACGCCAGTGCATTCGCATGAAATAACGGAAAGAATACCGGTACGCTGTCGCTCTCGACGAGTTGCGCGTGGCTGCTGGTCACTTTCGCGGCCCATAATGCGTTGCCGTGTGTCCAGACGACTCCCTTCGGGCGGGAAGTGGTACCCGAAGTGTACTGGACATGATTCGGTCGACGAGGGTCGCGCTCCAGTACCGGTAGTGTTGAGGTCTTCTCGAGGAGGAGATCCTCAAACGGGATCACTTCCGGCGGAAGCGCCGTTGCGCAAGGAGCACCGCTATCGGTCGAGCAGCACGCGACCCAGCGCAGTTTCTGCGAGACGCCGAGCACCACCGGCAAGTATTTCGGCTGGGTCAGGACCACGGCGGAGGCGCTGTTGGAAATGAAGTAGCTGAGTTCCTCTCGCGAGCTGCCGGTATTGGTGGTCACCGCGATTGCTCCGATGCGCGCGCACGCGAACCAAGCAAACAGAAACTCCGGGCAGTTGTCCAGATGAATATTCACGAAGTGCCCGCTGCGCACTCCTCTTGCAAGTAGTCCGCCGGCACAGGCGCGGATTACCGCGCCGAACTCGGCGAAGGTCCAGCTACGGCGCTCACCCTCGAAGGGCTCCCACGCCAGGAAGGTCTTGTTCGGGCGGCGTTTCTCCTGGCCATCGAGCAACCAAGGCACATCGCATCCGCTGAAGACATGGAGAGACGGAAAAGGTTTGGCGGTGCGGGCCGTCATGCCGTTGACTATCGATCGGTCGCCGTCAGAACTTCATCTGGAATGTCACGCCGTAAGTTCGGGGAGGAGCCTGCCGCTGCGCATCTCCGAGGCCGCCCTGCTCGGAGCGTCCTTCGTAGTACAGCGCATTGTTCAGATTCTTGCCCCAGGCTTGCACATTCCAGCGATCATCGAGCGAATACCAGGTGAGGGTCGCATTGAGCACCGTGTAGGAGGGCTGCGTCAGGCGGTTGTCTGCATAGAAAAAATAGCCGTCGTCGTAGCGAGCGCTCAGGTTGGGCTCCAGTTTGCCGGTTGGCAGCCTGATCAGATACGCCGCCGAGATATTGCCGGTGACCTTCGGCGCACCGACGATGTAGTGCCCGGTGGCATCGACGACCGCGGACTGCCCTTCGGAGCCGATCGCCAAGGCGTTCGGGTACTCGGTGTATTTTGCATCGAGCAGCGTGACGCCTGCCGATAGTGTCAACGGCTCGATCGGCTTGGCATCGACCTCGCCCTCCAGGCCCTTGATGCGTGCCTTCGGACCGTTGACCGTGGTCGTTCCTCCGGTAATGGGCACTTCAATCTGAATGTTGGTGTAGTTGTACCAGAAGGCCGCGGCGTTCACGCGCACGCGATGATCGAGCATCTCGCTCTTGAGACCGAGCTCGTAGGCGTCGAGCGTTTCCGGAAGAAACGAGTCGGTGCCGGCGACCGTGATCATGTTGTAGCCGCCGCTCTTGAAGCCGCGATCCGCGGACAGGTACGCCATCACATCGGTGCTGAAATGATGATCAAGGGCGAAACGCCAGGTCGTCTTGGAGAAGGTCTGCGAGGCCGGGAAGGTCCCGAGATCCGCGTCCCCGGCATATGTCGTGCCGGAAAACGATTGGTGCTCGCTGGTATACCGGACGCCTGCGGTGAAATTGGTGTCTGCAATCAGCGGGATGGTGGCCTGCCCGAATCCGGCGGGAGATCGAGTCTTCTGATAATCGCTGATGACCACCGCTCCATCATCGATGTTGACCGGGGTGTAAGCGGCATAGGCGTCATAGAAGAAGCCGCCGAGCAGCCATTTGATGCGGGAGGAATCCAGACTGTGGATCTGCAGCTCCTCGGTCCAGTCATGGGCGATGGAGGGCAGGTTCAAGTCGGCGGCGACGACGGGCGTATCGTCCTGATCGAGGAAGTAGCCCACCTCCGTGTGCCGGTACGAGAAGATGTTCACGATGCGAAAGAATTGCGCATCCTGATCGAGCTGGAGCGAGGCGCCCTTCTCTCGCTCGAGCTCGAAGTCGTTCAGATCCCCCAGGGCATTGTAGCGACCGGGATACGTGACCGCAGGATCGACAGCGCTGTGCACCCCGGGGACCACCTGATAGGCGTAATTGCTGTAGTTGCGCGAATAGTCGAGGATGAGCCGAATGGTCGTGGCATCCGAGGGCGTGAATTTCCACTTCGATCGCACCGCATAGTTATCCTTCGCCTCGAACCCGTTCTCGCGGTCCGTGGTGAAGTTGTGCCCCCAACCGATGCCTTGATTCTCGTACATGACCGCAAGATCTGCCGCCAGGTCCGGCAGCACGCCACCGGTCACATAGCCCTGTGACGTCACGGTGTCGTAATTGGCGTAGCCCACACTCAGGTCCCCACCGAATGTGGTCGAGGGGTCCTTGGTGACGATCTGCACCACCCCGCCGGTGGTGTTGCGGCCGAACAGGGTTCCCTGCGGGCCCTTCAATACCTCCACCCGGTCGATGTTGTTGAAGGAAAAAAGATTCGCCTCCGGGGACGGCATGTAAACGTTGTCGACATAGACCGCCACCGTTTGTTCGCTCGATGGACCGAACAGATTGGTGCCGACACCGCGAATGAAGATGTTGCCCTCGTTCGCCGTGTGATCAATGACCAAGCCGGGTACCGCCATCTGTAGCGACGTCGTGTCGGTGATGCCGCGGCTCAAGGCCTCCGTGGCGCTCACGGTGCTGTCGGAGATCGGCACGTCTTGCGCGCGCTCCACGCGCTTTTGAGCCGTCACCGTGATCTCTGCCAACTGGGCCCCTGCGGTCGATTGAGGGGCCGCCGCCGTGTCTTGCGCCTGGGTGAGCGGGCTGAACACGAGGGTCGCGAAACCAAGGCAACCGAGCAAGGGCATCGGTGTTGCGCGGACTGCACAGCGCGCCTTAATTGTTGTTGGCGGCATCGTAATGTTCCCCCGTGATCTCAGCCATTTATGAGATCCGGCGACTCGTTGACTTGTAGTGTTGCACTTGAGTCGTCAGATCCGTGTGCGTCGATCCGACCACATACGCGCCGCGTGCGTCAACAATAAGTCCATCATATGGAACATCCGGGTAAAATAAATAGCCGCAAATACAGGCCAATTGCATTGATTGCTTTGCGGGCGTATGTTCCCGTTGCATATCATGAAACACGAAAGGACTCGATTGTGACGCCAGCACGGGCGAAGAAAATGAACGGGGCTCAAAGCATTGAGCGAGCAATGAAGGTGTTGAGAATCGTGGCGGCGGCGACGAGCGGGGCAACTCTTTCGCATGTGGTGTCCGCCAGCCGATTGAACAAAGCGACGGCGCATCGTCTGTTGATGGTGTTGACCCGGGAGGGTCTGGTTCAGCGTCACACTGAATCGAAGGTCTACTATCCGGGCGAGCAGCTGTATGCCCTGGGCATCCTTGCAGCGCCGCGCTACGGCTTGCATCAGCTGGCGGTACCCGGCCTGCGGCGCCTCGCAACGCTGTCCGAGGACAGCGCGTTTCTTTGTCTCTTGAGCGGGGATGACCTGGTTTGCGTGCATCGTGAAGAGGGGACTCACCCGATCCGCACGCACGTATTGCAGGTGGGTATCCGCTATCCACTCGGGATCGGCTCCATTGGGGGCGCGATGCTGGCTGCGATGGATAATCCCAGTGTGGAGCGTGTCCTGGAGGCCAATCGGGAGGAAATCGCCAAGTTTCCGAACTATTCGGTCGAGAAGGTGCGTGCGTCGGTCAAGGCAACGCGCGCGAAGGGTTATTGCGTGAATCCCGGACTGGTTCACCCCGAATCCTACGGGATCGCGGTGGCGATACTCGATGAAAGAAATTGGCCGATCGGATCGTTGAGCATCGGGGCGGTGACAAGCCGGTTGCAGGCTGACCGGCAACCGAGGCTGGCGGCGGCATTGAAGGGGGAAGCGGCGATACTCTCCAAGCAGATGAGAGAGATGCGATCGAAGATCGCGCCATGAAGAATTGAAGCACTACCAGGCAGGAGATTTACTCATGATCGATGGAATGTTTGTCTTCAATGCGGTTGCGCATGCGTACAACCTGACCGACGAGAATACGCACAAGACGCGGCACGCGCAGTCGTTGCGGGACTTGCTCGTCATCTTGCATCGCGATTGGCAGCCGGGCCTCGGATTGGGGAAGCAGGAACAGGAGACCGATTGGCCCATGGAAATCGTCGCGCGAACGCTGTTCCTGGAGAGCGATTGCGACATGGCCGCCACCCACACGCTGAGGCTCGATTCGTATTTCCAGGATGGGCTTTGCGCGCGCAAGAAGATGGTCGAAGCGGTGCGCCGCTGGCCGCAGCGCTTCGTGGGTTATGTGGGCGTGGACCCCACGATGGGGCTCGATGTGTGCCTGCGCGAGCTCGACGAGCAGATGGCGGAGTTGCCGCAAGCCGTCGGCCTCAAGCTATATCCCGCGCAGATCGACCCGATTCGCAGTTGGCGCATGGACGACCCGAAGCTTGCGTTCCCTCTGTTCAAGCGCGCTCGCGAGCATGGCATCAAGATCGTGGCCATTCACAAGGCGGCCCCGCTCGGCGCGGTGCCGCTGAACCCGTTCAAGGTCGATGACATCGACATTGCCGCAGACCAGTTTCCCGACCTCGCATTCGAGATCATTCATGCGGGCTACGCATTCACCGAGGAGACCTGCATGGCGATGGCACGCTACCCGAATGTGTACGGCAACCTCGAAATCACATCGGCGTTTGCCGTCAAAGCACCGGGCATGTTCGAGGAATTGATGGGACAGTTCATGTATTGGGCGGGGTCGAGCAAGATCATCTTCTCCGATGGCAACATGGTATTTCATTCCCAACCGATCCTCGAAAAGATCCGGGATTTCAAGTTCCAGGACGCGACCATGAGGAGATGGGGTATTTCTCAGATCACCGCGGAAGACAAGCAGCTCATCCTCGGCGGGAACTACGCGCGAATTCTCGGGATCGATATCGAGGCGGCCAAGAAGCACCTTGCCAATGATGAGTTCGCCAAGGAGCGTGCGCGTACCGGCATCCAGGCGCCGTATTCGAACTGGCGGCGCTATATCCGTGAAAGCGGGCTCGCGGTGCCGGCATGAGCACTTTGCACGATCGAGTCATGAAGGGCCTGGAGGAGGTCATCGATCCCTGCAGCGTGACGGCGGGGGCGCCCTTGAGCGTCGTCGACATGGGGCTCATCACCGAGTTGGCGGTGGGTGAGGATGGCGTGGTGCGTATCTCCATGCGCGCGACGTCGGCCATGTGCACCATGATCGCGGGTATCATGAAGGTGGCAGAAGAGCGCTTGGCGTCCGTGGAGGGCGTGACTCACGTCGACGTGACGCTCTGCAGCGGCGCGATCTGGACGGAGGCGGACATGACCGAACACGGGCGGCAGATCCTCATGGCACGACGTGAGCGCTCGCGTGCGGAAGTTACAGTGCGACCGCACGAATGGAAGACACGGCTGCGGCGACCCGCGGCGGCATCGGAATCCACCTCGAGTCAGGCCTGACCCTGAGGAGCGGTAGATATGGCACTCCACCCGGATGCGCAGGCCTTTGTGGCGAAGATGGGCAAGGCGCCCCAGCCGCAAGATATTCCGATCGAGGAGTTCAGGCGCGCGGCGAATGCCCTGATCCCGACGGGCCCTGCCCTCGAAATTGGGGACGTGAGAGATCTCCAGATCGCCGGCGGCGACGGGCAACCCATGCGGATCCGGGCGTACATACCCCAGGGCACGGGGCCTTTTCCCCTGATAGTCTGGGCGCATGGAGGATCATTCATCCGGGGAACCTTGGATCTTTTCGATGCGGGGCGCCGCGCCTTCACCAAGGCGAGCGGTTGCATCGTCGTGGCAGTCGATCAACGGCTGTCACCGGAGGCGCGCTATCCGGCACCGTTGCAGGATGTCTATGCAGCACTCCAATGGACCGCAGGGCATTCGGGGGAACTGGGCGGGGACCCGCACGCGCCCATCGGCGTGGCAGGAGAAAGCAGCGGGGGCAATTTGGCGGCGGCGGCCACCCTCCTGGCGCGCGATCGAGGTGGGCCGCGTCTGGGCTTTCAGCTGCTGCTCGAGCCCATACTCGACGCGCATTGCGACACGAACTCGATGCATGAGCTCGGTGAGGGCTATGTACTCACCCGCCAGCAGCTTCTATGGGCCTATCAGCAATACGCTCCGGGTGTCGAGGCGAATGAGCCGCTGTTGTCCCCGCTCCTGGCAAAAGATTTGAGCGCTCTTCCGCCCGCCGTCGTGATCACCATCGAATATGATCCGGCGCGTGATGAGGGTGAGCGCTATGCCGCAGCGCTGGCTGCGGCAGGCGTTCGCGTCTTGAGCGCTCGCATTCCGGGGATGGTGCATCATTTCCCGGGTCCTGATCTTGTTCCGACCGCGGCCAAGCTTCTGGGTGAGCTTTTGCATCTGCGCGCCGCGTGATCGGAGTTCCATGTCCACCGTCGTGCACTGTCTGGACTCGAGCAAAGCTGCGTTTGAACGGGAACGTTCATATGACGCGCACATCGAGTATTTGCATCGTCTCAAGAATCGCATTCGCTTCGCCGGCCCCCTGGCGACAGCCGATAACGCACGCGGGAAGGGAGATGACTGCCTGGTCGGCAGCCTGTTCGTGATCGACGAGCCGCCGTCGGTCACCTTCGATCTCATGCAAGGCGACCCCTATGTCACATCGGGAGTCTGGAGCCGCGTATCGGTGTTTCAGCCGGTCAAAGCGTACGGGTCGTGGTTGTCCACAGCACTGCCGAAACCTGCGGGCCGCCTATACGCGGCCCTCGCCGCGACCCCCCAGTCGCCAATCGCCGCCGCTCAGACGGTGCTTTTCGGTGCGGAATTGGAGCCCCGACAAATGCCGGGAGAGGCGGGCTCGGCGATCTGGCGCGCAGTGGCGATCTTTTCGGCGAATTCGCTGGCGGAGGCGCGTTCCCTGCTCGTGCGAGACGCCGCGGATCGAGCGCCGCCGATCGATACTTGGTCGATCCCCATCACCGTCGGTACGTGGGTCGTGTCCGTTCAAGCATCTTGATAAGGAATCATTTATGAGCATCGCCGTGACGAACGATCAAAAACCTCTCATTGCCGGAGTGGGCATGGTGCGATTCGCCAAACCCGGTCAGAGCGATCCGTGGGACGAACTCGGTGAATCGGCGGCGCGTCTCGCACTGCAGGATGCAACGGTCTCCTATGAGGACATTCAAGTCGCGCAGGTTGGCTATGTGTACGCGGACTCGACTGCCGGGCAGTCTGTGCTGTACAGACTGGGGTTGAGCGGGATACCCATCATCAACGTCAACAACAACTGTGCGACGGGCTCAACCGCGTTGTATCTTGCCTGTCAGGCGGTGGCGTCAGGCGCGGCCGAAGTCGCGCTGGCGCTGGGCTTCGAGCAGATGATTCCCGGGAAGCTGAACCTCGTGTTCGATGATCGCAAGCGGACGATGGATCATCTCACCACTCGACTGGGAGAGCTTCTTGGCGAGGACACCAGCGGACCCCTGAATGCGGCGATGTACTTCGGTGCCGCGGGCTTGGAGCATCAAAGAGACTATGGAACCGCTGCGGAGACGTTCGCCAGTGTGGCGGTCAAGGCGAGGCAGCATGCCTCGAAAAACCCGCTGGCGTTGTTTCGCACTCCGCTGTCTATCGAAGAGGTTCTGGCGTCGAAGCCCTTGTATGGAATGTTGACGCGCTATCAGGCGTGCGCACCCACCTGCGGTGCCGCTGCCGCCGTGGTCGTCTCCTCGGGCTACGCCAGGAGGCACTCGCTCGACGGACTGGTTGAGGTGATCGGCCAAGCCCTGACCACCGACCGCGCGGATAGCTTCGAGAGCATGCGCGGACTCATCGGTGCCGACATGACCAGCCGCGCCGCAAAGCGCGTGTACGAGATGGCGGGCGCAGGTCCTGAGGACGTGCAAGTCGTCGAACTACATGACTGCTTCACCAGTGCCGAAGCGATCTTCAGCGAAGCCTTGGGCCTGTGTGCGAGAGGAGAGTTCCAGAGATACGCGCTCGACCGGGACAACACCTATGGGGGCTCCCACGTCGTCAACCCTTCAGGGGGACTTCTCGCCAAGGGTCATCCCTTGGGGGCCACGGGGCTCGCCCAGTGCCATGAGCTGGTCCATCAGATTCGGGGCACCGCGGGTGAGCGGCAGGTGCCGGACGTGAGACTTGGCCTGGCCCACAACACGGGCCTCGGCGGCGCGACCGTGGTCACCATGTTGCGCGCCGCGTAACCGGCGCATCTGCCGCCTGCCGCCATGGTGGTGCTGTTCGATCTCGCTACACGCTCCGGCTCGCGCCCCAGTCCGTTCTGCTGGCGCGCCAAGCTCGCACTCGCGCACAAACAACTGCCGTTCGACGCTCGGGCCACCCTGTACTCAGAAATTCCGGCCCTCGGCGACGGTTCGTTCAAGACGTTGCCGGTCATCGACGACGGCGGCGTGTGGAGCGGCGGAAGTTTGAACATCGCGCTCGACCTCGAATCCCGCTACCCGGACAGGCCGACGCTTTTCCCAAACGACTCACGGCGCTGGTTCGCGCAATTTGTAGAGTCTTGGGTAGATCTGACGCTCCATCCGCAGATCTTTCCGGTGGTCGCCCTAAAAATATGGGAACAGCTTCAGAGCTCCGAGCAAGATTACTTCCGGCGCACCCGCGAGCTACGCCTGAGGACGACGCTCGAGGAAGCTCACCTGCTGAGCGTTCCGACGCTTCCAGCGATACGAGTCAGCTTGGATCCCTTTCGACGAATCCTGGCGCAGCGGCCGTTCCTCGCCAGTGAGAAGCCAGCTTATGCGGACTACATCGTCTTTGGGGCACTGAAGTGGTACCGGCTGTCTATGGGTAGTGCGTTGGTTGATGCCGGTGATCCGATTGCGGCCTGGTTTGATCGGATCGACGAGCGTGCGGGCTAGCGATTATCCTATGCGTCATGTCCATTCCCGCGCGCGTGCATTTCTGCTGGATCGGCCCGAAGCTAAGCTGGGCCTGCGCCTTTGCCCTGCTCTCGGCGGCGGCGCAGGCCCGCATGGACGAGGTGGTGCTTCACCATACCGATGAACTCGAGGAGGGCGCGGTGCTCACCGCGTTGCGGAGCACGGCTGGGATGCGCCTCGAGCGAATCGACGCGCGCGACTTGCTGGCTGAGGCCGGGGCCAGGCTTGGCCTTTCCGGCGTGCTCGCCGACATTTACGCAAACCTGGCGAGCCCGTCGCAGCGCTCCGACGTGCTGCGCGCGGCGATACTTTATCTGCAGGGCGGCATTTATCTCGATCTCGACACCATCACCGTGGCCTCGCTGCGCCCGCTTCTGGACGCGCCGCAATTCATCGGCACGGAATATATCGTGTGGCCGCATTGGGTGCGCAGTTCGCGCTCCTGGAAGGTGTTGGCAAAGCATTTGGCGCTGGATGTGCTGCGCACCGGCTTGCGCGTGTGTCCCGGCGGCTGGCGCGGCTTCCGGCATGTGGAACACTGGTATTTCAAGGGCATCAACGGCGCGGTGATGGGCGGCCCAGCGGGCGCGCCGCTGTTCGCCGCCGATTTGATTGCCATGGCGGCGCTGCCGCCGGCGCGCCGGAGCCAGCCGTACGCGTTGGGACCGGATCTGCTGCAGAGTCTCGTTGGCCAATTTTCCGGCGTTGAACTGGTGATTCATGAACCAGGTGTTTTCTATCCCCTGGGGCCGGAGATTTCGACGCATTGGTTTCGAAGCGGGGCAGCCAACCTGGATCTGGCGTTGCGGCCGCAAACCCTGGTCGTGCATTGGTATGCCTCGGTGCGCAGCAAGCCCTACGTCGCGCTGATCGATCCTGACCATGTCCGGGCGCACCGCCATACCCAGTTGTATAGCGCCTTGGTCAGCCGCGTCTTGCCACAAATAGCAATGGAGCCGGCACACATCAACGGGACCGCAGTCATTTCTGATCAGCATTGAGATCCGCGCGGGCGGCCGCGTCAGAAATGTCGCGAGAGATACAGGGCCAGCGACTGGATCCTGTAGAAGGTCTCGGGCCGTGTACCCTGGAAATCCGAGGCGAGCACGTGATCGCGCGCCAGGTTATCCCCGTAGCGACCGTCCAAGTCGAGGTCCCAGTGCCGCCAGATATCGCGCCACTGCACGCCGAGTCCGGCGTAGAGCGAGGTTGCCGGGGTGATGGTGCTGTAGCGCGCGGCACCCACGAACAGCCCGAGCGCCAACGGATTGTCGAAGCGGTAACGCCAGTCGAGGGCGCGGAAGCCGATCAGGTAATGACCGTCGACGCCCGAGTCGTACTCGACACGAGCGCCAAAGTCGTTGTGCTCGGAAACGGCCCGGCGACCGCCAAGCGCGAAGTGCGCACCAACGTCGGGGCTGCTGGTTTCAGAGGGCAACGGGGCCATGGCGGTGATCACCCGGTTGACGTTGCCGCCGACATCCACAAACCACTCGGCGCCCTGCGCCGGCGTGGCCGCACGGGTCTGATCCTCATCGTCGGTATCGTCGTCGACGTAGTCACGCGTGCGTGGATCGCCGCCGTAACGAACGAAGCCGGACAGGCGTGCGAAGTTCTTGCCAAAAACGTCATGGCCGCCCTCCGCCTCGCCGCCGAGGGTCACCCCGTTCCAAGGCCGGGTGTAGCGCACGGACACGTCGATATAGTGGTGATACGGGAAGGCCTTGTCGGCCGGATCGTATTCGCGGTTGTCGCCGCCGAAGTAGTTCTGGTTGGTGAGCAGGCGCACTTTCTCTTCGAGGTAACCACCGAACGGCGGCGACCAGCCGACACGCAGCATCTGGCTGCGAGCACCCACGCCGTCGTTAAAATTACGCTGATCGGCGCCCCAGGCGCCGAGCACCAGCTGGTCCTGGCTCATGCCGTACAGAAAAATGTTGTGCACGTACCAGATGTTCGACCACTCTGAGATCTCGTAGGTGACGTCGAAGTGCTTGAAGACACGCGGAAAATCGATGCCGCCGGACATCATCGGGCTGCCGAGCAGGAAGCTGCCGCCGAGCTCGGTGTCCTCGCCGGCATACTGAAAATACAGGGCGAACGGCACGCGCGTCGGTGACACGAAGCGCGTGACATACGAGGCCTGCTGGTTGCCTAGGTTCTGCGACAGACCACTCGGCTTGAAGAACTGCCGCGCCACGAAGCTGGCGGAATCCGGCAGACCTGAGCCGCCGCCGAACTCCAGCATGCGGTTGATGCCCACCGACCAGCCCGGAAATGGTTCGATGGAAAACTGGCTTCCGAACAGCCTCGGCTGGCCTACCTGCTCGACGCCATTGTATAGGATGGGCTGGGAGCTTAGTTTGGTCAGGAAGAGCTCGTACTGGAACCCCAGGCGCGTCAGCGGTTCCCAGTTCGAGAGCGTGATCGACGGAGTCGTCGGCGCCTCGGTGGAAATAAGCGCACTGGTATCGGTGAGCGGCGAGAGCCAGTGAGCGCGCCAGCCGAAGTCGATCTGCGCCCAGCTGGTGCCGAGGGTCAGCATCGAGCCGATCGGTACCGTCCGCCCGCTATAGCTGATCCCACCGGCGCTGGCCAGGAGGTAGTCGGACGGCTGTACGAAAGCGGCGATCGACAGGTCGTAGTGGCTCTTCTCCGGCATGCCATACTCGTTGGGCACCACATCGCCGGCACCGTTGTGCGTGTAGGACGCCGTGATGCTGGCGTGGGTCACCGCGTAATCGCGCGAATAACGCTCCAGGTACCGCGTCACTCGCCGGCAGAGCACATGGTCCACTCGACAGGCCTGCGGCAACGCCAGCTTCACCAACTCGACCGAGAAAGGACGCTTCAAGATCGGCTCGTCGGCCAGGATCAGAACGCGCTCGACCTGCCGTTCCATTTCAGGCTCGAGGTTGAGCGGCAGGTAGGCAGTCGCCTGCGCATGCACCGGGCGGCCCGTCACCAGGGTCAGCAGCGCAACCGCCAGCACGACACCCCAGTGCCGTCTTCGTAAGTGATTGAGCAGGCGCGCGTTCCTGTTTGCTGTCGGAAGAGCTCGATCGTGAGTAGTGTGTACTATAAGCGCTCGAGTTTGACCTGTACATGCGATCGCAACTCTCTCAGCAGGTCCTCGTGAGCAGAGTTTAGCCGCCGGACAAGCACGGCCAATACCACACTAAATCCTACGATCTCAAATCCGAAGTAATACTCGGGAGCCTTGAAGAGGGTGGATATGAAAATGCCGAGGGTTCGATAGTTGGCCGACAGGACCGACCAGCTTCGAATCTGTGGCGCGAGCGTCTCGCGGTAATGCTGGCGCACCAAAGCAGCCTTTGCCGGGTCGTTTTGCAGGGCTTCAGCCATGGTCTCGCGGAATTTCCCATTGATTCCCGCCGTGGGAAAGCTCAAGCCGAAGAACAGCCGGTGAAGAAAGTCCAATAGCCGGCGGATGCCGCCGGGGCCGCCCCGGTCGCGATCTATTCCGAGGCGGCGGTTCCTGTGGCTTTTTGCCCCATCCCAGATATTCGTATTCCTGTCGCTCAGTTTCGTAGCTCGCCGACTGGATCGCATGGAACACTGCCGACATTGCGACCAACGCGTAGACCCAGTTGCCATGCCGGCGGCTCGAAGCCACGGCAAGAGCGGCATATACGGCGGCGAAGGTTACATTGTCGGCGATCCCATCGAGCATCTTTCCGAGGTACGAGTAGGATTGCGTGTAGCGCGCGAGCTGGCCATCTGCTCCGTCCATGACGTGCCAGGCGATCATCAGGGCAAAGCCGGCGATCGCGAAACGAGGGTCCCAGTAGCGGTAGTATGCGAAGGCTGAAAGAATGCCAAATAACATGCCCACGATCGACACGGCGTTAGGCGTGACGTGCAGGCGGGCGAAAATCGGGACGAGTCGACTTGCCAGCGGGTGGATGAGGTACAGATTGGTAATTTCCTCTATTTCCGTCGTTCGCCTGGTGGGAACATGACCTGGTGCGGCGGTTTGCTTTTGTGTCATCGATTGATTCCGGGTGTTATCGCACGCGTTCGGCAGCAATTTTGTGATCCACTTTTCTAAGGGCAGCGACGCGCCATCCATCGAGGAGCCACGCTATCGAGTCGCGGCGATCCTAGCAGGAGCGTCGCTGATTGCAGGCACTGTCGCTGCGCAGCCGCCCCCGACCTCCAGAGAGCCCCTCGTCATCGACTCCGTGGTTGCGACCATCGATGATACGGCCAATACGGCGGACTTCACGACTATCAGCATCACTCAGGGTGGTGCTCGAATTACGGCCGAGAGGGCCCATGCCACCGACGTGGGCGCCAAAAACAGCCGGTGGACCTTCACAGGTCGGGTGATGATCACTTCGGAACAGCGCGGCTCGCTTTGGGCGGATCAGGCCATTCTCCTGTATCGCGACGGCGTGCTCGACCAGATCGTGGCGACAGGCGTCCCTGCGCGTTTTGAACAGCCAAGCACTGATTCCGGGCGGGGCGACCATGGTCAGGCAGACGAGATCACCTATGAGGCGAAACAGGAAACCGTCCGTCTCCGGGGTCATCCGCACATTTCAGCGGGAAGCGGCTTGGAGATGAGTGCACCCATGTTCCTGTACCACGTCCGGGACGGCAGGTTGCAAGCATTCTCGGACAACGGGACGCAAGCGGTACACATCATCACGAAACCAACCGGCTCCGTCGTGCCCTGAGTGGGGTGGAGACTTGGACCATCAGGGCGGCAGCGCATGATCGCAGTGGAGAGGGCTCAGGTGCCGCCTGGGATTGCGCCACGGCGGTGACCACCACCGCAGTCTCGTGACGTCGAGAAGCCATTCGCTTGTAAACGGGTGTCGGAGGTCGGCGCTGTTCCTCGGCGGCTGGGTGTACATCACCTCGTGTACAGGCCACCGATGGCCTGACGGATACGTCCAGGCGCCGTAATGCCGGTAGACCTCCATCAAGGCGCGAGCGGTGACCAAGTCCGGTTTCACCACCGCGCGTTGAGCCCAGCTCAGGCGCTCGGCAAGACCCCTGACGAAAGTTAGATTTCGGGCGCTCACATAGTTTGAAAACCAGACTTTATAACCCAACTCCTCCTGCAGGGCGGTGACGGCACGGTAGACTTGAATGTGCTCGGGATGTCCGTACTCGCCCCACGGATTGTGAGTGTAGACGTCGGCGCATCCGGTCAGCGATGCGCGAAGACCGTCATACAGCCTCGCGTAGTTGGATTCATAACGCTCCCGCACCGACGATTCGGAAATCTTGATGCCAAGCGGCGTCAGCTCGGGCTGGATTTGATAGGACTTCCAGTCCACCCCGCTTTCCGGAATCTCCAGGTTGACGATCCCGTTCAGCGGCAACGCAGCGACGGCCCGCCGACGTGTCTTGGACCGGCCGGGCCGGTCCAAGACGGCACCAAAACCAAACACGATTCGCTCCGCCGAGGCGACGACGGAGCTCAACCAGAGCGCCTCATCGTCCGGATGCGCCACGACCACGGCATTCAGGGCCTGCCGCGAGCTCATGCTGCAATCTCACCGTGCCAGGACGGAGTCATAGAAATTCTCGAGCGCTGCGGTTTGCCGGTCAATGTCGAATTGGCGCTCGACCAGCGCACGGCCCGCTGCGCCCATGCCGTGCCGTCTGACGGGGTCCTCGAGCAACTCCGCCATCCTTCGGGCAAGCGCTTCTTCATCGCGCTCCGGGACCAGAAAACCGGTCTCCCCATCCACTATGCATTCCGGAATCCCCCCGACCCGGGATCCGATGACGGGTACCCCGGTGGCGGCGGCTTCCAACAGCACCATGCCCAGTCCTTCTTCGCGCCCGGTGGCGGTACGAATGCCGGGCAATACCAGCATCGCGGCTGTGCGCATCGAGGAAAGCACCTCCGCATGGGGAAGGGCGCCGAGAAACTCGACGCGGTCTCCTACGCCCAGTGAGGCTGCGAGCGCGTGGAGCGGTCGTCTCAATGGACCATCACCGATGATCTTGAGTCGCACCCGGTCGTCGGTCCGCGCTACTCTCGCAAAGGCGCGCAGAAGGTAGCGAGTTCCTTTTACCTCTACGAGACGCGCAACGTGCAGGATCAGCAGTTGCTCCTCCAAGTCCCCGCGCGGCCGGATGCTCCGGCAGTCCACGCCGATGTAGTGAGTGTGCGTGCGCGACTCGGGAAAACCCGTGTCCAGGAGTCTTTGGCGGATGAACGAGGAGGCGCAGAGAAAGAGATGGCCCTCGCGTGCTAATCTTCGCCGCCACAACGGATAGCGAAACCACGCGGGCGAGGCCAACATCGCGTGCGTCTTGAGGGTCGCATCGAAGCCGTGGAACGTGGTCACGAGCGGTATTCTGAGATGCATCGCCAGCCCAAGCGCTGAGACGCCTTCAATACCGAAGTGCGCATGGATCAGAGACGGTTGTGCCGGCCCCAACAGACGCAAATACGGCTGCACATCGCCGGTCAGCATCTGCCAGCCGATGCGGGGGAGTGTGAAGCTCTGGTAAAGGTCCTCGAGCGTCAGGGAGCTTGCTCCCTCGGGAGGCAGGCCGAAACGTTTCCGGCCCAAGAAAAGCGGCCGGTACCGGCGCAGGTGTCGGGCCTGCTCGGTTATGAACGGTTCCGAGGTCCTGAAGAGGTTGTGGCGGAAAATCGCCACTCTTCGCAGGGCGCCTTCGGGTGCGTCTTCGGGTGCGTCTTCGGGTCCGATGGCGTTCCGCCCCCGATGCAAGACTTCAGACGATGGACTGTGCATACATTTCGGCAGCAGCAGTTTAACCTTAGCACGAATTGGCACCTAGCATGATTATCGGACGTTACCTGCTGCGTGAGATCCTCGGGCCGTTTGCGGCCGTGTTGGCTGTGCTTTGCGTGCTGTTCATGAGCTATGGCGCTGCCGGCTTCTTGTCGGATGCGGTGAACGGGCTCTTGCCGACGAACATGATCGTCCAGGTGATCGGTCTGCAGACCCTGATCGCGCTCGAGATGCTGATCCCCATATCGCTCTACCTGTCCGTCGTCATGGCCCTCGGCCGGCTGTACGTTGACTCCGAAATGACGGCCCTATTCGCACTCGGATGGACCTCAGCCAGACTGATGGGTATCGTTTTCGGTCTGTCGCTGTGCACGGCCGTGATCGTCGCCGGGTTGTCCCTTGTCGCAAGACCGTGGGCTTACACTCGATCGCACGAGCTTGCCAGCGTCGCGGAGGCATCGCTCAACTCGAACAACATGCAGCCCGGCACGTTCTATGTCACCGGTAAAGGCGACCGTACGATCTACATCGAGCGGCGCGAGGGCCCGGCGGCCCCGGCCGGCGGCGTTTTCGTCCAACTGAGGCTCCGCGGAGGCGGCACTCGGGTCATCTATGCGGTGTCGATCGAGCAGCTGTCCCCCGTCGAGAGGGGCCCGCGGTTCCATTTGTCAGGGGCTCACGTCTATGACATCAACGTCGATGGCAGCGCCAGCGAGGTCGTCCTCAACGCGAATGACCTCAATCTCCATCTTGTCAGCCCGTCCGTCCACCCGCCTGACTATAGCGCGATCGCTGCCAGCACGACTCACCTGAGATCCTCCGATTCCGCGCCCGACATCGCGGAGTTCCAATGGCGCCAGTCCACGCCGGTTACGACGCTTCTGCTGGGGATGTTGGGCGTGCCGTTGTCGCGCGCGCATCCTCGCCAACACAGAAACACCAAGGTCGGCATCGCGATCCTGATTTACGCAGCCTATTACCTGCTCTACGAGTCCGCGCGAACCTGGGTCCAGAATGGGGTTCTTCCCTCCTTTCCCGGTTTGTGGATTGCGCCGGCGTCGCTCGCCCTGGTGCTGATCTTGGCGCTGCTCGAGCCACAGATCAGCCTGAGGTGGCGAGGCAAGGGCGGGGCGTAGGCGGGTGCCGATGGGATCGTTCACGTGAACCTCACGAGAGCCTTGCCTCGAGGCTTGATGACCCGACTCGAGCGTTATATCGCGATTACTACGCTGAAAGCGCTGCTGCTGGTGTCGGCCGGCCTCACCATCTTGTTCAGCCTGCTCGAGTTCCTCAATCAGCTTCACAACGTCGGCAAGGGCAACTATCGTCTGATCGACGCCGGTGTCTACGTGCTGCTGACCGCGCCGGCCCGGCTGCTGCAGCTCATGCCCGCCGCCATGTTATTCGCCTGCCTGTTCGCTCTGGGTGGTCTGGCGACGCGCGCCGAGTTGACGGTGATGCGTGCCAGCGGCATCTCCCCCACCCTCATTGTCGGCGCCGTGCTCAAACTGACGCTAGCCATCCTGGTCGCGCTGTTTGTTCTGGCGCAGTTCGTCATCCCGCCCGCCCAGCAGTTGGCACAGACCGAGCGGGACTCTCGGCTCGCTTCGCTGGACGCCGTGCGCGGCAGCAACAGCTTCTGGGCGGCGGGCGACCATCAGTTCCTCAACGTGCGACGGTTCGCAGATGCAAACATTCCGGTGGACATTTATCTCTATGAATTTTCCGCCGGCGGCGCAGTGCAGGGCGTGATCCAGGCGGCCCGGGCCGAAGTCCGCCCGGATGGCACCTGGCTCTTGGAGAGCGTGTTGAGGAAGCGGTTCAGCGGCACGCGGATCGACACCGAACAGCTTGCAACTCTCGTCTGGCATTCCTTTTTGCGACCCGCACAGGTTTCGCTCCTCACGCTGCCCGCCGAGAGCATGCGGCCGCTCGATTTGTACCGGTACGTCCGCGATCTCGAGAGACGGCATCAGCCCGCGGCCCGCTATGCTCAGGAGCTGTGGGAAAAGATGGACCTGCCGTTGGCGATGGCGGCCATGATACTCATCGCCGTTCCCTTCGCATTCGGGCCACTTCGCACCCGGGGCATGGGACAGCGAATGATGATCGGGACGATGATCGGCATCATCTTTACCCTCGTCCAGCAGATCACGAGCTATCTGGGCCTGCTGCTCAATGTGAGCCCGGTCCTCACGACCACGACGCCCTCGATCGTGGTGGCGGCGCTTGGCGTCTACCTTTTCCGGCGAGCGGTATGGGCAGCGGGCGCGCCGTCAACCAGATGACTGGGGGGCTGCCCCGCCGGTAGAGCTGGCGCTGCGCCATAGCACCGCCACCGCCTCCAGAAACCCACGCCGCATCGCGCTCCGGTAGGGGGAGTCCGCCGGCAGTTGCGCCATCAACCGTTGATGGGCGGTACCCAGTGAATGGTACGGGAGCGCCGGAAACATGTGGTGCAGGCAGTGATAGCGGAGGCCCACTGGGAAGAGCAGTTCTGTCAGCCACGGGGGGCCGATGACGGTGTTGGAGTCCTCGATCTGCTCGAGGTAGCTCATCGCGCCGCCCGTGTTGCGGTAACCGTGAGCGGCCAGGGTGCGGATCCAGTTCAGACCCGATGCCGCCATGCCCAGAACATACAACTCGACGAAAATGCTCAAGGCCACTTTTCCGGTTATCAGCAGGACGGCGAACACGACGAGCTCCAGGAAAATGGCCGCTTCGAGAGCGACCCAGGTTCCATGCGGTTCGTCAGCGGGAACGCTTCGCCGGTACTTCGGGTTGATGACGAACGAGGACGCATGCACCAACACCCACCGGCGCAGCCTTGGATGCATGAACGAAAGCGGGGTCAATATCAGAAACCGACCTATCGCCAGCGCCGGCAGCAAGGGAACCTGCAGGAAGTACCCCACGATGCGGCTCACCGGACCTGCACCCAGGGCAAGATACTCCCCATCCCTCACCGTCCCGAAATGCCGCGGATTGTGATGGTCCGCGTGATTTTTGTACATGAAGGAGGGCATGAGAAAAGGGATGGCAAACAGGATGTTCCAGGCGGCTCGGAAAACCGGCATGCGTTCCGGCATGTGCACGATCTCGTGAATGAACACGCCGCAGCGAAACAGCGCGAAGGCAGCGATCGTGAGACCGATGAAGAATTGCAGCGAGAAGGCCGGGCTGAAAAGGTACAGCGCGACAGCGGCGTAGCCGAGCACCATCGAGAGAAGGAAATCGGTCCAGTAGATCCGAGCGTTGTGCTCGAACAGGTCCTTCACGATAGCCCGTGCCTGCGAATGAAAGTCTCCCCGCTGTGGTTCGACCGTGGCTGTGTAGAGCCGTGGATCGCGAAGCACCTCGCTCATGATCGTCTCACTCTCCGATTGTCGCGTGATCGCCTGTTGCGCGCGGCGCTTGGGTCTGCGGTCGCTCGCGCAGCAGCAGGCCAAGACAAGTGAGCAGCGCCAGTGCTGCGATCACGGCGACTTGAAGCGCCGGACTGCCGATGCCAATGAGGTGGCGGCCTGCTTCCACCGCCAAGACTAGCATGGCGACTGCGACGATGGGCGCACCCGAGGCCCGGATCAGGTCGCGAACCCCAACGCCCCAGTGGCGGTGCAGGTAGTGAGCCTGCCAGAGAAGCAAGAAGGGGGGGACCGCCAGCCATACGGCCGACATGGCCACCAGTCCGTTTGCGGCTGGAACGGTGAGGCCGACCAGCAGCATGCCGGCACCGAGCAGCAGCAGGGTCGTGGCCGAGAAGCGCACGGCCAGCTGCGGACGTCCCGATGCGAACATGACGGGATAGGCGAGCTGCGAGACGACCCGCAGCAGCGCCGCAGCCGCCAGCAGCTTCAGCGGCAGGCTGGCCGAGGCATAGCTCCGGTGCTGCTCGTCGTGAATCATGGACGTGATGGGGTCCGCCGCGAGCACGATCGCGGCCGCCAAGGGGGCCACCACCGCGAGGAGCCGTCTCAGTGACCAGGTGAGCGATTGCACCAAATGTTCGCGTACCGCCGCGACCTTGGCGAAGACCGGCAGGGCGGTCCGGTTGATGAGTGTGCCGGCGGCATTGGCCGGCTCCATGGCAAGGTCAAAGGCCACGCGAAACTCTGCAAGCGCGGCGGCGCCGTAGAACCAACCCACCAGCAGATGGTGAACATTGTTGATCATCTGTTCGCACAACCCCGACATCGTCGTGCGCAGTCCGAAGCGCAGCAACGGCGAGACGGCCGGCAGACTGATCCTGAGTTGTGGACGGAACGGGCTTGCCAGCGTCGCGCCCAAGAGGGTGAACAGCCCGCTGGCCGCAAAGGCGATGACAATCGCCCAGGCGCCGGCTCCCGCCATCGCCAACCCCAGCCGGGTCAACGCGGCGGCAAAGGTCGAGCCTACGTTGACGAGCGCGATCCGCTCGTACTTGAGCCCCCGGTTCAGCATCGCCAGCGGAATGACGGCCGCGCCCACCAGGGGCTGCTTGATGGCGATCGCGAGAAAGTAAGCCGCGACACCGGTGATCCCGTACAGAGAAGCGATCCATGGCGCAGCGAGCAGCACCACCCCGGCCACGACGCAGGCCGCCACGAGGATGAGCCAAAACAGGGAATCGAGCTGCAGGCGCGACAACGAGGGGGCCTGAACGAGCGCCGTGCTCGTGCCCAGCCCGTCGAGCGCCTCGATGACCGCCCCGAAGGCCACCACCAGCGAAGCCGCGCCGACCTGCTCCTTGGTCAGGAAGCGCAGCACCAAGAGGATCGTGACGAAGTCCGTGAGCTTGGCGACGATCGTCGCACCGCCCAGCCAGTTGAAGCCACGGCGCAGATGCTGCTGATGACCGTCCATACGCGGTGAAGCCACGGGTGCCGCGGGCGGGTGGACCCTAGAGGCGTCCCGATTTCAAGAGCGCTTCGGCCTTGTCCAAGCTCGCGGGGTCATCCACGTCGAGCCATGGACGACCCCGGATGTCGAATACGCGAGCCTTGCCCTGACGTGCAAGGACATTCATGGCGCCGGAGATGCTTTCATCTCCCGCAGCCTGGCTCGACTCGAGCGCATCGAAGATGACGGGCGTACACAGGAAGATGCCGGTATCGATGGCATTGAAGTCGCGGATGACCTTGCCGATGCTCAGAATCAGGCCGTTGGAGCACTTGACCCGGGTGACATCGTCCAGGTCGTTGATCGTGCCCGCGATGTTGAAATCCACGGCGAGCGTTACGGTATCGGGCTCGGTCCCGGAGGCCATCAATTCCCGGAGAATCGTCGGATCGACCAGGTGGTCGCACATGCTCAGCACAAAAGGGCCGTCCAGGAAGGGCCTGGCCTTCGATACGGACACGCCATTGCCACGCTGCCACTCGTCGTTGTCAATATGCCTGATCGAAATGCCTTCCCGGTCGGAAATGGCGTCCAGCGCAGCCCGCACGGCATCCCCCCGGTAGCCGCTCACCACCAGGAAGTGCTCCACGCCCGCGCTGCGGGCGCGCGTGATGACCCGCTCGAGCAAGCCCACCCCGTTTACCGGAACCAAGGGCTTGCTCTGGCCCCGCTCTCGCAGGCGCCCGCCTGCCCCAGCGGCCACGATCAGGCAGTTCAAGGGGCCACTACTCTCAACTTGGCCGTGTTATTGCGTATGAAGGTCTCGACCATATCGTAGGCTTCATCGTCCGTGTGCTGCCTCGGGGGGTGCTTGCAGAAATACGCGCTCGGCCCCTCGAGCGGTCCGCCGACGCCGTTCAAGAGAGCGAGTTTGCAACATCGAATCATGTCGATGGCGACACCGGCGGAGTTTGGCGAATCTTCCACTGACAGCCTCAATTCAATGTCCATGGGAACGTCGCCAAACAAGTGGCCTTCCATGCGGATAAAGCAAATTTTGTTGTCTTTCTGCCACGGAACGTAGTCGCTCGGTCCAATGTGAATGTTTTCGTCCTCCAGGCGTTTGGCGGCCACAGCCTGTACCGCCTCCGTCTTCGATGTCTTCTTGGAGGCAAGGCGGGTCTGATTCTTCATGTTGAGAAAATCCGTGTTGCCGCCGGTGTTCAATTGGTAGGTGCGAAGCACCTTGACGCCGCGTTTGGCAAACAGGTCCGTGAGGACGCGATGAACGATGGTCGCGCCGAGCTGGGATTTGATGTCATCGCCGATGATCGGCAGGTTCCGGGCCCGGAAGCGCTCGGCGAATTCCTTATCGCTGGCGATGAACACGGGCATGTTATTGATCAGTGCCACGCCCGCTTCGAGCGCACACTCCGCGTAGAAGCGCGCAGCCTGCTCTGAGCCGACCGGCACGTAGCTCACGAGAATCTCGGCTCCGGCGCGCTTCAGTTCCCGGACGATCTGTTCCCTGCTGAGCTCCGGCGCGCCGGACCGGACGAATGTACGGTCCTCGGCGCACGCCAACATATGCTCGGAGATGCCGTCGAGAACCTGCCCCATGCGCACGGTGACACCGCTGTCGGGAATGTCGCCCTGGAAAACCTTCGTGCAGTTGGGCTTTGTGAAGATGGCCCGATTCACGTCTGTGCCGACCTTGCGGGCATCGATATCGAAAGCCGCGACCACCTCGATGTCGCACGGCAGATAGCCGCCGATCTGGGTGTGCATCAAGCCTGAGACGCCCTGACGGCAACGCTCCCGGGTGTAGTAGTGGATGCCTTGAATCAGCGAGCTCGCGCAGTTCCCGACGCCGACGATGGCAATGCGAATGGTGTCTCTGTTGTTCATGCTGAAACCTGTGGTGCAAGTCTGATGGGGTAGTCTGTGTCCAATGTCCGAGCGGCCAGCGCTTCACCGGTCGCAGCGAGCTTCTTGCCGTAGATTCGATAGGTCTTGTAGGCACGGGCGCCGAGCCGTTCGAGAATCCGGCGCATCGGCAAATTGTCCTCGAGAATCCAGGACAGCTCGATCGAGCGAAATCCGAAGGTTGCATTGGCGGGCAGAATGGCGCCAATCAACTGCAATGGGAGCGCGCTGCCGAGCAAGGTCCCCGACAGGCTGCGCCGCATGCCGAAGAGGGGCACACGGGCCGTTTTTATCCGGTGCATTTTCAGACGCCACAGGAGCTTCGCCCAGCCGAAGGGCCACAGCCGCCCGTCGAGGTCGCGGATGGCTTCGTTGATATTGGGCAACGCAACCATGAATGCGACGGCTTCGCCGTTCACCTCGGCAAACCAGACGAGCCGGTCATCGAGCAACATCCGCATCCGTTTCGCCAGCTCATCGGCCTCCTCGTCCGTGAGCGGCACGAAGCCCCAGTTATTGCTCCAGGCGTCGTTGAAGATATCGACCATTTTGCGGATGTCGTTCGCGTAGTCCTTGAAGTTGAGGCGGCGCATCTTGACGAACGCCGGCAGTGGGCGATCGAGCATCCTGCGCGCCGACGCCGACAGGGGCGTCTCCATGTCAAGCAGGTACGCGAACGTGTCCTTCTCCTTTCGATATCCCAAGGCCTCGAGTTGTGCAGCCGCATAGTCGGGGTCGTGCCCCATGAGCATCATCGGCGGCGTGCTGAAACCGTCGACCAGCAGGC
Organism: uncultured Gammaproteobacteria bacterium; assembly: GCA_963795475.1. Taxonomy (GTDB): domain Bacteria; phylum Pseudomonadota; class Gammaproteobacteria; order Steroidobacterales; family Steroidobacteraceae; genus Bog-1198. The sequence continues at coordinate 791,299 of CAWCIE010000002.1, forward strand.
CCATCTCCTCGTTGATCGACAGCGAGAACGGTCCGCGGACGCGGGTGACGTGACGGCTCCTGAGAAAATCCTCGGCGGCCCCCACGAGCGCGGCGAAGACCCGCGGGTCATTCTCGGCACTGAGGCAGCCGAAATGACCGATGCGCTCTCCGCCGGTCTGCTGGGCCAACGGATCGATCTGCGCGCTGATTCTTCCGATATCGCGCCCATCGCGCCGGGCGATCCAGAATCGCACCTCTGCCCGCCGGAGAAACTCATTATCCTTCGGTGAAAAGGCCTCCTCGCGCTCCATCGTCAGCGGCGTAATCCACGCGTCGTCGTGCTTGTGTACTTCAGAGGGAACCCGGATAAAGCGCCGAAGCATGGCCTTATCGCCGACCGGAAGGATCTCGATCGTCACGCAGACACTCGCTCGGCCACCTGAGCGGGTGTCTTCTTCGGTTCTGCGTTGAGAATACCCAGTTCGCGTCCGACCGCTGTCATGATGGATAGGGCACTCTCGATCTGAGCTTCCGAATGCGCTGCGCTGACGCTGCAGCGAATGAGCGACAAACTCCCCGGCGTCGCAGGCGGCAACGCCAGGTTGGCGTAGACACCCTGGTCGAGCAGGCGGTTCCAGAATCGCACTGCGGCCTCCTTGTCCGGCATCTTCAGCGCCACAATCGCATTGGGCTCCGGCCCGACCGCAAATCCCTCCTGTGCCAGTGAGCGATAGAGTTTGCTGCTGTTGAGCCGCACTCGCTCTCCCAGAGAGGCGTCAGTTGAAATGCGCGCGAGCGCCGCGGTCACGGAACCGACGACGGCGGGCGGCAGGGAGGCCGTGAACATGTAGGGACGACAAGCGATGCGCAACAGGTCAAAATCGGGCAGATCGGATACCGCGAAGCCGCCGATCGCTCCGAGGCTTTTGCTGAAAGTGCCCACCACGAAATCGACCTCGCTCTCGACGCCCGAGTCTTCACAGACGCCACGCCCATGCTTGCCCCGAGTTCCGAGCGAATGAGCTTCGTCGACAATGAGCGTAGCGCCCATTTCGCGTTTCACACTCGCAATCTCCCGGAGCTTCGCGCTGTCACCCAGCATGCTGAAGATGCCCTCGGTGACGATGATGCAGTTGCCGGCGCGATCCTGGAGCCGGCGGAGCCGTCTTGCGAGGTCCTCCGCGTCGTTGTGACGGAAGCGAATGACCTCCGCCGCGCTGAGCCTGCACGCGTCGTATATCGAAGCGTGGCTGTCGGCATCAATCAGCAGATGATCGTCGCGTCCCGCGAGGGTCGATATCAGACCCAGATTCGCCTGATAGCCGGTCGTGAAAATCATGGCGGCGCGCTTGCCGTAGAACTCGGCAATCCTCTGCTCGAGGAGCACGTGGCCGCCATAGGTCCCGTTCGCAATGCGCGAGCCCGTGGTACCCGTGCCTCCTGCGCGCACTGAACTCACGCTCGCCGCGACGCAACTCTCATCAAAGGTCAGGCCCAGATAGTTGTTGGTCCCGAAGAGCAGGCACGGCCGGCCCTCGAGCACGGCCTCGGTGGCCGATGAGATCTTTTCGAAGCGCACATCGAAAGGATTGCGGCCGCCTGCCGCGAGCGCCTGCAGGGCGGCGCGCATCTCATCAAATTTGGAAAGCAGCGCCATCAGCGGGCAGCTCGCTTGAGTGTCTGAATGGCAACGCTCAGCTCGCCGATGGTCTGCACCTCAGCCACTCGCTCGAGCGGGATTGAAAGGTCGAAGCGGTCCTCGACGTCCTGGATGAAATCGAGGACCGCCACGGAATCCAGCCCCAGATCGCCCACAATGCGCGTTTCGGCCGTTACCTTGGTGTGAGCGGGCACACGGTGAACGAGCAGCTCGATGACGCTTGCCTCGATACTGTCGACATAGTCGGTCAATTGCTCACCTCTCACGCGATGCTCAGTGGACCGTGAGCCAGTGTCGATCGCGGTACCAGTTCACCGTGTCACGGAAACCCTGGGTCAGGTCGATCTCAGGACGCCAGAGACTGCGAGGCGGCTGGGACTCGGCTCTCGAGCCCCAATCGGCATGAAGAATTTCACGCGCCTTTTCGGGCGTGAATAGGGGCGTGCGCCGCCGGAGCTTGCCGACTGCCAGGCTGACCGCGGCAGCAGCCTTCACGGCCGCTCCCGGTAATGGGATCACGAGCGCTCGCGTCTCCATGGCAGTTTCAGCGGCTCTCACGATCTCGTCCCAGGAATAGCCTTCGATGCGCTCGTCCGTCAGCTCGAACGACGCCTCGTGCGAGCCTTGCTCGCACAGCACTGCGATGGCAGCGGCGGCGTCCGCGGCGTGAATGACCGCAATTCGGCCGTGCGCACTTCGTGGGCGGAGGAAAATGCGGCAAGCAATGGCCCGGAAGATCGAGAGCGTCTCACGATCCCACGGCCCATAGATGGGGGATGGCCTGACGATGATCAATGTCGCGCGGCGATTCAACTTCGCCGTCAAAAGTTGCTCTGCAGCACGTTTCGTTCTCGCATAGCTCGACAGTGTCGGCTCGCGTGCCGCCATCGAGGACACCAGCAGAACCCGCGGGCTTGTTCCACTCTTCTCGATCGCCTGTGCGAGGTTCGCGGTTCCTACCACGTTCACGGCCTCGAAAGCCGCCGAACTGCGCGCTTTGATGAGACCAGCAGCATGAATGACCACGTCAGCGCCGTCCACCAGAGCGCGCAAGGCCTCACCGTTCGACAGATCACCCGGCACGGCGTCCAGCTGCAATCCGGCGAATTGCGGATGATCGATCGGTTGCCGTGCGAGAACCCTGACTCGCCAGCCCCGGGCGGCGACCGCCCTGACGATGTAGCGTCCAAGAAAACCGGTGGCGCCCGTGATTGCAGCCAACTTGCTCATGATGATCGCAGGGCGTGGATGTCCGCGATCGGCTTCGACTCGGCAGTTGCGGAAGCAGCTCCCTGTTCGGGCTCCCCGAGCAATGAAGCCAGGTACATGTCGCGAGCCTTTGTCCGGCTCAGCTTGCCCGAGGACGTTCGCGGCAGGGCGTTGTGTGAGACAAGCACGACCGTACAATTCAGGCCCGCGGCTGACAGGATCACCGAAGCAACCGATGTGCGCTGCGCCTCGCGCATCACCGGATCCGACGTTCGAGACTGCAATAGGATGACGACACGCTCAGCGTCCCCTCCGTCAACCGAGAATGCGACGACGTCCCCACGGCGCGCACCGTCGATATGGTTCTCGAGCGCCATCTCGAGATCCTCCGGCCACACGTTGCGGCCATTGACGATGATGAGATCCTTGCTGCGTCCGGCGACGACGATGGAGTCGCCGACGAGATAACCCATATCACCGGTGTCCAGCCAGCCGTCGGCCGAGAGCACGCGCGCAGTTTCCTCGTTGCGGCGAAAATATTCAGTCATCACACTCGGACCGCGAAACAGGATGTGGCCAACCTGACGTTCCGCGAGAACCGAGCCCTCTGCATCGCGGACCTGCAACTCGTGGTCGGGCAGCGGTTTACCGCAGATCACCAGATCGCGTACGTTCTCGCCGTCGGCCGGCACGGCGCGGCCCTCCCGCCGCAAGCGGCCCAGGTCGACGCGATCGACCTCTATCCCGCGATCGAGCGGTGCAAAACTCATCCCGAGGGTGGCTTCCGCCATTCCATAGCTTGCAACGAAAGCCTCCTTGCGGAAGCCGCAGCGACCGAAGGTATCGGCAAATCGCGCCAGAATCCCCGGTCGAATCTGGTCGCCGCCGATGCCGGCGACACGCCAGCGCGAGAGATCGAGATGCCCCAGATCGGCATTCATCCCCCGTCGAGCAGACAGGTCGTAGCCGAAAGAGGGACTGAACGAAATGGTGCCGCCGTTGCGGGAGATGAGCGTCGGCCAAACGAGGGGGCGCCGGGCGAACTCATCGGGTGCGAGGTAATCCGTCGAGATCTGGCTGGTGAGCGGCATCAGGAAGAATCCGACCAGTCCCATGTCGTGATAGAACGGCAGCCAGGATGTACAGCGATCTGTTTCCGTCACTCTTAGTGCGTCGCGTGAGATACCGCGCGCATTGGCGAGGAGCGCCCGATGCGTGACCGCCACGCCGGTTGGAGCCCGCGTGCTGCCGGAGGAGAATTGCAGGTAACACACGTCCTCCGGTTCAGCCGCCGGAAGGTCCGCATCGGCTTCCGGCATCTGATTCAGGTCTTCGATTGTTCCAACCAGCTCGAGCTCCAAACGCGCTGCCGCCTCTCGGGCAGACTCGAGGAAGACTCCGGGAGCGATCACGGCGAGAGGTTGTGCCGCCTCCATCATGGGATGAATGTGGTCGATGTAGTTGCCCCGTCCTGCGAATGCCGCGGGCGTCGGCAACGGGACGGGAATCAGGCCCGCATACTGGCTGGCCCAGAAGATACGTACGAAGTCGGCGGTCGACTCGGCGATGATCGCGACTCGCTCGCCGCGGTGCAGACCCGCCCGGATCATACGACGTGCCAGCGACTGCGCCTGGTCTTTCAGGTCCCGGTATGGCAATACAGCCAGCAGTTCGCCACGGCCGGAGTAGAAGTTGAAGCCGGCCCGACCGGTGGCGGCGTAATCGAGCGCCTCCGTCAATGTCGAAAATTCGGCTCGACGAATCCGGCACCCTGCCACACCCGTCGGCTGCAACTCTGATGTCACCCTAATCGCCCTCCGTAGACTGCCCCTGATCGCGAATTTGGCCGCTCCCTCGGGGCCTTTGACCGTTCCCTCGGGGCCTCTGAGACCACCATTTTAACTTGGCTATTCCCGCGCATTCTTGTATATTTTACCCTTACCTTCCCATTGTCTACCATCAATCACACTGCATTTCTCGTCCGACTGTCAACAGCCCAGTCGCTGTGAAGATCCTATTCACTTTCGAAAATCCACTACCGAATCCCCAGGCAGATGCTGAGGTATTCCTAGCGACATCCAAGCACCTGGCAGCGTTCGCCTCCAAGGCTTGGTTGCACGTCCCGGCGCCGGATGCGGCCAATTGCGCGACTATTTCCGCCACGTCGGGCATGCCCGTCGTTCGGGCTCGCGCGCCGCTTCGCCCGGCGGTGCTGCGACACTTCTGCTGTGGTGCAAGTCTCCCGTTTCGGCGTGTTTTCCGGGAAGCGGATTGCGTGTACACGCGGAATCTGTGGGTCGCCTGGGTCGCGTTACTGTTCGGGCAACGGGTCATCTTCGATCACTATCGGCCCTGGCCCGACCAGGTACCACCGCTGCGCCGCTGGATTCACTCCATCTTTTGCAATGCACGCCTGCTCGCCAACATCAGCCACTCCCGGTATACGCGCGCCAAGTATCTCGAGTTGGGAATTCCTGCTGAGAAGCTGCACTGTGTTCATAACGGCTTCGATCCGCACCGCTTGGGCGACCCCATGACTGTCGAGGCCGCAAAGCGGCAAATCGGCGTCGAAGGCGGCACGAAGACGGTTGTCTACACAGGGCGCATCAACCACAAGAAGGGACTCGAGCTCGTGCTGCAGGCGGCGCAGCATCTCACCGACCATCTCTTCATTCTCGTTGGCGCAGGCCACCATAGCACGATTGAGACTCTCGCGAACGGCTTAAAAAACGTCCGGATCGTCTCCTGGCAGGAGTCTGACGCGCTGGCCCGATACATTTTCGCCGCGGATCTGCTGCTGATTCCTCCGTCGGTGAAGCCGCTCGCCGAGTTCGGCTCCACCGTCGTCCCGTTGAAACTCTACCTCTACATGGGCTCGGGCCGACCTATTCTCGCCGGCGATACTCCCGACATCCGGGAGATCTTGGAGGACGGCAGAAACGCTCTGCTGTGCCGGCCAGACTCCGTTGATGCCCTCGTTGCGGGGATCTCCGCCCTGACCAGCGACCCATCGCTCGGGCAACGTCTCGGCGAGAGATCGCTCTCGGACAGCCGTCATTTCTCGTGGAGCGAGCGTGCGCGCAAGATCGCCGCGATTCTGCTCGATCGGTTGGAGGCGACACCGGTCAAATGCAGCGCTTGGAATCGCGCGCAGAATCGCGATTGGTTGCAACAATCGCGACGTTGGGCCGTGCATCTGGTCCGCAAGCGATCTTGGGTACTTCCTCCGAGGCTCGATAGCACTTGACCTATGGCCTTAAGGCCCGCTTGCAACCTAGTCGCACGGGCCGCCGAGCAGCCCAGCCCTCAACGCCGCGCTGGGCGGCGCAGCGCCCAGCCATATCGACATGAAAACCCGTGAAAAGTCATCGCCCGGAACTGTTCCCTTGAGAACGCCGCCGACGACTACCTTGATGCCTTCACCAGGCCGGCGAACGAATGTCAGGCGCTGATCACGCTTCATGTCGGACAGCCAGGTATTCAGCGTCGCGACCCGTTGCATGAGTGAGGCGGGACGATCGGGAACGACGTGCACGAAATCCTTCGTCCACTGGTCGCGCACATCCTTAACATTCACACTTCGGAGGAAATGTAGGATCAACTCTTGGGGGCGGTCCGAGTTGATCAGCGTATTGGGATCTCGCGAGGTTTCAGCCACGTAGAGCGCGCCGACGTACACGTCAACCCTCAAGAATGTGGCCTTGTGCAAGCCGACGCCGTTGAGCGTCAAATCGGTGCCTTCAACAACCGCGTGATCGGGGAAGCTGATGCCTTTGCAATCCTTGGCCGGGGCCATTGTCGTGGAAAGCGTCAACACGAACCCGGCTATGGCTGATGCCGTTCTCATAACACCCTCTTGAAGGGGCGCAATTCTCGCATCCCAGCTGCCTGACCAGATGGGGCCGCCACAGTCTACTATCAAGATCAAGTGGGAACATCCCTCTTGGGGAGCGCCACTGGGCCTCACTCACTATTGAGCCGACTCAGGACCCGTGCTACGTTTCCGCCTTCACCTGCGCTGGGCGCGCCGGTCCCGCACCACCAAGAGCAATCGGCCAAGCAGAAAAACCAACGCGCCGCGACGCCACCCGCACCGCGCCGTGCATCCGGGGAGAGATCATGTTCACGCAACTGATAGACCCGCTCAACAATCTGACGCTCACCTGCCTGGTGGCGCTCATCCCGGTGGTCTCGCTGCTGATCCTCCTGGCCGTATTCCGCTGGCCCGCCTGGCTCGCGGTGCTGGTGGGCTCGATCATCACGTTCGTGCTGGCGCTGTGGGTGTGGCGCATGCCGCTCGACAGCGGGAGCCACGCCTATTTGTATGGCGCCGCCACCGGCGTGTGGAACGTCGACTGGATCACCTTCTGGGGCATGGTGCTGTTCAACACGCTCGGGGTGAGCGGACTGTTCGAGAACTTCCGGCGCTGGCTGATCTCGCAGGGCACGATGGATGTCCGTGTGCAGACCATGCTGTTCGCCTGGGCGTTCGGTGCACTGCTCGAGGGGCTGGTCGGCTTCGGCTATCCGTGGGCGGTGGTGGCGCCGATCCTGATCTCGATCGGCATTTCCGACCTCAATGCAATCCGGGTTGCCGCGATCGCCAACAACGCGCCGGTGTCCTATGGCGCGCTCGGCGCCCCGGTGATCTCGCTCGCCGCGGTGACCGGCTATCCGCTGCTGCAGCTGTCCGGGTCGATCGGTACGATCGTCGCGGTGCTGGCGCTGCTGCCGCCGTGGGTGCTCCTCTACCTGGTGTCGGGCAAGGAGGGCATGAAGGGCGGCTGGCCGCTGGCGGTGGTGGGCTCGCTCGCCTACATCGCAGGCCAGTACCCGGTCGCGGTGTATCTCGGGCCGTATCTGCCCGACGTGACCGGCTCGATCGTGTGCTTCATCGCGCTCCTGATCCTCCTGAAGGTGTGGAAGCCGAAGACCGTGCTCGGCTACGGCGGCGTGCCGGTCGATCCGGCAGTCCTGCGGCAAGCCCATGGCGAGGTGCTCAAGCCCGCCGAGGTGGCGCAGGCCTGGATGCCGTTCGCGGTGCTCCTGGTCGTGGTCGCCGCCTGGACCGGCCCCTGGTCCCATCTGCCCAAGGTGAGCTGGTTCAAGATGCAGGCAGTCGCCTGCTCGTCGCTCGCCGCGAGCTGCCCGGCCAAAGGCAACGTGAGCGCGGTATTCAACTTCGCCCCCTGGGTTGGCGGTTCGGCGATCCTCGCCTCCTGGATCATCGTGCTGGTGCTGCTGCTCGCCATGGGCAAGCTCCGGGGTGCGCAGATCGCCGAGATCTTCCGGCGCAGCTTTCACCAAATGTGGGGTGCGTGCCTGGTCGGGGTCTTCATCTTCGGGCTGGCCTACGTGTTCAATTACTCGGGGATGGCGGCCTCGCTCGCCAAGGGCTTCGCGAGCTTCGGCACGGCCTTCATCATCGTGGCGCCCATACTCGGCTTCATAGGCGTCGCGCTCTCGGGCTCGAACACCTCAACCAACGCCATGTTCGGCAAGTTCCAGGCGCTGGTCGGGGCGCAGCTGGGCATGCCGCCGCTGCTCCTTCCCTCGCTGAATTCCGTCGGCGCGGAGATCGGCAAGCCGATCGCCCCGCAGACGGCGAGCGTCGGCGTGTCGACCAGCAAGTTCGTACGCAAGGAGGGCGATGTCATCCGCCACAACATGGGCTGGACGTTCATCCTGCTCGCGTATCTCATCGTCATCGCGATCCTGACCTACCTGGTGCATCCGGCGGCGATGCTGCTGAAGCCGGGCTGATTATGAGATCGTCCCGCTCGTCGACCGGCTATTGCGCCTGCGCCAGTCCGACTCCGTAGAAGTAGTCGTAGGTCTCGCCGACGACATACGGCTGGACGGCGCTGAAGCTGGGATCAAAATCCTTCGCGGCCGCCTTCGCCAAACCGAAGATCGCGCCATTAGGCGTATCCACCAGGAACCTGTCGTTCGAAGTGCATAGTCATTGGTGCCCTTAACACGGGTGGGGCAAGGGTCGGATTTCTCTCAATGGTCGGCGGACATCAGACACGCGGCGCAGCGTGGGCTTTCAGGTCGCCGAGCTTGAAGAGAAGCAGCTTCAGGATCGGCGAGTCGTTCGCGTTGTTGTACGCCAGCGCAAGGTCGATGGTCGGCGACTCACCCTTCAATGGCCGGCTTACCACCGACCAAGGAAGCATGTTCCTGGCATATGCCGGCATCAGCGACAGGCCGCGCGTCGATGCCACCAACGAGATGGCCATGGCGATGTTGTCCACGCCGTGGGTCGGTGTGACATCGACGCCGGAGCGCTTGAGAAAGGCCTCCGTCACTCCTTGCAGGACCGCGGCCTTTCTCGAAGCGCTGATAAGGATTTCATCGATAAAGACGTGCGGATCGATCTCATCAAGAGCGGTCAGCCGATGATCGCTGGGCATCAATACGATGAGGGCTTCCTGCGCGATGGGTACGAAGGTCAGTTCAGGAAATTCGGGTTCGATGCGGATCACGGCCGCATCGATCTTGCCGCGCCTGAGAGCATCGGCGAGATCCGGCGAGTAGTCACTCGACACGTTGAGCTCCAGGTTGCGCAGCTGATCGCGTAGGACCTTGGTGATCGCCGGCAGCCAGTCGATTTCCACTCCGGTTTGAAAACCAATCGCGAAGCTGCGCTTGCCGGGTTGCGCCGCCCGCCGCGCGGCTTCCCGCGCGGCATCGACTTGGGCGAGCGCGATTCTCGCGTGATCGAGGAAAGCGCGGCCTGCCGCTGTCATGACGACGCCGCTGGCACTGCGGGTGAGCAGGTCGAACCCGACCTCATTTTCCAAATCGCGAATCTGCCGGCTCAGAGACGGCTGCGAGGTATGGAGCTTCTTTTCCGCTGCCTCCGAAAGACTGCCCGCCTCCACGACTGCCACGAAATATCGCAGATGGCGCAGTTCCATTTACGTCTCCATGCTTTGGAAGCATCCCTGGGAGCTTACAAGGTCTTATACGCGCGCACTAGTAAAGCCTAGAGTAGGGCCCATTGGAGTAGTGAATCTCTGAGTAAGTATCTGATAGTAAAGTGATTAAATGAATCCAACTGTCACCAGGAGCATCGTATGAGTAATTCGGTTGTTTTGATCACGGGAGCGCTCACAGGCATCGGCCGGGCCGCCGCAGTCGCCTTCGCGAAGAAAGGCGCGAAGGTGGTGGTTGCCGGCCGGCGAGATGAAGTCGGCCGGGAGCTCGTCATGGAGCTGCGCTCCCTAGGTACCGAGGCCGAGTTCATCAACGCGGACGTCCGCAAGGAAGACAACGTCCGCAATATGGTCGACAAGACCGTTGCGCGGTTTGGGCGTCTGGATGTCGCCGTGAACAACGCCGCCACCGAGGGGCAAGTCGGTCCGATCACGGACCAGACCGCGGAAAGTTTCGCCGCGACGTTCGACACCAACGTGATGGGCGTAGTGCTGAGCATGAAGCATGAAGTGCGCGCGATGCAGGCCCGGGGGAGCGGCAGCATCGTCAATATCTCCTCGACCTACGGGCACGAGGGGGCGGCTTTCGCCTCCATCTACGTTGGAGCCAAGCACGCGGTCGAAGGCATCACCAAGTCGGTGGCACTCGAAGTTGCCAAGTCGGGAATTCGAGTCAATGCCGTGGCTCCCGGCCCTACCGACACCGGCATGCTGACCCGATTCACCGGCACCGCAGAAAACAAGGCGATCTTGGCGGCGCAGGTTCCGATGGGTCGACTCGGCTTCTCCGAGGAAGTTGCCGATGGCATCGTCTTCATGGGATCGGACGAAGCCAAATTCATCACGGGTCACATTCTTAACGTCGACGGCGGGCACACCGCTAACTGATCCCGGGGCGGGCGCGGAGGGTCACTCCGCGCCGACACGGTTCATAGAGGCCAATGGAATTCGCTTCGCCTATCGCCGCGTCGGCAAGGCCGGCGGCAGGTGTCCGTAGATGAACAACCTCTCAGGAAAGACTGCATTGGTGACCGGCGCATCACGCGGCATCGGTCGCGCCACGGCGCTGGCGCTCGCCAAGGCGGGGGCACAGGTGCTCGTCCACTACTCCCGGTCAGAGAAGGAGGCCGACGGCGTCATCGCGGAGATACGCCGCTCGGCCGGCCGAGCGGAGAAAGTCAACGCCGATTTAGCGCAAAAGGATGGCCCGCACCAGCTGGCTGAACTCGTCCGCGGCATCGTCGGCCAGCGGCTGGACATTCTCGTTGCGAACGCGGGTGTGTCCCTGTCGGCGCCCATTGAGGGAACAAAACTTGAGGACTTCGACAAACTCTTTGCGGTGAACGTGCGCGCCCCCTATTTTCTGGTGCAGCATCTGCTGCCTATCCTGTGCACGGACAGCAGCATCATCTTTGTGTCGTCACTCGCCGCACATGTCGCCGTCAACAATCTCTCGGCGTACGCCGCCACGAAGGGCGCGATCGACACCATTGTCAAACACTTCGCGGCCGCGCTCGGATCCAAGGGCATTCGCGTCAACGCGGTGGCTCCGGGGGTGGTCGAAACCGACCTGTCGAACTTCACGAAGACCGAGGCGGGACGAGGAATCGCGCTCGGGATGCAAGCATTGAAACGCATAGCCCAGCCCGACGACATCGGCGACGTGGTCGCCTTTCTCGCATCTGATGCCGCAAGGTGGATTACGGGAGACATCGTGCGCGTCGATGGCGGATCGAAACTATAACGAACTTGGCTGGCGGTTTTTCCCTTCAAGGCAGCAGTCATTGTCCGAAGGTCGAGGTTAGCGGAGCCGCTGGAGAGATCGAGGCCACAGAATCTCCGGACCGCCAATGGTCTCGATGGTCATCACCGCCCGTCGGCTCGCGACGACGGTTGGCAACTGCGAAACCCGCGAAGGCGCCGAACAGCAGCGCAAATCCGCCATTCAGCAAAAACGACAACTTGCCGAGATCATTATTGAGACTAAGCTCTTCAAGTGAAACGCCGAGCGATCCCTCCACTGTCGATGCGGAATCATCGATCCCAACTGCGGGCAGTTTGAGTTCCGCAGAGAACAGAACAACGACGGTCAGTACGACGGCGCATGACGCTACCGATGGTAAATGAATACGCATGGCAGTAACTCCTGTTTAGAAACGTTTGCGGCACAAGCCGATCAAAAAAGTGCTGCAGCACCCTTCTATCGCCTCGCTAATTGGTATAACGAGAAATCCCGACGAAAAGTGACAATCACGTACGAGTATTTCGTCAAGCCATCGACTTAGCGGCGATTACCCCGCGAGATCCGAGGAGATGATATTTCACGCCCTGCGCACGGAACGACCGACTTGGTCGCGCCAAGCCGCACGTAGGTACCCCGGCATCGGGCCGTCGGCTTCGAGGTGATGGGGCACGGCCCGCACGGTCCATGCCGATCCGGCATGCATACCATGAAAACAGCGCGGGTCGAGGTGCTGCGGGGGCCGCAACTACGGTGAGAAGGCCATGGTCAACCTGCCGCTCGCCGCGGATACGATGGCGCTGCGAATCGTCGGCGAGTATGGGTACACGAGCGGTTGGATCGATCGCCTCGTGGTCCCCAATTTTCCGCTCGCGACCAACGGTGGATTGACGCGCGGAAATGTGCTCGCGGCTCCTGTGGCCGCCGCACACCGCGGCGCCAATGACGAGCGGCTCACCGGTGCGCGGGTGAGCTTGCTGATCAAGCCGAGCGATGCCCTCACGATCACGCCGAGCATTTTCTATCAGCGCATCGGCCAGGGCGGCGAGAACGCCTACGACAGCGACCCGGGAACGCCGGCGCACTATCAACCCTTCGACATCGCCGAGCCCCAGTAAATCAGGCATTGCCGACGGCTTCTGCCGAGCTGTCGTAAACCGCGAGCGATGTCCCTCCTCGGATTGATGGACGGTCAGTTGACCGTCAAGGTCTGCGCCGCGGAGACGCTAGTCGCGTGCGTGCTGTCTCCGCCGTACGAGGCGGTGACCGTGTAGGTGCCGTGAGCCAGACCACTCGAATTGAAATGCGCGACCCCGGCCGCATCGAGCGTGCCGGTGCCGAGCGGGCTGCTTCCGTTATGGAAGGTCACAGTGCCGGTCAACGTCCAGGCGCCGAGCCAGCCCGCGACCACGGCCTCGAAGGTCACCGGCGTGCCGGCGGTGACCTGGGTCGCCGACAGCGCGAGCGTGGTCCCGGTGTGCAGGCTGACCGTCCAGCCGGGTACGGTCGTCGTGACGTGCGTCGTGTTCGACTGATCGACGTAACCGAGCAGCACCCCCGCACGGCTGAGCAGCAGGTCTGACGCGCTCGGGCTGGTCGTGCTATTGAAGTTCGCGCAGTCGGCCGTGTAAATATTGCCGTTCCAGCGGATCGATGCCGAGGCATTCGGGGGCGTCTGCGCGCCGCTGGTGAATGCCGGGGCCGGCGAGCACCAGTTGTCGAGCTCGAGCTCGAACGCACCGCTGCCTAAGGTCGTGCTCGGCGGTATGCTCCAGACGATCACCTCCGCATCCGGAGCGAGCAGAAAATCGAGCGGCGGCGATGCGCTTTGATTGGCCCAGTCGTACAAGACCGCCATCTTGGCCGTCAGATCAGCAATGGTCGGCAAGCCAGTGCTGGGATCAGGACTCGACGCCGGATTGGGCGGGTCCGCCGACGCATCCGTGGCCCAGATCTTCGAAAGCGCCTCTTTCGGCGTGCATACCGCCACCTTGTCCCCCGTGGTGACGGTTCCGGGATCGAAGAAGCTGGGTTGACTCTCTTTTCCGTTATTGTTTCCATCGAGCAATAGGTAGGGGTCCTCGACCACGGTACCCCAGTGAGCTATTGCGCACAGCGCTCCCGGATTGTCGATGCGGATGGAGCGCGTGGCGGATGCGATTGCGGGGAGCAGCATCGCCAGCACGCACGATATTGAAGCGAGTAGACGGTTGTTCATGGCAGAGTCCTAGATGTAGCGTTGGCGCTCATCGGGGTTTGTTCTTGGGTCTGGCTGTCGTCGCAGCCTCAGATACTAGCACGGCCGTGCACGTCGGTCCTCAGGGTGTTTTCGCGATCAACTGCTGACGCCGCTTCGCGAGCAGGCTGTAGAACCCGTTTGCGCCGAAGCGCTGATCGAGGATGCGCTGCGCCGCGGCAAGGGCATGCGCAGCGCCGGCCTGATCCCCGTCCCAGGCCAGCCGCTGTGCATTCACCGAGTTCCACACCGCATAGCGCCAGGCGTCGGCAGACTGGTTCGGATGCAGGCGCTGCAACTGCGCTTGGGCTTCGCTGAGCAAGGTCCCGGCGAGCGCGCGGTTGCCGGCCGCGAGCTCGATATCGGCTTCGTTCAGCAGCACTTGATCGAGCAGCTCATCGTGATTCGGCAGTCGAGCGATTGTCTGCAGCGCGTTGAATCTCGCTGCGGGCGACATTCAACTTGCCGCGATAGACATCGATCATCGCCAGACTGTTGAGCGGTGAGACGAGATCATCATGCGTATCGCCCTCGAATTTCTCAGTCATCGAGAGCGCTTGGCGCAGCAGAGGTTCGGCTTCGTTGATGTGGCCGGCAATCAAGGCCGAACGGCCAATATTGTTGATGATCGTCGCCACTTCCGGGTGCTCCGCGCCGTACACCTCGCGATAGATCGGAAGCGCCTCGCGATCAACCGCGAGCGCCTCGTCGTAACGGCCCGATTGGTAGAGCAGCACCCGCGAGATCGTCAAGCGACTGCGCCGTGAGCGAGTGCCGCATGCCGAGCGTCTGCTCGCGCAGCTTGAGTGCCTCGCGCAGCGGAGGCTCGGCGGCCGCCAGATCGCCGCTGTAGAAGTACGCCTGACCTAGCGAATCCAGCGTCTGCGCCAGCACGGCCGCGTCCTTGGGGCCGCGCTTGCGATCGGCCACCAGGGCTTCGCGGCACAGCTGCTCGGCCTCGGGAAATTTTCCAAGTTGCACCAGCACATCGGCGAGGCTGGTCAGCGCCTCCGAGCGCAAGCGGGTCCGATGGACGCAAGACGGCTCGCGGGCAAGTCCACGGCACGTGCTCAGCTGCGCGCCGCCTTCATATTTTCCGGCAAGGTATGGCATCGATCCCGACGCGATCAGCGTGCGTATGCGCGACTCCGTCCGGCACGGAAGCGGAATTCTGGTCCGAGCGCGCTTGGCTCAGCAGGTCTCGCGCCGGCTCAAAAAGCCCGAGACCGGAGTATGCCTGACCCATGGCGGTCAGCAGTTCGGCGCGCACGCGCGGCTCGCCTGCGCATGCCGTCGCTGCCTGTGTCGTTGCGGATCTCCTGCGCGCCCTTGTCCAGAACTTCCTTGACGGTGACGGCATTGCCGCGGTTCTCGTTCGGGTCGGCGAGCTGGAACAGCGACACCATGAAGCGCGTGGTGCGATCGGCCGTCTCCGCTTCGGCGCGCGCGACATTGCGCTGTTCGAGGGCGACCCACCAGGCAGCGCTGGCGAGCACGGTCAGAAGGCAGATGCCGGCATGCGGCGCGTCTGATGCCGTGTTGCGCGCCGCGCGTCGCCGCGAACGCAGCGCGTATTCGGCGGCCGCTCCGGCTGGCATCAGGCCGGCCTGTTCGATCTGCCGGATGGCAGCGAGCTTCTCCGGGGCGACGCCAAGCCAGTCATCGGCGCGCTGGTGGAAGTCCCAAACGGCAGCATCGCGTGCGAGCTCGTCGCGCATGCGCAGCAGGGAGGTCTCCCGCTCGCAGCCAGCGCTGAGCCCGCGGCCAGGATCGAATCAGTGCCTCGTGCGCAAGGCAGGTCACCGGGCCGTCGCCGCGTCCCTCATCGGTCGTCACGCATAGCCGGCGCTCGACCAAGCGGTCCAGCAATGTTCGCGCAGCACTGCCCGGTTCGGAAAACGGGCGAGCGAGGCGTAGCGACGCGTTGCCACGCCATCCTCGCCGACGCGCGACCAGCTCGCGCATGACTTCCCGAAAAGCGGTCTCCGACATCGCCGCCGGCGACGTTCAGCATCTCATCCGCCGCGGAAATCAGCGCGCCGCGCAGGCCGCCTCCGTACTGCCGACCACCGCAGCAGCCGCCCGTCGCGCCGCTCGTAGAGTTCGGCGAGCGTGTATTCCAGCAACGGCAGGGCTTCGGGGTTTCCGCTCGCATCGCGCAGCAGCTCTTGGTCGAGGGAGATGCCGCCACGTTGCTCCCAAATCAGTCCCGCCGCCCGTGCGGGCTCGCGGATCATTTCCGCGAGCTCGTCGGCTCGCGGCGGCATCAGCGTGTAGGAGGCGATCCGGCCAAGGCACTGCATCAGACTCGGGATAATCCTCCAGGCGATGCACAAAATCGCTGCGCAGCGTGGCCGCGACCCAAATGGATGCCGAGCGCGCGAATGCCGACCAGCGCGGCGAAAGCGCTCCGCGGTGGCGATCGAGTCCGGAAGCGTGAAGGCCTCTTCCAGCTGATCGATGTAGATGAGCAGCCGCACGCGCTGCGGCTCGATGCCTGCCCGATCGGCGTCTGCGGCCACGCAGGTGTCGATCGTCGCTACCGCCTCCTCGGGCCGTGCATGCAGTGCCTCGGCGAGCTTGCGAACGCAGTTCCGAGCCGAGCGATCGCCGGCACCCGATCGCTCAGGCGTGATGCGAGGACGCCGAGCGCGCCCAGCTCGCGCATGGCAGGGATCGGACTCCGAGGGCCGCAGCGACACCGTGATCCATGCGCAATGCCCTCGACGGGCGCAGGTCGAGCAGCGGCAGCAGCCCCGCTTTGAACAAGGAGGTCTTGCCCGCGCCGCTCATGCCCTGCACGAGGAGCACTCTGATCTTCTCTTCGCCGTCGGCGGCAGCCTCGGTCTCGCGAATTTGCCGCAAGAGGTCGCCCAGGGCTTCCGAGCGGCCGAAGTAGATCGCCTGATGCTCCGCCTCGAACGGCTGCAGCCCGCGAAACGGGGACTGTCCTCTCCACAGCGGGCGGAATACCGTCGCCGTGCGGAGATCGGATTTGGCGATCGAGCCAGCGGCGCATGTGCTCATCCAGGCGCCGCTCGAAGTCATGACTCTCGGTGAAGGTGGTATGGGCGACGATGATTGCGCCGTCGGCATCGTAGAACGCGCGCCGGCAGAACCCGTCCAGCGCCTGGTACTGCGCGGTGCGTTCGGCAAAATCCGGGCTGCCGAGCGCGATTTGCGGGTCCGGGAATCTTTCGGTAGATGAGCAGGCTCGGCTTGCCGTTGGCGGCGTAGCGGCGAGCGCGTCCTGCAGCTCGAATTGCGTTCCCGTCGGAGCAGGCTCGCCCGGCGCCGGCGCGAAATCCGAGGGCAAGCGCGTACCCAGGCGCGACCAGAGTATGCTCACGACCAAATCGCATTGCGAGGGACGGTCGATCTGCTCTTGAAAACCGGCGTGGCCGAAGAGCGGCTCGTGCTCCCAGATCACGAGCGAAAGATCCACGGTATCGGCCACCTCGTCCCGGAGCCGCCGAAACACGATCTCCGCGAGCGCCCGCTCTTCGGCCACATCGCCGGGCGAGGACAGAAAGATCTTGAGAACAGGCAAATCGGCCATGACCCGATCCATATCTAATTTTGCGCTCCGAGGCGCGTTGATATCGGCGCTACCGTCAGCATCGAAAAGCGAGGCAGCCAAATGATCGCACGTTCCGCGATAACCGGGATCGCGGACGAGGGTTAAACGATCGGTCGGTCGGTATCCAACGTAGGGCGGCCAAAGAAAGCGCGTGCTCAGCGTGTAGGCAAGATCAAAGAGGCTTTCCAGCGAGTTTGAATTCTTCGCGGAATCAGTCAAACGAGCTAATGCAGATCGCCTTAAGCCCGCGAATTGCTTCGCATCCGGCGCTTCTTTTTGAGGCGGTCTGCCGGGGCCATTCACAATCTCAAGCGGCGAGGCCAGCCGATTGGGGCGCTACAAGTCGTTGATAATCAATCGCTTAGAGAGTTTGCCAATCATTATATCCGCCTCGACAGGCAAAGCCGGCTCCGCCCCATGTCCGGCGTCGCGGACTCGCCACGGATGTCCTCTGTAAGGGATATGTCCTTTTTAACGGATATCTGTGCCAGGATATCGCCGCACGATTGGGTCTACCCGCAGCGAAATCGTCCGTACTCACGCTGGGCGGTACCTCTTACATCGTAATTGAGCGCTTCGATCGCCTGCCCCCGCGCAGGGGCAGGCGATCGTGCAGCGGATACATCAAGAGGACATGTGTCAGGCACTCGGACTGATGCCTGGCCGCAAGTATCAACAGGACGGTGGGCCCAGCATCGCGGACGTTGTCTCGCTGATCCGCCGCGTGAGCTCAAATCCCAATACCGATGTAGATAGATTTCTCGACGCAAATGCATTCAATTGGCTGATCGGCGGCACCGATGCGCATGCCAAGAATTATTCCCTGCTTATCGACGCCGGCGAGGAAGTTCGCTTGAGTCCGCTTAAAGATCGACGCGCGACGCAGCACCATCGAAACGCCACCACAAAGCTGGGAGAGGTACGGAGCGAGCATAAACCGCGTGGAAATGATCGAGCCAGCTGGAATATGGGCTTCGAGTTATAATCGACACTTCGATATAACTAGCGTCAGCGGCTCGCTCAGCCAGTTGCCCTGTTTGCATGGGGAGGGGAGTCTCCATATGTCACGCGCGATATCGTTGGTGGTTCTAGTCTTGTCGTTCCAAGCCGTGGCGGCGGAACGCCCGCTCCTGACCACGGAGGTTCCGCCTTCCGGCACCTTGCGCTTGGGCACGATGGAGCTTCAGCCTTGTAAATTCGCGCTCGCCTATTGTGGCACGCTGGTGCGTCCGCTCGATCCAACGGGCCGCGTACCGGGAACCATCCCGATCGCATTCGCGATCTATCCTCATACTGATACGTCCGTTGCCGCAGGCGAAACGATCGTGGCGCAAGAAGGAGGGCCCGGCCTGCCCAGCATCGGCACTCGATCGTCTTATAGGGCACTTTTTAAACCAATGCTCGCGCATCATGACCTGCTCATGATCGATGCGCGCGGCACGGGCGCTTCGGGCCTGATCGATTGCGACCCATTGCAGCATCAGCAAGTACAAACCGTTGCCGCCGTCGGCAAGTGCGGAGCGTCGTTGGGCGAGGCTGCCGATCTGTACGGAACCGGGCTTGCCGTGGAGGACATGGTCGCGGTCCTCGATGCATTGGATATCGGCAAGATCGATTATTACGGTGATAGCTATGGCACTTTTTTCGGGCAAGTGCTGGCGGCTCGCCATCCCAGCCGCCTTCGCGCCGTTGTGTTGGATGGTGCTTACCCGGTCATTGGCGAATCTCCCTGGTATCCGAGCGAGGGGGAGGTGGTTCGCTTCGGTTTCAACGCCGTGTGCCAGCGCGACGCGTATTGCGCATCGCTGCCGGGCGCCACTTTGCAGCGTATCGACAAGCTCGTCGAGCAGGTTCAATCCGTCCCGATCAGCGGCACGGCGCCCGATGAAAGCGGCACACCCACTCTAGCCACCGCTGATCCCTCTACCGTTGGCCTCATTCTGTTTGGCGGGCTCTCGGGACCTGTGAATTATCGGGATCTGGATGCCGCAATACGTGCGCTTGACCAAAACGATGCGCTGCCGCTGCTGCGGCTGGTGGCGGAGAATGTGGAGGGAGACGGGCCGGGGGCGGCGTTCCCCTATAGCCGTGGTCTGTATTCGGCCGTGAGCTGCATGGATTATCCGCAGATCTACAATATGCACCAAGACTTCAGCGAGCGGCTCGCGGAACGTGATGCCGCCCTGGCGGAGGAGGCGCTGGATGACCCGGGTGTGTATTCCCCGCTGACGCTCACGCAATTTCAGACCGTTTCGATCGACACCAGTCTTCTGAACTATTGCTTGCAATGGCCGGTGTCGCATCCGCCTTATCCGGTCGGACAGCCGATACCGCCGCAAGACCAGTTTACCGAGGCACCGACCCTGGTGATCAATGGCGAACTCGACATGCTGACGCCGGCAGCGGATGGGGCGGTGGCGGCCGCTCAGTTTCCCCATGGGCAGCAACTGGTGATCGCCAACAGCTTTCATGTCGATGCACTGGGCGATGTGGATGATTGCACGCAGCCGATCGTGCGCCGCTTCGTAGAAACTCTCGATACGGGAGATACCTCCTGCGCCGCGCACGTGAAGACGGTCCGCATGGTGCCGTTCTTTGCGCTGCGGGCCGCGCAGGCCAGCCCGGCCGTACCGAGCAGCGGCAACACTGCCGACAGGTACGCCTTGGCGATCGCCTCGGCTGCCGTGCAGACCGCCGGCGATGTCATGGCGCGCTGGTATGTCAATTACACGGGCACTGATAGCGGATTGCGTGGCGGACACTGGAGCTGGGTACAACCCGGAAACATCGCGACGTTCACCTTAAAGGAGGTGCGCTGGTCCGCGGACCTGGCCGTCTCCGGGAGCCTCGTATGGAATCAAATCACCGGCGATGTACAGACCGAACTACAATTTTCCACCGATGACGGCACGACCGGCACATTAGTCGGGCATTGGAATGACCATGAAAGCACGGTGGCGGCTCGGTTGGACGGCACGATAGAGGGGCAGACGGTGGTCGCGTCCATGCCGCCGCCCTAGGAGCACCAAGAGCAGGGTGCGGCAACTGCAAAGAAGCTGAGGAAGCTACCTGGTTACCGGATCAGCCCTGCAAAGAGTTCCGGCTTCATCGCGATGAATAATGCGATCATGAGGCCAAAGGCCAAACCTACAATCGTGCCAGCAGCCACTCCGCGCCAAAGCACTTTTTGTTCGCCGTTTGTCATTTCACACCTCCAAGCGCTACCGCCAGCCTACCCCTACCCTAGGGAGGCCAACAAGAGCGCCGAGAACCCCGCGAACGTGATCATCAGGCCGGCCAATGTGTACAAAAGGATTGCACCTTTGACTTCCATGTTTCGCTCCACCTAAGAACCAAGGTCGTTTTGGCGCGTCGTTGATCTTACGACAAATCCACCCACCGGCGTAAACTGGCCTATCAGCTGGTTTCAAACCGCAACAGGGCTCGCACCATCATGGATTCCTGGTTTTCGAACCTCGCCGCGCACGGCTTCGTGATTCTATTCGCCGCGGTATTTTTCGAGGCGATTGGATTTCCCGTGCCCGCGGCGCTCGCCTTGCTGATTGCGGGCGGCGCCAGCGCGCGCGGCGCATTGCCGGCGCCGTATGCTCTGTCCGGCGCCATCGCCGCGATGCTGGTTGGCGATACCTTGATGTTTCTCATCGGTCGCTACACGGGATGGTGGTTATTGGGCTTGCTCTGTCGCATATCGCTCAACCCTGAATCCTGCATCCTTCGCTCTGCGGATTCCTTCTACCGACGCGGCCGCAAACTGCTCCTCATTGCGAAATTCATTCCGGGAATCAATACCATGGCTCCGCCGCTGGCGGGTTCCATGAATATGCGGTTCCTGCAATTCATTCGGCTCGATCTGGTAGGTGCGACCCTCTACATCGTCGGGTACTTTTCGGTCGGCTTTGTGTTCAGCGACGCGCTCGAAGCCATCACGAGAGGGTACCAGGCCTTCGGTCGCGTCCTGGGTTGGGCGGTCATCGCGTTGATCGTCGGTTACATCGCGTGGCAATGTTGGCGGTGGACCAAGGAGCGCATGCTGCGCACTGTTCCTTTTGCCGTCGTTACCGACGCGGCGCAGGCAATGACCGCCGGGGCACATATATATGATGTTCGCAGCCACGGCTATCTCGACCACAAGGCGATGCGCATCACCGGATCGCGACGATTGGACCCCAACGCTCTTCATCAATCGAATGAGGCCATTCCCGTTGGACAGGTAGTGTTTGTGTACTGCACCTGCGTGCGTGAGGCCACGAGCGTGAGAGTGGCTCGGGAACTCGAAAAGAACGGGATTCGGGTCGCAGTCATCAAGGGCGGCCTGCGCGCTTGGAAAAAGGCCGGCCTGCCGATCGAGAGCGTTCCCCACGACGAAGTGGCGTTGCTTCCGGTGTTTCGTTAGCTCAAAGCAAGGCTTGTCGAAGTCCGGACTCTGGCTCCCTTTCTGGATTTAGAGATTTCATACTTTCAGGCACAGGCGAACAGTGTCGACACCTCGACCAAGAACGGGAATCATTGTGAGTACCGCGGAGAAGTAGACGAGGAGGCGAACGCAAAAGCGTCATCCAACCGATCATTGCCCCAGAACATCTCTGGCCCAACGAAGAACGTCGGGGCGCCGAATATTCCTCTGGTACGTGCCTCCTCCGTTTGATCTCGCAAGAGAGTCTTTATGGAATCCGCTTGGGCTTTAGCTAGAATGTCTGCCGTGGGAAGGCCCAACTCGTCCAATATGGGAGCGATTTGATTGGGCAGGTTGATATCTTTATCCCGTACGAAATTCAGTTCCATCACGCGACGGCAGAACGCTCCGATCCACGGTTGGTCGGCCCCCAGCAGCGCGATTCGCAGGGGCAGGACTCCGATCCGAGGAAACGTGCTTGGTTGGACCCAGCGCAGCCCATACTTGCGGCACTGACGCATCATGTCCTTCCACACATAGGCACCCTTCTCCTTTTGCAGGACGAAGGGAGAGTTCTCCATTCCCAGAGCCCGGAAAATCGGTCCGAGCAGAAAGGGCCTCCAAACAACCCTTACCCCGTGTCGCTTGGCCTCATCGTCAATCCGCATGACGCTCAGATAGCTGTAGTTGCTGCCGAACTCGAACCAGAACTCGATTTCCGGCATCGGGGCGGGTGTTGATCCAGTCATCGCGAAGCACTCCGAATGGGTTATGCATGACCGCTTCTCGTTCCCGGCCAATTGACGATGTCGCCGCCTATAGGTTTACATATCTCATTAAACGAACCTCTCCGACATCTTCGCTGAAACCCAATTTTCTGTAGAAATCAAAGAGCGGCGGCAAGCAATAGAGTTCGAGCGTTCCAACCTCGCGAAGCTTGTCATGGTTCTTCAGCAATTGAATGATCTGCGTGCCCAATCCCTGGCCGCGTTCCGAGTCGGAGACTATGACGTCGAAGATCATTGCCCGGAATGTGAAGTCGGTGATTACGCGCGCAAAGGCAAGCAGATGACCCTTCGCGCCTACGAGTCCAATACGCACTTGAGACCCTGCAACGCACCGCCTCGTCTCCTGAAGCGATCGATCTTTCGACCACCACTCCTTCTGGTACAGCCGGTGCAGCTGTCGCAAATGGGTTTCTCCAAACTCGTAAATGGGTCGCACGCGGCCCTGCGTCGCTCGATCGCTCTCTGCTCGTGTGATCATGCTACTTCTCTTTGCAACACCAGGCTTCCCGGCTCCTTGCGATCGTCCATGTTTCACTGGAGCATTATGGCCGAAATTCCAATGATGGTCATGGCGGTCCACGCGTACAGATCGACAGGATGGCCGCGGCGGCGACGATGATTGTCGTCGTATTCAAGAAAGGCTGCTTTATCAGCCGAAACCGCTAGGAAATATGTCTTTACTAACCGTGGGACTTAGTAAAGAATACTTTATTAGAGGACCACAAATGCGAGCCACAGGACAAACGCTGAGGAGGACCGTCGCAGGCGAGGAAGTCGCCACGTTTGTTCCCTTCCCGCTACCGCCCCGTAAACCTGCACTGAATGTGGACGGCAACCTCGCCGCGCCGCTCCGGCGCGCCGAGCAGGCGCTTGCCCGTCTTGAGGCGGCCGGGGAAATGGTGCCTTCAGTCGACTGGTTCATCTATGCCTTTGTCCGCAAAGAGGCAGTCATCTCCTCTCAGATTGAGGGTACTCAAGCCACCCTTATAGATCTTTTCGAATACGAAGCTGAAAAATCTAGCCGAGTGGGCGGCGATGACGTACACGAGGTTTGCAACTACCTGGAAGCAATCAAGTACGCGCGAGAACAGATAAGGAGCGCTCGAGGGCTGCCGCTCTCCATGCGTCTGCTGAACGAGGCGCACCGCCGCCTAATGCGCGGAGTCCGCGGTGCCAACAAGCAGCCCGGCGAAATTCGCCGTAGTCAGAACTGGATTGGTGGAACGCGTCCTGGCAACGCGGGGTTCGTTCCTGCACCACCGGAGGAGCTGACGGCGCTCCTGGCAGACCTTGAGAAGTACCTTCACACGAAGAATGGCTTGCCGCCCCTCGTTCGCATTGGGCTTGCACATGTCCAGTTCGAGACCATCCATCCGTACCTCGACGGGAATGGCCGTATCGGTCGCCTGCTGATCACATTGCTTCTCGAGCATTGGAAGTTGCTCTCGGCGCCACTTCTGTATCTCAGTCTCTTTTTTAAGCGTCACCGGGCCGAGTACTACCGACTGCTTGGTGAAGTGCGAAGAACCGGTGACTGGGAAGCCTGGACCGGATTTTTCTTGGAAGGTGTTGCGACGATCGCGGACGAGGCTGTCATTGCCGCCCGAGAGGTCTTCGCACTCGTCTCTGAGGATCGCCAGCGCCTAATCGCCGCGCCTGGCGCCTCCGTTATGGCAATCCGATTGATGGACCGACTGCCGGTACACCCTGTCGTCACCATTCCGACAGTAGTCAAATTACTCAAGACGACGAAGCCCACCGCGGGCAAAGCCGTCCAGCTTCTGGAGAATTTGGGCGTGCTCACCGAGACCTCTGGTAAACAGCGCGATCGCACTTTCGCATACGCCGGTTATCTTGAGAAGCTGCGGGTTGGGACGGAAGTCGAAAGATAGAACGCACTCCCAGGTCAACAAAATCCCGAAATGGTCCCGCGAGCGCAATGAGACGGCGAAAGAAAACGCTCTGACCCATCGATTTCATAGAGCTGCAACTGCGGCGTACCCTCGACCGTGGTATTGCCTGTGCCGCAGTCGTGCGTTGCGGCGTCAACGCTTGCGCAGCAGATGACGGTCGCTAGAAGTGTCCCCGCCTAGCCGCCTAGCCGCCGCATCCAGTAAACCCAGAGGATCTACTCTTCGAGTTCCCGTTGCCGGATCCACTCGAGAAGGCCCTCATCCTGGATCTGGTAATCTCCGTGCGCCACCCGCGTCACGAGTTCTGCCTTCTGAAGCCGGGTCAGGGCATTGCGAGGCGTGCCGGCAGGCACCCGCTTACCGAGTCCGAGCTCTTCGCCGAGGCGGCTGCGTACGGCGACCGAGTGCAGATCGCGCTCGCCCTGAGCCATCGCCCGAAGGACCGCCCGGTCGGTGGGGTTCAATCGCGCCCAGATCGTCCTAAAACCCGAATCGCTGAAGACGTGCGCTACGGTATCCTGCAGCGCCGCCTCCGTACCCTGATCAGCGTACTGGAGATAGCGCCCGAGGAAGCGGCGAAAGAATTCGGGCGTCCGCTTTAGGGTATCGAAAGCGCGCAAGGCATCGCGCTCGGAGAGCCGGAACCGGCAGAGCGTATTCACCTTTCGTGTCATCGCCGCAACAAATTCCGCCCCCAGACGCTCGAATGGCTCGATCGGCGACCAGTTGTAGAACGGTTCCGTCGCTCTGGCAAACATCTGACGGAGCAAATTCTCGGAACTACCCGCAAAGATCACCTTGATGGTCTGCTTGCGGGTATCCAGGCCTGCGCGCAACGCATGAGTAAGGTCTGTGTTTACCGCTGAGGCGAGGACCTGCGCCTCATCGAGGACAAGCAATAGCTTGCGGGCCGGTTTATCGAAGCTTCTGATGATCTCGGTCAGCGCCAGGGCCGAGGCCCTCTCATCGTTCAGATCCGCTTCGAGCGAGCCCTCCGCGAAACCGACCTTGGCAGTGGCCTTGATCTTCCTCAAGGGATGTTTCAGTCGTTTCAGGAGCCGCGCACTGCCCCGCGAGGAGCGCGCAGCGGTAAGAGCCCTCACCAGTGCAAGACGCGGCTGCTCCCTCGACTCCCACAAGTTGAGATACGCGCAGACGTATCCCGCTGACCGCGCGGCGGGAATGAGGTCCTTTTCTTCGGGTGGGTGGTGTGGATCGCTATCGTTGCGGGAACAAGAATAATCCCAACATTCACGCGACGACGACATACATCGACATCGTCCCGGGTAAGCGAATCGTGCAAGTGGAAACCATTGACACGAATGGCAAGCGGCTGGCCGCATCGCTCAGCACGCTCGAGCTGGGGCCTTCGGGCGATCAGACCCCCCTGAAGACAACGGTGCAGGTCACCTCATTCATCGGTGACGACATGATCAAAGGTCACGAGCAGGGGCACAACGGATCGCTAAATCAGTTGGTCCGCTACTTCCAGTCGGCTGCCACTTAAGTCCTCACGGGATTTGGGTCGCTTGTACCTCACGGGATTTGGGGTCGCCGGTACCTCACGGGTTTTGCATCGGTCGTGAGGTCAAGTTGCCGGGTCTCTCGGGTTCCCCGCCGCGAGGTATCCTAAGTCGATGCTTGTCCCGTTCGGACACAATCTCTACGTGGCGGATGGACCGACCGTATCGTTCTTCGGTATTCCGTACCCAACCCGCATGGCGGTCACTCGACTCTCAAGCGGCCAAGTCTGGGTGTGGTCCCCGATTGCGCTGACGAAGGAATTGGCTGCGGCGATAGAGGCCCTCGGACCCGTCGGCCACATCGTGTCGCCGAACAAACTCCATCATCTATTTCTGCCCGAGTGGAAGGAGCGCTGGCCCGACGCGCGGCTTTACGCGCCTCCGGGACTTGCTCGAAAAAAGAAACAGATTCACTTCGATGCGGAGCTTTCCGATCGTCCGGATGGCGCATGGCTGAACGACATCGATCAAGCGGTGTTTCGCGGATCGTTTGCCCTGGTGGAAGTGGTGTTCTTTCACCGCGCGTCCCGCACGGCGATCCTCGGTGATCTCATTCAGCGGTTTCCCGAAAGCGCAGCCTCGGGTTTCAGGGGGCTGGTGATGCGGCTCGGTCACATAGTTGGGCCGAATGGCAGCACGCCAGGCGATTGGCGTCTGAGTTTCCTGTCCCGGGAACCTGCGCGTGCTGCTCGACGAAGGGTACTTGACTGGAAGCCGGAGCGGCTCCTGATCGCCCATGGCGACTGCGCAACCACGGGAGCAACTGAGATCATCGCTGCGGCGCTCAGCTGGATCTGACGGGTCCGGTATCAGCCGTCGCGCTTGTGCTCGTGACGCACGCTCACCGCGCAGCGCCCGCGCCTCCCGCATCTCGAGCATCGGGCGTGCTTGACGACATCGGCCAGTTTCGCATCCCAGCCTGCGATCCCTGCCAGGGTCTCGGACTCGCGTTGCGCCTGCGAACAAGATCATGTCGGAAATCCACAATGCCAAACAACGCATGCCGGCGATCTTCCAACACGTCCCGCAAACCCGAATCAATTCGCCGCAGAGTGGAACAATCGAGCACGCCACCGTTCGCAGCGAGTGACGCTCGCCAAATCTGGCCGATCTCACGCCTGGGCTTGGACGGCGTTGGCGCAACCAGGTTGTTGCCTAGCTGATCTTGAGGGACCACGAATTCGGGGCGGGATGCGCCCAAATCGAGACCCCTCACGCTATTGCATGCCACGCTGATGCCATGCCCGGGAATATGACGCGACCCGTAGGTTGAGGGAGCCGGGACGAAGTGTTTCGGGCCAATCGCTCGGCGCTTGGGGTAACGCTACTACCGCCACCGAGGGCTTGGCAGAGCGGTGCGGGGGTTGGAAGCGGGCTTTGACGTAAGCGCGACTCGTGGTCGTGCGACTATCAGCGACTGGCTCGGCGCTGCGCCAAGCGGGTGATCCAGATGCTTAAAGGTTGTACGCGGGTGTTCTGGAACCATCGGATCAGCCACTCGCCGCCGAATTTGACGAGAACATAGGTCTGATGGGACTTCTTTCGCCCGCTGCCCTCCGTTAGAACTAAGGCAATGCCGCTCGATAGCAGGTCAATACTCTTGATCTCGGCGGCCAGCGTGGTGCCCTTGAGGACGCCGCGGAACAGCGCGCTGTGCAGCGCGGTATTTTCTGCCCGGCCGCGAAGGTGCATTCCGTTGAAGGTGATGTAGTCTGACCGCTCGACGAAGCACTGACCATAGGCCGCACCATCGCCATCCACCCACGCTTTGTACAAGCGAGCCAGCAGCGCGCGAATCGCAGTCTCGTCGTCGACTCTCAACTCAACGGTTCCGCCAACCTCTTCATCTGTCATCGTCTGCCTATGCTTGATGTTGTCGCGGAGAGGGAAGGTCAATTTTATCAAGATCGCCATTCCTCACATCACGAAGCGCGCCGCTTTCGCGGAGAGAATAAAGCGGCGCATTTCCTGATAGGCGACATGTTCCAATTCGCGGAGAAGGTTGAATTTTTTGCGCACGATCCGCGTGCTGAAATCGGTGGTAAAGGGTGCGGACGGCGGCCGAGTACCATTTGTAGCGCTCGGCATCGGCGCCGAAAAGTAGTCCCTCTTTGAGGGCTCGCATCGCGACCACGCTAGAACTGCAGATCGCAGCAAAAAAGGCGAAAATTATGCGATAGTGCGGATTGCTATCCTTGATAAACGCATGAATTGAGCCCAAGCCAACCGTGACGGTTGCCAGAAGTAGTGCGGCGGTTAAAGCATCGGACAGCTTGGACACCCAGTCAGCACGAGTGTCCGGTGAATGCCATCCGCTCATCAACCGCCGTTCGGTATAGCGTTGTTGAATCCCGAATCGCTGCCGCTCAAGTAACTCGAGCAGCGTGTCCAACTCAGCTGAAGTCGGCGGGACGCGACTCGCATGATTCCATTCCTCCAATATCCACGGCCTATCCTCCGCTTCGTCTTCATTCAAGTGATGAATCTTGTCTTCGACGCCCCGAAGATAGTCGTGCTTGAAGGTATCCAAGTGCCGGGCGCGGAAGGCAAGCCACTCTTGCAAATGCTCGTTGTTCTTCACGGCGGCGACGACTTTGCGGCAAATGATTGATGATGAGTTGGAAATGAAATTGACGAATGCGCTCGGTCCAAAATCGGTTCGTCAGCCATTGGGCTTTATCTTTGCCTCTAAGTACCTGGGTGTAGCCGATGACCATACTCGCGATCGCGAGAACTGCGGCGATGCCGCCCAACACGGCTCGAGTGCGTAGGTACTGCGTTGTTTTTCCTTCGGCGAGCTCTTCTACGAGCGGTACGGTGGCGCCCATGCTCAAGCCCAGGAACCCGAACAAAATCGCAATCACACCGGAACGTCGGCTGTGCTTGCGCGCGTGGGCGGCAATCCCGTCGTAGCTTGCGAATAGCGCACGGAGTTCCGGCCAGTCGAAGATCGGCGCGTAGGCTGGGTAGTGACGCGTAAAAAAGGCGCGGTCTTCTTCTGCGATTAGAAGATCGCTATTGGGCCAGTTTCTGAGCGGGTCATCGAAGGGGCTCGCGATCAGAGGCGAGAAATCCTGATTGTTCTCGTTCATTGAGCTGAACTCCCTCCGGGCGGATCAGCCGCTTGCCGTCTGCTGCACCATCCGAGTGCAAGCGGCGAGGCTGCCCCGAGCTCGCGTACGATGCGAAAGCCAATGTTGCGATCACGTGTGCTCGACGGGAGCCGGCCAGCGGGAAGCATGATGGCAACACTTCTTCTGGTTGTGAATGCGCCACCTCGGACAAGGCCATCCGGGCAGCGGCTCGAGGATGCGGGGCAATCCGAGACCCATTCCCACACGTTGCCAACCAGATCGTAAATCCCATATTCGCTCGGGGCAAACGAGCCTACCGCGAGCGTGGAGCGTCCGCTTGATGCGCTGCCACAGCCGCGGCAGTTGGCGTTCGCGGGCTGACCCGTGCTCGAGCGCGCAAACCGTTCGCGCTCAGGCTCTGCCGCGGCCGCCCATTCGGCGTTGGAAGGGAGCCGGTAACGATTGTCGGTTAAGCAGCTGAGCCAACGAGTGTAGGTTTGCGCATCGTCCCGATTGATATCAGTGGCGGGCAAGCCTCCCCGGACCCCGGACTCAGTCCAGGCGAAGTGGGCGCAAGCACCCGCTCGAAAGCAGGCGTCATACTCTTCGAACGTCACCTCGTGAACGCCCATGGCAAGATAAGGGATGGACGTGCCGCTTGGCCGGGCTGGCGCCGGCACGACGCGAAGGAGCGGACACTCTTGGCAATCGCGGAATGCGTCGGATGCGAGATCATGGCTGACCACCGGGTGATCGATGCCCTGGAGCGCTAGTTGCGCGGAGGCGAACCAGTTCTCGCCCTCGGTCACTTCGCGCCCCAGAAGGATGTTTCCGAAGGTCGGGGTTTGCCGACCTCCCGAGATCTCGGTCAGGCGGAGCCTCAAATACATGCCGAGCTCGGTGCCGCTGATCCACCCGTCGAAATTAAGATCGGCGGCGCCGACGAGTCCGGACACGATGAGTTCGGCAAATCGTCCATCGTCCGCGACAGTTTGACCGGCCGACCCCGCTGTAATCACTTGCAGCACGCGCGTTTCTGCGTCTGATGCCCGCGGCGGATGGGGGAAGCGCTCGCGCGGCATGCTCTCGAGCGCGAGACCGGAAAAACAGGCATCGAGGATGAGGAGTACGTGCGCCGCGTGAAAGGCCGCGACGCGGGCCAGGAGTGCAGTGACCGGTAGGGCTTTGACCTTGAAATCGGCCGCTCTGGTGATGGGGTCTGGCGCATCGGGTGGCACGAGATATCCAATGCCGTCGGCGGTATAGCCGTGGCCCGCGATATAAATCACGACGCGGGTATCGGCGGTTGCGCTTGCCGCGAGTTTCTCGCCGAATCGCACGATGGTCTCCTCAAGGGAGGGCGTGCTGCCGGGGACGGGAAAGCTCGTGCTGATGGCGGACGGTGCCACGCCTCGATCCAGGAACATTTTCCGGATTCGCTCGGCATCGCGCCGGCCGTTGAGCGCCGGCCAACTGGGATCGGCATATTGTGAGAGGCCGATGATGAGCACGCGGGTTCCCGCGGGGTAGAGAGACTGTCGCTCGGCATTATCGGGCAAGGGCGATCGGATGAAGGCTGAGGATCCACCCGTCAAAGCGGCGTAAAGCAGGAGGCAACCCGCCCACCGATTCACGATGGTGCTCCCGGTGTGAGGGCCGGCCAGCGCGTGAGGACACTCTCCAAGGTGTCGAGTCGCACAATCCAAAGCGTGCGCGCGCTTCTCGCAAGCTGCAAAGCGCTCTCTGGGGGCTCTCCCGCTGCGATCGCGAGACCGATCAAGGGCTGAGCCATTACCAATGATACGGCGATCGGAGAGGACTCGACGAGGCGTTGCGCGAGCTTAAAGCCTCGCGCATCTTCAACTCGGGACGATGAGGTGTGGCACGCTTTTGTCTACATTCCTGGCTTGACGCTGTGCCTCGGCGAGGAGGGCGTCGGCGCTCGATTCGGTAAAGCCCGCCCGCGGCAAGGACACACTATAGAGTGGCTCAAGAGAGAGGCCGGCGGTGTGCACCACGGTTGGCATCTGGCGGATCACCGCGCGATCTTTCTCGCGGTCTGCCTCGGTCAAGTTTGCCCAGGGCACCATGGAAGGATCGGTGCGCTCCGACTCGGAGTGCGTCTCGCCGAATCGCCATCCGGCGATCGTACGGCTCGCGACCCAGCGCCGATGCTCGGCAGCAGCGAGAGGCTCGATCATCTGAAGGTCGATCGACACCGCCTCAGAGCGACGAGTCCGCACGATCAGCAGGTCGAGATCCAGCGCTTTGCTCGAGAAGTGTTCTGCGAGCGAGCGATTGTCTTCTCGGTAATCGAAGGGAAGGCGGCACCAATCGACGGCCGAGGGCCTCGCCTGCTGCATCGCACAAGCGATGCAGGTACCCCTCGTGCAGTGCTCTTTGCAGGAGTTCGACCTGCTCTTCTTCGGCGAGGAGCGAACGATCGCTCGCTTCGAGCTGTGCCAGGGACATCACCAACGGCGATTCACGGCCGGCCAGGCGTACCGCGAGACCGATCTCGCGCTCCCACGCCGAGCACAGACGCCGTATCCTCCAGGGCGACGTAAAGACAGGTGGGAATTATATTTTGGGTGTGCAGGTGACGGAACAGGGCGATAGCCGATTGAGGCAAGTGCGGCTCGAGCGCCAGCGCGATGAACTCGACCACCAGCGCCAAGCCCGGCCATAGGTCGAGAAGCTCGCGGGTGATTGCCGGCGCCTCGGTGTCGATGAGCACCATCACGAGTGGATCATAGGTCGGCGATTGTGCTTGCGCGCAGAGCCGTCCCAGAAGTTCGAGTCCCGTCTCGCCCAAGGCCAATAATCACGATGGCCGCGCGGCAGTCCCCGTGCGCGATGCGGACCTTATTCGGGGGTTGATCTTGCAGGAGGCGCTGACAGCGCGCCTCCGGCAATGAGATCAGTCGGGTTTCTCGTGCCGCCTCCGCGAACTCAGGAAACTCCTCGCGCCCGAGCGAGGTTCTCAGCTCGCGTGGATCGATGCGAATCCAGAGGCGATCAAGCTCCGGCGCCGGCAGGCTCTTCCGGCGCAGATTGAGTGTTTGGCGAACGAGCTCAATGTTGGCATTCGAGTCGATACCCAGCGCCAGGAGTTCCCTCACGCGAGGCGCAATGCGAGGAAGCGACGCTGCTAGGAATTCTGGATCGAGATGCGCTCGAAGTCCGCGCAATGTTGAGCTCGGCGACACCGCGCGGGACAGCGACAGCCCGCTGGACAGGAAGAGGTTGGTGAACGGGGTCGGGTCGGCCGCAACGACCTTTGCGGCGTCATCGTCCAACACCACGATCCTGACATCCCTTGCGTGCCGAGCCAGTCTTGCATCTAGGAGGGGACGCAAGAAGCGCAGCGCGGCGCCGGCGAGCAGCACCACGAGGGCAGTTAGATCGATGCCGATGCCCCACATGGCGAGCCGGGCCATCGGCGGGGCATCGGGGGGTTGCGGCCAATCAATCAATGCGCGGAACGTCAATCCCGTGACCCGTTCGGCGTTGAACAGCTCATCACCTGGCAAAGTCGCCGGAAGGGCAGTCCACCAGCCGGCGGCGACACACAGGGTCCCGGCGAGGAGCCCGCAGACGGCGACCGGCACGCAGGCAGGAATCGACAACGCGCTGATCGCAGTCAGCATCCCGCGAATGGTGGTTGGCTTAAAGCCCCCGACAAGCTGAGGGCTCACCCAGCAGACCCTTCTGTCGGAGGCACGGCGATCCCAATGTGAGCTTGGATCCGCATTATTTGTGAGCATCATACGACCGGGCTCCCCGCTTTGCAGCACGCCATTGACAACGTCCCCCGCTGATCAGAGACTTCAAACGTTCGCCCGGCCCCACGCGAGGGGTGTTGGACTGCGGGGTCGCAAACATGCTTTGCCGCTGGTGGGCGCTCATCATGCTGGCGCCAGCAATCGCAGCTCCCTCGGTGCCCGCGGAAACGCCGGGCGAGCGATGGTGGGGGGTCGTGGTAGGCGTGGGCGAGTATGAGCGACTCGATGCCTCGTGGTCGCTCGCCGGCCCGCCGAACGATGTACCGCTCGTGCTCACGTGGCTGCGTCGTCAGGGTGTCCCCCGCCACCATCTCACCGTGCTCGCCGATCACGTTCCAGGCACCGACGGGCTGCCGACCCGCGCTGCCGTCCTGAAGGCGCTGGCGGCTCTGCCTAGTCTGATGCGCAGCGGGGACATGGCGTTCCTCTATTTCGCGGGACACGGCTCGCAGCAGCCGCAAGGAGGGCGGGAATGGTCCAAGGCGGACGGGCTGGATGAGATCTTTTTGCCGCGAGACGTCGGGCACTGGGACGAGCGCCTAGGGCGAGTGGAGGGCGCGATTGTCGACTACGAGATCGGTGCCGCGGTGCAGGCGCTGCGAGCGCGTGGGATTTTCGTATGGCTGGTGTTCGACAGCTGTCACTCGGCCACCATCGCTCGCGCCTTGATGGTGCCGCACGTGCGGTTGCGGGCCGTGCCACCGCTTGTGCTCGGGGTACCGCCACTCGCGGCTACCGTCGCGAAGGTCGCGAGTCCCGCTGCGGAGCGGCTCGTCAAAGTACGCGATTCCGCGGCACCCGGGGGCTATGTCGCATTCTACGCGGCCCAGACGGTCGAGAGCGCGCCGGAGCTACCGTTGCCGCGCGGGGAACCGGGCCGGCAAGTTCACGGGCTCTTCACCTACGCCCTGCTCCAGGCGCTCGCGGCGAGCGGAGGCGGGAAGCTATCGCGAAGTTGCTCATCGTATTCTCGCCTATTACGACTCGATCTATCCTGCCACGACACCCGAATTCGAGGGTCAGCTGGATGGCCCGATCGGGGCCCCGTCTGCGCCCTTGCTCTCACCCGGCGTATGGCCCGCCGAGCACAAGGGTCACGATTTTCGAATTGAATCAGGACGCCTGAATGGGATCGCGCCGCGAGTCGCTTCTGGCGCTCTACGCAGCGATCCCGGCCTCGGAGGAAGGCTGCGCCGATCGGGTTGCTGCGTGTGAGTCGCGTGACACTCAGCGACGCGTGGGGAGAGCCGGTCGCCGATCCCGCGAGAACTCAATGCATGGGGGATCCGAGCCGACCACAGCGCCGATGTGGCGTCTGGCGTCGTCCGGATGCTGCGTACGGGCGTCGATACTCTCGTCCGGGTGGCGGGCCGCGCACGATGCTTCGCCTCGCTGCCAGCGCCCTATGGCTGCGCATCCATAGGGAGTGCGTCGGCAGGAATGCAGAGGTGGCGCGGGCGCGCCATCTTGCGACCCAAGCGGGTTGTTTGCCGCCCGGCGCCGAGCTGACCTCCGACCTCGATGCGGCTGATCTGTTCTTGCTGGTGCGAGGGTCCCGGCTCTTGGTCGTGCGATCGGCGGCCAGCACCCGTGGAAGAAGCCATCGGAGTCGATCTCGAGTCTCAGACGGCAGCCGAAGATCTCAAGCACGTGCTTTTCCAGGCGAACCGCTCGGTCGCCCTAGCGCGCCTCGCGGCAGACTTTCCGGAAAAGCCGGACGAGCTGCACACCGAAGTGCGCATGCAGGACGCGGCGGGTGGCTGGTCCAGGCTCGGCAGGGCGACGGTTGGCTCCGATTCCCTTCGGTGCCGAGCTGTCGATTCAGCTACAGAACATCGGCACCGACGACCTGGATGTCACGATCCTTGCGATTGACGACAGCTTCGGCATATTCCCGGTCTATCCGGTCGATCGCCAGAGCAACCTGCTCCGCAAAGGCACTACCCGGATCGAAGTCTCGGGTTGGGCACGCCCGGCGGGTGAGAATGAACTGATGTTCATCGTCGAGAAGGCACGTGCGGGTCGCCCTCACGATTTAGGCTATCTCGCGCAGCCCGGCATCAGCCGACACGCCAGCGACACAGGGCTCGCCGCTCTCTTGGAGCGCATCGGCTTTAGTCCCCGCGGCACCCGAGCGAGCATGTCCGAGGATGACGTGCAATCCGCCTCGATCAAGATCCTTCGATACCAAGTCTCAGCGGGCACCTAAACGGAAAAATCATGATCCACTCCACGCAAATTGGTTGTCACACTCCAGTGGCCAATGCAGAATGCCTTGCATCAGTCTGGGGAACGTGCAGGGAGTAACTTGGGTAAGGTTTTTTGGTGGCGCGCACCTCGGGTGGTGTTCGGGGGAGCTGCGCGGTGCTGCTCGGGTGCCTCATTGCCGTCGGTGGTAGGGCGGCATCCCAAGAGCCCAAATATCGACCGAACTCCCGTGCCCGACTCCCCCGCCGCCGCGGCGATCGATCAACTGCGTTTGTCGGATGCGCTGGTGGATTTCGGTGAACACAACGCGGATCCGATAGCGCTCGTCGAAGCGGCCAAGATCCGCAAAATGCTTCCGGGGCCGCTCAACGGCTCGAATGAGGCGCCTTCGGATCGCGGATGGGAGTCGCTTCTCGCCCGCGCGGCGCGGCTCGCCGGTGCGGATCCGATGGTTGGATCGTTCATTGCCGACGTGCGCCGTCTCAAAGTTCGCGATATCCCCGTCATCCCGCTCGAAATTAAATTCTTGCACAAACAAATCAAACAAAACGGGGCGGATCGCGCCGAGGTGCGCTTTCACGCCGGGGAACTCGCGGTCGTTTACATTCGTCCGGTCAAGGGTGCGGGTCTCGATCTTTTTGTCTATGACGATCTGAATAACCTCATTTGTAGCGTTGGGGGGAGCGCAGGGGCCTGAATGTCGCTGGCGTCCGCGCCGCGATGGCTCCTATTTAATCGACGTTCGGAATAACAGTGTCGCCAAGGTCGACTATGAACTGGCGATCAACCATGAGACCGTGACTCAGTGATATGTCGAATAACCATTACTACGGGACTAGTCGGCATCACAAAGGGTATGTTGTTCTATTGTGGGGCGCGCTTTTTTTAATCCATGGATGCACAAGCGCGGCAAAGAGGCCGGACCTCAAGCGACTTTACCAATCCGCGAACGTAGTCGCCGAGCAACCGCCGCTCATTCTCATTCCGGGCATCATGGGCTCCCGTCTTAGAGACAAATCGACGCAACAAGTGCTGTGGCCGGGCAGTATCTGGCGGCTTGCCTTTCACCATTACGGCGAGCTCGCGCTCGAGATCGACTCACAAACCCTCGAGGCAAGTCCTGGCAATATCGAGGCATTTGCCCTTGCGGATACCGCCGCCGGGCAACATTTCTATGACACGATCATCGCCACGCTGGTCGATTCCGGTTCTTTCGAGGTGACGACGCCGGGTACACCCGTCAAGGATCCCGTTACCCGGCATCTTTATCTTTTCCCGTACGATTGGCGGCTCGATAACGTGGCCACAGCCCGCAAACTCTCCTCGCTGATTGATCAGCTGCGCGTGGACTACGGTCGACCTGATCTCAAGGTGGACATCGTGGCCCACAGCATGGGCGGCATCGTTTCGCGCTATCTCTTGGAGTTCGGCAGCGAGGATGTGCTGGATCGCGACGAGGCGAAGATTACCATGGCAGGGGCTTCGAAAATCAATCGATTGATTCTTCTCGGTACACCGAATCTTGGGTCGACGAGTACCATCGAAAACATGATCGACGGCTCGAAGATGGTGTTCGAGCGGATTATGCCCGAGACTCTCGCGACACTCCCGAGCGTGTATCAACTCTTGCCTAATTCGGATCGCAAGCCGTTGGTCGGGATTGACGGTCGGCCCTTGCGAGTGAGTGAGCCAGACGGGGAGAGCCCGGAGCGGGATATCTTCGACGTCAATACCTGGCGGGATCTCGAGTGGTCGGCGTTCAGTCCCGGGGTCCAATCGAGACTCGGTGAGGCGCGCGCGCACCTGCTGCAACGCTACTTCGAGCGACAGTTGGTGAGAGCCGGACGGCTGCAGCGAGCGCTTGAGCAAGAGCAGCCGCAGTCGTCGGTTAAGCTGATCGTGTTTGGCGCCGATTGCCAGCTCACTGCCTCCCGTGTGCTGATGGAGACCGATAACGGCCGTATGGTGCCGCGGTTCGAAGCCAAGGAGATTAAACACCCCGAGGCGGGGCGTCCGTACGATGAGCTGGTCCAAGAGCCGGGCGACGGAGTCGTAACCAAGGCATCGCTCCTCGGGAGGCAATCACTCGATCCAACGGTCCAGAATCGCGGGGGATTTCCCATTGCGTTCTCGTTCTTCCTGTGCTCCAAACATTCCGACTTACCCGGCAACATCAATTTTCAAGACAATCTTTTGAACGCCATTTTATCCCGCTAGGGCCTTTTGAACCCGAGCTCAACTAGAAGGAAGACACATGCGGCTCTACAAATCTCCAATAATGGTCGCCGTTCTGATAGCGGGTGGTGCATTCGCGGTTGATTTCGACGCACCTCCCGAGGAGCTCGCCTCGGCGAGCCTATCGCCGGAGCTTGCCGCGGGGCCTAATTTTCACGTGAAAGACCCGGTGCAGTCGGACGGCCTCATGCATCACTACGTGATCGAGAGCTCATTTGGCGAGTACCCGGCCTACGGTCAAGAGGCGCTCAAGATCCGCGTCCGAGAGATGGCAGCGCTCACGGCGTTATCGAAGAAAACCGACATCGGTGTAGCCACGAAGGCGGCTGAGCAGAGTGTAGAGAATCAGGCGAAGACGGTTAAGAAGGTAGTAACGAACCCTATCGGCACGATTACCGGCATACCCAAGGGCATTGGCCATCTCTTCAGTGGCTATAAAGCCGAGGCGAACGAAACCGCCGATCAGGCGAAAAAGGACACGAACGGAAGCAATAGCGCCTCGAACGTGGCCCACAGCGCCAAGGCGGACGCCACCCGATACGCGGACCGATACCTCGGGGTGAGCGCCGCGGAGCGGCGCTACTACCAGGCCCTGGGGGTCGATCCCTATACCAATAACCAAGTCCTCAGAAAGGCTGTTCATCACCTCGCCAAAGTACAAGCGACCGTGAATCTCGGCATGCATTTTGTCGGAGTGCCCGGCGTCCCCTATCTCAGCGACGTGCAGCGTGCGATGGACGCCATTTACAATGAGGATCCGGCGGTGTTGCGGGCCCGCCAACGAAAGGTTCTCGCTGGCTATGGGCTTTCCTCTGCCGAAGTCGCGAAATTTGAAAACACGCTGCTGTTAAGTCCGACTCGGCAGAGTCTATTGGTGGAGGACGCGAAGTTGCTCGATGGCGTCGAGGGGCGCGGGCGAGCTCTTTCGGCACGCCATGGGACTGACATCGGACGAGGAGGTGGCGGTGTTTATCGCGAGCACCCGCATGCTCGTGCGGCTACATGCGCAAGAGCCGCTCGCGAGAATCCTCGAAGGGCTGCGATTGCCGACCGCAGAGACCCGTGATGGACGGACGGTGGTGCTCGGTGCGTTCGATGCGGTTTACTGGACCGAAGAGGTGGCCGGCTACGAATCCGCACTCCATGCGGCGTTGCCCCCGAGCTCGCACGGACTTGAGGTGTGGCTCTCGGGCGTTCATTTCGCCTGCGGCGCGCGACCAACTCACCTCACACGGGTGGGTGGTGCATGATCATGCGGAGGACGCGCTGACGAAGAAGCTCGCGCTGGTGGTGAATCCTTGACGATTGGAGGGAGTCGTTGTGGGGGTACATAGTCCTAACGACGACACACGTAAACCAGTCGTCCTCGATCTTCATTAGTTATCGTCGCGTGGGCCCCTTGGTGCATGCTCGAGCTTTTTTCAATGCTACAGAGGGATTGCTAAAAACGCCTAGAAATAAGGATTTGTGCTCGTGACCCGAGGGCTCCGCATCTTTGTTTCCTCGCCCGGCGACGTGACGGCAGCGCGGGAGATCGCGGCGTTGACGATCGAACGGCTGGCGCAGGATTACGCGCGCTTCTTCAAGATCGAGCCCTACCTCTGGGAGTTCGAGGCCATGGTCGCCTCCGGCCATTTCCAGGATTCGATCGAGCCCCCGAGCGCCTTCGACATCGTGGTGTTGATCGTATGGTCGCGGCTTGGCACGTCGCTGCCGGAGCGGACCGCAGTGCGCGAGTATCGCGGCATCGACGGACGCGCACCCGTGACGCGGCACCGAGTGGGAGTTCGAGGAGGCCTTGCAGGCGGCCCAACAGACGCGGCGCTCCCGAGCTTCTCGTTTACCGGAATCTGAGGCCCGCCGCGTTCGACACCCACGATCCGTCAGCAGTCGCGCGGAACAGCTCGCAGCAGCTGAAGGCGCTCGAGCGATTTTGGGAGCGTCACTTCGCCAATCAGGGAATGTTCATCGGTGCCTACACGTCATTCACCGACGACGCCGAGTTCGCCGCAGCCTTCGAGAATCATCTGCGCAAGCTGATCGAGAGGCGCATTGCTGCGCTCGGTAGCGCCCAGGCGCGATGCACCGGCCAGGGCCTGGACGCAGGCGCCATTTCGCGGACTCGAGGCCTACGAGTTCGAACATGCACCGATCTTCTTCGGCCAGGACGAGGCGCTCGCCAAGGCGATGCTGCAGCTGACCGGGAATGCCGACGCCGGATCGCCCTTTCTTATCGTGCTGGGCGCGAGCGGCTCCGGCAAGTCCTCGCTCGTGAAGGCCGGCATCGTGCCGAAGCTCTTCGTGCCGCGACGTATCGCCGGCGACGGCGTTCCTGCGACGCGTCGTGTTCCGGCCGAGCGATGCCCGCGAGGGTGAAGACCTGTTCGATGCGTTGGCGCGCCGGCTGACGACGCAAGTGAGCGAGCAGGAGGGACTTGTCGGAACTGATCGGCGCACGGGCAGTCACCCGCGAGCCTCGCGGCCCATTTGCGCAACGCCACGACGCGACGCCCGCCTATCCGATCGGGACGCGCACTTGGCCAACTCACGGCTGCAGGCGCGCCAGTCGGGCCGCATGCTGGAGTACGAGAGCCGCGAAGCTCGTTCTCGTCGTGGATCAGCTCGAAGAGCTGTTCACCGGCGAGCGCATGCTCGCCGAGCGAACGGGCGCAGTTCGTTGAGCTGCTGGCAGGTCTGGTGCGCTCGGGTCTGGTATGGGTCGTCGCCACCATGCGCAAGGACTTCTGGCATCGAGCCGACGAGACGCCCGAACTGGTACGCTTGGCGGAAGGCAAGGGGCGGCTCGAACTCCTGCCACCCGGCGCCCGCCCAATTGAGCCAGATGATCCGCCGGCCGGCGGAGGCCGCCGGCATCAGCTTCGAAGTGCATGGCACGACCAACGTGCCGCTCAACGAGGTGATCGCCGAGGAAGTCGCGCGCGAGCCCGGGGCGCTGCCGCTGCTCTCCTATCTTCTGGATCAGCTCTATCGGGCCGATGTACTCGAAGCCCACGGCGACAACGCTCACATACGCGACCTACCAGAAGCTCGGCAAGCTTGAGGGAGCCATCGCCACCCAGGCCGAAGCCGTCTTGCAGCGATGCGCGCCCGAAGATCGCTCGGCACTCGGTTCCGTGCTGTTCTCCCTGGTGGAGATGGGCGCTGCCGAGGGCAATGTCGAACGCGCCATAGCACGGCGTGTTCCGCTGTCCACATTCCCCGCGGGTACGCCCCAGCGGCGACTGGTCGAAGCATTGCTCGATCCGGATGCCCGATTGCTCGTGAGCGATACGGAACAAGGGGGGAGCCCGACCGTTCGCGTCGCGCACGAAGCGCTCATATCCCGCTGGGCGCGAGCGCGCGACTACGTCCAGAGCAACGCCGAAGCCCTCAAGATCCGGCACCGGATCGAGGAGCGCTAGCATGGTGGCGCGGGCTCGAAGATGGAGCTCGCGACGCCGCGCGCGGCGACCCGACCGCCAAGGTCGGCCTCCTTGCCTTGGCTCGCGGCGTGGCGCGCTCGTCTCGGACGCGAGCAGGGGCTGCTCTCTGACATTGATCTGACAGATGGACGGCGCCTGCTCAAAGAGCATCGGACGGACACCGAGCCTCACTTGGTTGCTTACATCGAGCGCTCCATCGCCGACGATCAACGAATTCACACCCGCTCGTTTCGCGTACTCACCGTGGTCGCAAGCGTGGTGACGCTGCTCGCAGTCGTTGCGATCATCGCCGGGCTGCAGGCCGCCCACCACCGCGATCGCGCTGTCGCCGAGGCAATGACGGCGGACCGCACCTCGCGGTTCATGGTGTCGCTGTTTAAACTCGCCGACCCAAGTGAGAACCGCGGCAATTCCGTGACCGTGCGCGAAGTGCTCGATCGCGGAGCGAGCGACATTGGACACAGCCTCGAGCGCGAACCGCGCGTCCGAGCGGACCTGCTGACCGCGATGGGTGAGGCTTACACCGGCCTCGGATTGTACGATTCCGCCAAGAAGCTGCTCACGAAAGCACGAGCCGACCAAGAGGGGATCAGCGTGCCGCCCGAGTCCCGGGTCAGGACGCTGGTTGCTTCGGGAGCGGTGCTCGACAATGCAGGCGAACTTGACGATGCGAAGTCCCTATTGCAGCGCGCGCTCGACATCGCACAGGTGAAGCTTCCCCCTGATAGCTTGCTCATTTCCGACGCGCGCGACGGCCTGGCCGATGTCTTGACACAGCTGAAGCAATACAGCGACGCCGAGCGCCTTTGCGAGGCCGCGCTTCCTGTCGACCGAGGGCGCGGACCGGACGGTTCAGGGACTCTGGCCCAGACGCTCGATACCCTCGCGCAGGCCCTCTTCGGCGACGGTCGGCTCGCCGAGGCTGAAGCGCCGATGCGGGAGGCACTGGCCGTGCGCAAGCAGTATTTCGGCACCCACCACGCACTCACCGCGCTCTCGATGAACAATCTTGCCGTCTTGCTTTACCAGGAAGGCCGCTATGCAGAGGCCGCCGCTCAATGGCAGGAGGCGTTGCCCGTATATCGCGAGGTCTTCGGAGCCGAGCATCCGGAGGTGGCGACGCTTCTGAACAACCTGGGTCGATCGGCGCTGATGGCGGGCCGCGTACCAGAAGCGATCCCTCTGCTTGAACAGGCCGCGCATATGAGCGAAAAGCTGTTTGGTCCAACGCACAATAATCTCGTCATGCCGCTCAACAGCTTGGGAATGGCGTATCTATATGATGGCGACACCCAGCGCGCTGGCGCTGACATCAACCGGGCACTACAGATCGGCCGTCTACGCAATAATTCGGTGCTGGATCAGGTCGTTCTCAATGCGGCGGACCTTCAGTTGAGCACGCACCACATGGAAGCCGGGCAACCATTATTGGACGAGGCGCGACGGCTGCTGGAAACCAGCTATCCGCAGAGCGGCGATCCGACGGTGCTATGGCGTTACGCGGCATGGGACGCGGTCAATGCCTATTTTCTGATGCTGGAGAATCGCCCGGACGACGCCCGAGCAACGTTTGCGCGCGCACGAGACGTGTTAGTCAGGCGATTCGGTTCGCAGGGATTTTACGTTCTGCGGCTGGACCAGCGTGCATCCGCGCTGAACCCGGCAGCCGCAGGGACGGCCAAGCCCAAATGAATCCGCTCACACGACCGAGCGGATCGGTGCCAAGAGGAGCGTGGCTGGTTTACTGCTTGATGATCCAGCCGAGTGGCGGGCGTTCCGTAGAAATCAGGGTACCAGTGCTATCAATGTACCCAAGCAATGTCCCGTCCTCATTGAACACAAAATCGTTTGTGGCCGTACTGTCACACGGAGTAGTGACCCCGTCCGCGCCGACAGAAAAGACGTAAGTCGTTTCGAACCAGGTCAGGGACGGCAAAATAGGCTTGAACGCGTCGCCGCAGGCCGTCGTCGGGAGGGTACCGTTTTGGTAGTTGAATTGAACCTCATAACCGCCTTGTTTGAGTTTGAGCACGACTATCTGAGCAACCACGGCCGCACTCGCATTCAAACCCGTGTCTGGATTCAATATGACATCAGCGAGCGAGGATAGTCCTGTCGACGTAGTGTTTAGGACGTTCTTGTAGTGCGTAGTCTGCCACTCCTGCCACGGCCAGATCGACCGATGTGTATAGCAAGCTTACGGCTGGGTGGTAGGGCAACGCGGAGAAATTCGCGCTAGGCGAGCAGTTCAACCACGGGAAATTGACTCCCGCATTGGCACTGTTCCCTTTTTTGC
This sequence comes from uncultured Gammaproteobacteria bacterium, assembly GCA_963795475.1. Lineage (GTDB taxonomy): Bacteria > Pseudomonadota > Gammaproteobacteria > Steroidobacterales > Steroidobacteraceae > Bog-1198. The sequence continues at coordinate 834,326 of CAWCIE010000002.1, forward strand.
CAGTGCCGTGGAGTTGTATCGCCAGAGTTCCCGTTGGGGACACGGTTGTGTCACAGGTACTCACGTCTATTTGAAGACCCCGCGCATGACTCGGTGATGCAACGATCCACGCAGTGAGTGCCAATACAAAAATCAGCGGAATGCGAAGCTTCATTGAACGTCCCCTTATTAATTTTTGCAGTTTTAGTAACTAGTGTCTGCCTACGGCAGGCCTTTCGGACATGGATTACCGTCGATCTGCATACCGCAGGCGTCACTCGGCTCCGCCACGATCCACCCCATCAGGCCCAGCACACATATAAATGGAATCCGGAGATCTATCCCTGTCCCCTTATAAGTTTATTCGTAAACTCGCTCTATGCCCCGCGCCAGCATAGCATACAGAGTTTTTGTGGCAACTGAACCCCGGACATACGACGAATTTAGCCTCGTTCTTGACCTTACATTCACGCAAGCTGATTTGTAGCCCAGGGGCATCTTTTGGTCTGGTCGGGGCTAAAAATGTAGCCCATGGGACACATGCTGAAATCTAGTAGCGCCGGGTCAGTGGCGTTTAGCGCAGGGTCAGTATGTCCTCAAGAGTGCAAGGCGCGCGCGAGCGCCCTGACCTCTGACTCCGCTTCGCCGATCAACTTGTGACACTCCTCAATTGACAGGTTGAGCCGTGCCAAGACACCGCCTGAGCTTAGGCTGCCGGTGTCGCCACTGTTCGACATTCTGTTCGCCAGTCGAATGCCGACGAGCAGGACATCGGTCAACGTCGGAGGTCCCGACGGCACCGCAAGGACATCTGCCTGCCTGCCCACCGCGTCGCAGACCGCATCGTTGACGTGCCAATTCTTCAGCACGGATTTTGCAATGGCGGGGTGCCATGCATCCACAAGGTTCTTGCTTAAAGACAAAGGGGGACGCGACGCTTCCCGCCTCGCCAACTGCACGAGAATGTAGAGATGGCCTACGCGATGGAGCAGGCCAGCAACGAACGCCTCGGGCATGGCGAGCTTCAATCGTTTGACCACCGCGTCACAGAAATGAGCAACCGCTACGCTATCAGACCATAACTCATCCAGCGATCTCGCGATCGATCGCAGCGATTCGGCCCGACGGAAATCCTGGATGGCATGGGCAAGGACGACGCTGTAAACCTTTTGAGCGCCGAGCCGCGTCAAGGCGACACCCAGGTCAATGATCACTCTTCCGGTTGCGTTAAATGCGGCCGAATTGGCCATGTTTAGCAGCCGAGCCGCCAGGGTCGGATCAGCGGATATCGGGCGTGCAATCATCTGAACCGAATAGTTCGGATTTCTCAGGACCTCCTGCACCTGGATGACCACCCGCGGAAAGGCCGGAAGTTCGACTATGCCGGCCTCGAGGGCGGCAAGCATGTGCCGCAAGAACTCGACGGGCGCGGACTGGTCCGACATAGAGCCGTTCGACACCATACCTAGAAGAGTCCGAAATCCCGTGTGACGCTCACCGGCCATTTGTGTTTACTGTAACTCTTCTCTAGCGCCGACGGCGACTGTCCCGCAGAGAAGCCGCGTGGGTAGCGGGCTCAATTCAGGCGGCCTGGGGCACTGGACATCGGTCTTCTTTTTACTCGACGACGTTGAGTATTTTTACTCAGTGTCATCAGGAGCGCGGCTGTTCACTCTCGCGAGTCCAGACTACGGTACAGGGCCGCCCTTCGACCCTGTGGCCCTCGGCGCGGTCGAGGGAGAAGCGCGCGTCGACGTGATATCCGTAGGAAGTTCCGGCTGGCCGTTGCCCTACGGCGAATGGTGCGGCGCCCACGAGTCCTTCAACATAGAGATCCGCCACACCATCGGGACGCAGCGAGCCGTCGATCTGTAGCCAGCCTGGCTCGTGGGCGGTGCCCTTCTCACCATGCAATACGCCGTTCTTGACCGTAGAGAGAAATCGGAAGGAATAACCCAACGCGCCGCTCGCATTTGCGCACGACAGTGTCGTCTGCCATAAGCCGTCGAATCGCGTTATCGGCACCGCGGTCCCGGTTTTCTCATCGGCGTGCGCGCTGAAGCTGCTGAACGGACCGAGGACAAGAACCAACGCGGTATAACGCGTCCAACACCCGATTCGAGCGACGTAAGCAACGGAATAACTGCTCATTGCCGCTCCACGGTGAAACCCAACGCCCAAGCCTGGACCATTACGGGCATCGCAGGAAATGCTCAGTCTATTATAACGATTGAAATCCTCGGTGGTCTACCGCACCGTTCATCGGCAAGGGAGGGCCAGCCCGGGAGTCAGGTGGGACGTTTCAGCCACTCAGAAAAGACGTCATCCTGAACGTGGTACTCGCCGCGCTCCACTCGCACCAGGATCTCACCGCGCGTCAGTCGACCAACCGCCTTTTGCACGATGCCGATACTCGGGGCAGGCTCGCCCAAGCCTTTGCCGAGTTGGCCGCGCACCGCAGCCGAAAAGACATCCGTCACGCCACGGGCGATCAATTGCAACACCGCGCGATCGAGGGGAGGCAAACTCTGCCAGGTTCGTTGCAGAGTGGTGTCGTTGTAGACTTCGGCTCTGGTGTGCGCCAGAGCTGCCGCCGAACCCTCGCTTGCATAGGCCAGGTAACGGCTTAAGTACAGGCGGAAGAATTCCGGCGTGCGTCCGAGTGCATCGAACGCCGTCAACGTCTCCCGCTTGGTCAAAGGATAGCGCGATAGCCCGTTAACGAGCTCGGTGAGCGCGCGCACGAATTCCTCCCCCAGGAGCGGAAAGGGAGTGAGCGGTGCCCAGTTATAGAACGGCTCCCGCACTCGACCAAACATCTGGCGCAGAGTCACTTCCGAGCTGCCGGCAAAGATCACCTTGATCGACGCCTTGCGGCTGTCCAAATTCGCCCGCAGCGAATGGGCAAGTTCCGAATGCTCCGGACGAGCCAGAACCTGCGCCTCATCGAGCACCAGAAGCATCCGTTGGCGAGATGACAGTTCATCGAGGAGATCACCCAAGAGCGGCGTTGCGACCGAGGCCGCGAGTCCTTCCCACTCCATCTCCAGTTTTCCCTCGACGATTCCTTTCAACGCCGCCGAAGTCTTGACACTCTTCACGCCCTTCAGGCGCTTGAGTATCTTGGGCCAACCTTTGGGCGCCACCGCCGCACTCACCACACGGACGAGTGCTTGGGCCGGTGCATGGGTCGCCGTCCACAGGTTTAAATACGGCGTCAGATAGCCTGCTTGCTTCGCCGCTGGAATGAGATCGCGCTCCAGAAAGGTCGACTTTCCCATGCGCCGTTTGGCGAACAGCGCGCGCGCACTGATCAGCCCCAAGTCGAATTCTCCCAAGTATTGCTTGGCAAGAAGCGGCCGAGCAAAATGCCAAATGTCCTTAGGGCTATCCATGAAATATCTCTAAATATCCTATGTCGGTATAATTATACCAAATCTCGATAATTGAGGATAATGCGTGATCGAAGAAAGCGAGTGCGTCGTGCTGACGCTCTAAGGGGGCTCAATCCGATCATCGGATCGCCGCCGAGCGGCGAAGACGGTGCTAAAGGCCGCTCAGAGCCCGGCCCGAAGCCGGGGCTTTCTCGGTGTTGACAGCGAGGCCCGTGCTTTCGTGCACGAAAATCACGAGGCTCTTTTGACGTCACCAGCTGGCTCGTCGACTTTCGGTAGACGTCAACGTTCGATACATCGGTAAACCTATTCTCATTTCCTAGTGCAGAACGAGAGCGAGATGCGAAGGACTAATGTCCCGCCTCTTTCAGTCGGCGGTTGATCGCGCGTTGAACCCGCGCGGGTCCGTCGTCGATCGATCCCAGAAGCACCGGAGCCGCCGCATCGCCTATCTCATCCAAGACTTTCTGCTGAGCCTCGACTACCGGCAGATCTTGCTGTTGGAACGCGAAACGAGTCGCTTCGCTCAGCGCCTTCCTAATGTCGGCATCGCGAGACGGATCGCTTTGCGGGTTCCAGCGTACAGAGCCGAAAAGATAATGAGTGGTGTTTGCAGTCTCGGGACTCAACAGGTGCACGCCCCAAAAACCGGTGCCTTCCGTCGGCGAGCTGCCGGGCTCGAACACCCCGGATTTGACGATGACCGTCGCCGGAGGACTCCATGTGACTTCGTTCCACTTCATCATGCGCGCACGATGCGCTCCAAGCAGCGGCACGAAGAAGCTCGGCGTCGCCGCCTCGACCGGTTCGCGATGGACGCGAACGCAATGGTCGTTCCCTTCCACACGCACCTTCGCCATCGCGGTCTCGGGGTCTCCCAAGATCCCTCGGTGCACATAGGATGTATGGCTGAGATCCATCAAGTTGTCCATAATCGATCGCCAATTGGCCTTGACGTGCAAATAGTCCAGATCGGAAATGCAGCCCGCTTCCGCGCCGCCGATGAAACCAAGGTCGGGTATGGACGCTGGCTCGGCTTTATCTTCTCCGATCCAAAGCCAGACGACTGAATGCCTTTCCTCTACCGCAAAGCGCGCGACATTCAAGGCCGGCGGCGTCGCACCGCTGCCGTGTGGATTGAAGGCACATCGCCCTTCTAGATCGAATTCGAGACCGTGGTATGAGCACTGCAGGCGCTCGCCCACGACGGTCCCCATGCTCAACGGAACGAGTCGATGGGGGCAGCGGTCCGCAAGCGCCCCGAGGACGCCGGAAGCCGTGCGCATGACCAGGATGGAATTCCCGAGAATGCGCCGCGTGCGCACCGAGCCTGGCGTAAGCTCATGGGACCAGAATGCTGCGTACCAAGTGTTTGTCAGGAATCCATTGGAGTTCATGACTCACTCCTGTTTGCAGCGGTCCTCGCATGGATCACCTCTTGCATCGCCTCTCAACCCTGTCGTGGACTCGGCAGCCTAGGCGCTAGATTGAACCGCGCCGCCGGCGCCAAGCCAATGATTTCTCATTCGAAAGGCATTCAAAATTGCGAATGGGAGGCGTTTGATGTCCTCAGCGGTACTCGCGCCGCCATGCTGTGGAACCTAGCGCGCCTGAGATCCTCGACGCGCAGTCCTTGAGGCTCTGCAGGAGCGCTTTGGCCGGCGGGTCGCTGATGGCGCTCGAAGGCATCAGCAGCGCAACGGTGGCCACAACCTTGTTGCTGTGCTCGAAGATCGGGCAGGCGATGCTGCCCAGGCCGTCCCGCCGCACCTCTACCTCGTAGTCGTAAAAGTTGGCGAGGGCAAACTTCACCTTACGCTTGAACACCTCCGACGAGAATTTCGGCTGCTCTGAGTAATCAAAGCGCTTGGCGGCCTCATCGAGCGAGGCTTCCGCCTCAGGCATGAACGCCCACAGGACCCGCGCAGAAGGGGAATACGGCAGCTTCAGGATCGTGCCGGGACGAACGACGATCGTGGTCGCCTTGCCGCTGTCGAGGCATACCAGAACGATAGCCTGGTCCTGATAGCGGGTGGTGAAAATCGTTGTCTCGTGCACATGCTCGCGTAGCTCGGTGAGGAAAGGATAGGCGATGCTGACGTGCGTGTTCTGCTCGGCGGCGGCCTGGCCGAGGCTGAACAGCTTCGTGCCCAGCCGGTAGGTCTCCTGGCCCTCGGGTTTGTCCACGAACCCTAGCTCCCGCCAGGTCGACAAATGGCGCGACACTGTTGGCATGGTCATCCCGAGCTGACGCGCGAGATCCGTCACTCGCACAGGATCGCGATATTCTGCCAATGCCACCAGAATCCTAGTAGCTACATGAATTGTACGGATGCCGGAGGTCTCCGCGCGCGCGGCCTTGCCGGGGCGCGTCTCTGCTCGGTGAGGGCGCGGCTGGCTTCTTCGTGCCGCAATTTTTGAATGCATGAACACAATCCTTTGGCGTTCGCTCAACCGATGGGGCGGCGCTCGGCGCGTGTAGTCTACTGCATTCGACAGCATGCCCGTCAGGTCCAATATTAGCCTACACTCCAAATGCCGCTTGGCGTGCACAGGCGTCCAATGATTGATTGGAGCCCCATGACGGCGGTATGCGGTGTGACACTGCTTCGCATCACATTGTCGCTTGCCCGCATCGCCGTCGGGGTGGGCGAGGCCGGCGCTCAGCCGGCCGTGGTGCCACTCATCGGTGAGTACTTCGAGCCCCGGGCGTCCTGCACATTATCCGGTCTCATTCCACCCAGGACATGAATCCCATCCCCTGGCCGGTGCCAGCTGCGGAGCGGTAACAGGCCACATAGTCGTCGTAGTCACAACGCAAGGTGGTTTCCGCCAGCACGCCTGCCGCGACGATCCAGTTCTTGATCTCCGACGTGCCCGACTCGAAGTATGCCTCCTCCATGCCGATCAACATCGCGGCGTCACCCGTGCGCATCGCGTCCATCACCCGACGATCGAGGTCCTCGTCGATCACGAAATGGCTCAAGCCTCCGGATGCGACCAGGGCGATGCGGCTTTGCGCGGGCCAGCGGGCGATCGCCCTGCCGATCGCGCGGCCGAAGTGGTAACAGCGCTGTGCGGTGGGTTGGTTGGGAGGGTAAAAGGTGTTGATGAGCACAGGAACGTTGGGGATCACCTCATCGCGCATGACCTGCCGATAAACGAAACCTAACGCGTGCGGCAGACCTTGCGTCCAGCCGTCCGCGTGCCGCGGCACCCGTAAAGACTGCGCCACGTCGAAACCCGCCGCCATGGTTTCCCGGATGATGTGTTGACCCAGAGCGGGTAACCCCGGATAGACCACATCCTCGGGCAGCTTATGACCCGGCTCCGCCAGGTGGATGCCGGGCTGCATCCTCGCGACCTGCGCCGGGGTCGCCGGCGAATTCTCGAGCCGTTCGCCGGAAAAGACGGCCAGCGCCGGCTTCACGTCATCGAGGTACATCTCCTCTTGGTCGTTCCCAATGATCACAGCCGCATCGGCCGCGGCGCTCGCGAATCCCGTGGCCAACCGGTCCAGCGCCGCATGGCACGCTTGTTGGCGCCGGGTTCTCTCCTCCATATTGCACTGGTCGGCAAGATTCTCCGCGGTGCGCCGCGCAGCGAGCTCGTCGAACGTGTAGTTGCGCAGCTGAAACGGCAGTTGCGTGTTGGCTCGGTCGAACTGGACCCGCAGGTCCCAGTCTACCGGACGTATCGTCAGCAGCGGCCCATGCGAAAGGGCCAGTCCGCAAACTATCCGCGCCATGAACGACCTCCGCCCCGTACAGGTCGTAGGCCCTCGCCAGGTTGGCCCGCTCGCGCAGTGCTCAAGCCATTCCTCCCCCTTCGGAACCGTAATTCGACCTCGAGCAGCCAGGAGTGCATCGCACTGTTGACGGCTTCCGGCGCTTCCAACGGTGACAGGTGGCCGCAGTCATCTATAGCCACGAGCCGGCTCTCATGGATGACGGACTTCATGTGCTCGTGCGCCGCGAGTGCGCTCTGCGCGTCCTGCCGTCCGCAGACGACCAACGTGGGAGAGCGAATCTGCGGCAGTACTGCGGATGCATCCGGCCTCGCGAGCAATGCTCGTATATGGTTCTCGAATATCGTCACGCTCGATCGGCGAGCGATTTCGCGAAAGTCCCGCAGCACTGCGTCGCGGCGAGGATTCGTGTCCGACAGGAGAGGTGGAATCCAATGTGACACCAATGCATCCAAACCCTCGCTGCGCGCCAGGTCCAACAGGACTTGCCTCCGCTGCTCTTCGCCGGGGGCTCGTGGTGTATATCCCGTGCTCAACAATGCCACGCCACTCACCCTCTCGGGCGCCAGGCGAAGGATTTCGAGTGCAACGCGTCCCCCCATCGAATGTCCGGCGGCGGCGAACTCGCCCGGAACCTGCGCTAAAACCTCGCGGGCCATGCCCTCGATGGTGTCGAGCCGCGAAAAATCCGGCACGTGAATAGTCAGCGAAACCGGCGAGCGCCGCGATCTGCGGCTCCCAGATCCCTCGATCGCAAAGCAGGCCGGACAGCAGGGCGAGAGGTACTTTCGTGGCCATGGCGTACGCTCAACATGCCGCGGCCGGACCCTGCCCCACATGATCGAGCACGTAAGTACCGCTCGCGTCGAGCTCTGCGCTCCACCCTCTCTCCACCAGGATCGTCGTGGTCGCCTCCTCGATCACCGCCGGGCCATCGATTCGATTGCCAGCGCAAAACTTGCCGCCATCGTATACGGGTGTCGAGTGGCTTGGCCGTCCCCACTGAAATCATCAGCCGATGTGCGCGCAAAGCCGCGCTGGCGTCGGACCCTCAACAGGCAGCCGCGGAATGCCGGGCTTCTCCACACGCCCATGCACGGTGCTCTCGATGTTCACGATCTCAACCGTGTTATGTGGCTCGGAATACGTGAACAACTCTTTATGCCGCTCATGGAAGGCGGCGACGATCCCGCTCATCGACGCCGCGTCGATCGCCACTGCGGGCACGCTGACCGTGCACTCGTGAACCTGGCCGATGTAGCGCATGTCGAGCGAGCGCTCGAAGTCGATATCCGGTGCCGAAAATCCGTCCGCTTGCAAAGCCTTGCGGCCGACTGCCTCGAGTCGGACGAACTGGCGCTCGAGCGCGGCGAGATCCGCGCCGGAATCGACGCGTAGCGGGTCAGCCGCCATGTAGTTGTATTTCACGTCGGAGATGATCTGGCCAAAGGCGCACAAGCCCGAGGCCAGCTTGGGTACGAGCACCTTCGCGACGCCAATATCCGTCGCGAGCGCGGTAATATGCATACCGGCCGCCCCACCGGCGGCCACGAGCACGAAATCCCGCGGATCGTACCCGCGTTCGATCGAGACGCGCCTGATGCCATTCACCATGTTGCTGTTGACGATGGTAAAGATGCCGTGTGCGGCCTTCTCGACCGACAAGCCGAGTGGTTTTGCCACGTGCTCTTCGATGGCGATCCGCGCTTTCCGCGGATCCAGCGGAATCCGCCCCTGCAACAACGAGCCGGGCTCGAGATAGCCAGGACCATATTGGCGTCGGTCACCGTCGGCAGCCGGCCGCCACGCCCATAACACGCCGGGCCGGGGATGGCGCCGGCACTTTGCGGCCCGACTTTAAGCAGGCCGAGCGGATCGAGCCACGCGATCGAGCCACCCCCGGCGCCGAGGGTCTCGACCTGAATCATCGGCACGCCGACGCGGTGGCGCAGGAAGTCGGCATTCTTGGTGAGGTTCGTGCGTCCCTGGCGGGTGAGCGTGATATCGAACGACGTGCCGCCCATATCGACACTGATGGTGTTGTCGAAGCCGAACGGCTTACCGACATAGAGCGCCGCTTGCGGCGCGGAGGCCGGCCCGGAGTTGATGGCGTAGACGGCGCGTCGGGTCATGGCCTCTCCCGCCGCCAGGCCCCCATTCGACTGGAAGTAACGCATCGCGGACTTGGCGCCCAGCTCCCGGAAGTACCGGTCGATGGAGGCGACATAGTCGTGCATGACCGGACCCAGGTAGGCATTGATCACGGCCGTCGAGGTCCGCGTGTACTCGCGGATTTGCGGATAGATCTCGCTGCCGATCGACAGGTAGGCCTCCGGCATCAGCTCCTTCACCAGCTGCGCGGCACGCTGCTCGTGGATCGTTCAGAACCGACCAGAGGAAGGAGACGGCCACCGCCTGCACGCCTTCGCGCTTGAAGAGTGCGATGGCATCGCGCACGTTGGCTTCGTTCATCGGGGTGCGAACCGTACCATTCGACAGGACCCGCTCGTCGATCGGACAGCGCAGATAACGCGGCACCAACATCGGCGCCGGCGGATACTGGGCATCGTAACGATGGCCGTCCTCCTTGTGACCGAGCCGGATTTCCAGCGAGTCCTCGTGCCCCCGGGTGCACAGCAGGCCGACCTCTGGCGCCCTTGAGTTGGATCAGCGCATTCAACCCGACAGTGGTGCCGTTGATGCACAGGTCCGCCTGCGAGACCACTTCCGCGGGGGTGAGGCCGACATCACGGGAGAGAAGCTCGAGTCCCTCGCGGATGGCGCGCCGTGGATCTCGGGCGCCGAGGAGACCTTGTAGAGCTTCACGCCGCCGTCTCGATCGGCGAGCACGAAATCGGTGAATGTTCCGCCCGCATCGACACCGAGCCGGTATTTCGCTTGCATGTTCATGCCGTCGTGTGCAGCTCGCAAACCCGCGGCGCATATCCATGTCGCCTGTCGGTCCACGCTCAGCGTGGCGGGGTCGATGACTACGCCATAGTCCTCACGCGCGCCGGTCGCCGAAACGATCCCGTTGCGTACGTCTTCGATGACCTTCTCGATGGGACGTCGGCCGGATCTCCATAGCCCCCACCGCCCGGATTCATGTTGCTGAAGCGCTCGCCCGGCTTGATGACTTCGATGACGTTTTTTCGGATGACCTCGGTCTGGCCATCGCGAACGAGCTCCGAGCGTCCGACCTTGGCGGCGATGAGATGACTGCTCGCTCCCGCCGCACCGAGTGCCGGGATACGCCGCCCCTCGCCAAACGTGATGACGGTCATATCCCGATCGAGCGGCTCGACTTCCCAGTGGGTGCCGGAGCCCCGCGAAAGCGGCCGGCCCCGGCGCTGTCGGTCATCAGGCCGTAGCGATGGATGATTATGGGATATTGGTGCTCGAGCAACTCGATGTCGCCGGAGGTCAGTGCCCCAAAACAACTCTGCGGCCCGCAGGCATGCCAACCATCCTGGTGGGCGTGGCACCGGCGCCCGAGATAATCGTGGCGAGCACCATCGTCACGTACTCTTCGTCGGTACGCGTATCCCACCCCGCGATGTTGCAGCCATTGGAATGTCCCCAGGAGGCAACGATGCGCTCCGGCGCGCCCTTTTCGAATGCGAGGCGCACCGCGTCCGCGAGCGTTTCCATCGGCGTAGTCGTGCAATTCACGTGCGGAGCCGGCTCCTGCGCGTTGCATAAAGAGCCTTTCGGTCCGACATCGACGCCGATGCAGCGATACAACCCTTCGTTGTAGGGTGGCGGCACCTGGGCAAACATCATCAGGCCGAGGTAGATGCCGGATGCGAGTTGCCTTCGTAAGAATTGATGTAATACGGCACCTGCGGCGGGCTCTCGATACGGATATGGCAGTGGTCACCCGTCACCGTGAGATGCGCGGTAATGGTGAAATCGCCCAAGCCGTGGCCCGCATCCTCCAGCACCGCCGAGCCGACATAGCTGCCGTCCGGTACGGAGGCTATGACCGAGCGCATATGCCTGTCGGCCATCGCCATCAACTCATCGATGCAAACGAGCACGGTGGTCCGTCCGTATTTCGTCCACCAGTGCGAGCAGATTGCGCTCCCCGACCTGGCAGGCGCCCAGCAGCGCGTTCAGATCGCCTTCCTGGTCACGGCGCGCGCGCATGTTGGTGAGCAGGAGGTTGATCGACGTCGTCCCTGCGCCGACCCTTCGAATAGATCTTCACGGGGGGAATCCGCAATCCTTCCGCGTAGATCTCCCGCGCCGCGGGGTTGTAACCGGCCGGTACGGGGCCGCCGATATCGGTGAGATGGCCCTTCGATACGCTCCAGAAGGTCAGTACGCCGGCGATGAACACCGGCTTGTACATGCACACATCGAGGATGTGACTGCCTTGATAGGCTGGGTCGTTGTGCAAAATGACGTCGCCTGGGTGGATGTCGTCGCCGAAGAAGCGCGCCACGCATTTCATGGCCGGGATCAGCGCCCAGGTGGATCGGAATATCCTGGCCCTGCATGATCATCTCGGGAACCGCGTTGAACAGCGCATTGCTGTAGTCGTGCGCAATGTTGAAAACGCTCGAGCGTGCGGTTTTCTCAAGCGCCAGTGTCATTTCGTGCTGCGTGGTCTCGAGGGTGCCACCGGACGACCGACAGGGTGATGGGATCGATGTTCGCCATGCTCGGTAACTTCGTTTGTCAAGAAGGCGAACGCGCCTCTGCGGCCTACTTTGCGGGTCCGGCGCTATAGTATGAGGCAGGAGAAATCCTCAGCACTCGGCGCAATACAAGATTTCATATCAATTACACTATTTCTCAGGGCAAACCGGCGCCGCTGGCGGCAATATGGTGCTTCGGGCTATTCCCCAGCCCCTGCCCGGAGCAATGATGACCGACGATCTCGTGTATTCGCGCGCCCCCGCCACTGCGGAGGATTCCTCGGCGGAGCGCTATCGCCGCTATGTGCTGGTCATGATCGTGGTGGTGGCAATTTTCAACTACCTTGACCGGCAGATCCTGTCCATGCTGCTGCAGCCGCTGAAGGTGGAATTCGGCCTGAGCGACACACAGCTCGGGTTCCTCTCGGGTTTTTCCTTCTCGGTGTTCTATGCGATCTTCAGCCTGTCGCTGGCAAAGGCAGCCGATACCTCCAACCGCAGCTCCCTGATTGCGTTGGTGATGGCCCTATGGAGCGTAATGACGGCGGCATGCGGGCTCGCAGTCGGCTTCTGGTCCTTGCTCACCGCACGTCTCGTGGTCGCCGTGGGTGAGTCGGGCTCGAGCCCGGCCTCGCAAGCGCTGATTTCCGACTACTACCCTCCTGAGCGCCGCGGTGGTGCCATGGGCATCTACGCAGCCGGAATCTATGCGGGAATTCTGCTGGGTTTTCTGCTCGGCGGTTGGATCACACAGTCCATGGGATGGCGCACGGCTTTCGTGGTCGTCGGACTTCCCGGCCTGCTCGTCGCGCTGCTATTCCATCTCACGGTGAAAGAGCCGCCGCGCGGCGCAAACGAGGGGCTCACCGGACGGGTAATGAGCTTTACACAACGCGAAGCCTATCGCTACATGTGGAGCCGCCGCTCGTTCCGCTATATCCCGATCGCCATGGGGCTCGCATCCTGTGTCACTTACGGCAACCTCGTTTGGGCGCCTTCGGTATTCATCCGGTCATACCACATGAATGCCGCGCATGTTGGAAGCTGGCTGGCGCTCACTGCCGGCGCGGCAGGAATGGCCGGAGCGTACTACGGCGGTCGGCTCGCCGATGGGCTCGTCCGCATGAGCGGCGAGCCACGTTGGTACATGTGGCTGCCGGCTGCAGGGATGGCGCTTAGCCCTGCCGCTTTTTGCGATCGTCTATTCATGCCGAACCCGAATGTAGCCCTGGCGCTCTTTTCCGTGCCGTGGATTCTAAGCAACTTCTGGATCGCCCCGACGTTCGCACTCGTGCAGAGCCTCGCGCCATTCCGTATGCGCGCCACAGCCGTGGCGATGATGAATCTCATCAACCTCGTCGTCGGCTTGGGGATCGGCACACAGCTCGTGGGCGTGCTGGCCGATGCGTTGGCGCCGCGATACGGCGTCGACTCCCTGCGCTACGCATTGTTGGGCGTCTTGCTGGTGACGGATGCGATGTCTGCGCTGTGTTTTTTTGCGCTTCTCGAGCAACGCTCGCGGATCTTGAAAAGTGTCGTAATCTGATTTGATCACCAGGTCGCCTTAGCATCCATGAGAATTTTTTCCGGTCGTCGCCGTGCGCCTTACCTCGGGCCGTATCCTCTCGAACGGCTCGGGCCGGCGCACGGAAACCCTCGCAACCAAGCGCTCGCCATCCTTCACCGCCTCGTCCATCGCGCGGCTCCCTGCGGTTCGGCACTCCTGACCGGCCGCAATCCCTTGCGAATTCGCTGGATGCGTTCATGTTGCAGCTCGATTGTCTACGCGACGGTCCGGTTCCCGGACGCACAGCACCGATTCCCGTCGACCCGTTGGAGCGAGCGCACATCTGAAGTCCGCCGCGTATTTCATGGACGCGGCCATGGTCGGAATATGCGCAATCGCCGCATCCGCCTGGCTACAGTCCCCATTGCGCCACCCAGGGCTTGCGGCTGCGCCGGACCCGGAACCGGCCGATTCCGCCGCGCTCGACGACTCACTCCTCGGGCTGAACCAGGCGCAACTCGCGCGCACCGCGCGCAGAAGCGATTTTCCCGTGTCGACTCAACACCCCTGGGCATTGGTGTTGTTGATCGATTATCCCCGAGATCCTCAGCCGAACGAGCCTGGGGGCGACTGGCTCGTGGGGATGCAGGAGCAACGCGCAGCCGTGCGCGCCGGCGAAATGGTCATCGTTCTCGCGCAATAGTTCGCTCGCTCGGCTACGAGCGCGTGCTCACACAGCTACGACTTCGAACTTGGATCTCGACGCTCTGATCGTCGGCGCGGGTCTCGGAATCGACGATGACGCTGGCGGTCCGGTGAGCAATCCGTTCTTACGCACCCGCTTTGGCGTCGCAGCCGTCTCGACCGATCTGACGTTGGAGGCCGACCGGCGGCTTGATGCGAGTTCCGCCGCCTCCGCGCGGGACTTCAAATGGTGGATCGGCGCCGGTGGCGTGCGCCCGGGATACCAAGGTGAGACTCAGCGGCCGCCGTCCTTATCACCTGGGGCGGTATCGGATGGACAGTGTGCGTCGGAGCGACTTACGACAACGTTCATCGATTCCGGCAAGGTCCCACGGGTTCCCAAGCGACACGACATGTTTGTCCGGGCCGTGGCGGGCGATCTGGGCGACAAGGCGCGGCGGGAGTTGGAAGCCGGCCGCTGCGTCACCAAGTGTCCATTCGCCAATGCCATCATCCCGCTCATGTCGGCATTGGTGCCGATGCAAACGGGTCCGACGGCCGCCGTTCGCGCTCCGAATCTCGGCGATCCGCATGGCAAATTCAAAGCGCGTGAAGGCGGCACTGCATTATCTCGGCGCGGACATCGTCGGCATCTCGGAGGCGCCGGATTTCGTCTGGTATTCGCACCAGGCTGACGGCACGCCAATCGTGCCCTATCACCGCTACGCGATCTCGGTACTGATCGACCAGGGCTATCCTACAATGGAGGGTTCGAGTGGCGACGATTGGATCAATGCCGCTCAAAACCAGCGCGGGTATCTTCGCGGCAATCTCGTCTGCAGCATTCTGGCCGCCCACATCCGCAACCTGGGATACGGCGCCCGGGTACACAGCAACGGCTCACAGGACGTCCTGCACGTGCCGCTATTGCTGTTGGGAGGTCTCGGGGAGTTAAGTCGCATCGGTGAGGTCGTGCTCAATCCCTTTCTCGGCCCGCGCTTCAAGTCCGCCATCATTACCACCGACCTGCCGCTAGCCGTCGATCGACCTATCGACTTCGGCATGCAGGACTTCTGCACCAAGTGCACCAAGTGCGCGCGCGAATGCCCCTGCTCAGCCATCACCTTCGGCCCCAAGATCCGCTTCAACGGGTACGAGATGTGGAAGCCGGATGTGGAAAAGTGCGCCCGCTACCGGATCACCAACGCGGCCGGAGCGATGTGCGGCCGGTGCCTGAAAACCTGTCCATGGAACATCGAGGGCGTCCTATCCGAACGGCCGTTCCGTTGGGCAGCCATCAACCTGCCTTTTACGCGGCGTTGGCTCGCGACGCTCGACGATAAGATGGGCAACGGCAAGGTGAATCCTTTGCAGAAGTGGTGGTGGGACCTCGATACCCAGCTCGACGGACGAATGATCGTCCCAGCACGTACCAATGCCCGTGGACTGAATTTCAGGCCCCCGATGTCACGCGACCAACAGAAGCTCGCCGCATTTCCCCTACCCCTCGCGCCCGCGGCTGGAGCAACCGGCGCACAGATCCCGGACCGTAAGGCTGGAATCGAGTGGTATCGGCAGGCAGAGGCTGAAGCCGCTGCGCTCACTGCAGCCCCGCCGCCCCAAGACGGAACGGCGTGAGGGATATTGCTGGATGGACTGCGAAATTTAAGTTATCGGAATCGTACCGGCGGTATTAAGATGATGATCAAACGTGTCGATATTTTGGGCGGTCCTGCCGCCGGCGCGACCCCGCACCGGGGTTATCCAGGTTCACGGGGCATGCACAGACCGACCAGACAAGCCCGCGCCGACCGGAAGTCGGACACCGACGAGCTGCACTTGAGCTTCCGGCTGATCCGTACGCTGCTCGGGGTGGCGGAATACCGGAACATCACTCGCGCCGCGAAGGAATTGAATCATTCGCAGGCCTCCATCACCAAGCAGATCCAGCTGCTCGAGCAGAAGCTCGGTGCGCCGCTATTCGACCGTACCACCAAAGGGATGACGCTCACCGCCTATGGCGCCGCCTTTCTGCCGCGCGCTTCTGCTTCCGCCGCGGCTTTCCGTCAGGTTCGCTCACTCGCCCCCAAACAGTCGGGCCAACCCTCGAGCGGCGCCGCCACTTCTACAACATGGACGTCTCCGACCGCTGGCTGGCCGCGTTACTGGCTGTCACGGAGCACCAGAACGTCACCGAAGCGGCTCACCGCATGGATATCTCCACCGCGGCGGTGCTGGCGTCCTTGAAGAAGCTCGAGCGCAGTTTTGGTTTGCAGCTGTTCGCCCGCGAGGCTAACCGGCTGGTTCCAACTCCGTTCGCAGCCGCCTTGGCCCAGTGCGTGCGAATCGCGGCCAACGAGCTGGCACTCGCCCGGCACGAGCTTGCGAGCTTACGCGGTGGGCAACGAGGGCGCGTTACGGTCGGAGCATTACCCTACGCCCGCACCATGATCGTACCTCGGTCGATCACTCGCCTGTTGGAACGACACGAACACATCGAAGTGACGACTTTCGAGGACAACTATCCGCTGCTGTTGGCCGCGTTACGCGGCGGCGATCTCGACGTGATCGTCGGGGCGTTACGCGGTCTCAACGAAGACGACCTCGTCGAAACTCCACTATTCCATGACCGGCTCGCCCTGATCGTCAGAGCCGGGCATCCGCTGCTGAACGGCAGCCGGCTCGATTGGCGGCAGCTCGCCAACTATGAGTGGCTCCTTCCCAAGAGCGATACACCGATGCGGCAGGCGACCGAGCGCGTGCTGCAGGTAATCGGCATCAAGCCGTACCGACGCGCCATCGAGACCGGATGTCCGGTTACGATGCGCGGACTGTTGGTTGACAGTGACCGGGTCACCCTGGCACCTCGACACCAGATTCACTACGAGGAGCGCGCCGGAGTGCTGGCCTCCATCCCGGTGGACCACCCACAAGCCGCCTACCCGATCGGCCTCACGACGCGGGCGGGCAGCACGCTGTCGCCGGCGACCACGGTATTCATCGAGCAGATCTGCCAGGTCGCCGCGGAGCTCGAGGCGGAGCGCCACCGCGGTAACGGCGGCCGTGCTGGCCACTTCAGCGAGGCTCCAGCGGACTGCGCTCACTGACCGATCGAAGGAGTTCCGACAGTGTCGCGACTTAGCTTTCCACCCCGTTCTGCGTTTCCGGAGCTAGAGCCGGTTTTCCAGGTCTTTGCGCAGCGCATGGGCTTCGTGGCCAACAGCGGCCTCATCATGGCCCGGCGCCCGGCAATCCTGGCCGCCCTCGGCGGCGTGGCGCGCGCCGTCTTCGACAAAGAGGGCACGGTTCCCATCGCGTTGAAGAGCTGCATCGGCCAGATCGCAAGCTACGCCACCGGCTGCCTCTACTGTCAGGCGCACTTCGCCAACAACGTGCTGAATGCCGGCGAGCCCAGCGACAAGCTCGAAAATCTTTGGAATTTCGAGCGCAGCGAGCTGTTCAGCGATGCGGAGCGAGTCGTTCTGCGCTTCGCGATGGCCGCTTCACAGGTACCGAATGCTGTGACTGACGAGCATTTCGTGGCGCTCAAGAAGTTCTGGGACGACGGTCAGATCGTGGAGATCCTCGCGACCGTTTGTTACGTCGGTCTTCTAAACCGCTGGAACGATTCTCTGGCCACTCCGCTGGAAGACCGGCCGGCCGCGGTGGCACGCGAGCACCTCCAGGGGAGCCACTGGGAGGCGGGTAAACACAGCAACGGTTAACACTCTCCATGAATCCCGATAGCACCCGCGCTCTGAAGGCCGATTGCCAGGAGCTCACGCACCGCTTCTATCGTGACCTCGACAGCCACGAGTACGCGCAGCTGAGCCAACTCTTTGCCGCCGACGGCGTTTGGTTGCGACAGGGCAAGCAGCTAAAGGGCCCTCTCGAAGTGCGTGCGGAGCTCGAGAAGCGACCCGCCAGCATGGTGACCCGCCACGTCATCGGCAACCAGATCGTGGACGTCCTCGACCCTGGCCACCTGCGCTCGCAGTCTTATGTCACCCTTTATTATTCCGACACCGGCGCGCCTGCGAAGCCGCCCGCCCCCTTCACCGGTCCCACTTGTCTGTTCACCTACCACGACGAATGGCGGTTGATGCAGGGCGCCTGGAAGATCGTCAAGAAGTGGTCGACGATGGATTTTTCATCGATTGAGTAGGGAGATTGTCGACACCCGCCGCGCCTGCGAAAGGCGCTGACAAAACGCGTAGATGGCCGCGATGGGAATGGCAATGAGGTCATGGTTGCGAATGGTGATGATTGGATTGACCCTCACCCCGGGAATGTCTTCGGTGGGGCGGGGTGCCGACGCGCGAATCCACCGGAGCCTGTGCGCCGGCCCGAGCGTACTTGCGTGCGATTCAGACTCATCGATATGCGGACATCGGTTCGCTATTCGCGGAGGATGCGGTGTTTCTGACGCCTCAGGGAGCGATCCTGCGCGGCGCGAAGCAGATCGGCGACTTCTACTCGGCCGTCATCGGCGCTCGCCGTCCCCAAGCGCGAGGCGGAAGTTTCATCGAACAGGGGCGGGAATGTGCCATGGAGCTGCAGCTGAAAGCCGAGTTTACGGCGGACGGCCATGTCAAATTGGATGCGCAGGGGAATCTGAAGTTGATTCCGGACGAGTCGAACGCGCCGGGGCGCTTCGTGAGCGCGGCGCTGGATCATTTCACGGTGAATGCTGCCGGGAAGTTCACCAAGCTGGCCGTATACGCCGCTCCGTCGTCCTATTGGAACGGGGAATGAGGCGGCGGCAGGCCTCCCGTGCGCCGCCGAGCAGGCGCCTGAAAGATCATCAAGAAGTGGCCAACGATCGAGATCTCATTGCCTAAGTAGGGGGATTTCCGACACCGGCTTCGCCGGCGGCAATGCACTGAGAAACGCGTAGATGGCCGCAACGTCGGCCGGGGAAAGGACCTTGGCCGTATAGACCGGCATGTGTATCGGCATGAAATTGATCGGATTGCGCACCAGCCGGGTGAACACGTCGAGCGGCAACGGATTCGGACCCAATCGCGGCCCGACGGCGCCCTCCCCGCCGTAGCCGTGACACTCATAACAGCCGTTGGAAATATAAAGCTGGCGCCCATGGACAGCGGCAGCTGAAAGGGCGGCTCGAGACGGTCCTGCCTGCGCATCCAGCAAGGTCAGCGCCCACAGGACCGCTGCGCAAACGCCGGCTAGTTTCATGGCGTCGCCTCCTCTCAACGGCCTTCGGAAACGACGTCGACCAGTGCGGGCTCGCCTTTTTTGACGACCGCCAAGGCGCGTTTCAGCGCCGGCCCGAGATCTTCGGGGCTGTCGATGGGCCCTTCGGCATACACACCCAGGCTCCGCGCCATGCCAGCGTAGTTGATGTTGGGATTCGTGATGCCGCACGCGATGCCCAGGCGATCGATCCCCCGCTGGCGCCGATTGGCAATCACCTGCATCTGCATGATCTCGGTGTGATAAGCGCGGTTGTTGTGCACGATGTACAGGAGCGGTATGCGTTCATGCGCCGCCGTCCACAGGATGCCCGGCCCGAACATCAGGTCTCCGTCGCCGACGATACTGACGCTGAGGCGGCCGTACCGCTGGTTGGCGAGAGCTGCTCCGAGACCCGCGGGGGCCATGTAGCCGATCCCATACGCCCCCCTGGGCGCCGATGTATTGATAGTGTTTGTCCGCGTGCCATAACTGCTGCGGCCAGTAACTCTGGAAGGCGGAACTGGAGACCAGCGACCAGTCCTCGTTGCGGATCTGGTTGTAGAGCTCCTGACAGAGGCGCGGCATCGTGATGGGTCGACCGTCCCAGGCGTACGCCGCACGCGCCTTCGATCGTGCGATCTCCTCGAGGTGGGCCTCGCCAAGGGACTTGCCGCGGGCCTCGATCGCAGCCTTGCGACTCGCAGGCATTTGCCGCTTCACCTCCTCGATCAGGAAAGGCAGTGTGGCCTCCGCGTCCGCCGCCAACTCCAGGTCGAGATCGGCCGCATAGCGTTGCACCAACTGGTAGTTGCCCTTCGGAGCCAATCCCACCGAAGAGATGCTGATTGCCTTCGCGCTCTCTTTCAGGGCGCGGCGCAGGGTGCCGCCGTCGCCCGCACGCGAGACCAGGGCGAAGGGATTGCCCGCCTCCAACATCAATACCACGTCCGCCTCGCGCAGCGCGGCCTGCTGGCGATGAGTCTGGTTCAAAGGGTGCCGCCAGGGAAAATTGAAGCGGTTTTGACTGTCGCAGACGCCTGCTTGCAACACTTCGGCCAATTCGATCAGAAGCTGCAGGCCCACCGGTGTGCGTGCCGCGCGATCAGCGTAGAGAACCGGATGCTCGGCGGCCACGAGCAATCGCGCCGCTTCCCTGACGGCTCCCGCTTCACCCGCGGGCGGCGAGAGTGTGAACGAGCCGCGGAATGGCCGGGGCGTTGGCCGCGCCGCCAGGAATCTCCTCCTCCTGCATCAGCGTGTCTACAGCCAACAAGGTCGGCCCATAGGGCGGCGTCATGGCGAGTTTATAGGCACGTACGGCGGATTCGCCGAAGTGGCGCAACGAGGCCGGCGTGTCGTCCCACTTGGTAAGTCGCGCACCATCGCCGGGGCGTCGGTTGCCGCAGTGGGTCCAAGCGACTTCGCCCTCCCGCTCGCCGGCATCCGCGAAAAAGCCCGTCATCATGAAGATGGGCACGCGATCGGCGTATGCGTTGTAGATCGCCATGGAGCCGTGCTGCAGACCCACCACGTGTGCATCATGCACGCCATCGGCTTGCCTTCGATCTTGGCGTAGCCATGCGCCATCGCTACCGAGGCTTCCTCATGCATGGTGCAGATCGATCGCAGCGAGGGCGTCGTGAGCATGCCGTAGTTGATGACGGCCTCATGCACTCCCATGAATGTATTGCCGGGACGTCGCGGCAAAGTATTCGATGCCGAGACTGCGCATCACGTCGACCATGTAGTCGCCGCCGCAACTCGAATACGTCACACCCTCATCGCGCGCGGTGAACTCCTGCGAAGGCGCGATCGGCCCGGCCGGGCGAGGACGATCCGGGTCCACACCCGTGGACATCGGTGCACCCTCGGTGCTTTTTACGGGTTCAGGCGCGGCGCCGGCGAGCGGCGCGGCCACTGCGGCCACGCTTCCGAGAGCGCTCTGCAAAAAGCGTCGGCGGCCTGGGCGCGTACTTTGTTGCCTATTCCTCATGGCTTCTCCGTTTACGGCTGCGTTTTTTCCAGCTGGATCGTCTTCGTTTCGACGAAGGGCAGCACGCCTTCGATCCCGCACTCACGCCCTAATCCCGACTGCTTGAACCCGCCGAACGGCAGCGTGCTGTCGAGCTTGAAACCGTTGTGGCCGACGTTGCCGCTGCGTATCCGCCGTGCCACGTCGTATGCAGCTCGGGCATCGTGGGTGAACACCGCGGAATTGAGGCCATACGAAGTTTCGTTCGCGAGCGATACCGCGTGCTCCGGATCGTCCGCCGGCATGAGACACAGCACGGGCCCGAAGATTTCCTCCTGCGCGAGTACCGAGCGATTGTCGACATGAGCAAAGAGCGTCGGCTCCATGAAGAAGCCACGCTCGAGATGCGCGGGCCGGCCACCGCCGCATACGAGTTGCGCGCCCGCCTCTACGCCCTTCGCGATATAACCTTGCACGCGGTCGAGCTGGCGTCGCAGGGATAGCGGCCCCATCTCGGTGGTGGGATCCATCGAATGGCCGATTTTCACGCGCGACATTTCAGCGGCAATCGCTGCGGCGAACTCCTCATGCTTGTGCGCAGGGACGATTGCCCGACTGAGCGTTGCGCACGCCTGGCCCGTCAGGAAAGTGATGGTGCGCGCCAGAGTTTTCGCGGCCTTCGCCACCGGGAAGTCATCGAGCACGATAGCCGGCGATTTACCGCCGAGCTCCAGTGTCACGCGGGCGATGCGCTCGCCACACACCGCCGCGATGCGGCGACCGGCCGCAGTCGACCCGGTAAAGGCAACCTTGTCGACTCCGGGATTGCAGACGAAATGATCGGCGGCCGCACGCCGGCTCGGCGCGAGATTGAGCACACCCGGGGGAAGTCCGACTTCCTCCGCCACCTCCGCGATGATGTAGGCTTCCAACGGCGTCTCGGGCGCAGGCTTCATGATCACGGCGCAGCCCGCGAGGAGCGCAGGCGCCACCTTCTGCGCCATGATGGAGTACGGGAGGTTCCACGGCGCTATGCCCACGACGACACCGACAGGCTCACGTATCACACGGGCCTCATGACCGGGCAGCGAGGACGGATGCTCTGCGACCCATTCATAACGCGCGCCTATTTCGGCATAGGTTGCGAATATCGCCGTCCCGTACGCTGCACGCGCCGGAGCCACGGAGATTATCGCGCCCGTCTGCGCGATGAAGGCCGCCAGGAGCTCCTCGCTGACGCTCTTGCAGCCGGGCCGCCATCGCGCGCAAGCAGCGCACCCGTTCGGCAATCGGTAGGTGGGGCCACGGTCCGTGATCGAAGGCCCGGCGCGCGGCCTGCACGGCCGCGTCCATGTCGGACTCGCCTGCCTCCGCGACGCGGGCCACGACCTCTTCACTGTTGGGACAGACGATTTCGAGGTTGCCGCCATCCGCGGGCGCGGCCCAATGGCCGTCGATGAAAAGCCCCTCGGGATGATTCAAATGGACACCGGCGGGTAATAGGGCGGCAGTTATCACGACTCAACCTCCGAATCATTTCCCGCCGACTGAAAATGCCAACAACACATTGCCGGTGCGGCCCAAGATCCGGCCGTAGCCTGAGTTCACGAACAGCATTCCGTTCGCGATCACGGGTCCGCCGCCGTCGAGCGAACCGCCGGCGGCGGGAATACCATTGACAGTCACAAAGGACACCGCCGTGTTCACATCCCAGATGACAGCGCCGTTGTCGGCCGAGTAAGCGCGCAGGTGTCCGTCCTCGGACCCGGAAAACACGGCACCGGGAATCACGCTCACGGCCTGTGATTGCGCCGCGGAACATCTGTCCGCACCCCAACTGCATACCGCCGGAATGGCCGCCCGTCGCCAGAGCATGTCGCCGGTATCGAAACGCAGTGCCTGAAGTCCCCCTGGAGGGGTATTGTGCAAAGTCACGAGATCCGAGATAGGGACATACACACGACTCGTGTCCGCGGCAACTCCCCACTCCACTCCTCCAAGACTACCGCCCGCCCCCACCCGGGTCTCCCAAAGCTTCTTCCCCGCCCGGTCGGGATCGAGCCCGTACACCAAGCCTGACTTCTGTGACGCGATGAGTATCCTCCGGCCCGTCGCGAGTCGGCGCAGGATCAGGGAGCTGCCGAAGTCCCCATCGTCGCCAAGCCTGCGGGGGCAGTTGCCTTCGCCCGCTGCCGCGCAAGTCATACCGGCGGGACACATCGTCTTCTCAGGCAGGCACCCGACGATGAAGTTGTCGTGCGCCGTGAGTTGATTCGACCAGCGGGGTTTGCCCGTATCGAGATCGAATGCCAGGATCGCATCCGTCGTCGCGACCGGCACATCCGTATAGGAGTTTCCGGTACCGACATATAACACCCGCTGTTGCGGATCGATGGTCGGAGCCGACCACACCGAGCCACCGGCCGGCCCATACAATTGAGTGCCCCTCGCATTGCGACGGTAGGGGCGCGGCGAGCTCGGCGATTACGTACGAGCGCCACAACACCCGCCCTGTATCGGCCGCAAGTGCGACTACGCTGCCGCGGAACTTACAACACTCGTAAGCCGGGTCCGCGGCCGCGACCTCTTCCAGCGAAGCTACCGGCACATAGAGTCGCCCGCCATATAGAGTCGGCGAGCCTGTGATCCGGGCCATGGGATGGGAGTCGAGCTTTTGTCTGCCAAATGAGGTTGCCGCTGGCCGCATCGACCGCATAGACCATCGCCGTGTCGTCGCCGAAATACACGCGCAGGCTCGGGGAGGCTCCAGGCCCCGCCCCGATCACTACAGCCGTCCGAACACTCGAGGCAGCATCATAAGTCCAGTAAGAACATCCGGTATCCGCATCGAGTGAATAGACGCGGCCTGCCTCGCTCGTCACGTACAGGCGGCCGCCGACGACCACCGGCTGGCCGTAGGTGGACTTCCCGCGGTAGCCGAGGGCCCATTTCACGGCCAGTCGCGGCACATCCGCACTCGCGAGTCCCGGCTCGGGTTGATAGCGGGAATTGTCGGTGTCGCGCCCCCATCCGTTCCATTGCGGCCCTGCTAATGCGAGAGCCGCGCCATCGCGGGCGCAAGCGTTCGTCTCCGGTGGCAGCGCCACGTTGGTAGCCGGCACCCGGCCTGTCAGAAAGACGGCCAGCGTCCGAATATCCAGGGCCGACAAGTTCGCCGCTTGCGCCCGCATGATGCCGGTCGAGAGGGCTCGTACAACCTGCTCGGCTGAGCGCGTTCGCAGGGCTTCCCGGGTTGGTACACGCTCGGAGGGATGATCGTGGCAGGAGCTGCAATACTGGTTGAAAAGTGCCGTTCCGGGCGCGGCGGCATCCCCTTCGCCCGCCACCTGACCGGCACTCGCCGCGGCGACTCCGTACAATAGCCAGGCGAGCGCACCGCCGAGCTTTCATACCATCGAGAAGATCTTGCCCGGATTCATCAGTCCCTGCGGATCGAAGGCCGCCTTTATGCGGCGCATGAGATCAATACCAACGGGCGTCGCCTCCTGCACGAGGAAGCACTGCTTTCCCGTACCGATGCCGTGCTCGCCGGTGCAGGTGCCACCCATTCCCAATGCCCGCAATATAAGGCGCTCATGAAAGACCTCCGCGCGCGCGCGGGCGGCAGTATCGTTCTCGTCGACGAGCACCATGACGTGGAAATTACCGTCACCTACATGCCCGCCGAGCGGTCCCAAGAGTTGCATCGCCTCGAGGTCCGCGTGAGTCTCGCGAATGCAATCGGCAAGCCGCGAAATCGGCACACAAACATCGGTTGGGATAGGCCGGGCGGTCGGGGCCAGCGCCCGCGACGCCCACGCAGCTTCGTGACGGGCTCGCCAGAGCCGCGTCCGCTCCTCCTGTTGCACAGCCCACTCGAATCCATGACCGCCGTGCCCGCGTGCCAGCTCTGCAACCGTTCCGGCCTGCTCTGCGACGCTGGCCACGCTGCCGTGAAATTCCAGGAACAGGGTTGGCAATTCGCGCAGCTCGAGCTTCGAATAAGCGTTCACCGCACGGATCGATAACTCGTCCAACAGCTCGATGCGCGCCACGGGAACGCCCATCTGAATGGTTTCGATGACCGTTTCTACGGCCGCGTCCAGATCGTCGAAGGCGCACACCGCGGCAGACATGGCCGATGGGAGTCCATGCAGCTTCACAGGTGACTTCTGTCACGACTCCGAGCGTGCCTTCGGAGCCCACCATCAGCCGCGTCAAATCATATCCGGCCGATGACTTACGTGCCCGCGTTCCGGTCCGCACCACCGATCCATCGGCGAGCACGACCTCGAGGGCGAGAACGTTCTCCCGCATGGTTCCATAGCGCACTGCGTTCGTGCCCGACGCCCGCGTGGCAACCATACCCCCGAGCGTGGCGTTGGCTCCAGGGTCGAGGGGAAAGAACAATCCCAGGTCGCGCACGTATGAGTTGAGTGCCTCTCGTGTGACTCCGGGCTGGACGGTGATATCGAGATCCCGCTCATTGACCTGGATCACCTGATCCATGCGACTGAGATCCAGACAGAGTCCGCCGTGAGGCGCGCTAATCTGGCCTTCAATCGAGGTGCCGGCACCGTAGGCAATCACCGGAAGGCGATACGCGGCGCAGATGCGGACGGCCGCCGCGACTTCCGCGACATCAAGTGGAAACGCCACCGCATCGGGGACGGGAGCGGTAGGATGGGTGAAGTCGCGTGCGTGATGCTCACGGACGGCGAGGGAATTGGAGATCCGATCACCGAAGAGCTGGCGCCACTCCACGAAGGCAGCCGCGGACTTGCTCCGCGGCGTCGTCGATTGCTTATTGATAGGTTCGCTCACTTGCCGAATTTGTATGTCAGCGACAGCATAACGGCGCGCGGATGAGGCTTTAATCGGATGCCCTCGAGAGAGTAGCTCTCCGCGGTTCCGGTGTAATAGATCTTGTCGAAGAGATTCTGTACTGCAATCTGGGACTCGAAGTGCCCCCAGTTGTATCCGCCGCCCAGATTCACGACATCGTAGGAGGGCATCCGGAATGGGAATCCATCCGCCCCTGCGGGCGGCAGATAGGCGCTGTCGCCGGCATGGCTCGGCAAATACTGACCGCGGATTTGCTCATATACCAAAGCTTCGACGTTCGAGAACTGGCTCCCGCGATACACGTCCTCCGCACGTAACCAGGCATCCCCGTTCGCAATTGCCCAATGCTGCTCCGCGCCGAGGTTGACTGTGAAACGCGGTGAGTTCGGCATCGGCAGACCGGCGAGATTCACCAGAAAGCCGCCGGAGAGCTGCTGTGTCCCCGAGTCGAGGATCCGTGAGTTGAGATAGCCAGCGCTGCCCGTGATGGAGAACCCGCGGGTGATCGCGGCGGCGAACTCGAGCTCTGCGCCATCCGCCTGCGCGCTCGGAAAGTTCGTCGTGAGCGCGAACTTGGACGACAGATCGCCGGGAACCAGGAACCGAAAGACCTCGAGCTGCAGATCCGTCCAGTGCTCGTAGAACACCGACGCATTGACACGAAGACGGTGATCGAACCATTCCGACTTGAGCCCGAATTCGTAGCTCCACAACGTCTCCGGCTTGAATGGCTGATCGATCACGGCCGGCAGCGGTACAGTCGCCGGGCTGGGATTGAATCCCAGGCTGCTGCCGCCGGCCTTGTAGCCCTTCGAGACGGTCGCGTAGAGATGCACGGCGTCGATCGGGGTGTAGACCAATCCAACCCTCGGCGCGAAGTCATTGGACGAGACACCGCCCCCGGCGTATTGCTCCGGCAAGAACGGGGTCGGATAGATCGGCCCGAAGGTCTGCAGCGACGTGGTCACTTGATCGTGTGTATAACGACCGCCAGCGATGAGCTGGAGCTCATCGAGCATCTGCCAGGTCAAGTCGGTAAACACCGCCTCACTCTTGTCGACGAAATGCTTCGTCTCGCACTCGAAGCACAATCCCGGGCGGTAGCGGCGGCAACAGCACCGCACCGCCTGGCCCTGGACCAGTTTCTGTAAGTGGATTGGCGGTGTTGCTCCCCGCCAGGACGTTTGGATTCAAGCTGGAGCGATCGGCCGCATAGATGGTGCCGAGAACCCAGGTCACCGGCTTGGTCTTGACCTCGAGGCGAACCTCGCCACTCGACGAGGTGCCGTAGTCGTAGTTCGTTTCGTAGAAGCTGTTCCATCCGCCGACACCGTCCTCGTCGATCCAGCGTCTGATATTCGACTGCAGGACGCCCCCGACGGCCTTCAAGGCGACCACGGGGTTGAAGGCATAGGAGAAATTCGTAACCGCCGTGAGGTCCCGGAAGTTCGTCATCTCCGGGCCGCTCGTGTCCTTGAGAGTGGTATTGCTGGGCCAGAAACCTGTTCCCTGGTTCACGGAATGGGTCAGATTGCGGACACCGAGACTATAGCCATCGACCGTATCGACGCTCCAGACTCCGCTGGGCACGGTCTCATCGCCGTTCTGATTGTAGTGGTCGTACATGACCATCGTGCTGAGCGTCGCGCGGTCGGAGATGTCCCACTCGATCGAGTTGCGCTCCACCCAGTACATGTGCCCGGAATCCACGCCCTCCGGATTGATGTTTCGAACAATTCCAGTGCTGTCTTCGTAGTAGAAAACGTTGCGCGTCTTCAGCTGTCCATCGATGAGTGGCACGTTGATCACCGCTGTGCCGGTCTCCTCTATCCCGGGGCCGTCGAAATCCGTGAAGCCGCCGGTGACATAGCCTTCGAAGTCGTTCGTTGGCTTCCTTCGTCGTGATATTGAGCGCTCCGCCGAGCGAGTTGCGTCCGAAATAAGTTCCCTGGGGTCCGCGCAGCACCTCAACCTGATCGATGTCCGCCATTTGCGGATTGAAGAACCCCGCCGCTCCGGCCGAAACGCTGAAACCGTCGATATACTCGCCTATGGAGGGGATGATCGAGTTTTGACCGGTCTTCAAGTCACTAATCCCGCGGATACTCACATTCACGCCACGCGATCCCGTACTTGAGTCCTCGGAGAAGCCCACGTTCGGGGTCATCGCAAGATACTGCGCGGCGCCTTGCAGCCCCAGTTTGAGCCAGATCGTCGCCGGTGAACGCAGTCAAACTCACCGGAACGTCTTGCTGGTTCTGCTGCGCGCCGCTGCGCCGTGACGATGATTTCCTGCAACGTCGGGCCGTCGCTCGCCGTCGGCCTTCTGCTGGGTCAATGACAGCCTGCTGCCCGATGGCAGGCTCCATGGAAAAACAGGCGGCGAAGGTAACGACACAGAAAGCCAGTTGTCTATTCATGCGCATCCCTTGGTGTCAGTTAAGTAGAAGACTCACGGTGCTGTTGCCGTTGGCCGCCGCAAAATGTCGGCCCCCGAACCTGTCGCAGTGTGGGACAGGCAATATTCGAATTTCGATTGTCCCAGAAAGAAATTCATGTCGATCACAAAGAAAATCCTCGAGGCACGCTTCGGGTCCTACGATTCGCGACATCGGCAGATCGTGCTCAAAGCCGCGCAGTCACCGTCTCCTCAACTTCCATGCCGACTCGGGCCTGTTCCGTTATGTATGGACCGGCCGGTACGCACATCTCCGGACGAAACACGCCGCGCTTCGCAATGAGCCCCCGTCCGATCATCACGGCGGCCGCAGCGGCGCAGATGCCGGTGCGATACGAGCCCGCAGCGCCTCTCGATGTGTAATGACGGTGCATCTCACTCGCCGGATCGGTGCGGATCATCAGGCGCACCTCGAGCGACCGCCCGTCTTTCCAACCACGTGCAATGCAATTGCCCTCGCTCACATAGCTCGCGGGCGTCTTCTGCTCCTCCGGCAACTTCTGCAGCAGTGCCCACAGGACGTCGAAAGGAGCGACCTTTACCGCGTTGACATCGATCGGCTCTCGGCTCGCGAAGCCAAGATCGCGTAAAAAGGCGTACTTGCGCTCCGACTCCTCATCGAAGGCTTGCCGGTACATCACGTGTTTGAATCCGGCTTTCGGAAAGGATTCGGCGAGCATGATCGGCTCCCGGTGCGGCATGCCCTTGATCTGCTGGGCGCCGGACTTGAATTGGAAAACCTCCGGGCGCGCCCGCGGCGGCAGACGCTTGATCTCGCCGTCCTCATAAAGGATGCTGGGGCCCGACATCAGGCCCATGATGCCGTCGAAACCGTAACCCCAATTCAGCGGGCGCGTGTGCTCCTCGGGAGGCACCGTGTCGATGACTCCCCACGCATAGTCGATGGAGTCGGTCTGGTCGAGCTTCTCCATGCAGTACACAGCCATGAGATTGCTGAGCCCAGGCGCGGTGCCCATGTCGAGGATGCAGGTGAGGCCGGCGCGCTCGAACTGCTCATGCATCGCGAACTGCAGGGGCTCCTCGCCGAGGCTCGTCATGTCCAGATAGTGCGCCCCGGCCGCCAGTGCCGCCCGGGTCGTATCGACGAATCGGCCGCGAACCATCGCACTATTGATGACGATGTCGTAGCCGCTGAACGCTTTTGTCGCCGCGGTCACGTTGGTGCAATCGAGAGCCGCGACGCTGAGCCGTTTATCGTTGAGGCGCGCCACGCGCTCCCTCACCAAGTCCACGTTGTAGGCGTCGCTGACAAAGATCTCGGTGACGTCCTTCTGATCCAGCAGATAGATCATGGCCGACATGGCTTGGATGCCGGCGCCGCCGGTGAGAGCTATTTTCATGCTTCGGTATCCTGCCCGAGGCGGGCATACTCGACGTTGCCGCCGACTACGGTGTAGTCGACTAGAAGGTCGGCGGGCTTATTGGTGCGCCGATCCCAAATCCGTTCCACGGGCAGAGTAAGAGGATCTTCACTAAATACGACCAGATCCGCGAGCTTGCCAACCTCGATGGAACCTAGGTCGCGCTCCGCGCCCAGACCGTAGGCACTGTTGATCGTATAGGCTTCCAGTGCCGTATAGCGGTCGATCACGTCCCAGGGCTCGCCAGCCCCGCCGGTAGCCGAGAACAGGCTCGCGCACGGATCGATGAAACCGCACGGCGCCGGATAGTCACAACCAAAGTTGACCGGCAGCCCGCGATCCACGAACGGCTTGATGGCACGCGAGCGGCTCCAGCGATCGTGGCCGAGCAATCTCTCGTGCGCGCCGCCGGGAGCATCCGCCGGCGACAGCCGGCCGCACGGTCGCGTGTTGACAATTATCTGCAATGCGGCGATCCGGTCGATGATTTCGGGTGTCACGAACATCGTGTGCTCCAGGCGCAGTCGCAGCGAGGTGTTGTCTTTTCCCGTCTCGCGCTTGTACCAGTCGAGAGCGGCCTCGAAGGCGTCCAGGAGCATTACCGTGTCGCGATCCCCCGTGCTATGCGCGCAGACCGACCAGCCGCTCTGCACGGCCTGCAGTACTTTCGCCGCCACCCATTCCGGCGGATAGAGGTGATATCCACTGTCGCCCGGAGTGGGTACATAGCTCTCCAACATCGCCGCGCGCGGCGGCACGTTCAGGATCACCTTCAGCTGATGAAGCTTCAGCATGTCGCTGCCGAACCCTGTGCGCAGGCCCGACTTGATATAAAGGTCGCCGTACTTCTCGATGTCCAGGCTCACATACGTGCGGACTTTCAATCTGCCCTGCCGCTCGAGCGTCTGCCAGCCGTTGAGGATGTACGGGTCCTCCCAGGCGTTATGCGCAGCCGTGACGCCGACCTTCAAAAGGTCGCGCTGCGCGATGTCGAGCGCGCGCAGATACCACTCGAACGTATAGGGTTTTACCGCACGCAATGCCCAGTTCCAGGCATGCCCCTCCATCTTTCCCGTGGGCGCGCAACATGAGTCGCGGACGATCCCGTCGCCTTGCCAGATCTCCGCCGGATAGTGATCCTTCTCGACCCCGAGCAGTTGCATTGCACGGGTGTTGATCCACATGCAGTGCCCGGTGCTGGCGCAATCGATCGCCACCGGGTGATTCGGCGAGACCGAGTCGAAATCCTGAAGGGTGAAATTGCTCTCGCCCGGCTTCATGAGCGTGATCGGCATGGCGCAGCCGGCGACCCACTCCCCGGACGGAGTGCGTTCGATTTCACGCCTCAACATTCCCAGGAGCTCATCCTTCGATTTGCATTGGCGGAAGTTCAGGGTGAGTTGATCCCGTCCGTACCACTCCGCATGCACGTGACCTTCGATGAAGCCCGGCATCGCCGTGCGCCCGTGAAGATCGATCACCCGGGTATCCCGACCGGCCAACGCGAGCAGCTCGGCATTCCCGACAGCAACGATCCTCGTGCCCTTGACCGCTACCGCACTGGCGCGGGTGCGGGTGCGGGCCGCGTTCATGCAAAGCACAGTGCCGCCGTGCAGGATCAGATCGGCTTCGAGCCTTGGCAATGTCATCCCGGCGCAACCTCGCAGCAAAACACGTTCATGCCCAGAACGTGAAAAGGTGTTTCATTATACGAAATGCATATTCTATATTGTGCAATGTGATTTCGGAAGAGTCGGGAACGCAAATTCTTCAGAGCCGGTAAGCTACGGCCGGAAGACACGTAGTCCGAACGCTGGGAGGAGCACCCATGACGAGCCTGACGGAATCTATACCGGCGACGCGCGCGTCGACTC
Organism: uncultured Gammaproteobacteria bacterium; assembly: GCA_963795475.1. Taxonomy (GTDB): domain Bacteria; phylum Pseudomonadota; class Gammaproteobacteria; order Steroidobacterales; family Steroidobacteraceae; genus Bog-1198. The sequence goes on from CAWCIE010000002.1 coordinate 866,012, forward strand.
CGACGGATGGCGTCGGCCGGTACGCCTATTACGTGTTGGTCATGCTCACGCTGGTATCGACGCTCAACTTCGTCGACCGGCAGCTCATGTCGATACTGCTGGAGCCAATCAAGGCGGAGTTCCGTCTCTCTGATACGCAGCTCGGCTTTCTCACCGGCTTCGCATTCGCCATCTTCTACTCGATCATGGGTATTCCGCTGGCGAAGTTTGCGGATCAGGGCAACCGCAGTCGGCTGATTGCCGGTGTCATCATCGTCTGGAGCCTGATGACGGCGCTCTGTGGCTTTACCGTCGGCTTCGCGTCGTTACTGGTCGCGCGCATCGGGGTCGGGATCGGCGAGGCTGGGTCCGCCCCGGCGGTGCAGTCCCAGCTCGCGGACTATTTCCATCCACGGCGCCGCGCCTCGATGATCGGGCTGCAGGCCACCGGCGTGTATCTCGGTATCCTGCTCGGCTTTCTGCTCGGCGGGTGGATCAATCAGTACATGGGCTGGCGGACTGCATTCATGGCCCTTGGCGCTCCCGGCATCATATTCGCTCTGATCTTCGGGCTCACGGTGCGCGAGCCTGCACGCGGAGCGGTAGAGGATATCGTCGACTCAGGAGAGGCTCCGCCGCTCAGGGAAACATTGCGCCATCTCTGGAGCCTTCGTTCGTACCGCCACATCCCTTTCGCGGCGAGTTTCTACGCCTTCGTCGCCTATGGCAGCATGGGTTGGGGGCCCGCCTTCTTCATTCGCACCCATCACATGACTACCGGCCAAATCGGAACCTGGCTCGCGCTATCGGCCGGGGTCGCCGGTGGCCTCGGCTGCTATTTCGGTGGCGCGCTCTCGGACTACATCGTCAACCGGACCGGTGATGCCCGGTGGCACATGTGGCTGCCGGCTCTTTTCATCGGGGTCTCCACCCCGTTGCAATTCATCATCTATCTTTCGCCCACGCCATTGCCGGCGCTGTTGACCATGACGGTGGTCTGGTTCCTGGGCAACACCTGGCTTGGGCCTGCGCAGGCCACAATACAGGGTCTTGCCGGGCTGCGCATGCGCGCCATGGCGCTCGCGGTCATGCTGTTCCTCAACAATCTTATCGGCCAGGGCCTCGGGCCGCAGGTGGTCGGCATTCTCAGCGACCACATGCGGCGGGCTTACGGGCCGGACTCGCTGCGCTATGCGCTATTGATTGTGGTCGTCGTCGCGAGTTTGGCGTCCGCGTTCCATTTCAGCATGGCGGCCCGGACGCTGCGCCAGGATTTGCGCGCGCAACGGGAGTCTCGCGGCGCAAGCGCCTGAATTGGCGCCGGGAGAAGCAGAATTGACTATTCGTTGCACTGGAGCCGAGGCACTTGTCGCCGGCCTCGAGCGCTGGAACGTCCGGCAGGTCTTCGGCCTGCCTGGTGTGCAGCTCGATCCCTTATTCGATGCGCTCTACGCGGCTCGCGAGCGCATCCGCGTGCTCCACGCCCGTCACGAGCAAGGCGCGGCCTACATGGCGTTCGGCTCGGCGATGGCGACTGGGCGTCCGGCGGTATTCGCTGTCGTGCCCGGGCCGGGCCTCCTGAACGCCGGCGCGGCACTGGCGACCGCCTACGCCTGCAACGCGCCGGTCCTGTGTATTACTGGCACAATCAGTTGGGCGCTGCTCGATCGGGAGTACGGCGGACTGCACGAGTTACCCGACCAATCGGGCGTCCTCGCCCGGCTGACGAAATGGTCGGCACGTGCGCAGCACGCAACGCAGATCCCAGAACTGATCGACACGGCCTTTCGACAGCTTCTATCCGGCCGGCCACGACCGGTCGCGCTCGAAATCCCGCCTGAGGTACTGGCGCAACACGTCGTGCTGGCGACAGCGGGCGCCGCGGTGCATCCCGCGAGGCCACCCGTAGATCCGGAACAGGTCGCGGCGGCGAGCAAGCTCCTCGAGGCCGCCAAACGACCATTCATTGTCGTCGGGGGCGGCGCACAGCACGCCTCTACACAGGTCAGCGAACTCGCGGAGCTCCTGCAATCACCCGTACTGAGCCGTCAAATGGGCCGCGGCATTCTTTCCGACGAGCACCCGCTCTCGCTTCGCGGCACCGCGGGCAACAGGCTCTGGCCTGAGGCCGACGTGGTCGTGGGCATCGGTACCCGTCTTCAGCAACTGCGGGAATGGGGTACGGATGCCGGGCTCAAGGTGATCCGCATAGATATCGATCCGCGAGAGCATACGAAAATCGCCGTACCTGCCATCGGCCTGGTGGCCGATGCAGCCGACGCGACGGCGGCGCTGGTCTCGGCGCTCCGCAGCGCGGGTGTCCGGCGAACTCGCGGATGGGTCGATGTTCACGCAGCCGGAGAAACGCTCCGAGCAGATTTGCAGCGGGAAATACCGCTGCAGGTCGCGTACCTCGATGCCTTACGCGCCGAAATTCCGCGGGACGCAGTGCTCGTAGACGAAATCACGCAAGTGGGACACGCGGCAAAGCTGGCATTTCCCCTGTACGAGCCGCGCTCCTTGATCACTTCGGGGTATCAGGGCACGCTCGGTTTCGGCTACGCGACGGCGCTCGGTGCCCAGGCCGCCCTGCCCGACCGGCGCGTAGTATCCATCAACGGGGATGGTGGATTCCTTTACACCCTGCCGGAGATGGCCACGGCGGTGTTGCACGACATTCCCCTCATTGCCGTCGTGTTCAATGACAATTGCTTCGGCAATGTGCAATCGATCCAGCGCCGCTGGTATGGCGGGCGGGTGATCGCCACGGATCTGCACAATCCGGACTTCCTGGCGCTGGCGGCGAGCTTTGGGATACGCGGCATGCGCGCCGCGAGCCCCGATGAGCTGCGCCACTCATTGCGTACAGCACTGGCGCAAAAAGCCCCTACTCTGATCGAGGTCCCCGTCCCAAAGGACGCGATGGGCTGGGTGTGGTCTTTCATCATGCCCCAGCGGGTGCGTGGTACCGGCTGAACGCGCTACGGTAGTTTGCGTTGCGGCGCTACAGCGCGAAAGTCCCATGCGGCTCAATTTTATTTTATGCAAGTATATTTCTTATACAGTAATATAACCATGACGGGGCAAGGGTGCAGCTTCGGCGGAGCGCGCGATGGGCAGTGTTGATCGAGTCGACAAAACTCTTCCCCTGAACGACATGGTTTATTACGTCCGCAAGGACGCCGCTTTACGTGCCGAATGGCAGAAGGACCTGGCGGGGCTTGCCCGGCGGTTCAATCTGAGCGCCAGGGAATACATAGCCGTACGCGATAGCGATGTGCGCGCGTTGCTCGACATGGGCGTGCATCAGTACCTCATCCCGCACATCCTGCGGCTCACATTCGGCGCGACGGGGATGACCAATACCCACCCGGCATTGACCGCCTATCAAAAGGCCTTTCCTGCGGAGACGCGAGCGGCGCTCGGCGGTACCGAGTGGGATCACACGGAGTCGCAAGATGGCTGAGATCGTCGCAGCGGTGGCCACGACCCACACGCCCGGCCTTCTCGGCTGGTTTGGCAACGCGCCCGAGGATCAGCAGGCGGCGGCGCTCGAAGCATTCAAGCGCATGAGAGAGCATCTGCGTACTGCACGGCCGGACGTTCTCATCATCTTTGGGAATGATCACCTGCTCAATTGGCCGATCAGCAATACCCCCGAGTACACGGTGGGGATTGGCGAATGGCACATCGGCCCGGCGGATTGGTATGACCGGTGGCTGAGCCGCGAGGAGAAGTACCGTATTCCCGGCCATCCCGCCCTGGCGCGGCACATCGTGAACGAAGGAGCGCGCAGGGGATTGGCGTTTTCCTATTTGCGCGAGATGCAGTTTGACGACAGCGTCTCCGTGCCGGTGTGCTATCTGGACGAGGACGCCGCGATTCCGATGATCCCGATCTCGATGAACTGCTCGGTGCCACCGATCCCAACACCCCGGCGCGCATACGAGGTGGGCCGCACGCTGCTGGAGGTATTGCGCCAATACGAGGGTACGGAACGCGTTGCACTCATCGGCTCCGGAGGCTTGTCCCACGAGCCGGGTGGGCCGCGTTATTTCCACATCGACGAGGAGTTCGACCGTCGCTTTCTCCAACTGCTCTCGGACGGCGACCATGAGAAGCTCATGCAGGAGTGTACGTTGGATCGTATGGAGGAAGCCGGGTCCGGCGGCACGGCCGAGCTGATTGCGTGGTTCGTGGTACTCGCGGCGACCCGGGGACCTGCCGAGGTGCTCGACTACTTGAAGTCTTACGCCTGGCGCTGTGCCTCCGGCTGGGTCATCTGGCACGACGTGTTGAGTTAGAGCAGCATCCGCAGCCTACACATCTGAACCCTCATGCCAACAGAGCACCACCTCGACGCGACCGCCGTACACTACGCATGGGACCATGCGATTGCTCCCCGACTGGTGGTGGACGCCGGTGACACCGTCATTTTCGAGACGCGGGACTCATCCGATCACTACTACAACACCGATTCCTCGCACGAGGATGTGGCCCGCAAAGGTCCCCTCAAGGGTCATCCCCTCACGGGCCCTGTGTTAGTTCGGGACGCCCACCCGGGGGACTGCTTGGTGGTGGAGGTGCTCGAAGTGACACCACGCGGCGGTTTCGGGTGGACCGCCATCCGCCCCGGCCGCGGCTTGTTGTCGCAGGAGGAGTTTCCGCAGCATTACCTGCAGATCTGGGATCTGTCGGGCGGCCAGACGGCGCGTATGCCCCAGCGACAGGACATCGCGATACCGATCGACGCCTTTCCGGGGATTCTCGGCACCGCGCTGGCCATTCCGGGCGCTCACAGTACGATTCCACCGCGCGAAAACGGCGGCAATCTCGATTTGAAGCACCTTACGCCTGGAGCGAAGCTATATCTGCCGGTATCCGTTCCAGGGGCCCTGTTGAGTGCAGGCGATGCTCACGCGGCGCAGGGCGATGGCGAAGTTTGCATCACCGCCGTCGAGATGTCTGCAACCATGACGCTACGGCTCGATCTTCAGGCGGGTCGTGCGCCGCATGAGCCCTGCCTGCTAACGGGCGGACCGTTATGTAGAAACACGAATACCCGACCTTACTTCGCGACTACCGCGCACGGACCGGATCTCTTCGACTGCTCCCGTCGCGCCGTTCGCTACCTCATCGAGCACATCGTCACCGAGCGCGGCTTGAGCCGCGAGGAGGCGTATATCCTGTGCTCCGTTTGTGCCGACTTGAAGATCACGCAGATCGTCGACGCGCCCAACTGGAGTGTCGCGGCTTTTCTGCCGCAGTCGGTCTTTATCTAACCCACCTCTTTGGAAGCACCCGCCATGTCCAGACTGCAGCCCCTACCGCGTGAACAGCTCGGATCACTCGAAGACGCGTTTCAGACATTCAAGAACCGGATGGGCTTCGTCGCCAACAGCGGTCTCATCATGGCGCGCCGGCCGCCGATCCTTCGGGCTCTGGGTGAGCTGGGCCGCGCCGTGATGGAAAACGGCGAAGTGTCGCTGGGCCTGAAAAGCTGCATCTCGCAGGTGGCGAGCTGGGCAACTGGCTGCCTGTACTGCCAGGCGCACTTCGCGAACAATGCGCTGCGCAGCGGAATCGTTGACGAGAAGGTTGAGAACCTTTGGAATTTCGAGCGTAGCGCCTTGTTCTCAGAGGCAGAGCGCGTGGCATTGCGCTTCGCCCTTGCGGCTTCCCAGGTACCCAACGGTGTCACGGACGAACATTTCGTGGATCTCAAGCGCCACTGGGATGACGGGCAGATTGTCGAGATTCTTGCCACGATCTGTTATGTCGGATTTCTCAACCGCTGGAACGACTCTCTCGCCACCACCCTCGAGGAAATACCGACCGAAGCCGCGCAGGCGCATCTGGGGGGTACGAACTGGCAGCCCGGCAAACACGTTGCCGATCCGCAGTCATGAGTGCCTCCGCCGGGACGCGGCCCCGATTGCGCCCCGAAGCTGGCGCGCCGCATTGGCGCCGGCCCGTGGGGTTCATTCGCAGCGCACGGCTTCCGACGGTATCGCCTCCTTAGCGCATCTCGCGCCGCCACGCCGTCGAACCGAGAGCGGCCGAAATCCTTGCAGCGCAGTCCTTCAAGCTTTGCACGAGCGCCGGCGGCGGGGGGTTGCCGATGGCGTTCGAGGGCAACATCAACCCCACGGTGGCCACTACCTCGTTGGTATGTTCGAATACGGGACATGCGATGCCGCCCAGACCGTCGCGGCGCACTTCAACCTCGTAATCGTAAAAGTTGGCGAGAGCGGAGCGCACCTTGCGCTTGAATGCTTCCGCGGTGAATCGCGGCTGCTCGGAATAATCCAGTCGCCGAGCGGTCTCCTCCAGCAAAGCCCCGTCCCCGTGTGCAAATGCCCACAATACCCGGGCCGTCGGCGAATACGGCAATTTCACAATGCTACCCGGCCGCATGATGATCGTGGTCGGGCGGCCGCTGTCCAGACATGCGAGCACGATCCCGTGGTCCTGGAAGCGAGTCGTGAAGACCGTGGTCTCCTTGACTTGCTCACGCAACTCCGTGAGAAACGGATAGGCCACACTGACGTGCGTGTTTTGTTCGGCCGCCGCCTGACCGAGCGTGAAGAGCATCGTGCCCAGCCGGTAGGTTTCCTGGCCCTCAGGCTTATCGACGAAGCCAAGCTCTCGCCACGTGGACAGATGTCGTGACACCGTCGGCATCGTCATGCCGAGCTCGCGTGCGAGGTCCGTCACCCGCACCGGGTCACGGTACTGCGCAAGCGCCACCAAAATCCGGCTTGCCACATGGATGGTGCGGATTCCAGAAGCATCCCCGGCCACTTTGCCGGGGCCCATCATCCGCATGCGCGGCCGCAGGCTGCTTTTTTTTGCGACCATATCGGGCCGCCTCCTCGCTCGCGTTGACGATGCCTCGCCTCTCAATTACAGTGTATACAACTTCATTTCATTTTATGCAATAACATCATGACGTACGTGGTGACTGAGGCCTGCCTTAAGTGCAAATACACCGACTGCGTGGAGGTGTGCCCGGTCGATTGCTTTCACGAGGGCGAGGCCATGCTCGTCATCCACCCGGATGTCTGTATCGACTGCGCCGTGTGCGTGCCCGTCTGTCCCGCCAATGCCATCCTGCCGGGCACGGATCAGGACGCCCTACGGTGGCTCGAGCTCAATCGCCAGTACTCGGCCATCTGGCCAAACGTTCGGATCAAAAAGCCGCCTCTCCCCGAGGCAGAAGAGTACAAGGCAACGCCTGATAAGATGCGTCAATTCTTCTCGCCGGCTCCGGGCACGGGCGGCTAAGCTTGTCGGACTCGGCGCACTCGGCGTTCTCCCTGGCGTTTGACCTGCGTCTTCAAGACCTCTATGAGCGCGACGGTTTGGCGCGGCTCGATCATTGCTTTCTGGATCATCTGCAGCAGTTTAGCCTGCCGCTGGCACAGCGGCTGCGCGAAGCGCGTACTGCTACACCTCCGGAGGCTGCGACCACCGCCCTACTCCTGGAGGTCGCACCGCATCTCGATGACTTCATCGCCCTGTTGTTCGGGATCGAGCTCGAGGTTATCGAATTTCAGCGGGGTCATCACGAGCTCGCGCCGCTCTATACCGTCAAGAGAATGTTCGTCCAGCGCCGTGCCGCCAAGGCTTCCACCGCCGCCGAGGCCAACCTGATCGACGCGCCTTCGCATCTCACCGCGTTGGGTTTGAGCGAAACCCCCGGAACCGCGCGCTTCGAACTCGAGTTCGCGCGCGCGGTGACCGTATGGGAGTCTGACTTGGAAGCCCACGGCGCGCGGATTCAGGCGGCGATTGGATACGCGACCTGGGCGACTTTGAGTACCGCTGGGCAGTCCCTCCATGGTCACGGTGTGCTTTTCCAAATGCCGCGTAAAACACAGCAGCTCGCGCTGGTCGAAACCCTTGAGACGGGAGTACTCGGCGTTCCCGCCCTCGAAGCGCACACCGCAGGCCGCAAAGAACGCGATGGATTTGATCTCACGGACGCGGGCGGCGATCTCACCGAAGCCCTCGACCATGCCAATTACTGCATCGGCTGTCACAACCAGCGAAAAGATAGCTGCTCGAAGGGGCTACGCAACCGCGACGGCAACGGCTTCCAGACCAGCCCCCTTGGTGTGCTGCTTGCAGGTTGCCCGCTCGAGGAGCGCATCAGCGAATTTCTGCAGCTGAAATCGCAGGGTCAGCCGATTGCGGCCCTTGCCATGATCATGGTCGACAACCCGATGGTCGCGGCCACCGGGCACCGAATCTGCAACGACTGCATGAAGGCCTGCATCTACCAGAAGCAAACACCTGTCGATATCCCCCAAGCAGAGACGCGCACACTGCGGGACGTGCTTGAGCTCCCATGGGGATTCGAGATTTATAGTCTTCTCAGCCGCTGGAATCCTCTGCGGCTCTCACGTCCGGTTCCCCGGCCGGACACGGGCTACAAGGTGTTGGTCGTCGGCCTCGGGCCTGCGGGTTTTACACTTGCCCACCACTTGTTGAACGAGGGCCATACCGTGCTCGCGGTAGACGGCCTGAAGATAGAGCCGCTGCCGGAGCGCACCTCGGGCGTCGGCCCCAGCGGCGCGCGTGTCCCCTTCGAGGCCATCAAGGAAATAGGAGTCCTCTACTCGCGGCTCGGCGAGCGGGCGATGGGCGGATTCGGCGGTGTGGCCGAATACGGTATTACCGTGCGATGGGACAAGAACTTTCTCACCGTCGTACGCCTCCTGCTCGAGCGCCGCGCCGGCTTCTCCATGCTCGGCGGCGTGCGTTTCGGCGGCACGCTGACGTTGGAGGAAGCGTTTGAAGCGGGATTCGATCACGTTGCGCTCTGTATGGGCGCCGGCCGGCCTACCGTGATTCCGATCCCCAATGCGTTGGCTCGCGGCGTGCGTCAGGCAAGCGACTTTCTCATGGGCCTGCAGCTCACCGGCGCGGCACGTGCCGACAGCATCGCCAACCTCCAGATTCGGCTGCCGATCGTGGTCATTGGCGGCGGGCTGACGGCGATCGATACCGCGACTGAAAGCTTGGCATACTACCCGGTGCAAGTGGAGAGATTCCTGACACGTTATGAGTCGCTCGTGCTTCGGGAGGGCGAGAGCGCGGTGGTTGCGCGTTGGACCGCCGAGGAAACGTGCATAGCCGGTGAGTTCCTCGCCCACGCTCGCGCCATTCGCGAGGAGAGAGCGGCGGCAGCAACGCAGGGCCGTGCACCCCGATTGCGGGAGCTTCTACGGGCCTGGGGCGGGGCGGCAATAGCCTATCGACGCAAGCTGACGGACGCTCCCTGTTACCGTCTCAACCATGAGGAAGTAATTCACGCGCTCGAGGAAGGTGTGAGGTTTATCGAGAGCGTTACGCCCGTCGCAGTGCAAACGGATGAACATGGTCACGCGCGCGCGCTGCAGGTAAACGGAGCTGACGGCTCAGTCCGTGAAATCGCCGCCCGGACGGTGTTGATAGCCGCGGGCACGCAGCCCAACACCACGCTCATCCGCGAGTCTCCCAGCTGGTTGAAGCTCGATGGCAAACATTTCCAGGCGGTCGACGAGAGCGGCACGGCGAGCAAACCCGATACATTCTGCAAGCCCGCGAGCGCGCAGGTGCTCGCCGCCCGGACTGAGGACGGACGGTTCGTCAGCTTCTTCGGCGATCTCCATCCCAGCTTCAGCGGCAATGTCGTGAAAGCGATGGCCAGTGCGAAGCGCGGTGTGGAAACGGTCTCGAAAAGCTTGCTGACTCGTCCGCCTACGGCCGTGGACGGGACCGAGCTCGTCCGGCGGATGAACTGCGAGCTGCGGTCGGTCGTCGAGCGGGTAGAACGCCTCACGCCTACGATCGTTGAGGTGGTGGTGCGCGCGCCGCGCGCCGCCCGCCGCTTCCGTCCCGGACAGTTTTTCCGCCTCCACGATTTCGAGGTACATGCGCCTCACCTGAAAAAGACGGCTCTGCTCATGGAAGGTATTGCGGTCACCGGTGCGTCGGTAGATCCGGTACGTGGCCTAATATCGCTCATTCTGCTCGAGGTGGGCGGCTCGTCCGACTTGTGCCATCGCCTAGCGCCGGGCCAGCCGGTCGTACTCATGGGGCCGACGGGCGAGCCCACGGAGATCCCTTCCGGACAGACACTCTGTCTCGTCGGCGGAGGGTTGGGCAACGCGGTGCTGTTCTCCATCGGACAGGAGGCCCGGTCCCGCGGCAACCGCGTAATTTACTTCTCGGGCTACAAGAAACGCATCGACCGTTACAAGATAGAGCAGATCGAGGCGGCAGCGGATGTCGTCATCTGGAGCTGTGACGAGCGGCCGGGATTCGGCCAGGAATGTGACGGCCGCCATCGCCGCGACGACCGCCGGTTCACCGGCAACGTGGTTGATTCGATGTATGCATATGCGACGGGCGCACTCGGGCCGGTCAAGTTTCCGCTTGAGAGCGTCGATCGCCTCATCGTCATTGGCTCCGACCGAATGATGGCCGCCGTCGCCGCTGCACGCCATACGAACGCTTGCCCCCTGGCTGAGCACAGTACCGACTTCAGCTGCAATCGGCTCGATCAATTCGCCCATGCAATGCATGATGAAAGAGATTTGCGGCGCAGTGCCTGCAGAGCCATCGAGATCCCGTAACGGGGCGGCAGCAGGTCGTATTTTCCTGTGTCAACCAGGACCAGCCGCTCGATTGCGTGGATTTCCGCGTGTTGCGCGAGCCGCCTGGCGCAAAACACCACTCACGAAAAACTCTCCGCCGCCTGGATAGACTTCTGCCTAGAGGCGGACCAGCAACCTATCGCTGCGCGCGAGTCAGGATGAGACATCTTCTGACTTGCGCTGCCGGCGCTTCTGCAGCCTCTGAAACAAAGGCTCGGCGGCGCCCGGCCGCGTGAATGGGCAAACGGCGACGCAGACATTGCAGCCAAAGGTGTCGTTGAAGAACGGTACGCATTTGTCGAAGTCGACATACCACTTCTCAACACCCCGCACCCACTGTTTGGTATCGGAGATCGCGCCCGTCGGACACGCTCGCGTGCAAACTTGGCAGCTGACGCAGAAATCGTCCACGGGAAGTCCGTCCGGCTGATCCTCCACCAGCGGCATGTCGGTAAGCACATAGCCAAGCCGGAAATTGGGCCCGAACTCGCGGTGCATGAGTGAGCCATGTTTGCCAAGCTGACCGAAGCCGGCCTCGATCGCGGCGGGGATCATCGTGAGTGGTGTGCCCATGAATCCCTTATAACGCTCGGCGTGGTATCCCTGCGAGCGGATCCAACTCGCGAGCGCATAGTTGGCGCGATGCGAGCGATTGTACTGATCGAGCACTTCCTCGTTGGTGGTGTGCGCCGGCGCGGTCTTGATCTTTTCATAGTCCTGCTTAACGCCTTCGATGATGATCCAGGGCTCTTTGATCGTCGAACCCCTCATAAACCCAATCCGGGCGCATGCGAGCAATGCCTACGAAGTCAGCCTCGTGGGCTAGGCCGAACTCCTTCACCTGCGTTGCCCACGACTCCGGCGTGCCAGGCTGCTGCCGGTCGGCGATCGGCGGCAACGGCTTGAGAATGTTCGCGCGGCGCTCTTCGATACGGTCATGGAAGGCGGGACTGCGCGTCATGCGCGAATAAAATAACTGCTGCACCCATTTGAAGGGCAGCTTCACATTAGGCGTTTCCCGGAAGTGATAGACCGGATCCGGCCGCCGCGGCGTACGTTCGCCGAGCCCATTGATGGTGTTGCCGCGAATTCTCGGCTTCAGAAGCCAGTGCAACAGCGGTGGCCGATAGCCTCTGCTGGTACGCGTCCCCATGAAGATGCCCATAAGCGACTCCCGCCGGGTCCCGGCTCGAGCGTTAATTTCATTCTATGCAATTGACTTGTAGTAAGAGTAATTGTCTGATGACTTGAGGTCAAGCCAACAAGGTTCGCGGTCTCATTCAATCCGAATAATTGCGCCAACCGGGGTGATGACCGTCAAGGTCTGCGCCGCGGAGCTGCTAGTCGCGTGCGTGCTGTCGCCGCGGTACGAGGCGGTGACGGTGTAGGTGCCGTGAGCGAGACCACTCGAAATGAAATGCGCCACCCCGGCCGCATCGAGCGTGCCGGTGCCGAGCACCGCTTTGAGTTGGTAGCCCACCGCTTCGAGCAAGCGCACGAAATCATCTGAACCGAATAGTTCGGATTTCTCAGGACCTCCTGCACCTGGATGACCACCCGCGGAAAGGCCGGAAGTTCGACTATGCCGGCCTCGAGGGCGGCAAGCATGTGCCGCAAGAACTCGACGGGCGCGGATTGGTCCGACATAGAGCCGTTCGACACCATACCTAGAAGAGCCCAAATCCCGGGTGACGCTCACCGGCCATTTGTGTTTACTGTAACTCTTCTCTAGCGCCGACGGCGACTGTCCCGCAGAGAAGCCGCGTGGGTAGCGGGCTCAATTCAGGCGGCCTGGGGCACTGGACATCGGTCTTCTTTTTACTCACGACGTTGAGTATTTTTACTCAGTGTCTTCAGTAGCGCGGCTGTTCACTCTCGCGAGTCCAGACTACGGTACAGGGCCGCCCTTCGACCCTGTGGCCCTCGGCGCGGTCGAGGGAGAAGCGCGCGTCGACGTGATATCCGTAGGAAGTTCCGGCTGGCCGTTGCCCTACGGCGAATGGTGCGGCGCCCACGAGTCCTTCAACATAGAGATTCGCCACACCATCGGGGCGCAGCGAGCCGTCGATCTGTAGCCAGCCTGGCTCGTGGGCGGTGCCCTTCTCACCATGCAATACGCCGTTCTTGACCGTAGAGAGAAATCGGAAGGAATAACCCAACGCGCCGCTCGCATTTGCGCACGACAGTGTCGTCTGCCATAAGCCGTCGAATCGCGTTATCGGCACCGCGGTCCCGGTTTTCTCATCGGCATGCGCGCTGAAGCTGCTGAACGGACCGAGGACAAGAACCAACGCGGTACAACGCGTCCAACACCCGATTCGAGCGACGTAAGCAACGGAATAACTGCTCATTGCCGCTCCACGGTGAAACCCAACGCCCAAGCCTGGACCATTACGGGCATCGCAGGAAATGCTCAGTCTATTATAACGATTGAAATCCGAATATTTCACGCTTGCACACCGGAAGTAATGCAGTCGAGCCTGCGAGGGGCAGCGATGTAAAAAAGGCGGCGCATCGCTTCATAGGCCTGCGCGCCCTTCATTGTCCCCATAGCTGCAGCGAGCCCGTTGCCGTGGGCTCCGCCAGCAGCGTCTCGTAGCTCGTCACGCCGACATGCGGCGTCGGAGTCGGTTGCGGGTGCGCCGCGGTGATGACGATGAGGGACGCTCCCGCCGCCTCGGCGGCTGCGATGCCGGCGGGAGCGTCCTCGAACACGAGACAGTCCGAGATGGGAAATCCGAGGCGCTTCGCCGCGAGCAGGAAGCCGTCGGGAGCGGGCTTGCCCCGTTTCACGTCTTCAGCGGTCACGATCACCGCCGGCAGCGGCAAGCCGGCGGCGGCGAGACGCCTCAACGCGAGGTCGCGCGTCGCGGAGGTGACGATCGACCAGCGATTGCCGGGCAGCGACCGCAGAAAATCGGCGGCGCCCGCGATGGCTTCGATGCCGTCGACGTCGTCGAGCTCGGCGCGCGTGATGCCGGCAGCCTCGATCTCGGGATCGACGCCGGGAAGCGCGAGCCGGCGGATGGTGTCCACGGTCTGCACGCCATGGATCGTCGGCAGGAACGAGGCCACGTCGAGGTGGTGACGCTCTGCCCAGCGGCCCCAGATCCGCTCGGCGACCGCGATCGAAGTCAGGAGCGTTCCGTCCATGTCGAACAAGAAGGCGCTGAAGCTGCGCCCGGGGAATATCGATCGTCTTGATGACCGAGGGTCGACGCTGCGGATTACCGGCTCCTCAAAACCTATAGGACGCCCCTATGGTATAGGTTCTGCCGTAAGCGCTGTACCCATAGCCCACGCCGCTCGTGCTCTGACCGACGTTTTGCCCGTTCGCCCACGGCAACGAGGGGTTGCCGTTGAGATACGAGCGGGCCACCGAGTCGGTGAGATTCCTGCCTTCGACGTAGACCTGAAGTCCCTCATAGACCGTGAAGTGAGCGCTGGCCGTGAGCCATTGGAACGGACTCGAGATCGCGGGCCAACCTGGAACCTCCGTGCACTGCGAACAGTAGGACTGATAACTCGCGGCATAATCCCAGTTGACGTCGGCGCTGAAGCGTCCCTTGTCGTAAAAGAGCCCCGCAGACAAGGTCATCGGCGGCTCCTGATTGATCGGGGGGATCTCGTTGCCATTCTGATCGAAGGTTCGGGTCCAGGTGTGCGTGTACTGCGCATGCGCACCGAAGCCGTTGTCCAGGATGTGCTGCCAGGCGATCTCGACGCCGTAAAAGTCGCTCGTGGCGCCGTTGGCCGGCGCATAAACGGTCCATGGGAACGGCGTGCAGGGCGCCTTTCCGGGGGGGCCGCCTACGCACTGAACCGTGCCCAAATTCACGTTGGCCTGGGTGCCCGTGTAAATGTCGTCATGGATCTTCTTGCCGAACAGCGCGAGCGTCAATGCGGAATGCGCGTGGTAGTACCATTCCGCCGAGAAATCCAGCTGATTGGCCCTGATCGGTTTGAGCCCCGCGGTGCCGTTGTAATAGAGCTGGGGCTGACCGTTGATCGCATTATTGGTGGAGGTCGGCGCGAGCTGGTAGAGATCGGGGCGTGACATGGTCTGCGCCGCGGCGGCTCGTAGTTGCAGCCGGTCCGGCACGGCCCAGTAATTGAAGTTCGCGGACGGCAGCGGGATGGTGTATTGGCCCTTGGTATCGGAGGGCTGCGTGCTCGCGTACTGCACGTTCCAGGTCTGGGTCGAGCCCACCGTGGAAGGCGTCCAGAGTGAGGTTGGAGCCGCTTCGGCGGTGGCGGCGGTCGTTTCGGTGTGCACCACCCGCACGCCTGCGTTTGCGTTCCATCGAGTGCCGGAGAACGTCAACTCGCCGTATGCCGATATCGTGCGCTCCGTGACATCGTAGGAATTGTATGGATTCTCCTGCGGCAGGGTCTGCGCAAAGTTAAAAAGCGGCAGACAGGCCACGCCACCCTTGGGGCAACAGGGCGCAGGGGCGGCTTGGCAATAGAATGGATTGGGCTTGCCATTCAGACTCTTCAAGAAATTAAAGAGCTGTGCCACATTCAGTTCCGGCAGGGTCGTCGGATAAGACCCACCCGCCCCTTGCATGAAATTGGGCAGGTTCACCATGGAAATGACGTTGAAGCCCTGTGAGCCGAACGAGTAAGGACTGCACTGCTCCGGGCAGCCCAGGGTGTTATACAAGGTTCCGTATTGGCCGGAACCGTTGGTCCAGTCGTTGCTGATGTCCTCGCGGTTCTTGTCGCGTTGAGTCCAGCCGCTGCCGAACAGCGCCTTGTCGATGCCGCCCCAACCCACGTCATACGCCCCATCCAGCGTGAATCCCGTGACCTTGTCGTGGACGGTGTAACCGTTCAGGCCGTCGTAGTGGGTCGACCAGTAATCGTTGTTGTTGAGAAGTCCGGCGTTCATGAGGGCGGTGTACGAGCAGGATCCCGGGTTCGTCTTACTGGCCGTGCCTTTGGGGCAGCTCGACATGCCAAGCTGTCCCGGCGGAATCACGACATTGATGTTCGGCAAACTGTTGGGCACGTCGGCAAAGTTCAATGTGTCCACCGGATAGGGCCCATTGGTCACGAGGCCGGCGGTCACGAAGGTATCGAGGCCGCCCTCCGGACGATCGGCGCGGGATTGATATCCATCGGCGGTAATAGTCCATCGATCGGTGGGCTTCCAGGTGGCGTTCAAACCGAACATCGTGGTGGTGACTACACGATCCGTGGTGTTATTCACCATCTCGGGTTGGAAATCATTGGCCGTGACCGCGGTGACCACGCCGTTCTTGATCGTGGGGTTTGTCCACTCGGGATTGCCGTTCTGGTCAGTCCCATACGGAAAGTAATACGACTCGTTGTAGCCTACCTGCGGATCGTTCAAGTGGGTCCACAAGCCGTCGGCGACCACTTTTAGATCCGAATTTGGCCGCCACTCGAGGCTGCCGGAGAGTGCGTCACGCTTCTTGTCGTCGAAAATCGAGCCGAACGTGAGGCAGCAGGGTGTGGCGACCAGGGGTATCCCGCTGCTGGCGGTAAACGGATAGTAGGAGGGTCCATAGATGTTCTGGTTATAGGCGTTGAGCGAGTCGGTGCGGGTCTTGGTGTCCGAATGCACGGCCCCGAGTAAAAATCCGAGACTCCCCCCATCGTTGGTGTCCTCGATGAAGGCGGAGAATTTGCTCCCGCGCAAGTCCGACATGGTGTTGTCGTTGCCCTCGGCGTGCACCCCGCCATGAAGCCCCGGGTTTTCGAACGGACTCGCGGTGCGCAAATTGACCGTGCCGCCAATGCTGCCCTCGAGCGCCGAGGCCTGCGTCGATTTCAGCACGTCGGCTCCCGAGATGACCTCCGAGGGCAGCACGTCGAAGGCCAGATCCCGGCTGTCGTCATCGGTGGCAAGAATACGATTGTTCAGCGTCGTGATGTTGTACTGAGGTCCCAGGCCTCTCACATTCACATGGATGCCCTCACCGCCCGTTGTACGGTCGATGGTGATGCCCGGCAGATGTTCCAACGAGTCGGCCACATCGGCGTCCGGGAACCGACCTAGTTCCTCGGCGTTGATCGAGTCGAGAACGACCGTCGCGTCCCTTTTCACGGAAAGCGATTTCTCGAGACTGGCGCGCATTCCCGTGACCACGATTTCCTGCAACTCAGGCTCGTCCGGTCCTTGGGCGCCTGGGCCTTTCGCGGCGGTTGCCGGAGTGGCGGGGGACGGCGGGGTCATGGGGCTTGCCGCAGGGGTCGGGTTGGCAGCAGTAATGATTGTCGGAGCAGCGTTGGAGGCCTCGTTGGGCGTAGCGTCGGAGTCAGCCGCCAATGAAGCGCCAACCGATCCCACACAAGTCGCGATGGCCAGGAGCAATGCAGAACGCGGGCGCATCGGCATAACAATCCCCTTTTGAATCTTTTATTTCGGACGCTGCGCATTGAAAGACAGACGCGGCACGTCAATCTGTGTCCGACCTTAAACGAAACAAATATAACTTTCAATAGTGATTGTTATTGCTACTTAACTCGACAAGGGGCCGCTGGGAGGCAACATGGCGCTCTCTGATAGTTCGAATCGTATAAAAATATATCTATTGAAATTTAGCTAAGTTTCAAATATAAGATGTTTGGGCGGTTCGGCAGCCCGGTTCGAGTCCTCTCAATAACAAGCGTCGCCGCCCCTGAGCGTCGCGTGGGAAGTCCATTCCAATGAAATCGCGGTTGTGGTTGACGTATGCGCTGGTGACCACGGCGTGTTGGGGCGTGTGGGGCGCGTTCGCGGGAATGCCGGCCAACCACGGCTTTCCCGAAACACTGATCTACGCGGTGTGGGCGCTGACCATGATTCCGCCCGCGCTGTTTGCGCTCCGCCGACGTCGGCTGGCGCCTGCAGCACGATGCGCGCTCCCTGTGGTACGGCGCGCTGATCGGCTTGTTGGGCGCGGGCGGACAGATGCTGCTGTTCCACGCCGTCCGGACCGGACCTGCCTATCTGATCTTTCCGGTGATCTCGCTGTCGCCGGTGGTGACGGTGGTCCTGTCGATGGCGCTGTTGCATGAGCGCACCGGCAAGCTCGGCGCGCTCGGCATCGTGCTGGCGCTGTGCTCGCTGCCGCTGTTCGATTACGCGGGCGGCGCGGGCGCCGGAGCCTATGGGCAGTTGTGGTTCGTGCCGGCGCTCGGGGTGCTGGCGGCATGGGGCGTGCAGGCCTTCTTCATGAAACTCGCCAATGCGACCATGGATGCGGAGAGCATCTTCTTCTACATGACGGTTGGGGCCTGTTGCTGATTCCGGTGGCGCTCGCGATGACGGACTTTTCCGTTCCGATCAATTGGGGCCTGGACGGTCCGTACCTCGCGGCCGTCACGCAGATTCTCAATTCCGTGGGCGCGTTGACCCTGGTCTATGCCTTCCGCTACGGCAAGGCCATCGTCGTGTCGCCGCTGACCAACGCGGGCGCGCCGCTCATCACCGCGGTGATATCGATTCTGCTGCTCGGGACGGTGCCCACGACCACCAAAATCGTGGGAGTCGCACTGGCGCTGGTCGCGGCGGTGTTCCTGGCCATCGAGCCCGAGCCCGCGCCCGACCGCAGCCGCGCCGCAGCCCAAGACGTTGAAGGAGTACGGGCGATCATGATCATACGGCGGGACACGAGCAATCGGCGCGAGCGCATCGTCGCGTTGCTGCGGGAGCAAGGCAGCGTGCAGATCCCGACGCTCGCGGAGCGGCTTCACGTCTCCACGCAGACGTTGCGCAAGGATTTGAACTTTCTCGACAAGAAAGGCATCTGCACGCGTTCCTCGGGAGGCGCGATTCTGCGGCCCGGCACGCCCCTCCCCTCCGAGGAGGCGATCGACGTCAAGCGAACTCTGTTCGCCGAGGAGAAGATCCGCATCGGGCGCGCTGCGGCGAAGCTCATCAAGGACGGCGAGTCCGTGCTGCTCGACTCCGGCACCACGGCCCTGCAAGTGGCGCGGCACATCGAGCGCGGCCGCATCGCTGGTGGTCGTCACCAACGACGTCGGCATCATGAATGAACTGGTCGGCCGGGAGAACGTGCAGCTGGTGTTTCTCGGCGGCACGCTGCGGCGCAAGAATCTATCCTTTTACGGCACCCAGACCGAGCGGGCGCTTCAGGATCTGCACGTCGACAAGCTGTTTTTGGCCGCCGACGGATTCGACATCGACAAGGGCGTCACCACGCATTTCGAACCCGAGGCCATTTTGAACCGCATGATGTGCCGGGCGGCCTCCGAAATCATCGTCGTGGCCGACTCATCCAAATTCGAGCGGATCTGCCTGCACAAGATTCTCGAGCCGCAGGGAATCTCGAAACTGGTGACCGACACGGGGATCCCGGAGTCGAAGCCCGCGAGGCGCTGACGCGGATCGGCGTCGAGGTCATCACCGCGTGAAGGCGATTCGCGAGATCATTGCGGAGCACAAGGCGGGCCGCGCCGTCGGGCATCTATTCCGCCTGCTCCGCGCATCCGCTGGTGATCGAGGCGGCGCTCGCTCACGCCCGGCGCGAGTCCGGCTCCGTGTTGATCGAGGCCACCTCCAATCAGGTCAATCAGGACGGCGGCTACACGGGCATGCGCCCGGCGGATTTCAGCCGCTTCGTGCTCGACATCGCGGCGCGGCTCGGCGTGCCGCGCGAGCAGGTGCTGCTGGGAGGCGATCATCTGGGCCCGAACTGCTGGCAGGATCTGCCCGCGGAGGCGGCCATGGAGAAGTCCGAGCGGCTCATCGCGGATTATGTCGCCGCAGGCTTTCGCAAGATTCATCTCGATTGTTCCATGTCCTGCGCGGACGATCCGGCGCCGCTCACCGACGCGATCGTGGCGGCGAGAGCGGCGCGGCTGTGCGCCGTCGCCGAGCAGGCCTGGCAGCGCGCCGGCGGCGAAGCGCCGGTGTACGTCGTCGGCACGGAAGTGCCGGTCCCCGGCGGCGCCCAGGAGGCGCTCACCGAGCTGGCGTTGACCGATCCCACGGCCGCCACCGCAACCATCGACGCGCACTTCGAGGCGTATCGTTCCGCGGGTCTGCGAACACGTCTGGCCGCGCGTGATCGGCCTCGTGGTGCAGCCGGGGGTGGAGTTCGATCATCACAAGGTCATCGACTTCGATGCCCCTCGAGCGGTGGATCTGGCCGCGCGTGGTCGAGGCGCAGCCCTACATGGTCTACGAGGCGCATTCCACCGATTACCAGACCCCGGCCAATCTGCGCGCGTTGGTGCAGAAGCACTTTGCGATCCTGAAGGTCGGGCCCGGGACTGACGTTCGCCATGCGCGAGGCGCTCTGGGCGCTGGATGCCATCGAACGCGAGTGGCTGGGCGTGGACCGGTCTTCGCGGCTGCGTGAGACGGCTGCAGCTCGCCATGGCGGCGACCCCGAAATCCTGGAACAAATATTATCTCGTCCGACCGGCCGGCAGTTGGCATTGGATCAGCAGTACAGCCTGAGCGATCGGATCCGCTACTACTGGCCGGTGCCGAGGTGGAAGCGGCGCTGCATCGCCTGCTGCGAATCTGGACGCGAACCCGCCGCCGCTCACCCTATTGAGCCAATATTTGCCGCTGCAGTACGAAGCGGTCCGCGCCGGGCAGGATCCGTCCGTGCGCCCGCGAGCTGGTGCTGCATGCCATTCGAACAGCGTGCTGCAGCAGTATTCTGCCGCCTGCACCGACTACTGCGAGCTGACATGACGACTTATCTGCAATTGGACGAGGCCGCCCTGACCCGCGTCGGGCGCCCTGTGGACGGCGCGCGAGATCGCGCAGCAGCCGGCGAGCTGGCTGCGGACCCAGGAACTGATCCGGCAACATGCCGAGCCGATTGCGGCTTTCTGACGCCGCTTGCTGGCGCGCCGGATCTGCGCATCATTCTCACCGGTGCGGGCAGCTCGGCATTCATCGGCGAATGTCTCGCGCCGCTGCTGTTGCACCAGCTGGGCCGCCGCGTGGAAGCGATCGCCACCACGGACTTGCTGTCCGGGCCGCACGCAGTATTTCCAGCGCGACGTGCCCACGCTCCTGGTGTCGTTCGGCCGCTCCGGCAGCAGCCCCGAAAGCGTCGCGGTGGTGGATCTGGCGGAGCGGCTGCTGCGCGAATGCCATCAGCTGGTATTCACCTGCAACGAACAGGGAACGCTCTACCAACGTTGCCGCGAGCGGCCGCAACAGCCTCGCCATTCTGCTGCCGCCGGAAACGCACGACCAGAGCTTTGCAATGACCTCGAGCTTCACCGCCATGATGCTGGCCGCCTCGCTGGTGTTCTGCGGCCAGTGAAAGCGCCACAGCGTGGCGCAGCTGGCGCGGGCGCACGAGCGATCTCGATCGCGGAACACAATGCGGCCATGCGCAAGCTGGCCGCCGAGAGCTATTCCCGCGTGGTGTATCTGGGCAGCAACGGCTTCAAGGCGCTGGCGCGCGAGGCGGCATTGAAACTATTGGAATTGACCGACGGCAAGGTGGTCGGCCGCCTTCGATTCGCCGCTCGGCTTTCGCCACGGCCCGAAGACCATCGTGACCCGCGACACGCTGGTGTTCGTGTTCGTTTCCAACGATCCGTACACCCGCCGTTACGATCTCGATCTGCTGCGCGAACTGCGCTCGGACGCGACTGGCCGGCCGCGTCATCGCCATCACGGCGCAGTCCCTGGACGTTGTCGACGCAGGGCGACACTTGCACGTGCCGCATCTGGCCGACGGCCGGCGACGGCGAGCTGTATTTCCCTACATCGTGTGCGGTCAGCTCTACGCATTTCACCGCGCGCTTGTCGCTGGGCAACACGCCCGACCAGCCGAGCAATTCCGGGACGGTGAGCCGCGTGGTCAGCGGCGTGACCATCCATCCGCTGTGAGCGGCGCGTGCCTGTATCTCGGCGTCGACGGCGGGGGCACCAAGACGGCCCTGGTGCTTGATCGACTCCGACGGCACCATCCGGGCGACCCACATGGCGCCGGGCTCCTACTACCTGACCATCGGATTGGAGGCGCTCGAGCACGGTGCTCGCCAACGGCGTCAGCGCCGTTTTGGCGAAGGCGGCGGTCGGTCGCGAGGAGGTGGACTTCGCCTTCTTCGGCCTGCCCGCCTACGGCGAAGACACCACGCTGATCGGGACATTGAGCCGGCTGCCGCAGCAGTGTCTGCGCGGCCGATCGCATACCTGTGCGGCAACGACATGGTTTGCGGCTGGGCAGGCTCGCTGCTCTGCCGCGACGGAATCAGCATCGTCGCGGGCACGGGCTCGATCTGCTACGGCGAGCGCAACGGCGCCGTCGCCCGCTGCGGCGGCTGGGGCGAATTGTTCAGTGACGAGGGGTCCGCCTATTGGATCGCATGCCGCGGCCTGAATCTGTTCTCCCGCATGAGCGACGGCAGGGCGGCCGCGGGGACCGTTCGTACGAGATCGTCAGGCAATCGCTGGGCCTCGCCGAAGATCTCGATCTCTGCGCCCACGTGTTCTCGCGGCTGGGAGGCGATCGCGCGCGATATCGCGCAATTGAGCAAGCTGGTGACGCAGGCCGCGCGCGGCCGGCGACGAAGACTGCCTGGTCGATCATCGGCGAGGCCGCCGCGGAACTGGCGCTCATGGTCGAGGCGACGCGCCGGCAGCTCGGATTCGGCGCCGCGGAGCCGGTGGCCGTCTCCTATTCCGGCGGCGTCTTCGAGCAACGTCGGCGTGCCGCTGGTGCAAGAATTTGGCTCGCGGCTCTGCAGGCAATCGGTCCGGGTTACCGGGTCAGTCGAGCCCGCACTGCCACCCGCCATCGGCGCCGCGTCTGTACGCCGCGAAGCGGCACGGCCAGCCGTTGTCGGACGCGGCAATCGAGCGGCTGCGGGTGCAAAGCGCGGGCCGGCGGGTCGAGCTCGAGTCATGAGGCGCGCGGCGGCGCTGCGCCGTTTGACAGCATGCGGCGGGCTTCTCCTGACGGCGGCGGCCGCCTGCGGCGCCGCGCCGCCCTTTACCGCGGCGGATTTTGCGACGGTCGACAAGATCGACGTTCATGTGCACATCAATTCGCCGGACACGGCACTCATCGATGAGGCGCAGGCCGATCACTTTCGTCTGCTCACCATCAATGTCGATTATCCGGACTTTCCGCCGCTGCCCGAGCAGTCGCGGATCGCGCAGGCGCTGGTGGCGAATCACCCTGCGACGGTCGCCTATGCGGCGTCCTTCTCGATGCAGGGCTGGGACCGGCCGGATTGGCAACAGCAGGTGATCCGCCAGCTCGACCAGGCATTCGCGGACGGCGCGGTCGGTGTCAAAGTATGGAAGAACATCGGCATGGAGTTTCGCGACGCGCACGGCCGCCTGGTCATGATCGACGATCCGAAATTCGATCCGGTGTTCGACTTCATCCGGGAGCGCCATCGAGTGCTGATCGGGCATCAAGGAGAGCCGCACAACTGCTGGCTGCCCATCGACCAGATGACGGTCAACAACGACAAGGAATATTTCCGCGAGCATCCGCAGTACCACATGTATCTGCATCCGGAGATTGCCGTCCTACGAAGATCAGATGGCGGCGCGCGATCGGATGCTGCGAAGAATCCGCAGCTCAAGTTCATGGGCGCGCACCTCGCGAGCCTCGAATGGAGCGTGGATCGGCTGGCCGCCTTCCTGGACCGCTATCCCAACACGGTGGTCGATCTGGCCGCGCGCATGGGCCAGGTGCAGTTTCAATCGAACCGCGAGCGCGACCAGGTGCGTCGTTTCTTCGTCCGCTACCAGGATCGGTTGCTGTATGGCAGTGACCTCAGCCAAGACCCCGGCGGCGACCCGCGGGAGGTTCGGCGCGAGGCGCACGACATGTGGCTCCGTGATTGGAAGTATCTCGCCACCGACCTCACCTTCCGCGTTCCCGAGCTGGATGCGCCCGTGCACGGCTTGGGCTTGCCCCGCAGTGTCGTGCAAAAGATCTATAGCAGCAACGCAGAGCGATGGTTCGGAAACCCGTGGCAAGACCGCGCGTTGCCTCGCTCCCATCCCGCCGCACAGGAGTCGAAACAATGAGTTCTTGGTCGAAAGGCTGGTTGGGCGGGGCGGTCGCGGCCGGGGTGGCACTGACCGGGGCGCTCGACCCATCCATAGCCGCGGCGAACGAGCGGGCGCCGCCCTCTGCCGTCCGCATGCAGGTGCTCGGTTCGCTGCACGGTATGGCATCCTTCGTCACCGTTTACGCAAACGGTGACTACGCCATTGCCTCGCCCGGGAAGGGCGGAACCGTAATCCGCTCCGACGTGGAGGCGGACGTCGACGGCCGCGTTCTCAAGTCGTCGGCGTATCCGCAACACACCCCGGCGCAAGCCGAATTCCAGGACGAGTTGGGCAGCGGCTCCCTCCTGACCGTCACCCACACGGGCCTTGCAGGGGCGCCGGATCTCGTGTGCGCGTTGCGGCTGTACCGCGATCAAGCATGGGGCGACATCGTAGTCCACGTGGTCAACACGACCGACCGCGCGCTCTCGGTGCAGGCGATACGGACGGTGCATGCGTCGGATGCTCCCGTCATCGATTTGGGCGGCGTGGCGTCCGCGGACCGCATTCTGTCCGACAGCTACAGCGAGGATCGGCCTCAGCTCGCGATTCGTGAGCTCGGCGACGCCCGCCAAGGCATGCATCGCGCCGTCGGCAGCCAGCTGATCTATCAACCGCCGGAGCGGCGAAAGTTTGTTTCTTTGGCGCGCTCACCTCGGAGCGGCTGCTGACGATCTTTCACCTGCAGGAGCAAGGGACCGGCAGCGGCGCGCACGTGCTCGGCGTATGAAGTGGTCGCGACGGGCACGACCGAAATCATGAAGGGCGAGTCGCTCAAGGAATCGCCGGCGAGCGAGCAAGTGACGTTGCGCCTGCGCTGTGGAACCCGGCGACAGCCTCTCCTCCGAACGGCTCATGTTCGCCGTCGGCACGGATTACCATGCGCAGCTCGAGCACTATGGCCGGGCAGTCGGGCTGCTGCACAAGGCGCGTGTCAAGGCTCCCACACCCATGGGATGGTGGAGTTGGACCGCTTACTACTTCGGGATCAGTCAGGGAACCGCGAGCACCAACGCAGACTGGCTGGCCGAGAACTTGAGCCAACTCGGATTTCGCTACTACCAGATCGATGAGGGCTACCAATATGCGCGCGGCGAGTACACCACCGCCGACGCCCGGCTCTTTCCACGCGGCATCGGCTACATCGCGGATCTCGTACGCCATGACGGCCTGACTTTCGGCCTGTGGACTGCGCCTTTCGAGGTGTCGGAGCGGGCGTGGGTGTTTCAGACAACACCCGGAATGGCTGCTGCACAACGCCGCAGGGTCAGCTCATTCACATCGGCTACGTCACCGACACACAAGATCCGCTGTACGTCCTGGACACCACCCACCCCGGCGCGCAGCAATATTTGCGACAGACCTACAGCACGCTCTCACGACTGGGGCGTGCGCTTCATCAAGATGGATTTCATGGACGACACGCGCGGTCGAGGGCGCCTACTACCGCCCCAACACCACGGCGCTGGAAGCCCAACGGATCGGCCTGAAGATCATCCGCGAGGCGGTGGGCGAAGACGTCGTGCTCGACAAGGACGGCAGCCCCATGCTGAACCCCGTCGGAATCGTGGACGCGGGCCGGATCTCCCAGGACACGGGACACACCTTCGATGCCAGCCGGGACGCGGCCTCGGGCATCGCGGCGCGCTACTACATGAACCGCAATTTCTTCATTGCCGACCCGGACGCATTCACCGTGTCGACGCAGACGGTCGATGACCAGTCCTGGCACGGCGGCCAGCGCCCGCTCACGATGGATGAGGCGAAAGTATCCATCGCGCTTGCGGCCGTTTCAGGCGGCATGTTCGAGATCGGAGACGACCTGCCCACCTTGGGCTCCTCCGCCGAACGGCTGGCGCTGGTCAAGAATGCGGATCTCATCGATATGGCGCGTCTCGGCCGCTCCTCCGTGCCCATGGATTTGATGACCTACACGGAACAGGACCGGCAACCCAGCATCTTTTTGCTGAAGGAGAGCGAGCGGCAGTCCGTGCTGACGGTGTTCAACTGGAGCGACGGCGGCCGGGCGCGGTCGATCGATTTCGTGGCCTTGGGGCTTAAGGAGCCGGCGAAATATCGAATGGTCGAGGTGTTCGGCGAGCCGGGCGGCACGCCGTTCGTCAAGCCCAACTGCTGCGCGAGCTCGGTGCGCACGCTCGAGTTCACGCAAAAACGGCACTCGGTGCGCGTGCTCAAGCTGATCGATAGTCCGTGCCGCCGGTGGACCCTCGAGTCGATATACGCTCCGCGGCGAGCGCCAAAGCCGGCGAAAGCGTCACCTTCAGTGCATCCCCCTCATCCGGCGCAGCGCCCGTGCTCGCCTGCCACTGGGATTTCGGCGACGGGTCGAGCTCGGACGGCATGACGGTCACGCACACCTTCACGCATGCGGGCGGCTACGCCGTGCGGGTGACGGCCACGGGTTTGGGCGCGACCACGAGTCAACAGGCCCTCACCGTCCCGGTAACCGGAGAGGTTTCGACGCAGTTCGACCAGGCGCGCAAGCTCCGGCCGGAGGAGCACGACCCTCGGCCCGGAGCGGTACCTTAGATCTGGGACTTCACAGGGGTCAAATGGTGGCCAGGGAGGGGATTTTATTCCTCCGTATGTTATTGAATTAAATATAGTTTTAGTCAACTGAAAACTAAGTCACCCTCAAATTACCCCCGTCAAAATCGTGGCTGTTGGCAAACGTTTATGGACGTTCCTCGCATGGTGGGTGGGTGTCCATCAAGGCGATCATTTGCTTTAGTCACAATTATCGTAGTGTAACTACGATAATTATTGATAGTCGAAATTGCGTTTTCATTTGAAAGATGATCTATAATCGTAGTATGGCTACGACTTATAGACGAAAACTAAACACCCTCTATACGCAGCTGCCCTCTGGTGCGCCACTAACGTCAGCGGCGTTGACGGCGCTCGGGATATCGGCAGACTTGGCAGTCCACTACGTCCGGTCAGGCTGGCTGACTCGCTTAGCGCGTGGTGTGTACTGCCGCAAAGGCGACACTCTCTCGCTGAATCCAAGCTTGCGACTGCTCGAGCAACAGATCGCCGGACTGCACGTCGGCGGCAAGTCAGCCCTCGCATGGTATGGCGTAACTCACTACGTCTCACAGCACAGCACGCTGCATCTATATGGGTGGGCGGCAGCACGCTTACCCGGTTGGTTTATGGAGCGATTTCCGGCCGAATACCACCGCAAACGCCTGTTCGACGAACGACCGCCCGAGATGATGAACGTAACTCCGTTCGAGAGACTGGTTGATGCACCCCTCGTATCGGCGCCGGAGCGCGCGTTCTTGGAATTGTTGAGCGAAGTCGGAGTCCGGCAGCCTCTGCAGGAAGCACGCGAGTTGGCGGAAAGCATGTACACCTTGCGCACCGATGTACTGGAAGATTTACTGAAGCGGTGTTCGAGCGTTAAAACGGTGCGGCTCTGCTTGCGATTCGGCCGCGAGCTCTCGCTCCCGTGGGCCTCGAAGTTGATTCCTGCTCGGCTACCGACTGGCAGCAATCGTGCCTGGGTCTCGCGGTCCAAAGACGGTCTATTGGTGCTCAAGCCGTGAATCAATTTTATGTTGATGCCGCCCGATTACTTATCCAAGTGGCGCCCGTCGTCTTCGAGAGCGGAGTGTTCGCGCTCAAGGGCGGCACGGCCATCAACCTCTTCGTCCGAGATATGCCACGCCTATCGGTCGACCTAGATCTTGTATTCCCCGATCACTCGCTTCCTCGAGATCAGGCGTTGGCTCAGATCAATGAAGCCGTTCACCAGGCTTCAGCACGCCTGAAGATCCGCGGATTTCAGGTTCGCACCGTTACTGCGACTGGCGTCGGCGAAACCAAGATTCTGGTACGACGCGGAAACATCGAGATCAAAGTCGAGGTCAACTTCGTATTGCGAGGGACCGTGTATCCGGTACGACTTGCATCGCTATCCGCCAAGGCGCGCGACACTCTGCAAGCCGAGCTGGAAGTTCCGATGGCATCGCTTGAAGACATTTATGGCGGCAAGCTCGTCGCGGCATTGGATAGGCAGCATCCCCGCGACCTTTTCGACGTGATGCAACTCTACGCGAACGAAGGCATCACACCGGCGATGCGCCGCGCTTTCGTGGTCTACATCGCCAGTCACAATCGTCCGCCGCATGAAGTCTTGTCGCCGATACTGCGCGACATAACTCAAGATTACGAGCGAACATTTGTGGGCATGACAACTGAGTCCGTCGACCTTGCGGAGCTCTTGAGTGTACGCGACCGCTTGCTCGCAGAACTGCCGCAGACACTAGACCCGAACGAGCGGCAGTTTCTTCTTTCTCTTGTGAGCAACGCACCCGAATGGCCATTACTCGGCATTGCCCACCTCGAGCAGCTCCCGGCCGTTCGTTGGAAGATGAGGAATCTTGAACAACTTGCCAAAACCAGCCCGAAGAAATTTGCAGAACAGGCGGACGCGCTGAAGCGACTACTTGGGTAACGCGTTTTGCCTCCCCCTTCGCCAGGACTAGCGTGAAGGGACTGCCTGTTCGTCGCGTCGTATGCGACAATTCCTGGCACGAGTGGAAGCTGGCAAAGTTCATCGCTCGCACATTTACCGCCGTATTCGAGCGCGACGCGGCGGAACGTCAGAGCTGGCAGCAAGAGTTGAGTGGCGCGTGGGTCTTTCGGTTCATTACGGGACGCTTGCCGCGAGTTGATATCAGCGACGACGATGCGACGACGCGCACGACACGGGGTCAACTGGTAGTGGCGCTTGGTGGTACTTAGTGGACGTTAGTGGACGCCCAGGGAGGGAATGATGATCGTCCTTATCTCGCAGATTTAATCCATAGCAAACCGTTATCTGCGCAATCCCGAGGTGCGGGAGCGGACCGTGACCAGGTCCGTCGTCACATCATCCGCGATCGAGGGAATTCGAGCGCCGTTCGGATGCGGTGCGAAGACCGCTGCGAGCAGCAAGACTCGTCTCAAACGGAAGTGCCCTTAGTCACTGACTTCAGCGTGCGCGCTATGACTTGGCGAAATATCTTGGTCATCGGATCATAGACGCGGCTCAATCCGGCGATATCGCGTCCAGCCACGGTGAGCCTTTTGCCTCGTCACGACCCGACTGGCCTATTTCGCGGGACAGATGTCTTGACGAGCATCGTATGCCACCGTTCCCCGTCCCCTCATTCACGGACGGATTGAAGCCGCTTCTTTCCTTGTATCTGGTCGAGCCAGCGAAGTACCGCCTTGCCGCGACCGATTGTTTCCAACTTCACGGTGCCGTTGGCACGGACAGCGACGTGCGTTTTTATCCTGCGACCGCGGATGTAATCCGCATCGAAGTGCAATTCGCCCCGCACGAATCGCAATCCCTCGATGAAGTCGGCCACCGTGAAATCGTCCTTCTCATGATAGTCTGCGGATGACATATTACGGGGTCTCGCCTCGGCAAAAGACAACACGCCCAGGACAAACATGAATCCGAAAGCACCCCACTCGACGGTGTCCTCCGCAACATCGTCCTCATCTTGGTCGTCCTCGCCCTCTTCCGGGACAAATTTGAGCAACACTCGCATGCCGAATTCCGCCTCATCGGGTGCCGTTAGCACTTCCTCCTCGATGATGCGGAAACTTACGAGCGTGCCAGTCTTGAGGAGGTTCGCTCCTATCATGTATGCATCATTTGCCATAGGCTCTCCGGAGGACCTGGATTTACGGCGGCGGTGTGGCTCGCCATGAATATCCTGACGCAAATACCGCGCAAGGTCGAGCAGGTAAAATCCCCGTTACAAGAGATCAGTCGTCAGCTTGCCAAGATTGGATCGTCGGGATCATTCGCTACCCGCCTAACCGTCGCCGCGGGAGATCTTCACATCGAAGTCCGAGGCGTGGGCGGGATCCGTTTTCCCGTCGCACCGAGCACGGCGCGGCGCCTGTGCGCGGTCGCCCGGCCGGCGTGGCATGGCTTCAAGGATGAGACGCGCCTGGACCTGCGGGTGCGTGACACGTGGGAAATTGCCAAGAGCAGAATCTCAATCGACCAGTCCCGCTGGATGAATACCCTCGCTCCGCAGCTTGACCGAATAAGCCGCGGCCTCGGGTTACCCCAGGGACGTAGACTCAAGGCGCAGTTGCACAACATGCTGGTTTACGCCCCCGGCCAATTCTTCGCCCCGCATCAGGACTCCGAAAAGACGGACGACATGATCGGCACCCTGGTCATCAGCCTGCCGTCCCGTTTCACCGGCGGCGCCGTGTTGATCGAGCACCACGGCGCCAAGATGCGCGTTGGCGGTTCCGACAAGAGTCTCACGTTCATCGCTTTCTATGCCGATTGTCACCATGAAGTCCTGCCGATCAAGCAAGGCTATCGCATCGTTTTGACCTACAACCTGGTCCTCGAGCATGACGCCACTGCCGCACGGGGGCCGACGGCCGCCGTAAACGGGCTAACCGACACTATCCGAAAGTTTTTTGCGACCCCCGGTCAAGCGCGGTGGAGCGGCGATCACAACATGCGGAGTCCTCCAGATCGTCTCGTCTACTTGCTCGACCATGAGTACACGCGGCGTGGGCTTCAGTGGAATCGTCTCAAGAATTCGGACGCTCAACGTGCCATTGCGCTACAGGACGTCGCACGGGAACTCGATTGCGAGATCTTTCTCGCCCTGGCAAACGTCCACGAGACCTGGTCGTGCGAGGACAAATATTCGGGCTACTCCGACTACGATCGAGGATACTACGAGGACGATGATGACGATGCCGATGAGAACGAGGGTGGAGGATCACCGGGTGAGTCGTCCGATCCGGACCTTACCGAGCTCATTGATAGTGACGTCGAGCTACGCCACTGGCTCGGAGCCGGCGGTCGATGGGAAGCAGTGGCCGCCCGCGTCGACGCCGCGGAGCTGTGCTACACCACACCCTCCGCGGATCTTGAGCCGTTCGAGTCTGAGCACGAGGACTACACCGGGAACGCCGGGAACACCGTCGAGCACTGGTATCATCGCGCCGCCGTAGTTCTCTGGCCGCGGGAGCGAACGTTTGTCATCCGCGCGAAGGCTTCTCCCCGGTGGGGAATCAGCGAGGTCACCAAGACCCTCCGGGCGCGGAATCCCGCCGCCGCGATTGCCATGGCGCAACGTCTGGTGCCATTCTGGGCGAATGCCATGGGACAGACGGAGAAGTCCGCCCTGTTCGATTCCACTCTCAAGATCGCCGCAAAGCTGGGCGATCCGAGCGTCGCTGCTACACTACTGCAACCGTTCGACCTATCGGCGCTGAAGCCAAAGGCGGCGCCGCGACTTACCGACCTACTCGACTCCTATGGATTGGACTGGTGCCGAGCCCTGCTGCAGACATGGGCCTCGGATGAGAATCACGAACTGCCGCAAACGCGACTCTCGTGGATGGACTCTACGCTGGCGGTCCTGTGCCGGACATTGTGCGTAAGCGACTCGTCGGCGGGACGGGAGCTTGCTGGTTGGATCCTCTCGGAGCAGTGGGCATGGTTGCTCGAGCGGTCAAGGCAGATTCGACAGCACGTCTCGGCAAAGGACGAGACGCGAGAGATGGTCAGCCTCTGTAGGCCGATGTTACGTGTCATCGAGAGCAGCCGAGCCACACAGCAGCCTGACCTGTTAGGTCACGTGATTGCATTCCTCACCGCTGACGCTGCCGAGCTTCCAGTGCAGGTTCCGATCGGTCTGCTGCGATATGCCAAGGAGCATCACGCATCGACCACGCTGAGAAATTTGGGCCTGCGCCCAGTACATGCAAATTGCGTGCGGGTCCTCACGGCCCGCATTAACGAGCCGACCCGCGCGAGCACTGATTGGTCGATTCGGACTCTGATTCGCTGCTCGTGTCGGCTGTGCGAAACCTTGACCCAATTCCTGCGTGCGTCGGATAAGGTAGGGCACGAGTGGAAGCTGGCAAAAGATCATCGCTCGCACATTCACCGTATCATTGACACGTATGATTTGCCGGTGACGCATACGACGCGACGAACAGGCAGTCCGTTCACACTCGTCTTGGCGAAGACGGCTGCCGTATTCGAGCGCGACGCGGCGGAACGTCGGAGCTGGCAGCAAGAGTTGCAATGGCTTATGAAAACGACGGCGGATTTCTGAGCGAGGAGCAATCTACGCCGGAACCGAAGCAATGTTCTTGAGTAACGACCAAAACAACCCGGAGTTGGATAGCCGATTCTGCGACCGATCATGCTACCGCTGGGGAGTTGAACCCCCGGCACCCGGATTTTCAGACGTTTCAAATGTGCCGAGTGGCTTAAAAATCAATCATTTACAGCGCTTGACCCCTCTTTCCCGGCCCATCATGGCACGATCCTGGCACACCCAAATCTGACCTCGACGCATTGTTGGCACAAGCGATAGGCGGCGGCCCGGGCAGGTTTCATCGAACTTGGACCTAGGATGCATTAATCTTGATCCTTATGACCGAGACATCCCGGCCGTTGACGACATCTTGCTCGGCCGCGGTTCAGTAGAGCAGCGAACGTGATCCTTCCTGGTCGAGAGCGGCTGCTGGTCGAGCGAGAAAAGATCGTCGATTATCTGCTCAATTTGGACCATCGCTACGGTGCGAGTAAGGCGCGCTTCTTCGGCGCCTTCGGATTCCGCCGGGAGGACTGGGAAGTGCTTCGCGATGCATTGTGCGAACATGGCCGCCGTTGGGAGGTCAAGATAATGACGGAGACAGGCTTCGGCCCACGTTATGAGGTTCATGGCGAATTGGACACGCCGGATGGCCGCCGCCCA
Source organism: uncultured Gammaproteobacteria bacterium (assembly GCA_963795475.1). Classification (GTDB taxonomy): domain Bacteria; phylum Pseudomonadota; class Gammaproteobacteria; order Steroidobacterales; family Steroidobacteraceae; genus Bog-1198. Next base: position 898,435 of record CAWCIE010000002.1, read on the forward strand.
CCAGTCTGTACCGTTTGGCAGTTGGACGCGGACCAGACGGCCCACGGCTTATCACTGCGTATCCTTCGGGAACGTCATGATCAAAGAACACGACTGCGTTGTGCTGACGAGCGAACTGCCCGGTGAGGGCCTGTTATCGGGGGATGTGGGGACGGTTGTCCATGTCCATGGTAACGCGTCCGCGTACGAAGTGGAGTTCGCCACCCTCACCGGAAGGGCGATCGCCGTCGCCACTGTACTGCCATCGCAGTGCCGGCCCATTGGCCACCGCGATATCAACCACGTGCGCGAGGTGCACGCTGCCTAATCGAGCCACCGCAGAGAGTTTTGCGACCGGGTGGCAAAAATGCCAAAACATATGCCTCGCCCATCGGGCTGAGGGCTGAGGGCTGAGGTTACGGCGAGCGCGAAATCGCAGGGAGCCATTCCCGTACCACCGGTACCCGAGGACGACTCGTACTTGGTTGCCTCTTTCTCTCGTTCTGGGATAGCTGCCGGTCGGGTCACCACCGCCCGCATGGTGGCGGCATGCATGCTGAATTCATGGAATTTGTGGCGCGCGGGTCTTTCGGCTCATTATGTAAGACTTACCGCGAGTTCATATCGTGACGACAGTGGAGACAACACGGGGTCAGATGGTAGTGGCGCTTGGTGGTACTTGGTGGACGTTATTGGCAGGGAGGGAATTGAAAGTCGTTATTAGCTTGCGGAATTTAAAGCAATTTTTGAAAGTCCGTAAAAAGTTACCCTCAAATTGACCCGTAAATGGCGTGGCTGTTGGCGGACATCCTTGGATACTCGATCGGCCCCTTGCTTACTGCGCGCCTACCCCGATTTGAGCTTCTCTTCCGCATACAACGACAGTTCGACCATCCGCTCGAGCAGCTGATCCGCCGATGCTCCCGCAAAATTCTTCAGCACCAGTTCTTTGACATACAGTCGCACCAGGTAACGCAACTGCAGTGCACGATTGCGCGTCGCAAACACGAAGTCGCGATGACCACTGTTGACGACGATGATATTGCGATCCCCGTCGAAACGGCAGCGCCACAGTTCTCCGGCCGCCCGCTCAAACGTGTAGCCCGGCAGGCCGCGCGCATTGACAACTGCCGGACTCATGGTGGCGTCCAGACTGTCAGTCACGGTGATCAGCACCTCCGCGGTGCGGGCAACATCCCGTTGGGTCACCGTGACGCTCAAGCGACCGAGCCCTGGTGCGGCTGGTGCTCGGAACACTACTTCCTGGCTGCTGGTCTCCTGTAACGTACCGTCGCCTTCCAGCATATGCCAGGCAAATTGCAGATCATCGATCACACGCCGTCGCGACCGATCGCGCGGCAGCGCCCGGAACTTACGAATCTCGTTGAGCGGCACCGTACTCGCGGCGGGCGACACCACGACGCTGAACAACGGGCCCGCGTACTCAAAGAACTGCCGCTGCGGCGTATCTGTTCGACCCGAATGCGGCAGCCCTGGCAATAGATCCTCCAGATCCGTGCCATCGGGGACGCCGCCAGCGCTGAATTTCGCGGCACTGCCCTCCTGACGTGCTCGGCCTTGCACGTCAAACCAGTCGTATTCCTCGCGCGGTAGAGCGAGCATCGCCTCGTGAAATGCCTTTTGGATGGCTTTCAACGACTGTTGACTGGCTTGCTCTTCTTCGGCGCGCTGCTGTTCGTCGATTAAACCCTTGACGTAAGATTCCAGGGGCCCCAGTGCCGCAACAAGCGCAGCATAGCGCTCGTCCTGAATAATCCCGCTGCGAGTCCCCGGTGTGAGGTTCAGGAACGGCACATCCACCAGGCCTTGTACGTAACGCGACAACCAGGGACTATGTTCCAAGCCGGGCAGCGTCGACAGATCCTCAATCACCCGAGTACCGGCGCGCGTCAATGCTACCCGCGCGTTCTCATTGGGCTCGGCAAGATACAGTTCCGCGTATGCATCTCCGTAGACGGTGCGAATCGTCGGCAATTGGTGCAGCAATCGACCCTCGAACTGCCGCGGCTCGACTTCATATTGCTTGCGAGCGAGCTTGTCGATTACCGTTACCCGGACTTGTGCATCCCGAATTCTGTCGCGCAATTCCGAGGCCAGGTACCATTGGATCTTCTCGCCGCTTAAGCTGCGAATTCCCTCGAGCAGCGGGCTGATCTTGAGCTCTGTGCCCTTCTCTGCGAACAAAACCCGGCGCGGGCTGACCTCGTACCGCGAATCACCCTTGCTCATCGTCATTTGATACGCGCGCTGGTCGGCTCCGGTTGAGATCATCGTCAGGCGGTCCCCGACCGTCCAGAAGCTCAAGAGACCAATACCAAACTCCCCTTGCAATCCTGTGCCGTTGCCGTCGGCTTTCAGGTGTCTCTTGATCGAATCGCAAATGTGGGTGGCGACGTACTTGAAGTCAGGAAGTCCCTCGGGATCGCGCGGAACCCCGTCGCCGTCATCTTTGATGGCCAGATAATGCGCGCCGTGTTCCCGACCGCGGGTGATCGTGATGGTCTTCGCGTGCGCGTCGATGCTGTTCTCGACAAACTCGGCAATCGCTTTGAGCGGATTACTCTGTGACAGCGCGATAATGCGGATCGCATTCCAATCATCCCCGATTCGCAGCTTACCGCTGTCCTTATTTTTGGATTTCATACTGCGCAACATTCATAAATACGGATTCCATTATCTTGGAACCACCATTATGGTTCACCCCTCGGGCATCTGCGATAAAAGTGTCTCCAGGGTCTTAAGCAGCTCGCCGGCTCGAATTGAGGCGATCTCATAGACGCGTCGATGATCGAGCGTCGCGTAGCCGTGGGCGAGGACGTTGCGAAATGCCACGACCAGGTCGCCGTCCGGAATTTTGCCAAACAACACTGCGTCGAGTTTTCGCAGTTGACCTAACGCGTCTCCGGCAATTTCCAACTGCCGCTCCACCGCCGATTGACACAGGTCATCCGCAAGATAAGCGCCGAGCGAACGCTTCGCCATAAACCTGGAGACTCGCCGCAGCGCGAGCAGCGCCGTCTCCAGAAAAACATCAGGCCGCGGCGGCATAGATCGGCACTTTCGTGTGCTCTATGATGCGTTTGAGGCGCGTATCCGGCATCGCCTCCAATTCCACCAGATCCACTGGCCGCGATAGCAGATGCTCCAGCGCTGTCTTAAAATCAAAGTATTGACGGGCCAAGGAATCGTTGGCGGGCGGCCCAAACTTCACAGCCGCATCAACGTCGCTCGACGTTGGGTCAAAGTCGCTACGCAAAATGGAGCCGAACAGCGCAAGCTCGCGGACCCCATAGCGCTCGCAAAGTTGTGCGATTTCGCGACGCCGGCGCTCGATCATCGCCGGCACGATACTGGAAGCGCGTTTCTCCGCGGGGGAGCCGATCGACCGTGCTTGGATGCCTTCAACGAGGGATTGCCGCGATTTCTTATGGCGGCCCTCGCGCATCACCTCGCCAGGCGCCGCATCGTGCGCGGCTCGCAACAGATCCAGCCTATCCGATGTCTTCAAAACCAAACCACGAAGCTCCTCGAAGATGGGTGCCGACGCATTGGCTTGATAGTGTTTCTGATTGCCCACGTACCTGATCGTGACTAGTTCGGCAGCCTCTAGCTGGGCGAGTTCACGTTGAACTGCACCGGACCCCGAACATGCCAGGGCGATAAGCTCGCTTGCATAGAAACTCCGCTCATGATTTCCAAACAATACAGCCAAAACGCGCTGTTGCACCTTTGTAAACAGTGCGTCGGCGACGCCGGTACGTACCGGTGCACGATTGCTCGATTTTCGCCTCTTAGTACCCATTTAGGGTAGCTTACTACCCAAAATGGGTATTTGCCAGGGAGGGAATTGAACCCCCGACACGCGGATTTTCCGACCGGACATCAAGCGCACGTAACAAATTGAATGGAAATGGATTTTGGATCGAGGGTTGTGGAATATTTTAAGCAGTTATGAGCCGATAACCCCCTGATTCGCATAGATGGACCAAGGCGAGTATTTCACAGCAAGGAAGTTAGCGTTGGTTTGATATTTATTGAGAATGTAGCCCTATGGTTTACAAATCTGGCAAAATATTGAACTAATCATCGGTTTACCAATATGATAGAAAGTAAACCATGGGTTTACAAAATGAGTCCAAACTTAGCGCACTGGCTCGACTACTCCCGGAGGGCGTCGCTGCACCGAGCGTCTGGCTCACGTCCCAGGGCTTCTCACGACAACTCGTCCGAAAGTACGTCCAGGGTGGCTGGCTAAAACCACTTGCCCGTGGTGTATTTGTCCGCCCGACTCAGCCTGTTGACCCCAATGGAATAATCCTCGGAATACAGCACCTCGCCGGCGCTCCATTCCACCTGGGTGGCCTATCCGCCCTCAACCGACAGGGTCATGTCCATTACCTCCCGCTCGGATTTGAGGCGACCATACACCTATGGGGACGCAACGCCGCTCCGGCGTGGGTTAGTGCAGTCAAACTTCGAGAGCGCTTTGTCTTTCACCGGGAGCGTCTCTTTGAGGAACGCGCGGATGCTGTCAGACTCGTGAGCCTGCCCACTCGCGTGCGCGATTGGACCGTGACCGCCTCGAGCCCCGAGCGTGCGATCATCGAAGTGTTGAGCCTGGTTGACGAGAGCGAGTCTAGCTTCGTGCATGCCGCGGAGTTGTTCGAGAGCTTGAACGTCTATACGACCTAAGGTCGTTAACGAACTGCTCGCGGCCTGTAGAAGCCTCAAGGCTAAGCGGCTTTTCTTGTTTCTCGGCTCGCGTTACCAATATCCCTGGTTCGAGAAGCTCGATCGCTCGGCGATTGACCTCGGCAAAGGGAAGCGCCTCATCGTGCGCGGCGGCCGTTATGACAAAGAATTCCGCATCACGGTGCCGGAGCGCTTTGGTGCTGAGCGCTGACAATTATCGGCGATTACTTCGGCTGGGGGCCCCAACGTCGGCGCTCTATTTCGTCCATGACTTCGTCGACCGATGGGTTACCCAGAATACGGCTGCGTTCGGTCGTATAGTCACCCTGACCGGGGTCGAACTGCTGAAGAAAGCGCGCCATCCCGACCGGACCAAGCGCTTTCGCCAGCGCATCAATTCCGGCACGTCGCAACTCGGCAAGTGTCGCGTTGCCACCATCGATCGGCCCTATTATTGCGTTCATCGCGCAATCACCTCCGCGTACCATTTTGCAGGATTTTCGATAGGGACACCCAGCTTGCTCGCTTCGCGCGAGGCCCGAAGCCGTAGGCTGTCATCCGTCGTCAAGAACACGTCCGCGCCGGCGCTCTCCGCGCAAGCAATATGTAACGCGTCGAACGCGCCGAAGCCCAGGCTCTCCAGCGTCTTACCGCGCTCCCGCTCCCGTGAGCCTATCATTACCTTCGATGTCGCTGCACTCAGTAGCGCCTCAACTTTCCTACGCCTGTCCGTGTCGGGATTCCTGCTGCTCTCTAAATCGAGCACGTCGCTGCCAGTCCACTTCACCATTCCGGTTCTCGACAACTGTATAAGTCCGAGGACTGCCTCAGCTTCCAGTCGCACCCGTGCCTGGTGCTGGTCGTCACATGCCGTCGCGAGAAATCCCTGTCATGAACTGAGACGCCTGCATGAAGAGAAACGCACGCGGTATGTGACAGACCAGGAGTACCTGGCTCTCTACAGCATCGCCTCTGATCGTATTCAATGCCTAATGGATATGGCGACTATCACTGGTCAGCGTGAAGGTGATCTGCTGAAGCTTCCGAATCGAGACCCCAGCGTGTACACCGACGAGGGAATCGTGTTCCGGCCGGGCAAGTCGAAGCGCCGGCATCCGCGTCACGGAAAGATGATAGAAACCGGGAAGACGGTAATCGTTGAGTGGTCGCCGGATCTTGACGCCGTCATCAAGCGACTACGCAAGCTCGGGCCGGATATGCGCCAGACGCTCTTCTGCACGTTGCAGGGCGCGCCCTACACCGAGAGCGGCTTTCGCTCGAACTGGCACCGCTTAATGACGACGGCGACGAAGCCGCGCAAGAAGGGAGAGTCTCCGCTCTTGAACGAGGTCTTCACCTTCCATGATCTGCGAGCAAAATCGGGCAGCGATGCCGAGGATGTGCAGGAAGCCAACGATCGGTTAGCGCACGATGACCTGCGGACCACGCAGGTGGTTTATCGTCGCAAGCCGCGACGCGCCCGGCCGGGGCGAAAAGTGGGGGTATGAGCCAAGATATTTCACAGCACTGAGCATATTTCACAGTGGCGGTGATATTTCACACTGCCCGCGATATTTCACACCCAATGCTCGTTAGAGGCTCGCAACGTATTGATTGGATGGTGGCCAGGGAGGGAATTGAACCCCCGACACGCGGATTTTCAGGCGTTTCGAGGGGGTTCCAGGGGTTTATAAATCAATCACTTGCAAGCGCTTGCCAGCCCCTTCTCAGGCACACCACGGCACAATCCGGCACACTCAATCTGAGCTCGACTCATTCTCGGCACAAGAGAGCCAACGGTCTGTCGCGATGCTAGCAAAAGGGCGCTCGTATTGCAGGATTTCGAGTGAATGGACCCACCTGATTTCG
>CAWCIE010000003.1:0-113728 GCA_963795475.1 uncultured Gammaproteobacteria bacterium
CGCCTTCCGCCTTGACACCACGCATGGCCGCCATTGCACTTGGATGGCGGTGTCCAATGCCGTGCAGTGCGGCACCTGATAAAAGCGATTCGGCGCAGTGACCGGACCAATGGCGATCGGGTCGAACAAGGCGGCATATCGTTCATCTACTGAATGCATTCCGAACCTCTACCGATGAACTTACGCCACGGATTCGACCCTGGATTGTTTCTCTAATGATGCTGCCTCGCGGGAAATAGCAAGACAAGGGCGAATATGGGAAAGCGTCGTTCCGATATTGGCACAATCACGGCGGGTGGGTGCAAGGCCTGGTCATGCTGCACCTGACATGGGTAGATACCCCGGCAGCCCTTCGATTCGCCTGAGCCAACTGCACACATTCTGCAGATGCCCGAGTGCAAAGCCGCCTTCGCTCGCGAGATGCGTATAAGCGTAGAGCGCAGCATCGGCTATCGAATATTGATTGCCGGCGACAAAACTCGAGTAAGCCAGTTTCTCGTCCAAAATCGCGAGGGCGCGGCCACCACGATCATGGTATCGCCCAAGCTCCGACGTCATCCGGTCTGCGCTCTTGGCAATGTGACAAATCCATCGAGCCCAACCCACATTGGGCTCGATTTCGTACTGCTCAAAGAACAGCCACTGCATGACCAGCGCCTGGTCGTAAGCGGATGAAGGAAGGAACTTACTCCCTTGCGCCAGATAACATAATATGGCCGCGGATTGCGTAATATATCTGTCTTCGGAAATCCCCAAACTTGGGATCTGACCGAGGGGATTTATTCGCCGGTACTCCGGTGTCTGGGACTTCGAGTTTGGTCCGAGATCTACATTGACGTATTCAAAATCCAGTCCAAGCTGGTTGAGAAGCAGCTCCACCTTGTAGGTATTTGCGGACCTGCGATTGCCGAATAACCTCAAAGCTTCATGGCTCACGTCGAGATGGACTCCTGCTCTCGAGCTAATCCATGAAGCTCATGTGGTCCATGAGGACAAACTCGACTTCGTAGATATCTTTCACGCTGTCTATGAAGGTCATCGCGTTTGCGTGATCGCGTGTGACGATACGCAGGTAAGAAACACGTTTTCCGTTGATGTCTTGGGCCACGAGATGCGAGTTGCTCAGGAACATCGTGTGATCTGCGAAAGGCAGGCTTTTCACCCTGTTCCTGACCCGGTCCATGGCGGTTTCGATTTCCGTCGGGCCAAATCCTATAAATTCGATGTCCGGCATATCAATTACTCTCGAGTCAGTGGTTTACTGGAAGGTCCCGGCATCGATCGGCTCGGCCATGCCCTTGTTCTCGGCTAGCTCAGCAATCGCCGCTTCCCCATAAGGCGTCAGCTGGCAATAAACTTCAAGCATGTGACCATCGGGGTCATAGAAATACACGCCCTTTGAAACGCCATGATCCAATACGTGCGCTATTCGGGCGCCGCGCTGCAGCAGCTTGTCGTACAGAAGCCGGAACTTTCGAAGGTCTCCGGCGCAATCAACTTCCAGCGCCACGTGCTCGAACTCCCTGCCCTTTGCTTCCGCATGTCCACCGGGGAAAAGCCCTATGTCGTGATCTTGAACGCCGAAACTAAGGAACACGGCTCCCTGGTATGGACCGTCCTTCAACTCGACGACCTTTATCATGCCCAGCACGTCGCAATACCATTGCGCGGATCGTGCGGGGTCCACGACATGCAGCACGATGTGGCCAACGCGCTTTATCTTGGGTACTTGATCTGACATGGGAAATTCCTCGGTAATAGGTGGGGGCCTGCGGTTTCAAGCTCGAGTGTTTACCAGGGATTTATGCGAGGCGGTGATATTTGCGCGAACCGGGAGCCATAGGACATCGGTGATTTCACTGAACGACCTCCATTCTTTGCGCCACAGCCTCCCGCCATCGTGCGTCAAAAATAATTCACCGTACTTGGTGCCCGCAATCAACTGACTTGCGTCGCGACTGTTTGCCTTCAGCGCCCAAATGCAGGATGTTGGCTCGTCCGAAAACGAGCAAGGATTCCAGGTCTTGGCCCCATCCGCGCTGGTGTAGACTCGCCCCGTGGTTCCAGGCGTTCCGTCCGACACGCTCAAATACAGCGTGGTCGCGTCCGGAGCGACCCCTAGGGCCCGGGCATAATATAGGCCGAACGTATCTTGGGCGAGCGATCCCTCCCAACTATCGCCCCCGTTGCGCGTCGTATAGATCGCGTTCACGGCCACCACGACGACGGTATTCTCGGAATCGGGCAGCACTGTGATCGCATGGATGTCCGAACGAAAATCCCAGAGAAGGCGGTCGTCGATTCGTTGCCAATTGTCGCCCCCATCCTGACTCAAGAAGAGGCCGCCCTCTTCCAGCCCAAACCACAACCGCTTCGGATCGTTGGAGTCGTAAGCGATGGCAAGAAGTCGTGGGCGATGCACTCCGCCGCAGAACTCGGGTATATCGACGTTTGCGCGCGTCCAATTGCGTCCGGCGTCGAGACTTCGCCACAGATTGGCGCGCGACGGAGCTCCCGTTCCCACCAAAATTCGATCGGGGTTTCTAGGATCGACGGCGACTTTCCAAACCGTCTGCCCGGAAAATGGCGAATCTACGAGCTCCCAGTTCGAGCCCGCGTCATGGCTCCGGCAGAGACCGATGTCCGTACCTGCATAGATCATCGCCGCATTGACGGGATCGGAATCGAGCGAGCGCACGATCGCATCGAACGCGAACGGCTGGTTGAGTCCCGTCCGATGCCAGGTCTTGCCTCGGTCGGCGCTTCGTATCACGCCTTGGCCGGCAGTAGCGACAATATAGGTGCTTTCCATTGGTTCTTCGCGTTAATCACAACCCCGGGGCGGCGGCCGAGCACGTGTCGGTCGCAAGCGGACAGCCGTATGGGCGCTTACTGTGGTATGTGCAGACGAGACACGCAATGCTGTTATGCAAACACACTGTTCCGCTTTGCAAACAGTGAGCGGCGGCCAACGAAAGAGATCTGAGACGTGGCCCGGCACGCCGGAAGAGTGGGGATGGCTGGAACAGGCGCGGGCGAATCTTCAGCCGCGATTGCGCCAATGTCTGAAACAACGCATTCAACTATCTAGCCTTGTCTTGCGATCCCATCGATCTATAGTCTGAAATTTGACGGCAAATGAGAGGATGAATTATGGGCCGCGACACTGCACCGCTATACAGCGTCTCGGAATGGACCGCCCGCTCTCTGAAGCGGGAACTTCCCATGTTGATAGGGGGAAAATGGATTGGATCCCAATCAGGGAGGACGTTCGAGACGATCAATCCCGCAACCAAAGAGGTTCTCAGCACTGTCGCCTGGGGAGATGTCAGTGATGTGGACCGCGCGGTTGACGCCGCGCGCGCGGCAATCGAATCCACCGCTTGGAGGCTGATGACCGCGGCGGAACGGTCAAATCTTCTGCTCCGCCTGGCCGAATTAATCGAGCGCAACGCGGACGATCTAGCAGTGCTCGAATCGTTGGACAATGGTAAACCGTCGAAAATCGCACGCGCCGTCGAGGTCGAAGGTTCGATCAAGACGCTGCGCTATTTCGCCGGTTGGCCGACCAAATTCGGCGGCGAGACAATTCCCGTGTCGCCGCGCGATCGCTCGTCGATCCTAAACTACACGCTGAAGCAGCCTGTCGGCGTGTGCGGGTTGATTATCCCATGGAACTACCCCCTATCAATGGCTGTGTGGAAAGTTGCGCCCGCGGTGGCCGCCGGCTGCACGGTCATACTCAAGCCGGCCGAGCAGACTCCATTGACCGCCTTGCGGCTCGGTGAACTCGCCCTCGAGGCGGGCTTTCCAGAGGGGGTGGTGAACGTAGTCACCGGAAAGGGTGACACCGGGGCCGCACTCGTTGCGCATAGGGGCGTTGATAAAATCGCGTTCACGGGCTCGACCGAGGTCGGAAAAAAGATAGTCCAGGCGAGCGTTGGCAACTTAAAACGGGTGTCTTTGGAGCTCGGCGGCAAGTCTCCGAACATTGTGCTGCCTGATGCCGACCTGGCAAAAGCGGCCAAATCCGCAGCTTCCGGCATATTCTCGAATCAGGGTCAGACCTGCACCGCAGGGTCGCGGCTCTATGTGCATGAGGATGTGCATGACGTGTTCGTGGGCTTGTTGGTGCAGGAAGCGCGCGCCTTGAAAATTGGCCCAGGGCTGGATCCGATATCGGATCTGGGCCCGGTCATATCCCAGGAACAGCTTGACCGAATACTCTCGTACATAGAGATAGGTCACCGTGAGGGCGCACGCCTCGCTTGTGGAGGCGGCAGGCCCGCCCATCTCGAGGCGGGCTACTTCCTCGAGCCCACGGTATTTCTTGGTGCGCAACAGAGCATGCGGGTGGTTCAAGAGGAAATATTCGGTCCCGTGGCAAGCGTGCTTACCTGGCGAAATCACGACGACCTTGTCAGGAACGCCAATGACAGTGTCTATGGACTGGGTGCCGGAATATGGACCAATGATCTCACCAATGCGCACCATCTCGCTCATGCACTGAAGGCGGGAACAGTCTGGGTCAATTGCTACAACCTGGTCGATCCTGCCTCCCCTTTTGGAGGATATAAGGAGTCAGGCTGGGGACGTGAAATGGGGCGCTACGCAATGGATCTATACAGCGAGACAAAGAGCATTTGGATCAATCTTTCGCGCTGAGGCGGCCAGGTGCACGGCATTTAAGGGGACTTGCATGACTGACATCCAAGAATCGAGGCCGGAACTGACAATCCGTAAATGGAACACGATCATTGAGGAGGTTCACACCACCGAGATCGGCCGGCTGGCGGACGACACTCCTCTCGTCAAGCTCGTGATCGCGGCGACCATACTGAATCCATACGCCGGACAGTTCGGCATGGATCTCAGCGCCGCCGCGGGTGCCTCACGCGCGCTCGGCCAGACGTTCGCCAGCCGCCTCATCGAGGCCGCCGGCGAACGGCGGATAATGAGTTACGGCAAGGCTTGCATCGTTGGGGAGCGCGGCGAGTATGAGCACGGAAACGCGTTTCTGACCACGGCCTTTGCCGATCCAATCCGAGCGGCGATCGGCGGCGGGAAAGCCTGGATTCCGTCAACGGGAAAGCGGGGTGGGCTGGGTACGATCATCGACGTTCCGCTCGCCAACAAGGACGCTCTGTACGTTCGAGCCTTCTACGATACCGTCACCGCGAGCTTTGGTGACGCTCCGAACTCCGACGAGATCGTCGTGATCCTGGCCGCGGCAACGAGAGGCAGACTGAAGGCGCGCCTGGGGGGTCTACAACATGGCGACATCAAAGGCGAGGACGGACTTGTTTGATGGACTCCGACCGCATGAGAGCTGATGGCAATCGCTGACGGCATCGATCGGTATTTCCACTTCGACGGGCTGCGTCATCACTACATCGTGTGGGGTGCGGACAATGATCGCACCGTCTTGATGCTGCATGGAATTCGTGGTTACGCCGGAACCTGGGCCAAGGTCGCGAAACGACTGGCCGACGATTATCGGATCATCGCGCTGGACCACCGAGGCCGAGGCGGCAGCGACTGGTGTCCCCGGGCGGATTACTTTGCCGATACCTACGTTCTTGATATTGCCGCTCTCGTCCGGCGCGAGCGACTCACGGCATTAGCGCTGGTCGGACACTCGATGGGTGGCGCAAACGCATTCGCTTATGCGGCACGCCATCCGGAGCAAGTGGCGGCCCTCGTTATTGAAGATATCGGGCCGGGGTCTTCTGAAGCGGGAGCGGGTAAGGAAAGGATACTGCGGGAGCTTCGCCAAACTCCCTCGAGTTTCTCCTCTTGGGACGAGGCGGCGAACTATTGGCGCCGCATTCGACCAGGCATCTCAGCGGACGCACTGAACTCGAGACTCGCCGAAACGTTGGTGACCAAGGAGGATAGAATCGCGTGGCGCTATGATTTTGAGGGGGTGCGGAAGGCGCGACTTCAGGCGGCGCAGAATCCATCGAAGTTACCCGATTTATGGACGTGCATCGATAATCTACTCTGCCCGACGCTCGTTATCCGTGGAGCCAATTCCGATTTCCTCGCGGCAGATTCACTTGCATCGATGCGCGGCCGGAATCATCGGATCGAGACGCACGAAACCCCGGACGCGACGCATTACGTGCACGACGACAACTTTTCGGACTTCATGCTCGCAATAGAGGGGTTTCTCGGGAAGACATTCCCGCCGAAGGAATAGTTAGATTACTACGCAGCCCTCGATTATTCGGCCGGCGAGTTCGACGGAGTTCAGCAAACCATCTCGACCAACCTAGGCCCGGCGGACCGAAGGACGGTTCCGAGTGTGTCAGCCAGTTCCCGGCAAGTCCGTACGCGAGTAGCTTCGACACCCAGTCCGCGGGCAAGAGCAACCCAGTCGATGTCGGGTCTCGACAACTCAGTCAAACCCAAGGCCCCATCTGTCAGCTCGCTCATTCCGGCTCGCCTCAGTTCCGTTTGAAGGATGCCATATCGTCGATTTGCAACTATGAGGGTGACGACGTTGAGACGTTCCCTGGCCTGGGTCCATAACGCCTGCAGGGTGTATAGGGCGCTTCCATCAGATTGTAGATTGATTACCGGACGATCGGGGCATGCGAGGGCCGCTCCGACGGCGCAGGGTGGACCGAGTCCGATTGCGCCGCCCGTATTGGTGAGTATCGTATGAGGCGCCGCCGTCGCCGCGGCGTCGAAGAATCCGACGCTGCAGGAGGAACCTTCAGTCACCACGATCGCCCCTTCGGGTAATGTGTCCGCCAGAAGGCGAGCTATCGACGCCGGCTCAAGCGGGTCGTTCTCATGGAATGTCCGATCACGTCGAGGTGTTCTCGACACCGATGGAGCTTCACCTTTGGCGTCGACCGCGTCGGCCAAGGCTCTCAATGCCTCGAGGACGTCTCCACCCTCCGGCACCAGAGTATGGATAGAGTTCGCAGGGGCGAGTTCGCTGGGAATCCCTTCGTAGCCGAAGTAGCTGACCGGAACGCGCGTATCGGCCAATATGATGCGGGCGCCGGCGAGGGCGGCCAGTGCCTGCTCTGGAAAATACGGAAGCTCGCCCGAGAAGCGGTATACCCGCACCGCGTTCGATGCGCGCAGGAAACATTTCAATCATTACTCTCGTATGTTGACCCTTTGCGGCAATGCCGGCCGCCAGAATCTGGCCTTCCGGGCAAAGTGCATCGCCGCCGATGAGGAGGATCGTTGCCTCCGGGCCCTCGACGATACGCGCGGCATCCGCAATATCGGCGCTCGACACCGGAGTCCGCGGCAGATCCGGAGTGGGACGGGAATGCTCATTCACCAATGCGCTCTGAAAATCCGAGGGAACGACAAGGGTCGCCACTCCTCGTGGAGTTCCCATCGCAGCGCCCCAAGCCTCTTCGACATCCGCTGTCAACGATCCAGGTGAGCTGGATCGACCGACCCAACCCACTGTCCGCGCCAAGGCATCTATATCGGAATGCAAGGGAGGATCGTAGGCACTGTGCCAACTCGCATGGTCGCCGATGAGGTTGATGATCGGAGAATGTGCGCGCCGGGCGTTATGCAGGTTCGCGATTCCATTCGCAAATCCCGGACCCAGGTGAGTGAGCGTCAGCGCCGGCCTCTTCGCCATTCGGCCAAAGCCATCTGCGGCGCCGGTGCAGACGCCCTCGAAGAGACACAGCACGGCGCGAGTTGCGGGTGCGGCGTCCAGGGCCTTCACGAGGGCGAGCTCCGTCGTTCCAGGATTCGCGAAACAAACATCGATCCCAAGATTGGTTATGGCAGCTACAAGCGCATCTGCGCCGGTATGCCGAACGATCGCATTCATTTCTCGGAACCCCTCGCTTCTCCCGCTGGCGAAGGAGGGAGATGTTTCATTTCAGGAACCGAGGATACCAATCTGCGCTGCTATGAATACCCGAAGTGTTGCGATACATTGTTCCATATGAGAAACAATGTCTATATGCGAAATCTACCGTCGTTGGTGGTCTTTGCGACCGTGGTCAACAAAGGTAGTTTCACGAATGCGGCCGAAGAACTGCTTTGTTCCAAAGCATCGGTCAGCAGACATATCAACAGTCTGGAAGAGAGGATCGGGTTCAAGATCCTGCATCGAACAACCCGCAGTGTCGCGCTCACCCCACAGGGGGAAGAGCTCTTCTCGTGCTGCCAACGCATTATCAATTCCATGGATGAGGCCAACGTATTGATCGACGGCATCATTACAGAGCCCCGTGGTGAATTGCGTGTTGCAGCACCATTGGCATTCACGCTGCTTGAAACGCGAGAGTGCATCGCCAGGTTTCTCGTGAAATATCCTAAAGTGCTGGTTGACTTGGAGATCACGGATAGAAAGTTGAACCTGGCACAGGAAGGCGTAGATATTGCCTTCTGTCTGGGTCACGCTTACGACGCCAGTTACAGCTCGGTGTTGGTGAACTCATTTTCCATGGTCATATGCGGGTCCAGCGAGTATTTGGAGAGGGCCGGTGTCCCTAGTTCCATTGAAGAGCTTTTGCTTCACGAGTGCATCATCGAGCAGAGCGGGGGCGTACCGGAACCTTGGCGAATAGGGCCGGACAGAGTGGTGAATGTCAACGGCCGAAAACTTCGGAGTAATAGCGGCCGCGTTGCACGCGAGGCTGCTTTAGCCGGTCTTGGATTGGCATATCTGCCCAGCTATTTAGTGGGCGCCGATATTGCCGCTGGAAAGCTCCGCTCAGTGTTGTCAGATTTTGTGGATGTTCAACTTCCGCTCTTTGCGCTTTATCCGACGCATCACCGTACGGCTCGGGTGAAAGCATTTATAAGTTTTTTGCGCGATGACCTTTCATCGAGACCGGTGGTATAGAACAAGGGTGATTGGTCCGTCGGCTGCTCGGGCTATTCCTCTTTTTTTGCCGGCCTCGCCATCATCTGTCCGTCGGTCGCCGGCATCGCCGGCCCCGAGGAATAGAAATCCGATGCCGGCGTTTGCTTCAGGAAGTCGTATGCGACCGCCCCGTATGGGATATCCGGCCGGCTGTCGACCTCCTGCTGCCAAGGCAATACCTTGCGGAACGCGATCCAGGCAGCCGTCGGCGCCGGCGCGAAATTGCGCTTCGGATCCTCCGCTTTGCGTACGTCGAGCCAATAGGTCGCGGTGAGCAGATCGTAAGCCAGCAGCTGCGTGGTCAAGTCCACCACCTGCCGCGCGCGAACCGCCTTCAGCCGGCTGTAGGCCTCGATGTCGGCGACGCCGAAATCGGCTGCATTGCCCTCCGGAGTTACCGAACGGGCATCATTTTGAATTTCGGCCCACACGTCCATGAAGGCAAAATAGGGTTCGGCCAGACTCGGCGACAGGCGGAGCTGTTCCGGGGTCAGTACGTCCTTCGGATAGATCCCGGTGAAAAAAGCACTCGGCCCGCGGTCGTTGAACCGCTCGATCCGCTGCGCGATCGCGGCATCCATATTGGCCATCGCATTGCTGAAAGCTTCGATCTCGTTGGTCATGGGATAGGGATCCCAGTTGGCGGTCGAAATCACATAGCCGTGCCGGCCATGGCTGAGCGGTCCGCCTTTCACGTAGTACTTCATGAATTGCGGTGTCGACAGCTCCCAGGAATCGCCCGGCGATGCATCCAGCAGCACCACCGGATTCTGCTCGCCGGAATTGATCTGGACCAATACGTTGTCGCGCAGTGCCGCCCAGGCCTGCCACGCCGACCCCTGGCGGATGTAGGAGGCGCGCATGCTCTCCGGGTCCTGGAGAATGCGCTTCGGATCGTCCTGGAAGAGATAACTGCCCCTCAGAATGTCCATCAGCCGCGCTGCATCCCACGCGACCCATTTGAAGGGCCGCTTTTGCTGGACCAGCGGCGCCATCGGCGTGACGCTGGAATTCATGCCGAGCTTGTCCATCGCGTGGATGAGATCCGCCCATTCCAGCACCTGCTTTCCATCGGCCACCAATAGCGCCGCCATCGCGTCGGCATAGGCATTGCTGGTGCCGCCGCCGGTGCCGCGTTGAGAGCGGCTCGAGCCCCGCTTTCGCGAGCGCTGCGGCGGCGCTCATCCGCACGCCTTGAAAATAGGCGTCTCCGCGTCCGACCATGGTCGCCAGGAAATTGCTGGTCAGAAACAGATCTCCCTCGCCCAGCGTGCCGCGGGAATACATGACCGGGGTCACGCGCTTGTTCAGGAGATCCACCAATAGCTGCATGAACTCCGCATCGGCGGCCTCGAACGGCACCGAATTGGCGCGAATCACCAGAAAGGCGCGCACCAGGTCCTCGTCCGCGATCTCGGGCAATACTCCTTCCTTGGCTCCTGCCCGTGCGCTCGCCAACCCCTCAGCCTCATCGCGCTTGGTGCGAACCTCGCGCAGCGCGCCGGCGCCGCGATTGAGGCCATACACCGGAATATTCTCGGCGCCCGCCTCGGCGCGCAGGGCCATAGCCGTCGGCGGCGCGCTGGATCGCCTCGTGCGCTGTATCGGACTTGCGCCCCATGGCGGGCGACCGCGACCACCTCGTCGATGGTCAGATCATGCCCGGTCAGCGTGATCACCTGGTCGCCGGCATCGGGCGTAATCGGATCATAGTCAGCCGGCTCCGCGGCCGGCGCAATCAGCATTGCGCCGGCCAGGGCGAGAGCGGCAATGAGATGTCCGGCCGGGATGACCCTACTTACCATCCGAGAACTTGTAGCTGAACTTGATGCCGAGCACGCGCGGTCGCAGCGGCACCTCCTGGAGAATGAATTGGCCGGCGCTGGTATCCACGCTGGCGCCCGAGTTGGTCAGGTTCTGGGCGAACATCTGCACGGCCCACTGGTCCTCTCGATACACCGCCGGAGGCGCCGTAGGTCGCGAACCCCGGTATATCATAGGCCGGCACGTAGCCGGTGGCCGTGACCATGTGGGCCTGGTGGTCGCCGGTGACCTGCACGAATGCGTCGTAATCGTTGAAGCTCCAGTCGTAGCGCACGCGCGCGCTGACCTTGAAGGGCGGCGAGTAGGGGGTCGTGCTGCCCACCGGACCGAACGGATTCTGTATCGACGTGATGGGCTTGCCGTAATTCACGCTCGCCGGATTGTTGTCGAACAGGTAGGGCGAGTTCGTCTGCGACGTGCTGTTCCAGGCCGCAGAGGCCTGGAACGTCAAGCCGCTCGTCACGCGTGCGATGAGGGAGGGCTCGAACCCCCTGACCCGGTAACTCGGCCCGTTCGTGGAGAAAGCCAGATTGCCGAGGCCGCCCTGCGGGTCGAAGAACCGAAGTCTGCGCGTTGCTCCAGACCTCCTGATAGACCGAGCCGTTGAATTGAACGCGGCGATCGAACCATTCGGTCTTCCAGCCGACCTCGTTGTTGGTCACGTTGTCCGGCACCGTGAAGGCCGGAACGCAGAACTGATCGACTTTGTCGGGGCCCGGCAGGTGGCACCCCGATCCGCGATTGAACGCCCCGCCCGAAAGCCCTGCGACCAGGTGTAGTAGAGGAGGTCGTGATCGGTGATGTGCCAGCTCAAGTTCCCGCGCGCCCTATTGCCCGAGGGGGTCGTGCGGTTCGGGGCTAGCGGCGGTGATGTTGGTTCCGTACGGGGCCTGTGCAGGGTCCGAAGTAGGTCGTCGGCGCGAAGCTGCCACCTTGCAGTAGAAGCTGCCCACATCGCCGCCTCGCTCGCTGTCATCGTACTTGAAGTGACGAATGCCGCCGGTGACCGTCAGCGTGTTCGGGATCAGGTCGAAATCGATCGAGGCGAATTCCGCCAACTGCTTGTAGCGTGCGCTCGACGTCGTCGAAGAACCCCGTCGGAGGGTTCGGGCTGTAGGCGGGCGAGCCCGGCCACGGCTGGATGGGCAAGAAACAGTCGGACGTGAGCCCGGTCGGCGAGCAGGTCGGAACGGTCACGTACGTCCACTGGGTCTGGTCGACGATCTTGTAATCCTCCCAGTACACGCCCGACCATGCCGCGGATGCGCTAGTCGTCCGGCGTGCTCAGGCGCAGCTCGTGGCTCTGGTGCGAGTTGGTCTCGTGTCTCCTTCCACGTCGTGCTCGGCGAGTAGCACTTGCCCGGTGGCGGGATTCGTCGAGTAGCCCGCGCACTGATAGTAGAAGGCGAACACGCCGCGCGCGTAGTTGGTGTAGTCCTGCTGCTGATCGACGTTGCGCACCAGGTAGGCGCCGCTGTAGACGAGCTTCAAATCGCCGATTTTTCCATTGACGACCAAGCGCGGTGTTCTCGAACTTGTCCTTGTCGTACGACGGGATTGAACAAGTTCACCGACAAGGGCGGCAGCGGCTGACCGCCGATCGGCTGGGCGAGCGCGTTGGTGGTGAGCGAGGCGCCCTCCGTCCCGTAGGGCATCTCGTAGAAAACGCCCTGCGGAATCCATGTTCTGGTAGGACTGCGTCAGCAGCGCATTCCAGTCGCTCGTTGATCTTGTACAGGGCCTCCAAGCGAAAGCCCGTGTAGGTCAGCGGATTGATCGCGTTGCCGACCAGGTTGTTGTTGTTGATCGATATGGCTGTTGGTCGGCACGACGCCGCCGTTGTATCGGGCGAGCGCCAAGGTCGGTGCCCGACCGCGTGAACGTGCTCGGAAGGTTGTTGATGTAGCCGCCCTGGTGGTCATCGTAGATCACGCCGCGCACCGCCAGCGTGTCCTCGATGAGCGGGAGATTGAGCACGGCAGTGACGTTGGTATTCGGATCGCCGTGAGCGGTGATCCCATAGCCCGCATCGACGCTGCCCTCGGTAACATCGAGCTTGGGCTTGTTGGTGATGTAGCGCAGCACGCCGTTCAGTGCGCCGCCGCCGAACAGCGTGCCCTGCGGGCCCTCGAGCACCTCGATGCGCTCGAGGTCGGCGGCATAGACGTCGAGGTTGCGGCCGGGCAGCTGTCCCGACTGCTCGTCGAGATAAATGGCGACCGCCGGGCATCGCGCCGGTGGTGCCGCCGCCCTGACCGCCATTGGCGTCCGATGTTGAGGCCGCGCATGAAGATCTCGCCCTGCGCGGGCCCGTTCGTGGCCTGGGTCACGTTGGGCAGAAACTTGATGAAGTCGTCCAGGTTGACGACGTTCAACTGGGCGATGCGTCTCGCCGGTCAGCGCCTGGATCGTGATCGGCACGTTCTGGATGTTCTCTTCGCGGCGCTGCGCGGTGACCACGATTTCAGCGAGCGACGTCCGGAGCTTTCGCCGGTCGCGTCCGCCGCCATGGCGGTCGACGCGCCGTGGATGCCGAGGATGGAGCAAATCGCATAGGACAGCTTCTGAGCGGGCGTCACGGTCTCTCCCAATTTGTAGGGCAATACCTCAGTCGCGCAGCCGAATGACCGGAACCTCAGGATCGTCATGACCGACCTGGTGCTCGACACTCGAATAATTTTTCATCCCTGTGTAGCCGGATCGATCTTTTTTCGAGATGGATGCCGGCTGGTTTCTGTATATCACGTTGTTCGCTCACATCCCAAGTGTTCTTTGAAATGACCTTGGAACGATGAACGAAAAAACTGCGGCGGCGGCTTCTTTTGCCGAGGATCCCAGGATAAGAATGGGCTAAATTGGTCTGGAAACATGCAGCGGTTACGCAGCCAACTTAGGCCGCAGGCAGCTGACGGAAGGTCATCCCGCTGCACTAGAATCCAAGGTGGCGATGGTGCCCTATTTTTTCTCGACGCAAACATGGCAGCCGAGCTCGACGCTCCCCGATCGACGATCGAACTCGAAGTCCGGCGCATCCAGGCGTTGCTCAGAGCCGGAAGGCTCGATGAGGCGCTGGCGGCCGCGGAGGCCTGCGCGCCGAGGTTCCCGGGAATCGCGACGTGCTGTACCTGATTGCGGTGAGCCTGCGCTACTTGAAGCGCATTCCCGAGGCGCTGGCGATGCTTGCGGAGCTGGAGAGGCGCCATCCAGCGTACAGCCGATTGTTCCAGGAGCGCGGCCATTGTCATGTGGCGCTGCGCCGCGCCGAGCCTGCCATCCAAGCCTTCATGCGCGCGGTGACTCTCAATTGGTCGCTTCCCGCGAGCTGGAGCGCCCTCAGGTGCTGTTCCGCATGGCGGGCGGCCACGCCGACGCGCGAGAACGCCGCAGACCAGGTCGCGAAGCTCGCGAACTTGCCGCCGGAGATCCTGTTCCGCCTTCAGCATGTTCGCGGACGGCGAAATCTCAGCGGCCGAGCAGGTCGTGCGCCAGTATCTGCTTGACCCATGGCGATCATATCGAGGGTATGCGGCTGCTCGCGCAAATCGGCATGAAGCTCGACGTCGCCGACGACGCCGAGCTGCTTCTCGAGAACGTGCTCCTGCTGGCGCCGGATTATCATGCCGCCCGCTACGAGTACGCACAGGCGCTGCTGACGCGCCACAAGCACGTGCGCGCGCGCGCAAGAAATGGAGAAACTGCTCGAAATCGATCCGAACAACCGGGTCGTACCGCACCACCCATGCGACGGTATGCACCGGATTCGGCGACTACACGCAAGCCCTGCCGCTGTATCGTGAAATCCTCGCCGAGACGCCGGACGATCCCGAGCTGCACTTGTCGATCGCGCATGCGCTGAAGACGCTCGGCCGGACGCAGGAGGCGATCGAGTCCTATCGCGCCGCCGCGGCGGCCAGGCCGCGCTATGGCGAGGCGTATTGGAGTCTCGCCAACCTGAAGGTCTATCGATTCACGGATGCTGAAATCGCCGCCATGCGGGCCGGCGAGGCGGCGGCCGAGGTCCAGCCGGTCGACCGCTATCATCTTTGTTTCGCGTTGGGCAAGGCGCTCGAGGATCGGGGCGAATACGCGGAATCGTTCGCTTTCTACGAGCGCGGCAACGCGCTGAAGAAAGCCGAATGCCGTTACCGGCCCGAGCCGCTGGAGCGCAACGCCCGCCTGCAGGCCTCGGTGTGCACGCGGGAGTTCTTCGCCGCCCGGCAGGGCGTCGGAGCCCCGGGAGATCGCCCGGCACATCGCCCATTTTCATCGTGGGATTGCCGAGATCGGGCTCGACCCTCATCGAGCAGATCCTCTCCTCGCATTCTCGGGTCGAGGGAACGATGGAGCTCGCGGACATTCCGCGGCTGGCGCAGGAGCTGCAAGGGCGCGAAACGGTCGACGCAGCGGCCCCGCGCTATCCGGGAGTACTCGCCGAGCTCACCGCCCGAAGACTTCGCGCGGCTCGGAGAGAGATATCTCGCCGAGACCCGGGTGTACCGTACCGGCAAGGATTTCTTCATCGACAAGATGCCGAACAACTTCCGGCATCTCGGGCTCGATTCATTTGATGCTGCCCAACGCCAAGATCATCGATGCGCGCAGGGACCCGATCGCCTGCTGTTTCAGCAACTACAAACAGCTGTTCGCGTCCGGACAGCAATTCACCTACAGCATCGACGATATCGCGCGCTACTACCGGATGTACGTCGAGCTCATGGCGCATTGGGACCCATGCGCTCCCCGGGAGGATATTGCGCGTCCAGCACGAGGAAGTGGTCGACGATCTCGAGGCGAACGTGCGGCGCATCCTCGAGTTCTGCGAGCTCGAGTTCGAACCCGGCTGCGTCGAGTTCTACAAGACGGCGCGCAGCGTGCACAGCGCCAGCTCCGAACAGGTGCGCCGGCCGATCTATCGCGACGGGGTCGATCAATGGCGCCACTACGAGCCCTGGCTGGGTCCATTGAAGGACGCATTGGGTGAGCTCGGTTCCGGTTCGGCGCAAGAATGACGGACTGGACCGGCAATGTGGTGCTCACCCGCGCCGCCTCCGAGGCGCTGCGCCGCGAGTTCATCGGCTGGCAATGCCGCCTCAGGCAGTTGGCGGCGCGCGAGCATGGCGGGCGCCCCGTGCGCGGGGATGCGCCCGCGCGTCGTTGACGCGCAGGGCGGCAGCGAGATTTCCCCGGGCATCGTCACGCTGATCATCGAGTCCGAGCCCGAGAACAGCACCGAGCTGTTTCGCTATCAGTACTTGAAGACACAGGACCCGAACGAACGCTGCGACAAGATGCGTCGAGATTCTGCAAGGAAGCTATTTTCAGGAGCCGAGCCGTTTCTCGGATCTCATGACGGCGCTGTTCGGACCGCGCTCGCGCGCTCGCCGCGCTGCTCGTCGCGAGGGGCGCTGCATCCTCGAGTTCGAGCAGTACAGCCAGGGCTATCGCATTCCCTGCAAGCGTCGCGCGGCTCGCCGAGGCGCACCCGTTCTATCAGGCGACCTACTGGCACAACCGGCTGTTCAATCCCAATCTTCCCGCCGCCGTGGAGATTCTCTCGTTCCGTCCGGATTGGCCTCACGCGGCGCGCTATCGCCGCGACCCCGGCTGACGGCACGCCAACTCACGCCCGGCGCCGCGCTCAGAACTTGCGATAGGCCTTGTTCAGATCGACCATGCGGATGGCGCGGGGACATCTGGAATTTGATCAAGAGCTCGCGCGCCAGCATGTCGCGGTCCTGCTGATTGTCGGGAAGGCTGCACCGCTTCCGGCACCGTGACCCAGCCGTTGACGTTGCGGTCGAAGACGGCGGCTCTGCCTTCCTCGTATCCCAGGTGCACGTCCTCCAGCCAGTTCAGGTCCGTCCACCCCATGATTTCCATGTACTTCTTGAGGAAGGGCGTGAGCCGGTTGTAGTCCGGGACGAGATTGACATCGTAGCGATAGCCGATGTGCTGCCCGATCTCCTTCTCGCGCCGGGTGTCGAGGCCCGAGGTCTTGATGAAGTGATCGATGTCCTTGGCGCCGGGTCCTGGACGCCGTTTCGTTTGTCCGCGCCGAGGATTTGCCCGCGGTCTTGCCGGCCGCCTTGGCGGATTTGCGCCGCCTTGCTCGCCTGCGCGTACTTGCTGAGCTTGACTACCTTGGCCATGATCTCCCTCCTCAATAACGAGTCATGTCGGGCCGGCCGACCGTGTGCTGCGATCCGGCGAGAGGCACCATGGCGAGCGCCGATGCTTCCATGGTCAGCGCGGCGAGATCCTCGGGCTCCAGGCTGTGCACGTTGGTCTTGCCGCAGGCGCGCGCCATCATCTGGCATTCGATGGCGAGGGTGTGAAGGAAGTTGTAGACGCGCTCCGCGGCGCCGTCCGGATCGAGGCGCCTGCGCAGTACCGGATCCTGGGTGGTCACCCCGACGGGGCAACGTCCGGTATGGCAGTGGTAGCAATGGCCTGCCTCGACGCCGACCTCCTTCTCGTAGTCGGCCTCCGGGATGTCCTTGTTGCAGTTGAGCGCCATCAGCGCGGAGTGGCCGATCGCGACCGCATCGGCGCCGAGCGCGAGCGCCTTCGCGACATCGCCGCCGTTGCGGATGCCGCCGGCATAAACCAGCGAGATCTCGCCCGTCTTGCCGACGTCGTCGAGCGCCTTGCGCGCCTGGCGGATCGCGGCGATGCCCGGGATGCCCGTCTCCTCGGTCGCGATGTGCGGGCCGGCGCCGGTGCCGCCTTCCATGCCGTCGATGTAGATGCTGTCCGGTCCGGTCTTCGCCGCCATGCGCACGTCGTCATAGACGCGCGCCGCGCCGAGCTTCAGCTGGATCGGGATCTCCCCGTTGGTCGCCTCGCGAACCTCCTCGATCTTGAGCGCGAGATCGTCGGGTCCGAGCCAGTCCGGATGGCGCGCGGGCGAGCGCTGGTCGATGCCCGCCGGGAGCGAGCGCATCTCGGCCACTTGATCCGTCACCTTCTGGCCCATCAGATGGCCGCCGAGGCCCACTTTGCAGCCCTGGCCGATGAAGAACTCGCAGGCGTCCGCCAATCGCAGATGATTCGGGTTGAAGCCGTAGCGCGACTGAATGCACTGATAGAACCATTTCGAGGAATAGCGGCGCTCGTCCGGAATCATGCCGCCTTCGCCGGAGCAGGTCGCGGTGCCGGCCATGGTCGCGCCGCGCGCCAGGGCGATCTTCGCCTCGTAGCTCAGCGCGCCGAAACTCATGCCGGTGATGTAGATCGGAATGTCGAGCACCAGCGGCCGCTTGGCGCGCGGGCCGATGACGGTCTTCGTTTCGCACTTCTCGCGATAGCCCTCGATGACGAAGCGCGTCAACGTGCCGGGCAGGAACGTCAGATCGTCCCAGCTGGGAATCTTCTTGAACAGCGAGAAGCCGCGCATGCGATAGCGGCCGAGCTGAGCCTTGATGTGGATGTCGTCGATGACGTGCGGCGGGAACATGAAGCTTCCGCCGAGCAGTTGGTGTTGCGGTCGAGCTTCTTCTTCGTCGTGGTCGCCGGGGCCGGCGCCTTCTTTGCCTTCGCCATGTTCTGCCGTCCTTTCTCGATACGTTGCGTTTAGAGGATGAGCTTCTTCTCGGCCGGCTCGAGATTGTCGTAGTTCCAGAGCTGCCGGCCGGCGCGGATCTTTTGCATGTTCTTGGCGCCTTTGGGCGCCTGCGAGACCATACTGCTTGAGCTTGCGCTCCAGCCATTGCACGTCGAGGTCGGTCATCTCGCCCGGTACCGCATCGACGCCGAGCCCGTCGATCTTGCCGCCGACGTAGATCGTGCCGTCGTACATCGAGTCGCCCAGGTTCTTGCCGGCATCGCCCAGGATCACCATGCGTCCGCGCTGCATCATGAAGCCGCAGAAGGCGCCGGCGCGGCCGCCGATGATGATCGTGCCGCCCTTCATGTCGATACCCACGCGGGCGCCGACATCGCCCTTGCAGACGAGGTCGCCGCCGCGCAGGGCCGCGCCGAAGGTCGAGCCCGCGTTCTTGTCGATCACCACCGTCCCGGCGAGCATGTTCTCGGCGCACGACCAGCCGACGCGGCCTTTGATGTGGATGTTCGGGCCGTCGATCAAGCCGCAGCCGAAATAGCCGAGACTGCCCTCGATGGTCAGGTTGAGCCGGTTGAGGATGCCCACTGCCAGAGAATGCTTGGCGCCGGGGTTCTTCATGACGATGGAGCCATAGCCCTGGCTCATCAGCTCGCGCAGCTTCAGATTGATCTCGCGGGTACTCATCGGAGCCGCGTCGAATTGCGTGCGCTTCTTGAAATCGACTTCGAATGACTGCGGATAAGTGAACCGCTCCTGCTCTTCCGACATGGAAGAAGCGCTGCTGGGAGCGCCCGGCGAGCTGCTCGGTGTGCATTCCCAATTCGGTCGCTTTTGTCGTGACTGCCATGGTTTCTCTCGAGGCTTGATCGATCAGTTTCAGTTGTTCCAGACGCGCACTTCGCCCTCATAGGGATCGAAGGTATCGATCTCGTGCGGGAAGACGCTGCGGATCGCCACCTCCTCGGAAGCGAGCGCGATGAACTTGTCGCTCTCGTAGAGCACCATCGGCTTGGCGGCCATCACGTCCTTGGCCATGCCCAAGACTGTCGGAGGTCGCCACCAGGTAGGTGAACACGCCGTCGAGCTCCTCGATCGAGCGCCTTCATGGCATCTTCGAGCGTCGCGCCTTGCGCCATCCGGTCCGCCAGATAGACCGCGATCAATTCGGAGTCGCAGTTCGACACGAAGCGATGACCGCGCCGCTCCAGGGCACGGCGGCCGTTCCAGTAGTTGGTGAGCTGGCCGTTGTGCACCACCGAGACGTCGGCGAACGGATAGGCCCAGTAAGGATGGGCCGAGCGGATGTCGACGTCCGATTCGGTCGCCATGCGGGTATGGCCGATGGCGTGGGTGCCGACGAAACCGCGCAAGGAATACTGTCCGGCGACCTGATCGGCATCGCCGAGATCCTTGATCAGCTCGAGGCCATGGCCTATCGAGAGGA
Organism: uncultured Gammaproteobacteria bacterium; assembly: GCA_963795475.1. Classification (GTDB taxonomy): domain Bacteria; phylum Pseudomonadota; class Gammaproteobacteria; order Steroidobacterales; family Steroidobacteraceae; genus Bog-1198. Next base: position 19,696 of record CAWCIE010000003.1, read on the forward strand.
TCTCCGCGCCGTCGACGTCCTCGATGTAGTTGGCGAGGCTGCGCAGATCGCCGTCATAGGCGATGCGATAGCGGTAGCGCGTATTCGGTCGCCTCGTCGCTCCTCGATGATCTTCGCGCCGAGCTCGCCGAGACGGCGCTGCGACCTCGACGCGACGCTCCTTCACCTGACGATGAATATCGAATCCCTTCGACATCTCGTCCTGCTCGGCGACTTTGAAGCGTATGACCAGCTCCTTGCCCTGCGGCTTGCCGTAGAGCGCGTAGCCGGTCGAGTCCGGCCCGCGGTGTTTCAGGGACTTGCAGCATCTCGGTCATCTCGCGGCCCACGTCTCCGGTGCGTCCGCGATGAATCAATCCGGCGATTCCACACATGAATTGCTCTCCTCTAACTTCGCGTGCCGTCAGGGCCTAGGCCGCTGCCGTCACGGCAAATAGTCCCAATATTGCTTCAGGTCCCACTCCGTCACGGTGGACATGAACTTCTCCCACTCGTCGCGCTTGTAGTGCGTGAACACGCGGTACATCTCATCCGGCATCGCCGATTTGATCGTCTCGTCCTTCTCCAGCTCGTCCAGCGCCTCGCCGAGCGACATGGGCAATTTCTTCACTTTCTTGCCGGCGGCCATGGCCGCATAGATATTGCGCTCCTCGGGCTCGCCCGGATCGAGCTTGTGGTTGATGCCGTCGTCGAACGCCTTGAGGATGCCCGCCGCCATCAAATAGGGGTTCACGGTCGAATCGACCGACCGGTATTCGAACCGTCCCGGCGCCGAGATGCGCAGCGCGCAGGTGCGATTCTGATAACCCCAGTCGGCGTAGACCGGTGCCCAGAAGCCCGTGTCCCAGAGCCGCCGATACGAGTTGACGGTCGAGGAGCCGATCGCGGTCAGCGCACCCACGTGCTTGATGAGGCCGCCGATGCAATGAAGTCCGATCGGACCCGGCTTGGCCTCGCCCTTCGACGGCATGAAGGTGTTCTCGCCGCCCTCCAGATACGTGAAGTTCTCCTCGAGCCCCGGCAGCTCGTCGTGGCCGAGCTTCTTGAGCTTGTCCTCGCCGCCGCGCCAGAGCGAGAGATTGTGATGGCAACCGGACGCCGAGACGCCCATGAACGGCTTCGACATGAAGCAGGCGATCAGGTCGAATTCGCGCGCGACCTGGGTGCAGATCTGGCGATAGGTGGTGAGCCGATCGGCGGTGCGCAGACAATCGTCGTACATCCAGTTGAGCTCGAGCTGGCCCGGCGCATCCTCGTGGTCGCCCTGGATCATGTCGAGGCCCATCGCGCGGGAATATTCGATCGCCCGCATGAAACACGGGCCGGAGCGATTCGAACTGATCGATGTGATAGCAATTGGGCTTGGAGAATCCGCCGCTCGGCAAACCGTCCGCACCCTTCTTGAGCCACATCATCTCGGGCTCGCAGCCTTCGCGAAGATGCAGCCCCTTGTGCGCCTTCTTGAATTGCTCATGGATGAGGCGCAGGTTCCCGCGGCAGTCGGAGGTCAGGTGCCCGCCCGGATTCGTCTTCTCTTCGCGGTTGCGGAAGCAGGTGCAAAATACCCGCGCCACGCGCTTGTCCCAGGGCAATTGCACGAATGTCTCGGGGTCGGGAATGCCGACCAGCTCCGAGGCTTCGGCCCCGTAGCCGATGTAATTCTTGTGACGATCGACGTACAAATTGGCGGTCGATCCGTAGACCAATTGGAAACCACGTTCAGCCGTACGCTCCCAGTGGTCGGCCGGAATACCCTTGCCGACGACCCGTCCGGTCACCGAGATGAACTGAAAGTAGACGTACTGGATGCCCAGCCGATCGATTTTTTCCCGTACCTGCTTGACCAGATCGGCTCGGCCCGGGGCATTGACGTGGGCTTCCAAGTCAGTCATGGGGCGACCCCTTCAGCATTGCTGACATTTTCGCCGAACAGGTGTCGAAAATCGACGATCGTGGGTCGATCCTGACCTGATAGACGCCAAGCGTCACCGATCGCGGATAATGGGCTGGCAGGCATCATGGGCATCGCTGGCACTCCTGGGGCCCGGCAGGGCCTGGCTCAATCATCCGCGGGACTTGACTCGGCACTCGGATAGTGTCACATAGGATTGTGCCGATATCAAACCAAAGTTGCACCAAAATTCACCCAAGGTTTGGCAATGGCCGAAATTGGTGAGACCACTACGGCGCCGCCGGTCAGGGGCGAGACCACCCAGGGCGACGCCCCTGGCAATGAGCCGGCTCTCCTGGATCGGGTGGCCGATTCATGGTGGATCGCCGCCCAGCTTCGCCAGGCCATCCTCGGCGGCCGCTACATGCACGGCGAGAAATTGCCGGCGGAGCGTCAGTTCGCCTCGTCCTTCGGCGCGTCGCGCGCAACCATCCGCACCGCGCTGAACCGGCTCGAGGCGGAGCGGCTCGTGACCCGTCGGCTCGGCGCGGGTACGTTCGTGAATTTTCGCGGGTCCGGCGACAGCGAGGGCATTGCGGAGCTCACGAGTCCTCTGGAGCTGATCGAAGTTCGCCTCGGCATTGAGCCGAAAATGGTGCATCTCGCCGTGTTGAACGCCACCGGCCGCGACATCGAGCGATTGGGGGGCGCCATCGCGCGCATGGAGGCATCGAGCGGCGACAGCGAAAGCTTCACGCTATGGGACGAGGAGTTCCATCAGCTGATTTCCGAAGCGACCCGCAATCCGCTCATGGTCTGGGTCTATCGCCAGATCAATACCGTACGCATGCACAGCCAGTGGAATGCCATGAAGGACAAAGTCCTCACTCCGCAGCGCATCGCGGAATACAATCAGCAGCACCTGGCCCTCTATGAAGCCATTCGTACGCGCGACACGGAGACGGCCGTGGCAATCGTCACCAGCCATTTACACTATGCGAGACGCCAGCTGATGGGCGCCAATGCGGGCGGCAGAGAGTAAGCGCAGACCGGCTCTCCTGCGACGCGCATGACCAAGACGAGCACCGCGGTCGACGCCGCCAGGCTCCAACTCGGCGATATCGAGAATGGGCTGCTCGACGATCTATCGGCCGGGCGGATCGATCGGCGCGTGTTTCTGCGGCACGCCAGCCGGCTCGGTATCGGTTTGCCGCTGTTGAGCGCTCTCGCCGCCGCCGAGGGGCTCGGGTTTGGCTCGCGCCGCGCACTCGCCGCGGGAGCGGCCGGCGGCGTGGTGCGAGCCGGGGTCGCGATGCCTCATGGCGCCATCGATCCCGTGATGGTGAATGACAGCGGCAGCTACCAGATGATATTTCAGGTCGCCGAGTTCCTCTGCATGACGGAGCCCGATCTGACGCTGCGGCCGGTGCTGGCGGAAAGCTGGTCGCACGACCGCGACGGCAGTGTCTGGACCTTCAAGCTGCGGCGGGGAGTGAAGTTTCACAATGGCGCCGAAATGCGCGCCGAGGATGTGGTGGCGAGCTTCGATCGGCTCTCGGATCCTCGCGGCGTATCGAACGCCCTGTCGGTTTTCAGAGGAATGCTGTCGAAGGGCGGCACGCGCAAGATCGACGATTACACCGTCGCTTTTCACCTCGACGCACCGAACGGCAATTTCCCCTACGCGGTATCCATCGACAACTACAATGCGGTCATCCTGCCCGCGAATTATCGGGGCAATTACGAGAGCGACTTCATGGGGACCGGACCCTTCCGGCTGGAGCGCTACCGCCCGCGGGAAGGGGCGACGTTCGTCCGCAATCCCGATTATTGGGGCCCGAAGGCGCTGCCGGATCGCATCGAGTTCAAGTTCTACTCCGACATTCAGCCGCGCCTGCTCGCTTTGCAGACCGGCGAGGTCGACGTGCTCGACGCCATCCCGGTGATCATGAGCCCCGCGATTCGCGCGAATCCCGACATCAGGATCCTGCGCGTGCCCTCGGCCAATCATCGCCAGCTCCATATGCGATGCGACCTGCCCCCGTTCGCCGACAAGCGCGTGCGCCAGGCCCTGGCGCTCAGTCTCGACCGCAAGAAGCTGGTCGACGGCTTGTGTCGCGGCATGGGCGCGATGGGAAACGACAGCCCGTTCGCACCCTTGTATCCGTCGACCGACCCCACGGTTCCACAGCGTGATCAGAATATCGCCGAGGCGAAACAGCTGATGGCGGCCGCGGGCCTCATCTCCGGCTTCGATGTGACGCTGACGACGGAGCAGTACACCGACATCCCGGAATATGCGCAGCTCGTGCAGAATTTCGCCAAAGCGATCGGCATCCGAATCGGCCTGAAGGTCGAAACCCAGGCGCTGTACTACGGAAAATCGATTCCCGGGCAGTCGGATTGGCTCGACAGTCCGCTCGGCATCACGGATTACGCGCATCGGGGAGTTCCCAATACGCTGCTCGGCAATCCGCTGATCAGCAATGCGCCTTGGAACGCCGCGCATTTCAAGAACGCCGCCTACGACGCGCTGGTCCCCCGCTACGTGAGGGCGCTGGATCTGCAGGCGCAGCGCAGCGCGGCCCGGGATATCGAGGAGCTGCTGCTCGACGAGACCCCGCTGATCATCAGCTATTTCCCCGATCTATTGGTGCCGGTGCGCAAGGACATCACCGGTCTCGTTCCCATCGCGGCCGGCCTCCTGCTCGACCGCGTCACCCGGAGTTGATCGATGCGCAAGTCCCATCTGCGAGGCCGCGGCCCGCATTTTCCGATCCTCGATACCATCGGGCAATATCCGCTCGAGCCCGGTTACGTGGTCTTCACCATGCCCTCGCCCAAGCGGCTGCGGATCAAGGTGGGGGATCTGTATATCGCCGACACCATAGAAGGGCTGGTGATGTACGAGTCCGATCACCTTCCGGTCTATTATTTTCCGATCAAGGACGTGCATCAGGAGTATCTGATGCCGAGCGTCACCACGACGGAATCGCCGTTCAAGGGCACCGCAACGCACTACTCGGTGAATACCGGCGTCACGCTGGTCGAAGATGCAGGCTGGCGCTATCTCGAGCCCGTGAAAGGCTGTCCGCCGATCGCCGATCATATGGCGTTTTACTGGAACAAGATGAACCATTGGTACGAAGAGGACGAGGAGGTCTTCGTCCACGCGCGCGACCCCTATCGACGCCTCGATTGCCTGCCTTCGTCGCGGCATGTCCAAGTCGTCGTGGATGGCGAGACCGTTGCCGATTCGCGCAGGTCCACCTTCCTGTTCGAGACCGGAATGCCGACCCGCTACTATCTGCCCATCAGCGACACACGGCTCGATCTGTTGAGCCCCAGCCGATACATCTCGCGCTGTCCTTACAAGGGCATCGCCAGCTACTACCATGTGACGGTCCGGGGAAATCGCCACGAGAACATGGTCTGGTACTACCCCGATCCGGTGCATGAAGCGAAGCGCGATCCAAGGTCTCGTCTGTTTCTACGATGAATTCGTCGATCGCATCCTGATCGATGGAGTCGAGCAGCGAAGACCCGTGACGGCATCGTCCCACGGCTATTATTGACGGCGGCGGTGATTGACGGGCTGGCGGTGATTGACGGCTGGCGGTGAGAAACGTGTGACCATAGGCCGAATCCTGGCGAAGCGCGCCGCTCTTTCCCTGCTGACTCTGGGGCTCTTGAGCGCCATGGTCTTTGCCGGAGGGCAGCTGCTTCCCGGCGACGTGGCGCGCGCCATCCTGGGGCCGCTCGCCGATGCCGGCGCCGTGGCCAATCTCGATCATCAGCTGGGACTCGATCGTCCGGCGCTGGTTCAATACTGGGACTGGATCGCGCATTTCGCGGCGGGCGACCTGGGCCGATCCTATTCCTATCGCGCGCCGGTCGCCCCATTCATCGTGGCCGCCCTGGAACATTCCTTGAAGCTCGGGGCGGTCGCCTTCGTGCTGGTGGTGCCGCTCGGTATCGCGGGCGGGGTCTGGTCCGCTTTGCACGCCGGCCGCCTCATCGACCGCCTCATCGGGTTGATCGGCCTGTCGGCGACCATCCTGCCGGAATTCGTCACCGGCATCGTGCTCATCATGGTCTTTGGGATATGGCTGAAGATCCTGCCCATCGCCGCCAATTGGCCGCCCGGCGCGGGGCTCATCACGCAGATTCATTATCTCCTGCTGCCATCGCTGCCGCTGGTGCTGGTGCTGTTCGGCTATCTGGCGAAGATGGCCCGAGCCGGAACCATCGAAGCCCTGGCGGCCGACTACACGCGAACGGCCGTCCTCAAGGGATTGAAACCGCGCACGGTGCTCTGGCGCCACGTCTTGAGGAATGCGCTGCTGCCGACGATCACGGTGACCGCCACCCAGCTGGGCTACCTCGTGGGCGGACTCGTCGTCGTTGAAACGTTGTTCCGGTATCCGGGCATCGGCAGCCTGATATTCGCTGCCGCGCGCGACCGGGATTTCCCGATGCTCGAAGCCGGTGTGTTGATCGTCGGGGTCATCTACACGCTGGCGGGTCTCGCGGCGGACATGCTGCACGCGCTGCTCGATCCGCGCATTCGTCTCGGGGAGACTGAATGAGGACCCGCTGGCGCCTGCTGCTGCGCTCGGGCACCTTCGGCAGCGGCGCGGCCATCGTAGCCTTCTGGATAGGCTGCGCCGTGTTCGGCCGCCACGTGGTTCCATTCGACCCCTTCGAGGACGATATCCTGAACACGCTCGCGGCGCCTTCGCGCGCGCATTGGTTCGGCACCGACCAGCTGGGCCGCGACGTGCTGTCGCGCGTCATCGTCGGGGCGCGGGATATCCTGCTGGTGGCACCGCTGGCAACGGCTCTCGGCGTGGCGCTCGGTGTCGTGCTGGGACTCGTGACGGGATATTTTCGCGGCGTCATCGACGACGTCGTCGGACGCGCGATCGACGCCTTGCTGGCTCTGCCCTTGGTGATCATCGCGTTGCTGGCCTTGACCGCGATTGGTACGTCGACCTGGACCGTGATCGTCGTGATCGGAATCATATTCGCGCCGCTGGTCGCGCGCACGGTGCGCGCGGCAGTATTGCGGGAGCGCAATCTGGACTACGTCGCCGCGGCGCGGCTGCGCAATGAGTCAACGGTTTATATATTGTTCGCCGAAATTCTGCCCAACGTCGTGCCACCGGTCATCGTCGAGGCGAGCGTTCGCCTGGGCTACGCCATCTTTACGGTCGCGACGTTGAGTTTCATCGGATTCGGCATCCAGCCGCCCTCGCCCGACTGGGGGCTCGCCGTTTCGGAGAGCTACGGCCTGCTCGACGGCGGGATCTGGTGGCCGGTGCTGTTCAATACTCTCGCGGTCGCCTCGCTCGTCATCGGCGTCAATCTGGCCGCGGACGGCATTCAGAGCGCCGTCGAAGCATGAACGCGGAGGTGAACGCGCTCCGCGTGGAGAACTTGGATGTCGCCTATCGCGTCCGCGGACGCGACCTCGAGGTGCTGCGCGGCCTCAGCTTTCACATCGCCTCCGGCGAAGCCTACGGACTGGTGGGCGAGTCCGGCAGCGGAAAATCCACGGCGGCCCTCGCCGCCGTGCGCTATCTGCCCCCCAACGGACGCGTCATGGGCGGCAAGATCTTCATTGCCGGCCGCGATCTGTTCGCGCTCGGCGGCGAGGAGCTCCGCCGCTTGCGCGCCACGGCGATCTCGATGGTGTATCAGGATGCGGCACGCGCCCTGAATCCGTCCATTCGCGCCGGGGAACAGATCGCCGAGGTATTCCGTCTCCAAGGCCTGCCCGGCGGCGAGGCGCGGGAGCGGGCTGCCGCCATGTTGAAATCCGTGCGCATCGCCGATAGCGAGTCGGTCTACGATCGATACCCGCATCAACTATCCGGCGGCATGCAGCAACGCATTGCGCTCGCGATCGCGCTGTCGAGCAATCCCAAGCTGCTGATTCTCGACGAGCCGACGACCGGCCTCGACGCGACGGTCGAAGCCGAGATCCTCGATTTGATCGGGAATCTGCGCCGGGAGTTCTCGACCTCGATCTTGTTCATCAGCCACAATCTCGCCGTCATTTCCAGAATGTGCGATCGGATCGGCGTGCTCTATGCCGGGGCATTGATCGAAGAAGGCCCGACGGCTGACATTTTCGCCGATCCCCGCCATCCTTATACGGTCGGATTGCTGCGCTGCCTGCCGCAGCCCGGGCGACGCAAGGATCACGGCCGGCTCGACAGCATCCCGGGCAATCCGCCGGCCCCGGGCGATGACATACAAGGCTGCCTGTTCGCGCCGCGATGCGGATTGGCCGAGGAACGATGCCGCCGGGATGCACCGCCTCTTGCCGATCTCGGCGATCGGCGGAGCCGCTGTCATTTTCACGAGCGAGCCCAAGCGCTGGCACGGGTCACACCGGCCGATTTGCCGCCGGCCATCTCGAGCGATCGTGACCGCGCCCCGATCCTGGAGGCCGTCGAGGTGAGCAAGACCTTCGGCGGCGCCCGTCATCGGGTGCCCGCCCTGCGCGGCGTCTCCCTGCGGATGTGGCCCGGAGAGACGCTGGGGCTGGTCGGCGAATCGGGAAGCGGCAAGACCACGCTGGCGCGCCTGCTGCTCGGCCTCGCCTCGCCCGATGCCGGGGGAACGATCGAATTGGACGGCAAGTCGCTCGCCGGGGAGAGCCGGGCGCGGCGGGCGGATCAGCTCAAAGCGTTGCAGATCGTGTTTCAGAACCCCGATTCGGCGCTGAACCGATCCCACCGCGTTCGCCGCTTGATCGGCCGCGCTCTCGCGAGGCTCGGGCGCGTTCCAAGGCCGGAACGGCCGGCGCGGCTGCTGCAATTGACTCGATCGGTGCGCCTCGAGGACCGCATTCTCGATCTGCGCACGCATCAGCTGTCCGGCGGATTGAAACAGCGCGTTGCGATCGCGCGCGCGTTTGCGGGGGACCCTCGCATCGTAGTCTGCGATGAACCGACCTCCGCGCTCGATGTATCGGTACAGGCGGCCATTCTCAACCTGCTGGTCGAGCTGCAGATGAGCCATCGGGTCAGCTACCTGTTCATCTCCCACGACCTCGGTACCGTGCGTTATTTGTCCGATCGGATCGCGGTGCTTTACCTGGGACGCCTGATGGAGATCGGGCCGGCCGAGCGAGTCTTCTCCGGACCCCATCATCCGTACACGGCTGCGTTGCTCTCCGCAGCTCCAGCCTTGCGCGGCCCCGTCGGAGAGCGTGTGCAGCCGGAGCGTGTGCGGCTGCACGGCGAGATTCCCAGCGCCATTCATGTGCCGAGCGGCTGCGTCTTTCACACGCGGTGTCCGCGCAAATTGGGAGCCGTCTGCGAGGAGCGGGAGCCCGGGCTCAATGCCGGCGCGGAGCCGGGACACCAGATCCGTTGCCATATTCCCATGATCGAGCTCGGCCGGGCGCACCCGAGCATACGAGGTGACTCGCCGTGAGCGTGCGGACATGCTGCTGGTGTTGGCTTCTCGGGTCGGATTGCAACCTACCTTAAAGTTGGCCGCATGATTGCCTAAGGCTCCAGTTCTCGCCCGAGCGCCTTGCACGCAGGCGGTGATCGATTGCGAATTGACCTAACTCGTCAGTGATGTGCGACCGGGCGAAGCTAGACGTCCTTCGCTACTTGACTCCGGTTCTCCAACCCTCGTGATAAGCCTCGCGGGCGCTACGAGCGTATGGAGCCGGCGAGACCTTGACGCGCACCCCGACCTGCTCGTGTCGCTCGACCGTAGGCTTCCTGGTTCCGCCATTCTCCTCCCCCCAAACCAGAGTGAGCACGTCGCCGATATTGATATCGGGGCCGACGACGCCGAGCGACAATCCACAGCGTTCGTTGTAGCTGTAGCCGCCGAACATCGAGAGCCCCACGACCTCGTCGTTCATGGTCACTCTGTCGTAGGACGAGGAAGCATAATTTGAGATCGGCAAATCGAAGAACTTGTGGTTCTTAGGCCCCGGCGCGAACAAAGACGCATAAATCTTCGCCAGGTCGTCGCCGTTCCATTCGAAAGTCACTTTCTTTCGATGCGGTCTTCCGGCGATTTTCTCCAGCGCTTCGCGACCTGCGAAATCGTGGTCGAACTTCACAAAAGGGCCATAGCCGAGCTCAAAGGGAGTCATGTAGTAATCTTCGATGCGCGGCGACACATAGCTGCCGCCGATGGAACCGGTGGCTTCGTAGCTCGTGGCGGGCAGCCATTCACGGTACGTGCGCATGGCCTCACCGGAATACACGGCAGGCAGCGGCGAAGGAATCCAACCCGATTCGAGCGTATTGCTCGCGTAGGCGCGCGATCCCACGGGTATCAAGCCAAATTCTCTACCCGTCTCCAATATGGATTCTCGAATTTCGTCGCCTTCTTCATAGGGCCCCCAGATCTCCAGACCTGGAGCTCCGGCCATTCCATGTCGTAGTGCGCGAATCGATCGACCGTTGATCGAGATCGCACCCAGGGCAAAGAACTTGATGTCGGGCAGCGTACGGCCATGGAGTTTCTCGAGCACTTTTTCGGCATTAGGTCCCTGAATCTGAAAGCGATAATGGCGGCGAAAAACCGCCTTACCCCGTGGATGGGAGGGGGAGCGATCGTCGCGAGTCACCTCGACTCTATGACCGCCGGTCTGCGCCTGGAACTGGATCCAGTTCACCGTGGGAGCGCGCCCGACGAATGCCAGCGCCTCGTCGCCCAAGTAAAACAAAATGCCGTCACCGATCACGTATCCGTCGTGGCTGCAGGACACCATCTGCTTGGCTTTGTTCGGTCCAAAGCCGGAGAAGCTGTTGATGGTGCAATAGGACATCAGCTTCAGCGCATCGGGTCCTTTCACCGTTATCTCCGCCATGTGGTGCGACTGGTCGAATAGCACCGCGGCGTGTCTCCAGGCGCGCTGTTCGTCACGCCAGTTGCTGAACTCGCTCGGAACCACGGGATAGACGTAGGCGCCCAGTTGAGAATTACGCAGCATCTGGACCGGATTGCCCGCAGCCTTGAGCACACTCTCCAAGCTCGCATCACTCATCGGGGGGTCTCCTGAGTCCGGATCGTTCTCTATGCGGGGTGATCGTCCAAGCGCGGACGCGTCAACATCAACGCGTCGAGCGCCACCGCACCCTCACCGAGCGGGTAGGCGATAACGGGATTCAGATCGATTTCGGCAATCGAGGGCTCTGCCACCAGAAGTTCGCCGAGCCGGGTGATCATGTCGGCGATGGCAGCCACATCGAGGGCGGGTGCACCGCGATAGCCCTTGAACAGTGCGCCGCTCTTCAGGCGGTACAACTCCTCGATGATGCTTGAAGAGTCCAGGCCTGGGAGCAGCAACCGCACATCCTTGGTGATTTCGGCTTGGACCCCGCCGAACCCCACCAGGATGACGGGACCCCACTCCGGGTCGTTGCGTCCGCCGATGATGAGCTCGACGCCGCGCGCACCCATGCGCTCGACAAGCACGCCTTCGAGGACGAGGCCGGCCTTGCTCCTGGCGAGGTTTTCGCCAAGCCGCTGCCATCCGGCGATGAGCGAGTGGCGATCGCGCAGGCCCAGAACGACGCCACCCGCATCGCTCTTGTGGGACAGGTTCACCGATTGCGCCTTGAGCACCACGGGGTAACCGATGGCCTCGGCGGCCTGCTCGGCTTGCTCACGCGTCCGGACCAGCCGGCCCGCCGGGAATCTGAGGCCCAGGCGGGCGAGGTACCGCTTGGCGCGATATTCAGGGATCACGCCGGCCGGGAGTTCCTCGTCAGCGCGAAGAGATGGGTGCCGTGCTGCCGGCGGCGCGGGCACAAGCCGCTCGGAGGCCGCGATGAGTCGAGCAGCCGCGCGCATCGCGCGATCGGGCGCCGAAAAATAGGGTATGCCGAGATTGCGGAGCTCGGCGATGTACTCAAAGGGAACCTGCGCCCCCTCATCCAGTCCTGCGAAAATTACCGATTTCATCGGCCGAAGGTCGCGGATAGCCTGCAGGATGGGCGGGAACTTCAAATGGGACGTGGTGGCGTCCGTCTGGATGATGCCGAGAATGATCGTGCCGAAGCGCTCGTCCGCCGAGACGGCCGCGAGCGTGCGCCGGTAGATATCCGGGTCGACCAGCCCTTGCGCGGTCAGATCGAGCGGATTGCTGACCGGCACAAAGTCGGGCATCGCCGCGCGCAGGGTCGGCGCCGTCCGGTCGTCGATCGCCGGCAGTGCCAAGCCCACCTGTTCGGCCAAATCGAGGGTCAACGCCTTGAACGCTCCCGACTCCGTGATCACGACGGATCCCCCGCAGGGGCGCGTCGGACAGCGAAGAACCATGTCGAGAATGTCTCCGAGCTCTTCGAGGCTCTCCGCGAGCACCACGCCCTCGCCCTCGACTTTGAGCCGCATCACCGCATAGTCGCCGGCGAGCGCGCCGGTATGGGTGGCCGCGGATGCACGCGCGGCGGCGCTGCGCCCGGGATGCAGCAGGACAATGACCTTGCCCACGGCGCGGGCTCGACGGGCAAGCTCCAAGAATCGGGCGGGCTGTCGAAACTGTTCGACAATCATGCCGATCGCCCGCGTGCTCGAGTCCGCGAGCAGATAGTCGACGTAATCCTCGACGCCGCTTGCCGCTTCATTGCCGGTCGAGACGGAATAAGAGACAGGCAGGGCACGGCTTTGCAGCATCACGGCGAGCACACAGGCCATTGCCCCGCTCTGACTCACAATCGCGATGCATGGCTTCCCGTCGAGCGGCAGCGCCGGAGTCTCGACGAAGGTGAGTGCCACGCCATCGACATGATTGACCAGCCCGAGACAGTTCGGACCTTCGATGACCATCTCGTGCTCGGCGGCGATGCGCGCGATCTCACGCTGTTCTTGTCGACCCGCCTCCCCGCCTTCGGCGAATCCGGAGGAGAAAATGATCGCTGACCCAGCCTGGCGTGCGCCGAGCGCGCGTACGGCGTCCAAGACGCCCGCACGCGGTATCGCGAGTACCGCCGCATCGACACCCGTGGGCAGGTCGTCGATGGACTTGAGGCACAGTCGACCGCCGATCTCGTCGCGCTTGGGATTGATCAGGTAGATCTGCCCCGGGTAGCGCATGCGCTCGAGATTGGTCAACACCGAAGCGCCTAGTGCCCCCGGACTCGCCGAAGCCCCCACGATCGCGACCGAGCGCGGCCGCAACAACCGCTCGATCGCTTTCGGGGACAGGCGCGCTAGCGGTATCACATCAGCGACTCTCGTGCTTCTGCCGGGATTTGTCGTAGGCACCGAGGCCGGGTTTGAAGCTCTTTTCGTCGATGAATTGATGGATGCCTTCCTTCCGACCGTCGTTGTCGAAGAAATTGGCCGCCTCCTGCGCCCGGATCAGGTAGTCCTCGGCGTTGTCGTAGCTCATGTCGCTCACGCGGCGGACGGCGTCCTTGGTGGCCTTCAGCGCGATGGGGTTCTTTTTCAGCAGCGTCGCGGCGACCGCCGTCACGCGCTCCTCGAGCTGGGCCAGCGGCAGGGCCTCATTGACGAGACCCCATGCCGCGGCGGTGCGGCCATCGATATTTTCGCCCATCAGCGCGTGATACATCGCGCGGCGGAAGGACAAGAGCTCGCGCGCGACCTTCGTGGCTCCGCCGCCCGGAAGAATGCCCCAGTTGATCTCGGAGAGGCCAAACTGCGCTTCCTCGGCCGCGAACGCCAGATCGCACGCGAACAGCGGGCCATAGCCGCCGCCGAAGCACCAACCGTTGACCATGGCGATGGTGGGCTTCTGGTACCAGCGCAGCCTCCGCCACCAACCGTAGGCCTCTCGCTGGGCCTGCCGCACCGCGCCGAGGCCCTTCGTCTCGGTCTCGCGAAAATACTCCTTCAGATCCATGCCCGCCGACCAGGCGGTCCCTTCGCCCGACAGCACCAGGACTCCCGCATCGTCCCGGTACTCGAGCTCGTCGAGCACCTGCATCATGCGGCGGTTGAGCTTGGGGTTCATACAGTTGCGCTTGTCCGGGCGATTGAATTTTACCCAGGCGATCCCGTCTCGCAGCTCATAGGCAACCGTCTCGGCTTCTTCCTTATCGTGAGTCATGGGGCTTGGTACTCCGTATCGGGCGTGGCGATGTGCGCTGCTTTATGTGCGCTGCATTTTAGATTGGAAAGTGGCCCGGCAACGTTTCCATCGTGATCCAGCGCAACTCCGTGAACTGATCGATCCCGGCCTTGCCGCCGAAGCGGCCGTAACCCGAGGCCCCGACGCCGCCGAAGGGCATCTGCGCCTCGTCGTGCACCGTAGGGCCATTGATGTGGCACATGCCCGAGCGGATCTGCCGTGCGACCTTGAGGCCGCGTGCCGTATCGCGGGTGAAGACCGCAGCAGAGAGCCCGTACTCACTGTCGTTGGCAAGACGCACGGCATCGGCCTCGTCCTTCGCGCGGATGATGGCGACGACCGGCCCGAAGCTCTCATCGCGATACAGCTTCATGCGATCGGTGACTCCATCGACGACGGTCGCCGGCATGAGCACGGTGTTCGCTTTGCCGCCGGCAATGACCTTGGCACCGGCCGCGGTGGCATCGTCGATCAGGCCGTTCACATGCGTGACCGTCTTCTGATCGACGACGGCGCCCAGCGGGGTCTTGCCGTCTCTGGGATCACCGACTGCCATCGAGCGCGCCTTTTCCGCGAAGCGCTCGGCGAATTCATCCGCGATCGGCGCCGTCACGATGATGCGCTCGGTCGACATGCAAATCTGACCCTGGTTCATGAAGGCGCCGAATGCGGCCGCTTTCACCGCCTCGTCGAGATTGGCGTCCTCGAGGACGATCAGCGGTGCCTTGCCCCCGAGCTCGAGCAGGCACGGCTTGAGCTGCTCGGCGCAGCGCTTGGCGATGATTCGGCCGATGGCGGTCGAGCCGGTGAAATTCACCCGACGCACCGCGGGATGATCGATCAAGGCTCCGACGACTTCGCCGGCATCCTTCGGCGCATTGGTCACCACGTTGACGACCCCTGCGGGAAATCCGGCCTCCGCAAAGGCTTCGATGATCAGCTCGTGGGTCCGCGGACAGATCTCCGAGGCCTTGAGGATGACCGAGTTGCCGCATGCCAGGGGCGTCACGATCGCTCGTACCCCCAGGATAATCGGCGCGTTCCACGGAGCGATACCGAGCACTACACCGACGGGCTCTCGCAGCGACATCGCAAGGCAACCCGGCTTATCCGACGGGATGACCTCGCCGCCGATTTGAGTGGTCAACGCCGCCGCCTCTCGCGTCATTCCCGCCGCCAGCATGAGGTTGAACATGGCCCATCCTGCCGTGGCGCCGATTTCCCCCATCATCGCCTTCACGAAGTCGTCTTTGCGCGCTTCGAGCGCGCTCGCAGCCTTGCCGAGTATGGCGCGGCGCGCGTTGGGACCCATGTCGGCCCAAGCCGGGAAAGCCCCGGCGGCCCGATCGGTCACCGCACGAGCCTCGGCCGGCGTCATGGCGAGAGCACTGCTCGCCGCCTCGTGCGTGATGGGACTGATACGTTCAAAACGCATGGCCAACCCCCTACTCGTTATGATTGCTATATCATATAGCGGTTTACCGTCGCGAGCAAGGCTAAAATCGAACGTCGGCGTTCGACGGGCGGGGAGATGACGTGATAGATCCGATGATGCGCTTTCCGGGCTACGCGCTGCGTCGAGCCTCGGCGGGCGCCATGGCCAAATTGGCTGCGGACCTCGCGGTGCTGTCGGTTCGACCCACCGAAGCCAGCGTCCTGATGGTCGTCGAGGCGAATCCCGGCATCACACAGAGCGAGATTGGCAAGCTTCTGGATATTGCGCGCGCCAATATGGCACCGCTCGCGGCACGGCTTCACAAGCGACACCTCATGGCGCGCGCGCGGATCGATGGGCGCTCCCATGGCCTGCGGCTCACTGAGGCGGGTGCAGCGCTTGTGCGCCGCATCGAGCGGATCATCACCGCGTATGAGGCCGAACTGCTCGAGCGCGTGCCGGCCGCCCATCGCGCCGGATTCGTCGCCGGCGTTCGGGCGTTGTCGAGCGCATGGTCGCAATAGCTCACAGGGCCCGTGCCGACCATCTTGGATTCGAGGACCCGGCCTATTTCAGCCGCTTTTTTCACCGCCGGATGAGCTTGTCGCCGCGGGAGTTCCGCGTCCGCGACGGACTGGAGACCGAGGAGGAGGCGCGGCGCTAAGACCGATCCGCTGGGCCTGCTGCCGCAAGGCATCGATGAGTTGGCACTGAGTCGCGGTCGGATGCCACTCCCGGCGCAGGGTCAGACCGATCGCACGCGTCACACGACCCAACGGGTGCCGCAGCGCAATCAGCTGTCCGCTCGACAGTTCCGCATGCACCTGCTGCGCCGACAGCAGCATCAGGCGGTCACTCGACACGATAATGGCCCGCGCGGTTTCCAGGGAGCTGCATTCGATCGGGGCTACCGACGGTGCGGGGGAAGCTTCGAACAGCCGCTCAAACTGCCGTCGGAGGGGCGAGTCGCGCCGCGGTGCAATCCAGGGATAGCGTCTCAGCTCCGAGAGACTCACGGGTACCCGCGCACGGCGGGTGGCCACCAGCGGATGTTGCGGCCGGGCGATGATGGCGAGTGGATCGTCGAACAGGTGTTCCTCCAGCACGTCGCCGTCGGTCAACCCGCGCAAGGCGCCGATCAGCACATCGGCGCGGCCGCTGCGCAGCGCCGCCAGCAAGGTGTCGTACGGTGCATCCAGGATGGCGACCGAGTGCAGAGGTTGCAGCGCGGCAAACCGCAGGATCGCCGCAGGCAATACGGCGCTGCGCGCGAGCGGCATGGCACCGATCACGGTGCTGCCCCGATCCGAGCCATGGAGTGCCGCGATCTCCGCGCGGGCCTGCGCAAGCTCGGCCTTTGCCAGCATCACCTGCCGCACGAGATTGCCCGCTTCGCGCGTGGGCCGAATGCCGTGGCTGGTCGGCTCGAACAGCCGTGCCCCGAGACGCGCTTCGAGCGCGCGCGCGGCGCGAAAGTAGGTCGCGCGGGAGCGGCCCGCGGCGCGCGCCGCCGCGCTGAAACTGCCGGCATCCAGGATCGCCGTCAATGCCTCCAGTTGCACGGAGGTTATACCGCGCAGCAGCGGAGTCTCGGCACTGGATCCCCCCGTGAATCCACGCAGCCCTTCGCCGAGGCGGTCGAATGCGCGGCCGATGCGCGGCGCGCAAACGCGCCCCGCCGCAGTCAGCTCGACGCCTTGGCTCGTTCGCGTGAAAAGACGCGATCCAAAGCGGACTTCGAGGCGGGCAACCGCCTGGGTCACGGCCGGCTGGGTCAGATGCACGAAGCGCGCGGCCGCGCTGAACGAGCCTATCTGCATCACGGCGTACAGCGCAGAGAGGTGACGGATATTCGGCAGCGTTTGCATGCACTTTTTCCCGATGTGTATACTTTTTCTTATACCATAGGCCAATATGCAATTGGCTCGGCGCTGGATTTTGCGAGCACACTGGACTCCTCCAGAGGCACGGGGGGTCTCGATGAACGTCGTCTACACTCGAATCGAGCGGCCGGAGCGCGCGGTTGTCGAAGGCCTGGCTGCGTCGGGTGTCGCCACCGTCCACGAGGCCCAGGGCCGGACGGGATTGCTGGCTCCGGCATTGCGTCCCATTTACGTCGGCGCTCAGATAGCAGGCCCCGCCGTGACGGTCAGCGTCGCGCCCTGCGACAACTGGATGATTCACGTTGCCGTGGAGCAGTGCCAGCGACGGCGACATCCTCGTCGTCGCGCCCACCTCGTCCTCCGACGCCGGCTACTTCGGTGAGCTTTTGGCCGTGCTCGCTGCAAGGCTCGAGGCGTCGTCGGATTGATCATCGATGCAGGCGTTCGTGACGTGCGCGAACTCACCGCCATGCGATTTCCCGTGTGGTCCACGCTGCATCTTCGCACAAGGTACGGTCAAGGAGACGCTGGGCAGCGTCAACGTGCCCGTGGTGTGCGCCGGTGCCCTCGTCCAGCCGGGCGATGTCATCGTCGCCGACGATGACGGAGTTTGCGTCGTGCCGCGGGCGCGCGCGGCCGAGGTCGCGAAAGCGAGCGCCGCGCGGGAAGCAAAAGAAGCCAAGGTGCGCGAGCGGCTGAAGGCCGGCGAGCTCGGGCTCGACATCTATGGGATGCGGGACAAGCTCGCGAGCCGCGGCCTCGACTATCGCGAGCGTCCGGCCGAGGAGTGAGCGCATGCTGCGCGCCATTCCGGCGACGCTGATGCGCGGCGGGACCTCCAAGGGTCTTTACTTCCACGTGCGCGATTTGCCGGCGGAGCGCAGCGCGCGCGATCGGGTGCTGCTGGCCGCGATGGGCTCGCCGGACGCCCGGCAGATCGACGGCGTGGGCGGTGCTCATCCGCTGACCAGCAAGGTGGCCGTGATCGGACCGGCGAGCCGCCCGGAGGCGGACGTCGACTACCTGTTCCTGCAGGTGGCGGTCGACAAGGCCGAAGTCAGCGACTCGCAGAACTGCGGCAATATCCTGGCCGGTGTCGGCCCCTGGGCGATCGAGAATGGCATCGTCGCCGTGTCGGGATCGACCACGCCCGTGCGCATTCATATGGTCAACACCGCCAGCATCGCGGTCGCGCATGTGCCCACGCCCGAAGGAGCGGTCGAGTACGAAGGTCATGCGCGCATCGATGGCGTACCGGGGACGGCCGCGCCGCATCAGCATCGACTTTCTCGATGTGGCAGGGTCGTCCTGCGGCGCCTTGTTCCCGACCGGGGAATCGCATCGACCGTGTCGAGGGCGTCGAGGTCGACCTGCATCGACAACGGCATGCCGGTGGTCATCCTTCGAGGCGGCCGACTTCGGTCTGCGAGGCGATGAGTCGCCCGAGCAACTGGAGAGCAAACGGCCCGCTCAAGGCACGGCTCGAGAGGCTGCGCCTCGAGCTCGGCCCGCGGATGAATCTGGGCGATGTCACGCGAAGACCGTGCCCAAGATGTCGCACTGGTCTCGTCCGCGCTGGCGCGGCGGTGCCATCGACACGCGCACCTTCATTCCGCATCGCGTGCACGAGGCCATCGGCGTGCTGGGCGCGGTGAGCGTCGCGACGGCCTGCGTGGCGCCCGGATCGGTGGCGTCGCGCGTAGCCGGGCGCATCGGCGTCGGCGGAACCCAACGGCTCGACATCGAGCATCCTACGGGCTACTTCACCGTGGAATTGGAGGTGAGTGTGGACGGCGGCGATATGCGTGTGCAGCGTTCGGCGCTGGTGCGTACCGCGCGAAAGCTCATGCGCGGCGAAATTTTCGTCCCTTCTGCGGCCTGGTCGGACGACCCATGATCATCGATTGTCACGGCCACTACACCACGGCGCCTGCCGCGCATCAGAGCTTCCGCGATGCGCAACTCGCGGCGTTCAAGCAACCCGGCGCGGCGCCGGCGTCGCCGGGCCGGATTTCCGATGACGAGATCCGGGAGACGATCGAGGCCAATCAGCTGAAGCTGCAGAGGGAGCGCGGCAGCGATCTGACCATCTTCTCGCCGCGCGCCTCGGCCATGGGCCATCATCAGGGCGATGCGGCGATCTCGCGGGCCTGGACACGAGCCAACAATGACCTGATCCGGCGGGTGGTGGATCTGTACCCGGACAACTTCGTCGGCGTCTGCCAGCTGCCCCAGTCCCCGGGGGTGCCGATCACCGGCTCGATCGAGGAGCTCGAGCGCTGCGTGAAGGAACTGGGCTTCATCGGCTGCAACCTCAATCCGGATCCATCGGGCGGGCACTGGACCTCTCCGCCGCTCACCGATCGCCACTGGTACCCGTTCTACGAGAAAATGGTGGAGCTGGAGGTGCCCGCGATGGTGCATGTATCAGCCTCCTGCAACCCGAATTTTCATGCTACGGGGGCGCATTACCTGAATGCCGACACCACCGCGTTCATGCAGTTTGTCGAGGGGGATTTGTTCAAGGACTTTCCGACGCTCAAGTTCATCATTCCGCACGGGGGAGGTGCGGTGCCTTACCACTGGGGACGCTACCGGGGGCTGGCCGACATGCTGAAGCGGCCACCGCTCGCGGAGCACGTCATGAGGAATGTGTTTTTCGACACCTGCGTGTATCACCAGCCCGGCATCGATCTGCTGGTGCGCGTCATCGACATCAAGAACATCCTGTTCGGGTCGGAGATGGTCGGCGCCGTGCGCGGGATCGATCCCGAGATCGGGCCACTACTTCGATGACACGAAGCGCTACATCGATGCGCTCGCCGTCGCACCCGCCGACAAGCAGCGCATCTACGAAGGCAATGCGCGTCGTGTATTTCCGCGCCTGGACCGGATGCTCGAGGCACGCGGCCGATGACCTCTCCTCCCTCCGGCCCTTCCCCCTCGAGCCCCACCCTCTTGCAGCCGGGCGGCCCGGGGTGGACATCCTCGGCGGCCTCGGGACCTTTCACGATGGATCCCGACTGGCGCCCCTTCCACCCTCATCCCTCCAAGCCGCGCTTCGTGCCGCCCCCAGGTGCGGTCGATGCGCACTGCCACGTGTTCGGCCCGGGGCGAGAATTCCCCTACGCGCCCGAGCGCAAATACACGCCCTGCGATGCCTCCAAGGAGCATCTCTGGGCGCTGCGCGATTACCTCGGCTTCGAGCGCAATGTCATCGTGCAGGCGACTTGCCACGGCAGCTGACAATCGCGCGCTGGTCGATGCCTTGCGCGACGCCGGCCGCCGGGCGCGGGGGGTCGCCACGGTCAAGCCGGAGGTGAGCGATGAGGAGCTGCGGTTGCTGGATGAGGCGGGGGTGCGCGGCGTGCGGTTCAACTTCGTCCGACGGCTGGTCGATACCACGCCGCGCGAGGTGCTGCTCGAGATCGCACGTCGCGTCGCGTCGCTCGACTGGCATGTGGTCATCTATTTCGAGGCGGCGGACCTGCCGGAGTTCTACGACTTCTTCGCGAGTCCTCCCGACCACGGTGGTGGTCGACCACATGGGCCGACCCGGATGTCGGCAAGCCGGTCGACGGGCCGGAGTTCGCACTCTTCCTGCGCTTGATGCGCGAGTGCCCGAACGTCTGGTCCAAGGTTACCTGCCCCGACCGGCTGTCGCTCTCGGGGCCCCCGGGCTACGACGACTTCATCCCGTTCGCGCGCCGACTGATTGAGAGCTTCCCTGACCGGGTACTGTGGGGAACGGACTGGCCGCACCCGAATCTGAAGACGCACATGCCGGACGACGGTCAACTCGTCGATGTGATACCGCGCATCGCGCCGAGCACGAGCCCTGGTCAGCCGGCTGCTGGTCGACAATCCGCAGCGCCTATACTGGAACCGCTGAGGAGGAATACCGCACCATGTCGCGTCCCAAACCGTACGCCGATATTCCCGGCACCGTCATCTTCGACGCCGACCAGGCACGCATGGGATATCACCTCAATCAGTTTTGCATGTCGCTGATGACGACCCGAGAATCGCGAGCGCTTCAAGCGTGACGAGCGCGCCTATGTCGATGAGTGGCCGATGAATGATGCGCAAAAGCAGGCGGTGCTCGCGCGCGATTACAACGGCATGCTCGGCCTCGGCGGCAACATTTATTTCCTGGCGAAGATCTTCTCGACCGACGGCAAGAGCTTTCAGCATGCCGCGGCGCTGATGACCGGCATGTCGCAGGAGGCGTATGCGCAAATGATGCTCGCGGGGGGACGTTCACCCGGGGGCTCGGACGAGAGCGCCGGCATGGAGAAGGCATGAGCGCACGCATCGGCGCGGGAGTTTGCACCTCGCATGTGCCGGCCATCGGCGCTGCCATCGACAATGGCCGCACGGGGGATGACTATTGGAAGCCGCTATTCGCGGGCTACGAGATCTCCAAGCGCTGGATCGCCGAGACTCGACCCGATGTCGTGGTGCTCGTGTACAACGATCACGCCTCGGCGTTCAGTTTGGACATCGTCCCGACCTTTGCCTTGGGGTGCGCCGATCAGTTCAAGCCCGCGGACGAGGGCTGGGGGCCGCGCCCGGTTCCGGTGGTACCCGGCTGTCCGGAACTCGCCTGCCCACATCGCCCAGTCGGTGATTCAGCAGGACTTCGACCTCACCATCATCAATCACATGGACGTGGACCACGGCCTCACCGTCCCGCTGTCGCTGATGTTCGGTCAGCCCAGCGCATGGCCGGTGCGGGTCATCCCGCTCGCGGTCAACGTGGTTCTGTTCCCTCCCCCGTCCGGACACCGCTGCTTCGAGCTCGGAAAGGCCATCCGGCGCGCGGTCGAGAGCTTCGATCAAGATCTGAACGTCCAGGTCTGGGGCACCGGCGGGATGAGCCACCAGCTGCAGGGGCCGCGTGCCGGGCTGATCAACAAGCCGTGGGACAACCGGTGGCTCGATCAGCTCATCGAGGACCCGGAGACGCTGTCGCGCATGCCGCACATCGAGTACCTGCGCGAAGCGGGATCGGAGGGGATCGAACTGGTGATGTGGCTCATTATGCGCGGGGCGCTCAATCCCCGTGTCCATTGCCTGCACCGGTTCTACCACGTACCCGCGTCGAACACGGCGGTCGGGCACCTGATTTTGGAGAATGCACCATGAGAGTCATCCTCGCCGGCGCCGGCGCTTTCGGCCAGAAGCACCTGGATGCGATCAAAACCATCGGCGGCATCGAGGTCGCTTCTCTCGTCGGACGCGAACTCGAGCCCACCCGTGCGGTTGCAAGCAGGTATGGGGTCGCCCACGTGACCACCGATCTCGCCGAGGCCCTGGCCCAGCCGGGCGTCGACGCCGCCATTCTCTGCACGCCCACGCAGCTGCATGCGGCCCAGGCCACGCAGTGCCTTAAGGCCGGCAAGCACGTGCAGGTCGAAATCCCGCTCGCCGACGACTGGGCATCGGCCCTGGCGGTCGCCGAGCTGCAGCGGCGCACGGGGCTCGTCTGCATGGTCGGGCATACGCGGCGCTTCAATCCCTCGCATCAGTGGGTGCACGCCCGCATCAGGGCCGGTGAGCTACACATCCAGCAAATGGACGTGCAGACTTATTTCTTCCGTCGCACCAACACCAATGCGCTGGGGCAGCCACGATCGTGGACCGACCATCTGCTGTGGCACCACGCGGCGCATACGGTGGATCTGTTTGCGTATCAGGCGGGCGCACCGATCGCGCTCGCCCACGCCGTACAGGGTCCCATCCACCCCGTGCTCAAGATCGCGATGGACATGTCCATCCAGCTCAAGGCTGAGAACGGCGCGATTTGCACGCTGTCGCTGTCCTTCAATAACGACGGCCCCTTGGGCACTTTTTTTCGCTACATCTGCGATCACGGGACCTACCTCGCCCGCTATGACGACCTGTACGACGGCAAGGAGCAAAAAATCGACGTTTCGCGGGTCGATGTGTCGATGAACGGCATCGAACTGCAGGATCGGGAGTTCTTCGCCGCGATCGAGGAAGGACGCGAACCCAACGGCAGCATCCATCAAGTGCTGCCGTGCTACCGCACGCTGCACTCGCTCGAGCAACAGCTCGACCGACAGTCGACATGACGGAGCTGCCGACGCGCCGGATCGGCTCGGCCGAGGTGGTCGCCATCGGTCTCGGCCACCTTGCGGAAAACGTCGGCGCATTATCGGTCCGGCTGGACTCGCAGACGATGCAGCGCGTGGGTGCGATGATCAATGACGGCTCGGTCAGCGGGCCGCGCTATGCCGCCGCGACGCAGGCGGAAATCGACACCGAAGAGCTTGCGGCGACCTAAGATCGGTCGTGCCGACGAGACACTTGCTTCCCATCCCCGGCGCGTTTATCGGCGCGAGCAATTGGCGCCGCACACTGTTGGCCATGATCAGCCTACAGTTCGTGGTCGGCGTTGCATTCTCGATCGTGCCGCCGATCATCCCTCTGGTCCTTCCCGCTATGGGGGTGGATGCGCCCGCCACGGTGCGAACGTGGGCCGGCGTGCTGATCGGCGTAACACCTCTTGCCGCCGCGCTCGCCTCTCCGCACTGGGGACGCCTGGCGGACCGAGTGGATCGACGGCTCATCATTTTGCTGGCGTGCATGGCCGCGGCCGTCTGCACGGCATCGATGAGCCTCGCGACGACGCCCTGGGAGCTGCTGGCGCTGCGCTTCACCATGGGGCTGTTCGGTGGTCATCTGGCGGCCGGACTGTCCATCGTCAGCGCCGCCGTACCCATGGCACGGCTGGGGGCCTCCCTGGGGTGGATGGCGACGGCGCAACTCACGGGCACGTTGGTAGGACCGTTGATCGGCGGCGGCCTGGCGGATTTTTATTCGAGCTTGCGCGCGCCCTTCCTGATCGCGGGCGCTGCGGCATTTCTCATCAGCGCCGCGGTCGCGATCGTGCCGAAGCCGCCAAGACGTGAATCGCCCCCTGCCGACACCTTCGAGCGGGGGGAGGCGGAGCCTCCGCGGTCTCGACCGGTCGGTCGCCTGATCGCCATCCTGCTGCTCGCGCAGTGCTCGATCACCATGACTCAGCCGGTCATCTCGTTGCACGTTCGAGAACTGGTCGGGACACCCCCCGATCTGGCGACGCTTGCGGGTCTGGCGTTCTCCGTGGTGGGCCTGGGAGGGCTGTTGGCGGCCCCTCTGTTGGGGATGCTGAGCGACCGAATGGGCGCTCGACGGCTGCTGTCTTTCATCCTGCTGGCCTCCGCCCTGTGCCTGCTCCCGCAGGCCTACGCCGCAAGCTATCGACTATTCGTCTTAGAGCGATTTTTAGGCGGGTTGTTCATTTGCAGCGTGATTCCCATCGTCAACTCGCTGGTGGGCAAAGCGGTGGTCGATCACGATCGCGGTCGCGTGTACGGCCTGACATCGGGGGCCGCGTATCTCGGCGGCTTTCTCGGGCCGCTGAGCGGCGGATTGCTCGGGGCCCATTGGGGCCTCAACTCCGTGTTCTTGGCGAGCGGAATCATCCTGTTGATGAATACCGTCGGCATGCAATTGAAGTACCGGATGTAAGCGCTTTCATACCATCGTTTCTTCGGCTATGATCCGGCGCAGACAGCCCTTTCGGGACTCCCCGTTTATGTCCGCGACCCAAGATTTCGACCCCCTGCTTCCGGAAACCTTCGACAGCCCCTACGACGTTTTTCGCGAGTTGCGCGCGCGCTGCCCCGTGGCCCACTCCGATGCTTGGGGCGGCTTCTGGGCGCTCGCCAGCTACGCCGACGTGCGGCGCGTCCTCGGCGAGCCCGATGTCTTCATCACGTCGAAACAGAATGTCGTACCAAAATTGGCTTTCACCGGACGCCGGCCGCCGCTGCACCTCGACCCGCCCGAACATACCCGCTATCGACGGGTGCTGAATCCTCTGCTCAAACCCGAGCGCATTGCCACCCTGGAGCCCGTCATCCGTCAAATGGCGGCTGAGCTCTTGGCAGCGCTCGTGGCGGCCGGCGGCGGCGACGTTCTGCGCCGATTTTTCCAGTCATCTCACGATCCGGGTGTTCGCCGCCTGGATGAACGTGCCGAGCCCGATGATTCCCGAATTGCAGCAGATCGGGCGCGCCTACAATATCGCGGTGCAGTCGGCCGACGGCGAGATGGTGCGTGAGACCAGCCTCAAGCTGTACGAGATCGCCCGCGCCATGATCGAGGAGCGGCGCCGCTCACCGCTCGATCCGGCGACGGATCCGACCACCGCGCTGCTGGCCGCGCGCGTCGATGGCGAGCCGTTCCCCGACGACATGGTCCTCGGCACCATCCGGCAGGTCCTGGTGGTCGGCATCATTGCGCCGACGCTCGTGGTCGGCAGCATCGCGGTGCACCTGGCTCGCCACCCGGAACTGCAGCGCCAATTGCGGCAGGAGCCCGAGTTGATGCCCGCGGCTGTCGAGGAATTTTTACGCCTCTATACGCCCTACCGCGGATTCGCGCGGACCGCCAACCGGGACGTGCAGTTCCAAGGACGTGTCATCCAGGAAGGCGAGCCCATCGCGCTGCTGTTCGCCTCCGCGAATCGCGATGAGACGGTATTCAGCGATCCCGAACGATTTGTGCTGGATCGTCCGAACATTTCCGACCACCTGGCGTTTGGCATGGGACCCCATGTGTGTGCGGGCGTGACCCTCGCGAGACTGCAACTGCGAGTCGCCATCGAAGAACTGCTCAAGTGCGCGCCGGGGTTTGAAATTGCAGGTGAGATTAAGCAGACCCGATTTCCAGAAGTCGGCGCCCTGTCCGTGCCGATCCGATTCGTGACTTCCGCGGAGATTGGTATCCACGTCTAGCTCCTCGCCTATGGCCGGGCCGAAGACCCCGCAATCTCACGCCGCTGCTCCGCGTCGAAGCCGAGCCACTCGAGGATCTCGTCGGTGTGCTGGCCCTGGGTCGGCGGCGGCTGCTGAACGCCCGGGCCTCCCGCCTGGAACAAGAATCCCGCATTGACGATCTCAACGTCCTCACGCTGCGGCAGACCCGGGACGCGCAAGGGAATCTTCACTCCGCGATCGCGCAGATGCGCAAGCGATGCCGCCTGCGCAACGTCGCGCACCATGCCGCACGGGATGCCGGCCGCACTCATTTGCGCCTCCCACTGAGCCGCCGGCCGCGTCCGCAGACACTGCGCGAGCGCCGCCTTGAGGGTGTCTGCGTTGGCGCGCCGCAAATCGGCGGTGGCGTAGCGCGCATCCGCCAACCAGTCTCGATGCTCGAGCAGCAACGCCAGCGCCTCGAATTGTGCCTGCTGCACCACCCCCAGAGAAATGAGGTTCCCGTCACCGGCCTCGAACAGGGCGGCCGTCGGCTGGCCGCTGTAGCCGGTATTGCCGGTGCGCTCGAGGGCGCGACCCGTCACCAGATAGGGCACCATCGCCGAGGCCATGAACGCCATGCTGGCATCCATCATCGCCACGTCGATATATTCCCCCTCACCGCTTCGCTGGCGTCGAAACAGCGCCGCCAGCACCGCGAACGCCGCCGTCTGACCGGTCAAGGTGTCGACCACGGGAAATCCCACGCGCATCGGCGGATCACCGGGCTCGCCCCCCAGGGACATCATGCCGCTCGTGGCCTGTACGATGTTGTCGATGGCGGGCCAATCGCGCAGCGGCCCCGATTGGCCGTAGCCGGACACCGAGCAGTACACGATGTCGGATTTCAGCGCGCGCACCGTCGGATACGCGAGCCCCAGGCGCGCCATGACGCCGGGACGGAAATTCTCGATCACCACGTCCGAGCGGGCAATCAGCCGTTTCGCGGCCGCGAGCGCCTCCGGTCGCTTGAGATCCAATGACACGGACTTCTTGCCCGCGTTCACCGCAATGAACGCGGGCGCCATCCCATCGTACGCCCGGTCGCTTCCGTAATAGCGCATCGCATCGCCGCGTCCGGGCGCCTCGATCTTGATGACTTCCGCGCCGAGCAGCCGCAGCAGGTGCGTGGCGTAGGGTCCCGCCATGATGTGGCTGAAATCGGCGATTCGAATTCCTTCAAGCGGCTGCATCTGGTGGTCTCCCGCATGTCACGCGCCCGGTGTGCTCGATGCCCCACCCGATGCGTTGCGCATCCTTGAATACCTCGTCGCCGTCGATCTCGAATCGAGACAGCTCCTCGGCGCTGCGCGCCGCGTCCCGCTGGTAGAGCGAATCGAACCGGCGTTGATCTTCCGGCGGCACCGCAATGAACTCGACTCCTTGAGCGCGGCCCGCGGCCTCTCCCGAGAGGACCGCCGCGCGGGTCTCGGTTGACAGCGCGGTCTCCCAAATGGGGATGGAGTCCTCGAGCACGGCGCGCTGCTGATCCGATAGCTTGCCCCAGCGTGCCAAATTCATGGCCCTCGCCGGATACGCGCCGCGTGGGATGTCGATCTCGGTGAAGTACTTTGCGACCTCGCCGAAATGCAGCGACTTCAGGGTGTCGGCGGGCGCGACCACCCCGTCGAGCACGCCTTTGGCGAGCGCCGAGTACACCTCTCCCATGGGCATGCTGACCGGATCCGCACCCAGGTCGCGCAGCACGTTGAGGAGCTCCGTCGGCACGCGGACTCGAAGCCCCTCAGATCGTCCAGTCGACGGATCGGCCGCGTGCGCGTCAAGAGGCCCGGGAGTGTCCCGCCCTGCACCGCGAGTACCTTCAGCCCGCGCAGCTCATGGGCATACTCCGGCCATGCCGCGGCGAGGCAGCGGTACATGGCGATCTGTTCTTCGAAAGTCTTCGCGCCGCTGTAAAAGCCGGTCTGAATGCGCAGCAAGTGGGCTCCGCCGCGCGAATAGATGGGAGTGATGAGTCCGATGTCCGCAACGCCGTGGCGCAACTCGATCATCGACTCATCGGAGGACAGCAGCGCCCCCGACCAGATAGGCCGAATGCTCAGGCTCCCACCGGAGTGCTTTCGACCCACCGCATCCAGGTCTTGTCGGCCCGACTGAAGGTGTGATTGGGACCATAGGGCGTGGCATACGTGAGCGTCGTCGCCCCCAGCGCCACGGAGGCAAAGCTCCAGGCGGCGCACAGCACCACGACGAGCTGCTCGAGGGAATGGCCGCTTCATGCGAGCCCGGCGGTCTTGAGAAACTCGGATACGCAGTTCACCATCTGCTCGTGACTCCACCCGGCGGAATCCACCATGTCGGCATCGAGCGCCAAGGTGGGCACGCCCGCGGCCTGCAGCGACAATTGCGTGAGCTTGGTGCCGCTCTGCGAGAGCAGGCTGTCCGGCGGCACCAGCATGACGGCGGCATCGATCCCGCAGCGTTGCGCCTCGCTGACCATCCAGCCGTTCATCCAGGGAGGCAGATGCAGCACCTCGTTCATCGAGCAGATGCGACTCGCGAGCGCATGCAGCGGCTTGCCGTGCATCGCGCGGATGTATTGCGGCCCCGCAAACGGCATGTACATGGACCATACGAACACCGCCCCCAGGCGCTCTTCCAGCGCATTGTAGAACCCCGGGTCGTGCCACAGGCCCGCCCCGATCCACATCAGGCGAATGCGCTCGACCTGGCCCACGCCCGCTCCGCTGTCGATCCGCTCCGCCACCTCGTCGCGAAATCGCCGGGCGTGCGCCACCGCCCAGTCCGATCCCCGATGCCACTGCGGAATCATGGTATTCGGCATCTGGTCGGCAATCGACACCGGGCAAGGCCGTGCCGCACCGATCATCCGGGCCGCCTCCGCGATATAGGACTCTTGTTCGTTGATGCGCTCCATCAGGCTCGACAAGCGGTCCTCGCTGAAGCGTCGACCGGTCTTCTTCTCGAGCAAGGTGATCAGATCGCGCATCTCCTGTACCAGCAGCTCGATGCGCTCGGGCTGAAACACCTCCTCCCAGCGATCGTTGGATTTCTCGAACCAGCGGGCATCCTGGTGCGTCCACGCCGGGGCTTCGAGCGGGAAGAAATCCGTGCCGAGCGCTTCGGCCCAGCGGCTGAATACGTGCTGAACGCAGTCGCACGTCAGGCGGGCCACCAACGCCGCCGGCGTCGGCAAGCCGCCCCAGGGGGCGGTGGCCGGGTCATTCGCCAGCGTGCAGGCAAGCCCCAGCGAGCAGTAGCGGCAGCCGTTCGCCGGATAGCCGTTGCTTTCCAGGACCTTGAAATAGCGGGTCGAGAGCTGTTTCGCCGAGATATACGCCGACCACCATTGATTGGTGATCAGCGGAATATCCATGGCGTGAAACAACTCGTGCGGCGTATCGGCCTGCGCGATCACGAACGATTCGCCGTTCTCGACCACCCGCCGCCTCAGATCCGACGCGAAGCGCCGCTGAAAGGCCAACGCCTCGGCCGTGCACTTCAGGTCCTTGCGGCTTCGCGGGGTAGGGTCGTTCATCGGAACACGTTGAGGGCGTCGAGCTCGGCAATGCGTTGCGGCTGAAGTCCGCACAGCGTTTGCGCAATCGCCGCCGAATGCTCGCCTATGCTCGGCGCTCGAGCGGGGCGGGGCGTGGCGCGCGAGAACGTCATGGGCGTTCGGACGTGCCCGAACCGGCCGAGCAGCGCGTGGTCCAGTTCGGCAACGCTCCCTCGCACCGCGATCTGCGGATCCGCCTGCATCAGATCCTCGATGTCCTGCACCATCCCGGCGGCGATCCCGGCCGCTTGCAGCCGGGCCGCGAGAGGTGCGCCCGGCTGATGGCGGCTCCAGGCCTCGATCGCCGCGTCGCGCGCCGACTCATCGCTCGCCTCCGGCAAGGCCGCGAATTGCCGCAGGCGCTGCCAGTCCTCGCCCGTCGCCAGGGTGATCGCGATCCATTGGTCATCGCCTTGGACCGCGTAGACCCCCTGGTGGAACACGCGCGGATCGCAATTTCCCAAACGGGTGGGGGGTGTGCCGGTCTGCGCCTGGAGAATGGCCTCGTACATTTGCTGCACGCAGATCTCGTACATGGATGCATCGAGGTACGCGCCCGCCGCGACTCGCGACGATGCTGGAGCGCGGCCGACACGCACGCGGCCATGGCGTAGGGCACGATCACGTCTCCGTAGGGCACCGCGCCGGGGATGACCGGGCCGCGATCCGGCCATCCCGTGAGGTAGGTGCGACCGGAGAGCGCCGCGCCGGTGCCGTCGATACCCCACTCCTGCGCCCAGGGCCCGCTTTGGCCGTAGACGCTGCCCGACACCATGATGAGGGAGGGGTTCCTGCGGGCGAGTGAGCGATAGTCGAGATCGAGCTTGGCCATGGTCCCGGGCGAGAAGTTCTCGACCACCACATCGGCCCACTCGATCAGCGGGTTCGAGATCTCGCGGCTTTCGGGCTTCTTCATGTCGAGTGCGAGACTTCGCTTCGAGGTATTGAGGTGCGCGAACCACGGTTTGTCGTCGAAATTACCCGGCTTCGAGACACTCACCTGCACGTCGAGCCGCGTAAGACAGGGACGGGTGCGGCTTTCCACCTTGATCACGTCGGCCCCCAGATCGCCGAGCACCTTCGTGGTGATCGAGCCCACGAGAGCCCAGGAGAAATCCAGCACCCGGACGCCGGCCAACGGTCCGGTCGCGCCGTCCGCGGAATCGGTGTGCCCGGGCCGCGCCAGGGTCGCGAGCGGGCGCTCGCCCGCGCCTGGAGTGTCGCCTCCCCCGCAAGTTCGACCCGCACGAATCGCCCCGGAATGCGCCGCCGCGGATACGCTGCCGTCGGCTCGATCTCCCAGAAATTGCGCGCCGTCAGGTGCGGATCCGCGAGCACCTCGCCGGGCTCGGCGATCACCGTGGCGTTGATGCCGCGGCGTCGACCTTCGGTCGCGATCTCAGCTTTGCTGCGCGTCGCGAAGAAGGCAGCGATCGCCTGCTCCCACGACGCCCGAGTGCTGCGCTCGAGCGTCGAGCGATTGTAGGTGGTCCAATCCACGCCCTTCAGGGGGTTGTCCATGCCGGCCTCATCGATCCAGTCGCTCAAAGCCTGATTCGCGGGGGCGCCGAAGCGGCCCGTCATCAGGGTATGAAAGCACCACCCGTCCACCAGAGGCCAAATGCAACGCACGGTGGCGAGCCCGTAGTTCAGCGCTCCCCCCACGCGGGCGAGTTTGCGCCGGTCGAATTGCCAGACCAGAACACTGTTGATCAGCCGCGAGAACGCGACTTCCTGCACCGACACATCGACGTGCTGGCCCTGACCATCGCTCCCCCGCTGATAATGCGCGGCCATGGCGCCCGCGGCTGCGACCATGCCGGCATGGAAGCGGCAGGCATCGAGGGCCTCCTTGACCGGTGCGCGATCCGCTTCACCCGTCAAACGCAGCACCCCGCCCATGGCGGAGGCGATGAGCTCGCTGCCCCGCCAGCGGGCTCGCGGGGCATCGCTCCCGAAGGGTGTGACCGAGATGTGGACGAGCCGAGGAGCCGCCTGGGCTATACGCTGCCGCGGCCAGCCGCCATCCGCCAGCCGCACAAGCCCCATCTCGTCGATGAGAAAGGAGGCCTCGCTGAGCGCGTCCTGCAGATGATCGAGCGCTACCGGCACCAGGGCCGCGCCGAGCGAGGCCATGAATCGGGGCAGCGCCTGCTCGAGCGATGATTCCAGTACCAGCACCCGATGTCCGTGCAACAACGTCATGGAGATCCCTCGAGTGTGCGGGTGAAGGCGGCGATGTCGGCGAGCGAATCGGTGCCGTCCCAACGCCGTCGATGGAGCGCGAGTGCCGGAACCCGCACCGCGGAGAGCGCCTTGAGTTGCATGGGCAGATCCCACACCAACGCTTCCTCCTGCTCGACCAGCCAGACGATCGCGCCGTCCGCACGTGCAGCGAGTGCCAACTCCCGGACCGCCGCACCGGGATCGCCAAATCCCCGGGTGCCGCCGCGCCTTGCGTGATAGTGATCCGCCACGGCATCGATCGAGCCGTGCGCCTCGAGCGGCGCGGATCCTGCGCTTCCGGGAAGATGCTCACCCCACTCGGCCACGATGTTCCCGCCCGCCTCTTCCACGGCACGATGCAGGCGCTCATCCGGAGGCACGCTGCCGATGAGGATGAGTCGGGGTCCCGCGGCAGACATCGCCGGGCGAGCGAGCCATTGCGCAAACGCCACGTCGAAGACGTCCGCATCGCATCGATCCGCGGCGCGCCCGATGCGCTCCGCCACGCTTCCGCGCACCGGTACCGCGGCCAGACGCGCACGGCAGAGCGCCGCGCTCAGCTCGCGGCGACGATTGCGCCGCTCGATGGCACCCTCCAGGCGTTCGGCATCCGTGCAAAGCTCCGCGGCCAGCCGGTGGGTCGCCGCCCGGGTGTGGGTGCGACTCGTCTCGCGCGGTATCTTGGCCAGATCGAAGATCAGCGGCTTCGGTCCGCGCGACAGCTCGCGACGGCGCAACTCGGTCAAATAATAGTACAGCCGCTGAGCGCTATCGTCGCCGCGCGACAGCACGATGGCGTCGAGAAAATCGAATTCGCCCTGCAGGTACTGCTGCATGATCGAACTGACCTGCGGCGCGAACCGCGATTCGAGATAGCGATCGGCCGCCGAGACATCCCGATCCGCGGCGCTCGGCAACCGCACCGCAAATGCCTCGCTCGCATCGATCAGCTCCACCGGGATATCGCTGCCGACGTAGCCGATGGCACGGCCCGCGCCGCTCGCGTGAGCGCGGGCCGCGGCGAGCGGCTCGCGCAGCGCCTCATCCACCAACCGCTCGAAGCCGCTCATTGGCCGAGCGCCTTGGGCAAGGCCAGGACCATCGCCGGCAGAAAGATCAGCATCAGCAGGTGCACGAGATCGGCGGCGAGAAACGGCAATACCCCGCGGAAAATTCTGCCGATCGGCACGTCCTTCGCAATGCCGTGAATGACGAACAAGTTCATGCCGATCGGCGGGTGCACGAAGCCTATTTCCATGGCCCGCACCAGAAAAATGCCGAACCAAATGGGTGACAGACCCATTTGCTGGATGATGGGCAGAAGAATCGGCGTGGTCAGCAGCATCAGTGCCAGCCCGTCCAGTACCGACCCCAACAGCAACAACACGGCCGCCATCACCAACAGCGATACCACCCGGCTGTCGCTCACCGAGGCGAGCAGCGTCGCGACCTCGGAGGCGATGCCGGTGAGGCTGATGAACACCGAAAAAATCAGCGCGCCGATGATGACGACGTAAATCATGCCGCTGGTCTTCAAGGTCTCCTGAGCCGCGCGGCCGACCGCGGCCCAGCTCAAGCGCTTGCGCCAGGCGCACAGCAGCAGTGCTCCTACCGCACCCACCGACCCGGCCTCCGGCGGAGTGAACCAGCCCAAGGCGATGCCGCCGATGACCAGCACGATCAACACCCCGATATCCGTGATGCGCCAAAGAGCGGCGCGCCGCTGCGCCCAGGTGGCTCGTCAGTCGGCGGCGCAAGCGTCGGTGCGATGCGGCACACGATGACAATCACGGCGCAGTAGAGAAGCATCTGCGTGATCGCGGGCACGATGGCCGCGGTGAACAGCTTGCCGATCGACTGCTCGGCGATGATGCCGAACACGATCAACGCCCCGGATGGGGGCACCATCTGGCCGAGCGTGCCGCCGGCGGCGACCGCGCCGGTCGCGAGCGCGTCCGAATAGCCGCGCGCGCGCATCTCCGGTAATGCCACCAATCCGATGGTTGCCGCAGTCGCGAGGCTCGACCCACTGATGGTGCCAAAGCCTGCGCAACCGCCGATGGAGGCCAGCGCCAAACCCCCACGGCGATGACCGATCATGCGTGCCGCTGCATCGAAGAAATCGCGGCTTGCATTGGCCGCGAAACACAGATGCGCCATCAACAGAAAGAGCGGCAGTACGCCGAGCTCATAGCGCGACAGGGTGTCGAACAGGATCACCCCGGATTTGATCAGCGCGGGTTCCAGACCGAGAATCAGGGTGAGTCCGGTCATGCCGACAAGACCCAGAGCCACGCCAATCGGCACGCCGGCGGTGAGCACGATCAGCGATACGCCGACGCCGGCGAGTCCCATGAGCGGGGAGCCGATCACGGCCGCACCCGCCGTTTGAGGAGCTGCGCGAGATAGATCGCCGCGGCGGCCAGCATGGAGAGGATGCTGACGATTCGCAGCGGCGCATCGGGAATGCCAAGGAGCTCGCTCTGTTCATATCCGCCGCGCAGATCGTAGGCGATCCACACGCTGCCGGCGGCCAGAGCCAAAAAAACACCACGCAGAGCAGCGCGTGGATGCGCGCCAATATCGCCCGCGATCGCGGCCCCACGCGTTGGATCAGCAAATGCACGACCGCGTGTTTGTCCGCAATCGTCGCCGCCACCACCGCCACGGAAGAGGCCACCAGTATCGCCGCCTGCACCATCTCGATCGAGCCGAGCAACGGGATCCCGAGGTGTCGTCCGAGCACCGCCAGCGCATCAACGCTCATGGCAAACAGCAGCGCGGCGCTGCCGAGCTTCAGGAGCCACGCTACCGGTCGAGGCGTGGCGGGCGCCGAGGGATGGCTCGCGCTGAGCGAAGACCACGACCATGTCAGCGCAGATGGAGGAATTGAAAGGGGCGGCAGGCCCGCCTCAGCCGGATCCGGGCGACATACGCCGTGACGGCGGCTGCCTGTTCGCCCCCCGGCCAGCACGGGCCGGCCGGGAGGCCCCACGTGACAGATCGAGGCGGGCTCGATGCGGCCGTCGTCGTGCCACCGGAATCCGACCCCGACATCGCGTTCACCGCCACCTGGGATGAACGGCGAGAGCCGGGTCGGCCGGATCCGGCTCGAAGACGAACATCTGCCGGCGCCGCTGCGACCACTCGGCTCGCGCAGGGTGGTCCTGCGCAGGGACTCAATGCGCGGGTCACCACACAGCCGTTGCCGAGGCCGTGAAAGATGGGCTTGCCTCGATTGCCATTCGATGCCGCGGATCATATGCGCGTGATGACCCAGAACGACATCCGCGTCCGCATCGATGGCCGCCTGCGGGCGCGCGCTCGTCGGGGGCCACCGGGGTATGGACCACGCCCTTATGTAGCGCCACGGCGACGAAGATCTTGGTCGGCTCCCGCCGCGGCCTCGATATCCCGCTGCATGGAGGCGAGCGACTCGGCGTCGGCGCGAGCAGCTCCGCCGTGGGCGTGACCGTCCCGCCGTCGGCGCGTGTCGATCCGCACTCGGCGCAGCCCGCTCGGTCGGGCGATGCCCACGAGCTCTCCGGCCCGACACAGTTGTAGCTCAACAGCGCCAGGCGTCGGCCGCGGATCTGCAGGATCGCCGGTTGTCGCGCGAGCTCGAGATTCGCGCCGGCGCCGCAACACGCGATCTGCAATTGGGCCAGCTCCGCGCGCGTATCGGCGATGTCCTCGGCGCCGCGGTCGGCCATGTGATTACCGGCAAGGGTCACGGCGTGGAAACCGGCATTCTTCAGGGCAGAGAGGTGCTCCGGAGCAGCACCGGGAGCCGGCACGTCACCCTCGAGCTCGATGCCGCGCGCGGTGTGCGGGACCTCCAAATGTCCGATGGCCACATCCGCCGCCCGGGTCGCCGGCGCAATCCCGGACAGCCAATGATCCGGGTCCGGCTCATCGAGCACCAAGTCTCCCGCAAAAAATAAATATTGGCCGCCATCGCCAACCATGGGCTTGCTGTAGTTTCCCAATCATATTCGTTTATAATCTCAACCAATTGTACTGGCTGATACGTATTCCCGCAAAAATAAGATAGTTCGCAGTATAAACGATATACCTCGGACGTTACTGGAGTTGACATGCCCATCATCA
Organism: uncultured Gammaproteobacteria bacterium; assembly: GCA_963795475.1. Taxonomy (GTDB): domain Bacteria; phylum Pseudomonadota; class Gammaproteobacteria; order Steroidobacterales; family Steroidobacteraceae; genus Bog-1198. Next base: position 55,695 of record CAWCIE010000003.1, read on the forward strand.
GCAGAAGAACCGTGACCATGGGACTCGCCGGGACAGGCCTCGCGGTGATGACCCGCGGGATCGCTCGCGCGGAATCCGAGCCCGCGGCGAGCGGCGCGCCGACCCTGAAGACCGCCGCGGAAGTCGTGCAGGGCACGGCCCGCGATGGCGCCGCGGCATTCTTGGGCATCCCGTTCCGGGCCCCGACCGGAGGTGCCGGCCGGTTCATGCCGCCGAGGCCGCCTCCGTCATGGACCGGCGTGCGCATGGCCACCTCCTACGGGCGCCGTCCGCAAATCCCCTTGGGATCTCGCCTTTTGCGAAAAGCTCGCAGAACAGCCCCAAACCTACACCAAGCCCCAGCAAATCCAACTGGCGGCGCAGTTTCCACGCCCCCCGGTTGACGAGTCTACGAGCGAGGACTGCCTGGTTCTCAAATGTGGACCCCGGCGGTCGGAGCGGGGAAGCGGCCGGTGATGGTCTGGCTGCACGGCGGGGGCTTCGCGGTGGGGTCGCGGCTGCATGCGTCATACGACGGGGCGCATCTCGCGCGCCGCGGCGACGTGGTGGTGGTCACGATCAATCATCGGCTGAACGTGTTCGGCTAGTTGTACCTGGGTGAGATCGGGGCGAAGCACTCTCAGTCGGGAAACGTCGGGATGCTCGACATCGTGACGGCGCTCGAATGGGTTCGCGACAACATCGAGGCCTTCGGCGGCGATCCTGATAACGTAACCATTTCGGGGAATCGGGAGGCTCGGGAAAGGTGAGCGTGGTCTGCGCCATGCCGGCCGCCAAAGGCCTGTTCCACAAAGCCATCATGCAGAGCGGCCCCTGCCTCGAGATTCCTGACAAGGCGCACGGCGCCGCGATTGCCAAGCAGCTGCTGCAGGATCTTAACTTATCGCCCGATCGACTCTCGCAGCTCGAGGCGATGGATGCCAAGCGGCTGGCCGCCGCGGCCGCGGCGGCGGAGGTCAAGGTGGTGCCGCGGGTGTTGGGGTTCGGACCGATGGGCTCGTGCCCTTGGTCGATGATCGCGTCCTGACCCACGATCCTTCGATACGGTCGCCGCGCCGGATCCGCCGCCGTGCCTTTTCTGGTCGGCTCGACCAAGGATGAGGCCACACTATTCGTGGGACCGTTCCCGCAGTGGGGCCGTCAGGAGGGAGAGCTGAGCACCTGAAGCCGCTCGCCGGCGACCGTGCGCAACAGGCACTCGGCTTGTACAAGAGTCTGCATCCCCACGATTCGCTCTCCTATTTGCTGGCCGATACGGTCACCGACTCTGGATGCGCCAGGCGGCGAACCGTGTCGCAGAGCTCAAAGCGACACAGGGTCGCGCGCGGCCTTCGTCTACGTGCTGGATTGGGAGTTGAACCCCGTTTACGCACACCGCAAGGCAGCGATGTGCCGCTCGTTTTCGACAATATCCACGCCTCGCCGGCGGTCGCCGCCGCAGCCGGGCACTGGCGCCGGATCAAATGAGCGATGCCTTGGTCGGTTGGCCGGCCCCGGCTCGCCGAATACACCGGCGCCCGCATGGCCACCGTATTCGCTCGCGGCCCGCCCAACGCTGGCCTTCAATATCAAAAGCCGGGTCGTGGATGACGATGGCAGGCGCGCACGCGAGTTCTGGGAAAGTGCATGACCGCAGGTCGTCCGAGCCGACCGGGTCGCAGGAGGATCAGGGATGAATGCGTCTCAGCAGTGCGAACAAATGGGCCAACTCCTCGGAGGAGAACAGTCGCGTGAAGCGCGTTTCGTGATCCAACATCTCCTGGCGAAGCTTGTTCAACTCCTTCTGTCCGCGCTCCGTCAGGAAAATGCCCTGGCGACGCCGATCCACCTTGGACTGTTGGCGCACCCGCACTGCCTGCGTTGTAGGCGATGGATGAATCCGACCACCGTGGCCTTATCGATGTCGAGCTGATTGGCAATGTCGATCTGCGCGACCCCCGGATCGGCTTCGACGAGAATCAGCAAGCTGAACAGCGCCGGCCGAATCTCGCCCTCGCCCACGGTGCGGCAAGTCGCCCACAGTGAGATTCCGCCCGACGGATGTTATAGCCCAGCAGATTGGCATAACCGAGCTCAGCGGCGATGAGGGAGCCTTGGTTGGTTTGGCTCGCCTATCACGCCCTGACGCGCGAGGGCGGCGCGTTTGGCGAGTCTTGGCGCCTTTCATGGATGTCCCGAAGCCATTTCGTTGCGGTTTGGTTCGTTAGAGTGCCATGAAGTGCAGGCTTGCAACACCTCCTACCCCAAAAAAGGGATCGGGCACCATCACCGCCGCCGCGAGGCTCAGAATTTCTTCGCACCGCCAGCGAGATCAGCCGGCCGACCGGGGTCGCCGCACCCGGATCAAACCCACCACCGCCGTTCGCGCTGATCGGAATGTTCACGTAGGGCGGATCTCGGTCGAAACGTTGTTGACGTGCAGCGTGACCCGTAAATCCTTGGTGATCGGCGAGTCAAGCTGTTTGCCGAGATCATAAACGACGATCAGATCCAAGGTGGTCCAGCTGGAGATCGATTCATCGGGGTCACCTGAGTATTGGTGTACGTGCCGAAGTAATTGATGAAGGCCCGGGCAGACACCGGCCCGAAGTCCCAGCCCACGCTGCCGCGCAGGCGGAACTTCAGCGGATAGCCGATGGTGTTGAGCTCGTTGTAAGTCGGGCCGCCCGGCGTGAACTGCACGTCGAACTTCGTGGTCAACGTACCCGTCAGCCCCACCGAGAAGGTGCCCGCGTGTGCCGTCGGAATCGCGTAGCTTCCCTGGATGTCAACGCCCCGGGTGAGGGTCGTTCCCAGATTCAATTCCTCGCCATTCACGAATACGCTGGGATTGGCGAGGATGGGGCCGAAAACCGGGAGCGCCGGGATGTATTGATTGATCAGCGCGGTACACGCAGCCGACGGACAGCGCGTGATGAGCGAGCCCAACTGCTGCGCCTGCTGCAGGATGGTCAGATCGCTCAGATAGCTCGAGATCTGATCCTTGTAATTGATGCCCCAGAAGTTGAGGTCGATATCGGCGTGCTCCACCGGCTTGTAGTCGATGCCGAAGGAATAGGTGGTCGCGGTCTCAGGCTTGAGCCCGGTATTACCTCCGCCGAGCGTGTATCCCACCGAGGTCCCGCTGGGCGACAGAGGATCCGAATACTGCTGCACGAACACGCCGTGCAAGGGTCCCACCAACTCGGACAGTAGAGGGGCGCGGAACGAGGTGCCGTAGCTCGCGTGCACCATGACGCCATCCACCGGAGCCCAGTTCAAGCCGACCTTCGGATGAGACGTACTGCCAAAATCGCTGTAATCCTCGTATCGGCCGGCGACATCGAGCTCGAGTTTTTGAATGCCCGGCACGGCATTGTCGGGGCCGACCACCGGGATGAGAAATTCGACATAGGCGGATTTGGAGACTCGATCGAGTTGCTGCCGGATCACCAAATCGGCCCCGAAGGGAACACCGGTATTGATGCCGTAATACAACTCATCGTGGCGCCACTGGCCGCCGAAGGCGGCACGCACATCGCCGCCCGGGAGGTGGAACAGCGGCCCGTCGACCTTCGCTTCCGCGACCTGCTCGCCGGTGTCTCCCGGCGCGTAGAACCGGCTGTCATACACATTATTGACCACGGCCGCAGAGTTCGCGCCCCCGAACGGGTTGAGCGCGGTCGCCGGATTGGAGCTCGCCAGGGCGCCTGCCAGATTGCCGTTGTTCAGCTCCGCGTTCTGCTGATCCCGGTCATGGTCCCGGCCTTCGGTGCCGTCGATGCCGAAATGCCAGTCGTGGGCCAGCTTGAAGTCGACGCCCAGCGTGAACTCGTAATTTTCCGAGTGGCCGTAGCTGATGGCCTGATTGCCGAGGACGTCGGCGAAGTTGGTGTTCACCTGCTCGCAGAGCGGCGAGCCGGGGGCCGGCGAGCAGGGTGTCAACGCCGCGCCGGGCGGCGCCACGAAAAAGGCATTGGTAGTCGGGACTTCGAACGGCCCGAGCGCTTGCTCGACTGCGTTGGAGAAATTGCGCCGAGAATAAGTCGCATCGCCGTAGACGCTGATCCAGTCGGTCACCTTTTGATCCAAGGTCAGAGCGACGTTGTTATGCTCGATCTCCGGCAGAATGTCCTGGTATTTCGCCATATCGCACAGATTGGAGGTGCCCGGCACAAGCGCGCCCGCGTTCCCCGGAGTGACACCCCCGGGAGGGATGGCGTAGCTCGCCCCGCCTGCCACGATATTGCCCGGGTTGCACTGCGAAGTGCGGTAATCCCCACCGCCCATGGCCGTTTGGTTGGACTCGAAGAACGATCGCGACTGACCCGGAAGCGCCGAGTGATAGGTATTCTCGTACCCCAGGCTGAACTGCCCGGTATCCCAGGTGTGCCCGGCAAGAACACCCAGCTGCCGTTCCTTATAGTCATCCGCCCAACCTTCCCGGGCGCTCATCTCCACCCCGTTCACGTCGCGCCGCAGGATCAAATTCGCGACACCCGCGATGGCGTCCGAGCCGTAAGTGGCCGATGCACCGTCCGCCACGATATCGACTTTCTGCAACATGATGGAAGGAAAGGAATCCGGATCCACCGTCGATCCGCTGGTTCCGGACGGGGGCACGCGATGTCCGTCCAACAACGTCAACGTCGCGAACGGGCTCAAACCCCGCAAGTTGATCGAGTTGCCGAGGGTGATGTTGACGGCGCCGCCTGTGCCGGAACGCTGCGCCTCGGAAGACCCAACGGCGACACTTGAGGCACATTGAGCAGCATGTTGATTACGTCGTTGCCGCCGGTCTCCTGCAGAGACGATTGGTCCACCTGAATCAGAGTCGAGCCCACCGGCGCGCCCGTGCCGCGAATCAAGGTTCCGGTGACGACAATTTCATTCAATGACTGATCGGAGCTGTCGGACGGCGCCGTGGTCTGCGGAGCTTGCGCCAAGGCCGCGGCTGCGCAGATCAACCCCGCTCCGGCGGCGGCAAGCCTCAGGAAACGCCCCCCACGATGAGCGCCGCAGATCGAGAACGGCCCACGGCCGATGTGATATTTCACGGAACCTCCCCCGTCGACCGATCGTTGTATTCCAGCAAATCCGTTTCGACCCGATCATATCTCAACGCAAATTGGAAAGTAAATCATTAGTTGTGACCATCAACGATATTTTAGCGAAGCATCGTCCTTCTCCGGCTGCGGAAGCGCGCATTTCCCACTATAGGCAGATATATTTCCAGAAATGATCGAAATGGATCGTTTAGATCACAAACCAGATGCTCCCCATCACCGCCCCACTCGGTTGGAGTGAGTCCGCCCTATTGGGTTGTGTTGCCAACGAGTTGGAATGGCGCGATCATGGCTCGCACCACCAAAAGGGAGCCCGTTGTGGCAAGCAACAAATTGCCGGTCCCGTGCCCGGCGGACGCCACCCTCTATTCGCGTCGCCGCATTTTGGCCGCCGGCGCGGCAATGGGGGCGTCGGCGCTGGGGCTGACCGCGCGTCGCTCGTTCGCCGCGGCCTCGCCGAATGTCCTCTCCGGGCCGCTTGTGGATACCCCCAAGCGGGGAGTGCTCGTCTGGGATGTCGCAGGCCTCGACTACGGGGCCGCTGAATATTTTCTCTCCGGCCGCGCTGATATATATCGTCCTGTCTCCATGGCGGATGCACCGGACGTGGCGTCTCGAGACAACGACAAAGACCTCGGCGCCCGGGATTTCTCCCGTAAGGTCTTGGCGACCGCCCGGCCGTTCACGACCCGGCTGATCGTGTATCGGCCGCTCAGCCCGCAACGCTTCAGCGGTACGGTGATGGTCGAGACCCTTCACCCCAACCACGGCGGGACGAGCATCGTATGGGGCGCACTGCATGGCTTTTTTGCGGCGCGCGGCGATGCCTACGTGGGCGTGCAGCATCCACTGACCTTCGCCGGGCTGAAAGCGGCCGATCCGGCCCGCTATGGACGACTCGCGGCCTCGAGCCCGACGCAGCTCTGGGGCATGCTGCGCGACGCGGGTGCGGTTCTCAAGGGCGGCGCGGACCGCTTGTTGCCCGGACTCAAGGTCAAGCGGCTGTTGCTGACCGGCTATTCCTATACCGGGGTTGCCACCGCGACATTCGCCAACTATCACCATGCCTCCGCCACGGTCGCGGGCCGCAACATCTTCGATGCGTATCTGCCCATGGCGGACGCGCAGTATGTGCGGCCGCTCGATGTACCCGTCATGCGCCTCAATACGCAGAGCGATTTCAACGGTTTCGGCGGCCTGAACAATCGCAGACCCGACGATGACCGTTATCGGCACTACGAAATCGCCGGCGCATCGCATGTGGCGGCGCCGCCTCCGCCCGATGCCGCACGGCCGCCCGCCATCGGCATCCCGACACCGGCGGGCCAGCCGCATTTCGACGAGGCGAAATGTCGGGCCGAATTTCCGAGCGGCTCACGGCCCAACGACTTTCCACTCGATTTGGTGCAGGCGGCGATGTTCGACACCATGTATCAGTGGCTCGAGGTTGGCCGGGCGCCCCCGCCTTCGGTGTTCATCGACACGCAACCGGACGGATCGACGCGAGTCGATCAATGGGGCAACGCTCTCGGCGGGGTTCGCTATCCGCCGGTCGCCGTGCCGGTCGCCCGCTATGGAGTGGGCTCCCCCGGACCCTGTGTGCTGTTCGGCTACACCGCCCCGTTCACGGCCGCCGAATGCACGTCCCTGTACGGCAATCACGCCCGCTATGTCGACCAGGTGAGCGGTTGCGCCGACCAGCTGGTCGCGGACCGAACGTTTGCTGCGCGCCGGCGCCGCACGCCTGGTCGCCACCGCACGCGCCGACACGACATTTTCGTGATGGCGCGCGGCGGACTCTCCCGCCTGACGGCCTCCGGCATCGCGGGGTGGCTGCTGGCGATAGCGCATGTCGCGGCACATGCGCAAGGAACAGCCGCGGCGACGGTGGACCTCGACCCCTTGCCGGCCCGCGAGCCGATCACCCCGGCGATCGATTGCGCGGCTCTCGCCAGCCAGGACTTTGCGGGTGTCAAAGACGGACCCGCGCAGGTTCAATCGGCCGCAGTCGAAGCGGCGAGCGCGGAGCGAGCCGAGTTCTGCGTGGTGAAAGGTTACGTGGCACCGACCATTCAATTCGAGCTGCGCTTACCGACCAAGACCTGGACGGGACGGTACCTGCAAGGCGGCTGCGGCGGGAACTGCGGCGTCATTCTGAGCAACGTCGCTCCCCGGTGCGATACGCCGGTGGCCTATGCCGGCGCTTTTGCGGTCGGATTCGAGAATTCCGGGCACGCGGGTACCGATGGGGTCTGGGCGCTGGGCGGCCCGCAGGTGCGTGAGGACTTCGCCTATCGCGCGGCACACGCCTTCTCGGCAGCGGCGAAGGCCATCATCGCCGTCTACTACGGACGAGGCCCCGCGTTCTCCTATTTTCAGGGCTGCTCGGACGGCGGCCGCGAGGGTATGGCGGAGACGGAGCGTTATCCCGGCGATTTCAACGGAGTCATCGCGGGCTCCCCCGCGTTCGCGATCGCCGAAGCCATGGAGCGCTTCATCTGGGAAGCACGCTGGGGACGGACGATCATGGCGCCTTGCTATTCGATGCCCCGGCGGCAACGCTGTTGCATCAGGCTGTGATCGCCGCCTGCGATACCCTCGATGGCGTCAAGGACGGCCAGATCGACGATCCGCGGCGTTGTCATTTCGATCCCGCGACGTTGCGCTGTGCCGCCGGGCACACGCCGCCCGGCTGCCTCACGGCCGGCCAGGTGTTGGCGGCTCAAATGTTCTACCAAGGGCCCGTGGATGAAAACGGCCGCCATCTCTTCTACGGCGGCGCGCCGTACGGCTCCGAGCTCGCCTGGACCGACCGTTTTGCGCTCGCCGCCATGGGCGGACGCATGCTCGATGACGGCGTCGAGAACATGATGTTCTTGAGGACGCTCGGCGCGGACGTGTCGGTCAAGACCTGGCGATTCGACGCCGCCACCTTCCGCGAGCTGCAATCGGCCGGCGCACTCTATGATGCAGCGAGCGCGGATCTGCGAGCGTTTCGCGACTCGGGCGGCAAGTTGATTTTATGGCAAGGCTTTGCCGATCCGGCCGCTGGACCCTACGGCCTGCCGGATTACTATCAGCGGCTGCGCGAGGCGGCGGGCGGTCTCTCCGCGGAGCGGCATTTCGCTCGGCTGTTTCTCATCCCGGGCGTCTATCATTGCGGCGGCGGCTACGTAGCGTACGAGGAAGACCTGCTCGGCGCCCTGGTCAACTGGGTCGAGCTCGATCGCGCACCGGATCGGATCATGGCGACCGCTCGGCTGGACGACGGCACCCTGCGCCGCCGCCCGATGTTCGCCTACCCGACGCAGTCACACTACCGGGGCCACGGCGACGTGAACGACCCTCGCAGTTTCACCGGTCGCCCGCCGGCCGGGCCGCCGCACGATCGCTACGAGTGGGCCGGAGCGTCGAGGTGAGCAGCGCCCCCACGTCCGGTTCTTGCTCGAGCGCCCAGAGCCGCTCCGCCAGCTGGTGCGATTTCGCCGCGCTCAGGGGCACTGCCGCCCGCGCAGCACAGTCGCTGAATTTGGCATCCAGCGCCGCCTCGTCCATCGGACGATCCGGACCGCCCAGCGCTTGAGCGACCTGGTGGTGCAGCACCCGTCCGTCGTTGAGGTCGATGGACAGATCGCAGGCCGCTGCGCCTCGGGCTCGACCGTCGTCAAAGGGTTCGAACTCGACCCGTGCCGCGAGCGCCAGCAGTCCTGCATCGCTGAGCGTGTCCGGCGTGAAGCTGCCCAGCGTGACTTCGTCATGAATGAGTGCCGCAGCGACCGTGAAGGGCAGACTGAACTTGGCATCGATCAGCGTACGCGGGGCCCGCTTCTGCGCGGTCGGCTCGTACAGCATTCTCAACAGCGCATCGCCCTTGACGCGCACATGGGTGACTTGATCCGCGCGAAAGCCGTGCCGGCCACGCAGCGTCTGCGCCGCCTCGATGCAGGCATGGGCGCCCCGGCAACAGGGCCATTTCTTGAAACTGAGCTGCTCGATCCAATAGCGCTCACCCAGGTTCTCGAGGAGCGTCGATGGGTCGTACCGGCCCGCGGCGAACAAACGGAAAAAACCCGCGACGCCTTCCAGCGGCCGCTCGTAACCCTTCACGCCGCGCTCCGCGAGCAGCACCGATTGCACCGCAGCCTGGCAGGGAAACGCCTCGCGCACCGCCCGCATCACCGACGTGCGGCTGTATTTGATTTCGCCGGGACAGCTGTTCTGGCCGACCAGCAGCGAGAAGGCGTCGACGATCTCGTCGGCCCGAGCCGCAGCACTCGCGCGCTCGCCGCGACCGACCCGTAGGCCCCCAGAATCGGCGGGGGATACCACCCGCCGCTCTCCAGCGGTTGCCGCAACGACAGCGCCAAGCGGCAGGCCAGGTCGCACCCGATGGCGACGGCGGTAATGAAATCACGGCCCGTGACGGGCGCACGCGCCTCCGCCAGCGCGAACACGGCCGGCAGCAACGAGGCATTGGGATGCATCGGCGCGGGATCGAAGGCATCCTCGAAATCGAGCGCGTGCGCCATCGCCCCATTGGCGAGCGCCGCCATGGACAGGCTCACCCTCTGGTCGAATCCGAGGAGCGTCGCCCGCGGCCTGCCGCCGTCGGCGCGCGCAAGCTCGACGAAGGGTAGTATGTCGCTGCTGGTACCGCTCGCCGCCAGCATCACCCCGAGACCATCGAGGATCGCCCGTTTGCTCGAGGCGATGGTCGCCGCCGGCAGGCGCTCGAACTCCGAGCGCGCCACATGCACCGCGATCGCGGCGCTCAATCCCACCTCTCCACCCTCGGTCTCCATCGCCCGTCCTCCGGCTGCCCATGCAAGCGTTTACATGCTACGGTATCCGGATGCAACCGATGCAGCGCGCGATCAGTCGAAAGGTGCTCTGGCGGCTGGCGCTCCCCACCATTCTGTTCATGCTGCTGAGCTCGCTCGACCGCGTGAACATCAGTTTCGCGGCGCTGCAGATGAACGCTCAGCTGGCCTTTACGCCGAGCCAATACGGATTCGGGGCCGGGATCTGTTCGTGGGCTTTCTCGCCGGCCAATACCCGAGTGTGCTGCTTCTTCAGCGCATCGGCATGCATCGGTGGATGGCCTGCTGCGCCATCCTGTGGGGACTCTGTGCGGCCAGCATCGCGCTGGTCCACACGGCCGCTCAGTTCTACATGCTGCGCGTCACGCTCGGCTTCGCCGAAGGGGGCCTCGCCCCCGGCATCGTCTTGTATTTGAGTCAGTTCGCGACCGAGCGTGAGCGCGCCGTCACGTTCGCTCTGCCGATGCTCGCGATTCCACTGTCCATCGTGATCGGCAGCCCGCTCTCCGGCTGGCTGATGAGCGTCAGTCCGCCCCTGGGTCTCGCCGCCTGGCGCTGGATGTTGATCGCCGAGGCGTTGCCGACCGTCCTTTTGGGGGTGGCGGCGTGGTTCTACTTTCCGGATCGTCCGCAACAGGTTCGCTGGCTGGACGATCGCGAACGGGCGTGGCTCGCGGCCAACGCCGCCAATCCTTCCGCGGCCGGCGCCGCCAACGACTGGCGCATTCTGCGTCAGCCCATGATTTGGGCCTCGGCGCTTCTTTGGTTCTGTCTGCTGTCGGGCGCCTACGGCATCATGTTTTGGCTTCCGCAGATGATCAAGCAATTGTCGGGCCTGAATCCGCTGCAAATCGGCCTGGTCAACGCGCTTCCCTGGGCCGGGGCCATGATCGGCACCTACTACAACGCCCGGCATTCGGATCGCAGCGGCGAGAGATTCCTGCACGTGAGCGTCCCCGCGGTCATCTCGGCCCTTGCCATGCTGGCGGCGTGGGCGGTGGGCGGCGGTGTACCGGGATTGCTGCTGATGTTCCTCGCGGGACTCGGATTGGGCGCCGCGCAAGGCGCCTTCTGGGCATTGCCCACCTCGCTCCTCACACCGGCCACCTTCGCGGTGGCCGCGGTCGCCATCAACGTCGCCGGGACGTTCCGGCGGGATCATCGTCCCGCATGTGGTGGGATTGGTGCGCGAGCGCACCGGCAATTTCGCCGCCCCCATTGTCTTGATTGCCGGCATTTTGCTGCTGGCCGCCGCACTCGTCCCCTACATTCGCCGCATGTTCTTTCGCGCCGCGCCGGTGCTGCGCTCCCCATGATCACGATCCTCGCGTGCGGGGATGTCGGCGTGAAGCGCCACGACGCCGCCTCCATGTTCGTGCATTGCGCACCGGTCCTGCGAGCGGCCGATCTTTGCTTCGCCCAGTTGGAGACCACGATGTCGGAGCGCGGCGCGAAAGTCCCGAACGCGCGTCTCGCCATGCGCTCGCCGTCCTCCATGGCGCCGGCGGTCCGCGAGGCCGGAATCGGGGTCATGTCCTTCGCCGGAAACCATTGCCTCGATTTCGGTTACGACGCCTTCGATGATACGTTGCACGCTGCGGCGGGCGCGCAGATCGCCCTGTGCGGCGCCGGCATGACGCTGGCGCAGGCGCGCCGGCCGGCCCGTATCACGTGTTCCGGGGTACGCATTGCCATCCTGGCCGCGAGCTCGATCCTTCCCGAAGGCTATGCCGCGGAAGCCGACAAGCCGGGTTGCGCGCCGCTGCGCGCCCACACCCTCTACCAGCCCCGCGAGCCGGATCAACCGGGAACCCCCGCCCGGGTCCGAAGCTTTGCCGATCGAGCCGACCTCGCGGCTCTGCTCGAGTCGATTCGGCAGGCGCGGCGCACAGCAGACGTGGTGCTGCTGTCGTTGCACTGGGGCATCCACATGGTGCGCGCCGCTCTGGCGGATTATCAGATCGAGGTCGCACACGCCGCGATCGACGCGGGCGCCGATGCCATCCTCGGACATCATCCCCATCTGCTGAAAGGCGTCGGGTTCCACCGCGGCCGGCCGATTTTCTACAGCCTCGGCAATTTTGCCATCGAGCAGCCCCACATCTGGGATCCCGCGATCACGCAGACCGACTCGTTCCGGCATCTCGTGAGCCTCAATCCCACCTGGACCTTGGATCGGACCTACATGCTGCCGCCGATTACGCGCTTGAGCGGCGTCGCCAAGCTCGTGCGGGAGGACGATGGTCGTTGGCGGGTGGGGTTTATGCCCGCGTGGATCAACGACGACAGCTCACCGCATATGCTGGAGGCGACCGATGCCCGCTTCACGGAGGTGGCGGCGCTTCTCGCCGACAGTTCCCGGGAGGCGGGCCTCGGCACGGAGCTCAGCGTCGACGGCAACGAGCTCACGCTGCGCGCGCCGGCAACTGACGGTTAACGCTCCCGCCTCCACGCCAGGCAAAGCGCACAGATACTCCCGAGGATCACGATGGGGAGAAGATCCATCAACACCTGCGAGGGTCCATGGCCCGCGGCCTTCAGCGTTCCACCGAGCTTCGGACCCACGATGGAACCGATTCGTCCCATCGCCACCGCCGCGCCGGCGCCCATTCCCCGGATCCGCGTCGGGTATGCCAGAGGCGCCATGGCATAGAGAAAGGCCTGTGCGGCGAGCACCGCGCAGCCCAGCAAGAAGACGGCCAATGCCACCACGGGAAATTGCGACGGGGACTTGGCCAGCGCCACCAGCAAGATCGGCAGCGACACGAACGTCACGATAATGGCGGAGTTGCGCAGCCGTCCGCCGAGAAGATATCCAATGAGCACCGCCGAGAAGACGCCCCCCAGGTTGAATCCAATCTGCGCGCCGGCCGCCTGCGCACGAGTAAAGCCATCGCTCACGAGGAGGGTGGGCAGCCAATTGAGCAGGAGATACAGCAGCAGCAATTCGAGCAGAAAGCTCACCCAGAGCAACGCCGTGCGCCCTCCGCGGCCCTCCGCGAATAACGCCAAGAGGCCGCCGGCCTTCAACACGGTCCCGTCCGGATTCTTCGATGCCTCCTTCGCCAGACGAAACGCCGCCGATTCGGGCAGCGCCCAGACCATCAGCGGCGCCAAGACCAGCGGAATGAGGCCGCCGACGATAAAGATCACGCGCCAGTGCGAGGCAGGCATCAGCAAGCTCAACAGGCTGGCCCCGGCGCCGCCGAGCGGCATCGCCGCGTACACCGTGGCGATGCTGGCACTCGGATTCTTCGCGGTGCTCGCTTCGGTCACCAGCGCCAGCAGCATCGGAAGCGCTCCGCCCAGCCCCAGGCCGGTGAGCGCTCGCGCGGCAACCAGAGACGGTATATCGACGGCGAAGGCAGTCAGCAGAGAGAACAGCCCGAAGAGTCCAATCGAGACCACCAGCACTTTTTTGCGGCCGATGCTGTCGGCCACCCGGCCGCCGATGAGCGCGCCCAGAAACAGGCCGAAGGTGCTCGCGCTGAAGAAGGTGCCGAACTGATCCGCAGTCGGCTTGAATTCGGCGCCGATTCCCGCGGCGGCGACTCCCGCCGCCTGCAGATCGATACCCTCGCAAAGCGCCGCGAGCACGGCGTAAAGGACTGTGAGCCGCGCAGCGGACCGAATCGCATTATTCATGGGATGCAACGCCTCTCGAATGTGTACCTGCTCAACCACTGCTTCTCACGATCAGCGAAAAGCCGATGTCCACGATGGGGTTCTCGATCGTCTCGCCGCGTGCCCGCTGCATCAGAAATGTCGAGGCCTGTCGTCCGATGACGGCACCATCGACTCGCACGGTGGTTAACGGCGGATTCAGGTCGGCCGCAAAATCGAGGTCTCCGAAGCCGATGACGGCCATATCGTCCGGGACCCGGATACCCCGGCGTTGCAATTCGTCGAGCGCACCGTGAGCGCTCCAATCGGACGAGCAGACCACGATCTCCGGGCGCCCCCCATCGTCGAGATGTGCTGCAACGGCGCGACGGCCCTGGCCGAAAGACGTGCTTGCGCCAAACGTCGCCGGCACGGGCCGGGGCGCGCCGCCCTCCTCCATGGTGCGTGAAAAGCTGTGCAGCCTCGTCAGGGCCCGCTTGCCGGTGGCCGAGATCACCAACGCGCGGCGGCGATGCTGGGACAGGGCGCGCCGCGCGACGGCGACGCCCACTGCCGCATGGGAGAAACCGACCACCAGATCAACCGGCGATCGCGGCAGATCCCAGGTCTCGATCGTGGGGATGCGCGTTGCTTTGAGCTGCCGGCGCGTGGACGCCTCGAGTCGCGAGCCGGTGAGGATGATCCCGTCCGGGCGGCGCTCGATGATCGACAGCAGCTGCCGCTGAGCGTGCTCATCCGCCGCACCCGTCAGACCGAGGATCACCGTATAGCCGACCTCGGCCAACGAGTCCGTAAGGGCCTGAATGGTGCTCGAGAAGATCGACTGCGAAATCGCAGGAATGACCGCCGCCACCAGGCGTGAACGGCTCGAGGCCAAGCCGCCCGCCATCATGTTGGGGACATATCCGTAGCGCTTTACGGCGGCGAGCACGCGCTGAGCCGTGGACTTCGACAATAACGTCGGCGCGTTGAAAAAGCGCGACACGGTCGCGGTCGACACACGCGCGGCGCCGGCTATGTGGTCGATGGTAGCCGTAGCCGGCGCGGCACGTACCGCCCTCGGACGTTTGCGGTTACTCACCGCCCTGGATGTTGCTCTAGCTCGTGCCCATGACCGCCGTATCCCGGGACCCACCGACAGGACCACGATTGCCCCGATCAAAAGCCCCGCCCCCGCCACTTCCGCCGGCGTCGGTGTTTTTCCGAGCCCCATGGCAGCGAGGATATAGGCGGCCGCAGCGCCCGCCAAGATGCTCGCCGAACGCTCGATCGGCACGCAGTAGGTATTTTCGCGCGGGTCGAGCAGGATCATGATCGAAAACAGGGACACCAGCACGAGGAGTACGGACAGTCCAAAAATCGCCGGCATTTGATTGCTGACCCACACCCCGACGAACCCGAAGCTCGAACTCGATCGCCCTGGGCTCCCACTCCGAGTGCGGCCAGGATCGCCAGGGAGAGCACGGCCACCGGAATGGCGACGATCTTTTCCTCGACGAAGTAGCCCTTGACCGTGTCCCGATCGCCGGTCTTGCCGACCTTGGTCATCACCGCGAGCCGCACGAAATACCCCAGGGTGTATAGCACCACGGTGACGATGGCGAGGGGCGGGAGGTGCAGGCCGCCGCGGGTGCCGATGGTGAGGATCAGGCCGGCCACGACCAGCATCAAGGCGGCCCACGAATACCAGCGCACCCGCCGTCCCGCCATGAGATCGACCAGCGGCGCGATGATCAATACGTCCCCGCGCATCAACAGCTGCATGAACGGAATGCTCACGCCTCGAAACGTAAAGGACAGAGGCACCGTGAACAACAGCATGGCGGTGCCTATCCCGGACAGGAGTGTCCAGCGGGTCGGATGGACCAGCGGCACGCCGAACAGCTCGGTGCGATGCGCATGACGCCACCAACCGCTGACCCACGCGTACACGAGGGTCAAAATGCCGCTCAAGATGGTGGTGGCCGGCAGGATTTCCAAGCCGGTCAATGCCCGGCCCAAGGGTGGGTAGGGAACGCTCGCTAGCCAGCGAACCCAGACTGCGTAGGGCACGTAGCACACGAAGTACCAAAATACGAAGCCCTGGAGGCGTGGTTGCAGTTGCATACGATGCGCGGCGCCCCTTGGTCGGGATCAAGGCGTGACGGTAATCTCGACCTTGCGGTTCTGCCAGTCCAGATCGCCCTTGCCGGCAATCGCGTCACTTTCCCAGCGCAGGCGAATCACGCGGTCCGCGACGCCGAGCGCGCGCATGATGCCGGCAATTCTTTTCGCGCGGGCCTCCGCCAAAGACGGGGTCTCCACCAGCTCGTTCCCATCCATGACCCGCGACGTTGCCCGGTACCCCACGATGTCCACCCGCGTCGCGTGGGCGGCGGTCGCGTACAGCGCAAGCTCCTTCAACTTGACCATATCCGGCCCGGGACCTCGGTCGCTGTCGAACGGATAGGTGATGAGGAGCGTGCGCACTTCGAATGGCGGATGCGGCACCGGAAATGCCGGTGCATCAGGAATTGCCGGCTCCACGGAAATGGACGGGTCCAGGGCGGCGCGACGCGCCAATTCTTTTGCATAGGCCTGCCGCTGGGGGATCCACTGTTGAACACGCCCCCTGCGATGCCTTTGATGACCCCGTCGAACGGCAACAGCACATTGCAGGAATCATCGATGTCGGGCAGCACCGATGCACGACCCTCGATGACGGTCGCCCCACAAAAGCTTCCTTGCGTGACACGCCCCTCCACCAAGACGCGGTGCCTCAACTGCGGGACGCCCCAGTCGGGTGGATTGACCAACGCGTAGCGATTGCCGTCGTGTTCGGCGATGAAACAGAGGTCCGTGTCAGGACCGGTGTCACGGGCGATCGGGCAGGCGACGAAGGAGACTGGCGTACCCGGGGGCTCCGCACCCCATGCGACGGTGGCCGCGAGCACGACGCTCATGCACAGTGCGGACCCGGCCCGTCCCGCCTGCCTCTCGGACCGTTTGCTCACAGCACGCTCAGGAAGTTTACCAAATCCTGTTTCTCGGATTCGGTATAGCCGATGTTGAAGCGGCGGTCATAGAAGTCCACCAGCTCGCGCAAATTTGCCGCCGAGCCGTTCATGAAATAGGGCGCCCGCGCGGCCAGCCCGCGCGACTGCTGCACCATGCTCGCGCCGACGTTGGCACACTTCCCGGTGATCAGCGCCCGTCCCGGATCATGCGTATAGATCACGCGGCCCAGATAGGATTGCGCCGGCGCCGAAGGGTCGCAGACCACCTTGAACAGCGGCAAATCCGGCTCGGCGTTCGCCCACGGAAGATTGTTGAGGCCCAAATCCATGTAGCCGGGCGCCAAGTCCATGCCCATCAACAAGGTATTATGGCAGCCGCTGCCGCAGGATCGCTTGAAGGGATTTCCAAGGCCCTTGTCGTTGTACTTGCCGACATCGTTGATGATGAAGCGGCGCAGATAAAAAATGTCCGCACCACGAGCCACCGATTCCCGGAACTCCCGTTGCCGACGCTGCGCTTCGGTCTCGCCGTCTGCGACCGGAAGGTTCTGCCACATGGCAAAGGAGCCGAAGATGCGATTGATCGGATTATTGCCTAGACGCGCCGGCGCACCTTTCTCGAGCGCCTCCGGGCCCAAGCCGGGGGTGCGCTCCTTTCCCGCTGCAGCTCCTGGGCCGTGTCGTCGAAGGTCTGCGCCATGTAGACGCTCTTCTCGAAATCCTCGATCTGCTGCAGATTGCACGCCGGTCAACGGCTGGTGCGCTTGCAAATGCGTTCCGCGCTGCGTCTCGCGCCTGAATTTTCAAGGTCAAATCGCGGCCGTCCGACATCAGCTGCAGCGTCACGAAGCCGCCCGTCTCAGGGTTCCCCGGCAACAGAGTCTTGTCGTTGTAGAACAGAAAATCCGCAGGCGGAACGCCGTGCGGCAGCTCCAACAGGTACTTGAGATTAGCGACCGGCTGCGGGCGCCGAAATACCGAAATGTCGGCGTCTCGCTGTGCAAGCCGTAGACCGGATCGTTGTTGCAGCCCGTCGGATCGCTCACGACCTCGATCGTGAATTCCTGCTTCAAGGGGGCGACCCCGCGGCGCGTGGCGGCCAAGGGAGGTACACGCGAATCAACCCTCGATCCAGGAGCAGGGAGTGCGATGCCCGCTCATCTTGCGGCAGACTCGGGCAATTGGAGCCGTCGATCGCGGCGAACAACGGATCCTTGCCGCCGGTCTCGTCCCAGCGGCGTCGGATCGTGTCCACCGACAGACTCATCCCATCGGATGGCTGGTGACATGTGATGCAGGCGCGCCCGTTCGATCCGATGGGCGTGAAAAACGCGTGACCTTTGGTTTGAAATGCGCCGCCCTCGTGCAGGATCGTTATGCGTCCTGATCCGTCCTCATAGGGCACCTGAGACGGCATGATCCGCGGTTGCCCGGCCTGCCACCAGGGACTTGGGAATCGGAAGCGCTTGCAAGCATCACTCCGGCAATCGCCACGCTTGATGCGACCGAGATCCACGCTAGGGGTGTCGAATATCGCATAACGCCTGGACAGATCGTGCGGCCAACCGACGCCGCGGCAGTGTAATCGCTTACATTGCAGGCAGTCAAAATACCCGGCGTTCGAAGACACCCTCTCTACGCCAGCTTTCCTTTGCGGCCCGGCAGCAACTCCGCCTCTCGCTGAATGTCGCTGGCTTTGGAGCCAGTCGTGATGATCAGCACCTTTCGCAGAGCACCCCGATCCGCAAGACGTTTGATCGCTTTCTGCCAGCCGGCGACCGCGGTAATTTCGTCAATGAAGAGGCGCCGCACCGACGCCTCTTCCGGAAAGTGACTCATCAGTGATTCGATATCGCCCTCGAGCTCGCCGGGGCCCGCGATGTAATCACCATTTAAAAGGAGCGCGGTCCCAGGCCCGAACTGCCGGAGCGTTTCCCGCAATTGGTATTCCAGCCAGGTGCTCTTGCCGTATTGCCGCGGCCCGCGGATGACGACGATGCCGGGTTCTCGCGGTAGCTCGGCAAGGCCGAAGTCCCAGTCGAAGAATCCGCTGGCAGAGGCCATTTCAAGGGGAAGAGCCCCTCTCCCTGCAGAATTCCCTTTAAGAACAGCTGATTACGTTCTACAACGTTCATAGCGTTGCATTTTACAACGTTCTCAACGTTGCACCAATGACGCATACGCCCCGTCACACACTTCTTCGGCCAGCTGCCGCATCATGGCGACCCGAAAGAGCCAAGCGAGCAGGCAAATTACGGATCAGCGCCTTGTCGTGGCAGAATGCGCTCACCCAATCGGATTTCTGTTTCGGAACTGTACGCCGGAGAAGCCCATTGGGAGAAAATCACAGATAACGATAAAACGAACCTACGGGATCTGAACTGTGAAAAACAATATCTTGCATCTTAGAGTGCGGATGATGCTCGGCATGGTGGCTGTCTCCCTGCTCTCGGCGATACTCGAAAGCCGCGCGCAATCTCAAGACTCCGGCGCGTCGCCGGCGGTCGAACCACTTGTCGTGCCGTTACAATTGGTTCCACCGCCTTTATCCACCGCCAAGGAACAGTTCTTCAGAGAAAATCCAGCGGCCTGGAGTCAATTCCTGTCGCAGCTGCCTCGACGGTTGGACGTGCCACCGCAATCGACACCGCAGCCGGCCACTGCAGCATTCACCGGCGGCACATGGCAGTCGCCCTGTTGCACATCTTTCTTCCCAACCAATCCGCTGTTGCTGACCGACGGAACCGTCATTGCTCATGCAGGAAGCACCGCCGATTGGTATAAGTTGACCCCCGATATCAATGGCAGCTACGTCAACGGGACGTGGTCGCAAATTGCTTCGCTGCCGGTAATCAACGGAACTCAGTACGCGCCATTGTATTTTGCCTCCGCAGTACTGCCCGATGGCCGGGTGATCATCATGGGCGGCGAATACAACGGCGGCGTCGGTGACCATACAAATATGGGCGCGATTTACGATCCGGTTGCCGATAGCTGGGAGGCCGTGTCGCCACCCACCGGCGCCGCCTGGTTCGCGATCGGCGACGCTCAAAGCACCGTGCTGGCCGATGGCACGTTCCTGCTCGCCGCCTGCTGCGGTGGCAGTCCGACGGCGGACGCGCTCTTCGATGCCGCTACATTGAGTTGGAGTGCCACGGGGGGTCCGAGCAACTCGTATTCTTATTCTTACCAAGATGAGCAAGGCTACGAATTGCTGCCCAACGGCAATGTGCTGACAATCGACATTTGGGATAGCTACCCAACTGCCAATACGACCAACGCCGAGCAATACGATCCATCATCGGGCACATGGATCAGTGCGGGCAACACGCCGGTTCCACTGGCTGATCCTTACAAATGTGGCAATTGGGAAATCGGACCGGCGGTGATGCGTCCCGACGGAACCCTGGTCGCCTTCGGCGGCAATACGGGCTGCAAGGGTGTACCCAAGCCGGACCCTACGGCAATTTACGATACCATCGATGGCATATGGACTGCGGGCCGCAATATCCCCGCCCTGTGCGGGGCAAATGGAACGACCAGCTGCTCGCTTGCGGACGCGCCGGCGGCGCTGCTGCCCGACGGCAATATCCTGTTTGCCGCAAGCGCAGGTGGCGGCTCCCAACCGACCCATTTCTTTGAATACGCAAGCTCGGATGCCATTAAACAAGTGGCCGACACTGTCTTCTGTGCGGGTGAGGAACCATCGTATGCGGTAAATTTCCTTGTGCTTCCGAACGGTCAGATCCTGGCCACGGATCTATGCAACGCGCCGGAGTTTTACACTCCGACCGGTGTACCGAAGGCGAGTTGGAGCCCGGTGATCACTAGCCATCCGAAGAAAGTTACTCCCGGGGATTCGTACACGATCGCCGGCACGCAGTTCAATGGGCTGTCGCAAGGCGCCTACTATGGTGATGACGTACAGGGAGCGACGAACTATCCGATTGTGCGGATCACCAATACCGTGACGGGTCATGTTTTCTACGCCCGGACCGCCAATCACAGCACCATGTCGATTGCGCCTGGCGCTGCGGGCTCGACGACATTTACCGTGCCTGCCGCGATCGAGACCGGCACCAGCGATCTGGTTGTCATCGCCAATGGCATCGCGTCAAAGCACGTGACGATCACCGTGGAGTGATCGCCACGCCGTGCACGGTACTTCGGCGCTGCGGTCTCATCAACGTTCGCAAACGTCACCGAGTGCTGACTACGGCGCGTGGTTACGGCTGCGGTCGCGGATGCATCCAGTGCTGCTGCAAAAAATCTACGAAGGCGCGCACCTTCGGCAGGAGCAGGCGGTTGCGCAGGGTTAGGATGCTCAATGGCGTGGGCGGCCGCTGATAGGCCTCGAGCACAATCTTAAGCCGCCCGTCAGCGAGATGGTGCGCAACCTGCCAGGACGGCACTCGGACGAGCCCGGCCCCTTCCAGAGCAGCACTGACCAACGTATCGAGATCATTGGCGCAAAGCCGGGTTGGAATGCGCAAAGATCTTCGCACCGCGCCGTCTTGGAAGCTCCATTCCGCCACGCCTGGTACATCGCCGAAGGCCAGGCAGTCCTGCTCGACCAGATCGTCCGGCGTCGCCGGCTCACCGCGGCGGCGCAGATAATCCGGCGCGGCGCAGATAACAAGCTGGATGTCGTCGAGCTTGCGGACAATGAGACCTGAGTCTTCCAGCGGTCCAATGCGAAGGGCAACATCGATACCCTCCTCGGCAAGACGTACCGGCCGATCCACCAGCATCAGATCGACCGAGACCCGGGTCTGCGCCCCCAGAAAGCTGGGCAGCATGGGCGCCAAGCGCAACCGACCGAGCAGCGACGGAGCGCTCACATGCAACCGGCCGGACGCGACTCCCGTCTGCATCGTCAGGCCGCGTTCCATCTCGGCGACCTCCTCCAAAATCTGCTTCGCCCGTTCGTAGTAGAGTCGACCGGACTCGGTCAGCGAGAGATGGCGCGTCGTCCTCTCGACAAGCGTTGTACCGAGCATCTCCTCGAGTGCCATCAGCTGGCGGCTGACGGAGGTCAAGGAAAGGCCCAACTGACGGCCTGCGGCCGAGAGGCTCCCAGCATCCGCAATCTTAACGAACACCCGCATCGCGGCGAACTTATCCATGGGCGTATTATCCCGAAAAACGGGAATATATATCGCTAAATCTCCAGATACTCACCATATCCGGGAGACTCTATGATATCCGTCGTTGGATGGCAGAACAGAGGAGCGAGCTATGAAAATCTGCGTATTCGGCGCCGGGGCGATCGGCGGTTACATGGCGGGGGAACTTGCATTGGCGGGCCATGAGGTGTGTGCCATTGCCCGCGGTGCGCATCTCGCCGCCATTCGGAGCCACGGTCTCAAGTTAATCGTCGAGGGACGGACGCGCACGGTGGACTTGCCGGCAAGCGACGACCCCGCCACGTTTGGTCCGCAGGACGTCGTGATCTGCGCGCTGAAGGCGCAGCAGGCGAACGCCAGTGCGGGCGCGTTCGCTCCGCTCCTCGGCCCGCGCACCGCCGTTCTGACAGCGATGAACGGCATTCCCTGGTGGTATTTCTACAAGGAGCGCGGCCCGCTCGACGGCCATCATTTGGAAAGTGTCGATCCCGGCGCCGCGCAATGGAATGCGATTGGACCCGAGCGCGCCATCGGCTGCGTCGTCGATCCCGCCTGCGAGGTCGTGGCGCCCGGGGTCATCGAACATCGCCTGTACAAGCGCTTCACTATAGGCGAACCCGACGGCTCCGCCTCGGACCGCGTCGTGGCGCTGCGCGATGCGCTGGTTTCGGCCGGATTCGAGGTGCCGGTCCGCGACACAATCCGCTGGAGCATCTGGCTCAAGCTGTGGGGCAACGTCTGTTTCAACCCGATCAGCGCCCTTACCCTCGCGACCCTGGATCGCGTCACCTCCGAGCCCGGCCTGCGCGCTCTATGCAAATCCATGATGGTCGAAGCCCAGGCGATCACTACAGCGCTCGGTCTCGCGATTCCAGAACAGATGATGGAGAGGCGACTGAACGCCGCCGGTTCCGTCGTGGGTCACAAAATTTCAATGCTGCAAGATCTCGAACGAGGCCGACCCCTGGAGATCGATGCACTCGTCAGCGCCGTCCAGGAAATGGGCCGCCTCGTCAAGGTCGCAACACCAACAATCGACACGGTGCTTGCGTTGGTGCAGGAACGTGGCCGGCAGGCTGGACTCTACGGCAATGATGCCCAGCGCTAAACCTGGGCTTTCCCACGCCAAACATAGAAGCGCGCGGATCAAGCCTTCTCAAGATGGTGGGCCGTGTTCGATTTGGACTGTTCCGCCGGTTTTTGTGCGCATAAAACTCAAGTAATTTCAGGAGGTTGAGCGGCGCGCCGAAGCGCTTCCTCTTTGATCAGCCGACGAACGGCCGCTTCAAGGAACACCAACGCAAGTTCGTCGAGTAGCTTCTGCCCTTCCGGGCTTTCCGCCCGCTCCTTCAGCCATTTTTCTGATTCAGGAGTGACTCTGATTTCGGTCGGGGGCCGCCGCTTTCGCGCACCGGTTGATTTCTTCACTGCCATTCTGTCTGTCATCCGGCCTCAGGCTGCCAGTTTCAGCTTGGGCTTTAGACCCGCCCGCGATGCGAGGCGAACCAGCAGATCTAGGCTGAGTTGCCCGATTTTGCCGCGCTCCATGTCCGATACCCGAGCCTGCGTGATGCGTAACGCCTTGGCAGCTTGTGCTCGCGTGAGCTTGCTCTTCTTCAACCAGCGCTCTAGTCCGCTGAGCAGAGTCGCGCGCATGACCAGTTCGTCGGCTTTGTCCCTCGGAAACAGATCATAGAAGACGCTGCGGCCGGCCGGCGTCACATGACCCGGTCCGTGTTCATTGCGACGCCCCTCCTTGGCTCCTGATTTCATGCTGTATTGACTCCGTTAAAGGCTTTCCGCGTAACGGCTGAGACGAATCGCAATCTCTCGTCTGGGCAACCTGCAACGCGGATGAGCGGATATTTTTTCGAGACCACCGTGAAGCTGCGCGTATGTCGCGGCACCCTGTCTTTCGAATTCATCGAGCAGCCATAACACGCCATGACAATCGACTCCCTCAGCCTTGGCCAATTCCCGAAGTGGCCCGTCGCCCGTCAGCAGTGTCCACCCGTTTCGTTTGGCCAATGCCAGAGCGAAGCTATCGGGAACTGTCAAGCGCCGCTGCGATTGCATATGGCGCATCGCCAGCGCTACCCCATCACCGTCCAGCGATTGGACTTTCAGACCGAGTTTCACCAGTTCGTCGCCGCCATGATCTCGCAACTCGCGCTCGTAGAGCACGTCGGGGACGGAGAAGGTGGCCGACAATTTGAAGGCACACGGGATCAGTTCGCCACGCTCAAGATCGATCAGAACCGAAGTATCGGACACCAGAATCGTCATGTTTCTTCAAGTGAGAGAAACCGCAGTTTCGGGATGATCGAGCCGATCATTGAGCCGTCGGACGCTGATCCCCAGCAATTCAGCCGTCTTGGCCTCTGATAGGGCACCCTCCGCCACAGCTCGGTAGCACAGTCTTTCAAACCTCTGTGGTTTCTCCTTTTCTGGGGAATTGCGCCGGGCTCTTTGAAAGGAGAATTTCGCCAGCCGCGGTCCTTGAAGATTTCGAACAGAGATTTAAACAGCTGCTCGCCAATGATTCCCAAATCTTTGCAGCGATACGTGATGGCCTGAAAACTCGTGCCAAATAGATTCTTAAGTTGCAGCAATTCGGCCATGCTCACAGACGTCCGGTGCTTGCCCACTTCGTTCCACAAGCTTTCGGCAGGCATCAGAAATGCCGCGGCAAAGCGATGCGCCGCTTTTTCGCAATCCAGCTCGGGTGCTATATCCATGACAAGATGCCCAAGCTCATGGGCCAAATTGAAGCGCTTGCGCTCTGCCCAATCTTCACTGTTGATGACAATGACAGGCAGCGGCGTTCGTTTCGGTCGCAAAACCGTCGCCGTCAGTCCGTCGACTTTGTCTGCCATGATGGATAAAATCTTGATGCCGCGCTCTTCTAGCAGCTCGACCAGATTGGGCAGAGGATCAAGTCCGAGACCCCAGTCTTGACGCAAACTCCGAGCCGCCCGGTCCGCTTCATTCACATCATTGAGTACGGGATAGGGAGCCTCTCTCGGCTTGTCCCACTCGATCGTCAGGCCGAGCAATTCTTCGACGGCTAGATAACGCTCAAAAAGATGCAGAACCTGGGCCTCAACCTGGGCCTGCTCCTTGGCGCTCATTTTTGCCTTCTTACGAAATTCCACCTCGTCGAGCGACATCTCCTGCTCGGACAACAAGTAGTCCTCCGATACCCCCAAGGCCTTAGCCACGGCGATGAGTACCTGTGACCCCGGCATCATCTCGTCCTGCTCATACTTGCTTAAGGCCTGCGCGGTAACTAGGTTGTCAATCTTACCTTCAAGGTCCCTGAGAGATAATCCTGCTGCAGCCCGTGCCGTCCTAAGTCTATGACCTATCATAATAATTCCTCTATCAATCTTAGGTTGACAAATAGTACCAATACTCTATTATTTGTCAACTTTCGTCATTGCATACTAACTCAGAGGGCTCCATCTATGAACAGGAAAATACGTACATAGAACGACGGCCTGAGGGTGATTTTGGCCGTTCGCAAACCCGGTGCTGCGAGAGCGCGCGCGGCGGCGCCAACGAAGGAGAAAGTCATCCAGCGAGTCCGGGAAATCGACTACTGGATCTAGATGAATGAACCTTAAACTGCACCTCCAAGCCGTCTTCGACGATATGCGCGAGTGCGCCGTACAGATCCGAGATGATCGGACGGCATTTTTTCGCCAATTCCCCTTTTTGCCGCCGACGATTAGCGTTGGTGACGGTCGATCGATTTATGTGAGCAAAAAGAGCGTGGCCGCCATCCAGGCAATCGCTCGCGTAATTCGCGAAAACTCGGTGGATTTCCGCGGGGCACTGCCTCTCAAGGAAATGGTCGAACTCCTGTCAAGCGCCATTGGTTCGATCATTGTCGCATCGGCGCCCGCCGATGCGACAGAATTTACGATCCCGTCTGATTCCGAATCCTTTTTAGTTACTCTGCGCGAACGCTTAGCCGCAGATCTTTTAGTACTGAATCGCGAGCTCACCCACGTTTTTGGCGCGTGGGTGATTCAAGGGAACACGATCGCATCGATTCGTATAGGGCCGGTCCAGTTTTCTCTCCGGGCGCGATGGGTCTCCGATGCCGTTGCTGCTGGAGTCTTGAGCGAAAGCCGGGCTGCTCACCTGCTCCAACACTGGCAGCTAGGGGCCACTATCAATTCCGATCTCGCCGAAGGCATCGACCGTTTCGGATCAAGGGGGATCGCAGATGCGGTTGGACCGTGTCCTTGGGTCTGCGAGGTCCGAGTGTTCGGTCACACGCATACCCGGTCCCAACAGAAGGCACTCTTGGCTGCTCAAATCGCGCTGGCGGCCATCTCACTCGCATGGGATACCCCTTCGCAGCAAACCAAGGAGACCGGACTCATTTATGAGATAGGGCCGGAGCGCAGTCGCCATACGATAACGTTCAGCAAGGCTTCTGTCGTTGAAACCGGCAGCCACAGCGTCCTGCGCCTTGGACGGTTCCTTGACGATAGGAGACGCCCCCACTTACTTCAGCAAATCGGATCGGCGGCTCGAGACCGTCGGCGCGGCGCTAGGCACGTTTCTTTCAACCAATCCGACTGGGCCCAAGCGTTTGTTGGAAGAAGCCCTCTGCCAAAGTCTGATTTGGTTTGGAGAAGCGTGCAATGAGCCGCTTGAGTTCATGGCTATCGTTAAGTTTGCCGCAGCCCTGGAATACTCTCGCCAAGGGTGGGAAAGTCGGTGGCATTTGCAAATTGATTCAGCGCCGCTATCCGATGCGCGACAAAGATGCGCCATTCTTGACTGACGGCACCACCGTGAAACAACTTGTGGTGCAGATTTATGAAACTGGACGCAGCCGTATCGTGCATGGCACCCGGTCAAGCCTCATTGATGACCTCGAACAGTTGCGTACAAGAGCGGAGCTGTTAGCGACGATCGTGCTGCGAGCGTGCATAGGCTGGCTCGACACCTATTCCGGGCCCGATGACGTGAGCGCCTTTGCGACCGCCGCTTAGAAATGCGAGCGGCCGCTCATTTAGTCGATTCACATCGATTCATGCTGCGACAACACTAGCTGAAGCACGCGGTTGCGATGATTTTCTCCCTGCCATTTTCTTGCCCCCCCCTATCGGTGCTTACACGCTGGTTGTGACCGACTGCGAATTCACCTCCACCTCGTCGATGAAATGTGATGCGACTGTGCGGAACTAGGTTGAGTCGTGCCTGAGGCGACCTGTGCCGAGGGTCGAGGCGTGTCAGTTGGCGATCGGCGACCTTGCGACATTAGCATTCGATCGTCAGGGTAGATCAGCCACCCAGGTAAGCTCGCCGAGGAGCAATATCCTGGGGTCACCCAGCAATCGAAGCTCCAGCGTAAGCAAATCGAGATTGGCGTGGCCGCCAATATTCCGACGTAATTTTTCGTTTCGGTCTGAGGGAACGTCGCGAATTGGTGGGCGCTCGGCGGCGGGTATGGGTGCGGGTGCGTGCTAAGCGTGAACGAATGATGGCCCGTCTCAGGATCCTTGGGTCCGTAGTGACCCGGGTACCAACGCCACGAGTCGCCACCAAAAACCTTTCCCGTCTCCAAAACTATTACGCCGGTAAACCCCACGATGCTGTCGTGGACATTCTCCACCAGGGATTTGAACTCCACCGTCCATAGCGCCTCGATTCCCATTGCGGCAGGGAGTTTGGTCTACAACGTGGCCGTGAATGTGGCGTTAACGGGAATCTTCAAACTCACTGTTTTCAACAGCGCAGCGTCCGCGTGCTTCAGTAGTTTGGACCAGCGCTCCACCTTTACCTCTAAATCTTTAATGTTATTTGGATCTAGAGGATTCATGTGACCGACGACATTCCGGGTCTGCTCCAAATCATCCATAAAGGTGCTTCGAAACCAGTCGACTTCGCAATCGAGGACCGAGCGGAAGAAGATTCCCGAATTAGACGAAATAATCGTGCCTAAATCCGCAAGGTCGACATAGTCGATAGGATGCGCTCCCCGGCGCTGATGGTATTTCCGCTCGTTCTTCATCCTGTCGAATGCTTTTGTGTGAATACCTTTGACCTTACCGCTTGAGAGCTTCTGGTCCCACCAGTCATCACCATAGTTACCGACCATTGTCCGCTTGATAACTTCCCGCATCGAATTCTCGAGGACATATAAGAGCGGATACACCTTTGCCATATCCAAAGCTTCTTCGAGCTTTCCCGCAGACAGGAACATGTTCGGCACTTTTAAACCAGTCGGAAACCGGATCTCCTTAGCCTTGTGCATCCCTCGGTTCGACTTCACTTTTGGCTGTGCGGCGGAAGTTGTGGCTAGCGGACGAGTGTGGTTGATCAACTCGCGAACCTGCTGAACGATGGCAGGAGGAAGATACCTGTCGATCTTGACACCTTCCTCGTGTGCGATCAGGTAGGTAGCGAGCTCCGTCGACATGGGAGCCAGTTGTTTCTTCTTTTGTACCCGAGCCGAAAGCGCCTGAGTTGTAACGCCGCCCAACTTCGCCAATAAGGCCGTTCGAAGCTTGGCGTTCGTTGCCATTGGTTCAGTCCTTTTCCTCAGCCGCGGACATGGTCACCACATTGGTCGCCTTCCCCTTAACGGCGAGTTTCAAGCGAGATTTACGCTTCGCCCAGGTGCCTTCCGTAAGCCCCAACACCTTGGCAATCGCTCGGTCAGAAATACCAAGGTCAACCAAACGCTGATTGACCTTGTCCTCCTCAAGTCCCCGGACCGCCAAGAAGCCGATAATCGTGTCGAGCTTTTCCGTGATGACGGCATTCTGATCTTGTGGGTTCGACACGTTACTAGCTCCCTGTTATGTCTGATCGAGCTGAGGGTAGGGCCCTCACGGTTGAAGTCTTCTTAGCTGATTTCTGCTTCCGCATGGAGGACAGCGTCACGCTGACGGTGTTCGGCGTCGTCTGAAGAAACTCCGCAATCTCTTTTGGCGTCAGCCCGGCCGCATTCAAGATTGCGATGCTATCTCGCTGAGATTTGTTCGCGCAGACTCCGGCTGCGACCAGTCGGATGAGCGAGTCCAATCGCCTTACGATTTTTTCGCTTTCAGTCACGGACTCACGTCCGAATCTGTCGCGGCAGGTTGGGTCTTCTTCGAGGATCTCTTCTTCAGCTTCGCGACGCGAGAGGTAACTTCCTTAACATCCTTGCCCAAAATGTGGGCCGTCTCAGACTGTGTGCAGCCGAGATTAAGGAGGCGATCCATCTTGGACGCTGTAGTCCTGCCAGCTTCGGGGACCATTTCTAACAGCAACTGGATCATGACGTCCAACCGCTTCTGAAGGGGATGCAAGCTTTGAGAATCGGGCATAGGCAAATCTCCAGGTCACCGCTCGTGGCGCGCCAACGAGCCTACACCTCGACGCACGGGCTGTCTAGTTTGATTAGTAATGATTTCAATGACTGCTAGAAGGTGATTATTGGAACTAATAGAGCATGCGCTTAGTAAATAGCTACGCACGTTGATTATGTCACACGCGCGCTGTACTGGTCTTTGCGGCCTTTTGTGATTCTCTTGCTTTTCCATACGTCTTAGTAATTAAGGCTCATTGAACATAACGCCGTCGACCAGAAATGGAAATCCGACGCACCACATTGCGGGGACCGACTTGCCGGTCACCAACGCCCTCGCCCTTCGGTGGTTTTCTATGTACATGATTTATCTATGTATATGTATCGTCATCGGCCCAAATTGGAATCGCTAATTTTGAGCTGATCAGGCGCGCAATGCGTTCCGTCGGATTCCCATTTCTGGCCGGCTAGTAGTCGGCGTCTCTCTCTCTGAATTGCTAAGAGGCCCGAATGTTATTAGTTGTCCCGCTTGAACCCATGCCGCACGACGTATGAACACTCGCACCTGCCGCATTCGAACAACGCATGCCGCTTCCCCACTGCGCAGAGCTTGCACTCCCATCCGCTGAACGGCGCCAAGTTTCCGTTCAAGCCTGATGGGTATGGCCACATCTGCAGGTGAGACGGATGACGTACTGACCGCCCGGACATCGTAAGGCGAAGGATTACCGAGCGCTTCCTCGTGTTCCTGAGCGACAACAAGAAGCCGACGTTAGGCAAGCTCATAGATAAGTACGTCTTACATCCCGCTCGCGACGCTGCTGGGTTTGAGCGCCCTGCCACACGGGCGATGAAGTTCAACGGACTCCGTCACACGTATGTCGCTACCCTGTTCGAGAATAATGTCCCATGATTGGCCCAATTCAGTGCGTCATCCCGCAATTCCCGGCCAGAAGCGGTCCTTGTATATACAAAGGAAACTCTCTACTTGATCGGCGCTCATCGCCCGCAACTCCGGCAGGAGTTCCGCTCTATCGAGATATCTTTTTCTGTGATCGAGGCCTAACGCCATGGCACCGTCGCGCGTTCCCGCGTGCAGGTAGACATGTTTTGGCGAAAGGTGGAAATAGGCTCCCATGCGAAGAGCCGTATCATAGATGTAAAGTATCCCGATGCCCCTTATTGAGCCTAATAGCTCCTCGAATAATGCGTGCAGCTGATCAAAAGTCTTGCACGATTTCATTTGTTCCCTTCGTTCAACCAAGATCTTTTCTGCGCTGCGCCGTGCGCGTTGGGTGATACGGCGCTGATGATCAAAACATTTGTCGTTCTCATCGGTTGCCATCGCAGCATGGTGAATCGCCAAGTCTAGTGAAGGCATCCGCCTAAACATCTGCTCCTCGCCTTGAATGCAGTTGACGTATCGCGCAAGGAATTCCGCGACAAGATCTTTTAGGCCCGCGCGCCCGCCTCCTTTGATCGCACTGCACGACGCGGGGTTGGGCGCGCGTCGACAAGGCTTTGTAGCCATACTTACCACTCCGATTTGATTGGGGAATGAGCCACTGGGCGATTTCTACAGCGTTCGATTCTCGACGTTCTCGTTGCTTGATCGGTTAGCTGCTTGTCATCCAGTGTTATCTCTTTTAAAGCCCGCGGACCACCCATCTCGCATATGCAGGCGGGATAACCTCCCAACTCTCCGGGCTCATGCAGGCTAAGCAGGTTCAGCACGAGGGGGCGGTGACGGCGCACTCTTTCTGCACACGCTTTCATCGCTTCAATGTTCGGACTCCGAATTCTTGTAAGGCCCGTGATGATAGTCTTTAGCATATCGCGAACTTCCTTTTTGCGACTAAAATTCCTGACTCAAGAGGCTGAAATCGCTGCCAGCTTATCGACCCTAATCTTAGATACCGATACTTGGTATCCAAATGAGTGCATTAGTGTCCTTGCGACATTTCGCAACGTGACCCGGCTGAAAAACGGCAGCTTCAATGTCCCTAACTCTGTTGTCCCAATCGCAAATACGATCTCATACTGCGCGGGCAACGGTCTCGCATTCGGATCCGGAAGTTGATGCGTCGCCGGCAGCTTTCCATTGACCGCCGTTCTAAATCTAGCGTCAGACAGTAAGCTGTTCGCTGAAACTAGTCCTTGCATAAACAGGTGACTCAACACGCTCGACTGGCCGTACCGTTTTACGTGAATAAGACGGTGATCATCAGAGAAAAGATCGCAAAATTCAATTGGGCTTGGCATCCCGTCGTGTTGCACCATCACCCGATCCATAAGCGCCAGTCGACCGCCACTACCATTTGCGACTCGCTCGTTGTAAGCATCCTCATATTCGTCGCCCCAAATCGGCATCGTTGAAGTCGATGCGGCCCCCAAGAGCGATGCGAGCTCTTCATCCACCTCCGCGACAAATTCTCGGCTCACTCGATACCACTTGCCGGCGTTTAACAAATACTTTTCTCCATCTAGGTCCAAATCCGCGGTCAAGCATCTGAAGAAAGTCCAACGATGGAGTGGATGCGGATTCTCCTCGGCATAGCAATACACGCAAGTGGCTTGCAGTGAGGCTATCGAAACCGCCTGCCCGTCGAAATAGTCGATCATTCGATCCAGGGTGACGTTGTCCGCACTGGCGGCGTCTCTCTTCGCACCGAATCGAAACGAGTCGAAGTTTGCCCATTCGACCCGCTCCGGAATTGCCGCCCACACGGTAGAATGTCTACTGCTGTTAATGAGATCGACCAAGGTTTCGGCAAGACGAGAACTCGAGTTCGTTATCCCGCACCTCCGCCACATGATCCACCCACCGGAAGTTGGCGCGATAGCCATCGTCTTCGCTCTTACGTAGATAGCGCTTGAGCAAGGAGTTTAGTGTCGAAAGGTTTACTCGCACTCGAACCGACAATGAGTCGATACCGGTCATTCGACGGCCTAGTTGTTCATCGGATGGGCGCCCGGTTACAGCCCTCAAGATGTCTTGATCCAGGTTGATTCCGAATTCGCCCAGGCTCGCTTCACGAGAGGCCTGCCTCGTACCGTGAAAGGGATTTGCCTCGAGCGTGGACACGTCAACGGCGCGCAAGGACTTCGGGTCTACACTGTTTAGGGTGACACGAAGACGAAAGCGCTCCTCACACGCACCTGACTTGATGAGGTGTCGGCCCTGTCCAAACACAACCACGAAGAATCGGCCAGCAGTACGGGTCACGAAAGCTGCCGCCACTGATGCTCGTCGCAGCCGCGGCATTTCAGCGCCGGATTCTGCAAACAATTTGAGCCATCCTGGAGGGGTTGTTGGCGTTTGCTTGGCGAACAGGGTCCCAACCTGTCGGGTCCTTATGTTGACGGGAGTTTCGCTACACTGCGCCGCTTCCTCGGGGTCGATAATTTCTGTTTCACCGACTCGTTCTTTGACCAGAAAAATCGTTAACGTCCTGACTGGTATGGCTCGGGTCATCGAAGTCCCTCTCCTTGTGGACTGCGCATCACAATACTCGGATGTGGTCAGAAGCTAGTTGATGCCTCTCACATTTCGCAACGCCATTACACGAGTTGAGGACGTAAAGACGCCGGATCGACTATGCCGGTTTCGAGGTTAGACAACCCGCCGGAATGAAATGCTAGCCTCCTTGCTTCATTCGTCTTTCCTCGCGAAGTCTGGTGACGGCCGCCTGAACAAAGCAGCGCCGGGGTTCATCGAATAGTCTTTCGCGTTCTGCGATCGCCTCTCGTTCCCTCAACTCTTGCTCCGATTCCGGACTGGGCTTGATCGCCGCTTCAGGCCGCGGTACTCGCTTGCCGATGATTTTCTCTTGGCTATTTTTCTTGCTCCCCTATGGATGACTACACACAGTGAGCGATCGCGAGGTAACCCCAACTCGTCAGTGAGATGTGATGCGACCGGACGCAGCTGGGTTGGGTCGCAGATTCGCGGACCGAGTTTGATACGCGTGAGCGCGTATAAGGTGGGGAGTGTCAGTGGTGGGGAGTTACAGAAGGCGAAAATGCGATTTTCTTATTTGTTAGGCAGTTAGCGTACGCCGATCGTAGGTTCGATTCGCACCCTCGCCACGCTCTGTCCCTACTGTCATTGATTTATAAGGGATTTTCGTGCGTTTTGAGGTAAATGGTGGGCCGTGCAGGGATCGAACCTACGACCAATTGAGTCGAATGCCCGCCCCCGCCGTTACTTCATCTTGGCCTTCGCCGCCGCGGCTTCCGGCTCCGTCAACGGAAAGAAACTCCACGCCGGATGGCTCTTCAAAAAGTTGAGTGCCGTGAGTCCCGCCGCGCCCGGTCCCGGCGGCGGCGCGGCCTGATCGGCCTGCAACGGCATGACCTTGCGGAACGCCTGCCACGCCGCGGTCGGCCCCGGCCCGAATTCGCGCGTCGGGTCCTGCTTCTTGCGCACATCCAGCCAGCGCGTACCGGTGGAGCAGGTCGGTCGCCAGCAGCCGGAACGTATCGTCCACCGCGGTTTGCGCCCGAATGGCCTTGAGCAGCGACTGCGCCTCCAGTTCCTCGACGCCCGAGCTGCCGCCATAGCCCTCGGGCGGCACGGGCACGATCTGCGCCTGGACATGCTGCCAGGTCTCGTGATTGCCGAAGCCGCCGGAGAAAAAGCCGCCCCCGAGGCTTGCCAGGATTTTCTGCGAGCCCTCGCCGGTGAAGAATTCGCTGCCGAACCGTTCTGCGCGCAGCATGATCGCGATATCCATGTTGGCGAGCGCGATCGTGAAGGCCTCGAGATCGTTGGACAGCGGGTAGGGATCCCAATTGGCATTCGAGAAGATGAAGCCGTGCTTGCCCGTGGCTGTTCTTTCCGCCCTTCACGTAGTACTTGAGCATCTCGGGCGTGTCGAGGTCCCAGGAATCGCTGGGGCGAGATGCCGACGCGGATCGCCGGATTGTGATCCGACGAGTTGAGCTGGGTCACCACATCGTCGCGCAGCATGGCCCACATTGCCAGGCGGACGCTTGACGGATCGAGGAGGCGCGCAGGCTTTCCGGGTCCTGAATGATCCGGCCCTTGTCATCGCCGAACAGATAGCTGCCCTTGATCATTTCCTTGACGCGGTTGGCGTCCCAATTCAGCCATTTGAACGGCCGGTCGCTCTGCACCAGATAGTTGAGCGGCGTGACGGAACTGTTCATGGCATTCAAATCGATCGCGTAGGTGAGGTCCGCCCACGCCAGCGCCTGCTTCGCATCGGCCACGACGAACACGGCCCGCGCGGTGGCATAGGCGTTGCTGCTGGTGAGCGCGTTGTCGTCGGCGGCGAAAGGCTGCAGCGGCGTCAGGCCCGCCGCCTTCAGCGCGTCGGCCGCCGGCATGCGCGTCCCCTGATAATAGGCGTCGCCCGGCACCGACCATCGTTGCGCCGATGTTGTTCAGCACCGACAGATCGCCTTCTCCGACCGTACCGCGCGATTGCATCACCGGCGTCACGCGCTTGTTCAACAGGTCGATCAGCATCCTGCGCGAGCTGCGGACTCGGCGCGTTGAAGGTCATGGCATTGGCGCGAACCACCATCACGGCGCGCACCAGCGCTTCGTCGGCGATCTCCGGGCCCTCCAGCGGGTTGGCGGCGCCGCGCCGAAAGTTCGCCAGCATCTTCTTCTCGAGCAGGCCTTGTTCTCGGGCGACAGCGGATCGCCCTCGAATGCCTGACCTCGCGGCCGGCGCCGGCGCCGCGGGTGAACCAATAGACCGATACGCCTTCGGCCGGCGCTTCGAGCAGAAGCCCGTAATTGTCCGATTCGCGCTGCTTGGCCTCGGCGCTCAGCTGAACCTGGGCGCCGCCGCGGGCGACCTCGATCACCTGCTCGATGGTCAGGTCGTGTCCCGTCAGCGTGATGGTTTTGCCGGCCTCGGTCGGATCGATCGGGTGATAGCCGAGATCCGTTTGCGCCTGCGCTGGATAGGCCTGCATCGTTGCGCACGCGATGATCGCAGAGCAAAGCGCCGCCCGGTCGCGTCGCACCCATCGGTAATTCATGCTTCGGTTCCTTTCTAACGATGGCGCCGGAGTCGGGTCGCGCGAACGGCTCATCCTACGGGTTTTCCGCCGAACGAGGCATCGTCTCGCCGCCGGTATAGAAGTTGCCGGCAGGCGTGCTCCTGAGGAACGCTGCTGCGGCCATCGGCCGCGGCTGCGATGGGCTCGCGTCCTGGGCCGGCAGCACCGGCATGATTTTCCGGAACGCCGTCCATGCCTCCGTCGGGCCGGCTCCGAAATTCCTCGATGGGTCCTGTGCTTTGCGCACATCCAGCCAGAAAGTCGCGTTCAGCAGATCGTGTCCGAGAAGATCGAAGGTCGTGCTCACGGCTTGGCGCACGCGATAAGCTTTGATGCGCGTTTGCGCCTGCAAGTCCTCCACCGTCGCGACGATCGCCGCGCCGGAAGGCGCGACCGGATTCGTCAGGCTCTGCATCTCCTGCTGCAAGTCCACCGGCGTATAACCCGCCGCCGCCCGCCAGAAAAACCGCGAAGCCGCTCCCGGCCGGCAGATGCAGCGCCTGCGCGGGATCAGCCAGCGTGAAGAACGAATTGCTGAACCGATCGATGCGCAACGACACCGCGATGTCCATGTTCGCCAGCGCGATGACGAAGTCCTCGAGCTTGTTCGCCATCGGATAGGGATCCCAGTTGGCGTTCGAAACGATGTAGCCGTGCTTGCCGTTGCTGTACTTGCCGCCCTTGACGAAGAATTTCATCATCTGCGGGGTGGACAGCTCCCAGGAATCCTCCGGCGACAGGTCGGTGCGAACCGCGGGGTTGTGATCCGAAGAATTCATCTGCAGAACCACCGCATCCCGCAAAGCGCCCCAATCCTCCCACGCCGAACCCTGGCGGATGGCAGAAGCCCGCAGACTCTCCGGGTCCTGGATGATCCGGTGCGGGTCGTCGCCGAACAAATAGCTGCCCTTGAGCATATCGCGCACGCGGGCTGCCTCCCAGTTCAGCCACTTGAACGGCCGTTCCCGCTGCACCACGGTGCTCAACGGCGTGATGCTGGAATTCATGCCGTCGAGATCCATCGCATAAATGAGATCGGCCCAATCGAGCGCCTGCTCTCCATCGAAAACCGCCAGCGCCGCGATGCCCGTGGCATAGGCGTTGCTGCTGGTCAGGGCGTTGATGTCGGCGGCAAACGGCTGGATCGGCTTGAGTCCCGCCCGGGCGAGCGCCGCGGCGGCCGTCATGCGCGCGCCTTGATAGTAGACATCGCCCGCTCCCACCATCGCTGCCCCGACATTGGTCAACTGCGCCAGATCGCCTTCGCCCAGCGTGCCGCGCGACTGAACCACCGGGGTGATCCGCTGGTTCAGGAGCGCGAGCAGCATCTGCGAGAGCTGGGGGCTCGGCGCGTTATAGGTCATTGCATTGGCGCGAACGACCATCATCGCGCGCACGATCTCTTCGTCCTTGACTTCCGGACCGTAGCCCATGATCGCCCCGAGACGGAATTCCTCCAGCTGGCTCTTCTCCAGATACGCCTTGTTCTTCGGCGACATCGGGTCGCCCGAGAACATGACCGTCTCGCGCTGATCGCCGGCTCCGCGATTGAACCAGTAGACCGGGATTCCCTCCGCCGCCGCCTCGAGCAGCAAGCCGTAGTTGTCGGCTTCACGCTGCTTCGCCTCGGGGCTGAGCTCCACCTTCGCGCCGTAGCGGGCGACTTCGACCACCTGCTCCACTGTCAAATCGCGACCGGTCAGCGTAATGGTCTTGTCGAGCCCAGCGGGATCGATCGGCTGATAATTCGACTGCGCAAGAGCGGGCGAGCTTGCGATCAGCCCCCCGATCATGATCCGAGCGAACAAGTTCGCGTCTCGATATCGCCGTACGTTAACTGTCACGTCATCGCCCCCTTGAAGATCGCGCCAACGATCTTGTATAGATATTTTTGGCTTACAGCAAGAACTCGGCAGGCCATGTGCGCCAGGGCGCTCCGAGGTGGGCGGCCATCGTTGCGCATTGCAAACCACTTCGAGAACCGAGCGGACACATGGCAGTCCGCGAAGGCCATGTGCATGCTGCTAAAGACAAGGCATTACCGGCCGACGGTCCGGCCGATCCGCGCGCGCCCGCCCCGGGAGGTGGGTGGCCGCTCTTGCGCGCTCCAGACCACTTCGACGAATCATGCTCGGGGCGTCCGCAACGTCGCGCGGAAGGCGTTCGATCATCGGCGGATTGACGTTCGATCGTCTGCGGATGAATAGGACTGGTCAGGGCGAGCGGTTCGCGAATATGATAGTTTTTGCGAACACCGCAGCTTAGAGGGGACCAAGGGTATGGCGCGCGATCCAAAACACGACATTTTGTTCCAGCCCATCAAGATCGGCCCGAAGACGCTGCGCAACCGGTTCTACCAGGTGCCGCATTGCATCGGCGCCGGTTCCGATCGGCCCGGTTTCCAGGCGGCACACCGCTCGCTGAAGGCCGAAGGCGGCTGGGCCGGGATCAATACCGAGTATTGCTCCATTCATCCGGAATCGGACGACACGCATCGTCTGTCGGCGCGCATCTGGGACGAGGGCGACGTGCAGCAATCTGCGCGCGATGACCGATCACATCCACCACTTCGGCGCGCTCGCCGGCGTCGAGCTCTGGTACGGGGCCTCGCATGCGCCTTGCATGGAATCGCGCGCGACGCCGCGCGGCCCGAGTCAATACGCCTCCGAGTTCGAGACGCTGACGTACTGCAAGGAAATGGACTTCGACGACATCGCCACGGTGCAGCAATACTACGTGGACGCGGCGCTGCGCTCGCGCGACGCCGGCTTCGACATCGTCTACGTCTACGGCGCGCACTCCTACCTGCCGGTGCAATTCCTGTCCCCCTACTACAACAAGCGCAAGGACAAGTACGGCGGAACGCTCGAGAACCGCGCGCGCTTCTGGCTGGAGACGCTGGAGAAAGTGCGCCGCGCGGTCGGGCACGACTGCTCCATCGCGACCCGCTTCGCCGTCGACACCCTGTACGGCGACTCGGGCGTCGAGATCGAGAACGACGGCATGAAATTCATCGGACTGGCGGATCCGCTGGTGGATCTCTGGGACGTGGACGTGGGCGACATCGCCGAGTGGGGCGAGGATGCCGGCCCGTCGCGCTTCTATCAGCAGGGTCACCAGGTGCCCTGGACCCGCTTCGTGAAACAGGTGGCGAAGAAGCCGGTGCTCGGCGTCGGCCGGTTCACCGATCCGGAAAAGATGACCGAGATCGTGACCAAGGGAATCGCGGACATCATCGGCGCCGCGCGCCCCTCGATCTCCGATCCCTGGCTGCCGAAGAAGATCGAGGAAGGCCGTTACGACGACATCCGCGTGTGCATCGGCTGCAACGTCTGCATCTCGCGCTGGGAGATCGGCGGCCCGCCGATGATCTGCACCCAGAACGCCACCGCGGGCGAGGAGTACCGGCGCGGCTGGCATCCCGAGAAATTCCCCAAGAAGGGCTCGGACGATTCCGTGCTCGTGGTCGGCGCCGGGCCTTCGGGCGCGGAATGCGCGCGCGTGCTGATGGAGCGGGGCTACACCGTCCACCTGTACGACACCGCCGCCAAGATCGGCGGACATCTGAACGCCGTCGCGACGCTCCCCGGTCTCGGCGAGTGGGGCTATCACCGCGACTATCGTGAGCTGCAGATCGGCAAGCTCGTGAAGAAGAACAAGCAGAGCCAGGTGGCGCTCAACCAAAAGCCCATGACCGCGGAGGGGGCGATCACCTACGGCGCGGAGAAGATCGTGATCGCCACCGGCTCTTCGTGGAACACGGACGGCACGAACTGCCTGACGCACGATCCCATCCCCGGGGCCGATGCCTCGCAGCCCGATCAGCTCACGCCGGAGCAGGTGCTCGAGGGCAAGAAGAAGATCGGCAAGCGCGTCGTGATTTTGAACGCCGACACGTATTTCATGGCGCCGAGCCTCGCCGAGAAGCTGGCGGTGGCCGGCCACGAGGTCACCATCGTCACGGGCGTGCATCTCGCCAACTACATGCACTTCACGCTCGAGTATCCGAACATGATGCGCCGGCTGCATGAGCTGCACATCCACGAGATGCACAACGCCTTCGCGAGCAAGATCGAGAAGGGGAAGCTCCAGGTGTACGACATCTGGGGCGACGGCTCGAAGCGCACCTATCGCGGCGTCGGCCACCTGCCGCGCGAGCCCAACAAGAGCCATCGCTGGGTGGAATTCGACTCCCTGATTCTGGTCACCGGGCGCCATTCCAACGACCTGTTGTTCCGCGAGATCAAAAAGCGTCAGGGCGACTGGGACAAGAACGGCGTGAAGAACGTCTACCTCATCGGCGACGCCGAGGCGCCGCGGCTGATCGCGGATGCGACCTTCTCGGGACATAGGCTCGCGCGCGAGATCGAGGAGCCCAATGCACAACTGCCCCTGCCCGTACAAGCGGGAGGTGGCGGTTTGGGGCACGGCACATCTGCCCGGCGGCCGCTTCGAGATCGAGTACAAGACCTAGGGGCGTTCCGGTACGTGAGCCGCACCGACGCTGTCACTCGAATTCTATTCGAGGCATTTCCGACGGCCGAGGTGCGGCTTTTTTATGCATTGGGGTATACCGCCATCGGCATTTTCTGCTAGGGCGTCTATGTGCAGATCCGCAAGTACCGGCGCGGCGCGGCCCTCATCCTCGAGGGGAGCCTCTGGTCCCGTGCCGGCGACATGCTCGGAAAGGTCTTGAGCCATCGCACGGTCGATCGCCGCGATCACGCGGCCGGCGGCGCGCATCGGCTGATCTTCTACGGTTTCGGCTTGCTGTTCCTCGGCACCGCCACCATCACCCTGCAATACGACATCCTCGAGCCCTTGTTCGGAATCCGCTTCTGGCAGGGCGAGTTCTATCTGATCTTCTCCCTGGTGCTCGACATCGCCGGCGTCGCGCTGCTCGGCGGGCTGCTCTATATGATGTATCGGCGCGGCTGGATGAAGCTGCCCAAGCTCGACTATGCGCGGCCCGACCGCTCGCCCGGCGATCCGGATTTCCTCCGCCCCGAGTACCGGCGCGAGGACTGGGCCTTCCTCTGGACGCTGGTGATCATCGGCTTCACCGGCTATCTGCTGGAGGCGGCGCGGCTGGTGTGGCTTCAGGCGCGGCCGGACGTGTGGGACACGCGCTGGTGGTCGCCCGTGGGCGCGGCCATCGCCGAAGGCCTCGCCGCGGCGGGCCTGACGGCGCACGGCGGCGGCGTGCTGCGGCTTTCGCTCTGGTGGTTTCACGGGCTTCTCGCTCTCGCATTCATCGCGCTGATTCCCTTCACCAAGGTCAAGCACATCTTCACCGCCGCGGCCTCCCTGATGGTGCGCGATCCGAAGGCGGCGCAGAGGCTGCCGCGCATTCCCGAGACTCAGAAGGAGCCGGGCGTCGCCAAGATCACCGACTTCACCTGGAAGCAGCTGTTGAATCTCGATGCCTGCACCAAGTGCGGCCGCTGCCACGAAGCGTGCCCGGCGCGGGCCGTCGGTGCGCCGCTGTCGCCGCGCGACGTGATCCTGAGCTTGCGCGAGTTCGCGAACGCGACGCTCGAGTCGGGGACCCTTCCGCCCGCGGCCGAGCTCGACGTGCACGGCAAGTCGCCGGGCCAGGTGGCGATGGAGACCCTCTGGTCCTGCCGCACCTGCATGGCCTGCGTCGAGATCTGCCCGGTGGCCGTGGAGCACGTCCCCATCATCGTGCAAATGCGCCGCAAGCTGGTCGAGGACGGCGCCATGGACCCCTTGCTCACCAAGACGCTGCAGACCATTCACAAGACCGGCAACTCCTTCGGCGAATCGAAGCGCAAGCGCGGCTCGTGGACCAAGGCGCTGCCCTTCAAGGTCAAGGACGCGCGCAAGGAGCCGGTGGATCGTCCTGTGGTTCGTCGGCGACTACGCCTCCTTCGATCCGCGCAATCAGAAAGTGACGCAGACCTTCGCCAGCCCTGTTGCACGAGGCGGGCGTGGATTTCGGCATTCTCTACGACGGCGAATCGAACGCCGGCAACGACGTGCGCCGCGTCGGCGAGGAGGGGCTTTACGAGGTGCTGGCCGAGTCCAATATCGCCGCGCTCGCGGGCGCGACCTTCAAATCCATCGTCACCACCGATCCGCACTCCTACAATACGATTCTCAACGAGTATCCCGACTTCGGCGGCAAATACGAGATCCAGCACTACACCAGCTACCTCAAAGCGGCTTTTCGCGGACGGCAGGCTGGAAGTGACGCGGCCGCTGAAGCTCCGCGACGACCTTCCACGACCCGTGCCATCTCGGGCGCTTCAACAAGGGGTACGAGGC
This sequence comes from uncultured Gammaproteobacteria bacterium, assembly GCA_963795475.1. GTDB lineage: Bacteria > Pseudomonadota > Gammaproteobacteria > Steroidobacterales > Steroidobacteraceae > Bog-1198. The sequence goes on from CAWCIE010000003.1 coordinate 96,951, forward strand.
GCCGCGCGATTTGCTGAGGCTTCTGGGGTGCGAGCTCGTCGACATGGGGCGTTGCCGCGACAACTCTTTCTGTTGCGGCGCGGGCGGCGGCAGGATCTGGATTCCCGACCCCGTGGGGACGGAGAAGCCGGCCCAGAATCGCATCCGCGAGGCCGCGGCGATTCCGGGCCTGGAAGTGTACGTAGTGAGCTGTCCGAAGGACCTGACCATGTTCGAGGACGCGCTCAAGACCACCGGCAACGAGGGGAAATTCGTGGTGAAGGAATTGATAGAGCTCGTCCGGGAAGCGATTCCGGCCCGGCAGACCGAGGCGGTGCCCGCATGAAGATTCTCGTAGCCGTGAAGCAAGTCGCCGCGCTCGACGAGGACTTCGAGATCCGCGCAGACGGACGGGACGTGGAGGAGGAATTCCTCATCCGCGACCTGAACGAATGGGACGATTACTCCCTGGAAGAAGCCGTCAAGATCAAGGAAGCATCGAACGATCCGGTCGAAGTCGTCGTCGTGTCCGTTGCGCCGGAAGAAGCCGACGAAGCGCTGCGCAAATGCCTCGCCAAGGGAGCGGACCGCGCGATCCGCGTCTGGGACGACGGCCTGGAGGGATCCGATCCCATCGCCATCGCCCGCGTCTTGGCGGCCGTGGCCAAGATCCGAGGCGCCGGATATGCTGTTCGCCGGCGTGCAGTCTTCCGACCAGAGCTTCGCCTCCACCGGCATCGCCACCGCTGCATTCCTGGGCTGGCCGCACGCCGCCGTGGTGAGCTCGCTCGACTATGCGCCGGGGGCGAAGACGCGCCGTGTTTCGCCGCGAGCTCGAGGGCGGACTGCTGCACGAGGTCGAGATTCAATGCCCCGCCGTGCTCACCATCCAGCTCGGCATCAATACGCCGCGCTATGCCTCGCTTCGCAGCATCAAGCAGGCGGCGGCGAAACCCATCGAAGTCAAGACGCTCGCCGACCTCGGTCTCGTCCGCGGGCGACGTCGGCGAATCGGGCTCTCACTCGCGCATCCGGCGCATGTATATTCCGGACAAGGGCCGAGCGCAGCTCATCGAGGGCGACGCGGCGACGCAGGCGGCGCGGCTGGCGGAGATCATCCGCGAATTCAAAGGAGATGCGGCTTGAGCGGCGTGTTGGTGATCGCGGAGCAACGGCGCGGCGAACTGCGTGCCGATATCCCTGGAGCTGATCGGCGCCGCCCAAGGGCTGCGCGGTGCCGGCGATACCGTCACGGTGGCCGTGCTCGCTCCGTCCCCGGAGCACTTCGTCGCTTCCTTGAAGCTCGCCGGCGTCGACGAAGATCGTCACCGTCAAAGTGGCCCCGGCGGAATTCGATCCCGACACCTTCGAGGCCGCGGTCGGCGCGCTGATCGAGGCAGCGCAAGCCCGACGTCGTCCTGGTCGCGCACAGCGTCGACTCATTCGGTTACGCAGCCGCGCTCGCCGCCAGGCTCAACCTGGGATTCGCCACCGACGTGTTCAAGGCGGAACGCATCGACGGCGAGCTGGTCGCGACCCGCGGCGGATACGGACAAAAAGTGAACGTGGAGGTCGACTTCCCCGGCCGCGCCACGGTGCTGCTTGCGATCCGCGCCGGCGTATTCAAGCCGCCCGAGCAGCCGGGGGCGCCGCGAGTCACCGAGTTCGCCGCGCCCGCTGCCGCCAGCCGCTCCGCCGGCCGCGATTTCATCGAGCTTTCCTCCAACGACGATGTCGACATGACGGCCGCGGAATTCATCCTGACCATCGGCCGCGGCATCGGCGAGGAGGCCAATGTGGCGCAGTTCAAGGAGCTCGCGGACGCGGTCGGCGCGACGCTCGGATGCTCCCGGCCCATCGCCGATGCGGGCTGGCTTCCCAAGAGCCGCCAGGTGGGTCAGTCCGGGAAGACGGCGAGCGCCTGCAAGCTCTACATCGCCATGGGCGTGTCGGGAGCCATTCAGCATCTTGCCGGCATGAAGCACGTGGCGACCATCGTTGCCGTGAACTCGGATGCCGGCGCGTCCATTTTCGGCGTCGCCAAGTACGGAGTCGTCGGGGACATCTTCGAGATCGCCGAGGAGTTGCGGCGGCTTTTCTAACGTCAAGGGGATCGAATGAACGTCACCGTGGAAGCGGCAGCTGCTGAATCCGCCGCGAAGAGCGCGGGGCTGGAGCGCGGAATCGATTGGACCGGCGCCTTCTGGGTCGCGAGCGGAGTCCCTCCGCTGGTGCTTTTCTCCATCGGCGGCGTCGCGGCCACGGTGGGAAAGCTCTCCTGGGTCATCTGGATCGCTATCGATCGCGATGGGTTTCATTCAATCCTTTACCTACGCGGAGATCGCCGGACTGTTTCCCAACAAGGCCGGAGGAACCTCGATCTACGGGGCCATCGCCTGGGTTCGCTACGGGAAGCTGATCGCACCCATCTCGGTCTGGTGCAATTGGTTCGCCTGGTCGCCCGTGCAGGCCACGGGGTCTGCGCTCGCGGCGGGCTACATCCTCGCCGGCCTGTTCGCGCCGGACTCCGTGATCAACACCTGGCAGTGGACGCTGCTCGATCTCGGCATGATCAAGACGGGACTCTCCCTCAGGATCAACGCGACTTTCATCCTGGGAGCCGTGATCTTGCTCGCGGTCAAATTCATCCAGGACGGCGGCATTCTGCGGTCCGCCAACACCACGAAGATCCTGGGAATCTCCGCGATGATCCCGCTGCTCCTGATCGGCATCGTGCCGATTCTGACCGGCGACATCGTCAAGACGAACCTGTTTCCGCTCGCGCCCCTGGCGCACGGCGCCGGAGGCATCGTGACCGTGGGCTCGTGGAACATGGCGGGCATCACCTTGTTCGCCGCCGGCATGTTCCTCGCCGCCTGGTCGACGTACGGTTTCGAGACCGCCGTGTGCTACACGGGAGAGTTCAAGAATCCGAAGACCGACACCTTCAAGGCGATCTTCTACTCGGGCTTGCTCTGCGTCGTGGTCTATACCTTGGTGCCCTTCGCCTTTCAGGGCTATCTCGGTCTCGGCAATCTGGTCCATCCGGCCGTGTTCGACTCCGCCGGCAAGGTCGTGACGCCCGCCGAGTACGGCGGCATGCTGGCGCCCGAGATCTACTCGGGCACGGGCGTCGCATCGGTGATGGCGCGAATGGTGCACGCCGGCCAATTCGTCGGTGCGGTCGTCGTCATCATGCTGATACTCGCCCTCGTCCTTTCTCTCATGACGTCCATGGCCGGCTCGTCGCGCACGCTCTATCAGGCATCGCTCGACGGCTGGCTTCCGAAGTACCTCGCCAAGGTGAACGCGCATGGAGCTCCGACGAACGCCATGCTGACGAACCTCGGTTTCAATCTCGTGCTCCTCCTGCTGTCCGATACCGTGTTCATCATTGGTGCGGCGAACATCGGCTACCTGATCTTCAATTTCCTGAATTTGAACGCGGGCTGGATCCATCGCATGGACCGGCCGCGCCAGGACAGGCCGTGGCGCGCCCCGTCATGGATCCTCGCCGCGGGTGCCGTGCTCTCGTTCGTGAATCTCGCGTTCATGGGATTCGGGGCCGACGTCTACGGCTCGGGAACGCTCAAGATCGGTCTCACCTTTGCCGCGTTGATCGTGCCCGTATTCATCTACCGTCACTACGTGCAGGACAAGGGCGTGTTTCCGCCTCAAATGGCCGAGGATCTGGAGCTGGTGGACGGCGAGCGCATCGTGAACCGCGCCGGCCTCTGGCCGTACGCGGTGCTCGCGCTCGGGATAGCCGTCGTCGCCGTGACTCACCACCTGGCCGTGTACTAGCTCGGGGCTCGCGGCTCGCGCGGCCTCTCGGGCGCGACTGATTTCGATTAGCAATTGGAGACATCAATGGCACTCACTTGGCGTCACTCGGTTTTGGCGGATCGGCACCGCGCCCTCGGCTCGAAGCTCGAGGATTGGAACGGGATGGGCACGGCTTGGACGTATTCGAAGCCTGTCGCGGAGGACCACGTTGCGATCCGCACCAAGGCGGCGCTCATGGACGTGTCGGGACTCAAGAAGCTGTACCTCGTGGGTCCGCATGCCTCCGCCATCTTGAACTATGTGACGACGCGCGACGTGACCAAGATCTACCCCGGCAAGTGCGCGTACGCCTGCATGCTGAATGGGGCCGGCCACTTCATCGAGGACTGCGTCCTGTACCGCCTGGCGCCGAACGCCTGGATGGTGGTCCACGGAAGCGGCGCCGGACACGAGACCTTGACGGGTTACGCGGTGGGCCGAAATGCCGCGATGATCGTCGACGACGACCTGCACGATCTCTCCCTGCAGGGACCGCTGGCCGTCGACTTCCTGGCGAAGCATGTGCCGGGCATCCGCAGTCTCAAGTATTTTCATCACACTCCCGCGACGCTGTTCGGAAAGCCCGTGACCATCTCTCGCACCGGCTACACCGGCGAGCGCGGCTACGAGCTTTTTTGCAAAGGCGAGGACGCCGGGCTCATCTGGGACACGATTCTGAGCGAAGGCAAGCCCATGGGCATCGTCCCCGCCTGCTTCACCACGCTCGATTGGGTGCGGGTAGAGAGCTATCTGTTGTTCTACCCCTACGACATGTCCGAGATGTACCCCTTCGAGCACGATCCGCCGGGCGACAGCCTGTGGGAGCTCGGGCTCGATTTCACCGTGAGTCCCGGCAAGAACGATTTCCGCGGCGCGGATGCGCACGCCCGCCTCAAGGGCAAGGAACGCTTCAAGATTTTCGGGCTGCTGGTGGAGGGCAAGGTCCCCGCGGATATGGGCGATCCGGTCTACTCCGGCGACAAGAAGGTCGGCGTGGTCACCTGCGCCATGGTATCGAGCCTTACCGGCAAATCGATGGCGATAGCGCGCCTCGATGTCCCGGTCGCGGTTCACGGCACCAAGCTCCAAATTCGAGGCAAGAACGTCAAGGGTCCCGCGACCGCCCACACATTGCCGTTCGACGATCCTGAAAAGAAGAAGCGCACTGCAGTGGGCTGAGCGCACCGCCGTGGGCTGAGGAGGCAGCATGCAGACCAAGCTCTTGATCAACGGCACTCCGACCTCCGGCCAGGGGCCGGTCGAGCGCGTGCTCGATCCGGCAACCGGCAATTGCATCGCCGAAGTGCCCGAGGCAAGCCCATCGCAAGTGGACGCCGCCGTCGCCGCGGCCGAGGCGGCGGGCGCAGGTTGGGCGCAAACGGTACCGAAGGATCGGGCGGCGGCGCTCCTGCGCCTGGCCGATCGCATCGAAGCCGACGGCGCGGCCTTTGCGAAGCTCGAATCCGACAACACCGGCAAACCGCTTGCCGCCGCCTTGAACGACGAAATCCCCGCTATCGCCGATGTGTTCCGCTTTTTCGCCGGCGCGGCGCGCGCTCAGCATGGCGCGCTGGCGGGCGAGTACTTGCCGGGCTACACCAGCATGATCCGGCGCGACCCGGTCGGCGTCGTCGCCTCGATCGCGCCTTGGAACTACCCCCTGATGATGGCGGCGTGGAAGCTCGGTCCGGCGCTCGCTGCCGGCAACACGGTCGTCCTCAAGCCCTCGGAGCAGACGCCGCTCACGGCGCTGAAGCTGGGCGAGATCCTGGCGGATCTCTTTCCCAAGGGCGTCGTCAACATTGTTTGCGGGCGCGGCGAGAGCGTCGGAGCGCCCTTGGTATCTCACCCTCGCGTGCGCATGGTATCGCTCACGGGCGATGTGTCCACGGGACAGAAAATCCTGGGCGCCGCGCAGGGTAATCTGAAGCGCACGCATCTGGAGCTCGGCGGCAAAGCACCGGTCATCGTGTTCGACGACGCGGACATCGAGGCCGTCGTAGCGGGCGTGCGCACTTTTGGCTTCTACAATGCCGGGCAGGATTGCACGGCCGCGTGCCGCCTGTACGCCGGGGCGAAGATCTATGACCGCTTGGTGGCCGACTTGGGAGCTGCAGCGCGCTCGCTCAAGGTGGGCGCTCAGAGCGAGAGCGGCGTGGAAATGGGCCCGCTGATCTCCGCCGAGCAGCGCGCTCGCGTGGCCGGATTCGTCGAGCGCGCGGCGGCACTGCGGCATGTGGAGATCGCCGCGGGCGGCAAGTCGCGCGCCGGCGCCGGATTCTTCTACGAGCCGACGGTCATCGCCGGCGCGCGTCAATCCGATGAGATCGTGCAGCGCGAGGTGTTCGGACCGGTGGTCTCCGTGACCCGCTTCAGCGATGCGGATGAGGCCGTGGCCTGGGCCAACGACTCCGAATACGGTCTCGCCTCCTCGGTTTGGACCCAGGACGTCGGCAAGGCGATGCGCGTGGCGTCGCGGCTGCAGTACGGCTGTACCTGGATCAACACGCACTTCATGCTGATCAGCGAGATGCCGCACGGCGGATTCAAGCGCTCGGGTTACGGCAAGGATCTGTCGGTTTACGCGCTCGAGGATTACAGCGTCCCACGGCATGTCATGGTGAAGCTGTAGCGCCCTTACGCCGTGCCGGCAACGCGAGCGCCAGCAGCAGAAGCAGGGGCGCAGCGCTGAGCAGCGCGGGCAATCCGTGGCGCGGCCATCGGTCCAGCGCAAAACCGCCGACGCCCGGTCCGATGACACCGCCCAGGCAATAGACCATCACGAATGCAGTGTTGGCCGTGGCGAGCTCCGCGGTGGCAAATTGCGCCCCGAGGAGCGCCACGCCCTGGCTGTAGAACGCGTACAGGGTCCCGCCCCACAAGAACAACAGCGGCCACAAGAGCATCGGCGTTGTAAAGAAGGGCTGAAGCAATAAAGGCCCGAGCGCGCTCAGGAGCGCGCATGCCCCGAGAAGGCGCCGCCGGCCGAACCGGTCGGCCAGGAGACCGATGGGCACCTGCAGCACCACATTGCCGGCCATGAACACGGCGAGCAGGGAGAGCGCCATGCGTTCGCCGAAGCCTGCGTGCAAGCCGAATAACAGGCAACAGCGTGAGGTCCGCCGCTTCGACCAATCCCGCCACCCAGGCCGCCAGCATGACCAGCGGCGCGGTGCGGACGACAGTGGTGAGCCGGGTGTGCCGGGTGAGCGGCGCGAAGGCCGCACTCGGCGCAGCGCGCAGAAGCACCAGCGGTGCCAGGGTCAAGACCGACGCGACCGCACCGACCGTGAAAGGCGTCCACCCGCGAGTACCCGTCAATTCGAGCAGCGACGGTCCGGCGACGACGCCGATGGAAAACACGGTGCCGTAGATACCCATGACGGTGCCGCGCGCATCGGCGCCGCTCACGGTGTTCAGCCAGATTTCACTTGCGATCCAGGAGAGGCCGAGGGTGCATCCGGTCAAGAATCTCAAGCACAACCAGGAAGGAACGCCGACCGCGAGCGGCATCAGCAACAAGATCGCGGCCCCGCAGCCGATGCCCGCCATCACGCTGCGCCGCAGCCCCAAGCGCGCGATGAGCGCAGGATAGAGCGGCCCCAGCAAAATCACGGCGACCAGACTCGCGGCGGTCACCGCCCCGATGGCGGCGCTGGAGTATCCGCTGCGGCTGAGAACGAGCGCAATGAGCGGCGGTTGAAAACCGAAGGTCAATCCGACGCCGAGGCTGCTCGAGAATACGGCGGCCAACGTCAAGCGTCTTGAATCGTGTTTCAGATGCCCGGTTCCAGCGCGTGGGTCGCTGCGGGCGCCCCGTAATCGTGCGAATTGTCACCCACTATCGCCCACTGTTGCGGCTTCGTCACACAGTCGGGCAAGTCAAGCAAACCGACCGTCTTCTTCATTGGCCACCTGTTGCGCAAAAGCCTTGCTTGACACTAAACGCTATGTTACGAATTGGGAACGGGGATCACAAAGGATTCCCAATCGCGCCGCGGAATGAAGCAGCGCGGCGGGAGACGCGTTCTCGCAAGCGCCGCGCAGCCTTGGGTTGTTTTTCAGGGAGAACAAACGAATGAAGAAGAAGTCGTGCGCCGCGAACGCGGTCGCATTCCCGTCTCCGGCTTTGTTCGCGTTCTGGGGCGCGACCCTCCTCAGCACTGCGCTGCTGTGCGGACCGGCAACGGCCGATCCCGATCCGGCCGCGGCGGGCCCGGCCAATACAGGCATCGCTCCGGCCAAGAGCGGCGGCGAGCTCGAGGAGATCGTGGTCACCGCTGAGAAGCGCGAGTCGACGGTACAGGCCACGGCGATCAGCCTGACGGCGCTCAGTGCCGGCGATCTCGCGCAACAGAACATCGAGATGCCGGAGGATTTGGTCGGCAAGATACCTGGTATCTCGTTGCGCACCTCGGGTCCGGGTCAGACGGAGTACGAGGCGCGAGGCCTCTCGGCGGGCGGCGGTGCGGCGGCGACCGTCGGTTTTTACCTCGACGAGACGCCGATATCGGCGTCGGCGATTGCGCTCAACGGCCGTACCGTCATCGATGCCGACCTTTTCGATCTGAACAATGTGGAAGTGCTGCGCGGCCCGCAGGGCACCTTGTACGGCTCGGGCTCGATGGGCGGCACGATCAAGCTCGTCACCAATCAACCCAAGCTCGGCGCGTTCGACGCGGCGACCGATACGTCCGTTTCCGAGACATCCGGGCAAGGCCGCACTAACGGCAGCGGCAGCCTGATGCTTAACATACCGATCGGCGATATCGCGGCATTGCGCACGGTCACCACCGCAAAATACATCAGTGGCTGGATCGATCGTATCGTCGCTCCACCCGGTGAGTTTCCACCCCCGACCAATCCGGGCGGCACTCCCGGGGCGCCGGCCTTGTGCGGCAGCATTTATTGCACACGTGGCGATGTCGCCGACATGCCCGTGCAGACAGTCGTCAGGGGTGCCAACTTGGAGCGATTTGCATCGGCGCGAGCGACACTGCTCGTGAAACCCGCCGACGATCTATCGGTCACGACCACGTTGCTGTATCAGCGCATCGATGCCGACGGCTATAACGCCTATCAGCAGCAACCCGGCACACTGGCGATCTATCAGCCCTACGACCAGCAGGAACCGTACTATGACTCCTTTAAACTGGCGAGCTTGAAACTCGAGTACAACTTCGGCTTCGCAACGCTCACATCCGCGACGAGCTACACGGCGCGCTTCGTCATGCAGTCGGAGGATGCGACCGAGGCACTGCAAAACATCTTCAACACGACGCACCTGGTGAACGGCGTTTATGTTGCGGATTACATCCAGAGTCTCTACGTCGAAGACGATCCAACCTCGCAGTTCGCCGAGGAAGTGCGCCTGACCTCAAAGAATTCGGGCGCATTGCAGTGGGTCGGCGGCCTCTATTACTCCAAACTGGACTCCGGATACATCACGCACAACCAGGAACCCGGGTGGTCAGGCGTACTGTCGTGCGGCTTGGCGGCCGCGGCCGGTCCCGTCTCCGGCACCTGTCCGGCCTCCGACGTGTATTCCGCCACCAGCCTCCTGCGGTATCCCAATCCCGCGTTACCCCCTTACCCCAACGCGCAGGCCGCCAATCCGAACGGCGTCGTATTCGACGACGTCGATGATGAGATCCTGAAGCAGGCCGCCATTTTCGGCGAGGCGACGTACAACTTCACGGATGCTCTCAAGCTCACGGCCGGAATCCGCGCTTACTACTTCCAGGTCAATTATCATGCCAAACAGGCCGGCTTCGGAACGGCGTCAGGGAACCAGGACGCCCAGCTCATCACTCAAAGTTTCAACAACAATGCGACTCTCCCGAAGGTAAACCTTTCCTACGAGCCGAACCAGGACCTGACCGTGTACGGCACGATCGCCAAAGGGTCGCGGCCCGGTGGCGTCAATCTGCCCTTACCGCTTCCGAGCGCTGCGGTGCTCGCGGTCAATCCGAACGCCATCAACTGTGCTGCCGGCCCGGTCAGTGTGTCCTCGCAACCGAGTTACACGCCTGACTCAGTGTACAGCTATGAGGTCGGCGAAAAGGCGCGATTCGACGATCGGCGCATCACCGTCAATTCGGACTTTTACTACATCAAATGGGTCCATATCCAGCAGGTGCTCGACCTCACCTGCGTCTATCCCTACGATACCAACGCCGGCAATGCATATTCCTATGGCCCCGAACTTGAAGTGTCGGCCTTGTTGATTCCAGGACTCACGCTGGATTTATCCGGTGTCTACAACACGGCGGTGATCAACCAACCGACGGCTGCCGCCATCGCGTCAGGAATATACCCCGGAATACGCGTTCTCAACGTGCCGAGGTACACGGGCAACGCGGCAGTGGATTACCACGTACCGATCAACGACCAATTGAACGGCTTTCTGAACCTCTCCGTCACGACCGTAGGGTCGGAGAGGGACCAATCCGGGTATCCGCAAATTCTCCCGCCGTACACTCTCACGAATGCGCGTGCGGGCGTGAGCAGCGGTCCTTGGATCGCCTCCCTGTTCGGTACCAACCTCACCAACAGGGTCGTGGAGCAGAGCATCAACAACACCAACTTTGCCTGGACGACCTACGCCATCACGCGAGTCTCGACCAATCAGCCGCGCACCATTGGTTTGGATTTCCAGTACAAATTTTAGTCTAGTCTGACGCGAAACTATTTCGGGGGGCACGAGCCCCCCGATTTTCGTAATATGACTGCCCGACGGGGCCGGGTTCCACGATTCAGCCGATACGGCCCGCGCCTTATTGATGGAGAGCATCGCATGACCGCCGATTCTGGCAAAGGCATCGACCACGATGCCGAGCAGCTCAGAGCCTTGGGGTATGTCTCGCACTTCGACCGCACCATGTCGAAGTGGCAGAACTTTTCCCTTGGGTTCACCTATCTGTCGCCGGTGGTCGGCGTCTACAGCCTCTTCGCCTTCGCGCTAGTGGCGGGCGGTCCGCCGATGTTCTGGTGGTATCTGCTCGTCGGTATCGGCCAGATGTTCGTCTGTCTCGTATTCTGCGAGGTCGTGTCTCAATTTCCGATCTCCGGCGGCCTGTATCCGTGGGCGAGGCGGCTGGTCGGCAAGCGCTGGGCCTGGATGGCCGGTTGGATATATGGGTGGGCGCTGCTCGTGTCCATCGCTGCTGTCGCGACCGGCGGGGCACCTTTCGTCGTACAGCTCCTGGGGTTTCCGGTCACCCCCACGAACACCACGGCCCTGGCTCTGGCGATGATCGCGCTTGCAACGGCTTGTAACGTGAGCGGCACCCGACTGCTCGCCCGCGTGGCGATGTTCGGCTTCATTTGCGAGCTGATCGGTGCCATTGCCGTCGGCGGCTATTTGCTGCTGTTCGCGCGCCACCAGCCGTTCAGCGTGCTCTTCGAGACATTCTCCATTCGCAGCAGCAGCGGCAGTTATATACCGGCGTTTCTCGCTTCGGCGCTTGCCGCCATGTTCTGCTACTACGGCTTCGAGGCCTGCGGCGACGTGGCGGAGGAGACCCCGAATGCCAGCCGCATGATCCCCAAGGCCATGCGCATGACCATCTACGTCGGCGGCGCGGCGGCGATGCTCGTATGCCTTGCGCTCATTCTCTCGGTGCCCGACATGAGCCCCATACTTTCCGGGAAAGACACCGATCCGGTGGCGACGATTCTGCGCTCTGCCATGGGCGAGATCGGATTTCGCGCTGTGCTCGCGGTGGTTCTCGTGTCGTTCATCTCCTGCGCTCTGAGCATGCAAGCTGCGGCGAGCCGTCTGCTGTTCGCCTACGCGCGCGACGAAATGATCGTCTGCAGCAAGCTCTTGAGCCGCCTCTCGCCGCGCACGCACGTACCCGTGGCGTCGTTGGCGGTGGCGGGCGTGATCCCGTCCCTGATCGCGTTGGGCGGCCTGTGGCTGCAAAATGCCGTCGCGACCATCATCAGCTTCGCCTCGGCCGGAATCTACATGGCCTTTCAGATGCTGGTGCTCGGGGCGCTGATTGCAAGATCGAAGGGTTGGACACCGGCCGGTCCCTTCAAGCTCGGCCGTTGGGGTTGGCCGGTGAATCTCATCGGGTTTGCCTACGGGGTCAGCGCAATTTTCGACATGATGTGGCCCCGCGCTCCGCAGGATCCCTGGTACAGCAACTACGGGATGATCGTGACGGCGGCGGGAGTGATCGTGCTGGGGGCTGTGTACATGCTCACGGCAAAGCCCTATGAGCGCGGCAATGCGCCCGCCGGGGATGCGCATCGATCAAGGGTAGGGACCGGCAGCGGCGTCGTTGCCCCCGTCGACGCTTAGCCTCGTGCCGGTGACTCGCGAACACGCGTGCGCACGCCTCGCCGATCCCGCTGAGACGGATTTCACTGGCTCTCGCACCTCCCATCCGCTACCGTGGGCCGGCTAACGTCGGCTTGGAACAATACCTGATAAACACATTAGATAGGTACTAGCGATGGTGCAGGCGGACACGACCACGGCGGACACGGCCACGGCAATTTCCTCGGCGGCAGTTCCCCAAAAGAACGAGCTCAGCCGTTCGCTGAAGGGCCGGCACCTCACCATGATTTCGATCGGCGGGATCATCGGCGCGGGACTGTTCGTGAGCTCGAGCACGGCGATCATCGCTGCCGGCCCGGCGAGCTTCCTGAGCTATGCCATCTGCGGCTTTTTGATCCTCCTGGTGATGCGCATGCTGGGCGAGATGGCCACCGCCATGCCCAATATCCGCTCTTTCACGGAGTTCGCACGCGCCGGACTCGGCGACGGCGCCGGGTTCGTGGTCGGCTGGCTGTATTGGTACTTCTGGGTACTGGTGGTTCCGGTGGAGGCCATAGCCGGCGCGAAGATCCTGCAGCACTGGTTGCCGGTGTTTTCACCGCTTCAGATCGGGCTCGCACTCATGACGGTGATGACCGGGGTCAATCTCATGTCGGCCCGCTCCTATGCCGAGTTCGAGTTCTGGTTCGCGTCCATCAAAGTGGCCGCCATCATCGTGTTCATCGTCATAGCCGCCTCGTTCGCCTGCGGATGGACTTCGCCGCACGGCACGACCTTCGGAAACCTGGTCGATTTCGGGGGATTCGCACCGCGGGGCTGGATCGCGGTGCTCGCCGCCGTGCCCACCGTTTTCTTTGCCATGACAGGCGCCGAGATCACCACCGTCGCCGCGGCGGAGTCCGCGCAGCCGGAACGGGCCGTGGCGCGGATGGGCGCCGCCGTGATCTGGCGCATTCTCGTCTTTTACGTGGCCTCCATTTTCCTGATCGTCTCGGTCACGCCCTGGAATGACGTTCGCTCGGGCGAGTCGCCGTTCACTCTGGCCCTCAACACCATGCACGTTCCCTGGGCCGGCGAGATCATGAGCGTCATCATTCTCACCGCAGTCCTGTCGTGTCTGAACTCGGCGTTCTACGTCAGCTCCCGCGTGATGTTCATCCTCGCCGACCGCCGGGACGCGCCCAAGATGCTGGTCACGCTGAACTCGCGCCGGGTACCCGTCGTATCCGTGCTGATGGGTGCCGCAGCCGGGTTTCTCGGCATCATTGCCGCCACCGAAGCGCCGCAGAAAGTATTCGATTTTCTGGTGAGCTCCTCAGGCGCGTTGATCGTGTACGTCTATATGACCATCGCGGCCGCGCAAATCGCTTTACGGACACGCCGCGAGCGCTCAAACGCGCGGCAACCGCCGGTGATCATGTGGTTCTTTCCTTGGCTGAGCTACGCGGCTATCGCAGCGATGGGGGGGGTGCTGATCGCCATGGCGTTCACGCCCAGCGCGCGACAAGACTTCAACGCCAGCGCCGTAACGTTGGCGGTGGCTATCGTGGCCTACCTGATCGTGAAGCGGCTGCGCCGGCCGCGAAGTGCATGAGCTTAAGACCAAAGATCATTTCCATGAGCGCGCAATCCATCGGATGATGTCTCTGCGGGCGAGGCACCCCCGCTGACTTCGACGAGTTATGGGTTGTCAAGTGAAAAAAATTGGATGGATACCCACAAAGTCTCGTGTGTAGGCGCCTTTGTTTTTGGCAGTATGAGTTCGTCATCGTGAACTTCAGCGATGGCGGACATGGTTCAGGAAGTCTCGCGCCGGCAAGCCAGCCAACTCCCCCGTCGGTGCGATAATCCGGCGGCGTGGGCCCCTCATAAGGCCCGCGCCGTTTTTTATTCCGCATCCCCGCTACCCTGCCTCGAGGAGACCCCATGCCGATCGAACGCCTGCACGCTGGACCCCGAATGTCTCAGGTCGTGATTCACAACAAAACGGTCTATCTGGCGGGACAGGTCGCCGAGCAGCCGGCGGGCAAGGGAGTCGGCGAGCAAACCCGGGAGATCCTGGCGACCATCGACGGCCTCTTGGCGGAGGCCAAGACCGACAAGACCCGGATCTTGTCGGCAACCATCTGGCTCACCAGCATGTCGACCTTCGGCGAGATGAACAAGGTGTGGGATCAGTGGGTCGCGCCCGGCTCGACGCCGGCGAGGGCGACGGTGGAGAGCGCGAAATTAGCGGGGCCGGAGTACAGGATCGAAATCTCCGTGATCGCCGCCCAACCGTGAGAGCTCGGGACGCCGCCTCAGGCTAGCCACACGCTCGGATTCGACCCTGATTAACGCCGCGCCGAAGGGGCGGTCCTCTCCCAAGCTCTTGATTTTCTTTGACTGTGGTGGCGCACGTTTCTGCGGAAACGTCGGGTTCGGCTAGCCTTCGAATTTGGTCTAGCGTTCGAATTTGGTCGACAGGATGATGGACGACGTCGTGCGTTCCACGCCATCCAGGGCGCCGATTCGGTCGATGACCTCATCCATCTCGGCGACCGAGCCGGTCGCCGCGACCGCGATCAGGTCGGCATCGCCGCTCACCGAGTGCAGCACGCGCACCTGGGCAATCGCGCGCAGCGCGGCGGTCACGGCCCGGGCCTCCTTGGGACCCACCTTGATCATGACGTGGGCGCGGACCGCGCCGAAATCCTGTTCCGGGGCAAGCCGCACCCCGTAGCCGACGATGACGCCCTCCTTCTCCAGCCGCTCGATACGGCTCTGCACGCTGGTACGGGAGCGTCCGACCAGCCGGGCCAGTTGCGCCGTGGATGCCCTGCCGTTCTCCCTCAACGCCGAAATGAGCCGCTCATCGATGGAATCCATGCATTTCGCCGTACTAGCCCTACGAATTGCCTAACTATACCGTAATAAGGGCTAATTCGTCCCTACCATTTGCCGGGCTTCCCGGCAAAAATGGCGCATTAGCGGGAGGGTTTTTGGATGCATCAGATTGCCATCGTAGGCGCGGGGAAAATCGGATCCATGATTGCGGAGCTCCTCGTGAGCTCGCGCGACTACGCGGTCACGGTCATCGACCGGTCGCAAGCCCAATTGGACCGCCTGGAAACGGGAGCGGCCGTCACGAAAGTGGCCGCCGACATCACTCAGGGCGACACGCTCGCGAAGCTCCTCGGCGGCAAGTACGCCGTCCTGTCGGCCGCCCCCTATCACGCCACCCGTCTCATCGCCGAGTCCGCGAAGACGGCCGGTGCGCACTACCTCGATTTGACCGAGGACGTCGCCAGCACGCGCGCCGTCAAGCAGCTCGCCAAGGGCGCACGCACGGCCTTCATTCCTCAGTGCGGTCTGGCGCCGGGATTCATCACCATCGTCGCCAGCGACCTGGCCTCGCATTTCGACCAGCTGCAGGACGTGCGCATGCGCGTCGGCGCGCTGCCCAAATTTCCGTCCAACGCGCTCAACTACAATCTGACCTGGAGCACGGACGGCGTCATCAACGAGTATTGCGAGCCGTGCGAGGCCATCGTCAACGGCCAGCTTCGCGAGACCCAGGCGCTCGAGGAGCTCGAGGAATTCTCGCTCGACGGCATTCTCTACGAGGCATTCAACACGTCCGGCGGCCTCGGCACGCTCTGCGAGACCTTGGCGGGCAAGGTGCGCAATCTCAATTACCGCACCATCCGCTATCCCGGCCATGCGGCCATCATGAAGGCGCTGTTGAACGATCTGCGTCTGCGCGACCGCCGCGAGCTCCTGAAGGACATCCTCGAGAACGCCGTGCCGGTGACGCTCCAGGACGTGGTCATCGTATTCGTGACCGTGAGCGGCATGCGCGGCGGCCAGCTCGTGCAGGAGACCTACGCCAACAAGATCTATGCGGCCCCGATGGGCGGCCGCGTGCGCAGCGCCATTCAGATCACCACCGCGGGCGGCATCTGCGCCGTGCTCGACATGCTCCGCACCGGGCAACTGCCGCAATCCGGGCTCATCAGGCAGGAAGAGATCGGCCTCGAGGCGTTTCTCGCCAATCGGTTCGGCCGCGTCTACGCCATTCCCGCCGTCGCGACGTCGAACGCGGCCTAGCGATTCCCGATAGCTCGAGCGCGGTTACTCCGGTCTGGCCAGAGTTTGCGCCAGATCCCACAACGAGCCCATTTGCCCTGCATGCAGTATCAAGGGTGGCTGCGTGCCTCGGGTGTGGTTTTCGACCCGGCCCAGCAGAATCGTATGATCTCCCTCTTGATGCCGCGAATACGTCGTGCACTCGAACGTCGCCACCCCATCACGCAGCCGCGGGCAACCGCCGAGCCCATCCTCGAATGCTTCCTCCCAGCCCGCGAACTTATCCGCGGCGGGGCGGGCAAAATGTTCCGCCAATCGACGTTGCGAGGCGGCCAGAACGCTCAATACGAAGCGGCGCCCTCCGATGAAGGCTTCGGCGCTGCGGGCATCCTGTCGGATGCTCCACAGGATGAGCGGTGGGTCCAGCGAGACCGATGCAAAGGAGTTGATCGTCATGCCCTCGCGCTTGCCATCTTCCGACACGGTGGTGACGAGACAAACTCCCGTGGGGAATGCACCGAGCGATTGGCGAAACGCTCGAGCGTCGGTCGTGACCGCCGTGTCTCCTGTGATGAGCGTCCACGAATACATGGATCACCTACGGCCGCCAGACCCT
>CAWCIE010000004.1:0-6382 GCA_963795475.1 uncultured Gammaproteobacteria bacterium
CCCGAAACGCCGACAGCCAGTTAGCGCCCAGATCGCCGCGCCGCACCGCGGGCAGCCGACGGTGGTCGCCATCGAGACACCGCCGATCCAGATCACGACGAACAGGACGTGCAGCGCCAGGGCGATGACTACGTCATCCACGAATTTCCTCCTACCCGCCAGACCTGAAACGCCTCGCTTTGGGGCCGCATGCCAGAGAACCCATCGCTCCACCTCGCCTTGCTTCGGCGCGATCTTACCTCGGCGGCGGCTCGACCCGTTTGCGCTGGAGCAAACACCTCCCTTTCTTCGACGCCGGTGGTTACGCTGCTTCCATGATCGCCCCCGTCCAGCTCGCCCCGCAGGCTCTGGCCACCATGGAGCTTTTCCGCGGACTCCGCCCTCGGCCCTAGCGGGGGTCGCCGCTTCCGCGCGCGTGCGGCGCCTGCCGAAGGATCTGCGCATCTTCAGCCAGGGCGATAGTGGTGTGCGCGCCCATGCCGTGATCGAGGGCGGCGTGCGCATCTCGCAGTCCGGCAGCGACGGCGCCCAGGTCATCATCCGCTTCATTGGGCCCGGCGAGATGTTCGGGACCGTCTCGCTGTTCACCGATGGCCGCTATCCCGCCGATGCGATCACCCTCGCCGAAACGCTTGAGGCGAGCTGGAGCGAGGCCGAGCTGCTAGACCTAATCCATCGCCACCCGCAGATCGGCGTCAACGTCATCCGCATCATCGGCAGGCGCTTACAGGAGGTGCAGGAGCGGGTGCGCGAGCTTGCGACCCAACGCGCCGAGCGCCGCGTCGCCCATGCCGTGCTGCGGCTCGCCGGTCAAGCCGGGCACAGCTCCATTGACGGGACGGCGATCGAGTTCCCATTACGGCGTAAGGATGTCGCCGATATCGCCGGCACGACGCTCCACACGGCGAGCCGCATCCTCACCGCCTGGGAAAAGGCGGGATTCCTCGCGACACGCAACCAGCGTCTGACGATCCGCCAGCCGTCGGAGATTTTGCGGATCGCGGAGGATACGTCCGACTGACGCTGCACATCTGAGATCCGTTTGTGCGGGCGCAAACATCGGCATCCGCGCCCAGCGTATATGCCACTTTAAAAATTCTAAATGTTGCGCTTCATGTTATGAGAATAGGATTAGGTACTATTGCCAACAATCGATGCGACCAGCTCTATCCCTGAATATCCTATGCTACGTCCCCTCACTCCCACTCGATTGTTTTAAATCATCGTAACGCGCTGATTTTTCGGTGCAAATTTTTTCTGCTGACGGTCAAAGCCCGACCGTCGAGCCGTCAAAATTTTTCGCTCATGATTTCAAAGGGAAATTCGCGCAATTCGAATTCAGCGACGTTTCAGCGCCTATCGACAACGATCGGTCAATTCTTCGCGCCATCAACCATGTGGCGCGCTACACGCCGGTACAAGGAAAGACCGTCAGCATTCATAGCACAACGCGGTCGTGCTCGCTATGCTCACCGTCACTCTCCCGCCCCGATGCTTGCAGCTCAGCAATGGCGAAGTCCGCATCCACGTGCGCGCGCCATGCACATTGTGTAGCCCGGTTTCGGACTTCCCCAAGGAGACCCGGTTTGTCGGACCTTCGAAGTCCTGATCAAGGATGCCGCGCACTACCTCATCTAGATAAGACTAGCCCTTGGCACGCAACTTCATCTGGCCGGGTGCTTCTTCAATCTCCCTGATGGCCTGTATCGCGAAGCGCCCCAGATCAGGATAGATTGACCAAGCACGAAGCAGCGGAATGTCGCTCGCGCTACCGAACCGCCCCACATTCACCAGAGCCTTTTCGATCACGTCTTCGATGCGGAAGAACTCGAAATAGCCGGATTGAAGGGCCGGCTTTTCAAGTGCCGCTCGGTAAATCTCTGCGACCTCATCAGGGAAGAATTGTCCAAGAGAGATCACCACCGGCTCCGAACCCGGAAGCTGCCGCGCGCTTTCAGCGAACATGTGGTCCGACCTGAAGAATTCCCCAACGACAGCAGCCGCGACACCGGTTTCATGCGACGATCTTCCATTTTCGGAACGCAAGTCGAATTGTGCAGCTCCGCAATTCAGCCAGTAGGGAATCCGGCCGCAAGCCAGCAGCGCATGGTCCGCCGCAGAGAAGACATGGGTGACAACCTCGGGGCGAACGGGCTGTCGAGGGCTCCCCCCTTTCTAAATTCCGAGGCCTTTCCTGGTCAGAACGGACGACCGGGTCAGCCCGATCCGTCGCCGCGGTCGACGAGCTCGAGACCGTCGATTGCGGCGTTCCGCTCGGCCTCGACCCGCGTCAATGCGCGCCTCAGCTCTTCGGTGGTTGCCCGGCTGCTGCCCGACAGGACCATCCCGCCGATGGCGAGGGCGACGGCGAAGACGGTCCGCGCCGGCGTGAAGGCCACAAGGCCGATGAGGATGGCGACCAGCAGCGCCGGCCCGGCGACGACCGAGGCTCGCCCGGCCAGCGCGAACCTCCGGCTGCGCTCGATCGCCTCGCGCAGCTCCTCGATTTGAAGCTCAAGCCGCTCGATCTCATCCATCAGCGCGGGCTGGGTTTGACGATCGACGTATCTCCGGTGATGCCCGCGCCTGCCAGGATCATACTCGCTTCACCGCAGGATTGGCGATGACCGCTGCCCTATTCCGCGGCGGCTTTCTTCGTGTCGGCGTCGGCAAGAATGTCGAGGACGCGGTCGATCCCGGCGGGCGAAAGGCGGATCAATCCCGTATAGGGCGAGCTGAGCTCGAGGATGAGAAAGATCGCGATCCCGATGGAGATCGCGCCGGCCAAATGCGCCAGCACGCTCACTGCATTCGGCGCCGCGACGAGGCCGTTGCCGAGAAAAAGCGCCGCGGCCCAGCAGACCACCACGTTCAGGACATGGGGCGGAAACGGACTGGCGAGCTGGCGCGCCATCAGCATCTGGGTGTCGGCGAGCTTTCTCACTTGATCCTTCGCCGTGGCCACGAGCCCGCGCTGGGCGTCGGTCGCGGGCTTCAGCCGATCGAAAAAGCTGTTCTGACTTAAGAATATCGCCCGCATCTCCTCGAACGTGAATGGCTGCGGCCCGCGTTCCGAATCGCCAAAGAAGCGGACTCGCGAACGCTGAAGCGCCGCGTGCAAGCCAGCGCGGCCTCCGGCCGCCTCAGGGCCATATTGTTCGAGGGCGAGATCGATCTCGGCCACCAACGGGCCGAGCGAATAGGCTTCGTCGCGCTGGGTGGTGAAGACCGAGAAGGCGGTGAAGACGAGAAGGCCGAGGACAAGCGCCAGCAGCAGGGTTACGAGCCCGACCATGGCGCCGACCGAGCCCTTGGAAGCGGTCAGCACATCCGCCGGCACGACCCACTGCAGCGCCATGCCGAGGAGACTCGCGCCGAAGGTGACGGCAGCGACCGCGCCTGCTTGAGTGAGCGAGCGCATCAGCTCCGCGCCATCGAGGGTGTCGTCCGCCGCCTATTCCGCCGCGGTTACGGGCGCCGCCGACTCGACCTGCGCGGCGTCGTGAGCGTGCGCGTGCTTGCGCTCCTCGATGTGCTTGGCCTTCTCCCCCGCCTTTCGCGCCGATTCGGAAAGCTGGTACATCTCCTGATGATCGTAGTCGTCGCGCGCCCTCAGCGCCTCGTCGGTGTAGTTCTTTGCGTTCGGGTCGCGCTCCAGCCTGCGCGTCCACAGGTGAATCTTGGCGAACATCGCCAGGATCCTGGCGTAGGTCACGACCTGGCCGCCCCAGTTGCGGGCGTAGAAGAGGAGGGGGTTCTCGAGCGGCAGGCCCGGTCTGCGGTCGCGGCGATAGCGCCGGCGGATCATTCCAGTCTCCAACGGATAGATGTTGTAGAAATGGAAGCTCGCCCAGAACCAGGTGAGCAGGTAGGCGACCGTGTCCGGGCGCGGGCCGCCGGCGACGGCGCGGCGGATCACCGTCTTGATGTGTTCCTCAGTGTAATAGGTGCGCCAAGCGAGGCGATAGGCCTCCTGCCATTCCTCTCGCGACATGCGCGGGTGGTCGGTCGTGACATGTTCGAGATCGAACTTGTTCAAATCCGGATCGATGTCGACGCCGGCCGCGACCGCCTTGGCGTGATCCTCGCTGCCCGGCAGCGGAGTGAGGATCGAGAATTCGAGAATGTCGAGCGGCAGTTCGCGCTGGATGATCTGGATGCGGCGGACCAGCGATTCCGGCGTGTCGTTCGGAAAGCCGATGATATAGCCGCAATAGGTGATGCAGCGGTGCTTGCGCCACTCGAGCAGAAGCTCGCGATAGTCCGAGATGTGGTTCTGCTTCTTCTTCGCCGCGGAAAGGTTGTCGGGATCGATGTTCTCAAGGCCGATGAACACCCGCTTGACGCCCGCCGCCACCGCCTTCTCGATGAAGCGGGGAATCTTGTGGCACGCCGTGTCGACCTGGATGATGAAGCGCGAGTGGATGCCCTCCTGGCGTAGCGCCGCGAGCCGGTCGAAGATCGATTCCCAGTTGCGGTTGCGGGCCAGATTGTCGTCGGTGATGAAAAAGTAGCGCACGCCGTTGGCGACATTGACGCGGACCAGCGCTTCGATGTCGTCGGCGGTGCGATAGCGCGACTTGCGGCCCTGCACGTTGATGATGGTGCAGAACGAGCACAGGAACGGACAGCCGCGTCCGGCGTCGAAGCTCGAAATCATGCCGAGCGTGCGTCCCACCCGCTCGGGCGGCATGTATGGCTGCGTCGCCCCTTCCAGCCCGGGAAGATCGTGGAGATAGTTGTAGATCGGCTTGAGCTTCCCGGCAGCGGCGTCGCGCAAAACCTCGTCGAACCGTCCTTCGGCCTCGCCCGCGTAGAGCGAAATGCCGAG
Source organism: uncultured Gammaproteobacteria bacterium (assembly GCA_963795475.1). Lineage (GTDB taxonomy): Bacteria > Pseudomonadota > Gammaproteobacteria > Steroidobacterales > Steroidobacteraceae > Bog-1198. The sequence goes on from CAWCIE010000004.1 coordinate 4,832, forward strand.
ATCGAGCGCTTGGTTGAGCGATTGAGGCCGCTCCGGCAGCATCGAGAGGCAGCCGGAGACGTGGAAGCCTCCGATGACCACCGGCACGCCGGCCGCCCGCATCGGCCGGGCGCAGTCCAATACCCGCGGGTACTGATTCGACTGCACGCCGACGAAGCCGACCATCCCGAAGCCGTCGTTGTCCTTGATCTGACGGATGATGCGGTCGGGCCGGACGCGGGTGTTGGTCTCGTCGACGGCGAAGATCTCGATGCCCACGTCCTCGCCAAGGACTTGGTCTTCCATGCATTTCTGGGCGATTCCGAACAGGCAGGCGAGCGAATTGGACGGCAGCGCCGACTTCCACCACTGGATGACGTAGCCTTGGTCGTCGTAATGCGACGGCTTGACGAGAAAAAGCAGAAACCGTCGACGTTTGGCGATATCCGGCATTCTGGCTCCCCGCGAAACTGGGCCCGCCTAATTCTTGCCCCGCGCTCGCTGCTTTTGGCGACGCTGACCGTTACCAGTCTTTAACCTAATGCACAATCGCAGCCGAGCCACACCCTGCGGCGGAATCAAGCCCTGCAATTGATCGGCGGCAACCCATTTCCCTATAGTCGCAATTCTTGGAGGGAGGCAGAAATGGCAAGCTGGAGCAACGGTCGCCTGACCGTTTATCACGGGACCGATGCTGTCTGGCAAACCTGCCCGTCCCGGTCGCCGGACAGCAGGCCCCTTTCTCAGTACAGCTCAGTCAATGCCGTCCCGCGACAGATTTTGGCCGCGGATTCTATACCACCACCTCAATTCATCAAGCCCGCCAATGGGCCAATTCGAAGGTCAGGCGCGTTCGACGAAGGAACCGAACCGCGGGACTCGTGCTGAGGTTTGACCTTGACCGCGATCGTTTGGCCAAATTGGAATCACTTGTTTTCGTTCGCCCGATCCAGGATTATTGGGACTTCGTCACCCATTGCCGCTCCGGCGGCTCCGTTCACGGTCGCCGCGGATCGACCAGGGAATATGACGTCGTGTACGGGCTCGTGACCATGTGGCCGTCGCTGCTCTTGATACAGGACTGCGACCAGATTAGCTTTCACTCAAATAGCGCAGTCGGAATCCTGCCCAATCCGACCGTCGCCGCGATCGCTTCGGCAACCACTGGGCTGTTCTGAACCCGCACGATGCAGGAGGCCCTGGCGCCGGTGCCCGAACCTCTCATTATGACTTCCGACTCGTTCGGCAGCATCGAAGCGCAACGGCTTTGGTTCTGGCGGGTCGTGCAGCAAACCCTTGGGACAGTGTTCCAAGAGGCGGAGGCCCCTTCCATCGTTCGCGACTACCGCCGGGAGGTCGACCGGAAGGCGTCCGGATTGGAGCAGATCGCGCTCTACCACAGTTCGCCCTTGTCGGTGGCGGCGGATCTGGCGGGGTGGTCGGACGAGATCCCAGACGGCGCCTTGGAAACCTATTTCTCAATACAGCAAGAGGCCGCCCGGGAGTTCGGTTTTTCGATGGAGGGACTCGGTCGCCAGACCGAATGAGCTTCGGTCAACGGCCGCCGGCCTC
>CAWCIE010000005.1:0-29987 GCA_963795475.1 uncultured Gammaproteobacteria bacterium
TCGGCGGCGACGTGTCGTTTGGCTCCCACGGCAAGTTGCCGCCGTGATAGCTACGGCCCAAGGCCGGTAACGCGACACCGGCGACCGCGAGAATGGGTGTCGACGCGAGAAGGCGTCGACGCATAATGTCCTCTCTTCACCGTCGCATGCCTTTTGTGGTGCGTCCGTGGGTGCCACCACTTCCAACAGACCGTCCCCGAGAGGTAAGGCGAGGGTCAGGGGCGAAATCGCGATAAGTCGCGAATATGGTCACGGCGGTTTCGGCTCACGAAGTTAGATGACTGTGCAGCAAGATGCCGTAAGAGAGGCACCCTCACCTTGACTGGGATCAAAAGCCTTGACCGGCGGTATCCGTCGCGCGGGCGCGACAAGGGCGCGCGCTTCTGTCACAACAGCTTCTCCACCGTAACAGGCAAGTCACGAATGCGCTTTCCCGTCGCATGATAGACGGCGTTGACGATCGCAGGTGCTACCGCGACGGCCGTCAACTCGCCCATTCCCTTGGTACCCAGTGGACTTGCCTCGGCGTCGAACTCGCCCGCGAAGATTACCTCCAACTCGGGAATGTCCGCGTTCGTGGGTACGAGGTAGCCGGAGTAATTCCGGTGAAGAAACCGGCCCATTAGCCGGATCGGTCTCCGATTGCTCCAGCAGCGCCTGGCCGACGCCCCAGATGATCCCGCCGATCGCCTGACTGCGCGCAGTGCGGGGGTTAATGATCCTACCGGCATCATAGGCGCCGACGAAACGGCGCAGACGCACGAGGCCGAGCTCCTCATCAACCTGCACTTCGGCGAAGAGGGCCGAGAAGCTGAAGATAGACGTGGGTCCCTTGGCCTCTTCAACGGGATCGTAATTCCCGTCGCCGATCAACATCGTTGAGGCCGTTGCGGGCCAGCAAGTCCGAGTACGTAATGGTTTGGTGGCCGAGGGCGAGCCCCCCGTTTACAGCGAGCACATCATTTGCCATGGCACCGGCGAAGGGCGCATCGTGTCCCGTGAGTGCCAGCGCAATCGCCTTGTCCCGCACGGCGTTCGCGGCCAGGAGCACTCCCGCTCCGGCATTTGACATGGTGGTTGAGCCGATCGCAGAGTGAGATGCGGGCAGGCGCGTGTCGCCCAGATGCACATCAACCTTGTCGGCGGGGAGTCCGAGAGCATCGGCCGCCACCTGTCTCATGACGGTGTACGTGCCGCAACCGATCTCCTGCATGCCCGATTCGACGAGCGCCGAGCCGTCGCTCCTCAACACGACACGCGCTTTTGAAGGCCATCTCCAGTGAGTGTAGATGGCACCGGCCACTCCCTGTCCGATGAGGTAGCGACCATCGCGCATGGAGCGCGGGACGGGGTTGCGGGCGTTCCACCCAAAGCGCTGCGCACCCTCTGTCAGGCAGCGACGCATAGCGCGCGTAGAGAACGGTCGGCCGGTGTAGGGATCCACAAGCGTATCGTTGAGAAGACGCAGGGCGACGGGATCCACCCCCACGGCATACGCCAGCTCGTCCATTGCGATTTCGGTCGCAACGTGCCCGAGCGCCTCGTGCGGTGCGCGCATCGGCGTGGGCGTATTGCGGTTGGTGTGAAGAATCTTGTGCCCTGTCGATATGCCGCCGCTTGCACCCCAGAGCGAGCGACTCGCATTCGCAGCGTATTCAATATAGTCGTCGAATACGGATGTGGGTGAGATGCTGTCATGACGGATGCCCGTCAGCTTGCCGGTCTTGTCGGCGGCCAGGGTGATCGTCTGAATTGTGGCCGGTTGATGGCCTACCATGGAGTACATCTGTGCACGGGTCAATTGAATGCGCACGGGACGCCGTATGACCCGGGCCGCAACGATCGCCAGCAACGTATGCGGCCAGACGTAAGCTTTGCCTCCGAAGCCCCCGCCCACGTAACGCGAGATGACGGTGATTTTCTCTGGGGGGATTTCCAGTGCGATCGAGACGAAGTCGCGCAGCGCGAAGACGCCCTGACATGCCTCGAAGATCGTCAGACATCCGCTCGCATCCCAAGTCGACATGGTGGCGTGCGGTTCCATCTGGTTGTGGTGCCGATCGGCGGTGGTGTAGACGCGCTCGATCCTGACCGCGCCGTCAGTGAGCCCCTTTGCAGGGTTCCCCACCGAGGAATTCACCGGCCACAAGAATTGCGGAGGATCGAACGCGCCAGCGCAGTCTCGGCGTTGAATACCACGGGGGGCTTCACCTCGTACCGGACCGTGATCAACGTCCGGCGTACGCCGCCTGATCCAGCGTGTCGGCGACTACCAGTGCCACAGGCTGTCCGGCATAGTGAATTTGATCGTCTTGCAGCACCAGATAGCTTTGGCCGTATGGATGCAGGTGAACCCACGGCTTCTGTATGGGCTTGATGCGAGGCATGTTGCGGTAGGTGAATACGGCCACCACCCCGGGCGCCCTTTCGGCGGCCGTCGTATCAATGGAAATCGTACGGCCGTTGGCGATCGGGCTATGCACGATCGCCCCGTGCAGGGCGCCTGCTAGCGGCACATCCGCCGTGTACTGGGCGCCACCGGTGACCTTCAGCCGCCCTTCGAGGCGCGTGATTGGTTGTCCTACGACACTCATGCGCGTGCTCCTGCAGTCTGCAATGCCCTCAATACGCAGCGCTGAGCGAGCTCCACCTTGAATGCGTTGTGCGCCAGGGGGCGGGCATCGATGAACGATTTGGCAATCGCGCCCCTGAGGCTCGCCACATCGGCAAGCGGCAACCCGCGAAGAGCCTCCTCGGCGGCGCGCAGCCGCCACGGCTTGTGTGCAACGCCTCCCATCGCGAGGCGCACCGAGCGGATACTGCCATTGTCAGTGGCCACGGCGGCAGCTGTCGAGACGAGCGCAAATTCGTACGATTGCCTATCACGACCTTGAGATAGTGAGATTTCCGTGCTTCTTCCCGCGCCGGGATCTCGATGGCCAGGATCAGCTCGCCCCGCTCGAGCGCGTTGTCTTTTTCCGGCGTGTTACCGGGCAATCGATGGAACTCCGAAAAAGGTATTTCTCGATCACCCCGTAGTCCGCGCACATGGACGGCGGCGTCCAACGCGGCGAGCGCGACAGCCAAGTCGGACGGATGTGTGGCGACGCAGGAATCCGACCAGCCAAAAATAGACTGCGTGCGATGGATGCCGCGCAACGCAGAACAACCCGACCCGGGCTCACGCTTGTTACATGGGAGGCCGTCGCCATCCCGAAAGTAGGCGCATCGCGTGCGTTGCATGATATTACCGCCGATGGAAGCCATATTCCGCAGTTGCCCCGATGCAGCGAACAGAAGGCTCTCGCTCACCATGGGATAGTGCTGGCGTACCGCCGGATGTGCGGCCAAATCACTCATACGAGTCAGCGCGCCAATACGTAGGCTTCCGTCGGAGGGCACATCGATTGCTGCCATGCCGGGCAACGCATTGATATCGAGGAGGTGCTTGGGGAGCGCGGCCCCGTCTTTGATCAGGCTGAGAAGGTCCGTCCCGCCCGCGATGAACGAAACAGCCTGATCGGCACTGTGAGCTCTAATCGCACTAATCGGATCAGTCACCCGGGTTATCGTGAAGGGGTGCACGTTTACGCCTCCTTCGCGGCGGCTTCGACTGCTGCGACGATGTTGGGATAGCACGCGCAGCGGCAGAGGTTCCCACTCATGCGCTCCCGGATCTCCTTCGGCGACAAATCTGCGATCCCGAAGGGCTTCGTCACATCCGCAGTCGCCGCGCTCGGCCAGCCAGCACGAGCCTCCTGAAGGATGGCGACCCCCGACATGATTTGCCCGAAGTGCAGAATCCGCACTGAAAGCCGTCATATTCGATAAACGCCGCTTGCAGCGGATGTAGCTTGCCGTCCCGCTCCAGCCCCTCGATGGTCGTGATCCGCTTACCTTCCTGCATCGCGGCTAACGACATGCAGGAGAGACACGCCGGCCGTCAACATGTACGGTGCAGGCGCCGCACTCCCCTCGGTCGCATCCCTTCTTGGTGCCAGTCAGATGCAATTGCTCGCGCAGTGCATCCAGCAACGTTGTGCGCGGCTCCACCAAGATCGTCCGCGGCTGCCCGTTGACGAGAACCGTCAGCCGAATAGGCATCGTCGGCTGCCCCGCCGGATCAGCGGGAAGCGCCAGCGCGCCGTTACGGCCGTATTACCTGCAAGGAGCGCAGCCCCTTCGATGAAGTCACGTCGATTAATGGTCATTCGCAGCGTCCCGGCGTTATTGGAGGCCATCCTGGGCAGATGGCTGCACAATAGATTGCGCTAAGAGGGCGCCCGGTTACATTGACGGAGATCAAAAAGGAGCTGAAATTTCCTGACGCGGCATGGAGGAAAATGTCGGGGATTGACGATCGTCAAATTTTGGCTCGGCAGCGATCTTTAAGAATTCCGTGCCCGGGGCGTTAATCAGGAGTAGTCCCGCTCCTTACTCGCTGCGGGACGACGTTTCCACGGTCGTAGGAGCTGGCGTCGACGAGTGCTTCCTACACGACGGCCTGTCTGGAGTCGTACCAGGCCGGACTCGTCGAAAGCAGAAGGAACAAGCGTGAACGTCGAGTACGAAATCATCAGGGACTTGGACCGTGTGCTGCAGCCCATCGCCGAGATGGCTGAACTTCACCGCCCACTCAAACTCCGCCAGCGACTCGGCGGAACCTCATTTCACTACATCAGCGGCGAAGGGTACCGCTCGCCGGCGGCATTATCCGGCTTCTTCTCCGGGTCCGTAGATGATGATGGAGAGCATCCGGATCGGTACCTTCTCCAGCCGCTCGGGGCCATGCGCCACGTCTCCGCTGAAGGTGAGGGTATCGCCCGGGCGCATCACGTAGGTATGGCGCCCATGGCGATAGTGCAGGATGCCGGAGAGCAGATGGATGAACTCGACGCCCGGATGCTGGAATCCCGGAAACACTTCGCTCCGGTCGTTCAACGTCACGAGGAAGGGTTCGAATATCTTCCTGGGGCCACGTTGAGCGGCGAGCAGGTGATAGGTATGTCCGCGCCGGGTTCCGCTGCGTACTGTTTCCAGGCCCTCGCCCGCCCGGATCAACTGCGCACCGCCGTCGTCGGCCCCCACCCGCCGCATGAGCACCGAGGCCGTCACGCCCAAGGCCTCAGCCAGGGCGACGATGGTCTCGAGGCTGGGCGAGACCCGCCCGGTCTCGAGACGGCTCAGCATGGCGCTCGAGATATCCGCGCGCCTCGCTACGTCGGCAAGCGTCAGGTTCTGACTCTCGCGCAGCCGCCTCGCCGTGCGGCCGAGGTCGAGCGCCGGACTGTCGGCACGATCCGCGGTCGCCGACTTGAGCCTGGAGCCGGCAGTTCGCCGGGGATTGGCGCGGGGAACTTTGCGCGCCGGCTGTTTGCGGTCTTCGAGGTCATTGCGCAGTACGCAAATTAAGTTGCTCCACAGTTAAGCTTCGTGCTTATATTCGCACATGCCGGCTCCTGCTGGAAACCCACGACGCACCGGAACAATAACAAGGAGTATTCAGCATGGATCGGGAGGAGGCCCAGAAGTTTTGCCGGGAACACGGGATTCGCTATGTGCTGGCGCAGTTCGTCGATATTCACGGCGCGGCGAAGGCCAAGGCCGTGCCGGTGGAGCATCTGGAGATGGTGCTCACCGACGGAGCGGGTTTCGCCGGCTTCGCGGTCTGGGGCCTCGGCATGGGGCCGGAAGGCCCGGATTACATGGCGGTCGGCGATCTGTCGACGCTGTCCGGAGATTCCGTGGATGCCGGGCTACGCGCGGCTCATCTGCAACGGCGTCGTCAAGGCAAAGCCCTATCCGTACTGCTCCCGAGTCGCGCTCAAGGCGCAAACCGCGCGGCTCGAGGAGCGCGGGCTACACCCTGTTCACCGGCATCGAGCCCGAATTCATGCTGCTCTCGCGGCGCGCCGACGGAAGCCTCGGGCCCGCGGATCCCACCGACGATCTCGACAAGCCGTGCTACGACTACAAGGGCTTGTATCGCACGCGCGAGGTGCTGGATGAGATGGTGGCGGGGCTGCGCGCCGTCGGCATCGACGTGTATCAAATCGATCACGAGGACGGCAACGGCCAGTTCGAGATCAATTTCACCTACGCCGACGCGCTGAAATCGGCCGACAACTTCACCTTCGTGAAGATGGCGGCGAGCGAGATCGCGCACAAGCACGGCATGATCGCGACCTTCATGCCCAAGCCGTTCTCCAACCGCACCGGCAGCGGCGCGCATTTCCACGTCTCGGTCGGCTCGAAGAACCAGAAGAACGCCTTCCACGACAAGAGACGACAAGTCGGGCATGGGTCTGTCCGCGCTGGCGTATCAATTCCTCGGCGGCGTGCTCGCGCACGCGCGCGCGCTTGCGCCGTCGCCGCGCCCACCGTGAATTCCTACAAGCGGCTGGTCGTGGGCCGCTCGCTGTCGGGCGCCACCTGGGCTCCGGCCTACATCGCCTACGGCGACAACAACCGCACCGCCTGCGTGCGCGTGCCGCATCGGCCGGCTCGAGATCCGGCTGCCCGACTCCGGCTGCAATCCCTATCTCGTCTCGGCCGCGTTGATCGCGGCGGGGCTCGACGGCATCGACCGCAAGCTCGATCCGGGGCCGGCGCAGAACATCAATCTGTACGAGCTGTCGCCGAGCAATTGCAGACAAGGGCATCAAGCTGTTGCCGCAGTCGCTGAACGAGGCCATCGACGCGCTCGAGGCGGACGCGGTGATCTGCAACGGCCTCGGGCAGGATCTCGCGCGCGAATTCATCCGCCTGAAGCGCATGGAGTGGACCGAGTACTCGCGCCACGTGTCGGAGTGGGAGTCGCGGCGTTATCTGGAATTTTTCTAGCGCCCGGCGAGCGCGATCGGAACCGCCGCAATGTGTGGAATCGTCGGACTGCTGGTCAAGAAGCCGCGCTGCGCGATCAGCTCGGCGCGCTCATGGTGCCGATGCTGGTCGGGCATGACCGAGCGCGGGCCCGATTCGGCCGGCCTGGCGGTGTACACCGATCCGGTGGCGGAGGATCGGCACAAGCTCAGCCTGTACAGCGGCGAGAACTTCGTTGACTGGGACGAGCTCGACCCGCGGGCTGCGGCGGAATTCGGTCCCGGCACGAGATTTCCGCGCACGGCAACCACGCCATCCTGACCAGCGTCGGGATCCGGACGCGCTGACCGCGTGGCTGCGCGCAACGCGCCCGAGGTCGCCGTGCTCTCGGTGGGCCAGTCGATCGACCTGTACAAGGACGTGGGGGCGCCGGCGGATATCGCCGAGCGTTACCGGTTCGAGTCGCTGAACGGCACGCATCTGGTGGGGCATACCCGCATGGCCACCGAATCCGCCGTCACGCCGGCGCACGCGCATCCGTTCACGGCGGGCCGCGATTTCTGCCTGGTGCACAACGGCTCACTGTCCAATCCGCACCTGGTGCGCAAGCGCCTCGAGCCGCTCGGCATCGAATTCGAGACGGACAACGACACCGAGGCCGCGTGCCGCTTCTTCGAGTGGCGGCTGCGCGAGGGCGACGACCTCGAAGACGGCGGTGCAGCGCGGCTTCAGCGAGCTCGACGGGTTCTACACCTTCCTGATGGGCACGGACAGCGAGCTGCTCATCGTGCGCGACGCCTTCGCCTGCAAGCCGGCGGTCGTCGCCGAGACCGACGAATACGTCGCGATCGCCTCGGAGTTCCGCTCGTTGGCGCATCTGCCGCACATCTCTCACGCCGAGCTGTTCGAGCCCAAGCCGGAGGAGATCTATCCATGGCGAATCTGAGGCCCGTTCCCGCCGGCCGCGAGTTCGATCTCGCCCGAGAATACCGTGCGCGATTTGAATCTGTTCCTGCACAAGCGCGCGGCGCGAGGAGGGCGTGTCGCAGATTCGCGGTGAAGAATCCCGACGGCGCGCATTCCATGGCCTGCGGCCTCGATGCGCGATCTCGACGTGCAGATTCACGGCCACGTGGGCTACTACGTGGCGGGAATGAACAAGCACGCCTCGGTCACCGTGCACGGCAATGCGGGCCCGGGCGCCGCCGAGAACATGATGTCCGGCCGCGTGCACGTGAAGGGGTTCGCCTCTACGGCCGCCGGCGCCTCCGCGCACGGCGGGCTGCTGGTCATCGACGGCGATGCATCGCTGCGTTGCGGGATTTCGCTCAAGGGCGGCGGACATCGTCGTCGGCGGCAGCGTCGGCAGCTTTTCCGCATTCATGGCGCAGGCGGGCCGCATGGTGATTTGCGGCGACGCCGGCGACGCGCTCGGCGATTCGCTGTACGAGGCGGTGATCTACGTGCGCGGCAAGGTGCGCTCGCTCGGCGCCGATGCGCGGTTCGAGCCCATGACGGACACCGACCGTGCCGCGGTCAAGAGTCTGCTGGCGAGCCGCGGGCCTGGCCCATGATCCCGGCGAATTCAAGCGCGTGGCATCCGCCAAGAGCCTGTATCACTGGCATGCCGATGCCAACCAGGAGTATTGAGCCATGATCGCGGAGCGGCCCGTGGCGATGCCCCACGGCCGGATGGCGAAGCCCCCGGTACCCAGCTCGAGGAGTCGGCCGGCTTCGACCGATCGACCATCGATTACATCCAGCGCGCCGCGGCCAGCGGCCTGTATGAGATCCGCGGACTGGGCGCCAAGCGCCGCGTGCCGAATTTCGACGATCTCTTGTTCCTGGCGGCCTCGCTGTCGCGCTATCCGCTCGAAGGCTATCGCGAGCGCTGCGTGACCAAGACGGTGCTCGGCACGCGCTTCGCCAGCGAACCGATCGAGCTCGGCGATTCCCATCACCATCGCCGGCATGAGCTTCGGTGCGCTGTCGGCGCGGGTCAAAGAGGCGCTGGGCCGGGCGGCGACGGAGATGGGCACCTCGACCACGACCGGCGACGGCGGCATGACCGCCGAGGAGCGCGCCTCCTCGAAGACTCTGGTCTATCAATGCCTGCCGTCGCGCTACGGCTTCAATCCCGACGACGTACGGCGCGCGGACGCCATCGAAATCGTCATCGGCCAGGGCGCGAAGCCCGGCGGCGGCGGCATGCTCCTGGGTCAGAAAGTCAATCCGCGGGTCGCGCGCATGCGCACCCTGCCCGAGGGAGTGGATCAGCGCTCCGCGTCGCGCCACCCGGATTGGACCGGGCCGGATGATCTCGTGATCAAGATCAAGGAGCTGCGCGAGATCACCGATTGGGAGAAGCCGATCTACGTGAAGGTCGGCGCCACGCGCGTATTCAACGACGTGAAGCTCGCCGTGCACGCCGGCGCCGACGTGATCGTCGTCGACGGCATGCAAGGCGGTACCGCCGCGACGCAAACCGTCTTCATCGAACACGTCGGCATACCGACGCTCGCGGCGCTGCGCCAGGCCGTGGACGCGCTGGACGATCTCAACATGCGCGGCAAGGTGCAGCTGGTGATTTCCGGCGGCATCCGCAGCGGCGCGGATGTGGCCAAGGCGCTCGCCATGGGCGCGGACGCGGTGGCCATCGGCCAGGGCGTACTGGTGGCGCTCGGCTGCAACAGCGACAGCTACGTGGTGCGCGGCGAGCACGTTCCGCGATCGAAGGACTATGCGCGTCTCGGCACCGCGCCCGGATTTTGTCACCACTGCCACACGGGCAAATGCCCGGTCGGCATCACGACCCAGGATGCCGAGCTGGAACTCCGGCTCGAGCCCGCGGTGGGCGCCAAGCGGCTTAGGAATTATCTGAAGACGCTGAACATGGAGTTGACCACCATCGCGCGGGCATGCGGCAAGCAGGACGTTCACCATCTCGAAAAGGAGGATCTGGTGGCGTTGACCGTGGAAGCGGCCGCGATGGCGGGGGTGCCGCTGGCGGGCACGTCGTGGATTCCCGGTGATGGGACATATGGGCCGTAGCCGAGCGGCGCTCCGGCTTAGCCTGCCATCTAGATGCTCGTCGCCCCTGTGCCAAAAATGGCTAACCACCGGGAGCACACGATATCTACGCTTCCTTGCGGTGCCTTCCGCAAGCGCGAATGCAGGCAGAAGAGGTGCGTGCAATGCCAAAGGAACACATGCTGGTGCAGAGTCGCAAATCCCCCGGTGTTTTCGGTTTCAAATCGTCGGTTTTCGGCCTTGGAATCGGTTTGCTGGGACTGGCGGCAGGTACGACAGTCGGCGAGGCCGCAGACCTGTCGCCTCGACGTGCAACTCCGGCACGGCAAATCCTCCAGCCTGCAATCAAGCCGTCGTTCGCGGCGATCGAGGAGGGGAAGGCTGGCTCGCGCAGGGCCGATCCGAGGTCATGGCTCGCAACGGTATCGTCACGACCAGTCAGCCCCTCGCCGCCGAGGCGGGACTGAAGATTTTGCGGGATGGGGGAAATGCCATCGACGCCGCGGTGGCTACCGCCGCGACGCTTAACCTCGTCGAGCCGATGAGCGTCGGGATGGGAGGTGATCTGTTCGCCATCATTTATATTGCCAAAGAGCACAAGATCCACGTGCTCAACGCGAGCGGCAAGGCGCCGAGCGGCTTGACCCTGGCGTTGATGAATTCCAACGGCTACCGCTGGAATCCCCGCAACTGGGGCCCGGGATCCGGCATGCCGATGTTCGGAATCTTGCCGGTGACCGTGCCCGGTGCTACCTGGGGATGGCAGGAAGTCCTAGACAAGACGGACCATGCGCTTCAAGCAGGTGCTGCAGCCGGCGATCGATTATGCCACCCAAGGCTTTGCGGTATCCGAACGTATATCGCAACTATGGGCGTTGCCGAAGGCGGAAAACTCTCCGCGCAACTCGCTGCCGGATTGCTGCACGGCATTGGATCCGGATTCGGTCAACACTTGGTACTTCCACGGTGCGCCGCCGAAGGCAGGGCAGATCTTCCGCAACCTGGATCTGGCGAAGTCGTTTAAATTGCTACAGGAGCAAGGACGCAGCGCTTTCTATACCGGGGCAATCGCCGAGGCCATCGTTGCCAAATCCAGGCAGCTTGGCGGCACTATGACGCTGCATGACCTTGCCGCCTACAAGGGCGAATGGGTGGATCCCGTCTCTGCAAGTTATCACGACTTCTTGCTCAACGAGTTACCCCCGCCATCGCAGGGCTTTGCCGCAAACGAGATGCTCAATATCCTGCAAGCCTGCGTCGCTGTCGTGTATCCGGGCCAGACTCTGGCCTCCATGGGACCCACCGACCCACGCTATTGGCACATTCTCGTCGAAGCGAAGAAGCTGGCCTATGCCGATCTTTACAAATATAACGGTGACCCGGATTTCAATCCCAACTTGATCGGTCTGATCAACACCAAATTGCTTACTCAAGCCTATGCTCAGAGTCTCTGCTCGAAGATCAGCCCGACACATGCTGCCGACGCAGCGCCCGGAAGCACAGCGGCGGGCGGCGACACGATTGTGCTCTCGACTGCAGACCGCTGGGGCAATATGGTCGCCTGGGTCAACAGCAACTACTGGATTTTCGGCTCCGGCATCACCGTACCGGGTTATGGTTTTATATTGCACAACCGCGGGGCTCTCTTCACCCTGGATCCCAACAGCCCCAATGTGATCGCTCCGCAAAAACGTCCCTTCAACACACTTTCCGCCGGGTTCGTGATGCCGGGCGGAAGAACCGATGGGCAGTTGCTGACGTTGTTGCTCATGGGCGGCGAGATGCAAGCCCAAGGTCACGCGCAGATGATGGTGAACCTGGTCGATCTGGGCGCCAACCTCCAAGCCTCGACCGACATGGCGCGCTTTTACCACGCGCAGGTGCCCAACACACTCTATCTAGAATCGCAGCTCTATAACCTGGTCGGTGCGCAACTGAAGGCGATTGGCCACGATGTCGACTCTGGGAGTGGTTATTACATGGGCGGATATCAAGCGATCCTATTCACTCCCGATCCGCAGGAAAGAGCCACCCAGTTCCCCGACAACACGAGGCCGGTGAATGGCTTCTATCGGGCAGGCTCCGATCATCGCAACGACGGAGAGGCTGTAGGCTGGTAGCTGTGAAAGAAACCCGTTTTGACCGGGGCTCTCGCCGGTCTGCAGGCCGAAGGCGCTTGCAGAGGCCGGTTCCATTCACGATTCTTCTCCGCAAGAGCTATCAGCCCGACCAGCCGGATAAAAACTCTAGCAGGAGCTTGTCTACGATGTCCGGCCGCTCTTCCGGCGGCAAATGGCCACACTGCGGTATGGTGTAGGTGCGCAGATTCTCGGCCATCTCCGCCCAAACCTTCGCCATCTCAAACATCTTCCCAACCGCATAGAAATCGGCTCCCCAGAGCGAGAGCGTCGGGCACGCAATTTTCACCTGCGCATCAGCCATATCTTGCTCGACATCCTGGGCGTTGGCCCTGTAATTGGCCATGGCCCCGCGTACCGCCCAGGAGCCTTATAAGCGCGAACGTAAACTTCGAAATCGTCACCCGAGATGGCGTGCGGATTGTAAGTCCAGTCGGAAAAGAACGTGCGAAGCCAGATGTCATCCATTGTCGCAGCGCTGGCCCAGGGACTCATCGTCGGCGGGCTCCTGCGGGGCGTCGCCGTTGCCGATGGCGAGTGCTTTGCCGGCAACGTCCACGATGTTGACCCTTTGCACTGCTCGCGGCGCTGAGCGTCCTGGTTGGCTATACGGTGCTGGGCGGGGCTGGCTGTACCTCAAAGCTACGGGTCCCTTGCGGACTTTCTCGGAGGGCGTACTGCGACGCACGACACCCGTATTCGTGGGGCTGGCCGCCGGCGTCTGCATCGCCGCTCCGCTCGTGCTACCGGGCGTACGTGGCCGGGATCAAGCGCAGAACCGATCTGCGGCCGTCACCACCCCGTCGTCACGTGTACCACCAAAGTGGAATCAGCTAAGCTACCATGAAGGCTTCAGCCGTAGCTAAGTGCGCCCCGCTCTTTCATTCTTAAGTATGGAGAATTGGCATAACTACCATCAACGTCCCGACGCGCGAGGAAGTGTCTCCCGCCAATCAGGCTATCTTCGACAACCTGAAAAGCAAACTCGGCTTCGTACCGAATCTTTACGCAATTCTCGCGCATTCCGAACATGCGCTTGCCAACTACCTCGCTTTCCAGAGTGGAAAGAGCAGCATTGTAGGAAAGGCGCGCGAAGTGGTGGATCTCGTGGTCAGTCAGGTGAACAGCAGCGAATACTGCCTCGCTGCGCACACGGTGATCAGCAAGAACATCGGCTTCACGGACGAACAGATCTTCGAGATTCGTAGCGGCACAGCGAGCTTCGACCCGAAGCTCGACGCGCTTGCGCGTCTGGTGCGCAACGTCGTGGTTAATCGAGGTCATGCGGATGCAGCCCTCGTCAACGCGTTTTTAGCAGCCGGCTGGACCAGGGAAAACAGAGGTGGTCCCGCAAATTTAGACAGATTTCGCGGTCGGGATAAGTGGAACTCCGCGGGTTATGCAGCCGCCGCGAGCGGCTGAGAGTCGAAGTAAACGTGATCCGGTGTCTGTCGGTCAAGTGACGTGTGCGGACGCCGGCTGTTGTAAAAAACAAAGTACCGTTGGATCCCGGCTTTGGCCGCAGCCACGGAGTCGTAGGCATGCAGATAGACCTCTTCGTACTTGACCGACTTCCACAGCCGCTCGACGAATACATTGTCGCGCCAGGCACCGCGTCCGTCCATGCTGATGCGGATCGGTGTTTCAGCAGCACGCCGATGAAACTCGCCGCAGTAAATTGCGAGCCCTGGTCGGTATTGAAGATCTCCGGCGCTCCGTATCGAGCGATCGCCTCCTCGAGCGCCTCGACGCAGAAGTCCGCCGTCATGCTGTTGGAGATCCGCCAGCTCAACACTCGGCGGCTGAACCAATCGATGACGGCGACCAGATACACAAAGCCGCGCGCCATCGGGATGTACGTCACGTCGGTCGCCCAGACTTGATTGGGTCGATTGATGGTCAGTTTCCTCAGCAGGTACGGATAGATCGCATGTCGTGGATGCCGCCGGCTCGTGTTCGCGCGCCGGTAAATCGCCTCGATGCCCATCTTTCGCATCAGCGTCGCAACGTGTTTGCGTCCGATCACGATGCCTTCGAGGCGAAGCATGTTGCGCAGCATACGGCTGCCCAGGAACGGCCATTCCAGGTGCAGCTCATCAATGCGCCTCATGAGCTTCAAATCCGCCTGCGAGACGCCTACCGGTTCGTAGTACAGCGATGCACGCGACAGATCCAAAAGCTCCGCCTGACGCGTCAGACTCAGTTCATGTGTCGGATCGATCACCGCTTTGCGCTCGATCCGGGAAGCCGTCCGAGCGCGCCTGCTAAAAAATCGTTCTCGAGCGCGAGTTGTCCGATCTTCGCATGTAAATCTTTGATATCAGGTCCGCTTTCCGTAGCCGGTCCCGAACCGCCAAATGCATCCGCCGCTCGTTCCAGTAACTGGTTCTTCCATTGAACGATCTGATTCGGATGAACATCGAACCGCGTGGCCAACTGCGCCAGGGTCTCTTCGCCCTTAATCGCAGCAAGCGCCACTTTGGCTTTAAATGCCGCAGAATGATTGCGGCGGGATCTCTTCGTCATGGCTCTCCTTCCTTTCAAG
The DNA here is from genome assembly GCA_963795475.1 of uncultured Gammaproteobacteria bacterium. Classification (GTDB taxonomy): domain Bacteria; phylum Pseudomonadota; class Gammaproteobacteria; order Steroidobacterales; family Steroidobacteraceae; genus Bog-1198. The sequence continues at coordinate 14,536 of CAWCIE010000005.1, forward strand.
CGATATCCTCGCCTGTAATGAACGGAGTTGCCACTTATCCCGTTGTCTCAAAGAATGGGTCCAGCTCTTACCGCCTCTCCTGGGTGCGACCACACTAGGGTTTCGAATGGCGGCGTTCGAAGTCGATATTCAATGATTTAGGACGCTATTGGAGACGTTCTATGCCACTCGGTGCCGTCATGCCATTAAGGCACAGGTCATAACGGCCTACCTCTCTTCCACACGAGCGCACCCATCGGCGCCTTCGCCCTCTCGACATTGTTTTCGATAGCGGGTTCAGATCACCCCGGCGTCGGGTTGGTGGGCTGGCAGCGCGCTGGAAAATGAAAGGAGGCCGAGGATCGGAAATAACCGTGTAAAACACGGCGCAAGGCATCGGACTCTTGGCGCATCTGAATGAGTCAGCCGCGATAAGGACGATGGCGTTGAAAAAGTTCAACGGCTGCCTGCGCGGCCGGCCCCGCAGTCTCCGGGCGTACCAAAACGAGATACAAGGACGCCGGGCGCGAGCCGCCCATCTCGAGCGGCAGTGCTCGCAGTTCTCCCCGTTGGATCGCCTCCGAGAGTAGGTGCTCCGGCAACCACGCGTAACCCAAACCCGCTTTTACCATTGAGAGAGACGCCTCCATGCTGCTGACCGTGCAGCGCCGTTCCGCGCCGAGCCAGCCCTCATCCCGAGGATGCTTGAGGCCCGAATCCCGAACGACGACCTGGATGTGCTTACTGAGGTCATTCGACGTGAGCGGCCGGTCGAGCTCGAATAACGGATGTCTCGGATTGGCCACCGCGACGAAGGTGACGGTGAGCAGCAACTCGCCAAAGTGATCGGCCGGCAGCCGCGTGCTCACGACGACATCGGCATGATTGTCCGTGATCGCCTCCTCGGCCCCGGACAAGACGGCGTCCGAGACTTGAATCTCGGTGTTCGGACAGAGCTGCTGCAGTTCCGCGACGATGGAGAGCAATCGCTGACGAGGAAAGGCGACGTTGACGACGAGTCTCAATTCCGGCTCCCAGCCCTGCTTCAACGACCGCGCGAGCGCTTCGATCGACTCGAGGTCGCGCAGCAGCGGCCGGACGCGTTTGAGCAGCGTTTTGCCATGGGCCGTCAAAACCGCCTTGCGCCCGTCAATCGCCAGAAGCTCGATGCCGAGCGCTTCTTGCAGTCGCGCGACCGCATAGCTCACCGCCGATTGGCTCTTGTGCAGCGCTTCGGCGGCCGGACCGAAGCCGGATTTATCGACCACGGCCGCAAGTACCGCCCACTGTTCCAGCGTCGTTCGAGGCACCATCAATCCATCCAATTAATTCGATTTGTAGATCAATTAGGTTTAATAATCGAGCTTTTTAATTCGATTATCAAACCTTATAGTGGCTGCAACAGGAGGTCAACATGAATACCATCAGACACAGCAGCGAGCGCGGGCACGCCAATCATGGCTGGCTCGACTCCTACCACAGCTTTTCCTTCGCAGACTATTTCGACGCCCGGCACGTCGAATTCGGACCTTTGCGGGTCATTAACGAGGATCGAGTCGCCCCGGGGGAAGGATTCGGCACGCACCCCCATCGCGATATGGAGATCATCAGCTATGTGATTTCGGGTGAGCTTGCGCACAAGGACTCCCTCGGAACCGGCTCCGTGATTCGACCCGGTGATGTGCAGCGTATGAGCGCGGGTTCGGGTGTGAGGCATAGCGAGTTCAATTCATCCGCCACCGATAGGCTCCATTTCCTGCAGATCTGGATCAAGCCCAATGTGGTCGGAATCGAGCCGAGTTATGAGGAGAAGCATTTTGCCGAGAGCGACAAACAAGGACGCCTCAGGCTCATTGCCTCTCCGGATCGCCGCGAGGGTTCGGTGTTGATTCACCAAGACGCTTCGCTCTATGCGGGACGATTCGACGGCGAGGAGAATGCCTTGCTGGAGTTGAAGCCCGGCCGCCGTGGCTACGTACACGTGGTTCGCGGTAAGGTTCGAGCGAACGGCATCGAGCTCGGCGCGGGCGATGCGCTCAAGATCACCGATGCACTCGCCGTGCGCATCGACGGCGGGCAACAGTCGGAGGTTCTGGTGTTCGATCTGCCTTAAATGTCTTAGGCGCCGAAGCATCGGCGGCATGAGTCTCTTCGTGCCGCCGATTTCATTCGGGCTGCCGACTTTGTTAAGCCTTGGATGTGATCGCCGGAACTCTAGTCGGCTCTAAAGGGAAATGAAATGCGTCACCAGTGGCTCATCTTGTATCAACTGGCGAATTGCTAGCTGCAACTCCCGGTCGGTATGGGTAACGCGCTCGTGCTGGCGCAAGTGCTCTGCCCAGGACTCCAGATAGAAAGCTTCCAATATCCGGCCGGCGTGCTCGGCATCCTCATAGACCGTCCACGCATAGGCGCCATCGCGGCGGCGCGCGTGTCCGAGATGATTCACAGCCTCCAGGAACGCGGCCCGGCTACCTTGGGCAACGTGGTACTCGACCGTCACCATCACGGGACCGTCATTGGAGTCGTGCAGTTGCAATGCCTGAGGCATCGGCCAATGCCGGGACGGAGTTAGATCGATCCCTGCGGCGTACTGGAGTTTCCAGCGCCAGGTCAGCGCCATGGCCAGCAGCATGGTGGCAGCGGCGATCCCATGAGCGTTGAGCAGACCGATCCAGGCCGCGAGTTGACCCCACAGCGCGCTCCCTACGCTCATGGCTCCATAGAAGACCATGATGTAAATTGCCAGTCCGCGTCCGCGCACCCAGTCTGGCAACGCCATTTGCGCCGATAAATTGAGCGTGGAAAGTGCGGTGACCCAGGAAGCACCCGCAATCAGACTCGCCAACAGAGCCGTCACGGGCGCGCGCGCCAACCCGAATAACCCGATGGCGAGCACCGTGCCGATCGAACCGAGTGCCACGGTTCGATCACTTCCCAGGCGCGCGCGGACGGGGCGCAGCGCCATAGCCCCCAGGATCGCGCCCACACCAATGACTCCGAGCAACAGCCCGTACAACTCAGGGCCGCCCGCGATCCGCTCGCGTGTCACGAGCGGAAGCAACGCCCAGTAGGCGCTTGCAAACGTGAAAAAAGCGGTCGCTCGAATCAGCGCCGCCCGCAATCTCGGATTATGACGCGCGTGCCGAAATCCTGTACGCATCGCCGAGCCTAAACGTTCGGCCGGCAGGTGACGTGAGGGTCGCGGCGCTGGGCGCCACCAGAGTAGCGCCCCGATCACCCCTGCGTTGCTCACGCCATTGGCCCAGAACGGAGCCGATACGCCCAAGACCGCGATCAGCAAACCGCCCAGCGCCGAACCCAATGCGCGACTGACGTTGACGCCCAGACTATTCAAGGCCACTGCGGGGGCAAGATGTTCCTTAGGCACAAGTTCCGGAACGACCGCCTGCCACGGGGCGGCGGTCAATGCGCCCGCCGCCCCGATGACGAAAACGAAGAACAGCAGCGTGTGCGGACCTACTAGACCGCGCCACACCAGCAATGCGAATAATGTCGACAGCAGGGCGATGGATGTCTCAGCGGCGATCAGAAACTTGCGCTTGTCGACCACATCGGCCCAAGCTCCGGCCGGAAAAGCGAATATAAAGACCGGCAGGCTGGCGGCCACCTGCACCAAGGACACCATCAACGGATCTTTGGTCAGACTCGTCATCAGCCAGCCGGACGCGGCGCTGTACATCCAGCCGCCGATGTTCGAAATCACGGTGGCTATCCACACGAGGGTGAAAATGCGGTGCTGAAATGGCACCCAAGCGGATAGGGCCGCCGCAGACTGCTTCACTGCCGACAACTGGGACGATGCCATGGTGTAGTCATAGGCGCGATACCGTGTCTTTAATGCCCCCGCCGCCCCGTACGGACTCGCAATAAGTGTAGCGGGCCTCATTTAAATGCTTGCACAAGGCAAGAGACGATTCTAGCGCTGGTCTCGCCTGTCGGGCTCGGCGTGCGGCTCATCTGGAAGGGGAACTGGCAGGCTCTTGGCTGGTGCGCGTTTCTCCCAATAGCGGGAGCGAGGAGTTACCGGAGCGTTAACTTGTGACATCCGCCAAGTTAATTCCATCAATGAAATAGTTGTTACCAAAGATGTTACCAAAGCGACGAGAGACTCGTTACCAAATGGCCTTTTGGCGAACATCAGATGGAAAAAATATAATTAAATCAATGGTCGGGGTGACAGGATTTGAACCTGCGACTCCTACGTCCCGAAGGTCGCCGGAGCCGGTTCAAATCTCGCGTACCTTGACCAATGCATATGCAAGGCATATGCTAATGATAAATTGATCGGGGACTATACGATGAAGCGCGCGCCAACTGGAAAGAACAAAGCCGCGAGGTCGAAGGCGGCGGCGAAATTGACATCCAATACCGTCGCCAAGCGAGCGTCCATATTTCGCAATGGGACGAACCAGGCCGTGCGACTTCCGCAAGAGTTGCGGTTCCCGGCAGAGGTCAAGGAAGTCCGTATTCGAAAGCAAGGGGACGGGCTGCTCCTTTCCCCGATCAAACCGAATTGGGCATCGTTCTTCGCAATCAACGTGGACGTACCCGATGACTTTCTGGAAAACCGCGACGATTCACCTCCGCAGTCTCGCGACCCGTTATGACGGGTTTCATGCTGGATACCGACATCTCCAGCTACATCATCAAGCGGCGACCTGCGACGCTGGTCGAGAAGTTCGAGAAACATTCCGAGACGCTCAATGTGTCGGTGATCACCGCCGCGGAGTTGCGTTTTGGCGCGGAGAAGGCGGGTCGGCCTCAACTCGCGGAATTAGTCGAGGCCTACTTGGATCGACTGGCGATTTTGGATTGGACCGACGAAGTCACGCCGCACTATGCACGGATCCGCACAGGGCTGGAGCTTTCAGGGAAGCCGATCGGGAACATGGACCTTCTCATCGCTGCGCACGCGGTTTCCCAGGGGATGACCGTGGTCACAAATAATGTCAAACATTTCTCAAACGTGCCCGGCCTCAAGGTGGAGCTGTGGAAGTGATCTGTTGCCGTTGAGGGCTGCTTGGATCTGAACGACCAACCGGGATGACCACCCGCCAAGGCGCTCAGCGGATTCTTTAAGTCGCCAACTCCTTGCCGGCGAACTGGAGCAAGGGCCGTGGTGCTAGGGTCGCCAGCTTCGGCGCAAATCGCCCGACCACTAACTGCTCAACGTCGGGCAACATGACGAATTGCACGACCCAGTGTCGACCAGATTGCGGTCAGGCGCGATGCAATCAAGAACTCAGAGCAGCCGAACAGGCGTTCGGCTCTGCTCTGCCCACATAACTAGAAGCGGTACGCCTCCGATCAGGATACTGAACGCTATCAAGATGTACGGGCCATTCTGTCTCAAAATGCCTATGACATCCACGCTGAAAAGTGGCCAAGCCGCGCCGATGGCGACCACCAGCAAAGCTGCGATCCCTAGTATGTCGAGCGTGAGCAGGCGCAGCATCAATCGACGCCAACTCTGCAGCCCCAGCACTTCTCTCCGATACCGCGCGCGTTCCTGCTCCCGCGCTAGCGCAGCTCGGCCGATCGCTTTAGCCTGCCTTTCGGCTTGCAGGCGTGCCATAAGCCGGAGATCGAAGTCTGCCTTCGTGTCCAGGCCACCGAAGAGGGCCCGCAGGTGCTGGTCGTGGTCGGATTCCGGAATGCTCATGCGGTCGATCTCGATTTTGTCGCGCCAGCAAGAAGCTGGGCGCGTGCGCGATGCAATAACGTCTTCACTGTCCCCACGGGTATCGCCAACATAGTTGCTACCTCCTCATGGGACTGCTCTTCCATGTAGAAAAGCAAAACAACCTGCCGTTGCTTAGTGGGGAGCCGATCCACGATCTTCAGGATCGCAGCGCGCTCGGCAAGTACATCTGTTGCAGGTCCGGGGTAGTTCGCCTCCGCCGCCTCCATCACCTCAGGATCGCTAAGCGAAGACTGCGGGTGCCGCGCCCGTAGTGCTGACACGCTGGCGTTTCGGGTAATCGTGTAGATCCACGTCGATATGGAGGCGCGCCCGTCAAATCCGGGCAGAGCTCGCCAAACTTTGATGAAGACCTCCTGGGTCACGTCTTCCGCGGACTCACGGTCGCGCAGGATGCTGTACGCCAAACCGAACACTTTGCGTCGGAAGGCAGGCAATAGCAGGGTAATCGCCTCATCGCGGCGCTCCGCCCTCACGAGTTCCATCAGTCTGGCACCGGTCAACACAGTATCGCATTATCCGCATCGCCCGAGCGCAAGGCTCTTGTGTCCTCCAGCCTACGGCGATTGGTGGTCACCGGACGCCGACTCGTCGCCTTTTGAACTCGTGTTGCGCCCCTCCACGAAATAGAAGATGAGATAGGCGGCACCGACCGCCATCGGGATCCAGCCGAATCCGTTCAGGGATGGCGGAGATAGGTCGTGTGCGCCAAATGTGATGGCAAGGCCAACACCGAGCCAGATCAGACCACGCAGAAGGGTGCGCGAGCGCACTGGCATTTGCTCACGCTGCGGGGCTGACTCCGGCAGCAGGTCCAGCCCCTTCTCGATGGCTGCCATTCGCTCCTTGTGGCGACAGTCTGCCTCGTGGACCCTGCGCCGGTGCCACACCACGATCCAGACGATCAATGCACCCAAACTCACCGTGACCGCGAGAATTGAGAACAGCAGCCCCATCGCCGTAGACATCATTTCAAGTGACATAGTCACGACCTCTTTCTAGCCGATCAGTGCGTGCAGGACCCATTCGATCTCCGCACTGTGCCGCGCGGTGAGATAGCCGGAAATCACACCGATCAGCACACCCGCCAGAGTATCGGCCATCGGCAGTTCCCTGGGGTATCTATTCTCGCGCGCCACAGGACTTGATACGCGCAAACGGTCTATAGGGTTTCAGGGTCCAGGCTGCTTATTTCACGCCACGGGTGAAACCCGCATCCCGTCCGACGCGTATCAATCGCGTGACCGCTGGGCTTACCGCCACCCCAAAATTTCTTGAATCTGATCCCTGACTTCGCAGTGCGGTGCCAGAACTACATTAGGTTTTCAGAAGGATGTTAATGCATGCCATCCGGTATTTTGCGAGCTCTAATCCGCCTTCGCCTGGCCTTGCCATTCGCAGCCGCATTCATAGCGACATCGTCTCCCACACAGGCCCAACAAAGCGGGCTGACCCCAACCGTTAGCCACTCATCACACTTGCTTCAGTTTGATTGGCCGGCGATCGAGACCGCAAGCGCTACCTATGAAGCAGGACCCACCGGATTAACCTTGTTTCACTTCCCGCATAGAGTCATGGCCGTGGTCGACGTTCGGGGCGGAGGACCCGGAACCGTGAACACAGATATGTTACGCCTCAGCGACTCGAGGCCGGGGGTCGACAGCGTCGTCATTGCCGGCGGATCACTGATGGGAGAGGAAGCCATTGCGGGAGTGGCGACTGGGGAGAAAGATCTGGGCACGCGCAGTGTCGATGACATGCCAGTAGCGGTCGGCGCGATCATTTACGATTTCCATCGCCATCGGCTTAATGAGATCTATCCCGACAAGCGCTTAGCAGTGACCGCACTGAAGTCGCTGCGTCCTGGCGTATTCGCTCTCGGGGCCCAGGGGGCCGGGCGAATGGCAATGCAGGGTGGTCTATTTAACTGCGCCGCACACTCGGGGCAGGGGGCGGCATTTCGACAGATCGGCGACTTCAAGATTGCAGCATTCGTTGTAGTGAATGCGAGAGGGACAATAGTCGATCGTCAGGGAAGGGCGGTGAATTGCCCAGGAAACCCCCACTGGACAGCCAAGACCACTGCCTCCGACTTGCTCGCATCCGGCCTGGACCCATCCGAGATGATGGCGTCGCCGCCAGCCCCTACCACCAACACAACGATTGGCTTGGTCGTCGTCAACCGGCGTATGGACATCTCGGCTTTGCAAAGGCTGGCGGTGCAGGTCCATACATCGATGGCGCGTGCAATCCAGCCTTTCTCCACGGCAGAAGATGGCGACACACTGTTTGTCGTGAGTACGTTGGAGGCGAGTCCGACTGCCGGCGGGCTCACCGATATGGGAGTCGACATTACAGCCGGAGAAGCGATGTGGGATGCGATCCTGTCGAGCGTCCCGGAAAACACAGAGGTTCCCGCCGTTGCCACAGCCGTCTCTCCCATGAATATCGGCCGTTTGGCGGGCAGTTATCGGTTCGGCGACAACGTAGTGATTGACGTATGGGAACAGAACGGTGCGCTGCTGCTTCGTCCGCGGGGAGACATTGGGTTTTTCGACTTGGAGGACAGAGCGATCAAATTGATCGCCACTTCTGACAGCGACTTCTACGTGAACAGTCAATTCAGAACCCGGATCTCGTTCGTCACGTCGGAGAGTGGCAAGGTGACTGGCGCTGTAATCAATCCTGGAAGGTGGGCGCTGAGTGGACAGAGAATCACAGATAGCAAGCGGTAGTTACGAGCGCATGGGCGGCCGATATGAGTGAGCTAATTTCCGCGGCGCTGAGCGCAGGCATGTTCTATCTTTCGCAGGGGCCGGCTAACGCCTGGCCGCTAGCATGGTTCGCGCCGGTGCCCCTGCTTTGGCTGGCATTTGGCGACTCTCCGGCTTGGCGATTGCTGGCCGTCAGCTTCCTGGCCTTTGTTATCGGCCAGGTCTACATCGCGCAGTGCTACGTCGGCGCGCCGCTCATTTCTCTGCTGTCCCTCCTGGGGCTCAGACCAATCCTTTTTCCTCTCAGCATCCTGTTCGCACGCCTGATCCATCGCCGTCTTTCTCTCCTCCCCACGCTGCTGGCATTCCCGGCTTGCTGGACCGCGATGGAGTTCGTCGCAGGACTGCTCTCTCCTCACGGCAGTTTCGGGTCGGTCGCGTATAGCCAGGTCTCGGTTCCGATCCTCCTGCAGAGCGCATCGCTGTTCGGCATGTACAGCATCACCTTCGTCCTGAGCCTGGTTGCCTCGAGCCTTGCGCTCGCGGTTCGAGACAGGAGGGTAAGGCTCACGGCCGCCGGCGTCGGTGCGGCCGTATGCATGGTCGACTTGTTGTTCGCCGCCACGAGACTGGTCGCTCCGCAACCGGAGATGGTCCGTGTTGCCGCCGTCGGTCCTGTCCCGCAGGCGGCAGGGACTGATTCCCTCGCCTCGGACAGGCAGACCTCCTCCGTCTATGCCTCTACCCTGGACGGCCTTGCCAGACGGGGCGCAAGACTCATCGTCACTCCCGAAGAGAGCCTGACGACTCGGCGTGCCTGGTCTACGGAAGCACTTGCCCCTCTGACGGCTGTGTCTCAGAGCACGGGCGCCGAAATCGTCGCGGGCATTCTGCAGCGCGCACCAGCAGGCGACATCGCAGTGGCGTTCGAGCCAGATGGTCACAATTCGGTGTACGCCAAGCGCCACCGGCTCATGCCATTCGAGGCCAAATTCCCTCGCGGAACCGCCCCGGGTCTGCTGGGCGAGGGGAAAGCCATGGCTATCTGCAAGGACATGGATTTCCCGGACACGATCCGGAACGACGCGCACGTCGGGCTGCGGCTGATGGCGGTCCCGGCTTGGGACTCCGGCGTCGATGCGTGGATTCACGCGCGGATGGCGGTCCTGCGCGGTGTTGAGAACGGATTCGCCGTCGCACGCGCGGCCAATCATGGTCTCCTTACCGCGAGCGACGCTAACGGGCGGGTAATCGCGCAAAAGGTCGTCGGACCGGATCAAATAGACTGGATACTCTCAGATCTTCCGCTGGGACCAGGGCCTACTCTATATACCCGAATCGGCAATGTGTTTCCCTGGGCCACCCTGGGGCTCACGCTGCTATTGTGCCTCGTATGCATGTGGGGTGAGAGCGGTCAGTTAGTTTGATGGGCTGGCGCTCACGATCGGTGATGGGCCATCGGCGATCGTGAGCGAGGCGTGGGCGCCGCAGTCACTTCCGCCGGCCTCAGAACGGTGGATCTTTTAGCGGCGGCCTTGATGGCGGACCGCGGTTGGCTTCGCGCTCATCAAGTGCGTGGTACCAGCGGTGCATTTGAGCGAAGTAATGGTTTTGGAAGCAGAGGTAGAAGTCCTCGAGGAACTGGTCGATGGCGACCACCGCCTCGTCGGGCATGTCGGGGAAGACGAACGGATCGGCGTCGTCGGCCATGTCAGCGAGCCCCGACGCGGCGCGGGGTTTGAGTCTCAGGCTGTGCAAACACCTGCAGATAAAGCTTTTCATCGAGTTCGGTGATCTCGCGCTGCGCCGCCGTCATCAGGAGTTCGGCCGCCATGCCGATGAAGATGCGGTAATTGCCGGCAGCGTGGTCGCATAGGGTATTTCGCAGCTGTTTGGTCATGAGGCTCGCATTGCCTGCGGTGGTGAGCAGATGTTCGAGGCACGCCAGGAGTTCCTCGCGAGTAGCGACGCCGGTGGCAAGGCGCGTACGGATCCGGGAGCCCAGGGGGATCAGCTCCTCGCGCCGCAGTTTGTCGAGGAGCCGTGCATCGCCGGAGAGCACGACGCACAGCAGTGACTGGGAGTCGAACCGAGCGCTCGCAAGTAGCCGCAGTTCAGAGAGCACCATCGGCGTCATCTCCTGGGCCTCATCGACCAGGACGACGGGCCGGCGGCTGGCGGAGCCGAGATGATCGAGCCAGCGGGCGCGCAGCGCCTTAAATCCGCCCCAGCGGTTGCTGACGCGGATGGAGATGGAGAAGATATCGCCGAGTTCGCGATAAAAATCGCTCAGGTTGCTCTGCGGATGGTGGATGACACCGACGGAGAGGTCCGCCAGGCGTGCGAGCCGCTCTGCGAGCAAGCGCATGACGACACTTTTGCCGGACCCAGGCTCGCCATGGATCAAGGCGAAGCCCCCCTCGCGCAGGTGCGCCTGTTCGATGCGCCAGCAGAAGTTCTCGACCTTCGCCGGCACATACAGCGCCTCGGTCGGCACCTCCGGGGTGAAGGGGTTCCATTTGAGGCCATACAGGGCCAGCAGCTTCTGGTTCATGCGCAGTCGTCCTTCTCGGTGGGTAAATAGGCGGGCGGTAAGCCGGTGGCGGCGTAGTCGGCGATCATCTTCTTGAGCAGAGGCGCGATGCCGGTGGCCGGCATCGCGCTCGTGTCGATCGCCGTCGGATCCACGCGCCGGCGCAGCGCATCGGCGTTGGCGGCCTTATCGAGTGGTCGCACCGGGCACAAGATATGGCCCGAGCGCCCATCGATCAGATCGACGCGGCTCAAGTCCCAGCGGGCGTAGCGCAGATGGATCTCATCGAGTCGCCGATAGCGGGACGGGATCTCGAAGCGCTGGCCCTCGAGACTCACCGTGCCGTCGGAACGACGTTGCTTGCGCTTGACCTCGATGCGGAACGCCGCGCGCAGCTCGTCGCTCCCAGGACACTCGCGCCCGACGTTGGGGCCGGCGAGGTAGCGCTGCATCGGCGTTTGCGCAAGCTCACTGTGGACGGTGCGATGATATTCCTGGGTCACCCAGGCCTGGGTCGCGAGGTTCAGTTGCTCGAGCGTGAGACTGATCTCCCCTTCGAGCATGGCCAGCAGCCGTCCCTCGACGCGGCCCCAGATATTTTCCTGCTTACCGTTCACAAGAGCAGTCAACTACACGCGAGCCAACCGATCGAACGCAGGTCTTCAAGGTCACTCACCCCTTCCACCCGCTTTTGGGGCAGGAGTTCGCGCTGGTCGATCGGCGCAATACGTGGGGAGAAGATCGCGTCTATTTTCACGATAGCACTGGGAAGCTGAGGCGTTTGCCAACCGATTGGACAAGCCTTGCAACGGGTATCGCGTGCGAGACGATGTCGGCGGGACGATCGCACTTTTGTGCATCGGATCTTCTGCAACTGGTTGCACTCATCGCGCGGCAGAGGGAAGTACAACCCTTGCCGGGCCGGACGAGCCGGCGGCGTCGACCGTCAAGTAAATAATGCCGTCTGTGTAAAATAAAATATGCCGACAAAGATCCGGAGGTAGTTTAGATGTGCCTCCGTTTCAACCGGACCGTTACCGACATTTATTGCCATATTCCATATTAAATCGCTCTGCTGTTCTTGCTAGATATCGCATATTTAGCTTGACATCGTACTGAGATAGGCATAAATACATTTACACATGGCCCGTACCCTAAAGCCCGACGCCAAGCTTGCCGCCCTCAAAGAGAGCGGTACGACCAACCCCCACGCTCAAAACGTCCACGATCCGGCCTTTTCGCAGAGTGACTTCTTCGATCCGCGGGACCTGGTTCAGGTGCGATACGAGATGCTGCGCAGAGTGCGCACCGAAGGTCAGTCCATAGCCCAGACCACCTCCAGTTTCGGCGTCTCGCGGCCGACGTTCTATAAGGCCCAGAGCGATTTCGCGCACGCCGGGCTAGTTGGACTTCTGCCGATCAAGCGAGGTCCGCGCGGCGCTCATAAGATCACCGCTGAGGTCCTGCGCTATATCGAAGACCTGCGCGCAAATGACCCGGACCGGGAGGTTCAGTCGCTCACTGAGGATATTGCCGCGCGATTTGGCCTCGCCGTGCATCGGCGCACCGTGGAACGCGCTCTGGCGCGTTCCAAAAAAAAACGGCCGTGAAAGAGCCCACCATCGCCGCCGAAGGTCACGCGATGGTCGAGCACTACGAGTCATTACGCAAAGACGTCGTCGACTTCGACGGGCACACCCACGCTGTGCGAGGTCTTGCACTGCTGATACGCCAAGGTATGGCGATCTGGATGAAGAGCATGAGCGAGGCGATGGTGCCAGCTCCCGCGCCCGTACGGCGCTCAACGGAGCGGTCCTTGCCTGTCGGTATTGAACAATCGCTGGTCGATATCTTAGCGACTATGACACTGGCCACTACGGCGGAGGCTATCTCATGATTTCAGAGACCCACTCCAAAATACAGTCACGGCACCTCAAGAGAGGCGCCTATCTGTATGTGCGTCAATCGACGCTGCGACAGGTATTTGAGAACACGGAGAGCACCCAACGCCAATACGATTTGCGCAACCGCGCCCTCGCGCTCGGCTGGCGGTTAGACCAGATCATCGTCATCGATCGGATCTGGCCAGTCAGGTGCATCCGCGGTGGATCGAGAGGGATTTCAGCGTCTGGTCACCGAGGTGGGCCTCGGACGCGCCGGCATTGTGATGGGCCTGGAGGTGTCGCGCCTCGCACGTAATTCCACCGACTGGCATCGGCTGCTCGAGATCTGCGCGCTCGCCGACAGCCTCATTCTGGATGAAGACGGCATCTATGATCCGGCACATTTCAACGATCGGTTATTACTCGGTCTCAAAGGCACGATGAGTGAAGCGGAGCTGCATGTCCTGCGCGCGCGGCTTCGCGGCGGTATCCTCAACAAAGCACGCCGCGGAGAACTGGAGATTCGTTTGCCGATCGGTTATGTCTACGACAGCCAAGGCCAATGCCGCATCGATCCGGACGTGCGCATCCAGGAGAGCATACGCCAACTCTTTCGTACCTTTCGACGCACCGGTTCTGCATCGGCGACCGTCAAGGCGTTTCGTCAAGAGGGCTTGAAGTTTCCGCGCCGTATTTTTATTGGATCGCGTAAAGGGGATGTGGTGTGGACTGAGCTTGGTCACACGCGCGTGCTCTGGGTGATCCACCATCCACGCTATACCGGCACCTTCTGTTTCGGACGCTCCCGGCAAAGAAAGCATCCGGACGGCCGCCATATCTTTGTACGGCTTCCGCAGCAAGAGTGGATCGCATTGATTCGCGATGCGCACGAAGCCTATATCACCTGGGAAGATTTCGAGCACAACGTTCAACGTCTACGGGATAACTGCAACGCTCTCGGCCACGACCGTGAGAAGAGCATACCGCGGGAGGGTCCCGCGCTACTGCAGGGCTTGGTCATCTGTGCCGTATGTGGCCAACGTATGACGGTCCGCTATCATCAGCAGGGAACACGTCGGATTCCGGACTACATGTGCCAACGCCACGGCATCGAGACAGGCCAGCGGTTCTGCCAAATGATCCACGGCGACGGTGTCGATAAAGCGATCGCTGCCTTGCTCGTGCAACAGGTCACGCCGGTCACGCTCGAAGTTGCGCTGGCAGTTCAACAGGAGATCGAGAGTCGCTCCGAAGAGGGCGATCGCCTGCGTCGCCAAGAAGTCGAGCGCGCCCGCTACCAGACCGATCTGGCGCGGCGCCGGTTCATGCAAGTCGACCCCGACAATCGACTGGTGGCCGATTCTCTCGAAGCCGAGTGGAACGAGACGCTGCGTGCGCTCGCCGATGCTCAGGAGCGCTATGAGAAGCAACGACAAACTAGCCGCGCGGGACTCAATGACCAACAACGCGCCAGCATCATGGCGCTCGCGCAAGATTTTCCACGACTGTGGAATGACCCCGCACACCCGCTCGTGAGCGTAAGCGCATGCTACGTCTGCTCATCGCCGACGTGACGCTCCTCAAAGGCGACAACGTCCGCGCGCAGGTGCGGTTCAACGGCGGCGCGGCACAAACACTTCATGTTCCGCTGCCTTTGCGTTCTTGGATGGTCACTCAGACACCGGCCGCGGTCGTCGCCGAGATCGACCGGCTGTTCGATCATCACACCGCAGGCGAGATTGCCGCAGTCCTCAACCAAAACGGCGTTATCTCCGGGGCCGGCCACCGCTTTAACAGGCTGATGGTCACCCAAATCCGTAAGTCGTACAAACTCAAGACTCGCCGTGAACGGCTGCGCGCACGGGGCCTGTTGACGGCGCATCAGATCGGCAAGCTTCTCGATGTCTCCTACTGCACCGTGAAGATCTGGCGTCGGGCCGGTCTGCTCGTCGGCCATCGCTACAACGACAAAGGACAATGCTATTTCGAACACCCCATTACGATCCGGTCAAGTATCGCCACCAAGCCAAATTACGCGGTAAAACAGCCGCATCCACGCCAAACGACACTCCAATCCACCCCTGAGGTGCACTATGCAGCGTATTCCTTCACATGCGGCGAGTACGGCAAGGTGGGCAGATGCAAAATACCCAAGTGATGCAGCCCCGCGGTGAACTCCCCCGAGATCATCGCCGAGCCCCGATCGGTCATCAGCGAGCGCGGAAGGCCTACTTTTTGCAACGCCTGACACAGGCCGTGGACCAGCTCTTCGGTACCCTCGCTCGTGTACCACTGGGCATGGCACAGGAACCGCGACCGGTCGTCGATGAAGCCGACCAAAAGCGGCTTCAGGTATTCCCCACCCCGGGTCAGGACCTTGCGTGAGCCATGATGGAAGTCAAGATGCATGAGCTGCAGCACGTGCTCGACTTCGTAGCTACGCACTTCGCGTTGTTCGAGTCGATCACGGCGGCCAAGGCGCCTTCGCTCGCTCGGCGAAGCGGGCGCTGGCGCAGCAGCCCTTGCGCTTTGAGATATCGGCGCACGCTCGGATAGGAAGGGCACTTCGTCCCGACGGCGGCGAGCGTCACGCCCAAATTGTCGTGGTGCAGCTGGGC
>CAWCIE010000006.1:0-188957 GCA_963795475.1 uncultured Gammaproteobacteria bacterium
GAGCACCCAACGCCAATACGATTTGCGCAACCGCGCCCTCGCGCTCGGCTGGCGGTTAGACCAGATCATCGTCATCGATTCGGATCTTGGCCAGTCAGGTGCATCCGCGGTGGATCGAGAGGGATTTCAGCGTCTGGTCACCGAGGTGAGCCTCGGACGCGCCGGCATTGTGATGGGCCTGGAGGTGTCGCGCCTCGCACGTAATTCCACCGACTGGCATCGGCTGCTCGAGATCTGCGCGCTCGCCGACAGCCTCATTCTGGATGAAGACGGCATCTATGATCCGGCACACTTCAACGATCGGTTATTACTCGGTCTCAAAGGCACGATGAGTGAAGCGGAGCTGCATGTCCTGCGCGCGCGGCTTCGCGGCGGTATCCTCAACAAAGCACGCCGCGGAGAACTGGAGATTCGTTTGCCGATCGGTTATGTCTACGACAGCCAAGGCCAATGCCGCATCGATCCGGACGTGCGCATCCAGGAGAGCATACGCCAACTCTTTCGTACCTTTCGACGCACCGGTTCTGCATCGGCGACCGTCAAGGCGTTTCGTCAAGAGGGCTTGAAGTTTCCGCGCCGTATTTTTATTGGATCGCGTAAAGGGGATGTGGTGTGGACTCAGCTTGGTCACACGCGCGTGCTCTGGGTGATCCACCATCCACGCTATACCGGCACCTTCTGTTTCGGACGCTCCCGGCAAAGAAAGCATCCGGACGGCCGCCATATCTTTGTACGGCTTCCGCAGCAAGAGTGGATCGCATTGATTCGCGATGCGCACGAAGCCTATATCACCTGGGAAGATTTCGAGCACAACGTTCAACGTCTACGGGATAACTGCAACGCTCTCGGCCACGACCGTGAGAAGAGCATACCGCGGGAGGGTCCCGCGCTACTGCAGGGCTTGGTCATCTGTGCCGTATGTGGCCAACGTATGACGGTCCGCTATCATCAGCAGGGAACACGTCGGATTCCGGACTACATGTGCCAACGCCACGGCATCGAGACAGGCCAGCGGTTCTGCCAAATGATCCACGGCGACGGTGTCGATAAAGCGATCGCTGCCTTGCTCGTGCAACAGGTCACGCCGGTCACGCTCGAAGTTGCGCTGGCAGTTCAACAGGAGATCGAGAGTCGCTCCGAAGAGGGCGATCGCCTGCGTCGCCAAGAAGTCGAGCGCGCCCGCTACCAGACCGATCTGGCGCGGCGCCGGTTCATGCAAGTCGACCCCGACAATCGACTGGTGGCCGATTCTCTCGAAGCCGAGTGGAACGAGACGCTGCGTGCGCTCGCCGATGCTCAGGAGCGCTATGAGAAGCAACGACAAACTAGCCGCGCGGGACTCAATGACCAACAACGCGCCAGCATCATGGCGCTCGCGCAAGATTTTCCACGACTGTGGAATGACCCACGCACACCCGCTCGTGAGCGTAAGCGCATGCTACGTCTGCTCATCGCCGACGTGACGCTCCTCAAAGGCGACAACGTCCGCGCGCAGGTGCGGTTCAACGGCGGCGCGGCACAAACACTTCATGTTCCGCTGCCTTTGCGTTCTTGGATGGTCACTCAGACACCGGCCGCGGTCGTCGCCGAGATCGACCGGCTGTTCGATCATCACACCGCAGGCGAGATTGCCGCAGTCCTCAACCAAAACGGCGTTATCTCCGGGGCCGGCCACCGCTTTAACAGGCTGATGGTCACCCAAATCCGTAAGTCGTACAAACTCAAGACTCGCCGTGAACGGCTGCGCGCACGGGGCCTGTTGACGGCGCATCAGATCGGCAAGCTTCTCGATGTCTCCTACTGCACCGTGAAGATCTGGCGTCGGGCCGGTCTGCTGGTCGGCCATCGCTACAACGACAAAGGACAATGCTATTTCGAACACCCCGGTACCGATGCGCCGGTCAAGTATCGCCACCAAGCCAAATTACGCGGTAAAACAGCCGCATCCACGCCAAACGACACTCCAATCCACCCCTGAGGTGCACTATGCAGCGTATTCCTTCACATGAGGCGAGTACGGCAAGGTGGGCAGATGCAAAATACCCAAGTGATGAAGCCCTGCGGTGAACTCCCCCGAGATCATCGCCGAGCCCCGATCGGTCATGAGCGAACGCGGCAGGCCCACCTTCTGCAGCGCCTGGCATAGGCCGTGGACCAGCTCTTCGGTGCCCTCGCTCGTGTACCACTGGGCATGGCACAAGAACCGCGACCGGTCATCGATGAAGCCGACCAGGAGGGGCTTCACGTACTCACCGCCGCGGGTCAGGACCTTGCGCGAGCCGTGATGGAAGTCAAGATGCATGAGCTGCAGAACATGCTCAACTTCGTAGCTGCGGACTTCGCGTTGTTCGAGTCGATCACGGGCGGCCAAGGCGCCCTCGCTCACTCGGCGCAGCGGGCGCTGACGCAGCAACCCCTGCGCTTTGAGATATCGGCGTACGCTCGGATACGAAGGGCACTTCGTGCCGGCGGCGGCGAGCATCACGCGCAAATTGTCGTGGTGCAGCTGGGCGGTCCAGCCCGGGTGCTCTCGGTATTGCGTGGTCAGCGCCTGCACGGCCTCGGCCGATAAACTCGGGAAGCGACCGATGTCGCCGCGGACTTGATTGCGCAGCGCCTGCACCGGATCGCCGGCTCTCTTCGCCGCATAGTACCACCGCTCGAGCGTCGAGCAGCCGAAGCGGATCTCAAGCCCCGTGAACGGATGACGCCAGGCCTTGGCGGCCAAAGCGTTCAAGGCCGTCGTGTAACTCGCCGGCCACCGGCGGTGCGGCCAGAAGCGGCCCCACGATCGCGAAGCGCAGCCGCGCCCACCGATCCCGCTGCGGTAGATCGTTCTCTTCACTCACCCTCGCTCCCTTCACTGACGCCATCCTCGGCGTCGCTGATGGGAACGAAGGCTACAAAGCCCACAGGATGCCGGCTATCGGCATCCTCTGCGGGTACGTCGCAACCTTCGGATTACTTGCTCGTGGCGCGCGTGCTCAAGGGCGCGATAAAGCGCAGCAACTGCGCCAGCCGATCCGTCATCTCGCTGGCGTGGAAGCGTTCCAGCAAGCTCGGCGGCAGCCGCTCGATCAACACTGGCGGCATGAACCGTTCGCGCACCGATTGCCAGAACGGCGTCGATGGAAAATCCATGCGCCACCACGTCCGCCAGCGCTGCAACGTGCGGGCCGGGATGCTCAGCAGATCGCACAGCCCTTGACCCGACGAACTGCCCGGCGGTGAGGTCAACATCAACACCACCGCCAAATACACACGGCGGCCGGCAAACCGCACCGACGGCGAGGTCGCGCGGCCGTCGCACCGGCCACAGGTGAAGCTCAAGCGCCAGGAATAATCCTCCCGCACCGCAGCCGGACAGCCTCGGGGCTTGCGGGGATAATCCGCTACGTGCAGCGGTCCGGCACATCCGCACAACGCCCCAGGCGGGTCGCTGCCGCGAACTCTTCGTCGATGCGGGTCAGGAAATGGAAAAAGGCGGGATCTTGCAGTACGTGGCACACTTCGAGGGTCTCCTGGTCTTGGTAAACCGGAGACTCCCCGGAGGGGATCTTTTAATCAAGATCCCCGATGGGGATCCGAATCGAACCATCACGGAACTTGACCGCCAAAGGCGGAATCGCCATCACGAATGGTGGTCATGCTCACTGGCCTCTGCTACCTGCCCCCGCGAGCGTGCGTGCGTGGTAAAAATCGATGAGCTGAAGATCCGCCCGAGGTCTTTGTGATCAAAGGGCACGCGGTCATCTTCCGCCTCGTCCGTCGTACTTTCTTTGAAGCCTAAGGTCTCCTCTGCTGGGTTGAGCGGCAACTCGTGACTGCGCTTGGCGACGTCGAAAATGTAGCGGATTTTTCGCAACCGCTCGTTGATGGTGTCAATCGCAAGGCCACTCTCGCGCATGTGTCGTGCGAATTGCGACATCATCTTCTCCGTCACCGCCTGCGGGTGCAGCGCCTTGAGTGAGGCGGCAAAGCGCTTAAGGGCGAGCCATGGGGTGCGATAGGCGGCGATGGTGGATTTGGGTCTATCCTCGCCGTGCTCGCACCAGAGTTGAAAGACCTTGTCCCAGGTGGGGCCGAGCGATTCCGCCGGCGCGCATTCAGGGGCAATGATTTTCAGCGGGTGCATCCACGGCGGGCGCCACCGTGTCGGTATCGACGATTCCACCGGCCTGCCGCTCAAGCTGTTTATCGAGCGTATCTACCACCGCGCGCAAAAAGGTGAACCCGGCGCGCCGGGCCGCCTCTGGCTTGGGTTGGAAGTCGATGCCACAGAGGTGCAGCACGGCGTGCAGGGCGCCCAAGATCGGCTCGGACTTGCCCTGCGCGAGTAGGCGCGCAAGATTGGTGCGCTGGGCGGTGAGTTCGCGACCGAGCTCATCGAACTCCTCATCGTCCAGGCCCGCCTGCCGGCGCGCCTGATCCTGCTCAAGCACTGAGCGCTGGTAGAAGCCGCCCACGAGCTTAAGCTCCTCCTCCGTCAGCGACTCGATGCGTTTGGGAGAAAGTGAGGCGTGGGAAAGCTCGCGTTGGCCGCGCTTGTCCGCGAACTCCGCCCGGATGCGCGCGATAATCGCATAACTGCGGGCCTTGGCCTCCGAGGGAGCGCCGGTATGCAGATTGTCGAGGATCTCATCCTGCCCGTCCGGATAGGCCCACTTCAGGTCCTTGGGAATCCGCACCCGCACCCAGTGCGTAGCACCGTGCTGGTAGACGTACTCGAAGATTTTTTTCATGGCCTGAACACCTCGTGTGTAACAGGCCGTGTAACAACGACGTAGCGGGGCTCGAACGCTAACCCCTGATTCCAATAGAATCAGGTGTTTAAAGCCTAAAAATCAGGAGGTGGGGTGGACGACGGGACTCGAACCCGCGACGGCCGGAATCACAATCCGGGGCTCTACCAACTGAGCTACGTCCACCATCGTCGATGCCCGACAGGTGGCGCGCCCGGCAGGAATCGAACCTGCAACCGCCGGCTTAGAAGGCCGGTGCTCTATCCGGTTGAGCTACGGGCGCGGTGATCGAAGAGTCCACGCGCCAAACGTATTATCAGGTCGATGCCCGGAATTCGTGCACACCGCGTTCGGGGACGCGCATTATAGCCAACTGCCCACCATAATACATGTCGACGCGGTACCGCCGTTCGGGGATTGTGCGTCAGCCATGTCCCGGGTCGAACCAGGCCCCAATCCCTTTGAGAAAAAGGTGTTAACAATGTCCCCGGACTGACCCGTAAAGGATGTGTCCGGTACAACCCCCCCCGGAATTGGTCGGGGCAGAGGGATTCGAACCCCCGACCCTCTGCTCCCAAAGCAGATGCGCTACCAGACTGCGCCATGCCCCGTGCCGACCCGCAGGCGTTGAACTGCGGGCCGGCATCGTAGCAGGTCCGCAACCCAACGCAACACAGTGCGTCGGTTTTCGACAAAAACTCCTTTAAAAATAGGAGTTTACAAGCGCCCATGCTAATTTCCGACTGACGATGCCGCGCCTTCGATGTCCTTCGATCGAGGTCACGGTGTCGTGAAAGGTCGCCGAGCGTTGCGGGGTGTCGCGCGGCAACTGGTCCACAAAGGTGATCAAATGCCCCGTCCAACATCGCAGCATCCAGGTTCACGACCACCCACTCACCGGCCTCCGACCCATTGGGAAGCCCTTTCAACGTCGCCGATCCAGCCTTTGCTGGTCCCATAGTTCGCGTGGATCCCGTCGGCACGAAGCGCTGGCTGTTTCGTTATCAATGGAACGGTGAACGTACACGCATCGCCCGCGCGGAGTTTCCTGAGATCGGGATCGCCGCGGCGCGAGAGCTCGCCCTCGCCCACCGCAGCGAGATCAAGCGAGGAATCGATCCGCGCACCGGTGCCCGGCCCACCAAAACACCTGCTTCTCGAGCAGCACGCCAAACTCATTCAGCCCCCCCAAGCATCACAGACTTTTTCAGGGAGCGGCAGTGTTTTCTCGACCTCATTGATTGATGGCGACGAGTGTCCCCTATCGATCCCCCAACCGGCTTCGAACGACAAAACGAGCTTCCATCTCCTCGCCTATGAGTACGTCGAATACTACGTCAAGCCGAATCGGGAACTCCCTCGGGAAGTTGTGCGGATTTTGAAGAGGAGACGTCTTGCCCTACTGGGGAACACGCGATGCTCGGACAATCACTTCTCGTGAAATTATTGAGCGATTGGACACCATCGTCGCTCGAGGCGCCCCGTGATGGCCAATCGAACGGCGGCCATTCTGACTCAGCTGCTCCGCTTCGGCGTGCATCGCTCAATCGTCGCCAGTTCCCCGGTCAGCTTGCTATTCGCTCCCGGCGGCAAAGAGGCACCAAGAACACGCGTCCTAAGCGAGAAGGAATTGGGGAGCTTCTTGCAAGGACTGTCACTGACATGCACGGACCCGGTCTGGCGCCACACGCTCATGGTATTGCTGTTGACGCTCGTTCGTCGGCTGAGATACGCAGCCGGCATCTGATCCCCCGATTGTCACCCGACAGCGAGCGCGCGTGAATTGCCGCTTGCCTCATAGAGTGGTCACCACCCCAGCCCGTGCTCGCTTCTACGTGGCAAACGTGACATGCATGGATATTCAGCCGGCTGAAGCGCAGTAGCGCGCGCGCCTGCCTTGGGACATGATCGCCCCCTCTGTTGCTGGATCAACATCGAATCGAGTGAGCAACGACTTAGGCGGGCGAGCCGACTTGTTCACATGTGAAAGGCGCCGGTGCGGGCCGAGCGCGTCTTGGCTGGGAGCTATAAGTTCAGACAATGACCGGAGGATCGCGAGATAATTGTTCAATAGTAGGTCCACATGAGCAGGATCATTTGCTGAAGTATCTCCTATGCCAGAGTTGGGTGAGAGGGGTTCACGACATCCGGAATAAATTGAGGGGGACAGATAGTGCAAGTTTTGCAGCCAGACGTATCAGTCATCCAGGATACACACACCATCTGCGGAGAAAGTGTCCTTTGGTCTGAACAGGAAGCGAAGCTGTACTGGGTCGATTGTAACCGCCCGGAGCTGTCGAGCATCGACCTGGCATCTGGTAAGAAGCAAAGCTGGTTGATGCCCAGGCGAATCGGGGGCGTCGTTCTTGCTGAGTATGGAAAGCCAGTAGTCGCTCTGAGCGATGGCATCTATACCTTTGATACAACTTCGGAGAAGCTTACCCTTCTTGCTCCCCGCCCGTTCGAAAGTGACCATTTATTCTTACATGAAGCGCGCTGTGACAGGGCTGGGCGGCTCTGGGTTGGACTGCTCAATCAGGAGTATGTCGACAAGGGCGCCCGCGGCGAAGCTCAGCTCTTCACCATGCGCGGAGGCGCTCTCGTGAGGCAGCCACTTGCTGAAGGAGGCACCGTGTCGAATGGACTCGCCTGGAGTCCCACTGGAGACCGCATGTATTATGCCGATACTCCCAGTGGCACAGTGTGGATCTTTGACTACGACAACGCTACCGGTGACATCTCGAACAAGCGAATATTCTTGCAGTTACCGTCCGAAGACGGTCTTCCTGATGGCGCGGCAGTTGATTCAGCCGGCGGCTATTGGAGTTGTCTACCCTTTGGTAGCAGCGTGGCACGCTATTTTCCCGACGGCTCCATGGATCGGAAATTGCTTCTGCCGGTGGAATTTCCAACAATGCCTGCGTTTGCCGGAGCGGCCATGGATACGCTATACGTCAACAGCTTATCGTTTCTGCTCTCACCCCAGCGTCTGGCTGAATCACCTGCGAATGGCTCTATGTTGAAGCTCGTACCCGGCTTCACGGGGATGGCCGAAACGCCTTTGAGGCAGTATTGACTGGCATCCTGGCACGTTGTGAGCGAAATTCCGCTGTGCCTGAAAGGAACCGCGTGCCTCAGGGGAGCATCATCACGATATTCAGATAGCCGGTTTGGATTGTCGATCGACATCTTCGGACATTCAAGGCGGCACTGGTCATGACTGACACTCTGAGAACCGATGCCCGTCCCAGCTCATGTGCAGTCTGTCTCAATTTGAATGCGCGATGAAAGTAATGTTTGGTTAAGATTTGCTAGTGTCCTGAGTTAGAAGTTCGCATACAAAATCGCTTGATGCTTTCAAGAATTTGGTCGGCGGTTTTCGTCCATACGAATGGTTTCGGATCGCGGTTGTTGACGGCGAGGTAATCTCGGATGGCGCTTTCCAACTCAACGGTGCTGCGGTGAGTGCCGCGGCGGATCTGGCGCTCGGTGAGCGTTGCGAACCAGCGCTCGACCTGATTGAGCCACGAGGCCGAAGTCGGTGTGAAATGCACGTGGAAGCGCGGATTGCGCGCGAGCCAGCGTTTAACGGTAGGAGTCTTGTGAGTACCGTAGTTGTCCATCACCAGATGCACCTCGAGTTTCTTCGGCACTGCCTCGTCGATCGTGCGCAGAAACTGCAAGAACTCCTGCGAGCGGTGGCGCCGATGCAGCTCACCGATGACTTTGCCGGTGGCGATGTTGAGCGCTGCAAACAGCGTCGTCGTACCGTGGCGGCTGTAGTCGTGCGTGCGCCGCTCGGGCACCCCGGGCATCATCGGCAAAATCGGCTGCGTGCGATCGAGGGCCTGAATTTGGCTCTTCTCGTCCACGCACAACACCAGCGCGCGATCCGGCGGGTTCAGGTACAGCCCCACGATGTCGCGCACCTTCTCAATGAACAGCGGATCGGTCGAGAGCTTGAAAGTCTCAGCGCGGTGCGGCTGCAGGCCAAAGGCGTGCCAGATGCGCACCACGGCGCTTTGCGACAAGCCACTGCTCTTCGCCATCGCTCGGCTGCTCCAGTGCGTGGCCGCGCGCGGCTTCTCATGAAGAGTTTTGGCAATCACCTGCTCGACCACCGTATCGCCAATCGTGCGTGGCGCGCCGGGGCGTGGTTCATCGAGCAATCCCTCGAGCCGAGCGCTCTGAAAGCGCCTGCGCCACTTGCCCACCGTCTGCCGTGTGACGCGCAGCTCTCGCGCAACCTCTCCATCGGTGCGATCCTGCTGACAGGCCAACACGATCCGCGCACGCAACGCGAGCGCCTGCGAGGTCTTGTGCCGTCGCGTCCACTCGAGCAGTCGGTTGCTCTCTTCGGTCGTCAAAGTGATCGGCTTAACTTGCGGTCCACGTCGCATCGCATCTCCCTCGAAAGTCCAGTTTACCTTTGGACATCGAGGGAAAATAAATGTTCACTAATTAATGACTCAGGACACTAGGTGTGGCGAGCCGACTGGCGGCGGCGCGCGGTGCCCAAGGGGTGTTCTGAGGGCACCCACGGCTTACCCGTGCGCTCCTCGATGTAACGCCTGATCAGGCGGCGTACGACCTGTGAAGATGTCGCGTCCTCCTCCGCGCACAGCCGCTCAAACAGCGCCTTTTTGCGTGGGTCGATCAAAACGGTGAGCCGGGCGGTGCGATCTTCGATGGCCAAATGGGACTCACATCAAGTGACATATCAATGTGCATGACATTATAATGAAACGCGCATAGCCGCAATGGCCGAGCTCGGCTCGTGTGCGCAGTTGGCAACTGTGCCCCTACTTCGAGGGCCGATGCTTCGTGAGCGATGGTTTTCATTCACCGCTGACATTGGATGTGCTGCTGCTGGCGGCATGGGGCGCGGTTGGCCTGGCGGGATTGGTACGGCCGCATAGCATCGCTGTCGTCGGGCGGACGCTCTTTCCGGTGGGTGCGCTTTGCAGTGCCGCCTTGGCAGTGGTCGCGGCGATAAGTCTGAGCCATCCCGTGGAACGCCTCGTATTGCCAGTCGGGCTGCCCGATTTGCCCGTGCACCTGCGTCTCGATGCACTATCCAGCCTATTTCTGTTCCTGCTCGGCGCCGCATCGACCGGCATCTCAATCTTCGCGGCCGGTTACTTCCGGCGGGGCGAAGGCACGGCGCCGGGCCTGCTCTGCCTGCAGTACCACTTGTTTCTCACCAGCATGGGTTTCGTTTTCCTTGCCGATGATGCGTATGCCTTCATGGTGGCGTGGGAGACCATGGCATTGTCGTCCTACTTCCTGGTCACGACGCAACATCGCATCCCCGAAATTCGTCAGGCCGGCTTTCTCTACCTGCTGATGGCTCACCTGGGCGCGATCGCCATCCTCTTGAGCTTCGGCATTCTTCAGGGCGGCACCTGGCATTTCACGTTCGATGCGATGCGCGCCGCTCACTTGGGCACCAATTGGGCGACGATCGCCTTCTGCCTCGCACTCATTGGCTTCGGCGCCAAGGCAGGCCTGGTTCCGCTGCACGTTTGGCTGCCCGAGGCACATCCCGCCGCGCCTTCTCCCGTTTCCGCCGTGATGAGCGGCATCATGCTGAAGACCGCGCTGTATGGAATGATTCGCGTGAGTTTCGATCTGCTGGGTCAACCGATCTGGTGGTGGGGCCTGGTGCCGCTCGCGCTCGGACTCTTCAGCGCGTTGTATGGAGTCGTGTTTGCGGCCGCGCAGACCGACATGAAGCGGCTCCTGGCTTATTCCTCCATCGAGAACATCGGGATCCTGTTTACCGGCTTGGGTCTTGCGATCGTATTCGCGGGCGTCGATATGCGCGCCGCGGCCGCACTCACGCTGATAGCCACTCTGTATCACGCGATGAATCATGCGTTCATGAAGAGCCTGCTGTTTCTGGGCACAGGGGCGGTATTGCACGCCACCGGGGAGCGCAACCTCGGGCACCTAGGGGGCCTGATTCATCGAATGCCCTGGGTTGCGTGGTTGACGCTCGTGGGGGTGCTGGCCATTGCCGGCCTGCCACCTTTGAACGGTTTCGTGTCGGAGTGGCTGCTGCTTCAATCGTTTCTATTCGCTTATAAGGTACCGCAACCCTTTGTCAACATGCTCTTGCCACTGGGGGCCGCGTTGCTCGCGCTCGCCGCTGCGCTCGCCGGCTATGTCATGGTCAAATTCTTTGGCGTTATCTTTCTCGGGCAGCCCAGGGAACCCGCCCTTCAACAGGCCCACGATGCCGGGTTTGCAGAACGAATCGGTCTCCTATGGCTGGCGCTCGGTTGTGTGCTGCTCGGCTTTTTCCCCGCCAATGTCATCTCCCTGTTCAGTATCGTCACTCGGCAACTCGATCTGGGTGGACTGCCGGCAGGCGATGCGCCGTGGTGGCTGCTCGTGCCCATCCCGGAGCGACAGTCGTCCTACGCCCCGCTGGTGTTCTTCGCGGTGATCGTCATCGTGGTGGTGCTGGCCGTCGTCAACGTCCGTTTCTTCTACCATCAGCGCGTCCGCAAAGGGGCCGCGTGGGACTGCGGATTCGGCGGCCTGAACAGCCGTATGCAAGACACGGCGGAAGGATTCGGTCAGCCGATCCGGCATCTGTTTCAACCCTTCTTCGCCATCGTCAGGACACTGCCCAGCCCCTTCGACGTGAAGCCCAGGTATCGCCTGGAGATCGGCGATCGCGTCTGGCGCGGCGTCTATGAGCCCTTGGGTATGGCCGTCCGGTACACCGCCGATAAGCTGGCGTGGCTTCAGCAGGGACGCATTGCGACCTATTTGCTGTACAGCTTCGTCACCCTCGTGGTTCTGCTGGGGCTCATGCTATGAGCGTATTCGACTGGATCGTGCAATTGATGGGAATCGCGCTGGCGATAGCCGCGGCCCCCGTGTTTGTCGGCTGGGTGAATCAATGCCGAGCGTGGCTGCAGAATAAGTCCGCTCCCAGCATTTTGCTACCGTACCGCGGAATTCGAAAACTGTTTCACAAGGATGCGGTGATCGCCGAAAGCGGTTCGCGGCTGTTCCGGCTCGCCCCCTACGTGGTCTTCGGCGCCATGGTGACCGCGGCCGCGGTCATTCCGTCCATTGCCACACGGCTACCCTTCACGCGGGCTGCCGATGCGATTGCTCTGGTCGGACTCCTCGCGACCGCACGCATGTTCCTGGCCCTGGCCGCGATGGATGTCGGGACAGCCTTCGGTACGCTCGGCGCACGCCGCGAGATGATGATCGGGTTTCTCGCGGAGCCCGCGCTGCTGGTGGTGATCTTCGTCGTCGCATTGACTTGCTCCACCACGGCGTTGCCGATGATCGCCGAGCGCCTGTCGGCACAATCCTTCGTGCTCAACCCCAGCCTCGCCTTTACCGCGGTGGCGTTCACCATGGTCCTATTGGCCGAAAATGCCCGTATTCCGGTAGACAATCCCGCCACGCATCTCGAACTGACCATGATTCACGAGGCGCTCCTGCTGGAGTATTCCGCACGCCACCTGGCGCTCATGGAGTGGGCGGCAGCCTTGAAGCTCTTCAACTATGCCTGCATCGGCTTCGCCGTCTTCATCCCCTGGGGCATTGCGACCAGCCATGCGCCGTTGAGTTTGGCGGTGTCGGTCATATTGCTCGCGGCCAAACTGCTGGCGGCGGGCGCGGGTCTTGCGGTCATTGAAACACTGTCGGCGAAACTGCGCGTGTTTCGCGCACCCGAGTTCCTGGCAACGGCCTTCCTATTCGCCGTGCTGGGATTGCTCGTGCGGCTGTTGCTGGGGGCATGAGCATGAACGCGCCACCCTGGGATCTACAGATTCTGAACACCCTGGCGGCGCTCTTGCTGCTGCTGTCCTTCGCCATGCTGTCGCAGCGGCGCATCGTCGCCCTGGTCAACCTGCTCGCGCTGCAAGGGGCTCTGTTATGCAGCGCCACGCTATTGCTCGCCTGGCGGACCGGTGCTCATCATTTATACCTGTCCGCAGGCCTCACGCTGGCACTCAAAGTGATCTTCCTGCCTTGGTTGCTGCATCGCCTCATCCGCCGCCTCGGGGTCTATTGGGATACCGAGCCCTTGCTCAATATGACCGGCACCATGCTGGTGGGGGTGCTGGTCGTGATTTTTGCGTTCGGCCTGGCACAGCCGATTTCGGCGCTGGCGAGCACGGCAACGCGCAATTCCATCGGCATCGCCGTGGCGGTCATCCTGATCGCCTTCCTCACCATGATCACGCGCCGCAAAGCGATGTCGCAGGTGGTTGGCTTTTTGTCGATGGAGAATGGGCTGTTCTTCGGTGCGATGAGCGCCACCTACGGCATGCCGATGATCGTGGAACTGGGCGTTGCCATCGATGTATTGGTGGCGATGCTGGTTCTCGGCGTGTTCTTCTTCCAGATCCGCGAACAATTCGACAGTCTGGATCTGAAACACCTCGAATCGCTGCGGGAGGATCAGTAACATGGAGTTCCTCGTCCTGCTGGGGACCCCGCTGCTCGGTGCGTTGACGCTGGGCGTCTTCGGAGGGCGACGCTGGGCGCCGGAAGCCAATGTGGGTTTCTCGCTGGTGACCTTCCTCGCGGCATGCGCGCTCACGTCACGAATCGTGGCGCACGGCAACTTGTCGGTCGCACGCGAGCAGTTCTTCATCGATGCGTTCAACGTGTTTCTGGTGACACTGACGGCATTCGTCGGTTTGACCACGTCGCTGTTCTCGCGTCCTTACATGCGCATCGAAGCCGAGCACGGCCGCGTGTCGGCCGGACAACTGCGTCTCTATCACAGCATGTACCAGCTATTCATGGCGACGATGCTGCTCGCCCTCACGACCAACAACATGGGGCTGATGTGGGTGGCGATGGAGGCTGCCACGTTATCCACCGTGCTGCTCGTGACGCTGTATCGAACGCCGGCGAGTCTCGAAGCCGGCTGGAAGTACTTCATTCTGTGCGGAGTGGGCATCTCCCAAGCTCTGTTCGGCACCATTCTCCTGTATTTCGCCGCAGAGAAAATCCTGGGCTCGGAGGGCGTCAGTGCGCTGCTGTGGACACACCTGAATGCCGTCAAAGGTCAGCTCGAGCCGGCGGTCCTCGGTCTGGCATTCGTGTTCTTGCTCGTCGGTTACGGCACCAAAGTCGGGCTTGCGCCCCTGCACAATTGGTTGCCGGATGCGCATGCGGAAGGCCCCACTCCGATTTCGGCCGTGCTGTCGGGCCTGTTGCTCAATGTGGCGATGTATGCGGTGGTGCGCTGCAAGGTACTCGTCGAGGGCTCGTTGCAATCGAGTTTGCCGGGCCGAATGCTGATGGGCTTCGGTCTGCTTTCCGTGGTGTTGGCTGCGTTTTTCCTGTGGCGGCAGCGTGACGTGAAGCGGCTCTTCGCCTACTCCTCCATCGAGCACATGGGGATTATTGCGTTCGCGTTCGGGATGGGAGGACCGGTCGCCAACTTCGCCGCGCTGTTGCACATGACGGTGCATTCGCTCACCAAGTCGTCGATTTTCTTCGCCGTCGGACACGCGACGCAGAAAGCGGGCTCTCAGCTCATGGATCACATTCGCGGCCTCATCACCTTGAGTCCCACCGTGGGCTGGGGATTGATGTTAGGTACGCTGGCCATTCTCGGCACGCCGCCGTTCGGCGTATTTGCGAGTGAATTTCTCATTCTGACGACCGCCATGAAACAGCAGCCCTGGGCGACGCCCATTCTGCTGCTGGCGCTCGGGGTGGCATTCGCGGCCATCTTTGGCCGCGTGCAATCGATGGTCTTTGGCGATACCTCGGCCAAGCGCTTGCCGCACTCGCCCGCACTCGTGCCGGTTTTTGCGCATCTGGGTCTGGTGCTGATGCTGGGCATTTTCATTCCGCCCTATCTCGCGGACTGGTATCGCGCTGCGGCGCGTTTGATCGGAGGGGAGTGAGGTGGTTCTGCAACGTTGGTTCGACCGAGCAGCCCAGCAGCCGAGCGCGAACGGCGAAGGAGTGATCGCAGGCGCTCCGAAGACGCTCGGCCTCCGCGTTACGCGCGAGGAGTGGCGTCAAGCCGCCGAAGATGCGGCCACCGATGGGGGGCGGTTACTTGCGCTGTGGGCCAGCCGCAATCTCGACGGCCATGACCGCGTGCACGCGGCGTTCATCACCGACTCAGGGGTGCTGGTACTGAGCCTGCCGCTGGGGGCGTCCGATGCCTCCTATCCCACTCTGGAGCCCTGGTTTCCGAGCGCGGACCGGATGCAACGTGCCGTGGCGGATCTCTCAGGATTGCCGGCGACCGAGGCGGATACACGTCCGTGGTTGCGTCACACCGCCTGGCCCGAGACCTTTCATCCATTGATCGATGCTGATTCACCGCCGTCGCCTATGGCACCCCAGGTCGACAACTACGCATTCGTGCGGGTGGAAGGCGAAGGCGTGCATGAGATCCCGGTGGGTCCCGTTCACGCGGGAATCATCGAGCCCGGCCATTTCCGCTTTTCCGTCGTCGGAGAGAAAGTGCTCCGGCTGGAAGAGCGCCTGGGGTACGTCCATAAAGGTATCGAACGGCGTTTCACCGAATTATCGCTGCTCGAGGGTCATCGATTGGCGGCACGCGTCTCCGGTGATTCTGCGGTCGCCTATTCGTGGGCTTATTGCCAGGCACTGGAAGGCATGGGCGCCGTCCGTTTGCCGCCGCGCGCAACCTGGTTGAGGGCCTTGGCCCTGGAGCTGGAGCGTCTTGCCAATCATCTCGGGGATCTTGGCGCGATTGGTAACGATGCCGGTTTTGCCTTTGGGCTGGCCCAGTTCTCTCGTCTCAAGGAGCAGCTGTTGCGCGAGAGTGAACGAGCTCTCGGGCAGCGTTACCTCATGGATTTTATCGTTCCGGGAGGCACCAGCGTCGATCTATCATCGAGCAAAGCCTTATCGCTGGGGGAATCCGTCGAATCGATCATGGCGGAGGTCGACACGCTGCGGGCCATCTATGACGAGCACGCGGGATTGCGCGACCGTTTCGTAGGCGCGGGCGTTGTGACGCCGGCGCTCGCGGCCAAACTCGGCCTGACCGGCCTTGCGGGTCGTGCCAGTGGCCAGGCGTTCGACCTGCGCTGCGACCTGCCGTGTGATCCGTATGGTGAATTCCCGCCCCAAAAAACCATCCGCACCGAGGGTGACGTTGCGGCGCGGGTCGCCGTGCGCTTCGATGAAGTCACCGAATCGGTACGGCTCGCGAAGCAGCTATTGTGGCAGCTGCCGACCGGTTTACACCGTGCGGCGGCCCTATCGATACCTGACGACGGTGCCATAGGCATCGGGATGATCGAGGGATGGCGCGGCCCGATATTTCTCGTACTCGAAGCGGGAAGCGGCGGAACGATCCGCCGATGTCATCCGCACGATCCATCGTGGCAGAACTGGCCGGTCATCGAGCACGCCATCATCGACAACATCGTGCCGGATTTTCCACTGATCAATAAATCCTTCAACCTGTCTTATAGCGGGCACGATTTATAGCCATGTTGAAAACGCTGCGCCAAATTGGCCGAGTGGGGATCGTCACGGAGCCACCTCCCCCGGGCGATGACGCGCTGCGTGTTGCCGAGGCATTGCAATCGCGCATTCTCGAAGTTCTCGGCCGCGCGCTGTGTATTCGAGCCATCGACGCCGGGTCGTGTAACGGTTGCGAGTTGGAGATCCATGCGCTCAATAATCCGCTCTACAACATCGAAGGCCTGGGCATCCGGTTTGTCGCGAGTCCTCGGCACGCCGACCTTTTGCTCGTCACGGGACCCGTCGCCAAGAATATGGAGGTGGCTCTTCGGCGTACTTACGCGGCCACGCCGGACCCGAAGCTCGTGGTCGCCATCGGCGACTGCGGTTGTACCGGCGGAATCTTCGGCGAGAGCTATGCCAGCCGCGGCCGTGTATCCAATGTAATTCCAGTCGATGTAGCAGTACCCGGATGTCCGCCCAATCCTCGGCAAATCTTGAGCGGCATTCTGACGGCCATTTCCAAGACCAAACCTGAAACCTTGGACTCCCGGAATCCGACATGATTTAGATCCATGCGGCCGAATTATTCGTCACGGCCTCTAAGGCCTTGCTTCGACGAGGGGCGGTTAAGCCGGTCTTCGGTCGTTGCGGGGGAGGGATATGCAAATCCGTCGCACTACAGCGGATAACATGCCAGTTTTGCTGCTCGACTACAACCCGGCCCGCGCAGCTGAACTTGCCGCCTGTTTGGAAATGAAAGGTTTTCCCACCCGCGTCGCACATAGTGCCGCCGGAGCGCAGGGGGCCATCAGGGAAGTTCACTTCGCCACGCTGATCGTAGTTACCGCCGCTGCCGTCTGCCTCGATAAACTCCGTAAGCTGCGGCGCAAAGCCGCGCGAAGCTGGATAATCGTCGTGAGTCCTCGGTGCGATACAGACACCTGTAACCTCATTTATCGACATGGCGGGGATGCGTGCTTGCCGGCGCCTGCGTCGATTGATGAACTCACCCGGCGCCTCGCCGCCTTTCAGTTACGCGCCCGACCTACGTTCTAGCTCGATCGGATGATGATCTTGTGCTCTTGGTAGTGTGAGTGACCCCGTGTTTGGCAAGATACTCACGGATGAGCTGACGGACGACCTGTGAAGGGGTCAGATCTTGCTGCGCGCACAGCGCTTCGAACGCCTTCTTCTTGTTTGGGTCAATGAGCAGTGTGAGGCGGGCGGTTTTTGACTCCATAGGTCGATAGTATCACAGGATGCAAATAAGATGTTAATTGCATTAACATCTACATCCGTCGATGGTGCGTACGCGTACCTCGAGGGGTATCCCACACGACGATCCTCCGGTGGGTGATTCACTCTAGCCGGCTGCTTCGCCCCGACCGCAGCATTGCAGCCGCCCGGGCATTTTTCCGCAAAGCATTGGCTGCCAGTCTACCCCGGTGGCCGCGGACGGCGATGATCTCGCCTCGACTCATCGCGTTGATTGGCCCACAAATCACAACGAGTCCTCGCGTGCCTCAACGTCGATCGTGCATACGTAGCTCACGCTCCGCGGCCGCCCAACCATTTCATTTGAATTTCACCCCACGGGAAATGAAATTGACAGGAAATTCATCGCCCTGAACATCGCACCCCAACATCCGTGACATTCGCCGCCAAGAGGAGAAGATTCCCATGCGATTCGCCAGACTCGTCATTACCCTCATCGGAATCAGTGCGGTAAGCGCCCAAGCAAAATCGGCCGGGAGCTACACCAACGCGCAAGCTGCGCACGGAGCCGCCGTCTATACACAACATTGTGCCGTATGCCACGGCGGGTCCCTTCAGGGTGAAGCCGGAACTCCCCTCACGGGACCGACATTTTGGCACGCTTATGGTGCGGGAACGGCAGCACAGCTCTATGACTTTCTCAGCCGTCAGATGCCTCTGGACGCTCCTGGGAGCTTGAATTCGCAGCAGTATCTCGATGTGACCGCCTTCATTCTCGAGCGCAACGGGCTTCCCCCCGGCGAAGAGCCCCTGAGCACCGCATCACTCAGTAAAGTGAGGCTCTCGCAGATGCGATCCGCCGCGCCCGGGGGCTCGTCGAATACGGACGAGATCGTGCGCGTCGCACCCCCAACTCGTAACGTCTACGCGCAGCTTCCTGCCGGGACGAACGTCAACATCACCGACTCGATGATGCTCAATGCCGGATCGGACGAGAACGACTGGCTGCTGCATGGCCGCACCTACGATAACCAGCGCTATTCGCCACTCAGGCAGATTACTGCCGAGAACGTGAGCTCGCTGACTACGGTCGCCCTGGTGCAGACCGGTATGACCGCAAGCTTCGAGGCGACGCCGATTGTCGTCAATGGAGTGATGTACCTCACGACCCCCGTCGTCGATCACAAGATGAAAATCCTGGCGGTGAATGCGGTGACAGGCGAGCGGCTCTGGGACGTGACCTACAACCTCGGTGCATTTCAAATTTGCTGCGGTCCTGTAAACCGGGGCGTGGCGGTCGGGTACGGCAACGTCTATGTCGTGACCTTGGATGATCACCTGCTGGCGCTCGACGCCGCAGACGGCCACACCGTCTGGGACAAGAGCATCGTGGACTCGCAAGACGGCTACTCCGAGACACTTGCGCCGCAGATCTTTGACGGCATGGTCATCGTCGGCAGCGCCGGGGGCGAATGGGCGCTCCGCGGTTTCGTCGCGGCTTACGACGCTGTCAATGGACAGCAGCGCTGGCGCTGGATGTCGACGGATCCGAAAACCTATGCGGGCAGCTCCTGGCAGAGCGGAGGCGGCATGGTGTGGACAACGCCCGCGATCGACCCCACGCTCGGACTCCTCATCTTCAGCACCGGTAACCCCAATCCCGACCTCGACGGCACGATCCGGAAGGGGGACAACCGCTACACGGACAGCATCGTCGCGCTGGACGTCCATAGTGGCGAACTCAAGTGGTACTACCAGGAGGTCAAGCACGATGTGTGGGACTACGATGCCGTGAGCAATGTCGTACTCTTCGACGTGCATCGCAACGGCAAGGTCATTCCGGCCGCCGCCGAGGCGGGGAAGGTGGGTTGGGTATTCATCGTCGACCGGCGCACGGGCGAGCTCATCCGCAAGTCCGACCCCTACGTCATGATGTCGAAGAACATGTTCTCGACGCCCACGGCGGAGGGAGTCGACATGCTGCCGGGCGCCAATGGCGGGGCGGAGTGGTCACCTCCCGCGTATTCGCCTCAAACGCACTATCTGTACATCATGGCGATGGACCAGTTGATGCACTTCACCACCAAACCCGCGGAGAGTGCGCCGGGCCTCATCCGCCTGGGGAGTGCATTCACGAACGTTGCGCCCGGCGCGATTCAGGATGGTCCCTTCGTTGCGCTCGATGTCGAGTCGGGCAAGATCGCCTGGCAGTACAAGACGCCGCAGCCGTTGATCGGTGGAGTTCTGGCCACGGCCGGGAACCTCGTGTTCATGGGTGAGGGCAATGGCTGGTTTGATGCCTTCAATGCCTCGTCCGGCGAGCGCCTCTGGCGGTACAACTTGGGAGCCGGGGTGAACGCGCCGCCCGTCACCTACCAGGTGAATGGCGAGCAATACGTCGCGGTCGCCGCCGGCGGCAACTTCCAGATGACATTTCCCTATGGCGATACCCTCGCGATCTTCAAGCTACCCCCTGCGGCGGCGGCAAAGCAGCAATGAGCAACGCGCCCGCGCCGCCCTAGCAGGCGAACCATTACACCCCGGGCCATGGATGCATGCGCACCTAGTTGGCCCTCAAGACAGGAGATAATGTTATGAAAATCGGATTCATCGGACTTGGCCACATGGGCGCTGCCATGGCGGCCAACCTCGTCAGGGCGGGACACGAAGTCACCGTCTTCAATCGCAGCCCCGGCAGAGCCGGCTCGCTCGTCGAACTTGGCGCCCGCGAGGCAACCCGCCTCGAGGACGCCTGCAGCAGCGAGGTGGTGATCACGATGCTCGCGGATGATACCGCGGCTTCCGCGGTCGTCTTCGGAGCGGCCGGCCTCATCGGCGGGTTGCCCAAAGGCGCGATCCATCTATCCATGAGCACCCTGAGCGTCGCCCTCTCCGAGCGCATGGCGCAGGCGCACACGAAGGCCGGCCAGCGCTACGTTGCCGCGCCGGTGTTCGGCCGGCCCGACATGGCAGCGGCGGCCAAGCTGTTCATCGTCGCCGCGGGAGATGCTGCCGCGATCGAGGCCTGTGATCCCCTGTTCCGTGCAATGGGACAGCGGACGTATCCAATGGGGGCGGATCCCTCCGCGGCGAATCTGGTGAAACTCAGCGGCAATTTTCTGATGGCTTCCGCCATCGAGGCGCTGGGCGAAGCCGTCGCGCTCATCGGCAAGGCCGGCATCGACCGGAGTCTGTACGTGGAGCTTCTCACCTCCAGTATCTTCAACGTGCCGGCGTACAAGACCTATGGCCGCCTCATCGCCGAGGGTAGGTTCGAGCCGGCTGCGTTTGGCGCACCGCTCGGCTACAAGGACATTCGCCTGACGCTGGCAGCAGCCGAGAATCTGCGCGTGCCCATGCCGCTCGGCAGTCTGCTGCACGACCGGTTCGTGAGCCTGCTGGCGCGAGGCGGCGACCACCTCGACTGGGCGGCAATCGGGGGGCTTGCATCCCTGGACGCGGGCGATGCCCGGGGTGGCGGGGGGCAACAGTTCGTCTGACTGATCTCGGAGGCTGCGCCCATGAATCGCTCGCATCGGTACCGAAGGTGCTCGATGCTGAAAGGCTGCACCAGCAAGCTCTGCTGGGTCGTGTACAGGCCGACGGTCAGCGCTACATCGACGCTATCAAGCTGCTGTTGGCGGCCGGAGGGCACATCGACAGCGCCTTGCACTAGGAAGACTCAACAAGCTCGGAATGGGTGCGTGCGGCATTTGCGAGCGGGATGTTCCACGGGGCGCCGTTGACTGCCGAGATCGTCCTCGGCGGAGCCGGGTGCTGAACCTGCAGGGAATTGACGCTGCCAGGCCCTGGGATTGACTCCGACGATC
The DNA here is from genome assembly GCA_963795475.1 of uncultured Gammaproteobacteria bacterium. GTDB lineage: Bacteria > Pseudomonadota > Gammaproteobacteria > Steroidobacterales > Steroidobacteraceae > Bog-1198. Next base: position 21,242 of record CAWCIE010000006.1, read on the forward strand.
CGGCGAAATACGCGGCAGAAATGAGGCTGGTCGCACATGCCGCACTCCAGGGCCACCTGCGACAGCGGCAGCTGCGACGCCAACATCAGTTCTTGGGCCCGCCGGACGCGCTGCTGCATGATGTAGGCGATAGGCGACTCTCCGAAGGTCTTGCGAAAGGCGCGGAAGAAATGGCTCGCGCTGAGCTGCAGATGGCCGGCGAGGTCAGTGGCTCGGATACTCGAATCCAGATTGTGTCCAGTGCAACGGTTGCGGAAGCCAGGAGGCTGGCAAGCGCCTCGTTGCTATCGGCAGATGTTGAGTTCAGCATTGGACTGCTCCATTTGATTATCTGTGTTGGACGGAGAGCAGCCTGTATCAATTCATGCGCGCCATGGTAGTGATTCGTTGTTAGATTCTGATAGTCCTGGCGATTGCCTCGAACGCGTGTTCCTCCTTTAGGGTACAACCGGCCTCGGGAGTCGCTTCGAGTCGTCCTTCGAATCTGCCTGCCATTGGCATCTGACGCGCCTTGATTGACCTCGGACGCGCCTCGATTGCCCTCTGCTCAACGCATGAGCCGCGCGCCGGTGTTAAACGTTGTTAACCCGCGTTAACTCCTCGATGTCACCAATTGATCTGCGTGGTTAGACCGGCCTACGCTGACCATTCGGTCCGATCCGCGGCGGATAGAGCTTGGAGGTGTCGGATGAACACGTCTTGGATGGAAAACCTGGAGATTTGTGGAGACGGCTAGGTGGGCTTACTCGAAAAAGCGCTGCGCGCCAGCGGGGGCGTGGATCTATGGCGGCTGACGCGGCGATTCACTCTTCACATGTCGATTTCCGGGTCGCTCTGCACCGCGAGATGCCCTACGGCACAGTTGAGGGAGCTTGTGATTGAGGGAAGCACACAGGCCCAAACCTTGGAAATCACGGGTTTTGCACGCGCCGACCTGCGGGCGCTCTATCGGCCCGATTGGGTAGCGTTGGAAGGGCAGGACGGCCGGCGCCTCATGGAGCGTCAAGCCTCGCCCGAGCAGTTCCGCAGCGAGCTCCGATCGACGACTTGGGACGAGTTGCAACTCGCGCACTATTGCGGCTACCTGATCTGGAATCACATCGAGACCCCATTCATTCTCGCGGATTCGGACTTTGAAACGAAGGAACTTCGCCCCAGTGTTGCGCGTGGCGAAAGCCTGCGGCGACTCAGAGCAGTGTTCCCGGCGTCCATAGCGACTCACGCGAGCACGCAGACTTTCTACTTTGATCGAGAAGGCCATTTGAGAAGGCTGGACTACCCGGCAGCGCACGATGAGCACACACAAATTGCTCAGATGTTTTCCGGGCATCAGCGCTTCTCCGGAATTCTCGTGCCGACGTTGTCTCGACTATTGAGCATTGGGGCAGAAGGAGTGCCGGTCGCGAAACCGTCGTTGCTTGACGTCGAAATTTTCGATGCTCACTTCGAGTAAAAGCCGAACCGTCCGCGCGAACGTGCACGGGTGCCGCGCTGCCGAGCATTGATGAATATTGGATCCCTCAAGGCGATCCATCAGTTCAGCAGGCTGCCTCGCCGAGCCCGTCTGCCATTCGCACGAGCTCGGGCAGCGATCTCGCGTGCATCTTCCGCATGACCTGCCCGCGGTGAACTTTCACCGTCATCTCGCTCAGGCGCAGCTCCCCCGCAATCTGCTTGTTGGCCCGCCCGATGACGACGAGCGCCATGATCTGCCGCTCGCGCTCGCTGAGCGTGGCGAACCGCTCGCGCAGCTCGGCAACGCGCACCGCCTCGCGGCGCCTTTTCCGGTCACGCTCGATCGCCGTATGAATGGCATCGAGCAGGTCCTGATCGTGAAACGGCTTGCTGAGGAACTCGACGGCGCCCGCCTTCATCGCCCGCACGCTCATCGGGATGTCCCCGTGGCCGGTGATGAAAATCACCGGCAGCGCCAGGCCCTCTTTCGCGAGTTCCTGCTGAAACGTCAATCCGCTCATCCCCGGCAATCGCACATCGAGCACCAGACAGCCCGGTACGTCCGGCGGCTTGCTCTGCAGAAAGTCCTGCGGCGCGGCGAACGCACGCACCTCGAGGCCGACGGTGCTCACGAGATCCTCGAGCGCCGCGCGCATCGATGGATCATCGTCGATGACGAAGACGACTGCACGCTCCTCAGCCATGATGAGGCCCTTGAGGAGCAGGATCACGAAAGTCGACGTTGCGAGCTGCTCTCATGTGCTGCCTGTGGTTCGATGCGCCTCAAGCTTGCCCTTCAGTGGTTGCAGATGCACCTATCCAAAGTTAGGGTTTGGATAGGTGCAAATGGCGCAGAACGCGACGTTACGGCCGTTTGTCCATCTGCAGCCGGGCTTTCTTGAGCTACACTCGGCCAACCGATCCAGACAAGGGGCGTTTCTCACTTGCTAAAGACCATCTCCGTGATCGGTGGGGGGCGCTTGGCAACCAACCTCGGTCGGCTGTGGGCCACGGCCGGCATCTTGCTTATCCAGGATGTCTACTGCAGGTCATTGGACTCAAGCAACAGGGCGATTGGCCTCATCGGTTCGGGCCGGCCGGTAACTGAGTTTAGGGATATGAGGAATGCCGATATATTCCTAATTGCGACTCCCGATCAAGCAATTGCCTCGGTGACTGCTCGATTGGTTGCCTGCGGTCGTATAGCGGAATCTTCTGTCGTCTTCCATTGCAGCGGTGCAGAGTCGTCGAGACTACTGGAACCCGCTCGGGCCGTCGGAGCGCCCACAGCCAGCGCCCATCCGCTCATGACCTTTTCGGAGCACCTGATTGCCGCCGAACAATTTGTGGGAACGTATTGTGCTGTGGAGGGTGATCCTCCGGCCTGTGTTCTCGTAGATAAAATATTCGCGGCAATCGGGGCGAAAACAATTGCATTACTGCCCGACCAGAAGATTCTTTATCACGCGGCTGCAATTTTCGCCTCCAATTATCTAGTCACGCTCCTCCAGACTGCGATTGATATCCACAAGCTTGTGGGCATACCTCCAGGCGTGAGCATGGAGATGCTTGCTCCGCTCGTTAGACGAAGCGTGGAGAATGCCATCATCGCCGGCCCAGACCACGCGTTAACAGGGCCCATCAGGCGCGGGGATATGGAAATCGTGCAACGACAATTCGCCGCACTGTCTGCCGCGGATCATACGATCGCGGATTTGTACCGTATATTAGCCACACGCACTGCGATTTTGGCGAATGTGGCTGACCCACTAACACCGAAGGAGGGTGATTGACAATGGCCGGTTCCCTTCGGTTCATGCAGATAGCGCCGGCGGCCGTGAAGTTATTCTCGACATTGGTGGTATCGATCTCGTTGTGTGCGATCGCCCAGGCGAACCCGTCATCCTCGCGCAACGATGACGGGCGCAAGACGGTCGCGGTGACCTCGGGTGAACTGCATGTGCCAGGGCTCAGGGGGCCCGTCCGAGTCCTGCGCGACCGATGGGGAGTCGCGCACATCTATGCAGGAAATCAGCATGATCTCTTCTTTGCGCAAGGAGTCGTGGCGGCCCAGGATCGGTTGTTTCAGATGGAACTTTGGAAGCGTGCCGGACAGGGGCGGCTCAGCGAGATCCTGGGACCGACCGCGCTGCCGCGCGATATCGATGCTCGCGCGCTCGAGTACCGGGGCGATCTGCACAAGGAATACGAGAGCTATTCTCCGGACACCTTGGCGATACTGACCGCGTTCACGGACGGCATCAACGGGTACATCGCGATGCTCGAAGCGCCGGGCGGCTCCGGACTACCCGTCGAATTTACTCTGGCGGGATTCCGGCCTGACAGCTGGCACCCGCAAGACTGCCTGAATCGCATGGCGGCTTACTCGATGACCGGCAATGCGACCAGCGAGCTCAATTCGGCGCGGGCACTGACGGAGCTCGGTCCCGATAAAGCCCGGAAATTGTTTGATTTCGATCCGGCGGTTCGTCTGGATCCGGCGCCCGGCGTCGATCTTGACGGTCTGTCGCCTGAGCTGCTCGACAATCTGGTCGGCAGCGACCAACGCATCGAGATTCCCGCCCAGGCGCGTGAGGGGAGCAACAACTGGACCATCTCCGGAGCCCTCACCGCCAGCGGCAAGCCGCTGCTCGCCAATGACCCTCACCGCGTCCTCGCGCTTCCGTCCCTGCGCTACATGGTGCATCTCGTGGCTCCGGGGTGGGATGTCATCGGTGCAGGCGAGCCCGGCCTGCCCGGCGTCGCGCTCGGCCACAACCAGCAGATTGCCTGGGGCTTCACCATATTTGGGCTCGATCAGCAGGATCTCTACGTGGAAGAGCTGAATCCGGCCAATCCTCTCGAGTATCGAACGCAGAGCGGATGGGCCGTGATGACGGTCCACCGCGAGGACTTCCTCGTCAAGGGAGCCGGAACGAAGAGCGTGGAACTGAAGTTCACCCGCCACGGACCCGTCCTATGGCAGGACGGCAGGCGGGCGCTCGCGCTGCGTTGGGTCGGCAGCGAACCGGGGACGGCGGGATATCTTGCCTCCCTCGCGATTGATCGAGCGCAGAATTGGACCGAGTTTGAGGCGGCGATGCCCCGCTGGAAGGTTCCTTCCGAGAACATCGTCTATGCAGATCGCGCGGGCAACATCGGCGAGCACTCCGTGGGCCTCGCACCCATCCGCAGCTGGACCGGACTCCTGCCGGTGCCGGGAGCGGGAAACTACCAATGGAGCGGCTTCTTACCGGTATCAAAGCTTCCTCATTCCTTCAATCCGGCGGCGGGATTCACGGCCACGGCAAACCAAAAGATGATCCCCGAGCACTATCCCTACAACGCGGGTTTCGAATGGGAGCCGCCGTATCGCTTCGAGCGCATCCGGTCTGTGATCGAAGACGCTCGCCGGGCGCACCACAAACTGACCATCGAAGACATGGAGGCGCTGCAGACTGACGTCATCTCCCTGCCTGCCAGGCAACTCCAAGCTCTGGTTCGATCGACCGGACTGCGGGACGATCCCACACTCGCTGAATTTCTCCGCTGGGACGGGAGTCTGAGCCGCGAGTCGCACGAAGCGGCCTTCTATGAGGTCTGGCTCAAGCGGATCTGCCTCGCACTCGGGCGTCGATTTTCTGAAAAACACGCCGATTGGTACGCGAATTTGGCGCCCGACGTCGTGCTCTCCCTGCTTTCAAAGCCGGACAAGGATCTTTTCGGATCGGATCCCAAGGCCGCTCGAGACACCCTCTTGGCGGATGCTGTTCGGGCGGCGCGCCAGGAACTCGAACAGGACCTGGGGCCCGACTCCTCACGTTGGTCGTGGGGCAAGCTACACTCGATCCGCTTCCGCCACCCTCTCGACCAGCAGCCCGGCGAAGCCGCGACATTCGATCTCGGGCCGCTACCCAGACCGGGCGATGAGTACACGGTGAATGCCACGGGCTTCGACGAGTCTTGGGGATCGTGGGAACAGATCGAGGGCGCGAGCTATCGAGAGATCCTGGACACCAGCGACTGGGATCGATCGGTTGCCGTCAATACGCCCGGCCAAAGCGGTCAGCCGGGCAGTCGCCACTATTCCGATCTGATGCCGCTCTGGGACACCGGTCGCTATTTCCCACTGTCCTATTCGCAACAGGCGGTCGAGAAAAACACGCTCGATCGACTGACACTGCTGCCCTGAGCTGCGATCGACGGCTCGGCCGGAACATCCGAGGCAATACAAGACGGCCCATGTTCGCCTCTCGAATTCGATAGAATGTTGCGGCGAACCAAAATTCGGCAGGGAGACAGGATGAAGCGTATCGAAAGGAATCGCATCGGCTTGCTGATACACGACGTATCGCGGCTGAGACGCACGGCGTTCGACCACCTCATGAAGCCGCTCGACGTCACGCGCTCCCAGTGGTGGGTGCTCAACGGCCTGTCGAATCACGGCAATCACGGCATCACGCAAACGGCCCTGGCACGCCTGCTCGATCTCGGCAAGGTGGCGCTCGGCGGAATCGTGGATCGTCTGGAGGATCGAGGCCTCGTGGAACGCCGCACCGATTCGAAGGATCAGCGGATCAACCGGGTGTTCCTGACGCGCCGGGGATCCCGGATCCTGGCCCGCGTCTCGAAGATCGGCATGACCATGGACGCCCGGGTGATGCGCGGTATCCCGGCCGCGCGCCAACAACTGCTCGCGGAACGTCCTGCACGTCATGAAGACGAATCTGATCTCGCTCGACGCGGTCCCGGGTTCAAGAGCCCCGGCTCGGGGATAGCCGCGCCCGTCAGCGCCGGTATCGAGCCGCCTGCTGTATCAGCGCCCGTGCCTGCTTGAGGTGCGGGACATCGACCATTTTTCCGTCGAGGCCCACCGCGCCGGCGCCGGGGGATGCATCGAAGGCCGCTACCACACGGCGCGCGTGTTCGATTTCGCCGGCGGAGGGCATGTAGCTCTCGTTGATCGCCGGTACCTGCGCCGGATGAATCGCGAGGCGCCCGGTGAACCCTTCGGCTCGCGAAGCCTGCGAGGCCGTGCGCAGCCCCTTCTCGTCGCGAAAATCCGCGTACAGGGTGTCGATGGCCTGGACGCCCGCGGCGTGCGCGCCCATCAGCGTGAGCGAGCGCACCACGCGGTAGGTGAAGGCCCACTCGCCCGACGCGTCGCGATTCGTGCTCGCGCCGAGCGCGGTCGACAGATCTTCGGAGCCCCAGGTCAGGCCGACCAGCCGCGAAAGACGCGCCGCCGAGTACGCGCCCAAATTGAACGGCGCCGCTGCCGTTTCGGTCGCCACCGGCAGGACGCGGATCGATCCGACGGCAAGCCCGGCCTGAGCCTCCAGCGCGTCGAGGTAAAAGGACAGTCTCGCGACATCCGCGGGCCCCTCGGCCTTCGGCAACATGACTCCGTCCGGTACCGCGGCGACCACCGCCGACAAATCGCTCAGCGCGAGCGTCGAATCCAGCGCATTGATGCGCACCCAAAGCTCCGACGGGCGGGCTCCCGGCGGCCGGCCTCTGAGGTACTCTGCCGCCAATCCCCGAGCCCGCGCCTTGTTATCCGGCAGCACCGAATCTTCGAGATCCAGAACCAGCGCGTCCGCACCTGCCCGATCGCCGTTACCCAGCTTCTTCTCGCTGTCGCCGGGGATGAACAGCAGCGATCGCAGCACGTTCATGGAGCCGGCCGCCGGCGCTGAAGCCCGGATCGTTTGCACGATGCGACCAGCTCGTTGCGCTGGTTATAGGCACGATGCATGAACGTGACGATTCCCTGATCGGGCCGTGACTTCGAGTCGCGCAGCTCGATCACTTCCGTCTCGACGCGCAACGTGTCGCCGTGGAATACCGGCCGCGGGAAACGCACCTCATCCCAACCCAGATTGGCGACCGCGGTGCCGAGCGTGGTATCGCCGACGGAAATTCCCACCATCAATCCCAGCGTGAACGCGGAATTCACCAGACGCTGACCGTATTCGGTGGTGCGCATGTACTCCTCGTCCAGATGGAGCTGCGCGGGGTTGTGCGTCATCGTCGTGAAGATGATGTTGTCGGTTTCGGTCACGGTGCGCCGGATGGCGTGTTGAAACATCTGTCCGACGTGAAGCTCTTCGAACCATAATCCGGGCATGGATGTCGACTCAGGTGTATTGGCGAGGGAAAAGAATTCGAAACGTCGTGCCGACGCCTTCCACCGACTTCAACTCGATCGAGGCATCCAGCATGTCGCACAACCGCTTGACGATGGACAGGCCGATGCCTTCGCCGGAGTCCGAGGCCGCGGGGTCGTCCGAGCGGCGCGGCTTGGGCTTGCCCTCCAGCGCGTTCGACAAGGGCTTCCCCGCGTCGGAATGAATTCCGGGTCCGGTATCCTGAATGGACAGCACCCAGCGTTTGCGATCGTTCGCCTCGCTATCTCCCCAGCTGACCGTGATCCCGCCCTCGCGCGTGAACTTGACCGCGTTCAAGATCAAGTTCTGAGCGATGCGCCGAATCTTCACCGCGTCCCCATCGGCAGCGAACCCCGGCGGGCCCTCGCATCGTAGGAACAGGCGGTGCTGCTGCGCCAAGGGGCGTATTCCCTCGCACAGCTGCTGCATGATCGGCGTCACGTCCAAGGGTTCGATGCGCCGTTGCTCACGCCCGGCCTGCAGGCGCGCCAGGCTGGTCACGTCATCGAGCAGGTGATGGAGCGAGGTCACGTTGCGCATCAAAATGCGCACGAAATCGTCCCGCGAGGACTCGCGCAGTTCGCCGTGGGTGAGCGCCACGGTCGCATTGGCGACGACGCCGAGATTGCCGCGCAGGTCGTGCGCAGCCTGCCGCCACAGATCGCCGCGCTGCTGCTCCAATTCCCGTATTTCCGCGAGCGCGCCTTCCAGATCCTTCACATGGCCGGCCGCTTCCTGTTTCTGCAGCTCGAAGTACTGGCCGACGCTCTCTTCGATGCCCGTGCTGCACATGGCCGCCCAGACGCGCCGGGCCGAGGCGGTCACGGCGTGCGATAGGTCGGTATGTGCCGCGGTGTACGCCTCGAGCTCGGCCACCACGCACTCGTTCAATTTACCCAGCTCGCGCGTGACCTCGCGCAGGTCGTATCCCTGACGCCAGCGCTGCAGACCGTGAGCGGCGGCCGGCTGCTGACCCGCCTCTTGAACCGTGTCGGCGGCGCCGTCGGTGGGCACGCACAGCGCGCGCTCGAAGGTCGCGAGCATCGAGGGGATGTGATCCAGCAATTGAACACGCGGCAACGAATCCCCGGTCGTGACCTTCGGATCCCACCTGATGGCCAGTTGCCAGGCTTGGAGAATGGCTTCACGCCGACCCTTCAAATGCAGGGCCAACGCCGTCAGTTCCGCTTGAACGTCGTCCATGGTGATTTTCCGGGTGCTTCGCGGGCCCACGGATTCTGGGGGGTTCGGGCTGGATTTTCAATGGCGCTCAGTCGTTCAGTTGCTCGAGCGCCACGCCACGGGTCGAGGGGCCGAAGGCCCCGATGGCAACGATGCCGACGATCATCGCAGTGCCGATGAAAACCGCGACCGCGGGCACTCCCCCGTCGGCAAGCAGGAATCCGACCATGAGGCCGGCGAAGGCCGCGGCGAGACGGCTCCAGGAGTAGACGAAGCCCACCGCGCGGGATCGAATGCGGGTGGGGAAGAGTTCGGCCTGGTAGCCGTGGTAGGCGTACGACATGATGTTGGCGGCCAGGGTGAACGCGATCCCGAGCGAAATGAGCGCGGCCGGCGAGGTCGCGACGGCGAAGGCCGCCATGGCTGCGCCCATGCAGGCGAGACCCGCGACGATCTGGGTCTTGCGCTCGATCCTGTCGGCGATTGCGGTCCCCAGCAAAGGGCCGGCGGGCTGCGCAATCGCAATGATGAATGCATATTCGAGCCCGTGGGTGACGTTGATGCCGCGCGCGGTCAATAGCGTCGGCAGCCATGAATTGAAGCCGTAGAATCCGATCACTTGCGCAGCGTTGAATATCGACAGCATCAGCGTTCGGCTCCGATATCGCGGCGCGAAAATTTCGGCAAGGCGTGCCTGCCGCTCGGATCGCTGCGCACCGGGAGCGCGGCATCCGGGAGCGCGGCGGGAGCCGGACCACCGAGCTCGGCGGCGACGCGCCGCTCGATCGATTCGACGATACGCTCCGCCTCCTCCAGGCGGCCCTGCTCGGCGAGCCAACGCGGGCTCTCCGGAATCCCAACCCGCAGCGCCCAAACGGCCACCGCACCCACCGTGCCGATCAGTACCACCCATCGCCAGCCGTCCAATCCGAGCGGAGTCTTCTTCAACAACAGCCAGCTGAGGAGCGCAACGACCGGCACGATGCTGAAGCAGATGCACTGATTCACGCAAAACGCGCGTCCCCGAAGCGCCAGCGGCGTGAGCTCGACGATATAGGTATCCACGGTGACCAACTGAACGCCGAATCCCACGCCGGCAATGAATCTCCAGACGTTGATCCACTGTCCGGTACGCTGGAAGGCCATGATCGCGGTCGCGGCGACGTACCACATCAGTGACCAGGTGAACACGGCCTTGCGTCCGAAGCGGTCGGCCGCGTGACCGAAGGCGGCGACGCCGACCCATAATCCCGCGAAGGTGCAAAAAACGAAGGTGCCGAATCCCGAGACGCGGACCATCTGGAGCGATGAGAAAAAGCCCAGCGATACCGGCGTGAACAAATCGCTGCGGAGCATGCCGGGAGCGACGTAGGCCGTGAGGAAGAGGTCGTAGAACTCGAACACGCCCCCGAGCGATATCAGGACGATGATGGTCCAGATGGTGCGCGAGGAGGGGAGCCGGTCGAGCCGCGCCGCAATCTGCGCGGCCGCCGAAGGTTTCACCCGGTGAAACCCGGAATGCGCTTGGCCAGCGGACTTTGCGCCAGCCGCTTCGCACGGCGCACCGCCTCGAGGAAATCGGAGGTGACGTCCTCGACGGCGATGTTGCGGCGAAAGAAGTCCGCCCAGACGAATTCGACGAACGCCGCGTCGGTCTTGCGGAAGCCGCCGGCATCCCGCACGAAACCCGCAAGCGATCGATACACATCGTCAATCAGCTTTTTGAGGCTCTCCGGGAGGCGATGGTACCTGTGACGAACGCCGTTCTCATCGAGCGGATGCACCCATGAGCGCTTGTCCATCTCCGCCCAGAATTTCTTCGGGGACAACGAGGAGAAATCCGCCTCGACGCTGAAGCACGCCGTCTTCACCCGGGCCTCGAGCGCGGCCCGCGCCAGATGATGGTGATCGGTGATGTACAGCCGCTCTTCGGGCCCTATGACAACGGGCATCGGATGCGCTTCCAGGAAGGCCTCGCGTTCCTCAGGCGAGAGTTTCTGGAGGCGGCTGCGCTTGACCTCGACTTCGAGCATGCCGACGGTGAGCTGGGTGGGGAAAAGCGACTTGATCGGTGCGCGCTTGAGTTTTGCCATGGTGGACGGGGCCGTGCTCCTGGTATTTCGGTGTAGCGTATATCTTTTGCGCGCGCCGCGGGGAACCTGGCCCGAGAGCTGACTACATAAGACTGGACCACATAAGATTATGATATTTAAGGATTTTTATCGGCAGATATTGCAACTTCGCGGCCGAACACCCATAAAGGTGAGTAGCGCACGCATCCTGTGTGCGGCAGGCGAGAGGTGAAATCATGGCGACCGGTTGGGCCGGCGACGGCGCAGTGCAGGATCAAATCGATGCGACGGTGCGCGACGGCATCAAGCGCGCGCAAAGCCGATTGCCGCAAGGCCCTTCAGCCACTCATTGCGTCGAGTGCGGGACCGAAATCCCGGAGGCGCGCAGAAACGCGTTCCACGGGGTGCGCATGTGCGTCAATTGCCAGGACGAGCATGACCGAGAGGCCGCCCGCTTCAGCGGATACAATCGCCGCGGGAGTAAAGACAGCCAATTGCGGTGAACGGCACCGCTCTCACCGACGCGCTCTCGTCCGCCAAGAAGCGTGCCTCGCGGCATCAATCCCCCGTCGGCACGATCCCTCTATTCTCCACCATCAAGATCACGCACCGCGCCGGCGCCCTCCGCGTCCGATGCACCACGCCCTTCGGCACCACGAACCCCTCCCGCGGCCCGAGCGTCACCGTCCGCCCCTCGAGGTCCACGAGAAACTCCCCCACTTTCTCCAGCGCCCCGAACAACACGTTGAGATGCGTCGCGTACGAATACGCATCGCCCGACTGCACCTTATCTTGACCGCTCATGATCCACCCTCCCTACCCGGCCACACATTGCCCTCGATCGCCATCCTCCCGGCCGGTGAGCCGCCGGTAGAGCGTCGTCCGTTGCACGGCCGAGCGCCCGAGCGAGGCCGCCAGCGAGAGCATGTCGGCCTGCGTCATCTCCTGACCGTGCATCGCGCCCGCCGCGCGCGTAATGCTCTCGTTCATCAACGTACCGCCGAAATCGTTGGCGCCCGCACGGAGCGCCTCGCGCATTCCCGCCCGCCCCATCTTGACCCAGGAGGCCTGAACGTTCTCGACGTGCGGATGCAGAACGAGCCGTGCGACCGCATGCACGAGAATCGCCTCGCGGAGCGTCGGGCCGGGCCGCGCCCGCCCGCGCTTGTAGAGAGGCGCCTCGTGCGCAACGAAAGGCAGCGGCACGAATTCGGTGAGCCCACGGGTGCGCCGTTGCAGATCGCGCAGCCGCAGGAGATGCATCGCCCAGTCACCATACCCGTCGACGTGTCCGAACATCATGGTCGATGTGGTGGGAAGACCGGACTCATGCGCCGTCTCGATCACTTCCAGCCACTCGCCGGCGCTCAGCTTGTCCGGACACAGGACGGCGCGCACCTCGTCGACCAGGATCTCCGCGGCCGTTCCCGGAAGGCTGCCGAGTCCTTCGGCCTTGAGCAGCGTCAAATAATCCCGCAGCGTCATCCCGAGGGTCTTCGCGCCATGCCAGACCTCGAGCGGCGAGAACGCGTGGACGTGCATGCCGGGATCCGCGGCTTTCAGCGCGCGCAGGATTCCGAGATAGGTCTCGCCCGTGAAGCTCGGGTGAATGCCTCCCTGCAAACACACTTCGGTCGCCCCGCGCCGCTCAGCCTCGAGCGTCCGGTCGACGATCTGCGCGACATCGAGCAGATAACCGCGCTCGGCTCCCTCGTGCTTGCGTGTGCCCTTCGAAAAGGCGCAAAAGCTGCACCGGTAGCCGCAGATGTTGGTGTAATTGATATTCCGGTTCACCACGTAGGTCGCGATGTCGCCGTTGACCCGGGCCCGCAGTCCGTCCGCCGCCTCGCAGACCTCGCGAAAGTCGCCTCCGCGCGCGGTGAACAGCTCGGCGATGCGATCGGCGCCGAGATGCTCCGCACCGAAATCGAGGATCTCCCGGACGAGACTGAAGATGCGGGTCCCGACGATGCGCCGGTAGCACGTCGCGAAGGCCGGCGGAAGATCGACGCTTCGGCCCGTTCGCCACGCGTCTTCGCGTCCGAGTGCATCGCCGTCGCTTTGCTCGAGAACCGCGCGGTGCATGCCGGGGTCGAGCCAGATCTGCGCGGATTTCGCATATCCCGGATAAATGGTGAGCCGCTGGGCCAAGGTCTTACCCGCCGCTTCGGTTTGTTCGCGCAGGCGCTCGATCTCGGGCCACGGCGATTCGGGATTCACGAAATCGGGCGTGAGGGGCGAGACACCGCCCCAATCGTTGATGCCGGCGCCCACCAGCTCCGGCAGGGGGGCCGGAGAGAGATTGGGCGGCGCCTGGATGCTCATGGCCGGCCCGAACAGAAGGCGCGCCGCCGAGATGCTCCACAATAGTTCCTCGGCATCGGCCGGCGGCGCATCGGCCATGAGGGTGCCCTGCTTGGGCACGAAATTCTGAACGATGATCTCCTGGATGTGCCCGTAGCGCTCGTGCAGCTCGCGAATGGCGAGAAGCGCCTCGATGCGCTCGCCGCGCGTCTCGCCGATGCCGATCAGAATGCCGGTCGTGAAGGGGATCTTTTGCCGTCCTGCCTCGGCGAGGGTGGCGAGCCGCACGGAGGGCTCCTTGTCCGGCGACCCGTGATGCGGACCGCCCTTTTCGCAAAGCCTCACCGCCGTGCTCTCCAGCATGAGGCCCATCGAGGCGCACACCGGCCGCAGCATCGCCATCTCCTTCGCCGTCATACAGCCGGCGTTGATGTGCGGCAACAGACCGGTCCGGTCGCGAACCGCGGCCGCGGCGTACGCCAGGTAATGCAGCGTGCTGTCGAAATCACGAGCGCTCAGCCATTCGCGCGCGGCCCGGTAGCGCAGTTCCGGGCGTTCGCCCAACGTAAAGAGCGCTTCCTTGCAACCCAATCGGGCGCCCTCGGCCGCGACCGACACCGTCTCCTCGATCGACAGGTAGGGACTCTTGAGCCGCCGCGGCGCCTTGGCAAACGTGCAGTAATGGCAGGAGTCGCGGCACAGCTGCGTGAGCGGCAGGAACACTTTGCGGGAATAAGTGACGAGCGCTCCGTGCCCCAAATCCCGGAGCGCGGCCGCGCGCGGCGCGAGCTCCGAGGACGAGGAGGCGGTCAGAGCTTGCGCGCGCGCCGAGGAAGGCGTCGACGGCATACCGCCCGGGCCGCGCGACGGCCTGCTGACCGACGCAACGCTCCGGCGCAGCAACGAGGCCAATGGTCCGCCCTCGCAGCCCGCCTCGAAGGCCGCCCGGAGCGCCGCGAGATCTTCGGGCGTGTCGATGTCGAACGACACCGTCGGTTCCTCGAGCTCGTGCACGCCCGACACGGAGCCGCGCGAATGCCTCGAGAAGCTGCCGGGACCGAACGACGGCTCGAAGGATGCGTTGGGCGTCACGAGAACCAGATTGGTTCCTGTTCCCTCCTTGCAGCGCACGAGGCCGATCGCGCCGCTCTCGGCCCCGGGCAGCCGGAGGTAGGCCCGAAGCAGCCGCTCGAGGCTCTCCGCGGTCAGCGTCGCAAGATCCGAAGGAAGCACCGCGGCGAGACTCGCACCGCGGCTCGCCGCCCTCTCGAGGCCCAGCACGCAGGCCTGATTGAGAGAAGCATCTTCATCGTCCACGACGGCCGCCCCACGCGCCCGCGCGGCGGCGGCGACGCGCGGATCGGGCGTCACCACGATGATCCCAGAGACCATGTCGGCGCTTCGCAGCACATCGACAGTGCGGCACGCCAGAAGATACGCGAATTCTTCGCGCGCCTCGCCGAGATCCGCAGCCAGGCGCTGCTTCGCGGCCGCGAGCCGCTTGACCGGAACCACCGCCCAGATCGCGCCCGCGTTACCCGCCATATCGCTTCCTGAGCCGCGGCACCACCCGCTCCGCGAACTGTGTGAGAAATCGCGCCTGGTCGGGGCCGGGGGCATGAAACACCAGATGATCTAATCCCATGTCGACGTAGGCGCCGATCTTGTCCGTCATTTCGTCCGCATCGCTCGACACGATCCAACGCGAGGCGGTACGCTCGATCGGCAGCGCGTCTGCCAATTTCTCCATCTCCTGGGGGTCCCCGATGTGCTCTCGTTCTTCGGGCTTCAGCGCCAGCGCGCCCCAGTAATGGGTGTCGCTTTCGGCTCGGCCGCGGTCGCTGTCGAAGGACACCTTCATCTCGATCATCCGCTCGTAGGCCGGATCCTTGCCCCGGCCCGAAGCGGCGAGCCCCGCTTGCACGTTCGGGAGCAAGGTCTCCGTGTAAAGCTCGCGCTTCTTGCCGCTGGTACAGATGAATCCATCGCCCTCCATGCCGGCGAGCTTGGCCATGAACGGCCCCGCGGCCGCGATGTAGAGCGGCACCGGCTTCTCCGGCCGGTCGTACAGCGTCGCCAATCGAGTTTTATAGAACTGCCCCTCGAAGCTCACACGCTCTTCGGACCAGAGCGCCCGGATCAGCCGCAGCGCCTCGCGGAAGCGCGCGGTGCGCTCCTTCTGCTCGGGCCAATCGAGCCCGGTTGCAGGGACCTCGTTCAAGGATTCTCCCGTTCCCATGCCGAGCACCACGCGGCCGGGGAACATCGTGCCCAAGGTGGCGAAGGCCTGCGCGACCACCGAGGGGTGGTAGCGAAAGCTCGGCGTGAGCACACTCGTGCCCATGACGATGCGCTCGGTTCGGGCGCCGAGCGCTCCTAGCCACGCCAGGGAGAACGGCGCATGACCGCCGGTATGCCGCCAGGGTTGGAAATGATCGCTGATCCAGACCGAATCCAATCCGAGCTTCTCCGCCAGCACGGCGTACTCGAGCAGCTGATTCGGTCCGAATTGTTCGGCGGACGCCTTGTACCCGAGCTTGATCATTGCAAACCCTCGTTTGACCGGCCCAATCCCGAGCGCCGGCGGCGAAGCACGGCGAGGCAGGCCTCGGCCAGCCGGCGCCGGTCGGCCGGCGACTTCATGAGAATCTCCGCAGCCTCGATGTGCGGATCACCCGCCTTGCGCCTCGCGATCAGCGCGCGATCCCGCTCGTCGATCAGCATCACGTCCACGAAGTCACGGTATAGCCGGGCGATTTCCAGAGAAGACACCGGCAGATCGAGCTCGTTCATGATTTTTGCCGCCGGACCTTTGACAGCGGCCCCCCCGATCAGCGGCGACACGGCAATCACCGGAACCTCAGCACGCACCAGAGCCTCCCGGATTCCGGGAACCGCCAGAATCGGGGCGACACTCAGGTAGGGATTCGATGGGCAGAGAATGATCCCCTCGAGATCCGGCCGCTCGAGCGCCGCGCGTACCTCGCCCGGCATCGCCCCCGAGGCCTCCGCGCCGTAGCGGAATCCGCGCACCGTGGGCGCGCAGCGGTGTTTCACGAAGTACTCCTGGAACGGCAGATCACCGAGCTCGGTGGACACCGTGGTCGGTGCGGGCTGATCGCACATCGGCAAGAGCTCGCTGGCTATGCGAAAGCGCTGAGCGAGCGCCTGGGTGATCTGGGTCAGCGACATCCCTCGAGAGCGCAGCTCGCTCCGATACAGATGCAAGGCGATGTCTCGGTCGCCCAGCTGAAACCAGGTGTCGACCCCGAGCTCGCGCCACTCCGCCTGCACCTGCCAGGATTCGTCGGCCCGCCCCCACCCCTGATCCGGGTTGGCGACGCCCGCGAGCGTATACAAAACGGTATCGAGATCCGGGCAGATCGGCAGCCCGCGGTGCTCGAAATCATCGCCGGTATTGACGATGACGGAGAGCTCACCGGGCGCGAGGACTTGCTGCAAGCCCTCTGCCAGCTTCGAGCCGCCGACGCCACCGCACAATGCGACGATGCGCTGCATGGTGCCGCTACGTGAACAAATCTTCGGACAGCGGCCGCAACAGGTCCGCCGCCCGCGCCGAGCCATCCCGCCAGGCCGGCGGCAGTCCGCGGGCGAGTACCACGGGCCGCCCCTCGGCGCCCGCGCCCATGACCAGCTCGGCCGCGGCCGCGAGCCCGTCCGCCGTCGCCACCTGCGTCACCTGGAGCGCACGCCCGAACCGGTCCTTGTCGCCGCGGCGATCGAGGAGAGTCACGAATCCGGACGCGCCGATCGCCGTCCCGCACACTCCGCGCCGCCAGGGCCGGCCGAAGGAGTCGGTGATCACCACGCCGGGCGCCGCACCGAGCAGCGCGCGCAGCGACTCGCGCAAGGTGCGCGCGGACGCATCGGGATTCTCCGGCAGCAGCAGCACGCGCTGCCCCGCCCCCGGAACGTTCGATTGATCGACGCCGGCATTCGCCATCACCAGGCCGAGCCGGTGTCTCACGATGAGCACCTGAGGAGCGCAGCGCACTACGTCGGTCGATTCGCGCAGGATCACTTCCACCAGGCGCGGGTCCTTACCGCAGCGCGCCGCGAGCTCCCGCGCCTTCATCGACACGCCCACGCTGCCGAGATCCACGAATCGGTTTTCGGATTTCGACACGATTTTCTGGCACACGAGGAGCGCGTCCTCATCGAGCAAATGCAGCGACTGGCGCTCGAGCGCCGCCGCGATGAGCGGCGCCAGGGCATCGCCGGGCTCGATTTCCGGGATCCCCTCGAGTGCGGTCAGCGACAGAGAGCTCGGCGTCAAGGGGAGGGGTCTACGACGACGAGAATGCAGCATCGGGCCCGCTCGGACAGGCTGGCGCGCGAGGAGCTCGTCCACCAGAAGCCGCCGGCGGGCCGCGGATAGTAGCCGAGCACGATCAGATCGATCTGCAGTTTCTCCGCGTACTCGAGGATGCGGTCGACGGTATTGCCGCTGGTCAAATAACCGTCGGCGGCTAGGCCCCGCGCCTTGAGCCATTCCACCGACTCGTCCAGCATTTGGCGATAGCCGTGATCCTCCTTGACGATGCACGGATGGCCGGCCGCGCCCGCCGCGAGCACCGGATCGAGCGCGCCGGCGGGGATGATGGAGAGTACGTATACCTGGGCATTGAGGAAAATCGAGAGGTCGGCGCCGCGCCTCAATGCCCGGCGCCCGGCGGCGGATCCGTCGTAGCACAGCAAAATGCGCTTGAACATGACACCCCTCCGGCTCTCGTTCCCGTCTATTCCGGATCCACCGCGGCAATCGACGCCGCAAAGCGCTGCAGGTGAAAATCGCCGTCGCCGGATAGGATTTCGATGGCGGTGAGCCGCTTGAACCAGTGGCTCACCTTGAGCTCGTCGGTCATTCCCATGCCGCCGTGCAGCTGCACGGCTTGCTGACCGACGAAACGGGCAGCCTCCGCGATCACCGCCTTGGCCGCCGACAAAGCGCGCCGGCGATCCAATACATCGGGAGACGCACAGCGCACGGCCGCGAGATAACTCATCGAGCGGGCCTGCTCCAGATGCACGGTCATGTCAGCCACGCGGTGCTGCAGCGCCTGAAAGCGGCCGATCGGCTGTCCGAATTGCTGCCGCGTGTTCAGATACTCGACGGTGGCTCGAATCACTGCCTGCATGATGCTCACGGCTTCAGCGCACAGCGCGGCGAGCCCGAGGTCGAGCGCGGCCTCGATCGCGGGAAGCGCATCGCCCTCCGCGCCCAATCGGGCGTTCTTCGGCACCCTCACCGCGTTGAAACGGATGTCGGCCGCGCGCTGCCCGTCGACGGTGAGATACTCGACGAGTTCGACCCCGGGCGCGCCCCGAGGCACCAAGTAGAGCGACAGGCCCTCGGCGTCGGCCGCTCCGCCGGCCGAGCGGGCGGACACGATCAACACATCGGCGAGCCCGGCATGCGGCACCACGGCCTTGTGGCCGTCGAGCCGATATCCCCCGTCCACGGCCGCGGCGCGCGTCTCGACCCAGGCGGTCTCGAACCGCGACCCGGGCTCGAAATGCGCGAGCGCCGCGATGCGATCGCCCGCGGCCAGGGCGCGAAGCAGCTCGGCGGGCGCCGGGTCGCGTTCGTAGTGCCGCAGCAATGCGGTGGCGATGACGGCGCTGGTGAGAATCGGCTCCAGCAATAAACTCGGCCCGCAGGCGTCCATCAACGCGAGCGTCTCGGTGGGCCCGTAGCCCAGGCCGCCGAGCGATGCAGGCACGTTGAGCGCCGTGACGCCGAGTTCCGCCAATCCGCGCCAGACCGCCGGATCCCAGCCGGCGCCCGCGCGCTTGATCGCGCGCAGCCGCTCGAAGGTGTATTCCTTCGCGGCGAAGGCCTCGACCGCCTCGCGAAGCTGGCGCTGTTCGTCGCTGAATTCAAAGTCCAAGCCGTGCGCTCCTACAGTCCCATCATCTTGGCGACGATGTTTTTCTGAATCTCGTTCGTGCCGCCGAATATCGAGAGCTTGCGCTGGTTCAAATAAGCCGACGTCGCGGTGGCGGCAAAACTGGGACCCAACGGTTTCGAGGCCGGGTCGGACTGCCAGCCCGCCTCCATGGCCTCGAGGCGCAGCGGCAGGGCGTACGGACCGGCGGCGTGCATCATGAGCTCGGAGATCGCCTGTTGGATCTCCGAGCCCTTGATCTTCAGGATGGATGCTTCCGGACCGGGCGCGCGCGCGGCTCCCTCGGCGGACAGCACGCGCAGGTTCGTGATCTCGAGCGCCATCAGATCGATCTCGATCCTTGCGACGCGTGCAGCGAACAAGGGATCGTCGAGGAGCGATCGCCCGTCGCGCCCCTCGCCTCCGGCGGCCCGTTTGAGGCGGGCGAGCTCGCGCTTGGCGCTTCCGACGGCGGCGATGCTGGTGCGCTCGTGGCCGAGCAAAAACTTCGCGTAGGTCCACCCGCGGTTCTCCTCGCCGACGAGATTTGCCACAGGCACGCGCACGTTTTCCAGGAAGATGTCGTTGACCTCGCGCACCCCGCCGTCGAGCAAGGCAATGGGACGTACGGTCACCCCGGGGCTCTTCATGTCGATCAGCAGGAACGAGATCCCGGATTGCTGCTTCGCCTTGGGGTCGGTGCGCACCAGGCAAAACATCCAATCGGCGAAATGACCCAGCGTATTCCAAGTCTTCTGGCCGTTGACGACGAAGTACTCACCCTCGCGCACCGCGCGGGTACGAAGCGAGGCGAGATCGGATCCGGCGCCGGGTTCGGAATATCCCTGACACCACCAAGCCTCGCTCGACAGAATGGGCGGCAGGAACCTCTGCTGCTGCTCCGGCGTACCGAAGGCCATGAGCACCGGCGCCACCATCTTCAATCCGAAAGGGATCAGACGCGGCGCACCCGCCTCCGCCGATTCCTCCTCGAAAATGTACTGCTGCACGGCATTCCAGCCGGTCCCGCCGAATTCCCGGGGCCAGTTGACGCCTCCCCACCCGCGTTCGTACAGCGCGCGCTGCCACGCGAGATAGTCGTCTCGGTTCAATTCCAAGCCGCCCAGCACCTTGTCGCGGACCGCGCCGGGAAGACGCTCGCGCAAAAAGGCGCGCACTTCGTCGCGAAAGGCCCGCTCCTCCGCCGTGAACTCGAGATTCATGATCGCCCCGCCGCTTCCGCCGCTGCCAGCGCCGATCTTACTATAGCGTCGCCGATCCGCGTGGCGCGCCGGGCCAAGGCCTCGCGCCACGTGACTTATTTGCGTGGGCGCTTCGACCGCCTGACCGGGGCGGGCGCAGAGCGGCGTCTCTCCGCCGCGAACGACCGCAGCAGTTCTCGAGTGTGATCGCGCACCACCCGCTTGACGAGCGCCTGGCGCCCGGCGTCGATCTCGTCCCAGCCGAGCAATGTCATCGCCATTCGGCGGCAGACATGGAACACCTGGAACTGGCCGCTCAGGGCAACGGCCCGGAGCCGGATGATTTCATCGTCGGCGGGTCGCCCGCTCAACCGGCCGATGATGGCCGTAGTGGCGGCGAACGTGCGCCGGCTGATGCGGCGGAACACCGCCTCGTAGCCGATATCCGGGTCGAGTCCCGCCTGCTGCCGCGCCATGAATAGCCGCCATTCGTCATGGTCCGCCGCCTTGAACTTGAATTCGGCGGCGCGGGACTGGATGTCGCAGTAGGCGTCGATCAGAGCCTCGTCCTCGGCTCCCTCGGCGACCAGACGTTCTGCCTCGAGGACTCCCTCGGACAGGCTGTCCCAGGCGCGGTCGGCAATGAGTTCGATGCAGGCGCGGAACACGCCTTCCTTGTTATCGAAGTAGTACTGCAAGGCCGGAGCGTTGACGCCGGCGGCCGCGGCGATGTCGCGGGTCGATGAGCCCTCATAACCCTTCTCGCCGAACAGTTTCATGGCGGCCGCGACGATGCGGGCGCGCGTCTCCTCGCCTCGCGGATAACCGCCGTTCATCGAGTGGCGGTGCTTGGCGACGGTCGACATGGGCCTTCCTTTCCTCCCGGACAAATCCCGGACTGAAAATATACCAGTTGACAAATATATTCCAACTGGAATACTTATATCAATCGGAATATTTTGGGAGCTACCATGGACGCGCCGGTGCGCGATCGACCAGTGGAATCGGACGCCCCGGCGCCTTCAGGCCCGCCCCCCTCAGCCCCGGCACTCGCCAGGGCGGCGCGGCAGAATGCGGCGCCGGCGGACGAGTCACCCGCTTCAGCCGGGCGCCTGAGCCCGCGCGCACGGCGGCTGCTCGCGGCCGTAGGCCTCGCGGCGCTCATTGTCGGCGGAGTCTGGGGCGGGCACTGGTGGCTCGTCGGCCGTTTCATCGAAAGTACCGACGATGCCTACCTGCAGGCCGACAGCGTGACGGTGGCACCGAAGGTGTCCGGCTACATCGCCGAAGTGTATGTGGCCGACAATCAATCCGTACCCGCCGGTGCGCCCTTGGTGCGCCTCGACAGCCGCCAGTACCAGGCCGTGCTCGATCAAGTCACCGCCACGGCCGCGGCACGCAAGGCCGACATCGCGCGGGCCGAAGCGGATCTCCCGCTGCAGCAGGCGAACATCGCGCAGGCCCGGGCCCAGGTCCGTGGAGCGCAGGCCAACGCGACCTACGCGCTCGCCCAGGTGCAGCGCTATGCGCCGCTGGTGTCGTCCGGCGCGGAGACCGGCGAGCGCCTCGCGGAGCTTCGCAACGCCCAGAATCAGGCGGCCGCGACCCTCGAGGCGGACAAGGCTGCGCTCGAGTCGGCGGAACGGCAAATCGGCGCGACGCAGGCCCAGATCCTCCAGGCCCGCGCCCAGCTCGAGGCCGCCGCAGCCAGCGCCGAGTCGGCGCGGCTGGACACGGAAGATACCGTCGTGAGGAGCTCGATCGCGGGCCGAGTGGGCGACCGCACGGTGCGCGTCGGCCAGTACGTACAGCCCGGGACGCGGATGATGACCATCGTGCCCGTCCAGGACCTCTATCTCGACGCGAATTTCAAGGAGACGCAGATCGGCCTGATGCGGCCCGGACAGCCGGCGACCATCCACGTCGACGCGTTGTCCGGTGCGGACCTGCATGGGACGGTCGCGAGCTTCGCCCCCGGAACGGGTTCCGAGTTCGCATTGTTGCCCCCTCAGAACGCCACCGGAAACTTCACCAAGATCGTACAGCGGGTGCCGGTGCGCATTCACGTCGATGCGGGCGAGGAGGCGCGCAAGGTACTGGTTCCCGGCCTCTCGGTGACGGTCAAGGTCGACACCCGAAGCGGCCGCGACGCGCCCCGGCGCATCGCCTCGGAGAGCGGCCATGGCTGAACGCCGCGGCGGAACCCAGAGCCTCCGTCGGCGACTGGATCGCGGTTGCGGCCGGATCGCTCGGCGCGCTGATGGCGACGCTCGATATTTCCATCACCAACTCGGCGCTGCCGCAGATTCAAGGCTCGATCGGCGCCACCGGCACGGAAGGCACCTGGATCTCGACCGGCTATCTCATGTCCGAGATCGTCATGATCCCGCTGACCGCGTGGCTCACGCGGGTGTTCGGTCTGCGCAAATTCCTGCTGGTCAATGCGGTGCTCTTCTCCGGCTTTTCCATGATGTGCGGCCTCTCGCATACCCTGGCACAGATGATCATCGGCAGGATCGGCCAGGGATTCGCCGGCGGCGCCATGATCCCCACCGCGCAAACCATCGTGCGCACGCGCCTGCCGCGCCATCAGATGCCCATCGGCATGACCATGTTCGGCCTCATCGTGCTCCTCGGTCCGCTGCTCGGACCCGTCGTCGGCGGGCGGCTCGCGGAGGACATCGATTGGAGCTGGTGTTTTTTCGTGAATCTGCCGGTGTGCGCCGCGCTCGTTCTGCTGCTCTACGTCGGGCTGCCCGCCGCCAAGGCTCACTGGGGTGAATTCATCAACGCCGACTGGCTCGGCATCCTGGGGCTCGCCGCCGGTTTGAGCTCGCTCACCGTGGTGCTGGAAGAGGGGCAGCGCGAGCGCTGGTTCGACTCCCGCATGATCATCTGGCTGAGCGTGCTCGCCGCGGCCGGCATCGCCGTGATGGCGCTCGGGCAATTCGTCGCCCGAAAGCCCATCGTCCGGCTGGAGCTTCTCGCCAACAAGTCCTATGCCAGCGTGATCTTCATCGTGTTCACGGTCGGCGCCGGACTTTATTGCGTGTCCTATCTCGTGCCGCAATTCTTGAGCAACATCGCGGGCTACAACGCGGCGCAGTCGGGCGACATCATGCTGCTGGCCGGACTGCCGTCCTTCCTGATGATGCCGATCCTGCCGCGCCTCCTCGGCAGAGTCGATCCGCGGATCATGGTCATCGTGGGGCTCTTGCTGTTCGCCGTGAGCTGCATGCTCGATACCTCCCTGACCGCTCAAAGCGTCGGCCACGACTTCTACGGCTCGCAGATTCTGCGGGGCCTGGGACAGATGTGCGCGATGATGCCGCTCAATCAGGCATCGATGTCCGCGGTATCCCAGGCCGAGGCCGGCGATGCGGCGGGCCTTTACAACATGGCGCGGAATTTGGGCGGTTCGGTCGGACTCGCCCTGCTCGGCGTGTTCATCGACCGCCGCGACGCGTATCACGATGCGGTGATCCGCGAGTCGGTCACCGCGAATTCCGTGATCGGCCAGGATCACATGGCGACGAGCGCCGCCGGCTATCTCGCACAGCACGGCGACTCCGCCTTCGCGCACCTCCAAGCCCTCGGCGGGCTCGCAGCCCAGATCTATCAGCAAGCGGCGGTGATCACCTACTCCGAGACCTTCTATGTGCTCGGTGTCGCGATGCTTCTATGCATTCCCTTGGCGCTGGTGCTGCGAAATTCGGCTCCGAGAGCGCCCGGGCCGGCCGCGCAGCACTGAGGCGGGGCAATGCCTCCACGACGTTCCATGACTCCCTCCCGTCTCGCGTACTTCGCGCTGATCGCTTCGGCCGCCGCCGGCTTCGGCGCCTGCACCGTCGGTCCGGACTTTCGCGGCGCTCCGCCCGCGGCGCCGCTCGCCGCTCGAGCGGCCTCGTTCCACCGCGCTCCGGAGGACGCCTCGCCCGCCGAGCCCTCGGCCGCTCGCTGGTGGAATGCGCTCGGCGACCCGGAGCTCACGGCTCTCATCGAGGCGGCGCTGGCCAATAGCCCGGACGCCGCGGCCGCGGAGGCGCGCCTGCGCGAGTCCCGCGCCTCGCTCAAGGAACAGAAAGCCGATGCGCTGCCCAAGACCGGGGCGAGCGCGAGCTATATCAATGCGGAGCTTCCGAAGTCCACCGTGAATATCGGCGACTCGAATCTCTACAATTTGGGGTTCGACGCCACGTGGGAAGTCGATTTGTTCGGCGGCACGCGCCGCGCGGTTCAGGCGGCATCCGCCGAGTCGATCGCGGTCGAGGCCGATCTCGCCGACACGCGCGTGCAGCTCGCCGCGGAGGTGGCGCAGGCCTATGTCGATCTTCGCGACCGGCAGTCGCGTCAGGACCTTGCGCGCCGGACGGCCGAGCTCGAAGAGAAGGTACTCGAGCTGACCGAGCAGCGGCGTGCGCAGGAAGTCGCGTCGGATCTCGACGTTGAGCGGATCCGCACCCAGGTCGAGAACACGCGAGCAAGCATCATTCCGCTCGATGAGCAGATCAGCGAATCCTTGGACCAGCTGGCGGTCCTCACCGGCCGTGAGCCGGGTTCACTCGATGCCGAGCTCGGCGCTCGCCGGCCCCTGCCGACGCTGCCGGCCACAGTCTCGGTCGGAGACCCCGCGGCCATGCTGCGCCGGCGGCCGGATATCCGCGCCGCCGAGTTCCGGCTTGCCGCGCAAACTGCGCAGATCGGAGAGCGCGAGGCCGACTGGTTCCCAAAACTGACCCTGTTCGGCGATCTCGGCTTCAGCGCAGCCTCACCGGGGAGTCTCGTTCGAAGCGACAATTTCCTGGCGCTCGGAATTCCGTATTTACAGTGGAACGCGCTCGATTTCGGCCGCACCCGCGCCCGCGTGAATCAGGCCAAGGCGGCCCGCGACGAAGCCGAGGCCAAGTACCGAAGCACGGTGCTCGGAGCGCTCCGCGACGCCGATGGGGCATTGTCGCGCTACGGACATCAACGCAAGTACGTCGTCAAGCTGCTGGCCGTCGAAACCTCGGCGACCAAGGCATCCTCGCTCACGGAGATACGCTACCGGGCCGGCACCTCTTCCGCCCTCGACTGGCTCGACGCGGAACGCACGCGCTTCTCGGCCGAGCAGGACCGGGTGGCGGGCGAGGCAGAGCTGATCAAGGATTACGTCGCCTTGCAGAAGAGCCTCGGCCTCGGCTGGCAGAGCTGAAGTTCGCCCTCGCGGCCGCGGCAGGCGGCAGCGCAACGAATCCCGCCGCCCAAATCCCGCCGCGCCTCAGAGTTTGAGCTCCGCGCAATTGCCGGCGCTCGCCTTGCCCGCGAATCGGTCGCGCACCCACGCGAGTTGATCCGGCGTCGACTGATCCATGGTCGGATCGTGGTCGAGTCCGGGATAGGATCGAAACGTGAGCGCGATGCCGTTGCGGCAGGCTTTTTGCACCGTGCCCCGCATCGATGCGATGGGAACGGTCTGATCGCCTTCGCCCGCGATCACCAGCATCGGGCCCCCGATCGGCGCCGTCCCCAGTTCGTCGATCTTGAAGAGCTTCTCGGCCGCAGCGGTCCCGTCCCAGCCCGGCTTGACAATCTTGCCGGGCGGCAAGCCGAGAAAGCTCGCGTAGGCGTAATTCCAGCAGCCCTTGGTGGTCGCATTCTCGTATCGCGCGAGGGCTGCCCCCTCGAGCATGTCGGACGGCTTGAACTCCGGGCTCAGCACGTGAATGGCGTACGCCATGTACGTCAGGTAGAACGCCGCGTCGCTCCCGGGATTGCCCATGCCGCTGAGGATGGCCTTCAAGTCTCCGGCACCCGCGACGGATACCGCGCCCAGATAATTCGGATCGTGGAGTGTCGCCTCCATCTCGGCGACGCTCCACGCGGCGAGGCCTCCCTGCGAATGACCGATCACGACCCAGCGGCGGCCGAGCGACGGCACCGCGGCCCGGGCCGCGGGAACCGAGTAGATCACGTCGCGGCCCTGGGCTATCTTGTTGACGTACTCATGCGGACCGGCGGTGCCGAGACCGTGATAGTCGGTGGCGACGACGGCGAATCCCGCACGCACCATCGGCATGAGTCCTTCCTCGCCGTATTCCATGTCCTTCTGAAGCGAGGGCGCGCACATGCGCGCGACCCCGCTGGTGCCGTGCGCCCACGCGATCACCGGCCAACCGCCGGCCGGCGCGGGACCCGGCGGAATGAGCACCACGGCCGAGGTGGCGACCTGGGCCCCTTCCGAGCTCAACGAATGGTAGAGAATGCGGACCGCCGTGGCGCCGGACGGGACCGCATAGCCGGCGAAGGATTCCCGGCGGAGCAATGCTCCCGGCTGCGAGCCGGACAGTGCGGGCGTTTGGTAAAAGCCCGTGCGCGGCAACGCGTCGGCCTGCTCCATCGTCACCGCCTCGGCGAGCGAATGCGGAATGGGTGCATTGTCCGCGTGCGACAGGCGCACGATCGCGACGGCGAGAAGCGCACCGCCCAGCACGGTGGCCGAGGAGCGGCGTATCAAGTGGGTCCCGGACATGAGGGTTGGCCTCGAGGTTGGAGTTGAGCCCGAAGTGTACCGCGATGAGGCGGCGCACGGCCCGAACCCGTCGAAGCGCTAGAAAATGCCCAGCGCGATTCCCGCGGCGAGGGTCGCCCCGAGTTCCTCGCAGCGTGCCAGCTCCGCGGCACCGATTTGTTTGGGTCGCGCGATCGACTCCGGGCTTTGCGCATGCGTGCAGACGATGAGGGCGGGCGCGACCGCCCGCAGCCGCCAGCCCGTCGCGATGCGATCGATCTGCGCCGCGGCCTGTGTGCCGTCGCTTCCGGCGCAGATGAGCGTGCCGTAGGGCCTGCCGTTGAGGCGGTCGAGCGCCGCATAATACGTTCGGTCGAAGAAATCCTTCATTTGACCCGACATCGCAGCGAGATTCTCCGGCGTGGCGAACACATATCCGTCGGCGGCGAGCACGTCCTCGGCGCCGGCATCCCGCGCCTGCATCAGCCGCGTGGATAGATCCGGCTCCCTGCCCGCCGCCTGCGCCGCTGCATCCGCCATCTGCCGCGTACCGCCGGTCATCGAGTGATACACGATCAAGAGGGTTTTCACGAGTGAGCCATGGGTTAGAATTCCACTCCGGCCGCGTGCCGCGTTCCGTCACACCATCACATTCTGGGGCGTACCGATGAAATATCGCAAACTCGGCTCGAGCGATCTTCTGGTGTCCGAGATCGCCTTCGGCTCATGGCTGACGTTTTCCAGTGCCGCCCGCAGGGAAAGCGCGGTGGCCTGCGTACACCGCGCTCTCGACCGCGGCATTACGCTGTTCGACACGGCGAACGTCTACGGCCTCGGTGAGGCGGAGCGCGTCCTCGGCGAGGCGCTCGCCGGCATCCCGCGCGACAGCGTGATACTGGCGACCAAACTGTTCTTCCCGATGAGCGATATGGATCGGGGACTGTCGCGCGCGCAAATCGAGAAGCAGATCGATGCCTCCTTGGCGCGCCTCAAGGTGTCCTACGTCGATCTGTATCAATGCCATCGCTATGACGGGGAGACGCCGCTCGAGGAGACCCTCGAGGCGCTCACGCGTGTGGTGCGCGCCGGCAAGGCGCGATATATCGGCTTTTCCGAATGGCCGGTCGATCGCGTCGAGGCGGCGCTCGCGCTGCCGCGGGTCGAGAAATTCGTATCGAGCCAGCCCCAGTACTCGCTGCTGCACCGCGAGCCGGAACGCGCGCTTTTCCCACTGTGCGCTCGCTCGGGAATTTCGCAAATCGTCTGGTCGCCGCTCGCGCAGGGCCTGTTGACGGGAAAATATGCCCCCGGGGCGCCGCTCCCCAAGGACAGCCGCGCCGCCGACGACTCCATGAAGGGCTTCCTCCGCCCCGCCTGGTTCCAGCCCGGAGTGCTGCGAGCGATCCAGGCGTTGCGGCCGCTCGCTCAACAAGCCGGGCTCACACTCGCGCAGTTCTCCCTGGCCTGGGTGCTGCGCCAGCCCAACGTCGCCGCGGCGATCATTGGGGCCTCCCGGGCGGACCAGGTCGATGAGAATGTCGCCGCGAGCGGACACTCCCTGCCCGCGGATCTCGTCTTGCAGGCGGAAAAACTCGTCGGCGACGCGCTCGCCGCGGTTCGGTGATCGAATTTCGATGACCGCTTCCACGGTTCGGGCACGTGAACTGATTGTAACGTGAACCGACGGCGGTGACGGGGCTCTAATCCAGATCGCGTTGAAGTTACGAGAGTTGTCGCTACCCATGTACTTTTCGGGCCTGTTTTCCGTGAAATCCCGCCTTCGACGCTGCGCCGGCGTGCTGCTATGCGCGGCTTTCCTGGCCGAGCCCAGCGGTGCCGGCTCCCCGTTCGACCTCGCCGGCCCCACCCTCGAAGTCACGGTGACCCGCGCTGGAACGACGTTGCCCGCCGCGGAGGTTCCGAATCTTGCCGCAGGCGACAAAATCTGGATCCGCGTGAACCTGCCGCCCACCCAGTCCGCGCACTATCTCCTGGTATCGGCATTTCTGAGCGGCTCCACCAATCCGCCGCCCGCCGACTGGTTCTTCGACTGCAAGACCTGGACACCGAAGTGCGCCATGGATGGACTCACCGTCACGGTCCCGAAGGATGCGCAACAGTTGCTGGTGTTTCTGGCGCCGGAAGCGGGCGGAGATTTCAAGACGCTGATGGGCGCGGTGCGCGGCCGGCCCGGTGCGTTCGTGCGCACGTCGCAGGACCTGAACCAAGCGGCGCTCGACCGTTCGCGTCTCGAGCGCTATCTCTCGACGGTGCGCTCGCTCAATGACGCGGACCCGGCGAAGCTCTCGCAAGTCGCACCGTTGCTCGCGCGCAGCCTTGCCATCAAGGTCGACCCGAAATGCCTCGACCGCATTCCGGAACTGCAAGCGCCGTGCCTCATGGAGGGCCAGGAGTCTTTGATTCTAAACGACGGCCACAGCACCTCCATCGTCGAGGCGCTGACCTCGGGCCCCGGGAGCGACCTCGCGATGGAGGCGAGCTACACCCCTCAATTGAGCTACGGCTACTACAGCCCCTACATCGCTTCGGTGCTGGATATCGCGAAGATATTGGATTCCTTCCATACCGCGCAATATCAATACATTCCCGCGCTCGCCTCGGCGCACGGCAACGACATCAACCTGACGCTGAACACGGCGCCTTCGTTTCACAATCCCAAATCGGTGCTGGTGGTGGCCATGCCCGCCATCGAGCAGACGCAGCTCCCCCCTTTGCATGCGGTCGATCCCAAGGAGATCTACTGCGCGAGGAAAACGGCGCTGGTGCTGCCGGTGGAAGGGGCGCCGCTCGTGTTCTCGACTGCCTACGCGCACGACCTGACCTTGACTCTGGCCGGGAGCGACGGCAAATCGTTGCAATTGCCGGTGACCGCGGATGCAGCGCAGGGCGGCTTCGTGGTCGACACCAAGAGCTTGGGCTCGGTGGTGCTCGGCGACAGTGTGCAGGCCACGCTTCGAGGCTATTGGGGCTTCGATCCTTACCAAGGTCCGACATTTCGGCTGAGGAACGTACGCGCCGCGGCGTGGCAGCTCGCGGCGGGCGACGAGGCGTCGCTGATCGTCGGCCGCCAGGACACGGTACATCTGCGCGCGGACGACGTGAGCTGCGTGGACAGCATCATGCTCAAGGACCCGGCCGGCAAGGAATTGAAGGCCGAATGGAAGCGCTCGAAGCCCGATGAGGTGGAGGTGAAGCTGCCGCTCCAGGATTCGCAGCCCGGAGCCATGACGCTCCTGGTCGCGCAATACGGACTCGCGCAACCGCAGCCGCTGAACATACAGTCCTTCGCGGAGGCCGGGCGCTTCGACGGGTTCGAGATTCACGCCGGAGACTCTCAGGGAACCCTCACGGGAAGCCGGCTCGACGAGGTAGCGAGTCTCTCGCTCAAGAACATCGTGTTCATGCCGGGAGAGCTGTCGCGGCATCCGGGCGGCGACGAGTTGCCCATGACGGTGAAGGACGATGGGAGCGCGGCGGACTTGAAACCGGAACACGCGGTCGCCGCCAAGGTGACGCTCAAGGACGGTCGGTTGCTTCCCGTGACCGCGACCGTGGATGCGGCGCGTCCCAAGGTAGCCTTGATCGGCAAGAGCGTGCAGGCATCGGCGCTCAGCGGCGACAGCAACATCGTATTGTCGGATCCGAGCGAACTGCCTCAAGACGCCACGCTGGTGTTCTCGGTTCGAGCGCAGATACCGGCGGTGTTCGGCCACGAGGAGAGCATTGACGTGGCTACCATCGACGATGCCTTCGATGCCTCCCTGAGCCTCACCAACGGTGGTCTCGCACTCGAGAATTCCCACGTGGCGGTGGCGACGTTCACGCCGGCCAAGGCATTCGGTGCCTCCGCCTATGGACCTCTCAAATACCGGGTGAACTCAAAGGGCGTCGCGGGCGACTGGCAGCCTCTCGCCAATCTCGTGCGTCTGCCCATGCTCAAGAAACTCGATTGCCCCGCCACTCCCGAGCTGGCATGCAAACTGACCGGCTCGAGTCTGTATCTGATCGACTCGGTATCGGCCGACGCGCAATTCACCAAGCCGGCGATCGTGCCCGACGGATTTCTGGGCTCCGCGATGCCGGTGCCTCATCCGCTGACCGGCACGCTCTACGTCAAGCTTCGAGATAATCCGCAGATCGTCAATCCGACGGCGCTGACCGTGCAGGCCATCCCGCCGGCCCCCGCGGAGACGAACCGAACCGAGGTGCGTCAGTCCGCTCTCACGACCGACACGGCCGGCCCACCGCCCGGCAGTGCGACCCCCTCGAGCTCGCCGCCGCCCTCGAACGCACCGCCGTTCTCGAGCCCACCGCCGCCCCCGAGCCCGCCACTGCCTTCGAGCGCACCGCCGTCCTCGAGCTCGCCGCCGCCCTCGAGCGCACCGCAGCTCTCCAGCTCCCCGCCGCACACGACCAACGACGCGCGCAGTATCGGCGATCCGGCCGCTACCGCCGATCAGTGACCCGTACCGCCTTGCCGCCCGAGCGTTGCAGCGAGCCGCTCGCCACCACACGAATCTCCGCGGAAATTCCGACCATCGACTTGAGTTTTTGACCGAGCGCGAGCGACTCGGCCCGATACGCTTCGGCCGGCAGATCCGGCCTCGCCTCGACCCGCACCACCATCTCGTCCATCCGGTGCGGTCTCGAGATGTCGATTTCGTAGTGCGGCGCAAGTGCCGGCCGATCCAGGATCAGCTCCTCGACTTGCGACGGGAACACGTTGACGCCCCGGATGATCAGCATGTCGTCGGTCCGTCCCGTGATCTTGGCGAAGCGGCGCATCGCGGTGACGTTTCCCGGAAGCAGGCGCGTCAGGTCGCGCGTGCGGTAGCGGACGATGGGCATGGCCTCCTTCGTCAGCGAGGTGAACACGAGCTCCCCCGGCTCACCCTGCCCGACCGGCTCACCGCTCCGGGGATCGACCACCTCCGGCAGGAAATGATCCTCCCAGATGGTGGGGCCTTCCTTGGTGCGTCCGAATTCCTGTGCCACGCCCGGCCCCATCACTTCGGACAGCCCGTAGATGTCGCAGGCATCGATGCCGAACTGGGATTCGATTTCCTGCCGAATGCCCTCTCCCCAGGGCTCGGCGCCGAAGATGCCGATCGAGAGTCCGCTCGACCTGGGATCGATACCCTGCCGCCTGAATTCATCGAGCAGCGCGAGCATGTAGCTCGGCGTGATCATGATGATGTCGGGTCGGAAGTCCATGATGAGCTGCACCTGCCGCTCGGTCTGGCCGCCCGACATGGGGATCACCGTACAGCCCGCCGCCTCGGCGCCATAGTGAGCCCCGAGTCCTCCCGTGAAGAGCCCGTAGCCGTAAGCAACATGCACCCGCATGCCGCGGCGGCCGCCCGCCGCTCGAATCGAGCGGGCCACCAGGTTGCTCCAGGTGTCGATGTCCTGCCGCGTGTATCCGACCACCGTGGGCTTGCCGGTGGTGCCCGAGGAGGCATGCAACCGGGCCACTCGATCCATCGGGACGGCAAAGAACCCGAACGGATACGCCGCGCGCAGATCCGCCTTGGTCGTGAAGGGGAAGCGCGCCAGGTCGGCCAGGGACTTCAGATCCTCGGGTCGAACTCCCTGCGCGTCGAAGCTCGCCCGGTAGCAAGGATTGTTCGCATACGCATGATGCAGGCTCGAGCGCAGGCGTTCGAGCTGCAAGGCGTCGATCTCACGCCGCGCGAGCCCGAGTACCGGCTCGACCGACAGCGCGTCCGGCGCCTCGTGTCCGCTCATGGGCCGCGGCCCTTGAAATCGGCGGGCCGTCTGTCTCGCGCAGCCGCCAAGCCCTCGCGCACGTCGCCGAGCCTGAACCCGAGAAACTCGAGCGCGAGCGAGGTATCGAAGCTCGGGCCGGCGAGCCGCAGCCAATTGTTGAGCGCATGCTTGGTCCATCTCATCGCGGTCGCACTGCCGGCTGCGAGCATCCGCGCCGTCTCGAGGGCCCTGGGAACCACCTCGGCATCGGCAACCGCAATCGCCACGAGGCCGATGCGTTCCGCCTCGAGACCCGACAGCGGCTTGTTGGTGAGCAGGTAGTAGCGAGCCTTCGCAAGGCCGCAGAGAAGCGGCCAGATGATCACGGCATGATCGCCCGCCGCGACTCCGAGGCGGGTGTGACCGTCGAGAATTTTCGCCTCGTTCGCGGCGATGCAGACATCCGCCAGCAGCGCCACGGCGAGGCCCGCTCCCACGGCGCTCCCGCGCACCGCCGACACCACGGGCTTCGAGCAGTTGATCAGGTTGTAGACGAGATCGCTCGCCTCCTTCCACACCCGAACCAGCGTCGCCTCGTCGGCGATCATGCGGTCGATCATGCCGAAGTCGCCGCCCGAGGAGAAATTCGCGCCCTCGCCGCGCACCAAAATCGAGCGCACGGCATCGTCGGCGTCGGCCGCCCGCCATACCATGGCGAGATCGCGGTGCATGGCCTCAGTGGCCGCGTTCTGCTTCTTCTCGTTCGCGATCACGATCTCGAGGATGTCGCGCTCGGGAGCGAGAAACTTGAGACTCCCGAACTCCTTCGCGTAGCGCTCGGTATCAATGGACATGATCGGGCACCGGATGGACGCTCACCATGGTCAGGACATCGTAAGAGGCCACGGTCTCGCCGGCGCCGTTGGTGATCTCGGTGTCCCACGCCACCTCGCCCCAGCCCTTCTCGGCCCTGAGACTCTTCTGGGCGCAGGTGAGGCGCACCTTGATCCGCTCTCCGGGCTTCACCGGCTTGACGAAGCGCAGCTCGTTCAAGCCGT
Organism: uncultured Gammaproteobacteria bacterium; assembly: GCA_963795475.1. Classification (GTDB taxonomy): domain Bacteria; phylum Pseudomonadota; class Gammaproteobacteria; order Steroidobacterales; family Steroidobacteraceae; genus Bog-1198. The sequence goes on from CAWCIE010000006.1 coordinate 54,814, forward strand.
AATTGCCGAGCACCGGACCGTACTCCGGGTCGACGAACAAGCCCGCGGCGGCGGAGATCAGGAAATATCCGTGCGCGACGCGGCCCCCGAAGAGCGGATTGCGGGCGGCCTCGCTGTCGCTCATGTGCGCGTAGAACGTGTCTCCCGACAACGCCGCGAAGCGCTCGATGTCCTCGACGGTCACCTCGCGCTCGGCCGAATTGAAGGTGTCTCCCAGCCGAAGCTCGTTGAACGCCAGGCGAAAGGGATGCCGTCCGGGGTCTCTCAGGCGGCTGCCCCGCACCCAGCGGCCGCCGAGCGCGGTGATCGTGTCGGGCGTGCCCTGCACCGCCGTTCGCTGCATGTAGTGCAGCACGCCGCGGATGCCGCCCATCTCCTCGCCGCCGCCGGCGCGCCCGGGCCCGCCGTGAACCAGGGGCGCGAGCGGCGATCCGTGGCCGGTCGACTCGCGCGCGCAACGGGCGTTCGCGACCAGAACCCGGCCGTGGTAGGGCGCGAGGCCGAGCACGAGGTGACTCGCCGCGGCATCGTCGGCGGAAAACACCGACGCCACCAGACTTCCCCCTCCGAGCCTCGCGAGCGCGATGGCGTCCGCCGAGTCTCGGTACGGCACGAGCGTGGCGACCGGCCCGAAGGCCTCGACCTCGTGCACCGCTCGCGCGCCGTGGGGATCCCGGCAGCGGAAAAGGAGCGGGGCGAGGAATGCGCCGCGGCGGCGATCGCCACCCTTCACCTCGAAGGATTCCAGCGAGCCCGCCACGATGTCGGCCTCTTGCGCGAGCTCGGCGACCCGCCCTAGCACATCGTCGCGCTGCGCAAGGCTCACCAGCGGCCCCATGCCGACCCCTTCGGCGCGCGGATCGCCGAGGACGATCTTGCCGAGCGAGGCACGTAGCGCCGCGGCCGCATCGTCCGCGAACGCCTCGGGAACGAGCGCCCGTCGGATGGCCGTGCACTTCTGTCCCGCCTTCACGGTCAGCTCGCGCGTCACTTCGCGGACGAACAAATCGAACTCGGCGCTCCCGGGGGCCGCATCCGGGGCAAGGATGCTGGCGTTGAGCGAATCCGTCTCGGCGATGAACGGCACGGCTCGGCGGATCACGGCCGGATGCGCGCGCAGCTTCGCCGCCGTATCCGCCGAGCCCGTGAAGGAGACGAAGTCCTGACAGCTGAGATGGTCGAACAAATCGCCGAGGCTGCCGCAGATGAGTTGCAGCGCGCCCTCCGGCAGCAGCCGCGACTCGATGATCCGCCGCACCAGGCGCTCCGTGAGATAGGCCGTCGCCGTTGCGGGCTTCACGATGACCGGCACGCCGGCGAGGATCGCCGGGGCGAGCTTTTCCAGCATCCCCCACACCGGAAAATTGAACGCGTTGATGTGTACCGCCGCGCCCTCGCGCGAAACGTAGATATGCTGCCCCATGAAGGAGCCCGACTTCGACAGCGGCTCGATGCCGCCGTCGAGATAGACCTTGCCGTTCGGGAGCTCGCGCGCTCCCTTGCTCGCGAACGCGAACACGGTGCCGATCCCGCCGTCGATGTCGATCCACGAGTCGTCCTTGGTCGCGCCGGTCCGGTAGGACAGCTCGTAGAGCTCCGGTTTGAAATCGAGGAGCCGTTTGGCGAGCGCCTTGAGGAGCGCCGCGCGTTCGTGAAACGTCAGCAGGCGAAGCGCGGGGCCGCCGCGGCTTCGTGCGTACGTCAAGACCTCGCCGAAGTCGATGCCGCCGGAGGAGGCCTCGGCGATCAACTCCCCGGTCGATGCATCGCGCAGTGCGGCGCCCGGGCCGTCGGCCGCGTGCCAGCGTCCAGAGACATAGCTTTCGAGTTTCATGAGCCACCAGCCTCGCGGCGCTCTTGCCAGGATGGGAACGTTCCGCCCGAGGCTGCGAGCTCGCAGAGCAGTGGTGCCGGCGTCCAGTACCGAGGCCCCAGCGTCCGCTCGAAGCCCCGGATGCCGTCGAGCACGGCGGCCGCGCCCAAGGTGTCGGCGTAGGACATGGGGCCGCCCCGCGATCGCGGGAACCCGTAGCCGTTGCACCAGATGGCGTCGATGTCTCCCGGACTCGCCGCAAAACCCTGCTCGAGAATCAGCGCTCCCTCGTTGATGAGCGCGAACAGGCATCGATGCACGATCTCATCGTCCGAGATCGCGCGCCGCTCGATGCCCAGACGCTTGGATTCGGCGGCGATCATCGACTCGACCTCGGGGTCGCGCACGGGCTTGCGCGAGCCCCCGGGATAGAGATAGGCGCCGCGGCCGCTCTTCTGGCCCAGCCGTCCCGCCTCGAACAACAGGTCCGCCACCCGGTAGTAGCGGGGATCATCCGGCAGGTCCTTGCGTTCGCGCCGCACCCGGTAGCCCACGTCGATGCCGGCGAGGTCGCTCACGGCATTCGGGCCCATGGCCATGCCGAATTTCTCCAGCGCCGCGTCGACCTGCGCGGGAGCGGCTCCCTCGAGCAGCAGCAATTGATTCTCGCGGCCGTACGCATAGAGCATCCGATTGCCGACGAAACCGAAGCAATTCCCCACCACCACGCCGAGCTTGCCCATGCGCGCGGTCACTGTCCGGGCCGTCGCGATGACATCGGGTGAGGTGCCGCTGCCGCGGACGATCTCGACCAGGCGCATGATGTTGGCGGGGCTGAAGAAGTGCATGCCGACCACGTCCGACGCTCTGCCGGACGCGGCCGCAATGGCGTCGATGTCCAGGGTCGAGGTGTTCGACGCGAGCACGGCTTCGGCGCGGCAGATCTTCCCGAGCGAGGCGAACACCTCGCGCTTGACCGCCAGGCTCTCGAACACCGCCTCGATCACCAGATCCACCGGTTCGAGCGCATCGATGCCGCCGCTCGTCCGGATCCGCGCGGCCGCCGCCGCGGCGGCATCGGCATCGAGCCGGCCCTTCTCGACCGCCGCTCTCAAGGTACTGCGCACGCGATCCATCCCGGCCGCGAGCGCCTCGGGCTTGGTATCGACCAGCACCACGTCCAATCCCGCCGTCGCCAGACTGATCGCGATACCCGATCCCATGGTGCCGGCGCCCAGCACGCCCACGGTGCTTACCGCGCGGCCGGCGGCACCCGAATCGAGTTCGGCGGCCATGCCGGTCAAGTTCCCGCTGCGAGGCGTTCGGCGGCGACTCGCTCGACCACCATGGCGATTCCCTGGCCGACGCCGATGCACATCGTGCAAAGGGCATATCGGCCGCCGCCGCGCTCGAGCTGATTGACCGCCGTGGTCACCAGGCGCGCACCGCTCGCGCCCAAGGGGTGCCCGAGCGCGATGGCGCCCCCCTGCGCGTTCACATGCGCCGCGTCATCCGCGATCTCGAGCTCTCGCAGCACTGCGAGCGCCTGGGCGGCGAACGCCTCGTTGAGCTCGATGAGATCCATCTTGCCGAGCGCCCATGCCGAGGCGGCCGAGAAGCTTTCTCGTCGCCGCCACGGGCCCGATGCCCATGATCCGCGGCGCGACCCCCGCCACCGCGGTGCCCACCACCCGAGCTCGCGGCGTGAGGCCGAAGCGCTTCGCCGCGCCCGCGCTCGCCAATACGAGCGCGCATGCCCCGTCGTTGACTCCCGATGCATTGCCGGCGGTCACGGTACCGCCGGCGCGGAACGGGGTCGGCAGCTTCTGCAATGCCTCGAAGGTCGTGTCCCGCGGGTGCTCGTCCACGCTCACCACGGTGGGCTCGCCCCGTTTCGAGGGAATCTCGACACCGACGATCTCCGCGCGAAAATGTCCCGCCGCCTGGGCGGCGAGCGCCCGTTGCTGGCTGCGCAGCGCGAAGCGATCCTGATCCTCCCGCGAGACGCGAAAATCCTGAGCGACGTTCTCACCGGTCTCGGGCATGGAATCCACGCCGTACTGTTTCTTCAGAAGCGGATTCACGAAGCGCCAGCCGATGGTGGTGTCGAACATCTGCACGTCGCGCGAGAACGGGGTTGCGCCCTTCGACATCACGTAAGGCGCGCGGCTCATGCTCTCGACGCCGCCGGCCAGCACGACCTCCGCCTCGCCGGCCGTGATCATGCGCGAGGCCGAGGCGACCGCATCGAGCCCGGAGCCGCACAGGCGATTGAGCGTGGCGCCCGGCACCTCCACCGGCAGGCCGGCGAGGAGCGCGCTCATGCGGGCAACATTTCGATTGTCTTCGCCGGCTTGATTGGCGCAGCCGAGAATCACGTCGTCCACCGCCCGCGGATCGAGCGCCGGGTTTCGCCTCATGAGCTCGCGCAGCACGACCGCCGCCAGATCGTCCGGGCGCACCGACGACAGGGCGCCCCCGTAGCGGCCGAAGGGGGTACGGATCGCGTCGCAGATGAATGCCTCGTTCATATCTATCCTTCTTGCGGTGAATGCGGCGTCGGCGCGCGAAAACGCGCGCAGCGGCCGCGAAAATGGGCCCGTATCGCTCCCGTCTGATCGCACACCGTCACGTCGTAGATGCCGTGCCTCTCGCCGAGCGACGTCTCGCTCGCCGTCGCGATCAGCCGCTCTCCCAGGCTCGCCGGGGCGAGGAACTCGATGCTCGCACCGGCCGCCACCATCGCGATGCCGTGAGAGTTGCAGGCATAGGCAAACGCCGTGTCCGCCAGGGTGAACACGACACCCCCGTGACAGGTACCGTGACCGTTCAGCATCTCGGAACGCACCCGCATCGCGACCCGTACCGATCCGGCCGACGCGGCCAGGAGCTCGATGCCGAGAGAGTGGGCGGCGCTGTCGCGCGCGTGCTGGAGCTCGACCGCGACGCGGGCGGCATCCGGCGCATCGCCGCCCCGCGCGGCGGATGTCTCGCTCATGGATAATAGCCGCTCATGCTCAACGGCCCTTGAATACCGGCGCCCGCTTCTCGGCAAACGCGGCCACGCCCTCGGCGTAATCCGCCGATCGCCCCAATTCGCGCTGCAGGTCGCGCTCGATATCGAGCTGTTGTTCCATGGTTCGATCCCAGCCGCCATAGATGGCCTGCTTGGTGGCGGCAAGCCCCCGGGTGGGCCCCGCGGCGAATTGCCGCGCCAGCGCATCCACCGTCGAGGACAGCTCCGCATCGTCCACGCATTGCCAGATCATGCCCCACGCGGCCGCCTGTTCGGCCGGCAGCTTCTGGCCGAGCAGCGTCAGTCCGAGCGCGCGGGCATCGCCGACCAGCCGCGGCAGGCTCCAGGTCCCGCCCGAATCCGGAACCAGTCCGAGCCGCGCAAACGCCTGCACGAAAGTCGCGGATCGCGCCGCGATCACCAGATCGCAGGCCAGCGCGAGGTTGGCACCCGCCCCGGCCGCCACGCCGTTGACGGCCGCGATCACCGGCATCGGAAGACTGCGCAAGGCGAGCACCAGCGGCTTGTAGTACTTGTCGATGGACTCGCCGAGATCGACCGCCGCACCTCCGGGTGCGACGGCCCGGTCGCCGAGATCCTGTCCCGCGCAGAACCCTCGTCCGGCGCCGGTCAGCACGAGAACTCGCGCCCCTTCCGAGGACGCGCTCGACAACGCGTGACGAACTTCCTCGTGCATCTTCACGTTGAAGCTGTTGAGCTTGTCCGGGCGGTTCAATGTGAGCCGCGCGATGCCGTCCTCGATGCCGAACAGGATGGTCTCAGTAGCCATCGCTGCGCTCCTCGCGCCTCACAACCGGATCACTTCTCGTCATAGCTCAGCTCCAAGGAAGGCGTCGTGGGCCGGGCCTGGCAACATAGCACGAAGCCTGCGTCGATCTCCCACGGCTCGAGTGCGATGTTGTGCGTCATGTCCGCCTCGCCGGCGACGATCCTCGTTCGGCAAGTGGCGCAGATGCCCGAGCGGCAGGAGAACGGCAGCTCGAGTCCCGCCCGCTCGGCTGCCTCCAGGACGGACGCGTCGGTCGGCGCCATGAAAAAGCTTCGGCGCCGCCCGTCCATGACCACCGATACGGTGGCGAGCACGTCGCGCACGTCGGCCTCCGGTGCCCGGACAGGGTTGGCGCGGGACGGCATGCCGGCGGCGGCGCGCCGGGATCGCCGCCGCGGTCGGCGCGGCCGCCGCGAAGCGCTCGAGACGGATCGGCGCCTCGGCATTCAGGCGTCTCACGGCATCGCGCACCTCATCGACCATGCCCCCGGGTCCGCAGACGAAATATTCATCCGCGGATGCGATACCGGGAATCTCGCGCGCCATGGCCTCGACCTTGGCGGCATCGATACGGCCGTTCATGAGCGCCGCGTGCTGCGGCTCGCGGCTCATCACGAAATACACCGAGAACCTCCCGATGTAGCGGTTCTTGAGGGCGAGCGTCTCCTCGAGGAACATCGTGCGCGCCGTGTTGCGGTTGCCGTAGATCAGCGTAACCCCGCTTTGCGGCTCGCGCGCGAGGATATCGGTCGCCAACGACAGCACCGGAGTGATGCCGCTGCCCGATGCAAACGCGACATAGGACAGGGTTCTCGCGGGATCCACCGCCGTGCGAAAACGTCCCACCGGAGTGCCCACATCGAGCCTGTCGCCGGCCCGGAGCCGCCGCGCAAGCTCCCCCGACATGCGCCCGCCCGTCTGTTCCCGAACACCGAGCCGCATCACCGAGCCGCCCGGCGGGGTGACGATCGAATAGGTACGCCGCTCCTCGATACCGTCGATCGGACGCCGCACGGTGACGTACTGCCCGGCGTGATGCAAAAACCGCTCGCGCAGCGCCGGTGGGACCGCCAGCGTCAGGCACACGGCATCCTCGGCAGTGCGTTCCACCGACACGACCTCGAGCGGATGGAAGCTCAGATGCATTTGAAGCACTCGAACGGTTCCAGGCAATCGCGGCAGCGGTGCAGCGCCTTGCAGGGCGTCGAGCCGAACTCACTGGTGCATTCGGTGTGGGTCGAGCCGCATCGAGGACAAGCGATGGGGGCAAGGCTCGCCCGTTGCCCGAGCGCCCGTCGTCCGAGAGGCGCGGCCGCCGCCGGTGGGACGATGCCGTAGTCGGCGAGCTTCCGGCGCCCCTCCGGGCTGATCCAATCGCTGCTCCATGCGGGGCTGAGTACCCGCGTGATCGCGAACGGACTCAAGCCGGCGGCCTCGAGCGCATCGCGCACCAGCAACTCGATGTGCTCGGTGGCAGGGCATCCGGTGTAGGTCGGAGATAGTCCGACCCCGAGCACGCCGTCCGGCCGTACCTGCGCGAACCGCACGATGCCGAGATCGACGATGCTGAGCGCGGGTAGTTCCGGGTCTTCCACCTGCGCGAGAACTCGCCATGCGGCGGCGGAGCGGGACTCGGCGTCGGGCGTCGACGGTGCGCCCGGCGCTGCCTGCCGGCGCTCGGCGGTCGGCGAGGCCGCGCTCACCACTGCGCCCCCGGATAGGCCCGCTGCAGGTACTGCATCTCGGCGAGAATGTAGCCGAGATGCTCGCTGTGCTCGCCGCGCTTGCCGAACCAGGAATAGGGAAGGTCCCGGGGCCGCTCGAGCGTCGCCTCGGCGAGAATCTCATCGATGCGCGCCGACCAGGCGGTGCGCACCTCGGCGAGATCCGGCGCGATGCCGCGCGCCGCCATGTCGCGATCGAGCTCATCCTCCTCGAAGAGCTCGGCCGTGTAGCGCCACAGCCGGTCGAGCGAGGACTGCACCCGCGCGTGGCTCTCCGGCGTACCGTCTCCCAAGCGCACCAGCCAGCTCGAGCTGTATCGCAGGTGATAGCGGGTTTCCTTCACGGCCTTCGCCGCGATGGCCGCGAGGCGCTGGTCCGCCGAATTCGCCAGCCGCTCGTAGAGCGCGAGCTGGAACGCATCGATCAGCACCTGGCGCACGATCGTCTCGCCGAAGTCCCCGTTCGGCTGCTCGACGAGCGTGGGATTGAGATACTCGCCCTGCTCGCGGAGAAAGGCGAGATCGTCCTCCGTGCGGCCCCGGCCCTCCGTCTCGCCCGCATAGCTCAGCAGCAGGCGGGCCTGTCCGATGAGATCGAGCGCCACGTTCGCGAGCCCCAAATCCTCCTCGAGCACGGGAGCATGTCCGACCCACTCCCCGAGCCGCTGCCCGAGAATCAAGCCGAGATCGCCGAGCCGCAGGGCGTAGCGGCTGAGCGGCGGCATGCCGCCGAGCGGGTGCGCGGGTGGTTGCGTCTTGATGACCTCACCGCTCATGTTCGCCGTGACCGCCTCGCCGCTCATAACGTCTTCACCTCGTCGGGAATGTCGTAAAAGGTCGGATGGCGATAGATCTTGTCGCGCGCCGGCTCGAACAGCGCCTCCGCATCTTGCGGATCGGAGGCGGCGATGTCCGAGGAGCGCACCACCCAGATGCTGACGCCCTCCTGCCGCCGCGTGTACAAGTCGCGCGCGTGTTCGATGGCCATCCGCGCGTCCGTCGCGTGCAGGCTCCCCACGTGCTTGTGATCGAGCCCGCCGCGCGCCCGAATGAATACTTCGTACAGCGGCCATTCCCGGCTCACGGCCGAAGTCGGGGCCGTGCTCGCCGCCGCGCCTTCCTTGGGAACCCGCTGAGGCGGGGTGGGGGCGCTCATGCCGCGCAACTCTCGGCACGGCGCCGCTGCTTGTCAGCGTAGGCGCTCGCCGCTTCGCGCACCCACGCGCCTTGCGCCCACGCACGGCGGCGCTCCGCCAGCCGCTCGGCGTTGCACGGACCGCCGCCCTTCAGCACGCGCTCGAACTCGCTCCAGTCGATGGCGCCGAACTCGTGGCGCTGCTCCTTCTCGTTCCAGCGCAGCTCCGGATCGGGTACCGAGATCCCGAGGAACGCCGCCTGCGGCACCGTGAAGTCGACGAATTTCTGGCGCAGCTCGTCGTTCGAAAAGCGCTTGATCTTCCAGCGCTGCGAATCGGAGCTGTGGGTGGACGTCGCATCCGGCGGACCGAACATCATGAGCGCCGGCCACCACCAGCGGTCGAGGGCCTCCTGCGCCATGCGCTTCTGGCCCGCGCTGCCGCGGCAGAGCTGCAACATGATGTCGTAACCCTGCCGCTGGTGGAAACTCTCCTCGCGGCAGACGCGCACCATGGCGCGCGCGTAGGGACCGTACGAGCAGCGGCACAGCGGTATCTGGTTCATGATCGCCGCCCCGTCGACCAGCCAGCCGATGGCGCCGACATCCGCCCAGGTGGGCGTCGGGTAGTTGAAGATGCTCGAGTACTTGGCCTTGCCCGACAGGAGCTGCTCGACCATCTGATCGCGCGTGATCCCCAGGGTCTCGGCGGCGCTGTAGAGATACGCGCCATGGCCGCCTTCGTCCTGCACCTTGGCGATGAGAATGGATTTGCGTTTCAAGCTCGGGGCGCGGGTGATCCAGTTTCCCTCCGGCAGCATGCCGACGATCTCCGAATGAGCGTGCTGGGAGATTTGCCGGATCAAGGTCGCGCGATAGCGCGCAGGCATCCAGTCCTTGGGCTCGATCTTCTCCTCGCGATCGACTCGCGCCTGGAAACGGCGCTCGAGCGCAGCCTCGTCCGCCGGCGACGCCGGGTCCGACCCCTGAACATCCAGCCCTTGCGTGTACATTCGACTGCACCCCGACGTTCGCCGAGCGCCGGGACGGCGCCCATCTTCCACCAATCGTGACACAGAAATCTGCACAAATCAATTTTTTCTGTGTCATTTGAAAAGAGCGCGATATACACTGCGGAACCATGCCCACCCGCTCCTCTTCCGCCGTCGCCGCCGACCTCGTCGGGCGCTTCCGCCGCCAGCGTCCGCTGCGCGCCGGCTCCCTGATCGTGACCATCTTCGGGGACTCCATCATGCCGCGCGGCGGCGCGATCGCGCTCGGCAGCCTCATCCCGCTCGCCTCCCTCTTCGGGCTCAATGAACGGCTGGTACGCACGGCCACCGCCCGCCTCGCACAGGAGGGCTGGCTCACGGGGCGCCGCGTCGGCAAGCGCAGCGAATACCGCCTGTCGGACGGCGGCCGGGAGCGTTTCGCCGAGGCCACGGAGCGTATTTACGGCGATCCGGCCAACGAGGGCTCGGGACGCTGGACCTTGATCGTGCTGCCCCCGATGCCCGTGGCCCAGCGCCGCCGGCTCCGCCAGGAGCTCGCGTGGCAGGGCTTCGGCGACCTCGGCAACGGCGTGTTCGCGCACCCGCAAGTTCCGGCCCGGGCGCTTGCGTGGCAGATCCGAGAGGCAAATCTCCCGGACCGGACGCTGGTGTTCGAGGCCGATCTCGCCTCTCCCGCGACGCCCGCGCCGTTGGTGAAGCTCGGTTGGGATCTCGAGGATCTCGCCAAGCGCTATCAGCGTTTCGTGGGGCGCTTCGGCCTCGTCGAAGCCGCGCTCGGTACGCGGATCGAGCCCCGGATCGGCTTCATCGTGCGCACGCTCCTGATCCACGAGTATCGGCGCCTGCATCTGCGCGATCCTTTGCTCCCCGCCCGATTGTTGCCGGGGGACTGGCCCGGGCTCAAGGCCGCCGAGCTCTGCCGCTCGATCTACGCGCGCGTATTCGCGGCCTCGGAAGCTCACCTCTCGGAGGTCGCCGCGCGGCTCGACGGCGCGTTGCCGTCCGCCGACCCCTCCATCCTCCGGCGCTTCGGCGGGTTCGCGGCCGATGCTCGGGGCTGAACCCGTTCCGGTAGAATCCGCGTGATGACCGCCGCCGACCCGCCTCGCCGCAACGGCGCCCTCGCCTTCATCTTCGTCACCGTTCTCATCGACATGCTGGCCTTCGGCATGATCATCCCCGTACTGCCCATCCTGGTTCAGGACTTCGTGGGCGGCAATCCCGTCCGCGGCGCAGAGGTGTACGGGTTGTTCGGGACCGCCTGGGCGCTGATGCAGCTCATCTTCTCGCCGGTGCAGGGGTCGCTGTCGGACCACTTCGGCCGGCGGGCGGTGATCCTCATTTCCTGCACCGGCTTGGGTTTGGACTTCGTGCTCATGGCGCTCGCGCCGAACCTCTGGTGGCTCTTGCTCGGGCGCGTGATTTCGGGAATCTGCGCGGCGAGCTTCAGCACCTCCGCCGCTTACATCACGGACGTGACGCCTGCCGAGAAGCGCGCCGCCGCCTTCGGCATCATCGGCGCCGCCTTCGGGGTGGGCTTCGTGTTCGGCCCCGCCATCGGCGGATTCCTCGGCGCGATCTCGCCGCGCTTGCCGTTCTGGGCATCGGCGTTCATGGCGCTGGCGAATGTGTGCTGGGGTTTATTCGTGCTGCCCGAATCGCTGCCCGCGGACAGGCGCGTACCGTTCTCGTGGAAGAAAGCGAACCCGCTCGGCGCGTTGAAGCTCCTACGCTCCCATCCCACGCTCGCCGGTCTCGCCGCGAGCTTCTTTCTGATGAATCTCGCCCACGTCGTGCTGCCGAGCACCACCGTGCTCTATTTACACTATCGCTACGCCTGGGACACGCGTGCGGTGGGTGCGCTCCTCGCGGGCGTCGGCATTTCCTCGCTCCTCGTGCAGGGATTTCTGGTCAAGCCGGCGGTGCGATGGCTGAAGGAACGGCGCGCCCTGGCGGCCGGTTTGTCGTTCGGCGCGGCGGGCTTCGCGATCTACGGACTGGCACCGACCGGTGCCATTCTATGGCTCGGTGTCCCGGTGATGGCGCTGTGGGGTATCGCGACACCCTCGATGCAAACGCTGATGACACGGCTGGTGGACGGTACCGAACAGGGGCAGCTGCAAGGGGCACTCGCCAGCCTCATCGGCTTGGCGAGCCTCATCGGTCCGACAGTCTTTACCCAGATCTTTGCCGTCTCCATCGACTCGCGCTCGGGATGGCAACTGCCGGGCGCGCCATTTTTCCTGGCCTCCGCGCTCGTGATCGCCGCCATGCTCGTGGCGTGGCGCACGACGCGGCCGCCCAAGATGCGCGCCGCGGCCGAGGCGGCCTGAACCCGGCCGATTTGATTTTGGCTAGTCCTCGCCCCACCTCTCGAGGGAGGACACCACGTGCGCGAGAAAGGCGTTCGCCTGGAAGGCGTCGAGCGCGCGATGATCGATGCTGAGCGTGAGGTAGCACATGGTGCGGATCCCGATGGACTCGGCGCCGTCCGACTCCACGACGCACACTCGACGCTCGACTTTGCCGACGCCCAGAATCGCCACCTGCGGCTGATTGATGACGATGGGCGCCGCGAGCAGGCTCCCGCTCACCCCGTGGTTCGACAGCGTGAACGTACCGCCGCGCACCTCCTGCGGCGTGAGCTTCCCCGCCCGTGCGGCCGAGACCAGCCTCTGTAGCTCGGCAGCGATCTGCCCCAAGGTGAGATTCTGGGCCGCGCGGATCACGGGTACGATGAGCCCCTCGTTGCCGAGTGCCGTCCCGACGCCGATGTTGGCATCGGCGTGCAGCTCGAGCGCGTCCTCGTGATAGGTCGCGTTCACCGATGGATTCGCGGCCAGCGCCCGCGCGCAGGCGGCGACGAAATACGCGGTGAGCGTCAGCCGCTCTCCGCGGCGCTCGTAGTCCGCGGCGTGCCGCAATCGGTGCGCCTGGACCCGCGTGAGATCCGCCTCGAACAGCGTCGTCACGTGCGGCGAGTCGCGCAGGCTTCGCACCATGTGCTCCGCCACCCGGCGGCGGATTGGCGTATGCGGCACGCGCCCCGGGGCGGGCTTCGCGGCCAGACGGCGCGCAACGTCCTGCGCGGTGATCCGGCCGTTGCGGCCGCTGCCGCGAACGTCGGCGGCGGCGAGCGCGTTTTCGCTCAGCAGCCGGCGCACCGCCGGACTCAACAGCTGCCGCCCGTCGTCCTCGTTCGCGGAGCCCGCCTTCGCGGAGCCCGCACTCGTCGTCGCGGCCGCCAAAGCTGCCGCCGTTGCGGATGCCGCGGGCGAGCCGCCGCCGGCGCCGGCATCGGACGCTGCACCGATTCTGCGCCCCGCCGCCCGCATCGGTCCTCACTCGCGCGAGGAGCTGTCCGGGCAGCACTTCCTCGTTCGGTTGCTTCAGGATTTCCACGAGCACGCCGCTCGCTGGCGAGGGAATCTCGACCGTCACCTTGTCGGTCTCGAGCTCGAGCAGCGGCTCGTCCTTGAGAATGCTCTCGCCCGCCGTCTTGCACCACTTGAGTATCGTGGCCTTGGTGCCCTCCTCGTTCTGCGGCGCCGTCACCTCGGCGAGACTCGCCACGGTCAGACCGCAACCAGGCCGGAGAGAGTCGCGGCGATCAAATCCACGTTCGGCAGCACCGCCTCGAGCAGTACCGGACTATGGGGGCTCGGGACATCGGGCATGGCGAGGCGCTCGATCGGCGCGTCGAGATCGAAGAACGCTTCCTTCGCGAGCACGGCCGCAATCTCCGCGCCGAAGCCGGCGGTCATGGTGTCCTCGTGTACGATCAGGCAGCGCCGCGTCTTGCGCACCGACTCGAGCGTCGTCTGCCGATCCCACGGCGACAGCGTTCGTAAATCGATGAGATCGGCCGAGATCCGCGTGCGCTGAATCGCGAGCTCGCAGCGCTCCACCATGGCGCCCCAGGTGACCACGGTGACGGCATCGCCGCGCTGGAGCAGCGCCGCCCTGCCGAATTTGACCACGAACTCATCGCCCGGATACGCCCGCCGCGCCCAAGCGGAGTCGAGCAGCGATCGATGCTCGAAGAATATCGTCGGATCGTTGCCGCGGAGAGCCTCGCGCAGCAGCCCGACCGCATCCTCGGCGTTCGACGGCATGGCGACGCGCCAGCCCAATCCGTGTATCCACTGCACTTCGTTCGACTGGCTGTGCCACGGGTCGCCGCACTTGAAAAAGCCGCCCGGTATGCGCACCACCATGGGAGCCGCGAATCGATTGGCGGTCCGCCAGCGCATCGTGCCGCAGTCGTTGAGCTGCTCGGCGGCCGGATCGGCGTACTTGCGGAATTGGATCTCGGGCACCGGCATCAAACCCGCCGCGGCCATGCCCACGGCCCGGCCGATGATGCCCTCCTCCGACAGGCTGGTGTCGAAGACCCGCGCGATGCCGAACTTCTCCTGCAATCCGAGCGTGGCGGCGTGCACGCCTCCCTTTTGGCCCACGTCCTCGCCGAACACCACCACGCGAGGGTTCGTCTCGAGCTCGTGCTCCAGCGTGCGGCGTACCGCGGTGACCAGATTGATCCGGGGACCCTGCGCGGCCGGATGCTCGGACTCGGCGCGCGGCACCCAGCCGTCCGGCAGGATCCCGCCCTGGGTTTGCAGTTCGATCGAACCGTCGTCGGCGAGCTCCGTGAACAGGTAGCGCTTCACGCGCGCGGCGTCGGGCGGTGAGCGCCGCTCGACTCTCGCTTGCGCCTCCGCCACCAGCGCACCGGCGTGCCTCACCTCCGCGTCCCAGTCCTCGGCGGACAGAAACTTGGGAACGAGCTGCGCGCGTAAGCGGCCCCACGGATCGCGCTCCCGCTCCGCGGCAATGGCCGCCGAACCCTTGTACGTCTGGGTGTCCTGCCCGGAGTGCCCGGACAATCGCGGCACCGTCAGGCGCAGCAGTGCCGGCCCCTCGCCTGCTCGCACCCCGTCGACCGCCTCGCGGATCAGCCGCGCCGCCGACAAGGGGTCTGAGCCGTCGCCGTCGAGGACCCGCAATCCGCGGAACGAGGCCAGATTGCGCGCGATGTTGCCGCCGGGCGTTTGCCGATGTGTCGGCACGGAGATCCCGTACCCGTTGTCCTCGATGAAGAACAGCAAGGGAAGGTGCTCGGTGGTGGCGATGTTGAGCGCGGCCCAGAAGCCGTTTGTCGCGGTCGAGGCGTCGCCCCCATGCGCGACCGCGATGCTGCGCGCCGCACGCGTGTCGGCGAGCGCGGTTTGCCGATAGCGCAGCGCCTGCGCCCAGCCGACCGCGGGCGTGTACTGCGTGCCGACGCCGCCGCATACCGGCAATACGCAAGGTCCCGTGAGCCGCGGCAGGTTGAAGACCACTCCGATGTCCCGGCCGTCGCTCATGCTGCCGCTGCGCATCATGGTGGAGGCCAGCGCTTCGTCCACGGACAACCCGAGGGTCAGGAGAAGCGGCCGCGAGCGGTAATATGCGCCCACCGCATCCCGGGCTCCGCCGAGTTCCAGGCCCAGCAGCACCTGGGTCACTTCATGCCCACGCGCCGAAAACTGATACAGCACCTTGCGCTGAGGCAGGAGGGTCGATTCCTCCAAATCGTCGAGCGCCCGGGAGATCGCGGCCTGCCGAACCACCCCGCGCCAATCCCACGCATGGGCGAGGACCCGGTGCGCCAGGTTTTCGGAACTCACTGCCATGGGCGCTTACCTCGGTTGTCTGACGCTCGATCGATCCCCTTAGACTAATCCGAAGTTTTCATGGAGAATCGCCAATTGAGCACTGCTATAGCCCCAAGCATTGGCGGATATGTCTATTTTTTGCATCATTTTTAGCGATTATCGCTAATCTCTCAGGATCCATGGATCTCGACCGCTTCGATGGGCGAATTCTGCTGGAGTTGCAGCGCAACGGACGCCTCCCGGTGGTCGAACTGGCCGAGCTGATCGGACTGTCCGCCACGCCCTGCGCCCGGCGCATCAAGGCCTTGGAATCGGCCGGCGTCATCGAAGGCTATGCCGCCATCTTGAACCCCGGGCGCGTCGGCCTCGAGGTTCAAGCATTGGTGCACGTCAAATTAACCGAACATACGGACGAAACCGTGGCACGTTTCGAGCGCGAAATCGCCCTGCTCGACGAAGTGACCAATTGCTTCGCAACCACCGGCGCGTACGATTTCATCCTGCAGGTGTTCGGTAAGGATCTCGAGTCTTTGAGCTCGGTCATCCTGAAAAAACTCCTGCGCATTCCGCACGTGCGGGACGTGCAATCGAGCGTCGTTCTCGCCACACTCAAGCGCTCGACGCGCGTACCCCTCGGCCACCTACAAACTTGAAGCTTCAGCTCGATGCAAAAGAATAACGCTGACATCCTCGTGATCGGGGCCGGCATCGCCGGTGCCTCGGTGGCCGCCCACCTGGCCGAAACGCACAGCGTCATCCTGGTCGAGCGCGAAGAGCGTCCCGGCTATCACTCGACCGGGCGATCCGCCGCGCTGTTCACGGAAATCTACGGCAACGCAACGATCCGCGCGCTCACGCGCGCGAGCCGCCGGTTCCTGTTCGGGCCGCCGGCCGAATTCACGGATGGCCCGCTGACTCGCCCGCGCGGGTGCCTCTACATCGCAACGGCGGCGCAGCTTCCCGCCATGAGCGAATTTCGCGCACTCCCCGACATCGCTCCGGCGACCCGCACTGTCGATGTGGAAGAAGCGCACGCGCTCTGTCCGATTCTGCGCCGGGAATACGTGGCGGAGGCCTTGCTCGAGCCGGATTGTGCCGATATCGACGTCCACGCGCTGCACCAGGGTTACCTTCGCCTGTTCAAGAAGCGCGACGGCCGGCTGATCAACAACGCACCGGTGCACTCGCTCGCTTACGCGAACGGCGGCTGGAACGTCCAGGCGGGAACCGGCAGCCTGACGGCCTCGCTGGTCGTAAACGCCGCCGGGGCCTGGGCGGACGAAGTGGCGGCGCTCGCGGGAATCGCGCGGATCGGCCTCACACCCCGGCGCCGCACGGCCATGCTCATCGACGCGCCGCCGGACATCTCCATCGGCGGCTGGCCCTTCGTCAACGACATCGACGAGCAGTTCTACTTCAAGCCCGACGCCGGCTCGATATTTCTTTCCCCGGCCGATGAAACGCCGGCCGAGCCCGGCGACGCGCAACCCGAGGAGTGGGACATCGCCGCCGCCGTCGACCGGATCGAGCAGGCGACGACCCTCCAGGTACGCCGTCTCAAGGCCCGCTGGGCGGGTCTTCGGACCTTCGCCCCCGACCGCACGCCCGTGGTGGGGTATTCGCCGTCCGCGCCCGCGTTCTTTTGGCTCGCGGGGCAGGGCGGCTATGGGATCCAAACGGCCCCGGCGCTCTCGCGCGCCGCGGCAGCGCTGGTCCTGGGATCTGCGCTTCCCGACGACCTGACCGACCAGGGGCTCGAGGCGGCGGCGATGTCACCGCAGCGTTTCGCGATGAATGATCCGGCGGCGCCGCCTCGGGCGTCGTGAGTTATATCCTACGATACGCGGGGTAGGCGCACCGACTGCTCTGGTCTCCGCGCCGCCGCAGACTGCTCGCCGAGGGGTTGTATGGTTCTCAACTAGGAAGGTGCGCTCATGCTTCATTACGCAGTGGTATTTTTCGTCATCGCCTTGATCGCGGCGTTCTTCGGTTTCGGCGGGATTGCCGTCGGTGCCGCCGGCATCGCCAAGGTATTGTTCATCGTGTTCCTGATCGGCGCCATCGTCAGCTTCCTGATGAGCCTGGGCCGTCGGGTTTGATCGGCTTCATTCAGTCGGACATTTAGAAAGAGGAGCAAGCTATGGAAGCTCAGTTGGACACGTCGCAGGTTCGTAAGGTCAAGAAGATGGCTAACTCCAGCATCAATGACTTTCTCGACAACGTCGATGATTTGACCAAGGCCATCAAGGACGTCGACTCGCCGGAGATCGCAAGGGTTCGGGCGAAAGTGAAAATGGCGCTGGCCGCCGCCAAGAGTGCCCTGAGCGACGGGGCAGCCACCGTTCGTGGTCAGGCGAGGCAGGTCACTCGAACGACCGACACGTATGTCCGCGACAATCCGTGGCAGGTGGTCGGCATCGCTGCCGTGGTGGGACTCGCACTCGGCATCATGATGACTCGACGGTCGGACTGAGGCGTCGGACTGATCAGGATCGCCGCCATTCGGTGACGCCGCCGGGTTTGTCCTCGAGGACGACGCCGGCGGTGCCGAGCGCCTCGCGGATCCGGTCGGATTCCGCGAAGTTCTTGGCGAGGCGCGCGGCGCGCCGCGCCGCGAGCAGGTTCTCGACGTCCGCATCGGTCAACCCGGTACCCGTGGAGGCGACTCCGCGCTTCAGGTAGGTTTCCGGGTCCTGTTGAAAGAGGCCCAGGATCTTTCCCATGGACAGCATCGCGCGCGCGGCGGCGGCCGCACGCGCCGTCTCGCCTGCCGCCTTCGCACTGTTCAAGTCCCGCGCAACGCCCTGCACCACCGCCATGGCGTCCGGCGTATTGAAGTCATCCTCCATCGCCGCATCGAACCTGCCGAGCGCAGCACGCTCGTAAGCGCTCTGATCGTCCTCCGCCGCGCCCGAAGCGCCCGCGGATGATCCTTTCAGCGCCCGATACAGCCCGGCCAGGGTTTCGTCTGCCTGGGCGAGCTGCGCCGAGGAGTAATTGATGGGCCCGCGATAGTGGCTGCTCAGCAGGAAAAATCGCAGCACCTCGGGATCGCGAAGCGTCGCCAGCACATCCCGCACCGTAAAGAAGTTGCCGAGCGACTTCGACATCTTTTCGTCGTCGATGTTGACGAACCCGTTGTGCATCCACACGTTGACGAAGGGCGAGTCGCACGCCGCGCAGGATTGAGCTATCTCATTCTCGTGATGCGGAAATTTGAGATCCATGCCGCCGCCGTGCAGATCGAAATAATCGCCGAGCAAGGCGGTCGACATGGCCGAGCACTCGATGTGCCAGCCGGGACGGCCGGGACCGAAGGGCGAGGGCCACGAGGGCTCGCCGGGCTTGGCGTGCTTCCACACCACGAAGTCGAGCGGATCGTGCTTGAACTCGTCCACCTGTACGCGGGCGCCCGCCCGGGATTCATCGATGTTCCTGCCGGAGAGCGCACCGTAGTTCGGGAATTTGCGCACCGAATACATGACGTCGCCGTTGGCGGCGCGATAGGCGTAGCCCTTGTCGATCAAGGTCCGCGTCATCGCGATGATCTCGGGGATGTATTGCGTGGCGCGAGGTTCGATGTCCGGCGGCTCGAGCCCGAGCCGCGCGCAGTCCTCGTGCATGGCGGCCGTGAAGCGACGCGCGAGCTCGGTCCAATCCTCGTTCCCCTCCGCGGCGCGCTGAATGATCTTATCGTCGATGTCCGTGATGTTGCGGACATAGGTCACTTTGAGCCCGCGCGAGCGCAGGTACCGCTGCACCAGATCGAAGACCGTGAGCATGCGCGCGTGGCCGATGTGAATGTAGTCGTACACGGTGATTCCGCAGACGTACATGCGCACTTCGCCGCTCCGCAGCGGCTTGAATTCGGCCTTCCGGCCCGTGAGCGAATTATGTATGGCGAGCATGAGCTTGCAGCCGGCGCACCGCCTTCTCCCGCGGCATGATCTTGAGCAAGGGGGCGAGTTCGGGACCGTGCGTCTTGCCGGTGAGCGCCACCCGGAGCGGCATGAAGAGCTCGGTCCCCTTGCGTCCCGTGCGCCCTTTCAGAATTTTCACGAGCGAGGCGAAGTCCGCGCCCGATTCCTCCAAGGCCTGAGCCGCCGCGGCAAAGAATTCAGGTCCCGCCGCAGCGACGATGGAGAGTTCCTCCGGCCCGGCCGGCGGGAGTTCCCCGCGCACCACCGCCCTCCACGGCGCCGCATCCGCCGGCAGCACGACGTTGTGGCGCACGAGCTCCACGAAGTCCGCCGCATCGGCGAGTCCGAGCCAGGCGCCGATGTCGGCGGCCGGCATGCGCTGCAACGTTTCCTTCTGCCAGTGCACGAGCTGCGCTTCCTCGAATCTCGCCGGAGCCCTCCCGAGATGCTCGGGCCGGAAATGCGCCGGCATATCCGCGGGCGGCAGCCATCCTTCGACATCGCCCGTATGGCCCAGGTGAAACAAATGATTGAGCAGAGCGGCCGGGAAAAAACCCCGATCGCGGAATTCCTGCACGCTGGTGCTCCCATGGCGCTTGGACAGGGGCGCTCCGTCGATACCCACCAGGAGACCGACGTGTCCGTAGCCCGGCCGGCGCAGCCCCAGGGCGTCGAGCAGCATCAGTTGCCGCGGCGTGTTGGTGAGGTGGTCGTCGCCCCGCAGCACGTGCGTGACGCCCATCGCCGCGTCGTCGGCGGCGTTGCAAAAGAAGAATGCGGACGTACCGTCCTCGCGCCGGATGATGAAGTCGCCGATGTCGTTCGACGCGAACTTCTGCGGCCCGTGGACGAGGTCGACGAATTCGATGGTCTCGTCCTTCGGCACCGCGAAGCGCAGCGTCGGCTTCGACCCGCTCGCGATCCGGCGGGCGCGCTCCGCGGCCGAAAGGTACCTGCACGTCCCGGCATAGCGCGGAGGCTTGCCCGCCATACGCTGAAGCTTGCGGGACAGATCCAGCTCCTCCGGAGTGCAGAAACACGCATAGGCGCGTTCCTCGGACTCGAGCCGCCGGAACAGCCCGTCGTACCACTCGCCCCGCTCCGACTGCGCATAAGGAGCGGAGGGTCCGCCCACGTCCGGCCCTTCATCCCAATCGAGGCCCAGCCACTCGAGATCCCGCATCAATGCGTCGCGAAAGCGCGGCTCGCTGCGCTCGACATCCGTATCTTCGATGCGAAGAATGAATCGACCCCCGCTCTTGCGGGCCCACAAATAGCTGAAAAAAGCGGTGCGCGCGTTGCCGAGGTGCAGCGATCCCGTGGGTGACGGTGCGAAACGGGTGACGAGATGCGCGGTCATATCTTAAGATTGTACCCATTCGAGTACACTATCGGCATGAAACAACTGGTCCTCTCGGTGGCGGCATGAAACAGCTTCTCTTCTGCGTCGGATTGTTCGCCGCCCTCGTCTCCCCCGGATTCTGCGCCGACCCGCCGCCCGCCTCCGCGCCGTCGGCACCGGCATCCAAGCCGGCGGCCGCCACCCAGGTGCAAGTGGTCACCTCGATGGGGAGCTTCACCATCGAGTTGAACGCCGAACGCGCTCCGCTGACGGTGGCGCAGTTCCTGAAGTTCGTCGACCAGGGCTTCTATTCCGGCACCATCTTTCACCGCGCGATTCCCAATTTCGTCATCCAGGGGGGCGGCTACGACGTCGACTACAAACTGAAGGGCAACCCGCCCAAGGTCGTCAACGAATCGGGCAATGGATTGACCAACGCACGCGGCACGGTGGGGCTCGCCCGCCCGCCCGAACCCCACGCCGGGGACGTTCAGTTCTACGTGAATCTCGCCGATAATGCGGCGCTCGATCCGAGCGCGACCCGCTGGGGCTACGCGGTGTTCGGCAAGGTCGTGCAGGGGATGGACGTGGTCGACGAGATCGCGACCGTGCCGACCGGCGCCAAGGGTCCGTTCAAGGAGAACGCGCCGCTGAAGCCGGTCGTGATCCTGAAGATAGAGCGCGTCCCGACGCCGGCGTCATGAGGCCGCCGCTCGCGTCATGAGGCGGCTGCCGGCCTCTCATCACGGTGCGCCGGGCCGGCCATATTGAGCCGGTGACACCAGGGTGGCGATACTTTTCATTTCGGATTTGCACATCGATGCCGGCCGGCCCGACATCACCGGCCAATTCATCGAGTTTCTGAAGGACGAGGCGAGCGACGCGGAAGCGCTGTACATCCTCGGCGATTTATTCGAATCCTGGGTGGGCGACGATGCGCCGGATTCCGGACAGGCCGAGGCGCTGGATGCCATCCGATCGCTGACGGCCCACGGGGTACCGTGCTTCGTCATGCACGGCAATCGGGATTTCCTTCTCGGACAAACCTTCTGTACCCGATCGGGCGCTCAGCTCCTGCCGGATCCCCTCATCGTGACCCTGTACGGCGAACCCGTGCTGGTCATGCATGGGGATGCGCTCTGCACCGACGACCGGGCCTACCAGCGCCTGCGGGCCACGGTGCGGGATGTGGATTGGCAGCGCCGATTCCTCGGTCTTTCCGTCGCCCAGCGCCGCGCATTGGCGGGCGCGGCACGCACGGGGAGCCAGGCCCACACGGCATCGATCGCCTACACCATCGGCGATGTGAACACCGAGAGCGTGGCGGCCGCGATGAGGGCTGCCGGCGCGACGACGCTGCTGCATGGACACACGCACCGGCCCGGCATCCACCCCTTCAGCGTCGATGGACGCGCCTGCACCCGTATCGTGCTCGGCGACTGGTACACCCAAGGAAGCGTCCTCAGCTGGGACTCGAGCGGACCGGAGCTCAGATCGCTCCCGCGGGTGCACCCGAATGAAATCGGAACAGCTCGTCGGGGCCATTGATCAGCTCCGCCTCCAGTTGCGCGAAGGCCTCGATGCGCGGCCCCGTGTCGATCCCGGCGCGCGTCGCGGCACGTCGCGCCAGATCCAAGTAGACCTTGAAGTGCCGCGATTCGGCCGCGTGCAATCCGGCGAAGAGCTCGCCCGCGGGACCGCCGATGGCCGGCCCGAGTGCCGCGAATCGCTCGCAGGAGCGCGCCTCGATGAACGCTCCGCAGATCATCAGATCGACCTCGCGCCGGGGCTCGCTCTTGGCCACCAGACGCCGCAAGCGCTCGGCGTAACGCCCCGGAGCGAGCCGCCGCGGTTCGATTCCGAGATTCCTGATGAGTTTCGCCACCTGTTCGTAGTGACGCAGCTCCTCGCGCGCGAGGCGCGACATCTTGTCGGTGAGATCGAAATCCTCGGCATACGCGAACATCAGCGCGAGGGCGGTCGAGGCGGCCTTCTTCTCGCAATTGGCATGATCGATGAGCAGTACGTCCGGCGTTTCGCAGGCCCGGGCGACCCAGCTCCCGGGGGTCGGCGTACGGAGCAACGGGTGCGGGACGGCGGCTCCCGCGGCGACCGGCGTGCTCGTCGAACGCGCCGCCATCAGGCGGGAATCTTCAATTCGTCGGCCGCCTCCAGCACTTCGCGCGCCGACTGAAACCGGTCTTGGGGGGATTTCGCCAGCAAGCGCCTCAAGAGGGGCTCGTGGCTCGCATATTTCGCATCGATCGCCGGCAGCTCCGCGCGTTTGTGCTTGTAGATCACCTCCATCGCCGAGGCGCCCGTATAGGGTTTACGTCCGATGAGCATCTCGTAGTACACCACGCCGAGGCTGTACAGGTCGCTGCGCGCATCGATGAGTTCCGCATGTCCCTGCTCCGGACTCATGTAGTACGGAGTGCCGAAGATCTCGCGCGTGCCCGTGAGCTCCGCGTCGAGCTCGTTGGCCTTGGCCAGGCCGAAATCGATCAGGCAAAGGCTTCCGTCCGCGCGCAACATCACGTTGGCGGGCTTCAGGTCCCTGTGCAGGACTCCGACCGCGTGGATGGCCTCGAGGGCGCTGGCCATTTGCTTGAGGTAGGACAGCGCGGTCTCGGGCGCCACAGGCAATTTCATTCGCTGGCGCAGATCCCCGGCGGGGAAGTGCTCCATCGCGATGTACGCATGATCGTCTGCGATGCCGAGATCGTAGATGCGCACGATGTTCGGATGATTGAGACCCGCGACGATCTCGTATTCCTGCAGAAAGCGGTCGAAGCCGACGATGCGTTCCGACACGTCGGGTACCTGGCTGAACACTTTCAGGACCACGAGAGTCGCGGCGCGTTCGCTCTCCGCGAGATAGATCTTGCACATTCCGCCGGAGCCGACCTGGCGGATGCAGCGGTGGCCGCGAATCGTCATGGTGCCGAACTTGTAGATCTGGTCGAAGGCGGGCTGGGCACGACGGGCGGTCAATGTCTTCTTGTGCTCACGGGACGCCGATGTGATGGCGCGGATCAGTCCTTCGCGGTCGATCTTGCGCCCGTACAGATATTGAACTCTCGCCGTATCGGCCGGGCGCGCCGCGGTGGCCTCGCCGAGGGACACCAGCACCACCGGCGCGAACTCGGCCTTGGCCGCGAGCTCGGCCGCCAGCGCGGCAGCGGGTCTCGTCCCGGTGGGTGAGGTTTCCGCCGGCGGGGCATCGAGGATGATGGCCGCATCGAACCCGGCGGCGGTGAACTTCGGATCGAGCGGCTCGTCCTCTCCGAGCCGGTGCTCGAGGACGGCGGCATCCGGCCACTCGATTTCGATGTGTTTTCGCGCCAGCAGCCGATATTCGGCGCGATCGGCGATGATCAGCAGGCGCAGGCTCAAGATGGCGGGATCCGAGCCGGTTGTCGCGCAGCCCTAGAAGCCGGGGTCCTAGAGAATATGAACGGACTTGAGGCCACGATTGACGCCATCGCGACGATGCTGCCTGGCTTCGTCCGACCGCTCTCCCTGCAGGCGCCTGAGATATTCGGGCGTCACGTCTCCGGTCACGTATTCCCCCGAGAAGCACGACGTGTCGAAATCGGTGATTTTCGCGTGGTCGTGACGCACCGCGTGCACCAGGTCGTCGAGATCCTGATAGATGAGCCAGTCCGCCCCGATGATCTCCTGCACCTCCGCGTCGGTGTGCCCGGCTGCGACCAGTTCCGAAACGTTCGGCATATCGATTCCGTACACGTTCGGGTATCGCACGGGCGGCGCTGCGGAGGCGAAATACACCTTCTTCGCGCCGGCTTCGCGCGCCATGTCGATGATCTGCGCGGATGTGGTGCCCCGCACGATGGAGTCGTCCACGAGCAGCACATTCTTGCCCCTGAATTCCAGATCGATGGCGTTCAGCTTGCTGCGCACCGACTTCGAGCGCTGCTCCTGCCCCGGCATGATGAACGTGCGCCCGATGTAGCGGTTCTTGATGAACCCCTCGCGATACTTGACGCCGAGCAGCTGCGCCACCTGCACCGCGCTGGTCCGGCTCGTGTCGGGAATCGGAATCACCACGTCGATGTCGTGGTCGGGACGGGTCCGCTTGATCTTCTCCGCCAGACGCTCGCCCATGCGCAGCCGCGCCTTGTACACCGAGATATTGTCGATGATCGAATCGGGCCGCGCGAAATACACGTACTCGAAGATGCACGGCGTGTGGCGGGCCATGGCCACGCATGCCTGCGCGTAGAAACGGCCCTGCTCGTCGATGAACACCGCTTCGCCGGGCGCCACGTCGCGCACCATCTCGAAGCCGGACATGTCCAGGGCGACGCTTTCCGAGGCGAGCATCCATTCGGTCCCCTTCTTGGTATCGCGCTTGCCGATGACCAGCGGACGGATGCCGTTCGGATCGCGGAAACCGAGGATGCCGTGGCCGATGACCATGGCAACCACCGCGTAGCCGCCGCGGCAGCGCCGATAGACCGCGTTGGCGGCGGCAAAGACGTCCGCGGGAGTCACGCGCGGCGTACCCACGCGCTGCAGCTCGGAGGCCAGCACGTTCAAGAGCACTTCGGAATCGGACGTGGTGTTCAGATGCCGCCGATCCTCGCGCACCAGAACCTCGGTCAGCTCGCGGGCGTTGGTCAAATTGCCGTTGTGGCCCAGGCAGATGCCGTACGGGGAATTCACGTAGAAGGGCTGCGCCTCATTGGCGTTGTCCGCGCCGGCCGTCGGGTAACGCACGTGTCCGATGCCTACATTGCCCTTGAGATTGAGCATATGCTTCTGCTGGAACACATCGCGGACCAAGCCGGAGTCCTTTCGCATGTACAGCTCGCCCGACTCGCTGGTCATGATGCCGGCCGCATCCTGACCGCGGTGCTGCAGGACCGTCAGCGCATCGTAGATTCGCTGATTGACGGCACTGACCCCGACCATTCCGACGATACCGCACATGACAGGATCCTCCTTACCTCAGGCTTGAGCCGCGCCCTACCTGTGGGCCTTTACTTTGACCCCGGTGAGGCGCTCGAGTTTGGACCAGGGCTCGCCGTGCTCGCCGACCATGGCCCGCAGCCAGTCACCCACCGCCTCACCATAGGGAATCAGCTTCGAGCGGCCCCACCATTCCTCTTGATTGAGGTGAAGCAGTTCGCCGCCGATGATCATCAACCCGACCAGCACCGTGCCGCGCACGATGCCGAAGAACAACCCGATGACTCGATCCAAGGGGCCGAGGCCTAAGCTGCGCGTGAAGTAGCTGAGCAGCATTCCGATCACCCAGCCGACCAACAGCACCAGCACCAGCACGACCAGACGCCCCACCCAGGGTGCAATCTTGGGATCCGCGAGAAGACCCCCCAGATGAGGTTCGACCGCGGGACCGAATCTCCAGGCGCCCCAGATGGCCACGATCCAAAACGCGAGCGACACCGCTTCGCGCACGAATCCACGCAGCAAGCCGATGAAGATCGAGCCCAACAGGACCACGAGAATCAGGACATCGGCTCCGGTCAAAATGCACCCTTGGCGCCTTCTTAAGAATAAATCCGGCGGCGTCCCACGACAGGCCCCGCATTCTACCCAACCCGCGCCGAGGCTGCCGTGAAACGGGCTTCACAAACCGCACATGACCCGCCCACGAGTCAGGAGGCCGGCGCGACGAGGGTCGCCGGATGGCCCGCCGCTCTGAGCTTGCCCGCGGCACGCTCGGCCGCCCCTCGATCCGCAAGCGGGCCCACCCGCACGCGGTAACGCAGCGATGACCCCGACCCGCTCGCGCTGACATAGAGCGATGATCCACCGCGCGCCTGCAGCTGATGAACCAACTTCTCCGCATTCGCCCGGCTCGCAAAACTGCCGAGTTGCACCGCCCACCCTCGATGACCCTGCTGCCGGGCAGGCGAGTCGCTCGGTGCATCGGGCCGAGATCCGCTCGACGCCGATCTGGGGGCCGAAGGGGGCGTTTCAAGCGCCGATCCGGAGGGTTCCTGCGCTTTCAACGTGCTCACGGTGGGTGCGCTCGCCGGCGCGTCTTGGTTGGGCGGCACGCTCTCGGAGGTACGGTCGTTTCCCGCCGCCGAGCCACTCGCCGTCGACGACGGCTCGTCCGAGACAGCGCCCTGCGAGGCAGCGCCAGCCGACGGCGGCGGCGATTCCGCGGTCGCCTTGCTGGTGGCCAGGTCGACGGAAACGCTGCGGGTGGGCGTGGCAATGGAGGTGGGCAACCCCACCGTGAGCGGCTTGGCCGACGGGGGTTTCGGGCCGGAAAGCATTTCCGGAACGATCAATACGATCAATACCACCAGTAAGGTGGCACCGATCAAGCGTTCCTTGACACGACGTTCCATCATCGAGGAAGAGTATATTCGTGTGGACTCTCGCGCGGCAGCACACCGCGCGCTTCGAGCCAATCCATCGCGGGGCCTACGGTGTGAAAGGACCCGAATATCACGATGCGATCGGGGTGTCCCGCGGCGGCCGCCGCGGCGCTCAGGGCCGCTGCGACACCGTCGACCGCGTGCGTGAGCGTGGTGCCGAGGCTTCCCGACATTCGCGCCGCCAATTCGGTGCCGCTCGTACCGCGAGCGCCTTCGGTCGAGGCGAGCCACCACTCGTCGATACAGTCGGCGAGCGCCGCTGCGACGCCGGCGGCGTCCTTGTCGCCCAGGATGCCGCACACCGCCAGCGTTCGTCCGGCGTTCGGCATCGAGCGTAGATTCGCCGCGAGCACTGAGGCCGCGGCCGGGTTGTGCGCCACGTCCAGGATGAAGGTCGGTCCGGCGGTCTCGATCACCTGGAAGCGCGCTACCAGCCGCGCCGACGTGAGTCCCCGCGCGATCGCCTCGGGCGCCACCTCGATGGCCGGAGATAGAGCCTCGAGCGCCGCCAGGGCCGCGGCCGCATTGCGATATTGCGTCTCGCCGCGAAGCGCCGGCGGCGGCAGCTCCGGCAAGTCCCAGCGCGCACCTCGATAATGCCAGCGGCCCGCGCGCTGCCCGTAGTCGTACTCGCGGCCGAGCCGCTTGAGGGGTGCACCGAGCTCGAGGGCGGTGCGTCCGAGTACGTCCGGCATGTCGCGGCTGCCGAGAACCGCCGGCACGCCGCGCCGGAATATCCCCGCCTTTTCACGCGCGATATCCTCGAGCGTCGAGCCGAGAAATTCTTGATGATCGAGGCCGATGCTCACCACCACCGCGACCGCCGGATCGATGATGTTGACTGCATCCAGCCGGCCGCCCATGCCGATCTCGAGCACCCACGCATCGAGCTTCGCGGCGTCGAATATCAACATCGCCGCGAGCGCGTTGTACTCGAAGAAAGTCAGCGAGATGCGGCCTCCCGGCATGCCGGCCGTTGATCCGCCGGCCGTTGGGCCGCGCCGGCCGTTGACGCCGGCCGCCCGCCGTTGGGCCGCCGGCTTCTCCCGCACCGGCCGCTCCCCCGCCGGTGCATGCCTTCTCTATCCGCTCGAAAGCCCATACCAGGGTCTCGGCGCTCGCCCAGGATTCCTGCACGCGGATACGCTCGCGATAGTCACGCAGATGCGGCGAGGTGAAAGTGCCGACCTTGAGACCCGCGGCGCCGAGGATGGCGGCGCAATACGCGGCGACCGAACCCTTGCCGTTGGTGCCCGCGATGGTGATGACGGGAACCGTCGGTTGGGTCCAATGAAGGCGGTGGAGTACCTGCGCGAGCCTCCCCAATCCGAGGTCGATCGATTGTGGGTGCACCCGTTCTTGGTGGACCAGCCACTCGGAAAGAGTCCGCATTGGCCCAGGAAGACTTAAGCCGCTTGCGGCTCTTTACCCATCATCAACCGCAGCATCGAGCCGATGCGGTCGCGCATTTCGCGGCGGTCGACGATCATGTCGAGCGCCCCGTGCTCGAGCAGGAATTCGCTGCGCTGAAACCCTTCCGGCAAGGTCTCGCGCACGGTCTGTTGGATCACCCGCGGCCCCGCGAAGCCGATCAGCGCCTTCGGCTCGCCGATGTTGATGTCTCCGAGCATCGCCAGGCTCGCCGACACGCCGCCCGTGGTCGGATCGGTCATGACCGAGATGAACGGGAGGCGCGCCTCCGACAGCCGCTTCAGAGCGGCGCTCGTCTTGGCCATTTGCAGCAGCGAATAGAGCGCCTCCTGCATGCGCGCCCCGCCGCTGGCGGAAAAGCACACCAAAGGCGAACGGTGTTCCAGGCAATGTTCGACCGCGCGCACGAATTTCTCGCCCACCACCGAGCCCATCGAGCCGCCCAGGAAGCGGAATTCGAAGGCGCAGGCGACGACGGGGAGGCCCGCCAGGGTCCCGGACATCACGATCAACGCGTCGCGTTCCCCGGTCTGTTTCTGAGCCTGGGTGATGCGATCCTTGTAGCGTTTCGAGTCTTTGAACTTGAGCGGATCCTCGGGCTCGACCTTGGCCGCGAGCTCCTTGGTGGATCCGGTATCGAGGAATTTGAGCAGCCGTTCGCGCCCGTTGATGCGCATGTGATGGCTGCACTTCGGGCACACGTGCAGGTTGCGTTCGATCTCGGCCTTGTAGAGCACGGCATCGCAGGCGGGACACTTGGTCCAAAGCCCTTCGGGAACCGAACGGGTGCGCCGCTCTGTCTTGATCCGCGACGGGACGATTCGCTCGAACCAGGTCATGTGCTAGCCCGGCCTATAGGAGTGTTCATGGTGATCCGATTCAGTTTAGCAAAAAGGGCGTGGACGGTGCAGGTATCCCGAACCGGGGCGGATACTCTACCCGCCAGAGATACAGCCCGGAAGCGGGCGCGGTCGCGCCGGCCAGCCGGCGGTCGCGGCTATCGAGAATGTGCCGCATCGTGCCCTCGGGGTCCGCCTCGCGCTGGGCGTCCACCAGCGTTCCGACGATGTTGCGCACCATGTGGTGCAAATAGGCATTCGCCGCGATCTCCATCCATACCCAATCACCGTCGCGCTGCACATCGATCCGCTCCACCCGGCGCATGCATGATTTGGATTGGCACTCGACCGAACGAAAGGCCGAAAAGTCGAGCTCGCCGATCAGCGTCTGCGCCGCCCGGTGCATGGCGCCGGCATCGAGCGCGCGCGGTATCCAGGCGCTGCGCAGCCGTTTCAGAGCGGAGCGTGCGCTCGAATTCAGGATGTAGTAGCGATAGATGCGGCGCACCGCACTGTGCCGGGCGTGAAAGTCCGCCGCGACTTCTGCCGCCCATTGCAGCGCGATGGTCGAGGGCAACCGGGTGTTCGTCCCCAATATCCAGGCACGCGGAGTGCGCACGGCATCGGTATCGAAATGGATGATTTGGCCGATCGGCGTGCACCCCGGCGTCGGTGCGGCCGGCACAGGTCGCGCTGACGCGCGCGCCGGCGACGAAGCCGAGCGCTTGCTCGACCGCATCCTGCAAGACCGGCCGCATGAGCCTGCGATTGCCAGCCGGCAAACTCGGTTCCGTCGTACTCCACCATCGCCGCGATGCGGCGGACAGCAGGGGACTCCGTACCGCTGCCGGTGCCGGGCGTCGCCGCCTCGTCGCGGTCGATAACGCTCAACCCGGCAGCGATTCGATCAGGCGCGAGGCTTCCTGTTTCTGGCTGGCGGAGCCTTCCTGAACGACTTCCTCGAGGATGCTGCGCGCCCCTTCCGGATCACCCATGTCCATGTAGGCGCGAGCCAGGTCGAGTTTGGTCCCGACCTCGCTCATGGTGACGGGCTCGAGCTCGGAAAGCGGCACGTCGACCGATTTCAGCTTGTTCGGTCTGGGCCTGAAACTTGTTGGTCGGATGCTCGGAACCGTTGAGCGCTTCGCCCACGTCGAGATCCACGCGACGGTTGCGCTGACTCGCCTCGAACACCTCGGTGGAGAACACTTCCTCGGCCGCCCGCGGCTGCGACACCGTATCGCCGGTACCGAGCGCGGTCGCCAGCCGATCCAGATCGAGGTCGATGCTGTCGGAATTGATGCCGCGAAGCTTGGAAGTCGAGTCCACATCGACCTTCTCGGCGTCGTGAATGTCGGAGAACTCCGGCGAGGCCTTCGCCGTCGACGGAGTCTCGCGCGGCATCAGCACGGTCGGTGCGGATTCCGGTCCGAGGACCGCTGTTTTGATCTCATCCGGCGGCGAATCGAGATCCGCGATGAACGAAGCCTCCAGCTCGCGTTCCAGCTCGGTCAGATCGCGGTCCCGCGCGTTGTTGGCGGCTTCTTCCATCATCCGCCGCGAGCGATCGTCGAGGCCCGCGACCATGGTCGGCGCGTCGGCCGGATGATCGGTCTCCTCGAGGGGAGAAAGGCCCTCGCCCGAGGGCGAGCCGGTCTCTTCCAGGTGATCGAGGTTCAGGCCGAGATCGTCGATCGAGACCTCCGCCGTCTGATCGGCCCGAAGCGACGGCGCGCGCGGCGCGCGCATTTCGGTGGTCTTGAGAGCCGGCGATTCCTGAGTGGGCGCGTCGGCATAATTCATCAGCTCGGCTTCGACCGTCGGCTCGTCGCGCGGCGGCATTTCGCGGGTCGGCGACTCGTCCGCACCGCGATCCGGCGTATCGAGGGTGAAATCCAGATCCGAACTGGCGTGCATCCCCGGCGATTCGCCGGTGGCGGCTGTGTCGTCGTTCTCGTCCGCAACTCCATGACCCAGGGTGCTTCGCTCGCCTTCCGGCTCGCCGAACAGATCGATGTCGACGCGATTCTCGCCGCCCTCGAGGTTGAGATCGACCAGCGCGCCGGCGCCGCGGCCGCTGCCGGCGGCGCTCTGGGCGAACATCGGCTCATCGGGGCAAATCTGCTTGCCCATGATGACGATCTTGTCCCACTCCCCGGCGGGCGCTCGATCGCGGGTCGACTCGAGCTGCTTGGCGGTTTGCAGGAACGCATCCTTGTTGCCCCAGACGAAGTAGATCTCCAGGAGCTTCATCCTGAGATCGCGCCTATCGGGCTCGCGCTCGAGCGCGATGCGCACCAGATCGGCCGCCTGGTCGTACAGACCGTACGCCATGTGGAAATCGGCCTCGGCCAGAGGGTCGCCCTGATCGAGATTCACCGCGCTCTCGCTCGAGAAGGTGTCCTCGTGCGACTTCAGCTCGCCGGTATCGCCGAATCGGGCGGCCTCGGCCGTGAAATCGGGCACCGGATGCGGACCGGACTCCTCGACCACGATGGAGTCGTTGCCCCGGCGCATGGACGTGAGCTTGCTGGCCGACTCCTCGAGATCCGCCACATGGGTCTCATCGAAACCGGCGCCGAAATCGCTGGGCGCGCCGATGGAGTTTGCCTTGCGGCGCCTCCAAGCGGCGAAGCCGAGCAGCGCCAGTATCGCGGCGAGCACGGCGCCCACCAGCCACACGTTGTCCTGCAGCCAGTCGAGCCACGACCCCGAGGAGACCACCGGGGGAGCAGGCTTCTTGACCACCGGCTTCGGTGCGGGCGGCACCGGCACGGCCGTGTTGGGCTCCGGCGGCGGCAGCGCCGAGGGCTGCGCACCGCTCGCCGGCGGTGTCGCCGTCGTTGCGGGCGGCGAAACTTGGAGCCTGCGGCGGGGGCGCAGCGGGCTTGGGGGCGATCGCCGCCGGCGGCGCGGCTGCGGGCGGGGTTGCCGGCACGCCGAGTTTCTTCTGCAAGGCCGCCAGTTCCTGGTTGCGGATATCGATCAGCCGCTTGGATTCCGCGAGCTGGCCTTCGAGATCCTTCACCCGATCCTTGAGCGCCTGATCCTCCGAATTGCGCGCAGACCCGTTGCCGGCCACGGTACCGCCGCCTCCGGCACTCGGGGTGACGAGCCGCAGATGTCCGCTGGGGGCGGCGGCGCCACCCGCGGTCCGCCAGGCATCCATCTGGCGATGTACTTCGCCCATGGCCTCGCGCTGATTCAGAGCGGCGATGTCATCCGCACCCGGCACGCGCAGCACGGCTCCGCGGCGCAGGACATTGATATTGCCGCCGAATGCCTCGGGATTCGCGCGATAGAGCGCGATCATGGTTTGATCGATGTTCGCAGGCGTATCGGCGTGCAGGCTCCGCGCGATCTTCGTAAGCGTATCGCCCTTGGCGACCTCGATGGTGCCCGGCGCGGCGGCGCCGACTGAGGGCGCGGACGATTCGGCCAGCGCGGCCGCGCCGGCCGGCGCAGCGCCTGATTCGGTGACGGCCGGCGGCGAAGCCGGCGCAGGCCGATTCCTCGAGCGCCGCCCGGTGCTCGGAGGCGAGGTAGACGGTGCCGAGGCGCTCGCGCCGGACGCCGGCTTGCTCGCGGTGGACGCCGGCGGGCTGGCGGCCGTGGTCGGCGCGGTCACCGGCGCCGATGTGCTGGCATTTTCACCCGGCGTGTAGACCGGCGGATCGAGCAGCACGGTGTACTCGCGCATCAGGCGTCCGCGCGCCCAGTTGACCTCCACCAGGAAGGTCACGAACGGCTCGGGGATGGCCTCGCTCGAGCTCACCAACAGTACGTCGCGGCCATCCTTGCTCTTGCCGACCTTGAAGGTCAGCGATCGATAGGAACGGCGGGCGGTCGATGCCGTAACGGGTAAAGGCGTCCCGCGACGCCAGCGTCGCGCGAAGTGCGACCAATTCGTCGGGCGCGGCTGCGATCAGGTCGATCTCGGCGTTCAACGGCTCGTTCAATGCCGATTTCAAGTGGATCTCACCGAGCCCTAGCGCCCACGACGAGTTCGACCACAAAAAGGACAGAGATAAGAGGCCCGCCAACAGCTTCATGCGCGGCATCGTCACAGACATTTGTTCTCCCAGAATCCTCAAAGGCGTGAGGCTAAACTTCATTGTCCGCTAGGGGTTTGGAAGCGAAATCTCATTTGCCTTCAATGCCTTTAACATAAGCCAAACTATATCTTACCGGGCACTATTTACCAAAATCTGGGCAACTGAAACTGCGTTATGTGCCGCACATTTCCTAACATTATCGGCAACGACCCAAAAATTTAGAGCCCTATCACGGGTCGGATCGACGCGCAGCCGGCCCACATATACCTTATTCGGGGCCGTCGCCAGCGTGCCCGGGGTCGGGAATTGCGCGGTTGATGTCGCCCTCGATGACCTCGATTCCGCTGCCGCGACGCAACACCTCGAGTGCCTGAATCGGGCCCACCGGGCGGTCGAAAGCGGCATGTACCGCCAGGCTGTGGCCGAAAAATACAGGTACACGGACGGCCGTCGCGTTCACCGCAAGCGATGGCAATCCCAAGAGGCTTCGAGTCTCCTCCCACAGCCGCCGCTCCTCCCGGCTGGTGCCGTCGTCCTCGATGACATCGACCTGCGGTATCACGTTGAAGGCGATTTGCCGGCCGAACGCCCGGCCGCGGGCCCGTTTTCCGCTGAGCATGGCCACCGTCTCGCCGGCAAGCTCGTCCATCCCGGGTCGGCCGCTGCCGGAGACCGCCTGGTAGGTCGCCACCTCCACCCGCTCGAGTCCCGCAATCGCCGCGAGCGGGGCAAGCGCCGTGGCAAGCGCGACGCTCGCGCTGCCGGGCAGGGAAATGAGCCCGCGCGGACCCGCCGGGCGCAGCTGCGCGCCGTTCACGTCGGCCGCGACCAAGGGCACGCCGGCCCGCAAACGAAACGCAGGTGAATTGTCGATCACCCAGGCGTGCGCGGCCGCGGCTTCGGCATAACGCTCGGAGAGGGCCGCCCGCCCGCAAAAAAACGCCAGATCCGCGCGTGAGAAATCGAATGCCGCGACATCGGATGTCTTGAGCTCCGTGTCATCGGGACCGTCCTCGTCGGAAACGAGCCGGCCGACATTGCGCTGGTCTTCGAGCGCGTGCAGTTCCGCGAGCGGGAACTTCCGCGCCCGGAGTTCCGCGATCACCGCCTCGCCGATCAGGCTCGAGGCGCCGACGACGGCGACGCGCAGCCTGGGCATCGCGCCGCTCATTCCCGGGTCCGCGTGATGACGGGCGTGGCACTCACAACGTCCCCGCATTGCGCGCGGTGCCTCAGATAATGATCCATCAGCACGAGCGCGGTCATCGCCTCGGCGATGGGTGTGGCGCGAAAGCCGACGCACGGATCGTGACGGCCGGTGGTGGAGACCTCGCACGCGTTGCCGTCGACATCGATGGTGAGGCCGGGGACCGTGATGCTGGAGGTCGGTTTGAGCGCGATGCTGACCACGATGTCCTGTCCGGAAGAGATGCCGCCGAGCACGCCGCCTGCATGGTTGCTCTTGAATCCCGCGGGCGTGAGCTCGTCGCGGTGCTCCGAGCCGCGCTGCGCGACGGCCTGGAAGCCGGCTCCGATCTCCACGCCTTTCACGGCATTGATGCCCATCAAGGCACTCGCAAGATCCGCGTCGAGACGGCCGAACACCGGCTCTCCCAGGCCGGGCGGCACGCCGCGTGGCGACGACGGTGACGCGCGCCCCGATGGAGTCGCCGGCCTCGCGCATCCGCCAGATGAGATCCTCGAGCTCCTTCACGCGGCTCGGGTCGGGGCAGAAGAAGGGATTCGAATAGAGCGCTCGAGGGGTCCACCGCCTCGATCTTGAGGTCGCCCATCTGCGCAAGGTATCCCCGAATGCTCACGCCCAGCCGCTCGCGCAGGAATTTTCGCGCGATGGCGCCGGCGGCGACTCTCATCACCGTCTCTCGCGCCGAGGAGCGCCCGCCGCCCCGATAGTCGCGAAATCCGTATTTCTGCTGATACGTATAGTCGGCGTGACCGGGCCGAAAACGATCCTTGATCTTCTCGTAGTCGCGCGAGCGCTGATCCTCGTTTTCCACCAAAAGCCCGATCGGCGTACCGGTCGTGCGGCCTTCGAAAACGCCCGACAGGATCCGCACGGTGTCGGACTCGCGGCGCTGAGTCGTGAATTTCGAGGTGCCCGGACGGCGCCGATCCACGTCCGTCTGCAAATCCCCCTCCTTGAGCTCCAGCCCCGGCGGGCAGCCGTCGACCACGCAGCCGAGCGCCGCTCCGTGGCTTTCGCCGAAGCTGGTGACCGTGAACATCTTCCCGAACGTATTTCCCGCCACGCGTCAGTTCCCCTTCAAGGCTGCCGCCTGCAATATGAAAACCCCGCCGCCGCCCTTGGGTGTATCGGGCCAGACGAACGGCAGGCGTGGAAACGCGCGCATCAGCGCGTCCTCGGTATTGCCGACTTCGACGACCAAAATGCCGTCGTCGGCCAGATGGTGAGGCGCCGCGGACAAAATCGTCCGCACCGAGTCCAGCCCATCGACACCCGAGGCGAGGCCGATCCTCGGTTCATGACGATACTCGCGCGGCAGCGTGCGCATCTCTTCTCGCCCCACATAGGGCGGATTGCTGACGATGATATCGTACCGACGGCCCGCGAGCGCGCCGAAGTGATCGGACTTGAGGACCCGTACCCGATCCTCGAGCGCCAGACGGCGCACGTTGCGCCTGCATACCCGAAGCGCGTCGGGGGAGATGTCGACTGCATCCACCAGAGCGCGCGGGAACGCCACGGCGCTCGCCAGCGCAATCGCGCCCGAGCCCGTGCCGATGTCGAGAATCCTCCGCACGCGCCGGGAGTTGACCCAGGGCTCGAAGCGGCCCTGAACCAGCTCGGCGATCGGGGAGCGCGGCACCAGCACGCGCTCGTCCACGTAAAGCTCGAGTCCCGCAAAAAATGCCCGGCGGGTTAGGTAGGCCAGCGGCACCCGTCGGTCGATTCGCCGGCGCAGCAGCGATTCGATGCGCGTGCGCCGCCGCGCGGTCAGGAACTTGCCGTACGCAGCGCTGCCCTGCTCGTGCGACAGGCCCGCCGCGAAAAACACGAGCTCGGCCGCCTCGTCGCGCGCATTGTCCGTGCCGTGACCGAAGTGAACGCGCGCGCGGCGCATCGCCCGCGCGCAGCGCTCGATGGCGGCGCCCACCGTCTCGGGTGCGGTATGGGATAATCGGCGCATGACTCCTCAATCCAGGTTCGCAAGTTT
Source organism: uncultured Gammaproteobacteria bacterium (assembly GCA_963795475.1). Lineage (GTDB taxonomy): Bacteria > Pseudomonadota > Gammaproteobacteria > Steroidobacterales > Steroidobacteraceae > Bog-1198. Next base: position 91,126 of record CAWCIE010000006.1, read on the forward strand.
GGCGGCGATCTGCGCCGCCGTGATACTGGGCATCGGCGCGGCGCTCCTTTGGCGGCATTCCGCCCCGCCGATCGAGCTCACCACGGGATCTTTTCTGTCGCCCCGGCGTGCGCTGCCGGATTTTAGCCTGATCGACCAGCGGGGCCACGCTTTTGGCCCGCAGGATCTGCGCGGACGATGGTCCTTCCTGTACTTCGGCTACACCAACTGTCCGGACGCTTGTCCGACCACCCTCACCACGCTGGCCGCCATGGAAAAGCGCCTTCAGGCGAGCGGTGCCGCCGTGCGGCCGCGTGTCGTGTTCGTGTCGGTGGACGCCAAGCGCGACACGCCGGCGCAGCTCGCCAAGTATGTCCCTTACTTCGATCCCGAGTTCCTCGGCGTGACCGCGGCGGACCAGCCGGCCATCGAGGCTCTGGCGAAAAAGCTCGGGGTGGCGGTATTCCTGTCCGCGCCGCAGCCCGACGGCAGCTACACCGTCGATCATTCCAGCGAGATATTCGTGGTCGATCCCGCCGGTAAGCTCACCGCCATCTTGATGGGACCGTTCACCGCGGGCGCGCTGCAATCGGATTTTCAGCGCATCGCGGCGACCGCCGGATGAGCGGCGGGGAATTGCGCGGCCCGGCGGCCGTCGGCGGGGGATTGCGCGCCCGCTCGTTCGTCTGGATGCAGTACCTGTTGCCCCAGCACGGCTTGTCGCGCTCGGTTCTCTGGGCCACGAGAGTGCGCTCGCCTTGGTTCAAGAACTCGCTGATCCGGGGATTTCTGAAACTCTTCCCGGTCGAGATGGGCGAGGCGGTCGAACCCGACCCCTACTGCTATGCCACGTTCAACGAGTTCTTCACGCGGCCGCTGCGATCCGATGTACGCCCGATCGCCCCGGGAGCGGACCACATCGCCTGCCCCGTCGACGGCCGGGTGAGCGAATGCGGCGCGATCGAGGGCGATTCCCTGCTGCAGGCCAAGGGCCGGCATTACACGCTCGGGGAACTCCTGGCGGACCAGCCCTGGGCGGCACGATTCGCCGGCGGTTCGTTCGCCACCCTCTATCTCGCTCCCTTCAATTACCACCGCATCCACATGCCCGTCGATGGACGGCTGCTCGACACGGTCTACGTACCGGGACGCCTGTTCAGCGTGAACGACGCCACCGCACAACGGGTACCGCGGCTGTTCGCACGCAACGAACGCGTGCTGACGCTGTTCGAAGGTGGGTTCGGCGCGTTTGCAGCGGTGCTCGTGGGTGCGCTCAATGTCGGCAGCATCGCCACCGTCTGGGCGGGCGACGTGACACCGGCCGCGCGGCGCGTCGTCACCCGCATTCCCTCGCCCGGGATCACTCTGGCGAAAGGAGCTGAGCTCGGCCGCTTCAACATGGGATCGACCGTGATCCTGCTGTTCGAGGCCAGGCGAGCCGCATGGCACCCCGCGCTCCGGGCGGGCTCGATCGTCCGGCTGGGCCAATCCTTGGGCCGCCTCGCGTGAGCGTCGAGTCGCCGGATTCCTGGCGCCCGGGCGCAACGCACGCTGCATTGCGGCGGCGTGCCGCTCTCCTCGCTCGCGCACGCGGCTTCTTCGCCGCCCGCGGAGTGCTGGAAGTCGAGACGCCCATCTTGAGCGCCGCGGGCGTGACCGATCCGCAGATCGAGAGTCTCACCACATGCATCGCCGGTGTGCCAGGAAAACACTATCTCTCGTCGTCTCCGGAATTCCCGATGAAGCGGCTGCTCGCCTCGGGAATCGGCGACATCTATCAATTCTGCAAGGTGTTCCGAGACGGAGAAATCGGCCGCTGGCACAACCCGGAGTTCACCATGCTCGAATGGTATCGGCTGGGTTTCGACGATGCGGCGCTGATGTCCGAAGTCGATGCCTTGGTTCGGGAGCTGCTGGCACCCGAGCGTCCGCTCGGGCCGGCGGAGCGGCTCACCTACGCCGAATCGATCCGGCGCTACGCCGGTGTGGACCCGGACGATTGCACCGAGGACGATCTCGACCGAGCCGCCGAGACCCACGGCGTCGCGTGTGAAGCACGCCTGGATCGCGATGCGAAGCTCGACCTCTTGATGGGACTCGTGGTGGGTCCCAGGCTCGGCGCGGAGCGCCCCTGTTTCATCTGCGACTATCCCGCGTCGCAGGCTTCGCTGGCGCGCTTGAAACCGGGATCACCGCCCGTGGCGGCACGCTTCGAGCTCTATTTGGACGGCGTCGAGCTCGCCAACGGATTTCACGAGCTCTCCGATGCGCGCGAACAGCGGACCCGCTTCCTCCGCGATCTGGCGACCCGCCGCGAGCGCCGCCGTCACGAGCCTCCCATGGACGAGCATCTCCTGTCCGCCCTCGCCGCCGGCATGCCCGACTGCGCCGGCGTAGCCTTGGGGTTCGACCGCCTGGTCGCCATCGCGTTGAAAGCCACCCGCCTCTCCGAGGCCATGGCGTTCTCGAGCAACAACGCCTGACCCGCGGCAGATGCCGATCGCCGGAATATGGCTCGACTCAGCCTTTCCCGCGCGACAAGTACTCGCCGGTCCGTGTGTCGATGCGCACTGTCTCGCCTTCATTGATGAACAGCGGCACCCTCACCGTGGCGCCCGTTTCGAGCTTGGCCGGCTTCGACCCGCCGGTCGCCGTGTCGCCGCGCAGACCCGGGTCGGTCTCCACGACTTTGAGCTCCATGTGCGCCGGCGGCGTGACCTGCAGCGGCACGCCGTTCCACAATGTGATGACGCACATCGTGCCGTCTTTCAGCCATTGGGCGCCATCGCCCACCGCCTGTTTCGAGGCGGTCACCTGCTCGAAGTTCTCGGGCACCATGAAATGAAAGAAATCGCCGTCGCTGTACAGATACTGCATGTCCGTATCGACCACATCTGCGGCTTCCACCGAATCGCCCGACTTCCAAGTGCGCTCGATGGTGCGTCCGGTCTTGAGGTTCCGGACCCGGACTCGATTGAAGGCCTGACCCTTTCCCGGCTTGACCATCTCGTTCTCGACGATGGTGTACGGGTCGCCGTCGATCAGGATCTTGAGTCCGGACTTGAATTCGTTCGTGCTGTAATTAGCCATCGAGGGCCTCGGAATCAAAGGGCGCGTATCATAGCGAGAACCCCGATCCGACGCCAATTTCGTCGCAAATCATGGTCTTGGCAAGACGCCGTTCCCAGAATCGCGGAAATCCTGGTGCTACACTGCGGCTGCTTCGCTCAAGGATCTGACAGTCAAGGAAAAAGCCAGTGACCGAACAGGGCGCCGTCCCCATGATCGTCATGACGCGGTCCCAGGACCACGTGGAGGCCATCAATTCGACCCTCCGCAAAGCCGGCCATCCGGTTCATTGCACCTGGTTGCCGGACGCGCGCGACCTGTCGGACGCCCTCACGCAACTGAATCCCGAAATGCTGGTCGCGTTCATCGACGAGCTCGGCACCGATCTCGCCTCTATCATGAAGATCAAGCAGCAGACGGCGCCCGAAATGCCGGTGTTGATCGTGCGCGAGCAGGTCGACGAGAACACGATCGCCGAGGCCATGCGTCTCGGCGTCCAGGACGTGGTGACGCTCGCCAACCGCAGCCGACTGCAATCGGTCGCCACCCGCGAGCTGCGCGCGCACCGCCTCGAGCGCGCGCTGTCCACGACGCTCTCATCCGCACGCGAGTATCGCGAACAGCTGCAGCATTTTCTCGAGGGATCGGCCGACGCGATCACCCACGTACAGGAGGGCATCATCGTCGATGCCAATCGGGCGTGGCTCGAGCTCTTCGGGTACTCCGGCGACGATGCGCTCACCGGCACGCCGCTCATGGATCTGTTCGAGCCCGATACGCATCCCGCGCTGAAGGGCGCGCTCGTGGCCTGCCTGCAGGGCAAGTGGTCGGACCACGGCCTCAAGGTTCAGGCGCTGCTGTCGGACGGATCCAACTTGCCGTTGGTTCTCTCGCTCACCCGGGCGGATTATGAGAACGAGCCCGCCACGCGCATCAGCATTCCCGCGAACCATCGCAAGGATCGTGATCTCGAAGTTCAGCTTGCCGACGCGGTCAAGAACGACGTCACGACGCGCTTCCTGCAGCAGCGGTACCTGATCGCCGCCATCCGGGAACGCTGCACGCACCCGATGAAGGGCGGCGTGCGCCAGTTCGCCTACGTCAAGCCCGACGGTTTCTCGGAGATCCAAGCGGCCATCGGCGTGCTCTCGAGCGAGGACTTCATGGCGCAATTCGCCGAGCTCGTGCGCATGCATCTCACCGCGAATGACCTTTGCGGCCGATTCGGCGGCAACGGATTTCTGATCCTCCTCGACCGCGGCACGGCGCGCGACGTCGAGACCTGGGCGGAGAACGTGGTCAAGCGCGTCGGCGACCATACGTTCCAGTTCGAGGAGAAAAATCTCTCGGCGACCGTGACGGTGGGCCTCGGGCTCCTGCCCCCGTCCAACCCCGATGTATCGGCCGCGGTCGCGGATGCGGTGAATGCGGCCCGCCGGGGCCGCGAGCTCGGCGGCAATCAGATGTATGCGGTCGACAAATCCGACACGGACACCCGCGTGCAGGCCTACGACAAGATCTGGGTGAAGCACATCAAGACGGCGCTGATGGAGAATCGCTTCCGGCTGGTTCAACAGCCCATCGCGAGTCTTCTCGGCGAAGACAAGGGCATGTTCGACGTGCTGGTCCGCATGCTCGACGAACAGGGCAACGAAGTGCTGCCCGCGGAGTTCATCGCCGCCGCCGAGCGCAACGATCTGATGAAGAACATCGACCGCTGGGTCATCGGCGCCTCCATGTCCTTCGCCGCCAACCGCAAGGCCGCCTGCATCTTCGTACGCGTCTCCAAGGACACGATACTCGACAAGAGCCTGATCGGCTGGCTCGAGACGCAGCTGAAATCGCTCAAGATCGAGCCCAAGCGACTGTGCATCCAGGTCACGGAAGAGCTCGCGATGCAGTACGTGCGCCAGACCATCGAGCTCTCGGAAAATCTGCGCAAGCTGGGCTTCCGCTTCGCGCTCGAGCATTTCGGCACGGGTCGCGACCCCTTGAAGCTGCTCGCCAGCATCGGCATGAACTTCATCAAGGTGGACGGCTCGCTCATGCAGGGCCTCTCGACCAACCAGCTGCAACAGCAGCGGGTGAAGGGGCTGGTCGAATCCGCCAAGCGCAAAGGCGTCGAGACCATCGCCGAGCGCGTCGAGGATGCCAACACCATGGCTGTCCTCTGGCAGCTCGGCATCGAATTCATCCAGGGCTACTTCGTCAACGCCCCCGAGGACGTCACGATGTCCGGCGAGCGGTAGCCTCTCTCGGATTGTACCGAACGACAGCGCGGTCGACGCAGGCAGGATCCTGAAGGGGCGCTTTCCGGACCGCCGTGAATCCATCCATGGAGGCTGCGAGGCAAACATCCTGTTTGCCACGCTCCGGAAAGCGCCCCTTCAGGATCCTGCCTGCTTCCAGTGAGTTTCTTTCTCTGATTAGTCGCGCCCTACAACGTTATCAGGCACAAGACGGTCGGACCGGAGAGGCAGTTCCCGGAGCGTGGAGAACATGGATGTTCTCCCCGCAGCCTCCACGGACGGATTCACGGCGGTCCGGGAACTGCCTCTCCGGTCCGGCCGTCCTCATTACGGGGAGGTCTCTCGAAGTAATCCGGCTACCCCGCCGGCAAGACCTCGAGCCGATCGATCTGCTTGTACGCCCGCGAGAACCGTTGCCGCCGCTGGCCCTTCCGGTCCTGGAACTGCCTGAGCTCATCGTACTTGAGCTTCATCGGCGCGCTGTTCCCGCTGTACACGGTCAGTATTTCGGAAGGACCAACCACCGCCATGGCCGTCAGATACTCATCCCGATCGGCCGATTTCTTCCCCGGGATGCCAAATAGATTCTGGCCCTTGCCCGCCGACATCTCCTCGATCTGAGCCACCGGCAATGCGAGCACTTCTCCTTCATTGTTGACGAGCACCGCGAGAGCAGCAGGATCGCCGACCGGCTGTGCCGGCAGCACTCGCGCGTTCTCCGGCACCTTGAGCACCGATTTGCCTTTCTTGTTGCGGGCATAGAGCTCCGCGAGCTTCACCTTGAATCCATACCCCGCATCGCTTGCCACCAGCCAGAGGTCCCCCGGCTCGCCGATCAGCACCGCCGCGAACGTCGCGCCGTCCGGAGGATCGACAGTTCCCGACAGCGGCTCCCCGTAACCGCGCGCCGCAGGCAGCTGATGCGCATCCAGACTATAGGCGCGGCCGGTGGAATCGATGAACACCGCCTGCTGCAGGTTTTTCCCCTTCGCCGCAGCCTGGAATTCGTCCCCGGTCTTGTAGGAGAGCCCGCGCGCATCGATGTCATGCCCCTTCGCCGCGCGAACCCACCCGAGGCGCGACAGCACCACCGTGGTCGGCTCGCTCGCGATCAGATCCACTTCGGCGATCGCCTGGGCAGCCTCGCGCTCCACGAGCTTCGTGCGCCGCGCGTCGCCGTACTCCTCCGCATCCTCCAAGAGCTCCTCACGCACGAGCTTGGTGAGCCGCGCCTTGCTCTTCAGGATGCGGTCGATCTCGTCACGCTCCTCCGCCAGCTTCTTCTGCTCCTCGCGTATTTTCATCTCCTCGAGACGGGCCAGATGCCGCAGTTTCGTCTCGAGAATGGCCTCCGCCTGTTCGTCGGAGAGCTTGAAGCGCTTGATCAGCACCGGTTTCGGCTGATCCTCGGTGCGCACGATCCGGATCACCTCGTCGAGATTCAGGTACGCGATCAGCAATCCGTCGAGGATGTGCAGCCGCGCGCTCACTTTCTCGTGGCGGTACTTAAGGCGCCGCGTGACCGTGGATTTTCGGAATTCGAGCCATTCCAGGAGCAGCTGCTTCAGCCCCATGACGCGCGGCCGGCCGTCCAGGCCGATGACGTTCAGGTTCACCCGGTAGTTGCGCTCGAGATCGGTGCTCGCGAACAGGTGGTCCATGAGCGCGGGGATGTCCACGCGATTCGACTTAGGCACGATCACGAGGCGCGTCGGGTTCTCATGATCCGATTCGTCGCGCGTGAAATCCACCATGGGAAGCTTTTTCTGCTGCTTCAGCGCTTCGATCTGCTCCAGGATCTTGCTGCCCGATACCTGGAAGGGCAGCGCATCGACGACGATCTCCCCATCCTCGATCGAGTAGGTGGCTCGGGCCTTGAAGCTCCCCCCGCCCGTTTCGTACATCTGCACGAGGTCCGCCCGCGGCGAGACGATCTCTCCGGCGGTCGGAAGATCGGGCCCTTTGATGTGCGTCATGATCTTGCGCGTGCTGAGCTCCGGATCGTCCAGGAGCGCGATGCATGCGTTCACCACCTCGCGCAGATTGTGCGGCGGAATATCGGTGGCCATTCCGACCGCGATGCCCGATCCGCCGTTCAGCAACAGATTCGGCACCCGCGCCGGCAGGAGCACCGGCTCATCCATCGAGCCGTCGAAATTCGGCACCCACTCGACCGTGCTCGATCCCAATTCCTGCAAGAGCAAATCCGCGTAGCGGGTGAGGCGCGATTCGGTATAGCGCATTGCAGCGAAGGACTTCGGATCGTCGGTCGAGCCCCAGTTGCCCTGCCCGTCGACGATGGGATAGCGGTAAGAGAAGTCCTGCGCCATGTGCACCATGGCCTCGTAGCACGCCGAGTCGCCGTGCGGATGGAATTTGCCGATCACATCGCCCACGGTTCGCGCGGACTTCTTGTGCTTGGCGCCCGCGGCGAGTCCAAGCTCGCTCATCGCATAGACGATGCGCCGCTGCACCGGCTTCAGGCCGTCGCCGAGGTGCGGCAGCGCCCGGTCGAGGATCACGTACATCGAGTAGTCGAGATAGGCGCGCTCGGCGAAGGACTTCAGGGATTCCTTCTCGACGCCTTCGAAATTGAGTTGCTGGTCTTTCATGCTGTGCCCAAGCGGACGCGCCTAGATGCGCGCCAGATTACCCTTGCTCTCCAGCCACTCGCGGCGGTCGCCCGCGCGCTTCTTCGCGAGCAGCATGTCGAGCAGCTGATCCGGATTGTCCTGGGCGTCGATGGTGAGCTGCACCAGCCGGCGCGTCTGCGGCGCCATGGTGGTCTCGCGCAGCTGCGTGGCGCTCATCTCGCCGAGGCCCTTGAAACGGGTGACCACGGGTTTGGTGCGCGGGCTCGATTCGGCGATGCGCTTCAGCTCCCGCTCGCGCTCCGCCTCATCGAGCGCATAAACCACTTCCTTGCCGGCGTCGATGCGGAACAGCGGCGGCATGCACACGTACACGTGCCCTGCCGCGACCAGCGGACGATAGTGGCGCAGGAACAGCGCGCAGAGGAGCGTCGCGATGTGCTGCCCGTCGCTGTCGGCGTCCGCCAGGATGCAGATCTTGTGATAGCGCAGGCCGGAGAGGTCGGTGCTCGACGGATCCACGCCGATGGCGATGGTGATGTTGTGCACCTCCTGCGATTGCAGCACTTCCCGGGAATCCGACTCCCAGGTGTTCAGGATCTTGCCGCGCAACGGCATGATGGCCTGGGTCACCCGGTCGCGCGCCTGCTTGGCGGAGCCGCCGGCCGAGTCGCCCTCGACCAGGAACAGCTCGCCGCGCTCCGGATCCTGGTTGACGCAGTCCGCGAGCTTGCCCGGGAGCGCCGCCCCCGCGCCCGTCCGCTTGCGCTCGATTTTCTGGCTGTCCCGCACCCGCTGCTGCGCTTTCGCGATCGCCAGCATGGCGATCTTCTCGCCCTGGTCCGGATGCTGATTGAGCCATAGCGCGAACGCGTCCTTGATCACGCCCTGCACGATACCGGCCGACTCGCGCGAGGAGAGCTTCTCCTTGGTCTGTCCGGCGAATTGCGGCTCGCGCATCTTCATCGACAACACGAAATTGACGCCGTCCCAGACATCTTCCGGGGTGAGCTTCAGACCCCGCGGAACCAGGTTTCGGAACTCGCAGAACTCGCGCACCGCGTCCGAAGTGCCGACGCGCAGCCCGTTGACGTGCGTGCCGCCCTCCGTGGTCGGAATCAGGTTGACGTAGCTCTCCGTGACGCGCCGCTCGGACTCCGACACCCACGCGAATGCCCACTCGAGCGCTCCGCCGTCGATGCCGCGCTTGCCGTAAAAGGTCTCCGGGGGCAGCCACTCTCCCTTGCCCAGTTCCTCGGCGAGATACTGGTGCAGTCCGCCGGTGTAGAACCACTCGTCCCGCTCCCCCGTGATTTCGTTGGTGAGCGAGACGTGCAGGTTGGGACAGAGCACCGCCTTGGCCCGCAATACCTGCTTCAGGCTCGGCACGGAGATCTTGTCGGTGTCGAAGTACTTGGGATCGGGCCAGAACCTCAAGGTGGTGCCGGTCTTCGACTTGGGCGCATCGCCCACCACTTCGAGTTTCGAGGTCGGCTTGCCGCCCGCGAAGCTCAGGTTGTACTCCTTGCCGCCGCGCCGCACCCACACCTCGAGATGCTTGCTGAGCGCGTTCACGACCGACACGCCGACGCCGTGCAGGCCGCCCGAGTGCTGATACGTCTTGTCGTTGAATTTCCCGCCGGCATGGAGCCGCGTGAGGATCAGCTCGACGCCGCTGATCTTCTCCTTCGGATGGATGTCCACCGGCATGCCCCGGCCGTCGTCCTCGACCTGGCAAGACCCGTCCTTGAAGAGAGTCACGTCGATCCGGTCGCAATGACCGGCAAGCGCCTCGTCGACGCTGTTGTCGACCACCTCGTGCGCCAGGTGATTCGGGCGCGTGGTGTCGGTGTACATGCCCGGACGCCGGCGCACCGGGTCCAAGCCGCTCAATACCTCGATGTCGGAGGCAGTATAGGATGATGCCATCGATTACCTCGTCGGAAGGCGGCGGAGTCTAGCATGCGGTCCGCGGAGGATCTCGCCGTCCGGCGGGGTCCGGGCGCGGGGTCCCCGGCGCGCGCCGTCGCCGCCTGGCGGGCGCCGGCCGATTCCGCTATGGTTGGCCCATCATGGGAATCGCGAACGCTCAGAACATGGCCCGCACCATACCGGTGCTCCCGCAACCCTACGGCATTCGAGTGCGGCTCAAGCCCGGGGATCCGTTTGCCAAACTCCTCGGCACGGACTGGCAGAGAACCCACTGGTTCTTCACCGCGGCCGAACGCGACCGCGTGATGGAGGACATGGCCCGCAAGCACGAGTATTCCCGGATCGGCGATCAGCCGGCACTGGTGTTCGAGAAGGTCGAAAACCTCGCCGAGAGCCGCGGCTTCTAGAACGTACGCCCCAGGAAGAGATAATACCCCGCGTTGCCCGACTGGTCGTAACCTGACCCCACGTACACCGGCCCCAAGAACGTGTCGAAGGCGACGAACACCGACTCATCCTTGCGCGCGGAGCCGAAGCTCATCTCGCCGCGGTGCTCCCAGGTGTTGCCGATCTCGAACGACGCGCCGATGTACACCGGAACATCGAAGAATCCTTCCCCGCCGCGCCCGACCTTGCGGAAATAAATGGCCCGGGCGATTGCGTAGTTCGGACCCAGGAGCGACAAGGGGGCAAGACCGGACAAGTTGAAAAAACCGCCGAGCGAGTAGAAATCCTGCACGTCCCTGGTGGTGAGACCGCCGTCGAGCGTGGACCCGGCGGAGGTCCACAGAAGGAGCGTGTTGCGTCCGCGCGAACTCGCCGTCAGCCAATCGAACGACACCTTGTCGAACGCGATATCCGCGCCGAGATTGGTGCGGTTCGCATCCCACTGCACGTCGAACGCCGTGCCTTCGCGGGGAAAGTGCACGTTGTCGAGCTGGTCGTAGCTGAACTTGAAGAAATATTCGCCGTTGTTGTACTGCGGCTCGACGAAGTCCGGGCTCCCGTACCGGTCATAGGTCTGGCCGTTCGTACGGTGGAATCCGACGCGGATCTCCCCCCAGTTGCCGAAATTGCGGCCGAAATCGAGGTCGCCTTCCACCTCTCGATCGCGAAAATCGGCGACCTGAAGGTTATTCACGAAAATCGGCAGATCACGCGCCTCGATGCGCGCGCTCGGTGCGACGAACCAGAGCCGCAGGGCATCGAGCGGCTGATAGAACTCGCTGGTGATCTTCGGATCGCTGCCGATCTGCAGGTTGGTTTCGAGCTCCGCCCCGAGATCGTTGATCTCGGTCATCAGGAACTCGGCCGCGAGGTTGTACTGGCTGTTGCCCTGGAAGTTGTCCTGAAGGTTCAGCCCGAAGCGCACGTAATTCGGGCCCCAGGATTTGCGCCGGGCCCGCACTTCGAGCCCGTATTGCTGGTCCTCGCCCTCCCCTTGCTGCACCAGCGTGTAGTCGAGGGTCTCGAAATAGCCCAGGCCGTACAGCTCGGTGATCCTCGCGCCCACCGCGTCCAGATCGAGCGGCTTGCCGATCAGCGGGTCCATCTCAGCCAGGATCGTCTTTTCATAGCGCTTGGATTCCGGATCGACGCGCACGAACCTGATCAGGGGCAGGCCGGGCTGGCGGACCGCGCGGCGCGCGACATATGCTCGATAGGCGTCCTCTCCCACGCGCAGCGCCGCCAGCCGTGCCTCAACTGCACGCGCCGCCGCTTCGCCCTGGGCGATGGTCGACCCCGCGGCGGTGAAATCGGTGGGGGGCGTGGTGCCGAGCGCGGGCACGATCAGAATATCCTGCGATCCGAGGGTTTCTCTTTGCCGGTCGGAGTCCTTGCGTACCAGAATCGCCAGCATCTGATTCGAGATGGACAGCGGCGAGTCGAGTCGCTCGCGCGGCTGCAGCGGGAAGCTCACGTCGGAGACGATCAGAATGTCCGCGCCCATGGCCCGCGCCACATCGATGGGCAGATTCTCCGCCAGGCCTCCGTCGACCAGCAGTCGTCCGTGATAATCGACCGGAGCGAAAACGCCGGGTGCGGAGATGCTGGCCCGCATGGCGACCGACAAATCCCCGCGGTCGAGAAGCACCGCCTCTCCATTCTCCAGGTCCGTGGCCACGGCGCGAAACGGCGTCGGCAGCTGATCGAAATTCGTGCTGTTGCTGAACGGCAGAGTCAGCTGGCGCAGGGTCTCCTGGAGTTTTTGCCCTTGAATGAATCCCTTCGGGAGAAGGATGTGGTGATGCTGCAGTCCGAGCGGCAGGCGCACCAGGAAGTTCCGGTCGTCTTGTTTGCGCCGGAAGGCCAGATCCCGGCGCGGCGGCGCATCGCGGAACGCCTCCTGCCAGTCGACCGAGCGCATGGTGGATTCGATGTCGGCGGCGGTCATGCCGCTCGCGTACAGTCCGCCGACCACGGCGCCCATGCTGGTGCCCGCGATACAATCGATCGGGACCTGGAGCTCCTCCAGGATCTTGAGGACGCCGATGTGCGCCATGCCGCGCGCGCCGCCTCCGGAAAGAACCACGCAGATGCGCGGCCGGGTCAGGCCCGTCGCCCGGGGCGACTCGGCCCCCGTCGGCGCGTCTTGCGGAGACGGAGACGGCGTCCCCGCGCTCCCGGCGGCGCTCCAAAGACCACTTGCGATCAGCACCGCGGCCGATCCAAGTCGCAAACGGCGAGTCCCCATGATGGGGTGCTAGTTTAGAGCACGAGATCGATGCTGGTGGCCGTAAAGGTGTTCGAGGCGCGGTCGTAAATGCCGCTGGCGGTCATTTGTACGGCGGGAGCAGTCGAAGTCAGGGTCGAGTTGACCTTCGAGACCCAATCCGAAAAGACGCTAAAAGACTGAAGATAGGTGCTCGAGGTGGTGTTCGTGGGGGTGATCGTTGCAGTATCAGGATCACCGACCGTGAACCGCGGAGCAAATGTGCTCGTCACGCTCAGAGTCGACGGTACGATGCGTATCGCCGGCGTCATCGTCGGCAGATCGATGATTTCCGGCCCGATTCTCACGACCGCCGAAAACGTATGCTCGTAGCTGATCGAAAACCCCGATTCGGAAAAGGTCGCGAAGGCTGCCGTCGTCGGCGACCACGTTACCTCCAACACCGCTGGATCGCAAACCTGGCTGCCGATTCCGCAACCCTTGGATCCCTGCGCGGTCGATGCCCCTCCGCCGACTTGGCCACCCGCAATCTGCACGGACGTTTCACTGTTCACCGCCACGGCATTGAAGTCGGGAGGAGCACTGCCGAACGGCGTCGTATACCCGCTGACCCACAGCGGATCGCCTGCGGCACTGCCTGCGGGGAGCGGGATCGAGCCGGTATCGATCAGGAAAGCCGCGGGATTCTCGGTACCGGACCCATTTCCGGCGAAATCGAAATCGGCGATGGGGTAGTTGTTGATCGTCTGGGCGTCGATTTCCAGATTTCCGGTCGCCGAACTGACCTGGGTTCCCCACACTTCCGTATTCTGAAGCCGAACCGATCCGGTATTCGTCGCAGAGGTCCCGGTCGCATCGAGCACCACCGTCGGCCCGATGCAATTATTTACGCAGACGCCTCGCGCCGTAATGTGCTGGCCGACCGACACCCAACTGGAATTCAAGGTCGAAGGGGTGAGCGTCGAATTGTTGTCCGCGGTGACGATCGTCCCCGGTCCCAGCAGCACCTGGGTACCCGCCGTGCAGAGCGAGTCAGTGTCGGCGACCCCACAAAAGAAAAACTCATCTGCGGTGTTCAGGAACAAGGTCGAACCCTGCAAGGTCACCGTATTGCCGTTTCGGGCGATCACGTCGCCGCTGACGCCCTCCGTATACACATCCTCGAGAGTGCTTCCGGCCACGACATAGACCAAATTGAACCTGCCGGCGGTCGCCCCATTCGACGCGTTGTAGTCTGTTTGAAACGTCGTAAATCCGGCCGTGGTGGTGGTTCCCGCCGACAATACCGACAGGGCCTGAAGGCCTCCGTTTCCGATGTAGCTCTTGCCGTTCAGCGTATAGACCGTGTTGGGTTGGCTGAATAGCGTAAGGCTTCCGATATTGTTGGCCTCGTCGTAGAACGGCCGGATATAGACCGTATAGGTATTGACATCGATGCTGGAGTTGATCAGAGGGCCGCGAACACGGATCAGCTTGTTGTTCGGCGCTTGCATTCCGATCGATACATAGGGTCTGATTCTGACCGTCGCCGGAGAGGTGCTGAGGTCTACGGTACCGGAAGCCGCCAGATCGAAATCGACGGTCAGCAGCACCGCGCTCGTCGACGCGAAGGTCGGCGTGATGGTCGGCAAGTTGTCGGGATCGAATTGGATGTTGATCGAGTACGTGCTCGGCGCCGCGTCCGTATACGCATCCACCACGTTCGCGGCTTGCGGCTTGCCGTTGACCATGACGGAAATCACCGAAGTTCCGGAGTTCGCCACGGGGGTGTAATCCACGGTAATGGTCGCTGACGTGTACGTGCCATCCGGAATCGACCCCGAGCTCCACAGCTCGGCGATGTTGTGCACTTGCGTGAGATCGACGATCTCCGGAGTACCGGCCGCCTCGGCCACGTAGCCATCGGTTCGGGTCAGCGTGATCGAGTCGATCGTGATGACGTAGCTGGTGTAATCGCCGGGCTCGGCGGTCACGTCCACCCAGGAAATGCCGTAGTAGCTGATGTTGCCTTGACGGTGACAGCCGGCGGTGGCGATGGCGGCGGCGCAGACCAGTGCGCACAATACTTTAGACGCGTATTTTCTCAAGAAGGGGTGCACTGCGGCTTCCAGTTGGGACGGACGGGGTATGTTTCGTAAGGGTGCGTAGAATAAAGGCTTTCGAGAGGGCGCGCGCGGCAAAGTTCCATTCCGGGGCGCCGAGGGACCTCAGCGGCCTGCCGTTCGGGGCACCTGCTGGGTGATGCAATGGATGTTGCCGCCCCCGAGGAGCACCTCGCGCGTGTCGATGCCGACCACCGTTCGGGTCGGAAACAGCCGCCTCAGCGTTCGCATCGCAGCCCGGTCCCGGCGCTTGTCGTAGAGAGGCATCACGACGTGCCGGTTGGCGACATAGAAATTGATATATGACGCCGGCAAGCGGTCCCCGGCTCGGCGCGGGCGGGACCCCTCGCGCTGGTCGACCCCGGCAGCCTCCTCCGCCGTCATGAACAACGGTCCCGGCTGATGAACCTTGTGGATGGTGAGCGCGCGTCCGCGCGCATCGCGGGCGCTCTTCAAGCGCTGGTAGGCATCCATCGAGATCTCGTATTGAGGGTCCTTGCGGTCGTCGGTCCAGGTCAGCACGACGTGACCGGGGCTCGTGAAGCACGCGAGCTCGTCGATATGGCCGCCGGTTTCGTCCAGGTAGACACCGGCACCGAGCCAAATCACGGTGCTGACGCCGAGGTAGCGGCGCAGCACCTCCTCGATGTCCGCCCGCCCCAGATCGGGATTGCGATTGGGATTCAAGAGACATTCTTCGGTCGTGAGGCAGGTACCCTGCCCATCGACGTGGATCGCGCCGCCTTCGAGGACGAACGGCGTGCGGTATCGATCGTTCCCTTCGATCTCGAGCACTTTCTGTGCGACCTCGTCGTCGCGATCCCACGGAAAGTACAGACCTCCGCCGAGGCCTCCCCAGGCGTTGAAGGTCCAGTCGACCCCGCGCCGCCTGCCCCGGGCGTCGATCACGAAAGTCGGTCCGCAATCGCGCATCCATGAGTCGTTGCTGGTGACTTCGACCACGCGCACCTTGGGCGGCAGCCGCGCGCGGGCGTTCTGGAATTGTCCGGCGGATACGCCGACGGTAACCGGCTCACTCGCGGCGATGGCCTGCGCCACGGCGGTGAACGCCGCCTGGGCCGGCTTCGCTCCCGCCCGCCAGTTGTCGGTCCGCTCGGGCCAGAGCATCCAGCATCCGGCGTGCCGCTCGAATTCAGCCGGCATTCGAAAACCGTCTCGGGTGGGTGTGGATCTTAGCGTGCGCAATGCGGTTCTCCAACCGCACATGCTAGCATTGCCGCGATCAAAGGAGACAGTAATGTCCGACGCCAAGCCGATCCTCATACAGGTCCCCGCGGGGGGCGAAAAAATCACCGTCGCCAACGGCAAATTACGCGTGCCGAATCAACCCATCGTCCCCTTCATCGAGGGTGATGGCACGGGCCCCGATATCTGGCGGGCGAGCGTGCGGGTCTTCGATGCGGCCGTGCAGAAGGCGTATGGCTCCAAACGCAAGATCCGCTGGATGGAAGTGTTCGCGGGTGAGAAAGCCAACAAGAACTACAACACCTGGCTTCCGGACGAGACGGTCGCCGCCTGCCGCGAATATCTGGTGTCGATCAAGGGGCCTCTGACGACGCCGGTGGGCGGAGGCATCCGCTCGCTCAACGTAGCGCTCCGTCAACTGCTCGATCTGTACGTGTGCCTGCGCCCGGTCCGCTGGTTCAAGGGTGTGCCCTCGCCGGTGGTGGCCCCCGAGAAGGTGGACATGGTGATCTTTCGCGAGAACACCGAGGACATCTACGCGGGCATCGAGTTCGAGGCGGGATCGGCGGACGTGAAAAAATTCCTCGACTCGTTCAAGCAGGCCTTTCCGAAGCAGTTCGCGAAAATCCGCTTTCCCGAAAGCTCGGGCATCGGCCTGAAGCCCGCCTCCAAGGAGGGGACGGAGCGGCTGTTCCGGGCGGCCGTGGAGTACGCCGTCGTCAACAAGCGCAAGAGCGTGACGATCGTGCACAAGGGCAACATCATGAAATTCACGGAGGGCGCCTTTCGCAACTGGTCCTACCAGTTGGCCGAGCGTGAGTTCGCCGATCGCGTATTCACCTGGGAACAATGGGAGCGCATCAAGAGCGCCCGCGGCGAGCAGGAAGCGAACGCGCAAATGGACGCCGCGAAGCAGGCAGGCAAGGTCATCATCAAGGACGCCATCGCCGACATCACCCTGCAGCAAGTGCTCACGCGTCCCGACGAGTTCGACGTGGTCGCGACCATGAATTTGAACGGCGATTATCTCTCCGACGCGCTGGCGGCCCAGGTCGGCGGCATCGGCATCGCGCCGGGCGGGAACATCAACTACATGACCGGGCACGCGGTGTTCGAAGCCACCCACGGCACCGCTCCCAAATATGCGAACCTGGACAAGGTGAATCCCGGCTCGGTGATTCTGTCCGGAGAGATGATGTTGCGCTACCTGGGCTGGACGGAGGCCGCCGACGCGATCATCGGCGCGATGGACAGGACCATCGCCCAAAAGACGGTGACCTACGACTTCGCGCGTCTCATGAAAGGGGCTACCGAGGTCAAGTGCAGCGAATTCGCGGACAATCTGATCCGTAACTTCTAGCCGCCGTCCGTTGCCCGGTTCCAGCCGTCGTCCGGTTCCAGCCGTCAATCCCTTCCGGCCGTCAACCCGCCGCCCGCGCGAGCGCCGGCGGCGCGGCGGCACCCGATGAGCGCTGCTTCATCACGTCGAACGCGGCGACGCGATATGCCTCGGTCATGGTCGGGAAGTTGAAGATCTGTTCGACGAAAAACTCCGCGGTCTGGCCGGTCGCGATCGCCGCCTGACCCAGGTGCACGAGATCGGTGGCGCCCTCCCCCAGAACTTGGACGCCGAGTACGCGCCCGGAGCCGCGTTCGCACAGCAGGTTCAAGAATCCCGCTGCCTCTCCCGCGATGTGCGCGCGGGCGACCTCGCCGAAATCGGCGCGTCCCACTATCACGTCGATTTTCTTGGCGGATGCCTGCGCCTGCGACAGCCCGACGCAGGCGATCTCGGGAATGGTATACACGCCGGTGGGCACCAGACTCGTGGCGGCGGGCGGCTCGAGCCCGAACGCCGCGAGGGCTGCGCGCCTGCCCTGGTCCGCTGCCGCGCACGCGAGCGCCGGCGGCCCGATTGCATCGCCCGCAGCATATATCCCGGGGATGTTGGTCTCGAAACGCTCGTTGACCTCGACGTGACCGCGCGAGCTGACTCTGAGCTTCACGCGGTCCAAACCGATGCCGTCGAGATTGGCGATCCGCCCGAATGCGGCGAATACGATATCCGCGGTCAACGTGTCCCCGTCCGCGAGCGAGACTTCGACCTGCGAGAAGCCGTCGAAGCGCGCACCCGTGACCTCCGCCGCAGCGCGGTACCTGCCGCCCATCGATTGGAACCCGGCGAGAAACCCTGCGCGCAGAGGCGCGTCCAGAAATCCCAGCGGCTCCGAAGCCTTGTCGAGCAAGGTCACGGAGCAGCCGAGCGCCGCGAAGATCGAGGCGTATTCGCAGGCGATGACCCCACTCCCGAGAACGATCAGGGTGCGCGGCAGATACGGTAGGCTGAGCACCGAATCGCTGTCGAGAATGTGTTCGTGATCGACTTGGATCGCCGGCACGTGACGCGGCCGGGAGCCGGTGGCGAGCAAAATGCGAGGCGCATGCAACACGGTGCGGTTTCCGTCCAGACGCTGCACTTCGATACGATTGGCGTCCAGCAGCGCACCGCGGCCGCGGATCAGCGCCACTTGATTGCGCGCGAGCTGAGCCTGCAAATATCGATCCTGGGCTGAGATCACCGACTCGACGCCGTGGAGCAGCGCGGAGAGCGGGGCATCGCCCCTGAGCTCCACCGCCAGGGAGGAGGCGCTGCCGCGCATTCGCCGATAGCGAACCGCCTGCTCGCGAAGCGCCTTGCTCGGAATGGTCCCCGACAACAGGCAGGATCCGCCCACCTGCGGTTCCCGCTCGACGACGGCGGCGCGAAATCCCGCTTTGGAGGCCTGAATGGCGGCCTTCTGGCCGGCCGGACCGGACCCCAGACAGATCAGATCGAATCGGTCCGGCGCCACGGCTCAAATGCCCGCGAGGCTCAACACATGGTCCCGCTTCGCCAGGAGAGCGCGGCGATCGTCGGGAAACACGCCCAGATGCTCGAAGACCGGACTTTCGATCACCAGTTCCTCGCCGAGCAGCTGCGGATGCAGCGTGTGAGTCGCGAGCAAATGGGCCGCGTTCACGGTTCCCGCCAGATCGCTGTGCGCGGATTCGAGATAATTGCGCCAGCCGCTCGCCCCGCTCTGCACGTCCTCGGGAAGCCGCCAGTTATCCATCAGGACGCGTCCGAAGGCGGGCTCGAATTCCGCCACCAGGTCGGCGAAGGTCCGCGCGTCCATGACCGTGCGCTCGGCCGCCTCGAAGCGCGAGAGAATCTTCAGCGCCAGCGCAGCGCCCGTCCGGTGCATCAGCGCGGCGAGAAAGGCGCTCTCTACGTGCTTGCGCCGCTCGCGGGCAATTTCCTTGGCCCACAATCCGGCGAGCCACGCCTCACGCCATAGATCCTCGGACTCCGGCTCATGGCCGGGGGCGTTGAAAACCTCGCCGCGCAGCATCACCGCGGTCGCGATGTTGCGGACTTCGGCGATGCCGAGCCAGGAAACCGCCTGCTGCAACGACACGACGGCCGCGCGCGGGCGCAGAGCCGGGGAATTCGCGACTCGCATGATCTCGCCGGCCAGGGCCGGATCGGACTGAATCAGCTTGGCGAGTTGCGCCGCATCGGTGACTTCACGGGCGGTGAGCTGAGCAAGCTGTGCGCACACCCGCGGCAACGGCGCAATGGATTGCGGCGAGGCCAGCGAATTCGACAGATGGGCCCGCGCAGTCTGACTGTGCAGCGCTGACAACGCGGCGGCGGGCTCGACACTCACTGACATACCTCATGCACGACAGTCCAACACCAAGCATCGGCAAGAATCCCCGATGCTTGAGTATCTCGAGTGGGAGAAGGCCCGCCGGGCGCATCTCGTTGCGTTATGTCAAACGGAGGCGAAGGCCCGATCGAGGGCCTGAGATAGATCCGAGATCAGATCCTCCGCCTCCTCGATCCCGATGGACAAGCGCACGGTTCCCCTTCCGATGAGAGACGATTCGCGCTGCGCCGGCGTGTATTCCTGTCCGCCCAGCAGTTGCGGAGGCAGGACCAGCGACTCGGTCGAGCCCAGGCTCGCGGCAATGGAAAAAAACTCCAGCGACTCCGCGAACCGATTGCCTTCCCGCGTACCCCCGTCGAGCTCGAAGCTCACCACCGTTCCGAAGTCCTTCATCTGTCGTTTGGCCAGCGCATGCTGAGGGTGGGACTCGAGCCCCGGATAGAAGACTCGTTTCACTCGCGGGTGTTCCGCGAGGAAGCGGCTCACCGCGGCCGCGTTGGCGCATTGCCGCTCGTAGCGCAAAAAATAAGTCCGCATGCCGCGCTGGATCAGGAACGCCGCGTGCGGATCCAGCGTCGGACCCAGCGACACGATGTCCTTCCGCATGCCTTGGATCAACTCCCCGCCGGCGATGATCGCCCCGCCCATCACGTCGCCGTGCCCGGAGGCGTACTTGGTCAGGCTGTGCAGAAAGATGTCGATGTCGAAGCTTCCGTGGTTGTGAAAGCCCGCGAACGTATTGTCCATGACGGTGAGAGCACCCGTGCGGCGCGCATGCAGGGTCAGATGCTCGATGTCCGCGATCTTGGTGACGGGGTTGGTGGGGCTTTCGAACAGCACCAGCCGGGTCTTGGTCCCGTTCAACACGCGCTCGATGCCTGCGCGGTCTTCGATCGATATGAGATCGTGCGTCACACCATACCTCACGAGGAGATGCTGCACGAGATATCGGGTGGGTCCGTACGACTCGATGAAAGCGAGAACATGGTCGCCCTGCTTGCACAGAGCCAGCGCGGTGGCGGCTATGGTGGCGACCCCGGAGCCGACCAGGAGACAATCCTCCCTGCCCTGCAGCTGTGCGAGCGTCTGCTCGAGCTGTCTCAGGGTGGGATTCGACGTTCCGCGAATAATAAAATCCCGCGCGGTCTCCTTTGAGGTAGCGCAGGGTTTCGTCGGTGTCGTCGAACGAGAATTTAACCGACTGATATATCGGCGCCACCAGCGGCCGATTGTCCGCCGGCAGCTCGGCCGGCGGCGGGTGATTGACGAAGGTGTTGTTCTTCATGGGCTCCCCGCTTACGGGCGGCGCGCGAACACCGGGGGCATCGAGCGCGTCCTCGTCTAGCCGAGCGCCGCGGATTTTCTCGCGGCCAACGCTCGCCACAGCGCCAGGAGCCCCAGTCCGGCAAGAGTCAGCTCGTCGACCGCACCGCCGCCGCCGGTATCTTTCGACGCGACGACCGTCAGCGTCGCCGTGGTGGTCGGCGAATTCCCCGCCGCGTTCGTGCAATACAGCGTGTACGTGAACGTGCCCAGTGTAACCGGAGTGACCGAGTTCTGGCCCGTGGCCGCCAGGACTCCCGTCCAGCCGGAAGCGATCGCATTCGCGCTGCCGCTTGCCGTGCAGGAGGTCGCGTTGGCGGAGTTCCAGCTGATGCTCACCGTGGTGTCGGCCGGTATCGAAGAGGCAGCCAGCGTCAGGGTCGGTGCGGCGGGCTTCACCGTCTGCGGCGTCGCGGTCAAGGTCACGTTGGCGGCAGCCGATGGACCGCCGAGATTACTGCAGGTGAGCGTGTAGGTTTGAGGCCCTACGGCCGCAGGGGTGATCGTCTCGCTGCCGCTCGCGGCCAACGTTCCGCTCCACGCGCCGGACGCGGTGCAACTCGTCGCATTCACGGAAGACCAGCCCAGCGTCGTCGAGCTCCCCACGGCGACCGAGGCGGAACCCAGTGTCAACGTCGGCGTCGCCGGCGGCGTGCCCGAGTAAACCGGGAGGCCGGCCGTTCCGGCCGCGGACGTACCGAACGCATTCGTGCACGTCAGCGTGTAGGTCTGCGTGCCGGCCGCGGTCGGCGTCAGCACCACGCTGCCGCTGGTCGCCTGCGCCCCGCTCCAGTTCGCTGAGAGTCCGCTGCCGCTACCGGACGCGGTGCAGCTCGTGGCGTAGACCGAGGTCCACGTGAGCGTGGCCGTTGAGCCCAGTGCGATCGACGGCACCGATAGCGAGAGCGTCGGTATGACCAGCGCAGTGTCGGCCTGGATGAAGCCATAGCCCGAACTGAAGTTCGGGGTCGACGTACTCATGGGCAATGCGCTCGAGCGCAGCGACGCATAGATCTGCGTCGGAGTCGCGGCGGTATCAGCCTGCAACATGAGCGCCGCGATTCCGGCAGCATGGGGCGTGGCGGCCGAGGTACCGAAGAAATTCGGGTACGAGGCAACGTTCTGGCATTGGCTCGGTGAGGCGTTGGCGGGTACCGTCACGCCCGTGGGCGGGAGGTCCTGGGCTGTGAGCTGGTATCCCAGGAACGTATTGTTCACGCCGTCCGGTCCGACGAAGTCCGGTTTTTGGCGGATGACGGGGGTCGCGAGCCGCGTGCCGGACGTATCGAACAGAATGGGCGCGCCGCCGAGGGAAGAGAACGGCTCCAGCACCGCCGGCGTCGTCCCGCAGGCGGGCGTTTGGAAATAGAACGCGGCTCCCACCGCTGCGGCGCCGGCGGCGCCCGGGTGTCCCTGAATGGTCGCGCTGTTCGTCGCGAATGCGTTGATGGTGCTGCCGAGGCCGTCATCTTCGACGGAGACGATGATCCGGCCCGGGACGATCGTACCGCTGGAGTTGGCCGCGAGGCCCACCACGATGTTCAAATTCTGGGCGGCGCTCGTGCCCGAGGCGTTCGCCGGGTTGCCGATGATCAATACCTGGTAAGGATCGGATCCCACGGCGTTCGGCCCCGTGCAGCTCACGGCATTGCCGTCGTAATCCGTGATCGTGACGGTGCCGGTTGTACCCGAGACGCAAAGATCGATGCCGCTGCTCGCGCCGGGGCTTCCGGGAGCGCCGGTCACGTAAGGCTGATCCCACTCCACCACCACGACGATGAAATCGCCCGGCGGAATCGCCGGAACTGCTACCGACAGAGAGGTGGTATTCGTGGCGCCCGTCCGGTCGAAATTGAGCAGATGCTCGCCCGCGTTCGATCCGCTGGTCGAGGTCGAGGGAAAGCTCGGCGCCGTGTTCTGGTAGGTCAGATCGCTGTCGTTGCCTGCCGCGGAAAAATAGGCGACGCCATTCGCTTCGACGGCATCTATTGCCTGGGCCACGATCCCGTCCTGAAAGAACGGTTCATCGAAATACCCGACGTCGTCGGCGATGACCTTGGCGCCCGCTGCCGCGAGCGCGCCGATACCCGTGGCGAAGTCCGCTTCGCTATCCTCCGCCGTATAGAAGGCAAGACTCGCGCCCGGTGCGACCGCGTGCACGATCTGCAACATCGCCCGGCCTTCATCGCTGAACGGCGTCTGGGTGGGTGCGCCGTAGTTGAGGCAGTCGCCGGCGGACGAGGGTACCGAGGTGTAAGGTTCCGCAAGCACGTTCACGCCCGCGGGCAGAGCACCTGTCGACACATCGGTGGCGTAGTCGGCGGTAAAGCCATTGTAGGCGTAGCCCTCGTTGCCCGAGACCGGGACGCCGCTGCCCGGCACGGCGTACACGGCGTAACAATCGAAGCTGTCGGAAAGCACGCCCACCGTCACGCCGGTGCCGAGCAGCGTCGGATAGTTCGTGCGCACGACCGAGCTGAGCTGCGCAAAGTCGCCCTGCGTGGCCACCGGCCCCGTGGCGCGAGCTCGCGACATGGAGGCTCGGATACCGGCAACCTCGGCGCGCGCGGCCGCGGTCTCGAGCTGATTGATCGGCAGGAACCCCCCGACGTTGTTCGAATACACCGCCGCCTTCTGAAGACCCAGGGACACCAGGAAGGATTCCAATGCTCGAGGATCGCCGCGGGTGGTCGCATCGATCGCGACATACACCGGGCCGCCCGCCGACAGCTGCGCAAATCGAGCGGCCGGGCTCAGCGAATGCAGATCCGCGAGTAAATGCTGGGGCCGCGCCATCGATGCATGCCGGGAGAGATCGGCAAGCACGGAATCCATCTTGGCCGTGGTTCCGCTTTGACGTTGCGCGGCGCTGCGGGTCCCCACCGCATACAGGCGAGCGCCTCCGGGAACGGCCGGGCGGTGCAGGTTGATCAGTCGCGCCGGAGCAACGGCCGAGGAGGCGGTCACGGCTGCCAGGCCCGCGAGGGCTCCAATTGCAAAGAAACGTAAACTCATCCCATCTCCCACATTTGCGCCCACGCCCGGCTTGAGACTGGCGCGCGCTGAAAAAGTTTGGCGCTCGCGCGCCTATGATCCCAGATCGGAACGATTCCCGCCTCGATAATCGGCGTGCATGAGTGGAAGGCGCTCTCCGGACGCCCGGTCCCGGCCCCGGCCCCGGCCGTTACGAGACGCCTTTCTCGATTTTCGCCGCGCGCGACATCCAGAAACTCACGCCGATGATCATCAGCGTGACCACCGTGATGGTCATGGTCGCGAGCACGTTGATCTCCGGGCTCACGCCCAGGCGCACCTTCGAGAACACCACCATGGGCAGCGTGCTCGACCCGGGTCCGGAGGTAAAGCTCGAAATCACCAGATCATCCCAGGACAGCGTGAAGGCGAGCAGCCAGCCGGAGAGAATCGCCGGGAAAATGATGGGCAGCGTGATCAAGAAGAACACTTTCACCGGGCGGCAGCCCAGATCCATGGCTGCCTCCTCGAGCGCCGTATCGAACGTTGCCATGCGCGACTGCACCACCACGGTGACATAGGCCATGGAGAAGGTCATGTGCGCGATGGTCATGGTGGTGATGCCGCGGCCGGCCGGCCACCCGATCCATTGCTCCAGCGCGACGAACAGCAGCAGGAGCGACAAGCCGGTGATCACCTCGGGCATGACCAGGGGCGCCGTGGTCATGGCGTTGAGCGTGAATCGCCCTCGAAACTGCGAGAAGCGGGCGAGCCCGAATCCCGCCAGCGTCCCCAGAATCACGGAACCCGATGCGTTCATCACCGCGACCTTCAGCGAGATCCATGCGGCGTCCAGGATCTCCTCGTTATGGAGGAGCGATACGTACCACTTCAGGGTGGGCGAATTCGCGGAATCCCACACCGTGACCAATTTCGAGGCGTTGAAGGAAAACACCACCATCGACAAAATGGGGACGTACAGGAAGGCGAATCCGAATGCGAGGCAGGTGACGATGAAATACGAGCGGCGGTAGTTCATCGGGTACCCGCCGACTCGCGCGCCTGAACGCTTTGATACCACATCATGAAGGGCACCAGGAGCAGGAGCAGCAATATCGCCACGGCGCTCGCCACCGGCCACGCCCGGTTCGAGAAGAACTCATCCCAGAGCACGCGGCCGATCATCAGCGCGTTTGGGCCGCCGAGCAGCGCCGGAATCACGAACTCGCCCACCGCCGGTATGAACACCAGCATGGTCCCGGCGAGAACGCCGTTGCGCGACAGCGGCAGCGTGATCTTGTAGAACGCCTGCCAGGGGCGGCACCCGAGATCCTCCGCCGCCTCCAGGAGCTGCCAGTCCATCTTCTCGAGATTCGCGTACAGCGGCAGGATCAGGAACGGCAAATAGGAGTACACGATGCCCACGTACATGGCGAACGGCGTGTACAGCATGGTGATGGGCTCGTGAATCACGCCCAGCCGCAGGAGCACGTTGTTGATGACTCCGTTGGCCTTGAGCAATCCGATCCAGGCGTACACGCGCAGGAGGAGCGAGGTCCAGAACGGCAGCACCACGAGCAGAAGGAGGATGTTGCGCGTCCTCGCCGTGGAACGCGCGATGCCGTAGGCGATCGGATAACCGATCAGCAAACACAGCAGCGAGGAGATGAACGCGACCTTGATCGAGTTCAAGAAGGCGTTGATGTACAGCGAGTCGGTGAACAGAAACGCGTAGTTGTTGAAGTTGACCCTGATGGCCAGCGCATTCTTGCCGACCCACTCGATCAACGGCTTGTAGGGGGGGATCGCCAGATCGATATCGGAGAAGGAGATCTTCAGCACGATGACGAACGGCACGACGAAGAACAGCAGCAGCCACAGATACGGCAGCGCCACCACCAGACCGCGGCCGGACATGCCGAGATTCAAGAATGGGTGCCGGCGTCTCATCGAATCGGGCGTCTCATCGAATCGGGCGACATCGAATCGGGCGACATCGAATCATCGGGTCACGACCACCGGGCTCGACGCATCCCATGACAGATACACCTGCTGCTCCCAGGTGATCGCCTCGGCGTGGCGCGAGGTGTTCGGCTGGGTCACCCGCACCACCTTGCCGGAAGGGAGCTTGACCAGGTAGATCGACAGATCCCCGAGGTAGGCGATGTCCTGGACGGTGCCGCGAACCACGTTGTCGGTGCTCTGGGCGCTGGCGCTGCCCTCGACCGGGCACGGGGGCTGCGAGATCGACATGAAGATCTTTTCGGGCCGTACCGCAGCCCACACCACCGCTTCGGGTGCCGCGCTGATCCCGTGGCTCACGTAGATGGTGCCGCCCAGCTCGTCCGAGCCGATGCGCACGTATTCGGGCTCGTCCTCGAGGAGCTTGCCCTCGAAGATGTTGACCGAGCCCACGAAATCCGCGACGAACTTCGAGGACGGAAACTCGTAGATCTCGGAGGGCGTGCCGGCTTGAACGATCTCGCCGTGATCCATGACTCCGATGCGGCTTGCGAGCGTCATCGCCTCTTCCTGATCGTGCGTGACGACCAGGAAGGTCACCCCGAGCTTGTCCTGCAGGCCGATCAGCTCGAACTGGGTATGCTCGCGCAGCTTCTTGTCGAGAGCGCCCAGGGGTTCGTCGAGCAGGAGGATCTTCGGACGCTTCACCAGCGAGCGCGCCAGCGCGACCCGTTGCTTCTGTCCGCCGGACAGCTGGTGCGGCTTGCGCTTCGCGAATCCGCCGAGCTTCACGAGCTCGAGCATGGTGGCGACCCGCTCCGCGATCTCAGCCTTCGGAACGCCGTCCTGTTTCAGCCCGAAGGCGACGTTTTGCTCGACGTTCATGTGGGGGAACAACGCATACGACTGGAACATCATGTTCACGGGCCGCTCGTAGGGCGGCACGCCGGTCATGTCCTCGCCGTCGATCAGAATGCGCCCGGAGGTGGGCGTCTCGAACCCGCCGAGCATGCGCAGGAGCGTCGTCTTGCCGCAGCCCGATGCGCCGAGCAGGCAGAATATCTCCCCCTTGTAGATCTTCAGGCTCACGTCGTCGACGGCCTTGAAGTCGCCGAACGACTTGGTGACGCGCTCGATCTCCACGTAGGGACGGGCCGCGGGATCCCGCCAGGGAGCGGTCTTGACTGCGTCGCCGGAATTGGCCATCGGCTATTGCCCCGTCTTGAACTTCTGCCAGAGACGGGTGATGGCGCGGGTTTGATCGGGCGAGTCCGCGAGCTGCACCGCGAGCTTTTGGCGCAGCTCCGGCGGCGGATAGATGCTCGGGTCGTTCTTGACGGAATCCAGCACGTAGGGGGCCGAGGCGGCATTCGCATTCGCGTAGCGCTTGAAATTGCTGATGTCGGCCGTGACCTTGGGGTCCATGATGTAGTTCAGGTAGGCATAGGCGGCATCCGGGTGCGGCGCATCCTTGGGAATGGCCAGCATGTCGAACCACAGAATCGAGCCCTCTTTGGGGACGATGTATTTGATCTCGACGCCCTTGTTCGCGTCCCGGGCTCGATCGCGCGCCTGCAGGATGTCGCCGTTGTAGCCCACGGCGACACAGAGATCCCCGTTGGCCAGCGCCTCGATGTACTCCGAGGAATTGATGTTGCGGATGTACGGGCGGATCTTGAGGAGCGTCTCCTCGGCGGCGGCCGCGTCCTCGGGTTTCTGCGAGTTCGGATCACGCCCGAGATAGCTCAGCACCACGCGCATCATCTCGGCGGGAGAGTCGAGCACGCTGATCCCGCATTTGGCGATCTTCGAGGCCACCGCGGGATCGAACACCAGCCGCCAGCTGTCGAGCGGGGCATCCGGCATGAGCTCCTTCACCATTTTCTCGTTGTAGCCGATGCCGTTGGTGCCCCACATGTAGATCACGCCGTGCGCGTTGCCGGGATCGTGCTGCGCGACGCGCTCCATCAGCTGGGGATCCATGTTCTTCAGATTGGGGAGCTTCGACTTGTCGAGCGTGAGATAGACGCCCGCCTTGATCTGCCGTTCGAAGTACGAGGCGGTGGGCACGACCACGTCGAAGCCGCTCGAGCCGGCGAGAAGCTTGGTCTCGAGGGTCTCGTTGGTGTCGAAATACGAGGCGTTGACCTTGATGCCGGTCTGCTTTTCGAAGTCCGACAGGGTATTCGGCGCGAGGTAGTCGGACCAGATGTAAAGGTTGAGGACCTTGCCTGAATCCGACGCGCCCGAGGCCGCTCGCTCGTCATTGCCGGCGCCTGTCGGGCCTTTGGAGCCCCCGCATGCCGACAACAACGAAATGAAACCGAGCGCCAGCACTGCAGCCCCACGCCTAGACACCGCCGCTCTTCTCATTAACCGCGTCCCCTGAGTCGTTGCGAGGCGCTAGTTATATCTCAGCCGGGGGCCGGGGGACAGAGCCGAACCGCCGATTCTCATCGGGGTCCGGCCCATGCGCCGGGCGCCTAGACATTCAACAACAGGTGTTCGCGCTCCCAGGAGCTGATCACCTGGGCGAAGGTCTCGTACTCAGCTTCCTTGACCGCAGTAAAGGCGAGCACGAAGCGGTCGCCGAACACGTCGACCAGCGGCTTCGACTCGCGCAACAGCCGCAAGGCTTCCGCCAGCGTGCGGGGCAACGCGATGGCGAGATCGTATGCGCTGCCGGCAATGGGCTCGGAGGGCTTCAGCCCCTCCACCATGCCCAGATAACCGCAGGCGAGAGACGCGGCGATCGCCAGATACGGGTTCGCGTCCGCGCCGCCGACCCGGTTCTCCACGCGCCGGGCATCCGGTCCGGACATCGGCACGCGCAGGCCGGCGGTGCGGTTGTCATATCCCCAATGCACGTTGATCGGCGCCGACGAATAGCGGCTGATGCGCCGGTAGCTGTTCACGTTCGGCGCGAACAGCGACATCGCGCCCGGCAGATATTTCTGGAGTCCGGCGATATGCCCGAAGAACAGCGATGAAGGAGTGCCGTCGGCGTTGCTGAAGATGTTGCGGCGGGTCCTCACATCGACCACGCTCTGATGCAGGTGCATGGCGCTGCCGGGCTCCTTGGCCATGGGTTTCGCCATGAAAGTGGCGTACATCTTGTGCCGCATCGCCGCCTCGCGCGCCGTGCGCTTGAACAGAAATGCCTGATCGGCCAGCGACATCGGGTACCCATGCAGCAGATTGATCTCCATCTGCGCCGCGCCCGCCTCGTGAATCAGCGTGTCGATCTCGATGTCCTGCGCCTCGCAGAACGAATACATGTCGTCGAACAGGGGATCGAACTCGTTGACCGCCGCGATGCTGTACGCCTGGCGGCCGATTTCCGGCCGTCCGGAGCGGCCCACGGGCGGCTTCAAGGGGTAGTCGGAGTCGACGTTCGGCTCGACCAGGAAGAACTCGAGCTCGGGCGCGACCACGGGCTCCCAGCCGTGCGCCTCGTAGAGCTCCAGTACGCGCCTGAGCACATAGCGCGGCGACATGGTGACGGGACGCCCGTCGCCGTAGAAGCAATCGTGAATCACCTGCGCGGTGGGCTCCGCGGCCCAGGGCACCACCCGGACGGTCTTGGGGTCCGCCTTCAGCACGATGTCGATGTCGGAAGGGTTCATCGCGCTTTGATCTTCCGGATAGTCGCCGGTGACCGTCTGCAGGAAATATCGCCTCGGGCAGCCGCATGCCCTCCTCTTCCGCGAACTTCTCCGCGGGCATGAGTTTGCCGCGCGCGACGCCCGCCATGTCCGGGATGATGGCCTCGACTTCCGAGATACCGTGTTCCTTTAGAAATTGCTGAATCGTGCTAGCCATGGATCACCTTCTGCCTGCTGCGCGCCGCCGGGCGGCTTCGCCGAAGGCGGCGAACAACGCGCTTGAAAACGGGTTCTTCTCGAACTGCCATTCAGGATGCCATTGCAGACCCAGCGCGAAACTCTTCGAGTCGGCGACCCGGAACGCCTCGACGAGGCCGTCCGGTGCGCGAGCTTCCACGGCAAGTCCGCGGCCCAAAGTCTCGACGCCCTGCCAATGCAGGGAATTGACCTCGAGCCGGTCCTGTCCGGCGATGTCGCGAAGCCGCCCTCCAGGCTCCAGGAGGACCTCATGAGCGGGTCCGTATTGCACGTCGAGCGGTTGAGATTCGTCCTCACGGTGGTCCGAGAATCCAACCTCGTGCAACCGTTGGTGCAGCGTACCGCCGTACGCCACGTTCATTTCTTGAAATCCACGGCAAACCGCCAGTACCGGCAAGCCGGCGGCGACGGCCTCGGGGATCAGCGGAAGCGTCGTTGCGTCCCGACTAGGATCATGCAGTGTTCCCGGCGAACTGGCCGGGCCTCCGTAGTGATGAGGTTCGACATTCGAAGCGCTGCCCGTGAACAGGATCCCATCGCAAGCCTCGATGAGCTGAGCCAGATCCAGCGCGGGCTCGAGGGACGGCACCAGCATCGGCAGCGCGTGTGCGCCTACGGCAATGGCGTCGATGTACTTCTCGCCGACCATGTGGAAATGGTGCTTTCCACAGAGCCGGCGATCGGCAGGAATTCCGATGACGGGCAAGCGAGACATGTTTAATAAATTAAACGCCTAGGTAGATAGCTAGGCTTTATCAGCGCCCTTATTACACCATACCCGCGGCACCTCGTCCCGGCAGGCAGTTCAAAATAGGCTAAGATTTAGGCATTTCCAGGACTTAGCCGTGATTGCTGCGTTGCGTCATCGTTGCCGTACACCCAATTTTGCCGGTAGGCTCACAGGCGCCATAAGCTGTCAATAGCTATAAGATCTTAAACAGTCCTTACGCCCGAGCCCTCCCCTTGCGCCTGAATCTCCCGCCTGCTTCCTCCTATTACAACGCCTCGAGTCCGCCGAGCCTCGAGCGCCCGCGGCCGCCGCTCTCGGGCGAGCTCGAGACGGACATCGCCGTCGTCGGCGGCGGGCTCGCCGGGTGCTCCGCGGCGCTGCATCTGGCGAAGCGCGGGTTCAGGGTCGCCGTGCTCGAGGCGAATTTCGTCGGCTACGGCGCGTCGGGGCGCAGCGGCGGCCAGACGATCTTCGGACTCGCGACCAGCCAGAAGGCGCTCAGCTCCCAAGTCGGACGCGAGGATGCGAAACGGCTGTTCGAGATGTCGGTGGAGGCCCTCGATCTCAATCAGTCGCTCATCCGAGAGTACGGCATCGAGTGCGACTACCGTCCCAACCACGTGCACGTCGCGACCAAGCCGCGGCATCTCGTCGAGCTCCGCGAGTGGTTCGAGGAGCTTCGCGGCGAGTACGGTTATGGCTCGGTGCACCTGCTCGACCGGCGGGAGCTGCAAGCCCACGTGCGGAGCGCGCGCTATCTCGGCGGCCTGCTGGATACGCGCAGCGGGCATCTGCACCCGTTGAAATTCACTCAAGGAGTGGCGCGTGCCGCCGAGTCGGCCGGCGCCGTGATCCACGAGCACACTCGGGCGCTTCGCTACGAAGAGGGGGCCGGGGTCGTCGTGCACACGCCGAACGGCAGGGTGCGCTGCCGGCATCTCGTGCTCTGCGGCAACGCCTACCTGGGCCCGCTCGCGCCGGCGCTCTCTCGGCGAATTCTGGGCGTGGGAACGTACATCATCGCCACCCGCCCGCTCGAGGCCGCGCGGGCGCTCGCGCTGTTGCCGAGCGATGCCGCAGTGGCCGACATCAACTGGATCCTGGATTACTTCCGCCTGTCTGCCGATCGGCGGATTCTATTCGGGGGCCGGGTGAGTTACAGCGCGTTTCAGCCGCCGCACCTCGCCGAATCGATGCGCCGGCGAATGGTGCGCATTTTCCCGGACCTCGCCGAGGTGCCGGTGGAATACGCCTGGGGCGGGTATCTCGACATCACCATGAGCCGGGCGCCCGACTTCGGGCGGCTGGCGCCGAACATCTTCTATCTCCAGGGCTTTTCCGGCCACGGCATGTCCCTGACGGTACTCGCAGGGAAAGTGGTCGCGGAAGCGGTGGCGGGAACCGCTGAACGCTTCGACGTGTTCGCGCGCCTGCCGCACCGCGACTTTCCCGGCGGCCGCCTGCTGCGCAGGCCCTCGCTGGTACTCGCGATGCTGTACTACCGGCTCAGGGACTTGTTGTAACCCGGTCGACCTCGAGGATCGCCTCGAACAGCACCTCGGTGCCTGCCGCCAAAGCATCGGCCGACGCCCACTCCTCGGGCGTGTGGCTGCGCCCGTCCTTGCACGGAATGAACACCATCGCCGCCGGAGCGACCCGCGAGATGAACGCCATGTCGTGTCCCGCGCCGCTGGCCATCGTCTTGGCGCCGAGAGCGAGCGTCGCCGCGCTTTTGTTCAGCACCGCCTGCAGGTGCGCATCGCACGCCGCGGGTTGATTGTCGGATAGGCACGCCAGTTTCGAGCGCTCGACGTTGGCCACCTGCGCCATGGAACGGCTCTCGGCATCGAGCATCTCGCGAAACTCTGTCATCAGCTGCCGATCCTCGCTGCGCGCATCGATGACGATCCGCGCACTCCTCGGAATCACGTTGCTGCCGCCGGGGAGCGCCTCGATGATGCCGACGGTGGCGACGAAATGCCCGCGGCCTGCCGCCGCGAGCTCGAGCGCGGTCTCGTGCACCCAGCTCACCAGCCGAGCCGCCGCAATCAAGGGATCCCGCCGGCCCCGCATCGGCGTCGTGCCGGCGTGACCCGCCGTGCCCTGAAATTCGACTTCCAGGCGCGTGATGCCGACGATCGCCGTGACGACGCCGATGTCGATGCCCTCTCTCTCCAGAACCGGACCCTGTTCGATGTGAAGCTCGAAGGCCGCAGCGATGTCGCGGCGAGGCGCCATGGGCAGCTTCGCAGGGTCGCCGCCGACGCGCGCCACGGCCGCGGCAAGCGTCTCGCTCTTCGGGTTCTTGATCGTGAGCTGCTCCGCCGTCAGGCCACCCGTGATACCACGGCTGCCGATGCACGACAGCCCGAACTCATTCGGCTCCTCGGCCAGGAAATCGATGACTTCCAGCGGATGCTCGAGCTCGATGCCGTGCTCGCCGAGCGCGCGGGCGATGGCGATGCCCGCGACCACACCGGCCATGCCGTCGAAACGGCCGCCCGAAGGCACGGAGTCGCTGTGGGAGCCCACGACGATCGCGGGTCGCGACGGTTGTTTGCCGTCGCGCCGCCCGACGAGGTTGCCGGCGGCATCGATGTGAGTGGCAAGACCCGTCTCACGCATCCGCCCGGTGAGCCATGCTCGCCCCTCGTCGAACAGCGGCGAGAAGGCGCGGCGGGTATAGGGTCGGCCCGGTTCGGTGATCGCGCCCAGCGCCATGAGGTCGGCCCAGAGCCGGCCCGAATCGATGCGGCGGCCGGTCACCGCGGCTGCCCGGCGCCGAGGGTCTGCGCGCCGGCGCCCATCGGCGCACCCGCGCCGGTCCGCGCGCCGCCGGCGGTACTCTCATTGCCGAGGGTCCGCGCATTGCCGGCGGTCCGCCCATCGCCCACGTGCGGCCGGAGGAACCGCCCATGGCCCGCCCGGTTCACGATCTTCTCCCCGTCGTAGGCGAGTTGACCGCGCACGAAGGTCGCCCCCACCCTGATGCGCATCTCGCGGCCATCGAATGAGCTCCACTGCACTGCCGACAGGCTCTTGGAGGCGTCGAAGGTAAAGCGCCCGGGTTCGGCAACGACGATGTCCGCATCGGCCCCCACATCCAGAGAGCCCTTCCGATCGCGCAGCCAAAAATGACGCGCAGGCCCGTCGCAGAGCATCTTCACCACCATGGTCGGGGAGATGCCGCGCTCCTCGCATCCGGTCCAGAACGCGGGCAGAAGCGTCTCGAGGCCGGGGCCGCCGGAGGAATTCTTGAAAATATTGGGATTCGGACTTGCGCTCGAGCCCCCAGGACACGTGGTCCGAGGACACGAACGTGCAATGGCCGGCCACGATGTGCGACCACAGAAGCTCCACCTCGGACTGCGGACGCACCGGCGGATAGTGCTTGAGCTTGGCTCCGAGCCGCTGCATGTCGGCTTCACCGTTCAGCATCAGATACTGAACGCAGGTCTCGATGCTGGTCTTGTGGCCGAACGCCTTGTAGTTCTGGCAGAGCTCGAAGCCCCTCGACAACGAGGCATGCACCACATGCGCGCGTGCCCCGGTGAGCGCGCCGAGCTCGAAGACCAGCGCGGTGGCCAGGTGCTCGATGAGCGGCGTATGCGCGCGCCCGAAGGCGTCCCAGCCGGTATCCCCGGCCGCGAGCAGCCGCGCGACGTTCTTTCGCGTCAGCTCCTGCATCTGGTTGTGCACGCCGCAGGCGAGACCCGCGGGGGCGATCTGCGCGAACGCATCGTAAAGCACATCCTCGCCGATACGGGGAAAGCGTCCGGGCGCGGCCTCGAAAGTGGAGAACTTGAATGCGCACGCACCGGCCTCGATCAGGCCGGCGATCGTCGAGGTCCCATGCGCCTCGGAAATCGTCGCATAGAGCGCCGCATCGACGTGGCAATCCCGCTCGACTTCCTTGATCTTGTTGCGCAAGAGCTCGCCGTGCCACACCGGTTCCGGATCGTCGTAGGGCATATCGACCATGGTGGTCACACCCCCCGCCGCCGCAGCGCGCGAGGCGTGACCGAGGCCCTCCTGATTGGCCTGGCTGCCCGCATGCACCTGACCGTCGATGACGCCCGGGATGACCCAGAGGCTGCGCGCATCGTAGGTCTCGCGCGCCTGGGGCGGGGTTCCCCGTCCCGTCAGCGCGATCTTTCCGCCGGATACGGCCAGGAACCCATCCTCCACGATGCGCTCCGCGAGCACCAGATTGCCGGTCACCACCAGATCGAAATCCGCCATGATCAACCCTCCCGCCGCCGCTCGAGCGCCGGCATCGTGACGCCGATGAGTCCCGGGTCGGGCGCCTCCGGCATTACCAGGCGCCGCCGGCATTAACGATAGCACCGAAGGGCGTCACTTCAGCCATCGGCGCTTCTCCGGCGGAAGATTGTCCACCAGCCACTGCTTGACGGCGTCGGTCGTCGCCTTGGGCGGCAGCGCTCGCTCGTTACCCTCCGCCCGATCGCCCTCTTTCGCCGTCGCATCGAAGCCGGCTTTGGTCACCAGGCCGCCCGCCTCCATGGGTTCGGAGCGGTCCGCACCTGCGTTCGGAATCAGCAAGAGATCGCGTTCGAGCCGCATGCGGTTGGTGCGGGCCCAGTCGACCGCCACCGGATCCCAGGGATCGATGTCCTCGTCCACGACCGTCACGCGTTTGACGATGCTCACCGCCGCGAACACCGCGAACATCACGCGGCGCGGCTGGCCGGGCCGTGGTGATGCGATCTGCACCACCACGTCGGTGCGGCCTGCGCCCGCCTCGGTGACCGCCACGTCGAGGACGTTGGGCACCGCAGCTCTCACGGCGCCGAGCAATCCCGCGGCAATGGGCAGCGCCGCCAGGTACATGTGCTCGCGGTGATAACCCGGCTCGATCACCTGAAAAATCGCGTCGCTTCGCCGGGTCACCGCGCTGAAGGTGGCGAGAAATCCGCTCCCGTAGTTCTCGTACATGCCGTGGTATTCCGAGACCAGGCCCTCCTCGACGGTGCGGCGCGCGTCGATCCGCCCCTCGAGCACCAGTTCCGCTTCCGCCGGCACTGACAAATCAACGGTCAGGGCGCGAGCGACGCGGACCGGCTCGCCCAGCAGATGCCCGGCGCATTCCAGCTCATCGTCGCCGACGCCCAGGTACAGACAGGCCGCCAGCTGAATCGCCGGATGCGCCCCCACGACCACTCCGATGTCGAGTTCGCGGCCCGCGGCGGCCGCGCGCCGCGCGAACAGCGCCAGATGATGATTGGGCGCAATACCGATCATCGCGGTGCGGCCGTCCAGGATCGCGAGCCGCGCGAAGGACAGATTGCCCCGGCCGCTCTCGGGATCGCGTGCGACGATGGCGCCCGCGGTCACGTACGGCCGCTCTTCCCGCTCGAAGAATCTCGGCACCGGAAGCGTCGCCAGCGGATTCTCGGTGGTTACGCACGCCTGCACCGGCGCCTCGTGGACCGCCATCGCCGCCACCGGGTTCGAGATCGCGGCGGCGAGCCGCGGCAGAATATCCGCGGTCTCGATGCCGAGCGCCGCCGCGATCCTCCGGCGGCCATTGAACAGGTTGCCGGCGGCGCGAAGCCCCGATCCCTCGATCCGCTCGAACATCAGCGCCGGCCCGGCATCCGCCGAGGAGAGGAACGCCGATAGCTCGAAGCGGAGATCGACCGCCTTGCCGATCCGCAGCAGTGAGCCTTCCCGCTCGAGTCTGTCCAGGAACGGCCGTATGGACTGGCCATCGCTCACGCTCATACCATTGCTCGCGTCCGTCGATGATTCCGTGGGGGATACTATTCGTTTTGTCTATTCCACCACATATCCTATCCACCACATATTCTAAAATCCGATCATGGCTAAAATCCGATCATGGTGATTGCTTGACCGTCATTCTCAACAGCCGCGCCGATATCTCTCTGACTGCCTTTTACCGCGTCGCCTGGCAGCGCGAGGACGTGCGCATCGGCGCCGACGCCATGCAGCGGATCGCCGCCTGCCGCGCTTCGTTCCTCGAGCTGATCGACAAGGACCCGTCGGTCGTCATCTATGGCGTGACCACCGCCATGGGCGAGCGGGCGAGCCACCGCTTGACGCCGGAAGAGCGCGACATGCATGCGCGCATCAAGCCGTTTCCCGCCGCGACCTCCTTCGGGGACTACCTCCCGGATCGCGTGGTGAGAGGCATCGTGTTCGCGCGACTCGCCAATTTTCTCGAGGGACACTCCGCCACGACGCCGCGCATCGCCGGGGCCGTGGCCGAGATGCTCGATGGCCGGCCGATGCCGAAGGTCGCTGCGGCCGGTCAAGGCGGCGCGGGAGAGATCCTCGCGCTCTATCCCTTGTTCGCGGAGCTTTCCAAGCGCTTCGACCTCGAGGTGAAGGAGCGCGGATCTCTGATCAACGGTTCGCCCTGTGCGGCCGCATTGATCGCCGACGCCGCGATCGCCGGCCGCCGCCGGCTGCAGCTCGCCCTCGAAACGTTCGCCCTGTCGATCGAAGCGTTCCGCGCGCCGATCGAGCATTACGACCAGGCGCTCGAGTCGCTGTGGGGCGACCCCGACGAGGCCGCCGTGCTCAAGTCGCTGCGCGCCTATTTGGGCGAGTTCCAGGGCCGCCGCAACTATCAAGCGCCGGTGAGTTACCGGATCGTGCCGCGCATCCTCGGGCATGCGCATCGCGCCGTGTCCGCGGCCGAGCGTGCCGCCAAGATCTCGCTATCCGCGGTATCCGACAATCCCGTCTATCTTCCGCCCGATGCCCAGCATCCCTATGGACGCTGTCTCAGCACGGGCGGCTACCACAACGCCATGGCCGCGCCCGCACTCGACGACATGGCGGGGATCTGGGCGGATGTCTGCCTGTTGGCGGACCGTCACTGCGGCAAATTGCTGAACGGCCAGATCTCTTATCTGCCGGACCAGCTCCTGGTGGGGCGCCAACCCGGTCAAAGCGACGGACGCGGGAACATCGGCTACATACCGATGACCGTCAACGGGTATGTCGAGCTCGCCAAGGCGGCCGCACAGCGCACGTTCATCCCCGGCAGCGACAGCATGGGATCGGGTCAGGACGATGTGGCGACCCCGGGGCTCATCGCCTGGACCAAGGAGGCGCGGGCCGCCCGCTGTCTCGACGCCTGTCTCGGCATGCTCGCCGTGGTGGCCTCGCAGGCGCTGTTCGTCACCGATCGCAAAGCGCCGCTTCCCCTCGGTAAATTCGTGGAGCTCGTCCGCACCTACGTGGCGCCGGTGATCGAGGATCGAATCCTCGGTCCCGAGCTCGAGCAGCTGGTGAACGCCATCACTGCCAATATTTTCGCGCCCGACGAGCGCATCGACTCGACCAGCGCGTGAATCGCCGCTCGAACCCCTTCGAGGCGCTTCGCCGGCGCGGCACGCCCGGCCAGAATGCCGCGATCGACGAATACCTCGCGGGCAAACTCGACCGGAGGAACTTTCTTCGGCATGCGGCGCTCCTGGGGCTCGCCGCGCCGCTCGTCGGCTCGATCCTCCCGCATCCGGCCCGCGCGGCCGGCTCCGATCCGGCGCCCGGCGAAGCGCGCCGCCCCGGCGGTGCCGGCGACGGCAGCGGCGCAGAACCCGCACCCGCACGCACGCCCGTAAGCACACCCGTGCGCACGCTGACCGTGGGCATGCCGGTCCCGGCCGGGCTGATCGACCCGTTGACCATTGGCGACACCGGCGGCGTTTGCCTGCTGAGCCAAACCGGCGAGTACCTTGCGAACTCGGATCCCGACCTGCGCCTCGAGCCGGCGCTCGCCGAAAGCTGGCAACCGAACGCGGACGGCAGCGTCTGGACGTTCCGCATCCGCCGTCAAGTTCGCTTCCACGACGGCCGAACCCTCACCGCCGCCGACGTGGCCGCCACCATGAACCGGCTCGCGGACCCCGCGAACGGATCGATCGCCCTGTCCGCATTCGCGGGTACCCTGTCCGAAGGCGGCGCGCACGCGCTAGATGACTACACCGTGGTGTTCCGCCTCGATGCGCCGAACGGCAGCTTCCCCTACCTGGTCTCGTCGGACAATTACAACGCCATCATCCTGCCCGCCGATTATTCCGGCGACTTCGAGCGCGCATTCAACGGCACCGGACCGTTCAGGCTCGAGAAATACGTGCCCAAGGCGCACGCCTCGTTCGTCCGGAACGAGAATTATTGGGGCGAGAAGTCCACGGTGGGGCGCGTGCTGTTCGATTTCTACGACAGTATTCAGGCGCAGGTATTGGCGATGCAGGGCGGCCAGCTCGACGTGCTGCTGCATGTTCCGGTGCAGGGCAGCCAGGCCCTCCTCACCGATCCGCGGCTCTCCATCGTGAGCTTGAAGTCGAGCGCCCACGAGCAAGTGCACATGCGCACGGACAAGGGACCCTTCGCCGACAAGCGCGTCCGCCGCGCGATCGCGCTCTGCCTCAACCGCGAGAATCTCGTGCACGGCATGTTCCGGGGCCGTTCGGCCCTCGGCAACGACTCCCCGTTCGCGCCGATTTTTCCCGCCACCGATCCGACCGTGCCGCAGCGCGGCGAGGACCTCGTCCTCGCCAGGAAGCTCCTGGCAGAGGCAGGTGTCCCCAACGGCTTCAAGGCTCGGCTCCGCGCCGAACGCTTCCAGGAGATTCCGGACTACGCCGTCGTCATCCAGAACGCTGCTCGAAAGGTCGGCGTCGATTTGACGCTCGACGTGGAAGACCAGTCGGCTTATTTCGGACGCGCCGTGTTCGGCGCGTCCGACTGGCTGGATTCGGAGATGGGCATCGAGGACTACGCGCATCGCGGCGTACCCAATACCATCCTGACCGCGAGCCTCGGCAGCCGCGGCAATTTCAATGCGGCTCATTTCAAGAATCCGGACTACGACCGCCTCACCGCCGAGTACATCGCCGCGCTCGATCCCGCGTCCCAGCGCGCGGCCGCGGGCCGGATTCAGCGCTTGCTGTTGGAGGAGACGCCGGTGATCATCGCGTATTTCTACGACTGGCTGTCGGTGACCGCCAAGGACGTGAGCGGCGTACGGCCGACGGCCATGGGTCAGCTCAACCTCGCGGCGACTCGCGTGTCGGGCGGCCGCCGAAGCTAACGGGTAAGATTTCTCCTACGTTCCGGTCTTGCTATGCACCGTTCCGGTTGCCGACCTCGCGCAAATGAGTGCAAGATCATGCCGCCCAACGGACCCGTGGAGCGGACATGTGCGATCAAGACGACCTCGATGAATTTGCGCGGCGCTCGGGCGAGCTGACGCGCAGGCAGTTCGGCGCGATGACGCTGAGCGCGGGATTGGTGGCCGCCGTACCGGCGTTCGGCAATGCCCCTCCCACCACGGGGGCGGATGTCGATATCAAGACGCCCGACGGGGTCGCCGACGCCTACTTCGTGCATCCCGCCCAAGGCAAGGTCCCGGGCGTGCTCATATGGCCCGATATTTTCGGCCTGCGCCCCGCATTCAAGCAAATGGCGACCCGGCTCGCCGAGTCGGGATACGCCGTCCTGGTGATCAATCCCTTCTATCGCAGGCAGAGGGCTCCGACGGCACCCGAACACCCGGATTTCAGCGATCCCGCGACACGGACTGCGCTGATGGGCTTGGCGGGCACCTTGAATCCGCAGACGGCCGTGACCGATGCCACTGCATTCGTCGGTTACCTGGACGCTCAGCCATCGGTCGACAAGAAACGGAAAATCGGTACCACCGGCTATTGCATGGGCGGCCCCTTCGTATTTCGGACGGCAGCGGCTTTTCCGAATCGCGTCGGCGCCGGCGCCACGTTCCACGGCGGCGGCCTCGTGACCGACGCGCCGGACAGTCCGCACCGGCTGATCCCGCGGATGCGGGCGCACTTCTTGATCGCGATCGCTGAAAATGACGATCAGAAACAACCCGAAGCCAAGGGTGTCTTGCGCGAATCGTTCGCCAAGGCGCATCTGCCCGCGGAAATCGAGGTGTATGCCGGCACCATGCACGGATGGTGTCCGCCGGATTCGCAGGTCTACAATCATGATCAGGCGGAGAAGGCATGGAGCCGGCTGCTCGCACTCTTCGGTACTTCGCTGGCTTGATTCGGCGGCGATTCAACCTTTGAGGGTCATGTGCCGCGCGGCCGCGCTCGCGCGGTGAAGCTCCGCCGACGGTATGTGACAACGAATCGCATGTCCCTCACCCGCCGGCAGGAGCGGCGGCTCTTCCCGCTCGCAGATGGCGCCGATCTTGCGCGGGCAGCGCGTGTGGAACACACATCCGGACGGGAGGTTCGCCGCACTCGGCAGTTCGCCTTTCAGGCGGATGCGTTCGCCGCCCTGATCCTCGAGGGTGGGATTTGCGGAGAGCAGCGCCTCGGTATAGGGATGGTGTGGCCCCGCGAATACGGCCTCGGAGGGGCCGATCTCCATCAGACGGCCGAGATAGAGCACCGCGATGCGGTCGGACAGATAATGCACCACGTTCAAATCGTGCGAGATGAACAGATAGCTGACCTTCCGCTGCGCCTGCAGGTCCACGAGCAGATTCAGGATCGCCGCCTGCACCGACACGTCGAGCGCGGAGGTGGGTTCGTCGCACACCACCACCTTCGGACCGCCGGCAAAGGCCCGCGCGATGCCGACGCGTTGCTTCAGGCCGCCCGATAGTTGCCGCGGTTTCTCGTCGAGATGGCGCTCGGTGAGGCGCACCGAGGCGGCGATCTCGCGCAACCGGGTTTCCCGCGGACGGCCCACGAGCCCGGCGAGCCGCAGCGAGCGGCCGATCAGCCGGCGCACGGTCTGCGACCGGTTCAGCGCCGCTCCAGGGTTTTGAAAGACGATCTGCAGCGCCTTGAGCTGGGTGGGCGTGCGCTCCTCGGCACGCGGCGGCAGCGCACCGCCCGCGAGCTCGATCACGCTGCCTTCGTCGGGCGTCGACAATCCGAGCAGCAACTTCGCCAGCGAGCTCTTGCCGCTGCCCGATTCGCCCACCAGGCCGAGTGTCTCTCCCAGCCGAAGCTCGATCGTGACGTCATGCACCGCCTGGAACGGCTTGCCCGAGACCAGGTACGTTTTCGACAGATGCTGCGTGCGCAGGAGCGACGGCAGCGCGCCCGCAGGATCGCCCGCCACGTCGTTCGCCGCGCCGTTCGCCACCTCGCCCGCTGCACCGCTCCCCACCTCGCCCAGACACGCCGCTCCCCACCTCGCCGCCCGACACGCCGCTCGCCGCCGCCGGCGAGACCGCCGGCGCAGCCGAAGCCTGGTGAGGCAATTGGGAGGCCCGATCGGGATAGAAACAGCGCGACACATGCCCGTCGGTCCCGACCGGCGGCGGAACCTCGCGGCCGCAGCGCTCCGTCGCGTTGCCGCAGCGCTCGACGAAGACACAGCGGTCGGTGATCGATCCCGGAGCGGGCAGGAAACCCGGAATGGTCTCGAGCCGTCCCTGAGTCTTGCGCAGGCCGTACGTGGGTACGCAGCGCATCAGCCCGACCGTGTAGGGATGACGAGGATCGCCGAACACCCGGCTCGCCGGCCCTTCCTCGACCAGTTCGCCCGCGTACAGCACGCCGACCCGATCGCACATCCGCGCGATCACGGGAAGACTGTGGCTGATGAATAGAATGGAATTGTTGAACTCGGCACGCAATTTCTTGACGAGATCCAGTACCTCTGCCTCTACGGTCGCATCGAGTCCCGTCGTGGGTTCATCGAGGATCAACAGCGCGGGATTGGTCGACAGCGCCATGGCGATGACGACCCGTTGCTGCATGCCGCCCGACAGCTCGTGCGGATAGCTACGAAGTGCCCGGCTGGGATTCCCAATCTGGACGCGCTCCAGCATTTCCCGCGACCGCGCGAGCGCAGCGGCGCCGGATAGGCCTTCCGCGACCTCGAATACCTCCATCATTTGACGGTCGATTCGAAGCGACGGATTGAGCGCCCGTCCGGGATCCTGATAG
Source organism: uncultured Gammaproteobacteria bacterium (assembly GCA_963795475.1). Classification (GTDB taxonomy): domain Bacteria; phylum Pseudomonadota; class Gammaproteobacteria; order Steroidobacterales; family Steroidobacteraceae; genus Bog-1198. Next base: position 133,419 of record CAWCIE010000006.1, read on the forward strand.
ACCATCGACACGCTCTGCGTGCGCAGGCGGCGCAGCTCCGGCTGAGACAGCGCCATCAGATCGCGCCCATCGACCCGGATACGCCCGCCGCTCACGCGCCCGTTGCGCGCGAGATAGCGGATGGCGGCAAATGCCGCCGTCGATTTGCCGCAACCCGATTCTCCTACCAGGCCATACGACTCGCCTCGACCGATCGAGAAGCTCACACCGGTGAGCACCCGCCGTTCGCGCCGGCCGGTCCGATAGGTGACGCTCACGTCCTCGAATCGCAACGCATCGGCGGGAGAGTCCGTCATGCGTCGAACACCGCGGCGAGCCCGTCCGTGACGAGGTTGACCCCGATCACCAGCGACGCCGTGGCCGCCGCGTCGAACAGCACGGTCCACCAGTAGCTGCCGATCAAGCTGTAGTTTTCCGCGATGGCGATGCCCCAGTCCGCGGACGGCGGCTGGATCCCGAAGCCGATGAAGCTCAAGGACGCCACGAAGAAAATCGCGTAGCCCAGGCGCACGGTCATTTCGACGATCGCGATCGGCAGGACGTTGGGGAGAATCTCGATGAACATGATGGCGAGGGCGCCGTCGCCCCGCAGACGCGCCGCGGCGACGTAGTCCAGATCGGTCTCGTTGAGCACCGCCGAACGGACGGTACGCGCAATCAGAGGGGTGAACACGAACCCGATCACGAGCACCACCGTCGCATTCGAGGTGCCGACGGCCGCCAATGCCATCAGCGCGACGATGACCAGCGGCAGGGCCTGCAGCGCCTCGATGATCCGGCCGACGACATCGTCGAGCACACCCCTGAAGTAGCCGATCGAGAGCCCGAGAGCGGTCCCGAGCACCGTGCCGAGGAGTGTTGCGAGCGGCGCCACGATCAGGATGTCGCGCGCGCCCACGATGACCCGCGAGAAGATGTCCCGTCCCAGCTGATCGGTGCCGAACCAGTGCGCCGACGACGGCGGAGCGAGGGTCGCGAGCAGATCGTCCGCGTAGGGGTCGCAAGGCGTGATTGCGGTCCCGAACAGCGCACACACGATCCAGAATGCCAGGATGAGCAGACCCACGATGAGCGTGGGCGAACGGCACGCAGCGTGCCATCGCTCGCGCGCGAGGCTTCGCGCCGGCTCCGGCTCCGCCGGGCGTGCGACCGTATCGGCGGCCGCGCTCATGTGCGCTCCGCCCGCAGCCGCGGATTGAGCGCCGCGGACAGAAGATCCGCGAGAACCGAGGCGATCGCGTAGACCGCACCCACGGTCAGCACGCCGGCCTCGAGCATGGGGAAATCCTTGGAGCGGGCGGCCGAATAGATCAGCGCGCCGATTCCCCGATAGTGGAACAACGTCTCGATGACCACGAGGCCCCCGGCAAGATACCCCAGGAGGCTCGCGACCACCGTGATCGTCGGCAGAAGCGCATTGCGCAGCACGTGCCTGCGCATCACCGTCGACATCGGCAAGCCCTTCAAGATGGCCGTGCGCGTGTAATCGGCGTCCAGCGCCTCGATGGTGCCCGCGCGCGCCACGCGGGCGATGTAGCCGAAAAATACCAGCACCAGCGGCAGCGACGGCAGGATCAGATACTCGAGCTGGGTCAGGGCTCCCGCTCCCTCGGGCCAATCCGCGGACATCGGCAGCCAATGCAGCCAGACGCCGAAGATCAGAATGAGCACGATCGAGGAAATGAATTCAGGCACGACGCCCAGGGATTGGCCGAGCAGCACCAGCCCGCGATCGCTCCATCGGCCGACCCGAAGCGCCGCCCACACCCCGCCCGCAATGCCGAGCGGCACGACGAGGGCGAAGGCCAGCGCAGCGAGCTTCAGGGAATTGACCAGCGCCCCGCCGATGAATGGCGCCACGGGCGCGCGGAACGTGAACGACCGGCCCATATCTCCCACGACGAAGTGCCTGATCCAATCCCAGTACTGGATGGTCAGCGGCCGATCGACGCCCACCTGATGGTTGAATAGCGCCACCGCGCGCGCATCGGCGAGAGGTCCGAGCACGGCGCGTCCTACATCGCCCGGGAGGAGCTGCCCGCCCAGAAAGACGATCACCGACAGGATCGCGAGCGTGATGAGCGACAGGAGCGCCCGGCGCGCCAGGAATTTGAGAATCACCGCGCGCCCCGCGGGCGGATCACGAAGCAGCGGTGAATGTGGGGATTGCGCTCGAAATCCTTCGGGATGGTACGGGCGCTGATGTCATCCACGTCCACATCCGCGAGCGCGTCCGCGTCGAGCTTGAATCGCGTGTAGTTGGTCGAGAATACGAGCCGGCCCGCCGGCCGAAGAAGATTCAGGGAGCGCCGGATCATCCCGACGTGATCCCGCTGCACATCGAGCACGCCCTCCATGCGCTTGGAGTTCGAGAACGTCGGCGGATCGACGAAGATCAAATCGAAGCGGGCACCATGTTCCTCCTGACTCGCCACCCACTCGAGGCAATCGGCGCGGTGCATCACGTGCTCCCGCCCCCCGAATCCGTTCAACACCAGGTTGTCGTGCGCCCAGTCGAGATAGGTGTTCGACAGATCGACGCTCACGCTCGAGCGCGCACCGCCGGCGGCGGCGTACACCGTGGCGCTTCCCGTGTAGCAGAACAGATTGAGGAAATCCCCACCCCTCGCCCATTCCCGCAGCAGCTGACGGGTGATACGGTGATCGAGGAAGAGCCCCGTGTCCAGGTAATCTCGAAAATTCACCCAGAACTCCAGGCCTCCCTCGGACACCTTCACCCTCTCCGCAGTGGTCGCGCTTGCGGCTGCGGCAGTCGGCGACCGCTCTGGCCGCCCCTGCGGCCGGCCGGAGCGCCGCTGGTATTGCTCGGTTCCCTTCTGCGCCTTGCGGACTCGTGAGTGAACGCGTTCGAGCGGCACGCCGAGGGCCGCGGGCAGAACGGTCAAGACCTCGCGGCGGCGTTCCCGGGCGCTCTCCTGATCGACGGTCTTCGGGGGTGCGTACTCCTGAACGTACACGTGCCGAGGGTCGCGCCCATAGATGTCGATGGCGAAGGCGTACTCGGGCATATCGGCGTCGTAGAGCCGGAAGCACTCGATGCGCTCCTTCGCCGCCCAGGGTTCGAGGCGGTCGAGGTTCTTGCGCACGCGGTTGGCGAACATCTGCGCACCGGGCCGAGCGGACCATTTTGCGCGTGTTTCGCCCGGCGACGGCCGCTCGCTCTCCTCGGTCAGATCGAACCGCAAGAGCCGGCATTCGATGGCACCGTTGAACACGCGGTGCGTGCGCTTCGCGTAGACGCCGAGATGGCGCGCCAGCGGCGGGTCGCCGGTCAGTATCGCGGCCTGCCATCCGCGAAACCGCTCGCGCAGCAGCCGCCCGAGCTCGGCATAGAGGTCGGGGAGCGCCGACTCGGCGCCGATGCGCTCTCCGTACGGAGGATTCGCCACCAAGAGTCCCGCGGGACCGCGCGGCGGCACCACCGACTCGAGCGGGCGTTTCTCGACGTGCACCCATTCCGCGACGCCGGCCTGCGCCGCATTCGCGATGGCCATGCGCACGGCTTCTCCATCGATGTCGGATCCGACGATGCAGCGTCTGGGCGTCTGCGCCGCGCGGCGCATCGAGGCCTCTTCGCAGAGGCGCCGCCACAGTTCGCTATCATGCCCGCGCCAGCCCAGGAATCCGAAATAGTCCCGATCGAGCGCGGGAGCGGCGTCGCTCGCGATCAGCGCGGCCTCGGTGAGGAAAGTTCCGGAGCCGCACATCGGGTCGACGAGCGTCCCGCCCGCGGCCGCAATTCGAGGCCACCCGGCGCGCAGCAGCACCGCGGCCGCCACATTCTCCTTCAGCGGCGCCCGCCCACCCTCGGTCCGGTAGCCGCGCCGATGCAGGCTCTCCCCCGAGAAGTCGACCGATACCAAGGCGGTCGGCCCTTCGACGTGCAAGTGCAGGAGCACGTCGGGCCGTTCGGGCCGGATGACCGGCCGTTCACCCGTCGATTCGCGCAAGTTGTCACATACCGCATCTTTCAGCAGTTGCGAGCCGTAGATCGTGTGCCGGATCGCGGCATTGCCGCCGCTGCACTCGCAGGCCAGCGTCGCACCCGGCGCGAGGTGCTCGCGCCAATCGAAGCGCTTGAGTCCTTCGAACAAAGCCTCGGTGGTCCCGGCCTCAACCGAGCCGAGGCTGAGGAGCACCCGGGTCGCGGTGCGCGACCAGAGGCACGCGCGATAGCCCGCCTCGAGGGTACCTTGGAATTTCACGTCGTGACTGCGCTCTCGAATATCGACGGCGCCGAACGCCTCGAGCTCCTCGGTGAGCACCGACGACGCCCCTACCGGCGCCGTCGCGATCCAATAGCGGACGCTGTCGTTCACGCGCCCCCTGGACATCGGCGCGCGAAGTGCGAAGCGGCTTCCAGATCCTGCCATTCGAGCTTGGTGTGGTTCTTGAGGTGTCGCACGAGAATCCGGTAAACCTGCGCATCGAAGACGGCGGGAGCCGCGCTCCTCGTCAACGACGCCAGCTCATCCTCGCAACGCGCCGTGCCGACATAGGTCCAGTGATCCAGCACATGCGAATCGACCGCGCCCATCGGGCCGCGCTCGATGAGCGCCACCCGTCCCGGGAACGGCCAGGATTTGAATTTCAGCGACGAGAGGGCCATCTGCACCCGCACCGCGTGCAGAACGAGCGGCTCCTTGCCGACGCACGCTCCCTTGCAATGGCCCAGCTGGTGCGCGAGACACGACCCTTGAGCGTCTTCCAATCCGAGCACCTTGAGGCAGAGCCGCTTCGCCTTGGCGATATCGACCAGCGCCTTGCGCGCGTCTTTACGCGAGTGAAACACGCCGAAGCAGTTCTCGAGCTCTGCGAGATCCATTTCCTCGATCGCGAGGATCTCGACGGCGCCTGAGTCGCCGATTCTCAGCGTGCAGCCCGCGGAGGAGGAATTCGGGTGCCGGTTGTACAAAGGCTCGAGGCCCTTGATATCGTCGAGCTCGCGCAGCAGAGCGCCGAGCTCGCCGGCGGTCTCGACCCACTCGATGCTCCTCACGTCCTCCTTGAGGTTGCGCTCGCGGCGGCCGGCACGCGCGTCCGAGAAGTGCCCGAGAATGGCGCTGCGCAGGCACCCGCCCTTGCCGACGAACAGCAGCTTCTCGTCCGGCCCCCGGAAGCGGTAGACGCCGGGACCTTCGGGCAACTCCTCCGCGAGTCCCTCCGGTAGATGCGGCGGCAACCTCGCTGCGCTTCGCGCGGACCGGGCGGCCGCCGCGAGATCCTGTTCGGGAATCGAGGCGCGGAGCGTCGACCAGAAGTCGCTGAGCACCCGCGCATCGCCGAGCGCCCGATGCCGCGCGCTGCAGGTCAGGCCGTGCCGCTCCATCACCGCGTCCAGACTGTGCCGTGGATGCTCGGGGAACAGGCGCCGCGACAGTTTGACCGTGCACAGCACGGGGGCCGAGAAATGAATGCCGGCGCGCCGGAATTCGGCCCGCAGGAAGGAATAATCGAAGCGCGCATTGTGAGCCGCGAACACCGGCGGCACGCCTGCGGTGCAATCGGCCGGCGCGCCGAGGGTCGTCGCGGACACGGCCGGCGCGCACAGGCCAGCGCACAGTTTCTCGAGAACGATTCCCGAAACCTCGGCGAAGCGCGGCGCGCCCTCCACCATTTCGTTGGTGATGCCGGTGAAGCCCTCGATGTAGGAGGGAATCAGGCATTCGGGATTGACCAGCGTGCTCCATTCCTCGACCACGGCATCGCCGTGGACTCGGACGATGCCGATCTCGGTGATGCGGTGATAGGCCGCATTACCTCCGGTCGTCTCCAGATCGACAAAAACCAGATCGCGCGGAAGGTCGCCGGCCTCAGGCGCGTCCATCGAGCGACAGGAGCGGGTAGTACAGATCGGGGCGCCGGTCGCGGAAGATGCCCCACGCCTGGCGATAGCGGCGAATGTCGTCCAGATCGAACGTCGCGGTGAGCACGGTCTCGCTGGTGCGATCGGCCTCCGCCACTTTTTCCCCGGTATGAGAGGCGATGAACGACGACCCGTAGAAAGTCATCGAGTACTTCTTGCCCTCTTCCACGCCGATGCGGTTGGAGGCGACCAGCGGCATGACGTTGGCGGCCGCGTGGCCTTGCATGGTCCTCTGCCAATGCCCGCTGGAGTCCAGCATCGGGTCCTGCGGTTCGGAGCCGATCGCGGTGGGATACATGAGGATCTCGGCGCCCATGAGCGCCATCGAACGGGCAGCCTCGGGAAACCATTGATCCCAGCAGATGGCGACCCCCAGCTTGGCGAATCGAGTGTCGAATACCTTGAATCCCGTGTCCCCCGGCGAGAAATAGAACTTCTCGTGATAGCCCGTGCCCTCCGGAATGTGCGATTTACGGTAGCTACCGAGCACGGCTCCGCCCGCGTCCACCATCACCACCGAGTTGTAGAAGGCGTTGTTGGCGTGCTCGAACACGCTCACCGGCAATACCACGTCGAGCTCGCGCGCGAGTCCTCGAAAATGCTCGACGGCCGGATGCCCCTCCAGGGGCTTGGCGAGATCGAAATAATTCGAATCGTGGTCCTTGCAGAAATAAGGAGTCTCGAAGAGCTCCTGGATCAGCACCACGTTGGCGCCGCGGCGGGCCGCCTCGCGGATCAATTTCTCGGCGCGCGCCATGTTGGCGTCGCGGTCCCAGCTGCAGGCCATCTGAGTGGCGGCTACGGTTATCTTGCTCATGGAACGTATGCTACCTGAACAGCCGGCGACATCGCGGGCCTGAAAAATACCCCGCTAGAACGTGGGCGGCGAGCTTGCGCTCACGATCTCGCAATCTTCACGTCCGGGGTTCACGAAACGGTGAGGAATCGAGCTCTTGAAGTAGTACGCGTCGCCGGCGGACAGGATGCGCGATTCGCCGCCCACCGACAGCTCGATCTTGCCCTTGACGATCACCCCGCCCTCCTCGCCCGAATGCGCCAGCATCTCCTCGCCGGTGTCGGCATTGGGCGCGTAGCGCTCGTGCAGGATCGACATGCTGCGATTGGCCAGGCGCCCGCCGACCAGCCGCAGCTCCACGGCGCCCGTACCGATGTCGGCAAGCTCCGAGCGCGGGAAGAACACCTCGGGCTTGCCCGCCAGATCGAGGGTGAAGAACTCGGCAAGGGCCATCGGGATGCCGTCGAGCACTTTCTTGAGCGAGGAGACGGACGGGCTCACGCGGTTCTGTTCGATGAGCGATATCAGCCCATTGGTCACGCCGGCACGCTTGGCGAGCTCGCGCTGCGAGAGTCCGTACATCTGCCGGACGGCCTTGAGGTGAGTACCTACGTCGATGGTCATACTGTGCATTATATTAAACACTTTCCGCCAATGTGAGGCCAAAATTGAGGATTGTGTTGAATTTCCTTATCATTCGGGTTGTTTGCGGCCACCCGCCTCGCCCCTGGACCCCACAAGGACTCTCATGAACGCCCGAATCACTCCTGCTCCCGCGAAGACCGATCTCGACGCCTTCTGGATGCCGTTTACCGCCAACCGCCAGTTCAAGGACCACCCTCGGATGCTGGCCCGGGCCGAAGGCATGCATTACTGGACTCCCGAAGGCCGGGAGGTACTGGACGGCGTCGCCGGCCTATGGTGCGTGAACGCGGGTCACGGCCGCCGGGAAATCACCGAGGCGGTGACCAAGCAAATCGGCGCCATGGACTTCGCACCTTCCTTCCAGATGGGTCATCCCATTGCGTTCCAGCTCGCGAGCCGGCTCGCGGCAATCGCCCCGCCGAGCATGGACCGCGTGTTCTTCACCAATTCCGGCTCCGAGTCGGTCGATACGGCGCTGAAGATCGCCATCGCTTACCATCGGGCGCGCGGTCAGGGACAGCGAACCCGCCTGATCGGCCGGGAGAAGGGTTACCACGGCGTCGGCTTCGGCGGCATGTCGGTCGGAGGCATGGTCAACAACCGCAAATTCTTCGCCTCCGCCATGCTGCCGAGCGTAGACCACCTTTCGCACACGCTCGACATCGGACACAACGCCTTCTCGCGCGGCCTGCCGCACTGGGGCATGCACCTGGCCAATGACTTGGAGCGGCTGATTGCCCTTCATGATGCATCGACCATTGCCGCCGTCATCGTCGAGCCCATCGGCGGATCCGCCGGCGTGCTATTGCCGCCCGTCGGTTATTTGAAGCGCCTGCGCGAGATCTGCGACAAGCACGACATCCTGTTGATTTTCGACGAGGTGATCACGGGCTTCGGCCGCACCGGAAAACCCTTCGCCGCGCTGACGTTCGAGGTGACCCCCGACATCATGACCACCGCCAAGGGGCTCACCAACGGAGCGATTCCCATGGGCGCCGTGTTCGCCCAGCGCAAGATCTACGATGCGTTCATGCAAGGGCCCGAGAACGCGATCGAGCTCTTCCACGGCTATACCTATTCCGCGCATCCGGTCGCCTGCGCCGCGGCGCTCGCGACCCTCGATATCTACGAGCGCGAGGGCCTGCTTACCCGGGCCGCGACCCTCAGCCATGAATGGGAGGAGACGCCTGCATTCGATTCGCAGCGCGCCGCACGTGGTCGACATCCGCAACTACGGCTTGATCGGCGCGGTGGATCTGGAGCCGCGCGCGGGCAAGCCGGGCGCGCGCGCCTTCGAGGTGTTCTTGAAGTGCTTCGAGAAGGGCGTATTGATCCGCGTTACCGGAGATACGGTGGCGCTATCGCCTCCGCTGATCATCGAATCCGAGCAGATCTCGAGACTCATCGGAACGCTGGCCGAGGCGATCCGCGAGACGGCCTGACCCCCCTGCAAGCGCCGGCCTATCCTCGATAGGCCGGCCTTGGGAGCCTGTCCGAGCGATGACGCGCCTGCTCCGGCCGCCCCTCGCTACGGCCATCATTACTCGGACAGGCCCCTAGGTTTTGGCCTCGAAGATCGCGTACCACTTCTTGCAGGGCTCCGCGACCTCCCAGATGCCCTCGTAACCGGCCGGTACGACGAAAGCGTCGCCTGCGCGCATCTCGTTTTTCTCGCCGCTGATCGATTCCAGGCGCACGCGGCCCTCGATCAGCACGCAAAACTCGAATTCGGTATATCGAACTCGCCACTTGCCCGCGGTGCTGGTCCATATGCCGCAGAAGAACTGTTGCGTGCCGTCGGTGAATTGATTGGAAACACGCGTCCGAGGTATGCCGGCCAGGATCTTCTCCGGCGAGGGATTGACCGATTCGCCGGTTTGATAACGGTCCAGCATCACGATCTTGGGGTGGTCGGCCATGCGCTATCGTAGGCGCGGGATGCCGCCGGAAACAAGGGCGGCTCGGCGCCTTGCCGCGCCGAGCCGCGCCGCGTCACTTGTCATCGCTTCTCTGCGCCGCGGCCGTAGGCGGCGCCGTTGCCGGCAACGGCGCCCCGTCCTTGGCGGGACTGTCGGCTTGCGCGACCGGCGCCGGAGCGGCCGCCTGCAGCGTCAGCCGAACACGCCGTTCGAACGCATAGCCATCGTTGTCCTCCGCAGTGCTCTGGCTCTTGCCGTAGGCGTTGACTTCGAGGGCGTCTTCTCGAACTCCCGCCGCGAGAAACAGATCACGCACCGCATTGGCGCGCTCCTCGGACAGTTTCATGTTTCCCTCTACCGTCCCCCGCGGATCCGCATAGCCGTCGAGCCGCACCGTGAGAGCCGGGGACTTGGCCAGCACCCCGGCCAGGGTCTCGATCTCATGCGAGGTCTCCTCCGGGATATCTGCGCTGCCGGTACGGAACAAGATATCGCCCTGCAGGCCGTCCAGCACCTTCGCCGCCTCTTCGCGCGCATCGGCGTCCTTGCCCGCCTGGGCCGCCTCCACGCTGTGCGCGAGCTGGTCGAGCCGGGCCGTCAGGGCCCGATTGGTCTCCTCCAGATCGCCCCGTGCCGTTTCGAGCTCCGCCGTCTTGGCCTTGAGATCCGCCGTGATGGCCTCGAGCTCCGACTTGTCGCTCTTGAGGGAGGCTACCTGCGCTTCGGCTTTACGGGCCTCCCCGGCGCGATGCACCCGATTTCCGAGCCAGGTGCCGAGACCGGCGCCCACCACCGCCCCCACCGGACCCGCGGCGAAGCCGCCGATGACCGCGCCGGTTACGAATCCCACCGGCTCCTGCGGCGGCGGCTTCGTCTTCGGCGCATCCGCCAGAGCCGCCGCGCTGAGTCCCATCAATCCGATCGTCCAAACCACCTTCGAATATGCCGCTTTCATATCGAGCTCCTCGAATGCCACATCGCCATGTCGGACGGCGACCGCCGCCCGTTAGCCGCTATTTCGCGCGGCGATTCGGGCGCAGCCATTCAGGCTCGGTGGCAAATTGTGGCGGATCGCCGGCCAATGGAGCATGGGCCGCGGCGCTGCAGATTCGAGGTACTGTCAAGTCCTCAGCGAGAAGGGCGTGAAGTTGGTTCCGATATCGTAGTAGTCCTCCTGCTCGGCACGCTTCAAAAAAGCGACGACCCGATAGGTGAGCGGGGCGGCGCAGATCTCCCAGCCGCTCTTGAGGACATATTGCGTGAACATGATCGCGACCAGATGGCCCTCGGGCATGCGGCCATAGAACGCGACGAAATAGAAGATCACCGAATCGACCAGCTCGCCGCAAAGCGTCGAGCCCACGATCCGGGTCCAGAGCCAACGTCCTCGAGTCCAGATCTTCATCTTGGCGAGGACGTAGCTGTTGACGAAGGTGCCGCAGAGAAACGCGGTGATCGACGCGACCACGATGCGCGGCGTGTTGCCGAAGATGGCCTCCACCGCCGGCTGAGCCGCGCGCGAGCTCTCCGAGGGCGGGAGATGCACGACCACCGCCGCCATGACGGAGGCGAACGCGAGCGCGCCGAACCCTGCCCACACCACGCGTCGGTCGCGGGCGTAACCGTAAACTTCCGTGAGGATGTCGCCGAAAATATAGGAAATCGGAAAGAACAGCACGCCGGCCAGGAAAGTCACGGTACCGACGATCGGCAGGTGTAAGGAGGTCTCCTTCGCGGGTCCGATCAGGTTGGAACACAGCAGCACGCACACATAGGCGGCCATCACAAAATCGTAGTATTTGAATTGACGGTTCTCGGATTTTGGCGACGTGGTTCTCATCGGCCCGATGATATGTCATACCGTGCGCCCGCTCGGCGTTTTCTCGAACCGTCGCACGCTCGAGACATTCCGCGATGGTTTGGCGAAAACCATCACATCACCCGGACGGGCCGTCCTGTAGATATGTAGCGGAATCCAACCGGTCATCGTATCTATGGAGCAGGGCAAACCCTTTAGCGCAACGGAAAGTCCGCTCGTCGATTTCGATGCCGTCTGCCAGAAAGTGCGCGCGGCGGTCGAGCCGGCGCGCGCCCATGCCGTTTCTCTGCACGACGAAAACGGGGATGTGCTCTGGCTGAGCGAGAGCTCCATGGGACCGGACGAACATAATGCGGTTCGGGAGGCCCTGGAGTCCTTTACCCATAGCGAGTGCTCGCCGGTGCTTGCCTACGATCTGGGAGACGCTCGATCCGCCCTGCTGCTGCGGGCCGTCAATGCACGCCGGGCGCTGGTGGGCGCGGTCATGGTAATCATGGATACGCGCGCCATCAAATCCGACACGCACGGCCTCACCAAGCTCCTGACGCCGAAGTTGCAGCGCGCGCTCGCCGACTTCGCCGGGATGCGGCCGGATATAGAGCCGAGCCCCGAGCCCCCCGCCGCCGTCAAGGGCTCCGCCGTCGTCAAGGGTCCCGTCGCGGTGAAGGGTCCCGCGGTCAGGAGCCCCGCCCCGGTCAGGGGTCCCGCCGCGATCCAGGCCCCGCCGGCCGCCAAGGGCCCCGCGGCCGTCAAACACTCCCTCGAACCCATCGGCAGCAAGCCATCCGGCATCTCGTCCACGGCCAGGGTTCGAGCGCTTGCCGCCGCGGCCCCGGCGAGCGTCAAGATGTCCGCCGCCCGTGCCCGCCGGCGCGAGGTCACCCGGCGCCGCGCCCACGAGCCCCAAGCCATCCGCCGCGGCCCCGGTCCCAGTCCCGGTGCGCCAGGCTCCGGCACCTCAGCCCATGCCCGGACGCTCTGGTCCGCAGGCACCCTCGGAGAAGCGGGCGCCCGAAATCTCGCCGGAGATCGATCGCCTGCACGCCGCCCTGCGCCGCAGCCCGATCGCCTTGCACGTTCAGCGGCTGGTGCCCTTGACCAAAGGCAGCCAGCTCAAGCGCTACGAGGTGCTGTTGCGCTCCAAATCCGACGATGCGCCGAATTCCGCGCCCCAAGCGATGCTCAAGGCGGCCGTGGACAACGGTCTCGGCTCCATGATCGATCGGCGCGTCATCACGGAGCTCGTGGGTTGGCTCGTACACCACCCGGACGTGTGGCAATCGAACGCCGTGATGTTTTCGGTAAACCTGACCGCGACCGCCCTGCACGACGAACACTTCATCAAATTCGTGGGACTGTGCCTCGCGAAATCCTCGCTGCCGAAGGCGATGATCGCCTTCGAGGTCGATGTGGCGACGGCGGTCAAGCTGTCGGCCCGGGTCGCGGAGGTCTCCGCGGCTTTGCACCGGCTCGGCTGTCCGATGGTGCTCGATGACTTCGCGCTCAAGACCGAATGCTTCGAGCTGCTGCGCCTGCCGGGAATCCGCTACGTGAAGCTAGCTCCGGAGATCACCGCCAAGATGCGCACCGACAAGGTCGCGCAGGCTGCGATCACCGCGGTCGTCCAGATGGCGCGGGTGCTCGGCATGCACACGGTAGCGAAGCGCACCGAAACAGCGGCAGAGCAGGAATGGCTCACCGCGCTCGGAGTGGACTTCGTGCAGTCGCACGCGATGTCGCCGCCCGCCGCGATCGAGACGCTGTCGAAGGCGCAGAAAACGGTTTGACGATCGATGGGTGCCCGCGGCGACCCGTTCGAACCATTAACGGCGGTTAATGCCGGCTTCGTCCCGGCCGTGACGCAAGTACTTGCAAAACATAAGAAACTCAGCAAACTACCTGGGTCTGCAACGAGACACCGGGACCGAGCTAAGTGTTTTGTTAGTCCCATGAGGTTCGGTTCCGGTTCCCGTTACTCATATCACCCATGACACTCAACGCACTGATCGCGCTCCTAGGGCTCGCCGGCTTTCTCTTTCTGATCACGGCGATTCGCCGATTCCGGCTGCGCCACATGTCCGGCGGCTTTTTCCACGGTACCTCCGCGCTGGTACTGTTCCTGATTGCCGCAATCATCTTTCTGATCAGCGTCAATCTGCGAACTTACGAGCGGCTGACGGCTGAGGCGCCGGCCGGCGAAATCCAATTCGCCAAGGTCGGCGTGCATCAGTACAACGGCGTGCTGACCTACCCCAACGGCGAGGTAGCCTATTTTCCGTTGAGCGGCGACGAATGGCAGATCGATGCGCGCATCCTCAAATGGACCGCGATCGCCAACCTCGTGGGATTCGACACGGCGTTCAGGCTGGAAAGAATCAGCGGCCGTTACTCCAACATCGAGGACGAGCGCTCCCAGCCGCGTACCGTGTACGAGCTCCATCCTCCGGGTCACATCGACCTGTGGCAGCTGGTGCACGACTACCACCGCTGGCTGCCCTGGTTCGACGCGCTCTACGGCAGCGCCACATACCTGCCTATGGCCGACGGAGCGCTGTACGACATCAAAGCATCTCCGAGCGGCCTAGTAGCCCGCCCGCTGAACGAGGCCGCCCGCAACGCCGTCGGCAACTGGCACTGATCCCCCCAAGGATTCCGCGGGCTGCAGCCGGCGCGGCCTCATCGCCGCGAGACTCACGGTACAATAGCGACCGCCGGGGCTCGGATTGCCCGCCAATGCCGGCTTAGCACAGTGGTAGTGCAACGGTTTTGTAAACCGTAGGTCGGGGGTTCGAATCCCTCAGCCGGCATACTCCACACCTGTGGCTCACACGCAGATCACACGCGGTTTTGCTGCAGTGATGTGACCATCGAATAAACCCGGCAAAAAGCGGGTGCGACGCCTGGGTTCGATTCCCAGATCTGGCGACATCGCCCGCTACCGCGGCAAACACTTCCCGCTCCCGCGCTGATATCCTACGCTCACCGCGATATTTCGGACCCGCTTCCAAGTACGGCAACACCACCATGGCCGATATCAACCGACAGATCCTCCTCGACCAGATTCCGCAAGGCAGGCTTGGCCTCGAGCATTTCAGATTCACTGAGGCTACGGTGCCGAAGCCCGGCGATGGCGAGATCCTGGTGTGCACTCGCTATATTTCCCTCGATGCCGCCAATCGCGCGTGGATGTCGGGAGCTACGTATCGTGCGGCGCTGAGTGCAGGCCAGCTCATGGCAGGCGGCGCACTCGCCGAAGTCAGGGAAAGCCGCGCGCCCGGATTTGCCCCCGGCGATCTGGTGTTCGCCGACACCGGCTGGCAAGAATACGCGGTGCTGTCCGCGCGACACCTGATCAAGCTTCAAGTCGCCGAGCCCATCACCTACCTGCTCAGTGTCTACGGAGTCGCGGGCCTCACGGCATATTTCGGCTTGCTCGAGTGCGGTAAACCAAAACCAGGTGACACGGTGGTGGTCTCCGCCGCCGCCGGCTCAGTAGGAATGATCGTCGGGCAAATCGCCAAGATCAAGGGCTGCCGCACGGTGGGCATCGCGGGCGGTGCCGCCAAGTGCGCCCTTTTGACCGAGGAGCTGGGGTTCGACAAGGCTGTGGATTACAAGGCCGGGGACACCCTCCGCGCTCTGCGCGCCGCGAGCCCCGACGGCATCGACGTATATTTCGATAACGTCGGCGGCGATATCCTCGAAGCCTGTCTGTTCAATATGAAGAACCACGGCCGCGTCGCCTGCTGCGGAGCGGTGTCTCAATACGACACCGGCGCGCCGCATGCACCGCGCGGGGTCCCCGGGCTGATTGTCACCAAGCGGCTAACCCTCCAAGGCTTCCTGGTGATGGACTTCATCGCGCAGCGCGAGAGAGCGCTCGCAGATCTCAAGGGATGGGTCCAGAGCGGCCAGCTCAAGGTGCGCGAGGATATTATCGACGGCTTCGAGAATTTGCCCGCAGCCTTGATTGGGCTTCTCGCCGGGGAAAATGTCGGCAAGCGCATGGTCAAAGTCATCTGAGGCAGCGGGGCGTTTAGCCCTCAGGTGAGCAGGCCACGATCGGAAAGCCTGGAGCGCCGACTAATGCCAGCTGTCGGACCCGTTGCTGTCCGTGGCCAAGGTCAGCATTGCAGCGCCAAAGAAGAGACCGCCTCACACATCCGCTCCAAGTTAGTCATGGCTAGCGACGGATGTTGACGACGATAAGCGCAATGCCTGCAACAAATGCAACCCCGAACGTTACCAGCCCGAAGTAGAAGGGGACCCGATGGATAGGGCTCCAGACCGAGCTGTTCTGTGATGCGCGAGAGAAGTACGACGGGCAGCTTTGAGGCGCAAATAATGTGCGATTCGCTCGAGTTGAGTTCAAAATGTCCGATTGAACCAGGATGCTACGGTTTGGGTATACGCAAGTACTCGGCGTCCAAAGTTTATCCCGATCGCATCCGGCGACATCGCTATCGCAGATGCCCATATTTGAACGCATCCGATGATCAGCGTGACGATTAAGGCGTAAACGCCCAAACGCCAATTTTGGCGAGCCTCACGAGCGGACAGCTTCAATTGAAAGTCCGCTAGTGTCTTTTCAAATCGCCTTCGATCATCCTCAAGCGCGGTTGCCTTTTCCTCAACAAAATGTCCGGGCGGGTCAACGCCAGGCTCATAAAGGAAAAATTTCGAGCATTGCCGAGAGCGATTGATTACCTCCTGGGCAGGATCAACGGCGGAAATTCGTTTCGCTTCCCGCACATCGCTTATCTCCCTGGGTAAATTAGCAGCTTGGCGATAGCAGCTTATTTCCCCCTTGTTCACGGCGTTCGTTTCGCCCGGGACGAAATCAAAGGACTCGCTCGGGTTCTTTCGAAATACAGTGTCGGCCTCGTGATAACCCTCGTGTGCGCGCCATCCTCCATTTTGCATTCGTGCGCGCCTGGATAGATACCCGCAATCAACACATCGTACGGCGTCCACTGATCTGTTCTCCAGTCTCCATAACTTCGAGGAGCGCCATTTTATCATCGTGCACCGTAGCGCCGCGGAGCATGCTCAGCAATCGCAACGCCTTGCGCTCTAACTTGGTTTATCCGCCCGTCTCATGATGGGTAACGTAGCAGGTGGCGGATAACCTGGCCACCTAACGGAATCGCTTGGTATCCGTCTGCCTCAGATAGCTTGGGGCGTTCGAAGTAATTCCGCGACATCAATCGGCGTTCAACCAGCGAGCAGCGGCTTCGGCGGTATCCTCGGGCCGTGTATTGAATGCAATGGACGCATTCGGTGCCGCCTTATGCACACTGTTCACTACCATCTCGAGTAACGACAGGCTCTTCGGTGGCAGCCGAATACCGCCCCCGATCACGACGCAATCATAGGTAGCAGTTGCCATCTGTTGCTCAAGCATGAGGATTGCGGTTTTGTCGGGCGGGATCAAGCAAAGGTCCGCCTGCCATCCCCGCTCCGCCATTTTGCCCATCGCAATCGCTATTCCGGCGTGGATCTTCTTCGCATCGAAGCCGGGCGGTATGGCGGGATCCGAGAAGTCCACCGTTTCCGGCCGCTGGCCGACGAACAATACGCGTGTCATGTGATCTCTCTCCATGTAGGGTCAGCCAGGCGCGCCGCAATTCATGCAACTTGGTGTTGAATCGGACACCGAGTAGTCTGAACCTCTCGAGGCGAACTCGAACATGTTACACGGCCTGCGATTTATGCCGATGGTCTCTGATCGACCCGAAGCGGCGGTCCGTCAATGACTCCTATGGGAAAGCCCCGTCCATCAGGTAGCATTGGTTGTCGCGGTAAGAGGGCATAGACATGGATCGTCCCGTTCGACTTCGCCTCATTCTTGCTGCTCCCGTATTGGGGGCCGTCTACTACTATCTCCTGATCTTTCTGATTGGCTTGACGTCCGCGACACCTTGGCCGTCGTGGTGGATCGGAACCCTTCCTAATCGACACGTGGCCGCACTGATCTGGATAATCGGCAGGCATACGATTGGTGTGTTTTCCGCAGCGATTCCCATCGCCTTTGCGACGGTGCTCGTCTTGCGCAAGCAGGCCATGTTGCTCGGGATAATCGTTGGTGTCATCGCGACTATTCTCGAGGTCTTGCCATCGCTGACCCACGATATCTGGCCGCTAGTTTGGAACAATCATCCTATCTTCTTCATTACCGATCAGATCAAACGGCTTGTAGCGGTACCAGGAGGAATGGCCAGAAGAGCAAAACCGGTGATGCGTGGCGGATCCGAACCGCTCAGGATCAACTTGCCGATGGCGCGCGTGTCACGGGCTCGCTCCTTGGTCGAGAACTCGATGTGCAGCGGCTCACTGATACGGATACCGGTCAGATCCAGCCCTCCGGTCTGTCGCCTGAAAGACATCTCCAGGGCAACCGGGACAATCGGCTGATATTTTCGTGTTTGGTAGACAGACCCTTGCCGGTGTCGATAGTTCTAAGAGTCCGTGCTCGGCAGTGCCCCGACTGCACACACGAAGACCAGCGTACGCTTACTGAAACCAGAATCTGCGTTGCCGTTTACCGCTCACCAAGATAGGTGTAGGGGTCGGTTGGATTCGATAAGTCCACTATGACACCGACGTTTGCATAGCCCTGCTGCTGCATTGATTGAATCGCCGATGAACCCTGAGCCGCAATGAACGGCCGTGCCATCGTGTCACCCTGTACGCGGGTTCCAACGAGCAAGATATTTCCGCTGCTGTCGGCTTGGCCAGTCGCAGTGATGATGAATCCTTGGGCCGCTAGGGTGGCCGCCGCGGTCGGTGCATCAGTCGGTGACGTTGTTACGACCTGCGTCTCGTAGAGAGTCGCCGTGTCCGCCTGCCAACCGTAGGCGAGGTAAGTGATCTCACCCGCGTTGTTAGAAATGGCGGTAATGACTCGGCTGCTTGCACCCTCCTGGGTAGCCGCCGCCTCAAGATTTGCCGCTGTCACCGTGTTCTGCACTAGTTCAAAGCCGGTCTGCTGAGCGGATTGAATCCAGGACACCGCGAACAAGACATTGGCCGGTTCAAGGTCCAGTGAGGTAATGACGGATTGAGGAGATGCCGGCGAGGCCCCGTTGTGCAGTGCTGGCCACGCGGCGTTCTGCAGATCTGCCTGAAAATTGTCGAAAAAATCGCTGCCGTAGCCCGCGAGCAGCGTCGGGTTGCTCGAAGACACGGTGAAGGGTACTTCCGAGAATTCCCATGTGCAGCCTGTGCCGTCGGTTACGGGTGTCGCACCACAATTACCAGCCGACCCCACATAGAACGGTGTCCCGATGCTAGGGAAGAAATCTTGCGCTTCCCTCCCGAGTAGGATAGTGCTAATAGCTACGCCAGCTGTGCCCCATCCGTTGACGGTGGAGGGCGCATCGACTTGCTGGAATCGCAGGTCTCCTGCCATCGGCGCGCGAGCGGTCACTGTCAGCGAGGCTGCCTTGCTGGTAACCGTACCGTCCGAATTATTCACGGCCACCGTATAGTTTGAACCGGCATCGGCGAATGTCGTCGCGAGCGTGGTGTAGCTGCTGCTGGTTGCGCCGGCAATTGCTGCCCCGTTTTTCGCCCATTGATATTGGAGCGATGAACCTGTAGCGGTAACGGCAAACGTGGCGGACAGTCCCATTGGAATACTTTGAGCTACAGGCTGATCGACAATTGCAGCTGCAATGACCGGGGCGCCCGGAGCACTTGAGGTGCCCCCTGAGTCGCTGCTACAGCCTGGCGCACCGACCGTGGTACACCAAATCACTACAATTGCTGCTGGAACCAACCTAGGGCGAGCAGAAAATCTATTGGGCGTAGAACCATCCGTTGATTTCATGTGGCAATCCTTCGCGAAATTCGCAGATCCAAACGCCGCGTGCGATTTTACTCTAGCTTGGCTGCCGCGGTTAAACAACTCCGCGCATTGCCTCCTCGGGCATCACACGTAGTTCGCGAATACCTGTATCCGTGCTTAGCGCGAGAACACCACGCCATGAGGCTGCCCTGTCCCCTTCCAGCCATGCGGCCACTCCCGATTGGCGAAATCAAAGCCTGGTTTGCCATTGGCGTCGTGGAATGCCGTGTCCACGGTCGGCACTCCCGTGTTTTCATCGAGCTTCACCAAGTAAAGCCGCCCGGCCGATCCCGTGACCACCAAACGATGCGTCTTGGCGTCCCATCCAGTCCAGTGCGTATTGAACCCCGCATCCAGCGTCAGCCTGGAGACTTCAACCGGGTGGGCAGGCTTTGCGATGTCCATGACAATCAAGCCGTGAATGGCAGGAACGCTTTCGACAAAATAATGCCCCACGATCGTCGGAACGCCGCACCAGTTGCCGGGAAAGGTATGTACCAGCTTGGAAGATGGCTCTGCAGCCGTCACACCCGTGA
This sequence comes from uncultured Gammaproteobacteria bacterium, assembly GCA_963795475.1. GTDB lineage: Bacteria > Pseudomonadota > Gammaproteobacteria > Steroidobacterales > Steroidobacteraceae > Bog-1198. The sequence continues at coordinate 152,870 of CAWCIE010000006.1, forward strand.
TTCGCTCCATTCCACAACCCAAGGTCTGTACGAAAATTGAGCCGTCCGCTGCGCGGCGCGGCTCTTCTGGAGCGATGTGGGCATACCCATTAGCGCCGATGTCAAACCTCGCAGTTTTCAAAAGCTTCAGGTCGGAAAGACGCCATATCTGATAGGTGACCCCGCTGAATAGATCTTCATTGTGCATAGAGGAATTGGTCGATACGACGCGGTCTTCGTCGGGAAGGACAACAAGGCCATAGGGCATCAACAGGGCATCAGCGAATGCAGGATCCGCGTTACTGGCCGAGCGAATTGCCTTGCCGCTGTCGTCAATCTCCACAAGGCCACCCGAGGCGCCCATCTGACCGGCCATTCCGCCATGATGCGAATGCTGGAACGTCGCAAGGACGTGCCCATTGGGAAGGCGCACGTAGGAATGCGGATGCATGTATCCGTCCATGTCGGTAAATGACGTCACAATTCTCGGATGCAGGGGATCGTTGACATCGAAAATGAAGGTTCGGCCTACGTCATGGTCATTGGCGAACAACATTCCGCTGGCCGGCATCACATATTCTGTGTGATGAATCCGCACGGTCTGTTGATCTGTCGCCAGGGTAGTGACCAGTTGGCCATACGTAGAAGATGCAGGGTCTGCATCAATGACGGCCAGAAAATCATTACCCTTTTTATCGGCATCGCCTGTCCATGCGAATAGATAGTGTCCTGTTGGTGGCATGCTATTTTCTGCGAGCCCGGGAAGGCTGAACGCACAAAGCAACAGCGCCGAAACAGCAATTCTCTTTAACATGAAGTCCGCCTTATTCTTATTTGCGTCTGGCTACGTTCTATGATGCGGAAGATCACTGCGTCAGCTTACCAGAATGGTCAGGGCCTCGTGATGGGTTACTCGGAGAGGCTGCACGAAGGGCGATGCAAATGCGCCCGGCCTCCTCGGCATCTTGCGAGGCATAGCTTAGAAATACAGCCCGCGACGGCTCGGTCATCAACACGTTACTCCCACGCCGCGCTTATTGCTTCAAGACGCCATGTCTGCGAAGGATATCTTTTAGTTGATCATGCGGTAACGCAGGCACTACCCAGTAGTTTGGGCCTGTCATCGTCTGAGCAGCAACGAGCGCATTGTCCACCGCCTCCTCAGTGCCCTGGATGACCGCTGTAAAGAGCGGGTCCATCTGCCCACTAGCCAGGCGCTCGATCATTGCACCTTTTGCAGGCAACTGCTGCCCCCACGCGTTGACGGAGTTTCCTTCGTCGACAGCAAAGTTGGCAGTCGAGAACGCAATGAACAGATCGCCGGAACCGTTCATTTCGATCGCTCCGGCTCTCCCGAGACCGAGCGGAACTCGCCTCGCCAGCCGTTTCAATTGATCAGGCGTGAGAGGCGCATCGGTGGCGACCACGACGATGATCGATCCCACATCGCGGGCGTTCACGCTGTCGATCCGTCCGATCGGACCCTTGTCACATACCGGAGCGATGGTCCCGTCATAAGGATCCCGAGTCGGGGGACTCAATTGCCGCTGCACACACCTCTTTTGCGGAAGGTTCATCTCGCGTGCGACGGGAATGCCCGCGATTCTTAACTGCGGCCATCGCCCGTAGTTGCATTGAAGCAATACGCCGACGATGTACCCTCCGTCATTTGCGTCCAGTTTGCGCGACGCAGTCCCGGTTCCGCCCTTGAAGCCATTGCAAATCATCCCCGTGCCGCCACCCACGTTGCCCTCGGCGACCGCCCCACCGGTCGCGGAATTCAGGGCGTCCAGGGCATCTTGCGCGGTCACGTGCTGGCCTTTGATGTCGTTCAGCAACCAGTCCGCTGTCTCCGCAACCACCGGGTACCAGAAATCACCCGGCTGATTTCGCTGCACAAGCCACGAAATCACCGCGTCACGCACCACGCCGACGCTGTTCGTATTCGTGATGAGGATCGGTGTTTCCAGTACGCCGCTTTCCTCGATCCAGTGCGTCCCGGTCATATCGCCGTTTCCATTTCCAGAAAAAAAGCCCGCGAACACGCTCGATCTTCCCTCCTTCCCGCGGGGCAAAATGGCCGTCACTCCCGTTCGCACGGGCCCTTTGCCCACAACGAGCTTGCCCTCCCCTGAAATCAGCGTCTTGTATCCGACCTCGACGCCCTTAACGTCGGTAATTGCGTTGAACTGCCCCGGCGTCCCGTCAAATGGAATGCCCAGATCTCGCGCCCGCGGCTGTGACACAGCGGGCACCGGCTTGTTCTGCGCGATGAGAGGATTCGGTGTCAGCAACCCCATGGCAGCGACGCCGACCCATCCACACAGTTGTCTCGGTGCGCGACTTCTCGCCGGAGATGACGATCGCATTGACGCTGTCTTCATGGAATTCTCTCCTTTTGTTATGGTTTCAGGCTAGTTTAGTTAACCGGAATCGCTGCTGCGCGAGTCCGTCTATGTGCGAGCGCGCGACCGAGTCGCCTATACTGCGGCATGCGCCCGATTCCATTTCTGCATACTCTCCTGGCAAGCAGCCTGCTGTGCGCCCTGGCTGCGCACTCTCAGACCGTCACGATCAGCCTTCCCGCCGCCCGAGCCGACAAGCCGCTCGACGGTCGCCTGCTTTTCCTGGTGTCGAACGACCCCCACGCGATGACCGATCCGACGCTCGAACCGCGCTTGCAGATCAACGACACGCCGAAGACGCAGATGGTGTTCGGCATAACGGTCGATGGCTGGAAGCCTGGTCAGAGCATGCCCGTCGGGGCCGGCGCCAAGGGCTATCCGCGCGCCGGATTGAAGGACATACCGCCCGGCGATTATACGGTCCAGGCGGTCCTCAACGTTTACGAGACGTTCCATCGCGCCGATGGCAAGACAGTCAAGCTCGCGCCCGATCGCGGCGAGGGAAAGCAGTGGAGTCTCGCGCCGGGCAATCTGCTCTCCAGCCCCCAGCGCGCGCATTTCGGACCGGGAGCGCCTCCGATCGCGCTGGCGCTGGATCAGGTGATCCCGCCGATCGAGACGCCGCCCGACACCCAGTACGTCCGCCGCATTCGCATTCAATCGGCGCTGCTCACCAAATTCTGGGGGCGGCCGATGTACCTGTCGGCGATCGTGCTGGTACCGGAAGGTTTCGATACGCACCCGCAAGCGCGCTACCCGTTGATCGTTTCGCACGGCCATTTCGTCGGCGACATCGAGAACGACTTCCGAACGTCGCCGCCCGATCCGAATCTTCCCCCTGTTTACTCGGATCGCTTCCACCTGGAGGGTTACAACCGCATCATGCAGCAGGAGGCCTACAAGAATTATCAAAGCTGGATTGCGCCGGGCACGCCGCGCTTCCTGATCGTAAGCCTGCAGCATGCGAATCCGTTCTACGACGATTCCTATGCGGTCAATTCTGCCAATGTCGGCCCCTACGGCGACGCCATCGAGACCGAGCTCATCCCGGCGATCGAGAAGCGGTTTCGCGGCATCGGCCAGGGCTGGGCACGCTTCCTCTACGGCGGCTCGACCGGCGGCTGGGAATCGCTCGCGGCACAGCTCTTTTATCCCGACCATTACAACGGCGCCTTCGTGGCATGTCCGGACCCGGTCGACTTCCACGCATTCCTCACGCTCGACCTGTACTCGCGCGACAATGTCTTTTATCTCGAGGGTGCGAACAAGCGAATCGAGCAGCCGTCGATGCGCGATTATCTCGGGCATGCCCTGATGACGATGCGCGACAACGTCGCGTACGAGGCAGCTCTGGGGGATCGTGGGCGATCCGGCGAACAGTTCGACATCTGGCAGGCCGTGTACTCGCCGGTCGGCACCGACGGATACCCGCGTCCGATTTTCGACAAGCAGACCGGGAAGATCGATCACCAGACCGCCGAGTACTGGCGCGAGCACTACGACCTCACCGCCAAGCTGCAGCGAGAGTGGGACACCCTCGGCCCGAAGGTCCAAGGGAAGCTCCATGTCTACGTCGGCTCTGACGATACCTATTTCCTGAATAACGCCGTGTATCTGCTCGAGGATTTCCTCAAGCAGACGGGCACGCCCGGACATGGTGTGCCCTACGAAGGCGAGGTCACCTATGGACCGCGGGCAGAGCATTGCTGGAACGGCGACCCCGACAAGCCGAACTGGTACACCCGCCTGCACTACAATCAGATGTATGTACCCAAGATTCTGGAACGTATCCGCGAGAGTGCCCCGCCTGGAGCGGATCTGACCGGCTGGCGCTATTGAGCCGGCAAAGGCGACTGACATGCCCCAGGATGAGCGCCTCGCCCGCTTCCCCGTAAGCTGCCCGACCTGCCGCAAAGAAGTGCTTGCGGAGTATCGCCAGGCCGACGTTATCGGCGCTCTCGTCAACGATCGCCCTATCCAGCTGTACGCGCCGTGCTGCGATGTGAGCTGGACGGCCAGCTACATCGAGATGCAGCAGATTCGCGCCCACTTCGGCGCCCTTCGGCTCGATGCTCCCAGCCGCGCTCAATCCATCAAGCCGCGGGAGACGACGGACGACTGATATGACCCGCGTCCGGCGGAGCCGCAAGGGGCCGCGCTCGATGTCTCGACGCAGATCGCATCCCGGGCAGAGCGCTTTCGGCCGCCGCCCGGCATTGCCAATACAATCTCGATTCGTCTACGATGAAACTATGCGTGCGGCACCTCACGTCGATATCGGAGCCGCCGGCGTCGCCGCGACGATCGGCGAGCCGGCGCGCGCCCGGATGCTCTATCGCCTTCTCGACGGCCACGCGCGTACGAGTACCGAGTTGGCGGCAGTGGGCGAGGTCAGCGCGTCCACCGCCAGCGTGCATTTGGCCAAGATGACCCGACAACGGCTGGTCACGGTGCTCTCCCAGGGAAAACACCGCTACTACAGCCTCGCCGGGCCCAGCGTGGCCCGCGCCCTCGAGGCATTGACCGTGGTCGCAGGCCACGCCCCGGGGACCTTCACCCCGAATACACCCCGGCAATTGCGCGCCGCGCGCACCTGCTACGACCACATGGCGGGCCATTGGGCGGTGAGGCTGCGCGACCGCTTCGAGGAGCTCGAATGGCTGTCGTCCGACGGGCGCGGCGGCGACGGTTATGAGCTCACTATTGCCGGATCCAGGGCGTTGGCGGCGATCGGGATCGATATCGAGGCGACGCGCGCCCTTCGTCGGCGCTTCGCCTATGCCTGCATCGATTGGAGCGAACGCAGGCCGCACATCGGCGGCGCGTTGGGGCACGCCTTGCTCGAGACCGCACTGAACCGCAAATGGTTCTTGCGGGACCTCGATAGCCGCGCGCTCACGCTGACGGATGCGGGCCGGCGGCAGCTGCAATCGCGCTTCGGACTGCGAGCCTCCGCCGAAGCGATCTCAGTCTGAGCGAGGCCTTTGCGCCCGCATCATGGTCATTCGTCGGTTGCGGCCGGCGCCGAGGGCGGCACCCCGAACGTCCCGTCGACGACCTCGAGGAATGTGCGCTCCTCGCGCAAGATGAATCGCTTCCTCTGCGCGGCCGCGAAATTCTCGCGCGATTCCGCATCCGTCTTCAGTCTCTTTCGGTAGCGCTCGTAGGACGCCAGGCTCTCGAACGCGATCAAGCCCCAGGCGATGTCGTTCGTGCCCTCGCTCGGCAGAAAATATCCGACCAGATGGCCCCCGCACCGTGGAATGATACGGCCCCAATTCTCGGCGTATCGCTGAAATTCGTCCCGCTGGAACGGATCGATCTGATAGCGGATGAAGCAGGTCAGCGTCATGGGAGCTTTTTTATCAGCACGCGTCCCCGCACGCTTCGATGCGCGACGAAACGTGAATGCGGCTCCGGGGCGCTTGAGCCGTAGGCCGTCCTCTGGCAAGGTTCCCCGCCATGAACGACTTCTTATGGCAGCGCGCACGCCGCCTTCTGACGGCGATCGCCCTCGGCGCCTCCATCGTCTCCAGTGCCGTCTTTCCGGTCCTCGCCAACCCTGCCCCCTCGAATTCGCCCCCTGCCCCGAAACCGACGATTCGCGTGCTCGCGGCGTGGATCCGCTGGCTGCCGGCCGGCCTGCCGGCGGCAGGATATCTCACGCTCACCAATACCGGGGACAAGGCCCTGGCCCTGGAATCGGCCTCGAGCCCGTCCTACGGGGATGTGTCGATTCATCGCAGCATCACGCACGGAACCACCGAGGAGATGGTGCCGGTCAAGGCGATCACGCTCGAGCCGCACCAGACGTTGGAATTCCAGTCGACCGGCTATCACCTCATGCTCATGCAGCCCACAGCGTCGGCCGACACGAGCGCCAAGATCCCGATCACTCTGAGATTCTCCGACGGCTCCGTGTTGACGGTGCCGTTCGAGGTGCGCAAGAACCCGGCCACCGACTCGGCACCGTGAATCGGCGCCTGGTCACTCCGCTCGCGGGGGAACGTTGCCTGCTGCGGATGGTGCACTCAGCTGTTCGAGCGGCACGTGGTAGCGCTGCAAGATGGCTTCGATCGCAGGCTGCTCGTGCTCCAGAATCGCATTGATGCGGTCCAGGAGCTCACGATCGCCGTGCCGCACCCCCATGGAGATGTCGAACGACATGGGCCAGCGCGGATCGTCGGCCGGCGTCACCGCATCGAGCCGCAGCGGTACGTGCGAGCGGTGCGCGAAGTAGCCGGCCAACGGTCCCCACACGAGCGCGACATCAACCTGCCGGTTCTCGACCGCATCGACGATCGCGGCCGGAGGATTGGGGCGGCCGTAATCTCCATACACCATATAGCCGCGGACGTTGCCGGTGATGCCGCGGCTCGCGATGGCGTGCGCCGGGGGTGTGTTCGTCGCGTCGTTCCCGATCATCTGGACGCCGATCGTGGCGCGGCGCAAGCGCGGGTCGTCGAGCGTCAGCTGCGCGAGATTCGCCTCCTTGCGCGTGACGAAGACATAGGTGGAGCGGTAGTACGGGCGAGTGGTCGCCGCTCCCTCGACCCCGGCGGCGATGCCGGGCCAGACGTCGCACTTGGAGGCATTGAGCGTCTTGCGGAGGTAGCCGCGGCGCTGCGGCCACCACAAGTAGCTGACTTCGGCACCGAGATCCCGGCCCACGAGCTCGATGATCTTGTTCTCGAACCCCTGCCGCAGTCGGTTGGAGAAGGGCAGATCATTGGGGTCCGAGCAAGCGACGAGACGCGCTCGGGCGGCCGGGCGACCCGCGGCCTCGGCGGCAGCCTCCGCCGAGGTGTCGAGGCTCGCGGCGACGAGCGCAGCGACCAGGGTTGCCGCGGCAACGGCCAGCTGCGTTCCGGCGGCGGTCAAAGCGCGCCCGTCGCCTGCGTCGGAGCGGGGTTCGTCGGACCGACGGTCCCCGTATCGCTCTGCGGACCCGAAGGACCGACGATGGTCGACGTGTAATCGTTGGTCGTATCGGGCGGCGGCGCCCAGCCCGCGTCCTGATCGACTTCGGGCGGGACGGGTGCCGGCATTTGCGACGGAGTATTGTCCGTCTCCGCCGCGATCGTTTGGGGCAGCGACAGCGATCTCACATAGGCTGCGAGGTCCCACAATTGCTCGTCGGGCACCTTGCCGCCCCAGGCTGGCATACCGTTCGGCCGGCCGTCGACCAGTGTTTGGTGAATTTGCTCCAGACGGCTGCCGTAGATCCAGACGTCGTCCATGAGATCCGGCCCCATGCCGCCTCCACCGTTCGAATGGCATCCCGAGCAGTTGTATTGGGAAAACAGGCGCTTGCCGGTATTGACCGCGTCCGCGTTATTGTAATAAGCGGCCGCGCGTGGGTCGGTGGTCACGAGGCTATGACCGACGCCGGGAGTCTGCTCGGAATCGATGACACCGAGCTGAACCGGCTCGTTCGACGGCATGGCGATGTGCGAGCCGTGGCCGCATCCGGACGCCAGCGCGATACCGACCCAGAGCGGCCACTTAGTGGGGAAGCGAGAAAACATACAGCGTTCCTCCGGCGGTCGTGTACTTGGGCAAATCGGACATTACGTTCACCATGCCGAGAGCGGCGGAACCGTCGCGCGGGTCCACCGGTCCCGATACCACGGCACCGGACCATCCGCCGACTCCCGATAGGACCGCGATGTACTGGTGGCCATCCGGCCCCTTGTAGCTCACCGGCTGGCCGATGATTCCGCTGTCGACCTTGTAGCGCCAGAGAAGCTCCCCCGTGCGCGCGTTCACCGCCTTGAACCAACCGTCCATGGTGCCGTAAAACACCACGCCGCCCGCGGTGGCGACCGTGCCGGACCACACGGGAAAATTCTCCTTGTCTTCCCAGACAGGTCTGCGCTCGACCGGATCCCACGCCGTCAATTCGCCGCGATTTCCCCCGGGCCCGGGTTTCATGTGCACCAGTGCGCCGACGTAAGGGGTGCCGGCGATGTAATTGACCTGCTGGTCCACCCAATCCATGCACATGTTCTCGTGCGGAATATAGATGAAGCCGGTCTCGGGGCTGAAACTGCTCGGGTTCCAGTCCTTGGCGCCCGAGGCCGTCGGGCAGATGTTCCTCACGGTCTCGCCGAGCTTGGTCTCCTTCTCAGGATTCAAGATGGGACGGCCCGTTTTGAGATCGATGCCGCGCGTGGAATTGACGGGCCCGAACGGATCCGCGGACAGCACGGTGCCGGTGTGCCGTTCGATCACATACACATAGCCGTTGCGATCGATATGGACGAGCACCTTCTGCATCTTGCCGTCGAACGGCATGTCGAGCAGGATCTGCTCGTTGACGCCGTCATAGTCGTGCTCATCGTGCGGGGAATATTGGTAGTACCAACGCGCCGAGCCGGTCGCGGGGTCGCGAGCAAAGATTCCCGCCGTCCATTTGTTGTCGCCCGGGCGCTGAAATTGATTCCAGGGTCCGGGATTTCCCACCCCTTCGTAGAGCAGCTTGAGCTCGGCATCGAAGGTGACCCAACCCCAGGCGCCGCCGCCGCCGATCTTCCATGCCTCCGGCGGCCAGCTGCTGACCCCCAGGTCCTTGCCCTGATCGTCTGGATAATGAGGCTTGAAATCGGAACCGATCAGCACCTGGGAATCGGGGCCCGTGCTGTAGCCGCGCCAGAGAAGTTTGCCGGTATTTTCGTCCAGTGCCGCCACCCAGCCGTGGACGCCCATCTCGCCGCCCGAATCGCCGACGTAGACCCGCCCTTGAGCGACCGTCGGAGCCATCGTGATGCTCTCGCCCTTATTGATGTTGCCGAGCTGCGTACGCCATAACGGCCGCCCGGTCTTCACATCGACTGCAATGGTCTGGCCGTCCAGCGTATTGAAGATGTACTTGCCGTCATCGACGCGTGCCGCCGCGATTGACCACGTCGCAGCAGGCGACACCCTGACTCGCCGGGGCCGGTTTCGGCGCAAACGACCACTTCAAGGGCGCGCCGGGCTTGGTGAGATCCAGCGCATAGACGATGTTCGGATACGCCGTCACGATGTACATCGTGTTGTCCGCCACGATGGGCGCGGCCTCCTGTCCCTTGTTCACCGCCAGGGAAAAGCTGAAGTCGGGCGTGAGGGTCTTCACGTTGGCTACGGTGATCTCGCTCAGGTTCGAGAAGCGGGTCGACGCGTAATTCTTGGAGGGCATCGTCCACTGGCCGTCATCCGGGGGAGCATTTGCGCTGGCGCGGCGGTATGGCCGGCCTGCGGCGTCGGTGCCGCCAGCGCATGGCCGATGTCCTCGCGCTTGAACACCTCGTTTTCCGGCACCGGCGCGGGCACGGTTTGAGCGAAGACGGCGGCGGGAACGAGGCTCAGCGTGAGGAGGGCGGCGGTTCTCATAGTGTCATTCCAAGTCATTCCAACGTGTAGAGATAATCGACGATCGAGGAGATCTCGCTCGGCGACAGTCCCATGTCCGGCATCGCGTTGCCCGGCAGGAGCTGCTGCGGGTGCTCGATCCATTGGCTCATCATGTCGGGGTGGTTCGCGAAGTAGCCGGCGATGATTTGCTGGGAGGCGATGTGCGCGAGAGACGGGCCCACCCGGCCCTTCGCCGACGGAACACCGGGCACCACATGGCACGCCGCGCAGTGATTCGCGATCAGATGCCTCGCATGGTTCAGTCGATGCTGCTCTCCCCTGTCGCCGCAGGCGGCAAGGAGCACGACGGCGGAGAGGATCGTCAGCCGGCGCATCGCGGTAGTGCGATGAAAGCCACGGCGGTGATCGCCGCCGCCAGCGCGAACCCCACGCCGAGCACCATGCCCCATAGCGCCAAAAATCGAGTTCGTCCGGCGCCGATTTCCATCACGTGATGCGCCCCTCCCTGGGCCTCCTCGCGGGTGCGATTGAAGGCACGCATCGACACCACGAATCCGGCGAGCGATATTGCGACGGCGGCGACGGTCAGCAGCACCATGGCCGGCCAGGTCCAATGCAGCTCGGAGGGCGGCATGGAAAGCCGATAGCCGCCCCGAAAACAAGGTCCGCTCGCCAGGGCGTACCCGCAGGAGAGTTGGGCGAACCAGGCGAGCGGACCTGCAAGGAGTCCGAAGCAGCTCTCTTTGGCCGACACGCGGTCTGCGTGCGGGGCAGGATGTGAGCCGGGGTGAGCGGCGGAGGTGTTCATCGGCCGAACCCAAGATACGGCGTCACGTAATAAGTAACAAAAACACAAACAGAGATCACGTTGACGAAATGCCAGTACAGTGCACCGGCGGCGAGCGCAATCCGGCGTCGGGCGCTGAAGTAGCCAAGGGCCGTCCACCACAAAAGTGCCGCCAGAACCAGAAGCCCCACGATCACATGCGCGATATGCAGTCCCGTGGTCACGAAGTAGAGCGAGCTATAGCTCGAGTCGCCCAGACGGTACGGCTTCGAGCGCCACTCCAGACACTGCACGACGACGAACACGACGCCGAGGAGGAAGGCGACGCCCAATCCGGCGATAGCCTGGCCACGACGGCTTCTGATGATCCCCTGCTCGGCGAGCCAGACACCGATGCTCGAGATCAACAGCAGCACCATATTGGGCAACGCCAATTTGAGACTCGGCGCCGAATCGAGCAGCCACCCGGAAGGCGCCGTCGCCCCCGTGTAGAAATAGGCAAAGAGAAGGTAGGCAAACAGCGCGGCCTCGCTGACCACCAGCGTCCCGACGCCCCACCAGCCGACTCCGTGTCGACCGGTCGGCCCCACCGGCAGGTTCTGCGGCTTCGACAGCACCACCTCAGCCATGGGCCGTCTCCCGCTCGCGCAGCTCCCTCGACGGCCAGAACCATGCCGTCAGAGCGAGCCCGCAGATCACCCCACCCACGATGGCCACGGCCCAGACCTTCAGCAGCAGTCCGATGAACAGCACGGACAGCCCGACGGTCAGGGAGAACGGCGCGAAGCTATCCTCCGGCATCTCGAGCACCATATCCGGTTCGGCATCCAGTCCCGACGTAGCGATGGTCTCTTTGCCGCTCGCGAGCAGCATGCCCCGATCGAGCGACGATAACGCGCCTTCGGTGCCGAGCCGCCCTTCCCAGAGCGGATGCCGCGAGGCCACCGTCGGAATCACCGCAAAATTGTAGGGCGGCGGCGGCGAAGAGACGGACCACTCCAGCGTCGGCGCGTCCCACGGGTTCTTTGCCGCAGCGGCGCCGCCCTTCAGGCTCTTCATCACGTTGATGAACAGCATCAGGACTCCCGACGGCAAAGACGAAGCTGCCGATGGAGGTGATGAGATTGAGCGTCCCCCAGCCCATGCCGTAGGCGGCGTAGGTGTACACCCGCCGCGGCATGCCCAGAAGGCCCGTCAAGTGCATCGGCAGGAAGGCGAGATTGAAGCCGATGAACATGGTCCAGAAATTCCACCGTCCCAATTTCTCGTCGAGCATCCGGCCGGTCATCTTGGGGAACCAGAAATACACGGCGCCGACCACCGGAAATACGTTGATCCCGATCAGCACGTAGTGAAGGTGCGCCACCACGAAATAGGTATCGGTCAGCTGCCAGTCCACCGGCACGCTCGCCGTCATGAACCCCGATACGCCGCCGATCACGAACAGGAGAATCATCGATGAGAAAAACAGGAACGCCGTGGTGATCACCGGCCGACCGAGCCAGATGGTCGCGAGCCACGCGAATACCGCCACGGCGCTTGGCAGCGTGATGATGATGGACGCGCCGGAGAAGAACGACAGACCGAGGCCGGGCAAACCGGTCGCGAACATGTGATGGACCCAGACGCCGAAGCCGAGCATCATGGTCGCCACCGTTGAGAGCGCCACCAACGAGTAGCCGACCAGCGGCCGGCGGCAGAATACCGGCAGGCCGTCCGAGACCATGCCCATGGCGGGCAACACGATGGCATAGACCCATGGATGGCCGAAGATCCAGAACAGATGCTGCCAGAGCAGCGGCTGACCGCCGCCCGCGGGGTCGAAGAAATGCGTGCCGAATTGGCGGTCCATCCACAACAGAAAGAACGCCAGGCTCACGGCCGGCACCACCAGAAGATTCGCCACGCTCGCGGTCAGCGTGCCCCACACCATGATGGGCATCCGGTTGATGGACATTCCCGGCGCGCGCGTCCGAAACGCCGTGACGATGAAATTCGCCGCACCGACGGTCGTGGAGATTCCCAGAAACACCATGCCGAGAGCATAGAAATCCTCGTTCAGTCCCGGGATTGAAGTCGCGCGAGGCATACGGCACGTAGTTGAACCAGCCGTCGTTCGGGCCATTGCCCGTGAGAAATCCGGCATAGAGAAACAACCCGCTCGCCAGGTAGATCCAGTAGCTCAATGCGTTCAGACGCGGAAAGGCCATGTCGCGGCTGCCGAGCAGCAGCGGCCACAGATAATTGGAGAAGCCCGACAGGATCGGCGCGGCATACAGGAAGATCATGGTCATGCCATGCGTCGAGAAGAGCTGGTTGTACTGCGTCGGGCGTCAGCAAGCTGCAGATTCGGACCGGCAAGCTGCAACCGCATGACCAGCGCCTCGATTCCGCCCAGCGCCAGAAAGGCGAACGCCGTTACGATGTAGCGGATGCCGATCTCTTTGTGATCGACCGTGGTGAAGAACCCCTTGATGCCGGGCGTTGTCTCCCACAAGCTCTGCAGGCGCGCCTCGTGCTCTACGCTGTCAATATCGACGGCGGGCGTTCGTAATTCCGGCTGCAATGATTCCGGATGTATCATGTAAGCGACCTCGAGGTCATTTCAACGTCTCCAGGTAGGCCAGCGCGTCGGACAGCTGTTTCGCGGACAGCGCTTGATTGGGCATGAGATTGCCCGGCTTGATGTTTTGCGGATTCTGAATCCAGCCGACGAGATTGCCGGGGTTGTTGAGAAGCGTCCCCGCCGCAATCTCGCGGCGGCTCATCAGATGCGTGAGATCCGGAGCGCTGATGGCGCCCGCCTGCGTGCCGCGTACCCGGTGACAGAGACCGCAGCGGTATTCCACCAACTCGAGACCTCGGGTCGCCTCGGGACTCGTCGGTGCCGCCGCGGATTGACGCTGGTCGGCTGCCCATTGGTCGAACTCCGCCCGCGGCTCCGCCACCACCTCGAATTGCATGTGGGCATGCTGGTAGCCGCAGAACTCCGTGCACTGTCCGAGATAGCGTCCGGGTTTGTCCGCCTCGATCCAGCTCAAATTCACCTGGCCCGGAATGGTATCGGTTTTTCCGGTGAGCTGGGGCACCCAGAAGCTATGAATGACATCCCCGCCATGCAGCCGAACCAGCACGGGCACGCCCACCGGAATGTGAATCTCGTTCGCCGTCTCGAAAATATCGGTGGGCGAGGATCCATTGTACTTGACCTCCCACCACCACTGGCGGCCCGTGACATCGAGTACGAGGCCAGGGTGGGCGGGGGGGCCCGCGACCGCGGCGAGCGTCAGCATGGTCCACACCAGCGCGGCCGCGAGCGGTATCGCCGATAGGAGAAGACCGACGCTGATCCACCGAATACCGTCGCCGCCCCGCGCGATGGGGATGGTGTTCATCTCGAGCCCGCGGTCTTCCGGCCGAGCACGCCGCACGGCGATCCACAGCAGCACACCGATCACGACGCAGACGATGATCGAGACAATGAGCATGTACCAGGTGAGCGGCACTACTTTGTCCGCACGGGTCCCCGCCGAGCTGAGGTAATTCAGCGGCCAAGCGAGCGACCAAGGATGGTGATTCATGCAGGCCGCGTTCGCTCGACCGATTGCCACATGTAGGCGAGCGAGCGAACTGCAATCCACAAGAACAGGGCTATTCCCGGCACCCACATGATGGCGCCCCCCAACTGCTGATCCTGCAGCGGCGTGAGTCCCCAAACCTGGGTGGTGGTCAGATGCCATTGAAACATCGGCCGGTCGGCGAGGGTGAGTACCGCGCCGAGCAGTCCCATCTGCATGAAGCTCAGCGTCCCTGCCGCCAGCACTTGCGCCGTTTGACGCGCTGGGTGATCGATCAGCTCACGCCAGAGGACGATACTGCTGCCGAATAGCGTGAGGTGCATGGTCCAATACACCCCGGTCGACCCGAATGTCGCGTCGTAGGGAACCGGCATGTGCCAGTACCACAGGGCCAGGAAGAACACCCCCGAACTCGCCCAGAGGCTCCAGGCATGATCCCATGCGGGCGCTCGAGGCAATCCCCTGGCAATCAGCGGTGCCGCGAGCAAGATCAGCACCATGTGCTGCCCGACTCGCGCCGAAAAAAGCGCGACCGACAACGCGCAAAGCGGCGACAGGAACGCGCCGGCAGCGACCAACCAGCCGGCGAGCGCGAAGCCCTGCCGGCGGCGCACGTCCAGAGCGCCCCGGCGATGTAGCAAAAGCAACTGCAGCGCGCAAAGCGCCAAAAGGCAGACAATGAGAACGGGATCGAGATTGAAACGTGAAACCAGCTCACCGGGCGTTGGCGCCGACCCGCAATACGGTACTGGTAAAGCCACCGCTGCCTCCCTCGATACGCTAATGCCTCGCCGGGAACGCAGCCGCAGCCGCCTCGGCCACCTCGAGATCCTGATCCACCGTACCGCCGCTGGCGCCGAGCGCACCCACGACCGTATCGCCCATCTTCAAGGGGACACCGCCGCCGAAGATCACGACCTTCTCGTGATTGGTGCTGTCGATCCCGAACAGGGGCTTCCCGGACTGCGCCATTTTGCCGAGCTTCTCGGTCGGCATGTCGAAAGCACGCGCCGTCCAAGCCTTGTTGATCGCGATGTCGACGCTTCCGAGCCAAGCCCCGTCCATCCGCACATGCGCGATGAGACCGCCCCCGGCATCCACCACGGCAATGTTGTAAGGAATTCCGAGCTCGGTCGCCTTCTTTTCACCGGCGGCGATCAACCCGCGCGCGTCCGCGAGAGTCAACGAAGCAATTTGGCGCGGCATGGACTTACCCTTATTCCAGGAGCGATGCGGATTGGCGGATGGCGAAACCTTAGGCGTCCCCATTCATATTTTCTGTCCGTACGGCGCGCGGCACTGTGTAGGCGCTGCCTGACGCCGATCCCGGAGTCTGCAGGCGGCTCGCGCGTCGCGATGCCGGTCGTGTTGCAGGCTATCGCGCGCTGTTGGACACTACGCGCACCATCGGAATTGAAACTGCGGGATGCAACATGCCAGCGAACGACTCTTCGGAAAGATCTTCCACGGCCGGCGGCCTCGTTCTCTCCATCGGCACCGCGCTGATGTCGGCCGCGATTGCGGGCTCCGCGAGCGCGATGGCGCCCCTCGGCTATCCGGCGGCGGTGCGGGATGCGCAGATCGATGTCTATCATGGTGTGAAAGTTGCCGACCCGTACCGCTGGCTCGAGAACATCGATTCAGCCGACACTCGCGCATGGGTGTCGGCCGAGGATCGGTTGAGCCGCGGCTTTCTCGATTCCATCTCGGGTCGCGACAGGCTCGAGGCGCGGGTTCGCAAGGTGTGGAATTTCGAGCGCTGGTCGCCTCCCGAGCGATATGGCCGCACATGGCTGTATACGCACAATGACGGCCTCCAAAATCAATCAGTCGTGTTCGTGACGCAGGACCCGGGCGCTCCCGGGCAGGTCCTCATCGACCCCAACAAACTGTCGGCGGATGGGACGGTCGCGTTGCGCGAAACGTCCATGAGTGCCGACGGACGCCTGTTCGCTTACTCGCTCTCGGATGCGGGATCCGACTGGCAGGTTTGGCACGTGCGCGATGTCGCCACCGGAAAGGACCTTCCGGATACCCTGCAGTGGTCCAAATTCGGCGGCGCGAGCTGGCGCAAGGACGGCTCGGGCTTCTATTACACGACTTATGATCCGCCCAAGCCCGGCAACAGCCTCAAATCGACCAACGAGTACCAGAAGCTATTCTTTCATCGATTGGGCACGCCCCAATCGGACGACACCCTGGTCTATGCGCGCACCGACAATCCCGGCTGGTTCGTCGCGGCCACCGTCTCCGATGACGGCCGTTATCTGGTGATTCAATCATCCCTGGGAACGGACGAGCGCAATACGGTCGCGGTCCAGGACCTGACCAAGCCGAGCGCACCGATAGTTCCGATCATTCCCAAGCCGACCGCAACCTTCGACTTCATCGGCAACACGGGAAGTTCGCTCCTGTTGCGGACGGACGACTCCGCTCCGCACTTTCGAATCATCCGCGTGGATCTTCAGCATCCCGATCCCCGCGACTGGCGCGCCGTCATCGCGGAGGGCGCCGACACCATCGACGCGGCCACACTGGCCGGAGGCAAGCTCATCGTCCATCGATTGAAGGACGCACATAGCGCCGTGGATCGCTATACGGCGGAAGGCCGGCTGCTCGGCACGGTCGAGCTGCCCGGACTCGGGACTGCGGCCGGCTTCTTCGGCCATGGCGACGATACCCGGGTTTATTACACCTATTCGAGCTACAGCACGCCGCCGTCGGTGTTTTCACTCGAGCTCGGCAGCGGCACAGCAACACTCTGGCGTTCGCCGCATCTCGACGACTTCACCCCTTCGGAATTCGAGACGCACCAGGTCTTCTACTCGAGCAAGGACGGCACACGCGTTCCGATGTTCATCACGGCGCGCAAGGGAACCCCGCTCTCGGGCAACAACCCGACGATCTTGTACGGCTACGGGGGCTTCAACACACCCATTACGCCCGGATTTTCGCCGATGATCGCCGCCTGGCTGCAGCTCGGCGGCGTCTATGCGGTCGCCAATCTGCGCGGCGGCGGCGAATACGGCCGTGCCTGGCACGAGGCCGGCATGAAGACTCACAAGCAGAACGTGTTCGACGATTTCATCGCCGCCGCCGAGTACCTGAGGACGTCGCATTGGACGAGCCCCGCGCGGCTCGCGCTCTCCGGCAGGTCGAACGGCGGACTGCTGATCGGCGCGGTCGAAGAGGAGCGTCCTGACATCGCAGCCGCCGCAGTTCCGCAGGTCGGGGTGATGGACATGCTGCGCTTCCGGCAATTCACGATCGGCAAGGCCTGGGAATCCGATTATGGCTCGGTCGACAATCCCGCGGAATTCGACTCGCTGTACGCGTATTCTCCCTATCACAACGTGAAGAGCGGGGTAAGCTATCCCGCGACGCTCATCATGACGAGCGATCACGATGACCGGGTGTTTCCGGCGCACAGCTTCAAGTTCGCGGCAGCCATGCAGCATGCGGATCCCCAGGGCAATCCCATCCTGCTGCGCGTTGAAACTCGCGCCGGCCATGGCCCGGGGATTCCCACCGCGAAGCTCATCAGCGAGGTAGTCGACATCTACGCCTTCATCTTGCATGCCTTCGGGATGGACGGGGCTTCCGGTTGAGCTCTGCAGGAACACTGGTACAGTACCGCCATCGAGCCCGCGAGGTGAGGCCCATGAACGACCCTGCATCGAGGCTCCCCGCCCGGATGAGCACCACCATGAGGATATCGTTCATGCATGACCCCCACCTTCGATCGATTCGATTTGCGGCCGCCCTCCTCGCGCTGGGAGCCTTCGGCGTCGCTACCGCGGCACCGGATTCCGCGTTGAAAGCCGCCGTCGCCGATCCGGGACGCACCGCAAATTTCGTCGCCCGCGATACGGTTCGCCATCCTGTGGAGGAGCTGAGCTTTTTCGGCATCAAACCCGACATGACCGTCGTCGAGCTGTGGCCCGGCGGAGGTTATTGGACCGAGATCCTGGGGCCCTACCTCGCGAAGAGTGGAACGTACTACGTGGCCCTGCAATCCACCGACGATAAGGAAGGCAATCAAACGGTCAGCCGCTGGCACTCGCGCATCGCCGCGGAGAAGGATCGTCTCGGGACGATCCACGAGACGACCCTTGCCGCCGGCCACTTCGATATCGCCCCTCCCGGCTCGGCCGATCTCGTGCTGACATTTCGAAATCTGCATAACTGGATGGACGGCGGGTACGCACCCCAAGCCCTGGCCGCCTGCTTCACGGCACTGAAGCCGGGTGGGATTCTAGGGATGGAGGAGCATCGCGGCCGCACCGACAAGCCGCAGGATCCGAAGGCGGCCGACGGTTATGTCCGCGAGGATTACGCGATAGCGCTCGCCAAGAAGGCGGGATTCGTGCTGGTCGCCAAATCGGAGATCAACGCCAATCCGAAGGATACGAAGGATTGGCCGGACGGCGTCTGGACCTTGCCGCCCACGTTGGCTCAAGGGGACAAGGATCGAGCCAAGTACGTGGCGATCGGCGAGGCGGACAATTTCGTGCTCAAATTCCGCAAGCCCAAGTAGGGCCTCGAGTTCATTTAGATTTGCTAGATTTGCGGCCCGAGAACGATGGGCGATCCGTCGCTGAATCGCGAGAGTCGAAACGGCGACGGATCCACCGAGG
Source organism: uncultured Gammaproteobacteria bacterium (assembly GCA_963795475.1). Lineage (GTDB taxonomy): Bacteria > Pseudomonadota > Gammaproteobacteria > Steroidobacterales > Steroidobacteraceae > Bog-1198. The sequence continues at coordinate 171,612 of CAWCIE010000006.1, forward strand.
GCGTCTGACCGGTCGCGAGATCGGCGGCGAGCCGCCCCGCTCCGGGACCGATTCCAAAGCCATGTCCGGAGAATCCTGCCGCGACGGTCAGCCCGGGCACCGTGCCTGCGGGACCGATGTAGGGGATCACGTCCGGCGTCGCGTCGATGTAGCCGGCCCACTCCTGGACGACGGGTACATCGAGAAATTTCGGGTAGATGCGCGCCATCGCTTCCCGCGCCTCCCGATTCATCGCTTTGTCGGGCGCGGGGTCCAATACCCGTGTGATCTCGAACGGGCTCGGCCGGTCGAGCGGCCAGCGCCGAGGCGCGCGGAGCTCGCGCCAGCTCTGCGCATTCAATCGGGGCTTGATGGCGGAGCCCTCCTTGCGCATCGACGCCCAGAATTCGCGGAGGTATCGCATGGAATCCGGTACCAGAGGAACCACGATGCCGGAGCCTGGAGCAATGGTGTAACCCCCGTCCAACCGTTTGCGGTACCCGACATCGTTCAAGTAGGTGCAACACTCGGGACCATCGGCGACCGGTCCGGTGCGCAGTACCGAAGACAGCACCTTCAGCTGCGGCAGCCGAACGCCCAGGCTTCCGCAGAACAGGCTCGTCCACGCGCCCGCCGCCAGGATGACGGTATCGCAGGCGATGGTGCCCCGCTCCGTGACCACCGCACTGATTCTGCCCGAGGATCGCTCGATCCCTCGGACGGCGCAGTGCGCGAGGATGACGGCCCCCATGCGCTGTGCCGCGCGCGCGATCGCGGGCGCCGCTTTCTGCGGCTCCGCGCAACCATCCGAGGGCACGTGCAGGCCGCAGCGGTAGGCGCTCTTCGCGCCCGGCATCAGAGCCGCCAGTTCCGGTCCGCGTATCATCCGGGCACCGATCGCGTAGGGGCGCGCCATGTCGAGCCACGCGGCAAATGAGTGCTCGTCGTCCTCCGATTCCCCGACATACACGACGCCGCATTCCCGAAAGCCGGTTGCGCTTTCGGTCAATCGGTCCATGTCCCGCCACAATTTGAGGCTCTCGATGATCAGCGGCATCTCGCGCTCGTCCCGGCCGGTCTGGCGGCACCAGCCCCAATTGCGGCTGGATTGTTCGCAAGCGATGTAGGCCTTCTCGCAAAGCACCACCGGAATGCCGCGGGCCGCGAGCGCCAGCGTGGCGGAGGTGCCGATGATTCCGCCGCCGATGACCACGACGCCGGTCGAGGCGGGAAATGCTTCATTGGAGGTTATGGAATCGACGTAGGGGCCCATGGGATCGCCGTGTGCAAAATGTGAGATTATACGGCTACCGCGGCCCGATGATGTGCGCTGCGCAGACGATGGGCCGACACACTTGAGAAACACATCGCACGCCTCCTTGCCCGCGTCGATACCCTTGATCGATGTGTCATCCTTGTTCCACGGGCCATCGGCCGCGCGCGATCTCGCCGACCGCGCCATCGTGGAAGCCGCCGCCGAGGTCGGATTCTTCGTGGCGAGCCGCTTTCCAGCCGGTCTCCCCCTGGATACTCATACCCGATCAGAGCTCCTTCGCTTGTTCGATCTGCGCGAGGATGAGATTCGGCCGCTGTGGCGCCAGAAATTCGATCCCTCGCACCCGAACGTTTACCGCGGTTGGTTCCCCAGACAACGCGGCTTTCTCACCAGCAAGGAAGGCATCGACCTCGGCCCCGACGTGGCCTATGGCCCGTCGGTGGCCTGCGAGGGCGATCCGCTTCGCGAACTGACGCCGCTGCCTCCCGCCGCGGCATTACCGGGCTGGAGAGAGGCGGTGGCCCAGTATTATCTGGCCATGGTTCGAATCAGCCAGGCGCTCATGCGTTCGACCGCCCGGAGCCTCGCCTTGCCGGAACGGTTCTTCGACGACGCGTTCGATCGCGGCCTGTCGACCTTGCGCCTCCTTCGCTATCCGCTGCGGAGCGATGCCGACGATGCGGCGGCGATCGACCCGAGCGTGTGGGTTACGCACCATGGACAACGACATTACGTCACGGGCGCGCCGCACGTCGATTCAGGGTTTCTCACATTGCTCGCGCAAGACGGCGTCCTCGGCTTACAGGCGAGACATCGCAATGGAGAATGGATCGACGTACCGCCTGCGGACGGCACGCTTGCCGTCAACTTCGGCAAGGTGCTGGAACGATGGAGCGCGGGCCGCATCAAGGCTACCGAGCACCGCGTCATCGGCACGGGCCGGGAGAGGCACTCGATCCCCTTTTTCTACGAGGCGCGCGCGGACGCGGAAATCCGTCCGCTCCCAATGGACCCTCCCGCTTCGTTTCAACCCTTCCTCTACGGCGACTATCTGTGGGCCACCACCACGCAGTTCGTGGAATTCAAGGGCATGGAAGCCCTTCGCAAGCCCTGGGCCGCCGGGAATCGCCCGCCGGCCTCTTGAGCCGGCCTCTTGAATAGACGCCGTCGACCCCCACTGTAGCGGCAATGCCTTCGCGTCGCCGTCTGTTTCGACCGGTCTGGATCATTCTCGCGTTACTGACCTACGTCGGTTGTCGATTGTTGCCCCCGCTTGCTCTGAGCCCGGCGGGCACGACCGCGGTGGCCGCGCTGCTATTGGCCGCCGGCATCCTCGTCCCGAGATCCATCCGGCGCAGCGGCCTCCTCGCATGGATCGGACTCACTGGTATAGGTTTCTTCTCCACCCTGCTCGTCACGACGCTGTTGCGCGACGTGTTTCTTCTCGCCGCGCGCTTCTCGACGACGAGCTCGCGCTATCAGGCGGTGCTCGAGCCTTCCGCGCTCTGCGCGCTCGTGCTGACCGTCGCAGTCACCGCCGTGGGATTCGTGATCGCGCGCCGGCCGCGCATCGTGAACGTCGACATCCCGGTCTCGCGGCTGCCGAAGCCCCTGCACGGGTTTTCGATCACACAGATCAGCGATGTGCACGTCGGCCCGACGATTCGCCGCGAATTCGTCGAGCGGCTTGGTTCGCCGCGTGAACGGGCTGCGCGGCGATCTCATCGCGGTGACCGGAGATCTGGTCGACGGCTCCGTGCAGCAGCTCGCCTCGCATACCGCACCGTTGTCGCAGCTATCCGCGCGGCACGGAGTGTTTTTCGTGACCGGCAACCACGAGTACTACTCCGGCGAAGCCGCCTGGACCCGGGAGATCCGAAAGCTCGGCTTGACCGTGCTCAAGAATCAGCACGTCGTGCTTGATCATGACGGCGCTTCGCTCGTCCTGGCGGGCGTGGACGATATCGGCGCCCACCACTACGATGCCGCACAGCGAAGCGATCCCGCCGCCGCGCTCGAAGGCGCGCCGCTGGACGCCGGCGCGAAAATATTGCTCGCGCATCAACCGGGTTCCGCGCAGGCTGCCGCGCAGGCCGGCTACGACGTCCAGATCTCCGGCCACACGCACGGCGGCCAGTTCTGGCCCTGGAACCTGTTCGTGCGCTTCTTTCAACCGTTCACCGCCGGATTGCATCGCATGAAGAGTCTATGGGTTTACGTGAACAGCGGCACCGGCTACTGGGGTCCGCCAAACCGATTCGGCGTTCCCGCGGAAATCACCCGCATTCGGCTCGTGCCGGCCGGTTAGGCGCGCATGAAGATCCGCGACAGCAGCATGCCCGATGAGCGGATCTGGGAGAATTTCTTCGATGCCGTCCTCATCCTGCGCCGCCTTGGGTTCTCACCCAACTCCGGGGATGTCGCCGACTTTGGCTGTGGATATGGAACTTTTTCGATACCCGCGGCGCATCTCACGCAGGGCACGGTGCACGCCTTCGACATCGACCCCGAGATGATCGCAGCCACCGGCGCCAGAGCACGCCGGTTGAACCTATCGAACGTCGCAGCGACCGAGCGCGACTTCGTGGCTGAAGGGACCGGCCTCGAGGACGGCTCGATCGCCTATGTCATGTTGTTCAATGTTCTGCACGCGGAGGATGCCGCCGGCCTGCTGCGCGAAGCATTTCGCGTCCTGCGACCCGGCGGCGTGCTCGGCATCATCCACTGGATCCACGATGCGAGCACACCCCGCGGACCGGATCTCAGCATCAGACCGCGCCCTGAGCAATGCCGTCTTTGGGCGCTGCAGGTTGGTTTCGTGCCGGAAGACCCGATCTCTCTACCGCCGCATCACTACGGCCTGGTCGCACGTAAGCACGGCTAGCGAAGCGACTTCACCGACTCTCACCACGCGTCCGTTGAGCAGCCCGACTCTCAGGTGCTATGCCCCGACTGCGTCTCCGGCGAGGGCCATGGATGCTCGGGCTGACTCTTGAAGATCGAGCCCGAGTCGGCGCGCCTCGGAGTCCAGTCGCCGCGGTCGATCTCGGCTTCCAGCTGACCCGGTGCCCAGCCCGAGTGACCGAGAATGACTTTCAGGCCGTCCATGGGCTTGTCGCGGCCGAGGAGCCGCATCAGCAGCACGCGGTCCGCGCTCAGGTAAACACCTTCACACGCTTCGATCGCATGCTCGGGAGGAGTCGCGGCGCGAAACAGGAACCAGACGGCCTCGAGGTCCACGGGTCCCCCGAAATAGATCTTGTCGTGAACCTGTGCGAGACGCTTGAGATCCGGGAACAGACGCGACACGGGAATCTGCGTGGGCCGGTTGATGATGACGCCGACCGTGCCGGGGGCGAGGTTGTTCATCACCAGCACGACCGAGTCGGAGAACTGGGAATCGGGAAGCTCGGCTCGGGCGACGATGAGTATGGAGGTCAGATGCTTGGTGTCGTCGGCGACGATCGGCGAGACCGCGCCGCACAGCAGCGCCAGGGCGAATAGCGCTCCCTTGAGGTCTCGGCAGAAACTGCGTCTTGCCATCTTGGCCCCCTGCCGGCACGGCCCCCTAACGACTCGTCGACTTGGAATCGCAATACGGCTCCAGGAAAGGCGTCCGGTAGCCCGATTGGGTCCACAGTATCGGAAAGAACGTCTCATCCATGGTGTCGTCACCGACTCGCCGATAGCGGCTGTAGATGTAGCTCACCTCGGTGGGATGAAACCGCGCCTCCGCCGCGATGCAGTGCGTCACCAGCGAGCGGCGCGGCTCGGACATGCGATTGGCATCAGATCCATGCCACGTGCCGCCTGCGTGGATGGCGCACCCGCCGGCGGGCACCTCGACCGGAACCACATCCACCTTGCCGCCTACCGAGCGCGCAGCCTCGTCGAGCGCCTCGCGATAATCCTCCGGCGCGTGGAACTGCCGGATCGGCGGGAATAGCCCCCAGCGATGCGACCCGCGCACGTACTCGAGCGTGCCGCCGGCGGCGCTCGTGTCGTCCAAGGCCATCCAGCAGGTCGTAAAGCCCATCGGGACCACCCAATGGCAATAGCTATTGTCCTGATGGAATCCGAGCGCCTTGGCGCCGGGCGGTTTCCAGAGAACATTGTCCTGACCCATGCGCGCACCCGTCCACCCGGCAAGGGTGGCGCAGATGCGCCCGACCTCTTCGGCGAGCACGATACTCGCAATGGTCCGATCGGATTTCCAGCCATTGCAGATCTGCCGCGTCCGGTCCGGGGGATCCCGATCCTCCCGCCAGTTCCATTCGTCGGGATAGAGCCCGGTCTCGAACTCGCCGCGAAATAGCGGCCCGAAGCGCGTTCGCGCACGCTGCACGTCCTCCGAGCTGAGGAGATCGTGCAGAACGAGAAAGCCCTCGGCGCGAAATTGCTCGACCTGACTCGGCGTGATCTCCAGCATGGCTTTTTTTGTCATCGGTAGCCCCCAATCGCTCTGACGGATCGCTTCTCGACTATCAGACATTGCACAGACGTGCACAGAATAATGTGCAGCCTACATCCCCATGCGGACCGCAACCAAGCAATTGCGGGCCGGGCGCTCTGCCAGGACTTCGCTAGGGCTTCAGCTCACGCGGCACGCGCCCATGTTATCGGGCGCCGCGGGGGCAACGCCCGTGATCCGGGTGACAGTAATAGGCACAGGCGCGATGAGGGTTGTCGATCCGTCCTTCGTATTGATGGTGTAGACGTATTGGGTCAACTCGTTCTTCGGCACGCCGACGCCGTATAACACCTCGTCGACCCACGCCATTCCACCCCACTCGATGCTGACGTCGCGATTCTTGCGATACGCAACTCCCTGCCGTGGAAAGTAATCATAAAACCCTCCCGAGGCGCTTTCATAGAGTGTCGGTGCGCCGGCGGACAGCATGCTCACAAACCCGGGCGCACCGCCGCTAGCAGCGGTTTCGACGCCGGTCTCTGGATCGATTTTGAAAAGGTTGGCGTTGGAATCGACCGTGTAAATAACATGCGCCGCGGAGCCCAACGCGATTCGGTAAGCTCCGGCGGGCGCGATGTACGTAACGGCACCGGTATGCGGGTTGACCAGATAGAAATTTCCCGTATCCATGCCGTACAGCAGTCCGCCTTGCCCCACGGCGAGGCCGAACAGTAACGCTCCGGTGTAGCCGCAATGGACATAGGCGCCGGAGCCCAGGTCAAGCACGCCGAAATCGCCCTCATCGGTCGTGGCGTAGGCGAACGGTGCAGCGGCCGCTGGCGAGGCGATGGCCAGGGTGGTGCTGATGACGAGTGCGTAGCGCATGATATGTCTCCGTTGAATGGCTGAGTAGCGCGTTTGGATACGCGGTTTGTTATGCGTCAATGATGTCAGGCATCGATACCCCGATCCGATCGGGGTCGACCGACGTCAGCCCCAGCCCGTGACGTCGATCCCCGGGGGAAGTCTGCGCCCGCGACCATCCATCCAGCAATCGGGCATTTTTTTGCCCGTTATGTAAGACCGAATCGCCGGTTTCGGTTTTTCCAGCGACGGGCGATGGTCGTCGTCCGGCGGGGTCGTCCGGCGCTTGTCGAGGAAAAAGGCCGTCGGGAGAGCGGCGGAAACCCGGTTGAACGTCAGCGGCGACTGGGGCAGGTCAAAGCAATCCGACAGGCTGTCGGCGGAATTAACGCACGCGCTTTTTAGCGATCACCATGGGGATGGACTTCTCGGCGCGGCCAACACATGTCTCTTCCCGCTTCAAAGGCGCGTGTCGAGCGCTGGCAGCGAACAATATGCGACTTCGGACCGACAACGAGAATCAAGAATCCAAGCATCATCGCTATAGTGACCCACCAAAACAATCGCGCCCTACCTGCTCACGTTGGTGCTTTTCGTCCGTTGGGACATCAGGGCAGCGACTGCCAGAATTCGTCACAAGTTTGCCTCTACGCTGGCATTCTTGCCTGCGACCTTATGCGCTGCCACTGGACTGGGGGCGGGAAACAACCATGAGGATTCGCAACATACTTCTCGTACTCATGCTCCTTGGAGCCCAAGGAGCATCGGGACAACCTTCCTCAAATCCAATCTCGGGAATGACCGTGCTCGGCATCTACGCACGCAAACCGGCAGACACGACGGTGTATTGCCTATTAGGCGGCGGCGCATGCCTGGTACCGAAGGATGCTGGCACCGCGGATGATTTCATCGCGCAATGGCTCATATCGCATCCGACCGCCACGGTCATTCCGGTCTCGTCGGAAACGAAAACAATACCCAACAGCACAAAGCCCGCAAGCCCAGCCAAGCACCGAGAGGTATTTGTTTGGATTGCCGATGGCGACGACGTTTTGAACGTAGCTCTAGTGCGTGAGGGCTACTACACCGGCAGATCAATGATTGACATGGTGGAGGGTGAGCAACTACAAATCGAACGGGCGAAAAAGATTGCCGCAGACAGCTCTGGTGGTGGCTTTCTTGATCTGATGGCGAAGTGGCGAGAATCAACACCGAAGGAGGATCGCCCGCGACGGTTAGTATCAGATAGTGACTATGCGCTCCGGATGAAGGAAATCACCAGCGCCGAGCATGACGCCCAAGTTGCCAAGAGGGGCATTTGGTCCGGCGACGCCCGCCAAAAAGAATCCGCAGTCTCCCAAAAAAGCCGAGAGTCTTTCTCGATCCGCGACTTGTATGTCCATGGCGTCAATGCACATCGCTCGGGAGATGCCGACATCTACTGTCTGATCGGTGGAGACTTTTGTCTGACCATGCTGGGGCCGATGACGGATCGAGTGGCCGATCTGGCACTCGATTGGCCACTGGCCGGGCGCCACCAGCGGGCCAAGTATTTGAATCGATAGTGATTTTACCATATGTATTTACATTGTAAATACTCAATGGTATCCTAACTTTCGATGGACCGGCTCTTCGAACACGGTGGTACGACCTGTTTGTTCTTCAAGACGCGAGTCGAAATGAAGAGCCAAGAGACGCTGTGATCGGTTTCAGCTCCACCGGCCGATTGCTGACGGTTGTGCATATCGAGTTCGATGGACAATCCATTCGGATCATTTCGGCGTGGCGTGCTTCGCCGACAGAGGAAGTATTTTATGATCAATGAGCGTCTGAAAAACCGCCTGAAGAAAGATCGGCCGAGTACGACGATCACCATGCGAATTCCGACGGACGTCGTTGAGTCACTCAAGGCTGTCGCACCGATGCGCGGTTTTACCGCCTATCAAACTCTGTTGAAGAGCTACATAAGCGAGGGACTGCGCCGAGATGAGGTGAAGTTCGATCAGCACACAGCTCGCAAACTAGCTGAGGCCCTCAAGCGGCGCGGCGTTGCCGAGAAAGTGCTGCAGGAAGCTATGGCAGAAATTGCCGGCGATTCGTAGTGGCGCGTGCCGCTTGGCCCTGTGCTACGGCTCGGCGTTGCGGACCGAAAGATCGCCTGTTGAGCAGACACCCAACAATGAGTTGCAATCGAATCCAGTGACGAGATTGGGCACTGGATTGGCCACTCGACCCGAGGGGCTCGAGAAGCAACTGTCTGAGATTAGAACGTATTTGAAGTGGCGGAGAGGGTGGGATTCGAACACTTCGGCCGATCCTTGAGGATCAGCATGTTACCGATCTCACAAGGCACTTCTTTCCCCCGCAATCCCCTTGAATCCCCGCATCTCCCACCAGATTTGCCACCACACGGGGATGATCGCCCGCGTATACGATTCACCGCGGTAGCGATAGGCGAGCGCGCAATCGCGGCGCCGCGAAGTCGAGAAACGCCCGCACCTTGAGGGGTACGCGCCTCTGATTGTCATGCACGAGACTGATCGCCAGCGACTCCGGCTCGAAGCGTTTTAGCACCGCGACCAGCGTTCCTGCTTTAACGGCGTGCTCAATTTGATAGGACAGCACGCGAGTCACCCCGACTCCCGCGATCGCGGCATCGATCGCTGCCTCCGAGGTATTGACGATAAGTTGTCGCTGCATCGATACGGCGATATCGGACCGATCTGCGGCAAAGACCCAGGCGTTGGAGGAGGTAACGGTTTCGAAGATGACGGCGGCGTGCGAGGCAAGGTCTGTGGGATGTTTGGGCGTTCCATGCTGGGAAAAATATTCCGGACTGCCGCATACGACTCGGCGCGTGGAGCCGCATCGCGTTGCGATCAATCGACTGTCCTCAAGTTCGCCAATGCGCAGCGCCAGGTCAACATGATCCTCCAGCAGGCCCACCATTCGATCACTGAGCGAGAGTCTGACCGTGACCTCCGGATAGGCCTGGAAGAACGCTACGATGACCGGCAAGACATGGATCCGGCCAAATACGATCGGAGCCGAAATCACCAACTCGCCCCGCGGCGTGGTGAATTCCCCGCTCACCGTGTGCTCCGTTTCGCGGACATCCTCGAGTATCCGCTTACAGGCCGCAATGTAGGTCTCCCCCGCATCGGTCAAGGTCAATCGTCGCGTGGAGCGATTGAACAGTCGCGCATTAAGGTGTGCCTCGAGATCAGACAGCTTGCGACTGACGGTAGGCAGCGGCATTCGCAGACGGCGCGCTGCCGCCGAGAGGCTTCCGAGTTCTTGCACCGTCACAGCGATCGCCATTGCGTCCAATCGATCCATTCGTATATTCCATTAATTGAAAGAAAGTCTCTCTAGTTTACCGTCTAGTTGCGATACCGGAAACCCCGTAACCTCCTCTCAACCGGTCACCTCGACCGAAAACTGCAAGGAGATTTTCATGTCACGCATCCCTACGCCCGTCTCGATCGAAGCTGCTCCCAGTGCCTCGCAGCCCCTGCTGCAAGCCGTCAAGAAACAACTCGGCATCGTACCGAACCTGTTTCGTTTGGTGGCAAACAGTCCCGCCGCTCTCGAAGGGTACCTCGGTATGTCGGGTGCCTTGGGCAAGGGCGACCTGCCCGCGGCCACGCGCGAGCGAATCGCCCTCGCGGTTGCCGAAATCAATGGCTGCAGCTACTGCCTGTCGGCGCACACCTATCTCGGCAAGAACGTCGCGAAACTGGATGATGCCGAGATCGCGGCCAACCGCCAAGGCGGTTCGAAGGACCACAAGGCTGATGCGGCCGTGCGCTTCGCCGCCAACGTGGCCCGGGAGCGCGGCCATGTGAGCGAAGAGGATGTCAAAACGGTGAAGAGTGCGGGTTACAGCGACGCACAGGTCATCGAGATCGTGCAGCACGTCGCCCTCAACACCTGGACCAACTACATCAACGAAGTGGCGAAGACCGACATCGACTTCCCGGCTGTGAAAGTCGAGAAGGCCGCCTAGCCGCTTGCTTACGCCCGCCGGTGACAATGACGCCACCGGCGGGCAAAGCCACCACCCAAAATCGCAGGAGTCTTCAATGGACCGTCCACCCCTTCCACCCTTTACCCTCGAGACCGCCAAACAGAAAGTGCGCATGGCCGAGGATGCCTGGAACACCCGCGATCCAGCGCGCGTGGCGCTTGCCTATACGACCGACAGCCGCTGGCGCAACCGCAGCGAATTCTTGCAGGGCCGCGAGGCCATTCAGGCGTTTCTGACCCGCAAGTGGAATCGGGAAATTGACTACCGCCTGATCAAGGAAATTTGGGGCTGCCGGGAGAACCGAATTGCGGTGCGCTTCGCTTACGAATGGCACGACGATGCCGGGCAGTGGTACCGCAGCTACGGTAATGAGAATTGGGAATTCGACGAGCATGGCTTGATGCGAGTGCGCCACGCAAGCATCAACGATGCACGGATAGAAAATCGCGAACGCAAATATCACTGGCCGTTGGGCCGCCGGCCGGACGACCATCCCTCGTTGAGCGATCTCGGTTTTTGAGGTCTCCCCGTGGAATCCCCTGCCCCCTATTCCAGCGATGTGGCCTTCACACCCTCGGTCAAAGCACAACAACGCTTGAGGGGATCGCGCGGCGCCTACGAGCGCATGGAACAGGGGGGGGCCTGGCAGACGGTCATTACGCCCGATCTGAAATCCTTCATCGAGTCTCAGACGAGTATTTTTCTCGCTACTGCCAACAGCGCGGGGCAACCCTACATCCAGCATCGCGGCGGGCCCGCCGGATTTCTTCGAGTACTTGACGAAGGCACCCTTGGGTTTGCCGACTTTGCCGGTAACCGCCAGTACATCTCCCTCGGGAATCTCTTCGACAACCCCAAGGTTCATCTGTTCTTGATCGATTACGCGACGCGTAGTCGAGTCAAGATTTGGGGCGAGGCTCGAGTTGTCGAAGATGACGCCGAATTGACGGCACGATTGAAGCCGAAAAACTACAAGGCTCGCGCCGAACGGGCGATCTTGATATCCGTGACGGCCTGGGATGTGAATTGTCCGCAGCACATCCCCCAGCGTCTGGAGGCAAAGGATGTCACTGCCGCACTGGCGGCGCGCGATCAGCGCATCGCGGTGCTCGAAGCCGAGCTTACGCAATTGCGCGGTGCCGCGACAGGGCGGACGCCCTAATGCGACGCTATGCCAGACATTGCAGACCCCTCGGCGCCGTCCGCGCATTGCGTCGATCGCGCGGGATCCTACGATGAATGTCCTTGGACACGGCGCGGCAAAATACCCTGCCGGCCAACTCCTCGGTTCGTCGACCGGGCGTGGTTGGAGAGGGATTTTCGCCGAGCGCCGATTTCATCCGGCCGGCGACATCCCGTCATTTACGCCACCCTATACGGAAGTTGCGATGCTCATTCGAGGGCACGCAATCGTGAGTAGACGGGCCAATGGACTCCTCCAGAGGACGGCTGCCACTCATGGGACGATCTGGCTGTCTCCGTCCGGTGTGACCGAAGAGTTCATGGTCATGTCGCAGGACCTCTTGGAGGTCCTTCACATCTACTTACCGCAAAATCCGTTCGTTGTACTGGAGTCCTCCGAGGCGACTGCTGCGTTGGAGAAGGCGACACTGTGCTACCACGCCGGATTTCACGATTTGCTGCTCGAACAAATTGCGTACTCGATCTTGACGGAAATGCGTCATGAAACATCCTCCGGGCGGATTCTCATCGAAGCATTGGTTCGAAGCGTTGCAGCAAGACTCCTACACAGTTATTCGAGCATCTCCATCAAGTGCCCCGAACTAGGCGCCATGCGTAATCGGCTGGCGGAGCGCAAGCTCCGGCAAGTTCTGGACTTCATAGAAACTCATCTCGCGGACAACCTCACGGTTCAGCAGATGGCGTCGGTGGCCTGTTTGAGCCAATTCCATTTCGCGAGAGAATTCAAGGCTGCCACCGGTAAATCACCTTATCAACTGTTGACCGAGCGGCGAATCGTCCGCGCCAAAGCCCTGCTGACGGAGACCGACCGGAGTCTCGTCGACATCGCGCTTGCATGCGGATTCGCATCGCCAGGGAGTTTCTGTCGCGTCTTTTGCCGAGCGATCGGCGCGACCCCGGGGCGCTATCGGGCGGGACTCACGAATACGGCGACGCGGCGCACGTCGTCGGACGCCTAACGCGAGTGCAAGTCGTGCGCGCCCCTCCCATCGTCACATTTCAGCATCCATTGAGTGCGGAATAGCACGAATCGTGGATGACCGGTGCCTTGGGCGCCTTAACAATGACGAGCCTAGATCCCGCGAGTACGACCTATGAATCCTATCAATCCTGCAACCTTACGAAGCTCCTTACTCTCGTTGACGCTCGCGCTGTGCGCTGCGGCGGCGCCCATGCTTGTCAATGCGAATTCCGCCGAGCAATCGTCACCCCCGACCATCACCTACGGTACGCTCAATGTTGACGGCCTCAATATCGCCTATCGGGAAGCAGGCGCTTCCAGTAGCCCGAAGCTGGTGCTATTGCACGGTTTTCCGGCGAGTTCGCACCAGTACCGTGATCTTATCCGTGTGCTCGCCGACCGGTTCCATGTTATCGCCCCAGATTATCCTGGGTTTGGAAACAGCGATACACCGGATCCTGCCACTTATGCTTACACGTTCGACAATCTGTCGACGGTGATAGAGAAGTTCTTGTCGCTGAAAGGATTTGATCACTTCGGACTATTCGTCCAGGACTATGGCGGTCCGGTCGGATTCAGGATCGTGGGCCGGCACCCCGAAGCGCTCGACTGGCTGATCATCCAGAATTCCAACGCCTACGAATCGGGTTTCACACCTGCCTGGGACGGGTTTAGGGGTGCGCTGTGGAAAAACCGATCGCCCGAGACTGAAAAGCCGCTCGCCGGCTTCCTCACGCATGATGCGATCAAGGGTATCTATCTGCATGGCGCGAAGAATCCCGCGTTGATCAACCCGGATAATTGGGAATCCGACTTTGGATTCATGCAGCGTCCCTATGCTGTGCGGATCAACCTCGATCTCTTCTATGACTATAGAACAAACGTCGAGTTGTATCCGCAGTGGCAGGCGTTCCTTCGGGAGCATCAGCCGAAGACGCTTATCTTCTGGGGTGAGGACGATGTTTTCTTTACTCCGGCGGGAGGCGAGGCATTCCTCAAGGATTTGCCCCATGCCGAGATCTACCGACTCGATGCGGGACATTTTGCGGTCGAAGACCACCTCGAGTTCATTTCGAAACATATGCACGATTTCTACTCGAAGGCGGTCGCGAAATCATCGAGCGCCAAGTAATTCAAGCTGTTTCATCGTTGTTCACTATCCAAAGGAGAGTTGTTTATGAATCGTTCCCATATTCTCTCGGCCGCAATCGCTGCTGCGGTCGCCTTACCGGCAATCGTACGTGCCGACCCGCCCGCCCCGGTGCCGAAATACACGTTTGAAAAGTGTTACGGGATCGCGGCTCGCAGCGCGAACGACTGCGGCACCTCAACCCACAGCTGCGCGGGTACTGCCACGAAGGACAAGGATCCGTCTTCGTGGTTGTACGTCCCGACGGGCACTTGCAAGAAGATCGAGGGCGGAAGTCTAACGGCTAAGACCTGAACCGAGAGAGTTCCGGGCGGTGTTCACAGAATGCTCTTCGAAGATGGCGTCGGTATTGCCCGGCGTGGGCCTTCGTGCGGCACATATCGAGGAAGTTCTTGTACACCGTCCGGACATCGCCTGGCTCGAGGTTCACCCGGAAAATTACATGACCGAGCCCGCGGCGGTGGCATCGCTCGAACGTATCCGCGAACACTACCCGCTATCGCTCCACGCAGTCGGTTCCTCGCTCGGATCCGCAGGACCGCTTGACCGACGCCACCTCGGGCGTTTGACGTCGTTAGTCCAACGTCTGGAGCCTTTCTTGGTCTCAGAGCACCTATCGTGGGCCATGACCGATGATGCTCATCTGAATGATCTGCTTCCAATGCCGTACACGGAAGAAGCGCTCGACACGATGACGAGTCACATCCATCAAGTACAGGAGGCGATCGGCCGACCAATGCTGATCGAGAACCCCTCCAGTTATTTGCGCTTCCGACACTCGACCATGAGCGAAGCAACGTTTCTCAACGAATTGGTTCGCCGTACAAATTGTGGGCTGCTATTCGATCTCAACAACCTGTATGTCAGCGCGCATAACGTTGGCGTGAACCCAACAGACTACTTAGCCACGCTTCCCGCCGCGGCGATTGGCGAATTCCATGTAGCCGGCCATGCCAGAAATCTCATTGGGAGCGATGTCGTTCTCATTGACGATCACGGTTCGCGTGTCTCAGAAGACGTGTGGGCGCTCTACGCGGAGGCCGTGCGCCGCTTCGGGTATCGACCGACCTTGGTCGAATGGGACAACGACTTACCCACGCTTGAGGTACTTCTTGGCGAAGCGGCGCGGGCCGCAAGCCTCGTCGCAGGCATATCTGGCGAATCCGATGCTCACGCTGCGTGATCTGCAGACAGGCTTCTGCCGGTCTATGACGGGGGATACGCCTGAGGAGCTTATGCAGCTCATCTCGGGAGATGGTCTTGAGCCTTCCGCGCGTCTATCCATTTACCGCAACAATGTGGTTACACGACTGACGGATACATTGGCCGCGATCTATCCGGTGGTCCAACAGTTGGTCCATCCTCGCTTTTTTGCCTATGCGGCCGACGCTTTTATTCGACGATATCTGCCCCGAGAGGCATGCCTCACCGAGTACGGCGCGGAGTTTGCGGCTTTTCTAATGCACTTTCCGCCGGTGGCGCACCTCCCCTACCTGCCGGATGTGGCAAGACTGGAATGGATCATCGACAGGGTAGTTCGTGTCGCGCCGCATTCGCCTGTGTCAATCGCAGCACTCGTCGAGGCGGAAGGCGACCCCGCCGACATTCGATTGCGATTGGCTCCTAGCATTCGGTTCCTCGCCTCTCCTTACCGGATCGATCAAGTATGGAAGGCTCACCAAAGAGATGAAACCTTCCCTGCGTTGCAGATTGGAGACTCCGGAGTGCGCCTTCAGATTGCTGGCGGAAAGGGTCTTCACATCGTCAGTCTGCCGGCCGCCACCTGGGAATTCCGCGCTCAACTCGCTCGCGGAGAAACGCTCGGCATAGCTTTCGCGAGCGCTACAGCGGTATCTACGAGTTTCGACCTCACCCCAGCATTGGCCGATTTGTTCAATGAAGGACTCGTTGTTGGGATGAACACAGGCCCTGGCAACTTGGTATCCCCTTCCCCCCTGGAGTGCCCGACTGCGGCAGGACATTGCTATGAATGAGACCCCACTTTTGGACAGACGGACTGGTCCGGCCAGGTACATCCTATCCGCGGTGCAATTGGCTGACAGAATACCTGCTGCGCTACTCGGGTTGATCATCAGGGTAGGCATCGCGAACGTCTTCTGGCGATCCGGTCAGACGAAAGTGTCCGGCTGGCAGGTTACCGATCCCACCATCCAGCTATTCCGTGACGAGTACAAGGTACCGCTCCTTCCCCCAGAATGGGCTGCCAATCTCGCCGCTCTTCAGGAACATCTGTTCGCCTTTCTTCTCGTCATCGGCTTGGCATCGCGCCTCTCTGCACTGGGCCTGCTCGCCATGACCGCCGTCATCGAAATCTTCGTCTATCCGCAGAACTGGCCAGATCATCTGCTTTGGGCAGGCTCTTTGCTCTACGTCATCGCGCGTGGGCCAGGAGCATTCTCCGTCGATGCACTATTTCGCAAGCGCTTCGGGCGAGGGTAGACTTGCAGCGCGGCTGCCCTGATCGCTTCACGCTTCGAGCCGCTGCGGACAACACGACTTTCGGAAACCGCCGTGCGGACCGCTTTTGGCAGTTCATTTGGCAGTAGCCTTCACTCAGCGCGGGCGCAAATCGCGTTTCGCAGCCTATCAGTCGATGGGCTGCTCCTGGACCTCGATTAGGCGACTTGCAGGACCGCGCGCCGGGTCGAGACCGGTAGTTCTGCCGCGACGAAGCGTTGGCTGGGGTACAGGTAGTCCTCCCCGGACTCATCGACAATCCTTAGGTACCCGGTGCGCTCTGCTTTCGCGTCTGGCAGAGCGATGTAGATTTTCAGCCGCTCGAGGGAAACCTCGTAGCCCCCGTTGTCGAGACAAATGAATAAGCGTTTTGCTGCGTTTGCCATCGATGTACTGCCCTAGATGAACGCCTTGATCTTCATTTCGCACCAGCAATCTGAAGCCTCGGTGACACCTTGCACGACTGAATAGCCGTTTTGAGAAAAGTCTTCGTTCAAGCTGCCTCCTCCAGCTTCGATAGCTTACCGGGCGCGGCAAACGGATTCATTCGAGAAAGATTTTTGTCGAGACAAGGGTCTCAAATCCGACCCTCTCCGGCCGATGGCGAATGGCAGCTCTCGGCCATCCAATCGAGATGAATTAAAGTGGCGGAGAGGGTGGGATTGCTCCGGCCGGAGACGGCCGCTCGTCCTCCGCTTCGCTCCGGATCGCCGCGGCCCAGCCGCGCCGCCCTAAAATCGCTCCGCGATTTTTGTCGAACCCTGTGGGTTCGTCCACACACCCTGCACCGCCAAATAAAAAGGGCGTGAAAGACAGGCCCTTTTTATTTGGCGGGAGGGTGGGATTCGAACACTTCGGCCGATCCTTGAGGATCAGCATGTTACCGATCTCACAAGGCACTTCTTTCCCCCGCAATCCCCTTGAATCCCCGCATCTCCCACCAAATTTGTCACCACAATTGTTCACTCAGGTTCGCACGAACTCAGGTTTAGCT
>CAWCIE010000007.1:0-937995 GCA_963795475.1 uncultured Gammaproteobacteria bacterium
ACCACTGAGCTACCGGGGAATTCGGGAGAGGCGCGGATTGTCGGGAAGCCGCGCGGTTAAGTCAAGGAATCGCGCACGCCGGCGCGCTCATTCGTGCCCTGTCACCGCATGCGGAACATAGGGTGCTTCGAGCCGCGCCGTCTCGTCGGCGGTGAGCTCGATCTCCAACGCCGCGGCGGCATCGTCCAGATGCTGCGGTTTCGCGGCGCCGATGATCGGTGCCGTCACGCCGGGTCTTCGAATCAGCCACGAGAGGGCGACCTGCGCCCGGGGGACTCCGCGCGCGGATGCGACGGCGGCGACGGCTTCGACCACCTTGCGATCGGCCTCGCCCGTGGAGGGGAACAGTTTCTCTCCGTAGACGTCGGTCCGGGTCCGCTCGGTCTCGGTATTCCATTCGCGCGTGAGGCGCCCACGGGCGAGAGGGCTCCACGGCAGTACCGCGATGCCCGCATCGGCGCATAGCGGCAGCATCTCACGCTCTTCCTCGCGGTAGATCAGGTTGTACAGATTCTGCATGCTCACGAACGGAGTCCATCCGTGCCGGCGGGCGAGGTGCAGGCATTTGCTGAACTGCCACGCGAACATGGAGGAGGCCCCCAGATAGCGCACCTTTCCCGACTTCACCACGTCGTGCAGCGCCTCGAGCGTCTCCTCGATCGGCGTGCGGTAGTCCCATCGATGGATCTGATAGAGATCCACATAGTCCGTTCCGAGCCGCCGCAAGCTGGCGTCGATGGCCGTGAAGATGGCCTTGCGCGACAGGCCTCCGCCATTCGGGCCCGGGCTCATCGGGAAGAACACCTTGGTGGCGATCACGACTTCGTCGCGGCGGGAATAGTCCCTGAGTGCCTGACCGACGATCTCCTCCGACGTGCCGTCGGAATACGCGTTTGCCGTGTCGAAAAAATTGATCCCCAAGTCGATCGCCTTGCGGATGAGCGGGCGGCTCTGGGATTCGGGCAGCGTCCACGGGTGATCGCCGCGCTCGGGAACGCCGAAAGTCATGCACCCAAGGCACAGGGGCGAGACCTTAAGCCCGGTATTCCCCAGATTTTTGTAATTCATATAATAATAAATTAATCAGTAAGTTGTGCGCCGGGAGACCGGCAAGGAGCAGGCGGTGCGAGTCCGTCGCAATGAAGGAGTAGCGACCCACATTGACCCCAAGCCGTGCGTAGGCACCCGTGAGGATACCTGCGAAGCGTCGGCAGGGGAACGTATAGGCCAGCCATTGAGCCGCGAAAGTGATTTTTTCTCAGGGTGCTGACGAGGTAACTTACTCGGAAGGCAACACGGACGGACACGTCAGCGCGAGTGTCCGATCGGCCCTGCGTGGTCTGAGACCCTGGCATGTACGGACGCTCCTTGTACGGGAACCGGGAGATCTCCAGCTCGATCATTCGCAGTACGGGGTGATCCGCATCGGGAAGGCGAGGAGCCGTAGCCGATGATGCACGAGCCGGAGAAGTCAGACCCCTCTACAGTAGCTGCGAAGCCGGCGAACAAGTCCGAAGGATCGGATGCGGAGTCGGTGGAGCGAAGGGAGGGGGCCGAGGGGAACACGAGCAAGGACCGCATGCGCCGGACACCGAGCCGGGTAAGCATGTTATCGGGACTTGAGCGTGTACGGGAGCGAGCGAAAGCCGAGAAGAAGGAACGGTTCACGGCTCTGCTGCACCATGTCGATGTTGATCTATTGCGGGCGGCCTTTTCCTGGCTCAAGCGGGATGCGGCACCCGGAGTGGATGGACTGACTTGGCCGCAGTATGAGCAGAACCTGGAAGGTAACCTTGTCGATTTGCACGGACGCGTTCACCGCGGCGCCTATCGGGCGCAGCCCTCGCGACGCAAGTTCATACCGAAAGAGGATGGACGGAAGCGGCCGTTAGGGATCGCGGCGCTGGAAGATAAGATCGTTCAGCGTGCGGTGGTGGAAGTGTTCAACGCGATTTACGAGGAAGATTTTCTGGGGTTCTCGTATGGGTTTCGACCAGGGCGCGGCCAGCACGATGCGCTGGACGCACTCGCTGTCGGGATTACCCAGACGCCGGTGAACTGGATTGTAGACATCGACGTTCGATCCTTTTTCGATACGGTGAGTCACGAGTGGCTCATCCGCTTCGTCGAGCATCGGATCGCCGATCCACGCATGATTCGCCTGATTCGCAAGTGGTTGAAGGTGGGAGTGATGGACGATGGGGAGTGGAGCTCAAGTGAGGCCGGTACCCCGCAAGGGGCAGTGGTCTCCCCGATGCTCGCCAACATCTACCTACACTACGCCTTCGACCTCTGGGCCGAGCGGTGGCGACACCACGAGGCCCACGGCAACGTCATCTACGTGCGCTACGCCGACGATGTTGTCGCCGGCTTTGAGCACGAGAAAGATGCCGAGCGCTTTCTCGCGGAGCTGCGTGAGCGGTTGGAGAAGTTTGCGCTATCGCTGCATCCGGATAAGACGCGCCTGATCGAGTTTGGCCGCCATGCGGTGGACAACCGAGAGAAGCGTGGCCTTGGCAAACCGGAGACGTTCAACTTTCTAGGGTTTACGCACATCTGTGGACGGTCCCGCCGCGGCTCCTTCTTGCTTCACCGCAAGACGCGCCGTGATCGGATGCGTGCCAAGCTGCGTGCCCTGAAAGGGGAACTGAAGCGACGAATGCATGAACCGATCCCCCAGCAGGGGCGGTGGTTGGGCCAAGTGGTGCGGGGGTACTTCGGGTACCACGCTGTGCCCACCAACTACCCGCGTCTGGCCGCGTTCCGCTATCACGTGACGGTCCTCTGGCTGCGGACGCTGCGGCGGCGCAGCCAGAAGGACTGGTCCAAGTGGGACCGCATGGCACGGCTGGCGGCAGCTTATCTGCCCCCTCCGCGCATCCTTCACCCCTGGCCCAACCAACGCTTTGCCGTCAAACACCCCAGGTGGGAGCCCGGTGCGCGAATCGCGCCCGCCGGGATCTGTGCGGGGGGCGCCCGGTAACGGGCGTCCCTACCGCGATAAGTGATAATATTCATGTGAAAAATAGGAAACGTTTCCGCGGAAACGTCGGCATCGTGGCCGGCCGTTGCCCCCGCGGCCCCGCGGCCCCGCGACGCCCACGACCCACCGCGAGCCATCGCGGCCGCCAAGCGAACTACGGCTGCGAGCGATGCCGCGTGCGCGCAGTAGACCGCCACCCGCGCCGACCGGACATGAAGACCCTCGCGGCG
Organism: uncultured Gammaproteobacteria bacterium; assembly: GCA_963795475.1. Taxonomy (GTDB): domain Bacteria; phylum Pseudomonadota; class Gammaproteobacteria; order Steroidobacterales; family Steroidobacteraceae; genus Bog-1198. The sequence continues at coordinate 3,214 of CAWCIE010000007.1, forward strand.
CTCCTCGCGAACCTACCCAGCCCGGCGCGCAGCCGGCGAGGCCAGCGCTCGCTCGATGCGCCGGAGCGCATCCTCGAGCATCTTCATGCTCGTGGCGAACGAGATGCGCATGTGTCCCGGCGCTCCGAATCCGGAGCCTGGCACGACCGCGACACCGGCTTCCACCAAGAGATACTCCGCGAAGGCATTGTCGTCCTTGAGGCCCAAGTTGCGCATGGCGCCGTGCACATCCGCAAACGCATAGAAGGTACCGGCGCCTTTCTGGCAGCTGATCCCCGGAATCGCGTTGAGGCCGGCCACCACGAAGTCGTGGCGTTCCTTGAACGCCTTGTTCATTTCGGCGACGCAGGCCTGGTCGCTGTTGAGCGCCACGGTGGCCGCGCGCTGGGAGATGCTCGAGGCGTTGGACGTGGACTGACCCTGGATGGTGCTCATCGCGGCGACGATGTCCTTGGGCCCCCCGCAGAAGCCGATTCGCCAACCGGTCATGGCATACGCCTTGGACACGCCGTTGATGGTGACCGTGCGCCCATAGAGCTGGGGATTCGCCTGCGCGAAGCTCTGCAAGGGCTCGGTCCCCCAATAGATGTGCTCGTACATCTCATCCGCGGCGATGATCACTTGCGGATGCTTATCGAGTACCGCGCCGAGCGCCTTCAACTCCGCCGGCGTGTAGGCCGCTCCGGTGGGATTGCTCGGGCTGTTCAAGATGAACAGCTTGGTGCGCGCGGTGATGGCGGCGTCCAATTGCGCCGGTGTGATCTTGTAGCCCTGATCCGCGCCCCCATTGACGATGACGGGGACGCCGTCCGCGAGCAGCGCCATGTCGGGGTAGGAAACCCAGTAGGGCGCGGGGATCACGCACTCGTCGCTCGGATCCAGGAGCGCCGCGCACAAATTGAAGCACGTTTGCTTCGCGCCGGAGGACACCAGGATCTGAGCGCGCTCGTAGGACAGGCCGTTCTCGCGCTTGAATTTCGCGATGATGGCGTCCTTGAGCTCGGTCGTGCCGTCGACCGCCGTGTAGCGGGTGAGCCCCTTGCGGATGGCCTCGACTCCCGCGTCTGCAATATGTAATGGCGTGTCGAAATCCGGCTCGCCGGCGCCCAGGCCGATGATGTCCTTGCCCTCGGCCTTGAGTTTGGCCGCGCGCGCCGTCACGGCGAGGGTGGGGGAGGGCTTAACCTTCTGAACACGCTTGGAAAGTAGTGAGGCCAACGGAGTGATCCTATGTCAAAAATGCGGCGCTTGAGTGTACGAAAAACAACGCCCCGACGCCAGGCGGCGCGGGGGTGCCCGACTCCTACCGGCATGAGAGAATAGAGCCATGAGTTTCGAGCTGTACTCCGATTACGGGCCGGCGGGCGATCAGCCTCAGGCGATCGAGAAGCTGGTGGACGGCCTGACCACGGGGCTTGCGCACCAGACTCTTCTGGGCGTGACCGGGTCCGGCAAGACCTTCACCATCGCCAACGTGATTCAGCAGTTGCAGCGCCCCACCTTGGTCCTCGTGCACAACAAGACCCTGGCCGCGCAGCTGTACGGCGAGTTCAAGACCTTCTTTCCGAAGAATGCCGTCGAATACTTCGTATCGTACTACGACTATTACCAACCCGAGGCCTACGTGCCGGCCTCCGACACCTTCATCGAGAAGGATGCCTCGATCAACGAGCATATCGAGCAGATGCGGCTCTCGGCGACCAAGGCGCTGCTCGAGCGGCCCGACTCGATCATCGTGGCGACGGTGTCGGCCATTTACGGACTCGGCGATCCCCAGGCCTACTTGAGCATGGTGCTGCACATGTCGCGCGGCGATCTCATGGAGCAGCGCAAGCTCCTGCGGCGCCTGGCGGACATGCAGTACACGCGCAACGAGATCGACCTGCAGCAGGGCACTTACCGGGTGCGGGGCGACGTGATCGACATTTTCCCCGCCGAGTCCGAGCGCGAGGCCGTGCGGGTCGAGCTGTTCGACGACCGGATCGACACGCTGAGCCTGTTCGATCCGTTGACCGGGGAGGTCCTGCGCAGGGTGCCGCGCCTCACCGTCTATCCGTCGACGCACTATGTGACGCCGCGCGAGCGCATCCACGAGGCGGTCGATGAAATCCGCGACGAGCTGCGCGGGCGGCTGAACGAGCTCAACTCGGCCAGCAAGCTGGTCGAGGCGCAGCGGCTGCAGCAGCGGACGCTCTTCGATCTGGAGATGATGAACGAGGTCGGCTATTGCGCCGGCATCGAGAACTACTCCCGCTACCTCTCCGGCCGGCAGGCGGGCGAACCGCCGCCGTGCTTGTTCGACTATCTCCCCGCCAATGCCCTGCTGGTCATCGACGAAAGCCATCAGACCATCCCGCAGCTCGGGGCCATGTACCGGGGCGATCGCTCGCGCAAGGAAACCTTGGTGGAATACGGCTTCCGACTGCCGTCGGCGCTCGACAATCGGCCGCTGCGTTTCGAGGAATTCGAGCGGCTCGCGCCGCAGACCATTTTCATCTCGGCGACCCCGGGCCCGCACGAGAAGCGGATCTCGGGGCAGATCGTGGAGCAGGTGGTCCGTCCCACGGGCCTCGTCGATCCGATCGTGGAGGTACGCCCGGTCCGGGCGCAGGTGGACGACCTTCTATCGGAGATACGGCAACGGACGCTGGCGAAGGAGCGGGTGCTGGTCACGACGCTCACCAAGCGGATGGCCGAGGATCTCACCGACTACCTGAACGAGCACGGAGTGAAGGTCCGCTATCTGCATTCGGACATCGAGACCGTGGAACGTTCCGAGATCATCCGCGATTTGAGGCTCGGCAAGTTCGATGTGATCGTCGGCATCAATCTGCTGCGCGAGGGGCTGGACATGCCCGAGGTGTCGCTGGTCGCCATTCTCGACGCCGACAAGGAAGGGTTCCTGCGCTCGGAGGGCTCGCTGATCCAGACCATCGGCCGGGCCGCGCGCAATCTGCAGGGCAAGGCGATCCTGTACGCCGATACCATCACGGGATCGATCGGCCGCGCCATCGCCGAAACCGATCGGCGCCGCGGCAAGCAGATCGAATTCAACGTCGAGCACGGGATCACGCCGCGCACCATCGTCAAGGCGGTGGGCGACGTGATGGAGGGTGCGCGCGCGGTGCCGGAGCACGGGGTGCGCGAGGCAGATTCGGATTACGCCGCGATGGCGCCCGAGCAGGCGGTGAAACGCATCAGGAAGCTGGAAGCGGAGATGATGAAGCTGGCACGCAATCTGGAATTCGAACAGGCGGCCCGGCTGCGCGACGAGATTCAAAAGCTGCGCCAATCCGCATTCGGCGCGCCGAAGACACTGGCAGGCTAACGAGGAGCCCTCATGGCCATCGACAACAGTCAATCGCACGGGATCGATCTCGATCGGACCGACAGGCTCCCCATCCTCGAGGGCATGGAAATCGCGGAGGACGTCGCGGATGACTCGGTGCGCCTGGATTACCCGGCGTTCGGATCCCACTCGGGGACGGCATCCCCTGCGCCCGCAGCCTCGCACCCGCCCGATTTCGCGCGGCCGGGCGTCGACCTGCCCTCGCTGGCCGAGAGTGTGCGCTCCGTGGAGGAGCGCATCGCGAGGCAGAACGCGGACTACGAAGCGCTGAATCGGCTCTACGAGAAGGCCCGCGATGCGCAACTGGCGGCCGGGACGCGGGCGGACGCGCTGGCGTCCGAGCTGGCGGCGGTGCAGTCGACCCTGGCGGTCGAGCAACATCGTTCCCGGGAAATGCAGCGTGCCCTGTCGGAGAGCGTGGCCGCCTCCGAGACCAGCCGCGCTCGGGCGGAAGAGTCTTCCAAGGAGGCCGAGCGTTACCAGAGCGAGGCGCGCACCCTGCGGGATGCATTGGCCGCGCGGGACGCGGCGATCGCGCAGGTCCTGCATTCACTCGGAGAACGCGATGCTCAGCTCTCTGCGCTGCAGCGCGAGCATGCGCAGACCGTTCCCGTACTCGAAGCACGCTCGCGCGCCGCGCGCGCAGCTGGAGGCCGAAGTTCAGGCGGCCCGGGCGAAAGCAGAATCGCTGTCGCTGGAGCTCAAGAAGAGTCAAGAGGCCGTGTCCTCGCTCACCGGGAATCTTGCCCGCAGCGAGTCGGAGCTTGCCATGAGACGGCGCGACCTGAGCACCGTCGGAGCGGAGGCGGCCTCCTACCTGGAATTGCTCCGAACCCGGGATTGGCGCGGCGGATTCAATCAAAACCTGTTTCGTGAGTGTGACGACAAAGTGGACGCCGCGCGCTCCCGGCAAAGTGCCGTGCAGGCCGAACGCGATCGGCTGAGTCAATCGGCCGCTGTCTTGACCGAGAAGCTCGCGGAACAGGAAGCGGCGATTGCCAAGCTGCACGCCGCCGGTACCGCCGGCACCGCGGCGCTTTCCCAGAAGTCCCAGGAGCTCGAAGAGGCTGAGCGCGCCCGTGCCGAGCTGCATTCGAGAATCGATCGCCTCGAAGCGGAGCGCGAGCAATTGCAGGGCGAGCTCGGAACGCGCGGCGAGGAGCTGACCGCCGTCCGCACCGCAAACACCGGCGAGCTGCAGCGGGCCCGCGACTTGCAGACTGCCGCGGAGGCTCAGGTTGCCGAGCTGTCCGCGCAGGCGGAGCAGCTGCGCGCCGAAGCCGTCACTCATGAAGAAGAAATGACCGTCCTGATGGCGCATCTGAACGAGGCGCGGCGGCCGATGCAATCGGTTCAGGCGGACATCAAGCGGCTCAACGATGAGATCGCGCTCAAGACCCTGAGCGTCGATCAGCTCGGCGAAGAGAACCGAACGCTGCGCACCACGCTGGAACGCACGCGCGGGGCGCTCGAGGAGCGGGAGCTTCTCATCCGTCGGCTGGAGAGAAGCGCCAGCAACAACGCCAACGTTCTCGGCCGATTGCAGACCAGCATCGAAAGGCTGGGCTCCGCTGCACCGCCGCCGATCGCGGAAGAGTTCATTGCCGAGCTCGTGAAGATCGAGGGCGACACCCGGACTGCGTACCCTTTGGGACGCCGCACCCGGATCGGACGCGCGCCGGGGTGCGAGCTGCACATCGACTCTCAGTCGGTGAGCCGGCACCACGCCTTGCTGCTCAAAGGCACCCGCGAGATCATCATCGAGGACCTCAACAGCACCAACGGTGTGCTCGTGAACGGGCGCAAGGTGACCCGGCACGTGCTCAACGATGGAGATTTGCTCACCATCGGCGAGACTCAATTTCAGTGCCGCTTGAAACCCGGCTCGCGCGGCACGGAGCCCCATGAGCCCGCGCCCGGCAGCGTGAACGTGCCGGGCGCCGGCCATGCTGCCGCGGTGCCGGTCGCTGCTGTGGTTCCCTCCGGCGAGGCATCCGCCGGCGGGGAGCAGCCACATGCTGAGTCGCCGTCGGCCGGTGAGCCGACGACCGGCGAGCGGTTGCGAGGGTCCGAATCCGGTCTCCTGGAGCCTCACAATCGGACCCACCCACGAATCGGCGACTGATTTTTGGCCGGAGGACGCGGGTTGCCCTTTATACGAGGCCCGGAATCCGGTATCTTTCGCGCCCTTCGAGCGCGCTTAGCTCAGCGGTAGAGCATCACCTTGACATGGTGGGGGTCAGTGGTTCGATCCCACTAGCGCGCACCAATTCTTGATGTAAATCATCGAGTTGCGGAATTGTGATGTGCGGAAGCCGATGATTGGCATGGGTCGTGTAAAAGGCGTAGCCGCTGGCCGCCGTCATGAAGGGCTCGATCTCATGTTGTGGCCGCCGCCGGTGCGGCACTCGGCTTGAGATCCGCCGCGCCCGATTTTCCTCGGTCCGACATTTTTTTCCGCCGTTTGCGCGATCAGCCTGTCCGCCGTTTGCGCGATCAACCTGCCTTGCTGGCGGGCGCCTTCCAAGTCGAGCGCGTTGGGATGCCGCTGACCGGCCTCGTCGGCAAAGGCGGTCGCGCAATAGGGAGGACCGACCACGATCATGCCGAAATGCAATAGATTCGTGATGATCGACATCGAAGTGGACTCATGGCCGCCGCTCACGCTGGTAGGCGAGGCGAATGCGCCGCCGACCTTGCCTCTCAAGACATCGAGGCTCGCCAACTCGCTCACTTGCTCGAGGAATCCGGCCACCGGCGAGGACAGGCGGCCGAAGCGCGTGGGGCTGCCCACGATGATGGCATCGTAATTCGGGAGATCCTCGATTGCGGCGAACGGATCGTCGTGCACCGGATTGAAATACGCGCCGTTCAACGTCGTGATGGGCACGGTTTCCGGCACTCGTTTGATGTCGACCACGGCGCCGGCCGAAAGGGCACCTTCGGCGATCGCGTGCGCCACGATGGCGACGTAACCAAATTCTGAGTAGTAGACCACGAGAACTTTCGGCATCTGAATCTCCCGTATGGGCCGCATCAAAACTTGTAGCGCACACCGATGGTGGGATTGATGTTGGTCGAGTAAAAGTAGCCGCTGGCCACGCCGTCGTGCACGCCGCTGTACATGGCACCCGCGTAGGCGTCGAAGTGCCGGTTGAAATGGTAGTCGGCATCGAAGGAAAAGGCCTCGAAGCTGCCGCTGCAGGCGCTGTTGGCGGCCGTGCTGCAGCCGGTCACCTTGCCGGTGCCGTAGGCGTTCTGGTGATAGCCGTAATAGGCCGCGGTCAGTTCCAGCGGGGGAAGGACGGTGTAGCGAACGCCGGTCCAATAGATCTGGACGATCTTGTCGTTGGCGTAGGCATTGATGTTGACGAACGCCAGGATGTAGCCGCCGATGTCGCTGAAACCGGCCTGCAATGGCTTCGAGGGGTTCGCGTATTTGATGTATTCGTAGCCTGCAAAGAACTTCAACGGGTCGATCTTGTACGACGCCATGGCGGAATAAGCCGTATTGTCCGAGATGGTCGCTGCCAGAGAATTCGTTATCGAATACCCCAGCGCGGGAAGTCCGGCGACTTGAGTGGCGCTCAAGGAGGTCGCGGTGATGGCACTCCTTTCCTTCGAATAATAGGCATCGAGCGATGCGCCCGCGTATTCACCGCCCAGATCCGCCTGGTAGGCGGTGTTGGCCGTCCCGCTGGATCCGTTGAACTTGTACAGAGCACCGAAGTGGACTAGATCGTTGAAGTCCACAAGGTACTTTGCCGTCGAATCGAGCCGGTTATCCTCCTGAGCGCCTCCGCCCGAATACGTGTTGGACGCACCAAGGAGGCCGAATGCCGAAGCATTGTAATTGGGGTCGTACTTGATCGTGCCTTCCAACAGCAGTGATGTCTGGCGGCCGAAAGTGAGTGTGCCGTACCGCGCGGATTTCAGTCCGACAAAGGCGGTCTGGAAGGCCTGCCCCGCCGAGCTGCCATCGACGGCGACGGCCTGCTTGGCGAGCGACTTGCCGTTGTTCATGGCCAACGACTTCAGAGAATTGGCGATTTCGCCGGACTGTGGGTTGAAGAACGTCTCCACCTGGAATACGGCCGCCCAATCGTCGCTCAGAGCCTCCAATCCCTGGAGGCCTACTCTCGACTGACCCATGTTGCTGGGCGTTACACCGAACACCGATCCGGTGCCGTTCTGCCGCACGATGTTCCCGCTCGCTGACGGACGATAGGGGGTGAACGGTGCACTGTGGGTATCGTATTGGACACCGACATCGATGACACCGTAGAGCGTGATGCCGTGCCAGGTCAGACTGTCATCACCGGTGATTCCCGGTCCGGTTTTCTGCTGTGAAAATGCGGGCGCCGAGGCGGTCATGGCAATCAACAGGAGCAGGGCGAGCCACCCGAACGCCAAAGCGCTCGAACCCAAGAAAGAAGCATAGAAGCCGAGCGCAAGCTGGGCGAACGCGTCCGAACGCGGTACATCGGTGTAATTCATACATCCCCTCTATTTTTGTGAACGGAAATTTATAAATCCTAGTAATACGATAGGATTAGAGTGAATTAATTGTCAAGTGCCACTTGACATAAGGCAATGGGAAAAGGGGGCTTGACGTGCCCATGGACGGCCATCCAGGTAGGATAGGCACGGCCGAACGAGGGGATTACGCCTTGCTTTCCCAGAAAACACGCTATGCGCTCAAGGCTCTGTTGGAGCTTTCCGGGCTGCCGGCCGGCGCCACCCTCTCCACCGCGGCAATCGCATCCCGACGGGACATTCCGGCGAAGTTCCTGGAGGCAATTCTCGTCGAGCTCAAGAGAAATGGGCTGGTCCGAGGTCACCGTGGCCGCGGCGGCGGTTATCAGCTCGGGAAAACGGCGGAAGCGATCTCTTTTGGCGCCGTGGTTCGGGCGATGGAGGGACCGCTGGCCTTGCTGCCGTGTGTCAGTCAGACGCAATATCGCCGGTGCCCCGATTGCGCCGAGGAACGGACGTGCGAGCTCAGAATTCTGTTTCGCGAAGTGCGCGATAGCACGGCCGCCATTCTCGACGGCAGGACACTTGCCGATGCGAGACTGAATGCGCGGTTGCCGGAAGGGCGCACCAAAGCGCCGATCAAGAAAGCCGGTCGACGCTCGTCATCGAAATAGAGACCTCCGGGATCGCCCTCCGTTGCGGACGACTGCCATCTAAAGTTGACAGGGCTTTTTCTGCGGGAGGATACTCGGGTCAGCAAAAATAAGTCGCGTCGCAGGTCTTATCCGATAGCGTCGATTGGCGCGCCTCGCGTCGAAGTTTCCGGGATGTCGATTCGGCCGTGGAGTTCCCCATGTCCAACCTCTGTTTCAAGATTGTCCTTGGATTGGGCTTGAGCCTCAGCTGCGGGTATTCACTGGCGGCGTCGAACTCGACGGGGCCGATACCTGGGGCATCCGAGTTCACGGTGGCGGCCAAGCACGCCGCGCCTGCCTCGTTGACCATCGCCTACTCGGGTGATTTGTGGCCCAAGGTCAACGGAGTCGCGACCGTTTATTACATAATCGACCCGGCGTCCGACCCCAATGCGACCTCTAAAATCAATGCGGCCATCGGGATATTCAATGCCGATTTTCCGAATCTGATCCAATGGGTGCCCTGGACTTCCTCCGACGGGGCGAATTACGTCGATATCAATCTCAGCGCTACCGACTCGAGTGGGCAATGTGAAGCCAATGAAGGATACGAGGCGATCCCCGCGCAACCCATGACCGGCTCGACGGCGTGCACCGTCGGGGTGATTCTCCATGAGATGGGCCACGTCATTGGGTTGTGGCACGAATTCGACCGTTCCGATCGCGCGACGTACGTCACCGTGAGCTACGCCAACGTGATCAAGGGTTCCTGGGGTAATTTCGAGATATTGACCGATAACGAACAGATTCTCGGTCCCTACGACTATGCCTCGGTGATGCACTACATCCCTTACGCGTTCACGAGAAACGGGGGCGTAGTGCTCGAGTCGATCCCGGCCGGGATTCCGATGGCCGGATACGAAGGCGTGCCGTCGCAACCGGGAGCGACGGGAACACCTTTGCCTGGCTTCGATTATTCGGCCGGCGATAAGGAGGCCGTGGAGCGCCTCTACGGCGCCGCACCCACCGCAGTGACGGTGACTTCCAACCCGATCGGCTTGAGCGTGATCGTGGATGGTGTGACGGTCACGACGCCCCAGACCTATGCGTGGCCGCTGTTTTCCTCGCACACGTTGAATGTCTCCTCGGAAGTCCAAACGCTGTCCGGCGCCATCCTGAACAGTGATCCGGAGGTTGCTGCGAACTTTTACTATACCTATGGCCGGTGGAATAACACTACGGCGCAGTCGCAAACAATCACGGTGACGCCGGGTAACGGCAGCCCGACCTTCCCGACCACGTCACCTCAAATTGCAACTTACTCGGCGAATTTCATCCAGCTCGTTCCATATACCCCCACGGCGATCTCTCCCGCCGGCACGGGCGCTGCCACGATCTCACCCCAGCCGCAGGCCTACTCCGGCGCGACGGGAGATTTTTTCGTTGCTCGACAACAGGCGACGCTCACGGCGACCGCCGGTACGGGCTGGAATTTCTATGAATTCATCAACGGGCCGTTCTGGCTGCCCGGAGGCCTCGGTGCGAACCCGAAAACCTTTTATGTGCCCGACACCGGGAATCCGGTCAACACCACGGCATATTTTTCGGATACCCCGGTCTACACCGTCAGCGTTGCCCCGAATGCCTTCAGCTCCAATCTGTATGTGTACGTGGATTCCGCGTTTGAATATGCACCCAAGAATTTCTCCGAGTACTATGATTCGACGTGGACGGTGCATAGTACGCACAGCTTGAGCGTGCTCGCGGCGCAATATCCGTACAGCTTCAATAGTCGCTATAACTTTGCCAAGTGGAGCGACGGCGGTGCGATGACCCATGACATTGCCTCGCTGCCGGCCAAGGCAACCGCCTACACGGCGACCGTCACGCCGGAATACCAGCCGGCCACTAATTTCAACTACCCCCCGTGCGGCGGTTCGGCCGCGATTTCGCCGGGATCGCCGACCGACGACGGCTTCTATCCCTCCGGGCAAGTGCTGAACTTCACCGCCGCACCGGATTCCGGATGGACTTTCGCCGGATGGACGTTCGACGTGACCGGAAACGTCAATCCCGCCGAATTAACCGCCAAGGGCGAAACCCTGGTGTTCGCAAACTTCAATACGGTGGCGAAGCCGCTGACGTTGACCGGTGTGAAGCCCACTACTGCGAAGGCGGGGGGCGCGGGCTTCGTGCTGACATTGACGGGCACTGGGTTCTCTCCCCAGTCATTGGTGTCGGCCAACGGCCAATACCGCACCGTGACATACGTGAGCCCAACCAAGTTGACGGTACCGCTCACCGCTTCCGATATCGCCAGTTCCGGGGCGTTTCAGATCTTCGTCGAGAATTTCCCCACAGGCTGGACGGGGTGTGCGGTCTTCGGCTACCAGACATTTCTGGTCGAGGGCAAGGGGGCTCCGGTGGCGACCCCGGTGTTCGCGCCCGGCGCCGGGAAATATACCCAACCTCAGATGGTCTCGATCAGTGACGCGTTCGCCGGCGCCACGATCTACTACACCACGGACGGCACCGTCCCCACCACATCCTCCCCGGTGTACACCGGTCCAATTTCGGTGGGGGTTACCGAAACTCTCAAAGCGGATGCGACAGCGACGGGTTATCTTCGTTCGGGTGTCGCGAGCGCTAAATACACCATCACGCCGTAGGATGCATGAGCGACGGGCCGCGCGCGGCTTGCGCGAATTGCGCCTCGTTGTGCCGGGCTACCGCCTCAGTCGCTCAACCAAACCTTCAGCCCCTGCATGGACCAGCCCAGTTCGGCCGGCGCGGGCGAATAATGGAACTCTGCATTCAAGTGCACTTCATCGAGCACGTATTGGGTCGTGTCGGTCGATGTGATCTTCCCGGGGTACGCCGCCACCAGATATTTGATCGCGGCAGCGAATTGAGCCTGATCGACTGTCCACTGGAAGTGTCGCCAACCCAGCCACGGAGTACCCGTTGTCGACGCGCTTCCCTGCACCGGGGTCAGGAACCGCTGGTTTGCTGCGAGCGGCGAATTGAGAATGTAGACTTTTTCGGACGGATCGTACAGGGTGCCCAATACTCCTGAACTTCGGATTTCATTTTGAAATAGCTTGACGCCGATGCTGATGCGCGTGCCGCGAGGGTCCAAGAACAAGAGATCCGCAGTAACGTAGGTGTCGCTGCCTTCCGCCGTCGGAATTTGCAAATCCAATTCACCATTGAGCACCGAAGTGGAACTCGCAAACGGTACCGGCGTCGCTCCCGGCGGGAAACGGTATTGAGGCGTAATCATCATCAATTGATTGGTACGAGTCGTCGGTAAGTCCCGGGAGTTCAGATAGGCTCCCACCGTGCCGCCCTCCATCTGTGCCGTGCTCGAGCCCGCCTGGTTGGTAAAACCCAATTGAGCAGTCGACGGCGATGTTGGCACGAAACCGGTATTCGAACCCGCGTCCCACGAAGTTGGCACGAGGTTGCCGGTGGAAGTATGGGGATCCGGCTGCTCGACCATCATGTCGAAACTCCCCGTGGGCATCCCGCCCTTGGTGACGTGAGCAACCCAGATGTTTCCGTCAATACCGCTTTCCAACGGCTGTTCAAATAAAACAGTGGTGCCGGCCACGCTTGTCGAGCCGACCGTGACGGCCGCCGTGAGAGTCAACGCGGCAACGCATTGACGTAGAATTCCCGAGATCTTGTCCACATTCATATCACATACCTTGCCGAAAAATAAAATGCGGCGCCCCGTCCCGCGACGAATCCGCACATGCGCCGCGGGGGAGACTATTATTCGCTCGGGCTCCCTAGCAAGGTGTCGGCGATAGCGGACGTCAGACAAGCGAGATTGTCGGTGATAGAAGACGTCAGACACTGCACCGCGGATTCGGTCTCGCCTCATGCGGTCGCGCTATGGGGATTGGCGCGCGGCCAACGACGGCTCAAATGTCGCCGCTCAAGTCTCCGACGATGAGTGTCGCGGCTTGTTCCGCAGGGGTCCGGGTAGTGTCTATGCGCATTTCCGGGGCGACGGGCGCTTCGTATGGGCCGTCGGTTCCGGTGAAATTTGTAAGGGTGCCCGATCGAGCTTTCCGAAAACGTCGCGCGATAGGAAGGGTTCGTCCCGCGAATATTCCATCACGCAAAACAAAGTGGCCGGCGGCCGTTGATCAGATCGGCGAACAACGTATTCCAACGCGGCAACAGCACTTTCTTCAAATCGAATTGCTCGACCGCAGTGATGCGAGCGGCATCGCGCAACGCCTGCATCCGGTCGGGCTGCTCCAATACGGACTCGATGCGGTTGGCGAGCGCCTTGGGCGCAAAGAAGTCGACGGTCAATCCGTTGCGGCCGTTTTGCAATACCTCGAGCACCGGCGGTGTCCGGGAACCCACGATGAGGCAACCGCACGCCATCGCCTCGATGAACGACCAGGACAGCACGAATGGGTAGGTCAAATAGACGTGAACCGAGGACACCTGCAGCAGGTTCAGGTAGTCGTGATATTCGAGAATGCCGGCGAAATGCACACGTGTAAGATCGAGTTTGTCGCCGAGCTCCTGCAGCATCATCTCTTTGAACGTCGAGCGCGGCGGGGGCGGGGCGCCGTAACTGACGCCATTGCCGCCGACGATTACGATCTGGGCACGCTTTCGCCGGCGCAGCAGCTGCGGTAGCGCGCGCATGAAGGTGTGAAAGCCGCGATACGGCTCCAGGTTGCGCGCCACAAAGGTGACCACTTCGTCGCGCCGAGTCAAGACCGAGTCCGATCCAGGCAATTTGAATGTGGCGGCGGGATTCGGACGCGCGATGTCGGTATCGACCCCCTCATGAATGGCGCTGATACGCGAGCGCATTTCGGGCGGATATAGGCTGCGCTGCCAGCGCGTGGCGGAGTGACCCCAATCGGCGGCTTCGAAGGCCAGCAGGTTGGTGGCGTTGCGCACGCGCAGGCGCGGCGGATCCTGAAAGACCGAGACGAATTCGGGATCAAACCCTACATCGACGCCGTTGGAGTGATAGTAGAACTCGAAATTGGCGAGCAGCGGCACGTCCGGGAATACGTCCTTGACGAACATGGTTTCACCCCAGCCGCTATGACCGACGATGAGGTCGGGGCGAAACCCCTGGCTGCGCAATTCGCGGCAGCGGTCGGCAACGGATGCGGCGGCGTAGATGGCCCGGTCAATTTCGACCGAATAGGCATGGCAATTGACGCGTTCGCGTTGGTCTTTGGGATAGGTGATTTTGTGAACGCCCGGCATGGTGTTGGCGTTCGGCTGCGTAATGTAGCGAATCTGATTGCCTGGTCGGTCCGCCAGGTGCCTGAGCAGGTGCACGTACTGGGCGGGAAAGTTCTGATGAATGAACAAATAGTTCATCGCTCGGCTGCCGCCTCACCGCCGGGCTCACGCGAACCGCCACCAACGTCGACGAGGAAGGGCTCGCTCGGCGGCCGGCTCATGCAACGCGATTGGGAGAGCGAGGGGCAGAACTCGAGCTGCGTTCGGGTTTGCCCTCGGCATCCGCCGGCTTGCTGCGCTTCGCGGGCTTTGACGCGCTTGTCGACGGTTTAGGATGACCGTTGGCGGATTGTGCTTCTGTATCGCGATATCGGCCGAAGGATGGCGCCTTGGTGCCTGAACGCTGCGGCTCGATACCGGCAGCGGCGTCCACGTTCGCTGCGGCCGTGCTCGGGCGCTTGACGATGCGGATCTGAATCCCCTCGAGCGGATCGTTCGCCACCGTGGAGCGGCAGGGGGCGCCGTTGCGCAACGGACCCACTATCACGCTGGATCGATAATAACCGGAATACTCACAGTCGTAAGACGAAGTCTCGGAGCCCGACTTGAGCCGAACCGCGAATCCCACCAATGGCACCGACATGCCTTTGGTGCCGCATGCCTGATCGTGGCTGAGCCATGGGGTCTCGAAGCCGGTGCCGGTGAGCGCCTTGTATTCGATGTGCTGCGCGCCAAGGTGCTTGAGCGGCTGGACCGAGAAGGATTCAATCCAAAGTCCGGGAGCCACCCGTCCCGCCCAAGGCGCATCGGCAAAGCTCACATCGCCCCGTGAGCGGATGTGTGTCTTGATCTGCAGCGGCAGCGGTAGAGCTTCGTCCGCGGGATCAGTAGATTTTGACTTCGACTCGGCCGGGTGCTGGGCGTCGGCCGTATGAGATGCGGCTGGCGGAAGTTTACCCGGTACGCCCGGCTTTTCCGCCGGCGCCGGAGTCGCGGCCTGAGCGCGGGACTCCAAGCGTTCCACTTCGATCGCCAGCACTTCCCCAATCGAGGAACGAACCGAGGTCAGAATCAGCGTGGCGCCGGAGCCGTTGATTTTGACTACGAGTACGTCACCGTGCGCGAATAGCCAGGTTCCGGCATTGCCTGGTCCGGCAATGAATTCCACCTGATCGGAGCGCACGCCGGGACCCAGACCCACGTGCATCGCCGGCAAGCTCAATTGTCCCGCATTGCTCTCTGCGAGCTGGGCAGCCGACTTGACAGAGAATAGATAAAGACCCGTTGGAAGCGGCAGGACTTGCACCGATGCGCTCAGACCTTCGTCCGGCGAAGATTCGCCGATGGACGGTTTCATTATTGTTTTCCCCTTGTATTTTGGCATCTTAGCGTCATCGAGTTCAGGCGATTGCGGCATTTGGACATAAGGTCGTGGATTTTGATCGCCGGCAACGCGACCCAGAAGGCGGTCATTGATTTGCGGCGCGCTCAGATCCAGCGGCAGCAATATGCCGACTCCCGCTGCCCGCAGGCGTTCGGCAATAGCGCCCAGATCGAATGAAACCACCGGCAATCCCGCTGCCATTGCATAATCGAGCGTGTAACACCATGTTTCGGGCCAGACGGACGGCAAAAAGATGATATCGGGCCGCTCACGTCGAAGCAGATGCGGCGCTTCGATTTCGCCGTAGCGGCCGGTGATGAAAACCTTTCCTGTCTTTAGCAATGGCTTGTCATTCGCGGTGAAACCGATCACCACGAATTCCAGAGGGAGGCGCCGCGCGGCTGCGTCTCGCGCGCAATCTAGAAGCACCTGATAGCCCTTATGGCCGCCGATCGCACCGATCAGGCCGATTCGAAGGCTCTCTGCACGGGGCAACACTGCCCTCTGCGGCAGCGGCGTGAGGGCGGTCGTATGCGGGCGCACTTCGATGGGCAGAGCGCGAAAATATCTGTTCAGACGGGCTGCCGTGTCGGCGGAGGGTGCCGACACACGGCGCGCTTCCCCCAGCCAAACGGCGCTTCGGGCCCGAAGAGCCGGCACCGATATGGCTTCTCCGAGACGCGAGCCATTCTTCCTGACACAGGACCGGCATACCGAAACCTCAGGCTCGCGGCAGTGGCGGCCGCTGCCGTCGATGAGCGTTACGCGCGGACAGATCCAGGAATAGTCATGGACCATCACGTCGTAGGGCACACCCAGCGCCCGCACCATGTCGATGACTCTGGCATCGAGGTCCAAGAAGTGCTGAATCTCTATTTCATCGATGCGCAGGCAGCTCAACAGCGAGGTCAATTCCGGCAGATTCGCGGGAATTTCATAGCGAAGATTGGGAGCGTCAATCGCTTCGGTCGATAACTCGCAACAGCGCGCGTCCCCCGGCTTGCGCGCCTTGAGCACGAGTGGAAACAAACCTCGCTCGCGGATTTGTCGCCCGCGCTCGGCAACGAAACGTTCAACACCGCCCTCCAACGCCAACGTCACCAATAGGACGAAGCGTCCATCGAAGGAAGATAATCGACGCTCGTCGAGCCGGCGCCGCAGCGGATGCAGCGGGTCCTTAGCTATGAAATCGGCGATATAGCGATCATAGCCCGGATATCGCAGATTCAGCAGACGGTTGCTGCGATCCATCAGCGCCGCGCGGCGTGCACCGAAAGAGAGGGCGCTCGCGTGGTAGACGAACACATCGGCCGCGATCAGATGCGACCATCCGCGCTGACGCGCGCGCATGCAGAAATCCGATTCCTCGCCATATCCCAAGCCAAACACGGCCGCGTCGAGCTCGCCGACGTCCCGCAGGCAGTCGTTGCGCAAATACAGACAGAAGCCGACCCCAACCGGAGCCTCGACGTAGGTTCCCGGATGCGTCCAAGAGGCGAGCTTGTCCAGCGCCGGGGCTTGCTCCGGGTCGATCGGGGATCCAAATTCACGCGGGTAGCTTGCGATCGATCCGCTGTTGCTCAACGGAGTGACGGTCCCCACGCGGGACGCACTGTAGGCCGCTGCGCTCAAGCGCTGCAGCCAACCGGCGAACACCAGCGTGTCGGAATTCAGCAGCACGATGTCATTGGCCGACCGCAGCGCCAGAACTCTGTTGACAGAGTTGACGAATCCGAGATTCTTTTCATTGCGCAGCAGAGTGATGCGTCCGGCGGCCGCAAGATCATCGAGCGCCGCTGCGAGCGCCGCGTCCTCGGTCGCGTCGTCGACCACGAACACGCGCCCTAGATCTGCGATGCTGGCGAGCACGCTCTCGATGCACGCCAGTGTTTCCCGGCCTCCGCCGTACACCGGAATGAGCACGTCAATCGGCGCTGCGTGCCTCGACGAATGGTGCCGCACGTCCTTGGTCGGCGAGCCCTGATCGCGCCAACGGGGCAGTCGGACGCGCTTGAGATCCTTGAATCGAAGCGCGCGGTCAAGCAGGAGCGGTGTGTCGGGGAGGGGCTGCCAGCGTCCATCAGGCAGTTGCGCCGCAATGTGCAGGCGGCTGCCCGTCAAGCCGGCGCCTCGCGCATCGATACTGAACGGCCAGCGATACCCCGGTCGGGCGATACCTCTGGTTCTCGACCGATGGCGATGCCCGTCCTCATCCTCGAAGCTGAGCTGCACTGGTTGTGCGGGTAACCAACCCAGGCGCGCCCAACCGGAAATCCGGCCGCCGTCGCTGTCGGCGCGACCATCCAGCCCGAATTCCAACGGCAAGTGGCGGGGGCTTCCCAGTAGCGCTACACCACCGCTGCTGACGTGAAGGATGGTCTTGCCGGTCGTGCGCGGTGCCTGGAAGCTGAATAGGATTCGACCGTCTCGATGCAGGGTTTTGCCGGGATGCGGGAGCACCTCGTCGCCGAGGCGGATTTCCAAGGAATCAGCGGACGCCCCGGCGTCCAATTCGCCGTTGAACTCGAGTGTTGGCCCAAGACCGACCCATCCGGCAACCTGCAGGTCCGGAATCTGCAGCGCTTCGGAAGCCTCTCGGGCGAGCAGGTCGCCGGGAGCCAGACTGCACTCCTTCAAGGCTAGATCCAGATGCCGCTTCGCATCTTCCGGGCGTCGCAAACGCAGGTACGCACGGATGGTGAGTGCGGCGATGTCGGCATGCCGCACATCGATCTCATCGAGCAGGCGCAGGGCGGCGTCGTGCTCACGGTCTTCGAGCGACAGCAATCGGCCGTAAATCGGCGCGAGTGCTTCGGCGTCCTCCGGGAGCGTGCGCCACCCCCGATCGATCAAGCGTATCGCCGCTGGCACGGAATCATGCTTCAGCGCGAGGCGAATTCCTTGAAGACAACGGGCGAGCGGCCGATTGGCCCCGCCCCGAAGAGCATGGTCCAAAGCTTGGAGCGCTGAGGCGAGTACCAGTCGGGTATGAGCACCCCGGTCCGTTGCGACCGGGGTGTATCGGGTTACGGCTGGCATTGTCTGTTCTGCGCGATGTGCCAGCGCGTTCAAGACTAAGGTAGCCGCAGGCTCAGCCCTTATTTATGCGTCGTGATGTCCTGCGACGTCAGATGCGTGAAGCCCTTCAGTTCCACGGTGACGTGGCCGCTATCAAGGCTGATGTAGGTGTTGCCGTTGTTGACGCTGATATCGCCGTGACTTTGGAGGTAGGACAGCGTTTGACCTTCCAGGTAAAGCTTGTCGTTGCCGGCGACAAAATTGGTGATGACATTCGTGCCGCTATTCAGGGTATTGAAATCGAACTGATTATGGCCGGAACCGCCCGTCATTGTGGTGTGGCCCGAGCCACCCACGAAGGTGTCGTTGCCGGTTCCGCCTCGCATGACCACCGAACCCGTGCCGCCGACGAACTGAACGCTGTGACTCGCGCCTACCAGCGTTGCCGAGCCGGAGAGAGCAATTTCTTGGTACAAGACGTGGCTCGGATCGCCGCCCGAGCCGGCGTGGGGACCTTCGGGGCCACGCAGGAACTCGAATTTTCCGCCTTCGATGGTAGCGCTGCCGAATTGGCCATAAACCGTTGCCTGGCCGGCTTCGGAAATCGTGTCGCTCCCGTGGCCCAGATTGATCGTGTCGTGCCCGATCATGCCTCCGCTGTTGTTCTGGACGATCGTCCCCGTACCGTGCAGGGCGAGCTGATCATTTCCTGCGCCAACGGTTATGGCTCCGTTGCCGCCGATGGTGATCGTGTCATTGCCATTGCCGGCTATGACGGAACCGTTGCCGTAAATGTGGACGAGGGCCTTACCCCCTCCCGAAATGCTTACTAATGTTCCCATCAATATTCTCCCTGCATTTCATGGCACGAGTCGATTATTGCGACTTCGCGCACATTTTTCTCGTTAACGGCCCCCGGAGCGCCTAAGGGAAAGTACCAAAGTGTGATCTCTGCCACAATCTCAATTTGACATAAACACCATTTTTTTATTGCGCTTCACAGCGGGCGTTCGATGTACCCGCCGCCCCCGGGCGTCTGGTTTGCTCGACGATCTATATTATCGCACTCCTCGTCTCCGCCGTGATCCCGGCGCTCGCCGCGCGCATCCGCTTCCATTTTCGCTGAAGCTGCGCAATTTTGAAGTTCTTGCACTGTTTTGGCGCGGCGCCTCGATCCGAAAATCAGCGTCCGCGCGATCGTGGTGCGCAACGCAGAATTAGATTCGTCACAGGCAGAAGTCGCCCTTGACGGTAATCGGACGGTTTCGACAGGCGGTCCCGCTGAATTTGTTTCGCCGACCATCGGTGACGCGAATCTCGCTGACGATCGGTGACACGAATCTCGCCGACGTACGATGACACGAATGATGAGCAGCGATGCTGCGTGCATATGTCAACTCGAAGGGTCGCGTGGCTGAAATCGCGGGCATGCAAATTGACTTCTATGCGCGACTACGAGAGAGTCCAAGAATAATTGCGAGCAAACACAATTACGAAATGCCGCGCATATTCAGCGTTTGATCAGCTTGAAGTTCACCTTGCGCGCACGGCTCGATCAGGGGTGGTTTGAGACAATTTCGATAGAGGGTGATATGGCAGATCCATTCGGAAGCATGGCAACTTTGAAAAATCAGGGTCTCCTGATTCCGGACAACAACACTCACTTTCGGGTGGAGCGGAATTTCTTGATAGCGGTCATGGCGAAAAGACTCGCTACGATAAAATTCGACGAAGCTTGGTACCTCTCCAAATACCCGGACGTCAAGGATGCGGTCAAACGTGGAGTCGTTCCGTCGGGCCGCGAGCATTACGTGCTGTTCGGATACTATGAACACCGCATGCCCACGTCCATCCACGTCAACGAGAAGTGGTACCTTGAATCGTACCCAGATGTTGCGGAAGCGATTCGCGCCGGCATATACAAAACCGGGCAAGCGCATTTCGAATTGGCCGGATACCGCGAGGGACGATTGCCATATGCCAATTTCCAATTGTGATCGCCGGCACCGGACCGGCAGCGGTAATCGGACGAGACAGGGCGGGATAGGGTAGCGCTTCAATCGGAGAGAGATTCATGGCTCGGCGGGCGGGACAAACGTCTTTGCGCGGTTCCAAAAAAAAGCAGACGCCTTTTTTGCGCGGCGACGTGATCGACGACGGGAAGAGTGCTTCACTCAGCGAGGTTCCGGTATTCGCGTATTCCGGCGGCGACGAGACCCAGGCTGCGCCGGAGATTCGAGCGGCGCCCGAGATCGCAACCGACGCCGTCTTCGAGCGCAACGACGCCGAGGATGGGCAGGCAGGAGAGGGCGGCGAATCGCGGGGCAGTGGCGCTTTACACGCGGGCGAATCGGAACAACACCTCTCAGCGGGTGAATTTCTCCCGCCGAGGGATCCCGACGACGGCGATTTCGTCGTCGCCGAGAACTTCGACGAAGCCGGGTATTTGCACTTGAATCCCGACGTCCGGCGTGCGATCGAAGTCGGCCAAGTCACATCCGGCTACGCACATTATCTCTTGTATGGACGATCCGAGGGGCGCGTGCTGCCGGATACGCCGCGTGAGGCGCGCAATATCATGATTGCGGCTCCGCACGACCCGGGCCGCGCAGATGTCTTCTCGAAGGAAGCGCGTTGTTCGATCGATGCGTTGATCATCGCGCCGAATGGAGGGCTGATGATCGTCGGCTGGATCGACGATGCATCCCGGCCCTTGACCTGTATCCGCATCATCGGTCCGGATTGGCGCGTGGTGATCGATGCGGCACGCATCGTGCGCGTCCGTAGAATGGATGTCGAGACTGCAATCGGCGGCCGCCGCGTGCACGCATTCGGATTCATCGGCTTCATGCATTTCGACCGGGGCGGCGACGGTTCGGGTCCCATGCGGATCGAATTGTGGCAGTCGGGCGGCTTTTCAACTGCAATTCAAAGTGCGCCCGCGTTCGTGGAGGACCTGGAGTTGCGCGACACGATATTGGCGCACCTCGCGGGAGCATCCTTTTTCGGCAGTCCTTGCATCGAGAGCATGAGTTATCTGGAGCGCGGCGTGGGCGCGGAGCTGGTACGATTCAATGAGTCGATCACCCGTCAAATAGTCTCTGCGCCGTACATGGAGCGGTTTGGTCCGCAGGATCGGTCCCCTCGCGGCAGCATCGTAGTGTGCCTGTATGGGAAGCCGGAATTCTTCTTCGTACAGAATTGTCTGTATTCCGGCCTTCCGGGCATCGACGAGTACGAGTTCATTTACGTCTCGAACAGCCCGGAAATGGCGGAGACACTGCTTCGCGAAGCCCACTGCGCAAGTCTCATTTATGGTTTGCCGATCAGCATCGTCATTCTGCCCGGCAACGCCGGTTTTGGTGCAGCCAACAATGCCGCCGCCCGAGTCGCGCGCAGCAACCGGCTGTTGGTGGTGAACCCGGACGTGTTTCCCCGCGACCGGGATTGGGCCAAGAAGCATACGGAAGTGCTTAGCTCGGCTCCGGCGGAGCAATCTCGAATGTTCGGTGTGCCGCTCTATTATGATGATGGCTCGCTGATGCATGGAGGGATGTATTTCGAAGTGGACGTCGGATTATCTCTGGCCGGAGGCAAGCCTCTGCCGGTACGGATCTGTCGGACCGAACATTACGGCAAGGGAGCGCCGGCCAGATCCTTGCAATTCAACCGGCCTCGTCCGGTTCCGGCGGTCACCGGCGCGTTCATTTCCATAGATAGATCATGGTTCGAGGAACTCGGCGGATTCACCGAGGCGTTCGTATTTGGCCACTACGAGGATGCGGATCTTTGCCTCAAGAGCATTGCGAAAGGCACTGCGCCTTGGATACACGACATTCGCCTGTGGCATCTGGAGGGCAAGGGCTCGACCCGCCGCCCCCACCATGAAGGAGGCTCGATCGTGAATCGCTGGCTATTCTCCAATACGTGGATGGGCATGATCGAGAACGGGCTCCTGGGGCCGACGCCGACGCACCCCCTGATGCAATCCACCGACACGCCGTCGCCTTGGGTGTCCGATACCGACTACGCCAAGCCGAAGATCGTTCGACAAAGGCGGGTAAGTTGACCAAAGTCCTTTTGATCAGCTTGTTTCACCCCGAACTGGTCCGGGGCGGCGCGCAGCAGATCTGTTATGAATTGTTCAATGAGTTGAAGTCCCGCGACGGAATCGAACCAACTCTGTTGGCCGCGGTGGATCCGTCGTTCAAGTCCCTCTATAAAAGCGGTGCGCAAATTACCGGGTTCGATGGGCGGGAGGGCGAATTCATCTTTCTCAGCCGCGGCTATGATTATCTGTGGCACAAATCATCGAGCGTCGAGTTGACGAGGTCATTCGCGGAGTTTCTCGAGCTCATTCAGCCGGATGTCGTTCACTTTCACCATTTTTTCCTGTTGGGTATCGATTTACTGACGCTCACGCGCCGTGTCCTGCCGAAAGTTCGGATCATAGTAACCTTTCATGAATTCATGGCAATCTGCGATGCCGATGGCCATATGCTGCGCAAGTCGGACAAGTCGCTGTGTACTCGGGCGTCGCCGGTGCGCTGCCATCAATGCTTCCCCGATCGGCAGCCCGAGCATTTCTTCATCCGGGATATGTGGTTCAAGCGGCATCTATCTGTTGTCGACGAATTCACGGTCCCGAGCCGCTTCATGATCGAGCGCTACGCCTCATGGGGACTCGATCCGGCCAAGATCACTCACGTAACGAACGGCCAACCGGACTATAGCCATGGCCGGGTCGCACCCAATACGCGCGAAAAACACAATCGCTTCGGTTTTTTTGGACAGCTGGTGGACAACAAGGGAGTCTGGGTCATCTTACGGGCGGTGGAGCAGTTGCGGGCCGAAGGATTCAAGGATTTCCTCATCGAGATCAACGGCGACAACTTGCAATACGCATCCGCCGGCCGGCGCGCGGAAATCGAGGCATTTCTCACGAAGGAGCAGGAGTTGCCGGTTTCAGACCGAATCGTCGTCTCCAACGGCTCGTATTCCGTTGACCAGCTCCCGCAACGCATGGCGAGAGTGGACTGGTGCATCGTCCCTTCGGTGTGGTGGGAGATCTTCGGGCTCGTGATTTCAGAGGCGTGGATGTTCAAGCGTCCCGTCATCGCTTCTAACGTCGGCGGCCCCGGGGAACGGATAACGCACGAGAAGGATGGTCTGTTATTCGACGTTGCCGACGCATCCTCACTCGCTCAAACCATTCGGCGCGCGTGCTCCGAGGAGGGTTTGTGGAAGCGATTGGTGGACGGCATCACGCCGCCCGCGTCGGCGGAGCTCATGACGAACGGATATTTATCGGTTTATCGACATCGGGCGGCTGCGCACGCATCTTAAACGCTTTGGCAATGTCCCGGGCACCATAAGGCGGCGGAGCAGGGCAGGAGTTTGCGATGACTATCAAGGGATTGGTGGAGCTCGCCGGTATGAGTTCTGCGAGCGGTTGGGCATACGATTCCGAGACTCCCTCGGCGCGCCTCGAAATTACGGTGCGGGTGGGAGATGAGTTTTGCGCCTCGGGCTTTGCAAACCTCGAACGCAATGACCTGCTCATGGCCGGGCTCGGCGACGGGAAGCATGGTTTCAACATAGATCTCAGCGAAGCGAACATTTCGGCCGAGGACGCCGCCGTCCTGGAGGTGCATGCGATATCCGGCGCCGAAGTATTCAAACTGCCGCGCGCACAAGCGGCCGCCGAGGATATTCTCGATCTGACATCCGGCGCTTTTGAACCGGCGAGCGACGAGCGTCAGCGACCGGTCTTCATCCTGGGCTCCGCACGTTCGGGTACGAGTGCGGTTACCCTGGCATTGCTCGAATCGGGCAGCTATGTTGGTACCGGCGAAGGGCACCTGTTGCCGCTGGCTCATGCTCTCGTTTCGACGATCGATGAATATTACCGGCGGCGCGCGTATGACCCCAACACGATGATGGGCCGTGTCCCGATCGATGCATTTCAGAAATTGATCCGCCGCAGCTTCGTCAAATTGGCCTCGGACCTGTTTCCCACCGTGCGCTGGCTGGATAAAACACCCACGGTGGAGATGGTGCGCGCGTCCGTACTGATGAAGGAACTCTGGCCCAATGCCCGATTTATCTTCATGAAGCGCCGTGTGATAGAGAACGTGCTTTCTCGCCGGCGGAAGTTTCCTCAGGATTCCATCGAGCGTCATTACTCGGACTGGGTCGCAGTCATGACGGCATGGCTGGCCGTACGCGACCAGCTGGGCGAGGCGGCTCTGGAAATCGAACACCGGCAGCTGGTGCTCGACCCGGCTGCCGTGGCCACATCGATTGCGAGCTTCCTGCAACTCCCGGATGCGACCACGGCGCGGTTCCTGCGCTATGTCAATAAGAGCCGCCCGGAACAGACGGACGAAAATTTTGGGGCCATTTACTCGTTGGATCACCTCGATCTGGACGAGAACGATGCGAGAAGGATGACCGCAGTGTGCGATCCCATCATGTTCGCGCTGGGTTACAGCTACGATGAGTCTTATTTTTCCGCTGACGTAAAAGCGGCCGCCGCCAGATGACGTTCCGGCGGAATTTTAATGACGGCACGGTGTTATTCACGACGCAAATGAACGAATCGCAACCTGAAGCCCCTCGCGCCGACCCCGACTCCGGAGATCCCATGCACGATCGACCGGCTCAGGCTTCGCCGGTCAAGGGTCGAGTGGAGACGATGTCCACCGACTTCGTCACCGGCTGGGCTGCGGTTTCGGCCGCGGATCACTTCTCGCACGTGTTCGCGATGGCCGAAGGCGAGGTCATCGGATATGGCGTCGCGGATATAGCCCGGCCGGACCTCGAGCGCGCTCGCAAAGAAAGTCAACTCAACGCATATGCCTTCATTCTGGTATTCAGCCGGCCGATCGCCGCCGAACTGGTGCAATCCGTCAACGTGTTTGTCGTCGGCCAACCGGCGACGCTGCCGAGAGCCAAACAAGTAAGGATCGATAGATCGCCCCCTTTGCGCCTTTTTTTGATGGGATCTCCGCGATCGGGAACGTCTCAGCTCGGATCAACGCTGACGCAAGTCCTTGGCCTGCCGTGGCTGGGCGAGGGTCACGGTGCCCCCCTGTTTTCCAGCGCCGCCGACGCCTTGAGCGGAGATATCAACGCCGAAAACGGGATGGTAAGGTACCTGGCTCGGCAGAATTTCAGACAGATCGCAATCGAAGCCGCGAGAAGCGCGTATTACCATATGCACGGCTCGGCATCGTTCGTCGACAAAACACCGGGTGTGAAGATGATAATGTCGGCGCCGTTTTTGAACGAGTGCTTTCCCGGATCTCGCTTCGTCTTTCAACGGCGAAATCCCGTCGCCAATGTTCTCTCGCGAATGGTGAAGTTCGGCGGCAGTTTCGAGGCGCACTGCAGGGATTGGGCGGGTGCAATGGATGCGTGGCTCAAAATTCGTCCGCTGTTGCCGCACTATGTGGAAATTCAGCAGGAGGACATGCTGGAGGCCCCGGCGCGCGTAGCGAAGACGCTTGCCGACTACATCGGTCTTCCGGAGAGCGCTGCGGGTATTTGCCGGTCGCTCGAGACGGATTCCCTCGAGCGAACGGGAGCGGGAGTCGGGCAATCGGACCGCCTGCGAACCGGCTGGACGCCGGAACAAGTTGCGATGTTCGATAGAATTTGCGGACCGGCAATGCGGGCGTTTGGATATTCTCAGGCGTAAGCGCCGCTCGTCCGCGAGCGAGGACGCGGCCTCGTTTACATATCCTTTCAACGGATCACTTATGACACGAAGCGTCAACGCGGGGCGAATTTCGTGGCATGCTCTCAGCGGAATAGCTCGAGAAGAAAGTTGAGACGTTGCATGGGGAAATTTAAGGCGCGCGGCGGTATTTTCCGCGCGCTATTTTCCAAAGCTAAGATAGATCTCTGCATAAGGGGACATTGCGTCTCTGCGCCGCAATAGCGAGGCGCTGCGGGATTTTACATAAACGACAGAGTGGCAGTTGTTGATTTGGCTGGTCAATCCTACGCCTGAAAAATCGTGATAAAGTCATTCGCAATTCATTCGCCGGCTCCTCGTTGGGGTGCGGCGCAGAAAAGAAATTTGCGCCACGCCGCCACGCGTCGGGGGAATCTAGATGAAAGATTTTGTGCGCTCGGTGATCTGCCTCGCCTTGGCGATGCTCGTTACACACGCTAATGCACAACCCAGTGTACTGACGCAGGACTACGACATCGGCCGGTCGGGAGCGAACCTGGCCGAATCGATTCTGACACCCTCGAATGTCTCCTCCGCTACATTCGGGAAACTGTTCTCCTACCCTGTCGATGAGGAAGTTTTTGCGCAGCCCCTTTACGTTCCCAGCCTCGTCATAGGGGGCAGTACGCATAATGTCGTCTACGTCGCAACGATGGGCAACAGCGTTTATGCGTTCGATGCCGACAGTGCGACGACATCGGCCGAGCCTCTTTGGAGCGTAAACCTGGGAGCGGGTGTTCCATCGTCCAGGTTTCTCTGGTTCTCCGGAAGCGGCGTTTCGCGCAATGGCATTTTTTCCACGCCCGTCATCGATCCGGCCGGGCAGACGATCTATGTGCTGACGCACATCTGGAGTACCGCGGCCCAGTCCGTCACCATGCAGCTGCATGCGTTGTCCCTGACGAGCGGGCAGGAGGAATTCGGCGGCCCCGTCACGATTTCGGCTCCGGGCTTTGACCCGGTTTTGAATGAGCAACGCGCCGGACTGCTCCTGTTCAACGGCGTCGTTTACGTGGCGCTTGCCTCGCATGCGGATTTCCGTACGAATCTTTCGACGCTCGCTCAGAATCCCTATTTCGGTATGGTGCTCGGGTACGATGCCGAGACCCTCGCCAATGTCGCGGTGTTCAACGCGGAATCAGGCGGAATCGGCGGCGCCATTTGGCAGGGCGGGCGCGGCCTGGCGTCTGATGGCACTTACATTTACGCCATGACCGCCAACGCGGAGCAGGTGGGTACGGGGGTCGACTATTCCGAGAGTTTTGTTCAGTTGAATCCCGGGACGTTGTCGGTCGCCGGTTCCTACCAGGATCCGGACGCGACCTGCATGAATACACTCGATCTCGATCTGGCGGCATCGGGGCCGCAGGTCATGCCCGGCACCGGAACGAATCTGCTGCTTGGCGGCGGCAAGGAAGGCAAGGTCTATGCGTTGCAACTCGATCAGGCGCTGAATACGCAGACCCCCCAATATTTCTGGGGCACCAGTAATCATCCGACGCTTCCAGCGGAGGGGGGGATCTGCGCCGATACAAGGACCGCCGCTGACGGATACCTTCAAGGCAGCGACACCGCGATCTGGAACATCTCCAGCGGCACGTCCTATTACTACAGCTTCGGCAACGTCGACGAACTCATGTCATGGCAGGTTTCGGGGAACACGTTTACCCAAACATCCGTGGATGCCCCCTCCAATCTTGATACGAATGCTTTGGCCTTGTCGGCGAACGCCGGTGCAAATGGAATTCTGTGGACCGTTTCGAATGAGACGACCGGCACCGCTGTTGTGTCCGCGTACAATGCGGTTCCCTCCGCCGGACACCTCACGCCTCTTTGGAACTCGGCGCAGGTGCCGAAGAGGGACTCTCTTGGCCAGCTTGGACGCTACTCCGTCCCGACGGTTGCCAACGGCAAGGTGTATGTCGCCTCCGGATCGAACCAGGTCGCCGTCTACGGTCTGCTGCCGACGACCCCGTCCGTTCAGGTGACGCCGGCTATAGGAACGCTTGCCTTCACTGCGCTCGATACGAGAACCGAGAATGTATTCGTGAACTCCGTCGGAGGCTACACCGGAGAGGTAGTCCTGACGCTCAGCGGTTTGCCTCCCGGGCTGACGTATTCCTTTACCCCGGCCAGCGTGAGCCTGACTTCGAAAAAGACCTCGGTGGCGAGCAGTCTGTCGATATCGCCGGCCGGCGCCGTCCTGCCATTGGGCGACAACTACACCGTACTGGTTCAAGCCAGCGCTGCGGGTGGCAGCACCGGTTACGCGCCCATCCGGCTCCTCACGCGCAATGCGGTATTTTCCAAGGTGACCAAGGTGGGATGCAACTCGTCGAATCAAATGAACGCGAGCCTGACGTGGTCTATCAACGGATCCAGCGTACCGACCCTATGGATTCAAACCGCGTCGACGAGTCCGGTCTTTCCGGGAACCGTGTGGATGGATCCCGTGGCGGTGGCGGGTACGACGCAAACCGGCTACATGATCGACAGCAAGAAGCCAAATCTCGTTTGGCTATTCGATCAGTCGGGGGGAGCCCCTGCGAATTTCGACAATGCGATGAGGTACGGCAACCTGGGACTCGCGTACAACTGTCCGAAATGACAGGGCAATTCAGAATGCATGCGGCGATAATTCCGGCGTGCCATTTTCAATAGCTAGATCTCTGAGGGGAGAGAAGCCATCGTGCTCCGATTGACCTGCAAGAGCGGTCTGTACATTATTTTCGGTTCGTTGCTGGTCACGATTGCCGTCGTGGCGGACAAGAGTGCGGCGGTGGCAGCTTCCCTGACCCCGATTCAACAGATTGAGGCACTGTTGGGAATTGCCGATGAAACCGATGCGGCCGGTCCGGTCGACTACGGTCCCGGACCTGGTGTGAAGCCGATTGCGGAAATTGCCGCGAAGGTATCAGCCCCGACGAAACTCGTGTCGGTAAAGTCCGGCGTGACCGGTCAAATTCCCGCTGGCGTCGTCGCGGCGAACGTTACCGGTGTGTTTGGCCCTGCCGTTACCTGGCCTCTTATTCCTATTCACGCCGTTCTGTTGCCGAACGGGACGGTGATGAGCTACGGCACCAATGCACTCGGTCAACAAGGCGGTGAACTCATTTATGATGTCTGGGATCCGACGCTGGGCACCGGTACCGGCGCACATCTGGTGTTGTCGAACACGACCAAAACCGATCTTTTCTGCAGCGCGCAGTCGGTCATGTTATCCGGGGACGTTCTAACGTCGGGTGGCGATCTGACCGTTAACGGCAAACGCAACTCGGCGAATAATGATACGACCATTTTCTCGCCATCCTCCGACACGCTTACCGCGAATACGCCGATGATGTATGCGCGCTGGTATGGATCGCTCGTCGCGCTTCCCAACGGCCAATTGGTGATCTTGGGCGGAAGGCAAAATGTGGGGACGCTATCGCCCGTGCAGCCGGCTACAACACCGGAGCTATATGACCCGGCTCTGGGGTCGTGGACGGCTTTAACGGGGGCAACCAGCACCCCCGTCTTCGGCAAGAATTGGTGGTATCCCCGCGCCTTCGTGGCACCCGGCGGCAATGTGTTCGTGCTTGGCGATAACGGCTATATGTACACCGTCTCGACCGCAGGCGTTGGCAGCATCACCGCTCATCCAAAGGTGAGGGCGCCGGCCGGAGGCGTGTCTTTGCCAACAATTTCGTTCGCGCCGGGCCAGGCGCTTTCTCTTCGCGCGAATCAAGAAGTGGTGGTCGTCGACTTTCGTTCTTCGACTCCCGTCGTAACCCCGACCGCCAGCATGGATCAGGTCCGCTTCTGGGCGAGCGGCACCATTTTAGCCGACGGAACGGTTCTGATAACGGGCGGCTCTCAAGTTGCGAATAAGCTGACGGGAGTCGCCTACCAAGCGCAAATCTGGAACCCGACAACCGGGCAGTGGACGGCCGGCGCCAGCGCCACCAAGCCGCGCCTGTACCACTCGACCGCGCTGTTGTTGCCCGATGCAACCGTATTGACCGCCGGCGGTGGTGCTCCGGGTCCTGTGAAGAACCTCAACGCAGAGATTTACTATCCACCGTATCTCTATACGTCAGGAGGGACCCCCGCGGTTCGGCCGTCTATCACCGCAACCGCCGCGCAGGCACTCAACCCTGGTGATACGCTTGATATAACCGTGGGTCCCACGGACGTCATCTCGCGCCTCACCTTCGTTCGCACGGGTTCGGTTACCCATTCCAGCAATTCGGATCAGCGCTTCATCGATCTGACCTTTGCTCAAGAGGGTCAAAATGTAACCGCGGTATTGCCGACGGATACCACCATACTGGTCCCCGGGTTCTACATGCTATTTGCATTCAATGATGCAGGGGTACCGTCGGTAGCAAGCATCATCGAAGTAATGTAATCAGCACCGCGCGAAACCACGGCGCGATCAGCCGCCTGATTGCGTAAGCCATATCTTCCATCCGGCCATGGACCAACCGAGCTCGGCTGGATCCGGTTGAAAATGGAATTCCGCATTCAAGTGCACTTCAGCGAGCACGTATTGTGCCGGATCGGTTGACTGCACCTTTCCGGGATATTGCGCCACCATATATTTGAGCACAGCGGCCATTTGAGCTTGGCTGAGCGACCACTCGAAGTGCCGCAATCCCAGCCACGGAGTACCCGTCGACGAGGCGCTGCCCGGCGTCTGGGTGAGGTACGACTGATCCACCCCGAGCGGAGCGTTGAGCATGTACGTATCGGAAGGTACATCGTAACCGGTGCCCACTACGGGATTCTCCTCGCCATTGCTGAATATCTTTGCAGCGATGCTGATGCGCACGCCATTCGGGTCCTTGAACAGGAAATCCGCATTGACGTAATTATCTTTGCCCAGAGCCGTAGGAATCTGCAGTTCCATCGAAGCGTTCAGCACTGCGTTCGAGCTCGAGAACGGCACCGGCGCGCTTCCCGCCTCGAACGTGAACTGCGGGGTAATCATCATTTTCTGGCCGTCGGGAGATCCTGGTAAGTTTGACGAGTTCAGATAGGCTCCCACGACGTTGCCGTCCATCTGCGCCGTGCTCGTACCCGCTTCGTTTTGAAACCCGAGTTGCGTAGTGGCCAGCGACGATGACGGGGCGAAGCCGGTTTCTGAACTCGCGTTCCACGTGGTTGGCATGAGCTGGCCGTCCGGCATGTCAGGATTCGGCTGCCACAAAACCATCTCGAATACGCCTGTTGGCGGTGACGTGTGGTCCGCCAGAGGAACAACCAAGTGACCGGCGATGCCACTCTCCTGCGGTTGCTCGAATAGGATCGTTGCGCCGCTGGTACCGCCGGGTGCCCCGCCGCCGGGCGGGCTGCCGGAGCCAGTAGAGCCGGTAGAAGTGGTGCTACCGGGCGCGGAGGTCACGGCCGCCGAGCCGGCGGTATCGCTCGAGCCATCGCAGGCGGCCAGGGCCGCCATAAGCGTCAGAAGGGCCAGGCCTGGTCCCAATGTTCTCCAAATCTCATGGGTATCCATGCTGGCGATATTGGTGCGCCATGCGTGCATGGGCAATTGTCGTCTCTTGTATACGTCGCCAAATTGCGACCGGCGTCTGATGCGCGTTCGTCTGCGCGATTGATGATGCGCACGGTCCCCGATCGGTCAGCCGCCCGATGACGCTACCGAAACCGTCCACCCGGTCATGGACCAACCCAGTTCGGCGGCGTCCGGTTGAAAATGGAACTCTGCATTCAAATGTACTTCAGCAAGCACATACTCCGTAGGATCGGTTGTCGTCACTTTCCCGGGATACTGCGCAATCAAGTAATTGATCGCCGCGACGAATTGCGCTTGACTCACCGACCACTGGTAGTGCCGCCATCCGGTCCACGGAGTACCGGCGGTCGACGCACTGCCAGGCAGCTGAGTTAGGAACTGCTGAGTTCCTTCGAGCGGAGAATTGAGCAGGTACGTATTGGAAGGCGCATCGTAGCCGGTTCCCACGGCTTGATTGCTCTCTCCGTTATGGAATATTTTTGCGCCTAAGCTGACGCGCACCCCATTCGGATCTTTGAACAGCAAATCCGCGACGACGTAGGTATCGTTGCCTGCCGCCGTAGGAATCTGCAGATCCATCGTGGATGTCAGCACTGAATTCGAGCTCGAAAACGGCACCGGTTCACTCCCCGGCGTGAAGAGGTACTGCGGCGAAATCATCATCTTCTGGCCCGCAGGAGACCCCGGCAAGTTTGCGGAGTTGATGTAGGCACCCACCGTGCCGCCTTCCATTTGCGCCGTGCTCGTGCCCGTCTGGTTTTGAAAGCCGAGCTGCGCAGTCGATGGCGACGCCGTGGTGAAGCCGGTTTCTGAGCCGGCGTCCCAAGTGGTCGGCACGAGCTCACCGTCCGCGGTCTCAGGGTTTGGCTGCCATAAGACCAACTCGAATATTCCAGTTTCCGGAGAGGTGTGGGTTGCGAGAGGCACAAAGAACTGACCGGCGATGCCGCTCTCTTGCGGCTGCTGAAACAGAACGGTGCTGCTCGGCGAACTGCCGCCAGGGGAGGTGGTGGCGGCCGGACCAGAACCTCCGCCGCAACCTGCCATGGCTGACATCGCAGCCGGAATTGCCAAGCGTCGGACGAGAGTCTCCCAATTTCTATGCTTCCGCATATGAGGTCACCTCGCAACTGCGCTTATAGCTTGGACGTCCCCGGTGAGATGCAGTTGCGTCCCACGCCGTCCAAACGCACCCGGCGGTGATGCGTTGACAGAATCCCGGTCGACGCCGGAAAAGTATCCATTTCACGCGCCGAGCGCAGCAATTGAAGGCGGACGCCGGATAATGCACACCTTGACCGTCGGACCATAGACGGGCAATATATTGCCCATATCATACAGGATATGAATCGATGGGCACGCAGGCTGGCGACATGAGCGCGGGCGCTGGTCCGGCATCCGTGCGGGACCCGGCGGTGGAGGAGTTGATCCGCGTCTCGGAGGCGCTGAACGCCGATTGCCGGTTCGAGGCTGCGGATCACGCCGTCATTGAGGCCATGCGCATCCGGACCGATGATGTCCGAACCGCCCAGCAATACGCGCTTCTGGCGCTGCAACGCGGCGACTGGCGCGAGGCCGCGCTGCGCGCCGTGGCCCTTCGAGCCGCCTATCCCCACAACCCGGCGGGTTATCGGTGCGGTATCGAGGCGGAGAACCAGCTGCTGCACATCGGAAAGGCCATGGAGCTGCAGCGAGAGTCGGCGCGGCGCTTTCCGGACAAGAGCTGGCCCCACGTCCACGCGGCGATGCTCGCGGAATTGTCCCAGAATTTTGACATGACCGAGCGCCGCTGGGAGTTCGTCTGCAAACGCTTTCCGTCGGAATCCGCCGGGTGGCGCGACTGGGCTATTTCGCGCATGCACGCCGGCCGCCTGGAGGCGGCGGAGACGGTGCTCGCGGAGGCGCTGACTCGCTTTCCGGATGATCCGGGAATCCATAGCCTTTGGCCGCTGATAGCCACCCGAAGGGGCCGGAATGAGGAGATCGAAGCGCGATGGCGGCGGGCTGCCGAGCGGTTCCCAAACGATCCAAAGATTGCGCAGGGCCATGCCGAGGCCCCCGTGGCGGTTCCCCAGGCTAAACGCTGGGACTGCGCGCGCACCCGTTACCAGGAGTTGAATCGCAAGTTTCCCGAGTTTGCCATGGGTTACCTGCGGCACGTCCAGCTTCTGGCGCGCATGGGGGAGATCGATGCCGCGGCGGAGTTGGCGACAGCGGCCCAGAATCTCTTCCGTGATCCCTACCAGCGTGCGGACATCACTCTCGAACAGGCGAGGATCCTCGATCAGAAAGGCGATGTCTCGGGTGCCAAGACGCTGCTCGAGACGCTCTTGAACGAGGCCCCCAATTCAATTGCGGCTTACGTCGCGTTGTCCAATCTGCTCGGCCGCCAATCGCGATACGACGAAGCGGAGGCGGTTTGCAAGCGGGCGATCGCGCGCTTCAAGTTCAGGGCGCCGCCTCTCATCGAGTATGCAAAGATCGCAACGTCGAGAGGGGATCTCGAGGAGGCACTCAAGCGATGGAAGCGGGCCTATTATTTCGTGCCGCGGGATCCGACCGTCGACAGCGAGCTGTTCATTGCACGTCTTGCCATCACGGACAAGCATCCGCCCAATTCCGAGGGCGACGGGCTTCTCGAGGTCGGGCGTCCGCAGCGCTCCGGTCCTCTGACGAACCTCATGATGAAATTCGAAAGTCTCGGGGCGCCCGGGGGCGGCGGATGCGAAGTCGGGCTCGTACAGCGCAAATTTGGGGCTGAACCCATCGGTCTGCTCCGCTGGGCGGCGATCGAGCCGGACGATTTGATCCTGGCTCTTCGCGATCGGTTCGAGGGACTCGGTACCCGGGAGCAAACCGTATTAACCCTGCCCGGGAAGGATATCGGCCAGACGGAATACAACGTTTTCGACCAGCGCTTCAAAATCGGCATGCATACCTGGGTCATGCACGACGAGATGGAGGCCGAGAAGCTTCTCGAGCAATGGTGCGTGCGCCTGCAATTCCTGCGGCGTAAGCTGATCGCCGATCTCGAATCGGCGGGGAAGATCTTCGTGTACAAGCCGGGGGCGGAGCTGACGGATTCGCAGATCGAACAGCTGAATTCGGCTTTGCGCGGCTACGGCGACAGTCAGCTTCTGCTGATTCAGATTGAGGACTCGAACAACTCCAACGGAGTCGTGCGGCGAATCATGCCTGGAATCATGGTGGGCTACATCGACCGATTAAACTGGGAGGATCCGGACCGGCCGGCGAGTCAACCCAGTTTTGCGAGTTGGGCAAGGCTTTGCGCCAACGCGCTGGCCCTTTGCGCCGAATCGAAGGATTGATGCGGGACGCTGCCGGGCGGCGCCGCCGGGAGGATAGTGTGCGACTGGATCCCGTATTCGAAGCGGTCGTGGCCATCATCCGCGGCGTATTCAACCTGGAGGATCTCAAGGTTACGTCGAAGACGGCGGCTGAGGACGTTCCCGGATGGGACTCCTTCAAGATGATCGAGATCATCGTGGAAGTGGAGCAGCGCTTTGGAGTGACAATGGAAACGCGGGACATGGATCACATCCACTGCGTCGGTGACATGGTGCTCAGAATCTCCGACAAGATCGCCGCGCGAGCCGGTGCACCCACTTGACATTTGCACTCGATCGAACGATCAGCGAGGCGCTAAGAACCATCGGCGGCGTATTGAAATCCGTCACGATCGCCAATGAGAAATCCGGCAAGATCTATTCATTCGTCGTCGTCGATTCCGGAAAAATGATGCCCGATAAATCCGCGGTGATCGACGCGGAGAAGAAGATCGAAAGGATATGGGAATTGGTATGGGACAAGACCTATAGCAAAACGGATCTCGAAGAGAGCGAAGACGATTTCGATTCCTGGGTCAGCGCCTATGACAAGAAACCGATTCCTCTCCCGGAAATGATCGAGTGTCGGAACAATACGGTAGATCGAATCAAGAATCTAAAACCGAGATCGCTGATGGAAATCGGCTGTGGGACGGGATTATTGCTGTGGAAACTTCATGATGCGGTGGAGTGCTACCTTGGCGTCGATCCCTCGGAGCACGCGATCGAGAAGCTGGACCGCGCGGTTAAGGCCAGGAATATCGGGAACGTAAAGGTATCGAGAGGTAGTGCGACCCGCCTGGAGGAATATCGGCGTCACCGTTTCGATACGGTCATCATGAATTCCGTAGTCCAGTATTTTCCCGGAACCGATTATCTGAGATCGGTCCTCGAATCCGTGCTCCGTGGGTCCTGCGACAGCCTGTTCATCGGAGATGTCAAATCGCTGGGCCACCGGTCCGTCTTTCAAACGTCCGTCGCGCTTCATCGGTCGAACGGGAGCAAGCCGGCAAGATCATGTGTCATAAAGAACGATCATGTGCAGGCGAATGAGCTGTCCGTGAGCGAGGAACTCTTGGAAATTCTTGCGGGGGAGGCCTACGGCCTGGAGCTGCAGTTGAAGAGGGAAGGCTATTTCAATGAGATGTCCCGCTATCGCTATGACGCGATCTTCCATAAATTGAGGACGCCGGGAATCCTGGAACCCGACATCTCAACGGACTTTACAAGCATGGAAGAGCTGGAAAGATTGATTTGCGGCTACCGATCCGCCGTCATAGAGATACTTGGTATTCCAAACTCGAGGCTCGCGTCGGACGTTTGGGCATTCGCTCATGCATCCGAATTCGATGGTACCGTCGATGAACTGTTGAGGATTGCCGAGACGAAGAAGATCGGTTCAGTCGATCCCGGCGATCTATACAAACTCGGCGACAAGTTTTCCTTGAAGACGCGCGTGGCATTCTCCAGGAGGGATTTGTCTTGCCTCAATGTCCTTTTTGAGCCAACGAGCAAGGACATCAAGACCTGGGCGCCGGAAAAGGGCTTCGCCCGACCTTTTTTCACGAATGATCCGATAGGCAAGGCTTCCAAACTGAAGGTTTCACGATATCTCATGGATCAATTGATCCGGATGAATTTGCCCAAGACCCCCAATGAAGTGATCCTGATCCATCAGCTGCCGCGTCGGGATGGATCGCTGGATATCAACCAGCTCATCGCCCTGGTTCCGGGTGAATAGCGGCGTTGGCGTCCAGCCACTTGGTAACCGAAGCACTATCGATTTTATCGTTTTCGTTGCGCAGCAGGCTTGGAATGGCCCGCAGCACCACCGGAATCGCATGATGCTCGAGTTTTTCGGTGAGGAATCGCCGCAGCTCCACCTCATTCAAGTCCGCACCCTCGCGCGTCTCGATGACCGCGGTCAGCTTGTCGCGCCACATGAGCACGCAAACCTCAGGCCAGCCGCTTGCTCGGATCGCCGCGGCCACCTCGTCGAGCTCGAGCCGATGCCCGTGAATCTTGACCTGGAAATCCAATCGCCCCTTGCAAAAGACGTGACCGCCACTCCGTTTAGCCCAATCACCCGTGAAATACGCGCGTGTCGGCTTCCCATCGAGCTCCAGCGACCTGAATGACTTGGCGGTCTGCTCGCGGTCTTGCCAGTACCCTACGGCAAGTTGAGGGCCCGAGATGACTATTTCGCCTTCCTCCCCGTCGGGCCCACCTATCAAATTCAGATCCATTCCGGCTATCGGATCGCCGATCGCCACCGATTCCGCGCACGCGCCGAGATAATTTTCCCGCGTCAGGCGGAGCGAGGTCACCGATACCGTTGCCTCCGTCGGCCCGTAGGTGTTCACCACGATGGCGTCGGGGCGTGCCGAAAAGATGGAGTCCAAGTGCTGCTTGAGAAGCGGCTCGCCGCAAAATCCGAATAAACGGACCGAAGCCAAGTTCGCGGCCGTCAGGTGGCCGGCACGCATCATGAGGCCGATGACGCTGGGTACCGATATCCAAACGCTCAATTTTTCGCGGGCGATGGCGCGCGCCGGCATCAGCCTGTCTCCCTTGCTCGCGATAGGACACAGGGTCGCCCCAAAACAAAGCGCGCCGTAGATCTCCATTACGCTGACATCGAACGCGATGTTCGGATGCTGCGAAACCCGATCCTGCGCGGTAATACCCAGAGTTTGGGCGATCGACGCGACGTAGTGATCCAAAGCGCTCCGAGGAACCATGACGCCTTTGGGCACGCCTGTACTGCCCGATGTAAATATCAAATAGGCAAGCTCATGGCGGCGCCCCCGGCCGACCAGCGGCGACATGTCGTACAATTCCTGGACATCCGCCACGTCGGCTTCCGGGGCGGCTCCGCGAAGCGAGTCCGTTACATCCCGGCTCCCAATGATGAGATCCGGCTGGAGCAGCCGAGCGATGAGCTCGAGCTTTTCGCGCGGCGCCGCCAGATTGACGGGTGCGTAGAAACCTCCGCCGAGTCCCACTCCCAGCATGGCGGCATAGGCATCCGGCCCCTGCGGGATCGCAATGAGGATCTTCGGCTCCCGGTATTCGGATACCTTCGCGGCGACTCGCCGTGCGCGGTCTTCGAGAGCTCCATAAGCGATCGACTGGCCCTCCACCGCTACCGCCGGATGTTGAGGATTCCGGGCGGCTCTCGACAGAAATGAGTCAATGGAGTCTTCACGCAGGCAAGCGATTATTTTCTCCTATGCAATGCCGCAAATTTTTTGCTTTACCGAGGGATTGACACTGGCAATATATTGCCACATCCTAAGCCGGGAGGTAAGGTCTCGTAGGTCTCGTGATACGGCCACGACCGGTGCTGTCGGAGGAATCCCGGTCACCAAAGGATCCATATGTCAAAGACGGGAAGATCGATTGCATACAGCTGCGCTGCGTTAATTGTGGTTGCGCTATGCGTAACCGTCTCCGAACGCTCGAGCCCGCTGAATATCGAAGTCGCCGGTATGACGGACCACAAACGGATCAAGATAAGGGACGCACTCACTGCAGAACAATTGAAGAGGTTCGATGATTGGTCTCAGCGAAATCCCATGGCGAGCAAGGGGGTTCCGCGCGGAGTAACTGTGAAGCAGGCGTTGCTCGAGGAAGACGCCTGGTTGGCGAAGCGGAGTGCCGAAGCAGCAAGGGCCGAGGAATTGAAGAAGAGAGTACAAGCGGAGCGCGCGGCAAAACAGGAGGAGCTTGCGAGGATAGTTTCGGTCACTCTCGTGTCGAAAAAGAATGAAGTTCACGTAGATGAGCAACATTATGTCGCTTTGGAAATTGCCTACGATAACAAAACCGACAAAGCCATTCGGAGCGTAGTCGGCGTTCTCAGACTCAGCGACATCTACGGAGACGCAATCATCGACGTCAGCCGGTCTTACGGCGGTGGAATATCCGCAAAGCAGACTGCCGTCGATCATGGCGCCATTGTTTCCATAAACAAATCCTTGGACCCCCAGGAGAAACTCTGGGAAACGGATTTTGCCAAGATAAGAACCACCTTCGAAGTAAATACAATTGTCTTCCAGGATGGAACGACCATGCAGGTTCCGCGGGGGGGTGTCTGAATCAGGTCCGGGCCCGACCGGAAGGCGAGACATTCGGCGAGTACTTGCGCATTGCAAATAAAAAGTCGTATCGGAGATCGAGCATGAATGGAGGCAAGAGTTTCGCGGCGAATGCCGCCCCCGTCCCGGCGTGGATCTATTCTGTCGTATTTTGTTTGTCTGTATTCTCCGTCGCTCAGGCCTCTGCGCCCCCGGAGCTACTTTTCGAGCAGTCTTCGCTGGGCGGCGTTGAAGGCAATTACCTCGTGCCTCTAGCCGAACATCGACCGCCGTCGACCGGCGCCTTCCATATGATTTTGTGGCAGCCCAATCCGACCCGCTCCGACGGAATGCTCGTGCCGACAGGCTGGAAGGCGGGCGATAAGACCGGCTTTTTTCCATCCGACCCGGTTGACAAGCACGAAAGCGGTTTCCGCGACGCGCCGGGTAGTTCAGTGTTGCAGATCGATGGGGATACCGTGGGTGTTTATATCAATTCCGCCGATCTTCCCGGGGGTTCCAACGGGTACAAGATGATGATGACCCCCGAGACTTCGGTGGCACCGGAAGCGCAAGTCCATCCATTTGCGCAGAGCGGGAGGGCGATTCTTGTCTCGCTCGAATTGCAGGTACCGACTGCGGTGGATGAGCATCACGCCGGCAGCACGACCTATGTGAGCGCAGATCTGCTGTTCGTGGATCGCAGTCGCGGCACCAAGATCAGTTATGGCTGCAATCTCTTCTTCAACGGTCACCCGCACCGGGAGTTGGGCGGCCACATACGATTGGATGAGGATTCTCATAACATGATGATCAACAGCGTGGTCGGTATGGACAACGCGTGGTTGATCACGCAGCCCGGTTCGGCCATCAGCCAGAGCGCGCCTTGGAGAGGGTGGAAGACCTTTCGGTTTGCAATTACCGAGAAGAGCTTCATTGCGGCACTGAGCGCCTACAATCAACAGGCGGCGGGCGTCTCCATGAATCCCGCAGACTACACGTTTGCAAAATTCCATCTCAACGCCGAGCTCAATTACAGGACTTCCCCGGCTGAATTGGGCTGGTCGATGCGGCACGCCAGGGTTGTCGTCGAGGACTCGGCGCTCGTGATCCAGTAGCTCACGCGCCTCGGCCATGGTTGCGCTCCGCGGCGCTCCATCGGTTGACTCCCGGGGTAAATTCGGGCAATATATTGCCCGAATGCAGATAGCGCGAATTATGGTATATGCAAAAAGCCAAAACAGAAATAGAAAAATCTGCAACCGAAATTCCCACCTCGCTCCTGGCTCTGGCCGCCATAGCGTCTCGTCTGGGCTTGGACGTAGGCGTAGAACAGTTGCGCAGGCGTTTCGCACTGCAGCCTGGGGAACCTGACACCCCAAGCTCATCGCCCTTGCGCGGGAGCTCGGCCTCGATGCCCGGTCGCTGCACATGACCTTCCAGGAGCTGCCGGAGATTGCCCGCGCTCTTCCCGCCATATTGCGCGCGAAGAATGGCGGCGCACTGATACTGGAAGAAGCCCGCACGGATCCAGCCAAGGGCACGGTGGCCGTCATCAGGGACCCGAGCTCCGCCGAAGACGTGGTGTTCGCCGTCGACGAGCTGCACCTCGCCGAAGTCTGGGAGGGCGAGGCGATCCTCATCAAGCGGCGTCACTTTGCGGCCGACGACGAGCAAAGCCAGCGATTCGACTTGCTCTGGCTGGTCCGCCAAGTCCTGAGGGAGAAAAAGCTCTTCAACGGCATCGTATTGGCGGCCGTAGTCGGCTCGGTATTTGCCATCGCGCCCGCCTTCGTCATGAGGATCATCATAGATCGAGTGATCGTCAACCAATCCTTGACCACGCTGAACGTCTTGATGGCGGTGGTGCTGTTGCTGCTGATTTTTGAAATGGTGCTTGGATTCTTGCGCCGCCTCTTGACGGAAGTGATAGTCACGCGGATCGACGGCCGGATGGGATTGTACGTCGTAGAGAAAGTGCTCAAGCTGCCGATGGAGTACTTCGAGCGCACGCCGACGGGGCGCATCGTCACCCAACTCAATCAAACCAAGAATATCCGTCACTTCCTGGAATCGCGGTTCTTTATCGCGGTCGTGGATATCGTACCTGTCGTCTTACTGATACCGACGATGCTGATCATCGAATGGCACATGGCGCTGATGGCGTTCGCACTGGGCGGAATCGTTTTCGTGATCGTTCTGGTGTACATGAAACCGATGCACAATTTGTACATCAAGGTGATTCAGGCGGACCAAGCCAAAGGATCGCATCTGAACGAGACGATCTACGGCATGAAGACGATCAAGTCCTTATCGTTGGAAGGGCGACGGCGTCGAACCTGGGATCATCTGGTCGCGGATGCGATCACTTCCCTGCACGAGTTGGGCCTCATGGCGAACTATCCCGAGACGCTGGCGCTGCCGTTCGAGCGCCTGATTCATGTCCGGATGCATGTTCCTGGGCGCGTATCTATACCTGTCGGATATCGGGACTTCCAGCGCGGGCACGATCACTCCGGGCGCCCTGATGGCCTTTTACCTGTTGTCCGGCCAACTCGGCCGGCCCCTGGTCAATATCGCGGAAACTGCAGCGTGATCTGGCGACGGCGCGAGGTTCGATCGGCACAGTGGGATCGGTCGTGAATCAAAAGCCGGAAAACATCCGCACGGAAGGCGCTGCGCCAGCCGATCAAGGGCGAGGTGTCGTTCCAGGACGTGCGGTTTCGCTACTCGCGCGGACGCGCCCTATGCGCTGGACGGAGTCTCGTTCACCGTGCCGCCCGGCGCGATGCTCGGCATCATGGGCCGAAGCGGCTCCGGCAAGACCACGGTGACGCGTCTATTGCAGTCCCTGAACACGAACTATGACGGCATGATCAAGATCGACGGGATCGATCTGCGCGAGATCAATCTCATGCATCTGCGCACGAACATCGGTGTCGTGCCGCAGGAGAATTTCCTGTTCTCGGGTACCCTCCGCGACAATATTTCCATGGCCAAGCCGGATGCGACGTTCGCAGACGTCGTGCGGGCGGCGCAGCTCAGCGGAGCCGAG
The DNA here is from genome assembly GCA_963795475.1 of uncultured Gammaproteobacteria bacterium. Taxonomy (GTDB): domain Bacteria; phylum Pseudomonadota; class Gammaproteobacteria; order Steroidobacterales; family Steroidobacteraceae; genus Bog-1198. The sequence continues at coordinate 45,048 of CAWCIE010000007.1, forward strand.
GAATTCATCGAGCAAATGCCGCGTGGTTACGACACCGAGATCCAGGAAGGCGGCAGTAATTTGTCCGGCGGCCAACGCCAGCGCCTGGCACTCGCGCGCGCTCTCCTCATCGACCCGCCCGTGCTGATCCTGGATGAAGCCACCAGCGCGCTCGACGCCGAGAGCGAGGCCATCGTCAACGCCAATTTGAAGCGGATGGCGCAGGGACGTACGGTGCTGTCCATTTCGCACCGACTGTCGATGCTCGTGGATTGCGATGCCATCCTGGTGCTCGATCAGGGCAAGGTCTATGACATCGGCACGCACGAGGAGCTTCTACGAGCGCTGCGACATCTACAAGCATATGTGGTATCAACAAAATCGTCATATCGATCCACGGTCGGCCAATACATCTCAGGTCTTCCAGGCGGTCGTGCGATGAGCGGCGAATCGGAGCAGCCACGTTATTTTTTGGCGACTCGGAACAGCACCGCTGTTGCGCGCCGCGCATCAGGCGTAGTCGGCGATGTGATCGGCGCGTTCGAATCGGACACGGTCGCAGTATTCGTGCGCACGGCGCCGGTCAGCGAGCACATGACCTTGTATGTGTTTTCAGGGTTGCTCGTTTTGGCGATCGTATTCACCGTGTTCGTGAGCCTCGATCGAGTGGTCACCAGCCAGGAAGGCTGGGTCGTACCCACGGCCGGATCCATATATGTCTCTCCATTCGACATGGGTATCGTGAAGGAACTTCATGTCAGGGTGGGTGATATCGTCAAGAAGGGTCAATCTCTCGCGACTCTCGATCCAACCTCTACCCAGGCGGACGTCGACCAGTTGCGGGAGCACATGAATAGCGACATCGCGCAGATCGCCCGCGAGAAGGATGAACTTGCCCGCCGGCCCTACGTGTATGACAAAAAGGATCACTATCAGGCGATTCAGGGAGCGCTCTGGATCCAACGCCAGGGCGAGTTCAAGTCCACCGTGGAAAACTATGAAGGCCAGATCAAGAGCGCCGAGGCGCAGTATGACGAGGCCCGGTCCGATGTGGAGAAATACACCATTCGGCTGAAGATCGCCGATGACATCGCTGGAATCTATAAGCCTCTCGTGGAAAAGGGCTACGCCTCCAATCTGCAACTTCTGCAATCGACGGATACCGACACTGAAATCAACCGGTTGTTGAGCGATGCGAAAAACGAGGTGACGCAATATGCCGAGACGGCGGCCGCCCTCAGGGCGCAGCTCGCCGCATATATCAAAACATGGGACGCCGCCACATCGACGCAACTCGTAGCCGACGAGAATGATCGGGACCAGACGCAGGATAGTCTCGATAAGGCGCAGCAAATGAAGGACCTCAATTCCCTGGATGCGCCGGAGGACGGAATCGTCACCCAGATCGGCCAGGTGTCGAAAGGTTCGGTGGAGGCGGGCGCTTCAAGCGCGACGACCTCTTTGCAACAGCCTCCGTTGGTCACACTTGCGCCGTTGCATGCGCCCCTGGAAACGGAGCTCGATATAAGCACTCAGGATATCGGCTTCATCAGGCCGGGCGATAATGTAACGCTGAAGATCGATGCCTTTCCCTACATTCGGTTCGGCACCGTCAAGGGAGTCGTCACGCGTATCAGCGAAGCCTCCTACGCCACGGATATAAACGGCCAGGTCGAGACTGCCGGCCCGTTCTTCAAGGTTTATGTGACCGCCAAGAAAGATCAATTGCGCAATGTGCCGAAGGACTACCGATTGGTTGCCGGCATGTCATTGACGGGAGATATCCTGGTGGGGAGTCGCACGCTCTGGTCTTATATCACCGAGGGCGCCATGCGCACCGGTTTGGAGGCAATGCGCGAGCCCTAGGCACGCGCTTGGTAATCGACATATGAGATATCCCCATGCCAACTCCTTTTTGCGGTTGATTGCGGCTCTGGCGGGCGCAGCGCTCGTCGGCGCGGTCGTGAATTTGCCGGCCGCCGCGGATCCGAGGTCCGATCTATTCCAGCCGGACGCTTTCCGGACCGGCAAAGCGCTGCAAAAGCGAACGGGTAATCTCGAAGATCCATTGGGACGCGTTTGTCCGCTTCCGGCGGCCACCTTATCGCTGGCCGCCGCGGTCGACGTTGCGCTGTGTCGAAATCCCGCGACGCGTTCCGCTTGGGCGGCAGCGCGGCTTCAGGCCGCGGAGCTTGGCGGTGCCGACAGCGCGCTGCTGCCGATCTTGTCGGCCACCGGGTCGGAATCCCGCACCTATGGCACTCACACGGACGTCAACGGCGATACTGTCTCGACCCCGCAAGACACCCGGGATGCGGCGCTCAACTTGACTTGGACTTTGTACGACTTCGGCGGCACCTACGCGAACATCAGGAGCAATCGTCTGCTATTGAATGCCGCTGCTTATACGGTCAACAGCGCTTCACAGCAGACCGTGCTGAGCGTGGTGCAGGCCTATTACGGTGTCGTGGCCGCTGATGCGGCCGTGGTTGCGGCAAAGAGCACAGAGGGCGCTTATGCTCGCAGCGTAGAGATCGCGCAGGCGCTGCAAAAGGGCGGCGTGGCGTCGCTGTCGGACGTGCTTCAGGCCCAGACAGCCTATGATCAGGCCGTGCTGGCCCGCGTGCAATACGAGTACGCGGCCGCGGCCGCCCGTGGCACGCTGAGTGTCGCCATCGGTCTGCCCGCGGACCAAGCGCTCAAGCTCGACGCGCAGCCCATACCCGCCATCGTGCCGGCATTCACCGCGCGAATGGCGGATCTGATGGCGCAGGCGCAGCGGCAGCGGCCGGATCTCGCCGCGGCGCTCGCACAGCGCGATTCCGCGGAGGCAAACGTCACCGTCGCGCGCGCAGTCGGCCGTCCCACGATCTCGTTTCAAGCCAACAAGAGCGGCAGCGATACTCCGGGCGTAAGCAACCAGAACTACGCTCAAGCGGGCATCTATGTCACGGTGCCGATCTTCACCGGATTCAAAGTAGCCTACGGGGTTCGCCAGGCGCAGGCCGCTCTCGAGACCAGCGAGGTGAACGTGGATAACATTCGCCTGCAGATATCGACCAGCGTTTGGAACGCTTATTACTCGTTGGATTCGGCCGATCAGCAACTGGTAGCGACCGCCACGCTGGTCAAGACTGCCGATGAAAACCAACAGGTTGCGCTCGGACGTTACCAGGCGGGTGTCGGCACCATCCTCGACCTTTTGACGGCGCAAGCGGCTGCGGCGACCGCGGCGCAAGCACGGATCAGCGCGGAACTCGCCTGGGAAACGGCACGGGGGCAGTTGGCATTTGCGCTTGGCCATTTATCTCGAGCGGAGCCCTTGGTGTCCGAGCCGGCGCTGCCGTAGAGACCGGGCGGGAAACTCCCACTCAGAGGCGCAAGACGTAGGTTCGCCGGGAGTACCACCCCATCATTGCCCTCCTCGAGCAATATTGAGATAGGTTCTAGCGAGTATAGCGGATGCAGAATGTACTTTATCTTCACATCGGCATGGAGAAAACGGGTTCGACCGCGCTCCAAACGGTGAGCGGGAAAAACCGGGATACGCTGATGAGGCATGGAATCTTGTATCCGAGAACCGCCGGCGAGATAAATCAAGTCAAGCTGACCCTGTATGCGGCGGGCGGCCCGAAAACGCTCAATCTGCGAAGACTGGCCGGATTGGTTCGGGACGATGCCTACAAAAGGTTCAAGGCGAATTTTGCCGAGGAGTTGAGGTCCGAGATCCGCGCCAGCGGGTGCTCCCGAATTCATCTCTCCAATGAGCATCTTTCGTCGCGCCTGACCAGCGCCCAGCAGGTCGATCGTATCGCCGCTATCGTCTGCCCGCTCGCGGATATCGTGAAGATTGTCGTGTATTTGCGGCCGCAGGCGGAGCTATTCCTCAGCAGCTATTCGACGGCCATCAAGGCAGGTCGCACCACGGCTCTGGAGCCTCCAAGATATGCCGAAAATCCGCGGTATAATTACGCCAACAAGCTCTCGCTCTGGGGCGACGCCTTCGGCGACGAAAACGTGATTGTCCGAGTATACGATCGCAACACCTTGGTCGGCGGCGATTTGGTGAAGGACTTCTTCTCCGTCATGGGCTACGAACCCGGATCGGATATCAATATTCCGACCACCCTAAACGCGCGGCTTGATCACGCTGCCTTGCAGTTTTTGCTGGAATTCAATAAGCACGTTCCGCTGTTCCTCAAGGAAAGCGTGAACCCGGACCGGGGCAATATCATCGGCGCTCTCGCTATGGCGACGAAATCGTCCGGTTCTGCGTTGCCCGTCCCGGCGGCGGTTCTGCACGACATAGCAAAGCTGTACGAAGAATCGAATGCGATGATTGCCAGACGCTTCCTTGGCCGGCCTGACGGCAAGCTGTTCGCGGGCGTAGAGTATGGGGAGCAACCTAAGGGAGAGCCGCTTACGGTGGAACGCGCAGTCGAGATTTCCGCCGAGCTCTGGCGCTGGAAGCAGCGCGAGTTTGCAAAAGCAAGAGGCGAAATAGCGCGGTTGAACTCGAAACCTGAATTCACGAAGAAGCCACAGTGACTATCGGTGATTTTACCTCTCATGCATCCTTTATCCATGCCGTGAAACGAGGATGGGGGTCCAAGTTTTGAAGGAAATAATTTTCCATATTGGAAGCCCGAAAACAGGCTCCTCGGCGCTACAAGTCTTTCTTGCGAAGAATCGGTCGGGCTTGCTCGAGAGAGGCGTGGATTACCTTCCGATCGGCGAAATTGCACTTGGTGTGGCGGGCAAAGTGTCCTCGGGAAATGGCGCTTTTCTATCCCGATGCCTACTGCCCGGTGATGCCACGGCCCGTATTCCCGACGGGGAGCGCTACATCGAAGAGTTCTTCGATGCGGTTGCCGAGAGCCGGGCGGAAATGGGCATCGTGTCGAGCGAGCTCTTCTTCGGGGCAAACGGCCGAGCGCTGTCGGGTCTGATCGCGAGGCTGCGCGAAATGGGCGTCAAGCCGCGCTGCTTCTATTTCATCCGCAGTCAAGTACAATCTCTCGCATCGACCTATATGCAGTTGGTCAAGCGGCACGGATGCGTCGAGCAACCGGCGGACTATGTCGCACGGGAATACAAGCGCAGGAAGTTTCTGAAGCACCATTCGTTTTATCTGGGACAGTGCGATCTGTTCGAGCGCCAAAACGTGATTTGCCTGACCTACGAGTCCGCCATGGAAGCGGAAAATGGGTTATTCAATGCGACCCTGGAGGCATTGTCCATCGGGTCCGAGGGCCTCGATCTCGAAATACCCGACATCAATACGAGCATATCGACCCGGGATCTTTGCATCATGCTGCTGCTGAACAGGTTCCATCCTCGCATGAAGTTCTCGGACATGGTGATAGACAACGCGGTGCAGTTCGGGTCCGCGGCCTCAGGTCAAGTACACAATTTCCTGCCGAATGCGCTCGTCGAGGAAATCGATCGATACTTCGAGGAAGAGAATGCCCGCATGGCAAAGGACTATTTTCATCGCGCAGAGTTATTTCCCCCGCGTAAATCGCGCGGCGAGCAAGAGCAAGTTTCGATCGACAGTTTGTCGATGGCCGATTTAATCGGTTTTTTCGGGGGGCTGCTGGTTCGCTATGACGAAAGGCTGGCATCGCTGGAAACCCGGTTGGGCAAGCTTTCCAACACCCTTACAAAACGGTAGCCACGATGCCGCTCCCTGGTGCAACGCCTACCGTTTGCGGATATTTTGCCGCTGCTTCCCCAAGCGGAACTGCTCTTGTAGCTCTTTGGTCCTGCGCCAGATCTGGTAGGCGCGGCACGCAACCTTGATCCATGAGGGCAGATGAGGCGAACTTGGGGTGATGGGGCTCGCCTGGAAGCCGCCTACATAGCCTCGAATAAGACCCCGCTCGATCTGTCGAGTCTCACCAATCTGCGCTGTGGAAGGCGCGCCGACAATCCAGAGTAGGGTATTATCGCCATGGATATGTAATGCGCGCACCAGGCGGCGAATATCCGCTAAGTTCGATTCGCCGGCGTCATGGTAAACGAACAATTTCTTTTGTTCGCGCAACTCCTCAAGCAGCGTGTTGCACAAAATACCGACGCGGAGGTATTCATTGCGCTGCACGCGCTCGAGCACACCGCCTTGGAAGGCGAACACGCCTGTGTGGTGGCGGAAACCATATACCTTGTCCTCCACCACGAATTCGCCCTCAGGGTTGACTTGGACATCGAGAGCATCGCGCGCATTCAGCCCGGCGAAGCGCTTCTCCAGCCCCTCGACCAGTTTTTCGAGGGGCACGGACGACCAACGGAAAAGACTCATTGGCTCAGCTCCCACGTGGCGCTGCACGAAGCCGAATTCGCAATTGAAACCCAGACTTGCCATTTCCTGGAGTGCTGCACGCTGCGCGATCACGCCGGTAAGGTCACCCGCAGCGGGCAGTTGAGGCTGCTTCCTCTGCGGGCTCTCGGTCATCGGCAGCAATTCGAACTTAGCCACGCGAAAACCGAGAGAGCGATCGTCGGTGCTCTCTTCGCGGTCCATCGGCCGGCATACATCCGGCATTTTCAGAACAACCTCGATGCGTTCCCGCGAATTCAACGCACAGGCAGGCACGAAGAACTCATAGGAGGCCGGCGCCCGACACAAGAGAATTCCCACTGTCGTGTCGTTCACCTCAACGAATAAGCGTTGCGGATTACCCCTGTAGGTTCCCATGATCTGCATTTTGAAGACATAGTCCGTCTCGCCGCTGATTTGCGGCAATTCCAAGACCGCGCGGTTGCCCAACGTCCATGTCCAATTGACGCCAACGGGCGCCCAGCCTTCCCTTAGGTAGCCATGACCCATTCCGCCTGCGAACAGCTCTATGAAGTAGTCGGTGCCGGCATCTGCACTGACATCTTGCAGCGGGTTGCATTTGATGATCAGCCATTCGACTGCCTTGCTGAGGCAACTATCCAACGCCTGCAGCTGGCGACTGACTAGAAGGGGTTGTGCAAGCAAGTCAAGTTGGTCGCGGCGCCAACTTTCGATTCGCCAGGCACTTAACGTGGCCAACGGCTCGGAAAGCCAATTTGCAAAACTCGTCTTCAGCAGAGAGACTACATCGTCGCCCACATGCTCGCGTGCCCACGCCGCATAGCGCTCATCGATAAATGCACCGAGGGTTTCGACAGTCAGCTTAGCCTCCGAGCCCACCGTCAAGACTTCCTATAATTCTTTGGCCCAAGACTCTAGCGAATTCATGCGCTATGATCCAGGCCCCCTGTGCCCTGAACCCGTGAGGAGACGGGGAGCAGCAATGTCGATCAGGGATGAGATTTTGTTAACTTTCAAGCGAGTAGCCGAGTCGCAAAGTCGACGGCTCGCGCCGATGACCGATGATTTGAGACTGACAGAATGCGGTCTGGATTCGGTCGGTTTCATGCTGATCGTCACCACGCTGGAGGAGACCGTCAAAATCGATCCGTTCGACTCGGCGGAGGACGTCAATTTTCCCGTCACGCTACGGGAATTCATAGCCTTGTACGAGGGGCATAGAGCCTGATTTGCGTCCGTAAGAGTCGTACCGGCGGCCGGTCGGCCGCCATTTTCCTTGCATGATATTTCAGAAGCGCAGTTTCCGGCGATGACGCGCGGGCGCCATCATCCGTAACCTTGACGCGAATGCAAAAAACCGGCAATATATTGCCCACGTTGTAACCACGAGGAACAGTTACCATGCATTTTCGCGAGCGCAATCAAATTGTGCAAATTATCCGCACCAAGTACGACGCGGCGACCAAGAAGGGAAAGAACGAAATCGTCGGCCGGATGAACAAAGCTAATCCCAAAGTCACCGACGAACTGAAGGCGGCGCTTACGCCCGAAGAGCGGAAGGAAGTAGCGACTTGGATCGCCGGCCACGCTTCCGTCGAGCGGCTCAAGCAAGAGCTCGCCGTTCGAACCTTGCAGGAACGAATGACGCTGGCTGAACAATGGTTCGATACTCAAAAAGGCGAGGACGCTCGTTTTCTGGCGGCGTCGCTGGTTCCCGCCTGGGCACGGCTGCGCGCGTCACTGAAGAAAAACGGCCTTCTCGAATGATCTCCGATTCTCGGGGTGAATGCCGTCGATACAGCGCCATCATCATGTTCTAACCGCCGGATGATGGCACCCTCGGCAGCCCTTCAGAGGCGGCGCGGGGGATCGAAGGAGAGAGATACGGTGAGCGTCCGCTCGGTGTTGTCAAAGACGTTTGCTGCCAAGCCCTCGTCGATGCTGAAGCGCGCCGAGCGCGCCTTTGCGGCCGGCCGTTTCGCCTCGGCGGCGAAGACGTTTCGCGAGTTGGCGGACGCCGGTAACGTCGACGGACAATTGCGGCTGGCTCAGCTGTACGAACACGGTCAGGGAGTTCTGCAGAGTTTCGTCGAATCGGTACGCTGGTTTCGCGCCGCGGCGGAACAAGGCTCCGTGCCTGCACAGGCCCGATTGGGTGAGATCTATTTAACGGGTCTGGAGGCGCCGGCTACTGCTACGGCATCGGCACGCTCGCTCATCGATGCGCCCGAGGCTGAGGGTTCGCTGCTCAAGCGCTTGTTTCCGCAAGGCCTGTCGGTTCATCAGGATCCGTCGCAGGCGGCGCATTGGAATAGCGGCGCCGCGCAAGCCCAGGATGCGGGTGCGCAAGCGCGCCTAGGCTACCAATATGCCACGGGGTTTGGCGTAGCGGAGGATCTCGCGGCCGCCGAGCGTTGGTTTTCGGCCGCGGCGGCTCAGAATCACGTTGCCGGTCAACTCGGCCTGGGCATGCTGTATTCCGGAAGCTTCGGCGGATCGAGCGCTCATGAACGGGCGATCGAGTGGTTCGAACAGGCGGCGGCGCAGGATAATGCAACCGCCAAAATGTGTTTGGCCCTGCTGTTGTTGCATGGCGAGGGCGTGCCCCACGATGAGGCGCGCGCGCGCGGCATGTTGCAAAGTGCCGCCGACTCCGGGCAGCCGGCTGCCGCGTTCCATTTGGGCGAGATTTATCGCGAAGGACGCGGCGTGTCTCCCAACGCGTCGCTGGCGGAAAGCTGGCTGCGCCGGGCGGCCGCGCGCGGTCATGTAAAGGCCTTGCTGTCCCTCGTGGAGCTCTTCGAATCGGGTCCGGAACCGAACGCCAACACCGCAGCAGTGCTGTGCCGCCAAGCCGCGGAACTGGGTGATGGGGAGGCCCAAATTCGGTTGGGACAGTACTACTTGGCCGGCAAGGGCGTGCCTTCCGACCCCATGGAAGCTGCGCGCTGGATATCGAAAGCGGCCGATCAGGGCGTCACCGCGGCCTACGAGAGGTTGGGGGCGTTATACGCCGAGGGGCATGGTCTGCCGCAAGATTTTCAAGCGGCGGCGGACTGGTTCAATCGTGCCGCCGTAAATGGCGACACAAATGCGCTGTATCACCTGGGCACCCTGCAAATGCGAGGGCTCGGAATTCCGCGCGACCTGGGCAGCGCATTCGCGACGTACCAAAGCGCCGCAGAGAAAGGCAGCGGCGCCGCCAGCCTTCGACTCGGCATCATTTACGCCACGGGCGAGGAAGTGCCGCAGGATTATGCCGAAGCGGCCCAGTGGTATACCAAGGCCGCCGAGCAGGGTGTGCACGAGGGCGCCCATAACTTGGCGTTCTTGCATCTGCGCGGCCTGGGCGTGCGCCAAAATACGCCTCGTGCATTGGAACTATTGGAGCAAGCGGCGCAGGCGGGCAGCGTGCAGTCCGCTTGGGCGTTGTATGATCAGTTCACGTCCAGTCCCTATGTGGTGAAAAACGCCGCGCTGGCGGCGCACTGGCTGCTTCGCGCGGCGGACTTGGGCAGCGCACCCGCCACCTGTCTTTTGGCGCAGATGCTGGACCGGGGTGATGCAGCGGTGCCGGCGACAGAGCGCGTCATCACCTTGCTGGCGCGCAGCGCAGCGCGGGGCGATGCCACCGCTCAGGCCAATCTCGCTCTGTGGTATCTGGAGGGCAAGCATGGATTGGACGACGCTAAGCTTGCGCTGCGATGGTTCAATCGCGCCGCGCACGGCGGCAATGCTTTTGCACAGGCATGGCTCGGCGACGCGTATGCCACCGGCCAAGGTGTCAGGAAAAATCTTGACAAGGCGGCCAAATGGTACGAGAGCGCCGCGTTGCAGGGTCATGGTGGCGCGACCCGAGTATTGACGAGCATGAGCGTCGCCGCCGGGTCACAGCCGGAGGAGATGGCCCGATTGTTCAAGCTTTGGCTCACGGGCGCCGAACGCGGAGATGCGATTGCCCAGCGAGTTGTCGGCGATTTCTACATGCGAGGAGTCGGCGTCGAGCGCTCGACCAGCGAAGCAGAGCGTTGGCTTGCCGCATCCGTCGCTCAAGGCGACACGGCCGCGATGGTGTTGCTCGGCGGTCTCATTCTCGAGAATCCGGAAGAGGCGGCAAGATTTTCGCAGGCGGTGGAGTTGTTCCGGCGCGCCGCCGCGCACGGCAACACCGATGCGGAATACAACCTGGGCGTATGCTTGCGCCGCGGCCTGGGCGTAGCGCCGGATGCCAAGGCGGCGGAACGCAGCTATCGCGCGGCAGCGGAGCGCAACCATGTGTCCGCCCAACTCGCGCTCGGCGATTTGATCGCGGAAAGTGCGGCCACCGATGCCGAGCGGCTCGAGGCGAGCCACTGGTATCGGCTGGCGGCGGACAGTGGCAATACCATGGCAAAGCAGCGTTTGACGGAGGACGAGGCGAGGACAGGCGACTCTGTCACGGTGAAATATAGCGCGACGGCGCGGGGATGATGGACAAGCCGGGCGAGGAATCACCCGAGGCGTCCATCCGCGGCATTTCGAACAATAACCAACAGGCGATTACGCGCCCAAGAACAATATGACAATGAATTGGATCAATTGTGCCGCCGGATTCGGCGTAGGAGCGCTGGTAGGTCTGACGGGGGTCGGCGGTGGATCTCTCATGGCGCCCATCATGATCCTGTTATTCGGTATTGCGCCTCACACTGCGGTGGGCACGGATCTTTGGTTCGCGGCAACCACCAAGATCGTCGGGGCATGGATACACGGCAAGAAAGGTACCGTCGACAAGCAAATCCTACGCCGCATGTTCTGCGGCAGCTTACCCGCGGCAGTACTGACCTTGGTATGGCTATACACCAGCGGAGCGGGTCAGAGTCATAGCCGGCTGATGTTCAAGACATTGGGTGTGACGCTGATCCTGACCTCCATCGCAGCCGTATTCAGAAAGCGGGTTCACGCCTTTGGCGAGCGCATGCGCGGCTCGAAGCCGATCGAGTTCAAATCCTGGCAGCCCATTCTCACCGTGTTGGCGGGCGCGATACTGGGATTTCTCGTGACTTTCACATCGATCGGTGCAGGCGCGCTGGGCGCGGTGATGCTGCTTTACCTGTATCCCTTCAGGTTGACCGCGAGTGCATTGGTCGGCACCGATATCGTGCACGCGATTCCGTTGACGATTCTGGCCGGCATAGGCCACTTGCTGATGGGTAACGTGAATTTCGGCCTGCTCCTCAACCTGCTGCTGGGATCGATTCCCGGAATCGTGGTGGGATCATTGGCGAGCGCGCATGCTCCGGAAAAGATCGTGCGATCCGCGATTTCGCTCATGATTGCAGTGGTCGGCGTGAAGATGGTTTTGGCTTGACGCGATACGGTTGTCATTGATAGCTGAAGTCACTAAACTGCATTCCCTCCAAAAGCAGTCAATTTCAATGAAATCAGGCGTTTGTGCCGCATGTGAACCCATCCTGACAGGGTGTCGGTCGGTGGTTCGATCCCGCTAGGGCGCACCACCCTCGCAGGGTGGCGGAACCGGCGCCGCGCCGTCCTCGAAGCGGGGCCGGTGATTTGCCGGATTCGAGCCGCATGGTATTAGTGATGGACATATGCCCGTAATTACTCTCCCCGACGGTAACCAAAAGGTCTTCGATCAGCCCGTGTCGGTGGCCGACATCGCGGCCGGCATCGGTCCGGGGCTTGCGAAAGCGGCGCTCGCCGGCAAGGTCAACGGCCGCCTGGTCGATACCTCGGCGGTGGTCGATCACGACGCCGCAGTCAGCATCGTGACCGACAAGGATCCCGAGGGCCTGGAGATCATCCGCCATTCGACCGCGCATCTGCTGGCGAACGCGGTGCAGGAACTCTTTCCCGGGGCGCAGGTGACCATCGGTCCGGTGATCGAGGACGGCTTTTACTACGACTTCGCGTACAAGACCCCGTTCTCGAGCGACGATCTGGCGGCGATCGAGAAGCGCATGGCCGAGATCGCGGCCCGGGATGTCAAGGTGCACCGGCGGGTGCTGCCGCGCGATGCAGCGATCGAGCACTTCAAGAGCATCGGCGAGCACTACAAGGCCGAGATCATCGGTGCCATCCCGGCCGGCGAGGCAATCAGCCTGTACGGCCAGGGCGATTGGGAAGACCTCTGCCGGGGACCGCACGTGCCGAGCACGGGCAAATTGAAGGCGTTCAAGCTCATGAAGGTGGCGGGGGCGTACTGGCGCGGCGATTCCCGCAACGAGATGCTGCAACGAATCTACGGGACCGCCTGGGCTACGAGTGCGCAGCTGAAGGAATACCTGACCCGTCTCGAAGAGGCGGAGAAGCGCGACCACCGGCGCATCGGGAAGGAGCTGGACCTGTTCCATTTGCAGGAAGAGGCGCCCGGGGCGGTGTTCTGGCATCCGAAGGGATGGGCGCTCTTCCAGCAGCTGATTTCGTACATGCGCGAGCGGCAGGCCGCTGCGGGCTACCTCGAGGTGAACACGCCGGAAATCATGGATCGCGAGCTTTGGGTGCAATCCGGCCACATCGCCAATTTCGGCGAGAACATGTTCATGACCAAGACGCCGGACGAGCGCATCTTCGCCATCAAGCCCATGAATTGCCCCGGCCACATCCAGGTGTTCAAGCAGGGGCTGCGCAGTTACCGGGAGCTCCCCCTGCGCCTCGCGGAGTTCGGCAAGGTGCACCGCTACGAGCCCTCCGGTGCACTGCACGGACTGATGCGGGTGCGCGCCTTCACGCAGGACGATGCGCACATCTTCTGCACGACCGAGCAGATTACCGAGGAATCGGTGCGGGTGACGCAGCTCATACTGAGCATTTACTCGGACTTCGGATTCAACGACGTACGCATCAAATTCTCCGACCGGCCTGCCAAGCGCGTGGGTTCGGACGAGGTCTGGGACATCTACGAGGGAGCGCTCAGAGAGGCGGCGGCGGTCGCCGGCATCGAGACCACCTTGAATCCGGGAGAGGGGGCCTTTTACGGGCCGAAGCTCGAGTTCGTGCTGCGCGACGCGATCGGCCGGGAATGGCAATGCGGGACCCTTCAGGTGGACCCGAACCTCCCGTCCCGGCTCGGCGCGAGCTATATCGGCGAGGACAGCCAGCGCCATACCCCCGTCATGCTGCACCGGGCGATGTTCGGCTCGCTGGAGCGGTTTACGGGCATTTTGCTGGAGCACCACGCCGGAAAACTCCCCACCTGGCTGTCTCCCGTTCAGGCGGTTGTGATGGGAATTACCAGCCGCCAGGACAAATACTGCGAGGAAGTTTCGGAAAACCTGAAAAATCAGGGGCTTCGGGTCGAAACGGACTTGAGGTCCGAGAAGGTAGGCTTTAAAATCCGCGAGCACACATTAAAACGTGTTCCTTACCTCCTGGTCGCCGGCGACCGAGAGGTCGAGGGACATACCCTGGCCGTTCGCACGCGCGGTGGCAAAGATCTAGGCAGTTTGGAGCTTCCGGAGCTCGCTTCCTTGCTTTGCGACGAAGTCGCGAGCCGCGGCCGTATTATTTTGGAGGAACGTTTATCGCAACGGCGAAGCGCGTAAGGCGCAATGAGGAGATCGCCGCACCTTCGGTGCGCGTGATCGCGGCGGATGGGAGTCAAGCAGGGGTCATGACGCGCGCGGAAGCGCTGCAGATGGCAAGCTCGCAATCACTGGATCTCGTCGAGGTTTCGCCGATGGCGGAACCGCCCGTCGTGCGAGTGATGGATTTCGGAAAATTCTTGTTCGAGCAGAACAAGAAGGCTCACGCCGCGAAGCGTAAGCAGAAGCAGATTCAAGTCAAGGAAGTGAAGTTCCGCCCCGGAACGGAAGAGGCCGATTACCAGGTCAAGCTGCGTAACATCGTCCGATTCCTGACCGAAGGCGACAAGGCCAAGGTGACCTTGCGTTACCGTGGCCGTGAGCTCGTTCACCAAGACATCGGCCGACGCCTGTTGTCGCGGATTTCTGAGGATCTCGCCCCCTATTCGGTGGTCGAGCAGAATCCGCTGATGGAAGGTAAGCAGATGGTCATGGTGTTCGGGCCCAAAAAGAAGTGAGCGGCGGACCGTAAAAAGTCCGTCACCCCGCCCCAAGCGGCGCTCGTCTCCCGGGAGAACCCGGGGGCGGGCGCTTGTGCAGAGGCAATAAAATTAGGAGTCGAGCATGCCCAAGTTGAAAACCAAGCGGGCTGCGGCGAAGCGTTTTCGCAAAACTGCGAACGGCTTCAAGCGCGGCCAGTCCCATCGTCGGCACATCCTGACGAAGAAACCGTCCAAGCGTAAGCGCCAGCTGCGTCGCGAGGCACAGGTCCACGAGACCGACGTGAATCGCATCAAAGTGCTGTTGCCGCACGCCTAAACAGTCAGGAGAACCCCATGGCACGAGTCAAACGCGGTGTGGTCGCCGGACGGCGTCACAAGAAGATTCTCAAGAAGGCGAAGGGCTACTTCAATGCCCGGCGCAAGGTATTCCGTACGGCGAAACAGGCGGTCATCAAGGCCGGCCAGTACGCCTATCGCGGTCGGCGCGAGAAGAAGCGCGAGTTCCGCGCGCTCTGGATCACGCGCATCAATGCGGCAGCGCGTCTGTGCGGGATGAGCTACAGCACCCTGATCGACGGCCTGAACAAGGCTGGATTGGCGATCGATCGCAAGGTCCTGGCGGACCTCGCGGTGCACGACATGCCGGCCTTCACGGCGATCGCTGAAAAAGCCAAAGCCAGTCTGCCGACGGCCTGACCACGAGCGACAGCGAATCGGGATCGGCGCGGGGAGACACCTCGAGCCGATCCCGGGACGCCGTCCGGATCCATGGCCGCCACCGACATTCTCGCCGATCTCATCGATCAGGCCCTCGCAGAGGTGGGGGCCTCGGGCGATCTCGCCGCGCTCGAGGAGATCCGCGTGCGCCTGCTCGGCAAGAAGGGCCTGCTCACCGAACAGCTCAAGAGCCTGGGTCGGTTGCCGGCCGGCGAGCGGCCCGCCGCGGGCCAGAAAATCAACGACGCCAAGGCCGCGATTCAAGGCGCGCTCGACGCGCGCCGTGCCCAGCTGGACGAGGAGGCGCTTCGAGCCGAGCTCGCCCGCGGTGCCCTGGATGTCACCCTGCCGGGACGTGGCCAGGAGCGCGGCAGCATCCATCCCGTCACTCGGGCGCGCCTGCGCATCGAGCGGATCTTCACGCAGGCGGGCTTCGAGATCGCGACCGGGCCCGAGGTCGAGGATGATTTTCACAATTTCGAGGCGCTGAACATCCCGCCGAATCATCCTGCGCGGGCCATGCACGACACCTTCTATTTTCCGGACGGGCGGCTGCTGCGTACGCATACCTCGCCCGTGCAGATCCGCGCCATGCGTGCGCGCAAGCCGCCGATGTCGCTGATCGCGCCGGGACGCGTCTATCGATGCGACTCGGACATGACTCACACTCCCATGTTCCACCAGGTCGAAGGGATCGTCGTGGGCGAGAACGTCAGCTTCGCGAACTTGAAGGCGATGCTGCATTCCTTCGTCGAGCGGTTCTTCGAGCAATCGCTCGGGATGCGCCTGCGCCCGTCGTACTTCCCGTTCACCGAGCCGTCGGCGGAGGTGGACATCGAATGCGTGTTCTGCCACGGGGCGGGATGCCGTGTATGCAAGCAGACCGGATGGCTCGAGATCCTCGGCTGCGGCATGATTCATCCGAACGTGCTGGCGGCAGCCGGCATCGACAGCGAGCGCTGGCAGGGATATGCCTTCGGCATGGGCATCGAACGGGTGGCGATGCTCCGCTATGGGGTCGATGACCTGCGCCTGTTCTTCGAAAATGATCTTCAATTCTTGAAGCAGTTTCCGTGAAGATCACCTATTCCTGGATGAAGGAGTTCACGCCGCTCGCCGCGACTCCCGCGGAGCTCGCGAGGCAGCTCACGCTCGCGGGACTCGAGGTGGAATCCTTGGAGCCGGTGGCACCGCCGTTCTCGGGCGTCGTGGTCGGCGAAGTGCTGGAGTGCGCGCGCCATCCCGAGGCCGACAAGTTATCGGTGTGCCAGGTCACTCTCGACGGAAGCGACCGGCTGCAGATCATCTGCGGCGCCTCCAACGTGCGAAAGGGCTTGAAGGTGGCGGTCGCGACCGTCGGTGCCGTGCTGCCCGGCAACGTGCAGATCAAACGCGCGAAGCTGCGGGGCCTCGAGTCCAACGGCATGCTGTGTTCCGCCCGCGAGCTCGGGCTCGGCGAGGAGCACGAGGGAATCATGGAATTGCCCGCATCGCTCGCGGTCGGCCGGGACGTGCGCGCGGCGCTGGATCTCGACGATACCGTGCTCGAGGTGAATGCCACGCCGAATCGCGGCGATTGCATGAGCGTGTTCGGGATCGCGCGCGACTACGCGGCGGCTCAGCACCGGCGCTACCTCAAGGCAGGCGCCGCGCCCGTTCCGGCCTCGCACGATGCAGTGTTTCCAGTGCGGCTCGAATGGGCGGCAGGCTGTCCCGTGTTCGGCTCGCGCGTGATTCGCGCTGTGCGTCCCGTTGCGAGCTCGCCCGCCTGGCTGAAGGAACGGCTGCGCCGCGTCGGCCTCAACGCCATTTCGCCGATCGTCGATGTCACCAATTATGTGATGACCGAGCTCGGCCAGCCCCTCCATGCCTACGATCTCGCGCTGCTGGAGAAGGGCATCGTGGTCCGCGCGGCGACGGCCGCCGAGCGCGTCACGCTCCTCGACGGCAAAGAGTACGAGCTCGGCCCGGATTTCATGGTGATCGCCGACGCCGCCGGGCCCGTGGGTCTCGCGGGCATCATGGGGGGTCAAAGAACCTCCATCGGCGACGCGACCACCGATGTGCTGCTGGAGGCCGCGCATTTCACCCCCGCCGCCGTGGCCGGGAAGGCCCGGCGTCTGGGCCTGTTCACCGATGCCGCTCAGCGCTTCGAGCGCGGGGTCGACCCGACGCTGCCCGAGATCGCCTTGGAACGGGCGACGGCGCTGCTCATGGAAATCGCAGGTGGAGAGCCCGGTCCGGTTCAGGTCACGCGCGCGCGGGCAGGCGCAGACGAGGCGCCCGAATGGGTGAGCCTGCGCCGCAGCCGTCTCGCCCGATTGCTCGGCGCGAACGTTCCGGACGAGGACGTGCACGGGGTGCTCGCCTCGATCGCCGGTGAGATGCAGCCGGAGGCGCAGGGGTGGCGGGTGCGCCGTCCGCCGCACCGTTTCGACATCCGCATCGAGGCGGATTTGATCGAGGAGGTTGCGCGCCTCAGAGGCTTCGACAGCATCGGCGAAGTCCATGCGATCGCGCCGCAGATCCCGGGCGGCGCCACGGAGTCCCGCGTGCCGGCCGAGCAGTTGATGACCGCGATGGCAGATGCAGGCTATCGCGAGGCGATCACCTACACCTTCGTCGATCCCTCGTTGCAGCGCCTGATGTTTCCCGAAACACCGGCTCTCGCCCTGTCGAATGCGATATCTGCGGATCTCTCCGAGATGCGGGTCTCCCTGTGGCCCGGACTGGTGGCGGCATGCCGCGACAATATGCGCCGCCAGCAAGGCCGCGTACGATTGTTCGAGATCGGCAGCAAGTTCGACCTGACCGGATCCGAACTGCGCGAGATCGACACGCTCGGCGGTGTCGCGACCGGCGCGCGTTGGCCGGAGCAATGGGGGAGCGCGCGCGAGTCGCTCGATTTCTACGACGTGAAAGGGGACGTGGAGAATCTGTTGGCGTTGACGGGCGATGGCGCATCGGTTGAGTTCGAGGCAAGCACTCTGCCGTGCCTGCGTCCGGGACGCGCCGCCCGCATCGTGCGGGGCGGCGATTCCATCGGATACCTCGGCGAGATTCACCCACGCCTCATAAAGGTGCTGGGCCTCAGCAATACGGTCTTTTTGTTTGAGTTAGAAATAGCATCCGCATTCAGATCTAATACCCCGAAATTGCAAAGAATTTCCAGGTTTCCGAGTGTGCGCCGCGATCTGGCGGTGGTGGTGGACGAAAGCGTCCCCCTCGCAGTTTTACGTGAAAATGTTACTGTTAGCGCGTCGGGCCTGTTGAGCGAATTACGCGTATTCGACGTGTACCGGGGACCGGGCGTAGATTCTGGACGAAAAAGTGTCGCCTTAGGCTTGATTTTACAGGATTCCTCCCGCACTCTTACTGACGTTGACGCTGACGCCGTGGTGGCTTCGGTGGTTACGCGGTTACGGGATGTTTTGAGCGCCGCAATAAGAGATCAATAAGCATGGCAGCCCTCACCAAGGCAGAAATGGCCGAGGCCCTATTCGATCAATTGGGACTCAACAAGCGCGAAGCACGCGAGCTCGTCGATTTGTTTTTCGAGGAGATCCGGGCAGCGCTGTCCTCGGGCGAGCAGGTCAAGCTATCGGGCTTCGGCAATTTCGATCTGCGGGACAAGAACCGGCGCCCCGGCCGCAATCCCAAGACCGGCGAAGAGATCCCGATCAGCGCGCGTCGCGTCGTCACCTTTCGGCCCGGCCAGAAATTGAAGGCCCGCGTCGAGGCGTATGCTGGAACCAAGCAATAACGCCGAACTGCCGCCGATCCCGGGGAAGCGCTACTTCACCATCGGCGAGGTGAGCGATCTGTGCGGCGTGAAGCCGCACGTGCTGCGCTACTGGGAGCAGGAGTTCCCTCAGCTGAAGCCCGTCAAGCGCCGCGGCAACCGGCGGTACTATCAGCGTCAAGACGTACTGATCATCCGGCAGATTCGAAGCCTGCTCTACGAACAAGGCTTCACCATCGGCGGGGCGCGCAACCGTCTGACCGGCGACGACGCGCAGGTCGATCTCAATCAAAGCCAGCAGCTCATCCACCAGATGCGCCTCGAGCTCGAAGAGCTGATCAAGATTCTGCGAAGGTAAGCGGGCGCGCGAGACCGCTCCGGCCTTTTCCGCTATGATGGCCGTCCGGTCGGGGCGTGGCGCAGCCTGGTAGCGCACTTGCATGGGGTGCAAGGGGTCGCAAGTTCGAATCTTGTCGCCCCGACCAATTACTTACGGAGAACGACAATGCGAAGCTTCCTTGCCGCATGTGTTGCTGTCATCGTCATCTCCCTCGCGGTTGCCGCGATTCTCGACGCGGGTGTCCAGAAGTCGGCCGCTACTGCGTTTTCGACCTCGGCGGTTCGACTTTAGAAACTCGACGCGGTTTGCCCGCGTAGTAGCACGATGGGACAGGCCTGATCAAGAAGTCCCGTACTGTCACCCTATTGCGGAAGCAGGAAGGCTTGCGTTTCGAGTCCGATGAAAGTTCGACCGAGCGTCCCCACGCGGGCGTAGAAATCCGCGGATGCGGTGTGCTCCAAATCCGCGAAGAAACGTCCGATCCACGGCGCGATGTGATGCTCGAAGATCTCACGATCGGTTCCGGCCGGCGCTGCAATTGTCCCGCCGGCGAGACCTGCCATGATTTCCAGAAGAATCGCGGCATGATCTTCCGGCTCGGGTTGCCCGTCTACCCGCTCGACGCCGATCCGCTGAAGCGCCTGCCGAACGCTCGCAAGTGGGCGGCCGTGGAGAGAACCCGTCAGATAGTACGAGGCATAGGGGAGAAGTTCGCCGCGTCCCAGCCCAACGAACAGAGCGAAATGCTCCCGTGCCGCTCTTTTGGCATCCGTTCGGGCCGCAGCCGTCGCGAGCTCTGCGTGCGCGAGGCCCAACGGAGTCCCGTCCCCCGGGAGATGAGCCAGTCGAGCCAGCAATTGGGCGTCGGGACTTCGCAGCAATAAGCTCGAGAGCAGCGAATATTCCCTTGCCCGGGCGAGGTCGATCTCATCGATGTTCGGGATCACCTCGCCAAGCCTTGGATCCTGCATACCCCACCCGAACTATTTGGGCAAGGCGCTGCCGTGGCGGCGCGTGGCCGGCGAGCCCGGACTTGCTTCGGATGCGGGAGATCCCGCATCGCGGGAACTGTCAGCCTGCGCAGCATCGACCTGTCGACCTTCACTGGCGGGGGCGCTGTACGGCAGATCGGCGCTCGCTGGTGATGGCTTTCCTTCAGCCATCGCGACGTCAGCCATCGCGGGTCTTTGCTCCGTCCCTTCGATCGCGTCGTTCAACCTTGAGAGGGCTAGTGTTCCGAGATCCCGCGGATATTCCGCGGCTGCGAGCGGACCGAAGCCCGGGATGCCGTCGGGGTCGTTGAAGTCCCACTGGCCCTCCGCGATACCGATGAAATCGCCCCGACCAATTACTTACGTGACGCTGGTGGAACCGCTGTGGTCCCATCCGTGGTCCCAATCGGGAATGAGGGTTGCAGAGCGCCGTTTTGTGCGGCTTCTGATTCCTGCCGACGGAGCGGCGACAACCTACGGCAGGACGAGCAGGGATTCCTCGGGCGAGATCTCGAATGTTC
The DNA here is from genome assembly GCA_963795475.1 of uncultured Gammaproteobacteria bacterium. Taxonomy (GTDB): domain Bacteria; phylum Pseudomonadota; class Gammaproteobacteria; order Steroidobacterales; family Steroidobacteraceae; genus Bog-1198. The sequence continues at coordinate 65,663 of CAWCIE010000007.1, forward strand.
GGATCTTGACCAGCGCCGAGCGGATGAAGGCCTCGATTCCGGCGGTCGATGCATTGCCGATGCGCAGCCAGATGACCTTGGGCGGTGCGCCGTTCACCAACGACAGACTCCGAAAATCATCGTCCTTGGAGATCACCGCGAAGCCGTGCTCGCGCGCATACGCCCAGATCTCCTGATCGGTCGCGCTGCCAAGGCCAACCAAGTTGACGTGGGAACTATCGGGGAAATGATCAGCCAATGCGCCAACGAGGCGCGAGCTGAGGTTCTCATCGAATAGAAGTCTCAAGACACCGCAGGCAGTGCACTTAGGCGCCGTTCACGTTCCGCGGCAAAACTGAGAACAGCCTGGATGTGCTCACGGCGCAGCTCCGGGAAATCGGCCAGTATTGCCTGCTCATCCATGCCACTCGCCAGGTACTCAAGTACATCGGAGACAGTGATGCGCGTTCCCTTGACGCAGGGTTTACCACTCCGGACGCCGGGAGTAATTGAGATGTAGTCCTGCCAATTCATGATGGATTAAGCATAGGCCAGGGTTAACAATACGGCAAATACAATGCGGGCAGCATTCCACTTTTATGGTGATACGCAAACGTTTTGATCCCAGATCGGCTCTGCCCGGACAGCCGTTGTTATATGGGTCGCCGAGAGCAAAGCTGCGATGGCGCCTCTGGATTCAAGCTCACAGATTGGGTGATCTTGAAGCCCCGCCCCGGTCTTGGTTCGCTTGGCCGGGATGTCCCAAACCGGCGGTCAAACCGGTTCAAGGTTGCGGCAGGCCATGCTGCCAGGTGCGCGCCCGCGTAGCCGCCATCACGCGGCCTGGCGGAGCGACTTCACGTTGGGCCGCTTCTTCTGGCTCGCGACCCAGAGGTCATGCTGCGCTTGAAGATTGACCCACACCTGCGGCTCGGTCTCGAAAGCCACGGCGAGGCGAATGGCCATATCCGCAGTCACCCGGGCCCGACCGTTGACGATCCCGGAGATGTGCTTGCTGGTGACGCCAAGCGCCTTGGCCGCATCGACAATCGATACCTTCAACGGCTTCATGCACAGCTCACGGAGAATCGCGCCGGGATGGGGAGGGCTGTGCATTGCGTCGAGTTTCTATAGTCGAACCGCCGAGGTCGAAAACGCAGTAGCGGCCGACTTCTGGACACCCGCGTCGAGAATCGCGGCAGCCGCGAGGGCGATGACGATGACACCAACACATGCGGCAACGAAGCTTGGCATTGTCGTTCTCCGTGACGGTCGCGCAACGCCAATGTACGCGGCATGGAGCGAGCATTCAAGCGCAGTAGCACGATGGGACAGGCCTGATCAAGAAGTCCCGTACTGTCGCCCCTATTGCGGAAGCAGGAAGGCTTGCGTTTCGAGTCCGATGAAAGTTCGACCGAGCGTCCCCACGCGGGCGTAGAAATCCGCGGATGCGGTGTGCTCCAAATCCGCGAAGAAACGTCCGATCCACGGCGCGATGTGATGGTCGAAGATTTCACGATCAGTTCCGGCCGGCGCTGCAATTGTCCCGCGGGCGAGACCTGCCATGATTTCCAGAAGAATCGCGGCATGATCTTCCGGCTCGGGTTGCCCGTCTACCCGCTCGACGCCGATCCGCTGAAGCGCCTGCCGAACGCTCGCAAGTGGGCGGCCGTGGAGAGAACCCGTCAGATAGTACGAGGCATAGGGGAGAAGTTCGCCGCGTCCCAGCCCAACGAACAGAGCGAAATGCTCCCGTGCCGCTCTTTTGGCATCCGTTCGGGCCGCAGCCGTCGCGAGCTCTGCGTGCGCGAGGCCCAACGGAGTCCCGTCCCCCGGGAGATGAGCCAGTCGAGCCAGCAATTGGGCGTCGGGACTTCGCAGCAATAAGCTCGAGAGCAGCGAATATTCCCTTGCCCGGGCGAGGTCGATCTCATCGATGTTCGGGATCACCTCGCCAAGCCTTGGATCCTGCATACCCCACCCGAACTATTTGGGCAAGGCGCTGCCGTGGCGGCGCGTGGCCGGCGAGCCCGGACTTGCTTCGGATGCGGGAGATCCCGCATCGCGGGAACTGTCAGCCTGCGCAGCATCGACCTGTCGACCTTCACTGGCGGGGGCGCTGTACGGCAGATCGGCGCTCGCTGGTGATGGCTTTCCTTCAGCCATCGCGACGTCAGCCATCGCGGGTCTTTGCTCCGTCCCTTCGATCGCGTCGTTCAACCTTGAGAGGGCTAGTGTTCCGAGATCCCGCGGATATTCCGCGGCTGCGAGCGGACCGAAGCCCGGGATGCCGTCGGGGTCGTTGAAGTCCCACTGGCCCTCCGCGATACCGATGAAATCGCGAATGGCCGGATCGGCAGCCCAAGCGGTGCGCAGCGCGACACGCGCCAGCTCAACGGGTACGCCCGCCGCAAGAAAGGGTCGAATATCGCTATCGGCCCCGATCGATTCGATGGGCGGCAGATCAGCCGGATCAAGAGCAGGTGCAGATGCCGGGGCTGCGCCGGGCACCGCGTCCGCTCGCTGCTCGTCACTTCTTTCCGCGCCGGTTTCGCGCTTCAGTCGCGACCAGCGGGAGAGGAAGTCTTCGGGTTCGCTCATTGATCCTCCTTTGAGCCGCCGGCGCGACGGGCGGGCGGGGCCGCCGTGGCGCGATCACGCTGGCGTTTGACGAAAGTGTGCTCGACAGGGTGCTCGGCGATGAAACTCCCGATAATCTCGATGATGAGGGCCGGCATCGGCACCGGCTCGACCAGATCATTGCCTGCCCCCGTCAGCGCCTCACCCTCCGCCGGATCCGCCGTTACAAAGAGCAGGTCGAACCCCATCTCACCCTCGGCCGGCCGTAGACCCACCCACAGTTGCGGGGCACCGGACGCAAGGTTGTCGCGGTAGTTGGCGGTCTCGGTTCGGTGAAGCTCGATCACAGCGTCACCGGCATAATAAGTGCTCACCTCGCCCTCGGAGCGGATCACGGTCCAAGGCGCCGCCGCGGGCACGCCTGCGAGCACCGAGACCGGCCGACAAACGAAATCGAGCCAAGGACTCCTTGCCTTGTGCCGTTCCACGACGACACCCACGGGAATGCGTGCCACGGGAATGGAGGTCAATTTACCGCTCCCGTGCAGCGCTGGATCGGCAGACCGGTGATGAGATTCTGCGGCTTTAGCCGCAGAACTTGATCGTTCGACATGGCCGCAATCAAGTAGATGGGCGCGCCTCTGACACTCTCGAGAATTTCCACGTCGTCGGCGAAGCTCAGGCGATACAGGCCGACCACCAAAGCGCGTGTCGTTTGATCGAGCTCATCGCCGTTCCATAGCGCGTCGCCAATCCGGGTAGCAGTGGCATCCAGCCCAACGTACCAGGTCAGAACGTCGCGCAGCTCGGTCAACGCGTGGATCTGAGTCTCGACACCCAGCAAATGGCGCACCCAGCGAGTGACGACATCGCCGAGCGCAGCCAATCCGCGCCGGCCTGCAGTCAGATCGAGCGCCGTGTCGAACGAATCACTGCGTTCCCAGTACAGCCCGCAATTGGTGTCACTCAGCACCTCGACACCGGCGGCGGCGGGCAATCCGAGCAACGACACCAGCGGCGACGACGGGCTGGTGCCCAAGCGGGACACGGTTTCCTCATCGGCCGCAATCAATGATCCTTGGTCCAGCGTCAGCTTTTGGGGACGGAAGAACATCTCGGCCGCGCGCAATACCAGGGCGTCATCACAATCATCCAGCACGTTGCGCAAGATGACCTGCACGAGCTGGTTGAGAAGAATTGGCGGAAAGCTCAAGTCCTGCCGCACGATCGCCAGATACGCGGCCTCCAATGTCGCACTTCGCACCAGATGATCTCTCCAGGAGATCATGAATTCCCAATTCTCGCGGGCATCGTCGTCGGCGATCGCGGCAATCTGCGAAAGTGCGACCGGCCGTCGTGGATCGTCCAGCATGGCCTGGTACAGCCCTCGCTCCGCCATGCAGGCGTCGGGCGGCGGCCTCATCTCGGGCCGGGCCAGATAGGCCATCAAGAATTCGTCCGTGAGCACCAAGCTTCCGTCCTCGCTCCGGTCGAGCAGATGATGGCCGCAAGAGAGCCAGAAATCGCGCATGGCGTTCAACACCGCTCTCCGTCTCGAAGCGCCGCAAGGTCGATGGGCTCAGGTGGCGCGTCGTCCGCTACCTGGATGAAGCTGAACACCGGCGCCGGCTGTGGTCGGCCGTTGGACTGCAACGTTCGAAACGCCTCGCGGGTCACTCCATCCTCACACCGGCGCGACACCGCGACCAGCATCCCTGCGGGGTGATCGCAAAGCGAGGCGGCGAACGCGATCTCCTCCTCCGCGGCCGGGCGCGATGTCGCGACATCCGGAGCTCCGAAGTGCTCCACGAGCCGCGCCGCCAGCAGTTCGACGGCTGCCGAGCGATCTTCTTCGGTCGCTTCGACAACTCGTACCAAGGTCGACCAACCGAAGGAGTCGATCCCCAAAAAGCCGGCGCGAAAGGCGCTTCGCGCCTTGCCCGTCAGCGCTGCTGGATCGAGCTGTGCGAACACGAAGGCGCCCGATACGGCCCATTCGCCCGGCTCCGCCGCCTTGTTGAAAACAAAGGTATCCGAAGGATCAGCTCGGACGGTCTTCAGAAGCCTCACCCGGTCCTCCATCTGCCCGCATCCGGCCTCCGGTGCGGGGCATCCGATCAAGCCGCAACTATAGTCCTATGCGAGCGCGGATAGACAGTGCTCCTGCACAATGGCCGCCTCTCATTCAGCGTGTTATGGTCGACATTTGCAGCTCGCCGCGGAAACACAGCCTCTGCCCACGGATCGCGAGAAAATGACCGGGTCCTCTGATTCGGCCGCAGCCGGCCCGAAGATGGCGGCGCTGCTCGCGGCGGCAGCCGAGCCTTTGCCCGATACCTCTTTCATTGCGCTCGAGAGCGACGGTGTCGTGCTGATTTACGGCCGCGACGAACAGGCCGTCGAGGCCGGCAACTTGCTGAAGGCGCATCTCGACGTCACCGTGCTGATCAAGCCGCCGGCGGCCGTTGTGCCGCCGCGCATCGGCGAATTTCCGGTCGTAAGGGGCACGATCCGGTCGGCCCAGGGCCATCTCGGCGCCTTTGAGCTCACGGTCGATGATTTTGCGCACGCCGTGCCGTCCTCGCACGGCGCGCTGTCGTTCGGGCCTGCGCGCGATGGCGCAGTGTCGCGGTGCGATGTCGTGCTCGACCTGTCCGGCGGCCATTCATTGTTCCCGGCCGCGGATCTCCGCGATGGGTACCTGCGGGCCGATCCGGGGGATCCGGCGGCGGTGCTGCGCGCCGTGCTGAAGGCGCGTGATCTAGTCGGTACCTTCGATAAGCCGCTTTACATCACTTTCAGCGAGCAACTCTGCGCACACTCGCGTTCCCAGATCGTCGGGTGCACGCGCTGTCTGGACCTTTGTCCGGCCGGTGCCATTGCGCCGGCAGGCGATCATGTGGCAATCGACCCGAACATATGCGCCGGGTGCGGCCAGTGCGCTGCCGCCTGTCCCACCGGAGCGGCCGCCTATGCGCTGCCGCCGGCCGATGCATTGCTGCGCAAATTGCGCGCGATGATGGTGGCGTATCGCCAGGCCGGCGGCGAGGGCGCCGTGGTGTTGCTGCATGATGATCCGCACGGTGCGCCGGTCATCGACGCCTTGGCGCGTTTCGGCGACGGACTGCCGGCGCACGTGCTCCCGTTCTTGGTCAACGAAGTCACGCAAGTCGGCCTCGAGGCCATCGCCGCTCTTTTCGCGTATGGGGCATCCGCCGTTCGGTTGCTTCTGCGAGCACGGCCACGCCACGATGTGGCGGGACTGACCCGAACGATCGCACTGGCTGAACCCATTCTCGCCGGGCTCGGCTTCGGCATGGGTCGGATCGCGACCATCGAGACGGACGATCCTGAGGTGCTGGGTGCGACTCTGCGCTCGATTCCCACGATGGCGGTCGCCCCGCGCCCCGCGAGTTTCCTGCCGGTGGGCGACACCCGGGGCGTATTGCGGTTGGCGCTGCGCCAACTTCACCGCGCCGCGCCGGAGCCCGCCGACATGGTCATGCTCCCGGCACACGCCCCGTTCGGAGCGGTGGAGGTCGATACGGCCGGCTGCACGCTGTGCCTTTCCTGCGTGAGCGCCTGCCCGACCGGCGCGTTGGCCGATGATCCGCAGCGGCCGATGCTGCGCTTTTCCGAAGAGGCCTGCGTGCAGTGCGGATTATGCAAGGCCACCTGCCCGGAGAAGGTCATCACGCTGAGGCCTCGGCTGGATTTTCGTGCGGGGTCCGGCGGCTCGAGAGTCCTGAAAGAGGAAGTGCCGTACTGCTGCATCCGCTGCGGCAAGCCGTTCGGCGTCAAGAGCACGGTGGAGCTGGTTGTGGCGAAGCTCGCGGACACGCATTGGATGTTCAAGGATTCTCCCGAGCGGCTGGATCTCATCAGGATGTGCGATGACTGTCGCGTCGCCTTCGTCTCGGAGAGGGAATTCGATCCCTATGGGGCGCCGCGTGCCCCCACGCGCACGACCGACGATTATCTGCGCGAGCGCGACGGATCCAAATCTGCGGAGAAGGAGTGAAGTGCGGGCAGGGTAGTCAGCCGGCGCGATGGCCAGCCGGCGCGATGGTCAGCCGGCGATGGTCAGCCGGCGGGAGCCGTCGGGGACTGTCCCGAGCCGACTGCCGGCCGCTCTTTCATCAGCGTCTCTTCGAGCCACCGGTCGTGATGCTCCTTCGCCCAGTTAATATCCACCTCGCCCGTCCCCATCGCCTCGAACGCACCCTCCATCCCGAGGGTGCCGATATAGATGTGAGCGAGAATCACGGCGACGAACAGCACGGCGACCACCGCGTGCACCACCTGTGCGGTTTGCATTCCGGCGATATTCGTCCAATAGAACGGAAACAGCAGAAAAATCCCTGAAATCGTCACCGCGAGGCCGGCTCCGAGGGCAAACCAAAAGACCAGCTTTTCACCCGCGTTGAAGCGCCCGGCGGGTGCATGCTTCGACTTGACGAAGCCGCCGCCTTGTTTCAGCCAATCGAGGTCGACTCTTTTCGGGACATTGTCCTTGACCCAAAGGGCGACGATCAGGGCCAGGCCGACGATGAAGGCGAAACTCACAAAATTATGCACATACTTGGCGCCTTGCGCGAAACTGCTGAAGGCCTCCGGCCCGATGGCGGGCAGCAGCAGGAATTTCCCGAAGGTGATATTCAATCCCGTCAAAGCGAGAAGAACGAAAGACACCGCCGTCAGCCAGTGCGAAAAACGCTCGAGGCCGCTGAAGCGGACAATCTTTGTGCCGGAACGTCCGGCCGACATCCGGACTCGCCCCAGAACCAGATAAGCGAGCGCCAACAGGGCGATCATGCCGAGGATCACGATCGCGCCGAGCCAGTGCAACGTCACTTCGTGAAAATAATCCCACTGCCGGCCGGCAGGCTGCTCGAGCACGCGCGCTTTCGGGTCAGGCTGGTCGATGCGGCCTTCGATGCGCGGCGCCTCGCGCAGCAGCGTCTCCTGTTTCACGACGCTCGTCTCTGGATCGATCGGCACGTTCGGGTTGGATTGCGGCGCTGCCGTCGATGACCCAAAGGCGAGCACGCTCAGGAGCCCAAGCAGCGGAATGGCACGCCGAATCCGCAGGCCGCGCGCAGCGCACCTCACGACGGCGACTCGCGATAGGCCGTCATCCAGCCCCAGGCGCCGGACCCATAACCGCGCTTCGACACCCGCTCCTTGTAGATTTGCGCAATGATCTCACCATCGCCCGCCAGCAATGATTTGGTCGAGCACATTTCCGCGCACATCGGCAGCTTGCCTTGCGCCAGGCGGTTGGCGCCGTATTTCGCATATTCCGCGGCACTGCCCGTCTCTTCCGATCCGCCGCCTCCGGCACAGTAAGTACATTTGTCCATCTTGCCGCGAGAACCGAAATTGCCGATGCGCGGGTATTGAGGGGCGCCGAAGGGGCAGGCGTAGAAGCAGTAGCCGCAGCCGATGCACAGATCCTTCGAATGGAGCACCACGCCTTCTTCCGTCGGGAAGATGCAACTCACCGGACAGACGGCGGCACAGGGTGCGTCCGTGCAATGCATGCAGGCCATGGAGACCGACCGCTCGCCGGGCTTGCCGTCGTTGATGGTGACGACCCGGCGGCGGTTGATACCCCAGGGCACCTCATTCTCGTTCTTGCACGCGGTCACGCAGGCGTTGCAGTTGATACAGCGGTCCGCATCGCATAAGAACTTCATTCGCGCCATGGTGAGCTCCTCAGGCTGCTCTGATCTGACACAGGGTCGCCTTCGGTTCCTGCATGCCGGTCGCCGGGTCGTAGCCGTAGGTCGTGAGGGTATTCGCGCTCTCGCCGAGCACGTAGGGGTCCGTGCCCTTCGGATATTTGCTGCGTTGGTCGATGCCCTCGAACCAGCCCGCAAAATGAAAGGGCATCCACGCCACTCCCTTGCCGACGCGCTCCGTCACCAGCGCCTTCATCCGCGCTTTGGACTGGCCCTCGGGGCCGGTCACCCACACCCAGCCGCCGTCGACGATGCTGCGCTCGGCCGCATCGGCGGGGTTGATCTCGACGTACATGTTCTGCTTCAGTTCTGCCAGCCATCGGTTCGATCGCGTCTCCTCGCCGCCACCCTCATATTCGACCAGCCGGCCGGAGCTCAAGATCAGTGGGAAGTCCTTGCTGGTGCCCTTGTCGACAGCCGCCTTTTGCACGGTAAAGCCGATATTGGGTACGCGGAACTGCCTTGCGTCCGGCAGCGTCGGGTATTTGGCGACGAGGTCGGGCCGTGGGGTAAAGATCGGTTCGCGATGCACCGGAATGGGGTCCGGAAGATTCCAGGCAATCATGCGCGCCTTGCCATTGCCGTAGGGACTGCAGCCGTGCTTGATCGCCACGCGCTGGATGCCGCCGGAAAGGTCGGTGGACCAGGATACCGTTTCGGGTTTGGCCGAATTCACACGCTGAATGATCGCCAACTCCTGCGCGCTGAGATCCTTGTCCCAGCCGAGCTTTTTCAGTACGCCGAGGGTGAACTCGGGGTAGCCGTCCTTGATTTCCGAACCGACCGAATAGGAGCCCTCGGCCAGGAGGTTTTCGTGCACTTCCTTCTCGATCTGCTGACCGTTCTCCGTCACCGTGCGCTTGACCACGCGCTCCAGGCCGAAGCGTGGGCGAAAGGTGCCACCGCCATCCGCCACGGACAGATTGGTGTTGTAGAGCACCGGTGTACCCGGGTGCCGGAGCTCAGGCGTTCCCCAGCAAGGCCACGGCAGACCATAGTAATCGCCCCCGACCTCGGGATCGTCCTTCGGTGCCCTGAGTGTCACCAGGTCGAACTTGGCTTGGTTGCGCATATGCGCCTTGAGGCGCTCGGGCGACTGGCCGCAATAGCCGGTGGACCAGCCGCCTCGATTGATCTCGCGCAATATGTCCTCCGCCGACACCGCGCCGTTCTCGACCGTGATGTTCTTGAACATCTGGTCGGCAAAGCCCAGCTTGCGCGCGAGCAAGTACATGGTGTCGTAATCGTTCTTCGATTCGAAGATCGGTTTCACGATCTGTTCGCCCCACTGGAGAGATCGGTTGGAGGCGGTGCGCGACCCTTCCATTTCGAAGCTGGTGCAGGCCGGCAACAAATAGGTCCCATTCTTCCGGCCCGAAAGGACTGCCCAACTGGTCGGATACGGATCGCAGACGACCAGAAGGTCGAGCTTCTCGATTCCCCGGACCGATTCCGGCATGCGGGTGATGGTATTGGCGCCGTGTCCCATGACGAACATCGCCTTCAAGGTATCCGGCTGGCTGACCTGGTCCCTGGGCAGATTGGTGGCATCGAACCAGCGCGTGCTGGGGATGCCCGGAGCCTCCATGAGACTTTTGTCCGCGAAGCGGGAGCGCATCCAGTCATAGTCGACTTCCCACACCCGGCACCAGTGCCGCCAGGCCTCCTCGGAAAGACCATAGTAGAGGGGCAGGGTGGTCACATCGAGACCGAGGTCGGTCGCGCCTTGCACATTGGTGTGGCCGCGGAAGATATTCGCGCCGCTCCCGTAGCCGCCCACGTTGCCGGTGGCCAGCAGCAGCAGGCAACTGGCACGGACGTTCGCGGTCCCGGTCGCGAACTGGGTCTGGCCCATCGCCCAGATCAGTGTCGAGGGCCGTTCCTTGGCAAACACTTCAGCAACCCGTTTGACCTGCGCCTCCGGCAGCCCGGTGACGCGCTCGACCTCTGCGGGGGGCCACTTGGCCACTTCCGCCCGGAGATCGTCCAAACCGTAGACGCGCTGACTGATGAACTCCTTATCTTCCCAGCCGTTCTCGAGGATGTGCCAAAGCATCCCGTAGATGGTGGGAATGTGCGTCCCGGGACGCACTCGCACGTATTCGGTCGCATGCGCCGCGGTGCGCGTCATCCGCGGATCGATGACGATCATGTTGGCGCGATTGAGCTCCTTGCCCTCCAGAATGTGTTGCAGCGAAACCGGGTGAGCCTCGGCCGGATTGCCTCCCATGACCATGATGGTCTTGGCGTTGCGGATGTCGTTGTAGCTGTTGGTCATCGCCCCGTAGCCCCAGGTATTGGCGACCCCGGTGACCGTGGTTGAATGGCAGATACGCGCCTGGTGGTCCGAATTGTTCGTTCCCCAGAAGGCGGCGAACTTGCGGTTGAGATAGGCGGCCTCATTGGTGAATTTCGCCGACCCGAGCCAGTAGACGGAATCCGGTCCCGACTTCGCCCGGACTTCCATGAGTTTTCCGCCGATCTCTTCAATGGCCTGATCCCAGGGAATTCGATTCCATTGACCATCGACTAGCTTTACCGGGTAGCGCAGCCGCCTATCGCCCGCAACGTCGTCGCGAACCGCCGCGCCCTTGCAGCAATGCGAGCCCCGATTGATCGGGCTGTCGAAATCCGGCTCCTGGCCTATCCAGACGTCGTTCGCAACCTCGGCGATGACCGAGCAGCCGACCGAGCAATGCGTGCAGATATTCTTGCGGCGTGCGACCGTGGCGCCCGGCGGCGGGGGCGCGCCGGCCGCGGCCTGGCGTACGCTGCCGAGCGGCAGTACGCCCAGCCCGGCGAGACTGCCGGCGATGAGACCCGATCGGCGCAGGAACGACCGGCGATCAAGGCTGCGCTCAGATTCAGCTTCGATTCCCGGGGTGCTCGCACCGCGTCCGATCCGCCGTTCCGATCTTTTGATGAGCATGGACGCTACGATTTCGCCGGATAGCGATTGACGCGGTAGAAAGTCTGGACCTCCGGGGAATTGGCCTGGTACTGCGCCCGGCGCTTGTTGCGTCTGCCGGCAGTCGAGGCCGATGAGAGGGCTTTTGCGCCCATTGCGGTCGCGACACCGGCGGCCGTTACCGCGATGAGCAGGTCACGGCGGCGGAATTTCGTTTCTTGCTGCTCGTCCATGGGAAACCTCCCAGAGCCCAGCCCGGACGCCGGAATGTTGGTGCTCCGGACGCCTCGCCAACAATCATCGGCACGCGCCGGCAACAAGTCAAGCTCGGAACTGCACTACGAGCAGCAGATGAAGGGCCGCGGCCCGGCTGACATCCCGCGGCATGGTGTCCGGCTGCATCGCTTTTTTCTCGACACAGGCGCTCAAAACAGTTTACCGTCAAGCCTGGGGGGGCAGTGCGATGGCGTTAACCCAGGACGCGATCCTCGAGACGCACAGTCTGGTCAAGGCGTTCAAGGGATTCGTTGCGGTCGACGGCGTGTCGCTCGCGCGTGCGGCGGGGGGAGATCCACGCCCTCATCGGTCCGAACGGCGCCGGCAAAACGACTTTTTTCAATCTGCTGACCAAATTCCTGCAGCCGACGTCGGGTGCGATTTTTTATCGGCGGCAACAACATCACGCGCGAAAAGCCCGCGGATATCGCCCGCCGCGGAATCGTGCGGTCCTTCCAGATATGCGCGGTCTTTCCACACCTGACCGTTCTCGAGAATGTGCGCGTGGCGCTGCAGCGGAGTCTCGGCACATCGTTCCATTTCTGGCGCTCGGACAGGAGCCTGGCAAGCCTCGATCATCGGGCGATGGAACTGTTGGCCGAGGTCCGCCTGGAAGCGTGGGCCGCATACCTTGGCGGCCGACCTGCCCTACGGGCGCAAGCGCGCCCTGGAGCTTGCCACCACGCTGGCGCTCGAGCCGGAGTTGATGCTTCTTGACGAGCCGACGCAGGGCATGGGACATGAGGAAGTGGCGCACGTCACGCAGCTGATCAAGCAGGTTGCGGCGACGCGCACCGTGCTCATGGTCGAGCACAACATGAGCGTCGTCGCGTCCATCGCCGATACCATTTCGGTGCTGCAGCGGGGCCGTGTGATCGCCACGGGCCCGTATGCCGAGGTCTCGAAGAATCCCCAGGTGATCGAAGCCTACATGGGCACCTCCGGCGTCGCAGCTCGCGGGAGCCGGCTGATGGCGGGGGAGTCGCTGAAGCTTGCCGGTCTCGAGGCGTGGTACGGCGAATCGCACATCCTGCATGGCGTCGACCTGACCGTGCATGAAGGCGAGGTCGTCACGCTCCTCGGGCGCAACGGCGCGGGACGCACGACGACGCTGCGCGCGATCATGGGACTGGTCGGCTGCGCGCACCGGCTCGATTCGAATCGACGGGGTGGAGACGGTGGGGCTGGCACCGCATCGGATCGCCCGCATCGGCGTGGGCTACTGTCCCGAGGAGCGCGGCATTTTCGCCGGCGCTGTCGGCGGAGGAAAATCTCATGCTGCCGCCGCGGCTGAAGGGCGCCGAGGCGATGCCGCTCGAGGAGATTTATGCCATGTTTCCCAACCTGCGCGAGCGCGCCGCGAGTCCCGGCACGCGCCTGTCGGGCGGTGAACAGCAGATGCTGGCGGTGGCGCGCATCCTGCGCACGGGTGCGCGGCTGCTGCTGCTGGACGAGATTTCGGAGGGCCTCGCGCCGGTGATCGTGCAGAAGCTCGGCGAGGTCATCCGCAGCCTCAGGACGAAAGGCTATACCGTGGTGCTGGTCGAGCAGAACTTCCGCTTTGCGGCTCCGCTGGCGGATCGGTTCTACGTCATGGAGCGCGGCCGGATCGTCCAACAGTTCGAACAGTCGCGAGCTCGGCTTCGCAAATGGGGATGCTCCACGAGTTTCTAGGCGTATGAATCAACATTGAACAAGGAAAACGAGATGACGCGCAAGATCAGCGATCGCCGCACTCGGTGCACTCCTCTGCCTGTGCTGCATTCACGCAGGCTGGCGCCGCCGGCAGACCAGGTGGTCATCGGCGACATCGATGATTTGTCGGGCGTCTATGCGGATGTCCAACGGCCAGGGCGGCATCGAGGCGATCCAACATGGCCATCGCCGACTTCGGCGGCACGGTACTCGGCAAGAAAATCATCGTGCTCAGCGCCGATCATCAGAACAAGCCCGACATCGGCGCATCGAAATTTCGCGAGTGGGCCGACCAGAACGGCCTGAACATGCTGCTCGGCGGGTCCAATACCGGCGTGAGCATTGCCATGTCCAAGGTTGCGGCCGCCAAGAAAGTCCCGTTTTTCGCCATCGGCGCCGGCGGCGCCTCTCTGACCGGCGCCGATTGCACGCGCCTATTCGATGCACTATGCCTATGACACGACCGCGCTGGCCAATGGCACGGCGAGCGCGATCGTCAAGCAAGGCGGCAAGAAGTGGTTCTTCGTGACCGCCGACTATGCCTTCGGCACGCAGCTGCAGGAAGCAGCGACGCGAGTCGTGCATCGCCAACGGCGGCAAGGTCCTGGGCGCGGTACGCGCGCCTCTGGGCACCACCGATTACTCATCCTTTCTGCTGCAGGCGCAAGCGTCGGGCGCGCAGGTCTTGGGACTTGCGAACGCCGGTACGGACTTCTCGAACTCGCTCGAAGGCGCGCCAACGAATTCGGCATCACCAAGACGATGAAGCCGGCGGCGCTGCTGGCCTTCATCAGCGACATCCACAGCCTGACGCTGCAAGACGGCGCAGGGCCTGTACCTGACCACCGGCTGGTACTGGGATTTGAACGAGGAGACGCGCGCATTCGGCAAGCGCTTCTTCGCGAAAATGCACAAGGAGCCGACCATGGACCAGGCGGCTTACTATTCGGCCGCGTTGCAGTACCTGAACGCGGTCAAAGCCGTCAAGTCGACCGATCCCGACCTGGTCATGGCGGAACTGAAGAAGGCCAAGATCAACGACATGTTCACCAAGAACGGCTACATTCGCGCCGACGGCTTGATGGTCCACACCATGTACGTCATGCAGGTGAAGACCCCGGCGGAGTCGAAGTATCCTTGGGATTACTACAAGGTGATCAAGGTCATGCCGGGTGAGGAGGCCGACGGGCGCGCAGCCGGATCCGACCTGCCCGCTGGTCAAGAAGTAGTCGGACGACCCGATGGCGAGTCCTCGTGCACAGGATGTGTGAGCGGTGACCACTGTGTTCGGCGTGCCGCTGCCGGCGATTCTCGGCCAGCTCATGCTGGGGCTGGTCAACGGATCGTTCTATGCGCTTCTGAGTCTTGGTCTCGCGGTGATCTTCGGGCTCCTCGGGGTCGTCAATTTCGCGCATGGCGCCTTCTACATGCTCGGGGCGTTTGCGGCGTACATCGGATTGCAGACCTTCGGCGTGAACTATTGGTGCGCGCTCATCCTCGCGCCGCTGGCGGTGGGGCTCCTGGGGGTCGTCATCGAGCGCTTGTTTCTGCGGCATCTGTATCGCCTCGATCCGCTGTACGGGCTGCTGCTTGACCTTCGGCATCGCGCTGATCGCCGAGGGGATCATGCGCGGTCTGTATCGGCGCTTCCGGCAATTCCTATCCGGTGCCCGATTCGTTGCGCGGCGGGTTCAACCTCGGATTCATGGTGCTGCCGATCTATCGGGCCTGGGTGGTCCTTGCCTCCTTGACGGTGTGCGGCTCTGACCTGGTTGCTGATCGAACGGACCCGCCTGGGGGCGATGCTGCGTGCGGCGACCGAGAATGCCCGGCTGGTGCAGGCCTTCGGCATCAACGTTCCGTTGATGGTGATGATGACCTATGGCGCGGGCGTGGCGCTCGCGGCGCTCGCGGGCGTGCTCGCGGCGCCCGTGACCCAGGTACAGCCCATGATGGGCTCCTCGCTCGTGATCGTGGTCTTCGCGGTGGTGGTCATCGGCGGCATGGGCTCGATCTTCGGCGCCATCGTCAGCGGCCTCGTGCTCGGACTCATCGAAGGGCTGACCAAGGTCATCTATCCCGAAGCCTCGAATATCGTGGTGTTCGTCATCATGGCGGTGGTCCTGATCTGGCGGCCCGCCGGGCTGTTCGGCAGGGAGTAACGGATGCGCGCCCGCACCGTCGCGTATGCCGGCCTGGCGATCCTGGCCTTGGCCGCGCCCGTCCTCGGCCTCTATCCGGTATTTTTGATGAAGCTGCTGTGCTTTGCGATGTTCGCCTGTGCATTCAATTTGCTGCTGGGCTACACCAAGATGCTCTCCTTCGGTCATGCGGCGTATTTCGGGTCGTCGGCCTACGTCACCGGATGGCTGGTGACGGCTCACGGCTGGGGGACGATCGCCGGGATCCTCGCCGGCGTTGCGGCCGCGCTGCTGCTCGGCCTCGCCATCGGAGCGATCGCGGTACGCCGTCAGGGTATTTATTTTGCGATGATCACGCTGGCGCTTGTCCCAGCTGGTGTTCTTCGTCTGCCTGCAGGCGCAGTTCACGGGCGGAGAGAACGGCCTGCAGGGCATGCCGCGAGGAAGCGTTTTCGGATTGATCGACCTCGGCCGCGACACCACGATGTATTACTTCGTGCTGGCGGTCTTTGCCGCCGTGTACGCGTTCATTCGCCGCATCGTGCACTCGCCTTTCGGCCAGGTTCTCAAGGCGATCCGCGAGAATGAGCCGCGGGCCATCTCTCTCGGGTACGAGGTCGATCGCTACAAACTGGTGGCCTTCGTGCTCTCGGCGAGCGCTTGCCGGTTTGGCCGGCTCCCTCAAGGCGTTGGTTCTGGGTTTCGTCACGCTGTCGGACGTGAGCCTTGGAACATCCGGGGACGTGATTCTCATGACGTTGCTGGGCGGCAGCGGGACTTTCCTCGGGCCGGTTGTCGGGGCGGGCATCGTCGTCACGCTGCAGGAGTACCTCTCCGACCTAGTGGGCGCGTGGGTTTCGGTCATCATCGGCGCCGTCTTCGTGGTGTGCGTGATGATCTTCCGGCGAGGCTTCGTGGGCGAGATCCAGCGGCGCTACGGTCAGCGCACGGAGGGATAGCCCGGCGGCAGCCGCTTGCAGCAACAGGTCTGACCCGCGCGCGGATCCGGACAGCAAGCCCGGCACCGTTCTTCGAGAGTGGCACTCTCAATCCAAGAACGGCAGGGTCATCCAAGGATCGCAGCGTTTGTACAAGAATAATTTGCAGATTCGTTGTGTGTTGTAGCTCTGCATCGCAGAGTGATTCAGCGAAACGCGTCCGGAGGCTTTCCGAAGCGATCGAACGTGATATGGTCGCCACAATGATGGTTACTCGCGACGAACCCAAAAGAATTGAAAAATTTTCATTCGCCTTCTCCGATGCACGCCCGGCCATCGGGCGGTGGCGGTGGGACCGCACCGGCATTCTCGGTGCGCTGTTGCTCCTGGCTCCTGCATGGGCTGCTGCGCAGACGCCATCCCCGCTGCAGGAATGGCAATATTCGGGCGGTGTCGCGCTCGAGAAGCTATTCGAACCGAACCTTCCCAATTGGCGAACCGTCCTGGGTGGCGCGGTGGAGGACAAGCCGCTCTACGACGGCGCATCGCTCACCCGGACGTCCGGGGGCCCGCTGATCAACATCCGCTACAAGGACTTCGCGTTCGTGTCGGTGGGCGAAGGAGTCGGGTTTAATCTTCTGCACGGAGACCACTACCGCGGCGGCTTGGCGCTGACCTACGATCTGGGGCGCCTGGAGTCGAACGATATCTCCCATCTGCACGGACTGGGCGACATCAACCGCGCGCCCGCCGTCAAGGCGTTCATGTCTTATGCGATCTCCAAGAGTTTTCCCATGGTGGTCCGCGCGGACGTGCGCCAGATCATCGGGGGTGCCGACGGCATGCTGGCCGATATCGACGCCTACATTCCGCTGCCGGGCAGCTCGAAGCACTTGATCATGTTCGCGGGCCCATCATTCACCTATGCCGACCACCGGTACATGCAGAAGGAGTTCGGCGTGACGACGACTCAATCGATCGCCTCGGGTTATCCCGTCTACGATGCGCATGCGGGGTCGGATGCGATGGGCTTCGGCTTCAGCGCCACCGGCTTCATCACCGAGCATTGGCTCGTCAATCTGGACACCGCCGTGAATCGCCTGCTCGGAAGTGCGGCCTATAGTCCGATCACGCAGAAGACCACTCAGCACGTCGTCGCTTTGTCGCTCGGATACACGTGGTAGATCGGCGCAGGATCGCCCGCCGGCAGGCGCCGACGGCGTTGCCGTACAATGCGGACAGGGATGAAGAATGCTCGCTATCGTTGTCTCCTGGCCTATCTGTCGCTCTTGGCGTTCACCGGGACTGCGGCGGCTGCCTCCGATCCTTGCAAGGACGGTTGGTGGGCCGACTTCATGCTCGGCTCGTACCACATCCATCCCTATCGCCATTTCGACGAATTCAATCCGGGGGCGGGCGCCGAATGCTGGTTCTCACGGGAGTGGGCGGCGGCGGGCGGGTATTTTCGCAATTCCTTGGATCGGCCCTCGTTCTACGCGGGCGCGGTCTATGCGCCGGAACTGCTTCACTGGCGCTGGTTTCGCCTGACGGCCATGGGCGGCGTCATCTCCGGCTACAACTTCGGGCGATTCGGCATCGGGGGCGAGAATAATCGCACCGGGCCGGTGCTCGCGCCGGCCGCGATGACTCGCTTCGGGCGGTTCGGCGTGAACTTCATCCTGATTCCGCCCATCCGGCAGGACAACCTGCCTTTCACCGTGGGATTCCAGGTCAAGTACCGGGTGCGTTAGCTTCGCCGCGCCGACGCCGGCTCAAAGTCCTCCATTCTTTGCGATCGTGCGGCCGATGGCCGACCAATCCGCATCCTCGCCCTCGGCCGCGATGGTTTGCAGCAGATGGTCGCGCAGCACGTTGAGCACGGGCATGGGCACCCGCAACGCTTCGGCGGACTGGCCGACCAGGCGCATATCCTTCAGGCCGAGCGGGGCTGCGAATCCTGCGGGCTTGAATCGTCCCTCGACCAGCCCGTTTCCGTAGTTGCGGTAGACGGGCGCGTCGAACAGCGAGCCGGTCATCACCTCGACGAATTGCTTCTTGGCGACACCGCCTCGCTGCGCGAGCGTCATCGCTTCGGCCATCGTCTCGATGGCGGCAAGTATCATGAAATTGCCGCAGAGCTTGACGAGATTCGCCGCCGAGGGCGTCTCGCCGATGTAGAACAGCCGCTGGCTGATGGCGTCGAACAAGGGCTTCGCGACGTCGACGTCGGCCTTTCTGCCGCCGGCGACCACGAACAATTTGGCCGCGGCCGCCGCCTCCGGACGGCCGAACACGGGGGCGCACAGCAAATGCTGCCCGCGCTCGGCATGCAGGGCGGTCAGCCTCTCCGCGGTGGCGACGGCGATGGTGCTCAGCGAGACGTGAAGGGCGCCCCGGCGCAGCCCTTCCAGCAGGCCCTGCGGACCGGAGAGGACGCTGTCCAGTGCGTCGTCGTCGGCGAGCATGGTGAACACTGCTTCGCGCTCGGCCGCCGCTGCCTTGGGGTTGGGCGCAAGCACGGCGCCGAGACCGACCAGGCTCTGCGCTTTTGCGGCGGATCGATTCCATACCACGACTTCGTGTCCGGCGCGCACCAGATTGGCGGCGATGGCCGCGCCCATGTTGCCGAGCCCGATGAATCCGATTTTCATGTTCCACTCCTTGTCCGTTGGTTCTCGCCGATTGATGGCTACTTGGACGTTGCCGTGAAGAATTTGCCGATGCGCGCGTGCAGATCGTCCGCAAGCGCAGAGACGTAAGGGTCGTGCATGATGCCGATGTGCGTCCCCACGATCCCCACGATCTCGGATCGGGGGGCTATCTTGTGCCAGCTGCGCCCGACCTGCGGTAGATACAGGAGCGGCGCCACTTGTGCCTCGTAAACGACCACCTCGCCCGGATACTCCTCCGGAAAATAGGAGAACATCGCAGAGAACAGCCGGTTGATGAACAGGCGCTGCGCGGGCGGGTAGAGCGACAAATCCATGACGCGATCGATCGCATACCCCCCGCCGAGTTTCTCGGTGCGTTTCAGACCCATCGTGCCCTTGGCGATGGCGATCGCGTGCTTGGACAAACTCCACATGAGCGAATGAAGAGATCGGCTCCTCATGAGATCGGCATGCAGGAACCAGCGCGGCACGTTGCGCGCCATCTCCATCCAATAGCGGGGATTCCAGGCGCTCAGGATTTGAATATTCTCCGGCGCGCCGTCGATCGCGATGATGGGACCGACCTCGCGTCCCATGGCGCGTAGTTTCTTCGCCATATCGAGGGCGATGATGGCACCGATGCAATAGCCGCCGATCATCAGCGGG
The DNA here is from genome assembly GCA_963795475.1 of uncultured Gammaproteobacteria bacterium. Taxonomy (GTDB): domain Bacteria; phylum Pseudomonadota; class Gammaproteobacteria; order Steroidobacterales; family Steroidobacteraceae; genus Bog-1198. Next base: position 85,241 of record CAWCIE010000007.1, read on the forward strand.
CCTTCGGGCTGAAACTTTACCAGCGCTCTGACGTAGTGATCGGCGAGGCTGTCGATCGATGCTCCGAAGCCGGGATCCTGCATCAGCTTCGGGGGGGCCTGAAGTCCGTAGAAATTCACCGCGCTGTCGAGCCGCTGCGCAAGGTTCAGAAAGTCCGTTCCGGCGGCGCCTGATACGGAATGCACGCAATAAAAGGCCGGCCGCGGGGCATCCGCCCGCACGGCGCCTTCGTTGATGGGAACGAGCACCCGCTCGGAACCTTTCATCGCACGTGCGAACAGCATGCTGTTCGCCGAAGTCACGTTGCGGGATACGGTCATCGGAATGGTGGTGCCCGACCGGTTCGAATCACTGACCTTCTTCTGCGAGTAGATGTCTGCTTTCGGCGACATTGCCGGCCCTAGATTAAACCCCGGGAGGCGCCGCCGCCATCTCTCCTGGACAAACCGAACGTTATTTCTGAAACGCGCGGCCTCGAATCGGCAGCCGCGGAAAAGTTCTGTCGGTCGACGGCGCAAGCGCAGGTAGGCGTCATCCGATTCCGCAGCGAATTCAGTATGCTAGTGTAGGGTCATGTCGACCACATCTCCGATGGCGATCACGCCGAGCATTCGCGGGCGCGAGGAAACCAACAACTGGGTATCCTGTCCGGTAAATCCGGCCTGGGTTCTGGAAGGAACTCCAGTGGCGCGGATCGAACACTTGTCCTCGAGCGCCGACGGCACCGCGAGCACCTACTTCTGGGACTGCACGGCCGGACGATTCAACTGGTTCTATACCTTCGATGAGACGCTGCACATTCTCGAGGGTTCCGTAACTCTGAAATTCCCCGACGGCCGGTCGAGACATGTCTCCGCCGGCGATGTCGTCTTTTTCCCAAAGGGATCGCGTGCCGAATGGACTGTCGATAGCTACATTCGCAAGCTCGCATTCTGCCGCACGGCCCTTCCGGGGTTCCTGGTGAGTGCACGCGAGGCGGTGCGCCGGGTCAAACGTCTCGGACGATCGCCGTCTCCCGCCGGCGCGGGCGGCATGTTCGCGAGCGGCTGACGACCCTCCTTCCCCTGAAGGTGCGAAGAGTGTTCTCCCTTAATGTGCGAAGCGCGGATCGCGTGTCGGCAAAATCCCTCGGCGGTTGTCTGTCCGCGCCGACAATTTTCGTCTTGGCAACGACTGATCGGCGTGCTGGAGTGACGTCTACCCGCGGCACGAATCGCCTTCGGCGAGATCCGGTCATTGTTTGCCGCGCAGAGTAACGGCGCCGGCGGCCGTTTGGCGGGCTGCAAATTTCCCGAGTGTTCTGAAGTTTTGATGTGAGGAATAGTGGCCGCAACAGCGCCCAAGGCTAAACGCATGCGCATCTTGATTTACTCCGCCAACTTCGCGCCGGAACCCACCGGGGTCGGCAAATATAGCGGCGAGATGGCGGCCTGGTTGGCCGGCGAGGGACACGAGGTCCGGGTCATCGCCGCGCCCCCGTATTATCCGGCTTGGAGGATTGCCCGCGGCTATCGTTGGCCCCCGTTCCGGCGTGAAACCTGCGCAGGCGCCGACGTGTGGCGGGCACCGATCTGGGTGCCCAAATCTCCGGGAGGCATCAAGCGCACGCTGCACCTCCTGTCCTTCGCGTTCAGCTCGTTTCCTTTGATTCTGATGCAGCTCCCATGGAGGCCGGACGTGGTGCTCACCGTGGCGCCCGCGTTCTTGTGCGCTCCGGCGGGATTGCTCGCCGCCTCGCTCACCGGCGCGAAATCCTGGCTGCATCTGCAGGACTTTGAAATCGACGTGGCATTTCGAATGGGACTCCTCAAGGGGAAGCTGCTGCGGCGATTGGCTCTTCGCATGGAAAGCTGGATCCTGCGCAGGTTCGATACCGTGTCGACCATCTCGAGCCGGATGATGGAGCGGCTGTTGTTGAAGGGGGTTGAGGCCGAGCGCGTCTGCTATTTCCCCAATTGGGTCGACGTTTCCCGCGCGGGCACTGCGCGTTCGCGCGAAAGGTCGCGCGAACGATATCGCACCGAGCTTGGCATTCCCACCGGCGCCGTCGTGGCGCTCTTCTCGGGAACGCTGGGCGGCAAGCAGGGCTTGATGGTCATCCCCTCGGCCGCAAGCCTGCTCCAGTCGCGCCCGGATATCGTCTTCGTGGTCTGCGGCGACGGCGTGATGAAAGCCAGGATCGAAGCGGCGGGCGCGGGCTTATCCAATTTTCACATGATTCCGCTGCAGCCTCAGGAGCGCCTGCAGGAGCTCCTTGGCATGGCGGATGTGCACCTGATGCCGCAAAGTCCGGACGCGGCGGACCTGGTGCTCCCGTCTAAGTTGTCGGGAATGCTGGCAAGCGGCCGCCCGGTGGTCGCCGCCTGTCGGGCCGGCACCGAAGTCGCCGACATCGTCGGCCACTGCGGCATCGTGGTGGCGCCCGACGACGCGTCGGGGGTTGCGAACGCGATTGCTGCTCTCGCCGATGATCCCGCACGACGACGGGACCTCGGCTTACGGGCGCGGGCGATCGCCGAAATGCGATTCGAGCGCGATACCACCCTTCGGCGGGTGTTCGGGCCGCTCTATCTGGCGCCCGATGCGGCGGAGGATGCGGTAGTCAACTGAGGCGGCGGGAACTAACGCCGCCGGGAACTGATGCCGCCATCCGGGAACTAATGCCGCCATCCGGGAACTAATGCCGCCGTCGAGGTACCTAATCTTGTCAGGTGCGGCCGAGCCGTAAATCAAGACGAGCTAAAATTTTCGGCGCAATCCAATCGCTGCCGCGCTGCGGAGCTGGCCCAGCGGCCGACAGTCGGCGACCATTATGTTGATCGATGCACGAGGAATTCCCACCGGCACCGTCGTAGAGACCGAGGTCGCCATCGTCGGAGCGGGTGCCGCGGGAATCAGCCTTGCCCTCGAGCTCGCAGGCAGGGGACGAGCGGTCTGTCTGCTGGAAAGCGGAGGTACCGCGCCCGACTGGGAGACTCAATCGCTCTACAGCGGGCGAAGCGTCGGGTTGCCTCATTGCGCCTTGGATGTTTGCCAGCTGAGGTATCTCGGCGGAAATACCAACGCATGGGGCGGCTGGTGCAGGCCGCTCGATGCCATCGACTTCGAGGTGCGCCCCTGGGTCGAAGCGAGCGGGTGGCCGTTTGCGATCACGGAGCTTGCCCGGTATTACCGCCGCGCGCATGAGATCTGCCAGTCGAAGGACGACTATGTCTTGAAACACGCAGTCGCCGAGCTTCGACATCCTCGCGCCGAGCCGCTGGCTTTCGATCCATCGAAACTCGAGACCGTGATCTATCGCTTCAGCCCGCCGACTCGATTCGGAGAGGAGTACCGGCTCCGGCTCAAGAGTGAACGGTCGCTCCGCTGCCTGCTGCACGCCAACGTGCTCAGCATCAAAGCCGATGCCTCGGCACGCACGGTCGTTCGATTGCTCGCCGGTACCCTCAGCGGCGCGCGCTTCGAAGTCACGGCGAGAAGCTACGTGCTCGCCGCCGGAGGTATCGAGAATGCGAGGCTCCTGCTGCTATCGAACGATGTCGCGGCCGAAGGTCTCGGCAATCGGCACGATCTGGTCGGGCGTTTCTATATGGATCATCCGCACACCAAGCGGCGCCTCATCGTGCCTTCCCGCCGGATGAACAGCGGGCTTTACGGCGAATTGTTTCGCGGACGCCGCGTCATGGCGAGGATCGCCTTGCCCGACGAGGTGCAGAGACGCGAAGGCCTTCTCGGTTATTCCGCCAATCTGCATCCGGTCTATTTCGGGCACGATTCGCCGGGATGGGCGGCGCTGCGGGATGCGGCGCTGTCGTTGTCGCGATCACGGCGCTCGGATCCCTTCCATCGACTGCCTCCATACGCACGCAAAGGCGTGACCGTTCACCAGTGGGTCGACATGGCGCGCTATCCGGTGCGCACTGCGGCCGCCGGGCTGCTGCGGGCCCTCAAACCCAATCGCTTCATCAGCGGTTTCACCCTCGAGAGCAAGCCCGAGCAGGCGCCGAATCCCGCGAGCCGCCTCACGCTCGACGACGAACTGGATGCCTTCGGACTTCGGCGGATCAAGGTCGATTGGAGAATGCTGCCGATCGATCGGCACACCGCGGTGCTCGGCGAGGAGATCGTCGACGCGGAGTTGCAGCGTCTCGGCATCGGCGCCTTGGCGCCTTTGCCGCGCGAAGAGATCGAGGGTTGGCCCGAGAATTTGGAGAGCGGCTGGCATCAGTTGGGGACCACCCGGATGCACTCGGACGAGAGAAGCGGGGTGGTGGATGCCGACGCGCGGGTTCACGGCATGTCCAATTTGTACGTTGCGGGCGGCTCGGTTTTCCCGACCGGGGGCACGGCGCCCCCTACACTCACGATCGTCGCGCTTGCGCTACGCCTGGCGGCTCATTTGAGCCGGACAGAGTCGTCGCGGGAGCGGTGAGCGCCCATGTCGCTGTAGGATTGAACTTACAAAAAAAGCGGCTATGTTCAAGATCTTAGCAGTGCATAATTCTGATACGGCCCGGCAATTTTGAGTATCATCGGGACCCTTCGATATTGCCGGCTTTGTGGTTCGTCCCTTTGATTTGTCTGCGCGTGACAGGTTCATTCCTCCAGGAAGCTCGACATTGCCAATTCATATAACCAATACCCGCTTCGACATGAGGCGTCTGGCGCGCCGGATGACGGCTCCCATGGCACTCGCTGCACTGGTGATCTTCACGACCTTTGCCGCGCCGATCCGCGCCCAGCAGGCGCCCGCCGCGCAGCTCGAATACCACATCGGCGCCGGCGACATCCTGAAGATCTCGGTGTTCAAGAATCCCGATCTGACTCTCGAGGCGCGGGTGTCGGAAGTCGGGGCGATCAGCTTTCCGCTGGTGGGTTTGGTGCAGGTGGGGGATCTGACTTTGCCGCAGGCGGAAAGGAAGATCGGGGAGCTCCTCAAGGATGGCGGATTCGTCGTCAATCCCCAGGTGAATATCCTGCTCGAGACCGCGTTCGGCAATCAGGTGTCGGTGCTCGGCGAAGTCAACAAGCCGGGGCGCTACGCGCTGGATGCGGCGGGCGGACATCTCTCCGGCATGCTGGCGACCGCGGGCGGCATCATGCCGACGGGGTCGGACACCGTGATCGTCAGCGGTACGCGTAACGGCAAGCCGTTCCGGCGCGAAATCGATGTGGTCAAGGCCGCCATGGAGGGCAACACCGCCGACGATGTCCTCCTCGTCCGGCGGCGATACGGTGTTCGTGAATCACCAGCCGATGTTCTATATCTACGGGCAGGTGCAGAAGGCCGGCCAATACCGCCTGGAGAGGGACATGACCGTCATGCAGGCGCTCGCGGTCGGCGGCGGAATCACGACGAAGGGAACCAGGCGCGGCATCGTTCTGCATCGGCGCGACGCTCACGGCAAGGTGAACGAGATCGAGGTCTCGCTCGACGACGACGTGAAGGATTCGGATGTGATTTACGTGAAAGAGAGTTTGTTCTGACGACGAGGGAAGATATCGATGGGTTCCCAGCAGTTGTTTCTGGTCTTGCGGGCGCGCTGGAAATTCGCCGTTCGCGTGTTCCTCGGCGTCCTGATCCTGGTCGCGCTGGTTACGCTGATACTGCCGAAGCAGTATCTGGCGACGGCCACCGTCGTCGTCCAAAGCAAGACGGACCCGCTGTCGAACAACGGGGCCTATCCTGCGGCCCAGCTCCTGCCGAGCGACATCGCGACCCAGGTCGACATCATCGAGAGCCATCGCGTCGCGCAACGCGCCGTCAAGCTCCTGAAGCTCGATGAATCCGCCGAGTACAAGGAGAAGTGGCAGCGCGAGCGGCTCGGGCGATCTCGTCGGATGGATCGCGGACGAGCTGCAGAAGAAAGTGACCGTGGCTCCCTCCAAGGAGAGCAATGTCATCGGCATTTCCGCGAAGTGGCCCGATGCGAAATTCGCCGCCGCCCTCGCGAACGCCTGGGCCGACGCGTACATCGACACGAACATCGATCTGAAAGTCGATTCCGCCAAGCAGTACGCGGGCTGGTTCAACGAGCAGTCGCGAACGCTTCGCGCGGATCTCGAAGCCAAGGAGAAGCGTTTATCGGATTTCCAGAACGCCGCCGGCATCGTCGCGACGGATGACAAGCTCGACGTGGAGAATGCCCGGCTGCAGGAGCTCTCGACGCAGCTCGTGGCGGTACAGAGCGAGCGCCAGCAGAGCCAGTCGAGACAGCGGCAGGCGAGAGGCGACGCCGAGTCGCTGCCTGAAGTGCTGCAGAGCCCGGTGATCGCGAATCTCAAGGCCGAGCCTCTCGACGGCCGAGGCCAAACAGCGCGACATGGCTACGAATTACGGAAAGAACTATCCCGACTACAAGGATGTGGAGGCGGAGATCGCCGGCCTACGCGCACGCATCGCGCAGGAGAGCGAACGGATCGCCGCCTCGATCGGCGGTACCGCCCAGGTGGACGTGCGCCGGGAAGACGATCTGAAGGCTGCCCTGGATGCCCAGAAGAAGCGAATCCTCGATTTGAAGCAGCAGCACGATCAGGTGGCGGATCTTCAGAACGATGTCACCATGGCGCAGAAGAATCTCGACGCGGTCTCCGAGCGATTGGCGCAAAGCAGCCTCGAGAGTCAGGCGCAACAGACGAACATCGAGTTGCTGGCTCCGGCGGCGGTGCCCAACGAGGCCGCCAGTCCGAAATTGATGCTGAATCTGCTCTTCGGCCTGTTCGTCGGGTCCGTCTGCGGCGTCGGCGCGGCGCTGCTCCGCGAGATGACCGACCGCCGGGTGCGCGAGGGCGACGAGCTCCTGCAGTTGCTCGGCATTCCGGTCCTCGGACGCATTCCCTACGCCAAGACGGCGCCGGGCCGCGGCCTCGTCGCCTATGCGGCTCGCGGAGCGGGTCGAATATGAAAGTAACCCTGAAGAACACGCCCATGATCAACCCAGGCGCACCGCTCGAGGGTAGCCGATCGATCGGAGCGATTCTCGTCGGCGAAGGACGGTTGAGTCCGAGTGACGTGGACAAGATCGAGCGCTTCGCGCGCGAACAGGGGCTTCGTTTCGGCGATGCCGCAGTTCAGCTTCAGCTGCTCGCCAAGGAGGATGTGGAGTTTGCGATCGCCCGGCAGTTCAACTATCCCATCCTGGCCTGCGGCGGCCAGAACGGAGTGGGCGAGGAGGTCATTGCGGGATACAGGCCGGAAAGCCCCTTGGTCGAGCCCTTGCGCGCGTTGCGAAGCCAGATCTTGTTTCGTTGGCCGCGCGATACCACGCGAAAGGTCATCGCGGTCACGAGCGCCGAGCGAGGCGACGGCCGGAGCTGGCTCGCGGCGAATCTGGCCACGGTGTTCGCGCAAATCGGCGAGCGGACGCTGCTGATCGACGCCGATATGCGTCATCCGAGGCAACACCTGCTGTTCAACCTCAACAACGAGGTCGGCTTGTCGGCCTTGGTCACGGGTCGCGCCACCCGTGAGATCGCGCGCCGCATTCATCCCCAGCTGCGCCTGTTCGTGCTGACGAGCGGCAGGCTCCCGCCGAACCCGCAGGAGCTCCTGTCGGGCCCCGTTTTCGACGTGGTCCTCGAGCAGTTCACCGAGCAATTCGATGTCATCGTGATCGACACGCCGGCCATGGCCGAGACCGCCGATGCGCAGATTCTGTCCGCGCGGGCGGGGAACGCTCTGATGGTCGCCCGGAGGAACCATACCCGCCAGAAAAAGCTCGTAACCGCCATGCAGAATCTCTCGGAAGCCGGCGTCAATGTGCTCGGCAGTGTCATCCAAGAGCTCTGAGCGCAAGGCCATGATGACGACACGCGCCATGCGCATCGCGGGAATCCTGGGGGCGTGCCTCGCCGCTTGTTTCTCGACAACGCGCGCCGAGGCGCAGACGCAGTATTTTCCGCCCATTCCGGTCTCACCCGACAACGCACCGGACAACACCGCGAGCTGGTTCGTCCCGTACGTCCAGTATCAATACACGTACGACAACGATCTGTTCCGGGTGCCGACCGAACAGCAGTATCCACCCATCAAGGGCTTGATTCCTCCGGGCGTATCCGTCGCCGACCACCTCAACACGGGTACCGTGGGATTCGACGGCCACTGGGTCGTGAGTCAGCAGTCGATCGACTACGACTTCGAGGCGGACCAGAATGGGTACGTCCGCAACTCCGACCTCAACAACACCTCGGGACTCGCGAAGGCGCTTTGGAACTGGAACCTCGCGACCGCCTTCTCCGGGCAGCTTGGCGGCAGCTATTCACGAAACCTGACCGGGTATGTCGACTCATTGTACTTTCAGCGCGACATCATCGACCGCCAGGAATATTTCGCCAATGGCCGCTATCAGGTGGGGCCGCATCTCGCCATCTATGGCGGCGTCGATGACGCGGATACCAAGAACGGGGCCAGTGTGAACGGGGTTTATGTCGAGCGCTACAACGATTTGAACTACGCGACCGGCAAGGTAGGGGCGGAGTTTGCAACCTCGCAACTCAACACCCTGGGTGTCGAGTACGACTACGCGCACGGACACTATCCCAACCCGGAACCGAACGCGGAAATCCAAGGTGTGCTGTACAACCCGGACTTCAATCAGGACACGCTATCGCTGCTCGGCAAATACGCGCCGACCGAAAAGACCACGGTGAGCGCCGATGTGGGCTATTTGGTCCGCGATTACCCGAACAATCCCGATCACCCGCACATCGGCCAATTCTCCGGCGACATCTGGCACCTGAAGGGGCAGTGGCAGCCCACCGATAAGACCACGCTCCAGGTGACGGCGAGCCGCGATCTCTTGGCGTACACCTTCGCGCAGGCCGATTACTTCGTGCAGACCGGCGTCTCGGTGTCCCCGATCTGGGTGCAGACGGACAAGTTGACCTGGGTGCTGGTCGCGTCCTGGTACGACCAAAACTACATCAATGCGAGCACCGGCTACATTACTACGGTGTCCGGCCCTGTTCCCTTGGGTCCGCGGCACGACACCGTCACCTCTGAGCAGGCGGGCCTTCAGTACACGCCCATCCGCCCGCTCGTGCTCACGTTCACTTATCGTCACGAGATGCGCATTTCCACTCAAACCAATAATCCCAATGAGGCGGAGTTCTCGTACAACGACAGCATCTTCAACGTCGGCGCGAAGTTCAAGTTTTGACGGCAGCCCATCTGCACTTCACCCAGTCGCTCGAGCCCTTGCAGGGCGGGGGACTCGGGTCGAGCGCCGTCGCTCTGCATTCGCACATGGTCAAGGCGGGACTGCGCTCCGTGCTTTGTTCCACCTACGGAACCGCTCCCCAGCGCAAAGAGTCGAGTATCGCGGAGTATCGCCGCTCGAGCCCTGACTTTCTCTACTATTCGCCGGCGATGCGCCGGGACGCCGGCTCGCTCGTCCGCGACAGCGATGTGCTGCACGGGCATGGACTGTACGTCGGCACCAATTTCCTCTTCGGTGGCGAGGCGCGGCGGCAGCGCAAGGCGCTGGTGTACCATGTGCACGGCATGTTCGAGCCTTACATTCTCAAGCGCTCGCGATGGAAGAAGCGGCTGGTGCACTGGCTGTTCGAGAATCGAAATATCCGCGATGTGCGTTTCTGGCGGGCGCTCACCACGACCGAGGCGGCCCAGATCGCCGCGACCGGTGCCCGGCAACCCATCGCGGTCATACCGAACGGCCTGGACGTCGCCGATTTCATGAGGCCTGCCGATCTCGATCGGCCCATCCAAACGCCGCTCGTGGAACGCCTCTCCAAGCGCTCCCGGCGGCTATTGTTTCTCGGCCGCATTCATCCCAAGAAGGGCCTGATGCTCCTGCTTCCGGCCTGGGCCAAGGTCCAGGCGGCGGATTGGGAACTCGTCATCGCGGGTCCCGACGAAGGAGGGCACCTCCAGGAGGTGCGCTCCCGCGCAGCCGAGCTCGGCATCGCCGACCGCGTGATCTTCACCGGCCTCATGCAGGGGGAGGAGAAAGTGCGCCTGCTGCACACCGCGGATCTCTTCGTCCTGCCGTCCTTCTCGGAAGGATTGCCGATGGGCGTGCTCGAGGCGCTGGCCTGCGGGGTGCCCGTGGTCGCCACGCGAGAGAGCAACGTCGGCGACCTGATGTCGGACGGTGCGGGATGGGAGTGCAGCGCGGCCGTGGACTCGCTCGCCGAGGCGCTCGGGCAGGCTCTGGCGGCGACCGAGTCGGAGAGAGCGGAGCGTGGATCGACGGGCCGACGCACCATCGAGGCGCGCTATGGCTGGCCATCGGTCGTGAAGGAGCTGGAACGCGCATGCGTGGCGTACTGCTGAGCGCATGACTCGGGTCCGCAACGATCTGTTCGACGGACGCCCCGATCTCGATCGCGGCCGTTCCGGCTGGGTCGAAGCGCTCTGGTACCTCTTGAAGTGCGCCTTCTTTCTCTCGGCGCTGCCCTGGCCCTCCGGCTTGAAGTGCGGACTCCTCCGGCGGTTCGGCGCAAAAATAGGCTCGGGCGTGTACATCAAGCCGCGCGTGAACATCCATTTCCCCTGGAAGCTCGAGATCGGCGATCACAGCTGGATAGGGGAGGAGGTCTTCCTCCTCAACCTGGAGCCGATCGTGATCGGATCCCATTGCTGCATATCTCAGCGCGCGTTCCTCTGTACCGGCAACCATGATTTCAGACGACCCGACATGCCGTATCGAAACCGCGGTATCCTCGTCGAGGATGGTGCGTGGGTGGGAGCCCAGGCGTTCGTCGGGCCGGGCGTCACCATCGGCAGCGAAGCGGTGATCGCCGCCGGCAGCGTCGTGACCCGGGATCAGCCGAGGGAGATGCGCTGCGCAGGGAATCCCTGCATTCCGATCGGATCGCGCTGGAACGAGGCGCGGCCCGTTTCGTCAATGACTGAAAAAAGCCTTTAAAATGAGGCAATTCATCGTTTAGCCGCCTCGCGCAGGCGGCGCGCCCCGCGCCCTCTCTCGCGGCATTCTCTCGGCCGCCAACAAAAATCCGAAGCGATCAAATGTCTGTTCACGGCGACAGGGTCTCTCGTGGCCGACAACTATCAAAAAAAACTTTTGTAAATATTATCGCAACCGTGAATTGCTTCCGCCTTGATCAAAATTCGTACAACTAACATTCAACTCACGCACGAGAGGCTTGTTTCGAGATGCAGCCAAACCGATGACGACACGAGTCGCTTACGCAGCTGCCCTTGCAGCCGCCCTGGCCTTCACGGGATGCTCCGACGGAAATCAGCCGTCGAACGGTACTTCAACTTCCAGTTCAGCCTCCGGCACCGCTTCGGGCGGCACGAGCGCGGCGGCGGTGACCGCCCCGCCGGCCGCAAACGCAAGCGTGCAGGCCGGGACCTTGAGCTGTGCCTCTCCCCAGCAAAGCGGAAGCTCGGCCGCATCGGGGTCGGCATCGCTCGGCATCTCCGTGAGCGGCAACGACCTCACTCAGACGTTCACGCCCGGCTCGGCATTCACCGTCAAATTTGACGCCGTCGCCAACAATGCCGACGTCATCGCCTGGCAGATCGTCGATTACACCGGGACGGCTCTCGTCTCCGGTTCGATCAACGTGCCGAAGGGTTCGACGACCGCGACCGTCGCGTGCTCGTCCACCCTTGCGGGCTATTTCGCCGCAGCGGCGAAGCTGCAGAACTCCGGTGCGACTCAGCCGCAGCTCGGTAGCCGGCCCGCGGGATATGCGTCCTTCGGCGTGCTGCCCAACGTCGCAGATCTCGTCCCCGCTGCTTCCGGTGCGCTCGATATGCATCGGATCGGTCTGCAGGGCGCGAACTACGTGGAGTCCGGCGTTTGCTGCAACGGCACCGGTCTCCAACCGGTCAACGAGAACCTCGGCAGCACGTGGGTGCTGGATCAGCGCTCTCAGGCGGCGACCGAGCCGAACAACGCGGGCCAATACAACCCGGCGACCTATCCGATCGACCCGGGCCTCATGCAGGGCACGCTGGCTCGAATCGTCACCATGAACGGTCTGCCGGCCTGGGCGAGCACGGCACCCTCCGCGAGCGCCGTCGGATCGTATCCTCCTAAATCCTTCAGCGCCTTCCAGAGTTACTCGGCGCTGGTGGGCGAGGAGAGCGCGCGCATTCACGCCCAGTACATCCCGAATCAGCAGAAGAACTACTACCAGGTGACCTGGGAGCCGGATCCGGGTCCGTCGACCCAATGGATGGGCACCGACGCGCAGTTCGTCGCGCTATACCAGGCGGCGTGGAACGGCGTGCATTCCAGCGATCCGGATGCCGCCGTGATGGGTCCTACCACGCAAGGCCTCGTGACCTGCGGCGACTGGATCACCCGCCTCGCGCCGCTCGGGTTCACCAAGTACCTGGACGCCGTGGCCTGCCACGGCTACTACACCCTCGGAGCGAGCTCCTCCCTGCCGCCGGAACCCGCCGGCCTCCCCGGGCAGATCCAGGGGTTACGGACGGTCATGACGAACCTCCTCCCCGCGGGGACGAAGTTGTTCGTCACCGAGACCGGGATCTCCTATCCCATGGGGTCCCAGTATTCGGCCGGCTACCCGACCACGGCGGTGCTCGCCGAGCATGCCGAGGCCGTCGTTCGCACCCACCTCATCATGCTGGGCGAGGGTGTCGATACTTCGTTCCTGTTCTACTCGGCGGATTTCACCCAGAACGTGGGATTCGGCATGTATTTCAATCTGAGCATGGCGCAAAACGACTTCAACTCTCCCAACATCGCTCCCAAGCCGGCGGCGTTGGCGGTCGCGGCGGCCACGAGACTCATCGACGGTTCGCGCAGCCTGGGCGCCCTGACCAACCTGCCGTCGGGGGGATACGGGTATTCCTTCCTGCTGGCCGACAAGGCGCACGCCATGACGGCGCTCTGGGCGCATAACGGCTCGTTCGATGCGGGCATTTCGTACCAGCTTCAGATCGACTCCGCCGGCGCCTCGGGGACCGCAATCGTGTTCGATGCAATGGGAAATCCGAAGAGCGTTCAATACACGAACGGCGCGATTCAAGTGACGCTCTCGGAAATGCCGATTTACGTGATGTCCTCGAACGTCTCCGTGTTGCAGGCGCAAGCGCGGGCGCCCCAAGGCTATAGCACGCAACTCTGAGCCGCTGATCCGGCTCTACCCGCCCGCCCGCCCTCCCGCCGAGCAGAGTGTTACGATGCTCGGCGGGATTCCCTTTCGTCCCGCTCGTCCCCGCCTTCTGAGAGACGCAAGGTATGTATTTGGCCGACAACAACCTAGCCGACGGCGTTGGCACCGACTGGGAAGTGATCGTCGTCGGTGCAGGCGCGCTCGGGCTGGTTACTGCCGTTTCTCTGGCGCGCGCGGGTCTTCGGGTGCTCCTGCTGGAGACGGGTTCCACCGACCCCGGGGCTGCGCAGGATCTCAACGAAGTGGCCATGACCGGACGGCCGCATCTCGGCGCGCTCCACGGCCGCGCCCGGGTCGTCGGGGGCACGACCACGCTCTGGGGTGGCCAGCTGACCCAATTCATTCCCTACGATTTCGAGGCGCGCTCGATCATGTCCGACGCGGCGTGGCCGATCTCCTTCGCCGACGTGGCAAGGTACTACGGCGATGTGGCGAGTCTGCTGGGGCTGGACCTCGCCCACTTGAGCGACTCGAGTCTCCTGTCCCCGCAGGCCGGCGCGGAAGAATCCGGCTGCGAATTCTTCCTCACTCGATGGCTGCGCGAATCCAATCTGGCCCGCTGGTTCGCGGATGATCTCGAGAATCGTCCGAATCTCTGCGTGGCTCCTTTGTGCCATGCCTCGGAGCTCCTGTGCGGGAGCGATGCCTCGGCGATTACGGGCGTGCGAGTTCGCGATAGAAGGGGCTTGTCTCTGGATTTTCGGGGCCGGCAAGTCGTGCTCGCGTGCGGCACGATCGAGATTTCCCGGCTGCTGCTGCTCACCGGCAGAAAGAATCCGGGCTGGACCTGGTGCAGGAACCCCCACATCGGCGCTTATTTTCAGGACCATCTGGATCTGATCATCGGCAGGATCCAGGTGAACGACAAACGGCGCTTCGCCGATCGCTTCGAGAACCTCATCGTGCGCGGCTTCAAATATCAGCCCAAGATCAGAATGCTGGGGTCGACCTTGATGAAAGAGGGGCTTCTGAATATCGCCTGTTCGATGCGATTCGACTCGCGCGTCACCGAGGACTTGCAGGCGCTCAAGCAATTCGTCAAGGCGCTGCGAAACGGGACAACGGTGGCCCGGCCGATCGAAACCCTGAAGAGAATCGCCGCCTTGAACCGGGTGTGGTTCCCGCTGATCTGGCGCTACCTGAGGCACCGGCGGGTTCTCGCCATCGCCGACCGGGGTATCAGCGTCATCGCACATTGCGAGCAAAGGCCCATGAAGGACAGCCGGATAAGCCTGGATGCGACCCGAGTCGACCGGTTCGGCGATCCCATCGCGGAGCTGCACTGGGTGCTCGACGAAGAGCTGCAGATGAAGAGTCTTCAGTCTTTTGCGGGGCATCTTCAACGCTTCCTCGGGATCACCGCCGCCGCCGAGCTCATCGTCGATCCGGCGCTCGCGGCCGGAGATGCCGGATTGCTGAGGGAAGCGGCCGATTCGTACCACCAGTGCGGCGGGGCGCGCATGGGCACGAGTGCCGGGGACGGAGTCGTGGATTCCGCCTGCAAGGTGTTCGGGACCGAAAACCTGTACGTCGCCGGCGCCGCCGTGTTTCCTTGCGCGAGTTTTGCGAACCCCACCTACACCGCGATGGCGCTTGCACGGCGGCTGTGCGATCACTTGACGGGAGAACGGCAATCAGCGCGCGGCTGACGGATCGGATGGGCTTCGGCTGCGGCCGCTTGAGAGCGGGCCTGGAAGAGCGAAACTCCCGGCGTTTGATCGACGCCGCGCTCGAGTGCGGAATCCGGTATTTCGATACCGCGCCCTCCTACGGGGATGGAGCCTCGGAAAGAGTGCTGGGACGCTGCCTTCGGCCGGTGCGCGGCCAGGTCGCAATTTGCACCAAGATCGGATTTCCGCGATCCAACGCCAATGCGGCGGTCGCCGCGGCGCGCGCGCTGCTGCGAGCGGCCGTCAAGCCGGTCCAACGGCGGCTCGTGCGGGGCGGCCGGGCAGCCCAGGCTCCGGCGGGGAAGGCTCCCGCCGGTCCTGCGTTACATGGGCGCTTCGATGCCTCCAGTCTCCGTGCCGATGTGCAGGCGAGCCTGGAGGCACTGCAAACCGATCGAGTGGACTGCCTCATGCTTCACGAACCGCAATTGACGGACCCCCTCCCTGACTTCGCGGCGGCCTTGCGGGGACTCGTGACCGCGGGAACCGCCGCGCGGATCGGCGTCGGTACGGGATCGGCGATCGAGATGCTTCCGCGCTACGGCGATGTGGCGCAAGCCGTCCTCACGCCGTCGCTATTGAACGGAGAGGATTCGCGCGCGTTGATCGTCCACGGGCTGTTTCGCGGGTTCAGAGCACAGGATTTCGAGCGGTGCGCGGCCGAGGCAGGGCTGCTCGACAGCATTCCCTCGTTGCGAAGGCTCTTGCGGAGCGAGGCGGGCTCGAGCGCGCTCCTCATGAATTGTGTGCTCCTCGGAAGCCGGGTCGAGCGGCTCTTATGGTCGACCAGTTCCGTCACTCGGCTGCGACGGGTGCTCGCGGCGGTCGACGGGGTTCATGACGACATCCGCGGCGCGTGGTCCATCGAGCGCGAAGCGATGCTCGCGGATACGATGCGCCGGTACGCCTACGGAGTCCAGGCGGCGAGGTAGCGAAGCTGCATCTGGTACGGGACCTTCGCGCCGCGGGAGGCGGCATCGATGATCAGATAGTAGTGATAGGTATTGATCACGGCGGGAAAAGAGGCGGTGCTTTGGCTGCCCATCTTGACCCCGTCCAGCCACCAGGTGACCTGCCGTCCGGCCGGATCGTAACTGGCACCGAAAATGTGTTCGGCCGTCATGTCGATCGGATCTTTGTCGATGTTGTTGAAGACCTTCCGTTCATAATGCGGGTAGATGCCCCACCAATCGATGACGGCGCCGCGATAGGCTCCGTCAAGGCTGGTTCCCAGTCCTCCCTCGTTCACATCCACCTCCATCCACCGTTCGTAATGGGGAGGATCGCCCGGTTGACGATCCGATTGCGACGCGTTGTGTTCCTGAGGCATGACCCAGACGGCGGGAAAATGATCGGTCTGATTGTCGGAGAGCTTGACGGCGAACTCGACGTAGAATCCCCGCGATCCCAGCAGGAGCGGCAACGCACCCGGCTGGGATCTGCGGCTCTCGGTGGTGATTACGCCGCCTTGGTTCATGGTGAGCACGCCGCCGGTCATGAAGTACGTGGAGGGGGGCTTCACGGGATCGTACCAATCGCCGCTGTACAGATTCTTGACCGTTCCGTCGTACGAGATATCGTCGACAGTCGGTGTCAGATAAATCGCACGCCGTGTGTAGCCGAGCGCCGCGGCGCCGGGCGGTACAGTGCCCGAAGTATCCGGCGGGGATTGGTCTGCGATGCAGGGGCCGTACGCCAGCGCGCCGGCGAGGAATGTGCAAGAGGTGAGTAATTTTTTCAAGGTGGGCCTTCCGCGTGTTGCCGATCCTGCGTGATAGAGTAGTGCACTCGAAGTAAGGACATTTCGACCGTCCGATAATTCACCGCCCGCAATTGGATGCTCAATTTTGGACCCCCGCTGCGATGCCTAGAGTCGAGCTGATCTCCGATGTCTTCCACTATTACTACACCGCTCTGGCCCTTCATCGCCAAGGGTTCCTGGGGCATTACATCACCGGTCCCAGTTTGTTGAGCGACGAGGGCGCGCTCGCTCGATTGGGCGGCCCCTTCAGGAGATTGTGGACGGAGCGGCGGCTCGACGGTCTGCCGTCCCGGAAGGTAAGGCGGACGTGGGTGCCTGAATTGATGCGCCGGGCAATTCCGCGATTGGGCGGATCCGCTGAACGCGCCAACTATGTTCACAACGAGTGGTTCGCGCGCAGGGCCGCGATGATGATGCAAGAGTGCGACGTGGTGCATTTCGTGCACAGCGTCGGCTGGAAGGCCGCCAGAAGGGCGAAGCGCTCGGGAATCAAAGTGGTGTGCGACATGCGCGAGGAGCATCCGCGCTTTCAAGAGCGGATTCTGTCCGAGGAGGCAAGCCATCTGGGGATCCCCTTCAGAGTCCCCGGCGCGAGTTTCCGGCACCGTGTCCTCGAGGAGATCGAGCTCGCGGATTTCATCTTTTGTCCCTCGCGCTACGCGAGGCGCACCTTCCTCGATCAGGGGATACCGGCCGATCGGCTGGTGGTGTGCCCGTACGGTGTCGACTTGGCGGCGTTCGATGCGAGTGCGCGGCCGGCGGCAGGGAAGACCTTCCGCATTCTGTTTCTAGGCCAGATCTGCATGAGGAAAGGCGTCCATTATCTGCTGGAGGGTTTTCGGCAGGCGGCGCTCCCCGACGCGCGGCTCATCCTGGCCGGCCCGGTCGATCCCGCATTCCGCGGCGTTCTCGATCGATACCGGGGGTCGTTCGAGGAAACCGGCGCCATTCCGCGGCCTCTGGTTCGAGAACGCTATCTCGATGCCGATGTCTTCGTCATGCCTTCCCTGGCCGATTCCTACGGCCTGGTCGTATCGGAAGCGATGTCGACGGGACTGCCCGTGATCGTATCCGAAAATACCGGCATGGCCGATTCGATCACCGATGGACGCGAGGGTTACGTGGTCCCGATCCGCGACAGCGCGGCCATCGCGGAGAGAATCACCTCGCTCTATGAGCACCGGGATCTAGGGGCCGCCATGGGCGCGGCGGCCATGGCCACCGCGCGGTCGCTCGACTGGAACAACTATCAGGCAATATGCGCGGACTTCTACAGAACCTTGTTCCTCGGAGAGAAAATCAGCGCTCGCCCGGTACGGACGAATCCTGCCGCGCCGGCAGCCCACGGTTGAGGGCCGTCTTTGCGGCGTTGAGCGCGCTGCGCGCGAACTTCTCGCACGAAAAGTCCTCGACGATCAGCCGCCCCGCCTGGCCCATCCTTTGTCTCAGGGCGGGATCCGCATCCAGCCTCAATAGCGCGTCCGTGAGCGATGCGGCCGATTTGGGATCGAACACGAATCCGTTCTGGCGGGCGCACGCGGCGAGCTGCGCCTTCCCGCCCATGCTCCGTTCGGCACCCGGCGGGGAGCCGGCCCGCAAGAGATCCTCTGCCGATCCGACCGTCTCGCTCACCACCACGGGCAAGCTGCAGCTCAAGGCCTCGTTGATCACCAAACCCCATTCCTCGACCATGCTCGGCAGAATGAAGGCGTCCGAGAGGGCGTAGAAAATCGGATTCTCCTCTATTTGGCGAAAGCCGTAGAAGTGCACGCCGGGAGGACTGTCAGCGGTGCTCGATTCGCGTACGTCGATCTTCGAGGCCATTTTGTTGTACACCGGCAGGCGCAGCTCGTCGCAGAGCATGCGCAGGTTCGTCTCCTCTTCTCCCGAGCCGACCATCACCAGATGAGTCTTCGTGCCGCCGGCGGAATCGAGAAAGCGCCGGTAGGCACGGATCAGGGTGCCCAGGTTCTTCTTGCGCAGGAACCGGCCCAAGCTCAGGAAATACCGGCCGGGCAGATCGTATCGATGTCTGAGCTCGGCCTCGCGCGATCGGGTTTCCGCCGCACGCCGGGCGAAGTATTCGTTGTCGACGGTGTCGTAGCCCACGAATATGTTGTCGCGGTGCATCCCGAGAGACTCGACGTACGTCATTTGAGGGCTGCCGCCGACCAGGGCGGCATCGAACAACCCTACCAGGCGTCGTTTGAGCCAGGTTCCGAACGTGCGGGTCCGCATGGTGCCCTTGTGGCTGTCGATCATGAGCACGGTACGAATGCCCAGGGATCTTGCGGCGAGGAGCGCCGCGAGCGGTTGTTTCGGCGAATAGCTCGGAATGAAGCACACATCGAGCTTGAGCTGGGCAAAGCTCTTTCGAGTTCGAAAGAACACGCGCCAGAAGGACAGGCGTTCGGCCACATCGCCCGGGAACAACGTGATCAGATTGACCGTGGCGCCGGATCGGCTCCATTCATAATCATGCGTACGGCTGGCGATCTCCAGCGCATGGATCGTCTGAGACGCGGCGTGCGCTTTGAGCGCGGAGATGCGGGCGAAATGGTAAGGACCGTACTGAGACCACAAGACGCCGAGCGAAGGCATGGTCGATGCTAGCTCGACGCCCGCTCTAGCGGGGCCATTGATCCGGGGGCGGGGGCTCGATGGGCGAGGCTCTGTTCGAATCCGGGACGCATCGACAAGCCCGTGAAGAAAATCAGCGTGTAAAGCGCCGTGGGGTTGCCGAGGCCCACGAGATAGCGGACGAAGAAGCACTGCACCAGCAGAAATACGAAGAACGACGGCAGCAGGATGAGCGCGTTGGGTTTGTCGCTCGAGACGCGAGATTGGCGCAAGGCGTTGAACGGAGCGAGCATCAGGAACAAGATCAGGGCCGAGCCGAGGAGCGCGCCGCTGTCGAGCAGAATGGTGATATACGAATTCTCGGTGAGAAATCCGATCACGGAATACTCGGAGGAGCGAAGGCCGCCGCCGAAAGCGACCAGCGTGGGATCCGAGGTCAAGGACATCAGTCCTTTCTCCCAAAGGTCGGTTCGGCCGGTGACGCCCGAGCCGATACCACGCGTGTCGGAACTCACCTCCAGAATCTGCTGCAGATAAGGGCTGTTCGCGGCGAAGTACGCGGCCACCACCAATCCGGCGATGATCGCGACCATGCCGGCACGGCCGAGAGAGCTGTTCTTGAAAAAGCGGAACTCGGCGACGTATGCAAACAGGGCCGCGGCCAACAGACCGGCGACCGCGGACCGGGCGGATGCGGCAAGGACCATGCTCCAGGCGAGTACCGCCCCGGCCGCCATCGCATAGCGCTCCCACTTGCGGCGGGCAAGATAGGCCCGTCGCACCAAAAGGATGGATCCCGAGCCGAAAATATATCCGACCAGCAGCGGATGACTCGAGAAGGGCATGAAGCGGATCAGGCCGTTCTTGCCGACGGATATGGAGAGGCAGGTCAGGAGCTCCCTCCAGTACACGATAACGGTCGTGACCGCGCAGGCCAGCATGCAGAACGCAGCCAGGTCCAGCAATCGCTCGATAGGCAGCGTCCTGGCGATCACGGAAATACAGATGATCGCGGTGAGGAAGTACATCGAGTAGTAGATCGAGTAGTCGACGGAGCGGACCAGGGCGACCGCGCATGAAACGATTCCGACCGCGTAGAGCAACAACTCGCTCGCGGTCGGCATGATGGGCTTCACCCTTTTGCCCACGATCGCCATCAGGGCCGCGAGCAGCAGCAGGACGAAAATCAGCGGACGCGCGACGGATTCCGCTCCGGGCGCGCTGGAAAAGTAGGCGACATACCCCGCGGCTACGATCATGGCTTCGATCATCTCGATACTTTATCCGATCGGCGGCGAAGCCGTGAAATTGGCTCCGGTAGATGCTGTAAATTCTTCAATGGCGCGCCGCGCTATCGAGGCCGGGGGGGCTCGCGCCCGGGCGGCTCGCGCGCGGGCGGCTTGACGAAACCCATCCGCGCGGCGAATCCGGAGAATGCCTGACGCAGCCTCGCGCCTTCGCTGATGGCGGTTTCCCAGACCTCTTTCGGGTCGAACACTTTCAGCGCCATGGCACCCATCCATACCCGGGCGAACATCACGCAGTCCAGCCCCAGCAGCGAGAGCGCCGCTCCGGGCGAGCCCAGCCATTTCACCAGCGGATAGCTCAGCATCACCGATCCGGCGGCGGCAGCCAGGTAGTAATACGAGTATTGAGAATGACGGTTGAGCGCGAAGATCAAATTGGATATCGGCATCCAGCCGCCGTTGACGACCATCGTCAAGGCCATGAGGACGATCAGGGCATAGGGCGCATGGATGGCCCCGTGAGTCCAGAGCTTCAGCACCAGCGGGCCGCCCGCCACCACGACCAGAAACATGGGCACGAGGATGACGGCGCTGGATGCGATGCTCATGAACGCGAGTCTCGCGCGGCGCGTGTGATCGAGCGCGGCCATGGTGAATTCGGGGACGACCGCGTTGTTGACGATCATGGTGAGCTGCAGCCCGATGCGCGAGAGCGTGCGCACCGTCGTGAAGGCGGGGACAGCCGCGGACCCCGCGGCGAGCCCCACCACGGCGACCGTGCCCTGCAGGAACAGGGCCTGCGCCACCGGCAGCGCCAGCACGGCCAGCGCCGGATTCATGAGTCTTCGTACCTGCCCGAAGGAGACCCGCCAGGAGAAATACACCAGCCAGCCAGCCTGAGCGCGCAGCCAGACCATGCGTACGGCGGTGCCGACGAGGCCGACGGTCAAGTAGGTGGCTGCCGCCGTCTCGATGTTTCCGCCCAGGGAGACCACAATCAGGGCGCCGAGGTTTTCGGCGAAATGGATGGAGGTGTGCAGGTACGTGCCGGTCGCGTACCTGCCGATCGAGCGGAAGGCCGCGAGACTGACGCTGTTCTGGATCGACAGCACCCCGTACGCGGCCAGCATCAGGATCGCGTGCCGCGCCTGCACGTGCGACAGGCCCGACACGAACGCGAGCGATCGGTCCGGAATGCAATACACCGCCGCCACGCAGACGAGCAGGAGGATCGAGCAAATACCCGCCATCGCCGCCCGGACCGCATGAAACGTCTCGATGGCGGCGGCCCGGTCTCCGCGGGCGACGCTGACGGTCATGTCGTTCGCCGCCGCGGCGGCGAACCCGAAGTCGGCGAACGCCAGATAGTTCGGGACCGTGAAAATGACGAGCCATGCGCCGTACGTCGCGAGGCCCCAATGCGTCGCGTATATCGGCACGGAGAGAAGCTGCAGGGCCGTCTGCACCACCTGCGAATAAACGTTCGCGCTGATGCCGCGTACGATGCGCGAGCTCTTGAGACGGTTTACGAATGCGGCGGACATGCGGCGCGGGCTGCCTTGCGGTTCGACTTGACGCTGACGGAGTTCGGCGACCTTCTCGCGGTGTCAGCCGCGCATCGCCGATCGGAGGGCACAACGGCCGTCACGCAAGGGTAGCGGCTTCTCGGCCCGAAATCACCTTAGGCCCGGAGCCGCCGAACGCCCTCCGACTTCGAAGCCATCACCGGAGCCGCAACCGATCCGCGTAGCCGGTGAGTTCCAGGTACCCCCGGCCGACGGGCCGGCGGGACTCGAACGCGCGGACCGCACCTTCCCAGTAGATCGTTCCGGCCGACAGGCGCGCATCGTTCTCCTGATCGTCCATCAGGGGCTCGAGCTCGAATTCTCGCTCGCCCGCGCGCAAACGCCATGCCACCGGATAGGCGACGCCGGTGCGGGGGGACGTCCAGCGGCGGGTCGGCGTCAGGCGAATGTCCGCCGGCGAGAGAACCTGGGTCCGCCCGTCGGCATCGCGCAGCGTGCCGCCGGCGAAGCGCGTCGCGCCGCCGGCGGCACGAATCCGGAACACCATGAGCGCGCCGCCGTCGTCGAGATTGATGCCGGTCCAATCCCAGCCCACCGCCTGGGCGTCGAGGTACTCGCTGGACCATTCGTGGTCCAGCCATGCTTCGCCGTTCACCGGCTCCGATGAGCGCCGGCCCCGGCTGACCGTGCCGGTGACTTTCAGGTGCGGCACGCTGTAGTAATAGCTTGCCGATTTCTCGGCGGGGCCTTTGCGGCTGAAGCCCGAGTCTCCGTTGAGCAGCGGAGGCTGCGTCGCGGCGAGATGCAACTGCAGCGAGAGCTCGTCCGCGTCGACCTCCACGGTGTAGGTGCCGCGGTCGCGCGTCGCCGTCGCCCGCCGCGCGGCGCAGCGCCCAGCGGTCGATCCAGACAGTCGTGTCGCCGGCCTCGGCCTCGGCGAGACCGAACCCCTCACGGCGAATCCGTTGATCGTGCCAGAGCCGGCCCCGCTCCGGGTCGCTGATCGCGCAATGCGCGATCAGCAACTGGCGCGGGGCGAACGCGCTCGGATTGTCTTCGTCGATCGCCGGCTTGGTGCGAAAGAACGTGATCTGAAAGCCGAGCGATTGGCCGCGTGCGGTGGTCAGCCAGCCCGTGACGTACCACCACTCGGTGCGAAAGCTCGGATGACTGCCGAAGTCGCCGGGAAACTTCAACGGCACTCCGGCGACGACCGGTGCATAGGCCGGGTAAGCCGGCGCGGCCATGACGGTGCGCACAGAGGCGAACACGGCGAGGGCAGCGGCGACGGAGATCGCCGCCGCCGATGCCGCCGATGCCGCCGACACAGCCGCCCTCGCGCCCGAGCGATGCAGACGGCCGATCACCAGTCCTCCCGCACCGCGCCCACCGCTTCTCGATTCGTGGCCGCGCGGCCGCTCCATACCGCGGTAAGGGCCGCGGCTGCGATCAGCGTGGCCGACAAAAGGGCGAGCTGCCGCATCGGGAACGCGAGCTCGATGCTCCAGTTGAAGGACTGGCGATTCACGACGAAGACCAGGACGAGGCTCAGGACCCCGCCGAGCACCAGACCGTAGGCGACCGCACAGGCGCTCATCAGAATCCCCTCGCTCGCCAGCATCCCGAGGACCTGCCGGCGGCGCATGCCGATGTGCCGCAGCATGCCGAATTCCGAGCGGCGTGCGAGCGCCGTGGAGCTCGCCGCGAAGCTCACTCCGATGAGACCGATGATCACGGCGATCGCCTCGAGCGCGTAGGTAATGGCGAAGGCGCGGTCGAAGATGCGCAGCGAGCGCTCGCGCAGCGCGGGCGTGGTCAATATCTCGAGCGCCCCGGGGGCTGCGCCGGTTCCCTGCGCGAGAACTGCGCGGAGCGCCGCGACGACGGAGGCGGTGTCGGCGTGGGGCTCGAGCCAGACGGAGCCCTCGTTCGCATCGCGGTCGCCGGTTGCGCTCACGTATGCTTCGCGGGAAATCACCACGGCACCTGCCGCGCGCGCGTAGTCGCGCCAGATCCCTGCGACGACGAAGCGCTTCTCCCGTCCGTCGAGCGGCAGATCGATCGGGTCGCCCGCGCGATAGCCGTAAAGATCCTGGAGCTCTTCGGAGATCCACGCGGGTTCGCCGGAGCCGAGCCGCGCCGGCGGCAGGCTCCGGAGCAGGGGCAATTCGGCGGCCGCCTGCTGCGCGGTCGCACCGCGCGCGATCAGCGTCACGGGAGCGCGTGCGGGATCGAGGTAGATCTGCCGGGTTCGCCGAAACTCGGCGCGCGACACGCCGGCTACGGCGCCCGCCGCCGTCTGATCGGCCGCCGTCCAATAGGCGGTGTCGTTGCCGAGCGGTTCGCGGAGCTGCACGTCCGCCGGCAACACCTTGTCCAGCCATCGCTCGAACGAGACGCGAAACGAGTACACCATGATGGCCATGGCCACCATCAGGCTGAAGCTCACGATGATCGACGACAGGCTGAGCGTCGACATGCCGATGTCGTCCCGGAGCTGCGCGAGCGAGGTATCCGGGACCACGTGGCCAAATCGCGGCGCGAGGCTGAGCGTCCTCACGGTCAGCATCGGCACCTGCATCACCGCGCCGAACAGCAATGCCGCGATGGAGGCGTATCCGAAGACCGGGAGCCCGCCGAGGGGCGGCAGCCAGGCAAGCGCGGCACCCGCGATCAGCAGCGCACCACCGCCGATCGACCCCGTGACCGCCTCGCCGCCCGAACGCGGATCCCCGCCTTTGAGCGATTGTGCGGGGCGTTGCATGGATGCGGCGCGCGCCGGCCGCCAGGCGCCGAAACCCGACACGGCCGTGCCGATGAGCAAAAATACCAGGAAGGTCCACGGCGACGTATCGAGGACGGCGCTCTGCGCATGCAGCTGTCCGTTGCCGAGATCGGCGCTCGTGAATCGCAGCGCTGCCTCCGCGAACAGGACCCCGAGGAGGATGCCGATGAGCGAGCCCGCCAATCCGATGAGTGCGCCTTCGCCGATCAGCGCAGCCTCGACCTGGCCTCGGGTCGCCCCGAGCGCCCGCATCAGTCCCAACGCCGAGCGGCGGCGGAGCACGGACAGGGACTGCGTGGAGAACACCAGGAATGCGCCTGTCAACAAGGATACCAACGCCAGCATGTTGAGATTGACGCGATACGCCCGGGTGACCGTGAGGGCGCGGCCGCGCTCCACCTCCGGCGCGACGGCCACGGTTCCCGCCGGCAGCCGCTTCTCGATGCGCGAGCGGAAGGCGGCTGCGGAGGTGCCGGCGCTCAGACTGAGATCGATGCGATTCAGCCGGCCGACGTGCTGCAAGGTCCATT
Organism: uncultured Gammaproteobacteria bacterium; assembly: GCA_963795475.1. Classification (GTDB taxonomy): domain Bacteria; phylum Pseudomonadota; class Gammaproteobacteria; order Steroidobacterales; family Steroidobacteraceae; genus Bog-1198. The sequence goes on from CAWCIE010000007.1 coordinate 110,478, forward strand.
GCGCCGAGCCGATATCCATGATTCCGAGATCCTGGGTATACGTGCTCTCGGGCAGCACTCCCACCACCTTCAGGAGCTTCGTCTCGTTGCCGATCAGTACCGGGAGCATCCCACCGGCCTTCAATCCGAGATCCTGGGCGGCACTCGCGCTCAGAAGGATGGAGTCCGGCGCAAACAGATCGAGTGCCTTGGCTACCACGTCGCCGATCAGCAGGGGCTGCAGCTCAGCCGCTCGGAACGGATCGAGACCCAGCACCTTCAACGGATCGCGATGCCCCGGTATCGCGGCCTCGAGCTCGAGTACCGGGCTCGCGAGACGAACCTCCGGATCGCGCGCCAGCTCCGCGAACACAGCGTCCGGGAATCCCTCCCTCGGGCCGCGGATGACCACATCGGCCTCGCCGACGAGCCGCTTCGCCGCGAGCGTGAAGTCGTCCAGCGCGGCCGTGTTGACCAGATAGACGGCGGCGCCCAGCGCGACTCCGAGCGCGACGGCGAATACGGTGACCGCGAAGCGCAGCGGCTGCACGCGCAGCTGCGAGCGCACGAGCACGCGCCACACGGCCCATCCTCCGGTCGGGCGCGGCGTCCCCATCAGGGGCCGGCCGCCGCAGGCGCGAGCCCGAGCGAATCCAGCACGTAGATGCGATCGGCCGTGTCGGCGGCCGCCTTGGAGTGTGTGATCAGGATTCCCGCACCGGCGTTCGCCTTGATCTGGTCGTGCAGCAGCGCGAGCGTCAGGGCGGCCGTTCGCGGATCGAGGTTTCCGGTAGGCTCGTCCGCCAGCACCAGCCGCGGACGATGGACGAGGGCGCGGGCGATCGCGATGCGCTGCACCTCGCCGCCCGACAATTCCCGCGGAAAACGCCGCGCCGCGGCCGAGAGACCGACCGCGTCCAGCATGCCGGCGATGCGCGCCGTTCGTTCGGTCCCGCCGAGACCGAGGAGCTCGAGGGGCAACGCGACGTTCTGCTCCGCCGTGAGGTAGGGCAGCACGTGAAATGCCTGGAACACGAATCCGACGGAGCGGCGCCGAAGGAGCGTACGCTCATCATCGCTGAGCGCGGCCAGATCCCTGCCGTCCAGCAGTACCCGGCCGGCGTCGGGCTCATCGAGACCCGCGAGCAGATTCAGCAGCGTCGACTTGCCGACCCCGGATTCGCCCATGATGGCGACATAAGCGCCGGCAGCGAGCTCGAGATTCAACTGCTCGAACAGCGGCCGGCCGGCCCCGTAGCGCTTCCCGAGATTCTCGAGCCGCAGTACGGGGTTCTCGGCCAAAGCTGCCACCGCGCTTCAGGCGGCGTCGACGCCGATGACGGCCTTGACCTCCAGGAAGTCGCGCAACCCGAATTCACCGTACTCGCGCCCGTTGCCGGACATCTTGAAGCCGCCGAAGGGCGTCTGCATGTCACCCGATGCACCGTTCAGCGCGACCTGACCGGCGCGAATGCGGGCGCCCACGCGTCCGGCGCGTTTTGAATCCTTCGACCACACATAGGCCGCGAGCCCATAGGGCGTGTCGTTCGCGATTGCGATGGCCTGCTCCTCGTTCTCGTAAGGGAGAATGCAGAGCACCGGCCCGAAGATCTCCTCGCGCGCGATCGTCATGTCGTTGCGGACATTGGAGAATACCGTCGGCTTGACGTAGTAGCCTTTGGAGAGCCCCTCCGGCCTGCCGGCGCCCCCGGCGACCAGCTTGGCGCCTTCGGCGATACCTTTCTCGATGTAGCGCTCGACGCGATCGAACTGAACCTTCGACACCAAGGGGCCGACGTTCGTGGCTTCGGACGATGGATCTCCCACGACCACCTCGGCGGTGACGCGCCGCGCGATGGCTTCGACTTCAGCCAGCCTGGAGGCCGGCACCAGCATGCGCGTCGGCGCGTTGCAGGATTGGCCGGAGTTCTGGAACACGTGCAGGACGCTCTTCTTCACGGCGCGCTCGAAGTCCGCGTCCTCGAGCAGCACGTTCGGGGACTTGCCGCCGAGTTCCTGATGCACGCGTTTGACCGACGCGGCCGCGCTCTTGGCGACCTCCGTCCCTGCGCGCGTGGAGCCCGTGAAGGACACCATGTCGATTTCGGGATGAGAGGAGAGCGGCGCACCGACGTTCGGCCCGTCGCCGTTGATGAGATTGAAGACCCCCTTGGGTACCCCTGCCTCGTGCATGACCTTCGCCCAGAGCACGGCGCTGAAGGGCGAATACTCCGAGGGCTTCAGTACCATGGTGCAGCCGGCGGCCAGCGCGGGGACCACCTTGGCGGCCACCTGGTTCATCGGCCAGTTCCAGGGAGTGATCAGCGCGCACACCCCGACGGGTTCCTGGACCAGCCGCACGCTGCCGCGCTGTTCCTCGAACTTGAAGGTCTTGAGCACCTCGATCATGGCGCTGATATGGCCGACTCCGATCCGGGTCTGCGAGCCCTTGGCCAGGGTCATCGGGGCCCCCATTTCGGTGGAGATCGCCTCTGCGATCGCGTCGTAATGAGTCTTGTAGGCGGCCAGGATGCGTTCCATCAGGGCAAGCCGCTCGGCCGGGGAGGTGCGGGAGAAGCCGTCGAAGGCGCGTCGGGCAGCCGCAACGGCGCGTTCCACGTCTTTCGGGCCGCCCATGGAAATGAGGCCGGCGACCGTTTCGGTGGCGGGATTGATCACCTGGAGTTCCTTGGGCTCAGCCGGGTCGACCCAAGCGCCATCGATATAGAACTGCCGATTGTCGTATGTCATCTCTTGTCCTCTGGAATGCTTGGGATCCTCCCCATTCTACTTCGCCGAGACACGCTCGGGGTCTCGACATGTCGCCATCCGGCGACGGGGGCCCGGCCGCCGTGCAACCGCCGTCGGGCGGGGCAATCCCAAGGTTGGGCCGCGTATTGCGGTCCTAGTTCGCAATTTCACAACTCGCCGAGATGGACGTCGCCAATTCCGATTAGCCTTGTGGGTGAGTCCGGGGCGAAATCCCGGGGAGACGCCGCCGGAGTTCATTATGCCGAGGTTGGGAACATTCGCGTCGGCAGCGGGCATGGCCTGCTGCGTCGCTTTTCTTGCGGGCCGTTGCCCGGCGGCTGCCGGCGCCGTGCCTTCCGGGCTCGCCGAGTACAACCCCGTCCGAAGCGAACCGGTGTCCTTGGGGCCGCAGGCGGATCGTCTGCTGGTCGGCTTCCGAGTCACCGCTGCCAATGCCGTGACCGACACCGTGAGCTCGCGTCTGCGGGCGGAGCGGCGCATCGTCACGCTCGCGGGCACCTCCGCCGCGGATGCCGCCGGCGCGGCCGGGAGGGCAGGCGTGGCCATCGTGCGGTCGCGCCAGATCACCCCGAGCATGCACGTGCTTTTTCTGCCGAAGACTCTCTATGGGACGGCGGTCGAGGCTGTTCTCGCCAAGCTCCGGGCCGACCCCGCGGTGCAATTTGCCGTGGTCGACCGGCGCCGCTACCCGCTTGCAGTGACGCCCGACGATCCTTTGTTCGTCCCCAATACGAGCTCCAGCGGACCCGCCAGCGGCCAGTGGTACATGAACACCCCGAGCTCGACGGTCATCACGGTCGAAGGGAATGCCACCATGGATCTGTCGGCAACGGACGCCGTGTCCGCCTGGAGCATCACCACGGGGGGCGACGGCATCGTGATCGCGGACGTGGATACCGGTGTGCGGTTCGATCATCCGGACTTGCTGCGCGCAGGCTTCGGGGGCCGCCTGTTGCCCGGCTACGACTTCGTGGGCGAGGACTACGATCCCAGCAACGGAAACCCCCTCGGAACATTTCTGATCGCCAACGACGGCGATGGCTGGGATCCGGATCCGTCGGACCCCGGCGACTGGGTGAACGCCACCGACCAGCAAAACGCGCTGTTTGCGAACGACTCGATGGCATCGAGCTCCTGGCACGGCACCCGGGTGGTCGGCGTCATGGGTGCGCTCACCAACAACGGCGTCGGCATCGCGGGCATGAGCTGGGGAGCCTGGATCTTGCCGGTCCGCGCACTGGGCAAGGGCGGCGGATACGATTCGGACATCATCGCGGGAATCGAATGGGCGGCCGGATTGTCGGTGGTGAACCCCGCCGGCCCGCCGGTTCCCCAGAACCCCTATCCGGCGGACATCGTGAATCTGAGTCTCGGCGGCGGGACGGATGCGTGTACGAGCTCGGACGGCGCGGCTTATGAATCCGCCTTGCAGACCGTGACCGCGCTGGGCGTCCTGGTCGTGGTCTCCGCCGGCAACTCCAACGGGCCGGTCGAGCTGCCCGGCAACTGCAGCACCGTGGTACCGGGCGTCATGGCGGTGGCCGGGCTTCGCAATGTCGGCACGAAGGTGGGATATTCGAGCTTCGGCTCGCAGGTGAGCATCTCGGCGCCGGCGGGCAACTGCGTCGCCGCGAGCGGCGATTGCCTGCGCTCCATCGATACCACCACGAATCTCGGCACCACGACGCCCGGCGAGAATGGCTACACGAACGAGATCAATCCCAATCTCGGTACGAGCTTCTCCGCGCCGATCGTGTCGGGGATCGCGGCGCTGATGAAATCGGTGAACAACAATCTCACCCCGGCTCAGATCATCGTCCGCATGCAGGCGGCCGCGACCCCGTTTCCCGCAGGCGCGGCGGGCGTGCCGACCTGTCCTGCCTCCGGCTCCGGCGGCGAATGCGTCTGTCCGAACGGCGGGAGTCAATGCGGCGCGGGAATGGTCGATGCGCTGGCGGCGGTCCAGGCCGCGCAGAAGCCCATCGCAGTCATCGCGCTTCCCACGGCCATCGGTGCGGGAAGCGTCATCGACGCCGGCGCGAGTGTCGCCGGATGCAATACGAGCGGTCCGACGCCCGCACCGCTAGCCATCGCTTCCTTCGCCTGGTCGGCCGTGCCCTCGAGCATCATCGTCAGCGGGGCGACGGCCTCCAAGGTCACCATCGATCCGTCGCCGGGAACCCTCACGCTGACGGTCACGGATAGCGCAGGCAACATGGATACCGAGACCGTGACTCTGACGGCGAGCACTGCGACCACCGCGGCGCCGTCGACCTCCGGCAGCGCGAAGAACGCCTGCCCCACGGCGCTCGCGATGTCGCCGCTGCCGCCGACAGTGACGGAGAGCTTCTCGCCGGCGACCGTCGCGGAGAACACGGTATCGACTCTCACCGTGACTCTCGCCAACGCCAACGGCTTCGCCCTTACCCAATCGAGCCTCGAGCTGACTCTGCCCTCGGGGCTCACGCTCGCCTCGACGCCCGCCCCGTCGACCTCCTGCACGGGCGCCGCCCACACGCTGACTAGTACCGCGACCACCGTCTCGTTGAGCGGCGCGAACATCGCCGCGGACGCCAATTGCACCGTTACGCTGTCGTTGCAGAGCGCGGCCGCCGGCACCTACAAGGCCTCGATCGCGGCGCAGGCGCTCGCCACCGCGCCCGCCGGCGGCAACGCGCAAGCCGCCACCGCGAGCCTGACGGTGAGCGCACCGAGCGGCGGGGGAGGCGGTGAGTTCGATGTCTGGGACCTGATGCTGGCCGCCGGCCTCGCGCTGATCATTCGCGCTCCGCGACGTCGTCTATAATCCGGGCCATGAACGATGACAGTCCGATGCGCACCCGCATCGAATCGGTGAAGACCCATCGCGATCCTCGCGGCAGCCTGTTCGAGCCGCTGGGCGACGCCGAGCTCGCGTCGCAACGGAACGTGCACGTGGTGCTCACCGAACCGAAGGAGGTGCGCGGCAACCACGTGCACGCGACCGCGACGGAGATCACCACCGTGGTCGGGCCCTGTCTCGTTCGCCTGAAGGAAGCGGGCACGATCCGCGATGTCCAGGTCCCGGCGGGCGAGACCTGGAAATTCACCATCCCGCCCGGCGTCGTGCACGCCTTTCGCAATACCGGCGATGCGATGATGGTGCTCGTCTGCTTCAGCACCAATTTGCACGACCCGAACGGCAGCGACACGCGGCGCGAGCAGATCCTTTAGAGGATCTTGCAGGCATCCTCGAACGCGAGCCGCGGGCCACGCGAGAACAGTGCCTCGGTGGTGCCGACGCCGAGCGCGCACAGGAAATTCGATTTCACCGCCGTGCCGGAGAAGAATGCCGCATCGACTTTCTCGTTGCTGAAGCCGGACATCGGGCCGGCGTCGAGACCGAGCGAGCGCGCGGCGAGGATGAGATACGCGCCCTGCAGGGTGGCATTGCGCATCATGTGAACGTTTCCGACCGAGGGATCCTTGAATATATCGGCGATCTCGGGCTTGTGCGGAAACAGAAACGGCACCCTCTCGTAGAACTTCTCGTCCATGCCGACGATCACGGTGACCGGCGCCTGCTCGATCTTGACCACGTTTCCGGGCGACACGCAGCCGACCAGCTTCGCCTTGGCCGCGGAGCTCGACACGAACACGAAGCGGGCCGGGCAGCAGTTGGCCGAGGTCGGCCCCATCTTGAGCAAATCGTAGAGCGCCCGCAGAGTCTTTTCGGGGACCGTATCGGCCGTCCAGCGATTGTAGGAGCGGGCCTCGCGGAACAGCGTATCGAGTGCTGCATCGTCGAGTGGTTTTTTCATGGCATCGACCTTCGAAGTGGCTTCAAAGCGGAAATGCTAGCTCATATCCGCGCTTGAAATCTTGGATATGCTTGCCCATCCAGCTGCGCGCCACTTCGCTGCGCCTGGCTTTGATCGCGGCGGTGATGCGGCGTTGCGCCTCGAGGATGCGCTCGCTCGCCTGGGGGACGCGCTCGATGATCTCGCTCAAGCTGGGTTCGAGCAGGAGGTTCACCGGGGCCTGTGACAGCGCGAGGACCTGATTGCCGCTCGCGGCCGCGACCGTCGTGAAGAAGTCCACGACCGCGGACACGGCTTCGCCGGTGTTGCCCACGGCGCGGGCGAAGCGCGCTCCCGTGTGCATGAGCTCCCGTAGCTGGGCAGGCGTGCGGCGTGCGGCCGCGTACTCGGCCGCCGCCGGTTCGATGGCCATCATCGCTTCCCACAGCTCGAGATACGTCACGTCGTGCAGCGCGAGCGCCCGGCTCACTCCCGTGCTCACCCGGCCGGGCTCCGGCCGCGTGACGCGCAGACGCTTCTCACCGCGGCCGCGCCCGAGGAGGCCATGGGTCTCCAATTCACGGATGGCTTCGCGCACGGTGGAGCGGTTGACGCCGAACTGGCGCGCGAGGTCGGTCTCCGAAGGCAGCGCATCGCCGGTCCGGAGCACCCGGTCGACGATGCGCCGTTCGATCAGGTTCGCAATCTGGCGATATGCGGGGTGATCGTCCAGCGGCTCGAACGTCGCAGCGGCGCCGGAGGCGCCGGAGCGCGAGGCGGCACTCACATCGATTCTCCGAAGAGCTCGCGGCCGATGAGCATTCTTCGGATCTCCGAGGTACCCGCGCCGATCTCGTACAGCTTGGCGTCGCGCAGCAGCCGTCCGGTCGGATAGTCGTTGATGTAGCCGTTGCCGCCGAGAAGCTGGATGGCGTCGAGCGAGGCGCGCGTCGCCGCCTCGGCGCAGAACAGGATGCAGGCGGCGGCGTCCTTGCGGGTCGCCTCGCCGCGATCGCAGGCGGCGGCCACGGTATAGGCGTAGCTGCGGCAGGCGTTCAAGGAGGCGTACATGTCGGCGAGCTTGCCTTGGACGAGCTCGAAGGTACCGATGGGCTGACCGAATTGTTTGCGCTCGCGCACGTAGGGGACGGCCACGTCCAGCGAGGCCGCCATGATCCCCAAGGGACCGCCCGACAGCACCACGCGCTCGTAGTCGAGTCCGCGCATCAGCACCCGCACGCCCTGGTTCTCCTGCCCCAGGAGATTCCCGGCCGGAACTTCGCACCCGTCGAACACCAGCTCGCTCGTGCTCGAGCCGCGCATGCCGAGCTTGTCGAGCTTCTGCGCAGGGCTGAATCCCTCGAAGCCGCGCTCGATCAGGAAGGCGCTGATGCCGCGTGGACCGGCTTCCGGGTCGGTCTTCGCGTAGACCACCAGCACGTCGGCCTCAGGGCCGTTGGTGATCCACATCTTGCGGCCGTCGAGCACGTAGACCTCGCCGCGCCTGACGGCGCGGAGCTGCATCGAGACCACGTCCGAGCCTGCGCCGGGCTCGGACATGGCGAGCGCCCCCACGTGCTCGCCGCTCAGCAGGCGCGGAAGGTAGCGCCCCTTCTGCTCGTCGTTCGCGTTCAGGGAGATCTGGTTCACGCACAGGTTGGAGTGCGCCCCGTAGGAAAGACCCACGGCCGCGGAGGCGCGGGATATCTCCTCCATGGCGACGATGTGGGCGAGATAGCCCATGCCGGCCCCGCCATGGCTCTCCGGCACCGTGAGGCCCAGGAGGCCGAGCTCGCCGAGCTCGCGCCACAGGTCGCGCGGAAAGACGTTGCTGCGGTCGATTTCGTTGGCCCGCGGAGCGATACGGTCGTCGGCGAACCGGCGCACCTGGTCGCGCACGGCGTCGATGGTTTCTCCCAGGCCGAAATTGAATTCCCGATAGGCGGCACCCGGCATCTCAAGACCCCATTGTCTTCGGACATCGAATCGTTGGATAATCGAACTGTCCGACAATTCTGCGCCCAACAATCCGGAATGACAATGGCCAAGATCGCCTCCAAGATCGATGTTCGCTCCGCGGATTTCGCGGCCAACGATGCGGCGATGCGCTCGCTGGTGGCGGAGCTGCGCCGGACGCTCGAACGAAATGCCCTGGGGGGAAGCGAGAGCGCGCGCGCCAAGCACGCTCAAGCGGGGAAGCTCCTCGCGCGCGAGCGGGTGGATGCGCTGCTCGATCCCGGCGCGCCGTTCCTCGAGCTCTCGCCGCTCGCGGCGCAAGGGGTTTATGACGACGATCTGCCGGGTGCCGGCATCATCACCGGCATCGGCAAGGTCAGCGGCCGGCCGTGCATGATCGTGGCGAACGACCCGACGGTGAAAGGCGGCACGTATTATCCGCTCACGGTCAAGAAGCACTTGCGTGCGCAGGAGATTGCCGGCGAGAACGCCCTGCCGTGCATCTATCTGGTCGAGAGCGGCGGGGCCTTTCTCCCGAAACAGGACGAGGTGTTTCCCGACCGCGACCACTTCGGGCGGATCTTCTACAACCAGGCGAGGCTCTCGGCGCAGGGGATCGCGCAAATCGCCGTGGTCCACGGATCCTGTACCGCCGGGGGTGCCTACGTGCCGGCGATGTCGGATCACGCCGTGATCGTGCGCAACCAGGGCCGGGTGTTCCTCGGCGGTCCGCCGCTGGTGCGCGCGGCGACCGGCGAGGAGATCGATGCGGAGTCGCTCGGCGGGGCGGACGTGCACTGCCGGCGATCCGGAGTGACCGACTACTACGCGGAGAACGATCTGCACGCGCTCGCCTACGCGCGCCGTGCGGTCGCGCGGCTCAAGCCGCCGCCGCTCGGACTCGCGGCCGGCGGCGCGGCGGATCCGGCGTACGATCCGGCGGAGATCTACGGCATCGTGCCGCAGAGCTCGCGAAAGCCCTACGACGTGCGCGAGATCATCGCGCGGCTCACGGACGGATCCTGGTTCGACGAATTCAAAGCGCTCTACGGCGCGACGCTCGTGTGCGGCTTCGCCGACATTCACGGCATGCCCGTCGGCATCCTAGGCAACAACGGGATTCTGTTCTCGGAGAGCGCCGTGAAGGGCGCGCATTTCATCGAGCTCTGCTGCCGCGAGGGGATTCCGCTGGTGTTCCTGCAGAATATCTCCGGGTTCATGGTGGGACAGGCGGCCGAGGCGGGCGGTATCGCCAAGGACGGCGCCAAGCTCGTGACCGCCGTGGCGTGCGCTGCCGTGCCGAAGTACACGGTCATCATCGGCGGCAGCTTCGGCGCGGGCAACTACGCCATGTGCGGCCGCGCCTACGGTCCGCGTCTCCTGTTTCAGTGGCCGAACGCGCGCACGTCGGTGATGGGCGGCGAACAGGCCGCGAGCGTGCTCGCCACCATCAAGCGCGACGCCGTGAAGCGCAGCGGCGGCGAGTTCTCCGAGGCGGATGAGGAGCGGCTCAAGGCGCCGATTCGCGAGCAGTTCGAGCGCCAGGGGCATCCTTTCTACTCGTCCGCGAGGCTCTGGGACGACGGGGTGCTCGATCCCGTCGATACCCGGCGTGCCCTGGGACTTGCGCTCGCGGCCGCCCGGCAGCAGCCGATCGCGAGCACGCAGTTCGGCATCTTCCGGATGTAGGCGGGCACCATGACCTTCAAGACCCACAAATCCTCCAAGACACTCAAGCGGCTTCTGGTGGCGAACCGCGGTGAAATCGTCTGCCGTATCGCGCGTACCGCCCGGCGGCTCGGCTGGACCACTCTCGCGGTGTACTCCGACGCGGACCGCGGCGCGAAGCACGTGCGCGAGGCGGACGAGGCCTACTATCTCGGAGCCTCGCCGGCCCGGGAGAGCTATCTCGACCAGCGCAGGCTGATCGAGCTTGCCGTGAAGGTGCATGCCGACGCGGTGCATCCGGGCTACGGTTTTCTCTCGGAAAACGCCGAGTTCGCACAAGCCTGCCTCGATGCGGGATTGGTGTTCGTCGGGCCGCCGCCGGCCGCGATCCGCGCCATGGGCTCGAAGAGCGCCTCGAAGGCGGCGATGGCGGCGGTGGGCGTGCCGGTGGCGCCCGGCTATCACGGCGCCGAACAATCGCCGGAACGGCTCGTGGCCGAGGCGCAGCGGGTGGGCTTCCCGCTGATCATCAAGGCGAGCGCCGGCGGCGGCGGCAAGGGGATGCAGGTCGTGCACGCGGCCGGCGACGTGGCGGCCGCGGTGGAGTCCGCAAAGCGCCTGGCGCGCACGGCCTTCGGCGACGACCGGCTGCTGCTCGAGCGCTACTTTCCGACCGCGCGGCACGTCGAGGTGCAAATATTTGCGGACGCTCACGGCGGCATGGCGGCGCTCCACGACCGGGATTGCTCCGTGCAGCGCCGCCATCAGAAGATCATCGAGGAGGCCCCGGCGCCGGGGCTTCCCGGCGAAGTGCGAAGCGCCATGGCGCAGGCGGCCATGACCGCGGCGCGCGCCGTGGGCTACGTGGGGGCGGGGACCGTCGAGTTCCTGGTGGATCCCGAGCAGAACTTCTATTTCATGGAAATGAATACCAGGCTCCAGGTTGAGCACCCGGTCACCGAGATGATCACCGGCATCGACCTGGTCGAGTGGCAGCTGAACGTCGCGCGCGGCGAGCGGCTTCCGGAAGATGCGATCCAGCGGCGGGGTGCCGCCGTCGAGGCGCGCCTGTACGCCGAGGATCCCGCGCACGAGTACTTGCCGAGCGTCGGGCGGATCACGCACCTGAAGTGGCCGGAGCTCGGCCCGCACCTGCGCCTCGACACCGGGGTGGATGCGGGCGATGAGGTCTCGCCCTATTACGATCCCATGTTGGGCAAGGTGATCGCCTGGGGCGAGACGCGGTTACAGGCTTGCAATCTGCTGCTCCGGGCGCTCGGCAATCTCGAGATCGCGGGCGTCGCGACCAATCGGGCGCTGCTCACCAGCATTCTGGCCGACGTGGAGTTTCGACGCGGAGCGGTGGGCACCGATTTTCTCGGCCTGCGCCACGCCGAGCTCGCGTTCGGCGAGCGGCTCCCCGCGCCCGAGGACCTGCTGATCGCGGCCCTTTGGCACGTCGCCGCGGAGCCGGGCGCGGGCTCGCTCTGGTCGAATACCTCGGGCTGGCGCCTCGGAGCAGCCGCCGTGACGCACTGGCGCTTCGGCGACACCGATGTGCGGATCGAGACGAAATCGCCCGATTCCTTCCGCGGGAGCATCGCGGAGCGGGAGTACGCCCTGCGCCTGATTCGCCATGCCGGCTCATGGCTGGAAGTCGAGCTCGACGGCCGCATCCAACAGGCGACGATCGTCGTCCGCGAGGGACGGCTCGACCTGTTCCGCGCGGGCGGGCACGTCTCGCTCTACGCGGCCCGCACCGAGGACGCACTGCAGGGCACCGCAGAAGCGGACTCAGGCTCGCTGGTGACGCCGCTTCCCGGGACCGTGGTCGCAGTGCATGTGGCCGTCGGCGAGTCCGTGAGGCGCGGCGCGCCGCTGATCACGCTGGAAGCGATGAAGATGGAACACACGGTGACCGCGCCGCATGCGGGGGTGGTCGAGCGATTGCCGTTCCAGTTGGCGGACCGGGTCGCCGCCGGATCGGTCCTGGTCGAGCTGAAGGCCGCGCCGCGGGCCGAGGGCGCGGACGGGAAGGCGTAGAAGCCCAGCAGGCCGCTAAGAGCCTAGCTGGCGGCCGCAGCTGCCGGCGCGGCATCGGCCAAGGCGGGCAACGTGACTTTGAACCGAGTCTCGTGACCGATGAGGCTCGCGAGCGCCACTTTTCCGCCGGCCTCGTGCACGTAGCGTCGCACCAGCGACAGGCCGCTGCCGTGCGGGGTCTCCCCGGGAACGCTCTCCAGCGTGGAGTAGCCCGACTTGAAGATCAGCTTGATCGCCTCGCGATCACGCAGCCGCGCGGCTCCTTCGCCCGCGATCACGCCCCGGGCAATGGCGATGGCGCGGACCTGATCGGGATCCAAGCCGCAGCCATCGTCCTCGAACAAGAGCTCGAAGCTGCGGTCGGGGACGGTCTTGAACTCCAAACGCAAGGTGCCGTGAGGCGGTTTGCCGCGCGTCTCGCGCACCGCCGGGGTCTCGACGCCGTGCATCACCGCATTGCGGATGAACTGAATGGCGATGTTCTTCACCGCCGCTTGATAATTGTGGGGGACCAGCCCGAGGCCGTGAACGTCGAGAATCACGGTCTTCTGGTGCTCCTCGGCCACGTGCTCGGTCAGAGCGCGAAGCGTGTTCTCCAGGCTTCCGGCGGGAGCCGAGCTGCTCGTTCCGGGAACGGGCGGCGCCTTCGGCGCGGACCGCTGCGCGATGAACTTCGGCGCCTGGATGATCTGCGGTGCCGTTTTCGGTCATGCCGGGTGCCGCCGGCGCGCCGCCCGGCGATGCTGGCGACGGGTTCGGGACGACGGTCAGCAATTTCAAGGCGGCGAATTGCCCGTAAAGCTGGTCGAGTTTGACCGCGAGCGGCAGGAAATCGCTGCCGGAGAGCGCGCTGCGGCTTCGCAGATCGTGCAGGGAATCCTCGAATTGGCGCGCCGCCCACTCGAGCGCCGAGAGCTTGAACGCCGCGGCATCGCGCCTCACCCGATCGACCTCGTCGAGCGCCTCCTCCAGCTTGGCGCGGAACGCGTCCTGCTCGCGCGCCGGCTTCTTGAGCATCGCGTTGATGGTCTTCATGGACGCATCGGTCCGCTGGACCAAGGCGGCGAAGCGCGCCCCGCCCGCCTGCAGGACGCTGCGTAGAATCTCGCCCTGCGTCTGGACCTGACTCTGCAGATCCTCCAGCTCGCGTGCGGTCTGCACCTCCCGGGTGATGTCCGAGACGCGCACCAGCCAGAGACGAGGTTCGCCCGCGAGCGCCTGGATATCGAACGAATAATGAGCGGAATCGAAGCCGCCTTCGCCGTTCGGCAGCCTACCTCGAGATCCGCGCGATCCATCGGGCGCCGGGCTTCGGTCCGTCCGGACTTCGGCGCGCGGGGCGCCGGCGCCGTCCGAGCACTGAGCGATGTGATTGCGCACCACGGTGAGCACCTTGGCGGTCACCAAGGGCGCGACGAGCTTTTCCAAGCTCAGGTTCGCGAAGTCCTGGCGACGAAACAGCGCTCCGAGCGCCCGCGACACCTGCGGCTGAATCCTGTCCTTGGCGTCCAGCAGGAACAATCCCTGATCAGTGTGATGAAGCATCGCCTCGGTGAGGCGGTTGCTGGCGTCGAGAAGCTCCTGCTTCTCGCGCTCGTGTCGCTTTGCGGTGATGAACATGGTTCCCCACAGGGTGCCAAACGGGCGCCTCCCGAAGGGTGAAGGCGGTCACAGCTCCAGGCGATTCTTTACATATGCTGCGGCGAGTCAGCCTCGATCGTGACGGCAGTCACGCGATCAGGCGATCAGGCGACGGCGGCGACCAGGGGCCCGAGATCCGCCAGCAGCTCGTCCGCCGAGACGTAGCGCTCGGACAGGTGCTTCGCCATCAGCCGATCGAGCAGCGCCTGCTGCAGGGTCACGTTGTCGGGCAGCCGGGGCACGGGTGCGTTGGCGTGCTGCTCCATGATGGCCAAGGCGCTCCGGCCGCCGTAGGGCCGCTGTCCGGTGAGCATTTCGTAGAACATGACTCCCAGGCTGTAGAGGTCGGTGCGTGCGTCGACACGCTGCCCCTGCGCTTGTTCCGGGCTGATGTAATAGGGCGAGCCGAGTACCTGGCCTACACCGGTGGTGCCCGCTTCGTCGATCGAGCGGCGGGCCAGCCCGAAATCGATGAGCACGGGCGAATTGTCCTCGCGCAGCATGACATTCGCGGGTTTCAGATCGCGATGCAGGATGCCGAACACATGGATGACCCGCAGCGCTTCGGCGATGGCGCGCAGATAATACAGGCTCTCGTCGACGCTCATGGGATTGCGCAGCCGGTCGCGCAAATCGCCGCAGGGGAAGTACTCCATGGCGAGGTACTGATGCTGCGGCAGCGCGCCGAAGTCGTAGATCTCCGCGATGGCGCGATGCGCGATGCTGGAGATGATTTCGTACTCGCGCTGGAAACGCTCCGCATCGTCGAGCTCGCGCGGCGAGCTTGCCGCGGCTCATGACCTTGAGCACGACGTTGCGGCGCAGCCGCTCGCTGCGCGCGAGGAACACCGAGGAGAAATTGCTGGTCGCGATCTCCTTGACGATGGTGTAGCCGGGCACTCGAATCGAGGGGGCTTCGGCTGCAGGGCAAGCATGGCATCCGCGGCGGCCATCTCGGTGGCGCCGCTTGGCGCAGGCGTCGCCGACCGCCTTGAGCAAGGCATCGCGGGTGATGCGGGCGAGCGGCAGATAGTCCTTCGCCCCGCTCTTGAGCGCCCTTACCGCCGATATCTCGTTGCCTTGTTCGGCGAGTATGATGCAGTAGGTGCTGGGCTGGATGCGCAGCAGCTGCGCCGAGGTGCTCGAGACCGGTGCTGGCCAGGTCGCCTCATTGCCGAAGTCGGTCTGCAGGATCACGGCGTCGGGAGCGCGCTCCTCGACGAGGCGGCTCAGCGAGGCCGACGTCGGGCGCCGGCACGGTGGTCACCTGGGCGCTCGGCCAATGGCTGGTGACATGGTGGGTCAGCCATTGCAGGCGCTTGGCGTCGCCGCCCACCACCAAAAGGACTGGACCGGTCGAATCGGGCATAAACAGAGGATCTGGACCTCGATAGGATGTTCAGCGTAGCCGCTGCCGGGCCCAGGTGCCCGTCGGGAATTCACAGTTCTCGCCGCGGGCGGCGGGAAATCCCGGAAATGGCCGCCCAAAAGCCTGGAAAATTGAAACAACGCCCCCATTGGACGGTCTGTTCATGAGGGGGCCCTGAATCGAGATCGAGAGGACATATTGCAATGGGAAGCATGAGAACCTGGTCGCTCGCGGCGATCGCGGGCATCTTCGTGGTGGTCGTCGCCCATCAGCGCTCGAACGCGGATGCCGGGCGCGTCCAATGCGGCCGGGCCGGACACCTCGGCGGCCGTACCGCAGCTCGCCCGCCCCGGCCTCCTCCGGCCGCGTGACCGGCCTGCCGGATTTCTCGGGCCTGGTCGCCGAGAACGGCGCGGCCGTGGTCAATATCAGCGTGCTCGAGAAGCCGCAGAAGAACGGCGGGCGGCAACGGCGGCGATCCCGGGCGACGATGATCCGCTGTCGCAATTCTTCCATCGCTTCCAGGTCCCGATGCCGGGTCCGGAGCACACGCCGCCCGAGCACGGCATCGGATCGGGTTTCATCGTCACGCCGGACGGCTACGTGCTCACCAACGCGCACGTCGTCGCCGATGCCTCGGAAGTGACGGTCAAGCTCACCGACCGGCGCGAGTTCGCGCGCCAAGGTGATCGGCGTCGACAAGCGCAGCGACGTGGCGCTGATCAAGATACGCCGCCACGGGTTTGCCCACGGTGCGCTTCGGCGATCCGGACAAGATCCGCCCGGGGCAATGGGCGATCGCCATCGGCTCGCCGTTCGGCTTCGAGAACAGCGTGACGGCGGGCGTGGTCAGCGCGGTCGGGCGTCCGCTCCCGGACGACAGCGGCACCTCGTTCGTCACCTTCATCCAGACCGATGCGGCGGTGAATCCGGGCAATTCCGGCGGACCGCTGTTCAACCTCGACGGCCAAGTCATCGGCATCAACGCGCAGATTTACAGCCGCACCGGCGGCTACATGGGGATGTCGTTCGCCATCCCGATCGACTGGCGCTGAACGTCAAAGATCAGCTCATGAAGACCGGCAAGGTGGCCCGCAGCCGGATCGGCGTGTCGGTGCAGGACATCGGCCAACAGCTCGCGCAGACCTTCGGTCTGAGGACGCCGCACGGCGCGCTGATCAGCGCGGTCGAGCCGCAGAGCCCGGGCGAGAAGGCGGGCCTCAAGCCCGGCGATGTCATCACCAGCGTCAACGGCCGCAACATCGACCATTCCTACGATCTGCCCGACGGTGATTTCGCAGCTGCCGCCCGGCAGCGAGGCGCACTTGGGGATCTGGCACGATCGCAAGGCCACCGAAGTGACGGTCAAGACCGTGCTGCTCGAGGATACGCCGGCTCAAGCCGCGCGCAACGACAGCCGAGGACGGCGGCGGCAAGCTGGGTCTGGCGGTGCGGCCGCTGGAGCCGAACGAGCAGCAGGAACTGCACACCAAGGGCCGCTTGGTGGTCGAGGATGTGTCCGGACCGGCGCTCGGCCGCCGGATTGCAGGCGGGCGACGTGGTGCTCGGGGTCAATGGTGCGGGCGTCGCCACCGTGGCGGACTTGAAGCGCGAGGTGGCGCGCGCCGGGCACAACGTCGCGCTGCTGATCCAGCGCGAGGACGCGCAGATCTACATTCCCGTCGATATAGGGTGACGGATCAGGCCTAATCGCGGCGTGCAAACCGCCGCCCCCTTTTTTCCAGCGTAAACCGTCGCCGGCTCAAGCCGGCGACGTTCCTGCCGACCTCGCGTGCCGAAATGGCGGCGCTCGGCTGGGATCGAGTGCGACATCATCATCGTCACGGGCGATGCCTACGTCGATCATCCCAGCTTCGGCATGGCCATCATCGGCCGGGTGCTGGAGGGCCGCGGGATTCAAGGTGGGCATCATTGCCCAGCCGGATTGGCAGAGCACCCGCGACTTCGAGGCGCTCGGCGCGCCGCGACTGTTCTTCGGCGTCACCGGCGGCAACATGGATTCCATGGTGAACCGCTACACCTCCGATCGCCGGGTGCGCAGCGATGATGCGTACACGCCCGGCGGGCGAGGGCGGCAAGCGGCCGGACCGCTGCGTCATCGTGTACTCGCAGCGTATCCGCGAGGCCTACAAGGACATTCCCATCGTGATCGGCGGCATCGAGGCGAGCCTGCGCCGCATCGCGCATTTCGATTACTGGTCGGAGCATGTGCGCCGCTCGGTACTGGTGGACTGCGAAAGCGGATCTTCTGGTCTACGGCAATGCGGAGCGGCAGGTCGGTCGAGATCGCGCGGCGGCTCGAATGCGGGCGAGGCCATCGGGGAGATCACGGATTTGCGCGGCACGGCATATCTGCGGCGCGGCATGCCGGCCGGCTGGGTGGAGATCGATTCGAGCGAGCTGGATGCGCCCGGGCCGCTGGCCCCGCCGATCGATCCTTATGCCAGCGAGGAGGAGCGCGTAAAGCGCCGGCCGCTGCGACGCCGCGCCTGCACCGCCGCCGGCGCGGCGCCGGTCACCGAAGGTCGTCAAATTCTACCGCAAGGTGCCGAACGCGCAGCGCGAGCACAGCGTCATCCGCCTGCCGTCCTTCGAGCAGGTGAGCGCGGATGCCGTGCTGTATGCGCATGCCTCGCGCATCCTGCACTTGGAGTCGAATCCCGGGAAATGCGCGCGCACTGGTGCAGCGCCACGGCAATCAGGAGCTGTGGCTGAATCCGCCGCCCATGCCCTTGACCACGCGCCGACATGGATGCGATCTACGAGCTGCCCTATGCACGCCGGCCGCACCCGGCGTACGGCGAAGCGCGGATTCCGGCCTATCACATGATCCGATTCTCGGTGGCGATTCAGCGCGGCTGCTTCGGCGGCTGCACCTTCTGCTCGATCACCGAACACGAGGGACGCATCATCCAGAGCCGCTCGGAGGATTCGGTCATCCGCGAAATCGAAACCATCCGCGACAAGGTGCCGGGATTCACCGGCGTGATTTCGGATCTCGGCGGCCCGACCGCGAACATGTACCGCCTGCACTGCAAGAGCACCGCCATCGAATCCGCCTGCCGCCGCCCCTCCTGCGTGTTTCCGGGCATCTGCCCCAATCTGAACACCGATCACGCGCCGCTCATCAATCTGTACCGCCGCGCCCGTGCGCTGCAGGGCGTCAAGAAAGTGCTGATCGCCTCCGGGGTGCGCTACGACCTGGCGATCGAGTCGCCCGAGTACGTCAAGGAGCTCGCGACGCATCACACCGGCGGCTATCTCAAGATCGCGCCCGAAGCCATCGGCGAAGGGCCGCTCGTCCAAGATGATGAAGCCCGGGGATCGGCGCCTACTACCGCTTCAAAGAGCTATTCGACAAGTACTCGAAGGAGGCGGGCAAGGAGCAGTACCTCATTCCGTATTTCATCGCCGCGCATCCCGGCACGCGCGATGCGGACATGCTGGAGCTGGCGTTGTGGCTGAAGAAGAACGGATTTCGCGCCGATCAGGTGCAGGCCTTCCTGCCCTCGCCCATGGCGACGGCCACCGCCATGTATCACTCCGGCAAGAATCCGCTCAAGAAGATCATCGCGCTCGAGCGAGGAGGTCGTCGTTCCGAAGGGAAGCAGGTGCGGCGGCTGCACAAGGCCTTCCTGCGCTATCACGATCCGGAGAATTGGCCGGTGCTGCGCGAGGCGTTGAAGCGCATGGGCCGCGCCGACTTGATCGGCAACGGCAAGCAGCACCTGATTCCGGCCTACCAGCCCGTCGGTGCCCGGGCGGCACCACGCTGGCACGGCCGTTTCGCACCCAGCACACGGGGCTGCCGAAATCCGGCACCGGCGAGACGGCGCCGGCCGCAAAAGGCCGCCCGGACGTGCTCGCGGCATGGGGCGTTCCTGAGAGCCGGCGAGCGGAATTGCTTGCTAGCCTGCCCTGCGTGCGATTAAAGTTCCGGGCTGTCTAGCGGCTTGCACGCCGCAATTCATCAACGAACGGGATTGGGAGCGTGCGAACACCCCTCGGGAGGGCCGGCGCGTGCAGATATGGACAAGTGGATCGTACATAAGTTTGGCGGTTCGAGCGTCGCCGACGCCGGCTGTTTCCGGCGCGTCGCCGAGATCATCGAGGCCTCGCTCGAATCCGCGCGAGGCCGTGGTGCTGTCCGCGTGCCGCGGCGTGACCGATGCGCTGCTCGAACTGGTCGCGCTGGCCGAGCGGCCGGACGGCGACATTCGGCCGCGGCGATCGAGGCGCTCTGGAAGCGCCACGTGGAGCTGGCCGCCGAGCTTCTGTCTCGCAGGCCGCGTGCGAGAGCTACTGCGAGCAGCTCGCAAGCGATTGCCGGGACATCGCCGGCATGCTGCAGACCGTGCGGCTCATCCGCTCAGTCGACCTATTCGATGCGCGACGTGATCGCGGGCTACGGCGAGATCTGGTCGACCCGCCTGTTCGCGCCCTTCCTGCGCGAGCGCGGCCGTATCCAGGGCGAGGTCCTGTGGATCGACGCGCGCGACGTCATCATCGTCGAATGGGGCCCGCTCGGGCCGGCCGTTCAGTGGAGCGTCGAGCGAAGCAGAATTTGCGCAGGCGGGTCCCCGCGGGCTTCGAAGGGCGGCTCGTGGTCACCGGATTCGTCGCGACCACGACCGAGGGCATGCAGACCACCCTCGGCCGCAACGGGAGCGACTTCTCGGGCTCCATTTTCGGCGCCTTGCTGCAGGCATCCGAGATCGTGATCTGGACGGATGTGGACGGCGTGCTGTCCGCGGATCCGAGGCTCGTGCCGAATGCACAGGTGATCGATCAGCTCTCCTACAACGAGGCCATGGAGCTCGCGTACTTCGGCGCCAAGGTGATCCACCCTCAGACCATGGAGCCGGCGGTCGCGCGCGACATTCCGATCTACATCCGCAACACCTTCGCGCCCGAGAAGCACGGCACGCTGATCTGCGCGAATCCCGTATCCGCGCTGAAGGTGAAGGGCATCACCACCATCGATCCGGTGGCGCTGGTCAATCTGGAGGGCGCCGGCATGATCGGGGTGCCCGGCACGGCCCACCGTCTGTTCGGCGCCCTGCGCGATGCCGGGATCTCGGTCATCCTGATCTCGCAAGGGAGCTCGGAGCATTCGATTTGCTTTGCGATTCCCGCGGCGCAGGCGAACGCGCCGAGGAGGCGGTGCGGCGCGCGTTCGATGCGGAGATTCGCGATGGGCAGATTCAGCACGTCGACGTGACCCTGGACATCGCCATCCTCGCGGTGGTGGGCGACGGCATGGCCGGCGCACACGGTGTCGCCGCCAACGTGTTCAACTCGCTCGGCGATGCGGCCATCAGCGTGCGCGCCATCGCGCAGGGCGCCTCCGAGCGCAACATCTCCCTGGTCGTCGACGGCAAGCTTGCCGCCAAGGCGCTGCGCGCCGTGCATGCGGCGTTTTATCTCTCGCCCTATACGCTGTCGATCGGGTTGATCGGGCCCGGCACGGTGGGCCGCGTGCTGCTCGCGCAGATTGCGAGTCAAATCGAGCGCCTGCGCGCGCTCAATCTGGATTTACGCGTGCGCGGAATCGCGGGCTCCCAGCGCATGCACCTCGCCGAGAAGGCCATCGATCTCGATCGATGGGCCGAGCTCTTCGAGGAGAAGGGAGAGCCGGTGGACCTCGAGAAGTTCGCGGCTCACTGTCAGGCCGATTACATCCCGCACACCGTGCTGATCGACTGCACGGCGAGCGCCCAGGTGGCGGCCCACTATCGGGACTGGCTGGCGCGCGGCATTCACGTGGTGACCCCGAACAAGAAGGCGAACTGCGGCGCACTTCCCGATTACCGCGCCCTGAAGAACGCGGCGCGTACCGCGGGCACGCACTATCTCTACGAGGCCACCGTGGGTGCCGGACTCCCGGTCATCCAGACGCTGCGCGATCTGCGCGAGACCGGAGACGACGTGACGTGCATCGAGGGCATTTTCTCGGGGACGCTCGCCTATCTCTTCAACGTCTTCAACGGCAGCGAGTCGTTCTCCTCGATCGTGCGCGCCGCCAGGCAGAAGGGCTACACCGAACCCGATCCGCGCGACGATTTGTCGGGGATGGACGTGGCGCGCAAGCTCATCATCCTGGGCCGGGAAATGGGCCTTACCTTGGAGATGTCCGATGTCGAGGTCACGGGGCTCGTTCCGAAGGGGCTCGACGGCTGCAGCGTGGATGAGTTCATGGCGCGGCTCCCCGAGTTCGATGCCGTCATGGCCGACGCCCTGAAGGAAGCCCGAAAAGCGGGGCAGGTGCTTCGTTATGTCGGACGGGTCGACGCGGACGGCAAAGCCACCGTGCGGCTCACGCGCCTGGACGCGGGGCATGCGTTCGCGAACATCGCGCTCACCGACAACGTGGTGCGGTTTGCGACCCGCAGATATTGCGACAATCCGCTCATCGTTCAGGGTCCGGGCGCGGGACCGGAAGTCACGGCCGGGGGCGTGTTCTCGGATCTGCTGCGCCTCTCGGCCTATCTGGGAGCGCACTTGTGAGCCCGATGCAGGCCGGCGTCACCGCCTTCGCCCCCGCCACCGTGGCGAATGTCGGGATCGGATTCGACATCCTGGGACATACGGTGGAGGCGGTCGGAGATCGGGTGCGGCTCCGCCGCATCGAGGAGCCCGAGGTGCGCATTCACGCCGTCACGGGGATCGCGGGCAATCTCCCCGTCGAGCCCGGGAGCAACACCGCCGGACGTGCGCTGCAGGCCATGCGTAAGGCCTTGGGGATCCGTTTCGGCTTCGAGATCGACATCGAGAAGGGCATTCCCCTGGCGTCCGGCATGGGAGGCTCCGCGGCGTCCGCGGTCGCCGCCGTGGTCGCGGCCAACGCCCTGATCGAGGAGCCGGCACCGCGCCTGAATCTCCTCAAGTTCGCGATGGAGGGCGAGATCGTCGCGAGCGGTTCGGTGCACGTCGACAATATCGCCCCGTGCCTGTTCGGCGGCCTGGTGCTGACGGTCGGTATCGATCATCCCCGGGTGAAGCAAATCCCGGTTCCCGCCTCGATCCGCTGCGTGCTGGTCCATCCGCACATGCACCTGGGGACGCGCGAGGCGCGCGCCGTGCTCAAAAGCGACGTGACCCGCTCGGACTTCGTCTGGCAAACGGCGAATCTGGCGGGATTCATCAGCGGGTGCTACTCCAACGATCTGGACATGATCCGCGACTCGTTCAACGATGTGATCATCGAGCCGCAGCGCCGGATGCTCATTCCGGGGTTCCAGGATGTGCAGCGGAGCGCCATGTCCCACGGAGCGCTGGGGTGCTCCATTTCGGGCGCGGGACCTGCGATATTCGCCTGGGCGGAGATCCAGAATGCCGAGAGCGTGCGCGCCGCCATGACCGCGGCGTTCACGGCGCACGGTCTGGAATCTGATTCCTGGATTTCAGCGCTCGACAATGCCGGCGCCCGAGTGGTCGAGGATTGCCCATGACGGAGGAATTGAAATTCGCGAGCTCGCGGGCCGGTGCGCCCGCGGTCGCGCTGAGCGATGCGATTCGCCAGGGGCTCGCGCCGGACGGCGGCCTCTACGTTCCCACCCGCCTGCCGCTCGTCGATATCGCCGCCTTCCGCGGCATCACGCGCCTGCCGGAGATCGGGGCGCGGACCCTGGACGGATTTTTCGAGGGCGATCGGCTGCGGCCCCTGCTCGGCGAGATCGCGGCTGCCGCACTCGATTTTCCCGCGCCGACCACCGCCGTGACCCAATGTGCCGATCCCTTGTTCGTGCTGGAGCTGTTCCACGGGCCCACCGCAGCGTTCAAGGATTTCGGCGCGCGGTTCCTGGCGGAGACTCTGCAGAGGCTGCAAACGCCCGCCGAGCCGCCCATGACCATTCTCGTGGCGACCTCGGGCGACACCGGCGGCGCCGTTGCCTCCGCATTCCACCTGCGGCCCTGGGTACGCATCGTCGTGCTCTACCCGAAGGGTCTGGTGAGCGCCCGCCAGGAGCAGCAGCTCACCTGCTGGGGCGACAACGTGATCGCCTTGCGCATCGACGGAACCTTCGACGATTGCCAGCGGCTGGTGAAGGAGGCTTTCGTCGACTTCGCGCTTCGCGCCAAGCATCGCTTCAGCTCCGCCAACAGCATCAACATCGGCCGATTGCTCCCGCAAATGGTGTATTACGCGGCGTCGAGCCTCGATGTGGAGCGCCGCACGCGCGCGAAGCCTTCATTTATCATTCCCGCCGGCAATCTCGGCAATGCGTTCGCGGCCATCTGGGCGCGCGCGGCCGGGTTTCCGATCGACCGCATCGTGCTGGCCCACAACGCCAACCGCACGGTGCCGGATTTCCTGGCGTCGGGAGACTGGCAACCCCGTCCGAGCGTCGCGACTCTGGCCTCGGCCATGGACGTGGGCAATCCCAGCAATATGGAGCGCATCCGCGCCTTCTATCCGACATTCGCCTCGATCAGCGAACACTTGAGCGCGGACAGCGTCGATGACGCTACAATCCGGCGTCGCATCGGAGAGGATTTCATGCAGTTTGGGCGCGAATGGTGTCCGCATACGGCGACGGCCGCGGAGGTGTACCGCCGGCTCGGCGCTCGCGATCGCCGGGATCGGCCGTGGGTGCTCGTGGCGACCGCGCACCCCGCCAAGTTCAACGACGTGGTGGAGCCGATCATCGGCAAGCCGGTGGAGGTGCCCCAGTCGCTCGAGCGGCTGCTGAAGCTCCCGCAGCACATTCTGGACTTGCCGCCCACCTTGAAGGCGGTTGCCGCGGCTCTCGAATGAGCGGCTGCCGCTCGAACGAGCCATCGCCGCAATGAACGATCTTCGAATCGAGCCGCAGTGGATCGCCGCGGGCGCCGCGCTCGTGGTCATCGGAGCCGGTGGCTATGTGGGGTTGCGCTCGTATCAGCGCCGTGCCCGGCGCAAGTCCCTTCTGATGCGCCTCGACAGGGTTGCCTACGAAGCGGCGCACCAGATCCTGGTCCCGGATGGAATGGGGGGCTACATTCACATCGATCATTTGCTGCTCACCCCGCGCGGCGTACTGATTCTCGACACGCGCCGGGTGGGGGGGCTCATTTTCGGCGGCGACCAGATGAGCGATTGGACGGTGATCGGGCGCCGCCGCTTCACGTTCGACAATCCGCAGCCCGCCCTATATGACCGGATGGCGGCCGTCAAGGCGCTGGTGGGCGAGTTTCCCGTCGAGGGCCGGCTGCTATTCTCCAATATCGGCAAGTTCACCAAGGGCATGCCCAAGTACGTGATGATGCTGGACGGTATCGAGGTGGAATTCCCGCCCGTGGACCACAGTCTCAAGGGATCGGCGGCGCTCGCGCCGTCCGAGGAAGTCTGGAGCCGCCTGGTCGCTCAATTGAAGCCGAGCCCGCACCTCTTTACGAATCTTTAGAGACCGAAGAACCTCACCGCGTTGCCGACGGTCGCCGCGGCCAGAGCGTCCGGCGATTCTCCGCGCAGTGCCGCCACGGCCCGCGCGATGTGCGGCAGGTAGGCGGGCTCGTTGCGCCGGGATTTCGGCCGCGGCTCGATGTCGCGGGGCAACAGGTAGGGTGCATCGGTTTCGATCATCAGGCGTTCCGCGGGGATCCGGGGTACCGCTTCCCTGAGATCCGCTCCGCGGCGTTCATCGCAGACCCATCCCGTGACGCCGATCGACAGGCCGAGAGCGAGATAGGCCTCGAGCTCCCGCGGGCCGCCGGTGAAGCAATGCGCGACGCCGCCCGCCAAGGCGGGACGAAACTCGGCCAGGATCGCGGTGAAGTCCTCGTGCGCGTCGCGCTGGTGAAGGAACACCGGCTTTCCGGCCGCCGCGGCGATCTGCAGCTGCGCGACGAACGCCTGCCGCTGCGCCGCGCGCGGCGAAAAATCCCTGAAATAATCCAAGCCGCATTCTCCCACCGCAACCACCCGGGGCAGGGAGAGCATTTCCTCGAGCTCCTCGCGTCTTCCCGGTTCGAGCTCGGTTGCATGATGCGGATGCACGCCGGCTGTACACCACAACGCGCCCGGATGGGCCGCGGCGAGGATCGCGGCCGCCCGCGAGCTCGCAAGATCCGCGCCGGTGACGACCTGGCGCCTGACCCCGGCAGTCACCGCGCGATCCATGACGGCCTCGAGGTCGGCGGCGAAGCTCGAATGCGTCAAATTCGAGCCGATGTCGATCAATTCGTGACTCAAGAACCGAAACTCCGTTGTGATATCGTCGGCCGCCTATCGTACACGCGGGCGAAAGCGCGCTTAAGACTACGGGAGCTCTGCATGCGTCGGCTAATGGGATTGGCGTTGTTGTCGTTGTCGTTCGCCGCGGCGGTCGGCCTCGCCCAGGAGGGCGGCGATATGCAGGCCCAGATCCTATACGCCTATCAGTCGGAGGACACCAACCTGCTGGCGAGCCTGGTGCAGAACCTCGCCAATCAGGTGAAAGCGGGCGGAGCGGACGCCGCGCTGCGCTATCATCTGGCGCACGCGGAGTATCGATTCGGATTGCTGGTGCAGGGCAAGCGCGCCGGCGAAGCCGCGCCCGCCTTCTCGGACTGCGTCGAGCAGCTGAAGTCGATCCTCGAGCAAGATGTCAAATCGACGGAGGCGCTGGTGCTGCAGTCGGCTTGCTATGACGAGCTCGCGAAGAGGAGACACCTGGAGGCGGTGCTGCTGCGATCGAAAGCCGATGAGCGTCTGAATGCGGCGTTCAAGCTCGAGCCGCGCAACCCCCGCGTGCTCTACTTCGTGGCCGAGAGTGCACTCTCGCGCTCGAAGCCCGGCTCGCCGGAAAGGGAGCGGGCGTTCGCCGAGCTTCAGGAATCGGCGAAGATCTTCGATCAGTCGTCGGCGACTCGGAACGATGTGCCGGGCTGGGGACACGCGCAAGCGTATCTCGCGCTCGGCGTACAGCTGCAGGAGCGCGGCGATACGTTGGGAGCCCGCAACTGGATCGAGAAGTCGCTGATCGTCGCGCCGGATTACAAGGCCGCGCAACGGCAGATGGCGAGCCTCGTGCACCGTTGACCCTCGGAGCACCGGCGCCGCCGGCGCCGAAACTGGTATCATGCGACGCGATGAAGGCACAAGCCACGCAACTATCGCTGTTCGAGACGCGCGGCTCGAGCGACCCATTTGCGGTCCGAGTGAGCGCCCGGGCGCGCCGGCTCACCGCCAGGGTTCACGTGGGCGGCCGGGTCGAGATCGTGGTCCCGGTCGGCGTCAATGCCAGGGCGGTGAAGGACTTCGTGCAGCGCTTCACTCCGTGGATCGATCGGAAAGTGGCGGCGATGCAATGCTTCGCCCAACCGGTCGCGGCGGTACCCGAGCGCATCGACTTTGCGTACACCGGCGAGCGGCTCGCGGTGGACTGGCAGAAATCTTCGAGGCGCGCCGTCTCGCTGCACGGCGAGCGGCTCCTGGTGCAGGCGCAGGATCCGGGAAGCGCCCGCGAGAGGCTCCAGGAATGGCTCATGCAAGCCGCCGAGGAGCGGTTGGCTCCGCGCTTGCTCGCGCTCGCCCGGGAGCTGGGCTATCCGGTGAAACGCGTGGTGATCCGTTGCCAGCGCACCCGATGGGGCAGCTGTTCGACCCGGGGCACCGTCAGTCTCAATTGCTCGCTGGTGTTCCTCGGGCCGGATGTGGTGCGATACCTCTTCGTCCACGAGCTGGCGCATACCCAGCACATGAACCATTCGCCGGCCTTCTGGCGTCTGGTCGAGTCGCTCGAGCCCGATTATCGCCGTCTCGACCGCGAGCTCCTCGCCGGTTGGCGGACCGTGCCGCTCTGGGTTTTCGGGACCTGACGTGAGCGACTCCAAGTCCGCGGCAAAGCCGTTCGTCGATCTCTCCGACGAGGCGGTGCATTGGGATCTCAGCAACTCGCTGAGCTATTCCCAGTATCTGAATCTGGACAAGCTTCTCGATGCGCAGCGCCCGCTGTCCTATCAGCACGACGAGATGCTGTTCATCGTCATCCACCAGGTCTCGGAGCTCTGGATGAAGCTTTGCCTGCACGAGCTCACCGCGGTGGTCGATCACGTGCGGCGCGACGATCTGGGCCCGACCTTCAAGATGCTGGCCCGGGTGTCCACCATCCAGCAACAGCTGCTGCAGTCGTGGGACGTGCTCGCGACCATCACGCCCTACGACTACTCCGCCTTCCGCAATACGTTGGGACGCTCGTCGGGGTTCCAGTCGGTACAGTATCGGCTGCTCGAGTTTCTGATCGGCAACAAGAATGCCGATCTCATCGAAGTGTTCCGCACCGACCCTCCGGCTTACGAGCAGCTCGAGCGCGCCCTGAAGGCGCCGAGTCTCTACGACGAGGTGCTGAGACTCCTCTCGCGGCGCGGGCTCGATGTTCCGGCGGAAGCCATCGACCGCGATTTCACCCTGCCGTACCAGGCGAGCAAGCAGGTCGCGGCGGCCTGGCTCAGCGTGTACCACAACTCGGTCAAGGATTGGGATCTCTACGAGCTGGCGGAGCGGCTGGTCGATCTCGATTACAAATTCCAGCTCTGGCGCTTCACCCATGTGAAGACGGTGGAGCGCATCATCGGATACAAGCGCGGCACGGGCGGCACCGGCGGCGTGTCCTATCTCACCAAGGCTCTGGAGCTCAAGTTCTTCCCGGAGCTCTGGACCATTCGAACATCGATGTAGGTCGGTGGGAAGGGTGGTTTGCTTTGCCGATGGGTCAAGTTGACCCAAGGTTGGATATTCGTGGCGGATCTTCAAGACCGATTGCAGAATGTCAACGTCGCCTCGAGCGACTTGTTGGCGACTCCCGAGGAAGTGAAGCGGCGGCTGCCGCTGACGCAGCGTGCCTCGGATACCGTGTTCCGGTCGCGCGAAGTCATCCGCGCCATCCTGGAACGGCGCGATCCGCGGCTGTTCGTCGTCGTCGGACCATGCTCGATTCACGACGTGACGGCGGCGCGCGAATACGCCGATCGCCTGAAGCGTGTGTCGGACCAGGTTGCTTCCACGCTGGTGCTGATCATGCGGGTGTACTTCGAGAAGCCGCGCACCACGGTGGGCTGGAAGGGATTGATCAACGACCCGGATCTCGACGATTCGTTCCATATCGAGAAAGGAATCCTGCTCGCGCGCGAGCTCCTCCTGTATGTGGCCGAGCTCGGCCTGCCGGCGGGCACCGAGGCGCTCGATCCGATCATGCCGCAGTACCTCTCCGAGCTCATCACCTGGACCGCGATCGGCGCGCGAACCACCGAATCGCAGACCCACCGGGAGATGGCGAGCGGTCTATCGACCCCCGTGGGCTTCAAGAACGGCACCGACGGCTCGCTCGCCACCTCGATCAATGCGCTCGAATCCGTGCGCCATCCGCACCATTTTCTCGGCATCACCCAGCAGGGACAATCGGCGGTGTTCCGCACGCGGGGCAATCAGCACGCGCACATCGTGCTGCGCGGCGGCGGCGGGCGCGTCAACTACGATGCCGTGAGCATCGCGCTCGCCGAGCGGCAGCTGTCGCAGGCGAATCTTCCGACCAACATCGTGGTCGATTGCAGCCACGGGAACTCCAACAAGGATCCGAGCGTTCAACCCCTGGTGGCCGAGAACTGCGTGACGCAGATCATCGACGGCAACCGCTCCATCGTCGGCCTGATGCTCGAGAGCCACTTGAAGGCGGGCAATCAGCAGATTCCGAAGGATCTAGCCGCGCTCGAGTTCGGCGTATCGATCACCGACCCGTGCATCGGCTGGGATAGCACCGAGGCGCTGCTCCTGAAGCTGCACCGCTCGCTCGAGACCGTGCGGCGCTGATCCGCGATCGGCGCGGCGCCGGCGCCAGAGGCGGTGGCCCAAACGGTAGCCGATGAGAATCGCGAACACGCCGGCGTAAGCGAGCGGAGGCCGGATGTCCTTCTTGACGAGCCACCAGTAGTGCCAGACGCCGAGTCCCGCGACGAGGTAGACCAGCCGATGGAGCCGCGTCCAGCGCCTTCCCAGCCGGCGCTGCGCCTTGGCGGTGGAGGTGATCGCCAGGGGAGTGAGCAGCAGCAGCCCGAGAAATCCGAGCGTGATATACGGGCGCTTGGCGATGTCCTGCCAGATCGCGGAGAGCTTCCCGTCCTGATCGAGAAATACATAGGTCGAGAAGTGCAGCACGGCGTAGAAGAACACGTAGAGGCCCAGCATCCGGCGCAGGCGCAGCCACGTGAGCGAGCCCGTCAGCTCCCTGAGCGGCGTCATGAGAAGCGTCGCCGCCAGGAACCGCAATGCCCAGGTGCCTGTGGTGTGCTCGAGGTCCTTGACCGGATCGGCGCCGAGCGACACGCCGGCCACGCCGAACGCTCCTGCTGCGAGATAGAGCGCGGGGGCGAGGCATGCGAGGAAAACCAGCGGCTTCGCGACCCACCGGAACTGCCAGCTCAGAAATTCCTCCTGAGGTCCATCCCGCTGTACAAGCTCGCCACCTGATCCGCGTACCCGTTGAAGGGAAGCGTCGGAATGCGCGACGCGAAGATGCTCCCGCTGCCGATGCGCCGTTCGGTGGCCTGGCTCCAGCGCGGATGATCGACGGCCGGATTGACGTTCGCGAAGAAGCCGTACTCCGATGGGTTCGAGCCGGCCCACGTTGTATGAGGCATGCGCTCCACGAAGTTGATGCCGACGATGGCCTTGATCCCCTTGAATCCGTACTTCCACGGCACCACCAGCCGAAGCGGCGCGCCGTTCTGGTTCGGAAGTACCTTCCCGTACAGGCCGACCACCATCAACGTCAGCGGATGCATGGCCTCGTCGATGCGCAGGCCCTCCACGTACGGCCATTCGAGCACCCCGACGCGCTGGCCCGGCATCTGCTTGGGGTCGTACAAGGTCTTGAACGCGACGTACTTGGCCTTCGAGGTCGGCTTGAAGCGTTGCAGCCAGGCCGCCAGCGGGAAGCCGACCCACGGCACCACCATGGACCAGGCCTCGACACAGCGGAGTCTGTAGATGCGCTCCTCCAGGGGGGTCGTCCTGAGGAGATCGTCGAGATCGAAGGATCCGGTGACTTCCGCCTCTCCACCCACCGTCACGGTCCAGGGGCGGGTGCGGAGCCGCTGCGCGTTTTCCGCAGGGTCCGATTTGTCGGTGCCGAATTCGTAGTAGTTGTTGTACGTGGTGATGTCCCGATAGGAGTTCGGCGATTCCGTCACGCTGTAGGCGGTGTTTTTCTTGAAGGTCAATGCCGCGGGGTCCGCAAGGGTGTCCCCGAACGCCTCGCCCGCGAGGGAACCCAGCGACTGTAGCGCCGCGAAGCCGAGCCCGCCCGCGAGCAGGTTCCGCCGGGATATAAACCGTTCTTCCGGGGTGATATCCGACGGAACCATCCGGACCGAGTCCGCCCATCGCTTTTTAAACGGCTTACGGGTGTGCATGCCTATGAGACCGGGCGACCCCGGGATTTGTTGCAGCGGACTGCCTCATTTCCAGTCGGCGGTGGCGATCCCCAGCTCGGCGGCCAGGCGCCGGGCGCGCCTGTTTGCGTTGACGAGCACGGCGCGATCGGCGCGCCGCAGGTGCGGGAGATCGGACTCGCTGTTGCCGTATGCCACGATGGGCGCACCGGGATACTGGGTGCGCAGCCACTCCAGGCAGCGCTCTTTTTCCGTGCCGCGGCGATTCGGAGTCCTCAATTCGCCGGTCAGCCGGTCGCCGTCCCAGGCGACCTCGGTGCAGAGGGTGCGCTCGAAGGAGAGATGCTCGCCGATGCGCGGCACGTACAGATCGGGGCTTGCGGAGAGCAGTACCAGATGATCGCCGGCCGCGCGGTGGGCCTGTACCGCCGCGAGGGCGCCGGCGCGAAACGCGCCGCGCGGTTCCAGCCGGCGGACATAGTCGCTCGCGTAGGCGCTGATCTCCTCGCGGCGGGCACCGCCCATCGCTCGACGGATGACCCGGGACTTGAGTACGCCACGGTCGCGTGTGCGGGCGTAGTCGGCGAGCGCGAGCGCCAAGCGCCATCCGCCAGCGAGACGGGCGGGATGACGGAGCGCAAATCCCAAGAGGAAAGGCATCAAGGTGTCGTGAAAGGTGAGCGTGCCGTCCAGGTCGAATACTGCGACGCCTCCTCCGGAGCTTTTTTGTTGCGATCCCATAGGGTTACTGCGCGATCCGAGGGCACTCGATCCGGACGGAGCGCGGCCGCCCTGGCGCATTATTCGCGGAGGAGGGCTCCTTCACGCTGCGGAGCCGGGATTGGGAGGGGATTTTCCGGGCCGCCGTAAATCCGTCCATGGAGGCTGCGGGGAAAACATCCATGTTTTCCACGCCCCGGAAAATCCCCTCCCAATCCCGGCTCCTCGTGATAGGTCTTGTGCCGCATGAATGCTTCGGGCTAGGCGGCCTTGCGTTGAGCGGCGAGTTGCCGCAGAACGTAGTGCAGGATGCCGCCGTGCCGGAAGTAGTCGAGCTCCTTCGGCGTGTCGATGCGCAGTCGCGCCTCGAACTTCGTCGTCTTGCCGCCTTCGCCGTTGGCGACGACGGTGACCGTCTTCGCGGCGCCGCGATCCAGTCCGACGATGTCGAAGGTCTCCTTGCCGGTGAGCTTCAGAGTCTGCGCATTGTCGCCTTCCTTGAATTGCAGCGGCAGCACGCCCATGCCGATGAGATTCGAGCGGTGGATGCGCTCGAAGCTCTCGGCGATCACCGCCTTGACGCCGAGCAGCATGGTGCCTTTGGCGGCCCAGTCGCGCGAGCTGCCGGTGCCGTATTCCTTGCCCGCGAGGATCACGAGCGGCGTCGACGCCTTCTTGTATTTCATGGCGGCATCGAATATCGAGAGCGTCTCTCCGCTCGGAATGTGCAGCGTGACGCCGCCCTCGGTGCCCGGCAGGAGGAGATTTCGCAGGCGGATATTCGCGAATGTGCCGCGCATCATCACCTCGTGGTTGCCGCGCCGCGCTCCGTAGGAATTGAAATCCGCGGCCTTGACGCCCTGATCCATGAGGTATTTGGCCGCCGGGCTCGACTTGGAGATGTTGCCGGCGGGCGAGATGTGATCGGTGGTCACCGAGTCGCCCAGTACCGCGAGCACGCGAGCGCCTTTGATATCGCCGACCTCGGCGGGCGTCATGGTCATGCCGTCGAAATAAGGCGGATTCTTCACGTAGGTCGACTTGCCGTCCCAGGCATAGATCTTGCCCTCGGGCGTCTTAATGCCGCGCCAATTCTCATCGCCGCGGAACACGTCGGCATAACCCTTGATGAACATGGCGGAGTCCACCGACCCGGCCACCGCGGCGGCGACGTCCGCCGCGCTCGGCCAGAGGTCTTTGAGGTAGACCGGCTTGCCGTCCTTGCCGGTTCCGAGAGGCTCGGTGGTGATGTCGATGTCGAGACTTCCGGCGAGTGCATACGCTACGACCAACGGCGGCGAGGCCAAGAAATTCATCTTGATCTCGGGATGCACGCGCCCTTCGAAGTTCCGATTGCCCGAGAGAACGGAGCAGGCGACGACATCGCCCACTTTCACCGCCTCGGAGATTTCAGGCTTCAGCGGACCGGAATTACCGATGCAATTGTGTACTGCAATATTGCCGGCGAGGAATGCCTGTACCTCGGGCACGGCAATGTCGAATACCTTCCGGCGCCCGGCGGCGCGACGGTCGATGATGCGCAAGCTCAAGGCCGGGAGCGTCAGGGACTCCTTGTCGAGACAGTAGCGTTTCGTGCGATCAAGCGGTTGACGCCCACGCAGCGCGCCGAACCAATGGCTCACCCCGAGCTGCTCGAAGAGTCGTGCAGGCGAGGGGAACCCGCAACTCTCACGATGTAACGGCCGGAAGGCACGGGCCGTCGCCGCCGGCAAACGCGAGAACCGGTCATGACCTTCGAGGAGTGAGTAGTGCCGAAAGATCGGCGTCTCGATCTCGGCGAGCTCGGCCGCAGCGATCGATCGCCACCTGGCGAATGGACGTTGGAACGCGTAGAGGTACATGCGATCGAGTCGATCGGCCATCCACAGCCGCTGGCGGTTGATGGTCGCGAGCATACGCCAGTAGACGGCGGCCGCACTCGCTCGCAGAGTCTTGTCGATGCAGTAGCGATAGCCGATTCGCTCAACGAAGGAAAGCCCATTCGGCAGCTCCAGACGGATCTCCCGTCGAGCGATCCCGTCCTGCGCACTGGGATAAGTCGAGGCCGAGCGGCGGGTGGGATATTCGCGGACCACGGCATCCGAGACCTCGACCCCGCACCGGAACAGCAGCTTGATGATGTGATCCATTTTCTGCTTCGTGGAATCCACGAACTCGGGTTTGGCACTTTGCGAGTACATGGGCGGCTCCAGGCTCGCCTGATCCGTCGTTTTGCCAAAGCGATGCAAGGTAGGAGCATGTCCGTCTGCACCGAAGGTGCCGCCCAAGAACTCGCGAATCACCGAAACTGGGCATTGCGGCTGTAACAGAAAGTCGGGCAGAAAAGCAGGCTGGTCGATGCGCCGGCCGACGCGTACCCCTGCGAGCGACAGCACGCTCTGGGTGAGCTCGAGCGGCAGCACGATGGCCCACTTGCGCTCGTCGTAAGCGGTGGCTTTCGGCCGCTTGGCGGTGAGCAGCTCGATATCATTGAGCACCGCCTCG
Organism: uncultured Gammaproteobacteria bacterium; assembly: GCA_963795475.1. GTDB lineage: Bacteria > Pseudomonadota > Gammaproteobacteria > Steroidobacterales > Steroidobacteraceae > Bog-1198. The sequence goes on from CAWCIE010000007.1 coordinate 144,279, forward strand.
CGGTCGAACTTCTGCCCCACGTTGATCCGCGACTGCCCCTCGCGACTAATCGATCCATCGCCCAATAAATGGCCCAACAGGCGCGCAAACGCCAGTGTGCGGCGACGCTCATCATCAGTCGCCATGGTGAAGACCCGGGCTCCCGCCTGCAGCTCATAGCCCGACTCATCCTCGCCAGGCTGGTCGAGCGGCGCCTCCGGCCCTATCAGGACGCGATCCTCGTTCAGAACTAGCTCGTCGGCGCGAACCCAGCGTCCATCCTCACACAAGACGCGATGATCGGGCGTGAGCGTGAGGGAGCGCCCGTCCTCGAGCACGATCGATACGCAGTCGCGCTCACCCTGGTTCATCCGTTCGGACTGCATCGCCATCTGAAGCTCGCCTTCAGCGCGGGGTGCAAGCACCCGCAGACCGCCCACGAAGGGCAGCGACTCGATGCGGCGTGCGGTGCCGTCCGCGAGCGTTACGGGAGTGCCCTCCGCGATGCACGTGGTACATCCGTAGCCCACGGTATAGAAGCCGAGCGCCTCGAGATCCGCTAGCAGGCCGGCCTTCTTCAGATAATCGGTGACCACGCGCGAGCCCGGTGCGAGCGAGGTCTTGACCCAGGGCTTGGATTGAAGGCCCGCCGCCCGCGCCCTGCGCGCCAGCAGGCCCGCGGCGACCAGCACCGCGGGGTTCGAGGTGTTGGTACAGCTCGTGATCGCGGCGATGAGCACGGCGCCGTCCTGGATCTCGACGCTGCCGCCGGCGAGCTTCGCCGGCGCCTTGCCCGTGGCGCCGGGGTTTTTCTGCGTGCGCTCTTCGGCCATTTTCTTGACGCTGGCTCGGTAGACGCTTTTCGCGGAGCGCAGCGGCACGCGGTCCTGCGGGCGCTTCGGGCCGGCGAGCGCGGGCTCGACCGTGCCGAGATCGAGCTCGACCACGTCGGTGTAATCCGCGGCCTTCGCGCCGTCGATGCGCCACATTCCCTGAGCCTTGGCGTACGCCTCGACGAGGGCAATCTGCTCCTTGGGCCGGCCGGTGAGCTCGAGATAGCGCAGCGTCTCCCCGTCGATCGGGAAGATCGCGCAGGTCGAACCGAACTCGGGCGACATGTTGGCGATGGTCGCGCGATCGGCGAGCGGCAGACCCTTGAGGCCGTCGCCGAAGAACTCGACGAATTTGTCGACCACGCCTTTCTTGCGCAGGATCTCGGTGACGGTGAGCACGAGATCGGTCGCGGTGGTGCCCGCGGGGAGGCTGCCGGTGAGCTTGAAGCCGATGACCTGGGGAATGAGCATCGTCACCGGCTGACCGAGCATCGCGGCCTCGGCCTCGATGCCGCCGACGCCCCAGCCCAGCACGCCGAGCGCGTTGACCATGGTGGTGTGCGAGTCGGTGCCGACCAGGGTGTCGGGATAGGCCTGCGCCTTGCCGCTCGCATCGTCCGAGAAGACCACGCGCGCGAGCCGCTCGATGTTCACCTGGTGCACGATGCCGGTGTTCGGCGGCACCACTTTGAAGTTGCTGAATGCGGTCTGACCCCATCGCAAGAACATGTAGCGCTCGCCGTTGCGGCCGAACTCGATCTCGTTGTTGTGCGCGAGCGAGTCGGCGGCGCCGTACTCATCGACCTGCACGGAATGGTCGATGACCAGCTCCGCGGGTGCAAGCGGATTCACCCGCTGCGGATCTCCGCCGAGGCGCTCGATGGCCTCGCGCATGGCGGCGAGGTCCACGATGCATGGGACGCCGGTGAAGTCCTGCATGATCACGCGCGCCGGGGTGAAGGCGATCTCGTGATGCGGGACGGCCTTCGGGTCCCACGAGAGCAGCGCCTCGATGTCGCTCTTCTTGACGTTCACGCCGTCCTCGAAGCGCAGCAGATTTTCCAGGAGGATCTTGAGCGAGAAAGGCAGCCGGTGGACGTTTTTCGCCTCGAGCGCGCCGAGACCGCAGATGTCGTAGCTGCGCTGACCCACCTCGAGCGTGGTTCTTGCCTTGAAGCTATCCGTCATGACTCCTCCAGCGAAAATAAAGAATGGGATGAAACCGGGCGGCATACCGCGGCGGATGAGATATTGCGGCGCCCGGCGATGACCCCGCCGCCGAGACAGACATCGCCTTCGTAAAACACGGCGTACTGGCCCGGCGTCACCGCCCGCGCGGGGCGCTGCAGCGACACCTGTACGCGGCCGCCGGCGCGCACGCTGACGCGGCATGCAAGATCGCCCTGGCGATAGCGAGTCTTGACGGCGCACTCGAATTCCCTATCGCCGGCGGCGCCGGGTGCGAGCCAATGCACCTCCTCGACCTCGAATGCGTCGGACATCAGCAGTGGATGCTCGTGATCCTGAACCACGATGAGGGCATTGCGGCCTGCGTCCTTGTCGGCCACGTACCAGGGTGCCTCCACCGCACCGGCCTTGCCGCCGACGCCGAGTCCGGACCGCTGGCCGAGCGTGTAGAACGCAAGTCCGCGGTGCTGCCCCAGGAGCCGGCCTTCCGGCGTCTCGATGGGACCCTCGGAATCCTCGAGATACCGGCTGAGAAAATCCTGGAACGGCCGCTCGCCGATGAAACAGATCCCGGTGCTGTCCGGCTTGTCGTACACGCGCAATCCCGCCGCGTGAGCGCGGCGCCGCACGTCGTCCTTGGAGAGCTCGCCCAGCGGAAATAGGGCGGCCGAGAGCGCGTCCGGGCAGACGCCGTGCAGGAAATAGCTCTGATCCTTGGAGGCATCGCGCGCCTTCAGGAGCCGCGTGCCCGAGGCGCCATGCTCGAGCCGGGCGTAATGACCGGTGGCGATGCGCGCGGCGCCGAGGCGGCGCATGTACTCCAGGCAGACGCCGAACTTGATCTCCCGGTTGCAGAGCACGTCCGGATTCGGCGTGCGGCCGGCCGCGTATTCGGAGAGGAAGCGGGCGAACACCCGTTCGCGGTACTCGGAGGCGAAGCTCACCCGATGCAGCGGGATTCCCAGCGTCTCGCACACGGCTCGCGCATCCTGGAAGTCCTCGGCGGCGGTGCAGTAGGCATCGTCGTCGTCCTCCCAGTTGGACATGAAGAGTCCCTGGACCGAGAACCCGGAGTCCCGCAGCAAGAGCGCCGCAACGGCCGAGTCGACGCCGCCGGACATGCCGACGATGACCGTCTCGGCGGAGTCCGAACGCGAGGGAGGGGGAGTCATCCGCCGATTATAATATACCGGCGGGAGCGACGAGGGGTTGGAGCGGGCTACGAGGGGTTCGAGGGGTTCGAGCGGCTTACATCAGCATTTGCCGCATTTGCGACTCTTGCATGCTGGTCTGCCAGATCTCGTCGAAGAAATTCAGATAACGGCGCACCACGGCCGGATCATTCATGTCGGAGATGCCGTCCCAGCGGTCCGCCTGCAGCCGGTAGACCAGGGCCTTGTCGTCGGCGATGATGAAAGCGCCGGCGCTCGCCGGATATTCGGGACTCATGGCGCGCAAATCGATGCAGCTCGTGAGACGGCGCGCCAAGGCGAGGAAGCGGTTGTTGTCCACCATGGCGCGCGAGGGATCGGCGAGCAACACCCGCACCTTGGCGTACGAGCGCGCGAGCACCAGCCGCTTGATGGCCTCGAGGAAGGGCTCCTCGCCGTAGATCAACGGCTCGAGGTCCTGGGTGAAAATCGACAGGAGGCGTTGCGCGGATTTCGCGACCTTGAGACTCGCTTCGCGCACTTCCGGCATGGTGGTCAGGATCATGCGGGTGCTGGCGGCTGCGTCGCCGGCGGGCGAGGCCCGGTCCACGATCGGCTGCTGCGTTCTATCTTCCGTATTCCCCGCCATATTGGGATACTACCGTTTGCCTACATACCATCGTGCCAACTGCGTCACGTTTCGGACGCAGAACGATGATACCTCATGCTCAGGAGCGGCGCCTGGCCAGCGCCGGCGCGAGGCCGAGGTAGGTCCCGGGCTCGAGCAGCAAAAGCCGTCTTTTCTCTTCGGGCGGCAGCGGCAGCGAGCCGATGAACTCGTGCATGGCGGCCTCGTCCACCGGCCGGCCGCGGGTAAATTCCTTGAGCCGATCATAGGCATCGGGGAGTCCATGCGCGCGCATCACGGTTTGCACCGCCTCGCCGAGCACCTCCCACGCGCGGCTCAAGTCCTCGCCGAGGCGAGCCTCGTCGAGCTCCGTCTTGCGAAGGCCGGCATCGAGCGACTGATAGGCGAGAACGGAGTGTCCGACCGCAACGCCGAGATTGCGCAGCACCGTCGAGTCGGTGAGATCGCGCTGCAGCCGCGAGACCGGCAGCTTCTCGGCGAAATGCGCGAGCAGAGCGTTCGCAAGTCCCAGGTTCCCCTCGGCATTCTCGAAGTCGATCGGATTGATCTTGTGCGGCATCGTGGAGGAGCCCACTTCGCCCGCCACCGGTTTTTGCTTGAAGTAGCCGAGCGAGATGTAGCTCCACATGTCGCGCGCGAAATCGATGAGAACGGTATTCACCCGGAGCAACGCGTGACAGTACTCGGCGATCCAATCGTGCGGCTCGATCTGCGTCGTGTGCATATTCGGCTCGAGGCCGAGGGACCTGACGAAGCGGGCGCTGAATGCCGGCCAGTCGACCGACGGATACGCCGCGACGTGGGCGTTGAAATTGCCGACCGCGCCGTTGAACTTTCCGAGAATCGCCACCCGGGCAAGGCCTTCGCGCTGGCGTTCCAGGCGCGCCGCCACATTGGCGAATTCCTTGCCCACGGAGGTGGGTGTCGCCGTCTGTCCGTGCGTGCGCCCCAGCATACCGACGGCGGCATAGCGTTCCGCGAGCGAATCGGCCAGCGTGCCGAGAGCCGCGAGCGCGGGCAGTACGATCTCATCGCGGGCCCGTTTCAGCATGAGCGCGTAGGCCAGATTGTTGATATCCTCCGACGTGCAGGCGAAATGTACCCATTCGAGCTGCGCAGCAGCGGCGCCGTGCCGCTTCAGTTCGCCGCGGATCCAGATTTCGACGGCCTTCACGTCATGCTTGGTGCGCGCCTCGATCGATTTGATGGCCGGTACGTCCGTCGCCGCCGGGTCGGATGCGAGCGAGTGCGCCCACACGCCCGCGGCAGCCGGGAGGTCCCGGAGCACGGCCTCGGCCGGTCCTCCCGCGAGCGCGAGAAACCAGGCGCATTCGACCCTGACCCGCTCGCGCATCAAGCCGGCTTCGCTGAACACATCGCGGAGCGATGTGAGCTTTCCGGCATAACGCCCGTCGAGCGGCGACAGCGCATCGGAAGGCTGACCCGTGTCGGGCTTGGACATCTCGTATCCCGTTGCCAAATTGATAGAATGAGTGTGCGATATTACAGGAAACCAGCCATAGACGGGCTCGGAAGGAAGGCGCGATGAGCACATCCGACTATCGCGTCGAGCATGACAGCATGGGTGCGCTCGACGTGCCGGCGACCGCGCTCTGGGGCGCGCAGACCCAGCGCGCGATCCAGAATTTCCCGCCGAGCGGGCTCAGGATGCCGCGCGCCTTCATCCGCGCCTTGGGCCTGATCAAGGCCGCGGCCGCCGCGGCGAATCGGGAGCTGGGCGCCATACCGGCCGATCTCGCCGAGGCCATCCAGGTCGCGGCGGCCGACGTGGCGCGGGGGGATTACGACGATCAGTTCCCGGTCGACGTATTCCAGACCGGATCGGGCACCAGCAGCAATATGAATGCCAACGAGGTCATCGCCGCTCTCGCCGCGCGCCGCCTCGGGCGGGCGGTGCATGCCAACGACGAGGTCAATCGGGGCCAGAGCAGCAACGATGTCGTGCCGACGGCGATTCACGTCGCGGCCGCGCTTCTCCTTCACGAAAATCTTCTGCCCGCGTTGAAGGTCTTGAGCGCCGCACTCGAGGCCCGGGTGCGCGAATTCGGCCACGTAGCCAAGACCGGGCGGACACATTTGATGGACGCGATGCCGATCACGCTCGCCCAGGAGCTCGGCGGCTGGCGATCGCAGGTAGACAAGGGCCGCGACCGGTTGAACTCGGTCATGCCGCGGCTCCTGGCGCTCGCTCAGGGCGGCACCGCGGTCGGGACGGGCATCAATGCCGATCCGGCGTTCGGCGCCTCGTTCGCGAGGCACCTCGCCGCCGAGACCAAGCTTGCATTCGTGCCGAGCGCGGATTATTTCGAAGCGCTCTCGTGTCAGGACACGGCGGTGGAGCTCTCGGGGCAGCTCAAGGTCGTGGCCGTGAGTCTCACGAAGATCTCCAACGATCTTCGCTGGATGAACAGCGGACCTCTGGCCGGTTTGGGCGAGATTGCGCTGCCGGCGCTGCAGCCCGGATCGAGCATCATGCCCGGCAAGGTCAATCCGGTGGTGCCGGAGTCGGTCACGATGATCGCCGCGCAGGTGATCGGAAACGATGCGACCATCACGGTGGCGGGGCAGTCGGGAAATTTCCAGCTCAACGTGATGCTGCCCGTGATCGCCTACAATCTCGTTCAGAGCCTGGAGCTCCTCGGCATCGCGAGCCGCAATCTGGCCGAGCACGCGATCGCGGGTTTCAAGGTGAACGAGGATCGGCTGCGCGAGGCGCTCGATCGAAATCCCATTCTCGTCACCGCGTTGAACCCCATCATCGGCTACGAGAAGGGCGCCGCGATCGCCAAGAAGGCGTACGCTGAGGGCCGGCCGATCCTGGATGTCGCCGCGGAAATGACCGGCATGAACGCCGAGGAATTGCGCCGCCTGCTCGATCCCTTGACGCTCACCACAGGCGGAGTGGTGAAGGGATCGTCCGGTTGATGATGGATTCTCTCTACTCCAAGTCGCATATCCGCGAATCGCTCAATCCATCTCCCTCCTCGCCGGATGAGGACATGCTCTGGCTCGCGAGCGGGTCGCGCGAAATGCTCGCCCAGGTCCGGGCGAAGGCCCCGGAGCTGCGGATTCCGGCGGCAGTGCTCGTGCCGTTGGTCGAGCGCGAGGGGGACTGGACCGTGCTCCTCACGCAACGCGCCGCGACCCTCAAGGATCATGCCGGACAGATCAGCTTTCCCGGCGGCCGCATCGAGCCCGAGGACCCGGACCCGTGGGCGGCGGCGCTGCGCGAGGCGCGGGAGGAAATCGGGCTCTCCGCGAGCTTCGTGGAATTCGCGGGCTACCTGCCGGATCACTGGGTGGGTACCGGCTTTCGCGTGACGCCGGCGGTCGCGTTCGTGAACCCCGCGTTCGAGCTCACGATCGCGGCGGCCGAGGTGCACGATGCGTTCGAGGTGCCCTTGCGCTACATCCTCGACGCGGAGAACCACAAGATCCGCGAGCTTCGCATGGGCGATCTGACGGTGGAGGTCTACGACATTCCGTACGGAGAACGCCTCATCTGGGGAGCCACCGCCGGCATGCTGATGACGTTCAGACGATTGCTCACGGCCCGGCAGGCGGCCCTCGCGGGCGGAGCACCCCACGGGAGAGCGTCATGATCTCGCGCCTGGCTGAGCTCCTCTCGATCATGCGGCGCTTGAGGGAGAAGGACGGCTGCCCCTGGGATCGCGTTCAGACCTTCGCGAGCATCGCCCCCTACACGGTCGAGGAAGCGTATGAGGTGGCCGATGCCATCGATCGAGGCGATCTCGCGCATCTCAAGGGTGAGCTCGGCGACCTGATGTTTCAAGTCGTGTTCCACGCTCAGATGGCGAGCGAGCAGGGCGCGTTCGATTTCGAGGCGGTGGTCGGCTCGATCTGCGACAAGCTCATCCGCCGCCATCCACATGTGTTCGGCGAGACCGCTCTCCGGAGCGCCGAGGAGCAAAGCGCCGCCTGGGAGGACATCAAGGCCTCGGAGCGCGGCGGCGGGAGCGCGCTCGAGGGCGTACCGCAGGCACTGCCGGCGCTCATGAGGGCCTACAAGCTGAGCAAACGCGCGGCCCGCGTCGGCTTCGACTTCGAGCACGCTTCGCAGACGGCCGACAAGGTCGAGGAGGAGCTCGCGGAGGTCCGCGAGGCGGCGGAGAATCACCGCGCGGCCGGCAATCACGGCGCGGCGCCCTCGCAGGAGACCTTCGAGGAAGTCGGCGATCTTCTGTTCGCCGCCGCCAACCTTGCGCGCAAGCTCGGAGTCGACGCGGAGAGCGCGCTGCGCGCCGCGAACCTCAAATTCGAGCGGCGCTTTCGCGCGATGGAACGGCTCGCGGAGGCGCGCGGCCAGGAATTTTCCGGTTTGAATCTCGACGCTCAGGAGAGCCTCTGGCTGGACGTCAAACGTGCCGAATGAGGCGCCGGCCCGGGATCCGGGCGTCCCGCCGCCGCTGGTCTTCAAACACGATCCCGACCTGCCGATTTCCGCAAGCCGCGCGGAGATCCTCGAGGCGCTGCGGCATCACCAGGTCCTGATCGTCGCCGGCGATACCGGCTCCGGCAAGAGCACGCAGCTGCCCCAGTACTGCCTGGAGCTCGGACGCGGACGCGAAGGCCTCATTGCGCATACCCAGCCGCGGCGGCTCGCGGCGCGCGCTCTGGCCTCACGCATCGCCGAGGAGCTCTCGCAGCCGGTGGGAGCGGCGGTGGGGTTTCGGGTGAGGTTCGCCGATCAGGTATCCGCGGCCACGCGGCTCGTGCTGATGACGGACGGGCTCCTGCTGGCGGAGCTCGCATCCGATCCGGATCTTCGGCGTTACGATACCGTGATCGTCGACGAGGCTCACGAGCGCTCGCTCAACGTCGATCTGCTGCTCGGGGTCCTGAAGCGCATCCTACCGCGCCGGCCGGAGCTGAAGCTGATCGTCACCTCGGCCACGCTCGCCCTGGATCGCGTCTCGCGCTTCTTCGACGGGGCGCCGGTATTGCACATCAGCGGCCGGGGCTATCCGATCGAGGTGCGCTATGGCGGGACGGAGCCCGCAGGCGAGGCGGAAGAGACGGATTTGCCGACCGCGGTGCTCGAGGCGTATCAGGACATCGCGACCACGCCAGGCGCCATCGGCAACGGCGATGTGCTCGTGTTCCTTCCGGGAGAGCGTGAGATTCGCGATGTGGCGGAGTTGCTCGACCGCGAAATCTCCGGCGTCGACGTATTGCCTCTCTATTCGCGGCTCTCCTGGGAACAGCAGGAGAGAATCTTCAAGCGGGGCGCGCGCCGCCGCATCGTGCTCTCGACCAATGTCGCGGAAACCTCCATCACCGTGCCGGGCATCCGGGCGGTGATCGATTCGGGGCTCGCGCGCATCAGCCGCTACAGTCCGCGAAGCCGCCTGCAGCGGCTGCCCATCGAGCCGATCTCGCGCGCGAGCGCGGACCAACGCAAGGGGCGCTGCGGGCGCATCGGAGCGGGGCTGTGCCTGCGGCTGTATTCACAGGAGGACTTCGAGGCGCGCGCGGCGCATACCGAGCCCGAGATCCTGCGCACCAACCTCTCGGCGTTGCTGTTGCGGCTGGCCGCGGACGGCCTCGGCGATGCGGAGACCTTCCCGTTCATCGATGCGCCGGACACACGCGCGCTCAACGACGGCTACCGGGTGCTGCAGGAGCTGCAGGCGTTGAACGAGGAGCGCCGGATCACCGGCCGCGGCCGCGCGATGGCGCGGCTGCCCTTGGATCCGCGGCTCTCGCGGGCCCTTCTCGAAAGCCGCCGCTTCAACGCCGAAACCGAAACCCTGGCCATCGTCTCCGGTCTCTCCGTGCCGGACGTGCGCCTGCCCGCTCCCGATCGGACGGCGGCGGAGGAGAGCGCCGAACCCGCGGTGTTCGAGGATTCGAAATCCGAATTCAGCGGGCTGGTGAAGCTGTGGCGCGCCTACCGGCAGATGCGGGAAGGACCGCGGCGCGAGCTCAAGCGCTGGTGCAAGGAGCGGCGGCTGTCGTTGCTGCGCTTGTCCGAATGGGAGGACGTTCATTCGCAGGTGTCGGACCGGGCCCGTACGGCCGGCATCGTGGGCGGGGCCAAGCCCGCAAGCTATACCGGCGTGCATCGCTCGCTCCTCGCGGGTTTCTGCACCACCGTGGGCGTGCGCGGGGAGGAGGGCGACTACCTCGGAACTCGCGGCATACGCTTTCACATCTTTCCCGGCTCGCCGCTCCGCCGCCGCAAACCGCGATGGGTGATGGCCGCGAACATCGTGGAGACCTCCCGGGTATTCGCGCGTACGGTGGCCGAGGTCGAGCCGATGTGGATCGAGGCGGCCGCGCGGCATCTCTGCAAGCGGGAATACCTCGAGCCCGACTGGGACGAGAAGCGGGGCGAGGTGGTCGCGCGCGAGCGCGTGACATTCCTCGGCTTGACGCTCTCCGCGAATCGCATCGTCAACTTCGGACCGATCGCACCCGAAGAGTCGCGGCGGATATTCGCGCGCGAGGCGCTGGTGTATGGACGCCTGGATGAGCGGCCGGCGTGGCTTCAAGCCAACGATGCGGCGATCCTCGAGGCTGAGCGGTTGGAGGAGCGCCTGCGGGTGCGTGATTTGCTCAAGCCCGCCGAATATTTCGTCGATTTCTACGCCCAGGTGCTGCCGCGGCAGGTATCGAGCGCGGCAAGCCTCGCGCACTTCACCCGGCATCTCACGCCGGCCGAGCTCGGCGCGCTCCGGCTCGGGCAGGAACAGATCTACGCCCGCCGCCCGGACGAGGCGCTGCTCGCCCAATTTCCGGAGGCGGTGAGCGTGGGAGCGCTGAACGCGCCGGTCGAGTACCGTTTCGATCCGGGCAATCCGGCGGACGGCGTGACGCTCGAGATGCCGCTCCTGGCGCTTCCCGAGCTCACGCGGGCGGCGGTGGACGCGTCGATACCGGGCCTCGCGGAGCCCCGGGTGGTGGCCGCATTGCGATCGCTCCCCAAGGAGGTACGGCGCGCGCTCATTCCCATCGGCGCGACGGCGGGGAGCTTCCTGTCGTTCATGGGCGCGCCGTCCGCCGATCTCGCGGCACTCACAGTCTGGCTGCACGAGTCGCGGGCGATTCCGGCCGAGAAGCTGCGATTCGACCCGGCTCAGATCCCCGCGCATCTCATCCCCAGAATAGCGGTGATCGGAGCGGCCGGCGAGACAGCCTCCGGAACCGATCTCGCGGAGCTGCGCCGGCGCACCGCGATCGAGGCGCGGCGCGAGCTCGATCGGCGTGCACGTCTCGCGTATCCCGAGCCATGGCGCCGTTTCGAGCTGCCGGAACTGCCCGGAACCGTGGCGCTCGAGCTGCCGCAAGGCTCGGTGACGGTGTTCCCGACGCTCGTGCGCGCCCGCGCAGCGGTCGAGGTGCGATACGAATGGAGCGCCGCCGAAGCCGCGCAATCCTTCGCTCAGGGCGCGGTCCATCTCGCGCGCGCGATGCAGGATGCCCAAGGCCGCGATCTGGCCAAGCTCGCCGCGGCCGACGTGCGGCTCCTGCTCGCGGCGTCTTCGTATTTCGCACGCGAGGATCTGATCGATCTGTTGCTCCAGTTGAGCTGCCGGCGCGCCTGCTTCGCGGATGCCGAGCCGCCGCGCACGCGCGAGGCCTTCGAATCCGCGGTCGATCGCGGGCGCGCCGACGCGCACCAGATGCTCGAGCAAGCGATCGCGGAGGTCGGGGGGTGGTTGACCGAGGCCCGCAATGTGCGCCGCCTGCTCGACGATCCGCGGGCGAGGGGCTACGCCAAGGCCTCGCAGGAGACGAGGGCGCACGTGGCGGAGCTATTGCGCCCGCAGAGACTTCAGACGCTGCCCTCGGATTGGCTGCGGCAGGTGCCGCGCCACTTGAAAGCGGAGGAACGCCGCTGGCAGAGGATCTTCGCGCGCGGCGGCGAATCTCCACAGATTCTTACCGAGCTCGACGCCTGGTCGTCCCGGTCCGCGGCGCTCGAAGCGCTCGCCGCGTCGGAACTGCGGCGGGCTCCGGGCCTCGAGGAGCTCAAGCTCTGGATCGAGGAGTACCGGGTATCGCTGTACGCTCAGGAGCTCAAGACCCTGGTGCCGATCTCCGGCCCACGCCTGGTGCAGCGCGAGGCGGAGATTCGCGCCTGGTTCGCCAGGTAGCGAATCCTCAGGACAGGTCGAAGCGGATGCCTTGAGCGAGCGGCAGTTGCGAGCTCCAGTTGATGGTGGTGGTCTGGCGCCGCATGTACGCCTTCCAGGAGTCCGATCCCGCTTCCCGGCCGCCCCCCGTGTCCTTCTCCCCGCCGAACGCACCGCCGATTTCGGCGCCGGAGGTGCCGAGGTTCACGTTGGCGATGCCGCAGTCGCTCCCCTCCGCCGACAGAAAGCGCTCGGCGATCTTCAGCCTGTCGGTGAATACCGCGGAGGAGAGCCCGTAAGGCACCGCATTTTGCAGCGCCACGGCCTCCTCGAAGCTCTCGTAGGGCAGGACATAGAGGATCGGCGCGAAGGTTTCCGTCGCGACGATGGCCATGTCCGCCGAGGCGCGCACGATGGCGGGTTCGACGAAATGGCCGGGCCGATCGAGCACGCGCCCTCCGCAAAGAAGAGCTCCGCCCTGGGATTGCGCGGAGGCGATCGCGGCCTGATAGCGGGTCACTGCGCCCGCGTCGATCAAGGGCCCCATCAGGGTGTCCGGATCCAAGGGATCTCCGATGCGCACCTGGCCGTAGGCCGCCACCAGGCGCCGCTCGAGTTCCGCGCTGCGCGAGCGATGCACGAAAACGCGCCGGGTCGTGGTGCAGCGCTGACCCGCCGTCCCCACCGCGCCGAACACGATGGCGGGTACGGCGAGACTGAGATCGGCACTCTCGTCCACGATGATGGCGTTGTTGCCGCCAAGCTCCAAAAGACTCTTGCCGAGCCGTTCGGCGACCCGCACGCCGACCTGGCGGCCGACGTGTGTCGACCCGGTGAACGACACCAGGGCGACTCTGCGATCGTCGACGAATCGGGAAGCGAGCTCGGTGCCGGCATCGATGAAGATCTGAAAGATGGCCGGCAGCGCGAGGCGCTCCATGACGCGGTTGCAGAGGTGCTGGACGGCGAGGGCACAGAGCGCCGTCTTCGGAGAGGGCTTCCACACCGTCGCGTTTCCGGTGATGGCTGCCAGGAAGGCATTCCAGGACCACACCGCCACCGGAAAGTTGAATGCGGAGATCACCCCGACGACCCCGAGCGGATGCCAGTGTTCGTACATGCGATGCTGGGTGCGCTCCGATTGCATGGTGAGGCCGTACAGCATGCGCGATTGGCCGACCGCGAAATCGGCGATGTCGATCATCTCCTGAACTTCGCCGTCGCCCTCGGCCTTGATCTTGCCGTTCTCGAGAGACACGAGGCTCCCGAGCGCGTCCTTGTGCAGTCTCAACTCCTCGGCGATCAGGCGGATGACCTCGCCGCGCTTGGGCGCCGGCACGGCGCGCCACTGCCGGGCGGCCTCGACCGCCGACGCGAGCACGCGCTCGTAGTCCGCCGCGGTCGCCCCTCGTACCTGCGCGAGCCTCGAACCGGTGGCCGGATTGACGGACTCGATCAGGGGTCCCGAGGTCTCGTGGCTCCAGCGGCCGGCCCAGGCGCCGGCATTCATTTCGCCAAGACCGAGCGCCTGCAAGGTGGCGGTGACTTTCGACATGAGGGAATTCCAAGTAGGGATTTCGGGGCCGCATTCTGCCGTGCCCGGACCGTCGGCGCCACTTTGCACGGAATGCCGGCCCACTCTGCACGAAATGCAGGCCGGCTTTGCACGGAATGCAGGCCCTGTGTAGCATCCCCGGCATGTCCAAATCCCCGGTTCTGACCCATTGGCATCCCGCGAGCTGGCAGAGCCGGCCCGCCGCGCAACAGCCCAGATACAAGGACCCGATTGCTCTCGAGCGGTCGGTTGCGGCGTTGAGCCGCCTGCCGCCGCTCGTGGTCTCCTGGGAGGTCGAGGCCCTGCGGTCGAAGCTCGCCAAGGCACAGTGCGGCGAGGCGTTCCTGCTGCAGGGAGGCGATTGTGCGGAGAGCTTCGAGGACTGCGAGTCGGACAATATCGCCAAGCGCCTGAAGGTTCTCTTGCAGATGAGCCTGGTATTGCTGCAGGGCATGAAGAAACCCATCATCCGGGTCGGACGGTTCGCCGGGCAGTACGCCAAGCCGCGGTCAGCGGATACCGAGACGCGCGACGGAGTGACGCTGCCCACCTACCGCGGCGACAACGTCAATCGTCCCGGTTTCAGCGCGGCGGAACGGGAGCCGGATCCGGAGCTGTTGCTGCGCGGGTACGAGCGCGCCTCGCTCACCTTGAACTTCGTGCGGGCGCTGATCGACGGCGGTTTCGCGGACCTGCACCATCCGGAGTATTGGGACCTCGGCTTCATGCATCACGCGCCCCTGCGCGAGGCGTATCGGAAGATCGTCGATTCGATCGCGGAGTCGCTGGAATTCTTCGAGTCCATGAGCGGCCGCGAAGTGCACGCTGCCACCCGCGTCGACTTCTACACCAGCCATGAGGGATTGCATCTGCTCTCGGAGCAGGCGCAGACCCGTTACATCGAGCGTCAGAAGAAGTGGTACAACCTGTCGACGCACATGCCGTGGATCGGCATGCGCACCGCGGCGATCGACGGCGCGCACATCGAATACTTCCGCGGCATCGCGAATCCGGTCGGCGTGAAGGTCGGGGCTTCCATGAGCGCGGAATGGCTGCAGGAGCTCGCGCAGGCGTTGAACCCTCAGAATCAACCCGGCCGGCTCACGTTCATCCATCGGTTCGGCGTCAAGGACATCGCAGAGCGGCTGCCCGAGATGATCGAGGCCGTACGTGCCTCGGGCGCGCAGGTGCTGTGGGTGTGCGATCCGATGCACGGCAACACCGAGACGACCGCCGGCGGCGTCAAGACGCGCCGCTTCGACAACATCCTGGGAGAGGTCGAGACGGCTTTTCGGATCCACGAAGAGCTCGGCTCGACGCTCGGTGGGGTGCACGTCGAGCTCACCGGCGAGGACGTGACCGAGTGCATCGGCGGCGCCCGTGACCTCAAGGAGGCGGACCTCGCGCGGGCCTACAAGTCACAGGTCGACCCTCGCCTGAACTCGGAGCAAGCGCTCGAGCTCGCGATGCTGATCTCCAGTCGCGCCGGCGCTCGGCGGGTGAGTCGGGTAAACCCCTAATGCGTGGCGAGTCAGCGACGGGTTTTTGGTGTATAAATAATTATAAATCAACTGCTTACACTGATAACTTAGATTGAGTCTCCAGTAGCCCCCGCGATTTTGGAAAAACATTCGTTGCCACGGGCGGCGCAGGTGATATTCTGCCGCGCAAACCTTTCCCGCCCTTTGAAATGTTGAGCGCGGTAAATCTACGGGCCCCGTTGGGGTCCGGCTTGCAGGGACCGCATAAAAATTTAGCCGAGCGCAAGGAATCTTTGTGACTGTAACGGTCCAAAGCAACGTCGGCGACGCAGCGGGTCGGCGGATCGGCCCAGGTCGCGAAAGGTTGGGTTGCGCTCGGGTTAGTCCAAATTCGAGGCGCGATCGACGGCGGGCTACGCGGAGATCCGCGTAGCCCGTTTTTCATGATGACTACGGCCGGCCGATCGGCCGAATCGATCGGTCCTCGATGAGCAGTATTTTCGATCCCAGTTGCCGGCGCTGCCCACGCCTCGCGGCATTCCTCGATTCGGTGAAGCACCAAAATCCCGATTACCACTGCAAGCCGGTGCCCCCGTTCGGCGATACCGATGCGCGGCTGCTGATCGTGGGCCTCGCCCCGGGCATGCACGGCGCGAACCGCACCGGAAGACCCTTCACCGGAGATCACGCCGGCATCCTGCTGTACGGTACCTTGCACAAGCTCGGCTTCGCGAGCGCCGCGACCTCGGTTGACGCGGGCGACGGGTTGCGCCTCGAGGATGCCCGCATCACCAATTCGGTCAAATGCCTGCCGCCCGGCAACAAGCCGCTGCCGCTGGAGATCAAGACCTGCAATGCGTACCTCGCGGCCGAGCTCGCGCAGAGTCCGCAAGTCAAGGTCGTGCTGGCGCTCGGCGCCATCGCCCATGCCGCGGTGCTGCGCGCGGTTGGCCTCAAGGCCGGCGACCGCAAATTCGCGCACGGCGCGGAGCACGCACTCGAGGGAGGGCGGATCCTGTTGGACTCCTACCACTGCAGCCGCTACAACACACAGACACGCCGCCTCACGGCGGCCATGTTCGAAGACATCATGAGAAAGGCGCAGGGGCTCCTGGCCGCTCGCGAAGCACAGGGCAATGACCACCGAGGAACCCAACCTTAAGGACCCGGGGAGCGCACCGACGGCGCCGTTCGATGCGAAGTCCTTCGTCGAGTCGCTGCCGAGCCGGCCTGGCGTCTACCGGATGCTCGATACCGAGGGCGAGATCCTCTACGTCGGCAAGGCGCGCAATCTCAAGAGCCGCGTGGGGTCGTACTTCCAGCCGAGCAACGTCCAGCCCAAGGTTCAGGCGCTGGTGGCGAAGACCGTCCACATGGAAGTCACCATCACCAACTCGGACACCGAGGCGTTGCTGCTCGAATTCAATCTCATCAAGAAGCACCGGCCCCGATTCAACGTGGTGCTCCGGGACGACAAGAGCTTCCCGTACCTGCATCTGGAGACCCGGCACGAATTCCCGAGGCTGAACTTCTATCGCGGCTCGCGCAAGGAGGCGGGGCGCTTCTTCGGCCCGTACCCTTCCGCCGGCGCGGTGCGGGAGAGCTTGCAGCAGCTGCAGAAGCTGTTCCGGCTGCGAAACTGCGACGACCTGTATTTTGCGAACCGCTCGCGGCCGTGCCTGCAGTATCAGATCGAGCGCTGCACGGCGCCCTGCGTCGGTCTCATCGGCAGGGAGGAGTACGCGCGCGACGTGGAGTCAGCGATCCGCGTGCTGGAAGGACGCAACGACGAGGCGCAGATCGAGCTCGCGCGCCGCATGGAATCGGCCGCCGAGCGGCTGAACTTCGAGGACGCCGCGCGCGCCCGCGATCAGTTGAAAGCGCTGCGCGCCCTGCAGGCGCAGCAGATCGTCACCGCGGACATCGACCACGATGCCGATGTGATCGCCATCGCCTCGGGAAACGGTGAGTTCTGCATCGCGCTCATGTTCGTGCGCGGCGGCCGGAGCCTCGGCAGCACGACGTTCTTTCCGAAGGCACCGCTCGCGGAGGTGCCGGAGGTGCTTGCCGCGTTCGTGACCCAGTACTACCTCGAGCGCGACTCCCCGCCCGAAATCATCGTCGAGACCGGCTTCGAGGAGATGCAGGTGCTCGAGACGACGCTCGCCGAGCGCACCGGTCACAAGATGCGCATCGCCTCCTCGGTGCGCGGTATCCGCGCGCGCTGGCTCGAGATGATGCATGAGAACGCCGAACAGGCGCTGAAGATGCGTGCGCTGGCACGCGGCAGCATCGAGGCGAGCCTCGAGGAGGTGCGCGACGCCTTCGACCTGGCCGAGACGCCGAGCCGGATCGAATGCTTCGACATCAGCCACACCGGCGGTACCGATACGGTGGCTTCGTGCGTGGTATTCGGGCTGGAGGGTCCTCTGAAGAGCGAGTACCGGCGTTTCAACATTTCGGGCATCCAACCGGGAGACGACTATGCCGCGATGAATCAGGCCCTCACGCGGCGCTACAAACGGGTGCGCGAGGGCGAGGTCGTGGCGCCCGACGTGCTGTTGATCGACGGCGGCAAGGGGCAGCTTGCCGAGGCGGGCAAGGTGCTCGCCGAGCTCGGCCTCGATGGAATCACGATGATCGGAGTCGCCAAGGGAGCGGACCGCCGCCCGGGGCAGGAGCAGCTATTCACGCCGGGACGGGACACGCCGACGATCTTGGCGCCGGATTCGGCGGCGCTGCATCTCATTCAGCGCGTGCGCGACGAGGCTCATCGCTTCGCCATCACCGGCCATCGGCGCAAGCGCGCGAAGCGCCATAGCCAGTCTATACTCGAAACCATACCTGGGCTGGGCCCGGTGAAACGACGCGAACTGCTGAAGCAATTCGGCGGCCTACAGGGGATTTTGCGTGCCGGTATCGACGATTTCGTACAGATTCGGGGCCTCGGACGGGAGCTCGCCCAGGTGATCTATGAGCATCTCCATCCCGGGAAGTAAGAGCCCGTGGTACGGGAATCTGCCGAACACCCTGACGTGGCTCAGAATCCTGATGATTCCGGCGATTTTCGTGCTGTTCAATCTGCCGTATTGGTGGAAGGACCCGGCCGCCTGCGCCGCCTTCGCCCTGGCCGGAATCACGGACAGTCTGGACGGCTATTTCGCGCGCAAGTGGGGATTGACCTCGCGGCTGGGCGCGTTCCTGGATCCCGTCGCCGATAAGCTGATCGTGGCCACGGCGCTCGTGCTGATCGTGAGCGGCGATCCGACCAGCTGGTTCCTGATGGTTGCCGCCATCGTCATCATCGGCCGGGAAATCGCGGTCTCGGCGCTACGCGAGTGGATGGCGGAGATCGGGGCGCGGGGGCGCATCAAGGTCTCGATGTGGGGCAAGATCAAGACCATCATGCAAATCGTCGGACTCTCGTTTCTACTCTATCGGCGGGATTTGTTCGGCATTCCCATCTACAAGCTGGGATTGGTGCTCACCGGCATCGCCGCGGTGCTCACGCTGTGGTCGATGTTTCTGTACCTGCGCCTGGCGTGGCCGGAGCTGCGGGGCAGCTCCCGGCTCTGACCGTTGAACTCCCGGCTGTGACCGTTGAAATTGCGGCTCCGGTCGATCCATTGGCGCCGCGTTTCGCGATCCGCGGCTTGACTCCGGGCAGTACCGCCCTACAATTGCGCCTCTGCCCAAAGGGCGGGAATAGCTCAGTTGGTAGAGCGCAACCTTGCCAAGGTTGAGGTCGCGAGTTCGAGCCTCGTTTCCCGCTCCAAGTTTCCCAATCCCGAATTGCATGAGCGCGTTCTACCGATAGCGCGCGTGCCTTGTGTGCCCTGCGGCGACCTGCTAAAATGAAAAATTGGTTGGGAAACCAATGAGTTATACGACTCAGGCTCAATCTCCCAGAGGTTGATCGCGAAGTTCGATCTAGTTTCCCGCTCCATATCGATGTAAGGACCCGGCGACTGTCGTCGGTCGTTGACCTAGGGCTAAGTGGCAGAGTGGTCATGCAGCGGCCTGCAAAGCCGTGTACGCCGGTTCGATTCCGACCTTAGCCTCGCCAATACCACCCGCCGTCCCCGGTTGTACAAATCATGTATCAGGCCGGTGGGGGCTATTTTGCGCGGGAGCGAGGGACGTGCCTGCCCTTGAAGGCGGCCATGCGCTCATCCGATAGCTGCTGTATTGTCGCGGAATTACAGACGGGGAATCGCCATGCCGGAAGAGAGTTCGAGCCTGACCAGCGCGCGAGTCGCGGATACGCCCAACGCGTTCGATCTGCGGCGAGTGGGTGCCCATCCCGATTATTGGTATCCGGTCGCCTGGTGCGATGAGCTCAAAGTGGGGAAGACGCTCGGCCGGCGTTTCGCCGGCGATCCGATCGTCATCTATCGGGGGCAAAGCGGCCAGGTATTCGCACTGGAGGATCGCTGTGCGCATCGTCAGGTGCCGCTGCATCTGGGGGTGGTCACCGGCGAGGAACTCAAGTGCCACTATCATGGCTGGTGCTACGCACCCACCGGCAAGTGCGTGAGCGTGCCGTATCTCGGCAAGGAGCGGCTGCCGAACGGCGTGAAGAGCTATCCGGTGCGGGAACTGGACGGATTGATCTTCGTGTTTCCGGGCGACCCGGCCCTGGCCGAGGGCCGCCTTCCCAAGACCCTCGGGGCCTCGCAGCGCAAGGAATACAAGACGCGCCGGCTGAACCGCGAAGTGGCCTGCCACTACACGTTCATGCACGAGAATCTGTTCGACATGAATCATCAGTTCATGCATCGGAAGCAAATGGGCTCGATCCGCGCCAATTGTCTCGGGCGCAAGCACGGCGAGGACTGGGCGCAGGTGGAGTACAGCTTCAGCCGCACCGGCGGCAAGAGCTCGGTCGGCGAACACGTCATCGTCGATCTGATGCGCAAGCGCAGCGTGGCGAAGAAGGACTTCTCCGATCACATGTGCATTCGCACCGACTACCCCACGCAGAGTCTCAAGGTTTGGGTCGGGCGCAACATCCAGGAGGGCGACGATCCCGTGCTCGAAGTCTGGCTCGGGTATACCCCGCTCGACGCCGCGCAGCGCACGAATCGCACCTACGGCTATCTTTCCGTGAAGAAACCCAGATTTCCGGTCGTGATCCACGCGGCATGGCCGTTCGTCGTGTGGTTCACGGAAAACATCTTCCGCGAGGACAAGGAAATCGTCGAGTACGAGCAGCGGGCCTACGATGCGCAGGGCGCCGATTGGAACAACGAAGTGTTTCCCGCGATCCGCGATCTTCGCGGCGTGCTCGCCCGCTGCGGCAAGCCGATGGACTAGATTCTAGGCCCACCCGGGTACCAATTGAATCGGCCGCCGAGCGCCATGACCGCGGGCACCACGAAGGTGCGAATCACCGTGGCGTCCACCAGCACCGCGACGCAGAGGCCGACCCCCATCATTTTCAGCACCGGGAGCTCCGCGCCGACGAACGCGCCGAACACCACCGCCATGATGAGACCCGCCCCCGTGATCACCGGCGCCACGGCCACGAGGCCCGAGACGGTGGCTCGATCGTTGTCGCACTCGGCCATATAGGCGCGCTTGATTCGAAACAGCAGGAACAGCTCATAATCCATCGACAGTCCGAAGCTGAGACAGAACACCATCATGGGCACTTCGAGCGGGATGGAGACGAAGGGCCGTTCCAATCCGACCAGGCCGTTGAGCCAGCCGAGCTGAAAGACGGCCACGACGGCGCCGATGCCTGCCGCCACGGCGAGCAGATTCATGAGCACCGCCTCGATCGGGATGAGATAGGAACGGAACGCGAAGAACAGCATGAAGAGGGTCGCACCCACGACGAATCCGGCGATCTTGGGCAGGCTCCTGAACATGTCGTGATTGAAGTCATTGTGCTCGGCGGGCGTGCCGGCAATGGCGACGGTGAAGGGCCCCTGCGGGGCAATCTTCGCCAGGTCGCGGGCGAGGGTCCCGATGCGCTTCACGCTGAGCGAGTCGGCCGGCGTGATCTCGAAGAGCGCGGCGCGCCGGTCCTTGCTCAAGTACAGCTCCGCGATCTGCGGATTGGCGCGCAAGGCCTCCTCCGGATTCTGATAGAGCGCGGAATACTCCGCCGTGCCGAGTCCCTTGCGCAGGTTGAATGGCGAGGCGACGGAGGCGATCCGAGGATCGCTCGCGAGCTTCGCGGCGTACTCGGCGAGCGGCCCGATGTGCGAGGCCGCAAGGAGCGGCTCGCCGTCGCTCGTGCGCACGATGGCGTAGCTCGTGAGCGAGGAGTTATCGCTGCGCACGGTGCTCAGGATGTCGGCGCCGGCCCGAGATTCGGTCGCGGGCGGGAGGAACCAGCGCTCGTTGCTCTCGCCGGTGCTCAGCTTGTGCAACGGTTGCGCGAGCGCCAGCACGCACAGGCCCGACACCAGGAGCGTCTTCTTCGGGTGTCGGATGATCCATTCGCCCAGCCGCCGCCACAACTCGGTGGTGTTGCCGAGCCTTAAGCGAGGCGGAACCACCGACCAGCGCTCCATGTAGGGACCGAGAAGGACCAAGGCGGCGGGGAGGAGAGTCAAGGCCGCGAGCACCGACACGCACACCACCAGGGAACCGCCGATGCCCGCACATCGGGTCTCGAGAATCGGGCTGAACAACAGCCCGAAGAATCCGATCATCACGGTGACGCCCGACCAGGTGATGGTTTGTCCTGCGCGTGCGACGGTATCCGCGACCGCCTCCGCGATGCTCGTTCGAGCCCCGTGCTCGCGGTAATAGGTAACCATGAGCAGCGAATAATCGATGCCGATCGCCAGTCCGATCATGGTCACGACGTTGCTGAGCAGATTCGACACCGGGAGCATCTCGGCGAGCAGAAAGGCGACGCCAAGCGAGACTGTCGTGGTCGCGAGTCCCATGAGAAACGGGAGACCCGCCGCGACCAGAGTGCCGAACGCCATCAAGAGAATGACCAAAGTCAACGGCAACGCATGCTTTTCGGCATGGTCGCCTCCCGTGGCACTCCAGGCGTTCACGTCGAAGTCCGCCGCCGGCCCCCCCGTTACCGCTGCCTTGGCGGAAGGGTCGAGGTGCAGGAGTTGGGCGCGCAGCGGAGCGACCGCCTCTCGGACCTGCACGACGGCGCGCTGCTCGGCCTCCTTGTCGGCCGATGCCAGGCCGACCAGCAGCAGGGTCACGTGACCGTCGGAGGAACGCATCTCGGGGTCGTGCGTCCCCGCATAATCCGCGACGCGGCGGACCGAGGGAAGCGCCCCGAGCACTCGAGCGGCGTTTTGAATCCACGACAGATAGGGCGCGTCATCGACGTTCAGCCGCGGGGCCGACACCGCCAGAACCAAAGGATCGATGAAGGGATTGGAGAACTCGGTACGAAGCGCGTCGCCCGCCAGAATCGAGGGGCTTCCGGGAATGCCGGCAGTGCCGCCGACGGCGACGGCAGGCAGCTTATGGGCCCCGACGGCGCCGAGGGCAATTGCCACGATCCAGCCGAGCAGCACGACACGAGGATGTATGGCCACCCATTGGCCAAGCCTGAAGAATCTGGATTTCACACTTCGCCTGCGGGATTGGCCTTAACCGAGAATCATAACGTTTTTTGCGTGCTTTGGGCGCGCGCGAGGGGGTTTTGTAGCCGCCATTTTGATGACACAATCAAAGTTACCGCGCGGTAATTTCTCGGGGTGGTCCATCCCGGCCGGCGTAATTTTCAACGAGGCCCATGTCCAACTCGGAGACTCTACGCACCCCCTGCGACGCCCAACGCCCTTGGGATGCGAGGGCCGCCCGGCGCCTGGTGGCTCCGCTCAAGGACAGCTGGGTCACCCCCAACCACTTGACCACGCTCCGGCTGGTGGTCGGTCTATGTGCGGCAGCCGCGTTCCTGCCCGGAACTTATGGGTGGTCCAACGGGGCGGCGCTGCTCTTGGTGCTGTCGAACTTTCTCGATCACACGGACGGGGAGTTGGCCCGCATCAGCGGCAAGTCCAGCCGCTTTGGCCATCTCTATGACCTGGCATCCGACGCTGCGGTCACCATCCTGACGTTCGTTGCGATCGGCATCGGCGTCAGCGCAAGAGGCCTGCAGACTTCGGTGTTTCCGCCTGCGTTGCTCGGGCTCGTGTCAGGCTGCGCGATAGCGCTGATCTTCTATCTTCGCATGCGGATCGAGGAGCGCTTCGGCAAAGCGGGTATCGCGCAGGCGTCCATGGGCGGCTTCGAGACGGAAGACGTCCTCTATCTGCTGCCCCTCATGACCCTGTGCGATGGCGCCTCGCTGGTCCTCATGGCCGCTTCGGTCATCGCGCCGCTATACGCTCTCTGGGTCGTGTTCGAATACCGTCGTGCGATGCAGCGGCTGCATCTGCTGACGGCCCAATCGAGCTCGGGCTAGCTGTCCGATTTCTCATGTCGGTCATTCATCCCATCGATGGCGAGGCGGCCGCCGGGGCGCCGGGGCTCGGCCCTCGATTGGCCGAGCTCGCGACCGTCGGCCTGCGGGAGGAGTATTCGCGGCAAGGCGCCTTCCTGCATGTACCCGATTTCCTGCCGCAGGCGATCACGGAGCGGCTGATCGCCGCCGCGGCCGCCGCGGAGCCCTTGATCCATCGCAACTATCTGCCGGGTCACAAGCAAGGCGGCAGCGTCAGCCGTCATGCCATCGATTCGCACGCACCGTTCATCGCAGAGTTGTATCGGTCGCGCGTGCTGATCGACTGGCTCGGCGAGCTCGCGGGGGAGCGGCTTCAGACCTCGCCGCCCAATGATCCCCATGCCTATGCGCTCTACTTCTATACGCGCCCGGGAGACCACATAGGCTGGCATTACGATACCTCCTACTACGCCGGCCGCCGGTACACCCTGCTCTTCGGGATCGTCGATCGATCGTCCTGCCGCCTCGACTACGAGTTGCACACACGCGAAGCCGGCGCCGCCGTGGTTCCGGGCTCGGTTCGCATCGCCCCCGGGGGGCTGGTTTTTTTCGACGGCGACAAATTGAGGCACCGGATCACCCCGCTCGGGGCGGCCGAGATGCGCGTGTCGTTGACGTTCGAATACGTGACCGATCCCAGGATGCACGTTTGCTGGCGGCTGATATCCGACATGAAGGACGCCGTCGCCTACTTCGGTTTCCGCCAGGTGTTCAGACGCGCCTTCCGCCGGGGTCCGCCGAATCCATGAGCCGGGGGACACGCTGGCTGCTCTCCGCGGGAGTATTGATCTTCATCGCGGTGCTCGCCTCGCAGGGCCTGCCGACGGTGCTATCGATGCTGGCGCTCGCAGGCTGGGGGCTCGTGCCGGTGGCGCTCTACCACCTGGTGCCGCTGGCGCTCGATGCGGCGGCGATCCGCGTGCTGTTCGATCGCGGCGCGGCGCGCGAACCGATGAGATGGGCGCTCCTCGCGCGCTGGGTGGGCGAGTCCGCCGCCAGTCTCATGCCGGCGGGCCAGATCGGCGGCCCGGTTCTGATGGCGCGCCACCTGGGTCAGCTCGGCATGAGCACCCCGGACGCGGCGGCGGCGATCACGGTCAGCACTACCCTGCAGAGTTTCGCGCAAATCGGATTCGCGATGCTTGGCGTGAGCCTCTTGGGCGCACACGCAAGCCATCTCTCGGAGGCGGCGCTGCGAACCTCGGTGCTGCTCGCAAGCGCCTTTCTCGGTCTGCAGGTGGCGGGTTTCTATCTGGCGCAGCGCCGCGGCTTGTTCGGCAAGGTGATGCGCACCGCAGCCCGTTTTTTCGGGAAACGGGACTGGTCACACTGGATGATTCATGCGGAGGCCATCGATTCCGCGGTGGAACGCACGTACGCCCGCGCCGGCGCGGTCGCCGCGAGCTTCGCTCTTAATCTCGTCGGCTGGGTGGTCGGTACCGTGGAGGTGTACTGGATCCTGCGGCTCATCGGCTCGCCGGCGAACTGGACCGATTCGCTGATGCTGGAAAGTGTCGGACAGGCGATCAGGGGCGCGGCTTTTGCCGTCCCCGGCGCGCTCGGTGTGCAGGAGGGTGGTTATCTGTTGCTTGCATCGCTGGTAGGATTGCCCTCCCACGCGGGACTCGCGCTGTCGCTGGCCAAGCGTACGCGGGAAATTCTCCTGGGGTTTCCGGGCCTCCTGTATCTGCACCGGTCCGAACGGAGCGGGGCGAACACCGCGGCCGACAAGATTACGGTGCCCGACATATCGAAGGATTTACACTAATCAATGCGTGCCATCATTCTCGCCGCCGGTCGCGGTCTTCGTTTGCAGCAGCCGGAGGATCGCCAGCTTCCCAAATGCCTGTTGCGGTTCGGCGGCCGGAGCCTGCTCGAGCGGCATCTTCTTCTCCTGAGGAACGCCGGTATCGAGGACGTCGTGCTCGCTGTCGGCTTTCGCCGTGAGCTCGTCGAGGAGGAGCTGACGCGTCTCGACTGGAGGCCGCGGCCCGAGATCGTGGGAAACCCCCGATTCGACCTGGGCAGTGTGCTCACGGTGCACACCGTTGCGGAGGCGATGACCCGAGGGGGCGACGTGCTGCTGATGGATGCGGACGTATTGTACGACGCGCGCATCTTGCACGCGTTGACCGCCGGATCCAAATCGATCAACCGCCTGCTCATCGACCGCGAGTTCGAGGCGGGCGAGGAGCCCGTGAAGCTCTGCGTGCGCGGCGGCGTGCCGATCGAGCTTCGCAAGCAGCTCGCGGCGGATCTCGAGTACGACACCATCGGAGAGTCGGTGGGCTTCTTCCGCTTCAACGAGGCCGGTGCGAGGCGGCTGGCGGCGCTGGTCGCGGGCTATGTCGAGCGGGACTCGAGCCATCTGCCGCATGAGGAGGCCGTGCGGGATCTCATCCGCGAGCGGAGCCAGGCGTTCGAGCTCGCCGACGTCACGGGTGCGCCCTGGATCGAGGTCGATTTTTCCGAGGACGTCACCCGCGCAGAGCGCGAGATCTTGCCCGAGCTTCAACCGCTCCCAGGAGTGAGTCCATGAACGCATCGATTCAACGGCCGCAGATACCCGCGCTGAACGATGCCCCTGCCAGGGGCGCACCTCAGTTGCGCGGGTGAGAGCGCGCGTGAAGTATTCGGCGGCCGGGCTCTTCCTGCGTTGTGCATCGACGTGTTGCTGGGCCGCGCTCTCGGCCGGTTTGGCGCCGCCGTCGTGGTCGGACGATGCCTCCGACGGGCTTGTCGCCGGGAGCGGCAATGCGTATCTGGCGCAGCTCGAGGCCGTGCCTCCGCCGGCCGCGCCGCCGTTGCCGCAGCCGCCCCCCGGCCAGGCGGGACCCAAGGAGCCCGGGGCGCCGGCTCAGCCAGGCGAAGCCAAGCCTGACGCAACCAAGCCTGACCAGCCGAAGCCGTGGTACACACCGATTACCCGCTGGCTCGATCCGAAGACCGCGCCCTTCCTTCCCGTGCCGGAGATCGCCGTCGATCCGGACTCGGGGACGACCCTCGGCCTCATCCCCACCATCCTGGTCACGGATGAGAATGACGATATTCGCAAGATCATCGCTCCGGACCTGATCCACAATCCCTATTTCGGATGGGGCGTGCACGGGCGCATCTACAGCTACGACTCCCAGGACGAACAATGGTCGATCGTCACCGGCATCCAGGAGCGTGTGGAGCGCGAATTCGACGGTGAGTATCAGATTGGGCGCGAGCGGAAGGATCGCTGGTCCTTCAACGGGAGCTTGATCTATGCCGTGGACGGAACCCCGCGTTTCTACGGCATCGGCAACGAATCGCCGGCGATCAACCAGACCGACTACACGGCGCAATCCGAGTTACTGCAGCTCCAACCGGGTTACAACCTCTCTCATGCGTGGCAGATCCAGTACACGGCCCGCTTTCAGAACGTCGATGTGCTGCCGGGGACGCTGGCGCGCATCGCCACGATCGGCTCGCGCTTCAGCAACATCCTGGGCGAAGGCACCAACCGAAACTTCTTGAATCGAGTGTCGATCGTGTTCGACACCCGCGACGACATCATCATTCCCACTAAGGGCGCCCAACTGGTGGCCTACGGGGGTATGGCGAGCCGGGACGGCGCGTTCAACGATTCACTTTATACGGAGACGGGTTTCGACGGGCGTGCGTTCGTTCCCGTGCAAGATAAGACCGTGATCGCGATGCACATGGCGTTGCGCTACCTGCCGACGGCGCACGATGTGCCGTTCTGGGCCCTCTCCGGCATAGGCGGAGCCGACACCGTCGTCGGCGGCTCCCAGCCGCTGCGCGGCTTCGGCGACGGACGGTTCTACGATCGCGATTCGTTCTCGTCCTCCGTGGAATTTCGCCGCAACGTGGTGACTTTCCACGCCGTCGCGACCTCGGTGGAGTTGGAACTGGCTCCGTTCATCAACGTCGGCCGGGTTTTCAACCGCACGAGCACGCTGCCGTTCGATCAACTGCACAAAGTGTACGGAATGGGATTTCGCGGCATCGCGCGCCCGTTCGTGGTGGGCTTCGTCGACATCGGCTACGGCAGCGAGGGCGCTGCGGTGTTCACCGGAATCAACTATCCCTTTTGACCGAGGCCGGCTCCGGCCGGGACCGCCACCGCAATTCTTGCACCGCGCAAACGCGCGCTGCGCGAACGCGACCGAGCCTGCCGTGGCAAGCAAATAATGTCGATCACCGATGCGCGCTTTCTTCGATCTGTGTTAGTTTTGAGGTCGATCCACGGTCGACCGGCCATCAATCGTGTTTGTAAAAAAAACAATTGTTCCGGTGCTAGCCTCGTTCCTGTCGGGTTGCGGGGGCGTGCTCGATCCGCGCGGCCCCGTCGGGGCATCCGAGAAGCTCATTCTCATGGATTCGCTGACGATCATGCTGGTGATCGTCGTGCCGGTGCTCCTCGCGACGGTGGGCTTTGCCTGGTGGTTTCGCGCGTCGAACGCACGGGCGACCTACCGGCCGCACTGGGCCTTTTCCGGCAGCCTCGAGCTCATCGTCTGGGCCATACCGACCCTGGTGATCACGTTCCTCGGCGGCATCGCCTGGTTCGGATCGCAGGCGCTCGATCCTTTCAGGCCGCTCCAGAGCAAGCTCAAGCCGATCGAAGTCGAGGCCGTCTCGCTCGACTGGAAGTGGCTCTTCATCTATCCGGATGAGGGCGTCGCAACCGTCAACCAACTGGTGATCGCTGCCGGCAGGCCGGTGCATTTCAGGATCACTTCCGCGACCGTCTGGAATGCCTTCTTCGTTCCGCAGCTCGGCAGCATGATCTATTCGATGGCCGGCATGACCAGCCAGCTCAATCTGCAAGCCGACAAGCCCGGCACCTTCCGCGGGCTCTCGAGCATGTTCAGCGGCGACAAATTCTCCGACATGCACTTCGACGTGCGGGCTTTGGACGAGGGCGCCTTCGACCAATGGGTCGACTCCGCCAGGCAATCGGGCTCGGTGCTCGACAGGGCGGCGTACGCCCGGCTTGCGCAGACGGCCGATACGGCGCCGGTATCGATCTACAAGTCCGTCGACTCGACGCTCTTCAAGGCAATCGTCGCGGGAACCGCCCCCGAACCCGACCAGGAGCACCCCTGATGCTCGGCAAGCTCAGCTGGTCTGCCATCCCGTTCAGCCAGCCGATACCCATGGCTGCGTCGATTCTGATGATCGTGGCGATTCTCGCCATCCTCGCCTGGGTCACCCTCAAGGGCCACTGGCCGTACCTGTGGAACGAGTGGATCACCTCGGTCGACCATAAGCGGATCGGCGTGATGTACTGCGTGCTCGCGTTCCTGATGCTCATCCGCGGCTTCACCGATGCGATCATGATGCGTTCGCAGCAGGCGCTCGCCTTTCATGCGCCGGGTTATCTCCCGCCGGAGCATTTCGACCAGATCTTCTCGGCGCACGGCACCATCATGATCTTTTTCGTCGCGATGACCTTCGTGATAGGCCTCATGAATTTCGTGGTGCCGCTGCAGCTCGGGGCACGCGACGTTGCCTTCCCGACGCTCAACTCGGTCAGCCTCTGGCTCAACGCGGCCGCCATCCTGCTCGTCAATATGTCGCTCGTGATCGGCGAGTTCGGCAAGGCCGGCTGGCTGTCCTTTCCTCCGCTCTCGGAGCTCAAATACTCGCCGGGTGTGGGTATCGATTACTACCTCTGGGCCCTGCAGATCTCGGGTATCGGGACGCTCCTCACCGGGGTCAATTTCGTGACGACGATTCTCAAGATTCGCGCCCCGGGAATGACGCTCATGCGCATGCCGATCTTCTGCTGGACCTCGCTCGCCTCCAGCCTTTTGATGGTCGCCGCCTTTCCGATTCTCACCGCAACCTTCGCCATGCTGCTGCTCGACCGCTACCTCGGTTTTCACTTCTTCACCGACACCGGCGGCGGCAATTCGATGATGTACATGAACCTCATCTGGGCGTGGGGTCATCCGGAGGTATACATCCTGATCCTGCCGGCCTTCGGCGTCTTCTCCGAGGTCATCTCGACCTTCTCGGGGAAGCCCCTGTTCGGCTATCGCTCGATGATCATCGCAACCATGGCGATCTGCATCCTCGCGTTCGGGGTCTGGCTGCATCATTTCTTCACCATGGGCGCCGGCGCCGACGTGAACGGTTTCTTCGGCATCATGTCGATGGTCATCGCCGTTCCGACGGGCGTGAAGATCTTCAATTGGCTCTTTACCCTGTGGGGCGGCCGGGTTCGCTTCGAGCTGCCGATCCTGTGGGCGCTCGCCTTCATGATCACGTTCGTCGTCGGCGGCATGACGGGCGTCCTGCTCGCGGTGCCGCCCGCCGACTTCGTGCTGCATAATTCGCTGTTCCTGGTCGCGCATTTCCACAACGTCATCATCGGCGGTGTGCTGTTCGGCGCCTTCGCCGGCTATACGTATTGGTTCCCGAAGGCTTTCGGCTTCAAACTCCATGTCGGCACCGGTAAGGCGGCGTTCTGGTGCTGGGCCATCGGTTTCTATGTGGCATTCCTTCCGTTGTACGTCCTCGGCCTCGAGGGCATGACGCGGCGCATGCAGCACTACGACGTTGCCGAGTGGCATCCCTGGCTGATCGTCGCCGCGGCGGGAGCCGCCATCATCCTCTGCGGCATCGCGTTCCAGATCGCGCAGCTCGTCATCTCGATACGCCGGCGCGACCAGCTGCGCGATCTCACCGGCGACCCATGGGACGGACGCACGCTGGAATGGATAACCTTCTCGCCGCCGCCTAAGTTCAATTTCGCCGTGATGCCGAACATCACGGGGGATGAGGCTTACTGGAACATGAAGCAGACGGCGCTCGAGCGGGGCCGGCTCACGGACTTGCCGGACTACAAACCCGTCGAGCTGCCGCGCAACAGTCCGACCGGATTCGTGACCGCTTTTTTCGCCGTCCTCGCCGGCTTCGCGCTGATCTGGCACATCTGGTGGATGGTCATCGTCGGCCTGGCGGGGGCATTCGCAACATTCGTCGTTTTCGCGTGGCGCGATCGTTCCGAGTACGAGATGTCGGCCGCCGAACTGGCGAGAATCGACGGCGAGCGTAGAAAGGCGCGAATCGGCCTCGTGGAGGGGCGGGAAAAAGGCATCACTCCCGTGAGGGTTGCGGCGCCGGCCGGGCACGGTCCGCGCGAGGCCGGTGCGCGAGACGAGGCCGACGGCGGCTTCAAGGGGCCGGCCTCGAAGCGCATCATCACCGGCTACGGCTTCTGGGTGTTCCTCCTGTCCGATTTCATACTGTTTTCCGGTTTCTACGCGGCGTACGCCGTATTGGCGCATGCCACCGCGGGTGGGCCGACGGCGGTGAAGCTGTTCAACCTGAAGATCCTCGCGGTCGAAACCACCTGTCTATTGCTGTCGAGCTTCGCCTGCGGAATGGCGAGCATTGCCAGCAATGCCCGCAGCATGCTCTGGACTCAGATCGGCTATCTCGCCACCGGAGCGCTGGGGGCGACCTTTCTCGGCCTCGAGATCAGCGAGTTCTCGAGGATGCTGACGATCGGAGCGGGGCCCGACCGCAGCGCTTTCCTGTCCGCGTTCTTCGCGCTGGTCGGCCTTCATGGCTTCCATGTGGCGATCGGTCTCTTGTGGCTCGGAACGATGATGGCCCAGACCTG
Source organism: uncultured Gammaproteobacteria bacterium (assembly GCA_963795475.1). Lineage (GTDB taxonomy): Bacteria > Pseudomonadota > Gammaproteobacteria > Steroidobacterales > Steroidobacteraceae > Bog-1198. Next base: position 175,299 of record CAWCIE010000007.1, read on the forward strand.
GGCGAAGGGCTTTCGTGCGGACATCATGCGCCGCGGATTGTGCTTCGCCCTGTTCTGGCACGCACTCGACATCATCTGGGTCGGCATTTTCACCAACGTCTATCTTCTGGGGACGAGCCCATGAGCGAACGCGAGGCTGAGTCAACCGGCGGCAGCGACCGCCTCGATGCTGCGCCGGGCGAACAGGAGGGGGGCGAGCACCCGGTAGCCGTCGGTGTCGCCAATTATCTCATCGGACTGGGGCTCGCAGCGGCTCTCACCGCCGCCTCGTTCTGGGTGGCGAGCGGCACGAGTTTGATTTACCCGCTCGGTGTGCCCATGGCGCTGGCCGCGTTGGCCATCGGACAGATGGGGGTGCATCTCGCCTTCTTTCTGCACATCACGACGGGTCCCGATAACACCAACAATGCGCTCGCGCTCGCCTTCGGTGTGCTGATCGTCGGCATCGTCATCGCCGGCTCCCTGTGGATCATGTATCACATGAACATGAACATGATGGTGCCGAGCGACATGTGAGGACGTTCCGCGGCCTTCACGGCCGCCGTCTTCACGCAAGCCGCTTGCCGACGATATCGGCGACGCGCAAGCGCGTTGGCGATGATGGTCAGCGTCGGATTGACCGCGCCGATCGACGGAAAGAAGCTCGCATCGGCGAGATAGAGATTGTCGAGCTCGTGCGCCTTGCAATCGAGGTCGAGCACCGAGGTTGCGGGATCGATGCCGAATCGCGCGGTGCCGGCCTGGTGCGCGGTGCCGCCGATGGGAATGTCCTTGCCGAGATACAGGCTGCGCTCGAGCAGCATCGGATGCGCGCCGGCGCCGCTCAGGATCTGCTCGAGCTTTTTCTTGAGCCGATGGTGCGCTTCCATGTTGCCCTCCGTGACATCGAGCACCACGCGCTCGCCGTCGTAGAAAATGCGGTTCTCCGGCCGCGGCAGGTCCTCGCTGGACAGCCAGAAATCCATCGAATGGCGCGCCATCTCCTCGAACGGCATCTTCGGCAGCCATTCCAGCCAGTCCGGCAGCGCCTCGCCGCGGATCTGCGCGCCGTGCGAGGTCGCGCACATCTGGATCAGGCCGAGCGGATAGTCCCAGTCGTCCGCACCGAAATAGTAATCGCTGACTGCGAGCGTCTTCTGGAACACCGTGTCGTTGGGCTCGCGCATCAGCGCCATCAGGATCGGATTGGTTGTGGCGCATGTAGTTGCGCCCGACCTGGTCCGAGCCGTTGGCGAGACCGTTCGGATGGCTGTCGTTGGCGGAGCGCAGCAGCAGCAGCGCGGACGACAGCGCGCCGCAGGCGACCACGACGATATCGGCCGAGTAATGCTCGCTCTTCGCCGCCGCGCGTCGACCTCGATGCCGTTGACCACGTGCCCGGCGGATCGGTTTCCAGCCTCGAGACATAGGCGCCGGTCAGCAGCGTCAGATTCGGGTGCGCCTTCAGCGCCGGATCGACGCACATCACCTGCGCATCGGCCTTGCCGTTCAAGCAGGCAGGGAAAGCCGTCGAAGGCATCGCAGCGGATGCAGATGCTGGTCGGCGTCGGCCTTGCCGTCCTTCTCGTCGAGCAGAATGCCCAGCGGCAGATGGAACGGGTGCAGGCCCTCGCCTGCGAGGCTGGTCGCTCAGCGCCTGAATGCGCGGCTCGTGCGAAACCGGCGGATAGGGAAACGGCCCGCTGGACGGCGGCTCGGTCGGGATCCTCGCCGCGCTGGCCGTGGACGTGAAACAGCCGCTCGGCCTCGGCATAATAGGGCTCGAACGCATCGTATTTCAGCGGCCAGGCCGGCGAGATGCCGTCCTTGTGGCGGATCTCGTCGAAATCCCGCTCGCGCATGCGCAACAGCGCCGCGCCATAGACCTTGGAATTGCCGCCGACATAATAATGCAGCCCGGGATGAAAGCTCGCGGCCATCCGCGCCGTACCAGGTTTCCTTCGCCTGATAGGCGCCGTCGACGAACACGGTCTGCGAATCCCAGTTGGCGCGCGAGCGCGGCAGATAGTCGCCGCGCTCCAGCAGCAGGATCCGCTTGCCGGTCGGCGCCAAGCCGATGCGCGAGCGAGGCGCCGCCGGGGCCGCTGCCGATGACGATGACATCGTAGTGCGTCCGACATGGCCTGCTCAGCCGCCGGTCGCGAAGCCGGGATAGAGCGTCATGCCGCCATCGACGAACAGCGTCGTGCCGACCACATAATCGGAATGATCCGACGCCAGCCAGACCGCGGCGCGGGCGATGTCCTCCGGCTCGCCGATGCGCCCATAGGGGACCAGCGTCATCAGCGCTTCGTAGGCCTCCGGCGTATTCCAGGCGGAGGTGTTGATCGGCGTCCGGATCGCGCCGGGCGCGATGCCGTTGACGCGGATGCGCTGCGGCGCGAGCTCCTGCGCCATGCTTTCCATCAGCAGCTTGATGCCGCCCTTGGACGTCGCGTAGTTGGCATGGCCGGCCCAGGGAATCTCCTGATGCACCGAGCTCATGCAGATGATCTTGCCCGCCGCGCACGGACACCGACGGCACGACGCCGCGGCGCAGGAATTCCGCGACCGCCGCGCGCGCGCAGAGGAACTGCCCGGTCAGATTGACGTCGAGCACCGTGTTCCACTGCGCCAGGGTCATGTCGTTGAAGGCGGAATCGCGCTGCAGGCCGGCATTGTTGACCAGAATGTCGATGGTGCCGAATTCGCTGCATCATCTCGGCGAACATCGCGGCGACCTCGATCTTCGGAGGAGACGTCGGCCTTGAAGGCGTAGCGCCTTGGCGCCGGCGGCGCGGATTTCGTCCACCACGGCCTCGGCGGCATCGTCGCCGTCGACGTAATTCACGACGACATCGGCGCCCGCCTCGCCCAGCGCAATCGCGACGCCGCGCCCGATGCCGGAATTGGCGCCGGTCACCAGCGCCTTCTGGCCGGCCAGAATTCGCTGCGGAGGCAGGGGAGGGGCGGTGTTCATGGGGGAGACTCCTTCGGGTGGATTAGGGACGTGCGGCTCCGCGCTGATTGGTGTACAGCGCATAGAGGGTGTGCGATGCGCAGATGAAGAGGCGCGAGCGGTTGCGGCCGCCGAATGTGAGATTGGAAACCGTGCTTGGGATTCTGATCCGCCCCAGGAGCACGCCGTCGGGCGAGATGCAGTGTACGCCGTCCGCGGCGCTCGCCCAGAGATTGCCGTCCTCGTCGCAGCGAAAGCCGTCCGTGTAGCCGGGCGACGTCTTGTGGAAGATCCGGCCGGGTCCCAGAAGAGCGTGCGCTGACGCCGGGCGTGCTGAGGCCGGACGTGCTGAGGCCGAACGGCGCGCCGATGGGGTTGGAGGCTTTTGCACCTCGAACACTCGAATGTACTGCGTCGGATCGGCGTCGAATTGCCGCCCGGTCTCCGAGATGTACAGCAAGCGCTCGTCGGGCGAGAACGCCAGTCCGTTCGGACCTTGGAAATCGCCGGCGACGAGCGTGAGTTCGCCGTCCTCGTCGAGCCGGTAGACCGACGGCGGAAGCTCGGCCTCTTGTTTGCCGCCTTCGTAATCGGTATTGATGCCGTAAGTCGGATCGGTGAACCAGAGGCTGCCGTCGGAGCGGCAGACCACATCGTTGGGCGAGTTGAGACGCTTTCCTTCGAAGCGGTCGGCGAGCACGCTCACCGTCCCATCCCATTCGGTGCGAAACAGGCAGCGATGCCGATGGGAGCAGCTGATCAGCCGTCCCATGCGGTCCCGGGTGTTGCCGTTGGTGAAGCCCGACGGTGAGCGGAACACCGTGACGCCGGAGTGCTCGCTCCAGCGCATCAGCCGGTCATTCGGGATGTCGCTGACGAGCAGACAGTCGTGATCGGCGAACCACACCGGGCCCTCCAGCCAGCCGAAGCCGTCCGCCAATTTCAATAACGCGGCGTTCGGCAACACGTAATGCCGGAATCGAGGGTCGATGATGTCAACGTCGCTCATTGGCCTCGCGGGAGTTACTTGAAGTGGCAGGCGGTGCGAAGGGGAGGAACGTGCAACTGCACCGTCATGAGCACCGCCGGTTCGGAGCCGACGGTACCCGAGCGATGCCCCTTGCGTCCCCCGGTCAAAATCGACCCCTGATCCTCGCCGAGCGAGAACTCGCCCGGTCCCTGCTCGATGCGGGTTCCATCCATGGACTCGATCCACCAGCGTCCGGACAGCACGACGATCCATTGCGGCGCCGGATTCTCATGCCAATCGCCCGTCCACCCGACGGGTTGCACCGTGAAAACCACGGTCGCGTCGCTGCGGCGCTGGGGATCGCTCCACTGCGGGGCGGCTGCCCCGACACGCGCGATCTCGAATTCCGTGAGATGGCACGCAGTCTGATGCGTGGTGCCGTCCTCCCCCGTCCAGAGATGCCAGTACGCGACCTGAGGACGCGGTCCTATACTGTCGCCCATCGAAGACCTCCACGCCGGGAGCGGCCGACATCGTGACATTCATGAACGACTACGCGCCGACGGTGCTCAGGATCTTCCTGGTCATCCTGTTCCCGTTCAGCGGCCTGGATAAGATCCTCAACTGGCAATCCGCCATGAAGCAGGCGGGCAACATCGTCTGGCCTCAGGGAATGCTCGTGATCTCGATTGCGGTTGAGTTCCTCGCGCCGATTTGCATCGTGACCGGCTGGCACGACCGCCTCGCGGCGTTCATTCTGGCCGGGTTCTGCGTCATCACGGCGATCCTGTTTCATCGGTTCTGGCGCTATCCCCAGTTTTGGCGGTTCAAGGAAGGCGAGGGCCTCGAGCATTTCTGGGAGTTCCTCAAGAATTTCGGACTGGTGGGCGGACTCGGACTCATCATGCTCGGGCCTCATACCTCGGCGTTGAGCGAGTTCGTGAGCCACCCGTTCGTATCCACGCACGTCGCGGGGCCTCAAGCCGGCCGGCCCAGAGAACCGACGCCGTGACGCACGACCAAGAAGCGATGCCCGTCGGGGTCGCTCAACGCGGCGATTCTCTTGAGAAGCCCCGGCGCGGGCGTGTGGCTCTCTGCGGAGGCGGTGCCGCTTGCGCTGCCGCCCGCACTCCCCGCCATGACGGCGCTGAGCGTAGTCCAATCGGTTGACAGATCTGTGACGCCGGATGTTTCCCGCTCACGCCCGGGAGGACGATAGGCAAGCAGTTCCAGGCCCGGGCCGGCGGCGGAGCCGGGACGAAGGCCCGTGACCCGGACGCGCGCCGTGGGGACACCATCCAATCGCGACTGCGCCGGCCCGCCGTTCACCGAGCGGTCTGCGATATGCAGGCCGAGAGAGCGATAGAACGCGAGGCTGCGGCGCGTCGAGCTCACGGCGAGCGCACTGTGGTCGATTCCGAGAAAAGGCTCGTCGGAGGGGGCTGTGTGCGCCCGTTCATGCCATACGGGCCGCCCGCGCCCCGGGGGCAGCCACAACAACTCCAGCGGATGACCGTCCGGGTCGCGAAACTTGAATGCGCGTACGCCGCCGCTGGACGCCGGCAGGGTCTCGGGGCCCTCGGTGCTGATCGGGTCCCAGCCGCCGCTCGATCTGAGCCTCGAGTAGCCCTCGTCCATGTCGCTCACGACGATGGCGAGATGCTGGAACCATAGATCGTCGCTGCGGCTGCGCGCCGGATACTCTCGTCCCGCCGACTCGAATTGCACGAGCACGATTTCCTCTTCGCCGATGCGCATTCTGACCTCGCTCGCGCGGCGCTCGGCGACGCCCAGCGCCGCCAACACCTCCGGATCGACCGGCCCGCCGGAGACGCGTCTGAATCCCAACGCGGAGCGATAGAAAGACTCCGCGCGGTCGAGATGCGAGACCACACGGCTGATGCTGAGGATGGACTCCGACTGGACCCAGAGGTTGCGCGGATCGCGTGCGGCGATGCCGCCTCTGCCGTGCATGCCCAAAGGTTGCATCGCGCTTCTCCGAAGACCCGTGAAACATATTGGCTACGCGACCGAGCGGGAGCGAACGGTGAATCGCGTAACCTCTTGTAGGAATGCACCGACCGCGGTAAAACTAGATCATGCGCACACTCGATCAATTCGCGATCACCCGGAAATGGCCGGCCGCACATCCCGAGCGTATTCAGCTCTATTCGCTGCCGACGCCGAATGGGGTGAAGGTCTCCATCATGCTCGAGGAAACCGGGTTGCCGTACGAGCCTCATCTCGTGAGTTTCGACGCGCATGATCAATTGACGCCGGAGTACCTCTCGCTCAACCCCAACAACAAGATTCCGGCGATCATCGATCCCCGGGGACCCGACGGGGAGCCGCTCGGACTGTTCGAGTCGGGCGCGATACTGCTGTACCTGGCGGACAAAGCCGGCGCGTTTCTTCCCAGGAGCGCCGCCGGACGGTACGAGACGATTCAGTGGCTCATGTTCCAGATGAGCGCGGTCGGACCGATGTTCGGGCAGGTCGGGTTCTTCCATAAGTTTGCCGGCAAGGACTACGAGGACAAGCGGCCGCGCGATCGCTATGTGGCGGAGTCCAAGCGCCTTCTGGGAGTGATGGACCGGCATCTCGCGGAGCGCCCCTGGTTCGCGGGAGACGCGTACGCCATCGCCGATATCGCGATCTTTCCCTGGGTCAACAATCTCATCGGGTTCTACGGTGCCGGCGACCTGGTCGGTATCTCGGAATTCACGAACGTTCGGCGTTCTCTGAACGCCTTTCTGGCGAGACCCGCCGTTGTGCGAGGGCTACAGATCCCCAAGCGAGACGGCTGAACCCGGCGCGTCAAGCGCCGATTGCAGCGCCCGAGCCCGTGTTGGTGCATACTGTGCGAAGCGGCGGGTTAAGCCGCATGCAGGATGTCCCCAGGAGACGGTGTGCGGATTGTCCGAGTATTCGAAGGCTGAAGGATGGGCAACGTGCCTCCCAAAGTCCGCGCCACCAGCTCCATGACCGTCACGCGAATCGCGCGTCCCCGGATGACCAAGACGACGCGGGTCACCGTCCTGTTCGCGGATCTTCGCGGCTACACCGGGCTTGCCGAGAAGCTGGCGCCCGCGCAGATAGTCCCCTTGCTCGACGAATTCTTCGCGGTGCTCGCGGCAGCGACCGGCCTGCACGGCGGCCAGGTGTTCCATGTCGCCGGCGACGGGATGATGGCGGGCTTCGGCGTGGGCGCATCGGCCGAGGAGGGCGCCCGCGCCGCGCTCGCCGCGGGTCATAGCATGCTCGGCGATTTCGCGGCGCTGGCCGAGCGCTGGCGGCAAGACCACTCGATCGAGACCGGAATCGGCATCGGGCTGCACACCGGCGAGGTCGCGCTCGGGCTGATGGGACCGCCGGGCAAGAGACATACCACGCTCGTGGGGGATACGGTGAACGTCGCCGCGCGGCTATGCGGACGCGCGCGGGCCGGCGAGGTGCTGCTCTCGTGCATTGTGGCCGCGGCGCTCGATGCGAAGACCACGCTGGGGGATGCGAACGTACGGCCGATCGCGTTCCTGCACCTGCCGCAGTTCGAATTGCGCGGCCGGAGCGCGCCGCTCGATATCTGGTGCGTGCCGGCGCCGGAGCGGGTCGCGGTTTCCTGAAGGTTTTCCCGGGACCGAGCGCCGGGAACGCCGGGCGCTTTGCTACACTCCCGCGGGAAGCCCCCGTGGCGGAATTGGTAGACGCAACGGACTTAAAATCCGTCGGTTAACAGCCATCCCGGTTCGAGTCCGGGCGGGGGCACCAGCCGCGACGTTGACTCCCACGTGAAAATTGAACGCAGCCGGCGGCTCCGGAAATCGAATCTTATCTAGACGCCACTACCGGTGCGCTTACGGCCATCGCCGGCAGTCCCTTTGCGACCGGCGCCAATCCATACTCCGTTACTCTTCCGATAGATACCTTCAATCCCTGGGTTTACCAGCTTAGTTAGTTATAGTTAGCTACTGGCCAGCCGAAGCCGCTCGAGGGTCGGCGCAAACTCACCGACCAGGACCCTCTGCTGGCCTCCTGATTGATTCTCGCCTGGCAGCTTTTTAGCTCGTGCTGCGCATGGCCGATTGCTCTTTCCGCGCCGGCCAGTTCCATCCCGGTTCGAGTCCGGGCCGGGTACCAGTCATCTCAATCTTGAAAACAATGTTATAATCAGTTATAACATCGTTATGAAGCTGCAAGTCCGGCGCGTCGGAAACTCACTGGGGGTCATCCTCCCGAAGCCGACCCTTGACGCATGGGGTATCGGTGAGGGCGATTATTTGGATCTCACGGAACGCGGCATTCGTCCCGCTTCGCGCGGCGGGTTTTCTAACGAGCAACTAGATGAGCACAAGCGTCGGCTGGCTGGTGCCGTCGTCTCGCGCTTTACGGCGAAGCATATTCGTGCGCAAAGCCTTGGAAATTTGCATCGTTGGAAAGCGAATGGGGTCTGGAATTCTGCTTACGATGAGTGGAAGAAATTGCTCGAGCATGCAGACGACGGCGAACTGTTTGCAGTACTTCTGGGACGAGACGAGCGCTCCAATCAACTGCGTCAGTCGCCGCCTTACGTGGGTATGCTGTCGCGCAATGAAATAAGAAGGCTGAATGAAGAAGCAGCAGGTTGATCATGTCTTACGCGCCGCCGGCCGAATCACAGGCGAAAAGCAGTTCATCATCATTGGCAGCCAGTCTCTGCACGGGAAGCACCCGGATATGGCCGACGACATTGTACGATCGGCGGAAGTTGATCTCATAGCCAAGCGCGACGCTTCGCGCACGGAATGGTTGAACGTCATCGGTCAAGATTCCAAGTTCCACGAAGAGTTCGGCTATTACGCAGACCCGGTCGACGAGACTACGGCAACATTTCCCGAAGGCTGGAAAGGCCGGCTGGTGAACCTGCCCGCGGGGGATACCGACGGTGTGACGGGACTTTGTTTGGATCCTCATGACCTCGCGATTGCGAAGTACTTCGCCGGCCGTGAGGCTGTACTCACGGGCGAACTTGCCACCAGAGGAATCGTGTCAAAAGATCGTTTGCTCGTGCTACTCGACCAAACTGATGTTTCCGGCGAAATGCGCCAGCGAATCAGCGGGCATATCGTCAAGGACTTTCCGGCGGGGGCGCCAACTAGTGAGCAAAATGCACGTGCGGGATTTATAATTGGAATAGAGCGAATAGCACCAGGAGGCGGGGTGATGAGACAAGTTGGGTCAAAACGTGAGCGAGCATTGTCGATTAACGCTAGTGGCGCCTTGCTCGCTGAAGGTGCCCGCTTTAATGATGCGATTTCGCGACTGTCGCAGACCACGTTCATCCCGAAGGGAATCTATCGCTTTCGTACCCACGATGCTGCCAACCGGCACGCTGAGGATTGCTTGGTGCGAGGCATGGGGCGACTAGCTGCTACGCGCCTGAAAAATGGATGAGTTCAGCCGTCCGGCAACTCTTGAAGACCTCAAATTGCTGTTGCGATCACTCCATGATCACGGTGCTGATTATTTATTGATAGGCGGCTACGCGCTTGCCGCTCATGGCTATCAACGTGCGACAACTGATATTGATGTGGTCGTGCCGGCAACATCGCAGGCAGGGCAGCGCGTCAAGGATGCGCTGATGGTCTTGCCGGACGGAGCTGCCAAAGACATCGAACTGAAGTGGTTTGAGGAAGGCGAAAACATTCGGGTTGCAGATATCTTCGTGGTGGATCTCATGCTCAACGCAAACGGGCAGACTTACGACACACTGAGCCAATACGCCGAGACGATCGAACTCGATGGCATCCCGGTAAAAACGGTTACTCTTGAAGGCCTGCTTCTCACCAAGAAGACAATGCGTGACAAGGACGTGGCGGATCGGATCATCATAGAGCGGGCGCTCGAAGTGTTCAGGTCGCACACCAGTGGCGATGACGGGGGTCAGGACGATAACGGGTCTCGGTGATCCTCATCCGGCGGCATCGGCACCGCTTGGACAGATGTACTCACCGTGCTCATTTGACCGTGGCGAGCGGCTGCGCTGCCGCCCAAAGCGCATCGGCGCCCAAACGAACCTTGTAGTCCGGATTCGAGTAGACGAAACGAATGGTGCCCGACGTGTCGATGATGAACACTGAGGGGACCGGCAGTTCGTGTTGTCGGGTACCGGTGGTCGCCTCGAGATCCACGCCATATTCCCGCATTTTGGCGAGCGTGGCATCGTCCACGTGATAGGCGATGTGAAAGGCCTTCGCGGCTTCCAGGTGACTGTCCGATAGCAGCGTGTAGTGGATGTCGGTCGCCTTGAGACTGGAGTACAGCAATTCGGGTCGGTCGGTGCTCAAGAACACAATTTCAAAACCGCTGTTGCGCAGTTTCGGCTCGACGAGGTGCAGATCGCTCAGTTGGGAATTGCAGTACGGACACCAACCGCCTCGATAGAACAGCACGACCGTGGGCTTCTTGTAGCCGTCCGGCGCAAAGGTTCGCAACGCGCCCTCCGTCGTGCGCGCGGCGAAGAGCGGCGCCCGAGCGCCCACCGGTAGCGGCTGCACCTGCTGAGGACTGTCCGGAATACCGGCGAGTGCCGGCGGCGTCACTAGCATCCCAAGCATGCCAAGCAGTCCAATCGATCGCGATAAGAACTTCATCGGGGCTCCAAGATGTAGGCGGAACAATTTCGAGGCGACGGCAGCTATGGCTGGCTAGAGAGCGCTTTACCGCGATTATCGTCAGATCTATGCGTTGACGCTTATGTCTTGCCCGGCGGGCAGCGCCCACCGGGCAAAACCTAACTGATGAACGACAGAGCTACTCGCTGATGGCGACTCCGCTGAAGCTGGCGACTCCGACGGGGCTGGATGTCGCCTCACGGGTGAGGTCGCCGTAGCCGTCGATGGAGTATACCGCGACATAGGCGCTGCCACCGACACTATAAATGACTGCGAGCCACTTCTTATCCGGGGATACCGTGATGTCCGTCGGCGAGCCCGGCAGGGGTATCGACTTGTAGAACACGCCTCCTTGGGCGTCGGTCAAGAATATGGAGATGGCTTCTCCGGGGGAGTTGCCGGTGTACCAAATGTTTCCCGGCCCCTTGGCCACCCAGCACGGAGCGTTGGTGGGATACGGGGGCGTCGGTCCGGTAATCGGGAAGATATCTGCGCTCTTGTTCACGATCGCGAAGCTGTCCGGACTGTGCGCCGGCGTGAATCCCAGGACATCGTCCCAAAATGCGGCCCCGAGCGGGGTATTGTTCGCGGTACTGGGGAGCGACACGGCGGCACTTGACCCAGCGAGCGCCCCATCCCACTCTGAGAGGCAGCTGCAGGAGAGAGCCTGAGGTCATGGTGACAGCGGCCCAGTCCTTGCCGACCGCGATCTGCGCAGCCGAGGGATCGGTGAGCGCGACGACGCTGCCCTCCACGCTCCCTGACGGCCAGGCATGGCTCTCCGCGCAATTCGCGCCGACTACGAAGCAGATGGTCCGTGGTCAGCGCGACTGAATCGGGCTTCGTGCAATTGGGCGCCAAGCCTATCGTTCCTTCGCATACCGATGTAATCGTGACTTCGCACGATCCGGCTCACGCTATTCGAGCCGTAGTTGCCCACGGCTCCCAGATCATCCTTGAACTGCAGAATACCTGCGTTGCCGCCCGCGCCGCCCTTGCCTTTCGTCGGCAACAGGTCCACCAGGGACAGCGAGGGCGTTCCCGCCGTGTCGAGCTTGAATACGACCACCTCGTTCGCGCTTGGATCATTCGTGCTCGTCAGCACGAACACGCCGCGTTCAGGCTGGTCGGCGACAGCCGCCGTGGCCGCGAGTAGCGTGAGCACCAGCATGCTGGCGGCCTGACGCACATGGGATCTGCAAAATCTTCGAGAACTCATCGCGATCTCCTCATTGAGACTTGGTAAATGGCAGGCACTCTCCCAGGTGGCGTGATCCGGGATGTGGTGTAGTCTTGAACCTGTACCCGGTCACGAGCCTAGAGACCCGTTTTTGGCAAAGGCGCAGTCGACAAGAGGGATGTTCGCTGCGGGCAGGCGAAAAGTTACGGTGCAGCACCTCGCTCGCCGAAAATAATTTCTGAATGGAAACGAAAGCGTAACTTTCTCGGGCCGTGCAACGAACACTTATGGACCCGAGGAGCAATTTGGACACGCTGATGGCCCGCTACCAGGCGGGTGATTCGGCCGCCGTCACGGCGCTGGTCGAGGGCGTCAGCCCGCAGCTGCATCGGTTTTTCATGGCGCAATCCGCCAACCGTAGCGATGCGGATGACCTGTTGCAGGAGACCTGGCTGCGTATCCACCGGGTGCGGCACACCTATCGTCCGGGCGAGCCGGTGCTGCCCTGGTTCTATGCGATCGCACGCCGCGTGCGCATCGATCATTACCGCAGGGCGAGCCGTTCCACCGCCCGTGAGCGCCCGCTGGAGGAGGTGTCCGAAATGCCGGTCACGCTTGTGCGAGATGACACTCACGCGGATGAGCTGGAAACGCTTCTGGCACCTCTTTCGGACAGCCAGCGTGAGATCATTCGGATGATGAAGGTGGCGGGTATGTCGCTGGAGGAGGTCGCGCGAGCAACATCGTGCAGCGTCGGTTCGGTCAAGCAGAAAGCGCACCGCGCCTACAGGAAGCTCAGAGACACGATGAACGCGATGGGTCCCCAGAGAGGGACAAATCGGGGACTGTCATGACAGACGAAGAGATCGACAACGTCCTGCAGAAAGCCTCGGGGATGCCACCCGAGGTTGAGCCGGCATTGCTCAAACGCATCGCCGACTCGATCAACGTGTCGCTGCGGCCGGTGCGTCCGTTGCCGCCCGCCGGCGTGCTGACCGCGGGGCTGGTGCTGATCTGCGCCGCCGTGGCGGTGGCCGCCGCCGCTCGCCTCGGATTTCTCCGGAGTCGAGAAACTGGGTCTCGGGAGGAGCGTGCTGATCTTGTCGACGCTCGGGGTCTTGGTGTGGGTGACGGGGAAGGAGTTGGTGAGTCAACTGATTCCTGGAAGCCGCCGGAATTTTAGTGGGATTGCCTTACTGGCCGCTATCAGTATCTCGTTGCTCGCTGTGTTTGCGCTGATGTTCCGCGACTATCGCACCGAGCATTTCTTGTCCGCCGGGATCATGTGCCTGCTGACGGGTGTGCTCCTGGCCATCCCCGCGGCCTTCCTGAGCTGGCTGCTGCTTCGGCGCGGTTTTGCGGTCAATTCCATTGCAGCGGGACTCGTGGGGGGCGCGCTCGCCGGCCTCTGCGGCGTGACCCTGTTGGAGCTTCATTGCCCCAATCTCCAGGCGCTGCACGTCCTCGTGTGGCACACGGCGGTGGTGCCCGTGAGCGCCGCCGCCGGAGCGCTGGTTGGGTGGGCGTTGCGTAGGAGTTAGCTGTACCCGCCAAGAAACGTCGAGTGCCACGACGACGACTGCGGCGCGGCCCGCCGCAGCCAAACTTTCAGGGTCGAACGGCCGTCACCTCGATCTCCACCAGAAACCCCGGATTCGCCAACGCCGCGACCTGCAGCGCGGAGCGCACCGGCAGGTTCGGCTGCGCGGGAGTGCCGAAGAACTGGGTGTAGCCCTGCATGAATCCCTCGAAGTCCATCTTGCCGCCCTTGCTCGGGTCGCCGACCAGGAACGCATGCATCTTGATCACATCGCCGAGCGTCAGATGCATGCTCTCGAGAGAGCTCTTGATGGCGGTCAGCGCACCGATGGTTTGCGTCTTGGTGTCGCCGTAGGCGGCTGGGCTGTCCTTCGGTGCCTTGGGGTCGCTGACCGGAGGGACCATGCCGCTCAGGAAAACCAGGGTCTTTCCGGCAGGCACTTCTATCGCGGCGGAGATGGGAAAGGTGCTGCCGTTCGGCAGCTTGTGGCGGATCACGTCCTGCGAGAGCGCAAGGGCCGGCAGCGCCAGGAGAAGGAGGGAGCTTGCTGTCTTGATCATGGCGGGTCCTCTGAAGTGGCACGAAGATTGAGGAAGTGCGAAGGCTGAAACAGTACCAAGGCGGCGGAGCATCGGCGCTCTACCGCGCGGGCAGCAGCTTGTCGGTGATCGGTCGCCGCAGCACCTTGACCTCGGCCGCGGTGATCTGCCCCTTGAAGTGATTGCCGAAGCTCGAGCGGACGTAATTGATCACGGCAGCGATTTGCTCATCGTTGAGCGTGGGCACCGAGAAGAACAAGCCCATGTCCCCGTTCCCGCCGAAAGCCGGCATGTTGCGGCGGCCTTCGAGGAGCGTCATGGCCATGAACTGCGTGGAGGTGAGCGATCCGTCGCCCGCGAGCGCGGGGTACCGGCCCGCGCCGATCGCGCCCTTGCCGTCCGGCATATGACAGCCCTGACAAATGGATTGATAGATCTCGGCGCCCGTGGTGACCTTGAGCTTGCCGGCGCTGAACATGCCGACGCCTTCACCTTGCGCCCACGTCGTGCGACCCGTGCCGGCGACAAGCGCCAGGGTTATTGCGATCGCGACCGCGTGCCACGCGCGCCTCCGGATACCCCTGTTGCCTGTGCTCATGCGGACCATCCTGAAAAAAGCCATGGGGGATTCGCTCACGCCGGCGTTCCTCCCGCCACCGCGCGACGATGCAGTCGCTCGATCGCATCCAGCGCGGACATCAGCGCGCCTTCCTGCCAGGCCGGCAGATACGAGGCATGCTCGCCCGCGAGCACGATGCGTCCGTCGATGGCACAGAGCGCCTCGTAATGGGTCGCCCGTGCCTCCTCGGTCCACATGCCGAAACATCCCATCGTGAACGGCGAGCGGTGCCATGCGACGGAGACGCCGGAGTCGAATTCCTTCGGATACTGTGGATGAATCTGGCTGCCGTATTCCACGGCCTTCGCGACTCGCTGTTCCGGCGACATGGCGGTGAATTCCGCGGCATCGAGCCCCCAGAGATATCCGCCGAGGAGCACGCCCTTGCCGTCGCTGAAGTAGTCGCTATTCGGGTAGCCGATATTGCTGATCGGCAGATCGGTATAGGTGATACCGCCGTAGATCTGCTCGTCCTGTTCCCAAAAGCGGCGCTTGAACTGAAGTCCGAGCTTGACGGCCGCCGCATACGGGACCGACGCAATGGCTTTCGCCATGGGCGTGCCTACCTTCATCGGAATCTGTCCGAGAATCGATAGCGGGATCGTGCAGACGCACCAGTCCGCGCTCACCGTCTGGCGCGTTGCAGAGGACGTCGCGGTGTCCTCGAAGGTGGCGCTGACCCCGTGCTCGTCCTGCTGGATGTCGACTACCTTGGCGTTGTAGCGAATCAGCGGCCCGAGCTCCCGGGCGAAGGCTTGGCCCACCATGCCCATGCCGCCGACCGGCTGGAAAATGGTCTGCTGCATGTCGTAGATGTCGCACAAGATCAAGGCTTCCCACAGGCCGGAGCGCAGAACCTCTTGGAGCTTCAGCGGCTCGGAGAATTCCGGGCGTCCGCTCAGTCCGCCGCCCGGATCCTTCTGAAAGCCGCGACGGTCACTGCTGAGGGGACCGGCCGCGTAACGGTAGCTTTCGTCGAGCGCTCCCCACTCGCGGAGCGAGACCAGAAGCCGCTCCTGATCCTCCGCGGTCACCGAGGCATCGAGACTCTTGCTCTGAACGGTCTTCGCGAGCAGTTCGGCCACGTGACCGTGATAGTCTGCCTTGATGGTGCGAAACCGCTGCGGTTTCCCACCGAATGCCTTGGTACGGTGAAGTAAGGCGTTGTAGTTGCACTGGACGAAAGACTCGAGCTGCACGCCCAGGAGCTTGCAGTAGCTCAGCATCCCGCGATGATGGTGAGGCAGACGCCAGGGGCCGGGATTGATATACAGGCCCGGATCGAATCGGCACTCCTGAGTGAATCCGCCGAGCTCCGTGTAGCGGTCGCCGCCGCGCAAGGTCCAGTTGCGGCCGCCTGCGCGCGAGTTGTACTCGAGAACCTGAACCTGGTAGCCGGCCTTGCGAAGCTCGTACGCGGCGACGAGGCCCGCGATGCCCGCCCCGAGCACGAGTACTGACGCTCCCGCCGGCGCACCGCTCAGTTGAATCGGTCCTTTGTATCCGGAGTCCGCGGCGAAGCCGAGACTCGTCATCGCCTGATACATCGCGGCGCTGCCCGCCGACACACCGATCATGGAGAGCAGCTCACGCCGCGTCATCGATCTCGCCCGCTCACCCATGTCGTTCACCCCGGTGGTCATTCCGCGCGCCGCAGGGGCACGCTCTCTCTCTGTAGATCTTACATCAGAATGTCCGTATATTTTTTTCACGCGCCGGGGTGCTACGATCCGCGGAGTCTTTCCACGGAGTTCATCCCATGAAGAATGCTAACAAGCTGGGTATGTCGGTGAGTATCGCCGCGCTGTTGTTCGGCGGTACGGGGAGCGCACTTGCGGCGGAGCCTGAGCACGGCGGCGGCGCGCCTCACGGCGCATCGCATGCCGCACCTGCTCGCGGGGAGCCGCACGAGGGACCGCGCGGATATTCGCGAGTGACGGAGCCGCACGGTTGGAATGCGCGTCCTGCGACCGTCGATCGCGGCGCCTATCAACACAATTTCCAGGCGGCGAGAAGCTTCCACATCGGGCCTTACCGCCGGCCCGCCGGCTGGGCCCCGCATCATTGGGCTTACGGCCAGATTCTGCCCCGCGGATATTGGGCCGCTCCGTACCTGATCGCCGACTACTGGCTGTTCGCGCTCGAAGTGCCGCCGGCCGGGTACGAGTGGGTGCGGGATGGAAACGATGCGCTGCTGATCGATACCAACAGCGGCGAGATCCTGCAGGTGGAATACGGAGTGTTCGCCTAGCGCGGCGCTGTACGGGCTGGCCGCGGTCCTCGACCGCGGCCGGCGAGACTACATGCAAATCGGATAAGTCCGACGGGAGGTTCCTGGCACCGCTCGATCAACCGAAAGTGCCTTTCCGCGTTATAAATCAAGCAGGCAGTAGCCGATTGGGTTGTCGAGGCAGAAAAAAGGGTTGTCGAGGCAGAAGAAATGTCGTGGTTCAACCATGAAGGCCGCCCGCTCCATTACCTGGAGCGCGGACGGGGCGAGCCGCTGTTATTGATCCATGGTCTGGGGTCGAGCGGCGCGGATTGGGCTTGGCAGGTGGCCGCTCTGGAACGACGTTTCCGGGTAATCGTGCCGGACCTGCCGGGAAGCGGGCATAGCGCGCCGCCGAGCGGGGCATGCAGCATCGAAGGGTTCGCGCGGTCGCTCTGGGCTCTGTGCGATCATCTGGACGCCGGCGCGGTCATCAATATCGTCGGTTTTTCCCTGGGCGGCGCGGTGAGTCTGGAGATGGCGCTGCAGCGGCCGGCGAATGTACGGCGTTTGGGGCTCATCAACAGTCTCGCGACCTACCGGCTCGACCACTGGAGCAAGTGGCTGGAAGCGGTGTTGACGCTGGTGCTGATTCCGCTGATCGGTATGCGCCACGCGGCCGGGCTTGCCGCGAAACGGCTGTTTCCCATGCCCTGGCAGCGGATGCTGCGGGAACGTGCCGCTGCCGTGGTGAGCGCGGTGCCGCGAAGCAACTACCTTCTGGTCGGGCGGGCTCTGGTGTCGTGGACGGGCGTGGAGCGGCTGCATCTCGTCAAGGCCAAGACGCTGGTGATCGCGGCGGAAAACGACTTCACGCCGCTCGCCGAGAAGCGCGCGCTGGCGGCCGAACTCGGCGCCGAATTCATCATCGTGCGCGGATCGCGTCACGGCACGCCTTTCGATGCGGTGGGGGCGACCAACGCGGCATTGAGTGCGTTCATCGAGGACCGCCCGCTGCCGCCGGCCGAGCGCTGGATGTGCGACCGGAGAGCTCGGGCCCTGCGATTCCCCGGGAGTCTCGCGGACGAGCATGCCGCCAGTGCCGCCCGTGCGGTCGCGGCAGGCTCCGTACCGGCGCCGTCCCGCGAGATGCCGGGGGCGCTCGCTCGTTCGACTTGAGGACGTTCGCGACTTAGAGTCGGCAAGCAAGGCCGAATCCGTTACACCCTATTCGTCCGACGAGCGGAACGAAGTGTGACGGAGTCTCGATTATTCTCAATGGCCTAAATCCTACCGGTGATCCAAAATGCGGTTCCGTCCTATAGACGTGCCCTCCGCGTCAACCGAGCATTCGACGCGCGCGTTATGGTCTCTAGCAATTGCGCATTGTTTGTCATGTAGGAGAACATTTGAAATGAAAAATTTCGGCAAGGCATTGATCATCGGCCTGAGCATGGCGGGTAGCACCGTGATGGCGCCCGTAGTGGCATCGGCCGCCGTCGGAATCGACATCACCGTGGCGCCGCCCGTACCACGAGTCGAAGTGGTACCGCCGCCGCGGCCCGGCTTCGTCTGGGCGCCTGGATACTGGGAGTGGCAAGGCGGCGCGCACGTCTGGATTCCCGGCCGCTGGATGGGCGAGCGCCGGGGCTGGCACTGGGTGCCGGATCGCTGGGAACAGCGCGGCGATCATTGGCATCACTGGCGCGGCCACTGGGAGCGCTGAGACCCAATAACCCGATGGCGCGGGCTCGAAACCGGCCTCGTGAGCCCGCGCCCGGGGTGAACTCGGTCACATAAATTCAGTCACACATTAATAGGTAGCTTCAACTTGTTGATTTAGCTAAGATCCTCAGCCTCATGAATACTGCGGCCGAGGGTCTTGGCGTCGAAGGAGTCCACGTGTGGCGCGGGGATCGCCACGTGCTGCGGAACGTGAGCCTGACGATCAACCCGCGCGAAGCCCTACACGTCTCGGGAAGAAACGGCAGCGGCAAGACGACGCTGCTCAAGGTGGCATGCGGTTTACTCCGGCCGGAGCAGGGGCGCGTGAGCTGGCTGGGCCGGTCGATCGCGGACGTTCGCTCCGACTATCAGCAGGCGCTCGCCTATGCATCGCATGAGCCGGCGCTCAAGGGCGATCTGACCGCACTCGAGAACCTGCGTTTCATGATCGGGCTCAAACGCCGCTCGAGCGCGGCTGAGCTCATGGGTTTTCTGGAGCGCACGGGTGTCGCAAGCTGCGCGGACCTTCCGGTGCGCGTGCTGTCGGCGGGCCAGCGACGGCGCGTCGCCATGGCGCGGGTGCTCGGCATGCGCGCGGCTCTGTGGCTGCTGGATGAGCCTTTCACCAATCTCGACGCCGCCGGCTCGGAAATCTTCGCATCGCTCATCGGGGAGCACGTCGGCAACGGCGGCATGGCGGTGGTCGTCGCGCACCACGAGCTCGTGCTGCCGACCGCCGCGCGTCGCCTGGAGCTGCCGGGATGAGTGCCGCGGGCGCCATGCTGCTCGTGGTCGGCCGTGAGCTGCGTCTCAGTTTCCGTCGGCCCGACCAGCTTTTGCAGCCGCTGGTGTTCTTTCTCATCGTAACCACGCTGTTTCCACTCGGTCTCAACCTCCAATTGTCGCTTCTGAAAGACATGGCGCCCGGTGTGCTTTGGACCGCCGCGCTGCTATCGTCGCTGCTGTCGCTCGAGTCCTTGTTCAAGAGCGACGCGGACGACGGGACCCTGGAGCAGCTGGCGCTATCGGGCCACAGCCTGACGGTGATCGTGATCGCCAAGACCGCGGCGCATTGGCTGTTGAGCGGGGCCGCCTTGGTGCTGGCCTCGCCCCTGGTCGCCGTCGCGCTCGGCATCCCGAGCGTGGCGTTCGGCACCATGCTTGCGAGCCTCGTGCTGGGCACGATGACCTTGAGCTGGCTCGGCTCGATCGGCGCGGCACTGACGGTGGGGCTGAAGCGCGGCAACGTGCTCTTGTCGCTGATCGTCCTTCCGCTGGCGATGCCGTTGTTGATCTTCGGCGCCGGAGCCACGGACCGCGCCATCTCGGGCACGAGCCCCGCAGGGGCCTTGTATTTTCTTGGATCGCTATGCGTATTCACCTGTACTCTTGCTCCCTTCGCGGCCTCGGCTGCGCTTCGCATTACGCTCGAATGACGCTCGGACGGCACTAAGGCATGTGGACGTGGTTCTACCGCTTGGCCTCTCCGCCTTTCGTGTACCGGACGGCGGGCGCTCTCACGCCTTGGTTCATGACGGTGGCGGCCGTGGCCATCGGCTACGGCGCGGTCGCGGGTTTGGTATTTGCGCCTCCCGATTATCAGCAGGGCGACGCCTTTCGAATCATTTACGTGCATGCGCCGAGCGCCTGGCTCTCGCTGTTCGCCTATACCACCCTCGCCGTGGCGGGCGCGATCGGACTCATCTGGCGCATCAAGATGGGCCACGCGGTGGCTGCGGCGAGCGCCCCCATCGGCGCCTCGTTCACGCTCTCGGCGCTGGTCACCGGATCGCTCTGGGGGCGGCCCATGTGGGGGACGTACTGGGCCTGGGATCCGCGGCTCACCTCCGAGCTCATCCTGTTGTTTCTATACGTCGGCGTGATGTCCCTGCGCTCCGCCTTCGAGGACCCCGCGCGAGGCGACCGTGCTGCGGCGCTTCTGGGTATCGTCGGGGTGGTGAACGTTCCCATCATTCACTATTCGGTGGTTTGGTGGAACTCGCTGCATCAAGGGGCAACGGTTGCTAAAATCGGCAAGCCGGACATGCCCGGCAGCATGCTTTGGCCGCTGCTGTCCATGTTGCTGGGGTTCATGTGTTTTTATGGAGCGGTGCTGTGTATGCGCCTGCGCGGCGAGGTGCTCAACCGGGAGCGCCAAGCAGCGTGGGTGCGGGAGGCGGTGACATCGTGAGTGCAGGCGGATTCTGGTCCATGGGCGGGTACGCGCGCTTCGTCTGGCCGTGCTTCGCCTTCGCTTTCGGCGTGCTCGCCTGGAATCTATGGGCGGCGGTCCGCTATCAGGCCGAGGCGCGCAAGCGGGCGCAGCGCGCGCTTGCCATGATGGGTGAGAGCCAGTGACGCCAAGGCGCAAGCGTTTGTTCGTGGTGCTCGCGATTCTGGGCGGCGTCGCGGCGTCGGTGTCGCTCGCCGTCATGGCCTCGCGCCAGAACATCATGTTCTATTACGACCCGAGCCAGATCGCCGCCGGCAAGGCGCCCGCCAACAAGCGCTTTCGCGTGGGCGGGATGGTCGTGAAGGGGAGCGTATCGCGCAAGCCTGGCGACCTGGAGGTGAAATTCGTGCTCACCGATTTCGCGCACCAGATTCCGGTCGAGTACACGGGAGTCCTGCCGGATTTGTTTCGCGAAGGTCAGGGGATCATCGCGCATGGTACCTTGGGGCCGGACGGTGCCTTCGTCGCCGACGAGGTGCTGGCCAAGCACGATGAGAAATACATGCCCCCGGAAGTTGCCGCTTCATTGAAGCGCAAGGCCGGTGAGGGAACCGCCGCAGGGGCCGGCGCAGCACCGGCCGATGCGGCCGGCAAAGCAGGAACAAGCCCGGCGCTTGCCGCCGGGACGCCCGGCGCCGGGCCTACCGGGTAGGCCTCGAGGAGATCGTCATGGCAGCGGAGCTCGGTGTATTCGCCCTCATACTCGCCTTCGTGCTGAGCCTTGCTCAGGCATTCTTCGGGCTGGCCGGCGCCTATCGCGGCAACAACGATTGGATGGGCGTTGCGCGACCCGCGGTGACGGGGCAATTCGTGTTCGTCGCGGTGGCGTTCGCCTGTCTCGTGTACTGCTTCGTCACCGACGACTTCTCGGTGCTGTACGTGGCGCATAATTCCAACAGCCATCTGCCGCTCTTTTATCGCGTGGCGGCGCTCTGGGGAGCGCATGAAGGATCGCTCCTGCTCTGGATCTCCATTCTGGCGATCTGGAGCCTGGCGGTCGCGGCCTTCAGCCGTCAGCTTCCGATCACCTTCTCGAGCCGGGTGCTCGGGGTCATGGGACTCATCAGCGCGGGCTTCATGCTGTTCACCCTATGGACCTCCAACCCGTTTACGAGATTGATTCCGGCGGCGCGCGACGGCGCCGATTTGAATCCGGTGCTGCAGGATTTCGCGCTCGCCATTCATCCGCCCATGCTCTACACCGGCTACGTCGGGTTCTCGGTCGCGTTCGCGTTCGCCTGCGCCGCGATGCTCGAGGGGCGGCTCGATCAGGCCTGGGCCAAGTGGACTCGTCCCTGGACCATCTTCGCGTGGACATTTCAGACCATCGGCATCGCGCTCGGGAGCTGGTGGGCGTACTACGAGCTGGGTTGGGGCGGCTGGTGGTTCTGGGATCCGGTGGAGAACGCATCCTTCATGCCGTGGCTCGTGGGCACCGCCCTGATTCATTCCTTGAGCGTCACCGAGAAACGCGGCATCTTCAAGAGCTGGACCTTGCTGCTGGCGATCTTTGCCTTCTCGCTGAGCCTCGTGGGCACGTTCCTGGTGCGATCGGGCGTGCTCGTCTCGGTGCACTCGTTCGCCACCGACCCGCAGCGCGGCCTTTACATCCTCGCCTTCCTGGTGATCACGATCGGCGGCTCGCTCTCGCTCTATGCGTGGCGTGCGCCGAAGCTGTACGTGCCCGGCGGATTCGAACCCTTCTCGCGGGAATTCTTCCTGCTGGTCAACAACGTGATCCTGGTGAGCGTCGCCGGACTCGTGCTGTGGGGAACGCTGTCGCCGCTGGTGTACGAGCTCCTGAACCTCGGCAAGATCTCGGTGGGCCCGCCGGTGTTCGCCGTCATGTTCCTGGTGCCGATGCTGCCGCTGATGGTGTTTCTCGTCATCGGCATGCACTCGGCTTGGCGCCGCGGAAGGCTCACCGCGTCGGCGAAGCCTATCTGGTGGCTGCTCGGCGCGGCCGTGGCGCTGTCCGTCCTCGTGCAGGGGGTGGGATTCGGCAAGTTCCACTGGGTCGGCCTGGCGGGTCTCTTGTTCGGGTTCTGGATCATATTCTCGGCGCTGATCGAGCCGGTGCAGCGGTTGCGCCGCGGCCAGAAGCTCACCGCGGGTTTGCTCGGCATGGTGGTCGCGCACGTCGGCGTCGGCGTATTCGCGATCGGCGCGAGCGGGGTGGAAAGCTACAAGATCGAAAAGGACGTGGCCTTGAAGCCGGGCATGAGCTATTCGATCGCGGGCTATGATTTCCGCTTCGTCAGCGCGGGCGACGTGCGCGGGACCCAATTACGACGCGGTGCAGGCGGTGATCGAGGTCACTCGCGGCGGGAAGCTCGTGACGGTCCTGAAGCCGGAGAAGCGCCATTTCTGGGTGCAGCAAACCGACAACAGTCAGGCGGCGATCTCGGTCAACTGGTCGCGCGATCTGTTCGTCGCGATGGGCAATCCGCTGGGCGACAACGCGTGGAGCATGCGCATTCAATACAAGCCCCTGGTTCGCTACATCTGGCTGGGCGCGATCGTGATGGCCATCGGCGGCGTGATCGCGGCGACCGACCGGCGTTACCGGGTGCGCGTCGAGAAGCGATCGACCGATCCGGTGGCGGCTCCCCCGGCGCCCGAGCCCAGCCTCGGTTCGGTCTGATGTGGAAGTTCGTCATCCCGGTGGCGGCATTCGTCGCGCTCGCCGTGCTGTTCGCCTTCGGGCTCAATCCTCACCGGGACATACACGCCTTGCCGTCGCCGCTGATCGGCAAGGAGGCCCCGAAACTCGATCTGACGGATGTGATGAATCCTTCGCGCCGCGTCGACACGGCATCGCTCAAGGGCCAGGTGTACGTGCTCAACGTCTGGGGAACCTGGTGCATCGCGTGCCGGGAGGAACACGAGGAATTGCTCGCCATCGCCTCGCAGCATGTGGTGCCGCTCATCGGGCTGGATTACATGGACCAGCGCGACAAGGCGCAAGCAGTGGCTCACCCAGCTCGGCAACCCCTACGAGTCCGTCGGTTTCGACACGGACGGGCGAACGGCGATCGATTGGGGCGTATACGGTGCGCCCGAGACGTTCCTGGTCGATGGCCGGGGGCGCGTCATCTACAAGTTCATCTCGCCGATGACGGCCGAGGTCTGGCAGAACGAATTCCTGCCGCGGATCGCCGCGGCGCGGCGGAGCGGGGCGTGACGCGAGGCTTCCCGGGGCTCCTCTCGCTCGCGGTGCTCGGGCTGTGGATGAGCGTGGGCTCGGCGGCACCAGCGGCAGGCACCGTGGATGTCTACGGGGAGATCCAGAATCCCGCCCTGCAGGCACGCTTCGAGCGCATTACCCACGATCTTCGCTGCCTCGTCTGTCAAAACGAGTCGATCGCCGACTCCAACGTGGAGCTTGCCGCCGATCTTCGCCGGCAGGTGCGCGAGATGCTGATCGCCGGGAAAAGCGACGATGCGATCTTTCAATTCATGACCGACCGCTACGGCGAGTTCGTGCGTTTCAATCCGCCCCTGACCCCCAAGACCTGGCTGATTTGGGGCGCACCCTTCATCATGGTGGCCGTGGGAGCCATCATCATCGTCCGAGTCGCGCGTCAGCGCGCACGCCTGCCGCTGGACGATGAGCCCGCGTCGGAACCGAAGTAAGCCATGACCGCCTTCCTCATCATCGCAGTATTCATGGCTGCGATCGCCGCCACGGCCGTCGCGTGGCCGCTGCTGCGCAAGCGGGAGAGCCGCCTCGTCGGCGCCGCGGCCGGACTCCTGGTCATGGCCGCGGCCGCGGGACTCTATCCGCTCTGGTCGAACTGGAACTGGCATGAAGCACCGGCGCCCGAGCCGGCGGCGAGCCCCCAAGTGCTCGCCATGGTCGCCGAGCTCGAGCGAAAGATGCAGGCGGCACCCAACGACATCAAGGGCTGGCTGCTCCTGGGGCGTTCCGATATCGCACTGGAGCGGGTGGACGACGCCGTCACCGCCTTCCAGCATGCGCACCGGCTCGATGCGGATAACGTCGAGGCGCTGCTGGGATTGGGCGAGGCGCTCTCCATGCGCGCGGGTGGCAACATCACCCCCTCGGCCGGACAGCTGTTCGAGCGTGCGGTGAGCCTTCAGCCGGACAATCCGAGGGCTTTGCTCTACAGCGGCTTCGCTGCCGCCACCCGCGGCGATCGGGCTGCCGCGCGAATGCGGTGGTTGGCGTTGAAGGCGCTGAATCCGCCGCCCGAGATCGACGCCATGCTGGATCAAAGAATCGCCGAGCTCGGCACGGCCGACCTTGCGGCGGCCGGCGGCGGCCCGGCGGCGACTGGTCGCTGGGTCAGGGTCGGCCGGGGCGATGCCAGGGCCAGCCACGTCGGCGACTCCCGCCGCGGCCGGACAAGGTGCGGCCGCGCAATCGGGGGCGCAAGCGACCGTCAATCTATCGATTTCACCGGCGCTCAAGTCGCGCCTTACCGCCGGCACACCGCTGTTCGTGTTTGCCCGGGAACCGGGCATGCAGGGTCCGCCGCTCGCCGCCAAACGCCTGACCAGCGCGGCCATCGGCACGCAGATTCATCTCTCGGCGGCGGATTCCATGGTCCCCGGCCGTGTCCTCACGGCGGGTCAGAAGGTGTCGATCACCGCGCGGGTGTCCTTCAGCGGGCAGCCCCTGCCGGCAGCGGGCGATTTGTACGGCGAACTTACCTATGATATCGGGCACGACGGCGTACGGGATCTCGTCATCGACCGGGTTACACAATAGGTTTCAATTCATGAGCGTAGCGAAGAGTTTGCTGGCTGGCCGAATCATCGAGGACAGCCTCTTTCCCTATCCCCGCCTGCGCGAGAAGGACCGCGAGGTCCTCGGCATGATGCTCGATGCCATCGATCAGTTCCTCGCCCCCCATCGAGAGGACTTCCGGGCCTGGGATCGAGAGGCGTCGCAGCCTGCGGAGTTCATTCAGGGGCTGCGGGATCTGGGCCTCTTCGGCCTCATCATCCCCGAGGCGGAGGGCGGTCTCGGATTGTCCAATGCCGGCTACGCACGCGTGCTGAGCCAGAGCAGCACGCACGACAGCTCGGTGTCGCTCACCATCGGGGCGCATAGCTCCATCGGAATGAAGGGCATTCTGCTGTTCGGCACCGCGGAGCAGCGCGCGCGCTACCTGCCCAAGCTTGCGAGCGGCGAGATGATCGCCGCCTTCTGTCTGACGGAGTCGGGGGCCGGGATCGGATGCCGCCTCGATCCGCACCAAGGCGGAAAAGGGTGCGGACGGGGTCTGGACATTGAACGGCGAGAAGATCTGGATCACCAACGGCGGAATCGCCGATGTGTACACCGTGTTCGCCCGCACTGCTTCCGACAGCGGCAAGATCACCGCCTTCATCGTGGAAGCGGCGTGGCCGGGCGTGAGCCACGGGAACCACGAGGACAAGATGGGCATCCGCGCCTCCTCGACGACCACGGTGAGCTTCGCCGACGTGAAGGTGCCGCCCGAGAACGTGCTGGACTCCGAGGGCAAGGGGTTCAAGGTCGCGATGGCGATCCTGAACAACGGCCGTACCGGTCTGGGCGGCGGCGCCGTGGGCGGAATGAAGACGCTGATCGGTCTCGCGGTCCAGCAATCGCAGGCGCGCAAGCAATTCGGCGAACCCATCGCCAACTTCGAGCTGATCCGCGAAAAGATCGCCCAGATGACGGTCGAGTGCTTCGCGGCCGAGAGCGTGGTGTGGATGGTCGCCCATTACATCGACTCCGGCATGGACGATTACTCGGTGGAGGCGGCGATCAGCAAGGTCTATGCGAGCGAAGCCATCCAGCGCGCGGCCTACGAGGCGCTGCAGATCGCCGCGGGCACGGGCTTCATGCGGGACGCGCCCTACGAGCAGATCGCGCGCGACTGCCGCATCCTGTCCATCTTCGAAGGAACCAATGAGGTGCTCCGGCTCTACATCGCGCTCTCGGGGCTCAAGGATCTCGGCAAGTCGTACAGCGAGCTGAAGGCGGCGGTCGACGACATCTTCAATAATCCCATCAAGGGTTTCGGCGTGCTCGCGGACTATGCGGAGAAGCGTCTGACACGTGCGACGGGCGTCGGGCGCGACAAACTTCTCGGCAAGATACCCGCGTCCCTGCGCGAGGCGGCGACGACGTTACGAGAAATACACGGTCGAGCTCGCCAAGGCGGCCGATTTCCTGCTGCGGAAATACGGCAAGAGCATTGCCGGGCGGCAGCACATGCTGAAGCGCGTGGCGGACATGACCATTGATTTGTTCGTGGGTCTTTGCGTATTGTCGCGCGCGACGGCGCTCGCCGCGGAATCCGGCGAAGAGGGCCGGCAGGCGGCGGCGATCGCGCACGCGTTCGCGCGCCAGGCGAAACGCCGATTGGCGAACAATGTCCGCCGCATCGAGCGTAACGAGGACGAGGAGATGGATCTCTTGGCGGGTTTCATCCTGGATAAGGGAAAATATCCGTGGGACATCATTAAATGAACGATTCCGCCGATGGGCGGGTCCGCCGGGACGATTCCTGGCTGACGCCGCGGCGAGCCGTTTGGGCGTTCGTCGGAGTCGGTGCCCTGATCGCGATTCTGCTGGCGGTTCGCGTGTCGCAGAGCTTTGCCGCCAAGCGCGCAATCACCAACAAAGGCGACATACCGTCGGTGACGGTGACCGAGGCGGGGGTGAGCGCTCTGCCGACCACGGTCGACATCATCGGCACCATCAGTGCGCGGTTCGATACCCCCATCGGCGTGGACGGCGACGGCGGACGGGTCTCGGCAGTGTTGGCGGAAGCCGGCGATCACGTGAAGCGGGGACAGGTGCTGGCTCGTATCGATACGTCGGTGCTCGAACCTCAAGTCGCCAATCTCCAGGCAGCGCTCGAGCTGGCCCGGGCGGAATCGGATCTGGCCGCCGCAGAATATCGCCGCGCGCAGGCGGTGGGCGCCGCCGGCGCGCTCTCGGCCGAGGAAACCGAGAAGCGCCGGTCGGCTTCAGTGACGGCGGCCGCCAAGGTGAAGGTGGCCTCCGCGCAGCTCGCGGAGGCTCAGGCAAAGCTCGCGCGGGCGCAGGTACGGGCGCCCGGCGACGGCACGCTGCTGACGCGCACCGTGGAGGTCGGACAGACGCGTCGCCAATGGCGCCACGCTGTTCCGCCTGGCGGAGGGGAACGAGGTGGAATTGCGCGGTGAGGTTGCCGAGCAGGATTTGCCGCTGCTCAAGGTCGGGCAAGAGGTGAACGTGCGTCTCACCGGCACCTCGAAGGTCTATCCGGGCCGCGTGCGCCTCCTGGGCGCCGTCATCGATCCGCAAACTCGCTTCGGGATGGCGCGGGTGTCGCTCACCCCGGATCCGAATCTGCGGCCGGGCGCCTTCGCCCGCGCCGAGGTGACGGTGAGCAATGCCGCAGCGCATCGTCCTGCCGCAGACGGCCGTGCTCACGGACGACAAGGGCAGCTATGTCCTGATCGTCGACTCGCAAGACAAGGTCGAGCGCCGGCCGGTCAAGGTCTCGGGAATGGTTGCCGACGGGGTGACCATCGCGACGGCATCGGTGAGAAGGACCGCGTGGTCGCCACCGCCGGCGCGTTCCTTCAGGTGGGCGAGACGGTGAGGCCGGTCGCGTCGAGCGCGGGTGGCGCGGCGGCAGCGGGCGGCGCGTGGCCGCGGGCGGGGCGTCGGCGCAGCACGTTCGTGAAGAATATGTCCGCCTGGGCGATCCGCCACCCGATCACGCCGATCGTGCTGTTCGTGGTGCTGTTCTTCCTCGGCGCCGTGGCATTCCTCCGGTTGCCCATCGATCTCAATCCGGATATCTCCTTTCCGATGGTCGAGCGTCACCATCAGCCAGCCCGGCGCAGCGCCCACCGAGATGGAGACGCAGATCGCTCAGAAGGTGGAGGGGTCGATCGCGAGCATCGGCAATGTTCGCAACATCACCACCTACATCATCGAAGGATCGGTCAATATCTTCCTCGAGTTCCAGATCGGCACGCCCATCGATCGGGCCGTGACGGACGTGCGCGACGCCGTGGCGAAGGTGCGCGCCGACCTGCCGCAGGGCATCATGGAACCGCTGGTGCAGCGCCAGGACGCGGATGGCGACGCGATTTCCTATTACGCGGTCACCACCACCGGGAATACTCCCGAGGAGCTCAGCTGGTTCATCGACAACACGGTCACCAAGCGTCTGTTGGCGGTGCCCGGCGTGGCGCAGGTCTCGCGCAGCGGCGGCGTGAGCCGGGAGATCCGCGTCGAGCTCGATCCCGCGCGCCTGCAGGCGCTGGGGCTGACCGCAGTCGAGGTCAACGAGCAGCTCAGGGCGCTGAATCTGGACGCAGCGGGCGGCCGCGCACAGGTGGGCGGCGGCGAGCAGGCCATTCGCGTGCTCGGCGGCGCCAAGAGCGCGGAAGATCTGGCGGATACCCAGATCATCGCAGGCGGCGGCCGATCCGTCCGGCTGCGCGAGATCGCGGACGTGCACGACGGCATCGCGGAGGTGCGCTCCCTCGCGAGGCTCAACGGGCGCCCCGCGACGGCGTTCGGCGTGTTCAAGGCCAAGGGCGCCTCGGATGTCAGCGTCTCCAAGGCGGTGAATGCCGAGCTCGACAAGATTCAGCGCGAGAATCCGTCGATTCACGTGACGCTCATCTCGACCACGGTCGATCACACGCTGCGCACCTACCATTCGTCGCTGGGCGCGCTCATCGAGGGCTCGATTCTGGCGGTGGCGGTGGTCTGGCTGTTCCTGCGCAGCTGGCGCGCCACCCTGATTTCGGCGCTGGCGATTCCGCTGTCGGCCGTGCCCACGTTCGCGTTCATGCAGTGGATGAATTTCACGCTCAATCAGATCACCTTGCTGGCGTTGTCGCTGGTGGCCGGCGTGCTGGTGGACGATGCCATCGTCGAGATCGAGAACATCGTGCGGCACATGCGCATGGGCAAGAGCGGCTATCGGGCGTCCCTGGATGCGGCGGACGAGATCGGCCTTGCCGTGGTGGCGACCTCCTTCACCATCATCGCGGTGTTCCTGCCGGTGAGCTTCATGGGCGGCATCGGCGGGCAATATTTCCGCCAGTTCGGACTGACGGTTGCCGCGGCGGTGTTCATCTCGCTGATGGTGGCGCGGCTGATCACGCCGGTGCTGGCGGCGTACGCGCTCCGGAGCGACTCGATCGCCGTCCATCACGGCGACGGCCCCATCATGACCCTGTACTTGGCGGCGCTGCGCTGGTGCGCCCTGAATCGCTGGAAGACGATTCTCGTTGGCTTCGTTTTCGTCATCGTTGCCGCTGTCGCCGCATTCATCTGGCTGATTCCGTCGACGTTTCTGCCGCCCGAGGATTTCGGCGACGCACAGCTCACCATCGAGCTGCCGCCCGGCGGCACGCTCGAGGATACCTCGCGCGTCTCCGCGGCCGCGGCCGCCGTGCTCAGGAAATCGCCGCACGTGACCGACGTGGTGGAATTCGTCGGTCGAGACGACGGGGAGATCAATAACGGCGTCATCTATGTGAGCCTGGTGCCGCGCGACAAGCGCAGCATGAGCCAGAAGCAATGGGAGCAGAGCATGATGCCGCTGCTCAACCAGGTGCCCGACGGGCACCTGAATTTCTCCGATGGCGGCAACGGCAGCGACATCCAGCTGTATTCTGACCGGCGATGATCCGGCTCTGGTCGAGAGAACCGCCCACCAGGTCATGGCCGAGATGCAGGGGCTCAATGAGATTCGCGAGGCCCGAATACGCGGCGATCTGCCCCGGCCGGAGATCCTGGTGCATCCGCGGCTCGATATCGCCGCGCAACTCGGCGTGAGCGTGCAGAGCATCAGCGAAACCATCCGCATCGCGACGCTCGGCGACCTGCCGCAGAACGGGGCGAAATTCTCACTGTCCAATCGCCAGATTCCGATCCGCGTGAGCCTGGTCGACAGCGCGCGGCGCGATCTGGACACCCTCGAGAATCTGCCGGTTCCCACCGCCGCGGGCGGCGCGGTGCCGCTGAAGACGGTCGCCGATTTGAGCTTCGGCCAGGGACCGTCGGCAGTCCGGCGATACAATCAGAGCCGACGCGCCTTCCTCGAGGCGAATTTGAGCCCCGGGGTGGAACTGGGTACGGCGACCAAGAAGATTTACGCGCTGCCCACCCTGATGCATCTGCCCCAGGGCGTGAATCTGGTCAAGACCGGCAACACCGAATACTTCCAGGAGATGATCCAGAACTTCGCGCTCGCGATGGCCGCCGGCGTGCTGATGGTGCTGGCCGTGCTGGTGCTGTTGTTCGCCCGGGTGTTCCAGCCGATCACCATTCTGTGCGCGCTGCCTCTCTCACTCTTCGGAGCGGCGCTGGCGCTGGTGCTCACCAACAAGCCGTTCTCCCTGTCGGTGGTCATCGGCTTATTGATGCTCATGGGTATCGTCGCGAAGAACTCGATCTTGCTGGTTGATTTCGCGATCGAGGAAATGCGCGCCGGCAAGTCCCGCCTCGTGGCGATTCTCGAGGCGGGCCATAAGCGCGCCCGGCCCATCGTCATGACCACGGTCGCCATGATCGCCGGCATGCTGCCGGTGGCGGTGGGCTGGGGCGGCGACAGCGATTTCCGCTCGCCCATGGCGATCGCCGTGATCGGCGGACTGGCCACATCGACGTTCTTGACGCTGATCGTCGTACCCGCGGTGTTCACATTATTCGACGACATCGAGCGCTGGATGGCGCCGCGCGCGGCCAAGCTGCTCGCGGAACCCGATCTCCCGGCGATGCCCGCGAGCGAACGCTAGACACCAGCCCGGCTTGCGCAGGCTAGTCCATGACGGCGTGCGCCTCCCTCACGGGCGGGTGCTTGGGCGCCCGGATGAAGAGCAAGAGCGGAATTACCGCCAGGGTCAGATACAGCATCAGGCGAAAGTCGTTGAGGTAGGCGATCATCGACGATTGCTGAGTGATCATCCCGTCGAGAGCCGCCGCTCCGGCGGGACGCCCCAGGTTGTAAACCGAGGCCACTGCCGGATCGTTCCACGCCGGATTGGCGTGCGTGATGCGCTCGACCAAGGCGGCGTGCGATTTCACCGTGCCCCGGACCAGAAGAGTCTGCACCATCGAAATCCCGATGCTCGACCCGATGTTGCGGACCAGGCTGAAAATCGCGGTGCCCTGCGCGCGCATCTCGGGACTCAAGGTGACGAAGGTCGCGGCGCTCAACGGGACGAACACGAATCCCAGCCCGATCCCTTGGATGACGCCGGGCCAGATCACGTCGTTTTCGGAGATATCGAACGAGTAGGCGGTCATTTGCCAGAGCGCGACCGAGGTGATGGCGAATCCCACGAACAGCAGTAAGCGTAGATCGATCCGCCCCATGATCCGGCCGGCCAGCAACATCGCGGCCATGGTGCCGATGCCGGAGGGGGCGGTGACGAGTCCGGTGGTCGTCACCGGGTAGTCGAGGAGGTCCTCCAGCATCGTGGGGAGGAGCGCCCGCGTGGCATACAGCACCAACCCGACGATGAATATGAACGTCAGTCCGGTGACGTAGTTGCCGTTCTTGAGCAGTCGGTAATCGAGGAACGATTTGTCCGCGCGGGTGAGGGCGGTGTGAGCGACGAAATAGCAAAACGCCACGACCATCACGATGGTCTCGACCCAGGTCTCGGTGGATGAGAACCAATCGTTCTGCTCGCCGCGGTCGAGCAGCATCTGCAGGGCGCCGACCGCGAGGCTCAGCGCCGCAAATCCGAACAAATCGAACTGCATGCGCCGGGTGGCCGGGGTCGGGCGTATGTAGTGCCAGATGCCATAGGTCGCGAGTGCGCCCACGGGGATGTTGATGAAGAATACCCAGCGCCAGTTATAGCTGTCGGTGAGCCAGCCGCCGAGGGTCGGTCCGAGGATGGGTCCGACCATGACCCCCACGCCCCATACCGCCATGGCGGGACCCTGCTTGGCCGGCGGATTGATCTCCATCAGCACCATCTGCGACATTGGAACGAGCGCCGCGCCGAATACGCCCTGCAGCAGGCGCGCCGCGACGATCTGCGCCAGGCTGTCCGCGAGACCGCAGAGCGCCGAGGCCACCGTAAAGCCGATCACCGAGGCTAAAAATACGCGCTTCTGGCCGAAGCGATCGACCATCCAGCCGGTCAGCGGCGTGGCGATGGCCGCCGCGACGATGTACGCGGTCAACACCCAGGCGATCTGATCCTGCGAGGCGGACAGCGCCCCTTGCATGTGCGGCAGCGCGACGTTCGCGATGGTGCTGTCCAGAGTCTGCATGACCGTCGCCGCCATGATGGACAGCGTGATCATGCGTCGATTGAGCTCTCGGGTCATTCTCCTCGAGTCATTCCCGAGCGCTCGATCAGTCCCTGCAGCGTCTCGAGCAACTCGGTCGCGACGGCGAGTTTCGCGGGGTCGATGGTCGCGAGGAGCTCCTTGCGCACGGCGGCAGCTTCTGTCTTGACCGTCGCGAACAGGCGATTCCCTTCCTCGGTGAGCACCACCCGGTTGATGCGCCGGTCGCCCTGGCAGGGCTGGCGGGCGACGAACCCGGCCTTTGCCAGCCGGTCCACCATGGCGACCATCGTGGCGCCCTCGACGCCGAGGCGGTCGGCCAGCTCGGATTGGGAGAGGGGTGTGCGTGCCTTGGAGGCGACGGCGATGGTCATCCAGCTGGCCTGGCTCATGCCGAGATTCTTCAAACGCCGATCGATTGCCTGGCGCCAGATGCGTGCGGTCCCGTGCAGGGCATCGGCGAAGCGTTCTTCGAGCTCGGACATTGCAAAGTATCCTAATGGTTAGATATCTAACAAATATATCACGCCTTTGCCGGCGAGGGAAATTCCCACGAATGGAACCTAACTCGGTTCACCCGCTCATATCTTTCATGAAGGGAGAATCCCTTGGGTCGATTGCTTTGCTGCCGATGAGGAAATTCGGCGACCCGGTGCTGCCGCGCCGTTCGATTCTCGACGGGCGGCCGCTCGAACGGTCCGACCCTGCGATTTACGCCATCACCGATTTCAAGCGCGACTACCCGATGACCGTCGATGCCGAGCGGCAGATCGACGATGCGCTCGGCGACATGATCCGCTTGAGCGTGCGGGCGCTTTTGGTCGCGAAGGAACAGCGCTTGGTGGGGCTCGTTACCTCGTACGACATCCAGGGCGAGCGGCCCATGCAATTCCTGCAGTCCTCGAATTACAGCCGGCACCAGGACATCCGCGTGGTTCACGTGATGACGCCGTGGGATGAGCTCATGGCGATCGATTGGGAGCATCTCGAGGAGGCTCGCGCCGGTGATCTGTTGACGCTGTTCGAACAGACCAATCTCACGCACCTGCTGGTCGTCGAGGTGGACCGCAAGACCGCGAATTCCACCGTGCGAGGACTCGTCTCGCGCGCGCGCCTGCTGCGTCAGCTCCGCGAGCGCACCTCGGCTCTGGAGTCCGAGCACCGTCGCGATACCAGCGAAGCTCATCAACAGCGATCCCACCACGTTCGTCCGAACCGCCACTAGAACCGCTCGCCTCTAGCCGAATCCTCCGAGGCGGCGGGTCGCGCGCCCTCGGCCCGGCACCGTCGATATCTGGTAATCCCTGAGAATCAGGACGCTGACGATAGAATCGGCGCCGCCGGTTGTCTTATTCGATTCCGGTGCGGCACTATGCGCGGTCGGAAGCCGGCGCGAGCCGACATATCAGCGAACCAGGTCGAGGTTGACGCAGGTGATGAGCGAAGACAGGAGCGGAGGGGGCCAACGCGCATATGTTCGTGGGAATCGTAGCGCGGACCGTCGCGCGGACCGTCGTGCGTTCTTCGGGCTCCTCTCGGCGGCGTTGTCTTGCGCGGCGCTCCTCATGCCCACGCACGAGCTGAACGCGGATACCGCAGGGGACGCCGCGGGCTATGCCCGGCGAATCGAGTCGAAGCCCTATCTCAACATGCCGTCCACGCCGAGCGGCGCCATACCGAAGCTCTTGTCGCAGACCGGCGCCTTCAAGGATGTGCGCAACCTGGTGCCCGTGGATGCGCTCATACCGTACGATCTCGTGGTTCCCTTCTGGTCGGACGGCGCGCGGAAGCTGCGCTATGTCGCGGTTCCGAAGGGCAAGATCAAATTCGCGTCCACCGGCGAGTGGACGTTTCCCGCCGGCACCGTGTTCGTCAAGACCTTCGAGCTCCCCGTCGATGCGCGGGACCCGACCGTGAAGCGGCGTCTCGAGACGCGGTTGCTGATGGTCGGGGCCGATTCGCAGGTCTACGGTGTGGTCTACAGGTGGAGAGCGGATCTCAGCGACGCGGATCTTCTGCCGGACAGCCTGTCCGAAGACATCCCGCTGCACGGGGCCGACGGTAGTACGCATCGACAGACCTGGTATTACCCGAGCCGCAAGGATTGCATCACCTGTCATACCACCCGCGCGGGCGGCGTGCTCGGCCCGAAGACGCGTCAGATGAATCACGATTTTGTCTATCCGTCCGGAGCAACCGATAACGAGCTGCGAGCCTGGAATCACCTCGGACTGTTCGAGCCGGCGATTCGCGAGGAGGAGATCGCCGGCTTCGATCGGCTCGCGCTGCCGACCGATGGCTCGCGCAGCCTCGAAGATCGCGCGCGGTCCTACTTGGATGCCAATTGCTCGCATTGTCATCAGCCCGGCGGCACCGTGGCCGATTTCGATGCGCGCTACGACACGCCGCTCCAGAAGCAAGGACTGATCGACGGAGCGGTGCTCATCGATCAGGGCATCGATCATCCGCGCATCATTTCACCTCACGATATCTGGAGATCGATCGCGTTCATGCGGGTGGATACGATGGGGGACATTCGCATGCCGCCGATCGATCGGGAAACCATCGACCAAACCGGCGTCGAGCTCCTGCGGCAGTGGATCGACAGTATGCCCGGCCGGCCGGTGCTGGCTCCGCCCGGCATCGAACCCGCGGGCGGCACCTTCGGCAAGCCGGTGCGGGTGACGCTGACCGACCCCGAGCCGGGCGCCGACATCCGCTACACGCTCGACGGCAGCGCTCCCGGACCGAAGGATCAGAAGTACGAGAAGCCCTTTACGCTGTCGGGGCCGGCGGTGCTACGCACGCGGGCATTCAAGGACGGATTCACCAAGAGCATCACCTCGCAAGAGGTGTTCGTCGTCAATCAGTAGGAGCCGGTCCGAGTACCCGGGCCGGCCTCTAGCGTTGCCGGACGACGGCCACGCTCCACGGACTCTTGCCCGCCTTCACGCGCTTGATTTCCTGGTTGGTTTTCAGATCCACCACCGAGACATCATCGGAGGGGCCGTTCGCGGTGAAAAGGTACTTGCCGTCCGGCGAGATGGCCATCCCCCAGGGGCGGGTCCCCACCTTGATCGATTCGCCCACGGCATAGGTATGCGCGTCGATCACGGACACGGTTCCGCCCCGGCCGTTGCTCACATAGATCGACTGCCCGTCGGGGGACACGCGCACGCTCATGGGGCGGGACCCGGCGGGCAGGGTGATGACCTTGATCGATTTGAAGCTCTTGGAGTCCACCACGTTGAGCTCGCCCACCGATTCCGACGGAACGAACGCCACGTTCGGCAGGAAGGCGACCGTGCGCGGACGAGGGTCAACCTTGAAATGGCCGACCACCGAGTAGCTCTTCGTATCGACCACGTACACATCGCCGCCGCTTTCGCAGGTGACGTAGAACTGCTTTCCGTCCGGCGTGGTCGCGACGCCTTCGGGTTCCTGACCCACCGGGATGATGTGCTCGACCTTGGAGGCGGCGATATTGACGACGCTCGCGGACTTCGTGTCCTCGTTCGACACGTAGAGCTGAGTTCCGTCCTTGCTGAGCGCGAATTCCTCGGGGTCCGAGCCGGCGAAGATCTTACGCTTGAGCCTCTTGTGGGCGACATCGATGATGCCGATGCCGTCGGCGCCCTTGTCGGACGCACTCTCGTTGTCGTCGTCATCGCCGCCGCGCTTGAAGATGGGATTGCCATGGGCATCCAATTGCGGAGGGATCGCGATCGGCGTGCCGCTCAGCGCCACGTAGACGAATCGGCCGTCCGGACTCGCATGGATTCCACGCGGCCGCTTGCCGACCGGAATGGCGCCCACCACTGAAAAGTCCCCCCCGTCGATCACCGTGACCTCGTCCGAGCGCTCGTCGGACACGTAAATCTGGTAGGACCCCGCAGCGGCGGCGCTGCCGACCGCGGCAAGCGAGCCCGCGAGCGTCCATGAGGCCGCGGCGAGGGCGGCTGCGATCTTTGTGCGGGAAGGGGTGAGGGTGCGGAGGCCGGCGGAGGACGCGCGGTCGACCGCTGAACCGGGGGCCGTGGAATGGATCGTAGGCATGCTCGTCTCTCCGCGACACGTGGATGGCTTCGCCGAAGCGTGCCGGTTCAAGCCGTCAATTGCAAGATATAATCCGACGCGACCAGAGCTTGAAACCAGTCGTTGAGCGGGGGGGCGAAGCATGAAGACAGCACATATCAAAACCGAATTGCCGGGACCCAAGGCGCGCGAGCTCCTGGCGCGCGATGCGCTCGTGGTCTCCCCGTCCTATCCGCGCGACTATCCGTTCGTGATGTCGCACGGCAAAGGCGCGCAAATCTGGGACGTCGACGGCAACCGCTTCCTGGATTTCGCGGCGGGCATCGCCGTGTGCAGCACAGGCCACAGTCATCCCGCGGTCGTGCGAGCCATCAAGGATGCCGCGGAGCGCTTCATCCACATCTCCTCCGATTACTGGCACGAAGGCCAGGTGAGGCTCGCGGAGCGCATGCGGGAGCTCGCGCCCATGAAGGAGCCGGTCATGAGCTTCTTCGCGCAGTCGGGCACCGAAAGCGTCGAGGCCGCGCTCAAGCTGGCACGCTATGTCACGGGCCGGGGCCGGTTTCTGGGTTTTCTCGGTGGATTTCACGGCCGCACGATGGGTTCGCTCTCCTTCACCTCGAGCAAGTACACCCAGCAGAAGGGGTTCTTCCCGAGCATGCCGGGAGTGACTCACGTTCCGTATCCGAACAATTACCGTCCGCTGCTGGCGGGAGCGGATCAGGGTCAGGCGGTGCTGAAATACATCGAGGAGACGCTTTTCGCGCACAACGTGCCGTCCGGAGAGGTCGCGGGAATCCTGATCGAGCCGATTCAGGGCGAGGGAGGGTACCTCGTGCCGCCGGACGGGTTTCTGGCGGGACTGCGAGCCCTCTGTGACCGGCACGGCATCCTCTTGATCTTCGACGAGGTGCAGTCCGGCATCGGCCGCACCGGCAAGATGTTCGCCTCACAGCACTTCGGCGTCGAGCCCGACATCATGACGCTCGCCAAGGGACTGGGCTCCGGAATGCCCATCGGCATGGTGGTCGCGAAGCGCTCCATCATGCAGAAGTGGACGCGCGGCGCTCACGGCAACACCTTCGGCGGCAATCCCGTGTGCTGCGCGGCTGCGCTCGCGACCCTCGACCTCGTCGAGAAGGAGCTCTGTGCGAACGCCGCCAAGATCGGCACGTACTTCATGGGCAAGCTTCATGCGCTCGCCAAAAAGCATTCCGTGATCGGAGAGATCCGCGGCAAGGGGCTCATGATCGGCGCGGAGCTCGTGACGGACCGCGCGAGCAAGACTCCGGCGAAGAAGCTCTGCGATGCACTGATCACCCGGGCCTTTCACAACGGGTTGATCCTCCTTTCCTGCGGCCAGAGCACGGTGCGCTTCATGCCGCCGCTCATGATCGGCGAGGCCGACGTGGACGAGGCGATCGAGCTCCTCGACCGCTCGCTCGACGAAGTCATCGCTGACGAGCGGCCGCCCGTCAATCGAGGTGTGGCTACCGGTTGAGGCGGTTGTATTTCGCGAGCACGGCGCGCAGCGCCTCGTGCGGGAGCGCGATCACCTTGTGATCGTCGACCCCGACCATGTCGTGCGCCGCCACCATGGCGTTGACGATGGCCTCCTCGGTGGATTCCACGGTAGCCCTGAATAGGGGGTCCAGGGAATCGTTGGGCAGCATTTTCAAATCCACCACGTGCCCCTCCGCGGCGGCGCCTGAGTTGGCGGTCGAGAAGGCGATGAAGATGTCTCCCGAGCCGTCGCCGGAGATGCTGCCGTTGCGGCCGAGGCCCAGCGTCACTCGCCGAGCCACGCGCTTCAACTGATGCGCGAGGAGCGGCGCATCGGTCGCGACGACGACGATGATCGATCCCCGTTCGGCGATATCGGAGGGAACGAATACATAGGGTTCGGGCGCCGGAATCTCCCGGCCGACGTTGATCCCGGCGATGCGCAGGTTGTCGCGGGTCCCGTAATTGCACTGGACCAGAACGCCGACGGTGTAGCCGCCGTCCTTGTCATCGAGCTTGCGGGACGCGGTGCCGATGCCGCCCTTGTAGCCGTTGCAGATCATGCCGGTTCCGCCCCCGACGCTGCCTTCCTCGACATGGCCGCCGCGGGCTGAATCGAGCGCCTGGAACACGTGCTCGGGTTTGACGTGAAACCCGTTGACATCGTTCAGCCACCCGTCCCAGGTCTCGGCCACCACCGGCAGCGACCACCAGTAGCCGCTGGCATCGGCATTCCCGCGCGCGACGCGCCAGCGAATGACGGCGTCGCGGACGACGCCGACGCTGTGGGTGTTGGTGATCATCACGGGACCCTCGAGAAAGCCGGATTCCTCGACCCAGGTGGTGCCGGTCATCTCGCCGTTGCCGTTCTCCGAGAACCAGCCCGCGAACACGGGATTCGACAGGGAATCGAGTCCACGGGGCAACACCGCCGTCACCCCGGTACGAACCGGACCCTCGCCGACCTTCAATTTCCCGGAGCCGGAGATCAACGTGGTGTGGCCCACGAGTACGCCGGCAACGTCGGTGATGGCGTTGTTCGGCCCTGGGGTGCCGTCGAACGGTATGCCGAGATCGCGCGCGCGGGCTGCGGCCGCGGGAGTCGCGGCGGCCGGGCACGGCGATGGGGCGAAGGTGGCGCCGAGGGTGACGGCGAGAGTGAGGGCGATGGCGGCGGTGACCGCGTGCGCGGCGCTCGAGTTGAACATGGACC
The DNA here is from genome assembly GCA_963795475.1 of uncultured Gammaproteobacteria bacterium. GTDB lineage: Bacteria > Pseudomonadota > Gammaproteobacteria > Steroidobacterales > Steroidobacteraceae > Bog-1198. The sequence goes on from CAWCIE010000007.1 coordinate 214,918, forward strand.
TGCAGCTCCCCGAGTTGTTCGTCTCGCGGCGGCCTCGCCGTCGCGCTCCGCCGGGCGCTCCGGCGGCGCTTGCGATGGTACACTCAACCGGATGTCGTGCACTCGATTCAAGGCGGCGCACCTCGCGGCGATGGGACTCCTGGCGACGCTCGCCGTCGCCGCGGTTCCAACGGCCGGGGCCGCGGAAGAAAAACGGCTTTACATCTATAACTGGACGGATTTCATCGGTCCGCAGACGATCGCGGAATTCGAGAAACTCACCGGCATCAAAGTCGTGTACGACGTGTATGACGCCGAGGAGACCATGGAGGCGAGGTTGCTCGCCGGCGATTCGGGCTACGACGTCGTGATCGCCTCGACGGATTACTTCAGCCGCGAGATCAAGGCCGGAGTCTACGAAACCCTGGACAAGTCCAAGCTTCCGAACTGGAAGAACCTGGATCCCCGCGTTCTCGCCATTCAATCCGCCTACGACCCGGGAAACGCTCATGCGGTCCCGTATCTCCATTCGATGAACGGGTTTGCCTACAACGTCGACATGGTGAAGGCGCGCATGCCGGATGCGCCGGTCGACAGTCTCGACATGCTGTTCAAGCCCGAGGTGGTGTCCAAGTTCGCCGATTGCGGCGTGACGTTCCTGGACTCCCCGGAGGATGGAATTCAGCTCGCCCTCAAATATCTCGGGCTCGATCCGAACTCGACCAAACGCGAGGACTTCAAGGCGGCCGAGGATTTGCTCCTCAAGGTGCGGCCCTACGTTCGCGATTTCGACAACTCCGAATATCTCAACGGGCTCGCCAACCGGGAGGTCTGCGTCGCGATGTCCTGGTCGAGCGACTATGCCCTGTCGCACGCGCGGGCGAAGGCGGCGGGCGTGAACGTGAACCTCGCGTTCACCGTGCCGAAGGAGGGCGCCAACGAGACGTTCTCCTCGCTCCTCATCCCCGAGGGTGCTCCCCATCCCGAGGCCGCCTATCAATTCATCAACTTCATCCTGCGGCCGGACGTGATTGCCGAAATCACCAATGCGATTTATTATGGCAATGACAATATCGCGTCGCGCCCCCTGGTGAATCCGCGGATCCTCGACGACGCGGCCCTGTATCCCACCCCCGAGATCGAGGCGAGATTGTACAAATCCGCCGAGGTGGACGCTGCGACCGAGCGGCTCCGCACGCGTACCTGGACGCGGATCAAGACGGCCGAGTGACCGGGAGATCGAGGAGGACCGAATGCAGAACGCAAAGGCATCGCACATGAACCGTATCGTCGAGTTCACCGAGATGCAGCACGGTACGCGGGAGGACTACGAGCTCCTCGAGATCTACGAACGGGAATACGTGAGCGAGCTTCCGGCGCGGATCTTGAGCTCCCTCGAGCAGCTCGCCGGGGCCTTGGGCGGCTATGCCGTCACCCGCCTCGAACACTCCTTGCAGGCCGCGACGCGCGCCCGCAAGGACGGCGCCGACGACGAGCTGGTGGTCGCGGCGCTCATTCACGACGTGGGCGACGAGCTGGCGCCGTTCAATCACTCGGAGATCGCCTCCGGCATCATCCGGCCTTATGTTCGGCCCGAGGTCACCTGGATCGTCGAGCAGCACGGACTCTTCCAGAGCTACTACTATGCGCATCACTTCGGCGGAAATCGCGACGGGCGCGAGCGCTTTCGGGATCATCGTTGGTATCAGGCGTGCAGGGATTTCTGCGCGAACTGGGACCAGAATTCCTTCGATCCGAAATATCCGTGGGATCCGCTCGAATCCTTCGAGCCCGTGGTGCGCCGGATCTTCACCCGCAAAGCATGGGATCCGGTGTACGTGGGCGCGGGCGTGGGGTAGCCGCCGCTCAGCGCTCCGCCATCTGCGCGTCCAGGACCCGCTGACGCTCGCTCCGGCGCATCAATGACCCGGCGATCACGACGCCCACGCCGACCAGGCAGATCACCAGGCTCGCGAGCGCGTTCACGTCCGGGCTCACGCCGAGCTTCACCTTGGAGAAAATCACCATCGGCAAGGTGCTGGCGCCGGGCCCGGAGACGAAGCTCGAGATCACCAGATCGTCGAGCGACAGCGTGAAGGACAGGAGCCAGCTCGAGGCGAGCGCGGGCGCGATGATGGGCAGGGTCGTGTCCACGAAGGCGCGTACCGGGCCCGAGCCCAGGTCCATCGCGGCCTCCTCCAAGGAGCGGTCGGCGCTCATCAGCCGCGATTGAACGGTGACGGTGACGTACGCGGTACAGAAGGCGATGTGCGCGATGGCGATGGTCGTGAATCCCCGATGCGGCCACCCGACCACGTGCAGCATCGAGATGAACAGCAAGAGCTGCGTGATGCCGGTGATGATCTCGGGCATGACCAGGGGCGCATTCACCATGCCGGTCAACAGGAGCCGCCCGCGGAATATCTTGAATCTCACCAGGGCGATCGACGCCAAGGTTCCCAGGACCACGGCGCACGTCGACACCACGACGCCGATCTGGAGCGACAGCCATGCCGCATCGAGCACTTGATCGTTGTGCAGGAGCTGGGTGTACCAGGTCGTGGAGAATCCGCCCCACACGCTGACCAGCGAGGAGGCATTGAACGAATAGCCGATCAGCACCAGGATCGGGATGTACAGAATCGCGATGCCGATGCACAGAATCGAGATCAACAGCGGGGAGGGGCGGTCCTGCACGTCAGGCCTCGAGCTGTTTCGTACTGTAATGCTGGTAGAGGGCGATCGGGCCCACCAGCAGGATCAGGAACGCCACCGCCACGGCCGAGGCAACGGGCCAATCCCGGTTGCCGAAGAACTCATCCCACAGGACGCGCCCGATCATGAGATTGTCCGGCCCACCGAGGAGCGTGGGGATCACGAACTCGCCGACCGCGGGGATGAACACCAGCATCGACCCGGCGATGATGCCGGGCATCGACAGCGGGAGCGTCACGTCGAGAAAGGTGCGCCACGGCGGGCTGCCCAGATCGGCCGCCGCTTCGAGCAGGGAGTGATCGAGTTTTTCCAGGGTTGCGAACAGGGGCAGCACCATGAAGGGCAGGTACGAATAGATGATGCCGAGATAGACCGCGAGGGTCGTGTGCATGATCTGGAGGGGCTTGTGAATGATGCCCAGCCAGAGCAGGGCGGAATTCAAGAGGCCGGTCTCGCGAATGATGCCCTCGAGGGCGTACACCCGCAGGAGAAAGGAGGTCCAAAACGGTAAGATGATGATGAGCAGCAGGATGCTCTGGGTGGCCTTGGAAGTTCTGGCGATGGCGTAGGCCATGGGGTAGCCGAGCGCGAGGCACACGAGCGTCGAGAAGAAGGCGGTTCTGATGGAATAGACATACGAAAGGCCGTAGAGGTCGTCGGTGAACAGGTACTTGAAGTTTGCGAGACTCAGCGTCAAATGGATGTGCCAGTCCGGTCCGATGGTTAGAATGTCCGTGAACGGGGGCACCCGTACCGCGGTATCCGCGAAGCTGATCTTCAAGGCGAATGCAAAGGGAATGAGGAAGAACAACAGAAGGTATAGCAGGGGTGGGCCGATGATCAGCCACTTTCCATGCCGCATCAGCCAGTCGCGGGTGCGGGATCTGGGCGATGGGGCGGCCGCACCGGAGTCGTCCGGGCCTGCGACGGCGCCGATCATTCGCGGCTATCCTCGGGCGTGAGTTCGCGCAAGAAAAAGCCCGAGGCCCCGGCGAAGGCGCCGCGGGCGCGTTCCGCCCACAATCGGCAGCGGCAGCGTCTGATCGATGCCTGCATATCGGCGTTGCACATCTATGGTCCGTCGCGAACCACCGTGGAGAAAGTGGTGGCCATCGCGAAAATGTCTCCCGGTATCGTCCGTTTCTACTTCGACTCCAAGGCCGCGATGCTGGTCGCGTCCCTCCAGTTCCTGTCCACCGAGTTCGAGGACCAGCTGCTCGTGCCGGTCTCCAAACTCAAGTCCAACCCGGTCGCGGCGCTGGAGCTGATGGTCGACCTTTACCTGGATCCCGAAATCGCCAGCCCCCGCAAAGTCTCCGTCTGGTATGCGTTCTGGGGCGAAGCCAGCTCGCGGCAGGAATACTACGACATTTGCGGACAGAAGGACGAGGGCTTTGCAGTCCTGGTGCGCGAGCTCATCGGTCGCTTGATCGAGGACACTGCCCAGTCTCAGCTCGATCCGGAGGGCATCGCGCTCGGGCTCATCGGCGTTCTGGAAATGCTGTGGCAGGACTTCGCGTTCCGGTCGGAAGAGGACATCGACCGGGCGGCGGCCAAGCGCCGCTGCATGGCCTATCTCAAGTCGGTCTTTCCCGGACGATTCCCCGCTGCAGTGTCCTCCTCCCGCCGGGCCGCCGGCCATGCCTCGGCTCCCGATCGATTTGCCGGCTGGGTGTACGGGAGCGAGCGTGCCTGGTCGCTCGAGCGGGACTCGCTGTTCCGGACTTCCTGGCAGATCGTCGCGCACGAGTCCGAGCTCGCGCGGGCCGGGGCGTTCGTGGCGGCGGATCTGGGTACCGAGCGGGTCCTGTTGATGCGGGATGCGTTCGGCGTCGTGCAGGCGTTGCGCAACAGTTGCCCGCGCGTGCCCCACGCGCTCCTGAGCGCAGGCCGCGGGCTGCTCCCGGAGGGAATCGAGTGCGCCGCGCATGGCTTGAAATTTTCGGCCGACGGCAGATGCACGGCGGGCGGCGGCGCCGATCTTGCGGCACTCCCCATGAGAACCGCGGACGGATTTCATTGGGTCAGGTCGCTCGCTCCCGCGGGCGATGGCGCGACGGAGGACGACGCGGGTGACCGGGCCGGCGCCGCAGCGGGCGAGGGCTGGCGGATGCAGGCCCGGGTGCTCCGTACGCCGCCGGATCTCGAGGTGCGCGCGAATTGGAAGCTGGTGGCCGAGCAATGGCTCGAGATGCTCGGCCATGTCCCGGGGATCAAGCCGGCGCTCGGCTCAGCCGGCATCGATGCGTCGGCTGCGCCGGTCGAGGGGAGCTCCGGCTGGAGCGCGGCCCGCTACCGCGGCCTCGCGGGATCGGGGGCGAAGGAGCCCTGGCTGCTGCACTTCGCCGCGCCCAATCAATGGATCGAGCGACGGCCCGACGGCCTCTCCGTGCTGCAGATCATCGCGACCGGACCGGCGCAGTGCCGGGTGCGGCGCATTCATCTGGCGCGCGACGAATCCGATGCGCTGCAATACCTTGCCGGACGGCTCGTTCCCTGGTGCCGGCGCGGGACGATCGCGATCGCGGAGTCCGCGCAGCAAGGCCTCAGCGAATTCGGCTACCGCGCGGGGGGCGCGGCCGCATCGACGGAAGTTGCGTGGTTCCGCGGATATCTCGCTGCGCGGCTTCCCGCGCTCGCCGGCGAGCGGCCGCCGAACGAATCGCGGTAGATGCACTATAATCGCGCACTCGCGTGAACCCAATTGGAGAATCCCTCATGACTCTGGCTTCCTTGAACACCGCCGACTGGCAGGCGCGCGCCTCCCGCATTCGCTACGAAACACGGCATTTCATCGACGGCAAGTACGTCGATTCGGTGAAGAAGGGGCGCTTCACGGTGATCAATCCAGCGACCGGCGCGGCCTTGTGCGAGGTGAGCGCGGGGACCAAGGAAGATATCGATCTCGCGGTGGCCGCCGGCCAAGAAGGCGTATTACGCGCGCGTCTGGAGCCGCAAGGCGCCGCGCGACCGCATGGCGGTGATGAGTGCGTTCGCGCGGCTCATCGAAGAGAATACCGAGCGCTTCTCGCTGCTCGACACCCTGTGCATGGGCAAGCCGATCACCGACATGGTCACCATCGACGTGCCGGCCGCGGCCAAGAATTTCACTTATTTCGGCGAGCTCATCGACAAGATCGACGGACAGGTCACCGCCACCGCGCAGGATGCCTTCCATTACATCCTGCGCGAGCCGCTCGGCGTCGTCGGCAGCATCGTGCCCTGGAACTATCCCCTGCTCATGGCGGCCTGGAAAGTGGCGCCCGCGCTCGCCGCGGGAAACTCGGTGGTGCTGAAGCCCGCCGAGCAATCGCCGTTGTCGGGACTCCTGATGGCGCGAACTATTCATCGAGGCCGGAGGCCCGCCGGGCGTCTTCAACGTGGTGAACGGACTCGGCGAGCACGCCGGCGCCGCGCTCGCTCTGCACATGGATGTGGCCAAGATCGGCTTCACGGGGTCGACCGAGATCGGCAAGCAGATGCTGATCTATGCGGGCCAATCGAACATGAAGCGCGTGAGCCTGGAATGCGGCGGCAAGACCCCGCAGATCTTCCTCGCGGATCTGCCGGACATGGACGCCGCGGTGACCTACGCCATCAACGGCATCTACGGCAACATGGGCGAGGTCTGCAACGCCGGCTCGCGGCTGCTGATCGACCGCCCGATCGCCAAGGAATTCCTCGCGCGCTTCATCGAGAAGGGCAAGGGCGCCTACAAGGCGGGCGATCCGCTGAATCCCGCCACCAATCTCGGGCCGCTCGTTACCGCGTCGCATCGCTCGCGCGTGATCGGCTACATCGAGAAGGGCAAGAAGGAGGGCGCGAAGCTGGAATTCGGCGGCGACTCGCCCGATCTGGCGGGCGCCTACGTCAATCCCACGCTGTTCACCGGCGTGAACAACGGCATGACCATCGCCCAGGAGGAGATCTTCGGACCCGTCGCCTCGGCGATCGAGGTGAACGGCATCAAGGAGGCGCTCAGCATCGCGAACGATTCCATCTACGGCCTCGCCGCCTCAGTCTGGACCCGCGATCTCACCGTCGCCCACAAGACCGTGCGCGATCTGGAAGCCGGCGTGATCTGGGTGAACTGCTTCGACCACGGCGACATGACCCAGCCTTTCGGCGGCTACAAGCAATCCGGCCAGGGCCGCGACAAGTGCGTGGAGAGCCTGATTTCGTACACGCAAACCAAGTCGGCCTGGATCAACCTGGGCGACTAACAACGTCCGGCCGGTCGCTCCAAGCCAGCGAACGGCTGCACCCACGTACGAAGGCTGGGGAGACCCTGAAGGCATTTTCCGGAGCGTGGCAAACAGGGCGCGACGCATGCGTCGCGCGGGTGGCCAGGGGTGCGACGCATGCGTCGCACGGGCGGCCAAGGGTACGCGATGCGTGCAGGCGGCAGGATGGCCGCCCAGGGCTTGCGCGGAGCAGGGACTGCGCAGCGCAATGGCCGCCCAGGGCTTGCGCGGAGCAGGGACTGCGCAGCGCAATGGCCACCCAGGGCTTGCGCGCAGCAGGGACTGCGCAGCGCAATGTTTGCCCCGCAGCCTCCATGGACGGATTTACGGCGGTCCGGAAAATGCCTTCAGGGTCTCCCCAGCCGTTGCCCGAGGAACAATCTTTCCTCAGATCTCAGCAGCCGTTCAGGTCTATGCGAACTGTTTGGGCGCGCTCGGCAGCCGAAATTCCGGAATCCGCTCGCGCAACAGATTGTGGAACTCGAACATGTACCCCTCGAGCTTCGACAGCGGACCGGGCTGATAGCTTCCCGACGACAGCCCGCGCTGCACGCGATCACAGAGCCACTTGTCCTCGTTGTTGACCTGCGTGTTGATGCGGTTGCTCAAGTAGCGCGCTGCACGTAAATCCGCAGCTTGCGCCCGGCAGGCCGAAGGTCGTTCCCGCGCACGATGCACTTGCCGGGACCGCCCGGCAGCAGCTGGAAGAAATCCATCTGGTCCGGGAACACGTCGATGCCGAGATTGGGCAGCGCGCTGTAGAAGCGCCAGCAGCGGCGCAGTTTTTCCGGCAGATGAGCGGCCGCCTTGCCGATGATCGACTGATACAGACGTTCCGACCAACGGGAAGAAGGCTGCTCGCGCATCCAGCTCAGGCCGCGCGCCACGCCCGGCACCGACATCTGATCCTCGTAGTCCGGCGTGAACATGCGATAGAGGCCAGGATGGCCGATCGGCACGTGATAGGACTCGAGGTAGTTGTCCATCGCGATTTTCCAATCGACGGGCCACACGTCCGTCGTGATCGGCGCGAGCGGCACCATTTCCTCGAAGCGGTAGGGCGCGAGCTCCTCGGCGAGCTTGCCCCAGGTCTTGGCGACAGGCGGCGGGTCGCCCGCGAGGCAGACGAAGACGAATCCGAGCGCCGTATCGACACGCACCGGCCGCAGGCTGTGCTCGGCGCGATCGAGCCCGGAAAGGTATCCCGCATCGGCACCCCGACGAGGCTGCCGTCCTGCCGGTAGCTCCAGCCGTGATAGGGGCAGGTGATGGTCGCCGCGCAGGTCCCGGAACCGTCGACGATGCGCGCGCCGCGATGGCGGCACACGTTGTGGAACGCCCTGATCGACCCATCCTTGTCGCGAAGGACGAAGACGCTCTCGGGCCCGAGGTCGAAGGTCTGGAAATCGCCGGCCTTCGGAATGTTGTTGACGTGGCAGACGATCTGCCAGCTCGGCAACAGCACCCGCTCGATCTCGAGGCGCATCAGATCGGGGTGGCTGTACACCCAGGCGGGGAGCGCGTGGCGGATGACGGCGGAGGTATCGCTGTCGAGCTTCGCGGCGGACACACTGTTCATCGGGCTTCTCCGCACGATTATATGATCATTTAATTTACGCTCGCAAAGAGATCTTGGCAAGTGGCGCTGCAACACGCGGCTTGCCGCGGAATACGCTGATAAATGGCGCCCGGAGCGCGATAACCAGCTACGCAGCGAAGTGGGTGCATTTATTTATATACTCATATAAACTTCCGCTCGACCTCAATGCGTCCGGACTCGGCCGGGCGCGGCGCATCGATTCACTCAAACGACAGGGGGACGCCATGGCCAGAAAACTGACCAACAGCAACGCACAATTCAAACGCGCGGTGAAGCGCCTGCCGTTGGGCGTCGCGTCGAACTTTCGCTACTGGGGCGAGGATCGCACCATCTACGTGAAGCACGGCAAGGGCGCGCGCATCACCGACATCGACGATAACGTATACGTCGACTACCGCATGGGCTACGGGCCGGCGATTCTCGGCTATGCGGACGAGCGCGTGGATGCGGCTGCGCGCGAGGGCATGGCGGTCGGCGGGGTCTTCGCGCTCGCCACCGAGCGCGAGCTCAAGGTGGCGGAGCGGATTTCGAAGATGGTCCCCGCGGCCGAGCTCGTGCGCTTCTCGAATTCCGGGACCGAGGCGGTGATGGCGGGATTGCGGCTCGCGCGAGCGTTCACCGGCAAGGACGACTACGTGATACTCGAGGGGGGCTATCACGGATTGTTCGACGCCGCCATGTGGTTCACACCCATGGACAAGTGGTCGCAGGTGGGCGACCCCGAAATCAAGCCTTACAGCGAGGGCGTGCCGGTCAGCACCAAGAGCTTCGCGCACTTCGTCCAGGCGAACGATGCCAACCAGCTGGAAGACGTGTTCAAGCGGCACGGCGCGCGGATCGCCTGCATGCTGATCGAGCCCATCATGGGAAATTGCCTCGGGATCGCGGCGGAACCGGAGTACTTGCGGGCGGCGCGCGAGCTTTGCGACAAGCATGGCGTCGTGCTGCTGATCGACGAGGTCAAGACGGGTTTTCGCGTGGCGCGCGGCGGAGTGCAGGAACTCTACGGCGTCCAGGCAGATCTTTGCACCTTCGCCAAGGCTCTCGGCAACGGCTATCCCATCTCGGTGCTGGCCGGGCGCGAACACATCATGCGCAAGATCGGCCGCGGCGTCGCGCATGGCGGAACCTATACGGCCCATTCGCTCTCGCTGGCCGCCGCCGAGCGCACGCTGCAGATTCTCGACGAAACCGATGCGCTCGAGCGCATCGCCGACTACGGCACGAAGCTCCGCGCCGGCATGCACTCGATTCTCTCGGCCCGCGGCATCGCGCACAGCTTCGTCGGCCACCCCTCCATGAGCGGATTGTATTTCGCCCACGAGCCGCCGAGAAACTATCGCGCCTGGAAGGGCAGCGATTACTCCTTCTACGACGCCATGGCCCAGGTGCTGCACGATGAGGGAGTGCTCTGCGAGCCCGATTCGCGCGAGCCCTGGTTCGTATCGGCGGCGCACGACGCCTCCTGTCTCACCGATACCTTGAAGGCCTTCGAGATCGCCGTCGACGCCACGCTCAAGTCGAGCGGCGCCGCCCACAAAGTGCTGGCCTGAGTCGGCGGCCGAAGGTGGCAACGAGGGAGACTCTCGACGCGATCGTCGTCGGCGCGGGCCATAACGGCCTGGTGACGGGCTGCTTGCTGGCGCGGGCAGGCCTCAAGGTCCAGGTGCTCGAGCGCATGCCCTACATCGGGGGCGCGGCCGTGAGCCGCCGCCTGTACAAGGATTTCACGTACTCGAATTGCTCGTACGTGTGCAGCCTGCTGCGGCCGGAGATCATGCGCACGCTCGAACTCCCGAAGTTCGGGCTGCAGGTGATCCCCTACGAGGGCGGCTGCACCATGATGCAGGGAGGCGGCCATCTCGCGCTGTACGACAATCACGACGCGTTGCGCCGCGAGATCTCGCGCCACTCCAAGCGCGACGCCGAGGCCTACGATCGGTACTCGCGCGACGTGATGCGCCAGTGCAAGTTCATCAAGCCGCTGCTGCTTCGCGAGCCGCCCGACCCCACCTCGTTCAAGCTGCGTGATTTCAAGGAGCTGCTCTACCTGGGGCAGCGCTTCCATGGTCTGGGCGAGGAGCGCATGTACGATACGCTGCGTTTCTGGACCATGAGCGCCGCGGATTTTCTCGACGAGTATTTCGAGAGCGAGATCGTCAAGGCGCATTTCGCCGGAAGCTCCATCATCGGCACGGCGCTCGGGCCCCGTTCGCCCGGCACCGCCTACGTGCTGCTCCATCACTACATGGGCGATATCGACGATACGGTCGGCGCGTGGGGATTCGCACGCGGCGGCATGGGCGCGATCAGCAACGCGCTCGGCAAGTCGTTCGAGGCGAGCGGCGGCATGATTCGAAGCGATGCGCCGGTCGCGAAGGTGCTGGTCAAGGGGGGCAGAGCCCATGGGGTGGCGCTCGAGAACGGCGAGGAGATTCATGCGCGGCTGGTGATCTCCAACCTCGACGTGCGCCGCACTTTCCTGAAGATCGTCGATGCCGGGGACCTGCCGCCGGACTTCGTGCACCGGGTGAAGAACTTCAAGATCCGCGGCTCCTCCGGGAAGCTCAATATCGCGCTCGACGGCCTGCCGCGATTTCCCGCGATCCCGCAGGGCTCGCCGAGCACGCGCGGCGATATGCACGTCACCGACACCCTCGAGATGATGGAGCGGGCCTACGACGACTGGAAGGAGGGACGCTGGTCGCGCGCTCCGTACATCGACATGCTGATTCCCTCGCAGATCGACCCGACCATGGCGCCCGATGGAAAACATTACATGTCGGTGTTCGTGCAGTACTGCCCGTACGAGCTCGCGGACGGGGAATGGAACGCCGAGAGGCGGCGCGGATTCGGCGACACCGTCATCGACACCATCGCCCGGCAGAGCCCGAACTTCAAGGATCTCATCCTGCACGCGGAGATTCGCACGCCCTGGGACATCGAGAACGAGGTGGGTCTGACCGAAGGAAATATCTTCCAGGGTGAATTGACCATGGATCAGCTGCTGTTCAACCGGCCGGTTCCGGGGTTCGCTCAGTACCGCTCGCCGGTGCGGGGGCTGTACATGTGCGGCTCGAGCACCCATCCGGGAGGAGGGGTGATGGGCGCGCCGGGCGCCAACGCGGCGCGGGCGGTTCTCAAGGATATGGGGAGGCGGTCGGAACTATGACACGGCAAGGCGCATCCGCTCATTACGACTGCGTCGTCATCGGCGCGGGCCACAACGGCTTGATCTGTGCCGCCACGCTGGCGCGCGGCGGGCGGTCGGTGCTCGTGGTCGAAGCTCAGGCCCAAGTCGGCGGCGCGGCGCTCACGCGCGAGTTCCAGCCGGGTTTCAACGTGTCCGCCTGCGCGCACCTCGTGCACCTCATGCCCGCCGATCTGGTGCGGGATCTCGATCTCGCTGCGCATGGGCTCGACTGGGCGGCAGAGCGTTTGGGCACCACGGCACTTTCGGCCGAGGGCACGCCATTGACCGTGGAGGAGGGCGGCGTGGGTTCGGACAATGACGCCTACCGGAACTACGGCGCACAGATGCAGCGTTTCGCGCGCGCTCTCTCGCCCCTCCTCTCCAAGGTTCCGCCCCGCCTCGGCACCACCGATTGGAAGGATCTTTCGGCGCTCGCGAGTCTCGCGTGGCGGATTCGCAGGCTCGGACGCCGCGATATGCGCGAGCTCCTGCGCATCGGCGGCATGAATGTGTACGACCTGCTGCAGGAGAATTTCAGCGGCGAGGCGCTCAAGGGCGCATTGGCCTTCGACGCCGTGCTCGGCACCAACTTCGGGCCTCGCTCTCCGGGCACCGTGTTGACGCTCCTTTACCGTCTCGCCGCAGAGGCGGCGGGCGGCACGCGGGGACTGGCGCAGCCGCGGGGCGGGGTCGGGGCAGTGAGCGCTGCGCTCGCCAAAGCGGCCATCGCCGCAGGCGCCGCCATTCGCCCGGGCTCTCCGGTCAGAGCGCATCCTGGTGGAATCGGACCGTGCCGCCGGCGTCGAGCTCGAGTCCGGCGAGCGTATCCAAGCGGCAACCGTGGTGTCGAATGCCGACCCCAAGACCACCTTTCTGCAGCTCCTGGGCACGGCGCACCTGGATACCGGCTTCGTACGCCGCGTCCGGCACTTGAGGGCCCGCGGGACTCGCGGCGAAGCTGCACCTCGCTCTGGATCGAGTGCCGCCTTTTCAGGGCGTGGCGGACTCCGCGCTCCGTGGACGATTATTGATCGCGCCATCGCTCCAGTACCTGGAGAGGGCCTACAACCACTCGAAGTACGGGGAATACTCCGCCGCGCCGGCCATGGAGATCACCGTGCCGTCATTGAACGATCCGGCGCTGGCGCCGCCCGGAAAGCACGTGTTGTCCGCCGTCGTGCAGTACGTGCCCTACGAGCTCAAGGGCGGCTGGACCCAGGAGCGGCAACGTTTCATGGAGCTTTGTATCAGAGTGCTGGACAGGTACGCTCCCGGCCTCGCGGCGAGCATCGTCGGGGCCGAATTGTTGACGCCGCTCGATATCGAGCAGGAATTCAAGATCAGCGGCGGACACTGGCACCACGGCGAGCTGGCATTCGACCAGTTCTTCCTGGTGAGGCCGGTTCCGGGTGCCGCCCAGCATCGCACCCCCCTGCCGGGCCTCTATCTATGCGGGGCCGGCTGCCATCCGGGCGGCGGCATCATGGGGACCGCCGGCCGCAACGCCGCGCGCCAAGTTCTGGAGGCCGCCTGACATGAGCGCTTCGCAAACGCCGCTTCCGCACTTTGTCAAACCGCTGCTCGAGACTCCGTTTCACGCGCGCGCCCGAGCCTTGAGCCAGCTCGATAGCTTCATTCCGTGGGCGGGCTACACCACGGTCGACGTGTTCACCAGCGTCGAACAGGAGTATTTCGCGATCCGCAACGCGGCGACGCTCTACGATCTCACGCCCATGGTGAAGTATCGGATCACCGGCGCCGATGCGCTGCCATACTTGAACCGCCTGGTGACGCGGGACATCGCCAAGCTCAAGCCGAACCGGGTGGCCTACTGCGTCTGGTGCGACGATGCGGGCCACGTGCTCGACGACGGAACGGTGTTCAGGATGGGCGAGGACGAATACCGCCTCTGCACGGCGGAGCGGCAGATCGACTGGCTGCTGGATTCGGCAGTCGGCTTCGATGTCGAGGTGAGCGAGATCACCGCCGAGATCGCGGCGCTGGCGCTGCAGGGCCCGACCTCCTACGCCGTGCTGCGCACGGCGGGCCTCGCCGGCGTGGAGCGGCTGAAGCCCTTCGATATCGGCCGGTTTTCACTCGGGACGCGGGAGCTCACGGTATCGCGCACCGGCTTCACCGGCGATCTGGGTTACGAGTTGTGGATGGAGCCCGCCGCGGCGGAGGAAACCTGGGATGACCTCATGGCGGCCGGGCGCACGCGCGGCATCCGCGCCATCGGATCGCAGGCCCTCAACATCGCGCGCATCGAAGCGGGCTTCTTGAGTCCGCACGTGGATTTCGTGTCCGCGGAGCAGACGATCCGCACCGGCCGCGACCGCTCGCCCCTCGAACTGGGCTTATCCTGGCTGCTGGATTTCGACAAGGGACACTTCAACGGCCGGCGTGCGCTCATCGCCGAACGGGCGCGCGGAGCGCGGCGCCGGCTGGTCGGGCTGGACGTCGCCGGCAACAAGCCGGCGCACAACGCATTGCTCTACGTGGAGGCGGACGGCAAGCGGGAGATCGGCAGCGTCACCTCGGCCGCGTGGTCGCCCACTTGCAAGCGCAACATAGCGCTTGCTATGGTCGATGCGCCGTACTTCAAAACGGGCACGGCCCTCTGGGCGGAGATCTATTTGAACCGGGAACTGGTTTGGGAGCGCCGGATGTCGCGAGCCGTGGTGGTGGAGCGTCCCTTCTATGCGCCGGAGCGCCGGCGGGCGACGCCTCCCGGCGAGTTCTGAGGTTCCGGCCCGCCTGCCGTAGCCATGCTGTCGCCCCAGAAATCGACCTCCGACCGCCCCTGGCTGGATCCCGACGCCAAGCCGCAAATCGTCATCGAGAGCGTCGGTAAGACCTTCGGCTCCTTCACGGCGGTCGACGGCATCAACCTTCGCATCTACAAGGGCGAGATGTTCGCGCTCGTGGGCGGCTCCGGCTGCGGCAAGACGACGCTCCTTCGGATGCTGGCGGGTTTCACGACTCCGAGCTCCGGCCGCATTCTCATCGAGGACGCCGACATGACCCGGGTGCCCCCCTACGAGCGGCCCGTGAACATGATGTTCCAGTCCTATGCATTGTTCCCGCACATGACGGTCGAGCAGAACGTGGGTTATGGGCTCAAGCGCCTCGGTCTCGAGGAAAACGAACGCCTCAAGCGCATTCGCGACGCACTCGACATGGTGCAGCTCGGGCCGATGTCGAAGCGCAAGCCGCATCAGCTCTCGGGAGGCCAGCGGCAGCGCGTCGCGCTCGCCCGTTCGCTCATCCGGCGGCCGAAAGTGCTGCTGCTCGACGAGCCGTTGAGCGCGCTCGACAAGAAACTGCGAGAACAGACGCAATTCGAGCTGATGAACATCCAGTACGAGGTGGGCATCACGTTCGTGTTCGTCACGCACGACCAGGACGAGGCGATGGCGCTCTCCACCCGAATCGCGGTCATGAATCGCGGCCAGGTGGTGCAGGTCGGGACGCCGTCGGAAATCTACGAGTTTCCCCAGAACCGGTTCGTGGCCGACTTCATCGGCACGACCAACCTGTTCGAGGGAACCGTCAACGAGGGTGCCATGACGGGGCACGTCGTGGTGCGGAGCGCCGAGGCGGGTTGCGATCTCATCGTCGACGATCCGGGCCGATTCGGCCACGGGCAGCGCGTGTGGGTGTCGCTCCGGCCCGAGAAGATTCGGCTGAGCAAGGCACCGGTGCCCGGCGCGGCGGCGAACCAGATCAAGGGGACAGTGTGGGAGCTCGGCTATCTCGGCAATCGTTCCACGTATCGAATAAAGACGGAGACGGGAAAAATGATCACGGTATTCGCGCAGAATGACCGGCGCACCTCGGAGTGGAGCATCGACTGGAGCGACGAGGTGTACCTGAGCTGGACCGCGAATTGCGCGGTGGTGCTGCATCAATGAGGTGCCCGCGCGCCCCCGGCCTGGCGGGCCTCGGAGTCGCCGCGCTTCTGGCGGCCGGCTTGTCGCTGGCGGCGTTCCAGTCGCAGGCTGCCTCCCCATCGCAGGCCGGCCCCGCATCACCGGACGCCGCCCCGGCCCGGGGCGCCGTCCCGCCCG
This sequence comes from uncultured Gammaproteobacteria bacterium, assembly GCA_963795475.1. Taxonomy (GTDB): domain Bacteria; phylum Pseudomonadota; class Gammaproteobacteria; order Steroidobacterales; family Steroidobacteraceae; genus Bog-1198. The sequence goes on from CAWCIE010000007.1 coordinate 230,719, forward strand.
TGGCCGCAGGCAAGACCCGGAACGTCGTCCTCATCGTGAGCGACGGCCTGCGCTGGCAAGAGGTATTCACGGGTGCCGAAGAGGATCTGCTGAACGACCAGGCGGGAGGCAGTTGGCTGTCCGATGAGGATCTGCGCAAGCGCTACTGGCGCGCGACGCCGGCCGAGCGCCGCGAGGCATTGTTCCCGTTCCTATGGGGCACGGTGGCGAAGCGCGGTCAGCTGATCGGCAACCAGAACCTCGGCAGCATCGCCCGAGTGTCGAACGGCAAGGCCTTCTCCTATCCGGGCTACAACGAGATGAGCACCGGATTTCCGAACGATGCCATCGACTCGAACGAGTTCGGTCCGAATCCGACGCCGACCGTATTCGAATGGCTGAACGGCTTCGATGAGTATCGCGGACGGGTTGCGATCTATGGAACGTGGAGTGTGTTCGAGGACATCTTCAACGAGCGGCGCAGCGGTCTCGTCATGCAGGCCGGATGGAAGCCGCCGCCGGCGAAGAGTCCGCTGAGCCCCCGCGATGCGCTGTTGCGGCGTCTCTACGCAACCACCACGCCGCTGGACGAAGAGGACGTGGACAATTCCTTCCTGCAGGTTGCGCTTCTCGACTACGTAAAATCCGCGAAACCGCGCGTACTATTCGTGGCTTACGGGGAAACCGACAATTGGGCGCATCAGGGGCGCTACGATCTGGTCCTCGACAGCGCTCATCGCACGGACGGCTTCATCAAGGAGCTCTGGGACACCATGCAGGCCATGCCGCAGTACCGCGGCACCACCACCTTCATCATCACCGCCGATCACGGCCGCGGCAGCGGCTTGACCGAGTGGAAGGAACATGGAGTCGAGGAGAAGGGCTCGGAGAACATCTGGATCGCCGTCATCGGGCCCGACACGCGGGCGCTCGGGGAGCGGCGGGGCGGCTCTCCGGTGGTCCAGGCGCAGATCGCCGCCACCCTGGCCGCCTTCCTAGGTAAGGATTACCACGCGGCCGTTCCGCGAGCAGCGCTCCCGATCGTGGACGTGCTGGGATCGGCGGCCAGCGGGGGCCGATAGAGCCCGAGCGGCAAGAGGTACACGGGATTGAACGGATGAGCGACGCAGAAGCGCTCCGGCGCGACCATGTCGCGCTGAACCCGGAAGCGAGAAAAGACCCAACCCGAGCGAGATACCGGCCTCGACTTCGATCCAGAGCGCACGTACCGGCCCAGTCTGGTTTTTATATTATAGTGAGGATATTATAAAGCCTTCACGCGATCGCGGCAGGGGGCTCGTTTCATGCGCAAGGTCAAGACACTCGGCTTGTTGGGCACAGGCGTCATCGGCGGCGGCTGGGCGGCCCGGGCGATGCATTTCGGCATCGACGTGATCGCCGCGGACGTGAAGCCCGAGATGGAGGACTGGATCCGGGGAGCCGTGCAGAACGCCGAGCCCGCTCTGGCGCGTCTCACATTCGCGCCGCTTCCGCCCAAGGGAAAACTCTCCTTCACCACCGACGCGCGCGAGATGGCGAAAGCCTCGGATTTCATCCAGGAGAACATCCCCGAGCAGCTGCCCCTCAAGCAGCGCATGCTGGCCGAGGTCAGCAAGTACGCCGCCGCCGATGTCATCATCGCGTCGAGCACGTCCGGTTTGACGCCCACGGATCTGCAGCGCGACATGGTTGCGCCCGAGCGCTTCTGCGTCGCTCATCCGTTCAACCCCGTGTACCTCTTGCCGCTGGTCGAGCTCGTCCCGGGGGCGAAGACGGCGCCGGCGACCATCGAGGCGGCCGCGGAGTTCTTCACGCACATCGGCATGCATGCCCTGCGGGTGCGGCGTGAGGTTCCGGGCCATTTGACCGACCGGCTGCAGGAAGCCATGTGGCGCGAGATATTGCACATGGTGAACGAGGACGTCGCGACCACGGGGGAGCTCGACGAGTCCATCATCTACGGCCCCGGATTGCGATGGGCCGCCATGGGCATGAATCTCATCTATCACCTGGCGGGCGGCGAGACCGGCATGCGGCACATGCTGCATCAGTTCGGCCCGGCGCTGAAATGGCCTTGGACCAAGCTCGAGGCGCCGGAGCTCACCGAACAGCTGATCGATCGCATGGTCGTCGGTACCCAGGAGCAGGCGGCCGGCCGCTCCATCCGGGAGCTCGAGCGTCTGCGCGACAATTATCTGGTCGCCATCCAGCAGGTCCTGCGCCAGTTCGACATCGGCGCGGGCTCGACGCTTCGCAAGCTCGAGGAGCGGCTCTATCGGGACGCCGGAGAAAAGCCCTCCTCGGGCGGGAACCTGCCGCGCTACGAGACCCTGGTGAGACCGGAGTGGGTCGACTACAACGGCCACATGTCCGACTTCCTGTACGGGCACGTGTTCGGCGAGGCCATGGACAGTCTGTATCGTCAGGTAGGGATCGACGATGCCTTCCGCAAGGGCGGCCGGATGTACTACACCGTCGAAAGCCACGTCAAGCATTTCGGCGAGGCGAAAGTCGGCGAGCCGCTGTATGCGACCACGCAGGTGCTCGCGCTCGACGAGAAGCGGCTGCACGTGTTCCACCGGCTGTTCCGCAAGCGCGACGACGCCTTGATCGCGACCGGCGAGCAGATGCATTTGTTCGTCGACACCGCGAAAGCCAAAGCCGCCGCGCTGGATCCCGCGCTGCGCGCAAAGCTCGAACCGATCGCGAAAGCTCATGCATCGCTGCCCGTGCCTCCGGAGGCCGGCAAAGCAGTCGGCAGCCGGGCGCGCTAGCCTCACGCCATGCCCAAGATCGTCGACCATGCCAGGCGCCGGGACGAGATCGCGCTGGTGGCCTGTCAGGTGGTCGCCGAGTACGGGTTCGAGCAGGCGACCGTCGCCCGCATCGCGCGCGCGGCCGGCTACACCACGGGCATGGTGGCGCATTACTATGATTCCAAACAGGACATCATCCTCGCCGCTCTGCGCCTGATCCTGAAGCGCATCGAGGAGCGGCTGACGCGGGAGCGCGACGGCGGGGAGGCGAATCTCCTGAGCGTGCTGTCGGAGGCCATCGCCATCGATGCGCAGCGCTTCACCGAGTCCGCCTTCTGGCTCGCATTCTGGGGCCAGATGTCCGCCGATCCCAAGTTGAAGCGCCTCAACGTCTGGGTGCACCGCGAGTACATGAGGCTCTTCGAGCGCTGCTTCGCCGAGTACTGGTCCGAATGGAAGTCGCTGCCCGCGGGAGTCCAGGACCAGGTACTGCGCTTGTTGGTGACATGCATGAACGGCCTGACCGCAGGGGCCGTCACCAGTCCTCGCGACTGGCCCGCGCAGAAGCAGATCGAGCACTTGCGGCTTCAGATCGATCTGTTGCGGCAGTGGGCATCGAAGCAGTGGGCCTCGCCGAAGCGCGGCGCAGCACGTCGAAAAAATCCACGATGAAAGGGGAGTGACGATGGATTTCTCGTTGAACGATGAACAGCAGATGATCGTCAAGACGACGCGCGATTTCGTGGTGAACGAGCTCTACCCTCACGAGAAGGAAGTGGAGGAGACGGGGGAATTGCGCGACGAGCTGTATCACGAGCTGAAGGCGAAGGCGATCGACGCCGGACTGTACGCCGCCAACATGCCGGCGGATGTCGGAGGCGCGGGCTTGGATACCGTCGTCCTGGGTGCTCTACGAGAAGGAGCTCGGCCGGGCCAATTACGCCCTGCATTGGTCGTGCGTCGGCCGTCCATCGAATATCCTGCTCGCCTGCCAGGGCGAGCAGCGTGAGCGGTATCTTCTGCCGGCGGTTCGCGGCGAGCGGGCCGAATGTCTCGCGATGACCGAACCGGGCGCTGGATCGGATCTTCGCGGCATGAAGACTTCGGCGGTCGAGTCGGGCGGGGATTTCGTCATCAACGGCACCAAGCATTTCATCAGCCATGCCGACCGCTCGGACTTCGTGATCCTGTTCGCGGCCTCCGGCGAGGAGGCCGGTACGCGCGGAACCCGCAAGAAAATCACCTCCTTCCTGATCGACATGGGACATCCCGGCTTCAAGGTGCTGCCGGGCTACAAGAACGTGTCGCACCGCGGCTACAAGAACAGCATTCTCGAGTTCAACAACTGCCGCGTGCCGAAGAGCGCCGTGCTCGGGGAGGTGCATCGGGGATTCGAGGTGGCGAACGAATGGCTCGGCGCCACGCGCCTGCAGGTCGCGGCGACCTGCCTCGGACGCGCCGACCGGGCGCTCGAGCTCGCCAAGCAATGGGCGGTCGATCGGGTGCAGTTCGGACAGCAGATCGGCAAGTTTCAAGGCGTGAGCTTCAAGCTCGCGGATATGGCGGTGGAGCTCCGGGCTGCGGATCTCTTGGTGCTCGAGGCAGCGTGGAAGAACGATCGGAAGATCGCCACGGACATGGATATGGCCATCGCCAAGGTGAAGGCGACGGAAATGCTCGCCATGGTCGCGGACGAGGCGCTGCAGATCCACGGCGGCATGGGGCTCATGAGCGATCTGCCGCTGGAGCGAATCTGGCGCGACGCGCGCATCGAACGCATCTGGGACGGCACCAGCGAGGTGCAGCGCCACATCATCTCCCGGGCATTGCTGCGCCCCCTCGGCGGCTGACCCCTCGGCGAGGGAGTCGCACCGCTTGCCGGATCGAGTTCCGCGACTTCTACTGCTGCATCGCAGCATGCACTGTGCTGGTGCATGCGTGGTTTGGCCTCGCCGATATGTCAAATGCATTTGAGTAGCGAAGGGACCGCGGCGCAAACAGGCCGCCGGCGGGCGCACCGTCGCGCTCGATTTCGGTGCTTTGTGACGAAAATGCGACGCAAATGCGACATAACCTCCCCGGTCAACGCTTGCACGGGTATAGGCGTTCTTCCTACATCATTTACTCTGAAAATCCTTGAGAATGGTGACGCAATCCCGATATCGGCATTGCCTCAAAAGAGAAAGGGGAAGACCATGATTGATCCAGAAGTTGCTCGTTTGCGACGGCTGCGCAGTGAAGCGTTGCTGGTGCGGGAAATCGCCCGCATGTTCGAGTCAAGTCAATGGGCGGCGAATGAGTCTCTGCTCGATCGTAGCGCCTGTGCCAGCTGGCGTATCGCGCGCGTGGTATCCGGACGGCTCAGAGGCCATCCCTATGCCGAATATCAAAAAGACGCCGGGGCCGCATCCCGGGCGGGAAACCGTCTTCACGCTTACTATCTCGCATTGATCCACAAGAACCGCATCCCAGCGCTCCAAGCGCTCGAGGCGCACGTGAATGCGCTCGGCAAACAGCTGGACGATGCCATCTCCCTCGCATGGTCTTCCGACTTCAGCGAGGCCCTGTCGCGGGCTCAGCTCGAAATCAAAACCTTGGGCGTGGCACTCGCCCAGGAGACTCGAAGCGGCAGGACGCAGGAACGCTTGGCGGTGCGGCCGTCGAGCGCCGAGCGGATGGTCGGCGATCTGGGACCGGCGCTCGAGGGGGATTGGCCCTACCTCGCGCTCTGAGTGGTGCCGGCGCGCCGTGCTGACCTCGCGAGAGGAACTGCACGGCGCGCCCTTCTCGTCGATTTGCTGCGAGGTAGCTCGCCGTATCCCGGAACCGCGTATGATGATTGGGCGCTGAAGGACCAATAACGAAGCGAACCGAAGGAGCCGGTCATCTTGCCGAAAGCCGAGCCCGTGGATCCGGGCACCCGCCGCGAAACCCGGCTGCCTTTGCACCTCCCCTCGACCTTGGAGCTCAGAAACCTTCCCGATCGGCTGGCCGACCATTTGGCCGTCATGATCGCGAAGGGCGAGTTGAAGCCCGGACAGCGGATTTTCGAGAAGCAGATCTGCGAGGACCAGGGCGTCAGCCGAATCCCGGTACGCGAGGCGCTGCGGCTGCTTCAGGCCCAGGGGGTCGTCCGGACGGAGCCCAATCGCGGCACCTACGTGACCGAATTTACCTCGGACGAGATGTACGAAATGCTCGAGCTGCGCCACGCAGTCGAACGTCTGGCGCTGTCGCGCATTCTGGAACGCGGCCTCTCCCGGCGGAATCTCGCAGTGCATTTCTCCGGGGTATTCCAGGCGATGCGCAGGGCGGCAACCTTGAAGGACCGCCTGGCCTACTGTCAGGCGGATCTTGCGTTCCACCATTGCATCGTGGAGCTGTCCGCGAGTCCTGTCCTGAGGCCGACCTGGCAGCTTCTTTCCCGCGGCGTGCTGGTGTTTTTATTGCAGGAACAGAAAGACGATGACTTCGACGCTATGATCGATGAGCACGAGCGGCTCGTCGCCGTGCTGCAAACCGGCCGCCGCGAGGCCGTCGAGGCAGAAATCGAGAGTCACATCCTGGAACGGGTCCGCCTCGAACGGGCGGCGACCGCGGCCCGAGTTTCAGCCACGCCCGTCTGACTATTCCTACAGCCGGTGGCGCGCTGGGCCGATCCACCGACGCCGAACCCCCTCGGATAATCCGCCCAATTGTGGTGCGTCATCGGAAGGAGGGTAGATGAATAGACTCAGTCACACCTCGATCAGTGCGCCCAGGCGTTGGGGCGAGGAAAGCGTTCCCCCCAGTCCGAGCCCGGAACGTCCGCCGCTCACTCCCCACGATCCGCCGGATCCGGCGCCGCAGGCTGCCGCCTGGGACCGGGCCCTGCGTGTGATCTTCATGGAGTCCACTCAGCAGAGCACCGAGGGTTCGACGAAGAGCCGGTCGTGGAGAACCAACAAGCGCGGGCGCGCTGCCATCAAAGCGCCTCGTGGACATTGAAAGGATCGCCTCATGGAACACAAACAAGCTATCGCGGTAGAAATCGCACTCCAAACCCATGTCTTGCAGATGTGCCCGATTCACAACGAGGTATTCTGCGACGATGACGTCGATCCCTCTAGCGCCTTCGCCCTCGCGGTGGAGCTGGTGCGCCAGCACACTCCTTATGTCCATGAGTTTCAGGACGATGCGCACGCGCTGACGGATCTGCTGAGCGAAACCATCGGTGCCGCTCCGACCTCGTGCCCTATCTGCGCCGGGGTGGCGCACGGGCATCGGAGCGTGACGGATGGAGCGAAATTGCATACGGTCTGATCAGTTCCGCGTGACTGATCAGTTCCGAGTGACTGATCAGCTGCGCGTGAACTCCGCGGCCTCGTTCAACGTCCGCTCGAGCGTCGGCATATCGTAGGGCTTGGGCAGCATGAAGACGCTGGGGCGACGATGGCCGAGGATTTGCTGGACATCGAGGCTGCCGTATCCGGAGGAAATCACCACCGGCAGATTCGGATACTGCTTGACCAGCTCCTTGGCGAGATCGATTCCGGACATGCCGGGCAGACTCACGTCGGTCATGACGGCGTCGAAGCGCCGCTCGGCCAGTCGGGCGAGCGCAGGCTCGGCGGCCGGCACAGCCGTGGCCTGGTGGCCTAATTCCGTTAAATATTCAACGGTTATCAGGCTTACCTCGACATTATCTTCAACCAATAGTACGTCCATGCGCGCAAGAGCATGGACGTAAACGGCACCGCTGGCTAGTTACGATTGGAAAATGCTGTGGGGCTGCCGTCGCCGGCCGGAGACAGCTCAGCGGCCGGTCCAGACCGGCTTGCGCTTCTCGGTGAATGCCCGGGTGCCCTCCTTCAGATCCTCCGAGCGGATGACCTGCTGCACGATGTCGAGCGAATCGTGGAGCTCGAACGCCTCGTGTTCCGGGACCATCTCGGTGTGACGGAGCAGTTGCTTGATGGCGGGAAACAGCAGCGGTGGGCCCTCGGCGAGCTGCCGCGCGATCTCGCGTGCCTTCGCAAGGCCCTCGCCCTTGGGTACGACATGGTTGGCGAGCCCCCAATGCTTCGCTTCGGTGGCGTCCATCCACCGGCCGGTCATCAGAAATTCAACGGCCACGTGATAGGGGATCCGCCGCCGCAGCTTGACGGTCCCGGCGTCCGCCAGGACACCCACGTTGATCTCGGGGAGCGCGAATTTGGCATGCTCCTCCATGACGATGATGTCGGTTCCGAGGACGATTTCGAATCCGCCGCCGCAGGCGATGCCGTTGACCGCGGCGATGATCGGCTTGTTGAGATTGCGCGGATAGTTCAGTCCGCCGAATCCCGAGGGGCCCCAATCCTCGTCGGATTGCTCGCCGCCCGCGGCCGCCTTCAAGTCCCAGCCGGGCGAAAAGAAACGGTCGCCGGCGCCGGTGACGATGGCCACCCGCAGCGATTTGTCGTCCCGAAAGGAAAGGAAGGCCTGGTTCAGCGCGCGGCTGGTGGCGAGATCGATGGCGTTCGCTTTCGGACGATCGATGGTGACAGTGAGAATGTTGCCGTCTTTGACGAGTTTGACGCCTTCGGACATGGTCGACCCCTTCAGGTTTGAGCGGTTTTCTTGAGACGTATCAATGCATCGACGGCGATCGCTCCCTTGCCGGCCGGCCGCACGATGATGGGATTCACGTCGATTTCACAGAGCGTATCGAGGTTGGCGGCGGCATAGCGCGTCACGTTGAGGACGCTGTCGATCAGCGCCGGCACGTCGCCCGCAGGCTTTCCGCGGTAGCCGCGCAGGAGCTTGCCGAGCTTGAGCGAGTCGAGGGCCGCTTCGATCGAGGTTCTGGTGAACGGCGGCAATAGCGTTACGCTATCGGCGAGCAGCTCGGTCAGCACGCCTCCGGACCCCAGCACCAGCACCTGGCCGAACTGGGGGTCGAGGATCAGCCCGACGAGAATCTCGGCGACACCGTCGGCGATCATCTCCTCGACCAGCAAGGTGTCCGAGAGAGCGCCGAGCCGGCGTGCCGCGGCGTCGGCCTCCGCCGCACTGCGCACGTTCAGCACGACCCCGCCGACTTCGGTCTTGTGTTCGAGGTGTGCGCCGACCGCCTTGATCACCACCGGGAAACCCAGCGCTTCGGCGCACGCGGTGGCCTGCGCCGGAGCCACGAGCTTGCTGCGCGGAACCACGACCCCGAATTTCTCGAGTGCGGCCTTGCCGTCCGCTTCACTCAGGCTGTGATTCTCCGCGGGGGCCGAGCCGCTCCGCGGTATGTTGAGCCGCACTCCCGGACCGCTGTGCCATGCCGAGCCCACGGCCCCGGCGGCCGCCAGCGCCTCGAGCGCCTCGCGCTGACCCTGGAGAGGAACGATGCCTCCGTCGAGGCAATGCCGTCGAACGCGCTCGCTGATAGTCTCCGGAAGCGAGGCGATCAGGGCGACCCGGGATGGGGCGCCGCGCGAGGCCTCGATATAGGCGTCGATCGCGGCGTCGAACGAGGAGGCATCGGCCTTGCCTTCCGGCGGGAAGTCCAGCATGAAACCCACGGCATCGTAGCCCGCGCGCATCGTGGTCGAGAACACGCGCCCGAGCGCAGGCGGATCGAACCAGAGATAGGTGTGGATATCGAACGGATTCGCCACCGTCACCCGGTCGGTCAGGAGCTCCTGGAGCGTCGCGGCCGCCGCTTCGGGAACCGGTGCAAAATCCAGATCCAGCGTGCGCGCGACATCGGCGGTCATCGCCATGTCGCCGCCGGAGGCGCCCATGATGAGGACCTTGCGGCCCGTCAGCGCACCTCCCGAGTGGAAGAGCTTCAATGTCTCGCATAGCGCGCCCAGCGTATCGCAGCGGGCAATGCCGGCCTGACGGCAGAAGGCGTCGAACACGCTGTCGGCGCCGGCGAGGGCGCCGGTGTGGCTGTGCGCAGTGCGCGCGGCGGCCGCCGTGCGGCCCGATTTGATCACCGCGATGGGCTTGCCCGCGAGCCGCGCCTTCTCCGCCGCTTGCACGAAGCGCTCCGTGTCCTTGATGCCCTCGAGATACAACCCGAACGCCGTGACGCGCGGATCGTCGCTCAGCATCTCGATGAGATCCTCCACCGCGAGGCGCGTTTGATTGCCGACGGAAAACAGATAGCCGATCGGCACCGATCGCTCGTTGAAGCTCAGCGTCAGCGCGATGGTGCCGCTCTGGCAGATGAGCGCCACTCCCCGGTGGATCGGGGTTCCGACCACCTGGTCGGGCAGCATGGCCGCTCGGTCGAAGAAATTCACGAAGCCGTAGCAATTCGGGCCGAAGAAGGGCAGTTCCCCGGCCTGGCCGATGAGATTCTCCGTCAGCTGCCGGCCGAGCGCGGTGCCGAGCTCGGAAAATCCGGACGTGAAGCACACGAATCCGCCGGCGCCCCGCGCCGCCAGCGCTCCGGCCACCGCCGGCGCCTCGTGGTTGGGAACCGCGATGAACGCCGCATCCGGCGCTCCGGGGAGATCGGCGACCGATCGATAGAAGGTGGTGGTCGGCGTCGAGGGCTTGGTCGGGTGAACGCGCCAGATCGTCCCCTGGAAGCCCACGGCTGCATTGCCTGCCGCCACCGCGTCCGTCCACGCCGTGGCGCCGATGAGCGCGATGCTGCGCGGTGCGATCAGCCGCCGGATGTGTTCTCCACGCACGGGGCTCACCGCCGCTTGATCTCGATCTTGCGGGAGAAGAAGCCGCGCGCGGCCGCCTCGGCCGGGGACGCCTTCAGGCTCTCGAGCCGCGCCGCGACTTCCGCGGGGAAGGGGGCGCCCGCCGGCTTCTCGCCCTGATGCACGTGCATCAGCATGAGGTCGGCCGATGCCGCCGGCTCGTCGATGCGCGGGCAGCGGAAATCGCAGGCCGCGTGTATGCGTTTCGCATCATAATCCAGCACCGAGGTCGCGACGCTCAGCTCGTCCGTCGCCTTGATCTCGTGCAGGTAGTGGATGTGCAGCTCCAGCGTATAGAGCGTGCACCGCGTGCGTTCCCGGTAGTGCGCATCGAGCCCCAGATGGTCCATGACCTCGTCCACCGCGAGGCTCATCGCGACGACGTAATAGGCATCGCGCAGATGCCCGTTGTAATCGATCCAGTCGGGCTTCAATGTCGCGCGGAACGCGGGGAGCTCGGTCACGTGGGCGCGCTCAATAGAGCTTCAGCCGGTCGCGTGCCTCGGCGGCGGTGAGGATGCGCGCGCCCATCGCTTCGATGATGGTCCGGGCCTTCTCGACCAGCTGCGCGTTGCTCGCGTATACCCCCTTGCTCAAGTAAAGATTGTCCTCGAGCCCCACGCGCACGTTGCCGCCCAGCAGAATCGATTGCGCCACCCAGGGCATCTGCATCCGGCTGATGGCGAAGCTGCCCCAATTGCAGTTTTCCGGCAGCGCGTTGACCATGGCGAGGAGGTGTCCGGGATCGGCCGGCACGCCGTAGGCGATGCCCATGCAGAGCTGAAGCAACGCGGGGTTGTCCACCAGCCCCTCCTTGATCATCTGCTTGACGAACCACAGATTCCCGGTGTCGAACACCTCGAGCTCGGGCTTCACCTTGAGATCGCGTGCGATCGCCGCGCCCTGGCGCAGATAATTGGGCGTCGAGACGTAGGCGCGATTGCCGTCGCCGAAATTCAGGCTCCCGCAATCGAGAGTCGCGATGTCGGGCTTGTACAGGCCCTCCTGGGCGAGATCGATGATGTGCCGCATGCGGTCTTCCTGCGTACAAAAGTCGCTCCCGGGCGCGGGCGTGTCCTTGAGCCCGTTCTCGCCGATCACGATGTAGCCTCCCATGCCGCAGGTGAGGTTCACGATCACGTCGACCTTGCTCTCGCGGATGCGCTTCACAACCTCGCGGTAGTGGCGGGTCTCCATGCTGAAGTTGCCGGTCTCCGGGTCCCGCACGTGGATATGGACGATCGCCGCCCCGGCCTTGGCCGCCTCGATGGCGGTCGCCGCAATCTGCTCCGGGGTGATGGCGCAATGCGGGCTCTTCTTGACCTTGGTGTCATCTCCCGTGACGGCGCAGGAAATGATGACGTCGTGATTCATTGGCAACTCCTGGGAGGTATTGGAGGGAGCTCTTTGGGTGTTCGAAACTTTATATTATCTCGATGATAATATTTAAATGCTTCCCGATCAACTCTCGGCGTCCTGATCAACTCCCGCTCAGTGCCGGCTGCCGGCGAGCGCCCGGATGATTTCCGCCTCTCCGCACACGCCGACGATCCTGCCGCCGTCGGCGAGCAGCACGGGATGTCCGGTGCTCTGGCGCAGGCGGATGATGGTCTGGAGCGAGAACGAGGCGGGCACCACCGCCAGACCGGGCTCTCCATCGGCCAGCGCGGCCTCGCCGGCCGAATCGTCGGCGATGTGGCGCAACGCGTGCTGGATGCCGTCGAAGTGCAGGCCGAGCGCCTGCTGGTCGGAGCTCAAGGACAGCCGGTATCGGCGGGCATCGTCCAGCCAGATCGCGCCGTCGTCGGACGCCATCCGTTCGCGCTCGCACATGATCATCGCGCCGGTCAGCACGTCGAGCGGGTTCATGTGGCGTACGAACTCCGCGACATAATCATCCGCCGGCGCGAGCACGATGTCCTCCGCGGTGCCGGTCTGGATGATGCGCCCGTTCTGCAGGATGGAGATCCGGTCCCCGAGGCGCAGCGCCTCGTCCATGTCGTGGCTGACGAAGAGAATGGTCTTCTTGACGCGTTCCTGCAGCGCGAGGAGCTCGCCCTGCAGCTTGCCGCGGATCAGCGGATCGAGCGCCGAGAAGGGCTCGTCCATGAGGAGAATGTCGGCATCGGTGGCGAACGCCCGGGCGAGGCCGACGCGCTGCTGCATGCCGCCCGAGAGCTCGCTCACGTAGCGGTCCGCCCACTGGGACAGGCCCACGAGCTCGAGCTTCTCGTCCACCACCGACTTGCGCGCGGCCGCGTTTTCGCCGCGCAGTTCCAGCCCGAGGCCGACGTTCTCCCGTACGGTGCGCCACGGCAGAAGTCCGAACTGCTGGAAGACCATGGCGATGCGCTCGCGGCGCACGCGCCGCAGCTCTCCCGTGTCGCAGGTGGCGACATCCACGTCGGATTCACCGTGCCGTACCCGCACGTGGCCGCGGGTGACCGGGTTCAAGCCGTTGGCCGCGCGCAGCAGCGTCGATTTTCCGGACCCCGACAGCCCCATGAGCACCGAGATCTCGCCCTGCGCGACGCTCAAGCTCGCGCCGGCGACCCCCACGATGACCCCGAACCTGGTTTGAATGTCGCTCCGGGTCCCGCCCGCATCGAGCGCGGCAAGGGCATCCCGCACGGCGGTGCGGCCCGCCCGTCCGGACTGGCGCGCGAACAGAATATCGACGTTCTGGAACTCTACGGCGGCGCTCATCGGGATACCTCACGGTCTTTCGGCCGGCTGATGCGATCCAGGATAATGGCGAGCAGGACGATGGTGAAGCCCGCCTCGAAGCCCATGCCGATCTGCACCGAGTTCAGCGCCCGCACCACCGGCACGCCCAGGCCTCCGGCGCCCACGAGAGCGGCGATCACGACCATGGACAGGCTCAACATGATGCATTGGGTGATGCCTGCCACGATGGTTCCCGCGGCGCTCGGCAGCTCGACTTTCCAGAGAAGCTGAAGCGGGGTGGCGCCGAAGGCCTCTCCGGCTTCGATGAGCGGACGCGGCACCGACGAAATGCCCAGGTGCGTGAGCCGGATCGGCGCCGGCAGGGCGAATATCACCGTGGAAATGAGTCCGGGGACGACGCCCAATCCGAACAGGACCAGCGTCGGAATCAGATAGACGAACGTGGGCAGGGTCTGCATCAGATCGAGGACCGGGCGCATGGCTGAGAACACCCGGGGGCGGTGGGCGGCCGCGATCCCCAGGGGCACCCCGATGAGCGCGGAGACGATGGTGGCGACCAACACCAGGGCCAGGGTTTCGAGCGTCGCCTCCCAGTAGCCCTGGTTCAGGATGAAAACCAAGGCGAGCACCACGAACGCGGTGAGAGACCACGAGCGCCGCAGAAACCACGCCAGAGCGCCGACGGCCAGGATGAGCAGGAGCGAGGGCAGGGCGCGCAACGCCGCCGTCACGCCGTCGACCGTTCCCCTGATGGCGATGGAAATCCCGTCGAACAGCAGGGTGCCGTGAGCCTTGATGGTATCGATGGCCACCGTCATGGCATCGCCGACGGGAATCTTGTGGCTGACGATCCATTGTTCCAATCCGCCGGCGCGAACGGCGGATGCATGCGCCAGGGCACCGTACGCGGGACGCCCGTCGAAGGTGCGCACTCCCTCGAGCCACGTCTTCACCATGGCGTCGTGCGATTTGAGCCATTGCGCGGCGGCGACCTCGGGCGGCTCGTGCCGATCCAGGATGCCGGCCATCATCTCGCTTTCGCCCCGCAGGGTGAACGAGAGGTTCGCGAGCAGCCGGCCCATGTTCGGGCATTCCGCGCCGTACCCCTTGCGCGTCACCGTGTAGACGGTCGCGCCGCCGAAGTTCGGGCCGAACACGGGGTCGCCTCCGGCCAGATACTTGAGGTCGAAGCGCATGTTCATGGGGTGCGGTTCCCATGCCAGAAAGACGATGGGCTCCTTGTTCCGGACGGCGCGCTCGACCTGTGCGAGCTCCCCTTGTTCGCTCGATTCCACCAGCTTGAAATCTCCGAGATCGAACTGGTTGTCCTTGATCATCTTGAGCACCAGCCGGTTGCCGTCGTTGCCGGGCTCGATGCCGTAGATGGAGTTGTTCAGCTGGGCCGCGAATCGATGGATGTCGTTGAAGTCCTTGAGGCCCTGCGCCTGCATATAAGCAGGTACCGCCAGGGTGTACTTGGCGCCCTCGAGATTCGGGCGAACGACGACCACCGAGCCGTCGGCATCGTAAGGTGCCCGATCCGCCACCTGTGCGGGCATCCAGTTGCCGAGGAAGACGTCGATGTCCTTGTTCCTGATCGAGGCGAAGGTCACCGGCACCGACAGGACGGTGATCGTCGGCGTGTAGCCGATGTCGCGTAACAGCTGGGCGGTGAGGGCGGTGGTCGAGGTCACGTCGGTCCAGCCTACGTCCGAGAATCGGACCGTGCGGCAGTTCGGGGGGTCGGCCGCGGAGGCGGCGTGGACGGCGGAAGCGCTCAGCAGCGGGAGCAGTACGCCCCACCACCAGGAGAGCTTGACCCTGTGACGATCGCGGCGGCATGATGGCGCCTGCAGGCGAGCGTTTGAATGACCGTTTAACGATGTGTTAGGGTCGATCACCTTGTATCCCTAGTGGATTGAATTAGAAGTATAATTTTCTGGGTTCCCCATCTTAATCAGAGCCGGTACGGCCGTCCAGAGAAGCGCTTTTAGAATTCGGGAGACGATACATTGAACAGCCAATCAACGACCTCGGCCGAGCCCACCGGAGAGCCCGTCGAGGAGACCCGGCGTGGCCAGCTCATCGAAGTTACCATCGATAGCCTAGCGGAAGTCGGCTACGTGGGCACGACGCTCGCCCAGATCGCGAGCCGCGCCGGCGTCTCTCCGGGATTGGTCGCTCATTACTTCGGCGACAAGGACGGCCTCCTGGATGCGGCATTCCGCTCGCTCGCCCGCCGCGTCAGCGATCATGCGCGCTCCCGGATGCGCCAGATCTGCACCCCGCGCGCCCGTATCCAAGCCGTGATCGATGCGAACCTTGCGCCCGAGGAGTTCGACCAGCGTACCGGGATGGCGTGGCTCGCCTTCTGGGGTCAAGTGTTGCAGGTAAAAAGCCTCAGGCGGGTACAGTCGGTGTACCAGCGGCGCACCCTCACCACGTTGAGGAGCGCGCTCAACAAGCTGGTGCCGCCCGATCAGGCACAGAGTCTCGCCGCCATGATCGCTTCGATGATCGACGGCGTCTGGCTGCGCGCCGCCCTGTCCGGATGGCGCGAGGCGGACAGCGCGAGCGCCCGTGCCCTCTTGACCGAGTTCGTGGATCGCCGGCTGCAAGGGTTGCGTGCCGGTGCCGGGCTTCGCGCCGAATCCGAGCACGGGCGTGCCGCCGGAACGGCTCAGGGGCGCTCTTCGAGTCTCGCGGCCGGCGAGCGTTTCGCGTCCATCAATCCGGCCAACGGCGAGGTCCTGGGTTACGTGAACGTGGCCGGCGCCGACGAGGTCAACGCGGCCGTACGTGCGGCTCAGCGCGGGCAGGCGCAATGGGCGGCTCTGACCGGTGCGGAGCGGGCGCGGGTACTGCGCCGGGCCGCGCACCTGCTGCGCTCGCGCAATCAACCGCTCGCGGAGCTCGAGACTCGGGATACGGGCAAACCAATCCAGGAGACACGGGTGGTCGATGTGGTCTCCGGCGCGGACTGTCTCGAGTACTTCGCAAGTCTCGCGCAGTCGCTCGCCGGCGAGCACCTCGATCTCGGACCCCAGGCGTTCGGTTATACGCGCCGGGAGCCTCTGGGCGTCGTCGCCGGCATCGGCGCATGGAACTACCCCTTGCAAATCGCCTGCTGGAAGGCCGCGCCCGCGCTCGCCTGCGGCAATGCCATGATCTTCAAACCGGCGGAGCTTACGCCGCTCACCGCGGTCAAGCTCGAGGAGATCTTCGCGGAGGCCGGACTGCCGGCCGGGGTGTTCCAGGTGGTGCAGGGTTTTGCCGAAACCGGGCGCCTGCTCACCCAGCATCCCGACATTCGAAAGGTCTCCCTGACAGGGGAAGTCGGCACCGGCAAGGCGGTCATGAGCGACTCGGCGCAGACCCTGAAGAGCGTGACCCTGGAGCTCGGCGGGAAATCTCCGCTGATCGTGTTCGACGATGCCAAGCTGGACAATGCCGTTTCAGGAGCGCTGCTCGGCAACTTCTATTCGTCCGGCCAGGTGTGCTCGAACGCGACCCGGGTATTCGTGCACTCGAGGATCAAGGCCGAATTTCTCGATCGTCTGGTGAAGCGCGTCGGCGCGATGCGCATCGGCGATCCCATGGATCCCGCGACGCAGGTCGGGGCGCTGGTATCGGAACAGCACATGCAAAAGGTGCTGAGCTACATCGCGCGCGGCCGCGCCGAAGGCGCACGCCTCCTGACCGGCGGCAACCGCGCCGCCTCCGGGAATCTCGCCAAGGGCTATTTCGTCGCGCCGACCGTGTTCGACGGATGCTCGGACGACATGGCGATCGTGCGCGAGGAGATCTTCGGACCGGTGATGTCGGTACTCGAGTTCGACGACGAGGCGGAAGTCATCGAGCGCGCGAATGCCACCGAGTTCGGCCTCGCCGCCGGGGTGTTCACCAACGATCTGACCCGGGCGCACCGCGTGATCGCGAAGCTCGAGGCGGGCACTTGTTGGATCAACCATTACAACATCACGCCGATCGAGTTGCCGTTCGGCGGCGTGAAGATGTCGGGACTCGGCCGCGAGAACGGGCGCGCCGCGATCGAGCACTACACCCGGCTGAAGAGCGTCTACGTCGCGATGGGCGACGTGGACTCTCCGTATTGACGAGGCACCGGCGAGGGCGGGGATAAGGGCGGGAGCGAAGCGATTGCCTGACGAGAATTTCGACTATGTGATCGTGGGGGCGGGATCCGCCGGCTGCGTGCTGGCCGATCGGCTGAGCGCGGACGGACGGCACAAGGTGCTGGTGATCGAGTACGGCGGCTCGGATGGATCGATCTACATCCAGATGCCCTCGGCACTGTCCATCCCGATGAACATGCCGAAGTACAACTGGTTCTACCACTCCGAGCCCGAGCCGCGTTTGAACGGACGGCGCATGCATACCCCGCGCGGCAAGGTGCTCGGCGGATCCTCCTCGATCAACGGTCTCGTCTATATCCGCGGCAATCCGATGGATTTCGAGCGCTGGGCTTCCGAGGGAGCGCGCGGCTGGTCCTACCGCGACGTCCTGCCGTATTTCAAACGCGCCGAGCGCCGGGAAGAGGGCGGCGATCAATACCGGGGCGCCGCGGGGAAACTGAACACCAGCTACGGCCGCCTGACCAATCCGCTGCATGCGGCCTGGCTGGCCGCCGGTTCCGAGGCGGGCTATCCGCAGACCCGAGACGTGAACGGCTTTCAACAGGAAGGCTTCGGCCGCATGGATATGACGGTCGGCGAGGGCAGACGCTGCAGCGCCGCCCGCGCGTACCTGAAGCCCGCGATGACCCGGCCGAACCTCGAGGTGATCACGCACGCGCTCGCGACCCGCGTGCTGTTCGACGGGCGGCGTGCGACCGGCGTCGAATACACGCGCGGGGGAGCGACTCATCGCGCGAACGCCGCGCGGGAAGTCATTCTCTCGGGCGGCCCCATCAACTCCCCGCAGCTGCTGAAGCTCTCCGGTGTGGGACCGGCCGAGGAGCTTCGCGCGCTCGGTATCGGCGTGGTCCAGGACCTCCCGGGTGTGGGCGAGAATTTGCAGGATCACCTGGAGTTTTATTTCCAGGTCGCCTGCACGGAGCCGATCACGCTCTATTCCTCGATCAATTGGCGCAGCCGCGCTCTCATCGGCGCACGCTGGCTTCTGTTCAAGGATGGGCTCGGGGCCACGAATCACTTCGAGACCTGCGGCTTTATCCGCAGCCGTGCCGGAATCGCGTATCCGGACATTCAATATCACTTCCTGCCCATGGCCGTCGCCTACGACGGCTCGACGCTCGCCCAGGAGCATGGCTTCCAGGCGCACGTGGGGCCGATGCGTTCCAAGAGCCGCGGCTGGGTACGGCTCGCCTCCACGCGCCCCGAGGACAAGCCGCGCATCCTGTTCAATTACCTGAGCCACCCGGACGATCAGGTCGAAATGCGTGCGTGCGTGCGCTTGACCCGGGAGATTTTCGCGCAGCCGGCCTTCGACCGCTACCGGGGCCGCGAGCTTCAGCCGGGCGCGGACGTGCGCTCGGACGATGAGATCGATGCCTTCATCCGCGCCAAGGTCGAGAGCGCCTATCATCCTTCATGCTCCTGCAAGATGGGCGAGGAGGGCGATCCGATGGCGGTGGTCGACAGCCAGACGCGGGTACGCGGATTGGAGCGGCTCCGGGTGGTGGATTCATCCATCATGCCGTCGGTGACCACCGGCAATCTCAACGCGCCGACCATCATGCTGGCGGAGAAGGCCGCCGATCACATTCTCGGCCGCGGTATGCTGTCCGCGGAGGACGCGCCGTTCTACGCGGCAGCGAATTGGGAGAGCGCGCAGCGCTGAAGAATTAGATATTCGGACTGCCGGAGGG
This sequence comes from uncultured Gammaproteobacteria bacterium, assembly GCA_963795475.1. Lineage (GTDB taxonomy): Bacteria > Pseudomonadota > Gammaproteobacteria > Steroidobacterales > Steroidobacteraceae > Bog-1198. The sequence continues at coordinate 249,666 of CAWCIE010000007.1, forward strand.
CAGGCCGCCGACGGGGACGAATTGTCCAAATAGAAGGGGATGCAAACATGAATTCGAAGCTTTCAACCGCGATCGCGGCCATTCTGGGAGGCGTATCGTGCGGAGCGTTCGCCGTGGCGTCGCCGGCCGAGGGGCCGGACGCCGCCGCTGCGCCCAGCGCGAGCACCGATACGCTGCAGGAGATCACGGTGACGGCGCAGCGCCGCAACGAGAGCATGCAGGACGTGCCGATCTCGATGCAGGCGTTCACCGGCCAGACGCTGCAGCAGCTCAACATCCAGACGTTCGACGATTACATCAAGTATCTGCCGAACGTGACCAGCGCGAACAACGGACCCGGCCAGAACGAGGTGTTCATGCGCGGCCTCTCCGCCGGCTCGCAGGCCAGCCAGGGCAGCGCCGCAACGGGATTGTGGCCGAATGTCGCCATCTACCTGGATAATCAATCCGCTCAGGTCCCGAATCGCAACCTCGACATCTATGCGGCCGACTTGAATCGCATCGAGGTGCTGGAGGGTCCCCAGGGCACGCTGTTCGGCGCGGGTGCCGAGGCGGGCGTGATCCGCTACATCACCAACGAACCCAAGCTCGACGTGACCGAGGGGAGCGTCAAGGCCGGCTACGGAGTCACCGCTCACGGCGATCCGAATGCCGACGCGACGGCGGTGATCAACCTGCCGCTGATCGAGGGCACGATGGCGGTGCGCGCGGTCATCTACGACGACCATCGCGGCGGCTATATCGACAACGTGCCGGCGACGTTCACGCGCAAGAACACCGACATCGGCATCCACTACGCCAACTATCCGGCGGTCAACGGCGCTTGTCCGGACGGACAGCCGAACAACGGCTACTGCGTGCCGCCGGGAAGCCCCTCGCTCAACAACAACAACCTGGTGGGCAATGCCATCAACCCCGTCACCTACCAGGGAATCCGGGCCGAAGCGCTCTACAAGTTCAACGAGGACTGGAACCTGCTGGTCACGCAGTCGTACCAGGACATGAATTCGCAGGGCGTTTTCTACCAGCAGCCCAACGCGTCCGACGGCGGGGCGCTCGTCGCCGCTCGAGGTCACCCTGTTCAACCCAACGCAGAACAAGGACGATTTCGAGAGCACCGCGTGGACCTTGAACGGGAAGATCGGCGCGATCTCGGCGGTCTACACCGGCGGCTACCTCGATCGGAACGTCCATCAGACCGGCGACTACACCAATTACGCGCGCGGCGTGTATGCCGATTACTATCAGTGTGTCACCTCCACCTGCTACTCGCCGAGCTCCTCCTGGAGGTCCGTCGAACAGAACGAGCACTTGCAGAACGAGCTGCGCTTCAGCACGCCGGATGATTGGCGCTTGCGCGGCATCGCCGGCGCCTACTTCGAGGATAACAAGCTCTACGACCAGACCACCTGGATGTACAAGAACATTCCCCCGTGCACCTCGAACGGCGCAGCGGGCACGCCGGGCAATACCGACTGCCTGTCGAACATCGGGACCTTCCCCGGCACGTACGTGCAGAATCCGGGGGTTCAGGGGGACAACACGTCTTTCTACCAGGACCAGTATCGCGATACCAAGCAGACGGCTTTCTTCGCCTCCGCCGACTTCGACATCATTCCGAAGGTATTGACGATCACAGCCGGCACGCGCCATTTCCTGTTCGAGAACAACAATCAAGGGAGCGTCCTCTCGAGCTTCGGCTGCTTCGAGGCGGGGGCACCCGCCGGCGGCTGCCACGATCCGGCCTACAGCTACAACCTCAACGCCCAGAACCTCCGGGATACGGAATCGGGCTTCAAGAGCCGCGGGAACATCACCTGGCACATCACGCCGGATTTGATGGTGTATTACACGTATTCGCAGGGCTTTCGCCCGGGCGGCTTCAATCAGAACGGCGGCGCCCAGCACGCCATCGGGCCGGATGGCGTGGCGCAGTATGAGATTCCCCGCTCGTTCGCCTCCGATAATCTGACCAACAACGAGATCGGCTGGAAGACGGAATTTCTCGACCATCGCCTGCAGTGGAACGGTGCCGTGTACCGCGAGAACTGGAATAACGTGCAGATCGAGTTCTTCAACCCCGGGGTGGTCGGCAATCTCTTCTACGACACCAACGGTCAGAACTTCCTCATCAAGGGCATCGAGACTTCGCTGGTATTCCGAGTGGTGAGCGGCCTGACGCTGCAATACGCGGGGTCCTGGAACCAGAGCAGGCAGCAGAACTCGCCCGCGTTGATCGACAATAACCCCGCGAGCGGGAACTACGGCAAGCCGATCACCCAGGTGTGCCGCTACCGGGCCCGCCAGCTGCACGCCGGTGACCAATCCGTTCGGCCCGATCGGCGCCCCGAGCGCCGACGCGCCGCCGCTTCAGTTCAGCGTGCGCGCCCGCTACGAGTGGACCATCGCCTCGGACTACACCGCGTTCGTTCAGGCCGGTGCCACCCATCAGGGTATTTCATTCACGCAGGCAGGATCGAACCCCACGATCTTGGCGGGCGGAACCGTCGCCACCTCGAGGGGGCGATTCGAGATGCCCGCTTATTCGACCGCCAACGCCTCGGTCGGTATCGCCAAGGATCCCTGGTGGGTGACCGTGAATTGCGAGAACCTCGCCAACTCCAATGCCAGCACCTTCATCAGCACCGATCAGTTCATCGTCGAGCAGACTCCCCTTCGTCCGCGCGTCATCGGGGGGTCTTTCGGCTACAAATTCTAGCGCGCCGGATCGGCGGGTTCGGGGCCGGGCGCGTCTTTCGGGCAGATGGTCAGCGGCTGCGGCCCCGAGCCCCTCGTGGACGGTGAAGCCGTGGCCACCTGATAGCAGCTCGAATCGATCCAGACGATCCAGTTGCCGTCGGCGGTTTTGTAGCGATCGCCGGGACGGTGCGCCGGCCACCACGGCTGTTCGGCGGGCGAGCGCCTCGAGACGGAGTTGTTGATCGCGGGCTGCTGGCTTCGGATCTCGAACGCCTGCAGCGCGCGCCGTGCCTCGGCGGCCCAGTCCACTCCGGAACCGCCGTCCTTCGATCCCGAACGGGGCGGCGCCTCCGGCGCAAGCGAGGAGGGCGCATCGAGCGTCGGCGGGGTCACCGATACCGGCGTGCCGCTGCGCAGGCGCAAGGGCTGCGCGCTCTCGAGGCGGATCTTGGGTAGGATCGGCGGGGGTATGAACAGCACCTGAACCGACTCGGACGGGACATAGGCTACGACCCGCCGCGTGTGTACTGCCGCCACGAGCCACGCCAGCAGCGCCGCATGCATCGTTATCACGGCGAGCAGCGTCAGGTACCGATTGGATCCCCACCGGGTCGATTCATCCATGCTGATGACAAGTTTTGCAAAGGTTCGTGTGCGGTGGACTGGCGGCGGCGCAGATGGTTCCTGACCGCGTGGCGCGGCTGAAACCCCGGCGCGAGGTCATGTACACTGCCCCCGCACTCCTGTGGATATCACGGTCGAGTGCGTTCGTCGTGGAACGATCCTGCACGAAGCGTCTCAAATCACACTTCCGTCGCCGCGGTCTTCCCGGCGGTGCCGGGATATTGGTTCAGGTATCTAAGCATCTGGAGTCGGTATGAGCGAAACGCAGGAAGGATCCTCGGCGACGGACCGGAAGGGTCATCGCACCCGCTGGATCGTCGGCGCGATCGTGGTGATCCTGGTCATTTTCGTTGTGGTTCGCCTCCTGGAGCGCAAAAAACCCGCTCGCGCCGCGGCGCCGCAGGTCGTCAAAGTCTCCAAAGCGGCTCGAGGCGACATGCCGGAAACCCTGTCCGAGCTCGGAACCGTGTCCCCCGTCGCGACGGTGACGGTGCTTCCGCAGTTGAGCGGCTATCTCACCGAGGTGGGCTACAAGGAAGGCCAGGAGGTCAAGAAAGGTCAATTTCTGGCGCAGATCGATCCCCGTCAATACGAGATCGACCTGGAGCAGGCGCAAGCCGCGCTTCTGAAGGACCAGGCCTCGCTCGACCAAGCGCACTCGGACCTCTCCCGCTATCACGAACTGCGCGCTCAAAAGGCCATTGCCGAACAGACGGTGACCGATCAGGAATTCACCGTCAAACAGGATGAGGCCCAGGTCAAATCCGATGAGGCGAACATCGCCCAGTTCAAGCTCGATCTCATCTATTGCCGCATCACCGCGCCGGTCGCCGGCCGGGTTGGACTGAGGCTGGTCGACCCGGGCAATTACGTCACCGCCTCGAGCTCGACCGGCATCGTGATCATCACCACCTTGAAGCCGACGACGGTGGAGTTCACCGTCGCCCAGAACGATCTCGCCAAGGTCGTCGAGCGCTTCAATTCGGGGGCAAAGCTTCCGGTCACCGCCTACACGAGCGACAACGACCGCGAGATCGCCACCGGCACGCTCTACGCGCTCGGCAATCAGATGGCGACCAGCACCGGAACCGTCACTCTGCGCGCGGATTTTGCCAACGAGGACGAGGCGCTGTTTCCCAACGAGTTCGTCAACGTCAAGATCCTGGTCGATACCCTGAATCAAGCGGTTCTGGTACCCACGCCGGCGGTGCTGAGCGGTGCCCCCGGAGACTATGTCTATCTGGTCAACTCCGACGATAGCGTGTCCGTTCGCAAGGTCGCTCTCGGGCCAAGCGACGGTACGAATACGGCGATCCTGTCCGGCCTGTCCGTGGGCGATACCGTCGTGATCGACGGCACCGACCGACTGAGCGACGGGGCCAAGATCAGCGTCGCGCCGGCGGCCGCCGCGGCGCCTGCCGCCGGGGCCTCGACGCCGACGAAGGGAGCGCCTCCGGGGTCAAAGGCTCGAAGGAAACCTGCCGCCCCGGGCGCAGCTGTGCAAGGGTCGGGCGCGGGCGCCGCGAGCTGAGCGAACGAACGCCCTCGGTGCGCGCGACATGAACCTCTCCCGCCTGTTCGTATTGAGACCGGTGGCCACGTCGCTCTTGATGGTAGCGCTGGTGCTGGTGGGCCTGGTCGCGGTCAAATTCCTGCCGGTGTCCTCGCTCCCGGATGTCGACTATCCGACCATCCAGGTGCAGACCTTCTACCCCGGCGCCAGCCCCCAGGTGATGGCGACCACCGTCACCGCGCCGCTCGAGGTGCAGCTCGGAGAGATTCCGAGCCTCACCCAGATGACGTCCACGAGCTCCGCCGGGGCATCGGTCATCACCCTGCAGTTCAATCTGGCGCTCAGTCTGGACATCGCCGAGCAAGACGTCCAGCAAGCCATCAACGCGGCCAACAGCTTGCTGCCGACGGGCTTGCCCGCACCGCCCGTGTACGCGAAGGTGAATCCCGCCGATCAGCCGATCCTGACGCTCGCGGTCACCTCCGACTCGATGTCCCTGACGCAGCTGCAGGACATCGCCAACAACCGGCTCGCCTCGAAGATCTCCGAGGTGCCGGGGGTCGGGCTCGTGACCCCCTCGGGAGGCAACGTGCCGGCGGTCCGGGTCGAAGTGGACCCGCAGAAGCTGGCGGGTTACGGCCTCAACGTCGACGATATCCGTACGCTCCTCGCCAACATCAACGTGAGCCAGCCCAAGGGCAACTTCGACGGTCCGGAGCTCGACTACACCATCAACGCCAACGATCAGATACAGGATCCGAACGACTATCTGAACACGGTGATCGCCTATCAAAACGGTGCTCCCGTGTTCATGCGCGACGTCGCGCGGGTGACCCAGGCCGCCCAGGATATCGAGCAGGGCGCCTGGATCAACCACGTCCCCGCCATCGTGCTCAACGTGATGCGTCAGCCGGGGGCGAACGTCATCGCCACGGTCAACCAGATCAAGGCGCAGCTTCCGCAGCTGCTGGCAACGCTCCCTCAGGCCATGCACGTCGAGATCGTCGCCGACAGCACCGGCGTGATCCGCGCCTCGGTGTCCGACGCTGCATTCGAGCTCACCCTCTCGATTGCGCTCGTGGTTCTGGTGATCTTCGTTTTCCTGCGCAACGTCCCCGCGACCATCATTCCGAGCATCTCGGTGCCCGTATCGTTGATCGGCACCCTCGCGGTCATGTACCAGCTCAATTACTCGATCGACAACCTGTCGCTGATGGCGCTGATCATCGCGACGGGTTTCGTGGTCGACGATTCCATCGTGATGATCGAGAACATCGTGCGCTATCTCGAGGAAGGCATGAGCCCCCTCGATGCCGCGATCGCCGGAGCCGGGCAGATCGGATTCACCATCATGTCCTTGACCATCTCGTTGATCGCGGTGCTGATACCGCTCTTGTTCATGGGCGGGGTGATCGGACGCCTGTTCAGCGAGTTCGCCGTCACGCTCGCCGTGACCATCGTGATCTCGGCCGTCGTCTCCCTGACCCTGGTGCCGATGATGTGCGCGCGCATCCTGCGCCGCAAGGCCGAGCGCAAACCCAGCCGCTTCGAGCAGATCAGCGAAGGCCTGTTCGATCGCACGCTCGCGGCCTATGAGCGCCGCCTGAAGTGGGTGCTCGGCCACCAGGGGCTGACCCTGGGCGTGGCAACCGTCACCGTGGTGTTGACCGGCGTCCTATACGTCGTGATTCCGAAGGGATTGTTTCCGGTGCAGGACGTGGGCGTGATCGAGGGTATCAGCGTCGCCGACAATTCGGTGTCCTATGCCGCGATGGCGAAGCGCCAGTCCGAACTCGCGGATGCGATCTTGAAGGATGCGGACGTGACCTCGATCACCTCGTACATCGGCATCGACGGCACCAACACGACGCTCAACAACGGCCGGTTCCTCATCAACCTGAAAGCCCACGACGATCGATCGCTCTCGGCGAGGCAGATCGCGGTCCGCCTGCAGAACGAGGTCGCCAACATCTCCGGGATCAAGCTCTACCTTCAGCCGGAACAAGATCTGACCCTGGATACCGTGGTCTCGCCCAATCAGTATCAATTCGTGCTCCGCGGTCCGAACCAGGACGCGTTCCAGCAATACGTGCCCGAGCTCGTGGCGCGCATGAAGAAAATCAAGTCCATTTCGGACGTGGCGAGCGATCTGAACAACGAGGGCTTGAGCGTCAACGTCGAGGTGAACCGTCAATTGGCGGCGCGCTACGGCATCACCCCGGCGACCATCGACAACGCGCTCTACGATGCGCTCGGCCAGCGCATCGTCTCCACCATTTTCAATCAGTCCAACCAGTATCGCGTGGTGCTGGTGGCGAAGCCCGAGAGCCTTCCCAATCTGCAGGCGCTCGGCAATCTGTATCTCCCGACACAGACCGGCAGCACCGGCCAGGTGCCTTTGAGCGGCATTGCAGACATCAAAGTCACCAAATCGCCGCTGGTGATCAGCCACCTGGCGCAGTTTCCGGCGGTGACGGTGTCCTTCAACCTCGCTCCCGGCGCCTCCCTGAGCGCCGCCGTGGACGAGATCAAGCAAGCGGAGCAGGCGCTGCACCTGCCGCCCTCGATCACCACCTCGTTCCAGGGCGCCGCACAGGCCTTCGAGGATTCGCTGTCGAGCGAGGTATTCCTGCTGCTCGCGGCGTTGGTGACGGTGTACATCGTGCTCGGGGTGCTCTACGAAAGCTATATCCATCCGGTGACCATTCTGTCGACGTTGCCCTCGGCAGGCATCGGGGCGCTGCTCGCCCTGATGCTGGCCGGAAGCGATCTCGATGTGATCGGCATCATCGGCATCGTGCTCCTCATCGGCATCGTCAAGAAGAACGGCATCATGATCGTGGATTTCGCGCTGGAGGCCGAGCGCAAGCACGGTAAGCCGCCCGAGGAGGCCATCTTTCAGGCCTCGATCCTGCGCTTTCGCCCGATCCTCATGACCACCCTGGCCGCCATGCTCGGCGCGTTGCCGCTGCTTCTCGGCTCCGGCACCGGCTCGGAGCTGCGGCGGCCCCTGGGGCTCGCGATCATCGGCGGGTTGCTGGTGAGTCAGGTGCTCACGCTGTTCACGACCCCGGTGATCTATCTTCTGTTCGACCGGATATCCCAGCGCTTCGGCCGCAAGGCGAGCCAGCCCTCCGGTGAGGGTGCCGTGTGAACATTCCGGCGTTCTTCATCGGACGGCCCGTCGCGACATCGCTCCTCGCGATCGCGATCGCGCTGTCCGGAGTTCTGGCGTATTTCCGTTTACCGGTCGCGCCGCTCCCGAACGTCACCATGCCCGTCATCGTGGTGCAGGCGAGCATGGCGGGCGCCAGTCCGGACATCATGGCCTCGACCGTGGCGGAGCCGCTCGAGCGGCGTCTCGCCACCATCGCCGGGGTCACCGAGCTCACCTCGGTCAACAGCGTCGGCACCTCGATGGTCATCGCCCAGTTCGCCATCAACCGCGACATCAACGGCGCCGCCCGCGACGTGGAGGCCGGGATTCAGGCGGCACGCGCGGACCTCCCGACCACGCTGCGCGGCAACCCGAGCTATCGCAAGTACAACCCGGCGGATTCCCCGATCATCATCCTGTCGCTGACCTCGAGCACCCTCACCACGGCCCAGTTATATGATTCGGCCGACACCGTGATCCAGCAGCAGCTGTCGCAAATCACCGGGGTCGGGCAGATCCAGCTCGGCGGCAGCGCACTGCCTTCGGTCCGCATCGAGCTCGAGCCGGAAAAGCTGTCGAGCTACGGCATCGGACTCGAGGATGTGCGAGCCGCCATCTCCTCGGCCAATGCCGACAGCGCCAAGGGCTACATAGACCAGGGAGGCCTGCGCTACGAGGTGATGTCCAACGACCAGGCCAGCAAGGCGGCCGATTATCAGGATCTGGTCGTTGCCTATCGCAAAGGCGCGCCGGTGATGCTGCACGATGTGGCCGCCGTGGTCGACTCGAACGAGAACATCCGCAATGCGGGCCTCTTCAACAACCAGCCCACCGTGGGTGTGATCGTCTTTCCGCTCCCGGGTGCGAACATCATCAAGACCGTCGCACAGATCAAGAAGGTACTGCCGTCGGTCGAGGCAACCCTGCCGCCCAACATCAACGTGCACATCGCCATGGACCGGTCGCAGTCGGTGACCGCGGCAGTGGGCGACACCGAGCGCAGCCTCATGATGGCCGTGGTGCTGGTCATCGGCGTGGTGTTCGTGTTCCTGCAATCCCCGCGCGCGACGCTCATCCCGGCGGTGGTATTGCCCATCTCGATCCTGGGCACGTTCGGCCCGATGTACCTGCTCGGCTACAGCATCGACAATCTGTCGCTGATGGCGCTCACCATCGCCACCGGTTTCGTCGTCGACGACGCTGTGGTGGTGCTCGAGAACGTGGTGCGCTATGTCGAATCGGGCATGAGCGTGCGGGAAGCCGCCCTGCGCGGGAGCGGCGAGGTGAGCTTCACGGTGGTCTCCATGAGCATCTCGCTGATCGCGGTGTTCATTCCCATCCTGCTGTTCCCGGGCGTCGTCGGCCTCCTGTTCCACGAATTTGCCGTGACGCTGTCGATCGCGATCCTGATCTCGCTGCTGGTCTCGCTCACCGTCACTCCCACCATGTGCGCCTACCTGCTGTCGAGCCGCGAATCGCTGCATTCGAAAGCGCGGTGGGCGGTATGGGCGGAGCGGCAGTTCGAGCGCTTCAAGGCCGGATACTCGCGCTCGCTCACCAAGGTGCTCGATCACGCGCTGCTCGTCGGCGTACTGCTCGTCATGATGATCCTGCTCAACCTGTTCATGCTGCGATTTCTCTCCGCCACGCTGTTTCCGGAACAGGACAACGGGCTTCTCAACGGTCAGATCATCGCGGATCAGAGCATCTCCTTCCAGGCGATGCGGCAGAAGCTCCAACAGCTTCAGTCCATCGTGCAGTCGGACCCGGCGGTCGCCTCGGTCATCGGATTTACCGGCACCCGTTCCCTGAACACCGCGAATGTCTACGTCGCGCTCAAGCCCCTGGCGCAGCGCAAGCTGTCCGCCGACCAGGTGGTCCAGCGCTTGCGGCCGAAGCTCAATAAGGTTTCCGGTGCCCGCCTGTTCCTGCAGGCGGTTCAGGATCTGCACATCGGCGGCCGCCAATCGGCCGCCGAATATCAATATACCTTGACGAGCGAGGATACCGCCGCGTTGTACACCTGGACCCCGAAGCTGCTGGCCGAGCTCGGCAAGTACCATAGTGAGATCGTGGACGTGAATACCGATATGCAGCAGAACGGTCTTCAGACCTACATCAACATCGCGCGCGCCACGGCAAGCCGCTTCGGTTTCGCGCCGAACCAGATCGACAACGTGCTCTACGATGCGTTCGGCCAGCGCACTGTCACCACCATTTTCAATCCCTTCAATCAGTACTACGTGGTGATGGAGGTGGCGCCCAAGTATTGGCAGTACCCGCAGATGCTCGACCGGACTTACTTGAGCACCGCCGCCGGCAACCCGACCGGTTCGCAGCAAACTCAGGCGCAAGGCGGCACCGTCAGCGGCGTGACCCCCTACACCGCGGTGTCGGCCCAGCAAGCGGCGGCCTCGGGGACCAACTCGCTCAATGCCAGCGCTCAGGCCAACGCGGTCACGAACAGCATCTCGAACAGCAAGGGCGGAAGCTCCACCGGGAGCGCCGACAGCACGTCGGCGGAAACCATGGTGCCGCTGCCCACCATGACCACGTACGTGAACAACCACACGGCGACGCAGGTGAATCACCAGAACGGCCTGGTCGCCGCCACGATCTCGTTCAACCTGCCGCCCGGCGGGTCCTTGAGCCAGGCACAGTCCGCCATTGTCCAGGCTATGCACGATCTCGGCATGCCGGCGTCCGTGCACGGCAGTCCGGCGGGTGCGGGTCAGGTCTTCGCCCAGAATGTGGCGAGCTTGCCGCTGCTGCTCCTGGCGGCCTTCGGCACCATCTACATCGTGCTCGGCATTTTGTACGAAAATACCATCCATCCGATCACCATTCTGTCGACGCTGCCGTCCGCGATGATCGGTGCGACCCTGGCGCTGCTCATCTTCGGCACGCCGTTTTCGGTGATCGCGTTCATCGGGGTGATCCTGCTCATCGGCATCGTGAAGAAAAATGCGATCATGATGATCGACGTCGCGCTGCATCTGCAGCGGCATGAAAACAAGGGGGCGCAGGACGCGATTCATGACGCCGCGGTCGTCCGGCTTCGGCCCATCATGATGACCACGGCCGCCGCCGTGCTCGGCGCGCTGCCGCTGGCCATCGGCATCGGTCAGGGCGCCTCGCTCCGCCAGCCGCTCGGCATTACGGTGATAGGGGGCTTGATCTTGAGCCAGGTGTTCACCTTGTATACGACGCCCGTCATCTATCTGGGCTTCGAGCGGCTGCGCGTCAAGATGCGCGCTTGGTTTGCCGGCGCCGCGCCGGAGGGTGGTAACGTGAGTGCGGGTACATCGCCATGAGGCTAGTCAAACTTTCAGTCGCCGTGATTTCCTTTCTCGCCGCGGTGCTCGGCGGTTGCATGGTCGGCCCGGACTATCATCGGCCGAACGCATCCGTCGCGAAGGAGTACAAGGAACAGCCTCCCGAAGGCTGGGCGAAGGCGTCGCCCTCGGATGCGGCACCGAAGGGCGACTGGTGGACCGATTTTCACGATCCGCTGCTCGATGAGCTCGAGCCCCAGGTGGCGATCTCGAACCAGACCGTGCGCCAGAACTACGCCAACTACGTGCAGGCCGTTGCGGAAGTGAAGGTGGCGCGCGCGCAGCTGTTCCCCACGCTCGGGCTCACGGGTTCGGTCAACCGGCAGGGGGGACCCGGCTACGCGGGGGGCGGTGCCATCGGGACGACCACCACCGGCACGACGGGCACCACGACCACGACGACCACCGGCGCGGCCGGCAGCGGGCGCGGCACCGTCACCTCCGCGACGCTCGAGGGAACAGCGAGCTGGACGCTCGACATCTGGGGTAAGGTGAGGCGGCTGGTGGAGGAGAATACTGCGATCGCGCAATCCGACGAGGCGACGCTCGCCAACGCCACCTTGTCGGAACAGACCTTGCTCGCGACCACGGTGATCGAGCTGCGGCTGGCCGACGCCAACATCGATCTCGAGCAAAAGACGGTCGACGCGTTTCGCGAAGCGCTGAAGGTCACCAAGGCGCAGGGGATCGCGGGCATCACCGCGGCGCCGCCTTCGGCGGTGATCACGGCGCAGGTGGCGCTGGAGACCGCTCAGGCCAACCTGATCGGTCTGGGCGTGGCACGAGCGCAATACGCACACGCGATCGCGGTGCTGGTCGGCAAGAATCCGGAGGATCTGGATATCCCGAAGGACACCGTCGTGCCGACGCTGCCCGCCATTCCGGCCGGCGTGCCGTCTCAGCTGCTCGAGCGGCGCCCCGACATCGCGGCCGCGGAGCGCACCATGAAGGCACAGAATGCCGCGGTCGGCGTCGCGGTCGCGGCCTACTATCCCACCATCTCGCTCTCGGCGGCGGGAGGCTTCACGCAATCGCCCTTGAACGGCTTGCTGCACTCGGCGAATCACATCTGGTCCCTGGGTGCCAACGGCACCGAGACCTTGTTCGACTTCGGCGAGCGGCACGCCGAAGTGCAAGTGGCGCGGGCCGGGTACGAGGCCGCCGTCGCGAATTACCGCAACACCGTGCTCACCGCATTCGAGGGCGTCGAGAACGACCTGTCGGGCCTGCGCATCCTCGATGCGCAGGCCAAGGCGCTCGATACCGCCGTGCAGGACGCCGTTCGCGGTACCGAAATCGCCATGGCCGAGTTCAAGGCGGGTACGGCCGACTACACCACGGTGGCGCAGGCGCAGGAGACCCAATTGAGCGACCAGCTGAGCGCGCTCTCCGTGCAGGAAAGCCGCCTCGTGGATGCGGTTTCCCTGATCGGCGATCTGGGCGGCGGCTGGTCGGCCGGCGAGCTGCACACGGCCTCCAGCCCGCAGACCTTGCCGCCGGATCCCTCGGTGTCGCCGCACACGTCATCGCCTTGAGCTTGGGCGTTAGCGATCTGGATGCCGAGCGCGATCGCTGCCTCGGAGGATAGAGCAAGTTGCGGGTGCTTCGCGCGGCGCATCGCTAAGGCAGCTCCGCGGATCGGCTAGAATGAGGGATGAACACCACTCTCAGCCGAAATTTCGGCAGCGATAACGTCACTCCGGTGTGCGCACCCATCATGGCGGCAATCAACGCTGCCAACACCGGACTGTTACCGTCCTACGGCGCCGACGAGTTCACCGAGCGGCTTCAACGCGCCGCTTCGGCGCTTTTCGAGCGGGAGGTGTCGATCTACCCCGTGGCGACCGGGACGGCGGCGAACGCGCTCGCGCTCGCACAGCTCGCACCTCCGTTCGGGGGCATCTATTGCCACGAGGGCGCGCACATCGTCACGGACGAATGCGGGGCGCCGGAGTTTTTCACCGGCGGCGCGAAGCTCCTCGGCCTGCCCTCGCCGAACGGCAAGATCGGGCCGGAGGCGATCGAGGCATCGGTCGCTCTGGCGAACGACATGGGCGTGCATCATGTCAAGCCGTCCGCAATCAGCGTGACGCAGGCGACGGAGCTGGGCACCGTGTACGGTCTCGACGAGCTCGCGGCTCTGACCGCGGCCGCCAAACGCCACGGACTTCCGGTCCACATGGACGGCGCGCGGTTCGCCAATGCGGTGGCGCATCTGGGCTGTTCGCCGGCCGAGGCGACCTGGAAGGCGGGCATCGACGTACTCTCGTTCGGCGCCTCCAAGAATGGCGCCCTGGCCGCGGAGGCGGTGGTGTTCTTCGATCCGCAGCGCGTGGAGGATTTCGAGCGGCGGCGCAAACGCGCCGGACATCTGTGGTCGAAGCTGCGCTACTTGAGCTGCCAGCTGCTCGCCTACTTGAAGGACGATCTCTGGCTCCACAACGCCCGTCAGGCGAATGCGATGGCCGCACGGCTCGCGCGAGGTCTCGAGAAGGTGTCGGGCGCGAGGCTTCTACAACCCGTTCAGGCCAACGAGCTCTTCGTGGCCGTCCCCGAGAGGCTCATCGCGGCGCTCGAGAGCGAGGGGTTTCATTTCTACCGCTGGCCCTGGCTCAAAGTACCGGACGGTGCGGCGATCCGGCTGGTCACCAGCTATGCGACCAGCGCGGCGGACGTGGACGACTTCGTCCAGGCCGCCACGCGGATATCTTAGCTCGCCTCAGTCGATGGGCGATGCCGCGCCTCAGCCCTGAAAACCGGCGTCAGCCCTGGAATATCAGGAGCACATAAGCCACGAACAGCAGCATGTGAACCGCGCCTTGCAAGACATTGGTGCGCCCGCTCGCGAAGGTGACGACGCTCAGGATCAGCGTCAGCATGAGCATCATGAAGCTGGAATTCTGCAGGCCCAGGTTGATCGGGGTCCCGATCAGATGACTGACCACCAGCATGAGGGGAATCGTCAGGCCGATGGTGGCGAGCAGGGACCCCAGGCAGATGTTGATGGATCGCTGCAAGTGATTGGCGATCGCCGAGCGCACCGCACCGATCGCCTCCGGGGTCGCGACCAGCGCTGCGATGATCACGCCTCCGAGCGCGACCGGCGCATGAAGAGTGGCGATGAGATCGTCGATCGGGTGCCCGAACTGTTCCGCCAGGTATACCAGCGGCGCCATGTAGGCGATGAGCAGAGCGACATGCACACCCCAAGATGAGGCGGGACCTGCCGTGCCGCGATGCGGCTCCGGCTCTTCCACGCCGAGCATGAAATATCCACGGTGCCGGCCGGTCTGTACGGCGAGGAAGGCGGCATACAGTCCGACGCACATCAGCCCGAGGAAGGTCTCTTGTGCCGCGGACAGGGTGGGTCCGGGGGTGGTTTGGGTGTAGTTCGGCATGATGAGGCTCAACACCGCCAACGGGATGATGACGCTCAGGTAGGTATTCGCACCCTGGAGATTGTAGTGCTGCTCCCGGTGCCGCCAGGCCCCGAGCAGAAGCGACGCGCCCACCATGCCGTTCAAGATGATCATGATGACCGCGAACAGGGTATCCCGCACCACCGAGGCGCTGTTCTTCGAATGCATCATCACAGCCGAGATCGCCGCCGCCTCGATGGCCGTCACCGCCAGCGTCAGAATCAGCGTGCCCAGCGGCTCTCCCAGGTATACGGCAAGGTCCTCGGCATGTCTCACCACGCACAAGGCGGCGCCCAGGATGACGGCGAACAGCCAGAGGGAGACGACCGCTTGACGTACCAGGCCGGCCGGAACGGTGTAGAGGACGTTGCCCGCGAACATGAACAGCAGGGCCGTGAGGACGCTCACGCCCAGAAACCACTCTCTCCGGATGATCGACGGTGTATGGGACAGCACGCCGGCTCGCTCGAACGACGACGCGGCAGCATAGCGAATCGCACGCCCGTTGTCTGGGCGGCAGTGGTAGGCTTTCGCGAAGCCGGTCCTTCAGTCTTCGGCGCGGCGACCTTTTCTCGTGCGCCGGTTGGACGCGGGTCGTTTTTTTGCGTCGGGCCCGGCCTCCTCCGCGCGGCGCGGACCGGCGCGGCGGTCGTCGAAATGACGGTACCGGCATGTGCAGGCGGAGGCATCGCAATCCGCGAGCGGCAGTCTGGGCGCTTCCGAGGAGAGGTAGCGCTTACCTTTGCAGGCTTGGGCGGCATGGCATGCGGAGGCGGATGCGACGATCAGCACCGCGTGCCACCGGTGCCGCGAACCCTTTGCGTTTTGTCCCGGCGTAGACCGTTTCGGCTCGTTAGGGGTTTCGATTAACATGGGCCGACGCTAGCGCGGAGTCGGCCTCGAGGGCACGCGAATTCACATAATTCGGGATCCGAGCGCAGGGAATGACGCCTCGGTCACACTTACCGGCAGCCGCCTCGAGGATCGAATGGGCGATTACCGGGGCCGGGTCCCCGGCGCCTGCGTACTCGCTGAGCGAGGACCGTGGGCGGGCGTGAAGATCGTCATTCCTCGTTGTGGGACGCCTGCCCCTTGCCGAATCGGTAGCTCAATCTGACACCGAACACTCGCGGCTCGTTCACGGTCTGTCGCAGGTCGAAGTTGCCTTCGTTGGTGTAGATCACGGCGTTCTTGTTGGTGAGATTGGTGATGTAGAGCTCCGTGGTCCAACCCTCATCGGTATTGGTGAGACCGAAGCGGATATTCATGATGGAGTAGCCCGGCTGCAGGACGTAGGGCAGCCCGTTGGTTCCGGATGCCTGCAAATCATTGAACATATCGCCCTTGTGGGCGACATCGTATTGGCCGTACCAGTGCAATGCGTCCTTGATGGGCGCTTCGTAGCGGATGTTGCCGCTCCAATCGAAGTAAGGAACGTAGGGGAGCCGCTCGCCGGGCCTCACGTCGAACCCGCCCGATGCTGCGCTCGTGGCGCTATAGTAGGTATCGGTGATGATTCGCGAGTCGTTGTAGCTCAACGATAGGTCCATGCTGAGACGCGGATTCGGCGCCCACTTGATATCGGTTTCGGAACCGTAAATCCTGGCATTGCCGATGTTCGCGTCGAAGCTCGACGTAGCGCAAACGTTCGGATCGAAGAGCAGCGACTGATAATTTTTCCAGGGCATCAAGTAAAAAGCCCCGTTCCACTGCAGGTGCTTGTCGAGCCAGGTCGATTTCCAACCCACTTCGTAGTTGGTCAACGTGTCCGGCTTGTACGTGATGGGCACGCCATTCTTCGTGCATTGGGGGGGCAGCCCCGGGTTGACGCCACCGTCCCTGAATCCCTGCGCGGCATCGACGTACAGAAACAGATCATCGCTCACCTTGTAGTTCAATCCCACCTTGCTGTCCCATTTTTCCGAGCCTCCGGGTCCCTGGCTCACCTCGTTGTTCGGGTTATAGCTGAAGTAACCGCCGTTCACGATGGCATTGAAGTGCGACTGGAAGTGGACGGTTCCAACCTCGAGCTTCAGCCGCTGAGTGAGATCGAAAGTCACGTTGAGGAACTCGGTCATCTGCAGATAGTCGTTGCGCTCGGTGTAGGCGTACCACTCGCCCGGTCGCGACGGCTGGGTGACGCCGTAATACGATGCGTAATACTGAAATGCATCGCCACTCGGTTTCAGGGCCGGGATTGCGTAGTAGTCGCTGATGTCATCGCGCGTCCTCTCCCAGTACGCGCCGATCAGCCAGTGGAGCCACAATCCGTTGTCCTCTTTCGACTGCAACCGCAGCTCATTCGACCAGCGGTAGACTTTCGAGGTGTAGTTGTACCACTGGGTCGGCACGCCGCAGCCGCTGAAGGGCGCGGCCTGGTAACCTGTCGGGATCGCCGACCAACTCGGGCCGGTTTGGCACGCGAACCCCTGGCGGTTGACAGCCGTGTAGTTGTTCGGCGGCCCGGTGTTCACGTATTGCATGTACTCCGAGTACTCGTTCACCCAGGTGTCGTCCTGTGCCCAGTAGGTATTCGCGTACACCAGATCGCCGATTCCGACGTCGCCCTCGAGATGGAAGTCCAGCGTCTTGGCATAATATTGCTTGAATTCCGGACCGAAGCGAGCCACGTTCTTTTGGCCGAAGGAGCGCTGAGGGCCATCGGGATAAGTCGTCGCGCCCGTGACCGGGTCCACGCCCATCGCTCCCCCGATGGTCGGGTTCTCGTCCCAGGCGCCGTGCGTGAGCTGCTTCTGGTAGCTCGCGGTGAGCGTTGCTTTCCAGCCGTCCGCGATTTTCTGACCGAGCGCGAGTCGCCCGCCCGTCACCCGCTCGACGTTATAGTTCTGGCCCGCCCACTGCGAATTGTTGGAGACGGTCCCATTGACCCAATTCCGGGTCGTATTGATGTTGTCGATGTAGCCGCCGTGATAGTCCCTGTATACGGAAAATCGCAGCGCCGTCCAGTCGGCGATCAGCGGAATGTTCATGAAGGCCTCGACCGTGCCGTTCTTGGTCCCGCCCTCGATCTTGCCGCCGTCGAGATCGGCGCCCGCGCTGAAGCCGGTCGGATCGGGCTTGTTGGTGATGAAGCGCAGCGCTCCGGCCATTGCGCTCGCGCCGAACGTGGTGCCCTGCGGTCCGTTCAGCACCTCGATGCGCTCGATATCATACAAATGCAGATCCGGCGTGGTGCCTTCGAAGTTCATCGACATGTCGTCGACCAGGAATGCGGTCGTGGCCGTATTCGAATAGTTCGGGTTGCTGCCGTCCGACACGCCGCGCATGACGAGCGTTTGCGTGCCGGGGCCCGCGCTCACGAACGAAATGGAGGGCGTGATGGTCGCGTAGTCCTCGAACTGCGAGATCGCGAGATTCTGAAGATCCTTGGCGGTGTAGACGTCGATGCTGATCGGCACGTCCTGAAGGTTTTCCGTTCGCTTGCGGGCCGTGACGATGACCTCTTCGAGGGTGGAGGTGGAGGCAGTGGTCTCCGTGGATGCCTCTGCGGCCAGCGCAGGAGCGATGTGCACCGTCGCGGCTCCGGAGAGGGCCGTGGCGATCGCGAGGCTCAGCCGGGTAGGCGACGGGAGCGCGCGCGCAGGAAGCATACGAGTCCGGTTGCCCACGGAACGCACTTTCGTCATGCGCATCGCATCACCCCTTATCTTGTGTTGTAAAAGGCACACCGCGATCTGTGCCTTGCCAGGATCATGTCCTGTGAAAGCGTTGCCTGTCAATGACCGGGGATGGGAACCTGATCGAGCGTTCAGTAACGGGGGTTGTCTACCGGATATCGGCGAACCGGTCCAGCGAGTCGCCCAGGGCGCGCTTTAGCGGTTCGAGGTGTGCCTCGAAATGGCGCCAATAGCCGACGCCGGAGGTGTACAGGGGCTGGCGCACCTGCTCGGCGCTCGCGGTGCGCACCGGCCGACGGGTTTCGTGGAACGACAGACAGGCGGTCTCGAAAGGGAGGGAGCAATGGCTCAGGAGGCGGCGGATCTGCGCTTCCGGATCGCGGATCAACTGCTCGTATTGTAAACGCAACACCTTGCCCGGAAGCACCGCGTCCCAGTGGTCCATCAGGCTCAGATAGCAGCGGTAGTACCGGCCGAGATCCGTCAGGTCGTAACTGAAGGACTGGCCTTCGGCGAAATGCTGCTTGTAGGTGCTGAAACAGGCATCCATCGGGTGGCGGCGCGCATCGATGATGACCGCGCGCGGGAGAATGGCCTGGATCAGGCCCACATGGCTGAAGTTGTTCGGCATCTTGTCAATGAAGTAGGCCCGCTTGCCGCGCAGCGGCGCGGTCTCCTCGATATAGCGCCGGCCGAGATTGCCGAGATGCTCCGGCGGGGCGGCGCGGACGATTTCCGGATAGGCATCGTGCACTGCATCGGCGTGATCGAACTCGCGCACGATGGTGAGGAGGTTCGGGAGCTCGAAGGTGCCCTCGACGCAGGAGTGGCTGGCGAGTATCTGCTCCACCAGCGTCGAGCCGGATCGCGGCAGGCCGACGATGAATATCGGGGAGGGGTCCGGATAGCCGGAGCCCGACCGGGCCGCGAAAAATGCGGGATCGAAACATTCGCGTACGCGGCGCGTCTTGTTCTCGAAGGCTTCGATGTCGAAGGGGACGGTTTTGCGCCGCCGGCGGTTGCCGGTCGCGTAATGATCGAAGGCGGCGGTGTAGTCCTTCTTCTGCTCGAAGGCCCGCCCGAGCGCGAAATGCAGGTGCGCCTGGTCCTCGTCGTCGCCATCCTCGCCCTTCAGGAGCGACTGCATGGAGGCCATCTCGGCGTCCGAGAACACGTAGTTCTTCAGGTCCGCCAGGCTCCAGTACGCCTCCCCCATGCCCGGGTTCATCTCGAGGCACTGCTTGTAGGCCTGTTCGCACTCCGTGCGGCGGCCGAGCGTCTTGTTGAGGTGTCCGATCGAGAGCCGCAGCCGGACTTCGCCGGGATTCATCCGAGATGCTTCCTCGAAAGCCGCCAGTGCGTCCGGTTGACGCATGAGGCGCGTGTACACGGTTGCGAGTACCACCCAATTGTTGGGGTTCTCGCTCTCGATTTTCAGGAGGCGGCGTACGGCCGACTCGGCCTCGGGAAGAGTGCCCTGCGCGAGAAGGGCTTGCGAAAGACCGCGCCAGGCGAGGGGCAAATGCGCCGACTGTTTGAGCGCGTGCTTCAGCAAGCGAACCGCATCCTGCGCCCGGCTCGCCGTGAGCGATACGGCGGCGAGGCCGCAAAGCGCGCCCACATGGCTCGCATCCAGCTTCAAGATCTCGCGGAAGATGAGCTCCGCCGTTTTATGGTCCTCGGTCTTGAGCGCGCCCGTGGCCTCCTCGATTCTGGCGCGGTAAGGATCCGTGATCCTCGCCCGCTCGTACGCGAACCGTGCGTCGGGGTATTTCTCCAGATCCACGAGTACGTCGCCGTAAGCCAGCCACGCCGCGTCGAGATTGGGAGCCGCCTCGACCACCTGGCGCAGCGCTGCGCGGGCGTCCTCGAAGCGTCCCGCCGCTCGCAGCGCCCGGGCAAGATCGGTACGCGCCTGCCAGAATTGCGGAGCCGCCGCGACCGTCCGCTCCAGGATCTCGAGCGCGGGCTGTATCTTGTCCTGGGCGAGCAGGGCGGCGCCCAAGAGCCGGGAGCTGTTCACGTCCCCGGGGGCGGACGCTTGAAGGGCTCGAAGCTGCCGCTCCGCGCTCGCGAAGCGGCCGGCCCGAAGCATGGCCAGTGCCTCAGCTAAACGTTGGGCGATGGCGGAGCGCAATTGCGCTTGTGAGTTCGGATCGCCCATGCGCCATCTCAGGGCGGCTGCTGCGTTTCGCCGTAGAACTCGCGCGCGATTTCGCAGAGCAGTCCCGATACATACGCTGCGAAGGAGCGCCACACCTCCAGATGAAAGGTGCTTTGATCGGTCCGCCACAGCACGATGTCGGCTTTGGCGAGCACCGTTCGCGTGCACATGCCGACCGGAAAGGCGCGCGTGTCCAGGTCGAGAGGGCACGCCCCGCTCAGGATCGTCGTCGCGTGCGCGCCCGAGATCTCGAGGGCGAATTGCCGGTGGCTCACATCGACGAGGGCGTGAGGCGCCCCGGCGAGGGCGCCTTCGAGGGTGTGCGCCACGGCTGCGCGCGATTCACCGCTCGAGCCGTCGTCGGGACCGAGATCCAGGAGCAGGAATTCGTCGGGACCCAGCCACAGCGTCGCGCGCGATCCCGAGACGATCGCGCGGCAGGCCTCCTCGGAGAATGCGGCCCCCCAAACCGGTGCGGCCAATGCGCGCGCACCGGGTCCGCCATGCAGCACCCAGCGGCCGGCGGGTGGCAGGAGTTTGAGCCAGTCGGTCGAGGCGATGACCGGAGGCCGGCGTTGGGCGAGCTCAGCCATTGATCCGACCTCCCGCGGGGTCGTAGAAGATCGGGGAGGTGACCTCGACTTCGATATCGCCGCCCGGCATGGGTACATACAAATGCTTTCCCATGAGCGCGCGGCCCCCCGCGACCAGCGCAAGCGCGATCGGATATCCCAGGACGCTGCTCGCATAGGAGGAGGTGATATGCCCGATCAATGCCATCGGCGGGGTCTGCCCGGGCTTCGCCGCGACCTGCGCGCCTTCCTCGAGAACCGTGCGGCCGTCGCAGGCCCGCAAGCCCACCAGTTGTTTGCGGTCAGGAGCCTTCATGGACGGACGCTCCAGGGAGCGCTTGCCGACGAAATCCGTCTTGGTCTTGCCGATCGCCCAGGTCAGTCCCGCATCGTCCGGCGTGACGGTGCCGTCCGTGTCCTGGCCGACGATGATGTAGCCCTTCTCCGCGCGCAGCACGTGCATGGTCTCGGTGCCGTATTCGGAGATGCCGTGCGCCTGGCCTGCGGCGTAGACGCTCTCCCAGACTGCCGCGCCGTAATCCGCGGGTACGTTGATCTCGAAACCGAGCTCGCCGGTGAAGCTCACGCGGAACAGGATCATCGGCACGCCCGAGATCTTGCCGCGCGCGACCGCCATGTGCGGCAGTGCGGCCGCGCCGAGGTCGATCTCCGAGACCAGCGGCTCGAGCACGCGCCGCGCGTTCGGGCCTTGGACTGCGATGACCGCCCACTGCTCGGTGGTCGAGGTGAGCCACACGTTGAGGTCCGGCCACTCGGTCTGGCGGTAATCCTCCATCATCGCGAGCACCCGCGGCGCGCCGCCGGTGGTGGTGGTGACGTGAAAGCGGTCGGGCGCCAGCCGCGCGACCACGCCGTCGTCGTAGATGAATCCGTCCTCGCGGCAGAGAATGCCGTACCGCGCCCGGCCGACGCCGAGGCCGGTCCAGCTGTTGATGTACAGGCGGTTCATGAACTCCGCGGCGTCCGCGCCCACGACCTCGATCTTGCCGAGGGTCGAGGCGTCGAAGATACCGCAGGCATTGCGCACCGCGAGACACTCGCGCGCCACCGCCGCATGCATGTCCTCGAGAGCACGCGGGAAATACCGCGCGCGCATCCAGAGGCCCACGTTCTCGAACACCGCGCCCCGCGCCTGCGCCCAGTCATGAGTCGGCGTCGTGCGCCGGGGATCGAACAGATTGCCGCGCGAGATGCCCGCGAAGCTCCCGAAGGTGGTCGGGGTGTACGGCATGCGGAACGTGGTCAAGCCGATCTGCGGGATGGGCGTGTCGAGCGCCTTCGAGGCGATCGCGAGCGCGTTCAAGTTAGAGGTCTTGCCCTGGTCGGTCGCCATTCCGGTCGTGGTGTAGCGTTTCAGGTGTTCGACCGAGCGGAATCCCTCCTGGGCGGCAAGCCTCAGGTCGCGCACCGTCACGTCGTGCTGAAAGTCCACGAAGGCCTTGAGCTTGCCGGGAGGGTGTGCGGCGGGGAGCGCGCCCAAGGTGGCGCCGGCCCGTCGGGTCGACGCCTCGACGGTGTAGCGCCGATCCGCGCCGCCTAATTGGGAAACGGTCTCCCTCGACGGTTCCGTGACACCGGCCGATTTCATGGGACCGGCTGATTCCACGGCATCGGCCCCGGCAATCGCGCCGTCCTCCAGTGCCTGCGCGAGGTCGTTGATGCCTCGGCAGGCTCCCACCGAGCGCTCGCGCTCCGCCGACCGGTCCGGGATGAAGGCCTGGATCGACTCATCCCAGGCGAGCTTGCCGCGCGATTGCGAGAACAGATGCACGCTCGGCGTGAAACCGCCGGACATCAGCACCGCGTCGCACTCGATGCGGCGGGTCCTGCGGACCTGGCCGGCGTCATCGACCTCGCCCAGGGAGATTGCCTTGACCCGGAGGTTTCCCTCGGTGCCGAGGACGGTGGCGCCCGCGAGGACTTCGATGCCCGCGGCACGCACCGCGTCGGGAAGGCCGCTCGGGATCTGCGGGCGGACATCGGCGACGGCGGCGATGGTCGCGCCGCTCGCTCGAAGATCGAGCGCGGCTTGATAAGCCGTATCGCAGGCGGTGACGACGACCACGCGCCGTCCGACCAGTACGCCGAATCGGTTGAGATAGGTTTGCGCCGCACCGGCGAGCATGATGCCCGGGCGATCGTTGCCCGGGAAGACCAGCGGCCGCTCGATGGCACCGGTCGCCAACACCACCTGCCGGGCGCGTACTTGCCACAGACGCTCGCGCGGCAATTGAGCGGGGGGCGCCTGCAGATGATCGGTGATGCGCTCGTTCAGGCCGACCAGATTGTGGGGGAAATAGCCGAATGCGGTCGTGCGCGCGAGCAGCGTGATCCGCGAGCTTCGACGCAGCTCCGTGACGGCGCGCCGCACCCAATCGAGCGCTGAATCACCATCGATGCGCGCGGCCGTGTCGCCGAGGAGGCTCCCGCCGAACTCCGCCGACTCGTCGCAGAGGATGATGCGGGCACCGGAGTCCGATGCGGCGAGTGCGGCGGCGAGCCCGGCCGGACCGCCTCCCACCACCAGCAGATCGCAGTGCGCGTAGCGCTGTGCGTAGCGATCGGGGTCGGGCAGCGTGGGCGCCACCCCCAGGCCCGCGGCGCGTCGAATCGCCGGCTCGTACCACTTCTTCCAGGCGCTCTTCGGCCACATGAAAGTCTTGTAGTAAAAACCCGCGGGGAAAAAAGGCGAGAGCCAGTCATTCACCCGCCCGAACGTCATGTTCGAGACTCGGCCACCGGTTCTGGCTCATCGCCTGCAGGCCCTCGTACAGTTCCACCTGGGTGGCCCGGAGGTTCGGCGTCTGGCGCGCCGCGTCGCGATACACCGTGACCAGCCCGTTCGGCTCCTCCGGCCCGGCCGCGAGGATCCCGCGCGGCCGATGGTATTTGAACGAGCGGCCCACCAGGTGCACGCCGTTGGCGAGGAGCGCCGAGGCCAGCGAGTCCCCCGCGAATCCACGATAGGTCCTGCCGTCGAAGATGAACGTCAGGGGCCGGGTTCGGTCGACGTGTCCGCCGGCGCTGGTGCGGAAACTCACGGAGCGCGTCCGCCGATCTTCGCCAGGTTGGGCCTGGGCTCGCCGGTCCGGTAGGTCGCGAGGAAATGGTCGGTGGTGGTATCGCGCAGCGCGTTGAAGAAGCGCCCGCAGCCGCGCGAATGTCTCCAGCGCTCCGCATGCACGCCCTTGGTGTTGTCGCGCATGTAGAGAAAGTCGGTCCAGGCCTGGTCATCGAGATCTTGAGGGCGGGCGGGCCGCGCAATGTGCGCCTGGCCGCCATAAGCGAATTCGAGCTCCGGACGCTCGCCGCAATAAGGACAGTGGATGAGCAGCATGAGATGGCCGAAGGCTAGTGAGCCACGGCCGCCGCGGCGGCTTCGTCGATGAGATAACCGTCGCGAAAGCGCTCGAGCGTGAACGGCGCATTGATCGGATGCGGCTGGTCGCGCGCGATGGTCCAGGCAAATACGTGCGCCGAGCCCGGCGTCGCCTTGAAGCCGCCCGTACCCCAGCCGCAATTGACGTACAGACCGCGCACGGGCGTCTTGCCGATGATGGGGGAACGGTCCGGGGTCACGTCGACGATTCCGCCCCAGTTGCGCAGCATCCGCAGACGGCGGAATTGCGGGAACAGCTCGCAAATCGCATCGAGGGTGTGGGTGTTGATATGCAGCGCGCCCCGCTGTGTGTATGAGGTGTAGGCGTCGGTGCCCGCACCGATCACGAGCTCCCCCTTGTCCGACTGGCTGATGTAGGCGTGGATGGTGTTCGACATCACCACGCAGGGAAATATCGGCTTGATGGGCTCGGAGACCAGAGCCTGCAGCGGATAGCTCTCGAGCGGCAGGCGCACTCCGGCCAGAGCCATGACGACGCTCGTCGAGCCGGCGGCCGAGACCCCGACCTTGCCCGCTCGAATGGTGCCGCGCGTGGTCTCCAGCGCTTCCACGCCACCGCCGTTCGGGAGGGTGCGGATGCCCGTGACCTCGCAGTTCTCGATGATGTCGACGCCGAGCGCATCTGCCGCCCGCGCATAGCCCCAGGCCACCGCGTCGTGGCGTGCGGTGCCCCCGCGGCGCTGCAGCGCGGCCCCGAGGACGGGATAACGGATGTTGTCCTGGATGTTGAGCGGCGGGCAGAATTCCTTGGCTTGCTCGGGCTCCAGCCATTCGTTGTCGACGCCGTTGCAGCGGTTGGCGTGGACGTGGCGCTTGAATACCTGGATGTCGTGCACCGTGTGCGCGAGCATCATCACCCCCCGAGGCGAGTACATCACGTTGTAATTCAAGACCTGGGAAAGGTTCCCCCACATCTTCACGGCATGATCGTAGAGGGCCGCGCTCTCGTTGAAGAGATAGTTCGAGCGGATGATGGTGGTGTTGCGGCCGGTGTTGCCGCCGCCGATCCAGCCCTTTTCGAGCACGGCGATGTTGGTCATCCCGTGCTCCTTGGCGAGGTAATAGGCGGCCCCCAGGCCATGTCCGCCGCCGCCGACGATCACGGCGTCATAGCTCGGCTTGGGAGCGGCCTTGCGCCATTGCGGTTCCCAGCCGAGATGGCCCGAGAGACCCCGCTTGATCAGGGCCCATCCGGAAAAGGATTGGCGGCTCATGACTTCCTAGGCCCTCAAGTCCTTGTTCTCGGGATCATAAGGCGAATCGACCAATACCGTCGCGCGCTTGCGCTCCCCGAGAATCTCGATCAGGAGCTCGCTTCCCACCTTGGCGAACTCCGGCTTCACATATCCGAGCCCGAGGCTTTTCTTCAGAGCATGACCGTAGTATCCCGCGGTCGCGCGTCCCACGAGCCGTCCCTTAGCGTCGAACAGAGGTTCGTTGCCGAGGGGATCGGCGTCCGTCACGCCGTGGACCTCGAAGGTGATGAAGCGGTTGGGCACGCCTTGTGCGAGCTGTCTCTCGAGCGCCTCCCGGCCGATGAAAGACCCCTTGTTCATCCGCACGAAGCGGTCGAGTCCCGCCTCGAGGGGCGTGTAGTCGGGGGTCAGATCGCTTCCCCACATGCGGTAGGACTTCTCGATGCGCAGCGACTCCATCGCGCGCATTCCCACCATGCCGATATTGAATTCCGCACCCGCCTCAAATATGGCATCGAACAGATGGTGCGCGTATTCGATCGGGAA
The DNA here is from genome assembly GCA_963795475.1 of uncultured Gammaproteobacteria bacterium. Taxonomy (GTDB): domain Bacteria; phylum Pseudomonadota; class Gammaproteobacteria; order Steroidobacterales; family Steroidobacteraceae; genus Bog-1198. The sequence goes on from CAWCIE010000007.1 coordinate 275,951, forward strand.
ATGCAGTTCCCAGCCGAGCGCGCCGACGAAATTCACCCGCAGCAGGTACACGTCGACCGCGAGCCCGACTTCAGTCACCTGAGCGGTGAGCCAGGGGAATGAAGCGTTGTCGAGCGCCGTATCGGCGAGCTTCGCCAGCACGTCGCGCGAGCGGGGGCCCGCGACCACGAAGCAGCCGCGGCTCGAGGTGATGTTGCGCAGGGCGACCGAGCCGTCCTTGGGCAGCTTCTCGACCAGGTAGTCGCTGTCATAGCGCTCCGCGGCGCCTGCGCTCACCACATAGAAATGCTGGTCCGCGATCTTGGTGATGGTGAACTCCGAACGGATGCCACCGCGGCGGGTGAGCGCATGACTCAAAGCCATACGCCCGATCTTGGTGGGCACCTTGTTGGCGACCAGGCTGTCGAGCCACGCCTCGGCGCCGGGCCCGGTCACCTCGTGCTTGGTGAACGGCGTCAGATCGATGACGCCGACATTTTCTCGGAGGTTGACGGCCTCGCGGCCCACGTGCGGGAAATAATTGGAGCGGCGGAAGCTCCATTGATCTTTCGCCTCGACGCCCGGGGGCGCGAACCAATTGGCGCGCTCCCAGCCGTAGCGCTGACCGAACACGGCACCCATGCGTGCGAGCTTGTCGTAGATCGGACTGGTCTTCGCCGGGCGCGCGTCGGGACGCTCCTCGTCCGGGAAGTGGATCACGAAGACGTTGCGGTAGGTTTCCTCGTTCTTCCGGACGACGTACCGCTTGCTGGTGTACGGGCCGTAGCGGCGCGGGTCGACCGCCATCAGGTCGATGCCGGGCTCGCCCTCGACGATCCATTCAGCCAGCTGCCATCCCGAGCCGCCGGCGGCGGTGATGCCGAAGCTGTGGCCCTCGTTGAGCCAGAGGTTGCGCACGCCCCAGGCGGGACCGATCAAGGGGCTTCCATCCGGTGTGTAGGAGATCGGGCCGTTCACGATGTCCTTGATGCCGCAGTTCGCGAGACTCGGGACCCGGCGCTGCGCGGCCTCCACATGCGGCAGGAGCCGCTCGAGGTCGCCCTCGAACAGGCTCTTGCCGAACCAGTCGGGCACGCCGTCGGCGAAACGCGCGGGCGCGCCGGCCTCGTAGGGTCCGAGGATCCAGCCCATGCGTTCTTCCCGCAGGTAATAGGACTGGTCGGATTCGCGCAGCACCGCGAGCTCGCGGCCGCCGCCCTTGCGATAGGCTTTGAGCTCCGGCGACTCGTCGTACACGATGTACTGGTGCTCGACCGGGATGGCGGGCACGTTGAGTCCGAACATCCGCCCGGTCTGGCGCGCGTAATTGCCGGTGGCGCAAACCACGTGCTCGGCGATGATGTCGCCCTTGGTCGTGGTGAGATGCCATTCGCCGGACGGGGTGCGCTTGATCCCCGTGACCTCGGTCTGCTCGTAGATCTCGGCGCCGCCGGCGCGCGCCCCTTTGCGCAGCGCCATGGTGAGATCCGCCGGCGCAATGTGGCCGTCGTCGGGATGATAGAGCGCGCCGACGAGGTTCTGCGTGTCGCCGCCGTTGCCGAGCTCGACCAGCGGCCAGAGCTTCTTCACTTCCTGCGGAGAGATGATCTGGAATGGGACGCCGATGGTGTTGGCGGTACCGCAGTACTTTTGGTACTCGTCCATGCGGTCACGGCAGGTCGCGAGGCGCAGATTCCCGGTGACGTGGAAGCTCACGTCCTGTCCGGTTTCCGCCGGCAGGCGCTTGTAGAGATCGACGGAATACTTGTGCAGCTGCCCGACCGTGTAGCTCATATTGAACAGCGGCAGGAGGCCGGCGGCGTGCCAGGTCGAGCCGGCGGTGAGCTCCGAGCGCTCGACCAACACCACGTCCGACCACCCTTTTTTCACCAAGTGATAGAGCGTGCTGACGCCTACCGCGCCGCCTCCGATGACCACGACGCGGGCATGAGTTTTCATCTATCGATCCCCCGAGGAAATTCGCTCCGCAGTGTAACCAGCGGGCGCCGAAACAATAAGCTAATTGCGACAATCCCGGGTGTAAACGCGCCATGGCCCTCGGAAGGGCTCGTAGCCTTCTAGAAAACCCCGCTGCCGCCTCAGGGAGATGCGTCGAAAAAGCGACATATATATGTCGGAAATAGATATTCGAGCGGCTGCAGATGGCATAATGGCGGGCGGGGGGCTGGTGAAAAAGTCAAAAGTCAGGGGAGGCGCGTTTGGAATCGCCCGCAGTGCTTCGCAAAGGTAAGTATGCGTTCCTTACGCTCGCCCATTATTCGCTGATCGCGGTTGCCAATGCGCTCGAGCCGCTGCGCATGGCGAACCGGCTGATGGGCAAGGATGTGTACGAGTGGTCCGTCGTCAGCCTCGACGGTCAGCCGAGCGAATCGAGCAGCGGCCTGAAGCTCACCCCCGCGAGCGCCCTGGACAAGCTCGGGCCCGTGGACATCCTGTTCGTGTGCGGCGGCATCAACATCCGCGAGGCGGTATCCCCGGCTCTGCTGACGGCATTGCGCCGGCTGGCCGAGCGCCGGGTGGCCTTGGGGGCGTTGTGTACGGGCGGATATGCGCTTGCCAAGGCCGGCCTCCTCGATAACTTTCGCGCGACCATTCATTGGGAGAATCTGTCGGCGCTGCGCGAAGAGTTTCCGCGCGTTCTCATCAGCGACCAGCTGTTCACCATCGACCGAAATCGCTTCACGTGCTCGGGCGGAACGGCGCCGCTCGATCTGATGCTCAATCTCATCGAGGGGAAGCTCGGGCCGAGGATCTCGCAGCGCGTGTCGGAGCAATTCATCGTCGATCGGGTCCGCAAGGATCGCGACCGGCAGTACGTGCCGCTGCGCGCCCGCGTCGGCGTCTCCCATCGCGGCCTCATTCGAGTCGCGCAGATCATGGAGGAGAACATCGAGAAACCGCTGTCGCTCGAGAAAATCGCCAAGGCGACCGGTCTCTCGCGCCGCCAGATCGAACGGCTGTTCAAGCGCGACCTCAACTGCGTCCCGAAACGCTATTACCTCGAGATGCGTTTGCGCCGGGCGCGGGAGCTCCTGCTGCAAACCTCGATGCCCATCATGGACATCACCGCCGCCTGCGGCTTTCAGTCGCCGCCGCATTTCTCCAAGTGCTACCGCAGCCAGTACGGCTATCCGCCGAGCGCGGAGCGCAAGATCGGCGAAGCGCGGATTGCGGTCGCGGAGGAGGGTGCGCTCTTGGCCGCATCGCCTTGATCCCTCTAAGAAGAAAACACCGTGGCACTGATGCGCCGTCAATCACTCGTCAAATTCGATGCGCCCCTAAGCGAAACCGTCGTCGACACGCCGAGGCCGGTGGGAATGGAAGTCCTCATCCGGATCGAGCGTTGCGGGCTGTGCCACTCCGATTTGCACACCCAGGATGGTTATGCGGACCTCGGTGGCGGCAAGAAGCTTGACATCACGCGCGGCATAACGCTTCCGTTCACGCTCGGACACGAGATCGCAGGCCTCGTCGAGGAAGTCGGTCCCGGCGTGCCAAAGAGCCTGATCGGCGCCAGGAAAGCAGTGTTCCCTTGGATCGGCTGCGGCAAGTGCCGCGACTGTGCCAAAGGTGACGAAAATCTCTGCGCCAAACAGCGCTTTCTCGGCCTGACCTGATGGGGGGCAATTTCAGCCTCCCGATGGTGCACTGGGTCTACAAGCGGATGACCATCGAGGGTTTCATGGTAGGGACCTTGACCGAGGCGCACGAACTGATGGCGTTCGCGCGCTCCGGCAAGATCAAGCCGACACCGATGAGAGAGGAACCGATGGGCGACGTCCAGAAATGCATCGACGAACTGCGCGCCGGAAAAGTCGTGGGTCGCATTGTTCTTAAGAACTGAGGCAGCGCCACCTTGAGTTCAAGCAGCTACGGGCGCGTCGGAGAGCAAGTCGAGTTTCATTTCGACGGTGAGAAGTTGATCGTCGAAAAATCCGATGAAGTCTCCCCCTTCAGCCATCGAACGGCCGGAGGCTAACCCTGTGGGCAGACGTGCAAGCCGCGGTCGCATCTCGCCGCGCCGGCCTGAATACTCAGTAGCCTGCGCTCCGATCGCTCGCTACATCGGCAGTTTAACGGCCAATAAGTCGACTTGCTCGATCTGAGGAGGCTGAGCAAGTAGCTCCGACGCGTTGGCCATCAACGCGGCAGCGATTGGGCCTCCAAGATGGGCTTTGCGGTCCGCTTCATCTCGGAATGCGTCGAAGATCCCGAAGGTGGACGGTCCCAATCGCAGGGCAAACCAAACGGGTGTGGTGCTTTCCTGATTGGCGAGCGGCAGTGCGCCCTCTAGGAATTCTGCGACAGCGGTTTCCTTTCCTGGCTTAGCTTCCAAGCGAACCAGCAATGCTAACTTGACCATGGGCTGCTCTCTGTTGATAACGAGAACGCAGCTTGCGCGATTGGTCGTAATCCGGGTAGTGGCGAAACCGCCGAATATGGTATCGTTCTCGCCATGTTTGTTCACGTCTTGACGCTGCAAGGTGCATTCGATCTGGGGCTCTCGGCCCTGCTTGACACTATTGGAACCGCCAACGATTTGGCGGCCTCCCTCACACCCCCCACGGCAGCGATCAAAGTGACCGTGGCAGGCGTGCAACGTCGCGTCCATACGGCCCGAGGGTTCAATGTCCCGCTGACGGCAACGGCGATCCTGCCTCAACCGGACGCAGTGCTATTGCCGGCGCTGGGCGAGAAAACACCCGCGACCCTGTCAGAGCGATTGACACAGGGCGACGTTGCGGATGCCGGGGTCGTGCTGCGAGAGTGGTCGCAGCGCGGCGCCTGGATCGGCGCAGCATGCACGGGAACTTTCGTTCTCGCGGACAGCACCCTGCTTGACGGGCATGATGCGACCACCTCTTGGTGGCTTGCTCCGCTTTTTCGTCAGCGTTATGCGAACATCGAACTGGACGAATCGCGCGTGTTAGTAAACTCCGGCCCATTCGTAACGGCGGGTGCGGCGCTGGCACACATAGACCTCGCACTCGGTTTGATTCGCCGGCGAAGTCCCTCGCTCGCCGCGCTTACCGCAAATTATTTGCTGAGCGAACCCCGCGATTCGCAGGCCGGCTTCATCGTTTCCGATCAGCTGGCGCACAACGATCCAATGATAGAGCGCTTCGAGATTTGGGCGCGGCGCCGGCTAGCGAAAGGTTTCTCCCTCAGTGATGCGGCATGCAGCGCGGGTACGAGTGAGCGCACCCTCGCTCGTCGGCTTCGATCCGTGCTGGGCAAATCGCCGCTGTCTTACTTCCAGGACCTGCGCGTGGAACGCGCAGTGCATCGGCTGCGGACCAGTAACGCCAGTGTCGATTGCATCGCCACCGAAATAGGCTATTCGGATGGTGTAACGCTCCGTACATTGCTGAGGCGAAAGCTCGGACGAGGCGTACGCGAGATTCGTTCCCGCCGCTGCTGAGTGATAAGAGGAACCCCGAGTTGCGCGGACTGAAGCGATCAAGCAACCCGTCGCTGCAATGGGGTAGCCTTGCGTGCAAGATCCGACCGCGGATAGGATGGGTGACCGTTTTTCCCGCATCGCGCAGCGCCTGAACGTGAGACGCGGCGAGCGGAGTGCGCTGCATTTGACGTAGATCGGCGCCTATCGATTCCATCGGCTATTAACCCCTTAAAAACACCGCTCCGCCGGCTTGCGGCCTTCGCCGCCATCGCGTCGCGTGGCCCCACCAGACGAGCTCATCCAAAGCCGACTTCGTGGCAGCAAGCAGGGTTGCCTCGATGTCTTCGAAGGGCTTGTTTGCACCCATCGGGGAGGTCGACATGAAGTCGGCGCCGGGTCCTGTCAGGGCTTCACGAACCGATAGGCGAAGCGATCGGTCTCGCCCTTGATCGAGGGGTCGAACACTTTGATCGAGTGCGGATCGTCCTTGTTCGCGAGCATGGTGCTTTCCGCGTCCAGTACGAAGCCGGCCGCCTCCACTTCCTCGCGAACGGATGCAGGCTCAATCCGATGCAGCGACTGGGCGTCGCTCGTGCCCGCCCCGACGGCAGCGGTGTGGTCTACGATGACGTAGGACCCACCGGCCTTCAGCCGCTCGTAGACAGCTCGATTGAAGTGGGCCGCCGTCGCGCCCCTGGCCTGGATCAGCGCGGTGTGGAGATCGTGGTAGAACAGGTGCAGCCACAGGACATCCGCTGGTTGCGTGGCATCCGACATCGCAACGAGGTCCGCCGAGACGGCTTCGACGTTCTCTCGGCCCGGCTCCTTCGCGAGCGCCCGCATGCGGCCGACCGCATCTTTCTTGAGGTCGGCGATTTCGGTCGGCACGAAGCTGAAGACCCGCCCTTGGGGTCCCACGACGTCGGAGAACAGGCACGTCCAGTCGCCGTCGCCCGGGTAAACGTCGATGACGGTGGAGCCCGCCTCGACTCGTGCGAACCGGATCAACTCGGATAGCTTGGATTGGTCGTACATCGCGATCTCCTTAATGGTTGGGCGGTGATCACCGCGGTCTTTCCATTCAGTCTGTTCATGTCATGCATCCTTCGTTGGAGTGTTCAATACCACCTGATCTGGGGCCTTGACTCATGAAGACAATTGACGATAAATGCATAAGTAACATCTACTCTTTAGATGGCCATGCTCGATAACGTCACCATCAATCAACTTCGGGCCTTCGTTGCCGTGTGTGACCAAGGAAGCTTTTCCGCGGCTGCACGGGAGCTGAACCGCGCACAGTCGGCGATCAGTCACGCGATCAAGGCACTTGAGAGTGCCTTTGATGTGCAGCTGTTCGAGCGCAACACCCGCAAGGCGACGCTTACGCCCGCGGGCCAGAGCCTTCTGCCTGATGCTCGTGCGGTGATCTCACGCACCGAGGAAATGAAGACGCGCGCGGTTTCCATTGCTGAAGCCGGGGTACCGCAAGTCTCGATTGCCGTGGATACCTATTTTCCGCGCGCGCACCTGATTGAATGCCTGCGCAGCCTGCAGGCGGACTTTTCAACGGTTGCAATCAATCTGCGCATGACGACCATGCAGGGCGGGGAACGTTTGGTTCTCGAAGGCGCGTGCGCATTGGCGGTGACGATCACGGACGTGCCGGAGCTGAGCCCGAGTACCATAGAAAGGCAGTATTTATGTGAAGCGCAAATGGTGACCGTCTGTGCGCCATCGCATCCGCTGGCCGCAATCGCGGGGCCGATCCCGCGGGAGGAATTTGGCCGGCACATCCAACTCGTCGTAACCGACAATCAGCCCGATGCGGAAAAAACACAACACGGGGTCGCCGGCGAACGCCAGTGGCGGGTGGATGACCTCGGCGCGAAGCACGATCTGCTCAGGGGAAGCTTGTGCTGGGGGCACATGCCGCGTCATATGGTTGCCGAAGACCTCGCGAATGGAACACTCGTCGAACTCCAACGGCGCGCATGGCACATGCGCCCCCTGACCTTCATGATCTCGCAGCGGCGCGGATACTCGTTTTCCGAATGCGAGACACGGCTGGTCGAGTTCCTTGGCAATCCTCAGCGCTTCGCAAAGGATTCCAGCCAGCGCTACGTCTCACGCAAAGGCGAAAGAACCCGAAGGCCTGCCATGCGTGAGTAACAGTCAGCACGGCCTGCCGCTCCTCGACTTTCGTGAGGTGCCCCCTACTTGCCCGATCAAACCTATCCTTTTATCAGCGGCGAACAAGTACCGGCGCGCTGTTCAACTTGCGTCGGAGCTCGGCGAGTGGCACGTGAAGTGAACCAGCGACACAGTCACATTGGATCGAAGAGCGTTTCGCCTACTTCCGGTCATCGACCTTTGCGTCGCAGCCCATCCATCAGAATGTCGATGAGTCGACGCGCGCTCGCTTCCCAGCCCGCGTCGGGATTGCTGTAGCTGACTCCGACCAGCGCGCGCAGCAAGTCGGACGGATCGATATCCCTGCGCACATCGCCGCTGGCGATGGCACGCTTCACGAGTGTAGAGATCGCGCTTGTGATCAGCCCCGCAGAAGTTGTTTGCAGACTGGACCTACGAGCAGCCGCAACTGCCAGCGATGGCGCGATGATGCGTTTGGTGGCGATGTAGTCGACGAAGAGGTGCATCCACTTGTGCAGCGCCTCTCCCGCTGGTGAGGTCTCAAGGAGCTGGGGCACGGCTTCGGCCAGATGCTCGACTTCACGTCGATAAACCGCTTCTACAAAGTTCGGCACGAATCACCTGGGACACTTTGTCCTCGTGAACCGCATCGCTTCGCTGCTCAAGCCCGGTTCGCGGCTGGTGAACTTGTCTTCCGCGGGGCATCGATACGCGGATGTCGATCTTGAAGACCCGAACTTTGAGCGTACACCCTACATGGTGGGAGATGACCCGGAAATGCTGATGAGCGATCTACAGAATCATTTTCCGAACGATGCCCTCGAGATCATCGGGAAGGACGACGCGGAACTGGTCGCGAGAGTCGTTGATTCGATTGAGCGTCCCGATGCAGCGTTCAAGCTGCCGATCGACATCATGTCCTCTAACGGCATGCAATAGTAATTACCTGGAGATTCGATCTCGCAGTCAGGGCGCCCCCATGTGTGCGCTCACGTGCCGGCCGCCGATCGTTCCCTCTATTCGAGCGGTGGCGTCGGGTCTGCGGTCCTGCCACTCGAGGTCGATCGCTCCTCCGACCTGATCCGGTCCTTCGATCGTGACCTTCGCCCGCACCGTGCCTTCCGTGTCCCGCGTCTCCTCGATCGTACCGGAGACCGCGAGATCCTCCGTCCAACGCACCCCTTCGAGCGTGATGTGGCGCGAGGCGTCGCCTGGGGCGATTTTGAAAGCTCCGCCGCGCAGGCCCACCCCATGACCGGAGGTATTGCCCGCAACGCGCACGACGATATCCCCGACCGTTTGGACCGTTGCGCTCGCGAGCCGCAAGGCGCCCGCGGAGGCGGCATTGCCGCCATCCGCAACGGCCGGCTCAACCTCGTCCGTGTGCCGTACGAAGCGCGGCACGAGGCGCACCGCCGGGACTTCGGACGCACACCCGGTATCGCCGGGGTCGAGCGTCGCGATGAAATGCCGAACGATGCCGGCTGCGCAGCCGCTGCGTGCATGCGGCAGGGCATTCACGTGAAAGCTGTTCGCGATCAGGATCTGCTTGCCGTGCGGAAAGGCAGCGGCGGCTGCGGCGCCGTCGGCGGGCGTGGTCAGGTTGTCGAGCTCGCCGGAAATGACCAGCGCCGGGACATCCGGATAGACCGCATTCGGCGGCGTCGGCCGGCCCGCCGGGTGATCGGTAGGCGCCACTGGCCACGCGACGCATTGATCGATGAAGCTGTAGTCCAGGGGCATCCCGCGGTATTCATCCAGGGTGAAGGGTGCATAGGTGTCGGGGTACGAGCGGCGACGCTCCGCGAGCGCACGATCACGGTCCGCTGCGCGCAGCACGGGCGGCAGGCGCATATCAAAGATCTGCGGCGGATCATGGCACATCACCTCGACCTCGAGGCCGGCGCTCCACTGGCGGATATCGGCGGCGGAGTTGCGCGCATCCTCGCTGTCGACGCTGCCGATGGTTTCCGCCATGAGGCGAAGGAGGGGCGCCGGATCGTCGTCGAGGTAGGCACGTGCCGCCGCATCGAGCTCCCGTACCGTCGCCCAGGCGGGGGTGCTGCCGAACATGACCGTGGCCAGATGCTCGGGATCCGCACGAAAGCTGCGCTCCTTGCCGTCGCCGTCGGTCGCCTGGACTGACACCGGCTTCAGACGCAGCTCGGCGAGCAGCGGACGGATGTGCTCGATGGAGCTTCCGGGAATCCCGGAGCAGCCGGGCGAGCGCCGGCAGGCGAGATCGAACTTGTCGCGCATCGCGGGCGCGTAGCTCGGATACCACGCATAGTCCGCACCGTTCAACGCGTAGGCGCCGTCGAGCACGACCGAGCGCAGCATGCCGGGGTGTCTCAGAGCGAACACCTGCTCGAAGTAGGTGCCGTAGGAATCGCCGTAGAGATCGATTTTCCCCGTGCCCAGCGCGGTGAGGATGGCGGCCAGGTCGTCGGTGGCCGGCCCGGTGCCGAAGAGCGCGGATCGATCGCCCAACGAGTCGCCGCAGGCGCCCACCATCTCGGTGGTCCAGCGTTCCGCCGTCTGCAGCTCGGGACAGTCGAGTGCACCCGACTGGCCGGTGCCGCGGTTGTCCATGATCAACACGTCGCGCATGCGCCGCAGCGGTTCGAACAGCGCCAGATATTCGTCGCGGGACTGCGTCGCGGGGTAGCCCGGCCCCCCCTCGGTGGCGACCAACATGCCCACCGCCTTGCCGGCACCGGTGTGAGGATAGAGCTCGAAGTAGATCGACAGATGGCCGGCGACCGCTCCGTCGGGATCGAGCGGCCGGTCGAGGCGGCCGCAGTAAACGGGCCCGGGAACGGGCACGTCCGGGCAGCGGGACAGCGTCATTGAGCCCATGCGCAGTGTCGAGGAAGTATGCGGGGCCGATGCGGCACGAGGCGCCGGCGAAGCGGCGGGGGCGCCGGGCGCCGCAAGGGCGGCGGCGCATGAGCCGACGAGAGCCAAGCCGACGAGCCCGAGAACCGCGATCCTGAGACCTGCGATCTCGAGAACCGCCCGGCTCGGGCCCAGGCGGCGGACCGCCACCGCGTCGTCGCGGCCCAAGTCGTTTATCGCCTGTTCGATGTCGCGAAGGAGTAAGCCTTCACGCGCGTCATTGCTATGCTGTTGAGTATCGATTGCGAAGGAGCCGACCATGAATGCGCGCGATGTCATATTGAGCCGCCTGCGACGAAGGAAACCCGAGACCGCCCTGGAACGGGAGTTCTACTGCAGCCCGGAAGAATACCAGGTCGATCTCGACATGATCTGGTACCGGGACTGGCTTTTCATCGGTCACGATTGCGAGGTTCCGAATGCCGGCGACTACCTGACGGTGCAGATCGGCGTGTACCCGGTGGTCGTAGTACGCGACCGCAACGGCGGCCTCAACGCATTTCACAATGCCTGCCGGCACCGAGGATCGAGAATCTGCTCCGCCGAGCGGGGCTCTGCCACCCGGCTGGTGTGCCCGTATCACCAATGGACCTATCATCTCGACGGGCGCTTGTTCTCGGCGCGCGACATGGGCGCGGGATTCGACCGCTCGCAATATGGCCTGCACCGCGTGCATTGTGCGAGTGTCGGCGGCTATATCTGGGTGTGCCTCGCCAAGGTCGCACCGGATTTCGAGCCCATCCGCAAGCATCTCGAGCCCTATTTCCTTCCGCACGGTCTGCATCAGACCAAGGTCGCGTACGAATCCACCATCATCGAGCAGGCCAATTGGAAGCTCGTGTGGGAGAATAACCGCGAGTGCTATCACTGTGCGGCCAATCATCCGGAGCTCATTCGCAGCTTCCCGGAGACGCCGACCATCACCGGCGTCGCGGGCGCCGAGAGCGATCCCGTGATCGCCCGCAAGTGGGCGCACTGGGAGTCGATCGGCCTGCCGAGCAGATTCAACATTTCTGAGAACGGTCAGTACCGCACCACGCGGATGCCGCTCGTGGAAGGAATGGTGAGCTTTACCATGGACGGCAAGGCCGCAGTCAAGCGCCCGCTCAAGGACGGCCTGAACGAGCCCGATTTGGGTACGCTACTGCTGTTTCACTATCCGACCATCTGGAATCATGTGCTGGCGGACCACGCCACCTCGTTCCGGCTGTTGCCGATCAGTCCCACCCAGACGCAGCTCACCACCAAATGGCTGGTGCACAAGGATGCGGTGGAAGGGGTCGACTACGATGTCGAGCGGCTGACCCAGGTATGGCGTGCGACCAACGAGTCGGACCGGCGCGTGTGCCAGGAGAATCAGATCGGCGTCAATTCGCCCGCGTACGATCCCGCACCGTATTCCCCCGTGCACGAGGGCGGGGTGATTCAGTTCGTGGATTGGTATTGCAAGGAGCTCGAGGACCGGCTCACGCAGGGCGCCAGGTAGGGCGATCGCGGGGCAGGGCGATATCGCAAGGCAGGCGTTCCGCATCGGGCGGGTCCCCCTCGTGTTGCATGAGGGGGCAACCCGGATATGAACATCATGTCCGGGCCCGCGGTTAGAGGCCGGGCGGATTAGAATTTATAGGTAAATCTCATTCCCGCCGTTCTCGGCCGATTGACCGTCTTCGCGTCGACGAATTGATTGGGATTCTCGTAAAGATCCGCCTGCGTGTTGGTCAGATTCTCGCCGTAAAACATCACCTGCCACGCACCTTTCGCCAGGCCCGCATTGGCATCGTAGGTCGAAAAACCCGGCTCGTCATAAGCATAGCCGGGCTGGTTCGGCACGTCGGTGCGGCTGGTGGCCGAGATCGAGTGCGCCTGATGCTGGCCGCCGATTTGCACGAATGCGTTGTATTCGAGGATCGGGAAGTCATAACGCACGCGCAAAGTCCCCTGGAAGGGGGGAGATTGCGCGAGGGGGCTCCCGATCGCTCCGAAGGGCTCGCCGATCCGGGGATCCGTGATCGGATGTCCGCTGGCGTCCAGGATGGGCGGCTCGCTCACCAGATCGCTGCTGTTCCAGGCCGCCCCCGCCGTGACCGTCACGCCGTGCAGAGGCCGCGCGACGAGCTGCGTCTCGAGGCCGCGCACCCGGTAATTGGGGCCGTTGATGACGAAGCTCAAATTGCCGAAGCAGCAGGACTCGAACAGCTCCTCCTGGACGTTCTTCCAGTCCTCCTGGTAGACGGCGCCGTTGAATTCGACGCGATGATCCAGCCACTGGGTCTTCCAGCCGACCTCGTTGTTGGTGAGGGTGTCCGGCTGGAAGCTCTGCGGCTCCTTGAAGACATAATTCGCGCCGTCGGGCGGAGTGCGCTCGAGCGCGCCCCGATTGAAGCCGCCGGGACGGTAGCCCTGCGACCAGGTGTAGTACAGCAAGATGTCCGGCGTGATCTTCCAGCTGAGATTCGCGCGGCTGCGGAAGCCGGAGTACGTCTGGTTGAGGTTGTCGGAGGTCTCGTTGTTGGAGTAATCGTATCTCGGGCTGTTCGGAGGCTGATTGCCGACGCACGGGGGAGCGTAAGCCGTCTGTCCGAAGGAGCCGTACATGAAGCACCCGAAGCTGCCGGCCGAGAAGCCGACCTCGCTCGTGTTGAGACGGTAGTAGCGTGTCCCGAACGTCGCCGTCAGCACCTTCGGGATGATTTCGTAGTCCATCGATCCGAACAGCGCCTGCTGGCGGAAACCGCGGATGATGTCGTCGAAATAGGACTCGTTGTCGGGACGTATGCTCGGGTTGTTGACCTGTACGTTCGGGTAGGTCAGCGGTTGTGACGGGTTCACGGGATTGCTGGCGGAGTTCGGCGGACCGACATCGACGAAGCAATCGGTGGTCACGGTGGACGAGCACGCGGGATCGTTGCGGTAGAACCAGTCGATGTTCTCGTTGATCTGGTACTCCTCCCAGAAGACGCCCAGGAGCCCCCGTACCCGCCAGTCGTCGGGCGTGCTCAGCCGGAACTCCTGGCTGTCGTGGGTATTGCGCTCGCGATCGCGCCAGTAGGACACAGGTGAATAGCACTGGCCCTTGGGCTTGCCGCTCTCGTACGGGCTGATGCATTGGTAGTAGTCGGCGTATACGCCGCGTGCGTAGTTGGTGTAGTCGCCCTGCTGCTCGATGTTCCGCACCAGGTAGCCGCCGGTATAGACGAGCTTCAGGTCCCCGATCCGGCCGTTGATGGTGAGCGCCGTGTTGGTGAAGCGATCTTTGTCGTAGGTCGGCGTGTAGTTCTGCACCGACAGATCGGGCAGCGGTATGCCGGGAGTGCCGGAGGACTCGGGCGTTTCGTAGAATACGCCTTGAGAGTTCATATCCTGATAGGACTGCGTGAGAAGCGCATTCCAATCCTCGTTGATCTTCCAGAGCGCCGAGACTCGAATCCCCTTGTAGGTGACGGGATTGAAGGCGTTCTGCACGAGGTTGGTGTTGCTGGCCGAGTTCTGCGGCGTTGCCGGCCCGGGAACGTTATTGACGTATCCGGCGTAATGAATGCCGGTGTCGGTGCTTTGGCGGACGAAGGTCCCCTGCACGTTGTTGATGTAGCCGCCGCGCGAATCGCTGTAGATCACGCCGCGTACCGCCAAGGTATCCGAGATCAGCGGAAGATTAATCACCGCCTGCACGTTGGAGCTGGGGTCGCCGTGTGCGGTGTACTCGTATGCGGCGCTGACGTTCCCCTCGGTCACGTCGATCTTCGGCTTGTTGGTAATGTATCGAAGCACGCCGGATTCGGCGCCGGAGCCGAACAGGGTGCCCTGCGGTCCCTCGAGCACCTCGATGCGTTCCAGGTCCGCCGCATAGATGTCGAGGTTTCGGCCCGGCAGCGCGCCGGACTGATCATCCAGGTAGACCGCGACGTTGGGGAAGCTGCCGATTCCGCCCGAGCCCTGGACCCCGGGCAGCGTCGTCGACAGGCCGCGCATGTAGATGGAGCCCTCGCCCGGACCGGTGCTCGCCGAGGTGACGTTCGGGAGGTAGCGGATGAAATCGTCGAACGTCTGGACGTTCAACTGGGTCAGCGTCTCGGCGGTCAGTGCCTGGATGGTGATCGGCACGTCCTGCATGTTCTCGACGCGGCGCTGCGCCGTGACCGTGATCTCTTGAATCGTGTCCGAGTTCGTGTCCGTATCCGAGCCGGTCGCCGCCTGGACGGAAGCGGCGGAGGTGCCGCTCAATATCGCCGCAACTGCGCACGACAGCTTTGAATTGAAAGTCATACGTCATCCCCGCTATTTTTTGTGATTAAGCCATCCCGGGGCGATGTTTCCCGCGGCCCGGCATGGCCTCTCCCTCGAAACTCCTCGACTACCTCTCCTCGTGTTACGTGCGCGAAATATGCAAGGGTGGCGCATCATCCCGATGCTCCCGTCTCCCGGAAGATGGAATGAAAGCCGGCGGCACGCCTGCAATTAATCGACATCCCGCCGACGAATATTCGCCGCCCTGTGGTGTTCCTTTTGATATATTTCCTGCGGTAGTCCTAGCACCTGCCGCGGCCCTTTGACCGACGTGCCGCCATGCGTACAGGGCCCCCTTGAAGCGGCTCATTGCCGTCGCGGCTCCACGAGGGTTCCCAGGTCGCCCTTGAGCGTGCCGAGCCAGGGCTCGAAATTCTTCCACTGATCGAGACCCTCCTTGTAGATCGGCCGGCGCACTTGTTCCGAGCTCGCTGTGCGGACGCTGCGCTCGGTCTTGTAGAACGTAAGGCACGCCGGCTCGAAATCGAGGCCGCAGAAGTCGAGGATCCGCCTCACGTTGCCCTCCAGATCCTCGACCAGGTCCTCGTGCTGCACGCGCAAGACCCGGCCCGGCAGGACTTCGTCCCAATGGCGCATGAGGTCCACGTACATCCGATAGTAGGTCGCGATGTCCTCGAGGCTGTAGGTGAATTCCTGGCCGGACGCAAAGAGCTGCTTGAAGTTCGAGAAACAGCAGGCCATGGGCTCGCGGCGCGCATCGATGATCCTGGCATTCGGCAGGATCAGATGAATCAGGCCGACGTGGCGGAAATTATTCGGCATCTTGTCGATGAACCGCGGCAGCCCGCTGCGGTAGACCCGGGTGTCCGCAATGTATTTCTCGCCGAACCGTGCGAAATCATCGGGCTTCAGATCCGCGAGCACGCGAGGGTAGCGAGGATTCGCGGAGTCGGGCTCGCGTCCCTGCAGTTCTCCGACCAGGCGCAGGATCTCCGGCAGCTCGGTCGTGCCCTCGACGCGAGAGTGGGAGGCGAGGATCTGTTCCAGCAGCGTCGATCCCGAGCGGGGCAGCCCGACGATGAAGATCGGATCGCCGCAGTCAAAGCCGTAGCCCTTGCGCGCCTCGAAAAATTCCCGGGTGCAAATCGTGGGCTGCAGCTCGGCGTTGCGCAGGATGGGCTGCAATTTGAATCGGATTTCCGATTTTTTCAGCGCGTTGCCGGTCTGGTAATAGCGAAACGATTCGGCGAACTCACCCCGGTCCTCGAGTGCCTTTCCCAGTGCGAAGCACAGATGGTATCGGTCCACGGCAGGGAGGTCGGCTCTTCTCTCCTGGGCACGCATTTGCGCAATCTCGTCGTCGGCGAACCGATAAGTCTTGAGATTGGCGAGACTCCAATAAGCGTCGCCGAAGCCAGGCTGAGCCTTGTAGGCGCTGCGGTAACTCTCCACGGCCTCCTTTTGTCTGCCAAGCGTCTTGAGCGCGTGGGCGACCGATAGGTGCAAATCGGCGGCCTCGGGCGTTTCGGCCAACAGCGCCCGATAGCGCTCGATCGCCTCCTCGTGCTTGCCGAGTCCAACACAGGCGGTGGCGTAGGTGATCCGGAAAGCGCGATTGTCGGGATCGGCCGCGAGCAATCGATCGAGCTCGGCAACCGCCTGCGCGTGCTTGTGGCGGCGCAGGAGCGTCAGCGCGTAATCGTAGCGCATGGCGTGATAGTCCGGCGCCAGCATCAACGCGCTCTCGAGCAGGAATTCCGCGTCGTCGAGGATGTCCAACTTCATGCCGATTTGAGCGAGCAGCCGCATCCCCTCGACGTGAACCGGATGAGCCACGAGAAATTCGCGGATCATTTGTTCGGCGGCGTGGGTCTCGCCGTCGGCGAACAGGCCGGTTGCGGTCATGACGGCAACCGGCCAACTCGCCAGCCGCTTCACCTGGGAGGCGGCGTTCGCGGATTCCTCGAGGCGGCCAGCGGAACGGAACAGAACCTCCAAGGCTTTCCAGCTCGCCGGCAGTGCAACGTTGATGTGAACCGCCGCCAGGAACGACTCGAGTGCGGCTCCCGGATTACGCGCCGCGAGATGACAGTAGCCGCGCTCTTGATGCAAGCGGCTGTATCCCGGATGCAGCGATTCGCAACGCGCGAGCGTCTCGAGCGCCTCCGGAATGCGCTGAAGATACCGCTGACTCACCGCAACGATATAGAGCACGTCGCGATTTTCCGGCACTTCCTCGAGCAAGGCCTGCGCATCGGTCAAAGCCGCGGGGAATTGGCCTTTTTCGAGCAGGCCGCGCAATCGCCGCACCTCCATCTCGACGCGAGTGGCGGAGTTATTCAAGGCTGCAGCACACACGTGCGGGACCCTAACCGGCCGGCGCGGCCAACGGGCCGAGCGCGGATTTCAGGGGACCCAGCCAGGGTTCATAGTGGCGCCATTGGTCCACGCCCTCTCGATAGATGGGCCGGCGCACCTGCTCGGAGCTCGCGCTGTGGACGGTGCGCTGGGTCTTGTGGAAATCCACGCACGCGGGTTCGAAATCCAGCCCGCAGAAATCGAGGATCCGGCGGACATTGCCCTCCAGGTCATCGACCACCGTCTCGTGCTGGATGCGCAGCACTCTGCCCGGCAGCGCCGCATCCCAATGCGCCATGAGCTCGACGTACATCCGGTAATAGCGCGCGATGTCCTCGATGCTGTAGGTGAACTGCTGTCCGGAGGCGAACAGCTGCTTGAAGTTCGAGAAGCAGCAGGCCATGCGGCTCGCGCCGCGCATCGATGATCTTGGCGTTCGGTAGAATCAGGTGAATGAGAGCGAGATGGCGAAAATTGTTCGGCATCTTGTCGATGAAGCGAGCTTGGCCGGTGCGGTACACGCGCGTGTCCGCGAGGTATTTCTCCCCGAGCTTCCGGGACTGCTCGGCGCTCAAGGAGGCGAGCACGCCGGGGTAGCGCGGCTCGCCGCCGATGACCTCCCGGCCCTGCACATCCTGGACCATCCTCGGGATGTCGGCGAGCTCCATGGTGCCTTCGACCTCGGAGTGCGAGGCTAGAATCTGCTCGATCAGGGTCGAGCCCGAGCGGGGCAATCCGACGATGAATATCGGTGCCGCGCTGTCGCAGCCGTGACCCTTCCGCTCGGCGAAGAACTCCGCCGTGCACAAGGACTCCTGCAGCCGGGCGGTGCGCTCGAGCGGCTCGGGGCGGTAGCGGCACTCGATCTTCTTGAGTGCATTGCCGCGCTCGTAACAGGCGAAGGACTCCGCGTACTCGGCCCGGTCCTCGAGCGCCTTGCCGAGCGCGAAGCACATGTGGTACCGGTCGGCGAGCTGGATCTTCGGCGAGGCCTCCGCGCTTCGCATGTGGGCGATCTCGGTGTCCGTGAAGCGGTAGGTCTTCAAGTTCGCGAGACTCCAGTAGGCCTCTCCGAAGTCCGGCTCTCAGGGCGGCGGCTGCGTGGTAGGAGTCGATGGCCTCTTGCGTCTGGCCGAGCGTTTTCAAGGCGTGCGCGATCGATAAATGAAGCTCCGGGTCGCCCGGGGTCTCCACCAGAAGCTCCCGGTAGCGGCGGCAGGGCTTGATAGTCCCCGAAACCGATGCACACCGTCGCGTGGGTGGTGCGATACATCCGGTTGTCCGGGTCGAGCGCAAGCAGCTTCTCCATTTCCTCGCGGGCGCGAACGTGCTTGTGGCGTTTCAGGAGAACGATGGCGTATTCGTAGCGGGCCTCGCGATGTTGAGGGGCCAGCTCCAGCACGCGAGCGAGCAAGACCTCGGCATCGTCCGTCACGTCGAGGTCCAGGCCGATCTTGGCGAGGAGGCGCATGCCCTCGACGTGGTCCCCATGGGCGAGCAAGTATTGGCGTACCGTCTGCTCGGCGTCGAAAATCTCCCCGTCGGCGTACATGTTGAAGGCCGTGACGATCGCGGGCGGCAGGGCGGCGAGGTCCTTCGCTTGCGCATCGGCGTTGGCAGCCTCTGCTTCGCGGCCCTGTGATGCGATAAAGAGTCTGCAGCGAACGCCAGCTTGCGGTAAGGGCAGGGCTCATTCTGACTGCTCGTTCGAATGCCTCGACGGCCGGCCCCGCCGCGCGTAGCGCGACATGACAATGGCCGCGCTCCTGATAGAGGCGAGGGTATCCGGGGTGCAGTTGCTCGAGACGTGCGAGCACCTCGAGGGCGGTCGGGGATGCGTTGCAGGTAGCGCAGAGCGACCGCGATCATGTAGAGAACATCGCGGTTTTCGGGCACTTCCGTGGCCAGCGCCTGCGCCGCCTCGAGCGCCGTCGCGAACTCGCTCCGTTCCAGGAGCGCACGTACCCGCTTGACTTCCGTTTCAATCTTCGAAGGCGGGCTGATGGTTGCTGCCTGCATTGCCCTGCGAGCGGCCTCTTGGGGGTGAGCTAACACATAAAAAAGCGGGCATTGCTGCCCGCTTTCGATTCTATCGCAGTCGATCGGAGACGGCTCCCGATCAATTCATCCACCCCTTAGAACTTGTAGCCGAACTTCACGCCCGGCAATTCTCGGACGCAGCGGAGTCTCCGTGAGGATGAATTGGGCGGAGTTGGTGTAGACGCTCGCATCCCTGTCGGCAATGTTCTGCGCAAACAGCTGCACGTTCCAATTGTCCTTGGCAACACCCGCCGCCGCGTCAAACTGTGCCCAACCGCCCATCTCGTAGTTATCGACCGTGCCGATCGTCGACCACGAAGCGCCATAGTACTGGCCGCTCACCTGGGTAAAGGCCTTGTACTGGCCCAGCGGGAACTCATAGCGGACACGCACGTTACCCTGAAACACCGGCGATTCGCCGAGCGGGCTGCCCTGCAGGTTGAACACATTGAGAAGCGGTGACCCGTTGCTGCCCAGAAGCGGCTTGCCGAAATTCGGGCTGGCCGGATTGTTATCGAGCAATGGAGGGTGAATTGAGCTGGGTGCTCTTGTTGTACGACCACGATCCCTGCACCGTCAAACCCTCGGTCACGCGCGCAACCACCTGCAGCTCCCCGCCCCGAACCCGATAATCGGGTCCGTTGGTCACGAAGGTCAGATTGCCGAAACCTCCCTGCGGGTCGAAGAACTCGACGATGGTGTTCTTCCAGGTCTCTTGATAGATGGCGCCGTTCACCTGCAGGCGATGATCCAGGAACTCGGTCTTGAAGCCGATCTCATTGTTGATCAACGTGTCGGGACGGTACTGGGCGGGAGTGAAGTACTGATCGACTCCCGCCAAAGGCTGCACTGTCTTGATGCCGCGATTGAAGCCGCCCGGCCTGAAGCCCTGCGACCAGGTGTAATAGAGCAGCATGTCCCCGGTGATATGCCAGCTCAAGTTCGCGCGGCTGCGAAAGCCACTGTAGGTCGAGTTATTGAGGTCCGTCGCGTTGAAGTTGGTTCCGTATGGGGCGCTGCCGGGGTTGTTCGGGACCAACCCGCCCGGCTTTCCGTTGCCGTTGGTTGCCGAGGTGCAAGGCCCGAAGTAGGTGGTCGGCGCAAAATTCTTGCAGTAGAAGCTGCCCACGTCCCCGCCGAGCTCCGATTCGTCGAAATGGTAGTAGCGGGTACCCGCGGTGAAAATCAATGTCTTCGGGATGATATCCGCGTCGAACGAACCGAACCATGCTCTTTGGAGAATGGTGCGCGTCGTGTCGTCGAAGAATCCGATATTGTCGTTGCGCACCTCGGGACCGTTCGCCGTCCCGCCGGGCCAGGGCTGGACGTTGTTGAAGCAGTTATCGTTGTCAGTCGGTGAGCAGGTCGGAACCGTCTTGTAGGTCCAGTTGGTATCGTCGTGGATCTTGTATTCTTCCCAGTAAACGCCGCGTGATGCCGCGGATGCGCCAATCGTCCGGCGTGCTCGCACGCAGCTCGTGGCTTTGATGCGTGTTCTTTTCCGTTTCCTGCCACTGGGCGGCCGGCGAGAAGCACTGCCCGGCTGCGGCCGACTTCGATGAGTAGCCTGCGCACTGGTAGTAATAGCCGAACACACCGCGCGAATAGTTCGTGTAGTCCTGCGCTTGCTCGATATTGCGGACCAAGTAGCCGCCGGCGTAGACCAGCTTGATGTCGCCGACCTGGCCGTCCACGGTCAGCGACGTATTCTCGAACTTGTCTTTGTCGTACGACGGAGTGAATAAAGTCGCCGACAGGGGCGGCAGCGGGGTCACGCCGACCGGCTCGCCCTTGCTGTTGAAGGTCAGTCCTTCCGGGCCGAAAGGCTGATCGTAGAACACGCCCTGCGCATTCATGTTCTGGTAGCTCTGCGTGAGCAGCGCATTCCAATTCTCGTTGACCTTCCAGAGCGCGGAGAGCCGCATGCCCGTGTAGTTCACGGAGTTGATGGCGTTGCCGACCAGGTTGTTGTTGTTGATCGATTCGCTGTTGGTCGGTACGACGCCGCCGTTGTATCTGCTGAAACCTTCATCGGTACCGGCACGGGTGAACGTGGCGGGGACGTTGTTGATGTAGCCGCCGCGGCTGTCGTTGTAGATCACGCCGCGAACCGCCAGCGTGTCGGGAATCAGCGGCAGATTCAGCACCGCACTCACGTTGGTGTTCGGGTCGCCGTGCGCGGTGTAGCTGTAGCCCGCGTCGACGCTGCCCTCGGTCACGTCGAGCTTCGGCTTGTTGGTGATGTACCGCAGCACGCCGGCCTCGGCACCGGAACCGAATAGAGTGCCCTGCGGGCCTTCCAGCACCTCGATGCGCTCCATGTCCGCCGCATACACGTCGAGGTTGCGGCCCGGCAAGGCGCCGGACTGCTCGTCGAGATAGACCGCGACGTTCGGGAATGGGGCCGGTGGTGCCCGTTCCTTGCTGTCCGGTGACACCGACCGACAGCCCGCGCATGAAGATGCTGCTCTGGCCCGGACCCAGATTGGCGGACGTGACATTGGGTATGAATTTCTGCAAGTCGTCGAAGGTGGTGACGTTCAACTCCTTGAGCGTTTCACCGGTGAGCGCCTGGATCGTGATGGGCACGTCCTGCGCGTTTTCCGTGCGGCGCTGCGCGGTCACCGTGATTTCCTGGATGGTGTCCGAGGAATTATCGGTGGCGGGCGTGGTGGTGTCGGTGGCGGTCGCGGCATGCGCGAATCCTCCGGCCGAGGTGCTCAAAATTGCGGCAATCGCGTAGGACAACTTCGAGTTCGAATTCATGCGTACCATCCCTCTTTCTTAGAAGTAATTCGAGTGCCCCGCTTATGATGTCGCGCGGTCTTGCGGATTTGTAACAGAGAATAGCATCGCGCTCTTAGAACGGAAGAGCTATTTTGTTGCCGGCAAGCATCGGTTTATGCTGAATTTCGATTCGCTCATGCAAAAATTCGATCCGTCCCATCCAGCACCCCATCGTCAGGAATGCTCCGGACCGAGGCGGGCGGGGAATCCGGGTGCGCGCAACGGCGTGCCCACCGCGTCCTCCAGGAGCTTCACGATCATCGAGGACCAAGCGCCGCCGCCGTAGCGCGCGCGGCCCTCGATGAAGATCTGTTCCATGACGCCCGCCAGCCGCAGCGGCACCCCGAAGCGGCGCCCGAACTCGACCGCAAAGCCGGCGTCCTTGCAGGCCAAATCCATAGTAAAACCAATGTCATAGCTGCCATTCAGGATCACCTGGCTCTCGGTCTCGTGGACGAAGCTGTTGCCCGAGCTCGCCGCGATGGCCTGGAACGCCGAGGTGAGGTCGACGCCCGCTTTGGCGCACAGCATCAATGCCTCGCCGGCGGCAATCAAATTGATGAAGGCGAGCATGTTGGTCACCACTTTGGTGACCGCTGCCTGCTCGATGCCGCCCAGATGAATGACCCGTCCCCCCATGGCCTCAAGCGCCGCCTGATGCGCCTCATAGACCTGTTGCGCGCCGCCAACTAGTACGGTGATGTCGCCGGCCTCGGCGCGATGGACCCCCCCGGTGACGGGGCAGGCGAGGGTGGCGACCCCCGAGGCCTCGGCACGTCTGGCGAGGGCTTCGACCTCGGCGAAATCGTTGGTGCTCATCTCGATCCAGCTGGTACCTGGGCGCATGGCAGGGAGTGCCTCGTCGAGGACCGCCCGGGTGGCGGCGGGCGAGGGCAGGCAGGTGATCAGGCAGTCGCATTCCGCGGCGAGGTCTCGGACCGACGGCGACCAGCGCGCGCCGGCGGCGAGCAGGGCATCGGCCGAACTTACATCGAGATCGTGCACCTGAAGGTCGAAACCCGCACGGGCCAGATTGAGCGCCAGGTGCTTGCCCAAATGACCGAGGCCGACAAAACCGTATCGCATCGATGCTCCTACTCTTGTCCCAAGGGGTTACTCTTCCCGAAGGGGTACTCTCGTCCCAGGAGGTACTCTCACCCCAGCGGACGGCTCGCCATCTCCAGGTGCAACCGTTCCCCGGCGTACGGATGCGCCCGAGCCACCGCCTCGTCGAGCTCGACGCCGAGCCCGGGAGCGGTCGGCGGAATCACATAGCCGTCCTCCCAGCGAATCGGCTTTTTCAGGATCTGCGCATGGAATCCGCCCCACTGCTGAATGCTTTCCAGAATCAGGAAGTTCGGCGTACAGGTCGCGATCTGGATGTTCGCGGCGCCGACCACCGGCCCGCAATACAGGTGCGGAGCGATCTGCGCGTAATGCACCTCCGCAAGTGCTGCCACCTTCTTGGCCTCGAGGAGCCCTCCCACCCGTCCGAGATTCATCTGCAGGATGTTGGCGGCGCCCGCGGCGAGAACGCGAGCGAACTCGTACTTGGTGGTCAGCCGCTCGCCGGTGGCGATCGGAATGCTGGTAGCGCGCGCGACCTTGGCCATTTCCTCCGGCATCTCCGGCGGGACGGGTTCCTCGAACCATAGAGGATCGTACTGCTCGAGCTGCTTCGCGAGCCGCACGGCGCCCGAGGGGGTGAACTGCCCGTGCGTGCCGAGCAGCAGATCCGCCTTGCCGCCGACTGCTTCGCGCACCTTGCGCACCAGCTCAACGGTGCGCGCGATCTGCTCCTGCGTGGGTTGCCGCGGGTCGAACACGGAATATCCGCCGGTGGGATCGAATTTGAGACCGGTGAATCCGAGCTTCACGTACTCGGCCGCGCGCGAGGCGGAGCGGTCCGGGTCGTGATAGAAGTCATCGCCCTCGCCCTCGGCCGGATAGAGATAGGTGTAGCTTCGCAACCGCTCGTGCACCTTGCCGCCCAGCAGCTGATAGACCGGCTGATCGACCGCCTTGCCGATGATGTCCCAGCAGGCCATTTCGAGACCGCTCACCACGCTCATGAGCGAGAGGTCGGGGCGCAGCGTGAATCCCGAGCCGTAACTGTCGCGCCACATCGCTTCGATCCGGAAAGGATCGCGCCCGGCGAATCGGCGCGCGAACACGTCCTCGATCATCGCCGCGATGATCTTGGGACCGAACGTCGCCGCGTATACCTCGCCCACGCCTTCGATGCCGCACGCGGTCTTGAGCTTCAGGAAGACGAAGTACAGACCGCCGTAGCTCGGCGGCGGATTTCCGACCACGAATACCTTCACGCTATCGAGTTTCATATCGCTCCAATCGATTCACTATGACGTCCCTGACAAGATGATGTCCGCCCCTCGCTGCGCGACCATCAGCGTAGGCGCGTTCGTGTTCGCCGAGGTGACGGTCGGAAAGACCGAGGCATCGACAACACGCAGCCGCTCCATGCCATGCACACGAAGCGATGCATCGACCACCGACTCGCCGATCGCCCGGCCCATCCGACAGGTGCCCACCGGGTGATATACCGTTGCCGCGCGCGCGCGAAAGTCGGCCACGAGATCGGCCTCGCTCATTCGCAAGAGATCCGGCGCCAGGGGCTCGCGGATGAGACCGCCGATGGCGCGAGTGCGCGCGATGGCCTGCATCAGCCGCCCGCCGCGCTTCGCATCCTCCACGTCCTTGTCCGTGGAGAGATAGTTCGGCGCGATGCGCGGCGCTTCCCGGAAGTCGGCGCTCGAGAGATCGATGCGTCCCGTGCTGGTCGGCCGCGTCGGCTGAAAACACAGATAGAACCCGGAAAACCCATCCACCTTGATGCGCTTGCGCGTGGCGTCGCCCGTCCCGTAGGTCACCGGATTGAAGTAGAGCTGCATGTCGGGGCGGGTGGCCTCGGGGGTGGCGCGAACGAATCCGCCGAACTGATTGACGCTCAAGCTCAACGGGCCGCGCCGCGTGAGGAGGTATTTCGCTCCCGCCATCGCCTGGCGGATCGGAGAATGAAGCTCGTCGTTCAACGTCGGGCGAGTCGCCTTGAATGAATACACGACGGCGAGGTGGTCCTGAAGATTCCCCCCGACCGCGGGATTGTCGAGCACGGGCGCGATCCCGAGGGCGCTGAGAGCGCTCCCCGGGCCAATACCGGAGAGCTGCAAAAGCTGGGGCGAATTCACGGCCCCGCCGCACACGATGACCTCGCGCTCGGCCCGGGCGTAGCATGGCGCACCGCCGCGAAAGTATTCGACGCCAGTGACCCGGCGCCCCTCGCAGCGAAGCTTCGCGGCCCAGGCCCCGGTCTCCAGCTTCACCTGGCCGCGGCTCAGCGCGGGGCGCAGGAATGCATCCGCCGCCGACCAGCGGCGGCCGTCGCGGATCGACACCTGATAACAGCCAAAGCCCTCGGGGCGGGGACCGTTGAAATCCTCGGTGACCGGCAGCCCGAGCTCGGCCGCCGCGGCGAGCCATTGCTCCCGCATCGGGTGCAGGAAGGGCGTCACGTCCTTTACGTCGAGCGCTCCGTCGGTGATCGCACGGCCGTCCGGCGCCACGCGGCGCTCGGTCCTTTCGAAGAAAGGACGCACGTCGTCCCAACCCCAACCCACGTTTCCAAGCTCGCGCCAGTCATCGAAGTCCTGCGGCATGCCGCGGCAGTAGACCAGGGCGTTGATCGAGCTCGAGCCGCCGACCACGCGGCCGCGCGGCCAGTACATCGGGCGGCCGCCGAGGCCCGGGCTTGGGGCCGCCTGATATTTCCAATTGACGGCCGGATCGGCGAAGGTGAATCCGTACCCGATGGGCGCCTTGATCCAGAAGCGCGAATCCGATCCGCCGGCTTCGAGAACGAGCACGCGATGGCGCCCGCTCGCCGACAAGCGATCGGCCAACACGCAGCCCGCGGTCCCCGCGCCGACGATGACGTAGTCGAAGCTCTCCACCGGGGCGAAAGCTTAATCCTATCGGGATGGCTTGCTATGCCATTTCCCGATTCGCCCATGTCATTTTTAGGCGTGACCTTGAGGAGCAGGCTCGACGCCCTCGGCTGGGCCTTGCCTCAAGGGGTCGTGCGGCGCCCCGTCGCATATCCGATGCGAACCCTGTATGGTGCGAAAGATCGAACGACAGGCCCGATCTACGTGAGCAGCACCACCGTCGACCTCGCTGAACCCTTGGCGCCCAGTTCGCTGTTGCGCTGGTACGTATTGATTCTCACGTGCTTCATCTACGCCATCAACATCGCGGATCGTTATGTCGTGTCCACGGTGCTCGAGCCCATCCGGCTCGAGCTGCATCTGAGCGACAACGGCGTGGCATTTCTGACGGGGACGCCGCTCGCCCTGTTTTACGTCGTCTTCGGCATTCCGATCTCCTGGATGGCCGACCGGATGAACCGGCGCAACATCCTGGCGGCCGCGCTGATCATCTGGTCGGCGTTCACCATACTCTGCGGGCGTTCGCGCAATTACCTCGAGTTCCTCCTCGGGCGCATCGGTGTCGGCATCGGCGAGGCGGGCGGAACCCCGCCCTCGACCGCCATCGTGTCGGATTACTTTCCGGCCGACCGCCGCCCGATGGCGATGACCGTGCTGGCGCTCGGTGCGCCGATCGGCGCATTCCTCGGACTCAACTTCGCGGGATGGGTGGCGAATGCTTATTCGTGGCGCATGGCGTTCATCGCGCTCGGCATTCCCGGCCTCGTGGCCGGCGTGCTGGTCTATGTGACCGTCCGCGAACCGGCCCGAGGCCGGCTCGATGGAATTCAGGACGAGATCAAGCCCACCTTGTGGCAGTCGATGAAATTCCTGTGGAAACAGAAAGCGGCGTTCCACGTGGTCATCGGCGGCGGATTGTGCGCCCTGTGGGGATGGGGGCTGATCTGGTGGACCACCGCTTATTTGCTGCGCGCCTACCATCTGAATGTCAGCCAGGCGGCCGATGTGACGGGCAACATCCATCTCATCGGAGGTGCCGCCGCGAGCATCGGTACGGCTTGCCTGCTGTCGAGACCCCGCATGGCCAATCCGCGGCGGGTCGCACTGTTCCTGGCTCTGGGGATCGGCCTCGCCACCATTCCCTCGATAGTCGCCTACTGGACGCATTCGCTCGCGCTCTGCAAGGTGATGTTCTGGCTGTTCATTCCCGCCATTTACTTCTACATCGGACCCTGCTTCGGCCTGTTGAACAACCTCTCGCCATGCCACATGCGCAACATGTTCATCGCGATATCGCTGCTGGTCGCCAATATCCTGAACCTGGTCGTCGCACCGCAGGCCGTGGGTGCGCTCTCGGATTGGTTCGCCGGCACCCATGCCGTGGACGCCGCGTCTTTGCGTCTCGCGCTCCTTTGCCTCGCGCCGACGGGATTCTGGGCCGCCTATCACCTGTGGCTCGCCTCGCGGACCATCGTCGAGGACCAACAGAGGGCCATCGGCTACACGCGGTCCTGGTCGCCCTAGGGAGAGGCCGGCTGTGTCCAAGTCTTCCATGGATCGACGCTGGTTGCCTCTGAATGCGCTGCGCGCCTTCGAGGGCGTCGCGCAGCATCTGAGCTTCACCGCGGCGGCGAACGCGCTGCTGATTTCCCAGAGCGCCCTGTCGCGGCACGTGATCGCGCTCGAGAAATTGATCGGTGTTCAGCTCTTCGAGCGCCGCCCGCACTCGCTGGTATTGACCAAAGCGGGCCAGCATCTGCTCGCCGCGGTGACCAAGTCCTTCGACCGTCTGGAATATGCGCTCGACGACATCCGCAACGACGGGACCAGCGTGCTGCGGACGTTGCGCGTGCAGATGCCGCCCACGTTCGCGGCGCATCTCGCGGTGCCGATCCTGCGCGACTTCAGGCATACGGCGCCGGATGTCGAGATCGACCTGGTAAGTCCGCACGCTGTCGGTCCGCCGCTCAACGAGGTGGACGTCGCGGTCGTGTATTCGAAGCCGGCCGTCACCGATATGGTTCGCGATCTTCTGTGGCCGGTGCGTCAGAGTCTGCTCTGCCATCCCAGCGTGGCCGAGCGGCACAAGGGCAAGGACCTCGCCGCGTTCGTCGAGGCAAATGAGCTGATTCACGTGCGCCTCTCCGATATGCCGCGGCATTATCTGTGGACGCAGTTCGCGCGGCACTCGGGACTGCATTCCCTGAACGTCGAGCGCGGGCTCGTGTTCGACACGGCGCTGCTCGCCGTTCAGTACGCGCTGAGCGGCGAAGGGATCTGCCTCATCGACAACTATCTGTTCGGCGATTACATCCGCTCAGGCCGCCTGGCGAAACCCTTCGACATCATCCTGGACGACGGCTTCGGCTACTATCTGGTCACCCATCCGGAGGGCCTGTCCGATACGGCGATCGCGCTGTTCCGCTCCTGGCTGATCGGGCGGTTCGGGCGCGAGGTGGCACAGACGGGCGCGAACATTCATTTGGCAGTCTCCAACGAATAAGGCAAACCGCGGGTTGAAATTTCGATGAAAAATCACGCACAAGCAGTGGTCATCGGCGGCGGCGTCGTCGGTGCCAGCGTCCTCTACCACCTGACCAAGGCGGGCTGGAAGGATGTGCTCCTCGTGGAGCGGGCGGAATTGACGTCGGGCTCGACCTGGCATGCCGCGGGCGGCATGCACACGGTCAACGGCGATCCCAACGTCGCGAAGCTCCAGCAATACACCATCAATCTCTACAAGGAGATCGAGAAGATCTCCGGTCAATCCTGCGGCGTCCACATCACGGGGGGCATCATGCTCGCCGGAACGCGCGAGCGCCTCGACTGGCTGAAGATGGCCAAGGCGCGCGGCCGCTATCTCAACATGGAGCTCGAGATCATCTCGGTGGAGGAAGCGGCGAAGCTCTTCCCGCTCCTCGAGAAGAAACATTTCGCAGGCGCTCTGTACGACCCCATCGAGGGCCACGTCGACCCGTACGGCGTGACCCACGCGTATGCGAAGTCCGCCCAGATCGGCGGCGCCGACATCGTGCGCCAGAATCGTGTCGTGGATCTCAAGCAGCACCCGGACGGCTCGTGGGATGTGATCACCGAGAAAGGCACGGTGCGCGCCGAGCATGTGGTGAACGCCGGCGGGCTGTGGGCGCGCGAGGTCGGCCGCATGGTCGGTATCGAGCTGCCCATTCTAGCGATGGAGCATCAATACCTGATCACCGGCGACATGCCCGAGCTCGCCGGCAAGAAGGAGCAGCTCCACGCGATCGACTTCGAGGGTGAGATCTATCTGCGCCAGGAGCGCGGCGGCATGCTCATGGGGACTTACGAGCGGGCGGGGGTGCCGTGGTCTCCCGAGACCACGCCGTGGGATTTCGGGCAGGACCTTCTCGCCAACGATCTCGAGCGCATTGCGCCGAGTCTCGCGGTCGGCTTCGAGCATTTCCCGTCACTGGAATCCGCGGGCATCCGCAAGGTGGTGAACGGCCCGTTCACTTTCGCTCCCGACGGCAATCCTCTGGTGGGACCGGTGCGCGGGCTTCGCAACTTCTGGGTGGCCTGCGGCGTCATGGCGGGATTCAGTCAGGGCGGCGGCGTGGGCCTTGCACTGTCGCGCTGGATGGTGGACGGGGATCCGGGCGCTGACGTCTGGGGGATGGATGTGGCTCGGTACGGCGACTGGACGACGCTCGCCTACACCAATGCGAAGGTGCGGGAGAATTATTCGCGCCGCTTCCGCATCCGCTTCCCGAACGAGGAATTGCCCGCGGCACGGCCGCTCCGGACGACACCGATCTACGAGCGGCTGCAGGCCGAGCACGCGGTGTTCGGGGACTACTGCACGCTCGAGCACGCGCTCTGGTTCGCGCCGAGCGCCGGGGAGGCCCACGACGAGGTGAGTTTCCGGCGCTCGAACGCCCATCCTCACGTGGGGAAGGAATGCGCCGCCGTGCGCAATGCGGTGGGACTTATCGAGATCTCGAATTACGGCAAGTTCGACGTTAGCGGCCCGGGTGCCGCCGAGTGGCTGTCGCATACCATGGCGAACCGCGTCCCGAACGTCGGGCGCATCGCGCTGACGCCGATGCTCAACGATCGCGGCAAGCTCATCGGAGATTTCACGGTGTGCCGCGCGTCGGAGGAGCGCTTCTTCCTGATCGGCACCTATGCGGCGGAGACCTACTACATGCGCTGGTTCGAGCGGCATCTGCCGGGAAACGGCGTCTCCGTGCGTCCCTGCGCGATGGAATACACGGGTCTCGCCATCGCGGGCCCGCATGCGCGGGCGCTGCTGCAAGGGCTGGTGCGGGACGATCTGTCGAGCACGGCATTCCCGTTCATGTCGTTCCGGCGCATGGAGATCGGCATGGTTCCGGGCTACGTGGGCCGGGTGTCGTTCACCGGCGAGATGGGTTATGAGATCTGGGTGACCGGTGACTACCAGCGCGCGCTGTATGAGCTCTTGACCTCTGCCGGCAGGGATCATGGGCTGAGGTTGTATGGCGGCCGTGCCCTGAATGCCATGCGCATCGAGAAGAGCTTCGGAAACTGGGCGCGCGAATTTCGTCCGATCTACGGTCCCTTCGAGGCGGGTCTCGGACGATTCGTCGATTTCAAGAAAGAACGCTTCATCGGACGTTCGGCGGCCGCCGAGGAACGCGACGGCGGGGGAGCCCTCAAGCTCCTGTGCTTCAAGGTCCAAGCCGGTGACGCGGATGCCATCGGCGATGAACCCATCTGGCATGACGGCAAGGCCGTGGGCTGGGTCACATCGGGCGCCTACGGGCATCGAGTGGGCGCGTCGCTCGCGTTGGGCTACGTACCCGCTGCCCTCGCGCGTGCGGATTCCGGGTTCGAGATCGAGATCATCGGTCAGCGGTGTGCGGCGGTCCGGTTGAGCGGGCCTGCCTACGATCCGAGCGGCGCGCTGATGCGCGCCTGATCGGGCCGCCGGCGCTTATTGGCGCGCCGTCCTACGCTATAATGCCACCGGTTCGGCGTGGCGGAGGGCGGAGAGAATCATGCAGGTGACATCGCAGGACAAAGCGGCCGGTTACAACGGCCTGACGGAACTCACCGAAGGATTGCCCGCGGAGAGCTATTTCGATCCGCGCCACTACCAGCGCGAGCTCCAGCGAATCTGGTATCGCAATTGGATCTATGTGTGCCGTTCGAGCGAGGTCGCTGCGAAACGCGCTTTCCGCACCGTCGAAGTGGGCGATCAAAAGATCGTCCTGGTGCGGGGCGACGATGGCGCGTTGAAAGGCTTCCATAACACCTGCCGTCACCGCGGAGCCCTGCTGTGCCGCGAAAGCGAGGGTACCCTGAGGTTGCCCGCCATCGTCTGCCCGTACCACGCCTGGACGTACAGCCTCGACGGCGAGCTATTGCGCACCTCCTCGAAGGCGCACGCGGAAGGGTTCGATCTTGCGGACTACCCGCTCTACGGGATCAAGGTTCACGAGTGGAGCGGCTTCGTATTCGTCGCCTTGGCGCAGGACCCGCCGGCCTTCGAGCGCATGTTCGATACTCCGTTGAATCGCCTCGACGCGTGGCCCCTGAAGGACCTCGTTCTCGGCCATACCCTCGAGAAGACGGTGCACAGCAACTGGAAGATCTTCTGGGAAAACTACAACGAGTGTCTGCATTGCCCAGGCGTGCATCCGAAGCTCTCCAGCCTCGTGCCGATCTTCGGGCGCGGACTTCTCGAGGAGCGGGATGATCCTCAATGGAGCGATCATCGGGACGAATCCGATCCGAAGTACAAGGGCGGCCTTCGCGACGGGGCGGCGACCTGGTCCAATGACGGCAAGCTCGCGGGTCGTGAATTTCCGGGCCTTTCCGACGAGGATCGCAAGCTCGGGCACGTGTACATGACCGGGTTGCCGTCGATGTTCATCGTCGGACACGTCGATTACGTGCGCGTGGTGCGGCTGCTTCCCTTGGACCCCGAGCGGACTCAGATGCGGGTCGAATACCTGTTCTCCGCAGAAACGCTGGAGAGCCCGGATTTCGACATGGCCAACGTGGTGGAATTCACCAATCGGGTGATGACGGAAGATGCGGACGTGTGCGAGCTGAACCAGCAAGGTCTGCGTGCCGCGCCCCATGTGCGGGGAGTCGTCATGCCCGAGGAGTACGTGATACGGCAGTTTCACGAGTGGGTTGCCGCCGAACTGACGCGTGTTTGAGCGGACCCGGCCGGCGGCGGTTGCGCTAGCAGCCGTCGCGCTCGCAGCCGCCGCGGCGCTCACGGCGGGCTGCGGCGGGCACCAGGGCCCTTCCGCCGCCGCCTCGCCCGATGGCGGCAAAGAGCAGGTCCTCAATATCTACAATTGGGCCGATTACATCGGCTATCGGACCATCGCCGAGTTCGAGCGGAAGACCCATATCAAGGTGGTCTATCAGACCTACGATTCCAACCAGACCTTGGAAGCGAAGCTGTTGGCGGGCCACTCCGGCTACGACATCGCGAGCACCACCACCGGATTCTACGGCCATCAGATCCGGGCCGGCGCCTATATGCCGCTCGACAAGAGCAAGTTGCCGAATCTGAAGAACATCGATCCCGCAGTGCTCGCGATTCAGGCGCAGGTCGATCCGGGCAATCGCTACGCCGTCCCGTACCTACATGCGATGAACGGGTTCATGTATCAGGTGGACGCCGTCAAGTCGCGAATGCCCGACGCGCCGACCGACAGCCTCGCGATGCTGTTCGATCCCAACGTCGTGTCGAAGTTCGCCGACTGCGGCGTCACGTTCCTGGACTCGCCGGAGGACGTGATTCAGCTGGCGCTCGTCTATTTGCACAAGGACCCGAACTCGCAGTCCCTGGAAGATCTCGCGGCGGCCGAGCGGACGGTCATGGCCGTGCGCCCGTATGTCCGCAACTTCGATTCGAATTCCTATTGGTACCAGATGGCCTCGAAGGAAATCTGCGTCGCGATTGCCTGGTCGAGCGACTACTCCGTGGCACAGGCGCGCGCCCGCGAGGACGGCACCGGTGCGCACCTGGCCTTCACGCTGCCCAAGGAAGGCTCGAACATCACCTACAATGCGTTTCTCATCCCGACGTCGGCGCCGCATCCGGAGGCGGCGCATGAGTTCCTGAATTTCATTCTCGAGCCCCGGGTGATCGCGGAGATCACCAACGACATCCACTACGGGAACGACAATCTCGCGGCGCGTCCCTACGTCGACAAGGCGATTCTCGAGGACCCGGCGGTCTATCCGCCGCCGCAACTTCGCGCGAGGCTGTATCTGCCGGGGGAGTTCAACGCGGAGTACGATCGGGCGCGTACCCGGGTCTGGACGCGCATCAAAACAGGGCAGTAAACCCGCCCCGGGCGGTAAACCGCAGAACGGGTGTTCGGGCGCGGGCGGTGGTGTCCGGATGCACCAAAAAAACCGTTTTTTCAGGGACTTTCACTCCGTTTTGCGACGCAGCGCAAACTTCGGCGAACCCTGGAAATGTTAGTTTGCGCCCCCACCTAAAGGACCTCGCCCGCGATAGGCGCGGGAGTTCGAGGATCGATGAAATCAGGAGATTTGAGATGCTAAGTATGATCGCCCGTTGGGGCCACAACGTGCTGCTCGCCGGCACCGGTTTGTTGACGGTCGCCTTCTTCTACCTCGTCAGGTGACAGAGGCGTCGGCGGCGGAGCTCGGGGCTGGCGCCTCGAGGTCCGCGGGGGTAATCCGCTTGGATTTCCATAGCACCCACCCGTAGTAGCACACGTAGTAGCCGATCAACACGAAAAACAGTCCCGCCGTCAGGGGCGCTTTCACAATCGAGGCCGGAGCACCCGGCGACGGATTCCCCGCACCGGGGAACCCGCCCATCGGATACAGCTGGACCAACCGATAGACGATTCTGCCGAGCAGGAGCGCCGAGACGGCGATGCCCGTGTAGGTGTGCGGAATGTAGAAAAGACGTTCGCCGTCGCGCACGAAACGCGTGCGCGACGCGCCCCAGAGTGCGAGCGCCACACCGGCTGCGGCACCCGCGGTGTCGGCGAACAGGTAGTCGCGGCCGCGTAGCGCCGCCGGCGCCAGAGCCGCCGCCAGCAAGAGCAAGACACCTAAGCGCAAGGTCATGCGCGTCGGGCGCAGCAGTTGACGGCCGAAATTGCGGCGGAAACGCCGGTAGACCATGAAGACCACCAGCGCCGCGAAGATCCAAGGCGAGATTCGTGAGTACTCCGGGGGCATCTGGCGGATACTACACCAGGGATGAGTCAGGCTATCTCGGAAAAAATGGGCGGCTCGGAGTTGACCCGGGGAGTGGGGACGTGGGCGGCGATCGCCGTCAACGTGACCAACATGATCGGGGCGGGCGTGTTCCTGAAGACGCGCGTCATGACTTGCAACGTCGGCAGCGCGAAAACCGTCATGCTGGTGTGGGTGGCCGCGGGGCTTCTGTCGCTGGCGGGCACGTTTTGCTATTCCGAGATCGCGGCACTGATGCCGGAGGCGGGCGGCGACTACGTGTATCTGCGCCGCGCGTTCGGCCGCCTCGTCGGGTTTCTGTTCGGATGGATGGCCTTTGCCGTATTCCGATCGGGATCGCAGGCGGCGCTCGCCGTGGGCCTTGCGATATTCACGAACGTCGCCCTGGGCGGCGCCCTGGAGCACTGGCATCTCGCGGCGGCTCTGCCCGGGGTTCCCGCCGGCATCAGCGGTCTGACCCTGGTCACGCTCTCGGCCATCTGGGTCGTCACGATCCTCAATTGCACGACGGTGGCGACCGGCGGCCGCACGGCGCTCATCCTGACCATCGCCAAGATCGGCCTGGTGCTCGGCGTCGGCATCGGCGCCTTCGTGCTCGCGCCGGGAGCCTTCGCGCATTTCCGCGGCTCGGGACTGTCGGGTACCTGCGAGGGCGTCGCGGCGAGCGCGCGCGGCGGGATCGCCGGCTTCGGGGCCGCCATGCTCGGTGCGTTGTGGGCCTATGACGGCTGGAACAATGTTGCGCCCCTGGCGGGTGAGATCCGCGACCCCCAGAGAAATCTGCCTCGCGCCTTCATCGGCGGGACGCTGCTCGTGGGTGCGATCTATCTGTTCGTGAATGCCGCCTATTACTACGCGCTCACGCCGCTCGAGATCGCGAGCATACCGACCAGTTCCTCGGTCGCCACCGAGGTGTTGAAGCGCTTCCTGGGTCCCGCGGCGGTATCGCTGACCGCGGTCGCCATGATGATCTCCTCGTTCGGATCCCTGCACGCGAGCGTACTGTCGAACTCCCGCATTCCCTTCGCCATGGCGCGTGAAGGTTTATTCTTCCGAGGTCTCGCGAAACTTTCGCCGCGCTCCAACGTACCCGTGAGGGCGCTCATCGCGCAGGGCGCCTGGGCGAGCGTACTGGCCCTCTCGGGCACCTACGACACGCTCACCGACTCGGTGATGTTCGCCTCCTGGCTGTTTTATGGGTTGGCCGCGGGGTCGTTGTTCGTATTCCGCCGCACCCTGCCGAACGCGCCGCGCGCCTACCGTGCGACCGGCTATCCGGTGATTCCGCTCGCGTTTCTTCTGGTCACCGCAGCGCTTCTGGTGAACACCTTCGTGGCGACGCCGCGTCAAGCCCTTCAGGGCGTTGCGATGCTGCTCGCCGGTCTGCCGTTCTATTGGTACTGGTCGCGGCGGTCCCGGGTCCAAGTGTCTCCCTAGGGCGTAGCCCGATATACTAGACTTCTTTATTCCGCTTGGGCGTCCTCGGTCGCCAGCGCTGCGATCAGTGTGTCGAGGGCGCTGTAAAGCTGCAGGGTCGCCTGGGGGCCGAGCTTTGCCTCGATGTCGGCGTAGATAGCGTCGATCTGCGGCGCCATGCGGGCGGCGAGGCTACGACTGCGCGAGCTGAGGGACACGAGCACGCGACGCTGATCGTGCGCGAGCCGATTCCGCTTGACCAGACCGATCTCCTCCATACGGGCCAGCACGCCCGCGAGACTTGGGCTCGACAGCCGGCAGAGCTCGCCAATTTGCCTCGGCTCGAGCGCCCCCATGTCGGCCAGCACACGCAGTATTCGCCATTGCTGCTCGGTGAGACCATTCGCGTGCAGTAGCGGCCGAAACCGGCCGATCACTCGCTCTCGCGCCTGCAGCATCAACAGGGGGAGGTTCCTATGCTTGAACTTCGAAGCCATTTTCTTGACAGGCAGCGGGGTTGGTGAAACGATTACTAATATATTAGTGAGATTCGGTGGAAAGCGATAGTTGTCATTCTCGGCGCTCACCATTCCCTTCCAGGTCGCACCCTACGCTTTGAGCGGCAGGGTCTACGGCGTTCTGCTGAATCATCGAACCGCGGTGGAGGCTATGACGGGCGCGGCGGCGAAACCTCCGTACAACGGTCTGCCCAAAGCCCCCGTGCTCTTCATCAAGCCGCGCAACACGTTGGCCCTGTCCAATGAGCCGGTCGAGGTACCGGTGGGCGCGGCCGAACTCGAGGTGGCGGCGATGCTCGGCGTCGTCATCGGCTCCACGGCGTGCCGGGTCGCCGAATCGCGGGCGCACGAGCATATCGCGGGCTACGTGATTGTAAACGACGTCAGCCTCCCCCATCCCGACTACTACCGCCCCTCGGTTCGCTACAAGGCGCGCGATGGCTTCTGCCCCCTGGGCCCCCGGGTAGCTGCGCCCCACGAGGTCGGTAATCCGGACGACCTTGCCATTCGCACCTTGGTCGACGGCGCATTGGTACAAACGACCAGCACCTCACAGCTCATCCGGCCGACGGCCCGGCTGCTCGCCGATGTCACGGAATTCATGACGCTTGGGCCGGGCGATATCCTCGCGCTGGGCGCAGCCGCGCCGGCGCCGCGTGCGCGTGCGGGTCAAACGGTCGCGATCGAGATCGACGGCATCGGGCGCATCGAGAATCGGCTCGTCCCGGAGCATGTGTGATGCGGGCTCGAGTCGCCTATTCCGGTGCCATCCACGAGACGAGACCCGCGGGGACCGAGGGCCGTGTGCGCCTCGCCGATGGGCGAGAGCTTGCCGAAGAGGACGTCATCTGGCTGCCGCCCTTCGAGCCGAAAACCATCCTCGCCCTCGGATTGAACTACGCGAATCATGCCAAAGAGCTCGCGTTCAAGTCTCAAGACGAGCCGCTGGTGTTCCTGAAGGGTCCCGGTACACTCGTCGGCCATCGCGGCACGACGCGCCGGCCTTCCGACGCAGCGTTCATGCACTACGAGTGCGAGCTCGCCGTGGTGATCGGACGGGCTGGCGAAGAAAATATCGCGCGCCGACGCGATGCGTCACGTCGCCGGTTATTGCATCGCCAATGACTACGCGGTTCGCGATTATCTCGAGAACTGGTACCGCCCCAACTTGCGCGTCAAGAATCGGGATGGCGCCACGGCGCTGGGTCCCTGGCTCGTGGATGCAAAGGAGGTCGGTGATCCGGGCGGGCTTGCGCTGCGCACGTTCGTGAACGGTCAGCAGACTCAATCGGGCAATACGCGCGACCTCATCTTCGATATTCCCTATCTGATCGAGTACCTGAGCTCGTTCATGACGCTCGGCCCCGGCGACGTCGATCCTGACGGGCACGCCCGAGGGGGTGCAGAACGTGATGCCGGGCGATGAGGTCGTCTGCGAGATCGACGGCCTCGGGCGACTCGAGAACACCATCGGCTCGGACGCGTCGTTCGGTCGGTGAAAGGAAAGCGCACATGCAAATACAGCACTTGATCGGCGGCTCGGCGGTAGCCTCGAAGGAATATTTCCAGACGGTGAATCCTGCCACTCAGGCCGTGCTGGCGGAGGTCGCTCGAGGCGGAGAGCAGGAGGTCAACGCCGCGGTGCGGGCGGCCAAAGAGGCGTTTCCAAAGTGGGCGGGGCTGCCCGCGGCCGATCGCGCAAAGCTCGTTCGCAAGCTCGGCGACCTGATTGCCGCCCATGTCCCCGAGCTCGCCCGGACCGAGACACTGGATACCGGGCAGGTCATCGCGCAGACCGGCAAGCAGCTCGTCCCTCGAGCGGCCGACAATTTCTATTATTTCGCCGAGATGTGCGTGCGGGTGGATGGCCATACCTATCCCACCTCATCACATCTCAATTACACGCTGTTCCATCCGGTCGGCGTATGCGCGCTGATCTCGCCCTGGAACGTGCCGTTCATGACATCGACCTGGAAGGTGGCGCCGGCGCTCGCTTTCGGCAACACCGCCGTGCTCAAGATGAGCGAGCTGTCGCCGCTCTCGGCCGCGCGCCTCGGGGAGCTGGCGCTCGAGGCGGGGATCCCGAAGGGCGTGCTCAACATCGTGCACGGCTATGGTACCGAGGTGGGCGAGCCCCTGTGCAGGCATCCGGACGTGCGGGCGATCTCGTTCACGGGATCGACCGCCACCGGCAACCGCATCGTCAAGACCGCCGGCCTCAAGAAGTTCTCCATGGAGCTCGGCGGCAAGAGTCCCTTCGTGATATTCGACGACGCCGACCTGCCGCGCGCGCTCGACGCCGCGGTCTTCATGATTTTCTCCAACAACGGGGAGCGTTGCACCGCCGGATCGCGGATCTTCGTGCAGCAGTCCATATATGCGGACTTCGCGCAGAAATTCACCGAGCGTGCGCAGCGCATCCGGGTCGGCGATCCGCTCGACGAGAAGACCATCATGGGCCCCATGATCAGCCCGGAGCACCTTGCCAAGGTGCGACGCTACATCGAGCTCGGAGCGAAGGAGGGCGCGACCATGACCTGCGGGGGGTCCGAGGCGCCGGCGCTCGAGGGGGAGTTGCGGCAGGGCAATTTCGTGAAGCCCACGGTCTTCGCCGACGTGAGCAATCGCATGCGCATCGCGCAGGACGAGATCTTCGGCCCGGTGGCTTGCCTGATCCCATTCGAGGACGAGGCGGACGCGATCGCCCAGGCGAACGACATCCAGTATGGGCTGTCGAGCTACGTCTGGAGCGAGAACCTCGGCCGCGCCCATCGCGTCGCCGCCGCCATCGAGGCGGGCATGTGCTTCGTCAACAGCCAGAACGTGCGCGATCTGCGCCAGCCGTTCGGCGGCACCAAGGCATCCGGCACGGGACGCGAGGGCGGAACCTGGAGCTACGAGGTGTTTCTCGAGCCGAAAAACGTGTGCGTGAGCCTGGGCTCGCATCACATTCCGCATTGGGGAACGTGATGAGCCTCTACCAGATGCAGAAATTTCTCTTCGACATCAATCGAGATCGCAGCGTCCAAGAACAATTTAGCGAGCGCCCGCAAACGGTGCTCGAGCGCTACGACTTGACCACAGATGAGCGCAATGCGATAGGCGAGGGCGACATCGGGCTCCTCTATGTGCTCGGGGCCAATGGTCAGCTTCTGATGCACTATGCGGCGTTTCTCGGGATGCCCTGGGCCGACTACCTCGCCGCCATGCGCGCGGGCGTGTCGAAGCATGGCCCGGTGCGCGCCGGCATCTATCACATGACCACCGACCTCGACGAGAAGGTCGCCGGTCTATGAGCTTGGTGTACGCCGGGATCGCGAGCCACGCGCCGGGCATCACCGGGCGCGCGCGCATGGCCGATCCCGCCGTCGTGGTCGAGTTTCACGGCGCCTATCGCAGTATGGCCGAGCGTCTCGAGGCCGCGCGGCCCGACGCCCTGGTGATCGTGGCGGCCGAGCATTTCGCGAATTTCTTCATGAACAACATGCCGGCGTTCGCCGTCGGTATGGCGGACCAATACGAGGGACCGATCGAGGACCCCGAGTGGCTGCGCATCGCTCGCACCTCCATCCCCGGCAACGCCGCGCTCTCCCGGCGGCTCATCAGCGAGATGATGCGCACCGTCGACCTTGCCTATGCAGAGGAATGGAAATTCGATCACGGCATCATGGTGCCGCTGAACTTCTTGACGCCGAGTTTCGACTTGCCCGTGATTCCGATGAACATCAATTGCCAAGGTCCGCCGTTGGCACCGCTCCATCGGGCGTGGGCCCTCGGCGAGGCCTTGCGCCGCGCGGCCGACTCGGTGAGCGAGCGTATCGCCGTCGTGGGAACCGGCGGTATCTCACACTGGCCGGCAACGCCCGATTCGGGGAAGATCAACGAGCCGTGGGACCGGGAGTTCCTGGGGCGCTGGCAGTCCAATGACCAAGCCGGGATGCTCTCATACACGGATGACGCGACTTACCGAGATGCCGGCCAAGGCGGCTACGAGATTCGAACGTTCATCGCAGTGGCCGCGGCAGCTCGCGGAACCGGCACGCTGCATCACTACCGACCCATTCCCATGTTCGCCGTGGGTTGCACCATCGCCGATATGAGTATCGCACCATGTCCCACATGACTCTGGAATACAGCAGCAATTTGCGCGCCGGCGGTCGTTTCGGCGAGCTTTGCCGCAAGCTCGCGCTGTTCATGACCGGACTTCAGGTCGAGGGCAAGACGGTATTTCCCCCGGGCGGCGTTCGGGTTCGTGCCATACCCTGCGATGAGTACTGCATCGCCGACGGCAGCATCAAGGATGCGGGATTCGTCCATGCCATCCTGAAGATAGGCGCCGGTCGGAGCGAGGCCGCCAAGCGAGCGACGGTGAATGGTCTATTCGAGATCATGAAGGCGCATTTCGAGACCCAATATGCGCAGCAGGGCCTGGCGCTCTCGCTCGAGCTGTCGGAGTTCAGCGAAAGCGGCACGCTCAAGCACAATAACCTGCATGCACGTCTCAAAGACTCGTAACCGCGCAACCCGAGGTGCCCATGCTGACCGCTGAGCTCACCCGTTCTCTGGCCAGGCAACTCTACGATGCCCGCAAGAGCCGCACGCAGTTGCGTCATTTCTCGAAAATGCACACGCAGATGACCATCGAGGACGGATACGCGATCCAGCGCGAGTGGGTAAAGCTCGAGCTTGCAGACGGCCGGACCATCCGGGGTCGAAAGATCGGCCTCACCTCGCGCGCCATGCAGCAAGCCTCGCAGATCACCGAGCCCGACTATGCACCCCTCATGGACGACATGTTTTTCGAGACCGGCAGCGACATCCCCTTCGAGCGGTTCATAGCGCCGCGCGTCGAAGTGGAGCTCGCCTTCGTTCTCGCTCGACCGCTCAAAGGTCCGAGCGCGACGCTGTTCGACGTGCTGGCGGCCACCGAATACGTGACCCCGGCCCTCGAGATCATCGATGCGCGCATCGAGCAATTCGATCGAGACACCAAGGCACCGCGCAAGGTATTCGACACCATCGCCGATTTCGCCGCGAATGCCGGCATCGTCACCGGCGGTCGCCCCGTGAGACCGGATGCCGTCGATCTGCGCTGGGTCGGCGCGCTCTTGTACAAGAACGGGGTGATCGAGGAGACCGGGATCGCGGCGGGGGTCCTGAATCATCCGGCGACCGGCGTCGCGTGGCTCGCGAACAAGATCGCCCCTTACGATGAACAACTGAACGCGGGAGACGTGGTGCTGAGCGGCTCCTTTACTCGACCCACGGTTCCTCAGCGCGGGGACGTCTTGCATGCGGATTATGGCCCCTTGGGCAACGTCACCTTCCGGCTCACCTGAGGGCGCCTCCCATGCAAATGCCGCACAACACTTTCAAGCAGGCGCTGCGCGCAGGTAAGCCTCAGATCGGGCTGTGGGTCGGCATGGTCGACCCCGCCATTGCGGAGCTCTTGGCCGGCGTTGGCTTCGACTGGCTGTGCCTCGACGCGGAGCACTCGCCAAACGATGTGCGCACCGTGCTTGCGCAACTGCAGGCCATCGCTCCCTACCCTGTACAGGCCGTCGTGCGGCCGGTGCACGGGGCAAGCGAGCTCATCAAGCAATACCTCGACATCGGGGTTCAGACCGTCCTCGTACCCATGGTCGAGACCCCCGATCAGGCCGCGCGCATCGTTGCCGCGACGCGCTACCCGACCCGGGGCCACCGTGGAGTTGCGAGCGCCACCACCCGGGCGTCGCGGTGGGGGCGCATCCGGGGTTATCTTCAGAACGCCGATCAGGAGATTTGCGTCGTCGTGCAGGTCGAATCGGTCAAAGGCCTCGCAAACCTCCCCGAGATCGCCGCGGTCGAAGGCGTCGACGGCGTGTTCTTCGGGCCCGCCGATCTCGCGGCCTCGATGGGCCATCTCGGCAATCCGATGGAGCCGCGGGTACAGAAGGCCGTCGTCGATGGCATCTCTGCGGTGCGGCAGGCCGGCAAGGCCGTCGGAACCTTGACCTCCGACCGCAAGCTCGCGCGCGAATACCTCTCGCTCGGCGCCTCGTTCGTGGCGGTGGGTATTGATATGTCTTTGCTGGCTAACGCGGCAAGCGAGCTCGCCACGGATTTCTTGCGAGTTCTTACCGGCGCACGAGTGCCTTAACCGCGGAAATGAGCTTTTCTTCGCTCGGGAGTGCGGTCTTCTCGAGTCGTTCGGACCTATCCCGTTGTTCACCTGGGCGTATTCACCGCGATGGCGCTTGACGGGCCTCGCAGCCGCGTCTACACTTCGCTTCGGTCCAAGTCAGGTGACTTGTATTACAATTTATGTGACTGGTTTCCGCGGATGACTTTCTCTAAAAAGTAAGCGATATGGGGAGTTCTCATGAGAGATTTCGGTGGGATATTGGGTCGTGCCACGACGTGTCGAATCCCACCGATGGAGCCGGCCAAGCTCGTGAGCGCTGTCCGAATCGTATGCCTGCCCGTCCTGGCGGCGGCCCTGCTGGTGGGTGCTGCGCTCGGCGATGATGCGCCGCCCAATTCCGACACCTTGGGCGAGATCGTCGTCACGGCGACGAAGCGCGAGACGACGCTGCAGGAGACGCCGATCAGCATCACCGCGGAGTCCGGCGACGAGCTGATCGGCCGCGGCGTACCCGACATTGCGACGCTGGCCGCGTCGATCCCGGGCGTGTCCTTCCAGTCGGTGGGCCCGGGCCGGACCAATTTCAACATCCGCGGACTCTCCGACACCGGCGGGTCCTCGCCAACCGTCGGCTTTTATCTCGATGACGTCCCGGTCTCGCCTCCGACCAGTGCATTATCGGCGGCCGGCAAGAGCGAGCTCAGCCCGGATCTGTATGACCTCGAGCGTGTCGAGGTCCTGCGCGGTCCCCAGGGAACCCTCTACGGGGCGGGCTCCGAGGGCGGCACGATCCGCCTGCTGACGAATCAGCCGAATCTCGAGAAATTCGACGCCAGCGGTCAGCTCATTCTCGGCGGCACCGACGGCGGCGGATTCAACCACGGTGTCAACGCCATGCTCAATCTGCCGCTGGTCGATCACGAGGCTGCGCTGCGGCTCGTGCTGACCGACCGGTACGACAGCGGCTACATCGACCGGATCGTCGTCTCGCCCTATCCGGCCTACACGGACAACAATACCGTGCGCGGCGATGTGGCGGATGCGCCGGTCCTCGCCAACTTCTCCGATGTCAATTACACGCACACCCAGGCAATGCGCGCGACGCTCCTGTGGCAGCCGAGCTCGGAGCTCTCGATCACGCCGGCCGTATTCCTGCAGAAAATCACCCAGGGCGGCCAGAACTCCATCGATGTCCCGCCCGGCAATTACGCCCACTACCAGGCGGGCAATATCCCGGAGAGTTTCGAAGAGGACTTCGAGGTGTACTCGCTCAAGGTCAAATACGATTTTGGCTGGGCAACGCTGCAGTCGACGACCTCCGAACTGCATGTCCACCTGCTGAATGTCGAGGACGTCTCGGAGCAGTGGTACGGGGTATTCCTGCCCTACGGTTCCCCGTTCCTGACGAGCGGAAATGCCTCCGAAGAGCATGAACAGAATCAGTTCAGCGAAGAGGTGCGCCTTGCGTCGAACAAGGGAGGTAGTCTGGACTGGATCCTGGGCGCGTTCTACAACGACTTCAACGATCAGCTGACTTACACCGAGGGCTCGAGCGAGTTGATCCCCTACGACGGCGCGTCAGTCGTCTTCGATGATTCCGAGCCGGATCATCTTCAGCAGTCTGCGCTCTTCGGAGAAGCGACCTACGCGATCGTCCCGGATCTCAAGGTCACCGCCGGCCTGCGCTACTTTCATTACGGCTTCGATTACACGCAGAACTACTCGGGCCTTGCGACGGCACCGCCGTACGTATCTTCCGGCAGCACTAGCG
This sequence comes from uncultured Gammaproteobacteria bacterium, assembly GCA_963795475.1. Classification (GTDB taxonomy): domain Bacteria; phylum Pseudomonadota; class Gammaproteobacteria; order Steroidobacterales; family Steroidobacteraceae; genus Bog-1198. Next base: position 319,857 of record CAWCIE010000007.1, read on the forward strand.
CGTCGGGGTTCACGCCGAAGTTCGGTATCACCTATCTCCCGACTCCGGACCTGACGCTGTTCGCGGACGCCGCAAAAGGCTTCCGGCCCGGCTCCGCCAACCTGCCGATCCCGCCGAGTTTTTGCGGGGTGGACCTGCAGACGCTCGGGGCGTCCACCTACCGGCCCGACTCCGTTTGGAGCTATGAGCTGGGCGAGAAGGCGCGGCTCATGGATGGCCAGGTGGGCATCCGCTCGTCGCTCTATTACATCAAGTGGAGCGACGTGCAACAAAATATTCCCCTGGCCTGCGGCTATGGGTACACGGCGAACGCCGGCACCGCCGTCTCCAAGGGCGGCGAGGTCGAGCTCGATGCGAGGATCATGCACGACCTGACCCTGCACGCCAGCCTCGGGTACACCGATGCGGCGATCACCGAGGCGGCGCCCGACTCGGTGCTGCCCGTGGGCTCGCCGCTGGCCGATGTCCCCAAATGGACTGCGAGCTCATCGCTCGAGTACAGTCATCCGCTGTCCGAGCAATATGCGCTGACAGCGATGGTCGAGGACCAGTACGTCGGCTCGGAATTCGATCCGAGCGCAGAGCCCTATCCGGTCAGCACCCGACCCTCCTACAGCATTTTGAATGCGCGCATCGGCGTGGAGAGAGACCGGGTGTCGGCGCACCTCTTCGTCGACAACGCGCTCAACCGGGAGGCCATTGTGGGATTTGACCGCTCCGAGGCGCAGAATTCACCACAGTATGCGCGAGAGATTCCGACGCGTCCGCGGACGTTCGGACTCGATGTGCAATATCACTTGAAGTGAGGTTCCTGTGGAGTACCCTGCGCTCGAGCTCCTGATCGACGGGCGCTGGCACGATCGCACCGATTCCGGCTTCCTCCCGGTCGTCAATCCGGCGGATGGATCCGAGATCGGCCGGTTGCCGATCGCCGGCGCGGCGGAGCTCCAGGCCGCCGAGCGCGCCGCGGGGCGCTCGTTCCCGCAGTGGTCCTCGATGCTGCCCATCGAGCGCTTTCGCATCCTCACCAAGGCGACCGCGCTGATCCGTGAGCGGGTCGAGCGAATTGCCCATGCACTGACGCTGGAACAGGGAAAGCCGCTGGCGGAATCCCGGCGCGAGGTCTTACTGGCGGCCGACATCATCGATTTCATGGCGGAGGAATCCAAGCGGCTGGCGAGCCGCGGTGTGCCGCCGCGGCTCGAATCCATCCTCACGCAAACCGTGGAGCGCGTGCCGGTTGGGCCGGTGGCCGCATTCACACCCTGGAATTTCCCGGCGAACCTGCCTGCACGGAAACTCGGCGGGGCGCTGAGTGCGGGTTGCAGTGTCATTATCAAGCCCTCCGAGGAGACTCCCGGCACCTGTATTCTGATGGCCCGCGCCCTCATCGACGCGGGCCTCCCCGCCGGCGTTCTGAATCTCGTGTGCGGCGATCCGTCCTATATCTCCCGAACGCTCATCGCCAGTGAGACGATCAGGAAAGTGTCCTTTACCGGCTCGGTCCCGGTAGGCCGACTCCTCGGCGAGCTGGCGGCGCACCACCTGAAGCGCTACACCGCGGAACTCGGCGGCCACGCTCCGGTCATCGTCTGCGCCGATGCGGACCCCGTCGCTGTTGCCCGCCTGGCCGTTCCGGCCAAGTTCCGCAATGCCGGACAGGTGTGTGCATCCCCGATCCGCTTCCTCGTGCACCGCTCGGTGTACGACTCCTTTCGCGACGCCTTCGTCGCCGGCGCCGCCGCACTGAAAATCGGTTCAGGCCTGGAAGAGGGGGTCCAGGTGGGACCCCTCATCCATCAACGGCGCATTGGCGAGATGCAGGCCTTCGTGGACGAGGCCGTGGATCAGGGCGGTCGCGTGTTGCTGGGTGGCAGCCAGGTCGCACGGCCGGGCTTCTTTTACCACCCCACCATCATCGAGGATGCGCCCTTGAGCGCCCGGGTGCAGCGTGAGGAACCCTTCGGTCCCATCGCGCTGCTCGACGCATTCGATGATCTCGATGACGCGATTGCCCGCGCCAACGGCTTGCCTTACGGGCTCGCCGCCTACGCGTTCACGAGGGACCTGAAGAACGTCCCACCGGCTGTCGCGCGGCTTGCGCGCGGGAATGATCGGCATCAATCATTTTGGCGTTTCCCAGCCGGAGACCCCGTTCGGCGGCGTCGGGGACTCCGGCCTCGGCTCCGAGAGCGGGCTCGAGGGCCTGCTCGGCTACACGGATGTCAAACTGGTGAGCGTTTCGGCATGAGCGCCGGCACGGAAGACGGCACGACGAGCGGAGTCCGCGGACTGTTGCTGGACTTCGGATCGGTGATCAGCGTCTCGGTGTTCGAGCGCCACCGCCAAACCGAACAGCTGCTGCGACTGCCCACGCATTCGCTGCAATGGATGGGGCCCCTCGCGCCGCAAACCGATCCCCTGTGGCAATCGATGCAGCGCGACGAGCTCTCCGAGCGCGATTACTGGGCGCAGCGCGCCCGCGAGCTGGGCGAGCAGGTGGGAGAGCCTGGATGGGACATGACGACCCTGCTGACACGCATCAGTCAGGTGGACCCGAACACCGTCGTTCGGCCCGCCATGTACCGTCTGATCCTCGAGACCCGGGCGCGCGGGATCCGCGTGGGCATCCTCAGCAACGAGCTCGAGCTGTTCTACGGTGCGTCCTTCCTGGCGGGGCTCGAGGTGCTGCGCCACCTCGATGCATTCGTGGATGCCACGCACACGGGCATCCTCAAGCCGGATGCGCGTGCCTATGCACTGGCGACCGACGCGATGCGTTTGGAGCCGGCGCAGGTGCTGTTTGTCGATGACCAGCTGCGCAACATCGTCGGTGCCGCCAAGATCGGACTGCTGACGCAGCATTTCGATCTGCGGGACATTGCGGGAAATATCGCTGCAACCCGGGTCCGGCTTGGATTACCCGTGGAGAGCATCAATGAGTGATTGGACGCCCGAAGAGCTGAAAGGGGCCAACGCCCGCTACCTGTGGCACCCGATGGCGCAGCCCAAGGCGATGCGCGACGCGCCGCCCGACATCATCGTCCGCGGCGAAGGCTGCTGGATCTGGGATGCGGACGGGAATCGCCTGATCGACGGCGTCGCCGGGCTGTGGAGCGCGAACCTCGGCTTCGGACGCCGCGAGATCCGTGACGCGATCGTCGCGCAGCTCGATGTGCTGCCTTATTTCAATGTGTTTCGCGGCACGACCCATCCGCGAGCCATCGAGCTGTCCTCGCGGGTGGTGAAACTGATGGAGCCGGACGGTGTCGCCGCGGTGTTCTTCAGCAACGGCGGCTCGGATGCCGTGGAGGGCGCTCTTAAGCTCGCTCGTCAGTACTGGAAGATCCGCGGGCAGGGCGACCGGATCAAGTTCATCGCACTTAGGCAGGGGTATCACGGCGTGCATTTCGGCGGCATGAGCGTCAACGGCAATACGAATTTCCGCCGTCCCTACGAGCCGATGCTGCCGGGATGCTTTCACGTCGATACACCCTGGGTCTACCGCAATCCCTACACCGAGGACCCAACCCGTCTCGGCGAGATTTGCGCGGAGCTCCTCGAGCGCGAGATCCTCTTTCAGGGACCCGACACGGTCGCCGCCTTCATCGCCGAGCCCGTGCAGGGCGCGGGCGGTGTGATCGTGCCGCCGGCCAATTACTGGCCGCTGATCCGCAAGGTCTGCGACAAGCACGGGGTGCTGCTGATTGCCGATGAGGTGGTGACGGGGTTCGGACGCACCGGGCACCTGTTCGGCACCCGCATGTGGGACGTGAAAGCGGATCTCTGGTGCCTCGCCAAGGGCATTTCGTCGGGTTATGTGCCCCTGGGCGCCACGGCGATATCGTCCCGGGTCGCCGAAGCCTTCGACGCCAGCAACGACGCGATGAGTGCCGTCACCCACGGCTACACCTACAGCGCCCATCCCGTCGCCGCCGCTGCCGCGCTCGCGACCCTCGACATCATCGAGCGCGAGAACGTCACCGCGAACGCCGCCGCGCAGGGCGCGCACCTCTTGTCCCGGTTGCAGGACCTGGGGCGTCGTTCACGGCTGATCGGCGATGTGCGCGGCGTCGGATTGATGGTGTGCCTCGAGATGGTGGCCGACAAGGCGACGAAGAAGTCGTTCGGCCGCGGCGCGACGGAGGTGTCCCGCGTCGCCCGCGAGGCCTACCGGCGCGGTGCGATGATCCGCACCTCCGGACCGAACATCATCCTCTCGCCGGCTCTGATCATCGAGCGAGCGCAGGTTGATCTCTTGTGTGATGTGCTCGAAGAATCGTTCGCGGCGGTGGAGAGATGACCCCAGCCTCTACCGCGACGGCGGGCCGCCTCGGTCTCGGCGCGCTGTTTTCCGTGTCCATCGGAGTCATCGTCGCCCAGATCGGGATGATCTCCCTGACTCAGGGCATCGGTATCGGTGGCTGGGGATTCGTCGTGGCGCTGATCATCGCGTTCGCGATCGCGGTCGCCAATGCTATGGCGTACGCGGAAATGGCTTTGATGATGCCGAGCGCCGGGAGCCTCTCCAGCTACGCCGAGGCGGCCATCGGCAATTTTCCGGCGATCCTGCTGGTCTTCGCCGGCTACGTCGTGCCGGCTATGTTCGGTTTGCCCGCAGAGCTGATTCTCGCCGACCAGATCCTGACGCGGAGCGTGCCGATCAGCCTGCCGCCGCATGCGTGGCCGATCGCGATCATCGCAGTATTCGCAGTTCTCAACATCCTGGGCACCGATGTGTTTGCCCGGGTGCAGACGGCGCTGAGCTTCATCGTGTTGACGTTTCTGGCGCTCACGGGCCTCGTGGCCCTGTCGGGGCACGCCCATGCGCCGCTGCCCGGGGGTGCGTCCACGGCGCTCGCGTCGATGAGCCAGAATACCGTGATCCTCGGGGTGGTCGCGCTCGCCTTCTGGGTGTTCGTGGGATCGGAGTTCGTGACGCCGCTCGTGCCCGAGGCGCGCAACGCCAATCGCGATCTGCCGCGGGCGATGATCGGCGGCCTGATCGTCATCTTCGTCGCGCAGTTGTTGTTCGCCATCGGCAGCGTCTTCGTCATTCCGCGCGAGCGGTTGGTCGATTCCGCAACCCCGCACCTGGACTACGCCGTGGCGACATTCGGGCCATCAGCCCGTATCTGGTTCGCCGCGCTCGCGCTCATCGCCTCGGCCAGCCTGATCAATACCGTGGTCGCTGCCGTACCGCGCATGCTGGCCGGCATGGCCGAGAACGGCCAGGTGATCTCGCTGCTCAAGCGCACGCATCCGCGCTTCGGCACGCCGATGATTGCAATCCTGTTCGTCGCGTCCTTGCCGGTGATCGGACTCGTCTGGTCCGGCGGCGACGTGAATGCGATCCTGCCGCTGATGATCGCTTCGTCGGTGTCCTGGCTGTTCGCCTATATCATGGCCCAGATATCGCTGATGGTGCTGCGCCGCCGCCATCCGGAGCTCAACCGGCCGTTCAGGGTCCCGGGGTATCCGCTCGTGCCGCTGTTGGCGATCGCGGGCATGGTCTACGTCGTGATCAACAGTTCCCCGACGCCGCAGATGCAGCCGCAGATCGTGAAGTACACCGGGATCGTGCTGGGGATCTTTGCGGTGCTGTCGTTCCTGTGGGTGAAGCTCGTGATGAAGCGCGGACTGTTCGAGCCCACCGTCCCCGTCGTGCACCCGTCGAGCCCATGACAAGTCCCCGTAGCGCCGCCCTGCACGAGCTGATCGCGCGCGAACAGCGCGAATTCGCGCGGCTGCACCCAGGATCGCTCCGTGCTTACAACGAGGGTCAGAAGCATTTTCTCTACGGCGCGCCGTCGCACTGGATGCGCCGCTGGGCGGGCGGCTTTCCGCTTTACTTCAAGAGCGCGCGCGGCGCGCATTTTGAATGTGTGGACGGCTTGCACTACGTGGATTTTTGCCTCGGCGACAGCGGTGCGATGTGCGGTCACGGGCCCAGGCCGTGACCAGGGCGGTGGCGGGTCAGCTCGAGCGAGGCGCGACCCTGATGCTGCCGACCGAGGAGGCAACGTGGGTCGGCGCTGAACTGGCGCAGCGCTTCGGCCTTCCTTACTGGGGGTTCACGACCTCAGCAAGCGACGCCAACCGGGCCGCGATCCGCATCGCCCGGATGATCACCGGCCGCACCAAGATCCTCGTGTTCAACGGCTGTTATCACGGTTCGGTCGAGGAAGCCCACGTGGCGCTGCGCGAAGGGCAGGTCGTGATGCGCAATGGCATTCATCCGAATGGCGTCGATCACTCCAAGGTATCGCGCATCGTCGAGTTCAACGATATCGGCGCACTGGAAGCGGCCCTGGCCGCGCGCGATGTCGCGGTGGTGCTCGCCGAGCCCTTCATGACCAACTTCGGCATGGTCGCGCCGCAGCCGGGTTACCTCGATGCGCTGCGCGAGGCCACGCGCCGCAGCGGCACGCTGCTCCTCATCGACGAGACCCATACTTTGTCGAGCGGACCGGGAGGCTATACGGCCAGGCACGGCCTCGAGCCGGATTTTCTCGTCCTCGGCAAGTCGGTCGGCGGGGGTATCCCGGTGGGTCTGTACGGAACCAGCGAGGAGGTCGCGCAGCGCATGTGGCGGGAGGTGCCGAAAGTCAATCCGGCGACGGTGCGTCAGAGCGCGCATCTGGGGTTTGGCGGAACGCTCGCAGGCAGCGCGCTGCAGGTAGCTGCGGTGCGGGCGGTTCTCGAGCAGGTTCTCACCCCGGAAGCCTTCGCGCACATGTCCGAGACCGCGCTCGCGCTCGCTGCGGGGATGCGGGACGTGGTCTCGCGCCAGCGTCTGCCCTGGTCCGTGGTCCAGCTCGGGGCGCGCGTCGAGTTGATGTTCTCGGCTGGGGTAGCCGTCAATGCAAGTGCCGCTGGGCGCGATGGTGCGCTCGAGGCGCTGCTGCACATTTATTTCATGAACCGCGGCGTGCTCGTGACGCCTTTCCATTGCATGCTCCTGATGTGCCCGGCAACCAGCGACGCAGACGCACGGCGTTTTGTCTCGATACTCGATGTTTTTGGCGATGAAATCGCGCGCCTCGGCGCGCCCGGTACCCCACGATGACGCCGTTTCGCTTCGATGGACGCGTGGCGCTCATCACCGGCGCGAGGCCCGGAATCGGCGGTGCGCTGGCCGCGTGCCTCGCCGGGGCGGGCGCGGAGGTGGTGCTCGCCAATCGCACGCAGGGAGGCGGCCGAGCTCGTCGCCCGCCCGCTACGCGAGAGCGGCGCCCGGGTGCATGTGGTGTCGTTCAGCGCGGACGAGGCGGGGTCGCAGCGCACGGTCGCAGGAGGCGCTGGCGGCGGCAGGCCGCATCGATATCCTGATGCACAATGCGGGCGGTTGCACCTGGGCGCCGTTGGAAGAGATCGATGCGCGCCTGCTCGAGGATGCGCTGAGCCTGAATCTGAAGAGTTGCTTCTGGCTGACCCAGGCCGCGCTGCCCTCGCTGAAGCAAAGCGAAGCCGGCCGCATCGTCATCACCTCGTCGATCACGGGGCCGCGCGTGGCGATGATGCGTGCCGCTCACTATGCCGCCGCCAAGGCCGGCGTCAACGGCTTCATCCGGGCCGCCGCGCTCGAGCTGGCGCCGCATCGGATCACCGTCAACGGCGTCGAGCCGGGGTTCGTCGCCAAGGATCGTGGACGCCTCAGCGCACCGGCCACGCGCGAGCGAATCGAGCGCTACATTCCGCTGGGCCGGGCCGGTCGGCCCGAGGACATCGCGCACGCGATGCTGTTCCTGGCGAGTAGGGAGGCCTGCTGGATCACGGGACAGACCGTGGTCGTCGATGGCGGCGCGACATTGCCGGAGACGGGCTACGCGATGGAAGAACAGTGGACCTGAATGCGAGGCCTGAGATGACGGCAGAAACCCGGATATTGATCGTCGGCACCGCGGACACCAAGGCGGACGAACTCTTGTTCATGAAGCGCTGCATCGAGACGCAGGGCGCCTCGGGCGCGATCATGGACGTGGGCGTGCTGGGACAGCCCTCGTTTGCGCCCGAATACCCCAACACCGCCGTGGCTGAGGCGGCCGGCACGACGATCGACGCGATCGCCGCGCTCGGCGATGAAAACGAGGCCATGAAGAAAATGGCCGAGGGCGCGGTCAGGCTGACGCTCAAGCTGTATGCGGAGGGCAAAGTCCACGGATTGCTCGCGCTCGGCGGCACCATGGGCACCGACCTTGCGCTCGATGTGACCGCGGCGCTGCCGCTCGGCATGCCCAAGTTCATCGTCAGCACCGTGTCCTATTCGCACCTGATACCGCCCGAGCGGCTCGCGCCGGACCTGATGATGATCCTCTGGGCGGGCGGATTGTACGGTCTGAACAGCATCTGCCAGTCGATCTTGAGCCAGGCCGCGGGCGCCATCCTGGGCGCCAGCCGCACGGCGGTCATGCCGACCGCGCAGCGCCCGCGCGTCGCCATCGGCTCGCTCGGCAAATCCTGCTTGAGCTACATGGTGGACCTCAAACCGGCGCTGGAAGAGCGGGGATTCGAGCCCGTGGTGTTTCACTGCACGGGGATGGGAGGGCGGGCCATGGAGTGGCTCATCGAACAGGGAGCCTTCGTCGCGGTGTTCGACTTTGCGCTGTGCGAACTGTCGAACCAGCTGCGTGGCTCGGTGGTCAATGCGGGTCCTTCGCGCCTCGAGGCGGCGGGCCGGCTCGGTATTCCACAGATCGTATCGCCGGGCGCAAGCGACATGATCGACGTTCAATCCTGGCGACCGCTCGGCGCGCCGTATCAGGGCCGTCCCTACCATGCCCACAACAGGCTGATCGGATCGGTTACCTCGACCGGCGAGGAGCGGCGCGAGCTCGCCCGCTTCATCGCCGGCAAGCTCAATCAGGCGCAGGGACCGACCGCCTTTCTGCTGCCGCGCCGTGGCCTGCACGCGTGGGATCGCCCGGGGCAGGGTCTGCATGAACCCGAGGCACACCAGGCGTATGTCGATGAGTTCCGGCGGGCGCTGCGGCTACCGGTGGTGCTGCACGACCTGGATCTGCACATCAACGATCCGGAGTTCGTCGCGAAATCCCTGGAGATCTTCGATCAGTGGGTCGCCGCGGGCGTGATCGCGAGGCCTGGTCGTGGCCTATGAGGGTGCCGTGAGCGGCGGGCGTCTCGCCGGCAAGCTCGCCGTCGTCTCCGGCGCGGCCTCCGGGATCGGCGAGGCCATCGTGCGCAGATTCCGTCAAGAAGGCGCGTCGGTGCTGGCAATCGGGCTGCAGCCGGAGCGTCTGGAGGCGCTCGCGCGCGACAGCGGTGCGGAATGGCACGCCTGCGATATCAGCGATGAGGCGGCCGTGCAGGCGGCGATCGCGCGGGGGGCCGCGGGGTGTGGACGGATCGATATCGTCGTCAATGCGGCCGGCATCGTGCACGGCGACGATGTGGCGGACATCGACGATGCGATGTGGAGCCGCGCGCTCGATGTGAACCTCACGGGCGTCATGCGCGTCTGCCGGGCAGCCTTGCCGCTGATGCGCCGCCAGAGAGCGGGCGCGATCGTCAACGTCGCATCAGTGGCGGCGTTCAATGCCTCGCCCGGCATGGCTTCCTATTCCGCCAGCAAGGCGGGGCTGGTGGCGCTGACCCGCGCGATCGCCAACCGTTACGGTCAGGATGGCATACGCGCCAATTGCCTGTGTCCCGGCTGGGTGCGCACGCCGATGAGCGAGCAAGAAATGCGGGACCTCGCTCGCGCCAACGGCAGCACGGCCGAGGCTGAATTTGCCGCACTGACCCGGCGCATCTCCCTTCAGCGGATCGCGCAACCCGCGGAGATGGCCTCCTGCGCGCTATTCCTCGCCTCGGATGATGCGTCCTTCGTCACCGGCGCGGTGCTCATCGCCGATGGCGGCGCACGCATCGCGGCGGCCGCGCGGGCGCAATAGGAGATTCATGACTCACCTCATTCCGCCGCGGGCCCGCGTCGTCGTCATCGGCGGCGGCATCATCGGCGCCTCCGTGCTCTATCACCTGGCGAAAGACGGCGTCACCGACGCCGTGCTGCTCGAGCGGGATCGGTTCGCCAGCGGGACTACCTGGCACGCGGCCGGCATCGTCGGCCAGCTGCGCGATTCGAAGGCGCAGACCGAGCTCGCGCAATACACCACCCGGCTGTTCAAGTCGCTCGAAGAAGAGACGGGCCAGGCAACCGGTTATCGTGAGAACGGCTCCATGTCGATCGCGCTGACGCCGCAGCGGCTCGAGCTGATCCGGCGTAACGTCTCGGCCGCGCAGCGCATGGGCGTGGAGGCGATGCTGCTGACCCCGGCACAAATCCACGAACGGTGGCCGTTGCTGCGCATCGACGATGTGCTGGGAGGTCAGTTCGTCCCCGCCAATGGGCAGGTCAATCCGCTGGACGTGACGGTGGCGCTGATCAAGGGTGCCCGGCAGCACGGCGCTCTCGCGATCGAGAACACCCGCGTCGAGGATGTTCTGATTCAGGGCGACCGCGTGATTGGCGTGCGTACCGGCGCCGGCGACATCGCCTGCGGGCGCGTGCTGCTCGCCGGCGGCCTATGGACGCATCGCTTCGCCAAACGCCTCGGCGTGTCGGTGCCGCTGCATGCCGCCGAGCATTTCTACATCGTGACCGAGCCGGTGCCGGAACTCGCGCGCACGACCCCGATCCTGACCGTCGCCGACGAGCGGGCGTACTACAAGGAGGACGCGGGCAAACTGCTGATAGGGGGCTTCGAGGCGGCCGGCAAGGCCTGGCCATCGGCGGGGCGAGAGATACCCGCCGGCTTTTCCTTCCAGGAGTTGCCGCCCGACTTGGAGCACATGGAGCCGATTCTCGCGCAGGCGTTCAATCGGGTGCCCTCGCTCAACGACATCGGCGTGAAGCTGTTCTTCTGCGGCCCGGAGAGCTTCACGCCGGACGGCCGCGCGTACCTGGGTCCGACGGCTGAGGTGCGCGGCCTGTATGTCGCCGCGGGATTCAATTCCAACGGCATCCTGTCGTCGGGCGGTGCGGGCAAGGTCATGTCGGCTTGGCTGATCGAGGATCTGCCGCCCGTGAGCATGGGCGCCCTGCATGCGCAGCGCGCACTGCCGTTCCAGGCCAACACGCGGTATCTGCGCGAGCGTGTGGTCGAATCCATCGGCATGCACATGACGCTGCACTGGCCCGGGCACCAGGTGTCGACGGCGCGCCAGGTGCGGCACTTCCCCGTGCACGATCGTCTGCTCGCCGCGGGTGCGGTCATGGGCGAGCGTATCGGGTGGGAAATCCCGCTGTACTACGACCGACCCGGCGCCTCGATCGCGGAGCAGCCGGGCTTCGGGATGCAGCCCTGGTTCGCACAGGTCGAGCGCGAGTGCCTCGCGGCGCGCGATGCGGCGCTGCTGATCGACCAATCCTGCTACGGGAAACTCCTGGTCAGCGGGCCTGACGCCCTGCGCGCGCTGAACCGGCTGTCCGCCAATGACGTGGGCGTACCGGTCGGGCGCTCGGTCTACACGCAATGGCTCAATGCGCGCGGCGGCATCGAGGCGGAGGTCACGTTGACGCGCCTTGCGGACCAGGAGTTCCTGGTCATCACCGGGCATCCGAGTCAGGTGCGCGACCGGGGCTGGTTTCGCGCGAACGTCGATGCGGCCTGGCACGTGCAATGTCACGATGTCACGGCAAGCCATGCGATGTTCTCGGTGAGCGGGCCGCGTGCGCGGGAGATCCTGCAGGCGCTGACCGATGTGGACCTGTCGAATACCCGGCTGCCGTTCGGCGCCGCAGAGTTCATCGATATCGGCTATGCGCGCGCGTGGGTGCTGCGGCGCTCGTTCCTCGGCGAGCTGGGCTACGAGATCTACCCGACCACGGACCTGGCGCGCCATGTGTATGAGGCACTCGTCCGCGAGGGGGCGCCGCGCGGCATGATCCATGGCGGCTTCTTCGCGCTGAATCACTGCCGCCTGGAAAAAGGCTATGTGCACTTCGGCCATGACATCGGCGAGGACGATACGCCGCTCGAGGCGGGTCTCGGTTTCGCGGTGGCGTTCGACAAGCCGGCCGCCTTCGTCGGGCGCGATGCGCTCGAGGCGCAGCGACGTGCGGGGCCGCCCGAGAACCGGCTCGTCAACGTTCGCGTGCGCGACGCCTCGCTGCAATCAGGCCCTTATCTGTACCGCAATGAGCCGCTGTGGCGCGACGGTGCGCTGGTCGGCTACGTGACCTCGGGCGCCTGGGGATTTCGCCTCGGCGGCTCGTTTGCGATGGCGTCCGTGCGTCGGACCGGTGGCGTTACCGGGGCGTGGCTCGCCGCAGGGGGATTCGAGGTCGAGGTGGCCGGGGACCGTCATCCCGTCGATGTCCAGTTCGGCGGATTTTATGACCCGAAAAGCGCGCGCATGCGCGGCTAGCGGGTACGAGCGCACCATGGACCCGAGATACGAACCGCTGTTTCAACCGATCGCGATCGGACCGCGCATCGCCCGCAACCGCTTCCTTGCCGCCGCCCATAGTGCCGGCATGGGGTACGCCATGCCGCACTCGACGGCGGCATTGCGCGCGATGAAGGCCGAAGGAGGGTGGGGCATCGTCTGCACGGGCGTGTGCGAGATCGATGCCACGTCCGACATGATGGGCCACCAGAACGATCGTCTTTGGGATGAGCACGACGTCGCCTGTCATCGCCTCGCGACCGATGCCATTCATGTCAAGGGCGCACTCGCCGCCGTCGAGCTTGCACATCTCGGGCTCGGCGCCCGCAACCTCTACAGCCGCGTGCCTTCGCTCGGGCCGGCGAGCTTGAAGTGCACCTCGGCCTATGTGCCGGTTCAGTCCAAGGCAATGACGCTGAAGGATATCGGGCGCTTTCGTGCGCAGCATCGCGCCGCGGTCCGGCGCGCTCTGCAGGCGGGTTACGACATCGTCTACGTGTATGCGGGCCATGACCGGGCGCTACCGCTGCATTTCCTGTCGCGCCGATACAATCAGCGTACCGATGCCTACGGCGGCAGCGTCGATCACCGCATGCGCCTGTTGCGCGAGCTCATCGAGGATACGCTGGAAGAGGTCGCCGGCCGCGCGGCCGTCGCGGTGCGCTTCGCCGTCCACGATTTCAGCGGCGGCCTCTCGGTAGAAGAGGAAGGCCGTGCGGTCCTCGGCGCCCTCGGTCATCTGCCCGATCTGTGGGATGTCAACGTGAGCCCCTGGTCGCACGATTCCTCGACCGCGCGCTTCGAGGAGGAAGGCTGGCAGGAACCTTACGTGCGCTTCGTCAAGGAGCTCACCGACAAGCCGGTGGCGGGCGTCGGCCGCTTCACGTCCCCGGACGTCATGGCCGCGCAGCTACGCCGCGGAGTGCTGGACTTGATCGGCGCGGCCCGGCCCTCGATTGCGGATCCTTTCCTGCCCGAGAAGGTCCGGACCGGAAGGATCGAGGACATCCGCGAATGCATTGGCTGTAATGTCTGCGCATCCACCGAGATGTACGGAGTTCCGATCCGCTGCACGCAGAACCCGACCATCGGCGAGGAGTGGCGCAAGGGCTGGCATCCGGAACGGTTCCATATCCACGAACCGCGCGCCACGGCCCTGGTCGTCGGCGCGGGTCCCGCAGGCCTCGAGGCGGCACTGACCTTCGCCCGGCGTGGGCTCGAGGTGTCGCTGGTCGAGGCGCAGCTCGAGCTCGGCGGGCGGCTCGCGTGGGAGGCACACTTACCCGGGGCGAAGACGTTCGGCCGCGTTCGCGACTACCGCGTCTACCAGCTGCAACGCATGGCCAATGTTCAGATCTTGCGCGATTCTCCCATCGGTGCCGATGAGGTCATTGAGTTCGGCGCCGCGCACGTCGTGCTGGCGACGGGCGCAAGCTGGCGCCTCGATGGCGTGGGACCCTCGACTCCGACCGGCATCACGGGACTCAACACTCCGGGCGACACGCCGGATTGGGTGCTGTCGCCGGAGCAGGTGGTGCACCGAGTTCTTACGGGGGACCGCCTCGCAGGTCCGGCGGTCGTCTATGACGATGATCACTATTACCTGGGCCATTGCCTTGCCGAGTTGCTTCGCGCCCACGGGCTCGACGTCACGCTGATATCCCCCTTGGCCGACGTGTCGCAGTGGTCCTATTACACGCTCGAACTGCGACGCCTCGAACAGCGCCTGGCGGATGCCGGGATTCGCTGCCTGACGCGCACGCGGGTGATCGGCGTGGAGCGGGGAGGGGTCAGGATCGCTCAGCCCGGCGGCGAGCAGCGGATCGAGGCGGCATGGTTCGTTCCGGTAACGCTGCGCCTGCCGCGCGATGCGCTGGCTCAGGCGCTGGAGGCACGCGAACCGGAGTGGCGCGCGGCCGGCGTTAAGTCCGTGGCAGCCATCGGGGATGCCGTGGCGCCGGGGACGGTGGCGGCCGCGGTGTATGACGGAGCGCGCGTCGCGCTCGAATTGGGCTCCGCCGGCGGCGGCAGTTTCTTACGTGAAAGGCCAGTTATCGCATGATCAAGCACACCCCTTACTACCACAAGCTCGCTGCGGCGGGCGCAAAGTTCCAGGATCGCGGCGGATTCGCAACAATCAATTTCCTCACCTCGATCGAGGATGAGCACCGTGCCGTTCGCGAGCGCGTTGGGATATTCGATGTCTATTACCAGGTGGCGGTCGAAATCCAGGGACCGGATTCGGCCGAGCTGTTGCAGCGCGCGCTGACCAACGACGTGCGCCGCATCGGCGATGGCGGCGTCCTGTACAGCCCGGCCTGCAATGCCGAGGGAGGCATGCTCGATGATCTGACCTGCTTTCGGTTCAGTGCCGAGCGGTTCTGGGTATGCCCGACGCCGTCGCGGGTCGCGGCGATTGCCGCGCACCTCGAGGAGCAAGCCGAGGGACGGCGCACGACGGTCACCAATCTCGGGTATGGCAACGCGTACTTATCGATTCAGGGCCCGAGGTCCCGCGATTTGCTGGCGACGCTGACCGATACGGATCTGAGCACTGCCGCCCTGCCTTATTTTCGCTTTGCGCAGGGCACGGTGGCCGGCGTGCCGGGCACGGTGATCTCGCGCACCGGTTACTCGGGCGAGCTCGGCTACGAGCTTTTCTATCCGGTCGAATATGCCGAGCACCTTTGGGATGCCGTCGTCGCGGCCGGGGCCCCGTTCGACCTGCGCATTTGCGGCATGAAGACGATGCGTGCGCTGCGCATCGAAAAGCGCTACCTGCTCTACGGCCTCGATGTCTCGACCGAGACCGATCCGCTGAGCGCAGGCGTCGGGTGGGCGGTGCGCCTCGACGACCGGAATTTCCTCGGACGCACCGCGCTCGAGCGTGTGGCGGCGCGGGGCATGACGCGGACGCTGTGCCTACTGCAAACCGACGGGTTTCATCCGATCGTCCACGGCGAGCCGGTGCTCGCCGGCGGCGAGATGATCGGCACCGTGACCTCGGGCGACCCGTCACCGGCGCTGGGTTGCACCCTGGCATTTGCCTACCTGCCCGCCGAACGGTCGGAGGCAGGCACCCGGGTCGACATCCGCATCAAGGACGGCAATACCACGGTAAACGCGCACGTCATCGCCGGCGTTCCTTACGACCCGGAACGGCGCCGCGCACGCATCTAAGGAGCACCTCAATGAAGGCGATAGTTTCCGCGGCGCAAAGGGAGTACCTCTACGGTCGCAGCTTGCCGCGCCATTTTTATAGCGACGCCAATATTTTCGAGGCCGATATGCGCTTCCTGGGGGATACGCAATGGTGGCTCGTTGATCATTGTTCCCGCATTCCACGGGCGGGAGATTATTTCGTATATCGATGCGGCGCCGAGAGCGTCATCGTGCTCCGTGACCGCAACCAAGCCGTCAGGGCGTTCTACAACGTCTGCCGGCATCGCGGATCGCTGATCTGTCTGGAATCGAGCGGGCACGCCAAGGCGCTTACCTGTCCTTATCACGGCTGGACTTACGATTTGACGGGGCGCTTGATAGGAGCATCCTCCATGCCGCTCGATTTTGACAAGCAAGCGCATTCGCTTCGGCCGCTGCACCTTCAAGTCGAATCCGGATTGATTTTCTTGAACTTCACCGACGATGCGCCGCCGTCCTTCGACACCTTCATCGCTCGTCATCGACCATTCCTGGCACCCCACGATCTTGGTTCCGCGAAGGTTGCCGTCCAAAGGCACTATCCCACGAAGGCCAATTGGAAATTGGTGGTCGAGAATTTCTTGGAGTGTTACCACTGCAAGCCGGCACATCCCACCTATTGCTCCGTGCACAGTGCCGAGAAGCTTCTCGCCCTGGGGGCTGGTTCCGGCTCCTCGGCCGGGGAGCTTAGCGCTCAGTTCGAGCGCGATCTCGAACAGTGGGAGCGCGAAACCAGAGCCGCCGGCCATCTTACCGGCATGTTCGGCGATGACATCGACGCGCCGTTCTTTCAAGGTACTGGGCGCATGCCGATAAAGCCGGGGCATCTCACCGAATCGATCAACGGCACGCCGGTGGCGCCGCTGATGGGCGCGTATTCGGCGTACGACGGCGGCCAAACTGCCGTCGGACTCAACCCGATCAGCTATGTATTGGCCTCGAACGACCATGCCGTGATGTTTCTATTCTCGCCCCGTGGGCCTCTCGAGACCGATGTGATCGCTACCTGGCTGGTGCGTTCGGATGCGCAGGCGGGGCGGGACTACGATGAGGGGACGTTGACGGCGGTTTGGGACATTACGCTTCAAGAAGACAAGACCATTACCGAGAACAATCAGCTGGGAGTACTTTCGAGACACTATGTGCCGGGTGCTCACTCCCTACATGAGAAACGCATCAGCGACTTCGTCGCCTGGTACATGAGTCATAGAAACATCGACAGCAGAAGCGACGGCGGCGAAGGGCGAATCTGACCGCGCGCATCTGAGCGCACCGGCCTACTTGCCGAGCATTCGCAGCACCGTTTCCCGGGTCGTCTCGGCAATCTTCTGACGGGGGGTCATGCTGCGTGCTTCCGGCGCCGTGTACAGCATCAGACCTTCGGTCAGCGCCGAAAGCTGCAGTGCGAGATCGAAGCATTCCTGTTCGGACAGCTGCGGGCGTGCGGCCCCGATGAAGGCTGCGAGCCTGCGGCGATGGTGCGCATAGGTATCGTTGAGAAGGTCGGCGGCGAAGCGGTTGTGGCAGCTCAATGCGTACAGGTTGAAGAAGAATTTGCGCGAGTCCTGTTTCCATGCGGCTGCGACCAGGTAGTCGACGACGGCGAGCAGACGTGCTTCGCCGTTGTAGGGCAGTTCCGCCTCCAGCCGCTCATAGGCACGCCGGAAGTCCGCGATGACGTGTTCGAGAGTGGCCGCGATCAGCTGCTCCTTGGCGGGAAAGAAGTGCTGTACGGCGCCGAGACTCATCCGGGCTTCCTTGGCCACTCCGCGCGCGCTGAATGCTCCGCCACCGTCCCGGATGAAACTGCGAACGGCGGCTTGCAGGATGCGCTGGCGCCCCGCGCTGCCGGCCGAGGCCGCATCTCCCTGCTTACGCGTCCGTGGCTTCCTTTTTTCTGTCATGCTGAAACAGTGAACCTTTGAGGCTGAATTATACGTGCTTTGCCAGCGTGTATACAGGGACTTCCGGATGCACCGGCAAACCAAGTCGAGTGACCTGGATCGTGCCGGTGAACTGCACAGTATCCTCGAGACCCGTGCCGGTCTCGATTAGGTTCAGGCGACCGCCGCGGTCGACGGCATCTATCATTGCCCACCCGACTACGGCATGGGCGTCCCGTCTCCAAGCTTCGCGCGTTGTCGAGCGCGCCAACGTGCCGGCGGCTCCCCGGTCGCTTGGCGAAAGACGCGGCCGAAATGGGCGGCATCCTCGAAGCCCAGGGCATAGCCGACCTCGGCCACGCCCGGCATCGTGTAGAGAAGCAGCCGCTTCGCCTCCTGAAGAACGCGCCTGCGGACGACCTCCGATGCCAGCATCCCCAGCCCCTCACGCGTCGCCCGGTTAAGCAGATACGGAGTCGCACCAAGTCCAGCCGCGTAAGCGTCAATCGTCCAATGGTCGCGAAATTTCTCCTCGACCAGGGCGAGGAATCGCCCCAGAAGCGGCCGGCCGGTCGTCCGTGATTTCACAGGGTCGGAGCTCTGGGCAAGCCTTGCGGCCGTGACGAGAATCAGTCGCACATGGGCTTCGATGGCATCGTTTTGCGCCCAGCTCGGGAATTTGTACTCTCTTTCGACCTCCTGAAAATCCCGCCGCAGCCGTTCTGCCTGATCCTCCCCGAGCCGCGCCATCAATGGCTGTCGCAGAGCGGCCCGCAACACGTCGTTCTCCATCGCCCGCAGGCATGCCCCGACAAAATCCGCCGACATGCTGACCACGATCGCATCGCACCGCCCAGAGATATCGAAGCCATGAACGGCACCGGCGGGCATCCAGCTCAAAGATTCACCGGCGAGCACATGCGCTTCGCCGCCAGCCAAATACCTACCCTCACCCTCGAACCAGAAAGAAAGCTGATGCAAGTGGGGATGCCGGTGCTGGTGGACATGCCCGAAATGGAGGAATCGGCGATCGTTGACTCGCTCGACATGAACGAACCGCGGATCGACATCGCGGCTATCTTCACCGTAAATGAAAAAAAGGGGGGCGGCCTCGTAACCCATTGCGGCATCCTGCGAGATTTTTAGAAATTGGCCAGATATTTTAACAAATATCGCTCATCGCCAGGAGTTTTCGTCGCTATCATTTGACGAAAGTTCCAATCATGGAGGGTTCGATGTTTATTCGCAACGCATGGTATGTGGGCAGCTGGAGCCACGAAATCGGCGGCGAGACTCTGCTCTCCCGGAAAATCTTGGGCGAGACGCTTTTGTTCTATCGCGCCGAAAGCGGGGCCGCAGTGGCCCTCCGAGACCGCTGCGGCCATCGTTTCGCGCCGCTCTCGAAAGGTCGGCGCGAAGGCGATGGCGTCCGGTGCATGTACCACGGCCTGCTTTTTAATCCGGAGGGGCAATGCATCGAAGAGCCGGGGCGCAAGAGCGGCGTCAGCCCGCATACCTCCGTGCGCCGCTATCCGACAGTCGAACGCTACAAGCAGATCTGGGTCTGGATGGGGGATCCGGATCTCGCTGATCCCGGTCTCATCCCCGATTGCCATTTCCAGGACGATCCGGCCTGGGCGTCGATTCCCGCCTATATCCACTACAAGGCCGATTACCGCCTGATCCTGGACAATCTCATGGACTTCTCCCACCTGACATTCGTCCATGCGACTACCTTGGGCGGCTCAGCCTCCATCGCAACGACCACGCCGAAAATCGAGAAGTTGAAAAACGGTGCCCGCTTGACCCGATGGTACCTGGGCGAGCCCGAAATCGCGCCTTATCTTCGGGGCTTCAACACGTTCGACGGGCCCGTCGACCGCTGGCACGTCTACGAACTCGATATCAGAGGCAACGTGTTTACGATGGATTCGGGTAGCGCCCCGGCCGGAACGGGCGCGCCCGAGGGACACCGTGTGCCCGCGGCCATGCAGTTTCGCGCTACCCAGATCGTCACGCCCGAGAGCGAGCACAACTCGCATTTCTTCTGGACTTACGCCCACAATTTCAACATTACCGACGCGACTTTCACGCGAAAACTCGCCGATCGAATCACCCTGGGATTCGAAGAGGATCGGCTGATGATCGAGGCCCAACAGGCCGTCATCGATGCCGGCGGAGACGATCAGATGGGGTACATCCGGGCCGACAATGCCCTCACAATCCTGCGCCGGATGATCGATGAGAGAATTGCCGGGGAGCGATCCCCCGGCAGTCCCCAACTTCGACCTCATTCAGCCGCACCCTGACTGCAAATCGGCCCGCCTCAAATCACTCGGGCGGCTCTCAAAACTAGCACCTCGGACCTGCTTATACCCAGCAAGCTCATTAAAACCGTCTCGGTATGCTCACCGAGCATCGGCGGTGCCTGATAACGCTCGAGAGGGGTGCTGGAATAGTGGATCGGATTGGCAATCAGCGTCAGCGCAGCGGACAGAGGGTGTGGGACCGGAACGGTCATGCCACGCTGACGCACCTGTGTGTCCCTGAATACCTCGTCAAGCTCATTGACGGGGCCACATGGGATGTCCGCCTGCTCCAGCGTCGCCAGCCAGTGGGCCCGATCGCGCTGCAAGAACATGGCCTGTAGCGAAGGGGACAGTGCTTCTCTATTCTCGATACGTTTGACAACCGTAGTAAATCGCGGATCGGTAGCCAGTTCCGGGCGGTTGGTTGCAGAACAGAATCGGACCCATTGCGAGTCGTTCCCGACGGTCAGCACGATCAACCCGTCTGCGCACTTGAATGCACCAGAGGGTGAGCCTGCGGCGCCGACATTGCCGCGCCGTGGCGGTGCCTTACCGGATATCAAATACTGCACGCCGCGGTGGCTCAGCGCAGCCACCATGGAGTCGAGCAATGCAACGTCGATGTACTGCCCCTGTCGATCGGGATGGCGGTCCCGGTGATTGAGCGCGGCGAGTACTGCGATGCTCGCATACAAGCTCGTAAGGATGTCGACGAGGCTCAAGCCGCTTCGCATCGGGCCGCCGCCGGCAAGGTCGTCCGGCGCGCCCGTCACCGCCATGTGGCCCCCAACGGCCTGGAATATGGCGTCATATCCGGGTCGGTGAGCCATATCGCCAGTCTGGCCATACCCCGTGATCGACAAATAGACCAGCCGCGGATTCAATGCCGCCAGCGACGCATAGTCCAAACCAAACTTGGCGAGCGCGCCGACGCGGAAATTCTCGATGACAACGTCCGATTGCAGCGCGAGTCTGCGTACGATGTCCTGGCCCTGAGCGGTACTGAGATCGATCGTCACGGACTGTTTGTTGCGATTGGCGGACAGGTAAAATCCGGACTCGCCGGTCTCGGCGCCGTGGTCGCCCTTCAGAAATGGTGGCCCGTAGCTCCTCGAGTCGTCACCCTCCACCGGCCTCTCGATCTTGATCACCTCAGCGCCTAGATCACCCAGCATCTGTCCGACCAGCGGTCCGGCCAGCACTCTGCTTAGATCCAGTACACGGACTCCGGAGAGCGGTAGAGTCATTTCTGTGGTCCTCGCTTCATGTTCTACTCACTGCCGCGGCGCGAGAGCCACGTCCCTAACACGATCAGAATCACCGATGCGGCGATCACCAGAGTCGAGACCGCATTTATCTCAGGCGTCGCCTCACGGCGCAGCAGCGACCACAGGGTCATTGGCAAGGTATTCTGGCGCCCCGTCAGCAGATAGGTTACCGCGATCTCGTCGAACGAAATCGAGAACGTGATCAGCATCGCGCCCATCAGTGCCGGCATTACGCCCGGGAGCGTGACCTTACGAAGGACCTCCCACTCATTGGCACCGAGTGTGCGCGCCGCCTCCTCGGTGCTGCGCCCCATCCGGCGCAGGCGCGCAGCAACCTCAGTGATCGTTATGCACATGAGGCCGGTGCCCTGACCGAGCATGACGGTGTATAGCGAGAGCCGAAAATGCATCGCCATGTAGAACAGCAGCAGCGCGACGCCGGTAATCACTCCCGGCAACACGATCGGCAGAAGCACCAGACGTTCGAACCACGCCTTCCCCGGAAATTCAAACCGATCGAGCGCAACCGCAGCGGGGAGGCCGAAAAGCGTGCTCAGGCCGACGACTCCAAGCGCGACGTAGACGCTGTTCCACACCGATTCGAGGAGCCTGTCGTCCTCCAGCAGCATGCCGTACCATCGCAATGTGAAGCCCTGAAAAGGCAGGCCGGTAAAGTCGCTGTCGTTGAACGAAAACACAGCCATGACGAGCAGTGGTGCATAGAGGAACGCGAAGACCGCCCACCCGAGGGTCCATGACATGCGGCGGTTGCCCAATTCGCGCATGAGTCTCCTAGAAACGCGCCTGTGCGCGGCGCTCGAGGTACTGAGAGACCGAGATCAACGCCGTCCCGACCCCTATCACCACGATGCCGATCGACGCTGCCATCGGCCAGTCAAACGCGACGCCGAGGAGGTTGATGACGACGTTGCTGATCATGACGGCATCCGGGCCGCCGACGAGTGCGGGGGCGATAAAGTCTCCCGTTGCAAGCGCGAAAGTGATGATGCCGCCGGCGATTACGCCGGGAAGGCTCAGCGGGATGATGATCTTCGTCAGCGTCTCGAAGGTCGTCGCTCCCAGGTTGCTCGAGGCCTCCACGATGGACGTGGGAATGCGCTCGAGTTGCGCGTAGATCGACAGAATCGAGAACGGCGTAAAGATATAGACGAGGGTCAGTACGACGCTGAACTGGTTGTACAAGAAGAGCGTCAGCGGCACATGGATGATGTGCAGGCCGACAAGCAGGGCGTTGATGATGCCGTTTGTGCCGAGAATCGTCTTCCAGGCATAGGCCTTTACCAGGTACGCCGCCCACCAGGGCACGATGACCAGCAGGTAAATCAGAAATTTGGCGCGCGCCGACCGCGTATGGAACGCGAGGCAAAAGGCGACGGGGTAGGCAAGGATCGTAGCGCCGATGGCCGTGAAAGTGCCTATGCGGGCCGACTTCAGCAACACCGAAAGGTACGGCTCCTCACGGAATACCCGGATCAGGTTGGCCGGCGAAAAGCCGGGCTTGAACGTCATGTACTCCGTTGAGCCGAGGCTGTAGTAGAACAGCATGCAGTACGGGATCAGCATGAACACGGTGAACCAGAGCAACGGTGGCACGAGCCACAGTAGCAGCTGCCGCCGGTCTTGACGCTCTTTTGACGCCGCCGCGCTCACACGTCGACCCTGGGAGCCACTGCACGCGGGAGCACCCGAACATTACGCGGATCAGCCGAGACGATTACGTCGTCGCCGAGGCTCAGCCGAGGATGATCGCCGCTGGCGATTGCAGTCAGTTGCAATCCCGTAGCCGGCACTTTCAGCTCGTAGCGTACCTTTTCGCCGAGGAACAAGCGCTCCGTGATTTGCGCCCGCCAGCCGTCGGCGGCATTGCCGGCGGATGGCACGACGCGCACCTGTTCGGCGCGAAGCATGATGGTGACCGCTTCGCCGTTCGCGACTCCGGCTGCGTTATCGGCAGCGGCAAGCCGCAAGCCGCCTGGGAGCTGCACCCCGAGCGGCGTGCCCGGTGTGACCTCGGCGACGCCCTGAAGCACATTGGCGGCGCCTATGAAGCTCGCGACTGCCGCGCAGTTCGGTCTAAAATAAATGTCATCTGGCGTGCCCAGCTGCAGCAATTGACCCTCCTGCAGCACCGCGACGCGGTCACTGAGGCCCATCGCTTCCTCCTGGTCATGAGTGACATAAATGAACGTCTTTCGCAGCTCGCGATGCAGGCGCTTGAGCTCGAGCTGCATGACCTTGCGCATGTTGGCGTCAAGTGAGCCGAGCGGTTCGTCGAAGAGCACGACCGGCGGATCGGTCACGAGGGCCCGCGCGAGCGCCACGCGTTGCCGCTGGCCGCCCGAAAGCTGATCCGGCATTTTGTCGGCATGACCGGACAGCTGCACGGTATCGAGGTACTGGTCTACTCGCGCCTTGATCTGATCACCGCTCACCCGACCGCGGTTGATCCGCAGCCGCAGCCCGAAAGCCACGTTCTCCGACACCGTCAGGTTCGGGAACAGTGCGAAATCCTGAAATACCATCCGCATATCGCGCTTCGCGACGGGGACGTTCGTGATGTCCTCGCCTCGAAACAGCACGGTGCCATGCGTCGGGGTCTCGAGTCCGGCAATCATCCGCAGCGTCGTCGTTTTGCCGCTGCCGCTCGCGCCAAGCAGCGACAGGAACTCCCCTTCGTGTACGCAGAGCGATACGTCGCGAACGGCAAGCGCACCGCCGTAATGCTTCTGGAGCTGCCGCGCTTCGATGATTGTGGTCATTCGGTACTCACGTAAATCGATTTGGCGGGCCGATCATTGCGCCTTGACCTGGTTCCAGATTTCCAGGTACTTGCCCCGGCGTCGCACGAGCTGCCACCAGTCGAGGGTTTTGATGACGTTCGGATCGGTCATGCCGAGCTCCTCATATCGCTGGCGATCGATCGGCGCGAGCTCGGCGGGCATCTTGGCGTTCGAGTAGCCGAAGCCCGTGACGGCATGGGCAAGCGCCTGAGCCTTCGGTGAGGAAACCCAATCGAGCCATCGGTACACACAAGCGTTGGTCCCGGCTCCGCGCACCACCATCCAGCTGTCCGAGTAGGCGCTGCGGCCTTCCCGCGGAACGACATCGATGATGTGCCGGCCGGCCTTGCGCAGGCTGACGAGCGTCGGTTCCCAGGCATTCCCCGCCCACACCTCGTGGGTCTGCAAGAGCGTTCCCATTTCTCCGGTCGTGGACCAGTACTTGCGGATGTTGGGCTTCAGCGCGATCAGCGCCGCTTTGACCTTCTGCAGCTGCTCGTCGCTCAAGTCGTAGGTATTCTTGAAGCCAAGATAGCGCGAGGCCATGTAGATCGCTTCGATATCGTCCCAGATCGCGACTTTGCCTCGTAGCTTGGGTTGCCACAGGTAGGCGAGGCTGTCGGGCTTGGGGAGGCCCGAGTCTGCATCGAGCAGCAACCGCACGATGCCCCAACCATAGGGAACGCCATAGAGCGCGCCGTTCTTGGTAATCCAGGGCGGCGAGGAAAAGATCGGGAAGAAATCTTTCATGGCCGGAACCCGGTCCGGGTTGATCGGCTCGACAGCGCCGGCGTCGATCAGACGCATCGTCGTATCATTCGACGGGGTAATCAGGTCGTACGCGCCTCCGCCGGCAATGATCTTTGCGACGAACTCGTCGTTCGAGCCAACATAGGTGGCCGAAACGCGGCAACCCGACGCCTTCTCGAACGGCTCGACGAAGCTCGCGTCAGCGTACCCCTCCCAGCTGAGGATATTGAGGTCACCGCCGGCAACTGCCGGTCGGGCCAATAGCAGTACGGCGACTACGGAGAAAGAACGTAGCGCCATGTGCTTGGCGGACATTGAATTCAGCATGGTGAGATCTCCGCAACGTACCGCAGTAGGCCGATTCGCCTCAGGCCGAGAGGCCGGCTTCCTTCGTCTCGCCCGCTACGCGGTCAAACACCCGACCGAGCCGCGCGACGATTTCGTCGGCATCGCTCGTGGTGGCAACGAGCGGCGGCGCCAGGGCGGCGAGCGCCCGCCCGTGGCCGCCGCGCACCAGCAGGCGCTCCTCGAAGCAGGCGCGGCTCACCAGGCCCGCAACGCGGTGCGGGTCGGCGAATGGCCGACGTGTCGCACGGTCGCCATCGAGCTCGATGCCTATCAACAGGCCCCTGCCACGGATCTCGCCGACGAGCGGATGCTCTCCGAGCCGGCTGCGCAACCGGTCAATCAGGTACGTCCCGATTATCGCGGCGTTTTCCGGTAAACCTTCCTGTTCCAGGATATCGAGATTCGCGTGCGCAATAGCGGCACCCACCGGGTGCCCGGACCACGTAAAGCCGTGTGCAAACATCGCGTCGGCGCTCTTGTCGGCGTAGAGCACATCGGCAACCTTGGCAGATAGCAGGCAACCCGACATGGGGAAGTACCCGCTCGTGAGCCCCTTCGCGATCGACATCAGATCAGGTTTTATTCCAAGGCCCGGGCTCGCAAACCAGTTACCAGTGCGCCCGAAGCCTGTGATGACTTCGTCTGCGACCATCAGCACGTCGTAACGATCCAGTACCTTCTTGACTTCGTGGAAGTAGTTCTCAGGGGGCACCAGCACACCTCCCGAGCCGCACACAGGCTCCGCGATAAACGCCGCGATGGTGTCAGGCCCCTCCGCCACGATCAAACGCACCAGATCGTCGATGAGATACTGCGTAAACCGCTCGGGAGTCGTGATGTCCGCCGTTCGACGGTGGTAGTCCGTCGCGAGCGTATGCAGAATTCCTGGAATCGGCAGATCGAACGTCCGGTGCATCATCGGCAAACCGCTCAAGCTGCCGGCCGCGACTGTAGAGCCATGATAACTACTGAGACGGGCAATGATTTTCTTCTTCGTGGGGCGTCCCAGCAGGTTGTTGTAGCGCCGGATGATCTTGATCTGCGTGTCGTTTGCCTCGGACCCACTCGAGGCAAATATCACTCGCGTCATTCCCGGCGGCGCAAGTTTCAAAAGACGCTCGGACAACCGGGCCATAGGCTCATTGCTGAAATTCCCGAAAGTGTGAAAGTACGGCAGCTTCGCCAATTGCTTTGCCGCAGCGTCGGCGATCGCCTGCCGGCCGTAACCCACGTTCATACACCACAAACCACCGCCGGCATCGAGGAATTCCCGACCGCGATGGTCGATTACCCGCATTCCCTTGGCCTCGGTCATCACCACGACCTCATTGGTCGCCTGCGCGTTCAAGGTCGCGAAGCCATGAATCACGTCCTGACGGTCGAACTGCTCGATCTCGAGCCCGCCGGCTTCTTCTGTTGTTTGCGCGGTCAATTCAACTGCTCCTGTAATCGTACGGGTCGGCGCGGTCATCGCGATCGCGCTGAAATGAAAGGCGTATCACCTAGTGGCCCGCGGCCAGACCGCCGTCGGTTGAGAGGATTGCGCCGGTCGTATAGCTGCTCGAGGAGGCGGCCAGGTACAGCATTGCCCCGACCGTCTCCTCAGGCGTTCCAATGCGACCGGCTGGTACGATGCCGGCGATGTACTTGTAAAGCGCATCGGCGCCGGCCACGGCGTTATCGTGCTGAATCATCGGCGTGTCGATCCAGCCGGGGCACAAAGCGTTGACGCGTACGCCGTCCGGTGCGAGGGCAAGCGACATCATGCGTGTCATCTGCACGACCGCACCCTTGGTTGTCGCGTAGACGACGGAACCGGCAGGTCCGCCAATGAGGCCGAGAACGGAGCTCACATTGACGATGTTTCCGCGGGTCTCCTTGAGCGCCCGCACGCACGCCTGGGCGGTGAAAAATGCGGCCTTGAGGTTCAAGTCGACCATACGCTTCCAGTAGTCTTCCGTTACATTGTCGACGAGACAGTCGTCGCCACGCCCGGCGCTGTTGACCAGGACGTCGAGACCGCCGAGATCCGCAATGGCCTTGGCGATTGCTTGCGTCCGCTCGCGGGTGATGGACAGGTCCCCTGGTGCGGCCACGAATCGCGGGCCGCCCCCCAAATCGCGAATCGCGCGCTCGACGGACTCAGTCGTGCGCCCATTGATGGCTACGCTGGCGCCGAGCGCCCAAAAGGCCTCCGCCGCTGCTCGGCCTATGCCGAGCGTGCTGCCTGTCACCAGGACTCGCCGACCTGTAAAGTCGAATGGTTTGTTCACGCGATGAGCTGTCGCAGAGTCAATTCGGGGTCGGGATATAGGGAGCCGCCGGGGCCGTCGCCTGCGCGGCAGCGTTGGCACCGCCCCAGCTCCCGCCTGCTACGCAGCCACCGTCATTCGATAGTATCGACCCCGTGCAGTAGGCCGCCAGCTCCGAAGCCAGGTAGAGAATCGAGGACGCGCACTCCCGTACACTTCCCAGCCTGCGCATAGGCGTTGCATTGCGGATGAACGCGTGCACCTGACCGCCGGTCGCCGCATTTTCGGCTGAGATCATCGGGGTATCGATATAGCCGGGGCAGACCGCGTTGACCCGCACCGCATCTGGGGCGAGCTCGATCGCGAGGGCCCGGGTCATGCTGACGAGCCCGCCTTTCGAGATTGCGTAGACAAAGCTGTCGGTGGGTCCGGCGCAGATACCGGCGACAGATGCCACCATCACGATGTTGCCGCGCGACTTGCGCAACGCCGGAAGCGCAAATTTTGAACAGAAGAGTGCCGACCGGAGATTGACGGCGATCACCTGATCCCAGTGCTCCTCGGTGACGTCCATCATGTAGCTGAGCGGGCAGATGCCGACGTTATTGACCAGAATATCGAGGCCGCCGAGGAGCTCGATCGCGCGACCGACGATGTGTTCGCAGCCCGCGACCGTTCCTACGTCGCCGGCCACGGCGAGCGCCTTCGACGAGCCCAGTTCCAGCACGGCCTGTGCGACAACCTCGTCTTTCCTGCCGTTGACGGCGACTGTCGCCCCCGCCTCGAGGAACATTTCTGCCGTCCCGCGCCCGATTCCGGCAGTACTGCCGGTAACGAGCACCCGTTTTCCATCGAAGTTCATCGTCACTTCTCTCCTCGAATGTCCGCCCCCATACCCCGCGTTCACTGTAGTGTCGTAGTCTCGCACAGCCGTGCGGTGTCGGACCGGGCTATTCGGACTGCATGCTTAAAACGGATATTGATCGGTGCGGAGAATCGCACCACCGAGGCGGCCGCACATTGTCCGCGCGCGGTAAGTGTCCGACGGGCGCTCACCATACGCACTGCGGTAAAAGTGAGCGAATCGCCCCATGTGCGAGAAACCCCACCGTCCGGCGATGTTTTGGATTGAACTGTGGATAGTTGCGTCGCCGAGATCCCGGTGGGTACGGTTGAGCCGCATGGCCAATAGATATGATTTCGGCGATACGCCGAGCACCTCGGCAAAGGCGTAGGATAATGTCCGTGGGCATACGCGGATGGCTGCGCAAATGTCACGCATCGAAATGGGGTCGGCCAACCGCGCCTCTATGTAGTCGATCGCACGGCTGACGATATAGGCGCGAGTCGAGGGCGCCGGCAGCCGGCAGGGCGCTCCATCAACGTCTGCGACCACGGCTATGATTGAATCAAGCACCCGCTGCTGGAAGCCGGCACGGATGCGTTCATGCCCGAGGAGGTCGGGGCACCGCATGAGTTCTTGCAGCACACCGGAGACCGTACGCTGGAACGCGGTGATCGCCAGTGGGTCCGAGGTGTAGCAGATCGGCGGTGAGGCGCGGACGAGATCCTCAAGACCAGGCACAGGCGCCAAGTACTCCTCCAGAAATTGCTCGTCGATGGTCGCAAGTACCAGGTTGAACCGATCGCTACCGTTAATGCGCTCTACACCGTTCCAGCGGTGCGTTACGAGCGCGCTTGCACCCACGGGACGGTTGTCATAGAAGAGCTCGCCGCTACCCGGCAGGTAGGAGAAGAAAACCCGCGAACCGGGCCAGGGCGTACCGCGGTAGTTGAATGCGTGGTCGACCCGCTCGTAGGCAAGCTGCACCGGCCCGAGCCATGCCACTTCGAGCTGACCGCTGAAGGGTCCCGGGTGCACCTGCTCGTACTCGTGTTCCCATCGACTGAGGGCTGCACCGTGCGCCCACGCGTCCCGAGTAATGCATGAGTCGATGCTGTACTGGGGTCGTGCGACTGGAGTGCTCGTAACGTGCATATACCCCTTCTAAGTCCCACCCCGTGTGTCGCAACCGCGACGCGTCAATGATAGGGTCTGGGTTGATCCCCTGCCAGCCCGAGCTGCCAAGCCAGAATTGCGGCAACGTCTCAGCCGTTGTGAGGGTATTGCCCGAACCGGATAGCACGGAGGGCGGCTGTCGATACGATGTAGGGGTCCCTGCGAGGTACATCCCACCACCCGGCTAGGTATATGCCAACTCCTTGATGGAGCGATGGAATGAAGGATGATTTCCTGCTGATCAACGAGATCTCGACCCTGCGCCGGGACTGGGATACGCATCGAACTCAGGAACACATCCGCAGCCTACCGATCTGGTCGGGGGGCATCGATTTGCAACAGAAATTCGGTGGGCTGCAGAATCGCACCTATTTTGCGACGGACGGCGACAGCAAGCGCTATGTCGTGCGCTGTGGGTTCGATCAGTACCGGACGCGCCAGACGAGTGTGGTGCAGTGCATTCTCGGGGCAGCCCGGCTCGGAATCGGGCCGAAACTCCGCTACGCCGAACCGAACCTCACCATCACCGATTTCGTCACGGGCCCCCAGATGCAGGTGGCCCAGCTGCGCGACCCGGACTTTGTCGCCAAGGTAATCAAGACCGTCAAGGTCATGCACGAGGCCACGGATGCGATCGGCGAGTCCATGAGCTACTGGTGGGCGTTCCACACGGTGCGCCGATACCTGAGGACTATGGAGACAGGTTCGGCGCCGACGCAGTGGAAGCCCTCTGAATGGCTGAGTGAAGTACCGTTCTTTCGTGACGTGACGGCCCGGCTGGAGCGGGCCATTGGTCCGTTCATGCCGTGCTTTACCCATAACGACTTGACGTACGTCAACATTATGTACAGCAGCCCCGCGCGCGAGCAGATCTGGCTGATTGACTGGGATGGTGGCGCGTACGGGCACCCGATGTGGGACATCGCTGAGATGAGCCTGCTGACGGGCGTCGACGACGAATTCGACCGATACGCGCTAAAGTGCTACTGGGGCAATGTCAGCGAGTCGCGCCTGAGAACTCTCATTCACGAGCACCGCGCTTTCAAGATCATGGCGGGGCTGCGCCTCATCACCGAGGTGATGGTCACCGCCCATGACCCGTATTTCTACCTGACACCGGAAGAAATGGCAGCGAGTATGCAGATTAGCTTCCCAGGCCAGCAACACCACCTCAACGGTCTCGCCGACCTGCTGCGGCCGGGCTTCAACGCGATGTGGGAAGCCTACGGACACAACTACACCTGAGTACACAAGACCAAGCGGGCTGTATCCACGCCTAGCCAGAATCAAGTTCAACTCGCTGCCGGCGTATGCGAACGGCATCTCTCTGAAGGCCAATTCGATCGCAGGCGGAGCATTTCGGTGGTTTCGGTCTGCTGGGTCCACTGTGATAGCCTTAGAAAATGCGCACCCTGAGATTTATCGTTGAAGGTCATTCTGACGGCTTTTTGGCCTACCCACTCGGACCACGGGGTGTGGTCATGGGCCAGGGCGACTCCTACGAGGCGGCCTTGGCAGATGCCAAATCGGCTGCACAATTTCATATCGAGACCTTTGGCACCGATGCCTTTGACGAGGATAGTGACGTCGAGGCGGCCTATGTCGCCGAGGGCAATATCGTGGCTGTATGAAATTCCCGGTCGACGCACCGCGCACCCGGGTCGTCAAAGCGCTGCAATATTGGGTTTTCAGATCGTGCGGGAACGCGAACACATCGCGATGCGAAGAACGAACGCCGACGGCACAACAACCCCGCTGACTTTACCGAATCACACCACTTTAAAGGGCTCGACGTTACGAGCGATCTGCACGCAGGCTCAGATCCAGCGGGAGGAATTTTTGCGAGCCTACGAGCGTAGCTGATCTGGGCTGGGCAGCGCGCTGACAGGCGTTTCCCGTCCCTCGTTCGCAAGCTTGCGGCCGGCCGAGTGGGTTTTTCCGGGCATTACGGCTGGCGCAGATGGGGTCATCGTCGCCGAGCAGCCTTGCGATTCGGGGCCGAGCGGGCAGCCCTCCGGCGTGACTTTGGAGGGGGCGCGCCCTTGGGTAGCCGGATAACTATCGGCGGTGCCTTGCGACGCCTGGGCGTGGCGAAGGACGCAGCTGGAGTTCGCGCTCGTGACCTGTGTCGAGCGACGGCATTAGCGATCACGACGGCCATTTGCTCCCGCAGCTGCTCGATCTGCGAGTGCAGATCGGCATTTTGCAGATCGCGACCGCGAAGCTCTGCGCGCGTCGCGGCCATCTCCCCGACCAGCACGCCAATCTGCTCGCGGGCGTCGCCGAGCGCTCGTTCGCGCACGCGCGCCGCCATATCCCACTGCTTTTCCCGAAGTTCCACGGAGTGAACCCGCAAGTCCGTGTCCCGCCGTAGCTGCTCGAGACAGCGCGCGCGCGGCGTTGTCGTCTGACTGTGCCGTCTGCTGAGCGAGCCGCAGCGCTTGCTCCCACAGGTCCACGGCGGCATCCGCGAACTCGGGCGGCAAGCGGGTCAGCGCCACTGGATTGCCGGTATTGAGAGCCGCCTGATCTTTCCAGAATCGGCGCATCGCCTGAGCGATGGTCGTGGTCGAGCCGCGTTTCAGTTCCTTGCGTACCGCGGCGACCGAGGGGTAGCCGCCGCTGGTCATCAGCTGCCGCGCCGCCGCCTCGATCTCGCGCGAAAGAGACGCTCGAGGCGCGCTCGCGCGTCGGTTCCGTAATTACCCGATGGCGAGCATCACTCACGCATGTATCGTACCATATCAAATAATGATAATTTCATTAACGTTATATGTTAGTGATAATTACAGTTATCATGACTAGGCGGTTTTTTATTTCCTTTGAAAATCGGTGTATAAGGTGAAAATGACCCAGTGGCGCTCTGAATTCAGGCCCATGCCGATCGCCCCGCAACCGGTGCTTCACGGCCCGTTGGCGGACTTGCTCGAATGGCAGGCGATGGCGCAGGGCGCTTACTCGGCCAATACGCTGCGCGCGCAGAAGGCGGACGGGGCGATATTCCAGGCGTATTGCGAATCGGTGGGCGAGGCCTTTCTGCCGGCGAATCCGCACACCGTGCGCGAATTTATCGGTGCCCAAGTGAAGGCCGGCAAGAAGCCCGCGACGATACAGCGCTATATCGCGACGATCTCGCGCGTACATACGGCCGCGCATCTACACAATCCCTGCTCCAGCGAAGCCGTGCGATTGGGATTGAAGAAGATGGGACGAGAAACCTCCGCTCGCCAGGACCAGGCGCATCCCTTGAACTGGAAGGACATCAAGGAATTCATCGATAGCGCCGGCGATGGGCTTCGCGCCGATCGCGAGCGCGCCATGCTCTGCGTCGCCTACGAAACCCTGGCCCGTCGCGGCGAGCTCGTGGCGCTCGAGGTCCGAGACATTGATTTCCATCCGAACGGCACCGGCCAGGCGCTGATCCGGCGCGGCAAAACGGATGCGATAGGGCAGGGGAGAGTGGCCTATTTGTCGCGCACGACGGTGCGATGGCTCAAAGTATGGCTGGAGCATGCGGGAGTGGAGGAGGGCGCGGTATTTCGTCGATTGATCGGTCGCGCTCAGATTGGCGGGCCCTTATATTCGGGTAGCGTCTCGTTGATCTTCAAACGGGTGGCGCAGTGGATTGGGATGCCGGCGCGATACGTCGCCGCGATTAGTGGCCACTCGACTCGCGTCGGAGCGACTCAGGATCTCGCGGCCCTCGACATTGATCTTGCGGCAATCACCCAGGCCGGCGGGTGGAAATCGCCGCGCATGCCGTTGCAATATGCGGAGAAGATCAATGTGGGAAGATCAGGCATGGCGCGGGCGGCGGAGAAGACGGGGAGGGACTCGATTACTGAATGAGTGGGCAGGTTAAAATGATGGGCGGGCGACCGAACGATCGACTGGTCATTCCGCCCAAGGAATACGACTCATGAGTCAAGCACCGAAAGACACCCGTTCCGCAGCCGAAAAAGCCCGCGATACCGCTGGCATCATCGGGAGCTTCAAGCACGAGGGCTATGTTCCAAATCCGGAGGATGAAGCCATTCATCAACGGGCCGAGCGGGGCGAAATCACGACCGAGGAGGCCATCGCGAATTTTTCGCGAACGCGCCCTTGAGCGAGCGCGAAAAGCGAGCGATGGCGCGCAAGCGTCCGCAACGCGGCTAGAGGCGTATGATTACTGGAGAGAGTCGAGTCGCCTGGGTCGCTGGGTGGGGCCTGGCAACCACCCAGGGTTGGGTTATTACCTGCACCATCAAATAAATCAAGCTGGCGTCCGCGACGAAGCTGACGCGTGTTAGGCAGTAGTGCACTGCTGCACGCCCCTACAAATCTTCCGGGCTTCCTGTCCACGGTCCCATTGCGCGGGCACGAAAAATTATGATAAAGAGAGGTGGTACTGTAAACCATAATCATATAACGCAATGTGAAAGAAGGAATTTTCCATGCGACCCACCGCGCTATTTGTTGCCATCGCATCCACCGTCCTCATGGGCGTTGCTCACTCCGAAGAAGGTAGCGGTTGTGGCGAAGCCCTCGTTATTGCGACTCACAGTCGATTGGATTTATCGCACACGGATTGACGCTTAGCATCGCTCGTCACGGAGAAAGAGTACGAAAAGATTACTCATGACGCTGGGGTGGCGCAGTTATCTACGGCGTTCCGGTCGGCGCGAGCTACAAGGATTTTAAGGATAAGGTGGACGAAAAGACAAACTCATACAGGTCCAGTTTCTGACAGCCCAACCTTGTACACCGGTTCCCGGCGTCCAGCCAATCAATCGTGCAGACATATGCGCCTGCGAGTTAAGCTTATAGCCACATATGAGGCTGACTTCCTCGATTCTCGCATCGCTTCGGTTCTTCGAATCGGCTGCTAGACTTCTGAGTTTCAAACTGGCCGCTCTCGAACTGCATGTGACTCAAGGGGCAGTAAGTCAGCAAATTAAGCATTTGGAGGACGCGCTCGGCTGTGCGCTTTTTCAGCGTTTGCCGCGGCAGATCAAGCTCACCGCAGAGGGGCAGCAGTTTGCCGCCGTGGTTGCTCAGGCGCTCAATGACATCGTTCGCGGAGCTAATGAGATAGTTGCGTCAGGCTCTACGATCACCGTTCGCCTCCGTGTCGGTCCGTCTTTCGCGTTTCATTGGCTGGTTCCCAGGCTGGGTGATTTCTATGTCAAGAACCCTCACATCAGGCTGTTCGTCTTAGCAGCCTACGATTCCATCGACCCGGAACACCGGGAGTTTGACCTAGCTGTCGAATTGATGGAACCCAATGCTGTCTCACTGAATTCCAACGTCCTAATGGACGAATATTTGGTGCCGATATGCACTCCGCGTTATCTTAAGGAACATGGGTTCCTGAAACGACCGGAAGATCTCGAGCGCTGCACGCTCCTGCACGACGCGCAGTCCTGGATTGGAGCCAAAGAGGATGCGGAATGGCGCCTGTGGCTGAACGAAGTGGGCGCATCCAGGGTCGACAGCACCAAAGGGCAGTTTTTCAGCCTGTCGAATCTAGCTCTCGAGGCGGCGCTGAGCGATCAAGGCATCGCCATGGGTCGTAAGATGTTGATTACCGATTTGCTGAATACTAAGCGGCTGGTCATGCCATTTAAGCGGCAGATCAAGAGTCTGGTCAGTTACTGCCTCGTCTGCCCCAAGGAACTGACACATCGTCCCGCAGTGCAAGCTGTAGTTCAGTGGCTTCGCGAGCAGGCGGCAATTACTAAATAGCTCAAAGCTGCGCCTGTCGCTTCTCTCAAAGCGGCCTTAATCGTATACCGTGCGATCCCCTGACGGCGCGCGCGAGGCTGCGGGTGAAGCGGACCACCGTATATGGAAGTGAGCGTTAGCAATCGGGATTGAGTTGACGCATTAGTCCACGTAAGGCGTCTATTAGCAAATGTGGTTTGTGGCAATCGATCGGTTGCTGCGATGATGGTTGCATGAATGGATGCACTGGGGGCGGCAGCTCACATGGCGATACATGACATCAAAAAGCCATACTTGTTGATGGTCGGCGATATGGAGAACCCCAACAACGCCAAGACGGCGTTCGGGTTACGGGACTGGACCCGTGAGGCGTGCCTTGGTCAGCTTCGATTCAACGACAAGGCAGTGAACTTGGGCTTGCCGGAAATTTCGGTATCTCAAGCGGTCTCGCTGGGTGCGAAGACCCTTGTGATTGGCATCGCGCCGCCCGGCGGGTTGCTGCCTGAAAGTTGGCATAGCACGATTATTAGCGCTCTGGATGCAGGATTGGATGTTGCCGCGGGTTTGCATCAGCGCCTGAACGATATTCCCGAGATCGCAGCCCTTGCGGCGAAGTGTGGTCGTAAGATCCACGATGTTCGCCATAGCACGACGAGTTTTCCCGTGGGTACAGGGGAACGTCGACCTGGGTGGCGTCTCCTAACTGTGGGCACAGACTGTGCGCTCGGCAAGAAATACTCGGCGCTCGCAATCTGGAAGGCGATGAGCGAACGCGGCCACAAGGCCGACTTTCGTGCCACCGGCCAGACCGGCATCTTGATTAGCGGTCGAGGCATTGCGGTGGATGCCGTAGTAGCTGATTTCATAGCCGGGGCCGCCGAAGCGCTGTCGCCCGCCAATGCTCCGGATCATTGGGACATCGTCGAGGGGCAGGGTTCACTTTTTCACCCGGCGTATGCGGGTGTCACGTCGGGACTTCTGCATGGCTCCCAGCCCGACGCCCTGGTGCTCTGTCACCATCCCAATCGGACCACTCTCAATGGCTTTCCTCACGTGCCTGTTATGTCGCCCGAGCGCGCCATGCCGGGCTATTTGGCGGCTGCCCGCTTGACCAATCCTGAGGTGCGCTTTGTCGGCGTAGCGCTGAACACCTCGGAGATGAGTGAGGCCGAATCACATGCTGCGCTGGACCGCACCTCGCAAGCGCTCGGTCTGCCGTGCGTGGATCCGATTCGAACGGGCGTGGATTCCATCGTGTCGCTCCTGGAAGCGATGAGTGCGGCTTAAAGGGCCGCGTACTTATCCGTCGGGCGCCAGAGGTGCAAGCGAAGGGCTGCGCTCAGGAGGCGATTTGCGGGAGATGAGACCATGGTAACGAAGTCCATCGGTCCGCTCACCGTGCGCGCGACAATCGAGCAATGGCGTTTGGCCGCGCCGTTTCGCATTTCCGGCTATACGTTTGAAGTGATGGACGTGGTTGCGGTGAGTCTGACCGCGAACGGTCACGTGGGCCGGGGCGAGGCGACGGGCGTCTACTATCGGAATGATAAAGCCACTTCGATAATCCAACAGATCGAGGCCTTACGGCCGAGAATCGAAGCGGGGATCAGCCGCGACTCGCTGCAGGGGTTGCTACCACCGGGCGGTGCGCGCAATGCGCTGGATTGCGCCCTGTGGGATCTGGAAGCTAGAGTAACGGGCCGATCGGCCTGGCAGATAGCGGGCCTTGACAAGCCACATCCCTTGTTGACTACCTTCACGTGCGGGGCCGATGCACCGGAGCACATGGCGGCTAGGGCTCGTGGCTACGCGAACGCCCGCGCCATCAAGATTAAACTGACCGGCGACCCGAGCGATGTGGAGCGGATACTGGCTGTCCGTGAGGCGAGAGAAGATGTCTGGCTGGCTGTCGATGCCAATCAGGGCTTTACGCGTACTACTCTGGAGCGGCTCATGCCGGTATTGCTGAAAGCGCGCGTGGAACTCATCGAGCAGCCGTTCCCCATCGGACAGGATGGCCTGCTCGATGGCTTTCAATCCCCGATTTCGATCGCGGCGGATGAAAGCGCGCAGAGCCTTGCAGATGTCCCTGATCTCATGGGTCGGTTCAAGGTTGTCAATATCAAGCTCGATAAGTGCGGCGGCCTCACCGAAGGATTTGCCATGGCAAGGGCCGCCCGTGCGCTTGGGCTGAACGTTATGGTCGGCAATATGATGGGCACCTCTCTGGCGATGGCCCCGGCGTTCCTGGTGGGACAGCTCTGCAATGTCGTGGATCTTGACGGGCCAGCATTGCTCAAACATGATCGTGAGATCCCGGTTAACTACGTCAACGGCGAGATCGCTTGTCCGGAGCCCTTGTGGGGCGGCACCGGCAAGGGCTGATGGGATTCGTTCTAAAGCAAATCAGCGAGATTCTGCCGGACGTAGACTGGCCGGAGAGTACCCCGAGCCGCTTAGGCTGCAGGGGTGTGATCGGTGGCGGATTCGTGTGAGAGAGGTCGATGGCGAATTGGTTGTCGACGGCGGCTGGACCGCCGACTAGGATGCGGACGGAGCAGTAGACTTGGAAGGTCGCGTACTTTTCGTATCAAAACTGGCGTCCTGATTCCGAGTTATCGTTTCGATCTGGACGGAGCGGATCTCGTTCCGAATGCGGACGCACATGCGTGAGCGGCCTGCGGCCTACCTGATCCACGGCGTGCCTGGCCGTGAGCACACAAGCTTTCGACCGAGAAATAATCACCGCTCTTTATGCGACCCACAGAGCGTGCACTGTCTTGCAAACTCCAATCCGTCCGGTGGTCGCATTGCGGACCCGAATGGCGGATTGGGGTGGTCGACTCCCTACGAGGCCTTAGTTATGGAAGGCACTGCCTCGGTGCGGAATTCGCCCAAGGCAGGCCAATCCTGTATGGCGGGACCGCAGTTGAATTGGTACCAGCCCAACCCTCTGGTCGCAAGGCAGGAAGCAGTAGATTCTCCTTCTGTGCTGGGTTCCCGTCCACCGCGCGCTGGCTTATAGGTGGGCCGGTGCTCGCGCTTTCTTTGCGGACGGTATGCGGTGGTTTAGCTGGTCTATTGCGGGCATTAGAAAGATTCGGTTGCTGCAATCGAGCCGCCACTGGAATGATGGCAGTAGGAGGAACCGACTGCGAGTTCCCAGACGTTAAGGGGAGAAATTGTCATGAGAATTGTCTGCTTGTCGATGGTGTTGGCTCTATGCGTCATTGTGCTGCCAAATTCCGCACAGGCGACCGCGGATGCCGAGAACAACCCACAGCTCGCGGAGATCAATCTCGTGGCGGAGCAGACGGAGGTCAATACACTGCTAGTTGAGCCCAAGGACAAGGCCGGTAAAGCGCAAGCAGCGGCAACACTAAACGACCCGCCGAATGACGTGAATTCCAATGGGTCATCGGGCGGCCTTCAGGAAATCATTGTCACGGCACAAAAGCGCGCGGAGCGATTGATCGAACGTCCCGATCAACCTGACCGTCGTTGGGTCTGACGAACTCAATAAGCGGCATATCGACGATCTGAGTGATCTGCAGTACGCCGTGCCTGGCCTGTTCGTAGAGGGAACCGGAGCCCGGCGCCAGATAACGATCAACGGCATGAGTAACCTCTGGGGCAACGGCGCACTCGTAGGCATGTACCTGGACGAAGCCGACGCGACGTCCCAGGGGGACGCCGCGGCAAATGGATACGGGCAATTCAACCTGCAAACCTATGACCTGGAGCGGGTCGAGGTATTGCGCGGGCCGCAAGGTACTCTTTATGGCGAGGGGTCTGTAGGAGGAACCATCCACTTCATTACTAACAAGCCAGTGCTCGATAGATTCCAGATGAACGCAGATGAACAGGCGCTGTTCACGCAATACGGAGCTCCGAGCCAGCGAATTGAGGCAATGGTCAATACGCCGCTGGTTACTGACACGCTGGCACTGAGATTTGCCGGAGTCTTCGAGCACGACGGCGGCTGGGTCGATCAACCGGCGGCGGATCTCAAAAACATCAACAATCAAAACCTTGTGGACGCTAGAGTCGAAGCGCTCTGGCAGCCGACCTCGCAATTCAAGATTAATGCATTCGATGTCATTCACCGGAGCGACGGTGGGATCAATTGTTGCGAGAATCCAAAGGGACAATTTACCCAAGCCTTCGATCTGACTCTCGCTCCAACTGTCAGTGATAACTCCAACCTGTCCAATATCACGATGACCTACGACTTCAGTGGAGTTCGATTGCTGAGTTCTACGACCTATTTTGATCACAATTTGCACGCGCAAAATCACGGATACCAGATACCGTTTGGAGGCGTGACGTACGACTATTTGATCTCTGACTACCCGCTTCATGACGAAAATGTGAGTGAGGAATTTCGCATTGCGCGCACGGGAGACGGCCCTTGGCAATGGACGGCGGGGGCGTTCTACAAGCACTACACGGACGACTCGACGCTCGCTGGTTACTTCGGTGCGCCCGGCCCACTCTTGCCAGACGAGTTTAGCCAATCGCTTTATAGTTTCCGGTCAAATTCGTGGTCAGGCTTCGGGGATACCAGCTACAAACTGTTTGGCCACCTCACCGTTGGTGCCGGTGTGCGCTACTTCAAGGATAGCCAGACTGCAGGACCGACTCCCATCCAAGAGGCAGACTTTACCTCCACTGATCCCCGCTTTTACCTTCAATACCAGGTATCGCCCAACGTCAATACATACGTCAGTGCGGCGAAGGGATTCCGGTCGGGAGGCTTCAATGCCTCTCCGAGTCCAGGCTTTGGTCCAGAGCAGGTTTGGACCTACGACTTAGGTACGAAAATGCGCTTACTCGACGGCCACTTGACGGTGGATGCTGACATATATCAGAGTAATTGGTCTGACTATGTGATCTTCGGTTTCAGGCCATTTCCGATCTCCGCGTCTGTTTCATCAAACGCGGGGAACGCCAAAGTTAAGGGTGCAAACGCTGACTTGGAATGGGTGCCAACTGAGGGTTGGAACCTTGGTCTCCGAGGAAGCTACGTGGACGGAAAATTCACGACCATCAATGCTCAAAACTCAGGTTTTCAGGTCGGAGATCAGCTCCCGGAGGTCTCAAAGTACTCGGTCACCGCTTCGTTGGAGCGCGAGTTTCGCTTGGCGGACAAACCGTCATACGCGAGACTGGATTACTCTCAAGTCGGCCCTATGCAGTACACGTATAGCGGCGGGCCCCTGGGAGAATCCGACACGATTCGACTGCTGAGTATCGGCACAGGCATTAACTGGAACACGAATCTACGGCTCGGCTTCTTCGTGCGCAATCTCCTCAATGATCGTGGCTGGTTGGATGCAAGCGGTCCGGTAACCGGGGACGCGCCTCGTGCCCAGCCTCGTACCTTCGGTCTCGACTTCGGCGTGAACTTCGACTGAGTGGGGCGCGAAAGGCTTCCAGACAAATGTTGACCCCATCCACGATGCCTAAGATTGCTACGATCGACGCTTCTGCTGTCTTGCAAGATGTCCGAGGCTCCAAAACACTCTGTTCGGTAGAGACGCTTCACGCACTCGTTGAAGGCCTGCGTGCCGACTCCTTCTTTGATCGCGTGCAGCGGGGAAGCTATTTGTCATCCCCAGTAGCCCACACCAAAATTTGAATATGCATGCGGAGATGTGCATGCTTCAGCTGGTAAAATTTCTAATGGCGCTCCGCCTAGGCGCCAATACTAGATACCGCCGGCCTCTTCTGCCCCTGGCGCTTGCATTTCTCCTGGAGGTGATACTTGCGAGCGAGACTAGTAGAGCGTTCGAGTTAACTCTACCATCCGGGCCCTATGCGGCTGGCTTTGGCACTTCCTCAGTTCGATCTCGGCCTCGTCCTCTCAACCATGATAGTGAGAAGGATTCGAAAGGAGTTGAGTCCGCCGCTGCCTTGAGGACCATTCAGATCCTTAAGTGGTATCCAGCTAGCGTAAACAACGGCGCACATTTGACAGTCGGAGATTACCTTGCCCTTGGAACTCCGACTGGCAAGCCCGGCGGATCGATTGATGAAGAGTCCGAGCGAGAGTGGCGCGATGGACTAGGAGCGGCGGTTGACGACGCGCTATGGGCCACGCGAGATCCCCGCCCTGTGAATGAGCGGTTCCCAGTTATCATTTATGCCCCAAGTTTCTCTGCGCCCGCTTGGGAAAATGCTGATCTCTGCGAGTTCTTGGCGACCCACGGGTACATTGTGCTGGCAAGTGCAAGCAAGGGGCGCGGCGACGGGAAGATGTCGCGAGATTTGGAAGGCATAAACGCACAAGCCCAAGATATCTCCTCGCTCATCACTTACGCGACGACGCTGAAGAATGCAAATCCGACGGCAATTGCTGTCATGGGATTTAGCTGGGGCGGCTTGTCCAACCTTGTTGCTGCTGCACATGACGACCGGATAGCAGCCCTTATAGGCCTCGATGGCAGTTTGCGCTACTTTCCTGGACTGGTCTCGGAGGAGCATGTTGATCTAAGCCGGATGACTATTCCGCTGCTGTACTTCTCTCAAGGCAATTTTTCTCTCGAAGATGCGGCACGCTACACAACGGCCGCTGAGCGCGATGGTGAAAATGTCTTGAATGCGTGGACTCATGGCCCTCTGATAGCGATTCGAATGGTCGGAATGATTCATACAGAATTTAGCTCAATGCTTCAGCGCAGAGGAGACGTCTGGAGGAATCCTGCAAAATACAACGAGCGATTCGAAGCAGGTTACACCTCTGAAGATGGAATCTCTGGTTACGCTTGGGTTGCCCAGTACATTTGGCAGTTTCTCGATGCATACCTCAAAAAAGATGCCAGGTCTATGGACTATTTGAACCGTTCGCCTTCAGAGAATGGTGCGCCAGAACATTTTATGAGCTGGATGTTAACAAGGCCGGCTGACGGAACACGAACGCACTGACAGGCCTTCGGCGCGGGTGTGCGTTCGTGTGCGGCGATCGAACGATCATTGCGGTCGCTGGAATAGCACCCGGGGCCGCCAGATTTCGGTCATCGTCATGTTGTGACGCGCGGCGGGGGACTATCTGCGATGCCTATCGGATTTCCGGACAGAAACTGCTCGCCATCGACAGCTATGAGAGCTCGTTGGAGAGAAAGCCGATCGCCACATCGGTTATTAGGAGGAAGCTCAGGGAGATGGAAGCCAATACACTCACGGCCCATCACGATAGGTGATCAGAAATGGCTGAAAATCCGCCGAGGTACGTGTCCATGCTCATAGCGCCGTAGCCGTAGGACTGCAACAGACCGCGATAACTCAGGGGGGGAATTCTCGGGGGGGTTCTCAGCGCTTCTCGTCATACTAAACTCAAAGACGATCTCGTCGGCCGTCGGCGCCGGATACACCCACAGGTATGCATTTTGCGCCTCGTGGTGCCCGGTCCGGATGCAAGAGCTTCACAATGGTTTCGTCGGCCGAGAAAAAGCCGCTATCGAGGAGAATCAGCGCGCTGCTCTCCGGGTGCGTTGATTCTTTATCTCTTAGGCTCAGCAACGATGTATTCGCGATCGTATAAGCGCTACATCACCATGTTGCTACTGTTGGTCTATATCTGCAATCAGACGGATCGTGGAATCTTTGGGATCCTGATGCAGCCCATCAAAAGGGATCTGGCGCTCTCGGACAGCCAGCTGGGATTCACGGGAGGTCCGGCGCTGGTGGTGCTTTACACTCTGCTTGGAGTACCGATGGCTCGATTCGCCGATCGCAGCAGTCGCGTGAACCTTATGACGATCGGGATCGCGCTGTGGAGTGGCATTGCGATGTGTACAGCTCTAGCCGGATCCTTTCGCAACTGGCACTCGCACGAGTGGGTGTCGGGATCGGGGAGGCCGGCTTCAGCGCGATCGCGGTGTCAGTGATTGCCGACTATCACTCTAACGCAGAGCGCAACCGAGCGGTGTCGATCCTTATGCTGGCGATACCGATTTCGGGAGTGCTCAGCAGCCTGATGGGCGGCTGGATCAATCAGGAATACGGGTGGCGCACGGCATTTCTCGTCGCTGGAGTTCCGGGACTTGCCCTATCCTTATTGGTGAAAGGCACGGTACACGAGCCGCCGCGGGGAGCGATGACGTCGGCGACCCTAAAGCAACATCAACCTTCGCTGCAACGGGTGCTGGGCACTTTATGGCGGCGGCGGAGCCTGAGGCACCTGCTGTTCGCTCAGGCTCTGGCGAATATTGCCTTTCAAGCGATCGGCTGGGTTGCGGTCTTCTTCATCCGCCGGTATGGCATGAGCACTGGCGAAGTGGGGATGTGGCTCGCATTGATCGGAGGTCTGGGTGGAGGCGCAGGCATCTGGCTGAGCGGCTATTTGACTACACGGTTTGGTTCGCACGATGCGCGTGTCCAGGTACGCTTCCTGACGGTCGCTTCGGCACTGTTCTTCCCGGTCGCCGTAACCGCCTTGTGGTGTCCGTGGGAACTGCTGGCGTTCCTGATTTGGATTCCCACCTGGATGCTGGGGATTTTTTTCCTTGGAATCGTCTTGTCGCTGGTTCAAGGACTCTGTGCCACGAACATGCGGGCGACGATGGCGTCGCTGTTTATCTTGATTCAAGTATTGGCAGGGGGCGTGATCGGCTTTCAGCTGGTCGGGTTACTTAGTGATGCGATCACGCCGGCTGTGGGGAGCAGTGGCTTGGCGTTGCAATGGGCGATGACGCTCACCGTGCTAGCTACCTGGTGGGCGGCCGTGCATTTCCGGCTGGCTGAAAGATCTATTCGACAGGACATGGCCGAGGCGGTTGAAGAGCGTGCGATGGCCCTAGGTTCCATGACCTGAGACCGTATGAGGTGTTACACGACCCCAACCGGGGAACCGACGTGCGCATTGACTGGGCACAAGCGCCGCGTCGTCCACTGTTCGGTAGTCCAAAGCCTGCGGACGGTGCGGTGGCGGCAACCGCGCGCGCGGCTGACCCTACTTGAGAGGCGGCAGGAGAAGAGGCGAAGAAGCGGGCCGCACTGTTCGGTGCACGCCATCACTTTAGCTCTCCTAAAGCATTGGTCAGGAGGTATCGTTTGCCGTGCTCAGGTTGTAGTGCAGAATAATTCACGGCTGGAGTTGCCGGCGTGCGATGCAAGAGTGGGAGCGTGCGGCCCTTTTAAGGGTCAGTCTGACTTCGAGTAACACTGTCTCATGTTCTTACAGAACCTTGACGATCTAGATTTCATCATCCAGCCGATCCTGAAAGCGGGCCGGATTCCCGGGGCAGCTATCGCGGTCGTCAATCGCGATCGAATGGTATTTGCGAAGGGTTACGGCTACCGCGACGTGGAGGCCAAGCT
Source organism: uncultured Gammaproteobacteria bacterium (assembly GCA_963795475.1). Classification (GTDB taxonomy): domain Bacteria; phylum Pseudomonadota; class Gammaproteobacteria; order Steroidobacterales; family Steroidobacteraceae; genus Bog-1198. Next base: position 364,127 of record CAWCIE010000007.1, read on the forward strand.
TTCTGTGACCTCCGAGACCGTCTACCCCATCGCTTCCACGACGAAAGCGATGAACGCGACGCTGATTGGAATGTTGGTAGACGAACGGAAACTTGCATGGGATACGCCGGTACAGGAGTATCTACCCCGGTTCCGCCTCGGGGATTCGCTGATCAGCTCTCAGATAACGTTGCGAGACCTTCTCGCCATGCGCACCGGGCTGCCACGCCACGATTGGCTGTGGACAGAGCATGCGATCGATCGGGCCAGCCTCGTCGAGTGCCTTCGCTACCTAGAGCTCTCCGCGGGCTTCCGCGATAAGTTTCAATACAACAACATGACGTCGACGACCGCCGGACACATCGCGGAGGTTGTGAGCGGAAAGCCTTGGGAGTGCCTCGCGCAGGAGAAACTCCTCGGGCCATTGGGCATGAGCAACACCACATTCAAGTTGCCGGCGACCGGCAATGTGACCCGTTCCTATCACGAGAACAGCCAACGGGAAGTCGTGCTGTCAAAGGGTCTGGCGGGTGAGGTCACCGCGCCATCGGGCGGCGCTATCCATTCGACAGTTGAAGACATGGCGCGCTGGCTGATGTTCAACTTGAGCGGTGGGAGAGGGCCAGGGGGTCAGCTCATTGAGCCCAAGACGCTCAAGGAACTTCAGTCACCTCACTGGGCTGCCAGAACGGATCCGACGTGTCCGTCGCCCAACGCCGCATATGCGATGGGATGGTATGTCGATACCTACAATGGCAGGAACCGACTGCTGCATGGCGGGTACCTTCACGACGTGAGCAGCGAGGTGTCGCTATTTCCGGATGACGCGATCGGCATTGTCTCGTTTACGAATTTTGGTCCCCCGGGCCTGGCCAGAACGATCAACCAGTATGCGTTTGATGCGCTGATGGGTTTCAAGCCGGTTCAGTCGGTCGAGGACAAGCTAGCCGAGTACGAGAAAAAAATTCGCGAAACGCGAGAGCGAAATGCGGCGGTCCGTCGCGTTCCGAATACGAGTCCGTCCCACCCTCTAGCCGACTACGCCGGCGTCTACAAGCATCGAGGCTACGGAGCGATTGAAATCCAATGCAATGGCGAAGAGTTGGGGTTTCGTCGCGGCGCTCTGGAAGTGGTTCTGCAGCATTGGCATTACGATGCCTGGATTGCAAAGGACATAGGGATTATGCCTCTGCACATTCAGCACGCGTTCGAGCCGGCAAGTCCTCTGCTATTTGAGACGAGTGCGGACGGGGAGATCGCCGCTGTGTCCATTCGACTGGAGCCGGCCGTCTCGCCCATCCGCTTCGAAAAATAGCCCAGAGCTACCAATGTCTCTGAATACATACACCATGAAGGTTGAATCGTGCGACTTGCTCTTGCGCAACGGAACGGTCGTGGATGGGACGGGGCGACCCGGCTTTGCAGCCGATGTGGCCATCGAGGGAGACCGGATTGTCGCCATCGGAGCGCTGCAAGGAACTGTTGCGAGGCAGGCGATCGATGTCAGGTCTCGTCGTGGCCCCCGGGTTCATCGACGTTCACACTCACGACGATGCTGCCTTGATTCTTAAGTCCCCAAATGTTGCCCAAACTGACGCAAGGGGTGACCACGGTGATCGTGGGGAATTGCGGGATCAGCGGTGCACCGTATCGACTCCCGTATGATCCTCCGGGCCTGTTGCGTTTGATCTTCAAGTCGAAAGAATGCGTCGCGCCCTGCCTGGATCAATATCTCCAGAAGGTTGCCAGTGCGGGGCCCGCCGTTAATTCGGCGGCTCTGACCGGCCACGCGACACTTCGCATGCAGGTGATGGGGGACGACCTCAAACGGGTGGCAAAGCCTCATGAGATCGCCGCGATGAGCGATTTGCTCCGGGAGTCTCTGGAACAGGGCTCCCTTGGGCTTTCGACGGGACTGTCTACCCTCCGGCCCGCGCCGCTTCCACCGCAGAAGTAATTGGGGTCGCTCAGCCGCTTGCGGAGTATGGGGGGCTATATGTCACTCACATGCGCGATGAGGCAGATGGCGTCATGGAGAGCGTCGAGGAAACTCTGACGATCGGGCGCGAGGTCGGAGTGGATGTGATCGTCTCGCATCACAAATGCATGGGAAAGAGGAATTTTGGGCGCGGTCCGGAGACTCTCAAACGATTGGAGAGCGCAGGCCAGCGGCAGCGCGTGGCCTGGGATGTCTATCCCTACACGGCCAGCTCCACGATATTGAATATGGACTTCGTCAGGCTGTCCTCCAAGACGCTCATCACTTGGTGTGATCCCCATCCGGAATTCTCGGGCCTTACGCTCGACGCGGTGGCGAGCGCGCTGGGCTGCTCGAGTGCCGAAGCGGTGGAAAGGCTCCAGCCCGCTCGGGGTTGTGTACTTCACGATGGATGAGGAGGATGTCGTTCGCATTCTGTCATCCGCTGCAGCGATGATCGGCTCAGACGGTTTGCCGGAAGACGCGCGGCCGCATCCGCGTCTTTGGGGTACTTTTCCAAGAGTCCTCAAGCGCTACGTCCGCGAGCAACAGGTTCTGTCACTGGAGAACGCCGTTCATCGGATGACCGGCCTTTCCGCGGAGCGCTTCGGGCTGTGTGCTCGAGGACAGATCACGGTCGGGTACTTTGCCGACCTGACCGTATTCGACCCCGATACCATCGCCGATAGCGCGACCTTCGAAGAGCCGATTCGCCCGGCGACTGGCATACGCTACGTGCTCGTAAATGGAGAGATCGCCCTCGAACAAGGCGTCCCCACCGGCGCTCGAACGGGCAGAGTGCTGGACGAGAGCGCCAAGCATCATCGTGATTCGGCGCGAGTCGCCCGAAACGAAACATCCCGTTGAGTCAACTCCATGAGAAAGCAAGTCCATTTATCTGCGCGGGTTCAGCGGTCGATTACCGGTAGGTCGCCGTTTCTATGGATTAACGAAGGGTGGTCTCCACTCGCACGAGCTCGTTCGAGCTCTGCGCTGAATTTGGGCGACGTGTACGACGCACACCAGGCATGGGACCGTTTCGCGCCTCTGCTGTTGAAACTATTCCCCGAGCTGGTCCCCAGTGGCGGGATTATCGAGTCTGCTCTGTATCCCGCGGACGCCCTGCAGAAGGCGATCATTGGGGGGTCTGACACGCGAGGTCGCTGGATGATCAAGGGGGATCACGCCTTGCCCGTCGTGGGGTCTATCAAGGCGCGGGGCGGCCTTTATGAAATTCTCTTGCATGCCGAGAATCTGGCCTTGCGTAATGGTCTGATCAAGCCGCAGGACGACCGGGCGATCCTTGCATCTGCCGCCTCACGGGAGTCCTCTCGCGCCACCAAATAGCGGTCGGCTCCACCGGAAATTTGGGCCTCAGCATCGGAGTGATCGCGGCCGCGTTGGGTTTTCGCGCGACCGTGCACATGTCTGCCGATGCTAAGTTCTGGAAGAAGGCGCGTTTGCGTGCTCGTGGTGTTGAGGTGATCGAGCATGTAGGTGATTTTGGCGCCGCTGTCGCAGCCGGCCGGGAGAGGACTCGTGGAAAGCCGGACGCGTATTTCGTGGATGATGAAAACTCGAGGCATCTGTTTCTGGGTTATAGCGTCGCGGCTCTTCGTCTGCAGCAACAGCTCTCGGCACACGGAATAATGGTCGATGCGCAGCATCCACTCTTCGTTTATCTACCCTGCGGTGTCGGCGGAGCGCCCGGAGGCATCACCTTTGGGCTACGGCACGTCTTTGTGGATCACGTGCACTGCTTCTTTGCGGAGCCGGTGGCCTCACCCTGTATGTTAATCCGTTTGGCCTCCGCCGAGGATCGTGCGATTTCTGTCAGGGACGTCGGGCTCGATAACCAAACGGAGGCCGATGGGCTGGCGGTTGCTCAAGCCTCCGAGTTCGTAGCACCCCTGATGCGGTCTCTGGTCTCCGGGGTGTTCACGGTCCGTGACGATGATCTTTTTGAAGATCTCTATCTGCTGGAGGAAACCCAACGGCTCCGCATCGAGCCCTCGGCCGCAGCGGGCTTTCGTGGGCCCCGCTGGCTTCTGGAATCTGAAGAGGGGCAGAGATATCTGAGGCGTCATGGCCTCTCGGAAGCGATGGCCCATGCCACGCACGTCCTCTGGACGACCGGAGGCGCGTTTGTGCCGGATGAGGAATACACACGCTTCTACGAACGCGGCCGGGCCGCGTGGATGACCAGGGCTCAGGATCAATGAAGGGGGCTCCGTGAGCCTACGGGATCCCCGCGCGGCGGCTTGGGCGCCGAATACACTGCCTCTTCGATTGAAGATCCGAGGGATCACGGCCATTGAGGTGGTTGAGCGGACGCAACAGGAACCGGAGGACTTGTTCAAGTACGAACACCTCGCGGTAGCGCTGCGCTGCAGTGGGATTGGAGGAAGCCCTCGGAGGATCTGGCGGCCTCAGGTAAATCGGGCGCAGCCGCGCGAGAATACGCTGCGAATCAGAAAGGACTTGCGTTCGTTCGGATTGAAGGTCCCGGAAGGCGAAACAGGGCATTTCGGCGTTACGACAGGGAGTGCAAGGCAAATGCAGAGCAACAGAGAGACCCTTCGACAGCGCGGAATCTTCCTGCCGTACTTCACCGCCTATGCCGGCCTTCCGCCAGAAGGCATGCTGCGTTTCGCTTATCCCTCATATCAGGATTTAGAATGCCGTCCATCAATGGGAGCTTTAGCGTCGGTAATGTTCGCATTAGGGGATATGGTTTGTCTGGATCGTCTCGGGCGGTTAAAGATGCGCCATCCCCTTTGAATTTTTGAACGACCGCACCAGGCCTTTGCAACCATGAAACTCTTCGCTGCCGGCATTGCGACCGAAACCAATACGTTCTTTCCCATCCCGACGAGTTTCGAGGATTTCTCGGTACAGCGGGGCAAGGACGTGCTGGAAGGTCGAATCGACCATCCGAGTCTTGATCTTTCGGCAGTCTGGGGGAAGGCGGCGAAGGCGCGGGGGGATGAGTTCGTGTTTAGCCTGATGGCCTTTGCGCAACCGGCTGGCATCACCGTTCGATCGGCGTACGAGTCGCTGCGCGAGGAGGTTCTGAATGACCTGCGGGGGGCAATGCCGGTGGACGTCGTACTGTTGAATCTGCACGGTGCCATGGTGGCGGACGGGTACGACGATTGCGAGGAGGACCTGATTCACCGCGTCCGAGAGATTCTGGGGCCCGCGGTGGTGATCGGTGTGGAGCTGGATCTGCATTGCCACTTGAGCGAGTCGACGATTGCGGCCGCGGACATCGTGGTCATCTACAAAGAGTATCCGCATACCGACGTAAACGACCGCGCCATGGAGCTGTTTGACCTCGCGATTCGGGCGAAGCTCGGCGAGATTCGGCCGCGGATGGCGCTGTTTGATTGCCGAATGGTGGGACTGTATGCGACGACGCGTCAGCCGATGCGGGACTTTGTCGACGCTATGACGGAGGCGGAACGGCGCCCTGGGGTGCTGTCGGTGTCATTTGGGCATGGATTTCAGTGGGCGGATGTGCCGCATGTCGGGGCGAAGATGTTGGTGGTCACCAATGACAATCAGGCACTGGCTGAACAGGTAGCACGGGAATTCGCGTTGCGCGTGTATGGACTGCGGCGCGAGATCGGCTTTGAGTCATTCTCGCTGCCTTTGGACGCCGCCTTGTCGAAGGCGCTCGCGAGCAAGAAGACGCCGGTGGTCGTGGCGGACCAGTCGGACAATACGGGCGGCGGCGCTGCGGGGGATGCGACCTTTGCATTGCGCTGGCTGTTGGATCATGGGGCCGAAGAGGTGGCTATGGCCATTTTCTACGATTCGGAAGTCGTACGGATTGCACAGAGGGCGGGCGTGGGGGCCAGGTTGTCGGTGCGGCTGGGCGGTAAGATTGGGCCTTTGTCGGGGGACCCGGTGGATATCGAAGTCACTGTGCTGGCGCTGAGAAGCGAATACAGTCACGCCTTTCCGCAGCAATCGGGGGAGCCATGGTGGTTTCCGGCCGGCGACGTGGTGGCCCTGCGTTGCGGGAGCATCGACATCGTCGTGAGCAGTGAACGCTGTCAATGTTTCGACCCGTCGATCTTCACGGACCTTGGGATAGACCCGATGCGCAAGCGTCTGCTGGTTCCAAAATCGTATCAGCATTTCTACGGCACCTTTGCGCCTATCGCGAGTGAGGTGATCTATATGGCCGCGCCGGGAGCTCTCCCGCCCGATCCGCGGCAAATTAATTATCGTCGGTGCAAGACGGCGGGTCTTTATCCGTGGGTGGATGATTCGCTCGCGGGTTTCGTGTGAATCCGAAGGTCGTCTGTGGGTATCAGTAGATAGTGTCCTATCGGCAGTTGACGATGTCCTAAATCGGATTCAGTACTCCGCGAGCCTGCACTTTTCGAGGTTTCATGAATTTTGGCGCGTCCGCTTTAGGACACTATTAACTGCCAGAATGGCGCAAACGCGACGTATTCTGGACAGCGACGCCTTTAGACAACTTCAATACGTGGGCGACGGATTGAAGCTTCTTTTTGCCGGATTTCCGTGGTACCTGGTAAGGACATTATTTAGTGACATTGTGGACATTATCTAGTGACATCCACAGCGGTGACGGCCACCAGCCGTGACGGTTCCCATGATAATAAATCGTCATCAAATCGCCGGTAATATGATAGAATGATGGCTGCTGTCTTCCACCATACGGAGCAATCGATGGACTCAGTTCCCGACACCACAGATTGGGCCGCACTCGGGACTGTGGGACGAAACACCTATCGCGTGAGCGATATCTGCGTCGACATGCGGCGGCCCAGCCGCGTTCTACGGACCGCGGCTGTAGAAGCTTTGCCTCAAAAGCTGTTACTCGATTTGAGCAGGACGGCCATTGTGGTGATCGATATGCAGAATGACTTCTGCGCCCTGGGCGGATGGATCGCCTCCCTCGGAATCGACACCGCGCCGGCTGCGGCCCTCGTCGCACCGATCAATCAGGTGACCTCCCGTCTCCGCGAGCTAGACGTTCCGGTTGTTTGGCTCAACTGGGGCGTGCGGGCCGATCGGCTGAATCTCTCACCCGGCACTCAGCATCCCTTCAACCCGCACGGCAGCGGCCCGGGGCTGGCCGGCGGCGTCCAGACTCCCTCGCGCGAGCACCGCCTGTTGCAGAGCGGAAGCTGGGGGGCGCAAATCGTCGAGGGACTGGTCAGGGGCTCGCAGGACATCTACGTCGACAAGCATCGGATCAGCGGCTTCTGGGATACTCCGCTCGATGCGATTCTGCGGAACCTCGATATCACGACGTTATTGTTTGCCGGCATCAATGCCGACCACTGTGTCCTCGGCACCCTCATGGACGCGAATTTCCACGGTTTTGATACGATCCTGATCCAGGACTGCACCGCGACCACATCGCCCGATTTCTGCCTCCAGGCGACGTTGCACAATGTGCGATTCTGCTTCGGATTTACGACCACGTCGGTCGAGCTGCTCGAAGGGCTTGCACCGAACGGTGAATGAGCTCTCGCAGCCAAAGTCCCCTCCATGAAGCTGCTGAACTTCTCCGTCGGTCAGGTGCAAACGATCCAGATTGGGACCGATACGGTACGGACAGCCCACGTCAAGACCCCGGCCGCTGAGCCTTGGCTCATCACGGAAGATGGCGCGTCGGGCGATCAAAGAGCGGTACACCCTGACAAGATATATGCCTACGCCCGGACCGGTTATCAGCATTGGGGGGAGTACCTGAAGGTCGATACCAATACTTGGGCCGACGGCTTCTTCGGCGAGAACCTGACTTTCGATGTATTGGATGAGGATGAGCTGCGCGTCGGCGACGTGTTCGCGATTGGGAACGACGTGCGTCTCGTCGTCGCAGGGCCGCGCAACGTCTGTGTGAAGTTGGCGTGGCGCCTCAATCAGCCCCCGACCTTCCAAAAGGTGTTCGCGCAATCGCATCACACCGGCGTGTATTTTGGCGTGCTGAGTCCGGGCCGTATTCGGCCGGGCGAGATGGCGCGGCGCATCGAACACGATCCGACCATGCCAACCATAGTCGAGGTCGCCACCTACATCGCCGGACACGCCACTCCTCCGCTCGATCCTTTGAGGCGGCTGCTGGCTCACCCGCATCTAAGTCCCGTCATTCGGCACATTCTGAGCGCGAAAGTGGATGCTGCGGAGCGGGCCGCGTCCGCAGCCGAGGGGCGTTGGAGCGGATGGCGTCCCTTCGTCGTCGAGCGGATCGCGCAAGAGGCCAAGGAGATTCGGTCGATCTACCTTCGGCCCGCCGACGGAAAGCGGATCTTCCGACCGAAGCCGGGGCAGTTCGTATCGGTGCGCATGGCAGGGTCGGGCGGCGACGTCATCACGCGGACGTGGAGTCTATCCGCGTATGCCCACGATCTGGAGGCTTACCGACTGACGATCCGGCGACAAACCGGACCTGGGTCCCATTGGATGCATCGATGTAAGCTCGGAGATTTGGTGTCGCTGCGGGCGCCCGCCGGCGATTTCGTGATCGACGCCGGCGGATTTCGGCCGGTAGCGCTCGTTGCAGCAGGGATCGGCATCACGCCGCTCCTGGCGATGCTGCAGGCGCACCTGGCACGGGGGGCGACGGGCATCCCCCTTTATCTCATTTACGGGGCACGGACCCCAACGGATCAGGCGTTTCGCGATGTGCTTGACGGGCTCGCGGCGATCCATCCGACGCTGCACATCACCTATGTGTACAGCCGATCGAGGGAGCCTGAGTGCCTCTTCGGCCGGATTACCGCTGATCTGCTCCGAGCGATTCTCGCCGATCTGCACGTCATGCTGGGTGATCGACGAATCGCGCAGCCGTGGTTCGAGAGCGACACCTATATCTGCGGCCCAGGCGATTTCTGCCGTGATTTGAAAAGCGAGTTGGTGGCCCGCGGTGCTAATGCGGATCACATTTTCTACGAGCTGTTCGAGGGTGCACCGGTCCAAAATACGGCGCTGGAAAGTGCAGACATTCGATTCAGTCGCTCAGGGGTCAGCTGTCGTTGGACCTCAGAAGAGGATCTCACCCTGCTCGAACTTGCCGAGAAAGTGGGCATCGGGGTACCCAGCGAGTGTCGCGCCGGATCCTGCCTGAGCTGCCGGACGCGAGTCATCGAGGGGGACATGACCTCGACGATGGGGGACGGCTCGGCGCTGCTCTGCATCGGCCGGCCGAAGAGCCCTGTTCTGGTTCTCGATTGCTAGCGCGATCCGGGCTAAGGTCGGCCGACTTCGGCCACGACTAAACGATCTGAGCGTGTCTAAGGTCGGTGCGGCGACTCACTGACCCAATCGAAGTCCTCGAGATAGTGTTGCACGCCCGTGGGCGTCGTGATCTCGCCTTTGCAGACCATGCGCTTGCCTCCCTCGCTGAGCGTGCAAACCTCTACGAAAGAACCCATGCCGGGGAATTCCCCCTCCGTGCGGATGCCTTCGTGCGGGGCGCTCGTGAGGCGTGCCTCAATGGCGGCGGCGCCGGCAGTCTTCGCCGGCGGTCCGCCATAGCGACCGCGCCACGAGACGACCTGGTTGACTCGCTCGGAGTTAGTTTCCACGGCGACCCATGCGAGCTCTTGGTCATCGTTTTGGAGGATCCACAAGGTCATGGCCTTTGCCGATAAGAGCCGTGAACGAGACTCATTCAGTCGCCAAATCCCTACGGGGATGGGCCCCATCGGACTGGATTCATTGGAGGGGGGCATCTATGGCACCTCACATGGCATACGATGAGATATCAAACACGTTTCAACTTTGAATTTTCAACGATTGGCTAGATTCCCCGTGCAGATGCCGCCGAGCGCGCCGCCTGCTCGTAGACCCCCGACAGCGCACGTAACAGAGCGCCCAGCGATTCGAGGTCATAGTCATGACCGATTAGCTTCAAAGCCGGCTCCAGATATTTTTTCCGGTCCTTGAGAAAATCATAGTAATGCTGGCGGCCCGCGTCGGTCGGCAGATAAAAGACTTCCTTGCCGATCTTCTCGCCCGAAATGAGTTTCAGGCGGGCGAGCTTCTTGAGCGCATAGGACACGAGATGCATGTCGTCGATGGACAGCGCAAAGGCCAAGTCGATGGCACGCAACTGCTTGTTCCTATAGACCAATAAATGCAGCAGAAATACGTCCAGATCGGACAAGCCGTTGACCACGCTCGTCTGGCTGCGTTGGCTCAACCAGCGGTGAACGGAGTTCCAGAGGACCGTCAGGGCAAGCTCGACTTCTGATAGCCGTTCTCCTTCGGTCATTTCCGACCCCGTGGGTCGCTTCGATATCTTTTTTGTCATCAGATTACCTTCACTTTCCCGATGTTCCGCGCCCGAGTCGCACCTTGCCGCGTATCCCCGAGTGAATCAAGCCCAGCGTGGCTATTTTGACAGCCAATGGTTCACAATAATGAAACGTCAGCGATTTGTTGACAACTTATGCATATAATGAGATTGTAGACTGGAATCAGCAAGGGGGATGCTTCAATGGCCGACGAGCTTTCTAGTCAGTTCAAATCGCTCTACGACGACTGGGGCAACGCGATCGCCGGCCGCGATTGGGACTGGCTGGAACGCCATTTTGCCGAGGATTTTCTGGGAACGGCGCAACCCTGGCCGACGCTGTCCGTGAACAGGCAGCAGATGCTCGATCTCGACAGGAAAATCGAGAAGATGGAGGTGCGCTGGCTGACCGTCACCGCGCATCGATTCGGCAACACGGTGCTCGCCTCCGGAGTCGTGCAATACCACAACGAGGCGTTCACCGCGGGAGCCACCATCGGTGAGGGGATGCCGACTGGCGACCAACTGAGCTCACTCGTCAACGGGAAGAATGTCTTGTACATCGGCGCTTGGCGCCATAACGGCAGCCATTGGCAGATCTACGATCATCACATGATCGGCATCGTCGACGGCTTCGACATTTAAAGTGCGTTTTGCACACGCGATCCCCGCAGGGATCTGAGTAGACCATGGGGATGAGATAACTACATCAGGGGGATCATCGATGAACCGGGTTGTAAGAGCCTCGCTTGTGGCCGCAACGGTGATTGCGCCATGCCTATCGGGAATGGCAGGAGCCCAAACGACGCCGGCGGCGGGGAGTTCGCTCGACGAAATCGTCGTCACGGCGGAGAAGCGGCCCGAACGCCTTCAAGATGTGCCCGCCCAGGTCGACGTGCTGACCGCGGAGAGCCTGGATGCGCTCCACATCCAGCAGACGCCCGACATTACCGCTACGATCCCCAACCTGACCGTCGCGCGCAACGATACCTACACCAATTCGACGATTGTGCTTCGGGGTATCACGCAGGCAAACAACTCGGACGTCCCGGTTGCCATCATTGTCGATGGTGTACCGCAGGATGACTCGAAGCAATTCAACACCTATCTCTTCGATATTGCTCAAATTGAAGTACTAAAGGGTCCTCAAGGGTCCCTGTATGGCCGAAATGCCGAAGCGGGCGCCATCATCATCACGACTGCCCCACCCACGAACGAGCTCAAGGGTTTTGCAGATGTCTCTTACGGCAACGGCGAAACGATGGATGCTCGTGCCGGCGTATCCGGCGCCATTATTCCCGACCAGATTTTATTCCGTATAGCAGGCAACTATGCAAAAAGCGACGGGCTCATCGAAAACACGTTCCAGCAGAACGATTCGGATTACGTTGACTTCGATCGAAGCCTGCGAGGGGACCTGCAATTCCTATTGAGCGACTCGGTGAAGGTCGATCTCATCGGACAGTACGGTGGGTTCAAGGCGGGTACCACCTTCTTTGCGCCTGTATTCTCCGGCAATCCCAATGATTTCGTCGACCCGCAGGGTAACTATCCGAACGTCGATACGGGATATTCGGGCTTTCTGGACGCCAAACTCGAGGCAGACCTGGGCTTTGCAACGCTCACGTCCGTGTCGGGTTATGCGCGCATTTCCGAGCATCAGATCAGCGATGTGGACTTCACCAATCCTGTCCAGCAACCCGGCGTGTTCCAAGTGGGCGACAACCAACCCTCCGGTAACCGGATTCTGAGTCAGGATCTTCGCCTCGTCAGTCCGAGCGCGGCATCATTCCGCTGGCTCGTCAGCGCTGATTTTCTCGAGTCCAGTCAGCTCTTGAGTACCAATATCTTTGCGGACACCGGCCATTATGCGAGCGACCCCTACAATCCCGACCTGCTGCTCGAGTCGAGCTCCGCGGATAACAAGCGCAAGGACTATGGCATCTCGACCCAATTCGACTACGACATCATTGAACACCTGACCTTGACCGCTGGCGTACGCTACGACGAGGACCAGCGGCGGCAAATCAATCTGAACGACGGGTCGGAGCGGAGTGCCGACTTCAATGCGGTTCAACCCAAGTTCACGGCCACCTATAAATTCAATTCGACGGCGCTGGTCTACGCCACCTACGGAGTCGGATTTCGTTCCGGCGGCTTCAACCAACCCAACTTCTCGGTTCCGATCTTCGGGGAAGAGACGCTCAAAAATTACGAAGCGGGATTCAAGACAGAGTGGCTCGATCGAATGCTCACGGTCAATGGCGCCGTCTTTACGGGCAACGTCGCCAACTATCAGTATTCCTACATCGACTTCAAGACGGCTTCGCCTGTAACCGGCAACATCGATCGGGTGCGCATTTCCGGCGGCGAGCTCGAAACTCGAGTGACCCCCTTTTCGGGCTTCGGAATCTTCGCGAATGCGGGGGTCTCGGTACCCAAGATCACCGCCTTCTCGCTATTCCCGCAGGATATCGGAAACCAGACGCCTCGCGCCGACGACTATACGTTCGAAGCCGGCGTCGATTACACCCACCTCATCGCCGGCGGGGTCTCGTTCTTCGTGAGCTCCAATGTGCAATACCTGAGCAAGGTTTACTGGTTCATCGACAACCTCGATGTGCAGGACCCGAAGACGTACGTCAATGCGAGTCTTGGCCTGAAGAGTGGGCCGTGGACGGGCACCTTCTGGGGGCGCAACATTTTCGATACGCGAGCCTATGAGACCTACGACCCCAGCCAGGCGACGGGCCTGCGTTATGACGTGGGATACCCCAATAAACCGGCCCAATATGGAATCGAGCTTTCGTACAGATACTAGACACCGCTACCCGAAAGGGGGTCCATAGGACCGCGCCACGGCGCGGAACGGAGAAGGCGAAAGGGAACCATCGCTGCTGGTAGGACCCCCCCTACACCTGTTGTCACGCCCACCCGGCTTCAATCGGGATTCCGCAAGCGTACTCTGCCCCGAGATTCGCATCTTCGGCTCGAATTGGGAGAACAACATGTCCATAAGCACCATCCTCCTCATACTTCTCGTCTTGCTGTTGATCGGCGCGTTGCCGACCTGGCCGTACAGCGGGAGCTGGGGCTACTACCCTTCAGGCGGACTCGGTTTGGTGGTGATCATCCTGATCGTGCTGGTCGTCGCCGGTCGCATCTAGAGGCGGCCGCGCGCTGGCGGCAGGCGCGGCCGATTCAGGGGGAGGGGGGATGTCCGACGCATTTCGATTACGTCGTGCTGGCGAGTCTGGCGGACTCGGGCAATTGGGTGGACCTGTCGACGTATCGATTCGAGCGGCGCATCGATTGGCGATTCTCAACAAAAACAGGAGTTCAACATGTCCTTTATAGCGTGGATCGTGCTCGGTCTGGTTGCGGGCTTCATCGCCAGCAAACTCGTCAATAAGGCGGGTGATGGAATGATCTTGGATATCCTCCTCGGCATCGTCGGTGCCGTGGTGGGAGGTTGGCTCTTCAATGCATTCGGTATGACGGGAGTGACCGGTTTCAACGTGTACAGCTTGATCGTCGCGGTGGTCGGGGCAGTCATATTCCTCGTCATTTACCACGCGCTGTTTCGCCGGCGCGTCTAAAGGTTAGGCGCATTCATACTTAAACGTCCATAGAGGGCGCCGCCCGGCGTCCCGACGGCGTTCGCCGTCCCCGTCAGGGCGGCGGGCTCGCCGGGTTCATCGGCAAATCCACGGATCGGCGCTCGTCCCAGATCACGTAGATGCCGGTCGCGATCACGATGCCGGCGCCGAGTATCAAGCTCGAGGAGGGTGTCGCCGACCAGAATATCCAGTCGATGGCGAATGCCCAAAGAATCGAGGTATATTCGAAAGGAGCCACCACGGCCGGAGGCGCCCGCCGAAACGCGTCGGTGATCCAGAACTGTCCCAGCGCGCCGGCGAGGCCCGTGCCCGCGAGCCATGGCCAGTCGGCCCCGGGAATCGCGCGCCAACTTCCGATCGACAGCAGCCCCGCGCCGGCGCCGACCAGCACGAGGTTCCAGAACACCGTCGACATGACCGAATTGCCGCGCCCCAGCGACCGCACGCTCAACGCGCTCAGCGAGTAGCAGATCGCCGCCCCCGCCGCTGCGAGCGCCGGCATCAACGGCACCGGGCCCTTGCTCCAGGGATGGAGGATGACCAGAACGCCCGAGAGCCCGATCAATATCGCGGCCCAACGTCTCGCCGTGACGCGCTCGCCGTGCAGGGGTACGGAGAGGGCCGTCATGAGCAGCGGGGCTGCGAGGAACAGGGAGTACGTCTGCGCCAGCGTCATCTGGTTCACCGCGTACACGAAACTCGCCAGCATGCAGATACCGAGCGCCGAGCGTCCGAGGTGCAGGAGCGGCTGAGCGGCGCGCAACATGGACCATGACCGCCGGTACCCGATGACCAGCACCAGCCAGACCACCGACGACAGGCAACGCATGCACGAGACCTGCAGCGGGCCGTAGTGCGAGGACAACCGCTTGAGCGTCGCGTCCATGATCGAGAACGTGAACACCGCCGCGGCCATGGAGGCAATGCCGCGCAAACGCTCGCGAGCGGGCGAATGCACCGCTGCGGATACGGAGAGAGGGGACGTACTCATGGGCTTTTGTCCGCATTGTAGTCGATTGCGGGACTCGAGCCGCGAGTGCGCCGATGTCACACGACGCCGGCCGGTATCCTCGCCCCTTGCGCGCCCAGGGCCCGGCGCCTGACATCCATCAATTTCAGGATCATCGGCGTCAGGATGAGCTGCATGGCCAGTTCCATCTTGCCCCCCGGGCAAACGATGATGTTCGGCCTCGACATGAACGAGTCGTGAATCATCGAGAGCAGATACTGAAAATCGATTCCTTTCGGGTCGGCGAAGCGGATGACGACGAAGCTCTCGTCTGCCGTCGGTATGTAGCGCGCGGTGAACGGGTTGGAGGTGTCCACGGTGGGAACGCGCTGGAAATTGACGTGGGTCTTCGAGAACTGCGGGCAGATGTAGTTCACGTAGTCGGGCATCCGGCGCAGGATCGTGTCGACCACCGCCTCGGTCGAGTAGCCGCGGGTGTCCTTGTCCCGATGGAGTTTCTGGATCCATTCGAGATTGATGATGGGGACGACGCCGATGGTGAGATCGGCGTGCCGTGCGACGTTGACCTCCGGCGTCACGACGGCACCGTGCAGGCCCTCGTAGAACAGGAGATCGCTCTCCTTGGGAACGTCCCGCCACTCGGTGAAGGTCCCGGACTCCTGCTTGAAGGGCTCCGCCTCCTTCTCGTTGTGCAGATAGCGGCGAATCTTTCCGCGGCCGCTCTCGCCGTATCCTCGGAACAGCTCCTCCAATTCCTCGAACAGATTGTTCGCCGGTCCGAAATGGCTGAAATGATCGTCGCCGCGCGCGGAGGCCTGCGCGAGTTGCTGCTTCATTTCCTCGCGATCGTAGCGATGGAACGAATCGCCCTCGACCATCACGGCGTTGATCCGCTCGCGCCGGAAGATCCAGTTGAACGTGCGGCTGACCGAGGTAGTGCCGGCGCCCGAGGACCCGGTGACCGCGATGATGGGATGCTTGTCCGACATGTCTCCCCCTAGCGTGAATTCAGATCGTTTTGGATGAACAAGGAGCGCTGCTTGAACAGGGGCGAGCTGTAAACACGGTCGAGACCCTGATCGTGCTCCAGGTGGTAGAGCTCGAGCCGTTCGACCTCCGATCGGCATCCGAGGATCAGCGGCACCCGCTGGTGCAATTCGCTCGGCACCAGATCGAGCAGGCGGCCGCGTCCCCAGGAGGCGGCGCCTCCGGCCTGCTCGATGATCATGGCCATGGGATTGGCCTCGTAGAGAAGCCGCAGGCGCCCGGGCTTGGCCGGCGCCTTGGTGTCCTTGGGATACATGAAGAGCCCGCCGCGGATCAGTATCCGGTGCACTTCCGCGACCAGCGAGGCGATCCAGCGCATGTTGAAGTCCTTGCGCCGGACGCCGCCATGCCCCGCGAGGCATTCGATGATGTAGCGTTTGACGGGCGGTTCCCAGAAGCGCTCATTGGAGGCGTTGATGGCGAACTCGCTGGTCTCCTCCGGGATGGCCATGTTCGGGTGGGTGAGCACGAATTCGCCGAATCCGCGATCGAGCGTGAAGCCGTGCACGCCGCGCCCCAGGGTCAGGACCAGCATGGTGGTGGCGCCGTAGATGGCGTAGCCCGCGCAAAGCTGTGCGGAGCCCGGCTGCAGGAAGTCCTCAACCCTCGCCGGTTGCGATTCCCGCGGAGCCTTCAGCACGGAGAATATGCTTCCGACAGGCGCATTCACGTCGATATTGCTCGATCCGTCGAGAGGGTCGAACACGAGAAGGTATTTGCCGAGCGGATACTCCGCGGGGATCCGATAAGGCTCCTCGAGCTCCTCGGACACCATTCCCGCCAAATGGCCGCCGTACTCGCTGGTGCGCAGGAAGATGTCGTTCGATATCACGTCGAGCTTCATCTGCCGTTCGCCCTGTGCGTTGATTTCATCCGACGCGCCTTGCGCCGCCCCCAAGGCCCCGCGGCCGACGATGAAACTGATGCGCTTGCAGGCGAGCCTGACGTGATTCAGAACTGCCGTGAAGTCTCCCGTTGCCTCGGGAAACCGGCGCTGTTCCTCGATCATGAATTCGGTGATGGTCTTCTTTTCTCTGGTGCTCATGGTTCCCCCCGGCTGAGACGTGTTCTTCGGCCTCTTCTACGGGCCCTCTATGGGCATTCTTCGACGGCGGTGAATCGCCTCTCCATCTCCTCGAGCGGGCGTTCGCAGGATGCGAGCGAGGGCAGGACCCAATCGGCCGCCGCGAAATCCTCGCTCGCCGTCCATTGGCTCGGGGTCACCAGCGTGAACAACCCGGCGGCTTTGGCGGCCTCGAGGCCCAGCGAGGAATCTTCCAGAGCCACGCAATCGGCGGCCGGCAGGCGCAACTCGCGCAGCACGAAATGGTAGATATCCGGGGCCGGTTTCTTGCGCGCCGCCGCGCCGCCGGCGCCCACGACGGCGAAGCGCCGAATCGCCCGGGCGCCGAGCGCGGTGCCGAGGAGCGCCTCGATGTTGGCGAGCGTGGTGGTGGAGGCGATCGCCAGCTTGAGGCCGGCGCGTTCGGCCGCCTCCAACAGGCGTTGGACGCCTTCGCGGAGCGGCGCCGCTCCCTCTTCGATCAGTTGCGCGTAGACCGCGGTCTTGGTCTCGTGGATTTCGGGGATCCGGGCCGCCAGGAGCCGCCGCTCCGAGGGCCAGACCGGTAGCGAATCGATGAAGGCGGCAAGCCGCTCCTTGCCGCCCGCCGTCGCGAGCAGGCGCGCGTATTGCCGCGGACTCCAGCGCCACCCGAGCCGGTGGCGCTCGAAGGCGGCGTTGAACGCCCGGCGGTGCGCTTCCTCCGTATCCGCGAGCGTTCCGTCGACATCGAAAATGAGCGCCTTGATTCTCATGGATCGCCCTGGGAGAACACCCGGCTCGAGCGGATGTCCTCGCCCTCGATGGTCATGAGCTCCTCCCGCGTGAGCTTCGATCCGGAGCGGGCGATCAACCGGTTGGCCTGTCTCAGGCGCGCCCGGTCGAGCGCGTTGCGCATCGAGCGCGCGTTGGCGAAATGCTCCTGACGCATGCGCAGGGGTATGTAATCGCGCAGCGCGGAAGTCCCCGAGGAGCTCAGCCGGTATTGCATCGACTCGAGCATGCGCGAGGCGATCGCTTCCAGCTCTTGCGGGGAGTAATCGGGAAAGTCCAGATGATGCGCAATGCGGGAGGAGAGCCCCGGATTCGAGCGGAAAAAGGTCTCCATGCGGTCTCGATAGCCCGCCAGGATGACCACCAGGTCGTCGCGCTGATTTTCCATGACCTGCAGGAGGATCTCGATAGCTTCCTGTCCGTAGTCGCGCTCGTTTTCGGGGCGGTAGAGGTAGTACGCCTCGTCGATGAACAGCACGCCGCCCATCGCCTTCTTCAGCACTTCCTTGGTCTTGGGGGCCGTGTGTCCGATGTATTGGCCCACCAGATCGTCCCGTGTCACGGCGACCACATGGCCCCTTCGTACGTAACCCAGGCGGTGAAGTATCTGCGCCATGCGCATCGCGACGGTGGTCTTGCCGGTGCCTGGATTGCCCGTGAACGACATGTGGAGCGATGGCGACCCGGCGGCAAGACCCACCTGCTTTCGCGCACGCTCGATGAGCAGCAGGGCCGCGATGTCGCGCACGCGCCCCTTGACGGGCCTGAGCCCGATCAGTTCCCGATCGAGCTCATCCAGAACCTCGCCGATGTGCGTATCCGCGGACAGTGCCTGCACGTCGACACCCGCCGAGGTCTCGCCCGAGATCTGATCAGGGCCGCGGATATCGAGCGCCAGGTCGGTCACGCCGGCTCCTATTCCAGGTAGCGGCGCCCCTCGGGCGCGGCTGCCGCGTAGCTTTCGAGGGTGTATTGAATGCGCCGGCCTTCCACCTCATGGCGCTTCAGGTGAAAGCCCGGCTCGTCGGCGGGCCGCTGCACGATGAAGGACAAGCGCGTGGTCTCGAAGCCGCGCGCCGAATCGAATGCGTTGAGCCTGATATACGCACGGGGGTGCGCCCGGCGGCAGGCTGCGAGCTCGCCCATTACCCCCGCGGCATCGCGCAGATCGAACATCGGGTTGCCCCACATTTCCCAGTAGAAATTCCGCGGGTGGGGGTCGTCCGTGTGCTCGACGCCGATCGCCCAGCCTTGGTCGAGTGCGTAGTCGATCTGTGCACGAATTTCCAGATCAGAGAGATCGGGAAGAAAGGAGAAGGTCCCTTGAGTGATTCGCATGGCAGCCTCCGACGGAGCTTCTAGGCGTTGACTGCCGTCGGCACGAAGTCCGCGGTGTCCGTCGATTGATAGTTGAACGTCACGTCTTTCCAGGTATCGAGCGCGGCGCGCAGCGGCGAGCACCATTTCGCCGCGGCGGCGAGAATATCCGGACCCTCGTTCCAGATGTCCCGGCCTTCGTTGCGGGCCTTGATCATGGTCTCGAGCGCCACTCGATTGGCGGTTGCGCCGGCCTGAATTCCCTGCGGATGGCCGATGGTGCCGCCGCCGAACTGCAGCACCACGTCCTCGCCGAGATAGGTGAGGAGCTGGTGCATCTGACCGGCATGAATGCCTCCGGAGGCGACCGGCATGAGCTTGCGAAGCCCCGCCCAGTCCTGGTCGAAGAACACACCGTGCTCCAGATTTCGAGATGTGAAGCTATCTCGACATATAGCGTATATCCCTTTGATAACGCTGGGGTCGCCTTCCAGTTTGCCGACCACCGTGCCCGCGTGAATATGGTCGACGCCGGCCATGCGCATCCATTTCGCGATGACGCGGAAAGAGATGCCATGGGTCTTTTGACGTGAATAGGTACTGTGCCCCGCCCGATGCAGGTGAAGGATCATGTCGTTGCGGCGCGCCCATTTCGCCATGGACTGAATGGCGGTGTAGCCGATCACCAGATCGATCATCACGATGCACGAACCGAGTTGCTTGGCGAAGTCCGCGCGCTCGTACATGTCCTCCATGGTGGCGGCGGTAACATTCAAGTAATGCCCCTTCACTTCGCCGGTGGCGGCGGAGGCCTTGTTGACCGCCTCCATGCAATACAGGAAGCGGTCGCGCCAGTGCATGAAGGGCTGAGAATTGATGTTCTCGTCATCCTTGACGAAATCCAGCCCTCCCTTCAGCGCCTCGTACACCACGCGGCCATAGTTTTTGGAGGACAGGCCCAGCTTGGGCTTGGTGGTCGCCCCGAGCAGCGGTCTGCCGAATTTATCCAGACGCTCACGCTCGACCACGATTCCGGTGGCAGGTCCTTGAAACGTCTTCAGATAGGCGACCGGTATTCGCATGTCCTCGAGCCGCAGGGCCTTGAGCGGCTTGAAGCCGAAGACGTTTCCGATGATCGAGGCGGTCAGATTGGCAATGGACCCTTCCTCAAATAGATCAAGGTCATAGGCGATATAGCTAAAGTACTGTCCGGGCGCTCCGGGCACGGGCTCGACCCGATATGCCTTGGCGCGGTAGAGCTCGCAAGCCGTCAATCGGTCCGTCCACACCACCGTCCAGGTGGCCGTCGAGGACTCTCCGGCGACGGCTGCGGCCGCCTCGACGGGATCGACGCCGTCCTGGGGAGAGATTCGAAACACGGCGATGACGTCCGTCTCCTTGGGCTCATAGTCCGCATCCCAGTAGCCCATCTGGGCGTAGGGCATGACACCGGATTGATATCGATCTCGTTGGCTCGCCATCTGAGGTGGCTCCTTGATGAGGCGCTGCGCGCGCCAGATACAGGGACTTTAAGCGCGCAGGATATATAAGGGATAATCAGTATCAGTGGATCTTGCATAAGGTATTACTTATATACTGGCGGACGTGAGGCGAGGGCCGACGGGAGGCTAGAGGCATGTCCATTCAGCACGTTTCGTTGAGGCAACTGAAAGTCTTCGAAGCTGCGGCGACTCATCGCTCCTTCTCGAAGGCTGCGCAGCTCCTGCATCTCACTCAGCCGGGCGTTTCCATGCACATCAAGGAGCTCGAGACCAACGCCGGACTACCCCTGTTCGAGCGGGTCGGGAAGAGGCTGTTCGTGACCGAAGCCGGGCAGGAGCTGCTGGGGCGCACGCGCGAGATCCTGCGGGCGCTCAAGGACGCGGAGGATGCGCTCGACGGCTTGAAGGGGCTGAAGCGGGGCCGCATCAACCTCGCGGTGGTCAGCACCGCGAAATATTTCGTGCCGCGGCTGCTCGCGCGATTCGGCAGACAATTTCCCGAGCTCGAGGTCAAACTCTCGGTGAACAATCGCGATTCCGTGATCGACCAGCTGGTCTCCAACGAGGTGGACCTCGCCATCATGGGCCGCTCGCCGCAGGCGCTGGAGACAGTCGCGGAGGTCTTCGCCCAGAATCCTCACGTCATCATCGCCGCACCGGATCACCCGCTTGCCCGCGAGCGCCGCATCGCGGTCGACCGCGTCGCGAAGGAGATTTTCATCGTGCGCGAGCCCGGATCGGGGACCCGCCTGGCGATGGAACAGTTCTTCGAGGAACGCGCTTTGACGTGCCGTGTCGGCATGGAGATGGCGAGCAACGAGACCATCAAGCAGGCCGTCATGGCGGGCATGGGCGTGAGCTTCATCTCCCGGCATACCATCGATCTGGAAATTCAAACTCAGCGGCTCGCGGTCCTGAATGTGAGCGGCACGCCGGTCATCAAGCAATGGCACGTGGCGTACCTGTCGAAGACCCGCTTGTCGCCCACCGCCGAGGCGTTCAGGCGATTCGTGTTGACGCAGGGTCGTGATCTTTTGCGGGCGTAGATCATATACTTTGCAACGCAAAGTGCAGTCTCCTATACTTTGCTTCACAAAATTATCACGAACCAGCGACATCCCATATGCAACGGATTCCAATGCGCTCACGCCGGCCGAGTTGACCTCCGTCATGCAGTCGAAACTGCCGGCAGCGGCCTGGGCGTGGCTCGCATGCGCTTTCATCCCCTTCGCGGCCCGCGCCGATTCGTCGGTGGTCTCGGATACCCTCGAGGACGTGAAGCTCTATTTCACCGCCCCGATTCGCTGGGACGAGTCCGACTGGTTCGCCTTCGCGGGCTCCTTGGCCGCGATAGGCGTGGCGCACGGATTCGATTCGCGCGTGCGCGACCACTTCGCGACCGGTCCGAACTCGGGGCTGAACGGAGACCAGGACAAGAATTCGCTGCGGGATGCGCTTCCCACGGTGGCCATCATCGGAGGCACCTTCGCTTACGCCGCCTTCCTCGGGGATTCGGCCGGCTATCGGGAGACCTGGTCCTTGATAGAGGCGGGAGCGTTGAGCACGGTGACCGCGGAGGCTCTTTCGTACGCGGCCGGCCGAGAGCGTCCCGATGGATCCACCTCGCCGAATAGCTGGCGCGCGGGAGGCGACTCGTTCCCCTCGGTCCACGCGACGGCCGCCTTCGCCGTCGGTACCGTATTCGCAGAGTCCGGCAACGACGAATACCGCTGGATTCGCCGCATCATCGGCTACGGAGTGGCCGGTGCCACCGCGTACGTCCGAGTGAAGGACAACCTGCACTGGACTTCCGACACCGTCGCGGGCGCGGCTCTCGGAATCGCCACGGCGCGCTTCGTGCTGAATCGGCGCGAGCAATCCGACGTTCATACCTCCTTCGACATCGAGCCCACCAAGAACGGCTGGCAGGTCGGGTATGCCGTCCAGTTTCGTTGAGCCGGCCCCGCTGGTCGAGACGAATCCGCGCCGCGGCGTCGAGGGCCGATCGCCGCGGCGCGGGTCAGACGGGGTGCCGGGTCCCGTGGATCAGAAAGAGGCCGACAAGTTGAGCTGCACGCTGCGTCCCGGCAGCGTAAAGAACATCGGATTGCCGTTGACGTATCCCGGCGGCGTGGAGCCGGCCGAGTAGCCGTCGAGGAAGTAGATCGACTTTCGATCGGTGATGTTTTCCATGGTCACGCCGACCTTGGCATTCTTCAGCGCGCTGCCCCAGGCACCGAACAAATAATTGATCGCGAAATCCGCCGTGCCGTAGCCGCCCAAGGGATAGGCGTCTTCGGCATCGCCGTATCGGCGGCCGACGTACCGCTCGATGAGCGATCCCTGCCACGGACCTTCGTGGTAAAGAAGGCCGATCGCCGACAACCGATTGGGGGTCAACGGAACCCAGCTATCGTCGGTGGTCAAACGCGCGATGTTGTAGCTGGCATTGGCGTAGAGGCTGAATCCCATGCCCACCACGTAGGTCCCCTCCAGCTCTACACCCTTGTATTTCACTCCGCCCAGGTTTTGAAACTGCTTGATTTCTTCACCGTTGAAGACGGTGAAGAAGGGCGCGATCAAATTGCTGAAATTAATGGTGTACGCGTCCGCCGACACGGTCAAATCCTGACCCACCCAGGTGGTCCCGATCTGAACGTTCGTGGTCCCTTCGGGTTTCAGCGTGTTCTTGCCGGGATCGTCGACGTACAGCACGTTCAAGTTCGGCGCCAGGAACCCCTTCGAGTACTGCGCGTAGGCCGACCAGTTGTCCATGATCTTGTAGTGCAGATCCACCGACGGCAGGTCGCGCGTCCAGGTCTGGCTGTAGTCCAGCGGCAGCTGGGTTCCCTGGTTCACGGGCGCGACGACGACACGCTGGAAGTTCACGTATTTGTCGCCGGCGGTGAGGTCGAATCCCGGAAGGATGTGCCAGAGGTACTGCGCATAGACCTGCCGCGTGAACAGCTGGTTGTGCTGCAGGCGGTCGGTGTAGGCGGCCTGCGGCAAGGCGCCCGTCGGTACCGTCAAGTCCGGGTTGTAGGCCAAGTTATCGCTGAAATCGACCTCGTACAACGCACGAAGATTGGTCTGATGATCGAACCACGCGCCGGCCTGTACTTCCCCGGGCCCCACGTCGCGCGATACGCGGAAGATGTCGCCGATGGAGCGGTAATTGTTGATGAGCAGCTCTCCGGGCACGTTGTTTGCGCCGTTGACGGTGCCGTTCGGCACATCGCCGGCTCCGGTGACTCCGTTCGGCAGCACGCCGCCCACGTCCTCGCCGTTGTAGCCGTCGTGGAAATACCCGTACGTATACATCTTGTTGTCGAAGGTGAAGCCGGACACCTTCGAAATGAGACCGATGTACTCGTAATCCGTCGAGATCACATCCAGGTTGTAGCCGTAATACCCTTGGCTGTCTTGATTGGTGTTGTAGGCGTAGTTCGCGCCGAACGCCGCGAGCTGCGCCGGGGTCGCACCCACCGGCGGGTTCTGCCGGAGCTTGTTCAAATTGGCGGCCGCGGTGATTTCCGTGGAGTCGTTGATCGGCTGGACCACTTTCAGAAAGGCGTTGCTGCGCTCCAGGTTGGCGTTGGTGAGATAGCCGTCCGAGCTCATGGTCTTCAGGCTCAGAAAGGCGCGCGTGCCGCCCCATTCGCTGACATCGCCGGTATCGAAGCGTACCCCGTAGACCTGGGTGTTGAAGCTGCCGTAGCTCGCCATCGTCGAGAATCCCATCGTGTGCTTCGGGTCATCCGACTGCACGTAGACCGTGCCGCCGAACGTGGCATCGCCCAAGGTGCCGGCGTTTCCCGGGCCGCGATCGACGATGACGTTGCCCACATCCCATGCCATGAAATAGCTGGTGGAATGGTGGGTGAAATCGTTCGAGTCGCCCCAGGGAATGCCGTCGAAGGTCACGTTGAACTGGCCGTCCTGGAAGCCGCGGATCGAGGTGCCGAGATTCTCCATCAATCCCGGACCGTTCGGATCCACGGTCCAAACGCTGGGCGTGAGCTTGATGATGTCCGTGTAGTTCGCGGTCGGCGCGTCATTGTTCTGGATGAAGTCGCGGCCCACGATGGACTGCGGCTGGGTCGCGATGAGCGAGCCCTGCGACGGCGCCAGCTGCGGTCCCTTCAGCGCTTGAGCCGTCACGAGCACGGGGTCGAGACTGGTCAAGTTGCGGGACTGTGCGCTCTGATCATCGGCGTCCGCGCTCGTGTCGGCGAATGCGGACTGACAGGCGAACGCCGATCCGCCCAGCAGAGCTAAGAAAACCAAATGGCGATCGAGATATCTCTTGGACATGAAACCCCTCATTGGACGTCGGCTTACAAAAACGGAGGAGTTTCAAATCGAAATGTTACAGTTCATGTTGCGACACGGAACCGAATCGGCGGTTTAATGTTATAAATTCGTAAAGCCAGTGGGTCGCCGACCGATGCAGTATTCGCCGTTCGAACAGCGCCCGAGAATCGGCGGTGAATGAATTACGGTTGCCGCCCGGCGTTCGGGCATGGACGCTCGCGTGCCTATGCGGATCGGTGGCGGCGGTGCCGCGCGCCGCCATCGCTCAGGCAGGACCCCCATTCCTGTCGAACGACCCGGGAACTCCCGGCAATGCGAACTGGGAAATCAACATCGCCGCGGCACAAACCATCGAGCGAGGCGGCGCGTCGTATCAAGTTCCCCAGTTCGACTTGAACTACGGGCTCGGCGATCGCATACAGCTCACATACGAAGTTCCGTACGTGCTCGCGACGGCCGACGGCCAATCGAATCACTCCGGCTGGAGCAATGGCTATCCGGGAGTGAAGTGGCGCTTCATCGATCAGGGGGAGGACGGCTGGCAGGTGTCGATCTTCCCGCAGGTCGAAACGGGCTCGCCTCTGTCGGCGCAGCAACGCGGCATCGGCTCGCCCGGCCCCCGATTGCTGATGCCCGTGGAGGCGGCGACGAAATTCGGCCCCGTCGATGTGGACATGGAAGCCGGGTATTACTTCCCGAAGCGTGGTCCCCGGGAGGAGATCTTCGGCCTGGTGGCCGGCCACACGTTCGCCGAACGCTTCGATCTGGCCGCGGAAATCTACCGCGACCATCCGCTCGGCCCGCAATCGAGCTCCACCACCACCCTGGATCTCGGCGGGCGCTATCAATTGAGGCGCGGTTTGATCGCGTTGTTCATGGCGGGACGCGGCGTGGGCGGAGAGCCGCAATTCATCGGCTATTTCGGCGTTCAGGTTTTGTTGAGCGACTATGGCCGCTCGTTCGGGCCGTCGCCTTGAGCGGCCCGCTCGCTCGGGCCGTCGCCCTCAGCGCTCGAATCAGTGGCCGGCGGAGCTCGGGAAAAGTGCGTCGGCGGATTTGTTCCTGGCGGCCGAATCCTCGACGATTTGCTCGAGCACCGACAGGTACCGTACGTAACGCCGCTTCCCTTCGGCCGTGAGCCGGCACCAGGTCTGGGGCCTGCTGTCTTCGTAGCTCTTGGAGATCGCGACGAGGTTTTCGGAGGCCAGCAATTGCAAATGGCGGCTCAAGTTTCCGTCGGTGAGATTGCAAAGCCGCTTCAGGTCCGAGAATCGCAATCCCTTCGGATGCGCGACCAGCGAGGTCATCATGCTCAACCGCGCGCGCTCGTGGATGACGAGATCGAGGTTCGGATAGGCGTAGCGGCCCTCTGATGCGCGGCCTCTCGCCTTGCTCATCGGGCCTTACTCATCGGTGTAGCTCGAACGGCGGCATATTTGAAGAATGCATGCTACAAGCAATTGGCCCACGCCGAAAGGAA
Source organism: uncultured Gammaproteobacteria bacterium (assembly GCA_963795475.1). GTDB lineage: Bacteria > Pseudomonadota > Gammaproteobacteria > Steroidobacterales > Steroidobacteraceae > Bog-1198. The sequence continues at coordinate 390,455 of CAWCIE010000007.1, forward strand.
TTCCCATCGACCAGGGCGACAGCGGGTCGCTCTGGCCCAGGGCGAGGCAGGCGAGGCCGCACCCCAGATACCAGATGCCCACGACGAATACGGCCTTCGGCAAGATACGCGCGGTGGAGAAGACGCCCAGGCTGAAGACGATTTGCCAGAGCCCCGGCAGCATCCACGACGAGGCCGGCGACCAGCGCGCCAGGGCGAAGGTGATGAGCATGCCGGCGGTCAGCGCCGGCAGGAATTGCTCGATGGCGGATTGAAGCATCTCCACCGCCATTCCGCCGTGCAGCCGGCGAGCGCGCACGACGGCCTCGACGCCGATGAGCGTCACGGCGATGGCGGCGACGGCCGACCACACGGCAATGAATTCGAGCGCTGGAGCGGGGGGAGCCGCTATCCGGCCCTGCAGCGCGGCCACTCCGAGCGCGAGCAGCCCGGTGACCGCCAGGGTCAGCGGTCCGTATCCCTTGAATTGCGTCGTGCGAGCGATGTGCTCGCGGACGAAGTTGATATCGAGCAGCGCCCGATCCAATTCCCGCATGGTGTCGCTCCGGGACAACGGTCTTGAGGCGTCGAAAAAGCGACGCTATCACGTCAATTGGCGCGCCGACTATGCAATTTGGTAATTTGGCCCTCGCGGTTGTAGGGTATGGCGGTAGGAAGTAGGCTTACAAGCTCTATGGTGCAAAGTGCATGAGGCCCCCGGGGCGATGAATCTCTTATTGGCGGAAGACGACGACGAGTTGGCCGGGTCGCTGATCGCGCGTTTTCGGGACGTGGGTTATGTCACCGAACACGTCAGCGACGGGCGGCTCGCGCTGACGGCGGCGATGGAGCGCGACTACGGCGCCCTCGTCATCGATCGCATGCTTCCCGGAATGGACGGTCTGTCCCTGATGAAGGAGCTGCGGCGGCGCGCGAAGACGACGCCCGCGATCTATCTGACCACCATGGCGGGAATCGACGACCGGGTGCAAGGGCTGGAGGCGGGGGGCGACGATTATCTGGTGAAGCCGTTCGAGTTCGTCGAGCTGCTCGCGCGGGTGCGGGCGATCACCCGGCGCAGCGAGGGGACGCAGGCGTCGAAGCTGGTCGCGGGCACGCTCGAGATGGATCTCGTTCAACGCTCCGTGAGACGCGAGGGTCAGCTCATCGAGCTCGTCCCGCAGGAATTCAGGCTGCTCGAATATCTCATGCGCAACGCGAACCGGGCGGTCACGCGAAAGATGCTTCTCGAGAACGTGTGGGACATCCATTTCGACCCGCATACCAACGTGGTCGAAAGCCACGTCAGCCGACTGCGGGCCCGGCTCAATGAGCAGTTCGACGTGGATCCCATTCAAACCGTCCGCGGCGTCGGATATCGCTTGCTTGCCGAACATTAATCGGGTGAGCTCGAGCGCGCTGCGGCTCGCGGCGTTCTTCACCGTCCTGTTTCTGGCCTTGACCGGCGCCCTGATCCTCACCGTGATGTGGATCGTGGAGGGAAGCCAGCGCGGCGCGCTGCAGGCGGCAAACGATGCGGACATCGCCATGATCGAAAACGGCTACCGCGAGGAGGGCGTGTCCGAAGCGATCGAAGTGGTCCGCCAGCGGTTGACCGCGCCGCCCGCCGCCGGCGTGCGCCCGAGCGATTCCTACCTCCTCATCCAGAATGCCCAGGGGGAGAGGCTCGCCGGCAACATCTCGGGACTCGCGCCTCGCCTGGGGGTGTTCGATGTGAAGGTGGCTCCGGCGAGTTTCGGCGTGGTGAGCCCGGCGCGTCCCGATGACGGCGCGGCCTTCGATGTCAGGGGGCGCGGGGTGCGCCTCGGGCCTGATTTGTACGTGTTCGCCGGCCGGGATTGGCGCATCGTGTCGGTCACACGCGAGCGCATCCTCGATGCCTTCGCGTGGGTCGCCGCCGGCGCCGCGATCATTGCCGCGATCGCGGGATGGCTTCTCGGCTCGAAGTTCATGCAACGGGTCGACGACATCGCCAGGACCTGCGAGAGCATCATCGGCGGTCAGCTGTCGGAGCGCATCCCGCTGCGCGGCCGCGGCGACGAGTGGGACCGGCTTGCGGGCGCGATCAACGACATGCTGAACCGGATCGCGTTGCTGCTCGAGAACCTGCAGCAGGTCTCGAGCGATGTGGCGCACGATCTGAGGTCGCCCCTGACGCGTCTGCGCAATCGCCTGGAGGCCGCCCGCAGCGGCTCTACCACGGCAAGCGAATACGCTGCCGCCGTGTCGCGGGCGCTCGAGGATACGGACCAGTTACTGGCGATCTTTTCGGCGCTGCTGCGCATCTCGCAGGTGGAAGCCGGCACGCGGGCGGGCGCATTCTCGGACGTATCGCTGTCCGATGTCGTGCAAAGACTCTATGAGATGTACCGGCCCGTGGCGGAGGATTATCAGCACGAGCTCGAATGCGACATCCGCCGGGGGATCCATGTGCGCGGCGACTCCGAGCTGCTGATCCAGATGTTCAGCAACCTGATCGAGAACGCCATTCGCCACACGCCGAGCCGCTCGAGAATTCGAATCTCCCTCGAGCCCGTCGAGGATCGAGCCGTCGTCGTGGTGCGCGACAACGGAGAGGGAATCCCGCGCGATGAGTACGCCAAGGTGACACGGCGTTTTTACCGGGTCTCGACCAGCCGAACCACATCGGGGCACGGCTTGGGGCTCGCCCTGGTCGCGGCGATCGCCGAGTTACATCATGCGGTGCTCCTGTTCGCGGACGAGGAACCCGGTCTCGCGGTCAGCGTCAAATTCCCGTTTGCGCGCGAAGCGATGTCCGACGATCAACGATCGCCGGCGAGCGGGGCGCTTGTTTCCGAGGGCTGCTCCACGAGTATTCGCACCGAGCCGGGGCGGATGCCATAGCGCTTGCGGGGGTCGGCCGCGGCCGGGTCCTTCTCGATCCGATCGGCCGCCAACAGGAAGACCCGTCCGGTGTCCGGATCGAGCGTCATGGTGCGGGCGGAGGGCTGCGTCGGGACTTCGGGCATCGCGACGTAACGATCGGGACCCGTTTCCCGGATCACGGACAACGTGCCGGCTCCATTGGAGCTCAGTATCCAGCGGCGCTTGGGATCGAAGCCGAGCGCATCGCTCCCGCTGCCGATCGGTAGCTCGGCGACCACATGTCCGTCGCGCATATCGAGCACCAGGAGCCGCTGGTTGACGCACCCGAGAAGAGCCGCCCCGAGGCCGTATCGAGCGCGATGCCGTGCGGGCGCTCGCAGCCGGGAAGCGGCCAGGTCGCCTCCACCTTGAGCGTATGCGTGTCGATGCGCTGTACGGCGCCGCGATCGACGAGGTTCACATACAGCTTGCCGGCGCCGTCCGCCGCCGCGAACTCTGGTTTACCGCCGAGCTCGATGCGCGCGGCAACCGTGTCCGAGCGTGCGTCGACCGCGGTGGCCACCTTGGGGTCGCCGTGCATCACGAACACCCGCTCGCTCGAGGAATCGTAGACCACGCCGTCGGTATCCTCGTCCGACGGAATCTGCTTCAGGACCTTGAGCGAGACGGGATCGAAGACGACGATGGCATGCTTCTCGGAGCTCCCGGCCCAGCCCTTGTGCAAGCGCGGCGCGACCGCGATGCCGTTCGCTCCCGGGACCGGAATCTGGCCGACGATGACCGAGCGGTCGGCGTCCACCACCGTCACCGTCGATTGATGTGCTGCGAAGACCCGATGCGATGCCGCGTCCCAGGTCAGATAGTCCCACCGGTCGGGCGCTCCGAGCGCGATGCTTTGAATCATCCGGTAGAGAGGTGCCGCGGCCGATGCGGCGTCCGACGGAGCGCCGGCGGCGATGGCGAGGGGTGGTTGCGCCAGGAAGAGGCCGGCCAAGGCGATTTTGAGGATCATGGTGATGACGAGAGTTGTTTCGACAGCCCTGACACTGCCTGTCTCGGCGGCGCCTGATCTGTACGAATTCTTAACCTGACTGTCATACGGCCATCAGGACCGCACCGGCGGTGATGAGCACGGCCCCGATCCCCACCTTGAGGGTCAGCGGCTCGCGCAGGAAGAGCGCCGCGAGGAGCACGACGAAAACCACGCTCAGCTTGTCGATCGGCGCCACGCGCGAGGCGGGACCGGCCTGAAGCGCCTTGAAGTAGCAGAGCCAGGATAACCCCGTGGCGACTCCCGACAAGGTCAGCATCCGAAGCGACCTCGGCGACACCGTCTCCCAGACCCACCCGCCGCGGATCGTCACGGCCAGCGAGCACAGGGCGAGAATCACGACCGTGCGCACGAAGGTGGCCAGATTGGAATCGACGTCGATCACGCCGACCTTGGCCAGAATTGCGGTCAGCGCCGCGAATATCGCGGAGCCGAGCGCGTAGATTCTCCAATCGACCATCTCTCTCTCCTCACACGCGGGTGACGGCGCGCCGGCTTTTCGCAGATACTAAACGGCATGCCGAACGCCAGAAAGCTCACCGCCGTCGCGTGCTGCCTGTTGAGCGCAGCCCTCTCGAACCCTCGGGCCGACGCCGGTACCGGCGCTGGGAGCGGCGATTCATCCCCGGGCGACTGCGCGGTTCTCGGTCTCAAGGCTTGCCCGGAGCCGTATGATGCCCGGATTCCCGATCCGAAGGACATGTTGCTGTGGAGCCAACCGGAGCGGGTCATCGGATTTCGCAACACTTACCGCATGTACGGCGGCGATGTGTTCCACGTCGGCGAAGGCAGGACCTATCCGCTGCCGCTCGCCCGGCGCCCATTGCCTTCCATCGGCTACCGCTTGAAAGGCCGCCGATACGGTCTCGAAGACTACTTGCGGCGGCAATCGGTGACGGGCCTCTTGATACTCAAGGATGGCGCCGTCGCGTACGAGTATTACGGCAACGGCAATACCGACAAGACGCTATGGACATCCCGGTCGGTCGCGAAATCGGTGGTGTCGATCCTGATCGGAATCGCCATCCGGGACGGTGCGATCAAATCGGTGAACGATCCGATCGTGGATTATCTTCCGGAGCTTCGGGACAGCGCCTGGCGCGACGTGACGCTGCGCCAGCTCCTGCAGCACACCTCGGGAGTCGCCTGGAACGAGAATTACGCGGATCCCGCCTCCGATTTTGCACGTTTGACCCGATGCGAGGCCGCTCGAGAGGCCTACGACTGTGTCTTCGGTCTCATCCATTCCGTCAAGCGCAGATCCGGCGTGCGGCCGGGCGAGCGCTGGTCCTACAACACCGGCGGCGCGTGGCTCGCGGGCCGTGTGCTGGAACGGGCGACGGGGATGCCGATCGCTGCGTATCTGCAAGCGCGCGTTTGGAGCCGCTTTGCCATGGAATCCGACGGCGTATGGGAGGCGCTCCTCCCCGGGCGCGTCGACATGGGCGGGCACGGATTCAACGCGACGCTGCGAGACTGGGGCCGCTTTGCGCTGTTCGTATCGCGGGGCGGCGAGCTGCAGAGCGGCGAGCGCCTGCTGCCGCCGGATTGGATCCGCGATTCCACGAACTGGACCCGGGCGCAGGGCTCCGTGACGCCCTCGACGCCGGATGGCCAATACGGATATCAGTGGTGGTTTCTCGACACCGCCTCGCCCACGGAGCGCGTGACGGAAACCGCCAAACAGTCGTTCTGGGCGGAGGGCATCTACGGTCAGAGCATCGCGATCGATCCGAGCCGCAAGCTCGTTCTGGTGCAATGGTCGACCTGGGAGAAGGCGGAGATGCCCGACGCGTTTTACGACGAACAGGCCGTGTTCTTCGACGCCGTGTCCCGGTCCCTGTAGCGGCCCGCGGGCCGATTGCCTGCGCGGCCGCCAGGCAGTAGGCTCTCTTTCTTCCCGCGGCCGCGACGAGTACCCCTATGCCGACCACTTTCACGCTCAACGGAAAATCGACGACACTCGATGCGGATCCGGACATGCCGCTGCTGTGGGCGATCCGGGAAGTCGCCGGCCTGCCCGGCACCAAGTTCGGCTGCGGCATGGCGCATGTGCGGCGCATGCACGGTCCACCTGGACGGCCAGGCGATCCGTTCCTGCGTCATGCCGCTCGCCTCGGTGGCGGGTCGCCAGGTCACCACCATCGAGGGCTTGCAGAGCACCCCGCGAAAGGCGGTGCAGGCCGCCTGGATCGAATTGCAGGTGCCGCAGTGCGGCTATTGCCAGTCGGGCCAGATCATGTCGGCGACGGCGCTGCTCTCGAAAAACACGGCGCCCACGGATGCCGACATCGACGCTGCGATGAGCGGCAACATCTGCCGCTGCGCCACCTATTCCCGCATCCGCGCCGCGATCCATGCTGCGGCCCAAGTCATTGAGGGCATGACCATGAGCGACTCGATCCTCGGATATCCGCGCACGACACGCCGCGCGTTTCTAAGAACGCGGGTGCGGCATCGGCCGCGGCGCTCACCATCGGATTTGAGTGGATCGACCGCGCCTAGGCGCGCGCTGCGGCGGCCGGCGCGGGCCCTGCGCCCGTAGCCGACTTCGCGCCCAACGCGTTCCTGCGCATCGGCGCGACAACAGCGTCACCGTGATCGCCAAGCACGTCGAAATGGGGCAGGGCGCCTATACCGGCATCGCCACCATCGTCGCCGAAGAGCTCGATGCCGATTGGTCAGCGCATGCGGGTCGAGAGCGCGCCGGCCGACTGCCAAGCGCTATGCCAATCTCGCGTTCGGCACGATGCAGGGGACGGGCGGCAGCTCCGCCATGGCGAATTCCTGGATGCAGCTTCGCGAAGCCGGCGCCAAGGCGCGCGCCATGCTGCGTGGCCGCAGCGGCCAGGGAGTGGCACGTTCCCGCGGCGGAGCTCGACGTGGACAAGGGCGTGGTTCTGCACCCGAAGACGCAACGGCAGCGCGACGTTCGGCTCGCTGGTTCCGGCCGCCGCGCTCCTTGCCGGTCCCCGACAAGGTGACGCTCAAGGATCCCAAGGATTTCAAGCTCATCGGCCAAAAAGTGCCGCGAGTCGACGTGCCGGCCAAGTGCGACGGCACCGCGCAGTTCACCTTGGACACGGTATTTCCCGGCATGCTGGTGGCGTTGCTCAAGCGACCGCCGCGGTTCGGCGCGACGGTCAGAGCTTCGACGCGACGGGGCCTCGGCCGTGCCGGGCGTGGTCAAGGTCGTGCAGGTCCCGCGCGGCGTCGCCGTGGTCGCGACGAGCTTCTGGGCCGCCAAGCAGGGACGCGACGCGCTCGTCATCGATGGGACGAAACCAATGCCGAGAAGCGCAGCTCCGCCGACATGATGGCGGAATATCGGCGGCTCGCCGAGCAGCCGGCCCGCTCGGCGCGCAAGGACGGCGACGCGGCCGACGCTCTGCGCGATGCGACTCACAAGGTCTCCGCCAGCTTCGAATTTCCGTATCTGGCGCACGCGCCCATGGAGCCCCTCGACGCGGTGGTCAAGCTTACCGCCGACGCTGCGAGATCTGGGCGGGCGATCAATTCCAGACCGTGGATCAGGCGAACGCGGCGCAGGCTGCGGGACTCGACCCGCAGCAGGTCAGCATCCACACGCTGTATGCCGGCGGCAGCTTCGGCCGGCGCGCCAACGTGGGTCCGACTACATCGTCGAGGCGGTATCGATCGCCAAGGCACTACGGCGCCGACGGAACGCCGATCAAGCTGCAGTGGACGCGCGAGGACGACATCCACGGCGGCCTGTATCGGCCGATGTACTTCCACAAGCTCGAAGCCGGCTTGAACGCCCAGGGCGAGCTCACCGGCTGGCAGCACGTCATCGTCGGCCAATCGATCATGGCCGGTACTCCGTTTGCTGCGATGATGATCAAGGATGGCATCGATCCCACCTCCGTCGAAGGCGCGGCGAACATCGCCTACGACATTCCCAACATCGCGGTCGACCTGTGCGACCACCAAGACCGGCGTGCCGGTGCTGTGGTGGCGCGTGGTCGGCAGCTCGCATACCACGTTTGCGGTGGAGAGCTTCATCGACGAGGTGGCGCACGCGGCGGGCGAGGATCCGTTCGCATTCCGGCGCAAGATGCTCGGCAGCAAGCCGCGCATGAAGCGGTGCTCGAACTCGCGGCCGAGAAGGCCGGCTGGGACGGCCCGCCGCTGCCGAAGGGCAAGGGCCGCGGCATCGCCGTGGCCGAAGCCTTCAAGACCTTCGTCGCGCAGGTCGCCGAGGTGAGCGTCGACGACGGCGGTCAGCGTCAAGGTCGATCGCGTGGTGTGCGCCGTCGACTGCGGCACGCCCATCAATCCCGACATCATCACGGCGCAGATGGAAGGCGGCATCGGCTTCGGCCTGGGGGCGGCGCTGTACGGCGCGATCACGCTGAAGGACGGCCATGTCGAGCAGGACAACTTCAACAGCTACCGGGTGCTTGCGCATGAACGAGATGCCGAAAGTCGAGGTGCACATCGTGCCCTCGACCGAGGCGCCGACCGGGGTCGGCGAGCCGGGCGTCGCTCCGGTGGGACCGGCGGTCGCGAACGCGATATTCGCCGCGACCGGCCGGCGCGCGCACGTGTTCCCCGTCGTGAAGGGATCCGCCTGATCCATTCGGGGGCGCTCAAGTGCGCTGCGTTTCTTTGCGCCGCCGCAGCCTGAGCAATCCGATCGCGCCGCCGGGAAGCGCAAAAAGCGGCGTGATGGGAACCGGAATGGCGGTGAGGAGCCCGACGATCGACGCCTTGATCAACGCCGAATCGCGGTCGTCTCCGTACCAAGCCCGTTGCGCCTTGTAGGCAATGAAGGTGAGCACGACCGCCGCGCCGAGCTCGACCTCGTACAGCAGACCCGCGCTGACGATGGTCGCGCTGTTCGCCATGAGGTCGACCATCACGGTGAGCAGCGCCACTCGCGGGTCGAGACCGAACGTGGCAACGAAGCCGCGCGGGGCGACAGGGTAGGGAAAGGTCATGGCGTCTCTCCTCCGATGTGGAATTGGGCGAATTCCTCGACCGGTGCGCGGTCGGTCCGCAGCCGATTGATCGGCGCGGACTCGTCGCGATAGCCGATGGCGAGGCCGCAAAATAGCATGAGCTCCGCGGGCACGCCGAGAAACTCCGTCACCGTGCGATGCCACGATGCCCAGGCCTCCTGCGGACAGGTGTGCAGGCCCCGCTCGCGGGCGAGCAGCATGACGCTCTGCATGAACATGCCCACATCCGCCCACTGATCCGCACCCATGATTCGGTCGATCACGAAGAACATGGCGGCCGGAGCCCCGAAGAATTCGTAATTGCGCGCGAATTGCGCGATTCGCGCGCGCTTGTCCTCGCGCGCAATGGCGATGATCGCATACAGATCCTCGCCGCATTTGAATCGCCGCGAGCGGTAGGGCTCCTTCAGGTGCGGCGGATAGACCGGGTACTCGGTGCCCTCGCCTTGCGGTTGAGCGGGTAGTTTGGAGCGGATCAGCGCCACGAGCTCGCGCAGAGGCCGGCCGGCGAGCACATGGACCTGCCAGGGTTGCAGATTACCGCCGGACGGCGCTTGCCTGGCGGTCTCCAAGATGTCCCGAAGAGTGTCGAGGGGCACCGGCGTATCGAGAAATGCACGGCAGCTCATCCGGCTGCGGATCGCGTCGGTTACGTTCATATGGAGAGATAGTATCCTAGGGAGAAATGAATCGGATCTGGTTATCCTAATCGACCCGGAGAAACGGCTGTGAAACGAATTCGTGTCCATGCTTTCGGCGGTCCCGAGGCGCTCGCGATCGAAGATGCAGAGGCGCCTCGCCCCGGCCCCCAGGAAGTCTTGGTCCGCGTCAAGGCTGCGGGCGTCAATCCGTACGAGACCTATGCGCGCGCCGGGACCTACGGGGCGCGCAATCCGACGCTTCCCTACACTCCGGGTTCCGATGCCGCCGGGACCGTGGAGGCCGTCGGCGAGGGAGTCCGCGATCTCGTGCCCGGCGAGCGCGTCTTTGCGATGGGCACGCTCACCGGCTCGTACGCGGAGCTCGCGCTTTGCGAGCGGGCCCGTGTACAGCGGTTGCCGGACCACGTGAGCTTCGCGCAGGGTGCGGCATTATTCGTGCCCTATGCGACCGCATATCGGGCGTTGCATCAACTCGCGCGGATCGCGCCGGCCGAAACGCTTCTGGTCCACGGTGCGAGCGGCGGCGTCGGCCTCGCAGCGCTGCAATTCGCCGGCGCGGCCGGACTGACCGTCATCGGCACCGCCGGAACGGAGCGCGGACTCGAGCTGATCGCCCGGCAGGGCGCGCACCACGCGCTGAATCACCACGCGCAGGATCATCAGGCGAAGATCGTGGAGCTCACCGAGGGCCGCGGCGTCGATGCGATACTCGAGGTGCTGGCGAACGTCAATCTCGCTCAGGATCTCAAGATGCTGGCGAACGGCGGCCGGGTCGTGGTGATCGGCAGCCGCGGCGATGCCACCATCACGCCGCGCGATCTCATGGCGCGGGACGGCTCGATCCTGGCGATGACGCTCTGGAACGTACCGTCGGAAGGGATCCGCAAGATCGGCTGCGCCATTCGCGCGGGCCTCGAGAAGCGCTTTCTCGATCCGGTGGTCGGCCTGGAACTCCCGCTGGGAGAGGCCCCGGAAGCGCATCGGCGTGTCGCCTCGCCCGGTGCGCTCGGCAAGGTGGTACTGATTCCGGGCTGAGTCCCGGTCAATGCACCGGGACGGTCGCGAGCAGCTTATCGAGCTCCTCCGCGGTCAAGGTTCCGGAGTGCGGCCGTCCGTTCGCGAGGATCAGCGTCGGCGTACCGTCGATATGCAGCTTCTCCCCCAGAGCCAGATTGCGATCCAAGGGATTGGCGCACTTGGCCGGCGGCGGATCGATTCCCTTGAGCATCTTGTCGGCCCACGCTTTGGCACGATCCTTGGAGCACCAGATGCCGAGCGCATGTTCGTACGCATGAGGGTGGATCGACGTGAGCGGGTAGAGGAACACGTGAAGCGTCACATCATCGACTTTCGGAAGCTCTCCCTCGAGCTTGCGGCAGTAGGGACAATCGGGATCCTCGAAGAGGTAGATTTCACGCTTGCCGTTGCCGCGAACCATGTTGAACGCGTCCGCCAGCGGCAGCTGCCTGACATCGATGCGCGTGACTTCCTCCAGGCGTTCATCGGTCAGGTCGCGGTGTGCCGCCACATCGAACAGGTGGCCGTTGAAGATGTGCTCTCCGGCTGGTGTCGCTGTAGATGATGCGGTCCCCGCCGAACACCACTTCGAGCACGCCGTCGACGGCGCTCGGGCGGATGCTGTCGATGGCATATTCCGGAAACTCCTTCTGCAGCTTCGCGGCGAGCGCCGCGTACTGGGGCGAGACGGTCGAGGCGTGCGCGCCGGGTGCAGGCGCCGCGGCAGGTGCAGGCGCCGCAGGAGGTGCAGGGGCCGGGGCCGGCACGGCGGCGGACGCTGCGCTGGGCTGCGCGGCGCCGCTTCGCTCCGGCGACAAGACGACGGCCGCTATCAGGGCCAAAGCGCCGACGAGCATCGGCAGGCGGTGCGGCCGCCCGGGCGGGGGTGGGGAGATGGATCGGTCGGTCATTCGATACCTATGTCGATAGTTGAGCTCGGGCCCCTTCTAGCATGTTTCCGGTCGAGAAGTGACCCGCAAGGCGCTCAAATGAGCGCTTCATTCATACCGGCGGGGCCGTTTAGGCTTATATTCCGCCTCGGGACACGTCGTCTCAGGGAGGGCTGATCGTGAGTCTATTCGGTAAGGGCGACTTGAATCGCCAGTTCATCGCGCGGCCGGACGAGGCAAAGGGAGACATCCTTTACAAATGGCCTGATCTGACGATCCGCAAGCTTACCCAGGTCACGGTGCAGGCGGACGAGACCGCGCTCTTCATCAAGGAGGGCAAGGTCGCCGGGACCCTGCCGCAGGGACGGTCCACGCTCGATGGCGCTCTCATCCCATTCCTCGGCGATATCGTCGACTGGGCGAGCGGCGGCAACATGTATCGGGCGGAGCTTTACTTCGTCGGCACGCGCGAGTTCGTCGATCTTCCCTTCGGCGGACCGATCGACAATATCGAGGATCCGGAGACCGGCCTGGCCGTCGGGTTGCGCGTGTTCGGCGAATACGCTCTGTCGGTGGTCGATCCGGCTACGTTGATCCTCACCTTGGTCGGCACTCGGCAGGTGTCCAACGAGCTCGTGACCGACTGGACGCGGGAACAGGTCCTGAAGGCCTTGCGCACCGGAGTCGTGCGCAAACTGACCGCCGAGAAATGGCCGGTGCTCGGAATCGCCGCGCGGACCGCGGAGATCGAGTCCGCGCTGCTCGCGGACGTACAGGCGGCGTTAACCCCGTACGGCGTCAAGATTACCCGGCTCGGAAACGTCACCATCAGCCTCTCACCCGAGGATGAGAAGACCCTCAAGGGCTTGCGCAAAGACAGCGCGTATACCCGGCTGGCGGGCGGATTCCGGGAGTATGGCGTCGGCGCGGCCTTGAAAGGCATCGGCGAAGGCGCCGCGGCGGGAGGCGGCAACGGAACGGCGGCGCTCGGCGTCGGCATGGGATTGGGCGGCATCGTAGCCGGCCTGGGCGTCGTCCCGGGTGCGCAACCCGGAGCGGGCGGCGGAACGTTCCAGCCCGGACCGGCAGGCGGAGCGGCGCCGTCCGGAGCGGCCGACGCGGTGAGTTGTGCGAACTGCCACGCACCCAATCCCCCCAATGCTAAGTTTTGCTCGAGCTGCGGCACTCCCATCGCGCCGCCCAAGGCATCGCACTGTACGCAGTGTGGGATGGCGGCGGCGCCCGGTGCGAAGTTCTGCGGAAGTTGCGGAGCTGCGCTCGCGCCATGAGGCGGGTGGCGGCAGCCGCCTTGCTTGCCGCCGGCGCGGCGTACGGGCGCGCCGGCGGGGGTGGCCACGGCGGTTCATCCGGCCATTTCTCGGGCGGTCACTCCTCGATGCATTTCGGTTCGGGCGGCGGCTCGATCAACGGGCTCGTCGGACTTCTGATCCTCGCACTCATCATCTATTTCATCCGGCGTTCGCGCAGCGCACCGATGGGGTCCGCGGCCCGAGCGCCGGCACCGATGCCATCGGTGCCGGCGGCGCTGGCCGCGCTCGGAACGGTCCTTGACGGTGCCGCGGTTCGCCGCGTGGGCGGCATCACCGCGTTTCAGGGCACGGCCGCGCAGAACGTGCGCGACGCCGCTGCCCAAATCCGTGCGCGCGATCCTGGTTTCGAGCTCGAGGTGTTCCTGCAGCGGGCCGAGATGATCTTTTTTCTGGTGAAGCGCGGCATCCAGCAAAACGATGCGGCGGCCATCAGGCCTTATCTCGACGATCGCATCTTCGCTGCGGTCTCGAGCGGTATCGCCCAGGCCAAGAGTCATCATCAGCATGCGCTTCTGGAGAGCCTGAATGTGCGCGCCGTGCATGTGGACAGTGCGGCATGCGACGCATCGGGTCAGCGCATCGACATTCACTTCGATCTGGTCTATCGCGCGCGGATGCTGAGCGAATCGAATCAAGTGGTCTCGGATGAAGGGAGCGATCAGCGGCATGGGGAGCGCTGGACCTTCTCGCGAAACGCGACGGCCCGCACCCCGGACAACGGCGGCGTAGTCGCCTCGCGCTGCCCCGCCTGCGGAGCGGAGCTGCGGTTGAATCTCGACGGCACCTGCACCCACTGCCGCGCCGCCGTCACGAGCGGTGCCGTGGATTGGGTGGTGACGGACGTGCAGGGCGCGCCGTTCGTCGGCTACGCGCCCGGATCGCCCCTGGCGACCGCCGCGGCCAGCATCGAGGAGGGCGTGGCGAGTTTGCACGCAACGGATCCGAGCTTCTCCATCGATGCATTTCAAGCGCGCGTGAGAACGGCATTCCTCGCGCTCCAGGATGCGTGGTGCCGGCAGAATCTCGATGCGGGGCGCGGCTTCCTGAGCCCGGGCGCCTATTTCACCTGGCGCGCCCAGGTGGAGACGATGGCCGCGGAAGGACGGCGCAATGTGATGGAGCACCTGTCGGTTCAGCGCATCGATCCCGTGCAGATCGTGCACGGCCGGGTGTTCGACGATCTCACGGTGCGCGTGAGCGCATCCGCCGCGGATTTCGAAGTGGACCGCGACGATCGCATCGTATTCGGCGACCGCACGGTGCGCCCATTCACGGAGGAGTGGACCTTCCAGCGATCGGTCGGCGTCGCGACGATGCAAAAGGCCGGCACGTTGGAAAACACCTGCCCGAGCTGCGGCGCACCCATTGCGCTCAATCAGATCGGCGAGTGCCGCTACTGCCGCGCGGCGGTCACCAGCGGCAAATTCGACTGGGTGGTCTCGCGTATCGAGCAGGAGGCAGACGGCCCCGAGCAGGGTGCGGGCCTAGGCGATGCCGGTCGCGACATGGCTCTTCAGGTGGGCGGCGCCATCGTCGGCGGGCTCTTGGCGAGTCTTCTATCGGAGCGAGGCTCGGATAGTTCGCGCGATTGGAACTGATTCCGATGCGCCCGGTCAGCGCGGATTGTGCGGCCCGGGCGCGGCGCGGTGCGGCGGCTGCTGCGGGTGGGTGTCCTGGCGGCGGTGCTCTCGCCGCGCGCGCTCTCGCGCCAAGATGATCTGCTGGCCCACATAGCCATCGCTGTCCAAACCGCTGTCGTCCTCATCGTCCGGATAGGACGGACCCACCGGATAGGGGGCACCCGCATATCCCGGCCGATACATGTTGTAGGGAGCCGGGGCGGGTACGTCCATGACGTTGACATCGCCAATCTGCCTCACCGAGGCGCCGTTTCCGCAGCGTTTGTCGGAGAATATTTTCTGGCCGTTGACGACGCACTGCCAGACTTGGCCCGGCGGCAGCTGCCGGCCGCCGCTCGCGGACACATCGGCTGAAGCCGGACCTGCAGGCGCTGCACCGGCGTCGGGAGGCGGAGGTACGGTGGCGGGTGGTGACGCGGGCGCAGCGGCAGTGGCTGCAGGTGCCGGGGCCGCGGTAGGTGCAGGGGGATGAGCCGAGGGGGCGTTCACCGCGGCGGCCGGGGCACGCTGGGTGAATTCGACCTTGGCGGCGACCGCGCCGGCGGCGATGAGTGCTGCGCCCAAGATCCACGGCAATAAATCCTTCTCCATGGCTCATTTTACGGCGACCATGGCCGGCGGGCGTGAAGAATCGTGAGTTTCGTGCGCCGCTTTCGTAAGGGCAGCAGCTTATGGTACATCGCAGGAGAGTGTCTTGAGGAGCAGCGGCCGTTGAGCTTGCAGGTGCTGGCCGTCGTGCTGTTCGGCGCCTTCCTGCACGCAAGCTGGAACATGCTGGTGAAGGCGCGCCCCGACAAGCATGTCGCCGCTGCCGTCCTTTACACCAGTTCGGGGCTGATCGCCGGGCTGGCACTGCCGTTTCTTCCCGCCCCGAGCGCCGCGAGCTGGCCTTACCTTGCCGCCTCCACCGTTCTCGAGCTTCTCTACGGGATCGTACTCGCCACCGCTTATCGCATCGGCGATCTGAGCCACGCCTATCCCCTGATGCGCGGCACCGCGCCGCTCCTGGTCGCCGCGGCGAGCAGCGCATGGCTCGGCGAGCGTCTGTCCGGCCGGATGTGGTTCGGTATCGCGCTCCTGTCGGGCGCCCTGATCTCACTGGTGTTCGAGGGCCGTTCCAGGCGCCAACCATCCTCGGCCACGGGGCTCGCGTTGCTGAATGCCTTTCTGATCGCGGGCTACACCATGGTCGACGGGATAGGGGCTCGGCTGTCCGGGCATGCCGTCTCCTACGGACTCTGGCTGTTCACGCTGATCGGCCTCCCGTGGTTTCTATGGGCGGCGGTGGCTCACCGGCGCGATGGCTGGGCGACGATACGCACGGGGCTCACGATCGGAGTGGTGTGCGGCGCCTGTTCCCTGGCTTCCTACCTGGTCGCCCTGTGGGCGATGACGCGGGCGCCAATTGCCTCCGTCGCGGCGGTGCGGGAGACGTCGATCGTCTTCGGCACGATACTCGGCGCGGTCGTACTACGCGAGCATGTGACCTGGATCCGCGCCTCGGCCGCCGGTGTGATCGCGGCGGCGGTGTGGATAATTCGCAACCATTGAGCCGCCGCCGAACCAACCTGCACACGGGCGGTCAACCCGCGTCGGCTTGAGGCGTTAAGGCCGTTACCGTCAATCGATCGGGGAGATATATGGCGTACTCACGCATGGGATTCGCGGCAGCGCTGGTCTTGTCGTTATCGCTGCTTGCCAGCTGCGACGATCACGACGATTGGTGCGGAAACTGCAACGCCGGTCCGCCGAGCGAAGTGTCGAGCGGACTCGTGGCGGGCAATTTTACCGGGAACGGCCACACCTCGGTCGTTGCGACCAGTACCGTGCTCTATCAACCGAACTTCAATCCCGGCAATTTGAACAGCTTCCTGTCGACCGGTGCCGGCACGTTCGGCGCGGCGACTCTCACGCCCGCGGGCGACGACCCCCTGTATCTTGCGAGCGCTGATCTGAATGGGGACCACTTGCTCGACGTGGTGTCGGCGAGCTACGACGACGGGACTCTCACGGTGTTCTTCAACAACTCCGTCGCACCCGGCACCTTCGGTTCACCGGTGATCCTGTCTTCTCCGGGCGCCTCTCAGGTCGCGATCGGGGACATGAACGGCGACGGACTGCCGGATCTCGTGTCCGCGGATTTCAATGTGTCTCTGTTCCTGCAAACGGCGCCGGGCACATTCGCGAGTCCCGTGAGCCTGTATTCCGGGGGAGCGAACTGGGTTGCGGTAGGCGATCTCAACGGCGACGGACAGCCTGACGTGGCCCTCACCGATGCGGTGGGAGTCAAGGTGTTGATGCATACCGGCGCGGCGAGCAGCGTAACCTATGCGGCGCCGGTCTCGGTATTCACGCAAAGCGTCAACCCGGGCATCACCGGGGCCAATCTCATCGCCATCGCGGACGTGAACGGCGACGGTCTGAATGACCTCGTCATCACGGATCCCGGCCCCGTGGGGAGCCCGCCGACCGTCAACATTCTGCTGCAGGATGCCGCGCATCCGGGAACGTTCCTGAGCCCGGTCACCTACCAGCTGCCGGGCAATAGCGTTCCGCAGTCCATCGTGGTTGCGGACGTGAATGCGGATGGGCACCCCGACATCGTGATCGGCGGGTCGACGGAATTGAGCGTGTTCCTGCAGGTCGCGGCCGCGCCGGGCACTTTCTCCGCCGCATCGAACTACTCCGTCACCCAGGCAAGCGAGATTGCAGTGACCGATGTCAACGGCGATGGCCTGGTCGATATCGTGGTACCGGTCGGGGCCTCTCATCCGATCGTGAGCGGCATCGTCACCAATAATCCGGGCGTGCTCTTGCAGGTATCGGGCTCACCGGGCACCTTCGGCGCCGTTCAGGATCTGCCGTAACTCATGAGCGCCGGCGCGGAAGCGCCGCGCCGGGCCGCTCACTTCTCACGCCGATCGAGCCGGCTCCAATTCGGAGCAGGGGAGGATTCGTCCGCCATTGCGAATGTGAATGATTCGCGTACATTAGCGAGACGATGGCACGGCTGACGCTCGGAGGTCTCGATGCGAATGTTGGTTATCGGCGCCGGTGCGACCGGGGGCTTCTTCGGCGGCCGCCTCGCGCAAGCGGGACGCGACGTGACATTTCTGGTGCGCCCGCGGCGCGCAGCGCAGCTTCGAGCGGCCGGTCTGCAAATCGTGAGCCCGCACGGTCAGGCGACCGTGCATCCAAAACTGGTGGCTTCGGAGGATCTCGACGGTCCGTATGACGCCATCCTTCTCACGGTGAAGTCCTTTTCGCTCGAGTCCGCGCTGGATGACATGGCGCCGGCAGTGGGTGCGGGCACGTGCATCTTGCCGGTGCTCAACGGCATGAGGCACATGGACGTCCTCATCGAACGCTTCGGCAAAGATGCCGTGGTGGGCGGCGCGGCCAAGGTCGCAACCACGATCGACGAGTCCGGCCGCATCGTGCAACTCGCGCCTTTCCAGGACCTCGCCTACGGCGAGATGGACGGTACGCGCTCCGCGCGCATGCAGTCACTGGATCTGTTCATGCAAGGGGCCGGCTTCGATGCGCGGCTGTCTACGACCATTGCGCTCGAGATGTGGGAGAAGTGGGCGTTGCTTGCGACCCTCGGCGGGGTCACTTGTCTGATGCGCGCCAATATCGGCGAGATCGCGGCGGCGCCCGGCGGCGGCGATTTCTTGCAGAGATTCCTCGACGAAGTGGTATCCACCATCTCGGCGGTGGGCGTCCCGGTGAGCGAAGGCTGCATCGCGTTCGCGAAGAGTGCCTTTCTGGCGAAAGGCTCGACGCTTACTTCCTCGATGTACCGCGACTTGCAGGCCAATCAGCCGGTGGAGGCCGATCAGATCATCGGCGATCTCCTGTCGCGCGGCCGCAGGGCCGGACTGTCGACGCCGCTGCTCGAGACCGCTTACGCCCATCTCTCGGTGTATCAGACCCGCCTTGCGGCATCCCGTTAGTGCGGAAAGATCCGTCAGCGTCTAGAATTCATCAGCAATAATTCAACAAACGGCGCTTGAGGGGGAACCTTGGACACATCGCGACGAGCTCGATGCGGCGCTTCGAAGGCGTTGGCGGTGATCCTGGCGCTCTCCTTCGGTGCAGCGCTCAGCGCCCGGGCGGACACGCCGGCCGCCGCGAGCGGGGACACCGACGAGCCCAAGAGTCTGCCGCAAGATGGCTTGTTCTCCTCCATCAAACAATCGCTCCGGGAAGGCGACCAGGAAATCGTTCGCGCCCACTTCGACCTGGGCACGCCTCCCAACGTTCATCGATATTATTGTCTAATGGACCCGAAGACTCACCGGCGCGAACCGAACGGCGTGCTGGGGGATCTGATTGCGCGGCCCGATGGCATGACGGGGATCAAGAGCAGCGCAGTCTCTCTTTACCGCTGCGACAAGGCCGAACAGCAAGGGATGCTGGTGACCGCTGGCTACGTCATCCCCGCGCATTCCGGGACGACGGCGGCCGCCGCGGCGCCGCCGCCCGCGCCCGCGGCCACTCCTGCGCTTGCTGCCGCTCCTGCACCTGCTGTCACTCCTGCACCTGCGGCCATTCCTGCGCCGCCCGCCGCGCCGCCCGTCATGGCGAGTACAGTCACGGCCGCACCCGCCGCAGTCAGCCCCTTCGCGTCCGGCAAGGTCGACATATCCGGCGTCAAACTCGGCATGTCTCCCGACGAAGTCAAGGCGGTGCTCAAATCCAAGACGCTGCGCGAACGCAACGAATGGAGCGAGAACCTGAGCTACCGCGATTCCGAGACCGGCAAGATGCAGCCGGTGCCGAACGGGCGCTTCGTCAACGTCATCGCCGCGTCGAGCTCGGCCGCATCGGCCGCCGAAGGGAACTATGAGACCGACGGTGAATCGTTCGAGGTCATGTTCACGCCCGTGCCGGGACACGAACGCGCTATGGCCATCGTGCACACCGTCGGCTATTCGACTCCCAACGCAGTCCACGAAACAGCACTCGAATCGGGGCTCGCCGAGAAGTACGGCGGATTGGCAGCCGGCGCCAGTCTTCCGCAGTCGGCGACCTGGCTGTACCGGTCGGGCGGTACCGTGACGATCGATGACAGCTGCGGGCGCCGAGACGTGCTCGGCGGGCTCGGCTCGCTCAAGGTATCGAGCGCGCGCGAGAATATTGCCTTGAAGAGATCCGCGAGCGAACTTCAGTTCGAGGTTCAGCAATGCGGAATCGCAATCGTCACCGAGGATCATCACACGGTCAACGGCGGGGCGTTACGCGATGACCGCATGGTCAGCCGCTACACCGTGACCGCCTACAGCCCCGCGCTCGCCGCAGAGGGCGCCTCGCAAGCGGAGGAAATTCTGCGCGCGGCGGGTCACCTTCATGGCCACGCAGTGGCCGTGCCCGCCAAAGACTCGCACGCCCCCGATCTTTGAAGTTTGAGCTCGCCCGTGGTTGTAAATTCTACACGGGCCGGGTAGGCATACACCGGCACGCTCAAGTCCTGCACACCGGTAGGCTCGTTCCACGGGCGACTTTAAGGTGGTCCCATGAAAGACGACGCTATGAAGACCATCATGATGGTGGAGCCCGATGTCGTGATCCGCATGGTCATCGCGGAACACCTGCGGGAGTGTGGATATCGGGTGATCGAAGGAGTGGCCGCGCAAGACGTTTGGGTGGTGCTGGAAAGCGGGCGTCGGGTGGACATCGTCCTCGCGGACGTCAAGCTCTCGGGGGACGTGGGCGGTTTCTCACTCGCGCACCGCATCCGACAGACACGTTCGGACATCGATGTTATCTTGACCTCCGGAATCGCCGACGTTGCGCAGGAAACGCACGAGCTCTGCGAGGAAGGGCCGATTAAAAAGCCCTATGCGCCCAAGGATGTCGAGACCAGGATCAAGATATTGCTGGAGCGTCGCCGCGCGTCGAACAAACCTTGAAGGGGAGGAGGGATGGTGGATCCTGTCGAAACGCCGGCCCAAGATTCGACGGAGAGTCGACCGGTCGTGCTCATCGTCGAGGACGAGTTCTTATTGCGGTGGCCGGCCTCGGAGTACTTGCGCGACTCGGGCTATCGGGTGATCGAGGCTTCGAGTGTGAGCGAGGCGATGGTCGTGTTCTCGAGCAACACCCGGGTGGACGCAGTCTTCTCCGACATCAATCTACAGGGCGAGCTCACCGGACATGCGCTTGCTCGCTGGCTGGACAAGCATTATCCGGCGGTCCCGATGCTGCTGACCTCGGGCGACAAGGCGGCCGCCGCGTCGGTATCCACGGGCGCGACGCGTGCGTTCATTTCCAAACCTTACCTGCTGGCGGACGTGGACCAGCGCATCAGGGCCCTCCTGCCGCGCCATGTTTGATCTCTCCGCGACACGCGGCCGCAGCGTTGCAATCCGGATTCTTTGCGTGATCTGTGCGTGCACGCTGGCCGCCGGGGCCGCGCCTCGCCGTGGGCGTGCAAGGCGGCGGCCCTAGCCTCTCACGGCCCTGCGCAGGCGCCCAAGATCCGCGTGGCGGCTCGCGATGTCCGGGCGATCGGCGGCGACCCTCAGATCCCGAAGTATCTCGAGCGAACGTATCAGCACAGGAAGCGGCGGGCCGCTCGCCGTGATGCCCTCGAGTCCTTTCGCGTCGAGTTCAAGGGCCGGTCCTTCGATGAAGCGCCGGACGAGGCCGTCGTGATGTTGCGCGGCGTATTCGCCGAACAGATCGCAGACCTCGAGAAACGCGCCGGCATTCGCCTGGAACCAATCGCTGCCCGCGTGTTCGTCCATCGACTGCAGGAGCTCGTCGAGCAAGCTGGTCCGCGTCATGCAGTCGCGTAAGCGTGCCTGGTCCCCCGGAATCATGAACAGCATCTTGTCGACCAGAAGCTGGGCGTAGTATGGATCGTTCGCCCGGCACAGGCCGAGCAGCAGGTCGATTTCGTTGATGCCGGAGAAGTCGCCCGCGTTGGCGCCGCGGTATTCCTGGCGTCCGACGCGATAGGGCTTGTAGTACGGCCGAACGGAGTAAAAGAAGCGGTCGACATCGAGCAGCTCCATCAAGCGATCGTTGAAGCGAAATACATCGCGCAACGCCAGCTTCGCTTCGTCGAACATCACGTCGGCCACGGGACTCGACACGCCGAGATGAACGATCCGGCCCAAGGCATCCGCCGCGCGCTGCAGCGAGAGGATGCCGCGCGTGTTCTCGTCGATGAACAGAAATTCGTCGGGGAGCGAGGTGAAACTCTTGCGTATGCCGGCCCGGGCTTTGTTGTGCGTCGCCAAATGCGCCGTGGAGAACCGGGGCGCCATGCCCAAGGACGCGCCCAGATGCAAGGCCAGCGAGGACGCTTCGGGAAACGGCGAGCGCTCTTCGCGCGCGGGGTTGGTGAGCTCGTGCCGGCGCAGCGCCGCAAGATACATGCCGACGCTTCCCAGCACCCCGAACGCGCTGTCGAATCCGTCGCCCGTGTTCCCCTCGGTCAGCAGGGCGGACACGAACACCAGCCCCTCGTCGCGCAGCGCGGCCTTGATCGAGCCGCCGCAGCCGATGACGTCGCTCGCGGTTTTCCTTCGCGAAGTACAGCTCCTCGAGCTCCGTGTTCATCTCGACGAACGATGTTCTTATCCATCCCTCGAAAGCTTCCGCCCTGGTCATGTGCGCTCCGTCAGGTGCCGCTCAAGAAATCAGCGATCGCCGTTCCGAGCTCCGGCTTCGCCACCGCGCTCATGTGATTACCGGGAAGCTCCGCATAGCGTCCATGCACCAGGGCATCGGCGAGCGCTGCCGCAGAACCGTTATCGATATCCTCGGCGCCCGCGGCGACGAGCGCGGGCACCTCGATGCGGCCGAGGGCTTCTCGCGGCGTGTCCATGGCTGAATCGAGTACCGCGAGCAACGCAACGGGATCTCCGCCCACGGTCTTGAGGAACGCCTCGGCCATCCACTCGGCGCTTCCTCGCCGGAAGGTTCCCGGATTACCGAGAACGCGGCGGAAGAACTCGCCTCGTCCCAGCGCATCGACGATGCCCTCCAGTCCCATGCCGGCGATGATGGCCCGGCGGGGAACCGCTCCCCGCACCAGCATGCGAACGGTGGTGCGGGCACCCAATGAGTATCCGCCGAGGTCGTAATCGCCGAGCCCGAGGGCCTCGACCAGCGCCAGACCGTCATCCGTCAGCACGTCGTGCGGGTAGGCCGCCGGGTCATGGGATTTGGCGCTGTCGCCATGGCCCCGAAGATCCGGCATGATCACGCGAAAACCCTTCGCGGCGATCCTTTCTGCGTGTCCGTAGCGCACCCAGTTCACCATCGCGGTCGAGAAAAACCCGTGAATGAGCACCAGCGGGCGGCCCTCGCCGAGCTCCCGATAGGCGAGCCGGGCGCCGTCGCGGGCTTGGAAGAAGTGCGGCGAGAGGTCGGGAATGAATCGGCTCATGAGCAAGCGAACGGCACTTCCGGGGGGTTGATTGCAGGGTAGCAGAAACTCTATCCTCGGTCACAGACGGTACCCACCACGCCGACGGAGCGACCACCCGGCGACAACAATGAGCGAGAGCGACGGGATATGGAAAAGCTCGATTGGAACAAGGCGTTCGAATTTACCTGGCGCATCCTCGTATTCATCGTCGCCATCGGCATCGTCGTGGTCGTCTCGACCAATTGGACGCGATGGGAGGGCGGGGAGGGGTGGCAGCGTACCGATGATGCGTATCTGCAGTCCGATCTCACGCCGATATCCTCGAAGGTCGCGGGGTATCTGCGCGAGTTGCCGATCCAGGATTACGAGCGGGTACACAAGGGACAGGTGCTCGCGCAATTGGTCGACGTGGACTATCGCGCGGCGGTCGCACAGGCGCAGGCGAGCCTGGAGTCGGCGAGCGCACAGTCGCAGGCCTTGAAGGCTCAACGCGAGCTGCAGCTGGCGAACGTCGAGGCGGCACGGGCGGTGGTCGCCGCCACGAGCGCCTCGGCCGAACAGAATTCCCGCGATGTGGCTCGTCAACGCCGCCTGCTCGAGACCGGCTCATCCTCGACCGAGGCCCGCGAAAAACTCGATACCACGCGTGCCCAACTCACGGCGCAGCTCGCCCAGAATCGCGCGCAGGCGCGCGCGGCGGAACGTCAACTCGCCGTGCTTGCCGCGCAGATCGAGCAGAGCGAGGCCGCGATCGCCGCCGCCGAGGCGACGCTCAGCGTCGCCAAGCTCAACCTGAGCTACACGACGATCATCGCCACCCAGGACGGGGTCCTGGGCCTCCGTCAGGTCAAGCCGGGGCAACTGGTGGGCGTCGGCACTCAGATCACCACGCTCACGCCGCTTCCGAAGGTCTGGGTGATCGCGAACTACAAGGAAACGCAGCTCACCCACATGGCCGTCGGACAGAAGGCCCGGATCACCGTGGATACATTCCCCGGCCACACGCTGCAAAGGGCATGTGCTGGCGTTCGCGCCGGCTTCCGGCGCGGAATTCGCGCTGCTGCCGCCGGACAACGCCACCGGCAACTTCACCAAGATCGTGCAGCGCATCGCGGTGAAGATCGTCATCGACGATGCGGATCAACTGGCGGATCGGCTGGTGCCCGGGATGTCGGTCGAGGCCCGCATCGATGCCCGCAGGGAACGGCAGTGACGGAGCCACCACCCCCGCCTGCGCCGCCGCCCGCGCCTGGACCTGCGCCGCCGCCCGCGCAGCACCTGCCGGCAACCGCCTCGGGCGCGCCCACCATGCCCGCGCCCGCAGCGCCGGCGACCGGCATTCCCTGGCTCGGGTCTGGTGGCGGTGCTCATGGGCACCTTCATCTCGACCTGAACGGCCGGCTGTCGACCTTCGGTCTCGCCGACATCCGCGGAGCGGTGGATGCGGGTTTCGACGAGGGGGCGTGGATCACCACCGCGCAGACCTCGGCGCAGATGTTCATCACGCCCGCCGCCGTCTGGATGGGCAGCGCCTATGGACCGCGGCGCGTATTGATCGGGGCATCCATCGCTTTCGCGGTGATCTCCTTGCTGACGCCGCTGTCCGCGACGCTGCCGATGCTGCTCGTCATGCAATTTCTCGGCGGCCTCGCCTCGGGGTTCTTCATTCCGCTGACGCTCGGGTTCATCCTGGTGAATACGCCGCCGAAATACTGGGCCTTCGGCATCGCGGTCTATGCGTTGAACCTCGAGCTGTCGCTCAACATCTCGGCGTCGCTCGAAGGGCTGGTACGTCGAGCACGCTTCCTGGCACTGGATCTTCTGGCAGAACGTGCCGCTCGCCCTGATCATGTCGCTGTGCCTGCACCGCGGCGTTCCGATCAAAGCCGACCGTGCCGCCGCCCATGGACTGTTCGGGCTGCTGGCCGGCGGGACGGGGCTGGCGCTGATCTACGCGGCGCTCGATCAGGGCAATCGGCTCGACTGGCTGAACTCGGGTCTGGTGTGGGGGCTGATGCTCGCGGGCGTCGTGCTGCTCGTGGCCTTCCTGGTGCATGAGCTCACGACGCCGCACCCCGTGGTCAATCTCAAAGTGGTGTTCGGGCCGCCGATGCCGAGTCAGCTGATGCTGATCGGGTTCTTGCGCCTCACCATTCTCGCGACCGCCTATCCTGATCCCGCTGTATCTGGGCTCGGTCCGCGGCTTTCGTGCGCTCGAGGTCGGCGAGACCTTGGTCTGGATCGCTGCGCCGCAGCTCATTCTCTGTCCGCTGGCCGCGCTTGATGCTGCGCCGGATCGGATCCGCGGCTGGTCGGCTCGATCGGCTTCGTCTTCATCAGCGTCGCCTGCCTCATGGTGGCCTTACACCATCACGCCTGGCTGGGGGTCGCTGCAGTTTCTGCCGTCGCAGCTGCTGCAAGCGGTGGGGCAGAGCTTCGCGCTGTCGGGGGTGATTTTCTTCGGCGTCCTGCACTTGAAGCCCCAGGATGCACTGACGTTCGGGGCGGCGCTGCAGACGGCTCGGCTCATGGGCGGCGAAATCGGCACGGCGTTCATCGCCACGCTGGCCCGGGTGCGCGAGCAAGCGGCCTCGAACCTGCCTCGGGCAGCACGTGCGGGTGGGCGATCTCGGACGTGATCCAGCGCGTGCAGGCCTACGGCGCCGCGACCACGCGAGCGGTCGATCCGGTGGGCGCGATGCATCGCGGAGCAGCTGGTGCTCGGAAACGTCGTGCGCGTGGCGGCGACCCTGCAGTCGGTGATCGACGGCTTCATCGCCGTCGGTGTTCTCACGCGCGGTCGCACTCCTGATCCTGGTGTTTCGCGGTGCGGCTCCGGAAGGGCCGGCATCCGCCGTGCCGCTGTTTCCGGTACGCGGCGCGGGCCCGCGATGAGGCACTCGGCGCTCCGTGTATCGGGTATGCGTGCGCCGCGGCGATGGTGCTGGCGCTCGGGGCGCTCGGCGGTTGCCGCGTCGGACCGAATTATCACGCACCCGCTCTGCCCCCGAAGGCCGAGGCGCCGCTGGTCTCCACCGACCCGACGGCCGAGACGCCGGCTCCTCCTCCCGATGCTTGGTGGCGTCTTTACAATGACCCGCGGCTCGACCGGCTGGTCCAGGAGGCGCTGCGTACGCCAACTTCAATCTGGCCGCTGCGAATTCGAATCTGACCGCGGCGCGCGCCGTGCTCACCGCGGTTCACGCCAATCGCTATCCCACCACCGCAGGCGGTTGCGGGCGGCATCTACGGACGCGACGCGACCACCGACGAGATCCTCGAGCTCGAGGGTCAGCCGCCGCAGACCTTCTGGCTGTTCGAGGATGTGTTCCAGGCGTCCTACGAGGTGGACATCTTCGGCCGGGTGCATCGGGCGATCGAGGCGGCCAATGCCAATGCGGACGCGGTCGCCGCCGCGCGCGACAGCGTGCGCGTCGTGGTCGTCGCCGAAACCACCCGCGCCTACGCGGCGGTCTGCGCGCTGGGCGAGGAGCTCGCGGCCGCGCGTCATTCGCTCGAGGTGGTGAGCCGCGAGGCGCAGATCACCGTGCAGCGTCACGAGGCCGGAGCGGACTCGGACTTCGACGTCGCGCGCGGCTGAGGCGCTGAAGGCGCAGGTCGGATCCGCCATCCCGCCGCTGGAAGGCGAGCGGCGAGCGGCGCTGTTCGAACTGACGGCTCTTCTCGGCCGAACGCCCGCGAACGCGCCGACCGAGGTGAATGACTGCGTGACCCCGCCGCATCTCGAGGCGCTCATCCCGGTGGGGGATGGCGCCGCGCTGATCAAGCGCCGTCCCGACGTGCGCCAGGCGGAGCGCAGGCTCGCAGAGGCCACGGCGCAGATCGGCGTCGCCACGGCGGATCTTTACCCGAGCATTCGATTGGTCGGACTCTACGGCGGGCGCGGCCACCGAGCTCTCGCAGCTCAACGACAATATCGGAAGGACCTGGGGAGTCGGTCCCTCGATCAGCTGGAGTTTCCCGAACATGGCAGGCCCGCGCGCACGCGTGCGACAGGCGAAGGCGGGTGAGGCCGCGGCGCTCGCCACCTTCGACGGCGTGGTGTTGAACGCGCTCAAGGAAACCGAACAGGCGCTCGCTGCATACCGCGCAGCCCTCGATAATCGTCAATCGTTGGGCGATGCTCAAACGCAGATCCACGCGGCCTACGACATCGCTCACAGCCAATTCCAGGCCGGTGCCGTGAGCAATCTCGACCTCCTCACCACCGAGCAGTCCCTGGTCGCGATCGACTCCTCCGTGGCATCTTCCGACGCTGCCTTGATTCGTGATCAGATTGCGGTGTTCGAGGCGCTCGGGGGAGGCTGGAGGCCCGAAAGCAAGGCGGCGCCCTGATGGGCTCCTGGCTGCATGCGTTCATCGGCTGGATTTTCGCCAACCGTGACTCAACCTATGCGGAATTCGGGCCCTTTGCCGCCGTGCTCAAATCGCCCGGCGAGCCGGCGCCCCTGGTATTGCTCTCCATGCGCAGCGTCGAGGTCGGCGCGGTTATCGGCCGGATCGCGCAGGCGCTGGCCGCCGATGATGCCGTCCGGGGAGTCGACGCGCTGTTCGCGAGTCCCGATTGGCGTCCGCATCTCATCGGGGCGGCGGCGCTGATCCTGGATGCCGGCCGGCGCCTCGATCCGTCTTCGATGTGGAAAGCCGTCGATGCCGGAAGCTGGGTCACGCCGCAGCTCGTCACCACCGCTTACCTCGTCGACCCGTCGTTTGCGGATCGGGTGCGGGAAAGAATCGATGCGAAATGCGCCGTCGCCGTCCCCTCCAATCTGTCTCCCGCGGAGCGTCACCGTGCCACCGGTCCGGCAACTCCCGAGCAACGTTCCGCGAAGCTCCTGGCGTCGCTGGTGCGCATCGGAATGCTGGCACCGGCGCTGACCGGCTGGCTGAGAACGGCGGCGAGCAGACCGGAGCTCGCAGCCCTGCAAGCCGCCGATCGGGACAAATCGGGCAACATCGCGGAGAACTGGCTCAAGAACGTCGAGAGCCAATTCCGATCCGGCGGGCGCACGCTCGAGCCGGCGGGACGCTCGCGTTGAGGCGGCGCGCCGCGTCCGACCATCCCTCTCCGATCGAGGAGCTCTCTCCCTGTCCGCACCGGCCGCCTTGTTCGGGTTGCCCGCGCTACGGCGAGCCGGGTATCGCCCCTGAGGCCAAGCGGGCGCTCGACCAGCTCGCGCGCACCCACGGGTTGCCCGACGTCGAGATTTTCTCCGGGGGAAATTCGGCTTTTCGGCTGCGCGCGCGCCTCGCCATCCGCGGCCGGCTCGGCTCGCCGAAGCTCGGACTCTTCGAGCTCGGCACTCACCGCGTGGTCCATATCCCGAATTGCCGGGTCCAGCATCCGTTGATCAACCGCGTGGCGAACGTCGTGCGGCGCGCGCTAGTGGAAGCGCGCGTTTCGTCCTACTCCGACAAGGCTCGCTCGGGGATCGCCCGGTACCTGCAAGTCGTGGTCGAGCGGGCGTCGCAGAGCGCTCAGGTGGTGGTGGTCGGCCACAGCGCCACCGCCGAGCCGTTGACCGAGTGCTTCGCGCTGATCCGCGAGCGATTGGGCGGGGATTTGCACAGTCTCTGGTTCAACCCGAACATGGAGCACGCCAACACCATCATGGGTCCAGTATTCGCCCATATTTCCGGACCCGCTGCCGTGATCGAGCGCTTCGGCGGTGTCCCCATTTACTATCCGCCGGGGGCCTTCGGTCAAAGCAATCTCGAGATCGCGCAGCGAATCATCGAGCACGTGCGCGAACGGATCCCGGAGGATGCGCGGGTCGCCGAGTTCTACGCCGGCGTGGGCGCGATCGGCCTGTCGGTGCTCGCGCGCGTGCGCGAGATCCGTTTCAACGAGGTGAGCCCGCAGTCCCTCCAGGGGCTCGCGCTCGGCATCGAGGGGCTCGAGTCCGCCGAGCGCCGCAAGGTGTCGGTGTTCCCGGGTCCCGCGGCCTCGGCGCTCGAGGCCGCGAGCGGATCGCAGGTCGTCATCGCAGACCCGCCGCGCAAGGGACTCGACGGCGAGCTCAAGGGATATCTTAGCGAACAGCCCCCGCCACGGCTCCTCTACGTCAGCTGCGGCCTCGCGTCGCTCCTTGCGGATATCTCGCAGCTCACCGCGGCGGGGACGATGCGGCTCGCCGAGCTCACGGCGTTCAACCTGATGCCCTTCACGGGCCACGTGGAGACGGTCGCAAGGCTCGAGCGATGCTGATCGGCGCACCGCCGCGCCTGTAGTCAACGCGCGACGAACGCTCGCTCGATCACGTAGTCCCCCGGCTCGCCGACGTGCGGCGAGATCCGAAAGCCGCGCGCATCGAGCATGGCCGAGAGATCCGCGAGCATGGCGGGACTGCCGCAGATCATGACCCGGTCCTCGGCGGGATCGAGCGGAGGAAGCCGGATATCCTCAAACAGCTTGCCCGACTCGATCAGCGAAGTGACCCGCCCCTGATAGCGGAATCGCTCGCGTGTGACGGTGGGAAAGTACACGAGCTGGTTGCGGACCTGCTCGCCGAGATATTCGTGCTCGGTGAGGTCCCACTCGATGAAGTCGCGATAGGCAAGCTCGCTGCGGAAGCGGACCCCGTGAACCAGAATGATCTTCTCGAAGCGCTCGTAGAGCGACGGATCCTTGATCAAGCTCATGAAGGGCGCAAGACCGGTGCCCGAGCTCAACAGGTACAGCCGCTTGCCGGGCTTGAGATCGTCGAGCAGCAGCGTCCCCGTGGGCTTTTTGCTGACCAGCACTTCGTCGCCCGGTTTGATGTGCTGTAGGCGCGAGGTGAGGGGGCCCGAGGCCACTTTGATGCTCAAGAATTCCAGGAAATCCTCGTGGTTCGCGCTTGCGATGCTGTAAGCGCGCATCAGCGGTTTGCCCTCGATCATCAGGCCCAGCATGACGAAATGACCGTTCTGGAACCGAAGAGCCGGGTCCCGGGAGGTCGTGAAGCTGAACACGGTCTCGTTCCAATGGCGAACGGACAATACGCGCTCGGCCGCGATTGCCGCCATCTACAGCTGACGTCGCTTCGCAACTTCTTCCGGCGTCACGGTGCCCTGCTTGCCGCCAAAGTGCGCCACCACGTAATTGGCGAGCGCGGAGACCTCCGTGTCGGAGTACGCATCGCCGAACGCCGGCATGAACACCTCGCTGCCGCCCACGCGATAGCGGACGCCTTGGAGGATGATCTGGGTGACGTTGACCGCCCTGGGATCGTTGACGCCGCGCGTGCCGACGAGCGATGCATACGGACTTTCCCGTCCCGGGCCGTTCCACTGATGACAGCTGGCGCAAGCTCCCTCGAAGAGCTGCAGTCCCTGGGTGTTCGCCGTGAGCTCGTCCGAGGCCGGCAGCATCGGCGTGGAGCTCGCGAGCGCCGCCGGTTTGGAATCCACCTGCACCGGATGCTTGCCCTCGTGCGCGGGGATGGTCCGCAAGTACGCAACGAGCGCGGCGGCATCTTGCGGGTTGAGGAATTGCAGGCTGTGCGCCACCGCCTCGCCCATGGGACCGGACGCGGAGGCATGTTCGGCGGCGTGGCCGGTGGTGAGGTAGGCTGCGATGTCGGCGTCGGACCAGTCTCCGATACCATACTTGGCATCGGAGGTGATGTTGTAGGCGCGCCATCCCTGGAGCTCCTCGCCGGCAAGCTCGTGGCCATGCTCCAGGCCGAAGCCGAAGTTGCGCGGCGTGTGGCATTCGCCGCAATGGCCGAGCGCGGTGGCGAGATAGGCGCCGCTGTTCCATTGCTCCGGTTTCGAGGCGTCCGGGACGAAACGCCGGCTCTTGAAGAATGCCGCATTCCAGACGGACATGGCCCAGCGCTGGTTGAAGGGGAAGCCGAGATCGTTCGCGCGATTCGGCTCCGCGATCGCCGGCAAGGTCATGAGATACGCCTTGATCGCGAGTACGTCGTCGCGGCTCAGCGCGGTGTACGACGTATACGGAAAGGCGGGATACAGGTGCTGTCCGTCCCTGCGGATTCCTTCGCGCACCGCACGCACGAACTCCTCGTCGGTGTACGCGCCGATGCCGTCCTTCGAATCGGGCGTGAGGTTGCTCGAATAAATGGTGCCGAACGGCAACTTGAAGGCAACGCCTCCGGCATAGGGTTTGCCCGAATCCGGCACGGTGTGGCAAGCGACGCAGTCGGCCGCCTTGGCGAGATACTCGCCGCGCGCCACGGGATCGGAGGAGGCCGGTGCTCCGGCGATCGCCGGAGCCGCTCCCGCCGCGGAATCGGGCCGGTTGAGTACGAAGACCGCGATGAGGCCGATGATCAGCAGCGCGACAATGACCGTCAATACTCGCTTCATACGCTCACCTTCTGCAGGGCCGCGCCATTCTCGGCCAGTTGGTGTTTATCCACGGGCAAGGAACGCAGCCTCACCCCGGTCGCGGCAAAGATGGCATTGCCGAGCGCGGGTGCGGCGATGGCCGTACCCACCTCGCCGAGACCGCCCGGCGACTCCAAGCTATCGACGCGGTAGACCTCGACCCGCGGCACCTCGTTCATTCGAAGATTGCGGTAATCGTGGAAGTTGCTTTGCTCGAACGCGCCATCCTTCAGGGTGATGGCGCTGTACAGGGCGGCGCTCAAGCCGAACAGCAGGCCGCCCTGAACCTGCGCTTCGATGGAGCTCGGATTGATGGCGATGCCGCAGTCGATGGCGGCGACTGCGCGGCGCAGCCGCACCTCGCCCTGCGGCGTGACCTCCGCCTCGACGATGAGGCACACATGGCTGCCGAAGGGTGAACCGAGCGCCACGCCCCGCCCGACTCGAGGGGGCAGAGTGCCCGACCCCCAGCCGATTTTTTGCGCGGCCAGCTCGAGCACGCCCAGGGCCCGCGAGTCCTTGGCGAGCAAGACGCGCCGGTAGTCGACCGGATCCTTGCCGGCCGCGTGAGCGAGCTCGTCCATGAAGCTCTCGATCACGAACAGGTTGTGAGTCGGACCCACGCCGCGCCACCAGCCGACTTCGAGTCCGGCGGGCATGTCGTGCCGCGCCCAGTTCACGTCGAGATTCGGAATGGAGTACGGGGTTTCGGCGGCGCACTCGATCACATCGTCGTCCATGCCGTCCTTGCCCATCGCCTCCGGCATCCAGCGGGCGAGTACCGTGGGGGAGGTGATGTGATCGCCATACCAGACGGGCCTCCCGTCCGATCCCAGGATCGCCGAGATACGGTCGTAGTACATGGGGCGCACGATGTCGTGCTTGATATCTTCCTCCCGCGTCCAGATGATCTTCACCGGGTAGGAAACCTGTTTCGCGAAGCGCACCGCCTGTTCCACCGAGTCGTGGTCCAGGCGCCGGCCGAAGCCGCCGCCGAGGTAATGGTTGTGAAGCACGATCTTGCTCTGCGGGAAGCCCGGTGACTTTGGCGGCGACGTTCACGCAGCGCACCGGTACCTGGGTGCCGACCCAGATCTCGCAACGGTCGGCGGAGACCTGCACCGTGGTGTTCAAGGGCTCCATGGGCGCATGCGCCAGCAGCGGCAGCTGGTACAGCGCTTCGATGGTCCTGCCGTCGGCGGGCTTCGAGCCGACCTTGCGCCCGGAATGACCGGGCCGTTCTGCGAGCGCTCGGCGAGCGCCTGGGTCAGCTTCGCGGTCGTGAGATCGGCGTTGGCGCCCAGGTCCCAGACGATGTCGAGCGCCTCGAGACCGCACTTCGCGGCCCAGAAATGTTCGCCGACGACCGCGACGGCATTGTCGATCTTGATCACGTCGACGACGCCCGGCAGCGCCCGCGCACGCTTCTCGTCGACCGACCGCACCGTGCCGCCGTGGGTCGGGCACGCCCTGACGGTGGCGATCTTCATTCCCGGCACTTTCACGTCGATGCCGAACTCCGTGGCGCCCACCACCTTGTCGGGCGAATCGACGCGGCGCAGCGGCTTCCCGATGAGCGTGAACGCCGCGGGCTCCTTGAGCGCGACCTTGGCCGGCACGGCCAAGGCGCCCGCGGCCTTCGCGAGCGCACCGTACGCGAGCTTGCGGCCCGACTTGTCGTGAGTGACGACACCGCGCTTCACTGAGCAGCCGGCAGGCTCAACGCCCCAGCGCGCGGCGGCGGCGCTCACCAGCATGGTGCGCGCAACGGCGCCCGCTTCACGCAGCACCCCCCAGTGAGAGCGGGTACTGGTCGAGCCGCCCGTCACCTGACCGCCCAGCAGCTCAATGCCGTAGAGCGCCTCGTTGGGCGGCGCGTGCTCGACGACGATCTGATCCATGCCGACGTCGAGCTCTTCGGCCAGCATTGCACAGGCGCCGGTATAAATGCCCTGGCCCATTTCGACATTGGGCATGACCAGACGGACCGGTCCCTCGGCATCGATGCGGATGAAGGCGTTGGGTGCGAACGGCGGATTGCCGTCGGCGGCCGCCGCGGCGGGATCGCCCTCCTGGCGCCGCGCGTTGATGAAGGCGTTCGCCTTGCCGGATCCGAGCCAGACAAAGGCCAGCGACAGGCCGCCGGCCGCGAGTGCGCGACGGCGCTGGAGATCGACGGGGTCCTTGATCGCGGAGCTCATGCCGCACCCGCCGCCAGCGTCTGCGGACCCTCGGGTTTGCCGGTCGCCGCCTGCTTGATGGCGGCGCGAATGCGCACGTAGGTGCCGCAGCGGCAAATGTTGCCCGACATGGCGGCGTCGATGTCGCCGTCGGTGGGATTGGGCGTCTGCGCGAGCAGAGCGGCCGCCGACATGATCTGGCCGGACTGACAGTAGCCGCACTGGACCACGTCGATGTCGAGCCACGCCTGCTGGATCTTTTTTCCGCTCGGCGTCGCGCCCACACCTTCGATGGTGGTGATCGCCTTGTCGCCGACGGCGCTCACCGGCAGGACGCAGGAGCGGACCGGCTGGCCGTCGAGATGGACGGTGCAGGCGCCGCATTGGGCGATACCGCAGCCGAACTTCGTACCCATGAGTCCGACCACATCGCGCAGAACCCAGAGCAACGGCATGTCGGCCGGGACGTCGACCGAGCGCTTCTCGCCGTTGATGTTCAGTAGGTACATGAGGCACCACCCGGAAGCTGAGGCTTGGCTCTCCATTGTGCGAGTTTGTGGCGAAACGTCAACAACGGGCGGCGAGGATGCCGAGCTCAACGGGGCCGCGACAGCATTGGCGCGAAGCGGGTAGACTGGCGCCGTCGTACCAGGGGGGTGCCCACTGCGCGGTGGGATGATGATGGCGAACGACCGGCACGAATGGTTCCTGAACCAGGTTTTCCGTCACGGGGCGGCGCTGCACCGGTATCTGCGCCGCTTCACGTCGGGGTCGGAGGACATCGAAGACCTGGTCCAGGAGACCTACGTTCGCATGTACGCCATCGAGGATCGCGACGCGGTCGCCTCGCCTCGCGCGTTGCTGTTTCGAATCGCCCATAATCTCGCGGTCGAGCGGGCACGGCGCCAGATCTCGCGGGCTACCGACACGGTAGCGGATTTTGCTCCGCTGGACGTCGATACCTTGGAGGCGCCGCCGGACGAGCAAATCGATTCCCGGCGGAGATTCGAGTCGTTTTGCGCCGCGGTGGACCGTCTCCCGCCGCTCTGCCGGCGGGTCTTCGTGCTGCGCAAGGTTTACAAGCTATCCCATACGGAGATCGCGGAAGTGTTGGGTGTCTCTCACAGTACGATCGAAAAGCATGTGGCGAAGGGTCTTGCTGCGCTGCCGGGATTACCTCCGGGAGCACGGCATGCTCGAGCCCTCCGAGCCCTCGACCGCGGGCGATACCCGCCGCCGCGCTCTCGACCGCGGGGACGGCTCATGAGTGACATCGTCAAATTGCGCACGCGGGCCGAAATCGACGAGGAGGCGGCGGAATGGACCTGGCGCCTGGACGGCGACAAGGTCGGCCCGGCGGATCACGAAGCATTCGATTCCTGGCTCCGGCAGGACGCGCGGCACCGGCGGGCTTTCGACGAATTCTCCAGGGTCTGGCGGGCGCTCGACGGCTTGGGGGAGGCCACGCGCGATGAGAAATCGGCGAGCTTCGCCGGGCCTGCGCGGCATTCGACGGTGCATGTGCCGCGGCGCTGGTGGCTCGGTGCCGCCGCGGCCGTTCTCATCGGGGCACTGGCCGGGATTCTCTGGATGCGCGGGGGGAGCGACATCCAGACCTTCTCCACCGCCGTCGGTCAGCAACGCGACGTGACGCTCGCGGACGGCTCGGTCGTGAGCCTCAACACCAACTCCATCGTCGAGACCGACTTGAGCCGCCGGCTCCGTCAGATCTATCTGCGCAAGGGCGAGGCTCATTTCCAGGTCGCTCACGATCGCTCGCGGCCGTTCCTGGTCCACGCGGGCGATGCCCTGGTCCGTGCGGTAGGTACGCAGTTCGAGGTTCGCCTGCTGGCCGATCAGCACGTGGACATCGTGGTGAACGAGGGTCGCGTCGAGGTCCAGGCGACGCCGACCGGCGCCGGACCCGAGGCCGGCCAGGCGGCAAGCAGGCGGCCCGCCGCGGCGCTCAGGGCCGTTTCCGCCGGAGAGCGGCTCTCGACCGCGAGCGCGGACTACGTGGTCAAGGCGGTCACGCCCGCGCAGCTCTCGAGCGAGCTGGCGTGGCGCGAAGGCGCGATCATTTTCGACGGCGAGCCGCTGTCGGAGGCCATCACCGAGATCGAGCGCTACACGGATACTCGAATCGTCATCAGCGATTCAGACACCGCGGCGCTGCGCGTCGGCGGCCGCTTTCGCACCGACGACGTCCAGGATTTCTTCCGGGGCCTCGAGTCTGCCTTGCCGGTCTCCATCCGCCGCGCCCCGGATGGCGTGATATATATCGATCCACGGCGCTGAAGTCCCCATCCGCGCCGGTTGCGCCCATTTGATTGCCTCGGATAGCGGTTTTTTTTCAGCCACGCGTCTAGTCCTTACAAAGCTCATCGCGCATCGCTTCATGGCGAGGACGAGGTGGGCCAAGTGGGGGAGTGTCATGCGCACGCGGTGGATGATTCGCTGTCTGGCGCTCGCGTTGATCGGCGCGCAAGCCTATGCCGACGGTGCGGTGCGGCATTTCGACATCCAATCGCAAGCGGCTGCATCGGCTCTCAACGAGTTCGCAAGACAGGCGGACATCACGCTGGTGTTCTCGTCTGCCCTTGTGGCAAAGCATCAAACCCCCGCAGTCCACGGTGACTTCACGGTCATCGATGGACTGAAGCGATTGTTGGACGGCACCGGGCTGTCCTTCAATCAAGTGAGTACCTCCACGATCGCCATCAGCGCGACGAGCGATGCAGGAGGTCCTCACGAGCCGCCGCCCAGCGACACTGGGGCGGCAAAGGACCCGGCCGGCAGCGGCAGTCAAAGCAAGGGGGACAGCACAATGACTCATCGAGGATTGTTGACGCGTATCGCGGGGCTCTTCGCGCTCACGGGCGCGGTGCTCGCCGGCGGTCACGCCGGCGCTCAAGACACGGCAACCCAGGGCGCAGCGGCGCCGGCGGCAGCAGCGGATGCGAGCGCCGCCAACACCAACACATTGGACGAAGTGGTGGTGACGGCTTCGGCACAATCGACCCGAAAGCTCGACGCGAGCTTTCAAGTCACCACCGCGAGCCTCGAGGAGATCCACAACGTGGACCCCTCGAGCTCCGCGGATCTGCTCAAGATCGTGCCGAGCGTGTGGGCGGAATCGGGCGGCGGTCAGGCCGGACCCAACATCGAGCTGGCGGGCTATCCGGGCGGAAGCGGTGCACCTTACGTGACCTACGCGATCAACGGCTCGCCGATCTATCCGTCCCACAACCTGTCGTTCCTGGACGACTCCTCCATGTTCCGCCTCGACGACACGGTCGAGCGTGCGGAAATGGTCCTGGGTGGACCGGGCGTCCTTTACTCGGACGGGCAGATGGGCCTCACCGCCAACTTCATCCTGCGTGAAGGCTCCGAGGTCGAACATGGCGATCTCGGCATCACCTACGGCTCGGAGGGCATGTACCGGGTCGACGGGTTCTACGGCGGGCCGCTGTCCAAGGACTGGTTCTTCAGCATCGGCGGCTTCTATCGTGAATCGGACGGCATTCGAAAATCGCAGTTCCCCGCGGATGACGGCGGACAGGTCACCGCGACCCTCTCGCACACCCTCGATCAGGGCAAGGTGATGTTTTACTTCCGTGAGCTCAACGACAAGAACCTGTTCATCGCGGACATTCCCCTGGTCGCGACCGGCTCCGGCAAGAGCGTCTCGTACTCGGCGTTTCCGGGCTTCAACCCGATGACCGGCTGGTTCGCGGGCACCGGGATCCAAGGTCTGTCCGTGCAGGAGTGTCCCGGCTGCGCGCCGTTGACCGCGAATCTCGCCAATGGACGCGGCTCGAACCTGCACACCTTCGGCGGCGATTTCGACTTCGACGTGGCGGACGGCGTGCACCTGTCGAACAAGGCCCAATTCACCGGGGGTGACATGCCGACGACCGGCATCTTCACGGGCAGCGCGCCGCCCGAAACCATGTCCGCCTTTATCGCGAGCTCGATCACGTCGGCAAACACCGCCCTTGCGGGGACGGGGATCAAGCCGGCGACCGGCGGTACGGCGACCTATGTGAACGGCGGCGGCGCGGTCAATCCGAATCAATACGTGATGACCAACGGCTACTGGGTCGTGGACAAGCAGCTTCAATCGTTCACCGACGACCTGCGCTTCACCTTCGATGTCGTGCCCGGCAACAAGCTCACCGTCGGCGGCTACCTCGCCGTATACCATTCGGACGACACCTGGTACCTCGGCAACAACGAGCTCATGACGGCGACCCCGAACTCGAGCCTGATCGACCTCACCCTGAACAACGGCGCCATCATCTCCGAGAACGGCCTCACCAGCGCCTCGACGTTCACGTTGGTCGACAACTACTCGGGCCGCAATGTCGCGCTGTTCGCCTCGGATAACTGGCGCATCAACCAGTGGGTGCTCGATGCCGGCTTCCGCGTCGAGCAGCAGCAGGTGAGCGGCACCATCGAAAACGACACGAACGAGGCGATCACGACGAATCCGCTGAGTCTCTGGAACAGCGCCGTGAGCGTTCCGAACGGCACCTGGACCAGCTACAGCTGCGACGAGACCCTCACCCTCGCCAACTCGCATGAGTGCACGGAATTCAAGAAGACCAAGCCCTCGGGCGCCGTCGGCGCGACCTACGAGATCACCGATCACATGAGCGCCTACGCGCGCGGCGACTACGGCGTGCATTTCCCGAGCTTCGACGATCTGCGCAGCGGCACGCCGCAGACCGAGAACATCCGCAATCTGCAGCTTGGCTATCGCGTCCAGACGCCGACCCTGTACGCAGACGTGGACGTCTTCCGTCGCACGTTCTCGGGCGTGCCGTTCCAGCAGTTCGTGACCACATCGACCGGCATCGAGAACATCGCTTTTTCCTACGGGACGAGCAGCACCGGTATCGACTTCACCGAGGTGTGGCAGCCCATCGAGCACGTGAGCCTGGGACTCACCGGCAACTGGCAGGACTCGGCCTACACGCACATCATCCTGGCGGGCAGCGAGGGCGCCGACGGCAACGTGCTGCAGCGTCAGCCGCGCTTCCAGGCGCGCCTGACTCCGGCCTACGACCTGCCGGTGCCGTGGGGGGACGTCCGCTTCCAGCTGACCTACAGCTACATCGGGCTGCGCTACTCCGATCCGGGCAATGCCCAGGTGCTGCCGTCCTATCGGACACTCGATGCGGGCATCATCTCTCAGATCGGCGATCACTTCGAGGTGCGGGTGATGGGATCGAACCTCACCAACGAGCTCGGCGTCACGGAACAGGACGCGCGTGCCCTGAGCGGCACCAGCGGCACCTCCGGCGGCTTCGCGCTCGGGCGCCCGATTTTCGGACGCGAGGAGAACATCCAGCTGAAGTATAAATTCTGATCCTGGGGATGCGCGCGCGGCGGGGTGACCGATCGAGGTCACGCGCCGCGTCTGCGCATGGCATCATCCGGCCATGAACAACTCACACGCGACTGACGGGCAAGCCGCCAACGGCACCTACACCGACGCGCCGGACTTGCGGCTGGTCGTGTTCGCGCTGTTCTTCATCTTCGGCGGGATCACCAGCCTCAACGACGTACTGATTCCCAAGCTCAAGGGTCTGTTCACGCTCACCAACGGCGATGTGATGCTGGTGCAGTCGGCGTTCTTCGGCGCCTATTTCGTCATTTCGCTGCCGGCCGCGGCGGTGGTGCGCAAGATCGGCTACATTCGCGCGGCGGTACTGGGATTGCTGATGATGACGGCCGGATGCCTTCTGTTCATCCCGGCGTCTTCGTTCGGTGTCTTCGGTGTTTTCCTTGCGGCGCTGTTCGTGCTGGCGGCCGGAGTGACCATCGTGCAGGTCGTGGCGAACCCGCTGATCTCCATGCTCGGGGCTCCGCGAACGGCGCACAGTCGATTGACGTTCGCACAAGCATTCAATTCCCTCGGCACGACCCTATTTCCGTATGTCGGCTCGACCCTCATCCTGGGATCCCTGTCGACGATCGATCCCTCGCAACTGAGCGAGGCCGCGAAAAATGCGTTTCGAAGCCAGGAAACGTCGGTGATTGCGCACACCTACCTCGGCATCGCCGGGGCGCTGGTGCTGCTGGCGGCGGTGGTCTGGCTGCGGCGAAACCGTTTGAAGGAGGTCTCCGACGGGGACCACTCGGTGCTTGGACATCCCTTCGCCTTGTTGCGGCAGCGGCGCTTCAGCTTCGGGGCGCTTTGCATATTCCTCTATGTCGGCGCCGAGGTGGCGATCGGCTCGTCGATCGTGCTTTACCTGATGCAGAAGTCAGTGCTCGGGCTGGGGGCGGAGGCGGCGGGCAAGCACGTTCCGTTCTACTGGGGTGGGGCGATGGTCGGGCGATTCGCCGGCGCGTATCTCCTGCGCCTATTCTCGCCGGGCAAGATTCTCGCCTGCGACGCGGCCGTGGTGATCGCGCTGCTGCTGATCTCCGCCAACACCAATGGCGCGGTATCCGGGTGGGCGCTGCTCGCCATTGGACTGTTCAATTCCATCATGTTTCCCACAATTTTCTCGCTCGCCTGCGAAGGGTTGGGACCAAGAGCGGCCGAAGGGTCTGGGATCATTTGCATGGCGATCGTCGGCGGCGCCATCGTGCCCTGGATCACCGGCCACGCCGCTGATTGGCAGGGTTGGCAGTTCGCGCTCACGGTACCGGCGCTGTGCTATGCCGGCATCCTCGGTTTCGGGGTCTACGCCCGCAGGCCCTATTCGGCCGCAAAGGACTGAGGGCGGTGACACCGGGGCGCTGCCGGTATTTCCTCGCCTCCGCGCTCTTGGGCGGCTCGCTGGCGGCCGCGGTGCCGCCGCTTCCCGAATCGCCGCAAGCGCTGTTCAAGGATCTCTTCGTCGCAGTCCAGAGCGCCCGGATCTTCCCGGACGGCAAGACATTTCCCGATGCCGTTCCCAAGGAGCCGCCGGCGAAGATTCTCGAGCGCTATCACGCCGAGCGGCCGGCGTCCGCCGAGGCGCTCAAGGCCTTCGTAGAAGCGCATTTCGCTCTTCCGTCGCCGGTGACGGCGCCGCCCGCCGTCGCGAGCATCGTGCCCATCGATCTGCATATCGACCGGCTCTGGACGCAATTGACGCGCTCGACGCCGACCGCGCCGGCCTACGGCTCGCTGCTGCCGCTGCCCGAGCCCTACGTCGTCCCCGGCGGCCGTTTTCGCGAGATCTACTACTGGGATTCGTACTTCACCCTCCTGGGGCTGATGCAAAGCGGACGGCACGAGTTGGCGGAGGGCATGGTGCGTGATTTCGCG
Organism: uncultured Gammaproteobacteria bacterium; assembly: GCA_963795475.1. GTDB lineage: Bacteria > Pseudomonadota > Gammaproteobacteria > Steroidobacterales > Steroidobacteraceae > Bog-1198. Next base: position 431,066 of record CAWCIE010000007.1, read on the forward strand.
CATTTCATCGATACCTACGGCCACGTCCCGAACGGCGCGAGGACCTACTATCTCAGCCGCTCGCAGCCGCCGTTCTTCTTCGAGATGGTCGGCCTCATCGGCGGCGGCGACCCCGCCGCGGAGTTTGCACGATACCTTCCGCAGCTGGAGCGTGAGTACGCCTTCTGGATGCAGGGTGAAACGGGGCTCCCCCCGGCGGCGCCCACCGGCGGGTGGTGGCGCTGCCGGATGGGTCGATCCTCAACCGCTACTGGGACGACCGCGACACGCCCCGCGACGAATCCTACGCCGAGGACGTGAAGCTCGCGCGCGCGAGCCACCGTCCGGCTCGCGCCGTGTATCGGGATATACGCGCCGCGGCGGAGAGCGGCTGGGACTTCGGGTCGCGCTGGTTCGCCGATCCCATGGAGCGTTCGACCATCGATACCACCGAGATCGTGCCCATCGACCTCAACAGCCTGATGTATGGTTTGGAGAACGCCATTCGCGCGGGCTGCGAGCGCGCCTCGGACGCACCGTGCGTGCACGATTTCACCCGGCGCGCCGCCGTTCGGCGGGCGGCGATCGACCGCTATCTGTGGAGTGCGGAGCAGGGCGCGTACTTCGATTACCGCTGGACCCGGCGCGCGCCGATCGCTCGGGTCTCCGCGGCCACGCTCTATCCGCTGTTCGTGTCGATCGCCTCGGACGCGCAGGCATCCGCGGTATCCCGCACGTTGCGCGAGCATCTGCTCGAGCCGGGCGGTGTGGTGACGACGCCGTTGGACACCGGACAGCAATGGGATGCGCCGAACGGCTGGGCGCCGGTTCAGTGGATCGCGGTGGAGGGGTTGCGCCGCTACCGGGAGGACCGGCTCGCGGAAACGATCGCCTGCCGCTGGATGCGCAACGTCGACGCGGTGTACCGGGACAGCGGCAAGCTCGTGGAGAAATACGACGTGATCAACACCAACCGCAAGGGCGGAGGCGGCGAGTATCCGACCCAGGACGGGTTCGGATGGACCAACGGCGTGATGCTGAAGCTCGAGGCCCTGTATCCCAGGGACGCGGCGATTCGGCGGGGCGAATCGTGTCCGGGACCGGAAGAAAAATAAATTCTCGTTGGGCGATGCTTCGTTGGGGGCGCCGCGGGTCGAGGCCGAATCGTTAAGTTCTCCTTAACGGATAATCAGTAATCCCGTTTGTTGGGCGCCGGCGGCCGGTGCAATCTCAGCCATCAGGTCAACTATTGGAGGGTTGGAGCAAGTGCAGGCGTTTCCCACCGCATTGATACTCACGAGCGTTCCGTTCCTTGCTTCGATGGGTTTTACTCCCGGGCCGAACAACATTCTCGTGGCGAGCTCCGGCGTCAATTTCGGCTTTCGCGCAACGATTCCGCATATTCTCGGCATCACCTTCGGGTACCCGGCCATGCTGCTGCTGGTAGGCCTCGGGCTAGCCAAAATATTCGTCGCCGTGCCGGAAGTGCATTTGGTGCTCAAGTACGCGTGCATCTTGTATCTGCTTTATTTGGCCTGGAAGATCGCCTCGGTCGCGGCTCCCGGCGGCGAGGCGCGAAAGATCGGCAAACCGTTGAGCTTCTTACAGGCCGTGGCATTCCAATGGGTCAATGGCAAGGGTTGGGTCGTGGTCCTGAGCGCCGTGACGACGTACACCGTGGTTGAGTCTTCGCTGCTCCTGCAAGTCGTGGCCCTCGCCGGGATTGCGGTGATGGTGACGGCTGCGGCGGTGACGTGCTGGGCGCTATTCGGTGCGGTGCTGCGCCAGTATCTGCACACGGAGAGGCGTCGCCGGAGCTTCAACTACGCCATGGCGGCGCTGCTGGTGTTGTCGGTTATTCCGGTCTTTTGGGAATAAAGTCGCCGCGAGGAACAACATCGCCGCCCACAGCAGCAGATGAACCTGCGCCGATAAGCGATGCCCAGTCGCGCAGCTCTCCCCATGCTTCATCGCCGACCCCAGATCGACTAGACTGATAATATGCAAGAATTATCGCCTCATGTGGAAATTCTCCCATCAGCTCAGCGACGGTTGTGGGGCGAGCTTTCCGCGGTGCCCGATGAGTTTACCCTCTACGGCGGAACGGCCTTGGCCCTGCACCTGGGTCACCGAAACTCGATCGATTTCGATTTGTCCGGCCGCCTCGACATGGATCTGGAAGCACTCGAGCGCAATATTGCCTTCCTATCCGGCGCGCAGATCATCCAGCGTGAGAAAAATATTCTGACTGCCATTGTGGATCGTGGCGATCCGGTGAAGGTTTCCTTTTTTGGAGTACCGAAGCTTCCCCGCTTGGCGCCCGCTCTTGTGGTCAAAGACAACGGATTGAAGGTCGCCTCATTGCTCGACCTGGCCGGCACCAAGGCATCCGTACTGCAGCTCCGGGCCGAGGCCAAGGACTATCTCGATATGGACGCATTGATTCACCGCGGTGGAATTGGCTTGCCGACGGCATTGGCCGCCGCCCAAAAGCTCTATGGAACATCCTACAATCCGGAAATCACCCTCAAGGCGTTGTCGTACTTCGATGATGGAAATTTGCGCGATTTGCCCGACAACATGAAGCTCCGCTTGACCACCGCCGTGCGAGCGGTCGACTTGGATCATCTGCCCACCCTTGAAATCACCAGGGATCGCGACCGAGATCAAGGCTACAGCCTGTGAACCCGATCCCCCTCACGCCGGTGATGCAGGAGATCGCACACCGAATCGTTTGGTTCGAGCCACCCGAACGCGCGCTCGCGGATCCGATACGGTTCATGGCTTACGCAATGACCTACGCGACTCACCGAGATATGAGTGTCCTACGGCAGTATGTCTCCGATGAGGATTTCCAAGAAGCCCTCGCCCAGGCACCCCCAGGAATAATCGACCCTCGGTCGTGGGCCTACTGGCACCTCAAAATGGGCCACTATCCTCCGCCCCCGTTGCCCAAGCGACGCCTTGGCTGAACATGACAGAAGCAACCCCGAAGGCGAATCCCGTTTGGCACCTGTATGTACCGAAGTTGGTCACGCTGCTGCGTCGGGGATATGGGCTCGAGGATTTCCGGTGCGATTTGGTCGCGGGTCTCACCGTCGCCATCGTCGCGTTGCCGCTCGCGATGGCCCTCGCCATCGCCTCGGGGACCACCCCGGAGAAAGGTCTTCACACCGCCATCATTGCCGGGTTCCTGGTCTCCGCCCTCGGGGGCTCTCGCGTGCAGATCGGCGGCCCCACTGCCGCCTTCATCCCCGTGGTGTTCGCCGTCATCGAGAAGTTTGGTTATGGCGGCCTCATTCTTTGCACGCTGCTCGCCGGCCTCATGCTGATCGGCGCCGGAATCCTTCGCATCGGAACGCTGATGAAATTCATGCCGCAGCCGGTGATCACGGGATTCACCGCCGGCATTGCCGTGAGCATCTTCTTGAGCCAGGTCAACGATTTCTTGGGCCTTCGTATGGGGGCGGTCCCCGCCGAGTTCTTCAGCCGCTTCGGCGCCTACGCCCATCATCTCGGCGACTTCAATGCCTGGTCGGTATGCATGGCCCTGTCCACCGTCGCGATCATCATTCTGCTTCGCCGTTGGCGACCGACGTGGCCCGGATTCCTCATCGCCGTGGCCGGCGCGACACTGATCTGCGTGGCATGGTCTCGGGTCCGCTATTCTTTGCCGTCGCCGATCGCCTGGATGAGGTCCTCAATCAGTTTCCCAGGCCGCCGCGCGTATTCATATTGCGGCTGCGGCAGGTACCTCTCATCGATGCGAGCGGCGCCACCGCCCTGCGCCAGCTCGTGAAGCGTTGCGCCCGAGCCGGCACCCGCGTGATCTTCTCTGGACTTCGACCGCAGCCGCTCGAGATTCTCACTCAGATGGGCATTCGTCCCGATGGTGAGCACCTCCAGCTTGCCGCAAACTTTCAGGAGGCGGTGACGCTCGCGCTCTGATCCTCATCTGCTCCGGCCATGTCAGCGCATGCCTACCCCCGGTCGCGATGTTGCGGGCTGTGCACTCTACCCCGGCATCCTTAGCGTATAAGGGTCAACGTTGCAGGAGCACACTCATGGCAAAGACATCCCGCGTTCCTCCGACCCGCCACGGACCGAGTCATACGGACGTGCATCCCGACCCGAAGGAGCGGCAGGCGATCGAGGAGAGCAAGCACGAGACGGTCTCGAAGCCCGGCGGTTTCAAGAACGATCCCGACGATCCCACCAATCCGAACGAGGTCATCGAGCGGCACCGGCGGAAACTCCGGCGGTGACCGTCATCCATCTTGCGGCACAGATTTAGGAACATATTCCGCGCAGATTTTTTTGCTCGGCGCCGAATTTACCCGTGTGTTCGCGTATTCTCAGGGCTCTCGCGCCGCCTCACCCGGGAGCCTGCATGCCCTTACCCATTGAGCATTACGCCCTCATCGGCGACTTCCATACCGCGGCGCTGGTCGGCGCCGACGGTTCGATCGATTGGCTGTGCTTCCCGCAATTCGATTCGCCGGCATGCTTTGCCGCGCTTCTCGGCACGCCGGAGCATGGCCGCTGGCAGATCGCGCCGGCCGGGAAGGTCACGGCCGTACGGCGCCGCTACCGAAGCAATACGTTGATTCTCGAGACCGAATTCGACACCGATGAGGGAAGCGTGCGATTGACCGACTTCATGCCGCTGTCGGATGAGCGGTGGGACGCGGTACGCCTGGTGGAGGGCCTTCGCGGGCAGGTGCCGCTCGCCATGGAGCTCGTCGTCCGTTTCGACTACGGATCCGTGGTCCCCTGGGTGCGCAAGGTGGACGGCGTGCTGCTCATCACCGCGGGCCCCGATACCCTCGAGTTCACGGGGTCGATCCCTATGGAGGGCAAGGGATTGAAGACGGTCGCGACATTCACCGTCAAGGCCGGTCAGCGCGAATCATTCACGCTGAACTACCGGCCGTCGCATCTCGACACGATGCCCGCGGTCGATGCCATGCAGGAGTTCGAACGTACGGAAGCTCTCTGGAAGCGATGGTCCGGCCGCTGCAAGGTGCATGGCCGATGGGACGAGGCGGTGACCCGCTCCCTGATCACCTTGAAGGCTCTGACGTTTCGTCCCACCGGCGGAATCATCGCCGCGCCGACGACCTCGCTCCCCGAAAAGCCGGGCGGCGTGCGTAACTGGGACTACCGCTATTGCTGGCTGCGCGATGCCACGTTCACCTTGAATGCGCTGCTTCTCGCCGGTTACGTGAAGGAGGCCACGGCGTGGCGGGAATGGCTCCTTCGAGCGGTCGCCGGTTCGCCCGGGGACCTGCAGATCCTGTACGGTGTGACCGGCGTGCGCCGGCTCGACGAATTCGAGATTGACTGGTTGCCCGGGTATGGCGGTGCGGCGCCCGTGCGGGTGGGAAATGCAGCCTCGCGGCAGTTTCAGCTCGACGTATACGGCGAAGTCATGGATACCTTGCACCTGGCGCGGGTCAGCGGACTCGATCCGGAGCCCGAGGCGTGGAATCTGCAAGTGGCGTTGCTGGAATTCCTCGAGTCACGATGGATGCTTCCGGATGACGGAATCTGGGAAGTCCGCGGCCCACGGCAGCACTTCACCCACTCGAAAATCATGGCATGGGTCGCATTCGATCGCGTCATCAAGGATGCGGAGCGGGACGAGCTGGAAGTTCCCCTCGAGCGCTGGCGCCGGGTGCGCGACGAGATCCACGCCGAGGTGTGCGAGCGGGGATTCGACGCGAGCCGGCAGACGTTCGTCCAATCGTACGAATCGCCGCATCTGGACGCGAGCCTTTTGCTCATTCCCCAGGTGGGGTTTCTGCCGCCCGACGATCCGCGGGTACTCGGCACCATCGCAGCTATCGAGCGCGACCTGCTCGTCGAGGGGCTGGTGCTGCGCTATTCGACGGAGAGCGGAGTCGATGCGTTGCCGAGCGGCGAGGGCGCCTTTCTGCCGTGCTCGTTCTGGCTGGCAGATTGCTATGCGCTCACCGGGCGCCGCAAGCAAGCCGAGGCGTTGTTCGAGCGTCTGCTGTCGCTGAGCAACGATGTGGGGCTGTTCGCGGAGGAATACGATCCGCGTACGCAGCACATGCTCGGCAATTTCCCGCAGGCACTGACGCATATGGCGCTCGTCAATACCGCGCGGCTGCTGTCGATGCCCGAGCACGAGGCCCGCGCGGCGAGCGCTCGGGGCGAACGTCCGACCACTGCGGCGGCGCGGGACGTGGCGGGGGCGGCGGGCGCCGAGGCTCATCCGGACGATCATGCAATGACGCCGATAAGAGCAAAGACACCGGTCGATTCGTCGCCCGCTGGTAAATCGAATTGAGAATCGTTATCGATTGCCCCCTGTCGGAATTCTCTTGCAGACACGGGCCCCCAAAACGCGGAAAATAGCGGCCTTTTTCACCGACAGGATCCGACTCCATGCAACACAAGATTTCTCGTCGCGCGATGGTCAAGCGCAGCCTTCTGGCGGGCGCGCTGGTGCCGGCATTCGGTTTGATCGGCAACGCGGAAGCCGCAGGGATGACGCCCCTCGATCCGAACGATCCGCAAGCGAAAGCGCTCGGCTACGTATCGGATGCGAGCAAGGTCAGTGCCTCGGAGAACCCCACCTTCAAGGCGAATCAGAAGTGCGGGACTTGCGCGCAGTTCCAGGGCAAGGCCAGCGATGCCACCGGCGGCTGCAATATCTTCGTCGGCCATACCGTTCCGTCGGGCGGATGGTGCAAGGTGTGGGCGCAGAAACCCGCCTGATTCAGCCTTCGTAGCGCTCGCCGGACACGGTCCGCCGCGCCCGGCGAGTCTCGCACCCTCGAGTCCGATCCGTGATCGGATCGGACTCAATCTCGAGCCGGTCGCGGACCGGCTCACGGAACCTCGCGGCCATACGTCGCTGACGCGCACCGACACCGGGCCGGGAGCCTGCGAAGTCATGCTGGTGCGCGACGTGGAGGTAGAGCGCTATCCATGAGCGCCGCACACCGGGGCGAGGGCCTTTCGGCGGCCGTCGGCGTCGCGGAAAAGCTGTGCAAAGATCTGTAGTGCAGACCCCTCGGACAGGCTCCTATCGGCGGAGCATTGTCTTGATGCCGCGGACGGCCTGCCGGATACGGTTTTCGTTCTCGATCAGCGCGAACCGTACATGGCCGTCGCCGTAGTCGCCGAACCCGACACCCGGGGATACCGAGACCTTGGCTTGTGCCAGCAATTGCTTGGAGAACTCGAGCGATCCAAGCGGGCGATAGCGCTCGGGAATCCGCGCCCAGACGTACATCGATGCCTTCGGGATGTCGACCGGCCAGCCCGACTCGGCGAGCCCCTTCACCAGCACATCGCGCCGGCGCTGGTATTGGACCGCGATGTCCTTCACGCATTGCTGATCGCCCTCGAGCGCGGCGATCGCCGCGACCTGAAGGGGCGTGAAGGTGCCGTAATCGTGGTAACTCTTGATGCGCGAAAGCGCGCTCACGAGCTCGCGGTTCCCGACCATGAATCCGATCCGCCAGCCGGCCATGTTGTAGCTTTTCGAGAGCGTGAAGAACTCCACGGCGACTTCCTTCGCGCCGGGAACCTGCATGATCGAGGGTGCTTTCCATCCATCGAACACGATGTCGGCGTAGGCGAGGTCGTGCACGACGAGGATCTCGTGCTGGCGCGCGAGCGCGATCACCCGCTCGAAGAACGGGAGATCGACGCACTGAGCGGTGGGATTGGAGGGAAACCCGAGAACCATCATCTTGGGTTTCGGGTAGCTGCCGCGGATCGCGCGTTCGAGCTCGCCGAAGAAGTCGACGTCGGGTGCGATCGGCACGGAGCGGATGTCGGCGCCCGCGATGACGGCGCCGTAGATGTGGATGGGATAGCTTGGGTCGGGAACCAGAACCGTGTCGCCGCGGTCGAGCGCGGCGAGCATCAAGTGCGCCAGGCCCTCCTTGGAGCCGATGGTGACCACGGCTTCGTGGTCCGGGTCGATGGATGCGCCGTATCGCTCCTCATACCAGTGGGAGATGGCGCGCCTCAATCTCGGGATGCCTTTCGAGGTCGAATAGCCATGGGTGTCGGGGCGCTGGGCAGCGTCCACGAGCTTCGCGACGATGTGCGGGGGCGTCGCTCCGTCGGGATTGCCCATGCTCATGTCGATGATGTCCTCGCCGCGGCGGCGCGCGGCGAGCTTCAATTCCGCGGTGACATTGAATACGTAAGGGGGCAGGCGATCGATGCGCGCGAAGCCGCGCCGCTTGACGGCCGAAGACTCGGACATGTGAAGGTTCTCACGTCAGCGCCCGGAACCGTCCGAGCGACGTGGACGGCCACGAGAGGCCGCCCACGCCAAGTCTAACGGGCGATCAGGGCGCCGTATAGACGACCTTGCCGCCGACCATGGTCATGGTCACGCGCGTCCGGCCGATGATGCCGGGACTCACGCTGAATATGTCCTGGGAAAGCACCGCGAGATCCGCGAATTTCCCGCTCTCCAGGGTGCCCAGGCGGTCTTCCTTTCGCGCCGCGTATGCCGATCCCCAGGTGTAGGCACGCACGGCATCCTCCACCTTGATGCGCTCTTCGGGTATGTAGACCGCGCCCGTCGGCTTGGCGCCCCCCTGGGCTGCGCCATCCAAAGACCCGCCGGCGACATTGGCAGTGTCGTCGGATTTCCATACCTGCCGCGTCGCGGTTTCCTGGATGGACACGAATGGATCGGGCGGCCAGGTGCACGGCCAATCGCTCGAGAACGCGAGCGTGGCGCCGTCTTGCTCCAGGCTGTGCCAGCGGTCCGAAGGAATGGGCTGGGTCGGGTCGAAGTTCGCGCCGTCCTCTCCGCAGCAAAAAGTCGGCTGCATGTCGGCGATCACGCCGAGCTCCTTGAAGCGGGGCAAATCCGCCGCATCGACGAGATCGGCATGCTCGATGCGCAGACGCCGGTCACGGGCTCCGTGGGCCTTCTCCAGGCGCTCGTAGGCATCGAGCACCATGTGCACCGAATCGGCTCGCAACGCGTGGGTCATCAGCTGGTAGCCGCGCTCATCGAGCGCCATGACCAGCGCGTCGTAGTCCGCCGGTACGTACACCAGCGGAGGGATGAGTCCGGTGCTGCCGTCGGCGAAGAACTTGACGAGATCGGCGGACACCCAGTCGTCGTGGTACTGCCGGCGCGCCTCCTCGAGGTCGGCGAGGAACTGCGGCGTCAGACGATGCGGAACCGCGACCGCACCGAAGGCGGTGCGCGTGCGTACGGTCAAGGTGCCGCGATCGCGGAGTGCCGCGTAGAGTTTGATCTCCGCCAGATCGCCGGTCGCGTTGACGACGCTCGTGATCCCGAAGCTATTCAGGTAGCGGGAGGCGTTCTCGAGCATCGCGAGCTGATCCTCGACTGGAATGCGCGCAAGCACCGCCCGGGCGGCGATCTGCATTGCCGCCTCGAGCAGAACGCCCGTCGGATGGCCGCTCGCATCGCGCACCACGCCGCGCTCCTCGGCGGCGTCGGCGACCGGACGGTCGGTGAGGCCCGCCAGCGTCATCGCGGCGGTGTTGAGCCACAGCGCATGCTCCGAGGTGTTGTGGATCACGACCGGCCGGTCCGGCACGGCGCGGTCGAGCAGGGTGCTCAACGGCGTCGTCGGCGGAACGGTGCTGAAATCGGCCCGGCCCAGGAGGACCGCATCCTTCGGATGTTCGGCCGCATAGGCACGCAAGCGCTCGACCAGGAGATCCGGCTTGTCCGGGGTGATGCTCGATTCGGGCGTCGATAAATTGAGGCCGTGCAGCGCGAAGGCGCCGTACAGCATGTGCAGGTGGGAGTCGACGATCCCCGGGATGACGGTCTGCCCGTGGAGATCGACGATGCGTGCATGCCCGCTGCGATGCTTGAGAATGTCGGCATCCGAGCCGACGGCCTCGATTCGGGCATCTTTGACCGCGATCGCCGCTGCCCAGGGTGCCGCGGGATTGCCCGTGTAGATGTGCCCGTGGAGGAGAAGCGTATCGCTCGCGAAAGCGGCGCTCTGCCAAGCGCAGCCGATAAACAAAGCGTACGCGCCGATGCGGCGCTTGAATCCCCGGCTTGCCATGGGCCATCCGCTCCCGATTCGTGAACGACGCCGGAGTATGCGGCAAAGCCGGGGCTGGGTGCCAACAAAAGGCCGTCGATTGTCGGAGGGACGCGCTCCGCCTATCATGTCGGCCTTGGCGAACGACATGCATCAAACCGTGCGGGCTGCGTGCCTCTGGCTTCCGGAATCGGAGGAATTCGTGTCGCACGGTTCGCCGAATTTCCGAGTCCGCGGCAAGACTTTCGCCACCTACGCCGTGAATCACCACGGCGATCGGCAGGAGATAGAGGCGCTCACCCGCCAAAGCTACCGGCATTTCGCGCTCAAGCGGATGCTCAAGGAACTGCCGCCCGACCCGGACGGTATATTGAACTCGACTCGACAATGAGGAATTCCATGCGCCACGTTTTCCACCCGCTTGCGATCGCGACTTTGTTGCTCGGGGCATTGACCGGCGTCGGTAGCGCGATCGCTGGGGATGCGATCGCCGGGCCGGCGCCGCCGCCCGCGTCGATCCCGAGGCCGCCGGCAGCGCCGGTCAGGCCGGTCAGCGAGACCCTATGGGGCCGCAAGGTGACCGACGACTATCGATACATGGAAAAGCTCGATCCCTCGACCATTGCCTGGATGAAGGCGCAGGGCGCCTACACGCGCTCGGTGCTCGATTCGATTGCGCCGCTCGGTGCGCTCGAGCGCAAGGTCGCCGCCTTTTCCGGAAGTTTCGGGCTGGTACAGGGGTACGTGGAGTTCGGCGGCCGCGCCTTTTACGAGGAGCGTGCACCGGGATCGGACAATTTCGACCTCCTGGTGTCGGATCACGCGGGCAAGCGCAAGCTCGTGGACGTCGCGGCGCTGCGCGCGGCGAACGGCGGCAAACCCTATGCCATCAATTACTTCCTGGCCTCGCCCGACGGCTCCAAGGTGGCGGTGGGCATCTCCGAAGGGGGCTCGGAGGATGCGTCGCTGACGGTGTACCTCGCGGCGAGCGGCGCGAAAATTGCGGGTCCGATCGATCGCGCGCAATTCGGTGCGACCTCCTGGAGCGATGACTCCAAGACCCTTTACTTCGTCCGTCTCAAGAAGCTCGCGCCCGGAGCCCCCCCGACCGAGAAATATCAGGATTCGACTGCGGATGCGTGGGATCTTCAGGGCGAACCCGTTCCCCTCCTCGGAACCTCGGTCGGGCACGGCCCGGAATTCAAGCCGGCGGAGTTTCCGGCCATTCAGCTGGCCGTCGGCGCGCCCCTGGCCGCCGCCTTGTCGATCAACGGCGTGCAGAACGAGCTCTCGATGTGGCTCACGCCGGTGGCGAGTCTTGGAGATCCGAAGGCTCCCTGGACGCAGTTTCTGACCCGCGAGGACGGCGTCACGGGGTTGGATATGCGGGGGCCGGAGATCTTTCTCCTCTCGCACAAAGATGCGCCGACCTTCAAGGTCCTGTCGGTTCGTGCCGGACAGCCGCTCTCCAGCGCCGCCGTGCTGGTGCCCGCGAAACCCGACCGCGTGATCGAGGGAATCCACGCGGCGTCCGATGCGCTCTACGTGCTTGCCCGGCGCGGCGCGTATTCGGAGCTCTTGCGGATTCCGAAGGGAACGAGCGAGATCCAAGAGGTTCCGCTGCCCGTCAAGGGTCACGCGGATGAGGCGTTCTCGGATCCGCGCGCACCGGGCGTCACGGTCACGCTCTCGAGCTGGGTCGTCCCGCCGACACTCTATGCCTACCATCCGGCCTCGAAGGCGTTTCTCGATCTCAAGACCGGCACGCATGGCGATATCGACTCGTCGAAGTTCACCGTGAGCGATCTTGAAGCTCCCGCGAAGGACGGCGTGAACGTCCCGCTGTCCCTCGTTCAGCCCAAGGACGCCCAGCCCAAGGACGCCAATCGTCCGCAGATCGCCATCATCGAGGCCTACGGGTCGTATGGAATTTCCGAGCTGGCGGACTTCAGCGTGCGCCGGGCGTCCGCGATGCGCGAGGGCATCACGTACGGCGTCTGCCACGTGCGCGGCGGCGGCGAGCTGGGTGAAGCCTGGCGATTGGGCGGCAAGGATGCCAACAAACACCACACCTGGGAGGATCTGATCGCCTGCGGAGAATTCCTGATCGGCCGCGGCACGACAGCCAAGGACAAGCTCTTCATTCTCGGTGGCTCCGCCGGGGGCATCACCGTGGGGCGGGCAATCACCGAGCGGCCGGATCTCTTCGCCGGCGCGATCGACCTGGTGCCCGCCGCCAACACCCTGCGGGCGGAGTTCACCGCCAACGGTCCGCCCAACGTTCCGGAATTCGGCAGCGTCGGCACGAAGAGCGGTTTCGAGAATCTCTACGCCATGGATACCATCGCGCACATCCGGAAAGGCACCCAATATCCAGCGGTCATGGTGACCACGGGGCTCAATGATCCGCGCGTGTCGCCGTGGGAACCCGCCAAGGTCGCGGCAGCCCTGCAGGCGTCCGGCTCGTCGAATCCCGTGCTGCTGCGGATCGATCAGGAAGCGGGGCACGGCATCGGCTCGACCAAGACCCAGACCGACGCGCTCACGGCGGACTGGATCGCTTTCGCGTTCTGGCGTTCGGGAGTGCCCGAGTGGCAGCCGCGGACTCATTGATTTCACAGAGGGAGAGAAGCATGGCCAAGGGTTATTTCATTTCCTGTTACCGCCAACTCACGGATCCCGCGAAACTCGCGGCCTACGGAAAGCTCGCGGTACCGGCGATCGAGGCGGCCGGCGGGCGGTTCCTGGCTCGTGGGGTGGCGGTCAAAGCCTACGAATCCGGCCAGCTGGAGCGGACCGTCGTCATCGAGTTCGATTCGGTGGAACAGGCCATCGCCATGCATGACAGCCCGGCCTACCAGGCGGCGCTGAAGCTGCTCGAAGGCGGGGCGGTGCGGGACGTGCGTATCGTCGCCGGGGTGTGAGCCGTCTGGAGCGGGTCGCTTGAGGTAAAATACCGTCTTTGACCCAGAAGGCCCGACCATGGACGCCGCTCCCGAATCCTCGACTCCGAGCGCCGATGCGCGCGCCATGGTCGAGCGCCTGATCGCATTCAACACCGTCTCGCGCGACTCGAATCTCGGGCTGATCGAGTGGGCTCGGGACTATCTCGCGAAGCTCGGCGCCCGGACGCGGCTCACGCACGATGCCGTCCGGCAAGAAGGCGAATCTGTTCGCGACGCTCGGCGATTCGGAGCAAGCCCGGACTGATCCTCTCGGGCCACACCGACGTGGTGCCGGTCGACGGCCAGAACTGGGACACCGATCCCTTCAAGGCGGTCGAGCGCGACGGCAAGCTCTACGCGCGCGGCTCCGCGGACATGAAGGGATTCATCGGCGTCGCGCTCACCCAGGCGCCGAAATTCCTCGACGCGCTCAACGCCGGGCGGCTGGATGCGCCGCTGCATTATGCGCTGAGCTACGACGAGGAAGTGGGCTGCATCGGCGTGCGCGGGCTGATCCGCGACCTCGAGGAGAACGGCATTCGTCCGGCCGGCTGCGTCGTGGGCGAGCCCACCTCGATGCAGCCCATCATCGCGCACAAGGGCATGAATCGATTCCGCTGCACGGTGCGCGGCCGCGAGGCGCATTCGAGCTACGTGACCTACGGCGTCAACGCCATCGAGTACGCCGCGCGGCTGGTGGTCTACATCCGCCAGATCGCCGACCGGCTGGCGCAGTTCGAGAAGCGCGACTGCGGCTTCACGGTGCCCTATACGACGCTGTCGACCGGACTGATCCGCGGCGGGATCGCCTCCAACGTCATGCCCAAGGAGTGCGAGTTTCAGTTCGACATGCGCACGCTGCCGCAGGCCTCGGCCGATGCGCTCTACCAGGAAATTCGCGCGTATGCCGAAGACGCTGGCGCGCGAGATGCGCGCGATCGATCCGCAGTCGGGCATCGATCTCGAATGGGTCAGCCAGACCATCGGTCTCGCCGCCGCCGAGAGCGATGCCATCGTGCAATGGGCGATGCGGCTCGCGAGAAGCCGACCAGACCGGCAAGGTGTCCTACGGAACCGAGGCGGGGCTGTTTCAGCAGATGGGCGTGCCCACGGTGATCCTGGGTCCCGGCGACATCGCCGAGGCGCATCGGCCGAACGAGTTCGTCGCGCTCGAGCAGCTCGCGCAATGCGAGGCCTTCATCGGCCGAATTCTCGACGACGGGCTACGCCGTCATGAGGCGCGCGGCCGAGGCCGATGCCTCCGGCGTCACGATCGTCAAGGGCGCGTGCCCGCACGATTGCCCGGACACCTGCGCGCTGGAAGTACACGTCAAGGACGGCGTCGCGCTCAAGGTCACCGGATCCGCGGAGCACGGGCCGACCGCCGGCGTGCTGTGCACGAAGGTCGCGCGCTACACCGAGCGAACCTATCATCCCGATCGACTGCTGCATCCGCTGCGCCGCATCGGCAGGAAGGGCGAGGGGCGCTTCGAGAGAATCAGCTGGGACGAGGCGATCTCGACCGTCGCCGCGCGGCTTTCGCGCGATCGCGGCGGAGGATCCCGAGCAGATCCTGCCCTACAGCTACGCGGGAACCATGGGATTGGTGCAGGGCGAGTCGATGGCGCAGCGCTTCTTCCACCAGCTCGGCGCGAGCCTCCTGGATCGCACGATCTGCGCCTCGGCCGGGCCGGCCGGCCACAAGATCACGCTTGGGCGCGAGCATCGGCGTCGACGTGGAAGCTGGCGCGAGGAGGCGAAGCTCATCATCTTCTGGGGCTGCAACGCCATCACCTCGAGCGTGCATTTCTGGGCGCGCGCCCAGGAAGCGAAGCGCCGCGGCGCGACGCCTCATCGCCATCGATCCCTATCGCTCGCTCACCGCCGAGAAATGCCACGCAGCACATCGCCTTGCTGCCCGGCACCGACGGGGCGCTGGCGCTCGGATTGATGCACGTGCTGATCCGCGACGATCTCATCGATCACGATTACGTAGCAGCGCCATACGTTGGGCTTCGAGGCGCTTGCGCGAGCGCGTGAGCGGCTTCGATCCGGCGCGCGTGGCCTCGATCTGCGGCATCACCGGCGGCGAGATCGAGTCGCTCGCGCGACGTGTACGCGACCACGCGGCCGGCGCTGATCCGCGCCAATTACGGCTTGCAGCGAGTGCGCGGCGGCGGCATGGCGATGCGCAATATCGCCTGCCTGCCGGCGCTCGTGGGCGCGTTTCGCGACGCGGCCGGCGGGATGTTTCTGTCGACCAGCGGCAATTTCGCGATCGACACTGCGGCGCTGTCGCGGCCGGATCTGCTCGGCGGGCGCACGCCGCGCACCATCAACATGTCGACCATCGGCCGCGCGCTCTTCGAGGCCGCGCCGCCGATCCGCGCGCTCATCGTCTACAACTCGAATCCCGTGGCGGTGGCGCCGGATTCCGCGCGGGTCGCGCGCGGCTTCGCGCGCGAGGACTTGTTCACCGTCGTGCTGGAGCAGTTCCACGACCGATACCGCCGACTACGCGGACATCGTGCTGCCGGCGACGACGCAGCTCGAGCACCTCGACGTGGTGAGGCCGTACGGGCACTACTACATGGTCGCCAACAATCCCGGCGATCGAGCCTCTGGGCGAGGCCAAGCCGAACACCGAGATTTTTCGCCTGCTCGCCCGCGCCATGGGATTCACGCGATCCGTGCTTCGCCGATTCCGACGAGGCGATCGCGCAGGCCGCCGTGGCCGAGGACTGGGATTTCGAGGCCGTGCGCGGCCGGCTGGAAGCGCATCGGCGCGGCCGCGGGCGCCGCTCGATTCGCCGAGGGCGGATTCGACACGCCGTCGGGCAAGGTGGAGTTCTACTCAGCGGCCGCGCCGCGCTGGGGCTCGACGCGCTGCCCGACTACATCGCGCCGCTCGAGGATACCCGCAGCGGAGCTCGCGCGCCGCTTCCCTCTGGCGATGATCTCGCCGCCGGCGCGCAATTTCTCAACTCGAGTTTCGTCAACGTCGCGAGCCTGCGCGCGGCCGAAGGCGAGCCCTGGCTCGATATCCATCCGGACGACGCCGCCGCGCGCGGCGTGGCCGATGACAGCTACGTGCGGGTCTTCAACGACCGCGGCAGCCTGAGGCTGCGGGCGCGAGTCAGCGATCGCGCGCGCCGCGGCGTGGTCGTGGCGCTTTCGGTGTGGTGGAAGAAGCTCGCGCGCGACGGCAAGAACGCCAATGAGCTCACGCGCGGCGACGCGCTCACCGACATGGGCAGGGCGCCGCTGTTCTACGACTGCCTGGTCGAGGTCGAAGCGCGTAGAGCCCGGCAGACGCTCGACGCGGCCACGTAGCGCTCGTGACCTCGCGCAGAGGCCGTCGTCGAGCGCACCGCCGCGTATGCCGAGCTCAAGCTCGAAGTCCCGGGCAACGCTGCCTCGAGTGACGGCCGGGTCGTTGCTGAAGTGGCAGCATGCGCGCACGCGATAGGCCAGGCTCACTGTCCGAGGCCGCTTCCAGAAAGTCGCCGAACACGCGCGTCGACAGGAAAAACCCAGCAGCACGTTGACCGACCACGCCGAGCCGTGAACGCGATGAACGGCCGCGCGCCCACGGAGACGAACTCGCGCAAGCGCGTGGTGAGACCGATGCTCAAGAACGCGAAGGTGAATGCCCAGGTGCGCAACGCCTGCAGCGGCGCGACGAGCCCCGGGAATGACGTCCTTTTTGTACCGCGTAGTCGTAGCCGCTCGCGAAAGCAGGTGACGAGGAGGGAGGCGGCCAGAAATCCCAGCACGAACTTCGGGAACCGCGCCAGATCTCGCGCGCCGCTCGCACGACTCTCGACGCCGGTGCGCTCCCAGCGCGTGGCGGCGAGAAGCGACGAGCACGAAGGCCCAGACGCCGATCCATATGTCGCGGCCGATGACCTTCATGAGCGTGAAGGCGGTGACCGCGGCATCGGCATGTCCCGCGATGCCGGCGACGTTCCCGGCGTAGCCGCCGTAGGTTTGCGCGGCCGCAAGACCCGCGGCATCCGCAAACTCCGATGTGCCGATCCAGGCGCCGGCGACCCCGGTGGCAGGCCGAGTGCGCGCGCCGCGAGCGGCAGCACGAAGATCATGACGATGGCCCAGGCGACGACCAGCGAGATCGCCACCGAGATGTCCTGCTTCTTCGCGCCCACCGCGCCGCCGATGGCGATGGCGCCGGAGACGCCGCACACGGCTCCGCCCGTGCCCAAGGTGGCGGCGAGCCGCCGGTCCAGATCCGAGCCGCATGGCGCGACGCATAGATGACGCCGAACGTCACCAGCGAGACGATCGCGGCCTGCACCATGGCCACCGGACCCGCCCAGGCGAGGAGCGTCAACGGCAAGCCGGCCCGAGCAGCACGATGCCCGTCTTGATGTAAAGCTCGACGCGCAGACCGGGATCCAGCCAGCGAGGAACGCCGACGGTATTCGAGATCAGCAGCCCGAGGCCCAGGCCACCAGCGGCGGCTCCAGGTTGTAGTGCGCCGCCTGATCCCACAGTCCCAGAAAATACACCGCGGCGGTCACGAGAAAGATTGGCAGGAAGGCGCGCAAGTACCTGACGACGCCGATGCCCAGCGCCGCCGCCGCCGCGCCGAACACGATCGCCCACACCGCGAGGAGCGACGCGTAGCTCACGCCGTTGACGCGCAGCTGCTGCACGGTCTCCGATGCGTGGCTCCATTTTTGCGGAGCGACGGCGAGCCACTTGATGCTTCCGCCGGCGGCGAACACGGAGGCGGCGATCGCTATCAGTCCGAGGCCGAGGAGACTACTCAACCAGTCTTCGTTGCGCAGGAACGAATCGCGGCGCGCCCCCTCGAGGCGAGGGCGTACGCTCTTTGCGGCAGGGGAGGTCGATGGCTCGGCGATCTGCAAGAGGGATTACTCCGATACTCGCCGCAAGGTAGCCCACGCAGCGCGTATCGGTCGACTAGCAATTCGTCATGACCAGGTGTCCGCTGGTTATATGAACTCCAGCGACGGGCCGCGCCGCCCCTTCTCACGGGCGGCGTGCTCCGCGCAGTCGATGACAGTTTTAGGTGGGCGGGGCAACCGCCGGTGCCGGCGCCGCCGGCGGCCGTTCTTCAGGGCAGATCGAACACCAGAACTTCCGCCTTTCGGCCGCCGTCAATATGTAGGGCGGGGGTTTCGGTGATTTTCAAGGCATCACCCGCGCCGAGCGCGACGCCGTTCGCCCGGACCTCGCCGCGCACCACGTGAACGTAGCTGCGCCGGCCGGGCTTGAACACCATCGACGCTTGGTCCTCTGCGTCGAAGCGCCCGGCATAGATCGAGGCGTCCTGATGAATCAAGACTGACCCGTCTCGCCCGTCGGACGAGGCAATCAGCCTCAGGCGACCCTGCTTCTCACTGTCGGCGAAGTGCTTCTCCTCATAGCTCGGCTCGATGCCGAAGACATCCGGCTTGATCCAGATCTGCAGGAAATGCAGCCCCTCGGTTGGCGAGTTATTGAACTCGCTGTGCCTCACGCCTGAACCTGCGCTCATTCGCTGCACGTCGCCCGGCCGGATTACCGAGCCGGTTCCCATGGAATCCTTGTGCGCAAGCTCGCCGGACAATACGTAGCTGATGATCTCCATGTCGCGATGCGGGTGAGTGCCGAACCCGGCAAATTGGTGGTGGACGTGGCGTTTCCTCGTCAGCGCCTGCTCGCGGTTGTCGCCGAGCTCCAAAAGCTCTGCCCAAATACTGAAGTTCAGGTATCCGATGCCGTGCTGTCCGGTGCCGAGGAAGCGATCGCGGAGAATCGCGCCGATGTGGTGGTGACACCCCACCTGCCGGCCGATCACCTCGGTGACTTGCTCCTGACCGTCTCATTCGTCGCGGTGGCCTATCCGCGCCACCCGCTATTCGATCTCGAACGGCCGCTGACATCGACCGATCTGACCAAGCATCTGCAGGTCGTCGTACGGGATTCAGGCGAGAGACAACCGCGAGACGAGGGTTGGCTCGGCGCCGAGCGGCGCTGTACGGTCAGCAGCATGGAAGCCTCCCTGGCCATGGTCAAGGCGGGATTGGGGTACGCATGGCTGCCCGATCACCTGACCGCCGACGCGATTCGCGATGGAACCTTGCGCGCACTGCCGCTCGACGTTGGCAGCTCGCGTCCGGTGGCGTTGCATCTCGTGCTGGTACGCCCGGAAACCGCGGGGCCGGCCGCACGTGCCTCGATCGAGATCTTTCAGCGGCATCGAGCCTTGGAAGCTATTTCTCGAGCCCCGGCTTGACATGGCCGACCACGCGGACCCGCTGCTCGAGGATGCTTTGACCGAAATTCCTGGTCCGTTCCAGAAACGTTTCGGTCACCTCGAATCCCTTCGGAACCAGAAGACTCCCGGCTTGGGTGTACAAGTCGTCCATGAGTACCATGCTCGGCTTGAGGTTGCCGATCGTGACTTCGGAGATCTCGCGGGGCGCATCCACCTCGCCGACGAGCGATTCCAATGCATTGATCAACTTGACATCGTACCGGCCTGCGCGGGACCGCAGCGCTTGAATCGCGACAGGCACGCTCTGTCCCTGAACGACACCGACATCGTACTCCGTCACCATGCCCAGAATTGCCGCCCCCAGTTTGATCGGCCCCTCCGCCATGTCGAGGTCAGGCCGCCGAATCGCATCGAGAATGGTCAAGACCGGCTCGAGCCGCGGGATATGGCCGAGTAATTTTTGCGCGACTTGCGGCGCGGCGCCTGCGAGTACGCGCTCCTCCGGGGTCAGGCGCTTCCCATAGTAGAGTTTCTCCACCAATTCCACCGGCAGCGATATGTATCCGATCTGCGATAACATCGCCGCTGCCTCGAGCTGCCAAAAGCCCCCGATTCCCACCGCCTTCGCCACATCGGTGGCGAGGCGCTTCACCCGGGACGCGTGTCCGAATGCCACCGGATTGGTAATCGCGAGCACATCCACGAGCGCCTTGATGCACCCAATCAGCGTTTCCTGAAGCAGTACCCGTTCGGCGGTAACCACGCGATGCTGCGTAACCCCCGCATCGATGGCGGCGCGCAAGTTATCGGTGGAACATGGCTTGGTCAGGAATCGGAATATCTGCCCCTCATTCACCGCGGCGACGGCGGTCGCGCGCCCGGTCTCGCCGGTGAGCAGAATTCGCGTAGTGTCGGGATATTGCAGCCTGATGTGCCTCAACAATGTCGCGCCGTCCATGCCCGGCATGCGCATGTCCGAAACGACGACGGCGGGAGCGCCGCCTTCTTTGATGATACGCAAGGCCGTCTGGCCGTCGTTGGCGGTAAGCACCTGATATTCGCGGCGCAGCTGCACGGCGAGGCTATCGACGACCCGGGGCTCATCGTCCACACACAGGATACGGGGCAGGGCTTCTTTGTTCATGTTAGGGCAGTCGGATTCTGGACGTTAACTCGCCGGTGTCAAACTCAGCTGAACGAGCCGCTGAGCCTCTTCCCAACCGAAAGGTGCGCCCACGCCCGCCAGGTAGCTCGCATCCACCTCCGGGGTGTCATCTCCCGTCGGAGGAACGGCATGCGCAGCAGCGCGGTCCAGCAGGGCGTGCGATACCGCCAACGCGCTCAGCAGATCGTATCCATGGGGCACGATGGCCGTCGGCGTGTGGTGCAAAGCCACGGCCTCGACAATGGGATAGGGCAGACCCCAGAGACCGAGAAGATACGCTCCAACCTGAGCGTGGCTTGCCCCGATGCGCTGCAGTTCGCACTTCCAGAGCGGGAGACGCTGAGCGCGGGACTGTTCCATCGCCTCGGCCATTTCACGCGGACATTCCTGGATCAGGACCCAGTACCCGATATCGTGCAGCAATCCGGCCAGCCACGCATCATCCGGCGAAACACATCCGCCGTTGAGCGACTTGCACGCTGCCGCGGACTGTTGTGCATGCAGCTGCAAGGTTTGCAGATCCACGCCGGGAAGCTCCGGGCCGATCTTCCATTGCGAGAAGATTTCCGCACAGAGTACGAGATTTCGGACTGTCGCGAATCCCAAATAGGTGACGGCATCCTTGATGCGCACCATCGGTTTACGCAGGCGGAAGAATGCCGAGTTGGTGATTTGCAGCACCTTGGTCGCGATCGCCGCGTCGGAGGTCACGATATCGCCGATTTCGGCCGCCGTGACGCTCGGCTGTGCGAGCGCCTGCTGTAAGCGAGCGTAGGTCTTCGGCATTGCCGGGAGTTTCGCAACATTCCCCACCACGTTGCGCAATGATTCCTGCGCGAGCAGTTCCTGCAGGTTGAAGCAACGCTCGAGCACGTTCTCGACCTGGCGATCCTCGCAAGGCTTCGCAAGATATTGATGTGCCAGCGAGGTGAGTCTAGCGGCCTGCGCGGGATCCGAATAACCCGAGACGATGATCCGCATGGTCTTTGGCCATCGCTGCTTCACCGCTGTGAGCAATTGCCCGCCGTCCATGCCGGGCATACGCACGTCCGACACGAGTAGATCCACGGGCTCTTTCTCGAAAATGGCGATGGCTTCCTCGCCGCTCTCGACGAACTTCATGTTCCAGCTGCTGCGATGCTTGTAGAGCCGCGCACGCAACCCATCGAGGAGCTCGCGTTCGTCATCCACGAAAACGATGTTCTTCATCGCGAGGCCTGGCCGTTGGCATTCCCCAAAAGCGGGACCCTGATGCAAAATTCGGTGCCCTCTCCGAGACGGCTTTGAACGGCGATATCGCCGCCGTGTTTATCCACCACGATGTTATGGGCGATGGAAAGACCCTGCCCGGTGCCGCGACCCACGTCCTTGGTCGTAAAGAACGGATCGTAGAGTTTGGAGAGATTTGCTTCCGGAATGCCGCATCCATTGTCGCGGATCCGAATGACCGCCGAATCGCCGGCGAGCTCGGTGCAAATTCGAATCTCTCCGCTCTCAGCGTCCTTCCCGGCATCCTGAATGGCGTGAGCGGCGTTGACGATGAGATTCAAGAACACCTGATTCAGCTGGCCGATATTGCACACCACGGCGGGCAGGGGGGCAAAGTCGGTGCGAATCTTCGCCACGTACTTGTATTCGTTCGAGGCGACGAGGAGCGTCGTCTCGATCGCATGATTGATATCTGCGGCGCTCTGTTCCTCGGAGTCCGGGTGCGCAAATTCCTTCATGGCCTTGACGATCGTACTGACACGATCGACGCCGTCGAACGTTCTCTCGAATGCACGGGGGACCTCGGTGCGAACGAAGCTCATATCGTACTTATCCGCCAAGCGAGAAAGTTCCGCTTGCAGCGCGTCGCGGGTTGCCCCGTCGGCCAAGGCCTCGAGTCCCCCTTGCCACTCGTCCATGAGGCTGCTCAGATCGTCGAAGGCGCTGCGCAGGAATTGAACGCTGTCGCCCACGTATTGAATCGGGGTGTTGATCTCGTGAGCGACTCCTGCAGCGAGCCGTCCCACGGATTCGAGCTTTTGCGCCAGTTGCAGCTCGAGCACGACCCGTTCACGTTCCTTCATTTCCTCGACGAGCTTTTCTTGAAGCTCCTGCTTCTTGCGGGCCTCCTCGCGCTTGCCGGTGATGTCGGCGCCGATGGCAACGGCGTGCGTGAGCCTGCCGTCTCGGTCGAAAATGGGGGTCGTCGAGACGCCGGCCACGAACGTCGTGCCGTCTTTGCGCGTCACCTCATCTTCGTAGTGGAAAATCTCTCCCGCGTTCAATGCGGCGCTGAGGTTTGCCCGGTAATTCGTGTTTCGCTCACGCCATTGAGTGAGCATGGCGGCATCCTGCCCGACCAGATCCTCCTTACGAAGCCCATGTTGGTCGGCGACGATTTGGTTGCAGTACTCGATGATGTGCTGTTGCTGTTGCGGCCCAGCCAGTCGGGTGATCACAAAAAAGCTCGGCAGCACGTCGAGCGCCTCGTCGCGCAATGCGATCCACTGGCGGAGCCGTGCGTTGTCGGTTCGAAGGGCGGCCAATTCCGCCTCTGGAGCCGATGCCGCGTCGGCGGCCGGCTCGGGCACGGTGTCCCGCGCGAGGAGATCTATTTGTCGATGATCGGCGGCCATGGGGTGATTCCTAGGAACGGCGTTCGATCGGCCGCTCGGAGCGGGGGGCTATGAGACGCTCGAATTCCTCTTTCGGGACGGGCCGGCCGTGAAGGTACCCTTGCGACGCGTCGCAGCCGTGGCGGGTCAAATACTCGAGCTGCCGGGGAGTCTCGACACCTTCCGCAACGGTGGTCATATCGAAGGCATGTGCCAAATCGATGATAGTCGACACCAGCGTGCAGCCCTTGGCATCATCGGGCAGCCGGACCGTGAAGCTCCGATCGATCTTGAGCGTGTCGATCGGGAGCTCCGACAGGCGGCCCAATGAAGAGAAGCCGGTGCCGAAATCATCGATCGCAATGCGCAGGCCGGCGCTTCGGAGGAGTCTCAGTGCATTGATGCAACCCGAAGAATCGCCGACCAGCGCACCTTCGGTAACCTCGATGTCGATACCCCAGTCGGGATCGCCCAGGAGATCGGTGCCGATGCAGTCGAGAATATCCCGGGCATTGTCTTGACGGCGCAGCTCGGGCGGCGAGAGGTTGACGGCGATTCGCGTGGGCGGCAGTCCCATCCGGCGCCAGCGTCGACAATCGGCGGCAGCCTGCTTGACGACCCAGACGCCGGTCGCCGCCATCAGCCCGGCAGATTCGAGCATCGGCAGGAAAAGCCCCGGGGCGATCAGCCCATTCTCCGGATCGTGCCAGCGCAACAGCGCCTCCACCCCGTGGATCTCGCCGGTGCTGAGCGTGACCTTCGGTTGGTAGTGCAGGACGAACTGTTCGTGCTCGAGGGCCGTCCGCAGGCGTTGCTCCATGCTGACACGCCGGGCCAAGTCGGAATTCATCTCGATCCGGTGCCGCAGACAGTGTTCGCCGGAACCTTTCGCACCTTTCAGCGCCGCTTCGGCGTTCTGTACCAACACATCGGGCTCCGATCCGTCCTCCGGATAAAAGGCCACCCCCATCTTCATTTTGACCAGGATCTCGTGGCCGTCGACGCTGAAGGGGCGCTCGAGCGAGCGGGCGAGATCCTCGTGCAGGTGCCGCGCTTCCTCCTCCCTCTGCTCCGCCAACCGGGTCGATCCGGCAAACGTTCCGCCGCCCAGGTGAGCCAGATGCTCCGTGTCGGGACAGTGTTGCTTCAGCCTATCCGCGACACATTGCAACAGCCGATCGCCCGTGAGGCGACCAAAGGAATCATTGATGACGCTCAAGTGCTCGATATCGAATACGGCCACGGCCAGGCGGGGACTCGTCTCGGCTCCCTGTTTCAGGTGCCGGCTCAATCGCTCGCTGAAGAGAGCTCGCTTGGCGAGTCCGGTCAGCGGCTCGAAATAGGACAGGAATCGCACGGCGTCCTGCTTGTCCAGATACTGGAGCGAGAAAGATAGATTGGAGGCTACTTCCTCGAGCAGCAGCAATTCCTCGGCACCGATGACGCCGCTCGCCCCCGTGCCGCAGAGGAAGGCGCCGACCGGAGTGCCGTCCACGCGCAGCGGCAGGCACGCCATCGATCGAACGCCTGCCGCCAACAAGCGATCTCTGCCCTCGATCACCATGGAGGGCTCGGAGATATTCTCGCAAAGTGCGGCCCGGCCGGTGCGGATGACACGTCCCATGAGGCTGGTATCGCCGGCCTCGTGATCCGCCACGGGGAACTCCTGATCCGGCCGGGCCAGAAACTCGTAGCCCGCCCAGCCGACCGGGCGCGCCATTCGCGTCGTCGGGTCGATCAGTGCCACCATGGCGACCGCGTAGCCGCCCACTCGGTGAGCGAGGCGGCAGGTTTCATGAAGCAACTCGTCGCGGTTCGAAATGCGCACCACCGCGCCATTGATGCCCGATAGCATCTGCAGAACCCCTGTCAGCCGGGTCACCTGGCGTTCGGCAAACCGGCTCGCGCGGCGAAGCTCCGCATCCGCGAGCGCACGCTTCACGGCGGGGACCAACCTCTTGAGATTGCCTTTCAGCACATAGTCGGTCGCCCCCGACTTGAGCGCCTCGATGGCGCGCTCCTCGCCGATCGTTCCGGATAAGAAAATGAAGGGAACGCCGGGGGCTTCCACACGGGCAATGGCCAGGGCGGACATCCCACCGAACCCAGGCAAGCTGAAATCAGAGAGTATGAGGTCGGGGAGCGACGAGAGGAGCGACCTGCGCATCTGAGCCTCCTCGACGACGCGCTCGACACTCAAGCGGAACCCGGCAGCCTTCAAACACCGCATCGCCAACTCGGCGTCGGCTTCAGAGTCTTCGACCATGAGCAGACGAAGCTCGCGGTCCTCGATGGGGTTGTTCTGCGTGCCGGGCGTCTCCATGGTGGCGCCTCAATAACGCCAGCCAATTTTCGCGAAAACGGTGCGCTCGATGGCGTCACGGGTAGGCGACGGGAAGCCGTATTCCACATGATACGGATGCAACAGGTTCTGGCCGACCAGGGACAGTTCGAGCCTCTCAGTGGCATGCCACGAAAGTCGCGTATCGAGATCGAAGTAGCTTGGCACGATGCCGACGACCGGGCCGCCGGTGGGCCCGTTGTTGATGTGCAAATTGTCAACCCAGCGTATCGCGTTGTCGATTTGCAGGTTGCGTGGCAGATCCAAGGAGGACTTCACCGACCACTGCTGCTCGGGGTCGGCGGTCTCGTTGGTCGCATTGGTGAGATCCACTTGTCCCGGTTTGACGTGAAGGCGCTCGATCAGCAAATCGTAACCTCCGCGCAGCCGCCACCCGTCGAGCACCTGGTAGGTCATGCTCAACTCCAGTCCATGAGTTTCACCTTCGAGATTGTTCTCAAAGATGTCCGGATACGGAAAGGGGTAATAGGCCGTGGCCGGCGTGGCGGAGGTGCTTCTCAGATTATCGTAATCGTTATAAAACAGCGATAACGATCCGGATAATTTCGAACTGAGCTCGGCGCGATATCCGGACTCGTAGGCAATGAGCGTTTCGGACCGGAAGTCCGGATTTCCTTTCAGGTAATACGCCGGAAATTGATAGGGAGGAGGGGCGTCGACCAGGCCGGAGACCACTTCCAGATCTCGGTCGTAGCGAGAGGGAGTTCGTACCGCCCGAGATATGGCGGCCCATAGCAATTGCCTGGGCGCCACGTTCCACTGGAGCCGGGTGTTCGGCTCGACCTCGAACCCGGTATAGTCGTTGTGCTCGATTTTCGTGCCGACGGTGAGGTGCAGGGTCTCTGCGAGCATCACCTCGTCCTGCAGAAAGGCGCTATACAGGCTTTGATCTAGTGCCGGCGGAGTGAACTGCACGACCGACAGATCCTCATCGTCCTCGTGGGTCGCTCGATAGCCGAGCCCCCAGATCACCCGATGGCGATCCCCCAGGGCAAAGTGGTGCTGAAAATCCAGATCGTAGGTATCGAGGCTATCGGTCAGGGATGCGGCAGGGAAACCCGTGTAGTAGGGCGGCGCCGCCGCGCTAGCCGCAAACGGCTGCGAGATGTACGTGTGATCGAAATACGTTTGCAGACTCAACCCCGAATCGCTCGATAGCGTCCGTGTCCATCGCCCGAGCACATTGCCGCCCGATTCCTCGGCCCCACCGATCGCCCCGTAATCCTCCGTTCCACTATAGAGATCGCCCTGTACGGTGAAATTGTCCTCACCCGAGGAGTCGGCATCCAAACGAAATCCGCCCCGGCCCATATGCCATGCATCGTTGGCGTTCGCACCATCCTCGGTGACCTCATCGCCGTGGTCGGTATATTTGCCGTAGAAACGAAGATATACATCGGGAGCAATTTCGGTGCCGTAGCGCGCGCCCGCCAGACCTTGAATCTCCTTGCCTCCGGCCGCCTCGGCATAGAGCCCCTGTGCATCTTTGGCGTTCTTGGTGATGATGTTGATCACCCCGTTGACGGCGTTTGCTCCCCACAGCGTGCCGCCCGGTCCGCTGATGACCTCGATGCGATCGATGTCTTCCAGCAGATAATCCTGCACATTCCACAGAACCCCGCCATAGAGCGGGGTATACACCGCTCGCCCGTCGATCAGTACCAGGAGTTTATTCGCGAGATTCGCATTGAAGCCGCGAGCGCTGATCGCCCAATCGTGCGCGTTCTGTTGCGCCACCTCCAGGTTGTCCGCAAGCCGCAGCGCTTCCGGGAGGCTCGTCGCGCCGGATCGGCGGATCTCCTCGCCCGTGATCACTTGGATGGCGGCCGGTGCCTGAAGGAGCGTCTCCGGCTGCTTGGATACCGATGTCACTTCGAGATTCATCAATTCCTCGACGCTCAATTGCTTCAAGGCGCCGGTGGAGCTCGAGTCGAGGGAGGTGTCGGCGAATACCCGGCCGCCGATGACTGCCGCGGCGAGAAAGCACGAGAATAGGACGCCGTCGCGAACGCGACGATGGCGCTCGCTTGCGGGACCTCCGGCCGATCGGCGTGTGCTCATAAACGTCTGGCTTTCGCGATAACGAGTCGACTCTGTAATTATCGGAATTCCTTGAATTCTCTTGAGCGACGACCATCACAGTTCGGCACCCGCTCGAACGGCCGGCGTTGCGGGAAACCCTTAATCGTTGTTGCGCTACTCGGGCGCATAGTCCGCACTTGGCGAACCAACGGGCGCCGTTCGGCGTAGCCGACTTTGCCGCGACGACCGTTTGCCGCGGACATTCTGAGACCCCACTCAACATTTAGCGGTTTGACCGTTGCTCGCACAACACGGTAAGCGCAGTCTCGCCAAGCTATTGCCAATGTAGTGATTTTGCCTCGATCGAGAACGAGCACGTCGAAATCCAACGCGTCGCCGCGATAAGGTTCCCGGGATGAAAGTGCATAGTGGGCGTAACGCATACGGAGAACCCGCATGGCGGTGCTAGCAAAAGTGCTGGCTCGTTGGCTGTGCTCGGTGGCCGCATGCGTCGTCTTGCTGCAGGGCGCGGCAGCCGCCGATTCGCCGTCGGAGTACCAGGTCAAGGCGGTTTTCCTTTTCAATTTCTCGCAGTTCGTGGATTGGCCGGCGCAGGCATTCACGTCTCCGACCGAGCCCTTCATCATCGGCATCCTGGGCGCCGATCCGTTCGGGGCGCGCCTCGACGAGGCGGTGCGGGGCGAGCATATCGAGGGCCACCCGCTGGTGGTACACCGGTTCAACAGCCTCGATCAGGTCGACGGCTGCCAAATTCTGTTCATCGACCGATCAGAGACCTCACAGCTCGACCAGATCCTGAGGACCCTGGGTCATCGCAGCATCTTGACCGTCTCGGAGATCAACGGTGCCGCGCAGCGCGGCGTGATGGTCGAGTTCGTCACCGAAAATAATCGAATTCGCTTGAAGATCAACGTCGACGCGGCACGCGCGGCCGGATTGCCGATCAGCTCCAAGCTATTGCGCCTTGCCGATATCGTCAGTCCCGTCAACGGGAGCCGCAACCCATGACAACTCCCTCGATTTCCATCCGCCATCGGCTCACCCGGCTGCTCTTTCTATCGAGCGGCGCGGTACTGGCGCTGACGACCTTCGCGTTCTGTACGTACGAAGCGGTGGATTTCCGGCATTCCAGCATCCAGCAGCTCAAAACGCTGAGCCAGGCGATTGCCAGCAATAGCACCGCCGCCCTGGCTTTCGACAACACGGAGGACGCGACATCGGTGCTGGGTGCATTCCGGGCCGAGCCGCACATCGTCGGGGCCGCTTTGTACGATGGCCGGGGCAGGCTCTTTGCGACCTACCCGCATGCGGAGCCGGCATCCTCATTCCCGACGCATCCCGGTGCGGCGGGCTTCGCGTTCACACGCTCGGCGCTGGCCGGCTTTACGCCGGTCGTGGAAGGCACTTCGCACCTGGGCATGCTATACGTTCGATCCGACCTTGGTGCCATGTATGCGCGCATCGAACTCTACGGCCTGATCGTGGTTCTGGTGATCGGCTTGTCCTCTGCGCTGGCCTATCTCTTATCGCAACGGCTTCAGCATGAGCTGCTTCGTCCGATATGGGCCCTGGCAGAGACGGCCCGAGCGGTATCGGAGCGCCACGACTACGGTGTGCGCGCGAATCGGACCGGAACCGAGGAATTCGATCTCTTCACCGACACGTTCAACCAGATGCTGGGTCAGATTCAAGGGTCCGAGAGCCGGCTCCGTGATCAGCTGAGCCGCTTGAACCTCCTGCAGCAAATCACCCGCGCGACGGGTGAACGGCAGGATTTACCGAGCATCTTTCAGGTGGTACTCGGCAGTCTCGAGCAGGACCTGCCGATCGACTTCGGTTGTATTCTGATCCACGACGCCGAGGCGCACTCCCTCACGGTGAGCGCCCTCGGTATCGTCGGCCGCCCCTTCGCCGAGAGGCTCGGCTTGGCAGATATGTCCCTGATCCCCATCGACCAGAACGGATTGTCGAGATGCGTCGCCGGGCAACTCGTCTATGAGCCGGACGTTATCGAGGTACCTTTTCCGTTTCCTCAGCGACTCGCGAGCGCCGGGTTGCGATCGCTGGTCATTTCACCCCTGATCGTGGAGAACCAGGTGTTCGGCGTGATGGTATCCGCGCGCCGCGCGAGCCAGGCATTCAGCAGCGGCGAATGCGAGTTCCTGCGACAACTGAGCGAGCATGTGGCCCTCGCCAGTCATCAGGCGCGGCTCTACGGCGCGTTGCAGAAGGCGTACGACGACCTGCGGCTGTCGCAACACGCCGTCATGCAGCAGGAACGGCTGCGGGCGTTGGGTCAAATGGCCAGCGGTATTGCGCACGATATCAACAATGCCATCTCGCCCGTGTCGCTCTATACGGAATCCCTGCTCGAGCGCGAGCCGAACCTGAGCGAGCGGGCGCGCGGCTATCTGGTCACCATCCAGCGGGCCATCGAGGATGTGGCGCGAACCGTGGCGCGGATGCGCGAGTTCTACCGTGAGCGGGAGGCGCAGCTGACCCTGGGGCGTGTGGATCTGAATGCCGCCGTTCAGCAGGTCGCGGAACTGACCCGGCCGCGCTGGAACGATCTGCCGCAGCAGCGCGGTTTGCACGTCGAGCTCAACATGGATCTGGCCGAGGGATTGCCGGAGATCATGGGAGCCGAACACGAGATTCGAGATGCCCTCACCAATCTGATCTTCAATGCGATCGACGCCATGCCGGCTGGAGGCACGATCACCGTGCTCACTCGCAAGGTCGTGAGCAGCGACGGTTTCGACCGGTCCGTCATCGACGTGAGGGATACCGGAGTCGGGATGGATGAAGACACGCGGCGGCGATGTCTGGAGCCCTTCTACACCACCAAAGGGGAGCGCGGAACCGGGCTCGGACTTGCGATGGTCTACGGGATGGTGCAGCGTCATAGCGCGGAGATCGAGATCGAGAGCACGCCCGGAGTCGGCACGACCGTCCGTCTGAGCTTTCCTGCCCATACCTCATCCCTGGTGGCGGTGGGCCATGAGGCCAAGCCGGCCACGGTGAGCCGTCGGCTCCGTATTCTCCTAGTCGATGATGATCCGGTGCTCATCAAGTCATTGCAAGACACTCTGCAGGAGGATGGGCACGTCATATCGGTCGCCCATGGGGGACAGGCGGGTATCGACGCTTTTACGGTGTCCCTCGAGCGCGCCGAGCGCTTCGATATCGTCGTGACCGACCTCGGGATGCCGCAGGTGGATGGCCGCAAGGTCGCCGCCGCCATCAAGGAAGTCTCGGCGGCGACGCCCATCATTCTCCTCACCGGCTGGGGCCAGCGACTCATCGCCGCCAACGATACGCCGGCGCATATCGACAAGGTATTGAGCAAGCCGCCGCGCATGACGGAATTGCGGGCTGCCTTTGCGGAGCTATTGCCGTGAGCACCGGAACCGATGGGCACCTGTTGATCGTCGATGACGAGGCGGCACAGATGCGTGCGCTCTGTGACACACTGGCTCTGGAAGGCTATACGACACGCGGTTTCAGTTCGGCGCGCGAGGCGCTCGCCGCCGTAAAGCCCGGCGAGTTCGATCTCCTCCTCACGGATCTGATGATGCCGGAGATGGACGGCATCGCCCTCAGCAACGCGGTGCGTGAGCGGGATCCGTCGATCGCGGTCATCTTAATGACCGGCCACGGCACCATCGACACGGCCGTCCGGGCGATGAAGGAGGGCGCTCTCGATTACATCTTGAAACCCTTCAAGCTCAACGTCATTTTGCCGGTCATTGGGCGCGCGCTCGGCGTGCAGCGATTGCGCCGGGAAGTAGCCGAGCTCCAGGAGCGCGAGAGACTGAGGTCCGAGGAGCTCGCCGCCGCGTATCGGGATCTCGAGTCTTTTTCCTATTCGATATCCCATGACTTGCGCGCACCCCTTCGAACCATCGACGGCTTTGCGAAGATGCTCGAGGAGGATTTCGCAGAGTCTCTCGGCGAGGAGGGGAGGCGCCGCCTCGACATCATTCGCGGCGGCAGCCAGAAAATGGACCGACTCATCGTCGGGCTGCTCGAGTTCTCGCAGGCGGGGCGGCGACCGCTCGATCTCTCGCTCATCGACATGACGCTCATGGCCAATTCGGCGGCGGCGGAGGTGATGGCACTCTACACCGGTCCTCCCCCCAAGATCGACATCGGGGATTTGCCACCCGCCCCGGCCGACGGCACGGTGATTCGTCAGGTGTGGTGCAATCTCATCGGCAACGCGCTCAAATACAGCGCCAAGCGCGCGGATCCCCAAATCAAGGTGAGCGGCCGTGTCGAGGGCCGCGAGGCGATTTATCAGGTCGAGGATAACGGAGCCGGGTTCGACATGGCTTATGCGGACAAGCTATTCGGTGTCTTTCAGCGCCTGCACAAGGCGCAGGACTTTGCGGGAACGGGGGTCGGGCTCGCGATCGTGCATCGCATCGTCACGCGGCATGGTGGGCGAATCTGGGCACACGGCGAACGCGATGTGGGCGCGCGATTTCATTTCACCTTGCCTGCCGATGTCAGGTCATGAGAACTACCGGGCGAGCTGCGCTTGCACCTCGGGAAGCACCGCCGTCCCTTCCGCGCGCGTGCCGCCGGACGTTGCTTATTTGTGAACGCTCCCCTCACTATCCCTTGCGCCGATGGAGCGGCTCTGCCCGAGCGGGCAAAGCCGCTTCCCGGGGTCCAGGTATCGGATCGAAACCTATTTCTTGACGAGCGCGTCCCGAATCTGCTCGAGCAGCACTTCCTGGCGCGGGGGCGGCGCGTCGGGCGCCGCAACAGGCGGTTTCTTCAGTTTATTGATCCCCCGGATCAGGGCAAAAATCACGATTGCAATGATCAGGAAGTCGAATACCGTCTGGAGAAAGGAACCGTACTTGAGCAAAACCGGCGCACCTTTCGGATCGGTCCCGAGGGTGACCGCCAGGTCGCTGAAATTGATACCGCCGATCAGCAGGCCGAGCGGCGGCATGACGACATCCCCTACGAGCGAGGAGACGATTTTGCCGAACGCGGCGCCGATGATGATACCCACCGCCATGTCGACCACATTGCCCTTCATGGCAAATTCTTTGAACTCGCTAGCGATACTCATATTGCTTTTCTCCCTTGAAGCCGGGTTTTCACACTGCCGCCCAAGTGTACCCCCATCCTCGATCGAGTTAGAACGAATAGACCGGGTTGACCGTCTCCAGCCTATTTCTCGTGAGCCAGTATCGACCTCACCCCATCGACTACTCGTTCGACATCGGAGTTGTTCATGGCGGGAAAGAGCGGCAGCGTGACGATCTGCCGGCAAACGCGCTCTGCGACCGGAAACATCCCTTCCTTGAAGCCGCGACGGCGGTACAGGGTGAACAGATGGATGGCCGCATAGTGGAATCCGACGCCGATGTTCAGATCCAGCATGCGTTGCATGAATGCTGCGCGGGTGATCCGATCCGGCAGGACAATGTGAAACATATGCCAATTGCTTTGATGAAAATCGGCGATCGGCAGTTCGGCGCCGCACTCGGCCTCGAATTCGCCGCCGAAGCATTCGAAGTAGTGTTTCGCCAGCGCCAGCCGTCGGGCATTGAACGCCGAGAGTTGACCCATCTGCGCGAGACCCAGGGCGGCAGCGATCTCCGTCATGTTGAATTTGCCGCCCATCACGTCAACGTCGATCCCGTCCAGGCCGTGGCGTGAAACTCCCTGAAGGCGATATCGTTCGGCCAAGGCGGCTTCCTCTGCGTCGTTGACTACTAGGCAGCCGCCTTCGCCCGTCATGATGTTCTTGTTCACTTGGAAGCTGAAGGAAATCATGTCGCCGAATGCACCGATGCGATCGCCTTTCCATGTGGACCCTATGGCTTGAGCCGCATCCTCGATGACACGCAGCGACAGATCGGCCGCCAGCCCATAGAGCCGGTCCATGTCGCAGGGCAGACCGCACATGTGCACCGGAAGTATCGCCCGGGTCCGTGGGGTGACGGCCGCGGCTATTTGGTCGAACGTCGATGTTGTGGCTGCGGGGGTCGATGTCGGCGAATACCGGGCTCGCACCTACTTCAAGAATGACATTGGCCGTAGCGACCCATGAATTCGGCGTCGTGATCACCTCGTCACCCGGGCCAATGCCCGCGATACGCAAGGCAATCTCCATGGTGCAGGTGCCGGAATTGAACGTCCGAACCGGGCGGCCGGAGAAAAAGGTCGACAATGCCGCCTCGAAAGCCCGCACCTTCGGCCCGTTGCTGGTCAGCCAGCCCGAGCGTAGAACGTTGGCGACTTCCGCGATGGTCGCCTCATCGATGGAGGGGCGCGTAAAGGGAAGGAAGGGCGGTGAACCAGCTTTGGCCATTCGGGAACTCGAGCGTTTAGAGGGAAATGGATTGTACGGCCTCGGTATGGGAAAAGAGAGCCGAGGTTCGCTCCGCAAGCGGGTTGCTGTCGCGGATTTCGGTCTGTTATTGTGGCTTCTCCCGCCGCACAGGTCAGCAAGGAAACACGCGTGCCTTCCGCTGTTCAACAACCGGTGGTCGCCCAGCTCTCGCGGGCCGCCATTTTTCTCGTCGTCACGATCAAGCCCGGAGAGGAAAACGAATCCCCCGTGCGCGCTCTGTGCGCCGACCTGGACGCGCTTTTGCGTGCGGTAGGTTTCCGCGACCTCGAAGGGCGGCTGTCATGCATCATGGCGTTTGGCTCGGACGCGTGGGACCGGCTGTTCGGGGCAACGAGACCGAAAGACCTGCACTCTTTCCGTGAGATTCATGGGCGTCATCATGCTGTCGCGACGCCGGGCGACATCCTGTTTCATATCCGCGCGTCGCGCATGGACCTGTGCTTCGAGCTGGCGGCGCAGATCATGTCGCGACTCCGGGGCGCAATATCCACCACGGACGAAGTGCACGGCTTCAAGTACTTCGATGACCGCGATTTGATTGGTTTTGTCGACGGTACCGAGAACCCCGTGGATCAGGCGGCGAGCGATGCGACCATTATCGGCGAGGAGGATGCCGAGTTCTCCGGCGGGAGTTACGTGATCGTGCAGAAGTATCTTCACGACGTGGATAAGTGGAACACGCTCCCGACCGAGCAGCAAGAAAGGATCATCGGCAGGACCAAGCTGGCCGATATCGAATTGGACGATGCCGTCAAGCCGACCTCGGCGCACAATGCTTTGACGACGATTGTGGAGGACGGACAGCAGCTGGAGATCGTGCGGGACAACATGCCTTTCGGCGATGTGGGAAAGGGCGAGTTCGGCACTTATTTCATCGGCTATGCGCGTTCCCCCCACAGGATCGAGCAGATGCTCATCAACATGTTTGTCGGCAGGCCGCCGGGTAATTATGACCGGCTGTTGGACTTCAGCCGGGCCGTCACCGGAACCCTGTTCTTCGTGCCGTCGGCGACATTTTTGGCGAATGTCGCGCCGGGCGCTTCGACTCCGTCGATTTCCGCTCCGAGCGCCGCTGAGAGTGAGGCTGAGGACAAGCCCAAAACACGCATGTCGTCACCCGACGGTTCACTCGGAATTGGCTCACTCAAAAACGAGGCTGGACATGAATAACCTTCATCGGGAACTCGCTCCCATTTCTGACGCGGCCTGGGCTGCAATCGAAGAGGAGGCGTCCAGGACCCTCAAGCGCCACTTGGCGGCGCGGCGGGTGGTGGATGTGCCGGGCCCGAAAGGCCGCGAACTTTCGGCTGTCGGCACCGGCCACCTGCGCGAGATCCAGGCTCCGGATCAGGGAATCCAAGCCGCGCAACGCGAAGCGAAGGCGCTGGTCGAATTGCGTGTTCCATTCGAACTCGCGCGCCAGGCGATTGACGACGTCGAGCGCGGTGCCACCGATTCAGACTGGTCGCCGGTGAAGGAAGCGGCGCGCAAAATCGCGTTTGCCGAAGATCGCGCTGTCTTCGACGGCTATGCCGCAGCGGGGATTGAGGGCATTCGTCAAGCCAGCAGCAATACGCCCGTAGCGCTCCCTTCCAACGTGAGAGGCTATTCGGACGTAGTCGCCCAGGCGGTCAGCCAATTGCGGCTTGCGGGCGTGAATGGGCCGTACGCGCTCGTGCTCGGCGCAGACGCTTACACGGCCGCCAGCGGCGGAAGCGACGAGGGTTACCCGGTCTTTCACCATATCGAGCGCGTGGTGGACGGGGGCATCGTTTGGGCGCCCGCCATTGAAGGTGGATTCGTCGTTACGACCCGCAGCGGCGATTTTGAGCTGGATATCGGCCAGGATATCTCGATCGGCTATCGGAGCCATTCCAATACGGCCGTTGAGCTGTATTTCGAGGAGAGCTTCACTTTCCGAGTTTTGACGACCGAGGCTGCCGTCGTGCTCACACATCACCGCCCTCGTAGTTAACGGTGAGGATCGCCGGCGTGTAGTAGGATGTTGCATGGCCAAAAAAAAGCGCGACGCCGTGGACGAATTGCTGGACGCGCTGGTGTGGATGCGGCGCAAGGCGAAAAAACACGAACCCGTGGACGATCTGGTCGACGCGCTGGTCAAGATGCGCCGAAAGGCCAAGAAAAAGCTCGCCGTGCGCAAACGGAAGACCCTGGGCAAAGGTAAGACCAAGCGCAAAGGTAAGACCAAGCGCAAAGGTAAGACCAAGCGCAAAAGTCAGACCAAGCGCAAAAGTCAGACCAAGCGCAAATAGCCGTCGGTAAGGTCTGGACCCGGCTGATCGCCTCGATCCAATTGCTCAAAAAAACGGCAATCTAATATAAGCGGCTGAAGAGGCGTGACGTTTTGGCGACCGGGAACCTGTTGTGCACCGGGTTATCCACAGGAATTGGGGGCGAATGGATTCACTTCGGCAGACTCCAGATATCGAGCACTCCGGAAGCGGCATGTCGATTGGCGTTTCCTTCCGGAAGAGCGATCTTGCCATCCGCCACGATGGGGCTGTTCCAATGCCCCGTACCGCTCTCGAGGTTCGCCAGCTGAGTACCCTTCGTAGGTTCGTAGACGCGCAAGCCGCCGTTCGGGTCGTAGATATAAAGTAGATTGCCGGCAATCACCGGACTGGTGCCGCCATTGCTGCGTTGCCACATCGGAACCAGTTTTCCGCCCCTGAGAGTCCAGGCGGCGACGGCGCCGGAGTCTGCCGCGAACATCCAGGTCTCGCCATCATGACGCCACACGGCGGGAGCGGTGAACAGCCTGTCGCCCGAGGGGGTAGGGACGCTCTGCAGCTCATGATCTTCGTGAGCCATGGTACCGGCAATGGCGTCGATGCTGAGCAGGCGGATGAGCCGGTCCTTTCCGCCTTGGGCCAGGAGACCAGCACCGAGGAGCACGGGCGACGTTGAACCGAGATCGAGATCTCTCGCATCCATTTCGAAGTTATTGGAAGGAGTGAAGTTGCCGAGCATCCGGGTCGCCTCGGGATTGAGCTCGATGATGGCGTCACCCCAATCGCTCTTGCCGTTATAGGGCCCATTCCCGGTGGCCACGAAAATATTTCCGGTGGAGGCGTCGATCACGGCACCGGCGCGGCCCCAGATGGCGGATTGTGTGGACCGGCAGGAGCTGGGCGCCAGCAATCCGGAGTGGTCGCTGCAGAGGGTGTTCCAGACCTGAAGCAGTTTGCCGGATTGCTCCTCGAGAATGGCGACATGGCCCTGGTACGGCGGCTCGTCGCCGATGTAGCCCCCGGTGACGGCAATGATGTGGCCGCGGAACTCTCGCAGGGGCGAGGCAATCTTCTCGCGCAACGGCAATAAGGTCACGGCCGTGGTCCAGACCACGTGCCCGTCGGAGATCGCCAGCTTTTGAATCGTCCCGTCGGGCGCGGCTGCGTAAATGTGCCGGCGGTCGGGATCCGCGGCCGGGGTAGTGTTGGTTATCTGGCGTGTCCCCGCCCAAGTCGAATATTTCGGCGGCGTGAACTCCCACAATACGGTGCCCAGGTTGGCATCGATCGCAATCGTCTTCCCGTAGGTGGTGGTCACGAAGAAGACATCGTGCTCCGATCCGCTGACATCGACGGCGTGAAGATAGATGGCGGACGCATCCACGGTACCGTCGAGAGCGACCTGACGCCGCCTCAAAGAGGAGAGATTGGATGCCGTAATGCCGGTGGCATCGGTCGAGGCGCTCGAAGCCGCGACATCCCAACCGAATTGGGTCCAGTCGCCGGCCGGACTCTGCGCCATGGAAGGCGCGGGAGCGGCAGCGGCGAGCACGAACAGCAGCAACAGCAATCGCTGCCGAAAAATCGGCCTGTAGCCGCCAGCATCCGCCATGAAGGACGTCATGTGAACAATCCTATATGCCCGGCATCTTGCCGTTCAAGCCGACCCCCTGACGGGCCTAGGGATGCCCCGCGGGTCCTGGGTCACAGTTCCAGCATTAAACACCCCCCGGCCCCGTGTTTTATGGCGAAATGACATCGCTGACTAGGGAGGGTGATCTGATGTTCGACAAGATCTCGCGCAGTTGGGCTCTCGCCGGAGAGTGCTGGGACGTTCTCAAGGAAGACCCGGCTCTGCTCATTTTTCCCCTGCTATCCGCCATGGCCATCGTGCTGATATTGGCATCTTTCGCCGTGCCGATCTGGGCGATGTATCACCATGATCAAGCCGCGCTCGCCGGCGGATCCGTATCGCACACCGCAAGGGTCCTGTCCTATGCTGGGACCTACGTGTTCTACGTGATCAGTTACTCGATCACGATGTTCTTCAACTCCGCTCTCATTGCAGTCGCCCTCCGACGGCTCGACGGTGAGTCCGCCAGCGTGCAAGAAGGACTCCAGTCCGCGTTATCCAATCTGCCGGCGATCTTGGGGTACGCACTGATCGCCGCCACGGTCGGCACGATGCTGCGCGCCATCGAGGAGCGAGTCGGCATCGTCGGCCGGATTGTGACGGCCATCGTCGGAGCAGCATGGACGCTCGCCACTGCG
Organism: uncultured Gammaproteobacteria bacterium; assembly: GCA_963795475.1. Taxonomy (GTDB): domain Bacteria; phylum Pseudomonadota; class Gammaproteobacteria; order Steroidobacterales; family Steroidobacteraceae; genus Bog-1198. The sequence continues at coordinate 469,352 of CAWCIE010000007.1, forward strand.
ATGACGCTGCCGGTGTTGGTCGTCGAAGGTGTCGGGCCCGTCGAGGCGATCTCTCGCAGTCTCGACCTGCTGCAGCAAAATTGGGGCGAGAACCTCATCGGCAATGGCGGCATCAGCATCGGAATTGCGGTGATTGCCATACCGCTGTTCGCGATCGCGTGGGCGTTCATGATGTTCGCCATTTCGACCAAGGCGCTGGGAGCGATGGTGCTCGCGGCGATCGTGCTGGCGGTGACGGTCGTCGGTCTATCGCTTGTGAGCGCCACGCTGCATGCGATCTATACCGCGGCGTTGTACCGTTTCGCGACCGGAAACAAGGATAACGGCGGCATAGGGCAGGAATTGCTGGCCGAGGCTTTCCGGCGGAAGTGAGCCGGAATTCATCTTATTTCTCCTCGAGAAACGCCGGCCTTCAGGTCGGCGAGCGATAGAGACCTGCGTGGCGTGGCATCCCATGAGGGATCCCCGCCCCCGGAGGCGTATCGTGAGTGGGAGAAATGGTTCCATCAGACCAACGAACGATCTATTCTCCCCGAGGGACGGCCGGACGCAAGACGAAAACGATCGTTGGTGAGCGCCGAGGGGAGTACCGATATGGTTGAGCGAATTGGATTCTTCTTCGGGCGCGTCGCAGTGAGCACGCTGCTCGCGCTGTCACCCATGTTCTCGCTCGGTGCTCCGCCCGGCGCGGCCGACGTGGCCGTGACCCCGCTCATGCAACGTGATCTTGCGAGCTCACCGACGCAAGAGGCTCTGATGCTCACGGTGGCTTATCGGCCGGGCGGGGCCTCATTGCCCCACCGCCACGACGCTCAAGTGTTCGTCTACGTGCTCGAGGGCGAGATGACGATGCAAGTGGATGGCCACGCGGCAGTGACGTTGCGGCCCGGGCAGACCTTCTACGAAGGACCCGGCGACATCCACCGGGTTTCGGCGAATGCGAGCAAGACGGCGCCCGCCAAGATCCTCGTGTTCATGATCAAGGACAAGAACAAACCCGCGTCGCGCGCCGTTACCGAGGAGCGGTCTCCGTGAGGCTGACCACGCTGCTCGGCATCCTCGTCATGGTCGCCGGCCTCCTGAGCGGTGTCCCCGCGGGGGCGGAAATCTCCGGTCAGCAACGGGCGCAGGCAGCCGGGCGTCTCATCTTGGGAACGCCCGCACCCCGGCTGATCTTGAAAACGATCGACGGCGATACCATCGATCTTGGCGCGCTCTACGGCAAGAAGGCGGTCTATCTGAAGTTTTGGGCAACCTGGTGTGTGCCCTGCCGGCAGCAGATGCCGCATTTCGAACATGCCTATGAGAATGCCGGCCCGGACATGGCGGTCATCGCCATCGACGTTGGATTCAACGACTCGGTCGAGGCGATCCGCGACTACCGAAAAAAACTTGGAATCACCATGCCCATCGTATTTGACGATGGCCATCTGGGCTTGGCGTTCCATGTCCGGGTCACGCCCACGCACATCGTCATCGGCCGTGACGGGCGGATAGCCTACGTCGGTCATTTGGCGGATCATGAGCTCGACGCCGCGCTGGTCGCCGCCCGTGCGGGTTCTCCGGCCGAGGGAATGGCCGCGGGAACACCCGCGCCGGCGGGCGCACCCGAGCGGGCAGATCCGCCGCCAATCGGCGTGGGCGACCGATTACCGTCCTGGTCTCTGCGGACCCTCGACGGTCAGCGGTTCGATCTGGGCAAGGGCGGCTCGCAGGGCGAATTGATCGCTCTCGTATTCCTATCGCCCTGGTGCGAATCCTATCTGGAGACGACGCGGCCGGAAGTGTCCGCGCGCTGTCGCAGCGCCCGGGAGCAAATCGGCGCGCTGAGCGCCGATCCCCACATCCGCTGGCTCGGCATCGCCTCCGGTCTCTGGGCAAACCGCGACGATCTTCAGGAATATCGAGTGAAATACCAGGTGCGCATACCCTTGACCCTGGACGAATCCGGCAGGGAGTTTCGCGCATTCCGGGTCAATGACGTACCGACCATCCTCGTTGCGGACGCGTCGGGGAAAATCCTGCGACGCATCGATGCCGGCACGACCGGAGATGCCCAGACATTGCGCAAAGCCATCGAGGGCGGAAGCGCGAGCGGAATTTAGCGAGGGGCCGGTCTCAGCGGGGAACTATCTGCGTCCGCGATGTGTTCCAATCATTACCCATGCACTCACAGCGCTTCCGAGCGCGAGCGCTGCGGCGATCCACATGACACGGCGAAATCCCGATACGAACGCCGCATCGACGGCGCGGCGGATCGCAAGCCGTGAGCTTGCGCTCGCGTTCGCCGGGGGCTCGATCGCCGCGAGCTTGGCTCGCTGCGCATCAACCGCTTCCACGGTCGCTTGCGGGACATTCGCCGCTGCGAGGTCGTGCCGCAGCCGAGTATCGAAAGTATGGGACATCACCATCCCCAGACCGGCTATCGCCAGCAATCCAGCTACACTGGCAACCGCATTATTGACGCCCGACGCGGTACCCACGACACCCGGAGCGACGGACGTCATGACTGTCGTCGTCAGCGGGGCGACAGTTACGGTCATCCCAAAGCCGAGCAAGAGGGCTGCAGGGAAGAACGTGACCCAGTAACTGCCGCCCACGGAGGGCACCGCAAACAGCGCGAAACCGCACGCCGCAATCGTCGGCCCAATCACCAGTGGAAGCTTGGCGCCATGACGATCGACCAAACCACCCGCCCACCGAGACAGCCCGAACATGAGCAGTACGAAAGGCAGCAACGCGCCACCGGCCTCGGCGGCGGAATACCCCTGCACCTGAATGAGATTCATCGGTACGAAGAAAAGACTCCCGCCGAGCGCCGCGTAAAGCAGGAGCGTCAGCAGGTTTGCACCGGAAAAGTCGCTCGAGCGAAATAGCGCCGGCGGCAAAATGGGTGCCGGATGACGAAGTTCGAAGAGCAGGAACGCGGGCAGCATCAGGAGGCCCACCGCCAACGCTCCGATGACCCATCGGTCGCTCCAACCGGCGGATTGCGACTCGATGAGTGCATAGACGATGCCGCCCAAGGCGATCGCGGCCAGCACCGAACCCATCCAGTCGATAGCCTTCTGCGAGGAGTCGTTGCGGCTCTCGGGGACGAAGCGGAACGTCAACACCACGACGACCACCGCCAGAGGCACGTTCATGAAGAATGCATAGCGCCAGCTCGCGTGGTCGATGAGAAAACCGCCCAGCACCGGACCAAAGGCGCTGGTCATGGCGGTGAACCCCGACCAGGTGCCGATGGCGCGGCCGCGCTTTTCCTTGTCGAAGGAGGCGCTCAACAGCGACAAGCTGCCGGGAATCATCAAAGCGCCGCCGACGCCCTGAAAGCCTCGGGCGACGATGAGCGTCGCGACGTCGCGCGACGAGCCGCAAATCGCCGATGCGATGGTGAATAGGCCCAGACCGATGACGAACACCCGTCGCCGGCCGAAGCGATCCCCCGTCGCGCCGCCCACCAGCAGCAGCGCCGCCAGCATCAGCTGGTAGGCTTCGACGATCCACTGCTCGTCCGCAAGCGTTGCGCCCAGTGATCGTTGCAGCGCCGGAAGTGCGACATTCACGACTGTGCCGTCGATGAACGCCATGCTCGAGGCAAGTATCGTCGTCGCCAAGATCCAAGGTTCAGCGCCTGGGGCGCACCGGCCTGCCGGTTGCTGGGGTGGGCTCGGCTCTAGGATGGGCCGATCATCTCGCCGTTCACGAGCCACGGACAGCCGAATTTATCGGTCAACATGCCGAAGCCCTTGGCCCAGAACGTGGCGCCGAACGGCATGGTTACCTTGCCGCCGTCGGCCAGTGCATTGAAGGTGCGTTCAGCCTGTGCGACAGCGTCGTAGACGAGCGTGATCGACACGCCGTGAATGCCTTGATACGGCATCTGCGGCGGACAGTCGCCGGCGTATAGAGAGCCGTTGTCGCTCAATGTCAGGTGGGCGTGCATGATGCGGTCCCGGGCGTCTTTCGGGGTCTGATCGGCCATCGGCGACTGGCCGAAGGTAATCAGGTCGAGCTTGCCGCCGAGCACTTTGGCGTAAAAGCGCATCGCCTCCGCGCAATTGCCGTCGAAAGCCAGATAGGGGATGGGTTGTGGCATCGTCGTCTCCTCGTGTTGCGGGCAAACCCGATGATTCGGGGCTGTATATTCCCTCGACGAACGGCCGATGCCAAATACGACAGGCCGTCGAGAATATACTGTGTCGGACTCGAAACCTCGGGTCTCTGTTACGATCCATGGTCATCCTCTCCAGGGAGACGCATCATGCATCCCAGGCCGACGGGTCCCAAGGTTGAGATCACCAAGAACGGACCCTACAAGGTGAGCGGGCAGTTGCCGCTCGGCAAGCAGATCATCGGTTCGAACGCGTCCGGCGAGTCCACCCAGTGGAAGGAGGGGGCCAGCTATCCGCCGCAGGCGCAGTACTTCTTGTGCCGCTGCGGGCAGAGCGCCAAAAAACCGTTCTGCGACGGGTCGCATGCCAAGGTGGGGTTTGACGGCACGGAAACAGCGAGTCGCGAGCCCTACGCAAGTCAGGCGACGCTGAGCAAGGGGCCGTCGATGTCGTTGACGGATGCCGAAGCGCTGTGTGCGTTCGCCCGCTTCTGCGACCCGCACGGGCAGGTGTGGAATCTCGTCAACCAGACCGACCAGCCGGCGGCGCGCAAGCAGTTCGTGAAACAGGTCGGCGAGTGCCCGTCCGGCCGATTGGTAGCCTGGGATAACGCCACGGCGCAGGCGCTCGAGCCGAAGCATGAGCCCTCGATCGGTTTGATCGAGGATCCCGCCCAAGGATGCTCGGGGCCTCTATGGCTAAGAGGCGGGGTCCAGGTCGTCGGATCGGATGGTCACGCGTATGAGGTCCGGAACCGCGTGACTTTATGCCGGTGCGGAGCCTCGAAGAACAAACCGTTCTGCGACGGGAGCCATGCCGCCGTGAAATTCAGCGACGAGAGCTGAGCTGCATCCGAGTTCCCGAGGGATTTATCGGCTCAACCCCGACAATACGCTAACCACGCGACGCTCCCCCGAGCCCACGTAGGTCTCCTCTCGATAAACAATGGCGTCGTTCACGTGTATTTCGACCTTGTGGGCTCCGGGCGAGACATCCAGAATCTCTGATTGATCGTTGCGCGACACCGATGGACCGGCCTGCGAGCCGTCAATGAATACCAGAGAGCCCAGCGGCGCACCGGTGATGACGAGCTCGGTGGGCTCCCGCGCCGCCGGTTTGCGCGCGCCGAACCAGCTGCAGGCGGACAGGAATGCCAACATGATCACGATGAGAAATCTCACTGTTCGCGCCCGAAGTTAATAGATCGGCTGTGAGCGTATCACGCACCCCGAATATCAAGGAGGTCTCGATATGTTGGAGATTCGGCCGACCTGCGAGAACTGCGGAGTTCAATTGTTGCCGAGCTCCCTCGAGGCGATGATTTGTTCCTTCGAGTGCACCTTCTGCCGAACTTGCGTGGAAGAAATACTCGCCAACGTCTGCCCGAATTGCGGCGGCGGATTCAGCGCGCGCCCCATCCGGCCGGCGCGTGCGTGGAAGGGCGGGAATTGTTTGAATTCCGCTCCGGCCTCGACGAAAGTCGTCTCGAAGGCCGTCGACCGGGCGGTACATGCGGCCTTCGCGGAGCGCATCAAGACCATCCCGCCCGAGAATCGGTAGCGGTCGAATTCGCGAGGCCATGGCTGAGCAGCCCTTGCAGCGGGTTGGGCTGCCCGGACCCCATGCCTACCACTGCCTTGACAATCACTGCCTAGGCAGGTATATTCTCCGCTGAGGTGAAATGATTGAGCTCCGAAGCCCAAATTTACGATCTCGAGACCTATCAGCCTTCCAATTGCGTCGGGCAATTGATCTACCGGGTTCGCGCTGCCCATATGAATGCGCTGGACGAAGCGATTGCCCGAGACCCTGATTTAGCGGCGCTCGGGATCAGCGCCTGCCAGTACGTAGTCATCAGCGTACTGGCAAAGCGCGGCGTGGATTCTGCGACGGAGTTGTGCAAGGACCTCTCGTACGACGCCGGTGCAATGACCCGCATGGCCGACCGATTGGAGGCGAAGGGCTTGATCAGTCGGCGTCGATGCCCCGACGACCGGCGCCTCGTGAAGCTGGAACTGACGGAGGCGGGGCTTGCTGCGCTGCCGAAGCTGAGGGAATGCTCGGTGCGGGTGCTGAATCACTTCATGCGGGGCTTCAGTCAAGCGGAGGCGCGCCAACTGGAGGGCTATTTGGTCCGCATGTTGCAGAACGTGTGAGTTTTTTTGTGTCAATACTTGCCTAGGCATACACGGCTGAGGCAACGATTAGTGAGATAAAGATATGAGCCATATGAATCTTTTATTACAGCGTTCGCGCTTGGCGCTACTGGAATTCGGCCCGTCGATGGCTTTGATGACACTGCCCGGCGGCTATCTCATCGCTTTGACCGACTGGATTCATCGGCGCTGGCCCCCGAACGCGAACCCGATGCACATCAAGACGGTTCCGGCCGCACCAGCCAAGACGGTCTCGACCACACGAGAGGAGCAGTTACATGGCTAACAATCACACAGGTACACCCCGATCGCTGCCGGTCGCGAACTACAGTCCGGCCATCGCCCGGGCCGTGGACTGGTTGGGGGATCGCTACTTGCTGGCACAGCCGATCAACGCCGGCCGCAAGCAGCGGGCAGCGGCCGCGCCGGCGACCCGGACGTTCAACGCTCAATGAGCAGCCGCTGCCGGCTGGGTCGCGATATTCGGGGGCCCGCGCCTGTGGTGTAGCCGCCGCCGCTCATCCGCATCCGCCCCGCCGTTCATCTCGACCCGGACCCCTGGGTTTCGACCCGGCTGTCGGAATTTGATCCGTCTCGTTCGTCGTAGCTCCATACCACCCAGGAGCGTCGTCCATGAAAGTCATGATACTGGTCAAAGCCACGGGCTCCAGCGAGGCGGGAGCCATGCCGAGCGATGCGCTCTGGGCAGCGATGGGCCGCTTCAACGAAGAGCTCGTCAAAGCGGGCATCCTGCTCGCGGCGGAAGGGCTCAAGCCCAGCGCGCAGGGCCGGCGGGTGCGATTCTCGGGTACCCAGCGCTCCGTGATCGACGGGCCGTTTACCGAAACCAAGGAGCTCGTGGCCGGCTTCTGGCTGTGGCAGGTGAAATCCATCGATGAGGCGGTCGAATGGGTGAAGCGCTGCCCGAATCCGATGCCCGAGGATTCGGTGATCGAAATACGCCCGGTCTTTGCACTGGAGGATTTTGGCGACGTGGGCCGGTCGGAATCGTTTCGTTCATAATTCGAGGCCAAGAGGTCGCCATGGCATATGCGTTGTTGATTCTGGAGCCGCCCGGGCAGCGAAAATCCCACACCGACGCGGAGGGGTCTGATCGGTACGATCAGATGCTGCGCTTCAGCGAGGAGCTGAAGGGGCAGGGTCTGTTGACGCTTGCCCAATCGCTCAAATCCGACGAGGAGGGGGTGAGAGTTACCGGGAGGGATGCTCGATCGAGCCTGGTCGATGGTCCATTTGTCGAGTCCAAGGAGATGATCGGCGGCTTCTTCCTTCTGACCTGCGCGGACCGCGCGCAGGCGGTCGCCATCGCCCAAGCATGTCCCGCGGCAGGGTGGGCGACGATCGAAGTGCGAGAGCTCGGTCCGTGCTTTTCATGACCCGCCGGCGATGCCGCCATGGCTGAGTCTGCCGTCCGCCTGATCGAAGCGGTGTGGCGTATGGAATCGGCCAAGATCATCGCGAAGCTGGCAAGGATGCTCGGGAACGTGGGGCGCGCAGAGGAAATTGCGCAGGACGCGCTGGTGATCGCACTCGAGCAGTGGCCCCGCAGCGGAGCACCTGACAACCCCGGTGGTTGGCTCATGGCGACGGCGAAAAATCGTGCGCTCGATGAATTGCGGCACCGTAAGCTCGTGGAGCGAAAGCAGCAGGCTGTCGCCGACGAGGCGCCGCTCATGGGCACGATGGGGCCGGACCCCGAGGATGCGGCGGGCGACGACATTCCCGATGACTTCCTGCGTCTCACATTCATCGCCTGTCACCCGGTGCTATCCACCGAGGCTCGCACCGCCCTGACCCTGCGGCTGCTCGCCGGTCTCAGCACGGCGGAGATCGCGCGCGCTTTTCTGGCCCCCGAGGCCACGATCGGACAGCGGATTCTGCGCGCCAAGCGCACGCTGGCGGAAGCTCACATCCCGTTCGAGGTTCCACCGGCCGAGGAGCGGGTCGCCCGGCTCGCTTCCGTTCTCGAAGTGATTTATCTCATTTACAACGAAGGCTATGCGGCGACCGCGGGAGATGATTGGATGCGGCCGGCGCTGTGCGAGGATGCATTGCGGCTCGGACGCATCCTGGCCGAGCTCATGCCGCAGGAAGCCGAGGTACATGGGCTGGTCGCCCTCATGGAGCTTCAGTCCTCGCGTGCCGCCGCCCGGACCGATGCGGCCGGAGACCCCATACTCTTGCCGGCGCAGAATCGCGGCCGCTGGGACCAGTTGTTGATCCGGCGCGGGCTCGATGCACTGGAGCGGGCCAATTCGCTCGGCGGCGCGCTCGGACCGTATGCCCTTCAGGCGGCGATCGCCGCCTGCCACGCGCGGGCGCGCGCGCCGGCCGACACGGACTGGAACCGGATCCTGGCTCTGTACGATGCGCTCGCACAGCTGGCGCCTTCGCCGATCGTCGAATTGAATCGCGCGGTGGCGGTGTCCATGGCGTTCGGACCGGCCGCGGCGCTCGATCTGGTCGATGCGCTGGCCGCGGATGGCCGGCTCAACACGTATCACTTGCTGCCGAGCGTCCGCGGTGATCTGTTGAGCAAGCTCGGACGGTTCGAGGAAGCTCGAGTGGAATTCACACGCGCCGCAGGCCTTGCTCGGAACTCGCGGGAGTGCTCCCTCCTATTGGGGAAAGCCGCCGCGTGCGGCACCGCGGCTCAGTGAATCGTGATCCCATCGTGATCCCAATACGACCGGGGATTGCACATTACGAAGCGAGGATTTCTTCCAGTTTGTCAGCCGCGTCACGACCAAACCGCCGGGTCGCGGTGCGAAGAAGATCGAGATTCACCGGCCCCGGCGCGGCCTGATAGGCCGATCGGGCGTCCACCATATCCTGGGGACCGCCCGCGAAGCACTTCATGGCGATGAAGTCCTCTCGGCCGACGATGCGTAGATTTTCGTTGAGGAAGGTAACTCCAATTGCGCGAGAGAATACGTTGGGATCGAGACCTCGCAGGCCGCCGAGGAGGTCTACTCGATTGCCGTGGGAGTCGCCCAACACGAGCATTCCCAGTATCGGGTCGTCGGCATCCCCGGGGCGCAACGTCGTGGTAAATCGAGCGCTCTCGAACACTGACGAGAGTTTCGTGAGGCGCGCGTACGAGATGGAAAGCAAGGCATCCACGTCGCTGGACGCTCGCACGACAGCGTGTGCGGAGAGCGCAAACGCACCAATCACAGCGTAGTCGACCTTCTCGCGCTTTAGGATTTCGATGACATCAAGGAGCAGAAGTGCCGATTGGCCTGCTCGATTCGTTCTCACGCAACCCTCGGTGTTGCCTGCATCCGCGTCCCTTCAGCGGCTCGGCTCGCCTGGTGTAGGGTGGCGAGCAGCTGATTGTGCTCGAGAAATGCCTCGAGTCGTTGAGTGGGAGTGAGCCGACGCTCAGAATCCATGAGCGATTCACGAGCTTCATCTGCAAGCTTCGAGCGGGACGCGACGGGATCCTCGCGCTGGTCTGGAGATGAATGCTCCAGCCTCTTGGGGTGCGTGACCTGTTTGAAGTGTGATCGGAAGGCCCGCACGAACCGCGATGCGGACCAAAAGCTCAATCGAAAGGTCTGACACGCGACCATTGGCGATCTTGCTCAAGGTAGGCTGAGGTACTCCCAGCTGTTTTGCGGCTGCCATTTGCGTCCCGCCCAAGCGCTGAGCGAGTCGCGAAATCTGCAACGCGATGTCGCAGCGCAAGGACTGAATCGTCGCCTCGTCTGGAGACAGCATCTCGTGATTCCTCAAGTTTATAGTAAATCTACTATAAAATAAAACCACATGAAAATCAATCAATAATTCGCTGGGCGGCGCGCTCGGACCGTATGCCCTTCAGGCGGCGATCGCCGCCTGCCACGCGCGGGCGCGCGCGCCGGCCGACACGGACTGGAACCGGATCCTGGCTCTGTACGATGCGCTCGCACAGCTGGCGTCTTCGCCGATCGTCACTCCCGGGAGTGCTCCCTCCTAGCCGCCGCGTGCGGCACCGCGGCTCACTGAATCGTCACGGGAGCCGGAGAGATTCCGCGCAGTATCCGATCGAGCGCGTCCAGATCGATGGGCTTGATGAGGTGATCGTCGAACCCCGATTCCCTCACCCGGCGGCGATCCTCGAGTTGTCCATAGCCCGTCAATGCGACGAATTTCACGCGTGCAAGAGCGGGTCGCTCGCGCAGCCGTCGAACGAGCTCGAATCCATCCATGTCGGGCAGTCCGATATCGAGCAGCGCGATATCGGGATGAAAGGAGCCGATCCGCTCCAAAGCCTCGGCGGGGGAATGCACGGCCAGCGCTTCGTGTCCATCGATCCGCAGCAGCTCCGCCAGGGAATCGGCGGCGTCGGTATTGTCATCGACGATGAAGACTCGGCGGGGCAAGACCTTCCGCGTCTCAGGGCCGGCGCTCGACGCACTCGGCGGAGCTACCCGCGGCAGCTTGATTTCGAACGTGGAGCCCTTCCCGACGCCTGGGCTGCGCGCCTGGATCTCCCCGCCATGCATCTGCAGTAATTTCTTGACCACGGACAGCCCGATGCCGAGCCCGCCTTGCGCTCGATCCAGGGTGCGTTCGCTTTGCACGAATAGATCGAAGATGCGCGGCAAGAGCTCGGACGACATGCCTGCGCCCGTGTCGCTCACGACGATGAACGCGTGAGTGCTGTCCGCACGGGTCTCGATGCGGATTCTCCCGCCGTCATCCGTGTATTTGGCCGCATTGGTGAGCACGTTGACGACGCACTGCACCAGGCGGGCGAAATCACCGCTGACATGGAGCGATTCGTAGCCCGCGGTGATCGACACCTCATGGTGCTTTTCGCGCAGCAGCGGCTCGACCGTTTCCACGGCCAGCGTGATCACGCTCGAGAGCTCGAGCGTCTCTCGTTTGAGCTCGATACGTCCCTGCGTGATGCGCGAAACGTCCAACAGGTCATCGACCAGACGCGTCAACTGGGTCACCTGGCGTTTGATGGTGGCGATCGCCGCCTTTGCGTGCGGCTCTTCCGACACGGTCCGCGAGAGCACCTCGGCCGCCGTAAAGATGGGGGATAGGGGGTTGCGCAATTCGTGCGCGAGCATCGCGAGGAATTCGTCTTTTTGCCGATCGGCCGCCTGGAGTTGGATAAGGGCCAGCCGGAGCTTGCGTTCGCTTTCCGTGCGAATGCGTATGAGCTCGATCGAGGCGCCCACCCGCGCCAGGAGCTCCCGGGCGACGAAGGGCTTGACGAGATAATCATCGGCGCCGCTGTCGAGACCCTCGATCCGCGACGATTCACCGGCCCGGGCGGAAAGCAGGATGACCGGAATGTCCTTCAAGCTCTCGTCGGCGCGCAGCGCTTTCAACAATTCCATGCCGTCCAGGCGCGGCATCATCACGTCGCTCAAAATGAGATCGGGCCGCAGGCGCCGGGCAGCGGCCAGCGCCTGCTCGCCGTCGGACACCGCCTCGACCGAGTAAAAGGGCGCCAGCAGGTCCCTCACGTAGGCACGCATGTCCCCGTTGTCGTCGGCCAGTACGATGCGGGCACCGAAGGTCGACTTGAAGCGTTGATTGAGCAATCGCACCGGCTCATCGCCCGCCGCCGACTGTGCCGCGGTCGTCGGGCCGGGTTGCGGCAGCCAGCGCGAGGCCTCGTGTACGAACCCTTGTGAAGTGACCGGGGAGAGCGCAACGCTCGGCCGCTTGATCCGCTCGGACGGCAAGTGCGCGGTTCCGAAAGGGACCCGCACAAGAAATGTCGTGCCGCGGCCCAGCTCGCTCTCGGCCTCGATGGTGGCACCGTGCAATTTCAAGATCTCGTGCACCAGTGCAAGGCCGATGCCGGAACCTTCGTGGGTGCGTCCGGAAGTACCCTCCACGCGATGAAAGCGCTCGAACAGTCTGGGAATCTCGTGCGCCGGCACGCCGACGCCGCTGTCGGCGACCTCCAGCACGGCAAAGCCGTCGCGAGCGGTCAGACGGATCGAAATCGAACCGGTCAAGGTAAATTTGAAGGCATTGGAGATCAGGTTGAGCACGACCTTTTCCCACATGCCTTGGTCTACGTACAGCGGTCGAGGGAGCACCTCGCACTCGACCTCGAAGCGCAATCCCGCCTGCTCGATGGTCGAGCGGAACGCGCTCGCCAGATCGCGCGTGAGAGCGGCGAGATCCGTGGGCTCGTAGGAGGCCTGGGCGCGGCCCGCTTCGATTTGCGAGAAGTCGAGCAGCGAATTGACCAGCTTCAGCAGCCGAAGGGCGTTACGGTGGGCAACCTCCAGCTGGCAGCGAACGGGTGCCGTCGTCTCCGCATGGGACATCGCTTGTTCCACCGGCCCGAGTATCAGAGCGAGGGGAGTGCGAAACTCGTGACTGACGTTGGAGAAGAAGACGGTCTTTGCCCGATCGATCTCGGCCAGCGCCTCGGCCCGACACCGCTCGGTCTCGTATGCCTGCGCATCGGCGATCGCGGCGGCGAACTGGGCCGAGATCAATTCGAAAAAGCCCCGATAGCTGTCCTCGAGCGCGCGCCGTGGCGAGATTCCCGCGATGAGCACCGCGGCCGGGCTCGAGGAGCCTTGACCCTGGACGGGCAACACGATGGCCCGTGAAATGCGGTCGGACCACAAAGGACTCGGAATCGAGTCCGCCAGCACGACTATTTGCGGCTGCCCGGTGTCGCAGACCTCTCGCAGGGGCCAAGGCGTTTGCTCGTCCATCGGAGAAAACCCGTCGGGCCGAAGCCGCTCGGGCACCTCTCCGCAGGTCGCGGCGAGCCAGGCGCGGGGACCGGGCTCACCGAGCACATAGAGCAAGGCAAAGGGAACGTCGAAGGGATCTTCCGCGAGCACCTTGACCAGACGGCTGCACGCCTGCCGCACGGTCTCGGCGCCGGACCCGCGCGCCGCCAGATCGCGCAGCGAACGCAACCGGCGCTCGCCGATGACTCGGTCGGTGACTTCGGTGACTACACAGAGCATGCCTGCGATCAGGCTGTCATCGTCGTAGACCGGACTGTAGGAAAACGTGTGATAGGTTTCCTCCGAAAACCCGCTGCGCTCCAGGAACAGCAGCAGCCCCTCATCCCAGGTAGCCTGACCCTCCTCGAGCACGCGCGTGATGCGCGGGCCGATATCGGGCCAGATTTCTTCCCATACCTTGTCGGCCCGCGCCCCGAGCACCCAGTCGCGCTTGAGACCGACCGTGGGAAGATAGGCGTCATTGCAGAAGAAGGTGAACCCGGGCCCCCAGAGCATCCACATGGCGTAGCGCGAGTCGAGCATCACGCGAACGATGGTCTTCAGCGATTGCGGCCACCCGGCGGGGTTCCCGAGGGGAGTACCCGTCCAGTCCAGCTCGCGAAGCCGCGCCCCGGTTTCCCCACCCCCGGACAGGAAATCGAGGGACCCGTGCGTGCGGGCCGGGGTGTTCTTCGGCATTACATTGTTCATCCCTGCAGGATCCCTCCACGCGTGTTATCCCTGGATCATCCCTCATCCTTCTACGCAGAGTGTATTCGGGGCGGCGCGCAACTTCGTGTGGGCGCTTTCCGACGGCCGCTAGACGGGGGCGGCCCCGAATTGTCCCAGATACCAGCGCTGAAAGGTCATCACCCGGCGCTCGTGCTCCGAATAGCGCCCCGGCCGGTAGCGCGTCGACAAGATGCCGGTCTGGTTGTTCTCGGTGATCACCTTGTCCTGTTTGGTGGTCTGATCCCAGCCCCAGATCATTCGCTCCACATCCACGTCGGTCGCCTTGCCGTCGACCAGCCAGAACAAGTCCACATCGGTCTCGAGCGTGCTGCGCGGCGTGAATCGGAACAACACCGCGAAGTCGTTGGTGGCAACCAGCTGCGTGAACGGACTGAACGACAAGTACATCCGGCCTTGGTCGAAGGCCACGCGCTTGCCCATGAGCGAGGACGCCGGCCGGCCGTCCTGGGTTTCGCTCTCATATCCCTCGCGGATCGTCCGCTGCAGCAGCAGCCTCAGATGCGATGACTCCGGCCCGTCATCGACCGTGCCGATGGGGCGGCCGAGCGACGCGGCGCGTTCCTCCCAGGCCTTGAGCGTCGGCAGGTATTGGTCGACCGCTTCGGCACGGACCCGAGCTCGGGCCTGCGCCGAAGGCGACCAGGGCCTGCGGCGGATGCATGGAACACGAATTCCGGGTGGGACGGCGCGCAGTGGTAGCACTCGACGAAGTTCTCCACCACGAGCTTCCAGTTCGCGTCGGTGGGATAGGACCGCGAATAGGCCACCTTGGCGTCGGCAAAGCCGTGGAAGTCGAGATAGGGCGCGAGGTCTCCGAATGTCGCATCGAAATCCACGGGCTCCTGCTCGGAGAGGTTGATGAAAATGAAGCCGTTGAACACCCGCACGTGGCAGCGGTGCAGCCCATTCTCTTCCTTGGCGAAATCCACCGGCATCAGCCGGGCGGCGAGCAGCGCGCCGTCGAGCCCGTAGGACCACGCATGGTAGGGACAGGTCAGGCGGGCCACGCGTCCGTGCGGCTCGGTGCAGATCACCGAGCCCCGGTGCCGGCACACGTTGTAGAAGGCATTGATGGTCGTCTCGTCGCTCCGGACGATGATGATCGATTCACCGCCGATCTTGAAGAGAAAGTAGTCGCCCTTGCGCCGCACCTGATCGATGTGTCCGGCGACGATCCACTTGCGCATGACGATCTCGCGCATGTCGGCGGCGAACACCTCGTCGTCGCAGTAGAAGCGCTGATCCAGGCTGTAGCCGCTGCGGGCATGGGCGGCCAGGTCCGCGATGAGGCTGCTCGGGCTGCGGGGCTGCGGGTGGCTTGATGTGCTGCATCTCTCTCGTTCCTCAGCGCTTGATGCGCAGGTTCTTCGGGTCGTAAAGGGGCCGCAGCGAGGCGATCGCCGGTTGCCGGATGCCGGCCACCTCGATCTCGTAGGCGTCGGCATCCACCGGACCGTCGGACGTGATAGGCGCCGCCGGGGCTCGGTGACATAGCCGAGCCCGACCGCGGCGCCGAGCGTGTGCCCGAACATGCCGGAGCGGATGTAGCCGACGAGACTGTCGCCCCGCCAGATCGGCTCGTTGTGGTACAGCAGGGGTTCGGGGGACTTGAGCTGGAATTGCACCAGGCGTTTGCCGCACGCCGGTGTCGCGCTGCTTCAGGAGCGCATCGCGTCCGATGAAGCCGCCGGCTTTGTCGAGCTTCACGGCAAATCCCAGGCCCGCCTCGAGGGCGTGTCCTCATCGGCGATGTCATGCCCGAAATGCCGGTAGGCCTTCTCGATGCGCAGCGAATTGAGCGCGTGGTAGCCCGCGTGCACCAGGCCGTAGTGCGGGCCCGGCGCCGACGATCTCCTCGTACACGCTCGCCATGAACTCGGTCGGTACGTAGAGTTCCCAGCCCAGTTCCCCGACGTAGGTGATCCGCGAGGCGCGCACCAGCGCGTAGCCCAGCTCGATGACCCGGCTCGTGCCGAAGGGAAATCCGCCATCCGACACATCGTCGGGCGTGAGCGATTGCAGGAGGTCGCGCGACTGCGGTCCCATGATCGACAGGACGCCCATGCCGGATGTGACGTTGGTGAGCACGCAATCGCGCACCCGGGTCGATATGCCGCTGCAGCCAGTTGAATTCCTTGATCTCGGTCTCGGCGCCGGTGACGATCAGATAAGCGTATCGGTGAGAGCCGCGTCACGGTCAGATCCGCCTCGATGCCGCCGCGCTCGTTCAACCACTGCGTATAGACGATCTTGCCCGGCGCCACGTCCACGTCGTTCGCGCAGACGCGATTCAGCACCCGAGCCGCATCGCGGACCCTCGAGGCGGAATTTGGCGAAGGAGGATTGATCGAACAGCCCCACGGCGCGCGGACGCTGCGGTGCTCGTGGGCGCTCGGTTCGAACCAGTTCTGGCGCCCATAGCTGTACTCGTAGACCGCCTTCACCCCGACCGGCGCGTACCAGTTGGCGCGTTCCCAGCCGAACGCTTCGCCGAAGCATGCACCCGCCGCCCCCAACCGGTCGTGCACGGCGGATCTGCGCACGCCGCGCGCCGTCGCGTACTGGCGGAAGGGATAGTGCGTGGCATACAGCAGACCCAGGCTCTCCTTGACCCGCGCCTGCAGATATTTGCGGTTGATCTGGAACGGCATGTTGCGCCGGACGTCGACCTCCCAGAGATCCATCGGCGGATGGCCGTCGCGAATCCATTCGGAGATCACCTTGCCGATGCCGCCGGCGGATTGCAGCCCGATCGAGTTCAAGCCGGCCGCGACGAAGCAATTGCGCAAGTTCGGCCGACTCGCCGAGGTGATAACGCACGTCCGGCGTGAAGCTCTCCGGGCCGCAGAAGAATTTTTGAATGCCCGCCTGCTCAGCGCCGGAATGCGGCGCATGGCGTCGAGCAGCACCGGCTCGAAATGGCTGAAGTCGCCCGCAGATCTCGCCGAAGGAGAAATCGTCGGGGATTCCGCCCATCCCCCAAGGGCGCGCGTTCGGCTCGAAAGCCCCGACCAGAAGCTTGCCGGCGTCGTACTTGAAATAGCTGCAGTGATCGTAGTCGCGCAGCACCGGAAGGCTGGGGTCGAGACCCGGCACATCCTGGAACAGCACGTAGTAGTGCTCGCAGGCATGCAGCGGCACCGTCACGCCGATGCTCGCCGCCAGATCGCGAGTCCACATGCCCCCGCAGAGCACCACGTAGTCGGCATCGATCGCGTCCGTGCGCGGTCTCCACGCCGCTCACGCGTTTGCCGTCGTGGAGGATCGCGGTGACTTTGATATCCTGAAAAATCTTCGCGCCGCGCGCGCGGGCGCCTTTGGCGAGCGCCTGCGTGATATCCACCGCATTGGCGTAACCGTCGCTCGGGATGTGAATGCCGCCGATCACATCCTCCAGATTGCCAGGGGATAGAGCGATCGGATCTCGCCCCGGACTCACGACATGAACGGGCAGCCCGAAGGTCTTCGCCATGGAGGCGTTGCGCTTGAGCTCCTCCATGCGATCCTCGGTGGTCGCCAGGGAGATCGAGCCGCACTGGCGGTAGCCGGTCGCCTGGCCGGTCTCGGCCTCGAGGCCGTGATACAGCTCCGCCGTGTAGCGCGCGAGCTTCGTCATGTTGATGCTCTGGCGCAATTGGCCGATGAGGCCCGCGGCATGCCAGGTGGTGCCCGAGGTGAGCTGTTTGCGCTCGAGGAGCACGATGTCGCTCCAGCCGAGCTTGCGACAAATGATAGGCGACGGAACAGCCGATGACGCCGCCGCCGACGATGACGACCCGCGCGCGAGTGGGGAGATCGATGGCCATGAAGTTAAACCCTCATCCGCGAATTGTCGGCATCGAAAGCGGCGGCGGCGAGCACCGTCGCGCGCGCGTCGGCTCCCCCTGCAGCAGAATGTCGAAGGCACTCCCGGCCGCCTCGAATGCCGGCTCGACGGAGGCAAAGGCAAGGCTCTTTCCGACACGATGACCGTAGGCGCCCGAGGTGGTCACGCCGATGCAGCGGCCGTCGGCCGCGAGCACGGGCTCACCGCCGCGCACGTCGGTATCGGCCGCATCCACTTCGGCGTACACGATCTTGAACGGGCGGGGCGCCTGCGCGAGGGTCGCCGCCTTGCCGATGAAGTCGTCCTTCTTCACGGCGAAGAAACGCGGCATGTCCGCTTCGAGGAGCGTCAGCTCGTTGGTGAGCTCCGTCGACCAGGCCTTGTAGCCCTTCTCGACGCGCATGCTATTGACCGCATAGAGACCGTAGTTCGCGAGTCCGAAGGCGCGGCCGCGCTCCCACAGCGCCTCGTAGAGCGCGGCCATGGAACCCGTTTCGGGATGCAGCTCCCAGCCAAGCTCGCCCACGTAGCTCACCCGGAGCGCGCGCACCTCGTGCCCGGCCGCCCGGATGTCGCGGCCGGTGAGCCAGGGAAACTCCGCGCTCGTGAGCGGGGTATCGGTCAACGCAGCGAGGATCTCCCGCGAGCGCAGGCCCGGAGAGCACCAGCACGCCGCGCTGTTCGGTCACGTTGTCGATCGCGACCTTTTCGCCGACGAGCACGCTCTGCGTCAACAAATCCCGATCGCGAAGCTCCGCGGCGGCGGCGGAGAGAGCGTAGAAGCGCTCCTCGGCCAGCTTGGTGACCGTCATCTCGCCGAGAATACGGCCCTGCGGCGAGAGCATGTGCACGAGGGCGATACCGCCCACCTTGCGGGGAATCCGGTTCGCGCAGACGCGATTCAGAAAGGCCTCGGCGTCGCGTCCGGTGATGTCGTACTTGGCGAAGCCGGTGAGATCGAGGAGCCCCGCGCGTTCATGCACGGCGGCTACTTCCGCACGCACCACTTCGAAGACATTGTTGCGTCGATAGCCCGACTCCTCGTCCCGGCCGTCGGGAGAGAACCATTTTGGACGTTCCCAGCCGAAGGTTTCCGTATACACGCAGCCCTGCGATTTCAGGCGATCGTACAGCGGGCTCACCTTGTTGGGACGCGCGTCGGGTTCCTCTTCGCCCGGCAGGCGCGCGGTGAAGGTCGTGCGGTAATCCAGGAACACCTTGTCGTGCACGTACTTCAAGTCCGCGTAGGGCCCGAAGCGCCGCGGATCGAATTCCGTCATGTTGATCTCGGCGTCGCCCTGCATCATCCATTGCGCGAGAAACTTGCCGCAGCCGCCGCCCTGCGCGATGCCGAAGGAAGTCCCGCAGCACATCCAGAAATTACGCAAGCCCGGCGCGGGCCCGAGCAGTGGGGCACCGTCCGGCGTGTGCGGGATGGCGCCGTTGATGACCCGGCGAATGCCCACCTCGCCGAAGATCGGCATGCGCTCGATGGCGCGCTCGAGCCAGGGCGCGATGCGGTCGAGGTCGTCCGCAAAGAGCTCGTTGGTGGAATCCCACGCCGGGAATCCCGTGGGCGTCCACGCCTCGGTGAGTCCGGCATTCTCGTAGATTCCCATGAGCCCGGATTTCTGCTCCTGCCGGAAGTAGCCGGACATGTAGGAGTCGCGCATCACCGGAATTTCGCCGCTCCGTTCGAGGAACGCCGGCACCGGATGCGTGATTACGTAGTGATGCTGCATGTTGGTGATGGGCGCGTCGGCGCCGACCATCTGCGCCACTTGGCGGGCATAGCAGCCGGCCGCATTCACCACCATCTCGGCAACGATGGTGCCTTTCTCGGTGACGACTTCCCATTCGCCGCTCGCGCGCGGCCGGATGGCCGTGACCCGGTTGTGGCGCACCACCGTAGCACCCAGGTCCCGGGCCGCCTTGGCAAGCGCATTGCAGATGCCCGATGGGTCGCCGTGCCCGTCGTCCCGTGTCCAGGCTGCCGCGATCACGTTCTCCGTGGTCAGGAAGGGGTTCAGCCGCCGGATCTCGTCGATGCCGACGATGTCCATGCTGAAGCCGATGCTCTTGGAGTATCCATACACGTACTTGAGCCATGCCAGCTCGCGCTCGTCGTTGGCGAGGCGCAGACCGCCGCTCGCGTGCCAGCTCGTGTACTGGCCGGTGAGCGCCTCGAGCCTCGGGTACAGCTGATTGCTGTAGGCGTGGATCTTCGCGAGGTTGTAGCTTCCGGTGATGCTCGGGCATTGGCCCGCGGCATGCCAGGTGGACCCGGAGGTGAGCTCGTCCTTCTCGATCAGCACCGTATCCGTACAGCCCTCGAGGGCGAGGTGGTACAGCAGGCTTGCGCCCATCATCCCGCCGCCGACGATGACGACGCGTGCATTAGTTTTCATGGAGGGAACCGATCAGGTGTGGAGAGGGGCGATAGGCCACAATAAATTGCCCCTTGCGGGCATACAAGCGAGTATTTTACTGCCTTTGGCCCCAATAAATTCACAGGTAGGCCAGATTGAACCGAAATCGCCCGCTCGTCGGCCTGCCGACCCTGACTTGGCTCAGGGCCTTCGAGGCGGCCGCCCGAACCTCGAGTTTCAGCGCCGCTGCGGCCGAGCTGCGGCTGACCTCCGGCGCCATCAGCTATCAAATCCGGGCGCTCGAGGCGCACCTGGGATTCGCGCTGTTCGATCGCCTGCCCCGCGGAGTTCGGCTCACCTCCATGGGGGTCGCCTATTTGCCGCCCGTGCGGCGCGCCTTCGAGCAATTGGCGGATTCGACCGTGGGACTATTCGGCGGCTCGGAGCGGGGCGAAATCACCGTACACGCACCGGTGTCCTTGGCCTCCCTGTGGCTCGCACCGAAACTGCCTACGTTCATCGCCACCTGCCCGTCGATCGACGTGCGGTTGTCGTCCGTGATCTGGGACAGTCCCAGCCCCGACGAGTCAACCGATCTGGAAATCCGCTACGGCAGCGGCCAGTGGCGCGGCTACCGGGCGGAACGGTTGATGAATCAACGCATCGTGGCCGTGTGCAGTCCGTCGATGCGGGAGCACGCCCGATCGCTCGGCGAGGCCGCGAGCTGGCTGCCGCAGCACTTGATTCACATCATGGGACACGAGGACCACTGGCTGCAGGTACGCCAGGCTCTCGAGCTCTCGATCGAGCCGCCGGCCGCCCCCGGTCCCATCGTGGACACCACCATCGCCGCGCT
Organism: uncultured Gammaproteobacteria bacterium; assembly: GCA_963795475.1. Classification (GTDB taxonomy): domain Bacteria; phylum Pseudomonadota; class Gammaproteobacteria; order Steroidobacterales; family Steroidobacteraceae; genus Bog-1198. The sequence continues at coordinate 490,155 of CAWCIE010000007.1, forward strand.
CGAGCTGGCGGCGAATGGCGCGGGCTGCGCGCTGGCGCATCGGATTTTCCTGGGTGCCTATCTGGCGACGGGCCGGCTGGTCAGAGCTCTCGAGCACGACTTCCCGGATGAGAGTTCTTATTTCGTGGTGACGCCGGAGCGCCCGCAACGGTTGCGGCGCGAGGTCGCCCAGTTCCATGAGTGGCTGATTGGGGCGGCGCGGGCGGACTCGTCAGAGAACCCGCCCTTGTAGAGAAAACTGCGGACGCCGCGGGCGAGTGCAGGGGCGGGCGAGCAGTGTGCCGCGACGGCGCGTCGAACGCGCGGCCGCCAGGGGTTGCGCACTACGGCCGGGTTGCGGGCTACGGGTTGCGCATCCTCATCTCTATCCGGCCGCCGGCTTCCAGAGCATCGCTGCCTGCCACATTGCTCGCCTGCAGCACGCCGTCGCCGAGCTTGATCCTGCCGTCGGCCAGGGGGACCGCGATCGGCGCGACCTTGACTTTGGTGACTCCGGTGCGCTTATCGAGGCCGATTTCCCGGGCCGTTGCGGGGGACAGGTCGACGATTCGCCCGGCGACGTACGGGCCCCGATCGCGAATGGTTACCACCGCGGTCTTCCCGGTCTCGAGGTTCGTGACCTGGGCGGTCGTTCCCAGGGGTAGGGTGCGGCTTGCAGCATTGTCGCCGGTCGGCTCCATTCGGGTACCGTCGGCCATCGTCCGTCCCGCGAACATTTTGGCGTAGAACGATGCCTTACCGACGCGCGTGCGGCCTGTACGGTCGAGAGTCGGCTTCGCCTCCGGTGACAGCCGCTGCACCCGCCGGGCGGACCCCGCGTCGCGATCGGACGCCGCGTCCCCCTCGACGGTGCGGTCGGCGGCCGTGCCTTCCGAAGGCAGGGCCGCATGGGACACACTCCAGCCGCTGAAGGCGAGGAGCACTAGGGCAGAGGAGACAGTTCGAATTTTGGCGGTTGATTTCATGGGAACCACTATCCATGGACGCGCCGTAGCGAGTCTGTAAGCTCAACGTAGTCGACGCAGTGAGAATCGGCGAGACGTCCGCAATCCCCGACAGGCCTATTTTCCGACGGTAAATCAGCCTGTTGGGGCGCCGGCCGGCCGAATTGCCGCCAGACAGGAGAAAGTACTTGTCGATTCCCTCCTACACGCTTGTAAGATAAAGACTTACACCCCGATCGATGCGGCATCGCGGAATTTGAGTACACTGCAGGGCCTCCAAGCACGGGGGGTACATGGCCAGAGGCGGAAGTGGTTTTGGTCTCGAGAGTCTTCCGCGGATCGCCCGCGGCAAGGGCTCTTATTTATTCGACGAGTCCGGGAAGGCCTATCTGGATGGCTCCGGGGGTCCCGCGGTCTTCTGCCTCGGGCATGCCCATCCTGAAGTCAACGCCGCCATCGTCGAGCAGATCCAATCGATCGCTTACGCGTATCGATACCTGTTCACGAGCAGTGCCCTCGAATCGCTGACCGCGCTGGTGAAACGGGTCTCGGGCGGCTGTTTCACGGACGTGCTGTATAGCGGCGACGGATCCGAGGCGGTGGAGTCCGCGTTGAAGGTGGCCCTGCAGTATTTCGCGGCGCGCGGCCTGATGAAGAAGCGCCGCTTCATCGCCCGTCAGCGTTCCTGGCACGGCAACACCTTGGGTGCCCTGTCGGTATCCGGATTCGCAGCGCGGCGGCGCGCGTTCGAGGGGAGCTTGCTGGACGTGGCCTTCGTATCGGCCGCCAACGCATACCGGCCGCCTGCCGGCTGCAGACCCGAGAACCTGGTGAGCTATCTCGCGAACGAGCTGGAACAAAAGATTCTCTCGCTCGGGCCGGAAGCGGTCGCGGCATTCATCTTCGAACCCATCGTGGGCGCGGCGGGCGGCGTCGTGCCGGCACCTCCGGGCTACGTGACGGCCATTCAAGCGGTGTGCCGAAAGTACGATGTACTGTTGATCGCCGACGAAGTGATGTGCGGAGCCGGACGGAGCGGCACCTGGCGCGCCACCGAGTACGACGGGGCGGTCCCCGACATCATGAGCATCGCCAAGGGGCTCGCCGGCGGCTACATCCCACTGGGCGCCACGCTCGTGACGCCTCGCATTTCGGCGCCCGTCCTTGCCGAACATGGTGCCTTTATGACGGGCCATACCTTTTCCGGCCATACGGCGGCCTGCGCGGCCGGCCTCGCGGTCCAGCGCATCATCCAACGCGACGGGCTCATCGAGCGCGTGCGCACCGCGGGAGCGGCATTGCAGGATGCGGTCCGCGGCTCGCTGGCGCGCTTCGAGGAAGTCGGCGACGTGCGAGGGCGGGGATTCTTCATCGGCATCGAGCTGGTGCGGGATCGGCAGACCCGAGCGCCTTTCGCGCCGGAGCGGGCCTTGAGCTATGACGTCGGCCAACGCGCCTTCGCGGATGGCCTCATCTGCTACCCGTGTTCGGGCAACGTTGACGGCGTCGCGGGCGACACCCTGATACTGGCGCCCCCGTACAATGCCAGCGACGCCGAGTTGGAGGAGATCACGAGCAAGCTCGCGCGCGCCATCGCCGCGGCGCTCGGGGGGCGAAGTTGAGGGTGTAGGCACCGACCTACAGTCCGCGGCCCGCGTCCTCGGTATGCTTCCCGATCCTGGAACCATCGATCCCATGAACAGCGACATCAAAACCGGCGAACACGACCTCCTGTCCTTCATCCGCCCCGATACGCTGATCGGCGCTTTGGCTTATCTCGTGATCTTCGTTTGTCTGGCGATGATCCTGTCGCGTACATTGCGCTCGGCCATGCACGCCGCCATGACGCGAAGCGGCCACGTCGACCGAACCACCTTGAGCTTTCTTCAGCAGATGGCCGGCGCGCTCATCTGGGCGGTGATGCTCATTCTGTATGCGCATCTCATTCCTGTCCTGCACTCGATGGGCACGGCGTTGCTCGCCGGCGCGAGCGTTGCCTCGGTGGTCATCGGCCTCGCGGCGCAAAGCACGCTCGGCAACCTCGTCGCCGGGGTGTCGATCACCATCTACCGGCCGTTCCGGCTCGGCGATACCTTGCAAGTGGCGGCGCCGACCGGCACGGAGGTGGGTGTGGTCGAGCTGATCTCGCTCGGGTACACGACGCTTCGCGCCCCGGCCGGGCATCTCATCGTGGTGCCGAACAGCGTGGCGGCGAGCCAGGTCACCCTCAATTTGAACAGCAACGCGAGCTTCGCTCCCTGGCCGCTGGCGATCACGATTCGCGTCGGACGGGACGCCGACCTCGACGCGGTCCGCGAGCTTGCGTTGAAGGTCGCGAACGGGCGCGCCGAGGATAAGGCGGTCGCCGGCTGCTTCCTCACCAAGGTCGACGCAGTCTCGGTCACGCTCGAGCTCAGGCTCCGGGCGAAGGATTCGGCGGATCGGGACAACTTGCGTTCGGCGGTGCTCGAGGATCTCGCTCGCCGATTCGCCGCCGCGCACCTGGGAGCGGTCGGCAGCGAGGCACCGACGTTCGCCTGAGAGAGCGCTGCGGAGCCCGTGCGGGCTCCCTTATACTGCGCGCCATGCGCCATTTACCGCTCGTTGCCGCCGCCATTTTCGCGGTCAGCGGCTCGGCCGCCGCCGCCGCGGCACAGCCGCCCGCTCCGCCGCCTGCCTCGCTCGATGAGCCGGCCGCGGCGCGCTTTGCCGGACTCGCCTTGAAGTGCCTGCACGAGGAATATCCGAATCACCTCTCGCACACGCTGTCGAGTGATGCGGACGTGAAGCCGCCGCGCGAGCTGACCCCCGCCTTTTATGGGTGCTATGACTGGCACTCGGACGTGCACGGACACTGGCTGCTGGTGCGCCTGATCCATCTGTTTCCCGACGCGGACTTCGTGCCCGCCGCGCGCGCCGCGATCGCTCAAAGTCTGACCCCCGAGCATATCGCCGGTGAAGTGGCGTATCTGAGGCACGAGGATCGGGCCTCCTTCGAGCGACCCTATGGTCTCGCCTGGCTCCTTGCCCTGGCCGCGGAGCTGCGCGGCTGGAACGACCCTCAGGCGCGCGAATGGTCGTCGACGCTCGAGCCGCTGGAGACCGAAGCCGCCACGCGGCTCGAGAATTGGGCGGGAAAGCTCCGCTACCCGATTCGCGTGGGAGAGCACGATCAAACCGCCTTCTCATTCAGCCTGGTCTGGGATTGGGCAACGGTCGCGAAGGACGCTCAAATGCAAAGTGTCCTGGCATACGCCGCGCGGCGGTTCTACTACCAGGACCGGAACTGTCCGCTGGACTACGAGCCGTCGGGTGAGGATTTCCTATCGCCCTGTCTCGGGGAGGCGGACTTCATGCGCCGCGTCCTGGCATCGGTACCCGAGGACTACGCGCGCTGGCTGTCGGGTTTCTTGCCCGGCATTCCGAAGAACGCGCGCCACCCGTGGCTTCTGCCGGCGGTGGTCATCGATCGCGCCGACCCGAAGCTCGCGCATACGGATGGACTCAACTTGAGCCGCGCATGGATGCTCGAGGGAATTGCCCGCGGATTGCCGCCGTCGGACCGGCGCATCGTGGCGCTTCGTGCGGCCGCGCAGCTGCATCGCGACGCCGCGCTTCCCAACATCACCGGCGAGCATTATGTCGGCGGCCATTGGCTCGGCACGTTCGCGGTCTACCTCACGAGCGAGGCGGGCTTGCACTGACGGGATGGCCGATGGCGAGCTCCGCAGCCACCAGATCCTCGAGCGCGGTGCCGACGCTTTTGAACAGCGTGACGGCCGAGGGATGGGACCGGCCGGCGCGGCCCGAGGCAAGATCGGACAGTTCGCCGCGCACGCTGGACTCCTCGATCGCTCTCCGCCGCATCGCGCCGATGATCTCCCCCGATTCGCTCAAGGCTCCCTGGCGCGTGTCGACGAAGATCTCGGCGCGGACCATCGCCGCATCGTCCGCCTCGCACATATCGGGCGTGAATGCTCCGACCAGATCGAGATGCTGACCCTTCGCGAGCCACGCGCCGCGCACCAGGGGTTCACGGGAGAGGGTGGCGCAGCTCACCACGTGGGCCCAGCGCACCGCACCCTCCAAGTCCTCCGTGGCGTCGACCACCCATCCGGATCTTTGCAAGGAGGCCGCCAACCCGCGCGAGTGATCTGCATTTCGACCCCAGATCTTGATCTCCCGGATCGGGCGCACGGCCGCATGGCTCTCGATGAGATGCGGAGCCAATCGCCCGGTGCCCACCATCAGGAGACGGGATGCGTCCGGAGCGGATAGAAAGCGCGAAGCGAGCGCGGAGGCCGCGCCGGTTCGCCGCAGGGTGAGCTCGCCTCCGTCGAGCAGGGCCTTGGGATGCCCGGTCTCGGCATCCAGCAAGAGGTAGGTCGCCGCCACCGCCGGGAGGCTCCGCAACGCATTGTCCGGAAAGATCGTCACCAGCTTGATGCCGAGCGAGGCGCCGACGCGCCACGCCGGCATGACCAGAAGGGTGCCGGGTCGCTGCCCGGGATTCGCTGATTGAATGTCATAGTGCCGGCGCTCGGGCACCACCGAGGAGGCTCGAAATGCCTCCTCGAGCGCGTCGATGAGCGCCCGCCGGTCCAGTCTTGCCGCGAGTGCGGCCGCGTCGAGTTGCAGCATGGGGGTTCCGTCAGATATTCAGATGACATTGAGTTCGCGCAACGGCTCGCTGGCCGGATAGCGGGCGTAGCCGAGCGGAGTCAGATCGAGGGTGCGGTAGGCGCCGAAGCGGATGTGCTCGGCGAGGCCGCGGCCGATACCGGGTGCTTGCTGCAAGCCGTGGCCGCTGAATCCGCTCGCCAGCAGGAGGTTGCCGATTCCCGGCACGGGACCGACGAAGGCATTCTGATCGAAGGTGTTGAAGTCGTAGTGACCGGCCCACGCGGAGGTCATGCGAATGGCCTCGAAGGCCGGCACCCGATGAGCGAGCGTCGGCCATGCCGACTCATCGAACAGCGTGTAATCGACCTCGAAATCTTCCGGCGACACGTCGGGATCCGGATCGGTGGGCGGTCCGCAGAGGAACCGATCCCGCTCCGAGCGAAACCACAGACCCGAGGGGTCCACCACCAGAGGACAAGGCGGGAGCGGCGTCTCGCAGGTGAACACGAAGACGTTGCGCTTTCGCGGGCGGACCGGCAAGTCGATACCGGCAGCGGCCGCCAGATCGGCCGACCTCGTGCCCGCTGCGTTCACCGCGAATCCGCAGCTCACCGCCCCGCGCTCTTCGAGGACCGCGGCCTCGATGGGCCCCTCGGGCGAGCGTTCGAACCCGGTCACGCGGTCGCGTACGTAGCGGGCACCGGCGGCCTCCGCTTCAGCCCGCAGCGAGGCGAGCAGGGCATACCCATCGAACCAACCTTCCCCCGCCGCGGTATCGCAACCGCCCGATAAATCGGCCGTGTTCAGCCAGGGATAACGCTTCGCGAGCTCGGCCGTGTCGTGCAGCGTCACCGGCACCGAGTGCGCCCGCTGAATCGCCGCCCGCTCTTCCAGGGAGGTGCGGCCGCGCATCGTCGCCAGGTAGAGGTAAGTCGACGCCACGAGCCCGAAGTCCGCCGCGCCCGACTGCCGCAGGCGCACCGGCGCATCGCGCAGAAACTCGAGTCCGTAGCCGGACAGCTCGATGTTGATCGGCGTGGAGAATTGCAGCCTGATCGAGCTCGCCGAGCGGGTGCTCGCGGCATCCCGATAGGTCGGGTCCGGCTCGACCACCAGCACCGAGCCGGCGAAATTCAGCACGCATTTCAAATGATAGGCGCAGGACGAACCCACAGCCCCGCCGCCCGCGATCACCACGTCGTATTGCGGCCGCATCCCGCCTCAGGCGCGCACCCGCGCGCTCTTCGGATCGTACATCGGCGCGACCGACACCTTGGCTGCGACCCTGCGCGCGGCGAGCTCGATCTCGTAGCGGCCGCTCAGAACGTACTGATCGGTGCATCCATGCGCATGGGCGACGTAGCCGAGTGCCACCGCGCCGCCGAGCGTGTGCCCGTACATGCCGGAGGTGACGAATCCGACGCGCTCGCCGTCCCGATGGATCGGCTCATTGTGGTAGACCATGGCCTCGGGATCTTCGAGCAGGAATTGAACCAGGCGCCGCTTCGGGACACCGAGCCGCCTCAGATGTTCGAGGGCTTCGCGGCCGACGAAACCGCCGGGTTTGTTCCAATCGCAGGTGAAGGCAAGCCCCGCCTCGAGCGGTGTATCCGCGGGACCGATGTCATGCGGCCAATCGCGATACGCCTTTTCGATGCGCAGCGAATTCAAGGCATGGTATCCGCAATGACGCAGGCCGTGCGCCGCACCGGCCTTGACGAGCGCGTCGTACACCGGCTGCGCGAACGAGGTGGGGATGTAGAGCTCCCAGCCGAGCTCGCCCACGAACGTCAGACGCAGCGCGAGGAGCGTCTGGTATCCGATCCGGATCTCGCGGCAGCTGGCGAACGGGAAGGCGGCGGCGGAGAAATCGTCGTTCGACAGCTCCTGCAGAAGCGCCCGCGAGGCAGGGCCCTGGAGGTTCAGCATGGCGTAGGCGTCGGAGACATCGAACACCGTGCAGAACGCATCCGCGGAGATCGAGTTCCTGATCCAGGATTCGACGTGCGTCTGGGTGAACGCGGCGGTCACCACGAAGAAGCGATCCGCCGCGAGCCGCGTCACGGTCAAATCCGCCTCGATGCCCGCGCCCGCATTCAGAAACTGGGTATACACGCACCGTCCGATCGCCACATCGACGTTGGCCGTCGCGATCCGATTGAGGATCTTCGCCGCATCGCGGCCGACGACCATCAGCTTGGCGAAGGAGGATTGCTCGAACAGGCCGACCCGCTCGCGTACCGCGGCGTGCTCCTCCGCGTTATTGGAGAACCAATTCTGCCGGCCCCATCCGTAGCTGTACGAAGGCGATTGTCCCGGGCGCGCATACCAATTCGGACGCTCCCACCCGGCCGACTCGCCGAAACAGGCCCCGGCCGCCGCCACCCGGTCGTGCAGCACGCTCTTTTTCACGCCGCGTGCGGTCTCAGCCTGGCGGAACGGCCAATGATCCTGATAGCCGATGCCGAGGGTCTCGACCACCCGATCCTGAAGATAGCGATCGTTGTTCTGCCACGCATGGGTGCGGCGCAGATTCACCGTCCACACGTCCATGGGAGCGCGTCCCTCCGTGATCCAGTGCGACATCACGTAGCCGACGCCGCCGCCGGAGAGGATGCCGAGCGAATTGAAGCCTGCCGCGACGTAGAAATTCTTGAGATTCGGCGCCTCCCCCATGAGGTAGTTGTGGTCGGCGGTGAAGGACTCCGGCCCGCAGAACAAGAGCTTGATGCCCGTATCGAGAAGGCACGGCACGCGGCGCATCGCCTTGTCGATGTAGGGGTACATGCGCTCCCAGTCGGGTGTGATCTCACCGAAGCGAAAATCCTCGGGAATGCCCTGCGTTCCCCATGGCCTAGCCTTCGCCTCGAACAGCCCCACCATGATCTTGCCGGCCTCCTCGCGGATGTACGCGGAGTTTCCCGGGTCGCGCAGAATGGGCAACAGCGAGTGCACGCCCGGCACGGGCTCGGAGATCAGGTAATAGTGCTCGGCCGCCTGCAGCGGAACATGGACGCCTGCCATGCCGCCGACGGCTCGCGCCCACATGCCGGCGCAATTGACGACGATTTCCGCGCGAATCTCACCCGATTCGGTGCGCACGCCGGCCGCGCGTCCGTGATCGCGGAGTATTCCGGTCACGGGCGTGTTCTCGAATATCCGCGCTCCGCCCTGGCGAGCTCCCTTGGCGAGAGCCTGGGTCACGTCGGTGGGATTCACGCGTGCATCGCTCGGAAAGTAGAACGCCGCCCTCAGATCGCGCACATCGGCGAGCGGCCACATCTTGCGGACGTCGGCGGGCGATATCTCGTGCGCGTCGACCCCGAAGCAATGCGCCATGTGCATGCCCCGGCGCATTTCCTCCGCCTTGTCCGCGGTCATCGCCAGCTGGATCGATCCGCAATCGATGATTCCGGTCGCCTGGCCGGTCTCCGACTCGAGCTTTCGATACAAATCCTGCGAATACTTCGCGAGCTTCGTTTGCGTTTCCGTATCGCGAAGCGAGGTGAGAAGGCCCGCCGCGTGCCAGGTGGTGCCCGAGGTGAGCTGCGCACGCTCGAGGAGCACCACATCGCGCCAGCCGAGCTTGGTGAGATGATAGGCGATCGAGCAGCCGATGACGCCGCCGCCGATGATCACCACACGCGCTTGTCTAGGTAGCGTCTTGTCGCTCATGTCTTGCCCGTCGAGGATTGCGATATCCGCCGCGGCCCGCGCGCCTCACGAGCGAGCCCAGAAGGAAATATACCAGAGCGGCCGAAGCGGCCGCGGGGAGGGAGGCCGTGAGATACGGGTACCAAGCGCTCGATCGATAGCTGAGCGGATCGAGGAGCAGCACGTACGTCGCGCATCCCGCCGTCAACGCCGCCAGCGCCGCCGGATTGAATCCGCCCCAGAACCAGTAAGGCTGCCCCGGACCTTGCGTGTACATCGCGCGCACATCGAGCCGCCGCCGCCGCAGCAGGAAGTAATCCGATGATTTGTATGCCGCAGAGCGGCGCGAACGCGACGCCGATCAGAGCAAGGAAACTTGCCGAACTTGGCGAAGAACAGCTCCGGAATGAAGATGCCCGACGCAGGCCACCGGCATGATGGTGACGAGCAGCAGCGTCGTCCATGAGCGGCGCTGCAGCGCCTGGAAGTTCCGAAGTCCCACCGCGGAAGCGTAGATGCCCGCCGTGGTCGTGCCGAAGTTTGCGGCGGTGACGAATCCGAGCGAGACGATGGCATAGGTGGGACCGCCGACCGTCCGCAGCCATTCAGGCGGGATCCGAGGACTTCAGCACCAGGACTCCGGCGAGGCCGATGAGGCTGAGCAGCGGCACCGGGAGACACATGCCGAGCATCACCGGCAGCACGGCGGTGCGCCCGTTCGGAGCCATGCGGATCATCGCCCCGATGTAGGGCCACCAAGACAGCGTCGTGCCGATGCCGAGCTCCACGCCCGTGGTGTAGATTCCATCCACGCGTCCGGAGCCGCCAGCGCGGGCCGCGCCGCGATGAGCTCCGGCCAGCGATGCGAGACGATGAGGTAGAGCATCCACAGGCCGACGAACACGTGCACGAAGAGAATATTGGATACCAGCGACACCCCGGTGGCGCCGCGGCGCAGGGCGGTGAAAATCACGGCACAGGCGAGCATCGTCAAGCAGCGGAACCAGGGCGGCGCCCGCAGTCCCCGGTGCCATGAGGCCGAGCGCCACGCCGAGCTGCACCGCCGACTTCGCGAAGAAGATGATCAGCAGAGAATTCCAGCCGATGATCGACACGGCCTGGAGCGCGGCGGGAACCACCCAGCCCCGCGTTCCGAATTGCGGCTTGGTGGCGGCGACCGAGTCGATGCCGAAACGCACGCATGCCGGACCGGCCGCGAGCAGCACCAGCAACATTCCGATGAAGCAGCCGGCGGTGAGCGCCATGGCCGCCCTGGACGAAACCCAGGTAGCCGCCCACCGACTCGCCGATCAGGTAGCACCAGGTGGCCGCTGCCGTGGTGGCCAGCGTCAGCGTCAGCCGAGCGGCACCCCAGGTGCGTTCGGAGGGCAGCAGCGGCCATGCACTCTCGTCGGCGGCGGGAGCCGACGGCTCGGCTCAAACTCACCCGCCGAGTACGATCAGCGCTGCGGGAAGCGCGACGCCGAACAGCACCATCCAGAACCAGCTCATGCGGATCGAAATCCTCGTCGCGGGGCAGCGGCCTCGAGTGCGGCGATGCGTGCCTCGAGCTCGGGCGGCATGCAGACGGTCAGTGTTGGCTCCGGATCAGTCACGCGGTTTGCCCGGAAACGCCTCCGCATCGGCGTAGGGAAACCACCAGAAATCATGCGGGCTGGGCGCGCGTGATCGATCATCGACAACTTGGTGTGCCGGAACGTATCCAGTCCCTCGGAGCCCAGCTGGCGGCCCATGCCGGACTGCTTGCGTCCGCCGAAGGGGCCCGCATCGTTGTCGAGGAGCGGCGCGTTCACCCACACCATGCCGGCCTCGAGCTCGTTGACTGCGCGCATCGATTCATCGAGATCGGTGCGTGTACACGGTTGCACCCAGGGCGTAGCGAGAGCGGTTGGCGAGCGTCAACGCCTCGTCGAAGCTCTTCGACCGGCGCAGAGCGGCGCCACCGGGCCGAAGGTCTCGTCGTTCATGATGGGGGCGTCCGCCGACACTTCGCCGAGAACGGTCGGCTCAACGAACCAGCCTTTCTTGAGATGCGCCGGGCCGTCCGCCGCCGGTGAGCATGGTCGCAGCGCCGCCGTTGGCGCCTTCGAGAATGCGCAGATACCGCGCGAGCTCGCGCTGCGAGGCGAGCGGGCCCATGTCGACCCGATCGAGGCCGTTGCCGACGCGGATCTTGCGCGGTGTACTGCACCAGCTTCTCCGACGAACTCGGCGTAGATGCTGTTCGTGAACGTAGAAACGCTCCGCCGCCGCGCACACCTGGCCGCAATTCAGAAACGCGCCGAACGCCGCGCCGCGCGCCGCGATGTCCAGAGGAGCGGAGGGCATCACGATGAAAGGATCGTTTCCGGAAGTCTCGATCAGCGTGCGCTTGTAGGAGCGGCCGCAGCTCTCCGCGATGCGCCGCCCGGTCTCGATGCCTCCCGGTGAAGGCCACCATGTGGGTGTCGGGGTGCTCGACCAGCTGCTTGCCGGCGCCGCCGCCGCCTGTGATCACCTGCACGAGGCCGCCCGGCAGGGCATCGAAGGCTTCGACGAACTGCGAGCGTCGTCAGGGTCGTGAGCTCGGATGGCTTGATGATGACGGCGTTGCCGCTTGCCAGCGCCGCCGCCGCCTGCCAGCACAGCAGGCAGAGCGGGTAGTTGAAGGGCAGGATGATCACGACCACCCCGAGCGGATCCTTGGTCGTGAAATGAAATTGGCCGTCGACCGCCGAGCCGAGCACCTTGCCGTTCTCGTGGCGGGCGATTTCCGCATAGTAGTCGATGGCGCTCGCCGACCAGCCGACCTCGTCGAAGGACTCCTTGTAAGGCTTTCCCATTTCGCGGGTCAGCATCTCGGCGACCAGCGGGCGATCTGCGATCACGCGCCTTGCAACCTCGTGCAGAAGCTCCGCCCGCCGATGGTGGTTCACTTTGCGCCAGGCGCGCTGCGCCGCATTCGCCGCGGCGACCGCGCGGGCGACGTCGCCGGCGGCGGCTTCGGCAATCTCGCCGATGCGCTCCTCCGTCGCCGGATCGATGACGGCGATCGATTCGCCGCCGGCCCGCATCAGTTGCCCGTCGATACGCTGATGCCCGCTCAAACGGGCAAATGCCGCTATCGCACCCATGAGACTCCCCGCTTCATTGAATTCGCGCGCTAGTATAGGCCATGGGGATCGGGCGCCGCCGGGCGGCGAGGCTTGCTTGCGAGTGTGATAGAAATAACTTGATTTTTTGTCGGTAATCGATTGATTTAGTTATGGATAATCTATCTCGTAGCCCCGCGTACGCAGCGAATCCAAAAGGCCGCCGTGCCCGAGCAGCAGATCCATGTTGACCACCGCCAAGGTGACCGCGCTGCCTTGCAGGTTTTTCTCTATCGCAGCGAGCCACGCCTGGCGCACGCGTGCGAGAAGATCTCCCTTGGAGGCGCCCGAATCGAGCGCCGTCAGGCAGGCATCCACTTCCGCCGGCTGCGGGAGCGCTTGGATGCGCTCGACGTCTCCCGTGGACCAGGCGCGGGCGCGCTCGATCAAACGGGGCAAGCCGCTCTCGACCGTGACCAAGGAGGCGTCCACGCACGCATTCTCGGTGGCTGGAGGCATGACCTTCAGCGTATCGAGAAAATCACCGACGCCCGCAATCTTCACTTCCTCGACCGGCACGTCCTGCTTCTTCGCGAGCATGCGCACGGCCGCACCCAAATCCAACCTCGCGGAAAGTCCAACCGAATGGAAGGCCGCCTGCTGAAGGAACGCAGAGGCCACGATGGGCCGATAGCGTTCCCACTTGTCGGCATCCTTCGTGAAGCGCGCCCTCTGGGCGGCGAATCGCTGATAGAGATTTTGCGGCAGCACGTCCTTGAGGCGCTTGCCGCCACGGATCATGATCACGTTGCGCTCGGTGACCAAGAGCCACAGAATTCTCACGATCCCGATCTCCAGGGGCTTCGGGACCAGCACCCGCTGAGTGGTGGTGAGCACCTGCTCGACCTGCTTGGAGCGCCAGGTGATGCCCTTGGGCAGCGGTGAGATGCTGCCGAGAATCCATAGCTGCGAGCTCCCTCGATGTACTCGCCACATGCCGGGCCCGGTACGCTCGCCCGTGACGGTGAGTTCCTCCAGCTGTGTCGGGGGCGCTTGCGTCGCCGGCGGTGACTGGGCGGCCGCGCCATGCCAGCCCGGCGCGAGTATGGCCGCTGCAACGATCAACAGGGTCGTTATCCGCATCAAGCCTTAGTCCGTGGCCCGGCGCGCGAATTCCCGCAGTTTTTTCTCGCGTTGGATGACCCCCTGATTGGGTCCGAGGAATTCCTGCAGGGCGTTCCCGTGCTCCGAGTTCTCGGCGATCACCTTGATGGCGAGGAGCGCCGGCGTCGCCAGCAAAATTCCCGGGATGCCCCAGAACATGCCGCCGAACCACAATGAGAGGAATACCACCAAGGGGTTCACGGCGAGCCGGCGCCCGACCAGGAGCGGCTGGACAATCTGACCCTCGATGGTCGCGAGGGCGACGTAGCTTCCCGCGATTCCCAGGACCCGGCCGAGGCTGGTGAAAGACACCACCGCGACCACGGTGATTACCAACAGGGTGGTACCCGAACCTGCGTAAGGGATGTAATTCAGAAGCGCGGCCATCGCTCCCCACAGGTAGGGATTGGGCATGCCCCAGGCCAGCATGACGCCCGCGGTCGCGCATCCCAGTCCGAGATTGATGAGCGTGGTGGTCAAGTAGAACCGGCCGACCTCCCCGCGAACCTTCTCGATGAGATCGAGCACATGTCCCGCATGCAGATGATTGACGAACGCCGCCGTCATTCGCGCCATCATGGGTGGACCGCCGGCGAGCAGGAACAGCGTGACGATGACGAACGTCACCGATCCCACGAGCGCATTGCGGGTCGCGCCGAGCAGCACATCGGGGCCCGTCGGCGCCGATGCAACCACGGCGGGCCGCACAGAGGAGGGTCGAGGCGCGCCGATGGCATCCGCGCTGCCGCGCAGTTCGTCGAGATGCTGCATGAAGCGCGCGACCGGCGTGATTCGCTGCCTGATGGTCTGCAGAGTCTGCGGCGCCGATGCGAACCAGTGCTGCGCCGGGGTCAACATGATGTCGATGGCGCCGCCGATGAGGGCGAGGGTCGCGATCAAAATCAATAGAGCGCTCACGCCGCGAGGAACGTGCCAGCGATGCAGTGCCTCGACCGGGCTCGAAAGGATCAGGGCGAGGAGCAGAGCGAGAGCGATGGGCACGAAAGCAACGTGCGCTTCGTACAGCAGGAGCCCGAACGCGCCCCACGCCAAGGCCTTTACCGCGGCCACGGATTCTCCGCAAATGCGCTGTTGTAGATTCTCATCAGATATCCCCATGCCGCAAAATCGTCGGTTTTGGCCGTCGAACCGAGTATGGCGCACCCCGCTAGATTGCGAACTTGTACACTTCAATCATCGGCGATTGGGGCAGTATTGTACGCATCCCCGACGAGATGCGTACCACGACCACCATGCCTCATCGATTTGATAATTCCGGGCCGGCGATGAGCAAGGTCCCCGCGGTCACACTTGGATTCTGGTTCATCAAGATCCTGGCGACGACGCTCGGCGAGACCGGCGGCGACACCGTTACGATGACCATGAATCTTGGGTATCTGACGGGCACCGCGATCTTCCTGTCGCTCCTGGTCGTGCTGGTTGCCTTCCAGATCCGCGCGCGATCCTTTCATCCCGCATTGTACTGGGCGACGATCGTGGCCTCGACTACGGCCGGCACCACCTTGGCGGATTTTGCCGACCGCTCGCTCGGCATCGGCTACATTGGCGGCTCGACGCTGTTGCTCCTCTGCGTTCTCGCCGTGCTCGGGTTGTGGTATCGATCGCAGGGCACGGTGTCGGTCGACACCGTGAACAATCCCAAGGCCGAGTCGTTCTATTGGGCCACGATTACATTCTCCCAGACGCTCGGGACCGCGCTCGGCGATTGGATGGCCGATGACACCGGACTTGGCTACCTGGGCGGTGCGCTCGTATTCGGCTCGGCGCTGGCGGTGGTCGCCGCACTGTATTTCTGGACCCGCACCTCGCGCGTGATCTTGTTCTGGATGGCGTTCATCTTGACCCGCCCCTTGGGCGCGACCCTCGGAGATTTCCTGGACAAGCCGCTGAACGACGGAGGTCTCGCGCTCAGCCGTCCCATCGCGACGGCGGTCATCGGCGCCGTCATCATCGTTTGCGTGTTCGTCATTCCGCAGCGGGCGGGGGCTCATCCGAACGCGCGGAAATAGGTCTGAACCCGGTCCTGCGGCGCGGCCCGGTTATCGGTTCCGGCCGCAGAGATGCAGCTCGATGACGGTCGGCTGATTGGGCATGCGATACAAGGCGACGTAGTCGACGCCGAGGACCAGCTTGATTCCGGATAGCGCTGGATATCCCTTGAAACGCTCATCGCGAGTCAGATCGGTCTCGCTCGCCCGATACAAGAGTCGGCGATACCAGTCCTCCACCGAGTCCAGCGAATCGCTGGTCACGCCCGTGAATTTAGCGCACCAGCGCCCGAGGCTCTCGGTCCGCCAGGTACCATCCATGGCAGCCTTGTCCAGATGCGGGTAGGTCGGCAGTCCGGTGAGATTTTGGGTGGCGGCAGGGGACGCGATAGGCGGGGCGCACAGGGCCATGGCAGCCGCCGCTGCAAATCCAGACAGGGACCTCGGTAGGATGCGCATCAGGCATCATATCGGCGGGACCTCCGATCTCTTTAGCCACACCGCGAAATGACGGGTTGAGGGGAGTTCCCACACGACGACCCTCGCGACGAACCGATGCTCAAAGGGCGAGGGCGAGGGCGCCTTGATGTGAAGCGGCGACGGCCCTTGCTGAATCGCGCCATTGTCCGTATATTTCAAGGCAGCAGGAGATGGCATGCCTCCGCCATAAGAACCGCCGCAAGGCCGATGATGCCTACCACTATAACTCTCAAGATGACGAGAGGATTTGGTAGTGCGAGTGCAGACCCACCCTTCCGATCGTTCTCCGCTTAGGGCCGCTTAGGGCTATGCCTGCCCCGCGGAGCGCCTAATGCGCGACATCCTGCTCCAAATTGGTCAGGTTCTCACGGTCATTCTCCTGGCTCCGTTGCTGCAGGGAGTGATCTTGCAATGGGAAGAGCGCGTTCAGCGCGCGCAAGGGCCGGGCATCTTCCAACCGTATCGGGATCTGTGGAAATTGTTTCATAAGCAAGCGGTGGTGCCCCAGACGGCGAGCTTCATCTACTGGATTGCGCCGATCGTCGCGTTCACTTGCATGTTGACCGTACCCATCCTGATTCCGGTGTTGACCGATTTTCCGCTTCCGCAATCTGACATGGGTGACATTCTGGGCGGTGGATTGATTCTGACGCTGGGATCGTTTCTGATCACCCTGGCAGGCCTGGATTCCGGCAGTGCCTACGGGGGGATCGGCTCCTCGCGCGCCGTGATGCTGGGAATTCTCGCTGAGCCCACCCTTATTCTCGTTTTCGTCGGCATCACGCTCCTGGCCAAGTCGATGTTGCCTTTCGTGGTCAACCACCTGCTGGTCCAACAGCCGGCCCTGTATTGGAGTCCGGCGCATTTATTTCTGGTCGCCGCATTCTTCATCTTGCTTCTGGTAGAGACCGATCGGCTGCCGATCCATTCGAGCACGCACATCGAGGTTTACATGATCGATGAGGCGCGAATCCTGGAGTATTCGGGGCCGCTGCTCGCGCTGTTGAAATGGGCCTCGATGATGAAGCAGTTCATTCTCTATACGATTTTCTGCAATGTGCTCCTGCTACCGTGGGGGCTCTCGCGACTCGGGATCGCGGTGGGCGCGCTCGGCGCCGCGGCGGCGCTGTTCGGCAAATTCCTCCTGGTTGCCCTGAGCGTGGTGTGCGTAGAAACCGCGCAATCGCGGTTACGGTACTACCGATATCAGGAACCTCTCGCGGCGTCGTTTCTTTTGGCAATTCTCGCGATCGTCGCCAACCAGCTGAGGTAGCCCATGCTCGCCGCGCAGTTGCCGCCGCTCACCGCCTCGCTCTTCAGTCTCGTGGCGATCGCGAGCTTGCTGTTGAGTTTCGTGATGCTGGGTTCGCGCTGGCTCACTGATTATCTGGTGGCGTTTGCGGTGCAGTCGTGGATGATCGCGATCCTGTCGGCGGCGGTAGGCTACTACGGGCATTATCCGGAGCTCTATCTGATCGCCGTACTCACCGCGCTCTTCCGCGGTGTCGTCCTGCCGTATCTCATTTTGCGCATCATCAAGCGATTGAAGGTGAATCGGGAGATTCACGAGCGCCTCTCGCCCAGTGCGTGCCTCGTCGTGGGCGCCGTGCTGGTGCTGTTTGCGTTTCTGGTGTCGAGCCATGTATGTCAGGGACTGGGGCTCGCCGGCACGGTTGCCGTGCTGGCATTGACCGTCATGCTGTCGATGAAGCTGATCGGCTTTTTGATGCTGGCGGTGCGCAGCGAGGCATTGAGCCAGATTCTGGCGCTCCTCGTATTGGAGAACGGGATTTTCTTGGGCTCCCAGATCCTGGTGCCCGGCATGCCGTTGCTGATCGAGCTGGTGATCTTGTTTGATCTGTTGGTCGTAGTGGCCTGCTTCGGCGTCCTCGTCCGCTATCTTTTGGCGCAGACGGGCACCTCGGATGCCAGCATGCTCAGAAGGCTGGTGGGCTGATGGTCGCATCGCTCCTCGGGATCATTCTGATTGCGCCGCTGGTCGCAGTCATCGGCTGTCTCCTGATACACCACCCGCGTTTCGTCGAACTACTCAACCTGGCGGCGGCAATCATCGTGTTTCTCGCCGTCCTCTGCTTATTGCCGCGTGCTCTATCGGGGCCCTATCTGTTTTGGGCCGGTTATCTCATCGTCGATCCCTTGAGCGCCTGGGTGTCGCTGAGCGTGGCGAGTGTGTATCTGTTGGCCTCGATCTACGCCGTCGGCTACATGCGCTCGGGCGATGAGAAACGCCTGTACCGCTTCTATGCACTTTTTGCCGGATTTGGACTCACCACGCTCGCCGGTCCCCTGATGAACAACATCGGCGTGTATTGGATTGCCATCGAGCTCACAACGTTGGTGAGCACTTTCCTCGTCTGCTTCGAACTGGGCCGTGAAAGTATCGAGGCGGCCTGGAAGTACATCGTCATCGTCTCCGGGGGTATCAGCCTCGCTCTCTTGGGCATTATTTTCTATTACTGGGGAGGGAGCTTGGTTCTGGGGGCGACGTACGACTTGACGTGGTCGGCACTTCGCCATGTGGCACAGCAGGTGGATCCGACCATTGGACTCACCGCGTTTCTCCTGGTGTTCATCGGTTTCGGAACGAAAGTGGGCCTCGCACCGATGCACACCTGGCTCCCTGACGCCCACAGCGAAGGCCCGGCACCCGTTTCGGCCATGCTCTCCGGGGCGCTTCTCAATACGGCGATGGTCGGTATCGTTCGCTTCATTCAAGTGAGCGATGCGGCGCACCTGGGACCTCTTCCCCGCGCCGTGGTGGTGGCGATCGGTGCGCTGTCGCTTTTCGTCGCAGCTCTATTCATCACGAGACAGACGGGGATCAAGCGCTTGATGGCCTACTCCAGCGTTGAGCATATGGGGATCATGGCCATTGGGTTCGGCTTTGGGGGACCGCTGGGCGTGGCCGGTGCGCTCTACCATATGCTCGGTCATTCGTTGAATAAGTCGTTGATGTTCTTCGGCGCCGGCAATGCGATGCACGTGTTTCATAGCAGGCGCATCGGGCGTATGCACAGGGTTCTGTCGAGAATGCCCGTATCCGGCCTTTTGTGGCTGGCGGGAGCCGTGGCGATCACGGGTGCGCCGCCGTTCGGCTTGTTCCCGGGAGAATTCACCATTTTGCGTGCTGGATTTCAGGGGCCGAACCTCTGGGCGGCGCTTGTCATGCTGGTTCTGCTCATCGTGATTTTCATCGGTTTCTTGAATCACTTTCGCGCCATGTACTTCGGCGACTGGGCAAGATCCGAAGACGCAGAGGCCGGCGCAGGACATCGGACGAGCCGGGCACCCCCGCACCCGCGTTTGAGTCGCTGGTGCCTCTTGCCCATGTGGTTGGCGCTGATTCCGCTCTGTGTTTTGGGATTGTGGTGGCCTGCGGCGTTCTCGCACTATTTCGCCGTCATCGCCGAGCAACTCTCCAATTCGGGAGCATCCCCGTGAAGCCCACGCTCGAGGATGTCGCCACGATCGACTTACGAGCGCGTTGTACAGCGGCCGTGAACAGCGGCGCGCGGTTCCAGATGGCCTACGCCTGGTATCCGGACCGCGGTCGGGTCCCCGAGATTCGCTATCTCGTACACTGCGGCGGCGATCGGCCGCTCGAAATCTGGCGGTGTCAACCGGGGTCACAATCGGTGCCGAGTCTTGCGCCGATCGCTCCGCTCCTCTCCTGGTATGAGCGCGAGATGATCGATCTGTGCGGGATACGCTTCGATGGGCACCCTCAGCCCGACCCGTTGGCGCTCTTACCGGGCGCGTCGGCGCCCGTGCCGCCGTTGCGGCCTGACGCCTCTCAGGTGCTGACCTATCGGCCCTTACCCTACACCCTGCCGGAAATCGCGGCCCGCTCGAGGGAAGACGTGCAGCTGCTGCCGTTCGGGCCGGTGCGTGCCGATGTACTCGAGTCGGCCCAGTTCATCTTCTACTACCTCGGCGAGGGTGTGCTGCGTTATGAGCCGCAACTCTTCTTCAAGCATCGCGGCATGGAGAAGCGCTTTGAGGGCGTGGGAACGGACCCGGGGACAGTGCTCGCCGAGCGGGTATCCGGGATCGGGAGTGTTGCGCATTCAATCGCGTATGCCCGAGCGGTTGAATCGGCGGCCGACACCGAGGTGCCGCGTCGCGCCCAATGGCTGCGGGTGCTGCTCGCCGAACTCGAGCGTCTTTATAACCACCTGCACTATTTGGGGTACCTCTGCCACACCACCACGCTCAAGGTGGGGGAAGCGCAGGGCAAGTATCTGGAAGAGGTTGCCAAACAAATCAATGCGCGGGTGAGCGGGAGCCGCTTCCTGCGCGCACTCATTACGCCCGGCGGGCTCCGGCGCGAGCCGCGGCTCGGCGGCCTCGATGAGGCGCTGAGGAAGCTCGAGAAGGCGTTTTCGCCTTATGCGGCGATGCTCGAAAACAGTGGCACCCACCTCGATCGTTTGATTACCACCGGCAAGGTCAGTCAGGAACTTGCCTTCGATCAAGGAGCGACCGGCCCAATCGAACGCGCATCGGGCCTCGATCGCGACTTGCGCCGCGACCATCCCTACGAGGCCTATGCGGAGTTGCCTCTGCGGGTGGCGCTGCGCGAGGAGGGCGATGCCCACGCCCGCCAGCAAGTGCGCATCCGGGAGATCAGCAACAGCATTGAACTCATCCGCGCGATTCTGGGCGGTTTGCCGGAAGGTTCGATCCGAGTCTCGAGCGCCGTGGCGCCTGGAATGGAAGGGCTCGGATGGGCGGAGTCGCCGCGGGGGTCGGTTTACTACGCGGTGCACGTCGACGGCGCAGGTAGGCTAGGTCGAGTCAAGATCAAATCGCCCAGCTTTTCGAACTGGTATGCGTTCGCATTCACCGTGCATGACAGCAACATGATGGACTACGCGATCAACGAGGCGAGCTTTGGTTTGAGCATCGCCGGTTGCGATCGATAGGAGGACGTTCCCGATGCCGCTCTGGACTCTGTATGGCTTAACCCAAGGCAAAGCGAGCACGGCCTGGCCGAAGCACGGCGATGACGGTCAGGCAGGACTTCTGGGGATGCCCCGCCTCGATCCGAGTAAATGCCAGGAGGACTGCACGGCCTGCGCCGAAACGTGTTTGCCGAAGGCGATTACCGTGACCGACGCGGGCGAAGCGCGGGTCGCGGTTGACTATGGACGGTGCGTCGCCTGCCAGCTGTGCGTGGAGATATGTCCGACCGGCGCGTTTACGGCCTCGAACGATTGGGCTTTCAGCGTGCGTCAGCGCGACAGTTTGAAGTGGGGAGAATCCCCCGGCGTTCCACATCAAGAGGCGCTCAAAGGCGCGATCCGCCGGGTGTTCGGTCGGAGTCTGCATGTTCGCCATATCGATGCCGGTTCGTGCAATGGCTGCGAGTCCGAGCTTCAGGCGCTCAACAACCCGTTCTACAACTTGCACCGGTTGGGAATTTTCTTCACCCCTTCGCCGCGTTTCGCCGATCTCCTGCTGGTCACCGGTCCCGTCACGTATGCGATGCGTGGGCCGCTCCTGGAGGCCTATGAGGCAATGCCCGATCCCAAGTTCGTGATGGCAATGGGTGTATGCGCCGTCTCGGGCGGCACCAACGGCGGGGGGTACGCCTGCGGCAACGGTCTCGACGGCGTGTTGCCGGTGGATATTTACGTACCGGGCTGCCCACCGAATCCAGCCGCCATGATCCATGCGCTCCTCTTGCTCCTCCAACGCGCACCGGAGCGGGTGCGAGGCGGCCGAATGATCGAGAAAGCACGCGATGCCTGAGCTGCTCATCGCCGCATTTTGGCTCATGGTCGCGGGGCTGGTCCTGGCACTCGTGCGGGCCGTTCCGGCCGCACGCGTGCTGATCGCTCTGGGCGCCGTCATCGCCCTCGTGGGTGCCGCTTCAGCGCTCACAGGGCAAGCAGCGCCTGGCGCATTCGTATCAGCGCTTGCTTTTGCCGGCCAAGCGGTGCGCGTGCAGTACTCGCCGGAGGCCCTGTGGTTAATGGGATTTGGGCTACCTCCAGCGGCGCTCGCGGTCGCCCTCGCAAGTCCGGTACGAGCAGGCCGCGCGGGGTGGCTCGCCGGCGTGGCGCTGTCGCTCATCGGTGCCCTTGGTGTGTTTGGGCTCCAAGACGGATATTCCTTCCTCATCGCCTGGGAACTGATGAGCTTAGGCGGTGCGGTCATGATTCTATCGGAGCGACTCTCGCCCACATCGGGCGTATCAACCCTCTATATGTTGGCGCTCCTGGAAGTCGGTGCCGTCGCCATCATGTTGGCTCTGCTCCTACTGGCTCGAGGCGCCGGCGGCAGCATGAATTTTGCGGACTTCCTAGGCGGCGCGCAGGGGATGACACCGGCGCTGCGCGTGGTGGTTGGCCTATCGCTGCTCTTGGGTTTCGGCGCCAAGCTTGGATTGCTGCCGTTCTATGAATGGTTCCCGGGCGCGTACGCGACGGGGAGCGGGGCCTCGGGCGCCATCATGTCGGGTGTCGTATTGAATGCCGCCTTCTTTGCATTGTCCCGGGGGCTCGTGGATTGGCTGCCGGGCGCAAGCGGCACCTGGTTGTCCGGATTGGGCGTGGTCGTGATCGTGATGGGCGTCCTGTCATCGATCCTGGCCGCGCTATATGCGTTTCAACAGGACGATTGGCGCCGCCTGTTGTCATTCTCATCGGCCGAAAATGCCTCGATTGCCATCACGGTGTTGGGGGCTAGCCTGGTGTTTCGCGAAGACGGCCACCCGGATCTTGCCGGTCTCGCCTGGACCGTCGCCATGCTGCACCTCGCAGGTCACGCCCTCGCCAAGGGGGGGCTCTTCCTGTGCGCCGACGGGGTCCACGAGGCGAGCGGAGGATACCGCCTGGCTCAGCGAGGCTGGCTACGGCCCGCCGGACTTGCCTTCGGCGTCGGCGCGCTCTTTACGGCGATGAGCCTCGCCGCCATGCCGCCCCAGATTGGTTTTGCCACCGAGTGGCTGGTCTTTCAGACCCTTTTTCAGGGCTTTCACTTGAGCAGTCTCGGCGGACGTCTGGTGCTCGCGTTGGCGGGCGCGGGTGTGGCGCTCACGGCGGCGGTCGCATTTGCAACCTTCGTCAAGGTGCTGGGGATCGGCTTGTTGGGTTCCAGTGAGCACCCGGACGCACCAGTCGCTTCCGCTCAATCGGACCGTCCGAACCGACCAGGCAAGCGCTACGGGTGGTCGGTGCTGTTGCTCGGGCTTGCCGTGCTGATCGCCGCGGCCGGTCTGCCGATTTGGCTGGGAGCACTCGACCAACCCAATGTTGCGCAATTTGGATCTCACAGCGCCCAAGCCATGTCGAGCGACTGGCTGATCGTACCTCTGACCAATAAGTTTGCATTCATCTCGCCTTCGAAACTGGTGATTGCGCTGCCGCTCCTCTCCATCGTGCCGCTGCTCCTCGCGCTCAATCTGCGCCGCCATGCAATCCGTCGCACGCGCGTTTGGTATGGGGGGATGCGCGAAGATCCGCTGCGCGCGGCCACTACCTCACTCACATTCTCGAACGCCATGCGGGTTTTTTACAGCTTCATTTACCGGCCCACGCTCGATACTTCCCGTGCTCACCAAGCCGTCAACTATTTCGTGCGCAAACTCGAATTCGACCACGCGATCGCCGATGTGTTCGGACCCCTGTTATTCACGCCGGTCCGGCGGTTTGTGTGGCGGTTGGCGGGACGATTGCGTGCACTTCAGTCGGGGGACCTGAATTTCTATCTTGCTCTCATCGGCGGCCTGTTGATCGTCATCCTGGCGCTGACGATGCGCTAAGCCGTGAACCGTCGAGATCGAAGAATCTCGATTCGGCCGGCTGATAAGGTGCGTCCTGGGCGTTCATCTGCCGCGTCATTCGCCGGCGGTGATCGAAGGCGGCTCGCGAGCCGCGGGGTCGATCACGCCGAAGTGCGCCGGGATGTACGCGTAGAAGACTGAGAGCTTCTCTTCGTGAAGCAGATTGAGTATGTACTGCGCCTCCTCGTCGGAAACGATGAACTCGATTTCAACCGTCAGCGATCCCGCCAATTCGAAGAACTTGGCTTCATTCAGCTTGTGGTGACGCCCAAACCCCGCCATGGCCTTGAACGCCGAGCCTCCGTGGATGCCATGCTCATTCGCCCGTATGAGCAGCCACTCCCACAGCAGCCGGCCGTGATGTCGTTGCCCCTCGTGCACGTAGAACCTCAAGAACGAGCCCGTCATAGCGCCCCCTTGGGTGATTTCCACCGATTCAGGAAAGACCTTAGCGCAATCTCGCCGAGTGCGTAAATCCTAGTCGTCGTCATCGATTGCGGCCGGTATTTTGGACTCGGTTGCGGCCGGTATTTTGGAGTTGATCTCCTGGGCGATTTTCGTGGCGTCAGCGGTCGCGGCCGGATACGACTGAGTCCAGACGACCGAGCCGTCGTCGGCTTTCGCGACGGTGACCGACAGTACCTGCGCCGATCCTTGAGATCCGACCGATCCGTAGACCACGTAGGCCGAATGGCCGGCGCGAGCGCGGCTCAATGCCTCGCTCAGATCGTTCGAGGACAAGGAATCCTTGTCGAGACCGACCTCTCCGCGATGGGTCACGGAGAGCCGGCCGAAGGTCTGGGCGAAGGCGGCGTCTGCGAGTTTTCCCGCCGCGGGATCGCCCTCGGGCGCCCCGAAGGGTATCGCGAGCACGGCGTGGTGTCCTGCGGTGCCCGCGGCGTTGTCGGAGAATTCGCTCGCGATTTGCGCGCCGAGCTTGGCAATGTCCGCCGGATGGGCGCTGCCCCGGTACTCGTCGGCGATGGCTTTGAGCTTCTTGGCATCCGAATGCGAGATCTCGGGTTCGTGCGACCCCGGGGTGCACCCTCGCGACGTTACGACGATCGCCACCCAGACATAGATGAGAATTCGTAGCCACCGAGGGAGGCGCTGGAGCGCCGCCCATGCGGACTGGCCCAGCCAGCCGAGCACATGCGCCCAGAAACGCACGCGCTGCCCGGGCTCTTCGCGCGGAAACGGCGGGTAGGGCGCCGCGAGCGGGCGTTTGGGCACGGCCCCCGGATCCCGGCGCGCCGGCTTGTTTTTTGCGGACTCGACCGGCGCTGGGTCGCCGTTCAGGATACGCCGGCACAACGCTTCGAGCGCCGGAGTGGGCCGGCCCTCCGGCGCCCGAAGCCACTGCACGGCGAGAAATTTCTCCGGAACCCGTGCACGCGCCTGATCGGTGTCGTCGATGACGACCGGCAGCAGAAAGAGATGGTCGTCGGCCATATCCAACGTGCGCTCGACGGCCAAGCGCCATTCGCGGCGAAAATATCCCTCATGGCGCGCTTCGGTGCGCGCGGATACGATGGGCATGAAGTAGTCGCACTCGCGGATCTGCTTGCGAATCTTCTGATCCCAGGCGTCGCCTCCGCCGAGCTCGCTCTCGTCCATCCAGACTTCGATGCCGAGCTTTGCGAGCGAATCGCCGATCGATCGCGCGGCCTCACGATCTTCGGATGCATAACTCAGGAATATCGATGCCGGCAACGTGCAATTCCCTAGGTTGTAAGTGAAGGTCGGCTGGTGAAGTGTACTAGCTGGCAAAAAATTCCGCTTTGCCGGGGGCTGGTATGATCCCCCGCATGCCACAACCCGAGGCCGGAGATTTCGCCAAGCTCGGCGAGCTGATTCGAGACATTGGAATTGCGCTCCTCACCACCGTGGACGAGGAGGGGCGGTTCCACACCCGCCCCGTGCAGACACTCGAATTCGAAGCAAACCGAGTGCTTTGGTTCTTCACCGACCGAGGCAGCCCCAAGGCCGACGAGTTGCGGCGCGACCAGCGGGTGAGCTTGGGGTATGCGGATCCCTCGAAACACGCTTATGCCGCCGTGAGCGGCATCGCCACCCTCGTTCACGATCCCGCCAAGGCGCGGGAGCTTTGGACCCTCGAGCAGCGCGCCTATTATCCGGAAGGACCCCAGGACCCGCGGCTTGCGCTGTTGCGAGTCCAAATCGAACGAGCCGAATATTGGATCGCGCCCGGTCGGATATCGTATTTGATCGCCGCAGCGCGAGCCGCGCTGAGCGGTGTCCCCGCCGCCGTGATCGGAGAGAACCGAAAGATCGACTAGGCGCGGCCCGCGCACCAGGGATCGGGCTTCATATCGATCGGAGCGCCGGCCTGGTCGGGCGCGGGAAAGCGCGATTTGAAGGTGAATGCATCGGCGGTGGGCCCGTAGTGCTCCAAGCGCCAGAGCCTGGCCAAACCCTCATCGACCGACGGGCGGTGGCCCGCCGGTACCCACCAGAGCGCCTGATACAGTCCTTCGAAAGGCTGGAAAAACTCCCGGCGCCGCGCCAGCACCGGCGTGTGTGCACTTCGGTATACGAAGGTAAACAGCGCGTCCGCATTCTCCCAGACCGACATGTTGACGGCGAAGAGTGGATCCGGCGTCGTGCGTATACCCGTGGCATTGCCGCTCTCGTCCTGAAGCCGCCACACGAAACCTGGGCTTGCGTCGGCGAGCGCATTGATCCGGTCGAGGGCCGCGAAGAAGTCGGCGGTTCGGGGATCACCCTGAAGCGCGACCAGGCGGCCGACATTAATTTGGGCGAGCTGCCAGGCGGGGGTTTCGATATTCATCCTAGATATCCTTTGTAACTATTTGTTATTAAACATCCATACCACTCGCGAGCCGGTCAACCGCCGGAACCGCCGAGGTGGGGCCCCGGTGATCCTTCCGCCACCGGGGCGTATCCACTAGCATGGATGGTTTGGTAATTCCGCAGACGAAGGAGCCGCTTTGATTTCCAGCTTATTCGATCCGATCACGCTCGGGGCCATCCACGCACCCAATCGCATCATCATGGCACCCCTGACCCGCGGGCGCGCCACCCGTGACCATGTTCCGACCCCGCTCATGGGTGAATATTACCGTCAACGTGCATCCGCAGGATTGATCATCTCGGAGGCGACCGGCATCACGCGGCAAGGTTTGGGTTGGCCATACGCCCCCGGACTTTGGTCCGCGGAACAGGTGGCCGGCTGGAAACCCATCGTGCGCGCAGTCCACGAGGTGGGTGGACGCATGGTCGCACAGCTTTGGCACATGGGCCGGCTGGTACACCCCGACTTTCTCGGCGGCGCCCGGCCGGTGTCGGCCTCGGCGACCACGGCCCCCGGGCATGCTCACACCTACGAGGGCGCCAAGCCCTATGCCGAATCCCGCGCGCTCGAACCGCATGAGATCGAGTCGATCGTCGCGGACTACCGGCACGCCGCCGACAACGCACTGGCGGCAGGCTTTGACGGCGTGCAGCTGCACGCGGCCAACGGATATCTCATCGATCAGTTCCTGCGCGACGGCACCAACCTGCGCGCGGACGTCTATGGCGGCTCGATCGATAACCGCATCCGATTATTGATCGAGGTCACCGAGGCCCTGATCGGAGTCGCCGGCGCCGATCGGACCGGTGTGAGACTCTCGCCCAACGACGATCCTCAAGGATGCGGCGACAGCGACTCGGAGTCGCTGTTCATGGAAGCCGCCCGAGCTCTGAGCACGCTCCGAATAGCCTTCCTGGAAATGCGCGCCTCCCGTCCGCAAAGCACGTTCCGCCCGGCGGCCCGTCAGTTGGTTCCGGCCATCCGGCGTGCTTTCAAGGGAACGCTGATCTTGAATTCGGATTACGTGCTGGACGACGCCTCGCAAGCGCTGCGCGACGGCGAAGCCGACGCCATCGCGTTCGGCCGGCCGTTCCTGGCGAATCCTGATTTGCCCGCACGTCTCGCCAAGCGCGCCGCACTCAATGCGCCGAACGCCAAGACGTTCTATACATCAGGTCCCGTGGGATATACGGATTATCCGACGCTGGGCTAAGCAAACGTGTCGAGCAGGGTGCCGAGCATCTGGTTCGAGGTGCGGATGACCGCTGCACCGGCTTCGGCGAGCAAGCTGGCCTGGCTCAAATCGGCGAGCGGCTCGATCAAATCCGCGTTGGCGGGATTTGCGATCTGCGAGGCATCCTGGGTCAACTGCTGGTTGGCCGTCGCGAGCGTGGCCAGCCCGCTGCCGGTGGCGCTCGGCAGGGCGGGGGAGGAGAGAATGCCGGTAATTGGGCTCATCGTCCGCATATCGGCACCTGCCGACGAAACTTTAGCGGCTCATTGATTTGACAGATTCGCGGCGGCGCGCAGCGCCGCGTCATTGTCACACGACTGCGGCTTGCGGGCGTTCGAATTCCGTAGCTCGTCCGGCGGCATTTCTCGAGGGACCCACGAGTCGCTGAGCCGCCGCCCGGCTTATGCCCGTTACGCATTTGATAGGTTCAAACCGGTATTTGTGCGGCCACCATCCATTCATAAGAATTTGCGCCGTATATCCGTTATTAGGGAGAACTGATTGAATCATACGAGTACGGTGCGTCCCCCCGGACGCGCTCGCCATGTGCGCGCACTCAAGAGGGGATGGGCCAGTCGCGGGTTGGTCTGCAGGGCAATGAGCCGCTGTACGGCGACTGGTCCGCGGTATTCCAGGTGGAGACCTTTTTCAACCCTCAGTCCGGCGACATCGCCGACTCGTTGAAGTCGTTGACCGTGAACAACGGCAAAACTCTGGCCAATCAGAGCAACGGGCTCGACGGGAGTTCCGCCGGCCAGGCTTTCCAGACTGCCTTCGTCGGCATCAAGTCGGCTCGCTTCGGTACCCTTACCGCGGGCCGGCAGCTGACGCTCTTGTCGGAAGGCACCGTCAAGTACGACCCCAACTATGATTCCACCGCATTCGGTCTGCTGGGCGCCTCAAACAGCTATTCCGGCGGCGGCAGCAGCGAGGACAAACGGCTCGACTCGATGCTGAAGTACGTCGGCACCTTCGACGATCTGGTGCACATCGGCGCCCTGTACAAGTTCAACGGGTCCACCGGTTCGGCCAACACTGCATTCCAGGCCGATATCGGAGGTCAATTCCAGGGCGCATCGATCGATGCCTACTATTCGAAGGTCAACGACGCCATCTCGGCTTCCTCGCTGTCTGCGGCTCAAGTAGCCGATCTGCCGAAGCTCGGCTACTCGGCGGCGAATTCCGTGTCGGCGACCATCTCGGACAATACGACTTTCGCCGTCATGGCCTTCTATCAATTCAACCCGCTGAAGTTCTTTGCGGGCTACGAGCACATCAGATATGCGAACCCGACGAGGCCGTTAGAGGCTGGATTCACCGACATCGGCGGCTACATCCTGGCGTTCGTGTCCAACAGCACTTACGACAACGACAAGGTCGTGCAGGTGTATTGGACGGGTCTTCGCTACACCGTCATCCCGCCCCTCGAGCTGACCGTCGCCTATTACGGCTATCATCAGAACGCCTACGGCACCGGCAAGGAGGCGGGGTGCAGCACGGCCGCCAACAGCGCTTGCAGTGGCAGTTTCGAGGCTTTCTCCTTCGACGCAGACTAATTCTCGTCAAGCGCCCCGGTAACAGCACCATAACACCGTGGCATCAAGATCAGCCTTACTACTGCGTGGAGGGTGATCGTACCGTCAGCTTTTGGACGCCTCTGGACGCGATCTCGCGCAGTGTCAGTCTCGAATGTGTCGCCGGGTCGCATCGGTGGAACACCGCCGGTTACCGGCCGACGCGCTCGACGGCAGCCCGCTGTATGCGGACGAGCATTTCGAGGACGTACCGGACATTGACGCCCAGCGAGATCAGCTGGTCATCCGTGGATGGGACATGGAGCCGGGGGACGCGATCGCATTCGACTTTCGCACCATTCACGGCGCGCCGGCCAATGCGTCGAGTGTCACTCGACGTGTCTTTTCATCCCGCTGGGTCGGTTCCGATGCGCGCTTCGTGCGGCGCGGTGCCTCGGGTTCGCCGCCATTTCCCCATCTGACCCTAGAGGACGGTGCGCCATTCGACGCGCCTGACTTTCCGCTGGTCTACCGTCAATGACGCGGCGCCTCCTCTGAAGCAGCGCGTCCCATTCAAATCGCCGATCTTGAAACGACGTATCAACAAAAGGCCGATTCCCTGATCGTGTCCGCGAACGTAGAGTTCGCCACATGGTTGTGGCGGGCGACTTGCAGATGCGAGATAGGTCTACCCGTGCGGGTACGCGGAACCCTGAACGCCCGTCCGATGTAGCCGCGCAGGCGTCGCTTCCTCGGGGGACCCCGCCGTGAGGCCCGATTGCGCCATTGCAACTCTGCTCGCTGCCGCACGGAGCGAAGTGTCGGATTGACTCGGAGCAGCAGATCGTCGCGAGCCAGGCCGATGTATACAGGCGTTGACTATCATTTGCCAGAAGTGTACGGTGGTATACATGGTTGATGCAATTGCCTTTGGTCCCCGCTCGACGGCGGACGATGTTTTGGCAGGCCTCGACTTGTCGGGGCGCACGATACTGATCACAGGTTGCCACTCCGGCATCGGACTCGAGACGTTTCGAGCGCTCGCGGCCCGCGGTGCACATGTCATCGGGCTTGCGCGATCCCGCGAAGCGGCGAGGCATGCGTGTGAGCGCGCCGGCGGGTCAGCGACACCTATCGCATGTGACCTCGCGAACCTCGGCTCCGTCATCGCCGCAACGCACGCGATACATAAGCTTCGTCGACCGATCGATGCCATAGTGGCCAACGCAGGCGTGATGGGATTGAAGCATCCCGATGTGCGAGAGGGTGTCGAAATTCAGTTCCTCGTGAACCACATTGGCCACTTCGCGCTGATCAATGGGTTGACCGACATCGTGCCCAATCACACCGGCCGCATTGTGGTCGTGTCGAGCAGCGCCGGTATCCGGCAAGCGCCGAAACAGGGCATTCTTTTCGACAATCTCGACGGCCATCAATTCTACAAGCCGTCGATTTTTTATGGTCAGTCAAAGCTCGCCTGCGCGGTGTTCGCCAAGGAATTGGCTCGGCGACTCGCCCCGAGGGGGATCGCTGTCAACTCGCTCCATCCGGGCGCTGTGGCAGGCACGCGCCTGAACCGCCGTCTCGGATTTCCGATGAACGCGGTTCTCCGGATTGCCGGATATTTCATGAAGACCGTTTCACAGGGCGCAGCGACGCAGACGCTGCTGGCCGCAAGCCCGCTGGTTGAAGGCATCAGCGGCGAATATTGGGTTGACTGCCAGGTCGCAGAAGGCTCTATTCACTTGAATGATCGAGCAATGGCACAGCGCCTTTGGAACACCTCGGCGCGGATCGTGGCCGCGCACGCTAGCCGACAGGCTGCCCTGAATGCCCAACACGATGTCAATCAAGCGCCGCTTCGACGGCGAATCATGTAGGCCCCGGATCGGCACGAAGTTTCGTGAATCTGCGGATGCGTCCTCTTGGGACCGGAGACGGCCGGGGGACTGGCCTATCGATCAGACTTTGGAACATCGCGGCAAGATCATCGAGGAGACTCGCATTGTCCGCATGAGCCAGGGCCTTGCTGCCAATCACTTTGCGAAGAAGTTGAAGACCCGCGGCCAAAGCAATCATCACCGCAGCGCGCTCACCGGCACGGGGACCCTGCAGCGAGACTTTCAACGGCCGCTCGAAATGGCGAGCGATGCTGTCCCGCAAGATTTCCGCCGCTCGCGGATTTGGCGCAGAGCGCAGCAGCAGAAGGAATGAATCGGCGGGCTCAGCACTCTTTTTCGTTTTTGTCACGATCTTGGATGCGAGTCGATGAGCGAGCAGCTCGTGATCACCTTGAAACAAACCGTTATCTGCAAACGCCAGCTCGACGACCGCGGAGAATAGCTCTTCCTTGGAGCCGAAATATCTATTCACAAGAACGCCGGTCACACCCGCTGCCTGCGCGATTTCTCGAACGCCAATGCCGTCATAGCCGTGATGCGAGAACGCGGCCAAGGCCGAATGCAGAATCGCGTTGCGAGTTACCGCCGCGTTGCGCGGCCGCTTGGGTGGTTTGGCTGCCAAGGCTTGGCTCAGAGCGGTGTATACGCGTGTGGATCGGATTTGCCTGCAAGTATACAGCGGTATATATGCGGAGATCAACAGCGGAGCGCCGGCACCGAGGCCGGGGAATAGGGCCTCCCGTGTCGACGATTTCGTTCGCGCGCGGCGAGTCTCACCTGAGAAAGTCGAGCACCAGCGTCTCGGCCTTGCGCGGCGAGACGGTCGCGAGACTTCCGCCGAAGGCTTTGTGGATCGCTCCCGAGCGCCATCCGTCGAACACGGCCGGATTGATGTACGACTTGCGGCATACCGCGGGCGTGTTGCGCAGCTCCGAGGCGACTTGCTTGACGACACCCGCGATCGTTCTCTTCAGGGCGCTCTCGCTCGCGTCGGCATCTCTGGGGATCCGGGCGAGTAACAGCAGTGCACGGAGGGTCGCGCCCCAGGTCCGGAAGTCCTTGGCGGTGAAGTCATCGCCCATCGCGTCGCGCAGATAGTCGTTGACCTGGCCGGAATCGACTGGACAGCGGCTGCCGTCGTCCGCGACGTACTGGAACAGATGCTGGCCGGGGAGATCCTGACAACGCTGGACGATGCGAACGATGCGCCTGTCGTCGATGGGAATCTCGTGCTGAACGCCCCCTTTGCCTCGGAAATTGAGAACCGCACGGCCATCTCGCACGAAGGTGACGTGACGATTGCGCAGCGTCGTCAGTCCGAAACTCTTGTTGTCACGCGCGTATTCCACATTGCCGATGCGGGCACGGGTGTTATCGAGCAGCGCCACTACGGCCGCGAGTACCTTCTCACGCGGTAAACCTGAAAGCGCGAGATCTCGAGTGAGCTTGCGGCGCAGCTTCGGCAGCGCATCGCCGAAGGCGACCATACGGTCGAACTTCGCGCTGTCGCGAACTTGCCGCCAGTGTGGGTGGTAGCGATATTGCTTGCGGCCGCGCGCGTCATGGCCGGTTGCCTGCAAGTGGCCCCGCGGGCTCACGCAGATCCAGACATCCTTGTACGCGGGCGGCACTGCGAGGCTCGCAATGCGCCTCAATTCGCCGGCCGCGGTCAAGCGTCGATTCGCGGGGGTCAGATAGTAGAAACCCTTGCTGGCGCGCATCCTGCGAATGCCGGGCACTTGGCACGAGACATAGAGGAGGCCCGCTTCGATCGCCATTTGGGCCGCCTCGGCCGCCGTGGCTGTTGAAGTGTCGATCGCCGCTGAGCTTCGGAACACCATAGGGGCGAATTCTTAACGCTCGGACGCATTTCGTGCTATCGACTTTCGCTGACATGCGCGTAGGAAAACCCGAATATGCGACGTGTCTCACGCGCTGACCGGGCGATTCGACAGTATTTTGATTTTACAGTTGCGAGGGCCGCATCCCGGCCGCCGACTCATGAGCGCCTCTGGAGCTTGAAGAGAGTGACGGCGATTGGGGGTGGGAGGGCCTCGAATCTGTGATGGGAGACCCTCGAATCTGTGACGTTTCCCCCGGCCGCGCGAGCGATTACAATGAACAATAGGAACAGAATAACCAATAGTCAGGGAGACGGAATGCGTACATTAACGTTCGGGGCGCTGGCCGCAGCGCTGTTGTGCAGTGCCTGTGCCTCAGGCGTGCGGCGTGCAGATGTCACGCCGGCGGAACACTTCAGTGCTTCCAGCGGCCCAATCGCAAGGTCGGTCTCGATCAGCCTGTCTGACGATGCGCAGAAGAAAGTGGCGGACAACATCAAATTCAATCCGCAGACGCTCCTGGACACCGTCAAACGCACCATGCAGACCAGTAAACTGCTCGATGAGAATTCCAGCCTCGCCATCCGATCGGTCGATATCGTCATCACCGACATGCGGGCCCGCTCGAATTTCACCGCCATTGCGTTCGGGTTCATGGCCGGCGCCGATATGGTCAAGGGCGATGTCGTCACGCACGATCTGCAGGGAAAGGAGATCGGCCGTTTCGAAGTGCATGCGGACTACGCCCTTGGCGGACTCGCCGGGGGGATGGACTCGACGCGCATGGATTGGCTGTATGAGAAGTTTGCGCAACTGACCCTGGAAAGCCTCCAGGGCACATCGGACGATGACGCCGGAAAAAGCGGAGCAGGGAAAAGCAGCGCCGGAAAGTAGATCCGCCCGAAGGCACGTGTCATCAGGGTCGCGACACTGACCAGACCCGCGGTCGGCACGCCGGTGCCGACCGCGGCGACCGTGCCGACTTCAGTACCCCCGATACGTATCCGGTGATTGATCCCGCCTAATTGACAACCTGG
This sequence comes from uncultured Gammaproteobacteria bacterium, assembly GCA_963795475.1. GTDB lineage: Bacteria > Pseudomonadota > Gammaproteobacteria > Steroidobacterales > Steroidobacteraceae > Bog-1198. The sequence continues at coordinate 524,294 of CAWCIE010000007.1, forward strand.
GCGCTGCGTCGCGTCGACGGATGCGGTTTACGCTGCTTACCGCGGAATATAAAATATTATTAATCAAATAATTACAAGATATATTTCACGATAAATATATATATCATGGGCGCGTATCCGGGGGGCTTCATTTCAACTGAAATGATCCGGGCAGTTCTTGAAATCATTCCATGATGCGCCGCCTCCAGACTCTCGCCGGTGAAGGTACGAGAAGACCCGATTGGGACAGTGCCAATCAACCCGCGAATGTGCGCGACAATCGCGTGTAGGAATTCCATCGACTTACCGGTGCCCACTTGCTTGCCATAGTTCGTATTGCATTGAGCCGTCCGTATACGTTTATCGTTGCGGCCCTGCTCGTCCTGCTGATCGGCACTCTTGCCGCCTTGCGCATGCCGGTCGACATCTTCCCGAGCATCAACATCCCGATCATCGGCGTTGCCTGGCAGTACCAGGGGATGCCGCCCGATCAGATGGCCGGACGCATCGTCAGCCCCTACGAGCGCGCACTGACGACGACGGTCAACGATATCGAGCATATCGAGGCGAACTCGTACACCACCTTCGGTATCGTCAAGATCTTCTTCCACCCCTCGGTCAATATCGCCACGGCCAACGCGCAGGTCACCGCGATCTCTCAAACATTGCTGAAGCAGCTGCCGCCGGGCGCGACGCCGCCGCTGATCGTCAATTACAGCGCCTCCACGGTGCCCATCATCCAGCTCGCGCTCTCGGGCAAGGGCCTCACGGAGCAGAATCTCGCGGACCTCGGCCTCAATTTCGTCCGCACGCGCCTGGTCACGGTGCAAGGCGCGGGCATTCCCTATCCGTTCGGCGGCAAGACCCCGCAGGTGATGTTCGATCTCAACACCGCCGCTCTGCAGTCGCGCGGCTTGACCGGCCTTGACGTCGCCAATGCACTCGCCGCTCAGAACCTCCTGACCCCGGCGGGGACGGAAAAGATCGGGGATTACGAATATACCGTTAACCTCAACAGCGCCCCGTCGAGAATTCGGGATCTCGGTGACCTGCCGATCAAGAGCGTAAATGGCGCGATGGTCTACATGCACGATGTGGCCCAGGTGCATAACGGCAGTGCGGTGCAGACCAATATCGTGCACGTCGACGGCAATCGGTCGGTGATCCTGAGCGTGTTCAAGAACGGTACGACCTCGACGCTCGACATCGTCAGCGGCATCAAGCACATGCTGCAGATCATCAAGCCGTCGCTCCCGGACGCGCTCGAAGTCAAGCCGATCGGCGACCAGTCGGTATTCGTGCGCGCCTCGATCCAGGGCGTGGTCCGCGAGGGCGTGATCGCCGCCGCGCTGACCAGCCTCATGATCCTGTTGTTTCTCGGCAGCTGGCGCTCGACGCTGATCGTCACGACCTCGATTCCGCTGTCGATCCTTGGCGCGATCGGCACGCTGTCGGCAATCGGTGAAACGCTCAATATCATGACCCTGGGCGGCCTCGCCCTTGCCGTGGGCATCCTCGTCGACGAGGCGACCGTCACCATCGAGAGCATCAACTACCACCTCGAGCAGGGGAAGCCGGTGGAAGCCGCCATCATGGACGGCGCCTCGCAGATCGTCGTGCCGGCGTTCGTGTCGCTGCTGTGCATCTGCATCGTGTTCATTCCCATGTTCTTCTTGAGCGGGGTCGCGCGCTTCTTGTTCGTGCCGATGGCGGAGAGCGTGATGTTCGCCATGGTCTTCTCTTTTCTCCTGTCGCGCACACTGGTGCCGACGATGGCGAAATACCTGCTGCATATGCACGTGGCGGCCGGCGAGCATGGCGGTGAACCGCCGGCGAGCAGGAACCCGCTGGTGCGCTTCCAGCGCGGCTTCGAGGAGCGCTTCATGCGGATGCGCACGGGATATCACGAGCTGCTGGCGCTCGCCATCGAGCATCGCGGGCTGTTCGTCGGGGGCTTCATCGGCTTCATCGTCGTATCGTTCCTGCTCACACCGTTTCTAGGCCGCAATTTCTTCCCGCAGGTCGACGGCGGCCAGATACTCATCCACGTGCGGGCGCCGGTGGGCATGCGCATCGAGGAAACCGCCGCGCGTTTCACCGAGGTCGAGAAGGCGATCCGGGAGATCATCCCGCCTGCCCAGGTGTCCGCCATCGCCGACAACATCGGCACGTATCTGTCCTCCATCAATACCATCTACAACAATACGGGCACGATCGGCGAGTCGGACGGAGACATCCAGATCTCGCTGAACGAGGGACACGCGCCGACCGTGGGCTACGTCAATCGCCTGCGGGGCGAGTTGCCGCGGCGTTTCCCCGGCATGACCTTCTCTTTTCTTCCGGCCGATATCGTCAGCCAGATTTTGAATTTCGGCGCGCCCGCGCCGATCGATCTGCAGGTCCGGGGCAACAATCTCGACGCGGACTTCGCCTACGCCAACAAGCTCCTGGCGCAGATCCGTCATGTTACGGGCGTCGCCGACGCACGCATTCAGCAGTCGGCAGGGCTCCCGACGCTCAACGTCGACATCGACCGCACGCGCGCGCAATTCACCGGCGTAACCGCCGCCGACGTGACCAATAGCCTGGTCGTCAACCTCGCGGGCTCCACCCAGGTGGCGCCGACCTACTGGCTCAACGAGAAGAACGGCGTTATCTATCCGATCGCCCTGCAGACGCCGCAATACCAGATCGATACCCTCCCGGCACTGCAGAACCTGCCGATCAACGCGACCGGCGCGCCGACCACGGTACTCGGCGGCATCGCCGATATCCGGCGCAGCCACAGCAATGCCGTCGTCTCGCAATACGACATCACCTCGATGGTGCAGATCTACGCCACCACCCAGGGGCGGGATCTCGGCGCCGTCTCGAGCGACATCCAGACGATCATCGCCGCCAACGCCAAGGACAAGCCGAAGGGCGCGACCGTCGCTCTGGTCGGCCAGACGGCGACCATGAACAGCGCCTACTCGGGCCTGCTGTTCGGTCTGCTCGGCGCCATCGTGCTGGTCTATTTCATCATCGTGGTCAACTTCCAATCGTGGAGCGACCCCTTCATCGTCATCACCGCGCTGCCGGCGGCGCTCGCGGGGATCGTATGGATGCTGTTTGCGACGCACACCACGCTGTCGGTGCCCGCGCTCACCGGAGCGATCATGTGCATGGGCGTGGCGACCGCCAACAGCGTCCTCGTGATCAGCTTCGCGCGCGAGAAGCTCACCGAGTTCGGCAACGCGACCCAGGCGGCGCTCGAGGCGGGATTCGTGCGCATTCGCCCGGTGCTGATGACGGCACTCGCCATGGTGATCGGCATGCTGCCGATGGCGCTGGGATTGGGCGAGGGCGGGGAGCAGAATGCACCCCTCGGTCGTGCCGTGATCGGCGGTCTGGTGTTCGCCACCGTCTCCACGCTGTTCTTCGTGCCGGTGGTGTTCACGATCCTACACAGGCAGGACGGCCCCAAGCCGGTGCCGCAAACCAACTTCGGAGGAGCCGATGTCCCAGCCTGATCCAAATCCCCGCCATCCCGTACCGCGCTGGCTGGGGCGGGCCGGCGTCGTTTTCCTGGTCGTCGCGGCTGTGGTGGTCGTCTTCGGTCTGGTGTCGCGCGCGGCGCAGAATTCGCGGCTGCACGATCTGACTGAACAGCGCGCCGTCCCAACCGTCGCCATCGTGACGCCCACGGCGGTGGAGAACCAGGGGGGCCTTGACCTGCCCGGGCGCCTCGAGGCCTACATCCGCGCACCCATCTACGCGCGGGTCCCGGGTTATCTCAAGAGCTGGAAGTACGATATAGGCGGTAAAGTGAAGGCGGGAGACCTGCTCGCCGAGATCGATACGCCCGATCTCGATCAGCAGCTCATGCAGGCGCGCGCCGCCTTGAGCGTGGCCGAGGCCAATGCCAAGCTCGCGCAAATCACTGCGGAGCGCTGGCAGTCGCTCGCCGGTACCGATGCGGTCGCCAAGCAGGACGTCGATCAGCGCAACTTCACCTGGAACGCCAACGTGGCCCAGGTCAAGGCGGCGCAGGCGAACGTCGATCAGCTGGTGGCCGAGGAGAGCTTCAAACGCTTGGTCTCGCCGTTCGACGGCATCGTCACCGCACGCGAAACGGACATCGGCGCGCTCATCAATGTGGGAGCTGCCGGCGGGGCTGAGCTCTTCGTCGTCTCCGAAACGACCAAGCTGCGGGTCTATGTCAGCGTGCCGCAGAACTACGTGCCGAGCGTGCCGCCGGGCACGAAGGCGACCATCCGCGTGCCCGAGCACCCGGACAAGACCTACAGCGGAACGGTCGAGGCTTCCGCCCAGGCCGTCAATCCGAGTACGGGTACGACGCTGATGCAGATTATTGTCGACAACGGCGCGGGCGAGCTGATGCCGGGCGGCTACGCGAGCATCCATCTGCAGATTGCCGGTGCTCCCAATGTGCTCAGCGTCCCGTCGAGTGCGCTGATTTTCGACGCCAAGGGCCTCTCCATCGCCACCGTGGACGCCGGCAATCACGTCGTGATCAAGCCGGTCACGATCCAACGCGACTTGGGATCGGTCGTCGAGCTGGCCTCCGGTCTCGCGCCAACCGACCGCGTGATCCAGAACCCACCCGACGGCGTCGGCAACGGCGACCCGGTGCGCCTCGCGAGCGCACCGTCCAACGCTTCGGCTCCCGGCAAGGGCAATCAACATGAAAGGAGTTGAGCGCTCGGGCCTGTCCGGCGCAGCGCTCGGGCTGGTGCTCGGGGGCTGTTCGCTCGCTCCGCCGCTCAAGACCCCGGCCATTCCCACGGCGGATGCCTACAAGGAACACGGGCCGTGGACCCAGGCACAACCGGCCGATCGACTACCGCGCGACAGCTGGTGGACGCTCTATGACAACGCGGAGCTCGACGATCTTCAGAAAAGACTGATCGACGGGAATCCAACCCTCGCGGCGGCACTCGCCAATTACGCGCAGGCGAGAGCGGTGAGCGACCAGGCACGGGCGGGGCTGTTCCCCACGCTGGGCCTCAACGCCGGTGTGCAGCGCGCGCGCGAATCGGTCAACGCACCGCTCATCTCGAAGAGCACGCCGCGTTACTACGATGACAATACGCTCGGCGGCAGCGTCAGCTACGAGCTCGATCTGTGGGGTCAGATCCGCAACGAGGTCGCCGCGGGCGAGGCGAACGCCGCGGCGACCGCCGCGGATCTCGAGAACGCCCGCCTGTCGCTGATCGCGCAGCTGGCCGACGATTACATTCAGCTGCGCAGCCTCGACCGCAGCAGCGATATTCTCGATCAGACGGTGAAGGCCTATACCCGTGCGGTCAGCCTGACGGAACAACGCCACGACGCCGGCATCGCACCCGGGCTCGATGTCTCCCAGGCGCAGACCCAGCTCGAGGCCGCCCGCGCTCAGGCAGCGCAGACTCTGGCTCAACGCGCGCTGATGGAACACGCGATTGCCGCGCTCCTCGGCGTATCGGCCTCGACGTTTTCGATCAAACCGCAGATCGTGGACATTACGCTGCCGCAGATCCCAACCGGCGTTCCTGCGACCCTGTTGCAGCGCCGCCCGGACATCGCGGCCGCGCAACGGCGCATGATCGCGGCCAATGCCAATATCGGGGTGGCACGCGCCGCCTACTTTCCAACGCTCACGCTCGGAGCCCAAGGCGGCTATCAGAGTACCGCCTTCTCGAACTGGCTGACCGCGCCAAGCTCGTTCTGGGCGATCGGGCCGAATGCATTGCTCAGCGTGTTCGATGGCGGCCTGCGCCGCGCGCAGGTGGCCCAGGCTCGGGCGGAGTTCGATGCCTCCGCCGCGAATTACCGCGGCACGGTCGTCAGCGCCTTCCAGCAGGTCGAAGACGACCTTGCGAATCTCAATCACTACCACGACGCCGCGACCGAGGAAAAGGCCGCCGTCGATGCGGCGCAGCGCACCCTCGACTTTTCGATGGCACTCTACAAGCAGGGCGCGACCGACTACCTCACCGTCGTGACCTCGCAGACTGCGCTGCTGCAGAACCAGTTGCAGTCGCTCAATCTCGATACCCTGCGGCTGCAAGCGAGCGTCGATCTGATCCTCGCGCTCGGCGGCGGATGGGAGGACTCCGGTCCGGGAAAGAACGCCGAGCCGATGGAGGCTCGGCGGGGCGGCTAGATCAGGAGCGCTGCGGGGGCGCCATGAACTCCGGGCCGACAGGGTCCGTGACCGCCGCATCCACCGTGCGTGCGATCAACTCCCGCTGAGCCTCGTCGAGCGACCAACCCGCGACACCGAATGCCGCCTCGAGCTGATCCGGGCGGCGTGCACCCCAGAGGGCGACGCTGATTCCCTGGTCGAGCATCCAACGCACCGCGAGCTGGATCACGCGGCGCTGGAAACGGTGTTGCGCGAGCTCGTCGAGCTGCTGCACGGCCTTAAGATACTGGGCCAGCCGCGGCGGCTGGAATTTGGGGTCGACTCGACGCAGATCGTCGCCATCGAAGGCCGTATCCGGCCGAATGCGGCCGCTCAAGAGTCCCCGGCAGAGTGCGCCATACCCCAGGGTCGCGATGCCATTGGCGCGGCTGTAGGGCAGGATCTGTGCCTCGATCGCCCGCTCGAACAGGTTATACGGCGGCTGCAGCACGTGCAGCGGCGCCACCCGGCGAAATCGCGTCATCTGCTCGACCGAGAAATTGCTCACGCCGATGGCGCGAATCTTTCCCTGCTCGAACAGCGAGCGCATGGTCTCGGCGGTTTCCTCCACCGGAACCAGCGGGTCGGGCCAATGAACCTGATAGATGTCGATGTAGTCGGTGCGCAAGCGGCGCAGCGAATCATCGACTTCCTTCAGGATTCTCGAGCGCGTCGCGTTTCGGAATACCTTGCCGTCGCGCCACTCGATCCCCACCTTGGTCGCAATGACCGCCTCACTACGAATTCCCTCGAGAGCGGCGCCGACGATTTCCTCGGATACTCCGAAGCCGTACACCGGCGCGGTATCGATCAGATTGATGCCCCGATGCAAGGCGGCGCGGATGGTGGCAACCGACTCGCGTTGGTCGGTTCCTCCCCACATCCACCCGCCCATGGCCCAGGTGCCGAGCGCGACCCGGGAAACCTTCAGCTGCGTCTCGGGAATATTCACGAATTCCATATCGGCGGGAGGCATCCGGACCTGTGTTGGCCGGAGCTGTGTTGATGTTGACGATGACATGGGACGTATCCTTCTAGATGATGTTTACGAGGCAGGCGTACCGGCCGTGGCCGCGGTACGGTGACTCAAGGCCCAGATGTAGGCGGCAACTGCCGAGACTTGATCCGGGGTCAATTGAGCGCCGCCCAGAGGCGGCATGGGGGAGCGATATCGTTTGGGTTGCGGCACGCCGGCCGTGATCGTTTTCGCGATCGCCGGGTAGCTGCCATCGCTCCACAGCCATTCGGTATCGGTGAGGTTGGGAGCGAGCGGTGTGCCTTTTGCGTCGGCGCCGTGGCAACCGGTGCAGGTCGCGCCGCCCACCTGGCCGTGATAGATGCGCTCACCGAGGGCAACCATCTCGTGGGTGGCACCTGCCGGAACCGGAAGAGCGGCCGTCGCGTCGGCGGCGCCGGCATCGGGATGAGTGCCTTCGGGAGGCTTGGCCTGATCTGCACTGATCGGGCCGGGGGATGCCGATGCGCTGGGACAGGGCGTGAAGGCTTCCTCCTGCGCCGCGGCGCCGGGTCCGCCGTGATAGACGATGCGATAGATTCGCCCGCGGACATCATCGGACACGTAGAGCGAGCCGTCCGGTCCGACGGCGACCCCGGAGGGGCGATGCTCGGCGCCACCCGGTGATGTCACCGCACCCGCAAATCCCTGCGCGAATATCTCGCATCGGCCGGAGGCATGATCGCCCGACAATGCCTGGAACACGACGTTGTAGCCTTGCTGGGGATAGGGCGCCCGATCCCAGGATCCATGAAAGGCGATGAACACGCCGTGACGATAGGCGGCCGGAAATTCGTCACGGTCGTAGAGCGCCATCCCGTTGGGAGCCCAATGCGCTGGAAACGCCGCGATGGGAGAGATCTTGGCCGCGCAGGGCCCCACCTTCTTGCCGCCGTCGCCCCCGTACTCCGGAGCGAGCACCAATTTGCCTTGTATTCCGTCGAAGTAGCATTCAGGCCAGCCGTAGTCGCCGCCCTGTTTCAGAAGGAGCAACTCTTCGGCGGGGAGCGTGGCCTCCTCCTCGGGTTTGTAAAGCGCCGGCCAGTTCGCGTGCAGCTGATCGCGCCCATGCTGCGTGACGAAGATCCTTCCCGCGGCATCGATGGCAAACCCTTCGGCATTCCGAATGCCGGTCGCAAAGCGCTCGGCCGGGGAGAATACCTGGTTCGTCTTATTGGCGTCATAGCGCCAGATACCGCCGCGCGTCTCGAGCTCCGTACAGGGCTTGTGCCCGGGCGAACCCGGGATGCGATTCTTCGCCTGGCAGGCGTTGGTCGCAGTCGCCACATCGATGTACAGCGAACCGTCGGGAGCAATCTCGAACGGGTGCATCGGATGATCGCCCCCGAGCGGCAATCCCGTGACGACCGGTACGGGCGGACCCTTCGGCACGATTGCGCCTGCCATGAGCGGATAGCGCACGATCTTATCGTTGATTTCGGCGAAAAGCGCACCGTGATATAGGCCGATGCCGGTACCGCCCGCGCCGCCATTCGCGACGGTCGCACCGAAGCGCCGGTTGATGTTCGCTTTGCCGTTGCCGGTTGTGTCTTGCAGGGCGACCAGGAATCCGCCGGGATGCGGGGTGTCGTTGCCGTAATAGCGGCCGGACCAGGTGTTGACGTAGACGACCCCGTTCGGCGCGACCACCAGGTGGCGAGCATGACCGATACCGTCGGCGAAGATCGTGGCGCAGAAGCCGGGAGTCAGTTTCAGCCCGCTGTCGTCCGTCGGGCAGGAAGCGGTTCCTGAGGGTGGTGCTGCGCTCTGCGCCCACCCGGGCGAGGCGGCCGCGAACCAACCAACGACGACCGCGATCAGCAACCCCGCCTTTCCAACCCGATATGAACCGCCCATGAAACCTCCAGGAAAATTGCCCTGGAGATGAAGCTAGCCCGCGCAATAGGCAAATCGATGTCGCCACGATTGCCGTTGAAATCACGGCTGCGGCTATCGATTACGACTGAAACGACGACGGCAGGGCCTCCCGCTTCAATATACGACGTCGACCTGAGCCCGGAAGATGTAGCCTGCACCGCGCTCGGTCACGATGAACTGGGGCTGCGAGGGATCCCGCTCGATTTTGCGCCGGAGCCTCAGAATCTGAATGTCGATCGCGCGGTCATAGACTTCGTTGTCGTACACGCGGCTCGCCTCGAGGAGCTGGTCTCGTGTGAGAATCCGCTCCGGCGCGGCGAGCAGCGCCGCCAGCAAATTGAACTCGCCGTTCGTCAACGCGATGAGGTTGCCGTTGCCCTGCTTCAGGCGCCGGGTGCGTAGATTGAGCTCGAACTCGGCGAAACGGTAGGCGCGAATCTCCCGTTCCCCACCAGCCGGCTGTGTGCCGGCGCTTCTGGTACGCCGCAACACCGTTCGTATCCGCGCCAAAAGCTCCCGAGGACTGAACGGTTTGGTCAGATAATCGTCCGCGCCGAGTTCCAGGCCCATGACGCGATCCGCTTCGTCGCGAACACCGGTGAGCATGACGATTGGTATCGAGGATCGTTCGCGCAACGATCGCGCGATGACCATCCCGTCCTCACCCGCCAACCGTAGATCGAGAACCACGAGATCGATCGTCTCGTTGCCCAGGATCCTCGACATTTCCTCGCTGCTCGACGCGAGGCTCACCTGCAGCCCATGCTCCGCCAGATATTCGGCCAATAGCGCCCGGATCTGCGGATCATCGTCAATGACCAGAATGTGCGAATGGATGCTCTCCGCCACGGCTAGCACCTTAAGGCTGCGCCGCTCGGATATCAAGGACGCGCGCCAGCGAGTCGGCGAGCTCGGAGCGGCGCAAGGGCTTGTGCAGCACCTCGCTCACGCCGATGTCGGCGGCCTGGTTCAAGAGTTCCCCACCGCCGTAACCGGTCATCAAGATGATGGGCATCGTGGAGCGGATTCTCCGGACTTCCCACGCGAGCTCGGTGCCCGTGAGCTCCGGCATCGCCTCGTCCGTGAGCAGGGCGTCGAAACGATCGGGCCTCGCCCTGAACTCATCGAGCGCGGTGCGGCTGGAGCCGAAGCCCACCGGTTCGTATCCCATCTGCGCGACGATCTCCTCGGCGAGGGCCACCAGCGGCTCCTCATCATCCACGATCATGACGATCTCGCCGTTACCGCGCGGCAACACCCGGTCCGCTTCGGCCGTCGGTACGCCGATTTCGCCCGCCACCGGCAGCCAAATCTCGAACGCCGTCCCTTTGCCCAGGGTCGTCGTCACGTCGATCGCTCCTCCGAGATCGGTCACGATGCCGTGTACGACGGACAGCCCGAGGCCCGTTCCCTCGCCGATCTCCTTGGTCGTGAAGAACGGGTCGAACATCCGATCGAGTACGGCGGCCGGAATGCCGGCGCCGGTATCGGCGACCTTCAGGCGCACATACCGTCCGGGTAGAAGCGACCCACGGGCAAGCGTTCGGCCCTCGTGCAACTGAACGCGATCGAGGTGCACGCTCAGCACACCACCGTGCTCCATGGCGTGGATCGCATTGGTGCACAGATTCATCGCCACCTGGTGCAGGTACGTCGCATCGCCCATTACCGCCGCATTACCGGCATCGATGCCGCTCTCCAGCCGTATTCCTGCGGGGAGCGATGCCTCGAGCATCTCGAGCGTCTCCAGAATGACACCTTGGACGTTTACCGGCTCGCGGTCGCCGAGGCCGCTGCGGCTGAAGCCGAGGATGCGATCTACCAGCATCTTGGCGCGCTCCGTCGCGTGCATGACATTATCCAGGTAACGCCGCAGCGCACTCTGTTCAGCGGACTCTTGTAGGGCGAGTTCCCCGTATCCGAGAATCGCCCCCAGGATGTTGTTGAAATCGTGGGCGATGCCGCCGGCCAACGTGCCGATCGCCTCCATCTTCTGGGACTGTCTCAGCTGCGCTTCGAGCTGCTCCTTGTCGATCTGCGCCTGCTTTTGCGCTGTGACATCCATGGCCGACCCGACCAGTCGTAAGGGTAGACCCGCCGGGTCGCGCAGGCACCGGCCGCGGGCGAGCAGCCAATACCAATTGCCGTCGGGATGGCGCACGCGGTATTCGCACTCGAAACGAGCCGTGCGTCCTTCCAAATGATCCTGCAGATCGCGCTCGAAGCGGGGTTCGTCGTCGGGATGCACGGCGATCTTGGTCCGCCAGTCGGTACGCGAGTCGATGATGCATTCCGGGCTCTGACCACCCAGCATTTTCATTTTCGGCGACAGGAACAGGCGATCGGACGCCAGGTCCCAATCCCAATGGCCCTCGTTGGCGCCTTCCATGGCAAGCGCGTAGCGTTCTTCGCTTTCTCGCAGCGCCTTCTCGCCGGCGGCGACTCGCCGTATCTGGCGCAAGAGCACCGCGATGGTCAACGCGCCCAGCAGCATCAGAATGAGGGTGCGTACCGCGACCCGGATGGTCTCGTTGCGCCAAGGCCGCAGTGCAACCGCGGCATCCCGCGTCACCGCGACCATCAAGTGAGTGGCCCGCACCGGCGCAACGGCAAGGAAGTCAACGGTCCCGTCGATCGGATTGGTGACCCTGGCGGCGGGCGATGTCTGCATCGAGGCGAGCGCGGGGAACTTTTGTCCCACGAGCTTCGGCACCGGCGGATTACGCGCGAGCAAGGTGCCATCGTCGCGGAGTAATTGAATCGCGCCGGACATGCCGACGTTGGCGGTGCGATAGAATTGATTCAGATCCTCGAGGTCGACGGTGGCCGTGACGATTCCCGAGAAGTTCCCGCGATCGTCGTCGAGACGGCGAGAAAGCACCACCGCGGGGCGGCCTTCGGAACGGGTCACCAGCGGCTCGCTCATGAATAGGCCCGCACCCGGGTTGTCCCTTTGCGCGACGAAGTAGGAGCGGTCCGAGATATTGAGAGTCGGCGTCGAAAGGGCTCGCGATCGATAGCGCTGATTCCCCTGCGCGTCGATGATCATGACCTGGCGCACCTGCTGCAGTCCGGCGGTACGGGTCGCGAGCGCCGCATCGAGACGCTCGGGCGGAATGTCCGCGCTGTCGCTGCGATACCATCGGCCGGTATCGAGCAATAGGAGATCCACGGCCTGCAAGGTCCACGACGTTTGCTCGGCGAGCGCATTCGCCTCGTTACCGATCTCGCGCTCGGCCCCCTTGATTGAATACCCGTAGGAACGCCAGGCGTCGTAGGCGGACGATCCGGCAAAAGCCAGGATGACGAGCACGCCGAGCACCACGATTCCCAGCCTCAGGCGGTTGAATCTCACCGACGGAGCGTGGGATCCGGGACGATCGGGTGAGGACGTTGGGATGGGGGAGCGCTGCATGCATTAGTCCGGAGCCCCTATGATAGCGCGCACCGCGTCCAGCAGATCGGTGCGCACCAGCGGCTTGGCGATCACCTGGTCAACCCCCAAGCTTTGCGCGGTCGCTCCGCAGGCGGCCAACCCGGATCGGAACTGAGCCGAAATCGCGATGAAGGGCGTATTCGGATGAGTGGCTTGAATGCCGCGTATCCATTGCGCTCCGGCTTGTTTGGGCATGTAGACGTTGACGATGACGAGATCGGCCCTGCCGGGATGTTCGGTCGTGCGCATCGATCCATTGCGGACCCGATACCCGGCCTCCCCAAGCCACTGCTCGAGCAACGCGCGGGTGAGGTAGTCTTCCTCGTAAATCACGATGTCCAAACTAGGTCTCTCGAACGACGCTGAAGCGCCCCCTCAGCGGGTGTAATAGTCCACCCCGTGCAACGCCCGATCATGTCAAGAGACGGCAGGGCGATTTCAGTTGAAACATCGCGGCCGCCCTCATGCGTCCATTCAGACGGATATCAATTTGTTACATTATGTGTTATCTATAGCTTATTGATTAATTAATGACATATATGTCGATGTTCTTCATCTGCCTCCTCATCACCGTGGAGAGTGCCGAGATTCTCCAATGAGGTATTCTCAGCGCAGCAACGCTAAGAGATAGGGTGACATGTACGTACCATCATTGTTTGCGGAAGATCGTCCCGACGAGATTCAGGCCATCATCAACAGCTGTTCCCTGCCCATCCTGGTTTCGACACTCAAGGAAGCCGACGGCGTTCGCCTGAACGCAACCCACCTGCCCTTGATGCTCGACGGGGAGCGGCTGGTGGGCCATATCGCCCGAGCAAACAAGCAATGGCAACTGCTCGACACGACGGTGGAGTCGATGGCGATCTTCAGCGGGGTCGACGGCTACGTGAGCCCTTCGTTCTATGCGACCAAGCAAGAAACCGGCCGCGTCGTGCCGACCTGGAATTACGAGGCGGTCCACGCCTACGGCCGCTTGGAGGTCATTCAAGATACGTCGAAGATCTTGGAGGTGGTCACCCGCCTCACCAACAAGTACGAGGGGGTCCGGCAGAAGCCGTGGAAAGTGTCCGATGCCCCGGACGACTATGTCGCCACCCAGTTAAAAAACATCGTGGCACTGGTGCTGCACATCACCAAGCTGATCGGTGTGCGCAAACTGAGTCAGAATAAGACGCCGGCGGACCGGGCAGGAGTCATTGCAGGCGAAACCCGCGATAACCCCGTGCTGGCACGGCACATGATCTCCGCTTCGAAGGAGAGCAAATAAACGGATCAGTTGTTGGTTTACCGAGGCTCCAAGCCAGAAAATCACGCGTAAGCTAATACCTCTCCGGGTTCAGCATTAATGCGTCCTACAAGAACGAGATAGGGGGAGATAGCATGACGCCTGATCCATCGGTTCAGTCGGCCACAGGCTGGCATCTCGGGCCCAAACATCTGCTGTTTGTCGCGCTCGGCTTGATGGCGCTTTTCGTAATTTACAACAACGAGCGCTTCATCTTCGATCATACAGATCCGCAATGGACCTATTATTTTCAAGTTCGCTGGCTGCTCCTCGTGCACGGCCTCACAGGCGCCGCCGCTCTGTGCCTCGGAGCGACACAATTCTCCACCCGGCTGCGACGACGCTATGTCCGGGTACATCGAACACTGGGACGCTCGTACGTCACGGCGGTCGCCATATCGGCCCCGCTTGGCATTTGGGTCACGATTTTGCGCAACGAGCTTCCCTTGCGGGTCGCCGTGATCACCCAGGCGTTGCTCTGGTTTCTGACCACGGCGGTAGCGTTCTACTGCATACGGCATCGCAACTTCGAGCAGCATCGTCAATGGATGATTCGCAGCTATGCCATCACGCTCATTTTCCTGACCGACAGAGTCCTTGACGCTATTCCAAAAGTGGCCGATCTGGATACGGATGCGAGTCCTAACATCACGTGGCTGTGTAACATCATCGCGTGGGTCGTACCCACCTTCATCATTGCGTGGCCCAACCTGCCTCGATCGGTGCCGCCGGTGACTTCGCGTCCAGCGTAGAAGATTCGCGAAGACGGGCGATCTCGTGGAGATCGCCGAGGACGGAGACGGTAGTGGGCCAGCGCCCGGCGCCTTGGGCGCGAAGGCGAATCACTTCGCCGTCGGTGAGTTCGATCTCGAGACGGTTCTCGGCGCCGCGGGCTTGGCCCAAGAAGCTGTCGGAGTGGGGGAGTTCGGGGGCGACCTGGGCGGTGATGCCTTGGATTCGTCGGGTGGCGCGCGCGATGAGCTTGTAGCCGGCGGGATTGGCCGGGATGGTATCGATGCCGTGCGTGGGGATCTGGTCGGGGGCTATCCAGGTGTCGAAAGCTCTCTCGATCATAAGAGAGAGCTTGTCGGCGGAATCGCGGCCGCCAAGGTCGCGGGCGGGGTCGGCTTCGGCGAAGCCCTGGGATTGGGCGAAGGCGATGGCTTCCTCTTTCGTGCGGCCGGCGGACCAGGCGTCCAAGACAACGCCGCAGGTGCCGTTGACGATGCCGCGGATTTCTTGAACGGGGATGTTGAGGCGCTCGAGGGCTTCCAAAGCGGGGAGGGCGCCGCCGACAGCGGCGGAGCACCAGAGTCGTCGGTCGGGGCTTCGGGTGTGGGGCAGGAGCGACCCTGCGTGCGAGGCGGCGGCCGCCTTGTTCGCGGTGACGACGTGTTTTCCGGCGCGTAAGGCGGCCGTGATGAGCTCGTGTGCTTCGTTGATGCCGCCGAAGCAGACGACGATGACATCGACTGCGCCCTCGAGTCCGCGGGTGCAGTCGTCCGTCACAGGGTAAATGTCGGGATAGCGCTCGATATTGCGGACGATGACGTGGCGGATCTCGAAGCGGCGCGGATAGCGTCTCAAGGCTTCGTAGACGCCGCGGCCGACGATGCCGCAGCCGTAGAGGGCGACGCGCAGGGGGCGCGGAGGCGTCGCCGGGGAATTCCGTGGCGGAGAAGACGACGAGGTCTCCCACTCGTCGTGCGTGTGCCCCACCAACGTGCCGGTCGCTTCGTTGGGACGACCTACCTCGAATGAGAGATCGTGAGTCCGAGCATAGTCCAGCGCTTTCTGCTGAATCAACGGGCCGGCGACTTGGACGGCTCGCTCCCAGGAAATCGAGGTGAAGCGGTGTGCGGTCGTGCTGCGGGCTGGGTCCATGTCGAAGACTCCGGGGACGTCCTTCAATAGACGGCAGCCGGCGCGAAGTGTAGCGGCCAAGAAGAGTGCGGAGAGGTCAGAGCCCCCGCGGCCGAAGAGGGCAATGCGGCCGCCGGGGTCTATGCCGTAGAAGCCCGGCAGCACGAGGATGGGAGTGTGCTGCCATAGGCGATCGAGCGCGGCGCGGTCGACGTGGATCGGTGCGCTCTCGAGCGGACTGCCTTCGGCGCGCAGATCGATTTCGCGGGGGTCGGCGATGCGGGAGGGGAGACCGTACTGGCGAAGGGAGCCGTGGAGTAGGGCGGCGGTCTTGATTTCGCCGGTGGCGAGGTAAGCGGCGGTGGCTTCGGGACAAGCATTGCCCAGGGCTTCGGTCACATCGGCGAGGAGTCCGTCCGTCACGCCATCGAACGCGGAGACGACCGCCAGGACCTGAAAACCGGCCCGCCACCGGCGGTATATCTCATCAACGGCGACATGCAGATCGCCGGGGGAACGGAGCACGGAGCTGCCGAATTTCAATACCTCGATGGAAACCATGCAGGCGGTACCTTGTTACCAAACAGGCACCAACCCAGATCACGCTTGCGGGAGATTGGCCGCGAGGGGAACTCGAGGCCATTCGCTTTAGCTGAATTTGTTAAGCGCCCGCAAGCTGAGGATCAAATTGGCGCGCGTTGAGAGTAGCGACGTTGGGAGGCGGTGTCAATCTACCGCGCTCACGCGCCGAACAATCGCAACGTCAGCCGCCGCTCCACCTGAGCACTGCGGCTGACACCGCTGAGACACCAGTTGCAGAAGTGCTCGCAGTTATTGGTCAGCAATCGATAGTCGTTCTCACCGAGACGCGAGCGCGCCCGACGAACAATCTCTTCAGGCGAATAACACGCCTCTGGGTGCTCGACGATTCTGACCGGACGGCCGTTGGCAAATCGAGCCAAGGCCACCTCCTCGACGGGGCCGCATTGCCAGAACACCGAGAGGCCCGAGTAATGCACGATCCGACCGCCGCCGACGTACACGCCATGATGGCTGTATCCCCGACGCAAAGTCATCAGGTGGACACCGATCGGAGGCTCGCGCTCGAGTCCCAGCCGCGGCCATTTGGCGTCGGAATCGCGGCTGCTTTGCTCGCCGGCCATGAACTTCTTCCCTCAGCCCGCGCTCGCCGGCGAGCCCGCCACGGTAGCGCCTACGCCAGATGTGAGATGCCGGCTGCATCATGTGAGATCCCGGCTGCATCATTTTGTGGGGGCGAAAAACCGTAGGCGAGCGCGCGAAAAAGAAGAGCGGTGACAAGTAAAGCGCCGAAAAAGGCGAACATACGAAACGTGGTCATGAGCGTTTCCTCGAAGTGAAACCGATGATTACGTGACATGCAATCTAGTCCGCGACCGAGGCGGCAGTATTTCATTGCCGGAAGCGCGCAATTACAGGTGAAACGTCCGGCGGTTTCCATTCCGTCGGTAACGCGGAGCGCGCACCTCGAAATCGAATTGCAACCCGATCCGCGCATTGTGGCTGCCACCATGGTGACCGATACATCGGGCGCAGTGGACCGCCATCAACAGAGGAGATTCAAAATGAGCAGTTATCTAAGGAACGTGGGCATATTGTCCTCGGCATTCATTCTGACCGGCGTAATGGCCGGATGCGCGACCTACGGAAAATGTGGAAGGACACGCCGGAAACATTCGGCAAGGTCCTTCCGTTGAAGCGGCTTGCGCAGAAGGTCTCGTATTCCCAGGGCGCGTACACGCTCTTGCAACTGCGCGCCGGCGAAGCCGCTCATCAATACGATAGGCAGGTCGGGACGCAGCAACCCGATTTCCTTGGCAAAAGCGGTGCCCGCGAGCTCGGGCATGGACTCGTCGGTAAGCACTATATCGAAGCGCTGGGGCGAGTCACGGAATGCGCGCAGCGCCGCGGCACTGGAGCTGAATCCGACCGGCTCGTACCCCAGCTCGGCGAGGATCTCTTCCGCGAGCGCGACCAATGATCGCTCGTTATCGACGATGAGGACGGTTTGGCCCTGGCCATGAGGCAAAGGGAGTATCGGCGGAGGCGGGCCCGCGACCGCTTGCCCGCGACACGGCAGCCAGATCGTAAAGGTCGTCCCGGCACCGATCATGGTGGAAACGTCTATCGCACCGCCGAGATCCGCGACGATGCCATGTACCAGCGATAGACCGAGACCGGTTCCCTTGCCGACGCCCTTGGTCGTGAAGAACGGATCGAACATTCGATCCAACACTTCAGGAGGAATTCCGTTGCCCGTGTCCTTCACGCAGAGCTGCAAATAAGCGTCGGGGACCAGTGTGCCATGCGATAGCGGGCGCTCCACCGCGACATCTACTCGATCCAGAGTCACCGCAAGCAGGCCGCCCCCTTCCATGGCTTGTAAGGCATTCGTGCAGAGATTCATCGTGACCTGATGGAGCTGGGTTGCGTCGCCGACGATCGCCGCACCCGCGGCATCGAGCCGCGTCTCGAGACGCACTCCGGGCGCCAGGGAGGCAGCGGCGAGCAGTTCGAGTGTTTCCGCGATCACCGACTGTACATCGACCGGCTTGCGCTCGCTCAAGCCGCTGCGGCTAAAGGCCAGGATGCGCTCCACGAGCAACTTGGCCCGGCCTCCGGCTTGCATCACATTGTCGATGTACCGGCGCAGGTCGGTATTTTCCGAGACGGCCTGCTGCACAAGCTCGCCGTATCCCAGGATTGCACCCAGAATGTTATTGAAGTCATGCGCGATCCCGCCCGCGAGCGTCCCCATTGCCTCCATTTTCTGCGACTGTCGAAGCTGTGTTTCAAGACGTTCTTTCTCCGTCTCGACGTGCTTGCGCTCCGTGATGTCTTCGCAGGCCACCAAAACGATGGTACCGTTCATTCGCGGCACCGCCTTCGCTGTTTCGCGAACAAAAACGGTTCTGCCATCCTTGCAAACCTTGCGGGCCTCCCAGCTGTGGGGCATACCAAGATGCTCCATGCAGCGGTCGAGATTTTGCCGGATGAGGTCGCGGTCCAGCTCATGAATGACGCCGAGCACCGGCCGGCCGACCAGCTCGGCGGCCGTGTATCCGAGCTGTTCGGCACCGAGCGGGTTGACTGCCAGGATCGTGCCGCCGGCATCGACCATGAAATACATGGTGGGGTTGTTCTCGAAGACGTCCCTCCATTGCTCCTCGCTCTGACGAAGGTTTTCCTCCGCCTGCTTGCGCTCGGTGATGTCCATCACCGCTCCGACGAACTCGATGTCGCCTTCGTTGTTCTTTATGGCATGCGCTGCGACGCGAATGTGCTTGATCCGGCGGTCGGGAAAGAGAAGTCGGTACTCATGAGAGAAGTCCCTCCATTGCTGCGACGCGCGCGCCACGACCTCCGCAAAACCCGCGAGGTCCTCCGGATGCACTCGCTGATGCATTAGCAACTCCACCTCGGGCGTCACCGACGAGTCGAACTCGAATATGCGGAATGTTTCTTCCGACCAATAGATCCTGTCGCTCGACGTATTCCAGCCGAAGCTGCCCGTTCGGCTAAGGTTCTGAGCTTCGGTCAAATAGGCTTCGCTACGCCGCAACGCGTCCTCCGCGCGTCGCCGCTCGCTATTTTCCTGCTTCAGCTCTGCGTAGGCGTGTTTGAGGTCATAATAGAGGTAGGCGTTCTCGAGGGAGATCGCCGCCTGGGAAGCTAGCGAGCTTAGAACCGCGTTGCGAGCAGGTGTGAAAACGCTGGGGGTAAGGCCATTTTCAAGATACAGCACTCCGATCAATTTGGTCTGTTTGATCAAGGGTAGACAGAGGACGGACCGGAGGCGATGGTGGCGAAAGTATGGGTCCCCGGAAAATGCGTTCCGCAACAAGGCGTCGTCGAGAAGGACGGTTTCCCGTGTCCGGCGGACGTAATGCAGCATCGATTCGGGAAGTGATACGGCCAATCCTTGCCCGGGACGGACGCGAACCGTGACCGCATCCTGGGCCGTGGCCGCTTCCGCCTCGAGCCGTGCAGACCCGTCGCGCTCGGAAATCAACAGCGCGCGCTCCGCACCTGCGTGCTCGAGCGCCGCTCGCATGAGCCTGTCGATCAACTGCTCGAGGACGAGTTCGCCGGAGACTTCTTGGAAGACTTTGATGATGGTTGCGAGGTCGAGCTGTTCGACGGATGCGCCAATCGTGGCCGCACGCACAGGCGGCGGAGAGTCATCCGCGAGTTCCGGAAACGAGTCCTCGAGTCGTCGTACCTTACCCGCAGCTCCCCATCGCGCGTAGCAGTCGCGCGCGGCGCGCAAATACGGCCGAGCGATGCCCGGTAAGTCGCGAGCCGAATAGAACCGGAACGCGAGTTCGTTCGCCAGCGCCTCGTTTTGAACGAAGCTGTTCTCACGCGAAGCCTGGATGGCTTGCTCGTATAGTCGCATGGCGTCGACGTCGCGCCCCTCGATGCGCGCGATCTCGGCAGACACCAGCGACAGGCGGTTGCCGAAATTGGCGGGGCAGTTCTCGGCCCATGCGGCAATTTGCTTGTGATGCAAGTGAAGCGCCTCCAGCTGCGGTTGAGGCAGTGCGTCTGCCGCCGCTTCGCTCGACGCTCGTGCAAGGGCAGCGTAGAAATGATACTCCGCGGTCTCGAAGAAGCTCCGCGAGGTCCACAGCAGAGGTCGCGCTTTCTCCGCGGCCATGATCGCAGAGTCGATCTCCCCCGCAAGGAAGCAGGCCTGTAGCTTTCGGATCCAATGCCAGCACGCGAGAATAGCCGGGGCGGATTCCAGTGATTGTTCCAATTGAAGATGATCCGGGTCGGCGAACGTGTCGCTGGCCCAGCCTTGCAGCGTCCGGATGAGCCGGATCTGCCCGGTAATGAGCTCGACGACCAGACCATACTGCGCCCTTTGCGCGAGTGCGAGCGCCCGCTCCGCCGCACGCGCGCAGGCGTCCAGAGATTCTCCGGAAGCTATGAGGTTCGTGGTCAGATTCATGCGGCTGAAGACCTCGAAAGTGAGATCGCCGGCCTCATGGGCTGTATCTGCGGCGCGCTTCAGCAGCCCGCGGCCGTGACTCAAATGCCTCATCCAGGGAATGGTGTGATGTCCAAATACCGCGTAAACCCTTTGTTTGAAGCGCTCCAGCCGGTGTTTCTCCACCAATTCGAGCGCCAGTTTACCGAAGCGATAGCCCGTCTGATAGTCGCCGAAGTACGGCCCTAATACGGCGCCCAGGTATGCGTAGGCGATGCAAGATCCGGCATCGTTGCCGTGCTCGAGGCCGAGATTCGTCATGCGACCGATGATCAAGCAGTACAGATTCTTGTCGATCCAATGAGCCGCGGGTATGAAAGCCACGAGAACATCCATGGTCGCCCGCGATCTCGGATCGATCATGGCAGGAAAGTCGATGAGGGTCTCGATCTCGCGGCCGCGCAAGTGCTGTTTTATTAGCGCGTATTCGCGCTCGACCTGCGAGTCGGTGGGCCGTGCCGACCAGCTGATGCCGAGCGACTCGAGGCATTGAAGCCCGACATGGATGGCGTGCTGGCTGGCGCCCGCGGTCATGGAGACCGCTATGCGCAGGCACGCGATCGAAGTCAGGTCGGTGAGTGTTACCGCCCGCCGCGTGAGCGCCGCCAGATGCTCCTCAGCGGCCGCCGGATTGCCGGTCAGAAACGAGCACTCGGCCCGGTGGAAAGCAAGTGCGAATGCAAGATCATGCGTTCGATCCCAACAGTCGGAGGTCAGCACGGCCTCTCCGGCGATGAGATAGTTCAGTGCGGCGCCATAGGCAGTGGCGGCCTTCGCTCGCTTGCCGGCGATCAGGTTGAGCGTGGCAAGTTGCTCGAGCTCCTCCGGACGCTGAACGAGGGCGGCGCCGCGGTTGAGCTGGTTGACGATCTCGAAGACCCTTTCCTCGCGCAAGTTCGGAGGCGTGTGTGCCGCAAGAGTTCTTCCGATCTGGAGATGGCGAACAGCTCGTTCACCTTCCTCAATCAAGGCATAGGTCGCTTCTTGAACTCGATCGTGCACGAATGCATAGCGCTCCCCGACGCGGAGCAGCAGGCCCGCGCGCACAAGGTCCCGCAATTGATCGTGGACATGCGTCTCCGTCCTGTCCAACACCAGGGTTAACAGTCGAATCGACACGGCATTCCCCAGGCAGGCAAGCTGCTTGACCGTCTCCTGCGAGTCGGACGGCAACCGGGCGAGTCTCTGGACGGTGAGGTCGATGACATTATCGCTGAACCCGCGGTCGCGGATGCGGTTCATATCCCACTTCCAGATCGACTCCTGCGGGTCGAACACCAGCAAGTGCTCCTCGCATAACGCCTCTAGGAATTGAATGGAGAAAAAAGGGTTTCCGAGCGTTTTGCCGAAGACGAGCTGCCCGAGCGGTTCCGCTGCCGCCGGCTCGCAGCGAAGCGCGTCAGCCAGGAAATCGGTGAGGTCGGCAGGCGCGAGCGGGGCGATAACGATGTCGTGCACGCAAGTGCTTGCTTTGCGGATGGCATCCAAAGCGTTCAGCAGCGGATGACCGGGGCCGACCTCGTTGTCCCGGAACGCACCTATCAGCAGCAGGTCGTGGACATCGGGATGGGTCGCAAGAACCTGCAAGAGATCGAGCGACGCCATGTCCATCCATTGCAGATCGTCGAGAAAGAGCACCAACGGATGTTCCCTACACGCGAACACCGCGACGAATTGCCGGAACACCATCTGGAAGCGCTCCTGCGTTTCCAGCGGCGAGAGATCGGTGACCGGGGGCTGTTCCCCGATGAGGAGCTCGATTTCAGGGATGAGGTTGATCACCAGCGCAGCGTTCGGTCCCAGCGCTTCCCGGAGTACGCGGCGCCAGCGTTCGAGCTCGGCCGGGCTCTGACCCAACAGCGGGCGTACGAGGCTTTGGAACGCTTGCGCCATCGTGGAATATGGAATATCGCGCTGATATTGATCAAACTTGCCGGCAGCGAACAGACTCCGGGTGCGAACGAGAGCCTTGTGAAGCTCACTCACGATCGAAGATTTGCCGACACCGGAATATCCGGACACGAGCACGACTTCGGTGGTACTGCGAGACACCACGCGCTCGAAGGCCGCGAGCAGGCTGCCGATCTCTCGCGTCCGCCCGTAGAGCCGCTCCGGGATCAACAGTCGGTGCGAAACATCACGCCCACCGAGCGGGAATTCGGGTATCCGGCCCTGGGCCCTCCACTCGGTGAGGCAGCGCTGAAGATCGGCCTCCAGGCCGGCGGCGGTTTGGTAGCGATCCTCGGGGGCCTTGGCGAGCAGTTTCATCACGATCGACGAAAACATCTTGGGAATTTCTTTCACGTGCTCTTCGGGCGGCACGGTCCGGCGCGCGATGTGGCAGTGTATCCACTCCATCGCGTCCTCCGCGTCGAAAGGAAGGCGACCCGTGAGCATTTCGTAGAACGAAACGCCGAGAGAGTACAGATCGCTGCGCGAGTCAACGGAGCGATTCATGCGGCCGGTCTGCTCCGGGGCCATGTACTGGAGCGTTCCGGCGATCACTTCGGGCGGCGCGGGCGCATGATGCTCGCGCGGCAGGCGCGATGCGATGCCAAAGCCCGTCAGCCACACCCGGCCGCTCATCCGATGTACGAGGATATTTCCCGGCTTGATATTCTTATGAATCAGCCCGCGGTCGTGCATTTGGCGCAGCGCCCCCGTAAGCGGGATGGCGAGGCTCAGAAACTCCGCGGGTTCCAGCGGACCATCGAGCATACGGTCCAAGGGATCGCCGCCCGGGTCCTCGAGCACCAGCGTCCAGCGGTCGTTGTGGCGGGACAGCGCCAGCGGGCGGGCGGCCCAAGCGGGGTCAAGTTCACCTCTGAGCGCGTACTCGTGTTCGAGCCGTTCGAGGGCTGAGCGCGACGAATCGTTCGCGCCGGCGAGCAGCACCGGCGCCAACCCGTCACCCGAGCCGCGGTGGAGCATCGAGTCGCCCCCGCGGAGCGGCAAGAACACATAACCCGAAAGATCCCCCACGACACCTCACACCGGTGGTTCTCTCAGTGCATTTAAGTCAAGTTGACCCCAGGATCAAGTGATTGTGCGACGCAACCTGCCGCCCTCGGTGTTGACGATGCGGGATTCGACAATACACCTGGATAGTCAATACACGACTTGGACCGGTGCGCTAAAGACGTAACCCGCGCCGCGCTCGGTCAAGATGAACCGAGGTTGCGCAGGGTCCCGCTCGATCTTGCGCCGCAGCCGCAACACCTGAATGTCGATCGCGCGGTCATATACCTCGTTGTCGAACACGCGGCTCGCCTCAAGCAGCTGATCGCGGGTAAGAATTCGTTCCGGCGCGGCGAGCAGCGCGGCGAGCAGGTTGAATTCGCCATTCGTCAAAACGATATTTCCGCCCTGTTCGCGCCTGAGACGCCGCGTGCGCAAGTTGAGCTCGAACTCGGCGAACCGGTAGGCGCGAATCTCCCGCTGGCGTGTCGCATCCGACGGCCCGCTCTTGGTTCGCCGCAGTACGGTTCGGATCCGAGCCAAGAGTTCTCGGAGACTGAAGGGTTTGGTGAGATAATCGTCGGCACCGAGTTCGAGCCCCATGACTCGGTCGGCTTCGTCGCGTACCCCGGTTAGCATGACGATGGGTATCGATGATGTCTCGCGCAAGGAACGGGCGATGACCATGCCGTCGTCACCGGCGAGCCGCAAGTCAAGCACGAGAAGATCGATCGCTTCCCCGTTCAGAATTTTCGACATCTGCTCGCCGGTCGATGCGACGCTAACGCGCAGCCCGTTCTCCACGAGGTACTCCTCGAGGAGCGCGCGGATCTGAGGGTCATCGTCCGTGACTAATATGTGCGAATGAGCAATTTCCGGCATGGCGGTACCCTCAAGCCTTCAATGGACGGCTGCCCAAAACGCCCGCCGGCGATTCGGCAAGATCGCGAGGACGCAGCGGTTTGCACAGCGCCTGCCGTATGCCGGAATCAGCGGCGCAGCTCATGAGGTTGCCGCCGCGGCAATGGCCCTATTATTGCCCGTATCGCCTCCAGCAAATGGGTCCGAACGAGGGGTTTTGCGATGACCTGCCGGACTCCCAAGGTCTGGGCGGTCGCGCCCTCGGCAGACAAACCGGACCGGAACTGTGCCGAGATCGCAATGAACGGAGTATTCGGATGGGCTGCTTGAATGCCACGTACGCACTGTGCGCCGGCATCCTTGGGCATATATACGTTGACGATCACGAGATCGGCCGGGCAATCCACGTCTTTGCCGCATGGCGTGCCGATGTGCACGCGGTAGCCTGCCGCGGCGAGCCAGTCGCGCAGCAAATCGCGTGTCAGGTCATCTTCCTCGTATATCACGATGTCCATTCCGGTCTCGGTGCAGTGCCTCATATTGGGAATAGGCTTACAAACATAGTCCGCCGCACACGTCGCCCGATGATGTCGAGTTGCCACGGATCCATTTCAACTGAAATACGCCAAGCAGATTCGATCCCGTGACCACTGATTCGAATCGAGACGCCAGCAGCGTGCGCTAGAGCTTCGGCCCATCCGGCCGCGTTGGTTCGTGCCCCGGGCAGCGTCGCGAGCACCTCGGGTCGATGCGGGCCGCTTTCGAGCGGATCTTGATGTAGGCGCAGGCACGCGGTAGCATTTCGATCGGCCGCATGTTGTCGGGCCTTCGCATCCGATCAAGTTTTTGGCATTCTCACGGGGTTGTCGAAGATCTTCCCCAACATGACGATATCCGAAGTCTCGCTCAGCTCGATCTCGCCGATCATGGCGGCCTGACGCGTGGCACCGTGCAGATAAGCGCGATTGCCCAGGCCTGCACCAATCGCACCGCTTTGATCGAGGCATCGGCGGTGCCCGATGGTTGCGCGAGGAGGCTCCGATGCCGACACGACGTAAGGTTCCAGGAATTAGACCGTACGAGAGCGACCAACAATTTTCCCGATTGCTCGAATATGTGCCACGAGGCAACGAGCGTCGGGCTACCCATGTCCATCGGCATCGGCAAAGGTACCGTCTCGCTCGATGATTTCGAGCATTGCGAGCTCATCATCGCCATGGGCCACAATCCGGGCACGAATCATCCGCGCATGATGGGTACGCTGCACGAGGCGTCCCGACGCGGTGTCCCCATCATCGTCTTCAATCCGCTGAAGGAACGCGCGCTCGAGCGCTTCACCGATCCACAGAACCCTGTGGAGATGGCTACTCTCGGTTCGAAGTATTCCTCTCATCGGGGCAGATCCAAGGAGAGGAGCCGCTCGCGGCAGCGCCGCGAGTCGCCCCATAGCAGTTCGACAAGGTGGGCGCGCTTCAGGAACAGATGCGGGTCGGCTTCGGCGGTGAATCCGATCGCTCCGTGGACTTGAATGTTCTGGGAGGCGTTCTTGACCGCTGATGTGGCGGCGACCAGTTTGGACGATGTCGCATGAAACGCCAGCCCATCGTGTCCCTCGGCGAGCACGAGCGAAGCGAATGCCGTTTGGCACGCTGCGGCCTCGCATCGGATGGCCATATCGGCGCAGATATGCTTGATCGCCTGGAAGGAGCCGATCGGCCGCCCGAATTGCTCGCGTGTCTTGGCATACTCGACGGCCATGTCCCGAGTAGCCTCCGCAATCCCGACGGCGAAAGCGCTCAGGAACAGCAACGCGCGCTCATGCAGTGGCCGGTCACGCGCAGCGATCCAGAACGACGGTCTCGCATCCACGAGTCGGGCACGGTGCAGGGTGACGAGATTATCCATGCTCGAAACCGGCTGGATCTCGGCGAAGTTTTCTCGACGGAACAGTCCCACGCCGTTCTCGGCGCAGATGAGCACCCACTCGGCGTCGGCGCAGTCGAGCAGATGAACTTCGCCGTCGCTTCGCTCCTCCAGTGAGACGCGGCCGCGCGGGTTGGCGATTCCGACGCGGGCGCTTCCATCGATGAAGCTCGATAGCAGCTTCTCATCGAGCTGCGAAAGAAGGTGCGCTCCGAGAGTCAGGGCGAAAATCGCGGGCGACAGGAGGTGCCGGCCGAGCTCGCGGAATAGCAGGCATTCCTCGGCGCCAGACAGGCCGACGCCGCCGACCGATTCCGGCAGACCGCAGCCCCAGATTCCAAGATCTCCCAGGTCGCGAAAAAGCTCATGATCGGAATTGCCCGTCTGCGAGGCGGGGGGGCGTAGACGTGAAACGGGCGCACGCGCGCTGAGAAAGCTCTTCAGAGAGTCGACGATCTCTCTTTGCTCGGCCGTGGGAAGGAGATTCATGGTTCAGTCGATGCTCGGCGCGCGATACTCAGCGCGGCAGCCCCAATACCCGCTCGCCGATGATGTTGCGTTGAATTTGCGCGGTGCCGGCCGCGATGGTGATGGAAAAGGACCGGAGGTAATAATAAACCCAGTCATCTTCTTCCGGATTCTCGAGCGCGTAAGGACCGAGGATATCGAGGGCCAGCCGCCGCGCGCGCTGCTGAGTCTCGCCCACCATGGCACGCATGAGAGAAGCCTCGGATCCCGGCATGCCCGCGTCTGCACGCGAAACCACCATATAGGTCATCGCACGGGCGGCGGCCATATCGGCGCGCAGATCGGCGAGGCGGGCGCCGATCTCGTCGCGCGACAAGGGGCAATCGCTGCCCAGCCGCTCGGCGGCCTTCGCGATCATGTCCTCCACCAGATAGGCATAGCGAATCTGGTCCCTGATCTGGGCGGGGCCTCGCTCGAAGGCGAGCGTGGACATGGCAACGTTCCAGCCGTCGTTGAGATCGCCGACGACGTTGGTGAGCGGGACGCGCACGTCGTCGTAGAAACACTGCACGAAATGAGTTTGATTGGGCGAGGTCATGATCTCTATGGGGCGCAGGGTGAGCCCGGGAGACTTCATGTCGCAGATTACCCAGCTGATGCCTTTGTGCTTGGCCGCGGAGGCGTCGGTGCGAACCAGCAGTTCCTGCCAGTCGGAGAGATGGCCGTGGCTGGTCCATATCTTGCTGCCGGAGACGACCAGATGATCGCCGTCGACTCGAGCGCGCGTCCGAAGGCTTCCCAGATCGGATCCCGCGTTGGGCTCGGAAAAGCCCTGGCACCAGATGACCTCACCCTTCAGGATCCGAGGAAGATGGTATTGCTTTTGGGCCTCGGTCCCGTTCGCCATGATGGTCGGACCCGCATGGTTAAGCGCGACGAAGCACAAGTGATGATCGGGGGCGTTCGCGCGAGCGTATTCCTCCTGCCAGATGAGCTGCCGGGTGAGAGAAAGTCCCAGCCCGCCATATTCTTTCGGCCAGGAAATTCCCGCCCAGCCGGCTTCATATTGAAGCACCTGCCAGGCCAAGTCGTATGCGCGGGCGGGGGGGCCGGCGTGGGGCCGCCGCTCCCGCGGGACATGTTCCTGGAGCCAGTCGCGCGCCTGAGCCCGAAATGCGATGTCTTCGGCCGAGAAGTGCAGGTTCAACCGGGTCCCCGTGGCATTTTTCAATCATGTGGAGCATACTCCAGCCTGATAAAAATGACTATCTGTCATTTATCGTGCGACGATCGCGGTAGTGGAAATATGCGCCGCGCAAAGCATGCGATCGCCGGCTGACGGTATTTCACCGAACTGACGAAGTGTACGTTATTATTGAAGGTGACATAGGGGTACGGATGCAGGGACAGACGGGCAGCGCTTGCCGGAAGAAATCCAGCCTTGGATCGCGAATCCGCTCGGTACTGAGTCTCGAGCCCAATGCAGTGGCGATCGAGAGCGCCGGCGGCAAGTCCACCTGGGCGGATCTGGCCGCGGCGGCCGCGCAGATCGACGAGGCCCTGCGGGTCGCGCAAGTCGAGCGCGACGCGCCGATCGGTTGGGTGGCGCACAACAGGCCTGCCGCCGTCGCGGCGTTCGTCGGTCTCGCGATGAACGAGCACATGATCGTGCCTCTTCGACCTCCGCAAACCTCGGCAGCCCTGCCGGGAGAGATCACCGCCCAGCGGCTTCAGGCGGTGATCGCGGACGAGAGCGATTGGGTCCGGCAGGAGGTACGCGACGCGGCCGCGGCCGCGGGTAGCATGGGCATTGCCGTCGCAGGGTGGTCCCCCATCACCGTTAGGCCGGTCACCGGATGTGCGCGCGTCGGAACGGGACCGCACCGGCGACCCACGCCGGGCATCGTGCTCGAACGCCTGACCAGCGGCACGACGGGACCGCCCAAGCGTATACCCGTGAGCGAGGACGTTCTCATCCCCTCCCTCACGGCAGGCGAGCAAGGCTCGTCGGATGATGGCAAGGAGTTACGCCTCAAACGCTCGCCCGCGATTCTCCTCAAGCCCTTCAGTCACGCGGGCGGCCTGTTCGGATTGCTGCTGGCGCTGTACCAGGCGCGTCCGATGGTGCTGCTGGAGAAATTCGCGGCCGAAGAATGGGCAAACGTCGTTCGACGATCTCAACCACGGTCGGCAAGTCTGGTTCCGGCAATGATCCGCATGATTCTCGATGCGGACATTGCACCCGATGCATTGCGGAGCCTCCGTGCGGTGAGGGCCGGCACGGCGCCGCTCGATCCGCAAACACAGGCCGAATTCGAGACCCGGTTCGGAATACCCATCCTCGTCGACTACGGCGCCGCGGAGTTCATCGGCGGGGTGGCAGGCTGGACACTGGACGACCACCGACGGTTCGGGGCCAGCAAGAGGGGAAGCGTCGGCCGCGCGCGGCGCGACGTGCAGCTGCAAGTCGTGAGCGAGCAGACCGGCGAGGAGCTTCCTCTCGGCCGGATTGGCGTACTACGCGTCAAATCCGCCCGGTTCGGGCCGGATTACCTTCGGACCAATGACCTGGCGACAATCGACGATGATGGGTTCTTGTTCCTGCACGGGCGTGCCGACGACGCCATCAATCGGGGAGGTTTCAAGGTCATGCCGGAGGAAGTCGCCGCGGTTCTGCGCCGTTACACGGGCGTTCGGGACGCTGCCGTGATCGGTATGGCGGACGCGCGCCTCGGCGAGGTGCCGATTGCCGCGCTGGAAATGATGCCGGGGTTGAGGCCGCCGGATCCGCGCGACCTGGACGCCTTCGCCCGCGCTCACTTGACCAGCTACATGGTCCCCAAGGAATACCGATTCGTGGCAGCCTTGCCGCGGACCGCCTCCATGAAAGTGAGCCGGCCCGAGCTCAAGGCGATGCTGGGAATCTAGGGCCATGAGTTCTTGCCGGGAGATTGCTCGATGAGCGGATCAGAACGCGTACTCGTATCGAGCGCCGAGGGGCGCGTGCTTGTCCTGACGCTGAATCGACCGGAGAAGCTCAACGCGCTTACGCAGGAGCTGCATGATGAGCTCCTCGAAGCAGTCATGCGCGCGTCGACCGACAAAGGCGTTGGATCTGTGGTACTCACGGGCGCAGGCACCGCGTTCTGCTCCGGAGGTGATCTGGGCAGCGCACCTCAGGGCGTCGAGCAGCATCGGCCAGCCCAAGAGGATCGTGCGGATACGTTGCTGCATCACGGCGAGACCACGAGACTGCTTCACTGCATGCCAAAGCCGACGATCGCCATGATCAACGGGGCGGCGGCGGGAGCCGGTCTGGCCCTCGCGCTGGCGTGTGATCTTCGCATCATGTCCCGCGCTGCCGCGCTGACCACATCGTATGTCAGGGTAGGATTGTGCGGAGATCTCGGTGTGAGCTATTTCCTCACGCAGCTCGTCGGTCCCGCGCGCGCCCGCGATCTCTTGTTCATGAATCGGAAGCTCGATGCCGAGACGGCCTTGCAGTGGGGCCTTGCGAATCGAATCGAGGACCCCGACGGATTGAGCGCCGCCACACTCGCTGTTGCGAGCCGGCTCGCCGAGGCGCCGGCTGTTGCGATCCGATACATGAAGCAGAATCTCCTTCGTGCGGAGACGCAAACCTTGCCCGAGGTGCTCGAAAGCGAGGCGTTCGGCACCGCACGCTGCGGCCGCACCCAGGACGCAAAGGAGGCCGCGCTCGCATTTCGCGAGAAGCGTCCTCCGAAGTTCACCGGATCCTAACGTCGCGCAGGTTCATGAGGGCACATCGATGGATGCCACGATCAAAGATGAGAGCACGGCGGGAAGGTCGCGGGAGGCCGGCAAGATCACCGCGCAAGATATCGAGAGGGCGCGTCGCCAGATCGGTGTGCCGAAATTCTCCTTCAACCCGCCCTTCAATCGATTCGCGACGACGGACACGCTGAGCCACTTCGCCTGGGCCTGC
This sequence comes from uncultured Gammaproteobacteria bacterium, assembly GCA_963795475.1. Taxonomy (GTDB): domain Bacteria; phylum Pseudomonadota; class Gammaproteobacteria; order Steroidobacterales; family Steroidobacteraceae; genus Bog-1198. The sequence goes on from CAWCIE010000007.1 coordinate 555,131, forward strand.
GGCGACGACAATCCGCTCTGGCACAGCGAGGAATACGGCGCGAGCACGCGATGGGGCCGCCAGTTGGGCTATCCCTTGTTCTTGCATTCGACCGGCACTAACGTGACGCCAAAGCCGTCGGATGAGATGAAAGCGCTCTTCAAGGGGTTGTTCCGCGGGGTGGGAAAATACTACAGCGGCGTCAACTGGGTATGGTGGCGGCCTGTTCTCCCGGGCGACCAATTGTACGTGGAGCGCGTGACGTCCGAGGTGAAGGTGAACGAGAAGTCGTCCTTCAGCGGCGGCATATCGGTTACCGAGGTCTATCGGGACCTATGGGTGGATCGAGAGGGAGTCCCCGTGGGCAGCCGTGAGGAGGCGTACCTCAGCGCGGAACGCGAGGGCAGCAAGAAGTCGGGGCGCTACGCCGGCATCCAGCGCCAGAGCTATAGCCCGGAGGATATCGAGCGCATCGACGAGATTTATGCCGCGGAGCATCGGCGCGGCGCAGAGACGCGCTACTGGGAAGATGTCGCCGTGGGGGAGAGCCTGACGCCGGTGGCAAAAGGCCCGCTGACCATGGTCGACATCATCGCCATGCACATGGGCCTCGGACTGTCGAGCAGCGGCATCGGCCCCCTGCGCTACAACTGGCGGCAACGCGGGCGCATGCCCGCTTTCTTTGTGAACGACCGCTTCGGCGTGCCGGACGTGGTGCAGCGCGTGCACTGGGATCATGAGCGCGCGCTCGAGCTTGGGTTGCCGACCTCCTATGACTACGGCCAGATGCGCACGAGCTGGCTCATCCACCTGGTTACGAACTGGATGGGCGATGATGCCTGGCTCTGGCAGCTCGAATGCCAGTCACGGGCGTTCAATTTCATGGGGGATACCACGATCTGCTCCGGCGAAGTCGTCGATAAGCGAGTCGACGGCGCGCACCGTGTGGTCGAGCTGAAGCTGGCGGGCACGAATCAGCGGGGCGAGGTTTCGGCGCCGGGGAGGGCGGTCGTCATCCTGCCCTCGCGCGCCGACGGCGCGGTCGAGTTGCCGCAGCCTCCGGCCGAACGGCGGGAAAGAGGAGCCAGGATCATCCCAGGGGCCTGACGCCCGCTGAGACGCAGAGGCCGATCTCACGCATTCCGAGGAAATTCGTCAGTCCGAATGCTTTGAACCTGCGCCACCCTTTCTCTGAAGCGCCACGCGCCGCTCTCGGAACGCACGAGCCTATCGAGATAGCGTCCGAAGCAATAGGTCTCCGGGGTGCCGTCAATCTCCAGCAGCAATTGGAAATAGCTCGCCGCCCGTGCTTCATCGCCATGAAGCTCGATCAAGGGGTTGAGGAGCAGGTGCTTGTGTAGAGCGTCAGGGGCGCGGGGATGAGCACCGATGAAGGCTGCGAGCTCTTTCTGTCCCGCACAATGTAGTGGTGGCAGCCCCCGCGGCAGCTCCACGTGAAAGATGCCGTCAGAGGTGAACAATCCGAGCCACCTCGCCTCTTCACCGTAGTCAATGGCATGACAATAGGCATAGAGGACACGCAGGATCGCTCGTTCATCGGCGATGGCACTGGCCAATTCGACACCCAGCTCCGCTTCTCTCATCGCGCCGTGTCTCCTTATGGTAGGTCTAGTAGGTCAATTGACCGTGCTGCCCATTCCACCATCGACCCTGAGCGTCGTCCCGGTGATGTAGGAGGCCTGGTTCGAGGCGAGGAAACAGACGGCGGCGGCCACTTCCTCGGGCCGGCCGAAGCGGCGCAAGGGATTGGGCCATACGTCGGTTGCCATCCTGCGCTCGAGCGCATCGCCCGTCTCGGAAAGACCCATGGTTCGCGCATGGTCCTTCATCACATTTTGCGTATTGGTGGTCAGTATCGTGCCGGCACACACCGTGTTGACGGTGATACCCTCTGCGCCGAGCGCTCCGGCGAGACCCGGCGAGGCAACATGCAATGCGGCCTTTGCCGCCGTGTAATCCGGCGCGAACGGGCTGGGCTGATAAACCACAGCACTGCTGATGTTGATGATGCGGCCCCAACCGTTGCTGCGCATCGCCGGGACCATCAGTTGAATCAGCCGCACTGCGTATAGCGTGCTCAACCGATATTGCCTCTCCCACGTGCTCACGGACGTGTCGAGCCACGAATCGAAGTGGTCCGAGGCGCCCGCGCTGTTCACCAGGATGTCGATGCCGCCAAATGCCGCCAGGGCGCCGTGACCGATGGCCTCCACAGCAGCCGGATCCCCAAGATCGCCGTAGATAATCGCCGCCTCCCCACCCGCCTTTCGGATGGTCCCGGCGACCGATTCGGCATGGTCTTCATCGCGGCCGTGAATGACGATTCGGGCGCCTTCGTCGGCCAGCGCCACGGCGATCGCGGCTCCGATACCGCTGCTCGAGCCGGCGACGAGGGCCCGCCGGCCCGCGATTCCAAATTCCATAGTGAATCCCCTGGTTGTATTTCGCCTGGAGCCTGGGTGTAGATAATTGCACTCAGTGCATAATATCATTAGAGTTGGGTTAGAGCCATAGACCGCCAACGGGGGAGAGTCCCATGGGTTCAGAAGCATCAGCAGTGTCGATCGACCCGGCCGCGGCGGTCGACCCCCGCGCCTGGGAATTGATTTCCTCGTTGCTCTTCGATACCCAAGGACGGGTCAATCGTTACGATGTCTATGGTGAGCTGCATGCCATCGGGGATGATTTTCTGACACCGAACGGCACGCATATCGTCATCGGCTACACGGCGTTGGCCACTATGATGCGCGATCCGAAGTTCCTGAAGAACAACGCGCATGGGGCCAGTCAAAAGACCCAGCCTTTCAGTCTCCTGACGCCTGAGCAGGAGGCCGAGCTCGGGCGCTGGGACGCGGACAGTGCTCCGTTGCTTGGCTCGCTCGACGCACCCGATCACATGCGCATTCGGAGCCTCGTTCAGCGGAATTTTCTGCCGCAGTTCGTTGCCAGGATCCGCGACAAGATCGCGGCCGAAATCGATGCATTGCTGTCCAGGATCGATCCCACCCAACCGGTGGATATCACGTCCCAGTTCGGCGAAATCTTCGCGCCGGACATCATGGCGGAGCTGATAGGTTTGCCGGCCGAGGATAGGGCCTACGTGTCGCAGCTCACCGGCGTGTTCATGCAGGGCATCGATCCGGCGTCTTCTTTCGACCTGCGGCTGGCGTCGGCAAAAGCTGCGCACGAGCAACGCAAGTATGTGAGGAAGGTGATCGAGGCGAGACGCGTTGAGCCGCGCGACGATCTGGTGAGCGCGCTGGTGCAGAATGCGAGCGGCGTGCTCTCGGAACCGGAGCTCGTTCAGCTTCTGACCATTCTCTATCTCGGCGGATACGAGACCACCGCACACATGATCGGCAACGGGCTGGTCGCTCTGCTCACGAACCCCGACCAGATGGCGCTTCTTCTGTCCGACCTGGAGGGGTCGATGAAGCCGGCGGTGGAGGAGATGCTGCGCTTTGACGGCCCCATCTCGCTGACGCAGGTGTTCCCCGTCGAAGGTGCGACGCTCATGGGGCGGCTCGCCGACGTGAACATGCCCTATGTGGGACTGTTGACCGCCGCCAATCACGACCCGGAAGCTTTCGAGGAACCCAGGCGCTTTCTGATCACCCGAGACCGCAAGCCCATCCAGACGTTCGGCGGCGGCCCCCACTTCTGCCTGGGCATGAATCTGGCGCGCCTCGAGTTGCAGATGGTTTTCCAAGCCTTGCTGTCGCGCTTCCCGAAGATGCGATTGCTCGAGGTCCCGCCACCTCGAGTCAAGACATTCCAGCAACAAAGCTATACACGAGTACCCGTGCTGTTAAGTCCGTCCGGCGATGCAAATGGGAGGGTGCAGGCATGAAAGCGGCTTATCTTCTAGGCAACCAAATCCTTGTCGGTGAGCTCGACGATCCCGTTCCGGGCCCGGGGGAAGTACTGGTTCGCACCCATAGCTGCGGGCTGTGCGCCTCGGACCTGCACATCAAGCAGCATGGCCGGGCGCTCTCGGAATGGTCTCGCCAGTACAACGGTCCGTTCAAGATGGATCTGTCCCGTCCGATGGTTCTGGGTCACGAATACGTCGCGGAAATCGTCGACTTCGGGCCGGATACGCAACGAAACCTGAAACGCGGCACCCGGGTAACCTCCCAGCCGCTCGCCAAGAAGAGCCAGGGATTCGAGATCATCGGTATCTCCAACAACTATCCGGGCGGCTTCGGCGAGCTGATGGTGCTTTCCGAGGAATATCTGCGACCCATTCCCGATGCGCTCGATGCGGATCTCGCCGCCATGGCCGAGCCGGTCTGCGTGGGGCTTTCCTATGTCCGGCAAGCTCGATTGGCCAAGGACGACGTCCCGCTCGTCGTCGGATGCGGCGCGATCGGCCTGTCGATGATCATGGCGCTGAGATTTGAGGGTCAGAGGCCGATCATCGCCAGCGATTTCTCGCCGCATCGCCGTGAATTGGCGCTGGCGATGGGCGCCGATCACGTGGTCGATCCACGCGATATCACTCCATTCCAAGCGCACGCCTCGCTCGGCGGCAGAGTCCCCAATGTCATTTTCGAATGCGTCGGGGTACCCGGAGTGATCGACCAGATCATCCGCCAATGCGACTATTTCGCGAGAATCATCGTGCCGGGATGGTGTCTTGAGCCTGACCACATGCTCACGGTGTGCGCGCACACCAAGGCACTGAATATTCAGTTCGGATGCGGTCCCATGACCGTCGACTTCGATCAGGCGGTGCGCGTTCTGGGCGACGGGCGGGTCGATCCGTCACGATGGCTGGGAGGGCGTATCGGTCTGCCGGAAGTGTCCGCACGGCTGGACGGCATCTCCAACCCGCTCAACCCCATCCGCTTCGTAGTCGATCCGAGGCTTTAGACCGGGAGGAGGTGGCGCGACGGATGGAGGCTCCCGGAGTCGCAAGGCTTCCCCCGATGCGCACGAAGGCCCATTATCTTCACGTATACCGGAAGGGGAAGCCAGAGGGGTCTCGGGGATGACAGCCAGGGAATCGACCGTGCGGAGGAATGCCGCCAAGCCCGAAGGCTTGCGAGAGCGAAAGCGCAACGAGCTCTATGATCGGATCGTGCGAGTCGGGCACAGGCTTTTCCTGGAACAGGGATATGAGAGCACGACCATCGACATGATCGCCGAAGAGGCGGGCATTTCGCGGCGAACCTTCTTCCATTACTTTCCATCGAAAGAGGACGTGCTGTTCACCGTCAAGGGGGAGTTCGAGTGGATGAAGGAGGCGGCCGCGCGATGTCCGGACGGTGTTCCGCCCCTGACCGCCGCCGAGCTCATCCTGGAAGAGATCGCGAAGAGATTTTCGACGCACGAGTTCAAGGCAGTGGATGAGATCGTTCGACCGACGCCCTACCTCATGGCGCGTCGTCATGTCCATTATGAGCGCTGGGAGAATGCGCTTGCGGCGGCGATGGTTCACCGTTGGCCGGACCGGGATCATGTTGCCATGCGGATGGCGGCGATCAGCGGCGTCGGGATCCTCAGAGTCGCGTCCGATCTCTGGAGCCTCGAACGGTACCGCCGTCCTCTGGATACCTACCTTGCGAGCGGCTTTGCGGGTCTGCGTCGCGCAATCGGCGATGACAGCTGAGAGTCCCGCTGTTCGGATGACTGCCGGCATCATTTGATAAATTTGCATTGAGTGCAAAACATGCCGGCTTCCGAACGGTAAAGGCTGCTCGGAGGACCGGCGACTCCGAGGCCGGATCAAGGCCGCAGGCCCCCGATGTCGAATGCCTCCCTTGCGAGCTGCTCGCGAAATTCAGGCGCCGCAAGGGAAATCATCTTCGGTATGCGCTCGCGGATCGATAGACCGCGCAGGTCGGCCGCGCCGTGCTCGGTTATCACGATGCCCGCATTGCATCGCGGGGTGCTGACGGGGCCGGACAGCCGGGAAGCGATTCGAGTCCTGGTCTTTGCGCCGTCATCGACGGTGGAGGGCAGCGCGACGATGGGGAGGCCGCCTCGAGACCGATTTGCCCCTTCCAGAAAGTCCAGCGCGCCGCCGACGGCGCCGACATAAGCCTCTCCGGCGACTTCCGCGTTGACCTGGCCGGTCAAGTCGATCTCGATGGCCGAGTTGATTGCGACGAGATGATCCAGGCGCGCGAGAACGTCGGGGGCGTGAGTATAGTCCACGGATCGGAACTGTACCGCGGGATTGGCCGCGCCCAGCTGCTGAGCGCGATGCCCTCCCATGACGACGCCGGCCACGGAGACGCCCGCATCGATACTCTTTCGGGCATTGGTGATGATTCCCGCGGTCACGAGCCCGGCCGCCTCGTCCATCAGGGCGCCCGTGTGCAGGCCGAGCTCCCGATGGCCGCTGAGTTGCGAGAGGATTGCCGCCGGAAGCGTGCCGATGCCCACCTGAAGAGTCGCACCGTCCTCGATGAGTGCGGCGGTTCGTTTGGCGATTGCGAGTTCGACTGCGCTCGGTTGGGGAACCACAAAATCGGGAAGCTCACGGTCGGTCTCGATGGCAATGTCGATCTCGGACTCGTCGAGGTAGCGTTCGCCATAGGTCCATGGCGCCCTCCGGTTGACCTCGGCAATCACGATTCTCGCCGAATCGAGCGCCGCTGGAAGATAGTCGTGCGCCATCGACAGGCTGTATCGCCCCGAAACATCCGGCGGCGACACCTGAACCAGCAGTACGTCCGCCTTGAGAGCGCCGCGACGAATGAGGCCGGGTAGATCCGAGTAGCGGCAGGGCACGACATCCAGAACCCCCGCCTTCGCCAGCTTCCGATTGAGCCCGGTACCGCAGTACGAGCGGATATGCATGAAGTCCGCAATGTCGCTCGTCAGCGATTTGCACCAGCTCGCTCCTACGAATATCCGAAAAGCCCCGATCTCGGCGCGCTGACGCACCAGAGCGTCGATGAGCGCGGCGGGTTCGGCGGCGGCCTGGCCCCACATCAATTGATCGCCCGGACGAATGAGCCCCCGGAAATCGAGCGATCCGAGCCCCAGAGTCTTCAGAACCGACCCGCCGAAGGCAGCGGCATTTCAGGCCAGAAAACGGGGATGTCCCAACAGGGAGTTGCCGCCGCTATAGTTGAAGATCTGACCGGTCTCGAAGAACTCATCCCGGACCAACAGGTACGCAAATGCGGCAATGTCCTCGGGGCGCGTGATCCGGCCCAATGGCGTGAGATCGACGAAGCTCTTCTCGAACGCATCCGGATCCTGCCCAAAGTTGCGTATCCCCTGGCGCGACAGCGCGGTGGGAACCAACGAGGGTATGATGCCGTTGATCCGCAATCGCTTGTGCCGGTACTCGAGCGCAGCTCCCTGCACCACGCGGTCGCCGGCGCGCTTGGAGGCGGCATAACCTACGATCCCCGACAGGGGGTCATAGGCGGAGAGCGATGAGATGTTCACCATGGCACCCCCATCTACGATCGCCTCCGCGACGTGCTTGATGAACATCGCGGGCCCGATGAAGTGCATCTTCGCCATGAACATCAGGTGCTCTTCGGTAAAGTCCTTGAACGGCACGCGCGGCGCCACGCCGGCGACATTGACGGCGATGTCCAGTCGGCCGTGTGCTTTCAGCGTGTGACGAACGAGAGCCTGAAGCTGCGTCTCTTGCGTGATATCCGCTTCTTGGGCCGTTCCGCCCAGCTCCTGTGCGAGCTTCTCGAGATGCGCATGACCGAGCCCTGATACGACGAGGGTCGCTCCCTCGGCCTTGAGACGGCGTGCGGTCGCCTCGCCCATGCCTCCCGCAGTGGATGCACCCAGAACTATCGCCACCTTGCCGTTCAGATCGCGCACTTTAGTCTCCATGATTGATGTCACCTCATTCGCTGCTTGAAGGTCACGCCGCTGCCCACCTCATACGCGTGAGGGCGTTCGTTTGTGCTCCGGGAGCGGTCCGTCCGGCCATTGCCGCTGAATCGAGCGCCGAGACTCCTCGTAGCGCTTGTCGATGAGCTCGAGCGTGAACGGATGCGTCCAAATGTAGAACTCCTCGTTCCTGATTCCGCGCACGACGAGGTCCCCGACGAATTCGGGAGAGAGACCATAAGTTTGCAGCGCGGCAAGATTCTGCGGGTTGCCCTGCGTCGGTCCGCCGTAAACGTCAGGCCGGTTGCGGCCCGCATCCCAGGCATTCGTGTTGACGATGCCGGGACACAGGATGCTGAAGCCGATCTTGTGCCCGTACTCCAGGCGAAACGCATCGGTAAATCCCAGCACGGCATGCTTGGTCGCGACATAGGTCGGCAGGCCGACGGACGGTGTGCCCACCGCGTGGTGAGACCCCGTGTTGCAGATCCACGCTCGGCGGTCGAACCCGAGGAAGCGCCGACCGAAGCTCTTGCAGCCGTTGAAGACGCCGAATACATTGACCGAGAATTGCCATTTGACGTCCTGTTCGGTCGTGTCGAAGCCCGGCCCGGTGGTCACCACGCCGGCGTTGTTGCAGAGAATCTCGACGTGCCCCAGGCTGGTCCACGAGAAACGCGCGAGCTCTTCCACGGAGTCGGCGCTCGACACGTCGCATCGGAATCCCCGCGCCTCGACGCCGAGCGCCTGAATCTCGCCCGCCACCGATTCGGCACGATCCAGCTGCACATCGGCGACCACGACGCCGGAGGCGCCGGCCTTGGCCAGAGCAAGCGCGATGCCGCGCCCGATTCCGCTGCCGCCCCCCGTCACCACCGCTCCCGTGTTGATAATGTCCATCGGCGTCTCCTTTTGATTTCGGGTTGCGCGCCCTCACGAGCGCATGACGAAAGGATGCTTGGTATCGGGTTTCCCGCACAGCCATACGGTCTTCGTGTTGACCCACTCCTTGAGCGCTTCCATGCCGCCCTCGCGACCCAGACCGCTGCGCTTGTAGCCGCCGAACGGTGTAGAAGGGCCGCCCGTGCGATAGGTATTGACCCATATCGTTCCGGCCTGCAATCGCTCGGACGCGCGCAGCGCCCGGCCGATATCGGAGGTCCAGACGCCGGCGGCAAGACCGTAAGGGGTGTCGTTGGCGATCTCGAAAGCCTGTTCTTCCGTCTCGAAAGGAATGATCGCCAGCACGGGACCGAACACCTCCTCGCGCGCGATCCGCATCTGGTTGTGAACGCCGGTGAAGATGGTCGGGGCGACAAATCGGCCCCCAAGCGCCCCCGCCACCCGGTAGGGGCCGCCGCCGAGCACGCAATTCGCGCCCTCGCGTTTCGCCAGATCGATGTAATGGAGCACTTTCTCGAACTGCGCCTGGGTGGCGATCGGTCCGACATGGGTCTCGGGATTCATGGGATCGCCGATGCGAGCTTCCGCGGCGACCTTGACGAGCATCTCGACGAACCGGTCGTGGATCGAGCGCTGCAGGAGCAGCCGGGACCCGGCGATGCAGGTTTGCCCGCTCGCGGCAAAGATCCCGGCGATGGCGCCCACGACGGCGGCCTGCAAGTCGGCATCGTCGAACACGATGTTGGGCGATTTGCCCCCGAGCTCGAGGGCGACATGCTTGAAGTCCGGCGCCGCGGCTTCGTTGATGCGCCGGCCTCCGCCCTCCGAACCGGTGAATGCGATCTTGGCAATGCCCGGATGTGAAGTCAGCGCCGCACCCGCTTCGTCGCCGAAGCCCGTCACGACGTTGATCACGCCGCGAGGGCATCCCGCTTCGGTGAAGAGCTCGGCAAATTCCAAGGTCGAGACGGAGGCGTGCTCCGAGGGCTTGACGACGGCCACGTTTCCCGCGGCCAGCGCGGTGGCGAGCTTGTGAGTGAGCAGCAGGAGAGGGGAATTCCAGGGTGTGATCAGTCCCACCACGCCCAGCGGCTCGTAGCGGGTGAAAGTGAGCATGTCCGGTTTGCCGGTCGGAATCACGGCGCCTTCGAGCTTGTCCGCGAGGCCGCCGTAGTATCTGAACCAGTCGGCCACCAGTCGAACCTGGGCGAACATCTCTGCGTACAGCTTGCCGTTGTCGCGTACTTCGAGCGTTGCCAGGCGCTGCGCATCCCGCTCGACGAGCTCCGCAATCCTCATCATCAGCCTGCCTCGCTCCGCCGGTCTCATCCGATTCCAAATCGGAAGCGCAGCTGCGGCTGCCTCGACGGCGCGGTCCACGTCTGCCTTGGTGCCGCGCGCAACGTTCGCCCAGACCTCGCCCGAGCAGGGATCGTCGGTCTGAAAATAAAGACCGGACGAAGGCTTGGAGCGCGTGCCGCCGATATGCAGGTCAAGCGTCTGCAGCGGCGCGGGCTTCGAATCGGCATTCTCGCTCTTCATGATCGCTCCAACTTGTTGACGGCCGCCTGCCGCGGACCACGCGCTACGCTCATGATGCTCTCCTGCCGAACCGCATGTGCGCACCGGCCTGCGCATCCAGCACCGCATATACGGGCAACGCGAGGAGGCACACGGCGCCCAATGCCACGAAGGGCATGACGAACTGCTGCGGCAGGGTGGGCGTCGAATCTCCCGCGGACAGGTACAAGGCCGCGCCGGCAAAACTGATGCCGAAGCTCAAGCTGAGCTGCTGTATCACCGTGGACAGCGTCGACGCGCGGCTCACCTCTCCCGTCGGTACTTCGGCGAAGCCGATCGCGGTGGCGGCGACGTAGTGGGCGGCGCGAAAGAAGCCGACCGCGAGCAGGGCCATGCAGACAAAGGCTACCGGGGTGTCGAGAGTGAAGCGGGCGGGCGCGGCGGTCAGCAGCGCGGTCAAGAGGGCTGTGACCAGGAGCGAGGAGCGAAAACCCACCAATCGCACCGCAAGCGTTCCCCCGAAACGAGCCAGGAGCGAACCCAGCATCATGGCCGACATCACGAGTCCGGCTTTGGCCGGCGACCAATGCAATGCCGATTGCAGCTGCAGAGGCACGAGAAAGGGCGTCGCGCCCATTCCGAGGCGCAGGATCGCGCCGCCCACCATGCTCGCCCTGAACGTGGGCCCCGCGAACAGCCGCAGATCGAGTATCGGGCATCGCGCCCGCAGCGCATGCCGCGCGAAGAAAACCCACAGGGCGAGCGTGCAGATCGCGACGACGAGCTGCGTGGAGGCGCTCATCAGGTCAGAGCCCACCGATTCGGAGAGCCCGATCGTGCCGACGATGCCAAGTCCGGCCGTAACGAAGCCAACGGCGTCGAAAGGGCCGGGATGCGGGTGGCGAAGGCGCGGCAGCACCCGCAGTACGGTGACGATGCCGAGAATGCCCACCGGTAAATTGAGGAAGAAGATCCATCGCCAACTGGCCACTTGCAGCAGCAGGCCGGCAAGGGGCGGCCCCAGCAAGGGGCCGAGCACCGCCGGCATGGTGAATATATTCATCGCGGACACCAGTTGCTCGCGCGGCGTCATGGCAACCACGATCAACCGCGCAACCGGCGTCATCATAGCGCCGCCGATGCCCTGCAGAACTCGTGCCGCGACGAGCTGGGCGAGCGAGTTGGATAATCCGCAACACAGGGAACCGATCAAGTAGATTCTCACCGCGTTGACGAACACTCGGCGGGCGCCGAAGCGATCAGCCAGCCAGCCGCTCGCGGGCACGAGAATCGCCATGGTCATGAGATAGGCGGTAAGGGCGAGCTTCAGGTGCAGGGGCTCGGTATGAAACTCCCGCGCCATCGTCGGCAACGCGGTTCCGAGTGCGGCCGTGTCCAAGAGGTCCATGAACAGCGCACTTGCCATGACCACGGGCATGAAGCGTGAGGCCGGCGCTCGCACTACCGCAAGGTCCACGGGCCGCTCTTGGTGCTGCTCGGCTTGACCTCCGTGGCGATCGGCTTGCCGATCTGTATGTAGCGCAGCGCGTTGGACAGCGCTTGCGCACGCGGCATGCCTTGCGCCTCCCAGATGGCTCGAATCGACCCCTGGACCGCGACCGGGTGACGCAGCGCAATCTGCCGCGCCAGCTCCCGAGCCCGCTCCCAGAGCTGCTCCTGGCTCGGCGCGACCTCGGTCACGAGGCTGATGCGCAGGGCGGTCGTTGCGCAGATGCGCTCGGAGTCGGCGAGCAGCACCATGCGAGTGATTTCCTGCAGGGGGATGCGCCCGAGTGCCCCGATGGGCTCGACCGCGGAGATCTTGCCGAACTTCAGATGAGGATCGAAGAAAGTGGCGTCCTCGGAGCAGATGACGATGTCGGCCTCGTTGAGCCAGTAGAACGCCCCGCCGGCTGCGATTCCGTGGACGGCGACGATGAGAGGCTTCCAGACCTTGTTGCTCTTGGGTCCGAGCCACTCGCCCGGATCGTCCTGGTCGAAGGGACTCCCCGACTCCTCGCCGCGCCATCCCTCCTTCACGTCCACTCCCGAGCAGAATGCGCGGCCGGCGGCCGCGCGCAGCACGACGACCCGCACGTCCGGATCGGTGCGCAGACGGTTCCACACGTCCCGGAACTCGAGCACCATCGTACGATTGAAGCAATTGAGCTGCTCCGGGCGGTTCAAGGTGATGGTCGCCACCTGGTCGGCCATGTGCAGCAGAATCGTCGAGTACTGCATCGTCCAGCTAACTCCCCGAGTGCGGGCGGAACACCGCCTGGCCGGATGATAACTCACAATAGGTCAGTTTTGTGCGGGCGTGAGCCTGTTCCACAACGGACAATTGATATTTAATTAAATGACGATGTATCATTTATGTGCGAACATATGCGGCACACTGCGGGACCGCCGCGGACAACGCGCTGGAGATGTCATCGATGAGGATGCCGCGCAACCATCTGCCCGCGCTCACTGTGGAGAATGAGTTCTTCTGGCGCGCCGGCGAGCAGGGAGTCCTGCGGTTCATGCGCTGCCAGGCGTGCGGGCATTACGTTCATCCGCCGCTGCCCATCTGTCCCGTCTGCAAATCCCGTGAGGTTCGCGATGAGTCTGTCTCGGGCAGGGGAACGGTCCTTACCTACACCATCAACCATCAAGCGTGGGAGCCCGGCCTCGAGGCGCCCTACCTGATCGCCATCGTGGAGATGGACGAGCAACCGGGCCTTAGGCTCACCACCAACATCGTCAATTGCGACATTCGGGCTGTCGCGATCGGCATGCGAGTTCGCGTGCTGTTCGAGCAGTGCGCGGACGTTCTGGCTGCCGCTGTTCGAGCCGGACCTCGATCCGGGCGAGGAAACGTCCGCTCAGTCCGCCCGCTCGAATACCGCTGCCAACCCCTGACCGCCGCCGATGCACATGGTCTCGAGGCCGAAGCGTCCCCGGCGACGCCGGAGCTCGTGCAGGAGCGTCGCCAGGATTCTGACCCCCGTCGCGCCGATGGGATGTCCGAGGGAGATACCGCCGCCATTTACGTTGAGGCGCGCCTCGTCGGCCCATTCCCACCCCTTGAGGACCGCGAGCACCTGAACGGCGAACGCCTCGTTGAGCTCGACCAGATCCATGCGCTCGATGGACAGGCCCAGCCGGGTCATGAGCTTGCTCACCGCCGGCACGGGCCCTATGCCCATCGTTGCGGGGTGGCAGCCGACGGCGGCCCAGCCGAGGAGGTAGCCCATGGGCTCGAGGTTCAGATCGCCCAAACGATTCTCCGCCACGATCAGGCAGGCGGCGGCGGCGTCGTTCTGCTGGCTGGCATTGCCTGCGGTCACGGTTCCGTCGGCGAACAGCGGCCGCAACTTTCCCAGTGACCCGGGGGTGCAATCGTCCCTGATCCCTTCGTCCCGGGAGCACATGAGCGGCGGTCCCTTCTTTTGGGGCACCTCGATGGGTTCGACCTCCTGCGTGAACCGACCCTCGGCCCAGGCCGCCGACGCGCGCTGATGACTGCGCGCCGCGAAGAGATCCGCGTCGGCGCGCGACACATCGAACTCGTGCGCCAGATTCTCCGCGGTCTCCGGCATGCCCGAGATATGACCGAACCTCTCCGCCGGCTGCGAGCGCTCGCGTCCTCGCTGGAGCCGGTCATGCAGGGTCACGGATCCGGCGCGCGCACCCCACCGCACATCGTTGGTGTAATACTCGATGTTGCTCATGCTCTCGACGCCGACCACGAGTACAACGTCGGCGCTCCCTGTCTGCACCATCATGGAAGCGTCGATCACCGCCTGCAGCCCCGAGCCACAGCGCCGGTCCACGGTGTAGCCGGGCACCTCGAGCGGCAGATCGGCGGCGAGAGCCGCATAACGGCCCAGGCACGGCGCCTCGCTCGACGCATAGGACTGCGCCACGATCACCTCATCCACACGCTGCGCCGGTAGAGCGGAGCGCTGCAACACGGCGCGGATCACGTGCACGGCGAGTTGATCGGCCGTCAGCGGACGCAACATCCCCCCGAAGGCGCCCACAGGGGTGCGCACGGGCGCGACGACTGCGGCTCTTCTCAAGATACGTGCTCCATTCAAAACGATCTCGGCATCCCGAGCAAATGCTCGGCCACGTAGCTGAAGATCATGTTGGTCGAGATGGGCGCCACTTGATAGAGACGGGTCTCGCGGAATTTGCGCTCGATGTCGTATTCGCAGGCGAATCCGAATCCTCCGTGAGTCTGCAGGCAGACATTGGCGGCCTCCCAGGAGGCCTTGGCGGCCAGATATTTCGCCATGTTGGCCTCCGCGCCGCACGGAGCGTTCGCGTCGAACAGCGCCGCCGCCTTGAAGCGCATGAGATTGGCCGCCTCGACCTCGATGTAACACTCCGCGATGGGGAACTGCACGCCCTGGTTCCGCCCGATCGGGCGATCGAACACCTTGCGCTCGGTCGCGTAGCTGCTGGCGCGCTCGATGAACCAGTAGCCATCGCCGATGCATTCGGCCGCGATCAACGTGCGCTCCGCGTTGAGGCCATCCAGGATATACCTGAAGCCCCGGCCCTCCTCGCCGATGAGATTCTCCGACGGGATCTCGAGATTGTCGAAGAAAAGCTCGTTCGTCTCATGGTTCACCATGTTCGGAATGGGCCGTACGCTCATCCCGCGCGACATCGCTTCTTTCACGTCCACGATGAAGATCGACATGCCCTCCGACTTCTTCGCGACTTCGGCGAGCGGCGTCGTGCGGGCAAGGAGGATCATGAGATCCGAATGCTGCACCCGCGAGATCCAGACCTTCTGTCCGTTGATGACGTAGCGATCGCCGCGACGGGTCGCCGTGGTCTTGATCCTCGTGGTGTCGGTGCCGGCGGTCGGCTCGGTCACCGCCATCGATTGAATCCTGAGCTCGCCGCAGGCGATCCGCGGCAGGTAGCGCGCTTTTTGTTCGGCGCTTCCGTTACGCAGCAACGTGCCCATGTTGTACATCTGTCCGTGGACCGCGCCCGAGTTGCCTCCGCAGCGGTTGATCTCCTCCATGATGACGGAAGCGGCGCCGAGCCCGAGCCCCGAACCTCCGTATTGCTCCGGAATCATCGCCGAGAGCCAGCCCGCCTTGATCAAGGCGTCCACGAATTGCTCGGGATAGCCGCGTTTCGCATCCACGTCACGGAAGTATTCGTCCGGGAACGCGGCGCACAGCGCGCGTACCGCCATGCGGATCTCCTGAAATTCGTCGGGGGTATGTCGCAAATCGGCTCTCCAGCTGAGTGGGGCTACGGTGGGGCTACGGTAGGACCGCCGCCTCCCGATTTTGCCTCGCGATGGCTCGTCCGGCCCGGCAATTCGGCCAGGAAATCGAGAACCGCCGCGCCGAAGGCGTCATTGCGATCGCCCGCGACCATGTGTCCGGCATCCGCTACCCGTACGCATTTCGCGTACGGCAACAGTTGCAGCAGATGAGCGATCGCCGCCTCGTCGACCACCTCGCTGCGCTCGCCGCAAACGAGGAGTAGCGGCACGTCGACGCCGCGAGTCGCCGCCTCCATCCGGCGCAGCATTCCCCCCTCGGCGCGCTGCTTCGACCCGGCATGGAAGGCGGGGTCCCAGTGCCAGTAAAGTCTGCCGCCCTTGCCGGCGCGCAAGTTGTTGCGCAGCGCGAGGGCGGACCGCGGGGGCCGGTGGGGCAGGTATGCCCGTACCATCGCAGCCGCCTCCTCGAGGCTGGCGAATCCCTCGGTGCCGGCAGACATGAACGCCCGAATGCGATCGAGGCCCGCCTCCGACATCTGCGGCACGACATCGATGAGGACGAGCGCGCGCGCGAAGGGTGCGGGGCTCTCACCCGCGGCCACGAGCGCGGCGATGCCGCCGATGGAGGCGCCCACGAACACCGCGCCGGCGGGTGCCTGGCGGGCGATGCAGACGACATCGCCCGCGAAGGCGTCTATCGAGTAGTCGCCGTCGTTCGCCCAGCCGCTCTCGCCGTGGCCGCGCAGATCGAAGGAGAGCACATAGTGGCCATATTGCGCGAACACCTCGGCGCTGCGCCGCCATGCGAACCGGGTCTGGCCGCCCCCGGGCAATAGAACGATGCAGGGATCGTCGGCGCGTCCAAAGGCATCCGCCGCCAGCACGATATCTCCGGCCCCACGAAAGTCGGCGCGGCGGACCGGTATGACTGCGGGCGTTGACACTTGAGCGCGGTGCGGCCTCGCGGGGCTACCAGACCAGCGGCAATGAATCGAGGCTGAAGACCCCGCCGCCGTGAGCCGTGATCTTCGCGCCCGGCGCGACCCGGAAGGGCGGAACGGACCTCATCCACTCTTCGATTCCGGCGGTGATTTCACGGCGCGCCAGATGCGACCCGAGGCACCGGTGCGGCCCGTAGGAGAAGGCATTGTGCAGATTCGGGCTGCGCGAGAAGATCACTTCGTTGGGGTTCGGGAACTCGCGTGGATCTCGCGAGGCCAGGATGGTCGAGCAGGTGACGTTGTCACCTTGCTTCATGGTCACGCCCGCGAACTCGACGTCTCGTGTGGTGTAACGGTTGGTGTTCACGACCGCATAGGCACGAAACAGTTCCTCGACAGCGGAAGGGATCAACGCCGCATCCTTGCGCAGGGCCTCCTGGTCCGCCGGATGCTCGGCAAGATGGCGAAAATGAAAGCTGAAGCTGTTCGTCACCGTATCCAGGCCCGCGATGAACAACAATACGCACATGCCGATGATCTCCGCATCGGCAAGCGGCCGCTCGTCCACCCGCGCCTTGACTGCGAACGTGATGAGGTCATCCGTCGGATTTCGACGCCGGTCGCTTATCAGTTCCTGCAGATAGGCGGCCACCTCCCGGATGGCGTCGGTGCGGGTCTGCTTGTCGCGCATGATGCGCGCTTCCCAGGCCAGGAACCGGCTCATGCTCTCCTGGGGCAGCCCCATGAGGTCGAGGAATATGCCCACCGGGAAGGGTTTGGCGAAATCCTCGACGAAGTCGCATCCACCCTTGTCGGCGAACTTCGCCACGAGATCTCCCGCCAGCCCCCGCACCTTGCTCTCCAGCTGCTTCATCCTCACCGGCGAGAAGATCGGATTCATGATGGCGCGAAACTTCGGATGTTCGGGGGGATCGAGCTCGAGCGGTATCAGCGACAGCCCGAAATTCGATCGACGCACGTTGCTCGAGAAGGTCGTCGCGTCCTGAAGCGCGGCGCGGATATCCTCGGCACGCGTCAGTACCCACGTGCCGGGTCCGGGAATCGCGTTGTGATGCGTCGGCGAGAAGAACACGCGCGGTCCGGTGTGAAGCGCAGCGACCGACTCGTGCGGGTAGGGTCCGAGCCCCGTGCGAAAATCGAACGAGCGGATCAGCTCCCGGGGAACGTGGTCGGGAATCGCGTGGGTGCCGATGCCGGGATCGGCCGCCGGGGAAGCTTGCATGGTTTTGAACTCCGATTGGCGACGCCGCCGGACCGTTGCCCAATTGCGATGCGGCATGACGGCACGGTGATTCGCCCGTGCCGGCACATTAGTCCAAAAATGACACCGTATCAACTATTGATCGCGGCGGCCGAGGCCGCCGGGAGCGCCCGCGCAATCGCTCAACGCGGCGTCAGCGCACTCGCGACCAGGAACGCCGCCGCAGTGATCAGGCTCTTGCGCGAGTGATGCCTGCGCAGCGGCAAGCGCGCTATCGAGGAGATGCGCTCCATCAGCGCAAGGATGGCCGAGGCGCCCGCCGACGGGTCGAGCTCGTTGCCCGACGCGGCGATACGAGCCTCGAGCAACTCATGGATGCGCGAGACGGCCTGATGGCGCACAGCCTCGAATCGCTTGTCGCCCTCGTCCGCCGACAGATTGCGGATGCGCAGGATGGCGTGATGATGGCTCGAAAAGCTTACGTACTCCTCGACGAGCGCGGCGGCCTTGAGCTGGCCGTCGTTCTTCGACCAGGACAGGCGCAGGAGGCGCTCGATCTCGGGCGTTATCTGCTCGATGCTTTCCGCGGCCGCCAGGGCTGCCGCCGACACGTCGGTGAAGTAGATGTAGAAGCTGGAGGATGACGTGCCGGCGAGCGTGGCGATATCGGAGACGCTCACGTCCCGGATGGAGCGCTTCTCGAGCAGTTCCACCGTTGCGCCGATCAGCCGCTGGCGGGTCTCGTTTCCCTTGCGGCCCATCGCCTGGCCGTAGAGATTCTGCCGCGCCTTTCGCGCCCGATCGTTTTTGCGCCGGCGCGCACCACCCGCACGCGATTCCGATTCCGTCATATCCATTCGTAGACCCAAGATCAGGACCAGGGGGCATCATACGCGAACCAGCGGCCCGCTCAATCGGGCGGCCGGCCCGCACCGAGCCCCTCCCAAAATGACATCATATCAGTTAACGTTGGGCTTCACACAGGATGACACATGCGCTTCACGAACAAGGTGGCGATCGTTACGGGGGCCGGGCAGGGGATAGGGGAGGCCTATGCGAGGGCCCTGGCGCGGGAAGGTGCGGCGGTGGTCGTCGCGGAGATCAATGAGACCACCGGGGCCAAAGTGGCCGGCGAGATCGTCGCGGGCGGCGGGCGCGCGGCCTTCGTCAGGACCGACGTGGCGTCGCCCGAGTCGGCCGGGCAGCTGGCATCCGAGTCCGTGCGACGCTTCGGTGGAATCGACTACCTGGTCAACAATGCGGCGATTTTCGCCGGCATGCGGCGGGAGAGTCTCCTGACGGTCGACTACGACTACTACCGGCGATTCATGGAAGTGAACATGAACGGAGCGTTGATCGTGACCCGGGCCGTGTACCGGCACATCGCGGCTCGCGGCGGCGGCGCGATCGTGAATCAGTCCTCGACTGCAGCCTACGAGGCGGGAAACTACTATCGGATCGCCAAGACGGGCGTCAATGCGATCACCATCGGATTGGCCCGCGAGCTCGGACCTCTGAACGTTCGTATCAACGGAATCGCGCCCGGACCCACCGACACCGAGGCGACTCAAACGAGCGTCCCCCCCGAGCGCCTGAAGGCGCTGCTCGGGAGCCTTCCGCTGCGTCGCATCGGGACGACCCAGGACATCGTCAACACCTGTCTGTTCCTGCTGTCCGACGAGGCGAGCTGGGTCACCGGACAGACCTGGTGCGTGGACGGCGGCACGGTGCTCCGGATCTGACGTGGACCTCGGGTTGCGCGGCAAGACGGTGTTGATCGTCGGCGCCACCGGCGGCGTGGGTGCGGCCACCGCGCGGTGTCTCGCGGCGGAGGGCGCCAATGTCGCCCTGCTGGCGCGGGGCAAGCCCGAACTCACCGCGCTCGCGGCGGAAATCGGCGCGGCGGGCGCGGAGGCGCTGGCAGTTGCCGCCGACGCCGCCGCTCCGGGAACGCTCGACGCCGCGGTCGCCGAGACGACCGGGCGCTTCGGGGCGCTCCACGGGCTTGCGGTCATTGCCGGTCCGATGGGGGCCCGGGCTCCGTTCCATGAATTGCGCGATGAGGACTGGGAGCACTATTTCCGACGCAGCCTCATGATCTCGGTCGCGGCTTGCCGGGCCGTGATTCCGGAGCTATGTAAGACCGAGGGCGGGGCGGTGGTGCTGACGGGCGCCTATTCGCTACGCGCCCAGAAGCCTGCGCTGATCGCCTACACCGCCTTCAAGGCGTCCGTCGCCTCGATGGCGAAGAACCTCGCGAAGACCTATGGACCCAGGGGTGTGCGCGTCAACTGCATCGCCCCCGGCGTCATCGAGAAAGACGCGCAGAACTCACGAGAGCTCGCACGGCGATACGGGGTCGCGCAGGAGCGGGCCCGCTATGAGTACGTGCGCCGGGAATTCGGCATGGAAGTTGCGCTCGGGCGCGCCGGGCGCCATGCCGAGTTCGCGGATCCCATCGCGTTCTTGCTGTCCTCGAGGGCGGCCTACGTGACGGGCGCGATGCTGAATATCGACGGCGGGACCGACTTTTGATGCAATGGAGAGCGGCGGCGTCCCGGCTGCGAGCGGGCCGAAACGCAATGTAAATAACCATTTGACAACTTGTTGGTGCGCCGCGGCTTGGCCAAAAGATTACAAAAACGCTGCTTTACGCACAAATTACACAAAATAAAAGCTGCCGATCAGTCAGTTTTTATTGAAACTGACGCACTGTCCATTTATAGTCGCACTAGATTCGACGACGGGTCGGCATGCCGCGATGTTCGGCGGCAGCCGTGGTTCCACCGCGATGATCGAACGATAACAAGGCAAGGGGAGATCTATGGCTCGGGAGTTGGCAATTCCGTCTATCTTGGCCAGCGTTGCAGCGGGAGCAGCAGCGCTCTTTGCCATCGGAAGCCTGGCGGCAGGGCCGCTTGCTGTTGCGGCGGAAACCGCCGCTGCCGCGGAGACCACCACAGTCACGGCGGATGCCTCCGCCACCGCCACGGATGAGGCGGCGGGAAGCTCCAAGGAGCCTTCCGCGGGACTGTCCGAGATCGTCGTCACCGCGCGCAAGCGCTCCGAGGACAACCAGCAGGCGCCGATCGCGATCACCGCCTTCAACGCGCAGGACATACAGCGGCTGGGAATCACCTCGGTCGCGGATCTCGGTACGCAGACGCCCAGCCTGAATTTTCAGCAGTCCCCCTATGATACGTTCGGCAGCTTCATCGGCATGCGCGGCCAACAGGCCACGGAGGTCATCATCACGCAGACGCCGCCGGTAGGCATGTATGTAGACGACGTCTACTATCCGAACACGCTCACGACGTCCCTGGAGAATCTCGAGGGAATCGAGCAGGTCGAGGTTCTGAAGGGACCGCAAGGCACTCTCTACGGTCGAAATACCACGGGTGGCGCGGTCAAGATCACGACGAAGCTGCCCGACTATGACTCGACCAGCGGCGATGTCCAGATCGGCTTCGGGCGCTTCAACGACCAGACCGTATCCGGCTCACTCAATCTGCCGATCGTCCCGAACCACGTGGCGCTCGGTCTCACTGCCCAGTACTCGAACCTCGGCGATGGCTACGGACGGGATATCGGCAACGGCGTTCCCTTGGAAACCAATAAGAACGAGGGCTTTCGCGGGACGCTTCGGCTCGATCTGACGGATAAATGGCAGGTCATCGTGCGCGGCGAGTGGGCGCACGCAGTGTCGACCCAGAACATAGAAGATCTCGCCTATGTGGTTCCGGGGTTCTCCGTGGCTGCGGCGTCGGTCGCAGCTCAGATCGGCGCACTCAGTCCGAGCGATTACAACATACTCGGCGGATTATTGACGACCGGAGCGCCGCCCAAGGGGGCCACGCCTCAGCAGATTGCCGCGTTCTTCGCTGACGTGAACAAGGGCCGCACCGCGTTGGCCAGCAACCTTTGCAGCTACTGCCGCACGGTCGCCTACGGCACACCGGCGCAACTCGCGGCGTTCGGCATCACCGGGGTCCCGATCGTGCCCAGCGCAGTCCTCGACCTCGGCGGCGGATCGATCGTGTCGACGTATCAGTTCTCGCCCGATTTGTATCTGAAATCGATCACTGCCTTCGAGAAGACGGTCCGGAGCACGGCATCGAGCGAGAGCGCGAGCCCGTACTTTCTGGTCAATGGTGTCGGCGACGATCAGAACCCCCACCAGTTCACCCAGGAGGTCCAGATAGGCGGCGATGCGTTCGACGACAAGCTGAAATGGGTGACCGGCTACTACTTCTTTCGGTTGAAGGGCGACGACGATGCGGAAAACGTGGAGGTCGTTCCTTTCGAGCCGAATCCCATCATCGCCCAGAGCGAATTCACCGACACGAGCAATTCGGGATACGCGCAGGGAACCTACGCCGTGACCTCCGATGTGCACGCGACCGTGGGCGTGCGCTATACCTCGGAAAGCACCAAGCTCACGCTTGGAAATCGCAATGCGGTGGCTTGTGACGTGCAGGGCGTGCCGCCAACCGGGGCACTGTGTTCCGCCGATTTCTTCAACTCGTTCCACAACACATCGTATACCGCCGGACTCGACTGGCAGGCCCTAGAGCACTTGATGCTGTACGCGAAGACCAGCACCGGCTTTCGTGCGGGCGGCACCAACCAACGGAGTAATCCCGCTCTGCCCTACGCCCCCGAGACGGTGACCGACTACGAGATCGGCGCGAAATCGGAGTGGTTCGATCAAAGGCTGCGCGCCAATCTGGCCCTCTACCATTCCAACTACAAGGACATCCAGCGCACGATCTCGTTTTACGAGTCGGGCTCCTTGGTGACCGAGGTGCAGAATGCGGCGTCCGCGAAGATAGACGGCGTCGAGCTCGAGGTGACGGCACGGCCGTTCCGTCCGCTGCGGCTCTCGGCATTCACCTCCTTCACCAATCCGAAATACAACTCATACACCGGCTTCAACGCGGTTGGCGCGGTCGTGAACCTGGCCGGGAACAGCTTCCCGAACGTCTCACGCTGGCAAGCGGGCACGGCGGGAACTTATACGCTGAATGACAGCCTCGGTCCCCTCGACACGACGGTCGACTCCTCCTTCCGCAGCACCGTGGATTATGTTCCTGACGACCACACGGCCGACTCCGCGTTTTCAACGACGCAAGGAAGCTATGCCTTGTTGAATGCCCGGGTGAGCCAGGAAATCAGCAATTGGAACACGACGATCTCGCTGTGGGGCAAGAACGTCACCAACAGGCACTACTTCGTGGGCGGCAACGACTTCTCGACTTCGCTCGGTTACGCGTACACGATTCCGGGGGCGCCGGCGACCTTCGGCGTGGAGATCCGCAAACGCTTTTGACGGACTATCGCACACGCGAGGGGACGCAGCTCACCGCCCCTCGCGGCCGCCTCAGGGTCGAAGCAGGACCGAGACTGCTTGATAAGCCCGCTGGTGGAAGGCGCGAATCCGCACCGGTGACGGATCGGCGAGCGTCATCGTCGGGAAGCGCCGGATGAGCTCGGCGAACACCATTTCGAGCTCGAGCTTTGCCAGCCCCGACCCCAGGCAAAAATGGGGTCCTCCGCCGAAGGAAGCACTGGGCTTTCGCGCACGGCCGATGTCGAACTGCTCCGGGTGATCGAACACGCTGGGATCATGGTTCGCCGCCCCCAGGAGACCGATATAGGGGGCGCCGACTTCGGCCGGCCGGCCGCCGAGTTGCGCGCCCTCCGCGGCGACCACCTGGGTCAGGGAGATGGGGCCGTCGAACCGAAGCATTTCGTCGACGGCGAGGCGCATGAGATCGGGAGCGGCGACCAGCTCCGCAAATTGAGCCGGATGCGTGAGCAACGCGACCAGGCCGTTTCCGATCATATGCGAGGTCGTCTCGTAACCCCCGATGTACAGAATCTGGATCAACGCGATGAGTTCCTGGTCGCTGATCACGCCCTCGGCGTCGCTTTGCGCGATGAGGGTGGTGATGAAATCCTCGCGGGGTTGTCTGCGGCGGTCGGATACGATGCGCCGGATATAATCCGCCTGCTCCACCCGGGCATGGGCGCCGTCGATCTGCTGCTCGAACGAGGCGCTCGGGTCGAAGCCGCGCATCTGGCGCATCGTCTGTCCTGAAACGATGGGCCGTTGATCGGCGGGCAGACCGATCAGGTGCCCGACGATCTCCGGGGCAAACAGCGAGGAAAATGCGCCGATCATGTCGACCGGGCGCGTGGGATCGATGTCCGCCAGGAGACGCTCGATGTGCAATTGGATGGTCGGCTTCAAAGCCGCCAGATGCGTCTGCAGGAAGCCGCGGTTGACGATTCCGCGGATTCGCGCATGATCGGGCGGGTTGAGGAGTACCAGAAACGGCACCTCCTTCTCGGCGATTTCACGCAGCTGTTCCTTCTGCTGCTCGGTCGCCCCTGCAAACGCCGAGTTGAAGATGACGGCCGTATCCTTCTTGAACAGGGGAGAGCGCGTCAGTTCGTTGACCCGGTTGTAACCGAATACGGCATGAATGCCGGCGGGCGTTCTCACCTGATCGCCATACCGGTGCATCTCCCGCAGCAAGGGGTAGGGATTCTGCAGGCCTTCCGGATCGGTCATCGCCTTCTGCAGCCTGGACCATACCGCCTCGACATCGTCGGCGCCAACGCTCGTATCCATGTTCAGTCCTGATTGGTTGTTCAAGCCCGCTAGGCCCCAAGTCAGCTCAGCAGGTAACCGGCATCGATGCAAAGCGTCTGGCCGGTGATGGCCGCGCCGCTTCTGCCGCCAAGGAATAAGACGGCCGCTGCAATGTCGGCCGGCGTCGCCAGCCGCCCGAGCGGGGGCAGTCCCGCCACCACCCGGCCGGACGGTGCCGGCCCCGGCGCCCTGGCAGCCCCGGCCGTGGCGACGGCCCCCGGCAGGATGGCGTTCACCGTGATTCCGTCCCCGCTCAATTCCAGCGCGGCGCTCCGTGTCAGCGCATTGACGGCCGCCTTCGACGCGTTGTACGCGGCAAGGCCCGGCATGACGGGATGGACCGAGCCCATGGAGGAGATGTTGATGATCCGTCCTCCCCGAGCGGCGGCGCGCATGATCTTTGCCGCCTCGCGCACACAGACGAAAAGTCCGCGGCTGTTGATGCCGTGCACGAGATCCCATAGCTCCGTCGAAGTTTCCGTGAGCAGCTCCCGGTTCTGGATTCCGGCGCAGTTCACGAGAATGTCGATGCCGCCGAGCCGTTGCGCGACCTCCTGGAGGGCGGCGACGATGGATTTCTCGTCGGCGAGATCCATGCCGATCGCCAGGGCGCGGCCGCCCTCGCGGTCGATCGCGCGCGCGACCTCCGCCGCGCCGCCGGAATTGCGATCGAGAATCGCCACCGAGGCACCTGACGCCGCCAGGAGTTTTGCAATTTCCCGGCCCATGCCTTCCGCGGCGCCCGTGACCGCAGCCACCCGGCCGTCCAGGCCGAACAGCGGACCGAGAACGGCGGAGGAATCCGACCGGCGCGTCATGACACGGAGCCAAGCAGCGGCGCCGGGCCGAGCAGCCGGGTCAAGCGAAGCGTCTTGATCCGCCAGCCGCCCGATTCGCGCGAATACGTTTCGTGATAATGGCCATATCCATGGACGCGTCCCTCGACGCCGCTCGAATGGCGTCCTGTGGGCAGGATCAGCACGTCTTCCATCGCCCAGATTCCGCTAGCCGTCGTCGGCGATAGGATTTGAATGATCGGCATATGCCCGTGGTGCACGGTCACCACCCCGGCGAGGAAGGTCCTCAAAAAGGACAGGATGTCGTCGACGCCGAAGAGATCCAGTTGCGCCTCCGGAACATGCATGGATGCGTCGTGGCAGAAAACGCTCTCGCGCCAGTCATCCCACTCCTTGCGATCGAGATGGTAGAAGTAGCGAGCCTTCAATTGCTTGATCTCCTCGATATCCGAAATCATC
This sequence comes from uncultured Gammaproteobacteria bacterium, assembly GCA_963795475.1. Taxonomy (GTDB): domain Bacteria; phylum Pseudomonadota; class Gammaproteobacteria; order Steroidobacterales; family Steroidobacteraceae; genus Bog-1198. The sequence continues at coordinate 580,692 of CAWCIE010000007.1, forward strand.
GCCGCATCGATCATCGCCAGCTCCTGATTGATGATGTGGTTCGCGTCTCCTCCGCCGCATTATAATTGATACTGTGTCATTTTTATAATAGCATTTGCATCACCTTGAACACTCGACCCGCATAGTGCCCGCGCGTTCCCTCAAAGTCGGCATCATCAGTGCGAACTGGGGCGTCAAATGCCACCTGCCGGCATGGCGTGCCGTCGAAGGCGTGGAAGTCGTCGCGATCTGTACATCTCGTGAAGCCACCGCGAGGGCGGCGGCGGAAGCCAACGGTATCCCGCGCGCCTATTGGGATCATCGCGAGCTGGCCGCGGACCCCGACATCGATCTGATCGATGTGGGCACACGCCCTTCGCTCCGATATCACATGCTGAAGTCGGCGCTCGCCGCGGGCAAGCACGTCTATGCCGGGGTTCCCTTTGCGGCCAATGCCGGCCAGGCTGAGGAACTGGTTCGTCTCGCCGAGACCATGGGTCTCAAGGGAGCCTCCGATGCCTATTTCGAGTACATTCCAGCGCATCGCGAGTTGAGGCATCGGTTCGAGAGAGGCGATATCGGCGAACTCTTCTCTGCAGTGCTCGACATCCAGATCAATCTCTTCAATCCGTGCGTGCCCGATTTTCCCTACCTCTGGTTCGCGGAAAAGCCCAACGGCGCATCGTCGCTGCGCAATCTGGGGTCGCATGCCATCACGTTTCTCACGGCCTTGTTCGGCGAAATCCGGGAAGTCGTGGGACTGGAGACAACCAACCTGGCGGCCTGGCAGGTGCCCGGCATGGGACTCATCCGTCCGCAGGTGCCGGATACGGCCGCCGTACTGGCGCAATTTCGCCAGGGCGGCACCGCCACGATCAACCTGTCCTGGGTCGCCGCCGGAGGCGTCGGCTGGAGACTGGACGTGCAGGGCTCCAAGGGACGGCTGAGTGCCGTGCATGCGGCGAGGTTTCCCAACAGCGACCCCGTCAAACTATACGCGGCCTCTGCGACGGTGCCGATGGGCGAGGAGCTCCCCATATCGGGCGATTTCACTCATGCAGCGCATGTCCGAATCGATCACGAGTTCCGGCCGCTCGCCTGTTATCCCATGGCGCTCTCCTTCCATGAATTGAAGCGCGCCATCGAGGGCCTGGGCGATGCGAGCCCCAGCCTCGGCCGCGCACTGCACGTGGAGCAGGTCATCGAGGCGATCGCCCGGTCGGAGCACTCCGGCAGGTGGGAGGCCGTCCCCAAGCAGATAACGCAAGCGTGCAAACCCCGAGGGCAAGTCGATGGACAGAGTCTCTGAATTTGCCGGGCGGTCGGCGTTCGTCACCGGCGCCGGCACCGGCATAGGTGCCGCGGTCGCCCGTGAACTTGCATCGCGCGGCGCCGCGGTGGCGATCTTCGGCCGCCGGGCGGCGCCACTGGAGGAGACCGCGGGCGCGATTCGCGCCGACGGCGGCAAGGTCCTCGTCATCGCCGGCGATGTCGCGAATGCGCAGAACGTCGAGACGGCGATCCGGAGAGCGGTCGCCGAATTCGGCGGGCTGCATTTCGCCGTCAATAATGCGGGAGTCGACGGCGGCACCCGGAGGCTTGCCGACGTGCCGGTGGAGAGCTGGCACGAGACGCTCAACACCAATCTGAGTGGCGTGTTTTTCGGGCTCAAATACCAGATTCCCGCCATCCTCGCCTCCGGCGGCGGCGCGATCGTCAACGTCTCTTCCGTGTTCAGCGACCGCGGACTGCCGCAGCATGCCGCCTACACCGCCAGCAAGCACGGTGTTCACGGACTCACCCGCGCGGCCGCCCATGATTACGCGGCCGAGAATATCCGGATCAACGAGCTGCTTCCCGGCGTGATCGACACGCCGATGCTCGACACGAATCGTGGTATGGTGGATCAGATGACGGCATTCATTCCGCAGCGACGGCTCGGACAACCGGCCGAGGTGGCGCGCGCCGTGTGTTTTCTGCTCGGCGATCAGGCCTCGTACATGACGGGAGCTCGCGTGGCCGTGGATGGGGGCTTTCTCATCTGACGCCCCGCACCCCTTTGGGGGAGGCCCGCCTTGAAACCCGCCGGTTACAGCAGCATCCGGCCGCCGTCGACGACGATCTCTGCGCCGGTGATGAAGGACGCATCCTCGGAAAGCAGGAATGCGACGGTCCTCGCGATCTCCTCGGGCCGTCCCAGGCGCTTCATCGGAACCCGGGCGAGGATGGGCGCGGTCTGTTCGGGGTTCGCTTCGACCAAGGGCGTCAGGATGGGACCCGGAGACACCGCGTTGATCCGGATACCGCGAGTCGCATACTCGATCGCGACCGAGCGGGTGAGGCCGCGAACCGCATGCTTGCTGGCCGTGTAGGCGTCGAGGCGCGGCAGGCCGATGTGGGCATATATGGACGCGATATTGACGACTGCGCCGCCGCCCGCCGCCTCGATGGCCGGCAACTGGTACTTGAGGCCCCAGTAGATCGCGTTCAGATTGACATCGACGACCCGGTGCCAATCCTCAGCCGGTATGTCGGGCAGGGCGCCGAACACGCCGCTGATACCGGCGTTGTTCACGGCGTAATGCAGGGCTCCGAACTTGTCCAGGATCGCGCTCATCGCATCGCGATGAGTCTCCATCCGCGTCACATCCGCGGTCATGGCCAGGGACCGCCCGCCGCCCTCGCGGATTTTCGCCGCGGTGGCCTCGACGCCGTCCGCCTTGAGATCGATGACGGCGACCGCCGCGCCGCGCCGTGCAAGCTCCAAAGCGGTGGCAGCTCCCATGCCGCCGCCTGCGCCCGTGATCAGGACCACCTTGTTGTCGAAGGAGCGGGGCCCATCGCCGCCTCGCGAGTTGGACACGCTCTCCCTCACGGCTGACTTGAGCCCCGCAAGCACGTCGACGCTGCGGCGTACCCTCCCGATGATCGGAAACAGGCTCGCCATGGCGAAGGCGTGAAGCTGGGAGTCGATGCTCGTGATGCCGTCTTCGACGAACACGACCTCGTAGCCGTGCTCCCAGGCTTGTCGCGCCGTGGACTCCACGCCCATATTCGTCGCAACACCCCCGATTACCAGGGTCTTGATGCCACGGCGCCGCAACTGCAAGTCCAGCTCGGTGCCGTGGAATGCGCCCCATTGCCGCTTGGTGACGACGATGTCCCCCGGCGTCTGTTCCAGTTCCGGAGGAAAAGCGGCCCATTCCGGGGGAAGTTGCGGGGGGCCGGGCAGCGGCCGGTCGACCGGCTGCTGCAGAGCGTCGGCAAAGTTGGCAGCCCATGTCACGTTCGTCAGCACGACGGCAGCCCCGGCTGCGCGAAAATGCCTGGCGAGGCGCGCGCCGACCTCGAGGATGGCCGCCGCGGAGTTCGGTGCGAGCGGAAAGCCCAAGATGCCTTTCTGGAGGTCGACGAGGAGCAAGGCGGTGGTGCGCGGATCGAAGTGCTGCATGATGGATTCCGATTGCGGGCGAGCTCGAGCAGCGAGCGTGGACGGGGTCACCATAATAAATGATATTGCGTCAGTTACACAATCGGCCGGCCCGCGGCACTCCGGGGAGCGCTCCTCGGGCGGCAACGCATTGTGTTCCTGGTGATAAATGATATAGTGTCAGTTATAAACTTGTAAACGGCGGCGCCTGTGGCTCGGGGGAGCGATGCTGAAGATCGGCTTTATCGGGTTGGGAAACATGGGCGAGGGCATGGCCCTCAATTTGGCGCGCGCCGGATTTCCCTTGACGGTTCGCGACGTGCGCCCGGAGCCCGTTGCGCGGCTCGAGGCGGCGGGCGCGACCGCGGTGCCGACGAACTTCGAGGTGGGGCGGCGCTCCGACCTCGTCTGCATCGCCGTGTTCGATGAGAAACAGGTGCGCGAGACCTGTCTGCCGCATGGCGCCGATTCAGGCGTCATTGCGGGGCTGCGTCCGGGCGGAATCATCGCGATACACAGCACGGTGTCTGCCGACTCGAGCCGCGAACTGTCCCGCCACGGTGAGGCAAAGGGTGTGCAGGTACTCGATGCGCCCATGACGGGCGGAGGCGATGTGGCGGCACGCGAAGGCAAGCTCACGTTCTTCGTCGGAGGGAGTGCCGACTCATTCGAGCGCGCCCGGCCGGCCTTCGAAGTCATGACCCAGAATCGCTTTCACGTCGGCGCCTTGGGCTCGGGTGCCGCAACCAAGATCATCAGCAACTTTCTCGCCATTTCGAATACGCTGATCGTGCGCGAAGCGCTGCGCCTCGCGCGCGGCGCCGGCATCGCCGACGAGCGTCTCTTGGAGGTCGTCAACAAAGGCGGGGTCGGATCGAGTTGGGCGAGCATCCACTGGCAGAGGATTCGCGAGCAAGAGGCAAATTACACGACCGGCGCTGCGGGGATGGTGGCGATGGCAACCAAGGATCTGCACCTCGCGCAGGCCCTGGCTCGCGAAACCGAGACGCCGATGCCGGCATTGTCGGCTCTCATCGAGCGCGCGCTCCCGGACCTCCAAGAGCACAGCCTCACCACCTGAGAGGACGCCCGCGATGGATTCTGCTCGGCCGGCATTTTGCATCGGCGTGGACGTCGGGGGCACGTTCACCGACGTGGTTCTCTCCGACGGCACGAGCGTGTGGCGCGCGAAGGCTCCTTCCACGCCTGCGGCCCTCGGCAACGGCGTGCTCAGCGGGTGTCGGCTCGTTGCGCAGCGTGCCGGGATGCGCCTCGAGGATCTTCTGCCCCGGGTCGCCCGCTTCGGACTGGGAACGACCGCCGTCACCAACGTGATCGCCACCCGCACCGGCAGGCGCGTCGGCCTGGTCACGACGAAGGGATTCGAGGATCTCGTGCCGATCGCACGGGTGCGCCGTGTCCCGCGGCAGGGTTGGCTGGTCCCGCCGGATTCCTTGATCGATCGCGAATGGATCGTGGGTGTCGGCGAGCGCGTGGACCGCAACGGCAAGGTGCTGCGCTCCCTCGACCGCGACGAGTTGTTGCAGAGTGTCCGGCGGCTCCGGGAGCGCCATGCAATCGAGGCACTTGCCGTGTCCTTCCTCTGGTCCTGTGCCAATCCGGCGCACGAGCAGCAGGCGGTCGAGGCGATCCGTGCGGAAATGCCCGACATGACCGTCGTTTCGGGCGCCGCTCTGCATCCCGTCGTGCGCGAGTACGAGCGCACGACCTTCGCGCTGCTCAATGCGTACACCTCCGCAGCCCTCGGCGGTATCGAGGAGCTGGTGGCCGAGCTGCGAAGCCTGGGACTCCCGCACCCGCCGCTGCTGGTTCACTCCGGAGGCGGCTCGATATCGATCGAGGAGGGGCGCAAGGCGCCCGCGACGCTGGCCGAGTCCGGGCCGGCGGCGGGCGTGGTCGGTGCGCTGGCCGTGAGCCGGGCCGCCGGTGCGTCGAATGCCGTGGGTTGCGACATGGGGGGCACCTCGTTCGACATGTCCATCATCCAGAACGGCGAGGCGCTGCGGCGCAGCCGCGGGGAGCTCATGGGCATCTGGACGGCGCTGCCCATGGTGGATATCGAGTCGGTCACTGCGGGCGGCGGCTCCGTCGGGTGGGTCGATGCCATGGGCTTTTTGCGTGTGGGGCCGGACTCGGCGGGTTCGGTGCCCGGGCCGGCCTGCTACGACCGGGGCGGCACTCGCCCGACGGTGACCGATGCATTGGTGGTGCTCGGTTACATAGACGCGGACCGCTTCCTCGGCGGCTCGATGCGCCTCGATGCGGACGCCGCCCGCGCGGCGTGCGCCGCGCTCGGCAGTCGCCTGGGCCGGGACGCGGTGCAGAGCGCCTGGGGCATCTGGGAGATTGCGCGGGTGGAGATGGCGCGCGCTCTGCGCGCTCAGTTCGCGCAAAAGGGCATCGATCCGCGGCAGTTTGCCATCGTGAGCATGGGAGGATGCGGCGGCCTGTTCAACGTGCCGATTGCACAGGAGATCGGGATGAAGCGGGTGCTGGTGCCGGAGCTGACCTCGGTGCTCTCGGCATTCGGAGCGGCAAACGCCGACGTGCGTCGCGAGCGCACGCGCGCGGTCGGCCGTGTGCTGCCCGCGGAGCCCTCGTCTCTCAGCGGGACGCTCGAGGCGCTGGCGGCGGAGGTGAGCCGAGACTTGTCCGCGGATGGCATCGCCGAGTCGGCACGCTCGGTCCAGTTCGAAGCGGATATGCGATTCGTGCGCCAGCAGTCGGAGCTCACGGTCGCGTGCGCTGCTCGTTTGGATGCGAGCTCGCAGCAGGCGCTGATGGATCGCTTCCAGGACGAGTATTGCCGCCGCTACGGTCGCGGCGCGCTTGCTTTGGGGGCCGGCATCGAGCTGGTCGCGCTCAAGGCGGTCGGGCGTGGCCGCACGGTTCGCGCCGAGCTCGCGCGCGGCGCGGCCCCGGCGGCCGGGAAGGCTTCGGGGCGGCGCGCGCTGTGGACGAGGATCGACGCACACATGGAGCGGGTCGAGGTCAACGTCAGCTTCGCCGCCGAGCTTCGGCCCGGGGATCGACTCGAGGGGCCGATATTGCTCGACGGCGCGGATACGACGGTCTGGATACCGGCGCGAGCGTACGCCCGGGTCGATGAGTACCGTACCATCGACATCGAGGTTGGCGGATGATGGGGGGAAACTTCGACGATATCGCCCTCGAGGTCCTGCGCACGCGTCTCATGGCGATCGCCGAGGAAGGTGCCGTGACCATCGAGCGCACCGCCTGCAATCCGGTCATTGCGGAGTCGCGTGATTGCTCGTGTACGTTGCTCGATGCCGGCGGCCGGTTGATCGTGGGCGGCGGCGCGGTCGCCCATCACTTCGGCGTATGCGACCACGCGGTTCAGGCCACCCTGGCGGCGCATGGAGACACGGTTCGGCCGGGCGACGTGTTCATCGCCAACGATCCTCATAGTGGCGGGGGACTGCACTATCAGGATGTGGTCGTGCAGCGGCCACTGTTCGCCGACAACAGGCTGATCGCCTGGTCGGTCAATTCCGGCCACATGATCGACATGGGCGGGATGGCCTTCGGGTCATGGTCGCCCGCGGCCGTGGAGTGCTACCAGGAAGCCTTGCGCCTGCCGCCGGTGCGCTTGTTCAGGGCGGGAGTCGAAGTCACCGATATCTGGGCCATCTTGCGCACCAATGTACGGGTGTCGGAGCTCGTCGAGATGGACATTCGGAGTCTCGTCGCCGGGAGCCTGGTCGCGCACGACAAGATGGCCGCGCTGGCGGAGGCGATGGGCGCGGAGCAGTTCCTCGCCGGCGTCGAGGCGCTGCACCAGCGCACCGAGCGGGAGATGCGGCGGCGCATCTCGCTCCTCGAGGACGGCGAGTACTGCATGACGACCTGGACGGAGTGGGAGGAGGAGATCTACAAGGTGCCCTGCCGGCTCACGGTCGACGGGGATACGCTGCACTTCGATTTCACCGGTGCCGCGCCTCAGACGCGACATTTCTTCAATTCCAAGGAACACATCATTCGCGCCATCGTGGTGAGCGACATCACCGATGTGCTCGCCCATGATGTGCCGCTCTCGGCGGGACTGTTCGCGCCAGTCAAGCTCACCTGTCCGGAGGGCACGGTGGTCAACTCGCGGCCGCCGGCGCCCACGGCATCCGCGCATTTCGACGTGGCGCTGAATGCCAGCATGGCCGCCCAGCAATGCGTGATGATGGCCATTGCCGCGTCCGGAGCGGAGGCGCCGGGGCGGCATCTCCTGTCGGGTCCCGTCGCGCCCTCGTGCATGGGACTCCATACCTGGTCCTATCGCAGCAGAGCAGGCACCCCGGACGGTTGGCTGATGATCGACGGCGCCATGGCCGGCGGCTCCGCCGGACATGACCGCGATGGCTACGATTTGTTCAGCTTCATGGTCGCCCGTAAGGCGATCATCGAGGCGGTGGATGTGGAGCTGTTCGAATCGCGATACCCCGCGCTGGTGACGGAGAAACGGCCTCGCCCGGGCGAGGCGGGAGCCGGTCGCCATCGCGCCGGCGCCGGCTGTCAAATGATCTACGGGCCTCACGGTGTCGAACAGATCGACGGCGTCATGCTCGGCATGCGTGAGTGGCTGCCGTTGCCGGGATTTGCGGGCGGCATGCCGGGCGCGAACACCGAGTTTGCGATACATCGCAGCGACGGACGGCGCGACGTCGTGCCCGGGCACGCGAGCGGGGTCATCGTCCGCGAGGGCGAGCAATTCGAGTTTCGGATCGGCTCGGGCGGCGGCGTGGGAGACCCGCTGGACCGCGAGCCCGCCGCGGTTGCACGGGATGTGCGCCACGGACGCATCACGGCAGAGGAGGCGAGGGCCACTTACGGAGTGATAGTTGCTGCGGACCAGGAAGACTCCGCCGCAACGGCGCAGCGTCGCGCGGAAATCCTGGAGAGTCGGCTGACGCGCTCGATCCCGCCTCGCAAGCCGGGACCACGCCGCGTTCTCGAGACACCGCTTCAAGGTCAGCCGCTTTATCCAGGCGTCGTCCAGGTGGGGGCGATTGCCTACGCCGCGGTGAGCGGCGCCGCGCTCGCGCTCTCACCCGATCCGTGGACGGACGGCTGTCCGACGCTGGAAGAGCCGCGCGGAAATCGCCTGCTCATTCGCTCCTATCTGGATCCGGCCTCAGGCCGGCTGCTCCTGGTCGATGTGCTGCCCCGCGGCGAGAGCTGCACCATCGCGACGCGACCGCGACGCTGGCAGGCGGCCGCAGCGCCGCTCTGACCGGCGGCCGCACCGGCGCTCTGACGGCGCGCAGTCAACCGGCGGCGCTACTCGCGCGTCAGCAAGAGGCATCCGGCCAGCGGGCCGCCGCCCGCCGCGGTGACGCCGACTGTCGCTCCTTTGACCTGCCGATCGCCTGCCTCCCCCCAGAGCTGCCGGCACGTCTCCCACAAGAGGCCGAACCCGTGCAGTCGTCCGGCGGACAGCTGTCCGCCGCCGGTGTTGAGCGGCAGGGAGCCCGACAGCGCGATACGCGCTCCGCCTTCCACGAATGCGCCGCTTTCCCCTTTGCCGCAGAATCCCAGGGCCTCGAGCCATATCAACGCCAGAATGCTGAAGCCGTCGTAGAGGTTTGCGACATCGACATCGCCCGGCTCGAGATCGGTGCGCTCCCACAATCTCCGGCCCGCGTCGGCAGCCGCCATCGAGGTCAGGTCCTCGAACTGGTCCCAGGAGTTGCGCCCGTGGAGCGCCCCGCTCATGGCCTCTATGCGAAGCGGAGGCTTGCGCAGCGTGCGCGCAGCATCGATGTGCGACACGATCACCACGGTCGCGCCGTCGATCGGCGGATCGCAATCGTAGAGGCACAAGGGCTCCGTGATCATGCGGGCCGAGAGGTACTCCTGCATCGTGAGCGGGGATCGGTACAGCGCCCGCTCATTCAAAACCGCGTTCTTGCGGCTGTTGAGAACGAGCGCGCCCAATTGCTCGCGTGTCGTGCCGTATTCGTGCATGTGTCGCTTTGCGAGCAGCGCGAGGGGGTGCGCGGCGGACAGCCCGTTGAACGGCCGTATCCATGACATGAGACCCTCGACGCGCTCGGGCGCAGGTCCGGAAGCGCCCGCGGAGCGGCGCCGCAGCTGCGCCGAGTATTGATTGAGTGTGCGAAAACACAGCACGTGTCGAGCCTGGCCGCACGCGACCGCCATGGCGGCGTTCATCACTGCGCTCAGCTGCCCGGGCGCCTCGGGCGAGGCCGCAAACCAGTCGAGCTTGAGACCCAGCGATTCTTTCACCTCCCGCAGGGTGACGGGGGCCATGCCGGGCGTGGACGAGATTCCGGGCCAGGAGCTCAGGCCGTCGATGTCGGAATCGCGCAGGCCCGCATCACCCAGCGCCTCGAAGATGGCGTCGAGCGTGAGATTCAGTGCGCTGCGACCGGCGCGCCGGCCCGCCATGGCAAGGCCGACTCCGGTGATTGCCGCGCGACGCTCCAGAATCTCGGTGAGCATCGCTAGCTCGAGGTCTTGGGCGGGTCGCCGATGAGCTTGAGCGCGCGCTCCGGGCACGCGCGCACGCCCCGTTGCGCCAGGGCTTCCAGCTCCTGCGGCACGCTCTTCTCATCGAAACCGATGTAGCCGTTCGAGTCGAGCTCGAAGAGCTCCGAGACCGCCGCGCAGCGCGCGTGCCCGGCACATCTCTTACGATCCGCAACGATCTTCATCGGTTTTCCGTGTCTAGAACTGCGATTTCGGAAGGCGAACGACCATCCCATCGATATCGGCCGTGACCGTGATTTGGCAGGTAAGCCGGCTGTTGGGTTGCAGCTCGAGCAGGCCTTCCAGCATCGCGCTCTCCGCGCTGCCGGCCGGCGGAATCTTCGCGAGCCAGGCGGGGTCAATGAATCCGTGACAGGTGCCGCAGCTGCAGCTGCCGCTGCAGTCGGCCACGATCCCCGGCACCCAATTCTCGACGGCTGCCTGCATGACTGAGCGGCCGGTCTCGGCCTGCACTTCGCGCTTTTCGCCGTTGTGCTCGATGAAAATGATTGTGGGCATGAACGGAGGATCCCTCGAAGATATTCTATTGACCGTTGCGCATGATCGCTAGCGCTTGGGAATCTTCAACCCGACTCTCTCGCGATCCCAGGTACCGGGCGTGCAGCCTTCCTGCCGCAGCTGGTATTTGAGGACGCGTCCCACCGAGTTGCGCGGGAGGTCCTTGCGGAATTCGAAGTAGCGCGGGATGGTGAAATAGGGGAGGCGCTCCATCGCCCAACGGCACAAGGCCTGCTCGGTCAGCGTGTGCCCGTCCTTGAGGACGATCGTCGCCTTGACGTCGTCCTCGCCGGCGTCGGAGAACACCGCATGCACGGCCACGTCTGCCACCGCCGGGTGCGCGCGCAGGCCGGTCTCGACCTCGAAGCTCGAGATATTCTCGCCACGGCGCCGCAGGTAGTCCTTCTTGCGATCGACGAAGTACAGATAGCCGTTCTCGTCGAACTTGCCGATATCGCCGCTGTGGAGCCACATGTTGCGCATGATCTTGAGTGTGTCGGCCGGCCGGTTCCAGTATCCCTCGAACATGATATTCGGACGGCGCGGCCGGATGGCGATCTCACCCGGCGTTCCGGCAGGCAGCTCGTTATCGTCTTCATCGAAGATACGCACGTCGAAGTCGGCATTGGCCCGTCCGGAGGAGCCCGGCGGCGCCTCCTCGTCGTGCCGCAGCCCGGTGACCCTTGCGGCCTCGGTCAGGCCGTAGCTGTTCGAGCCGGCCCGCCGCACCCCGAAGCGCTTGCGCCATTTCTCCTGCAGCGCGGCCGGAAACGGTGATCCGCGCACCGTGTGCAGCTGACCGTAGCACTCCCTCGAGTGCTCCGTGTCCTCCGCTTCGGCGAGGAAGGTGATCATCGAGCCCAGGAGACTCGCCACGGTCGCGCGGCTGCGCTTGATGTCCGGCCAGAAGCGCGACACGGAGAAGCGCGGAAAGATCGCGACTCGCGCCCCGACGAACATGCAGGAGAGAATCGAGCCGCCCGTCGCGTTCATGTGAAACAGCGGCAACGCGGTCCAATTGCAGTCGTCCTGATGCCGGTCTTCCATCTGGACCACCTGCCGGCCGAGATTGCAGACATAGTTGTGGCTGATCATGCAGCCCTTCGACGGGCCGGTCGTGCCGGCGGTATAGATCAGCATGGCGAGATCCGCCGGCCCGTTGAGATCCGCGAGCGGCTCGGCCGAGTTCTCGAACAAACTCGCCAGGGGCAGCACCTCGGGCACGCCGGATAGGAGTGCGCCGTCCCGCTGAACGAGCCTCCTCACGTTCGCGAGGCCGTCCGCCACGTCCACGACGCGCTGCGCGTAATCCGACTCGGCGATCACGATCTTGGCGCCGCAATCATTGAGCTGGTGGCGCAAGAACTCGCCCTTGTAGGCGGTATTCACCGGTACGCTCACGGCGCCCGCCTTGTTGATCGCGAACCAGGCGAGCACCGCATGGACATTGTTGTCGAGAACGCTGGCGACGGTGTCGCCCTTCTCTACGCCGAGTTGCGTGAGGCTCCGGGCGAGACGGGTGGATTCCCGATCGATGTCGGCATAGGTGTACGAATCACCCGTGAAGTCGAGGAATACGCGGCCGCCGAACCGGGCGGTCGAGCCCGCCAAGGCGGCGGTCACGGTGTCCTGCTCCGCGCGGGTCCATACATCATGAAGTTGCATTGCTTGTCCTGCGCACTCAGCCCGATCCATATAATGGACGATCCGTCAGCTTTTTGTCCAGCACGGATACCTCGGTTCGTGCAGAATATGCTAGAGTCCACTGGACCCGCGGGGGCATAGATTATAAAATGACGCAGCGTTAGTTTCGAGGACGTTTGGTATGGAAATTGCCGATCTGATTCTCGTGAGCGTCGATGATCACCTCATCGAGCCCCCGGACATGTTCGTCCGGCACATTGCGCCGCGCTTCAAGGACCGTGCTCCGGCCGTGAAGCGGGGCAGCAACGGCGCCCATCACTGGCAGATCGAGGGCCAGAAGGCGCCCGGACTCGGACTCAACGCCGTGGCCGGCCGCCCCAAGGAGGAGTACGGGTTCGAGCCGGTGTCTTACGAGCAGGTTCGCAAAGGCTGCTTCGATCCGGATGCGCGCATCGAGGATATGAACGCCAACGGCGTGCTGGGGTCCATCTGCTTCGGCTCGTTTCCCGGTTTCGCGGGTGCGCGCTTTCAGAAAATGCAGGACAAGGAGCTCGCGCTCGCGACCATACAGGCCTACAACGACTGGCATTTCAATGATTGGTGCGGCAGGCATCCCGGTCGATTTATTCCGCTCGCCATGCTGCCGCTCTGGGACGTCGGGCTGGCGGTGAGCGAGCTCGAGCGCATGGTGCGGCTCGGCTGCCATGCCGCGACCTTTCCGGACAATCCGGCGCTGATCGGCCTGCCGAGCCTGCACAACGAATGCTGGGAGCCGCTATGGGGTGCGTGCGAGGAGCATGCGGTGGTGCTGTGTTGCCACATCGGCTCCGCCGGCAATGTGCCCTATCCTTCGGACGAATCGCCGATCGACGCATGGATCACCTCGATGCCCATTTCCATCGCGAACGCGGCCGCCGACTGGCTGTTCGCGAGGTTCTGGAAGCGCTATCCGGGCCTCAAGATGGCCCTCTCCGAGGGGGGCATCGGCTGGATACCGTACTTTCTCGAGCGGGCCGACTTCACATACGAGCAGCACGGCGCCTGGACCCGCACCACGTTCGGCAAGGAAAAGCCCAGCGACGTGTTCAGAAGGCATTTCGTCACCTGCTTCATCGACGACGAATTCGGGCTGCGCAACCGGCAGGACATCGGGATCGACATCATCTGCTGGGAAGCGGACTACCCTCACTCGGACGCCACCTGGCCGAAGTCGCCCGAGAATCTGTGGAAGGCCATCCGCTCGCTTCCTTCGGGCGACATCGACAGGATCACTCACCGCAACGCCATGACGGCGTTCAGCTACGATCCCATCGCGCGCTTCGGCCGGGAAAACTGCACCGTGGGCGCGTTGCGCGAGAAGGCGCGGCATGTGGATATCTCACCGGTGTCGCGGGGCGGGCTCAATCCCGGCAACGCGTCGGAGCGCCCGGTGACATCCGCGGACATCAAGAAGATTCTTTCCCATGTGTGAGCGCGCGCAGCAGCAGCCGCGCGCGGCCGGAGCTCGGCCGGCGTGATCGCGTGCCTGGAAACGCTGAGTGTACCGGACGGCCTCTATATCGGCGGCGAGTTCGTGCAGTCTCGCGAGGCCACGCGCGAGGAGATCATCAACCCGGCCACCGAAGAGCCCATCGGCGCGGTTCAAATCGCCGGCACTCGAGAGGCGGGAGAGGCGATACGCGCCGCTCGCGCGGCCTTCGACGCGGGGCCGTGGCCCCGTATGCGGACGCGCGAGCGCATCTCCCATCTCGAGCGCATGTACCAGGCGCTCGCTCTGCGGGCGCAGGCGATCTGCGATCTCATCGTCGCGGAGGCGGGCGCGGTCAAGTCCAACGCGCGCGCCCGGCAATTCGACGTTCCGATGAAGCATTTCCGCCACTATCTCGACACCGCCGACCGCGATCCCGTCCGCGCGCTCGCGCCGGAGGTAACGCCGAATTCTTCAGGGACGAAGACTCTCGGAACCGCCTTCGTCGTGCGCGAGCCGGTCGGCGTCATCGCGGCCATCACGCCGTATAACTATCCGTACTTTCTCAATCTGGCGAAAGTCGTGCCGGCGCTCCTCACGGGCAATACGGTCATCCTCAAGCCATCGCCCTATACGCCCTTTCAGGCGCTCGTGCTGGCAACGGCCGCCCGGGACGCCGGGCTCCCCAAGGGCGTCTTCAACGTGATCACGGGAGGCACCGCCGTCGGTGAGGAGCTCACCCGGGACGCGCGGGTCGATCTGATCAGTTTCACCGGATCGGATACCGTGGGGAGCGCCATCGCGGCGCAGAGCGCGCCCACCTTGAAACGGCTGGTACTCGAGCTCGGCGGCAAGTCCGCGCTGATCGTGCGTCACGACGCGAACCTGCGGGTGGCCCTCGCGCAGGCACTGCGCGGCTTCACCAGCCACGCCGGGCAGGGCTGCGCCATGAATACCCGCGTCCTGGTTCACAATTCTCTGCGCGAGCCCTTCGTGGAGCAGCTCGCCCATGCGGCGCGAGCCGTGAAGGTGGGCGATCCCGCCGATCCCGCCACGGAGATGGGTCCCCTGATACGGAGCGGCGCGCGCGACCGCGTGGAACGTTACGTGGCGCTCGGACTCGAGAGCGGCGCGAAACTCAGGGCCGGGGGCAGGCGCCCGCCCACGCTCGAGCGCGGCTATTACTTCGAGCCGACCTTGTTCGACGGCGCCGATCCCGATGCGGCGATTGCCCAGGACGAGATCTTCGGCCCGGTAGGCGTCGTGATCGGCTTCGACGACGACGACGAGGCCGTGGCGCTCGCCAATCGCTCCCGGTTCGGGCTGCGTGGCGGCATCATCAGCGCCGATGTTGGATGCGCTTACGAGATGGCCTTGCGCATTCGTACAGGCGGGATGACTTTGAACGGCGGCGCGGGCACGCAGCTGTCCGCCGGTCCGTTCGGAGGCGTGAAACGCTCCGGCTACGGCCGCGAGCTCGGCGAGGACGGCTTGAACGAGTTCACGCAGACGAAGCTGATCGAGATTCAGGCCGGTTAGAGGAGGCGACGTGGCTGAACAACCCCCCGATCCGGCGATTGCTCCAGAGCTCAAGATCGATTTCGATTTCTTCGACGTGAAGCCGATCGAGGGCGATCTGCACGCCGGCTGGAAGCGTCTGCACGAGGGTCCCGAGATATTCTACACGCCGAGGAACGGCGGCCACTGGGTCTTCACGCGGGCCGAGGACATCGCCGCCGCCTGGCTCGACCACCAGCGCTTTTCGAACGCGGGCGTCGCCATGTCGCGCGACGAGCGCGAAATGCAGCTCTATCCCGGCGAAGCGGACCCCCCCATCCACGCCGCTTATCGAGGTCTCCTGCAGTCGTTCTTCTCCCAGAAGGAGGTGCATGCCCTCGAAGGACGGATGCGCTCGCTCACGGGCAGTCTCATCGACGGTTTCCTCCCGCAAGGGGGCTGCGAATTCCAATCGCAAATGGCGCGCAAGATGCCGATCTACATCTTCCTGCACATGATGGAATTGCCCACCGAGGATGCTCCCGGGCTCTTGCCGGCGGCTGACTTGCTCACCCGCGACTCCGATCCGCAGTCCTTCCTGCAAGCCATGCAGGCCATGATGAGCTACCTGCAGGGAAAGATCGCGGAGCGCGAGCGGAGCCCCGGAAATGATTTCATCGGCCGGCTGCTGACGTCGAGCGTCGCGGGGCGGCCGATCACGCAGCTCGAGGTCTTGAGCCTCACCGCCAACGTCATGTTCGGCGGCCTGGACACGGTGGTCTCGTCGATGGGCTTCTTCATGAATTTCCTCGCCCGGCATCCGGACCACTGTGCGCAGCTCGTGGCGCAGCCCGAGCTCATCCCGGAGGCGGTCGAGGAGCTGCTGCGCAGACACGGGATCGCCAACTTCGGTCGCTCGGTCGCCAGGGATTTCGAGTACAAGGGGTTGCCGATGCGGGCGGGCGACTTGGTGCTCCTGCCGGCGGCCTTGCACAATCTGGACGAGCGCAAGTATGCCCACCCCATGCAGGTGGACTTCCATCGCCCGATAAAGCATCACATGGGCTTCGGCACCGGCATCCATCGCTGTCTCGGGGCGCAACTCGCGCGCGTCGAGCTGCGCGTGCTGTTGCAGGAGTGGTTGGCCAGGATTCCGACCTTTCGACTCGCAGACCGCCAAGCGGTCGTGGTGAAGTCGGGCAGGATCAACGGCGTGTCGGTCCTGCCGCTCTCCTGGCCGGGGTGAGCGTTCCGTATGGATTTCGACTTCTCGGAGGAGCAAAGGCAACTCAAGGCGGAGGCACGGCGCTTTCTCGGCGCTCGCTGTCCCCTGTCTCTGGTGCATGCGACACTCGAGGAGGACGCGGAGCGGCGCGCATCGCGGGCGCTGTTCAAGGAGATCGCCGGTCTCGGCTGGTGCGGCACCGTTATCCCGGAAGCGAACGGCGGACTCGGACTCGGCTACGTCGAGCTTTGCGCCATCGCCGAGGAGCTCGGGCGGGCGCTTGCGCCGGTGCCCTTCGCAAGCTCCATTTATTTCTTCGCCGAGGGAGTGATGACAGCAGGCTCGGCCGAGCAGCGCTCGCGGGTGCTGCCGCGCTTGGCGCGCGGCGAGATCGTCGGCTGCCTCGCCACTGCGGAGGGAAGCGGCGCCTACCGGCACCGCAGCATCGGAACCTACGTGAAAGCCGGCCGCCTGAATGGGGTCAAGATTCCGGTCGTCGACGGCGACGTGGCCGACCTCGCCCTCGTGCTCGCCGCGGAAGCCTACGGAACGAGCCTGTTCCTCGTCGATCTCACCGATCCAGGGGTGCAGCGTACGGCGCTTCAGTCCCTGGATCCGAGCCGCGGCGTGGCGCGGCTCAGCTTCTCGGACGTGCCGGTCGAGCTCATCGGCGCCGCAGGCGAGGGCGGGGCGCTGGTCGGGCGCATCTTCGATCGAGGCGCGGTATCGATCGCCTTCGAGCAACTCGGTGGCGCGGACCGGAGCCTCGAGCTCGCGCGCGACTATGCCCTGGAGCGGCACACCTTCGGACGCCCCATCGCCTCGTATCAGGCGATCAAGCATCGGCTCGCCGACATGTACGTCAAGAACGAGCTGGCCCGATCGACCACCTACTACGCCGCCTGGGCACTCGCGAGCGCGGCGGCCGAGTTGCCGCGGGCGGCGGCGATGGCGCGGGTAGCGGCGAGCGACGCTTTCGGCTTCGCGGCGCGCGAGAGCATTCAGATTCACGGCGGAATCGGCGTCACCTGGGAGGCGAGCCCGCATCTCTTCTTCCGGCGTGCGCGCCACCTCGGTCTCGTGTGTGGAGCGCCCGACGGATGGGCCGAGCGCCTGGCGGCGGATCTTTGCGAGAGAACGCCCGCGCCGCCTGTCGGCGCCGAGGTCGCGTGAACTTCGAGGACTCACCGCAGGAAGCGGCCTATCGAGCCGAGGTGCGCGCCTGGCTCGCCGCCAACATGCGCGAGCTCGAGGAGCGATATCCGGATCTCGGCGGCCCGGCGCTCGGCGCGCCGGGTCTCGAAATCGCGCGCGCCTGGCAGGCACGCAAGGCGCAGGCGCGCTACGCGCGCATCACCTGGCCTGTCGAATGGGGCGGCGGCGGCGGTACCGCGATTCAGCAGGCCATCTTCGTCCAGGAGGAGAGCCGCTGCGGGGCTCCGCAAGGGTATTTCGGCATCGGTCTCGGCATGTGCATGCCCACACTCATGAAATTCGCTTCCATCGATGTGCAGCGGCGCTTCATCGGCCCGGCGCTCAAGGGCGAGGAGATCTGGTGTCAGCTCTTTTCAGAGGCCGGCGCCGGATCCGACATTGCCGCGTTGCGCACCCGCGCAACGCGGCACGGCGAGGGCTGGCGCATCAGCGGGCAGAAGGTATGGACCACGGGCGCCCACTATTCGGACTACGGGCTGCTCCTCGCGCGCACCGACTTCGACGCGCCCAAGCACCAGGGTCTCACCATGTTCTGGGTCGACATGCGCGCGCCGGGCGTCGATATCCGGGCCATCCATCAGATGACCGGACGCTCGGAGTTCAACGAAGTACGCCTCGCCGATGTCACGATCACAGACGATCAGAGGATCGGCGGAATCGGGGAGGGTTGGAAGGTCGCGCTCGTCACGCTCATGAACGAGCGTGTGGAGGGCGGTAAGGAACGCGGACCCAGCCTCGAGGATATCTTGGGTCTCGCCCGCTCCATTCCTCGCGCCGCGGGAACTCTGGTGGATGACCCGCTGTTTCGACAGCGACTGGCCGTCTGGTACGTACAGGCCGAGGGACTGCGCTTCACGCAACTGCGCAGCTTGACCGCGATGTCGCGCGGCGAGACGCCGGGGCCCGAAATGTCCATCGGAAAACTGGTGGCCGCCAGCCGGCTGCAGGATCTCACCGAGCGGTTGATCGAGTACCAGGACCAGTTCGGCCTGATCAGCGACCCACAGCTTGCGCCGGGCGGCGGCCGCCTGCAGCGCGACCTTCTTGCGGCGCCGAGTCTGCGTATCGCCGGCGGCACCGACGAGATACTGAAGAACATCATTGCGGAGCGGGTGCTCGGTCTGCCCGGCGATGTGCGCGTGGACAAGGCCGTGTCGTTCAAGGAACTGGTCAATCGAGGATAGCCATGGGTCTTTTGCAGGATAAGGTGGCGGTGGTCACGGGGGCGGGGGCGGGTCTCGGGCGGGCATACGCGAAGCTCCTCGCGCAGCAAGGCGCAGCCGTCGTGATCAACGACTATGCCCGGGAGGCGGCCGATCGGGTCGTCCGGGAGATAGCCGAGCGCGGCGGCAAGGCCGCCGCGGTGGCGGTCGACGTGGGCAGCATGGAAAGCGGCCGTCGCATTCTCGAGGCGGCGCTCGAGGCCTTCGGGCAAGTGGACATCCTGGTGAACAACGCCGGCATCTTGCGCGATCGGTCGCTTCAGAAAATGGAGGAGGCGGACTGGGACGAGGTGCTGCGAGTGCACCTCAAGGGCACGTTCTGCGTGACCAAGCCCGTCTTTCAACACATGAAGGAGCGAGGCGGCGGAGTTATCGTGAACACGACTTCCACCGCCGGATTGCGCGGCAAGTTCGGCCAGACGAACTATGGATCGGCGAAGGCCGGGATCTGGGGATTCTCGAATTCCCTGGCTCAGGAAGGACTCAAGTACGGGATTCGGGTCTGGACCATCGCCCCGGCCGCCGCCAGTCAGCTTACCGACGGCGTGGTCTCCGAGGAGTACAAGCGCGTGTTCACGGCGGACCGCGTGGCGCCGGTGCTGCTCTACATGGTGAGCGATCTGTCGGGAAAGCAGACGGGCAAGACCCTGCTCGCGGGCGGCGGCTATGTGAGCGAAATCCGCATGGAGATGGGGCCTGGGTTCGTGCCGGGCGAGGAGTACGACGTTCCGGCATCTGGTCGCGGCGATCGAGGCGGGCAAGGTCATGCTGCCCGAGCGCGATCTGAATTTCGTCAATGCCTATGGTCCCGCGGCGGCGCGGCAAGGGTAATCCGCGTGGCCATTCGATATCCGGAAGTTCTCTCGATCGAGGAGCCCGGGCGCACGTTTTCCTGGAGCGATCGCGAAACCATACTGTATGCCCTGGCGATCGGCATGGGCGGCGATCCCGACGACGGCGACGAACTGCCGTTCGTGTACGAGAAAAATCTCAAGGCCGTTCCGACGCTCGCGACGGTGGTGGCGTGGGGCGCGAATATCGGCCCGGAGAAAATCGGCCTGAATCGGGCTCGCACCGTGCACGGGGAGGAGTCCATCACCTGGCACAGGCCGATACCCGCCGCGGGCAGCGTCATCGCCAGCAGCCGCGTGGTGGCAGCGTATGACAAGGGAGAGAAGGGGGCGGTGGTCGCGCGCGAGATGCAGCTCCGCGGCCTCGATGGCGCGCTGCTCGTGTCCCTGGTTCGAACCGCATTCGCCCGGGGCGATGGGGGATTCGGCGGCCCGTCCGAGACACCGCCGCCGCATCAGGTTCCCACCCGGGAGGCGGATGTCGTGCTGGCATTCGCCACCCGTCCCGACCAGGCATTGCTCTACCGGCTCTGCGGCGACCGCAATCCGCTGCATGCCGATCCGGCGGTGGCCAAGGCCGGCGGATTTCCCGGCCCGATTCTCCACGGCCTGTGCACCTACGGCATCTGTTGCCGCGCGATCCTCAAGGCCTACTGCGGGTTCGAGCCCGAGCGCATGAAGAGCCTCTCGGCCCGATTTTCCGCGCCGGTGCTGCCGGGCGACCGAATCGCCGTGCGGCTGTGGAAAGACCGCGACATGGTCTCCTTCGAGGCTACCGTTCCCGCGCGCGGCGTCACCGTGATCAAGAGCGGGCTAGCAGGTATCGAATGAACTCGAGGCCACCGATGCAGCAGCTGCCGACCAGAGAATCCCCGCGACCCGCCACATCGTATACGCGCATCGACGAGAGCGGTACCCCGTATCTGCAGGGCTCGCGCTGCGATGAGTGCGGAGCCGTGTTCGTCGGCGTCCGCGAGAACTGCGGACGCTGCTGCGCTCGCCGGCAAATGCGACCACTGCGCCTCGCGGCGCGCGGCCGGCTATACAGCTACACCATCGTGTACCGCAGCTACCCCGGTATTCGCGTGCCGTTCATATCGGCGATCGTCGATCTCGAGGAGGGCGGGACGATCAAGGGCAACCTGGTCGAGATCGAGCCCAGCCCGGAAAAGCTCGCGTATGGCATGCCGGTGAGAGTCGTGTTTCGCGGCGCGGAAAGCGCCCTCGGAGAGGAGGCGGCGGGGTACGTCGCACACTTCTTTGTTCCCGATGGAGATCGGTCATGACCGAGGTGTATGTCGTCGGCATCGACATGATCCGATTCGGCCGCTACCCGGAGCGAGCCGTGGTCGACCTTGCGGCCGAGGCCGCCCTGCTCGCCCTCGATGACTGCGGGATGGGCATCAAGGATATCGAGGCGCTCTACAGCGGCAATATCGGTGAGACCATGACGGGACAGCGCACCTTGCAGCTGATAGGCCAGACCGGCATTCCGGTGGTCAATTGCACCAACGCCTGCGCCACGGGGGCCACCGCGTTTCGAGAAGGCTGGATGGCCATCAAAGCCGGCCTCCATGACACGGTGTTGTGCATCGGCGTCGAGAAGATGGCGCCCGGCATGATCGTGAAGAAGAAGGTGGGCAACGAGCCGTTGCCCGCGGAGGGCCTCATCGGCTCGGAGACCATGCCGGCGGTATTCGCGACCGTGGGTCTCGAGCATTCCCGAAAATACGGCACCACGCTCGAGCAGTTTGCAAAGGTGTCCGTCAAGAATCACCATCATTCGACTTTCAATCCGAAGTCGATGTACCGAAAGGAGACGCCGCTCGAGGAAGTGCTGGCGGCCGAGATGATCGCCTATCCGAATACCAAACTGATGTGCTCGGTGAACGTGGACGGCGCGGCGGCGGCGGTGCTCATGTCGGATCGCAAGGCACGCGAGCGCGGCCTGATGCGGCGGGCGGTGCGGGTGCGCGCTTCGGCGCTGGCGAGCGACGCCTGGTCGGAGCGCAATCAAGTGATGCAGGACGTCAACACCGTCTCGCGGCAGGCCGCCCGAACGGCGTACGAAATGGCCGGAGTGGGCCCGGAGGGTCTCGATCTGGTGGAGCTCCACGATTGCTTTGCGACGGCGGAGATTCTGCACTACGAGAACCTCGGGTTGTGCGGCGAGGGCGAAGGAGGCCGACTGATCGATTCGGGCGAAACCTCCCTCGGCGGGCGCATCCCGGTCAACGTCTCCGGCGGACTTCTCTCGAAGGGCCATCCCCTCGGGGCCACCGGTATCGCCAACATCTACGAGATCGCCACCCATTTGCGCGGCGAGGCCGGTGCGCGGCAGGTCGAGGGTGCCCGCCTGGGTCTCACGCACGTCGTCGGCTTGGGGTCCGCCTGCGCCGTGCACATCCTCGAGAGAGTGTGACGACGATGGATTTCGTCAAGGTCGCGCGCGAGGGCCGGCTCACCATCCTGACCTTGGATCGTCCCGAGGTGCTGAACGCGCTGCATCCCCCGGCGCATCATGAGCTGTCGGCGGCGTTCGATCAGTTCGCCGGCGACCCCGAGCAGTGGGTGGCGATCATCACGGGAAGCGGGGACCGGGCGTTCTGCGCGGGCAACGACTTGAAATTCCGAGCGGACTTCGGCCGGCAGGCCATGCCCGCCACGGGATTCGCGGGTCTCACCTCGCGTTTCGATCTGCAAAAGCCGGTGATCGCCGCGGTCAACGGATTGGCGCTGGGTGGCGGGTTCGAACTTGCGCTCGCCTGCGATCTCGTGGTCGCCGATGAGCGTGCGATGTTCGGTCTGCCGGAAGTCCGTGTCGGCATGGCCGCGCTCGGGGGCGGTCTGCAACGTCTGCCGCGGCAGATCGGGCTGAAGCTCGCGATGGAGATCGCGCTGACGGGCCGGCGCCTCGGCGCACCGGAGCTGCTCCGCCACGGCACGCTCAACGCGGTCGCTCCGGCAGGTCAGGCGCTGGCTCGCGCCGGAGCCTACGCCGAGGAGATCCTCGCGGGAGCGCCGCTCGCGGTGCGCGCCAGCAAGCATGCGATGCTGCGGGGACTCGAGCACGCGTCGCTCCCGGACGCGATCGCGGAGCAGGACCGTTTGCCGACCGTGATCGCCATGCGCGCTTCCGAGGACGCGCGCGAGGGGCCGCGGGCATTCGCGCAGAAGCGCGCACCAAAATGGCTGGCGCGATAGGAGAGGTCGCATGTCTCGATGCTTGGAGGGGAAAGTGGTCGTGGTGACCGGCGCCGGGGCGGGAATCGGCAAGGATTTCGCCAAGGCCTTCGCGGTTCACGGCGCGAGAGTGATCGTGAACGATGTCGCCCTCTCGGGAAAGGCGCACGCCGCGGAACTCGTGGCGACGGAAATCCGCGAAGCGGGCGGGGAGGCCGTCGCCGTGACGGAAAGCGTGGCGGAATGGGAATCGGCGCAGCGCATCGTGCAAGCGGCCCTCGATCATTTCGGCCGCATCGACGGTGTCGTCAACAACGCGGGCATCGTGCGCGATCGATTCTTCTTCAACATGTCGGTGGAGGAATGGCGCGCCGTGCTGGACGTTCACCTGAACGGCTCCTTCTTCGTGGCTCGGGCGGCGGCGCCGGCGTTCAAGAGCCAGGGGCGGGGCTCCTACGTGCACATGACCTCGACCAGCGGGCTCATCGGCAACCTCGGGCAGGCCAACTACGCGGCGGCAAAGATGGGAATCGTGGGACTGTCGAAGTCCATCGCCATGGACATGGCAAAGTTCAACGTGCGCTCGAATTGCATCGCGCCATGGGCATGGACGGCGATGACCGCCAACATTCCGGCGGACACGCCGGAGAACCTGGCCCGCATCGAGAAATTGAAGAAGATGGAAAGTGGCAAAATCGCGCCGCTCGCGGTATTTCTGACCAGCGATGCAGCCGCCAAGGTGTCGGGCCAGATCTTCGGTGTGCGGGCGAACGAGATCTATTTGTTCAGCCAGCCTCGCATTCTCCGTACCCTGCATCGGGCGGACGGCTGGACCCCCGAGTCGATCGAGGCGCATGCGATGCCGGCACTGGCGCCCAGCTTTTTCGAGAACGTGCCGTCGATGGCGATTACCCCATGGGACCCGATTTGACGTTGGAGCGCAGCAATGACCGAGACAGGGCGGGAGCGGCTGGATGATAAGGTGGCGGTGGTCACGGGCGCCTCGGGCGGCTTGGGCCGTCGCCTCTGCGAGGCCATGGTCCTCGCCGGAATGCGCGTCGCCATGCTCTCGCGAGACGGCCGCGCGCTTTGCGATCTCGCGGCGGCGATCGGTCCCTTGGCGGAGGCGCACGCCACGGACATCAGCGACCCGGCGGCGGTGCGCAGGACGTTCGCGGCCCTCGCCGCACGTCATGGCGGAGTGGATGTTCTGGTGAACAACGCGGCAGTCGGGCATCTGCAGTCGATCGAGCAGGCCGAGGATGAGCTCCTGCAGGCGGAGATCGGCACCAATTTCCTGGGACCGATCTACTGCATGCGAGAGGCGATCCCGCTCATGCGCGCACGCGGAGGAGGCGACATCATCAACATTACCTCGGAATCGGTGCGCGCGCCGTACCCGTTCCTGACCGTCTACGCGGCCACCAAGAGCGCGCTCGAAACGCTGTCGACCGGCATGCGCACCGAGCTGCGCGGGGAGAAGATTCGAGTGAGCGTCTTTCGCTCGGGCCGGCTGGCGGAGAGCGGCTTCAAACGCGGCTGGCCCGAGGACCGGCTAGCCCGCTATCGCGAGCTCGTTCAGTCGCTCGGGTTCTATGCGAATTCCGGGGAGCCGATCTCGCCGGCGCTGGCGGCGGAATCGATCATGGCGCTGCTCAGGCTCCCGCGCAGCGCCAGTGTGGACCTCGTAGAGCTGCGCCCGGCATGACGGCGATCGATGTTCACTTTTCAAAGCCGACGATGTATCATCAAAACTAACGATGTATCATTTCTAACGGAATTGTCCCGTAACCGCCAACACCGGATCGGTTCTCTCAGGAAAGGGGCGAGTCATGAAACCCACGAAAGTGTACCTCCTCGATTGCGGCACGATGTGTTTGGATCGGACCTACATGTTCCTGGACGCCGGGCTGACCGGCCCGTATCGCTTTCCGGTCTACGGCGTTCTCGTCGATCATGAGGAAGGGAGATTTCTTTTCGATACCGGCTTCGATGCCGAACACATTCGCAAGACCGTCGCATGGACCGATCCTGCGCAGACCGCGGAGCAGACCATCCCCGCTCAGTTGCACCTGGCCGGATTTCGGCCCGAGGAGATATCGCACGTCATCAACTCTCACTATCACCTGGATCATTGCGGTGGAAACAAGTATTGCAAGCATGCGACGACGGTGTGCCATGTCTGCGAGCTGGAGACGCTGCGATCCCCGGCGCCCAGCGAGGAAATCCCGTACTCCGAAGTGAGCTTCGCGCCCGGCCTTCGAACGAGCGCCGACCAGGGGCGCGCAACGGATATGTTCACGCCCCGTTTCGAGACCCTGAAGGGAGATCAGGAGCTTGCCGGCGGTGTGTTCCTGTTCGAGACGCTGGGACATACTGCAGGTCACTACAGCTTGATGGTGAAACTGAAGAATCGCAGGCCGATGCTGTTCGCGGCCGATGCCTGCTACTCCCAACAGAACCTCGATCTCATGTGCATTCAAGCGGGAAACCACGATCCTGCAGCGGCGCGAACCTCCCTGCAAAGGCTCAAGGATCTCGCCGAGAAGCATGATGCCGAGATTTTCTTCTCGCATGATGCGGCGAGCTGGCCGAAGTATTCGCGCGCGCCCGGCTATTATTCCTGAGGGCGGATTTCGGCGTATCCCAGTTAGACGGAGCCGAGCTCGCCATGTACGGTCGACCCGTAGCACGTTGAGGGGCCCTGGTCGCATGAATATCGATCTTCCGCATCTGAGGCAATGGATCGGTCGAACGGAAACGTTCACCGATTCCATCTCCGCGGCGCCGCTGCGGGCACTAGCCGCGACCCTGGACCGGGACGATCCTCGGCCGAGCGCCGGTGATGAAGTGCCGCCCGGCTGGCATTGGCTTTTCTTCCTGCCGACCCCACGCCAGTCGGAGATAGGTGTCGATGGGCACCCGCGACGCGGCGAATACCTGCCGCCCGTGCCTCTGGCGCGACGTATGTGGGCCGGCAGCCGCGTAAGCTGGAATCGTCCGCTCCGGGTGGGCGGCAGCTACACCAGAACAAGCCGAATCGCGTCGGTGGACTGCAAAACGGGCCAAACAGGCCCGTTGGTGTTCGTCAATGTGCACCACGAGATCGCCGACGCGTCGGGTCTCATGCTTGTCGAGGATCAAGACATCGTCTATCGCGACGCTCCAAAGCCGGAAGACACCGCGCCCGCCGGTAAGCCGGAGACGGCGCGGCATGCCTGGTCACGCGACCTGCATGCAGATCCCGTCTTGCTGCTGCGCTACTCCGCTCTGACATTCAACGGCCACAGGATCCATTACGATCGTGAATACGCGACTGGACAGGAAGGCTACCCCGGCCTTGTCGTTCACGGTCCGCTGCTGGCGACGCTGCTGCTCGATCTGCTACGCCGCAACGTGTCCGACGCGCGCGTCAGGGCTTTCACGTTCCGCGCCGTGAAGCCGACATTCGACAACGCCCCATTTGCGATCTGTGGCGCCTACGGCGCGGACGACAGCACCGTGGACCTTTGGATCCGGCTGGGTGACGGTACACTGGTGATGAAGGCCACGGCCGAACTCGCCTGATGCAGATGGGAAATTGGGGAGGTAGATCAATGGAACTTCGCGGCAAAGTGATCGCCATCACCGGCGGATTCGGCGCTCTTGGGCGCGCGGTGGCCAACGCCGCGATGAATCATGGGGCGCTTGTGGCGCTTGTCGATCGAGCGGCTGCTCCCGATCCGGCAAAGTTACCTCCACAGCTGTCCGCGGCACTCCTGCTCGGCGGCGTCGATCTGACGGACTTCGAAGCGGCCCAGCGCGCGGTCGCGGCCGCGGCAGACCAATATGGTGGTCTCGACGCGTTGATCAACATCGCCGGGACCTTCCGCTGGCAAACACTCGCGGACGGCGACCTGAGCAGCTGGGATTTTCTCTATGAGACCAATCTAAAGACAGCCGTGGTGGCCTCGAAGAGCGCTTTGCCACATCTGCGCAAGCGGAGTGGCGGACGCATCATCAACATCGGAGCGGCCGCTGCGACCAAGGCCGCCGCCGGAATGGGGGCCTACGCCTCCGCGAAAGCAGGTGTCGCCAAGCTGACCGAGAGCCTGGCGGAGGAATTGAAGGATGAAGGCATCACTGTCAACGCGGTGCTGCCCAGTATCATCGACACTCCCGCCAATCGCCGGGACATGCCCGCCGCCGACTTCAGCCGTTGGGTTACTCCGGATGCCGTCGCTGATGTGATCATATTTCTCGCCTCACATGCAGCACGCGCGATCACCGGCGCGCTATTGCCGGTTGTGGCGTCGGTCCAACGAGATTCCGGGTAACGCGACGCGTCGCCCAACAAAAACTTATGACGGGCAACAGCGTTAGCGCCCGACACCGTCACGGGAGGTTGGTCGTGTCGGCCGGTCGGTCGGTGGCGTGCTGATCGGCATCCAATTCAAACCACATAGCGTTGAGGATCGCGAACGCGCAGGCCAAGCCCAACCCTAAGATCCAGCTGAAGTACCACATGATCGCTCCTCAATAGCTCGTTTCACGATTGGCTTCGATGTAGGCGCTCGTCACGGGCCCCCGCATGACCCGATACACCCAGCTCGTATAGGCGAGCACGATCGGTAAGAAAATGATGGTGGCAACCAACATGATGCCGAGTGTCCGGTGGCTGCTCGAGGCATCCCAAACCGTGAGGCTGCTTTGCGGATGCGAGGAGGAGGGGAGCAGGAACGGGAACAAACTGACTCCCATCGAGCCAATGACGCCGGTGATGCCGAGACTGCTCACGATGAAAACCAGAAGCCGCTGCCTCGACTTTGCGAGCCCCGCTACCAGCAATGGAGCCGCGAGACCCACGGCGGGAGCGAGCATGGTGGCGGGCCAAAGGGAGTAATTCGCGAGCCACGCCCCACTCTGGACGACCGCGGTTTTTGCGAGTGGATCGGGCTCCGCGCCGGGAAACGCACCTGCGGTAATAGCGAAGCCGAAATCGCCCTTCCACAGCCAGATGCCCGCGAGTGAGAACAGGAGTACCCACGCGAACGCGGCAAAGCGCGAAATCGTTCGCGCACGCTGTGCGACCTGACCGTCGGTTTTTATCGCCAGATAGACCGCGCCGTGCGTCACGAGCATCGCGACACTCACCAAGCCGCAGAGAAGTGCGAAGGGGTTCAAGAGGTCAAACAGGCCGAATGCATAGGTCGCACGCAATTCGGAATCGAAGCTGAACGGCACGCCCTTCAAGAGATTTCCCATCGCGACGCCGAACACCAGTGCAGGCACCGCTCCCCCGGCGAACAGCGCCCAATCCCAGTTGTAGCGCCAGCGAAGACCCGGCATTTTGCTGCGGAACTTGAAACCGACCGGCCGCAAGATCAGCGCGGCGAGCACCAAGAGCATCGCCAAATAAAATCCGGAGAAGCTGGCCGCGTAGAGCGCGGGCCACGCCGCAAAGATCGCGCCGCCACCCAAGATCAACCACACCTGGTTGCCTTCCCAGACGGGACCGACGGTATTGATCACGACACGCCGCTCCGTATCGGTACGTGCTATGAAGGGCAGCAGCATTCCGACGCCGAGATCAAAGCCGTCCATGATCGCAAAGCCGATCAATAGGACTCCGAGCAGTAGCCACCAGATGACCTTTAGTGTTTCGTAGTCGAACATGGTGGCTCCTAGCGAGGTGGGCCGGCGGGAAGGGAACCAGCCGCGGCGATGTCCGCAACGTCATGCGGCGGTGAGCTCGAGCCAGGTCCGAGCCTCACGTATTTTTTCAGAAGAAAGACGTCGATGACCGCAAGCACGGTATAGAAAATTACGAAGCCCGCGAGACTCAGCGCCACACTGGACGTCGGGATGGGCGAGACCGCGAGAAACGTGGGCAGTACACCCTCGATCGCCCAGGGCTGCCGGCCATGCTCGGCGACGAACCAGCCGAGCTCGGCAGCGACCCAGGGGAGCGGCAGGACCCAAAGAGCAGTCTTCAAGAACAACCGGCTTTGAGCAATGCGCCGGCGGGCAGCAAGATAGAATCCAATGGAAAAGAGTCCGATGAAAAAGAAGCCGAGCCCCACCATGATCCGGAACGACCAGAATATCGGCGCGATGGACGGTACCGTATCCCAGGAGGCCTTGTCGATTTGCGCCGCAGTCGCCTGCGCGGGGTCCTCCACGTACTTTCGAAGCAAGAGCGCGTAGCCGAGATCCTCTACATGCTCTTTGAGCGTCTGCCGAGCAACCGGATCGCTCGGATCATTGCGTAATGTCTTCAGCGCCGAAGCGGCTGGAATTCCGTTGATAATGCGCTCCTTGGCGCGCTGCACGAGATCATCGATCCCGGGAACCGGGGTATCCACCGAGCGTGTGGCGATGAGCCCCAGCATCCAGGGAACCTGGAGTCGATCGTTCGTTTCGTGGCTCGTCGCATCGGGAAGCCCGAAGATCGTGAATGGCGCGGGCGCGGGTTCCGTGTGCCACTCGCCCTCGATGACGGCGAGCTTCATCTTCTGATGCTCGGTCACGTTGTAGCCGCTTTCATCGCCGAGCACCACGACCGATAGGGCTGCCGCGAGTCCGAAACTGATCGCCACCGTGGCTGAGCGCTTCGCGAACTCGATGTGTCGCCCCTTGAGCAGATACCACGCGCTGATCGCGAGCACGAAGATGGCTCCGGTCACGTATCCTGCGCTTACCGTGTGGACGAATTTGGATTGTGCCACGGGATTGAAAATCACGTCACGGATCGAATCGAGCTCCATGCGCATGGAGGTGGAGTTGAAGTGCGCACCGATGGGGTTTTGCATCCACGCATTGGCGATGAGGATCCAAAGGGCCGACAGGTTGCTGCCGATCGCCACGAGCCATGTGACCACCAGGTGCTGGCGGCGGCTCAACCGATCCCAACCGAAGAAGAAGAGGCCTATGAACGTGCCTTCGAGGAAGAACGCCATCAGACCCTCAATGGCCAGCGGCACGCCGAAGATATCGCCGACGTAGTGGGAGTAATACGCCCAGTTGGTGCCAAACTGAAACTCCATCGTGATGCCGGTGGCGACGCCCATGGCAAAATTGATGCCGAATAGGACTCCCCAAAAGCGAGTCATCTCGCGCCAGATCGCGCGGCCGGTCATGACGTAGGTGCTTTCCATGATCGCCAGCAGGATCGACAGCCCGAGAGTGAGGGGAACGAACAGGAAGTGGTACATCGCGGTCGCGGCAAACTGCAGCCGCGACAGGTCGATCAGACTTGAAGAATTCATGGTGTATCCTTCGACGCGCTCGCCCCGATGAGTGCGTGCGCAGTGGCGCGCGCATCCGAACGCGGCTCATGAGCGGGACCAAAAAACAACAAATAGATGGCAAACAAAAGAATCCCTTTGACCGCGAGTGCCACGAGAACGTCGCGCGCCGGCCGCGCAGCGTCATGGGCTCGCCAAAGGTAAAAAGCGCGAAAGCTCATCTATGAGTACGGTGAATGCTCAAGGACTGCACCATAGGGGCGATTGCGGGGGTGCGCAATAACGAAAACAAGGCATTAGGTAAGGGGTTATACGTAGTTCGCCTATTCAACCTTTCGGCCGGAGGTGACGGCTCCCTTCCGTTCTCGAAGTGATCGAGGCGTGCGGGTACACCCACAATTTACGGTTGGGCGCCAGTTTGCTCGGGAAACAACCCCGGCATCCAGCGTGATGCGAGCGCGGCCGGGAAAGCCAGGCGAAGTGGGGCGCGCGTGCTTTCCGAGACCAGCACACCGCGGTCGATGAGCGCAGAAACCACCCGGCGCGCCTGGCGGTCGCCGGTGCCGACGATGCCGGCGGTGTCGCCGCGCGGCAGCTCGCCGCGGTAGAGCACGGCTTCGAGAATGGCGCCGGATTTCGGCGGCAGGCGGTCGAGGCGGATTTCCTCTTCGGTCCACAGCAGGATGCGGGTGCGTAAGGAATCCGGCTGCATCAGTTCTTCCATGAACGTGACCTGGTCGAGGCAGGTGGTCAGATAAAACCGCGTGAATTCCGCCAGCGCTTCCTCGCTGAGGTTGCCGCGGCCGTCGAGATCATTGCGGCGGGTCTGGTCGCAGGCGGCAAGGTGGCCTTTGTACGCCGCGACGTTGCGCGCCAGGCCGCGCGCGACCGACCAAACCGCGCCGGTATCGAGCGCGTCGAGCAGTGTGGCGTGCGACATCAGCCGCGCGACGCGGCCGTTATCGTCGAGGAACGGGTGTATCCACGTCAGTCGGTGATGCGCGGCCGCGGCCGCAAGAATGGTCTCGGTCTTGCCGAGGCGGCCATAGACCTCCTCGAAACGCGCGAGAAAACGTGGGACGGCCGGCGCGCTGATGGCGATATGGCCGCCGACCCTGACATCGCGGCGGCGCAGCTCACCCGGTATAAGCTGCATACGTTCATGTGTGTCCGGGTTTTCGACCCAGATCAGGTCTTCGGGCAACTCCGCGCAGAAGCGCTGGTGAATCTCGCGGATGGCGTCGACGGTGACGGCGCGCCCCTGCAGGCTGCCTTCGTCGATCCACTGCTGGACTGTGATATGCGCCCGGGCTTCGAGCTGCAGATCGCGCTTCTTCGCGTCTCCGCTATAGTCGCCATGCATCGCGCGCTCGATATCTACGGGATGCGTGTCGTGCCCCTCGATTAGGTTGCTGTAATAGCAGTTCATCGCGCGCACGAGCCTCGCCAGCGACGCCATCAGGCCGGCCGGCAGCGAGCGGCGGAGGCCCGCGCTGCACTGGGCCAGGTTTAGCGCAAGGTCGGTTAGTTCTGCGCGATGGCGGGAGCCTTCGCCAAGCACGAGCGGCTCCATCAGGGTGGTGCGTTCGCCTCGGTCTTCTGCCGCTTTTACGTCCGGTTTTTTGTCCGGTTTATGACTGACCATGAACCAATATAAATCAGACAGTTACTATAGGAAAGGAGAGATAAATTCCGCCCTCAAAGTCCGGTTTGAAGCCCGGCGTGATTTCTAAGCGTATGCAGGTATAATAATTATTTACTATCATATAGTTACGATATATTAATAGACTTCGTCGAGAAGTCTGAGAGGGATCTGGTTCATTAGTTGACTGCCCAGGCGGTCATGGATATGCTACTGATATGGCAAGGCCACTTAGCGACCAGAAGCGCAGTGCTCTTATGAGAGCAGGGGCCCGGGTCATCGCCACTCAGGGTTTGGGGGCCCAGACAGCCATAATCGCTCGGGAGGCCGGCGTAGCCAGCGGCTCACTATTCACTTACTTCGAGACGAAGAAAGTTCTATTCAACGAGCTTTATCTCGACTTGAAAGCGGAGATGGCGTCTGCTGCCTTGGAAGGCCTTCCGCGAAACGCTTCCATTCGCAAGCAGCTTTTCTCCGTTTGGTCGAACTGGATGCATTGGGCGATCTCGGACCCCGACAAGAGACGCGCTCTTGCGCAATTGAGCGTTTCTGAAGAGGTCACGCCGGAAACCCGCGCGGCGAGCCGCAAGCATACGGCTGGCATAGCAACGCTTTTGGAGCAGTGTCGAGCCGCCGGTCCGATGCGCGAAGCGTCGATGAGCTACGTCGTATCCGTCATGAATTCACTAGCCGAAACGACGATGGACTTTATGCTCCAAGACCCAGGGAATGCTGAGAAACATTGTCAGCTGGGTTTTGAGGTCCTGTGGAGAATATTGAAGTAGTTTCTAAAGCTCCATTAATGACTGACTAGGTACGCATTTATAGTCACGGCAGAAAGCCGTTTACGAATTGCAACCCAAAGGAGAACCGAAGATGACAGGACAAGCCAATCCATACGAATCGCGCAAGATCGCTGTTGTAACAGGAGGCAGCCGCGGTATAGGTCGTAACACTGTCGTGAGTCTCGCGAAGCGTGGCGTCGATAGCATTTTTACCTTCAATAGCCATCACGAAAATGCGGAAGCGGTGGTCGCGGAGGCAAAAGCCGCTGGCGCACAGGTGTTGGCTCTACAACTCGACGCTGGAAATATCGGATCGTTCGACGCTTTCATCATGGACGTAGAGACTGCTCTGTCCAACCTCGGGCAATCTCGTTTCGACTTCCTAGTGAACAACGCCGGCAACAATCACCGCAACATGCCGTTCGAAAAAGCCACCGAGG
This sequence comes from uncultured Gammaproteobacteria bacterium, assembly GCA_963795475.1. Classification (GTDB taxonomy): domain Bacteria; phylum Pseudomonadota; class Gammaproteobacteria; order Steroidobacterales; family Steroidobacteraceae; genus Bog-1198. The sequence continues at coordinate 613,541 of CAWCIE010000007.1, forward strand.
TAGAGTTTGACAGTGTCTTGAACGTCCATTTCAAAGGCGTCTTCTTCCTAACACAGAAGCTTCTCTCCCTAATCAAGGATGGTGGACGCATCGTCAACATATCGACTGTCCGGACCCGCACTGCCTCAGCCGGAGGGGCGGTCTACGCCTCGATGAAGGGAGCGATCGAAGTGCTGTCGCGGCATATGGCAAAGGAGTTGGGGCCGCGCAGGATTACCGTAAATGTGGTTGCACCAGGCCCCGTCGAAACCGATTTTAGCGGCGGAATCGTTCGTGACAATCCCGCGGTCAACAAGATGATTGCCGAAAACACAGCACTAGGCCGCGCAGGTCTCCCCGACGATCTTGGTCCCATGATCGCGTCGCTTCTCTCGGAAGAGAATCACTGGGTCAATGCGCAGCGCATCGAGGTCGCAGGCGGAGTTGCAATTTGACGTCCGGAATTCAGCCACTAAAAGCCAGGTTCACTTAGGCTCATCCTCCAGGGCAGCAGCACAGCGCTTGAGCATGTCACGGAGAAGTTTGGCTTCCTTTGCCGACAGTCCGGACAGCATTCGGCGCTCCACCACATCGGCCGCTCGCGCGCCGGCGGCGACTGCCTTTTGCCCGGCCTCCGTTAGCTGGGTCATGATGACTCGCCCATGTTCCGGATGCGGGGTGCGCACGATCAGGCCCTCGCGTTCGAGATTGACGAGGATCCCCTGCATGGTCTGCGGCGTGACGAACGCCGCGCGGGCCAGGTTGGCGTTCGAGACGCGCGGGTTGCCTGCAATCTCGAGCAGGACGGCGTTCTGCGGGGCTGTGATGCCGAACTGAGCGAGCTCGGCATCCAGACGTTGTCTCAAACGATGTTGCGTGATTTTGAGGTTGTAGCCGACCCAATCGGCGCCTTTCCGAGGCTGAGCTTCCACCGTTGACATATCAGGGACCTTACATTAATATCAGGACACTGACATAAATTTACAGGGATCTTCATGACAGCACCAGTTGGGCCTGATTTCATCGCCTTGCAAGTTCGAGATCTCGCCGCGTCCAGAAAATTTTACGTAGAGATATTCGGTTTCGAAGCGGCAGCTCACAGTCCGCCTGGCGCGGTCGTGTTCAAGACAGCGCCGATCCCGCTGGCGCTGCGAGAGGCCATCCGGCCGCTTCCCGAAGCAGGGCCACTCGGCGTGGGCATGGTGCTCTGGATCGCCTGCAACGACGCCGGCGTGCTGCACGACTCGCTCGTCGAGCGAGGCGGCACCATCCTCGCCCCCCTTGCCGATGGCCCCTTCGGTCGCTTCTTCGTCGCACAGGATCCTGACGGTTATGCGATCACCTTTCATGCGGCGCGGAGCTAACCGCCGCCTGCACCCTCCAAGCATCATCTCTATGCAGCCCGGTCCCGTTTCGCGACATCTGTCGCTCCAACTAGATTTCGGTAACCCGAGATCAGGAAATTCCTCCTGGCACAGGGGCCGGAATGCTGTGTGCCCGAAAGGGCAAAGGGTCTAATCCCTCAACCAGTTCTCGACGCGCAACCCATCGACGCGCGCGAACTCCTTGTCGTTATCCGTCACCAGCGTGTGGTCAAGCGCGATTGCTTGGGCCGCGATGAGAAGATCGTTGCCTCCGATCGGAGTGCCGGCCAACTCGAGTTGCGTGCGGATCGACCCGTAGATCTCGTCGGCCGGGGAATCTAGGGGCAGGGTATCGATAGCGGCAAGCACGGCCTCGACCTGTGCAATCAGTCGCGGCGATGCTTTCTTCGTTGTCCCATAGCGCAGCTCCGCTGCGACAATGATGCTGGTGCAGATGTTCGGTTCGCCGATCGTCTTGATGCGATCTGCCACACGACCATGCGGGTTCCTGACCAGATTCGACACGATGTTGGTGTCGAGCAAATAGCGCATCAGATATCGACTTCGTCAGGAGACCTGTCGTGGATAGGCGAAATTTCCTCGGCGAGCGGCTCGAGGGTGGCCAGCAAAGCAAGTAGGGAACGAGGAGGCGCCGCTTCGATGATCAGTCTGTTGCCGTCCTTGCGAATTACGGCGTCATCGCCGGGGAGTTCGAACTCCCTGGGAATCCGAATGGCTTGGTTTCGGCCGTTCTTGAACAGTTTGACATGTCGCTCTGGCATAGGCCTAAGCATATGCTAAGCCTCGAAAGATCGCAAGCGGGGATCAGTAGCGCGCCCCCGATGTCGAAACGCACAAATAGTGTCAGTAGACACTCTGTTTGCAATTAGGTGCTAAGTTCCTGACACTCAAGGAGTTTATTTGACGCTATTCTCACGGGATTGTCAGCGATAGCGCCGCCGGACACCAAAACTGCACATTCCCGCCAGAAATTGACAGTTACCCTGAGCCCAGACCTCGGCAAGATTTCTATGTGCGGAAGATTCCAACCTCTGAAAGGTCGTTCAGCGTCGTAGCCAATTCGAGCCGGGCGGCCAGTAGAACCAAACCCCAATCCGGGCACCTCGAGGATGACCCGGACTCCGAAGCGTGGCAGAACGCACTGGAACAGGTGGCAGACCTTAGATCCGCGCTTTCGAACAACCCTTTGACGGCTGCCACAGTCGATTCCATTGCGCGCCGCTGGGGTACATCTACCCGCACGGTATGGAGACGTGCAAAGGCCTTCAGGGAGGAGGCTAGTCTGCGATCGATTCTTCAACGACGACGCGGGCCTGTTGCAGGCGTTTCCAAGTTGGACACCGTGATTGAAGCCATAATTTCTGACACGGCTCGAGCGTGGTGGAAGACCACTGAGAATGCGACCAGCGCAGAGATCTATCCCGCAATTGTTCGCGAATGCGCCGGTCGTGGACTCCGTCGTCCGTCGCGCGCCACCGTTGTGCGGCGACTGTCGGTACTCAGGAAGGACCCTGCGAACTTTTCGGCCGCCGTAGGAGCCACGCTTCGAGATCGCTCCCGCCTCGTCAAGGCGTCCTATGCCATAGAGCGCTCCCTCTCGGTGGTACAGGTCGATCATACGGTTGCCGATGTTTTCATTGTTGATCCAAGCTCGCGCAAATGCATTGGCCGTCCAACCCTCACGGTTGCCGTAAACGTCGCGACCCGCTGCATATGCGGCGTCTGCCTATCCCTCGAATCGCCATCATCGCTCCTAGTCGCGCTGTGTCTCGAAAATGCGGTGTCACCCAAACAGAGCTGGATGCGCAGCCTGGGCCTCGACCTAGAATGGCCCGTCCACGGAATTCCCGATGCTTTGCACACTGACAATGGTCGAGAATTTCACAGCGCAGCTTTTCGTCGCGGGTGCGGCCTCAACGGAATCGACACCATATATCGACCTCCAGCAACGCCGCGATTCGGAGGGCATGTCGAACGATTGATAGGCACTCTCATGCGCCGCTTCCGGCTGCTACCGGGAAATACTTACTCCGACTTTCTGCAGGCGCGACCTAAGCGCGCCGAGGCAGGAGCAATGCTCACTTTGAACGAGCTTGGCGGTTTCCTGCTTGAGGACGTCCACCGATATCATCGGAATACACATCGCTCACTGGGCCGGCCGCCACTTTCCGCATGGGAAGAATATTGGGGAAAGCAGGCAGTCGGGCCACGGTTGCCGAAAGACATATCACGCTTTCGCCTCGACTTCCTACCGCTCCAGCGACGAGTGATCGGTCGCGAAGGCATTGAGCTTTTCGGCTTGAAATACTCCTGCGCAGCTTTAGCCGAAGAGGTCGATCTCGGGCGCAAACGCGCAGTGCGTTATGACCCGCGCGACTTGTCTAGGGTGTATCTTGAGCAATCGCAGGCTCGACATCTCCCCGTCCCGTTACGCGAGCCAAGTGGGTCAGCACTATCGCTTTGGGAGTTGAAGGCGATAAAGAAATCACGATCGAGTCCTCAAAACCTCGAAGATCCTGACATCCTTCGCCGAGCGCTGGAGCAGCTAAGCGAGGAGGGGGCCACCATGTCTCAGCTGAGGCGTAACAGGCGCGCCGCACGACGCGATGCATGGAGAAAAGTCGAAAAGCTAGCCGACACTGAATTACCAGACACTGCGCTCAAGCCCACCTTGATTTCTAAAGATATTGAATCGCTGCCCTGGGAGGTACTCGAATGAGTCTTGATCTCTCGCACCTCGATTCAGCAGTTCATTCATTGGCAGCTTTGGATGCCGACGATCGCATACGAATGATTTCCAAGGATCTGTTTATTGAGCATGAGTACAGCGCCCATCTCAACGACATGCTCGACGCTCTCCTATGCGAGCCGCGGCATGGGCGGATGCCTTGCTGGCTGATCACCGGTGACGCTGGTATGGGCAAGACTGCTCACTTGCACCGCTTCGCACGGCGCTACGCCGACCATCGCAGCGACGACAATGCAGCGCTGGTTAGGCCAATAGTCATCGCAAATGTACCTCCCGAGCCAACTCGTCAGACCCTAGAGTGGTGCGTATTGGACTCACTTAACGCTCCCGCCGTTCTTAACGGTCGGAGTATAGATCGCGCCGGCGTCATCCGTAGACTGCTCGCCGCGCATGACACGCGAGTATTGATCCTGGATGAAGTTCAGCACCTCTGTCATACGCGAAGCCGTGATCGAGCGGTCGTTCTCGATACCATAAAGGCTCTTTCGACGACCAGCCAAATCAATGTTATTTGCGCCGGCACTCCTGCGGTCGAGCGAGAGTTTCGCTCTGACCCGCAAATCGAGCGAAGATTCTCGGTGACGCGATTTACTCAATGGACCGCCGGACCCGCGCTCCAGCGGTTTGTGGGGACTTATGAACGAGCAAGACCATTGAGATTACCGTCCCGCCTTTCGCAGCCCGAGATGGTCCGAGCGCTACTTGGTGAGACGGGGGGCATCACGCATAGGATCATGCAGTGCCTGAACTCTGCCGCGATGGTGGCTATTAAAGAGGGCATCGAAAGAATTACCCCCGAACTTATTAAGGTCGAAAGGTCCGAACCGGGTCGCGTGTTGGCAGCTCGCCGATCGCTCAACGACAGATCTGTGCAGCGTGAGAGCTCGTCAAACAAGAAAAGCATCAGTGCATCGGCAATTGAACTGAGGGCCTAGTCGGTTGGCTATACCTTTACCCTATGCGCCGCCGCCAAACTCGGATGAATCGCTTTCAGGTTGGATCGAAAGGATCGGAATTTTCTATGGCATCGGATATCTGCAAGCTCGATCAGCGCTTGATTCCGGGCCAATTACCGTTGCTTGGGGAGAAAACGAGGACTTGGATTCGTCCGATACCATTCGTCGACTAACAGTTTCGTGGACGGGTTACGCTGAGAATCTTGTTCCACCCGTGCTGCCCAGCGCAGGTAACGGAGTTCTGGATGTTTCTGCAAGACTGACGTATTGCGCGAAATGCTGGTATGAAGACGCTGAGAATGGTCGAGCACCATACGTTCGCCGTCAGTGGTCATTTTGGTCAAGTGTACTGTGCGCCAAACACGAGACCTGGCTATGCGCTCGACGGCCTGGAAGGCAATTCGGTTCAGAGCGAAATGGCTGGGCGTCGGTTTTGCAATCAGACCCGGCATGGGCATCGGCTTCAAACTTGCGCTACGATCCGGCTCTACGGCCATTTGAGACCGGCTTCGATGCAAATACCGTGGTGGGGCCGACCGGCAGCTGGAAATGTATTGACGCTGAATTCCACGGGCTGGTGCAAGGCGGGGCATCTATTCTAAATTCAGTTGTGAGACCGGAAAGCTTTGGTGTTCGAGCTCGTGTACGGGAGGCCATTGAGACTCCGTATAGCCCGCGCATCTCAGATTACGATCTTCGTGGGTATCGCAGGCCTAAGCCGGGCTGGATCGTGGATCGCATATGCTGTCTGGTAATTGCCACCGAGCTTCGCAGGATGCTCGTCGACTGCGAACCAGCGTTCGAAAGCGTGCGTCATATTCTAGAAGCCCTACCGGCCGCCAAGAAACTCTTGCATGAATGCCGGCTGCACGTACACGGAAATCACAATTCGTGTCATTTACCCGATAGTGCGAACAGTGTGGCCTGAATTTTGGAGCGCCAGGCTCACAATAGTTGGCAATGGGAAGCCAGCACCGCCGGCACGAAGGCGACCGCAGGGCCAAACTATTGAGAAACAAAGGCAATCTGGGCTCAAGAATGATGGCAGGGTGACAACAACTGAGAGTAGCGACACCCGAGGCGCAAAAGGCCACGATACTCGTCATTTGACATAATATACATTATACGAAGGCATGGTATAGGGGCCAAGTTCAAATGTCCGCTTCTGGCTAAGTTCAAATGTCCGCTTGGATGGTAATAACTGCCGGTCTATCGACCCTATTTGGGGTCTGGGAGATCGGCGATGCGGCATCAAGCCAGAGTGACTGTGACCATGCAGGAGCTGGATCGGTTGAAGTGTATTCAGGCGGTAGTCGATGGCGATCTGAAGCCCATCAGGGCTGCCGATCGGCTCGGACTCACGACACGCCAGGTTCGTCGGCTGGCACGTCGATACGCCGCCGCGGGACCGGTTGGTTTGCTGTCAAAGCGTTTCAATCGGCCGAGCAACAATCGCCTGGACGAGGCCTTGGCGGACCATGTAATCAAGATTCTAAGGTCAACGTACGCGGATTTTGGACCCACATTGGCGACCGAGAAGCTCAGAACCAAGCATGGCATCGATTTGGCCAAGGAGACGGTGCGGCGGCTGCAGATGACCGCGGGGCTTTGGATTCCGAGGAAGCTGCGGCCGCCGAAGATTCATCAGCCCAGGCTTCGGCGCGCGTGCCTCGGCGAGCTGGTTCAGATCGATGGGTGCGAGCCACCGCTGGTTCGAGTCCCGCGCTCCGGAGTGCACGGCGCTGGTCTACGTGGACGATGCGACGAGTCGTTTGATGGTCGTGCGTTTCTCAGGTGCCGAGTCAACGTTCGGATATTTCGAAGCGACCCGAGAGTACATCGATCGCTTCGGCAAGCCGCTGGCGTTCTACAGCGACAAGGCGAGCATCTTCCGAGTCAACAAAGCCGCGATTAGCGGGCCTGGCCATACACAGTTCGGCAGAGCGCTCTACGAGCTTAATATTGAGGGGATTTGTGCCAACTCGGCTTCTGCGAAGGGCCGAGTCGAGCGAGCCCATCTGACGCTACAAGACCGCTTGGTAAAGGAGCTGAGACTCGAAGGCATCTCATCCATCGACGCCGCGAACCAATTTATGCCGCGGTTCATCGAGGACTACAACGCGAAGTTCGCCAAGATTCCTCGCGAGACGCACGATGCGCACCGACCGCTTCGTACCGATGAAGAACTCGATCTGATTTTTGCCTGGCGTGAGCTGCGCAAAGTCACCAAGAGCCTCACGCTGCACTATGAGCGCAAGCTGTTGCTGCTCGAGGATACGCCCGACAACCGCAGACTCATCGGCAAGTTCCTTGAGATCTACCAGTTCCCCGATGGGCGCCTTGAGATCCGCGTCGCCGGGAAGGCCTTGCCGCACATCGCTTACGATAAGCTCGGCACCATCGATCAGGGTGATATCGTCGAGAACAAACGACTTGGACACATGTTACAGGTGGCGCAGCTCGTTCAATCAAAGCGCGATAGTCGTGCGGTGGATGTACCGTCGACCGCGCACCGTGCAGACGGCACCATCATTCCACGGCACAAGATCGCCGGCAGCAAAACTCAACGCGAACTTGGAGAAGAAGATCTCGACGGCGCCCTCTCCGCTTATATGGCCGCTGCCACCCGCAAAAGCGTCGTGGATGCCGGAGCTTCTAACGCTCTGCGAGCGTCAGACCGCGCACTGCCAGCATTGAAGAATGGAAAGGCAAAGAGGATCAGATCAATGGCCCAGGCGGACATTTCTACTTAGCCAGAATGTGGACATCTGAACTTGGCCAAGGCACATGGCATGTGCCGTTAGGGCCAATCAGCTCAGTCATCCCGCACAAAGGCTGCTCTTCACGTTTCATCAATTTCGGCAAACGGATCGAAAACCCTAACTCCGGGTCGCTGAAAATCCTTCACGTTTCCGGTGGCAACTGTGAGGTTATGCCGGCGCGCAATCGCCGCGATGTAGCTATCTTCAACCGGCATCGGTTTACCTGCCGCTTGGAACTGGTGTTGCAATTCCGCCCATACATGAGCGGTCGATACGTTGAACCCAAGAATTCGACCGTGCATGGCCTCAATCAGATCCGTCAACCATTTCTGCAACGCAATGCGTTGCTTTCCGCGCTTAGTGCGCACCCAAAATGCCAATTGTGCAATGACAATCGAACTCGTGTAGCACTGGTCTTGATGTTTTTCCAACCAAGAGATAACGCGTGCATTGCCGGCCTTCTTTGCCGGCTGACTCAGCACATCGGAATCTAGAAGCCAGCTCACAGCTTGAGGCGTTTGGGAAACTCGCGCCTCCGCGGAGGCAGATCATCCATCTTCACCGGACAGCCCTTGAGGACCGTCAGCCAATTCGCATTCTTGGACAGGCGACGGAATATTACGGCATCCTCTTCGGGGTCGAATACCGCCTCAAAGTTATCGCCTGGCTGCGCGGATACCAGGTTCGTAGGCAGCGTCAGTCGGCGCTTGGCGTCTAGGGTCAAAATCATTGGTGGGATTATCCCACTACGCCCAGAATTGTCAACATGGTCGCCCTTTCCCGGGGCAATGCCACCTCTCGGCATCTGTTGGCGCAACAAGTGAGCTATTAACGGTTTTCATGCCTGCCAATTGGCGTTGCGCCAATGCTGCCACTATCGCGCAACAAAACGCTCACGCGTCTACTCGCAACACTATGCCGGTCGTCGAGTCGTGCTGTAAGCGCAAATAGCCCTTAAAATACGAATAAATCGAAAGACCGTGGCGCGCAACAGCTCACCGTACCTGCCAAGACTACGAAGTGTGCAGTGTGATACCCAAATAGAAATGTCCGCTTTGGCCCCCGTGATCCACTCTCCGTTGACCGTCTTTGCGGTCTGGGCGATTGGCCATGATCCGGATACCCAAGGTGACCATGAGCATGCGCGAACTGGACCGGCTCAAATGCATTCAAGGACTTATCGACGGACAGCTCAAGCAGACCGCGGTTGCCGCGCGGCTGGGACTCACGACGCGCCAGGTGCGCCGGCTGGTCCGCCGATACGAGCAGCAAGGCCCGATCGGGTTGATCTCGAGACTTCGGGATCGACCCAGTAACCGGCGCCTGAAGTCCGACGCCGCGGAACACGCGTTCGGGATACTAAGGTCAACGTACGCCGATTTTGGACCTACATTGGCGGCCGAGAAGCTCAGAGAGCGCCACGGCGTGGATCTGGCGGTCGAGACCGTCAGATCTCTCATGGTCGCCGGCGGCCTATGGGTGCCGCGAAGACTTCGGGCGCCGAAGATTCAACAACCCCGGAGCCGCCGCGCGTGCCTCGGCGAGCTAGGCGTGTAGCAGCCAAGTTCGGATGTCCGCTAGATTCGGAACCCGCAGACACGATTACGACGCTCATTTCGGGTGAACACCCGGCAAGTGCACATGTTGCACCAGTGTGCCATATGCACTATGATGCCGCATGCCCACAGTGGAACGGTTCAATCGCTGTCGCATCGAGATGTACTTCAAAGACCACGCGCCTCCGCACTTTCACATCGTCACGACAAGTAACGAACGTATATCTGTGGTTATCGAATCGCTCGAAGTATTGGCGGGCACGGCCGATTCACGCGATGTGACCGAGGCGCTCACTTGGGCCAAGACTAACCGCGATACGTTGCGTCGCCTGTGGCGGGAATACTCGGAGTGAAAGACTTATGAGGATCAATGAGGGCAAGGTGCATCGAATCACGAGCGTGAAGAGCGCGGGAGATCGAGCTGTACGGCTACGCTTTGACAATGGCAAGACCTACACGGTCGATCTACGCGTGCTCGTGCGCCACTCAAGGGGTTTGAAGGCGTTGCGCGGGGCATCGCTCTTTGCGCGCGTCGCCCTTGGCGAAGGTGGCCACAGTATCGCCTGGCCCGGCGATCTCGATCTCGGTGCGGATACGCTCTGGGAACTGGCCCTTGAACAGAACGGCCGGACCGATGCGGTCGAGTTCATCCGCTGGCGCTGGCGTAACGGACTGAGCCTGACCAATGCAGCTGAGGCGCTCGGGCTCTCCCGGCGTCAGGTGGCTTACTACGCCAGTGGCGAGCACGAGGTTCCACGCACCGTACTCCTGGCCTGCAAGGGCTGGGAAGTCGAGCAACGCGCGGCCGCATAGGCCCCCCGACAGAATCGAAATTAGGACGGGGGCTCTGCATCAAATTCTTCGTCGGCCGCTCGAACGGGGGAGCGTCTGCCGCGGATGCGGCAGATCGCGCCTACCAACGCGGGAAAAGCAGAGCAGAGGAAATTAGGTACAAATGTCGTGTTTTTGGGCCGATGGGCCAAGCTTTCTCAGGTCGGTCAGTGACTTGGGAGCCTGGCGATGCGCAACCCTGGGATAACACGACACATGAGAGACCTTGATCGGTTGAAGACGATCCAAGCGGTGCCGGCGGGCCTGATCTCGAGACACCGTAATCGGACCGGCAACCGGGCGCTGAAGGCCTCGTGCAGACCCAAGGGCTCCACTTTCCCAAGGAGAATTAACTCTCAAGCCACCTCCCGACCGAGTTCCATCGTACCTTCGATCTTCACGTCCAGTCTCTCCAAGATCTTGAGCAAAGTATCCCACGACACGTTTTGATAATCCTCGCTCTCGTAGCGCGCAATCTGCCGGGAGTGCACATGCACTAGACGGGCGAAGCTCTCTATGGTCATGTGCGCTGCGATCCGATATCGGATCGGAGCGACACGCAGATCCTGGAGCGAGAAGATGTGCAATTCCTTTGCTCGAGTTTTCTGCAGCTGCTCATAATCCTTAATCTGCCTCTCGATCTCCTCAGCCAGCTCTACCGTTTGGCCCTGTGCTGCGCGGATGAGCGCTTCAGGCGCTTTGGTCCGAGTTTTACGGGCCAAAGCCTCCCGCAACGATGCGAGCTGCTTCTTGGCGGCCTGGTGCTGTTTTTCACTGCGAATCATATCAATACCCTCTATGTCCTACGCGAAGGAGACCACCAAAATCCCTTTGGGTTCTCCTAAAGCGCCCTGCTCTTCCAACACAACATTTCCACTTTGGAGAAAACACGTCTTGTGCATTTTGGAGAGACAAGGATTATAGAGGCTAAGTAGAAATGTCCACTTTGGCCCCGTGATCCACTCTTCGTTGACCGTCTTTGAGGTCTGGGAGATTGGCAGCGCATTGAGCGGACCGAAAAGCGCCTGGAACCTGGAACTAACTCAGCCGTAACCGCCGGCCGCTGCGGGTAGATTGATGGCAGATCTCACGTTAGGTCAAGAATGTCGGCTTCCGGATCATCATCTATGTCAAAGGCCACTACCAACGCAGTGCGCAATTGCTTCAGTTTTGCCAGCGACAGCGCACCGATATAGTCGGTGAGCATGCTTTTCTCGAGGCGTGTGATTTGATCGCAATTGATGACCGAATCGTGCTTCAAGCCTTCATCAACCCCGACTTGCACTTCGGTCGACAGGCCGACGCCGGACGTATTGATCGGCGCGCACAGAACGCGATTGGCTTTTGAATCCAGCAGATCCTGGCGGCTCACCACGGCGAAGCAGCGCGACTTTTTTGGATCGCCGTGCTGGGGCTGACGGACACGGTAAATTTCGCCGCGGCACAAGCCCGAGGACATGACGACTACTCCGCGGTCCAGTTTGCCTGGTAGGTCGCGCTATCGTCGCCTTCGGCATTCAACGCATCCGCGTGTCTATTTAATAGCGCCAGTTCCCGCTCTCGCCGCCGCTCCCTCAGTTGACGCGCCGCGTAGCTTTGAACAGCGCGCTCAATCCACGCGGACCGTTGCGCCGCACCTGCCAACGTATCGATGACCTTCAGAAGATTGCCCGAAAGTGTGATCGACGCTTTTGCCTTGGTGGCAGGCGTTGCAATGAGCGCTGAAAGTGCCGCAAGCTGATTTGCAGATAGCGATCGCGTACTCATGCGATAGATCATACTACCTTTTATCCTCCAGATCAACTCTTTCCCTAAAAGGGCGCGAACGTGGGGGTGAACAGCTTCCAGTGCCCCTCAGATCGACAGTAGCCCGGATCCTGGGCTACCGCGCCGCTTCGTGCGGGGTCGTGTCGGCGGACTCGCAATTGCCTTTCCATGGCTTCCCATCCAGCCGCGCACGCACCCAATCGAGCTGCAGGTCGATGGTTTTTTCCATGAGCGGATCGTGGTCGAGACCCGGCCGGTGCACGAACTCAATCGGCAAGCGATTGCGGCATGCCTCCGCGACGCCCGCCTGGATGTTGGCGAAATTCACGGAGGCGTCGTCGTCGCCGGCCAGAACCATGAGCGGTCCGCGGATGGGTTTGTCGGTGCTGCGGCTGTCCCGATTGTAGCGCGCGAGCTCGGGCACTTCGTTCCAACCGGGCCGGACGGCCGCCTGCTGCCCGATCTCGGCGGCCGCGGCGTAGGCGTAGTACCAGCATCCTTTCGACGTCACATCTGCATAGCGCTCGAGCATGATCGGCGTAAGCATTCTCGCCACGTCGAATGAGGGATAGCTCGCCTTCACCCCAAACGCCGTCAAGGGCCAGTACATGTTCGTGATCGTGTCGAAGCTAGCTGCATCGTGCGCCTCGAAGCTCTCGTAACTCATGTCCCCTGCTACGGAAATCGCGCCCATGTAGTCCGGATCCTCGAGCTTCGCCTCGAGTTCGGCGACACCCCACACCGCGACTCCGCCCTGGGAATGACCAATAGCGACCCAGCGTCGGCCGAGCGAAGGGACCGCGGCGCGAGCAGCGGGAACCGAATAGACGACATCGTTAGCCTGCGCAATCTTGTTGTCATACTGATGAGGGCCGGGTGTCCCGAGACCGGCATAGTCCGTCGCGACGACGGCGAAGCCCGCCGCCACCATGGGCATCAGACCTTCGCTGCCGTACTCAACGTCCTTCATCAGCGAGGGCGCACACATGCGGGCGACGCCGCTCGTGCCGTGTGCCCAGGCGATGAACGGCCAGCCGCGGCGCGGCGGCGTTCCCGCGGGGATCAGCACTACCTCCGAAGCCGCGACGGGTGAGCCGTCGAGCGCGCGCGACACATACAGGACGCGCACCGCATGCGCCCCCGCCGGCAGACTGTATCCGTGAAACGGCGCCGAGCGGATCAGCGCACCCGGAGTGCGGCCGCCGAGCGACTGCGGCGGATCATAGAAACTCGTGAGCGGCAAGGCGTCCTTTGCCTCCATGGCAAGTGCCTCGGCCCGCGACTTGGGCAGATCGTCATCCGCAGTCGCGACGATGGCTGCGAGCATGCCTAACGCTGCGATCAAGACCCGGCTCGCTTTGTTCACGGATTCTCCAACTTGGCCAAGTGAAAGGCCTCCGTCGCCTCTGCGTTGCACGCGAAAGGCGGTGATGAAGCCAAATGGAAAGAGTAAAGCACCCTGTTTCCGACCCCGCACGATCCCATGACTTGCATATAGTTGCCGCGGCAAGTATATTCTTGGCAACTATTGTTGGAGCAATCAATGGCCGAGTCCTATTACACCATGGATTCCATGCAGGCCGAAAACAGCGTTGGCTATCTGGTCAAGCGCTGCGGGCTTCTCGTCATGCAGTTTGCAGAACGGCGCTTCGAGTCGCAACCGATCACGTTCACCCAGTGGACTGTTCTGGCGCAGCTCTCCCAGCATCCCCACCTGAAACCCACCGAGCTCAGCAGGAATCTTGGACACGATATGGGCGCGCTGACCCGCGTCGTCGATGACTTGGAGAAGCTCAAGCTGGTACGTCGGGAACGAAGCGAGCATGACCGGCGCGCGGTACGGATCACGGTGACGGCCGAGGGACGGCGGCTGGCAAAGACGACCATGCCGGTCGTGGTGGATCTCGCCAACGAGCTCGTCGCGCCCTACTCCAAGGCGGAAATCGATCTTTTGATAACCCTCCTGCAGCGCATGCTGGGTCGTATGGAACGAATGGCGGAGCCGCCTGAAGAAGATGCGGTCAAGCCTCGCAGGCCACCCGGACGCAGGAGCAAATAGCTCATGAGAGGTACTACCATGCCGAAGCTGGTCCGATTAACTCTGGCCGCTCTGACGGCCGCGACGGCCGCCTGCACGCTGGGGCCCAATTTCAAACCGCCGGCCGCACCCGCGACGCCCGTATATTCGCGTTCAGTGCCGCCGGCTAGCGTCGGCGTCACGTATGGCGGCGATGTCGCGGATGACTGGTACACCCTGTTCCATTCGCAGAGTCTCAACGCTCTGGTTCATCAGGCGCTCGACAACAGCCCGGACCTGAACGCCGCCCGTCACGGACTCGTAGCTGCCCAATACGAGTTGAAAGCCGTCGCCGGGACTGCGTTGCCGCAGATCGACGCTTCCGGAAAAGTGGGCCGCGCACATGCGAACGGCAGCTTCCTGTACGGGCCGGTAAATGAGCTCGATGTCACAGCCAATCAGTTCATGGCTGGGCCCTCTCTGGCGTACAACCTCGATATATTCGGCGGGATTCGTCGCTCGATAGAGTCCGCGGGGGCGCAAACCGGCGTCGTTCGGGATCAGGTCCTCGACACTTACATTACGTTGGTAGACGAGGTCGTCATCAATGCGTTCGACTATGCGGCGACCCGCGCGCAAATCGACGTGACCCGATCACTCGTTGAAGAATTGCGTGCGCAGTTCGAATTGACCCAAACGCTCGAGCAAGCGGGTAAGGGCATCCGCAGCGATACCCTTCTGGCGAAGACGCAGCTCGAGAACACGGCGGCAACGCTACCCGCGCTCGAGCAGCAGCGCGATACATATCGGAACGCCCTCGCCCAGTTGACTGGCTCGGCTCCCGATGACTTCAGGATGCCCGAGCTCTCGCTGAAGGACTTCAGCCTTCCACCCGACATCCCGCTCTCGTTGCCTTCGGACCTGGTACGCCATCGGCCGGACATCCTCGCAGCCCAGGACAGCCTCCATCAGGCGAGCGCGGGCATCGGTGTGGCGGAAGCCGCCAGGTACCCCTCGATCAGCCTATCTGCGCAATATGCGCAGCAGACCAGCTTCATCAACGAGTTCCTCACCCGTCCCGGCGGCGTCTGGGCGGTTGGGGCCGATCTGAGCGCACCAATCTTTCACGGCGGCACTCTCGCTGCACGTGAGAAGGAAGCGAGGGAGCAATATCTCCAAGCGGAAGCGACCTATCGCAAGACGGTCATTGGTGCCTTCGTCGAGGTCGCGAACGCCTTGCAATCGATCGGTCATGATCGCGACGGCTATCTTGCCCACACACAGGCGCTCGATGCTGCCCGCGCCAATAGCGACCTGGCAGAAACGCAATTTCGCGCGGGTCGCTACACGGAATTACAGGTGCTCACTGCCCAGCAGCAATACCAGCAGGCAGCGCTGACCCAAGTCCAGGCCGACGCGCAACGATTCACGGACGTTGCCGGCCTGATCCGCGCCCTGGGTGGTGGCTGGTGGAATGCATCCCGCGACCCGGCCACGCAGCCGGTCGCCGCCTTGGAGACCGCACCTACGCCCGCAGCGGCTACCCGGGAAGGAGCAACCCGATGAGTGAGCAAATCAAATCCCAGCAGGATGATTCCCAGGGGGACAAGGCCGCGAAGGATGGGAATCCGTCGCACGACGACAAGCGCAAACAGGACGGCGCGTCGACCGGGGACAAGCCAAAGTCCGGCAAGTCCCGCGCGGGCACGATCGTCATGCTGTGTGCGCTCATCGTCATCGTCGGTGTCGGAATCTATTACTTCGTCTTCGAGCGCAATCAGGTCACTACCACCGACGCTTACGTGAACGGCAACATGGTGCGCCTGACCCCTCAGATTGCCGGTACCGTGATCGCCATCAACACCGACGACACGCAGTTCGTACGGCGCGGTCAGGTATTGGTGCAGCTCGATCCGCATGATAACGAGGTGGCGCTCGAACAGGCCAAGGCGAGTCTCGGTCAGACCGTGCGTGACGTGGCCCAGCTCTTCACTCAAGAAGCGCGCGATGCCGCCGCGGTAGCGGCGGCACAGACTCAATTGACGCAGGCGACGCAGGATCTCGATCGCGACCGCCCGGTTTTCGCCGTTCACGGGGTCTCGGCCGAGACGATCGTCCACGATGAGAACGCGGTTCACAATGCCCGTGCGCTGCTCAATCAGGCGCAGGCAAATCTCGCCAGCACTCGCGCTCAGATCGTCGGCGCGACTCCGGAGGATCACCCTCGGGTCCTGCAGGCCGAGGCCAGCATGCGTACGGCATGGCTGGCTGCCGCTCGGACGAAGGTTGTTGCGCCGGTCTCCGGTTACGTTGTGAGCCGAGCCGTGCAGCTCGGTCAGCAGGTCTCTGCAACGACCCAGATGCTTGGCATCGTGCCGATCGACTCGGTCTGGGTCGATGCAAATTTCAAGGAGAATCAGCTGCGCGATCTTCGCATCGGGCAACCGGTTGAAGTCAAAGCCGATATGTACGGCACGCACGTCAAATACCACGGCAAGGTGCTCGGCCTGAATCCCGGTACCGGCAGCGCACTCGCCATACTTCCCGCGCAGAATGCATCGGGCAACTGGATCAAGATCGTGCAGCGTCTACCCGTGCGAATTGGCTTGGATCCCGCGGAACTGGCCGCGCACCCTCTGTTCTTGGGACTGTCGACGGCCATCCACGTGGATACCCGCGATCTCAATGGCGCCTCCCTGTCCGAGAAGCCGGTTTGGCCGGCTGCCTCGGACACGACCGTTTATGACAGTCAGATGTCGGGCGTCGAAGCTGAGATCCGAGCGATTGTCGCGAAGAATCTCGGAAAGAGCGCCGCGGCTCTGTCGTCCGCCGATACCATGGGTAGCCTACAGTGAATCAGCCTGCTCGCCCGACCAACCCTTGGCTGATCGCCCCCGTCGTGGCGCTCGCGGCGTTCATGGAGATCATGGACATCTCCATCGCGAACGTATCGCTTCCGCATATTGCAGGCGATCTGTCGTCCAGCCAGAATGAGTCGACCTGGGTGCTCACCAGCTATCTGGTCACGAATGCCGTGGTCATGCCGATCTCCGGCTGGCTCTCGAACCGGTTCGGCCGCAAGCGCTTTTTCCTCACATGCATCATCGGCTTTACGCTGGCCTCCTTGCTTTGCGGCCTCGCGCCCAACCTCGCCTCCCTGATCGCACTGCGTGCCGCCCAGGGCGCCGCCGGCGGCGGACTGCAGCCCTCCGGCCAGGCCATCCTGGCAGACAGCTTTCCACCCGAGAAGCGCGGCATGGCGAGCGCCATCTACGGCATCGCCGCCGTCATCGCGCCCACGGTGGGCCCCACGCTCGGTGGCTGGATTACCGACAACTACGAGTGGCGCTGGATATTCTTGATCAATGTGCCGGTCGGCATCGCCCTGGTGTTTCTCATCATGGGGCTGATCAAGGAGCCCCCGCGCGCGCCGAACGAGGCCAAGAGCTCCTCTATCGACTGGATCGGCTTCGGGCTCATCGGCCTGAGTCTCGGCTGCCTGCAAGTTGTGCTCGATCGCGGTCAAGACGATGACTGGTTCGGTTCTGCGTTCATCACCGCGTTGGCGCTGACCTCTGCCGCCGCCTTTGTGCTCCTCACGTGGTGGGAGCTGCGACAGCCTGAACCCATGGTCAATCTGCGGCTCTTGGGCCGTCGCGATTTCGGAATTACCTTCGTCCTGATGCTGATGCTGGGTTTCATGCTTCTCGGCAGCACCTACCTGCTCCCCGCCTACACCCAGAGCCTCATGGGCTATCGTGCGGTCGATGCCGGCCTGGTGCTCACCCCGGGCGGTGTCGCGGCTTTCATCATGATGCCGATCGTTGGCCGCCTCATGAGCAAGGTTGATGCGCGGCTGCTGGTTGCGATCGGCCTTGCGATCGGGGGCACGAGCCTGCTCTGGATGTCGAGCTTCTATCTCGACGTGTCGTTCCGCTTCATGATGACGACACGGATAGTGCAGGCGATTGCGTTGGGGTTCCTGTTCGTGCCCTTGAACACAATGGCGTTCAGGGGCATCGAGCCTGCACAAACGAACAATGCGTCGGCACTCATCAACCTCGCGCGCAATTTCGGCGGCAGTATCGGCATTTCGTTCGCGTCCACCTTCCTGACGCGTCGAGAGCAGTTCCACCAGAGTCGGCTGGTCGAATCCGTTCAGTCGCTGAACGGAGCCTATCCGGACTACGCCAGCCGGCTGGCTCACGCGCTCGGCACCACACCGGATTCGGCGACCACGCTTGCCAGCCTTTATCAGCAGGTCAATGTCCAGGCGACGCTCCTCTCCTATCTGGAGGACTTCAAGGTGGTCGGGCTCATATTCCTGGCGCTCTTGCCTCTGTTGTTTTTCGTCAGACCGAGCAAGGGCGGCGGCGCCGGCATGGCGCACTGAGATCTCTCACGTCAGGCCAAGAATGTCAGCGTCCGGGTCATCGCCGTTGGAATTGGTTGCGGCGCGTGGCGTTGAGCTGGGTTATAAGCAAGCATGGAGCCCATTAGATCTATCGTGACGAGTATCGATCTGATCCTTATTGTCGCCGTCGTCGCTTCGATCCTCGGGATCGCGGGTCTCGCGCTGTTTACGGCGCTGACCGCACGCCGGGCGGGACTGCTGGCACCGCCCCAGGGCCGCTTCATCGAGGTGGGAGGAAGCCGATTGCATTATCTGGACCGGGGCACCGGGCCCGTCGTGGTCCTGGTGCATGGATTGGGCGGGAATCTGCGCAATTTCTACAGACTGGCCGACCGGCTGGCCGCGACCTGCCGGGTGATCGCCGTGGACCGCCCGGGCTGCGGCTACTCGACCGTGATCTCGGGGGAGCATCCCACGCTGGTCGATCAGGCGACGATCCTCGCTCAATTCCTCACCAGGCTGGGACTCGACCGCCCCTTGCTGGTCGGGCATTCATTGGGGGGTGCGTTGTCCCTGGCGCTCGCGCTCGATCATCCGCAGAGTGTGCGGGGCCTGGTGTTGATCTCCACGTTGAGTCAGCTCGAGCGTGCGCCGCCCGCCCTGTTCAAGGCGCTCGACATCCATGCGGCCGCGCTGCGCTGGCTTATTGCGTGGACCGTGATGGTGCCCCTCGGCAAACTTGCCCATCGGACGACCCTTAAAATTCTGTTCGCTCCCGAACCTGTGCCGAGCGACTTCGATGCCGAGAGCGGCGGCGCGCTCGGTCTGCGGCCGTGGAGTTTCATAGCTGCCTCCAAGGACCTGATAACGGTTGCCGACGAGCTCGCCGTCATGACGCCGCGCTACCCGTCCTTGGCGATTCCGGTCGAGGTCATATTCGGCCGACAAGATCCCATCTTGGATCATCGAACGCACGGCGAGCGGCTCGTCGCCGCCTTACCGAACGCCACCCTGCACTTGATCGAGGGGGGTCACATGATTCCCGTCACCGCCCCCGATCATATTGCGACCCTCATTCAGCAAGCTGCGAAACGAACATTGCCGCCCGATGCCTCAATGGTTTGCGCGGAAACCAAATCCTAAGTAGCATCTCGTCATGGCTGCCAAGAAAAGCCCGGGCCAGCAGATCGCAAAGCGATACCCACCCTATTTGCTTGCGCGGCAGATCGCCGCGCTCAAGGGGCTCTCGGACGACACCGAGATACCCGTGCAGTACCACATCAGGCAGGCGGTCGACGAGTATTTGGAGCGGCGGAAAAAGAAGAAGCGCGGCCGCTCTTGAGATGCTGACCGTCGCGGTATCAGAACCGGCCTTGCACTTCGAAGAATACGCTACGGCCTGATTCGACACCGGTCGCCCCCAGCTGCAGCGGCGCCGCCGTCGTACCGAACTCAAGATGGTGCGGATGAATGAGATTTGATCCCGTAAGCGCCAATGTGATTGCGTGCGAAACGGCCCAGCTGACATGGGCATTGAGTTCGGTGTAGCTCGGCGAGACGGGACTTGGCAACGCACCGATATGACGCAGCTCCAGATACAGCAACCCGCCGCGGGTAAAGGTCATCGTCGAACGCAGTGCCACTTGATAACTGGGGTCATCACCGGCGAGTGCGATACCCCCGATGCCGCTGCTACCTGGGTCGAAATGCAGGTTCTCGTGCAGCCAATTCCCTCCGGCGCTCATCCGCCACCACTCGCTCATCTGGTAATTGCCCCAGGCTTCGAGCCCATCGGTATCTCCAGACATCCCATTGGCGAACATCACGGGCAATTCAAGGCCTGGCGAGAATTCGGCGCTGCGAAGGTCCCTATACACGTTATAAAACGTCGAGATTGACAGCGAACTCTTCGCCGAGGGCTGCGAGCGGTAGCCCAGTTCATAGGCCGTCAGTCTTTCATCTTGAAAGTCCCCACCTCGGAGGACCACAACGGGACCCACCTCCTCGAACAGATCCCGGTCGAGCCGCGAAGGCGCGCGCACCGCCTGCGATACGGCCGCCCACAAGAGATTGTTTTCGGATACCTTCCAGGAGAGGCGAGCGTTCGGGAGCGGCTCGCCGCGGGTGTAGGCGTCATGCTCGTACTTCGTCCCGACAATCAGCTTGAGCGTCCGGCTCAGGGAGATGGTGTCCTGCAGAAACGCATTGGAGTAGTCCAACGTGCGCTGCTGCGGCGAAAAGATCGGAAAGTTGTCCTCCTCGGTGCGCACACCACCGCCCCACACGATGCTCTGACGGCTTCCCCAGGCAAAAGCGTGTTGCACATCGAGGTCGTAGGTATTGAGTACGTCAGATCCAACGTCCGGGATCGAGGTCTTGGTGTAATCGTAATAAGCCTGAACCTGCAGGGAAGACGCCTCCGAAAAGGCGTGGTTCCAGCGCGTGAGCAGGTTGTGACCGGAAACCGCCTCATCGGCGGCCTGGAGTTGGCTCTTCCGAACCCGCGTAGAGATCGCCCTGCAAAGTCACCAGATCTCCTGCGGGCGTCCAATCGAGGCGAAATCCACCTTGAGATTTGTGCCACGCGTCCTCTGCATTCATGCCCGTGGCGGTAACATCATCGCCGTAATGGAATGAATCCACATACGCGCGGTAGGCCACTGCGCTGTCCGCCTGCCCGCCGTATTGAGCGCTGCCTCGCTGTTCAAGGTTGCCGCCGCCGACGCGCAGCGATCCATCCTGTGTTTCGCCGGCCTTCCGCGTGATGATATTGATGACCCCGTTCACTGCGTTGGCGCCCCAGAGGGTTGCGCCCGGGCCGCTGATGACTTCAATCCGATCGATATCCTCCGGTAGCACGTCCTGAATATCCCACGACACGCCGGAGTGGTAAGGCGTATAGACGCTGCGCCCGTCAATGAGCACCAACAGCTTGGAGGCGGCCGGACCATTGAAGCCGCGCGCGGTGATCGCGAAGGAGGTCGATGTGATCTGCGCCACTTGAAGGTTCGGGGCCAGGCGCAAGATATCGGGCAAGCTTCTTGCGCCGGAATTCAAGATTTCCTCGCGCGTGATGACATAGATCGCGGCAGCTGCATCGCTCACGTGCTCGCTTGTTTTGGAGACGGAGGTGACTTCAAGATTCATCAAGTCCTCGATGCTCAAGGTCTTGAGTGAACTCGTGGAGAGCGCATCGCCTTGATCGCCGGGCGCCGCATGCGATCTGTAGGCAACGATCAAGATACAGAGAGACACCGCCACGGTGGCAATGCCGCGGGCGACCTTAGGTTGCTCGCCGCGATGGCAATCCGTTGCACGACTCAGCGTCACCGAAACATCCTTTGCGCATTGCAAAGACGTTACGATGACTTGCATCAAGGTAAAAAGCGCTGACTTTCCTCTCACTTTTGGCGACGGTCCGCCGAGAGTCGTTCGGGTTTTCCCCTAAATCACTGCCTTATCCGCATCCTGTCCAACGCGCCCATCGTCACCTTACGATCCACGCCGATCTCACTCTAATCGCGTGTGGGACTACAGGGAGGTGGCGTTGCATCTGTGCACAGGCTTGTTCTCGCGTCAAGTTCCGTACCCGAGACGCTATCGTCATCGGGAGCAGTGGCGAGTGTGCTGCAACCGGACGTCAACCAAGCAACCGCTATCATGCTGATGGTGAATTTCATGGGTTATTCTCCCCAGTCAAAGTAGTCATTCGGCCAATTTCGTAAGGTTAGTCTCTCGGCGCGGGATTGCGTATCGATTACTGGATTTGGCAATCGTGTTACAACTGTATTTTTGGCGCTCCTTGAGTTGGCATTGCGATTCGACCGAGAGCGTGTTCCTTGGGGCCGCCGTTGCGGAAGGATCACACTACGTCATCGGCTCCATTGCCTATTGTACGAGCGAGTGTAGATTTGGATTTTTGCGCGGTGTCGGCATGCTGAGGAATTCTGCGCCGAAGAGCCGCGGCCGAGGTAAAGTCTGTGCTACTTACGAGGATGAGACATGAAATTGCTGCGCTATGGCCCCGCCGGTTCCGAGAAGCCAGGGTTGCTCGACGCCAAAGGTCAGATCCGCGACCTGAGCGGTGTAATCGATCGACTGGGCGCGGAGCAACTTGCGCCTGCACAGCTGAAGAAGCTCCGCGGCATCGCCGTTGATGGTCTCCGGGTGGTGAGCGGCAGGCCCCGTTTGGGGACGCCCTATCAGGGCATCGGTAAATTCATTGCAGTGGGCCTCAATTTCAGCGATCACGCCGCGGAGGCCGGCATGCCGGTGCCGTCCGAGCCCGTGATTTTCATGAAGGCCACCAGCTGCATCACCGGCCCCAACGATGCCATCATGCTGCCGAAGGACTCCAAGAAAACCGACTGGGAGGTGGAATTGGGCGTGGTCATCGGCACCAAGGCGCGCTACGTGGCCGAAGAGCAGGCGCTCGATCACGTCGCCGGCTATTGCGTGGTCAACGATGTGTCGGAGCGCGAATATCAAATCGAGCGCGGCGGCACCTGGGACAAAGGCAAGGGCTGCGATACGTTCGGTCCGGTGGGTCCGTATCTGGTTACCGCAGATGAAGTCGGGGATCCGCAGGCGCTCGAAATGTGGCTGGATGTCAATGGCAATCGTATGCAATCGGGCAGCACTAAAACCATGATTTTTTCGGTACGCACGCTCGTGAGCTACATCAGCCGTTTCATGACGCTCTACCCGGGCGATCTGATCGCCACCGGTACGCCTCCCGGCGTCGGCCTGGGCCGCAAGCCCACACCCGTGTTCCTAAAGGCGGGGGATGTGGTGCATCTCGGAATTGCGAAGCTTGGCGAGCAGGTCCAAACCGTCGTGCCGTTTTCCACGTAACGGGGGTTCACCTGATAAGGAGCGGAGTAATGAAGCCTGCATGTGCCATGCAATGTTGCGCCCTGCTTTTTTGGAGTGTGGGTTCGGTCGCTCAGCAGCATCCAACGTGCGCCGGTCCTCAACTCGGCACCTGGATTCTACTGTCCATGGAAACTGAAGATCTGGAGACCCGTGAAAAGCACAATCTGCTCGGCGTGCACCCCGGCGGCTATCTTACCTACGGTCCCGACTGCCGGATGTCCGCCATCCTGGTCAAGGAGAGCCGCGAGGGGCCGGCCGCGTTGGTGGCAACGGACCCGGAGAGCATCGAGCTTTATCGCGGGTTGATGTCTTACGCCGGGAGTTACTCGATCGACGGGTATCGGCTCACCGAACACATAGAAGCCTCATGGAACCAAGCGTGGACAGGCACTACCCATGTCAGCCAATTCAACATCGATGGAAACTCCTTGTATATCAGGACGGGGCCCGGCAAAAGTCCGATTACCGGAAGACAAAGCGCGACTGTGTTCATCTGGACGCGGGTTGAATAGCCGATCCCAGCGGAGGTGGTTCCGAATCGTCTAGGGCCGTCGTGCGGGCTAACCCAAAGCGACCATCTCGCGCTTGAAGGGAATATCGCTCGTGGCAGGCTCGCCCAATTCCCGGGCCGCCCGATGACCGGCATACACTGCCGCCGCGATCGTAGAGGGCGCGAGGCAGTCTCCGATACGCGTGAGCGATGCGATACCGGAGAGTTGGAGTCGGCCCGGCTCCGAGGCCAGTGCCAGGTAAGTCTCATCCTCCGGCAACCGCATGGTTACCAGAAGCAGCGATGAACACGCCAATGCGCGTTCTCGGCCGTTCTGTACATGGCGGGTTCTGACCTCGCCCGCTGCCACAGCGACTATCCCGTGCTTCTCTATGATCTCAACCCCTAGATCATAGAGGCGCTTCTCGATCCAACCCTGCTCGAGCGTCGCATGCGTCCAGGCCGAAACATCCGATGCCGGCGTCACGAGGGTCACTTCTCGCCCGCTGAGCCGCAATTTCTCGGCTAGGATGCCGCCCATGTAATAGCGGTCGTCGTCGTAGATCACGACCGGCCCCTCGAGAAATTCGCCGGCAAAGACGTCGTCGGGGCTGAAGACCTTGATGTCGTTCAGACCGGGCACCGGGGTATCGCGCCAGCGACCCACGCCATCTCGCCGCCATTTGCTCCCGGTGGCCAGAATCACGTGGGAGGCACCGTATTCCAAGATGTCGTCCGGACCGAGCGGGCTTTCGAGAAAGGTTTGAACGTTCGGCATCCGTTGAATCTGCTGGACGCGGTAATCGCGCACGCGGCCCCAGGCAGCAAGCCCGGGCAAGCGGCATTCCTGATCGACCCGGCCGCCCAAGATGCTTCTGGCCTCGGCCAATGTCACCTCGTAACCTCGATGCCCCAGCGCCCGCGCGCATTCGAGGCCCGCAGGTCCCGCCCCAACGACGAGAACGCTTTCATCGGCATGCTTGGGAGGAATCCTCTCGGGATGCCAGCCCTTGCGCCATTCTTCACCCATCGTTGGGTTCTGAGTACAGCGCATGGGCACCATCGTGAAGTCGCAGGAGACGCAGATGTTGCATCCGATGCATTCTCGGATGTCCTCTATACGCCCCTCCTCGATCTTGCGGGGTAAGAAGGGATCGGCAATGGAGGGGCGCGCGGCGCCGATGAAGTCCACGATGCCGCGGCGGATTTGGGAGACCATCGTGTCCGGCGAAGTGAATCGACCGACGCCCACGACCGGCTTGGTCGTGAGCTTCTTCACGAACGCGACGAATTCCTCCTGATAGCCTTCCATTCCGAACCTGGAGGGCATCGAATCTCGCTCCCATCTGCGGATGTTTACGTCCCAAAGATCGGGCAGCTCGGCGAGCATCTCCACGATCTCGCGCGATTCGGCCATATCAGCCTCGCCGTCGATGCCGATTTGGTCATCCACCACGTAGCGGATGGCCACCGCGCAGGTGTTGCCGACTGCCTCATGAGTATCCTCGAGAACCTCCCGCAGAAGGCGCGTTCTATTCTTCAGGCTGCCGCCGTAGGCATCCGTCCGCTGATTCCGCGTCCGCGACAGGAAGTCGCCAATTATGGAGCCGCCGCCATGGCAGTAGAGGTAGACGATATCGAAACCTGCGCGCTTTGCCCTCGATGCGGCCTCACGATGCCAGCGGCGAAAAGCGCGGATGTCAGCCTCGTTCATGGCGCGCGCTTGCGCGGGATAGTCACCGGCGGTGATTGGGGAGTGACCGACGGAGAGCGGCACCTCTCGGCTGTAGAGACATGCGTCGCGCGAACCGGTGTGGACGAGTTCGATACCGGCCAGAGCCCCATGTCGATGTATCCCTTCATTCATTTTCGCAAAAACGGGGACATCGCGATCGTCCCAGAGCCGTCCCTCGATGAGGGGGGAGAGATCGCCTGTGGGATGTATATCCGTCTCCTCCGTGCAGATTACGGCCCATCCGCCTTCCGCCTTCATGTGGCGCATCGCAGCCATGGCGTTGGGGTAGCTCATACCCATGCCATTGCAGTGGGGAACCTGAAAGAAACGGTTTTTCGCAGTGACGGGCCCGATTCGGACCGGCTCGAAAAGAATGTCATATCGCGAATCACGTGCCATGAAAGTTGCTCTCCCGCCTATATGTCTCGCCTGACGCCGAAGCCCTCTTAACCAGCCTGCTCGACGCTATCCGCGCCTGCTCTCCGCCTCGAGTCCGTCGTGGCTGCGAAATTCGCGCGGGGTGAGGCCCATTCGCCGCATAAAAAAGCGGCTGAAATAAGCAGGGTCATCGAATCCGAGGAAAAATGCGACCTGTGCCACCGGCATAGAGGTATAGCGCAGCTGCCTCTCCGCTTCGATCAGAAGCCGCAGCTGCAACATCTCGAGCGGGGTCTCTCCGACGACGGCGAGGCAGGCGCGCCGCAATGTAGATTCCGAAGCCCCGAGCTCGGCAGCATAGGCGGCGACCGAGATATGGGTCCGGAAGCGCCGCTCCAGGCTCTCTCGAAACCGCGCCACCAGCTCCCGCGCCGGGAGCGGCGTGGCTTCCTGGCTCGTCACCGTGCCCGCGAGCCGCACGAGGTTCGCGAGCAGCGCACCCAGCAACCCGCGAAGCGCGAGATGCCGGCCCGGCGCGCTGCGCCCGAATTCGCGAAGCAGCATCTCGGCCAGGGCCCACGAGTCGGTGGCATCGAGCGCGCGCTGATCCAGTGACCGCGCGAGCGGGCGGTCCAGAGTCTCCATGAGCGCGGGAGAGACCGGCGCCAGCTCGCGCGCCAAACCCCGGGCAAAGGAAATGACGAATCCTTTCGTGCCGGGCTCGAATTCGAAGGAATGAACGGCACCCGGGGGAACCACGATGGCGGCCGGCGGCCGGGTCGAGCGCGATTCGCCGTCGAGGTGAACCTCGACCGAGCCGCGGCGGATAAGAAAGACCTGATGCAGGTCGCGATGTCGATGTGCTCGAATCGTCCAATCGTGGAGCTGGCTGCGCGCGGCGACGGTCTCGATGTGCACGAGTCGCTCGTCCGGCGCCTGTAGCGCCTCTCCGTAGAGAAAGTACGCCGGAATCGCGCTGCCCGATGACTTCAGCCGCATCGACTCCCCCGCAGGCCGGAATGAATGATCGAAAAATACAATTCTTGGACGCCGTTGTCCATTCTCGCCCGCGTTTCTTTGATCGATTCTTCCGCACAACCTGGCAGAGAAAGGATCGAAGTGCCGCGCCGAACGCAAGTGGCTATCATCGGAGCCGGTCCATCGGGATTGATACTTTCCCAAATGCTGTCTCGGCAGGGAATCGATTCCGTCGTGATCGAGCACCGCTCGCGCAGCCGTGTGGAGGCGCGGATCCGCGCGGGGCTGCTCGAATGGGGGACGGTCGAGCTTCTGAACGAGGCCGGTGTCGGCGAGCGGATGATGCGCCAAGGGCTGGTGCACGACGGCTTCGCGCTCGCCTTCAAGGACCGGGTTCATCGAATCGACCTCAAAGGTCTGGCGGGACGCAGCGTCCTTGTCTATGGACAGACCGAGCTGCAACGGGACCTAGGGGAATCAGCTGCCGCTCGAGTGATCTGGGAGGCAGAGCACGTCGCGCCCGTCGGCTTCGACTCGAGCTCGCCGCGCGTTCGCTATACCGCGGGGGGAGCGCAATATGAGCTCGAGTGCGATTTCATAGTGGGGTGCGACGGTTATCACGGTGTCTGCCGCGCGAGCATTCCCCACGACCGTATCGTGCAGCACGAGCGGGTGTATCCGTTCGGCTGGCTCGGCATCATGGCCGACATCCCGCCTTTGGATCAAGAGCTCATCTATGCTCACAGCGAGAAGGGATTCGCGCTCTGCAGTATGCGATCCGCTTCCCGCAGCCGTTACTACATCCAATGCGCGCTCGATGAGCGGCTCGAGGATTGGCCCGACGATCGATTCTGGGAGGAATTGCAAGCACGGCTTCCGCCCGAATACGCCGATCGGCTGCGCACCGGCCCCTCGATAGAAAAGAGTATCGCGCCGCTACGCAGCTTCGTGGTCGAGCCGATGCAATACGGGCGCCTGTTCCTGGCGGGGGATGCGGCGCACATCGTGCCACCCACCGGCGCCAAGGGATTGAATCTCGCGGCGGCGGATGTGCGAGTGCTCCATCAAGGGCTCGTGGATTACTACCGATCGCGGCGGGAAACGCTGCTCGACGAATATTCGATCCGCGCCCTGCGCCGCGTCTGGAAAGCGACTCGGTTCTCGTGGTGGTTCACCAATCTCATGCACAAGCTCTCAATGGAGACGTTTGACGACAAACTGCAGCTAGCGGAGCTCGATTACCTGACCCAGTCCGAGGCCGCGTCGCGCTCCGTCGCAGAGAGCTACGTGGGCCTGTATACCTGAACGCTGCTCGCACCGCCGCTTCCTCGCGCTAAACCCTGCCTCGCGTCGACTGGCAGCGAGCAGCCGATTACGCGGAAACGACTTTGCTACAATTCGCCGAGGTAAAATAGAGATCAACCTATGACCCAGCATATGCGCGTGACTCGCCGGCGATTTCTCACGCTGGCGGGCGGAGGCGCCGGAGCCCTGCTTTGCGCCCGTTCTCCGCGCGCGGCGGCATGGACGCAGGAGCCGGTGGCTCGCGCGAGTGACCCGGACTGGATCATCGTCAATGCCAAGGTTTATACGGTGGATGATCGCCTGCCGAAGGCGGAGGCCTTCGCCGTCAAGGGAGGTCGATTCCTGGCGGTCGGCAGCAGCGCGGACATCCGTAATCTGGCGCGGCGCGATACGCCCATCTTCGATGCGCAGCAGATGACGATCGTGCCGGGGTTCATCGACTGCCACAATCACGCGGAAGGAGAAGTGCTGCTGTACGAGGTGCTGGTGGGAGACCCCTTCGAGGTCAAGTTCGTCACCATCGACAGTATCATCGAGAAGCTGCGGAAAAAGGCCGGCGAGACCCCCGCCGGCACCTGGGTGGAAGGTTACTTCTTCGACGACACCAAAGTCTCGGACAAGCGCCAGCTCAACGTGCACGATCTCGACAAGGTCTCGGGGGAACACCCGGTCGTGGTGCATCACCGCGGCGGCCATACGGGCTTTTACAACAGCAAAGCGCTGCAACTCGCGGGAATCACGAAAGATACTCCCAACCCGCCGGGCGGAACCTTCGACCGCGACATGGGCGGTGAGCTCAATGGCCGCGTCAGCGACAGGGCCATGGAGGTATTCGCGAAGGTGGGCGTGCGATCGGTTTATTCGCCTGCCGTCAAGGCGCAGCGCAGACGAGACGCCATGGCGTATATCTCGCGGCAATTCGTTCGATATGGCCTCACCAGCGTGCATCACGACGACGAGGAGAACCTGCTCGCGCTACAACAGGTCAGGGCAAACGGCGATCTCAAGCATCGTGTCACGTTTGAAGCAGGTGGAGGGATTCTCGAGGCGATGGTCGCGGGAGAATTGGGTTCTGGCTTCGGTGATGAATGGCTGCGTTTCGGTGCTACATCGGAGCACTACGTCGATGGCTCGTTCTCCGAACGGACGATGGCATTGAGCGAGCCCTATCCCGGAAGGACCGATGGCTACAGGGGGAATGTCACGGAGCCTCAAGATCAGCTCAACGAGTGGGTCGAGCGCATGCTCCGCGCCGATATCCGCCCGAACTGCCACGCGAACGGTGATGTCGCCATCGCCATGGTGCTCAGCGCCTATGAGCGCGGGCTCAAGTTGTATCCCTCGAAGGATTTGCGCCCGAAAATCACCCACTGCACGCTCATCAACGATGACCTCGTGCGCCGGATCAAGGCGATAGACGCGGTGCCCGCGCTCTTCACTACCTACGCTTATTACAACACCGATAAATTCCACTTCTACGGTGCCGAGCTGATGCAAAGGTGCATGGCGTTCCGGACCTTGCTCGATGCGGGCGTCCATGTCGCGGCCGGCTCGGACTTTGGCCCGGGTCCCTTCGCTCCTCTGATGGGGATTCAAGGCATGGTCACCCGCACGGGCTGGAACGGCGAAACCTGGGGTGCCAATCAGCGCGTTACCCTGGATGAAGCGCTGCGAATCAACACCTGGAACGGTGCCTATAACTCTCGCCAGGAGTCGACCAAGGGCTCCATCACGGCCGGCAAATTCGCCGATTTCGTGGTCCTCGCAGAGGACCCTCATCGAGTGGACCCCGGCAAGATATTGGATATCAAGATCTACCGAACCGTGACAGGGGGCGAGACCGTCTACCAGGCATGAGCAGCGCACGCGTCAATTCCTCTGGGGGCGAATCCAGCTCGCATCGCGGTATCACGGCCTCCGTATGCGCGGGGCTTGCGCTCGGCTTGCTGGGAGCGGCGGCCGGCGCGCCCGCCCGCGCCGCCACCACGCTGCCGGTGTCGACCTGCGACTCCGGCGCCGCGAATCCCCCCGCCTGCAATCGCGCGGTGGTCCACGGCGATCGCGCGCAGGGCTGGCTCGCGCAGGGGCGTTCCGAGGTCATGGCCCGCAACGGCATCGTCACGACCAGCCAGCCGCTGGCCGCCGAAGCGGGGCTCAAGATTCTGCGGGAGGGGGGAAATGCCATTGATGCCGCGGTTGCTGCCGCTGCGACCCTGAACGTCGTCGAGCCGATGAACGTCGGTATGGGGGGCGATCTCTTTGTCATCCTCTACATCGCCAAAGAGCACAAGATCCACGTGCTCAATGCGAGCGGAAAGGCACCGAGCGGGCTGAGCCTGGGATTGATGAACTCCAACGGGTATCGCTGGAATCCGCAGGACTGGGGGCCGGGATCCGGCATGCCGTGGAACGGGATTCTGACGGTGACCGTGCCCGGCGCCACCTGGGGATGGCAGGAAGTCCTCGACAAGTACGGCACCATGCAGTTCAAGCAAGTGCTGCAGCCGGCGATCGACTACGCCACCGAGGGCTTTCCCGTCTCCGAGCGCATCGCGCACGATTGGGTGCTGCCGAAGGCGGAAAACTCGCCTCTCGATTCGTTGCCGGGCTGCTGCAAGGCGCTGGACCCGGACTCGGTCAAGGCCTGGTACATCGATGGATCGCCGCCGAAAGTGGGACAAATCTTCCGCAACCCGGATCTGGCGAAGGCGTTCGAATTGCTGCAAAAGGAGGGACGCAACGCCTTCTATACCGGCGCCATCGCCGAGGCCATCGTCGCCAAATCCAAAGAGCTCGGCGGCACCATGACCTTGCGCGACCTCGCCGACTACCGCGGCGAGTGGGTGGACCCCGTAGCGGCGAGTTATCACGGGTTCCTCCTGAACGAGTTGCCGCCGCCATCGCAGGGCTTCGCCGCCAACGAGATGCTCGACATTCTGCAGGAATGCGTCGCTATCGTTTATCCCGGCCAAACCCTCGCCTCGCTGGGACCGGCTGATCCACGCTACTGGCACATGCTCGTCGAAGCGAAGAAGCTCGCTTATGCCGATCTCTATCGATATAACGGCGATCCGGATTTCAATCCCGACTTGATCGGCCTGGTCAAGACGAAGCTCCTGACGCCGGCGTACGCCCGAGGCCTCTGCCCGAAAATCAGCCCGACCCAGGCCTCCAAGACGGTGCCTGGAAGCGCGAGCGGAAATGGCGACACCGTGGTGATCTCGACCGCCGACCGCTGGGGCAACATGGTCTCGTGGGTCAACAGCAATTACGACAGTTTCGGCTCGGGCATTACCGTGCCGGGCTATGGGTTCGTCCTGCACAACCGCGGGGGTCTCTTCACCCTGGACCCCCATAGCCCGAACGTCATCGCGCCCCGCAAGCGCCCCTACAACACCCTGTCCGCGGGGTTCGTGATGGCAGATGGAAGAACCGACGGACAATTGATGACGCTGTTGCTGATGGGCGGCGATATGCAAGCGCAGGGCCATGCGCAGATGATGGTGAACATGGTGGATCTGGGCGCGAACCTCCAGGCCGCGACCGACATGGCGCGCTTCTACCACAATCAAGTGCCCGACAAACTGGATTTGGAATCGCGTTTGTTCGAGCTGGTCGGCGCGCAACTGAAGGCGATGGGCCACGATGTGGTCTCGACGAACGGCGACGACCTGGGCGGCTATCAGGCCATCCTGTTCACGCCTGACCCGAAGGAAAAGGCGCTCCCATTTCCCGACAACACCCGGCCGGTAAACGGCTTCTATCGCGCAGGTTCCGATCATCGCAAGGACGGCGAGGCCATAGGCTGGTAACCGTCAAGAGCCCGGCAGCAGGGCTCGAGCGGTGAAATCCTGGCAGGAATGTTCGAGCTCGAATGGTCGCCGTGAGGGTGGCGGGCGTCGAGAGGCATTACCTAGGAGCCGAAGCTCCGCAACGCTCCAACGCACAAGGCGATCCCGGCAACCATGATCGTGCACGCACTCGCCACGGGGAGCAGATGCGCCCAGCGATTGGTGGCGCTCGGCCTTCGAAATCGATTTCGGGCGTACAGGAACGCCAGGCCAACCAGGGTCAGAGTGATCGCAAGCCCGACGCTGAAGGCGACCACCAACAGCATGCCATAGGCGGTTTTATTGAGTGCAACGGCGGCGAGGAGCAGCACCATCGCAGAGGGGCACGGAACCAAGCCGCCTGAAATGCCCAGGGTCAGAAGGCTCCGCCAGGTAACCTTGTCGCCTGAGGCACCGGGCGGTAAATGTGAATGCAGCGGACCCCCGCCGTGCGAGTGCATCGTGGAATCGACGTATGATAGGGCGGGAGCGAAGATGAGGCCGCGCGCTCCCATCGGTGCGGCACGCTCGAACCTCACGAATTGGTACGTGCTCGACGGCGCGGAACTCGCCTCCGCCCGCGCCCGGCGTGCAGCGCGGCCGCGCTGAATCAAGAGCACCACGCCCATTACCAAGACGAGTACCGCCGATATCAGGCTCAAAATCGGGAACAGGCGTTCGGGAACGACATAGCGCGAGGCATAAAGCGTTGCAAATCCCAGAGCGAACACACCCAGCGTGTGCGTGATCGTGACGGTCAGGCCTAAAAACAGGGCATGCCGCGGCGTGCCCCGCGACCCAATCAAGTAGGCACCGACGATGGTCTTGCCGTGGCCGGGCGATAGCGCATGCACAGCGCCCAATAGCAACGCTCCCAACAGCGCGAGCACTGCAATCCGAAACTGCACGTGCGGGCCCGATATCGCGTCTACCAGCTGTCGGGTGCGATGGGTTATCCACCCGTTCTCCGACTTGGCGGCTCCTGTCCGGCTCGATACCGGTGCCGTCGAAGACGCTACGGTGGCGTCGCTTCTCGGCCGTCCGGTCAGAAGCTTGGCATCGCGTGGCGCGTTATCGTCAAAACTTAGATGCACCGCTCGCTCGTCGAGCGGACCAGCGGCGGGAAGCGACTGTAATGCCTCGGTAAGACCGCCGGTCAATGATGTGCTGTACGCGTTGGTATTGAACACCTGAACACCGGATGCCGGCTTCACCACGATCTCGTGCCATCCCATCCGGCCGGCATAGTTTTGGTTGGTGAAATCGAGCGTTCGCGTGGAGCCCGAAACGGCTGCCGGCAACGCACCGGCGAAGTCGACATCGACGCGCAGAGAGAAACCCCCTTGCTCGGTCGGCAGACTGCTGGTCCAGTGGGTCGCGCGAAGCGGGACCTTCATCCCATCTACCTGCAGGCTGAGCCCTTCCGCGAGGACCGGTGCGAGCGTTCCGATGTAGGCATCGCGTTCCGCTTGCGAGGTGACGCCATCGCCGTCGGCGTCCGCGGAATGCAGCTCGCGCAGGGCCGGTAATTGTCCGAACACCACGACGTAATGAACCTCGACAGCCGTGTTCGCGACCCGCAGGCCGCAGAATTGGTTGATGGTGAAATTGCCCAGAAGGCTCGCCACCGTATCGGCTCGGGCCGCCAGGGGCGCTGCGAAGGCGGCCGTCAGCAGCAATCCCAGAGACGCCCGCTTCACCCGGCGCATGCTGCAACGGCCATCGGGCTAAGTGAGGTGCGAATGCAGATGATCATGCGAGTGTTTCAAGCCATCGGCGTGGACATGCGTATGTACGTGGGCACCCACTTGCAAAGAATAGCGTTGCTCCATACGGCCAACCTTCCAATATGCCACTGATAGTGCCCAGGCCAGCAGGAACATGCCGACGATGAGATAGCCCAACACGCCGAAGTTCAGTGCCGTGATGAACTCGAAGAATGGCCCGTGCAAGTCCAGCATCCCGATCAAGACCTGCAGGAGCTCGATGGTTCCTATCAAGAGTGCGACAGCGACTGACAAGCCGGTCGTCGTTATATTGTAAAAAATCTTTCGCAGCGGGTTCAGAAACGCCCAGTCGTACGCCTTCGACATGAGCACCCCGTCGGTCGTATCCATGACGGTCATGCCGGACGCAAACAGTACGGGCAAACACAGGACCGCGGGGACCGGGAGATTGCCCGCTGAGGCGCCCGCGGTCATGGCGAGCAGGCCCACCTCGGATGCGGTGTCGAAGCCCAGACCAAACAGGAGCCCGAGGGGATACATCTGCCAGCTGTGATTCATGAGTTGCCGCAGGCGCCCACCGAACAGGCGATTGAGCAATCCGCGCTTCTGCAACAGTGCCTCGAGATGGGCGTGGCTGTGAGTGCCCGATTTTGCCGTCTGCCAGATTCTGAGAATATCGAGCAATACCAGCAGGTTTAGAATTCCGATGATCCAAAGAAAGGTACCGGAGACGCCCGCGCCGATGATGGCGCCCATGTTCTTGAGTTGCGGCAGCTCAGCCTTCACGGTGGCCGCTGCGTATGCGATGCCGATCGCCAGCGCGAGTACTACCGTCGAATGGCCCAGAGAGAAGAAGAACCCGACGCTCAGGGGCCTTTTCCCTTTCTGCAACATGTACCGCACGGTGTCGTCCACGGCGGCAATGTGATCCGCGTCAAAGGCATGACGCAGGCCGAACATATAGGCGACGAATCCCAGCCCGACGAGTTGCGGATAGCGGCCCGCGTAATGCAGATACGTTCCCCATCCAAGAACGTGCAGCGCGCCGATGAAGCCATAGAGCAAGATCAGACGGGACCATTCGGCGCGCGAGAACAGGACTTGCGGGGCGAGCCGGGTGACGGGCCGTGCAATGAATTCAAAGTTCGTCACGTGGTACCGCTTTCATCGATTATGAGTGAACTGGTATACGAAGCATCCGGCCCCCTGGATGCATTCAAAGTAAGTATTGCCTGCATCTTTCACTCCGCAGGCATCGTATTCATCGCCATGCGCGCACTCTCCTGGACAAGATGCCTGACGGGCCCGGGGCGGTCGCTGTCGATGGTTGCCATGCGCTTCATGGCGAGTGGCGGCATAGCCGCTATGGGTATGATCGCGCCCTACGCTGCCGCCGCCCCTGCGGATGCGAATCTCGCCATCGCCGCCCCCGCCGCGCCGTTCATCGCGCCGTACGTTCCGGCGAGTGAGAGCGATATTTTGCAAGACGTCCCTTCGACCGCCGATCCTGCGGTCCTCAAGATGCGAACACTGCGCAAGGCGTTCGATGCGGCGGCTCACGATCTACCGGCCGCCGAGCGACTGGCGGACGCCTATATCGACTATGGCCGGCAGGTGGGGGATGCCCATTACGCCGGCTACGCCGAGGCGGTCATCGCGCCTTGGGTCCAGGCAGCCGCGCCCCCGGCCGCCGCCCTGGTCACTGAGGCCACGATCTTACAGTACCGGCATCAGTTCAGCGATGCACGGACCCTGCTGCAGAAAGCCTTCGAATTGGATCCGCGGAATGCTCAAGCTTGGCTGATCCTCGCGACCCTCGACATGGTACAAGGCGACTACCCGGCGGCCGATCGGGACTGCGCCCGAGTCGCCAACAATGCGGGTGTCGAAACGGGGTTGGCCTGCTTCGGGAGCCTGCGATCCTACACCGGCAAAGCGCGCCAGGGATTGGCGCTTCTTGTCCAGGCCGACACCGCGGTCCAGCGAGGATCCGCAGGCTACCGAGCCTGGATCCAGGGATTGATCGCCGAGAATGCGGAACGGTTGGGTGACTGGTCGGCGGCGGAAGCACACTACCTGAACGCCTTGAAATTGCAGCCGCAAGACAATTTCTTGCTGGTGGCCTATGCGGATTTCCTGCTCGATCGCGGACGCCCCCGGGAGGTGCTGCCGCTGCTTGCAAATCACACCCAGTCGGATACCGCGTTCTTGCGTCTGGCACTGGCAGAGTCGCTGCTCCACAGCGATCAGATTCAACGCTACACCTGGATCATGGCTGCGCGCTTCGAGGCGCTGCGCCTTCGCGGCAGCGAATATTTCGGACGCGAAGAGTCGCGTTTTGCCTTGCAGCTGCAACACGATCCGCAAGCGGCGCTCGATATGGCGCTAAGCAACTGGCAGGTGCAGCGAGCGCCATGGGATGCGCGAGTGGTGCTGGAGGCCGCCTTGGCGGCCAAACAACCTCGAGCGGCAGCCCCTGTGCTCGAGTTCCTGCAAAAGACCCAACTGGAGGACCCCATCATCGACCCCCTCGCCCGAGAGCTGCATGCGGAGCTCGGCGCATCCGTTGGAGCGGTGAAATGACGCGTTTCTCGAGCGGGGGAAAGGTGTTCGGACTGTTGATCGCCGCGTTGAGCTGCCTCCCTGTCTCGGAGGATGCGGGGGCGCATTCTGCGAGCGACGCGTATCTCACGTTGACGGCTGATCGATCCGAAGCGGCCGGCCCGAGCGTCATCCACGGCCAGTGGGATATCGCCTTGCGTGACCTCG
Organism: uncultured Gammaproteobacteria bacterium; assembly: GCA_963795475.1. Classification (GTDB taxonomy): domain Bacteria; phylum Pseudomonadota; class Gammaproteobacteria; order Steroidobacterales; family Steroidobacteraceae; genus Bog-1198. The sequence continues at coordinate 649,984 of CAWCIE010000007.1, forward strand.
ATTTCGTGTTGAAGCTCGATGATGACGGCGATGGCCGGCTAACCTGGGGAGAAGTGCGCCGCCATCAAGGCGCCATCGAGCGCTACGCCTATCAGCATCTCACGCTCGAGGGCGGTCCGGGCAACGCGTGCTCGATCAAGCCGGGTCGGCAACTGATCGATGGCCATGCGGATGGCGCCTATGCGGCTTTGTTCTTCGAGGCCGTTTGCGCGCGCGCCCCCCGGAAGCTCACGCTGCGCTACAGCCTGTTCTTTGCCATCGACCCCTCGCATCGCGGCATATTGGTGATGCGCAACGGGGGTGCCGTGTCTACCGCGGTGCTGTCTCCCCAACATGCCAGGATCGATCTTCAACGCTGACGCAGCAGGAACCTCCTATTTGGTTGTGCAATCCGCTGCATCTGAAGCCGGAGCAGGTACGTATGGGGTATTGATCGTATTCAGTATCCCGTTGCAATCACAATTTCTAGGGGAATCCAATGAACAAACTCAAGCCAGCGGGCGCCGTACTGCTCGGCGCTTGCTTGTTGCCTTTGTCCACGTTCGCATCCAGTCACCGCGAAGCACCGGAGATCGCCGGCATGCCTCGCTTGGACGGGACGGACTTCTACATGTTCCGAAGCTACGAGCCGGGGCGAAGCGGTTACGTGACCTTGATCGCGAACTACATTCCGCTTCAAGACCCGGGCGGCGGCCCGAATTTCTACGACCTGGACCCCAAGGCGGTTTACCAGATTCACATCGACAATCAGGGCGACGCCACCGGCAACATCACGTTCACATTTCGCTTTACGACCACCGACAAGAAATTGGCCGTGGATGCGGGCGGAAAGGAAATAGCCGTTCCCCTGGTCAATATCGGTCCCATCAGCGACAGCGGTACCAACCTCAACGTGAGTCAGAGCTATACGCTCGACGTGTCGAAGTCGAACTGGGGCACGGGGCCGGCTCAAAACGTGACGAGCGGTGGTACCCGCTTCTGGAAGCCGGCCGACAACATCGGCAATAAGTCGATTCCCGACTACGCGGCCTACGCGAAGACCTTCACCTACGACATCGGCATTCCGGGTTGCAGCGCCCCAGGGCGGGTATTCGTGGGTCAGCGCAAAGAAGGCTTCGTCGTGAATATTGGTGAAGTCTTCGATCTCGTGAATCTGAATCCCCTCGGGCCTCGTGACGCTCAACCCAACGCGCTTTACGACAAGAACGTCACCTCGCTCGCGCTCGAGGTTCCGATCAACTGCCTGACGGCAAAAGGCGAGACAGTCATCGGAGCCTACACGACCTCCAGCATACCCGATGGCAATGGTTGGAGGCAGGTGTCGCGACTCGGCATGCCGCTCGTCAACGAGCTCGTGATCGGTTTGCCGGACAAGGACAAATTCAACCAAAGTCTGCCGAAATACGACGCGGAATTTCTCAGCTACGTGACGAATCCGTCGCTCCCGGTGCTGTTGAATGCCCTCTTCGGCGCTGCCGCCCTGGTGCCGGGTACACCGCGCAACGACCTGGTGGCGGCGTTTCTCACCGGAGTCAAGGGCATCAATCAGCCTGCGAATGTCGTACCCTCCGAGATGCTCAGGCTGAACACGGCGACGCCGGTGACGGCCATTGCATCCCAGAACGACCTCGGGGTGCTGGGTAATGATCTCGCGGGTTTCCCGAATGGCCGGCGCCCGTATGACGACGTGGTGGATATCACCTTGCGGGTTGCCGAAGGAGCGCTTTGCGGGACGATCGGAGATTGCGGCACCGAGAAGGCGGATCCCAATCACGGTGCGCCCTACACGGATGGTGCACGCGCCGCGGGACCTGACGCGGCGAACTCCCATGTCTCCGGAGCGATCAAGGCAACCGACACGTACCTGGGAGTATTCCCTTATCTCAACACGCCAATCCCGGGTTCGCCGAACAGCATGAATGGTCTGACTGGACTCACGCCGTAAGACGACTCGATTAACAAGCTCACTCCGGGCGGACTTCCGATGGGGATCGTCCGGGTGAGCTTACCGGTATAGTGGAAGGACGCCTGCCTGAGGGCCTGGGGGAAATGAAGGTTTCAAAAGCTCACGGGGCCCTCGCAAGCACTCTTTTGATGGGTCTCCCCTGCTCCCCCGCTCGAGCCGATCAGGCTATCGAGTTGATTCCAACGGACTCAGTCAGTTCGACTCCCCGCTCGTTGCAGGAGATAACGGTCACGGCCCAGCGTCTGGGGCTCCTTGGGACGGCCTCCACTGCGAGCGAAGGGATGGTTGATGACCAGGAATTGCAATTGTTGCCGCAATACCGGCCGGGGCAACTGCTCGAGACGGTGCCGGGACTCATCGTGACTTCGCACAGCGGCGAGGGAAAAGCCAGCCAGTATCTGATGCGCGGGTACAACCTCGATCACGGCACCGACCTCGAGACCTATGTCGACGGCATGCCGATCAACCAGCCGACCCATGCTCACGGCCAGGGGTACACAGACCTCAATTTCATGATTCCGGAGCTTGCCGACCAGATTAGCTATACCAAGGGACCCTACTACGCCGGCGTCGGGGACTTCGGCGCGGTAGGTTCCGTGCACGTCGAGTATCGGGACGTGATCACGGATCAGATATCGGCCAGCGTGGGCACCTTGGGGTTTCAGCGGCTCTTCAGTGCTGAGTCCGCACATTGGGGGGAAGGCCGGTTGCTGGCCGCGATGGAGGTTCAGCATTACGACGGTCCCTTCGTGACGCCGGATGACGCGCGCAAGGAGAACGCGGTATTGCGCTACAGCGAGGGCGGCGATGAGAGCGGTTATTCCATCACGGCCATGCTCTATCACCAGGTGTGGACCAGCACCACCGACATTCCCGTTCGCGCAATCACGGAAGAGCTGATTCCCGATCGCTTCGGCACCCTCAATTCTACGGACGGGGGCCGCGCATGGCGAGCAAGCCTTTCCTTCGACGGACACGAGGCACTGGGCGCCGGTCGGCTCTCTGCAAGCGCGTTCTTCATCGACAACCAGCTGCAGCTATGGAACGACTTCACGCACTTCCTGATCGATCCCGTGCACGGCGATCAGGAAGATCAGTTCGAGAATCGACGCACGGCCGGGGGCCGGGCAGATTACACGATACCCGCCGGTTTAGGATCGATCGATAACGAACTGGCCGCCGGCATCCTGACCCGGGACGACATTCTCCATGTCGGGCGCTTGCCCAGCGAGGATCGCGCCCCGCTTCCCACGACGGACGACCCTCCCTCGTTCTCCAACAACGATCAGGTCTACCTGTTCGCCGGTGCCGCCTACGTGCAGGCGAGCACTCACTGGACCTCCAAGTTTCGCAGCGTGCTCGGGTTTCGGGTGGATTATCAGCACGGCACGGATGTCGATTATCTGGCCGCCCTCCATGAGGAGTCCGGGCCCCGCTATTCGGGCTACACCAATGGCGGCACGGCTCAACAGGCGCTGCCTCAGCCCAAGGGAAGCCTCATCTTCACGCCGATCGAGACTCTCGAGCTCTACTTCAGCGCCGGCCGGGGATTTCATAGCGCGGACATCCGCGGCGTGAACCAGGATACGAGCGTGGACCTGGGGCTGCCGCATACGCCGCTGCTCGCGAAGCAGGAGGGCCAGGAAGTCGGCGCACGCGCCACGCCTCTACGAAATCTCGCTCTGACTTTCGCCTACTATAATTTGTGGCAGCAATCCGAGACCCTCATCGACCCGGATATTGGTCAGGACATCGCCGGTCCTCCGAGCCGCCGCTACGGCTACGAAATCAGCGTGACCTACCAGATCAATCGCTGGCTCGAATTCTATGGCAGCTACTCGGGCGATCACGCGCATTTCACGCGTCCCTTCGACGACGGAACCGGGCATCTGGGCGAGTACATCACGGACGCACCGCTCGCAACCGGCGCACTCGCGCTCTATGTGACGAACCTCGGGCCTTGGAGCGGCGGGTTGAGCTACCGCTACCTCGGAAACTATCCGCTTTCTTCCGGTCCATGCGTCAATTCCGCCGCCCAGCACGATTTCGGGACCTCTTGCGCAAGCGCGCCGACCGCGCCGGGGCAGGTCGATGGCAAGGGGTTCCGGGAAGTAAATGTCGATGTCCACTATGCGCTGCCCTCGAACTGGGGCACCTCGCTCGGTATCTATAATCTCCTCAACACCCACGCGGCCGCTGCCGAATTCTGGTACGTGGATAGACTGCAGAGCGAGATCGCCGCCTACCCAAACGGCCGAGCCGACATCCACGAGCATCCGCTCGAGCCGATCATGGCGCGGTTCACGATCACGAAGAAATTCGGACGTTGAGTCGGATAGCGGTCCGGGCCGCCGCCGCTTCATCTAAAGGTGCACGACGCCTTTCGCGATGATGGGTCCGGTCGGGGCGGCATGCGGAATTCCGGCGGCGGACTCCAGGGTGATCGCGAGCACTGCCTGGGATGTCAAATCCGCGCGCAATGCCGCCGGCACCACGACCGTGCGAGCCCGATCGATGGAGACTGCTCCCAGCGAGCGCGGCGCCTGACCGGGGGGAATCAGCCAGAGCTCGGCTGCACGCCCCTGCGCGTCGGGCGCGCTCGGCACGGGCACCATCAACACGGTTCCGTGCCGAAGGTCCACGGTTGCGAGCCACCCAGGCGTTCCGTCGTCGCGTGAAAGCGTCGTCACCGCCCTAGCAAGCAGCGCCTCGGACACTTTGGGAGCGGTCCAGCGCGGGACGAAATCCACCGCGAGCAACGCGAGCGCCACGGTTGCCGCGACGCCGGCCGTGAGCCGCCAGAAATAAAGACTCCGTCCGATTACCGAGTCGGGAGCCGAGGGCCCCCAGCCGAGCCGCTCCTGAATTCTCGCCCACACATGGTCGGGTACATTTACCGGCCGCACCTCGAGAGCCAGCGGCGCAATTCGGCGCTGCCAGGCCGAGACCAGATCGGCGAACGCCCGATCGGACACGATACGCCCCTGCGCGGCAAGCCGTGGACCGGTATCGAGGACGCCAAGGACGTACTCTGCCGCGAGCAGATCGTCCGACGGCGGTTCCTGTCCGCCGAGATCGTCCAAGCCGTCCGACGGAGCGTTCATGCTTCCAGGCACTCGCGCAATTGCATGAGACCGCGCCTGATCCAGCTCTTCACGCTGCCGAGCGGCGACCCGACGCGCGCGGCCAGCTCTTCATAGGTCGATCCATCGAAAAAAGCCGCCCGGATCAGCGATCGGCGGCGGTCATCGAGGCGCTTGAGGCACTCGTCGAGCCGTTCGCGATCGGCGGACGCCTGCGCATCCAGCTGCGGCGAGGCGGTGGGATCAGCAATCCCTTCGGCCAATTCCAGCGGCTCGGATTTACGAGCCTGGGGGTGGCTCCGGATACGGTCGATCGCCTTGTTGCGCGCGATCATCGCAAGCCACGACATGGCGCCGGCCCTTTGCACGTCATATTGGGCGGCTTTGCGCCACACCGTCGCAAACACCTCCTGCAGCACATCTTCCGCTTCGGCACGATGCGACACAATTCTCAAACAGATGGCGAAAAGCTGAGGAGATGAATCACGATACAGCTTCTCGAAGGCCTGGCGGCTGCCGAGCGCGATCTCCTCCAGCAGCTTGTCGAGGGGCGTCCGCTCAACCCGTGTCTGGTTCATGTCCATTGCCATTGCAGATTGACATCCGATATCCCAGCCCAGGAACAACAATAACGCAAATCGGCCGGCGCTCTGCAACGTTTTGCTTTATGGGTCCTGGGCGCGCTCGCCGATGGTTCCTCCAAGATGAATACGGTGCCGGACCGCCGCCGGATGCAGTATTTACCGAATTTCGGGCGCAATTAAGAGATAAGGACAGGGTTCGGGGAAATTCACAGAGTCAATATCGAGCCACTTTCAACTCGAGCCACGTCCAGGTCATTCAGTTACCCACTGAAAGGCTATTTCCTCGGCCGTTCAGTGTAAGCAAACTTCTCGCCGGAAATATCGGCAGCGAACATGAGGCCGCCCTTGGCGATGGTAAACACCGCCATGCCGGTCTGATAATCGCCGCTGGTTGTGGCATTGTTTTTTCCAGCATTCGCTCCCGACGAGGCGCGATTGGTGCCAACGCTCGCGGAGGCCCCCGCCGTGATGGCGACGGCGCTGGCTCCAGCCGCAAATTCAAACGTACCGGATTCGAATTCGTCCAAGGCTCGTTTGTCTTGGAAGAATATGATTTCGCTATACGCTTTCCCGCCGGCCTGAAGCCCGATGCTCAACTGCGTCATTACGGCATCGCCCACCAGCCGATCATGCACATATACCTGACCCTCGCCTCGAGCTCCGCCGACGATGAGGCCGCCGGCGCCAATGGTCGGGAATACTGCGTAGGCATAACAATCGGTGAAAAAGACCGCACTTTCTCCAGCATGCTTGAATAGCTCGATTGTCTCGTCGTATTCGGTGCCGTAGGCCACTCCAGAACCCAGCAGTAAGGCCAGTGTCACACCGAAGAAACGAGACAGGATGTTCATATAAAGGTCTTTGGTAGTTAGAGGTCTGCGGTTCGAACGTAAGCTTCGCTACCCATAGTTTAGTCGCATGGGATGCCCGAGAGTATACAGCGCGGCGAGCGGCTTGAAGACAGCGAAAGTAGTGTCCAAAAATTTTCCTCGCGAACTGGGTCAACACCTGTTCGGACCATACGCTCGCTCGGCGGGACACTTAAGTTTTACTTAACGGTCGATCAGACATCCTGTTTGTTGTGCGTTCGCGGGCGGTGCAATCTGAACACCGTTCGAGCAATTCAGCCACTGGAGCACGCACATGACAAACGAGACGTTGACCGTCCGCATCGCGCAAGCACTGCTTGCCGTCGGCGTTACAAGCGCCACGGTTCTTATTTTCCAGGTCGCAATGGTGGTGGGGTAGCCCCAATGCTCCCATTTTCGAGCACACGGGGGCTTGAAAGGCCGCTGGCAGACAGGCGCCGCTTTGGGCGCTGGATGCCGATGGTGCGGAAATTTGGGGTCTATGCGGTGATAGCGCTCGTCGTGCCCGGCGGCTCCCTGATGGCGCCTTTCTTATGGGCTTATCGCCGGCGGCAAAGGCAGCCCGCCGACCCGGAACATATACCTACACAATTGTCGGCGGCCCGGCCGCCCCTTCGCCGGTGACATCGATATCCATCACTACCGATGTCACGTCGTCAACGCGCACGGCGGCGCGCTCGGCACCCTCTTTGATCGCATGGTCATCAACGCGTCCGGCGAGTTTCACCACTCCGTGATGTACCTCGACACCGATGGTGCCGGCAATGACATTTTCCTCCCGCCCAAGCGCCGCGAGCACGTCGTGTCGAATCTGCATATCGTTTGCCATCAGGCAGCTCCTTCTTTACCTCTTAGCCCGCGTCTTCCCTTGAGGGAAAATTGCGCAGGAAACCACAATCTTGGGACGGCATCTCGGCAATCGAGGCCACTCCCCTCCATCTTCAGCGGCCAATAAAAAGGTGCTGGTCGCAATACGTTTTGTGTTTATCATGAGACGTCCTTTGCAAATGACTCAACCACCGATCAAAACTCATGATAGCCACTCGAAACGGGTCCGTCGGTGCGGTGGCCCGCTTATCCAACCGGCAATTCCTCCCCGTCACCCGTTATGCTGGCTGGGTCGCGCCCGCCGATCGAGAGGCCTGCGCAAAGGTGCTGCGTTGAGCAATTTCCGACGGTAACGTGCGACGAGACGACGATAAGCTGTCGCTGACGACCAGCGACGCCCCGCTAATTGTTGGAGGGAGTATGGCGAAACATGTCACTCGATGGAATTCCCGGCCCGCGACGCATGACTTCAAGGCTGCATTCGATTATCTGACCATGCAGTTCACAACGTCGTCGGCACGAAAGCTGGTCAGCAGCGCACGCACCGCTCCCCGGATCGAGCGGATTGCGAAGGACATCCTGCGCGCGAGTAATTTGCCTCTCCTCCCAATCGAGGAGCGCCATGTTGCGGATAATCTGAAGCGAATCCGCAAGAGCAAGCCGCTATCGCCGATCATCCTCATCCAGGGGGACCTGACCGCCACCCGGCCTTTCATCATCGCGGATGGATATCATCGGATGTGTGCATCATGCCATGCGGACGAAGATGCACCCGTCGCGGCCGTGATGGTGAGCCCTTGATACCGGTCGCGGACCTTCTCTGATCGGCCGACGGCGGTTTCCAAGGCCGGACTGAAGGCGTGTCCGCCTACTACGGCCGATATCTGCCGTTGATTGAATGTCGCCATAGCACTTCCTTCACCGCATGCGATCGAGCTTTGCGCAAAATCACGGACGCGCGCTCTCGCGTGGGCTGAATGTTCTGGAGAAGATTCGGCAGATTGATTGACCGCCATATCTCCTGCCCCGTCTTACTGACTTCCGCCGGCCGCAGATCCTTGAAGTGATGAAAATAGGAGGTGGGCCGTTGGAATACTGTTCTCTGGAGCACCGAGAACCGCTGGACGTACCAATGCTCCACATCATTCTGATCCGCATCGAGGTAGACGCTAAAATCCAGGTAGTCTGCGGCCACGGCGGCGCTATCCCGCGACGGCCCCTGCAAGACATTGAGCCCTTCGAGAATCAGGACCTGGGGCGCGATTAGGGATTGAAACTGACCGGGCACGATATCGTACAACTCATGGGAGTAGACGGGCACCCGAAGCTCCGGCTTCCCTTCTTTCAGCTCCGCGAGAAACACCAGCATTCGCTCGAGATCATAGCTCTCTGGAAAGCCCTTGCGACGCATCAGGTTTCGCTTTTCAAGAATCGCGGTTGGCCACAAGAAGCCGTCTGTCGCGACCAATTCGACCGTCCGGCGTGCCTGAGCCAGCAAGGCGCGGAGGACCCTGGCGAAGGTGCTCTTTCCAACAGCTACGCTGCCGGCCACTGCGATCACGAAAGGACGAACGTCATTGGCCTCCAATTGAGTGTCAAGGAGCCGGCAAAGAGGTCCAATGATCTCCTTCACCTCCGATCCAGGCATTGGCTCATTGACGCCCTTGAGCAAAGTCAGCGTGGCCGGCGGGAGCCGGTAGCTTCCCGCACCGAACCGCGCCCACTGTTCTCGAGTGAATAAATCGTAGAAGTATGGCGACGTATCACGTCTCATTGGAAATCGCGCGTAGGGGTCACTCCACCCCGCATACGCTCCTTGTCTGGAAGTTCAGTTGGCTGAGTTTAGCTCAAGAACTTGAGTTCCGGCGGCGATGTCTTCGCGCTAGTGGGATAAGCGTCCCATAGTCAGGCGCGTGGGGGCCTCATCCGCGAACTTAGGAATCCCGATACGATGAGGCGATGGTCTCCGACGCCCCGTCAGAACTGGTGAGAGCATTCACCGCACGCCGCAGGTCCTCGAGAGAATAGGGTTTCGCGAGTGTCGGGAGCTTGAAGAGATCGGATGCTGGGAGCTCCGCGTAACCGCTTACGAGAAGAATCGGCATCTCCGGCCACTCCACTCTGACTGCGGCGGCGAGCTGCAATCCCGTCATCTGCGGCATGGCTTGATCGGTAATCAGGAGGTCCACATGCAGGGCGCTTCGGATCCGCTCGAGCGCCTGAGGACCCGAGGAGGCCTCGATCACTATGTGTCCCGCATCCTGAAGCATGGCGGACGTGTTGGTGAGCACGAGCGAATCATCGTCCACGACGAGAATGACGAGCTTGCGAATGCTGCCTTTCGGACTTTCCGCTCTCAGGACATCGATCGGGGTCTTGGCTAACGTGACCCCCTCGGCGATGGGCAACCAGAGCTCCACCGTCGTCCCCTGCCCCAGTCGACTCGCCAGGCGCAGGCGTCCGCCGAGCTGTTCGGCCATGCCATGGACCATCGAGAGCCCGAGCCCGGTCCCTTTGCCCAATCCCTTGGTGGTGAAGAAAGGTTCCATGGCCCTGCGCAGGGTCAGTTCATCCATGCCCTCGCCCGTGTCGCTGACGGAGAGGACCACGCAATCCTCGGTGATCGCGCGGGATCCCATGATGTCACCACACTTCTCGAGCCGCGCCCGGATGTAAATGATGCCGCCTCTCGGCATGGCGTCGCGGGAATTCAAGGCGAGATTCAAGATCGAGGTTTCCAGTTGATTCGCATCCGCCTTGATGCAGGGCAGCCCGTTGGTTATCTCGGTCTCGACCGTGATCATGGGTCCTAAACTTCGATCCAGGAGGTCCCGCATGCCGTCCACGAGGCTCTTGACGTCGACTGCGGAGAGCGAGAGTTCGCGCCTCCTTGCGAAAGAGAGCATCCGCTGGCTCAAGGTAACGCCGCGCCGAGCGCCCTCGAAGGCATTGTTCAAAAGCATCCGGAGCTTCGGATCATCCGGAAGACGTCGACCGAGGAGTTCCAGACTCCCAAGTACCGCCATCAGTAGATTGTTGAAATCGTGAGCGACACCGCCGGTCAGCTGCCCGATCGCCTCCATTTTCTGCGACTGGGCCATCGCATCTCGCGCCTTCTCCAAGGCAATCTGCGCTTCGCGTTGCTCGGTCATGTCGCGCGTGATCTTGGCATACCCGAGGAGCTGGTCGCCCTCATCGAGAATGCGATCGATGACGATATGCGCCCAAAAGCGGCTTCCGTCCTTTCGATATCGCCAACCTTCAACCTCGTAACGACCCACCCGTGCAGCCGTTTCGAGCGCCTTCTGCGGAACGCCCGCCCCTTGATCATCAGCCGAGTAAAAAATGGAGAAATGCTTGCCGATGATTTCGTGGGGCGCGTAGCCTTTGATACGCCGGGCGCCGGCATTCCAGCTCGCGACGACTCCGGAAGGATCGAGCATGAAGATGGCATAGTCGGTGACGCCCTGCACCAGGCGCCGGAACTGCTCTTCGCTTTTTCGCAGCGACTTCCATTGACTTGTCTGGGCCCGCACTAGGCCGCTCACCTCCTCATAGAGGCGCTGCCCGAGTCCGCCAAATTGGTCGGCGTCCGAGGTCGACAAAAGCAACCCGAGAAGCGGCTCGTGCAGGCGCATCAACTCCTGCATGTCCTCCTCGATACCGATCTCCGGATGCGTCTCCGTCCAGTAGTGAGCAGTGCGGATGAAGGCAATGAAGGCGATCAGAAACTCCGCATTGCGCTCACCGATCGCCACCCGTACAGCGGAGCCAGCCTCGCGGTAACGCTCGGGGTCGAGAAAGATCCCGCTCGCCGCGAGAAACAGGTCGTACTCGAGAAGACTACCCCGTTCGGGGATTTCTCCGGGTATCGGCGCCGCCTTGAGCCTCGAGAGGACAGGATCCATGTCCGACAGTGAACGAAGGGCTGGACGAGATAAGAGATCGATCACCTCGGGTACGGTGTGAAGCGCCGCCGTCGGGTCCCCCGCGGGTCGCCCTTGACCGACCAGAAAACCCACGTGGCGGATGATGCAATAGCGCACTTGGCAGAAGCGCGACAAGTGCACGAAGAGTCGCTCCTTGAATACGGACGGCAGCGGATTGTCGAGATAGGCCGATTCCGCAAAACTCCAGAGCCGCTCGATGAGCCCGGGCGCCGCCTGAGCCGAGCAAAAGAAGTTAGGAACCAGCCCAATTCGATCAGCCACCTTCTTCCGAAAATCGGCGGATGGCCCCGGGTGAGGGGTATCTATGTGATCCATCAACGATCTCCAGAGGCCAGGGGCCCTTGGAGGGGCTCTCATCCAAGCGGGCCAGTGCCCTGACTATAAACCCAACGCGAGGTTTGCCGTGCCCGTATTTCATGCACCAGACGCGACGGCTGGTGTCGGTCTAGTCCTACATCCAGGAGGGTCAACTGGGTCTTTGTCGACATCAGCCCTTACTCGCAGTCGCAACGCCCTTCTATTGGAGAAGCCCGAAAATGGCCAGCGTGTTGGTTGTGCCCACGAAGACCTTGCCGCCGGCCACGGTTGGCGCAATGAACTTATTGCCAGGGCCGAACTGGTCGCAGCCCCCGGCGGCCTGGTTGCTGTTGTAAAGCTCTTGCGCGAGGTTTGAGGCGTCGTACGCATGCAGCACGGCGGGGGACGTGTTCTCATGAGCCCAAACGATGGCGTTCGTGGTACCGCTCGCCGATACTAAGGCCTCGCAGGAAGATGATGTCACGAAGGCGTGCATCTCTGAGAATTTGCGAGCGGCGAACGCTTCCAGTATAATAATTATACCTTTAATATACCGCATTGTCGCGCTTGGAAGTATGCAATTCGAGTACGATCCCCATAAGAGCGCTGAGAACAAGCGGAAGCACGGCATTGATTTTGAGGAGGCTCAGGAGCTTTGGGCGGATTCCGGACTGGTGGAAATTCCCGCTCGTACGACTGATGAACCGCGATGGCTTCTGGTCGGCAGGATCGACCAGAAGCATTGGTCTGCGGTGATTACCCGGCGCGGTGAGAACGTCCGACTGATCTCCGTGAGACGATCGCGAGACGAAGAGGTAGAAATCTATGAAAGCCAAGACATTTGATCGCAAGTTCGATTCTGGCAAAAAAATCGTGGATCAACTTGATTTGGGAAAGGCACGACGCGTTGGGACAGAAGCGAAGCGGGTCAACGTGGATTTTCCTGCTTGGATGGTCGACTCTCTCGATCGGGAAGCGCGACGACTGGGCGTAACTCGACAATCGCTCATTAAACTGTGGCTGGCGGAGAAGTTGGGTCAACCCGTTGCTGCCGGGATACGATAGCGTCTGCGGGTCGATAGAATTGCCCATCTAGGCACAACTCGCGATTCGAGGTGCTGCCCGCAAACGATCGCGAGATCGCCGCTGGACGCATGTCTGGCGATTACGCGTTGCGCGCGATAGCAATCGAGGAATGCCCGCAGGCCGGCCAAGTTGATGCCTCGAAACCCAGCGACCTACGGTCCTCGTCCGCGAGCAAATTCGCCCAGTTGAAGCACTGGCTGCGCATCGACTAGGGACCATCGAGCAGCGAACCTTCGCGCAAAGGGGCCGCCTTACGGCGGCCCCTTTCTCAAGGACAAAGCCTCGCGTAGCCCTACCAAGGGCCGTGCGAGGACGGGAAGTTGAAAAAGTCCCACAGGTCATCGATCGCCGCCTTGCCGGGCACGCCATTCACGTACGGCACGTAGCCGGCGGTCTCCACGAAGCCCCGGAAGCCGCGCGTGACGGGCAACTGCTGCGGGTTCGGGAGGTTGTCGCGGCTGCGAGGCGTCACCGTCGGCAGCCGCCAGTTTCGCTCGATGAACTTCAGGATAGAGACATGGTCCGCGTACTGGTGCGAGATGTAGCCGCCACCCTTTAGGTACTGCGTCGGCGCGACCACGATCAAGGGAATGCGGGTACCGTCGCCGAAGAAGTCCACCGGCTGCACGTAGCCGGAGTCATAGTAGCCGCCGCCCTCATCGAAGGTGATGAAAATGGCGGTGTCGTTGGCATAGGCCGAGCCCTGCACCTCATCGACGATCTTCTTCACGAAGCCTTCGAACAGGTCCAGCTTCGAGGACGCCGGGTGGCCGTCCACCAGGCCGCTGGGCTTCGCGAACGAAACCGCCGGCAGGTTGGTACCGCTCGCGATGTCCGCGTACAGGCTGGTGCTGTCCTGGATGTGCTTGTTCACGTCCGCACTTTCCATGATCGACTGGTCGTACTGGAACGGATTGCAGATCTGGCAGTACTCGTCCGGTAACTGGCCTTTGGCGGGGCTGTTCGTCACGTGGGGATCCGTGTGGAACACGTTCAGCTGGTCGCCGTAGTATTTCCAGGAAATGCCCGCGTTGTTCAGCGTGTCGCCGATGCTGTTTGTCTTGGACGGGTCCTTCCCGTTGCCATTGCGGTTCGGCGGGATGGTGAACGCGGTGGCGCCGTCGCCCAAGGCGTAATCCTGATAGTAAGCGTCCTGCCAGGTGCCGTTGAAGGTGCTGGCGTCTTCGTTGCTCAGCTGAGGCTCGTAGCCGGGGTTGTAGTTGTTCATCAGGTAGTAGTGGCCCGCTTCGCAGCGGGAGTCCACTCCCAGGCTGTGAATGTATCCCAGAACCGGCCCGACCCCGGGCTGGCTGGAGTCGGAGCAGTCGCTGTAGGTCCCGCCGCCGTAGTAGTCACTCCCGGCCTTGTCGAAGCTGCCGTAGCCGTCCTCGGTGTACCAGTTGTTGCTGCCCAGGTTGACTGCAGCAAGATTGGGATTGGGGTTCTCGATCTCGCTGAGGGCGCCCTGCGGGTTGCTGACCGGATTGGGCGGGGCGACCGCGTTCCCGTTTTGATCTTGGAAGTAGATCGCATCGCCGTGACCCAACATGATGTGGTTGGCGCCGGTGCCGCCCAGAAATGACTGATGGAAGTTGTCGCTCATGGCGTAAGTGTCAGCCAGCTGCTTGAAGTACGGCACGTCACCCCGCTGGACGTTGTAGAATCCCAGCGCCGTGGAACCCTCGCCGGTGGTGATCGGGGCCGGGGTTTCGCCGGTGGTGTAGTTGGTGGCGAAAGTGCCCGCCTGGACATCGTCCGGCGCACCCGGAGTGCCGGTGTAACCCGGCAGATTACCGTTGGAGCCTGCGCCAAAGGTGGTTTCAACCCACGCGAACAGCTTGCCGTCACAACCGGAGGGGTTGAGCCAGTTCCACTCGCGGGGCTGGCAGTTGAGCTCTTGCTGCATCTGGTAGAAGCGATGCACGGGGCTCGCGGCGTAGGCCGTGTATGCAAGAGCCGCGCTGGTCAGCTGGAACGGTCCGGGCAGCAGGTTGTTGTCCTGCACGCTGTGGCCGTCCCACTGAATGCGCGTGTCGGGCGTGCCCGAAGTCAGGCCGGTACCGCCCGAGGCAAGCGACGCGTAGTAGGAAGCATTGGGCAATCCGGTTTCGACCTCTTCGGCCAGTGCGGTGCACGCCGCAACGCTGGTGCAGAAACCGGTCAGGTTTGCGTACTGGCCGGACGGGCCGCCGGCCAGCGGATTGGGCAGGACCTTGTAGTCCGTCGATGGTGGGCTCAGCAGGAATGCTGACTCGTTCGAGGCCACCTGTTTTTGCACCGCCCGCTGCCAGTTCGGGCCGGGCACCGCGGTGGTTCCCTTCAGGTTGACAATGCCCTCACTCAGCAGATTCAGCACCTCCTGCGGGCGACCTTTGATGGCCGTCGGCTGGTACGTGGCGAAGACGT
This sequence comes from uncultured Gammaproteobacteria bacterium, assembly GCA_963795475.1. Classification (GTDB taxonomy): domain Bacteria; phylum Pseudomonadota; class Gammaproteobacteria; order Steroidobacterales; family Steroidobacteraceae; genus Bog-1198. Next base: position 665,053 of record CAWCIE010000007.1, read on the forward strand.
GGTCGAAGCTGCGATTCTCGCCGATGATCACAATGACGTGCTTGATCGGCGACTGCGGGGTGCCGAGGCTCCCGGGGCTGGGCAAATCGTTCTGAGACTGTGCCGCGGCGGCCAGCGTGGGCCCCATGGACAGCTGGATCACGGCCAGCGACAATGCCGTCGCGCATAGGCGACATAGTGTCTGCGAAACAATTGCTCTCAGTCTCATGGCAGCTCCTCTGTCAAACGGAAAGGACGCACCTACGGTTCGCGGGGGATGGTACGCCGGCACATGTTGCAGGCCGGTGATACTTTCTTGAATCCGCGCTTGCACGTCCTCTGCGGCCGTCGGGATCATGCGCTGCAAACGTACAACGCAGGTTGGCGGGGGCTTGGATCGCATATGTGAGCCTGCACGTTATTCCCTGCGCTTGGCTTGTCCTCGGAGGTGTTGGATGTCGGTATCAAAGTTGACTCAGGAACTCGAGGACATGCCGCCGGATGAGCCCTTTGACTGGATAGCCTTCAGCGCGCGTGTGAACGAGGAATTCCGTGCTGCGACAACGTCCGAGGAGCGCGGCGATTTGCTCGCCGCTCGGGCGGCCGCAATGGAATTGGTAGTGCGTCAACTCGAGCTGCATGCGGAACATTTGGAGAAGTTCACGGATGCGTGTGAATTGGAATACAAGCGGCTCATCGTTCAGGAAACGCTCGTTAACGGTGTCATCTCCTATGAAGGAATGCTTCACGTCACCGACCGCGAGATCGCCGCTGGACGAATGTCTGAGGATTACGCGCTGCGCGCGATAGCAATCGAGGAATGTCCCCAGGACCGGCAAGCTGATGCCTCGAGAACCAACGACGTACAGTCCTCCTCCGACAAAAAATTTGCCAAGCTAAAGCACTGGCTGCACATCGACTAGCAATACGCAGGTTAGCCGGGGAGGAACATCCACACGGCCGCCACGCCCATGACAGCCGTTGCGATCCAGCCGAGAAGGATTATCGGCCGGCTCGCGGTAAAAGGACCCATTACTGAGCGCTTCGATACCAGTAGAATGATGACCACCATGAGCGGGACGGCAACGATGCCGTTGATGACCGCACTCCAGAACAGGGCCTTCATGGGACTAATCGGTAGATATTGAATACCGAGCCCAGCGAGCACGCTGACCGTGATGATGCCGTAGAAACCGCGCGCGTCCGCGGCCTTGTGCTCCAGGCCCGATTTCCAATCCATGATCTCGGACAGCGCGTAAGCGCCGGAGCCCGCGAGCACCGGCACGCCGATCAGGCCGACTCCGAGAATGCCCGCCCCGAAGAGAATGAAGGCGAAATCGCCGGCGAGCGGACGCAGCGCGCTCGCCGCTTGCGCCGCCGTGTTGATGTCGGTGGTTCCCGCTACATGCAGCGTGACGGCTGTCGCCAGGATGATGAAGTAAGCCGTCACATTCGAGTACGTCATGCCGCTCCAGGTATCCCACCGAATGCGGCGCAGCTCCGAGTTCGCCGAGCGTCCATCGCGCACCAGCGGCGCAGTGCCCTTGCCCGCTTGCATGTCCTCGACTTCTTCGGAGGCCTGCCAAAAGAACAAGTAGGGACTGATGGTCGTGCCGAAAACACCCACCACCACCGCGGCGGCCGCCGCGTTCGGTGTGAAATGAGGCCATACCGTGCGCAGCGCCACCTGACCCCAGGGCACATGAACGGTGAACAACACGGCGGCGTAGGCCAGCAGGGAAAGCGTCAGCCACTTCAAGAAGCGTACGTACCGGTGATAGGGGATGAATACCTGCAGCAGCACGGTTCCGAACACGAAAAACGCCGTCATGAGATGACGGTTAAATCCGATCACGAGCTCGGCCACTTCGCCCATGGCGGCGACGTCCGCGGCGATGTTGAGGGTGTTCGCGATCAGCAGCAAGAGCACGACCGACCTGATGACGACAGGCGGAAATGCATCCTTGATGTTGGCGGCAAGTCCACGACCTGTGACTCGCCCGATTGACGCGCACATGTACTGAATCGCAGCCATCAGCGGCAATGCCAGGGGCATCGTCCAGAGCATGTTCAGCCCAAATTGCGCGCCCGCCTGCGAATAAGTGGCGATGCCGCTGGGATCGTCGTCGGCCACCCCCGTGACGAGCCCGGGTCCGACTCTCGCGAGCGGATGTTCTTTGAGCCGGGTCCAAAAGACTCGCAACGCGGTCGCAGGCACTGGTTCTTTGCCAGCGTCCTTGGAGAGGTACATATGCTCAGCTCAACGCGAATGTCATGACCCATCCTCACTTATTGAGGGCTGAGCGTTACCGTGGTGCGATTGCTTGAGTTTCGCGAGCTGACGCCTTGCATTCTCGTAGGCGGAACGCAGCGGATCATGAGGAGCAGTCCGCCCTTCTTCCGGTTGTCGCCTGCTTTCGGCGTGGATCTGGGCACCCGGCACGCTCAGGTGAATCTTGACTCGAAACGGCACGCCGCCCGCTGCCTCGGGGGCACTCTCGAACACGATATGGCACGCCGTCATACCATCGTTGAGCCGCTGCAAACGGTTACCCACCTCGCGGGCCGAGGCCTCCAGCGCTCCGGATCGAGGCAGCTGGCGGAAAGTCAAGGTTACCGGCGAGCTCATATGGGAGGTGAAGTTTGCCCGATTTCAAGGGCTTATTCACTGGCGGATTTCCGCAATAATATGCGCCATCCCCCTACGACCGGGCATCGACGAAATGGCGGCCTGCTCAGCCCATGATAGGCTTGTAGGATAATCACGCGTTTTTGGCATCTCGCGGCCCCAGATATGGACAAAATCGCCTCTATCTCGCAGCAACTGCTGCAATTCTCACCGGATGCGCTCATCGTGGTGGACTTTCAAGGAGTCATTCTCTTCGCCAATGCCACCTCGCGCGCCCTCTTCGGCTACTCCCGTGAGCAGCTCGTCGGGCAACCCATAGATATGCTCGTGCCGGAACGCTTTCGGTTGCGCCACGGTGCTTATTTGGCTGGTTATCTTCGCGATCCCACGGCGCGGGAAATGGGCGCGCGGATCATTGATCTGTTTGCTCGACGCGCGGATGGCACTGAATTCCCCGCCGGCATCCGCTTGGCTCCCATTCATGATGGGGAGAAGACCTTTGTCGCCGCGGCGATTCGCGATATGACGGAGCGACGCGCGATCAACGATGCGTTGGTGGCTGCCCGCGAGGAAGCGGACCGCGCCAATATGGCGAAGACCCGGTTCCTCGCCGCGGCGAGCCATGACCTGCGACAGCCCCTGCAAACCATTCGCCTGCTCAATGCGTCCTTACTGACTCTCACGCCGGAGACGGCGGAGCAACACGAGCTCTTGCGCCGCCAGGAGTCGGCCATCGACGGCGCCAGCCGAATGATCAACTCGTTGCTCGATATTACCCGCCTGGAGTCCGGTGCCGTCGAGCCGCACTTATCCCCCATTAACCTTATCTCGATCTATGCGGATCTGAAGCGCGAGTGTGAAGCGGTGGCGCTGGCGAAGGGCATACGCCTGGAATTTCCCGAAACGTCGAGGATCGTGATCAGCGATCGTATTCTCCTGAATCAAATGCTACAGAATCTTATCGGTAACGCGCTCAAGTACACCGAGAAGGGCTTCGTGAAGATCGCCGAGACCTTGGATGCGGATGGATTCCTGCTCTGCATTGAGGATTCCGGCAGCGGCATCCCGAGCGATAAGCTGGAACGCATCTTCGATGAGTACTATCAAGTCGATCAGTCTGGTACGCAGCGGTCCGGTGTCGGCTTAGGCCTTGCCATCGTGCGTGAGGTGTCTCGCCTACTAGGCTATTCGGTCTCGGTCTCCTCGGAAGTTGACCGCGGCACGCTGGTTCGCGTACGCATACCCCGTGACCAAATCGGTTCAGATACCCTTCCGACCGATGACCCCCACCCTGTCGTCTTCCTACCGCATGCCACGGCCCCTACCCGACTCGTACTGCTCGAGGACAACGATTCGGTTCGTGCCGCCACCGAGCTGTTTCTGAGCTTGGAGGGCTACGAGACCTATAGCGCTGGGAGCGTCGGCGATGCCGAAGAGTTACTGGCCCAACTCAAGCCGGGTGACTTGCTGATCTCGGATTATCATCTGAATGGGGCATTGACCGGACTCGACGTGCTCCAGCAGGTTCGCGCGCAACATCAACGGGAGATTCCTGCCATTTTGCTGAGCGGAGATTTGCAGTCGATGATGCGTGTGGTAAGAACCTCCATTCCGCGCTGTCGTTTCTTGAGTAAGCCCGTGGATACTCATGCGCTCCTCGCTGCCATATCTGAGCTTTGCGGCACTGAAGACTCCAGATGATGCCTCCGGCCGGCAGCTGAAGCTTGGATTCCGGCGCGGTCCACTTCGCCTTGGCTCAGCCCGGCACGAGAACCGCGGCCCCCTGTAGTCTCCCCTTCCGCAAATCGCTCACTGCCTCATTTGCGCGATCGAGCGTGTAGACAACCGTCGAGGTATGGACTTGCGCCTGCCGAGCGACGGGTAGAAAGTTCGACGCATCCTTGCGAGTGAGATTGGCGACGGACACGACCTGACGCTCCTCCCACAAAATGCCATAGGGAAACGAGGGGATGTCGCTCATGTAGATGCCGCCGCACACCACCCGGCCGCCTTTTTTTACGGCCCGCAGTGCCGCCGGCACCAGGGCCCCGACCGGGGCGAATATGATCGCCGCATCCAAGGGCTCTGGAGGAGCATCTTCCGACGCTCCCGCCCAGGCGGCACCGAGCGAGCGCGAAAACGCCTGAGCCGCCTCGTCCCCACGTCGCGTGAAGGCGAATACCCTGCGGTTCTGCCAGCGGCATATCTGGGCGATCAAGTGAGCCGCCGCCCCGAATCCGAAGAGACCGATCGTCTTGGCGTCCCCGGCAGCGCTCAGCGAACGCCAGCCGATCAACCCCGCACACAACAGCGGCGCCGTTGCGACAGGATCCGCGAACTCGTGCAGGGGAATCGAAAAGGCCGCCTCCGCGATGATGTGGGTGGCAAAGCCGCCATCTCGGCTGTACCCGGTAAACTCCGGCGTATCACAAAGATTCTCCCGTTCGGACTTGCAGTACTCGCAATGCCCGCAAGCCTTCGCCAACCAAGGCACTCCCACGCGCTGCCCAACGCTGAATCCCCCGACTCCCTCCCCGAGAGCCTCGATCACACCGACGATCTCATGCCCTGGGACGACGGGATAGCGGATGTTGGGAAGCTCTCCGTCGATAACATGCAAATCCGTCCGGCACACGGCGCATGCCTCGACGCGAATTCGAACCTGTCCCGAGCGAGCTTGGGGATCCGGGCGCTCCTCCAGAGTCATTGGGCCTCCACGGGCTCGCAGTACCATTGCTCGCATCGTTGACCACCTCGAATTGACGCTAAGCTCGCCGCTCCACGCTCTAGGCGCGTGGTAGGTCGCGCAATCGCCGAATACGTTTCAACAACTGGCGTTCATGTGCCTTTAAACAGGTGAGCATTTCGCCGGTCACGAGGTAACACTTATATTGCCTGCGAAGCCATTGCCGCAGCCGCCACTCATCGTGTAAATCGCCGAGGGTCTTTTGCAGGTCGCGCAAGCGAACCCCCTCCCCCTCCTGCGCCGCGCCGAGAAGGGGACCGAAGTCTTCGATAAAATATCGCATATCCTTGATCCGAAGGCGAAGCCGGTGGAGCTCTCGCCTCTTGCGCATCGCTTTCGGCAGGTCGCGCAACGCCCTTCGGTACCGCTCGACGGCGTTGTCGATCAACTCCACCGGGAAGTCTTTACCCTCGCTCTGGAGTAACGCAATCTCAAGTTGCCTGAGCTTCCACGATCGCTTGTCCCATTTCGGCGAATGACTTCTTCCTCGAAGCTCGCGTCGCGCTTCTGTACGCTCCCGGTCCGCCGTCTCCCGTAGTAATCGAGCCTGTTCATGGTCCTTAAGACCCGAGCGGATCAGCCAATGACGAACCAGTCGGCTGCGCACATCGGCATCGCGCACCGCGTTGCATTCCTTGATGATCGCGGCCAGCACCACTATGCAATCCTTGCGACCCCGGGAGGGGAGCTGATGCTTCATGTTGCCGATTGAGGCCTGCAGGCGGCGCATCAAGATCCGCGCCTCATGGACAGCTTCGGGAGTTGGGCGTCGCACAACAGTAGATAGCGCGCCTTCGACGGCCTCCGTCAGGTGCGCGAGCCTCTCGAGCACGATCGAGCGATCAACGCGGCGTGCGACGGCCTTTGGCACATCGAGAATCATATGCTTGGGTCCGGGGTCGCTAACTACGCACGGGCGCTGCCGCGCCGTGGAAATACTCGCGGATTCTGGCGACGAGTTGCGGTTCGGTCATTTTATCCGCCGTCTCCATCCTGGCGACCCGCGGGCCGAGCTTATGCCGATCGAGCCGCTTCTTGAATTCGCCCTTGGCCTCGCCAGGACCAAGAATCAGCAGGGCATCCAGATTGCCGACCGCCGAAATCACCTGGTCGTAGTAGGCGTCGAGCTCTGCCGTCAAGGCCATTTGACGCCGATCGTCCGGCGGCACTTGTCGGGCCTCAAAAGAGCCCTTTAACGGGGAGTCACCTCCCCGCGATAGATGTTTGACCACGTGTGAGGCCACGTGGAGGTGACGATCCGAGTCTGTATCGAGGAATACCACGATCGCTTCGCGATGATCAATCCACACGCCGCCTTTGCCTGTCACCGTGCTCTCCTTACTCTACTGCTGGGGACCGATGCATCGTAGTTATCCGCTGCCCCGCCCCGCCATCGTGGATTGCCGCAGCCGACCGACGCTCGCCGCGGCACCCCGCATTCCCCTAAGGACCGGGTCTTCGTGGAAGATACCACCTTGTTGGGCCTCTAAACCGATCGCGCCCCGCGCAAAATGTCCGCTCGCTGCTACGTAAAAGCCCTGATGGTACGTTGCTCGCGCTTCGCTCACGATTGCGGCTCAAACCAACCGCCCAAGGGGAGTCTCATGCCGATTCGCATTCGCCGCATTCTCGTCGCCGTCGCGGACGGCGCCGCAAGACGGGTTGCACGGCGCGCAGGTGATTTGGCGCTCAAAGCTCACGCCAAGATCGAGCTGTTCAGCGTCATACGTCCCAACTCGACTGTGCTCGGATTGCCCAATGCCACACTGTTACAGATCAATCGAGCGATCGCCGAGAGTCGACGGCGGGAACTCGAAAAGCTCGCGACTCCACTGCGACGGCAGGGCATCGAGACACTTTGCACCGTAGTAACGGACGATTCGTTGAGCGACAGTATCAATGAGCGGCTCCGGGAAGCACCGGCAGACCTCGTGGCAATAGAAGCGCATAAGCACAGCTTGTTGGCGAGATGGTTCCTGCTACAGAGCGATTATGACCTGATCCGCCATTGTCCGGTCCCGCTTCTCATTGTCAAAAGTGCTCGGCGCCCGGGCCGGCGGCCGATATTGGTGGCACTCGACCCCTGGCATCAGAATGCCAAGCCCGCATCCCTGGATTCGCATATCGTCGATGCCGGCCGCACGATCTCCAAATCGCTGAATGGTTCGCTCCATAGCGTTCACGCCTACTTGCCGCTGCTCGGATTCGTATCGGATTCCGCGTTCGCCCCGGTTGCGATACCCATATCTCTTCCGCAGGAGGAGATGCATGAGGCAGCGGTGCGTCGCCGCTTCAAATCACTCAACACGAAATACCACATCACGCCCCGGCGAGCGCACCTTCAGATGGGTGATCCAAGGTTCGTGCTTCCCGCCCTTGCGCGGTCTCTCAAGGCTCAGATGATCGTGATGGGGGCCATTTCGCGCTCCCGAATGGACCGCTTGCTGCTCGGCAGCACCGCCGAGCAGGTGCTCGATGCGCTTCCATGCGATGTCTTGGTCGTTAAATCCAAGCCCACACGCGCTATCAGGAGACGAAAATGATCAAAACGATTCTCGTACCCGCGAGCGGAAGTTCGACGGATGATCCTGTATTCGCGACCGCGTTGGCCGCGGCGCGACCGTTGGCGGCACATCTCGAGTTTTATCACGTCCAGCTCTCCGCCACCGAAGCTGCCGTACGCGCGCCCCATGTGGAATTCTGCGTCGGAGCGGCGCTGCCGCTGGCGCTGAATGCCCTCCGCGAAGTGGAATCCGACCTGTCTGAAATCGCCGCGGCTCACGTCCAATCGTTCTGCAGCAGGCACGCCGTGGCGATGCGCGAAACGCCCGGGAAACAGGAGACTTTGTCCGCGCATTTTCTGGAAGAGCAGGACCACGCGCGAGACCGATTGATGCTACACGCCCGACATAGCGACCTCATCGTGCTCGGGCGTCCCGCCCACGTCGATTACCTGCCGACGATGCTCATGGAGGATATCTTGGTGGGCTGCGGAAGACCGCTGCTCATCGCTCCGAACTTCCTGCCGACAACCGTGACCGGTACGGTCGTCGTCGGATGGAAGGAGACGCCGGAATCGGCGCGGGCCCTGGGTGTGGCGTGGCCGTTCCTGGAGAAGGCGAACAAGGTGATCTTGCTCCACATAGTCGAGCAGGAGCCGATGGTTCCCGAGTCCCTCAAACATCTCGCGCGGCAACTCAAATGGCATGGCATCTTGGCGGAAACCCAGGTGATCTCCAGTGGCTCGCATGCGCTTACCCATCACCTCGCGAGAGCGGCTTCCGATCTGCAAGCCGACATGCTCGTCGTGGGAGGATTCGGCCACAGCCGTCTACGAGAGCGGGCCTTCGGAGGCGTCACGCAGTCACTTCTCGAGGACGCCAACATTCCCGTATTCATGATGCATTGAATGGAAATGGGATCAATAACCGCCCCACTACCCGCGGCAAGAACGCGCCAGGCCTAGTTGACCACGGAGCCGTCACGACGCATGATCTTTTGCACCTCGCCCGGCCCGGACAGCCGAGACAGATAATCGGCCGTTGCGCGCACGTCTTGATCCTCCAGACTGCGCCAGAACCGGACGAGATCCTCATCCACGTTGTGGCGACGGCCTTCGGCCAATTTCTCGAGCTGGGCGACCAGGTAGGTGTACTGTTGATTTCTCAATGACGGGATAAAGCCCTCGTCATCACCATGCGCATCGAAATGGTGACAGGAGGCACATTGTTCGTGGAAAATCCCCCGTCCGAGCGGGACGTGTTCGCCGTTGCCCGTGCCTGCATGCGCGGTCATCGGGAGATTGTTCAAATAGGCTGCTATGTCGACCCAGGTTTGCGGCTCCTTCAAAGTCTTGTGTGCCAAAACATGCTGCATGATGTCGCTGTCACGCTCATCCGCCGAAAAATTGGCCAGTTGCCGCACGATGTACTTGAACCGCTGGCCCGCCAAGGCAGGAATGGCCTGGCTGGCATCGCCCTGCGCTTGCTCACCGTGACACCGGGTACAGGACCGTCGAAATACCACTGCCCCACGCTCCCGATGCGCATCGAGATCAAGGGCGGACTGGGTCAGTCGATCCGCTGTCTCTTCGGAGGCTACCGCCTGAAGACTCAGTAACAGGCACCACGCGGACAACACGCAAGTTTTGACCACCCTGGGCCTCCAACGTTGAACGGAACGATGACCGAGTATCCGCGATGCCGTCGGCTCCCGGCATACGGGATTACACGTAGCTCGACTCGGTGCGGGAATCCGTCATTGCCACATGATGCCGACCAGCTCAGTCGATTGGCTTATCGCGCAACTCTTGCTTAAGATAGATTCCCGGATCGCCCGGACGGGAAGCGAATACCCATGAGTGAACATCTTCATCACAAGCTTACGGTACTCCATCAGAATCTGATGCACGGCAAGTTGCCGCGAAGCATGCGCTGGGCTGAGGCCGTCGAGTTGGTTGAGCATCTCGGTCAAGTACAGCCGCAGGGTGGCGAGGAATTCGCATTCACCATCGGAACCGAACGCGAATTGTTCAGGCGCCCGCGCAACGCTGACTTAGGGATCGACGAGGTCTCGCGTCTTCGCAAATTCCTGAAAGCTGCTAGCGGCGAATCCCCCGAGTCGCAGGCGGTTCAAAGTTTAAGGACCGTAGTTGTCATTGATCATCATGTCGCACGCGTGTTCCAGGACATGAATCTCCGCCGACCTGAATCGGAGGTCGCCATCAAGCCCTACGATCCTCATCACTTTCATCACCATTTGATTCATCGGAAGGAGGCGCATTACGAAGGCGATCGAGTTCCCGAAGAGACCTCGTTCTACGGGGAAATCGTGGAGGCGTTAGCTCCTGCGAAGGAAATCATCCTCATTGGGCATGGAGTCGGCAAGAGCAGCGCGGTCGATGTCCTGATCGATTACCTAAGGAAACACCGTTCCGATATTGCTGAACGAGTCAAAGCGACAGAAATAGCGGACCTCTCCGCGCTGACCGAACCTCAGATCGAGGCTTTGGCCAGGAAGGTCGCGAGCAGTCACGGAGGCGCATAAGAACCGCCAACGCGGTCCGCTCATCACGGCTTCGAGGAGCGCGCCTCCATCAGCGGCTTGATGAGATCCAAGGGCAGCGGGAACACGATGGTCGAGGATTTGCCGTTGCTGGACATGTCGGCGAGTGTCTGCAGGTAGCGCAGTTGCAGCGCCTGCGGCTCCTGGGACAGCATGGCCGCCGCATCGCGCAGCTTCTCGGCGGCCTGCAATTCGCCTTCGGCGTGGATCACCTTGGCGCGGCGTTCGCGTTCGGCCTCGGCCTGGCGGGCAATCGCCCGCACCATGGTGTCGTTGAGATCGACATCCTTGATCTCTACATTGGCCACCTTGATGCCCCAGGGATCCGTGGCTTCGTCGAGAATCGTCTGCAGCGTGCGGTTGATCGATTCGCGCTGTGAGAGGATTTCATCCAATTCGTGCTGGCCGAGCACCGAGCGCAGTCGAGTTTGCGCAAGCTGGCTGGTGGCCTGCAGGAAATTCACCACCTGAAGCACCGACTTATCCGGTTCCACCACCCGGAAATAGACGACGGCGTTGACCCGCACCGAGACATTGTCCCGCGAAATCACATCCTGGGGAGGCACGTCCATCACCGTGATCCGCAGGTCCACCCGAACCATCCGCTGCAGCACCGGAATCAGCAGCACGACTCCCGGCCCTTTGGTGCCCGTGTAGCGGCCGAGCGTCAAAACAACCGCGCGCTGATACTCGGGTAGCACGTTGATCGAGGTAAACAGCAGCACGGCACCCAATACCACCAACACTGCGATGAGCGGGAACATGAACTATCTCCTCCGGGTCGCTTCGTGAGCGCCGTTCTACGGCCGTTCCCTACCTATTTGAATTCATCGGTGCCACCCAGATGAGCAGCCCTTCGCGGCGTATGATACGCGCATGCGCGCCGGCCGGCAGCGCGCTCTCGCTGCGTACCCTCCAGCGCTCCCCGTGGACCCTCGCCCATGCTTCGCCGCCGGCGGCCAGCGGCTCGAGCAGCTCCGCCTCCTCCTTGAGCAGCGCCGTATCGCCCATGGATTGGCGTGCGTATCGTGATCGCAACACCAGCCGCACGATCAAGGCCAGGAACACCGCAGCGGACAGTGCGATGCCCCCGATGATTCCGAGATTCACGTCGATAGCCCGCGACTCCCGGTATTCATCAGCATCACCGAGCCAACCACGAACGCGATGACTCCGCCGATGCCGAGGGCGCCTGCGGTGGGGGTCACCATCTCGGCGGCGAGGAGGCCGATGCCGAGCGCCATCAGCGCAAGTCCCGCGTAACTCACGGGCAGCAACTCCAGCGCATAGAGGCCGACAAGGAGGCAAATGCCGCCGGCGATTCCCGGCAAGAGCACCCCCGGATGGGTCGCTTCCAGGAAAAGACCGACGATCCCGGCAAGCAATAGAATATAGGCGATCGTCGGGTTGGTGATGATTGCCAGAAATCGCGTGCGTGCGCTCGGCAGGTAATCGCGCACCGATAATCCCTTGAGCTGCAAAGTCACCGTGTGATCGCCCACCTCCACCTTTCGTCCATCTGCCTTGGCGAGCAGGTCGGACACGTCGGTCGCCACGAAATCGATCACATGCATCTCGGCCGCTTCGCCGGCGGTCAGCGTTACCGCGCCGCGCACGGCCTGTTCCGCCCACCCGACGTTGCGCCCGCGAAGTTGCGCGAGGGATCGAATATAGGCGATCGCATCGTTCAGAGTCTTGTGCGATTCGGCATCGCCTTCCTCGGCCGGCCCCTCCCGGCGAGAGGAATCGCCTTTCACGGGCGGTTTGTCTGACGACCACGGGCTTCCGCCCCCCACGCTGACCGGCGTCGCTGCACCCACGTGCGTCGCCGGGGCCATCGCGGCGATCTGCCCGGCGTAGAGGATATAGGTGCCGGCGGAGGCCGCCCGCGCTCCATCGGGCGCGACGTAAACGAGAACGGGAATCTTGCAAGCCAGCATGCGAGCGATGATCTGCCGCATCGAGTCGAGCAGTCCGCCCGGCGTATCCAGGCGCAGCACGATCGCTTTGGCGCCGTCGGCCGCGGCGCGCTTCGAAGCATCATCGAAATATTCGGCCGCCGCCGGCCCGATCGGACCGTCCAGCGTGAGTTGCGCCACCATCCCCGGAGACACCTGGCGATCCGTGAGCGCGGGCGGCGCATCGTCCCCTATCGCAGGCGCCATCGTCATGCAAAGGATTACCCCCCACGATACCCACAGCCAACGGGCCATCACAGCACCCTCGAGGTTGACACCCCTGAATCAAGGTAGATAGAAAGCGCCTGTGGCTAGGATAGACCTCCCGTGCCCAAACCGCACGATGTGGGTTCCCGAAGCCGGTCCGGCCGGTGTTGTGATCCAATTCGCGTTCAGGACTCGATACGAGCGACTTTTGCGATATCGTTCCTCATCCGGGGCGCTGCAAGCGGTAAGATTTGGTTCTCCCGGTAGCGGTCGGACGGATTGAGATGGTCGAGGATGCAGGAGCAATGGGCGGCGAAGCGTTGCCATGAAGGACTTCAGTAATCAATTCCGTACGCTGATCGCAGCCGAGCTGCCCAAGGATTCACGCATTGTCATGCCCCGGGGTAACGACGGTCTCATGATCCTCGCCACCTGGCGTCTGCCGCCCGACGATCCTTATCGTCCCGCCAAGCGTTCCCGCATGGTCCGAATCGCGATCACTCGGGAAGCACTCGAGCACTATGCCGCCGGGAGCGACAGCGTGCGGCTGGCAAGCAACGAACGGCTGATCGCGTGGCTTCGCCGCCAGATTGCGGCTTTTGATCCTCATCACGATGCGCCCTTGGGCGTCGAGCCGCCACCGGTGACGTGGCCTGTGGGAACGCGCGAGCTCAACGGCTGAAGAGCTCACGACGCCCCTGCCCTACGCCGCCGTGGCGGTGCGGAACAGGATCCGCGCACTCAGGCCGCCCAGGGCTTCGGATGACTCCAGAACGATCGAGGCGCCGTGCCGAACTGCAATCTCCTTCGCAATCGCAAGACCCAAGCCGTTGCCGGTCACCGTCGTATCGCGGCGCCGGTAAAAGCGGTCAAACACCCGCTCGCGCTCCTCGACGGGGATTCCAGGGCCGGAATCCTCGATTTTCAGCTCAGCTCCGATGGATGCGGGTCTCAAACTGATCGAAAGGCGCCCGTCTCGCCCCGTGTATTTGATCGAATTGTCGATCAGATTCGAGACCAGAATCGAGAGTGCCTCTTCGTTACCCAGCACGACGGCACCTTCTTGAATTCCGACCTCCGTTTGCAGTGCCTTTTCCGTTGCAAGCGGCAGATGGATCGACACCACCCGTTGAACGACGTTTGCAAGGTCGACCTGAGTATTGTCCACTCCCGCGCTGTCGGCATCGTGACGAGCCAAGGTCAAGAGTTGACGCGCCAGTTGAAGCGTACGGGACACCCCGCCTTGCAGCTCGGCCATCGCCTCCCGTTGCCGGCTCGGACTTTTCGATCGCGCGAGCATCTGCGCCTGTAATCGCAGCGCGGTCAGCGGCGTCAGCAACTCGTGGGCCGCATCGGCGATGAAGGTGCGTTGCGTCGCGATGATCGCCGCCAGGCGCCCCATCAGGTCGTTGAGCGCTTCGGCGAGCGGTGCAATGTCAGGCGGCAGGCGGCTGACATCGAGCGGCAGGAGATCCCGATGCGACCGCTTACGCAGGTCCTGCGTGATCCTCACCAGCGGTTGCAGACCGTAGGCGACGGCGATCCAGATCATCAGCGCCGCCAAGGGCAGCGCGCCCAGCGAGGGCAAGAGACTGCGCAGCGTGATTCGCCGCGCCGCCCGGTTGCGCACGTCTGCGGGCTGAGCGGCTACCACGAATTGACCGCCCACCGTACTCCCGAACAGCCGCCACTCTTTGCCGTCGAGCGAGAGCTTGGAGAACCCGGTGGGGGTCGAGCGCGGTATGCCGATCAGCGGGTGGGTCTGATACGCGGGCGTACCGTCCGAGGCACGGAAGACGCTGACCACCATCTCCTCCTGCGGATTTTCGACCTTGCGTGGGGGGGTCGGAATGAACGCTCGCGGTGCCGAGGAACCCACGCTGAGCGCGCTGCGCTCCAATTCACCGTCGAACAGATCGTCGATTTCATCCTCGATGCGGGCATAGATCAACAGATACGTGATGAACTGCACGGCGAGAACGCTCGCAAGCAGTCCGATCAGCAGTCTCGCGCGAATAGATCTCACGGGAGCGGGACCCGATAACCCACGCTGCGAACATTCTCGATGTAGTCATGACCCAGCTTGCGGCGCAACGAATGAATGAACACCTCCACCGTGTTGCTGCCGACGTTGTCGTCCCAGCCGTAGAGCTTGTCGCGCAGCTGAGTGCGCGTCAGCACCACCCCGGGCCGTTGCAACAATACTTCCAGAAGAGAGAATTCCTTGGCCGACAATCCCAGCAGCTGGCCCTTAAAGGCGACGCGGCGCGTCGTGGGATTCAAGCTCACGTCGCGGTATTCGAGAACGGCCGACACCAGGCCTGCGCGGCGCCGCATGACGGCCCGAAGCCGTGCCACGAGCTCGTCGAAATCGAACGGTTTGCATACATAGTCGTCGGCGCCCGCATTGAGTCCCTTGATTCGATCGGCAACAGTCTCGCGGGCCGTGAGCACGACGATCGGCAAGGTATTGCCTTGATGCCGTCAATTCGGCCCGCACTTGAGGCCATCGCGATTGGGCAGTCCGAGATCCAGGATGGCGGCATCGTAGCTGTGCTCGGAGCAGACCACGACCGCCTCATCCCCGTCGTCCAGCCAATCCACGGCAAACCCTTCGTCGAGGAGCCCGCGACGGAGCCCCCAGCCGATCATTCGATCGTCTTCGACCAGCAAGATCTTCATCCGCCCCTCCGAGAGGACGACCCGGCCGTCCTTAACGCCATATTAATTTTCGAGCGCTTAGTATCGCCACATCCGAACCCAAGGGTGCATTCGCATGAACAAGCCGATCCTGCTCGCCGCCTGCATTGCCGCTTTGCTTGCGAGTACCGCTGATGCCGGCGCCGCGTCCTATCGTGTCGCTGACGATTTCCCATCGGCGGAGACGGTAAATGGGACTACCCGAGCCTCGATTCTGCGACGCAACGGTTGTACCTCTCCCGCGGCACTCACGTCGTCATCGTCGACACCCGAACCGGACACATCGCCGGCGATATCGCCGATACGCCCGGCGTTCATGGCATCGCTCTGGCACCGGAGCTTGGCCGGGGCTACATCAGTCTGGGCAAATCCGACCAGGTGAAGGTCTTCGACCTGAAGACGCTCGATGTCATCGCCAGCGTCGAGGTAGGCACGAAGCCCGATGCCATCGTGTATGAGCCGCCGACCCGGCAGGTGTTCGTTTTCAACGGCCATAGCAGCAACGCCAGCATGATCGACGCGGCGACCGGCAAAGTGGTCGCCACCATCGCGCTCGGCGGAACGCCCGAGTTCGCACGCGCGGACGGCGCCGGCCTCGTGTATGCCAACATCGAAAGCACCAACGAGCTCGTGGCACTGGACGCCAAGGGGCGGAAGGTGACGGGCGCGCTGGCCGCTTCCGGGCTGCGAAGGGCCGACCGGCCTCGCGCTCGATTCCGCGCACCATAGGAGGTTTCTCGGCCTGCGCGAACAAAAAATGTCGATCCTTGATCTGAACACCGGCCGATCGGTCGCGACGGTTCCCATCGGCGCCTTCGTCGACGGCGCCGAGTTCGACGCCGACAGCCAGAATGCATTCAGCGCCAACGGCGATGGGACGCTCACCGTCGTGCACGAGGCGGATCCCGAGCACTTTACCGTTGCCCAGACCCTCGCCACGGCACGCGGCGCCCGCACCATCGCCCTCGATACCAGCCGTCACAAGCTCTATCTCCCTACCGCCCGCTTCGAAGAGACCGCGTCCGCGCGGGCGGACGAGCCCAAGGGCCCCGTCGTGCCGGGCAGCTTTGTCGTCCTGGTGGTCGATGCGGAGACTCCTCAGCCGCCCTAGGATGCCGCAGGGGTCAGGCGCAACACGAAGACCTTGAAGCTCTCGGTGAGCAATTGCGCCCGCCTGTTGAGCACGTTGTGCCCCACCAGCCCGACCAGCGCCACCGCGATGCCGATGGCGGTTGCCGTCAGCGCAAGGCCGATGCCGCGGCTCACCTCCGCGGGGTCCGACACGCCGCCCTCCGAGAGCGCCGTAAAGGTCTGCATGATCCCGAAGATGGTGCCGAGCAACCCGAGCAGCGGAGCCGCGGTAATGATCGTATCCAAGATCCAAAGGCGGGCGCTGATTTTCTTGTCCACCTCAATATAGAGAGCCGCGGAGTAATCCTCCAGCTGTCCCCGGGTGACTCCCGCGCGCGAGGCGACGTTGAGGTACCGGCCGACCGCCTGCGTAATCGGGTCGCGGGACTTTCGGTCGGGCATCGCGGGCGCGGCGCCGACGGCGGGGCTTCGGGCAATCTCGCGGGCAATTCGCGCGGAGCGTACCGCGAGATAGCTCAGATAGAACGTTCGTTCGAAGATGACGAAGATCAGGATGCACGCACTGGCGTACAGAACGTTGAACGTCACGGTGTGAAGAAGCGGGTAGTTCATGAATGGAACTCGAGGGTGACCAGGAAGGAATGGCGCGACTCGCCGCGAAAGGCGGTTTGCGGAAAAGGCGGATAGAGACCGGCCTTCACGATTTTGACGGCCTGATGATCGAGAACCTCC
Source organism: uncultured Gammaproteobacteria bacterium (assembly GCA_963795475.1). Lineage (GTDB taxonomy): Bacteria > Pseudomonadota > Gammaproteobacteria > Steroidobacterales > Steroidobacteraceae > Bog-1198. The sequence continues at coordinate 682,160 of CAWCIE010000007.1, forward strand.
GATCCGGAGCGTGCGGTCAACGCGTGCCGCCAGGACCGAGCCCGCCCGATCGAGTGTGAAGTTGACCCGGGTCTCGCCTTTCGGCCGGCGCAGGCGATACTCGATGGAATCCGGAACGACCGTGCGGGCATCGATGTTGGTGCGCAAGGTCGCCGCGTACTGGGCCTCGATGGTGCCGGCGGCTGCCCTGTCCGGAGCCGCCGGCGCCTCCGACCCGGAATCTTGAGGGGGAGCGGCAGGATCGTTCACGGCCGGGGTCTCGGAGGTTTCCGCCATCAGCGGCAGAGAGACAGGCGCCGCCTCCCGGTGCACCGGCTCCTTCTTGAGGACCGGCCGGGGCTTTGGAGGTTGCGGCGCCGGGGGGTCGGGAACTCGAGGCGGCGCAGGCGCAGGCTCGGGAGCGAGCTCGATCTGAATCGCGGGATTATTCATAGCCGCTTTCATGTGGATCGTTCCTTCCCTCGAGGACCGTCGCCCCTATCACGGCAACCGTGAACATCAGCGCCAACGCGTGGCTCACGTTTTCAGGAGATGGCCGACGCAATCGGTTACTTCGCCTTGGTCGTGATGGACGTTGTCGCGATGCCGCTTTTTTGCAACGCGCCGAGTACGTCCACCAGGAGCTGCAGCTGGCTGCGTTCGTCGCCTGCAATGATGACCGCAACCTTCGATTGGGTACTGAGGGTGCGCAGTTGATCCGGCAAAGCCTCGACGGTAGTCGGATTGCCGTCCAAGTAAAGGCCGCTGTCCGCCGTCAAGGTGACCGTCACATGCCGAACCTCGTCGAGCTTTGCCGCCACGCTGGAATGCGGAAGGGCTACCTTCAGGCCGAGAGCCGGCAGCACGTGGATGCTGATGAGCACGAAAAACACCAGCAGAAACATCATCACGTCGACCATCGGGATGACCTGGATTCGCACCGGCTTGTACGGTCGGGTCGGCCAGGAGCGCATTATCGCGCCACCGGCGGCGTGGCGCTCACCGCGAAAAGCGGCGCCATATCGACGACGCCCCCCGCGGTGTTGGCGGCGCTGTGCAGATGCTCTTCGATACCGAATGCCGTCTCGGTGGTCCGCAACAGCGAATAGTGGTTGTAGGGCGTGGGGTCGGTGACGCCGCGGACCCCGTGGTTCGTGATCACGATGGTGGGAATCCGGCCGCCTCCGAAATTGGCGGCGCTCTTCGGATCGTATCCGCAGCATCCCTGAGGCCCGGCATTGCGCTCTGCCTTGCCGTTCTCATCGAAGGTAATCACGATGGCACTGTTGGCCGGCGCGCTCCAGATGCGCGAACGCATGATCTTGTCGACCAGTTCTCCGACGATCTTGTCGCCTCTCCGGATCAACCCCTCGACATTCGATTTGCGGCAGTCCTCGGGAGTGGCGGGACTGTCGTCGCGGCCGTGCATCTCGTTGCATTGGTTCGGCACGATGTGGGCGTAATTCGGCAGGTTCCCCGACACCAGGTCGCGATCCAACACGTCGAAGCCGACGATTTTTTCGGCGCGGCGCGGGTCGTCTTGAACGCGCCTGAAGCTCATGAAGCCGTTGTGCTTGACGGCATAAACCTGCGCCGGAACACCCGGCACGGGCTTATCCTCCGTGGGCCATCGAGCAACGCCCGAGCCGGGTGCCGGAATGCTTTCCATGTACGCCTTCCACGTGAGTCCATGATCCTCGAGCTGATCCATCAAGCTGCGCTCGGCCACGGTGTGATCCACATATCCGGCGCGGCGAGCCGCCGGGCAGAAGGGATCGCTCGATTTCGGCTTGCAGTAGTAGGCATCATCGTCGTGGATGCCGAAGGTGTCTCCGCCGAGCATGGCGATGTAGTTGGCTTCGCTCGGGTGTACCTCGGCATAGAATTGGGTCGCCAGGCCGTACTCTTTGGCGAGCCGATTGATGTTCGGTGCGACCGATTGGTCGCCGACGATCTCGCTGTAGCTCTTGTTCTCCTCGATGATCAGGAAAATGTGCTCGTAGCGCAGTACCGCCCGAGGGGCTGCCCTTTCATCGCCGTTGGCGGCGGCGGTTGTCGCGCAAGCCGTGCCGAGCACCAGCAGCGCCCTCGCCCACCGCGACGCGACCGATACCAAAGAACTGCCGGGTGCCGCTGTCATGCTCGCCTCAAAGACTCACACGCACGCCCGCCAGCAGCGTGATGTCGTAAAACTCGCGCTGAATGGGGCGGGACTGGCTGGGCCCCTCGGTGAACTCCAGCGGGGTGTTGAGCAGGTTCTTGGCATCGAAATAGACCTTCACCTGCCGGGCGATCGCGTAACTGCTGCCGAGATCCATGGTGAGGCGCGGACTGGAATAGTCGTCGGTCGCGTTGCCGAGGTAGGTTCCGAAGGCGAACAGATTCTGTCCGACGTAATCGGCGGCCACTCGGAGTTCTATGCCCGAGCGCTCGTAGAAAATTGCGGCATTCCACGTCCGCTTGGACGTCGACGGCAGGAGGCCGTAAATCCCCGGGTGAATTTCCGCGCGCGAATCGACGAGCGTGATGTTGCCGCTGTAGCCGAACCCGTCGAGCGGCGCCGGGAGGAAGGTGAGCTGCTGCTGGTATTGCGCCTCGAACCCGTCGGCATGCGCCGGTCCGTTCGAGTAGGTCTGCACCGTCGTGATGGTGTTGGTGAGCCCGGGAAAGGGATAGCTGCCGACGATCTGCTGCGATAGAAGAATGTAGTTCTTGAATTGCTTGTAGAACAGGCCGGCCGAAGCGATCTGGCCGTCCCCGGGGTAGTACTCCAGGGTCAGATCGAAGTTCTGGCCGATGGTGGGTTTCAAATTGGGGTTGCCCACCGTGACGGCCGCATTGATCACGCTCACCGTGGCGCCCGGGTCGATCTGATCGAAGCCGGGACGCGCAATGCCGGACGAGTACGTCGCTCGCGCGACGAGGTTCTCGAAGATGTCATAGCGGCCTTGAAGCGTGGGGAAGAAGTTCGTATAGGAGGTCCTCACCGCGGTACGCGTGTTCACGTCCGTATCGGCGTCGTACAGGTTGCCGCCGTAGTTCGCATGCGTCGACTCGACACGCAGTCCCGCCAACAGCCCCCACTTGCCGTAGCGCGCCGTGAATTGGCCATAGCCGGCGTACACATTCTCCCTGTTGTCGGTATCGGAGGACGCATCGGCCGCGGCATCATCGGCGATTTCGCCCGGGTTGGCGGCGACCAGGTTACGCAGCGCCGTGAGACTGATGGCGGGGCCGATGTTGTAACGGTTGCCGTAATAGACCTGATCGGGACCATAGGTGTAGCCGGCGAGTGAAATCGTCCCCGTGGGGGTGAAGACGGGGTTGTAAGAGTCATTGGTCTTGTGGCGGTCCCGCAGCGACAGGCCGAACTTGAGCTGACCGGTGTTGTCTCCGGTGGCCAGCGGAATGGTTGCGTCGATGGCCGCGGCGGTCTCTCCATCGTGCGCGTACGAAGATCCCAAGCCGATGTTGTTCAGCACGTAGTTGCTCGGATTCGCGGGGTTGATACCCGGTGTGCTGAATGATGGATAGTTCGGGTTGGTGTTGTTGTCATAGTCGATGGTCACCGCATTGAGATCGAGCCATTGACTGCCGGCGCTGGTCGAGACGAGGTCCGTGCCGAGCGCAAAGGAGGCGCGATAGTCGAGCTTGAAGGTCGGGAAATCGGTACTGCCGCCGATGATGCCGAGGTCGTTCTGGATACGCTCGAGCGAATCGGTCGTATCCTGCTCGAGAGCCCCGACACCGGCCGGCACCATCGCCTGATAGCCGTTCGGGTTGCTGGGATTCTGAATGCAGCTCGGCAGGGGCGTGCATCCGGCGTTCGAGTCGAGCCCGTTCAGCACCAGGTAGTGCTTCGCCGCGCGCTCCAGGTAGCCGGACCAGAGGATCCGCAGGTACAGCGCCGTGCTCTCGACCGGCTTGGCATCGAAATTCGCCGCAGCACCGTAGCGATCGCGTGCGTACTCGTAGCGGCGGAACTGCAAATTGCTCAGCACTTTTCCGGGACGCCGCTGCTCTGTTGGTCGGTATAGCTTTCCTCGACGTCGTCGATCCCGCGCTTGTCTTGATGATAAACCGCGGTGATCACCGCACTGAAGGCGTTCGGGCCGGCGAATAAGCCGCCGATGCCGTCGCCTCCGTCGAAGCCCCGGCCCGCGCTGAATTCCGCGTGATACACCGGCGTGCTGCGCAGGGGCTCGTCGCCGTAGCCCATATCCATGTCCAGAAACGGCGCCCCGCCGTGCTCGGCACCGGTTCGGGGCACGAGGTTGACCGATCCGCCCAATGCTTCGGCGTCCCAATCAGGACGTAAGGTCTTCGTCACTTCGACTCCGCCGATGATTCCGGTCGGGAAGGTATCGAACGCGGTGGCTCGCCCGCCGTTGAACGGTGAGGACGGGTTGGATGCGGGCAGCCGCACCCCGCCATAGGTGGTCCCGTTCAGATCGGAATCCATGCCGCGAATGTTGATAAACCGCCCCTCACCCGTGTCGGTCTCGAGAGAAATACCAGGTATGCGCTGCAAAGCTTCGGCCATGTTGATGTCCGGAAGCTTGATGATCTCGCTCAACGGTTGCACTTCGATGATATTGGGCGCTTCTTTTTTCTCTTCGAGGGCATCCGCCCGATTGATCGTCGCGCTCGGTTTGACGACCTCCTCGGGCGGGCCCTCCCGGCCCTTGGTGCTGGTGCGCCCGATATCGGTCGGTGCCGTCTGGTCCGGTGGGGAGGTTTGCTGGCCCATAGCGGGCACTGCTCCAATTAGAATCATCGCGGCCGCGGCTGCCAACACTCTCGGACTCGGCATGTCATCCCCTATTGAGTTTCGGGTGCCAAAGCAAGGCTCAGACCTCGCGGGGGCGTGCTGTGCGCTGAGGTCTCAAGTTACTTTTGTTATGTGACACACGCTTTAAGTCGAGGTGACCTTGCGGCGCACGCGGTCGGCCGCTTTGCGTGGCCAAGCGATTGAAAATTCATGGAAAATCATCGGCGCATCCGGATCGTTGCCCGATCCTCAAAACGAGTCTTAAGAGCAGTTAAGTTTGTGGCCTCGGAGGTAACTCGAGGCTTCCCGCACGCGCGCAGTCCTCCGGGACCTTCTAGCTCTGGGTTTTTGCGGGGATATTCAGCCCAACACGCGATTGCTCGATCAAGGAATAAGCACGCGCATGCGGGTCGCCGATCCGGTGGCGATTCGGGTAGTCGGTATAGCCCTCGGCGCCGCCCCCATAGAAGGTCTTGCGGTCATACACATTGAGTGGGGAGCCTTCGCGCAGGCGGTCGGGAAGGTCGGGGTTCGCCAGAAACCACCGTCCGAAGGCGATCAGGTCGTAGCTGCCGCTACCTACCGCCGCCTCGGCAGTCCTGGGCGTGAAGCCGCCGGCGCCGATCAGCGTGCCGCGGTAGAGGCTGCGAAACCGCGTATTGCGCATCGGGTGAGCGTGCGAGCGGTCGGCTTCGGGATCCACCGATAGAGCACCGACGCGCGGCTCGGTCAACATGAGGTAGGCCAGAGAGAAGTCATTCAATCCGGCGACCGCATGATCGTAGAGCGTCTCCGGATCGGATGAGATTGCGCCAAAGTAGGTCTGGTAGGGTCTCCCGGTCGCCGGATCAACTGCGGTCGGCGATAGTCGTACGGCGACGCCCCGCGGACCCATCTCGGACACCAACGCCTCGACGACCTCGAACAGAAACCGGCAGCGATTGCCGATGGAGCCGCCATATCGATCGGTTCTCTGATTGATCCCGTCGCAGAGAAACTGTTCGACCAGGTATCCGTGCGCGGCGTGCAGCTCGACATAGTCGAATCCGGCTCGGGCGGCGTTGCGTGCCGCTGTCCGGTAGTCATCGATGACCCGCGAGACTTCGCCGGTGTCGAGGGCCCGCGGCGTCGCGGCCGGCTGATCCCAGTTGTAATCTCCCGCGTCCGGCCCGGAGCGAAGCGCAACCGATGACGAGGACACCGGAGGCAGCGGCGCTCCGCTGCCGCGCACCAGGGGATGATCTCCGATCCCCGGCTGCGCGACCCGGCCGGCATGGAGCAATTGGCAGCAAATCAACCCACCTTCGCGATGCACGCCATCGGTCACCGCGCGCCAGCCGCGGACTTGCGCTTCGGTCCAGATCCCCGGCACATGCCCGGCGCGCTCGCGCACGGCTTGATAAATTGTCCAGACGGGAGTCGCCTCGGGCGAAATGTGCGTTGCCTCCGTGATCAGAAGGCCGCCTCGCGAGGCTCGCTGGGCGTAGTAGAGCGCGGTCTGTGCGGTCGGTGCGAGCGTTGCCGCGTCAGCCCGGGTCCGTGTCATCGGCGCCAGAACGATCCGATGTGCGAGATCGCGGCCGCCGACTCGGCACGGCTTGAACAGGGAACCCGGGGCCATCTCAGCGCAACTTCTCGGAACTCTCGTCGGCCCGCCGTGCGCTGCCTTCGGGCGTCATTTCAACTCGAGCGTGTAGACGATAAATCCTTGGTGCTCGGCGACCTTGTCGTAGAGCATACGCCCCGGCTCATTCGTCGCGTGGGTCTGCCAGTAAACCCGGCTGCTGCCCGCGGCGCGCGCAATTTCGGCAACGGCCAGAATGAGACGCCGGCCAATCCCTCTACCGCGCAGTTGCTCCGCCGTGAACAGGTCCTGAAGATAACAGACGTTGTTCAGCCGGGTCGTGCTGCGATGAAACAGGTAGTGCGCAATGCCGACCAGGCGGCCATTCTCCTCCGCGACGAGTGCGTGCACCGGCTCTTCGGGCGAAAAAAAGCGTCCCCACGTCGCCGCGGTTATATTCTCGGGCAGTGCCGTAGATCCGTGACGTCCGTAGAACCGATTGTAGTCGTCCCAAAGCGGTCTCCATCCGGCGTAATCCGAGATAGCCGCAGGTCTAATCAGAATGCCGTCAGACATTTTACGGTTGAAAAGCGACCCCACAGAAATGTGGCTCGCCTGCAACGTCTCCCTCTGGCTACCCGTCGCCGAAGCGGGCAAGGATACCCGATTTCTACCTCGAGCCCGGATGCTCTAGACTGTCACGCAAATGTCATATAACCCCCAGACCGCCAAGCCGGCCAAGCCCGGTCCAAAGGACGGCCGCGAAGTGGAATGGCAACTCGCCTGCACCGACCTCAACTCGGTTCGCCGCTGGTTGAGCGAGCACGGCACCATCGAAGGGCTGGTCCTCGAGCCACGTTCCACCCTGCAAATCCTCGATACCTATTTGGACACGGATGACTGGCGGATCCATCGTGCGGGCTTCGCGCTTCGCATCCGCTCGGAGTCGGGACAATCCGAAGCGACGCTCAAGTCGCTGCATTCCGCGAGCACGGATGTCGCAGACCGCCGGGAGTTGAGCGAACCGCTCGAGAGTTCCGAAAGCGAGTCGATTCGCGATTCGATCGGGCCGGTCGGAGCTCGGGTGCACGCCGTCAGCGGCGCGCATGCGTTGTTGCCGCTGTTCGAGATTCGAACCTCGAGGCAGAGATTCGCGGTTCGCCGAGAATCCGAGGCGCGCCAACTGGGTGAGATTGCCCTGGATGAAACCGTCATCTCGCGCCCGCACGGAGAGCCTCAGGCGAGCATGCAGAGAGTCGAGGTGGAGGCCCTCACGGAGGCCCATGAACCGCTGCAATCCTTGGTGAAAACGCTCCGAAGCGATTGCGCGCTCGAGGCGGCCTCGGACACCAAGTACTCGCGGGGTCTGCAGTCCGTGGGTTTGGCGCCGGGACCCGCGCCGGAGTTCGCGCCGACGGTGGTAGAGCCGTCCATGCCCATGGTTGAGGTTGCGCTGGCGAATCTTCGCCGCTACTTGTCCGCATGGCATCTACATGAGCCCGGCGCCCGTTTGGGGGACAATCTCGAGGAACTGCATGACTTGCGCGTCGCCGGGCGTCGATTGGATGCCGTCCTGCGCCAATTCCGGGGATCGCTCCCGGAACCGTTCGTCCGGATTCGACCGACCCTCAAGCAGGTGCTCCGGGTGCTCGGCGAAGTACGCGACCTGGATGTCGCCCTGAGTGAACTGGAATCGTTCACCGGCGAGGCACCGCAATCAGATCCCGGCGCAGAAACGTTGCGACAACACTTGTTATCGGAGCGCGTCCGAGCCCGCGCCCGAATGCTGAGCGTTCTCGATACAGCGTCGGTGCAAAAGGGCTTTCACAAACTCGCCGCGCTGCTGTCCGCGTCCTCTGCTGGCGGGCAACAACCCTCCCTGGAGCCGGCGTTGAATGTCGCGCCAAAGATGCTCCGTCAGAGATATCGGAAGGTGCGCAAGAGCGCGGATCAGCTGACGCCGGACTCCTCGATGGAGGTTTATCACCAGGTGCGCGGCCACGTGAAGAAGTTGCGCTATGTCCTTGAATCGGTGGGTGTCATCTACGGGAAACCTGCCGATGAGATGCTTCGCGCTCTGCGTCGCTGGCAGGAGAAGCTGGGTGTACAACAGGATGCGGCCGTCGCGAGCCGTCGATTGAAGACTCTCGCCGGCGCGCCTCCGAAAGATTTTCCACCCGAGACCCTGTTTCTGATGGGGCGGCTGGCGGAGCATTATTCAAGCTCGGCGATGCGAGCCCGAAAGCTCCATTCGAAGGGTTATCGAAAAGTTCGAAGCCGATGGAAAAAGCTCAGGGGGAAATTTGAGGGGAGGTTTGAAGCGTCCGCATTGAACGATGCCGCGCAAAAACCCTCCGCCCCGGCTCCATGAAGCCATGGATTTGCTGATCGTCAGACACGCGATTGCTTTCGCGCGCGATCAGGGTCGCTGGCGAGACGATGCCGCGAGGCCGCTGACGCCCGCCGGCATGAAGCGGGCGCGAAACGCGGCTGCCGGACTGAAAATGTTCTGCGAGGTACCCGATCGCCTCGTGACGAGCCCGCTGCTTCGCGCCGTGCAAACCGCGCGAATTCTGACAGAGGAGGCCGGCTGGCCCCGAGCGGAGGAAGCTCCCGAGCTCTCTCCCGGAGAGCCCCCACTCGGGGTGTTGAGCCTGCTCGACAAGGAACGCGTCAAGCGCGTGGCGGTCGTCGGCCATCAACCGGACCTAGGCGCTCTACTCACCCTCTGTTTGATTGGAGAAGGCCGCTCTGTGCCCATCGACATCAAAAAAAATGCGGTCGCATGCGTGTCCTTTGGAGGCTCGCCGCGTGCCGGCCGCGCAACGCTCCGGTGGCTCGCCACTCCGCGCATGCTCCGAGGGTTGCGACACGGCTGATCGCACGGGGAGGTCAAATGACAGAACACCCTCAAGAATCGGCAATTCCTGCGCGGCCGGTTCCCTTCAGCGACGCCGAGCGCTCAGGCGCGGCCCCGACCGGCCGCGGCGCGATGAAAATCATCGCGGTCACCAACATCAAGGGCGGAGTCGGCAAGACCACCACGGCGGTCAACCTCTCCTATCTCTGCGCGGCGAGCGGCCGGCCGACGCTTCTGTGGGACTTGGATCCGCAGGGCGCCGCGACCTACACCCTGAGAGGCGAATCTCACGAACACGCCTCGCCGAAGAAATTGCTCAGCGGCAAACGCAACCTTCCCGAGTTGGCCCTGCCGACCGGATACTCGAATTTGGACCTTTTGCCCGCGGATTTCTCCTACCGCAATTTCGACGTCCACCTGAGCGAGCGAAAACGTCCCACCGAACGGCTGCTGAAAATGAGCCGATCCTTGCGCGAAAAGTATGCGGCGCTATTCCTCGATTGCGCGCCCGGCATCTCACTATTGTCGGAGAACGTGCTGCGCGCCGCGGACGCCATCATCGTGCCGCTCCTCCCCACGCCTTTTTCGGTGCGGATGCTGGAACAGCTGCAGGAGTTCATCAGCGGCGAGGGCTGGACGGATCTGGTGCTGTTGCCGTTCTTCTCGATGGTCGATCGTCGCCGGTCCCTGCACAATGACGTCATGGCGAGTACGCGCGAGCAGTTTCCCGCCATCCTGGCGACCGAAGTGCCCTATTGGAGCGAGATCGAACGCATGAGTTTGCGGCGGGCGCCGATACCGGCATTCGCACCGGGCAGTGCTTCAGCGAGGATCTACGCGGCTCTGTGGGCGGAAGTGGCGGCGCGAATCGCCGGGCGGCCGGCGGCGGCGAGCCGGGCGTGATCGCTGTTTCACGCCTGGGCTAGAATCGAACCGCCGTACCTCTCGCGAGTGGTGTTCCTTGAAAGCAGCGACCGCCGATCTGTCCGACGCCAATCCTCATGCACACATCGCGGAGCCGCTGTTCCGAGATTTCGGTGCCTCGACGGCGTTTCAGGGACCGGTGGTGACGGCGAAGGTATTCGAGGACAACGCTCTCGTTCGGGCACTGCTCGAAGAGTCCGGCGCCGGCCGTGTCCTGGTCATCGACGGCGGCGGATCGATGCGCTGCGCACTGGTAGGCGGCAATTTGGCGAAGCTCGGGGCGGATAATGGCTGGCACGGGCTGATCGTCTTCGGCTGCATTCGTGATTCCGATGAGATCTGCAAGCTGCCGATCGGGGTGAAGGCGCTGGCGACCCATCCGCGCAAATCCGCAAAGGGCCTGCACACCGGCCACCGGGATCGGCCGGTGACCTTTGCCGGCGTGACTTTCAGGAGCGGTCAATGGGTATATGCGGATGCGGATGGCATCCTGCTCTCGGACGCTCCCCTGAACACGCCAACCTAGCGCGGGCCGGCCGCTGGCCGCCGGCTGCAGTCCGCGGGCATGGCCGCGACGGGGTTTGACATAATCGAGGGCCTTTCTTTGTTTGTGAACTTTACCTTGTGAATTTTCTATAGTGAAGTTTCCGCCGAGTGGGTGCCTATACTCCTGGATGCAATTCTCGAGTCAGGCCCTCAGTCGGAGATCAGCGCTATGAACAAGTTCTCGGGTGCGGATGCTGCGGCGTCCCTTGGACGTGATTGGCGGGAAAATCCCCGCTGGCGGAGTATCACACGTCCGTACTCGGCCGAGGATGTCGTAAGGCTGCGCGGTTCCGTTCACATCGAGCACTCGATCGCCACGCTGACAGCCAACAAGCTCTGGCAATATCTCCATCAGAAGCCGTTCGTCAATTCCCTCGGTGCTCTCACCGGCAATCAGGCGATGCAGCAGGTCAAAGCCGGGCTGGACGCCATCTATCTGTCGGGTTGGCAGGTCGCAGGCGATGCCAATCTCTCCGCTCAGATGTATCCGGACCAGTCCCTCTACCCGGCCGACTCGGTGCCGGCGGTGGCCAAGCGCATCAACAATTGCCTGCTGCGCGCCGATCAGATCTATCACGCGGAAGGCGATTCATCCATCGACTGGCTGAAGCCGATCGTGGCCGACGCCGAGGCGGGATTCGGCGGGGTGCTCAACGCGTTCGAATTGATGAAGCAGATGATCGAGGCCGGCGTCGCCGGTGTGCACTTCGAGGATCAGCTGTCTTCCGCCAAGAAGTGCGGGCACATGGGCGGGAAGGTCCTGGTGCCGACGCAGGAAGCCATTCACAAATTGGTTGCGGCGCGGCTCGCGGCCGATGTCTGCGGCGTGCCGACCATCCTGTTGGCCCGCACCGACGCCGAGGCCGCGAATCTCATCACCTCCGATGTCGATGAGCGCGATCGGCCGTTCATCACGTCCAACAAGCGCACGCCCGAGGGATTCTTCTACGTCCGCAACGGGATGGACCAGGCGATCGCGCGCGGGCTGGCATACGCGCCCTATGTCGACCTCCTGTGGTGCGAGACCGGCAAGCCCGATCTGGACGAGGCACGGAGCTTCGCCGATGCGATCCACAAGCAGTTTCCCGGCAAGATGCTGGCCTACAACTGCTCCCCCTCGTTCAACTGGAAGCGCAAGCTCGACGACGGCACCATCGCCCGCTTTCAGCGCGAACTGGGTGCCATGGGCTACAAATTTCAATTCATCACGCTGGCCGGCTTCCATGCCCTGAACTACTCCATGTTCGACCTCGCGAGCGGCTATCGGGAGTCGCAGATGTCGGCCTACGTCGCCCTGCAAGAAGCCGAATTCAAGGCGGAGAAGCGCGGCTATTCGGCGACCCGCCATCAGCGCGAAGTGGGAGCGGGATATTTCGATGATGTAACCCAGACCATCGTCGCCGGAACATCGTCGATCACCGCTCTGTCCGGGAGCACCGAGGAGGAACAATTCCACGAGGCGGCGCATTAGGGCATTGGGGCTGCCCCGGCTTGTATATCGGGGCCGCCCGGTAGGACTACACCCTGGGATCGGGGCATGGTCTCACTCCCGCTTCACCGAGGCGGCCGGCTCATCGAGCGCCGCCAGCGGAAGGTGGCGCGTCTCCGGCGCCCAGCGATGGCACACGAAGGCGCCCACCGCGAGCACGGCGACGCACGCATTCAATGCGCTCCTCACGCCCCAGGACTCGACGATGATCGGCAGCAGGAATGTGCTGAACGCGGAGCCCGTACGGCTGCACGCGATCGCTACACCGATACCCGAAGCGCGCAGATCGGTCGGAAAGAGCTCCGGCAGGTACACATAAACGAGGTTGGAAGCCGCGGAGAGCACTCCCGCGAACACCGCGAACAAGACCGTCATCGCCCAGGACGGCAGCTGCGGACAGACGGACAGCATACCGAGGCTCACGGCCGTAACGCCGAAGCTGCCGATCAGGAAGGCGCGCCGCGACAGCCGATCGACCACGACGAGTCCCGCAACGGCACCGACCAGGAGCGCCATATTGTAGAAGAGCCCGCCTACATAGCCGCTCGTCACGTTCATCGCGGACATGACCTGCGAGACGAAGGTGCCGAGCGCAAAGTAAGGAATGACCTGGCAGGTAAAGAAGGCACAGGCCACCCCCGTACGCCGCCGCCACCGGGCTGACAAGAGCTGCCGCCAGCGGCCACCACACGGCGCCGGCGGAGCCTGAGCGGGGGGCGCCACCTCGCTTCCCAGGAATTGCCGTACCACGGCGGCGGCGTCGGCGACCCGCCCATGACCGGTCAGCCAGCGCGGCGACTCCGGCATGCCGAGCCTCAGCGGAAGAACCAGCAGGCATGGGAGAGTGCCGGTGAGCAGCATCCAGCGCCAGGAATTGGGGCCGGCATCGCCCAGCGCGAAACCCACGACATAGGCGCAGGCATACCCGCCCGCCCAGGCAATCGACAGGAATCCGAGCACCCGCCCGCGCAGGCGGCGCGGAGCGAACTCGGTCAACAGCGCCTTACTGACCACATAATCGGTACCGAGAACGAAGCCGATGGCAAGACGCAGCAGCAAGAGCTCCATCGCGGATTCGATGAAGCCCTGCAGCGCCGACAGCAGGCACAGTATCGCCATGTTGTACGCGAAGATCGGCCGTCGGCCGAAACGATCCGCGACGGGTCCGGTGCAGAGCGCGCCGGCAAACAGCCCGAATAGCGACGCCCCGCCGAGCAACCCCATCCAAACGGCGCTCAAGCTCAGCTGCGACGCCGCGTGACTCAACGAAATTCCGATGATCCCGAGCCCGAATCCGTCGCTGAACACGCCGCCGGAGCTCGCCAGAGCGATACGCAGATGAAAGGGACGAAGCGGCGCCTCGTCGTAATCGATCATATCAAGGGTTCGCCAGAAAGCCGGCGATGGCGGCCGCGACCGCCGCCGGATCCTCCCAGAAAAGATCATGTCCGAGAGCGTCGAACGTCCTGACTTGCGCATGAGCGATACCCCGGCTCAGCGCTGCTCGGCCCGCCGGACTGGCAAGCTCGTCCCGACCTCCCCATACGAGGAGCGTCGGCGCCGTGATCCGCGGCAGCATCCACTGGAGATCGACCCCCAACAGGCTCTGATCGGCAATGGCCCGCCACACCCGTGCGGGAATGGCCGCCGCGTCGTTGCGCTGCTTACGCGAAAAAAAATCCGGGTTGATGGACATGGACACGTGCCACCAGTCTTTCATGAACGCGGAGTCGGCGTCGATGGGATCCTGAAGTCTCTTCACATCCTCGAGCCAGCCGGGCAACGCTCGGCCGGATGAATCCTTCGAGGCCGAGCTGTCTCCGAACGAGGTGCCGGTCGATGAGATCAGTATCAGGCGCCGGGTGGCTTCCGGCCACAGCTCCGCGAACGTCTGAGCGACCAGGCTCCCGAGCGAGTGGCCCGCGATATCCGCATGCTCGACGTGCAGTGCGGCGAGCAGCAGCTTCACGTCGTAGGCGAAGTCGAACCGCGTATAGCAGCAGTCGGGCTTGCTCGACGCACCCTGCCCGCGCAAATCGACGATGAGCAGGCGGAAACGGGTTGCCAACAGCGGTTCTATCGGTGCCCAATCGCGCGCGCTATCCGTATAGCCGTGAATCAACACCAGCGGCGTCCCATCGCGCGCACCCACGTCCAGGTACGCAAGCCTCACGCCGTCGCTCAAAGGCAAGAAGCGCTTCGCGCCGTCGAACCGATCAAGCTCATGCTGGGTCATCGGCGCGCCCCAGGCGGCCGCTGCGGCTAGCGCGGCCGCGAGGACCCACACCGCCGATACTGCTCGCGCCGCCGACACCGGCCGCGGCGCCCGCGACGTACGGGACTTGCATGGTGTTGCACCGCTCGGCTCGCCCGGCATACCTCGTCTCCCCAGTGAGCAGGATCTCCTCCCTTCATGATGAATCATTCCGAGAACCCCCACAATTCAGCGCCTTGCAATCTTGCGTTGCAATCTTGCAGGCATTGCTATGCAATGCGATCAACCGCACTCTGGCATCGCCTCGGGGGATCGCATGCACTCGAAAGACATCGACTGGAACGATCTTCGCTATGTGCTGGTTCTGGCGCAGCATCAGACCATGGTGGCGGCAGCCGACGTACTGCGCGTCCATCAGACGACCATCAGCCGCCGCATCGTCGCCCTCGAAGAGAGACTCGAGACGCGCTTGTTCGATCGCATCGACGGACGGTTCGCCCCGACCACCCGCGGGATGATCGTGATCCGGCGCGCACAGGACATGGACACCGCCAGGCTCGCGCTCGCCGACGATCTCACCCACAATCCGGCGCACGGGCGCGCCGTGGTCCGCCTCTCGGTCATCCAGACCTTCGTGACCGGCTTCTTGTCGCGTCACTTGGCCGCCTTCCCGAAGGAATATCCGAACATTCAGCTCGAGCTCATCTGTGAGAACCGCCCGTCCGTGCTCGAGCATCGCGAGGCCGATATCGCGATTCGCTATGTGCGTCCCGCCCAGGGCCAGTCCATGGTCAGAAAGATCGGCGTCCTCGGCTCGGCCGTGTACGCGCCCAAGGCCTTGCTTCGTCCCGGCGTGGATTGGCAACGCGACCTGCCGTGGATCGGTTTCGCGCAGATCGCGGATCGTTGGCCCGAATTCAAATGGATCGAGACTCACGTTCCACCGGAACGCGTGGCGGTGACCGTCAACGGCGGAGCCGCCTACACCGAACTCGTGGCACGCGGCTACGGTGCCGGAATACTCACCTGCGTCGAAGGCGACGCACTTCCCAATCTGGCGCGCTTGAGCGGAGCGAGTCCCTTGATCGTGCGCGAGATCTGGCTCTTGGTACTGCCCGAATTGCGCCGCAACGCCACGGTGCGAAAGGCGCTCGATTGGATTGCGGCCCTCACCAAGCGGGAAGCCGCGTCGCTATCGGGCTCCACGGGCGGCGCGAAACTCGGCGAAGGATGGGAGTAGATCGCGTTGAAGCGCCTCCTTCTGCTGGGGCTCCTCGCATTACCCGCGGCGGGCTCGCCGATCGCGGCCGTCGCGGCGCCGTTCGATCCGGCCCATGCCGACATCGCCGCGCTGCGCTCCGCGCTCGACTCCGGCCGCATCAGTTCCGAGGAATTGCTCCGCTATTATCTTGGGCGCATCGAGCGTTTCGACAAGCAGGGCCCCCGCATCAATGCCTTGATCGCACTCAATCCCCGCGCGCTGGAACAGGCGAGAAATGCGGACGCTCACCCTCCGCCCGCGGGGACTCGGAGCCTTCTCTACGGCATCCCATTCATCGTCAAGGATAACTACGAGACGGCGGGAGTGCCCACGTCGGGCGGCTCGGCGGCGCTCGAGGATTCCGTCCCTTCTGCGAACGCCTTCGTCGTGCAGAGGCTCCTGGATCGCGGCGCCATCCTGATCGGCAAGGCCAACATGTCCGAGCTCGCCGCCTCTTATGGCCGTCTGGGCTACAGCTCCGCCGGGGGCCTGACCTTGAATCCGTACAACACGGCGCGAAACGTGTCGGGTTCGAGCAGCGGGTCGGCCGCCGCGGTCGCGGCGGACTTCGCTCCCTTTGCGCTTGGAACCGACACCACGGGATCGATCCGGGGACCGGCGAGCGTCGCGGGGCTCGTGGGACTGCGGCCGACACTCGGTCTCACCAGCCGCAGCGGGGTCATTCCGCTGTCCTTGAGCTTCGATACGGCAGGAATCCTGACCCGTACCGTCGCCGACCAGGCGATCGTATTGGAGGCGATTGCAGCGCCCGATCCCAACGACGCCTCGACCGCGCGCGCCCCGCCTGCGGCGGCTCGATACCGCGAGGCGCTCGACGCGGACGCCTTGAGGGGGGCGCGCCTCGGCGTGGTCCGGAACTTCCGCGGCGGCAACGCAGAAGTCGATGCGCTCGAGCAGTCCGCGTTGCGTACTCTCGAGGCGCGAGGGGCCGTGCTCGTTCCCATCGATCTTCCCGAGGAATTCGAAAGGCTCTGGGACCTGGTCGTGGGGCCGGCGGGAACGGCTGAGTTCAAGCCGCAGTTCGAGCGCTATCTCCGCGCCTTGCCGCCGGGGCAGCCGAGGACGCTGGCCGAGCTCATCGAGATCAGCGCCTCCCCGGCGGTGATGAACTCCGCGAACCCGGTCAATCCCTTACGTCTGCAGGCGCTTCGTGAAGCGGACGCGACGCAGCTGACCGACTCGCCGGCCTACATTCGGATTCTGACGGACATCATCCCGTCCCTTCGCCGGCAGCTCGAGACGCTGGCCTCCCGGCACCGATTGCGCGCGTTCGTGTTCTCGACCATGAGCTGTCCCGCGAGCGCGCGCTTCGACCGCCCCGATCCCACCTATGTGTGTCACTCCGACGATCCGTACAAGGCAAGCTACATCGCGGCCGCTGCCGGGTTCCCGGAAATCACGGTCCCTGTCGATCGCGTGTCGGCGAACATTCCGGCCGGGTTCTCGTTTCTCGGGTTGCCGTACACGGAGTCGACGCTGTTGAGTTTCGCCTACGCCTTTCAAAACGCCCGGCCGCGGCTCCCTCCCCCGCCACTCGAGTGATCCGCGAGAACCTCGGTACCTCGCCACTCTTCGGGAGGTCTCGCGACTCTTCGCGACTACTCGCCGCACATCTGCATTCTTGCAAGGCGATCTTGCAACTCCATGAATTGTTTGAGTGTAACCCTTGATGCATCATCGAGACATCAAGGGTGCGGAGGGATGCGGGCGAATGCAAGAACGATTCCGCAGCGATGCAGGTCCGGGGCTCTCGCTCACGGACTCCGAACCTCTGAGCGTCGACGCGCCGAAGCTGCGCTCCCAACGGCTCGCGCGCCTGCGCGACATGATGCGCGAGAAACAATACGCCGCCGTTCTGCTATTCGACCCGAACAATCAGCGCTACGCCACGGGCTCGCGCAACATGTTCGGCTACTTCCTGCGCAACTCCACGCGCTACTTCTTCGTTCCGACGGAAGGTCCGATCATCCTCTTCGAGTACCCGCAGAGCGCGCACGTATCGACCAGCCTGGAGACCGTGCAGGAGGCACGTAATTCGAGGATCGTCTGGTCCTCGGTGGGCGGACGAGATACCGCGACGGCGAAGCCGTTCGCCGAGGAAATTGCCGCGCTGGTGCGCGAACACGGCGGCGGCTCGAAAAAGATCGGCCTCGACCGCTGCGGTCATCTTCAAGCGCTCGCGCTCGAGGGTGAAGGGCTGGAGGTCACCGACTGTCAGCAGGAAATTCTTCACGCGCGCCGGATCAAGACGGACGAAGAGATCGCGTGCCTGCGGCTCAGCATGGCGGCCGCGGAGTTCGCCGTTGCCGCGGTACGTGAAGCGGTGAAGCCGGGCATCTCCGAGCAGGAGCTGTTCGCATTGATGTACGGCGAGGTGATCCGGCAAGGCGGCGAATTCGTCGAGACCCGCCTTCTGACCTCGGGTCCGCGCACCAACCCCTGGTTCAACGAGTCGAGCGGCAGGCGCCTTCGGCCCGGCGAATTACTGGCGCTCGATACCGACGTCATCGGGTGCTTCGGCTATTTTTCCGACTTCTCGCGCACGTTTCATTGCGGTCCCGGGCGGCCGAGGCCCTATCAGAAGATGCTGTACCAGCTCGCCTACGAGCAGATCCAGCACAACGTCGACATCATCAAACCGGGCCTCAGCTATCGCGAAGTCGCGGATCTCGCCTGGAAAATCCCGGCTCCCTTCGTGGAACGCCGCTACACCTCGGTGATGCACGGGGTGGGTTTGCATGGCGAGACGCCCTTCATCGCGCACGCCCGGGACTTCGCCACCTACGGCAGTCACGGCGTTCTGGAGCCGGGGATGGTGGTGAGCGTCGAAAGCTACATCGGCGAGGTGGGCGGAGCGGAAGGGGTCAAGCTGGAAGAGGAAGTACTCATCACGGAGACCGGCCACGAAGTGATCTCGCGATTTCCATTCGAGGAGGATCTCATCGGGCGCGAGCTGTAGATGCCGCGCGCGCAGCGCGGGAGAGTGGGGAGCTTGAGGAATCGACAACTAGTTCGAAGGGGTGAAACCATGAACTCGAGTGCAAAATTGTCGTGCGCGATCGCCGCGATCCTGGGCGGCAATGCGGCAAGTCCGGCCTACGCTGCGGATGCGGCCGATACATCGCCGTCCGATACCATTCAAGAGATCACCGTGACCGCTCAGCGCCGAACGGAGAACATGCAGGATGTACCGATCACCATCCAGGCGCTGACCGCAGAAACGCTGACCCAACTGAACGTCACGACGTTCGACGACTTCGTCGAGATACCTGCCGAATGTCACGCAGGCGAGCAACGGTCCGGGCCAGGGCATCATATTCATGCGCGGTTTGAGCGCCGAGGCCGGCGGTTCGGGCGGGGGCGGCGAGCAGGGCAGCGGCACGACCGGTCAGTTCCCGAATGTCGCGGTATACCTCGACGATCAGTCGGTATCGCTCCCGGCGCGCAATCTCGACATCTACGCCGCGGACATCGAGCGCATCGAGGTGCTCGAGGGGCCTCAGGGCACGCTGTTCGGCTCGGGCGCCGAGGCCGGCATGCTGCGCTACATCACCAATAAGCCGAAGATCGACGTCACCGAAGGCAACGTGAATGCGGGCTACAGCTACACCGCCCACGGAGACCCCAACACCAACGCGGATGCCATGATCAACTTGCCGCTGATACCCGGCACTCTGTCGGTGCGCGCCGTGATCTACGACGACAGCCGGGGCGGCTACATCAACAATGTGCCGAGCACGTTCACGCGCGCGGGCACCGACGAGGGCTTCGCCGGTTACCATGGCGTCGTGCCGACCAACAGCGTGTCCATCAACAACAACAACGTGGTGGGCAACGGCATCAACCCGGTCACCTACCAGGGCTTCCGGCTGTCGGGACTGTACAAGATCAACGACGATTGGGACGCGCTGCTCACGCAGAGCTATCAGACCATCAACGCACAGGGGGTCTTCTACGAGATGCCCTACGGCTCGGAAGGGGTGACGTTCTCCTCCTCCGGTGTCCCGATCGGCACACAGGCGCTCCCACCGCTGTCGGTGACGCTGTTCAATCCGTCCTACAACAAGGACAAATTCGAGAATACGTCCCTGACCGTCACGGGCAAGATCGGCGATCTCAAAGCCGTGTACAGCGGCGGCTACCTGGTGCGCAACATCGATCAGCAACAGGACTATACGAACTACGCCCGCGGTGTGTTCGGTTCCTATTATCAATGCACCGGGCTGTCGTCGACTTCGGCGGCGGCAGGCAAGTGCTACACGCCGAGCACGACCTGGCAGGACACCGAGAAGAACACGCATCAGAGCCACGAATTGCGCTTGAGCACGCCCGATGAGTGGCGGCTGCGCGCGATCGGCGGGGTGTACTGGGAAGAGTTCAAGATCTACGATGCCACCAACTGGCTGTACAAGACGGTTCCCACCTGCACACCCTCCTTCGACACCAACTGCTTCCTGAACGTACAGCCCTGGCCGGGCGTGCCGGCGAACCAGCCGGGCGTCCGTAACGACAACGTGGGGTTCTTCGACGATGTCCAGCGCACCATCATCCAACAGGCGGCGTTCGGCTCGGTCGACTTCGACATCATCCCAAAGACCCTCACTGTGACGGCGGGCACCCGCTACTATCGGTTCAACGAGGAGGAGCTGCGGGGGCGACGTCGGCAGCTTCTACTGCAAGGTCTACTCGACGCCGACGACCTACTTCGGGCCCTGTTTGACTCCGTATGGAAGCAACCTGGATCTGCAGGTTCCCCACACCTCCAGGTACTCGGGCTTCAGGAGCCGGGCCAATCTCGACCTGGAAGATCACGGACGATGTCATGGTTTACTACACCTGGTCTCAGGGCTTCCGGCCCGGCGGGTTCAATCGCGGCGTGTCGGGGCACCTGCCCCTCGGCGGGGTCGATCAATATTACACTCCGGCCACTTACGCCCCCGACAGCCTCACCAACAATGAAGTCGGGTGGAAGACCGAGTGGTTCGGCCGCCGCTTGCAATTGAACGGGGCGGTATACGAGGAAGACTGGAAAAACGCGCAGGTGGCTTTCTTCGACCCACAGAGCGGCTTCGGCAACCTGACTTTCAGCACCAACGGACCGAACTACCGAGTGAGAGGGGTGGAGCTTCAGCTCGTCACACGAATCACGGACGGCTTGACCGCCATCGGCTCCTCGTCCTGGAACAGCAGCACCCAGACCAATTCGCCGTACCTCGTCAACAACAACCCGAAGAGCCCCAACTACGGGGAGAACATCACCTCGATTCCGAATCCCTACGGCCCGGTCGGTACGCCGCTCGCCCTGTCGCCGCCGTTCCAGGCGAACCTGCGGTTCCGCTACGAGCTGCCGCTTGGGGCTTACCGGGCGTTCTGGCAAGTCGGCGGCACCCACAACGGCAACTCCTATTCGACCACGGCCAGCGTGGGCCGGTACGATCAGCCGGGCTATACGATCTACGACGCCTCGACGGGCGTGTCCAAGGATGCGTGGACCGTGCAGATCTTCGGTCAGAATCTGACCAACGTGCTGGCGAGCACGTTCACGAACTCCTCGCAATGGATCGAGCAGGAAGCGGTGACGCACCCGCGCGTGGCAGGAGTCAAATTCAGCTACAAGTTCCAATGATTCGAGTCAAGGCGGGGCATTCGGTATCGACGCGCGGGAAGGTGAGGACGGCGATTTCAACTACGCGGAGACCCCGCCCGTCTCGCGCAAGCGCGCAATTTCCGCCCGTGGGGGCGCGCCGAACAGCCGCCGGTATTCGCGGCTGAACTGCGAGGCGCTCTCATAGCCGACGCGATGGCCGGCGGTCGCGCACTCCACGCCGTTGGCGAACATCAGGCGCCGTGCCTCGTGCAGCCTCAGGTGCTTCTGATATTGCAGCGGCGACATCGCGGTGACCGCCTTGAAACGGTGGTGAAGCGCCGACGGGCTCATATGCGCGACCTCGGCCAACTCCTCGATTCGGAGCGGCGCCGCGTAGCGCTGTTTGAGCCATTCGATGGCGCGCGCGATGCGATGATTGCCGCCTTCGCCTTGCGACAAATCCACGAGCCGATGACCGAGCTCGCCACGGAGCACGCGGTAGTAGATTTCGCGCAGCACCACCGGCGCCAGCACGGCGATATCGTCCGGTGCATCGAGAAGCCGCACCATCCGGAGCACGGCGTCGAGCAGGGGCTCATCCAGGCTTGCGACGAACAAACCGCGGTCCGCCTCCGCCGGCGCCGGCGGTCCGCGATCACCCAGCTCGAGCAGCAAGCGCGCGACTTCCTCGAGGTCGAGGTTCAAGCGCAGGCCGAGGTAAGGCCGCTCGGTGCTGGCCTCGAGCACCTGACCCATCGCCGGCAGGGTGACCGATACCACGAGGTAATTGAGCGCGTCGTAATGGAATACGTCGTCGTTGAGGACCGTCCGCTTGCGGCCCTGCACGACCACGGCCAGGCAGGGCTGAATGACCGTCGGCGTACACACCGTGGGGACGCTGTTGCGGCTCAGCACGAGCGATTCGATCGCGGACTGATGCGTGCCGTCGACGGGCGCCAATCGGGCAACCCGCGCAGAGAGCTCCTCCTGGCGGGCGGCGATGGCATCGATTGCATGAACTCGCTGCAAGCTATTGTCAGACATGGGTCTTTCTCGATATCCCGGGGGTCGGTGAATGGTAGTCGAGGGCCGGCCGATGCGATAGTCCGGAACGGCCGGATTGCAGAATCAGGCAAGAACTGAACAGTAATGGTCTAACGGCACCGTGCCCTCTGTGCCTAGTATGGAGGCCTCACTCCTCCGTCAGAAAAAGGCACTTATGGGCATGAAGATTCCGCGTCGCAAACTCGGTCCCGACGGTCTGGAGGTCTCGGCGATCGGCCTGGGCTGCATGGGCATGTCGGACTTCTATGGCCCGTCGGACGAAGAAACCAATCTTCGTGTACTGCACGCCGCCATCGATATCGGCATCGACTTCCTGGACACCGCCGACATGTATGGCATGGGCGCCAACGAGCGGCTGCTCGGAAAGGTCTTGAAGACACGCCGACGGGAGGTCGTGCTTGCGACCAAGTTCGGCAGCGTGCGCGGTCCCGACGGCGCCTTCCTGGGAATCAGGGGGACGCCGGCGTACGTGCGGGCGGCCTGCGACGCGAGCCTCGAGCGTCTCGGCGTCGATCATATCGACCTTTATTACCAACATCGCGTCGATCCGGATGTGGCCATCGAGGATACGGTGGGTGCCATGGCCGACCTGGTCAAAGCGGGCAAAGTGCGCTACCTCGGTCTTTCGGAAGCCTCGGCGCGCACCCTACGGCGCGCCGCCCAGGTCCATCCCATCACTGCGCTGCAAAGCGAATATTCACTTTGGACGCGCGACTTGGAAGCCGACATATTGCCGGTTTGCGAAGAGCTCGGCATCGGCGTCGTCGCCTACAGCCCGCTCGGGCGCGGCTTTCTGACCGGCGCGTTCAAGAAGCCGGACGACTTCGTGAGCGGCGACTATCGGCGCGACAACCCGCGCTTCTCGGACGAGAACTTCGCCCGCAATCTCCAATTGGTGGAGGTCGTGTCGGAGATCGCGCGCGAAGAAGGCTATACGCCTGCGCAAGTCGCACTTGCCTGGTTGCTCGACTGCGCGCCTTACATCGTGCCGATTCCGGGTACGCGCCAAATCAAGCGCTTGAAGGAAAACGCGCTGTCGGTCATGGTTCGGCTCGGCGATGCTCAGCTGGAGCGTCTGTACGGACTGCTGCGCGAGCGTCCGGTGACCGGTGCGCGATATGCGGCGCCGTCCATGGCAACCATCGACGCCTGACCAATCCGCCGCGGCGTATGCTAAGTTCAAGTTGCGCGCCATCGCCGTTGACTGAGGACCGGGACACGTCATGGACACCAACTTCTCGAGCAATTCCGCCATTCGGCAGCAGGTAAGCGACGCCGAGTGGGCGCTTCGCGTGAACCTCGCGGCAGCATACCGGCTGGTGGCGCTTCATGGATGGGACGATCTGGTGTTCACGCACGTCTCGGCCAGGGTCCCGGGACCTGAACATCATTTCCTGATCAACCCCTACGGGATGATGTTCGAGGAAATAACGGCCTCTTCGCTCGTCAAGATCGACTTGCACGGCAAAAAAATAATGGACTCGCCGTACGACATCAATCCTGCCGGGTTCACCATTCACAGCTGCATTCATGCCGCGCGCGAAGACATCTCCTGCATCATGCACGTGCATTCGCTCAACGGCGTCGCCGTCTCCGCTCAGAAGCGCGGTTTGCGGCCCATCTCTCAGCAATCGCTCTTCGTCCTCGCCTCCCTCGCCTATCACGACTACGAGGGCGTCGCGCTGAGCCTCGACGAGCAGCCCCGGCTGGTCAAGGATCTCGGCAACAAGACCCACCTCATGCTGAGGAATCACGGTCTTCTCACCGTCGGCAACTCGCCGGCGGACGCGTTCCTATCCATGTATCTTTTCGAAGCGGCATGCGCGATTCAAGTGCGCGCGGAGCGCGGCGGAGAGGAGTTGATTCAGATACCCGCACCGATTCTGGACGGCATCCGCATCGCGGCGAGCCAGGTCACCCGCGGCCAGGGGAGCGCACTCGTATGGCCCGGGCTGCTCCGCAAGCTGGACCGAATGACCCCGGGCTATGGCGAATGAGCGCCGGAACACTCGATTCGTGCTGCTGTCTCAAAAGCGGCGGGTAGCCTACCCAAGAGATCGAGGAGTGATGTACCTCGCCTGTCAGTCCAGGCCGAGACGTTCGCCGACGTAGCGGCGGATATCCAGGCTCAGATCTTCCATGGGCGCATAGTAACCGTGATCGTGCGGACGGGAGGCGATGCCGCGCTGGACGCTTTCGCAGATCGCCCAATCCTGCCGATTGGTGATGTCCCAAAAATCCACCGCATCCGAGGGATCGAAACCGGATTTGGCGATCTCCTCGGGCACAAACAGGAACTGACATTCGATCAGCGTTCGCTCCGGTCCCTTCGGCTGAAGTATGAATGCCGCGACGTGCTCGCAGCAGAGGCTGAGAAAAAGGTTCGGGTAAATCACCTCGCCGAAGTGGCGCTGCCGTTCGTCCTCATTGAGATCGGGAAAGGAAGCGCGCGACGTAGTACCGCTGCCGGTGAACGTGTAGGCACCCTCGCGGTGCGGAATACCCCGCTCCCATTGTAGATCGCTGCCGCCATTGCGCCGGAACGCCGGCACCACGTCGCAGAGCTCCGGATGCACTCCGCCGCAGTGGTAGCACTCGTTGTAGTTCTCCACGATAATCTTCCAATTCGCCGCAACGTCGTAGCGAATGGTGTGGCCCACGCGCAGCCCGGACAAGGGGTAGCGACGGGTTCGCGCCGGAATCGGGCCGAGCTGTTCTGCGAGCGGCTTGGCGCCCGCGGGCGTCAAATGCACGAAGACGAAGCCGCCCCAGCTTTCAACCCCTACCGGATACAGGGAAAACTTGGCGGCATCGAAGCCCCCGATGTACGGGGCCGCGACCAGATCGCCGTCCAGACTATAGGTCCAGGAATGATACGGACAGCGAATCCGCTTGCCGCCGACGACGCCGCCCCGCGTCGCACGGCCCGGAAGCGCGGTGCCGCACAGCTGAGCACCCCGATGCCGGCACACATTGTAGAAGCCGCGCAGCGTACCGGCCTCGTTGCGTACGAGCAGAACACTCTCGCCGAACACGTCCAGTACCGTCGAATCGCCGGGATTCGGCACGTCCGTCTCCCGGCCGACGCAAACCCACTCGCGGTAAAAGATGCGCTCCCGCTCGCGCGCATAGATCTGAGGCGATCGGTAGTAATCCGACGGCAGAGTCTTTTCCAGGGGCCGCGCAGAGGTCGTGGGTGCGTCGAGTTCGCTCATCGGTAGGGTCCTTGCAGTTACTCCCGCGGATGTATCGCGTGGAATAGCGTGACACGGCACCCCCGGCTCGGCAAGAGTTAGCGTTTCCGACCTTCAGTTTCTGCCGAATCTGCCGATGAAACTGCGATATCGACCATAATCCCACTGGGGGTTGGAACGGCTGACAAATGGAGGGCATCTTTATCGGTCGGCAGCCGATCCTCGACCGGACCGGCAATTTATACGCCTATGAGCTGCTCCATCGGCGCGGCGGGGATAACCGCACCACGGGCGATGACGGCGATCGGATGTCGTCGGACATGTTGCTCAATGCCGCGCTACAGGTCGGAATTCGAAAAATCAGCGCTGCAGCGCCGGTGTTCGTCAACATCACTCGAAACGTGCTGCTGAACGGCGGTCTCGATTCTCTGCCGTCCGAACGGCTGGGGCTGGAGGTGCTCGAGACCGTCACCGTCGATGAGCTGCTGCTCGCCCGGCTGCGCGTACTGCGCTCGAGGGGCTTCAAGATCGCGCTGGACGATTTCGTTTACTCGGCCGAACGCTCATCGCTGATCGACCACGCCGACATCGTCAAGCTCAACGTCCTGGCACTGGACGATGCGGCGCTGGAAGAGCACGTTGCCCTTCTCAAGGGCCGGGGAGTGAAGCTGCTGGCGGAAAAGGTAGAGACGCGGGGAATGCATGCGCGCGCCCTCGAGCTGGGTTTCGACCTCTTTCAAGGCTATTTCTTTGCCCGGCCGGAGGTGTTCAAGACCCAGGCGATCCGCCCCAACAACCTCGTGTTGGTCCAGCTGTTGGCGCGGATCCACGACCCCGACATAACGCCGGAGGAGCTCAGCGACATCATTCGAGGCGACGTCTCCATGTCGGTGACGGTCCTGCGGTGGGCAAATTCGCCGTTCTACGGGTTACGTTATGCGGTGGAATCCGTCGAACGCGCCGTGGTCGTCCTGGGTCTGTATACGATCAGGAATTGGGTCTCGCTATTGGCGCTCGCCCGCATGGGCGCGTCCGCGACCGAATTGCATACGACGATTCTGGTACGCGCGCGAACCTGCGAGCTGCTGGCGGCAGCGACGGCCGCATCGAACGCCTCCAGCTTCTTCACGGTCGGCCTGCTCTCGGCGCTCGACATCATCCTGGAGGTCAATATGAATCAAGCGCTCGAGTACATCCCGTTGGGTCCCGACCACAAGGCCGCATTGCTGAGTCGATCCGGGCGGCTCGGGGAAGCCTTGAGCTGTGTCCTGGCATTGGAATCCGGCGACGAAGAGGCGGCTAGATTCGGCGCTTTGAACATCGCGGATATCAGCCGCTGTTATTTTTCGGCGATCGAATGGGTCGATCAGCTGGGCGGCAAACCCACCGCGGTGAGCGGCGCGCGGCCTTTCAAGCGGGCCGCACCACGAACGCGCGGACTTCGAGCGAATCTGCGCCGCCCTTGATCTGCGGTGTCCTTCATCAGCAGGGTCCTTGATCTGCGGCGGTGCACTAAAAGAAATGTACAGATGTCATGGCGGTTGGCTAAAATCCGCCCTTCTCCAACCCATCGAATGTGGTGCTCCGAACAACGTATGAACAATCCGGATTCCCCGCCCCCCGCCTCACCGCGCCGGACGCTCAAACTCAAGGTTCCGGCGCGAAAGCCGCCCGAGGCGGGCAAGGCCCCGCCCAGCGCGAGCGCGAACGTGAACAAGAAAGTCGATTCCAAGCCCGGCGCCCACTGGTCCGATGAATACAAACGGCGCATGCAGGCCGATATGGACGAGCTCAATTCGGGGCGGGACTGAATCAGGGCCTCGTCGGCGTCCCGATTCAATTGCATTTGCGCCTGGTGGATCGCATAGTGCTCTGCGACTGTCGCGCGGATCCATCAAAACGAATCAGGGATGTTACTCATGGCACGAGCTAATTTGGGTTCGATCTTCCTGACTGGTTTACTCGGCAGCGTGCTTCTCAGCTCTGCATACGCCTTGGGGATTGGAGATCTGACCAATCAGGATGCCACCCGGGGCATCAAGGGCGCGTTGAGCCAGGGCGCCGCGTCGGCGATCGGCAAACTCGGGGTACCGGGCGGGTTCTTGAACAACCCCAAGGTCAAGATTCCGCTGCCGCCCGCGCTCGAGGAAGTCGCCAAGGGCATGCGCATGATGGGGCGCGGCAAGGATGCCGACGAGCTCGTAGCCACCATGAATCATGCCGCCGAACAGGCGGTACCGGAAGCCAAGCAGCTGATGATTACCGCGGTCAAGACCATGTCGGTAGAGGATGCCAAGAAGATTCTCACCGGCGGCGACAATTCGGTGACCGAGTTTTTCAAGGCCAAGACGCAGGCACCCTTGGCGATAAAGTTCCTGCCGATCGTCAAGCGCTCGACCGACCGTCTGGGATTGGCACAGAAATACGACCAGTTCGCCGGAGAGGGAGTCAAGTTCGGCCTCATCAAGGGCGACGCGGCCAACATCGAACAATACGTCACCGACAAGGCATTGGACGGGCTCTATCTGATGATTGGGGAAGAAGAGCGGACCCTGAGGCAACATCCAGCCGAAGCGGCCAGCGCGATCGTCGCCAAGGTGTTCGGATCGCTGCACTGACGATTGGGCTGCACTGACGATTGGGCTGCACTGACGGTTTCAATCGTCACTTCAGTCCCGAGGCAGCGATCTCGTAGGAGCGCAACCGCGCCGCGTGATCGAAAATCTGCGAGGTGATCATCAGCTCATCCGCCCCGGTGCGCTCCACGAAATCGCGCAATTCCGATCCCACGATCTCGGGGGTTCCGATCGATGCGCAAGCCAGTACCTGCTCCAGAATCCCCCGCTCGTGCGGCCCGATGCGCTCGAGGTATCCCTCGACCGGCGGCGGCAATTGGGTAGGCGCGCCGCTTCGGAGATTCACGAACGCCTGCTGCATCGAGGTCGCCCGAAAGCGTGCCTCCTCGAGAGTGTCGGCGGCGAAGACGTTGAAGCCGAGCATCACGTACGGCCTGTCGAGCTGCTGGGACGGTCGAAACTGCGCGCGGTAGACCGCGATCGCCGCCATCATTTGCGCCGGTGCGAAATGCGAGGCGAACGCATAGGGGAGCCCCAGGGCGGCTGCGACCTGTGCCCCGAAGAGACTCGAACCCAGAATCCACAGCGGCACATTGAGCCCCGTACCGGGCACTGCGCGTACCGCCTGGCGAGGCTGGGGGGAGAAATAATCGGCGAGCTCGATCACGTCGCGCGGAAACTCCTCGGCGTCGGTGGCGAGATTACGCCGCAGCGCCTGTGCCGTGCGCTGGTCGGAGCCCGGCGCGCGGCCGAGGCCCAGATCGATCCGCCCCGGGTACAGCGACTCGAGCGTCCCGAACTGTTCTGCCACCACCAGCGGGGAATGGTTCGGCAGCATGATGCCGCCGGCGCCCACCCGAATTGTGGATGTGCCGCCCGCGACATGCCCGATGAGCACCGCCGTCGCCGCGCTGGCGATCCCCGGCATGCCGTGGTGCTCGGCGAGCCAAAAGCGCCGGTACCCCCAGCGCTCGACGTTTCGCGCCAGATCGAGGGTGTTGCGAAAGGATTGCGATGCATTGCCGCCGAGCGTGATCGGGGACAGGTCGAGGACGGAGTAAGGGGTCATGTCCGCATGATGGGGGCACGATCGAGCATCTCAATCATATGCGCGCTCGTGCGCGTAAACTAGTCGCCTTCACTCAACGCCGGCCGAGGACCCATGACGCGCTACTACTTCTACGCTGCCGATCTATACTATTACGATTCCGCCGCCGGTTCTTCGCCCGCACGCCTGGGCGACTACCAGGGCGTCTATGAGATCGCGGACGATTCGCTCACGCCGAGTCAGATATTCAACAAGCTCCTCGAGGAGTTGCGCGGGACGATTCCCACCGATTTGGGCGCAAACGGGTACTATCACATGACGCAATTCAACAACGTCAGTTGAGCCGGGGGAGAGTCGCCGTGGCGAAACAGGGTTGCACCCATCGGAATCACATCGCAACGGTCAAGCCGAGCGCCCGAGGGTGCGAGGAGTGCTTGAAGAACGGCGGCAAATGGGTGCATCTGCGCTTATGCCGCACGTGCGGCCATGTCGGTTGTTGCGATCAATCCCCCGGCCGGCACGCCACCCAGCACTTCCGCTCGACACATCACCCCATCATCGAAGGCTATGACCCGCCGGAAGGATGGGCGTGGTGTTACGTGGATGAGATTTTCTTCGATCTCGGAGAGGACGTGACGCCCCAGGATGGGCCGATTCCCCGATTCTTCTGATCAGCCCTTCCGTCCGACCCGCGCGGTCACTTCGATCTCGATGCGCAACCTCTTGTCGACGAGGCCCGCGCTGATCATGGTCGCCGCCGGCCGCACCTCGCCGAAATACCGGCGCAGAACGGGCCAGCATTTCGGAAACTCATCGGCATCCGGCAGTATGTAGGTGACCCGAACCACGTCGGCGAAACCCGCGCCCGCCTCGGCGAGAGCGGCTCCGATGTTCTTCATGGTTTGCTCCGCCTGGGCAACCACGTCGTCCGCAAGCGACATGGTGGTGTAGTCGAAGCCCGTCGTGCCGGACACGAAGATCCAGTCGCCGTCGACGACGGCTCGCGAATAGCCGATTTGCGCTTCGAAGGTCGAACCGGAGCTGATGAGTCGACGAGTCATTGCGAGCCTCTCCCCTTCCCAAGGTTTTCCCAGAGCGGGCTATTCTCGCACGTCCCCGCATTGATCATCTGAAATATTCTCACACGTCGCCGCATTTATTAGAATATAAATGAGCCGGAGGCCGTGGAAGCGACGCCGCCCGGCCGCACGGAGATCTCGCCGTCTTGGATTTCAGCGGAGCCTGTCATTGAACCATCAAAAGCCGTGGGCCGGCCTCCTCGTGTTCGCCCTCCTCGCCTGCGCAGCCCTCCTCGCCTCCCCAGCCCCCGCCGTTGAGCCCAAATCCGGCGGACTGGACGGCGTGTACGCCACGCTCATGTCCAAGCGCTTCGTCGATCTGACTCATTCTTTCGGCCCCGACACGCCTCATTGGAAAGGATTCGGCGACATGAAGAAACGCACGCTCTACACGATCGACAAGGACGGGTTCCAGGTGGATGAGATCTGTCATGTCGGACAATGGGGTACGCACGTCGATCCGCCGGCTCATCCGAAGCCGCAGAACGGGACCGGGTTCCCGGCTCGCGCCATCGCGATACTCCGATGAGGGCGGCGCTGGTCGACTATGCCGACGCCTCGCCGCGGGTGCGCGCGCCGTGTACGACGACATCATGAAAACTCGCGGCACGGATTGGGTCAACAATTTCTGGAAGGGGCTCGCGCACGACCCCGTGACGCTCGAGCGGATATGGGCGGGCGTCAAGCAGGTGATGCGGCCCGGCGCCCTGGACCCTCTCGTGAAGGAACTGATCTACGTGGCCGTGAGCGTGACCAACAATTGCCGGTATTGCATCGCCTCCCATGGCGGGCGCGCGCAGCAAGGGGATGACTGACGAGCAATTTGCCGAACTCCTCGCCGTGGTCGGCCTGGCCAACGAGACCAACCGCTTGGCGATCGGTTACGACATTCCCGTAAACGAGCGATTCAGCGGCACGCCTTGAGTCTTAAAAAAAAAAAAAAAAAAAAAAAAAAAAAAAAAAAAAAAAAAAAACAAAGCCGAGCCGGCTGATGCAACGGGAACAGATCGTCTTCGTCGGAACCAGCGATCTTTCAGGGCATTTTCGCGGGAAGAGTTTTCCGGCGGCCGACCTGCCGCACGGCTGCAGCGGGGTGTTGGTCTTGCCCCAACCAATATCTTCATCTCGGCGTTCGGCCCGATTCAGATGACCACGTTCGGAACCGTCGGCGAGGTGTTCCTCATCCCGGACGTGGACACCCGCGTGTTCGTCGCGTTCGAGGGGAGCGCTCCGGAATACTTCTTGGTGGGCGACATCAAAACTTCGGAGGGCGAGCCCTGGAATTTCTGTTCTCGCCACATCCTGCGCCGCGCACTCGACCGGCTTGCCGCCGAGACCCGCCTTCGGCTGCTAGCGACGTTCGAGCAAGAGTTCAACTACAGCGGCATCTCCGCCCAAGGCTGGCAACCCTACGACCTCGACTCTTACCGGCGCCAAGGAATATTCGGCGAAGCGCTGATCGCCGCCATGCGGCAGGCCGAAGTGATCCCCGATTCGTTGCTGGCCGAGTTCGGAACGCGGCAATACGAAGTCACGTCCGCGCCCGCGCTCGGCGTTGGCGCCGCCGACAATGCCGTGATCACCCGCCAGCTCGCCCAAGCGGTCGCCCACCGCCTGGGTCATCGGGTGAGCTTTTGCCCGATCCCGAGCCCGATGGTACCGGCAACGGTACCCACATCCACTGGAGCTTCCTGGATGAGGCCGAGCGGCCTGTCCTCTACGAAGAAAGAGACCCCTGGCACCTGTCCGCCCTAGGCCGTCAATTCGTCGCCGGCATCCAGCACCATCTGCCGGCCCTGTGCGCGATCACAACGCCTTCGGTGGCGTCCTTTTTCCGATTGCGGCCCAACCGCTGGGCTCCCGGTCAGAGCCGACGTGGCTCCGCTCGATCGCGGCGCGGCCATCCGGATCAGTCCGGTGTCCGGCAGCGATCCGTCGGGACACGCTCGGCAATTCAATGTTGAATTTCGCGTGGCCGATGCGACGGCCAGCCCGTATCTCGCGCTCGCGATGCTGGTACAGGCCGGTCTGGACGGCGTGCGGCGCGGATTGGACATCGAGACCGCGAATCCGCCCGCGCTGCCCGGGCAGTTTGGACGAGGCGCTCGGACTTCTCGAGGAGAGCCGCGCGGCGGCTGATTGGCTGGGGCCGAGGTTCACTCTGCGTACGTCGCCTTCAAGCGTGCGGAGCTCCACGGCCTCAGAGGATTTGAACGAAACCGAGATCTGCCGCCGTTATGCGGAAGCTTACTGACGAGGACAATCGGAAAATGCGTCAACACTCGAGCCGCGAGGTCGAGATCGAGCCGGCCGCACCGCGCTGCTGTTCGTCGATGTGCAGAACTACAACTGCACCTGGGAGGGCGGCGAATACGCGCAGCCTGAGCGCCGCCGAGAAGGAGCAGCGCTATGGCTATTTCTTTCGCACTTTGAAGGAGACGCGCGCTACCCAACATGGTGCGGCTGCAGCAGGCCTGCCGGCCGCGCTGGCATCGAGGTCATCTACACGGTGATCGAAAGCATGACCGCGGATGGGCGCGACCGCTCGCTTGATTACAAGATCACGGGATTTAAATGTTCCGAAGGGATCGCCAGACGCCGAGATGATCGACGAATTGGCGCCCGCACGGCGATGAGATGCTGTTTCCGAAGACCTCATCCTCGGTGTTCATTTCGACCAACATCGATTACGTGTTGCGCAATCTCGGCACCGGAGTATCTGATCATCGCCGGCTGCCTGACCGACCAGTGCGTCGATTCGGCGGTGCGCGATGCGTGCGATCTGGGTTATCTCGTGACGGTGCCGACGGACGCGTGCGTGACGCAGTCGCAGGAACGGCATGATTGGTCGTTGCGCAACAACCGCGGTTACTGCCGGCAGCACTCACGACCCAAGAGCTGCTGGACGGAGATCGCTCGCCTGACGGCACATGCACCGAGAGCGCTGACGCGCTATCGGCTACCGGGCCGTGTCGCTGCGCGAGCGCGACTGCGCGGGCGATCGCCAACATCGGCCGGCTGCG
The DNA here is from genome assembly GCA_963795475.1 of uncultured Gammaproteobacteria bacterium. Classification (GTDB taxonomy): domain Bacteria; phylum Pseudomonadota; class Gammaproteobacteria; order Steroidobacterales; family Steroidobacteraceae; genus Bog-1198. Next base: position 715,362 of record CAWCIE010000007.1, read on the forward strand.
CTTCTCGCCGCTGGTCAGCCTGGTCGGTGGCAGCGGCAACCGCTTGATCGAGGAAGGGCGGCCGGCGAGCTGCTCGATTTGTCGGCTTCGTTCGGACCGGCGATCGCTCGGATACAGCCATCCGGCGGTCACGCAAGCGGTGACGCGGCGCTGCGCCAGCATGGCCGGGCGCGAGCCTGCTGGCCTATCCGAACGAGAAGGCCGTGGCGCTGGCGGAGGATCTGTTGCGGCTGCACGCCCGGGCGCAGGTCGACGCGACGCGTCTGGTTCGGACATTCCGGTTCGGATGCCAACGATTGCGCGATGCGCGTCGTGCAGGCCGCGACCGGCCGCTCGCGTTTCATCTCCTTCATCGGCTCCTATCACGGCAATCTCTCGCGGATCGATGAGCATCAGCGGCCACACGGCGATGACTCACACGTTGCCGCGCGCCGGATTGTTGCTGCTCCCGTATCCGGATCCCTACCGCTGCACCTTCAGCGCGGACGAGGTGCTGAAGCTGCTCGACTATCAGTTCGCGACCACCTGTCCGCCGGCTCAGGTGGCGGCAATATTCATCGAGCCGTTGATGGCCGACGGCGGCCTCATCGTGCCGCCGCCGGGCTTTCTCGCGGCCGTTCAGGAGCGCTGCCGGCGGCACGGCATCCAGATCGATCGTCGACGAGGTGAAAGTCGGGTCTCGCGCGAAGCGGCAAGACTGCATTGCTTCGAGCACGAGGGGCTGGAGCCCGATCTCATCGTGTTCGGCAAGGGATTGGGCGGCGGTCTGCCGCTTTCGGCGCTCGATCGGACCGCGCGCCTATCATGGATCACGCGCCGGCATTCGCGTTGCAGACGACCGCCGGCAATCCGGTGGCCGCCGCCGCGGGCCGGGCCGTGCTGCAGGACCGATCGCCGATGAAGGCCTGATCGAGCGTGCGAACGCGCGTCGGGCAGCATTGCTGGCGCGCGGCTTGCGCGCTGTCGCGCGCGCGGCACCCGATGATCGGCGAGGTGCGGGGGCGCGGTCTCGCCATGGGCGTGGAGCTGGTGAGCGATGCGCAGCTCGCGCGAACCGGTGCCGGTTACGACCACGGCGAAGGTGATCTATCGGGCCTATCAACTGGGCGCCGTGTTCTTCTACGTCGGCCTGCGCGGCAATGTCCTGGAACTCACGCCGCCGCTGACGCTGAGCGAGGCCGAGGCGGACGAAGGCATCGCGATCATCGATCAGGCGATGACCGATGTCGCGCAACGGACTCGTGTCGGATGCGGACGTGGCACCGTTTCATGATGTGGTGACATAGTTCGAACCAAGGGGAGCGGCGCCGATCGGGGAAGAAACATGACGAGCTTGGTCTCGCGCTTGAGACTGCCGGAGGCTGTCGGCCTGTCTCTGTCCGTGGTCTCGCCGACCGTCACCGCCGCTTTCAACATCACCCTGATCGTGCAGGCGACCGGACCGGCGGCGCCGCTGGCGTTCGCGATTGGAATGGTCGCGATGGCGCTGGTGGCGCTGTCCTTCATGGCGTTCACACATCGCGTCGCGCACGCGGGCTCGGCTTATGCCTATATTGCTCACACCTTCGGCAGCCGGGCGGGTTTCATCGCCGGATGGACGCTGCTGCTCGACGTACCTGGGCTTCGCCACCGGATTTGCCGCCCTGGTGGGCAGCTTTACCGGAGCCGCACTCAAGGAGCTTCGGCATCGATGTCGGGTTCCTGGTGGATCGGCATCGGATCGCCTCGCATACTCGCTGGCGTGGTGGCTCGCCTACCGCGACATGCGGCTTGCGGGCCGGTTGATGCTGTTGCTGGAGGGCGTTGCCGATCGTCGCCATCGTCGTGCTGTGCGTCGTCATCCTGCAGCAGGTTCATCCGACGCGGCTCGAAACACGGCGCCAGCTTTCGTGCCCTCGCCGAATTTCAATGGCTGGTCCGGATTGGGTTTCGGCATGGTGTTCAGCATCTTGAGCTTCGCGCGGCTTCGAGGGCGCCGCGACGCTCGGCGAGGAGACCATCAATCCGCGGCGCAATATCCCGATCGCGCTCCTCGGCACGGTGCTGTTCACGGGCATCTTCTTCGTGTTCGTCGCTTACTGCGAGGTGATCGGATATGGACCGCACGGTCTCAAGGACCTCGCGAACTCACAGGCGCCGCTCGACGACCTCGCGCTGCACTACGCATCGCTTCGTCTCGCCTTTCTGCTCGATCTGGTCGCGGCCACGAGCTGCTTTTCGGGCGCGCTCGGGGGGCTCGCCGCGTCCGCGCGGCATGGGATTCGCCCTGGGTCGTGCCGGCCTTTCGCGGCGCCTCGCCGGAGGTACATCAGGTGCACCGGACGCCCTCCTCCGCGGTGTCGCTCACGGCGATTCTGATCATCGTACCGTTCGTGGTCTGCGCGCCGCTCGTCGGGGCCGGCGATTATTACAGCGATGCGAGCACCATCGGTGTTCTTGCCCTGATTCTCATCTACATAGGAGTGGGCGCCGCGGAGAGCGTCGAGGGCTGGCGCGACCGCCGTCCGGTCTGGTCGGCCGCGTGCACGTTGGGGCCGGTCTTGCTGCTTTGGGTTTTGTACCGAAACATCTACCCGGTGCCCGACTATCCGAATAATTTGTGGCCCTACGCCGCATTCACCTGGGTGATCGCCTCCGTCGCCCTCATCCGGCTGCGTCCGAAAGTCGTACGCACGCCGCTGTCCGACTATTCGTGAGCGAATATACCGGCGATGTGGTCGCCGACCTCAGGCTCATGGTGTCGAGATCCTTGCGCTGCTGGGATCTGCCTCCGGACACCCGGGTGCGCCTGCTCCATCTTTCGGAGAACGCCACGTTCGCCCTCGAAGCCGGCCGCGGTGGCGATCTGGTGCTGCGCGTGCATCGGGTCGGCTATTGCTCGGCCGAGGAGATCCGCTCGGAGCTTGCCTGGATCATGGCGCTGCGCAAGGATCGAGTGATCGACACCGCAAAGCCGATACCCGGCCGCAACGGCGAGCTGGTCCAACGACTGGAATCACCTTCCGGAAGACCGGCGCGCCATGCGGTGGCCTTTGAACGGCTCGCGGGTGCGGAGCCGAGCCCTGAGACCAACGCCGTCCCCTGGTTCGAGAAGCTGGGCGAGCTGACGGCGAGGATGCACCGGCACGTCAAGACATGGTCGTTGCCGGCCGGATTCGGCCGCAAGCGATGGGACCTGGACGCCATGGTCGGCCCTCACGGCCACTGGGGCCCCTGGCGCGCCGCCATCGGACTCGACTCCGCCGGGAACGCAAGTCATCGAAGCAGCCCTCGCGCTCATCCGCCGGCGTCTCGAGGCCTTCGGTGCCGGCCCCGAGCGTTTCGGCCTGGTGCACGCCGACCTGAGGCTCGCGAACCTCCTGACCGACGGAGGGAATCTGCGGATCATCGACTTCGACGACTGCGGCTTCAGCTGGTTCATGTACGATTTCGCGGCGGCCGTGAGCTTCATCGAGCACGACCCCCAGATGCCGGCGCTGCTGGACGCATGGGCTGTCGGCTATCGCAAGACGGCGCCTCTCGCGCCGGCGGATATCGATGAAATCCCGACCTTCGTGGCGCTGCGGCGCATACTTCTTTGCGCGTGGGTTGCCTCGCACGCCGAAGTTCCAACCGCGACCCTACTCGGCGCCGAGTACACCGAAGGCACGGTGGCGATCGCCGAGAAGTTGCTTCGCGGCCGCTTTCTCTTTACTCGCAAGGAGCTGTCGTGATGTTTGACTTCACTCAAGGGACGCAGCGTCATCGTGACGGGCGCGAGCAAGGGAATTGGACGCGGAATCGCCCGCCGCTTCGGCGCGGTCGGCTGCAGCGTGCTCGTGGTCTCGCGCAATCGGTCCGAAGCGAGCGCGGTGGCCGACCGAGATTCAGAGCCGAAGGCGGCATCGGCGCACGCCCTTTGCGGCGGACGTGAGCCGCGACTCGGACATGGAAGCGATGGCGAAAAACGCGCTCGAGTAGCTTCGGCGGCATCGACATCCTCTGCGCCAACGCGGGAATATTTCCGGCCGCGAAGCTCGGACACATGACCGAGGCGGATTTCGATGCCGTGATCGGGACGAACCTCAGGGGGACCTTTCTCTCGGTATCCGCCTGCCTGCCGGCCATGAAGAGCCAAGACGCTCGGGCGCATCGTGCTGACGTCCTCGATCACCGGCCCGGTGACCGGGTATTCCGGCTGGTCGCACTACGGCGCGAGCAAGGCCGGGCAGCTGGGCTTCATGCGCACGGCCGCCATCGAGCTTGCACATGCATGGCATCACCGTGAACGCGGTGCTGCCCGGCAATGTGGTCACCGAAGGGCTCGTCGGCATGGGCGAGGACTACATGCGCACCATGGCGGCCTCGATTCCCATGCGCCGCCTGGGATCGGTCGAGGATATCGCCAACGCCGCGCTGTTCTTCGCGTAGCGAGGAGGCCGGCTACATCACCGGCCAGAGCCTGATCGATCGACGGCGGCCAAGTCCTGCCGGAGTCCCTGGCCGCGCTCGAAGGGTGATCCGAGCGGTTACTCGCCCGCCGCGCGCCACGCGGTGTCGCCAAAAAGAAGTCATCGGCTCGTTGCGCGTCGCACTAAAATCTGTAGTTCAACTGAACCCCGGCGGTGCGCGGCTGGTTCGTGGAATAGCGCACCACCTGAGGAATATTGAACTGGAAGCTGGTGTTGTTGCGCCGAAATCAACGCGACCTTGTTGGTGAGGTTGTCGCACGAACAGGTCCGCCGACCAGTTGCCGTGCGCCGAGGCCCGACGCGCGCATTGACGAGGTCTGTACGACGGCAGCTTGTATCCGAAGTAGTACGCGACATCGTAGGAGGATCCGACGAACGAGTCGGTCGGCGTGGGCCGTGAGCTTGATAGTCGCTCATCACGGTGGTGGAATAGGTTGAGCGTCAGGCTGGCCGTGTCCTTGACCACGTTCATGATGGGCACTGCGCACTGGTGCCCGCCGTGCAGGGATGCGTCACGCCATCCGGGTTGGTGCGCGACATTCTCGAGGAAGCTCGTGTAGGAGGCGTTCGGGTGGGTGAGCTTCGCGTGCGTCCAGGCGCCGCTGAGCGACGCGCTCCAATCGTCGGCCAGCTTCGCATCGATCTCGAGCTCGGGCCCGAAGGAGCGCCCATCGCCGGCGTTGTTGTAGTACTGATAGCCGCACGGCAGCGTGATGACTTGCTGAACGCCGAGCCACTTGATGTAGTACACGTCGCTGTTGACGGTGAGCCAGTTATCGAAGAACCGGGCTTTTTCGCCGACCTCGTAGTTCCAGGCGCGCATCCGGCCCGAACTGGAGCGCGCCCGTTCTGGCAGTGCGGCGGCTCGTTGGGCGGCGGCAGGATCTGGTTGGCACCGCCCGGCCGGAATCCCTTGGAGACCGTCGCATACAGCGGTCAAATCCGGATTTGGGCGTATAGGACAGATTGACCCGCGGGTTGAAGCCGCTGTTCGAGGCCTGGGTGATCTGCGAATTGCGCGGGCGGCGTGGTGTTGGGGCCGTCGTAGCCCCAGGAATACTCGTCTTGATGGCTCTTGTAATTGTAATAGCGCACGCCCGCGGACAGCTTCCACTGATCGGTGAACTTGTACGAGCCGTCGGCAAACAGCGCGGACTGCCTGAACGCCGTAGGCGTTCCACGAGGTGAAGAACGAGCCGTCGGGAACTGTCGGCGTGGCGGCGAGCGGGATTGGCGCCGATTTCATTCCACACCGAATGCAGGTTGCTGTAGAAGGCGCCCGCCACCCAGTGCCAGCCGCCGACATCGTGCGAGGTCAAGCGGATTTCCTGGCTGAACTGGTGCGACGGATCGCGTTCCGCGTAGGACGACGACCGGCGTCCACGAACGGCGGTGCCGCCGGCGCGATTCGAGTAGTAAATGGAGTCGAGGCGTCCTGGACCTGGCACCCCAGTACGGCTGAAATAGGAGGTTGCGCTCGTCAGGTCCGCGATGCCCACGTTGGCGTTGACGGTCACGCCGAAGATCGAGATGTCGTCGCGGATGCCCTCCCTCAGGGGAAAGGGCTCGTAATGCGCATCGTAGACGGCTCGGGGCGGCGCTGGTCGGGGCTGCCGTCGAGCAGGTCATAGCCGCCCGTGTGCAGGCTCTGGGTGAACGCATCGGTGAGAATCGAGAGGTCATCGCTCGGCTTGTAGAGCAGGCTGAGGCGCCCGCCGTAGAGCGTCTCGTCATTGGCATCGTGATAGACGTTGGTGACCGGCGCCGCGAGCGAGGTTGCCTGAAGGCGGGCAGCGCCAGGGTCAACGGGAAACGGACTGAACGGTGATCTTGTTGATCCAGCCGCTGCGGTAGAGATAGCTCAGGACGACGCGTGCGGCGAGGGTGGTCGCCGATCGGGAAGATTCAGCATGAGGTTGCCGCAGCCATTGCCGCTGCCGCCTTCGGTATCCGAGCCGGTGGCCTGCGCCGAGCCCTCGAACAGTGCTGAGCTTCGGCTGAGTGGTGAGGACTTTGACCGTGCCGCCCATGGATCCCGAGCCGTAGAGCGTGCCCTGCGGCCCGCGCAGCACTTCGACGCGCTGGACGTCGTAGAGGTCGGGATCGATGACCACCTTGCCGGACTGCGACACGCGCCGGCGGCGATAAGGGGATTTCGTTGAGATAGAAGCCCACCGTCGGGGCCGCGCCGCCGTTGGAGGCCAGGCCGCGCGCTTCATACTCGGTGAGGCCCGGGCTGGCAGAGCGCATGGATAGACCGGGTACGTCCTGGGCGATCTCCTGGATGGTGGTGATGCCCTGAGCCTGCAGCTCTTGTCCGCTCAACGCCGAGATACTGATCGGCGTGTTCTGGATGGTGGAGACGTATCGCTCGGCGGTGACGGTGATCTCCTCGAGGCCCGATGCGTCGGTCGCCGTGCTCCGCCGCGGCCGCATCGGCAGTCGGCCGGCGAACCCCAAGAGACTCCCGCGAGGCTCGCAGCGACCCAGGAGGCCTCCGCACAAGGTCGATATCTTCCAGATAGAATGCTGGCGCGGCAGCGGGGGTACCTCAGGTAAACCCATAAACGCGTCCCCTCGTTAGAATTGTTGAGGGGTTGTAGCAAGGAACGTACCAGCGCTGGGTAAACGGACCTGGCGGTGCCCCGCCGCGGGATCGCCCGCGCGCTCGGCGGCCGCGAAAGCATTTTTCGACGACGCGGCGCCGACGTGCGACACCCCGCCACCACTCTGCGAGCGCTCCGACAGTGGGCACGAGCACGGCGACTCGCACCGAAACGGCGCGCCAGAGGCGGCGGGAGCGGCGCACTCCTCACGGCCGTGGCGGCGCAAATGCAAGTATGCCGCTGGTATAGGTCTCCACCACTTCACTGAACGGCGTGCCGTCGGGCAACGTCAGCACGGCGCGGTGTTCCAGAAGAGCCTGCGGAAGAGCGAGGGCCCCCGTCCCGCTGCCGGCGGCGTTCGGCATCATTTCCCATCCATCGGGTAGCGGGCGCCAAAGCAACCTGGACGAGAGTGTGCGGCGCTGAAAATGAAGTTCTTGCACCACCTTGCCGAAGGGAACGTCGGTCGTATCCAGGCGCTCGTTCATCTCGGGAGTCAGGCGTGCCGGCACATACCAGTTGTCGGCCTCCGACAACACCACCGAACCACAGACCAGCCGCACTCGCCGGTATCGCACTATCTCCGCCGCACCGATGCCCAATACCGCGCGCTGATCGGCCGGCAGCGGCTTATCCAACGGAACCCGCTCGGCAACGACCCGCGGCGGCGATGCCAGCCGATGGACGCCGCACCAATGCTCGAGCGTCAGCGTCGCGCTGTCATGACTCAGCAACTCGGCATCGAATGTCTCCACGAGCGCCAGCACCTCCACGCGCGAAGCGAACGTGTCGGGCCAAACCGGCATCCGCTCCGAGGCGGGAGCCTCTGCACGCAACGCCGATGGCATCGTAAACGCGATGCATGCGAGAATGATCTTGAGCTCAGTCCTCGTCATAAATCTGAAATAGCGCCCCCACCTCCACCTCCGGCCAGCCGCTTTGCATATATTCTATCAGGCGACCAAGGCCGGCCCTCGAACCCAGGGCACCGATCACAATTCTGAGCTTTGATCGCGTGAGAAAAGTTGCACGGTACCGGACGCTTTATCGTGTGACATCCTGCCGATGCTGCGTATGATGAAATATGGCTTCCCCATGCAGAGACTTGACCATGACGCACACACCGGTCAAACACTACCTTCTGGCGTCGGACTTCGACCAGACGCTGAGCTTCAAGGACTCGGGCATGGTACTCGCCGAACTGCTCGGCATCGGCGGATTCGAGCAGCGAGTGGCGGGACTTGCCCGAAGCAATCTCGTGCAACAGGGCGGCGAGCTCGCCTATCTGATCCGGCACGATCCTGAGTTTCGCAGCGTCCGCCGTGAGCACCTGCAGGAGACGGGTCGCCGCATCCGTCTGAAGCATGCGATCCCCGCCCTGGTCGACTTCATGACCCGAGGGACCGAGGGCTGCCGCTTCGATTTCTTCGTGATCTCGGCGGCGCCCCGCGAGATCGTGATTTCGGCGCTCGACGGCGTCGTCCCCGCCGAGCACATCTACGGCACGGAGCTGGAGTTCGACGCCCATTCGGGCGAAGTTCGAGCGATCAAGCGCGTTCCCGCCGGGTACGGCAAAGTCGCGGTGATCGACGAGTTGGAGCACCGATTGGGAGTCACCCCGGATCGGATGATCTACGTGGGCGACGGAAGCTCGGACGTGCACGTGATGCTGCACGTGAACAACCACGGCGGCTTCACCATCGCAGTATCCGAAAACAAGCAACTCGCGCAGATCGCACGGAGCACCATACTCAGCGACAACGCATTCAGCATACTGCTGCCGATTCTCGACCAGGTATTGAACTGGGAGAGGCGCCGGATTCGCGACCTGTTCGAATCGTACGGCTTGACCTTGAGCGCTTGGGAACGGGAGCGCACGGATCGCGTGGATATCGGCGAGGCGCTCGCCGGATGAACCACGCCTGGACCGACGCGCTGGGATGGATCGCGACCGCCGTGTTCGTTGCTTCGTATTTCTTCTCGAGACCCTCGCTATTGCGGGCCGTTCAGATGTTCGGCGCCGTTCTGTGGATCACGTACGGATTGCTCATCGGCGCCTCGCCGGTCATCGTGGCGAACGCGCTGGTGTTTTCCGCCGCGGCCTGGACGGTATTTCGATCGAGGACCCGCTCCACATAGAGTACCTCGAACCACGGGACTCTCGCTGGGCTGGAGGCTCCAGTCTTTCGCTTCTCGGATGACCGCACGATAATGACCGCGCACGCACCGCCCGGCGCGGCTGCGGCTCAACACCTGAGGGGATGACCATGAACAGCGGACTCAGTCAACTCGACCAGATCAAGGGCACATTGATCGATCTGGCGATCCGATTCGGCCCAAAATTGTTGACGGCGGTCTTGATAATGACGGCGGGTGCATTCGCCGCCGGCTGGGCGGCGCGAGGAACGCTTCGAGCACTGCATCGGCTGGAACTCGAGCCTCCGGTCCGCATGCTGATCTCGCGAGTCGTGCGGCTCGCGGTTATCGCGCTGTTCCTCATCATGGCGCTGCAGAATCTGGGCGTGGAACTGCTCCCGCTCATTGCCGGCCTGGGCGTCGCCGGCGCAGGCGTCGCGCTGGCAACTCAGGGCGTGCTCAGCAACATCGTGGCTGGATTGACCATCATCTTCACCAAGCCCTACCGCGTCGGCGAATACATCTCGGTGGTCGGCGTCGAGGGCCGAGTGGACGCCATCTCGCTCTTCTCGACCTCCCTAATCCATCCCGATCTATCGCGCGTGGTCGTTCCCAACCGCAAAGTGGTCGGCGAAATCCTGCATAACTACGGCCGAATTCGACAATGCGAAATCACCGTGGGGGTCGCTTACGACGCCGATCTGCCCGGCGCCTTGAGCGTGATTCGCGACCTGGTACACGCCAATCCGCGGGTGCTCGCCGATCCGGCGCCGCTCGTCCAGATCGCCACGCTGGCCGATTCGACCGTGCAGATCTCCGTCAAACCATGGGTCGCGATCGGCGATTTCGGGGCTACCGCCGGAGAACTGAATCTGTCGATCGTCGAGGAATTGCGGCGGCGGGGCATCAGCATCCCCTTCCCGCAGCACGAGGTGCGGCTGCTCAACGCCGCTTGAGATCGATCGCGCGGTGAACCTTTCAACCGGCCGCCCTGGGCGGCGTGCGGTGACGGCACGCCGCGAGGGCGTTGCGGGTCAATGCATGTGCTGTCCGCCGTTGATCGCGATGTTCGCTCCGGTCAGGAACGCCGCCTCGTCGCTCGCCAGGTAGGCAACGAGTCCCGCCACTTCCTCGGGTTTGCCCAGCCGGCCGACGGGGATCTGAGGAATGATCTTGGTGTCGAGCACTTCCTTCGGAATCGCCATCACCATTTTGGTTCCGATGTAGCCCGGCGAGATGGTGTTGACCGTGACGCCCTTGCGCGCCACTTCGAGCGCCAAGGCCTTGGTGAATCCATGCATGCCGGCCTTCGCGGCCGAGTAATTCGTCTGGCCGAAGGCGCCCTTCTGGCCGTTGACCGACGAGACGTTGATGACCCGACCCCAGCCTCGCTCGACCATCCCATCGCACACCTGCTTGGTCATGTTGAAACAGGAATCGAGGTTCGCGTGCATGACGGCGTCCCAATTGATCTTGTCCATCTTCTTGAACGTCATGTCGCGGGTGATGCCGGCATTGTTCACGAGCACGTCCACCGGACCGAGATCTGCCGTTACGCGGACGATGCAGTCGCGGCAGGACGCCCAGTCGACCACATCGCAGGGGTAGGCGTGGAAATGCAGGCCTTCCTCCCTCATGGCCGCCAACCATTGCGGCGCCCGGTCGTTACCCGGCGAGTACGTCGTCACCACCGTGTCGCCGAGAGCGGCGAGCTTGCGGCAAATCGCCTCTCCGAGACCGCCCATTCCGCCCGTCACCAGGGCGACTCTTTTTTCTGCTGTCATGCCATTCCCCCTTCCAAGTCGGATCCCGTCCAGCCGTCGCGAAATCCACGGTACGGCGTCCGCCGAGGGGGGTCAATAGAGGACAGTCCGGAAGCACTACGCCCCGAATTTGGTCCATAATCGTCAGCCGATCTTCGCGTGCACCTGCCTCCCGGCAATCAGGGCCAACGTCGCGACCACGGGCGGGAGCGCGAAGTTCCACGTGCCCAGCCAGTGAAACAGCAGAGCTGCCGTTGCCGCGCCCGCGGCCACCAACTTCATCCCCGTGATCATCGCAGGCTCCGCATCGCCGCTCAGGGGAAGCGGGAGAAGTCCGCAGGCCGCTTCTCGAGAAATGCGCTCATCGCCTCGCGCGCCTCGGGAGAGCTCAGCCGGCGCTCGAAATGCACGCGCTCCTGCTCCATCCGTGCCGCCACTTCGGACCGGTAGACCTCGCCCTTGAGAAGCTCCTTCGCCAAACGCAGTGCCTCCGGCGGTTTGGCCGCCAACGCGGCTGCACGTTCCGCGAGCACCCCGTCCAATGCGTCGCCCGGATGAACCGAATTGACCAGCCCGAACTGCCGCGCTGCCTCAGCATCGAATGCGTTGCCGAAAAAGAGCAGCTCGGCCGCGCGATGGTGACCCGTCATGCGCGGCAGCAACAGGCTCGAGGCCGCCTCCGGGACCACGCCGAGATTCACGAACGGCAGCTGGAAAAGCGCGCCCTGCGCCGCATACACCAGATCACAGTGCATTAACAGCGTAACACCTATGCCGACGGCCAAGCCGTTGACGCCGGCGATCACGGGCTTCCGTGCATCGGCGATGGCCGACAGGAAGCGCATGACGGGCTTGTCCGGTCCCATTGCCTGCGCATCGAGGAAATCCTTCAGGTCATTGCCGCTGGTGAACACATCGCCGACGCCCGTGAGCGTGATGACGCGAATCGCCTGATTCGTATCCGCCTCCTCGATCGCCTCGGCAAGGGCCGTGTACATTGCCCGGGTCAGGGCGTTCTTCTTCTCGGGCCGGTTCATTTGAATTCGAAGCACTCGGCCGGATTCTGACACGAGAACGTGGTCGGTCACTGCGGCGTCTCCCTTCGAGCGTGGCGATGCGATACATTATCCCCCATGAAACGCAAGAAAGTCGCGGGTGAGTTCCGTTCCTTTACACCCTGAATGAATCATCCGCCCGGCCGCATCAAGCAAACCACCCAGCAGGCGCAGAACAGCAAGGAGTTGCCGTTCCGCGCGAGGCTCACGGGCGGTGCGGTGCAAGGCCTGATGTCGGCCGCGGCGGCGATCATCGCCTACTTGCCGACCAGGCCCCTGGGGCTGCGCGAGGGATTCTGGTCATCGATAACCGCCATTGCCGTCGTGCAAGCCGAGCTCAGTGCGACCCAAACGTCGGCACGCGATCAATTCACGGGGGCGGCGATCGGCGGCCTGATCAGCGCTCTCGTCGTGGCCACGGCCGGGCAGCATCTGCCAGCTTATGTAGTCGCGCTGGTGCTCTCGATGCTCGCGTGCTGGGCGCTCAATGTCTCGACGGCAGCGCGCCTGGCGGGGTCGACCGCCACGATCATCATGCTCGTGCCGCATACCGGTTCGGCCGGCGAGATGATGCTGTACCGGGTCGGCGAGGTCGGTTGGGGCGTGGCGGTCGCCGTTACCACCGTTTGGGTGGTGACCTGGATCGAGAGGAAAATCAGCCCGTCGGGGCCGCCGAGCTGAGACCCGAGGCATCGCGGCCTCGAAGCTCACAGTCCGCCGTCGAGCAATCTCTCCACGATCAGGTCCGCGGCCTCATTCGGGCTCATCCGCGTGGTGTCGATGCGGATCTCCGGCGCCGTAGGCGCCTCGTACGGGCTGTCGATACCGGTAAAGTTAGTAAGCGATCCGGCCCTCGCCTTCTTGTAGAGCCCCTTGACATCGCGCTTCTCCGCATCGGCCAGAGGAGTGTCCACGAACACCTCGATGAACTCGCCCGCGGCGATCATGTCCCGCACCATCCGGCGCTCGGCGCGGAAGGGCGAGATGAAGGCGGTGATCACGATGAGCCCTGCGTCGGTCATGAGGCGGGCCACCTCACCGACCCGGCGTATGTTCTCCACTCGATCCGCATCGGTGAAGCCGAGATCCTTGTTGAGGCCGTGCCGGACATTGTCGCCGTCCAGCAAGAACGTGTGCCGATTCATCCGGTGCAGCTTCTTCTCCACCAGGTTCGCAATGGTGGACTTGCCCGCCCCCGAGAGGCCCGTGAACCAGAGCACCGCGGGCTTCTGGTTCTTGAGGCGCGCACGCGATTCGCGGCTGATATCCAGCGCCTGCCAGTGGATGTTCTGACTGCGCCGTAGCGAGAAATGAAGCATGCCGGCGGCGACGGTCGCGTTGGTGAGCTTGTCGATGACGATGAAGCCGCCCAGCTCGCGGCTCACAGCATACGGCTCGAAAACGAGAGGCCGATCGGTGGCAAGATTCACCACACCGATGGCGTTGAGCTCGAGCGTCTTCGCCGCGAGATGCTCGAGCGTATTGACGTTGACCTGATACTTCGGCGCGTGAATGGTCGCAGTTGCCGTCTGCGTGCCGAGCTTCAGCCAGTAAGGCCGGCCGGGCAGCAAGGGCTCGTCGGCCATCCAGACCAGGGTCGCCTCGAACTGATCCGCGAGCTCCGCCGGCGCCTCGGCCGCGACGATGACGTCGCCTCGCGAGCAGTCGATCTCGTCGGTGAGGCAGAGCGTCACCGATTGACCGGCCACCGCGCGCGGAAGATCGCCGCCGAAGGCCACGATACGGCTCACCCGGGAGGTCTTCCCCGAGGGCATGACGCGGATGAGATCTCCGGGCTTGACCTCGCCTCCCGCGATCAATCCGGCGAAGCCCCTGAAATCGAGGTTCGGGCGATTGACCCACTGCACCGGCATGCGAAACGGTGCGGCCCTTTCCTTGGAAACGTCCACCTCCACGGTCTCGAGGTACTCGATCAGCGAGGATCCTGCATACCAGGGCGTCTTATCGGATCGTGCGGCAATGTTGTCCCCGCCGAGCGCCGATATCGGAATCGCCTCGACCGCGCCGATGCCGATCGATTGCGCAAACGACCGGTAGTCCGCGACGATGGCCTCGAAACGGGATCGATCGAACCCCACGAGGTCCATCTTGTTGACCGCGAGCACGATGTGCTCGATGCCGACGAGGTGCGCGAGATAGGAATGCCGGCGAGTTTGCGTGAGCACTCCCTTGCGCGCATCGATGAGGATCACCGCAAGATCCGCGGTCGAGGCGCCGGTGATCATGTTCCGGGTGTACTGCTCGTGGCCCGGCGTGTCGGCGACGATGAATTTGCGCCGCTCCGTCGCGAAGAAACGATAGGCCACATCGATGGTGATGCCCTGCTCCCGCTCGGCGGAGAGTCCGTCGAGGAGCAGCGCGAAATCGAGGTTCTCTCCTTGCGTACCGATTCGCTTGGAATCCGCCTCGAGCGCCGACAGCTGATCCTCGAAGATCGCCTTGGAGTCGAACAGCAGCCGGCCGATGAGCGTCGACTTGCCGTCATCGACGCTGCCGCAGGTGATGAACCGCAAGAGCGTCTTTCGACGGTGCCGATCGAGATAGGCTTCGATATCTCGCGATACGAGCTCGTCCGGCCTGTAAGCGTGGTCCCGGGCCATGGTCATCAGAAATACCCTTCCTGCTTCTTCTTTTCCATGCTCGCGGCCTGGTCGTGATCGATGGCGCGGCCCTGACGCTCGGAGGTCCTCGTGAGGAGCATCTCCCGGATGATCTCGGGGAGGGTGGCGGCATTGCTCTCGACGGCACCCGTCAACGGGTAGCATCCGAGGGTACGGAAACGAATCGAGCGCTCGACCGGCACCTCTCCCGCCCGAAGCGGAAGCCGCTCGTCATCCACCATGAGAATCAATCCGTCGCGGACGACCGTGGGGCGCGGCGCGGCGAAGTACAGGGGGACGATCGGAATATCTTCACGATGGATGTACTGCCAAACGTCGAGCTCGGTCCAGTTCGACAAGGGAAACACCCGGATGCTTTCTCCCGGTTTCTTCTTGGCGTTGTATAGATGCCAAAGTTCCGGCCGTTGACTCTTGGGATCCCATCGATGACTCGAGGAGCGGAAGGAGAATACGCGCTCCTTCGCCCTGCTCTTCTCCTCATCCCGCCGCGCACCGCCGAAGGCCGCATCGAAGCCGTAGAGATTGAGCGCCTGCTTCAGGCCCTCCGTTTTCCACAGATCCGTATGGAGTGCTGCACCGTGATCGAAGGGGTTGATGCCGCGCGCCTTCGCCTCGGGGTTCTGGTACACGAGAAGCGGCATCGCGGATTCACGCGCCATGCGGTCGCGGAACTCGTACATCGCCTTGAACTTCCAGGTCGTGTCGACGTGCAGCAAGGGGAAAGGAGGCGGCGCCGGGTAAAACGCCTTGCGCGCGAGATGCAGCATGACCGCGGAATCCTTGCCGACCGAGTAGAGCATCACCGGCTTCTGGGTTTCCGCCACAACCTCCCGCAGGATGTGGATGGACTCGGCCTCCAGGCGTTCGAGATGCGTCAGCGACATCGCCTCGTCGCTCAGGGAAGTCGCGGGGGATGGAATTGGAATGCTCCTGAATGCTGGGGAACGGCGACGCGGGGAAGGTACTGGTTCGGCCCTTGCGCTGCAACGCCTGCCGCATTATGTTATTTTGAGATACTTACATCAATACATTGATTTATATAACTATATATTAGAAGTCGATGACCTGTCCAACACTCGCGGCGACGGCCTGCCGGAACACGTAGTATGCCGACGCTAGATCCTGCGCGGCCAACCCCAAGGATTTATACATGGTGAGCTCGTCTTGCGTAAGCCGGCCGGGCACGGTGCCGGCCGCCACTTCGCCGATCTCCCCCAGGATGTGCGCGGGCGAAATGGCGCCCTCCTTCAGCGCCCTCAGGTACTCGCCGCCTTCATGAACGGTCGAATCGCGGCAATCGACGAAGAAGCGTGAGCGCAGGACCGCCGGCGTGTCGATCTCGGCGGCCGTCGCGACGCTCGAGCCGACCACGTTCACGTGCGCGCCCGGGGCGAGCCACGCGCCCTCGAGTATCGGCTCGCGCGCCTTGGTGAGCGTGCACACGATATTCGCTCCGCGCACTGCCGTCTCGACGCTCTCGCACACGTCTATCTCCAGCCCGTGACGGGCGCCTTCGGCCTCGGCGAAGGAGCGCGCCTTGAGCCGGTCCCGCGCCCAGACCCGAACCCGGCGAAGCGGACGCACGCACAGCATCGCCTCCAGGTGGCTCTGCGCCTGCGCGCCCGCGCCCAGTATCGCCAGGTCACCGGCACCGGTTCGCGCCAGCCAGCGGGTGGCGAGTCCGCTTGCGGCGGCGGTGCGGATGGCCGTGATTTCGGCACCGTCGAGGACCGCGACCGGGCGGCCATGGTCGGGCTCGAACAGCAGCACCAGCCCGAGATGCGAGGAATGGAGCGGCGGGTGATTCCTGGGAATCAGACTCACGAGCTTGACGCCAAAGCACTCGGGCTCGGCCAGATAGCCCGGCATGTTGCCCAGCATGCCGCGATCGCCCGGCATCACCATGATCGACCGCAACGGCACCAGGGAACGCCCGGCGGATACGTCGATCATGGTCCGCTCCATGAGGGAGATGCACTCGCTCATGGGCAGAAAGCGTCTCACGTCGCTTGCGCGAAGTATCCGGATCTCCATGTCACCTCTCGGAACGGTGGATTGGGTGAGCCGCATCAAACCACTTTTGCTTGGGCAAATTCAGTCGCGGGCTCGTCTTGTGGCTCGTCTTCGGCAAGAACACTGTGCTCGTAATTGTAAGGCGGCCGCAACTAGTCATTGCTGCCGCCTCGTACTAGGCTACGAGATGGCTACACCCTACGGAGTTGTATATGAGCCGTTCTCCCGACAGCCCTGCCAGTGATCATCCGGAAGCCGACGCCAGCTTGCTGAATGAAATTCTGCTCGGGCTCACCAGCGAAAAAAAGACGCTGCCGTCGAAGCTCCTATACGATGCGACCGGTTCCGAGCTGTTCCAACGCATTACCGAACTCCCCGAGTACTACCTGACCCGAACCGAAAGGAAATTGCTCCGGGCGAGCGCGGCCGACATTGTCGCCTCAGTGCCTGTTGAGGCCGGCCGCGGGCGCGCACTGGTGGAATTCGGGGCCAGCGACGAGAGCAAAGCGGTCTCCCTGCTCGATGTCGCGGAAAGTCATTTTTCCGCCTATCTTGCAATTGACATTTCTCCGAGCGTACTCGGCCCCATCCGCACGCGCATGCAGGTGACTCACCCCCAAATCAAGGTGGAAACATTGTCAGCCGACTTCTTGCAGCCCTTGACGATGCCGGCGACCTTCATAGGAATGCATATGGTCGGGTTCCTGCCGGGAAGCACCATCGGCCAATTCCCCCCTGCCGCCGTCGTTCAGTTTCTGGAGAATGTCCGCCGCGCTCTTACGGGAGCGGCCCGCCCAGCCTTCGTCATCGGCACTGACCAGTGCAGGGATCCCGGTCGCGTGTTGCCCGCCTACAACGATTCCGCCGGTATCAGTAAAGCCTTCAACCTCAACATGCTGTCTCACGTCAACCGTTTGACCGGCGGCGATCTGGATCAGCGCAGCTTCGGACACGAGGCGCTTTGGAATCCTCGCGAAGAACGAGTGGAGATATACCTTGAAAGCCGCTTCGAACAGAGCGTGCGGATCGCAGGACGCTCGATCCGCTTCGCCGAGGGAGAAACAATCCAGACCGGAATCAGCTACAAATACAGCAAAGAGCGGTTCCTATCGATCGCGGCAGACGCCGGCTGGAGTTCCGCCGGTTTCTGGGAGGATTCCGAGAAGCTGTTTGGAATTCACCTACTTCAAGCGCGCTAGCCGGACTCCCGGATCGTGCGCGGAAGCTTACGTCGCAGACGATCGAGACGGCAGCTCCCTGCCGGGGCCGTGCGAAAACTAAATGACCTCCCAGCTTGACGCCGGGAGGTCCGAGGGGCTCAGGTGACCTGGCTGTCAGGGCACGCCGGGCACGGTTGTGTCGGTGGTCACGCGTGTCGCACTGAAGGTGCCCGTGAGGTGCGCGATCGGTGCACCGGAGGCGTTGACGATCTCGTCGCCATCCCAGAGGTAAACGTCGAGAGTAAAGGGTCCGGAAAAATGATCGCGGTCCTTCAACTTGACGTTTGCGACGATGTGCACGGGTCCTTGCGGCGCGATACCTGAGGCATCCCAAGCCAGCGGGAAATGATTGAGCTTGTAGGTTCCGGGCCCAGTCTGCGCCCATACGCCCAAGCAGAAATTGCTCGTGTTCGGCGCATGCGCCCCGGAATTCATAATTTCGGTACCGTCGGAGTGCCACTGGGTGTAGCCGTCGTCGATCACGACGGTCGTGCCATTGGGGCCCGGAACGGTCATCGTGAAACGCCACATGCCGACAATGTCGTCGCGTTGCCACCAGTCCCCGCCATCGGAGGCCCGAACCAGCGACAGTCCTCCAAAGTACGATACCGGGGTTTGCCAACTCACCGCCTTTTTCGCCGGCTGAAAATCCGCGCAGCCGGCATGCGCGAGCGGTGCGAGCGCGGATCCGAGAGCCAAAAACAGGAGGCCCGGCGCTGCCGCCTTGAACGTACGTTTCATCGAACTATGCATGTCCCTACTCCTTCGTTTGTGATCATGTGATTGCTGGATTAAAGCGACCGATTGGGGGGAGGTCCTCACTTCGACGCCAATTGCACCGGCAGGTCGATCCCGTGCGCCGCCGCCTCCCGGGGCGTATGCGTTTCCAGATAGACCTGCGTGAGCAGGGGCAATTTGGCGGACCGGATCGCATCTCCGAGCGCTTTTTGGTAGCAAGCGTCCTCGTTTGCTACCGGCTTGAGGTCGACCCGCATGCCATGCGTACAGACGACCTCCGCCGCATGCTTGAGGCGGGAATAGAGCTCGTGCGCTCCGGCAGGGTGATTGGGGTCGAGTCCCTGTGTGGTCACCCGATAGGCCGCGGTGAACTCACGTCCCTCAGCCGCAACAGCGCGGGTCAAGAGCGAGCACGAAACGATGGCGGCACCAAGGACGAGCCAGGCACTCATACAGACGGCTTTGGTGTACATGTGAATATCCTTTTTGAAAGCGTTGACGAATGAGTCGCTTCATTGACAACGAGTCCTCGCACCATGAAATGGACACCCCTAAATTTGAAATGCGGGGTGTCGTGATCCATCAGAGGTCGGAGGGAGGTCGGCCTTGGCTGCCCCAAAATATTTTGGTTGCCATTTCGGAGCTTCGGGACTCATATACAGGATGAGAGGGTATTTCATGGGTCACCATGGCTGCGGCTGAGCCGAAACCATCGCTGGTGGAGCGGCTATTTGCCGAGCACCGGGGAGCGCTGCAGGCCTTCTTCCTGCGGCGCATTCGGAGCAAGGCCGATGCACCGGATCTGGCGCAGGAAGTCTACGTACGGATGCTGCGGATCAGTGACCAGGTAGCGATCCGCAATCCCGTCCACTACCTCTACACGGTGGCCAACAATCTGGTGAAGGAGCATGCGGTGCTCGACCAGAGACAGGCGAGCGGCATCGACATTGATGAGGCTCCTGCGCACGAGGAGCTCGAGACGCTGCCTGAGTTCGGCGGGGACCTCGATACGAGGCAGCGGGTCGCTCGCCTTGGGGTCGTGCTCAAGCAATTGCGCCCGAAATGCCGCGCCGCGGTGGAGCTGCGCTTCACGCAGGGACTCTCCTTCCGGGAGATCGCGATGCACCTCGGGGTCTCCCCGCAGATGGCTAAGAAGTATGTCGCGCAGGGGCTGAGTCATTGTCGACGCCGCATGGCGCGGCTAGGTTGAATCCATGAACTCCAACGAAGAGAAGATCCGTGCGGCGATCGCCGAACAGGCCGGCGAATGGTTCGTGGCGAACGAGGAGGGGCCGCTGGAGGTGCGGGACGCCGCGGCCCTTGCGGCGTGGCTCAAGACCTCCCCGGTGCACATCGAGGAGTTCCTCGGCGTGGCAGCAATCGCACGCGATCTCAAGGAGGTCCGAGCCGATCCTGAGTACTCCCTCGAGGCAATTCTCGCCCGAGCGCAGGCCGAGGACCACCCTGCGGTTCAGCCCCGTTGGCCGCGCGTGATCGAGGCCGTTCGGAACAGACCACGCCGCTGGCTGCCGGCCGCGGCGGCTGTGTCCGCGTGCGCGCTGGCGAGTTTTGGCGTGCTCTCGACGTGGAACGGCAGGCTCATCCAGCACCCCTCTGCGCCCGGGGGCATGACGGCACTGCACTTCGAGACTCGACACGGCGAGCAGCTGACTCATCGCTTGGCGGATAACTCAGTCCTGCACTTGGATAGCGACAGTGCGGTCACTATCCGCTACAGCACGAACGAGCGGCTCGTCACCCTCACCGCCGGCCAGGCGGACTTTGAAGTCATCCACGAGCCAAATCGCGCATTTCGGGTGTTCGCCGGATCCGCCGAAGTGCTCGACCTTGGCACCAAATTCGATGTGCGCTTGGAGAATGATTCGACCGTGGTCACGGTGGTCGAGGGGCGAGTTGCCGTCGGACCCTCTCCCACGCTTAAAGAACTCGGCATGAGCTCGAATCAGAACCACTCTCGATTTGTCGAGCTGAAATCCGACCAGCAGATACGCGTCACCGAGGGGGAGTGGCCAGCCACGCCCATAGCGGTCGACGCGCAGCGCACCACGTCTTGGCTGCGTCGGGAAATCGTGTTTGATCACGAACCCCTGGAGCAGGTCGCGGCCGAATACAATCGCTACGCTTCAAAGCCGATCGAGATCGCTACACCCGCGCTGCGGAACCTGCAAGTTACCGGGGCCTTTGCCACTGACGACACCGACGCCTTCATCGCCTTCCTGCGCAGCCTCAACGGGGTACGGATCGAGGTGACCGCGACTCGGATTCGCGTCTCGGGGAACTAAGCGCGAGGGCCCCATGCGAAAGGCGGCCGCTCTGCGTTATGCTTAGGTCAAGACACGCCAAGATGCCTGAATAGGGGACCTATGGGGGTGCGATCGCGTCGTCGATCAGCGGACGTCGCCAAAGTGGTGTCCGGGGTGCTGCGCGGGCTCTCGATCTGTGCCCCCGTGTCGCTCGTTCCGGTTCCCGCCGTGTTCGCCGAGACATTCGAACCCTCTGCGCTCGCCGCCGATATCCCCGCGCAGCCTCTCGCTCAGGCGCTTGCTGCGTTTGTGCGTCAAACAGGACTGCAACTCATCTATGTCTCCGGTGTCGTGCGTGACCAGAGATCCCGCGCGGTGTCTGCGGGGCTCGGCGCCAATGAAGCGCTCGCCCGAATCCTCCAGGCGACCGGACTCAAGTTCGAGTACCTCACGCCGCGTAGCGTCCGCATCCTTGCCGTCGAGGTTGGACCGCCGCGGGAGACCGCCGTGAATACCCTTGCCGGAGACCAACTGCAAGAGGTGACTGTCACCGCCAACCGTCGCGTGGAAAACCTGCAGGACGTGCCGATGACGATTCAGGTATTGACCGGGGAGACCCTCGGCAAGCTGAACGCCACGACCTTTGATGATTTCGTAAAGTACCTGCCCGCCGTTACCGCGCACGGCGTGGGTCCCGGTCAGAACAACATCTATGTGCGCGGCCTGGCAACGGCCACAGCCGGGATACAGGGCGCGGGTTTCATCGGCGGTTTCCCGAACGTCGCACTGTACCTCGACGAGCAATCGGCGCAGCTCCCAAACCGCAATCTCAACGTCTACGCCGCGGATCTCGACCGCATCGAGATACTGGAAGGCCCACAAGGCACGTTGTTCGGCGCGGGCGCACAGGCGGGCGTCGTGAGGTATGTCACGAACAAGCCGAAGATCGATGTGACGGAAGCAAACATCAACGCCGGCGGCGCAACCACTGCACACGGTGCGCCGAGCGGCAATATCGATGCGACCATCAACATTCCGCTCATTGCGGAGCACCTGGCCGCACGCGCCGTGATCTATGACGAGCGCCGCGGAGGATACATCAATAACCTCCCCGCAACCTTCGCACGCGCCGATACCGACCCCGGCATTCAATACTACTTCGGGGGCAAGGTCCCCGCCAACAGCGTCGCGATCAACAACTTCCATATGGACGGAAAAGATATCAATCCTGTCACCTATCAGGGCGCTCGCGCAGAGCTGCTGTACCGGCTCGATGAGGATTGGAGCGCATTGCTTGCGCAGTCCTTCCAGAGCATCGACGCGGAAGGCGTCTTTGCGGAGATGGCGGCGAATTCTCTCGGCCAGCCGCAACCGGATCTCAGCGTGCAGCTGTTCAACCCGTCATACGACAAGGACAGGTTTGAGAATACCGTACTGACGATTGATGGTCGTATCGGTGACCTGAAGCTCGTGTACGCGGGCGCCTATCTCGTGCGCAATGTCGAACAGCAACAGGATTATACGAGCTACTCACGGGGCGTCTATTCACCCTACTATCAGTGCGCAAATCCGACCGCATACTCGGCGCATCCGAATCCCGCAGCGGAACGCTGTTTCACGCCGAGCGCGACCTGGCGTGATATCGAGCGGAACACTCATCAGACTCAAGAGCTGCGGCTCAGCACGCCCGATGATTGGCGAATCCGCGGCATAGGCGGTCTTTTTTACGAGAACTTTCTGCTTCAGGATCAGGTCGACTTCTTCTATCAGACGGCGTTGCCCTACTTCACTCCAATCGCCCCGCCCACCGGCTACTACACTCCGGCGGGAGCGTTCGTGCCCGGGCCCGTGACGTCGAACAATCCGAACGTCCGGCCGCCCGGCGATGCCTTCTTCAACGACGTCACGCGCGGCTACAACCAGAAAGCGGCATATGCATCGGTCGACTTCGAGCTCGTTCCGAATAAATTGACGCTGACGGCCGGCACGCGGTATTCCAGAACTGAGACGTGGGAAGTGGGTTCGACCGTGGGGATTGCCGGGTGTGGGCTCATCAAGTTTCCGAACGCGCCGGATCCCTGCGTGAACGGGCCGAACTATCAGAATTTCATCAATCTCAATTCCGAACATCTCGACCGGACTTTTTCCGGCTTCAGGAGCCGCGCGAATCTCAGCTGGAAGGTCACCGAGGATGCGCTCCTGTACTACACCTGGTCGCAGGGCTTCCGCGCGGGTGGCTTCAATCGGACAACCAGCTGTGGCTGTGGTTCGCCGTTTACGCCGGGGCCCGGTTGGTGGCAAGCACAAGCAAATATGCACCGAGGTTGGTATCCGGGTCTGGCCTTCGCTCCCGACACCGTCACCAACAACGAGTTGGGCTGGAAGACGATGTGGCTGGACCGGCGCGTCCAATGGGACGGCGCCATCTATCAGGAGAACTGGGACCATGCACAGATTTCGTTGAATGCGCCCGGTATCGTCGATCTGGGCCTTTTCATCAACGGTGGTAACTACCGGGTGCGCGGCGTTGAGACCTCTTTGGTCGCCCGGCCGGCGGGCGGATTCAGCATCGAGGCCGGCGGCGCCTGGAATCACAGCGAGTTGGTCAAACAAGCACCCTTCTTCTGGACCGATGGGACACCCATCGATTTCAGCATACTGCGGACAGCCAACAATACGCCGGTGCCGGATCTGCGAGGGGTGCTCGGTAGTCCCCTTGCGGGGGCGCCTCCCCTGCAGGGCAACATCCGTGGGCGGTATGACTTGGCGTTCAACGATTATGACGCGTTCGGCCAGATCGGCGCGACGTATCAATCTCACTCACTCTCGACGACCGACCAACTGACCCATGACCTGCAAGGCAACTCCACGGCATATGATCTGCCCGCATTCACAACCCTGCAGGGATCGCTTGGTTTCGGGAAACACGCGTGGCTCGCGCAAATCTACGGAGAGAATCTCACCGATACGAGGGCACAACTGTTTGCGAATTACTCGCAGTACTACAAAGCGGTAACGGTGAATCGACCCCGAACCATCGGCTTACGTTTCAGCTATAAATTCATCGGCGGGTAGCGTCAGTTCAGAGAAGCGTCAGCCGCCTGCCGACGGGCCCAGGGACGCCCGCAGATCCCTCAAGGCCGCGCAGAAGGTATCCACATCCGCCTCGTCGTTGTAAAAATGAAACGCGGCCCGAACGTTGTCGTCGCGATAGGAGGTGACGATGCCGCGATCCTTGAGTTCCTGAACGAGCCGCTCCGCATCGAGCGAGGGCACGGCGACGGTGGCCCCGCGGCGATGGTCCTCCGATGGCGTGACGCTCGCCCAATCGATCTCCCGGAGCCGCCGCATGCAGCGCGCCGTGAGTGCGCGGATTCGCTCCTCCACCGCGGGCGTGCCGACCCGAAGGAGCATCCTAAGTCCTGCCTCGGCGGCGTAGCAGTTCACCACCGCAGGGGTTCCGGCCTCGAAGCGCCTCGCGCTCGGCGCGGGCCGGTTCGCCGTGATGTCCATGGAGCCGATGGTCTCCTGCGCAAACCATCCGCTGTCGGCGGGCACCAGGGAAGACACGAGCGCCTCGCGGACATAGAGGAAGCCCATTCCCGCGGTACCGAGGAGATACTTGAGCATGCCCCCGGCCGCGAAGTCGACGCCCAAGGCCTTCACATCGACGCTCATGGAACCGACCGACTGGTAGCAGTCGAGGAGCACCTTCGCTCCCTTGGCGCGCGCCAGCTCGACGATGCCGGGGATGTCGAGCCTCGCGCCGTTGCGAAAACATACATGCGTGATCGCGACGAGTTGCGTGCGCTCGTCGATAGCCGCCGCGAAGGCGCTCGCCGGGATGTAGCCATCCGAGCCACGCGGCACGTGCACGATACGCGCGCCGCGCCGCTCCTGAGCATGCCAGATCTGGGCCGCCGTCGGGAATTCGAAGTCGCTGATGACTATCTTGTTGCGCGATCCCGAGAAATCGAGCGCGCTCGCGAGCGAATTGAGCCCCGCCGACACCGAGGCCGTGATCGCGATCTCTTCGGAAGCAGCGCCGATGAGGGTGGCGACCAGCGAGCGCACCGATTCGTTCTTGGCGACCCAGAGATCCCAATCCGCGCCGACGCGCAAACGATCCTCGAGGTACGCCTCGAAAGCCGCCTTCACCTCATTGGCGAGCGCGCAGTAGGAACCGCTGTTCAGGTAGGTCTTGCGCTCGAGCACCGGGAACTCCCGGCGCAATGCGGCGAAATTTGGAGCCATTTTTCCCACTCGCTGTTCAGGGTCGACCGGCGCGGATTATATCCGCCCGCCGCGTTGCGCGGCGGATCGCGGTCTGCGCTAGACTAGCCCCGCTGGCTTCAGATTCGCGAGTATCCACGAGCAAAGCGTCAGTGACGCATCCGAGACGACCATGCACCACGATCTCTACAAGGTTCCTCCCGCCTTCGCCAAGGACGCCCGATTCAAGCACGCCGATTACGAGCGACTGTACGCGGAGTCGGTGCAGGACCCGGATCGCTTCTGGGGCGGTATCGCCCGGCGAATCGACTGGATCAAGCCCTTCTCCAAGGTGAAGGATTCGAGCTTCGCGGAAGCCGATTTCCACATTCGCTGGTTCTACGACGGTACGCTCAACGTGTCGGCGAACTGCCTGGATCGCCACCTGAAGACCCGGGGCGACAAGACTGCCATTCTCTGGGAGGGTGACGACCCCGGAAAATCCGAGCGCATCAGCTACCGCGAACTGCATGAGCGGGTGTGCCGCTGCGCCAATGCCCTGAAGCAACTCGGCGTCAAGAAGGGCGACCGGGTTACGATCTACCTGCCGATGATCCCGGAGGCCGCCGTCGTGATGCTGGCCTGCACGCGCCTGGGCGCCCCTCACTCGGTGGTTTTCGCCGGATTCTCCTCCGAGTCGCTCGCGGGCCGCATCGCGGACTGCCAATCGACGCTCGTGATCACGGCCGACGAGGGGTTGCGCGGCGGCAAGCATATCCCCCTCAAGCAGTACGTTGACGGCGCGCTCGCCATCAAGGGGACCGAGTGCGTCAAGGACGTGCCTGGTCGTACGCCGCACCGGCGCCGCGGTTCCCATGCGCTCACCCCGCGACCGCTGGTACGAGGATCTCGTCTCGACCCAGTCGCGCCACGTGCGCCCCGGAGGAAATGAGCGCGGAAGACCCACTGTTCATCCTGTATACCTCCGGTTCCACGGGCAAGCCCAAGGGCGTCCTGCACACGACGGGCGGGTATCTGGTCTACGCCGCATACACGCATCAATCCGTTTTCGATCTTCGGGAAGACGATATCTACTGGACCACCGCGGACGTCGGCTGGGTGACCGGTCACAGCTATGTCATCTATGGCCCCCTCGCCAACGGGGCCACCACGGTGATGTTCGAGGGCGTGCCGAACTATCCGGACTTCGGCCGCTTCTGGCAAGTGGTCGACAAGCACCGGGTGACGATTCTTTACACCTCGCCCACCGCAATCCGGTCGCTTGATGCGCGAGGGCGAGGCGCCGGTCAAAGCCTGGTCGAGAAAATCATTGCGGCTCCTCGGGTCCGTCGGCGAGCCGATCAATCCCGGAGGCCTGGGAGTGGTACCACCGCGTGGTCGGCGACGGCCGCTGCCCCGTGGTCGACACCTGGTGGCAGACCGAAACGGGCGGCATTCTGATCACCCCGCTTCCGGGCGCCGATCGACCTGAAGCCGGGATCGGCGACCGCTGCCGTTCTTCGGCGTGCGGCCCGCCATCGTCGACAACGAAGGGCGGATCCTCGAGGGCGCGTGCGAGGGAAATCTCGTGCTGCTCGACAGCTGGCCCGGGCAGATG
Organism: uncultured Gammaproteobacteria bacterium; assembly: GCA_963795475.1. GTDB lineage: Bacteria > Pseudomonadota > Gammaproteobacteria > Steroidobacterales > Steroidobacteraceae > Bog-1198. The sequence goes on from CAWCIE010000007.1 coordinate 742,080, forward strand.
CGCACCGTATACGGCGATCACCAGCGCTTCATCGACACCTATTTCAAGAGCCTTCCCCGGGCAAGTATTTCACCGGCGACGGCGCGAAGCCGCGACGCCGACGGCTATTACTGGATCACCGGCCGCGTGGACGATGTGATCAACGTCGCCGGACATCGGCTCGGTACCGCGGAGATCGAGAGCGCGCTGGTCGCCCATCCGCAAGTCGCCGAGGCGGCCGTGGTCGGCTTCCCGCACGACATCAAGGGCCAGGGGATCTATGTCTACGTGACGCTGATCGCCGGCATCCGAGCCGAGCGATCCGCTGCGCCGCGAGCTTCGCGACTGGGTGCGCAAGGAGATCAGCCCGATCGCGACGCCGGATGTCATTCAATGGGCGCCCTCGCTCCCGAAGACCCGATCCGGCAAGATCATGCGGCGGATTCTGCGCAAGATCGCGGCGAACGAATCCGATCAGCTGGGAGACATCTCGACGCTGGCCGATCCCGGCGTCGTCAAGCAGCTGATGGAGGAGCACGCGCCGCTCGGCGGCGCCGAAGTAGGCGACCCGAAGTAGGCTGACGTCGAACGGGTCAGCGCTCGACCGCGAGCGCGACGCCCATGCCGCCGCCGATGCACAGGCTCGCGAGACCCTTCTTGGCGTCGCGGCGCGATCATCTCGTGCAGCAGCGTCACCAGGATCCGGCAACCGGACGCGCCGATCGGATGGCCGATGGCGATGGCGCCGCCGTTCACGTTGATCTTGCGCGGTGTCCCATCCCATCTGCCGGTTGACGGCGATCGCCTGGGCGGCGAACGCCTCGTTGATCTCCATGAGATCGAGATCCTGCGTGAGTCCAGCCGGCCTTCTGCAAACACAGGCGGCTCGCCGGCACCGGTCCCATGCCCATGATTTTCGGATCCACGCCCGCCGACGAATAAGCGCGCACCGTCGCCAGCGGGCGCGAGCCCGAGCTCGCGCGCCTTGCGTGCGGACATCATCATCACCGCGGCCGCGCCATCATTGATGCCGGAGGCATTCCCGCCGTGACCGTCCCGTCCTTGCTGAATGCGGGCTTGAGCTCGCGCCAGCAACTCCAGCGTCGTCCCGGCGCGGATGTACTCGTCGGTGTCGAAGTGAGATCGTCGCCCTTGCGCGACTTGATCTGGACGGGCGCGATTTCGTCCTTGAAGCGCCCGGCGCTTTGAGCGGCTTCGGCCTTCTGCTGCGAGGCGGCCGCGAATTCGTCCTGTTCGACGGCGCGAGATCCCGAATTGCTTCGCGACGTTCTCTGCGGTCACGCCCATGTGGTAATCGTTGTAGGCATCCCACAGTCCATCGCTCATCATGCTGTCGACGAGCTTCGCATCGCCCATGCGAAACCCGTCCCGGGATCCGTTGCAGCACGTGCGGTGCCGCGCTCATGTTCTCCTGGCCGCCGGCGATCACGATGTCCGCATCGCCGCACGGATCGCCTGCGCCGCGAGATGCGTCGCTTTCAGGCCGCTGCCGCATACCTTATTCACGGTCATGCCCGGAATGCTGTCGGGCAGACCTGCGCGGATCAGGGCCTGCCGCGCGGGGTTCTGGCCGACGCCGGCGGTGAGCACCTGGCCCATGATGACCTCCGATACCTGCTCGGGCTTCACGCCGGAGCGCGCGAGCAGCGCCTTGATGATCTGGGCTCCGAGCTCCGCCGCCGGCACTTTGGCGATGGAACCGTTAAATTTGCCGACCGCCGGTGCGCAAGCGCGGCGGTGATGACGACGTCGTTCATGTAAAGCCTCCGCCGCAAAACCATGGATCATCTTCTGCCGGACGTACTCGCCGGGTGCATCGGCTCGATGCGGCGCATAGCCGTCCTTCGCGGCGCCCATCGCGGGAGGCGCCGTCGCGCTGCGCGCCGGAATGCTCCTCGAGCCAACGTTCCCACACCGGCCACCAGGAGCCCGCCACGGGCGGCGGTCGACTCGAGCCACGCCGGGGCGTCGAGCGTCTCGGTGTCGTTCAACCAGGTGCGCACTCGATGCCGGCGCCGCGGATGCGTGGGGCCGCTGACGATGCCGGCGTTGTGGCCGCCCGAGGTCAGCAGGAAGGTGTAGTCCGGCGAGCGCGTGAGGCCGCGCGCCTTGTACACGGATTGCCAGGGCGCGACATGATCGGTCTCGGTGCCGACGACGAACATGGGCACCCGGATGTCCGACAAATCGACGCGCCGGCCCTCGGCCGATCGAACTCGCCGCTGCGCGAGTGCGTTGTTGAGGTAGAGCTGGCGCAGATATTCGGCGTGCATCCGGCACGGCATGCGCGTCCCGTCGGCGTTCCACGCCATGAGATCGTTGGGCGAATCGCGCTTGCCGCGCAGATAGGTATTGACCGCCGGCGTCCACAACAGGTCCCGCGATCGCAGCATGCGAAAAGGCCGCGCCCATCTGCTCGCTCTTGAGCACGCCGGTACGGCTCATGGCCGCCTCCAGCATGTCGAGCTGGCTCGGGCTGATGAACACCGACAGCTCGCCGGGCTCGCTGAAATCCGTGCTGCGCCGCGAGCAGCGTCACGCTCGCGAGCCGCCGATCGCCCTCGGCCGCGTACGACCGCTGCCGCGATCGACAGGAGCGTGCCGCCGATGCAATAGCCCACCGCATGAATCTTCCGGCGCGGCACGATGGCCGATACCGCATCGACCGTGGCTCGAACGCCGAGCCGCAGGTAATCGTCCATGCCGAGCGCGCGATCGGCGGCGGTCGGATTCTTCCAGGACACCATGAACACGGTGTGCCCCTGCCCGACCAGGTAATTCACCAGCGAATTGGCTCGGCGAGAGATCGAGCACGTAGTACTTCATGATCCACGCCGGAATGATCAGCATGGGCTCCGCGATACACCGTCGGGGTCGCCGGAGAATATTGAATCAATTCCACCAGCTCGTTGCGCATCACGACCTTGCCGGGGGTCGCGGCCACGTCCCGTCCGAGCACGAACTTTTCGGTGCCGCTCGGGCCCTTTGCCTTCGAGAGTGCGCTCGATGTCCTCGAGCCAGTGACCGAAGCCGCGCACCAGGTTCTTGCCCGCCTCCGCACGGGTCGCATTCAAGAGCTCCGGATTGGTGGCGAGATAATTGGCGGGCGACAGCGTCTCGACGCCGTTGCGCGCCACGAAATCCAGGGTGCGCGCGGACTCCGGCGCCGACGCCGGGGACGTTGGACCAGGCCTTTGCCACCAATCGGCGTAGTTGCTTGAATGCTGTGGGCGTAGAGATTGAAAGGCCACTGCGTCCAGGCTTCGCCGCTGAACCGCGCATCGCCGGGTACGGCGCCACCGGCTCGCCGGCGGCGGCCCGCAGGGCGAAAGACCAGATGTCGACCGCCTTGGCGAGCCGCATCCTGCAGGATCTGCCAGTTGTTTGGGCGGATCCTTCGCGATGTTGAGATACCAATCCCACCAGGCGTTGACGTAGACATCGGGTGCGAGGCCGCCGGTAACGGCCGCCAGCTGTTCCCGCAACGAGCGCGCGAGCGCCTCGGCGGCTCGGCGGACTATCGGGTCGACTGAGCTGCCGGCGTTATTGAACGTTTGGTCCACGGCGCTCACTATACGCAGGAGACCGGTCTCGGTCAGCGCCGGGCGCAATCGGCGGAATCGAGACGGGGCGCCCTGAGGCGCCCCGTTCCTCAAAGTCGCTTCGGCGATTAGCTCGCCTTCCGCTTGGTCTCGGCGGCGACCTTGGTCACGCCTTCGTTCACCGCTTCGCTGAAACCAGATCTGCGCATCGGCCGCCAGCTTGACGAATTCCTCGGCACGGGCACGCAGCTTCTCGCTGAGCGCGGTGGTGAGTTCGACTTGCTTGGAGACGAAATCGGCCGGGCTCTGCGCGCCGATGGCCGCCTTCGCCTGCGCCAGGCTCCACTCCAGATAGTCGCCGGCGACGGCGTACTGATAACGGCCGACGCGGTCGAGGGCCTTCACGCCTTCCTGCTGGGCTTTAAGCGCGGGCGCAAACGCGCTGCGGTAGCTTTCCAAAATGGTCTTCGGATCGAAGGAGATGTCGCTCATGTTAAGCTCCTTGAGATGGGGTTGCTACTACGTTCTGGGAGCCATTATACGCAGAATTTGTATGCATTGCAAGAAGAATTGTTAAATCGGATATCGACGCTGATTTATATTATAACTATTTGTTTTTATATACATATATTTATGTACGTCACTCCAACCTATATCAGTATCATATATCATGCGCCGCATAACAATTCGAAGGGGCTAGATGTGACGCCTGACGCCAAGGGCGATATCGACGATCGGCGCCGCGGCAGCGCATGATGGCGATCACCTCGAAGGGCTTCCGGCAGGACCTCAAGCATGAGCGCGATCCTCCGCCACATCGAATCGTTGGAGCGCTACGCCGAGCGGAGCGGCGCGCAGCTGGTCCGAGGCGACCTGCCCGAGAGCGTGGAGGGCCGGGTGGCCGAAGGGCTCATCACCTTGCAGACCCGATTGAGCCCGGAGCAGGAGCTTCTGGCGCTGGTGCACGAACTGACGCATTGGCTGGCGCACCGGCCCGAGAGTGAGCACCCCTCCGGTCCGTCGCAAACGGTCTATGAATACGAGGCGGAGGCGGTGGAAGCGCTGGTGATGGCGCGTCTGGGACTCGCTCCGAGCGGACGCCGACACGGCCCCGGCGAGGAGAGTCAGCCCACGGACGGATTGCTGTCATCCTCGGTCGCGCGCGTGATCGCCACCAGCCGCAGGATCTGCCAGGCGCTCGGCTTGGATCCCGACTGATATGGCCTGAATCGGCCGCCAGGCCACATCGTCTAGAGCCGCAGGCCTCCGTCGATCTCGAGACAGCGGCCGGTGAAGAAGTCGTTCTCGAAAATGAAACAGCACGGCCTGCGCGATTTCCTCGGGCAGCCCGAGGCGCTTCAGCGGCACCGGTGCGGTCATCTTCTCGAGCACTTCCGGCCGCATCGAGGTGAGAATCTCGGTGCGCGTGAAGCCCGGGAGCCACCGAGCCCGCACGTATGCCGTAGCGGGCGAGTTCCTTCGCCCAGACCACCGCCATGGATTCGACCCCAGCCTTCGCCGCGCTGTAGTTGGTCTGGCCCGCATTTCCGTGCGCGGGATATGCTCGAGATATTCACGATCACGCCGCCGTTGCCGCGCTCGATCATGTGCTTGGCGGCTTCCCGCCCGCACAGGAAAACGCCGGTCAGATTGACGCCGATCACCGCGTTCCATTGATCGAGGCTCATCGAGCCGACTACCGCTCCCTCCTTGACCTTGACCAGCAGCCCATCGCGCACGATGCCGGCGTTGTTCACGAGTCCGTCCAGGCGGCCAAAATCCGATGCGACCCGCTGTCATGGCGTCGCCGACCTCGGCCTCGTCCGCGACGTTCACGCGATATGCCCGCGCCTCGACCTGATGCTCGGCTTACAGAGCCGCGCAGTCTCCGTGAGATCGGTCGAATTGAGATCGAACAGCGCGACGTTCGCGCCCTGTTCCGCCAACTGCGAGGCGGTCGCCCGTCCGATGCCGCGGCCCGCGCCGGTCACCACCACTGTTCTATCGTGTAAATTCATTGAGAGCTCACCTCGCCTTCTTCGTTTTCGGACGGCCACGCTCTTTGGAGCCGCCGCGCTCCGCAGGCTTCGGTGTCTCGCCGCCCTCGCCTTTGAAGGCATTGCGGGTCGCGGCCTGCATCTGTTCCCACATCTCCATGTTCTTGCGGGTGAGCTCCGCGAGCGGGGCGAAAGGCGTCTGCAATGCCTTGGCCATCTCCGATTGCATGGCATCCTGTTGACGCAGCATGGACGTGAACGCCTGTTCCAGATAACGGCTGAGCAGCGCTTGCATCGGACCACCGTAGAAGCGGATGATCATTTCGAGCAATTCGGAGCCCAAGACCGGCATGCCGAACTGTTCCTGCTCGGCGATGATCTGCAGCAGAACCGATCGGGTCAGGTCTTCACCGGATTTATCGTCGACCACCTTGATCCGCTCGCCGGCGACGATGAGCTGGCGCAGGTCATCGAGAGTGACGTGACGGCTGGCCGCCGTGTCGTACAGACGGCGGTTCGAGTATTTGCGTATGAGACGTTCTTGTTGCATGCCAACGACCCTGGAGACCATCCTAAGCCAACCTCTCGCAACGCACAACTCAAGCGCAGCGAGAGAGGTCTGGTCCGCGCTGATCTTCACACCCTATATAATTACTAAACAATGATTTATCGCTCATTTTTAATCATGTACGCCGAATTAAGTTTGTGTGGACTGTCGTTTTGCAGCGCAAAGTCCGGCCGGCGAGGCGCGCCGTGAGCAGCGACTTCTGGCGTCAATGGCAGGCGCTCTCGACGCTCGGCCCATTCCCTTGGGGGCCGGGGGCACCCTTCGCGACGCCGGGTGCGACGCCGGGTGCCACGCCGGGTCACGCCTCGCCCGGTTACGCATCGCCGGGCGCCTCGTTCGGCGCATCGCCAGGATTCTTCGCCGACTCCGCCGAACGTTTTGCGGCCGCCATCCGAGAGTTCGCTGCCGCCGCTCAGGGTGCGGCTCCGCCGGCGGGCGCGGTTCCCGAGGCGGCCATCGCGGCGGCGGAGGGTTTCGGCAACTTTCTGCGCGACCAATTCGCCGGATACTTCAAACCGCCGTGGCCATCCGCGCCGGGTGCTGCCGGCAGGATTCGCCTTTGCGCAAGCGCCGCCCCTGGGAATGGGGCGCGAGCAGATGCTGCGGGCGGAGCGCGCCGCCGAGGCGTGGAATCGCCTCACGGAGGCACAGGGTCGGCTGCAGCGGATGTGGTCGGACACTTTGAGGGATGCCGCGGCGGCCTTTACTTCGCGGCTGCAGCCGGCCGCGGGCGAGCCGCTCACGGCGGAAGCGATCGAGCGCTTCTACGACCTGTGGATCGCGTGCGCCGAAGAAGCCTACGCGACGCACCGCCCACAGTGACGCTTTCTGCGATGCGCTGTCCGCCTGCGTCAACGCTACTGCGCAGTGGCGCCGGGAGACCGCGGCGGGCATCGAGGAATGGGCCAAGCTCTGGGATCTTCCCACCCGCAGCGAGATGAACACACTCACGCTTCGCCTGCGGGAGCTCGAGGCGCAACTGGCGGCGATGAGCGCAGCCGACCGACGGCCCGGCGCGCAAAGCCGCACGAGTCGCGCCAAACGCTCGCGGGCATCCGCAAAGTCGCGGGCTGCGCCGCGCAAGCGCACATGACGGGGCCGGAGCTCTACGCGGCACTCGCGGCCGCCCGCCACGCTGCCGCGGGGTGCTCCGACAAGGAGGAGGTCTGGCGATCCGGCAAGCTTCGGCTCTACCGATATCGCTCCATCGCCAAGCCCGCCGGCACGGCACCGCTGCTCATCGTCTATGCGCTGGTGAACCGGCCCTACATGATGGACCTGCAGGAAGACCGCTCGCTGATCCGCGGGCTCCTCGCTCAAGGTCTGGACGTGTACCTCATCGACTGGGGCTATCCCGACGGCGCCGATCGGTTCACGACGCTCGCGGACTACATCGAGCGTTTCATTCCGAGGTGCGTCGAGCAGATACTGAGACTCCATCGGCATCGAGAAGCTGAATCTGCTCGGCGTGTGTCAGGGCGGAGTGCTCAGCCTCTGCTACGCGGCGCTGCACCCCGAACGCGTGCGAAACCTGATCACCATGGTGACTCCGGTCGACTTTCATACCCAGGCGGACCTTCTGTCCAAGTGGGTCAGAAAGATCGACATCGCGGCCTGGGTCGGCGACGGCAACGTGTCGGGCGATGCGCTCAATCAGCTGTTCCTGTCGCTGATGCCATTCCGGCTGACTCAGCAAAAATACGTCGAGCTGCTGCGTGGCCCGCCCGATCCGAAGCGCATCGAGAATTTCATGCGCGTCGAACAGTGGATTTTCGACAGTCCCGACCAGGCGGGCGCGGCCTTCCGGGAATTCGTCACATGGTTTTATCAGGAGAATCGATTGGCACGCAATCGGCTGGAGATCGGCTCTCGGGCCGTCCGTCTCGAGACCCTGCGGATGCCGATGCTGAACCTCATCGGCACGCGGGACCATCTCGTACCTCCCGCCGCGTCCCACGCGCTGGAACGGCTGGCCGGGAGCGAGGATTTCACCACCCTCGAGCTCGACCTCGGACACATCGGCATGTACGTGAGCGCCCGCGCCCAGCGCGAGGTGCCCCCCGCCATTGCCCAATGGCTCGCATCGCGCTGACTCCCGGCGGTCGGCCTCGGCCGGCGGGGCCACGCCTCACTCGTCATCCCGCCAAGGAATGGTCCATTCCTCGCCGCGTGCGGTCGTGACGTATTCGGGCCATCGGTATCGATGCGGGACCCTGAAATCCGCGGGGAGGAGCGGCGCCTGCCAGCGCGAACCGCCGATGCCGCCGCCGGTTCGCTCGACGAACTCCCGCCTCGCCTCCGCCATGAGCGTGGGCTGCGTGAGGCAATCGAGCAGCGTCGCACCAATCGTCTTCGATGCAACGCGGATCATCGGATCGATGGTTTCCCGGATTCCGCCGAGCGCGTTGGCCACCCACGCCGGATAGACATAGCCCGCGGGGCCCGCGAGCGAGGGGCGCGCGACGAAGAGCCGCACCGTCGGGCAATGCCAGCAATACTCGGTATAGTCATCGGAGGTGAGATATTGCTGCCACGCCGGCATCAGCGCGCGCAGCTGCCGCTCGCACTCCTCGGGCTCCACCAGCCGTTCCGTGTCGGCAGAGAACGGCCGTTCGAGCGGCGCCAGTCCGAGATTCGCTTGAATCTCGCGCGCCACGCGTAGCGCCTCGCCTCCCCAGGCCGGCGCTCCGATCGACTCGAGATTGCGATAGGCCGCCCGGGCGAGTGCGTGATTGGCGAGCCCGCCGCGCGACTTCGCCACCCAGGTCTTGCGCCAGCGGCAGAAACTCGCCTTGGCGGCGGCCTCGGCGTTGTTGTCCATGACGGTGCTGACGATGTCCGCCTGAGCGATCGAGTCGGTCCGCACCATATAGTCGATTTGCGAGACGTGCGGAACGAGATTGTCGGCCGTCGCTTGACCCGCGCATAGAATGGCTTCGTTGAAGCTCCACAATCCGGTCGCCGGCAGCATCGACCGTCTGAGCGACTCGTTCAAATGGTAAAAGAGCATCAGCGCATCGCTCGCCCCCGGGGCACGGGCGCTCAAGTGATTCTGCGGGATGGGATTCACGCGATCCGCGGCGATCCATCCTTCCGGCTCATCGCAGGTGAACGTGTAGATGTAGTTGTAGCCCACGCCGCAATGGGTATCCCAGGACACGGTATTGCACATCGGCGGCATGTAGTGGGGATGAAAGCTCACCGCGGCATCGAGCCCGTCGTAGTAGCCCTTGGCGGCGTGAATCGGCTTGGACGCCCTCACTTTCTCCGCGGGCTCGCCGAACAGCTTGAGCGTGCCGCCGATGCCGAACTTCTGCATGGCAGCCTTCGCGGCGAGGGCTCCGCCCAAGGCGCTGATACCGAGCGCCGAGTGAGGATCGGTGTGTCCCGGCGCATATTTCGACAGGCCCTCGCGGGGTTTGCGCGTGGTGGCGGCCGCCTGACAATTGCCGGGTACGGCATCGTATTCGGCATAGGCGGCGACGGTGGGTCCCGTGCCGTTCGTGAACGTCGCGACGAATGCCGTCGGCATCCCGGCCGATCCCGCCTCGACGGAGAATCCCTCGGCGCGCAGCTTCTCGACATACCAGGCGCTCGACTTGTATTCGCGAAATGCGGGCTCCGCGTAGTGCCAGATCAGCTGATGCCAATCGGACAATTCCTCGAGGTGCGCGTCCACCCAGGCTTGTGACGCTCGCTTGATCGATTCGTGTTCCACCGCGCTCATGTGATCTCCGTCATGTCTGCCTGCAGGGGAAACACTATATCGCCGGCCGGTCATTCCTGCTTTCTCATATTGAACGAGCAATGGCTCACAAATCTCGCGCGTGCGGCCGCGGCGGCCGAGACAGGCGACGAAGGCGGCCCCTACACTTCGCGCATCATGAAAAGCAGATTGTTCGCATGGTTCGCGATGAGTGCGGCGCTCTTGCTCGGTGGGTGCAGTGATGACGTATCCGCATACATCGTCGCGGGCACCATCAACGGCCTCAGCGCGAGCGGGCTGGTGCTGCAGAATAACGGCGGCGACACTCTGGCGGTTCAGATCGGGGCATCGACCTTCCAATTCTCGACTGCCGTCGCGGCCGGCGGGAACTACGATGTGACGGTCGCATCGCAGCCGGCGGGACTGGTCTGCACCATCACCAAAGGCTCAGGCACGAACATTCAGGCTACTGTCACCAATGTGGCGGTCTCCTGCAATGCCAATACGTTCACCATCGGCGGCGCCATCAGCGGCCTGACCGCGAGCGGCCTGGTGCTCGAGGATAACGGAACGGACACTCTGACGGTCGCCGCCAATGCCACGACCTTCGAGTTCCCGACGGCGATCGCCGGGGGCAGCGGCTACAGCGTCTCGCCCTCCGCGCAACCGGCGGGCCTCACCTGCACCGTGAGCAACGGCGTGGGAAGCAAGGTCAGCGCGAACATCGCGGGCATTCGGGTTACCTGCAGTCCCACCACGGTGACCCTCGGTGGAACGATCAGCGGCCTCACCGCAAGCGGATTGATGCTCGAGGACAATGGCGCCGACGGTCTGACCATTCCCGCCAATGCCACCACGTTCCAGTTTCCGACGCCGATCGCCTATGGAAGCGCTTATGCGGTCACCGTATCGGCACAACCGCCGACTCAGACCTGCTCGATCGCCCATGGCGCGAGCACAGCCACCGCCAATGTCATGGGTATCGCCGTAAGCTGCGTGAACATTCCGACGTACATCATCACTCCCGCCAGTGGCGCGAATGGGTCTATCTCTCCGTCCACCCCGATGACGGTCAACAGCGGGGCCAGCCAATCCTTCGTCGCCACCCCCAACACGGGCTACGGCATCAACCAGTGGTTGGTCGATGGCACGGTGGTGCAGACCGGCGGCGATGTCTATACCCTGTCCCAAGTCGTCGCCAATCACACCGTGCAAGTCTCGTTCGCAACGGCGACCCTCACGCCGAGCGTCTCCGCGCTAGCGCTCTCTGTCAGCGACACCGCCTTCAATGCCGCATTGACGGGCAACGCGAGACAGCTCGTCATTTCGAATACCGGGTCGATCCCGGCGACGAACCTGTCGATCTCGTATCCGACCTGGCCGTCCGGCACAACGGCTTCCTCGACTTGCGGCAGCACGTTGGCGCCGGCCTCGACGTGCACCATCACCGTGACCCCGGGCCTCAACGCAACCCCAGGCCCCAACGCCACATCCTGCACCACCGGAATCGCGCCCGTGCCGGGCGTGGTCTCGGTGACGTCCGACGAATCGGCGACAACCTCGGTCAACGTCGCGGTCCTTGGGTACGGTTGCATCTATCAGGGCGGCTTACGTGTTCGCCATCGATGACACCACCCCGGACAACCGGCAGTATTGCCGGCAAGGTGGCTGCTCTCACCGATCAGGCGCGCCGTAGCCGAACGGCCTGGTTTGGGCTTCCAACGGCACGCCCGGTCAATCGAACTACTCCAATATTCCTGGAATCTACGAGAACTCGACCACGCCCTGTGTGGGCGCCACCGATGGTGCCTGCAACACCGCGCAGATAGCGGCCTACTATTCGCCGCCCTCATCTTTCCCGCCCTCGCTCTACGCGGCCGGGCTCTGTCTCGAGACCATCGCGGCTATTCGGATTGGTATCTGCCCGCCATCTGCGAGATGGGTTTCGACGTCGGCAGTTACCCAAGGCACGGGTTGCGGTCAGCTCCACGAACCCTATGGTTCAAAATATGCAATCCAACTGGTCGGACAACCCGGTGACCATGGCAGCCCCTTGCAGGAAACTACTGGAGCTCCACCGAAGACTCGGACAATCCCGTCACATGGGCTTGGGAAAGAATTTCTCCGCCGGCGGCGGGGCGTCATCAAGTCGAGGCGGCCAAGTTCTTCGCGGCCGGCGCGCGCTGCGCCCGAGCCTTGACGCCATAGCGGCCGGGCATACGGCCGGCGGGGGCCGCACGCCCTAGCGGGCTCGCGCCACCCGCGTGCGCGCGGAATCGTCCGATCCGTCATCCAAGCGCTGCCCCACTCCGCCCAGCGCCTTGTAGATCGCCACCACGGACACGTTGACCTCGGTCTCCGCCTGCGCCACCGCATCCTCCGCGTCGAGCTGGGTGCGCTGCGCATCGAGCAGCACCAGGAAGTCCGCCACGCCCTCGCGATATTGCGTGTCGGCGAGCTCCGCGGCGCGGCGCGATGCCGTCGCCTGCTCGACAGGCTCTTGAGCTGCGCCTGACGGGTGCTGTAGGCGACAAAGCTGTTCTCGGTATCCTCGAGCGCCGTGAGAACGACCTTCTCGTAGTTGGCCGCCGCCGCGTCGGACTGTGCTTCGCTCGCGCGAAGCCGCGCGCGCACGGAGCCCAGATCGAATGCCGCCCAGCTCACCGTCGGCGCGACCGACCAGGCGCGCGCGTCGGTTGCCGGACGTGGTGTTGAACAGGCGGCCCACGTCGCCCGATAGAAATCCGACGAAGCCCGTGACGTTGACGCGCGGGAAAGAGATCGGCCGTTGGCAACGCCCACCCGCGCCGTCGCGGCGGCGAGCTGCCGTTCGGCGGCCCGAACATCGGGCCGTCGGCGCAGAAGCTCGGCCGGATCGCCGATCGGCAGCGCCTTGGCGTAGGTCGCGATCGGCGCCGGCCTGCAGTTCCTGATCGAGCGTGCCCGGCCGCTCGCCCAGGAGCACCGCCAGCCGGTAGTCCGCTTGCCTTCTCCGCCGCCTCGAGCGGCGGGATGGTGGCCTCGGTGGCCTTCAAGCGCGCGCGGCTGCGCTCCACGTCGAGCTCCGAGCCGCGGCCGGCCTCGATCGAGGAGTTGCGTGAGGTCGAGCGTCTGATGCTCGCTGTCGAGATTCTTGCGCGCCACCGTCGAGGCGCTTCTGCGCGCCGCGAAGCTCGAAGTAGTTGCGCGCGACTTCGGCGGCCACCGTCACTTGTGCGTCCTCGGTAATTCGCGCGCTCCGCCCCAGGTCCGCCCGCGCGGCCTCCACGGATCGGCGCACGTGACCGAAGAGATCGATTTCCCAGGCAGCGTCGAATCCCAGGCTGTCGCTCTGGCGTGTTGAATCGGCTCGGTGCCGAAACCCGGTTGCTGCTCGTCGCTGTTGGAGTAGCCGCCGTCGAGCTGCACATGCGGTGCGTAGTCGAGATTCCTCTCGACGAACACGGCGCGGGCCGCCTTCACCCGATCGTAGGCCATCTCCAGATCGAGATTCGCCGTCGAGCGCGCGGCCGCACGAGCGCCTCGAGCTCCGGGTCGGCGAATTCCTGCCACCATGCGGCCTCGGGCGTCTGCGTGACGAATGCGGGCGACGGCGCATTCTTCACCGCGGCCGGCGGCGTGTCGCGGCGCGCGATAGTCGGGACCGACGGCGCAGGCGGCGAGCAGCGAGCGCTGCCAAGAGAGTCGCAGATGAAGTTTGTTCATGTCAGGATCTTCAGTGGATCGGTCAACCTGTGACATCGCTGCGTGTCGGCCGAGCGCTGCTGGCGCCGTCCCGTGCGCGAGCGCAGCGCGGCGCGCGCGAGAGCTTGCGCACCAGGACGTAGAAAAGCGGCGTCAGCAGGAGCCCGAACACCGTCACCCCGAGCATTCCGGAGAACACCGCGACGCCCATCGCATGGCGCATCTCGGCGCCGGCGCCGGTCGAGGTGACGAGCGGCACCACGCCCATGATGAACGCGAGCGAGGTCATCGAGAATCGGGCGCAGCCGCAGCCGGGCGGCATCCAGCGCCGCTTGCAGCAGCGCGGCACGCCCTCGAGCTCCCGGTCGCGCGCGAACTCGACGATCAGAATCGCGTTCTTGCTGGCGAGCCCGACCAGCACGATCAATCCGATCTGCGTGAAGATGTTGTTGTCGCCGTGCGTGAGCTCAACGCCGGTGATGGCCGACAGCAGCACCATCGGCATGATCAGGATGACCGCGAGCGGCAGGCTCAAGCTCTCGTACTGCGCCGCAAGGACCAGAAACACGAGCAGCACCACGAGCGGGAAGATGAGCACCGCGGTGTTGCCGGCGATGATCTGCTGGTAGGTGAGCTCCGTCCACTCGAAGCTCATGCCGTTCGGCAGCTCCTGCCGTGCGAGCCGCTCCATCGCGGCCTGCGCTTGGCCCGAGCTGAAGCCCGACGGCCGGACCGCCGTTGATCTCGGCCGTGGGGTAGGAGTTGTAGTGCATGACCCGATCGGGGCCCGAGGAGCGCTTGACGGTCACGAAGGAGCCCAAGGGGATCATGTCGCCCGCGGCATTGCGGGTCTTGAGGCTGCACCACGTCCTCGGCCTGCAGGCGGAAATCCGGGCTCCGCCTGCGCCGTCACCGGGTAGGTGCGGCCGAACGCGTTGAAGTCGTTGACGTAGAGCGAGCCCAGGTACACCTGCATGGTGTCGAAGAGCTCCTGCACGGACACGCCCTGGGACTTCGCCTTCTCGCGATCGACTTCGGCGTCCACCTGCGGCACGTTCACCTGGAAGCTCGAAAACAGGCCCTGCAGCTCCGGGGTCCTGATTGCCCTTGGCGATCAGATTTTGGGTCTGCTTGTAGAGCTCCTCGAAGCCCAGGCCGCCGCGGTCCTCGATTTGCATGCGAAACCCGCCGATGGTGCCCGAGACCCATGACCGGCGGCGGCGGGAACACCGCGATGAAGGCGTCCTGGATCTTGCCGTATTGCTGATTGAGCGCCGCCGCGATCGCGCCCGCGGAGAGGTCCTTGGACCTGCGCTCCTCGAAGGGCTTGAGAGTCACGAACACGATTCCGGAGTTGGGACTGTTGGTGAAGCCGTTGATGTTCAGACCCGGGAAACGCCACCGCGTGCTCGACGCCCGGCTGCTTGAGGGCGATCTCGCCCATGCGCCGGATCACCGCCTCGGTGCGATCGAGCGTCGCGGCATCGGGGAGCTGCGCGAAGCCCACCAGATACTGCTTGTCCTGCGGCGGCACGAATCCGGTCGGTGTATGTGCGAAGCCGAGGTAGGCGAGCGCGATCAGGCCGCCGTAAACGAAGAGCGCGACGCCCGCGGCGCGCACCACGCGGCCGACGACGCCCACGTAGCGCGCCGAGAAGCGCGCGAAGAAGCGGTTGAAGGGGCGGAAGAATCCCCCGAGTAGCGCGGTTCAGGATGCGCGTGAGGCGGTCCGGCGCCGCGCCATGTTCCTTGAGCAGCAGCGCCGACAGCGCCGGCGACAGCGTCAGCGAGTTGAACGCCGAGATGACCGTGCTGATCGCGATGGTGAGCGCGAACTGCTTGTAGAACTGGCCGGTGAGGCCGCTGATGAACGCCGTCGGCACGAACACCGCGCACAGCACGAGCGCGGTCGCGATGATCGGGCCGGTCACCTCGCGCATCGCCTGCCGGGTCGCCTCGATCGGGTTTGAGGCCGCTTGCGATGTTGCGCTCGACGTTCTCGACGACCACGATCGCATCGTCGACCACGATGCCGATGGCGAGCACCAGACCGAAGAGCGACAGCGCATTCAAGCTGAAGCCGAAGAGATGCATGACCGCAAAGGTGCCGACCAGCGACACCGGCACGGCGATCAGCGGAATGACCGAGGCGCGCCAGGTCTGCAGGAACACGATGACGACCAGGACGACGAGCAGGATGGCCTCGAGCAGCGTGTGCACCACCGCGTGAATGGAGCCGCGCACGAACACGGTCGGGTCGTAGACGATCTGGTAGTCGACGCCCTTGCGGGAAGTCGCGCTTCAGCTCCTGCATCTTCGCGCGCACGTGTCTCGGAGATCGCGATCGCGTTGCTGCCCGGGCGCTGAAAGATCGGGATCGCCGCCGCCGCCTTGTTGTCGAGCAGCGCGCGCAGCGCATAGGTGTCGGCGCCGAGCTCGACGCGGGCGACGTCCTTCAGGCGCGTGACCTGGCCGGCGGCACCGGTCTTGCACGATGATGTTGCGAAAATCCTCCTCGGTGGTCAGGCGGCCCTTGGCGTTGATCGCCACCTGGAATTCGGTGGCGCTCGGCAGCGGCGGCGCCCCGAGCTGGCCCGCGGCCACCTGGATGTTCTGCTCGCGGATGGCTTTCACGACGTCGTCCGCGGTGAGGCCGCGGCTCGCGACCTTTTCGGGATCGAGCCAGATGCGCATCGAGAACTGACCCGCGCCGAACACCTGCACGTCGCCCACGCCGTCGAGACGGGCGAGCTCGTCCTTGACGCGCAGCAGCGCGTAGTTCGACAGATACAGGGTGTCGTAGCGATTGTCCGGCGAGACCAGGTGCACCACCATGGTCAGATCGGGCGAGGCCTTGTTGGTGATCACGCCCAGGCGCTGCACGACATCCGGGAGCTTCGGCAGCGCCTGCGAGACGCGGTTCTGCACCTGCACCTGCGCCTTGTCGATATCCGTCCCAAGCGCGAACGTGATCGTGAGCGTCATCACGCCATCGGCGGTCGCCTGCGAGGACTGATAGAGCATCCCCTCGACGCCGTTGATCGACTGCTCGAGCGGGCTTGCCACGGTTTCCGCGATGACCTTGGGATTGGCGCCCGGGATAGGTCGCTTTCACGACCACCGTCGGCGGCACGACTTCCGGGTATTCGCTGATCGGGAGCTCGGGCAGCGCGATCAGGCCCGCGAGGAAGATCAGCGCCGAGAGCACGCCCGCGAAGATCGGGCGGCTGATGAAGAATTGCGAGAGTTTCATGGCGAGTCCTGTAGGGCTGCGAGCGTGAGGTTCAGCGGCGGGCGAGGCGCGGCCGCGTTGACGAGACGCTGCAGTCGCCGACTGCGGCTCGTGCCGGCCACCTGGGTGAGACCGTCCGCGTCACTCGCGCCATCGGCGACGCGCGTCGGGCGCGACGGTCTGGCCGGGCCGCACGTGCTGCAGTCCGTTGACGACGATGACCTCGCTCGGGGCGAGACCGCTGCTTCACGACGCGCAGGCCGTCGATCTCGGGGCCGAGCTCGACCAGGCGATACTCGATGCGGTTGTCCGCCGTCAGCGTCAGCACGAACTTCTTCGACAGATCGGTGCCCACCGCGCGATCCTCGATGAGCACGCTGTCGTGATCCTCCCCGCCGACCAGGCGGACGCGCGCGAACAGGCCCGGCGTGTAGCGGCCGTCCGGGTTGGCGAGCGCCGCGCGCGCGCGGATCGTGCCGGTCGCCGGATCGACTTGGTTGTCGATGAAGTCGAGCTGTCGCCTGGTGCGGATAGCCCTCCTCGTCGACGAGTCCGATGTAGACCGATTCAGCGGCGACTCTCGGCGGCCCGACTCGCGCTGCGCCTTCGCATACCGAAGATAGGTCTGCTCATCGGCGTCGAAATAGACGTAGACCGGATCGTCGGAGACGAGCGTCGTCAGAAGGCTCGCGCTCGTCACGAGGTTGCCGGCAGTGATGATCGCGCGCGAGACGTGACCGTCGATCGGCGCGCGCACCTCGGTGAATTCGCGATTGAGCCGCGCTTCCTGCAAGCGAGGCATCGATCGAGCCCAAGCGCTCCCTGCGCGGACGCCTCCGCAGCCACCAGCGCTCGTAGCTCCTCGCGCGAAATGGCGTGCGCGCTGATCAGCCGCTCGGCGCGGGCGCGGTTGGCCTTGCGCGAGTTCGAGGTCCGAGACGCTGCGGCTGCGCTCCGCAACCAGGCGGTCCACTTCGGCCTGGAACGGGCGCGGATCGATCTGAAACAGCAGCTGGCCTTTCTTGACGCGCGCGCCATCCTCGAAGGCGACGCGGTCGACGTAGCCGCTGACCCGCGGCCGGATCTCCACGGTATTCACGGCCTGCAGACGTCCGCTGAATTCCTGCCATTCCCGCAGCGGCCGGTGGATCACCTGCGCCACCGTCATTTCCGGCGGCGCCGAGGCGGCGACGGGCCTCGCCTTGGTATGGCCGAATGCCGGCAGAGAACCAGAAACCCGAGCATCGCCAGCGATGGCGACCACCGACAGCACGCCCGAACCCTGCGACTCACGATTTGATTGAACATCGAATGACTCCGAGCGATAAGTCGAATCCCCCGCCGGAGAATTGCTCCTGGCGGCACTCGCGCCTCCCTCGCCGTGGCCAAATCCCTGGTGGGACTTGACTTACGGCGGCAACACGCCGATGCTAGCGCCGTGTGTTACCGGTCAGTCACGTTTGGCGTACGTTAGTGACCGGTAAGTCACATGTCAAGTGGAGATCGTCATGGCTCGGCTAAGAAACGCAAGACTCTGAAAAATCAGAAGTTATTTCCGTGCGCACCGAAGTCTCGGGTACGCGATCGCATCATGCGGACGGCGAGCGATCTGTTCTACGCCGCGGAATTCGAGCGGTCGGCGTAGACACCATCGCCAACGAAGCCGGTACCAACAAGATGAGCTTCTATCGCAACTTTGCCTCCAAGGACGAACTCGTGGCGGAGTACTTGCGCGAAGAGGAGCGAGATGCATGGGCGTGGTGGGACGAGGCGATCGCGGCGCACGCCGGGAATCCTCGCGCCCAAGTCGAGGCGCTGTTCGACATGCTGGTCACCAGTGCCTGCAAGGACGAATCGCGAGGCTGCGCGCTCGCCAATGCCGCCGTGGAAATCACCGAGTCCGGCCACCCGGCCCGCCCGGTGGTCGAGAAGTTCAAGGCCGAGATGCGCCGAAGGTTCCGCGAGCTGGCGCGCGAGATGCACGCGCGCGATTCAGGCGCGCTGGGCGATGCACTGATGCTGCTCTGGGAGGGGACGTACCTGGCGCGCCTCACTCTCGGGCGAGAGGGACCCGTCCAGAGCGCCGCCAACGCGGCTCGGGCGTTGATCGCGGCTTATACGAGCTGAAGGGACGCCCCTAGGGCAACGCCTATCGTCCCCTGCGTGCCGGCGTACCCGTCGATTGGGCGAATGCGGCCGCGGGCGCGAGCGGCGTCACCGTCGCGATCCGGGGCCGGCTGTCGCGGATGTGCCGCTCGCCCGTGATCTCGATGACCGCATGTCGGCCGGTCGCGCCGATATCCTTTCGCGCCTCCACCCGCTGGTCCCGAAATCGCTCGCGCTCCGCGACGCTGATCCGCTTGACCGTGGGTTTCTCGTAGAACGCTCCCAGATAGCTCGCCACGGCTGCGGCTGCGCCTTCCTCGGCGAAAAACCCGAGCCGCAGCGCGTGCAGGATGCGTCCCTGATCGAGACCAGCCACGGAATACAGGCGATATTCGTTGAATATATCGAGGTTCGGCAAGCTGTCGGGATCGAAGCTCTCGCCCGAAAGCGATAGCTGGATGACGTACCAGCGTGCGCCCTGGTCGTCCTTGAGCTCCGACGGCGTCAAGGCACGCATCGTCTGCGTCGACTCGAGATTCGGCCGCCGCGCGCTTGGCACCTCGGCGCGGCGCGGCGGCGAAGCCGTTCCGTTCGGGAGCCCCGGTGCCGCGGGCTTGACCGGTGGCGCCGCCGCTTTGGCCGGCCCCAAGATCGGAGCCTTGACTGAGGGAGCGACGGGCGGCGGAGCGCGCCTCACCGGCTCCACGGAGTCGGAGAGAACGGGAATGGAAACTGTCGGGGGCAGTGGTTGCGGACGCATGACTGTCTGCGTCCGCGGCACGGCGGACAACGCCGGGACGATTACGGGCGCCGCCACGATGGCAGGCGCCGCCACGATGGCAGGCGCCGGCACGATGGCGGGCGCCGGCACGACCGGATGCGCCGGCATGGCCGCGGGCGCCGGCGCAGCCGCGGGTGTCCGGGCACTCTCCGGCTTCGGCCTGAGCGCCGTGATCGCCCTGAGGTCATCGGTTTCGGCAGTGGCCGTCAGTGCGCTCGGATAGACATCGCGCACGACGGCGAGCATTGCGTCGGCCTCATCCTCGGTCACGAAGGGTCCGAGGCGCAGCCGATAACGCGGGCGCCGATCCTCCATGCGTTGAATCTGGTACACGTAAGCGCCATCCGGCGCGATGAACGTCTTGGCGGGTTGGCTCAAGGGGGCGCTGGACGCGCTGAGATTGATCACGAAGGGTCCGGGGCCGCCCAGCCGGAGCGGTTCGGAGAGAGGCTCGAGCAGATCGTCGATGCTCAGATGCCAAATTTCACTCGTCAATGGGGCATTGATCGGTGTAGCCATCAGTGCATTTCCGTGAAGTAGCTTCGGTGTTGGCGGCGATATTGGCGAACCACGTCAAAGGAAACTGTGATGAGCGTCTCTGAGCCACGACAAAAATGTTGAAATAGGTTTATGTCAACGACGCTCGAGTCTCGTACGGCGTCGGACATCCCCTACAGCACACGCCTGTCGGTTCCACTCGAATAACCGGCCGGCAAAGCCCAAGCTTATGTTGAATGTCGACCGCCGACGCGACCACGCGGCGGGCGGCACCCCTCATTGCAATATCACCCGATCGAGGAGCGCGAACGATGCAAAAACCACCGGTCAACCACGGCGAAGGAAACCCTGAGGCGGCGGCGGAATTCAACAAAGCGGAGCGCGATTTCGTAGCCTCCGACAAGGGGCAACGCAAGATCAAGGAGGGGCCTCGGGTCAAGCCCGCCGAAGAAGGGACTCTCGAGCAGGCCGAGCGGCTCGCCAAGTCCAGAGCCAAGCACGACGACTCGAAGACCACGCAAATGAAGGGGAAACACTGAAGCGGCTGCCGCATACTGGATAGGTGAGCTCCGCGGCGCCCGAACCCCTCTCTCTCACCCTCCCCGGCGGCATCCGCGTTTCCGCACTTCTGGAGCGCCCCGCGAAAGCGCGCGCGCTCTTCGTCATGGCCCACGGCGCGGGTGCGGGAATGCACCACTCGTTTCTGTCGGAAGTATCCGCCGCGCTGGCGCAGCGGGATGTGGCGAGCTTGCGCTACCAGTTTCCTTCCATGGAGCGGGCCGGCAGGCGTCCCGACCCTCCCGCGCTCTGCCACGCGACGGTTCGAGCGGCCGTTGCCGCGGCCCGCGACCTCGAGCCCGCGCTACCTCTGATCGCGGGCGGCAAGTCATTCGGCGGACGGATGACCTCGCAGGCGCAGGCGCTCGAACCTCTTCCCGGCGTTCACGGGATCGCGTTCCTGGGATTCCCGCTGCATCCGCCGAAAAAACCATCGCTCGCGCGAGCGGACCATCTACGGAAGGTCTCCGTGCCGATGCTGTTTGTCCAGGGTACACGCGATGCCCTCGCGGATCCCGGACTGATCCTGCAGGCGGTCGAGCGATTGGGCTCTCGCGCCCGTCTCCAGACGATCGAGGGGGCGGATCATGCCTTCCACGTTCTCGCGCGCTCGGGGCGGACCGATGCGGAACGTCCTGCGCGAGATCGCCGATGTACTGGCGGCCTGGATCGACGCGGTTCTTCGATAGACGTGAGGCTCGGCGAAGGCTCAGCGCTCGGGGGCCAGCTCGACGAGCGCCGGCTCGGCCCGGCGGCTCGCGAGCCAGGACCCGAGCAAAATGAGAGCGAAGGCGAACAGGCCGCTCACGCCCAGGCGCTCATCCAGCAGCAGCACGCCGAGCAGCGATGCGACCACCGGATTCAGGTACGTGATCAGAGTCGCGCGGGATGCGCCCGCATGATTGACCAGGTAGAACATCAGCATCATGGCTATGGCCGTGCACAGGACGCCGAGCGCCGCGATGCATCCGAGCGCCGTCGCCGACGGCAAATGAGCGGGTATCACCAGAAGCGCGGGAACCAGCAGAATCGCACTCGAGATCGCCAGGCACGCGGCCAGCGGACCGATCGCATCGAGCGCCTTCATATGGCGCTGGATCACCAGCGGGCCCACGGCGTAGCCGAGCGCCGAGACGAGCATGCATCCGGCGCCCGCCCAACCCCACGGGCCCGTTATCGTGCCGAACCCAAGCAGCGCCACCACGCCGACGAAGCCCAGCACCAATCCCGTCAATCGGCGCGCACCCAACTGCTCGTGCACGCCGAAGGAGCGCGAGAGCAGCACCACCCACATCGGCACGGTCGCGATGAGAATGCCGGCGATCGAGGAGCTGATCCATTGCTCGCCGATGGATATCGCCGCGAAGGGAATCACGAACTCGGCGAGTGCAAAGGCCACGAGCGCGCCGGCGTGCCCCTTGAGCGGACCCAGCGCGCCCCGTCGCCAGGCGATCGGCACCAGGATCAGGGCCGCGAGCGTCAGCCGGCCCCAGGCGACCATCAAGGGCGGGACTTCGGCCACGGCAACCTTGATGAAAAAATAGGGTACCCCCCAGATCACGCTCAAGGCCGCGAACGCCATCCACGCTTTGTAACTCAAGAGAAAACCTCGGCCGGCCGGGATCGACGGAGTATAAACTCCAGACGCGCTTCACAACCGTCCGAGCTCGACCGCCCGACATCGACAAATGGCCCGATCCCGACCTTCCGCCAAACGTCCACCCGCTCCTCGCCACATTCGCCTGGGCGCACGCGACATGTTCTCGGAAGGACTGTCGAACATTGTGCTGCAGGACCTGTATCACCACTTCATGACGGTGAGCTGGACGCGGCTATTCGCCACCATCGTCGCCTTCTTCCTGGTCTTCGATCTGATCTTCGGCTGCCTTTACTATGCCGTGGCCGGATGCATCGCCAATTTGAACCCTCCCGGTTTCCTCGGCGCGTTTTTCTTCAGCGTCGAGACGCTGGCGACCGTGGGCTACGGGGACATGCACCCGCAGACCTTGTACGGCCATGTGGTCGCGATGGGCGAGATCTTCGTCGGTCTCCTGATGCTCGCGGTGATCACCGGGCATCATGTTCGCGCGCTTCTCGCGCCCCAGGGCGCGTTTCATGTTCGCGAAGCTCGCCGTCGTCCGGCTCATCGACGGCAAGCTCACCTTGATGTTCCGCGCCGCGAACGCACGCCAGAACGTCGTCCAGGAAGCCTCCGCCGTCCTTCGCATGCTGCGCGACGAGGTGACGCCGGAGGGCTTTCGGATTCGCCGCATCGTCGATTTGCCGCTGGTGCGCTCCCGGCACCCGGTGTTCTCGCTCGGTTGGACTCTCATGCACACGATCGACGAGACGAGTCCGCTGCACCTGCGAGAGCGCCGAGACGCTCGCGGCGACCGCGAACGACATTCATCCTGAGCCTGAGCGGCACCGACGAGACCACCGGCCAGATGCTGATGGCGCGCGCCGAGTATGCGAGCGAGGCGATCCGGTGGAACCAGGCGTTTCGGGACATCCTGGAAACTCAACCGGACGGGTCCGCTGCACATCGACTACGGCAAATTCGACGAAGTGGAGCCCCTGCACGGACGCCGGGGAAAGCCCGCCCATGACGGCCGGCGCGACATGCCGTACAATCTGCGCCGATTTGCCGCCGTAGAAGATCAGGATTGCGGCGCAACGATCTACAACAGCAACAACTAAGAGGGATAACAACATGCATCCACTCAACACCGTCAAGGGCGCCATCACGACGGGCGTGGTGCTCGCGATCATCATCGGTGCCTGCCTCGCACTCTGGGGCGGAAACGCCGTTGCGTTTCACCCGGTGCGGCTCGATCGTTGGCTTCACATCCTCGCGGGGGTCACTTGGATCGGACTCTTGTACTACTTCAACTTCGTGCAAACGCCGGGACTCGCGGCCGCGGCGGCGGACAAGGGCGGCCCCGGGGGTGCGGGAGTCACCAAGTACATCGCGCCGCGCGCGCTCCTGTGGTTTCGATGGTCCGCGGTGGTGACCTGGCTGTCCGGCGCGGTTTATCTGATGGGCGGTTACGGCACCGGCAACGACGGCGCAATCGTTAGCGCCTTCACGCTGCAGCCCGGCTTCCGTTCGATCGGCGTGGGCGCCTGGCTCGGCACCATCATGCTGTTCAACGTCTGGGTGTTCATCTGGCCGAATCAGAAGAAGATCCTCGGGATCGTGCCCGCCACGGACGAGGAGAAGGCGGCGGCTCGCAAGGTGGCGGGCATGGCCTCGCGCATCAACGTCATTCTGTCGATACCCATGCTGATGTGCATGGGCGGCCAGGCGCACGGCCTGCCGTTCTAGCGATTCGGAGTCGGCCGGCCAGGCATGGCGGCGCGGAGCGGGAGTTACCCGTTCCGCGCCCGGCCGGCGAGCGCCGGATTTCCCATGAATCGATCGAGCCGGTCGATCACGTCCTGCGGACGGATCAGGTCCATGACCCCGGGCCTTTCGATCTTGGTCCACCACGGCAGCGCTTCCGGCTCGCGCCCTCTGAAGAGCGCGCGCCGCCTCGGCGAATCGATCCACGCACCATTGCCGGCTGAGATACGGCCCGCTGCGAGCCGGATTGGTGGGCGCGTACAGTCCGATGACCGGCGTATCGACCATCGCCGCCATGTGAGCCGGTCCCGAATCGGGAGTCAGCAGCACGGTGGCGGCGCCGAGCAGCGCAAGCATCTGGGGCAGCGTGTCGCGGCCGATTTGATTCGCCGGCGGGTGCTCGGCGAGCGCGAGAATGCTCTCGCCCATGCGCGCGCTCGATGTCGCTCGGTCCGCCGCAGAGAACCACCCGCATGCCCCAACGGTTCACCGCGTGATCGGCCACCTGCGCGTAGTACTCGGCGCGCCAATTGCGCGGTGCATGGCTCGAGCAGGGGCTGATCAAGAGTGTGGGCCGCGCATCGGGGATGACCCGCGCTGCGTACTCGACCGCCTTCGGCCGGCAGCGGCAGATTCCACTCGAGCTGACGCTCCGCGATGCCGATCGCCTCGGTGAATCCCCAAAAACTGTCGAGCACATGCTCGCGGCGCCTCGCGGCGATCCTCCGATTGGTGAACAGCCACTGCAACTCGCGCGCTCTCGCGACGGTCGAAACCGACCTTGACGGGCGCGCGCACGAGAGTGCTCAAGAGACTCGCGCGCAGGCTCACCTGCATGTGCAGCAGCACATCGAAACGACGCCCGCGCAGCGCCCGGCGCAGGCGCAGCGAACTCGGCGACGAAGCTGCGCTTGTCGACGGTCAGGAACTCGATCTCCGGCAGGAGCGACATGAGCCTGGCCTCGACGCGGCCGATGATCCAGGTGATGCGGCATTCCGGCCACGCACGCTCGAGCGCGCGCACCATGGGCACGACGTGGCAGGTGTCCCCGATCGCCGAGAGTCGAATCAGGCAAATGGCGCGCGGCGGCGAGCCGTCGATCGGCCCTGAGCCTCTCCGTCAATGCTGATTTCGCGGGGTGTAGCTGAATTTCTGCCCGGCAATGCGCGGCGGCGTACATGAGCCCGCCCTTCGCGATCGTGAAGACCAGCATCCCCTTCTGGTAGCCCCCGCTGTTGGTGGTGGCATCCTTCTCGCCGCCGCTCGCGCCCGATGTCGCGCCCGTTCGTGCCGGCGCTCGCGTTCGCGCTCGCGGTCACCGCGATCGCGCTCGCTCCGGCGGAGAATTCGAACGACCCCGACTCGAATTCGTCGAGCGCGCGCTTGTCCTCGAAGAAAATGATCTGGCTGTAGGCCTTGCCGCCCGCCTGGAAGCCGGCGCTCAGCTGAGTCATGCTCGTGTCGCCCACAATCTGACCGTTCACGTACACCCGGCCTTTGCCGTGCGCCGCGCCGAGGATGAAGCCGCCCTCGCCGATGGTCGGAAACACGGCGTACCCGTAACTCCTGGAGAAGTACCCGGCGCTGTCGCCGGCATTCTTGAAAAGAGCGATGGTGTCGCTGTAGTTATCGGCCTGCGCCGCCCCGGCGGCGGCCAGCAGCAACGGCATAAAGACCCAATAGCGCGCGAAGCCCTTCATGGCGGTTCTCCCCTTCGATTCGGAACAACTCGGCTATACTGACCAAAGGATTTTAGCAACGCAATCCATAGGGGTACATCTCGCGTGAAGAGCGCACGCGCGGCGGCGTTCGCGCAGCTGCTGGCATGGAGCCTCGGATGCTCATGCTCTTTCAACGCGCAGGCACAATCTCAACCGCCTCCCGCGCCGCTGGAGGTCATCGTGCTCGGATCGGGCGGTCCCGGGGCACTCGGCCGCGCATCCTCGAGCTACGCCGTACTCATCGACGGCACGCCGCGGGTTCTCGTCGATGCGGGCTCGGGCGCCTTCGTCCGGATCGGCGAATCGAAGATCGCGCTCGATGCGCTGGACATCGTGCTGCTCACCCATTTGCACATAGACCACGCAGCCGAGCTCCCGGGTCTCATGAAGGCTCGGGCGGTCTCGAGCTCGGGTCCGATCGTCTTCAAGATCTTCGGGCCGGCCGGTTCGCCCGGCACCGGCGGCGGGGCGTACTTTCCCTCGACCACCCGCTTCTTGAATCTCTTGTTCGGTCCCCGCGGAGCATTCGCCTACTTACGCGACTTCGCGGCGCCCATCACCGTCGAGCCCCACGACGTCGCGGTGAAACCGGGCCTCCTGTCCTTCGGGAGCTTTACCGTCTCCACCATCGGCGGACACCACGGCGATGCGCCCGCGGTGATCTACCGGGTGGATCATGACGGCAAGAGCGTCACCTTCTCGGGTGATATCGATGCGGCCGGAATTCCGGCGCTTCGGCGCATCGCTGCCGGGACCGATCTGTTGATTTTCAACGCCGTAGTGCTCGATCCACCGGATTCGCCCGCGGTGCTGTACACCTTGCACACACCTCCCCACACCATCGGCGAGGTGGCTCGGAACGCCCGCGTGGGGCGCCTGCTGCTGAGCCACCTTTCGCCCTCGACCGACCTCCATCGACAGACGGTCGTGGCGTCGATCCGCCAAAGCTACGCGGGACCCGTCGCTCTCGCCGAAGACGGCATGCGCGTTCAGCCTTAGGAGATGTGTCTCACGGGAACCCCTCGATCCGTGATCCCGGGCTCGGACAGGCGGATCGCCGGCAGCCCGTCGGCTCGTAGCGTCGAATCCGACGGGCTGGTGTCGTGTTCCGCAGCGCGCTCATCGAGGCGGTACGGGACGGCATCAGACGACGAACAGGAAGCCCGTGAAGGCCACGGTGCCCGCGGTGAGGAGGACAGCCAGAAACAGCTGCCCGAGCGTCGTGATAACTCGAATGGCATTCATGGTGGATACTCCGGTAAGGTTGATCGAACGAGAGATAGATTGCATCGCCGCGACTCGCGCAACAAACGCAATGCCTGATCATCCATTAAGGAAAACTTAATGCCCGCCGCCTACGACCGGATGCCGCTCGGCGCCTTGCGTGTCTTCGAGGCCGTCGCCACCCACTTGAATTTCTCGGCCGCCGCCGAGGCGCTCAACGTCACTCCCGCGGCGGTCAGCCAGCAGATCAAGAGCCTGGAAAGTTACGTTCAGGTTTCCCTCTTCCGGCGCAACGGCCGCCGGGTCGAAATCACCGAGGAGGGAGTCGAATTGCTTCCGGCCGTCCGCTGCAGGTCTCGACAAGCTCGAGTCGGCCGTACACCTGATGAAGCAGCGCGGCCGGTCCGGGCCCCTGCAAATCACCCTGCTCGCCTCGTTTCTGCAGATCTGGCTGGTGCCTCGAATCCGCTCGTTTCGCCGCAAGCACCCCGACATCGAGCTGCGCTTCCATACCTCGTCCGAGCTGGTGGATTTCTCGCGTACGCCATCCACGTCGGCATCCGTTTCGGGCGCGGCAATTACCCGAATCTGCACAGCGAGAAGTTGCTCGATGACTGGGTCGTTCCGGTCGGCACCCCGCAGCTCATCAAGCAGTACGGCATGATCGAGCGCGGCGCGGACTTGAGCCGATATCCGCTGCTCGAGGGCGACGATCCGCCGTGGCACATCTGGCAAAAGACCGAAGAGGAGATCGCCTGGCAATCGCGTCCGCCGACCATCGATGACACCGTCGGCCTGCTGGTGGCAGCGGAGGAAGGACTGGGCTTCGCGCTCGCCCGCTGGACCATCGGTGGCCCGATCGCTGCACAAGGGCACGTTGAAAATGGCGAGCCGGGAGGCGCTGCCCTACGGGTCTGCTTATTATTTCGTGTGCCCGCAAGAATACCTGACATTGCCGAAAGTGGCGCGATTTCGCGATTGGCTGGTCGCCGCCGCGCGCGATTTCCCCGGGCCCGCATCGCCGTGAGAGCGCGGCGCGAGCTCTCACGGCGGAAGGTAAATCGCGATCGCGCTTCCGTAGCGCTGGAGCGTTACCGCCGAGACGCCGATCCCGAGATCGGCGGTCCCGCGCGGACCCATATAGTTCGCTCCCAGATCGGTGCCGACGGCGGTGCCCGGCCGGTCGGCGATTTCTTGCAGCAGCACGCCGTTGGCGCCGAGCGAGGCCGCCTCTTCCTTGAGGCGACGGACCACGACATCCGCCTTCGATTGCGCGGTGAACGACCACGAGCGGCGGCTCGAGGAGTGGAGCACGGCGATCTCCTCGTATTGTCGGGACGGCGGCTCCAGGTACAGCTGAACGGCATCGGCCGGGAGGGCCGGCCGCGCGCCGCCCAGCAGTTCGTGCGACTTCAGATCGCTCGAGGAAATGCAGCCGGCCAGGTTCGACGCGGCTATGCCCGATAGCGCCATGAAAGCGGCCGTGCGCCAAAGCGTCCCGATCGGCCGCGATCCCACCGTACGGCTCATCGGGGTATCGTGCGGCTCACCGGCGCACCGTACCGCTCATCGGCGCACATCGAAGCGAAAGCTCTTCCGCTCCGTCTCCTCGCCGTCCCGGTCCCAGCTCCACTCGTCGAACTGTGCGGCGCCGTTGCGGTCGATTCGAAACACGGTGGTACAGCGAGTGCCGTAATCGGCTGAGCGAATGAATGCGCTCGACAGCAGCCGTTCCCACTCCAGCCGAATGCCCGTACCGGGCAACTCATGGTCGGGCGCCGGGCGATCGTCGCGCAACAGATGCAGAATGGCAGTCTCGTCGCTGAGGTCGGTGAGCGCCGAGGAGAGTCCCGATTTGGCGTTCCTGACTTTCGGCCACGGCGTATCGAGCAAATGGTTGGAGAGGCCGAAGACGCCGGGTGCCAGCTCGCGCCCGTGACCGCCGACGCTTTCATAGACGCCGAGCCGTTCTCCATCGCTGAAAATCATGTTGAAGGGACTGTACCGGGGGCCGTCTGCGCGCAGGCGCTCCAGGGTATCGGTCACGCTGTCCCCGGACTCGAGCACCTCCGTCACCAGCCGGCCACGGCTCGGAGCGGACTCCCGGGCGGCTAGTACCGTCCCTGAAGTTGGTCAATGCGGCGAAGCGTCCGTCGCGGCGCACGCCGAGCCAGGTACCGCCCGCCTTGAGATCCTTTCCCGCGAGAATGCCCGCGGACCCGGGCCACCAGTTGGCGCTCGCGCTCGGGCGGTCGTGGAACTCGTCGCGGTTGGCGGCGAGCACGCATGGGATATTCCGGACGAACTCGCCAGAGAAGCAGGATCAGGCACATGAGCTCTCGACTCCTCCTGCATGGTATCACCGACTGATATCATCGCGCCCATGGCGGCCTTGCTCACCAATCTCGACGCGCGCTACTACACCGATCCCGGCGTTTTCGAAGCCGAGCGGCAGTCGATTTTCCGCCGTCACTGGCAGATGCTGGGGCCCGTCTCCCGCCTCGAGAACCCGGGCGACTATCTTGCGGTCGATGTCGCGGGCTGGAAGCTGTTCGCGATGCGCGGCCGGGACGGCGTCCTGCGGGCGTTCCACAACGTGTGCCGCCACCGCGGCGCGCGGCTCCTGCCCGACGGCCCGGGAAAGACGCAGCTGCTGCGCTGCCCCTACCATCAATGGGTCTACGAGCAAGACGGAGCGTTGCGCCAGGCCCCTTGGTTCGGCGAGTGCCTCAACGTGGCGGATTGGCCCCTCGAGAAGATCCAGCTGGGCGAATGGCGCGGGCTGCTGTTCGTCGCCATCGATCCGGAGGTTGGTTTGATCGAGCAGCTCGGCGATCTGCCGGGCGAGGTGGCGGATCATCCCATCGAGACATTCCTGCCCGTCGAGGAGCGGCGCTTTACCATGCGCAGCAACTGGAAGACCTACACGGACAATTTCGTGGAGGGCTATCACATCCCCGGCATCCACCCGGGCTTCATGAAAGTCATCGATTTCGCGAATTTCGAGACGGTCGCGCTCGAGGGCCTGGTGCGCATGACCTCTCCGCAGAAGAACGGCTCCATCTATGGCGGCAAGTGGCTGTGGATGTGGCCGAATTGGACGCTGTCCGTGTTTCCGGGCGGCATGAACACGAGCCGCATCAATCCAACCTCGGTCGGCTCGACCGAGCTCATCTACGATTTCTATTTCGCGGATCTATCGATCGAGAACGAGGTTTCCCGGCGCAATACCGTGGAAGTCAATTGCGGCATCGTGCGCGAGGATTTCGGCATCTGCGAGCACACCCAGAACAACTATGCTTCCGGAGCCTACACTCCCGGTCCGCTGAGCCCCCGCCACGAACAGTCGGTCGCTTATTTCCAGGGCTTGGTCAGAAGCGCCGTCACGGCTCATCGTTGAGCTTCGCGCCCGGCTTCGCGGACGGCGGAGCGGTGATTGCCATTCGGATCGCTGCGAGCGGCGCATGATCGTCGAAGGGCTGTGTCATGGGATCGTCGGGCACGCCGAGCCCGGTCCATAGGCGATTCAGGTCGGGTGCGCGCGGCGCATGTCCATACTCCTGGTACAGATCCTCGAGCACGTGAGTGCCGGTGGCCGCATCGCCGATTCTCAACACGTCCGACAGCTCACGTTCCGAGGCGTAGCCGCCGGTGCTGTTCAAGATCGCGCGCAACGCCGTCTGCAGCCCCACGCGGTCTTGCGTTCTCTCCCGGATGGTCACGTCGGCCTCGAGACAGAAGAGCGCGCCGCCCCAATAGGTCCGCCCCCAGGAGGATGTCTGATCCATGCCCCCTTCACCCTCCCGCGGCAGCCCCATGGGCATCGAGCGACGATCCTCCGCCCAGACGTCGGCGACCGGACGGTTGCCGAATTGCGCCCGCGCGACTCCTTCGACATAGACCGCGAGCCCTTCCGCGAGCCAGTTATGCGCCCGGCCGACCTCGGGGAGCGCGAGATGAACCATCTCGTGGACCAGCACCCAATCCTTCGAGAGCCGTTCGGCGTCGGCATCTCGTCCCACCCTCACGCGAATGACCAGCCCACTGTCGTTGGTGGTGCGGCCTCCTCCGACCCCGTCGCCCTCCGTAGCTTCGAGCTCGATGAGGACGGCGGCGGCCGGAAAGCGGCCGTAATACTGAGCGACGATGCGGGCGGAGCGCTCGACCCAGGCGTGCAGGACCTCGCGGCGCAAGGGAGACGGATTACCCATGACGACACACAGCGTGGAGCCCCGGATCTCGAGCACTTCGGTGGTCGCTCCCGGGCAGCCCGCAGCCGTTGCCTGCCCGGCGCTTCCCCCCGCCCACAGCATCATGGCTCCGCCGAGGAGGAGCGCGCTACGCACTCAGGGCGCCGGCTTCTCGTTGCGGTGGGAAGATTCGCGGGGGGTCACCTCACGCGTCACGGCGTTCTTGGTTTTCGCAGCCACGCCTTTGGCGGCATCGCGAACCTCGTGGGCACCCTTGACGCTGGCATCGGCCACTTGATGCGACATTTTCCGCGTCGCCGCACCGACTCGCTTTGCGCCCTCCTTGACGGCGGCGCCCAATTCCTTGGACTCGCGTGCCGTCGCGGCACCTGCGGCCCGGAAGCGATCCGCGATACTCGATTGAGGGGACGTTTCGGGCTGATCCGCTGCGAAGCCCGGCGCCATGGGCAGAGTCCCCAGCGCAATCGTGGCAAGAAAAGCAAATCGATGGCGTAGCATGATGAAGGGTCCGCGTCCCGTCTGCCGATGCAGCATCTTACCGTGGGGGCGTTCGCGGCACACCGGCGGGGCTCAGTCGTAATCCGCGGCAAGATCGTAGCGCTCCACGCGTCCGACCCGCTTGATGGCCTCCTGCACATCCTCGCGCGCAATCACGGTTCGTAGCCGGGCATCGAGGGTCGCGGCCACGGGGCCTTCCGGCTCCGGTGCGTAGTCTTGGACGCTCGCCAGCGCCTCCTGGCGTTCGTTGGCGTCGGCCAGCCGATCGGTCAACACCCGGGCAGCCCGATCCAGATCGTCCGCCGCGATCAGCGCTTGCTCGTACGTCTCGGAGGAATCCCGCCGATGCACGCGCAGGTAGCTGAGAGAGCGCTTCACCTGGGCGGCATCTCCGAGCTGGACGGCCGCCTCCAATCGCACCTTCTCGATCTGCATCGTACCGAAAGGGCTCGCGGGCGCCGCGATGTCCCCGATCGCAGCAAGCGCTTCGCTGGGGCGTCCGAGCTCGCAATCGAGCTGGCCGAGATCGATTCGTTGGCTGATGTTTTCCGAATGATTCTCGAAAAGAGCGGCGGCTTCCTTCATCTGCGCGACGGCGTCGTCCCCGCGCCCGACCCTGTAGAGCGCGATGGAGCGGTACTCGAGGAACCACGGTTCCTGGTCCGTCAGATCGACGTACAATCGCTCGGGGAAATTCGTCGATCGGATCGCCGCCAGCACCGAATCGGCGGCCGCCAGCATGCCGGCGTAATGCTGCTGGTGCATCAGGGCGCCCAGCACCTCCACCTGCAGCACCAGCGATCGGGGTGAGCTGTCCGAGGCGGCTTCCAGATCGTGGAACTCCCGTTCCGCCGCCGCATCGATATCGAACTCGGCCTCGTTGGCGGCGACCACCGAATCGAAGCGGCGGTCGGCGCGCATCGCGATCAGGATGTACGGATCCGTGACATGGGAGGCCACCTCGAGGGCCTGGGTGCGCTGATCGTCATCGAGGAGGAGCAAAGTGAGGTCGCGCCAAGCTGCGCTCGGCTCGATGCCGCCCTTGAGCTTCCAGTGGGCCGCGTAAAGCGCACGCAGCAGCGCGAGCTCGTCGCGCGACGGCATTCGTCGCGCATCATCCACGGCCCGCGCGATGAAATCGACGTTGAAGTCCGCGATCCGGTCCGGCCAGCGCTCGGCCAGCACCGTCAACTCCTTGACGACCGCTGTCTTGTGGCCAAGCCGGGCAGCGGACTGCGTCGCTGCCACTACGGCCTTGAAGTCCGGAGCCGCGAGCGGACGCGACGGCGCACACGCGGCCAATCCAAGCGCCGCCACCAGCGCCCAACCGGCTTTGCACCACCTCATTCGTCTCCAGCCGAAGTCCTTAATCACCTGCCCCGTAAGAATACCCGGTTTGGCGGCACTATTCCTGCTCGAGTGCCCGGAAGATCCGCCTCGCCTGATCGACGCGGGAGAGATACTCCCGCGCATCGTGATCCCCGCACCGTTGGCCATCGCTGAGCCGCATGCCGTGCCGGACGAACAGATCGCCCGCTCCCGCCCCGCAGAGGTGGATCAGCGCGGCCAGTTGCTGCTCGCGCTCGAGCGTCGCGAATCGGGCGGAGTGAAGTGCGAGGATTCCGGTCACGCTCCGATCCAGATACGCGGCCGTGAGCTCGACCGCGTGCGATGGGATCACTCTCGTGTACAGTGCATTGAACCAGCAGGAACGCCAATCGTTCCAGGGCCCGTCTTCGACGACGGCGTGGTGCCGGATGCAGTACCGCCTCGCCGCAGCGAAGGTACCGTCCGTCATTTGATACATGCCCACCGAACTGGACGCCGGGCGATACACATCGAACGGCCGAGCCGTCAACGACCAGCGCCAGTAGGTTCTCGCCACGGGATTGCCCGAGCCTTCGACCTGCGCGAGCGCGGCCAGGAGCTCCGGGGTCACGATACCGGTCGAGTACCGTCGGAACAAGGGCCCGTAGTCGCGCCAGGTCTCCGCGGGCGTCTTGTTGAGCGTGCCGCTCACGGGAAAGAACAGCTCGGAGGGCTTGCGGATCACCTGGTAGAGCCCGTTCGAGGCGAACCAGAGGAGCACCACCAGCGCGATGATCACGCTGCCCTGCACGAACCCCGGGGCATGGAGGAACGCCCGCCGCCAACCCTTGGGAATTCGCAGCCGCCGCAAGAAAGCGACCAGCCGGGATACATGCCCGGATTTTCTGCGCGGCTTGGATCGCCGGGCGCTGCGTCGAAATTTACGAATACGCTTGGACGCTCAGAGACTCTGAGCGGAGAAGGTATCGCATCCGTCGATTTGTCCCGAGGCCACTCCGCGTTTGAACCACGCTACGCGCTGTGCGCCCGTACCGTGAGTAAACGTGTCCGGCCTGAAGCCGCCGCTCGAGCCGCGGACATCCTCGACATTCTGACTTTCTTCCTGGCCATCCATTTTCATCGCGGTATCTCCCGATCGGCGGTCCGGCATTACCCGGGACTGCAGCCTAAGTCAGATCCCGTCCGCGATCCATCGGCGCGAATTGCTTCCTCGACTGGTCCCGGGTCGTCGAGATTGCCGCGCCGCAGTCGCGTCAATTCGGAGCTCGCCGCCCCCAGATTCGCTGGATCAGATGATCGAGGGAGACGCTCCCCGCCCCCGCGACGGCGAGCCAGAGGAACAAAGCCAGATACTCGAACTCATCGAACCCGAGCAGCGTCTCGAGCGAATCCACGTCGGCCCATTTGGCGCTCTTGATGGCGACGATCATGGTGATGCCGAGCGCGCCTGCCGAGATCCGCGTGAGCAGTCCAAGCAGCAGGAACAGCCCTCCGAAAAATTCGACGCCGGAGACGAACGGCGTCAGCAGGTGGGGAAACGGGATGCCCCAGCCGATGAAGTTCTCCGTCACCTGCGGCAGGTTGTGGAGCTTTCCCCAGCCGCTCAACAGAAACACCCATCCCACGGTGATCCGGGCGAACAGCGGGGCTAGCCACTGCAGATGCCGCGCGGCGCCCTCGGGCCAGTCGATCAGCCAGCGAACCAGAGATTTCATGGACGTTTCCTTAATTTTTACGGACAGCGCCGATAAGACCGGAGCAACCCGCAGCCGATTGCACACTTTCGACGGATATTTGTGCCGCCCCACCCGCCCGCTCCCGCGGGAGCTGCCGATATTGAGCCAATATCGCTCATTTGCGCTACCATGGCGCCGTGAGATGAGGTCTGGCTCATGCGCTGCGACACTTCGCGAAGGAGAGGCAGATGCAACACGCGGTCCGCAAGTATCTCAAGGCTCTCGAAGCCGGCGACGCCGACAAGGCCGCCGCACTATTCACCCCCAAGGGTTGGGTTCAATCACCCTTCCTCGGCCGGATCCCGATACGCGAATACGTGACCAAGGTCGCCGAGGCATCCGGCCGCAGCGAGCTCACGGTTCACGACGTGCTGGTCAGCGCCGAAGGCCACATGCGAGCCGTGGCGTACTATCTGTACGACTGGCGGCTGAAGGACGATTCGCGGGTGTCCTTCGAATGCGCGGACGTGTTCAACTTCGACCTGGACACCGGGCGGATCTCCTCGGTCGTCCTGGTGTATGACACGCACCTTGTCCGGGACACCGTGCAGAACAAGTACCCCTAGGACTCTTGCGGTCAGTGGGAGAGCGCCGGAGCGGAGTCATTCCACGCCGCGCAGGCTGGTCAGATCGAGCGCCCCGTTCCATTCGAGATACGTGGCCACCGGCAACAACAGGAGCGTCAGCACCGCACAGACACGCACCAGCCGGCGGCCGAAGGTGGTCTTGCAGTTTCGCGCGCATTGATAGGTGGCAACGGTCACGTACACGCTGAGCGCCAGCCCGCCGATCGTGTAGAGGTGCATGGCGCGCTCGTCGGCCGCATCGAACAGCAGACCCAGCGCGCCGTACGCGAGGGAGCCCAGCACTCCGTAGACCCACACGACCTTACCGATCGAGGTTCGTCCCTCCAGCGGCTCAGCCAGGAATTGCCAGCGGCTCATGCGGGTGATGCTAATCGGCGGTAGTGCGGGAGTCCAGCTGCCTACTTGCGGCGGTAGGCCGCGAGCTTGCTGTGCGTTCGCATCGCGTCCTCTTGCGTCAGGGGCTCGGAATTCGCCTTCTCGCGAATCAGCCTCTCGAACTCGTCGCCGGGCAGCGGACGGCTGAAGTGATATCCCTGATACTCGTCACAGCCGATGGCTTTCAGGAATTCCAATTGCGCAGGCGTCTCGACGCCCTCGGCGACCACTTTGAGCCGCAGACTGTGCGCCAGCGAGACGATGGCGCGAACGATGGAGGCATCTTCCGGGCGGCTCGCGATCTCGCTGATGAACACACGGTCGATCTTGAGCTTGTCGATCGGAAACCGGCGCAGATAGCTCATGCTCGAATAGCCGGTACCGAAGTCGTCCACCGAGACCATGACGCCCATGGAGCTCAACTGTTCCAGGATCGCGATCGATTCCTCGGGATCGCTCATCACGGCGCTCTCCGTGAGCTCGACCTCGAAGTACTGCGGATCGAGCGCGGCTCCGTCGAGTGCGCCGCGGATGGTATCGGTCAAGCCGCTGCCGCGAAACTGCGATGGCGACAGGTTCACGGACACGCGCAGCGGCGGGAGGCCCTGATCCTGCCACGCCCGCGCCTGCCTGCACGCCTCGCGCGCGACCCACTCGCCGATCGCGCCGATCAGGCCGCATTCCTCGGCCAGCGGAATGAAGGTGTCCGGCGGGATCAGCCCGCGCTGCGGGTGAATCCAGCGAATGAGCGCTTCGGCGCTGCGCACCGCGCCCGTCTGAGTGTGGACCTTCGGCTGGTAATACAACTGAAATTGACCCTGCTCGAGCGCGGTGTGCAGCTCGCTCTCGAGCTGCACGCGTTCTTCGACGCTGGTGCTCATTCCCCCTTCGAACCGCTGAATGCCTCCGCGTCCCCTTTGTTTCGCGCAACGCATTGCGGCTTCCGCATGCGCGGCGAGCGTCTCCGCCGTCGCACCGTCCGCGGGGTACAGGGCGATGCCTATGCTCGCCGAGGTACGCACGTCTATTCCGCCGATTCGGATCGGCTCCTGGAGCGCCACGACGGCGCGGCTTGCGAGCCGCCTCGCATCGTCGATCTGATCGATCGAGTTGATCAGCAGCGCGAATTCGTCGCCGCCGAAGCGCGCCACCGTATCCACGGGACCGAGCAGTCGCGTGAGGCGGCGCGAGATTTCCTGAAGGAGCTCGTCGCCCGCGCTGTGCCCCAGCGATTCGTTGACGAGCTTGAATCGATCGAGACTGCACACCATCAGCGCGAACGGACGGGAACCACGTTCGGCATGCGCCGCCGCCTGGGCCAGCCGATCGTCCAAGAGCACCCGATTCGGGAGGCCCGTCAGCACATCGTGAGTGGCGAGGTGACGAAGCTGCCGATTCGCGGCCTCCAAACCGCGGGTCCGCAGCTTGATCACCTGTTCGAGGTTGTCCATCTGCCGCCGCACGAGGCGCTCGTTCTGCCACTTGCGGCTGAGAGCCGTGGCGCATTGCAGGATCTCGATGGGTTCGGCCGGCTTCCTCAGCACCAGAAGCTTGTCCGAGTAATTCAACCGCTGCACGACGTCGGACCAATCGTAATCGGCATGCGCAGAGCAGATGACCACTTGAATGTCCGGGTCTGCGCTCCACAGCTCGCCGATGGTCTTCAAGCCGTCCCATCCGGGCGGCATGCGCATGTCGACGAAGCTCATGGCATACGGCTGCCCGCGCGCAAGCGCGGCGCGCGCCATCTCCACCCCCTCCTGTCCCTGATACGCGGAGTGGATCTCGAAGCTCGGGCGTGCAGGGACGGTCGGCCCGGCGCCGAAGAGGTCCGCTTCCAGGACCGCCAGGGCCGCGCGCCCGGAACCCTCGGCGTTTCCCAGCACCTTGCGGAAGTCCCCGTGAATCGCCGCGTTGTCGTCGATCAGCAGGATGCGGTGAATGGGAGAAGTGGGCATTGACGCGGGTGCCTGAATACCTGTTGATTCACCCGAGCATATCGGCGCCCCAGGGGTAAAACTGAAGCCCGGTTCACAGTTACTCCGCTTTCGCCCGACGGTTAGTCCTTTCCCTCAAAGGGGTGCGCGCTCGAGGGAGGCGCGGTCAGGGGACGCGCGCCAATTCGCCCTCCAGGTCCGCGGCCGCCTTGTCGATGGCCCCCGCCGCGCTTTCGATGGCGTGCGCGACCTCCGGTACCTGGGCCTCCGCATCGCGCCAGCGCCGCTCATCCATGTACTCGCGCACGGCGGCAATCGGCTTCGCGCCGTATCCCGTGTAGGCGCCGGGCGCATAGATCTGGTTCTTGAACCACGGACGGTCCGGAAGCCCGCGCTGATCGAGAAAAGCGCGCGACACCTGCAACAGGTCCCCGTTGATGAGCGCGAGCGAGGCTTGCGGCAGCGCCGGCGCCCCCTTGGCGGCGAAGGCCGCGAGCGCCGCCGAATAACGATCCGCGCTCTTTTTCAGGAGCGCGACCGCGTTCTTCATCGGCGAGAAATCGATGAACGGCGGCACCGTCTCGGCCGGCGGAGGCAGCACGGGCCGGCGCGGATCGAGGGTCGCCTTGAATACGCCTTCCTGCAACTCGAGGTTCCGCTCGGTAAGCTCATCCTGCTTGTGCGCGAGCAATTTCTCGAGGTCAGCCTCGTACTTCGCAATCGCATCGGCTTGAGGCGAGTAGTCGACCGGGATGAGATCGGCGTCCGCCAAACGCAAGATGGCAGTGCCCGCCGTCTGCGACAGAGCCCGTTCGTAGACGAAATCCCTGTCCCCGAAATGGGTGTACCAGTAGAAGTCGTCGTAGATCGAGTGGTACTGCGTACCGTCGTCCTCATCCTCGTCCCCGAACTCGATATCCAAAGTGGGGATTCCGGCGAAATCCTGAAACGCGGTGTAATCGGATCCGTCCCCGAGGGCCTCCACCTCGAGGTCGCTTCGCTTGCGCACCTCCTGGCGCGCCTCGGCGCTCTCCGCATGTGCGATGCTGTAAAGATGTGAGCGCTGATACACGCTCATGTGGGTCTCCGGATCCTCGACGGCGCGCGCCACTGCACTGATGAGGTGCTCGAGATCCTGGGTGCCGCCGGGCAGCATGAAGCCGCGATTGTTCATATCCGAGTTTATGTAGGCGACCGCGTGGCGCCGCAACTCGTCGAGATGCGTTTCGACCCACTCCACGGAGCCGAGAAGCCCCGGCTCCTCGCCGTCCCAGGCGCAGAAAATAATGGATCGCGCCGGAGTCCATCCGTGCGCATGCAGCTCGCCCATCGCCCGCGCCTCCTCCAGCATCGCCGCTTGTCCGGAGATGGGATCTTCGGCGCCGTTGACCCAGGCGTCGTGATGATTCCCGCGGATCACCCACTGATCCGCGGCGGACGAGCCATGGAGCGTTGCGATCACGTCGTAAATCGGCTTGATGTCCCAGTTCGAGGTCACTGCAAGATGCACGAGCGCGGGTCCCGGGCCCACGTGGTAGGTGATCGCGAGCGCCCCGCGCCAGGGGGCCGGCGCCACCGGCCCTTGCAGGGCCGAGAGCAAGGGCAACGCGTCGGCATACGATATGGGAAGCACCGGGATCCGGGTGATCGTCCGCGCATCCTTCAGCGCGAGGCGCTTGGCGTCCGCCGTCGCGCCGACACCGGGTGTCAACGGATCCCCGGGATACTCGGTGTCCATCACGCTGCCGCGCTGAACCCCCTCCTTCGGCCGCCAGCCCCCCGCCGGGAATTGGTCGCCCTGGTAGTAACCATCGCCCTTCGGATCGGAATAGATGATGCATCCCACGGCGCCGTGCTCGGCGGCGACTTTGGGCTTGACCCCGCGCCAGCCCTCGCCATAGCGCGCGATCACGATCGCACCTTTGACGGATATCCCGAGCCGGTCGAGCTCCTCGTAGTCCTCTCGGTCGCCGAAGTTCACGTAGACGAGGGGTGCCGTCACGTCGCCGTCCGCCGAGTACGCGTTATAGGTCGGCAGCTGCTCCGAAGTCTGGGCGGACGTGGCATCGCCCGGCACCGGGGGCTCCTGGAGCCGCGCGCGAAACCGCGTCGGCTTCAGCAACTCGACCACGCGCACCTTCGGCGTCGGAAAAAGCACCTGGAAGGTTTCGATTTTCGCATCGAAACCCCACTCCTTGAACCTGGCGAGGATCCATTCCGCGTTCTCTTTATCGTAGGGAGACCCCACATGGTGGGGCCGGGCGGATAGATGCCGCATGGTCTCGCGGATGTTGTTCGGCGATACGGCGTCGCGGAATTGCCGCTCGAGTTGCTGTTCGCCGAGCCCCGATGATTTGTTGTACCCGAGCGGCAAATCCGGCGAGCCGGTGGGCCCCGGCGACGCGGTCGACCCCGGCTTCGCGGGCGGTTCCGGCTGGGAGAGCGCGGGAATACTTGCGACGATCGCTGCGGCAAGGACGAGCGCGCAGCCACCGAGGTGGCGAATCGATGGCATTTTTTTGGACGCTCCGGTGAGTGGGGCGCCATTGTCACGAATAGCGGGCCACGCGTCCATGAGAGCCCGCATTCGATCGCGCCCGCCGGCCGGTGATTTGCGATCTCCGGCGGCGGGTGCCCGAGACGGCCTGTCTACGGCCGCGTATCTCTACGGCCGGTGATCCTTGGCTTCTCGGTGAGCGTCCTCTCGGTGAGCGTCCTCTCGAACGTCATTCTTGACCCTCTCCTTGGCATCGCCGAACTCGGCCTGCGCCTTGCCAACGGTCTTCTTGAGCTTTCCCTTCAGTTCCTGCGTCGGGCTCCCGGTGACCCTGCCCGCCACTTCCTGAACCTTGCCCGTGGCTTCCTTCACGCGGCCGTCTATCTGCTCTTTGTTGATTCCCATGTCTGACTCCTGCGTAATCGTCGGCGTGCGGCCGACTCGCGCATTTCGAAGCACCGTGGGGCATCGGACATGCGCGGGCACTATCGCATCCGTCGCTCGCCCCTCCTGTAGGTGGGGGCGCCGTCTGCGTGTCGGACCGGCGAGTGCCCGGCCGCAGGCGATAGCGTGCCGCGGGCGAGACGGCTACCAGGCGGCAAGCTCAAGTTTCAGGCCCAAGATTCCGGGCAATGATGGCCTCGGAAGCGGCATTCGCCCGATCGAGATCTTGGTCGTACACCTGCGTATCCCCCACCGGCCGATCCGCGGACTTGCCCGCCAGCACCGGGCCGCTCCGGTCGGATGTGTCCACCGTGACCGTCGCCGAGAGGCCAACCCGCAGCGGCGATTTGGCGAGGTCCCTGGCGTCCACCTCGATCCTTACCGGCACACGCTGCACGACCTTGATCCAATTGCCCGAAGCGTTTTGCGCCGGCAGCAAGGAAAACGCCGCGCCCGTTCCCGCCGACATGCCGGTGACGTGGCCGTGGAACAAATGGCCGCCGCCGTAAAGATCGCTGCGCACCTCGGCGGGCTGGCCGATGCGCAAATCCCGCAGCTGCACTTCCTTGAAATTCGCATCGACCCACAGTGATTGAGCGGAATCACCGTCATCAGCGCCTGGCCGGCCTGGATGTGCTGTCCCAATTGGACGCTGCGCTCGGCGACATAGCCGGTGACGGGCGCGACCACCGCGTTGCGTTTGGCCGCTATCCAGGCGTCGCGGAATGCGGTCTTGGCCTGCAGCACCGCGGGGTTATCCCTCACGTCCACGCCGTCGACCAGTGCATGCGCGGCGACCGCTTCGGCACCGACTCCTGGAGCGCGGCCTTCGCCAGTTCGACGCCTCGCGCGCGTGCCGCACCTCCTCCGGCGCGATGGCATCGGCGGCCAACAGCGGCTCGCGCTTCGCGAGGTCCGTCGCCGCGCGCGCGAGCTCGATCTTGCGGGTCTCGATCACCGAGTCGTACTGATGCGCCGTCGCGCGCTGCTGCCTGACTTGCCGGACCGTCTGCGCCAGCGCGCTTTCCGCGCGCGCGAGATTGGTCTGCGCATCGGCTGGATCGAGCTTCACCAAGACCTGTCCGGCGTTCACGAGCTGCGTATCGTCGGTGAGCACCGCGATCACGGTGCCCGGAACCTGCGCCGAAATCACCACCTTGTTGCCGTTCACGTAGGCATCGTCGGTGTGTTCGCGCTTGGACAGCACCAGCACCCAGTAGAGCGCCCACAGCACCCCGATGACCATGAAGATCACCGCCATCAGAAGGAGGATCCGACGACGACGCCCGTTCTCGGGAGTCGGGGCGATGAGGTCTGCGTTTGCGTTCATGGTGTTGCCTTCATGTCATATCCGCCGCCCAGCGCCCGCTGCAGGCCGATGTCCGCCGAGACCGCCGCCGCATCGAGCTGCAGCAGGGCATCGCGCTGCTGGATCCAGGTCTCGGCGGCGCGCAGCTCGGCGCGGGGATCGATGACACCCTGCCTGACGCGGGCCGCCGCGCTCGCCTCGAGCGCCGACGCCGCATCGAGCTCTTCCGGCGCTCTGCCTGTTCCGCCGCAATTTGAGCGAGGCTCGACGCCTGCGTCGCCACGTCGCGCGCGGCGCCGACCACCGTGTCCTGGTAGCTCGCCACCGCCGAATCGATCGCCGCCTGCGCCGCCCCATAGCGCGCCTTGAGACGGCCCGCATCGAATATCGGCAGGTGAATCGCGGCAGTCGCGGCGGGTACCCGGCTGCCGTAATCGATGCAACGTGCCGACATCGATGCTCTGAAAGCCGACCAGCGCATTGATGCTGATGTCCGGGAAGAATTCGGCGCGCGCGGACTCGCGGCTGTGCTCCGCGGCCTCCACGCGCCAGCGGCTGGCGGTGATGTCGGCGCGCCGCGAGATCAGGTCGATCTTCACGTCGTCGGGGACCCGTGTGTCGACCGGCGGCAGGGGCCGTACGTGCAGTCGGGGAGTTCCGCTGGGGCCCGGCCGACCAGCGCCGCCAGCGCGACCACGCGCAGTTTCGCCGAGCCTTCGAGCGCGGCAATCTGCTCGCGCACGTCGGCGAGGGCCGAATCCGCGCGTTGAGCTCGTCCGTGGGGTCGAGGTCCGCGCGGATGCGCGCTTCGCAGATCGAGCGTTCACGCTCGAGCGTGCTCTCCCGTTCGCGGGCAACCGCGATTGCGCCTCGTCGGCCTGCCATCCGAAGTAGGTGTCGGCGATCGAGCTCGCCAGCATCAGCGCGGCGGCGCTGCGTTCCGCCTGGCCGCGTGCGCCTGATCCATCGCGCCCTCGACGGCGTCGCGCTGCTTGCCCCACCAGTCGAAGGTGTAGCTCGCCTGCAGGCCGAGGTCGGCCTGGTCGTACCAGGTGAACCCCAGGAGCGACGGTGAAAACACTCCGTTGTCGCTGAACCGCTGGCGCGAGAAGTCCCCGTTGGCCTCCACATGCGCGCCGGACGCGGCGCTCGCGATCCGCACGGACTGGCGTGCCGATTCGTATCGCGTGCGGGCCGAGGCCAGCGTCGGAGAGGATTCGAGCGCGAGGTCGACGAGCCGATCGAGGGTGGGATCCCGGTATTGCTTCCACCAGTCCTCCGCGGGCCACGCCGCTCCGCCGCCCGGCGGCTCGGATAGCGGGGCCGCATCGGTCAGGGCCGCGGGCTTGGGCTTCGGCGGCAATCCGGCGCAGCCGGCGCACAAGGCGGCCGCAAGGATTGCGATGACGAGGCGGCTCATGCGAATCGGATTCGCGGGACGGGCATCCGAGCCTCGCGCCGACGCGCTTCAATTGCTGGATCAACGCGATTTGATCGGACTCGCCGATATCCTCGAACATTCCTTTGAGCGGGATCGAACAACATGGGCAGGACGCGCCGAACCAATACTTCACCCTCGTCGGTGATGCGGAGCACCATGCGCCGCCGATCGCTCGCGCTCAGCACGCGGGTGATGAGGTTGCGGCTTACCAGCACATCGCTGATGCGCGACATATTGGCGGGACTCTGCCCCGTGCGCTCGCACAGATCGCTCGGATACGCCCCTCCCTCGTGCTCGGCGAACAGCGCGCTCAGCACCCGAAACTCAGCCTCTCCCAATCCAAAGGGACGGATCTGCTGCTCCAGGAGGCTGGAGAGCTGGCGGCCGAGCTCTACGATCACCCGGCTGAGCAAGATGGCCACCGTGCGGCACGTCCGGCACTCGCACGCTCAAGGACCGGAGACTTTGTTCCAGTAATTCGAGGCGTGTAGGCGGGTCGCGATTAATTCGAATGCTAATCATTAATACTATAATATTTTATTGAGAGAATGTGAGTGTTGCAAATAATTCTTGCATTGGAAAACGACACATGTCATTTTTCCAGCGATGGAGCAGGACAAGGGCCTAGGCAATACCGCTGAGCAGGAGCGCGCCCACACAGGGCGCGTCGGGCGGCCGCGCCGCGGCACCGAGACGGAGCGAGTTGACATCATGATCGCGGCCGCAACGCGGGTTTTCTTGAGGGAGGGATATGGCGCCGCCAGCATCGACAAAGTCGCGCATGAAGCCGGCGTCTCCACCCGCACCATTTACGAGCGCTTCAAGAACAAGGCGGACCTGCTCGCCTCGGTCATCACCCGGCTGGTCGACCGCGACATGGTGACGCTGTTCGGGGCGGAGCTCGAACGCCTGTCGACGAGGCAGGCGTTGCTCACCATCGGCGAGACCGTGACGGGCCGCGCCTGCGCGCCCGAGGCGGCCGCGCTGTTTCGTATCGTTGCCACCGAAGCA
Source organism: uncultured Gammaproteobacteria bacterium (assembly GCA_963795475.1). Lineage (GTDB taxonomy): Bacteria > Pseudomonadota > Gammaproteobacteria > Steroidobacterales > Steroidobacteraceae > Bog-1198. The sequence goes on from CAWCIE010000007.1 coordinate 786,419, forward strand.
CAGCGCTTTCCGGCTCTGGCCGCGAAGATGCGCGCGGGCACCAAGGAACGCGTGAACAATGCCGTCGCCAAGTATTTTCGCGGGCAAGTGCTCCGCGGCAGGCTGGTGCTCGCGGATCCTGACCGAGCGGCGGCACTGTTCATGCAAATGGTTTGCGCGGAGCTGCACGAATGTCTGCTGTTCGGATCGGCCGAGGAAATGTCGAAACTGAATTTCGCCGCGCATTTGCAACATGTGGTGGATATCTTCCTGAACGGCGCGGCTCCGCGCGGCGACCTCGACCTCCTGGACGCGGGCTAACCTCATGGCCGACACTTCGAACCATTCCATCTCGAACCATTCCATCGTCTCGAACCGTTCCATCGCTTCGACCCATCCGATCGCCCTGCTGACGCTCTGCGTACTCGCGCTCGGCATTCCGGCCGGCTGCGCCGTCGGACCGAATTTCAAAGCACCCGGGGCGCCGGCCAACGCCGGTTTCACCCCGGCGGGAAGCACGCCCGCGACAGGCACGGCCTCGGCGCCGTTGCCGGGCGGGGAAGCGCAGCGCTTCGTCGACGGCCTCGACATTCCCGGCCAGTGGTGGACGCTGTTCCGATCACCCGAGCTGAACGCGCTCATCGAGCGAGCGCTGAAACAGAACCCGACGCTCGAGTCCGCGCAGGCGGCGCTGCGCGAAGCCAACGAGAACGTGGCCGCCGAGCGCGGAGCGCTTCTGCCGAGTCTCTCGGGAACCTACCAAGCCCAGCGCAACCGCGGGACGCTCGCCGAGTTCGGTCTTCCGGGGTCCGGCGGGTACTACTACACGCTGAACAGCGCCAACGTGAACGTCTCGTACACGCTGGACGCCTTCGGGGGCATCCGCCGGCAGATCGAGGCGCTGCAGGCCCAGGCCGAATACGCGCGGTTCTCGCTGGAGGCGAGCTACCTCACGCTGACCAGCAACGTGGTCGCAGCGGCGATCACCGAAGCCTCGCTCCGGGCGCAAATTGCCGCGCAAGAGGACATCGCCCACGCGCAGCAATCCGAGCTCGACATCACGCAGCGCCGGGTCACCGCCGGCGGCGCGTCGCGCACCGATGTCCTGCAGCAGCAAGCGACCTTGCAGGCGACTCTCGCGACGCTGCCCGCGCTGCGCACCCAGCTCGCTCAAGAGCGGGATTTGCTGGCGACCTACGTGGGCGCGTTGCCCGCCGAATACACCGACTCTCAGTTCCGTCTCGACACGCTCGAGCTGCCGGTCGAGTTGCCGGTGAGCGTGCCGTCGAAGTTCGTCGAGCAGCGGCCGGACGTACGGCAGTATTCGGCGCTCCTGCATCAAGCCACCGCACAGATCGGCGTGGCGACCGCGAACATGCTGCCGCAGCTCACCCTCACCGGGAGCTATGGCGGCGATGCCACGCGGTTTGCGGACCTGTTTTCGCCCGCCTCGGCCGTCTGGAGCGCTCGCAGGCTCGGTGACCCAGCCGCTCTTCAAGGGCGGCGAGCTGATGCATCAGCGCCGCGCCGCGGTCGCGGCCGCGCAGGAAGCCGCCGCCAATTACAAGGCGACCGTGCTCACGGCGTTCCAAAATGTGGCCGATGCCCTGCTCGCGCTCGAGGGCGATGCCGACGCGCTCGCGGCGCAGACCACCGCCGAACGCTCCGCTGCCGGGAGCCTGGATCTCGTTCAGGCCCAGTACAAGGCCGGCGGCGCGAGCTATCTGCAGGTGCTCACCGCCGAACAGACCTATCAGAACGCAGCCGTCGCGCTGGTCAAGGCGCGCGCGCAACGATTCACCGACACCGCGGCGCTGTTTCAGGCGCTGGGCGGCGGCTGGTGGAACCGCAACGACGTAGCCGATAACGCGCCGTCCACGACTCGAGGATCTCCGTGAGCACAGTACTGACCCCGCCACCCCGCGACGGCGAGACCGTCAAGTTCAAGTCGATGGTGATGCCGCTCGTGATCGTGGTGGTGCTCGTGGCCGTCGTGATCGGCGGCGTGTTCGCCTGGCAGGCCGTCGTCGGCTCGTTCACCAAGAAGTTCATGGCGCAGGCCGCGACCGCACCGCAGACCGTGTCGACGGTGGTGGCGAAGAGAACCACCTGGCAGGCGCAGATCCGGGCCATCGGCAGCTTGCGCGCAGTTCGGGGCGCGGATCTTTCGCCGCAGGCCTCCGGAGTGGTCGACGAGATCGCGTTCGATTCCGGCAACGACGTGCCCGCCGGCAAGGTGCTGCTGAAGCTCAAGCCGAACGACGACTACGCCAAGCTCGCGCAGCTGCAGGCGGCGGCGGAGCTCGCGGACCAGACCCTGAAGCGCGACCGCGAGCAATTCGCGGCGCAGGCGATCAGCCAGGCGACCATCGATACCGATGTCTCCACGCTCAAATCGGCCAACGCGCAGGTGGTCGCGCAGCAGGCCTTGATCGAGGAGAAAATCGTCAAGGCACCCTTTGCCGGGCGGCTCGGCATCCGACAAGTCGACCTCGGTCAGTACCTGGCGGCGGGGACGACCGTGGTCACGCTCCAGGCGCTCGATCCCATGCTGATCGACTTCTATGTGCCCCAGCAGGGCCTCGATCATTTGAAGATCGGGCAAGCCGCGATGGCGACGGTCGATACCTTTCCCGGCGAGACATTCAAGGGCACCGTCGAGTCGATCAATTCCAAAGTGGATAACGCCAGCCGCAACGTCCAGGTGCGCGCGTCGTTCAAGAATGCCGATCGGCGGCTGGTCCCTGGCATGTTCGCCAACGTCGCGGTCGACTCCGGCGACTCGTCCACGCAGATCACGGTCCCGCAGACCTGCATCACCTACAACCCCTATGGCGACACGGTCTATCTCCTGGTGCACGGCAAGGGGAGCGACGGCAAGCCGAAGGACACGGTCGAGCAGCGCTTCGTGCAGCTCGGTGCGACTCGCGGCGATCAGGTAGCCGTCCTCGCCGGCGTCAAGGAAGGGGATGTGGTCGTGTCCGCCGGACAGATCAAGCTTCGCAACGGCTCGACGGTCATCGTCAACAATACCGTGCAGCCGACGGACGACATCCATCCGACGCCGCCCAACGAATAGCCGCCCTCGCCGCCATGAAGTTCACCGACATTTTCATCCGCCGCCCGGTGCTTGCCTCGGTGGTGAGCCTGGTCATCCTCGTCGTCGGGCTGCGCTCGTTCAGTTCGCTCCAGGTGCTCGCCTACCCGAAGACCGAGAACGGCGTCGTCACCATCAGCACCAGCTTCCCGGGCGCCGACCCCGACGCGATCGCCGGGTTCATCACCACGCCGATGGAGACGGCCATCGCGCAGGCGAACGGCATCGACTACATGCAGTCGACCAGCCAGAGCAGCACCAGCACGATCACGGTGTATCTGCGCCAGAACTACGACACGTCGAAGGCCGCGGCGGAAATCAACATCAAGGTCAAGTCGGTGCTGAACCAGCTGCCGACAGGAACGTTGCAGCCGGTCATCACGGTCAAGGTGGGACAGACCATCGATGCGATGTACATGGGCTTCACCTCAGACGTCCTCGCCTCCAATCAGATCACCGATTATCTGACGCGCGTCGTCCAGCCGAAGCTCCAGGCGCTCGAGGGTGTGCAGACGGCCGAGATCCTCGGCGGGCAGACGTTCTCGCTGCGGGCGTGGCTCGATCCCGCGAAGCTTCAAGCCTACGGCATGACCGCGAGCGACGTATCGAACGCCCTGGCGAACAACGACTACATGTCCGCGGTCGGCAATACCAAGGGCCAGATGATCCAGATCACGCTCACCTCGACCACCAACCTGCATTCGCTGGAGGAATTCCGCAATCTCGTGGTCAAGTCGGTGAACGGCGCCAACGTGTACCTGAAGGACGTGGCCAAGGTGAGCCTGGGTGCCGACAGCTACGAGGCCAGGGTCGCGGTCAACGGCATCACGGCGGTGTTCATCGGCATGCAGATCGCGCCGACGGCGAATCTCCTGAGCGTGATCAAGGGCGTCCGCGACGCATTCCCCGAGATCGTGGCGCAGCTGCCGCAAGGCCTCAAGGCCCGGGTCATGTACGACTCCACCGATTTCGTGAACGCGTCGATCCACGAGGTCGCGGTGACCCTGATCGAGGCCCTGGTCATCGTGATGCTGGTGATTTTCGCGTTCCTGGGATCGCCGCGCTCGGTGCTGATCCCGGTGGTCGCGATACCGCTCTCCTTGGTGGGCACCCTCGGCATCATGCTGGCCCTCGGGTTCTCGATCAATTTGCTGACCCTGCTCGCGCTGGTGCTCGCCATCGGGCTCGTGGTGGACGACGCCATCATCGTGGTCGAGAACGTCAATCGGCATCTCGAGGACGGCATGGCGCCGCTCGCCGCCGCCATGCAGGCGGCACGCGAGCTCGGCACCGCGATCCTCGCGATGACCGTGGTGCTGCTCGCGGTCTACATTCCGATCGGCTTTCAGGGCGGTCTCACCGGCGCCCTGTTCACCGAGTTCGTCTTCACGCTGGCGGGCGCCGTGACCGTTTCGGCGGTGATTGCGTTGACGCTCTCGCCGATGATGTGCTCGAGGCTCTTGAAACCGCATCGCCCCGAGGACCGCAACTGGGAAACGCGGGTCGTCGAATTCATCGATGTCGCGCTTCGATCGGCTGCGCCGTTGGTATCAGCGCAAACTCGAGCGGAGCCTGCATTACACGCCGGTCACCGCCATCTTCGTCGTGCTCGTTCTGGTGAGCATTGTGCTCCTGTATCGCAGCGCCAAGAGCGAGCTGGCGCCGCAGGAGGACCAGGGCTTCGTCGCCGCGCAACCCACCTCCGCGCCGGATGCCACGCTGCAGCAAAGAGTCCTTTACGGCGCCGAGGCATACAAGATCTTCAAGAGCGAGCCGGGCATGCAAAACGATCTTCCAGATCGACTCCCCGGGTCAATCCTTCGACGGCCTGGTGCTGGGTCCGCTATCTCAACGCCGCAGCTCGACCGAGATCCAGCAGTCCATGCAGCAAAAATTGGGATCCATCGCGGGTCAGAAGATCGCGGTGTTTCAACTTCCCCCGCTGCCCGGCGCTTCGGGCTTGCCGGTGCAATTCGCCATCAAGACCACCGAAACCCGCGCTGCGCCTGAACGAGGTATCGAGCGAATTTCTGGCCGCAGGCGCAGAAGAGCGGCATGTTCATGTTCATCGACACGGACCTGAAGTACGACCTGCCGCAGTCGGTGATCGAAATCGACCGCGACAAGGCGGCGCAGCTCGGCCTCACCATGAGTCAGGTCGGCTCCTCGCTCGGAAGCCTGCTGGGCGGCGGCTACGTCAATTACTTCAGCATGCAGACGCGCTCCTACAAGGTGATTCCGCAGGTCGAGCGGGTCTCGAGGCTTGAACGTCGACCAGCTGCTCGACTATCCGATCGCCAACATCGGCGGCGTCCAGGTTCCGCTGTCGACCGATCGCCAACATCCGCACCGAGACCGTGCCCGAGACCTTGAATCACTTCCAGCAGCTGAACTCCGCCACGCTCTCGGGCGTCGCCTCTCCCGGCGTGTCGCAGGCCGATGCGCTCAACTACTCTGAAGGCTCTCGCCGCACGCACGCTTCCTGCCGGGTACACGCTCGACTACGCGGGTCCGTCGCGCCAGTTCGTCCAGGAATCCACCGGCGTCATGGGCACGTTCGGCTTCGCCATCATCATCGCGTTCCTCACGCTCGCCGCGCTCTACGAGAGCTTTCGCGATCCCCTGGTGATCCTCATCTCCGTACCGCTCTCGATCGCGGGCGCGCTGATCTTCATCGCGCTCGGCGTGCACGGCGCCTCCCTGAACATCTACACCCAGGTGGGACTCGTGACGCTGATCGGCCTGATCAGCAAGCACGGCATCCTCATCGTCGAAGTGGCGAACGAGGAACAGCAAAGCGGCAAATCCAAGCGCGATGCCATCGTCGCCGCGGCCGGCCTTCGGCTGCGGCCCATCCTCATGACGACGGCGGCCATGGTCCTCGGCGTCATTCCGCTGGTGTTCGCGCAAGGCGCGGGCGGCGCATCCCGCTACGCGATCGGCCTGGTGATTTCCACCGGTCTCGGTATCGGCACGCTTGTTCACGCTGTTCGTGGTGCCCGCGGTCTACGTGATGATCGGCGCCACCCACTCGGAAGCCGAGTTTCAGGCCGAGCCGCCGCCGGCGACGCCCTGAGTGACGGGGCCGTTCGGGCCCCGGATTCTTATCATTCAAATTGTTACAACCGTTTTGCTAAGTTACTTCTAGAAAAAGTGTCCGCCCAGAGCGGACGGGTCTGTCACGCGCACCCGTCGACGCCGCGGAACGTTTCGCAAACAGATGGTCAAAACTTTGACAAAGTCCGCGTTGCGTTTTGTCGATTGTCTTGTATATTCCATCCGCAGAGTATTGATTTAACAAGATTACGAGGCGTCCAATATCCTCGAAATCACTTTAAGTTGTTGAATTCGCGGCGGAGTTAACATGATCAGTGCCTGGGATAGCTTGCACTCTGCGACTTTGGAGCTGGTGCGCTCCACGCCGATCAAGCAGCGGCTGATCGCTGCCTATCGACGCCACCTCTCCTTGATCGACGAGGAACAACTGCCGGCGGAGGCGCGCGGATCCTTCGCTCAGGTGATGCGCAGCCTTGCGGGCGTGCAGCCCCTGCGCGGCGAGGATGCCGTGGCCGCCTCGGTGCGCAAGATGTCGAATCAGGAAGCCGACGATTGCGCTGCGCTCATCGTCGAGATGTTCGGCCATGTTGTCTCGCGCGACGGACGGCGCAACCACGCAGCGTCCCTCCGCGGCCGTGGTGCAGCTGCGCAGCGTCGACTGCGCACCCTCGGGCTTCGATGTCAACTCGCTGATCGCCACCAATTAGTCGGCGGCGGAAGACCCGCCGGATTTCAATCGAGCTTGAATTCGATCGTGTCCCAGCGCGTCGATTCCTGATGACGCGCCTGGCGTTGCAGCGCATCGATCAAGCTGCGCTCGTTCCACGCGCTCACTTCGTCGGCCAGATCCTTGATGGCTTTGGGGAGCGGCTCGGTGGATCCGAAATTCTCCATCGCCACGATCGGCTTATCGGCCGCCTTCGCGAAATTCATCTGAAACAGCACCAGCTCCGGCGCCGCCCGATAAGCGGCCGGCAGGACGATGACGACCTCGCAGGGCGCGATTTGCCGGCGCAGATCTTCGCGCTCGCTTTCCTTGTCGATCGGCCGTTTGGCCTGCGGCTGACTGGTGTTGAGGTAGTAAAAAGTACCCGGCGCTTCGAGATATTCGAACACTCGCGCATAGTCGTCGTTCTCCATCCCAGCAGTGGGTGACGAACAAGCGGATCGGGTTCACGCGCGTCGACATGGCGCCTAGTGTAGCGCGACGATGGTCATGCGCGAAGCACTCGCGCGTCGATACAATGGCGGGGTGCGTTTGATGATTTACAACATCCGTTATGCCACCGGAACGGGCCCCGCCTTTCATCTTCCGCGTGCCGGGAGCCGGGTACCTGCGCTCCAGCCGCCAGGTCCTGTCGCGAATAACCGACTTCATCAAGAGTCAGGACCCGGACGTGGTCGGCCTCATCGAGGTCGACACCGGCTCGATCCGCACCGGCATGGTCAATCAGGCGGATTTCATCGCCCGCTCGCTCGGCCATTACTCGACTTTCGAGTGCAAGTACGGCATGTCCTCGGTCAACCAGCTGGTGCCCATCGTCCGCAAGCAGGCGAACGCCTTTCTGGCGGCGCCGCGGGTGCGCGGCGAGCGATTTCATTATTTCGACACCGGGCATCAAGCGTCTGATCATCGAGCTCGAACTCGACGACATCGCGATTTTCCTGGTGCATCTGTCGCTCAAGTTCCGCCACCGGCAGTACCAGCTGCGCTATCTCTACGATCTGGTGCGCAAGACCGCAAACCCGTGATCGTCGCCGGCGACTTCAACACCTACTGGGGCGATCACGAGATCTATCTGTTCATGCAGGCGGCGGGGCTCAGCAACGCCAATGCGCGAGGCCTGCCTTCCTATCCGAGCCGCAGCCCGCGCAAGGAGCTGGATTTCATCCTGCACAGCGCGCAGATCGAGGTGAATCGGTTCGAGATACCGGACATTCAGCTCTCCGATCACCTGCCGCTGATCTGCGATTTCACGATCCGCGAATCGCGCCGGGCAGCGGCCTGATCGATGCCGGGCGGCAGCTGGAATTTCGAAGCTCGATGCCGACCGCATCGCGTGGCTGACCTGCGACTCGCCGGGCACCTCGACCAATGTGCTGTCCGCCGGCGTGCTCAAGCGAGCTCTCGGCAGCGCTCACGGAGATTTCAGCGGTCAAGCCCCTCGGGGTCGTCGTGCGCTCCGGCAAGCGCAGCGGCTTCATGGCCGGCGCGGACATCAAGGAGTTCCTGAGATCTGCGCACTCCCGAGGATGGCTATGCACTGGTGCGCGCCGGCCAGCAGGTGCTCGACCAGCTCGAGAATCTGCCCTGCCCCAGCGTCGCCGCCATCCACGGCTTCGCGCTCGGCGGCGGCCTGGAGCTCGCGCTCGCCTGCCACCTACCGGGTCGGCGCCGACGATGCCAAGCCTGTCGCTTGGGACTCCCCGAGGTGCAGCTCGGCATCCACCCGGGATTCGGCGGCACGGTACGCGCCGTGCGGCTGATCGGCGTGCGCCCGGCGCTCGAATTGATGCTCAAGGGCAAGCCCTTCAAGGGCGCGCGCGCGCTGGAGGTCGGGCTCCTCGATCAACTGGTTCCGCCCGGCAGAGCTGGACGCGGCCGCGAAGCGCGCTGCTCGAGCAGGCGCCCCCGAAAAGGTCGGCACCGTTCGTCGAGAGGCTGTTGAACTTGAGGGCCATGCGGCCCTTCATTGCGCGACAGGCCGCGGCGAGTCTTTCCGCCAAGGTGCCCCGCGAACACTATCCGGCGCCCTACGCCATCGTCGATCTATGGCTCAAGTACGGCGCGGCCGGCGCCGAAAGCTACGAGGCCGAGGCACGCTCGATCAGCCGATCTCATGTGCACGCCGACCTCGCGAAACCTGGTGCGCGTGTTTCTGCTGCAGGACTCGTCTGAAAAGCCTGGGCGGAAAGCCGGACGGCGAGTTCCGTCACGTCCACGTCATCGGCGCCGGCGTCATGGGCGGCGACATCGCGGCCTGGGCGGCCTTGCGCGGCATGACGGTCACCCTCCAGGATCGCAGCGCGGAATTGATCGAACCGGCCCTGGTTCGCGCAAAGGCGTTGTTCGAGAAGCGCCTCAAAGACCCGGGAGCGGCGGCGGCCGCCGTCGCGCGGCTCAGCGCCGATGTCGCGGGAGACGGTGCCGGCTCGGCCGATGCCGTGATCGAGGCGATCGTCGAGAACGTGGACGCCAAGCGAGCGCTGTATGCGGAACTCGAGCCGAAGCTCAAGCCCGGGGCCGTCCTGGCGACCAACACGTCCAGCATCAAGATCGAGGTGCTTGCGGAGAAGCTGCGCGATCCGGGCCGCCTGGTCGGGATTCACTTCTTCAATCCGGTCGCGCAGATGCAGCTGGTCGAGATCGTCCACGGCGCCGGCACGAATGAGGAGTCGGTGCGCAAGGCGCTGTGGTTCACCCGCAAGCTCGACAAGCTTCCGCTGCCGTGCAAAAGCGCGCCCGGGTTCGTGGTCAACCGTATTTTGATGCCCTACATCAATGAGGCGCTGTTCGCGCTCTCGGAAGGGATCCCCGCGGGCGTGATCGACGAGACCGGGACGCGATTCGGCATGCCGATGGGGCCGATCGAGCTCGCGGACGTGGTCGGCTTGGACGTGGCTCTGCACGTCGGCGGCGTGCTGGCCGAGGCCTTCGGTCGGCGCGTGCCGGAAATCCTGGTGAAACAGGTAGAGGGCAGGAAGCTCGGGCGTAAGAGCGGCGAGGGCTTCTACGTTTGGCGGGACGGGAAGGTGGTCCGCCCGCCGACCCAGCCGACACAGGTGCCGGCCGATCTGGAGGACCGATTGATCCTTCCGATGCTGAACGAAGCCGTGGCCGCTCTCCGGGAAGGCGTCATCGAGGACGCCGATCTGCTGGATGCGGGTGCGATTTTCGCGACCGGCTTTGCGCCTTTTCGAGGCGGCCCATTGCAATACGCCAAATCGAGGGGTATCTCTCGGATCGTCGATCGTCTGACGGAACTCTCGGCGCGCCATGGCGAGCGGTTCCGGCCGGACGCCGGGTGGAGCCGGCTGGTCGGCGAAGATCCTCGGTCATTGTGACTCACTTGGACGTATCTTAAGTCATCTGTGGTAGCATTCTCGGGCAAAATCATAGGGTTACCTCACGGAGTTGGCGAATTTCCCGATGGATGAACGACCGGTCGAACTCTCGATTCTGAAGAACTTCTCCCCGCTGGACGGACTGAAGGCGGAGAATTTGATGGCGCTTGCCCGCAAGACGCACGTTCGCGATCTGGGCGCCGGCCGCGTGCTCTTCAAGGAAGGCGACACCGATAAGCGCACTTTCTACCTGGTCGCGGGTATCGTGGAGCTTCGAGCGGACGATCAGGTCATGGCCACCGTGCGCGCCGGCACGCCGGAGGCGCGCGCCGCTCTGACGCCGGGACTGCCGCGCAAATTCACCGCACGGGCGGTGACCGACCTCTCCTACATCATGATCGACAGCGACCTGCTCGACGTGCTGTTGACCTGGGATCAAACCGGCCAGTACGAGGTTGCCGAGCTTCAAGGCGACGGGCTCAGCGTCACCGGCGACTGGATGACGACGCTCTTGCAGACCAAGGCCTTCCATCGCATCCCGCCCGCCAACATCCAGGCGATTTTCATGCGCATGCAGCGGATCAACTACCGCGAGCGCGACGTGGTGATCAAGCAAGGCACCGAGGGCGATTACTTCTACGTGGTGGTGGCCGGAAAGTGCGTGGTGACGCGCGAGACGCCGCTCAACAAGGAGGGCATCAAGCTGGCCGAGCTCGGTCCGGGAGACAGTTTCGGAGAGGAGGCGTTGATCGCCGAGGCGAAGCGCAATGCCACCGTCACGATGTCGACCGACGGGACGCTGATGCGGCTCGGCAAGAACGATTTCCAGACCCTGCTGAACGAACCGCTGCTGCAATGGGTCAGTCACGACCGGGCCAAGGAGATCGTCGCGGGAGGGGGCAAGTGGCTGGATGTCCGGTTGCCCAGCGAATTCCAGAATTTCAGAATCGAAGGCGCGGTGAACATTCCGCTGTATTTCATCCGCCTCAAGATCAACGCGCTGGATAAGAGCATGCCCTACGTCGTGTGCTGCGATACCGGCCGGCGCAGCTCCGCGGCGGCGTACATCCTGAGCGAGCGCGGTTTCGAAGCCTATGTGCTGAAAGGCGGCTTGGCCGCCACCGAAGCCGCGCGATCGCACAGCGAATAGAGCTCCCCTTGAACAGTTCGCGTGAGCCGCGGGAGACGCCGTCGCCGAGCGCGTACCGCGAACAAAATCCCTACAAGCCTCCCCCGCCCGATTACAAACTCCCATCGATGCTGGCGGAACACAAGGGTCTCGCGGTCCTGTTCGCGGCGATCCTGGTCGGCTTCGCGGGGTATGGATGGAGAAAACTGAACGCGCCCGCCCGGCACGCAGTCGTGGACCACGGCCCCGCCGCGGCTGCCACCCCCACGCCCGCAACGCCCGGGTCGAACGAGTCTCCCTCGCCCGATGCCGCAATGAGCGGACCGAACGACTCTTCCTCGCCCGATGCTGCGAGCTCGGCGCAGCCTGTCTATATCGAAGCGGTCCCGGACAAGCAGCCGCGCTGACGGCTACATGGTGTGCGTCGGCTTGTCCCCGCCGAGCGCACCCGCGAGATAGTTCTCGATTTTCTTCTGCGTATTGCCGCGGTCCTGATCGCTGAACTGCACGCCGATGCCGGCGGTACGCTTGCCCTGCGCGCCTTTCGGCGTCATCCAGATGACGCGGCCGGCGACGGGAAGCTTTTCCTCCTCACCCATCAAATTGAGGAGCATGAAGACCTCGTCCCCGAGCCGATAGTTGCTGTTGGTGGGAATGAACAGCCCGCCGTTCTTCACGAACGGCATGTAGGCGAGATACAGGGCGCTCTTGTCCTTGATCGTGAGCGTCAGCAAACCGGGTTTGTTACTTGGACTTCGCAATCTATGTGTTCCGCTATGACAGTGCCGCTCGACCGCCGAGCAGCAGAGCCTCCAGCGCCAATTGTTGGTTCAACCCGGTCGAGGTGAGCCGCCTCAACTCCCGGGCGGCGTCCAGCAGCTCGAATAAGGATCTTATCTTGGGCTTAAGTAAAGCGGCAGGCAAGCGGACGGGTTCCGCACTTTGAAGCGAAAAGCGCTCCCCCAACTCCGCTTGTACGCGCCGTGTGATCCAGTTCTCAAGCCACATCAGCTTGAGATTCAAGTCCGACTTGACCCAGGCATCCGCGAGCACCGTGACATCGACGCTGCCCGCCGCCAGGCCCTTGAGGCCTTCGCGCATATCCGTCTCGAGCCGCTCGATGTCCGCGGGGGGCAGCTCGAGCGCCATGAGCGGCGCGCCGGCGGCCAGGTCGAGCGCGGCGTCCCAGCGCGCCGTGCCGGAGCCACGTGCGGCGAGCCACTCGAGCGCCGCCCCGCGCGGCGGCGGACGCAATTGAACCCTGACGCAGCGGCTCGCGATGGTCGCAGGCAGCCGGTGACTGGGCTTGGCGACGAGGATCAACAGCGTATCGCCGCTCGGTTCCTCCAGCGTCTTCAAGAAGGCGTTGGCTCCGTTGGCATTCAGGGACTCGGCGCTCTCGACCACCGCCGTCTTGCGCCCTCCCCGATAGCTCGACAGCGCCAGCACCTCGATGAGTTCGCGGATCTGATCGACTTTGATCTGCTGCGCATCGTCGAGCAGGCTCACTGCGTGGAAATCCGGGTGGTTGTCCGCGCGCAGCAGTACGCAGGAGCCGCACACGCCGCAGGGTGCGGCGGCCGCCGATTCGCACAAGGCCAATGCGCAGATCCAGGCGGCCAGGAGCTCCGCACCGAGACCCGGCTGGCTCAGCAGAAGGAGCGACTGCGGCAGACGGTCGGCAGCCTTCGAGGCCCGCATCCGCTTTTGCGCCTCGGCCAGCCACGGCAGGGAATCGGCGCTCAGGAAATCCACGACCGGGCCTCGAGCTCGCCCAGGATCTCGAGCGCCACCTCCTCCTCGGGCAGCGCCGCATCGATGACCACGATGCGCTCGGGCTCCGCCGAGGCGCGGGCGAGATAGCCGGCGCGGACGCGCTCGAAAAATTCGGCGCGCTCGCGCTCGAATCGATCGGCGGCCGAGGATGCGCCTTGCGCGCCGGAATTCCGGGCTCGAGCGCGCTCGAGGCCCACGCCCACGGGTAGGTCGAGCAGCAGGGTGAGATCGGGTCGACGCGAGCCTTGCACGAGACGCTCCAATTGCGCGATGGTTGCCTGCTCGACTCCCCGGCCCGCGCCCTGATAGGCGTAGGTCGCGTCCGTGAACCGGTCGCAGATCACCCACCGGCCGGCCGCCAGACTGGGCTCGATCCAGTTTTCCAGATGCACCGATCGCGCCGCAAACATGAGCAGCAGCTCGGCCGAGTCCGGTACGCGCTCCGTGCCCGGGGCGAGCACCAGGTCCCGGATCCGCTCCGCGAGCGGCGTCCCGCCCGGCTCCCGGGTCACGACATGCGCGATCCCGCGACCGGCCAGGGTGCTCGCAAGGCGCGCCACCTGGGTGCTCTTGCCGACGCCCTCGATGCCCTCGAAGGTCAGGAAGCGCCCCCGCGCCCCCGTGCCGCGGCCGCTCGATGCGCCCTGGCCGCTCGACGCGTCACCGCCGCTCGATGTCGATGTCTCTCGTCGGCTCATTTGGAAGCCTCCGCCGCCTTCTCGCGCAGATGCGCCACGTAACGCGCGACTGCCGCATTTTGTTCCTCCAGCGTAGCCGAAAATACATGAGTGCCGTCATCGCGGGCGGAAGCGACGAAATATAAAGCGTCGGTGGATGCCGGGTGAGCGGCGGCATCGATGGCCGGCGCGCCCGCCAGAGCTATCGGCGTCGGCGGCAAACCCGCGCGCGTGTACGTGTTGTACGGGCCGTCGGTGCGCAAATCCACTGCATGCAATTCGCCATCGTACCGCTCGCCAAGCCCATAGATCACCGTGGGATCGGCCTGCAGGCGCATCCCGATGCGCAGCCGATGCAGATACAGTCCGGCGATCCTGGGCAGCTCCTGCGGGATGCCGCTCTCTTTTTGAATGATGGAGGCGACGATCAGCAACTCGTCCGCGTTCCGCAACGGGACGGCGGGATCGCGGCTCGCCCAGGCCGAGTTCAACTCGCGCACCAGCGCCGCGTGAGCCTGTTTGAGTACTTCCAGATCGGTCGTCCCGCTGGGGAAGCGATAGGTCTCGGGCAGGAACTGCCCTTCGGCATCGGTGCCGGGAGCGCCGAGCTTGTCCATCAGGCCCTGCGAGTCCGGCAGCGTCGCCTTGATGTCGGGGTTTTTCTTGATCGCGGCCAGCATGTCCTGAACGCGCCAGCCGTCGACGATGGTAAAGGAATGCAGCAGCACCTGCCCGTTGACCAGCTTGGAGAGGAGCGAGCGCGGCGTGGCTCCGGGCTCGATCTCGTACTCGCCCGCCTTGATGGCGGACGCGAGGCCCTTCCATCGCGCGTACAGCACCCATACGCGCGGTTGTTGAATCACTCCCCGCTCTCCGAGATCGGCAGCGACGCGCGCGAATCGGCTTCCGGGCAGTACTTTGAATCGAAGCGGCGCCGAGACGTTCAAAGGCTCATCCAGACTCCGCATTCCCGCCGAGACGAGCACGACGGCAATCGCGAGCGCGACGAGCAGCACCGCTGCCACCGCCAGAATGCGCCGCGCCCTCACTCCAGCTCCAAGCGTGCCCGCAGCCGCGCCGCCACCGCTGCCGATTCGATGCGGATGCGGCGCCTGCCGTGCTGAATGACGTTCACCGATACGACGCCCGCGACGGCATTGGTCATGAATACCTCCGCCGCCTCATCGAGATCCTCGATGCCGAGTCTCCCTTCCCGCACCTGCAGGCGCAACGAGGCGCCCTGCTCGAGCACCCACCGCCGCATCACCCCGGCGATGCCGCATCGATCGAGCATGGGCGTCGTCAGCGACGATCCGCGCCGCAGGAAAATATTCGACATCGTCCCGCACACCAGATGGCCGTCGACATCGCGCATGAGTCCTTCCCAGATCCGATCGTCGCTCCACTCGGAACGCGCCAGCACGGACTCCAGCCTGTTCAGCGTCTTGAGGCCGGCCAATGCCGGATTCGACGCCATCGGCGTCGCGCAGATCCGCACCCTCTGGGGGCTCTGTGAGGCGGCCACAGGCGGCGGAGGCACGGAGAGCGACAGAATCCGGGTGCAACGCTCCCGGCCGCTCGGCCGATAGCCCCGTGCGCCGGGCCCCCGGGTCAGGATGAGCTTCAGCACGGCATCGGCATGGGGCCTCGCCCGGAGCTCCAGCTCCCGCCGCAAAGACGGCGGCTTCCCGATCGACATCCTCCTGCATCCATCGGACAAGCGCTCCAGATGGTAGTCGAGAAGCCGGATCCGGCCGCCTCGCACGCGCATGGTCTCGAACAATCCATCGCCGTATTGCAATCCTCGATCCCGATAGTCGACGTGCCCGCCCGCGATCCCGTTGATCCAGGCCCACGTCCTCACTTCGTCGCCCTCACCGCGTCGCCCCGAGGGCGCGCAGCAGCCCCTCCGCCTTGGCGCGCGTCTCCGCGAGCTCCTGCGTCGGATTCGAATCGGCGACGATTCCGGCTCCGGCTCGAAAGCCGAGGGCACGCCCAAGCCGAGTGATGGTGCGGATAAGGATGTTGAAATCGCAGCTGCCGTCGCGGTTGACGTAGCCGATCGCGCCCGTGTAGGCGCCCCGTCCCACGCCCTCGAGCTCCGCGATGATTTCCATGCATCGAACCTTCGGACAGCCGGTGATGGTGCCGCCGGGGAACATGGCGCGAAGTATTTGCACGGGCGACACCGCATCGAGCTTCAGGCCGCTGACGTTCGATACGATGTGGTGCACGTGCGCGTAGCTCTCGACCGTCATGTACTCGTCCACCCTCACCGACCCGCCGACGCAGACCCGGCCGAGATCGTTGCGTTCCAGATCGATGAGCATGACGTGTTCCGCCCGCTCCTTCTCGTTGTTGAGGAGCGACTCGATGAGGGCCGCGTCCCGCTCGGGCGATGCTCCGCGCGGCCGCGTGCCGGCAATGGGCCGTGTCGAGACGATGCCCCCATGAACCGAGACCAGGCGCTCGGGCGAGGAGCTGATCACTGCGAAATCGCCGTCCGAGAGGAGCGCGGCGAACGGACTCGGATTCGCCGATCGAAGCGCCCGGTAGAGCGCCGCCGGATCGACCGCCGCAGTGGATCGCCCCCGCCAGCCCCTCGACAGATTCGCCTGGTAAACGTCGCCCGCCGCGATGTAGTCGAGCGCACGGCGCACGGCCGCGATGAACCGCTCCGGATCCTCCTCCTCGACCTGGAATTCAGGCATGCTCCCGGCGGGCAAGTCCCCGCTGAGGCCCACGTCCTCGGTAAAACGCTCGAGCAGATGATCGAATCCCCGCTCCGCCATGACCCAGGCCCTGCCGCTCTGACGATCGCGGATCCAGGCGGCAGGCGCGCGAATCGCGAGCGCCGCCACGGGGTCCGGGCTCGGCGGAAGCGAGAGGGACGGCTCGATCTCTCGCGCGATCTCATAGGAGAGATACACCAGCCACCCTCCGGTGAACGGCAATGCAGCCGCCTCCGCAGGGAGCCGCAGCGCCTGCCACCAGCGTTCGAGGGATGCCAGGAAGCCGTCCGCTTCGCCATGCGGACCGGACATCCGGCCGTCGCCGCTCAGACGCAAGACCTCTCCGCTCGAGATCGGGAGCACGTCGAACCGGCCGCCGACAGTCGCGGGGCCGATGGGTGCGCTGCTCTCGAGTAGTCCCGGGTAACGCTCGGGATGCCTCGAGATTAGACCCAGGGGCTCAAATTCGGCGGAAAATGAGCGAACCGTTGGTGCCACCGAAGCCAAACGAGTTGGACAAGGCGGTATCGAGCTTCATCTGCCGCGCTTCCTTCGGCACGTAGTCGAGATCGCACCCCTCGCCGGGCTGATCCAGATTGATGGTGGGAGGCGCGATCTGGTCGCGCAGCGCGAGCACGCAGAAGATGGCCTCCACCGCGCCCGCCGCACCGAGCAAATGCCCGGTCATGGATTTCGTCGAGCTCACGGCAAGCTGCTTTGCGGCGGCGCCGAACGCCCGATGAATGGCGGTGGTCTCCGCCCGGTCGCCGAGCTCCGTCGACGTGGCATGGGCGTTGACGTATTGCACTCGATCCGGATCGATCTTCGCATCCGCAAGTGCGTTGGCCATGGATTTGCGGGCGCCCTCGCCGTTCTCGGGAGGCGCCGTCACGTGAAAAGCATCGCCGCTCATTCCAAAGCCGATGATCTCGGCATATATCTTGGCGCCCCGGGCCTTCGCCTGCTCGTACTCCTCGAGCATCATGGCACCGGCGCCGTCGCCCATCACGAAACCGTCGCGATCCTTGTCCCAGGGACGGCTTGCTGCCTGGGGATCGGCGTTGCGCTGTGACAGCGCCTTGGCCTGCGCGAACCCGCTCATGCCGGTCGGGCAGGTCGCCATCTCCGAGCCGCCGGCCAGCATGGCGTCCACGTCGCCGAACTGAATCAACCGCAGCGCCATCCCGATGGCGTGGGTCGAGGTGGTACAGGCAGTCGCCACGGCGAGATTCGGCCCGGTCACGTTGAAGGCAATGGACAAATGGCCGCTCACCAAATTGATGATGCTCGCGGGAATGAAGAACGGAGAGACCTTCTTCGGCGAATGAGTCTCGAGGTACTTGTCGTAGGTGATCTCGATGGACTCGAGGCCGCCCATCCCGGAACCCATCAATATGCCGATTCGCTCCGAATTGGCCTCGGTAACCACCAAGCCGGAGTCGCGCATCGCCTGCATGCCGGCCACGACGCCGTATTGCATGAAGGCGTCCATGCGACGGGCATCCTTGGCGCTCATGAACGGCTCCAGATCCAGATTTCGGATCTCTCCGCCGAAGTTCGTGGGAAAGTTGGCGACGTTCGAACCGCGTGATCGGTCCGATGCCGCTGCGCCCGCCGACGATCGAGCTCCATGCTGCAGCAATATCGTTGCCGACCGGAGAGACGATCCCAAGACCCGTGACCACGACCCGTCGTTTACTCAACGGCAACTCCTCCCGGCGCTAGCGAGCGTCAGGCCTTGCCCTTGTGCGAATTGATGTAATCGATGGCCTGCTGAACCGTGGTGATCTTCTCGGCATCCTCGTCGGGAATTTCGGTCTCGAATTCCTCTTCGAGCGCCATCACCAGCTCAACCGTATCCAGCGAGTCCGCGCCGAGATCGTCGACGAACGAGGCGTCGTTGGTGACTTCTTCTTCTTTCACGCCCAACTGTTCGGCCACGATCTTCTTAACCTGCTGCTCAACAGTACTCATCGTTATGGTGTCCTTTCGGGAAAGCCCATTCGGGAAAACCCCTTCTCGGGAATAATATTAAACACGTGCCGCCTTTCTTAGGGCCCGCGGCCGGCCTTTTGTCGGCAGGGCGCGTATTTTATGTGAACGCAACGGCGGCGGCTACCATGGCCCTTCAATTGCCCCGCAGACGGCATAACACGCCTTGACAAACGCCTGCGGTTGGTATGGCTGGGGCCCGCGGTTGGCATGGCCGGGCCGGCCGCCTCCCGCCGCGGGCGCGAGCGCCTCTAGGCCATGTACATCCCGCCGTTCACGTGCAGCGTCTCGCCGGTGACGTATCCGGCCTCCTCGGAGGCCAGAAAGGCCGCCGCCGCCGCGATGTCGGCCGGGCGGCCCAGGCGCCCGAGGGGTATCTGGGAGCTGAGGCCGGCGCGCTGCGCCTCATTCAGCGCGCGCGTCATGTCGGTGTCGATGAAACCGGGCGCAATGATATTGCAGGTTATATTGCGCGATCCGACCTCGCGGGCGAGCGACTTGGTGAAGGCGATCATCCCGGCCTTGGCGGCCGCGTAATTGGCCTGTCCGGGATTGCCGGTGAGACCGACGATGGAGGCGATGCTGATGATGCGCCCCTTTCGAGCCTTCATCATGCCGCGCAATACGGCCTTGGAAAGACGGAACACCGAGGCAAGATTGGTCTCGATGACCGAGTCCCAGTCTTCCTGCTTCATGCGTACGAGCAGCATGTCGCGGGTGATTCCCGCGTTGTTGCAGAGAATCGAGATCGGCCCCTCCTTGGATTCGATGTCGGCAATCAGCGCGTCGATCGATGCCTGGCTGGTCACCTCGAGTACCGCGCCGCGGCCGCCCTGGGGTTTCAGCGCCTCGGAGATCCGCGTCGCGCCCTCCGGCGTGGTCGCCGTGCCGATGACGCGGGCACCGTCGGCAGAGAGGCGCGCGGCGATGGCCGCCCCGATTCCCCGCGAGGCACCCGTCACCAGTGCGACTTCGCCCGTCAGCATGTCGCACCCATCAGCATGTCGCACCCATCAGCATGTCGCACCCATCAGCATGTCGCACCCGTCAGCATGTCGCACCCTTCCGCATATTGCCCCCATGGTCAGGTCCTGAGCTCCGCGAGTGCCTCTTCGAGCGATGGGGGATCCTCGAGCGCCAGCATCTTGAGGTCGCGGTTCTTGTCGACTCGCCTGTTCAGCGAGGTAAGCACCTTGCCCGGACCGCACTCCACCAGATGGGTCGCACCCGCAGCAATCATGGTTCGCACGGTGGCAGCCCAATAAACCGGAGTATGCAGCTGTTTGACCACGGCGGCGCGAATATCCGCGGGCGTGTGATGGGTTTTCACGTCGACCCCGTAGACCGCAATGCCCGCCGGCCGCGTCACGACCACGCCCTCGAGACGCTCGCGCAGGCGCTCCGCGGCCGGCTGCATCAGAGAGCTGTGCGCCGGCACGCTGATCGGCAGCGCCATCGCCCGCCGCGCGCCGCGCGCGTTCGCCGCTTCGATGGCGCGTGCCACGGCCGCCGACGCCCCGGCAATCACCACCTGGCCCGGTGCATTGAAGTTCACCGCCTCCACGACTTCGCCCTGGGCCGCCTCAGCGCAGGCGGCTTCCACGTCGGCATCCTCCAATCCGAGGATGGCAGCCATGGCTCCCTGACCCGCCGGCACGGCGGCCTGCATGGCTTCGGCGCGAAATCGCACCAGATCGACGGCGGCCTTGAAGTCGAGAACGCCGGCAGCCGTCAGCGCGCTGAATTCGCCGAGACTGTGGCCGGCCATGAGCGCCGGCACGGCGCCGCCGCGCTCGCGCCACAGGCGGTAGGTGGCGACGCCGGCGGTCAACATCAAAGGCTGGGTGCATTCGGTCGCGTTCAAGGCCTCGGCCGGCCCGTGCTGTGCGCGGCTCCACAAATCGTACCCCAGCACTGCCGAGGCGTCGGCGAAGGTCGCTTCGATGACGGAAGAGATCTTCGCCAGGGCGGCCATCATGCCGACGGATTGCGAGCCCTGGCCCGGGAATACGAATGCTAACGACATGCTCAATCGGTCCTTTCGACGCGAGAATTGAGGCGGATTATAGCCAGCCGCCAGGAGAGTGCAGCTCCGACCAAGAATCCGCACGCGGCGCCGTACAAATGAGCATCCACGACGACGAGCGCCGGCTCATGGCCGCCGAACTGCTCGTAGGCCAGTTTACCGGCGAGGCACACCAGAAGGAGCCAGCGGTCCCACTCACCCGCGAGGAGATGTCGCGCGACGCCCGCGGCCAGAATCGAATGCAAGACCCCCGAGGCGCCCACGTACCAGGTCACTCGCGGACTCAGCCACCACAGTCCGCAGCTGATCCCGAGCGCCCCCGCGCAAACGATCACGCACCACTCCACGGCGTCGTAATCCTGCGCGAACAGCGCCCACATCAGCACCAGCCCGAGCTCGTTCAACACCAGATGATGCAGGTCCAGGTGCACGATGTGGGCCGTGAGCAACCGCCACCACCCGCCGGCCGCGATGGCCCCGCGGTCGTAGCGCAACACGGCGTTGACGTTGTCGCCAAGACCCAACACAAGATCGAGCACGAGCACGATCACCAGCAGCCAGACCCACCGTCCGCGATCCCATTGCAGTGACCGGGCCCATTCCTTCACCCGGAAGATCCGTGCGAACCGATCCGCACCTTCACCGGGCATCGTGGTCTCCTATTTTGGTATCATTCGGGGAATGTCCGAGGTCACTATGCATATGCGCCAACGCGGTTTCACTCTCATCGAGATCATGGTCGTGGTCGTCATTCTCGCAGTGCTGGGCGCGCTCGTGGTGCCAAAGATCCTGGAGAACGTCGATAAGGCCCGCGTCACCCGCGCCGCGAGCGATATCCGAGCGATCCAGACCGCACTCGACCTGTACCGGCTGGATAATTTCAAATACCCGACCACCGAACAGGGGCTGCAGGCCCTCGTGACCCAGCCCTCCGACCCTACCATCACCAACTACCGTTCGGGCGGCTATCTGCCGTCCCTCCCCAAGGATCCTTGGAACAATCTTTATCAATATACGAGTCCCGGCGCCAACGGCCGTGACTACGACATCATCAGCTACGGACGCGATGGCAAGCCTGGCGGCGAAGGCTACGACGCCGACATCAGCACCTCGACCCTCGAGCAGCGGTAGCGGCCCCACACGGGTGCCGGGCGCCTTGCGCAACCGGGGATTCACGCTCGTAGAAATCCTGGTGGTGGTCGTGATCATGGCCATCGTGGTCTCGCTCGCGATCCTGTCCATCGGCACCACCGGCCGCGACTCGCAGCTCGACGAGGAAACGAGACGCATCCAGGGCTTGATCGACATCCTTCACGAACGCGCGATCCTCGAGGGACGCGACTTCGGCCTGCGCATCGAGCCTACGGCCTATGAATTCGCGGTATACGACACGAACCGCGACCGATGGCTCACCATGAACGATGAGAGCGAATTCAGGCATCGGAACTTGCCCAACGGCGTAACCTTCGAATTGCAGCTCGACTCGGTCACCGTCGTGTTGAAACCGGTCGATAAGAATCTGAACGACGGGCCGCCTCCCGCCCCTCAGGTCGCGATCGCGGCCTCAGGCGAGGGAACGCCGTTCCGGCTCACCCTGCTTCGGGACGCGACACAGGCACGGGCGTCGGTCGATGGCGATGCCTTCGGCAAAACCAGCCACGAGAGCTCCGATCATCCGCCGGAAAAGCGCTCGTGAGACATCGCTCCGATGCCGGATTCACGCTGGTGGAAGTGCTGGTGGCGCTGGTGGTCGTGGCGATCGGGCTTGCGGCGCTGATGGTCGCCGTGTCGGGCACGGCGCGCACCAGCGGGTATCTGCGCGACAAGACGATCGCCCAATGGATAGCGCTCAATCGGATCGCCGAAGTGAGGCTGACCGTCAACAAGCTGGCTCAGAGCGCCACCACGACGATCGGCAGCACGACGGGCAACACGACGAGCAGCACGACCAGCGCCGATGCCCGGGAGCTGCAGTTCGCCGGCCGCACCTGGCATTACGACACGAGGTATTACGACACGACCTTCCAGAGCACCAAGCGCATCGTCGTGCGCGTCTGGGCGGGCGATGCGAAGACCAAGGGCAGTCCTCTGGCGGAGGCCACGGGATTCTTCGGGTCCGGATTGAGCGTTCCGGGGAACTCGAACGCCCTGGACTGGACCATCGGCAACACCGCGGGGACGACGAACTGCCAGCCGCCCGCCTCGAGCAGCCCGATCGGCGGCGTGATCGGCGCAGCTCCACAGCCAAGCGACACGACCAACTGCGCGCCGAGCGGTGGGGTGATTGGGACACCGGGTGTCGCGCCGGTGACCCCCTCTGCCGTAACGACGCCGCAATGAAATCCTCCCCCTCCTTCCGGCGCGCGAGACTCCGAGGCTTCACCCTCGTGGAGATCATGGTGGCGCTCCTGATCCTCGGGATCATGACCGCGCTCGGCTACGAGACCTACCGCGCCGCGCGCATTTCCGCGGAGCGCACCGAGGAATCGCTCAAACGCTCGCGCGAGATCGAGTTCGGCATGCGCGTTCTGGCCATGGATTTCTCGCAGATCGTACCGCGTCCGGTGCGCGATCCCTTGGGCCAAACCCGCATCCCGGCGCTGCACGGATTTTCGGGCAACGGCACGAGCGCGACTGGATCGAACCTGCTGTCCGGCGGTACGGCTCCGCTCGGCGCCAACAGCACCATGCATTTCAATTCGGACCCGGGGTTTCAATCGAGCTTCTCCGATTCGAGCACCAACACCATCGCGCTGGCGGAGCTCACGCGCGCCGGCTGGTCGAATACCGCGGGACAGCAGCGCGGCACCCTGCAGCGAGTGTCGTACGCCTTGGTGAACGACGTACTGAAACGCAGCTACACCACCTCGCTCGACACCGTGCAGGGCACGAAACCGCAGATTCAGGATCTGTTCGGAGGCGTGAAGACGGTGCAGTTTCGTTACCTCGACGGCAATCAAGCCTGGCAGAACCAGTGGCCGCCGGCGAACCTTTCCATCTCGTCGACCGACAATTTGTGGACGCGGCCGGTGGCGGTCGAGGTCACCATCGAGTTCAAGGACTGGGGCACCGTGCGCCGCCTGTTCGAGGTGGCAGGATGAGCCGCCGCGGGCCTGCCCCCTTCGCCGGACGCACGCGCCAGCGCGGCGTCGCGCTCCTCATCGCACTGATCCTGGTGGCACTCGCCACCATTCTCGCCACCAAGCTGAGCTTCGACGGCTGGCTCGAGCGGCGACGCACCATCGGCATCATCGCGACCGAGCAGGCCTACCAGTTCGGCCTGGGCGCGGAGGCGTTGGCGGCGGATGCGCTCAATCAGATCGGACAGACCGGGTCGACCGCGCCGAACGGCAGCGTCCAAGGCGGCGGTTTGAACCAGCAGCCCATTACCCCCGGCCAGAGCGCCCAGCAGGTGAACCTGACCCAGCCGTGGGCGCAGCCCACCCAGCCCTTGCCGATCCAGTCGCCGGACGACCCGGAGGCGGAGCCGATCGGCACCTTGCAGGCCGCGATCCAGGACATGCAGGGCCGGTTCAATTTGAACAATCTGGCGCACCTGGTCCAGCAGAACGGCCAGTGGGTCGAGGACCCCGCGCCGCTCGCGCAATTTCAGCGGCTCTTGACCTCCGTCGGCCTGGAGCCCAAATGGGCCGGCATCGCCCGCGACTGGATCGATCCGGACGATCAGCCGGGGCAGCCGGACGGCGCGGAGGACAGCGTCTACACCATGCAAAATCCGCCGTATCGGACCGGCAACTGGCCGATGATGAGTCCGGCGGAGCTCATGAACCTGCCGGGGTTCGGCGCCGATCGCTACCGCAAGATCGCCCCGTACGTCACCGCCCTGCCCTCGACCACGGCCAAGATCAACGTCTGCACCGCCCCGGCGCTGGTGCTGGAGAGCCTCGCCGACAGTCTGAGCGGCGAATACAACGATCAGAGTGCTGGCCAACGGCCGCAAGAGCGGCTGTTTTCCGGATGTGGCGACTTTCAGCAACGTGATCGGCAAGACAGCTCCCCCAAATCGCGACTCAATTCGCGGACACCAGCCAGTTTTTCCGCCTCACTACGAGAGTCACGCTTGGCACTACCGAATTCACCTTGTACAGTCTTTTGTATCGAGGCCCCGGCGGCAAGGTGACGCCGCTGCTACGCTCTTTCGGAACACTCTAACGACATGCCTCAAACGCTGCTGCTACGCATCCCCGCACCCGGTCAAGACGAGACCGAGTGGCTGAGCATCGACGAGGCAGGATCGGCGATCACCGCGAAGCAGCGCGGGCCATTGGGCCTGGCGGCGGTCGCTTGCGCGGACGGCGAAGGTCGTGGCGCTTGCGCCGGCGACGCAAATTCTGCTGGCTGAGCCGGAACTGCCGCCCGGCAGCGGCGTCAAGCTCGCGCGCGCCGTCCCCTTCGCCCTGGAGGAACAGCTCACCGAGGACATCGATGCGTTGTCCTTCGCCATCGGACACCGCCAATCGAGCGGGCGCACGCCGGTCGCCGTGGTGTCGCGCAGCGTACTCCAAGGCTGGCTGTCGGAGCTCGCCGCGGCGGGCATCGAACCCGACGCGATTTACGCCGATATCTCTCTGGTGCCGGACAATCCCGGTCAAACCATACTTTGGCTGGAAAACTCGCGGTTGGCCGTCCGCCGCCCAGGCAGCTTGCCGTTCGCGGTGGAGCTCACACCGGTCGCGGAGGCGCTGGTGGTCGCCGGGGTTCTTCCGGATCCGCTCGCGGAGCCTGCCGAGGGCGAGGAAGGCACGGAGCCCCAGCCGCTCGAAAGCGCGGTTCTCTATGTCACCCGGGAAGACTGGGCGCTGGTTCAACACGATTTCCAGAGCCTCGCCGGCAGGTTCGCCTCCCTCAAGGTTCAGATCCTCACGGAAGGACCCTTGCCGTGGCTCGCGAGACATCTCGCCGCCGCCGATTCCGTCAATCTCCTGCAGGGTGAATTTGCCCGCACCACCGACTACGGCGCCCGCTGGCATCGATGGCGCACCGCCGCCCTGCTGGCCGGCGGATTGCTGGTCGCTCACGTCGCCGCGGCGGCGCTCAAGATTCATCAGGCCAATCACGAGACCAAGGCGTTGGATGGGGAAATCGCACAGATTTTCTCTCAGACCATGCCCACCGAGACGCTGCAGGATCCCAGGCGCCAGATGGAATCGCGGCTCGACCGGATCCGCCGTTCCGGCAGCAGGACCGCAAGTATTTTCTTCGAACCCTCGAGGCGCTGAGCGGCGCCGTCTCGGCGACGCCCAGGACCACCATCGATGCGCTCAGCTATCGCGAGCAGTCGCTCGACATGAAAGTGTCCGCACCGAGCCTTGCGGCTCTTTCGTCGCTGACGCAGCTGGTTGCCAAACAAGGGCTGCTGGCGGAAATCCAGTCCTCCAAGCCGGTCGACGCCGGGGTCGAGGCCCAGATGCAGGTGCGCGCCCCGGGCGCCAAGGCGCAACGATGACTCCGTATCTTCTGAAGCTGAAAGCCTGGTACGCCGGTCTTCAGGAACGGGAGCGGCGCGTGGTGCTCATCGGTTCGGTGGCGCTTGCCGCCTTGATACTGGTGGGAGGAATCCTGTTGCCGCTTCAGTCCGCCGTGTCGGCGGCAGAGAAGCGGACCGAGACCCGCCGCGAGGATTTGGCGTGGATGCACCAGAACGCCCCGGAGGTCGCCTCGGCGGGGACCGCCCAGTTCAACGATACCGGCGAAGCGCCCGTGGTCGTCGTGGACCGGGTCGGCCGCGAAGTCGGGCCTCGGTACGGCGCTGCGCGGCACACAGCCGAGCCCCACGGGAGTTCGCGTTCAGCTCGAGGCCGCGCCCTTCGACACACTGGTAACCTGGATCGCGACGCTCGACCAGCGCTACGGATTGTCGATCGACTCGATCAGCGTCGATCGGGCGGCCCGTCCCGGAGTGGTGAATGCCAACGTCACCTTCGCCGCGACGCGGCGCTAAGGCGCAACAACCGGCCCCGCGGCCGGCCGAACCCCGCTCCCTCTGGCCCCGGCTCGCCTTGATCGGCATCGCGGCGGTGCATCGCCATCGTCGTCTGCGTACTGCCCGCCTCCATGATTACGCGCTTTCTCCCGGCGTCGGTGCAGGCGGAGGACTTTTCCGGAAGCGTCTGGCACGGCTCTGCCGACCGTATCATCGCGAACGGCCGGCCGGCCGGAGCGCTCGAATGGCACGTTCACCCGCTCGCCCTCGCGAGGTTGCATCTCGTGGCGGACCTGCATTGGGTCAAGGGCGGCTTCGTGCTGGATGGCTCGGCCGACGTTGCGCGCGGGCATGTCGCCGCATCGGGGATTTCCGGCGGCGGTCCCGTGGAAGATCTCCGGGACTTCGGCGTCGGAACGGGCTGGCGCGGCAGCGTGGGCGTGAACATCGCGGAATTGACGGTGGATCTATCGGCGACCGGCACCGCGCTCACCTCCGCGATCGGAGACATCACGGTGTCCGGCGTATCGTCCGCGCAAGTCGCTTCAGGAGCGAATCTGGGCGGCTACGATCTGCGCTTCAACGATCCCGCCTCGGCAGCCGGCGCCGACATGAGCGCCGCTTTGGCCGATACCGGCGGACCGCTGGCGGTCAACGCCACCATTCAACTCTCGATGAAGACGCGAACCGGCCTTTTCTCGGGCACCGTCAAGGAGCGCCAGGACGCCTCGCCCGCGCTGCGTAGCCAGCTGGACAATCTCGCCCAGCTTCATGCGCGCGACGCCGAGGGCCGCCTGCCGGTCGACCTGGAATTCACATTTTGATGAATGTGAACCCGGTCACTCTTTTACCTTGCAGTACGTTTATCGTTGTGCTTGCCCACGCCCTTACGAGGTTCGTCGAATGCTGTTGCTCGCCGCCATCGCGCATCTGATTCCCGTCCGTGCGCTTGAGACCGACCAAGGTCCGAACCACGTCAATCCCGCGCTGGGACATCTGGGTTTGACAATAATCGCCCTGGTGTACGTTCTCGTCGTCATGTGGCAGAACTGAGCGGCGGCCCCGCGGCCGTTTGCGGCGGCGCTTTACTCTACATCGCAGAGTACTTGACGATACAGCATCAACGTCTTAAATTCGCGGCTTCCTCCAGGAAATTCGCGTGGGTGCCGATGCAATCCGAGATTCCGATCCCGATCGAAACGCACGCACTCGGCACGCTCGCTTACATCCGCAGGTCGATCGACACATCCGGTTCACTGGCCGTGCCGGGGATGGCCGGGGTGGTCATGGGATGCATCGGCCTGCTTGCCGCTCTGGCCGCCTCCGCGCCCCAGTGGGCGACGCTCTGGCCTTTGATCTGGATGTCTGCCGGCGCCACCGCGTTTCTCGTCGGAGGCGCGCTGATGGCGCGCGAGACGGCGCTGTCCGGGCATGCCCGCTATCTCGGTCCGGTGCGGAAGTTCCTGCTCTGCCTGTGCCCGACCCTCTTCGCCGGAGCCGTGCTGACCGCCGTGCTGTGGCACGCCGGCATGGTGAACCTCCTGCCGGGCACGTGGCTGCTGCTGTACGGTTGCGCGGTGCTCTCGGCGAGCACGGTGACCATCCCGAGCACGATGCGGCTCATCGCCATCATGGGTGCGCTCTTCGTGGTGCTGGGCTCCCTCGCCTTCGCATTGCCGGCGCAGACGCACACGTTGATTCTGGGCATCGGCTTCGGCGCCCTGCACATCCTCTTCGGCATTCTGGTGGGGCGCCGCGGCCGTGCCTACTAGAGGAGCCGTGGCGAAACGCCAGGAGGCGCACGGATCGGCCTCCGCCAAGAGCCCGGCGAGACCGGCACCCGTTTCCTACGGCACGGCCACCGGCGGCCATTCGGGGTTCGATCGGCTGATCTACGAGCGGGTACGGCTCGGGATCATGAGCGCGCTCGCCACGAACGAGGAGTTGACCTTCAACGAGCTCAAGTCGCTGTTCAACGCGAGCGACGGCAATCTGGGTGCACACGCCCGCAAGCTCGAGGAGGCGGGTTACGTGGCCTGCACCAAATCCTTCGAGGCGCGTCGCCCGAAATCCATCTACCGAATCACGGCCGCCGGCCGCAAGGCGCTTCTTCGCTATCTCGAACACATCGAGGCCGTGATCAAGGCAACACGGCGCGTCTGATCACCCATGCACGTCGCCATCATCATGGACGGAAACGGCCGGTGGGCCACCGAGCGCGGTCTGCCGCGCACCGCCGGGCACGTCGAAGGCGCCAAGGCCGTGCGCAAGGCGGTCGAGGTCGCCGCAAGCTCGCATGTCGAGACCCTGACCATCTACGCCTTCTCCGCCGCCAACTGGGCTCGCCCATCGAGCGAGGTGTCGGCGCTGATGCGTCTTTTCGGCCAATATCTGTTCACCGAGACGCGCCGCTGCGTGGACGAATCCATACGCATCAACATCATCGGACGCCGCGACCGGTTGAACGATAGCCTCCTTCGCTCCATCGAGCAGAGCGAGCGCTTGAGCGCAGCCGGCACCGGCATGCATCTTCGCATCGCGGTGGACTATTCGTCTCAATACAGCATCGTCGAGGCCGCCCGGCGCGCCTCCCGCGATTCGGATTTCACCTCCGAAGGCTTCAAGCGTCTGTTGCACGAAGTCGATCATTGCGCCTATCCGGCGGGCGATGTGGATCTTCTGATCCGCACAGGCTCGGAGCAGCGTCTGAGCGATTTTCTCCTGTGGGAATGCGCTTACGCGGAGCTTTATTTCGCCGACTGTCTGTGGCCGGATTTCGACGAGCGGCGATTCCGCCAAGCGCTGGAGGCATTCGCGGGGCGGCAGCGCCGCTTCGGTGCCCTGGGCGGCGGCAAGCGCTGAGTTGCCCGACGCGCTAGAATCGTTCGGATGACGAACACCATCCAGCGCGCGCTCCGGCGCGCAAGAACCCTATTCATCGGCACGGCGGCGGGGCTTTCCTTGCTCGCGGGCGGCGCTCGCGCGGCGGCTCCGGAACACGGCCCGGCGGCCGCAGGCGCAGCCACTCTCGAGGCGACGCTCGACAACGGCATGCGCGTGGTGGTCATCCGAAATTCCCTCGCCCCGGTGGTCACCATCGAGATGAACTTCAGGGTGGGCGGCAACGAGACTCCGGCGGGTTTTCCGGGCATGGCCCACGCCCAGGAGCACATGGCCTTTCGCGGCTGCGCCGGCATGAGCGCCGATCAAACCGCCGCCATCTACGCCGAGCTCGGCGGCCGGAACAACGCGGACACCCAGCAGAACATCACCCAGTATTTCGCCACGGTGCCGGCATCCGACTTGGATGTCGCGCTCGAGGCCCAGGCGGCGTGTCTCCGGGGCGTCGATGATTCGCCGGCCGAATGGGCCAAGGAGCGCGGCGCCATCGAACAGGAAGTCGCGCGCGACCTATCCAATCCCACCTACAAATTCATCGACCGGTTGAACCAGGACATGTTCGCGGGCACGCCCTACGCGCACGATCCTCTCGGCACGAAGGCGTCCTTCGATGCGACCACGGGCGAGATGCTGAGAACGTTCTACCGCACCTGGTATGCGCCTGGAAACGCCATTCTCATCGTCGTCGGCGACATCGATCCCCCCGATGCGCTGGCGAAGGTGCGGCGCCTGTTCGGCGCCATCCCGAATCGCGCGGTTCCGGCGCACCCATCGGTGAATTTCAAGCCCGTGAAGTCCGAGACCTTCACCTTGGACAGCAACCTCCCCTATGTCCTCGGCTTCATCGCCTATCGATTTCCGGGAACGAGCTCGACGGACTTCGCCGCCGCCGAAATCCTCGGAGACGTTCTGAACAGCCAGCGGGCGGATCTGTATGGGATGGTGCCGGCCGGCAAGGCGCTCGCCGCAGAATTCGGCGTCACCGAGCCGTACACCCAGGCGAGCGTGGGCTACGGGGTCGTGGCTCTGCCGGCGGGCGCGGACGCTGAGGCGGCCATCAAGGAAATGCGCGGCATCTTGACCCATTACGCGGAAACAGGCGTTCCGGAGGAGCTCGTCGAGGCGGCGAAGCGGCACGAATTGGCGGATGCCGAATTCGAGCGCAATTCCATCCCGGGTCTCGCCAACGTGTGGTCGAACGCGCTCGCCGCGGAAGGGAGGGCGAGTCCCGACGAGGACATCGAGGCCATGAAACGCGTCACCGCCGCAGACGTGAATCGCGTGGCCAAGTCCTACGTAGCCGATCAGAATTCGATCACGGCCGTCCTGAAGCCGGTGCCCACCGGCCAGCCCGTCGCCACCAAGGGCTTCGGGGGCGCGGAACAGGTGACCTCCGCTCCCACCAAGCCGGTGCAATTACCTGCCTGGGCGGCGGCGGAACTGGCCCAGCTCAAAATTGCGGGCGACTACATCAAGGTCTCCGACATGACCCTCGCGAACGGCATTCGCCTCATCGTGAAGACCGATCGGACTACGCCGACCGTGTCGGTGCTGGGCGCCGTGAAGCACGATTTCGGTCTCGAGACGCGGGCCGGGCAAGAGGGCATATCCGACGTACTCAACACCCTTTTCTCCTACGGCAGCGAAACCCACGACCGGCTGGCATTCCACAAGGCGCTCGACGACATCGCCGCCAACGAAACGGCCGGATTCGAATTCTCCTTGTCCGTGCTCACCGCCGACTTCTCGCGAGGCGTCGAGCTGCTCGCCGACAACGAGCTTCATCCCGGCGCTGCCCGAAAAGGCGTTCGCGGTGGTGAAGCGCCAGACCTCCGAGTTCCTCGCCGGCAATCTCAAGAGTCCCGAGTACCGTACCTTTCGTGCCCTCGACACGGCGCTCCTGCCCGCCGGGGACCCGGTATTGCGGCAAGCCACGCCCGCCACTCTTGCCAACGTCACGCTCGACGGACGTGCGCTCCTTCTATACAGCCACCATCCGGCCCGACCTCACGACCATCGTGGTGATCGGCGACGTGTCGGCGGAGGATGCGAAGTCCGTGGTCGAGAAGTGGTTCGGGGATGGCACGCGAGCGGCACGAAGCCCGACACGACGCTTCCGCCGGTGATCCTCAACAAGCCGTCGTCGGTTTCCGTGGCGGATCCGCAGGCTGTGCAGGACTCGGTGTTCCTGGCCGAGCAATTGAATCTCAACCGCTTCGATCCGGATTACTATCCCCTGCAGCTCGGCAATCACGTGCTCGGAGGCGGCTTCTACGCCACGCGGCTTTATCACGATCTGCGCCAGGTCGCGGGCTACGTCTATACCGTCGATGTGCGCCTGGATGCCTCCAAGACACGCGCGAACTATGCGGTTGCCTACGGATGCGACCCGAGCAACGTCTCGAAGGCGCGGTCGCTGATCCAGCGCGACCTGGCAGCGATGCGCACGCACGACGTGTCCGAGGACGAATTGCATCAGGCGAAGGCGCTGATCCTGCGGCAGATCGTGCTCAACGAGTCGAGCGAGGAAGCCGTGGCTCACGGCCTCCTGGCGCGAGCCGAAATCGATCTGCCCCTCGACGAGCCCGTCGTCGCGTCGAAGAAATATTACGCGATCACCGCGCCTGAGATCCGAGAGGCATTCGCCAAGCACGTCCGAGTCGATGACCTGGTCCAGGTGGTGCGGGGTCCGGCGCCGCATTGAGCGCGCGCCTGGCGGGAGAGCCGCAGGGGAGTCGCAGGGGAGTCGGGGGGGCGGGGATGTCCGTCACGAAAGGACGCCCCGATCAGTCACTGGTATCGATCGGCGCGCAATTGGTGCGTCCCTCCATCACGCAGTCCTGAAGCGCCGACATCGCCTTGAGCTTGTACACCAGGAACAGGCCGCCGAGCACCAACACCAGACAGACGATCAGCCCGACGATCGCCGCGCGGGGCGAATGCGCATCCTGCCGCCGGTGCGATTCCGGGTCAGACTCGTCCTCTTCGTTCACGCTCACGAAACTAGACGCTCCCGCCCTGCCGGTCAAATCCCTCGGGATCCCACTCGCGCCAAGCACCGATCAACGGAAAATACAATCCGACCCGCACCCGCTCGGGCCCGAGCCGTCGAGCCAGCAGCGCGTAGCGCTCGAGCTGCGGGCGGTAACGCTCGACTTCGCGCTCCAGGAATTCATCCAGTGCGCCCCCGGAATGACGGCTGGTCTTGTAGTCGATGACCCAGCGCACGCCGTTCTCATCGATGAAACTCCGGTCGAACACTGCGCGCACGACTTCGCCGCGCCAGTGGCCCGATAGGGCGTGCTCTCGAAAATCGTCGCGATAGCCCCGCCTCAAGATCCAGCGACCGCGCGGATCGCGGCGCACGGCGATGAGCGCCGCGATCACGCGCTCGCTCGCCTCGCGAAGCCGCTCGGCCGGCACTCCGTTGAGCATCAGCCACCGGCTGAAATGAGGCCCGCGCGCCTGGATGGCGGCCTCGTCGTGGATGTCGAGATTCATCACCTGAAGTTCCGCGTGGACCAAGCTCCCCACCCGCCGCGCGGTCTCGCCCACCCAATCGAAAACCGGAGTCTCCCCGCGCGTATCCGCCGTTGAGAGCATCGCGGCGGGCAAGTCCTCGGACACGCGTTCCGGCACCCAATCGGCGGGCATCCGGCGCAGCGGGCCGCCGCGCAGCGCCGACGGCGCCTCGGCGCCCGGGGACGCGCTCGGCGCGTCGATCGCGAACTGTTCGCCCACGGCGGGCCAGAGCACCGCCAAGAGGCTCCCCGGATGCGGCTGACGGACCTCGGCCGACTCCTCCGCATTCTCGCCGGGAGCAGCGTCAGGATCTTCCCGCGATCCCACGGCGGCATACAAGTGCAGCTCCGACTTTGCGCGCGTGCAGGCGACGTACAGCAGCCGCTGCGCTTCGAGGCCCGCTGCGTCCTTGGCCTGCGCCCGCAGAAAATCGAACAACCGATTGGTTCCTGCTCCGACGGGCGGCCGGGCGGCCATGACCATGCCGTCCCGTTCCGTGCGGGCGAACTGATGCGTCAGGAGCAGCGGGGTGGCACTCGGTCTCGCATGCCGATCGAGCGCGGGCACGATCACGAGATCGAATTCGAGCCCCTTGGCTTTGTGTATGGTCATGATCTCTACGGCACTCTCGGCGCCGCCATCCGCGTAGAGATCCGCGAACCGCCCCACCAGATCGGCCGCATCCGGAAACTCCCGTTCGTCGAGATCGCGCAGGCGCGCGAACACCGTACGCACGTGTGCGAGCCCACGCGCATCCCCGGCGCAGGCCGCCCCTCCTAGCGCGAGCCAGGTCCGCTCCACCCACCTTGGCAACCCGGTGTGACTCCGCACTCGAAAGGCATCCTCGAGGATCCGTTTGAGACGCCCGCAACGCCGGACGCCGTCGGCGCTCAGGTTCGCGAGCACGCCCTCATCGCACAGCGCATCCCAGACGATGGGGCCGGAGCGCGCCACGATGAGAAGGTCGGACAGGGTCAGCCCCGTCCACGGCGCGCGCAGCACCGCCAGCCACGCGGTCCGATCGCCGAGGTGAACGAGCGCGCAGATCAGCATGACCAGATCGCGCACCACGGCGCGGTCCTGCAAAGGCTCGATATCCACGGCCCGGAATGCGATACCTCGAGTTCGCAGAGCGAGCGCGATGTCGCGGGCATGCGTGCGCGCGCGCACGAGGACGGCGATACGCCACTCGGGATGTTGGCTGCGGCGCGCCTCGATGAGTTCGGCGACGGCGTTCGCCTCCGCCGCAGGGCTCGGCATTCCTCGCAAAATGACCGCGCGCTCGTCTCCGTCGGATACCTCGACCTCCGACTCGCTGGGACGGAATGCGATGGCGCCGCGCTGCCGGTCATCGGTCCGCGGCATGATTCGCGCGAAGCAGCCGTTGATCCACTGCACCAGAGCCGGACGCGAGCGGAAGTTGCTCGACAGGCGCCGCAGGTCGAACGTCAGCTCGCCGATGCCTGTCTCGGCGAGTTCCAGAAACGCTCTGACTTCGGCCTGGCGGAAGCCGTAGATCGACTGCATCGGATCGCCGACGCAGAACACGCTCCGTCCGTCGCCGCGCTGCCAGCCGGACGTGAGCATGCGGACCAGCTCGAGCTGGGCGCCCGAGGTATCCTGAAACTCGTCCAGCAGCAAATGCCGCAGGCGATAGTCGAGACGCAGGCCAAGGTCCGTCGGAGACTCCTCGCTCCCGAGAGCGCGCAGCGCCGCCAGCGATACGGCTTGAAAATCCACCGCCCCCTGCTCGCGGAAGACCTCGTCCAGTTCCGCGGCGGCCAGCACCAGCACTTGGGCCGCGTCGCGGACCCGCATCCAGTCCTCATCGCCGTACCGGGGATCGGGTAGTCCGCGAACGCTTTGGAGTGCGCGGACCGCGCCGGGGCGGTGGTCGAACTGCGCCAATAAGTCGTTCATCGGCCCGAGCTCTGCGCATTGCGGAGGAAAGCCGTCCCGCTTGGTAAAGCGCTTGCGCAGCTTGCCGTCCCTGGTGAGGAATAGAGAGCCCAGCGTACGCCAGCGCTCCACATCCGACGCGTCCGCGGAGGGCCCGCCGCTCCGCGCCTGCCATATCGCCAGATCCGGCCGCTCGGGCCCGAGCCGCCTCGCGGCCTCGCGCATCAAAGGGGCGAGACTTGCAACCGCCTCGCCCCCAAGGGATTCCAGAGCACCTTTGAGCGTGCGCGTGACCAGGAGCGAGAGGTCCTCGTCGAAGTGCGCCCGCACGCGGTCGAGCTGCGCGGCATCGAGCGCGCTGGCCGCTCCCGCGGGGCCCGCGAGAAGCGCCAGCCAGCGATCCCGGCCCTTGAGCATCTCGGCGATCAATCCGACCAGCTGACGCCAGCGCTGATCGCCCACCGCGAGCGTGCGCTCGACCGCCGCGCCGAACGAGTCCGTTGCGTCGTGCGCCAGCGCACGCCTGGCCGCCTCCTCGTACGAGGGACGTGCATCGTCGAGTAGATTGAGCTTCCCGCCCGCGCCCGATGCGATGGGGAGCTGCGCGGCGAGCCATGAGTTGAAAGAGTCGATGGTCTCGATGCGCAACCGCGACGGCTGGCGTTCGACGTCGATCCCGAGCGACTGCAGCCGCTCCCGGGCGGCGACGGCCAGGACCCAGGTGTCGGCGTTGCCGTCCGGCGGAGACCGCGGCTCGGCGCCCAGCGCCAGGGCGGCGATCACCCGTTGGCGCATCTCGTCGGCCGCCTTGCGCGTGAAGGTCAACGCCAGGATACGTTCCGGCGCATCGACGTTCGCGAGCAGCTCGAGGTAACGCTGCGTGAGCAGCGTGGTCTTGCCGCTCCCGGCGGGCGCTTGCACCAGGACCGAGCCGCGGTGGTGCACGGCGTGCGCTCGAGCGCTCGAGTCCCGCGGTGGTGGCCTGCTCACGCGTCCTCCGGAGGCTCGTCGAGCGCTTCGGAAAGATCCAGAGTCGAGGGAACCCGGCACAACCCGTGCAAATGACAGCTACGGCACGCGGTGGAGGTCGGATCGACTGCGGCGCGTCCCTCGCGAAATTCATGCGCCAGACGTTCGACTCGCTCCGACCATCGATCCATCAACTCGGCGAGACTCCCCAGCTCCTCCATCCGCGTGGCGCGCCGGCCCGGAAAGACACCGCTGCGCTCCGATTCCGCGATGAAATCACATTCCGCCGCGTTGATCTTGCCGTAGGCGACGGCGATCAGCGACTGTCTGTGCAGGAGCGCATAGAGCGGCAGCTGCGGATTGTCGGGGCGCTCGCCCTGCCAGTCCCGATTTGCCGCGCCGGTCTTGTAGTCGATGAGCAGCCGCGCGCCGTCAGGCAGCCGATCGATGCGGTCGATGCGCACCGAAAATTCCAGTCCTGCGTGCCGGGCGATCTCGCTTCCTTCCTCCAACCGCTCGACCTCGAACGAATCGCGCGCGCTCTCGAGATCGAGCCACCGGGCGAGGAGCGTCATCAAGCGCTCCCGTTCCCGTTCGCGCCAGAGCACGCCGGGATCGCGGCGTGCCCGCAGTTTGTCGATGGCGCGGCGAGTGCTCTCCGAGAGGAGACGTGCGAGCTCCTCCGGCTGCGTCAGGATCCGGACCAAGCCGGCGGAACCGCGCAGCTCCGACCAGACGCGCTCCAGCGAATCGTGGACCAACTCGCCGCGCTCCCGCTCGTTGAAACCGGGGATCGGATGCTCCAGGGGCTCCGCCCGCAAGCGGGTCTCTGCAAAGCCTCGAAACGCACATCGGGATTGCGCCCTCAAGGTCGACACGCCCCGTGTTTTCTCGCCTTCGCAGAACGGCGGCGCCCATTCGTCCGCCAGGCGTTCAATCGCGGGCGCCTGCGCGAGCTGCCTCAGCCAATGCGGCTGGGGGGCCACGGGTATCGCTGCCGAGCGAGCGGCGGCCGAAGGCAGGGCGCTCGACGATACCGCAACCGCTGCGGCCAGAGGACTCGGTGCGGCCCGCCGCCCGTCCGCCGCGTCCGCACAGCTGAACACGCAGTCGGTTGCGCGCTCGAGCCACCGCCGCTGCAGCTCCTCGGCGTACCGCAGCTGCGACTCCATCGACGCGGCGATCACGCCGTACTGCCGTTGCAGACGCACCGGCACCAGCGGTACCGGATCCACCGGAGGCGGCCAATGGGTCTCGTCGCAGGAGGCCACCCAGAGGCCGCCCTGGGCGAGCCACGGGTCCATCCATTGCCCGCTTACCCATATCGGTGGAACTCCGGTTTGGACTTGGAATGCGGTATCCCGCGCCGCTCGCCGCAGCACGCTCTGCGCGGCGGATCGCGACTGACCCCCGAAGCTCGCATCGCAGAGCGCGAGCGTCGCCAGCAGCTCTCGAAATCGTTCGGCGGATTGATATTCGCCGCTGGACCATCGGTGACGCAGGTTCCAGGGACCCCTCTCGAAAGCGGCGATCCAGATCGCCAGCCATCGGCTCATGGGATGCCGGCCGGTGAGGTCGTCGAGAGACCGCGATGCATCCGTCAACCGGCGCAGCGCTGCCACCGGCCGCAGCTCTCGGGCGCGTTCCACTCCCTGCGCGAGCGCCAGCCACTCGCTGAGCAGGGTCTCGGCCGGAGCCCGAGCGCGCAGGGCCACGTCCAGGCAAGCCGCGGCGCTCGCCTCCGCGGCGGATTCGCTGAGCTCGGGCGCCCGGAGCAGCGCACTGAATCTGGCGAACGGAATCGGCCCATCGGCGGCGGCCAACAACTCCAGAGCGGCTCGAACCGGCGCGTAGTCGTCGAGCGGTGTGCCCCCCGCCACGGCGTACGGAGCGCCCGCCCCCGCCTCGTACAGCGCAAAACGGTGCGGCGCCAAAGCGGCGTCGAAAGCGTCGACGAGCTCCGCGCGGCGCGCGGCGAGATCGGGAACGCAGATCCAGGTGCGAAAATCGGGCCGCGAGGCGAGCTGATCGCGCGCCCACCCGGCAATCGATGCGAGCTCCGCGGCCGGCGTCTGCGCGCGCAAGATTTGCGGCGCGGAACCCTCCCGGCCGTGCGCTGCCCGAATCGGCATCAAAGGAACTCCGGCGCGAAGCTCCAACCAGCGCCGAGCGACCGGGCGCCAATGGGGACTCTCGATCCATGCGACCCCCGAACCGCTCCCGCCTTCGAGCGTTGCGGCCACACCGAAATTCGCGTCCCCATCAGCCGCCGCGGCGCCGAGCAAATCATCCGCACTGACGCACCCGAAGCCGCGGCAGCGCTCGGAGAAGCGGGCGCTCCAGTCCTGGAACATCGCCGATTCCTCGCCGCCGTCGGCGGCGATCGCCGTCATGGGAATTCCGTATTCACGGACGGCTCGGTGGGCCCTGCGCGCAGCGCGTGCGGCCCCCGACGGTTCGAGGAATTTGCGCTCGAGATCGCTGTCGAGAACCGCGTCGCGCCAGAGCTCCCGTTCCTCGACGTCGGTGAGGCAGCGCGGAACCGTCGAGTCGATGAGTTGCCGCCGAACGTGCCGATCCTTGAGCCAGCCTGTGAAGTCGCGTATTCGCGGGGTCGGCCAGACCTCGCGGCCGGAATCCCGGTGCGAGCGTTCGACCGCGTCCGTCAGCGCCGCGGCAAGCTCGGTGTTCGGCACGAGGATGGTAAGCCCCGCGTTCACCGATTCGATCAGCCGAGATATCACGCCACCGCCTGTTTCATGCCCCACCCTGCTTCAACCCAGCCGCCTGCCCAAAGGATCGGGAACGGCAGCCAGGAGCGCGCGCGTGTAGGGGTGCACGGGCGCGGCGAACAGCGCATCGCAGGTCCCGGACTCGATCACGTTCCCGTCGTGGATCACCACGACCCGATGGCTGATGTGCCGGACGACCGCGAGGTTATGGCTGATGAACAACATCGCGGTTTCGAACTCACGCTGCAGATCGGCCAGGAGATTCACGATCTGTCCCTGAATGGACACATCCAACGAGCTCACCGGTTCGTCGCATACCAAGAGCTTCGGATGCAGCATCATCGCCCGCGCAATCCCGATGCGCTGACACTGGCCGCCGGAGAGCTCATGCGGATATCGCCCCAGCATGGACTCCTCGAGGCCGACGCGCTCGAGCATCCGTGCGATTCGCAACCGCTGCTCGGGGCCGGACAAGTGGCGTTCGAAGACCCGGAGCGGCTCGGCCAGCGTCCCCGCCACGGTCATCCGCGGATTGAGACTTGCCACCGGATCCTGGAAGACGATCTGCATATCGCGCCGATGATTCCGAAGAGTCGAGGTATCCCACCGCAGAACATCCGAGCCCTGCCAGAGGACTTGACCGCGCGAGACCGGAATCAATCGCAGGAGCGCTCTGGCCAGCGTGGATTTGCCGGACCCCGATTGACCGACCAGACCGACCGTCTCGCCCGTACGGATCTCGAAACTCACTTCGCCGAGCGCGCGGATGCCTCGATAGTCCACGCCGAGGCCGCGCACGTCGAGCAGCGGTTCACTCATGGCAGCGGATGATGACATGCGACTTGCGAGGCGGCGTTCACGTCCACGAGCGCCGGACGCTCCTGGACGCAGCGTTCGGTCGAGCGGGGACAGCGGGGAGCAAAGGCACAGCCGCGCTCCGGCTCGGCGGCGCCGGGCGCTTGTCCGGCGAGAAACGGCATACGCTCGGTTCGCGCCCGGCGCAGATCCGGAACGCATTGCATCAGCACCGCCGCGTAGGGATGACGCGCACCGCGCATCAGCTCCACTGCCGGGGCGCTCTCCACGACTCTGCCGGCATACATCACGGCGACGCGATCCGCGAGACTGGCGACGACCCCGAGATCGTGGCTGATGAGCACGATGGAGATGCCGGTCTCGGCACGCAGGTCCCGTAGAAGATCCAGGATCTGCGCCTGCACGGTCACGTCGAGCGCGCTCGTCGGCTCATCGGCGATCACCAGCGCCGGTTCGCAGAGAAGGCTCATGCCGATCATGACGCGCTGGCGCATGCCGCCGGAGAGTTGGTGCGGGTATTGCTCGAGACGGCGCTGCGGATCCGGGATGCGCACGCGATCCAGTGCCTGGAGCGCCGTGCGCTTCGCATCCCGCCAGGAGACTCCACGGTGATGGACCAGAACCTCGGCCAGCTGCACGCCGATCTTCAGATGCGGGGTCAGGGACATCATCGGATCCTGGAAGACCATGGTCAGCCTCGATCCGCGAATCCGATTGAGATCGTCCGGCGCCAGCCCCAGAATTTCCTCGCCCTCGAAGGATACGCTGCCGGCCACGCGCGCGGCGTCCGGCAAAAGGCCCATCACAGCCAGGAAAAGCTGGGTTTTCCCTGAGCCGGACTCGCCGACCACGCCGAGACATTCGTGCGCGCCCACGGAGAGCGAGACATCGCGCACCGCGGCCGCCGTGCCGCCGGGAACTGGATAGTCGACCCGAAGCGCCTGCGTTCGCAGTGTCAGCGCCTCCGGCACCTCCACCCGATCCGGCTTCATCGGCGCCCTCCCGTATCGAACGCATCCCGCAGACCGTCACCGAAGATGTTCAGGCACACCAGGAGCAGCGTCAGGAATGTGCCCGGCGCGATCAATATCCACGGCGCGGCTTCCATTTCTCCGGCACCCGCCGCGATCAACGTTCCGAGGCTCGCGCGCGGCTCCTGGATTCCGAGCCCCAGAAAACTCAAAAAGCTCTCGAGTAGGATGATCTGCGGAATGGTCAGCGTCGCGTATACGATGACGGGTCCGATGACGTTCGGCAAAACATGTTTGTAGATGATCCGGGCGGTGCCGGCCCCCGAGGCGATTGCG
This sequence comes from uncultured Gammaproteobacteria bacterium, assembly GCA_963795475.1. Taxonomy (GTDB): domain Bacteria; phylum Pseudomonadota; class Gammaproteobacteria; order Steroidobacterales; family Steroidobacteraceae; genus Bog-1198. The sequence goes on from CAWCIE010000007.1 coordinate 827,039, forward strand.
GCCTCGATGTACTCCTGGCGTCTGATGCTCAAGGCCTGGCCGCGCACGATTCGTGCGAGCGTCAACCAGCCCACCGCGCCGATCGACACGAACAGCAGGTACTCGTTCCGGCCGAATACCACGGTCAGGAAAATCACGAAAAAGATCAGCGGCAGTCCGCCGAGAATCTCGACGATCCGCATCATCGCGTCATCCGTTCGGCCGCCCACGTAGCCCGCGACCGCGCCGTAGATCAATCCCAGACTGAGGCTCACGGCACTCGCGACGAGACCCACCACCATGGAAACTCGCGCACCCTGAAGGGTACGTACGTACAGATCACGCCCGAGTCGGTCCGTACCGAACCAGTGGGCGTGCGCCATGGTCGGATCGCTCGCCACATACGACCAATCGAGTGTTTCGGCGCCGTTCGGATTCAGCCAGGGTCCGATCACCGCCAGCCCTACCAGCACAACGATGATGCCGAGCGACAGGCGCGCCCCGGGGTTCGCGAGCAGGCGCCGACGTGCCTCGCCCCAGAAGGTATCGGTCACCGTTCGAACCTGACGCGCGGGTCCAGCCACGCGTACAGGAGATCCACCACCAGCCCCATGCCGATGAGGACCACGGAGTACAGGATCACCATCCCGAGCACGAGCGTATAGTCCCGGTTTAGCGCCCCCTGGACCAGATATCGCCCGATCCCGGGCAGACCGGCGATGGACTCGACCACCAGCGAACCCGTCATGATCGACGCCACGGCGGGTGCCAGATAACCTGCCACGGGAAGGAGTGCCGGGCGCAATGCGTGCCGCATCACGACGATACGCAAGGGTAGCCCCTTCGAGAATGCGGTGCGGATGAACGGGCGCTGAAGCACCTCGATGAGGTTCCCGCGAGTGAGCCGCGCGACGTAGGCCAACGGCGGCAAAGTCAGCGCGATGACCGGCAGGATCAAATGCCGGATCGAGCCGGGCTCCCACCCCGCTACCGGAAGCCAGTGAACGTAGATGCCGAACACGAGGCCCAGCAGCGGCAGCACCACGAACGAGGGCACGGCGATGCCGGCGACGGCGAGCGTCATGGCGGTATAATCTGCCGCCCGATTCTGCCGGAGTGCGGCGAACACCCCGATGAGAATCCCGAACCCGAGTGCTAGAACCAGGGCCGCAGCGCCGATCTCCGCCGTGACGGGCAATCCCTGGCGAATGAGCTCGGTGACCGTGAAATCCTTGTAGCGGAACGAGGGGCCGAAATCTCCGTGCAGTAGCGAGCGCAGATAGCTCGTATATTGCACCCACAGGGGCTGATCGAGGCCGTATGCTCTCTCGAGATTCGCCAGGATCTCCGGCGGGAGCGACTTTTCCTCGTCGAAGGGACCGCCGGGAGCGATTCGGACGAGAATAAACGAGAGCGTGACGATGATGAACAGCGTCGGGATCGCACCCCCCAAGCGCTTTAGGAAATAACGGAGCATCGAGGCGAATTTATCCTTCCGAGCCCGCAAAGCGCGCGCGATCGATCATTCTCTTCACTTCCGAATTCGCATGGATGGGGACAAGCTCAATCGTAGGATGGCCAACCGCAAATACCCGGAAAATTTCATCGGCAAATGCCTGCCCAATGGTCGGTACATCGCTAAAATCGAAAAGGACCTTCTTGAAAAGCTCTATGCGAGACAACAATCGCTTCGCCTGAGAGCGCGATATCAAATTCTCGTTCCCATATCTAGCCAATTTGACTGGAACTACGGTCTTGGTAAATCCGTACTCGTCGCCGGACGTGTACTGGTCAAATATCTTGGTCGTAGTTCTGGACGTGTGATTGTTCAATTTCATCCACACAAAAGTACCATTGCCGAGTTTGTCTCGCTCTAGAATCCAGTCATCTGCCTCGAACTTGTGAGAGAAGAAGGCGCCTCCCGAAAGGATGTCGAATTGGTCGAACATTCTGGAAGAAAAGAAAATTCCCTCCCCAGTGTGGCGTTTTGGATCGGTCGTGAGTTTTCCTTTCGCCAATTCAAGAATTGCATGCCGTTCATCCAGGAGTCCCAGTTCCATCTGAATTTTCTTGAAAATTCCCACGCCGTTATCCTGCACGACCATTTCCGTATCCACGGCGTTCCGTCTAACTTCCAGGTGGATGGAGGTACCGGCAGAATGGTCTATGGCATTGTTGAACATTTCGGTAAAGCCGTAGTGCCAGATTGCGAGGACGTTTTCCGGTATATCTCCAATAACTTTGCCAACGTCGTCTCTCCACACCAGATCCTCCGCAAGGTCAGGCGTGATTGCGAAGCTCTTATCCCACTCGGCCAGGGTTGCTAACTTGCGGGTCCTATTCCTGGTCTGGCCGGATTCGACAACGGCGTGTTCCGATTTCAACCTCTGGAGATGTTTGTTGACTGCCTGCCTGGTTATTCCAAAGTGGTTCGCGACAAATTTGGTCAGATCGCGCGGATGTTTTTCCAGGTGTTCCAGAATGTACTTGCGAACGTCTTCGCCTCTGGCGCGAACTCTCTTTGTCACTTGCAACCTCGACAATGGAGTTTCTCAAAATACGGTCTCTGTTTTGACAACCTTATGGTCAATTATTGTCAACCTTAAGAGAATCATTGTCAACTTTTATGCACATTGAGGGAGCGCCGGCTGAGGCAGGTTGAAGCCGCCGGGCCACCAAAAATGCGATACGCTGTATGGTTGCAGCCTCTGGAGACGCTATGAAACTCCGTCTATCGCCCCGTCGTGGGATCTTCGCAAGCGCCGTCGCGGCATCCTGCCTGATTTGCGTCAACCCTGCACACGCCCAGGAGAGTCGCTGGGCAGCTCCGGACGACCCCACAGCGAAGGCGCTAATCGACTTGGAGCGTCAATGGGCGGAGGCGGGCTGTACCCATAATGGCATCGAAAGGACAATCCTCGCCGAGGACTTCCTCGGCACGTCCCCCCACGGCTCGCTCTACTCCAAGCAGGAAGCGCTCGCACCCGCCTCAAAAGAGAAACCAGAAGAGAGCTGCACGCTTTATGAGGTTAAGGTTCATTTCTTCGGCGACTCGATGGCCATTTTGTACGGCAGTGAGAGCGCGATCCATACCGAGGCAAACGGACGCCGGCACAAAGTCAAACTCACTTGGACCGATACCTGGCTCAAGCGAGAGGGCACCTGGCAGATTGTGGCCGCTCAGGACATGCCGAGCGAGATGAAGTAGGCCTCCGCGGAATCGCTTTTTCTCACGAAGTGTTTCAGAGGTTGCGGATTATTTTCGCGGATGCAGTGTCGAGTAGGATCGCTTGGCCGTACCGACGCTGAGCAGGCGGCCAACAGATGACGGGAAATGAGGGCCCCATCGCTCGATGAGATCCCTCGCGATTCTGCCAGCGTCACATCTGTAACGCTCTCGCCGCCACTTGCAACAATTCAGCAACCACATGTGCTTAATCTCGCAGTCATGCTCAATACAGATCAACTCCCTGCGCAAGGCGATTTCACCTAATGGATGGGGCCAATTTTCGCCGAATACACATGAATAGCTCATCGGCCCGTTGGCGATCGGATGGTATACGGATCATCCACCCCAGGGAGTTCGATTCCAATGTCGCCCAGACGCCGGGTTTGCATCGCCTCGCGGCGGTGACGACGCAGAACACGGGAGCGACGAAGCTCTGGGCGGGGACCTTCACGGTTGACGCCAAGGCGAAAACCGGCCCCCATCACCACGGCGACCTGGAGACGGTGAGGGCCGACCAACCGGTGGTGGAAGACGGGATGTCACGTATGTGCCGTCGCCGGTGCGAGTCTCTACGAGACCGTCGACCAAGAGTTGCTCGTACGCGCTGACGATAACGTTACGCCGGACACCCAGTTGCCGGGAGAGATCCCTCGACGACGGCAGGCGGGTGCTCGCCGGGAGCCGGCCATCGACTATGGCGGCCCGCAGGCCCGCATGAACCGACGCAGGCCCGCTGTTCGCCAGCACCGTCGCCAACGGCAAATCCAGGACAGTGAGCGGCCGCGTCAAAGTGGTTGCCGAAATGCACTAGAAATTGGAACTCGTGCCGACCAATCCTGCATGGTAGAAGTGTCCGGTCACTGGCTTGTCAAATGAGGACGTTAGGCATGTCGAACGGCGATTCGAATACTTACCAGGTCGATGCAGTGAACCGTGTCAAGCGACGCGCGGACCGAGGCTCCTACGATCATGCGACCGTGCATGAGCTCCTGGACGCCGCGGCGATGTGTCACGTGTCTTACGTCATCGACGGCCAACCCTTCTGTACACCGACGCTATTCTGGCGAGAAGGAACCCGGCTGTACTGGCACGGCAGTAACTCGAGCCGGATGCTGCGTAACCTTTCGGAGGGTGAACCTGCGTGCTTGACGGTAACCCACTTCGACAGCATCGTTCTCGCGCGGTGCGGGTTCAATCACTCTGCCGATTACCGCTCAGTGATGGCGTTCGGCCGAGCTCGGCTGGTCGGGGATGAAACAGAAAAGGCGCGTGCGCTCGTCATGATGGTCGACCGCTTCTTTCCGGGCCGCACCGCGCAGTTGCGCAAAAGTGCGTCCCAGGAGATCAATGCGACCTCCGTGATCGCAATGGATATCGTACGGGCATCGGCAAAGATTCGAGCCAAGGGTGTCGCTGACGACGACGAGGACTACGCCCTTCCAATCTATGCGGAACGGCTACCCATTCGCACGGTCATCGGGGCGCCTGAGCCGTGCCCTCGATTGCACGGCGGTGTTGATAGGCCACAGAACCTCAACGGCTATCGAGCGGGACGCCTATTGGAAGAGGCGGTCGCGGAAGCCCACGCCAGCGCCTACCAGGATTAGGGACAGCCGCGAATCGGGTCACGGTGCCGGCCCCTACGGAGCAGGCGGACCGGCCTTCAACCAAAGCCGTTGCTTCAGAAATTCGCTCGTCCGTCCGTTGGCGAGCGCTGCCGCCGCCGCGTTGTAGTGCAGCCCATTGTGCCGTGAGAAGGCGTGACACTGTCCCGGATAGCTGTAGACGGTCGCGCTGGGTTTCCTGGCGAGTGCCGCCTTGATCTCGGCTTGTGCGGGCTTGGAAATGAACTCATCCTCCTCGGCCAGATGCATCAACAGGGGCGCATGGAGACAGTCGACCTCGCCGAGATACTTCTCTGTGTCACCGCCATGGTAGGCGACAGCAGCGTCAACGCGGTAGCGCACGGCCGTCAAGAACGTCATCAGCGCCCCGAGGCAGTAGCCAAGTACGGCAATCTTGCCGGTGCACTCGGGCATTTTCGCTGCTGCGTCGATGGTGTCCCTAATATCCCCAACACCGGCATCTCGGTCATAGGCTTGATAAAGGCGAAGGCCGTGCTGCCAGTCTGGCTCTGAACGGACGCTGAGGTCGACGCCCGGCTCTTGACGCCAGAATAGGTCTGGCGCGACCGCGAGAAAGCCTTGCTGGGCCAATTCGTCGCATTTCTCGCGAATGTCGACATTCACACCGAATAGCTCTTGTAAAACGACGACGGCGGGAGCCGGCGATGCTTCCGGTCTGGCGATGTAAGCGCCAAACGTGCCGTCACGTCCGTTTATGGTGATTCGATCGTTCATTTGCCTTCGCCCAGACTGTATCCGTAGAGACCCTCCGCCGACCCTTACCGGATCGCCGGAGATCATTCTGCGAGCGAGCGTACGGCTACTCGTTGACGTGTACGGAGGTGGCAGCCTCTTCGATGAGCTTGACTGTTTCCTTCGGGTACGACATGTAGGCCACATGGCTGGCATTCACCTCGACGGTCTTGGCGTGGGCGCGTTTCGCCATCATCCGCTCCTGCTCCGGATTGATCGATCGGTCTTGCGCGGCCACCATGTACCAGGTGGGCTTGGTCTTCCAGGCTGGCTTCGTAACCTTGTGGGTGAACGAGTCGGTGGAGATCGGCACCTGGGAGATAGCCATGAACCATGCCTTCTCGGGTGGAATGTCCGCCGCGAAGTCAGCTGCGAACTGCTCCTCGACTATCCACCAGTTCCCGTTACCGTCCGGCTTGAACGCCTTGGACGCTTGCGGCACGGCCTGTTCGATCGACGCACAGCTCTCGCCTTCATCGAGTGCGAATGCAGCGATATAGACGAGCGCGGCAACCTTCGGATGATTGCCGGCCTCGGTGATGATGGACCCGCCGTAGCTGTGGCCCACCAGTACGACCGGCCCGTCCATGGCGTCGATTGCGGCCTTCGTGTACTTCTGATCGTCGGCGTAGGAAGTCTCGGGGGGCTGCGCCACCGACACCTTGTACCCGTCCCTTTTGAGGATGCTTGCCACAGGTTCCCAGCCGGAGCCGTCGGCGAAGGCTCCATGTACTAGAACGACATTCTTAATGTGCTGTTTCACGACCATTCTCCTTTGCATTAAAGAAAAGACCTATCGGCCCTGATTGGCGTGCGCGGACGTGGCAGCCTCTTCGATGAGATCAGGTCGCCGTTCATGGCCGCACGGCGTGCCTGGAAGAGTGAATGCGCCCCCTCGTTTGCTCCAGCACATGTGAATTATCGCGACGCCCGGAGTCGCCGTCTTGTCGCTTGATGCGTCTATCTGCCGGCTTGGAATACATCACGAATGAACAAACCTAGGGGTGAGACCTGATAGCCGCCCGAGCGGCAGTCGGAGGCCAGATTCGGGATGGCGTCAGCGCTCTGCGGCGACGGGCAATCGGTTCTAGCGGCGGCGAGCGTTGTGATCCCTCTTGCGCTAAACGCTGCCGGTGTGAAACGCGCTTTTAGCTCCGCGCACGTTGACCTGCCGGTAGCGCCAGGTTGGCCGCCGCGCGGCGGCCTCCACGGAACATGACGCGCAGGAAAACCCCCGGCGCCAACAGCGAAACAGGCGCCGCGATGAGATGCATTACGCGGATGAACGCGATGGTGACTCGCGAGTCACGCTCGGCAGCACGCTGCAGCCGCGCGATGTAGGCGTTCATAATACGGAGCGCTAGCGGTCGGGCGCCCGGCACGTTCGGCAGCGCGAGATCGCCGCCAACGGCCAACTGCCAAGGCGCGTCGATCACCTTCGCGGCAGCTCGGAAGAAGCGCCTGGCAAGCCCATCCTCGCCGTCCGCCAGCGCAGCATCCAGCGCGATCGCCTGGCAGGCCGCCGCAGTCATTCCCTGACCGTAGATCGGATTGAAGCTGGCCAAGGCATCTCCCAGCAAGAGATAACCACGCGGGAAGCGGTGCAACCGCTCATAACGCCTGCGCAGACTGTGCGGGAAGCCATAGCGGATTACCGGGCCTATCGCCTCGCCGCGCTGGGCGAGCGATGCGATCTCATTGACGCCCACCGCGCACGCTCGGTGCCACATGCTCTCGAGCGTGGGCTCGACGTGATCGCCGGCATAGCCGCCAACAGCGGCGACCCAACGCGCGTTACCGTTCTCGTCGGGTTCTTGCGCTATGAGTGCATACGGGCGCGGCAGCTGGGGAGTAGCCGCGCCTATGATTGCGGCCAGGGGCGGCCGCACGCCGGGGTCGCGCCGAAAGTAGGCGCTGGTGTAGCAGAGTCCGATGACGATCCGCTCCTCGGATACCTGTTCGTAACCCCATTCGCGCAGCCACACTGGGCTGTGCGAACCGCGGCCGGTGCAATCCACCACCAGCCCGGCAGCGAGCAAATGCTCATCGCGCGCGCCTGCACGGGAACGATAGCGCACGGCGGTGACCCGGCCGCCCGATGAGTCGTGGACAGGCGCGAGCACGTCGAACGTCGGTCACTAGGCGTGTTCCGGGCAGCATCCGCACGCGGCGGCGCAGCTCGGCCTCGATCGCCAACCGGCTCACAGCCAGACCCATGAGACCGCTGTCGCCTCGCGCGAAGCGTCGGCCGTTGGCATCGATTGCCACGTCTGCGGCGATGTCGCCGGCGATGGCGCCTTGCTCGATCAGCGCATCGCTGAACCCTGGGAAGAGCCTCTCCAGGATCTCGCGTCCCCGCGCCAGCAGGCCATGCGGATGCACCGCGTGCGGCGTGCCCTTGCGCGGCTCGGCTCGGTCGGACAACTCATCGCGCTCGAGCAGGACAACCTCGGCGAAGCGCTCACAGAGCACGCGTGCCGTCAGCAGCCCGGCGATGCTGGCGCCGAGGATGATCGCCCGTCGATCATCGGAATTGGAAGGTGTCATTTATCATTACCGCCGGCCCGCTGACCCTCCTCGCGAGCCCGTCGGCTTAGATGCGCGCCTCGAGGATCATGTTAAAAGGTCCCTCGGTGGCTCGTCTCACTCTTGAAAATCCGGCGTCCCCCATTATTGCAGATAGCTTTGCTTGGCCCGCTTGAGCGCCCAGGCCTTCGCCGACCTCCTGATCGAGCGAGGTGGGAACGCAGATCATGGTCGACGCGTTGTAATACAGGCGACCCACGGGATTCATATTCTGCTCAGGCTTGTCTCCTGCGATCGGCTCGACAATCATCCATGTGCCGTCCTTCTTCAGAATCTTGCGCACGTGTGCGGCGCATCCGCGTGGATCTCCCATATCGTGCAGGCAATCGTACATGGTGACCAAATCGAATTCGTTTTCGGCGATCTCCTTCGCCTTGGCAACCTCGAATCTTACGCGGTCGCTGACACCGTGATGCTTCGCGTGCTTGCGTGCTTCAGCGATGGAGGGTTCGTGAAAATCGTAGCCGACGAATTGGCTGCTTGGATACGCCTGCGCCATGAGAATGGTGGAGAAGCCGACACCGCAGCCGATATCGGCCACCTTGGCGCGTTCGCTGAGTTTTGCCGTAACGCCGTCCAATGCGGGAATCCAGGTTTGCACGATATTATTGACATAGCCCGGCCGAAAGAACGCACCGGTCGCACAGAAGAGGCATCCGGCCGAGTCGCCCCAGCGTACACCGGATCCGTCGCGAAATGCTTGCTCAACCTTCGGCTCCGCTTCGATCATCGCCGCGGCCAGGTCGAAGGCGCCGGCCAAGTAGACAGGACTATCCTTGGTCACGAAGATCATCGCCTGTTCAGGATTGATGCTGAAAGTGTCGGTCGTCGAATTGAAGTCTATGTATCCATTGGACGCCTGCGCCAGCGCCCACTCTCGAACATATCGCGGCGACAACCCCCCCGCACGCGCCGCGAGGTCAGCAGCCGTGGCGGGGCCGCCGGCGTTCAGTGCGTCGAATAAGCCTAGGCGAAATCCGATCCGTGTGGTCGGTACGCTGAAGGCACCGCCGAGGTCGCCAAGCATCTTGCCGATGAATGCGTGAAATTTCTGTTCGTTCAATTGCGCCATGATCCCTTGCTCCTGTTGTTCTGTTATCAGTTGCGCCTCTCGATCAATCGTTTCAAATTCGAACGCGATCCGATTCAACGTTGGATTAAGCTTTCTGCGAAGTTTGGCGATCTGCTCGCCGATGTGCTGCGCGTTCCCCCTCCGCCGATGCACTACTTATTCGACCGGTAGTCTCGCACCGATTCTGTTTTCCTGGTGCGGAAAATGCTATCCGCATGGAACGCTCGCGGTGCAGCAATGCGCTTCCTGTAACCATCAAATCTCGCCAGGTCGACTCGTCTCAGGCCGCGTATCTGTCGCCGTGAGTCGCCAGGTGGTGCTGCAAATTCTGACTCACGGCCGGTACCGCCGCCACCTCAATAGGCTGCACGAGAGGCTGGCGGCGGCTATCGCTTGCGCTCGGATAATGCGTCGACGATGGCGATCGCGGCGGCGTATTCCACATCGTACTGGCCGACTGCGGGCGTGGCATGCGAGCTGAATTTGACCACGATGGTATTCGACGCCGGATCGATCACGATGAGCTGACCGGCCAGTCCTATCGCCGTGATATGCCCGCGCCGCGGATCGGCCACGTACCAGTAGCTTCGCGGAGCTCCATGACCGCAAGGTGGACAAGTAAACGGCCGCCCCCTAAAATACGAAGTTCACCCTGTTCGAGGTTTCATGGAATCGACACGCCCCATCCGTGCGCTCATTCGCGGCCTTGACGCGCTGACGGTGCTCAATTCGCGCGACGGCGCGACGGTGTCGGAAGTTGCGCAGGAAATCCGCCTGCCGCGTACCACGGTGTATCGGATTCTAGAGACTCTGTGCGGCGCTGGGTTCATATACCGCGATTCGAGCGACGACCGGTACCGCCTCACCGTCATGGTTCGATCGCTCTCGGGCGGTTTCGACGACGACGCCTGGGTCACCCAGATCGCAAAGCCCCTGATCGGTGATCTGGGTCGCGAGCTCGTATGGCCGGTTTCGATATCGACGCTCCTCGGAACCTCGATGATCGTGCGCGAAACCAATTCCAGCGCTCTTCTCGAAATCGAACGCCATTCCGCCGGGTACCGGCTGCCGATGCTGTCCACGGCATCGGGCCGCGTCTATTTGAGCTTTTGTCCCGCGCCCCAGCGCGAAGCGGTTCTGGACATTCTCGCGCGGTCAGGCAAGGAAGAGGACCGTCTGGCGCGTGCCCCGCGCACCGATCTCACGCGGATTTTGTCGGAGGTCAGAGCGGGCGGATTTTCCGCCACTTCGCGCACTCGCCGTCTGGTCGAGGAAATCAGCGTGAGCGTTCCGGTGCTATCGGAGGATCGCATCCACGCCTGCCTGTCGGTCAGGTTCGCCGCGAATGCTCTCCCGCAAAAGGCGGGCATCGAGCGTTTCCTGCCGAAGCTGCGGCAGTGCGCGTCCAGGATCAGTCAATCATTCGTTGAACAACAAGCCGAGGCGCACCGCAAGGGTGCACCGGAAAGGGCTGCTTAAGGAGTTTCAAATGCAGAAGATCATGGTGTGTATCAAGCGCGTCGTCGACTACAACGTTCGCGTCCGCGTAAAGCCCGACGGCAGCGGCGTGATGCTCGACGGGGTGAAGATGAGCGTGAACCCCTTCGACGAGATCGCGCTCGAGGAGGCGCTGCGCATCAAGGAGCGCGTGGGTAATGTGGAAGTCCTGGCCGTGAGCATCGGAGTCGCGGACACCCAGCAACAGCTCAGAACGGCCCTCGCCATGGGCGCGGACCGCGCGATCCTCGTTCAGACCGATGCCGCGGTGGAACCGTTGACTGCGGCTCAGACGTTCCTCGCGGTCGCAAAGAAGGAAAATCCTGATCTGATCTTTCTCGGCAAACAGGCCATCGACGACGACGCCAACCAGACCGGCCAGATGCTGGCTGCGATTTGGGAGCGGCCGCAGGCGACCTACGCCTCCAAGGTGGAGATCGACGGCACCAAGGTGCGGGTCACCCGCGAGGTCGACGCGGGCCTCGAGACCATCGAGGTGGATCTGCCGGCGGTGATCACCGTGGATTTGCGGCTCAACGAGCCGCGTTACGTGAAGTTGCCGGATATCATGAAGGCAAAGAAGAAGCCGCTGGATGTCACGACGCTCGATGCGCTCGCCGTGAGCGCGGGACAGCTGATCAAGACCGTGAAAACCGACCCGCCGCCTCAGCGGCAGAAAGGCATCATGGTGAAGGATGTGGCGGAGTTGGTGGACGTACTCAAGAAGAAGGGTTTGATCTAATGAGCAAGATACTCATCATCGGTGAACACGACGGCAAGGCGCTGAATCCCGCCACGGCCAAATGCGTCACATGCGCAAAATCCATTCCGGACGCGGATATCACGATCGCTCTCCTCGGCGCCGATACCGCGGCGGTCGCGGCGCAGGCCGCTGCGCTCGCCGGCGTGAAGGCGGTGGTCCGCATCGATCGTGCGGAGAATGAGCATCCCCTGGCGGCCACCTTCGCGCCTCAGATCGTCGCGCTCGCCCAGGACTACAGCCATTTGTTCGGCCCCTCGACCAGCTTCGGCAAGGACCTCATGCCGCGGGTCGCGGCGCTCCTCGGCGTGCCGCAAATCAGCGATTTGATGGCGGTCGAAGGCGCCCATCGCTTTCGCCGGCCCATCTACGCAGGCAATGCCATCGTGACCGTGGACGCCGATCCGGCCCGCAAGCTCGTCGCCACCGTGCGCGTCGCCTCCTTCCAGGCCGCCGCAACCGGAGGCGCGGCGTCGATCGACTCCAAGACCCTCAACGCCTCTCTCCCGACACACACGCGGTACGTAGGCGCGAAATCGGGATCGACCGACCGGCCCGATCTGCAGACGGCAAAGAAGGTCGTGTCGGGCGGCCGAGCGTTGGGCAGCGCCGACAACTTCAAGCTTCTATTCAGCTTCGCCGACAAGATCGGCGCTGCGGTCGGCGCATCGCGCGCCGCCGTCGATGCCGGCTATGCTCCCAACGAAATGCAGGTCGGCCAGACCGGAAAGATCATCGCCCCTGACATGTACATCGCCATCGGTATCTCCGGCGCGATCCAGCACCTCACCGGCATCAAGGACGCCCGCACCATCGTCGCCATCAACAAGGACAGCGAAGCCCCCATCTTCGAGGTAGCCGACGTAGGCCTGGTAGGCGACCTGTTCCAGATAGTCCCCGAGCTGGAGCGCCTGGTAGGCTGACCTTAGACGCTCATCCTGCCGGCAGCCGAATCAATCGCCTCCGCCAACGTTTCCGCATGCTCCTTCCCAAACGGCATCGGCGGGCGAAGCTTCAGAATATCGGCATTGGGCCCCTCGTAGCCGATCAGCACCCTAGCCTCGGAAGCCAGGCTATTGATGATTCGTTTGGCGCACTGACGCGCCGTGAGGCCGTTTACCGCATTGACCTGCAGGCCGTACAGGAGGCCGGCACCGCGCAGTTCGCCCAGGCAGGAGTGCCTGGCGGCGACCGCCTCGAGCCGGCGTCGCAGGTAGGCTCCCGTCGCAGCGGCATTCGCCATGAGCTCCTCGCGCTCGAGAACATCCAGTACCGCGAGCCCCGCCGCGGCCGCGACGGCGCTCCCGCCGAAGGTCGAGAAGAGTCCGAATTTCGCCTGAAAAGCTTCGATCAGCTCCCGCTTGGCGATCACCACGCCCATCGGATAGCCGTTTGCCACGGGTTTCCCCATGGTCACGATATCGGGCTCGATGCCCCGCCGCTCGAAGCCCCAGAAATTCGAGCCCGGGCGGCCTAAACCGTATTGAACCTCGTCCGCCACGATGAGGCCGCCGGCCGCCCGGACGATCTCCGAGACCGCCGCACCCCAGGCCGGCGGCGGGTCGTAAACCCCCGAGCTGGTCAGCGCCGTGTCGATATAGAAGGCCGCGGGCTCGAAGCCGCGCGCAGCCAGCGTCCGCACTGCTGCATCTGCGTCGGCCTGGGCCGCAGCGATCTGCGCATCGCCGGCCGAGCCGTACGTCTGAATTCCAGGCAGCGGAGGTGCAATCGTGACCACATGCGGCTCACGAGGCAGCCCGACGCCCGGCGTGAGCGCAGCCACGGCATGAGTGATGCCGTGATAAGCGTTCTGCATGACCAGCGCACCCTCGTGGCCGGTCGCGAATCGAGCCATGCGCCAGGCGACGTCGTTCGCTTCGCTGCCCGAGTTCACGAAAATACAGGCGTCGAGCCGCGCCGGAGTCTTGGCGATCAACCGTTCCGCGTATTCGAGAATTCCGGAGTGCAGATATCGGCTATGAGTCGCCAAGATGGCCGCCTGACTCTGCACCGCGCGCACCACCGCCGGGTGGGCGTGACCCACGTGGGGGACGTTGTTGTACACGTCGAGGTAGGCGTGTCCCTGGGGATCGAACAGCCAGACCCCCGAGCCTCGAACCAGGTGCAGCGGCTTCTCGTAGAAAAGCTCCGATCCCTTCCCCATCAATCGATGCCGCCGGTGAAGCTCCGCCGACGCGTTCGGCGACGCCCAGATCTCGCTTCGCGTCCCCGCGGCCCCATGCCAATCCCGGCTCAATACGGTCCTGCCCGTCTCCAGCAGAGCGCGCAGAGAGCGCTCTGCTTGAACCGTGGATTGGTCCAGCACGCGCGCGCGCGCGGGGTCGTTGAGTCTGCGCCACGCATGCACGAGGAGGGTCACCGCGTGGCGCGCTGCGATGAGATCGTAAAGCACCTCGATCTCCGCCCCATCCAGCGGCTGCCGGCGAGCGTAGCCCTCGAGCACCGAGGAAACCCCCGCGAGAGGCGCGAGGCCTTGCGTGAGGAGCTCCGACATGGTCACGGCGGGCTCGAGGATCCGCGGGGCATGGATCATATCCCCGAAATCCAGGATCCCGCTGACGGAGCCGGCCGACGCATCGACCAATAAATTCTGCCCGTGACAATCGCCATGAATCGCCTGGCTGCGCAACGCGAAGAGCGCCGAGGTGCGTTCCTTGAATGCCGCCACGGTACTCTCAACGTCGCGGCGTACAGACGCCGATTCGATGTTCGGCACGTGCTCGGCGAGCTCCGGAAGCCGGCGTACGTCCCAGGCCAAGCGCTGCCCGAGCGCCGGATGAAAAAAACCCTGCAAGGCGCGATCGAGGCGCGCCAGGGTGTCTCCGATATTCTCGAGAAGCCGCCGCTCCTGCGGCATTTCGGCGAGCAGCCGGCCCGGCAGGAATCCGATCAGACAGATGGTGTACTTGATGCCGTCCTGGCCGATGACCTTGCCGGTCTCCTCGCCGAGCGTCGTCGGGAAAAGACGCGGGACCGGCAGCGATGGGTCCTGCTCGGCCAGATGCCCGAGCACGCGCAATTGGCATTCGACCGCCTCGGGCCCCGCCTCGAGATCGATGATCTTGAGCACGTATTCGCGGCCGTCCGCCGTACTCAGCTGGAAGTTGCAGTCGCGCTCGCCGGGCAACGCGCGCACCGAGCCGATCAGGCCATAGGTGTCGCGCACGACGCGCTCGGCTTGCGCAGCCGAGAATACCGGCGGCGAGGTCCGAAGAGCTAGCAAAGCGGCCGCGGGCTTGCTAGAGCTGCTTGAGGATGTAATCCGCCGCCGACACCTTGAACTCGCCCGGTGCTTCGACATTTACGTGGGTGGCGACGCCGTCCTTGACGATGATGGCGAAGCGCTGTCCGCGCATCCCCATTCCGTAACCGGTGGCGTTCAGCTCGAGCCCGAGTGCCTTCACGTATTCGCCGTTGCCGTCGGCGAGCATCAGGATCTTATCGCCGACGCCCCCGGACTTGCCCCACGCGTTCATGACGAACACGTCGTTCACCGCGGTGCAGGCGATGGTGTCGACGCCCTTCGCCTTGAGTCGATCGGCCATTTCGACGAAGCCCGGCAGATGCTTGGCATCGCAGGTCGGTGTGAATGCGCCGGGAACCGAGAAGAAAACCACGGTCTTGCCCTTGAACAGTTCGTCCGTGCCGAGCTTCTGAGGACCATCCTTGGTCATGCGGGTGAATTTGCCCTCGGGCATCTTGTCGCCAGCTTTGATGGTCATCGAATTCTCCTGACTATAGCCGCGCTCAGCCGGCGCTCATGCCGAGGGTCGCCGCGTAGAGCGTCCACAGCTTCAACACGCGCGGGCTGATGTTCGGGACGTCCTTGAGTTTCGCCAGCGCCTTCTTGGCGTCCGCGGTGTTCTTGAGCTGCACGTCGGCCAGCGCCAGATAGACGTACGCCTCGTCCTGGTGCTTGATCTGGCCCTTCTGCAGGGCTTGGTTGATGGAATCGGCAGTCTTCTGGTAGTCGCCGAAGCCGTAATACACCTCGCCCAGCTTCACCAGCAGCTCGCCCGCCGCACTCTTGTTCGCCTCGGTCTCCTGCTGCGGCAGGCCCTTCTTGTCGGTGTCCGCGCGTCCCTTCAAGGCCGTCAGCAATCGGTTGGTGCGTTCCTTGTGCTCGTCCTTGATGACGCCGGTCGACATCGCCTTGTCGAGCACCGCGGCCGCCTCGCCAGGAAGCGCGGCATCCCCCAGGAGCTGCGACATCTCGATGTAGTCGGTGTCGGCGTTCATCGAATTGGTGTTGTACATGATCCGATAGATCATCAGCGTGTTGTGATCGTCGCGCTCATCCTGCCGCTCGATGCGAAGCAGCGTGTTCCAGTACGTGGTCTTGTTGGTGAGCTTGATGAGATCCATCAAAATCCCGTCCATCGCCGTCGTATCGCCCGCATCCGAGGCGCACTGCAGCTTGAACTGGTACAGATTCTCTTTCGGAGCCTCGCCGGCTTTTCTTGCCGCCGCAATCGCCTTGTCCGCCCACACGGCCGAGTCCTTGCAGTCTTTCTGCAGGTAGTAGAGCTGCGCCATCACGCCGAGATCGTCGCCCGTCGCCGCACCCGAATCCGACACCTGTTTGCCGAAATCGATCGCCTTCGCGTATTGCTGATTCTGCGCGGCCAGCCGGAACAACGTGCGCGTGGTCTTGGCCGCCTCCTCGGGGGAGTACGCACCGGTCGCCAGTGCGGCCTCGTACTCCTGCTGGGCCATCTTGAAATTACTGAGATGGATGTACGCGTAGCCCTCGTAGTCGTGAATGCTCTTCTTGTCGATCGCCGTGAGGCCCGACTTCTGATTCGCCGCTTCGAGATTCTTGATGGCTTCCTGCCACTGTTGCGCTTGCAGTGCCTTCATCGCCGCGGTCATCTCCTTGGCGATGACGCGGCTGATTTCCGGTTTCTTGGCGTCCGCCGCGGACGACACGGCGGGCGCCAGCACCAGGCATGCGGCCGCAACTGCGGCCGCGAGCGCGGCACTCAGTGCCTTGACTGCGCCGGACTTCGCGACGGCTCGAGATTCTTTATTGTTCATCGAATGAATCATGATCACACCTTCACAACTTGCGATTTCAGATTATGAGCTTCGTGCGTCGCGCGGGGCTTCAAACAAACGGCGCGTCAACCCGCTGCAATTCGGGTTGACGCGCCGTAACACCCGCTGGGACCCTGATCAAAAAAAGTCGTTGTTGACGAACCCGATCTTCTTCAAACCCCGGTGCTGCAAATCGGCCAGCGTCTGCGCGACGATTTCATACTTGGCGAACTTGTCGACCGTGATGTGCACCTCGGGCTGAGGGTCCTTCGCGGCCTCTTCCGAAATGTAGCCGTCCATGGTCGCACGATCGACCGGTGTCTTGTTCCAAAGCAGAGTGCCGTCGAAATCGATCGACAGATCGATCACCTCGGGTGGCGGCGGCGGCGGCTGGTTGGGCGGCGGCGGCAAGGGATTGTCGATCTTGACCGCGTGCGTCTGAGTGGGAAGCGTGATGATGAAGATGATGAGGAGCACCAGCATGACGTCGATCAACGGCGTCATGTTGATATCCGAATAGGAATTGCCCTCGTTATTACCGCCTACTGCCATCGCCATCGTGATCTCTCCTAGGTACCGTTCCTAGCTTATGTTCCCGGACCGAAATGATCCGGAGTCGTGATGAACGCCACCTTGCGGATTCCGATCTGCTGAGTGGCGACCAGCACCTGGCCCACGAACTGATACCGGACGTTGGAGTCTCCCCGGATATGCACCTCGGGCTGCGGCTCTATCGCGAGCCGCCACTCGAAGCTTCTGCTTCAACTCGTCCGTGCTCGTCAACTTCTGTGTGTTCCAGAAGATGTCCCCGTCCTTGTCGATGGCGATGGTGATGTTCTCCGGCTTGGTCTGCGTCGGCAGATTGGTCGCCTTCGGCAGCTGCACGGGCACCTGCTGAATGATGACTCGAATGGTGATGATGAAGATGATGAGGAGCACCAACATCACGTCCACGAGGGGCGTGACGTTGATGTCCGCCATCGCCTCAGCCTCTTCGGTCACACCGGTATTCATCGCCATGGCGGTTTACCTCAGCGCGCCGCGACCGGCGCGGGCTTCACGGCGGGGGCCGGCCCCCTGTCCATGCCGAGGCCCATCTTCGCACCGGCGATCAGATACGCGTGCAGCTCATGCGTGAAGTGGCTGACGCGCTCCTGCACCTGCTTGTTGCGGCGAAGCAGGATGTTGTATCCCAGCACCGCCGGCACCGCGACGAACAGACCGAGGGCGGTCATGATCAACGCCTCGCCGACGGGTCCCGCCACCTTGTCGATGGATGCCTGTCCCGCGACGCCGATGGCGATCAGCGCGTTGTAGATACCGATGACGGTGCCGAGCAGTCCGATGAACGGGGCGGTGGCGCCGACCGAGGCGAGCACCGGCAGACCCGCTTGCATGCGGCTGGTGACCATATCCGCGGTGCGCTGCAACGACTCGGTGATCCACTCGCTGGTGCCGATGGCGCCCGAGAGACGGGTCTTGTTGGTCTCGTGGTACTCGTACGCCTGCTTGCCGGTTTCAGCGAGCGCGCGGAACGGGTTGGAAGTGCCCTTGAGCTTCGAGATGGCGTCCGTGAGGCTGGAAGAATTCCAGAACTCCTTTTCGGCCGAGATCGCCTGAAGGCGCGTCTTCCGTTGGTCGAAGAACTTGGTGATCATGATGAACCACGTCAGGAGCGACATGATCAACAGAACGGCGAGAATCGATCGCGAAACGATATTGCCATTCTGGATCAGGGCACCAAGGCCATATGGGTTTTCAACAGCTGTCTCTTGCATTGACCGATTCCCTCTACATTTTGAGTGAGCGTAGTAACAGTTTCTAACGGGTGAGATTCAATTGATTCGAGGTCCTAACATTATTTGGTCAGCTTCCACACGATGGGCAGCGACGCCGTCTTCTCGATCGGCTTACCGTCTTCGGTGGCGGGCTTCATGCGCTGGCCGTGCACGCCCTTCAAGCACGCCTCATCCAGCCGCGGGAAACCGCTGCTCTGCTGGATGGCCTCGTTGGTGATGCGGCCGTCCGCGGCAACCGTCACTTGCACGATGCAGCGGCCCTCTTCGCCGGCGCGCTTGGAGGCGTCGGGATAGTAATCCTCGCCGATGTGCAGCGGGTGCTTCGGGTCCATGGCGACGTTGGTGCCCTGGTGCTGCACGGGCGCCGGCGCGGCGACCGGCGCCGGTCTTTGCACCTGCGTGGTCTGCGAGATCGCGTTCGTCTCCTGCTGCGGTGCCTGGATATCGACGAATTCCGGCGGGGGAACGAAAGGCTTGATCTCTTCTAATTTCGGCGGCGGGGGTGGCGGCTTGTCGACTTCTTTGGGCTTGTCGATCTGGGCGATT
This sequence comes from uncultured Gammaproteobacteria bacterium, assembly GCA_963795475.1. Lineage (GTDB taxonomy): Bacteria > Pseudomonadota > Gammaproteobacteria > Steroidobacterales > Steroidobacteraceae > Bog-1198. The sequence continues at coordinate 845,943 of CAWCIE010000007.1, forward strand.
TCTACGGGGGGAATGACTTTCTGCATCAACTTGCCGGCTAACCCCGTGTAGAACGCCCAACCGACAAAAATATGAAGAATGATGACAGCGATGAGGGCGATGCCCCTCGTGCCAGAAAAAATCGATGGCTGCTCATATGTATACATAAGTCTGTTTCGACCCTGCCCCTAGCTAAATTCCGCTACGCCGCCATGTCGTCGTACGCCCTTCAAGCCGATGTTGCCACGTGCGGCTAAAACGCGCGAGCCGCTTGCCGCTTCCCTTGATTTATGCGGCGTCCCCTCAAGTCCTACGGCAAGTAAAGAGACTGACACATCTCCCGCCCGCACTGCAAGCAGGACTTGCAGCCGCCCGCAACGCTCATTCCCGGTCCGTCACCGCTCCGAGCGATGCGCTGCTCACCTGTTTTGCATATTTCGCCAGCGCCCCGCGCCGCGCATAGGGCTTCGGGGGCTTCCATGTTTTGCGGCGGCGCTTCAATTCGGCCGCGCTGACATTCAAGCTGATTTCTCGACGCTCCGCATCAATCGTGATCTCGTCCCCGTTCTTCACCAGCGCCAATGGCCCCCCGACCGCGGCTTCGGGGGAAACGTGACCCACCACGAATCCATGGCTGCCGCCCGAGAAGCGGCCGTCGGTGATCAGCGCGACCTCGCTCCCCAAGCCCTTGCCGATGATGGCTCCGGTCGGACTTAACATCTCGCGCATGCCGGGGCCGCCCCTCGGGCCCTCGTATCGGATCACCACCACATCGCCTGATTTGACCTTGCCGCCCAGGATGCCTTTCAGCGAGTCCTCTTCAGAGTCGAATACCCGCGCGGTGCCGGTGAATTTCACCCCTTCTTTGCCTGTAATTTTTGCAACCGCGCCCTCCGGCGCGAGATTGCCGTACAGCACCACGAGATGGCTGTCCTTCTTGATGGGGTCGGCGAGCGAACGCACGATTTGCTGTCCAGCCGCATACGGAGCGACGTTCGCCAGATTGTCCGCGAGCGTCGCACCGGTCACCGTCAGGCACTCGCCGTGCAACAGGCCGGCGTCGAGCAGCGTTTTCATCAATGGCTGGATGCCGCCGATGGCCACCAGCTCAGACATCGAATAGCGTCCGCTCGGCCGAAGATCCGCGAGCACCGGAACTCTTCGGCCGATGCGAGTGAAATCATCGAGTTGCAATTTGACATTAGCCGAGGAGGCAATTGCGAGCAGGTGCAGCACGGCGTTGGTCGAGCCGCCGAGCGCGATGCTCACCGTGATTGCATTCTCGAACGCCTTGCGCGTCATGATCTGCCGCGGCCGGATGCCCCGCTTGATGAGCGCCACCACGGCCGCCCCGGCGCCCGAACTGTCCGCGCGTTTGTGATCCGAGACCGCATCCTGCGCGGAACTGTTGGGGAGGCTCATCCCCAGCGCTTCAATAGCAGAGGCCATGGTGTTGGCTGTGTACATGCCCGCGCAAGACCCGGGGCCGGGAATCGCGGTTCGCTCGATGTATTTGAGCTGGGTTTCCGAGACCGTGCCCTTCGCGTGGCCGCCGATCGCCTCGAACACCGAGACGATGTCGCGCCGCTCGGCGCCGGGCCGAATCGTGCCTCCGTAGACGAAGAGCGCGGGGCGATCGAGCCGCGCGAGCGCCATCAGGCAACCCGGCATGTTCTTGTCGCAGCCCCCGAACGCCACCACCCCGTCGAAGCCCTGCGCGCCGACCACGGTCTCGATGGAATCGGCGATCACCTCGCGCGACACCAGCGAATAGCGCATCCCGGGGGTCCCCATGGAGATACCATCGGATACGGTGATGGTATTGAACGTCACCGCCTTGGCACCGTGCGCCTCGACGCCCTCGGCCGCGAGACGGGCCAGCCCGTCGATGTGCACGTTACAAGGGGTCAGGTTGCTCCACGTCGACGCGATGCCGACCTGCGGCTTGTCGAAATCGGCTTCGCCGAATCCGACGGCGTGCAGCATCGCACGCGCCGGCGCCTGCTTGATGCCGTCGACTACCAATCGGGAATAGCGCCGAGGATCGGGGGGGGCGTTCTTGCCTGCGTCCTGGGCGGCGGTCGTCCTCTTTTTCATGATGACACCGTACCGTAGCGTTGCAACAAATAGCGATACACGCCGCGGACGGCGTGGGCTTCGGCGCCGACCCCCCGGCCCGGACGCTCCTTCGGATTCCAGGCGTACAGGTCCAGGTGCACCCAATGGGCAGTCGCGGTCACGAAGCGCTTCAGGAACAGAGCACCGAATATGGCCCCGGCAAGCCCCGAGGCGGCCACGTTGTTGAGGTCGGCGATCTTGCTGCTCAGCTCATCGTCGTATCCCATCCAGAGCGGCATGGGCCAAAGCGGGTCGTGCTCCAGGGCGGCGGCCCGTGCCAGATCCGCCACCACCCGCTCATCCGTCCCGAATAGGGCCGGCAGCTCCGGTCCCAACGCCACGCGCGCGGCGCCCGTCAAGGTGGCGAAATCGACGATGAACTCCGGCTGGTCAGCGTCGGCGAGTGCCAATGCGTCGCATAGAACGAGCCGGCCTTCGGCATCGGTATTGCCGACCTCGACGGTGAGTCCCTTGCGCGTCGACAGGACGTCGCCGGGACGGTAGGCATCGCCCGAGATGGAGTTCTCCACCGCCGGGACCAGAATTCTGAGCTCGGCTCGAATACCCGCGCTCATCAGCATATGGGCCAACCCGAGCGCGACGGCCGCGCCACCCATATCCTTCTTCATCAGGGCCATGCCGGAGCTCGATTTGATGTCGAGTCCGCCCGAGTCGAAGCAGACCCCTTTCCCGATCAAGACGATTCGCGGCAGCGCGGCAGATTCTCGAGCGTTTCGGGGGGACCATCGGATCTCGATCAAGCGCGGCGCCCGGGTGCTCCCGCGTCCCACGGCATGAATGGCCGGAAAGTTCTCGGCGAGCAGCGCCTCACCCACCCACTCGTGAACCTTCGCTCCATGGCGCTCGGCGAGGCCGCGCGCGGCGGCCGCGAGCTCGGCGGGTCCGAGATCCGAGGCCGGCGTATTGATGAGGTCGCGGGCCAGCGTGAGCGCCTCGTTTGCCGAGGCGACGAAGCGCATGTCTGCGTTGGTGGGAGGCTCGAGCACGGCCGCGCGCTCGGCGCGGCTCGGACGATAGCGCTCGAAGCGATAGGCTCCATAGCCGAAGCCCAGTGCAATCTGGGTCGCTTCGGCATCGCCGAAGGATTGGGCCAGCCGATAGGTGCCCGGCGCCAACCGCTCGGCGAATCCCGCTGCATGCCACAGCGACAAGGCACCCTGACGTTTGCCCAGTCCTCCGACGGCCATGCAAACACCGCCGCCGGCATCCGGGACCGACAGCACGCGGTGCTTCTCGCCCTTGAAATGGTTCGCGCCGACCCAGTTCGCGACTTGCTCGCTCTGGCCTTTGCGCCAAGCCTCCACTTCCTCCTCGTACAGGAGCCAGAGCGGAATGGCAGCGCGCGCTTCGACGGTCATGCGTTCATCCTTCGATCAATCCAGAGCCGCGGTTGCCGCGGCGGGTCTTCAGGTCAACAAGTGCCGCGGCGGCCGCGGCGGTTCTTGCATGATAAGAGATTCTGTGTTGCTATTTGCGGCTACTTTCACGGAGTACCTCATGCGTTTGTATTCGCACAAAGACGTAGACAAAAAGGCACTGCGCGGGGCGCGCATCGCCGTTCTCGGTTATGGCAGCCAGGGGCGCGCGCACGCACTGAATCTGCGCGACAGCGGCTACGACGTGGTCGTCGGCGTCCGCAAGGGCGACAGCTGGAACAAGGCCAAGAAGGACGGCTTGAAGGTGATGGAGCCCGCGGCCGCCGTGAAGGGCGCGCAGCTCGTCGCCATGCTGGTACCCGACATGACGCAAAAAACGCTGTACCGGGAGCTCAAAACGTCGATCGAGCCGGGCGCGACGCTCCTGTTCGCTCATGGGTTCAACATTCACTTCAATCAGATCAAACCCCGCAAGGATCTGAACGTCGTGCTGATCGCACCCAAAGGGCCGGGCGATCTGGTGCGCCGTCAATACCAGCAGGGACGGGGCGTCCCCTGCCTGATCGCGGTCGCGCAGAACGCGACGAAGAATGCGAAGGCGATTGCGCTCGCCTATGCCGACGGCATCGGGGGCACCCGCGGCGGCGTGCTCGAGACCACCTTCGCCGAGGAAACCGAGACGGATCTTTTCGGAGAGCAGGCGGTGCTTTGCGGCGGAGCCACGGAGCTCGTCGTCAAGGGCTACGAGACCTTGGTCGAGGCCGGCTATCAGCCCGCGGTCGCTTATTACGAGTGCCTGCACGAGCTCAAGCTGATCGTCGATCTGCTGCACGAGGGCGGCATCACCAAGATGCACAACTTCATCAGCGAGACCGCCAAGTACGGCGATCTCACCCGCGGACCGCGGATCGTGAACAAGGCCACCAAGAAAGAGATGAAAAAGATTCTCGGGGAAATCCAGCAGGGCAAATTCGCCCGCCAGTGGATCGCCGAGACCAAGAACGGGCGGCGCAAGTACTCGAAGCTCTTGAAGTCGGATCTCAGCCACTCCATCGAAAAAGTCGGAGCCCAGCTGCGCGCGCGCATGCCCTGGCTGGAATCCGGTAAGGCCTAATCTCGAGGCTCCGAGCCTCGAGCGGGAGTTGCGCCATGGCGGCGAGCACGCTGTTCGACAAGGTCTGGAAAACGCACGAAGTGGTGCCGGAGACGGCAGCCACTCCGGCGGTCCTGTACATCGATCTGCACCTCGTTCACGAGGTCACCTCGCCGCAGGCGTTCAGCGTGCTGCGGTCGCTGAAGCTGCCGGTGCGGCGGCTCGACCGCACGCTCGCCACCATGGATCACTCCACTCCCACCACGACCGATCAGGTTTTCGGCAACGTGCCGATCAAGGTCGACGCGGCGGCCAAACAGGTGCGGCAGCTCGAGTTGAATGCGGCCGAATTCGGCGTCGAGCTGTTCGGAATGCGCGACGCGCGGCGCGGGATCGTACACGTCATCAGCCCGGAGCTCGGCGCGAGCCAACCGGGCATGACCATCGTGTGCGGCGACAGCCACACGAGCACCCACGGAGCGTTCGGCGCGCTGGCCTTCGGCATCGGCAGTACTGAAGTCGGCCATGTCCTGGCCACCCAGTGCCTGCTGCAGCGCAAACCGAAATCCTTTGCCGTCAACGTCGAGGGCCGGCTCCCGCCGGGAGTCACCGCCAAGGACCTCATCCTCGCCATCATCGGCAAGGTGGGTGTATCCGGCGGCACGGGCCATGTCATTGAATACCGCGGTTCGACCATTCGTGCGTTGTCGATGGACGAGCGCATGACCATCTGCAATATGTCCATCGAGGCCGGCGCGCGCGCCGGCATGGTCGCTCCGGACGACGTCACGTTCGCGTATCTGGAGGGAAAGCCGCGCGCTCCCCACGGGCCGGACTGGGAGGCGAGCCTGGCACGCTGGAAGACTCTCGAGAGCGACCCGGGCGCCCTATTCGATTTGTCGGTGGACATCGATGCGGCGGCACTCGAGCCCATGATCACTTACGGAACCAATCCCGGCATGGTGGTGCCCATCGGCGGCGCCATTCCTGCCTCGTCGGGCGATGCCATCCAGGACAAGGCACTTAGCTACATGGGGTTCAAGGGCGGCGATGCCATGCTCGGCAAGCCGGTCAACACCGTGTTCATCGGCAGCTGTACGAATGGGCGCTTGGAGGATCTGGAGGCCGCGGCCCGGGTGCTCAAGGGACGCAAAGTGGCTTCGGGGGTCCATCTGCTGATCGTCCCGGGCTCCCAGAAGGTCAAGCGCGACGCCGAGGCGGCGGGACTCGCCGACGTGTTTCGTGCAGCCGGCGCCGACTGGCGCGAGTCCGGTTGCTCCATGTGCCTCGGGATGAACGGCGACACGGTTGGTGCCGGGCAGTACTCGGTCAGCACCAGCAACCGAAACTTCGAAGGACGGCAGGGCGTCGGCGCGCGCACCCTGCTCGCAAGCCCGCTCACCGCGGCGGCGAGCGCCGTGCGCGGCCGCATCACCGATCCGCGGGAGTTCTTGTAATGGAACCGCTGCGCATCGTCCGCTCGCGAACCATGGTCGTCCCGCTCGCCAACGTCGACACCGATCAAATCATCCCGGCTCGATTCCTGACCACCACCACCAAGGACGGTTTGGGAAAACAGCTGTTCGCCGACTGGCGCTATCTTCCCGACGGCGCACCCAACCCGGACTTCGTCTTGAATCAACCGGCCGCCGCGGGCTGCCGGATACTCGTGGCCGGCCGCAACTTCGGCTGCGGTTCCTCGCGTGAGCACGCGCCCTGGGCGCTCGTGGATTACGGGATTCGGGCCGTGATCAGCACCGAGGTGGCGGATATCTTCCGCAGCAACTCCCTGAAGAACGGCCTCTTGCCCGTGGTCGTGGACGAGGGCACCTCGGCCTGGCTCATCGAGCATCCGGGCGCCGATGTGAGCATCGACCTGGACGCGGCGACCTTGACCCTGCCGACGGGCGTATCCGTCGCCTTTCCGATCGAAGCCTTCGCGCGGCATTGCCTGTTGAACGGGCTGGACGAGCTCGGTTATCTGCAGAGCAAGATCGCCGACATCGAGCGCTACGAAGCGCGGCGCCCGTCCGGCGGCTGACGAGCTCCAAGGAAGAACTCGACGTGCAAGCCCTGATCGCGGTACTGGGCGGCGACGGCATCGGCCCGGAAGTGACCGCCGAGGCGGTGCGCGCGTTGTCGCGCGTCGCGGACCGGCATGGCCACTCGTTTCGATTCGAATCGGCGCTGATCGGCGGCGCGGCCATCGACGCGAGCAGCGAGGCGTTGCCGGCCGTGACCCTCGAGCTGTGCCGGCGCGCCGACGCCATTCTCCTGGGCGCGGTGGGCGGCCCCAAGTGGTCCGACCCCGGCGCGACGGTGCGTCCGGAACAGGGGCTTCTGCAGCTGCGCAAGGCCCTCGGGCTGTTCGCCAATCTTCGCCCCGTCGTGCCCCATCCGGCGGTGCTCGGCGCCTCGCCGATCAAATCCGAGCTCCTGCAGGGCGTCGACATCATGGTGGTTCGCGAGCTCACCGGCGGCATCTATTTCGGAGACAAGCAGCGCACCGCCACCGAGGCATTCGACGTCTGCCGCTACAGCGTCGTGGAGATCGAGCGCGTGGTGCGTGCCGCGGCCAAGCTCGCGCGCGCGCGGCGCCGCAGGCTGACTTCCGTCGACAAGGCGAACGTGCTCGAGACATCGAGACTCTGGCGTTCGGTCGTCGATCGGATCATGCCCGCCGAATTCTCCGATGTCTCCTACGAGCACATGCTGGTCGATTCGGCATCGATGCATCTCATCAAGCGCCCGCGCGACTTCGACGTGATGGTGATGGAGAACATGTTCGGCGACATCCTCACCGACGAGGCATCGGTGCTCGCCGGCTCCATGGGGCTCCTGCCCTCCGCGTCACTCGGCGCGCAAGGGCGCGGCGGACTGTTCGAGCCCATCCACGGGTCCGCGCCCGACATCGCGGGCCGCGGCATCTCGAATCCTTATGCCGCCCTGTTGAGCGGCGCCCTCCTCCTTCGATATGCGCTCGAACTCGAGACGGAGGCGGCGCTCCTGGAAGCGGCGGTATACGGCGCCGTGACCGCGGGCGTCCTGCCCGCGGACCTCGCGGCTCCCGGCGCGCCCTCGGTTACGACGCGTGCCGCCGGAGATGCGGTACTGGCTCGACTGTAGCGGCGCGTTCGAGACCGGCCGAAAGATCGGCGACCAGGTCTCTCGCATCCTCGATTCCCACCGACACCCGCAACAACCCCTCGCTGATGCCTGCGCGCCGGCGGGCCCCCTCCTCCATTCCGGCATGAGTCATGCTCGAGGGGTGCGCGATCAGGCTCTCGACGCCGCCGAGCGACTCGGCCAGCGTGAAGCAGTCGAGGCCGTCCAAGAGCGCGGCAACCGCAGGCTCGCCGCCGGCGAGCTCGAAGCTCAGCATGGCGCCGAAGCTCGATTGCTGGCGTTGAGCGAGCGCGTGGCCCGGATGATCGGAGAGTCCGGGGTAGTACACCCGCGCAACCGCAGGGTGATTGCGCAATAAGTCGACCACGGCGGCGGTGTTCTCCTCGTGAGCGCGCATCCGGGCGTGCAGTGTGCGTATGCCCCGCAGGCTCAAGAAACTGTCGAAGGGCGCGCCCGTCACGCCGATGACGTTGGCCCACCAGGACAGGCTATCGGCCAGCTCCGGCGTTGCGGCAATGACCGCTCCGCCGACCACGTCGCTGTGGCCGTTCAAGTACTTGGTGGTCGAATGCATCACGAGGTCGGCGCCGAGCGACAGCGGCTGCTGCCAGAGGGGCGACAGGAACGTGTTGTCCGCGGCCACCAGCGCGCCGTGCGCATGCGCCGCGTCGGCCACCGCCCGAATGTCCACGATCCTCAACAGCGGATTGCTCGGCGTTTCGATCCAGACCAGCTTCGGCCGGGCGGCGAGAGCGGCCTCGAGCGCCGCCGCATCGTTTTGATCGACGAAGTCGACGGCGAGCTTGCCTTGTGCGTGGAGCGAGGCCAGCAACCGGTACGAGCCGCCGTAACAATCGTGCGGCGCGAGGACGCGCGCGCCCTGCGGCAAGGTCGCCAGGATCAAGGTGATCGCGGCGAGTCCGGTGCAGGTGACCACCGCGCCCGCTCCGCCTTCGAGATCGGCGAGCGCCTGCCCGAGCTGATCGCGGGTGGGATTGCCGGAACGCGTGTAATCGTACTTGCGCGGCTTGCGATAGCCCTCGAAGGCAAAGTTGCTCGAGAGATAGATCGGCGGCACGACGGAGCCGTGCTGGGCGTCCGATTCGATACCCGCCCGCACCGAGCGGGTGGCCAAGGACTGTCGTGACTTGTCTTTTCTCGTCTCTTTTCTCGTCATAGTAGCGGCTCCGAAACGGCTCGTTTGATGATCGGGGTCAGCGCCGCGCCCTCTTTCAGGAACGCGTCGTGGCCATAAATGGAATTGATTTCAATCAGCTGGCGCGGCCCATTGAGACGCGCGGCGAGGCCCTGCATGTCGGCGAACGGAACGAGCTGATCCTCGCGCACCGCGATGAGCGTTGCGGGCGTGCGCACCAGCGTCGCATCCACGCGGTGCAGATCGATCGACTCGCTCAACGCCAGGAAGGTCTCGGCGCGGTATTTCTGGACATAGTCGTCGCCGCGGGCGAACAAGTAGTCCTCGATCGGGAAGCGGAAACGCCCGTCCTGGCGGACGGGCGCGCCGCCGAAACGCAGATCGAACTCCACGGCGCTGCGATAGGTCGCCATGGCAAGCGCACGCGCAAGCTTCAACCCGGACGGACCGTCTCCGCGCGCGAGGGCTTCGCGAACGATCTGACGCTGGACGCTGCGCCACGCGGTGGACAGAACCTGCGACTTGTCCGCGGCGCTCAGCACGACGATCCTTCCGATGAGCGCCGCGTGGCGCTCGGCGAAACAGAGCGCCACCATGCCGCCGTACGATGCGCCGACGATGGCGTGGAGCCGCCCGATGCCGGCGTGCCTGACGATGCACTCCAGCGCCTTCGCCTGATCGAAGGAGCTCAGCGGCGGGAATTTTCCGTTCGGCTCGGGTGAGGAGCTCCCCCCGCGTCCGCCGAGATAGTCGACCCCGAGAACTCGAAACTCGCGGGTGTCGATGCCATGCCCGGGACCGACCAGATCCGGCCACCAGCCCTCCTCGCCCCCGACGATGCGATGAGCGGAAATGCCGCCGAGCACTGCGATGACCGGAGCGCCTTCGGGGCCGGTCAGCCGATACGCGATGCGCGCCTTCGGCAGCTCGTCGCCGTAATGCAGGGGCCACGGCCGCGGCAAATCGAGCACCTCGTCGCGTACCGCGGCGCTCGATCCGGCAGGGTTTGATGGATTTTTGGACACCGTCTTCACTCCTCGCAGGTTGACATAACCCCTGGGGAGCGGCGCCGCTCGTCGCGTTGAGGCGGCGCCGATGAGCGCCGTTCAACTCGCCGCCTATCTATCGGAGCCGGAATTGCATTCGCGGGCTCCGCAGGAGTTGGCACCGTTCCTCGGGATCTCTTGCGAGACTCCTCGGTGGTTGCCCCGGCTTCTAAGGGCCTTTCCCTCAGCCGGTCTAGATAGGCATGCAAATGTTATGCACACCGCCCTTTCCCGTCAAGCATTTTCCCGCTTGCGCACCTCGATCCAATGCGCTAATGTATTAATGTGTTAATACATTGGCAAATCTCATGAAGACCAACCGCCCGGTGACCTTGCGCCAGGAACAGCAGCACGAGCGTGCGCTCTTCACGGCGATCCTCGCCCTGAAGAGCGTCGAGGAATGCCGCAGCTTCTTCCGCGATCTGTGCACGCCGACCGAGCTTCAGGCGATGGCCGACCGCTGGGCGGTCGTCGAGCTTCTCGAGCGCGGCATGCCCTACCGCGACATTCATCGCCAGACCGGCGTGAGCGTCACGACCATCGGGCGCGTCGCGCGCTACCTCGTCTCGGGAAACGGCGGCTATCGTGCCGTGACCGACCGACTCAAGATCAACGCATGAGCGCCCCGAACCGGCATACGGCCCCCGCCGCATCGGCCGTCCCGGGCCAGGGCGCGGGCGAGGACGCCGGCGTGCGTTTGAAGATTGCCGTGCAAAAGAGCGGCAGGCTCACCGATTCCTCGCTCGATCTCCTGTCGCGCTGCGGACTCAAGTACAGCCGCGGGAAGGATCAGCTGATGTGCTACGGCGAGAACATGCCGTTGGACGTGCTGTTCGTGCGGGACGACGACATTCCCGATCTGGTCCAGGAGGATGTCTGCGATCTCGGCATCGTGGGTTTGAACGTGGTCGAGGAGAAGCGCCTCTCCTTCGGCGCGCGCGGCATCGCACCCTTGTTCGAGACCGTCCGAACCCTGGACTTCGGGCGCTGCAAGCTCTGCATCGCCGTGCCCGACGGGTTCGATTATCGCGGCACCGCCTCGCTGGAGGGCAAGCGCATCGCCACCACTTATCCGCACATACTCGGGCGCTTTCTCGCCGAGCGGGGCGTTCGGGCGGAGGTCGTGGTGCTCTCCGGATCGGTGGAGATCGCTCCGCGCCTGGGACGCGCCGACGTGATCTGCGATCTGGTGTCGACGGGCTCCACGCTCGCCGCCAACCATTTGCGTCAGGCCGAGGTCGTCCTCGAGAGCCAGGCGGTACTGATCCGCACGCCCGTGCCGATCCCCGAGCAGAAACAGGATTGGACGCGCCGGCTCTTCATGCGCATCGACGGCGTCGAACAGGTCAAGGGCAGCAAGTACATCATGCTGCACGCCTCGCGCTCCGCCTTGCCGGCGATCGCGAAACTCCTGCCCGGAAGCGAGGCACCGACGGTGATTCCGCTCGAGGGACTGGGAGACCGGGTGGCGGTGCACGCTGTGTGCAGGGAGAACGTGTTCTGGGAGACCCTGGAACAGCTGAAGGGCGCCGGCGCGAGCTCCGTGCTGGTGCTGCCCGTCGAGAAGATGCTCGCTTAAGGAGCGGGATCGGCCATGCGTATCCTGCATTGGAACTCGTTGTCGAAGGATGAACGCCGCAGGGTTCTGCAAAGGCCCGCGCAACGCGACGCGGCACGCACCGCGAGCGACGTGCGCGCCATCGTCGAGGCCGTGCGCCGGGACGGCGATGCGGCGCTCCGCGATCTGACGCGCCGGTTCGACGGCGCCGAAGTCGACTCTCTCGCGGTTTCGCCGCGCGAATTCGCGGACGCCGAGCGCGCGCTCGACGCGGGCCAACACGCGGCGATCGACAGAGCCATCGAGACGGTGCGCAAATTTCACCAGGCACAGCTGCCGGCGCCGCTCCGGGTCGAGACCGCGCCCGGCGTGCTCTGCGAGCGCATCCACGTCCCGGTACGCGCGGTCGGCCTGTACGTACCGGCGGGTTCGGCACCGTTGCCTTCGACCGCCATCATGCTGGCCGTACCCGCCGCGCTGGCCGGTTGCCCGGAGCGCGTACTTTGTACGGCCCCGAACCGCGAAGGCAGAGCCGACTCCGCGGTCCTGACCGCGGCGCGGCGGGCGGGGATCGAGAGGATCTTCAAGGTGGGCGGCGCGCAGGCCATCGCCGCCATGGCCTACGGCACGGAGTCCATCCCGAAATGCGACAAGCTATTCGGCCCGGGGAACGCCTGGGTTGCGGCCGCGAAGTCGCTGGTGGCCGGCGATCCCGAGGGCGCCGCGGCGGATTTGCCCGCCGGAGTCACCGAGGTCATGGTGATCGCCGACGAGCATGCCCGCGCAGAGTTCGTGGCCGCCGATCTTCTGGCCCAGGCGGAGCACGGTCCGGACGCTCAGGCGCTCCTGGTCACCACGTCCGAGACGCTCGCCGGGGAGGTGGAGCGCGCCGTGCGGGAGCAGGTCCGCACCCTGTCGCGCCAGCGTATCCTCGAGCACTCGGTGGGCGAGATCAGGCTCCTGATCGTCGACTCGCTGAACGCCGCGCTCGGCATCGCGAACGACTATGCGCCCGAGCACCTGCTGCTCGAGGTTCGCGAGCCGCGCCGCTGGCTTGCGCAAGTTCAATGCGCGGGCGCGGTGTTCCTCGGAAGCTGGTCCCCGGAATCCGTGGGCGACTATTGCAGCGGGCCCAATCACACCTTGCCGACCTACGGTTACGCCAGGTCCCACAGCGGCCTGTCGGTGGAGGACTTTCAGAAGCGCATCACCGTGCAGGAGCTATCGCCGTCGGGGCTCCAGGGGCTCGCCGATACGGCGCGAATCCTGGCACGCCTCGAGGGACTGGATGCGCACGCCGCCGCAGTCGATGTCCGCATCGCCGCGCTCGCGGAGCCCGCCGCATGAGCTCGTTGCTCGCGCTCGCCCGCCCGGACATCATCGGCATCAAGGCCTATTCGCATGCGGCCTGGCTCCCGTCGATGACGCGTCTGCATGCCAACGAGGCGCCGTGGCGGCCGGCGGGCGACGGCACGGCCGCGGGCCTCAATCGGTATCCCGAGCCTCAGCCCGCCGCGCTCATCGAGCGACTCGCCTACCTATACGGCGTGCCGGCCTCCTCGCTCCTGGTCGCCCGCGGGAGCGACGAGGCCATCGACGTGCTGTCGCGGATCTATTTGCGCGCCGGCGCCGATTCAATCTTGCAGTGCACACCTTCGTTCGGCATGTACCGGGTCGCGGCGCACATCCAGGGTGCCGGCGTCGCCGAGGTCGCGCTGGATCGTGCGCGGGATTGGGCGCTCGAGCCGGATCGATTGCTCGGCACCTGGCGCCCGAACATGAAGCTCGTGTATCTGTGCTCGCCCAACAATCCGACCGGCAACTCCTTCGCGCTGGACGCGCTGGAGGCGGTGTGCTCCGCGCTCGACGGCAAGGCCGTCGTGGTGATCGACGAGGCCTACATCGAGTGGTCGGTCCGCGCGAGCCTCACCGCGTGGCTCGGACGTTTTTCCACCATCGCCGTTCTGAGAACCTTGTCGAAGGCGCATGCGCTCGCGGGCGCGCGCATCGGAGCGCTGATCGCGGCGCCGGAGCTGATCGAATTGGCGAGACGCATCATCCCGCCCTACTCGCTCGCCCAGCCGACCATCGAGGCGGCTCTCGCGGCGCTCGATCCGGGCGAAGTCGCGGCCACGCGCGTCCGGGTGCAGGCGCTCCTGGCAGAGCGGGAATATCTGCGTGAGCGCCTGCTCCGCGTCCGCACGGTGACGAGAGTATGGCCGAGCGACGCGAACTTCCTGCTGATCGACAGCCGCGATCCCGACGCGTTCCTTCGCTCGAGCATGGCCGGCGGCACCATCGTGCGCGACATGCGCTCGAACCCGTCGCTGCCGCATTCGTTCAGGATCACGGTGGGCACCCGCGCCCAGAACGACGCCTTGATCTCGAGCCTGGAGGCGGCCCCATGAGCGGCGACAGAGTTCTGTTCGTGGATCGAGACGGTACGCTGATCGAGGAACCGCCGGACGAGCAAGTCGACCGGCTCGACAAGATCAAGTTGCTGCCCGGGGTGATCCCCGCGCTGATCGACCTCGAGCGGGCGGGCTTGAAGCTCGTCATGGTGACCAACCAGGACGGACTCGGCACGCCGAGTCTGCCGGCCGCGGCTTTCGAGGAGTCGCAACGCTTCGTGCTCGATCTGTTCGCTTCCCAGGGGGTCGTTTTCGACGCCGTATTCGTCTGCCCGCACTTCAAGCACGAGAACTGCGGATGCCGCAAGCCGAAGCTCGGCATGGTCGAGGACTACCTTCGGACTCACCCCATCGACGCCGCGCGCAGCTTCATGGTCGGCGACCGCGACACCGACCTCGAGTTCGCCCGCGGGCTGGGCATCACGGGGCTGCGGGTGCTCCTCAACGGTCCTCTCGAGACAACCTGGCCGTCGATTGCGGCCCGGATACTCGGCGCCGCGCGGCGCGCCAGGATCGAGCGGCGTACCAGGGAAACCGAGGTCACGGTGGCTGTCGATCTGTCGCGCGAGGGGCCGAGCCGCATTGCCACGGGCCTCGGGTTCTTCGATCACATGCTGGAGCAGATCGCCAAGCACGGCGGTTTCGCGCTGGAGCTCGACTGCAAGGGCGACCTCCACATCGACGAGCACCACACCGTGGAGGATTGCGCGCTCGCGCTCGGTTCGGCGCTGCGTGAGGCGCTGGGCGACAAGCAAGGGATCGCGCGCTACGGTTTTCTGCTCCCGATGGATGAGGCCGAGGCCCAGATCGCGATCGATCTCTCGGGGCGGCCGTACTTCGTCTGGGAAGGGCGCTTCGAGCGCGAGCGCATCGGCGACATGCCGACCGAGCTCGTGCCGCATTTTTTCCGCTCGCTGGCGGAGACTCTGGGCGCCTCGGTCCACATCCGGGTGCGCGGTGAGAACGCCCATCACATGGTCGAGTCCTGCTTCAAGGGCGTGGGCCGGAGCCTCCGGCAGGCGATTCGCCGTGAGGGCAGCGAGCTTCCCAGCACCAAAGGTGTGCTGTGAGATCGACCGAGGACGCGAGCCTCGCGCCGTGCGTCTCATGAGCGTGGTCATCGTCGCCAGCGGCGGCGCGAATATCGCTTCGTTGCAATTCGCCCTGGAGCGCCTCGGGTCGGCCTCGGAAGTCACCGCGGATGCCGATCGCATCCGGGCGGCGAGCCACGTGATCCTCCCGGGCGTCGGGGCCGCGGCGGACGCCATGGCGCGTCTACGCGCCGGCGGGCTCGACGCGCTGATTCCCTCGCTGACCCAGCCGGTGCTCGGCATCTGCCTCGGCATGCAGCTCTTGCACGAGGCGTCCGCCGAGGGCGGGACCCGCTGCCTCGGGATCATCCCGGGCGCGGCGTCGCGATTCGCCGAAGCGCCGGGCCGTCCCGTTCCCCACATGGGATGGAACACCCTCGAGGTGGAGCGCAGCTGCCCGCTGCTCGAGGGACTCGGCGGCACGGACTACGCCTATTTCGTACACAGCTACGCGATCCCGGTGAACGAGGCCACGGTCGCGAGCTGCCGCTACGGCGCACGCTTCAGCGCCTGCGTGGCGTGGCGGAACTTTTTCGGCGCCCAATTCCATCCCGAGCGTTCCGCCCAGGTCGGCGCGCATCTCTTGAGAAATTTTCTGGGGATCGCCGAGGCCGCGGCGACCCGGGAGGCGCCGTGCGCCTGATCCCTGCCATCGATCTTCGTGCCGGCCGCTGCGTCCGGCTCTTCAAGGGCGACTTCGCGGCGGAAACGCGCTACGACGCCGAGCCCCCGGAGCTGCTCGCCCGATACCGCGGAATCGGCGCGGATTGGCTCCATGTCGTCGACCTGGATGGCGCGCGGGACGGCAGCAGCGGCAACCGCTCGGTCATCGCGGAGCTGGCGGCGGAGCGCGGCATCAAGCTGCAAGTGGGCGGCGGATTGCGCGATGCAGCGGCGGTTCAGCAGATGCTGGACTTGGGCGCGGCGCGGGCAGTGGTAGGCAGTGCCGCATTGACCGAGCCCGACGAGGTCCGGAACTGGCTCCGGCATTTCGGGGGCGAGCGGATCGGCCTGGCGTTCGACGTGCGGCTCGATGACGGCGGCACCCCCTGCCTCGCCACTCATGGATGGCTCCGACAGTCCACGCTCTCGCTGTGGCGAGCCGTCGAGGATTTCATCGATGCGGGCCTCGAGCACGTTCTCTGCACCGACGTGGGCCGCGACGGCGCCCTCACCGGCCCGAATGTGGACCTCTATACGGAGGCGGTGAGGCGCTATCCGCAGCTCGCCTGGCAGGCATCCGGCGGCGTGCGCGATGCCCGCGATCTGCACGCCCTGGCCGATTGCGGCGCGGCGGCGGCGATCAGCGGCAAGGCGCTGCTCGAGCGACGCATTCCGATCGAGGAGCTGGGACCATTCTTGCCAAACGCATAATTCCCTGTCTCGACGTGCGCGACGGACAAGTGGTCAAGGGTGTGCGCTTCCGCGACCACCGGATCGTCGGAGAGATCATGGATCTCGCGGGCCGCTACCGGGACGAAGGCGCCGACGAGCTGGTGTTCTACGACATCACCGCGAGCCCGCAGGGGCGGTCGGTGGATCGCTCTTGGATCAAACGCGTCGCGCGCATTCTCGACATTCCGTTCTGCGTGGCCGGCGGAATCCGCACGCTGTCGGATGCAGAGGAGGTCCTCGCCTGCGGTGCGGAGAAAATATCCATCAACTCTCCTGCGCTCGCCGACCCGGAATTGATCGATGCGCTCAGCGAGCGCTTCGGGACACAATGCGTGGTGGTGGGCATCGACAGCCAGACGGTGGGGAGCGACTACCGCGTCCAGCAATACACGGGCGACGTCAAATCGAGCCGCGATGCCTCCCGAGGCACTCTGGATTGGGTACTCGAGGTCCAGCGGCGCGGGGCGGGTGAGATCGTGCTCAATTGCATGTCCAGCGACGGAGTGCGCGAGGGCTACGACATCGGCCAGCTGCGGGCCGTTCGCGGAATCTGCCGGGTACCTCTGGTGGCCTCCGGCGGCGCCGGATCGGTGCTGCACTTCTCGGATGTGTTCCGCCGGGCGGGCGTCGACGCCGCGCTCGCCGCCAGCGTGTTTCACTCCGGCGAGGTCGCAATCCCCCAACTCAAGCAGCGGCTCCGCGAGGACGGCATCGAGGTGAGAACATGAACGATCTCGACGATCTGGATTGGGACAAGAGCGGCGGATTGGTGCCTGCGATCGTGCAGGATGCCGCCGTCGGTTCCGTGCTCATGCTCGGGTACATGAATCGGGAGGCGCTGGCGGCAACCCAGGCAAGCGGCCGCGTAACCTTCTGGAGCCGCAGCAAGAGCAGACTCTGGGTCAAGGGCGAGACCTCCGGGAATCACCTCGAGGTGTGCTCCATCGCCGCCGATTGCGACCGCGATACGCTGTTGATCCTCGCGCGGCCCGCGGGACCCGCGTGCCACCTCGGCACCCGCACCTGCTTCGGCGAGACCCCGCCGCGCGCGGCCGCCGAGTCCCTGGCGTTTCTGAACGCCCTGCAGGACGTGATCGCCGAGCGTATCGCCGATCCCCCGCCGGACAGCTACACGGCGAAACTCCTGGCGGAAGGCCCCCGGCGCGTCGCGCAGAAGGTGGGCGAAGAAGGCGTGGAGTTGGCGCTCGCCGCGGTGGCGCAGGGCGACGCCGAGGTCGTCGGCGAGGCGGCGGATCTTCTCTATCACGTGCTCGTGCTGCTCCAGTCGAAGCATCTGTCCCTCGGACAGGTCGTCGCCGAGCTCGAGACGCGGCATCGCGCGCGGTAGGGATCGTGCAGATAATCGTCCGGAAGGAAGCGCGCCTGCTCCTTGTGTCGACCGACGGCCGTGAGCAGCGGAGCTACCCCGTCACGCTCGGAAGGAACTGGGCCGCCGACAAGGCGGTGGAAGGCGACGAGGCGACTCCGCTCGGCGAATTCTATATATGCGCGAAGAACCCGCGCAGCAGGTTCTTTCTCTCCCTGTGCATCAGCTATCCGAATGCCGAGGACGCCGAACGAGGTCTCTCTGCCGATTTGATCACGCCGGCCGAACACGCGGCCATTCTCGACGCCATGGCCCGCCGAGCCATGCCGCCCCAGAACACCCGGCTGGGCGGGGAGATCTACATCCACGGCGAGGATCCCCGTGCCGCCGCGCGTGCCGGCGCACTCGTATCCTTGGGTACCCGGGGCTGTCTTGCGTTGCGTAATTCCGCGATGCAAGAACTATTCGACCGGACCGCCCTCGGTACGCCGGTCATCATCACGAAGTAACGGCAGAGACCTTCGTGCCGAGCACGATGCGCCGTCAGGCCGTTCTGCGGGTGCGCGTGATGCCGTAAATTCCGATGGCAAGCCAGACGATATTGAGCCAGGCCGACGGCCAGGCCCCGTTCCAACCGCTGTTGATGATGAAGCCTGCTGCGCCGACGATGTTCATCCATTGATAGAGCGCCGAACGCGCCTGGAGCCTTCCGGCGGTCATGAGACCGTAGGCTCCCAGAATGAGCGCCGCGCCCAGCCAGCCGGTGAACTCGATGAAGGTCTTCAACTGCAATGCCGTTACTCTGGTTGATGCGGCGACCTTATATCATACCCCGGAGACTTTCTTGGACGTGTGCGCAAGTGCTACGCTGTCACGCATGACGAACGCCGATATTCGCCTCAAGCGCTTCGCCGGCATGGCGGAGCTCGCGCCGGCCCTCGCCGCCGACGTCGCGCAAACGTTGGCGCGGGCGATCGCCGCGCGCGGCAGCGCCAGCCTGATCGTTTCCGGCGGCAAGACGCCGGCCAAATTCTTCGAGCAGCTCAGCGCTCAGCCGATCGAGTGGCGCCGGGTGTGCGTCGCCCTCGCCGACGAGCGCTGGGTGGAGCCGAGCGACCCCGCAAGCAACGAAAGGATGGTTCGCGAGACGCTTCTCAAGGACCGGGCGGCGGAGGCCCGTTTCGCGGGCCTCAAGAACGCCGCACCCTCTCCGGACCTCGGCGCGGTTTCGGCCTGGGAGACCTTCGCCCGAATTCCGCGGCCCTTCGACGTGACCATGCTCGGGATGGGAGACGACGGACATACCGCATCGCTGTTCCCGCGATCGCCGAATCTCGCCATCGCGCTGAATCCCGCGGCGGCCGCCGGCTGCATCGGCATGTGGGCGCCCTCCGCGCCGCAGCCGCGCCTCAGCTTGAACCTGAGCGCCCTCCTCGATTCGCAGACGAATGACTGATCCTCATGGAGGGCGAGGCGAAGCTCGCCACCTTCGAGGCGGCTAGCGGCGACGGCGCCGTGGAGGAGATGCCCGTGAGGGCGGTGCTGCGCCGGAGCCGCGTGCCCGTCGAGGTAGTCTGGGCGCCATGAAGGAGCCGGGCGACGGGCGGACGGACCTCGACAAGGAGGCCATCAAGAGCTCGTTCCTGGACGATCTGTTCTACATGCAGGGCAAGTTTCCGGCCCTCGCCACCGAGAACGATTACTACATGGCGCTCGCCTATGCGGTGAGGGACCGCATGCTGCATCGCTGGATCAGCACCGCCGCCGAGTACACCCAGCACGGGTCGCGCACCGTCGCCTATCTTTCCGCCGAGTTCCTGATGGGACCTCATCTCGGCAACAATCTCCTGAACCTCGGCATCCTCGAACAGGTACGGGAATGCATGACGGAGCTCGGCCTCGATTTCGACGAGCTTCTGCAACAGGAAGAAGAGCCAGGGCTCGGCAGCGGCGGTCTCGGCCGCCTGGCCGCCTGCTTCATCGATTCTCTCGCCACGCTCGAGATTCCGGCGCTCGGCTACGGCATCCGTTACGAGTTCGGCATCTTCCATCAGGAGATCGTCGACGGCTGGCAGATGGAGAAGACCGACAAGTGGCTGCGCTCGGGCAATCCCTGGGAACTGATACGCCCGGAATGGGCGGTCAGCGTCAAGTTCGGGGGCTACACCGAGAAATACGTCGACGAGCACGAGCGCCTGCGCGTGCGCTGGGTGCCGCACAAGATCGTCCACGGCATTCCCTACGACACGCTCATCCTGGGATATCGCACCAACACCGCGAATACCTTGAGACTGTGGCGCGCCGAGGCGCCCGAGTCGTTCGATTTCGCGATATTCAACAGCGGCGACTACTACGGGGCCGTGAACCAGAAGGTCATGTCCGAGAACCTGAGCAAGGTGCTCTATCCGAACGACGAGCAGCTGCGCGGCAAGGAGCTGCGGCTCGAGCAGCAGTACTTCTTCGTGTCCTGCTCGATTCAGGACATGTTCCGGATCCTGCGCACCCAGCATCTGCCCGTGACCGAGTTCCACGAGAAGTTCGCGGTGCAGCTGAACGACACGCATCCGGCCATCGCGATCGCCGAGCTCATGCGGCTGTTCATCGATGAGCACTCGCTCGCCTGGGACGAGGCCTGGAGCATCACCCGCCGGACCTTCGCCTACACCAATCACACGCTGCTGCCCGAGGCGCTGGAGCGCTGGTCGCTCGAGGTCTTCGGCCGCGTGCTGCCGCGCCACCTCGAGATCATCTACGACATCAATGCCCACTTTCTCCAGGAGGTGCGCATGCGCTTCCTCGGAGACGACGACCGGATCCGGCGCATGTCGATCATCGACGAGAACGGCGAGCGCTACGTGCGCATGGCCACATCTCGCCTGCGTCGGCAGCCATGCGATCAACGGCGTGGCGGAACTGCATACCGAGCTTCTCAAGCGCGACGTGCTCAGGGATTTCAACGAGCTGTGGCCGTGGAAGTTCAGCAACAAGACCAACGGCGTAACGCCGCGGCGCTGGATGGCGCTCTCCAATCCCCGCCTGTCGAGCCTCATCACCGAGCACATCGGCGACGGCTGGATCAAGGATCTGGCCGAACTCGAGCGCCTCGAGCCGTTTGCCGAAGATCCGGCCTTCCGCGCGCGCTGGCGCGAGATCAAGCAGGACAACAAGCGCAACTTCGCCGCCCTGGCCGCGGAGCGCACCGGGATTCTCATCGATCCCGACTCGATGTTCGACGTCCTGGTGAAGCGGATCCACGAATACAAGCGTCAGCACTTGAAGGTGCTGCACATCGTGTCGATGTATCTCGGCATCAAGTCGAACCCGTCGCACCCTGCCGAGCCGCGCACCTTCATCTTCGGCGGCAAGGCCGCCCCCGGCTACCACCTCGCCAAGCTCATGATCAAGCTGATCACGGCGGTCGGCGACGTGATCAACCGCGACCCCGACGTACGCGACCGCCTGCGGGTGGTGTTCCTGCCGAATTTCAACGTCACCAATGGTCAGCGCGTGTATCCGGCCGCGGATCTGTCGGAGCAGATTTCGACCGCCGGCAAGGAAGCCTCCGGCACCGGCAACATGAAGTTCTGCATGAACGGCGCGCTCACCATCGGCACCCTGGACGGCGCGAACATCGAGCTGCGCGAGGAGATCGGCGCCGACAATTTCTTTCTGTTCGGACTTGACCGCTCAGGAGGTGCATGCCCTCAAGACCGAAGGCTATCGGCCCATGGATTACTATTCGGGCAACGCGCACCTCAAGGAGATCGTCGATCTCATCCGCGGCGGCTATTTCTCGCAGGGCGACACGGAGCTGTTCCGGCCGCTGATGGACAATTTGATGTATTACGATCCGTACATGCTGTTCGCCGACTTCGCATCCTACGTGCGCTGCCAGGAAAAGGTATCGGAGGTCTACCGCGACGCCGAGCGCTGGACGCGCATGGCGATCCTCAATACCGCGCGCAGCGGCAGGTTCTCATCGGACCGGACGATACGCGAGTACTGCTCCGATATCTGGCGGGTGCGCCCGGTGCCGATTCACCTGCTCACGCAGAGCGAAGCAGGAAACGCATCGTTCGGCGCAGCGGCTCCGCCGCACCCCACAGGAGCTGGTCGCCCACGGTAAAGGCGGAAAGATATTCGCCGCCCATCGCCATCTTGCGCAGCCGGCCGATGGGAATGGCGAGCGTGCCCGAGACGCGCGGCCGGCGCGAGCTCCCGGATCGAGGGCTCGCGCTGATTGGGAATCACTTTGACCCACTCATTGCCGCCCGCAACGACGGCTTCGATTTCCGCGAGCGGGATATCGCGTGTGAGCTTGATGGTGAGCGCCTGGGAATGGCAGCGCATGGCGCTCACCCGCACGCAGATGCCCTCGACCGGCACGGGGGCCGCCTCGGTGCCCATGATCTTGTTCGATTCGGCCCCCGCCTTCCATTCCTCGCGGCTGCGCCCGTCGCCGAGATCCTTGTCGATCCACGGGATGAGGCTCGCGGCCAGCGGCGCGCCGAAATGAGCCTTCGGGAAATCCGCTGCGCCGAACGCCCCGCTGACGGCCCGGTCGATGCCGAGAATCGCCGAGGCGGGATTCGCCAGGAGCTCCGCCGCCGAACGATGCAGCGCGCCCATCTGTTCGAGGAGCTCGCGCATGTTCTGCGCGCCCGCGCCCGAGGCGGACTGATAGGTCATCGCGCTGATCCACTCGACCAGGCCCCGGCGCATGAGCCCGCACACCGCCATCAGCATCAGCGAGACCGTGCAGTTGCCGCCGATGAAATCCTTGATGCCCGCGTCCCGCGCCCGTTGCATCACCGCGAGATTGACCGGATCCAGCACGATCACCGAGGAGTCGGCCATTCTCAGGGTGGATGCCGCATCGATCCAATAGCCCTGCCATCCCGAATCGCGAAGCCGCTTGTGGACGGCCTGGGTGTAGTCTCCGCCCTGGGTGCTGATGAGCATCGGCAGCCGCTCGAGCGCGCGGAGGTCGTTGGCATCCTGGACTTTTGACGCGACAGGCCGCCCGATATCGGGCGCGGCGCCGCCCGCCTGGGAGGTGCTGAAGAAGACCGGATCCACCAGGTCGAAGTCCCGCTCGGCGCGCATGCGCTCGAGCAGCACGGATCCCACCATGCCCCGCCAACCGATGATCCCGACTTCCATCATGATTCGAGCACCAACTCCTCGGCAGGCGGGCGCCGATTGTAATTCGACCCCATCACGTACCCATAGGCGCCGCAGTTCGCAATCAACAGCACATCGCCCTCCCGGGTCGGCGGCAGCCAGCGGTCGCTCCCGAGCTGATCGGCGCTCTCGCATATGGGACCCACGACGGTCACCTTATCAGTTAGCGGCTCGCCGAGCCTGGTCAGGTTGCGGATATCGTGATGAGCTCCGTACAACGCCGGGCGGATGAGGGAATTCATCCCGGTGGAGATGCCCACGTAGCGCACCTCGCCCTTGCTCTTCAATTGAGTCACCGTGGCGACCAGCACTCCCGCTTTCGCCACCAGAAACCGCCCGGGCTCCATCCAGAACTCGATCCGCGGAAATCGCTGCCGAAGACCCGAGACCCCGGCATCCAGGGCCGCGAGATCGATTCCGCCCTGCCCGGCTTGTTCCGGCACGCCGATTCCGCCGCCGAGGTCCACGACGGCAACGTCGGGAAACCGTTCCGCGAGCTCCGCGAGGAGCGTGCCCGTCTCGGTCCAGTTGGCGACGTCGATGATCCCCGAGCCGGTATGGGCGTGCAGCCCGACGATGCGCACCTCGTGAGCCCGGGCCAGCGCGGCGAGCTCATCCGCTTCGCCGGGCAGCACCCCGAACTTCGAGTGCACGCCGGCGGTGCGCACGTGGTGATGATGCCCGCGCCCGACGCCGGGGTCGATGCGCACGAAGATCTCGCGTCCGCGGAACACCTCCGGCCACGCCTTGAGCGGATAGAGATTGTCCAGGGTGACGTGCACCCCCTTCTCGAAGCCGTATTCGTATTCAGAACGCGGCGCGAAATTGGGCGTGAACAGCACGCGATCGGGCGCGAGCGAGGGAACTTCGGCGAACGCATGCTCGAGCTCGCCCTGCGAGACGCATTCGATGGTGAGACCCGCGGCAGTAGATGCGCCGCAGGATCGCGGGATGCCAGTTGGCCTTCATGGAATACGCCCAGCGCCCGACCGATGCGACCTCGAGCACCGCGGCAATCGCCGCGTCGATGCTCGCCATGTCGTACACGAACGCCGCGGACTTGCGCGCGCCGATCTCGAGCAGCGCGCGGGTCTTCGCGGGATCTTCCCACCAGTTCACCGGCGCCGGCGTCGCAGCCTCTTTCGGAGCGAACAATTGGAGCCACGTCGGACCGAGCACCTTGTCGGAGCCGATGCTCTGGATCAGCCGCTCGTGAAGCTGGAGCACCAGGCGGTCGCCCTGCGCTTCGTCGATCACGAAAGTGAAGTTCAAATCGTTCGCCGCCTGGCTCACGAGGTAGATCTTGTGGTCCTGAAAGAGCTCGAAGGCGGAGCCCAGCTCGTGCAGGATGCCGCGGATGTTGTGGCCGAGCAGGCTCAGCGAAGCGCAGGGTCCGAGAATCTCGACGCGGCAGAGCTCGCCCAGCGCCGCGGAGAGCGTTGCGAGCGCGGCTGGATCCAGGGTGTTCGCGCTCGGATCCAGGGAAACGGTGACGTTGGTCTCGGAGGTCGAAATGAGATCCACCGACATGCCCAGGTCCTTGAACACCCGGAACGCGTCGGCGAGAAATCCGACCTGATGCCACATGCCCGGACTGTCCATGGAGACCAGGGTGATGCCCTTCTTGATGGCGATCGCCTTCACCTGAGCGGCGCTGTCGGCGACATCCGCGCGGATCACGGTGCCTTCGAGGCCCGGGGCCTGAGTGGCATACACGTGAAGCGGAATCTTGTATTGCCGGACCGGCAGGACGCAGCGTGGGTGCAGAACCTTCGCGCCGTTGCTCGCGATTTCCTGCGCCTCGTCGTAATGCAGCGCGCGCAGCAGCCGCGCGGTGGGGACCGCCCGCGGATTGGCGCTGAACATTCCCGGGACATCGGTCCAGATCTCCAGGCGCGCTGCGGCCAGCTTGGCCGCGAAATACGAGCCCGAGGTATCCGAGCCTCCGCGGCCGAGCAGCACCGTCTCCCCCGCATCGTTCGAGGCGATGAATCCTTGAGTGATGACGACTCGATCGAGCGCAGCCCAAGCGGTCTGCAATCCCTCGTCCGGCGCGAAGTCGCACGTCGCCGACAGCAGGCTCGCCTTCACGTTGGTGCCATGGCGGTGCTCGGCATGCAGCACCGTGCGCGCATCCACCCAGGCGGTCGCAATTCCCTGTGCGTTCAAGAAGGCGGCGCCCAGGCAGGTGGCCATGAGCTCGCCCAAGGCCATGACGTTCGCGCGCATCCTATCGTCGAGGCCGCGTGTCCGTTCCACCTCCGCGGCCTGGGCCTCGAGCTCCGCGAGAAAGCGATCGAAATCCCCGGTGGGGACCACGCCGAGACGTTGCGCGAGTTCGCGGTGGACCGCTTCGATTCGATCCAGCCCCGCACGGTGCTCACCGGTCAGCGCGGCCGCGAGCAGAGACTCCAGCCGGTCGGTGATTCCGGATACGGCCGAGTGGACGACGACGGGACGCAGGCCCTCGTTCATGCGTTGACGAAGAACGCCCGCGATGTTGTGCCAATTGGAAACCGACGACACGCTGGTGCCGCCGAATTTGAGCACCACCCAGGAAGGCGCGCGCAAGGGAGTCAATCGTCTTCGAAGATGTCGCGCAGCTCTTTTTCCAACTGCCGCTCCGCCAAGACGTCCTCGACGCGGCTCCACGCGGCCTTGCCACGTTTGCCCGTGGGCACCGCCTTGGGCCGGCGTTCGGTGCGCTCCATCACAGGATCGAAGTCGTGTGAATCCTCAGCCTCGCCGAGGAACTCATCATCGATGTCGAAATGTTCGTCTTCGCGTTCGCTCATTGGTCGAGAAAAGCCCCTGAAATCAACGGGATCGATCTGCCCAGGTCATGAAGTTGCGCACTATAGCGGATTTTGCATCGCATTCAACTAGCGCGCGCCGTCCGGCCGCCTCCTACGTTCGAGTCGGGGCGGCAGAGGCGTTTTCAAGGGCGCCGGTTGGGGCTTCCGATTCAATCAGTTATGTAATCCCCCGGCTAGGTGCCGGTACGGGCGGCGTCTGCCTGTGCCGGGAGCGCTCCCAGGGCGATTGCACGATTCACGGCCGACAGAATGGCCAGGAGCGAGGCGGTGATGATGTTGGAGTGCATCCCCGCCCCGAACAGCGTACGCCGCGAACGCGTGGTGATTTCGATATACGACACCGCCATCGCGGCGCTGCCCTGTCCGCGGGAATGCTCCTCATAGGACAGCACGTCGAACGGCAGCCCGATCGCCGCCACCATGGCATCGATCGGCCCTGATCCCTGACCGAGCCGAGTCTCCAAGCGTCCGTCGCGCTCTACCTGCAATGACAAGCGCTCGCTGTCCGCGCCGTCGGTCGAGGCAGAAAGCTGATGGGAGCGGTAGACGAACGGGGCTTTCGGGGTCAAATACTCCCGCGAAAAAAGATCCCATAACTCCTGAGAAGTCAGTTCCTTACCCGTGATATCTGCAGCGGCTTGTACGACCTGGCTGAACTCGATCTGGAGCCGTCGCGGCATGACCAGCTGATAGTCGCGCTCCAGAAGATAGGCAACCCCGCCTTTGCCCGACTGGCTGTTGACCCGAATGATGGAGTCGTAGGAGCGGCCGACATCGCTCGGATCGATGGGCAGATAGGGAACGTCCCAGACCTCACCCTCCGTGCGCGCCGCCAGACCTTTCTTGATGGCATCCTGATGGGAGCCTGAAAATGCCGTGAATACCAGATCCCCGACATACGGGTGCCGAGGATGAATGGGGAGCTGATTGCAGCCCTCGGCACACCGCGCGGCCTCGTTGATATTGGAGAAATCCAGACCAGGATCAACGCCTTGCGTGTAAAGGTTAAGGGCAAGTGTCACGATATCCACGTTGCCTGTCCGCTCGCCGTTGCCGAACAGGGTGCCTTCGATTCGCTCCGCACCTCCCATGACGGCGAGTTCCGCCGCCGCGACCGCCGTCCCCCGGTCGTTGTGCGGATGGACGCTCAGCACGATGCACTCGCGATGGGCGATGTGCCGTCCGAACCACTCGATCTGGTCCGCGTACACGTTGGGGGTGGCCATTTCGACGGTGGCGGGCAGATTCAGGATGGAGCGGCGTTGCAGCGTCGGTTCCCACACCGCATTGACGGCATCGCAGATCTCCACCGCAAAATCCAACTCGGTCCCGGTGAAGCTTTCGGGGCTGTATTGAAATACCCATTCCGTCCCGCGATTCCGCTCCGCGTGCTCGCGCACGCAGGTCGCGCCGCGCACGGCGATATCGACGATGCCCGCGCGGTCGGTGCGAAAGACCACCCGGCGCTGCGCGACCGAGGTCGAGTTGTACACGTGCATGATGGCGCGGCGCGCGCCCTTCAAGGACTCATATGTCCTCGCAATGAGCTCCGGGCGCGCCTGAGTGAGCACCTGGATGGTGACATCGTCCGGCACGAGGCCTCTCTCGATGAGCTCCCGCACGAAATCGAAATCGGTCTGCGAGGCGGCCGGGAAACCCACCTCGATTTCCTTGAATCCGAGGCGGACCAGCATGTCGAACATGCGGCGCTTGCGGGCGGCGTCCATCGGCTCGATCAGCGCTTGATTCCCGTCCCGCAGATCGACGCTGCACCAGGTAGGCGGCGCGGCAATGACGGCGTTGGGCCAGGTGCGGTCCTTGAGGTCGATGGGGGCGAATGGGCGATACTTGGTCGATGGCGTGCGTAGCATGGCGGTCTCTGCTCTGTCAGTCTCGAGATCTCGTGGCGGAACCCGCAGATGAGCGCAGGTTCGGCGTCGAGGGGATCTGGTTTTCGGTCTTGTTGGCGCCGACCGATGGCGCAAGTAGGTGGCGCCTAGCGGCGCAGCAGCAGGAGTGCAAGCGAGCAGAAACGCGTGGTGGCCTGATGCATAGTTGACCGAATCTAGCACTCGCCCGGGCGCTTTCGCAAGTGCCGGCGGGATTTGGGGGTGCCTTTGAGACGCCGGCCGGGATTCATGGACCGGGCTGGATGGGCCCGCATATTCGTCAAATCGGCGCAAATTGGCCTACCATGTGCCGGGTGCAGAGCACGCAGCCGCCCCCGACCGCGCCGTTGAACCAGACGCCGCCCCTGGTGGACTACAACCTGTTCACCACCGATGAGGCGCTGCGAGCGGCCGTGGACCGGGAAGGTGCCGGCGCCCAGGCCAGGCAGCTCGCGCGCGACGGTGCGACACTCGGCACCGCCGCCAATTTCGAGCATGCGCGGCTCGCCAATCGCCATCCGCCGGTGCTCAACAACTTCAACGTGCAGGGCGAGCGTATCGCCGCGGTCGAGTTTCATCCCTCGTGGCACGCCTTGATGGAGGGCATCACGGCACGCGGCTACCACAGCGCCCCGTGGGCACGCGATGCCGGCCGCGGGGCGCACGTGGCGCGCGCCGCGGGCTATTTGATGCAGGCTCAAATCGAGTCCGGCACGCTGTGTCCAACCACGATGACTTACGGCGCGATCGCCGCGATCAGCCGCGACCCCGGTCTGGCGGCCGAGTGGCTGCCGCGGCTCATCACGCGGCGCTACGATCCCCGCGACATCCCCATCGCCTCGAAGTACGGCGGCCTGATCGGCATGGGCATGACCGAGAAACAAGGGGGGTCGGATGTGCGCGCCAATACCACGCGCGCGGAGCGGACGGCCGACGGGTCGTACCGGCTCAACGGTCACAAATGGTTCTTCTCAGCGCCGCAGTGCGACGCGCATCTCGTGCTCGCGCAGACCGACGGCGGACTGTCGTGCTTCTTCATGCCGCGCCGGCTGCCCGACGGATCGCTGAACGGCATCTACATACAGCGATTGAAGGACAAGCTCGGCAACCGGTCCAACGCATCCTCGGAGGTGGAGTTCCGGGATGCGTGGGGTTCCTTGCTGGGTGAGACCGGACGCGGGGTCCCTACCATCCTCGAGATGGGCACGTACACGCGCCTCGATTGCGTCATCGGCACCGCCGGCATGATGCGTCAGGCCGTGGTGCAGGCCCTGCACCACGCCCGTCATCGAACCGTGTTCGGCGCGCGGTTGATCGATCAACCCCTGATGCGCGCCGTGCTCGGCGATCTCGTCCTCGAGTCCGAAGCCGCGACGGCGCTGTCCCTGCGCCTGGCGCGGGCCTTCGAAAGCGACGCGCCGGCCGAAAGCACCCTGCGGCGCGCGCTGACGTCGGCCGCCAAATTCTGGGTGTGCAAGCGCGGCTGCGAACTGGCGGCGGAGGCGATGGAGGTGCTCGGCGGCAACGGCTACACCGAGGAGTTGCCGCTCGCACGAATCGTGCGCGAGATGCCCGTGAATTCCATCTGGGAAGGCTCGGGCAACATCATGTGCCTGGACGTCCTCCGGGCGTTCTCCAAATCACCCGCGACCTGCGAGGTGGTGCTGCGCGAGCTGTCGATCGCACGCGGACGACACCGCAGTTTCGATGTCGCCTTCGAGCGGTTCTCCTCGTCGCTCTCGGGCTTGACGGACTCTCGAGCACGGCATTTTGCGCAGTCGTTCGTCACGCTGATGCAGGCGGCACTGCTGCTCGGCGCGGCGGACGCTTCGGCCGGAGCGTGCGCCGTGGCGGAAAGCTTCTGCGCCACGCGTCTCGACCGCGATTCGGGCTGGGGGGCGGTATTCGGTGCGGCCGATGCACCATCCGACCCGAGCGTCCTGCTGGATCGGGCGTACCAGGGATAGCGGGCGCGCGCCGCGCCCTCAGCCGCCGCCGTAGGAGCGATTCTTCCAGCTCGCGCCCGCTCCGCGCCAATGATCGAGCGCCGATGCCACGGTAGCGGCCATGTAGAAAAGCGCGATCAGAGGCAGCGCCAGCACCCCGACGGGACTGCGGCCATAGCGCCGAAGCGTCGGCAGGTAGCTGGCGGCCGCGAGCGCGCAGGCTCCGATCCCGCAAGCGCGCTGCGCCCCGGATCCGAACGCAGCGAGCCCCACGGGCACCCACCAGACGAGCGTCAGGGCGAGCACCGTGAGCAGGAGCATGGCGGCGGAGTACCGAAGTTGAGTGAACGCGGTGCGCGAAATCATCCGCCAGATATCGCTGAAATGAGGATAGGGGCGGATCGAAGCCGCGAGCCCCGAGTGTCCGAGATAGAGGGCTCCCCCGGCCGATTTCACCGCCTTCGCCAGGGCCACATCGTCGATGAGCGCGCCCTTGATCGCCTCGATGCCGCCGATCCGCTCGAGCGCCGCGCGCCGCACGAGCACCGTGCCGCCCGCGGCCGCGGCAACCGCCGAACCGGGATCGTTGACCCTGGAGAACGGGTAGAGCATCTGGAAGAAATACACGAACGCCGGCACCAGGATGCGCTCGGCGAGGCTCGTGCAATGAAGCCGCACCATCTCGCTCACCAGTTCCGGCTGGCTCACCGGTTCCGGAGAGGCTGCATGCGCGGCCGGTGCCAGAAGTCTCGCGACGAGGGAGGAGAGATGCCGCGGGTCATGCACGATATCCGCGTCCGTCAGGAGCACGAGCGGCGCCGTGCCCGCGGCCACGCCCTGACTCACGGCCCACATCTTTCCGGACCAGCCCGGCGGCTTCGGCCGGCCCTGGAGGATGGTGAGATTCTTGGCGGTGCCGGCGCGCTCGGCCGTCCCATCCGTGGAATTGTCGTCGACGAGGAAGATGTGGAAACCGCCGGCGTAATCCTGGGCCACGAGGGATGCGATGACGGGCTCGATCGTGGGCGCCTCGTCGCGCGCAGGGACCACCAGGTCGATCGGGGGGCCGGCAACGGGCGCCGACGCCGGAAGCTCCGGGCTGGACAGCCAGTATCGGCCATGGAAAAGGAACAAGTACGTCCACACCGCCAGACAGAGAAAGCCAAGAATCGTCATGGAGGGTCAGGCTGCCGGGCAGCTCTCACGAGCTCCACCCGCCGAGCTGATTGCGGATCACCGAGACCAGCGCGTCGGCATGCCGATCATCATCGTTGAGGGCGGGCACCAGGCTCAATCGCTCACCGCCGAATTGCAGGAATTTCTCGGCGTACTCGATCGCCACTTCCTGGAGCGTCTCCAGGCAGTCG
The DNA here is from genome assembly GCA_963795475.1 of uncultured Gammaproteobacteria bacterium. Taxonomy (GTDB): domain Bacteria; phylum Pseudomonadota; class Gammaproteobacteria; order Steroidobacterales; family Steroidobacteraceae; genus Bog-1198. Next base: position 876,842 of record CAWCIE010000007.1, read on the forward strand.
ACCGCGAACGAGGGCGAGACCACCGTCACCCGGCGGATGCCGCGCGCGGCGAGATCCTTCAACGCGTCTTCCGTGTACGGCTGCAGCCAGACCACCTTGCCGAAGCGCGACTGGTAACAGTGGGACCATTCGCCCTCTTTCAATTCCAACCGCGACGCGACCGAGCGAGTCGTTGCCTCGGCCTGATCGCGGTACGGATCGCCCTCCTCCACGTAGGCCACCGGGATACCGTGATAGGAGAACATCAGGTGAGAGCGTCCGCCGGCACTCGCCCAATGTTCCTCGATCCGCCGGGCCAGCGCGTCGAGGTAGCCGGGATCCGCGTAGTAGTCGTTCACGAAACGCGTTTCCGGGACCCATCTCCAATGCTCCAGGATACCGACGGTCCGATCGAATACGGAGCCCGTGGTCGATGAGCAATACTGAGGATAGAGCGGCAGTATCAGCAGCCGTTTGACGTTCTGTTCCGCCAGGGCCTCGATCGCCGAGTCGATGGTCGGGCTGCCGTAGGTCATGCCGAGCGCCACCCGCACGCGGTCGCCCAGCGTCTCTTGCAACCGGCGCTCGATCTTTCCCTTGAGGCGTGCGCTGTAGACCGCCAGCGGCGAGCCCTCCGGCATCCAGATCTGACGATACTTGCGGGCGCTCGTGAGCGGCCGGAACGGCAGCACGATGCCGTACAGTATCGGCAGCCAGATCCAGCGCGACGTGTTGATGACCCGGCGGTCGCCCAGGAACTCCCGCAAATACCGCTGCACCGAAAAATAGGTCGGTGAATCGGGTGTTCCCAGATTCACCAGCAGCACGCCGATCCGGTCCGGCGTCGCGGCTGCCGCCGGCGCCACGGCGCGGTAATAGGGCATTCGAGTTCCTCGAGGATCCATGGTCTATCTGCGGCGGCCAGTATACTGCGTGCGTCATGAATCCCGGCGCCGCACCATGATCTGGTTGAGCCCCGACGAAAGCGAAGCGCTGCGCCTCAGCTTGAGCGTCGCCTTGCGGAGCGTCGCCATCAGCACGCCCGCCGCTCTCCTGGTCGCATGGATTCTGACGCGGCGCCGCTTCTTGGGGCATACGCTGCTCGACGCCATGGTGCACCTGCCGCTGGTGCTGCCGCCGGTCGCGGTAGGCTATGTATTGCTGCTCCTGTTCGGCGCACGGGGACCGATCGGCGGATGGCTCGAGCGGACCTTCGGCATCCAGCTCATTTTCACCCGCAACGGTGCCGCGCTCGCCACCGCGGTGATGTCCTTCCCGCTGATGGTTCGGGCAATACGGATTTCCCTGGAGAGCATCGACCGAGGGCTCGAAGACGCGGCGCGCACTCTGGGCGCGGGCGCCCTGGATCGCTTCGCGAGCGTCAGTCTGCCGCTGATGTTGCCGGGTCTGCTGGCTGGAGGCATCACCGCCTTCTCGGCCTCGCTCGGCGAATTCGGGGCGGTCATTACCTTCGTGTCGAACATTCCCGGACAGACCCGTACGCTCCCCTTGGCGCTGTACTCCGCGTTGCAGGAACCCGGCGGAGAGCACGCCGCGGCCCGGCTCGCCGTTCTCTCAGTGTCCCTGGGGCTGGCCGGCCTGCTGGTGTCCGAATGGTTCGCGCGCCGGGTGCGCCGGATGTTGGGACGCTGATGCTCTCCGTCGCTGCCGCCAAGCAACGCGGTGCGTTCCGTCTCGACGTGAGGTTCGAGTTGCCGACGCCGGGCGTGGTCGCCCTGTTTGGACCCTCCGGGTGCGGCAAGACCACGGCCGTCAACCTCATCGCAGGACTCCTGCGCCCCGACCGCGGGCGCGTGGCCCTCGACGACAGCGTGCTTTTCGACAGCGAGCGGCGCATCGATGTACCGGTCGAGAAACGCGGCATCGGATACGTCTTTCAGGATGCCCGGCTGTTTCCGCATTTGAGCGTCGCCGGAAACCTCAGATTCGCCGAACGGCGCGCCGCGCGCGCCGGATCCATCGGATTCGACCGGGTGGCGGGCATGCTTGAATTGCAACCGCTCATGGCACGCCGCGTTCACCAGTTGTCCGGCGGCGAAAAGCAGCGCGTCGCCATCGGCCGCGCCTTGCTCTCCCAGCCCCGGCTGCTGCTGCTCGACGAGCCGCTCGCCTCCCTGGACCGGGAGCGCCGCGAGGAGGTACTGCCTTATCTGGAGACGCTGCGGGATCAGCTCACCCTTCCCATGGTTTACGTAAGCCACCAACTAGACGAGGTCTTGAGGCTCGCGACGCACATCGTGCTCATGCAATCGGGAACCATCGCCGCGCAGGGTGAAATCGGCGCGATGAGCCTCGATCGGCGGCTGCGCGCGATGATCGGCCCCGATGCGGTCGGCGCGGTGGTCGACGGCACGGTGATCGGCAACGAACTCATCGGCGGGCTGCTGCGGCTGCGCATCGGGGACGGAGAGATCCAGGTGAACGCCGCGAACCTTCCGCCGGGCACGACACTGCGCGTGCAATTGCTGGCCCGCGACATCATCGTGGCCGCCCGCAAGCCCGAGCTTCTCAGCGTGCGCAATCACTTGCAAGGCGTCGTCACCGCTGTCGAAGACGACGGTGCCTCCGATCTCATCTCGATCGGCGTGGGCGACGCTGCCGGTGCCGGCAGTGCCGGCGGCGGCCCGACGATACTCGCGAGGATCACCAAGGCCGCCACTCGCGAGCTGGCGCTCGTCCCGGGTAAGCCCGTCTGGGCCCTGGTGAAGTCGGCCTCCCTGCGCGGCCTTACTTCACCCGGGTTCCCACATGAATGATCCCCACGATGTGGTCGCCCGGATTCAGTTCGAGCATCGCCTTCACATCCGGATCGTAGGCCGCCGCTCCGGTCTTCCACATCACTCCGTAGCCGAGGCCATGGGCCGCCAGGAAAAGATTTTCGGCGGCCGCGCCGGCGGCGACGATCTGCTCGATCTCGGGTACCTTGGGATGCTCGCGCACCAAACAGCCCACGACGATGATGGTGGGGGAGCGCAGGACCTTGTCGCGATCGGACATGACTTGTTCGTCGGTCAATGCGGGATTGCGCCGGCGCTTCGCCTCCGCGGCCGCGGCCGCGAAGCGCTCTTTGGCCGCGCCTTCGAGGACGATCAAATGCCAGGGCTTGAGGCGCCCGTGATCGGGTGCGCGGGCAGCGGCTTTCAGCATCAAATCGAGGTGCTCCGGACTCGGGCCGGGCGCGCTCAATCGCCCCGCCGAGGATCTGGTATCTATTGCTTCGATTAAATCCATCGGTTCCTTGAATACATGCAGAAAAAAGCGGGACGGGCGGAGCAATCGGCTATCATTCGGCGCATCGGCGAGGTCGCTCCGCTCGAGATGTCTCGTCGATGAGAAGTATACCCATTGTATTCAAGGAGCCCTCATGAAGCGTATTGTCTTGGCGCCGCTTGCCGCGTTCGTCTGCGCGGCGGCTTTCGCCGCGCCGGTTACCTATGTGCTCGATCCCAAACATACCTATCCGAGCTTCGAGGCCGACCACATGGGCGGTCTTTCCGTTTGGCGCGGGAAGTTCACGGAGACGGCGGGCACCGTCGTCTACGACAAGGATGCCAAGGCGGGCACCATCAACGTGACGGTGAACATGAGCTCGATCGACTTCGGCAACGCGAAGCTCGATGAGCACGCCAAGTCCCCCGAGATCTTCGATGCGGCCAAGTATCCGACGGCAACCTATTCGGGGAAATTCACCAAGTTCGGTGCGTCAGGTCCGACCGAGGCCGAGGGCACGTTCACGCTCCACGGCGTGAGCAAGCCTTTGACGCTGAAGATCGACTCCTTCATGTGCAAGCCGGGCCCCATGCCCCCCCACAAGGAAGTCTGCGGAGCCGACGCATCGGCTTCGTTCGACCGGTCCGATTACGGCGTCACCTTCGGACAATCGTACGGCTTCAAGATGTGGGTGAAGCTCGAGATTCAAGTCGAGGGCAGCCCCGCCAGCTAGCCGATAGGATCAGCCCGGCGCTCCCCCCTCGGGGAGCGCCGGGTTTGATCGTAACGCGCGACCACCTCTACCCCGCAGGTTCCTGCTGCGTGATGCAGTGAATGCCGCCGCCGCCGCGAAACAGGTCGTCGAGCGGCATCATCACGATGTCCCGGCCGGGATACGCCTTGCCTCGAAACCGTACTCCGCCGCCGCGTCGGCGAGCGCATGCCAGAAGCTGCGGGCCAGACTTCGGAACATGGCGACCTCGAACATGTGTCCCGCGTCCGGCTGGTCCGCGGGGCGCCATAGAGTCACGCCGATGTGCGATGCGACCGTCGCCGCCACGTCTCCCGTCTTGAAGGCGCGGGGGTGCAGATCGATCGGAACCAGTTTCGACAGCGCATCGCGAACCCGGGGACCCGTCAACCGAATCAGCACATAGCCGTCGCTCTGGTCCGACACCGAGGCCACGCCGTGTAGGTCGCTCATGAGCTTGGCGGCAAACGCGTTGCCGCCCCGCTCGGCCATCGCGAGCCAGGCACCCGGTCCCGTGCCCGCGAACACCACGCCGGATGCCGCCGAGAGCTTCGGTCCCGCCGGCAGATCCATCCCGAAGCGCTCGTGGACTCGCTGAGCCAGCGCCTGCGAGGAGCCCTTCCTCGCCAGCACCGTCGCCAACCCGAAGCCGTCGAGTGCCGCCGCCGTGACTCCGGGAGCCGGCACTGATACCGCGGCCGACACCGGTGCGGCCGCCGCCGCCGGCCCCCCAGCCGCCAGCGGGGATCGAGGCGCGAAAGAAGGTGAATCAGACATGGAGGCGCCCTCCTTCCGGGTCGAAGAACAGCGGCGAGACCACCTCGACCTCGGCGTCACCGCCGCGGATCGGACCGAACGCACGCAGCCGCTCGCCGTGGCGCTCCGGTCCGCGCTTCAAGAAACCCAATCCTATCCAATGTCCGAGCATCGGCGAGTAAGCCACCGAGGTGAGATAGCCCTGGTCGTTCTCGAGACTCGGTACCGCCCCGAGCGCAAGGAAGTGGGCGCCGCCATAGAGCCGCGCGGATCGATCGACCGGCTTGACGCCGATGAGCGCCGGCCTATCGGGATCGGTCAGACCCGGTCTTTCGGCCAGTACGCGGCCGATGAAATCCTTCTTCTTGGACATCATGCGGCCGAGCCCAAGATCGGTGGCGGTCGTCGTGCCGTTCAACTCGTTGCCCGCGACATGACCCTTTTCGATGCGCATCACGCCGAGCGCCTCGGTTCCGTAAGGCGCGACATCGAGCGTGTCGCCCGCGCTCATGATCGCCCGGATCACCGCATCTCCGTAGCGGGCCGGCACGGCAAGCTCGTAGGCCAGCTCGCCGGAAAAGGAAATACGGAACAGCCTGACCGAAAGGTTCCGCCAGGAGAACTCCGCGCAGGCGAGATAGGGAAAGGCCCGGTCGGACAGGTCGAACGCATCGCCCAAGAGCCGTTCGAGGAGCTGGCGCGCCTTCGGTCCCGCAATCGCGTACTGGGCCCACTGCTCGGTCACGGAGACGATCTGAACGTCCAGCTCGGGCCATAGAACCTGCCGAGCGTGCTCCAGGTGCTGCATGACGCCGGCCGCGTTCGCCGTGGTCGTCGACATCACATAATGCTGCTTCGCGAGCTGTGCGGTGGTGCCGTCGTCCATGACGAATCCGTCTTCGCGCAACATCAAGCCGTAGCGCGCTTTTCCGACGGGCAGCGTCGAGAACATGTTGATGTACACACGGTCGAGGAACGCGCCCGCGTCGGTCCCCTGGATGTCGATCTTTCCCAGCGTCGACACATCGCACACGCCGACGCTCGACCGCACGGCGCACACTTCCCGCGAGACGGTCTCCTGCCAGTTCGACTCTCCGGGCGCCGTGAACCACTGGGCGCGCAGCCACTGCCCGGTCTCGACGAAGGTCGCGCCCCGCTCCTGTGCCCAATCGTGTCCGGCCGTCAGGCGCGTCGGGCGGAAATGCTTGCCCCGGTGCGTACCCGCGAGCGCGCCGATGGACACCGGCGTATACGGCGGGCGGGCCGACGTCGTCCCGACGTCGGGGATGGAGCGCTCGGTGAGCGCTGCCATGATCGCGAGTCCGTTGACGTTCGACGTCTTACCCTGATCGGTCGCCATGCCCAGTGTCGTATAACGCTTCAAGTGCTCGACGGAGCGGTACCCTTCGCGCTCGGCGAGCACGACATCGTCATAGGTCACATCGTGCTGAAAATCCACGAACGCCTTGCCGTCGAAGTTCTCGACGAACCAGAGCGGACTGGAGCGCACTCGATCGTCGGAGCTCTTCCAGGTCGGAACGGCGCCGGCAGTGAATCCGGCGGCGGCGGCGGCGCGGGCGCCGGCCCCGGCACCCTCCCTGAGCGAGTCCGCGAGCGCCAATGATCCGGTGCAGGCGCCCGCGGCGCTCATGGCGCGCGGCAGCTCGCCGGGCACGAAGGCCGAGATTCCCGGCGCCCATTGGGGCTTGCTACCGAGATGCGTGGAGAGCGCGACACTCGGATTCCAGCCGCCGGACACGGCCAGGAGATCGACCGCGAATCGCGCGAGCCGGCCGTCTGCACCCCGCACCGAGATGTTCGAAAGCCGCTGCCAGCCATGGGTGCCGACCACCTGCGAGCTCAACAGAACCTGCACATGGCCGCGCTCCGCCGCCCTGACCAGCGCGGGATCGACGTCGGACCGAGAGTCGATCACCGCCTCCACGGAGACACCGGCCTGCACCAGATCCGCGGCGGTTCTCCATCCGTCGTCGCCGGAGGTGAAAATCGCGGCGCGGCGTCCCGGCGCGACGCCGAACCGATTCAGGTATGTGCGCACGGCGGCGGCCATCATGACGCCGGGCCGGTCGTTGCCGCCGAAGACGATGGGCCGCTCCACGGCCCCGGCGGCGAGTACGCTCTGCCGGGCAATGATTTTCCACAATCGCTGGCGAGGCCGATGCGCCTGCGGGACGGCGAGATGATCCGAGACGCGCTCGAGCGCGCCGAAGGTACGCGCGCCCGCTAAGGCCGGCGTCATAGGTGCCGAAGACCGTGGTGCGGGGCATGATCTGCACGCCCGGCATCGAGCGCAGTTCCGTTTCGACCCGCCAAACCCAATCGCGCCCGCTCAAGTCGTCGATGACGTGGCGGTCGCCGTTCAAGCGTCCTCCCAGGACGAAATCCTCCTCGCACAGGATGACTCTCGCGCCCGCCCGGCCGGCCGCCAGTGCGGCTGCGAGGCCCGCCGGACCGCCGCCGATGACCAGCACGTCGCAAAATGCGTGCGCCTTGTCGTAAGTGTCGGGATCTGAATCGTGGCTGGCGCGGCCCAGACCCGCGGCCCGGCGAATCACCGGCTCGTAGAGCTTCTCCCAGAACGCCGCCGGCCACATGAACGTCTTGTAGTAGAAGCCGGCGACGAAGATCGGCGAGAGCAGCGAATTGACCGCTCCCACATCGAAACCGACGCTCGGCCACGCATTCTGGCTCCGCGCCTCGAGCCCGTCGAAGAGCTCCGCGACGGTCGCGCGGGTATTGGCCTCCCGGCGCGCGCCGCTGCGCAGCTCGACCAGGGCGTTCGGCTCCTCGGATCCCGCGGCGACGATGCCGCGAGGCCGGTGGTACTTGAAGGAGCGGCCGACGAGGCGCACGCCGGCCGCGAGCAATGCGGAGGCGAGCGTATCTCCGGCGAACCCCGAGTATCGGCGCCCGTCGAAATCGAACCCGAGGGGGTGCGCACGGTCGACGATTCCGTGATGCGCGAGACGATACGGCTGCGATGGAATGCGGTCGCGAGCGGCACTCATGATCGGCTCACCGCCAGAATTTCGTGGGTGCGGGTATTGCGGTTCACCTTGATCCAGCTCCGGCACCCGTAGAGGTGATACCAGAGCTCCTCATGCGCGCCCGCGGGATTGTCGCGCAGATACACTTCCTCGAAGAATCGCGTGCCCGCATCGGACGCCGCGGCATCCGGGCGTTTGAATCCCGCATCGCCACGATAGGAGAACTCGCTCAGATCACGTTCACCGCAAAAGGGACATTGAATGCGCATCGATCTAGCTTTTGAATGGAAGTTGGATTTTGATCTCGAGAGTCAATGAAGGTTCGGCTGAGCGCCGACGCCCTTCTCGTCGATGAGATGGCCCTTCGCGAAGCGGTCGAGACGATAGGCCCGCGCGACCTCATGAGGCTCGTCGCGCGCGAGCAGATGAGCAAAGCACCAACCCGAGGCCGGCGTCGCCTTGAATCCGCCGTAGCACCATCCGGCGTTCAGGTAGAGCCCAGGGACGGGCGTATGGTCGATGATGGGCGAGCCGTCCATCGACATATCCATGATGCCGCCCCAGGAGCGAAGCACGCGGACGCGGCCGAGCGCCGGCATCAAGGCCATTCCCCCTTCGCAGACATCCTCGACCGTGGGGAGATTTCCGCGCTGCGCGTAGGAGTTGTAGCCATCCAAATCGCCGCCGAACACGAGACTCCCTTTGTCGGATTGGCTGATGTAGAAATGCCCGGCGCCGAAGGTCACGACCCCCGGAATGAAGGGCTTGATGGCCTCGGACACGAATGCCTGGAGCACATGGCTTTCGATCGGCAGCCGAAGGTCCGCCATCGCGGCGAGGCGCGAGGTGTTGCCGGCGACGGCAAGCCCCACCTTCTGGGCGCGAATCGCGCCGCGCGTGGTCTCGACGCCGGTGACACGGCCCGAGTCCCGGATGAATCCCGTCACCTCGCAGTTCTGAATGATGTCGACGCCGCGGCTCGAGGCCGCGCGCGCATATCCCCAGACGACCGCGTCGTGACGCGCCGTCCCGCCCCGGCGCTGCAACAGGCCCCCTTGAATGGGAAACCGCGCATTGTCGAAATCGAGAAAGGGCAGCATCCGCCGCACGCCCGCCGCATCCACGAGCTCGGCGTCCACCCCATGCAGCAGCATGCCGTTACCGCGCCGCGCGTAGGCATCGCGCTGCGCGTCGGAGTGATAGAGATTGAGCACCCCGCGCTGGCTGACCATCGCGTTGTAGTTGAGATCCTGCTCGAGCCCCTCCCAGAGCTTCATGGACAACTCGTAGAACGGGTTGTTGCCGGGCAGGAGATAATTCGAGCGGATGATGGTGGTATTGCGGCCGGCGTTGCCGGAGCCGATCCAGCCCTTTTCGATGACCGCGACGTTCGAGATGCCGTGCACCTTGGAGAGATAGTGAGCCGTCGCGAGTCCGTGCCCTCCTCCGCCGACGATGATGACGTCGTACGCGGGTTTCGGAGCTGCGTCGCGCCATGCGGGACTCCAGCCCCGATGATGGGTGAGAGCTTGACGAACCAGGTTGAAAATCGAGTAACGCATCGAGAATCCAACGAAAGGGCTTCAGCGCCGGCGGGAGATTCTACGTCGAATCATGGCGAGCGCGCACGATCGGCGTAGGGAAACCACCAGGGTTTGCGCTCTATTGCGCGCGCGAATTGGGCGCCCACGAATTGGGCGCGATTGGTCCGATCATTGCGCTGCGCAGTCCCTGCTCCGCGCAAGCCCGGGGTGGCCATCCATGGCCGCCCGCGCGACGCATGCGTCGCGCCCCTAGAGCCATGCGGATCGGCACCGAGCGCTTGACGGATGCCGCGGTGGCGCAGTCCGCTGAACGGCCCGAGACCCGCGACCGATGGATCATTGATCCTGAAAAAGCCGCCGTCCATCTCCTCCAGCAAACGGCCGGCCGTTTCGACGTCGTCCGTGTAGATCGACGCGGCGGCGGGCGAGATGGCGGGGGACGAACGGAACTCGGCCCAGCAGCGCAAGGCCTCCGCGAGATCCGCCACCGGCGTGACCGTGATCACGGGTCCGAGCAGCTGTTCGCGCATGGGAACGCTGCCGGGCTTCACGTCCGTCAGGATGGTGGGCTGAAAAAAATGTCCCGGCAGACCCGACGGCCGAAAACGTCGGCCGCCCAAGATGAGCTTCGCACCCTGGCGGAGCATCCGGCCGACTTGGTCCTCGAGCTTCCGAGCCGCATCGAGCGAAATCAGCGGCCCGAGATCGGTCGAGGGCTTCGCCGGATCGTCCACGTCGAGAAAACCTACGCAGTGATGCATGCGATCCACGAATTCCGCCGCCAAGGAACGCTCGACGTACAGATGGCCCCCCGACATGCACGCTTGACCACCGCTCATGAGGCGAGTCCAGGCGACGGCCGGGACGGTAAGATCGAGATCCGCACCCCGGCATACGATGTGCGCATCGATCGTACCGACCTCGAGATCGAGCTGCTTGCCCGCCGCGGCGGCGCCGATCTCGAGGCCCGCGGCGCTCGACCCGGTAAATAGGACCCGCCCCACGGCCGGGTGGGCTGCCAGTGCGCGCCCGACCGAGGCTCCGCCGGTGACGAGGCTCACGGCGCCGGCAGGCAGCACGTCGAACACCCGGGCGAGTTCCAGACTGGTCAATGGATTTTGCGCGGGCGGCTTGCAGACGACGCAGAGGCCTGCGGCCAGTGCGCTGCCGACGGCGGCTGCCATCACCGGCAACGGCAGATCGAAAGGCGCCAATACGGCAGCGACGCCCGAAGAATCTACGGCGGCGACGCTCGACGAATCGCCGGCCGCCTCGCTCCGCCCTCCCTCGGATTGCGCCGCGAAAAACTCGAAGCTCGCCGCGGCCGCGCCTACGCAATCCAACGACTCGCATCGCGCCAGCCCGCTCTCACGGGTCGACAGATCGGCCAGCTCCGGCGCCTTCCCGCGGATGCGGCCGGCGATTTCCCTCAAGAGTCCCGCACGAAGTGCGGGCGGCATCGCGTGCCACGAGGCCGCTGCCGCTCGGGCGGCTGCGACCACACGCTCGATATCGTCGACACCGGACTCGGGCACCTCGCCCAGCGGCGCCAGGGTCGCCGGATTCGTGATCATCTGAGCCATGGTGCGGCACCCCCATCGCCGCGCAAACGCACGTATGATGCCTGACCGTGATCCGCTTCGATCAACTATGTCGGCGTGCGGCGGACGTTGGCCTCGCGGTGCGGGGCGCATTTCATCCGGGACCCGCAGAGCTCGATCGCTCGCTGCGCTCGGCGCCGGCCGGAACCATCGTCCTCTTGGGGTTCACCGGGAGCCTGCAGTGGGCGCACTTTGCCCGCTCGCCCGAGGCGCGGGACGGATTGCCGCATCCGCTCGATCGCTGGTCCCATCGCGTGATTGGATCGCTCGCCCGGGAGCTCGATGCCGAGGATATCTACCCGAGCGGACCCGCCTTGGCTGCGCTGCCCTTTCAGCGCATGGCTTTTCGCAGTGAGCCGGTGCATCAAAGCCCGATCGGCCTCCTCATCCACGAGCGGTGGGGCCTCTGGCATGCGTATCGCGGAGCGCTCGTTCTGCCGTGTGCCATCGAGCTGCCGCCGCCCGCGCCGAGCGTCCACCCCTGCGTGAGCTGCGCAACCAAGCCATGCCTCTCGGCTTGCCCGGTTCGCGCCTTCCGTCCGGACGGATTCGACCTCGATGCCTGCGTCGGCCACGTGCTGAGCGTTGCGGGGCGGGAATGTCGGGAGCGCGGCTGCCTCGCGCGCCGGGCGTGTCCGGTGGGCACGGAGTTCCGGTACGGCGAGCAGCAGATGCAATTTCACATGCGCGCGTTCCTGCGCTCGGTTCGGCCGCCTGCCGACTCCCCGACCTGAGCGCGGGCCCGATGGTTACCTGACCTTGGAGGTTCCCGCACGCGGGCCTATGCGCCGCCCGGGCGGCGCGCCCGGCTGCCTGAGGACCGGCGCGGTGGTCGATTGCCGCCGGTCCTTGCTCGGCGAGCAGTTGAACATGGCGCGATAGAGCCGGCAAAAGTATTCGGGCGAGGAGAAGCCGCAGGAGAACGCCACGTCGGTCACGCTGAGCTCGGTCTGCTGAAGAAGCTGGTGCGCCTTGTTCATGCGGATCAAGCGATACCGCTGCAGAATGGAGCAATGCAGCTCCTCCTTGAATCGGCGCTCGATTTGGCGCAGCGACAGACCCACGCGCCGCGCGACCTCGCCGCAGGATAGCGGCTCATCGATGTGTTCGCGCATGATCGCCTGCGCGCGCGCCACGGCCGTACCCAGACCGGACGGCGAGCCGGCATCCGAGGCCCGCTGCCCGGTCTCGGGCGGCCGCACTTCGCGGAGCAGCAAATGCTCGGCGACTTCGCCGGCGAGATCCGCATGACCGTGCCATCCGATCCAGGCGACCATCATGTCGAGAATCGCGGAGGCGCCTGCGCAGGTGAGGCGTTCTCCGCTGCGGACGTAGAGCCGATCGACGGGACGCGTGCGCGGATAATGTTCCTCGAAGCCGATGAGATTGTCCCAGTGCACGGCCACCTGGTGTCCGTTGAGTAGACCTGCCTGCGCCAGCGCGAGACTGCCGTTCTCGATCCCGCCGAGCTCGACGCCGAATCGGGCAAGCCGCTTCAGCCACTTGAGCACCCGGCGCTCCTTCAGCGCATGGTCGGGTTCGAAGCTTGCGAGTACGAATACCGTCTTGGCGCCGGACGCCGAGGCGAAGTCACCGTCCACCGGAATGCGCATGCCGTTGCTGGCGCGAACCGGCGCGCCGTCGGCGGATACGACGGTCCACTCGAACAGCACCGCCTGCGCCAGCCAGTTGGCGATGAACAACGGTTCCGTCGCCGCGGCGATGCCGAGGTGCGAGAACTCCGGCAACAGCAGAAACGCGATTTTTCTCAGACGCCCTCCTGAGCGAATTCGACATCATCATGACGCTTTTCAGCAGGCGGGTCCAGTGAATGCGCCGTAGCTTGATCGGGTGGGCCGCGGCGCAACTCGCGGCAAAAGATCGAGGTGAATCATGAATGCCGAGAACGTCGAGTGGAGCATCAGCGACCAGAATGCGGGCTATTCCTTGCCGTCCCGATACTTCTACGACGAGAACGTCTTCCAGCGGGAGAAATCCAAGATCTTCTTCAAGTCGTGGCATCTGGTCGGGCACGTGAACGAATTGCGTGAGCCGGGCTCCTTCGTAACCCACGACATCTTCGATCAGAGCGTCATCGTGATCGCCGGACGCGAGGGCAAGATCCGCGCCTTCCACAATGTCTGCCAGCACCGCGGCAATCGCCTGGTGGAAGCGCGCCGCGGAAAATCTCCGACGCTGACCTGCGGATACCATGCCTGGACCTACGCCCTCGATGGGTGTCTGCGGGGCGCTCCGAACGCTCAGGGCATCGCGGACTTCCGCAAGAGCGATCATGGACTCAAGCCGGTTCGCGTCGAGATCTTCGCATCCTTCGTATTCGTCAATCTGGACCGCGACGCAAAGCCGATCGCCGTGATGGCACCCGAGGCGGATGCCGAGATCCGCCGCTTCATTCCGGATCTCGATCGATTGAAGCTGATCGAGGAAGTGGATGTCCCGGTCCCTGCCAATTGGAAGGTGATCCAGGAAAACTCCATCGAGGGCTATCACTTCGACAATTCCGGGCCCGCGCACAAGCAGCTGGTGCAGCTGATCGATTACGCGGGCTACGCGCTGAAGCCGCGGGGCGAATGGTGGACCTATATCGGGCCGCCGAAAAAGGATACGACCCACGCCTACGGACTGCCGCTCGAGGGAGCCACGTGGCAGACGGATTGGTTCTTCAATTTCGGTCTCTGGCCGAACGCGACCATCTACGCCTTTCCGTACGCCGACATGGTGGGGACGTTCATCATGAACCCGACCGGTCCGGAATCCTCCATGCTCCGATTCGGCTACTACGGTGTCGAGGGGAGAGACCTTCCCCAGGTCACCAAGGCCTGCATCCGCTGGATGAACGAGGAGCTCGGGCCGGAGGACATCCGCCTCAACAAATCGAACCAGCGGGGATTGCGGTCCTTCGGCTTCGACCGAGGCCGGTACCTCATCGGCGACGGCATCACCAATCGCAGCGAGCACCTGGTGCGCCACTTCCACAAACTCTGCTACGACGCGATCAGCTCCTGAAGCGGCGTCCCCATGCCGTCGCAGAAGTTCGACTACGTCATCGTCGGCGCAGGCTCAGCGGGCTGCGTTCTGGCGACACGCTTGACCGAGGACGCGGGCGTGCGCGTCCTCTTGATCGAGGCGGGGCCGACGGACCGGAGTTGGAGGATCGCCATGCCCTCGGCCGTCGGGAGCCTCCTCTCCTCCGACCGATTCAATTGGAACTACGTATCGGATCCCGAACCCGGCCTGGACAACCGGCGCCTCACGCACCCACGCGGCCGCGTACTGGGCGGGTCCTCCTCGATCAACGGGATGGTCTACATCCGCGGCCATGCGCGAGACTATGACGGCTGGGCGGAGTCCGGACTTTCAGGCTGGGACTACGCGTCCGTACTGCCGTACTTCAAACGTGCGGAGCACCACCTGCACGGAGCCGATGATTATCACGGCGGCTCCGGGCCGCTCGAGGTTTACGCGCCCGACCTGTCGGCCTCACCGCTCGCCGCCGCCTTCGTGCAGGCCGCGATCCAGTGCGGGTACGGATTCTCCACCGACGTGAATGGCGAGCGCCAGGAGGGCTTCGGACGCATCGACCGGACCACCACTGCCAAAGGACGGCGAGCGAGCGTCGCACGCACCTATCTCGCCGCGGCATCGAGCCGGGCGAATCTCACCATACTCACCGGCGCGCTCGCACACCGGGTGATCTTCGAGGGGCGGCCTGCGATGGGCCTGCGTGCGATCGGCGTGGAGTATGCACACGGATCGCGGATCGAGCGGGCGCATGCGGAACGCGAGATCATCGTATCGGCGGGCGCCATCAACTCGCCCCAGCTCCTGCAGTTGTCGGGCGTGGGGTCCGCCGCCGGGCTGTCGGCGGCGGGCGTGCGCCCCCTTCACGATCTGCCGGCGGTGGGCGCCTACCTCAACGATCATCCGGACATCGTGGTCCAGCACGACTGCGCGGAGCCCGTGTCGATCTATACGGCCAATCGGGGATTCGGCAAGGTCTCGGCGGGGCTTCGCTGGTTCGCCGGCTTGCCGGGACTTGCCGGCTCGAATCACTTCGAAGCCGGCGGCTTCATCCGCAGCCGCGCCGGCATCGAGTACCCGGACTTGCAGCTGACCTTCATGCCGCTCGCGATCAAGCCGGGGACGATCGACGATGTGGGCCGGCATTCATTCCAGGTGCATATCGACCTCATGCGGCCGAAGAGTCTGGGCACCGTGAAAATCCGCTCCGCGGATCCGGCGGCGCCCCCCTCCATTCGCTTCAATTACTTGAGCGACCCGCAAGATCGCGAGGATCTGCGCGCCTCGGTGCGCCTGACGCGCGAAATACTGTCCCAACCCGCCCTCGCCCGTTATCGCGGACGGGAGCTCAATCCCGGGGACGCCGTGCGAGGCGATCAGGAGCTCGATGCGTGGGTGAGACGCAACGTCGAGACCTGTTACCATCCGGTCGGCACCTGCCGCATGGGATTGGACCCGGGCCGATCGGTGGTGGATGCCGAGTGCCGCGTGCATGGAATAGACGGCCTGCGCGTGGTGGATGCGTCCGTCATGCCGTCGATCGTCAGCGGTAACACCAATGCACCGACCATCATGATCGCGGAGAAAGTGAGCGATCTCATCCGCGGAAATATCCCGCTGCCGCTCGAAACGGCGCCCGTCTGGATGCATCCGGATTGGGCCGCCGCCCAGCGCTGAAGGAGGAGGACCCGTGAGCACACCCAAGGCCCAGTCCCCCCAGACACACGCGACTCTCCCACGCGCTCTGGATCATCGCGCCGAGCGCATCGATCTCGCGGCCGCGTTCCGCTGGTTCGCGCGTCTCGACATGCACGAATCGGTCGCCAACCATTTGAGCATGGCGGTGTCGGACGATGGCACGAGTTTCCTGATCAATCCGCGGGGCCGCCACTTTTCCCGCATCTGCGCTTCCGATCTCCTCCTGCTGAGCTCCGGCGACGCCTCGACTCTGAAGCGGCCCGATGCGCCGGATCCGACGGCGTGGTATCTGCATGCAAGGCTGCACGAAAAGCTGCCCGGGGCCCGCTGCGTGATGCATCTGCACTCCCGGTACGCCACCGCCCTCGCCTGCCTGAAAGACCCGACCCTGTACCCGATCGACATGAACACCATGCGCTTTTTCGGGCGTGTCGCGCTGGACGCCGGCTTCTCCGGGATGGCGCTGTCGGATGCCGAAGGCGACCGTGTGGCGGGCTTGATGGGCGACGGCACCACGGTGCTCCTGATGGCGAACCACGGCGTCATGGTCGTCGGACCGACGGTTGCGCAGACTTTCGACGAGTTCTATTACTTCGAGCGCGCCGCGCAGACTTTATTGACTTGCTATTCGACCGGCCGGGAGCTCGCCATCGTGTCCGACGAGGTCGCCGCCCTGACGGAGCGCCAATGGCGCGATTACGGGCAGCTCGCCATCGATCACTTCGACAATCTCAAGGCGATCCTGGACGCGGAGGATCCGTCGTATAAGCACTGAGGCCAGCGTGGGCGGCGGCGACTCGAGCGTGCGCCGCATGCGGCGGCTCGGCGGAGCACCGACGTGCTTGCTCGTTCGGGCACTGTCGCTTGCCGCAGGGTTCTTGCGTCGCCGCAGGAGTCTCGCTCGCGTGGCCTGCCCCATACGCGGTCGCCGCGCCGTCCGAACCCGAGAGTTGCCGGACGGTGCGCTTCGCGGACGTGGGCTGGACCGACATCACCGCCACCACCGCGATGACCGCGCGGATTCTCGAGGGCCTCGGCTACAAGACCGTCACCAACATCCTGTCGATTCCGGTGACCTACGCGTCGATGAAGAGCCGCCAGATCGACGTGTATCTCGGCGACTGGCAGCCGAGCATGCTCGAGGACCGCAAGCCCTTCCTCGCGGACGGATCGATCGAGGTCGTGCGGGCGAACTTGCAGGGAGCCAAATACACTCTCGGCCGTCCCCTCCTACGTGGCGGACGCCGGAGTCAAATCCTTCGACGATCTGCGCCGCTTCGCCGATCGCTTTCAGCACAAGATCTATGCCATCGAGCCCGGCAACAACGGCAACCGCATCGTATCCGCGATGATCGGCGAGAACCGTTTCGGGCTCTCCGACTGGACCATGGTCGAATCCAGCGAACAAGGCATGCTGAGCGAGGTCGATCGCGCGATACACAAGTCGGAATGGATCGTGTTCCTGGCCTGGTCGCCGCACCCGATGAATCTCAAGTACCACATTTCGTACCTGACCGGCGGCGACGATACCTTCGGCGCCGGTGCGACCATCTACACCGACGTGCGCGCGGGCTATCTGGCCGAATGCCCTAATGTGGGCCGGCTCCTGAAGAATCTCCAGTTCACTCCCGACATCGAAAGCCGCGTGATGGCGTTGATTCTCGACGATCACCTCGAGGGGCGCGCGGCCGCCACGAAGTTCCTCATCGGACATCTCGCGTTGCTCGACGGATGGCTTGACGGGGTCACCACCGTCGACGGAAAACCGGGAGCGCCCGCCGTACTCGCGAGCCTTTCCGGTTCGAGCCGGGTGCATCTCGGCGATCGGCTGCTATCGGCCAATCAATGGGTGGTCGCCCACAAGATCCCGCTCGGGCTCTGGCTGAGCACGCTGGTCGATTACGCGACCCGCCACGCGCAGAGCTTCTTTGACCTGGTCTCCCTGGGCTTGGGGCAAATGATCGCGACCTTCACCCTGCTGCTCACACGGATCCCGGCGCTGGTGCTCATCGTCCTGGTGGCCGCGGCCGCCTACCTGATTCAGCGCAGCGCGAGCCTCACGCTGTTCACCTTGGCGGCGCTGCTCCTGATCGACAATCTGGGGCTTTGGCAGGCAACCGTTCAGACGCTGTCGCTGGTCATCTTCTCGACGGTGGTTTGCATGGTGCTCGGCATCCCCATCGGCATCGCCGCCGCGCACCGGCCCTGGCTGTATCGAATCCTGCATCCGGTTCTCGATCTGATGCAGACCATCCCGACGTTCGTGTACCTCATCCCCACGCTGGTGCTGTTCGGGCTGGGCGTCGTACCCGGCCTGATCTCGACCGTCATCTTCGCCGTCCCCGCCCCGATTCGACTGACGCATCTCGGCATTTCCTCGGTACCGACTCAGCTGCGCGAGGTGGGCGAAGCCTTCGGGGCGACGCGGCGGCAGCTATTGTTCAAGATCGAGCTGCCGCATGCGCTGCCCACCATCATGGTCGGCGTCACCCAGAGCATCATGCTGAGCCTCTCCATGGTGGTGATCGCGGCTCTGGTCGGCGCCGACGGGCTTGGCAAGCCGGTGGTCCGTGCGCTCAATTCGGTCAATATCGCCATGGGATTCGAGTCCGGTCTCGCCATCGTGATTCTCGCCATCATTTTGGACCGGATTTTCAAGCGTACGGGTAGGCGAAAGGACGAGGGCGCATGAGCCCGCGCCGGTGAGTCGCTCCCCGCCGGACCGCCCTCCTCGAACGAAGAGTTCCACGACTAGCGAAGGGCTCCCCGGCAGCCGAATCGGCGGCGGCCCTTGGCGCGATGTGACGGAGCTGTCGCTTGGGCTGGATTCCGCGCTACCATTCGGCCATGGATTTCAACCCGGCCGAAATCGCCGATCCGCCGACGACGGGCGTACGGCGCGTGCACGAGACGCCGCTGGTCGAGGCCACGCCTGCCGCGCTGAAGGGGTACGGCGAGCTGGTCGAGGACCCCGATCGTCATCCGATCGAGATCGTGCGCTGGCCGGCGCAGGGATGGCGGCCGATCGATGAGAACTCGGGAGATCAAGGCGGGATCACCGAAGGAATCTTCGAGTTCTGGTGGAAGGGCCAGACTCTCTTCGCGCGTAACAACGCGGTCGGCGACAGCTATCTCTTCGCGTGGAGCACCTGGCCCGAAGAGGCTTCCGACCGCGGCCCCGGATCTTCCCGCGAGCGCGCACTGATCTGGCGGGCGAACTATCATCCCGACGGCGGACAGCTGGTCTATCCCTTGAATGGCGAAAGCTTCGTCGTACCCCTCGCTCTCCCGGGCGATGACGTCACGCCGGAGCGATTCGTCACCTTCTGGTGCAGCGGTGCCTGCGGGCTCTACATCCACCCGAATGTCTGGCACGGCGCGTTCGTGCCGCTCGTCGATCACGCGCAATTCAAGGATCGACAAGGCCGCGTGCACGCGCGCGTCTACGTGGACTTCGCCAAGGAATTCGGCTGCTATCTCGCCTCGCCGCTGCGCCGGCCGTAGCCTGCATTATTCCCGAACGACTGGTATGTTCTGGTACGAAGGCCGGACCAGGGCTCTCACCTCGTTTCGTCTCAGTATCCCGCGCGCTTGTCGACCAGGTTCTCGAGCGCCTGACCGTTCCTGTACCGGTGGAAGTTCTCGATGAAGAACCGCATGGTCAATTCCACCCAGTCGGGATCCACCGTGCGGTCCGCGGTATGCGGAGAGACCAATACGTTCTCCATGCCCCACAGCGGGGAATCGCGGGGCAGCGGCTCCTGCTCGAAGACGTCGAGCGAGGCGCCCGCGATGCGGCGGTTGACGAGCGCGCGGATCAGGGCGGATTCGTCGATCACCGGCCCACGCCCCACATTGATGACGAGGGCGCCGGGCTTCATGGCCTCGAACTCGCGATCGGCGATCAGATGGCGCGTTTCGCGCGTCAACGGCGCGGCGCAGACCAGCACGTCGAGGCCGCCCAGCATGAGGTGCAGCTCCTCCGGCTTGAAGATCCGCGACAGGATGGCATCGCCCGCCGATCGCTCCGGATTTCGCCGCAGCGCGTGAATCTTCATCCCGAGCGCAGCCCCCAGCATCGCGCACTCCCGCCCGATCTCGCCGTAGCCGACCACGCCCATGATCCGATCGGTCAGGAGCGTCACATTGTCGTCGTGCCATTGGCGGGCGCGCTGATTCTCGATCAACCGCCTCACCCGCTTGTAGTGAAACAGCATGCCGAGAACTGCGAATTCCGCGAGCGGACGCTTGAACACGCCGCGCGAATTGGTCAAGGGAACGCTGCTCCGGATCATCGCCGGAAACAAGAGGTGCTCGACGCCTGCGGACAGAGAGTGCGCCCAGCGGACGGACCCGGCATGCTTCCATACGGCGGCGAGATCGAGCGACTTGTACGCGAATCCGAATACAACGACTTCGGCAGCCGGCAGTATCCTGCCGAGCTCCTCGAGCTCCACGCTGACGGAAATCTCCGCCATCTCCTCGAGCGGCGCGAGATATCGCAGCGAGCGGTGATCCGGCGGGGCGATCACGACGACTCTGGTTTTCGACGCGGGCATGTCGGCCTCTCCGGGCTACGGACAAAACGGGGCGATACGGTTGCCCACGACCGCGAGATCGCTCGGATCGCCGCTTTGCTCATCGTCTATCGGGGACTTCGCGAGACGGATCGCGGTCAAGCCCCTCGGCAACAGCGCGACCAGATTTCCGCCCCAGCCGACCATGACCGGATACTGGAAACGGCAGCCCTCGCCTTGCTCGAAGGCATTCATCCAGAAGGCGTTGTAGTAATACGTCTCCCCGAAGCGAGTCTTGGTCCCCGTGGGCAGGCCGATCGAGGGTCTCGCATCGAACAGCGCTCGGATACGCGGGGCATAAAGGATTTGCATCTCGCCGTGACGCCCGCCGTTCTGATACAGCCGCGCGATCTTGACCATATCCCCGATCGTCGGATAGTAGCCGAAGGCCATCAACGGCTGGCCGGGCCGGCCGTCGGCCTCGAGGGTGCGGTTGATGGGCGCATAGTGTATGCCGATCGGCAGGAACACTTCATTCTCGAGCATCGACCAAAGGTCGGCCTTCGCGCCTTCCCGCGATTTGAGAAAGCGGTCCATCGCGACGCCCAGCACGAACATATCCTGATCGCGGTAGCGTGCCACCTTGCCGGGCCCCCAGGGATAGGCACGGCCGGTCGCGAGGAGCGCCGCGACCTTGGCGTGCTCGGAGCGCGCCCGGTACCAATCGTCGTAAGTGGGATCGATGTAGCCGTCGGTGATGTTGTTCGGCTCTCGCTTCGCGCTGCCGTTGCCGATGCCGGTCGCCATGTCGATGGCATCCTCGAAGCGCACCGCACGCCATGCCGGATAGGATGCCGCCTCCGGTACGTAATCCTTGATCTTGAGCTCGAACACCTCCGGCCCGAACTTCTGCGCCAGGCGCAGCAGCGCCGTTTCGTTGGCGAGCGCCTTCGTAGCCGACCACACGCCGAAGCGGGCACGGTCGCACCACGGCAGTTCACCCGCCGCGCTCGAGCAGAACTGCAAATAGAACTTTCCGCGGTAGTCCAGTCCCGCGAGCACCGTTTGGTCGGGCGGTAAGCCGGCATCGAAACCTGCCAGCCGATCCGATCCCACCTCGGCGGCGAGCTCTGCCCAGGAACCCACGATCACCCGGTCGGCGAGCGAGTCCCGATAGGCCTTCGCTAATTCCTCCGAATCCGGCGCACTCCGCCGCGACGCCTGCGCAATTCCGGCGGCGGTGAAGTAGTCCGAGACCAAGTACGGCGCGGTTTGCTGCACGATCTGGAATCTGAGGTTCGTGACTTCCCGGCCGCGATAGGCGAAGGTCGCAAGCCCGTTGTGCGTTTCCCCCTCGAGCGAGTTCACCAGCGCAAAGGGGAACGCCGCGCGCGACCAAGCCCCCTCACCCGGCTCGGACCATACCTTTCCCGGTTGAACGATCAAGTCCCAGAAACTTCGCCCGTGTCCCGTGGAGCCCGCGCGAATGACATCCTGCGTGGCCGGGACCAGATCGCCGTCGACGGTCGAGAATTCGAGCTCCGCTTGCGGGAAGAGCGCGGTCTCCTTGCCGAGCACCTCTCCGGGATTTCAAGGGACTGGGCGCCGTTCGCATCTCCGTTTCGGCGATGCGCAACACGCCGGCGAACGGTTCGTGCGCGGCATGCGCGTCGGCCGTCGGCGTGAACGCGGTATTCGGCACCAGCCCGCCGGCGTACGCCGCGCTCCGAAGTTCCGTGAGGGGAATCGGACCGGCCAGGGATATACCGCTCGAACAGCAAAGCAGAGCGAGCCCGACGGCCACCCGCCGGGGGGGCCGCTCGCGGCCCGCCATGCGTCTCGCGGCCAAGATCAGCCTCTCGGGCGGATGGCTTCCGCCTTCTTCAACAGCGCCTCGGCCATGCGGATGCTGGCGTAGTCGATCAGCCGCCCGTCGAGCGACACCGCGCCGCGCCCTTCGCGGGCAGCCTGCGCCATCGCCTCCATGATGCGGCGGGCCTTGGTCACTTCGGCCTCCGAGGGACGTGAACACCTCGTTGCACAGTGCGATCTGCGACGGATGGATCGCCCACTTGCCCTCGTAGCCCAGCACCGCGGCGCGATTGGCGGCGGCCCGGAAGCCGTCCGCGTCGCCGAAGTCGCCGAACGGACCGTCGATGGGGCGCAGCCCGTAGGCACGGCAGGCCACCATCATCCGGGTCTGCGCCGCGTGCCAGGGATCGGTCCAGTAGTAATCCCGCTTGCCGCCGGCATCCTTGTCGGTGAGCACGCCCGAGTCGCGGTTCACGCCCCCGATCACCGTGGTACGCGCACGAGTCGAGGCCGCGTAGTCGGCCACGCCGAAGGACATCGCCTCGAGCCGCTTGCTCGATTGGGCGATGGCTTCGACATTCGCCATCCCGAGGGCGGTCTCGATCAGCACTTCGAAGCCGATCCGCTTGGTGCGCTTCATCGCCGTCTCGATCTGCGTGACCATCATGTCGACCGCGTAGACGTCCGCCGCCACGCCGGTCTTCGGAATCAGAATCATGTCCAGCCGCGGACAGGCCTCGACGATATCCACCACGTCCCGGTACATGTAGTGCGTGTCGAGACCGTTGATGCGGACCATCATGGTCTTCGATCCCCAATCGATCTCGTTGAGCCCCTGGACGATGTTCTTGCGCGCTTGAGCCTTGTCGTCCGGCGCGACCGCATCCTCCACGTCCAGGAAAACGATGTCGGCCGCCGAGCCCGCGGCCTTCTCGAACAGAGCCGTGTTGGAGCCGGGAACGGCAAGTTCCGAGCGGTGAAGGCGCGAGGTCGCGGGCTCGATGCTGGTGAAGCTCATGGGTGATTCTCCGTTGAAATGGGTGTCCCGCTATCCGGTGGCCCCGAAACCCGCCGCGGCGCAGTTGATCGACATGAGGAGCGCCGTCCGCACTTCCTCGCTGCTCTGCGTGCGGTGAGTCCTCAAGAGGTGCACCTGCTCTCGGCTGACTTCGTTCAGGGTCTTGAGGCGCCGGGTCAGGCGGCGCCGGAACTGGGGAAAGCGCTCGGCGATGCAAGCGCCGCCCGAGATGGCCAGGATCATCTCGCAGGTCAGCCGGTACTCCTCCGCGACCTGAGCGAATATCGGCTCGCGCACCGCCTCGTCCTCGACCAGCCCCGCGTATTCGCGGGCGATCGTGAGATCCACTTGCGAGAGCGTGCGTTCCACGTCGTCGAGAATCAGGCGGAACAGCCGCGCTTCCCGGAACATCCGCTTCAGAAGCTCGAGACCCCGCTCCTTGCGTACGTCCAGGAAGGCCTTGATGCCGCTGCCGACGCCGTACCACCCGGAGAGCATATGGCGATTCTGGGTCCAGGCAAACACCCAGGGGATGGCGCGCAGATCGGAAAGCGTCTTGGCCTGGGTACGGCGCGCCGGACGCGAGCCGATGTTGAGCATCGACAGCTCCTCGAGCGGACTCGATGCCTGCAGATACTCGAGCATCGTCGGCAGCTCCATCAGCTTCCGATACGCCGACCAGGCGGTACCGGACAGCGCTTCCATGGCCTCCTGGAATTCGTGCACCGGAATCAGGGCTGCCTCGCGCTCGGAACGCAGCACGTGCTCCACCACCGATGCCCCGAGCAATTCGATCTGATAGGCCGCCGTGCCGCGGTTCGCGTACTTGAACGAGACGACCTCGCCCTGCTCGGTGACGCGGAATTGGCCGCGGATCGAGCCTGCCGGGGAGGCCGCGATCGCGCGCCCCGCGGGTGCGCCGCCCCGGCTCACGGAGCCGCCCCGGCCATGAAAGAACGCGATGGTCACCCCGAGCTCGCGCCCGAGGCGCGTGAGACTGCTCTGCGCCTTCGCCAGCTCCCAGTTGGCGGTCAGGTACCCGCCGTCCTTGTTGGAATCCGAATAGCCGATCATCACCTCTTGAATCTTGCCCTGCACGTACAGGCTCCGCTGCACCAGCGGCACGGCCAGGAGCTCCTTGAGAATGGGCGCGGCCCGGCGCAGATCCGGAATGGTCTCGAGCAGGGGCACGATGGGCAGGGTGCAGCGCTCGACCGCGGCCGTATCGGCAAAGAGCCCTCCCTCCTTCGCGAGCAGATACACCCCGAGGATGTCGGCGGCGCTGCGGGTCATGCTGAGGATCAGCGCGCCGAAGGCCTCACGATCGATTTCTCCGCGCATGCGGGCGATGGTGCGGAACGTCTCGAGAGTCTCCGCCGCGTCGGCGGGCAATTCACCGTAGGGAAGCGGTCCGGCGCGGGGCGCGGCGAGCTCCGCCCGCAGCCACGACTTCCAATCCTCCGACTCCGCCTGCGGCGGTTCCGCGCCGCCATGCCGGGCGCGGAACATGGCGGCCAGCGTCTGGTTCACACGCATGCTGTTCTCGCGCACGTCGAGGCGCACGGTGCTGAAGCGGAAAATGCCGACCTCCCGGCGCAGCGGCAACAGCAGCGCATCGGACAGGCGCGTCGCGCCGGCGGACTCGAGGGCACCGCGCATGAGATCGATGTCCTCGATGAGTCCGTCGGCGCTCGCGTAGCCGGCATGCGGCCGCGCGGAGCCTACGTCGGTCGGCGCAGAGCCCGGCTCCGCCGAATCCTGAGACTCGGCGCGCGCGATGGTCAGGTCGAGCTTCGCGATCATGCAGCCGACGAACTGGCGGAAAATCTCGCCGCGATTGCGTTCCGTGCGCGCCGCACCCTCGGGCACCGACTCGATCGCCTCGGCAACCGCGCGCCGGAACGACTCCGGCAGCTCGAGCGCCAGATCTTCGATGCTGAGACTGCGGACCAGATCGATCAACCGGCATCGATAGCGCCCGAGGCTCGCGAGCCGCGTCGCGCAGAGCGCCCGCCGGGTAACCTCGCTGGTGACGTAGGGGTTCCCGTCCCGATCCCCGCCGATCCAGGAACCGAACTGGAAGAACGAGGGGACCTCGAACGCTTCGCCGGGAAATTGCCTGGCAAACGCTCTACCCACCTTGGCGAGCAGTTGAGGCACCACGTCGAACAGGTTCTCGTTGAAGAAATACAGGCCCCAGGCGACCTCCTGCTCGACGGTGGGTTTCTGCAGCTTGAGCTCCCCCGTGAGCCACAGAAGGTCGATTTCTTCCGCCAGCGCCTCGATCATTTCCTGGCGCTCGCGTTCCGTCCAGCGCGGGGACTCGAGCTCGAGCAGCCGAAGGTAGATGCGCCGATGGCGTTCGAGCACCGTGACCCGCTTGGCCTCGGTCGGGTGCGCGGTGATCACCGGCCGCACCTTCAGATCGGACAGGGCGCGGCGCACGTCCGAGGCGCCGATGCCCTCCGCCGCAGCCGCCGCAAACACGCTGGCGAACGTGCCGCGCTGTTGATCGTAGCCGCGCTCGCGCTCGACCTCGCGCCGATTGCGCATGTCGCGATTCTGTTCCGCGATCGAGAGCAGCTGGAACCAGATGCCCTGCGCCTGAAGCGTGCGCGCGAGCAGCTCCGCGGGCATCCCCGCGGTGGTGCAGCTCGCCCCTCAACACGGCGGCGACACTCGGCTCGTAACGCTCGACCACCTCGGTCAGCAGGTCGAACAGCAGCTCCGCCCGCGAGAAGCCGCCGGGCGCCTCGCGCATCGACTCAGCCCGCCTTGGCGAGCGCGAGCGCAACCGTCTCGCCGAGCTCGGCCGCACTCGGGGCGACCAGAAGCCCGTAGGATTTCATGATCTCGGATTTTTCCGCCGCGCTGTCGCCCTCGGCCGAAATGATCGCACCCGCATGCCCCATGCGCCGTCCCTTCGGTGCCGTGAGCCCGGCGACGTATCCCACGACGGGCTTGGTCATGTTCTCCCGGACCCATTTCGCCGCTTCCGACTCCTGCGGGCCGCCGATCTCGCCGATCATGACCACGGCCTTGGTCTCCGGATCCTGCTCGAACAGCCGCAAATGATCCAGGAAGGAACTGCCGTTGATGGGATCCCCGCCGATGCCGACGCTGGTGGTGATGCCGATGCCGAGCGCCTTCATCTGCGCGCCCGCTTCGTAGCCCAGGGTTCCGGAACGGGAGACGACGCCCACGCTGCCGCGCGCGTAGATATTGCTCGGCATGATGCCGAGCATCGCCTTGCCGGCGCTGATGATGCCCGCGCAATTCGGTCCGACGATGGTGGTGCGCTCATCTTTCGGATACCGGCGAAGATAGCGTTTGACCCGCATCATGTCCTGAGCCGGTATGCCGTCGGTGATGATGCACACCAGCCGAAGACCCGCATCGGCCGCCTCCATCAATGCGTCCGCCGCATAGGCCGGCGGGACGAAGGCAAGGCTGGCCTCGGCTCCGGTCTCCCGTACCGCATCCTTGACGGTGTGGAATACCGGCCGATCCAGATGCGTCTGGCCGCCTTTGCCGGGCGTCACGCCGCCCACCACTCGCGTGCCGTAGGCGATCATTTCCCTGGCATGGAAGCTCGCCTTGTCGCCGGTGATTCCCTGTACGATGACGCGCGTGGTCTCGTCGATGAGGATGCTCATCGCGTACCCCCGTCGCGGCGGGCCTGTCCGCCGTCGCCGGCACTGCCGCCGCGGGACGCGGCGACGGCCTTGTGGGCCGCCTCCGCCAAGGTATCGGCCGAGATGATGGGCAATCCGCATTCGGCGATGATGCGCCGGCCCGCGTCGACATTGGTGCCGGCGAGGCGCACGACCAGCGGCACGCGAAGTCCCTTGGCAGCCTGCACGACGCCCTGCGCCACCCAGTCGCAGCGGTTGATCCCCGCGAAGATATTCACCAGGATCGCCTTGACGTTGCGATCGGAGAGCACGAGGTTGAAGGCCGCGGCCACCCGCTCGGGGGATGCGCCGCCGCCCACGTCGAGGAAGTTCGCGGGCTCGCCGCCCGCGTGCTTGATCATATCCATGGTGGCCATCGCCAAACCCGCGCCGTTGATGATGCACCCGATGTCGCCGGCGAGACCCACGTAGTTCAAGCCGAACTCCGCCGCCTGCGTCTCGCGTGGATCCTCCTCAGCCGCGTCGCGCATCTCGGTGACCTTGGGACGGCGGAACATGGCGTTGTCGTCGAAGGACATCTTCGCGTCCAGCGCGACCACGCGATCGTCCTTGGTCACCACCATGGGATTGATCTCGACCATGGTCGCGTCCAGATCCCGAAACGCGCGGTAGCACCCGAGGATCATGGTGACCGCCTGGCTCACCTGCTTGATATTGAGGCCCATGCCGAACGCCAGCTCGCGCGCCTGGAATGCCTGAAGGCCCACGGCCGGATCCACTTGCTGCTGCAAAATGGATTCGGGACGGCTGGCGGCGATCTCCTCGATCTCGACGCCGCCCTCCGCCGAGGCAATCACCCGGATACGCTCGATCTTTCGGTCGAGCACGAATCCCAAATACATGGCACGCACGAAGGGCTCGGCTTTCTCCACGTACAGACGGTGAACGGTCTTTCCTTCGGGCCCGGTCTGATGAGTGACGAGCGTGGACCCGAGCAGCGCCTTGGCGGCGGTCGCGACTTCCTGATAGGTGCGGCATAGCTTGACGCCGCCCGCCTTGCCGCGCCCGCCCGCGTGGATTTGCGCCTTGATCGCCCAGTGCCATCCGCCCAACTCGGTCGCAACGTAGACGGCCTGTTCCGAACTGTAGGCCACACCTCCCGGCGGCACGGCGACGCCGAAGCCGGACAAGAGTTCTTTCGCTTGGTATTCGTGAATGTCCATGGGTCCCTTTCTTCTTGTATGCCGGGCGAATGTGCAGCAAGCGCCGAGGGCACGCAAGTGGCGCGGGGAATACAGTCAATTGACTATATGTAAATTATTAATAAAACTCTGTAACTTATTTAATAATATCATTTTTTATACCTATGATTGCGGCATCATATCTCCGTCGCCCCGATGCTCCATGCGCATCGGCTCCCGCGAAGCGCAAGCAATCTTGCAGGAGTTTCGCCGCGAGCGTGCGCAAACGAGTTTGTGGTAAAAGAGCCCGATGCACCGACACACGAGCTCTCGACTTCGCAGGACCTCATTCGCGCTGGTGACGGCAGCGGCGGCATTTTCGGCCATCGGCGCTGGGACTCTACATACTCCCAGCCAGAAGTCGGTCGATTTGCCGCCCAACGCAGGCGCGGATGCCTACCGCCAAATTGTCCAAAATCAATGCGTCGTCAACTGGACCCAGCACAATAACCCGTCGCCGTGCGAAAAGGTCTCTCTGGCGGATCCCAGCGGGGACAGCCTCCGGCTACGCGCTGCTCGCCGACCCCGACGGCGGCGCGCATTACCTGTTGATTCCGACCCAGACGATGACCGGCACCGACAGCACCGAGCTGCTCGACCCCAACCTCCCCAACTATTTTGCCGAAGCCTGGCACGCCCGCGATCTGCTCTCGAAATACGTCGGCCATGCGGTACCCGGCACCGACGTGGGAATCGCGGTGGGCACGGCGGCGACTCGCAGACAGCATCAATTCCATGTGCACATCGAGTGCCTGAGACCGGAAGTGGTCGATTCTCTGAAGGCGGTAGAGGGCGACAGTGACGGACCGATGGTCGCCGGTAACGGTGGCAGGATTTCCCTTTCAGGCAATGCGTCTCCCATTACAGGCACTCGAAGTGCTCGAACCCCTACGAGCTGGTGGCGACTCTGAGCCCGGAGGCCCGGGATCACCTGGGAAACTACACCGTCGTCCTCGCGGGAGCGCAATTCCAGAGCGGACCCGGATACATTCTCCTGACGGGAACCGGCCCGAGCGGCGATCTGTTGCTGGATTCGGGATGCATCGTGGCGGGCGGCGGAAGCTGAGACCGCCGGCGGCACGCGGGGCTCGTCAAGTAGCCCGTGCGGCAGCGGCTTTCTCGGCGCGCGCGCCCACCCGCGGATCTCCGAGCCGCTCGCAATGAGCCTGAAATCCCGGCGCAGGCCCCGACCATCTCAGCATCTCGACATCGGCGAAGAGGGGCGCATCGGTGCGAAGGACCGCGAGCCTCTTGAACAGCAACGCGAGCTCGCGCCGTTCGCCGAGCACGTCGGCGGGAAAGTCCTCGATCCGGCCGTATCGGGTGAGTAGACCGGCCGCACCTTTGGGTCCGATCCCCGCGATGCCCGGGTATCCGTCCGCGCTGTCGCCGACCAGCGCGAGGTAGTCGGGAATCAGCTCGGGCGTCACGCCGAACTTGGCGCGGACGCCCTCTGCATCCCGGATGGACTTGCTCTTTCGATCGACCTGCACCACATGGCCGTCGCGCACGCACTGCGCGAGGTCCTTGTCCGGCGTCCAGATGCATACCTTCTGCACGCGGGAGTCGCGCGCGGCGATCGAGGCGGCCGATGCCAGCGCATCGTCCGCCTCCAGCTCGACCATCGGCCAGACGGCAACGCCCATCGCGCCGAGCGCCTCCTCCAGGGGATGGAACTGAGCCCAGAGCGCGGGCTCGATGCCGTCGCCCGTCTTGTAGCCACTCCACAGCCCATTGCGGAACGACTCGATCACGTGATCGGTGGCCACTCCCAGATGGGTGGCGCCCTCCTCGATCATCTGCAGCACCCCATTGAGCACGCCGACCACGGCACCATAAGGCCGGTCGGCGCCTTTGGTGAAGCGGCGCAGGCCGTAGAAATGCCGGAAGAGCTCGTACGTGCCGTCGATGAGATGAACGTTGACATCCTCCCCTGCCTGAAGGCATGGGATTCCTACGGTGCTAGACATGAGTGACCTCTTGTCTAGTCGCTTCGGTGGGTTCCTGCTTCACCGAGGCTGGATTCGTTCGGGTCCTTCGACCCGAACCAGAGCCGTCCTCTCCACAGGCTGCAACGCGGTGTCCCCGCGCCAGTACGTTCATGGCACCAACCACATCGGCATGTTGCTCATAACCACAGTTCACGCACTTAAACTGGGCTTGAGTAGGTCGGTTCTCTGCTGCCACATGCCCGCACAGCGGACAGGTGCTGCTCGTGTAGTGCGGCGGCACCGCAACCAGAATTCCGCCGTTCCAGCCGAGCTTGTAGTGTAATTGGCGGCGAAACTCGAACCACCCCTGATCGAGAATGGATTTGTTCAGCCCCGATTTGGCGCGCACGCCATGGCCGGGCGCTGCGGCGTTGCCTTTGGCCGACTGGGACAGGTTCCTCACAGGCAAGTCCTCAACACACACCATCGTGTAACGTTGGCTGATCGCGGTCGTGGCCTTGTGCAGGAAGTCGCGCCGGGCGTTGCCGATTCGGACATGAATGCTCTGCACTTTGCGCTTGGCTTTTTGCCAGTTGTTGCTGAACTTCACCTTGCGGCTCATCGCCCGCTGGTAGCGACGCAACCGCGCGGCGTGTTTCCTGGAACTGTTCAGCGGAGCGATGTAGCTGCCATCGCTTAAGGTGGCGAATCGGGCAATTCCTACGTCGATGCCGATGGCGGTGGTGTCGCTGCGCACCGCGGGATCGACTTCACGCAGGGTCTGAATGCTCGCGTACCACCTGCCGCCCGAGTGGCTGACCGTGATGTTGCGCGCCTCCCCCAGAACATCCCGGCTGTTGCGGTATCGAATCCAGCCGAGCTTCGGTAAGAACAGGCGGCTGTTAGCCGCCTCGATCTTGAACTGCTGGGAGTCGGGGTAGCGCAAGCTCTCACGGCCTCCCTTGCGCTTAAAGCGCGGGAACCTCGCGCGCTTGGCAAAGAAGTTCTCGTACGCCCGTTGCAAGTCTTTGAGCGCCTGCTGCAAGGGATGCACGGGAGCCTCTTTGAGCCAGGGCGTGCGCGTGCCATTGCGCCACTCGGTAAGCCGCTTAGCCATGGCCACATAGCCGATGAACCGGCCGCCCGCTTCGTAGTTCCTCATTTGCAGTTCGAGGGCCTTGTTGAACACGAACCGACAGCAGCCTGCGAAGCGGCGCATCTGTCGGCGCTGCTCACCGTTCGGCATGAGTTCATACTTGAACGCTTGGAGCCGCTGCATGGCGCAGATTATACTTTGAGCTATGGGGTCG
Source organism: uncultured Gammaproteobacteria bacterium (assembly GCA_963795475.1). GTDB lineage: Bacteria > Pseudomonadota > Gammaproteobacteria > Steroidobacterales > Steroidobacteraceae > Bog-1198. The sequence goes on from CAWCIE010000007.1 coordinate 907,916, forward strand.
GATGCATGTGCATTTGGTCTTTGTGACCAAATATCGACGCGCAGTGTTCACCAAAGCGATCCTCGAGGAGCTGCGCGGCATCTTCAGCCGCGTGTGTATCGACTTCGAGGCACGCCGTAGAGTTCGACGGGGAGGACGACCATGAGCACCTGCTGGTGAACTACCCACCGAAAGTCAGCGTCTCGGCGCTGATGAACAGCTTGAAGGGTGTATCCAGCCGAATGATTCGCCTCGCGAAGTGCCCGAGCATCCACCGCCAGCTTTGGGGCGGCGCTCTGCGGTCACCGAGTTATTTTGCCGGCAGCTGCGGCGGTGCGTCCATCGCCGTTATTCGCCAATACATCGAACAACAGCAAACCCCAGAGTAGAGGACGGCCTCGCCGTCAGCGCCATCCTTCCTCGCCCCGAAGGGCGAGGTTTGTCGCGCGTTACGATCACCCGACGGATTACATCACATCGCGCGGCGCGCTGCCGCCCCCTGGCAGGCGCGACGGGAGATGATCGCAAGGCCGATCATTGCTACCGGGATTTGCGGGCGGGCCGCCGTGAACCGGTCTCGAGGAGCCCGTGAATTTCCCGAGCCTTGGCGGGCATGCCGAGGTCGTTCGGCGTGTACACCGTCTGGCGGCGAGTGCTCAAGTCGATGGTCACGGTGTCGTCCGGGGTCTTCGCGCCGGCACCGTCGCTCGCCGGATGATATTCGATCCGCAGCTGCTTGCCGGTGACGATCAGGCGCAAGTAGCCATAGCCGGTGTCGTCGTAGTTCTCGAACGTGACCGCGTCGTCGGTGGCCGTTGCTGCTTGAAACAGCTGAGGGGCACGCGGGGGCACTCCTCCGGCAGCCTCGAGTTTTTGGACATTGTGGCCGCCGTTGCCGCAGATGAGGTAGGGGATATCGGAACCGTCCGAGCGGTGTCGCGTAAAGCGCTGATAGTTGTGGGCGTGGCCCGAGAGCACTGCATGCGGCCAGATTCCCGCGGCCTCGCACACGGCGTCCATCTGCCGGCGCATCTGCACGCTGGAACCATGCTGGCTTCCCGTCGCGTAAGGCGGATGATGATGCGCAAACAGCAGCGCGCCGCTGAAGTTCTCTTGCTTCACGCGCGCCAGCGCCGCTTTGAGGTAGGCGATCTGTGCCGAGCCGATGTTCGGGTCGGAGATCACTCCGGGATCCTCCAGTGTATTGCTGTACAGAACCAGGACGCGAACGAAGGGAGCATCGAAGGTAAAGAACACGCCGGGCTGGATCTGCGCGGTGCGGGAGAGCCCGCCGGCCTCCGGGGTGACCGTGTACCCAGTGGCGGGATCGGCGCAGAAGTTGCGGAGGTACGCATCGAGACTCTTCGCGTGCGCAAGCGGCGAGATCATGCCGTCGTGGTTTCCGGCAACCGCCAAGACCGGCGCGGGATAATTGCGATAAGGCTCGTAGAACTGGTCGTAATAGTACTGAGTCTCGCCGAAGTTGTAGACGACGTCACCCAGCAACAAAGCGAATTGCGGCACTTCCGCGGGCGCGGTCTCGCCGAAATCCGCGACCATTTTGTCGGCCACTTCGTTCTGGGTCTTGGGACCCCGGGTGCTTCCACAGTCGCCGGTCGAATGGAATACGATCTGTCCCCGGCTCTGGATCCGCCGAATGGCCGACGTATTGCCCCCGAAGACCTGCGTCAAATCGAGTTGCGGCTCGGACTGGACTCCGCGCGGCAAGGGAAACGGCAACGGCTTGATCTTATGTTCGGTATTCAGCTGGTCGATGATCTTGTAAGCGGCGTCATCGGAGGGATGAGTGACCTTGAACGTCGACGGATCGGCAGTCGGCTGGGGTTGCGCGAACACGGGAGCCGTCAGCGAGCGTGGCGACAGGTGCGCCACGCGGGTTTTTTCGGCCACGCGGGTTTTGTCGGCCGCGCGAGTTTTGTTGCGTTTAGCCATCGGTAGACCTCCTAGGGTAGGCGAGGAATGTGACGAATCGGTGGCCCCGCTCCCGGATGGCGGGTCCTCCTCGTCAGTCCTGATCCGCCTTGAACGCCCCAGTCAGATCGCTCGCGGCCTTCGCCAGCAAGGCCGTATCGATGCCCTCTTTCCAGACGGGTGATCCTGGTACCCGCCCAGCCTCGCCGCCAGCCGGATGCCTGCTTGCGGCTGAGCGTCTTCGGGGCGATCGTACAATATTCCCGAGCCTGAAACGTCTTCAGTGCCATGGAACTGAAGGACAGCCCGATGATGTCCGAGTATGACAGAGAGATCACCGCCACCGTTCTGCGTGAGCGTCCCAAGCTCGGGAGCTTCATCCGCCGGCGTGTGCGGGATCCTAGAGACGCGGAGGACATTCTCCAGGACGTGTTCTATGAGTTCGTCGAGGCTTACCACCTTCCAGCGCCGGTAGAACACGCCGGCGCATGGCTCTTCCGTGTGGCGCGCAACCGCATCGTCGATCTCTTCCGCAAGAAAAGAGAGCAATCCCACGACGGGATGGTGGATGCGTCGACCGAGGATGGCGAGCAGCGATTGGATTTATTGCTCCCGGCACCGGACGGCAGCGCCGAGGCCGCCTATGCGCGCTCCGTGTTGCTGGCCGAGCTGCAGGCCGCGCTCGACGAATTGCCGCCCGAGCAGCGCGAGGTCTTCGTGGCGCATGAGTTGGACGGCGTCAGCTTCAAGCAGATGGCATGGGAAAGCAGCGTGCCGATCAATACGTTACTGGCGCGCAAGCGCTACGCCGTGCTGCATCTGCGCAACCGCCTGCAATCGGTTTACGACGAATTGGACCTATGAGGAGCAATACGATGAAGTTCAAGGCAAGACATCTGGCAAAACTCCTGCTCATTTTGGCCGCTGTCGCCGTGCTTGGCTTGGCGGTCATGATGCTCTGGAATTGGGTGGTGCCCGCGCTGTTCGCCGGCGGCCGCACGATCGACTATCCGCACGCAGTCGGATTGCTCGCTCTTTGCCGCATTCTATTCGGCGGATTCCGCGGCCACGGGGGATGGCGCGGACGCCGTCACTGGGACAAATGGGCCGCGATGACCCCGGAAGAACGGGAGCGAATTCTGAAGGCTCGGTCGGCCTACTGTGGATCCGACCGGCACCCGGCATGAAACAGCTCGACAGCTGCAAACAGGAGCCCGGCGTAATCGTACCGATCGTCAGCCTGAAGCATTGCGGCCATGGCGCATGAGAGTCCCCCTTCAACGAGAAGGTTTTAGCAAACGTTTCCGCGGAAACTCACATTTATACAAATTCGATATTTACTCTATAAGATACTAATTTATATACATTTTAATTGATGATGACAGGATTGGAGAGCCGCTACGATGCAAGGCGACTGCTAGGCCAGCATCAATAAGCGCACCCGCCCGTAGCTCTTCGCGAGGCTGGTGGTCCCCACATAGGAGCAGTGGGCATTACCGGCTCCCTCGAGAGTCAGCTGCGCCGCAAAGGGCTCGGTGACGAACACGCCCCCCGGGGGCGCCACGGGGACGATTCGGGCGGCGAGGGACAGCTGCGGCCCGAAGATGGAGGGTGCCTCCTCGACCGGGTCGAACCCCTGATCGGCGGCGCCATAGTGAACCGCGATTCGGAAGGATAGACGCCGGCCCGGCTCGAGCTCTTCGGCCAGTTGCGCCGTGGCCGCTTGCATGTCGAGCGCCGCCGACGCGGCGGCGCTCGCCGTGCGAAATACCGCATGCACGGCATCTCCCCAGGTCTTCCGCAGCACGATCGACGGCGAATGCCGCCGGAGCACCGCGGCAGCGGTCTTCGGCAAGAGCTGAGTCCAGTATCGCCGCGTATCGGCGGCGTTCAGGGATGAATAGCTGACGGCATCCGCGAACAGGAACCCGTAACGCGAGCGCTCCTCTCGCCCGTGCACTCGCGAGGCAATGGCGGCGCGGATCGACCGGCGATCCGGATCGCGAACCGCGTGCCAGCGGCCGCCGGATTGCGTCAGCACGGTCCACGGAGCGCGCAGCGCATCGGCCTGGCCGAGCGATAATCCGAGCGCCGCCTCGGTGCAAAGGCGATCGTGATCGTCGCCCTCATCCAGCAATAGGCTCGACCAGGTGTGCGAACCCCCGTGGCCGGAGGCGTCATGCGGGGATTGAACCATCGGCGATGGAGCATTCGACTCGACGTCCGGCGCCCCCGGAAAAATCACGTGCAGCTGTATCCCGCTTGCCGCCAGCTCTTGCCAGCCGCTCTGACCGGCCCCGCCGATGCAGTAGACGAGCGCCGGCCGATCGGAGCCGTCGAGGCCGGCGCCGATCTCGGACCGTGGCGGCAGGCAATCGGAGGAAAGCAATAGTCCCACGGGGGGCCGATACCAGCTGTCGACGACATCGCTCAATTCCGGACGTACGCCGCTCAGCCGCTGCATCTGCAGGAAAGTTCTCGATCGGGCCCAGGAGTTCTGCCGGCACAGGGGATTCGCGCGGATGACGGCGCGTTTCAAGAGCGCTCGATCGTCGAGCACCAGCGCCGCTTCCGCGAGAGTCGCCCAATGAAAGTATGCGGCTTCTTCCTCGGTCCGGGACGTTGAGCTTCGCAATCCGCTCGGCCACCGAGCGCGCGAGACGTTCAGCTCGCGGGCCCTCGCCCGCCAGCGTCCAGAGCAATGCCGCGTTCTGCCGGCTATAGGTGCCGTCCGTCCGCGATGCGACCTCCTCATAGGCCTGCGCCGCCCGCCTCAGCATGGGCTCGGTATCCGCGCGGCGGCTGAACGCCGCGTCCTTGAGCAATCGGGCCTCGAGCGCCAGGAAATCCTCGGCCGAATTAGTATTCAGGGAGGTGGCTTGAAACGCCTCGAGCGCCGCCTCCGTCGAGCCGCAGGACGCGAGCGCAAGTACCGACAGGTACGCCAGCGCCTGCGACTCAGGGAATTGGCGCAGCGTCTCCTGTGCGAGATCGAACGCCGCGACGAAGTTGCCCGTTCGCTGCAGGCGCCAGGCGGAGGCTAGTGCAACGCGTTCGTCTTGCGCTGGATCGATGGACACGGACCGGCTCCTTGGGGAGGCCACAGCGTACAACGCCGGGCTGCTGCTCGCATCACCGTCCGCACTGGCCGCGCGCGGCCCCGGCGCGCGGCCCCGGTCTGCGTCGCATCGGCCCGATGACCAATGCGACGCCCATCCGGACCATCAGCGCAGCACGGCGACGCTGATCGGCTTCACGCCGATGTGGCTGTCGTAAACGCTCGTGAGCCGCGCATTATTCACCGAGCGCACGCTCGTTGAGATCGCCCGATCGATGCAGGCCTTCACCGCCGCCGATTCGAGCCGCTGGCGCCAGTCCGGATTGCCGCAGACATCCTCCGCCGCGTAGCGGATGCGGCTGTACAGGGTCTTGGCGCCTGCCTGGGTGCCGAGGTTAAGATCAGAATAGCGAACCGCAACAGTCGGAACGTCCTTGCCGGTTTCGTCTGCATACGCACCGATGGCGGCCGAGGAGAGGCAGAGGGCCGCGACGGCGGCCAGGGTGATCCGCTTGGTGTTGTGCGAAGTGTTGGTTTTCATGACTGGCTCCTTGGAGTGAGTGGTTTGTCGTCGAGGGTCATGTTGGGCGCATGGCGGCCGTTCTTCTGTCAACGTACGGACACAAGCCGTACAATTTCGCATGCATCGAAAACCGAGAGGTTAATCTTGGCCATCACCGTAGGTACCGTGCTGGCGCGCAATCTGCTTTTTCGCGGCTTGTCACCGGCGACCCTCGAGCAAATCTCCCACCTCTGCATGCGCCGGTCTTATCCGCGGGACGCGGTCATTTTCTCGCAGTCGGATCCGGGGGATGCCCTGTTCGGAGTCGTGACCGGCCGAGTGCGGATCAGTGCGAGCTCGGCGGGCGGGCGCGAGGTGTTCCTGAACATCATGGAGCCAGGCGATACCTTCGGCGAAATTGCGCTGCTCGACGGCCGTCCGCGCACTGCAAGCGCGACCGCGACCGCGCCGTCGGATCTCTTGATCATCAGACGCGAGCAATTTCTTTCGTTGCTCGCGCACGAGCCTGTGCTCACGGAACATCTGTTGCGATTGCTGTGCTCTCGTCTTCGATGGGTCAGCGGCTTTGCGGAAGAATCCGCCCTGCTTTCCGTGCCGGCGCGGCTCGCGCGGCGGCTCCTGTCGCTCGGCCGGCTGCACGGACGCGAGACGGGCAAAGGGATCGAGCTCAAGGTGTCGCAGGACGAGATGGCGCGCTTCCTCGGTTTGTCCCGCCAGATCGTCAATCACCACTTGCAGAGCTGGAAGGAGAACCGATGGGTGGACTTGGGACGCGGCAGGATCATCATTCTCGACAGTCTCGCGCTCGACTCAGTGGTCGCGAGCGAGCACTCCTCGGCATGAGAATCCCGATGTGCCGACATAGTTGACGACCTATCTCAACTGTCCTCGATAATCAGTACCTCACCGCTGCTTCGTTGCCTGACGCCGCACGTAGCACTGCCGGAAACGCCGCTGATCAGTGCTTCGACGCATGATCTCGCGCGGGCGGATCCGCATCCAGGACCTGCAGAAGCGGGCCGGTGGTGCTGGCCGACATGGCGTGGTCGGTGACGATCACCGTCGCTCCCGGCGTCAGCACCGAGCTCACCTCTTTCACGAACGCCGCGGGAATCTTGATCCGCGCGACGATCGCCGGATCGGCATCGACGCCCGCCTCTCCCGCTTGGCCCGGCACACCGATGCGCAGCCAATGATATTTGCTGGCGTCGGGCACGTACGGGTCTTGCAAAGTTGCTCGGACCGGCCGCGAGCACCAGCGCGTGCGTGGCGAACGGTTGGTCGCCGGTGACAACGATCTTGGCACGGCCGATCTCGATGCCGTTGCGGTAGACGACGATGCTTTGACTCTGGCGGCTGAGCACGATGCTGACCGGCCCGCTCAGCGACGCCTCGGGCTGCCAGCGATCCTGATCGCTCGATTGCAGGGGATCCTCATTGACGGCCTTCCCCCCGACGATAGTGATGGGCGCGAGATAGCCGGGATGCGTGACCCAAGTAGGCTCGCTGGCCGCATCGGCGATGACGACCGTCATCCCGGGCGGCGAAACGTCGTAGAGATCCTTCGCGAATTCGCTGGGCAGGTGGATGCACCCATGCGATTCCGGATAGCCCGGCAATCCACCCGCGTGCAGCGCGACACCGCCCCACGTGAGCCGCTCCATGTAGGGCATCGGGGCACCGTCGTAGATGGTCGAGCGATGTTCCTTTTGCTTCTGCAGCACCGTGAATACACCGGTCGGCGTCACATGTCCGGGACGGCCCGTGCTCACCGTGGTCGCGCCGATCAGGATGCCGTTGCGATACACGTACGCCTTCTGCTCCGTGATGCTCACGACCATGAGGATCGGGCCCGAGGTCACGGCATCGGCCATCCACAGGAATTGACCCTTCTTGAGGTCGCCGATGGGCGTGCCGGCGGGAACCGATTCCTTGGCGCCCCAGAATGGCACCGAGTCGGCGAGCGCGGGGACCGCAATCGCGAGGAACCCCGCGGCAGCGAGCGCTGCGATGAGTCCCGTCAGGGCTCTTGACCGGAGAATGGACGAAAAAACGCGCACGAACGGCCGATTCATGGTTGGCGGGGCTCCCTTTGAGTCCGGGCCTGTGATTGGATCGCTGGCGGCACCGGAGCTTACACGGACATAATACCGGCGGATCAGGCTCGAGAATTGAACGAGTCTGCTCCGGGCACGTCAAAATATACTGGTTTTTCGATTTTTCAATCGCAGGCGCTTGGGCGCTGCAGGAGTCTTGCTTTGAGAGTGACGCGTCGATCGTTCGTGGGAGCCGCCGTAGCGGGTGTGGCCGGCGCCGCTTTGAGGCCGGTAGTCGCGTCGGAGCGGATGGCCGGCTCGGGACCCGCGGGCCCGAGAGCCGTGTCCCCCACGCTTCTGCGCCGTGCGCTCGACGCCCTGGATCGTCACCGGGACAGCATCGATCATCGCGACGCCATCGGAATCGCCGACTTCTCGCTGCCCTCGCGCGCGCCGCGGTTCCACTTGCTCAACCTCGACGACGGCACCGCGACCTCTCATCTCGTGGCGCACGGCAGGGGATCGGATCCCACGCATACGGGATGGCTCGAGCGGTTCTCGAATGAGCCTCGCTCGCAGGCGACTTCCGCGGGTGCCTACCGGACGGACGCTCTATACGTGGGCGAGCACGGGCGCTCGATGCGCCTCGAGGGTCTCGATTCGACCAACGATCACGCGGCGGCGCGAGCCATCGTGGTGCATGGTGCGTGGTACGTGAGCGAGGAGATCATCACGCACTTCGGAATGCTCGGGCGCAGCGAGGGTTGCCTCGCCGTGGCGAATTCGAGTCTCGACGAGGTTCTCGCCAGACTCGGTCCGGGGCGGTTGATTTACGCGGACAAGGCTTAGCGGACGGCGCCGCCGCGGCCGCGCGTGCATCATGCGGCCGTGATCGACACCTCCGGATGCTTGGCGAATTCGCGCGCCAGCCAATCCATGAAACCTCGTACGCAAAGCGGGAGCTGCCTGGACGGAAGGTAATCGGCGGCACGAAGTTCGCGCCGCCGATCCGCGGACTTCAAGAAGCGCCGGCGGGAAACCCGCATCAGTGGTAGCTCGCGATATCCCGATCTTCGTGGTTTCCTATATAGTCTAGCCGGCTTTCTCCTGGCAGAGGATATTGAGTACATGCCACTTCCGCTACGGCGTCGGGATTTGCTGATCGGCGGAGCATCTATCTTGGCAGCCGGTGCGCTTCAGGGCTGCGCCGCGGGAGGCCCTAGAACCTGGGGGCATGCGGCTACTGCGGAGCGTTTGGAGTTTCTACCCCTTCGCGCCACGACCGACCGGATTACTCAAATAACCGTTTGCACGCGACCATTTCGAGCACAGGGTCCGTGCTTGGATGTGCAGAAGATCGGCGACAAGATCGTCATTCATAACTATGGGCATGGAGGGAGTGGCTGGTCGCTGTCCTGGGGCTCGAGTGACATCGCTGTAAAAAAGGCGCTGGACACCAATACACGCGACATCGCGGTCATCGGCTGTGGTGCGCTAGGCATGACATCCGCTTTACTGCTTCAGCGCGCCGGGATCCGGACCACGATCTATGCGAAGGAATTGCCGCCCAACGTTCGTTCCTCCTTCGCAACCGGTGTCTGGAGCCCGGACTCGCGGATCTGTTTGGAGCAGAATCTTACCCCGTCGTTTAAACAGCAATGGGAGCAAATGGCGCGTAAATCGTTTCAGACCTATCAGACGCTCCTGGGGCTGCCGGGCGATCCGGTGGAGTTCATCGATTCGTACACGGTGTCGGATGAGCCGATCAGCATTGCTCAGGAGAATACGCCCAAGGGTGGGCGGCCGCCGTTCGCCGAGTTGCAACGAGAGCTCATTCCCGACCTCATACCGCGGCCAAAGGAGTACGCTCCGGGCAGCCACTCATTGAATAATCGTTACCTCGAGGGTACGACGTCAATGATGTTCAATCTTGCCGCCTATTCGCGCATGCTGCTGGCGGACTTTCGGAGCAACGGAGGGACGATCGAGATCGCGGAGTTTCATGATCCCGGCGACTTTGCGTCCTTACGGCAGAAAACGCTGATCAACGCGACCGGATACGGAGCACGCGCTTTATTTGGTGATCTTTCCGTGACTCCGGTGCGAGGCCAAGTCGCGCGCTTGATCCCGCAGCCGGAAATTCACTATGGGCTCTATTATAAAAATGCGTACTTTGCACCACGACGTGACGGTTTTGTATTTCAACTGACCGGCGAAGACGACTACTACGGGTTCGACGATCCGACGACGGTGCCCAACCGGGCGGAAGCCGAGGCGGCAGTCAACACCATCGCTGAGCTGTTCCCCGCGGCCTAGATCTCCGTTACCGCAGCGCATACCCCAACGCCCGCGCCGCATGCTTCAACGGATCCAGCATCGCATCATCCGCGAGTGCCCGATGCAACTCCGGATGCGCCGGAAACAACGCCCCACGCCTCAGCGCCCGCTCATTGATCGCAATCGCCGGCGCCCCGCCATGCATCGACGACGCATATAGAATCCCTTCCGACGTCGGAAACGCCTCATGCAAATCCCGCGCCCACTCGCGCGCCCGCACCCGGCTCCCCGAGTGGATCGCCATCGAGGCCCCCATCCGGGTCGCGAAATCCCCGCTCAAATCGAGCACGTCGAGCGCCTGCACCGTCTTGAACACCACCAGCCAAGGCGCCTGAAACGCCCTGTCGATTCGCCGCGTGTCCTGAAACGCCTCCGCGAGGCAAGTCCTTGCATCGCCTGCCGCGTAATACACCCCCCGCTCTTGCAAACAGGGCAAGCCTTTCGCCGTCGGCTGATGGTGATCCCAGCGCCCATTCAGCGGCCCGAAGCGACGGAGCTCATTCCACCGAAGCGCATGCGGGCTTCTCGAGAAATACACCCGTGCGAGCACCGTCCCGGCCGGCAGCGTCTTCACACACGGCTCCACCAGCGCAAGCGCCGCCGCTCCCGGTGAGTGCGGAAATTTTGCCAACGTCACAAGACGCTCGCGCCCTTACTCGAACCCACGCGCCAGCGCCGCCACCGTCTCGACGGAGTTCCCGCGCAGCAGCCACTCCCGCGGACTCCAGATCCGCTCGTCCGCCTCGAGATCCACATTGGGCGCCAAGAACCATTGCGCCACGTCGAGCGGATTCAATCCCACCGGCAGCGCGTGCAGCATCTCCCTCAGTCCGGGTACGACCTGTCGCCGCTCGAACTGAAATCGCGGCAGCCGTCGTTCCCCGTCATATTCGATACCGAGCAGCGACCCCTCACGCAATCGCTGCCGAATCCGACTGACATCCACCTTGAGGTACTTCGCCGCCTGGCTCGTCGTATGGCTCGTGTCGAGGAGCGCCATGTAGTCTGCGATCGACCGCTGCAGCGGATCCTCGGCGGCGCTGCCCTCGAACGGCGCGGTCGACAGCCCCACCGATTCCAATGCCGCCATTTCTCCCGACGACAAGGCCGGCGCCCTGCCATCGCTCGCATCGAGCAGCGGCTCGTTCTCCAAAAGGCGCCGGCGCGCCCGCTCATAGAGCCCCGCCGGCCACTCGTGCGCCGTCGCCTGTTCAGTTGGGTGTCGCATCGGTTCGTTCCTCACGATTCCTCCTCACGGGAATATACGGGAGTATATGCCGATGACCGTCCCCCGGCAACCCAACCCCTGGAATAACCGTTCTACAAACGTTTTCCGCGGAAACGCATTGACCGTAAATCTCGATGTATGCTCTAAGTGACTGATTTACCAGTCTGGTAGTCAAGCATTGCCGGCTACCAGGTCATCTCACGACCTCGACGTCAAGATCCCGCGGCGGTCGAATTTCAACCTCAGTGTTCGAGTGATTTTATCGCGCTGCGAACCGAGCACACCCGCCCTCTTGGCATAGCGCGGCCATTCCTTAACCTTATCCATCACTTCGGCGAGGATAGCTTCCGCCCTCCCACGTTTGAGGCCCGCCAGTTGCGCGACCGCCTTGAAATCCTCCCGAGCGAAGTCGTCAGTCTTGCCGTTGATCGTCATCTGGTGGCGGTTTGTCCACAGACCTGTCGGGTTATACGCGTAGGTCACGTCAAACGCGGGCGAAAGTGTCCAAACGCCTGCCTTGTCCATCAGGAAGGCGATATTCTTTACATGATCGTCCTGGTTACGCGCGACGACGTTGAAGATCATCCGACGAAACTGCTGTTCGCGGGCACGCATGGAGAGCCCCAGGCGCTTGATCAGATCGAATGCCTGCTCGTACGAGTACGCACCGGCGGAGTTGAAGTCGAAGTGGCCCAGCGCAGCCAGCGACTGCATATGCAGCTTGCCGCCATCGCTCAGACGATCGAACCGTCGCGTCATGAAATGTCGCCGGCCGCCCTCCTCCAACAGACGGCATTCAGACATCTCGATACCGGCATCCGCGGCCATGAGCGCGTAGGCGTACTCGATGACCGTATATCCTTTGGGGTCCTCGAGCTCTTTGTCCTTGTTTGCGCTCACCCCATCGAACTTGAGCAACCAGTAGTCGAAGCCGGCCGGGGCCTTCACTTGCCCCGAGCGCACTTCGTTCGTGTCCCGGTTCCACGCGATGATGGCCTTGGCCCGTGCACCACCGGCGGAGGTGCCCACTCGCAGTATTTCCTGCAGCCCACCGTGCCGGCGGCCCGGGGCAAATGACACCTGGAGTGTGGCGCGATGCGTGAGTACCTGGGAAGCAAGTTCCACCAGCTGATCCACGTGCACCTTGGCCGATCGTCTCAGCGGCGGCCCCTTCGTGGGCGCGAACTCGAGGGCACCCATACCGCGAATTCCGACGTAGCAGAGCCGCTCAATGGCATTGAAGCTCTCGGGCCGTCTGCCCTGAGTGGCGAGCCACGCATCGATCAGTGCATTGCCGAATTTATCGGGCAATGAATCGGCGAGCAGGCCCGGCAGGCCGTGAAAGGACACCTCCGGCAGGGAGGGAAACTGGTAAACCCGTCGCGACAGAGGCAGCACGATCGGGGAGAGCTCAACGCCACTCGCGACAAAGGTGGGCTCATATTGGAATGCGGCAATCCGGGCATTCTCCTCGAGAGAGACCGCTCCGATCGTTCGGCCCCACAGCCGCACTTCCGCTACAGCGGCCACATGCTACTCCCGCCACTTCCAGGGCAGCGCCGACTTGGGCGCCGCCGTGTCATCCGTCGGCTGCCGCGAATGCCTCACGCGCTTGCGGGCGCGCCCTCGGCCCTTGAGCAGCAAAAGGGGGCTTTGCGGCAGATCGGGTACCGACTGATCCAGCCCCTCCAGGAGCTGAAGCACCCGCAGAACGCGCACCAGCATGACAAGGTCGGTGCTGTGGCCCGCCTCGATCCGCTCCACCGTGCGCTTGGAGACGCCCGCCTCTTCGGCCAGCTGGGCTTGCGTCAATCCCGCATCGAGTCGGCGGCGTCCCAGACGGTCGCCGATCTCATGCAATACTGCCGGATCGGTCAGCTCAGATGTGATCCTCATAACTCGTCCTTATGGGCAATTTTAGGCGCCAGATCGTATATATTCGCCCTATTAGACGAATCATAGCATATCTATTTGACTATATTAATTCGTCCATTTAGACGATTTATCACGAGAGACTGCATGTCAACTAGACGCGCCCCAAGGGCTTCCGGTGAACGGAGAGGCCCGAATTCCTGGATCGGTTTCTTTCGAGATTTTGTGCGTCTCCCGCGCTTACACCGCGTTGCAACACAGTCTACCGGGCAGCTTCGAGCTCCATCGCTTATGATGACGCGCTGCACGCATTGCCGGCCAAGTCCCCGTTGGCCAATCTCCAATGTTCGCCATCGCACAGAACGAGAACAGCTCGACGGGTAGCGTTATGATATTTATTCCCTTGTCGAGTCCCCATGAAAGCTCATCTCACTCCAGACGCCCTCCACTCCCCCGCGGCAGCCGACGTCCTGAAAGAGAGTGTCAGGAAATTTCAGACCGCCTCCCCGTGGAGAGCGCGATGGCAGGTGCTCAACTCATTCGTTCCTTATGCGCTGTTATGGGTGGCGATGGTTTACGCCCTCGCCGTTTCCTATTGGCTGATGCTGCCATTGGCCCTCCTCGCGGCGGGCTTTCTCGCCCGGATCTTCATCATTTTCCACGACTGCGGCCACGCCTCATTCTTCAAGTCCAAACGAGCCAACAATGCAATGGGCGTTGTCGCGGGCCTTCTGAATTTGACGCCCTATCGCCATTGGCGTTGGCAGCACAGCTTGCATCACGGAACCGCAGGCGATCTGGATCGACGCGGTGCGGGCGATATCTGGACGCTGACGGTCCAGGAATATCTACAGAGCACGCGCTGGAGGCGTTTCGCCTATCGACTCGCGCGCAACCCGATCGTGCTTTTCGTACTTGCACCGCTGTATGTCTTTGTCGTCCATCATCGATTCGCAGTGTCCGAGGCGCCAAGCCGGGAGCGCCAATCGGTTCGGCGAACGAACTGGGCGTTGCTCGGAATCACGCTGATGATGAGCGCGCTGATCGGCTTGAAAGCGTTCTTGCTGATCCAGCTCACCGTGTCGGCTTTTGCCGGAGCCATCGGTCTTTGGCTCTTCTATGTGCAGCACCAATTCGAGGGCGCTTACTGGGCACGCTCCAAGGATTGGAATTACACCTCGGCGGCGCTCGAGGGCAGCTCGTTTTACAAATTGCCGAAGCTCTTACAGTGGTTCACCGGCAATATCGGCTTCCATCATATTCATCATTTGAGTCCGCGCATTCCGAACTACCATCTCGAACGTTGTCATGACGCCGACCCCTACTTCAAGACAATCAAGCCCGTCACGTTGCTGGCGAGCTTCAAATCGCTCACTTTTCGTCTCTGGGACGAGCAGCGCAGGGTATTCGTAGGCTTCAGTCATTTGCGCTCGAATTAGAAGCGGTAGGTCAGGTCGACACCCCCCGTGAGCGGCTGGTTGGTCTCAATGCGAGTAAAATCGGGTTGGGGCTCATTTTCCGTAAACATGCTCTCCAGCTGGGCGTGCTTGTTCGTGAGGTTGTTGACGAACAATGTAGCGCTCCAGGTATCACGGAATTCAACTCCCGCCCGGACGTTGACCAAGTCATACCCAGGCAACTGTCTGTAGGTACCCGTGAACTCGTAAGGGTTCGAGAAAAAGATCGAGTAGCGCGGACCGGTGTACGAATTCTCCAATCGAGCCGTGAATGCATACGAGTCGCCGAGCGGCCTGGCATAGCTGAGAGCGACGGTGCCATTTTCCGGCGCGACCTCCGGCATCTTGTGGACCGGGGCAATCACCCAGTGCGGCCCCCCGTCCAGCCATTCATAGAGATAGCCGGCCGCGACCTCGAGCTGAAATCCCGCCCCCAGATCGGCGATGATGTCGAGGTCGGTCCCGTAGATGGAGACATAGTTGCCGTTGATGTTCAGCGCCCAGTCGTTCGGGTACGCCTCGAGCTGGACGTGGCGCCAGTCCTCATAATACACGCTGGTGTTCACCGTCAGGCGGCGATCAAGGAGCCTCGCCTTCTCGCCGAGCTCATAGCTCAACACACGGTCCGGAGCGTACGTGGCGGGCCATTTGCCGCTCGTGTAATTCTGCTGCTGGAAGGCCGATCCCCAGGCGGCACCGGTCGTCGGATAGACCGCGTTGCCCCCGCCGGGACGGAAGCCACTCGACACGGTTGCATACGCCATCAGGTCCGGGCTGAACGTGTAGGATAAATTGAATTTCGGGTTGAAGCTGTTGTTCGACAGCGCGATGAGACCTGAACACGAGGGCGTAGCGGCTCCGTGGGCGGATCCCCAGCCGCTGAGGCAGGAAGAAAAGCGGTAATCGTAGTGATTCACCCGGGCGCCGACATCGACCTTGAGCTCATCGGTCAGCGCATAGGTGCCGTCGCCGAAGGCCGCAAACTGCGAGAGCGTGGTAGGCGAATAGGCGTCGAACCAGTTGGGTGTCGTCGCCGGTGCGAGCGTGCCGAGATCCATATACGCGGAGTAGTTGGGCGTCGTACCGTTGAAGCCCCACAAGGAGTAGAAGTCGCTGTAATACAGCCCGGCAACCCAGCTGGCCCTTCCGCTCCCCGTGGAAGTCAATCGCAGCTCCTCGCTGAACTGATGGCTAGGATCATCTTCGATCCCGTGCTCAGGGCCGGACCCGGTCGGGCCATAGTACCCAGGGTTCGGCAAGCCGTAATTGGAGTTATAGGTGATTCCTTCGAGCGGATTATTGAAAGCCTCGCTCGCCTCCTCTACCTGAGAGGAGTTTCGAGTCCATCGCGCGGTACTCGATGTCAGGTCGAAGGATGGAAACTTGTAGTTCACATTCAGGCTATAGGCGGTCAGCGAATCAGTCAGCGGTTCGGCGATGTCGAAAGGTTGGTAGTGCGCCAGGGTGCCCGGGGTGCTGTCATAGGCACTGATGCCGCTTTGAGTGCTGGTCTCGTGGAAGAATGATGGGGTGACCGACAGGTTTTCCGTCGGCTTCCACAGCAGAGTCCCGCGCGCTGCATAGATTTGATAGGCATTCGAGCCCGGATATTGCTTCTCGATGGGGGCGTTCTGAACATCGCCGCGCACCGTGCCATCCGGGTCTCCACCGACTAATGGAAAAGGATCGGCCACGATGCGGTCAATCCAACCGCTCGTATAATCCTCGCTTCCCACCAGCCGCAGTGCCAAGGTGTCGTCTATGAGCGGGGAGGTTGACCATCAAGTTGTCCTTGTGGTTGAACCCGCCGCCTTCGGTACCGGATAAGATGCTCTGTGCGGTCGATTGAAACTGCGACAAGTTCGGCTGGTTGCTGATCAATCTTACCGTGCCGCCCATCGACCCCGATCCGAAGAGCGTGCCTTGAGGCCCGCGCAGAATCTCGACGCGATTCAGGTCATAAAGGTCCGGATCGATCACCACGTGACCATTTTGGGCACTGGCGGGTCCAACCAAAGGAATGTCATCGAGATAGAAGCCGACCGTCGCGGAGTTGCCGCCGCTGGAGGTCATGCCCCGCATTTCGATCTCCGTCTGACTTGGCCCCTCGCTCTTCAGCGAAACGCCGGGTGTGCCCTGGGCCAGGCTGGCCAGGGAAGAGACGCCACGAGCCAGCAAGTCCTCGCCGGTGACTGCCGAAATGCTGATCGGCGTGTCCTGTACCGTGGAGGCTCGCTTCGAGGCAGTGACTACGATTTCATCCAGAGGGGCGGCCGCGTCCTCGGGCGTGACGGCCGACTGAGCATTCGCTTTCAAAGCGAAGGTTAATCCGAGGACCCCGGTCATGAGAGTTCCGGCGACAAGCGGTATCGAATCTGTCCATGAGGGGCGCATCGTGAGTTCTCCCATTTCATTTCTATGCCAACCCCTGGGAACCGAATATGAGGTAGCGAGGCGTTAAATTGCTGTTAAGAAATTTGGACTCGGTTGAAGTAATATCTGGCGGACTGACCTCCCCAGCTGCGGGATACCGCTATGACTGAAGCCATGCACCTCGTGCTGATCGTCGAAGACGATCCGGCGCTCCAGAGCGTATTGCAGATGCTGTTCGAAGCGAACGGGTACCGAGTAGTAGCCGCGGGCACCGCCTCCGGCGGCGTGCACGACGCGCGGCTCTACAATCCCGATATCGTTATCGTGGATCTAGGCTTGCCGGATCGAGATGGGATCGAGGTGATCAAAGCCATTCGAGCATGGTCGGCAATGCCGATCGTAGTGCTTTCCGCGCGCACGGCCGAGACTCAGCGCTTGAGTGCATTCGAGAACGGTGCCGATGACTATGTCGTCAAGCCGTTCAGCGCCCCGGAGCTCCTGGCCAGAGTGCGTGCGGTCTCGCGCAGACACGTTCGCGGCTACTTGCCGATGGCAGTCCTGCGGCTCGGCGACATCTCCGTGAATCTGAGCGAGCGTGTCGCGCATCGAAGCGACGGCCGTGAGGTCCGTCTGACGCCGCTCGAGCATCGAATTCTGGCCGCGCTGGCGCGCCAGCCGGAACGGATTGTCACTCACTCGACCCTTCTCAAAGAGGTCTGGGGGCCGGATCGTGACGATTCCCGCTCGCTCCGAGTCTATATCGGAAGCCTGCGTCGTAAACTAGAGGCTGATCCGAGCCGGCCCAAGCACATTCTCACCGAGCTCGGACTCGGCTATCGTCTGGTGCTCGATCAGGAAGCGCGGATCGACAATCCGGTCGAATAGAGAGCCTGACCGCTCGCGCCGCATCAACCCGACCCTCCCGTTTCGTACCTTTCGGCATACGAATCGGCGTTTTTTAACGGCCTCTTAACACCGCTTTCTATATCTTGAGCGAATTGACGGTTCACGTCCGGGAAGCTCAAGAACACCCAATTCCAAAGTTATCGTTTGGCTTTTATTAATAGCTGGCCTCGTTGCCGCTCGAGCGCGGCAACTTACGGCAGCATTCTCCAAGACTGTGAATTAAAAGCCTTGATAATAGGGGCCCGGAGGCCCGTTTTCAGAGGATGACGATTATGAAAATGGCGAAATACCTGCAAAGTGTCGTCTTGTCGGCCACGTCGGTCGCGCTATTCGCGCCCGTGGTTCGAGCTGAAGACTCCGCCGCTTCGGTGACCGCGGAGGCACGTGGGACCATCGTAGGTATTGTAACGAATGCGGCCAAAGTGCCCGTAGGTGGGGCGACCGTGACCGCGACGCGTGCGGGCGGCGGCATTCGTTCCACGGTGTCGGGTGGCGATGGCATCTATTCGTTTGCCGATGTTCCTCCTGGCTCTTGGTCGCTGACGATTTCCGTCGATGGCTCCCCGGATGTTGTGGTCCCCAATATCAGCGTGGTGGCCAGCAAGGCCACTCGTCATGACATCGTGATGGACATCCCCGCCACGGCGAAGCCCTCGGCACCCGCCCTTGCATTGGCACCCGCGCCGGCCCCCGCGGCGCCCGCGCCAGCCGCGGCCGTGCCCGCCGCCGCTCCGACGGTACCCGAGGCACTGCAGGCACCCGCTCCCGGTCCGGAGGTCGACACCAAGACCCCTTGGGCCGACGTTGGCTACGTGGGTTGGATGAACGGCACCTCGCGTGAGCATGACCCGATATTCGATACGAAGTTTTTCACGCCCGAGATCCGCTTGGACATGAACTATCTGCAAAGCGGCAACCATCCGATCGATCACACCATCGTGGGTTCGACCGAGGAATTCCGCTCGGGGGAGTTCCAGATCGAGCAGGTGAGCTTCGGTGGCGACTTCCACTGGGAAAATGTGAGAGCGCGATTTCTCTCGATGTTCGGCATGTTCGCCACGACCACGCCGCGCAACGACGCAAGTTCCGCCGTGGGCCAATGGGATCTCGACGATGCCTATCGGTACTTCTCGGAAGCCAATGCCGGGTATCACTTCGACGTGAACCACGGCCTCAATGTGGATGTGGGCGTGTTCGTCTCTTACATCGGCCTGTTCAGCTATTACAACTATGACAACTGGACTTACCAGCCGTCGTTCGTGTCGTCTAACACGCCCTGGTTCTTCAATGGGCTGCGACTGCAGTGGTGGCCGACGCAGAACCTGAAGATCGAGCCGTGGCTCATCAACGGCTGGCAGTCCTATGCGAAGTTCAATAGCAAGCCCGGATTCGGAGGGCAGATCCTATGGATTCCGAATGACTCGTTGAAACTGGTATTCAACAGCTATTCCATCGGCCAGGACAATTTGAACTGCCAGGCGAACAGCACCAGCGGATCGAACGGAACCATGGATACGCTTTGCCAGCCCCAAAATGGCGGCAACCCCACCGCGGCCGTCGGATCATACGTGGGGGCTGGAGGACCGGTTGATTGGTCGAGGGTGAAGCGCATTCACGAAGACGATAGTGTCGAGGTGAAATACTACGACGCGCACGGCCAAGGCGGAGCCGGCGTATCCAGAATGGCGTTCAGCTATACGGTCGACATCGGCTGCGAATATGGCGGCGGCGTGTCGTGTTCGAGTGGAAAAAACAAGGAGAGTTTTTTCGGCATGATGCTCTACGACCGTACCTGGTTTAACAGCAATCTATACGCGATCACGGTTGGCGGCGGCTTCATGAACAACCCGGGTCGATATCTCGCCCTGACCCCGCCCATCGACGGAGCGACCGCGGCCACCGGTTCGCCGTACTTCACCCAGGCGCCTGGGCAAAAGCTCTTTCAATGGGACTCCCAGCTCAATTTCCAGTACATGCCCAAGGACTGGATTACCTGGTGGACGGAGGCGACCTACCGGCATTCGGACGTGCCCTACTGGTCGGGATCAGGCGGCGTGACACCGCCGGGCGGCAATACCGGCTCCCCCGCAAGTTGTGTGGGAGGCGGCTCCAACTCAACCACCGGTCAGTGCGACGCAGGAGACTGGTTCCCGGATCTTCGCACCCGCGAAGTAGTTTACGGTGCCGGCGTTCTGGTCAAATTCTGAGACACGGCCGACGCGTCCGTGTTGCCCCGATGTTGTCATCGTGAATTTACACCCAGCCATCGAGTGCTTTCTTAACATCAATCGGTATACCAATGACCTCTTGCGAGGGCTAGGCTGCCACGTGAGTTGAATGCCATGGACATCGTCTACCTCCTCCTGCTTCTCGGGTTGTTCATGGCATCGGTCGGACTCGTGCTGGCGATCGAGCGACTGGGAGACGGCACTTGAACATCCCCTATATCCTCGCCGGCGTGTTGGCGCTGATGTTGCTGTGCTATTTGGTGTATGCCCTGATCAGGGCCGAGCGCTTCTAGCATGGGCGCCACCCTAAAATTCGCACTGCTCGGCGCTCTGGTTCTGGCGCTAGTCGTCCTGTGCGCGAAGCCGCTCGGCCACTATATAGCCGCCGTCATGGAGGGGCGGCCCAATTTCGCGCTCCGCTGGGGCGCTCGCTTGGAGCGGTGGATCTATCGGCTGTGCGGGATCAACGTCGGCGAGGAAATGAGCTGGTCGAGGTATGCGATCGGACTGCTGATTTTCAATCTGACGGGTGCCCTGGTGGTTTACGCGCTGCAGCGGCTGCAACAATGGCTGCCGTTCAACCCGCAGCACTTTTCCGCGGTAAGTGCCGATTCCTCGTTCAACACGGCGGTGGCCTTCACGACGAACACCGATTGGCAGGGTTATTCCGGCGAGTCGACCATGGCCTACCTCACCCAATCGGCCGGACTGGCGGTGCAGAATTTCCTGTCGGCGGCGACGGGCCTGGCGGTCGCCGTCGCACTCATCCGGGGTTTCACCCGGCGCTCTGCCGCGACGATCGGCAATTTCTGGGTCAACGTCACTCGGTCATCGCTCTATGTGCTGCTGCCCTTGGCCGCACTCCTCGCCGTGGCGCTCATCGGTCAGGGCGTGATCCAGAACGTACATTCCTACCGTGACGCGACCACGATCGAGAAGCTGACCTACGACAATCCGAAAACGGACAGCGAGGGCAAGCCGCTCCTGGATGACAAGGGGAACCCGGTCACCGAGTCCGTCACGACTCAGACCCAGGTCCTGCCCATGGGCCCCGTCGCCTCGCAAGAAGCCATCAAAGAGCTCGGCACCAACGGCGGCGGCTTTTTCAACGCCAACTCCTCGCATCCCTTCGAGAATCCCACGGCGCTATCCAATTTTCTGGAGATCGCCGCGATCTTGCTGATTCCCTTGGCTCTCACCTATACGTTCGGCGTCCTGGTCGGCGACCGCCGCCAAGGCTTCGCGCTCATGGCCGCGATGCTGATTCTGTTCGCAGCCCTCGCAGCCATTGCCTTTGTCAGCGAACAAGGCGGCAACCCCCTGACGGCTTCCCAGGGTATCGATGCAGCCTCCACAGCCTCCCAGTCGGGCGGCAACATGGAAGGCAAAGAGACGCGCTTCGGTATCGCGGCCTCCGCCTTGTTCGCATCCGCGACCACCGGCACATCGACCGGCGCGATCAACAGCGTGCACGATTCCATGATGCCGATGGGCGGGTTCGTGCCGCTGTTCCTGATGCAATTGGGCGAACTGACGCCGGGCGGCGTGGGCACCGGCATCTATACCATTCTGATCTTTGCGATCCTGGGCGTTTTCATCGCGGGCCTGATGATTGGGCGCACGCCCGAGTACCTGGGCAAGAAAATTCAGGCGCGGGAGATGAAACTGGCGTCGATCTTCATATTGACGACGCCCACCCTGGTCCTCATCGGCACCGCCATTGCGGTCATGACCACGGGCGGCAAGGCCGGCGTGTTCAACCCGGGAGCGCATGGATTCAGTGAAGTGCTCTACGCGTTTACCTCGGCCGGCAACAACAATGGCAGCGCCTTCGCCGGTCTCTCCGCGAACACCGTCTTCTATAACGTTTCGCTCGGTATCGTCATGTGGCTCGGCCGCTTCTGGCCGATTGTGGCGACCCTGGCCATCGCGGGTTCCCTCGCTGCCAAGAAGCGCGTTCCAGTGACGGAAGGGACGATGCCGACGCATGGAGCACTGTTCGTTTCCCTGCTCATCGGCACCATTGTGTTGATCGGTGTCCTCAATTACGTTCCGGCACTCGCGCTCGGGCCCGTGGTGGAACACTTCATGCTCTCCGGAGCTCACTGACATCATGCCGCGTAAACCATTAGCGTTGTTCGATCGCCAGTTGCTGGGACCGGCATTGATCGAAACTTTCAAGAAGCTCGATCCCCGCACTCAGGTGCGGAATCCGGTCATGTTCATCGTGTATGTGGGCACGATCGTCACTGCCCTGTTGCTGGTCCAAGCGCTAGGGGGCCACGGCGAGGCTCCGCCTTCGTTCATTTTATCGATCACCATATGGCTCGCGTTCACGGTGCTATTCGCTAACTTCGCCGAGGCGCTGGCGGAGGGCCGGAGCCGCGCGCAAGCCTCCGCGCTCCGCGATATGCGCCAGCTCGTCATGGCGAACAAGTTGATCGATCCGACCCTTGCAACGCGTGCCACCACCAAAGCGGCAAGTGGAGATCTACGCAAGGGGGATCTGGTACTCGTCGAGGCCGGAGAAGTCATCCCCGTGGACGGCGAAGTCACGGAAGGGGTGGCGTCGGTCGACGAGAGCGCCATCACGGGAGAGTCGGCTCCCGTCATCCGTGAATCGGGAGGCGATTTTTCCGCGGTCACCGGCGGCACACGGGTCTTGTCGGATTGGATTATCGTGCGGGTCTCGGTCAATCCCGGCGACACCTTCCTCGATCGCATGATCTCCATGGTCGAGGGAGCGAAGCGTCAAAAAACGCCGAACGAGATTGCCCTGACCATTCTCCTGGTGGCGCTCACCCTGGTATTCCTGGTCGTCATCGTGACCCTCCTCCCCTTCTCCCTCTACAGCGTGGAGACCGCCAAGCTCGGAGCACCCATCACCATTACGGCGCTCGTGGCCCTGCTGGTATGTTTGATTCCGACCACGATCGGAGGACTCCTGTCGGCCATCGGCGTCGCGGGCATGAGCCGGATGATGCAGGCGAATGTGATTGCGACCTCGGGCCGTGCCGTCGAGGCCGCGGGCGACGTCGATATTCTATTGCTGGACAAGACCGGGACCATCACCTTGGGCAACCGGCAGGCCTCGGCCTTCTTCCCGGCGCCGCAGGTGACCGCCGAGGAGCTGGCGGATGCCGCGCAGCTTGCGTCGCTGGCGGATGAGACGCCCGAAGGCCGCAGCATCGTCGTGCTCGCCAAGCAGCAATTCAATCTTCGGCAGCGCGATATCCAGGGACTCAATGCCCAGTTCGTGGCCTTTTCCGCGCAGACCCGCATGAGCGGTGTCAATCTCGGCGACCGCGAGCTGCGCAAGGGCGCGGCGGATGCCATCAAGCGCTATGTGCTGGGACAAGGCCGGACCTTTCCTCAAGCCGTCGTCGACGTCGTGGAGAGCGTTGCAAAACAGGGAAGCACGCCGCTGGTCGTCGCCGACGCCGGCAGGGTGCTCGGAGTCGTCGAGCTCAAGGACATCGTCAAGGGCGGCATCAAGGAGCGCTTCGCCAGCTTGCGCCACATGGGCATCAAGACCACCATGATTACGGGCGATAACCCCTTGACTGCGGCAGCGATCGCTGCGGAATCCGGGGTGGACGATTATCTCGCCGAAGCAACGCCCGAAGCGAAGCTCGCACTCATTCGCAAACACCAGGCGGAAGGCCGCCTCGTCGCGATGACCGGCGATGGGACGAACGACGCTCCCGCGCTCGCGCAGGCCGATGTCGCCGTGGCAATGAACACCGGAACCCAGGCCGCAAAGGAAGCCGGGAACATGGTCGACCTCGATTCCAATCCCACCAAGTTGATCGAAATCGTCGAGACGGGCAAGCAGATGCTGATGACCCGCGGATCGCTCACCACGTTCAGCATCGCGAACGATGTCGCCAAATATTTCGCCATCATTCCGGCGGCGTTCGCCTCCACCTATCCACAGCTCGCGGCGCTGAATATCATGCATCTCAAAACGCCCAACTCCGCCATCCTGTCCGCGGTGATATTCAACGCCCTGATCATCGTTCTGCTGATTCCGCTGGCGATCAAGGGGGTGAAGTATCGGCCGCTCGGTGCAGGGCTATTGCTGCGTCGGAACTTGCTGATCTACGGGCTGGGTGGAATCCTCGTCCCGTTTCCCGGTATCAAATTGATCGACCTGGCGCTCTCCGCAGCTGGACTGACGTGAGGATCGCGATGTTCGCCCGCTATATTCGCCCCGCCGGATGCCTGATAGTCGCCATGACACTGCTGTTCGGTGTGATATATCCGGCTGTCATCACGGCCGTGGGATCGGTACTATTTCCGTCCCAGGCGGCAGGGAGCCTGATCTATGCCGGCAAGACACTTGTCGGTTCCCGGCTCATCGGCCAAAAATTCTCCGACCCGAAGTATTTCTGGGGCCGGCCATCCGCAACGTCGCCGCAGCCGTATAATGGCACGGCATCCGGCGGGTCCAATTTCGGACCGCTCAATCCGGCCTTACTCGATGCGGTCAAAGCGAACGTGAAACTGCTCCATGACGCCGATCCCGGCAATACGAAACCGATTCCGATCGAGCTCGTGACTGCGTCCGCGAGCGGCCTGGATCCCGATATCAGCCTGGCCGCGGCCGACTATCAGGCATCCCGGGTGGCCCAGGCACGTCATATGCCCCTCTCGACCATTCAAGCCCTCATCCGGAAATACGAGACCGGACCGTTCCTCGGCATCGTCGGCGAGCCCACCGTCAACGTACTCGAACTCAATCTGGCGCTCGACTTGTTGCACTAATGACCGACGGGGAGCGGCTCAATCCGGATGAGTTGCTGACCGCTCTCAAGCACCACGAAGCAGCCGAACGCCGGGGGCGTCTGAAAATCTTCTTCGGCGCCGTGGCCGGCGTCGGCAAGACCTACACCATGCTCGAATCGGCGCGCGCGACGCGGGCGGCCGGCATCGATCTGGTCATCGGGTACGTCGAGCCCCACGGACGTCTCGAAACGGAGCGGCTGGTGACCGGCCTCGAGCAGTTGCCCCTGCTCGAAGTGGAATATCGAGGGATCACCCGAGCCGAGTTCGATCTCGACGCCGCGCTCGCACGCCGCCCTACGATACTGGTGGTTGACGAGCTGGCGCACTCGAATGTCGTGGACGGGCAGCCCAAGCAGCGCCACGCTAAGCGCTGGCAGGACATCGAGGAGGTTCTGGCTGCGGGCATCCATGTCTGGACCACCCTCAATGTTCAACATCTGGAGAGTCTGAACGATGTGGTGGCGAGCATAACGGGGGTGCGGCAACGGGAGACGATACCCGATCGCATTTTCGATCAAGCCGACGACGTTGAACTGATCGACCTGCCGCCGAACGATCTGCTCGCGAGGCTGCAGGCCGGCAAGGTATACAGCGTCGCGCGCGCTACGGCGGCAACCAAGCGATATTTCCGCGAGCCGAACCTGTTGGCGCTGCGCGAGTTGGCGCTGCGGCGCACGGCGGATCGGGTCGACGCGGCGGCTCGGGTCTACAAGGATCGAGAGCGCTTTTCTCGACCCTGGTTGGCGCGCGATCGATTCCTCATCGCGGTCGCATTGGACGATCAAGCCGAACAGCTCATCAGAGTGGGTAAGCGCTTCGCCGACGCCCTCGATGCCGAGTGGTTGGTGGTGTCCGTCGAGACCCCCGCCATGCTCAAGCTGGGCGAAGTCTCGCGAAACCGCCGCGTCGATATTCTGCGGCTTGCCGAGTCGCTGGGTGCTCAGACGGTCACCCTGAACGGACCTTCCGCATCCGCCGCGGTGAGCGAGTACGCGCGGCTCCGGAACGTTACCCGCATCGTTGTCGGGGAGCCCCGGCGATTTGGCCTCAAAACCCTCTTTCGACCCTCCACCGCGACCAAGCTGGTGCGAACGGGCGGCGGATTCGACATCTCCGTGATCGCCCGGCGAGCCGCCTCGCCCCCCGAGACATTGCGTTCGGAGGGTGGCCCACCTCGGGGGCTCGATTGGTCGCGCTATTGGTCTGCCCTGGGCATCTCCCTGGCCTGCACCGCGCTCGCGGCCGTCATGTACCCGTATTTTGCGTTGAGCAACCTCGTCATGGTGTATCTCCTGGGGGCCACGATTGCGGCCCTGCGATTGGGACGAGGGCCGGCGAGTGCCGCGGCCGTGGCAAACACGTTGGCGTTCGATTTCTTCTTCGTGCCTCCACGCTTTTCCTTCGCCGTCACCGACTTCCAATATGTGGTGACATTCGGGGTCATGTTGGCGGTGGCGCTCATCATCGCGACGCTGGTGGCGAACGTGCGGGCTCAAACGCGCGTGGCCGGCGCCCGGGAACGCCGTACCGCGTTGTTGTACGCCATGAGCCGCGAGCTCGCCGCGACGCGCAGCCTCGAGGATTTGGCGCGCGTCGCGGTGAAGCACGTAGCAGAGACCTTTGCGAGCCGCGCAGTGGTCCTCGTTCCCGATGCGGGTGGCCGTTTGCGGCATCCGAAAAGCCTGCCGATAGTCGGGTCGCTATTGGGCGCCGATCTGTCGGTCGCTCAATGGGTATACGACAAGGCCGCACCCGCGGGCCTGGGCACCGACACCTTGCCTGCCGCCGGGGCGCAATATTTGCCGCTCAGAGGAAGCCATCGTGCCCTCGGGGTACTGGCGGTCGAACCGACGCAACGGCGCCGTTTGCTCTTGCCCGAGCAGCGCCACCTGATAGAGACTTTTGCCGCCCAGATTGCGCTCGCGATGGAGCGCGCCGGGCTGCAGGAACAGGCAGAGCAATCGCGCGTCACCGCCGAAACAGAGCGGCTTCGTAATACGTTGCTCGCCTCCATCTCGCACGACCTGCGGACACCGCTTGCGGTGATCACGGGTGCAAGCAGCGCCCTCAGTGATCCATCCATGACCTTCGATCCGGACGCGCGCCGCTCTCTGGCGGCGCAAATCGAGGGAAAATCCAAGGAGATGGCCGAGATCATATCGAATGTACTGGATCTGATGCGCCTGGAGAGCGGTCAGTTTTCCCTGCGGCGCGATTGGGTGACGATCGAGGACCTGGTGAACTCGGCGCTGGAACGGCTCGGTACGCGCTTGGCCGAGCATCCGGTGGAATCTCGCGTTCCGACGGATTTACCGCCCGTCCATGTGGATAGCGCTCTGATGCTGCAGGTGTTCACCAATCTCCTCGAGAACGTCGTAAAACACACGCCTCCCGGGACCCGCACTACCATCGAGGCCGTTCTCGAGGACCAATTCGTGAAAGTCAGCATCGAAGACACGGGCCCCGGCCTTCCGCCGGGGGATCTCGAACAGCTTTTTGCCAAATTTCATCGCGGGCGCGACGAAAGCAGCACGGGCGGCGCCGGCTTGGGACTGTCTATTTGCCGCGCCATCGTCACCGCCCACGGCGGCCGAATTGATGCGACTCAACGTCCCGGCGGCGGCGCACGCTTTTCATTCACTTTGCCGCTGTCTTGAGGCGATAAAGACTGAGGGCCAAGGCAAGGGGCCGGGGACCGCCCCGCTGCGAGCAGTCCCCCGTCTCATGCCCGGATCAAGCTGTCAGAACTTCCACGACAGTCCCCCGAAGAATCCTCGTCGCGGTCCGTACTGCGGCGCAAAGACGCCGACGCCGGAGCCGCTTCGGATTTGATAGACCTTGTCGGCCACGTTGATCACATCGAAGCGCGCCGTCAGCGGACCGGGGCCTGCCAATGTCGAAAGTCATGGCTCAAGCCCGAGATTGATCTGGGTATAGCTCGGGGTGTGATCGCCGTTCGGAATGACGTTGCCGTTGGGAAGCGTGAGATCGTCGCGCAACCCGGTGCCGAACAGCGCATCGACGCTGAAGCGGGTGCCCAGCCACAGATAGGAAACGCCGCCCGAGGCCGACACCCGCCCCTCGTGATCGAGGTGGATGTAATTGCTGGCGATGTAGTCGAGCGCCGCCTGATCGAAGTTGAACTGCGCGGACTCCACGTCCTTGCCATGCGCGGCCTGCCAGGAGGAATTGAAGTAGGCGCTGAAATTGTTGATCGAGTAGTTGGCGGTGAACTCGATGCCGCCGATCAGGCCGTAGCGGTAATTGAAGGGCGTGAGAATGATCGGCGCGCCGAACTGCCCCTCGTCGATCAGGTGTTGCGCCTGCTCGTAATAGCTGTCGACGCCGAGCGTCAAGGTCTTGTCGAGAAGCTTCTGCTGCACGCCCAAGTCATAGTAATTGGCGCGCTCGGCGATCGGCGCAGTGTCCTTCGTCACCGAGCCCGGCGGTACGGCCGTGGTGCCGGCGAATTGCGTGAACGTGCCGGCGCCCACGAGCTCGAACGGGGGCGGCGTGAAGTAGCGCGAATAGCCGCCGTGCAGCGTCGTGTCGGTGGGGAATTCCCAGACGGCGTTGACGCGCGGGCTCAGCTGGCCGCCGCTGGAATACGCGCTGTAGTGATCGTAG
Source organism: uncultured Gammaproteobacteria bacterium (assembly GCA_963795475.1). GTDB lineage: Bacteria > Pseudomonadota > Gammaproteobacteria > Steroidobacterales > Steroidobacteraceae > Bog-1198. Next base: position 936,260 of record CAWCIE010000007.1, read on the forward strand.
CGCAGGCCGTAATTGATGGTGAGGGGCGTCAGCGCCTTCCATTCATCCTGCAGATAGACGCTCTGAATCTGCTGGACCTGGGTGCCGTTCTCGATGATGGTGAGCGGCGCATTGCAATTCGGCCCTTCACATTGCAGATCTGCGCGCCGGTCGTCGGATCGATGGGCAGAACCTGCGAGGTGGTATCGCTCTTGGCGCTGTCGTGCTGATAATAGAGGCCGGCGCGCACGGTATGCGCATCGCCCAGCTTGTAGGCGCGCATCCGTCTGCCACCCGATGGCCGTGTCGTTCTTGAACGCATCCTGAGCGATGCCGTTGTACAGCAGATCTCCGACCAAATCCGGCGCGAAATGCAGGCTGGTGTAGCGGGCGGAAAGCGAGGTTTGCCAGTTGAGCGCGCCTTCGGAGTGCTGCCAGCTGGCGATCGCGTACTCCGCGAGCTCGTGCTGCCGTTCGTTCAAGTTATCGCTCAGATAGCGGTTTGACCGTTGACGTTGAGACCCAGCGAGGGCTGCAGACCCCGTTGATTCGGGATCTGGAACTCATCGTCCGAAATACCCATGATCAGCGAGAGCACGGTCATTGGAATCGATGATGTCCTCGAGATAGGCGAATGCGTGCCCTTGCGTCGTATGGTCATGAAGCGGATTCGAGCTGCCATCGGGCGATTCGATGCCGAGATTGTCCTGCTTGTAGTCGCCGGTGACGTAGTAGGTGAAATTGCCGTCGCTGCCGCCGTATTCGGCCGATGGCTGAAAGGTCCGTGGCTTCCGCCATAAACCGATATCTCGCCGCCGGGCTGCAGCAGTCCGCTGTTGGTGCTCAGGTCGATGATCCCGGCGGTTCGCAGGCCATACTCCGCCGGCAGCGCGCCCGGTGATCAACTTCAAGGAGGAGATCAGCCAGGGACTCAAGGTCTGGCTGAAGACGCTGATGCCCTCGGGCAGGATGATGCCGTTCAATCGGTATTGCAGGTCGTTGTGGTCGGCACGAACATGGATCTGTCCGAAGGAGTCCTGGACCACGTCCGGGGCCTGCAGCAGCACCTGATTGAGCTGGGCGTTCTCGCCGCCCGGCATGGCCGCAATCGCCTGGCTGTCGATCGTGATAAGTCGAGGCGCCGGTCTGGGTCTCGATGGTGGTGCGAGCATCGTTCAGTCGCTGCGCCGTGACCTGAATCTCCTGAAGCTGGGGCGGAGCGAGGCGTTCGATGGAAGCCGACGCATCGGCGGTTGCTGCCGTTGAGTCGGCCGTGTCGGCGAATACCGCGGAATTGTGGCCATGAAAAGAAGCGACGCCGCAGCGCAGGACGCTGCGCGCGCAGTTGAAAGTCTGGACATCAGAATTACTCCGCAAAAGCTGAAATGAACGGAACCGCTGCCGATTGCTCGGGCGGTTCACTTCGCGAGGCAAAATTTCAGCTTAGGGAGGGAGGTCCGCGGCTACGGGGGCGAGGAACTGCGGCGTCGATCGCCGCATATCGGGGCTCTGATACGGGCTCCAGAGCGAAGCGAACGAGGAGCGGGATATGAAACGAATGACTGAATGCCGGCGTGACGACTTGTGCAAAGGCGGGACACAAGGCGCAGGTCTTATCTGCGGCCGCGTCCGCACTGCACTCGCAGACTCGACGTGGTTGGCACCGGAGAAATGGCTGAGTTCGTGAACCACGGCACCTTGCTGTGCCACCATCAGCAACAGCAAGAGGCCTAGGGTTTTGAACACCTGTCTCATTC
>CAWCIE010000008.1:0-54938 GCA_963795475.1 uncultured Gammaproteobacteria bacterium
CGGCATCCTGTACGTGACGACGCACCTGGGCACTTATGCGATCGACGCGACCAGCTGCAGAAATTTGGACGCATTCGCATGTCGCCCAGGGCCCGGAGATGAACGCGACCAACAGGGGTGTCGCCATCGCCGGGGGGCGCGTGATCCGCGGCACTCAAGATGGGTTCCCTATGCGCTCGATGCCAAGACTGGGGCGCCCTTGTGGGTGCGGCAGGTTGCCGACTGGAGTCTGGGGGAAGGCATTGGCGCAGCACCGATCGTCTTGGACGACATCGTGTATGTGGCCAAGGCGGGCGGTGACTGGGGGATCCGCGGCCAGATGATGGCCTTCCACGTCAGCGATGGCTCTCTCGCCTGGAGTTTCGATCTCATACCGAAGTCCGGGGAGCGCGGTGCCGATACCTGGAAGACACCCGGTTCCTCGGCTCGCGGGGGCGGCGCGGCGTGGGTTACCTACGCGCTGGACCGTGACACAGGCACATTGTTCGTGCCGGTTGCCAACCCCGGTCCCGATTACAAGAAAGACATGCGCCAAGGCGCCAATCTGTTCACTGAGTCGTTGGTCGCGCTCGATGCCCACAGCGGCAAGCTCAAATGGTGGTACCAACTGCGGCCCAACGATGATCATGACTGGGACACGACGGTCGTTTCGCTGTTCGACTCGGACGGCAGGAAATTGGTCGCTACAGCGGGCAAGCAAGGGGTCCTGCATGTCGTGTCGCGCAATGACGGCAAGCTCATCTTCAAGCTCCCGGTGACAACGCTACTGAATCAGGATGTGCCGATCACCCCTGAAGGCGTTCGCGTTTGTCCGGTCGCCGGCGTGCAGTGGAACGGCGCGGCTCATAGCCTGTCGACGGGTCTCTTGTACGTGAACGCGATCGACTGGTGCACGACATTCAAGATGGGCCCCGACCCGAAGTGGGTCGCAACCGTTCCCTACACAGGGCTTGCGAACGGCTGGGGTACGAATGATCCTACACGCGAGTGGAGCGGTTGGATCAACGCAATTGATGCAAAGACTGGAACCATGGCCTGGCGCGTGAAGTGGCCCACGCCCATGTACGCGGCCATCACGCCGACGGCCGGTGATGTGCTGTTGACGGGAGATTTGTCGGGGCACTTCCTTGCCCTCGATGCACGCGACGGCAAGACCCTCTACAGCTTCCCTACCGGCGGTCCGATCGCCGGCGGCGTCATCACCTACGAAGTCAAGGGCAAGCAGTACGTTGCAGTTGCCTCGGGCTTCAGCGGCGGATCTATTCCGCTTACGGGAAGCGCAACGGTCGTCATCTTCAGCGAGTGAGCCGACTTCAGTTGCGCCACCAGATCCCATGCGGCTGGGTATTACAATCGCAGGTGTCTGGGAGCGATTCGTGCTCGAGCGCATCGCATCCCGGTGGGCCAAGCTGGCGCCGCCTTATGGATCGACGCCTACATGAACGTCGCTCCCCCTTGATCACCTCCAGGTCGATCACTGCCGCAAGACCGTACACGTAGGAGTTCCAGATCGTCATGCCAATAGGTCGTCGACGCGACGACCGCACGCTCGAACGGCATTCTCTCGACACCACGCAGACGGTCCGCAATCAAACTGTTGACCTGCTGCCCGATCCATCCAGCGACGCGGACATCCATTCATACCATCGTATAGTCGATAACTCCATCCGTCGGTGTCAGATTTAGTTACGCAGCGCTTTGCGAACCACGGAGAATGAGCCATGTCCGAACAGCCACCCGAATCAACCACGAATAGCGCCGAAGGCCTTACAAGCTTGATGGTACGCGGCACGTCGAGCGTTACAGGATCGGAGAGGAGCGAACAATCGCAACCCACCAGCGACACGATAGCTCTGGTCAGCCAGAGGACAACTGCTTTGAGTCCCCCAATGCTGGCGCTTCCTCAAGTGATTCCGCATCTTCGCGAGGGACCGGGGTCCGCATCGCACAGTCCAAATCCGCTGCGCATAGTGTTCGGCGCGCTGCTCTTCGTGACCTGGGGCATCCTGACCGCCGTGTGGGTGTCGAGTACAGTCTACTTGGTCGCACATGGCCACCCAATGGCAGCGGTCACTGCATTCGGCGCGGTCGCCCTCTTAGTGGTACTCGGTGCGATGGAAGGTCTCGAAGTATCAGTCATCGATCGGTGGCAGAAGATTTGGCCGGGTCGCCCGACGCATTATCTGGCGCGTTGGCTCGCCGCGCGGCAACTTTTCGTGGCTTCGATCGTAACCGCCGCAACTCTGCTCGCGAACCTGAACGTACTCATCATCCCCTGGACGTCCGTGAAGATCACCGATGCATTGACTTTGGGCGTGTTCGATCTGGCGTGGACTACTTTCACAGTCCTCTGGTTCGCGCAGATCATGCCGAAGCATCTGGGGGCGATGAACCCCGACCGATATCTCGATCGCCTCCTCCGGTCCTGTTTCCCGGTCGTAGAACTCGTGCGGAAGGTCGGCGTATCACAACCGGGAGAATGGATAGCCTACGTCCTCGAGTACTGGTTCGCTTGGCCTGCGCAAAGCAAAGACGAGTTGCAGAAGATGATGAGCAAGCACTCGATGGCCGGCATTTGGCGAGAGCTTCGAGAAGATGTCGAGGAGTTGGAGTCAAAGTCATAAGCCCGGACCGGCGGAGAGACAAGAATGCCCGTCCACCTGGCACTGGTCTTGGCGTTGCTCGGTCTCGCGGTCACGCTGGCCGTCGCGGTTGTACGGCCGACGTGGCTTCCAGAGGCAGTTGCCGCAGTCGTCGCAGCCGCGGTGCTCGTAGTCTTCGGCGCGGTCAGCATCGATCGGACGCGTCAGGCGCTCGGCGATCTGGCGCCGACGATCGGGTTCCTTGCCGCGTTACTCCTGATCGGTGACGGCTGCCGGCGCGAGGGATTGTTCGATGCGCTCGGCACGCTCATGGCACGCCGCTCGAAGGACAGCCCGCGGCGGCTGCTGGCGCTCGTGTTCGTCCTCGCAGCCGGCGTCACGGCGGTGATCAGTCTGGACTCGACGATCGTACTGCTCACTCCAGTCGTCTTCGCGACCGTGACGCGCCTGCGCATGATGCCGACGCCCTACGTCTACGCGTGCGACCACCTGGCGAACTCGGCCTCGTTGCTGCTGCCGGTCTCGAATCTTACGAACCTGCTCGCGTTCCGTTCGAGCGGCTTGACGTTCGCCCATTTCTCACTGCTGATGGCGTTGCCGACCGCAGGCGCGATCGCGATCGAATGGGTCGTCCTGACGCGGTTCTTCGGGGCCGAGCTTCGTCGCCAGCGTGAACGCGTGACGGTGTCCGATCAGGTAAAGCTGCCGCGCTTCGCGCTCGGCGTGGTGGGCGTCACTCTCCTCGGCTTCCTCGTGAGCTCTCTCATTGGGATCGACCTGCTCTGGATTGCTGCAGCAGGTGCCGCGGCACTCACGGTGCCAGCGCTAGTGCGCCGGAAAACAACAGTGCGCGGGATTGTCCAGGCGCTCCAGCCTGGCTTTCTGATTTTCGTCTTTGGGCTCGGCATCATCGTCGCAGCAGCGAGCGACAATGGTCTGACCGTGGCGGTACGCTCCGTTCTCCCGCACGGCGAGTCGTTCATATACCTGCTCGGTATCGCGGCTGTGAGCGCGGTGCTCGCCAACTTGGTCAATAACCTCCCCGCGACCCTAATCCTCGCGCCAGCGCTGGCTCCGGCGGGCCACGTAGCGGTCCTCGCGGCGCTTCTGGGCGTCAACATCGGCCCAAACCTGACCTACGTCGGCTCGCTGGCGACACTCCTATGGCGGCGCATTCTGCGTGCGGAGGGCACTGACGTGAACCTTGGTGAATTTCTTCGCCTCGGAGCGCTGACCGTTCCGGCGGCTCTGCTTGTGTCGGCGGCGCTGCTCTGGGCGGTTACGCGGCTGGGAGCGTGAGATGCGTGTTCTGGTCTGGATCGTTGAGGGCACATGGAAGGCGGCCGTAGCCGCCGCGAAGCGGTTCGTCCCCGCGGATGCGCAGATTGCGCTGCTCCATATCGCACCGGCCGAAGCACAGGCGGTAGCCCGCGAAGCGCCGCAGGCGCTGCTCGGCCGCCGACACGCCCAGTCCACCGGGGTACTTCAGTCGATCGCCGCGCAGGTCGCGAGCGGGCTGCTCGCCGACGCACGGGCGCTGCTCGGGCGCGACGCCACGCTCGATGCGCAGCGCGGGCGCGTTGGAGAGGCAGTGGTAGCGGCAGCGCAGATGATGGACCTGTTGGTAATCGCACGAGACTGCGACCACGCGGCCGAGGGACCGCACAGCTTGGGTCCTACCGCCCGCTATGTGCTCGATCACGCACCCTGTCCAGTGTTACTCGTCTGGTCCGACCAAGCCGACGCCACTTGAGAGCCGAAAGAACCGTGTTCAGAGAGACAACGCATTGAGGAGGACGACATGAACCAGGAATTGATATGCGAACTGCAACTGGCACTCATTCCCGAGAAGTCGCTCGCAGACCGGCACATCGCACTAAGCAAGCAGATGGCAACGCAATACCCGGCGGTCATTATGCTCACCGGCGTCACCCCGCGACTGGCGTTCACACCGCATCTCACCATTTATCAGTTTGCGCTAAAAGTAAAAAACGTCGACTGGATGTGCGCGACACTTGCCGAGCTGGCATTAACCGCTCCGTTTGCTCTCGCTGCGATGGAATACCGCTCCAATGAGAATGAGGGTTCATTCGAGGTCCGGTACGAAGCCGCATCTAGGCTGATGCAGTTCCAGAGTGAGGTCCTCGCGGTGGTGAACCCACTCAGAGGCAATCTTCTGGTAGAGATGAATCCGGCCGGTCGCCCGTTCAGCGAGCTGATCCATCAATCGGGGACAATAGGCGACAACATCCGTCGCACTGGCTTCGACGCCGTTGGCGACCCTGCACAAGGCGGAACGTTTGGTCCCCACGTCACCATCAATTGGTTCCGGGTGGGCACCGCGGTGAAAATGAATGCCCCCCAGTGGCCGCCGATCTCGGATTTCAACGGCCAGTTCGGCGCGCTCGGCCTCTTCGTGCTCGGCCCATACGGGACGTGCATCCAACGACTGGCGGCGATTGAGTTTGCTGATAGCGGGCGAGCTCGGAGTTGACTGCCAAGGAATTTGTCATGGCCATTATGTTGCAGAGCCTCATGATCGCAAGGCCGAGTCGGCAAAACTCAACTCGCAGCTGCCGCCTGGTCGTTGCAACGTCCCCTCGGTGCAGCGAGTGCCGACCTTCACGCTAACCGCCTTCGCGGACATAAGTTCCCTATTAGCGATCACAAACCGCTCTTCTGGGAGCCGATGTGATGGTGCGATTAAACCGAGGTCCCGATACAATCTCATGCACCAAAGTATCAACCGAACACTGCTTATTTATAGAGGGTCTCGATAGTCCTCGGCGCGGCCCAATGGCGCAAGGCGCGGTGATCGCCCTGTGATGACGAGCCTGCTTTGATCGATGGAATCTGGAGAAGCATCTGAGCCCAATAAACCATCGGGTGGTTGAGTCTCCGGGACACACAAGAAGCGTAACATCGCGGCCATAAGGACCAAATCTGGAAGAGAGCGAGCCTGCATTTTTCGCATTACACTTCTTCGGTGAACTTTCACGGTGATCTCGGCGATACACAGTTTGTCGGCAGTCTGCTTGTTGAGCCGACCTGATACAACCCATGCCATTACTTCCCTCTCGCGCCGAGTGAGTGACGTATACCGATCGCGCAGAGTCTGTCGCTCCGTCTCGTTTACTAGGTCAGCGCCACTGCGGCTGATGGCAAACCGGATCGCGCCCAACACCGTCTCGTCGTCGAGGGGCTTCGTCAAGAACTCGACCGCGCCCGATTTCATAGCTTGTACCGCCATAGGCACACTGCAGTGGCCCGTGATAAAGATGATCGGCATCTCAATACGATCGACGGCGATTCGCTTCTGCAAATCAAGACCGTTGAGATCAGGAAGCGAGATGTCTAATAACAGGCAGCCCGGGGCGGGGACGCGCGGGAGGGCCAGAAATTCCTGTGCGCACGAGAATGTCTCTGGTTCCCAGCCACAGGAGCGAATCAGCGCTTCCAACGATTCGCGCACTGACACGTCATCATCAATAACGAAGACTGTTGGTGCGGAATGCGTCATGATCGCCGATCTGTGCGCACTTGCCCTAGCTGATTTAATCATGTGTATCTCGGTGTTGGGGTAGAGGCTGAGCTAACGAGGCATCAAACGCGGCCGGCTATAACAGTAGAAATGCTCGCTCGCTGAATGCATAAGACCAGTGACGAGGCGATGAATCAATCAGACGATGGTGTCGTCCATCGCGCTACCCCACATCCGAGCCGAGGACGTTCAGTGGACGACGTTCGCGGCATACCCGCCGACTCTTCGCCTGGCGATCCTGGTGGAGGATCCGACCAAGCCGGGACCGTATTCGATCCGGTAAGGGTACCCGGCGAGGTCAAACTGATGCCTCACAAACATCCAGAGAATCGTGTCTACACGGTAATGTCGGGAGTGTTCTGCGTCGGGTTAGGAGAGCAGTGCGATGGGAGCAAGTTTGAGCGCGTACGCGCCTGGCAGCATCGTAGTTCTGCCCGGCAATCCGCCGCACTTCTACTGGGCTAAAAAGCGGGCGAATACATGACCCAGATAACCGCACGCACTACGGGGTAGTGCGTGCATGCCGCCTCGACGGCACAATAATGCTTTGCACGTCGTATTGGGATCGCTCCCATCATCGACCCGGCCGATGACGACTCCGCCTTCGTCGAGTTCCGCAATGAAAGGCCGCCTCTTAGATCTATATCACCGGCGTTATCACCCGCTACATTACCTCTTAGGGTACCCCGTGAAAACGTAGTCCTGCTTCTTCGCTATCGTGTGGCACGCGGCTCCGCACTTGGCATCGTTCGCTTGCGGCGGCTGATCTGCTAGTGTGCCGGGCCTGAACGTCTCGGAGGCGGCGTCATACTCAAACTCCGCATATCCCCACCCGCCGCCATCCGCGAATCTCTTGCTATCCTTCACCATGAAATCAACGTCATGGAGGGTACCGGGTACCAGCGGTTGACCGGGTGCCGATTCGTTCTTTACCGGGTTCCAGTGGATCTTGGCCATTTTGGCACCGTCGGGGAAAGGCCTGCCGTTGCCCGGAATACCGGCCTTATACGCGTCGATCATCGCCGGATTACCGAGGATGACGGCGAGCAGCTTTCCGTGACTGACAGCAACGACCTGCCAGCCGTCATATCCCCGGAATTCGGAGAACGCGAGACCGTTCGGCACATTGAGTGTGTACTTGTCCTGAGCGGAAATCGCAACTCCGGTGGCCAGAACGGCCAGCGCCAGAGTAATGCCCGCACTGATCGCAATGCTTTTTTCCTTCATCGCCGCAGCTCCTTAATCCGGTTTTATGAACGCCTAGGTGCGATTAGGCCATCAGTCTTGATTCGCATCCATTGTACGAAGGTGCTGCTCGATGGCGAGCCGATGACGGCAGATGAGGTCTGCGCGTGACGTGGGCAGCCATCAGACCAGGATTGAGGACACCCGCCAGTCTTGAGATCTCGAGGAGGCAGCGCCGTATGGCCGTCGCCCATGTGGGTGACACGATGATGACAAGCACGCCGCCGACCTGTTTATTTAACCGCCCGCACACCACCAGCGCAATGAATTGGCGTTCGCGACGGCTGAGCGAGGCGTAGCTGTCCCGGATCTCCCGAATCTTCGCCTCCTGACCTAGCGCAGTGCGGCTGCGCTCGATAGAGTTGTCAATCGCGTTCGACAACACTTCGTCGCCGAACGGCTTGGCCAAGTTCCGGCTACCGGCCCGCGCAGCGGACCAGCAATTCCAGCGATTCACGCACCGACACGTCGTCGTCAACGACAGACACGGTCGGTGTCGCCTCCGATATGCACGATGACCGCGATTTACCAACAACTACACTTGAATTCGTCATGTATTTCCGCCAATTACCAACGGGTTATGCATATGTCAGTTCGATCGAAGCGCGACATTGAGCACCTGAAGCAAATCCGTGTCGCTGAACGGCTTGAACAGGCACGCCACGGCACCCTGTTCGAGCGCTTGTAAACGGACGGTCTCGTCTCTCTGAGCGGTGATGAAGATGATCGGAATCTCTTTCCGGGAAAGCTTCAATTCTCTTTGGAGGTCAGGTCCGGTCATACCTGGCATGGCGATGTCGAGAATCAGGCACCGCGTCTGGCCGATGTAGCCGGACGTGAGAAATGCTTCCGCCGAGCTGAAGGCCTGGACCGAAAAGCCGAACTCAATCAGCAAGTCGGGCAGCGACTCACGCACGGACTCGTCGTCATCGACAACCGACACGAGTGGACGGGCGGCCATCAATAGTTCCTCGCGATGTGGTGTGCATCCGCAACAGCGTCTCTACGAACGGTGCCAGGACTGCGGAGTCCCTTTCCAGCCTCAGGTACGCGATGAATTGAAAATGAAAGCATAGCCAACCGAACAATGATTCTCAGGTATCTCAGCCAGCGGGCGCAAAGAGCAATCGATGAGGCACCCTCAACCGGGCGTATTTGCCAAATATATTCCGGGCGGCCAATTCGGGAAGCGTATTAGCGAGGCGACATCTCGCTCTACACTGCGACCGCTCTTGGCGCCACCCCCCGAGTTGAGGATGCGCCAGTTGACCTGTGCATGTCGATGATACCTTGGTGTTGGTCTGTGCCCTCGTCGAATTGCATCGGTCCGGGCACCACCAACGCCTGCCATGGACTCGGTACCGGTCAGCCCTCGGGTACCGGGGCGAGGCGCAGTGTTGCGGCCATATTGACGAGATCCGCGAGAGAGGCGGCGTGCATTTTGGACATCAGTCGACCGCGATGCGCCTTCACCGTGATCTCGCTGATGCCGAGTTCGCCACCGACCTGCTTATTTAACCGACCGCACACCACCAACGCCATGACTTGGCGCTCGCGACGGCTGAGCGAGGCGTAGCTGTCCCGGATCTCCTGGATCTTCGCCTCCTGACCCAGTGCTGTGCGGCTTCGCTCGATGGCGTTACCAATCGCGTTCAACAATACTTCCTCGCCGAACGGCTTGGTCAAAAATTCGGCCGCTCCCGCCTTCATGGCCTTGACCGTCATCGGCACATCGCCATAACCGGTGATGAAGATGATCGGCATGTCAACCCGATCCGCGGCAATACGCTTTTGCAGATCGAGACCATTGAGGTCCGGGAGCCTCACGTCCAATACCAGGCAGCTCGGAGCAAGGACTCGGGGGTGAGCCAGGAACTCCTGTGCGGATGTGAAGAGTTCCGGCTGCCAGCCAGCGCAGCGGATCAGCAATTCCAGCGATTCACGCACCGACACGTCGTCGTCAACGACAAACACGGTCGGTGTTGCCTCCGATATCCACGATGACCCCGAATCATCGATCGATGCCTTCGCTAGACGCATCGTATGTGCCCTGGCGGCGGCACGCCTTGGGGCGTGGACGGCCATCAAGAATGTCCCGTGATATGCTGCGGATCCGGTATAGCAGATTTGCAAATGGCGCCGAGACTGTGGGGGCCCTGCTTGTCCTCGGCTTTGCAAGGAATGGAAAATGAAAACGTCGCTCCCGCACCGTCATTGGGTGCGGCCCAGAGGCGCCCGTGATGATTTTCTATAATAGAGCGACTGACGGATAGGCCGATGCCCATGCCGCTACTCTTTGTGGTGTAGAACGCCTCGAAGAGCCGGTCCGCACTTTGAGGTTCGAAACCCACCCCCGTATCTTGCACGCTCACGCGCACACAATCCTTATCCTCTCGTGCCGTTCTGATGTGCAACTGCCTCGGACGATCGTCGATGCCGCTCATCGCATGTGATGCGTTCATGACTAGGTTCAGGACGACCTGCTGAAGCTGGATGCGATCGCCCGTGACTGGCGGGAGGTCGTCGGCAAGTTCCGTTCGCAGAATCACCCGGCCTCTCTCAAGTTCACTCAAGGACAGCGCAATCACCTCCCGTGTGGCCTCGTTGAGGTCCACGGCTTCGGCCGTGACGCCTTTCTTACCAAAGAGGGCGCGCAATCGCGTGACCACATCAGACGCGCGCCTACCATCGCGAAGCGTACGCCGCGCGGTTTCGCGAGCACCCTCGACGTTGGGGGGATCGGCGGCCAGCATCCGCAGACAGGTGCCCGCGTTCGTGATGATACCCGACAGGGGCTGGTTGACTTCGTGCGCGATCGATGCGGTGAGTTCCCCCATCGTCATCACCCTCATCATATGCGCAAGCTCCGCCTGCGTGTTGCGCAGATCTTCTTGCGCTTGCTTCCAATCGTGCATATCCACAATGGTGCCGTGCCACTTTACAATGCGTCCTTGTTGGTCCAGCAACGGGAGTGCGGACGTAACGCACCATCGGTACTTGCGGTCCGCAGCGTGAAGAGTACGAACCTCCACTCGGTACGGGGCTCCTGTCGCGACACAAGACATCCACACTCGAGCCGTCTGATCAACATCATCTGGGTGAAGAAGCTTTATCCAACCGCCGCCCATAATTTCTTCGGCCGTGAAGCCGCTATAATCTAGCACGCGAGCATTGCAGTAATCGATCTCGCCTTCTGGCGTGGCGCTCCAAAGCATCTCCGGAATGGTTTCGGTCAGCTGCCGTAGGTTAAGTTCACTCTCCCGCAGTTTTGCTGCCGCTAGTTTGGAATCGGTAATGTCATGAATGAATGCATTAAAGTGCCAATCCTGCCCGATTCTCATGGGCATTATTTCGAGCTCGACCGGGAATTCGACACCGCTGCGTCGAACGGCGGTAACTTCGATACGTCGTCGCAAAATAGGCCCCTGGCCGCTGGCTAGAAAGTGACGCAAACCTCGCTCGTGAGCTAGTCGTTCTTGCACTGGGATAATCATGTCCGCCATGTGCTGGCCAATCGCTTCCCTGCGACTCCAGCCGAAGACGATTTCAGCTTGCTTGTTCCAACTAGTGATCATTCCTTGGGCGTCTATAGCGATAACGGCATCTAACGTCGAGTCAATGATCAACCGGGTTTTTTCCTCGGACTTCTGCAAATTGTCTTGGGACTGCTTCAGATCCTCAATGTCGGTGGACGTGCCGACAAATTTTAGAATTTTGCCTTCCGCGTCACGTAATCCGACAGCTCGATTGAGGTGCCAGCGATATGTCCCGTCGTGCTCCCGCCGAAAGCGGGTTTCCATCGTAAAGCCTTGTCCCAAGCGAATCCCATCCCAAAAGCTCCTGGATGCACCTTCCCGGTCTTCTGGGTGGATAGCACTCATCCAGGCCTCGGGACCGGATCGGACGTAATCGAGAGACTGGCCGGTGTACTGCAGCCAGCTTTGGTTCACGAAATCCGGTGTCCCCTCCGGTCCGAGCGTCCAGGCCGCTACAGGAATTTGCTGTAGCAGGCCGACTTGGAGTCGCAGTTGATCGTTAGCTGCGGCAAGCTCTGAAGTTCGCTGGGCCACGCGTCGATCAAGTTCGTTGGCAAGTCGTTTTTGTTCCCCGAGGAGGCGTGCCTCTTGTAGCCCGATAGCCGCCTGGTTCGTCGCTACGCTCAGAAGAAGTTTTTCGGCCTGTGCCGGGAAATCCGGCCGCGAAGATCCTGCGACAACGACACCGATTTCACCTTGCAGCCCCAATGGCGAGGGCACAATCGAAATGTCCCCATTGTCAAAGGGATTCCCCCTCTGCCGCACCCATTTCAGTGGATCAGGTCCTAACCAGCGGCCTAGCGCCTCGCCGACCTCTTGCGGTCGAGCCGGGATTGTTGGTGATTCAGCAACCCGCAGCATCTCGATGGGCGCATTGCCGGCAGAATTTGTCAATTTCACATAAACGAAATCCAGGTGGAGCATACCTAGCAGCACGTCGAACAAGATCCGAACAATTTGGGATGGGTCACCGCGGCTCCCGATGGCCGGGAGAGCCAGCACGCCGACAAGATCATTGATGCAGCGCTGAAGGCGCTTTATCTCCTCAGTGGGATGCTCCGCTTGCCCTTGCATGTCAAAGCGGCGCCGAGGGCGACCCAATCTGGCCGGCGCGCCGTTCGCGAAGCTCACGCAGGAACTGCTCGGGCGGCAAGAAAAATGGATTCTGAAGGAGAATGCCCCCGATGATTATCATCGGGTGCGTCCGCATGATGTCAATCACTGTTTCTCCTCCAAATTTCGCAAGGTTGTACACACAGATGACCGCATCGTCGTGGCAACGCCACACATCGTTAACGCGGGATTCAAACTCAATGAGATTGTCCACGTGTGCACTGCCTTCGGCCGCCCAGTCCATGCGGCAAACGATGCGACTGCGCGGAAATTCTCCTTTGGCGTTGCCGCTGGCCAACTGCTCGAACGTCTCCAGCATCCGATCCTGATCGAACAATCCGTCCCGAAGATACGTGTCACTGTTGATCCGAAGTTCGAATTGCCCGCGTTGCTGCGCGGCCGTTGGGTCGATTCCCACTGCAGCCAATCGGTGCAGATGATCCTGGCGTTGATCGGGATTAACGACGTGAACCGCCTTGTCACCACACTCGAACCCGTCCTTAATGAAAGGAAGCAACACGCGATACTCTTCGTCGTCGCTGTTGAAGAACGCACATACATGACGTGCTTCGTCGAGGTGGTTGCCGGCAAAGGAAATGGGTGCCGCGCCTGCTTTCATGGTGTTCCCCTCCTAAGCATCCACTGTGGCGCCGGTCTGCACACACCCTAGCCCACATTATTCGCGAAGCGGTGTGAAATACTGAAACGCAAAGGCCTCGATCGTGCTAGAAACGCTTTACCACAAGAGTTTTCTCGCACAACCAAGGCCTTTACATGGATGACGATAGCACACGACAAAGTGTTCTGTTTTCGGATTTGTTGGACAAGCCGGTCATCGCAAAATTTGACCAAGAGCATGCCAGCTCCGACGGCGGCGCGATATTGCTGCAATCGTGCGATCGGCGGCTGGGGCTGACCGAGGCATTGATCGGAGCGATTGAGGACCGGCGTCAGTCGGGCAAGATCCGCCACGCGATCGGCGATCTGGTGCGCCAGCGACTGTATGCGATTGCCTGCGGCTACCCGGATGCCAATGATGCGAGCCGCTTGGGGAGCGATCCGATCAGCAAGCTGCTGTGTGATCGCGATCCGGTGAAGGGGGAGGAGTTGGCCTCGCAGCCGACGCTTTCGCGCTTTGAGAACTCGGTGGATCGGGCGGATCTTTACCGGATGGGGATCGCGCTGGCCGAAGCGGTCATCGAAGGCCATCGGCGGCGCCTGAAGCGCAAGGCGAAGCGGATCACGATCGATCTGGATCCGACCGATGATCCGACGCATGGCGCCCAGCAGCTGACGTTCTTCAATGGTCACTACGACACCTGGTGCTACCTGCCGGTGGCCGGGTTTTTGACCTTCAACGAGGAGCCCGAGCAGTATCTGATCGCCTATGTGCTGCGCCCCGGCAATGTCGGGGCCTCGGTGGGGGCGCTCGGCATCCTCTCGCGCCTGCTGCCGAAGCTGCGCGCAGCCTTCCCCCGAGCCCGCCTGCGGGTGCGCTTGGACGGCGGCTTTGCCGCGCCGCAGATCTTCGCCTTCCTGGATCGCGAAGGAGTCGAATACGCCGTGGCGATGGGCAAAAACAAGGTTCTCGAGCGGCGCGCGGCGCGCCTGATGGGCACCGCCCGGCGCCTGTCGCGCGAATCGGGCGAGACCGAGCATCTCTACAAAGAGTGCCGCTATGCAGCCGGCACATGGGACTATCCTCGGCGGGTCGTCATCAAGGCCGAAGTCGTGCGCCACCCCGGGCGCAAGCCGAAGAACAACCCGCGCTTCGTGGTCACAAACCTCAAGCAATCGCCCCAGCATCTGTATGAAGTGATCTACTGCGCCCGCGCCAACGTCGAGAATCGGATCAAGGAGCTGCACCACGGCCTGGAGATCGACCGCACCAGTTGCACCCGCTTCCTCGCCAACCAGCTGCGCGGACTTCTGACCGCCGCCGCCTACGTGCTCTATCAGGAGTTGCGCCTGCGGGCCGCGCGCACCGCCTTCCGCTCGGCCCAGGTCAGCACCCTGCGCGAACATCTGATGAAGCTCGGTGCCTGGGTCGAGTCCTCGGTACGACGCATCGTGCTGCATCTGCCCGCCGCCTACATCCATCGCAACGACTGGCAAATCATCGCCCGAAGCCTCGGCGCTGCGCCCGCATAGCGCTGTCGGACTGACCCCGCGCTTCGCCGAACTCATCGCCCGAGACTCGCGCCGAACCGGCGTGGCCAAAATCCCACGCCAGCGCCGCACCGAGGGCGAAAATCGTAGCGCCGCGTCAGCAAGCGCGCCAAAATCACCGCCGCGCATCGACATCACGCCACGACATCGCGATACTCGGACGGATGATCACAAAAACCAGATCCTTCACGCATAGTGTGGGCTAGTGCTTCAGCTTTAGCCAGCCCGCGCGGGCCCGAGCGATGCTCGCCTGCGGATCGTCCAGAAAGAACTCCAGGGACGTGCCGCTCGAGAAGCAGTAGCGGGCGCCGTCGTCCGGATCAATCCAGTTGATTGAGCAGTCGGCCTTGATGCGCGCGCCGGCGGCGATGCCGATCGGATCGTAATTGTCGAATGCGCCCTTCATCTGACCGGGGGGTACGGCCGACTTCCAGATGCCTCCGGGCGGAGCACCGTTCCACCCGGCGGCAGCCGTCTGGCCCAAGGCGTGGGTGCAAAGACAGGCCGACAGCGCGGCCGCCGCCGCTCGCGCAGGAGAATATCTCGCGCGCAGGTCACGGAGTCGCCTAGGCTTATTGATGGACATTTGAATATTCTCCTTCGACAGCATCAAATCACGTCGTGTTGGATCAATGCATTATGCGACTGTGCGACGCAGCATAAGACTCTCCTCACTTCGGGAGCGTTCGATGTATAAACTCGTCGGGGAATTGCGTCTACTCGCGAGGACGCGCAATCAATGTTGAAGGCGATTGAGGACGTGGCAGACATCCGCGTTTCGCATCGTAAAGCGCTGTGCTGGTTGGCGGGTGCCACCGCGCTGCTGCTCTTGGTGGCATCTGCCGAGGGCGATGACTTCGGCAGAATCTACTATGACGGCAAGACCGATCAATTGGTTGTTACGATGTTTTATCGGGGCACGAACCCGAATCATCATTTCACCTTGCGATGGGGTGCATGCCAACCTAACCAAACCGGCGGTCTGCCGGGAGTGACAGTCGAGGTCTTGGACGACCAATTCGATGATCGGGCTCTCAAGGACTATCGAACGACCAAGCGTTTCGATCTCGCGAATCTACCCTGTGCCCGTCCGACCAGCGTTACGCTGCGCACTGCGCCTCGCTTTTTCTACACGCTGACGATTCCAGGATGAAGGAACGCGCACTTGCATGCGGCCGCTGCAGCAATGCGAATACCAGCACGATCATCGGTCCACGTCCCGGGCGGGCGCGACGGGCCCTAGCAGGTCAAACCTTTGCTGCTGGAAGCCAGCCGGACTTCATCGCGATAGCATGAATATGCGGCAAGATCGGTGCCTGGGTCGGCGACTTCGAATCGGGCCTGAATTTCAGGATGAACATCTCCGGGTGAGTGAGTCCGAGAAGGCCAACCGCGATTTTTTGAAATTTAGTCATTCCCGTCGCCTCAAGTGACAAACCGTTCTCCACGGGAACAGCTTGCAGGGCGCAGCGATTCGTGCCAAATCAGATATCTATATGTAGGTTAAGAATTGCTTAACCATGGACCCTGCCTCCGTCAGCGTCACTATGAGTACATTAGCCGCTCTCCGGCCCTCAAGTTACTCGAATCTTGGCCGATACCTTGATTCAACCGTCGCGACGATAGGGGTCATTATGTCAGTTGGAAGCGTCAACAGCAGCTCGGCCTCGGCTCTAATCAGCCTCTTGAGCGCATCCAGCGCGGCTTCCGCGGCAAATACCGTGACCGCGGCGAGCTCGGCCGGCATAGCCGCGACCACCAGCAGCACCTCGAGCTCCACCGCAAGCTCAACGGCAAGCGTGGCTTCATCGATCGCGGCACTGACGAGTCTCGCGACCGAAGCGAGCAATAGCGAATTCTCAGCAGCCTGGACGGAGGCTCAGGCGCCTCGAGCAGCGTCACCTCGAGCTTGAGTTCAGTGTTTCAGAACCTTATCAGCGCTTTGACGGGCAGCACCTCGAGTTCCTCAGGCACGACATCTGGCACGACGTCCTCCACGAGTGCCGAGTCCGCGCAATCGATTATTTCATCGTTCGTCGACAGCTCGATCGCGGATCTCAGCGGCAACACGAGCTCGAGCTCTCCGAGCAGTTCGACCAGCGCGCTCGGCAGCATCATCGACACTATCGCTTGAGGTAGGCGCTCAGCACACTAGGTGCGCAAATTCGCGCGCGATGCCATCCCGCTGATTTGCCGGGTGGGAAACTGACCCCGGCCTGTTCGGCCTCCATTATCTCGCAAACGTTTCCGCGGAAACGTCATTACATTAATTCTCGATATCAACGCTAACCAATTGAATATACAGGGTGATTGGTGGGACGGCCGGGGCTCGAACCCGGGACCAAAGCCTTAAAAGGGCCTTGCTCTACCAACTGAGCTACCGTCCCAAATGAGCGCGACATCATAGCCGAACTACTCACCCGAGGACTACCCGCCCCAAGGGCACGCTCATCGCATAGCCCGCCATCGGCACGCAGACACCGCCGGATTCACGCTCGGAGATACCTTTCAAGCGGACGCCAGTAGAACCGGGTCCACCCGGCTTCCAGGGCGGCTCCGCTGTCGAGCGGAAAGCCGACCTGTTCCAAGACCACGCGCGTGCCGGATTCGTGGGCGGTCAAATCGAACCGCACGATGGAGTAAACACCGGGGGCCCATTGCTGAGCCCGCCAAGCTTGGACGATCTGCCGATTGGGTGTCAGTTCGACATTGCATCCGATGACCAGGCCGTCGAACAGAGTGAACGCTCCACCCCGGTCGCCTTGGATCTTCGCATCGGCCCCGCTGAACGCGCGGAATTCTCGGTCACTCATCAACGCTCTGTATACGCGCTCGGGGCTCGCCTTGAAATCGACTTCTTGCTGTATGACGCCTTCGCGGAAGGAGACCGTGTCCCCCAGAGCGACCGCCGGTGCCAGCAACATCGTCGGGATGATCCCCAAACCGAGACTCTCGAGCATGAGCTCCCGTCGTGAGGACGGCCGTTCGTCCAAAGACATCGCATCCATTTGAAACCTCCTGGGTTCTATACAGGACGTTTCATCGGCACCCAATTCGACAGGATGGCGATTATTTTCTTGGCCTCACCGATATCGCGTCGGATCCGCAACCCCCGCCGTGGCAAATCCCCCAGCCCTCGACCGGCACGATGGCAATGGCCACTGGAAGAGTCCGCATATCGATCCCCCTCAGGCCACGAGAATGCCTGAGCTCATCACCAGTGCGGCGATACAAAAGGCGACGATGTAACCCACGATCAGTGCCTCGATTGCCTGGCGGTCAAGGTCTTTCCAGGTGCCACGAACAAGCTGAGTTCTCACATCGATCTCCCGTGTCTTCCTTTCAATGCACAAAACACGGCAGCAGGAGAAAAGTTTCAATTCGACAGGATGGCGATATTTTTTCCAGACTCACCGATAGCGCGTCGGATCCGCAACCCCCGCCGCGGCAAATCCCGCCGCCCGCAACCGGCACGAGTCGCACCGCCCGCACGCCAGCCCCTCCTCGCTCGCCTGGTAGCAGGATACCGTCATCGAATAATCCACCTTGAGGCCGAGCCCGGCGCGCACGATCTCTCCCTTCGACATCTCGAGGAGCGGTGCATGAATCTCGAAGCGCCCGCCCTCGACACCCGCCTTGGTGGCGAGCCGGGCGAGTTGCTCGAACGCGGCGATGAACTCCGGCCTGCAGTCCGGATACCCCGAATAATCCACCGCCGTCACGCCGATGAAAATATCCCGGGCACCGATGACCTCCGCCCAGCCGAGCGCGAGCGCCAGCATCATGGTGTTGCGGGCGGGCACGTAGGTGATCGGAATGCCCTCGCTCGGCGTCTCGGGAACCGCGAGCGTCGAATCGGTGAGCGCGGATCCGCCGATGCCCGCGAGATCCACCCGCATCACCCGATGTTCGCGAGCGCCCAGCGCCGCCGCGACGCGCGCTGCCGCGAGGAGCTCGGCGCCATGCCGCTGGCCGTAATGCACGCTGAGCGCGTACACCTCGAAACCGCCGGCCCGCGCCATCGCAAGAGTCGTCGCGGAGTCGAGCCCGCCGGAGAGCAGCACGACGGCTCGCTTCATGCCGCGGCGCTCATTTTCCGGGCACATCGCCCCACAGCACCTTGTGGAGCTGCAGCTGAAAGCGCACCGGCAGGCGGTCCGCCAGAATCCAATCGGCGAGCGCCGTGGGCGAGACTTGAGTGTAGCTCGGCGAGAACAGCACCTGGCATCGCTCGGTCAGCGAATGTTCCTCGAGGTAGGCCTTGCTCCAGTCGTAATCCTCGCGGGAACAGATCACGAACTTCACTTGATCGTGCGCGGTAAGAAGTCCGAAATTCGCCGTGAGATTGCGCGCCGACTCTCCGGACCCCGGAGTCTTCACGTCCACCACTCTGGAGACCCGTGAATCGACACCGCCGATGTTCATGGCACCGCTCGTCTCGAGGGACACCCGATACCCCGACTCGCAAAGACGGCTGAGCAGCGTGAGACAACCAGGTTGCGCCAGCGGCTCTCCGCCGGTCACGCACACATGCTCTGCCTCGAAACTCTTGACGGTCTCCAGGATGGCATCGATATCGCGCCAATCGCCCTCGTGGAACGCGTACGCGGTATCGCAATACCGGCAGCGCAGCGGACAGCCGGTGAGCCGCACGAACACGGTTCGAAACCCTACCGAGTCGGCCTCGCCCTGCAGGGAATGGAAGATCTCGTTGATGCGCAGCCGATCGCGCTTCGTCTGTACGTCACTCAATGCCGCTCCGCCGCCTCAATGCCGCTCCGCCGACCTCATTGCTTCTCGGCCGCCATCTTCTCCAGACGCTGCTGCGCCAGATGGCCCGCCGCGGTATCCCCGTACGTCGTCTGGACCTGGGTCAGCACATCCTTCGCCGCCTGGAACTTCTTGAGCTCGTAGTCGCAAAAGCCCACCTTGAGCAGCGCGTCCGGCACCTTGCGCGACTGCGGGTACTTGTCGAGGACTTTCTGAAACGCCGCCAGCGCCTCGGGAAACGACCGGTTCACGTAGTACGCCTCGCCCAGCCAGTACTGGGCATTGTCGGCGAGCGGACTCGTGGGATAGGTGCTCAGGAACGATTGAAAGGCCTGGATCGCCTGCTCGTACTGGCTGTTCTTGAGAAGCGCGAACGCCGCCTGGTAGCTCACGGTATCGGCGGCGCCCGCCCCGCCCGGCGGCGCACCTGCGACCACGCCCGCTCCGACCACGCCCGCTCCAGCCACGGCGCCCGCGCCGCTCGCCGCGCCTGCCGGGGCCACCGTGCTCCCCGGCGGTCCGGCAACGGCCCCGCCGGCGCCGCCCGACGCCGATCCGGCCGCGGCACCCGAAGCGACTCCGGCCCGCGCCTCGAGCGCCTTCAGCCGCTGATCGAGATCGGCGTACAGATCGCGTTGCTGTTTGCGGTTGGTGTCGAGCGCGTGATTGAGCTCGTCGATGTCGTTGTGCATCGAACGCAGATCCGCCTGCAACGAGCCCATCTGGTTCGAGATGTCGAGCAGACTGTTGTTCGTCACCACGCGCTCGATCCGCGTCAATCGCGTATCGAGGTCGTTGAGCTTGATCTGCACCGGATCCTCTTCCGGACTGCTTGCACAGCCGGCGAGCGCCAGTACGGCTGCGCAAGCCGCGGCAAGTGCTGATGCGCGCGCGCTCATCACGGCCCGTAGACGAGTTCCACTCGCCGATTCTTGGCCCAGGCCGCCTCATCGTCGCCCTCGACCGCGGGGCGCTCGGCACCGAAGCTCACGGTGGTGAGCTGATTCTCCGACGCGCCTTGCAGCATCAGCGCCCGCCGCACGGCCTGTGCGCGCCGCTCCCCGAGACCGATGTTGTACTCGCGCGTACCGCGCTCATCGGTGTTGCCCTCGAGCTTGAGCTTCGCGCCCGGATGGGACGTGAGGTACTGCGCGTTGGCCGTGACGATGCCCGCGAATTCCGGCTTGATGTCCGACTTGTCGAAATCGAAATAGATGATCCGGCTCTCGGCCGGGCCATTCGGTCCGGCGGCGCCCTGCGCCCCGCCCATGGCGTTCGCATCCCCGCCCAGCGGGGTCGCGGAGGTGGAGGCTCCCTCGCCGTTCGGGTTGGCCGAGCCCGCGACCTGGCTGCCTGCGGTCGGGTTTTCGACGGTCGTGTTCTTCTTGGGGCAGCCCGCGAGCAGCGCGACACCCGCGAACAGACAGGCGATCGATACGATTTTTTTCATTGAATATTCCATCCGAATGCTGCGTGAGAGATTGAACCGGTCCTGCGCATTATGAACTTAGTTGGGCGATTCATCGACTGGCCCGATGCACGGGCATCAGAACGGCGACCATGCGGGCTCCTGCACTTCGCCCTCGCTCGATACCAATTTTTCCTGAACGCGGCCGTCCGAGCTCGTCATCGCGAGGACGCCGCGCCCGCGGTCGCGGCCCGCGTAGATGATCATGGCGCCGTTCGGCGCATAGCTCGGCGAGACGTCGAACTGCCCCTTGGTCAGAACCTGCACGTCGCCCCTGCCCTTCAGGTCCATGACCGCGATCCGGTACGCCCCGTCTTGCTGGGTGACGAACGCCAGTTGCGATTCGTCCGGCGAGAGCCGTGGCCGCGCGTTGTAATTGCCCTGGAAAGTCAGCCGGCGGGGATGGTCGCCGGGATGGATCCCGACGCGGTAGATCTGCGGGCCGCCGGCGCGGTCCGAGGTGAAGTAGAGGCTCTGGCCGTCCTTGGACCATTCGGGCTCCGTGTCGATGCCCGGGTCGTCGGTGATCCGAGTGAGACCGTTGGTGGTCAAATCCAGGATGTAGACATCCAGATTGCCGTCGCGGGTCGAGAGGGTCAGGGCCAGCTTCTTACCGTCCGGCGAAAACGCCGGCGCCTGGTTGACACCGGCCTTCGCCGACACGCGCCGCCGCTCGCCGGTCTTGAGAAATTGAACGTACACCGAGGGCAGCCGATCCTCGAACGAGACATAGGCGAGGCTCTGGCCGTCCGGCGACCATGCAGGCGACATCAGCGGCTCGTTCGACTCCATCACGATATGCGGATTCTCGCCGTCCGAATCGGCGACGATGAGCCGGAAGTCGCGATGCGGCAGCGACCCGAGCACCGACACGTACGCGATCCGTGTCGCGAAGGCGCCGCGGATCCCCAGGATCTTGTCGAACACCATGTCCGCGATTTGATGGCTCGCGAGCCGCAGGCCCGCGCGGTTCGCGCTGATCTGGTAGCCGAGCAGGCGTTGACGGGTGAGAACGTTGTAGAGCTCGAAATTGATGGTGTAGCGGTCCGTCCCCTGGGGCTGCATCTGGCCGACCAGGATGTAGTCGTTGCCGAGCCGACGCCAGTCATCGAAGCTGATGCCCGCGCCGGCGTGCGGCTGTTCCACCATATCCTTGCGATCCATGGTCTTGAAGCGCCCGCTCCGCGAGAGATCGCTCCCGACGACCGTCGCCGCGTCGAGCGAGCCATCCGCGGAGTCCGCCGCCAGGAACGGCACCACGGCGATCGGGATGGCGTTGTCCTGGCCGCGGGTTACTTCCACGACGAATTCCGCGCTGCTGCTTTGTGATAGCAGCAAACAGGCGAGCGATGCGGCGACGGCGAGGAGCGTTTTATTCATCGGGTTTGAACCTGAATGCGAAGTTGCGTTGGAACAGCGCCGGATCCGGCGGATCCGGCAAGGGCGAGGCGCGGTACACCGCGTTCTCGATCGACTGGCGCACCGCTGCGTCCCCATTGCACTGAGTCACTTTCGCGCTCGTGACCTCGCCTCCGGGTACCTGCGTCACCTCGACCAGACAATCGACGCCGACTTTCGCCGACGGCGGCTTGATCCAGGCGTTTTGAATCCTGTTGCGAAGGCTCGCCACGTAGCGATCCTTGAGCGGGCTCGCCTCGACGGCGTCGACGTGCTCCTCCTCCCCCAGCTCCTTGCGCAGTTCCGCCGCGGCGGCCTTGGCGTCGGCGGCAGCCTTCGCGTCCGCTTGAGCTTTGGCCGCAGCTTTCGCGTCCGCGGCGGCCTTGGCCTCTGCGGCGGCCTTGGCCTCCGCCGCCTGCTTGGCCTGCGCGGCTTTTCTGGCCTCTTCCGCGGCGCGCGCAGCGGCCTGGGCGTCGGCTGCGGCTTTCACCTGTTCCGCGGCCTTGGCGGCATTCTCGGACGCCCTCGCCTCATCGGCAGCTTTCGCCGCCGCGGCGGCCTTGGCCTCCTCGGCCAATTTCGACTGCTGCTCGAGAGCCTTCGCTTCCTGCTCGGACCGGGCGTTCGCGGCCGCCTGCTGAGCCGCGGCTTGCGCATCGGCCGCGGCGCGGGCGGCGGCCGCTTGCTCGGCCACGCGATCCGCCTTGGCCTGCTGGGCGGCGTGCAGCACGCGCGAATCGACCACGGTCGCATTCACCGGCACCGACCCGAGGTTCACGGGCGGATGCGAGGACGGCATCACGGCCATGAGCACCAGCGCGACG
The DNA here is from genome assembly GCA_963795475.1 of uncultured Gammaproteobacteria bacterium. Classification (GTDB taxonomy): domain Bacteria; phylum Pseudomonadota; class Gammaproteobacteria; order Steroidobacterales; family Steroidobacteraceae; genus Bog-1198. The sequence continues at coordinate 22,668 of CAWCIE010000008.1, forward strand.
ACGATTCCTCCGTGCAAGAGGACCGAAAAGAATACCGGCTTGGAGTTTTCGCGCAGGAATCCTGCCATCAATGCGCCCCGTCGCCGGTCTGCCGCGGCTCTCCCTGCGCCCGCGGCGCCGGCCGCTCCGGATCGGTCAACAAGCCGACCTTATCCGCGCCCGCCCGCTGCAGCACCACCATGGCATGCGCCACGGCGCCATAGGGCACCGTGGTGTCGGCCTTCACCAGCACGGGAGTCTCCCGGTCGCGCCGCAGGAGGGCCGCCGTACGGGCGCTTACGGTGGCCTCGGAGGCCGGCTTGTCGGGATTCGGGCCGAAATTGATGTACAGCTGCCCGCGCGCGTCGATGGTGATGATCAGGGGCTCGTGTTTCTGCAGGAACGCCGGATCGATGGGTTTCGCGCCGGCGGTCGGCAAATCCACTTTGATGCCCTCCTTCAGGAGCGGCGCCGTGATCATGAAAATGATGAGCAGCACCAGCATCACGTCGATGTACGGAACGACGTTGATCTCCCCCATCAATTTCCGGCGTCGCAGCGGTGCGGCCATGGAGTCTCAGCTCTGCGCCCGTGCCGATCCATGGCGCTGCAGGATGGTCGAAAACTCTTCGACGAACGTATCGAAACGAAGTTCCAGGCGGCTCACCTGGTCGGCGAAGCGGTTGTACGCGATCACCGCGGGAATGGCCGCAAACAGGCCGATGGCGGTCGTAATCAGGGCTTCGGCGATCCCGGGAGCCACCGCTGCGAGCGTCGCCTGCTGGACGTTCCCGAGATTGTGGAACGCGCTCATGATGCCCCATACGGTGCCGAACAGGCCCACGTACGGGCTGGTGGAGCCCACGGTGGCAAGCGTCGCGAGATTGCGCTCGAGGCGGTCCATCTCGCGCATTTGCGCCACGCGCATCGAGCGCCGCGCGCCCTCGAGCAACAGATCGGCCGCGGAGCCGAGCTGGCGCAGGCGGCTGAACTCGCCGAACCCCGACTCGAAGATGCTCTGCAGGCCGGTACCCGCCCGGCCCTTGGTCTCGATGTTGCGGTAGAGGGTCGAGAGATCGCCGCCCGACCAGAACTGGGTTTCGAAATGATCGGCGCCGCGGCGCGAACGGGAGATTTCCTGGCGCTTGCGAAAGATGATCGCCCAGGAGACGAGCGAGGCCAGCAGCAATAAAGCGACCACCGCCTGAACGATCGCACTCGCGTCGAGCACCATGGTCCAGACCGACAGATCATTGGGCATTGCGCCACTCCATGAACAAATCCTTGGGGATGGGCCGTGCCTTCATCGTGCTCGCGTCGAGACAGGCGACGCGGGCGGTGGCGTCGATGAGCAGCATGTCGCCGCGCCGTATGGTTTGCTTGAATACGATTGTCGCACCGGTGAGCTTCTCGAGCTCGGCGGTGACGATAACTTCATCATGCAGCACCGCCGGACGCAGATAATCCACGTTGACGTTCACGACCACGAACTGCAGCCCGCGCTCGGCGCGCAGCCTCACCTGATCCACGGCCAGCGCCCGCAGCCACTCGGTGCGGCAGCGTTCCATGAATTTCAGGTAATTCGCGTAATACACCACCCCGCCCCCGTCGGTATCCTCCCAGTAGATCGTGACCGGAAATTCGAAGGAAGTGGCGGACGTGACGGGCATCAGACGGGGTCCCGGAAAAGCGGCAGATTCGGATCGCGCTCGCCCGCCGGGACCTTCAGGCCGAAATGCAGGTACGCCGCGCGCGTGGCGACGCGGCCGCGCGCGGTGCGCATGAGAAAGCCCTGTTGAATCAGGAAGGGCTCGATCACATCCTCGATGGTGCCGCGCTCCTCGCTCATGGCCGCCGCGAGGCTGTCGGCGCCCACCGGTCCGCCCTCGAATTTCTCGATCACCGTGAGCAGTAATTTGCGGTCCAGCGTGTCGAAGCCCTGCGGGTCGACCTCCAGCATGTCGAGCGCCGCCAGCGCCACGGTTCCGGAAATGGTGCCGTCCGCCCGAACTTCCGCGAAATCCCGTACCCGCCGCAGCAGCCGATTGGCGATGCGCGGCGTTCCCCGCGAGCGCTCGGCGATGCGCACCGCACCGTCCGGCTGGAGCTTCAATTTCAGGATGGAGGCGCTGCGGACCACGATCTTGGTCAAGTCCTCGGTGGTGTAGAACTCCAGCCGCTGCACGATGCCGAAGCGGTCCCGGAGCGGCGACGTCAGGAGTCCCGCGCGGGTGGTGGCTCCGACCAGCGTGAACGGCGGCAGATCGAGCTTGATGGAGCGGGCGCCGGGCCCCTCCCCGATCATGAGATCGAGCTGCGAGTCCTCCATGGCGGGATACAGGACCTCCTCCACCACCGGACTCAAACGATGAATCTCGTCGACGAACAGCACGTCCCGAGGCTCGAGATTCGTCAAGAGGGCCGCCAGGTCGCCGGGCCGCTCCAGTACGGGGCCCGATGTCTGGCGCAAGTTGACCTTGAGCTCGTTGGCGATGATGTGGGCGAGCGTCGTCTTGCCGAGTCCCGGGGGCCCGAATATCAGCACGTGGTCCAGGGCCTCGCCGCGCATGCGCGCCGCCTGGATCGAGATGTCGAGGAGCTCCTTGACCTTGGGCTGGCCCACGTAGTCCGCGATGCTCTTCGGGCGCACGGCACGGTCGACGTTCTCGTCGTCGCGAACCGGGCCGGGCCCGATGATTCGATCCGGTTCGATGCCCATGCGAGGCCCTATGCCTTCGCCGCCGATCTGAGCGCGCGGCGGATCATTTCCGTGGTGGAAAGTCCGGGCTCATCCGCGGCCTTCAGCAGACGCGTCGCTTCGGGCGGTTTATAGCCGAGCGCGATCAGGGCCGCGAACGCCTCGCCCTGCGGACTCAAGGGGGAGGTACCGGCGGGCGCCGACCCCGCGGACAACCGAGCGGTGAGCTTCTGCACGCTGTCGCGCATCTCGATGATCACCCGTTCGGCGGTCTTTCGGCCGATGCCGGGGATCCGGGTCAGCATCGCCGTATCCTCCGCCTCCACGATGCTCAGGAAATCCTCGACGCTCGCGCCGGACAGAATCCCGAGGGCGATCTTCGGGCCGACACCGGAGATCTTGAGCAGACCCCGGAACAACCGCCGTTCGCCGTCCGTTCCGAAGCCGAACAGGATGTGCGCGTCCTCTCTCACCACCAGATGGGTGAACAACGCCACCGGCTCCCCGACCGAGGGCAGCCCGTAGAAGGTCGACATCGGCGCCTCGAGCTCGTATCCCACGCCGTTCACGTCCACCATCAAGGCCGGAGGCTGCTTCAGAGCGAGCCGTCCCTTGAGGAAGCCGATCATCCGCGGCTTGCCGCGAGCTTGACGGCAGCCTGGGTGAGGGAGGCGCGCACCCGCCCCCGAAGGGCATGGCAGACGGCCGCCGCCAGCGCGTCGGCCGCGTCCGAGGCCACCGGCCCGTCGAGCTTGAGGATGCTTCGCATCATCAGCTGCACCTGGGCCTTCTCGGCGCTGCCGGATCCGACCACCGCCTGTTTGATCTGCCGCGTCGCGTACTCGAACACTTCGGCCTGGGCGTCGACGGTGCCGCAGATCGCGGCGCCGCGCGCTTGGCCGAGCTTCAGTGCGCTGTCGGGATTGCGATTGACGAACACCCGCTCGATGGCGATCTCCTGAGGGCGGTACTGCGCCACGATACTTCGAACACAGGTGAATATCTCGCACAGGCGCGCCGCGAATTCGCCGTTCGGCGTGCGTATCACGCCGCTCGCCACGTAGATGAGCCGCGGCCCCAGCGCATCCACGACGCCGAAGCCGGTACATTGCGACCCGGGATCGATGCCGAGCACCCGTACGGTTGATGGGGACATGGCCGAGTATGATACCGGCAATGGGCGGCCAAACCCACCCGAGGCCCCCCCCAAGGACCGACGGAAAGGACCGATGGAAACCTCCCCCACAAGCCCCACTGCGAGCAGCCGCCTCGTCCTAGGCTTCGAGGCCGTTCGCGCGCTCGATCTCCCGCGAGCCGTCGAGGCCAAGCGTCAGGCTGCGATCGAGGTGGCCGAGATCGCGCGCACGCTCGACGCCGACGAGGAGGTGGTGCTCGCCGCGATGCTGCAGCCGTTGATGGAGGAGAAGCTTCTCGATCGTGAAGCTGCCGAGCGGCAATTCGGCGAGCCCGCGGTGCAGCTCGCCCGAGCGTTGAGTCAGCTGGGCCGGTTCGGCCTGCCGGCCGACTGGACACCGGACCGGGGGCTCGAGAGCTCGCAGGCCGAATCGCTTCGCAAGATGCTGGTCGCCGTGGTCGGCAACGTCCGTCTGGTCGTGGTCAAGCTCGCGGAACAGCTGCAGCGCATGCGCGCGGCAAAATCGCTCGATGCGGCGCTTCGCAAAAAGCTCGCCGTCGAGACCCGCGAGGTCTACGCCCCGCTTGCCAATCGCCTGGGCGTCTGGCAGGTGAAGTGGGAATTGGAGGATCTGGCCTTTCGATACCTTCAGCCGGCCGACTATCAGCACATCGCCGCGGCGCTGAAGGTGCGCCGCTCCGAACGCGAGCACTACATCGAGGAATTGAAGGATCTTCTGCAGCGCGAGCTGCGCGCGGCCGGCATCGAGGCGCAGATCGACGGGCGCCCGAAACACATCTACAGCATCTGGCGCAAGATGCAGACGAAGCATCTGGCCTTCGAGGAGATCATGGACATCCGCGCGGCGCGGATTCTCGTGAGCACGGTGGCCGACTGCTATGCGGCGCTCGGCGCGGTGCATTCGCTCTGGCCGTTCATCGCGGGCGAGTTCGACGACTACATCGCGACGCCGAAGGACAACATGTACCGCTCGATTCACACCGCGGTGCTCGGACCGGGCGCGCAGCCGGTGGAGATTCAAATCCGGACCCACGACATGCACGCGCACTCCGAGCGCGGCGTGGCGGCGCACTGGCGCTACAAGGAGGGAGGCCGCACCGATCAGGCGTACGAACGCAAGATCAACCAGCTGCGGGCACTCCTGGCGCCGGAAAATCAGGGGAGCGCCCATGATTTTCTGGACCGGATGCGGGTCGAGCTGTTCCAGGATCGCGTTTACGTGCTGTCGCCGAAGGGCGAGATCGTGGACGTGCCGGTCGGCGGCACTCCGCTCGACTTTGCCTACCAGGTTCACACCGATCTCGGGCATCGCACGCGCGGGGCCAAGGTCAACGGCCGCATGGTCGGACTCGATTATCAGCTGAAGAACGGCGAGACCGTGGAGATCATCGCGGCAAAGACGCCTCAGCCCTCGCGCGATTGGCTGTCCCCGCAGTCCGGCTATGTCGCGAGTCCGCGCAATCGCAACAAGGTCAAGGCGTGGTTTCGCAAACAGGATGAATCCCAGAACAAGATCGAAGGGCGCGCCATGTTCGAGCGCGAGATCCAGCGCCTGGGAGTGAACGTTCCGCCCATGCCCGAGCTCCTGGCGGAGCTCAAGATGCCGAGCACCGAAGATCTGCATGCGGCGATGGGATTGGGCGAGATCAGCGCGGCGCAGCTCGCGGGCGCCATGCAGCGTCTGCTGCATTCCCGCACCGCCCGCCCGGAGGAAGCGCCGAGATCGCGCGCACCCGCAGCGCGCGATCCCGAGGTCGAGATCCAGGGCGTCGGCGACCTGCTGTCGACGTACGCACGGTGCTGCAAGCCCGTGCCGCCGGAGCCCATCATGGGCTATATCACGGTCGGCCGTGGCGTGAGCATCCACGGCCAATCTTGTGCCAATCTCGCGCGCCTGGCCATCAAGGCCCCGGCACGCGTACTGGCGGTCTCGTGGGGCACGAAGACCGCGGGATCGTTCCCGGTGGACATCGAGGTCCACGCCTTCGACCGCCGCGGCCTGGTCAGGGATGTGAGCGCGGCGCTGGCCGACGAGAAAATCAGCATCCGGGCCATGACCACGATGACGGACGCGCGCGATCACCTCGCCCGCATGCAGATCGGCATCAACGTCGCGGACCTGCCTCAGCTCTCGCGGCTGCTCGCGAAGGTCTCGAAGCTGCCCAACGTCGTGAGCGCCCGGCGCAGGAAATAACCGGCCGCCGTCCCAACGCTCCCATCGTCCCGCTCAGCGGCTCCCCCCGGCGGCTGCCGGTCAGCGGTTGATGGCGTCGATGGCCCTCTTGTCCGCCCCGAGTGCCGCCTCGTGAATGGCTTCGGACAGCGTCGGATGCGCATGGATGGTGCGCTGAATGTCTTCGGTGCTGGCGGAGTACTCCATCGCGAGCACGGCCTCGGCGATGAGCTCGCCGGCCATCGGCCCGATCACGTGCACCCCGAGAACCTCGTCGTCGTCCCGGGCCGCCACCACTTTGGCCATGCCCTGGGCGGCTTCCATGGCGCGCGCGCGGCCGTTCGCCGCAAACGGAAAGACGCCGACCTTGTACGGCCGGCCGGAGGCCTTGACCTGCTCCTCGGTCTGGCCGACCCAGGCGATCTCCGGCGCCGTGTAGATCACGGACGGGATGACCTTGTAATTCACTTCCCCATACCGGCCGGCGATGAGGTCGGCCACCATGATGCCTTCCTCCTTGCCCTTGTGCGCCAGCATGGGACCGCGCACCACGTCGCCCACCGCCCAGACGTTCGTTGCGCCGGTCCGGCAATGCTCGTCCACCTCGACGAAACCCCGTGCATCGAGTGCGACTCCCGTACCGTCCGCCAGCAGATTCTCCGTAAAGGGACGCCGCCCCACCGCAACCACCAGCTTGTCGACCTGAAGGGTGTGCTCGCCCTGCGCATCCGTGTACGTCACATCGACCGCCGAGCCCGACACGGCGGCGCGCGCTACCTTGGCGCCGAGCTTGATGTCGAGTCCCTGCTTCTTGAAGTGACGTTGTGCGTCCTTGGCGATCGCCTGATCCGCCATGGGTAGGAGATCCGGCAACGCCTCGAGCACCGTGACCTCGCTCCCGAGCCGGCGCCAGACGCTGCCCAGCTCGAGACCGATCACGCCGGCTCCGATGACGCCGAGGCGCCGCGGCACGGCGTCGAACTCGAGGGCGTCCCACGAATCCACGATGGCGTTGCCGTCGTGCGGAACGGCATTCAGGCGGATGGGCGTCGAGCCCGAGGCCAGGATCACGTGCTTCCCTTGAAGCGTCCTTTCCGAGCCGTCGGGGCCTTTGACCGACACTTTGTTTCCCGGGAGCAGGCGCCCATGGCCCTGGATGCCCGTCACGCCGTTGGCCTTGAACAGCGCACTGATGCCGCCGGTCATGGTCTTGACGACCGAGGCGCGGCGCTTTTGCATCTGGGCGAGATCGAGCTGAACCGCTCCGACCTTGACGCCGTGAGCGGCGAATTCCTCCTTGGCCCGCACGTAGAGCTCCGAGGATTCGAGCAGCGCTTTCGAGGGTATGCAGCCGGCGTTCAGGCACGTGCCGCCGAACGCATAGCTCCCGTCCCTGTTCTTCCATTCGTCGATGCAGGCGACGGTGAGCTTGTTCTGCGCGGCGCGAATGGCCGCGGGATATCCGGCCGGACCCGAGCCGATCACGATGACGTCGTATTGATCGCTCATATGCCGAGCACCATGCGCGCCGGATCCTCCAGGCACTGCTTGACGGTCACCAGGAACTGCACCGCCTCCCTGCCGTCGATGATGCGATGGTCGTAGGTGAGGGCGACGTACATCATCGGACGAATCACCACCTGACCGTCGACCGCCACGGGCCGCTCCTGGATCTTGTGCATTCCGAGTATCGCGCTCTGGGGGGCATTGACGATGGGCGTCGACAGGAGCGAACCGAAGCACGCCGCCGTTGGTGATGGTGAACGTGCCACCGGTCAATTCCTCCATGGTGATGGAGCCCGCGCGGGCGCGCGAGGCGAAATTGCCGATCTGCTTCTCGATATCGGCAAAGCTGAGCTGATCGGCGTCGCGCAGCACCGGGACGATCAATCCGCGATCCGTCGAGACGGCGACGCCCACGTCGAAGTATTCGTGATAAACGATGTCGTTGCCTTCCACCGACGCGTTGACCGCCGGGAATTTCTTCAGCGCTTCGACACACGCCTTGGTGAAGAAGGACATGAAACCGAGTTTCACGCCGTGCTGTTTCTCGAACGAGTCCTTGTAGCGCGAGCGCAGTTCGTTGACGGCGTGCAGGTCGACCTCGTTGAACGAGGTGAGGAGCGCCTGCGTCGCCTGCGCCTGGACCATGCGCTCGGCGATGCGGGCGCGCAGACGGGTCATCGGTACGCGCTGATCGGTGCGTCCGCCGCGCATGCTGGGCGCGGGTGCGGCGGCCGGAGCGGCGGGAGCCGCCGCGGGGGCCGGCGTGTCCTTGGCGGCGAGGAAATTCACCACGTCGGACTTCGATACCCGGCCGTCGCGTCCCGACCCGGCCAGCGCCCTGGGATCGACCTTGTTCTCCTCCGCCACGCGCTTGGCGGCGGGACTCAGCTTGACGCCCGTATCGGCCCCCGGTGCCGGCCCGAGGGCGGCATTGGTCGCCACGGCTTGGTGGATGGCGGTCGTCGCGGCGGCGGCGGCCGTCGTCGCCGGCTTGGCCGCATCTTTCGCCGCAGTGCGCGCTCCATCGGCCGAGGCCATGATGGCAGGCGCGCTCGCGCCGGGAATCGCCGCAGATTCCTCGATCAGCGCGAGCAGCTGACCGCTGGTCACGACGGTGCCATCCTTGAGCTTGATATCGGCGAGTACGCCGGCCGTCGGCGCCGGCACTTCCAGAACCACTTTGTCGGTCTCCAGATCGACCAGATTCTCGTCCCGCGAGACCGTATCTCCCGGCTGTTTGTGCCACGCGACCAAGGTGGCGTCCGCCACCGATTCCGGCAGCTGCGGCACCCGCACTTCAATTGTCATGAACCCGTCCTATTTTGAATCGCCGGGAGGCGCATCGTCTGTCGTGAGGTCTCTTCCGGCGGAACGCCCTGCAGCGCGGCCGTCACCAGATTCTTCTGCTGTTGCTCATGGAGAGCCGAGATGCCCGTGGCCGGTGCGGCGGCGCCGCCGCGGCCCGCATACAGGAGCTCGTCCTTCGGACCGAGCGGGGCCTGCAGCCGGTGGCGAATCTGATACCAGCCGCCTTGATTCTGCGGCTCCTCCTGGCACCACACGATCTCCCGCGCATTCTCGTATTTGCGCAGGATGGCCTCGTACTCGTCCGAGGGGAACGGATACATCTGCTCCAGGCGCACGATGGCCACGGCGCCGATCTTCGCGTCGCGTCTTGCCTTCAGCAGATCGAAGTACACCTTGCCGCTGCAAAGCACCACCCGGGTGACCGCCGATGCATCGGGCTCGTCGACATCGTCGATCATGTTCTTGAAGCTGCCGCCTGCGAGCTCCTCCAGCCGCGACACCGAGAGCGGATGACGGAGCAGACTCTTCGGCGTCATGATGATGAGCGGCTTTCGCAGCGGCCGCAGCATTTGCCGGCGCAACATGTGGAACATCTGCGCGGGCGTCGAGGGTACGCACACCTGGATGTTGTATTCGGCGCAGAGCTGCAGGAAGCGCTCGAGCCGGGCCGAGGAATGCTCCGGCCCCTGGCCTTCGTAGCCGTGCGGCAGGAACAGCGTGAGCCCCGACAACCGCCCCCACTTGGCTTCTCCCGAACTGATGAATTGATCGATGATCACCTGGGCGCCGTTCGCGAAGTCGCCGAACTGGCCCTCCCAGATGGTCAGGCAGTGGGGCTCCGTGGTCGAGAACCCGTACTCGAACCCCATCACGGCCTCTTCCGACAGCACCGAGTCGGTGATCGTGAAGGTCGGCTGATTGGTCGCCAGGTGCTGCAGCGGAACGTAGCTCCTGCCCGTGGTCTGATCGTGCAGAACCGCGTGGCGATGGAAGAACGTCCCGCGGCCGCTGTCCTGGCCGGTGATCCGCACCGGATAGCCTTCCTGGATGAGGCTCGCGTAGGCGAGATTCTCGGCGCATCCCCAATCGAGCGCGAGCTCGCCGCCCACCATGCGCTCGCGCGCCTGCATGACGGCGAGCACGCGCGGGTGCAAGGTCCAATCCGCCGGGTAGGTGGTGATCGCCTTGCCGAGCGCGCGCAATCGCGGCATGTCCACCGCCGTCTTCACCGGCTCCGACCAGTCGGCCCCGAGGTACTCGCTCCAATCGACCGTATACTTGTTGCCGATCAGGCCGAGCGCGGCCCGCGCCTGGGGCTTGCCCTCATCGAGACCCGCGCGATATTGATCCATCATCGCGGCTGCGTCGGCGGCCGACAGCACGCCCTCCGCCGCCAGCCGGTCCGCATACAGCTGACGCGCCGTCGGCTTCTTGCGGATGACCTGGTACATCAACGGCTGCGTCGCCGCAGGCTCGTCGGCCTCGTTGTGGCCATGCCGGCGATAGCACACGAGGTCGATGACCACGTCCTTGCGGAATTTACGCCGATAGGCGAGCGCGAACTGAGTGACGAAGCACACCGCCTCGGGATCGTCGGCGTTGACGTGGAAGATCGGCGCTTCGATCATCTTCGCGACATCGGAGCAATACAGCGTCGAACGCGCATCGTGCGGATCCGAGGTGGTGAAGCCGACCTGATTGTTGATGATGATGTGGACGGAGCCGCCGGTATAGAAGCCGCGAGCCTGCGACAGCTGCAGCGTTTCCATGACCACGCCCTGCCCTGCGAAGGCGGCGTCGCCGTGAATCTGCACCGCGAGCACCTTGTCGCCCTTCGCATCGCCGCGGCGCTCCTGCCGCGCGCGCACCGAGCCCTCCACCACGGGATTGACGACCTCGAGGTGCGAGGGATTGAACGCGAGCGCGACGTGAACGTTGCCGGCCGGCGTCTTCAAGTCCGCAGAGAATCCCTTGTGATATTTGACGTCGCCCGAGCCTCTGAGCTTCTTGAGGTCGTACTGTCCCTCGAACTCGCTGAACAGATCCTTCGGCGACTTGCCGAGCAGATTGACGAGCACATTGAGGCGGCCTCGATGGGCCATGCCGATCACGGTCTCTTCGATGCCGGCGCGGCCTTCCTGCTGGACGAGCTCGTCGAGCAGCGGAATGAGGCTGTCGCCGCCCTCGAGCGAGAATCGCTTCTGGCCGACGTACTTGGTGTGCAGGTAGCGCTCCAGGCCCTCGGCCGCCGTGAGCTGCCAGAGAATGTTCTTCTTCTCCTCCGCGCTGAACCGATGCTGTATCCGCTCCGACTGAAAATTATCCTGCAGCCACAACCGCTCCTCGCTGTCCGAGACATGCGCGAACTCCGCTCCGATGGTGTCGCAGTAGATGAGCTTGAGGGTGGCGAGGATATCCTTGAGCTTGCTGCGGACCGGAATCGCCGGGGTTCGGCTGCCCGTGACGAACTCGGTTTCCATGTCGGCGTCCGACAGGCCGAAGTACTTGGGATCGAGAAGGTAGGGCATGGCCCGAGGCGACAGGCCCAGGGGGTCGAGATTCGCGATCAAGTGTCCGCGGTTTGCGTAGACCTGGATCAAGCGCGACACCGCCGCTTGCTTGGCGCTCGCGGCTCCCGCCGGGTCGGCGCCCGCCGCCGCCGACGGAGCGGCGCTCGAGGCCGGCCTTCGAATCTGCGCGGCCAGGCGCTCGCGGATTTGCCGGTGACTCGCTTCGGAGCCGGCGCTGGCGCCGGCGGCGCCGGTCGCGAGGCCGGCGAAGTAGCGTGCCCAGCCGGGCGTGACGGCGGCCGGATCTTTCAGGAATTGCTCGTAGAGATCTTCGACAAAATCGGCGTTGCCACCATACAGGGCCGTGGTGGCGATTTGATCTGCAAGTGAGTCGCTCATGGGTCCTTCGGACGGGTGAAAAACCTCAACTGCATCAAGGCGATGAGCAGGAAAAGGGAACGCAAAGTCAGAGCGTTAGTTTAGCCCAATGCGGCGCAATATGGAATGTGACGCGGACCGCCGAAACTACAGAATCACCGCATCCGCCAGCTGCCTGAGCATGCCCATCTCGTGACCGATCAGGATCACGTAGGCCAGGAGGATGCAATACAAGATCACGTCGACTCGCAGCACCCGCATGAGTCGATAGCCCGCCAGGAGCACCATCAGCGCGACACAGACCCCCGTGATCGCCATCTTGAGGAGGGCGAACACGGCCACATTGCCGCCGACGAACAGCGCCATGAACGGGTTGACCTCGACGGCCCCCACGGACAACAGCCTCAAGGTCAGAAATGCGTCCACCACGCTCAATATCAAGATGCCGATCGAGACCGCTAATAAATGGCTGGCGTGCCAGTCGAGCGCGTGGAACCGCCCATCCTCCCGGCGCCGCGCCGGACGGCGGCGGCGAGGACTGATGCCGCCGTATAGCAAGGACCACCAGAAGCGCCGGCGTCGATCCGGCCGGCTTCTGCGGTCACTCGCGGCCGGCCTCCCTGTCGCTCGGGGAGCGGCGAAATCTTCCGGAGTCGGCGGGAAGGAACTCATCCAAGTACTATCGCGATTTCCGGGGCGGTTCGGCATGCGATACGTCATAATCCCGACCGGCCGCACGCAATTTTTTCCAGCCCTCGCGGGCGTCGGAGCCCGCGGCTCCGAGAGTTACGCCGCGCTCACCATCTGCGCCATGAAATCGCTGACGGCCATGCCGGCGAGGGCCGCGCGGTCGGCGAACATCCTGCGGATGGATTCGGCTTGCTTCGTACCGAAATGCGCCGCAACGCTCGCCTCGAATTTCTTCACCAGCACCGGCATGCCTTCCGCTCTGCGCTTGCGGTGACCGATGGGAAAGTCGACTTGAACGCGGGGGCTCGAGGTCCCGTCGTCGAAGTGAACCTGGACCGCGTTTCCGATGTAGCGCTTGTCGGCGGCGTAGTACTCCTCCGTGAAGCGCGGGTTCTCGCGGACTTCGGTCTTGGCGCGCAGCGCATCGACCCGCGGGTCCCGGGCCACCTCGTCTTCATAATCCGCCGCCGTGAGGCGCCCGAACAGCAAAGGGATGGCGACCATGTATTGGATGCAATGGTCGCGGTCGGCGGGATTCGCCAGCGGCCCCGTCTTGTCGATGATGCGCACGCCGGGCTCCTGCGTCTCGATCGTCACCCGTTTCACCCGGTCCAGGCGATCCCGTATCTGGGGGTGCAGGGTCATGGCCGCCTCCACCGCGGTCTGGGCATGAAACTCGGCCGGAAAGGAGATCTTGAAGAGGATGTTTTCCATCACGTAGCTGCCGAACGGTTGAGGCAAGGCCAGCGCTTTTCCCTTGAACAGCACATCCTGGAATCCCCAGGTCTTGGCGCTGAGCGCGGACGGATAGCCCATTTCGCCCTTGAGCGCGAACAGTGCGTGGCGCACGGCGCGGCTGGTCGCATCGCCCGCCGCCCAGCTCTTGCGCGAACCCGTATTGGGCGCATGCCGATAGGTGCGCAGCGCTCCGCCGTCGATCCAGGCATTCGAGACGGCATTGATGATCTGATCGCGGGTACCGCCGAGCATGGCCGTCACCACGGCGGTGGACGCGACGCGCACCAGCAGCACGTGGTCGAGGCCCACCCGGTTGAAGCTGTTCTCGAGCGCCAGCACGCCCTGGATCTCGTGCGCCTTGATCATGCCGGTGAGCACGTCGCGGACCCGCACCGGGCTGCCGCCGCGCGACAGATAATCGGCCGCCGCGAGGATGCCGCCCAGGTTGTCCGACGGGTGTCCCCACTCCGCCGCGAGCCAGGTGTCGTTGAAGTCGAGCCAGCGGATCATCGCTCCGATGTTGAATGCCGCATTGATCGGGTCCAGCTCGTAAGAGGTGCCGGGCACGCGCGCGCCGCCCTTGAGGGTCGCTCCCGGAACCACCGGCCCGAGAAGCTTGGTGCAGGCCGGGTATTTCAGCGCCTGGAAGCCGCAAGCGAGCGTGTCCATCAAGCAATAGCCGGCGGTCTCGTAGGCGAGATCGCCCCTGATCTCGTGGCTCGACGCATAGTCGGCGATCGCCGCCAGGAGGTGATCGGGAGCCGGGCGCTCGGCCGACTTGATATCGTGTGACATGGAAACCTTTCGGGGTGTGCCGGCTGGTTGCCGGCGAGACGTTAGGGACGCCGATCCAGGGGCTGAAATTCGAGATTATCCGGACCCGTGTAATTGGCGCTCGGCCGGATGATCTTGCCGTCGACGCGCTGTTCGATGACGTGGGCCGCCCAGCCGGAGGTGCGGCTGATCACGAACAACGGCGTGAACATGGCGGTGGGCACGCCCATGAGGTGGTAGGACACGGCCGAATACCAATCCAGATTGGCGAACATGTTCTTCGCGCTCTTCATCACCGACTCGATGCGCTCGGCAATCCGATAGCCCTTCGAGTCCTTGGCGGACTCCGCGAGGGTACGCGAGACTTCCTTGATGATCTGGTTGCGCGGATCGGAGATGGTGTACACGGGGTGCCCGAAGCCGATGATGACTTCCTTGGCGGCGACCCGCCGCCTGATGTCGCTCTCCGCCTCGTCGGGCGAGGCATAGCGCTGCTGAATCTCGTACGCCACCTCGTTCGCGCCGCCGTGCTTGGGGCCGCGAAGCGCGCCGATCGCTCCCGCCTCGCAGGAATAGATGTCGGATCCCGTGCCCGCGATCACCCGCGCGGTAAAGGTCGATGCGTTGAACTCGTGTTCCGCGTACAGATTGAGCGAGGTATGCATGGCGCGAACCCACTCCGCCGAGGGCTTTCGGCCGTGCAGCAGATGCAGGAAATGCCCGCCGATGGAATCGTCGTCGGTCTCGAGGCCGATGCGCTTGCCGTCCGCGGCGTAGTGGTACCAGTAGCACAGCATGGAGCCGAGCGAGGCGAGCAGCCGATCGGCAATGTCGCGCGCTCCCTCGATGGGGTGGCCTTCGGCCTCCGGCGCCGTGCATCCCAGCGCCGACACGCCGGTACGAAGCACGTCCATCGGATGGCTCGACGCGGGCAATTGCTCGAGGACGGTCAATACGGCCTTCGGCGGGACACGCAATTTCTTGAGCTTGGCCTTGTAGGCGGCGAGCGCGGCGCGATTCGGAAGCTTCTCGTGCACGAGCAGATAGGCGATTTCCTCGAACTCGCACTGCGTGGCGATGTCGAGAATGTCGTACCCCCGGTAGTGCAGGTCGTTGCCGCTTCGTCCCACCGTGCTGAGGGCGGTGTTGCCCGCGGGAACGCCGGACAACGCCACCGATTTCTTCGGTTTGGGTCCCGCCGTTTCGGTGGCAGGGGCTTCTTGCGTTTCGCTCATTTCTCTTTCCCCTCTCGGAACAGTTCGTCGAGCTTCGCCTCGTACGAGTAATAATCGAGATACTTGTACAGATCCACCCGGCTCTGCATTCGATCGACGACGTTCTTCTGAGTTCCGTCGCGGCGGATGGCCTCGTAGGTCGCAAGCGCGGCCGCATTCATGGCCCGGTATGCGGAGCAGCAATAAAGCACCACGTCGACCCCCACGGAGGCCAGCTCCTCGCGTGTGTAGAGCGGCGTCTGACCGAACTCGGTGATGTTCGCGAGGATGGGCACTTTGACCGCGTCCTTGAAGCGGCGGTACAGGGCGAGGTCGGTCATCGCCTCCGGGAATATCATGTCGGCTCCCGCCTCGACACAGGCGACCGCACGCTCGATCGTCCGCTCGATGCCCTCGACCGCCAGCGCATCCGTTCGCGCCATGAGCACGAAGCTCGCGTCTGTCCGAGCGTCTACTGCCGCTTTCACCCGATCGACCATCTCCTCCCGGCTGACCACTTCTTTACCGGGACGATGCCCGCAGCGCTTCGCCTGCACCTGGTCCTCGATATGAAGCCCCGCGGCGCCGAACTTCGTGAAGGATTTGACGGTCCGCGCGATATTGAATGCCCCGCCCCATCCGGTGTCCGCATCCACCAGGAGCGGCAGCGGACAGGCATCGGTGATGCGGCGGATGTCGGTGAGCACGTCATCCATGGTGCTGATGCCGAGATCGGGGACGCCCAGGGAGTTCGCCGCGACCCCGCCGCCCGAGAGGTACAGGGCCTTGAAGCCCGAGGCCGCGGCCAAGCGCGCGGTGTATGCGGTGATCGCCCCCACGATCTGCAACGGCTGCTCTTGCGCGACGGCGGCACGCAAGCGCGCGCCTGGGGACATCGCGGAGGAGAGACTGGTCGGTATCGCCATGGTCTTGGGTTCCTGCAGGTCTGAAACTATAGAGCTATTGACGCTTCGGCCGGATGACAAAATCGCTCAAATCGTCTGAGCGAATTTGCAACACTCGCGTCCCGGACCAGTGTCCGCGGCGGCGCCCCTGGCGCCCCGCCGACGTCTCCGAGTCTTCCCGCCTTTTGTCCCCGGCCGACGCCCGGTCATCCCTGACGGCCGCGCCGAAACTCTCCGGGCGAGGCGCCGGTCCATTTCTGAAATGCGCGATGAAACGCGCTGCGCTCGGAGAACCCGAGCTCCAGGGCGATGTCCACGACGCTTCGGTCCGAGTCGCTCAAATAACTGATGGCGAGATCGCGGCGCAGCTGATCCTTGATCCCCTGATAGGTGGCGCCCTCTTCGTGCAAGCGCCGGCGCAACGTGGCGGCGGTCATGTTCAATTCGGCCGCGAGCGTATCGAAATCCGGCACTTCTCCCGGCAGCCGCTGCCGCAGCCGGCGGCGTATGCGTGCGCTCGCGCTGCTGCCGTTCTTGTACTTGGTCACGATATTCTCCGGGGCCGTGCGCAGAAACTCCTTGATGGTGCGCTCGTCCTGGACGATGGAAAGATTCAGGTAGCTGGCGTCGAAGACGATGCCGGTAAACGGGGCATCGAAGGATAGATCGTTCGAGAACATCACCCGGTACTCGGCGCTATGCGCGGGCTCCGGATAGCAGAACTGCGCACGAAGGATCGGAATCCTCCGGCCCACCAGCCAGCAGGCAACGCCGTGCAAGAGCAGGAGGAGCACCTCTTGGCCGAACACGCGGTGAGGCTTGTCCGCGGCCAGCTCGCGCAGCACGATGTGGGCTTCGCCGTCGTCGCACTCGAGCGATCCCGCGATATCGTCGAGGATCAGCCCATAGAAGCGCAAACTCCGCTCGAGCGCATGCCCGAGCGTCCTGCAGCTCAGCACCGAATGACAGAGCATGGCGAAGCTGCCCGCTTTCATCCGGCGCGAATCCTGGCCGAAGAATTCATCGTCCAGCGTGAGGGCGACCAGACGCCACAATTTGCCATAGTGCTCGGCGGATATCCGGGCGTGGGGGCTCTGCAGCAGCGTCGGAGACAATCCGACCGCGATCAAGAGCTGGTCTGCGTCCATGTGCCGCGCGCGCACCGCCTCGAGCGCCGCAGCGACGAAACAGATCGCCACCGTACCCGGCTCCGGCCGGCCGGACCGGGCGGCGGGGCGTCCGGGAAAAAGGTCGATCGATGGCTCCCGCATTGAAGCGGTAGTTTACGCGATGCAGAGGGCCTAATATACGAAGTTCCGGCCCGGGCCGTTGCGCCCGAGGCCGGTCCGTCAATCCGAAGGGGAATTTGAATGACCAGCACACCTGCGTTCGTCGCAAATCAGGCGCCTACTGTCAAAATGCTGCTCGACGGCAGGTTCATCGAATCGAAGTCCGCCGAATGGCACGACGTCGTCAATCCGGCGACGCAACAGGTGCTGGCGCAAGTACCGTTCGCGACGGACGCGGAAATCGATGCGGCGGTGGCCTCGGCCAAGGCCGCGTTCAAGACCTGGAAAAACACACCGATCGCGGCCCGCGCCCGCATCATGCTGAAGCTGCAGGCGCTGGTGCGCGAGAACATGAGCCGCATCGCCCAAACGCTCTCCGCCGAACAGGGGAAAACCCTCGCCGACGCGGAGGGAGATGTGTTTCGCGGCCTTGAAGTGGTGGAACACGCCTGTTCGGTCGGGACGCTGCAGCTCGGCGAGTTCGCCGAAAACGTCGCCGGCGGAGTCGACACCTACACCCTCAGGCAGCCCATCGGTGTTTGCGTAGGGATTTCGCCGTTCAACTTCCCGGCGATGATTCCGCTTTGGATGTTCCCGATGGCGATCGTGTGCGGCAACACCTTCGTGCTCAAGCCCTCCGAGCAGGACCCGATGACGCCCATGCTGCTCGCGGAGCTCGTGATCCAGGCCGGCGTCCCGCCGGGCGTGCTCAACATCGTTCACGGCGGCAAGCGGTCGGTTGAAGCGCTGTGCACCCACCGCGACGTGGCGGCGGTTTCCTTCGTCGGATCGACCACCGTAGGAACGCTGGTCTACAACCTGGCCTCTGGGCATGGTAAACGCGTGCAATGCATGATGGGCGCGAAGAATCACGCGGTGGTCATGCCCGATGCGAACAAGGAACATGCGCTGAACGCCCTGGTGGGCGCCACGTTCGGCGCCGCCGGGCAGCGCTGCATGGCCACCTCGGTGACCGTGCTGGTCGGCGAGGCCCGAAAGTGGATTCCCGACATCGTGGCCAAGGCGAAGACCTTGAAGGTGAGCGCGGGCACGGAGAAAGGCGCGGATCTCGGACCGGTGGTGTCCAAGACCGCCAAGAACCGCGTGCTCGGCCTCATCGATGACGGCGTGAAGGAAGGCGCGAAGCTCGAGCTCGACGGCCGTTCGATCAAGGTCGCCGGCTACGAGAAGGGCAACTTCATCGGGCCGACGATCTTCTCCGGCGTCAAACCGGACATGAAGATCTACACCACCGAGATCTTCGGACCCGTGATGGCGGTGGTCGGCGTCGACACCCTGGACGAGGCGATCGCACTGATCAACGACAATCCCATGGGCAACGGAACGGGCATCTTCACCCAAAGCGGTGCGGCCGCCCGCAAGTTCCAGAGCGAGATCGATGTCGGCCAGGTCGGCATCAACGTTCCCATCCCGGTACCCGTCCCCTTCTTCAGCTTCACCGGCTCGCGCGGCTCGAAGCTGGGCGATCTCGGACCCTACGGCAAGCAGGCGGTGCAGTTCTATACCCAGACGAAGACCGTCATCTCGCGCTGGTTCGACGATGCCAGCGTGTCCGCCGGCGTGAATACCACGATAAGCCTGAAATGAGGTTCGAGGACACGACCGCCGTCATCACCGGCGGGGCTTCGGGATTGGGGCGGGCCGTCGCCGAGCGGGTGGTCGCGCGCGGCGGCCGCGCCGTCATCTTCGACGTTCAGGACGATGCCGGTCGAGCCGCGGCGAAGGAGATCGGCGCGACGTTCGTGAAATGCGACGTGAGCGCCGAGCCCGACGTGAACGCGGCCATGGCGAGTGCCCGGCAGACCATGGGGAGCATCAATCTCCTGGTCAACTGTGCGGGCATCATAGGCGCCGGCAAGCTTCTCGGACGAGAGGGGCCCATGGCAGGCGAGTTCTTCGAAAGGGTCGTCCGCGTCAATTTGATCGGCACGTTCCTCTGCGACAAAGCCGCCGCCGCCCTCATGCGCGACAACGCGCCCAACGCGGACGGCGAGCGCGGCGTGGTGATCCATACCGCCTCGGTGGCGGCTTACGAAGGACAGATCGGCCAGGTGGCCTACTCCGCGACCAAGGCGGGCATCGCCGGAATGACCCTGCCCATCGCGCGCGAACTCGCGAGCGCCGGCATTCGGTGCGTCGCCATCGCCCCCGGGATCTTCATGACGCCGATGCTCGCGAGCCTCTCCAAGGAGGTGCAGGCCTCCCTCGGGGCGCAGGTGCCGTTTCCGCCGCGCCTCGGCAGGCCCGAGGAGTTTGCCCAGCTGGTGCAATCCATCGTCGAGATTCCGACGCTGAACGGCGAGGTCATCCGGCTGGATGGCGCCATTCGGATGCAGCCGCGCTAGTGGTCGCCGTCGTCACCTCGATCGACGCGGCTCCCGCCGAACAAGAACTGCACCGCGGCATCGGCTCGCGGCAACTCGGCATGATCGCCATCGGCGGTGCCATCGGCACCGGCCTGTTCTTCGCGAGCGGCGGCGCCATCTCGCAGGCCGGACCCGGGGGCGCCATGCTGGCGTATGCCATCATGGGATTCGCTGTCTACTGCATGATGCAGTCCCTGGGCGAGATGGCGACTCAGCTGCCCATCCGCGGCTCGTTCGAAACCTACGCCGAGCGCTTCGTCGACCCCTCGCTGGGATTTGCGGTCGGCTGGAACTACTGGTTCAGCTGGGCGATCACGCTGGCGGCCGAGCTCGTGGCGGGTTCCCTGATCGTCCAGTTCTGGTTCCCGCATTCCAGCTCGACACTCTGGGCCGTGGGTTTCTTCGTCTTGCTGCTGGCGCTCAACATGCTTTCCGTGAAGGCCTACGCAGAGGCGGAGTACTGGTTCTCCAGCATCAAAGTCGTCACCGTCCTGATCTTTCTGGCGGTAGGCGCGCTGATGATCGCCGGCATGCTCGGCGATCACAACGGCGGCTTCGCCAACTGGACTCTCGCCGACGCCAAGAACGGCACGCAGGCACCCTTCGTCGGCGGGGCGGGCGCGGTGCTGCTGGTGTTCCTGGTGGCCGGCTTCTCGTTTCAGGGCACCGAAGGCGTGGGTCTCGCCGCCGCCGAAACCGACGACCCGGGCAAGAACGTTCCGAAGGCCATCAGGAGCGTGTTCTGGCGCATCCTGCTGTTCTACATCGGTGCCATCTTCGTCGTCGGCACCCTGATCGGCTATACCGACCCCAATCTGATGCACGGCGACGAGGGCCACGTGGCCCTGTCGCCATTCACGATGGTGTTCGAGCAGCTGCCGCACGTCGGCTATTACGCCGCCAGCCTCATGAACGCGGTGATCCTGTCGGCCGTCCTATCCTGCGGCAATTCCTCGATGTACGTCGCCTCCCGCATGCTGTATGCCATGGCTCACAGCGGCAAGGCACCCCGGATGTTCGGCCGGCTCAATGCCCGCGGCGTGCCCGGCCGCCGCCCTGCTCGCCACCGGCGCCGTCAGTGCTCTGGCCTTCTTCTCGACGTTCGTCGGCGATCAGAAGATCTACCAGCTCTTCTACAACGCCTCGGGACTCAGCGGCTTCCTGATCTGGCTGGGGATAGCCATCTGTCACCTGCGCTTCCGCAAGGCCTGGGTGGCGCAGGGCCGGAGCCTCGCCGACTTGAAGTTCAAGGCCAAGTTCTTTCCCTACGGGCCCTGGCTGGCGTTGACCCTGTTCGTCATCGTGCTGTTCGGCGCCAACATCGGCGTGTTCCAGGCGCCGGTATTTTCCTGGTTCGATTTCATCACCGGCTATTTGATGATTCCGGTTTTCGTCTCGCTGTATCTCGTCCACAAGCTCCGGCACAAGACACGCCTCGTGCCGCTCAAGGACTGCAACTTCGAGATGGAGTGACGGCGGCTCGACGCGCGCTCCAGCCGCTGATCACGCCGCGGATTGCATCCAGCCCATCCGTCAGCGCTGCCGGGCCCGGCTGCAGGATGAGCGGCGACTTGATCTCGTGCAGCTCGCCGTCGCGCACGGCGGGCACCGCATCCCATCCCGACCGGGCGGCGACCAGATTCGGGCGGAACCGTTTGCCGCACCAGGACCCGAGAATCAAATCCGGCGCCCTGCGCACGACCTCGCCGGGATCGGCGAGGATCCGGTCCTTGCCGAGAGCGCACACGGCGCGCTCCGGAAACACATCGTCTCCTCCTGCGATGCCGATCAGCTCGCTCACCCAGCGGATGCCGGTGATCTGCGGCTCATCCCATTCCTCGAAATACACGCGAGGCCTGCGCACGAGCGATGCCGCCTGTCCACGAACCGATTCGATATGCTCCTCGAGCCCGCGAGCGTACTGCTCCGCCCGCTCCGCCGCCCCTACCAGCGCGCCCAGTCTGCGCACGTAGCCCAGAATGCCCTCAACCGAGCGGTGATTGCTGATCCAGACCTCGACGCCCGCCTTGATCAGCGCCTGTGCGATCTCGGATTGAATGTCGGAAAAGCCGACCACGAAATCGGGGTCGAGATCGAGGATCCGATCGAGCTTCGCGCTGGTGAACGCGGAGACTCTGGGTTTCTCGCGCCGCGCCCGGGCCGGCCGCACCGTGAAACCGGAGATGCCGACGATCCGCTCCTCCTCGCCGAGCGCATACAGCACCTCGGTCGGCTCCTCGGTGAGGCATACGATCCGATGCGGGTAGCGCCGATCCATCCTCAGCGCGCGCCCTCGGCGAGCGCGCCCTCCGCGAGCGCTGCCTCGGCTCCGTGAACGATGGCATGCGCGAGACCGGACGCCTGCGACAGCACATGATGTGCGTAGAAGCGCGCGGTCTCGATCTTGGCACGGTAGAAATCCGCGGGCAGCGGGCGTTCGCCCGCTCCGGCCAGGCGCTCGTTCGCGATCGCGGCCGAGCGCAGCAATTGCCAGCCGCCTGCCACGATGCCGAACAGCTTGAGGAGCGGAACGGCGCCGACGGACACCTGTCTGAGCTCGCCCGCGTACTGGGAGACCACGTAGCGAACCGAACGCTCGAGTGCGTCCACGGCATCGGAGAAAACCGCCGCGGCCCCGGCCAGACCCGGTGTCTTTTGCAGGCCGCCCTGGAGCGCGCGCATCTCGCCGATCACGGCCGCCGCCGCCGCGCCGCCGTCGCGCGCCAGCTTTCGGCCGATCAGATCGTTGGCCTGAATCGCGGTGGTACCCTCGTAGATCGGGGTGATGCGCGAGTCGCGGAACTGCTGCGCGATCGCCGGTCTCCTCGATGAATCCCATGCCGCCGTGAACCTGCACGCCGAGCGAGGCGACCTCGACGCTCGTCTCCGTGCACCAGCCCTTGACGACTGGAATGAGCAGATCCGCGGCCGCCTGATGACGCCGCCGCTCCTCGGGTTTGGGGTGCAGGCGCGCGGCATCGAGCGAGACCGCGGCCAGAGCGGCCAGCGCGCGCATGGCCTCGGTCTGCGATTTCATCAGCATCAGCATGCGCCGCACGTCCGGGTGCCGCACGATCGGCACGCGGCCCCTCTCGCCCGGCTCCGTCCCCTGAACCCGTTCATTGGCGAAGGACAGCGCGCTCTGAAAGGCCCGCTCCGACAAACCGACGCCCTCGAGACCCACGGCGAACCGGGCGGCGTTCATCATGATGAACATGTACTCGAGTCCGCGATTCTCCTCGCCCACCAGCTCCCCGACGGCGCCGCCCTGGTGGCCATAGGCCAGCACGCAGGTCGGACTCGCATGAATACCGAGCTTGTGTTCGACCGACAGGCAGCGTACGTCGTTGCGCTCGCCGAGGGAGCCGTCCGGATTCACCAGAAATTTCGGCACCAGGAACAGCGAGATGCCCTTGACGCCTTCGGGCGCACCGGGCGTGCGGGCAAGCACCATGTGGATGATGTTGCCGGTGAGATCGTGCTCGCCGTAGGTGATGAAGATCTTCTGGCCGTCCAGCTTGTAGCGGCCGTTTCCGATCGGCTCGGCGCGCGTGCGGACCGCCGCGAGATCCGATCCCGCCTGCGGCTCGGTGAGATTCATGGTGCCGGTCCACTCGCCCGAGACCATCTTCGGCAGATAGGTCTTTTTCTGGTGCTCCGATCCGCGCAAATCGATGGCCTCGATGGCGCCGCGCGTCAGCATCGGACAGAGCGTGAACGACATGTTCGCGCCGTTCCACATTTCCTCGACCAGCGCCGACAGGACCCGGGGCAAGCCTTGCCCGCCGAATTCACGCGGGCATGCCAGGGCATTCCATCCACCCTCGACGAACGCGCCATAGGCCTCTTTCCAGCCGGCGGCGGTGGATACCTCGGTGTCGTGCCACCGGACTCCCTCGACGTCACCGGAGCGATTGAGCGGCGACAGGACTCCGCCCGCGAACTTGGCGGCCTCTTCGAGGATCGCCTCGGCCACATCCGACGCCGCGTCCTCGGACCCGGGGAGCTCCGCGAGGAGCTTCTGGTCCGCCAATTCACCCAGCACGAACCGCATGTCGTTGAGCGGCGCCTTATAGTCGTGCATGGTCATACCCTCACATGTTGCGCCGGTATTTGCCGCCGACCTCGTACAAAGCCCGGGTGATCTGTCCGAGCGAGCAGGACCGCACCGCCTCCATGAGCACCTCGAAGGTATTGGCGTTCGCAATCACGGCAGCGCTCAACCGCTCCAGCACTTCGGGCGCGGCGGCGGCGTTGCGCGCCTGGAATGCCCGCAGCCTTTCCAGCTGCGATTGCTTCTCCGCCTCGCTCGAGCGCGCAAGCTCGATCGCTTCCGGAACCGCATCGCCCCCCGGATTGCGGAATGTATTGACGCCGATGATCGGCAGCGACCCGTCATGCTTCTTGTGCTCGTAGAACAGGGACTCGTCCTGGATTTTGCCGCGCTGGTAGCCGGTCTCCATGGCCCCGAGCACGCCGCCGCGCGAGGCGATGGCGTCGAACTCCTTGAGGACCGCTTCCTCGACCAGATCGGTGAGCTCGTCGATGATGAAGCTGCCCTGGTTGGGGTTCTCGTTCTTGGCAAGACCCCACTCCCGGTTGATGATGAGCTGAATCGCCATCGCGCGGCGCACGCTCTCCTCGGTCGGCGTGGTCACCGCCTCATCGTACGCATTGGTATGCAGGCTGTTGCAGTTGTCGTAAATCGCACAGAGCGCCTGGAGCGAGGTGCGGATGTCGTTGAACGCCATCTCCTGCGCGTGCAGCGAACGCCCCGAGGTCTGCACGTGATACTTGAGCTTCTGGCTGCGCTCGCTCGCCCCGTATTTGTTCTTCATGGCCACGGCCCAGATGCGGCGCGCGACCCGTCCGATCACCGAGTACTCGGGATCCATGCCGTTGGAGAAGAAAAATGAGAGATTCGAGGCGAAATCGTCGATGTGCATGCCGCGCGCGAGATACGACTCGACGTAGGTGAAGCCGTTCGCCAGCGTGAACGCGAGCTGCGAAATCGGGTTCGCACCGGCCTCCGCGATGTGATAGCCGGAGATCGACACCGAATAGAAGTTCTGCACGTGGTGATGGACGAAGTATTCCTGGATGTCGCCCATCATCTTGAGCGCGAACTCGGTCGAGAAGATGCAGGTATTCTGGCCCTGATCTTCCTTCAGGATATCGGCCTGGACCGTGCCGCGCACGGTCGCGAGCGTCCAGGCCCTGATCTTCTGAAGCTCGCCTTCCGTGGCCTCGCGGCCGTTCTGCTCGCGAAATTTATCCACCTGCTGATCGATGGCCGTATTCATGAACATGGCCAGGAGGATCGGCGCGGGCCCGTTGATGGTCATGGAGACGGAGGTCGAGGGCGCGCACAGGTCGAACCCCGAGTAGAGAACCTTCATGTCGTCGAGGGTCGCGATCGAGACGCCGGAGTTGCCGACTTTGCCGTAGATGTCCGGCCGCGGGTCGGGATCGGATCCGTACAGGGTCACCGAATCGAACGCCGTGGACAGCCGGTGTGCGGGCATGCCTTCCGAAACGCGCTTGAAGCGCTGGTTGGTCCGGAACGCGTCGCCCTCGCCGGCGAACATGCGCGTCGGATCCTCACCCTCGCGCTTGAATGCGAATACGCCGGCGGTGTACGGGAACGAGCCGGGCACGTTCTCTTTCATCAGAAAGCGCAGGACTTCTCCATCGTCCTCGAAGCGCGGCAGCGAGACCTTGCGCACCTTGGTGCCCGAGAGCGACTCGTAATTCAACTTGGTGCGGATCTCCTTGTCGCGGATCTTCACCACGTACTCGTCCGCCGAGTAGAGCTCGCGGGTCTTCGGCCATTGTTCGAGGAGTTTGGCGGACGCCGGGGCGAGCTCGCGTTCCTTGGCCGAGATGAGGTCGCCGAATTCCGCTACCGGTTTGCCGGAGCGCTCGAACAGGGCGCGCACGGTCTGGAGGGACTGGCGCTCGCGCGCCGCGCGCGCCTGCGCGTCGATGTGGCGGTGATAGCCGCGAACCGTCTCGGAAATCTCGGCGAGGTAGCGTACGCGCTCGGCCGGCACCACTGCCCGGCCGCGCGAGGAGGCCTTCACCGCCGTTCGAGGGAGCTTCCCGGCCTTGAGCCTCAAGCCGTGCTCCTGGAGGCGCGGCAGCATCGCCTGGTAGAGCGCCGTGACGCCGTCGTCGTTGAAGCGCGAGGCCATGGTGCCGAACACCGGCATGGTATCCGGCGCCTGTTGAAACTGGCTGCGATTGCGCTGGTACTGCTTGCGCACGTCCCGCAGCGCATCCTCGGCGCCCTTGCGGTCGAACTTGTTGATGGCGACGAAATCGGCGAAGTCGAGCATGTCGATCTTCTCGAGCTGCGAAGCCGCGCCGAACTCCGGCGTCATCACATAGAGCGAGGTGTCGGCGAGCGGCACGATCCCGGATTCTCCCTGGCCGATCCCGGAGGTCTCCACGATGATCAGGTCGAAGCCGCTCAACTTGCAGCAGGCGAGCACCTCCGGCAACGCCGCGGACAGCTCGTTGCCGGTGTCCCGCGTCGCAAGCGAGCGCATGAAGATCTTGTCGGAGTCGATGGCATTCATCCGGATGCGGTCGCCGAGCAACGCGCCTCCCGTGCGCTTGCGCGAGGGATCGATCGAAATCACGGCGATGCGCAAGACGGTCTTCCTGATCGAGGCGCAGGCGCAGAATCAATTCGTCCGTCAGCGAGGACTTGCCGGCGCCGCCGGTTCCGGTGATGCCGAGCACGGGAACCTTGATCGGAGCGGCAGCCTGCGAGATCGCCTGGCGGCTGCGCGGCGAATACGCCCGGTTCTCGACCGCGGTGATGATCCGGGCGAGCTTGCGCCGATCGCCGGACTTGAGCGCCTCCAGCGCGTCCGATTCGGCGGGAGCGAGCGCGGAGGGATCGTAGTCGCTGGATCGGACCACATCGTCGATCATGCCCTGCAGACCGAGCGCCGCGCCGTCTTGCGGCGAATAGATACGGGTGACGCCGTAGGCGACGAGCTCGCGGATCTCCGCCGGCACGATGACTCCGCCGCCGCCGCCGAACACCTTGATGTTCTCGCCCCCGTTCTGGCGGAGCAGATCGATCATGTACTTGAAGAACTCGATATGGCCGCCTTGATAGGAGGTGACCGCAATCCCCTGGGCGTCCTCCTGCAGCGCGGCGTTCACGATCTCCTGCACCGAGCGGTTGTGCCCGAGATGGATCACCTCGGCGCCCGAGGCTTGCAGGATTCGCCGCATGATGTTGACCGAGGCATCGTGCCCGTCGAAGAGCGACGTCGCGGTGACGAACCGCACCTTGTTCTTGGGCTGATACGGGGCCGGCTTGGCGGCGATGGAGACGGCGTTCATGGAATCGGCTCCTTGCGCGCGCGGGAACGTCGGGAACGAGGCCGGTCTTGCGCGGCGCGCGGCGCGAGACCCAGGTTGAAAATACGGACGAACGCCTCGGCGATCTCGCCGGGCGTCATGGATTGATTCTCACGGTACCAATGGGCGATCCAGTTGAGCGCACCCGCCAGGGCGAAGGAGGTCATCTTGAGATCCTGCGCCTCGATGGACCCGTCGCGCACCCCCTCTTCCAGCAAGCGGCGGATGCCCCGATCGATCTCGGACTTGAGCCGCTTGATGTGCCACAACGAGGCGGGCGCGAGCCCCAGGTCCTCGGCGCGCACCATGCACCAGCCGTACTCCGAGGCAATCGCCTCGGCGTATTGGCGCATCATGTCGTTCAAATGCGCGCGCGCCGTCACGCCCGCCTCGCGTGGACGCCGGAACGGCTCGAGAACCCGCTCGATACCCGTCAAGA
Source organism: uncultured Gammaproteobacteria bacterium (assembly GCA_963795475.1). Taxonomy (GTDB): domain Bacteria; phylum Pseudomonadota; class Gammaproteobacteria; order Steroidobacterales; family Steroidobacteraceae; genus Bog-1198. The sequence goes on from CAWCIE010000008.1 coordinate 50,192, forward strand.
TGCATTCGAGCAGGAGCTGCTCTTTGTTGGCGACGTAGTAGTAGATCGTGGGCTTGGTGACATTCAGCGCCGCCGCGATTTCGTCGATGGACGTGTTATGGTAACCGCGGGCGTTGAAGGCTCGTGCGGCGGCGCGGATCACCGCCTCGCGTTTCACATCCCGATTGCGCTGGGTCGCCTTGCGAACGGGCCAGGGCGATATCAGTGATGCGTCCTCGGCGCCGAGCGCTGCAGCGCGAGATTTTCCGTCCGACCTCATGGAGCCTCGCATCGCCGCAAACGCGCGGCGAAGTCAGCCGCCTACCAGGGGTAGATCCTACTCTTGAGTAAATACTACCGTCAAGTAAGGAAGCGGCACCTCGCCCGCCCCCTCTCCACGCGGCCCGGCGGCGCGGCACCCCGGCGCCCCCACTCCCTTGCCCCGCGGCACGGGACCTACCCGGCGCCGAGCGGCGCGCGCACCTCGATCAAGTTCACGCTGCGGCAGGTGAAGGCAACCTCGTTGCGCTGATTGAGCAGCGAGTAGCGGCACTCCACGATGCCTCGCGCCGCGTCCGAGCGGCTGCGCCTCTTGGCGAGAATCTCCGAGCGCGCCCTGAGCTCGTCCCCCGCGCGGATCGGGTGGGGCCAGCGTACCTCCTCCCACGCCACGCCGCAGATCCAGCGGATGTCGCCGCCGATCTCGTGATCGAGACGGCGCCAGAGAGCCGCGCCGTGGATCCCGGACGCGACGATCTCGCCGAACATCGAGCCGGCGGCGGCCGCTGGGTCCGCGTGAAAATACTGCGGGTCGTAGCGGGTCGCGAATTCCAGGAGCTCCTCTCGGCTCACCTGTCGGACGCTTGACTCGCGCACCTCGCCGATCACAATGTCCTCGTAGTAACGCCCTTCAGCAACCATGAGCGGATCCATGAACACGAATACACCCGAGCGATACACGGACTTGGCCCGCCGGATCGAGCGGCTGGAGGCGCGCGCCGAAATTGGCGAGCTCGTGGCACGCTATTGCTTCGCCGTCGACGAGCGGGATATCGACGGCATCGGGGAATGCTTCACCCGCGGCGGCGCAATGCGCTCCTCCGACGGCAAGATGGACGCGACCGGCCGGGCCGCCGTCATCGAGCAGTTCCATGGCCGGTTCGCCGTGCTCGGACCCAGCAATCACTTCACCCACGACCATATCGTCACCTTCGATGACTCGGATTCCGCCGCCGCGAAGGGCTTGGTCAACGCCCATGCAGAAGTGGTCCGCAATGGCCGGCCGTTGCTCGCCTCGCTCCGCTATCACGACGAGTACCGGCATGAGGAGGGGCGCTGGCGATTTCACGTGCGTACCCTCGCCTTCTTCTACTACGTCGAGCCGCAGAGGTATCACGAGGTCATGCTCGGAACACTGCGCAACGAAGCCTATGCCTCTCCGCACCCGGCGGATTTTCCGGAAGCGTTGCCGGCCTGGCAGCGATATTACCGGGGGCGGCCCCGCGGCTGAGGTTCGCGGCCCCGACCGTCACTTACTCGTCCTTCATGGCCTGACGGATCGCCGCCTCGATCCGCGGCGGCCCGGGCACGTACAGGCGCTCCAGCGCCGGGGCGAAGGGAATGGGCGTGTGCGGCGGCGTCACCTGGATGATGGGCCGTTTGAGCGAGCGAAAGGCCTTCTGCGCGACGGTGGCGGCGATATCGCGCGCCATGCCGCAGCGGGGCGGAGATTCGTCGACGATGACCAGCCGCCCGGTGCCCTCGACGCTCTCGATGATGGTCTCCTCGTCCAGCGGCGAGGTGGTGCGCGGATCGATCAGATCGCAGGTGATGCCCTCCTTGGCGAGCGCATCGATGGCCCGCTCGGCGAAAGGGCACCATGCGTGCGAAAGCGACCACGGTGACATGCTCGCCCTCGCGCACCAGTGCTGCTTCGCCGAAAGGCACGGTGTACGGCTGCTCGGGAACGTCGCCCTTGCGCGGATAGAGCGCCTTGTGCTCGAAGAAAATGACCGGGTCGTCGTCGCGGATGGCCTGGATCAGACAGGCCCTTGGCGTCATAGGCGTTGGACGGAATGACGACTTTGAGACCGGGCACCGCCGTCAGCAGCGAATAGATGCGTCTGCGAATGCTGCGGCCCCATGTTCATGCCCGCGCCCATGGCCATGCGAATGACCAGCGGGCAGGTGGTCTTGCCGCCGAACATGTAGCGGAATTTCGCGATTTGATTGTAGATCTGGTCCATGACACACGCCGACGAAGTCGGCGAACATGATCTCGGCCACGGGCCGCAGACCCGCGAGCGCGGCGCCGGCGGCGGCGCCGACGATCGCCGACTCCGAGATGGGCGTATCGAGGACCCGGCCCTCGCCGAATCTCGGGCAGCAGCCCCTTGGTCACGCCGAATATTCCGCCCGAGGCCTCGCGCTCGACCGGACGTGCCGCCGGCGCCGCCCGAGACGTCCTCGCCGAGCACGATCACGCGCTCGTCCCGCGCCATTTCCTGGTGGAGGGCCTGATTGAGCGCATCGCGCATGGTGAGCTGCGGCATGGAGCTTGCGGCTTCCTGTTCTGAAAGATGCCAGTACTGAATGTAGACGTCTGAGTAGAGATCGGCTTCGACCGGCGGCGCCGCGGCTTTGGCCTCCGCGACCGCGCGCATCGATGAGTCGCGGCAGCCTCTCGGTCGATGGCATCGAGATCGCCGTCGGCGGACACCGAGCGGTCGGCTTCCGTGCGCGCGCGAAAACGCTCAAGCAATCCATCGGTCACGCGCAGCCGGGCGACCTCGTCCTTGGCGCGGTAATTCTGCGGATCGCCCTCGAAGTGACCGTAGAAGCGCGTGATCTTCGCCTCGATGGTGCTCGGACCCTCGCCCTTCTTGGCGCGCCAACGGCGCGACCCATGGCCTCGTAGACGGCATGGAAATCGACCCGTCGACGCATTCGGCGGGCATGCCGAAGCCGCGCGAGCGCGCCGCCAGATCGCCCGAGCCCGACCGCATAGGCCGCGCCGGTATGTTCGCTATAGCCGTTGTTCTCGAAGACGAAAATCGCCGGCACCTTGAGCACCACCGCCATGTTCATCGCCTCGAATACGGTGCCCTGATTGGCGCTGCCGTCGCCGCCGAAGGCAACGCTGACCGTGCGATTGCCGCGCGAGCTTGCAGGCGATCGGCGGCGCCGACCGCGATCGGCGGACCTCCGCCGACGATGGCGTTGGCGCCCAGCATGCCCTTGGTCATATCGGCGATGTGCATCGAGCCGCCCTTGCCGTGGCAGAGCCCGTCCTTGCGTCCGTAGATCTCCTTCATCATGCCGCCGACGTCGCATCCTTTAGCGATGCAATGGCCGTGTCCGCGGTGCGTGCTCACGATGTAGTCCTCGTCGTCGAGGCGGCTGCACACCCCGACGGCGACGGCCTCCTGGCCCGCATACAGGTGGGTGAAGCCCGGAATCTCGCCGGTGGCGATCTCGACGTGCAGTCGTTCCTCGAACTCACGAATCAGCTTCATTTGGCGGTAGGCCGCACCGCAAGAGCTCTTCGTTCAAACCCGATCGATCGCTCATCTCTCCTCTCCTGCCGTCCCAAGACTCGCGATCCGACCCGGGCGGGAATAGATAGTCGTCGATCACCTTGTGAAAATGCCGGATGCGCAGCTCCTGCCGGCCGAGCCACAAGCCGCGAAAGCCGCGCGAATGCATGCCGGCCTGTACGTTCGGCAGATTGGCGGCGTCCTGATCGAGCACCAGCCCGATCGACTTGTCGCCGTGCTTGAAGGTCTGGTGCTTGGCGCGCTGCGGCCATTCCTGCCCTGCGGCACCAGTTCATAGGTCCAGATGTCGTAGTACATCTTGTTGGGGTCGCGTCGCGTGCGGACGCTGGCGGAATACCCAGAAATCGTCCGCATGCAGGTTCAAGCGAGAGATTCGGAAAGATCGTGTAATGATAGTCGTCGGTGAGCTGATCGTCGTTGAGCTCCGGAATAGTCCTTGCCCTGCGCCGGACCCATGGCTCGCTTTTGCTTCTGCACGTCGCGCCGGATATTCGCGACCGGCTGGTCGTAGTCGACCGGATCCATTCCGGCGGCCTTCATGATCGCCTTGATCGACTCCGGAATCGCCGGGCGGCTTGCGCACGCTGCGGCGAGAGCGTTCCGAACGGGAATCAGATAGCGGCTGTGCCGCTCGTAGCAGTCGATCTGGATATCGAGGTCGTGCAAGTGCCAGAGCAGCTGCGGATGGATGCCCTGAACGTGATAGCTCTCGTTGAAGGCGTCGACCGAGGTCTTCCAGTTGCAATCCCACTCGACCGTGATGTCGCGGGTCTGCGCCATGCGTTCGAAGTGATAGGGATCGAGATGCTGCGGGATCGGATCCAGAAAATCCGCGAGCGGCCTCGGCGTCGGGATTCAGGGAAAACCACACGAAGCTGCCCCACTCCTCGCAGCGCACTTCGGTCAGTCCGTAGGGCGGCGCACCCTGAGGAAAGGTATCGATATCCGGAATGCGCCGATACGCTTCCGTCGAGATTGTATTCCCAATGGTGATACAGGCACTTGAACGACAGCGACGACCCCGATTGGCCCGCGTCCGCAGGGCCGCAATCGATTGCCGCGATGCTGGCAGACGTTGTAGAAGCCGCGCACGCCGTTCCGTCAGCCTGGCGCACGACGATGATGGACTCGGGGCCGATTTCGGTCACGAGGTAATCGCCGGGATTCGGCGATGTCGAGCGAGCGGCCGGCGACCAGCCACACCTTCGTCC
>CAWCIE010000009.1:0-257815 GCA_963795475.1 uncultured Gammaproteobacteria bacterium
GCATGACCAACATTCTTGATGGCGATTCCGCCTTTGGCGGTCAAGTTTGTTGATGGTTTGATAGGGATCCCCATCAGGGATCTTGATTAAAAGATCCCCTCCGGGGAGTCTCCGGTTACCAAGCCAGGAGACCCTCGAAGTGTGCCACGACATACTACAAGACCCCACGTTTTTTCGATTTCTATCCAAGATTGACCACGAGTTTGCCGCCGAGACCCGAGCCGGGCGCTGCCCCGACTGCGAGGGGCCTCTGCATGTGGCGAACTACCCCCGTAAACCTCGTGGCTGCCCGGCCGCGGTGCGCGAAGAGTATTCCCGACGTTTGAGTTTTACCTGCGGTCGGTGCGAAGCGCGCTCGACGTCGCCGTCCGTGCGCTTTGCCGGCCGCCGGGTGTATTTGGCGATGGTGTTGATGTTGAGGTCACCGCGGGGCAACGGTTCGGGCCAGGAACTGTGTGATCTGTTCAACATCCCCGCGCGCACGCTGAAGCGCTGGCGCACGTGGTGGCGGGGATTTTCCTCGACACCGTTTTGGCAGTCGATGTGCGAGCGGTTCATGCCGCCGATCGTGATCGAGCGAACTACCCCAAAGCTTGGTGAACGCTTCGAAAGCGAGTCGATGTCGGATCGATTGACGCAGGCGCTGCGATGGATCGCGCCGTTGAGCACGCGGATGCCGATCAGGTAATCCGAGGCTCGACGCGGTCCCGCAGAGGATGCCGATAGCCTAACGTTCGGGCGGCTTTGTAGCCTGCGATCCCATGAACGGCGCCGGGTGTGGCGTCGCAATGGGAGCGATGTTGGGTTCCGAGGACGATCTACCGCCGCGAGATCGGTGGGCGCGGCTGCGCTTCGCGATCATCGGGCCGTTGCTCGCGGCTCCGCCCGCCGCCGGCGAACTGCACGAAGCGTTGACCGTGTTGGCGGCCAAGACATGGCGGCATCCCTTCACCGGGCTCGATGTGCGCTTCGGCGTCTCGACGATCGAACGCTGGCTAGTACGCGGCCAAAAAGGCCGCCGATCCGGTGCAGGCGCTGCGTAATCAGGTGCGGCGCGACATCGGTCGGTTCCCGAGCCTGTCGGCCGAGGCGGTGCAGGCGCTGACCGCGCAGTACCGGCACCCGGGCTGGACCGCCAGCTGCACCACGACAACCTGCGGGTCACGCTCGCGCCCCGGCTCAAGTGTCCGTCGTACCCGAGCGTGCGACGATATCTCAAGGCGCAGGGGCTGGTGCGCCGGCGCCGCGCCAAGCGCAGCACTGACGGCGCGATCGCCGCCCGCGATCGCCTCGAACAACGCGAGGTGCGCAGCTACGAGGTCGAACACGTCCTGCAGCTGCTGCACCTCGACTTCCATCACGGCTCGCGCAAGGTGTTGACCCGCAGCGGCGCCTACATCAAGCCGCTGCTGGTCGGCTTCATCGACGACCGTTCGCGGTTCCTCTGCCATGCCCAGTGGTACACGAACGAGGGCAGCCGCGAACTGGTCCACGGTCTGTGCCAGGCGCTGCAGAAGGTGGGCCTGCCGCGCTCGTTGATGACCGACAATGGCTCGGCGATGATCTCCGGTGAGTTCACTGCGGGGCTGCATCGGCTCGGCATCTTGCACCTGCCGACGCTGCCAGGACTCCCGCACGTCAACGGAAGCAGGAAAATCTCTGGGCCCGCGTCGAAGGGCGCTCCTCGCCATGCTCGAAGGCGAGCGAACCTCACGCTCGAACAACTGAACCTCGCCACCCAGGCCTGGATCACCCGGAATATCACCGCACCGTGCATAGTGAACTGGGCGAGACGCCGATGAAGCGCTTCCTCGCCGGTCCCAACGTCGGCCGCGAATGTCCGGGCAGCGACGCCTTGCGCGATGCGTTCCGCATCGAGGTCAAGCGCAAGCAGCGCCGCTCCGATGGCACCGTGAGTCTGGACGGTCAGCGCTTCGAAATCCCGTCCCGGTATCGCCGACTCGAACAGGTGCACCTGCGCTATGCGCGCTGGGACCTCAGCCGCGTCGATCTGGTCGATGCCGCACCGGGCAGATCCTGTGCCCGTCCGCCCGCTGGACAAGGCCGCCAACGCCGATGCGCTGCGTCGGCGACTCGATCCGGCGGGACCACATCGGACTCAAGCGCCATGCCGGCCACCGGCATCGCGCCACTGCTGAAGCAAATGATGGCCGACTATGCCGCCACCGGATTGCCGCCCGCCTATTTACCCACCGCCGAGAAGGACGATATGCATGAACCAACAACTGCTGGCCCTGTACGGCCTCAAGTGGAATCCGTTCACCCCGGAGTTGCCCATCGAGGCGCTACATGTGCCGCCCAAGGTCGAGAACTTCTGCTGGCGCATCGAGAAGGCGCATGTGCGCGAAGGCGGCTTCGCGATGATTCACGGCGAGCCCGGCACCGGCAAGAGCGTGGTGATGCGCCTGCTCGCCGAGCGGCTCTAGCGGCTCACCGACCTGTCTGTCGGCTCATCAATCATCCGCAAAGCAACCTCGCCGACTTCTACCGCGAGATCGGCGACATCTTCTCCGTCTCCATCCGGCTGAGCAACCGCTGGGGCGGCTTCAAGACGCTGCGCGCCCGGTGGCTCGATCACTTGGGCTCCGCTCGCGCCGGCCGGTCGTCTTCATCGACGAGGCCCAGGAGATGATCCCGATGGTGCTGTAGGAGCTGCGCCTGCTTGGCGAGCGCCCGGTTCGACTCGCAAGCGCTGCTCTGTGTGGTGCTCGCCGGCGACGGGCGGCTGCTCGATAAGCTGCGTCGCGAGGATCTCATCCCCTTGGGGTCCCGAATCCGCACCCGGCTGGCGACCGGCGACGCCACCCGCGACGAGTTGCTCACTTGTCTCGAACACCTGCTCACAACCGCCGGCAACGCCGGCCTCATGACCAAGGAGCTGCGGCATCTGCTGTGTGATCACGCCGCCGGCAACTACCGCATCCTCATCGGCATGGCGGCCGACTTGCTCATGAGCGCGGCTCAGACCGAAACCACCTGCTCGACGAAAAGCTCTACTTCCAGGTCTTCAATTTGCCGGCGTCGAATGCTTCGCGCCGCGCTGCAGGGGCTCGCTGAGATGTGCGATGAGTCTGATCCGTTCGTCTTCCCCGAGTTACCCGACGAGGCCGCGGCCGCACTCGATCAGTTCCTCGAGGACTTCTACACCAGTTCCAAGAACGATACGGCGTCCAGCTCTACCGCTGGTATCGCGGGTCGGAAGAACGCGCGCCCGCCACCATCCGGCCCTCGACAACAAGCTACCGCTCCAGGATCCACCGTTCTGAAAGACTCGAAATGACCGCGGCGAAAACGCCGCGGTCACGTTCGACGATGGCCCATCACCAATCGTGAAAATCAGTCCATCAAATTAGCTGACCACTCTCACACGCACGCCATGCGCGGCGCGCGCAGGACGTCATCCAGATTGCCCAGCAACGCCTTAATCTCGGTATCGCGGAGGGTTCGGTCCTTCGGCCGCTCCTTGCCGCCTGGGCGATAGAGCAGCTGCACGGGAGAGGCCTCGACCAAATCGCGGTGCACGCCAAAGCGGAACATCTGCGAGAGCACGCCGGCGGTGCGGTTCGCCATGACCTTAGAACCGCGCTCCACGATGCCGTCGAGCAACTCGACCACTTCGCGGGGCTTGACGGTTCGGCGTCCCGGCCCTTCCAGACCGGGAGCACATCGACATCGAGCACGCGCTGGACGTACTCGGGGCGCTTGCGCTTCTGGGCGCCGCGGATGTGCAGCCGCATGAACTCCTCGGCCAGGTTCTCGATGTGTGCCTGTTCGTCGGCGAGCTTCCCGTCCGTGGGCACTAAAGCAAGCCTGCGCTTCGCCGACGGGCGCTCGGCGCGCCTGGGGTCGATGCCATCCTCGAGGAGTTTGCGGGCGTGGCTGGCTGCTTCGTGGGCGCTCCTCTGTGAAACCTCGGGATAGGTGCCAAGGGACAGACGAACCCGCCTGCCGCGCCAGTAGTAGCGTAGGATCCACGACTGGGCGCCTGTGGGCTCGACGCGAAGCTGCAGACCAGCAACGGCGGGATCGGCTAGCTCGTAGCGGGCCGCCTCGGGTTCAAGGCCCTCAATACGGCTGACGGTCAGGCGATGCACGGCAATTCCGTGGCAAATCCCGGGCGCTGAATGACAAGGGGTCGCAACCGTGGTCCCATTGTGGTCCAATCTCCTGAACAGATGAGACGAGACGCAACAATACCACGTCGCAATATGTTGCGGAAACACTGGAAAAATGGCGGTTTCTGCTAGATTCTTGGTTGCAATCCGTTGCAGGGCGTTTCACCCTCTTTTTACATGGGGTGCAAGGGGTCGCAAGTTCGAATCTTGTCGCCCCGACCAAATTCACTAGGGTCTGTTGAGATTTCGGCTTGGGTACACCCTGGGAAACAAGCGACATCGCGACACTTTAGCCTCCGCAATTCGAGGCTACTGGCCAGGCGTCGTCGGTCAGCCCTCAGCATCCACCAGTCGATACAACGCTGCGAGCGTTATCGAGCGCACATCCGCCGGCAATGCCACAGCACTCGCCGGCTCATTTCGCTCCGCGCGTGCGGCGGCAATCCGCGTCAACAACCATGCCGCCTCGCGTCGATCCAGCGCCCGAGTGCGCACCGTCGCAAAGCAGCGGCCCGGCCGCACTAATGCCTCGTCGATGTCGCCGATGTTAGGCAGATTGGTGGTAAAGATGATCTTCCGGCCCTGCGCGCGCACCACCCCATCCGCCACGGCCAGGAAGCGGTGTAAATCTACATTGCCGTTGGATCGCGCCATCAACAAGTGATCCGCGTCTTCGATCACGAACGCATCGTGGTTGCCGGTGATGAAATCAACGAAAATCTCGTCATTCTCGAGTGCGCGCATGTCAGCGGTATAGAGCACTTGAGCGCTATCTGCCTTGCGGGCTGACATCGCGGCCAGGATGGCGCGCACCAATCGCGTCTTTCCGGTGCCCGGTGGTCCCTGAAGAATCAGCACGGTTTCGCGCGACGCCAGGTAGCGCGCGATGAAGGTGGTCACCGATTCCACCAGAGTCGGATACGCTTCGTCGTAAGGCGCGGGATCGGCCATCTCGTCGAACGATGCGCTTGAGAGGCCCTGACGGCTGGAGAAATGCCAGTCGATCGTAAACATTTCGTGGCCGCACCAGTTGCTCGCCGACGATGGCCAACATCTTCGCGCGCACCTGGTCAAGCCGGTTCATGTTATCGGCCCAGATGTGAAAGGTGCAGGAGCCGTAATCGATCTTGCGATTGCCTTCGGCGCTGATGAATACCCCGGCCCGTCCAACAGCAGCGATGTACTATCCATGCGCTGAGCGACAAGATCGGCGTGCAGCGCCAGATCGTCGAAAACCTCATCCAAGGGTCGACGAACGGCGCACCGCACGGTGCGGTGAATCGCGTAGCGCGCGGCGCCTAGATCGAAGGACTGCAGCGCTCGCAGCTTTAACAGTGTCTCACCCGGGTCGGAAAGGTCACCGCGCAGCGACAGGTACATAGGCAAGCCGCCAGCCTCACCTGCGCTTCTCTCAAAGTCGAATTTCAATCCCTTCATGGTCGTCACTTGAGGCAACAAAAAGCCCCTGGTGAAAGTTCGCCAGGGGCTTCGTCGCGATGACGGGGCCGTCTGACTCGAAGCGCGGCGCATCGAGGCATCGGCTCGAAGCGGTCACTTCAGTAGGTATCTACACGTCTTCTTCATAGACCCTGAGGTCATAGCCTTCTCCGTTGTACGGCTCCCGCCGCGCGTGGCGGCAAGACAGCCGCGTAGAGTACTCAGACTTTGCGTGTTGTCAAGAACATTGGCGGAAGCCTGTACCGTAGTCTCATGTGCTCCTGCGCCAGCCGTGCTCGGTATCAGCGTTCTTTGGGCTTACTTGTACGCGGTGGCCAAGCCCTACTCGTGTCAACTCTCCACTTTGAGCGCATTGACGGCGAATGCCGATGGTGAAAGTTCCTGCCGTACGCCATTTCGATGCCGCAGCAGAAGCCCGCGGCCGACCAATCGCTCAACGGCGGCATGTGCTGCGGCATAGGACACACCGATGTCGCGAGATAACGAGCGCGCGTTCGTGATGCGATCCATGGCATGAGCTATAAAAGCAGCTTCGATCGATGGCCCGCAGAGCGCTCTGGCGCGCAACTCCGGCACTTTGAGGATCCGCGCCAATGGATGCACCGACACGAGCTTAAGCGTCACATCGTCGTGCCAAAAGCCCCAACGTCGGTACACCGGCAGACCGTGCGTTCGCGCCCATTCCCGAAACGCGGGCAGTGCCTCGATGTTGTCGTACAGCGCGCGTGGCCGGCGTAACGGTTTGCAGTGCGCCAAAGCGGCTTCATACTGTGGCGCGCGGCCAGCGCCATCGGGGGCTTCGATTGCCAGCGACAACATGATCCCCAGGTAAGAACGCACCGTCGCGGCGGAATCGCGAGTCAATTCGCTCAAACGCCGTCCGTCCACAAAAGAGTGATAACGGGCGAGCCAGGAGATGGCGCAAATGGTCAGACGCTCATCGGCGCCCGCGACTGCCGCTGTTGCCAGGATCAAAGGTTCAACTTCCACCATGTCAGTGCAAGACGTGACCGAGAAATTGACGCCCAACCGACGCCATGCAGCGTATAAGCGGTTTACTTCAGGGTTCGTCGTCATGGTACTGATCGAGGAAATTTTCGAGGCGGGCAGCGCGCGGCTGATCGATACGCCTGAGCCTTGGCAGCTCACTGCGAACGAATTGCAGTTCCTGTGGTGTGGGACGCAACGCGACAATATCGGTCAGGTCACGTGGGCGGCCAGCAAAGAGCTTCATCACAATGATGTCTTGCCGGTGTAGCAGCGCGATGTGAAGCTTTCCCCGTGCCGGCAATGTGATGAGACGCGCCTTGTAGTCCGGCGGCAGCACGTCCAAATAGGTCTGTATGCTGCCATTCAGCCATCCGGGCGTGAGGTCCAATCGGTCCGCTACGGCACGGATGTCTTCTTGCAGCCGTCCGATATCCGGGTCCGAATACAGAACGTCGAAATCACTGGTTGCCCGAGGAAGTTCGCCGGTCAGGATTAACGCGCCCGCTCCGCCGACCACGATGTCGGTTCTGGCACGCAGTCTTTCGCCGAGCGCGATCAGGGCTTTGCGCAGATCCTCTCCGCCCATGGTCTCTTGCATGTGTATAGTTTAACCGATATATCTGAATAATCGCAACTATCATCTCGTTCGCCCACACATGACGACGCCGATTCGAGGGGCAGGGCGGCCAGTGGATCGTCCATCGTCCTTCTCGAGCACCGTCTTGAATAGCCGTCGCGCCGCGCGGGCGGCATCGGTCGGGGCCGTGGCGGAAGGCGAGATAGGCGCCCTTGGCGAGCCTCATGGTGTACGGGTCGCGCCGGACTTTCAGCCGCTCGCGCTTTCGTGACAAGTCGGCCATGGATGTAATGCCTCGTACGAAACGGTACGAAAACACTATGCTGGACGGAGCTAGACGGTGCTGGTCATAAAGCCTATATTTGCTGAAATATTTAAGATGGCCTTAGACAGACCTGGATCGATTTGCATCGCTTTCACGGATGTAACCGGGGTTCGAATCCCCGTGGGGACGCCACTTAATAACCTAGATATGGGTTGACATAAAAACCTAATAATGGTACAACAGAATACCCTGACAACGGGTATTCCAGTCTGAGTTGAGCAGGCCATGGCAAGCCCATCGGAAAAATTGGCCGAGTCGCTCGCGGCCCTCAAAAAGCTGCAGGACCATGGGATTACTGCCCTTCGTTCCGACCAGCTGACCCGAACTCATCGGGAGCGCCTACTCAAGAATGGATTCATTCTCGAAGTTATAAAGGGCTGGTACATCCCTTCCGCTCCGGACCAGCAGGCAGGGGAAAGCACGGCTTGGTATACGTCTTTTTGGACATTCGTCGCTGACTACCTCAACGATCGCTTTGACAAGGAGTGGTGCTTAAGCGCCGAGCAGTCCGTAAGCATTCATACGGGTGACTGGACCGTGCCGAAACAGTTGCTAGTGAGATCGCCGAGAGGCGGTAATAAGCCCATCCCTTTGCTTTACGACACGTCGATCTTCGACGTGCGTCTGGAGCTTCCACACGCGGACAACGTCGAAACAAAAAACAGCGTGCGCATCATGCGCCTGCCGGCTGCCCTCATTGCTTGCGCACCGGGCCACTTCGCCGGCCGTTCAATCGAAATGCGTGCTGCACTTGCAATGATTACTGATGCTTCGGATGTGTTGAGTCGCTTACTTGCGGGCGGGCATAGCAAAGTAGCCGGGCGACTCGCGGGAGCTTTTCGGAACATCGGTCGCGACCAAATAGCCGACAACATTGTCGAGACGATGCGAGTGGCGGGCTTTATCGTTAATGAGCGCGATCCATTCCAGGATAAGCCGATCACTGCATTCGCACCGCGCGAGACTTCGCCTTACGTTAACCGCCTGCGAATGATGTGGGAAAAAATGCGGGATCCGATCCTCCAAACGTTCCCTATCCCGCCGGGTATATCCAAGAATGTCGCTTCGTATCTCAAGAAAATCGATGCGATCTACGTCACCGATGCGTATAACTCGCTGTCGATCGAGGGTTATAGGGTCAGTGCAGATCTCATTGAACGTGTGCGCTCGGGAAACTGGAATCCGGATTCGATTAAAGCGGACCGCGACCAGCGCAACGCGCTCGCCGCGCGCGGCTATTGGCAAGCTTTCCAGGCTGTTAAGCAAAGCGTAGAAAAGGTCTTGCGCGGCCAGAACGCGGGAAGCGTGGCCGATAAAGATCATGGCGGATGGTACCGAGAACTCTTTGGATCGAGCGTGACGGCGGGGATTCTAAGGCCTGCCGATTTGGCAGGGTATCGGAGCGGACCGGTATACATCCGGCGCTCCAAGCACGTGCCTCCGAGCCGCGAGTCAGTGCGGGAATTGATGCCGACGTTTTTTGAGTTGCTGCAGCAAGAAAAGGAGCCGGCCGTTCGCGTTGTCTTGGGGCATTTTGTATTCGTTTACGTTCATCCGTACTTCGATGGGAACGGACGTGTTGGGCGCTTCCTCATGAACGTCATGTTGGCGTCCGGAGGCTATCCATGGACTGTAATTCCGTTGGAGAGACGCGACGACTACATGGTGGCACTGGAATCTGCGAGCGTACGGGGAGACATCAAACCATTTTCAAAGTTCTTAGCCGAGATCGTGGGAACCGAAACTCACGGCGCTGCGTGAACATTTAATCCAAACCGTCTTGCCTGAAGCACCAGGGGCGGGTTAGCGTTCGAGGCAGTCGTTCCACTTTTCGAGGGTTTCAAAAAGCTGGTTCGAACTTTCTCCCATCGGGGACGCCAATTTTAAATGCCGCCAGGTTGGGTAGACCTAACGGTTGCCCGCAGCTTGCTGCACGCAGCGCGCACTTCTGATACTCGTGCCCCCCTGCGTCATTTCCGCTCGACTCCCATGATAAGAGAGTAACTCGTGCTCCGTCCGCCACCGGGGTCTTTCCGCAGCGCGCCGCGCTCGACGAGATCCAGGATGTCACGGTAGGCCGTATCCTGCGAGCTCTTGGTCAGCTTGGCGTATTTGGATGTCGTGAGTTTTCCCTCGAGGCCGTCGAGTAATCTGTTCAGCACCTTAACCTGGCGCGCATTCAGCGACTGTTGTGCAAAGCGTTCCCAGAAGCGCGCCTTCCCAGCACCGCACCCAGAGTGTCTTGCGAGCCCTCGATCGCGCGGAGCAGGCACGAAAGGAACCATTCCTGCCACGGCGTAACATCGAGGGTACCCTTCTGCGTGCGTTCAAGCATCGTGTAATAGTTGTTCCGCTCGCGGCGGATTTGCGCTGACATACTGTAGAAGCGTTGGGTGCTTTTTTCGGAGTGGGCGAGTGCCATGTCGGCGATCGCGCGCGCAATGCGTCCGTTGCCGTCGTCGAAAGGGTGGATGGTGACGAACCACACATGCGCGAGCGCCGCGATGAGAAGCGGGTCGATTTTGCCGGGTGCCTCGAACCAGCTTAGGAAGCGATCCATATCTTCCGGGACGCGCGCGGCGGGCGGCGCTTCATAGTGAACCTTCTGCCGGCCGATCGGCCCCGAGACAACCTGCATCGGCCCGCCGCTGTCATTCCGCCAGTTGCCGAAGGTGATTTTCTGAAGGCCGATTCGGCCCGTGGGGAAGAGTGCCGCGTGCCAGCCGAATAACCGGTCGGCCGTCAGGGGCTGCGCGTAGTTCGTAGTTGCGTCGAGCATCATCTCGACGACGCCCTCGACATTGCGGTCAGCCGGCACTAGCCCGCCAACATCCATGCCAAGCCGCCGTGCGATCGAGGATCTGACCTGATCGCTGTCGAGTTTTTCGCCCTCGATCTCACTTGAGCGGACCACGTCTTCGGTCAGCGTGTTCAACTGGGCCTCGCGACGCAGGTCGAAGCCGAGATCCTGCATCCTGCCGAGCAGACGGCCCTGCTCGCGCGAGGCCTGCCCCAGCAGAGCGGCGAGGTGGCCGCTATCCCACGTCAGGTCAGGCCAGTCAGGCCGCTCCCAGATATACATTTAAATCTCCGCATTTTATGCGGAGATTATGCTCTCCGTTCTCCGCATTGGCAAGTACTGTCTCCGCGGATGGTGCGGAGAATGCGCCGGCTATTCTCCGCATAGAGTCGGATTACCAATCTATTCAGCCTCGATGGGCCTTGAGCAATTGCTTTCGAGTAGCACGACCCTGGACAAGTTTATGTCGCTTTCACGGATGTAACCGGGGTTCGAATCCCCGTGGCGAGGAATCGCCGACAGAGCGCTCGCGCGCAAAAGCTCCGTTTGGGCACGATCCCGGCCGTCGGACACGAACCACCGCATGAGGCCGGCCCAGGGTGAAATCAATGACTTGCGAGTTCCGTGAATCTCGTTAAGAATATTGATATATACATCAACAAGTGGCAAAATATGCCAAAATCATGACGTATATATCAATATGAAGTCACTCCAAGAACTGGGAGCCGCAGTGGCGGCCCGCCGCCAAGCTCTCCACTTGAGGCAAAAAGCGGTTGCGTACCAGGCCGGCGTAACCCCGGAATCCCTTTCCCGCTTCGAGCGCGGGCGGGCGTCGGAATTTGGTTCCCGCAAACTCCTGGCAGTGCTCGCAGTGCTCGGCTTCGAACTCGAATTCACCGAAAGTGGCCGATCCGGTTCGCTCGATGAATTGCGCCGCGAACGGGCCAAATCATGAGGCTGTCAGCCTATGTCCTCGGCCGGGACGTCGCGGTGCTTGAGTCGGCGGGCGACTTTCGCAGTGTGCTCACCTACCATGCGAGCACACCAAGCGATGCCTTCGTGTCACTCACGATGCCAGTGCGTACCGAGTCCTACGTATGGGACGACACGCTGCATCCTGTTTTCCAAATGAATCTTCCTGAGGGGTACCTTCTGCAAGTGCTCCAAGAGCAACTCGGCCCTCAAATCACGGCCAGCCCCATGGCGCTCCTTTCCGTCATCGGACGAAACATGGTCGGCCGCATTCAGGTCGCCGCGGCGGGCGCGAAACTCGATGAGCCGACCCAACCGGTCGAACGTCGCCGAACTCCTTCAGGGGGACAATTCGGAAGAAGCCTTCGCGGAGCTGGTCCGACAACATGCGGCTAGTGGTGTTTCAGGAGTCGTGCCGAAGTTCCTCGACACGCAGAGTGAAGATGTCGGGCGAGGCGCCGTCCACAAAAAGACCACACTGCTGACCCACCGCCACATCATCAAAGGATCCACCGGTAGACTCCCCTACGTTACCCTGAACGAGCACCTCTGCATGCAGGTGGCAGCGCGAGTCCTGCCCACGGCTAGAACCGAGCTCTCGCAGGACGGCAACGCCCTCGTCGTTCATCGCTTCGACGTGAATGACAATGGACAGTTGCGCTTGGGAATGGAAGATTTCTGCGCTCTGCTGGGACTACGCCCTGCCGCGAAGTACGAGACTACTTGGGAGCGCGTCGCTAGGGCGGTTCGCGATCACGTTCCTGGCGCTACACAGCTCGAGACCTTCCGCCAGCTCGCGACAACGCTGCTGTTAACTTACGCGCTACGCAACGCCGATTGTCACGCGAAGAATCTAGCGCTGCTTTATACATCGCGGGCTGATGTTCACCTTTCACCGGCCTACGATATGATTACGACGGTCGCGTACCCCGGATACCAACAAAATCCTCCCGGGATCAGCTTTATGGGCAAGAAAACCTGGAGTCCGGGTAAGAGTCTCGGAAAGTTCATCGCCGCCACGTTTGGCGTTTCCGTCAAAGCACAAGTCGAAATCGTCGAAGCGATCAGTGATGCGGTTTCAGATATCGCGCCTCGGGTGCGAGAAGCGATGACACGCTACGCCGCTTTTGAGGATATCGGCAAGCGAATGCTTCTCGCATGGAACGAGGGTGTAACGGGATTGCGCGGCAAGCGCGTGTATAGTCTTCAAGAATGGAATCCGAGCAGTGCCTTTGAGGGCTTTTCCGATCCGACCCCGCATTCGAATGAGAAGGCGGTCATTGGCCGCTCCGAAGGATTAGCAGGACGCTCGTAAATCGCTGGCGGAAATCTGAGCAGATACGTGGTAACCACTGAAAATCCCCGGAAACTCGTTGGAGACTTTCCAGCATCGTCCATTTAGTATGGCGACCGTTCCTGGGGCATTGCAGGCGCGTCAGTGTTCGAGGTAGTCGTTCCATTCTTCAAGGGTTCCAGTCTCGGCAAGATATTTTCGGTATTTTTCCGGATCAAACGGCAAACGGCTGGATCTGCCTTCAGCGCCGGGTTCGTCCACATTGCTCGATTGCTTTTCGGACTTGAGCTTCATTTTCGTCTATCCCTCGGAAGGAAGGGAACAAAGCAGCTAAATCCCAGATTTGCTTTACTGAAGATTTCTGGTTCGAAGGCCCGCGTTCAACACAATCAGGGTGAGTGAGGACGACTCGACTACGCGACGCGAGCAACGTCAATCTTTAACAACGGGCGAATTGTGGGTTACGACAACGCTCACGGACAACATCACCGGCACTATTTTGGATGTGTGGATAGTGTGGAGTTCGAATCCTATGAAAAACTCGAAAGTCAGTTTGAAGCGCAAGTCCACCAGTATCTTGAGATCGGCGCGTGCTAAGCGAGCACCGCCCACTCGGGTCGGCGTTGAGTCGATGGACAGCTTTTTTCCCGAATGAAGGACAATGCGCGCAAGCTGGACCGTGGTAAGGCGGTCGAGCCCGGCCTTCATGTCTCTTTTGAAGATCCCGCGGATTTTTTGGAAGTGATAACGCCGGCTCGGGTGCGACTGTTGCGGGAAATCTCCGTCGAGCCCGTGACTTTGAGCGCCTTGGCACTGGCCCTCGCACGTGATCCATCGGCAGTGCGACGGGACGTTGCACTGCTTGAGAGTCAATGCCTTGTGACGACCAGCAAGGTTTCTAACGCCGGACACGGCAAACGCACGGTGGTTAGGCGTGTTGCGACGCGCATCGAACTGGCAGCAGTCGTTTAATTCGCTTGGTTGTGTAATCCCCGAATCTCCCCGGAAACTCCTTGCGGACTCCGCAGCGTCGTCCGAATACTATGGGGTGATCGTTCCTGTTATGAGCGGTCGCAGTAGTACTGATCCGAGAGACAGCACCCGTGAAGACTGGAGGGGCGACGCTCTGACGGAACTACGACCCCGAGCATGGGTTTAGCCGTGACAAGAATTGTGGGCTCACGAGAGAAGAGGGTGCGGAGGCCCTCCTGGATCTAATTACCATGTCGGTGGGTTTGGCTATTTCTTCTTTCGCGCCTTTCGTGGTGTCGTATGCGCCTTGATGGCGGCAGCAACGACCGGTTTGGCCCAATTGGGTGTTTGGGTCATTAGAGTTTCAAGATCCGGTTCAATGATTCTCTCGCCGCGCATGCGAAATACATGCATTGTTTGGGGGAGTCCGTCTGCGGATTCGGCGCTGTTGTCGAACAAGTGAACCTCGGCTGCTGCACCGATGAAAGAAACCAGGTTCGCCAGGCTTTTCGGGTATCGCTCGCGGATTTTGGCTTCAGGGATCTCATGGCCTCCACGACCTACCCGCGCCCGCACACGAGCGATGTGCAGTTCCGGTGACGCTAGACCAACGTACCAAATGTAAATCTTAAGCCCGGCTTTGATCGCTCGGTGCAGTTCGCGGGCAATCGTATTACCGCCGAGCGTAGTTTCGAAGGAGAAGTCCTCGTTGTTGTTGATGGCTCGTTGTAGAGCGTTAAACCCAAGCTTCCAGGCACTTGCGTTGGCTTGCTCCGTCGGGACTCCCTTTTGGATGAGCTCTCGAGCCACCAAGTCGGGATTGAAGTACGCACCGCCCTTGGCGGCCAGAAATTCACCCACGATGGCACTCTTGCCGGCGCCATTGGTGCCAGCTGCGACGAGGATTCGCCCGGAACGTCTAGCCACGCCTTCTCGCGCGTTCTGCGGCGGTTTTGTTGAAATCCTCCGCTGAAGCCGACAGCAGGCTGTCTACTGCCTTACGTGATTTGTCGTCTTGCATAGACGAATACAGAGTTTCAAAGTCTTCTCGTAATCCATCCAGGTGCACTTCGTCGGGAGTTCGCGCTTGGCGCACAAGCGTCCGGTAATGGCTGATGTTGAGAACGACCGCTTCAGTTTTGCCGTGCTTTTCGATGAAGACGGGCACGGACTTTCGCACGCTCTTCATGATCTCGCCGAAGGCGTTCTTGGCTCGCGTCGCATTGATTGTCTTCGACCCCTGGATTTGCTCAGGAGCTTTATGGGTGCGACGGATCTGCCGCGGCCTCAAAACGCGTTGAGAACCAGATACTCGGGTCATGGTGTCACTCCGTCAAGAATGCCCTATTTTAGCTATATTTTATAAAATTGGCCAATCTGGTGATTTCACGGCGGAAGCATCCTCGATGCCTGCAATGCGCTCGAGGAACTTTACCTCTAATTGCAGGCGATGGCCGGGCCGTGGCTTCTCGTAGCGCTTCCAGGCACGTCCAGCCAGCTTGCCCGTTATCTCCATCCATGCGGTAATTGAGCCGCGTTATGTCGGTTTGAATGTCTTGACGCCCGCTTTATTCGCTGCGCGCCGAAGCTCCTCGTCGAGGGTCGCTATCGGGGCGCCATTGCGCAGGGCAAGCTCCAGATACGATGCGTCGTAGGACGACAGCCGATAGCGTCGTGACAGCTGCAGGGTATCGGAAAGGAGATGCGTGAACGTATCGGCATCGACTTCTATCGATAGGCCTTCGAGCAACGAGATGAACGAGCCGCTCTGTGCTGCGGTCACCAGTTCTTTGGCTTCACTGCGCGCGATAACGTTCGCAATCTCGAGTCCCCATGTCGTTGGTACCATGACCACGGTGTCGGGATCTCGTAGGGCATTCAAAACTGCCGAAGGGTAAGCCTCGTCCCGCGGGGCGGTGTCCCGCAGTAACCAGGACAACGTAACCGAGGCGTCGAGAACAAATCTCATTCCCGGCCTTCTTCGATCGCGGCCCTGATGTCGATTTTCGTTCGCACCGGATTGCTTTTCTTGAATGCGAGAAATTGATCGATGGCTGCCGCCGGGTTTTTGGCTGTCTGGCTCTCGCTTGGAACGAGATCGGCGATGGCCTTGCCCCTATTTGTGATGGTGAATCGTTTGCCTGCCTGGACTTGGCGCAACAACTCCGGGAGTTTCGTTTTTGCCTCGTATGCACCGATTTCAATCTTCATGAGTAACGCCTCCATTCGATACTTATAGGCTAGTCTATAGACTGGTCGTTTGCAACTTGGAGTGCATCCGCACGTATCAGGCGGGAAGGATCGCCCGGTATTTACGTGGGTTAAGACGGAATCCCCGTGGGGAGGCCACTTCCGTCATGGGATCCGATCTGCTCATCATGAAGGCCGTTGCTCGCCGGCCGAAAGACCTGCAGGAGATCGTAGGCCTGCTTGCTGCGCATCCTGACGCAGATATCGTTGCCGTTCGGCAGTGGGTCCGCGAGTGTCGGGGAATTCCTACAGTGCCTATCGAAGCGCAGGATCTGGTGCGGTATCCGCCTGCGCCAGACACTCCTGATCGAAACTGCCCGTATTGCCTGAATATCGCCAATGAACAAATCCGCAGCATATCAAGGAGCGTCGACTGTCTCGCCCTGAACTCAATCCATCGTTAGGAGAGTTCGTTCTTACCTACGGAGGTCAGAGTTTTTGCATGCAGGGAGAAAAACAAATGCATCAGGACAACTCACTCCGATCAAAAACCGGAATATCCGGTTTGGACGAAGTGCTCTATGGTGGATTGATTCCCGAGCAACTGTATCTGGTGGATGGGGCTCCAGGGGCCGGAAAAACCACTTTGGCGCTTCAATATCTGCTCGACGGTGTGCAGAACGGTGAGAAGTGCGTCTACCTGACCCTCTCTGAGACGAAACGCGAACTAGAGGCCGGCGCACGCTCACATGGCTGGTCTTTAGACAGCATCCACATCCTCGAACTGATTCCCGATGAAAAGGAACTGAGTAGCGACGAACAGTTGACCATGCTGCCATCCTCGGAAGTCGAGCTCGGCGAGACGACCCGCAAGCTGCTCGAGGCGATTGAGCGCAATGCTCCCACCCGGATGGTCATCGACTCATTGTCGGAACTGCGCCTGCTCGCCCAAAGTTCGCTGCGCTATCGGCGGCAGGTTTTGGCCTTGAAGCAATTCTTCGTCGGTCGCCGCTGCACGGTGCTCATGCTCGATGACCGCACGGGAGAAGGATCGGACCTGCAGCTGCACAGCATCGCTCACGGCGTCATCAGCCTGAATTCGAGCTCCCCGGCTTACGGACAGGCCCGTCGGGAACTGCGGATCATTAAATTTCGCGGCAGCCACTTCATCAGCGGCTTCCATGACTTTGCGATCCGTCGAGGCGGTATTACGGTATATCCGCGCCTGGCGGCTGCAGAGCACGTCTCATCAAACCAAGGCGGAATCCTGCCAAGCGGCGTTGCCGCCCTCGATACCCTCATGGGCGGCGGCATCGATCGAGGAACGAGCACCTTGTTGATCGGTCCGCCGGGGTCCGGGAAATCCACGCTTGCCCTTCAGTACGCGACCGCCGCAACCGCGCGCGGTGAGCACGCGGCAACCTTCGTGTTCGATGAGACGAAATCGGCGCTGATCGCGAGATCATCCGGCATCGGAATGCGCATCGTTGAAGGAGAGGGTCCCGGTAAGATCACCATCCGCCAGATCGATCCCGTGGCGATTTCGCCCGGCGAGTTCGCGCATGAGGTACGCGAGAGCGTGGAGGGCGGGGGAGCGCGGGTCATCATCATCGATAGTCTCAACGGCTATCTCAACGCTATGCCGCAAAACAATTACTTAACTGCGCAGCTCCATGAGCTACTGTCGTACCTCAACAACCAGGGTGTGGCGACATTTTTTACGGTCGCGCAAAGCGGCATGATCGGTTCAAATATGACGTCTCCCGTGGATGCGAGTTACCTCGCGGATTCAGTGGTGCTGCTGCGCTATTTCGAGCTCACGGGCACGGTGCGAAAAGCCATCTCCGTGCTGAAGAAGCGCACCGGTGGCCATGAGGGCTCCATCCGTGAGCTGTGGTTTGACCAGGACGGCATTCACTTAAGTGAGCCGTTGCTTCAGCTACGCGGGGTCCTCACCGGAGGGCCGATCGAGATCGGATCTGCACGCGAGCGCCTCGATGAGACGCATGGTGCTGACGGTCATGCCAGTTGAGGCGCCTGGCGATGGAAGCCGATTATCGGGTATTGTTGCTGGCACCTACACGTCGCGACCGCGAGGCCACGCGGCAATTGCTCGAACGCGCCGGAATCTCCTCGATTGCCTATGAGGGACCGAAGTCACTAAAGGAGGAAATCGAGAGTTCCGTCGGCGCGATTTTGATGACCGATGCGGCGTTCGCCGATCCGAATATCGATCATCTGCTCGGGGCATTATCACACCAGCCAGTCTGGTCGGACATTCCCGTCGTTTTGTTGTGCCGCATGGGCTTTCAGTCGCAGGCCGCCGAGAAGGTGGTCAAGTCGTTAAGCAATCTAACGCTCCTCGAGCGACCCAGTTCGTCACGTACCTTGTTGAGCTCCATGCAGGCCGCCCTCCGGGCTCGCTCGCGCCAATACGAGCTGCGCGAAAAATTCGAGGAGATCAGGCGAACCGCAGCGCAGCTGCGGACCACGGAGGCCGCGCTCCGGGAAGCGGACCGGCGCAAGGACCTTTTTCTCGCGACGCTCGCCCATGAGCTGCGAAACCCGCTCGCGCCCATCCGCACCGCGGCTCAAATCCTGGCCTCGCCGAAGCTTGCCCTTCCGCAACTTCAATGGGCCCAGAATGTGATCCATCGGCAAGTGGGGCACATGGCGCTACTGCTCGATGACTTGCTCGATATCGCGCGCATCACCCAAGGGAAGCTCGAGCTCAAAAAGACGCGGGTCACATTGACTGACGTGGTCGACTCGGCGGTCGAGGCGGCGCGACCTTTAATCGACAGCAAGCAGCACCAATTCACCGTCACCCTACCGTCTGAAAAGCTAACGTTCGAGGCTGACGAGTTGCGCCTATCACAGGTGCTATCGAACCTCTTGACCAACTCGGCCAAATACACCGATCCCGCCGGTCACATTGCACTTTCAGGAACCGTGCAGGACGGCACTCTTTGCCTGTCGGTGAAGGATGATGGTATCGGCCTTTCATCAGAAGCGCTGACTCGCATTTTCGAGATGTTCTCTCAAGTAGAGAGTGCGACGACCCGCTCCGAGGGTGGCCTCGGTATCGGCCTCGCGCTCGTGAAAGGCCTGTTGGACCTGCATGGCGGCACCATTGAGGCGCGCAGTGACGGACCGGGCCAAGGCAGCGAGTTTACCGTCCGTTTGCCATTTAACGATCCGCCGTCCCTGAAGCCTGCAGCGCTGGGTGGTCCGCCCGCCGCGACCGCCGCTCATCGGGTGATGGTTGCCGATGACAATAAGGATGCGGCCGACTCACTGGCGATGTTGCTGGAGCTCGCCGGGCACGAGGTCCGCGTCGCTTGCAGCGGGCGCGCCGCCCTATCCCTAGCACAGACCTTTCGTCCCGATGTCGCGATCATCGACATCGGCATGCCGGATTTGAACGGTTATGAGGTCGCCCGGCAGTTGCGTAGAGAGGCCTGGGGGGCTGGGATCGCTCTCGTGGCACTTACAGGCTGGGGTCGAGATGACGATCGCCAGCAAGCCAGCGATGCAGGCTTCGATCGGCACATCACCAAGCCGGTGGATCCCGAAACCATCGACCGGCTCTTAACCGCCCTCAATGACGGCGCTTAGTATCTCATCGAGCACCTCGGAATCCATGCGGGAAGGTGCGTCGAGCTCGCCGGCACCATTTGCTCCCAGACGGTCACGGAAGTGTAGCGTGAGATATTCTATTCTTCGAACCCTGCCGGCCTCTCGGCTGCGACGCCAAACTCGCGTTCCAGAGCCAGACCAACTCGCCCCATAGTCCCCTCGTCGAACAGACGTCCGATCAAGGTGACACCGTGTGGCACCCGGCGCGGCGGATTGAACTTCGGCAGCGGGTTGGCGGGGTCCGGCGCCCAATCGCTGCGCGCCTCGGTGACGTCGACGAAGCCGGCGCGAAGGGTCAGCGAAGGATGTCCTGTGGCGTTCGTGATGACCAGCATTTCGTCTTGTAACGAAGGCACCAGCAGCAAATCCACCTGAGAGAAGACTCGCGCCATTTCAATCGCGACTTTGCGGCGCAATCGATCGGTTTGGACCAAATCGACCGCCGAGAGAAATCTAGATTGTCGAAAGATATTGGGCCAGGCATCGGGGACCTGCATCTTCAGCTGATTCAGACCTCCGCCGAGCGTCAGCTCTTCGAAGGCGGCAGCCGCCTCCGCGAACAGAATCACGTTCAAGGAATCATAAGGCCAGTCCGGGATCGAGACCTCGGTCGCAGTCGCGCCAAGTTTCCGAACTGCCCCGAGAGCGGCACGGTCCACGTCGGTGGCGTCCTTCATCCACTGCGGAAAGTAGCCGACACGTAGCCCCGTTATCGGCGCGGTCGCATCATAGTCCAGCGTGCTCGGGACGCAGGCTACGTCCAAGTTGTCCGGCCCCGAAATTGCCCGCAAAACCAGCAGCGTATCTTCGACGCTGCGCGCCATCGGGCCGAGTTTGTCGAGCGACCAGCAAAGCGTCATCGCCCCGGTGCGCGGTACGCGACCATAGGTAGGACGTAATCCCGTAACACCGCAGCGCATGCTCGGGGCCACGATACTACCGCCCGTCTCGCTTCCAATGGAAAATCCAACCAGACCCGCGGCTGTCGCCGCGCCCGGCCCGGCACTTGATCCGGAAGACCCTTCCTCGAGGAGCCACGGATTCATCGTCTGGCCTCCGAACCAGATATCGTTGAGTGCCAGGGCTCCAAGGCTCAGCTTCGCAACCAGCACCGCACCTGCCTCGTTTAGCCGCCGAACCACCGTGGCATTCGCAGCGGGAATGCGATCTCTGAATGGTTCCGCACCATAAGTGGTCGCGATACCCGCCGTGTCGAGCAGGTCCTTGGCGCCCCAAGGGATACCATGCAACGGTCCCCTATACTTTCCGGCCGCAATCTCGGCATCTGCGCGTTTCGCCTGTTCGAGCGCCAAGTCGCGTGTGAGCGTTATGACGCACCTCAACTTTGAATCGAAGCGTTCCAACCGCTCAAGGTAGATCTGCGTGAGCCTCTCTGAAGAGAGTTGCCGTGTCTCGATCCAGTGGGAAAGTTGCGTCACGGACGCAAAAGCAATGTCTGAATCGCCGGCAGGGAGACGCCGCACCTCGGTCTTGCTGCGAATAAATCGGTCCCCACGCGGATTCATCTTTTGTCCGTACTGATTGGGGTCCCATCGCGATGCCGGGGCAAGTGCCGCTTCCAACTGTATCTTCTTGGGTCCGGTGCGCCGCTCATAAAGCGGAGCCATGGCCTCTCGCCAACTGCCGGCGGCGCCACGAGATTCCTGGCTGCTCAATTCGACCTGCATCAATTTCTGAGCTTCCACGAAGGTGGCAGCAGAGACTTCGGGCCCCACGGGCGAGGAGGTGGCGAATGCGGAGGGCTCCCCGGGGGGTGCATCGCTCTGCGCCGGGGCGACTTCGTATGCGCCAATAGAGGCTCCAACGACACCCAAGGATGCGCTGGTTAGGAAACGCCTGCGTGAGTTCATCTACGTATCTCCCGATATTCTCCAGGACCGGCTTTCGACGCTGCGAAAAAGCTGCTTACAGGATCAACAGGTTCTGTGTCGTAGCTTTCCTGACTGCGGCGAGCGGAATGCCGGTATCGAAAGTAACGAGCCTTCCTTCATGCTGAACCGCGAGAGCAAACAGATAAATGTCGGTCAGTTGCCGCGGTCCATGAATTCGGGTCGTATCCACAACTTCCGAATCCAACAGACTGACTTCATCCGGCCAGAACTCATGGATGTCTTGGCGGCAGGCATCGGCTAGATGCTGAATGACAGCTTGGACTGGTAACGGGTTTGGGTAGGCCGGATTCGACATGATGCGGATACACCCGTTTTGCGTGATTGGACACGACGCCCAACCCTCCCGCGCATGCTTCGCGAACCAATCAATCGCTGAATCGTGGGATGCGTGATCGGAGTCCAGCAACGCGATCAGCACATTGACATCCAATAATGCGCGCACTTGTCAAAGTCCGCCGATCTCGACGCCCACTGGCGGCGGGATGATGCACGCGAAACCGGCCAGGGTGGATGCGGCTAGTACGCATCTTCGTCACGAAGCTGGTCGATCAACTCATTCGTGACGATGCCGCCACGCCGCGCGAACGGCTTGAGCCCATAAACTGCCTTGGGCTCCTTCACCGAGAGCGGCGCTTGCGGAGTCGTCAGAGCGCGTCGAGCTAACTCGGAGATCATTTCGCCGATGGTCTTCCGCTCCCGCTTTGCCCGTTCCCTGGCGGCCTGGAGCACGTCGTCAGCGATGTCGAGCGTCGTCCTCATGCATCAGATGTTAACGCATCACGCATCACTGGTCCACCTTCGGAGTACCCGTGGGCACCCCACATCGTGTTCATTGCCGTATCAACTTCGTAAGACTCTGTAAAGACAAGGGATTTGAGGTGTTCGAGGATTTCGGCCGTTCTACGGCCGGACATCCATTGAGTGCTCCCGCTGGCTTCGGCGGCACTGACGGATCACCCGCTCACTCCATTGTCGAGGCAGGTGCGTTTTCCGTGGGTCCGACCGGCACGTTGCAGAGCACGACCCCATCCAGCACCAGGGCAATGGCGTACCGGCCATGGATGTGCACGAGTGCGCAAGAGGCCCGCGGAACGCCGAGCCCCCCACGGACGACCGGCGCTGCGGACAAGTGTGCTATGACGCGAGGCGAACCGATCATCTGGTAAAGAGCCGCGGGATTTCGGGTTTCGATGGCGTGCCAGCAAAGTCTGACGCGGCTGTCTTCGTCGTCTACGGCATCGCCGTGCCGCTTGGCAGACGGGGTGACGCAATGAGCTCGCGTCAAGGCTCGGTGAATGCGGTCCCGCCAGCGACATCGCGATCCAGGCGCGAGAAATTATCTTTGCGCGTCAGCGCATTGCCGAACTGATCGCGCGCGAGCGTGGCAAGCCCGCAGCAATACTAACGATGTATTTTTGGTCGCAATGATGTCTTGCCGGTGAGCCTCGCGAACAGCACGCCCGCTAACAAACCTACCGCCATCTGCGCGGCGAGGCCCATCGCTCCACGCGCCCCGAAAATGCCGACCGATCCCACCACCATCCTTAACCCCGTAAACAGCACGAAGAGCGCCAGCGCGCCGGCGGCGCCGAAGACGGTCGCGCGAAAGCCGATGAGACGGGCCAGTGCGCCCGCTATCAAGAATGCGATCAGCAGCGCAATCGAGGTCACGGCGCTGTAAGGAATGATCATGCCGAGAAGATCATGCGCGGCCCAGGAGATGCGATCGGCAAACGGGATCGCGACGGCCGCCGTTCCGTAGGCGTGGCCCGCGGCGATGGACCAGGCCCGCTGTACAAAATACGAATGGGCGACGGAACCCAACACGACCATGACTGCGGCGGCAACGACAAATGCGCGCAGCCGGCGTAGCATCCAAAGCGGCCAACCTTGTGTCATTGCCGAGTCCTTGAAATGGAGGAGACGTTCTATCTTAGCGGATGATCGTTCCTTGCTGGGGACTCGCACGCGCCGCGCATGGTCATTTGCAGCTGCCTTGGTCGCAGCCACGATGTGTGCAGCGGCGATAGCCGACGTAGCGATCGAGCCCATGCGCGGACCGCCGCCACCGCCGCAACCCGCGGAGGTGGTCAAGACCGGCTACAAGATCACTGAGATTGCCAAGGGACTCGATCATCCGTGGTCGATGACATTTTTGCCGGACGGCTCCATGCTGGTGACCGAGCGTGTGGGTCGGTTGCGTCTGATCAAAGGCGGCTCGTTGCTGGCGCAGCCGATCGCCGGTGTCCCGGCGGTGCATACCGGCAGCCAAGCGGGACTGTTCGACATCGTGCTGCATCCGAATTTCGCACAGAATCATACAGTCTATCTAACCTATGCGGCAGGGACGAAAGCGGCCAACGGCACGCAGGTTGCGCGTGCCCGCTTCGACGGCAGCGCACTTCAAGATTTGCAGGTGATCTTCAAGGCAATGCCTTTGAAAGATACGGACAACCACTACGGTGGACGAATGGCGTTCCTGCCCGACGGCACATTCGTGCTCACTATCGGCGAGGGGTTCGAATACCGCGAGAAGGCGCAAGATTTGACTTCCGATCTGGGCAAGATTGTCCGCCTGAACGAAGACGGCAGCGTGCCCCGAGACAATCCGTTCGTCGGACGAGCGTCGGTCCGTCCGGAGATCTATAGCTGGGGCCATCGCAACCCGCAGGGTTTGATCTTCGATGCGGCGAGCGGTCGGATTTATGAAACGGAGCACGGCCCGCGTGGAGGCGACGAGCTGAACATCATCGTGGCGGGCAGGAATTATGGGTGGCCGGTGATCACTTACGGTATGGACTATTCGGGCGCCTACGTTTCGCCGTACACGCAGCGACCGGGACTCGAGCAGCCGGTCATCTATTGGACGCCCTCAATCGCACCGTCGGGACTTGCCATGTATCGCGGCGACAAGTTTCCCGCGTGGAATGGCGATCTATTCGTGGGGGCCTTGGCGTTCAAGCATCTGCGGCGCGTCCATCTCGATGAGCACGGAGACGTCGTGGGCCAAGAACAATTGTTGAACGACCTCAACTGGCGCATTCGCGACGTGCGGGCAGCGCCGGACGGCTATCTTTACGTATGCACGGACGAGGAGGACGGACGCGTGCTGAGGCTCGAGCCGGCGACCTAATCTGCTCGGCGGGGCATGCGAGAAGTTCCAGGCCGGCCGATCAGCCGCGCGCCCGACGAGGCGTCAAAGCGCGAGCGAGCGATATCACTGCTTGACGAAGATGGCGGAGCTCTGTCGGTTCAAGTGCTGCAGGAGTTCTACGTCCAAGCCACACGATCGTCGCGGCCCGATCCACTGCCGCATGAGATCGCCACGGGTTTGATTCATGCCTGGATGCGGTTCCCGGTGCAGGACGCGACCGCCTCGGTACTCACGCAGGCATTGGAGCTCAAAGCCAAGCACGGCTTCTCGTATTGGGACAGCGCCATTATCGCAGCGGCACGAGCTCTTGGATGTCGCGAGCTTTACTCGGAGGACATGTCTCATGGACGGGAAGTGGAAGGTCTCTTGATCATCAACCCATTTCGATGATGAATTCAACACGGATCCGCTTAATTCCATCCGCAAGGCGCTTGTTCTATTTGGATTGATTGATGCGGTGGATGATTGCGTTGGCCGCAAGTGCGGCTTGCAGGCGCAATTCCGGCACCGCCGTTGACTCCCACATGTCGGCCCTGCGCAGCGAGCCGACCACGACGAGATCCTCAATGACCCGATCATCGACGAGGGCTCGACCGTCAGAGGTGCTACGCACACCCAGTCCCAAGGAGTCTTCCTCCAAGAATCCTGCGTCGATGAGACCCGCGATGACCGGCGGAAGGCCGATTCCCTGTCCGGGACCGGTACAGTTCACGACCCAGTCAAACTCGAGCTCCTCAGAAGCCGACTCGCCGCGCCGGCGCACCGTCAGCGTTACGCCGTCCAGGGCGCCGCGCGCCGCGAGAACGCGCGCCGCGCCCGCGCTGAACATGCCGGAATCGACTGCCTTCGTAACCTCCTCGGCAACCGTGGGCGCCATCCGGTGGCGCGCAACCTCCCAGAACGCCCTCGCATGGCGCAGGAATCGCTTTCTCTCAGGGGGCGGCAGTGCCTGCCAGATTTCGGCAACGTGGGGCCTCAAACCGTCGATGACCTGCCGCCAATCCTGGCCGCTAGATTCGGCCGATCGGACCGCACTCCGTATCCTTCGAGTGATCGCGCGAGTCGTGATTCCGCCGCCGGCGCGCAGCAGCGGCACGAGCCAACCCAGCGAATCGGCCCATGGCAGCGCCGCTTGAGCGTGAGCGGCCGGCACCAATCCGCGGCGCGAGAGCGCAACGACGGTGGCGGTGCGTCCGCGGCCAACGAGGCACTGTAGGACATCCATGGCGGTCTGTCCTGTCCCTAGCAGGCAAACGGACTCATCCGCCTCGATCGCGGTGAGCGCAAGCGATGACCAGGGGTCCTCTATGTAGCGGGCCCTCGAACCGGCCCAGCGCTCATCGAGTGGGTCCATCGGCGGTCGGTGCCCGGTTGCCAACACCACAATCTGCGCCTCGATCGACACGCTCCCGCTACCGTGAACACGCCAGCCATCCTCGAGACGTTCGATGACATCGGCCTCCTCACGACGAATGTCGACACTGCTCCGCGCGCCGGCCTGCTCGACGGCCTCGAAGAGCGTGGTTCGCAGATACTCGCCGTAAGCTCGGCGCTGCAGGAAAGCATAAGGCCTAACGGACGAGTCGCGGTTCCGCGCCCATCGCAGGAAGTCATCGGGCCGATCGGGCCAGGCGCTCATGCCCGACGCAGGCGTGTTCAGCAGATGCCTCGAATCGGGGGTTCGATACGCCGCCCCTTCCGCGATGGACGTTTGCCGATCGATGATTGCAACGTGCAGCGGTGCGTCGGACAGGGCTGCCTTACATAGCAGCTGTGCGGCAACCATGGCGCCTGAAAAGCCGCCCCCGATGATGGCGACGACGGGCGCGTCCGGTATGCGCCGTCGCAGAATCGCGTCCGCCGGTCCCGGTCCCAGGCCCGTGAACCGGGTGGCGAACCTGCGCAGCTCCGCGATGGGTGGCGCAAATACGTGAATGCTCACCAGGGGTTCCTTGCGTGAGCAATCATTGCGGACCGCGTGAATCAGCTCACCCGCGTCTAGACCGACCTCGCCCTCGTGCAACTCGCGAGTGCCGATGGGATCCACCAGGGTGTCGGCGCCCGGTGCGAAACTCGTCTCATGCCCAGTTCCGCGGAGGATCTTGAACGCGGACACGGAGCCGGCGTGGTCGTGAGCCCCGCTGCCCTGTCCCGGAAGCCAGGTCATCACCAGTACTTCATAAGCCTCCGTTCGGACGACGCGCCGGCGAGAATAGGTTTCTTGCTGCGGCGAGATGAATGGCGCCACATCATCGATACCGAGGCCGCTGCGCGCGAGAATATCGACAACTGCGTCTGCGGTGATCCTCCCACCCAGAGCCTCGAGTTCGGCGAGAAAGATGCGCAGACGGTCGATTGAATCGCATTTAGTGGCAAGAAGCATCCTGGTTAGCTCCCGTAACGTTTCGGTGGCGGTCTTTTGTCAATTTCTCCTATCGAACTACTCGACTATCGCCCCTAGAAATGCGCTGAATTCGCCTCGAAATGGACTAAACCATATCCGCGATTGTCACCGATTCAAGCCGGTTCGAGACCAGATCGCGCACTTCGCGGAATACCCGCAGCAGTTTCCGCTCCTTTTCGATGGGCGACGGCTGGTAAAAGTGCCGGCTCGTCGATTCAGTGGGCGCCAACGCACCATCGAACAGGCGGACGATCTCGGCGAGCGTCACGGCGTCGACGGGTTTTGTCAGCTGGTATCCTCCGCGTTGCCCCATGGCGCTGCGCAGGTATTTCGCCCGCTTCAGGGTCAGAAGGATCTGCTCCAGGAACTTGGGCGGAATCTCCTGGGCGCGTGCGATGGTCTCGGCCGACACAAGGTCACCAGGCTTCTGGCGCGCCAGGTATACCAAGGCAAGCAAGGCGTATTCACTCCGGGCGGTAAGTTTCATAAAGGGCAATTGTCGACTAATTCGATAGGAGTAGTGTATAGATCGGCTCGTGCCGCGTCTACTGACATTACAAGTCGCCCGGCCGCCGATCCTCGCTATTGCAAATATTTCTTGGCCGATGAGGGGTTTCAGCTCCGTTTTGCACATCTCCCCATAGGCGAGCAACTTCCCGCGCAGCGCCGAACCCTAGAACGGAAGATAAACAGGGGGACACAGGACATGAGTGCGATACGTCAAACGGTGCTCCGAACGGCCAAGATCTCGGTGTTGTTCGTATTGGCCCTTTTCGGCTTGTACAGCGCTGTGGTACGGGCCCAACAATACACGCTGACGGTAATTCCGAGACTCCCCGGGCAGACGGTTTTTTTTATTGTTGAAGTGTCCAACAACAGGTAGACCAGATCGATACGAGCTGCGCGATAACCTTTTAGTTAAATGCGATCTCGAACTGCCGTCGCGCACCGGTTGCATCCCCTTGGCCACCAACGCGCGCCCCATCTGATAGTTTGATCGCGCCGTAGTGTTCCGGGCTTAGCTGATCTCGACCGAGCAGGCGAGAGTGGGCGATATCTACTGCTGATATTTTCTCAGCACCGAGCCCGGTGTCAGATCGGTCCGGATCATAGAACGGCCGCAGCCGCCTGATCGCAGGCAGAGCCGGTGAGTCGACCAAGAACCGCACCCGCGACAGCGATCGGCAAGCCGAATTCGAGACCGATCGACCGCCGAGAGCGGGTCGGTGTCGGCGGCCGCGCCCCAGAGAATCTGCGCGGCACCGTTGGCGGCCACGCGCGCATCCCAGATGCGCGCGGTCCTGCCGTCCGAGGCGGTGACGATGCGCGATCCGTCAGGCGAGTAAGCGGCGGACTTGGAGAGCATCGTCGATGCCCCGAGAGCACGGCGAGCTGCTCGCCGGAGCGCGCGTCCCAGATGCGCGCTGTCTTGTACGTCGAAGCGGTGATGATGCGCTTGCCGTCGGGCGAGTAAGCCGGCGAAAAGCACGCGCTCCGCTGTGGCCGGAAAGCACCGCGAGCTGCGCGCCGGTGCGCGCATCCCAGATGCGGGCGGTCTTGTCGAGCGAGGCGGTGACGATGCGCTTCACCGTCGGGCGAGATAAGCGGCGCTCATCACCTCGTCGTCGTAGACCGGAGAGCACGGCGAGCTGCGCGCCCGAGCGCGCATCCCAGATGCGCGCCGTCTTGTCGCGCGAGGCGGTTACCACACGCCTGCCGTCGGGCGAGTAAGCGGCCGACGTAGACGCGATCGAGGTGCCCGGACAAGCACGGCGAGCTGTGCGCCCGAGCTTGCATCCCACACGAGCGCGGTCTTGTCCGACGACGCGGTGACGATGCGCGTGCCGTCGGGCGAGTAGGCGGCCGAATCAAACTCGATCGATGTGGCCGGAAAGCACGGCGAGCTGCGCGCCGGAGCGCGCGTCCCAGATGCGCGCGGTCTTGTCGCTGCGATGAGGTCGCGATACGCGTGCCGTCCGGCGAGAAGACTGCGCGAGCGACGTAGTCGCCCTGTCCGGAGAGCACGCGCGAGCGGCGCGCCCCTGCGTGCATCCCAGAGGCGAGCGGACTTGTCGTCCGATGCGGTGACGATCTGCGTCCCGTCGGGCGAGTATGCGGCGAAGGCGACGCATCGCCATGGCCGGACAGGACGCCGATCTGCGTGCCGTGCGTGCATCCCAGATGCGCGCCGTCCTATCCTGAGAGGCGGTGACGATGCGCGTGCCGTCGGGCGAATAGGCGGAGGCCATCGACGACCGCCATGGCCGGAAAGCACAGCGAGCTGAGCGCCGGTGCGCGCATCCCAGATGCGCGCGGTCCTGTCATAGGAGGCGGTGACGATGCGTGCGCCGTCGGGCGAATAGGCGGCGGAATAGACCGCATCGCCGTGCCCGGAGAGCACGGCGAGCTGCGCGCCGGTGCGCGCATCCCAGATGCGCGCGGTCTTGTCGGCGGAGGCGGTGACGATGCGCGCGCCGTCGGGCGAGTAGGCGGCGCAAGGACGCATGTCGCCATGCCCGGAAAGCACCGCTGAGCGCGCTCCGGTGCGTGCATCCCAGATGCGCGCGGTCTTGTCTGAGAGGCGGTGACGATGCGCTTGCCGTCGGGCGAATAGCTCGCCGAATACAGCGACGTCGGCGTGACCCTTGAGCACCGCGAGCTGCGCGCCCGTGCGCGCATCCCAGATGCGCGCGGTCTTATCCAGCGAAGCGGTGACCATGCGTGTGCCGTCCGGCGAAAAGACGGCCGAGATGGACGCGATCGCCGTGCCCGGAGAGCACCGCGAGCTGCGCGCCGGTGCGCGCATCCCAGATGCGCGCAGTCTTGTCGAGCGAGGCGGTGACGATGCGCGTGCCATCGGGCGAAAAGGCGGCGCCGAAGACGCGATCGGTGTGACCGGAGAGCACCACGAGCTGCATGCCGGTGCGCGCATCCCAGATGCGCGCGGTCTTGTCCGCTGAGGCGGTGACGATGCGCGTGCCGTCGGGCGAGTAGGCGGCTGCGTAGACGCGCTCGGTATGCCCGGACGAGCACGGCGAGTTGCGAGTCGGCGGCGCGGATATCCTGAAAGAGACTGATGGCCGCCGGCGTATGCGCGCTGCGCGAACGCGGGATTGGTGAGCACTTCGAGGATGATGCCGTGCGCACCCGCGACATCTGATTCCTTGAGACGCTGCGCGGCAGCCTGAGTGAGCAGCCGCGACTGGGCTTGCAGCGCCTGTGCGGCCTGAAATTGCGCCTCATGCTGTCTTGCGCGACCGCAATCAAACCGGCCCCCGAGGCCAGCGATCGCGAAAACGCGTCACGAGCCCGCGACAGCCGCGGCGATACGATGGCGGCGGATGAACTTGCGCATCTGATACGCAGCGCTGGCCGGACGCGCCATCGACCGGCTCGTCGTTGAGATGCCGCCGCAGGTCGGCGGCGAGCTCGGCGGGCGTGCCGTAGCGGCGCTCGCGATCGCGCTCGAGCGCCTTCATCGTGATCCAGTCGAGATCCCCGCGCAGCGCTCGACCAGCTGCTTGGGCTCGGTGTCGCGCGCGGCCGCAGTCGCGCACGACGCTCTCCCGGTCGGCGCTGACCTTCGCGCTCGGGCCGGGCGGCTCTTCCTCGCGGAGCTGGCGCAGCCATTCATCGAGCGAGCGGCCGCTGGCGCCGCTTGGTCTCGAAAGGCTGCAGTCCCGGTCAGCAGCACGTAGAGAATCACGCCGAGCGAGTAGACGTCGGTGCGCGTGTCGATGTCCTCGAATGTCGGGGTCCACTTGCTCCGGGCTCATGTAGCCGGGCGTGCCGATGAACTGGCCGAACTGCGAGTGAAAAGCGTCTGCTCCATCGAGGCGCGGCTGTCGCCGCCTTCGCCAGACCGAAATCGATGATGCGCGGCACCGGTTTGCCGTCCACCTCGATCACCAGAATGTTGGCCGGCTTGAGGTCGCGATGGATGATGGCTTTCTGGTGCGCGTGCTGCACGCCCTCGCAGGCCTGGATGAACAGCTCGAGCGTGTTCGCGAATGTTGAGCTTCTGCTGGTCGCAATACTCGGTGATCGGCAAGCCGGGCACGTACTCCATGACGAAGTACGGCTGGCCCTGCGGGCGTCGATACCGGCATCGAAGACCTTGGCGATGGCCGGGTGATCCATGATCGCGAGCGATTGGCGTTCGGCTTGAAAGCGCTGCACGACCGTCTCGTCGTACATGCCCGCCTTGATGAGCTTCAGGGCGACGGAGCGGCGCACAGGTGCGATTTGCTCGGCGAGCCATACCTGCCCCATGCCGCCTTCGCCCAGTCTGCGGATGAGTTGAAACCGCTGGACAAAGAGCTGTCCCGCCGCCAAGCCGGCGGCGTCAAAGACCGCCGCCGTCCGCACCGAATTTTCCCGACGACGGCGGCTCCAGGAACTTGGCGCTCAGGCTGTCGCCGACCGCGAGCAGTGCCTCGAGCTCCGCGCGCAGCTCCTGGTCCGACGCGCAGACCTCATCGAGGAACTCTGGCGCGCGGCTCAGGCGTCGAGTCCAGCGGCCTCGTACAGCAGCTCTTTGACGTGCCTCCAACTGGGCGCAGCTCACGGCGAAGCGGCTCTGCTCATTTCGCGGCGCAACCAGATCCGCGCCGTGGCCCACTCCCGCTCGACCGTCGCCAACGAGATCCCGAGCACCTGAGATATGTCGCGCGCCGACAATCCACCGAAGAACTTCATCCAGCCGTCACTGGGGTCAATCGCCGGCCTAATGCGGCCGGACCTACATCTCGGCGCCGCCCGATATTTTGCGGCGCACACTATCCTTGACCAATATCGATGGCTATTTTATTTATTCATTAAAATTATCAATAAGATATAAAATCACAAAGATTCTTATCGCCAAATGTCTTTAGTATGCACTGCATACAAAAATGCGATATACTGATTCCAGTACCAGCAACATCTACCCGACCAGGAGCGAACATGAGCGACACAACTTTCGATCCGAACAGCATCTTCGAGGCGTACCGCAAGGCGCTTGCGCCGGCGACAAAGGCTCAGCAGGAAAGCGTCAAGGCCATCGACCGCGTGGGTCGTTATCAGTACGCCGTCGCGGGCGATTGCCTGCAATGGACCCTCGCGCAGGCCAGGGCGGCCGTGTCTACGCAGACGCCCGCCGAATTCTTCTCCAGGCAAATACAGCTTGCCACGGCGCTCACGGAGAGGGTGCGTGCGCGCGCGCAGGAGTTCGTTGACTTGGCGACTGACGTCCAGACCAGCTTTGGACAAGTCGTAAGCGAAGCGACGGCTACGGTCGCGGAAGTGACCAAGAAAGCGGCCTGACACCGCAAACCCGCCGAAAACCGGCCGACGCCGTGGCTGCGCTGATGCGGCGAATCGCGGCGCCGGCGGTCCAGTTTCTCGGCGCTGATGTTAGCGGGCGCCTTGCCACCGCTGAACACCGCGAACCTCGAGACCGAACAGATCCAGCGACCGGGCGACCGTCTGGTCGATGATTTCGGCGAGCGTCGTCGGGCGAAAGTAAAAGGCGGGTACCGGCGGTGCGATGATGGCGCCGATTTCCGTGGCGGCGAGCATGGCCTTCAAATGGCCGCCATGGAGCGGCGTTTCGCGCACCAAGAGGACGAGCCGGCGCCGCTCCTTGAGCACCACGTCAGCGGCACGTGCCAGCAAACCGGTCGTGACGCCGGTTGCGATCTCGGAGAGACTGCGGATGGAGCATGGGGCCACGATCATTCCCAGAGTAGGAAACGAACCGCTCGAGATCGACGCGCCCACATCGTCCGCAGGATGTACCACGCTCGCGAGCGCCTCAACGTCGGCGAGTTTGAGATCCGTTTCGTGAGAGAGCGCAATTTTCGCGGCGCGGGTCATCACCAGGTGAGTCTCGATGCCGAGCTCTCGCAGCCGCTCCAGGGTTCGCACCCCGTAAATCGCGCCGGATGCGCCGGATATCGCCACAATCAAACGTCGGGTGCTCAACGTGAAATCCTATTTGACGACGGCTTGACGGCGTCGATCGTATAGCATAGACCGCTTTGAGGTCACCACGGAGCGTTGAAGGTATATGCATGATCGGCTGAGGGCCATGCAGGCTTTCGTGCTGGTGGTCGATTCCGGCTCGTTTTCCCGCGCCGCCCGTCATCTCAACGTCGGCCAGCCCGCACTCTCCAAATCCATTGCCCAGCTCGAGGATCGCCTCGGGGTGAAGCTGCTCGTCCGCACGACGCGCGGGCTTTCACCCACCGAGGCCGGCCTCAATTTCTATGAGCGGGCCCGACGATTGATCGAGGAGGCCGACGAAGCAGAGCTGGCGGTGCGCAGCGCCGGCGCCGGCCTGGTCGGCAAGCTGCGCGTCTCCGCGGCCGTGACCTTTGCGCGGATCTACCTGATGCCGCGCCTGCCGGAATTCCTGGCGCAACACCCCGAGCTGGAGATGGAGGTCGTGCTCGATGATCGGAATATCGACCTGGTTCGGGAAGGCATCGACATCGCACTGCGCATGGGCAAGCTCGCGGACTCGTCACTCACAGCGCGGCGGATCGCAAGTTGCCGGCACGTGGTCTTGGGCACACCGGCGTATTTCAAGCGCGCAGGCCTGCCGAAGACTCCGGACGACCTTGCTGCGCATGAA
Organism: uncultured Gammaproteobacteria bacterium; assembly: GCA_963795475.1. Taxonomy (GTDB): domain Bacteria; phylum Pseudomonadota; class Gammaproteobacteria; order Steroidobacterales; family Steroidobacteraceae; genus Bog-1198. Next base: position 33,441 of record CAWCIE010000009.1, read on the forward strand.
GCGGTGATTTACACGCAGCGGGGCCGGGGTGCGGCCTGGGCTTTTCAGCGAAAAGGCGTCGAATCGACGGTCACCCTGCGGGGCCGGTTGCACGTCACCGCGGCCGAGGGTGTGCGGGCGGCGGTGTTCGCGAATGCAGGGATCGCCATCGCATCCGAATGGATGTTCGGGCCTGAGATTGCCGATGGTACCGTCAAGACGGTGCTTCAAGACTGGGAGCTGCCGCCGATGGATCTCTGGGCCGCTTTCCCGGCGGGCCGTACGCCGGCGACGAAGGCCCGAAGGTTCGCGGACTTCGTCGAGGGGGTGATGCGCGCGTCCGCCGGAATCCAGAAGCGGCCTGGGCCGAAGTCTCGAGTCAGCTCCCACGTCCCAGCAACGCCGCCGCCCGGTCGAGCCGGTCGCAGTACGCGGTGAGCGCGGCCGCCGTCAGCACGGCATAGTGGTCCGCCTCGTCCCAGTGGTTCAGTTCGATCGCCTCCCGCACTCCCGGAAGAGTCTTGACGCCGTACCCGGTGTACAGCCCCGGCGCGTAGATCAGATGTTCGTACCAGTCCCGGCCCGGCAGACCGTGAGCGTACAGCAGCGTTCCTTCCATGCCGCGCAACAGCTCATCGAGCTCCCGGCTCTGCGCCGGAGTCAACTTCGACGTGCCCGCCTCGAGCTTGGTGTAAAGATCATCGTATGCCTTCGCGCTCTTTTTCAAGCGCGCCGCCACATTGTCGAGCGGCGCGAGATCGAGATACGGCACCTCGGGGTCACGCTCCGGAGCCAGTACCGGACGCGTCGGATCGGAGGCGAGCGTGAACGCGTTCTGATCCAGCAGCTTGCCGAGCTCTTGCGCGGCCTTGCGCTTCTGATCCGTCAGCTGGTGCAACTCGCCGACATAGCCGTCCACGGCCTGCGCAAAGCCTGCAAATTGAAGCGGCAGAACATCGGCATCCGCGACCCGCAGAATGACGTGTCCGACCGTCTCGGCCTCGGCGATCCCGTAGACGAAACCCGGATCGCCGAACCGCACGTAGTGATCGAAAGAGTCGTATTTGGAATGATAGACACCGGCCTGGTCGCTTTCGCCGCCGTACTGGATGGACAGCGACGTGATGCCGAGATGCTGCAGGAACGGCGTGAAGTCGGACCCCGAGCCGAGCGCCTCGATCACGAGGTCCCCGCCGGCAGCCGCCGTCGTCGCGTCCTTCTTCTCCTGCTCCGAAGCTCCCTTCTCATACCCGTCGACCAGCGTCTTCGCGCGCAGCCGCGCCTGCGACGTAGCGCCGGTTTCCGGATCCTTCACGCCGGCGGCAACGTCGTTGACCAAGTGTTGCAACGAGTGACTGCCGCCGACTTCCAGGAAGCCGCGCGAATTGATGTCCGAGTTCAAATAGAGCACGGCTTTGTGCTGCAACTCCTCGGCGTGGGTCTCGGCCCACTCCGTTGAGCCGAGCAGCCCCGGCTCCTCGCCGTCCCAGCTGGCAAAGACCAGCGTACGCTTCGGCCGCCAGCCGGTCTTCAACAGCGCTCCGATCGCCTTCGCCTCCGCCATCATGTCCACGTGGCCGGAGAGCGGGTCCCAGGCGCCAAACACCCACCCGTCACGGTGATTGCCGCGAACGATCCATTCATCCGGATTCTGCGACCCGGGGATCCGGGCGATCACGTCGTACACGGGCTTCTGGCCCCAGTCGGAGCTGATCGCCAAATGCACCTTCGCCGGCCCCGGGCCGATGTGGTAAGTGATCGGCAGAGCGCCGCGCCAGGCGTTGGGCGCGACCGGGCCGGCCAGAGCCGCCAGCAACGGCTGGGCATCGCTGTAGGAAATCGGAATGACCGGGATCTTCATGAGCGCCTTCGCCTCCGAGATCGGCAGCCGCTTGGCGTTCTTCGTGGCGCCCACACCGGGCGTGAGCGGGTCGCCCGAATACAGCGGCATATCCGCGACGGAGCCGCGCTGCACCCCGTCGGCCGGCCGCCACCCGCCTTTCGGGTACACATCGCCTTGCGCGTAGCCGTCGCCCTGCGGGTCGGAATAGATGATGCAGGCGATGGCTCCATGCTCTTGCGCCAGTTTGGGTTTCAGGCCCCGCCAGCCTTCGCCGTAGCGCGTGATCACGACCTTGCCTTTGACATCGACACCCCGGCGCGCGAGATCCTTGTAATCGTCGGGCATGCCGTAGTTGACGTATACGAGGTCGCCCGTGACATCGCCGTCGGCCCCGTACACGTTGTACGGGCCCATGCCGTCGGTGCGCGAGGAGGTCTCATCGCCCGCCACCGGCGGCTCCTTGAGAGAGGCCACGAACTTCGTCGGCGCCACGAGCTCGAGGGTGTGCTCTTTCAGCGTGGGATACAGCGGGTAGAAGACCTCGATCTGCGCATCCCATCCCCACTTCTTGAGCTGATCGCGCACGAACTCGGCATTCGCCTTGTCGTGCGGCGAGCCTACCTGGTTGGCCTCGGAGGAGAGATTCTTCATCCAAGCGCTCAGGTCGGCCGGATTCAGATCACTGTCGAAACGCTGCTCGACCGATTCCTGCGCTCCGGACTGGTCGGCGGTGAAGCCGAAGAGGGGACCGTGAGAGCCGGCGCCGGGCGCAGCTCCGGAGGGTGTCGCCGCAAATGCAGCCGAACAACAGACCAAGCTCGAAGCCGCGAGCAACAAGAGCCGTTCGATCGAGTGATCCATGTATGAATCCTGTGGGTATCGTTGATTCGCCCCGCCCGCCGCGGGCGGATTCGCGTGGCCAGCCATGATAATCGAGCCGCCGCTCAGCCGCGACCGAAGCTCCGGCACCCGTCGAGGAACAGACCGACCACTTTCGCGGCCCAGACATCGAGCTCGGCCTGCGTCATCGGCGTGCCGAAGCCCATGGCGCGGCGCTGAGGCAGTGCCACGACCATGAAGATGAATTGCGCTGCTGCGAACTCGCGATTCTCGGCGCTGAGCTTCGAATCGGACAGCCCGCGCTCGAGCAAACTGCCGATGAGATCCGTCGCCTCGCGCGTGCTCCCCTCGCTCGCGACCGCGCGCACGAGCTCGGGAAAGCGTGCGGATTCCGCGTTCACGAGGCGGTGCAAAGCGATCGCCTGGGGAGACAACGCCGCGCCCAGGATGAGCAGGGCGAGGCGTCGCAGGATATCGGCCAACGTTGCTCCCTCGACCAGCGGCACCTCCGGGGGCGGCCGGATTTGCGCGATGATTCGATGGACGACGGCGGCGAACAACACCGCCTTGTCGTCGAAGCGGTCATAAAGGGTGCGTTTGGAGACACCCGCATGCTTCGCGACCGCTTCGATGCTGGTCGAGCCGTAGCCCTCCGCGAGAAATAATTCGGTCGCAGCCACCAGGATCCGCTCGCGCAGGCGCAACGCCTCGGCGCGCGAGGGCCGGCCGCCCCGAGCGACGGCTTTGTTAGCCCTGCGCGGCATGCCTACTTAACGACGGGAATAACCGGCGTAACCGGGGTAACTGTAACCACGTACGGCGTAGCCGCCGTAGTAGCTCGGACGAGGTACATAGTACGTTCGAGGCGCTGGATAATAGCCGCGAGGATAAGCAGTGGGCGGCGCATAGTAGGCCGGCGCCGGCGGCGCATAGTAGGCAGGCGGCGCATAGTAGGGGCGCGGAGCGTAGTAGGCCGGTGGCGCGTAGGCCGGTGGGGCATAGGTAGGTGGTGCATAGGCGGGCTGCGCCGGAGCCTGCGCTGCTGAGCCGATGGCGGAAACGGCAGCCGAGGCGATGACGATGGGCAGTGTCACCAGTGCCGCCGCGGCGCCAAACAGGCCTCGTCCGAATCCCCATCCATAGAAGCCGTGGCCATATCCATGTCCGGCGGCGGCGGCGGGCGCCATAGGCGTACACGCGAGTGTGGTTGCGGCGGCAAGGGCGAAAACGAGTCGCTTGAGTCCGGGCATGGTTTGCTCCTTGCGCTGACATGGATTAGGGCACCGAGCATAGCGCTGCGCTTAATGAAACGCAACGGTACCGTTTCGTTTTGACACTCGTGTGATTGCGATCGTCTGACGGGTCCTAAGCGGGCTTCGCGTCGGCTGAAGGCACCACGCTGCTCTCGGCTGCCCGGCGAATCGACGCACTCCGGGGCGCGGCATCGTGTGCGACCTCGCCATATTCGACGCACGCCGTTCGGGCCAGAGGCTTCACGGCATGGTAAAGCCTGCTGAGCCAGCGCCGTTCCGGCCAGGGCTGCTTCTGGAGCTCCTGTGTGAGCCGCGGTTCGTCCCAGGGCACGTCGAGGTAGCTCTGAAAGGCGGAGCGGCTCTCCCCGTTCAGAGCATTCAGAGCTTGTGGAAACAGTGCGACGGTATCGAGCGGCAAGGCGTCCCCCCTTGCGCTGGGCGACTCCCCTCGGAGACTCGCCATGAAAGCGCCGGCCAGGCTCGGCCTCGTGCCGAATCGAAAATGCCCGAGCTGTGTGCAGCGCGGATTCATCTCGATCAGGTAGGGATTCCCGGAGGCGGTATCCATCATGAAATCCAGACCGTAGAAGCCGGTCAAGCGAAGCCGGGCTGCCAGGAGCTTCGCCGCGTCCTCCATGGCGGGATGGTCGATCCGCCGGATCACGGTCGCCGCGCCGGTTGGCCCGTCGCTCGCGAGCACGGTCACCGACACGAGCGAGAGCAATTCACCGTTACGGCACGCGAACATGGAATTCGCCGGTCGGCCGCGGATGACTCGCTGGATGGTGACTTCGATGGGTTTGCCGTTGTGCTGGGCCCATAGCGATAGAGGATCCCGGTTGATGATCAGCCGTTTCCAAGCGGCTGCGGGACTGGGCCTTGCCGTCAGCTCCTGCCAGGCCGATAGGCTTTCGGCCAGAGAGCTGCACATTCTCACGCCGTTTCCGCCGCATTCCCCGTCGATCTTGAGCACTGCGGCGGGCGCCACTTGCTGGTGCCACGATTCGAGATCGCCGGTGTTTCCGGCGCGGCGCGTCTCCGGAACCAGTATTCCCAGCTCTGCGGCAATTTCCAGCAGCCGATAGCGGTTGGTTGTGGCCGGAAAGCTTTGCGGATCACCCAACGAGCGCTCGATCAGCGGGCGTGTCGATGGGTCCTGCGCATGTAGAGCGTGCAGCTGGGCGACCACGCCATCGTCGCAGGGGATGACGAATTCCGGCTCAAGATCGCGCAGCGCGCGTGAGAGGCATGACAGGGATTGGGTGCCCCGGTAGTGCAGAACCCGCTCGAGTCCCCCGATATGGCTCAGCGGATGTCCCCTGGGGCACAGTGCGCTCAGCCGGCAACCATGGCGGATCAACGCCATCGCCAGCCGAGCCGATAAAGGCCACCACTTGGCGGCGACGATCAGTAATCGACGATTCTGCAAGAGGTTGTCCACCGCCTCGAATCGAGGCTCCTGTCCATCGGGGCGCAGTTAAGTTACAGCTGGAGTGTCCAGTCAAGACTATTTACCATATTCTTGATGAATCTCGCATTTCCGGCATTCGGTCCAGTATGCATCAAGGCGATTGGGATACCGTTAGCTGGGTCACGGCCGCCGTGCGGTCGCCTAATCCAATTCCAACGGAGCCCACTTGAACGCCTCAATCGTTGACGTTGCCATCATCGGTGCGGGACCTTACGGCCTGTCGCTGGCGGCTCACCTCAGCCGAACGGGGAGATCCTTTCGGATTTTCGGCGAGCCGATGCGGTTTTGGAGCCGGCATATGCCGCGGGGCATGCGGCTCAAGTCCGAGGGGTTCGCCTCGTGCCTCTATGACCCCGATTCCGAGTTCACCCTGGAACAATACTGCAAGGAGCAGGGCCTCCCGTACGCGCACGTCGGGCTCCCGGTGCCGCTGGAGACTTTCATTGCCTACGGCCGCGAGTTCCAGCGCCGTTACGTGCCGCAGCTCGAGCAGGTCGAGGTGGTAAAGCTTCAGGAGCGTTCGCCGGGGTTCGAATTGACCACGTCCACGGGCGAGACCGTGCGCGCGCGCCGCGTGGTCGTCGCGACGGGGATCGGCAGTTTTACCTATCTTCCGCCGGCGCTCGAGGCGTTACCCTCGACCCTCGTCAGCCACAGCTCTCATCACGCGGACGTGGCCCCCCTCAAGGGCCGGCGAGTGGTGGTTCTGGGGGGTGGATCTTCTGCGATCGACATCGCGGCGTTGCTCAGCGAAGCCGGTGCGGCCCCGGAACTCGTCGCCCGGACCGAGTCTCTGAAATTTCACGACCCCCCCGTCGAGCCGCGGCCTCTCATGGAGCGGATCATGGAGCCGCGTTCGGGTCTCGGAACCGGCTGGCGGTCGCGCCTGTCGTGCGACGTGCCGCTCGTGTTTCACGCCCTGCCGGAGCCGCTCAGGATTCGCGCGGTGGCACGCCACCTCGGACCGGCCCCATGCTGGTTCACCCGTGCCGCCATCGTCGGCAAGGTTCCGTTGCATCTCGGTGCCACGCTGGAGGGCGCGGAGCCCACCGGGACGGGCATCCGCGTGAGTTTCAGCCAGAACGGCGAGAAGAAGAGCGTGGAGGCGGACCACCTGATAGCCGGCACGGGATTCAAAGTCGCGCTGTCACGCCTCGCATTCATGGACTCGGCGCTGCGCGCGCGCATTCGATGCGCGGTCGATGCGCCCATCCTCGGACGACGCTTCGAATCCTCCGTGCCGGGGCTTTACTTCGTGGGGATTTCGGCCGCCAACAGCTTCGGGCCGCTTCTCCGGTTCGCCTTTGGTGCCGACTACGCAGCCAAGCGTCTCTCCCGGCACCTGGCAGCCGCCTGATTTGTGCGCGCGCTTGACAGAGACTGACCAGGCAGGCGCGGCTGGATACGCGCGCGACGCCTGGCTTCGCGCGCTCCAACGCACCGCCGCCATCGAGCAGGACCTCGCGCTCACCATGCCGGCACTGCTCGACCGGCTGGCGCTCGATTTTGGCCCCTCGCGGGCGCTGGAATCGCCAGGGTCCTCGTTCACTTACGCCGGACTCGCCGGCCGCTGCAACCAATATGCACGCTGGGGTCTCGCGCAAGGACTGAAGAACGGCGATCGGGTTGCACTCGTGATGGCCAATAGCGCCGAGTACCCAGCCATATGGCTGGGCCTCTCGCGAATCGGGGTCGCGGTGGCACTCATCAACGTCCATCTCGGCGGGGAGGGACTGGCGCATTGCATCCGGATTGCCGCACCGCACCTCGTACTGGCCTCGATCGAGCTTGCCCCCAGGGTTGCGCCCATTCGGGACCTCCTCCCGTCCGGTATCGGGTTCTGGGTGCATGGTGCAGGAACAGCGGACTTCGAGCCGCTTGCCCCCGCGCTCGAGCAGCTTCCCGGCGAGGCGCTATCCGACGCCGAATTTACCGCGCCGACGCTCGATGCCACGGCGCTCTACATCTACACCTCCGGCACCACGGGGCTTCCCAAAGCGGCCCTGGTCACCCATTACCGCGTGATGCGCTGGAGTCAGTGGTTCGCGGGCCTCCTCGATACCCAGCCCGGCGACCGCATGTACAACTGCCTGCCGCTCTATCACAGCGTGGGCGGGGTGGTCGCCGTCGGTGCCTTGCTGGTCGCCGGCGGCTCGGTCGTGATCCGGCCGAAGTTCTCGGCGACGGAGTTCTGGCGCGACATCCGCGAGGAGCGCTGTACGCTGTTCCAGTACATCGGCGAGCTGTGCCGCTATCTGGTGAATTCTCCGCATCAAGAGAACGAGTCCGATCATTCGCTGCGAATCGCCTGCGGCAATGGCCTGCGTCCGGAAGTCTGGAAGACCTTCCAGACGCGGTTCAAGATTCCTCGGATCTTGGAGTATTACGCCTCGACCGAAGGCAACTTCTCGCTCTACAACTGCGAAGGACAGCCGGGCGCGATCGGCCGCATTCCCTCGTTTCTCGCGCATCGCCTGCCCGTGGCGCTGCTGCGTTTCGATCTGGAGACCGGGGAGCCCATCCGCAACGCGGACGGATTCTGCGAACGATGCGCCGCCGACGAGATCGGCGAGGCGGCGGGGCTGATTTCTGCCGACGGTGGAGCGCGCGCCGGCCGCTTCGAAGGGTATGCTGACGCCGCAGCCACGGAGCGCAAGGTTCTCCGCAGCGTGTTCAAAGAGGGCGATGCGTGGTATCGGACCGGCGACCTGATGCGGCGCGATGCGGCCGGCTTCTACTATTTCGTCGACCGGGTCGGCGAGACCTATCGCTGGAAGGGGGAGAATGTTTCCACCGCCGAGGTGCTCACCGTGCTGGGCCGCGCTCCCGGCGTCGAGGAGGGTGTGGTGTACGGGGTGAGCCTGCCGAATGCCGACGGGCGCGCCGGCATGGCGGCCGTGGTCGTCGGCCGCGATTTCGATCTTGGCGCGTTCCGCGCGCACGCGGCTCGCCATCTTCCGGTTTACGCAAGGCCCGTCTTCGTTCGCGTATTGCCGGCGCTGGAGACGACCGGAACGTTCAAGCCGCGCAAGCAGGACTTGATCCGAGACGGGTTCGATCCCGCGCGAGTTGGCGATCCCTTGTACTTCGATGATCCCCGTGCGCATGCCTATGTGCCGCTCGATGCCGCGCTCTACGCGGACATCATCGGCGGCCGCGTGCGGTTGTAATACTTACTCAACCTTCGTTGACATATTCAGTGCGCGGCGCGCCGATGGTTGACATTGGTATGCGAAACGCGCAGTTTTTGGCCAGGGGAAACAATACCGCCGGCACTCACAGCGAGTGACAGGAATGGGATAGATTCCCTGGATCGCCACCATGAGACATCAAACGCGCGGCGGCCTCGTCGGCCAACCTTTCCGTCCATCATAGGATCTTGATTTCATGGCCTGAATGCAACGCCAGGAGCCTGCTCGGTGAACAAATTCGGCGCGCCCAGAATATTACTAATAGGGCCATACGATCCGCACTGCGGTGAATATACGTTCCTCGCTCCACCGCTCGGAGTCTGGCGGTTGGCGGGTGTGCTCGAATCGGCGGGCGTAGAAGCGAAGGTGTTCGATCCGAACTGTTGCCGCGAGCCGCCGCAGCGGGCACTCGAACGCGAGCTCTTCAGCGGTGGATGGGACGTCGTCGGAGTTTCGACGACCGGCATGACTCTGCAATTCGATCTGGAGCTTGCCTACATCGCGCGCCGCCTGGCACCGCGCGCGCTGATCGTGGCGGGCGGCATGGAGGCCACGTTTCGTCCCAAGCTCATGTTCGAGCTGGGACCCTTTGATTTGGTCATACTCGGTGAAGGCGAGAGGCCGTTGCTCGAGCTCGCGGCGCGTCTGCGGGAGGGCCGCTCGCTGGACGGCATGATGGGTACGGTGCAGCGGGGTACGGACGGCGCGTTGGTGTCGATTCCGCAGCGAGCGCTGGGTCAAGAAGAGCTGCGGGACGCGATATTCAGCACTCCCTACGAGAAAATGCCCTACTCGGCTTACTGGGAGCGTCTCGAGGCCGCCTATCGCATCGGGTCGCTGCCGAGTAAGGCGGCGCGCGAGGCGCACCTCGCGGAAATCCGTTCGGTGCGGCTCATCACGCTCAACTACTGTCCGATGAACTGCACATTCTGCTCGGCGACCAATTTCCTGCACGAGGCACAAGGCAGCGTCGCCGGGGTCGCGCGGCTCGACGCCGCCGAGTGCATGAGCATGATCGAGCGCATCGTCGCGGCGCATCCCACTGCGCGCACCATCATTTTTCAGGACGACATCTTCACGTTTACCCGCGACCGGCGGGTGCTGCCGCTCTGCGAAGCAATCGTCGAGGCGAAGCAGCAGGGCAGGATCCCGGCGCAATTGCAGTTCATCAGCACCAACCGCATCGATGCCATGACCGACGAGCGCCTCACGGCGATGCGGCGGGCGGGGTTTCGCGTACTGGGCTTCGGCATCGAGAGTTTTTCGGAACGCGTACTCGTGGAGTTCAATAAATCTCAGATTTTCCGGCACATCGAGCCGATGCTGTCCGCCGCTCTGGCCGCCGGCATGACGCCGTTTCTGGATCTGATCTTGAGCTCGCCGCGGGCCGCGATGCAGGATGTCGTCGAGACCCTCCGAGGGGCCTACCATTGGATGCGGCAGGGTTGCGAGATCGGGATGTACCCTTACGTCATCCCGTTTTCGGGCGCGGCATTCGCGGGCGACCCGAGCCTCGTGCCCCACACCCAGTACCTTCGCCGCGCGGTAGCGGGGACGAATGTGTCCTGGGACCAGGCGGCGAAGATTCTACCGGTCGACCCGACGGTGAGAGACGTCATTTTGCGTATCGAGAAGAGCTTCGACTCTTCGCTTGCCGCCCTCGAGAAAGACGTGGCGCATCTGCCGTCGCGCATCAGATCGCTTCTGTGGATCCTGAGTGCCATCCCCATCCTGTCGGAGTACGGGCACTCGATTGCCGATGAGAGTGAGGTCCGGGCAGATTTGTATTCGCGGCTTCCTGCATTTCAGCAGGAGGTGACGCGCCTGGCCGCAGCCACACTATGAAGGCCAGGGGGGGGTGGTCGCTGCTCGCTCCGCTCGCCGTGTGCGGACTTCTCGCGGGATGGATTGCGCTGTCGGTGCTCAACGCGCAGAGGGTCGGCTTCTCGATCCTGGTCTACGCCGTGGCCAATCTCATCGTGTATACCGATGCGTTGGACTTTGCCTTGCGCCTATACATGCGCCGGCGCCATACGGCGGCGGCTTCCGGAGTCCCCGGGGCCGATCAGCTCGCTGACACCTCGATCGATCTCGACGCGATTGCGCCGCCGGAATCGAGACTGGTCGTGCCGCTGTTGCCCTACGCGATCATCGCGTCGGTCTTCAATCTGGAGGATCATATCGACGACTTCTTCGAGGCATTCGGTCCTTACAGGGATCGGGTATGGCTCATCAGCGATGGGTCCACGGACAACACGGTACTGCGCCTCACTCAGGCCGGATGGCGCTGTTTCGACGACGGCGTCAACCGGCGAAAGCCGGGCGCCATTCGCCGGCTGCTGGAGCGTATTCCCAGTCATATCGAGACCGTGATGGTGATCGATCCGGACGTGCGCATCCGAGGCCTGAAGGAAGGCAGTACGATCGATCTGACGCGATTCGTCAGCGACTTCCAGCAATCCGACGCCGCCGCCGCCTGTCCGCGCATCATGATCGAGCCGGATGGATTTCTGGCGCGATTCCAGGCCTTCGAGTACGCGCTGGCGTTCTGCGTCGGCCGCAGGAGCCTCGGGGACGTCAGCATCACATCGGGCGGCGTATCTCTCTACCGGCGCGACGCGCTGGTGCGGACGTTGAACGAGCACTCGCTGTCCGTTTACGCGGAGGATTTCGAGAATGCGGTGATCATGCTGAGCCGGGGCGAGCGTATTTATTACGACGGCCGGTTGGTGGTGAGCACGGAGGGTCCCGGCTCTTTGCCGCGATGGTTCTCCCAGCGCGTCGGCTGGTATCACGGGCTGCTCAAGGTGTATGTCGAGCGCTTCTCGGAGGTGCTCCGCGTCAGCCGCCGCTCGGTCTTCGCGTCGTATCATTATCTGTTCTACGTCGGTGGCCTGTCTCTGGGGGTGCACCTGATCAAGGTGGTGAGTGCGGCCGTGCTGCTGCTCAGCCTGTTGAGCGGAATCGACGCATTATTGCTGGACAACATCGTGCCGCGGCAGAGCTTGTTCGATCCCGAGTACTTCACCGCGGCGATCAGCAGTTATCTCGCCCTCGGGGTGATCGCGCTTTTCACGAGCGTGCCCAAGCGAGAGCGCTCGTATGTTGCGCCCATCGTTCCTCTGTATCTGTGCTACGCCATCGTTCACGTGATCCCCATGACCGTGGGATTTCTCAATTATTTTGCACTCAGATTCTTTCATCGACGGATCTATCAGGACCACTATGAGAGCCCGACGGATCCCAGCGTGTTGAACGGGAAAGTGGGGCTGCCGCAATGATCGTGCGCGGCACGCCCGCCCCCCAGCGCTACACCCCGCCGCTCTACTGGGAGGATCGGGCGCGGCGATTCGCGGGCGAACGCGACGGACTGGCTGCCGTGTGCGCGTACGGTATGCCGGAGTTCTACAATCGCGCCATCGACTGGGAACAGCGGCTGGCGCTCGCTCCCTGGCTGAGAGTGAGCGAGGGAACGCGCGTGCTCGACGTAGGCTGCGGCATCGGCCGATGGAGCCGATTGCTGGCCGCGCGCGGCGCGCAGGTGGTGGGCGTCGACTTGAGCCCCACGATGATCGCCCAGGCCCGTCATCGGGCGGCTGCGGAGGGCGTTGCCGCCCGCTGCCGCTTCGCCGTGACGGATCTTGCCCACCTCGATCTGGGCGAGCGATTCGACATGGTGCTCGGAGTCACTGTCCTACAGCATATTCTGGACCCGGGTGCATTTCGCGCCGCACTGGCCGCCATGTCCAGGCATCTCGCGCCGGGGGGCCGGATGGTCCTCCTCGAGGCGGCGCCCACCGCGGCGATCAGCCGCTGCGATTCCACGGTGTTCACGGCGCGTCATCGCGACACCTACCTCGACGCGATCCGCGCTTGCGGCCTCACGGTGCGTGCGCTCACAGGCGTCGATCCGGCGCCCTTCAGAAGGCGGCTTCTGCCATACTTGCACGACGTGCCGAGAGCGGCCGCGCTGAGCTTGCTGGTGCTGGCTACCGCTCTTTCCTTGCCGATCGATTTGCTTTTTGCCCATCGCGCGGTCAAGCGCTCCTGGCACGCGGTATTCGTACTGGAACGAGACAAGCAGGGACCGTCATCATGACCCAGGGTCGCTCCATACTTGCGGTCGCTCTCCTCTTGGCGCTCGGAGCGATGGTGGCGGCCGGACGTTGGTATGACCTGCAGCGCGCCAAGAGGCCGGCGCCGTCGACTCAAAAGAGCGTGATGGCGCACGTGACGAATGAAGGCGACCGCGGGCCGGGTACCTTGCGTGAAGCCATATTTCTGATCGCGGGTGCCACGGGACCGACCACCATCTCGATCGAAGTCCCGACGATCAAACTCGAGACCACGCTTCCCGCTTTCGTGAATTCCCAGGAGGTAAAAGTCGTAGGGCAGGCGGCGGGCGTCCAGATCGATGCGCAGGCCCTGAACCAGGGGCCGGTGCTGGATATCGCCGGCCCCAACATCTCCATCGAAGGGGTCACGATCCAGAACTGTCCTGCGATCGCGATCCTGGTGCGTGCCGTGCACTTTCGGCTCTCGTCGTCCGTCATTCAATCCTGCGACGTGGGGGTGGAGGTCGCCGACAATGCCAGCGACACCTTGCTGGAGCACGACAAGTTCGTCAAAGACCGGGTGGGCGTGCGATTCGGTGCCTCCGGCCGCAACTCGGTGGTTGCGAGCAACGAGTTCATCGAGGACAAGGACGCCGGGCTTTGGGCCGTGCGCAGTGCGCCCGATTCGCGCGACGAGGTGATCGGGATCCGCGACAACAAATTCGTCGAAAACGGGAACGCGATCGTGGCCGGCAACATTCCGGTGATGGTCGAACGCAACGATTTCATCAACTCCCACGAAGCCGCGATTCACGTGGTGGGGGCGGGCGCCACTTTGCGGGGCAACCGGATAAATGGCGGGGCATCGATGGGCATCGTCGGCGAGAATGCCCGCGGCGCGGTCATCGAGGACAACGAGCTGGAGGGTTTGACCGCGTACGGAATCATGCTCAGAGGATCGTCCAATATCCTGGTACGCGCGAACCGGCTGCACAACTGCGGATACGGGCTCGCCTTCGTCCTCGGCGACCCGCATAACGTCAGCACGGCCGTGGATAACACCATCATCGAGCCGAAGTTCAACGGCATCGATGTGATCGGAGACTCGCCTAATTTGCGCCGCAACCAGGTGTTGCGGGCCCACGCGTACGCACTGCATGTCGAGGACTTTCAGCCTCCGGGCGGACAAAAGGTGACCTCGCAACCGTTCCTGGACAACAACAACTTCGGCTTGAGTCCCGCCAATGGGGCAACCGCTGCCGTGCGGCCGAGTTCCCAGTAGCACGGTGGAGTGATGCAACCCGACATCGACAGCACTCAGCCGATACAGCGCCCCTTCTGGCAGAATCCGCGCGTTCACCTGCTCGACGACATGTGGCTGCTGACCATCATCGCCACCATCGTGACGATCGGCATCCCCTGGGCCTCCGTCGGTTTCCAGGCGCAGCTCTCGAGCGTGAGCTGGGGCCTGCTTGCAATGGGCGCAATTCACGTGGCATTCACCCTGCTCGCGTCGCCCGCGGCATCCCCCGAGCGATGGCGCGGTGCTGCATTGACGCTGCTGGATGCGATCGGCGTGGTGCTGATCGGATTCGTTTGGGCGAACGCCGGCGGCCTGCAAAATCCGCTCTTCTTGACCGTGTTCGTGCTTCCGGTCGTTGGCTCGATATTTCTTTCGCGCTGGCATCCGTTCATGATCGCGGTGCTCAGCATCTCGGTAGTCGCCGCAGTGGCTCTGAGCGAGGCGCCGGAACTGCGTTCTTACCTGAGCGCATTGCTCGGCAGCGAATCCTGGCTCGCGGTGCTCGGCAAGCAAAACCCGGACCTGCAGACATCGTTCCCGGGTTTCTACGCCCCGACGAGCTATCTCGTGGTCTTGCTGGAAGTCTTCACCGTCGTCCTGCTGGCGTGCGCGGTCGCGGCCGAATATCTCGGCACGATCTTCGAGCGGGTGCTCGCGGGCAGCGTTCTGGCACGCTCCGAAAGCGAGCAGGCGCAGAAACTGTGGGCGACTCTGATCGAGCGGCTGCCGATTCCGGCGCTGCTGATCGATCCGAATTCGCTGCGAATCGTCGGCTGCAGCGACGCCGCGCTTGCCTATTTGCACGGCGACGACTTCGAAGGGCGCAATCTCTTCGAGGCGGCGCGGTTCTCCTTCGCGGATCTCATTCAAGAAATCATCGCCGGCGCGAGCGGCGGGGCGTCGCTCACCGCGATTCACATCGCGGATGAAGTGCGCCTGACGCAGGTGCGGGTGCTTCAGGTCGTGCACAAGAAGCGACGCCTGGCATTGTTGACGCTCGAGGATGCCACGGAGGCTTTTTGCCTGAGGGCCGCCCTTGATGCCTCCGAATATGCAGCGGTCGTCGTGGATGCCGCCGGACGCGTTCGCGCCCTCAACCGGCTTTCGGTGGAGCTGTTCGGCGGCGCACAGGTGGGGGCGAATGCGGATCAGTTGCTGACTCACACCGTATCGGGACTGCGGTGGTGGGAGCCCGGGCTCACCCGCCGGCGCAAGATGCACGTCGACATCGGCTCACGAATCTACGAGGTCACGAGCTCCGAGGTGGCCTTGCCCGACGAGGAGCAGCGTTTGTACAGCGTATCGTTTCTTCCCGTCGCCCATGCGGAGACTTTGGAGACCGCCGCGAAGCGCTTGGTTGAATTGCGCCCGTCCCAATCGGCTCCCCGCAAATGACGGGCCCGGGATTATCAGCCGCAATGCAAGCCGCACCGATGAACATTGCGTCCATGCTGGCCGCAATGGCTTTGGGTTCTCTCGGGGCCGTTTCGCCCGCAATGGCGCAAATCTCGACGTCGACGCCGACGCCGATTTCGACGCCGGCGCCAACACCGCCGTCGACCTCGGATGATCGCATCGTGGTCAGTGCCGACGGGACTACGCTCACGGGAACCAACGGGGGCGCAGGCGCCTCGCTCGGGTGGCTGCACAACTTCGACGCCAGCAACATTGCCGGAATTGCGGTCGAGCATCAAGGGCTCTCCGACGCGCAGTGGACGTTCGCTTCTCTCAACGGATCGACGGCCATCGGCCCGGCCGATCAGCGCTATACCTTCTCCGGTGAAGCGCATGAGGGCGCGGGCCACGACGGTGTGCGTGCCTTTCACTACCGAATCGAGGCGGTGGATGTCGCAGGCACGTATGACAGCAAACTGACGGCGCTGATCGAGGATCGGCGGATCGATGTCGAGACGACGTCATGGGAATCTGCCGAAGGCCGGGTTGACTTATTTGTGGAGTCCCCATGTCTCGACGTCCGTGGCGTATCAGTATTCAGTCAGCGGAAACCTCGGAACCCGCCTCCCATCGGGAAGAATCGACACGTATTGGGCGACGGTCAACTTGTTTGGGGGAGGAGCATGGGGACCTACCTCGCCCGTCTTGTTTGACCTGCCCACGGGCCTCGTACCGATTGCGCGCCAATTCAGAGAGGGGTATGTCGGCGCGTCCAAGCCATTTCCGAATCTGCGCAGCACCTTGACGATCGTGGCGGATTACGAGGATCTTGTCCGGCAGCAAAAAGACCTCCTTGACCCTTAGCTATATTTTCCACGTAGGCGGCTAGGGGTGGCGGGTGAAGTCGTTCTTCCGCAACTTCGAGTACGTGCCCACAATAGTGGTTCTCGCCATCGTGCTGAGCGCCGGCGGCCGTCTGATCTACTTGAGCGCTCAGCGTCACGCCGCACTCGCTCGCGTGAGCGCGGCCGGGGTCGGGGCCGCCTACGCGAAGAAGATTGCGCCGCCCCTGCAGGCCCTATTCTCCGTTGCCAGCGCGCAAGCGGCGTCGGCCGGCGCGTCCGGCGCTGACCCATCCGCTTCGCAGGCGTCTCAACCACCGGACGCCAAAACCTTTTGGATGACTGCCGACGATGGGGTGCTGAGCGCGCCCACCGCCGAGGCCGAGATCGCGAGCGGAATCGCGAGCGAGTGGAAATCGGCCGAGACCGGCCGCGCACTCCCGCCGACCGCGGTTCTTGGCCCGATGCGTCTGGGCAGCGAATGGTTGATTGCCATTCGCGCGCCGGTCCCGACGGAGGGTACCCGCGCCATCCCGGGCTCGGGGCGATGGTCGGTGGCCTATGCCGACCTGGATGATCTCATTGCCGATGCGCATCTGGGACGACTGGTCGATGCCGGCTACGATTTTCAACTCTCGCAAATCGAGCCGCGCAGCGCAACGCCACGAATTTTCGTCAGCTCGAGTACCGATCCGCTCGCTGACACGGTACGCACCCGGCTCGCATTGCCTGCCCCCGCGGCAGTATCGGGAAGCTATCTGGAGCTGGCCATCCGGCCCCGCGCAGGCTGGTTTCCCTCAGGCCTCCTCGTGTCGGAGGTCGCGCTTCTGGCGTTTTTGAGCTGGCTGCTGGCCTTCGGCACTCACGAAATGGGCCACGCGCTGCAGCGCGCGCGCGAGACCTTGGCGGCCTCGCGTCGCCGTGTGCATTCGATCAGTCAGCAGCTTGCCGCGGAAATACAGCAGCGGTTGAATCTTCAGGAGACCTTCGATCACGCGCGTTTTCACGACACCTTCACCGGACTGCCGAATCGGCGCTACTTCATGGATCGGCTCGACCGGGCACTGCGCGAGGTGCGCAAGAAGCGCCGTCATCGCGTCGCGGTCGTCATCGTGGATATATCCCGATTCCAGCTCATCAATCACCTGCTCGGCCACACGGCGGGCGATGATCTGATGGCGCAGGTAGCCCGGCGCTTCGAGGGAAGCACGTCCGCACTCGAAGGAACGCTGGCCCGATGGGGGGGTGACCAATTTGCCGTGTTGCTGCCGGACGTGGCCTCCCCCGAGGCGGCCGTCGAGCTGGCCGATAGGCTGCAGGAGCAGCTGCGTTCGCCGTTCAATTTACGCCGCCATCAGCTGAGCGTCTCGGCGACCCTCGGGGTTACGTGCACGGACTCGGGACGAGAGCGCGCCGAAGAGGTCGTGCGCGAGGCGGATATCGCCCTGTCGGTGGCGAAGCGCCAGGAAACCACCAAAGCGATCCTCTATGCACCGACGATGGGCGGCCAGGCCGTCAATCTCGTGAGCCTCGATGCCGACTTGCACGTCGCCTTGCAAAAGCAGCAATTGCATTTGCTGTTCCAGCCGATCGTCGATCTCAGGACCTCGAAGATGGTGGGCGCGGAGGCATTGCTGCGCTGGCGACATCCGGTGGAGGGACTGCTCACTCCCGATCGGTTCCTGCGCAACGCGGAGGAAGCGGGTCTGATGATCCCGATCACACGCTGGGTCATTCAGACGGCGATCGAGGTCGCGGTTGGTTGGCGGCAGCAGCTGCCCGCGGACCAGAAGTTCTACATCAGCGTCAATCTGTCGCCGTCGGCGGTGCGCGATCCCGTTCTCGGGAGCTTCGTCGCTGGCTTGCTGCTGGAGAAGAAGCTGTTGCCGGCGTCGCTGAAATTCGAGCTGACCGAGTCTGCGCTCGTCGGCAATGTCGCTGCGACACGAGAGAATCTCGCCCAGCTGCACGAGATGGGCGTTCAGTTGATGCTGGACGACTTCGGTACCGGCTATTCATCGCTGAGCAATCTGCAGCTGTTTCCCTTCGATCACGTGAAGATCGATTGCCCCTTCGTCGACAGCCGAGGGGTGTTTCAAGCGAACATGAGCATGGTGGCTGCGATGATCCAGCTCGCAGGCAGTCTGGACCTCACGCCGATCGCGGAAATCGTCGAGGGCGAAGCGGCCGCGGCATCGCTCAAGGCAATGGGGTGCCGGTACGGCCAGGGCTATTTTTTCTCGGCGCCCGTCGAGGCAGAAGCCGCGCTGCAGACGCTGCGCAGCCAAGCTTCCGTCGCGCCGGCGCAATCGACGTCGGCCACGGTGGTCACGAGTCCACCCGCACAGGACGGATCGCAGACCCTCATCATGCGCCGTTTGCAAGATCCCTCGGTACGGGAGCCGTCCGCCTCCGAAACCGTGATCGTCCGTCCGCTGGAAGCGGACGGTTCGCGTGCGGTCATCATCGGCGCGGGGCGGGATCCAGCCAGACCGGCCCCCGGCACGGACGATACCCGGGTGGTTCGTACGGGGGACGAGACCATCGTGGTTCGTGCGGCGGAAGACACCATGGTGGTGCGCAAGGTGGACGAGACCATGGTGGTCCGCAAGGTGGACGAGACCAAGGCGGCCCGCAAGGTGGACGAGACCAAGGCGGCCCGCAAGGTGGACGAGACCAAGGCGGCCCGCAAGGTGGACGAGACCAAGGCGGCCCGCAAGGCAGAGGAGGACACTTCATCGACCGTCATGTTGCCGGCGGAAATGATCGGTCGGCCGTTCCGCGAGGACGAAGACGAGGACGAAGACGACGAGGAATGAGCGCAGCTCTATTCCACGGTCACCGATTTGGCGAGATTTCGCGGTTTATCGATATCACGTCCCTTCCGCAACGCCACGTGATATGCGAGCAGTTGCAGCGGGAGATTCAGCAGGATGGGATCGAGCTCCGGCACGGACATGGGTACTTCGAACGACCCATCCAGGGTCACCGGCATCTCGCCCGGATGTGTTATCGCCACGACCGGGCCGCGTCGAGCCCGGATCTCTTCGATCGTCGAGATATTCTTTCGAAACAGATCATCCCGCGGCAGCACGATCAGGGTCGGTGTTTCCGCCGAAATCAGCGCCAGCGGTCCGTGCTTGAGCTCCGAGGCTGGATAGGCTTCGGCGTGCAAATAGCTCACTTCCTTGAGCTTCAGAGCGCCCTCCATCGCCACGGCATGGCCGCTCGCGCGCCCGATGAAATACGCATGCTCGCAGCGCTCGAAATGCGCCGCCAATCGGCTGATTTCGTCATCGCGAGCGATGATCTGATCGATTTGCCCGGGCAATTCGTCGAATGCGTCCAGCAGCCGGTTCCCGCGCGCGGTCGATAGATCGCGGATGCGCCCCAGATGAAGCGCCAATAGCGCGAAAGCGACCGCAGTACAGGTAAAGGTCTTGGTCGATACGACGGCGATCTCGGGGCCGGCATGGATGTAGATACCGCGGCCGCACTCCCGCGCGATCGTGCTGCCGACGGCATTGACGATGCCCAGCACCCGTCCTCCCTTGCGCTTGATCTCCTGGACTGCGGCGAGCGTGTCGAAGGTTTCGCCGGATTGACTGACCGCGATATAAAGCGTGTCCTGTTCGATTACCGGGTTGCGGTAGCGGAATTCGGAAGCCGGCTCGGCGTGCGCCGGAATACGCGCGAGCTGTTCGATCAATTGCGCACCGAGACAGCCCGCGATATACGCCGATCCGCACCCGAGGATCTTGACTCTGCGCATCTCGAGCAACTCGCGGGCAGCGAATTCCAGGCCGCCCAGATGGCTGGTTTGAAAGCGGCGCTCCAGCCGGCCGCTCAGCGTGCGGCGTACCGCCTCGGGTTGTTCGGCGATCTCTTTGCGCATATGGTGCGCGAAGTCGCCCTTCTCCAGAGTTTCGCTGGACCAGGCGATCGTCAACGGTGTCTTGACGGTCAGGCCGCCGTCAATGGTCGAGGTCTCGAAACCGTCGGCGCGCACGACGGCAATCTCGCCGTCGTCCAGATGCACGACGTTTCGAGTATGACGCACGAACGCTGCAGCGTCGGATCCGAAGAACATCTCATGCTCGCCGATCCCGAGCACGACGGGACTCCCGTTGCGTGCGACCACCAGGGACTCGGGCCGGGCCGCATCCAGCGCCGCGAGACCATAGGTTCCCACCACCATTCGCAGCGCAGCGCGGACTGCGGCGTCGAGAGATCCGTCGGGCATGGACGCGATCAGATGGACGAGAACCTCGGAATCGGTATCCGAACGGAACACCACGCCGTCGGCCTGCAGCCGCGTGCGCAGCGCCGCGGCATTCTCGATGATGCCGTTGTGGATGACCGCAATTTTTTGAGCTGTGTCGCAATGCGGGTGGGCATTGCGATCGCTGGGTTCGCCATGGGTGGCCCAGCGCGTGTGCGCGATACCGGGGCTCCCCTTGAATCGTGCCGCCAATCTGCCTTGCAAATCACGTACTCGGCCCTGGCATTTGTTCACGCGAAGCGCGCCGTCGTGGCTCACTGCGATGCCTGCCGAGTCGTAGCCGCGGTATTCCAGCCGCTGCAGACCTTCCATCAATATGGGTACGGCATTGCGCTTGCCTATGTACCCCACGATTCCACACATGATGTGTCAGTTCCTAGCCATACACGATTCGTCGGATCTGGCGCTCCGAGTAGAGCGGCGCCCGGAAGCGCCGCTGGGCGGCCTCCTGGCAGACCCGCGGAAAGATCTCGGAATTGGGGTGTCCCTGCTCCTGCAACTCCCGATGCCTCCGACGGACGAATTCCTCGGCTGATTCGTCGAAGAAGGCCAGTACGTCTTCCACCAACCGGGTGAGTTGGCCGAGCGTCAGGCCGCTCGTGCGCCCAAGGTAGGCGAGGAGGGCATGTAGGTCAGGCGTATCCGACATGCCTTTAGTATGCCTGGGCGAGGCACAAATTAGAAAGTCTGCCCGATATCGGGCAGAATTATGGTATATCGCCTCTGTAGGGTACGAGAGGGAGCTCGTCGAGAGGAAGCTCATCGAGGCCAGTGCGGCCGTGGTATTCGTTCAGGCCGTGTTGCCCGCGTCCACCGTGAGCACGATCCCGGTGATATTGCGGCCGCCCGAACCGAGCAGATATTCGACGCTATGAGCCACGTCCTCGGCATCCGCCATGCGCTTGAGCGCGCTGCGCCGAGCGATCTGATCGCGCTGCGGGTCGGTCAACTCGCCGGTCATGGCGGTATCGATGAAACCCGGGGCGATGGCGTTCACGGTGATGCCGAGCGGGCCGAGCTCGCGCGCCAGCGAGCGCGTGAAGCCGACCAGCGAGGCCTTGGTCGCACTGTAGACCGACAGGCCGCTATAGCCCGTCGCGGCGACGATGGATGCGATATTGACGATGCGCCCACTGCGCTCGCTCATCATCATGCGGGCGACGTATTTGGTGAGCACGATCGGCGAGATGGTGTTCAACCGGATCAACCGGTCGATGTCGGTATCGCGCATGGTGCTCAGCAGGCCGCTGGTACCGAGTCCGGCGTTGTTGATCAGCCCGTAAATGGGGCCAAAATCGGCGCGCACGGAGCGGACCAGCGGCTTGATTTGAGCCACGTCGGATAGATCGCAGGCGCGAAACTCGATAGCGCCCTGGCGCGCGTCGCGCGCGGCCGCGGCCGCCGCGTCGAGTTCCTCGCTCGTCTTGCGGGCGACGGCGATCACGCGGTAGCTGCCTGCCGCCAGCACTCGGCTCATCGCGAGACCGAGGCCGCGGCTGCCGCCGGTCACCACGACGTTACGCACCGGGACGCACCAGCTTCCCGGCGGCGGTGAGCTTCAGCGCCTGAACGAAGCTCAGACGGGCAGGCACTTTGTGGGCGGGTAGAGCGCGCCGGCATGCTTCCAGCAGGTCGTTCTTGATGTGCTCGGCCTGCGGCGCATCGAGCGCCGCGCTCACCGAGTCCTCGAGCACCACTTCGGCGATCACGATGGCGCCGGTAATCGGACTGCGCTTCGGGCTGACGAGCGACATGCGTACCCGCGGATCCGCATTCAACACGCCCTCGACTTCCTCCGGGTATACCTTCATCCCGCCGACGTTGATGACGCCGCCTTTGCGCCCTCGAAAGTAGTAGCGGCCGTCCTTGAGCTCGACCAGATCGCCGGTGTCGACGAATCCATCATCGCTCGCCAGCCCGCGAGCCGCCGACCCGAGGTACCGTGCGGCGTTCCGGTGCGATCGAATCCGCAGCGTGCCGTCCTGTACCTTCATCTCGATGCCGTCGCGCGGCGCATCGAGGTACTCGGCCGGGAACCCGGCGCGTCCGTCGTTCACGTCGAACGCGACGCCTGCCTCGGTCGAGGCGAACGCATGAGCGATCTGGGCGTCCGGATACGTATGACGGAGCTGGTCCAGCAGCACTTGGTCTGCGACCTCGCCGGACAAGCGAACGTACCGGGGCTTCAGGATATGCGCCACGCCCGTCATCAGCGCACGGCGCCAATGCGAGGGAGTGCCGGATATATGGGTCACCCCACACTTCGCGGCGCGAGCCAGAAAATCCGCGGTCGACTCGCCGGAGCTCGACAGCACCAGCGGTACCCCGCCGAGCACGGCACGCAGGTAGATCTGCAGGCCGCCGTAGCGGCGAATATCGTAGAACGTGCTCCACACCATCCCAGATGCGGGCGGCTGCCGAGGCAATGCACCCGCGAGACTCGACAACGTGTGCGCGACCAGCTTGGGGGTCCCCGTCGTGCCGGAGGTGAGGAGGATCCATTCCGTCACGAACGTCGGCTGCCGATCGACGGTGCCGGGCACGGGCGAAGGATCGAGGTCCGGCAATTGCACGCCCGTTCCCGCGACCGTGGCGACCTCGGACAGTGTCTCGGGACTCAGATCGGGGGTGCACAGGACCAGGCGCCGCGCGATGCCGTCGAGCTCGAGAAGGGCAATGGCGGTGCTCAATTGCTCGCGCATGACCAGGAGTACCGAACGCCCGCGGAACGATTCGACCCGGCCGCCGAGACAGGAGGCGTCGGAAAGACGGGACAACTCCAGGGAGATCCCCGGCGCGTGAAGTGCGCCGCGGCCGTTCGCGCCTCGAGCCGCCACCGTTTCCCACAGAGATGTCATGGTGTTAGCTTAGCGATTCCCAGGTCCGGGTGGCAAAGGAATCCCGCTGTAAAGTGCCGATCCATTCTCAGTTCGCGCGGCACGGTGCCGCCACGCCGAATCCGGCGGCCCTCTCGACTGCATTCTCGGAGCTTTTTCCGCCGGGAGTCGCGGCGGCCGAGTTGCGGATGCCGGGAGACGCATCGCTCCTGTATCCCGAGGAGGCGGTGAGCGTCGCGAAGGCGGTACCGAAACGGGTGGGCGAGTTCGCCGCCGGGCGGCTCTGCGCGCGTCGCGCGCTCGCCGAGTTCGGCATCACCGGCGTCCCGTTGACCATGGCGCCCGATCGCGCGCCCGTCTGGCCCGAATCGATGGTGGGCAGCATCACCCATACGCGAGGACTCTGCGCCGCGGTGGTTGCGGAGCGGCGTCGTTTCGCCTCGCTCGGCATCGATGTGGAAGTGGCGGGCGACGTCAAACGGGATCTGTGGCGGCATATCTGTGTGGCCGCCGAATCGGCGTGGCTCGAGTCTCTGCCGGTGTCTGCCCAGGCGTCAGCGGCGACGCTCCTTTTCTCGGCCAAGGAGGCATTCTACAAATGCCAGTATTCCATTACGCGGGAGCGGCTGAATTTCTCCGACCTCCACGCGAAAGTGGCCGAACCGGGTGAGGCCGGCGGGAGCGGCCGGGAGGGGACTGTCCTCGTCACACCGACCAGGCCCCTGTCGATCGCGACAAGCACCTCGGCGACATTCCGCGGCCGCTATCTATTCCGCGATCCCCATGTCGCGGTCGCGATGTACTTGCCCGCCGCCGCCTCGATCGTCAATACGCCTTGTCGTCCCGAAACACCTTCACCACCGTCATGAGGATGATCTTGATGTCGAGCATCGGTGTCCAGCGCCGGAGGTAGTCGAGATCGTAGTTGACGCGCGCTTCCATTTCCTCGAGCTGCGAGGTCTCGCCGCGGCAGCCGTTCACCTGCGCGAGCCCCGTGATCCCGGGCAACACCTTGTGGCGGACCATGTATCCTTTGATGAGCTTTCGATATTCCTCGTTATGGGCCACCGCGTGCGGGCGCGGCCCGACCAGGCTCATGCGGCCCTGGAGCACATTGATGAGCTGCGGCAGCTCGTCGAGCGAGGAGCGGCGAAGCATGCCCCCGATGCGAGTGATCCGCTGATCGGTCTTCGAGGCCTGGCGGATCTGCGCGCCGTCCTCGGTCACGTTCATGGTGCGGAACTTGTAGACCGCGATCTCCCGTCCGTCGAGCCCGTAGCGGCGCTGCTTGAAGATGACGGGGCCCGGAGAAGACAACTTCACCAGCACCGCGACCAGAGCGAGGACCGGCAGGAGCAGCAAAAGGATACCCAACGACAGCACGATGTCGGTCAGACGTTTGGCCACGCCGCGGTAACCGTAGAACGGCGTCTCGCACATGGCGACGACCGGGATGCCCTGGATCTCGCCGGATCGCGCTTGAATGAGATCGAAGACGAAGATGTCCGGCACGTAGTAGATCGAGGCGGTGGTGTCGCGCAGGTCGTCCAGCAGATTCATGACGCGCTTCACGTGGCGGATGGGGAGGGCGATGAAAATCACGTCGATACGATGTTCCTTGACGTAGGCGCCGAGATCCGCGAGCGGTCCGATGAGCTCGGCATCCTCTTCCATGCCGAGCCGGTCGGTGCTTCGATCGTCGAAGAATCCCGCCACTTCCAGCCGCATGCCCGGGTTTTTCTTCAGCCTCCGCGCGAGCTCCAGGCTCGAGCCGTTGTAGCCCGCGATGATGGCTGCGCGCGCCTCGAAGGCGTTCATCAGGAAGCGGCGCATGAACTCCTGCATCGCCAGCGTCGCCACGATCAGCACCACCGGGGTGGCCACCGCCCAGGTGAGGAATACCCGGCGCGGGTAGGATTGAAGCGGCGATTTGGTCACGTAGGCGATGCCGAGGAGCACCGCGAGGATCAGAAACCACCGGAACAGCACGTCGACCACCGCGGATACGCGTGGCGAGGTCAATTGGGCGGTGACTTCGCGCGGCGGCTGGATCAGCACCAGACAGACCACCGCGACGACCACGATCCCGGAGGAGCGCGGATCGAACCTGCTGCCGAAGGCGAGGATGGTCGCGTAGAGCGAGGCGACGGCGACGATGGCGGGAAGCACCGCTTGCGCACCCGTCAGCAATGCGATCAACAAGCCTTGTCTGAATTGAACCGGCTGGGTCATCTCATGTCCGTCGGGCCGCGGCGTCCGCTCGCGAGGCTCTTCGAGCGTGGCGGAACTACGACAAAGTTAGGATTCATTATCGGTGAAACTCATCGTTGCGACGTGATACGGACCACATATTGTTAAATAGTCTGACGCCAATGTTATTCTAGTGTTACATGACAAAGGTTCCATTACTCGATCTTAAGGCGCAGTACGCAGGGATTCGCGCCGAAGTCCTCCCCGTCATCGAAAGTGTTTGCGCGAGCCAACAATTCATCCTGGGGGAGCACGTGCGTGCCCTGGAAGCCGAGCTGGCGCAATACTGCGGTGCATCGGCGGGCGTCGGTGTGTCGTCGGGCACCGACGCGCTGCTCCTGGCGCTGATGGCGTTCGGGATCGGCGCGGGCGATGAGGTGATCACCTCGCCGTTCACCTTCTTCGCGACGGCGGGCACGATCGCCCGCACCGGCGCGAGGCCCGTTTTCTGCGACATCGATCCCGAGAATTTCAATCTGTCCCCCGCGGCCGTCGAGTCGTTCATCGAGCGGCAATGCCGGGTGGAAGGGGGCGCCCTCGTCCATCGGTCGACCGGCGGGCGAATCCGCGCCCTCATGCCCGTTCATCTGTACGGGCAGGCGGCGGACATGGACTCGCTCATGGCAATCGCCCGGCGCTACGGCTTGCGCGTCATCGAAGATGCCGCCCAGGCCATCGGTACCGAGGATGCGAACGGCACCCGCGTCGGATCGATCGGCGACATCGGATGCTTCTCGTTTTTCCCGAGCAAGAATCTCGGCGCGTTCGGCGATGCCGGATTGTGTACCGCCAACGACCCGGATCTCGCCGAGCTTCTGCGGGTGCTGCGCGTCCACGGCGGCAAGCCCAAGTATTTCCACGCGCTGATCGGCGGTAATTTTCGCATCGACGAGCTGCAGGCGGCGATCCTGCGCGTGAAGTTGAAGCGCCTCGATGCATGGACCGAGGCACGCCGGCGAAACGCCGCGTACTATACGGCTGCGTTCGAGACGGCAGCACTCGCGCCTCTCGTCGTCACACCGCGTGCGGCCGTGGGCGGCCGCCACATCTTCAATCAATACGTGATCCGCGCCGAGCGCCGCGACGCGCTTCGCGCCGCCCTCACCGATCGAGGCATCGGAACGGAGATTTATTACCCGGTGCCGCTGCATCTGCAGCAGTGCTTTGCCTCTCTGGGATACGCTCGCGGCGATTTCCCCGAATCCGAGCGCGCAGCCGGCGAGACGCTGGCGCTGCCGATATATCCGGAGCTCTCCGAAACGCAGCTCGCCGCGGTGGCCGCGGGCGTCGCCGAGTTCTACGGCTGACCTTCGGAGCCTGTCGGACCTGGGTCCATCTGCTCGGGTTCGCCTGCTCGCGACGATGTCCCCGAGGCCGATGGATCTCTAGGTCTTCTTGAAGTCGTCCGGCTGCAGCTGGTGGCGCGAGAGGAGCTTGTAGAAATCCGTGCGGTTGCGCTTGGCAAGCCGCGCGGCCTGACTCACGTTGCCCGTGGTGATCTGCAGAATCTGCGACAGGTAGTTGCGCGTGAATTCATCGCGTGCCTCGTCGAACGAAGGTAGCCGCGTCGGATTCCCGCCGAGCGACTGCTGAACGAGCTCGGCGGTGATGATGGCGCCGTGCGACAGCGCCACGTTCTGCCGGACCACGTTGTACAGCTGACGAACATTGCCCGGCCATTCCGCCGTGGCGAGGAGCTCGACGGCCTCCGGCGCGTAGATCTTTCTCTGGCCGCTCTCCTTGGCGATCTGTTCGAGGAAATGCGCGACCAGGAGCGGGATGTCCTCGCGCCGCCGGCCGAGCGACGGCACTTCGATGTGCACCACGTTCAATCGGTAATAAAGGTCCTCGCGGAATTGGCCGCCGACCATCAACTGGTGCAGATCGCGATGGGTGGAGGAGATCACACGCACATTCACGGCGACCGCCTCGGGGCCGCCCACCGGCCGGATCTGGTTTTCCTGCAAGACACGAAGCAGCTTCACCTGAAGCCGCATCGGCATGTCGCCCACCTCGGCGAGCAGGAGCGTTCCACCCTCGACCGTCTCGAATACTCCTTTTTGGGCGCGAGTCGCGCCCGGAATCGCGCCTTTCTCGTGGCCGAAGAGCTCGGACTCGAGCAAATTCTCCGCCATGGCGCTGCAGTTGATGCAGGCGAACGGCTTGTTGCGGCGTGGGCTCGCGTCGTGGATGGCGCGTGCGAGCACTTCCTTGCCGGTTCCGCTCTCGCCGGTGATCAGCACCCTGGCGTCGGTGCCGGCGACCATGTTGGCCTGCGCCAGCTTGTCTTCCATGAGCTGATTGCGGGTGACGATATTGGCTCGCCAGTCCTCGGCGACGTGCGCGAAGCCCGAGACTTTGAGCGCTTTCTGAACGTTGTCGAGCAGATCCTGCTTGTCGACCGGTTTGGTCAAAAAGCCGAATGCACCGCTCTGGGTGGCGTGCACGGCATCGGGAATCGTGCCATGCGCCGTGAGGATGATGACTTTGAGCCCGGGCCAGCGGCTCTGCAGCTCCTTCAGGAGGCCGATGCCGTCCATCTGGTCCATGCGCAGGTCCGTGATCACGAGGTCAGGCCGGAACCGCGTGCAGGCGGCGAGGGCGGCCGCGGCGCTTTCCACCGCCTCGACCTCGTAGTTCTCGGCGCGCAGCCGGATGGTCAGGAGCCGCAACAGGCCGGGGTCGTCGTCGACCACCAGGATCCGCGCCTTGCGCTTCTGCGTGGCGGAGGTGTCGCGCGGGCTGGGTTGCAGGCCGAAAGAGAGGGGGGTGGTCGAAGCGATCGAATACGCGTTCACTGATTTTTCTCCGGTGGCCTCATCGCGGCTCATCTAGGGGGTGTGAGGCGGCTCGTTCGTGCCGCGCTCGTTAATGGACCGCTCGATATGCGTAACCGCCTCGAGCTTGGCGTGAGCCTCGTCGAGCGCCTTGCGTAAACGGGCGTTCTCATCGGATTCGGCCTGCAGCCGGTGGGTGATTGCCTGCAGTTTGTCCTTGGAATCATGCAGCGCCTCATCCCGCAGCCGTTGATTCTCGGCCTGTAAGACCAATCGCTGGTCGACCTCTTGAAGCTCCACCACGGCCAATAGGCGCTCATCCGGAAGCAGAGTTTCAGGCCTGGCCAGGAGTTCCGACAACTGTCGCTGTGCGGCGACGGGATCGGACCCGCCATGACCCGGAATCGCCAGGGCGAGGGCGTATTTGAGCCGATTGCTGGTGGTCGGCGAGAGCGAGGCGGCATCCTTGGCGGACTGGAAGAGTTCCGCCTGGCGGGCCGGGTCTCCCTTCGGCAACGCGCTCATCAGATCGAGCAAGGGCGTGATCGCACCGGCCTCGGGCGGGTGCTCGGGCTCGGACGGCGGGGGTGCCTTCGCGCCCGAGGAGCCGCCCAGCGCCGCGCACCCGCAGAGGGCGCAGAGGGCGAGGGCGGTGAGGACTGAGAGTCGCAGCTTATGCCGCATGAGCCTTTTCACGGGGGGCGGGCGACGAATGGCGCAAGGGGAGACGGACCCGAAAGAGCGCCCCGCCGGTGGGCGCTTCGAGGATCTCGATGCTGCCGCCGTGCGCATTGACGAATTCGGTCACCACGGAGAGTCCGATCCCGGTGCCTTTGACGTGGCCGCCCTGAGGCGTCTTGCCCTGGTAGAAGGCCTCGAAGATGCGGTTGCGCTCCTCGACCGGTATCCCGGGCCCCGAATCCATGACGTCGAGCACCAGCTGCTCGCGCTCGCTCCTGGCATGGATCGAGATGGTGCCCCCCCGGGGTGTGAACTTGATCGCATTCGACAATAAATTGTCCAGAATAAGACGTACCTTGCCGCGGTCGGCGAGCGGCGTGAGATCCTCCACCTGCACATCGAGGCGCACTCGCTGACCGACCAAGGTGAGCTGCTGGTTCTCCAGAACCGATTTGATCAGCGGGCGCAGCTTGAACTCGGATACCTCGAGGCCCACGCTCTTGGCCTGCCAGGCGCTGAACGACAGCAAGTTCTCGATCAGCCTCTGCAGTTTCATGC
This sequence comes from uncultured Gammaproteobacteria bacterium, assembly GCA_963795475.1. Classification (GTDB taxonomy): domain Bacteria; phylum Pseudomonadota; class Gammaproteobacteria; order Steroidobacterales; family Steroidobacteraceae; genus Bog-1198. The sequence goes on from CAWCIE010000009.1 coordinate 62,998, forward strand.
CGTTTTCCCGCAAAATCCCAGCGACCTCGCGTTGTGCGCTTTGCAGCTCACCGACTGCGCCGTCCATCAATAGTTCGGTTCCCTCGCGAATATTCGCGAGAGGCGTCTTCAGTTCATGCGACATGTGTCGCAAGAATCGATTCTTCTCCTGGGCGAGCTCGAGAAGCCGCAGGCGCAGCCATTCGAGCTGCGCCGCCAGGCGCTCGAGGTCCGCGGGACCCCGGATGGCGATGGGCCGCGAGAACGTGCCGCGGCCGAGTTCGCTGATCGAGCGGTCGATGGCGCGGATGGGTCTGCCGAAAAGATAGGTGAACACCCCGACGACGGCGAGGGTCATCGGCACGAGCAGGAGCGTGCGCCAGAACAGATTCCGCTGCGCGAGCTCGGCCGAATTCTGCAGGGCGGTGAGATCGTGGTCGATCTGGCCGCTGACGCGGCTCGAGATCCGGGTCGCCAGATCCGACATCTGCGAATAGGAGCTCACCAGATCGGTCATGCGCGCCGAGTTCGGCGGTGCCGTCTTGATCTCCTCCCACGCATGTTCGGCCTCGGTCTTGAGATCGTGGACCTGAGCTTGTGCCTGAGAATCGAGCGGCAGCGTGAGCAGCTCATCGAGCGTGTTCTCGAGCAGGAGATGATTGCGGGCGTACGCCTCCAGGAGCTCGTTGTTCGGAAGGATCTGATAGAGCCGCGCGGTGCGCTCGAGCGAGGCGATCTCGACGAACATGCGCTGATTGTTGCGGGTGCTCTGAACGCCGCGCACCACGAGTTGTTCGCTGCGGCTCGACATCCGGTTCATCTGCACGGCGGCGTTGACGATGGCGAACAGGAGCGGCGCCGCAACGATCGTGAAACCGATCAGCATGAGGCCGCTCAATGACTTGGGTCGGGGCAATCGCATGGCGGGCATTCTAGCTTAAGGGGCCCGCCGCGGAGCGGCGGCATCATATCTGTAGAATCCCGCCATGACCATCGAAGCACCCTATTCAGAGCTCTCGCCCGAGGCCGTTTTGGACGCGATCGAGGCCGTCGGGTTCCGCTGCGACGGGCGCGTGCTGGCGCTCAACAGCTACGAAAATCGGGTCTATCAAGTCGGCGTCGAGGACTCGGATCCCATGGTCGCGAAGTTCTACCGCCCGGGGCGCTGGAGCGATGCGTCGATCCGCGAAGAGCATGCGTTCGCCGCCGAGCTCGCCGCCCAGGAAATTCCCGTGGTGGCGCCCCTGTCCCGAGAGGGGGAGACGCTGCACTTTCACGGAGGCTATCGCTATGCCCTGTTTCCGCGCCGGGGCGGACGCTGGCCGGAGCTCGGAACCGCGGACGAACGGGAGTGGGTGGGGCGGTTTCTGGGCCGGATTCATGCGGTGGGACGCGCGTCGGTCTTTCGAGAGCGGCCGGTGCTCAGCATCCAGGATCTGGGGCGGGGAGCGCGCGACTTCGTGCTCGAGGGCGACTGGATGCCGGACTATCTCACCGACAAATATGCCGATCTCACCGAGACGCTGCTCGAGGAGGTGGAGGATCGAGCCCGCGGCTGGCGAGGCGCCGCGACCGGGCGCATCCTCGGGGATTGTCATCGCGGCAATATCCTGTGGACCGACGCCGGTCCGCATTTCGTCGATCTCGACGACTGTGTGAGCGGGCCGGCGATCCAGGACCTTTGGATGTTGATCGCGGGGAGCCGCGCGGAGATGACGGTGGAGCTTGCCGACCTCCTGCGAGGCTACGAGCAGTTTCTCCCCTTCAACCGGCGCGAGGTGGCCTTGATCGAGCCGCTGCGGGCGCTTCGCATGATCCACTATTCGGCCTGGCTCGCACGGCGCTGGGACGATCCGGCCTTCCCGCAGGCTTTTCCCTGGTTTGCCGCCCCCCGCTACTGGGAGGAACATTATCGCGCGCTCGAGGATCAGCTCGCCCAGGTGCGGGAGCCGGCGCTCGAGTTGTGAACGCGGTCGTATTTGGGGATCATCTCCTCAAGGATCATAGGTGCGCATGAAACTCAGAACCTTCACCCTGTGTGCGCTGGTGCTGGCGGCCGGTTGCCAACGAGAGTCCGGGGATGCCCAACGGCCGAATCCCGCCGTCCGCAAGAAGGCGCCCGTTGCAGCGCAGCGTGGACCGACCGTGGATGAGCTGACGGCCGGGATGGTCGAAGCGGCGACCCAGGGCAAGTCGCAGGCTCCCGTCGGATTGAAATTCGATCTTCTGACGCGGCCGGTACAAGGTGAACCGCTGGAAATCGCCGTCGCACTGCTTCCCCGCGAGCCTGCGGACCCCGCGACCGTCGAGGTGAGCGGACCTGAGAGCCTTCAGGTGCCTGCGGCCGACTCGAAGTTCGAGTTCGCCTCGGTGGAACCCGCGCAGGTCTATCGCCGGAGCATCCGGCTCACACCCACCTCGGAAGGCGTCTTCCTGCTGACGCTGACCGTGAATTTGAAGCATGACCAGTTAGCGGACACCCGGGTGTTCTCGGTCCCGATCATCGTCGCGGGCCCTGCCTCCGCGCCGGCTTCGTCCGGGAACCCGCCGCCGACGCCTGCGGCATCGCCCACCGGCTGAGCCGGATTTCGGCGGAAATCCCTCGGCAGGAGGCCCGCTTTAGGCCTATAATGGGCGGTTTCGTCCCCACGCTTCAAGGTCCGCCGTGACGCCCATTCGCAACATCGCCATCATCGCGCACGTCGATCATGGGAAGACCACCCTCGTCGATCAGCTCCTGCGCCAATCGGGCACGCTCGATGCCCGCAAGGATCTGCAGGAGCGGGTGATGGACTCCAACGTGCTCGAGCGCGAACGGGGCATCACCATCCTCGCCAAGAACACCGCGATCACCTGGGGCGAGTATCGAATCAACATCGTCGATACGCCGGGACACGCCGATTTCGGCGGCGAGGTCGAGCGGGTGCTCGCCATGGTCGATTGCGTGCTCCTGCTGGTCGATGCGGTCGACGGCCCCATGCCGCAGACGCGATTCGTCACCCAAAAGGCCTTCAAGCACGGCCTCAGGCCCATCGTCGTGATCAACAAGATCGACCGCGACGAGGCGCGCCCGGGCTGGGTCCTCGATCAGACCTTCGATTTGTTCGACCGGCTCGGCGCCACCGACGAGCAATTGGACTTCCCGGTCATCTATGCCTCGGCGCTGCGCGGTTTCGCGGGCCTCGACTCGACGGTGCGCGAGGGCGACATGCAGCCCCTGTTCCAGACCATCGTCGAGCACTGCCCGCCGCCGGATGTCGACGTGGACGGCCCCTTGCAGCTGCAAGTGACGCTCCTCGACTACTCGAGCTACGTGGGGGCCATCGGCATCGGCCGCATCAAGCGCGGCACGCTTCGCCGCGGCATGGCAGTGACGGTCGTGGACCGCGAGGGGCGCCAGCGCTCCGAGCGCATCTCTCAGATCCTGGGATTTCACGGATTGACCCGCGTCGAGGTCGAGAGCGCGAGCGCGGGCGATATCGTGGCCTTCGCCGGAATCGCCGAACCGAAAGTATCCGATACCTTGTGCGATCCCGCGAACGTCGAGCCGTTGCCGAGCCTCACCGTCGATGAGCCGACCATCAGCATGACCTTCGAGGTGAACACCTCGCCCTTCCTCGGGCGCGAGGGCAAATTCGTCACCAGCCGCCAGATTCGCGAGCGGCTCGAGCGCGAGTCGATTCACAACGTGGCGCTGCGCGTGGAGCCCACCGCCGATCCCGACAAGTTCGTGGTATTCGGCCGGGGCGAGCTGCATCTCGGCGTGCTTTTGGAGAATATGCGCCGCGAAGGCTACGAGCTCGCGGTCTCCCGGCCCCGGGTGGTCATCAAGCAGATCGACGGCGCGGCGCACGAGCCCTACGAGCAGGTCACCGTCGATGCCGACAGCGACGCGCAGGGTGACATCATGTCGGCGCTCGGCAGCCGCGGTGCGGAGCTCAAGGACATGCAGGCGGACGGGCGCGGCCGCGTGCGCCTCGACTACATGATCCCCTCGCGCGGGTTGATCGGATTTCAAACCGAATTCCGCACCATGACCCGCGGCACGGGACTCCTGCACCATGTGTTCGATCACTACGGACCGGTCGTGCCGCGCGACTTGGGTCAGCGGCCCAATGGCGTGCTGATCGCGAACGGCCAAGGCGTGGCGCTCGCGTATTCGCTGTTCAGCCTTCAGGAGCGGGGAAGGCTCTGTATCGGGCCGGGCGAGGAAGTCTACGAGGGCATGATCATCGGCCTGAACAATCGGGACAACGACCTGGTGGTCAACCCCTTGAAGGGCAAGAAGCTCACCAACATGCGAGCCGCCGGCAAGGACGAGAACGTGGTATTGACGCCGCCGATCCGCTTTTCGCTGGAGCAGGCCATGGAGTTCATCGACGACGATGAGCTGATCGAGGTCACCCCGACCTCCGTCCGTCTACGCAAGCGCAATCTGAAGGAAATCGACCGCAAACGCTCCGGGCGTGAAGCAGTCGACCAAGGCGCGTGATTACTTAACCGATTATTGGGCGAACCGAGACGCCCGTCACACCGCCGCTGCGGGATCTCCCTAACATTCACTCGAATTGGGAGACCCACGCCTTGTCACGCGATATCGCGGCTGTCCTTCTAACAACGCCCGCCCAAGAGAGCTTGAACCGGCTGCTCGAACGCCAACTGGCCGAGGCGGGAGGGCGGGGCGATCTCGACCTGAACGTGCTCCTCGCGGCGGTGAGCGCGCAGTACGACCGCATGGATTCGGAGCGGCGCGGCATCGTCCGTTCCATGCAGCTCATGTCGGACGAGGCTCAGGCGCTCACGCGCGAAATCCGCGAACAGAGCGCGACGCACCTTCAGGCCATTCTCGACAACGTCAAGGACGCCATCGTCACGGTCGACGACTCGGGCCACATCGAGACCTTCAATCCCACCGGCGAGCGCATCTTCGGGTACTCGCAAGCGGAGATTCTCGGCCGCACGCTCGAGTATCTGTTGCCCGAGATGGGTGCGGCCGGCCCGCTCGAATTTCTCGAGCGTTGCGCGGCGAAGATCGACGATACGCACGTCGACCTGGCCGCGCACCAGACCTGGGGCCGAACCAAGGACGGCACCCGAGTGGCGCTCGAAATCGCGGTGAGCAAGGCGAGCCTCAATCGCCGGGACGGCTACATCGTTTGCATCCGCGACATCACGGAGCGTCATCTCGCCGAGCAGTCGATGCGCGAAAGCGAGGCTCGCTACCGGACCTTGGTGGAGAACGCGCCCGAGGCGATCCTCGTGTTCGACGTGGATGCCGGCCGATTCGTCGACGTGAACGACAACGCCTGCCGCTTCTTCAAGGCCGATCGCGCGGTGCTGCTTGCGAGCGGACCCGACAAAATCACGCCGCTTCGGCAGTCGGACGGCAGTCTCTCGTTCGGGGTGGCGCGCGGCTACATCGACGGCGCGCTGGCGGGCGACACGCCGGTGTTCGAGTGGGTCCACTGCGATTCGCTCGGACAGACCATGCCCTGCGAGGTGCGCTTCGTACGCCTGCCGAGCTCCCATCGCCGCTTGATACGCGCGAGCATCACGGACATCACGGAGCGCAAGCGCGGCGATGCGATCGCGGCGGGCGAGCGACGCGTATTCGAGAAGATCGCGGCGAACGCGCCGCTGACCACGGTTCTCGAGGCCATCGGCGAAGTGATCGAGCGCGTCGTCGCGGGCGGCCGCTGCGCCATCAGCCTGTTCGATCGCGAGCGCCAGGTGCTCTCCTTCGGCGTGGCTCCGAGCCTTCCGCGCGAGTTCGCAGCCGCCATGGACCGAACGCCGATCGGCATCCGCTTCGGCTCCTGCGCCGCCGCGGTGTATCTCTCGCGGCAGGTGACGGTGGCCGATATCGAGAGCGATGCGCTCTGGGAGTTTCGCCGGGAGGCTGCCGTTCACGCCGGATTGCGCGCCTCGTGGTCCGCTCCGATCCTCGCCTCGGACGGGCAAGTGCTCGGTACCTTCGCCGTCTATCAGCATCAGGCGGGCGTGCCGCCGGCGCGCGATCACGAGCTCATGTCGCGCATGACGCAAATTGCCGGCATCGCCATCGAGCGGCGCGGCGCGGAGGATGCGCTTCGGGAGAGCGAGGCGAAATTCCGCGGCCTGTTCGAGGGCGTCATGGAGGGCGTCTACCGCACCACCCGCGACGGGAGGCTCCTGGTTGCGAATCCGGCCTTCGTGCAGATGCTCGGGTACGCCTCGGCGGAGGAAATCTACCGGGTCCCGGTCACCTCGCTCTATTGGTATCCGAGCGATCGCGACACCTATGTGCGGCGCATGGAGAGCGAGGGCGAGGTGCGCAACGACGAATACGTGCTGCGGCGCAAGGACGGCAGCATGGTCGTGGTGGTGGCCAACGGACGGGTCGTGCGCGACAAGCAAGGCCGCATCACGGGCTACGAAGGCACGATCTCCGACATCACCGAGCGCAAGAAGGCCGAGACCGCCGTATTCCAGGCCAAGGAGCGCGCGCAGGTGACGCTGCAGTCGATCGGCGACGCGGTGATCACCACAGATTCCGAGGGGCGCATCGACTACATGAATCCGGTGGCGGAAAGCCTCACCGGCTGGGAGAACCACGAGGCGCAGGGCCGCTTGATGAGCGAGGTCCTGACCGTCGTCGAAGAGGGGACGCGCGAGGCGGGCGAGAGTCCCATCATCCGGTGCCTGCGCGAGGGGCAGGTGCTCGGGCTCGCGCAGCATACCGCGCTCATCGCCCGGCGCGGCCAGGAGATCGCCATCCAGGATTCGGCCGCCCCGATCCGCGACCGGGCCGGCAATCTGATCGGCGCGGTTATGGTATTCCACGACGTGAGCAAGGAACGTCGGCTCCATCGCGCCCTGCATTACCAAGCGAGCCACGACGCGCTCACGGGCCTCATCAACCGGCGCGAGTTCGAGAATCGGCTCACGGCGGCGGTGGAAAGCGTGCGCCAGGATTCGGCCTCGCACCAGGCGCTGCTCTATCTGGATCTGGATCAGTTCAAGCTGATCAACGACACCTGCGGCCATCCGGCGGGCGATCAGCTGCTGCGGCAGATCACGGGCCTCCTTCAGTCCCGGGTACGCAACGGCGACACCCTCGCCCGGCTGGGCGGCGACGAGTTCGGCATCCTGCTCGCGAGCTGCCCGCTCGATCAGGCGCTGCGCGTGGCCGAGCAATTGCGTCAGGCGATTCGCGACTACCGGTTCATCTGGCAGGACGGTGTGCTCGCCGTCGGCGCGAGCATCGGCATCGTGGAGATCACCGCGGATACGCCCACCGTGGCGAGCGTGATGAGCGCGGCCGACGTCGCCTGTTACTCCGCGAAGGACCTGGGCCGCAACCGCGTACAGCTCTACAAGCCCGACAACATGCCCGAGCGCCACCGGGAAATGCACTGGGTATCGAAATTGACCCGGGCCGCCGACGAGGGCCGGTTCGAGCTCTTCTATCAGCCCATCGTGCCCATCAGCGGCAACACCGTACACCGCGAACATTTCGAGCTGATGCTCCGGCTGCGCGACGAATCCGGTGTGCTGGTGGCGCCGGCCGAGTTCATTCCCGCGGCCGAGCGCTACAACGTCATGCCCAGCATCGATCGCTGGGTGGTGCGCCAGGCACTGGAGCGCGTGGTGCATCGGATCTCATCGGGCATCGAGCCGTATACCGTCGCAGTCAATCTGTCCGGCACCTCGCTCAACGACGAACGCTTCCTGGAGTATCTCATCGCCGAGCTGTCGGCGGTGGAGCTCGTCCCCGGTGCGATGTGCTTCGAGATCACCGAGACGGCCGCCATCGCGAACCTCGGCAACGTCGTGTATTTCATGCGCGAGCTGAAGGCCCGCGGGTGCCATTTCGCGCTCGACGACTTCGGCAGCGGCCTCTCCTCGTTCATGTACCTGAAGAACCTGCCGGTCGATTACCTGAAGATCGACGGACAGTTCATCGAGCACGTGACCCGGGATCCGGTGGATCGCAGCATGGTCGAGGCCATCAGCCAGATCGGCAAGGCGATGGGGATTCAAACCATCGCCGAGCGCGTCGAGTCGGCGGAAGTGCTCGCCGAGCTCGGGCGCCTGGGCGTGGGCTTTGCCCAGGGTTATCACATCGCAAGGCCGCGATCGACGGCCGAATTCCCCTACATCAAGTGAGCCCCGGAGGGCACCGCCGTCAGGGGACGACGTGCGAGCTGCCGAGATCCTTCCATTCGTAGCGCGGCACCTGGATCCATTGACCGTCCTTCAGCTCCGGTACCTTGTGCACTTTCGCCTGGTCCACCGACATCACGCCGTCCTTGTCGCTGACCCAGAAATCGATGTCGTAAATCTGGTCCTTGGTGCCGACGACGCGAAAATCGGTACACGCAAAATAGTGCCCATCGTTGTCGAGCTGGCGCACCGGCTGATGGGTGTCGACGAACTCCAGGTTGAGCTCCTTGCCGGTCTTGTCATCCTTGATCTTGAACACCCCGTTGTTCCTTGCGGCCTCCATCATCGCGTTTCTCTCGACCGCCGACATGACTTCCCAGCCGCGCTTCGTGGCCAGGTGTCCGGGATGCTCCGATGCCGGAATCCACCACCAGGGAACGGGCTGGCGCGCCATCAAGGTCCACTCGGAGTCGGCCAGGAGCGGCGCCTTGTAGATGCGCGTCTCTTCGATCTGCAGTTGCCCGGCGACGGGCACGACCCAGAAATCGATCAGGTATCTCTTCTTGGCATCGCCGGCGTCATGGAACTTCACGTCGGGGAAGAAGCCGTAGCCGTCGATGGTGCGGGTGAAGTCGATGCCGTCGAAGGCGAGCTTCAGATGATCTCCATCGAGGGCGTCGTCCATCGGGAAGGTTCCGCCATTGGCCTTGAGTTTGGCATCGATCGCCTGCTTGACCAGCGCCTCCGCATCGCTCGCCGTGTAATTCTGCATGGCCGTCTCCGTCGCCTCGACATTGCCGGCGGCCAAGAACTCGTGAGCGCGCTCGAGCCTCTCGGCGGGATTGGTCAGAAACGACTTCTTGGCATCCGCGCTGCCGAAGCAATAGGTCTTGCCGTCCTTATCGGTCCAGGTGATGGAACAATCGGTTTTCACGTGCTGGCCTTCCGACAGAGCCTCGGCGCACTGGCCGCCGAACTCCGGCGCAGAAGGGGAGGGCGCTGGGCCGGCAGCCAGTGCGCCGCCGCATAACACTATCGCCGCGCAAAGCGCGTGAGCGAACGATCTGGGCAACATTGGAATACTCCCCCCGGTGGCGCCTGGAATTAGCCGGCCGACGGCTAATCTACGGCTTGCGGCATGATGTTTCCATAGGCAGGATGCCGCAGCATGCCGAAACCTGCGCTCAAGCCGATCGCGCACGCGCCCTACGGTGAGCGCAGGAACGCCGCGCGCCGCGATGTGGCGGTGGTGGTGGCCATTTCCGTGGTTTCGGCCTTCCTGTCCGTCAAGCTCGACCTGAGCGAGAAAATACTCGCCTGGACGCAGCCGCACGAGCGGTGGCAGCTCGACGAGCTGCCGGGCGTGCTTCTCGCCATAGCCGTCTGCCTGATCTGGTTCTCCACCCGGCGCTACTTCGAGGCGCGCCGAGAGCTGGATTTGCGGCGCGCGGCCGAGGCGCGGCTCGTCGAGGCGCTCGCGGAGAATCAGCGCCTCGCGCAAGCCTATCTCGACATGCAGGAAAACGAGCGCAAGGCGCTCGCCCGGGACCTGCACGATGAACTCGGCCAATACATCAACGCCATCAAGCTCGACGCGCTCGCGCTCCGCGAGACGATTCCCGCGGCGCATGAAACGGGGCATCGAACCGCCGCCGCCATGGTCGACAATATCGACCGAGTGTATGCGGTGGTGGGCGGGCTGATCCGGCAGCTGAGACCCGCAGGGCTGGATGAGCTCGGTCTCGCGGCTGCACTCGAGCATTGCGTGAATGACTGGCGCCAGCGGCTCGCCCCGGCGCGCATCGCGCTCGAGATCGAATCCGATCTCGGCTCATTGGAGCCGTCCAGGGGCCTCGCGCTGTTTCGGCTGATTCAGGAGGCGATGACCAACGTGGCTCGCCACTCGCGGGCGACGCGGGTCGACATTCGCATCGGCGCACGGCGTTTCGAGGATGGAAGAGTGGGGCTCGAGGCGGTTGTCGAGGACGACGGACGGGGTGCCGATCTCGGCGTGCCGAGCGGCGGACTGGGGTTGGTCGGGATGCGTGAGAGGGTCGCAGCCTTCGGCGGCACGCTCGATCTCGCGAGCCGTCCGGGGGGCGGCTTCTCGATCAGGGCGATGCTGCCCGTCGCCGTGCCGACCGCGACGGACGGGTGATGGTGAGACGAGTCCTCGGGCGAACCGGTGTCGTGCGGGCGGCTCAAGCGAGGGTGGTGACTCTGGCGGCGGCATCTCTGGTATCGGCCTCGCTGATGTCGGCTTGCGCCTCGACCGGCCCCTCGAGAACGGGTTCGCTGGGCGCGGGTTCGACCGCGGCGCACCCGGCGACGCAGGCGGCGACTGAGACGACGGAGGTGGCGCACGCGGCGACGGAGGATTTCCCGCCGGGGGCCGCGTTCTCATCGACCACGGTGTATGTCGCGCGACGGCGCTGGCACATTGACGTGGGCTTTGCGGCGGAGGACGTGCGCGGGCCTCTCGTCGGGGTTCTCGGCCAGTTTCCCGGTGCGAGGTACGCGTTTTTCGGCTTCGGCGACCGCCACTACCTGTTGTCGAAGGATCATGAGGCGTCGGCGTTGCTCGCGGCGCTCTGGCCCGGACCGGGTCTCATTCTGGTCACCGCGCTCGAGGGCAAGCCGAGCCAGGCGTTCGGCGCCGAGGAAGTCATCGAGCTTCAATTGACGCCTGATGAGTCGCGCGCCATCCAAGCGTTCATCTGGCATGCGCTATCCCGACAGCCCGGTGAGGCCGTCGCGCCGTACGCTCCAGGACCGTATCCGGGAAGCACTTATTTCGCCGCCGTGCCTCGCTATTCGGGATTCCACACCTGCATCACCTGGGCGACGGAGGCGCTACGGGCCGGAGGGCTTCCGGTGCGCACCCGCCTCACCTTGGTCGCGGGGCAGCTCTGGCGCCAGATCCTCAAGCTGCGCGCTCGCTCATCGTCTGCCGCCACCCGGGCGCTGCCCGGGAACGGCTCCCGCGCCATTGCCTCAATCGCAGGGCGGAGGATTGCCGTTCTGGCAGACCACGGTCGTGCCGCTGCCTTGCGGGACTACGACGGTCGTCTTGGCCGGCGGGGGCGGGCTGCTGCTGCTGATGCAGCCGGCCAGCAATCCCGCCGCGAATACTGCGCTTAAGAGCACCTTCATGAGCGACTCCTGTTCATTGGATCGATGTCATTATCGGTGTGTTGATTTTGGAGCCCGGCCCGACTGCGCGGACAGGGGCTGACTTCGCGTGTCGGTGTCGCCCGGTGTCCTACACGTGGCCCGCGCTCTACCGGCGTGCCGCACCGTATACAGTAGTTCGCAGCTCCAGACACTGGATTTACGGCTGATTCAGCACGGCGTACAGTTTGCTCCATGCCGCGCAATTTCATCGGTCACCAGCCGCTCAAGGGCCGCGGTGCCGGCTCCAATCCCACGGGTCGATTCGATGAGCGTTCCATCGAGAAGACGCACGACGGCTGGTATGAGGAGGAAACACCGGACAGCGTCGCGGAGACCGTCCTGCCGGATCGCGCCCGCGGCATCATCTCGACCAACGATTCGCCCGACGTGGGATTCGAGCAGTCGATCAATCCGTACCGCGGCTGCAGCCACGGCTGCGTCTACTGCTTCGCGCGTCCCACCCATGCGTATCTCGGTCTGTCGCCGGGGCTCGATTTCGAGACCAAGCTCTTCTACAAGGCCGACGCGGTCAAGATCCTCGAGGCCGAGCTCTCCAAGCCCAGATACGTGTGCAAGCCGATCGCTCTCGGCATCAATACGGACGGCTACCAGCCGCTGGAGAAGAAACTCGAGGTGACGCGCGGCATTCTCGCGGTGCTCGCACGCTGCCGCCATCCCGTGACCATCGTCACGAAGAGCGCGCTGGTGTTACGAGACCTGGATCTCCTGCGGGACCTGGCCACGGATCGCCTCGTATCGGTGATGGTCAGCATCACCTCGCTCACCGACGAGATCAAGCGCACGCTCGAGCCGCGCACCGCCTCACCGCTGGCGCGGCTGCGAGTCGTCCGAGAGCTCTCCCAGGCAGGCGTGCACGTGGGCGTGCTGGTCGCGCCGGTGATCCCGGCGATCACCGATCATGAGATGGAGGATATCCTGAAGGCGGCTGCCGATGCGGGGGCGTCCTCCGCCGGGTATGTGCTGCTGCGCCTGCCGCACGAGCTGAAGATCATTTTCCGCGAGTGGCTCGCCGATCATTATCCGGATCGCGCGGCTCACGTCATGTCGCTGATCAATCAGGCGCGCGGCGGAAAGGATTACGATTCAGAGTTCGGAGTGCGCATGAGGGGAACCGGCCCTTACGCGGAACTATTGCGCGCGCGCTTCGATCTTGCCGCGCGAAAGCTGGGTCTGAAGTCCGCGGAGGGCCGGTACGAGCTCGATTGCTCGAAATTCCGGCCTCCGGGTCCCGCCGGCGGGCAGATGTCCCTGGGTCTTTGACGAGGAACGAGAGTCTTTAGCGAGGGACGAAGAATTCGCTGTACGTCTGGATGCGGCCGTCGCGCAGTTCCAAGAGGTCGACGAGCTCGGTAGGTACCGTGACACCGGTCACCTTGGAGAAGATATTCACCCGCCAGTGGGCGGATACGTGCGGGCCTTCGACCACGAGCGAAATCAAATGATAATCGGTCAGGCGGAATACCTTGGTCATCATCGAGAGCCAGGGGCGAAAGTCCGCCAAGGTCTCGGCGCGAATGGCAATCGGCTTGTCGGCGCTCGCGCCCGCGATCTCGAAGCGCCCCTGGTCCGCGAACAGGCTGCACATTCCCGCGAGATTTCCTGCGAGGCGAGCCGTGTGCAAGTCGCTCACCATGCGCTCTGCTGCGGCGCGTTCCGTCACTCAGTTGCTCCCGGGTCGATCAGCGCGGCTCGAATCTCCGCACCCATCTTCTCGAAGGCCGTGCGGGCGTAGGGGATGACCGCACCCAGCCCATAAAACAGATGGATCATACCCGGGTGGCAAGTATAGGCCAGCGCCGATCCGGTGTGGGTCAGTCGATCGAAATAATCTTCCCCCTCGTCGCGCAACGGATCGAACTCGGCCGTGTGGACGATCGTGGGCGGCATGGCGGTGAGATCCGCGGCCAGCAAAGGCGAGATGAGGGGATCTCGCGGATCGGCTCCGCCCGGTGAGTAATGCTCGAGGTCGTGATCGAGCGTGTCCTGATCGATCAGATAGCCCGAAGCGAAGTCGCGGCGCGAACCGGTACGGCGGCTGTAATCCAGGATGGGACAGATGAGCAGCTGAAGTGCCGGGCGCGGCATCGGCGGCATCGCAGAGTGCGCGAGGGAGTGGCAGGCGGCCGCGGCCAGCGTCCCGCCCGCCGAGTCGCCGCAGACGCCGAGTCTCGCGGCATCGACGCCGAAGTCCGCCGCATGAGAGCCGATGTATGCGATGGCGGCGGTTGCATCGTCGAGGCCGGCGGGGAAGGGGTGCTCCGGAGCCAATCGGTAGTCCACCGAGATCACGCGGCAATCCCCCTCGTGACACAAGGCTCGGGCGATGGAGTCATGGGTGTCGATGGAACCCGCGACCAGGCCGCCGCCGTGGAAATAAACCAGGCCGGGCGAGAGAGCCTGATGTGCCGCGGCCGTTCGCACGGGACTGTAAATACGGACGGCGAGCGGGGCGGAGGAACCCGGGAGCATCCGATCCTCGGTGGCGCCGACGGGCACCCCCGGGCCGCCGAGCTTCATGAGCTCGACGAGCCGGCCGCGGCGCTGGGCGACGCTGACGCTGCGCGCATTCGGCGCGTTTCCGGCCGCCAGCACATCCAGGAATCGCTTGACGCGCGGATCGAGCGGCAAGGGGCGGGCCGTCGGCGGGGGCTACAGCGCCAACGCCCGCCGCGTCACGGCGGGCCACCGATCGGGATCGAGGCCGAGATTCGCGAAGAGCGCAACCACCAGACGATCGATGCCGAACGCCACGCAGCTGGTGTGAGCGGGCGCGCCGCGGTCATCGTTCATGTTCCACACATTGCCGAAGTGATCGCGATGATAGTTGAAGCTCATGCACGCGGTCGGCGTCGCATGCGCGTGGTAGGGAATCAGCATCTCGAACTTGAGCGCCTGCTGGCGTTGACTGACCGCCATCACCTGCCCGACCCGGCCGAAGAACGGATCGCTCGCCACATCGATGGTGTGCGGCAGCGACAGATCCGCCGCGATGGCCGGCGCACGCGCGAGCCATCGCTCGCGATACTCGACGATCTCCTGCGGCGATCCGATGCGCACGAACTCGCGCATGCGGAAGGATTGCAGGCGATCCAGGCTCTTCGAGGGCTCGTGGCGGAACACGTCGGCCTCGATGTCGAATTGCAAGCCGCCGGGAGGCAGGGGGCCGCGCGCCGCGGCGATCGGATACACGGGATAGCAGGCGGCAGGCGAGAGCACCAGGTCGGAAGCGGAGAGTGCCTCGGTCCAATCACCGCCGGTTTCGTGCCGGTCGGCTGCGGCCCTGATCGACGACTCGCTGCCATGCAGCGCGCACACGCACCCGAGAAGATTCGGGAAGCTCTTGAGATAACCGGACTTTTCCAGCTGCTTGCGGCTCATGACCGGCGGGAAGCGCATCACCTCGGCCTCGGGCTCGCGCAGGCCGTTGATGTAATTCTCGAGCCGCTCCGTGACGTTGACGTAAAGCGCCGTGCGGGCGTAGACGCCGTCGGCGCCCATCGGCCTGAACAAGGCGGGCGCAAGATGGGCGAGCGGGTCGGACGTATCGACCGCGGAAGCGGCATTCGGAGCGTTCACTGGACTTCGGCCTTCTGTTGACTCAACCACTGATCGACGTGGGCAGGGATGTCATCACCGAGGTCATGGCGAGATTCGCGAGGATACGGTCATTGTTGATCATGAGCGGCGCCGACAGGACATCGCGCAGATGACGCCCGATGCTGAACTCGCTGTCGTTGCGGAAGCCCGAGAGCCCGCAAGCGCGCAGTGCCGCCAGGACCGTTTCGACCGCCAGCTCGGAGGCCTGTACCTTGGTGAGGGTGATCATCGATTGAAATTCGAGCGCGGCGATGGCTTTTTCGTCGGAAATGACCGCTTGGTAGCCGCGGATCGCGGAGTTCAACACGCTTCGCAGCGTCCTGAGCGAGGACGCAGCCTTGGTGAAGTGCGCGGCACCCGGCGGCATCTGTCCCCCGGAAGCGCGCAATGCATTGCGTACGAAGGCCTGCGCCTTGGTGGTGGCGACCGCGGCGATGCCCGCCCAGACCGATCCCCAGAATATGTGGGCGTGCGGCACCATCGTCTGCGGGTGGATCTTTTCGTAGGGATCCGGCAGCACCTGTTGGGCGGGCGCTCTCGCGCGAAGCGCAAAGCCTTCGCTGTGCGTGCCGCGCATTCCGAGCGTGTCCCAGGACTGAACGCGCTCGAGTGTGTAATCTTTCTTGAGCAGCACCAGCAGCACTTGATCGGATCCCGCGGCATCCGCGCCACGTCGAGCCGTCGTCACGATGCCATCGGCCTCCGCGGCGTAGGAAATGACCGTCGCCTTGCGCTCGAGCGTGATCTCCTCGCCGACGTGCTCGATCGCGGCATCGCTCGACCGCACATTACCGCCCGCCTGACCCTCGGTGGTCGAGGAGGCCATCAGCAGCTGGTCGCCGGCGATCTGGCGAAGAATGCGCTCCAAGGCGGGGCTGCCTTTGGCGTGGCGGATGATGCACGCCATCTTGATTTGATGCATTGCGAAAATGAGCGCGGTCGACGAGCACGCCTGACCGAGAATGAAGCAAACGTCCGCGATCTCGGCGAGCGTGGCGCCTTCGCCGCCCAGGGACTCCGGCACCATGATGCCGAGCAGCCGTTGATTGCGGATCTCGGCGAAAGCCTCCGCCGGAAAACGTGCCGCGGAATCGACGGCCGCCGCATGCTGCACCGCTGCCTCGGCGGCGAGGCGTGCGCGGGCCGTGTAGGCGCTACTGCCCGTGCTCAGAACGCTATTGCCCGTGCTCAGAATCTGTGCGGGGGAATTCGGCAGTCGTTGTGCTTCCATGGATACTCTATTTCCCGTGGCTGGGTTGGGTCGATACGCATTATGCAGAGAGACCAAACGCACCCGACAGGTCACTGCGCCTGAAAATGCCAGGTTGGTGACATAGTCCGCTCAATTTCGCGCGATTTGGTGACATAGGTCCGCTCAAATTGGCCGATATGTAAAGCTTCGACGGTCGTTGAGCTACACGGTATGATCCGCGGTCACCACCTTGGGGGACGTATCGAGTGGACATGCGGGCAAACGAAGTGTGCGACCGGCTGATAGCGCTGGTCAAGCAAGTCTCCGGCTCCGCCGCGGTGTTCCCGGCGCCGTTTCCCGTGGATACCCAGCTGAGCGAGCTCGGCATCAGCTCCTTGAAAATGGTCAATTTGATGCTGGCGGTCGAGCTCGAGTTCGACATCGCCATTCCGCAGTCCGACATCACGCCGGAGAACTTCCAGTCCGTGAACGCGATCCGGGCATTGGTCGAGAAGATGCTCAACATGCGGCGG
Organism: uncultured Gammaproteobacteria bacterium; assembly: GCA_963795475.1. GTDB lineage: Bacteria > Pseudomonadota > Gammaproteobacteria > Steroidobacterales > Steroidobacteraceae > Bog-1198. The sequence goes on from CAWCIE010000009.1 coordinate 79,639, forward strand.
CCCTGAGGGCCGCGATCAGCTCCTCCACGTCCGAATCCGAGGTCTCCCCGTTGGTCGCGCAGATCCGCACCACGTCGCGCCCCTCGAAGGTCGTGGGCGCGACCCACGCGCGTCCCGAGGACACCACCCGGCGGACCAGGGCTCGAACATCGGCGCTTCCCGGCGGGACCACGTCGAGGACGGCGAGCTCGGACGAGTTGGCGACCGTCCAGCCGAGCGCCTCGAGCTTCTCCCGGACGCGTGCGATTACCGCGACGGCACGTTCCACATGCGCACCGAGCCCCGACCATCCCGCCGCCGCCAGCGCCAGAAACAAGCGCAGACCCATGAAGCGGCGCGACCACTGGACACTGTTCAGATAAGGGTCGACGCTCGCCACGCTCGAGGGCATGAAACTCGTGGAGGCGTGGAAGGCCTCGGACAGCAGGGCACCGCGCGCCGTGATGAACAAGGCGCAGCCCATGGTGGTCGCCAGCCACTTGTGCGCATCGATGGTGACCGAGTCGGCCCGTTCGAGACCCGACAGCAGCCCGCGCAACCGATCGGACGCCAGCGCGGATCCGCCCCACGCCGCATCGACGTGATACCAGAGCTTCTCCCGCGAGGCGATGTCGGCGCAGGCATGCAGCGGATCGATCATGCCGCCGCCGGTGGTGCCGGCGGTGGCGACGACCATCACAGGAACCGCGCCCGCCGCCCGATCCGAGGCGATGGCGCGCGCGAGTGCCGCAGGATCCATCCGTCCGCGGCCGTCCGTGTCGATGAGCCTGAGGGCGCTGCGTCCGACGCCCGTCTGGTGGGCAATCTTCAGCCAGGCGATGTGGCAATCGCGCGAGGTGTAAAACCGAGGTGCGCCGGGAAACGCGCGCGCACCCTCGCTCGCGAACGCGGGGTGCGCGGCGGTGAGCGCGCAGAGGAGCGAGGTGTAGTTGGCTTCGGACCCGCCCGTGGCGAAATGTCCGGTGGCGTGCGCGGCCATGCCGGCGCGCCGCGCCACGGCGCAGATCAAGTGGTTTTCGAGCGCCACCGGCACAGGGGAGGAGGCGGAGCTCGCGAGCTGCGGGTTGAAGGCGCCCGCGATTCGATCCGCGCACTGCGCGGGAAAATTCGCGCCGGGATTGAAGAGGCCGTAGTAGCGCGGATTCGACATCTGCACGATGCCGTGCTCCAACCGCTCGATGCTCCAGCGCAGCATCTCCTCGAGCGGCCGCGGATGGTCGAAATTCATCGCCTCGAGCTCCTCTCGAAAGCGCGGCATGTCGATGGTGGGCGTGACCGGGCCGGCCTGAACGCGGCTGATGGCGCCCTGCAGCTGCTCGGTGAGCCACGCCTCGACGCGGCCACGCTCCGCGACGGATGGGAACAGTGCGGGGACGGCGCGGGGCAGGGTCTGCGTCAAGTAAACTCCGATGAGTGTCAGGCGGATGCGGCGGCGGCGAGCGCCTGGTCGAGATCGGCCAGGATGTCGTCGATATGCTCGATGCCGACGCTCAAACGGATGCTCCCGGGTCCGACGCCGGCGGCCAACTGTTCGGCCGCTGTCATCTGGCGATGAGTGGTCGAGGCCGGATGGCAGGCGAGGGATTTCGCGTCGCCCAGGTTGACCAGGCGCTTGAAGAGCTTGAGCGCGTCGTAGAAGCGGATGCCGGCCGGCAGGCCGCCGTGGACGTCGAAGGTCATGAGCGAACAGGCCCGCCCGCCGAGGTATTTTTGAACCAGGCCATAATAGGGGCTGTCCGGAAATCCGGCGTAATTCACGCTCTCGACCCGCGGGTCGGTGCGCAAGAACTCGGCCACCCGGCGGGCGTTCTCGACGTGCCGGTCGATTCTGAGCGCCACCGTCTCGATTCCCTGCAGGAGCAAGAACGCATTCATCGGCGAGAGGACCGCGCCCAAGGTGCGCTGATACACGCTCCGGCATCGGCCGATGAAAGCGGCGGCGCCATAGTGGTCGGTGTAGACGAGCCCGTGATAGGACTCGTCCGGCTGCGTGAACATGGGGAACGAGGAGGCATGCTCGAGCCAAGGGAAGGTGCCGCAATCGACCACCGCGCCGCCGAGCGTAGTGCCATGGCCTCCCATGAATTTGGTGAGCGAATGAATCACCACGTCCGCCCCGTAATCGACCGGACGGACCAGCATCGGGGTCGCCACCGTGTTGTCGACGATCAGCGGTACCCCGTGACGATGCGCGACTGCCGCGAGCGCCTCCAGGTCGCAGACGTTGCCGGCCGGATTGCCGACCGTCTCGCAGAACACGGCGCGGGTGTCGGCGTCGATCAGCGCCTCGATGTCGGCGGCACGGTCCGATCTGGCGAACCGTACCTGCACGCCCTGTCGAGGCAGGATATGCCCGAACAGCGTGTAGGTCGTACCATAGAGCTGCGGCACGGAGACGATGTTGCGACCCATCTCGGCGACGTTGACCGTTGCGTAGTAGAGCGCCGTCTGGCCCGAGCTCACGGTGAGCGCACCGACGCCTCCCTCGAGCTGAGCCACCCGATCCTCGAGGACCGCGGTGGTTGGGTTGCTGATGCGGGTGTACCGGAATCCTTCCACTTCGAGATTGAAAAGCGCAGCGCCGTGCTCCGCGCTGTCGAAGGTGTAGGCAGCGGTCTGGTAAATCGGAACCGCCGCCGCCTTGGTGGCGGGATCCGAGTCGAATCCGCCGTGAATCGCGATGGTCTCTTTTTTCATGCTGGAGTCGCTGAGGTTGAAGCTTCGAGTGTAGCGCGGACCGTGCCGGGCCGTCGCGATGCGGCCCGTGGAGACGGATGGCAGGTGCGGGAGCTGTGCGCTACGTCACAGGCGGCGGTCCCGCGACGTCGCCACGGCCGGCGGGGACGTGGGCCACGTTGCGCTCGCCACGAAGCCGCGTCGCGGCTCACCACGGAGTCGGCTGGTAATCCTTCAGGAACTGCCCCCACACGTGAACGCCGGTCAACTGTCCGGCAAAAATGGGGTCGACGATCCGCGCCGCGCCGTCGATGATGTCCAGAGGCGGCGCGAAGCCGAGCTCGGCCTTGCGGGCCGCGTGGACGGCCGGGTCCTCATCGGTCACCCATCCGGTATCGACCGCGTTCATGTGAATACCGTCCTTCACGAAATCGGGTGCGCTGGTGCGCGTCATCATATTGAGCGCTGCTTTGGCCATGTTCGTGTGCGGATGCTTGTCGGTCTTGGTAGTGCGATAGAACTGACCTTCCATGGCGCTGACGTTGACGATGTGTTTGTCGTGCGCGGCCGTGCGCAGCATGAGTGGCTTCAGCCGTGCGTTGAGAATGTACGGGGCGATGGCATTGACGAGGTGCACTTCGAGGAGTTCCGGTGTCTCGACCTCGTGCAGCCGCAGCCGCCAGCTGTTGACCGCGCGCAGGTCCACTTGCTGAAGATCCTCGTCGTAGCGGTCTTGCGGGAACACCGCGTTGCCGTCGCGGAAGTCATCGTCGAGGTAGCGCCGCTGAGAAAGCGCGGCGCTGTGCAGGAGACCTTCCGCGCGCGAATGTCCAGGCGCTGACGCCGGTGACGGTGCCAGCGCCGGCAAGCCGGCGGAGTGCAAAGGCGGCGCCTCGAGAGCGCCCCGCATCAGCATGTGGCGTAATTCATCGTGCGGCGTCAACGGTGTTCGCCACTCGAGCGGGAGGGCGGCCAGCGGTTTCGTTTCCTGCGCGAGCAGGTGCTGGAAGAACCCGGCGGGCCGGCGCACCGTCTGGCACGCGTTGTTGAGGATGTAGTCGAGCCGCGGCAGGCGCTCGAGCAGAAACCGCGCGAACAGCTCCACGCTCGGCGCGTGACGCTGATCGAGGCCGTGAATCTGCAAGCGAGCGCGAAACGCCGCGTAATCGGCTTCCTTGGCGTAGCGTTGCACCGCATCGACGGGAAAGCGGGTGGTGGCGACCACGTGCGCACCCGCCCGCAGGAGCTTGAGGGATGCTTGAAATCCGATTTTTACGCGGGCGCCGGTGACCAGCGCAAATCGTCCGCTCAAGTCGGCCGTCTGCCCGCGCTTGGCGTAATTGAAGTCGCCGCAGTCCCCGCACATCGAGTCGTAATAGCGGTGTACTTTCACGAAGGGGCGCTTGCAGACATAGCACGCGCGGTTCTGCTTGAGCTCCTGGCTGTCGTGCGCCGAGGGCTCCTCGGGCGGCGCGAGCCAGAGCGGAGCGTAGACCGCGGAACGGCGCTGAACGCGAAGACCGGCCTGCTCGACCACGCGCCGGTCGTGTGCTTTGGCGGCTTCGCGGTCGGCGCGCCGGAACGCCTTCGCCATCCGCACGAGATCCTGCCGCTCGGGTTTGGCGACGAGACCCGCGAGCATGAGGAGCTCGCGCCGGTCCTCCCGCGAGAGCCGCGTGAGATGGGAGCGATCGGCCTCGATGGCACGCAGAACGCGCAGGCATGTGCGCACCTCTTCGTCGGCCAACGGCGCGCCGGTTTCGCTGAGTGATTGCATGAGGTCATCCTATTGACTCGCCGCGCGAGCCGTTGGGCCTATAGCGAGTCAGTTTGGTGCTGGTCAGCACCAGAATTTCATTTAGATTATCAATTTCGATAAATTAAATAAATAAGTGAGCATATAGATTATCAAATATGATAGTCTATATAAGTGACTTCTGCTCGCCGCCCTTTGACCCCAGAACTGACCTCTAAGTGGGCTGCCTTCGCGCAATACCAGTTTCTGGACGCATTGATGGCAGACCCGCAGATCCGTTACGAACAAATTGCCTTTCATGGCGGAACTTCATTGCATTTCTCCTGGCGGTCGCCGCGACTGTCGGAGGACCTAGACTTCTTGATCGCACGAAATGCAACCGACCTTGGGACCATTGTTGAGCGGGCGGGACAAAAGGTCGCGGAGGCATTCCGCTCGGAAGATCCGCAGTTCACGATCGAGATCCAGGCCCGGACCCGGCATGAGGAAAGGATGATTTGCTACGACCTCCGCGTGGCTCACGAGGCGTATCTAGGCAAGGCACTCATCAAGCTCGAGTTCTGGCGCGTGAGCCCAGAGTACTTGGCGCAGTATCCGGTAGAGTTACGCTCTCCCATTCATCCCGAAGAGATGGTTTCGCGGATTTCCAACCCGGTACCGGCGGCGGCTCTCGAAACCGCCTATTGCGACAAACTCACGGCGCTCGCCACTCGCCCCTACCTCAAATGGCGAGATATCTACGACTTATGGTGGATTGGTACGCAGACGGACGCCAGGCTCGACCTGTCATCTGTTACACGGCAGTTCCTTCATAACGTCTCCGCTTATCGAACGATCGACGATCTTTCGCCGGCACAAGCGTTGCGGAAATTTCTGGAAAACGATCCGGCTGAAGTACTCAAGAAGGCCGATCCCGATTTACGGAAATGGCTGCCGAAAGCGCTTTGGGACAAGATGCATCCTCGAGTGACGGGGGAGATGGTCGAGTACGTCAGAGGCGCGCTGGAAAGCGTGGCGGATGCCATCGAGAAGAATCTCACGGACGGCACTCTGAAACGGGTGCAGCGATGACGAGTGCGCTGGCGCGATTGCGCGATCTTCCGGAGGCTTTCACTTTCGCAGGGTTTTGCAAGCTCACCCGTCTCTCCAACAAAGCGGCGGCGGTCTGTCTGACTCGCTGGAAGGAGAAGGGACTCGTCGAGGGTGCCGGGGAGCGCGCGCGTATCTACTTCAACAAACTCAAATGCAACGAGGTCGACGGATCGCTGCGGATCTCGGCGCTGCAGTTCGAATATCCGAGCGCCATGCTCTGCGGTGAATCGGTGTTGCACGCGGCCGGATGGATTACGCAGATCCCGGCCCGTCTTTCAGTCGCCGTGATCTCACGCCCGAGCTACGTCTCGCTGCATGGATTCGAAATTCACGGCCGCCCGCTTTCGTGGTTCAAAACAGTCCACCCCTCTGTGGATCCCTCGCCCGATAAGCGAATCTATGGTCTGCGGGCCTTGCCGACACCGCTCGCGCTTGTGGATTTGTACGGCGACCCGAAGGGGTGGCACCCGGACGCGGACGACTTGGACATTCCGCACGAAGATCTCGCGTCTGTCGGGGCAGCAGCGACGCTACTCGGTGTCGAATTGCCGCCATGGTGTAGATTGGCGAGCCGCGGAATGCAAGTTGCCTCGCGCGGGCCGCTGTAAACGACATAACTCCGATGGATGACACAAATCCACGACATGCGCGCCGTGGGTCAACGCGCCGCCAGAGCCGTCGGCGCCTGCACCCGTGGCCACTTCAACCCACCGATCTGCCGCCAATGATAGGCGCTCAGGTTGTCGTTGTGCACACTGAGCACCGCTTGCGCTACCGCATGGTTGACGCATATGTCCCATCGCTGCTTCTCGTCCAGCGGCGCGCTGTCGAACCGGCGGCAGACGGTTGCCGCTGCCCCGCGGATGCGCCGGTAGAGACCGGCGACTCCCTGTGGCGTGCCAAGATCTGTCGCGCTGAACCGCAGGGTGACGGACGGCGGCTCATCTTCATTGACTGCGGCTTGGACAGATTTGGTGGGCATTGAAGTCGTCGCAGCGATTAGCGCGACTGCGACGATGTGAGCGGCGATGCGATCGGGGTTGATCATGGGAGCTCCTTTGCTGTGTCCATCCACGTTTTGTGGATGGACACAGCATGCCGGTCCCGGAAACGAGCGCATTACGAAGTGCTGAACGCCTGTTTAGTTTTGCTTAACTCCGCCGTCGGTGGCGTCAACGGGCATTCCCGAGCCGTGAGCTCGTCTCGAACCAGGGAATAAATTGCCCGCATCCGAAGTCTTCTCTCCCGAACGGTAAACAAGGAGACAGACATGTCGGATGATGGATTGCTCCGAGAGCGCCGCAACGCCCTGAAATGCCTGGCGTATGGCGGGGCCGGCACACTCTTCGCGTTGTCGGGCGGCGTTTTTACTCCGATCGACCTGGCAATGGCGCGATCTTACGACGAGAGCAAAGCAGGCAAGGCTCTCGGCAAACCGCTGTTCGTGCAGATCAGCGACACTCACATCGGCTTCAACAAGGAAGCCAACCCGGACGTCGCCGGCACGCTGACGCAGTCCATCGACATCGTGAATGGAATGTCCGCGCAGCCCGCGCTGATCATCCATACGGGCGATATCACGCATTTGTCGAAGCCCGCGGAATTCGACCTGGCGCAGCAGATGTTCAGCCGGCTGCGCGTCACCGAGATGCACACCGTACCGGGCGAGCACGACACGACCGATGCGACCGTCACGGAATACTTCAATCGATTCGGCAAGGCCTCCGACAACAGGGGCTATTACAGTTTCGATCACGCGGGCGTTCATTTCATCGGACTGATCAACGTGTTGCAGTTCAAGCCGGGCGGCCTCGGCACTTTGGGCGACGAGCAGCTCGCGTGGGTGGCCGAGGACTTGAAGCATCGATCGGCCAGCACGCCGATCGTCGTATTCGCGCACATGCCGCTCTGGACGATCTACGAGCCCTGGGGCTGGGGCACCGGGGACGCGGAACAGCTCCTCGGCCAATTGCGCCGCTTCGGCTCGGTGACGGTGTTGAACGGGCACATTCATCAGATCGTGCAGAAGGTCGAGGGCAACATGACCTTCCATACGGCGCGCTCGACCTCCTATCCGCAACCCGCTGCCGGGCGTCGGCTCAGGACCCGGACCGCTCAAGGTTCCGGCCGATCAATTGGCCGGCATGCTTGGGATAACCAGCGTCTCCGTGGTGAAGCACCCGAGTTCACTGGCGCTCAATGACACGGCGCTCGCCTAGCAATATTCACCGAAGGAGACATAGGCATGTACTTGGGACGCACTCGTTTGCTGCTGACGGCGGTCGGCATGACGGCGCTGTTGGGCACGGCGCCTTGGAGTCGATTGACGGCGGAGGTCGCCGACTCCACGAAGATCGTGGTCAAGGATTTCATGTTCGCGCCCACCCCGTTGACGGTGAAAGCCGGATCCACCGTGACGTGGACCAATCTCGACGACGAGCCGCACACCGTGGTCAGTGACACGGGGCTGTTCAAGTCGGGAGGTATGGATACGAATGAGAGCTTCTCATTCAAGTTCGACAAGCCCGGAACCTACCGTTTCACCTGCTCGATTCATCCGCGGATGGTCGGAACCATCGTGGTGCAGTGAAGCTCATGAATAACTTTTTTGCGATGAGCCGGTACCAACGTCGGTGGTTATTCGTAAACAGCTATGGAGGCTCAATGAAATTCGATTATGTGCAGAAGAGTAGGGTGCTCGTTCCGGCGGCTCTCACCGCCCTCAGTGCCTTGATAGTCGCAGCCTGCGGTGGCGACGGCAGCAGCAGCGGGAGTGCAAGTCCAGCGGCGAGCGTGGGAAGTCAATCGACGTTGACAGTCTATTCCGACACTGCATTGGTCGTGGACAAGGCGGAAGTCGTCGCAACGTCGAAAACCGTGGACGCCAATTTGCAAAATCCCTGGGGCATCGCCATCGCGACCGGATTGCCTTTCTGGATCGCCGACAACAACAGCAACCTGGCCACTCTTTACAGCGGTACGGGGGCTGTCGAAACGCAGGAAGTGACGGGCTCTGCCGCTACCGGCATTGCAATTCCAGCCTCTGCGGCCGGCGTGCAGGCCAATCCGACCGGCCAGGTTTACAACGGCAGCGGCAGTTTTCTCATTGGCACGAATAAAGGGCAGGAAACCGCCTTGTTCTTGTTCGCCGGCGAGGGTGGAACAATCGCCGGGTGGGCATCGGACAGCGGATCAGCCGCGGTCACTGCCTATGATGACGGCGTCACCAACGGCGCCAATCACGCGGTCTACAAAGGCCTCGCATTGGGTACGGTCAATGGCGCGACTTTTCTTTACGCGACGGATCTGCATAACAACAAAATCGACGTGTTCGACACAAATTTTGCCAAACCGGCAGATATGCAGGCTAAGTTTGTCGATCCGACCATTCCCCAGGGATTCGTTCCCTTCGGCATATCGGCGGTCGGGAATCAACTCTATGTTACCTATGCGATGCAGGATACCGCCAAGCACGATGAGGTGCCGGGGGCGGGCTTGGGATATGTCGATGCGTTCGATTTTTCCGGCAATTTCGTGAGTCGTTTTGCCTCGGCCGGCGCTCTCAATGCGCCCTGGGGGATTGCGGTGGCTCCGAGCGGATTTGGTTCCGTCGCGGGAGACGTACTGATCGGCAATTTCGGCGACGGAAAGATCAACATATTCAAGCCCAATGGAACTCAATTGGCGACCTCGGTGGCGCCGCTCGCGGGTAGCAACGGGCAGCCTTTCGCGTTCCAAGGGTTGTGGTCTTTGGTATTTGGCAACGGGGATTCCGATAAACCGCTGACGACTCTCTTCTACACGGCCGGATTCGCCAACCAGACGGACGGCGTTTTCGGAAGCATCACGTCCTCGACGACGACTACAACGACGACGCCGCCGCAGGGCGGGTATTAGGGTTTCGCCCGCTGCGTCCGCTGCGTCCGCTGCAACATCCGCGCGTCTCGCGGGTGTTGCAGCTCCGGGTCGAGGTCGACCTCCCGGTTCTTAGCCAACTGCAGCGCCCGGGGAGAGAAGGTTCTCCTGATGGATGAGGGTTTGGACCTCTAGAGGCGACAAGCTATTCTTGTCACCTAGAACGTCACCTCCGCAACCCATGAACCCTGTTGAACTCAGGCAATTCCCGCAGCAATTCATCGCATGCAACACCTTGGAAAAATAGGCGTTTCCTTCGACAGGACTTCGATCGATCGAAGGGTGTCGGTTGCGCCGATGATGGATTGGACCGACCGCCACTGCCGGTTCCTGCACCGGCTGTACGCGCCGCATGCGCTGCTCTACACGGAAATGATCGTCGCGCCGGCGATCGTCCGCGGCAACGCGCAGAGGCTCCTCGCGCACGATCCGGCCGAGCATCCGGTCGCGCTGCAGCTGGGTGGATGCGATCCGGTCGAGCTTGCCGCTGCGGCGCGCATCGGGGCCGAGGCGGGCTACGTGGAGATCAATCTCAATGTGGGGTGCCCCAGCGATCGCGTGAAGAGCGGATCGTTCGGCGCCTGTCTCATGCTGCGGCCGGAGCTGGTCGCCGAGTGCGTGCGGCGCATGCGCGAGGCCGTGCCGGCGGCCGTGCCGGTGACGGTGAAGTGCCGGATCGGCATCGATGCCCGCGACGACTACGAATTCCTGGCCGGCTTCACCGAGACGGTCCTGCGCGCGGGCGTGGACGCGCTCATCGTCCACGCGCGGGTCGCGATGCTCGGCGGCTTGAGTCCGAAGGAGAACCGGGAGATTCCGCCGCTCAAGTACGCGCACGTACACCGCCTGAAGCGCGACTATCCGGCGTTGCCCATCGTGATCAACGGGGGCCTCGGCGACCTCGACTCGTTGCTGGACCATCTGGCAGCCGGGCTCGACGGGGTGATGCTGGGCCGGGCCGCCTATCACCGCCCGGCCTTGCTGGCGGAGGCGGAATGCGCCATCACCGATCCCGCCTGGGCCGTTCCGGAACCTCGGGAGATCATCGAGCGGCTCGTGCCGTACGTGCGCTCCCAGCTCCGCCGGGGCGCGCGCCTGCACTCGATCACGCGGCATCTCCATGGGCTCATGGCCGGCCGTGAGGGGGCCCGGGCCTGGCGTAGGTTTCTGTCCGATATCGCCTCCCGGCCCGGAACGCCGCCGGAGACACTCCTTTCCGCGCTATGCTTGCTCAATCAAGGACTGGCCGCGTAAAAACGGCTGGATGGGTAAAACGGCCGGAACGCGGGATTCCAGGTTAAGTATAATTCGCCGGCGCAATGGGAAAGGAAATCGAACTTGCCATCGTATTTGCCGACGTCGTCGGCAGCACCAAGCTCTATGAATTGCTTGGAGATTTGCGTGCCCGCGACATGGTGGGGATCTGCATCGAGGTGATGCGGGGCGCCACCGAGCAGAACCACGGCACGGTCATCAAGACCATGGGCGACGAGGTCATGGCCACCTTTCCGACCGCGGATGACGCCCTGAACGCCGCTGCCCAGATGCAGAAGCAGATCGTGCTGCACCCCTCCCTCAAGGTCGAGGAGCAGACGGTCGCGATCCGGATCGGATGCAACTTCGGACCCGTGGTCCTGGAAAACCGGGACATTTTCGGATCGGCGGTGCATACCGCGAATCGAATGACCAGCCAGGCGAAGGCGGGTCAGATCATCACCACCGCGACCATGGTCGACCAGCTGTCGAGCGAATGGCGGGCTTCGGTGCGGCAGATCGACATCGCCACCCTGAAGGGGCGGAGCAGCGAGGTCGTGCTATACGAAGTGCTGTGGCAGACCGAAGACATCACCAGCATGGTCCCGGCCATCGCCATTACCTCGCGGGAGCGGGCCAACAAGACTCAGCGCCTGCGCCTTCGTTATCAGGGACAGGAGATCCTGGTGCAGGACGGCCGCGCGAACATCACCATGGGGCGTGCCGAGGAAAACGATCTCGTCGTGAAAGGCAATCTCATTTCGCGGCTGCACGCCCGGGTGGAGTTCAATCGCAACAAATTCATGTTGATCGATCAAAGCACGAACGGAACCTTCGTGCTCGGCAAGGACGGCGAGGAGGCCTTCGTACGGCGCGACTCCATGCAGATCCGCGGCGAGGGCCTGATCGGCCTCGGCAAGGCGCCGGACAGCAACTCCTCGCAGGTCATCCGCTACGTCTGCGAGGAGTGAGGCCTCAGGCCGAGCTTCTCACCCGGGCCTTGGCATCCTCGAGCTCGGCGCGCAGCGCGGGCGGCACGCGATCCGAGAATTCCGCGAGATAAGCGTCCACCGCCTCGAGCTCCGTCTGCCAGGCGGGCGGGGAAACAGCGAGCAGTTCCTCGAGGGCCGTCTTGGAAACATCCAACCCTGCAGTGTCCAGGTCCGACGGGCGGGGGAGATGCCCGATGGCCGTTTCCTGCGCGTCCGCGGTCCCTTTGCAGCGATCGATGATCCATCGCAGCACACGCAGATTCTCGCTGAATCCCGGCCAGAGATACTTGCCGGCCGCGTCCTGCCGGAACCAGTTGACGTGAAAAATCGCGGGCGGCGATTTGAGCTTGGCGCCCACGTCGATCCAATGGGCCCAGTAATCGGCGAAGTTGTAGCCGGTGAAAGGCTTCATCGCCATGGGATCACGGCGTACGACGCCGACCGCCCCGGTGGCGGCCGCGGTGGTCTCGGAGGCAACCCCGGCGCCCACCAGCACGCCGTGGCGCCAGCTGCGCGTTTGATACACGAGAGGCGCCAGCGAGCGGCGCCGGCCGCCGAATACGATCGCGGAAATCGGCACGCCGCTCGGTGCGTCGGCGAGCTTCGAATATCCCGGGTTTTGCCGCGCGTCGACCGTGAAGCGCGAGTTGGGGTGTGCAGCCGGACCGTTCGCGGCATCGTAGGGACGGCCCTGCCAATCCAGGGCGGGCTTGCCTTCGGCCAGTCCCTCCCACCAGGGCTGGTTGTCCTCGGTCACGGCGACGTTGGTAAAAATGGTGTCGCGCCGGATGGTGTCGTAGGCGTTGCGGTTGGTTCTGGGATTGGTGCCCGGCACGACGCCGAAGTAGCCCGCCTCGGGATTGATGGCGTACAGCCTCCCGTCCTTGCCCGGATGAAGCCAGGCGATGTCGTCGCCCACCGTCCAGATCTTCCAGCCCCTGTAGCTCGCGGGCGGTATCAGCATGGCGAGATTGGTCTTGCCGCAGGCCGACGGGAAGGCGCAGGCGAGATAGTGCGTCTCACCCTGCGGATTCTCGACCCCGACGATGAGCATGTGCTCCGCCAGCCAGCCCTCGGTACGCGCCTGCCAGCTTGCGATCCGCAGCGCGTGGCATTTCTTGCCGAGCAGCGCATTGCCGCCGTAGCCCGAACCGAAGCTCTTGATCGACAGCTCCTCGGGGAAATGCATGATGAATCGCCGCGCGGGGTCGAGTTCACCGGTGGAATGAAGTCCCTTCACGAATTTGCCGTCGTGCGCGATGAGCTCGAGGGCCGGCCGTCCCATCCGGGTCATGAGCCGCATGTTCAGCACCACATAGGCGCTGTCGGTGATCTCGACACCGCATCGGGAGAGCGGCGAGTCGAGCGGCCCCATGCAATACGGGACCACGTACAGGGTGCGTCCTTTCATGCAGCCCGCAAACAGCGCGTCCATCTTGGCATGCGCCTCTTGCGGCGGCATCCAATGGTTGTTCGGACCGGCGTCGTCGCGATGGGTGGTGCAGACGAAGGTCAGGTGCTCGACCCGCGCCACGTCGGAGGGGGCGGAGCGGTGCAAATAGCATCCGGGGAAGCTGGTCTGATTGAGCGGCAAGAGATCCTTGGTCGCGACCAGTTCACGCTCGAGAGTTCGGCGCTCCGCATCGCTCCCGTCGCACCAGTGCACGCGATCGGGTTGAGTCAGCCGGGCGACTTCCTCGACCCAGGCGGATACGTCGTGACTGAGGGAAGCTAGAGACGTCACATGCTGGGCAGCGGTGGCCATGCGAGTTCCTCTGCGAGAATCGTTGTTTAGATCCGCAGGATGACAGATGGTTCGATGGGCGCCAACCCCCCCGAATCGCCGGAGTGCCGTCGGCGAACCGAGTTTCTGTAACATAATAGGAATACATTGTAACTTATTGATTATGAATATTTTATGTTACAATAGAATCATGGCGTGCCCAATGTGCAAACGAGTCCTCCGGTGGGGCGCCGCAGCGGTCGTTCTTCTGTCCGCGGTCACCGGCATCGCCGCTTCGCAGGGCGAGCCCGGGGCCGGCGGTAACCCGGGATTTTCGGTCAGGGCGATCGCCGAAGTCGAGGTCACCACCTTGAACGGAGAGCACGAGACCGTCAAACTCGCTGCGGCCGACCGGGTCGTGCCGGGCGATGAGGTGATTTACACGCTCGAGATTCGCAACAAGGGCGCGTTGTCGTTGCCGCCGCCCAGGGTCGATTACCCGATTCCGGAGCACATGCGCTACCTCGACGATACCGCCGCGGGTCCCGGTGCGGATATCACCTACTCGGTCGATGGTGGACAGACCTTCGATCGGCCGGAGAACTTGAGGGTCATGGGTCCGGACGGCCATCGGCGACCGGCGGTCGGCGCCGACTACACGCATATACGCTGGCAGCTCAAGAACATCCTGAAGGGCCGGGCGGTGGCGTTCGCACGCTTTCGCGCCGTCGTGAAATAGTCGCTGCATGAACTATCAAGAGATTTTCGGCGCCGAGGGTCCGCTGGCGCGCGCCATCCCGGGTTACGCCTTTCGTTCGGAACAAGCGGCCATGGCCGCGGCCGTGGGGCGTGCGTTGACGCGCGGCGAGCCGCTGATCGTCGAGGCGGGAACCGGTATCGGCAAGACCTTCGCGTATCTCGTCCCCGCGCTGTTGTCGGGACTCCACGTCATCATCTCGACGGGAACGCGGACACTCCAGGATCAGCTGTTCCATCGCGACGTACCGTTGCTCGCGCGCGCGCTCGGCATGCCGGTGAAGATGGCGCTCCTCAAAGGACGCGCGAACTACCTCTGCCGTCATCGGCTGGAGCTCGCAACGGTGCAAAAGTCCCTGTTTCCCGCCGAGCGCGGAACTGCCCGGCTGCTCGCGAGGGTGTCGAGGTGGGCCGCCGTCACCAGGACCGGCGACCTCTCCGAGCTCACCGACCTGCCGGAGCAGTCGCCCGCATGGCCTCTGATGACCTCGACCCGCGAAAACTGTCTCGGCCAGGAATGCCCGCAATTCTCACGCTGCCACGTGATGGAGGCGCGCCGCGCCGCTCAGGCCGCTCAGGTCGTGGTCGTGAATCATCATCTGCTGCTCGCGGATCTCGCGCTCAAGGACGAGGGATTCGGCGATCTGTTGCCCGGCGCGCAGGCCGTCATTCTGGACGAGGCCCACCAGGTGCCGGAGACCGCCGCTCAATTCTTTGGACAGACCTGGTCGGTTCGGCAAGTGCAGCTCTTGTTGCGGGATGCCGCGGCGGAGATGAAGGATGCCGGCGTGCGGGCGCCCGCGGCTGTCTCGGCTCTGGGCGCGGTCGAGTCGCTCCTCGAAGAGCTCCGTGCCGCGCTTCGCGGCGGTGCCGGACGTTACCAGTGGGCGAGTCTCACGGATGGCTTCTTCGATGCCTTGCCCGCGCTCGAGGCGGCCCTGGGTGCCGTTGCGACCGAGCTCGAGGGGCTCGGTGCCGGACCGGGAACGGCGAACTGCGGCCGGCGCGCCGCGGCGCTCGCGAGCGCGCTCGAATCGCTCACCACGATGCCGGAAGAGGCGGGCATCCGCTGGGTAGACGCCAACCCGAACGGCATGTCGCTGCAGTTCACGCCGTTCGAGGTGGCCGAGCGGCTCCGCGGGTATGTCCAGGCTCGGCCCTGCTCGTGGGTGTTCACGTCCGCGACGCTCGCCATCGGCGAGGATTTCGAACATTTCTCCTCCCGCATCGGTTTGCCCGAAGCCAGGACTCTGAAGATCGACAGCCCGTTCGACTATCGCCGGCAGGCGCGCATCTACTTGCCGAGGGGCATGCCGGAGCCGCAGCACCCGGCTTACGCGAAGAAATTCATCGATGCCTGCGCTCCCTTGCTCGAGGCAAGCGGTGGCCGGGCATTCCTGCTGTACACCAGCTATCGCGCGTTGGCCGAAGGCGTCGCCGCGCTCGAGGCGCGATTCCCGGAGCCGAATTTCCCCGTTCTCGTTCAGGGGCAGGCGCCGCGCGAGGCGCTCCTTCATCGATTCCGCGAGCTCGGCAATGCGGTGCTCCTCGCCACCGGCAGCTTCTGGGAGGGCGTGGACGTGAAGGGCGAAGCGCTGTCGATAGTCGCCATCGACAAGCTGCCCTTCGCCTCGCCGGACGATCCGCTCCTCAAGGCACGTCTCGAGGGCATCCGCCGGCGCGGAGGCAATCCCTTTCTCGAGTATCAATTGCCGCAGGCCGTGCTCGCGCTGAAACAAGGGGTCGGACGCTTGATCCGCGACGTGGACGATTTCGGCGTCATCGTGATCGGCGACCCGCGGGTCGTCACCAAGCCCTATGGCGCGGTGTTCCTCGATTCTTTGCCGCCGAGTCCGCGGATCAACGACGGCGCGGCGGGTGCCGACTTTCTCGCCGAACGCTTCGAAAGGCTGCGCGCCGCCGAGCGTGGCAAACGCCCGATCTCGGGCTTCGGGCCGGGCGCCTGATGCGTCTGCTCGCGCTCGATACCGCGACCGAGGCCTGCTCGGTGGCCCTGCTGACCGAACACGGACTGATTTCAGAGTCGGTGGAGATCGGCCGAGGTCATGCCCAGGAGATCTTGGGCATGGTGGATCGGATCCTCGCCGAGGGCGGGGCCACGCTTGCGAGCCTCTCCGGCATCGTTGCGGGCATCGGCCCCGGATCGTTCACGGGGGTGCGGGTGAGCGTGGCGGTCGCGCAAGGGCTGGCATTCGGCGCCGGGCTTCCCGTGATACCGGTCTCAAGCCTCGAGGCGCTGGCGGTCGAGGCGATCGGCCGCGGGGCCGAACGGGTGCTCGCGTGCCTGGACGCCCGGATGGGTGAAGTGTACTGGGGCTGCTTCGCCGCCGAGGCGACCGGGCTGCTGAGCGCTCTGGGGCCTCCCGCCGTGGGTCCCCCTGCCGCGGTGCGGCTGCCCGAAGGCGGCACGTGCGCGCAGTCCCCACCGTCAAAATCCGCGCGCTGGCGGGGTATCGGCCGGGGTTTTACGGCGCATCCCGGCCTTTCGGTCATCACCGGCCTCAGCGTCGGCACGGATGACGCCCGCGCTCTACCTCAGGCCCGCGAGATGGCGCGCCTCGGCGCCGTCCGCTCGAGCGCGGGCGGAGGCATCGATCCGGCGTTTCTGGAGCCCTTGTACGTCCGCGATAAAGTTGCCCTGACCGAGGCGGAGCGCGGTATCGAGCGGGGTGTCGGCAAATAGAACCAGTCACGGAACTGTCACAATCGAACGCTGTAATAGCGGGCAGCAGAATCAAAGGACTAAGACATAGATGACGGCCAAGCGAATCCTAGTCGTCGAGGATGAAAAACCCATTCGCGATCTGATCGCCTTTGGATTGCGACGCGCCGGGTACGAGGTCAGGGAAGCCGAGGATTGCCGCGAGGCGCGCGCGCGGATCGTCGACATCCGGCCCGACCTCATGCTGATCGACTGGATGCTGCCCGATATGAGCGGGCTCGAGCTCACCCGGTCGCTGAAGCGCGCCAAGGACACCGAGGAGATTCCCGTCATCATGCTCACCGCGCGGGCCGAGGAGCAGGACAAGGTCAGCGGTCTGGAGGGCGGCGCCGACGACTACATCATCAAGCCGTTCTCTCCGCGCGAGCTCCTGGCGCGCATTCAAGCCGTGCTGCGCCGCTCGGCCCCCGCCGGTTCCGGAGATATCATGGAAGCGCAGGGCCTCAAACTCGACGATTCCAGTCACCGGGTCAGCGCCGGAGACGCGGAGATCGCTCTCGGGCCCACCGAGTACCGGCTGCTGCACTTCTTCATGACGCATCCCGAGCGGGTGTTCAGCCGCGGGCAGTTGCTCGATCGGGTCTGGGGCGGCAATACTTACGTCGAAGAGCGTACAGTAGACGTGCACATCCGGCGCCTTCGCAAGGCGCTCGAACCTTTTACGCTGGAGGGATTGGTGCAAACCGTACGGGGAGCCGGCTATCGGTTTTCGACGCGCGACGGCTAGGGTGCGGCGGCCGGGTCGCGACAGACAGGGCTAGCGGCTCGAAATCATGGCGCCGATGTGGACTTTCTCGCTCGTGCGGCTGGCGGGCATACTGTTGTCGGGGCTGTGCCTCGGCGCCCTGATCGGACCCATTTGGCTGTGGTTGCTGGCGGCGGCCTGCCTGTATATCGCGTGGCAGCTTTTCAATCTCTACCGCCTCGACCGCTGGCTGAGACTGCGCTCGCAGCTCGACCCCCCCAACATCGGCGGCGTCTGGGGCGACATCATCGGCCAGGTGGTGCGCCTGCATCGCCGCAAGCAGTTCCACAAGCAGCGCCTGGTGCAGCTGTTCCGTGAGCTGCGCCGCTCGACTGCCGCGCTTCCGGACGGCGTCATCATCTTGAGCACCCAGAACGAGATCGTCTGGTTCAATCGGCAGGCCGCGCGGCTTCTCGGCCTCAGGCGCCCGGTCGACATCGGATTGCGCATCGACAATCTGATTCGCTCGCCCGAATTCGTTCTTTACTTGCACGGCGACGAATTTGCGATGCCCCTGATCATCCGGCCGCCCGTGCAGGCGGAGCTGTATCTGGCGCTCCAGCTGGTGCCGTACGGCGGCGGCCAGTCGCTTCTTCTGGTCCGGGACGTCACGCGTCAAATGCGCCTCGAGGCGATGCGCAAGGATTTCGTGGCCAACGCCTCGCACGAGCTGCGCACCCCGCTCACCGTCATCTCGGGATATCTCGACACCATGGCCGACGACTTCGGCGTCGATCAGGCCTGGGCGGGGCCGATTCGCGACATGCGCGCGCAGGCACAGCGCATGAACGCCATCATCACCGACCTCTTGGAGCTCTCGAGGCTGGAGTCCGCCGACGGCGAAGCGCCGCGCGAGCCGATCGATGTGCCGGGCATGCTCGAACGGATGCACCGCGACGCCTTGGCGGGCGGCGGCCGGCCGCGTCACGTGCTCCTGGAGCTCGAATCCGCCGACGGATTGTTCGGCGCCCCGCACGAAATCGAGTCCGCGTTCACCAACCTGCTGGTGAACGGGCTGAAGTACACGCCCGTGGACGGCACCGTGCGCATGCGGTGGTGGATCGATGAGGACGGTGCCCATTTCGCGGTGATCGACACCGGCATCGGCATCTCGGCGGAACACATACCGCGGCTCACCGAGCGCTTCTACCGGGTCGATGCGGGACGATCGCGAGGCGAAGGCGGCTCCGGGCTCGGTCTTGCGATCGTCAAGCATGCCATGCAGCGCCATGGCGGCTGGCTCGACGTTCGAAGCACCGAAGGCAAGGGAAGCGCATTTACCTGTCATTTCCCCGCGCAGAGGATCAGCCGGCTGGGACCGCGCGCCGCCGCCGGCGATATGGACACCGACGCGAGCGACATGGACACCGATGCGGGCGATATGGACGCGGCCGCCGGCGATATGGACGCCGACGCGGGCAGCAGATGACGTCACAAATCCACTGCAATCTGTTAACGTCCGGAGTAATCGGATGTAAACGAAATATGCGCGCGCACCAACGACGGCGCTTGGCCTCAAGGTAGACGACATGGAAACCGCCGATCTTTCGCACCACATCTCCCGCCGCTTCAACGAAGACCTGGAGAAAGTGCGCACGCAGGTTCTGCAGATGGGCGGGTTCGTGGAACAGCAGCTTCACAAGGCCATCCTCGCGCTGGTCGAGGGCGACAGCCGTCTCGGAGAGTCGGTGGCCACCGATGACTACAAGGTCAACGTCATGGAGCTGTCGATCGACGAGGAGTGCAGCCGCATTCTGGCGCTGCGCGCGCCCGCGGCCGGGGATCTGCGGGTCATCGTCGCCATCATCAAGACCAGCACCGATCTCGAGCGCATCGGCGACGAGGGCGAGAAAATCGGCTACATCGCCTCGCGTCTCGCGACCATGGAGCGTCCCGCCGACAAGTATCGGGAGGTCAAGCACCTGGGGCGCCAGGTCGCGCAGATGGTGCACGATGCGCTCGATGCCTTCGCGCGCATGGATTCCGCCGCGGCGCTTCGAACTGCGCAGGAGGACAAGCTGGTGGACGACGAGTACGAGTCGATCCAACGCCAGTGCATCACCTTCATGATGGAAGATCCCCGCGCCATACGCCGCGCGCTCGAGATCATGTGGATCGTGCGGGCCCTGGAACGGATCGGCGATCACGCCAAGAACATCTGCGAGTACGTGATCTACATGGTTCACGGCAAGGATATCCGCCACACCTCGCTCGAGGATGTCGCCAAGCAGATCGATGCCGCGCAGTCCATAGCGCGCCGCTGATGACCGCTCGCAAGGCGAACTCCCTGGGTTTCATCGCCTGCGCGGCGCTCTTGGGCTACGCGTATTACGCCCAGTTCGTCATGCATCTGGAACCGTGCCCGCTCTGCATTTTTCAGCGCTTGGGAATACTCGCCGTAGGAATCGTGTTCGCGCTCGCCGCGCTGCAGGATCCGCCTGCGTGGGGGCGCCGGGTGTATGCAGCCCTGATCGCGCTCGCCGCGTTCGCCACGGTCGGGGTGGCGGCCCGCCATCTGTACATTCAAAGTCTCCCGCCCGGAAGCGTGCCGGCGTGCGGCGCATCGCTCGACTTCATGCTGAAGGTGTTTCCGCTGACCGACGTGCTGGTCAAAGTGCTCACGGGGTCCGGCGAGTGCGCCAAGGTCACGTGGCGTTTCCTCGGGCTCCCGATGCCCGGATGGGTGCTGATCGCCGCGCTCGGCCTCGCCGCGTGGGGCCTCTGGGCGAATCTTCGCCGCCGGCCGCCGGTGCTCAGGTTCTGATGCCGAAAACCTTCGATCTCACCCGCGACTTGATGTCGCGAGCGTCCGTCAGTCCCACCGACGGCGGATGCCAGGCCCTCATGTGCGAGCGGCTGCAGGCGCTCGGATTCGCGATCGAGCATCTACGCTTCGGGGTCGTCGATAACTTCTGGGCGCGGCGCGGCTCCGAGGGCCCCGTATTCTGTTTCGCCGGACACACCGACGTGGTGCCGCCGGGCCCGCTCGAGGAGTGGAAGAGCGATCCGTTCGAGCCCTCGGTACGCGACGGGATGCTCTACGGCCGCGGTGCGGCGGACATGAAGAGCGGCCTTGCCGCCATGGTGACCGCCTGCGAGGAGTTCATCGAGCGGCACCCGCGCCATCGCGGCAGCATCGCCTTCTTGATCACCAGCGACGAGGAGGGGCCGTCGGTGGACGGCACGCGGCGGGTGGTCGAAGTGCTGAAGAACCGGGGCGAGACCATCGATTGGTGCCTGGTCGGCGAGCCGTCGAGCGAGGAACTGCTCGGCGATACCATGAAGATCGGCCGCCGCGGCAGCTTGAGCGGGCGGCTGACGGTGCACGGAGTGCAGGGCCACATCGCCTACCCGCAGTTCGCGGACAATCCCATCCACGCGCTCGCTCCCGCGCTCGCCGAGCTGGCCTCGCGCACCTGGGATTCGGGCAATCGAGCATTTTCAGCCGACCAGCTTTCAGATGTCGAACATCGCTTCCGGAACCGGCGCGCCGAACGTCATCCCGGGCGAGCTCAAGGCACGGTTCAATCTGCGCTTCTCGACCGAGCAAACGATCGAGTCGCTTCAGGCGACCGTCGAGCGCATCTTGCGCGAGCATGGCGTCAAGCACTCCCTCGAGTGGTTCATCTCGGGATATCCGTTCCTGACCGTACCCGGAACCTTGTCGCAGGCTGCGAGCCAGGCGGTACGCGAGGAGCTCGGGGTGACTCCGAAGCTTTCCACGGGCGGCGGAACGTCGGACGGCCGATTCATAGCGCCCATGGGCGCGCAGGTCATCGAGCTGGGCGTCGTCAACTCGACCATCCATAAAGCGAACGAAAGCGTGAAGGTGGAGGACATCGAGCGGCTGCACCACGCGTATCGCAGAACTTTGGAGCTGTTGCTGGTGCAGTAGCCGTTGCTGGGGTTGCCGGCGCGGTGTTGCTGGTGCACCGCCGATCGCCGGGAGCATCAACACGACTGCGCGGCCTCGAGGGCCGCGCAGTCTTCAATCACCAAACTATCGGCGGCGCCGCTTTCCGGATTACTCCACGCTGTATCCGCGGCCTTCCAGGCAAGCCGCCTGGGCTCGCATATAGTCGGGACGCTTGGCCGCCGGTGCCGCGGCGCCCGTCGTCGGGTCGTAGCCCGTCTGACCCACCGCCCACTTATGGCACTCGTACTTGTCCTTCGATTGCTGATCGGCCGTCTGCCCGTTCTTCGGGTACGCGATCAACTCGCCGCTGCCGGCCCCGGCCGCCGGCGCGCCGCCGGCCGCACCGACCTGCTGTTCAAGCCCTTCCGGAGGAGCGACGGTCTCGTACTGTTTCACGTTCGGGTCATAAGTGTAGTAGGTGTTATCAGCGTAGTAGTACGGCACGCCACCCCACCAATACGTTTGGTAGTACAGCGGCAGGGTCGCGAAGTACAGCCCGAGACCCAAACCGCCCCAACCCCAACCCCAGCCGCAGCAGCCCCAGCCGCCGCGCCAGCCGTAGCCGCCATGCCAGCCGCCATAGCCGCCGTGCCAGCCGCCATAGCCACCCCGATAGCCGCCGCCATAGGCACCGCCACGGTAGCCGCCGTACCCGCCTGCGCGCCCGCCGGCAAAGTGAGCGCCGCCGCCGGCGTGACCGCCACCCCCGCCTGCGTGGCCGCCGCCGCCGTGTTGCGCGATCGCACTAGTCGACATAGCCACCGCCATCGCGAACGTGCCGAGGAAAACGGAGATCTTTCGTATCAGGTCAGGACTTTCCATAACGTCACCAGGTCGTGAAATACCCCTTAACAACGTGCAACCTACACCACGGTTGACGGCGCGGAGCGGATTCTCATCACCGTTCTCGCTACTACATTCGACTGCGCCGCACCGCATCGGTTCAACCGCCGCGCGGCGTGCGCGGCGGCGCGGCGCTTGTTCGATCGAGGCCGTAGACGGCGTTGGGCCGTGGCCGGGGCGGCTCGCTTGCGTAAATCGCTCAAGCAACGGTCGGCGAGCGGTCGGAGGTCGGATTCGAGTTTTCGATACGAGGCCACGAGCCGGCCGCCGAGGGGGGTGAGCACAGCGCCGCCGCCGTGGGCGCCGCCGGTGGTCGTGTCGACGACCGGCTGATCGAAGCTCGCATTAAGGTCTGCCATCAGCAGCCAGGCACGGCGATAGCTCATCTTGAGAAGCCGTGCGGCTTGCGACAGCGAGCCGCCGCGTTCGATGGCCTCGAGCAGCTCGATCTTGCCGATACCGACGGAGCACCGGCTGCCGAAGTCGACGCGAAAGCGAACCGTGAGTGCATCCGACATGGTCAGTCTCCGGCGGCGCGAACGATAGCGATCCGAACCGCGGCCTCGCTCGCGCCGCTCAATTGCAGAATCAGCGGCTTCTTGGCCTCGAGCGCGAACTGGACGATTTTGCGCGGCGCATCGCAGCTATGCTGCCCCTCATAATCCGAGGCGGGGAGGAGGCGGGCGTCCGCGACAACGTCGATCCACATGGGCAGATCGACCGCCACCCGATAGTTGCCGGTCACGGGCGCGCTGAATTCCAGAACGCCCGAATAATTTCCCTCCGGGGGCGACGACTTGCCCGGAGAGGCCGGAAATACGACCTGCGCCGCCGGTGCGAGCGTGACCCGATAGGCGCGGTTCGTCGCGATGTGCGGCGGCGACCGTCCGTCCTTCGCCGCGGTAATGGGCGACGCCGCTGCGGCGAACAAGGCTCGCTCCCGCGTCACGTCCCATTTGTATCTCGCGCATGGATCGGCCGCCACGGAATTTTGTTGCGCAACAGCCGAGAGCGGCACTGCCCAAATCAGCGAAGCGGCGGCCAAGGCGAGCAAACGCATCGATCGGTCTCCGAAGTCACGGGTGAATAGCATACTTCATTGCCGCCCGAGCCTTTTCAGCATCGAACTTCAGCCGCGAACGATGTGTCCAAACGGAGAAGGGTGTGACGAACCAGGGTATCTCCAAACGGACGAGGAGGGTGCTTCCATGTGCGAACGCTCTTGGACTCGGGTGAATATCGGGGCATGGCTGGGGGTCGCGGCGCTGATCGCCGGCTGCGCGGCTCAGCCGCCATCCGACCAGCGCGAGATGCGCTTGGGCGACAATCTGCGGCTCTATGATATGTACGACAATTCGCGCGACTGGGGTCCGAGCTTCCTGGTCGGCCCGCCCGCGCACCAGATGGGCGATCAATCCCGCATCGACGATACGCGCCTGGTGCCGCGAGTGGACAGCCAGGATGGAACTGCCGCGGACCCTTCGGTCCCGCCGGTCTCGTCTGCGCCGCCGCTGACGGCCAAGGCGCTGCCTGCGGTACCCATGAGGACGCATTAGAGTCGGGGCTGGGGTCGAGGTTGGGTCAGGGGACGAAGCGAGCCGGCCCCACCCGTAACCAAATACGTACGGCGGTTCCCTGCGGGCCTGACTCCAGGATGAGGTCGGCGCCGATGGATTCGGCCTGCTCCCGCAAGCCCACCAAGCCGTAGTGACCGGGCCGCGATGCGAGCGGGTCGAAGCCGACCCCGTTGTCCTCGATGCGAAGCTCGATCCGCCCGTCGTCGACGGTCTTGAGCTCCATCGCGACCCGCGTGGCCTTGGAGTGCCGTTCGACGTTGCGCAGCGCCTCTTGCGCCATGCGCATCAGCGTCTCGGCGCGCTCGTCGCCGAAACGGGCGGGCTCGGGTTCGGCGATCGAATTCGCCGATCACGCCGGTGCGGTTGAGGAAACGCTCGAATTCCCGGGACAGCGCCGGACCCAAGCCGGTCTCGCGCACCGCCGTGGCCCGCATCTGGGTAATGGCGGAGCGCGCCTCCTTGAGCCCCTCGTGGGCAACCGTTTCCGCACGCGCGAGCTCTTCGGCGAGCGCCGCCGGTTCGCGCGCCTGTAGTTTTCGCAGGAAGCGGATCTCGCTCAAGATCGCCATCATGGAATGCGCGAGCGTGTCGTGCAGCTCGCGCGCGATCTTCAGGCGCTCGCGCACGATGGCGGCGTATCGGGATTCCTCTGCCAGCCGCTCCACCTCGCGGGTCCTCACGGCCACCCGGCGTTCGAGCTCGCCGCTCAGCGTCTGCAGCTCGCGCCGCTCATCTTGAAGATCGCCGAGGATGCGGGCGAACGCGCGCGCCAGCTGGGCGACCTCATCGACCCCACGGGGGATGTCGATGCTCTGGGCCGCATTCTGTCCGACGGAGTTGACGGACTCGGTCAGGCGCCTCAATCGGCCGGTGAGTTGCCGTGCCCCGAGAATCCCCAGCAGGCAGGTGGCCACGGCGAGACTCAGGGAAACCCAGAGAATCTCGAAGGCAATCGCGTTCGCGCGCTGATAGACGCGCTCCTTGGGCTCGGATAGCTGCACCTGCCATCCGAGAGAGGAGACGTGCCTGCCCGCGATCAACAGCTCGCGCGCCACCAGCACGCGCCGTCCATCCGGCAGGCGCTCGAATTGAGGCGCATCGAGGCGCGAATCGGCGGAGATCGCCGCAGCGACCGGAGTTCCGCTCCAGCGCCGGTTGCGCGTGCCGTCCGGTCCCACGAGCACCAGGCCGTCGCGGTCCAAGACATATGCCTGAGCGGCGACGCGGGGATCGGATTCGTCGGTGAGCCGCTCGGGATGATCGGGAGCGCGCCGCCAGCGCAGGTGGCTCGCGACCACGCCGATCACGCGCCCGGACGAATCGCGCACCGGAGCCGCCATGTCGCCGAGCGCGGCGGTGTTCGGAATTGTGCGGGCCGGAGTCGATCACGCCGAGCCAGGGACCGTTGCGTGCGGTGAGAAACCAGGGGCTCGACGCGATTTCAGAACCCACTGCCGGCTCGCCCGAGGTGCCTCGCACGGTACCGTCCTCATCCGCGGCGGCGATCCAGTCGAGCTCCGGGTAGGCCGCGGTCAGCTCGCTGAAAATCTCGCTCAAGCTGCCGGGGCGATCGCCGCCATGGGCGGCTCGCACGATGCGCCCCGCCGCGTCGATCGCGTCGAGGCGGGCCGCGAGCGCCTGACCGAGATCGGAGCTCAGCTGATCGGTCTCGAGCCGCAAACGCCGGACATGCTGTTCCAGGACGTTCTCCCGGGCGATGCTGCCGACCCAGATCCCGGCTGACACCGAAAACGTGATCGCGAGCCCGATGATCAGCCACGTCGCGCCCGCGCCGAGGCTGCGCCGGGGATCCATTGCGCGAAGCCAGCGGGTCAGCATTTGAACTCCCCAGTCATACACGGGCTAAACTCATGACCAAAGTCACTTCCAAATGACGCCGGCACAGCCGCATGATTCGATGGTGGCAGGCCGCAAAAGGAATACCAAGCGTGACATCCGGGGAGCATAGCCGGCCGGCCGCGATCCGCATCGTAATCGCCGAGGATCAGGCGCTGGTGCGGCGCGGCGCGGCGCTCCTCATCTCCATGGAGCCCGACATGGAGGTCGTGGGCCAGGCTCGCAACGGCGTCGAGGCGGTCGAGCTCGCCCGTGCTGCTGCGTCCGGACGTGGTGCTGATGGACCTGCACATGCCGGTCAAAGGCGGAGTGCTCGGCGACCCGCGAGATCACGCAGGACGCTGCCCGGAACCCAGATCCTGGTGCTGACCACGCTCGACGACGATGAGACCGTATTCGAGGCGGTACGCGCGGGCGCACAGGCCTATTTGCTGAAAGACGCGGCCGAGGACGAATTGCTCGAAACGATCCGGGCCTTGCGACGCGGCGAGTCGCGACTGACGCCGCAGATCGCGCGCAAGGTGATGGATCAGTTCAGCGCGCTTCGCTCAGGCGCCGGCCGACACGCCGGTGCGCCCGGCCGAGAGCCGCGCGTCCCGTCCCGCGGTGCACATTCGACACCGACCCATTGACCGACAAGGAAGAAAAGGTGCTGCGGCTCATCTCCGAGGGAATGAGCAACCGGCAGATCGCCAACGCCTTGTCTCTGGCCGAGGGAACGGTCAAGAATTATGTCAGCCGGATCATGGAAAAGCTGCACGCCAACACGCGCACCGAGCTTGCCATCATGTCGCACCGGCATGCAGGACCCGCCGCGAACAGGTGACCCGAGGCCCGTTCAGCACATGACTTTGGTCACTTCCAATCGTGACTTTCGGCCCCTGACGATGCGCGTGCGCTCGACTACAGTGTCCGCGAAGAGCTCAAAGGGCTTCGACATGTCCGTCGTCGAAACAGCGCTGAAGCGTCCCTATACGGTGATGGCCGTGCTGATCTTGATCTCGCTCATGGGGATCGGCGCCGGCCTGCGCATGCCGGTCGATATCTTTCCCGAGATCGACATTCCCGTGGTCGCCGTGGTCTGGACCTACAACGGCATGAGCGCCGAGGACATGCAGAACCGCATTCTGACCTTGCACGAGCGCCAGCTCGCCTCCCTGGTCGACGACATCTCGCGCATCGAGGCGGTGAGCTACGAGGGCGTCGGCGTCGAGAAGGTGTATCTGCACGAGGGCGCCGATGTAACCCGCGCCATCTCGCAGCTCGCCAGCAGCGCGCTGGTGGTGCTCAAGTACATGCCGCCCAACATCACGCCGCCGCTGGTGCTGCGCTACGGGGCCACCGACGTGCCGATCATTCAGCTCAGCCTGTCGAGCAAATCCCTGCCCGACACCAAGCTCAACGATCTCGGCCAGAACATCATCCGCCCGGCGCTCGCGGTGGTGCACGGCGCCGAGGTTCCCTATCCCTACGGCGGCAAGCCGCGCGTCATCATGGCGGATCTCGATCCGCAGGCCCTGCAGGCCCGCGGACTGTCCGCCGCGCGATGTCAGCGCGGCGCTGCAGCATCAGAACGTCATTCTGCCCGCCGGCGACGTGAAGATCGGCGACAAGGATTACACGCTGGCGATGAACAACTCGCCGGACCTCATCGACACCATCAACGCATTTCCCGATCAAGCAGGTGGACGGGCGCACGGTGTTCATGCGCGACGTGGCGCACGTACACGACGGTTTCCAGGTGCAGACCAACTCGGTGTCGGTCAACGGCACGCCCGGCGCGTTGATGACGATCCGCAAGACCGGCGGCGTATCGACCCTCGCGGTCATCGACGGGGTGCGCGCGGCGCTGAAGGACATCAAGAACGTGCTGCCGCAAGGGTGTCCAGATCAAGGCGCTGTTCGATCAATCGCGTGTTCGTCAAGGCGGCGCTCGACAGCGTGCTGCTGAGCGCGACGCATGGCCGCAGCGCTGACCGCGCTGGTGATCATCCTGTTCCTCGGCAACGTGCGCCTGTCGCTGATCATTCTCGCGGCGATCCCGCTGTCGATCATCACCGCCGTGCTGTTCATCGATGTGACCGGCCAGACGCTCGAATACCATGACGCTCGGCGGGTTCGCGCTGGCGATCGGAATCCTGGTCGACAACGGCACGGTCGTGATCGAGAACATCGAGCGGCACGTCGCGATGCGCGAGCCGCTGCACTCAGTCCATCGTCGTCGGCGCCAGCGAGGTCGCCGTCCCCACCTTCCTGTCGACGCTCTGCATCTGCATCGTGTTCGTCCCGGTGTTCCTCCTGCAGGGCACGGCGAAATATCTGTTCTCTCCGCTGTCCCTGTCGGTGATCGGGGCGCTGCTCGCGAGCCTCGCGCTGTCGTTCACCATGGTGCCGGTGCTGTTCAACTATCCTGATGCGCAGGTCGGTTCACGCGCTTCGAAGCCGAGGATCACCACCGGTCCGATCGGCGAGCAGCCGCGCTCCGCGAACCCGCTGGTCGATTTCCAGCGCGGCTTCGAGCGCGGATTCGAGGCGTTTCGCGAGGGCTACCGCAACACCCTGTCCTGGGCGCTATCGCAGGCCGGTCGCCGACCGTGACCGCCTTCGTGGTGCTGATGGTGCTGTCGGCGCTGCTCTTCCCGCTGCTCGGGCGGGATTTCTTTCCGCAGGTGGATGCCGGCCAGATGCGCCTGCACGTGCGCGCCCCGCCGGGGACGCGGCTCGAGAGGACTCAGGAATACTTTGCCGACGTGGAGGCCGAGATCCGCCGCCTGGTCGGCAACGATCAAATCGATGTGATGCTGGACAACATCGGACTGCCCTACAGCGGCATCAACATCGCGCTGAGCGACTCCGCCACCGTGGGTCCGATGGACGGCGAGATCCTGATTTCGCTCACCAAGAAGCACACGCCGACGGCGCGCTGATCGCGAAGCTGCGCCGGGAGCTGCCGCGGCGCTTCGCGCAGCTGCAGTTCTTCTTCCAGCCGGCCGACATCGTCGATCAGGTGTTGAACTTCGGGCAGCCGGCGCCCATCGACATCCGGGTATCCGGTCCGGACCAGGGCGCCGCCTTCGGCGTCGCGTCCGACATCTCGAAAGCCCTGGTCGGCGTTCCCGGGTGTGGTCGACTCGCACGTGTTCCAGGTACCGAACGCCCCGGCCTTGACCGTGGACATGGACCGCTCGCTCGCGACCCTGACCGGCATCAGCCAGCAGCAGGCGGCCAACAACGTGCTGGTCGCCACCAACTCGAGCGCCCAGACCTCTCCGAACTTCTGGGTCGATCCGCGCAACAGCGTGAGCTACCCGCTGGTGGTGCAATACCCGCCCTATTTGTACGGGTCGACCCAGGATCTGAAGACCTTTCCGGTGACGGGCGGCGCGGAGGGCGACAGCCAGCTCCTGTCCAACCTTGCGGCGTTCGGCCGCGAGACGGTGCCCATGGTCACCTCCCAGCTCAACATCCGCCCGGTCTTCGACGTGCAGGCGGATGTCCAGGGACGCGACCTGTACTCCGCGGCGCACGACATCGACAAGGTGATCGCGGCCCATCAGCCGGAGGCCTCCAAGGCGATCAAGGTCCAGTTGAGCGGTCAAGTCGAGACCATGCAGGAGAGCTATACGGGCCTGTTCACCGGGATCGCTCTTGCCATCGTTCTCGTCTATCTGTTCCTGGTGATGAACTTCCAGAGCTGGGTGGATCCGCTGATCGTGCTGATGGCGGTGCCCTTCGCGCTCGGCGGAGTGCTCTGGATGCTGTTCCTATCGCAGACGCCGATGAGCGTGCCCGCGTTGATGGGTACCCTGATGTGCATCGGCCTCACCACCGCGAACAGCATCCTCGTGGTGAGTTTTGCCAATCAGCGGATGGCGGCCGGGGACGAGCCTCTGCTCGCCGCCGCCGCCGCGGGCTATACGCGCCTGCGGCCCGTGCTGATGACCGCCGGAGCGATGATCGTCGGCATGGTTCCGATGGCGCTCGGCATCGGCGAGGGCGGTGAGCAGAATGCGCCTCTCGGACGGGCGGTCATCGGCGGATTGCTGTTCGCAACCTTCGCGACCTTGATCTTCGTGCCGACCATGTATTGCCTGATGCGACGCCGAACGGCGCCCGTTGTTTCCGATTCGAACCCAGTAGGTGGAATCCATGCAGCCGCCGGACATACGACCTGATTTTCCTCTGCCGGGGCCTGGCGAGGTCCTGAAGGAGAACGTCCCTGACGACACTTCCCGGCAAGAGCCGGGCAGCGTTTCGACCCGCTTCGAGCCCGGCACGGGGGATCGAGTGAAGAAACTGGTGATCATTGCCGGGGCGGTGCTGCTCGTCGGTTTCATCGCGGTGCGAGTCGCACGATTCTTCGACGAACATGCGCTGGCGAAGGCGGCGAGCGCCGACTCTGCCGCCCCCCCGCCCGTGGATATCGTGGTCGCGAAGCCCGTCACCCTCGGGCAGGATCTGGTGCTGCCGGGTCAAACGGCGGCCTGGTACGAGAGCACGATCTATGCGCGGGTCAACGGCTACGTGGCCAGCTGGGTGGTGGATATCGGCGACCGCGTCAAGAAGGGCCAGCTGCTCGCGACCATCGAGACTCCCGAGCTCGATGCGGAGCTCGCCGCCTCGCGAGCCGCACTGAAGGCGTCGCAGGCGCAGGTCACGGCCCGCGAAGCCGAGGCCGAATTTGCGGAGACGACCAATGAGCGCTGGCGCGATTCGCCGAAGGGAGTGGTCTCCGAGCAAGAACGCGAGTCCAAGAAGGCGGATTACAACGCGGCCAAAGCGCGTCTCTATGCGGCCAAGGCGCAGGTCGCGCTCGATCAGTCGCGCGTCGATCAATACAGCGCGCTCGCCGCGTTCAAGCAAGTCCGGGCGCCGTTCGACGGCATCATCACGGAGCGCAAGATCGATGTGGGGAATCTCGTGACCGCCGGCAGCACCTCGGCCACCACGTCCCTGTACCGCATCACCCAGAACGATCCGCTGCGGGTGTTCGTCGACGTACCGCAGCGCGCGGCGGACGATCTCATGAAACGGGGTGTTCCGGCGCAGATCCGCGCGGCTGGATCGGCAGGCGCCGTATTCTCCGGCAAGATCGCGCGTTCGGCGGACGCCATCAATCCGCAGGCTCGCACCATGCGGACCGAGGTCGACTTGCCGAATCCCGACAATGCCCTGGTCCCGGGCATGTACGTCACCGTCTCGTTCCAGCTCCCGGCGAAAGGAGAGGTCGAGGTGCCCGCCGCGGCACTGATATTCCGCGCGGGGGGTCCGGAGGTGGCGCGGGTGGGGAGCGACGGCAAAGTGCAGTTCGTCAAGGTCACGATCGCCCGCGATGACGGCAGCCAGGTCGAGCTCGGGCCCGGCGTCGCTCCCGGTGACCGTCTGGTTCTCAACATCAGCAGTCAGATCGGTGCGGGCGAGGTGGTCGCGGTGAGCAACCCATCGCTCGCCTCGGCCGGCGATGGCGCGACGGCGGCGCGTTGAGGATGCGGTGATGCGAGCACAAAGAGCATTGCGCCGGCCGAACGCCTCGGGCGGCATCGCACGGCTGGCGGTGATGTGCATCATCGCCGGCCTGACCGCCTGTGCGGTCGGCCCGAACTACCGCACTCCCGACACCAAGCTTCCGGAAGCGTACTCGGCGAGCGCCGGCCCGGCGAAGACGGCCTCGGGGACATCTTCCCAGGAGCCGAGCGCCGATCTTGGGGACTGGTGGCGCTCGCTCGGCGACCCGGAATTGAATTCCCTGGTCGATCGCGCCGTCAAATCGAATTTCGACGTGGAAATCGCACTGACCAGACTGCAGCAGGCGCGCACCTATGAAGCCGTGGTGGTGGGTCATGCGCTGCCGGAGGTGGATGCCACGGCCGGGGAGGCCCGCGGCACCGGAAACGATCTCGGACGCAGCCGCGCCGAGCAGCCTCTCGTGTCCGCGGCCAACACCAACGGGCTCTCTCAGATCAACACGCTCGCGGGTTTCGACGCCGTCTGGGAGATCGATCTCTTCGGCAAGTATCGGCGTGCATTCCAGGCGGCGCGCTTCGATGCCCAAGCCGCCGCTGCTGCCCGATACGGGGTGCTCACGTCGGTCATCGCCGACGTGGTGCGCGCGTACGTCGACCTGCGCGGCTACCAGGTCGATCTCGGCGTACTGCGTCAGGCGAGCGATGTATTGCGCGAATCGCAGCGCATCGTGAACCAGCGTTACGAGCGCGGCATCACCAACGAGCTCGATGTCACCCTGGCCACCCGGGAACTCGAGACGCTCGATGCGGAGATTGCGCCCGAAGAGGCACAAGTCAAAGCCGCGCAGAATGCGATCGCGGTCCTGCTCGGTGAATTTCCGGAGAACCTCGCGCAGGAGCTCGACACGCCGGAGCTGGTTCCGACCACGCCGGACGCGACCGCGCCGGGCATTCCGCTCGACCTGTTGAAGCGCCGGCCCGACATCATCGAGGCTGAGCGCCGTCTCGGGGCCGCCACGGCCCGTATCGGCGTCGCAACCGCGGACCTCTTTCCGCAGGTTGGGCTGGTGGGGTCGATCGGCGCTCAGCAGGGGCAGGGCCTCGCCACCGGCCAGACGCTCGGCAAGCATCTCTGGTCGTTCGGCCCGGCGGCGGTATGGCCGCTCCTCGATTTCGGCGCGCTGGACGCCGAAGTCGACATCGCGGATCTCGAGGCCCACGCGAGTCTCGTGAACTACCGCAGCACCATCGTGAACGCCGTGCGCGAGGTGGATAACGCCATGGATGCGTACGCCGCTCAACGTTCGCGCCTCGATGACCTCGGCCGGGCGATGCTCGCCGGTCAGCGTGCGGTACAGCTCGCGACGGAGCGATACAACCGCGGCCTCACGGATTTCCTCAACGTGGTCGATGCCGAGCGTCAGTACTATGAGATCCAGGAGCAATACACGTCGGCGCAGACGGCAGAAGACGAGCAGTACATCGCGCTCTACAAGAGTCTGGGCGGCGGCTGGCAGAACTACCGCCAGGTGCCCCCGATCCGCCGGCCCGAGCCGGCGATCGTGGCCGCCTTCCGCCGCACGTTGAGCGGGGCCGCGCAATGAGACCGGGCGCGGGGCACAACTGCGCGCCCCGCGCCCACGCCTTGAACTCGGACGTCGGTCAGAACTTGAACGTCGCCCGGGCGTAATAGAACCCGCCGTCGATGCCGATCGGGGAGAACGAGGGATACTGCTGAACGCCCAGATTGTCGTTGTACTTGAGCGTGTCGTAATGCGACAGCAATTCTCCGTTGAGCTTGTCGGGATAGCGGTTGAACAGATTGAGCGCACCGATATTCATGCCGAAGTAGCTGGTGAACTGATAGCCGAGATCGAGGTTGGTGATCGCGCTCACACCGATGGATGAATCGAACGGCTTGAGCTGGTTCTGCGGGTTGTCCGCATCGTCGTACTCGGTTTCCGACGCGGGCCCATAGATCTTCTCCACGAGATTGATCGAGGCCTTGCCGAAGGTCCAGTACGCGCCCAAGTTGATCGCGTATTTCGGGCTCGCCGTGGTGATGTCCGAGAGCGCCTCGGCGTTATACAGGGTGAGTCCGACCAGTTGTGCGGGCGTGCCGGGCACCCGGGTGAGCACGGTCTGGTTGAAGTCCGCGGCCACCGACCAGGTGACGTGGCCGAAGACGTAATCGTTGGGGAAATTGAAAACCAGATCCGCCCCCCGCGTGCGCGTGTCGATGCCGTTTGCGAAGGTCGCGACCCCCGTCGTGCCGTTCGCCAGCACGTCCGGGTCGAGACTGTTGCCGTTCGCGGCAATGGCCGCGTTGACGGCCGCCGCCGAGGGCTGCGGGACGCCGTTGAGCGTGCCGTCGAGCGCGCCGGTGGCGACGACTCGGTTTGTGATCCTGATCTGGTAGACATCTAGTGTCCCTTCGACGCCGGGCGTCGGACGCCATACGAGGCCCAGACTCATATTGATGGAGTGCTCGGGCTCGAGGCCGTTGCCGAGCCCCAGCAGCCGGCCGCCGGGTGAATTTGGCGGCAGTTGAACCGTGGCGGTGCTCGAGGTGACGTTAGTGGCGGAATAATATTCCTCGGCGAGCGTCGGGGCGCGAAAGCCGTTGCTGATGGTGCCGCGCACCGCGAGCTCGGGGGCGAAGTCGTAGCGTGCCGTGAGCTTGCCGACGGTCGCACTGCCGAAATCGCTGTAGTGCTCGTAGCGGGCCGCGGCATCGACCCGCAGCGCCTCGATCGGCTTGGTCGTGAAATCGACATACACCGCTTCGTTGCGCCGGTCGTGCGAGCCGGCATCCGTCGGGGTGAAACCGGGGTAGGACTGGGCGCCGCCGTCGAGGTAGGAGATCGGAACACCGGCACCGACGGCATAGGTCTCGCGCCGGTACTCGGCGCCATAGGCGACGTTCAGCGGCCCCGCCAGTCCCACATCGAAGTCTCGATTGAAGTCGAGCGTCGAGGTCCAT
Organism: uncultured Gammaproteobacteria bacterium; assembly: GCA_963795475.1. Classification (GTDB taxonomy): domain Bacteria; phylum Pseudomonadota; class Gammaproteobacteria; order Steroidobacterales; family Steroidobacteraceae; genus Bog-1198. Next base: position 113,932 of record CAWCIE010000009.1, read on the forward strand.
TGCGTGGTCTGCAGGTAGCCGTCGTAGTAATTCGACGGGGTGGGAACACCCGTGGCCCCATAGACCCCGTTGTTGGCGGAGTTGAGCGTATAGATGTCGGGCTTGTCCCCGCCGAAGGTGCTGGAGAGATCCCAGTTCCACTGCGCGATCACCCCCTTGATGCCCGCCGTGCCGGAGTAATCCGTCTCGTGCGTGGACTCCTGCGGATCGAACCCGAAGGGAAACGGGTAGGTCGTCACGTCGGTGGTTGGATCGGTATAGGAGACTTTGCTGGGGGTACGGTAGTTCTGATATGCGGCGGCCCGCTTGTCGCCATACGTGCCGAAGGCATAAAACTCCTGGCCGTTGCCGAAATCGAAGCCGGCATTGAGCGAGAAGATCTTCAGTTCGTACCAGGCGTCGCCCTCCTGGCCGTTCAGATACGGATAACCGGGCGCGTTGACGACATTATCGTTGGGGTAAGTGCCGGAGTTGGCGGCATTGATGACCCGGGGATCGATCGCGCCCCGGTTGCTGTCGCCGTGATGGTGCACCTCGGCGGTGAGGTTCACGTAGCTGTTCTCGATCGGCGCGAACCCCGCGTTCGCCGAGACATCTCCCGTGTTGCCCCCGCCATCCATGTAGTTGCCGTAGGTCCCCGAGACGCTCCCGCCCGAGGCGTCCTTCTTAAGAATGATGTTGATGACGCCCGCGATCGCATCGGTGCCGTACTGGGCGGCAGCACCGTCGGTGAGCACCTCGATGTGGTCGATGGAATCGAGCGGAATGAAATTCCAGTCCGCCCCGGCGCAGCCCTGGTAGGGGTCGCCCGGATCGATCTCGATATTCGCCGTGCCATGCCGCCGCTTGCCGTTGACGAGCACCAGCACGTCGTTACAGCTCAGGCCCCGAAGCTTCGCCTGGAGAGTCTCCCCGGCCAGGTCGTTCCCGAAGGCCTGCATCACGAAGGAGGGGACGATCTGAGAGAGCGCGGTCAGAAGGTCGGGACTCCCCGCGGCCGTCTTCAGGGACTCGCCGCTGATGATCTGAATCGGCGCCGGGCTGTCCTCGGCTTTGAGACCTGACTGACGAGTCCCCGTGACGATGACCTCCTCGAGGCCGCCCGTCCCGCCCGACGTGTCGGCGGTGCCGGAGGTTTGAGCGTACACGGAGCAGCAATTGAGCAGTACCAGCAGCGCCGTGCCGCGGGCCAAATTTCTGGTCATATCAGAGTCCTCGGGTCTTGTTGTAGCTTGGTCGTGTGTTTCGTTATATACGAACGAATATAGCACGTCGAAATCACCCGAAAAGCAACACGGCGAACGGCGAGGCAACGCAGGTTCGATCGGCAGCGGCATTGGCTGCCGCTGAACTAGTGAACCCCGCTATCCTCGAAGGTAGAGAGCAGCCAGGAGTCTTGTACCGTCCAATGACCCAACAACAGCAACAAGTGGCATTCCGGGTGCGCGCAGCGATGTGCGCGGCGGCGCTGTGCATTTCCCTCGCTGCGGCGCTGGCCGGATGTGCCGCGTTCGGCACGTGCGGGCTGCGCGAGTGCCCCGCGGACGCCAAGATCAGCGCCGAGGTTCGCACGCTCCTCGCGCAGAGCCCCGCACTCGGAACTCCGAACCTCGTGAGCGTGCAGACCGTCCACGGCGTGGTTTACCTGAGGGGTATCGTCTCCACGCCCTACCAAATTGCGGAGGCAGGGAGCATCGCCGGGCAGGCGCCGGGCGTGACCGACGTGCAGAATCTCATAACCATCGATAACTCCCGATAGAGGATCGTCCCGGCCCCCGGAGACTTGGCCGCTCCTTCGGGCGGGTGTTGCAAACACACCATGCGTTTGCGGCTCACGTGACAGCCCGCTGTCACAGAACTCGGCTGCAGTGCAACAATTTGCCGCTATTCGGCGCGCGGAACGGTGTCGGCAGGCTGCTGCACATGCCTGCCCGCCGAGATGCCGAAGCCCCGCGGCAGCTTTTTGTGGCGAGAATGGCGCCCGATGTCATACAGATGTAATAATTGAGGCGAATCATTGGGATTAGGCCGCAAAGGAAGGGTGGGCTGAGCGCAACGAAGCGTGGAACGCAAAGTTTTTATTAGCCCAGAACGAATCCCGGGCGAACGAATCTGAATGACGGGTCTCTCATGCAAAGACGCCGAACGGCGCCGCGAGATCCGATGCAGTCAATCTGTAACGGTGCGAGAGAGGTCGCGGCCGTTGCTTGTGGCTATAATGCAACAACTTAATTCAAAACCGATGGAGTGCAACGTGAGGAATTTCAACCCGATCATCGCCGCCGCGATGAAGCTCGATAAAGCCCTAGGCCGCCGCGGCCTTTCGTACTTGGGAGGAAGCCTCCTGGCCGGTGCGCTGGCGATGGGAAGCGCCGCGCAGGCGCAGACCACGTCGGCGACCGCTGCTCCGGCACCGGCGGACGAAAGCCTGACCTGGCACGGCATCACCCTCTACGGCATCGTCGACATGGATTTCCAGTATGAAACCCATGGCGCGCCCTTCAGCAACTACTTCATCTCGGGCGGCTCGGACATCGTCCAGAAGAACAGCAACAATGCCGTGTCCGGCTTCACCTCGAACGGCATGAGCCAGTCGCGAGTCGGCATCCAAGGCAAAGAGCCGCTGCACTTCATGGATTGGTCGGGCGTGTTCAAGCTCGAGACCTATTTCAATCCGGCGTCGGGCCAGATCACCGACGCCCTGAAATCGGTCGCGCAGAACAACGGCCGCGCGCTCGACGCGCAGAGCACGAACATCGATTCGAGCATCGCCGGACAGCCGTTCGAGCAGGCCTTCGTCGGCATGAGCTCGCCCACCTGGGGAACGTTCACGTTCGGCCGTCAGAACACGACGCTCGCGGACCTCATCGCCAAATACGATCCGCAACAGACCTCGTATGCCTTCTCGCTGCTCGGGTTGTCCGGCACTCCGGCCGGCGGCGGCGACACGCAGGATCGGCGCCTCGACAGCTCGATCAAGTACGACGGCCATTTCCTCGACATATTCCACGTCGGCGCGCATTTACAAAACCCAGAACTCCTCGGCCGAGAACTATGCCACCGCCGGCAGCGGCGAGGCCTTCTCGGGGTACGAGGTCGCGATCGGTGCGGAATACGCGGGTGCGTCCGTGGATGGGTTCTACACCAAGATGCGGGATGCGGTGTCGGTGGGTACCCTGAGCACCGAGCAACTCGCGACCCTGCCGGCGGCGAACCTCTCTCCGAGCACCTCGGTCTCCGGAACGATCTCGGACAATGCCTCCTACGGAGTCATGGCCTCCTACGCCCTTGCCCCGGTGCTCCCGATACTCCCCGTGACCGTCTACGGCGGCTTCCAGCACATCACCTACATGAATCCCTCGATCCCCCTGACTGTGGGATTCGACGATATCGGCGGATACACGCTGGGTGCCGTGAACAATACCGCCTATGCGAAGCAGGATAAGCAGCTGAACGTGTACTGGTTGGGTGCCCGATACGCGGTGACCCCGCAATTCACGGCCGCGATCGCCTATTACGGCGAGAAGCAATTCGCCTACGCGACCGGGACAGATGCAGGCTGCTCGACCACGGTCTCCGGCGCTTGCAACGGAAACTTCAACGCGCTGTCCGTGTCGCTCGACTATCACTTCACCAAACGCTTCGACACCTATGCGGGCGCGATGTGGTCGGCCGTGTCGCATGGCCTCGCCAGCGGCTATATCAACAGCACCATGATCGATCCCACGATCGGCGCGCGGTTCTCCTTCTAATCGATCGACCCGATCGAGTCTACGGGGTCTCATGGCCGATTCGCGGCCATGAGACCCGCCGCCGGACGCGTGACCCTGGCGCCGGCCGGTCCGGCCACCAGCGACGATTCGCTCGACCCGCGCGCACTCGACCGGCGCAGGAGGCTGGCGGGCCGCCCGCGTTCCGTATAAATTGTCGCTCCATCAGGGTCGCTCGCCCGTCACCACGAGAGCTCCGTCCATGAAGGATGCGCAAAAGAAAGACAAAGCGAGCTGGTGGTATCTGCTCTTCGTCCTGCAGTTCCTGGTGATCCTGTGGCCGCCCTTCTACAACAAGATGACACCCACGCTCATCGGGCTGCCGTTCTTCTACTGGTTTCAACTCCTCTGGGTCATCGTCAGCGCCGTGTTCACGGCCGTGGTGTACTGGGCAACCCGGGGATGATTCGGGCCCGAGGGTGCGAGAGGGGGTAGGGTGCCTGAGATAAACTGGACTGCGCTGGTCGTCTTCGTTCTGCTGTTCGGCCTGATCACCTGGCTCGGCTTCGCCGCCGCCCGGTGGCGCAAGGGCGACCTCGACCTTCTGCACGAGTGGGGCCTCGGCGGCCGACGGTTCGGCACCGTCGTCACGTGGTTTCTGGTCGGCGGCGACATCTATACCGCCTACACCTTCATCGCCGTCCCGGCGCTCGCCTTCGGCGCGGGCGCGGTGGCGTTCTTTGCCGTTCCCTACACCATCCTGATCTATCCGTTGCTGTTTCTGGTGTTCCCGAGGCTCTGGAACGTCTGCCACAAGCACGGCTACATCACGGCGGCCGACTTCGTACGAGGCCGATTCGGCAACCGGTGGCTGGCGCTCGCAATCACCATCACGGGCATCGTCGCGACGCTCCCCTACATCGCCTTGCAGCTCCTCGGCATCCAGGTCGTGGTCGGGGCGCTCGGCGTGACCGGAAGCGGTCTCGCGGCCGACCTGCCGCTCGTCATCGCCTTCGGCGTGCTCGCCGCGTTCACCTACTCGAGCGGACTGCGTGCGCCCGCCTCGATCGCCATCGTGAAAGACATTTTGATCTACATCGCCACCTTCACCATCATCATCGTGGTTCCCTTGAAGCTCGGCGGTTTCGGCAAGATCTTCGCCGCCGTGCCCGCCGGCAAGGTGTTGCTCGCGGTACCGGGCGATCATACGACGGGCGCCTACAGCGCCTATGCCACGCTCGCGCTCGGTTCCGCGCTCGCGCTATTCCTGTACCCGCACTCCATGACCGCCATCTTGAGCGCCAACTCGGGTCACGCCATACGGCGGAATGCCGCGATCCTGCCGGGCTACTCGTTCATGCTGGGATTGCTCGCGATGATCGGCTTGTTCGTGATCGCGGCGGGAATCGCCGACATGCCGGCATACGCGCATGGATTCAAGCAATACGGCAGCAACTTCGCCGTGCCGGCGCTGGTCCTGCACATCTTTCCTTCCTGGTTCGTCGGCGTGGTGTTCGCGGCCATCGCCATCGGGGCGCTGGTGCCGGCGGCGATCATGTCGATCGCGGTCGCCAACCTCTATACGCGCAACATCCATCGCGAATTCATCAACCAAAATCCCACCGACAAGCAGGAAGCGCAGATGGCGAAATGGGTGTCGATGGTGGCCAAGATGGGCGCCCTCATATTCATTTTGTTCGTGCCCACGAAATTCGCCATCGAGCTCCAGCTGCTCGGCGGCATCTGGATCATCCAGACCTTGCCCGCCGTCATGCTGGGCGCCTATACGCGCTGGTTCAACGACTGGGCGCTGCTCTGCGGCTGGGCGGCGGGAACGACCGCGGGTACGCTGATGGCGGTCGCGTCCAAGCTCACGCCCACGTTCCCCCTCACGCTGGACGGGCACACCTTCCCGGGCTATTCAGCCCTGTATACGCTGGTTCTGAACCTCGTCATCGCCGCGATCCTGACGCCGTTGTTCAACGGGATGAGGGCGGGCCGGCCGCCGGTCGACGCCACCGCGCCCGCGGATTATTTGGCCGAATAGCAGGCGCTGTCATAGAACTGTCACAATTGCTCCCGACAATTCCCGCAGGTTTTTGACGGCCCGGTAATCCGATCGCGCCGTACGACTGGGAGCCATTACACATGAAGATATTCCACCGATTCGCGATTGCCGCCGCCGCATGTCTGAGCGTGGCCGCGGGCACTGCCGCCGCCGCCGACATCTCCGGTGCGGGAGCCACGTTTCCCTATCCGATCTATGCCAAGTGGGCCGACGCCTACAAGAAGCTGACCGGCATCGGCCTCAACTACCAGTCCATCGGGTCGGGGGGCGGCATCAAGCAGATCAAGGCCAAGACCGTGACTTTCGGGGCTTCCGACATGCCGCTGAAGCCGGAGGACCTGAAGGCCGCCGGATTGTTGCAGTTTCCGATGATCATCGGCGGGGTGGTACCCGTGGTGAACGTCAAAGGAGTGGGACCGGGACAGCTGCACCTCGACGGGGCCACCATCGCGGCGATCTATCTGGGCGACATCACCAAATGGGATGACCCGAAGATCAAGCGCCTGAACCCGAAGCTCGCGCTGCCGAGCACGGCGATCGCGCCGATATATCGATCCGACGGCTCGGGCACGAATTTCCTGTTCTCGGATTATCTGTCGAAGTCGAGCCCGAAATTCGCGACGACGATCGGCGCGAACTCCTCGGTTCAATGGCCCATCGGCATCGGTGCGAAGGGCAACGAGGGCGTCGCCAACATGACCACCCAGACCGACGGCGCCATCGGCTACGTGGAATATGCCTACGCCAAGCAAAACAAGATGTCCTTCACGCTCCTCACCAACAAGTCGGGTGGCGTGGTGTCGCCGAGCGCCGATTCGTTCCAGGCCGCCGCGGCCAACGCGGATTGGGCGAAGGCCGATTCTTATTACTTGATCCTCACCGACCAGGCGGGTGCGAAGAGCTGGCCGATCACGGGAGCGAGCTTCATTCTGGTGTACCGGCAACCCTCCGACGGTGCGCCGGTTGCCGAAGCTCTGAAGTTCTTCAACTGGGCCTACAAGGACGGGGGCGCCATGGCCTCCGAGCTGGATTACGTCCCGCTCCCGCCTTCGCTGATCAGCCAGGTCAAGAAAACCTGGGGCACGGAGATCAGCGTCGGCGGCCGGCCGGTGTGGAACGGCCAATAAATTTGCCGAGGTTGCGGTCGAAAGCGGGCACGAGCTACAGTGCTTGCCCCTCTCGACCGAGCCTTGGCTTTTAAGGGCGAAACCGACACCGTGGCGATCATTGACCCGAGACACGCCGCTAAGCAGTTGATTTTCGAGAGGGTCTTCCGGTCGGCCACGTTGATGGCGGCGATTCTCGTCCTCGTGATCCTGGGCGGCGTTGCGATTTCGCTGTTCCGCGGCTCGTGGCCCGCGCTGTCCCACTTCGGCTTCGCATTCGTCACGCGCGAGATCTGGAACCCGGTGACGGACCAGTATGGGGCCCTGTCCGCGATCTACGGAACCGTGATCACCTCGGTCATCGCCATGGCGCTCGCGGTCCCCGTGGGATTCGGGATCGCGCTCTTCTTGACGGAGCTCTGCCCGCCGCTCCTGAAGCGGCCGATCGGCGTCGCCATAGAGCTGCTGGCGGCGGTGCCGAGCATCATCTTCGGTATTTGGGGCCTGTTCGTCCTGGCTCCCGTGCTGCAGCGGCACGTCCAGCCGTGGTTGATCGACCACGCAGGGCCGCTCCCCGGGATCGGCAAGCTCTTCATGGGTCCTCCCTACGGCATCGGCATCCTCACCGCCGGATTCGTTCTGGCCATCATGGTGCTGCCGTTCATCGCGGCGACCATGCGCGATGTCTTCGAGACCGTGCCGCCGATGCTGAAGGAATCGGGGTACGGTCTCGGCGCGACGACGTGGGAAGTCATCTGGAACGTCGTCGTGCCGCATTCGCGCGCCGGAATCGTCGGCGGCGTCATGCTGGGCCTCGGCAGAGCGCTCGGCGAGACCATGGCCGTGACGTTCGTGATCGGCAACGCTCACCGCATCTCGACGTCGCTCCTGGCGCCCGGCACCACCATCTCCTCGGCCATCGCGAACGAATTCACCGAGGCCGTCGGCGATCTCTACACCTCGTCGCTGATCGCGCTGGGGTTGCTCCTGTTCCTGATCACCTTCTCGGTGATCGCGGCTGCGCAAGCGATGCTTCGCCGGCTCGAGCGCCAGGCGGTCTCGCGATGAACCGCCGGGTGCTGCGCAAGGTCAAGAACGGCGCGTTCCTGGCGCTGTCGATGATCGCGACGTTGGCCGGCCTCGCCTGTCTGGCCGCCATTCTGTGGACGCTCATCTCGCACGGAATCGCGGGAATGTCCTGGCATCTGTTCACTCAGATGACGCCGCCGCCCGGAAGCGCGGGAGGCTTGCTCAACGCGCTGTACGGCAGCGCCATCATGACCCTGCTCGGCATAGCGATCGGCTCGCCCATCGGCGTGCTCGCCGGGACGCACCTCGCCGAGTACGGCCGGGGATCGCGCCTCGCGACCGTGATTCGCTTCATCAACGACGTGCTGCTGAGCGCGCCTTCCATCATCGTCGGGTTGTTCGTCTACGAGATCATCGTCGTACGCATGGGTCATTTCTCGGCGCTCGCCGGTGCCTTGTCGCTCGCGATTCTGGCGATACCGATCACGCTCCGGACCACGGAGGACATGCTGAATCTCGTGCCATTGGGAATGAAGGATTCCTCCGCCGCGCTCGGCGCCTATCCGTGGCGCACCACGCTCAGCATCCTGTACCCGGCCGCGCGCTCGGGGATCGTCACCGGACTTCTGCTGGCGATCGCACGCATCAGCGGCGAGACCGCGCCGCTCCTCTTCACCGCGCTCAACAATCAGTTCTGGAGCGACAACCTGAACGCGCCGATGGCGAATCTGCCGGTCGTGATCTTCCAGTTCGCGTTGAGTCCCTACAAGGACTGGCAGAATCTCGCATGGGCGGGAGCGCTGATCATCACGGCGACGATCCTGCTGCTGAGCATATCGGCGCGGGTATTGCTGGCGCTGCTCCAGTCCAGGGGCGGGGGAGGGGCCGGTCGATGATTCCCTCCTCGAAGCTCCCCCGGCACTTGAAGACGCGCATCCCGTCGGCCACGCCGACGGCGCCCGTCGAGACCGGACCGCCGAAGATCGAGATCCACAAGCTGAATTTCTATTACGGCGAGATCCAGGCGCTGCGCGCCATCGACATGACCCTGAGGGACCGATCCATCACGGCCTTCATCGGACCGTCCGGCTGCGGCAAGTCCACTCTGCTTCGGGTGCTCAACCGGATGTATGCGCTTTATCCCCATCAGCGCGCCGAGGGCGAGGTCAGGATCGGCGGCGAGGACATTCTCGGGCCGAACGTCGACGTGGCCGACCTGCGCTATCGCGTCGGCATGGTCTTTCAAAAACCCACGCCGTTTCCGATGTCCGTGTTCGAGAACGTGGCCTTCGGCCTGCGGCTTGCCGGCGGCATCCGCAGCGCGGACTTGAAGGCGCGGGTCGAATCGGCCTTGAGGGATGCGGCGATCTGGGACGAGGTCAAGGATAAGCTGCATGCCGACGGGCGAAGTCTGTCGGGCGGACAGCAGCAGAGGCTATGCATCGCCCGGACGATCGCGGTGCAGCCCGAAGTGCTCCTGCTCGACGAACCCACCGCTGCGCTCGACCCCATCTCGACGTTGAAGGTCGAGGAAACCTTGCAGGCATTGCGCGAGAAGTATTGTATCGTGATCGTCACCCACAACCTTCAGCAGGCCGCGCGCGTGTCGAACGTCACCGGATTCATGTACATGGGCGAGCTCGTGGAGATCGGTCCCTCCACGGAGATCTTCACGGCCCCCAAGAGCCGCAAGACCGACGACTACATTACCGGACGATTCGGATGATCGGGAACGCCAGTCCCGTGGAGCCCGGCCCGGCTGCCAAGCGCGTGTCCGCCGCGCGCGATACCATCCCGGACCCGGTCATGACGGCGCGGCTGGTCAACGTGCACTACGGCGATAAGCGTGCGGTGCGCGACGTGAGCCTGGACATCGGGCGCAACCAGGTGCTGGCGCTGATCGGGCCGTCCGGCTGTGGAAAGTCTACGTTCCTGCGGTGCCTCAACCGCATGAACGACACGATCCCGAGCGCCCGCGTCGACGGCAGGATCACGCTCGACGGGCAGGACATCTACGATCGCAGTCAGGACGTTGCGCAGCTGCGTGCGCGTGTCGGGATCGTTTTCCAGAAACCGACGCCGTTCCCGCATTCCATTTATGCGAACGTGGCGTATGGTCCGCGCATTCACGGGCTGGTGAGGGGCCGCGCCGACATGGACGAGCTCGTGGCGACGAGCCTGCAGCGCGCGGGGCTCTGGGACGAGGTGAAAGAGAGGCTCTCGCAGCCGGGGACGGGTTTATCCGGCGGCCAGCAGCAGCGTCTTTGCATCGCGCGCACCATCGCGATCAACCCGGAGGTCATCCTCATGGACGAGCCGACCTCCGCGCTCGACCCGATCGCGAGCGCGCGGATCGAGGACTTGATCGACGAATTGCGCGCGAACTACGCCATCGTGATCGTCACCCACAACATGCAGCAGGCGGCGCGCGTGTCGCAGCGCACGGCGTATTTTCACATGGGGGACCTGGTGGAGATCGGGCCCACGGATCTGGTATTCACCAATCCGCAGCAGAGGCTGACCGAAGACTACATCACCGGGCGATTTGGGTAGACCCGGCCCCTCCAGCAGTGGACGAGCGGTGGTAAACGGCGCATTAGAGGCGGATCAGACGTTGCGCAGAAGGTCGTTGATGGAGGTCTTCGCCCGGGTTTGTTCGTCGACGCGCTTGACGATCACGGCGCACGCCAGCGAATACTTGCCATTGGAGGCAGGGAGGCTTCCCGGTACGACGACCGCGCCGGCGGGCACCCGACCGTAGGAGATTTCGTCGCGCTCGCGGTCGTAGATGCGGGTGCTTTGGCCGATGAAGACACCCATGGAGATCACGGCGCCGGTCTCGACGATCACGCCCTCGACGATCTCCGAGCGCGCACCGACGAAGCAATTGTCCTCGATGATGGTGGGGTTCGCCTGCAGCGGCTCGAGCACCCCGCCGATGCCGACCCCGCCCGAGAGATGTACGTTCTTGCCGATCTGGGCGCACGAGCCCACGGTCGCCCAGGTATCGACCATCGTTCCCGAGTCGACGTAGGCACCGATGTTGACGTAGCTCGGCATCAGGACGACGTTCGGGGCGACGTACGCGCCGCGGCGCACGGTGGCGGGCGGCACGACACGCGCTCCCGCGGCCGCGAATCGAGCCTCGTCCCAACCCGCGAATTTGAGCGGGACCTTGTCATAGAAGCGCAAGTCCCCGCCGCCGGCAAGCGGGACGTTCGGCGCGAGGCGAAAGGACAGCAGCACCGCTTTCTTCAGCCACTGGTGTACGTGCCACTCCGAGCCGCGCTTCTCGGCGACCCGCAATGCGCCGGTGTCGAGCATGCCGATCGCGGTCTCGACCGCGCTGCGTAATTCCGTGGAGACGCCATCCGGTGCGATCGTCGCCCGCGATTCCCAGGCGCCTTCGACCAGAGCGCGCAATCGCTCCATGTTGACGCTCACGCCCGTGCCGCGTCGCGCCGATCGAGAGCACGCACCAAAGAGTCATGCACCCGCCGGCATGCTTCGTCCGCGAGCAGGTGTCCGTCCATGTCGGTGATGTAGAACACGTCTTCCGCCCGCTCGCCCACCGTCATGATCTTGGCGCCGTTGATTGCGACGCGCTCCGTCTTGAACACTTTGCCGACCTCGGATAGAAGGCCGGGACGATCCGCGGCCACGAGCTCCAGTATCGTACGGTTGTTGCGATTGTCCAAGCTGAAGTTGACCTGGGTCGTGGTGGAGAACATGCGCACCTGCCGCGCGGCGCGGCGCGTGACGGTGACCGGAGAATCCTCCGCCTGCTGGAGATTGCGCCAGAGGCCGCGTTCGATTTCACGGATGCGCGCGGGATCGGCGATCACCGCGCCGTTGTCCTCGAGCACCACGTAGGTTTCCAGGCTGAAGCCGTTGGAGTTCCTGATCAGGCGGGCATCCACCACGTTCAGTCCCATCTGGTCGAGAACCGCCGTGGTGCGGGCGAAGCTGTGTACGCCGTGCGCCGTGTAGGTCAGCACCGCGGTGCCGCCGCGTTCCGTCAATTGCCGGATCGCCACCAGAGGAGCATCGCCGGGACGGTGGTCGGCCAGGAGCGTCGTGTGCCAGGCGATCTCCTCGGGCGTGAAGCGCAGAAAATACGCCTCGGTCCATTGCGACCACACCTCGGCGACCCGCGTTTCGGGAAGGGCGGGGATTTTCGCACGCGCATTGGCCTGGGTCTCCCGTATCAGCTCGTCCTGATCGACCGGAGTTTCCAGGCCGCGGCGCAAGGCGCGCTTGGTGCGTTCGTAGAATTCCTCGAAGAGCCGCGCTTTCCACGTGTTCCAGAGCTTGGGGTTGGTGCCGCGCACGTCGGCGACGGTGAGTACGTAGAGATAATCGAGATGCGCCTGATCGCCGACGCGGCGCGCAAACTCGTGAATGATGTCCGGATCGCTGATGTCCTTCTTCTGCGAGGTGATGGACAGGATCAGGTGGTTCTTGACCAGCCAGGCGACGAGACGCGCCTCGTAGCGCCCGAGACCCTGCTCCAGACAGAACGCCTCGGCGTCGACCGCGCCGAGCTCGGAATGATCGCCGCCCCGTCCCTTGGCGATGTCGTGAAAGAGTGCGGCAAGGTAGGCCAGCTCCTGGCGCGGCAGGGACTGCATGATCCGGCTCAACGGCGGGAACTCGTGATTGTACTTCGGAATGGCGAAGCGCCGCAGGTTGCTGACCACGAACAACGTGTGTGCATCCACGGTGTACGCGTGGAACAGATCGTACTGCATGCGCCCGACGATGCGTCCGAAGGAGGGAATGTAGCGGCCGAGGACGCCGTACAGGTTCATGCGCCGGAGCTCGTGCGTGACGCCGACCGGCGCGCACAAGATCTCCATGAAGAGGCGATGGTGGCGCGGATTCTGGCGGAATTCCTCGTCGATCAGCGACACGTGGGTGCCGATCAGACGGATCGTCTCGGCCCGCACTCCGCGCAGCTCCGGGTGCTGCTGCAGCAGGACGAAGAGCTCGAGGAGCGCCGATGGGTTGCGCGCGAACACCTCGGGATGCGTGACCTCGAGGTAGTCGTTCCTGATCTGAAAGCGCGGATTGATGGGAATGGGCGGCGCGCTCTGCGTCAGGATCGCCTCGCGAAACAGCTGCAGCAGCATTTCGTTCAGCAGGCTCACGTCCATGACCGTGCGGTAGTACTTCTGCATCAGCTGCTCGACCGCGAGCGTGAAGCTCGCGTCCTCGTAGCCGAACAGCTTCGCGAGCTTGATCTGATAATCGAACAGCAGCCGGTCCTCGCGCCGTCCGGTGAGCACATGAAGCCCGAAGCGCACCTTCCACAGGAACGCCTGACCGGCCTTGAGCTTGCGCAGTTCCTCGCGGGTCAGGAATCCGTGCGGCACGAGCTCATCGAGGGTATCCGTTCCAAAATGCCGCTTGGCCACCCAGCCGATGGTCTGGATGTCGCGGAGCCCTCCGGGGCTCGATTTGACGTTGGGCTCGAGGTTGTAGGCGGTGTCGTAGTAGCGATGATGGCGTTCGGTCTGTTCGCGGACCTTGGCCTCGAAGAAATCCTGGGACGACCACAGACGGTCGGGCGCCAGCGCACGGCGCATCCCGGCGAACAGAGATTCCGGTCCGGCGAGCAGGCGCGCCTCGAACAGGGTCGTCGCGACGCTGATGTCGGCAAGGCTTTCGCGCTGGCAGTCATCGATCGAGCGCACGCTGTGGCCCACTTCGAGGCCGATGTCCCAGAGGAACGTCAGGAAGCGTTCGATGTCGGACTGCCAGTCGGCCGAGTCGCTCTTCGGCAAGAGCACCATGATGTCGATGTCCGAGCTCGGGTGCAGCTCGCCCCGGCCGTAGCCGCCGACCGCCACCAGCGCCAGATCGTCCGCGAAACGGCCGGCGTGCTGTACCCAGGCCGCGCGCAAAGTCAGATCGACGAGCAGGGCCCGGTCGCGCACCAGGTCCTCGACCGGCTCGTCCGCTTGGAAGCGCTCGCGCAGCAGGTCCGCGCCGCCGTCGAGTACCTGGCGAAATGCGACCGGAGAATACTGGCCGTTCTTCAAGGCCTCCGGCACGAGAGCCAAATAGGCCCAATCAGCGTTGTGTAGAAGAGCTGCGCCGGCGTTCAAGAAGCCGCCGCGGCTCGGGAGAGCGCCGCTTCGGCGCCGAGGGTGAGTACTTCGTACCCCGCGTCGGTAACCAGGATGGTGTGTTCCCATTGAGCCGAGAGCGACTGGTCCTTGGTGACGACCGTCCAGCCGTCGTTCAACAGCCGCACGTCGCGGCGGCCTGCATTGATCATGGGCTCGATGGTGAAGGTCATGCCGGTGGCGAGCTCGAGACCCGTGCCCGGCTTGCCATAGTGAAGGACCTGCGGATCCTCGTGATACACGCGGCCGATCCCGTGTCCGCAGTACTCCCGAACCACCGAGAAGCCGTTGCTCTCGGCGAAGGTCTGGATGGCGTGACCGATGTCGCCCAGCCGGGCACCCGGCTTGACCACCTCGATGCCCTTCCACATCGCCTCGTGGCAGGCAGAGGTGAGACGGCGTGCGGCGACGCTCGCCGTGCCGACCAGATACATGCGGCTGGTGTCCCCGTGAAAGCCGTCGCGGATCACGGTCACGTCGATGTTGATGATGTCGCCGTTCTTCAGGCGCTTATCCCCGGGGATTCCGTGGCAGACCACGTGATTCACCGAGGTGCAGATCGTCTTCGGAAACCCGCGGTAGTTCAGGTTCGCTGGGATCGATTTGAGCTCGTCCACGATGAAGTCGTGACATCGCTTGTCGAGCTCCTCCGTGCTCACCCCGGGCTGGACGAACGGCTCGATCATGTCGAGAACGCTCGCTGCCAAACGCCCGGCGGCGCGCATTTTTTCCTGTTCGGCCGGTGTCTTGACGGTCACGTTCATAGGGCCTACTTGATCCATTTCCACGGTTTGTCTCGCGGTAGGGTTCATGGTATAAAGCGCGGCTATTTTTAACAACCCCGCACGCGGGTCGACACAGTCGGCTGGGTGCCCGGGAACCTCGAATCTGAAGGCGTTGCCTACCGATTCAAGACCCGGGTTGCCGATTGGGACTCGCGGAGGCTCAACCCAACCAAGGAGTTCATCATGCCCAGCGTGTCAATGCGACAAATGCTGGAAGCGGGTGTCCATTTCGGACATCAGACCCGCTTCTGGAATCCGAAAATGGCCCCGTTCATTTTCGGCGAACGCAACAAGATCCACATCATCAATCTGGAGCGCACCCAACCGCTCTACGCTCAGGCGTCCGCCTTCATCAAAGGCGTTGCGGCCCAAGGGGGCAAGGTGCTGTTCGTCGGCACCAAGCGCTCCGCCCGGGATGCCGTGCAAAAAGAGGCGCTGCGATGCAGCATGCCCTACGTGAACCAGCGCTGGCTGGGAGGGATGCTGACCAATTTCAAGACCATCCGTCAGTCCATCAAGCGGCTCAACGAGCTCGACGAGATGGCTCAGAACGGCTCGCTCGACCGCCGCGGCAAGAAAGAGGCCCAGATGCTGCGCCGGGAGATGGACAAGCTCCTGCGCAGCCTCGGCGGCATCCGCGACATGACCGCGTTGCCCGATGCGCTGTTCGTGATCGACGTGGGACACGAAGAGATCGCGATTCATGAGGCGCGCAAGCTCGGCATCCCGGTCGTGGCGGTGGTCGACACGAATTGCTCGCCGGACGGGATCGATTACGTCATTCCGGGCAATGACGACGCCATGCGCGCCATCCTTCTGTATGCCGGCGGCATTGCGGATTCGGTGCTCGAGGGCAAGGCGTCGCTCCCGGAAGTGCCGGTGGGCGAGGACGAATTCGTCGAATTGGACGAGGAAGGCAATCCGAAGAAGCGGGCGGCCGCGGGACGCCGTCCGCCGGCTCCGGCCGGCCGCGGCAGGAAGCCCGCACCGCGACGCAAGGTGCCCGTGACCGTGATTCCGGGGGCGGTCGCGGCCGTTGCTCAGGTCGAGGACGCCGAGGTGGAAGCCGACGACGTCGATGCGGCCGACGCTCCCCCTGCCGAGAACCGCCCGGCGAGCGCCCCGAGGCGCAGACCCGTCGGCCGCCGTACCCCGGCGCGCGGCGCTTGAGTCAGAGGGGGTCCGCCTGATCGCGGCCCCCCCTCTCTCGGTTCACTTTGACAACGCGAGGAAACGGCCGCCGACGGCCGTCTGTTAAGAACCATGAACATCACAGCAGACCTAGTCAAACAACTTCGTGAGCGCACCGGCGCCGGCATGATGGAATGCAAGAAAGCGCTGGTCGAGACGCAGGGCGATCTGGACACGGCCGCGGAGCTCATGCGCAAGAGCGGCCTCGCGAAGGCCGACAAGAAGGCGGCCCGGGTCGCGGCCGAAGGCACGCTCGCCGTGGAGCGCGCGGGGCTTTCCGCGGTGCTGGTCGAGGTCAACAGCGAAACCGATTTCGTGGCGCGAGGCGATGAGTTCCAGGCCTTTGCACGCGAGGTCGCCAAGGCGGCGCTCGACTCTTCGGCGCAGAGCGTCGATGCGCTGGTACAGACCGCCCGTGGATCCGGGACGATCGAAGAGCTCAGGCGTGCCCTGGTCGCGAAGATCGGCGAGAACATCGCCGTGCGCCGGTTCGTGCGCATCACGGCCCCGGGTGCACTGGGCACCTATCTCCACGGAACGCGGATCGGCGCGTTGGTCGCGCTGGAGGGCGGCGACGAGGCACTGGCCCGCGACCTCGCGATGCACGTCGCCGCGGTGAATCCGGCTTACGTGGATGCCGGAGCCGTTCCGGCCGAGGTGCTCGACAAGGAGCGGGAGATCCTCACCGAACAGACCAAGGGCGAGAAGAAGCCGCCCGAGATCGTCGCCAAGATGGTCGAGGGCCGGCTGCGCAAGTTCCTGGCGGAGATCACGCTCAACGGCCAGCCGTTCGTCAAGGATCCGGAGACCACGGTCGAGAAGCTCTTGAAGAAGTCCGGCGCCAAGGTGGTCCAGTTCGTGCGTTACGAAGTGGGTTCGGGCATCGAGAAGAAACAGGACGACTTCGTCGGCGAGGTGATGGCCCAGGTGAAGTCGCAGGACAAGGGCAAGTAGGGATCAAACAGCGCGAAGGCCCCTCCCGTTCCGGCCTCCGTGTATGAGAACATGGACAGCTTCAAAGACCCCGCGCCCGCGGGGTCTTTTGTAGTAGGGTACTGCCATATGACGGATACAACGCCGCCCGCCGCGCGCTACCGCAGAATCTTGGTCAAGTTATCCGGTGAGGCCTTGCTCGGGAGCGAGGACTACGGCATCGATCCCGCCATGCTCAAACGCATCGCCGGGGAGATTCGAGAGCTCACCCAGATGGGCGTACAGGTTGCCCTGGTGCTCGGCGGCGGCAACATCTTCCGCGGCGCGGGCCTTGCCCGGGCCGGCATGGACCGCGTGACGGCCGACCACATGGGGATGCTCGCCACCGTGATCAACGCGCTCGCCCTTCAAGACGCGCTGGAATCGCAAGGCATCTATGCCCGGGTCATGTCGGCGCTGCGAATCAACGAGGTCTGCGAGGACTACATACGGCGCCGCGCCGTGAGGCATCTGGAGAAGGGGCGAGTCGTGATCTTCGGCGCCGGCACCGGGAACCCCTTCTTCACCACGGACACGGCGGCGAGCCTCAGGGCCATCGAGATCGACGCGGATATCCTCCTCAAGGCGACCAAGGTCAACGGAGTCTACGATTCCGATCCGCTCAAGAATCCCAACGCCAAGCGCTACACGCATTTGACGTTCGACAAGGTGCTGAGCGACCGCCTGAACGTGATGGACGCCACCGCGATCGTGATGTGCCGCGAAAACAACTTGCCGCTGCAGGTGTTCAACCTGTTCAATGCCGGCGATCTATTGCGTATCGTTCAGGGCGAGGACGTGGGGACCGTCGTCTCTGCCGGACCGTAAGAGGGGAAGTCATGCTCGAGGACATAAAAAAGGACGCGACCCTGCGCATGCAGAAGTGCGTCGCCACGTTCAAGGATCAGCTGAAGAAACTGCGCACGGGCCGCGCGCACACCAGCCTGATCGAACACATCAAGGTCGATTACTACGGCTCCGAGATGCCCCTGAACCAGGTGGCGAACATCGCGACCGAGGACGCCCGCACGCTGACCGTGACTCCGTGGGAGAAGTCCATGGTGTCGGTGATCGAGAAGGCCATCTACAAGTCGGACCTGGGGCTCACGCCGAACACCGCCGGCACACTGATTCGCATCGCGATGCCCGCCCTCACGGAAGAGCGGCGGCGCGACATCACCAAGGTGGTGCGCTCCGAGGCGGAAAGCGCGCGAGTGTCCGTGCGCAACGTGCGCCGCGAAGTGATGAACGAATTGAAGGACATGCTCAAGGAGAAATTGATATCTCAAGACGACGACCGGCGCGCCCAGGACGAGATCCAGAAACTCACCGATAAGCACGTAGCGGATATCGACCACGCCATGGCCGACAAGGAAAAGGAATTGATGCAGGTCTGAGCGGACCCGCAGATTCCGAACGCATCATGGCCGACACGCCGCAACATGTCGCGATCATCATGGATGGCAATGGTCGATGGGCCCGGGCCCGCGGCTTGCCGCGCGCGGCCGGCCACCGATCGAGCATCAAGGTGGTGCGCCGGATCGTAGAGGAGTGCGCCAAGCGCGGCGTCCGCTTCCTCACCATTTTCGCCTTTTCCAGCGAGAATTGGTCGAGGCCCCCCGACGAGGTCGGGATGCTCATGAAGCTGTTCCTCGACTCCATGGTGCGCGAAGTGTCCGATCTGCACCGCAATCGGGTACGGCTCAGATTCATAGGCGATCGAGGCCTGTTGGGTGCCGCGCTCACTCGAAGCATGGGCGATGCCGAGTCGCTCACCGCGCAGAATGAAGGACTCACGCTCTGCGTGGCGCTAGGCTACGGCGGGCGCTGGGACATCGCTCAAGCCTGCCGTTCGCTCGCGGCCGACGCGGCCGCCGGGACCTTGAGGCCGGCCGATATCGACGAATCGCGAGTCGCGGGCCGCCTCGCATTGGCGGGGATTCCCGACCCGGATCTGCTGATTCGAACGGGCGGGGAGGTGCGCATCAGCAACTTCCTGTTGTGGAATCTCGCGTACGCCGAGCTGTACTTCACCCAGGTGCTATGGCCCGATTTCTCGGCCGCGCATCTCGACGCTGCATTGACGTTCTACGGGCAGCGCGAGCGGCGATTCGGCCGTACGTCCGAGCAGGTAGCCGCGCAGACCGACGCACACGTCGATGCTTAAACTTCGAATTCTCACCGCGGCGATTTTGGGCTGCGTGCTGCTCGCCGGCCTGTTCGTGCTCGAACCGCGCTGGACCGTTCTCGCCTTCGGCCTCGTTTGGATCGTCGGGGCGTGGGAGTGGGCCGGTTTCGGGGGATTGAGATCTGCGCCTCTGCGCAGCCTCTATTGCTGCGCGATCGCGGTTCTACTGGCGCTGTCGTGGCGCTGGACGGAAGACCCCGCGCGGCTGCTCGTGCTGCTCGGCGCCGCATGCGCGTGGTGGGGCGCGGCGTTTCTGTGGCTGATCGTCGTGCCGGAGTGGCATCGCCCGCGCCTTGCCCTGCTCTGCGGAATACCGGTGCTGGTTCCCTCGTTCGTCGCTCTCGGCCGCCTGGTCCTCGCGGGCCGCGGACCGGTCTCGGGTCCCATGATCGTGCTCTGGCTGGTGTTCCTGGTCATCGCATCGGACATCGGCGCGTTCTTCGTCGGACGGCGATTCGGACGGCGCCGGCTCGCCCCGCGGGTCAGCCCCGGCAAGACCTGGGAAGGCGCCCTCGGGGGCCTATGCACGGTCGTGCTGGTCGCGCTCGGCGGCGCCCGCTACTTCGGCCTGCCCGCCGGACTGTCGATCGGCTTCGGCTGCGCGGTCGGAATTTTCTCGGTGATCGGGGATCTGACGGAAAGCATGTTCAAGCGCTCCGCGGGACTCAAGGACTCGGGCGTCATCCTGCCCGGGCATGGGGGAATTCTGGATCGCCTCGACTCGGTGACGGCCGCTGCGCCGCTCTACGCACTCGGCTTGTTCGGCTCGGGAGTCATCGCGTGAGCGGCCCTCGCGGCGTCGCCATCCTCGGCTCGACCGGCAGCATCGGCAAGAGCACCTTGGCCGTCATCGCCCTGCATCCCGAGCGCTTTCGCGCCGCGGTGCTGTGCGCCCACGGAAGCTGGCAAGCGGTGGTGCAGCAGGCGATCGAGTTCAAGCCGGACTGCGTGGTGCTCGTCGATCCGCGGGCGGCCGAAGAGGCGCGCGCGGCGCTTCGCAACACGGGCTCGGCGACGCGAGTGGAAAGCGGCACCGACGCCCTGGCGGCGGAGGTGGCCGGCGACAACGTGGACATGGTGATGGCCGCCATTGTGGGCGCGGCCGGGCTGATGCCGACGCTCGCGGCCGCTCGTGCGGGCAAGCGTGTGCTGCTCGCCAACAAGGAAGCGCTGGTCATGTCGGGCCGGCTCCTCATGGAGGAGGTGCGCAAGGCGAAGACCGAGCTCATACCCATCGACAGCGAGCACAACGCGATTTTCCAGTGCATGCCGGCCGGATATCTGCCGGGGGGGGCTGCACGCGGCGTGAACCGGGTGATCCTGACCGCCTCGGGAGGGCCTTTTCGTACCACCGCCATCGCGCTGCTCGATCACGTGACACCGGACCAAGCGTGCAATCATCCGAAGTGGAAGATGGGGCGCAAGATCTCGGTGGACTCGGCGACGCTCATGAACAAGGGGCTCGAGGTGATCGAGGCGACGCTCCTCTTCGGACTGCCGGAATCCCAGGTCAACGTCGTGGTCCATCCGCAGAGCCTGGTGCACTCGCTGGTGGAATACGCCGACGGCTCGTTCCTCGCCCAGCTCGGAGCGCCCGACATGCGCACACCCATTGCGCAAGGCCTGGCATGGCCGGAGCGGGTGATTTCCGGTGTACAATCTCTCGATTTGGGCGAGATCGGGCGGATGGATTTCGAGCCGCCCGATCACGTGCGCTTTCCGAGCATCGGGCTGGCGCGGGCCGCCGCCCGAGCCGGTGGTACCGCACCCGCGGTGCTCAATGCGGCCAACGAGGTCGCGGTACAGGCGTTTCTCGAGGGGCGCTTGAACTTTACCGGGATTGCAACGGTCTGTGACAAAGTGTTGCAGCGCCTCGATGCCAACCCGGTCAATGAGTTGGGTGATGTGTTGGATGCCGATGCCGCAGCTCGACGCCTGGCGAGCGCCTTGATCAAGCCTGCGCATGGAGCCCTTGCATGAGAATGCTGATTTTCATCGCCGCCTTCCTGGTAGCGATCGGGATACTGGTCGCGGTTCACGAATTCGGGCACTACTGGGTCGCCAAGAAACTGGGTTTCAAGGTGCTGCGCTTCAGCATCGGCTTCGGCAAGCCGCTTCTCACCCGCATCGGCAAAGACGCCGACCGCACCGAGTATTGCATCTCGGCGATTCCCCTGGGTGGTTATGTGAAGCTCCTGGACGAGCGTGAAGGCGATGTCGAGCCCGGGGAGCTGCATCGCTCGTTCACCCGCCGTCCCATCGCACAACGCGTGGCCGTGCTGCTGGCGGGCCCAGCGATGAACCTCATCTTTGCCTCCCTGCTCTATGCGGTGCTCGCGATGGCCGGTACCGAGATCGTCAAACCCGTGGTGGGCCAGGTACGCCTCGACAGTCCGGCTGCCGCTGCGGGCCTCAGGAGCGGCGACGAGATAGTCCAAGTCGGAGGGTACAAGGTCGAGGACACCGAGGACCTGCAGATCGACTTGCTGCGCCAGGTGTCCGCGGACGCCACGGTCCCGATGCGGGTGCGGCGCGGCGGCGGCGAGCTCGCGGTGACGTTGCGCGTCGCCGACGACACCCGCACCTTGACCGAGCCCGGCAAGCTCCTGCCCGGACTCGGTTTCGATCTGTCGACCTGGCGTGCCGATACCGTGGTTCAGTCCGTCCCCCCGGGCAGTGCCGGCGAGCGTGCGGGACTCAAGCCCGGGGATAAGTTGGTGGCCGTCGACGGGCGGCCGATCATGAACAGTTCGGATTTCATCGCCGCCGTGACCGGGGCTCCGGGGGGAGTGCTGTCCGTCGAGGTTCTGCGCGGCGGCGAGCGGCAGACTCTCTCGACCCCCGTGCCCAAGATCGTCGAAGACGGCAGAGCGATCGGCAGGCTCGGGATCACGCTGGCCGAGGGCCAAAGATCGTGGCCGCCGGGCCTCGTCGAGATCCAACGATCCGGGCCCATCCAGGCGCTCGGCGTCGGCGTGAAGAAGATGTGGGAAATGTCCTCGCTCACCGTGCAGATGTTGTGGCGCATGGTGACGGGGCAGGTCTCGCCCAAGAACATTTCAGGTGTGGTGAGCATCGCCGAGTTCGCAGGCATCAGCGCGTACCTGGGCTTGACCGCCTACATGGCGTTCCTTGCCATCATCAGCGTGAGCCTCGGGGTGCTGAATTTGATGCCGGTCCCGCTACTGGACGGCGGGCAAGTGGTTTATCAACTGGTGGAAGCTGTCAAGGGAAGTCCGTTATCGGAGCGCGCCCAGAGCTTCGGTCAGCAGGTTGGGATTGCCCTGCTGGTCGTGTTGATGAGCCTCGCCTTCTATAACGACATTTCCAGACATTTGAACTAACGGGATATCATGATCTACCTCGAGTTTGCGCCGCGCATGCGGCGCCGTGCCGCAAGCGCTGCCTATCGGGACTGCATGCGG
The DNA here is from genome assembly GCA_963795475.1 of uncultured Gammaproteobacteria bacterium. Lineage (GTDB taxonomy): Bacteria > Pseudomonadota > Gammaproteobacteria > Steroidobacterales > Steroidobacteraceae > Bog-1198. Next base: position 136,537 of record CAWCIE010000009.1, read on the forward strand.
TCGTCCTCCAGTGCGGATTGATTTGATCTGCTTGGTGGCGCTAGCCATCCAGCCCATTGGCGCTTCGGTGCAGGCGCAGCCCGCTCCGGAGCCGCAGGCGCCGCCGGCGGCCCCACCGTCACCGCAGCCGACAAGCACTCCGTCGCCGCCGGAAACCGCTCCGTCGCCGCCACCGTCGCTGCTCGCCGTGCCTCCGGTGCCGCCGTCCCCCGACGCGTTCGTCGTGGGAGATATCCGTGTGGAAGGGTTGCAGCGCATCTCCGAAGGTACGGTATTCAACTATCTGCCGGTCAACATCGGCGATCACCTCGATCAGCAGCGCATCGGCGAGGCCATGCGCGCGCTCTATGCGACGGGCTTCTTCCGCGACGTGGAGCTGCGCCGCGACGGCAATACCCTGCTCGTGGTGGTGGTCGAGCGCCCCTCGATCGCGAAGTTCGAGGTCAAGGGCAACAAGGACATCAAGACGGAGGACCTGACCAAGAGCCTGCGCAACGTGGGTCTCGCCCAGGGAAAGACCTTCGACCGATCCGTGCTCGACGAGGTCAAGCAGTATCTCACCGACCAGTATTTCAGCCGCGGCAAGTACGCGGTGAGAGTGGACACCAAGGTCACCGACCTGCCCGGCAACAAGGTGGACGTGCTGGTGGACATCAAGGAGGGAAAGCGCGCCAAGATCGAGATGATCAATCTCGTCGGCGATACCAGGTTCAAGGAAAAGGACGTGCTGCAGACGTTCGAGCTCAAGACGCCGAACTGGCTCTCCTGGTACAAGCAGGACGACCGGTACTCGCGCGAATCGCTCACCGGAGACCTGGAGAAGCTGCGCTCCTACTACATGGACCGCGGCTACGCGAATTTCCAGATCGAGTCGACGCAGGTGACCATCGCGCCCGAAAAAGACGACATGTTCATCACCATCAACGTCAATGAAGGCGATGTATTCAAGGTGTCGGACATCAAGCTCGCGGGCACCATGGTGGTTCCGGAGGAGCAGCTGAGACGGCTCATCCTCATCCATCCCGGAGAGATATTCTCGCGCAAGCTCGTGACCAGCTCGCAGGAGCTCATGAGCTATCGGCTCGGCGCCGACGGCTACGCGTTCTCGAAGATCGACCCCGTGCCGACGCCCGACAACGACAAGAAGACCGTCTCGCTCACCTTCTTCATCGAGCCCGGCAACCGCGTTTACGTGCGCCACATCAATTTCAACAACACGACGGCCATCAACGACGAGACTCTGCGCCGCGAGATGCGTCAGCTCGAGGGCGGCTGGCTGTCCAACTCGGCGATCGAGCGCTCGAAGGAGCGCATTCAGCGCCTGCCCTACGTCGAGAAGGTGGAATTCGAGACCAAGCCCGTGCCGGGAAGCGCCGACCTCGTCGACGTGGATTACAACATCAAGGAAGGCCTGCCCGGGCAGTTCGGCGGCGGCATCGGCTATTCCGAGGCCCAGAAATTCAGCCTCAACGGCAATTTCGTGCACAGCAATTTCATGGGCACCGGCGACCGCATTGCGCTCGAAGTCAACGCCGGCAAGTACAGCAAGACCTACACGTTCGCGCATACGGATCCGTACACGACGATCGACGGCATCTCGCGAACCACCTCGCTCACTTATCGCGATATCACGCAGTTCGTGGCGGCAGCGTCCAAATTCTCCACCAAGCAATTGACCTTGGCGGAGACCTTTTCCTATCCAATCACCGAGTTCCAGTACCTATCGGTCGGAGTGTCCGCCAACAAGAACGAGCTGGTGGTCTCTCAAGGCTACAGCTCGCAGCAGGCGATCAGCTGGGTTCAGCACAACGGCAACACGTTCACGCGCTACCTGGACGATACCAACGGCGACAACATCATCAATTCGCTCGACAGTCCGTACACGGTGTACGGATCGGACTTCTACTCGTACGAGATTTCGGGCGGTTGGAATCTCGACACCCGCAACCGGGCGCTGTTCGCGGACCGCGGCATGCATCTGGCGATCTCGGGGCGGATGGCCCTGCCGTTCAGCGACGTGCGCTACTACGCCACCAACTTCCAGTTCCTGCAGTACATCCCGCTGTGGCGCAAGTGGCTCCTGTCCTACAACGCGAGCGTGGATTACGCCGAGGCGATGGGGAAGACCACGTTCCTGCCGCCGTATTTGAACTACTATGCCGGCGGCCCGGACAGCGTTCGCGGTTATCGCGAGAGCACCCTGGGGCCCCGCGACAACATCGGCATCGGGAATCCGTTCGGCGGCAATTTCCGCGTCATCAGCCGATTCGAGCTCCTGTTTCCCGTGCCGGACAAGTGGAAAAGCGCCGCCAGGGTCAGCTGGTTCTACGACATGGGGAACGTCTTCTACACCGGAAACAAGGTCCAATTCCTCGGCGAGGACGACATAACGCCGGTCAATTACCACTTTGCTTATGATAGGCTGAAGAGATCCACCGGGATCGCGGTACAATGGTTGGCTCCGCTGGGTCTGTTCCGGTTCTCGTATGGCATCCCCCTGAACGCCTACCCGGGCGACACGGTGAGATTCAACGACGAAACGGAGCGATTCCAATTTTCAATCGGTCAGGCGTTTTGACGTCTTAGTCAACGAGGTTCAGAGAACAATGTCGACTTTCAATCGCAGAATTCCGCTCTTGGCATTGGCGCTGTGCGGTCTTTTTGCCGCCGGTCAGGCGAGTGCAGAAATCAAAATCGGGTTCGTCAATTTCGAGAAGCTCCTCGAGGAGGCGCCGCAGACCAAGGCCGCCATGCAGTCGCTCGACAACGAGTTCGGGCCGCGGCGGCGCGAGCTCATGACCCTGCAGAACGATCTCAAGGCGAAGGATGACAAGTTGCAGAAGGAAGGCGCGGTCATGTCCGAGGGGGACCGTGCGAACGCGGAGAAGACCCTGCGCGATCAGCAGCGCGAGTTTCAGCGCAAGGCCGGCGAATTCCAGGATGACGCGTCGACCCGCAAGAACGAGGAGCTCGGCAAGGTTCAACGTTACCTCGTGGAGGAGATCCAGACCTATGCGCAAGCGCAGGGCTACGATCTCGTCCTCGGCCAGGGTGTATTCTTCGCCAAACCGGCGCTCGACATCACCTCCAACGTGCTGGCCGTGCTGACCAGCAAACCCGCGGCGCTCCCTTCGGGGACCTCTCCGGCTCCGGCCAAGACTCCGGCGCCGGCGAAGCCGAAATAGTCCGCTGATCCTTTCGCACGGGATGTGCGCCAGTGCCGGAGGATTTTAGCCTAGGGGAGTTGGCGGTTCGGTTCGGCTTGGAGCTCCAGGGAGATCCCCATACCCGGGTGTCGCATGTCGCGACCCTGTCGCAGGCGACGCCCGGGAGCCTCTCCTTCCTCGCGAATTCAAGGTACCGCAAGAATCTCCGCACGACATGCGCCGGCGCGGTGGTCTTGTCGGCGGCCGATGCAGAGGGCTGCCCGGTGGCCACGCTGATCGCGCCGAACCCCTATCTGAGCTACGCGCGCATCGCCGAATTGCTCCACCCGGAGTCCAAGGCGGTCCCGGGGGTGCATCCGGCGGCGGTGGTGGCTCCCGGCACCCGCATTCCCGCCTCGGCGACCGTGGGGGCGCTGGCGGTGATCGAAGAGGATGTCGAGATCGGCGAACGTGTCGTCGTGGGACCCGGATGCGTGGTGCAGCGGGGCGCACGGGTGGGCGCGGATACGCGGCTCGTGGCGAGCGTCAATCTATATCCCGGGGTTGTGCTGGGAGAGCGCGGACTGGTGCACGCCGGTGCCGTCATCGGGGCCGACGGTTTCGGCTTCGCGCCGGACCGCGGCACCTGGTTCAAGGTCCCGCAAGTCGGGAGCGTGCGCATCGGAGACGATGTCGAGATCGGTGCGAATACGACGATCGACCGTGGTGCAATCGGCGACACGGTGGTCGAGCATGGCGCCAAGCTGGATAATCAAATCCAGGTCGGGCACAACGTAACCATCGGCGCGCACACGGCGATCGCCGCCTGCACGGGAATCTCCGGCAGCACGACCATCGGCCGGCGTTGCCTGATCGGGGGCATGGTCGGGTTCGCGGGACATTTGAACATCGCCGACGACGTGATGATCACGGGCTGCAGCCTCGTCAGCGCCTCGATCCGCGAGGGCGGCAGCTATTCGAGCGGCATGCCGACCGTGCCGACACGGGCGTGGCGGAGAATGGTTGCGCATTTGCGGCGATTCGGTGAAAAGGAGCGATGATGGCAGAACCCTGCAAACTCGATATCGAGCAGATCATGCGGCAATTGCCGCACCGGTATCCGTTTTTGCTGGTCGACCGCGTGCTCGACTGTCAGGCCGGACAGTACGTTCACGCGATCAAGAACGTGACCTTCAACGAGCCGTTCTTCCCGGGGCACTTTCCGCACCGGCCGGTGATGCCGGGGGTGATGATCATCGAGGCCCTGGCGCAAGCCTGCGGCATTCTCGCGTTCAAGACCGTGGAGGTCGTGCCCGATTCCGATACGCGGTTTTATTTCGTCGCGATCGACAACGCGCGCTTTCGCAAGCCCGTCGAGCCGGGCGACCAGCTGCTGCTCAAGGCGGTCCTCAAGCGTTCGTTCAAGGGCATCTGGAAATTCGACTGCCGGGCGGAGGTGGACGGGGCGGTGGTGGCCTCGGCGGAGATCATGGTCGCGCCCGAGACCAAGGCGCGGGCGGCGAAGGGCTCGGCTGCCAAAACCCAGCCGGGAGAGGCGGGATGATCGATGCGCGCGCGGCGGTCTCGCCGCAAGCGGAAATTGCCGCCGATGTCGAGATCGGGCCGTTCAGCGTCATCGGCCCGGGCGTCGTGATCGGCGCCCGGACGTGGGTGGGGCCGCACGTGGTCATCAACGGTCCGACCCGCATCGGTACCGACAACAAGATCTATCAATTCGCGTCGATCGGCGATGCGCCGCAGGACAAGAAATACAAGGGCGAGCCCACGCGGCTCGAAATCGGCGACCGCAACGTATTGCGCGAATCGGTCACCGTGAATCGCGGCACGGTGACGGGAAACGGCGTGACCCGAATCGGCAGCGACAATCTCCTGATGGCCTATTCGCACGTGGCGCACGACTGCACCCTGGGCGATCAGATCGTGATGGCGAATTGCGCGACGCTCGGCGGGCACGTGGAGCTCGGCAGCTGGGTGATCATGGGCGGACTGTCCGCAGTGCATCAGTTCTCGAAAGTTGGGGATCATTCGTTTCTGGCGCACAACGCGATGGTGACGCGCGATGTGCCGCCGTTCGTCATGGCGGTCGGACGCCCCGCGGTACCGCACAGCGTGAACTCCGAGGGACTGAAGCGTCGGGGGTTCACCGAGGGGCAGATCCGCAATATCCGCCGCGCCTACCGCGTGCTGTACCGCTCGGGTCTCAAATTGCAGGCTGCGCTCGAGCAGCTGGAGCTTGCGGCCGCCTCTCAGCCCGAAGTGCAGCCGTTCGTCGATTTCATCAAACGCAGCTCGCGCAGCATCGTGCGTTAGGAGCCGGCCATGGCGGCGCCGCTCAAAATCGGGCTGGTCGCGGGGGAGGCGTCGGGGGACACGCTCGGAGCCGGGTTGATCGAAGCGCTTCGGCGAATCGAACCGGACGCGCAGTTTTTCGGTGTCGCGGGTCCCAAGATGCGTGCCGCCGGCTGCGAGGTCTGGGAACCCGCCGAATCGCTCGCCGTCATGGGGCTGTTCGAGATACTCAAGGAGCTGCCGCGCCTCTTGAGGCTGCTCTCGCGTCTGCGCCGCTCCTTCATCGCCGCACGTCCCGACGTGTTCGTCGGAATCGATGCGCCCGATACCAATCTGCGGCTCGCGGCGAGACTCCATGCCGCGCGAATTCCGACCGTTCAATACGTGAGTCCGCAGGTGTGGGCCTGGCGGCAGAGCCGCGTGCAGCACATCCACGAATCGGTCGACCTCGTGCTCTGTCTGCTGCCTTTCGAGAAGCGGTTCTACGACGGGCAGGGTGTGGCGGCGGAGTTCGTCGGGCATCCGTTGGCTGACGCCATTCCCATCGAGGTGGACCGTTCCGCGGCGCGCCGAGCGCTCGATCTGCCCGCCGACGCCCAGATCGTCGCGCTCCTGCCCGGCAGCCGCCGCGGTGAGGTGTCGAGGCTGGCCGAGGACTTCGCCGCGACGGCGGCATGGCTTCTCGAGCGGCGCCCGACGTTGCGATTCATCGCCCCGATGGCCAGTGCCTCGACCCGCGAGATCTTTTCGAGGACGCTCGAGCGGGTGGCGCCTCAGGTGCGTGTCGGCCTGATCGACGGCCGCGCCCAGCAGGCGCTGATCGCCGCGAACGTGGTGCTGGTCGCCTCCGGGACCGCCAGCTTGGAGGCGGCGCTCTGCAAGCGGCCCATGGTGGTGGTCTATCGGCTGGGCGCGTTGTCGGCCTGGATCATCCGCCGGTTGAATCTGGTCAAATCCAAGTTTTTCGCGCAACCTAATCTACTTGCGGATCGCCGCGTGGTCGGCGAGTATTTTCAGGAACAGATCGACCCGGAGTCGCTCGGGGCGGAGCTCCTGGCTTGGCTCGACGATGCCGGACGACGCGCCAAGCTGGAGCAGGAGTTCGTGGGGCTACACGTGGATCTCAAACGTGACGCCAGCACCCGCGCCGCGCAGGCCATCCTCGGCCTGGTGCGGCGAACCCGGCCGTCGGCGGCGTTTGCGCGATGAACTTGCGCATCGCGGGTGTCGATGAGGCCGGGCGGGGCCCGCTGGCGGGTCCGGTGGTCGCCGCCGCGGTCATTCTCGGCCGAGGCCGGGGGATTTCCGGGCTCAAGGATTCCAAAGTGCTCACCGCCCTCGAACGCGCGCGTCTCGGCGCGGAAATCCGCCGCCGCGCGCTCGCGTTCGGTATCGGCTGGGCGGACCCGGCCGAGATCGACGCGCTCAATATCCTGCATGCGACGTTTCTCGCCATGCGCCGCGCGGTGCTCGCCATGAACCTCCATCCGCACCGCCTGATCGTGGACGGCAACCGATTGCCGCGCCTCGAGGGACTCGGCGCCGCGCTCACCGCGCGCGCCATCGTCGGCGGGGATGCGACCGAGCCGGCCATCAGCGCCGCCTCGATTCTCGCCAAAACGGCGAGAGATCAATATATGGATCAAATGGATGCCGTATATCCTCAATATGCGTTCGCAAGTCACAAGGGCTATGCCACCCTGAAGCACCGGACGCTCCTCGCCGAACATGGGCCGTGTCCGCTGCATCGGCGAAGCTTCGCGCCCGTGCTGCATCTGCTCGTCGGCGCGGCCGGCTCCGAGGAATGGGACGGCGAGGTGGAATGGATTCCCGACGTCGACGATCCCGAGCTCGAGCTTTATCGGGGGAACCCCGCGCTGTGAGTCAGTTCGTGCACTTGCGGCTGCATACCGAGTACTCGCTGCTCGACGGCATCGTGCGGGTACCCGAGCTGATGGCCGCAGTCGCAGAGGCGCGCATGCCCGCGATCGCGCTCACCGATCAGAGCAATCTCTTCGCCATGGTGAAGTTCTACAAGGAGGCGCAGGCCGCGGGCGTCAAGCCCTTGATCGGCGTCGATGGCTGGATCCGGGAAGCGGGCGAGCGCACGCCTCCGTCGCGCATCGTCTTCCTCTGCCAAAACCTCATCGGATACCGTCACCTCACCCAGCTCGTGACGCGCTCGTTCCTCGAGGGGCAGTCCCGCGGCGTTCCGATGATGGACCGAAGCTGGCTCACGGCCCCCGCGCTCGAGGGGCTGATCGTCCTGTCCGGGGGCGCGGAGGGCGACGTCGGTCAAGCGCTGGTGCGCGGCAAGCTCGACGAGGCGGCGCGGGCTTTGACGCGCTGGCAGGGGCTCTGCGGGGATCGCTTCTATCTGGAGGTGCAGCGCACCGGACGCGCCGGCGAGGCGGCCTGCAGCGACTCGGTCCTGGATCTCGCGCGGGCGCAGGGCGTTCCCGCCGTCGCGACCAACGACGTACGCTTCCTCAAGCGCGAGGAGTTCGAGGCGCACGAAGCGCGGGTCTGCATCCGCGAAGGCGCACTCCTCGCCGATACCAGCCGGCCGCGGCGCTACTCCGAGGAGCAATATCTAAAAACGCCGGCGGAGATGAGCGAGCTCTTTGCCGATGCGCCGGAGCTGCTCGCCAATTCTGTCGAGATCGCCAAGCGCTGTTCGCTCGAGATCAAGCTGGGGGCCTCCATGCTGCCGGCTTATCCGGTACCGGAGGGCAGCACGACCGAGGACTTCCTGCGCGGGGAGGCGCGGCGCGGGCTCGGCTCGCGGCTCGACGAAGCGCAATCCAAGGGGGGGAGGCCGCCCGACTCCGACGGCTACGACGCGCGATTGCAGCTCGAGCTCTCCGTCATCTGCAGCATGGGCTTCGCCGGCTACTTCCTGATCGTCGCCGATTTCATCCGCTGGGCGCGCGAGCACGGCGTACCGGTGGGACCGGGCCGCGGCTCGGGCGCGGGCTCCTTGGTGGCGTTCGCGCTCGGCATCACGGATCTGGACCCGATCGAGCACGATCTTCTCTTCGAGCGATTCCTGAATCCCGAACGCGTTTCCATGCCGGACTTCGACGTCGACTTCTGCATGGAGGGGCGCGACCGCGTCATCGAATACGTCGCCAATAAATATGGGCGCGAGCGCGTTTCGCAGATCATCACGTACGGAACGCTGGCGGCCAAGGCCGTGATCCGCGACGTGGGCCGCGTGCTCGGCCACAACTACGGCTACGTCGACAAGATCGCGAAGCTGGTCCCCTTCGAGATCGGCATCACCCTCGACAAGGCGCTCGAACAGGAAGAGGAGCTGAGGCGGCTGTACGCGGGCGATGCGGAGGTCCGCGAGCTCATCGATCTCGCACGCGCTCTGGAGGGTCTTGCCCGAAACGCGGGCACCCATGCCGGCGGCGTGGTCATCGCGCCCTCCGTGCTCACGGATTTCACGCCGCTCTACTGCGAGGAGGGCGGGTCCGCTCCGGTGACCCAGTTCGACAAGGACGACGTGGAAGCCGCGGGTCTGGTGAAGTTCGACTTTCTGGGCCTGCGTACGCTCACCATCATCGACTGGGCGGTGCGCGACATCAACGCGATACGCGCCGCGGCCGGCGAGCCGCCGCTTTCCATGGGGGCGCTACCCATGGACGATCCCGGCACTTACCAGCTCTTGAAGAGCTGCAAGACCACCGCGGTGTTCCAGCTGGAATCGCGCGGCATGAAGGATCTCATCCGGCGGCTTCAGCCCGATCGCTTCGGCGACATCGTCGCCCTGGTCGCGCTGTTCCGCCCCGGACCGCTGCAATCGGGCATGGTCGACGATTTCATCTCGCGCAAGCACGATACCAGCGGCGCCACCATCGATTATCTGCATCCCGATCTCAAACCCGTGCTCGAGGCGACGTATGGCGTGATCCTCTACCAGGAGCAGGTCATGCAGATCGCGCAGATCCTGGCCGGCTACACGCTGGGCGGCGCGGATCTCCTGCGCCGGGCGATGGGCAAGAAGAAGCCCGAGGAAATGGCGAAGCAGCGCTCGGTCTTCGTGAGCGGGGCGGTGGCTCGAGGGGTGCGTGAGGCACAGGCCACGATGATCTTCGATTTGATGGAGAAATTCGCGGGCTACGGCTTCAACAAATCGCATTCGGCCGCCTATGCGCTCCTGTCTTACCAGACCGCGTGGCTCAAGGCGCATTATCCGGCGGCGTTCATGGCGGCGGTCCTGTCCTCGGACATGGACAAGACCGACAAGGTGGTCACGCTCATCGACGAAGCGTCCAGCATGAAGCTCACCGTTCAACCGCCGGACGTGAACGAATCGGATTACGCATTCCGCGTCGCCGGGCCTGCGAGCATCCGTTACGGCATGGGTGCGATCAAGGGTGTGGGGGAATCGGCCGTCCAGGCCATCGTCGATGAACGCACCGCCAACGGTCCCTATCGGAGCCTGCCGGATCTTTGCCGGCGCATCGATCTGCAGCGCGTGAACAAGCGCGTGTTCGAGGCGTTGATCAAATCAGGAAGCCTCGATCACCTGGGCCCGAACCGCGCGACGCTCACCGCGGAGCTCGAGCGGGCGATGCACCTGGGCGAGCAGAACTCGCGGGCGATGAGCGTAGGGCAGGTGGATCTGTTCGGGCTGGCCGCCGCCGAGAACACGGCCGTGGCCGATTGGAACGACGCGGAGCGTCTGGCGGGCGAGCGCGAGACTCTGGGGCTCTTCCTGAGCGGTCATCCGATCAGCCCGTATGAGCCGGACCTCAAGTTCCTGGTCAGCGCGCGCCTTGCGGATGTGGGCGGCGCGAGGCCGTCGGCCCCCATGGGCGAGCGCGGGTGGAGTCAGGGCAAGCCCGCGACCGTCGCCGGATTGGTGCTCGAGATCCGCCGACGTCCGAACCGGGTCACCCTGATCCTCGACGATCGCAGCGCGCGCCTGGAAGTCAGCTTGTTCGAGGAGACGTTCCAGCAATACCGCGACATCATCGTCAAGGACGCGATATTGATCGTGGACGGCATGCTGCGGTTCGACGATTTCATCGAAGCCTGGCGCCTGCAGGCGAAGACGCTGATGGACATAGACCGGGCGCGCGAGCGATTCGCGCGCCGGCTGTGGCTGCGCTGGCCCGCGGAATTCGACGGTCCGGCGGGGTTGAAACGCTTCGAGGATCTGCTCAGGCCCTATCTGAAGGGGCCGTGCGGGGTCAGCGTGGCCGTGAGCCGGGCGGATTACACCGGGCGGCTCAATCTCGCCGATAGCTGGTCGGTGCGGCCTTCACGCGAGCTTCTCGATAAACTGTCCGCGCTGGTCGGGCGCGAAGGCTGGTATTTGGTGTATGGTCCGCGAAACGATATTCGTGGCGAGGAAACTTCTTCATGGCGCTGAATTTTTTGGAATTTGAACAACCGATCGCCGAATTGGAAGCGAAGATCGAGGAGCTCAAGTTCCTGGGCTCCGATGCGAGCCTCAACATTGCCGAAGAGGTCAAGAGGCTGCAGTCGAAGAGCCGTGCGCTCACCAGCAGCATCTTTTCCAACCTGTCGCCGTGGCAAATCACGCAGCTCGCCCGGCATCCGCAACGCCCGTACACGCTCGATTACGTTTCGCTGATCTTCACCGATTGGCACGAACTGCACGGCGACCGCATGTACAGCGACGATCTGGCCATCGTCGGCGGTTTGGCGCGATTGGAGGGCCAGCCGGTGATGCTGATCGGCCATCAGAAGGGCCGCGACACCAAGGAGCGGGTGCGGCGCAATTACGGCATGCCCAAACCCGAGGGATATCGGAAGGCGCTGCGGCTGATGCGCATGGCGGAACGCTTCCGCATCCCGATCATCACCCTGATCGACACCCCGGGTGCTTACCCCGGCATCGGGTCCGAGGAGCGCGGGCAGAGCGAGGCCATCGCCCGCAATCTATTCGAGATGTCGCATCTGGCCGCTCCCATCCTGTCGGTGGTCATCGGCGAGGGAGGATCGGGCGGAGCGCTGGCCATCGGTGTGTGCGATCGCCTGGTCATGCTGCAATTCAGTGTGTACTCGGTCATTTCTCCGGAGAGTTGCGCGTCGATCCTGTGGAAAAGCACCGAGAAGAAGGAGATTGCCGCCGACGCCATGGGCGGTACCGCCGACCGGCTCAAGAAGCTGGGTCTGGTCGACGAGGTACTGAAAGAGCCGCACGGGGCCGCCCATCGCGATCCGCAGGCGATGGCAGAGACCATGAAACAAAGCATGATCAAGAACTTGACGGAGCTTTCCAAACAGCCCATCACGTCTCTCCTCGACGCCCGTCAAGCGCGATTGCGCAATTTCGGCGCTTTCGGCGACGGATAGTCCCTAAGATGAAATTCGGCGCGGCGGTGCTCGATTCCGTCCTCGGCGAGCATCTTCCGCCGAACGTCACGGGACTCGTGGCGGGCGTGAGCGGCGGCGCCGATTCCGCCTGCCTGCTGAGCGCGCTCGCGGAGCTTCCCCACCGCCCGCTTCGCGCGGTACACGTCGATCATGGATTGCAGGCCGCCTCCGCCGCGCTGCGCGCGTCCTCGGGCGCTCTCTGCCAACGGCTTGGGGTACCGCTCACCGTCATCGAGGTGACGGTCGAGACTGCCGGCGAGTCGCTCGAGGCTCGAGCGCGCGAGGCCCGATACCGGGCCTTTGCGCTGAACCTCGCACCGGGCGAATGCCTGCTGACTGCGCATCACGCCGAGGATCAGGCGGAGACTTTGCTGCTACAGCTCTTTCGCGGGACAGGGATCAAGGGGCTCTCCTCGATGCCGGTGCGCCGTCCCCTGGCGGGCGGCTGGCATTTGCGGCCGCTCCTCGAGGTCGCGCGGCGCGATCTCATGGCCTATGGCAAGGCGCGCGGTATCGAAGCGCACGAGGATCCCATGAACCGCGATCCGCGCTTCGACCGCGCGTTCTTGCGCACCGAGATCTGGCCGGCGATCGCCGAGCGCTGGCCGGGCGCCGCCGCCGCGCTCGGGAGGGCCGCCCGCCACGCCGCCGACGCGCAGCGGCTGTTGGACCAGGCCGCGGATGCGGCGCTATTTTATTTGCGGGATGGCGCTGCGTTGTCCGTCACGCGTCTTGCGCGCGCTGCCCGAGATCGAGCAGGTCAACGTTCTGCGCCGCTGGATTGGCGGGTCGGGGATCGTTCCTCCGCCGTCGTCGGCTCGGTTGATGGAGGGTCTGCGCCAGGCGCTCACTGCCCATGCCGACCACGTGCCCGCGATCGCGTGGGGCGGGCATGCGCTGCGCCGTTACCGGGAGCGACTGTTCCTGACTCCGGCGACCGTTCCCGCGCTCGACGCCCGTCGGGAATGGCCGATGCGCTCCCAGCCGCGGCTCGGGCTCGGCGAGGGCTTGGGAACGCTTTGCTGGGTCCCGCGACTGGGGGGCTTGGATGCGAGCCGGTTGCCGGCCACCCTGAGCGTCCGCCGCCGCATCGGCGGCGAGTCGCTGAAGCTCGGCGCCGATGCACGTACGCAGAGTGTTCAGCATCTATGTCAAGCGATGGGTGTGCTGCCCTGGATGCGCGACGCGCTGCCCATGATCTACGCGGGTGATTCGCTGATCGGGATCGGGGATCTCTGGCGGGATGCGCGGTGGGCGGTTCCGCGCGATCAAATGGGGTTTGAGTGCGATTGGGAGGGGGCGCCGGAGTTGAGTTGAGGCTCGCTAGGGCGCGAGGTTCCCGCGATGGCTCATAACAGTGCGCGCGAATTCTGCGCGGGTGGCGCAAATTGGAGCCCGTGGATTGTCGGGGGCGGGGGGATCTGGTAACCTGAACTCCCGTCGAATTCAATTAATCCTTCTGGCTTCCCGAATCGCGCGAAAAGGCCCTTTTCCTGCGATTCGCATTATTTGGCGACGGTGACCCATCATGACTCGATTCGTTTTCGTCACCGGCGGCGTGGTTTCCTCGCTCGGGAAGGGCATCGCATCCGCCTCTCTCGGCGCCATCCTGGAGGCGCGGGGACTCAAGATCAGCATGGTGAAGCTGGATCCCTACATCAACGTGGATCCCGGCACCATGAGCCCGTTTCAGCACGGCGAAGTGTTCGTGACGGCGGATGGAACGGAAACCGACCTGGATCTGGGGCATTACGAGCGTTTCGTGCGCACGACCACGGGCCGCAACAGTAATTTCACCACCGGACGCATCTACGAGCGCGTCATCGCCAAGGAGCGCCGCGGCGACTACCTGGGCGCGACGGTGCAGGTCATTCCCCACATCACCGATGAAATCAAGTACCGCCTGCGCATGGGAGCGGGCAACGCGGATGTTTGCATGGTGGAGATCGGCGGTACGGTCGGCGACATCGAGTCGTTGCCGTTCCTCGAGGCGATCCGTCAAATGGGCGTCGAGCTTGGGCGCAATCACGTGCTGTACATGCACCTGACGCTGGTCCCCATCGTCGGCGGCTCGGGCGAGATCAAGACCAAGCCCACGCAACATTCGGTCAAGGAATTGCGCGGCATCGGCATCCAGCCGGATGTCCTCTTGTGCCGGTGCCTGCAGACGCTCCCGGACGAGCAGCGCCGCAAGATCGCGCTGTTCACCAACGTGGAGGAGCGCGCCGTGATCTCGGCGGTGGATGCCGACGACATCTACAAGATTCCGATGCTGCTGCACGAGCAGGGTCTGGACGACATCGTGGTGGACAAGCTCCGGCTGGACGTGCCCGCGACGGATCTGTCGGAATGGCGTGCGGTGGTCGCGGCCAAGCAGAACCCCGAGGCCGTGGTCGATATCGGCATGGTGGGCAAGTACGTGCAGATCCGCGATTCGTACATTTCCCTGAACGAATCGCTGATGCACGGCGGCATCAAGACCCGCACCCGCGTCAACATCCATTATTTTGAGTCTCAGGAGATCGAACGAACCGGAGCCTCGGTCCTCGCCAACATGGACGCCATCCTGGTGCCCGGCGGCTTCGGCGACCGCGGCATCGAAGGGAAGATCCAGGCCATCCGCTACGCGCGCGAGAATCGCATTCCCTACCTCGGCATCTGTCTCGGGATGCAGCTTGCGATCATCGAATACTCGAGAAACGTTCTCGCGCTGAAGGGCGCGAACAGCACGGAGTTCGATCGTGCCACGCATCATCCGGTCATCGCGCTGATCACGGAATGGCAGGACCTCGCACGGGGCCAGCAGGTACGCGACGAGAAATCGGATCTGGGCGGCACGATGCGCCTGGGGGCGCAGGAAGCACTGCTCAAGGCCGGGTCTCTGGTTCACTCGCTCTACGGCAAGGAATCGATTTTCGAACGCCACCGCCATCGCTACGAGTTCAACAACCACTATCTCGAGGAGCTCACCGCCGCGGGCATGACGTTCTCCGGTTTCTCGGCGGACGGGCTGGTGGAGTTCATCGAGCTGCAATCGCATCCATTTTTCGTGGCGAGCCAGTTCCATCCCGAATTCACCTCGACGCCCCGCGACGGCCATCCCCTGTTCGCCGGCTTCGTCCGAGCTGCCCGCGAATACCGGGCCGCCCTGCAGCCCGGGCGCGCCGCCACCGCATGACCCATCGAGCTGACGCATGAAGCTCGTATCCTACGAAGTCGGACCCGATCGTCCGTTCTTCCTGATTGCCGGCCCCTGCGTGATCGAGAGCGAGATGCTGGTGGTCGATGTGGCGGGGCGGCTGCGCGACATGACCGCGACGCTCGGCATTCCGTTCATCTTCAAGGCCTCGTTCGACAAGGCCAACCGCTCCTCGGCCTCGAGCTTCCGGGGTCCCGGCATCGAGGCGGGACTCAAGGCGTTGGCCCTGGTGCGCAAGCAGGTGGGCGTACCCGTGCTCACCGACGTGCACGAGGATACGCCGCTCGCCGAAGTGGCCGAGGTGGTCGACGTGCTGCAGACGCCGGCGTTTCTCTGTCGCCAGACGAATTTCATTCTCGGCGTCTCGTCCCAGGGGAAGCCCGTGAACATCAAGAAGGGGCAATTCTTGAGTCCGTGGGAAATGCAGAACGTGGTCGACAAGGCCCGCTCCACGGGCAACACCCAGATCATGGTATGCGAGCGCGGATTCTCCTTCGGCTACAACAATCTGGTGTCCGACATGCGCTCGCTCGCCGTGATGCGCTCCACCGGCTGCCCGGTGGTGTTCGACGCCACGCATTCCGTTCAATTGCCGGGAGGGCAGGGCAAGGCGTCCGGCGGACAGCGGGAGTTCGTGCCGGTGCTCGCGCGCGCGGCCATTGCCGCGGGCGTCGCGGGCCTCTTCATGGAGACCCATCCCGACCCGGCGAGCGCCAAGTCCGACGGTCCCAACGCATGGCCCTTGGATCGCATGGCCTCGCTTCTCTCCACCCTCGTGGAACTCGATCTCGCCGTCAAAAAGAAACCGTTCGAGGAGTCGTTGCTATGAGTCGAATCGTGGAAGTCCTTGGCCGTGAAATCATCGATTCGCGCGGCAATCCCACCGTCGAGGCCGACGTCGTGCTCGACTCGGGTGCGATGGGCCGCGCCGCGGTGCCGTCGGGAGCGTCCACCGGATCGCGCGAGGCGGTGGAGCTGCGCGATGGGGATGCGAAGCGATTCCAGGGCAAAGGCGTGCGCAAGGCGGTCGAGCACGTCAACGGCGCGCTTCGCGGCCTCGCCGTGGGACTCGACCCCGCCGATCAGGCCGGTCTCGATGCGAAGATGATCGCCGCCGACGGCACCGACAATAAATCGAAGCTCGGCGCGAACGCGATTCTCGCGGTGTCGCTCGCCGCCGCGCATGCTGCGGCCCGGGACCGCAGGGTGCCGCTGTACCGCCATCTGTCGGGTGCGGCTTCCGAGTTCGTCATGCCGGTGCCGATGATGAACATCATCAACGGCGGTGCGCACGCCGACAACAGCGTCGACATCCAGGAGTTCATGATACTGCCGCTCGGCGCTCCTTCTCTCGCGGAAGCGGTGCGCTACGGGGCCGAAGTATTCCACGCCTTGAAGAAGGTGCTGCACGCCAAGGGCCTCAATACGGCGGTGGGGGACGAGGGAGGTTTCGCTCCCGATCTGCCCTCGAACGAGGCGGCGCTCGCGACCATCCTCGAGGCCATCGACAAGGCGGGCTATCGTGCCGGCCGCGACATCTATCTCGGACTGGACGTCGCCAGCACCGAGTTCTACAAGGACGGCGTTTACGATCTCGAGTCGGAGGGACGCAAGTTCAATTCGAGCGAATTCGCGGATTATCTCGCATCGCTCGCGGCGAAATATCCCATCGTCACCATCGAGGACGGCATGAGCGAGGGCGACTGGGACGGCTGGGCGGCGCTCACTCAAAAGCTCGGGCGCAAGCTCCAGCTCGTCGGCGACGACATCTTCGTCACCAACACGAAAATATTCGGCGAGGGGATCGCGAGGAAGATCGCCAACGCCATTCTCGTCAAGCCGAACCAGATCGGGACCCTGACCGAGACGCTCGCCGCGATCGACATGGCGACGAAGGCGAAGTACGCGGCCGTGGTCTCTCATCGCTCGGGTGAGACCGAGGATGCGACCATCGCGGACATTGCGGTGGCGACGGCGGCGACGCAGATCAAGACCGGGTCGATGTCGCGCTCCGACCGCGTCGCCAAGTACAACCAGCTCCTGAGAATCGAAGGCGAGCTCGGCGGCAAGGCGTCTTATGCCGGCCGGAATGCACTTTCGGTTCCTGTTTCTTAAGAACTCATGCTAAGCTACTGTCCTCATGAGGATTTTAGCGATCATCTTGGGTGTGAGTCTGGTCTTGCTGCAGTATCGGCTGTGGGTGTCCGACCAGGGAATGCGCGAAATTTGGCGGCTGAACCAGTCGGTCGAGGCGCAGACGGCGGCGAATGCCGAGCAGCGGGAGCGCAACAGCCAGTTGCTTGCCGAAGTCACTGATTTGAAGGTCGGATTCGCGGCTCTCGAGGAGCGTGCCCGGAGCGAGCTCGGCATGGTGGGCAGCAACGAGACCTTCTACCAGGTCGTCACTCCGGAGACGCCTGTGGCTGCAGCGCCCGACGCTCCGGTTACCGCCCGCGCCCAGTGACTCCTGCGGATTCAGCGTGACTTCGGCGGTCCCGGCGCGCCGCGTCTTCGCCGTCGTTCCCGCCGCGGGACGCGGTGCGCGATTCGACCCGACGTCCAACGGATTTCCCAAGCAGTACGCGCCCCTTCGCGGTGCGAGCGTGATCGAGTGGTCGCTGCGCGCGCTGCTCGAGGAGTCCCGCATCGAGAAAGTGGTCGTGGTGGTGGCCGCGGACGATGTGCGCTGGCCGGCGCTTGCCGCGGCCATCGGTGAGAACGGCATCGCCGCCGGCGCGGCCTCGAAACTGCTGAGCGCGGTCGGCGGTGCAAGCCGCCAGGAGTCGGTGCTCAGCGGCCTGAGAGCGCTCCACGCGAGCGCCGCGCCGGATGACTGGGTGCTGGTTCACGATGCCGCGCGCCCCTGCCTGGACGGCGCCGATGTGCGCGCCTTGATCGAGGCGCTGGACCACGGCGCCGGCGGTGCCGTGCTCGCCGCCCCGATCGTCGATACGGTGAAGCGCGAGAGCGGCGGCGTGGTGAGCGAGACCGTCGACCGGACCGGACTCTGGCGCGCGCTGACGCCGCAGGTGTTCGCGCTCGGCGACCTCGAACGTGCGCTGGCGGATGCGGCGCGCCGGGGCATCATCGTGACCGACGAGGCCCAGGCGATGGAGCGACTCGGCGGCCGTCCGCGGCTGGTACAGGGTTCGCCGTTCAACATCAAGGTGACGCGCGCGGAGGATCTCGCGATCGCGTCCCGGATCCTGAAGGGCCGCGAGGAGGAGATCCGATGAGAATAGGTCAGGGTATGGACGTGCATGCGTTCGGCGAGGGGGATCATGTGATGCTGGGCGGGGTCCGGATTCCCTACGGACGCGGCGTCGTGGCCCACTCGGACGGGGACGTGGTGATTCACGCGCTCTGCGACGCCGTGCTCGGCGCGCTCGGTGAGGGTGACATCGGCCGGCACTTCCCGGATTCCGACCCGCGTTATCGCGGCGCGGACAGCCGCGTCTTCCTGCGCACCGTCGCGCAGATGATGGCCACGGCGGGGTTCAAGCTGGTCAACGCCGATGTGACCGTGCTGGCGGAAGCGCCGCGCATCGCCGTGCATCGCGGCGCCATCGCCTCGAACCTCGCGGCCGACCTTGGAGTCGAAGCCCGCTTCATCAACGTCAAAGCCACGACCACGGAGCGCATGGGCTTCATCGGGCGGGGCGAAGGACTGGCCGCGCTCGCGTCCGTCCTGCTCGAGCATGGTCGATAGTCCGGCGTGAGTATTCATGGCCGCCGGTCCGAGGCATGGACGCGTGCTGCGTTGTCGCCGCCGCGCGCGCACGGAGCGCCGCTCGCTTGCGCGGAGCTCAGGGCGGAGCCCGAGGATTTTCGCGTCGAAGAGGAGCTTTCGTTCGTCCCCTCGGGAGACGGCCCCCATTTGCTGCTGCACGTCGAGAAGCGCGCCGCCAATACGCGCTGGGTCGCCGCCGAGATCGCGAGACTCGGCAAATGGCCGGTCTCCGAGGTCGGCTATGCCGGCTTGAAGGATCGCCACGCCATCACAACGCAGTGGTTCAGCGTGCCCGGCCGGCCGCATCCGGCGGAATTCTGGAGCGGCGTGCGCACGGACGAATTCAGAGTACTCGGCGTGCATGCGAACGCGCGCAAGTTGAAGCGTGGCGCGTTGTCCGGCAACCGCTTCCGCATCCGTTTGCGCAAGGTGACCTGGTCCCGCGAGGAGCTGGACTCCAAGCTCGCGGCGCTGCGCGCTCACGGTGCGCCCAATTATTTCGGTCCGCAGCGCTTCGGGCGCGACGGATTCAACCTCGATCGGGCCGCTCAGTGGATGCAGAGCGGGACTCCGCCCGCGGGGCGCGCCGAGCGCGGATTCGCGCTCTCGGCGGCGCGGTCCCTGATCTTCAATGCGGTGCTGGCAAGGCGCGTGCAGGCGGGGGACTGGTCGGTCCTCAAGCCGGGCGATCTCGCGAGTCTCGAGGGCAGCGGCAGCCACTTTGCCGTGGCCGCGATCGACGACGAGCTCCTCAAGCGCGTTCAGTCCTTCGACATCCATCCCTCCGGTCCGCTCTGGGGCCGCGGCGAGCCGCAGACGCAGCGCGCCACGCTCGACACCGAGCTCGACGTGGCCCGCGAGTTCGGCGGGGTCGCCGCTCTCCTGCAGACGGCGGGCCTGGATCAGGAGCGGCGCGCGCTGCGATGTGCGGTGAGGGATCTGAAGATGGAATCCGAGGCCGGCACAGTCACGTTGAGCTTCGGCCTGGGCCGGGGCCAGTTCGCGACGGCGGTGCTGCGCGAGATCATGGAGTTTCCGCTGGACACGCCGCTCGAGGGCGATAGCGAATAGCCGGCAAGGTGCTGCTTGCGCCTCGAGCTCGATACTCAGGCTCGCAGCAGCACGTACACGGCTCCCGTCCCGCCGTCGATGGCGCGCGCGGAGCTGAACGCCAACACCTCCGAATGGCGCTTGAGCCAGGCATTGACGGCGATTTTGAGAATCGGGCCGCGTGCGCCGGAGCGATAACCCTTCCCGTGCACGATCCGCACGCAGCGATGGCCGGCGTTTCGATTGAACTCCAGAAATTCGCTCAAGGTATCTCGGGCCGCCGCCTGATTGAGCCCGTGCAAATCCAGCTCGTCCTCGATCGGATAGAGTCCGCGCCGCAGTCGACGCATCACCTGGTCACGCACGCCGGGGCGGCGAAAGGACAATGGATCGGTCCCGCCGACGACATCCTCCGGCGCGACCGTGTCGGGAAGCAATGCCAGCTCCTGCACCGGCGGCAACCGCGCGCCGGTTCCGCGACGCGTGCGCGCTTTCGGCGCGATGCCGACCCCCTCGCTCGCGCGGCCGGTCGACGCCAAGGGTTTTACGTCCCCAACGGCCGCGCGAAACATTCCGGCATCGGCGGCCGCCGACGGCTGATCGGCGGCGCCGCGCTCGAGGAACTTCGGATCTTGCGGGGCGGCGCCCGGAGGGCGAGGTTTAACCATGTGCGAGAACTCGATCCGCTATCCGGGGGTAGGCCGTTACAGTATAGTCCGCAGCACGCAACGCGCCTCATTCGGCTTGTGTTAAATCTGGTGAAAATTCTACTTTCCAATGACGACGGTTATCGGGCCGAGGGCTTGGAGGCGCTCCGTCGGGCGATCAGCCCACTCGGCTCCCTCACCGTCGTCGCTCCGGACCGAAACCGGAGCGGGGCGAGCAATTCCCTGACCCTCGATGTTCCGGTGCGCGCCGCGCGCTACGATACCGATTGCTACTACGTCAACGGCACGCCGACCGACTGCGTGCATCTGGCGATCTCCGGGCTGTTCGATTTCGAGCACGACATCGTGGTCTCCGGCGTGAACGACGGCGCGAATCTGGGCGACGACACGTTGTATTCGGGCACCGTGGCGGCCGCCGTCGAGGGGCGGTTCCTGGGTCTTCCGGCGATCGCCGTCTCGCTCTGCGTCGAACCCGGGAGTCCGCGTAACTTCGCGAGCGCCGCTCGAGTCGCCGCGAGCCTGATCGAGCGCTTGGCGGCCGAACCGCTGAAGGCGCCCGTGATGCTGAACGTCAACGTGCCCGATTTGCCCGAGGGACAGCTTCTGGGACTCAAGGTGACGCGCCTCGGCAATCGGCACCGGAGCGAGCGGGTGGTGCGCGCCAAAGACCCGCGTGGACGCAATGTGTACTGGGTCGGGGCTGCGGGTGCCGGTCAGGACGCCGGCCCGGGCACCGATTTTCACGCGGTCGCGCACGGCTTCGCCTCCGTGACGCCGATGCAGATCGATCTGACGCGCCATGCGGCTCTGCCCGAGCTCGAGCGCTGGCTGTCGAGTTGAGCATCTACATGGAAGGGCCGCGCCTCAGCGGTATTGGAATGACCTCGGCGCGGACCCGCGAGAGGCTGGTGCAGCGGCTTCTGGATCAGGGTATCGCCGATCGCCGGGTGCTGGACCGCATTCGCAATGTCCCACGGCATCTGTTCGTGGACGAGGCGCTGGCGACGCGCGCGTACGAGGATACGGCGCTGCCCATCGGCTTCGGGCAGACCATATCCCAGCCTTATGTGGTCGCGCGGATGACCGAGGCGCTGCTCGCCGCCGGTCCGGTCGACAAGGTGCTCGAGATCGGAACCGGTTGCGGCTATCAGACTGCGGTGCTGTCGCCGCTGGTCAAGGAAATCTACACCATCGAGCGCATCGAGAGCCTGGTGGGCCGCGCGCGGCGCGCGCTTCGTGAGCTCAAGATTCGCAACGTGCGTTTTCGCCACGACGACGGCAACGTGGGCTGGGCGGCGAAAGCCCCCTTCGATGGGATACTCCTGACCGCTGCGCCCCATTCCGTGCCTCCCGCGTTGTTCGAACAGCTGGTGGTCGGCGGCCGGCTCATCGCGCCCGTGGGGCCCGACGGCCGCCAGGAGCTGATGCGCTACACCAAGGGCGAAACGCGCGTGCAGAAGGAATCCCTGGGAGCCGTGAGCTTCGTTCCCCTGTTGTCGGGATTGCAGCGCTAGGCAGTGCGCGCAGTCCGGCTCATCGGACTCCTCGGATTGGTCTCTTCGATGGCCGCGGGCTGCGCGAGCGGCCCGCTCTACACACCCGAATCCTACATCGTCAAACCGCACGACACGCTCTACAGCATCGCCTGGCGCCACGACCTCGACTATCGCGAATTGGCCCGCTGGAATCGTATCGGAACGGACTATCGAATTACCGTGGGGCAGGTGCTGATGCTCAAGCCGGGGAACTACCGCGCTCCGCAGGTCTCAGCGCGGGCGGATGCCGTTCCGAGTGCCGCCCCTGTCGCCGTCGCAACCGCCGCGCCCTCGCCGAGGGAATCTTTTCAGTCCGGCGCATCGAGCCCGGGTCAGCCGTGCGATGCTGCATCGTCCGGCACGCCGGAGCCGCCGCAGGCGCCGCGTTGGACGTGGCCCACCGCGCACGCATCGGCGCCGCGTCCCGTCCCGGGCGGCGGCATCTTGTTGCTCGGTGCGTTCGGCCAACCGATCCGCGCGGCATGCGGCGGCCGTGTCGTGTATGCCGGCAACGGCATCCGCGGCTACGGCAATCTCATCATCATCAAGCACGGTGACACGGTGCTCTCGGCATACGCTCACACCATCGAGCTCGCCGTGCGCGAAGGACAGGAAGTTCAAGCGGGGGAGCAGATCGCCCGCATGGGGACCGGTGCACACGATATCGCCGCGCTGTATTTCGAGATCCGGCTGAACGGCAAGCCGGTCGATCCGCTGCCTTTACTTCCGGCGGAAAGGTAAAAAAGTCAATTCTAGCTATTGATCGCAATACATTGAAATTTAATTAGAATATTTTGTGCGATTTCGATGTCGTTGACGCACCGGGACACGTGGGCGTATGGTCTGCCGCGAGTTGTTGGGGAAAAAGTCCGTTCGCGGGGTGCTTGGCGTTAGATTCGGTCAGAGAAAAAAATACAACAAGATCAATAAGAAATAAAAGAACTCTCGATACCAAATTATTTGACTCGCCGGCACCCCGCCTTTCTTTCAGCCGCAGTTACCCGCTTCACAGGATCAGCGACCTCACGGAATCAGCAACGCGACGACGCGGCGCTGTTCCGAGACCAGCACGTTGAACGTGCGGCATGCGGCGCCCGTGTCCATGACCTCGAAACCCACCCCCGCGCGTAGAAAGGTCGCCCCGAATTCCGGCGCCGGGAACAATTGCTTCGGGCCGGTTCCCAGCAGCACGACCTCGGGTTTCAGCGCGAGGACGGCGGCAGCGTGCGGGGCGGTGAGCTCATCGGCTGCGGCGACCTGCGGACCCGGCTCGATCGCCGAGCTCGAGACGATCACCGGAACGTTGAATGCGGTGTCGTTGATCTTGATCTCGCCCGTCGCGTACGATCGGATGAGATTAGTCGCCGAACTCGAGTCCTGATGGAAGCGCATGCCGGTAAGATACGCGTCTTCGACCCAGGATTGACATTGCCCACCGTGCATTTCCGTATCGCAGCGCGCGGAGCGCCCGAAGCCTCGCGCGCGCCCGCGCTCGAGCGCTTGATTGCGCGCGCCGGCCGTGCATCGAGCGCGGCAGTCTGGCGTACCGAGGCCTTCCGAGCGATCGCTGCGGACGGTGCGGACCCGCCGCCGATCGCGGTGGTGCAGCTGCGGGCGAGCGGCGATGTCGGGCGTTACGGGTGGGTGGCGGTTGCGACGCCCGTGCACCTGGTAGCGGGCATGAGCACCGTTCATCTTGCCGCCGACGGCATTCTCGACATCGACGCGTCGGAGGCCGACCGGCTGACCGAGGACTTCAACCACTCCTTCGGCAACGGAGGCGCCCGCCTGACCCGCGGACTGGGGAGCGGGTTGCTCTGCGTGTTCGACGCGCCGCTCGAGGCGGACACGACCCCGCCGGAGGAGGCGCTGGGCGGGGATGTTTGGGCGCATCAGCCGCGTGGCAAAGGGTCCGCCGGATTGCGGCGTCTCGCGAGCGAGATCGAGATGTGGCTGTTCGACCACCCGGTGAATGCGGCGCGCCGTGCGCGCGGGGTGCCGGTCATCAGTGCCCTATGGCTCTGGGGCGGTGGTGCAGGCGATGCAGCAGCGCTCCCCGTCGTGGCGGGCTGGACCGCGGGCGACGATGCGCTGTTCTCGGCATTCCATCCGCGCTTGCAATACCCGCCGGCGGCCGATTCGAGCCCGGCCGCATCCGGCTCCGCGAGGTCGGCCGCCCGCGCGAGGTCGGGTGTCGTGGTAGTTGCCTCCTGGCCCGGGACGACGGCGTGGCGGGAGACCGAGCAGCGCTGGCTGAGTCCTGCGCTCGAGGACCTGAAGGCCGGGCGTCTGCAGCGAATCGAGATTTCGGCGGCCGCGATATCGTTCCATTTGTCGGCGCGCGGCCTCCTGAAGTTCTGGCGCAGAAGCCGGCCTTGGTGGGAGTCCTTCGGCGTCGAGGCGTCGCCTCGCGAGGAAACCCGCCTTGGCAACTGAAATCCGGCGGCGTGCGCAGTCGAGCGGGCTCGAGCCCATGGGCGATCTGCACCCGGTCCTCAAGCGCGTGTACGGCGGCCGCGGAATCTGCCGTGCGGAGGAACTGGATCTGTCGCTCGAGCGGCTCCTGCCGGTCGGCACGCTCGAAGGAGTCGAGCGTGCGGCCGAGATCCTGGCGGCCCACCGGGAATCGGGCCGGGTGCTGGTGGTCGGAGACTTCGATGCGGACGGAGCCACGGGCAGCGCGCTGCTCGTCCGCGCGATGCGCTCGCTCGGATTCGCGCACGTCGATTTCCTGGTGCCGAATCGCTTTCAGTTCGGTTACGGACTGACTCCGGGCATCGTCGCGCTCGCGGCGCAACGCCGCCCGTCGCTGATCGTCACCGTCGACAACGGGGTGTCGAGCATCGAAGGCGTCGAGGCCGCCCATGCCCTCGGCATACCCGTTCTGATCACCGATCACCATTTGCCGGGAGCGACGCTTCCTTCCGCCGACGCGATCGTCAATCCGAATCTCGTGGGATCGGGTTTCGCGAGCCCGGCACTGTCGGGCGTCGGCGTTGCGTTCTACGTCGTGGCGGCGCTCGCGAGGGTGGTGCGGCAGCCGGCGTTTCGGCCCGCGGATCTTTTGGATCTCGTGGCGCTCGGTACTGTTGCGGACCTCGTGCCGCTCGATCGCAACAACCGGGTGCTGGTGGCACAGGGGCTGCGGCGAATTCGCGCGGGCCGATGTGTTCCCGGCATCCGCGCATTGCTCGAGCTTGCCGGACGGCGCCCGGACCGGCTCACGGCGGCCGATTTGGGCTTCGTCGTTGCCCCGCGGCTGAACGCCGCGGGACGTCTCTCCGACATGAGCGTGGGAATCGCCTGCCTGCTGACGGACGATGAGGTCCGGGCGAGGGCCTTGGCCGCGGAGCTCACCCGGCTCAACGAGGAGCGGCGCGAAATCGAACAGCGCATGCAGGCGGAGGCGACGGAGCTTGCCGCTTCGGTGCGTTTCGACGAGTCCGGGGACGAAACACTGGGCCTGTGCCTGTTCGACGACACCTGGCACCAAGGAGTCGTGGGGCTGGTGGCCGGCCGGGTCAAGGACCGCTTCCACCGGCCGGTGGTCGCCTTCGCGCGCGCGGAGGACGGGTCGCTGCGCGGCTCGGCGCGCTCCGTGGCGGGCATCCACATCCGGGACGTGCTCGACACCATCGCCGCCCGGCATCCTGGATTGATCGAGAAGTTCGGCGGTCACGCGATGGCCGCGGGAATGACGCTGCCCGAATCGAGCCTGGACGGATTTCGCCGGGCCTTTGCCGAGGAGATCGCGGCCCGCGCCGACACAGATACGCTCGCCGGCGTGATCTTGAGCGACGGGGAGTTGTCGCACGCCGAGCTGTCGCTCGAGACGGCTCACGTGCTCCGCGGGGCGGGGCCCTGGGGTCAGGGATTTGCCGAGCCTCTGTTCGACGGCCGGTTCAAGATCGCCGATCTGCGCGTCGTCGGCGGCCGGCACCTGAAGCTGCGGCTCCGCGGCGCGGAGCTCACCGCCCCGGGCTTCGGCGCGGGAAGCGGCGCCGGGAGCGGCGCGCCGCTGGATGCCATTGCTTTCGGCTACGTGGGCGGCGCGTCGCAGGACCCGGCGCTCGAGGCGGGCGTCACGGTCGACCTTGCCTATCGACTGGAAGTGAACGAATACAACGGTGCGGAGCAGCTCCAGCTCAATTGCCAGCATTTCAAGATCCGCTGAAAACCTATGATAGAGTCGCGGCATGGAAATCAATCAAATCAAGCGATTCATCAAAGATCTCGAGGAGCGCACCGACTCCTTGAGGAGGTATCTTTGATTACGACAACAAGCACGAGCGCCTGCAGGAAGTAACCCGCGAGCTCGAACAGCCCGGGATCTGGGACAACGCGGATCGGGCTCAGGAGCTCGGCCGGGAACGCGCCAAACTGGAACAAGTGGTCGACGGTCTGGATCAGCTGTCGCGCGGCCTGCGCGACTCGGGCGAGCTTTTGGAGGTGGCCGCGGAGGAGGGCGATCTCAAGACGGCCGGGGAAATAGAGGCCGATGCGGCGCGTCTTGCTTCCGAGGTCGAGCGGCTCGAATTCCAGCGCATGTTTCCGGGCAAGATGGATTCGCACAACGCCTTTCTCGATATCCAGGCCGGCGCCGGCGGCACCGAGGCTCAGGACTGGGCGGCCATGCTGCTGCGCATGTATCTGAAGTGGGCGGATCGGCACGGCGTCGCGACCGAGATCATCGACCAGAGTCCCGGCGAGGTCGCGGGCATCAAAGGTGCGACCATCAGCATGGCCGGCGACCATGCGTATGGATGGCTCAGGACCGAGACCGGCGTGCACCGATTGGTGCGCAAGTCCCCGTTCGATTCGGGGAACCGCCGGCATACCTCGTTCGCTTCGGTGTTCGTATCGCCGGAAGTCGACGATGACATCGACATCGAGATCAACCCGGCGGACCTGCGCACCGATGTGTACCGCTCGAGCGGTGCGGGCGGCCAGCACGTGAACAAGACCGAATCGGCGGTGCGCATCACGCACGTTCCGAGCGGCATCGTGGTCGCCTGCCAGAGCGAGCGCAGCCAGCACAAGAACCGTTCCACGGCCATGAAGATGCTCAAGGCCAAGCTGTACGAGCTCGAGTTCAACAAGCGCAACGCGGCCGCGAAAGTGCTCGAGGATTCCAAATCCGACGTGAGCTGGGGAAACCAGATCCGAAGCTACGTCCTGGATCAGTCGCGCATCAAGGATTTGCGCACCGGTGTGGAGATCGGCAACACCACTGCGGTGCTCGACGGCGATCTCGACGAATTCATGCAGGCCAGCTTGAAGCAGGGACTATGAGCGAAGACGACGACAACCATCTGATCGCGGAGCGGCGCGCGAAACTCGCGAAACTACGCGAACGCGGCTCCGCCTTTCCGAACGACTTTCGCCGCGACGCGCTGGCGGGCGATCTGTCGACCGCCTACGGGGAGAAATCCGCGGAGACGCTCGACGGGGCGGCAATCCGCGTGAAGGTCGCGGGCAGAATGCGCGCCAAACGCGTCATGGGAAAGGCCAGCTTCGCGAAGCTCGCCGATTCGAGCGGGGAGATCCAGATCTTCCTGCAGCGAGACGCGCTGGGCGCCGCGTATGAAGAGTTCAAGAGCTGGGACATCGGCGATATCGTCGGCGCGGAGGGAGTCCTCTTCCGTACCAAGACCGGCGAGCTCTCGGTGCGCGCCGAGCGCATCGTCCTCCTCACCAAGTCCCTGCGCCCGCTGCCGGACAAGTGGCACGGCATCGCCGATACCGAGCTTCGCTACCGGCGCCGCTACGTCGATCTCATCATGAATGAGGACAGCCGGCGGGTGTTCCAGATGCGCTCGGCGATCGTCCGGTATCTGCGCGCTTTTCTCGACAGCCGGGGGTTCCTCGAGGTCGAGACTCCGATGCTGCATCCCATCCCGGGCGGCGCCGCGGCGAGACCTTTCAAGACGCATCACAATGCGCTCGACGCGGACATGTTCCTTCGGATCGCGCCGGAGCTCTATTTGAAGCGCCTCACGGTCGGCGGGTTCGAGCGGGTGTACGAGATCAACCGGAACTTTCGCAACGAGGGCGTTTCCACCCAGCACAATCCCGAGTTCACCATGCTGGAGCTGTATCAGGCGTACGCCGACTACACCGACCTCATGCAGATGATCGAGAGCCTGTTTCAGGGCCTGGCGGACTCGCTCCTCGGTTCCCGGGTCATCGATTACCAGGGAACCCCGATCGATCTGTCCAAACCGTTCACGCGCCTTACGATCGAGGAGATATTGAGGGCGAACAATCCGGATCTCGACGCCGGGCAGCTGCGGGAGATCGCTTACCTCCGGCGCGTCTGCGACGCGAAGGGGATCGCTTACAAGAGCGGCGACGGTGCCGGGAAGCTGCAGATCGAACTGTTCGAGAAGACCGGCGAGCATACGCTGGTACAGCCCACGTTCGCTTACGCGTATCCGGCCGAGGTCTCCCCGCTGTCCAGGCGCAATGATCGGGATCCGTTCATCACCGATCGCTGGGAGTTCTTCATCGGCGGCCGGGAGCTCGCCAACGGCTTCTCTGAATTGAACGATTCGGAGGATCAGGCGCAGCGCTTCAAGGACCAGGTCGAGCGCAAGGCGGGCGGCGACGAGGAGGCGATGTACTACGACGCCGACTACGTGCGCGCGCTCGAATACGGCATGCCGCCCACGGCCGGTCTGGGGCTCGGCGTCGACCGCGTCGTGATGTTGTTCGCCAACGCACCCTCGATCCGCGACGTGCTGCTGTTCCCGCACATGCGGCCGGAGCTGTAGGGACACCGGGCTCATCTTCAGCGTGGCACCAAGCGAAAATTGCCTCCATCAGCGTCATGAGTGATCGGAACTTGCCGCGTGAACCGATCCGGCGCGATGCACCGATCGGCGTGTTCGACTCGGGCGTCGGCGGTCTGACCGTGCTGCGCGCGCTTTCCGAGGCATTGCCCGCGCAGGATTTCATCTATCTGGGCGATACGGCCCGGCTTCCCTACGGCACCAAGAGTCCCGATACTGTCTCGCGCTATTCTCTGCAATGCGCGCAAGCGCTGCTCCGCCGCGGAATCGGAGCCCTGGTCGTCGCCTGCAACACGGCGTCCGCGTCCGCGCTCGGCGCGCTCAGCGCACGTTACCCGGAGCTCCCGGTCGTCGGCGTCATCGAGCCGGGCGCGGAGGCAGCGATCGCGACATCGAGCTCGCAGCACATCGCTGTGATCGCGACCGAGGGCACGATCAATGGCGGCGCCTACCAAACCGAGATTCGCCGCCGGAATCCCGGCGCCCGCGTGCTGTCGCGCGCCTGCTCCCTGTTCGTGGCGCTGGCCGAGGAGGGTTGGACCAGCGGGCCCGTGGCCGAAGGCGTCGCGCACCGGTATCTCGATCCCTTGTTCTCGGTGCAGGACGCACCCGATACGCTGGTGCTCGGATGCACTCATTTTCCCATTCTCACCGCCGCAATCCGCGCGGTGATACCCCGACGGCGTCCGCATCGTGGACTCGGCGGCGACGACCGCGCACACCCTGGTGGCGCGCATGGCGCCGGGGCCGGGGCCGGGCCGGAGCCGGAGCCGGAGCGGGAGCGTCACGGCGCGGCAGCAAATCCCGGTCGCATCACCTGGCTTGCGACGGACGACGCCGAGCGCTTCGCGCGCGTCGGCGGCAGATTCTTCGGCCGTACGCTGAGCGCCGCGGCTGTGGAGATCGTCGATCTCTGACTAATGCATGTACGGACGGCTTTCGACCTCTTGCGCCTCGGGATTGCGTCCCTGCGCGCGAAGCGCATCGGCGAGCAGCCGCCCCGCCTGGGCTTGCGCCGTGCGGTCGCCGCTCGCGAGCGCCAGCGCCTTGCGTGCACAGTTCTCCGCTTGATGAGCGTCGCTTTCCACCAGCCGCACGCGTCCGAGCTCGATCCAGAGCAGCGGATTGCTCGGCTCGATGCGCAGTGCCCGATCGAGGGTCGAGTAGGCGCCGTCGATGTCGCCGTGCGCCAATAGTCCGTGCGCCTGCGTCACCAGCGAGCGCGTCGCCGGAGAGAGATGATTCTCGCGCGGCGGCGACTGCGGCCGGGGCGTCGCGGGCGCCGGTGGGATGGGGGCGGGCGCCGAAGCGGACGGTGGCGCCGCCTGCGGGGGAATCGTGCCCGGATTCCCCCCGGTCGACGGCCGCGGCCATGGCGAGGGACAGCCGGCGAGCAGGAGCGCCGCGCCGAGCACGGTCGCCGCACGGAGCACGAGCGTAGCGCGGAGCACGGCTGCGGGAGTCAGTGAACGATGCTTTTTAACCATTCCTTGATCTTGTCACCGGTAGTGGCATGTGGCGAGGAAATGCATTTGGAGTTCACCGGCAGCCGGGTGTCCTTGGGCACGCCGATGACCACGGCGTCCGAGCTGCACGCGGGAGTCGTTTCGAGCCCATCGTCGAATCCGATCCACCGATCCTCCACGAGGTCGGGCGCGATAGGATCGAAGGAGACGGGCTTGAGACTCGCCATGGTGTCGGCCCACACCGGCAGCGCACCTTGGGCGCCGGTGAGGCCGGTCTCGCGGTTGTCGTCGTAGCCGACCCAGACGACCGACAGATAGTTTCCCGTGAACCCCGCGAACCAGCTGTCGCGGGTGTCCGAAGAGGTACCGGTCTTGCCGGCGATCACCAGACCCGGCGGGAGTCTCGCGGCCGCGCCGCGCGCGGTACCGTGGGTCGGTACCAGCATGAGCATGCGGTCGAGCTGGTAAACCGCGGCCGGCGGAGCAGCGGCCTCGACCTGAACCTTGAATGTCCTGAGTGGCTTCCCGTTCTCGTCGAGCACCGCGCGCACCGCCCGCAGCCGCGTGCGAAAGCCGCCGTCCGCGAGCGTGGTGTAGACCTGCACGACCTCGAGCGGCGACATCTCCACGGTTCCGAGCAGAAGCGAGGGGTTGAGCGTCGGCGATGATTCGAGCCCGAGCCGTTCGAGCGTCGCGGCGACTTTCGGCAGGCCCAGGTCCAACCCGAGGCGCACCGTCGCCAGGTTCATCGACTCGGCGAGCGCACGTGCGAGCGGTACCTGGCCGTACACCTGCCGCTCGAAGTTCTGCGGAGCCCACACGCTGCCGTCGGCGAGCTTGAGCTCGATGGGCGCGTCCTCGATGAGCGTCGCCGCCGTGTAGCGGCCGGTCTCGAGCGCGGTCAGATATACGGCCGGTTTCACCAGCGAGCCGATCGGCCGGCGCGCGTCGAGCGCGCGATCGAAGCCGCTCGTACCGACCTCCCGTCCGCCGACCACGGCGACCACATCGCCGCTGTTCGGCTCGACCACGATCTCGGCGCCTTCCAGGTGCTCGCCGCGCGCCGGCGCTTTGCGGTCGAGCCGTTGCAGGTTCTGCGCGAGCGAGCGCTCCGCCGACGCCTGGGCGCGCAGATCGAGGCTGGTATAGACCGACAGGCCGGCGGCGGCGAGGTCCGCCTCGGCGTAGTCGCGCTTCAAATGCCGCCGCACCAAATCGAGGTAGGCCGGCACATAGCTGCCGCCGGGCGGGCGCAGGCCGAGCGGGCTCGCCGCCGCGCGCTTGGCCGCCGCCGCGTCGATCAGATGCGCGTCGGCGAATTCCTTGAGCACGAGATTGCGTCTCGCGAGTGCGCGATCGGGGTGCTTGCGCGGATCGTAGAACGAGGGTCCCTTGACCAGCCCGATCAGCAGCGCGAGCTCCGCCGGCTCGAGCTCACCCAGAGGCTTCGCAAAGTAATACTCGCTGCCGAGTCCGAAACCGTGAATCGCGCGCGCGCCGTCCTGGCCCAGGTACACTTCATTCAAGTACGCCACCAGGATGTCTTCCTTGGCGTAGTGCGCCTCGAGCCGCATCGCCATCACGGCCTCCGTCGCTTTGCGGCCGAAGGTCTGCTCGTCGGACAGGAAATAGTTCTTTACCAGCTGCTGCGTCAGCGTGCTGCCGCCCTGTACGACGCGGCCGGCGCGGATGTTGGCCCAGCTCGCCCGCAGCACGCCGTAGAAATCGACGCCGTGATGCTCGTCGAAGCGGCGATCCTCGATCAGCTTGATTCCGTCGCTCAGCAGCGGCGGCACGTCGGCCGGCGCGACGACGAGGCGATCCTCGCCGTGCACGGGAAACAAGCTTCCGATCACCGGCGGATCGAGGCGGAACACGGGAAGATCGGTGCCGTCCGCGAGCCTCATGCTCGTGATCGTTGCGTCGTCCGCGTGGAGGGATACCCGCTCCGGATCGCGCAGCTCGTCGATGAAGCGCACGCGCCGCGCCGCGAGATCGAACGAGTTGCCGGTGCGCCGGTAGATTCCGGGTCCCGATGCCGGATCGCCGCGCCGGTAGTGCAGGCGGCGCAATTCCTGCTCGAGGTCGTTGGCCGAGATCGGGTGCGCCGGCATACAGCTCCAGCGGCGCCGCGAAGACCCGGGCGGGTACGGACCACAGGCGTCCTTGAAACTCGCGGGTCACCACGCGGTCGAGGTGCACGACCCAAATGACCGCGATCGCGGCGAGCAGGATGCCCGCCAGCCCCGATACCATGAAAAAAATGCGCCAGCGGCGACGGCGGGAACGAGCCACGGTCGGCATACTATCGTATTCGGCCCGATTTTCAGCCGCTGCGATATGGCAGCGTCAAGCTCCTCGGCCGGTACCGCCTGCGCGGACCCTGCCTCGCCGTCGGCGGCCGCCGGATCGAGGCTGAGGACCGCCAGCGCCTCGAACCCGTCGCCGACGGATGCGAGCTCGGTGAGACGCCCCGCGCGGCCGTCCGCAAGATGCAGCGATTGACCGATCGACCATGCGCCGGGGGACAGACGCAATCGAGACATGCGCCGCTTGATCCGCCCCAAATGTTGAGTGCGCGCGATGATCTCCTGGCCGGTGTAGCAGCCCTTGCTGAAACTGATGCCGCCGATCAGATCGAGGTTCAGCATCTGGGCGACGAACAATTCGGAGGTTGCGGCATACACCTGCGGCCGTCCGTCGCGGATGTCGCCGAGCCGCCACTCGCGTTCGAGGCGGGCCGGGTCCGGCGAGACCACTCCCCGGAGCGAGTCGGCAGCGCCGATCAGCCAGTAGCGCTCCGATTCCGGCGCCGCGACCCGGCTCACCCGTGCCAGACCGACGCCGTCCTTCTCGTGGTAGCTCTCCGGACCGGGAGCCTCCGCGAACCCGGCTGCCGCGAGCGCGTTCCCGTAAAGTCCCGCCACGATGAGCTCCTCGCTGGCATCCTCGATCTTGACCTTCGCGCGCAGCACGAACTTGCGCAATCGATCCTGGGTGGAGGCCGCGACGTCACGCGGCAGGATGCAAAGAATGCCGCTCGAATGGGGCAACAAATGAAGGACCGCGAGCACTCGCCCCTGTGGGGTGGAGTAGGCGGCCAGAACGGGTGCTCCCCGGGATAGCGGGGCGGTGTCGTTCGATACCTGTCCCTGCAGGAATGCGGCGGCGTCCGGACCCGTGAGGCGCAGGACGCCCATGTGCGGCAAGCGGCCCGCGCCGTCGGCGGACTGGGGCAAGATGGTCTCCTCGATAGCGTGTGCGATGGTCATACCCTATGAATGGGGGAGCCGGCTGTCTCTGTCAACCCCGGACGATGCCGGACGACGCAGGATTGCGGGCGACGACGGCCGACCCCTCATTGAGTGCATATCCCCCTTTTCCGTTCCGTTTCTGGCACACTTTCATCCGTGACGCCGACCCATGAAGCTCAGATCGCTGCGCCGCCGCCCGCGCCATCGCGGCCCTCCGAAGGGCAATCGCAACACCC
The DNA here is from genome assembly GCA_963795475.1 of uncultured Gammaproteobacteria bacterium. Taxonomy (GTDB): domain Bacteria; phylum Pseudomonadota; class Gammaproteobacteria; order Steroidobacterales; family Steroidobacteraceae; genus Bog-1198. The sequence goes on from CAWCIE010000009.1 coordinate 170,279, forward strand.
CAGCGGGCAACCCCAGTCCCCAGCAGAGACCATCCGCTCGACGCCTGAGGTGGGCGGGCGGCAGGGCCCCGACCCGACACGCTATGGCGACTGGGAGCTGCGGGGCCGCTGTATTGATTTCTAGGTAGTACGAGCATGCCCGCACGTCCACGGCCTCTCTCGCCGCACCTCGGAATCTATCGATGGCAGATGGGCAATACCTTGTCGATCCTTCATCGGGCGACCGGTGTCGCGCTGGCATGCGGATCGATCGCTCTCGCTTTCTGGCTGGTGTCGCTCGCCGGCGGAGAGGAGAGCTATCGGACGGCATACCGCGCGTTCGCAAGCCCTGTCGGTCTGTTGCTGCTGGCCGGCTGGAGCTTCGCGTTTTTTTATCATCTCTTCAACGGAATGCGCCATTTGTTCTGGGATGCGGGCTGGGGATTCGAGCGCCGCCAGCGCCACGCGAGCGGTTGGTTCGCAGTGATCGGCGCGCTGATCGCGACGGTCGCTCTGTGGGCGATTTTGTGGCACGGCGGGCGGTTGTGAGTCTGCGCAGCCCCCTGGGACGCGTACTCGGCAGCGGGTCGGCCAAGGACGGTACCAGTCGCTGGTGGGCGGAGCGCCTGACTTCGGTGGCGCTCGTTCCGCTGACGCTCTGGTTCCTGTTCTCGCTGCTGCTTCTGCCCTCGCTCGATTTCGCCGTGATTCGCGCCTGGATGGCGGTGCCGATGAGCGGATTATTGAGCGTGTTGCTGGTTGCCGTATTGACCTACCACGCCTATCTCGGCACGAACGTCGTCGTGGAGGATTACGTGCATGCGCATGGACCGAAATTGCTGTTGATGGTGTCGTTGCGATTCCTGTACGTGCTATGCGCCGGCGCGAGCATATTCGCGATTCTGCGCATCGCATTCGGATCCTGAAATGAGCGCATACAAGTTGATCGACCATACCTACGACGTGGTCGTGGTCGGCGCGGGCGGCGCGGGTTTGCGCGCAACGGTCGGGCTGGCCGAGGCGGGGCTGTCCACCGCATGCCTGACCAAGGTATTTCCGACGCGCAGCCACACCGTCGCGGCCCAGGGCGGCATCTCGGCTGCTCTCGGCAACATGGGCGACGACGACTGGCGCTGGCATATGTACGACACCGTCAAGGGATCCGACTGGCTTGGCGATCAAGATGCCATCGAGTTCATGTGCAAGGTGGCGCCCGCGGCCGTCATCGAGCTCGAGCATTACGGCGTGCCGTTCTCGCGCACCGAAGAGGGCAAGATCTACCAGCGTCCTTTCGGCGGAATGACCACGCACTTCGGCAAAGGCATCGCGCAGCGAACCTGCGCGGCGGCCGATCGCACCGGACACGCCATGCTCCACACCCTGTACCAGCAATCGCTGAAGCACGACGCCACCTTCTTCATCGAATACTTCGCGCTCGATTTGATCATGGAAAACGGCGAATGCCGCGGGGTGATCGCTCTCGACATGGCGGAAGGAACGCTGCATCGCTTCCGTGCGCACCAGGTGATTCTCGCCACCGGAGGCTACGGCCGGGCGTGGTTCTCCTGCACATCCGCTCATACCTGCACCGGGGACGGCGGCGGCATGGTGCTGCGCGCGGGCCTGCCGCTGCAGGACATGGAATTCGTGCAGTTCCACCCGACCGGCATCTACGGCGCGGGCTGTCTCATCACGGAAGGATCGAGGGGAGAGGGCGGATATCTCACGAACTCGAACGGCGAGCGCTTCATGGAGCGCTACGCGCCGAATGCGAAGGACCTGGCCTCGCGCGATGTGGTCAGCCGCGCCATGACCCTCGAGATTCGCGAGGGCCGCGGGGTAGGCAAGCTTCGCGACCACATTGACCTGCACCTCGAACACCTGGGGCCCGAAGTCATCAAGGAGCGGCTGCCGGGAATCGCCGAGACGGCGCGCATCTTTGCCAACGTGGACGTCAACAAGGAACCGATTCCGGTATTGCCGACCGTTCACTACAACATGGGCGGCATCCCCTGCAACGTGCAGGGCGAAGTGGTGTACCGGCGCGATGGCCGCGATGCCGTGGTTCCCGGATTGATGGCGGTCGGCGAAGCGGCCTGCGTATCGGTCCACGGGGCGAACCGGCTGGGCTCCAATTCGCTTCTCGACCTGGTCGTGTTCGGGCGCGAGGCGGCGCGGCATTGCGCCCAGGCGGTCAAGCCGGCCTCGGCGCACCGCGCCTTGAAGGCGGATTGCGCGGAACCCGCGCTCTCGCGCCTCGATTCGTTGCGCAACGCCAACGGTTCGCGGCGGACCGCCGACATCCGCTTGGACATGCAGCGCATTATGCAAAGCGACGCTGCGGTATTCCGCACCGCCGACACCTTGAACGACGGTAAGCGGCGGCTGGGCGAGGTATTCGCTTCGTTCAAGGACGTGAATGTGACTGATCGGTCGCTCACATGGAACACGGATCTCATCGAGACCCTGGAGCTCGATAATTTGCTTGGTCAGGCGGTTGCGACCATTCACTCGGCCGAGAACCGCAAAGAGAGCCGCGGCGCTCAGGCGCGCGAGGACTTCCCGGACCGCGACGACCAGAACTGGATGAAACACACGCTCTGCTGGGTCGATGCCCTGGGGGCGACTTCCTTCGAGTACCGCCCGGTCCACATGAACACGCTGACCGACGACGTAGAGTCCATTCCGCCCAAGGCTCGGACTTACTGACGGCGGTGGAATCAAGGAGCATGACCGATGGCTGAATTTTCGCTTCCCAAGAATTCCAAGGTCCGCGAGGACGGACGGGTATTCAAGGCGGGCGCCGGCGCCAAGAGCGTACGGGTGTTCAAAATCTACCGCTACGACCCCGACTCCGCGGACAATCCGCGGCTCGATACCTACGAGGTCGACATGGACGGCTGCGGGCCCATGGTTCTCGATGCGCTCATCAAGATCAAGAACGAGATCGACCCGACTTTGAGCTTTCGGCGATCCTGCCGCGAGGGGATCTGCGGCTCCTGCGCCATGAATATCGACGGCAAGAACGGCCTCGCCTGCATCAGCGCCTGCGCGGAGGTCAAGAGCGACATCAAGATCTATCCGCTTCCGCACATGCCCGATCATCAAGGACCTCATCCCGGACTTGACCAATTTTTACGCACAGTACGCCGCCATGAAGCCTTGGCTGCAGACGCAAACGCCGCCGCCGCCGGACCGCGAGCGGCTGCAATCGAAAGAGGAGCAGGAAAAGGTCGATCGCCCCTCCGCATGCATACTGTGCGCGTGCTGCTCGACCAGTTGCCCGAGCTACTGGTGGAACAGCGATCGGTACCTCGGTCCGGCGGCGCTCCTGGCGTCATACCGATGGATCGTGGACAGCCGGGACGAGGCGACGGGCGATCGGCTCGACCAGCTCGAGGACCCCTTCCGCCTGTATCGCTGCCACACCATCATGAACTGCACCGAAGCGTGTCCGAAGGATCTGAATCCGGCCAAGGCGATCAGTGAGATCAAACAGCTTCTGGCGAACCGCCGTCACTGAGCCGTCACGGAGCCCGATGCCCACTCCGGCGATCCAGGATCTCGGCCGTTTGCGCTGGCGATGCCGGCGGGGCATGAAGGAGCTCGACGTGCTGCTCACGCGCTATGTGGAAGAACATTACGCCGGCGCGTCTCCGGCCGCGCAACGGGCATTCCTGGAGCTGTTGGAGGCGCCGGACCCCGTGATATATGCGTATTGCATGGGACAGTCGCACCCCCCGACACCCATACTCCGCGCCGTCATCGAGCGAATCACCACCCCGGCCGGCAGGGCGTAGTTCACGCTCCACGGGCTCCCGGACGGCGGCTCAAACAGAACGGCCCTCGCGACGGCGGCTGATAGAATCGAACCTGTGCTCAAAATCACGCTTGCAGTTCACACTTTACGGAAAACGTCGAACTTTTCCGTGAGGAAAGGGTCTATCGCGACAGGCTGGGTTGTGAGCTCGCCGGTTTGGGTCCATCCATGAGCGTCGAGGAGAGTGACCTCAAACTGGTCGAGCGAGTCCAGCGCGGTGAGCGCGCGGCGTTCGATCTATTGGTCCTGCGATACCAGCACAAGGTGCTGAAGCTGATCATGCGTTATGTGCACGATGCAACCGAGGCCGAGGACATTGCGCAAGAGGCGTTCGTGAAAGCCTACCGCGCCCTGCAATCGTTTCGCGGCGATAGCGCGTTCTACACGTGGCTGTATAGAATCGCCATCAACACCGCCAAGAACGCCCTCGTCGCCACCAAACGCCGGCCCATGGATTATGATCTCGATCTACAGGATCCCGAGCAATACGATTTGCATTCGCGCCTGTCCGAGTCCGAAACGCCGGAAGCATTGCTCCTCACCGACGAGATTCGCGATACAGTGAATCGTGCGATCGAGAATCTGCCCGAGGACCTGCGCACCGCCATCGTGCTTCGGGAGCTCGAGGGTTTGAGTTACGAGGACATTGCACAGACCATGGATTGCCCGGTCGGCACGGTGCGCTCGCGGATCTTCCGCGCGCGCGAGGCTATAGACAAGAAGCTGAGACCCATTTTTGACGGCGGCCTTGGTCGGCCCGAGGAACCATGAGCGAACAAATTCGTGAGCAAGTCTCGGCATTCCTGGACGGCGAGCTGCCGAGCTCGGAAACGGAGCTCCTGCTGAAGCGCCTGACGCGCGACGCGGAGCTTCGGGAAAGTTTCGGCCGCTACGCGTTGGTCGGCGAAGCGCTGCGCGGTGCGAGCCGCGGGGCGGATCGCTCTCGTTGAGCCGCGGCTTTGCCGCGGGCGTCAATGCCGCCATCGATGGCGGGGCGCCGGCGGCGGCTCCGCTTCCCATGCATGCCCGTGCGCCGCGCTGGTGGAGGCCGGTCGCCGGGGCCGCGGTCGCGGCGGGCGTTGCGGCAGTGGCGGTGGTGGCGCTACAGCAGCGTGCCGTCTCTCCCGCCCTGCTGGCGGTGGTGCCCATGACGGCGCAGACGGTGGCCAAGCCGAAGGAAGCGCTCTCCTATACGGTTCCCGCGGCGCGCCGCGGAGGAAACGCCCCCCATGCTGCCGGCGGCGCGGCTCACCAGCTACGTGTTCGCGCACAGCCGGTATTCCTCGGTCCTGGGGCAAAGCAATGTGCTTTCGGGCCTGCTGGCCGATGCCGACGACAGCCCGTGGATTCGGGCGCGGCGGCCGATCAGGCCGCTGCGAGCGGCGCTGCGGTCGATCGTCCGGCAGTGAATCGCGCCGTCGGGAACGATGCTCCGGCATCGCCGCCCCCACGGGATACGCCCATCGCTCCATGAGGAACGCATTGCGTTACCGCGCGGTTTGGCTGCTGCCCTATGCCGCCGCCGGCGTTTTGACCTTCACCCTGGTGCAGCGCTCGCTCGGCGCCGACGATCCGCGCGACTGGCTCAACAAGATGAACCAGGCGCTGGCGACGCGTAATTACGACGGCACGTTCTTTCATTTGAGCGAGGGCCGCGTCGAGACCATGCGCATCGTGCATCGGGTCAAGGCGGGGCTCGTCACGGAGCGGCTGCAGTCCCTGGACGGTTCGGGCCGGGAGTTCGTGCGCAACAATGACGAGCTCACCTGCTACTTGCCGGATCAGCACACGGTACTGGTCGAACCTCGCCAGGTTCGCGGCCCCTTCTTGGGATCGCTCCCCCGGTTCGGCTCCGATGTGGACCAGTTCTACCTGATCGAGTCGCTTCCGGATTCTCACGTCCTCGGGCGGCCCGCGCACGTCATTGCGGTCAATCCCAAGGACCAGTACCGGTTCGGTTACCGTCTATGGCTCGATCAGAAGACCGCCATGCCGCTCAAAACCCAATTGTGCGATGCGCATGGGCAGGTCATCGAGCAAATCCTGTTCGCCCGCCTCGACATGCCCGAGACCATCTCCGACGCCGATCTGACTCCCGCGGTGCGCACCGAGGGCATGCGTTGGGTGCGCCAGGGCGCTTCCGATGACAGCGCCGTTCCGGCTCTGTCGGCCTATCGCGCAAGCGAGCTGCCGCCGGGGTTTCATTTGACCGTCTCCGGAGCGCAGACGCTGGGTGGTGCCACGGTACCCGCGTCCCACCTGGTCTACTCCGACGGCTTGGCCACCGTGTCGGTCTTCGTGGAGGCGCCGCCCTCACTGAGTTCCGGTGACCAACGACTCATCGAGTCCTCCCCCGTCCCCCATGCAGGGCCTGGCGCGTGTCGGCTCGGGATTCGCATTCTCCACGGTGGTGCAGGGTCACCAGGTGACGGCGGTGGGCGAGGTTCCGGCTCGGACCGTCGAGTTCATCGCCCACTCGGTCAAATCCCTGGGCGCCGCTCCGCGCCCCTAGATCGAGCGCCGAGCCTCACAGGCGTTACCGCTCCATTGGGTTTCACGCTCTACTCGAGGCCGGGGTGCTGTCTGTGCGAGGAATTGCTCGCCGAGCTCAACAGCGTGCCCGGGGCGCAGGGCTATCCGATCGAGGTGCGGGATGTGGATGCCGACCCGGCGACGCGCGCCCGCTACGGGCACAAGGTGCCGGTGCTCCTTTTCGCCGGCGAACTGGTCTGTCACGGGCGGCTGGACAGGGAGGAACTGCTTAAAGCCCTAACTTACCACCGCCGACCGGTATAATCGGAGGTTTGCCCAGGCCTTACGCTCCTTAATGAAGAATATCCGCAATTTCTCCATCATCGCCCACGTCGATCACGGCAAGTCGACGCTGGCCGATCGGTTCATCCAGGAGTGCGGCGGCCTCGAGGCGCGCGAGATGCAGGCGCAGGTCCTCGATTCCATGGATCTCGAGCGCGAGCGCGGCATCACCATCAAGGCACAGAGCGTCACGCTCGGCTTCAAGTCGCAAAGCGGCGAGGTCTATCAGCTCAATTTCATCGATACGCCGGGACACGTCGACTTCTCTTACGAGGTCTCGCGATCGCTGGCCGCTTGCGAGGGGGCGCTCCTGGTGGTGGATGCCGCGCAGGGCGTGGAGGCGCAGAGCGTCGCGAACTGCTACACCGCGCTGGAACAGGGCTTGGAGGTGCTGCCGGTCATCAACAAGATCGATCTGCCGTCCGCGGATCCGGCCAAGGTGATTCACGAGATCGAGGAAATCATTGGAATCCCCGCCGACGACGCGGCGCTGGTCAGCGCCAAGACCGGGCTCGGCGTCGCGGAGCTGCTGGAGCATCTGGTCAAGCGGATTCCGCCGCCGAAGGGAGACCCCGACGGGCCCCTGCAGGCGCTCATCATCGATTCCTGGTTCGACAATTACGTCGGCGTGGTTTCGCTGGTTCGCGTCATGAACGGTGCGCTGCAATCCGGCGCCAAAATCCGGGTCATGTCCACAGGACGAAGCCACATCGTCGACAAGCTGGGCCGATTCACCCCGAAGCCGGTGACCCGCGAGTCGCTGAATACCGGCGAAGTCGGCTTCGTCGTCGCCGGCATCAGGGAGATCGACGGGGCGCCGGTGGGCGATACCATCACCCTCGAGGCGAATCCCGCACGCGAGCCGCTTGCAGGTTTCAAGCAGGTTCAACCGCGGGTCTTTGCGGGCCTTTTCCCGGTGAGCTCGGACGACTACGAACAGTTTCGGGACGCACTGAAGAAGCTGAAGCTCAACGACTCGGCGCTGCACTTCGAGCCCGAGGTGTCGACGGCGCTCGGCTTCGGCTTTCGCTGCGGATTTCTGGGTCTTCTGCACATGGAGATCGTGCAGGAGCGGCTCGAGCGCGAATACGATCTGGCGCTCATCACGAGCGCTCCGACGGTGATCTATGAGCTCCTCCTGACGGACGGATCGATCGAGTACGTCGACAACCCCACGAAGCTCCCGCCCCAGGACCGGATCGCCGAAATGCGCGAACCCATCATCACCGCCAATATCCTGGTGCCGCCCGACCACGTCGGCGCGGTGCTCACGCTCTGCAGCGAAAAGCGCGGTGCGCAGAAAAAGATGCTCTTTCTGGGAAGCCAGGTATCGCTCCAATACGAGTTGCCCATGGCCGAAGTGGTGCTCGATTTCTTCGACCGGCTGAAATCGGCGACGCGCGGATACGCTTCCTTCGACTACGAGTTTCATTCGTTTCAGGCGGCACCGCTGGTCAAGCTCGACGTTCTGATCAACGGCGATCCGGTCGACGCGCTGTCGCTCATCGTCCACCGGGACCACGCCTATCAGCGCGGGCGGGAACTGGTCGACAAGATGCAGGAACTGATTCCGCGCCAGATGTTCGAGGTGGCCGTGCAGGCGGCGATCGGCAGCCACATCATCGCGCGGGCGACGGTGAAGGCGATGCGCAAGAACGTGCTCGCGAAATGCTACGGCGGCGACATCACCCGAAAGCGCAAGCTCCTGGAGAAGCAAAAAGCGGGCAAGAAGCGCATGAAGCAGGTCGGTCAGGTCGAGATACCGCAGGAGGCCTTCCTCGCGGTTCTTCAGGTGGGAAAGAAAGGCAATTGACAGCCATTGAATTTATCGGCATCGACAATGACGGGGGTTCTTCGTGAATGACGGCGACAGCCTTTTCGTGGCCCTGCTCTGCGCAGCGATCGTCTGCGTTCTGGTGATTCTGGTCGACGGGTGGTTCCTGCGTCCGCAGAGAGACCCGGGCGCGACCAGCGTCGATGAGCCCTGGCTGCCGCGCATCGCGGGTTACGCGCTGGTGGCGCTGGCGCTCGGCATGCTCTGGCGGCTGTTCCGCTACGAGGCCGTGGACTTCAGCTTCATGCTGGTGCTGGTCGGCGCGATGTCGGGCGCCATCTGGGGCCTCGACCAGGCGTTCTTCTCACGACGGCGCAAGGCGCTGGCGGCGAGGGCCGGCACGCCCTCGGACCGGGTCCGGGAGCCCGTCGCGGTGGAGTATGCGCGCTCGTTCTTCCCGGTCATTTTGCTCGTCCTGGTGATCCGCTCTTTCCTGTTCGAGCCGTTTCGCATTCCTTCCGATTCCATGATGCCGACGCTGTTCGACGGCGACTTCATCTTCGTCAGCAAGTACTCGTACGGGCTGCGCCTGCCCGTCACCAATACGCTGGTGTTCGCCACGGGCACGCCGCACCGCGGCGACGTGATCGTGTTCAGGCTGCCCCCGAACCCCAAGATCAACTACATCAAGCGCCTGGTGGGACTGCCCGGCGACCGGATTACGGTGGATGAGAAGAACCAGGTCTATGTGAACGGGGTCCTCCAGCCGCAGACGCCGGGTCCGATCTACTCCGGTCCCAAGCAGAGCCAGTGGAATTACGCCGGCGTTCCGACCGCTTTCGAGCAGCTCGGCGCCAAACGCCACCTGATCATGTTCGCCCGGGGGAGCGTGACCAGCGGGGAGTGGACGGTACCGGCGGGCCACTACTTCTTCATGGGCGACAACCGCAACAACAGCAAGGACAGCCGCTGGCAGGGCGATCCCGAGGCCCCCGGCTTCGTTCCGGAGCAAAATCTCGTGGGTAAGGCGGTCAGAATCTGGCTTAATCTCGATACTCGTGACGGACCTCTCTGGAATCGGATCGGTAATGCGATTCAATAAGAGGCTGTTTCGGGAGGAGTTTATGCACAAGCAGCAGAAAGGGATGACGATGATCGGCCTACTCTGCATCCTCGCTCTGGTGGGGGTGGTGGTGTACGCCGGCATTCGGCTCGCGCCCGTATACCTCAATTACCTCAAGGTGGCGCGGAGCTTGAGCGGTGCCGCCGCCGACGTGAAGGGCGACAATCCCGACCAAAGGGCCCTGATGAACGCCCTGGCCAGGCAATGGGAGATCCAGGACATCGATTTCCCGGATTACAAGGAGGTCGAGATCACGAAAGACGACGACGGCACCCAGATGCACGTCGCCTACGACCAGTCGGTTCCCTATGTCGCGAACGTGTCCCTCTCGGTGCATTTCGACAAGACCGTGAAGGTGCGGTGAGCGCAAAGCCGGGCGCGGACGCGCTTGCGGCTTGGGCGCTGGGCACCTTCGGCCACACCTTCGCCGATCCGAAGCTTTGCCGGCAGGCGCTCACGCATCGCAGCGCCGGCGGCGAACACAATGAACGCCTCGAATTCCTCGGCGATTCGGTTCTTAATTGCAGTGTGGCGCGCTTGCTATACGATGCGCATCCGGACGCCGACGAGGGCGCGCTGTCGCGGTTGCGGGCGACGCTCGTGAGCGGCGAGACCCTCGGGAGGATCGCCGGTGAGGTCGGGCTCGGGGAGCATTTGCGGCTGGGAGCGGGTGAGATGAAATCCGGCGGTTTTAGGCGGGCGTCGATCTTGGCGGACGCCTTGGAGGCGATGGTGGGAGCGATCTTCTTGGACTCGGATTTCGATGCGGCATCGGCGGCCGTGAAGCGAATGGTCGGCGCGCGTCTGGCGGAGTTGCCGGAGGCTGAATCTCTCAAGGATGCCAAGACGAGGCTCCAGGAAATCCTGCAGGCGCGCGGATTGGCGCTGCCGATCTATACTCTGACCGCGACCACGGGCGATCCGCACGCCCAATCCTTTGCCGTCACCTGCGAGGTACCCGCGTTCGGACTCACGGCCGCGGGCGAGGGCGTCAGCCGGCGCCGGGCTGAACAGATGGCCGCACGCAAGGCGCTCGAGCTCCTGCCTGCCGCCGTGCGCGGTTCATCCTCATGAGCGATGCCGCTTTTCGGGCCGGTATGGTGGCCATCGTCGGCCGCCCCAATGTCGGCAAATCGACGCTGGTGAACGCGCTGGTCGGCCGTAAGGTGAGCATCGTCACCGCAAAGCCCCAGACCACCCGGTACCGCATCCTGGGTGTGGTCAACCGGCCGGAGGCTCAGCTCGTCCTGGTCGACACCCCCGGCTTGCACGAGAGCACGCGGCGGGTGATGAACCAGTACATGAACCGGGTCGCCATCTCCTCGTCTCAAGATGCCGACGTGATCGTGTTCGTGATCGAGGCCATGCGCTTCACGGAGGAGGATCTCTGGGTCTGGGAGCGCGTGCGGGGCTTGAAGCAGCCGCTCTTTCTGGTCATCAACAAAGTGGACCGCGTCGTACCGAAGGAGCAGCTGCTGCCCTTCATCGAGGACATGGCGCAACGGGTGCCCGCATCGGGCATCGTGCCGATTTCCGCGATCGAGAGCGACAATCTCGACCGGCTGACGGAGCTGGTCGGTTCACGGCTGCCGGTGGCACCGCCGCTATTCGCTCCGGACGTGGTCACCGACCGGGACGAGCCGTTTCACGCGGCGGAAATCGTGCGTGAAAAGCTCACTTTGAAATTGCGCGAGGAGCTGCCCTACGGCATCAACGTGCAGATCGAGCGATTCGCGGATGAGGGCGGGCGCGTTCTGATCAACGCCGTCATCTGGGTGGAGCGTGCCGGACAGAAGGCCATCGTGATCGGGCAGGGCGGAGAGCGGCTGAAGGAGATCGGTCGCCTCGCGCGTATCGAGCTGAACGATCTATGGCAACGCTCCGTGCATTTGGAGCTTTGGGTCAAAGTGAAGGAAAATTGGGCGGACAGCGAGATGGCCTTGCGCCAATTCGGGTACGACTACGGTGTACAAGACGCGTTGTCGGTGAAAAGGACCACGCCGTGAAGGCGCCTGCCCGTAAGGACCACGCCGTGAAGGCCGCTGCCCGTAAGGACCACGCCGTGAAGGCGCTTGTCCGAGAAAAGGACGCTGCCGTGAAGGCGGCATGGCGGTGAAAGGTGCTATGACAGAGAAGCGCCTTCACGGGCTCGCACCTTCACGGTCATCGCGTCCGGCACTTCGTAGTCCCTCCAACCGCCACGTCTACCTCGCACCCCTCTACGTGCTCCATCAATACCCCTACCGCGATACCAGCCGCATCGTCGAGGTCTTCACCCACGATCAAGGCCGCCTCGCGCTATTCGCCCGCGGTGCGAACGGCTCCAAGTCGAGCCTCAAGTCGGTGCTGCGCCCATTTCAACGGCTGCTCGTCTCCTGGTCGGGCAGGGGCGAAGCCTGCCAGCTGGTGAGCGCCGAGATCGACGGTGCCGCGACCGCGTTGCCGAACCAGCGTCTGATGAGCGGGTTCTACTTGAACGAGCTCCTCTTGAAGCTCACCGAGCGTTGCGATCCCCATCCGGAGATCTTCGTTGCCTATTCGGCCTGCGTCGAGGCACTCGCCGGCGGCGCGGACGAGGAAGAGCATCTGCGCCGCTTCGAGAAGCGCTTGCTGGACAACCTGGGGTATGGATTGGAATTGGCGCGCACCTCCGACGGCGATCCGGTCGCCGCCGACGGCTATTACAGATTTCAAGCGCAGCGCGGCCCGCAACCCTGCGTTGCGGACGCGCCGGGCGCAGTCTACGGCCGATCGCTGGCCGACCTCGAGGCGGAGAGATTCGCGGATGTGCGTTCGCTCAAGGACGCGAAGCGCGTGCTGCGGGCAGCCCTCGACGTCTGTCTCGACGGACGGGCGCTGAAATCCCGCGAGGTGATGCTGGCCATGCGGCGGCGTGCTCCATGACGTCGCGCTCCATGGTGGCCTCATCGACCGGGTTCTCCGCGGCCATCGCCGGCGGCATCGCGCTGGGGGTCAATATCGATCACGTCGCGACACTCCGCCAGGCGCGGCGGATCGATTATCCCGACCCCATCCACGCCGCGTTGTTGGCGGAGCAATCGGGCGCCGACAGCATCACGCTGCATCTGCGGGAGGATCGGCGCCACATTCAGGACCGCGACGTAACGCTCATGCGGCAGCTGCTCAAGACCCGGATGAATCTCGAAATGGCGGTGACGGAGGAGATGATCCGTATCGCCTCGGGCGTCAAGCCTCAGGACTGCTGCCTGGTGCCCGAGTCGCGCGAGGAGGTCACCACGGAGGGAGGGCTCGAGGTCGCCGGCCAGATCGAACGCGTCGGCTCGGCGTGCGAGGCTTTGACCGCATCGGGGATCCGGGTGTCGCTGTTCATCGATCCGGAGCCTCTCCAGGTCGAAGCCGCGGTACGCGCGGGTGCCCCGGTCATCGAGCTGCACACGGGGACATACGCCAATGCATCGGGCGCGGCTCTGGCGATCGAGCTCGAACGGGTCCGCTCGGCCGCGAAGCTCGCCGCCTCGCTCGGGCTCACCGTGAATGCGGGTCACGGACTCAACTATCACAATGTCGAGCCGATCGCGGCGATCGGCGAAATCGTCGAGCTCAACATCGGCCATTCGATCATCGCGCGCGCTCTGTTCGACGGCCTGCCGAAGGCGGTGCGCGACATGAAAGCGTTGATGCGCGCGGCGCGATGATCTTCGGCATCGGCATCGATGTGCTCAAGGTGGATCGCATCGAGCGGGTGTTCCAGAAGCACGGAGAGCGATTCGTCTCGCATTTGTTGATGCCGGAGGAGCGCGCGCAGCTCGAGCGCACCGCGCGCCCGGTGCGCTTTTTGGCGATGCGCTTCGCCGCCAAGGAAGCCATCGTCAAAGGCATGGGCACCGGATTCGCGCACGGAGTCTGGATCCGCGACGTGGGCATCGTGCAGAACTCCTGGGGCAAGCCGGAAGTCGTGTACTCGGCGCGCGGAGCCAGGGTGCGGGACGGTCTTGGCATCGGCGAGGGCCATGTCACGCTCACCGACGAGGCGGGGCTCGTGGTGGCCGTCGCGATCCTCATGCGCCGCGCCGCGCCCGTCTAGGACTCGGCGATGAATACGCTGATTTTCGATATCGAAACGGTTCCGGATACGGCACTCGGGCGCCGGCTCTACGGACTGGAGAATCTGACCGACGAGCAGGTCGGCAGGATCATGTTCACCAAGCGTCGCCAGGAAGTCGGGAGCGAGTTTCTCTCCCACGAGCAGCATCGTGTGGTCGCGATCTCGGTGGTGATGCGCTCGCGCGATACGCTGAAGGTCTGGAGCCTCGGCGACGAAGGCTCCCCGGAAAAGGACCTGATCGAACGCTTCTTCGACGGCCTGGATCGATACACGCCCGATCTCGTATCCTGGAACGGCGCCGGCTTCGATCTGCCGGTGCTTCATTACCGAAGTCTCCTGCACGGCATCACGGCGGCGCGCTACTGGGAGACCGGCAGCTCGGACGCGAGCTTCAGATACAGCAACTATCTCAGCCGATACCACTGGCGGCACATGGACCTCATGGACATCCTGTCCGGCTTCCAGGGTCGCGGGCGCGCCAGCCTGCAGGATGTGGCCTGTCTTCTGGGATTGCCGGGAAAGCTGGGCATGCACGGCTCGGAGGTGTGGGAAGTCTTCCTGAAGGGGGGGCTCAAGCGCATCCGCGAATATTGCGAGACCGACGTGCTCAACACCTATCTGATCTATCTGCGCTTCGAGCTGCTGCGCGGCAATTTGAACGTGGTGGAACACGCCAACGAGATCGCCCGGGTTCGGCAGATGCTTGCGGAGTCGGGTGCCGCCCATCATCGAGAGTTCTCGGACGCGTGGCTTCCGAGCTGAGGTCCGGCGAGGCGCGAGAGGCGGACGTCGTGGATCTGGCTCACGACGGACGGGGCATTGCGCGAATCGACGGCAAGACCGTCTTCGTCGACGGCGCGTTGCCCGGCGAGCGTGTGCGCCTGTCGGTATTCAAGCGCCGGCGCACCTTCGACGAGGCTTCGCTGGTGGAGGTTCTGAAGGCATCGCCGGATCGGGTGACGCCGGCCTGCGCTCATTTCGGCGTCTGCGGAGGCTGTTCGTTGCAGCACCTGTCGCCCGCCGCGCAGGTGGACGCCAAACAGCGGCAGCTCCTCGATAACCTGGAACGCATCGGCCGCGTGAAGCCGCGGCACGTGCTCGAGCCGATCCGTGGGCCCGCCTTCGGATATCGCCGCCGGGCCCGGCTGGGCGTGAAATACGTGCACAAGAAGGGCAGGGTGCTCGCGGGATTTCGCGAGCGGGAGAAGCCTTATATCGCGGAGCTTCGCCGCTGCGAGACCCTCGTCGAACGGTTCGCGACGCTGCCCGAGGATCTCGCCGCCTTGGTCGAGGGACTCAGCATCCGCGACAAGGTACCCCAGGTGGAAGTTGCGGCCGGGGATGGGGCGGCAGCCTTGGTGTTTCGCGTGATGGAGGCGCCGACCGCGGAGGATCTCGAGCGGCTCGAGGGATTCGGAAGGAATC
Organism: uncultured Gammaproteobacteria bacterium; assembly: GCA_963795475.1. Lineage (GTDB taxonomy): Bacteria > Pseudomonadota > Gammaproteobacteria > Steroidobacterales > Steroidobacteraceae > Bog-1198. Next base: position 185,301 of record CAWCIE010000009.1, read on the forward strand.
AGCGCGTCGCGATCTACCTGCAGACCGGGGGATTGGACACCATCAGGCCGCTGGGCAACGCCTCATCGTTGAGTTACACGGTGGATGACGGAAGGCTGACCCTCGAGTTCGGGCCCGTTGATTTCGTCCAGGTGAATCGCGACATCAATATCGCCATGATCGGGGCGGCGATGAAATTGCTCGAACCCTCGGCGGCGGACCGGGTGCTCGACCTCTTCTGCGGACTGGGCAATTTCACACTGCCGATCGCGCTGCGATCGGCCGTCGCGGTGGGGGTGGAAGGGGACCGCACACTGGTGGCCAAGGCACGGTCCAACGCCGCCTTGAACGGCATCGAAAACGCCCAATTCCACGTGGGTAATCTGTTCGAGCCGGCAGAGTTCGGCCCCTGGGCCGCCGATCCCTACGACCTGGTGCTGCTCGATCCCCCGCGGGCCGGCGCCGTTGCAATCATGGAACGTATGGCACAGTGGGCCCCCAAAAGGGTCGTGTATATTTCCTGTCATCCGGGGAGTTTGGCGCGAGACGCAGGAATCTTGGTCGAATTCCAGGGATTTCAGCTCGTCGGCGCAGGGGTGATGGATATGTTTCCGCATACAACGCACGTCGAATCGGTCGCCGTATTCGAGCGCCGCACATGAGCCTGGGCCCGCTCATGGTCGATGTCGCCGGGACCGAATTGACCTCGGAGGACCTGGAGATCCTTGAGCACCCCCTGGTCGGAAGCGTCATTCTCTTCACCCGTAACTATCGGAATCCACAGCAGATTTCGGCTCTTTGCGGTGCGATACGCGACCTCCGCAATCCGCACCTTCTGATCGCGGTCGACCACGAGGGCGGGCGCGTACAGCGCTTCAGGGAGGGGTTCACCCGACTGCCGCCGCTACGGGTGCTCGGGCGGCGCTACGACGAGGATCGGCGCGACGCCTTGGGCAAGGCCCACCTCCTCGGTTGGCTGATGGCAGCCGAGCTGCGGGCCGTCGGCGTGGACTTCAGCTTCGCTCCCTGTGTCGACCTGGATTATGGGTTGAGCGAGATCATCGGCGACCGGGCCTTTCATCGCGATCCGCAGGCCGTGGCGGCGCTCGCGACGGCGTACATGGCGGGAATGCGCGAAGCGGGAATGGCGGCCATCGCCAAGCACTTCCCCGGTCATGGTGCCGTGCGGGCGGATTCGCACCTGGCGCTCCCCGTGGACCGGCGGCCGCTCGCCGACATGGAACGCGATCTTTCCCCGTACCGGCTGCTCATCGAGAACCAGCTGCCCGGCATCATGGCAGCGCACGTCGAATATTCGGCGGTCGACCCCAAGCCTGCGAGCCTGTCGCGCCGCTGGATCACCGATATTTTGCGAGGCAACCTCGGCTTTCACGGATGCGTATTCGCCGACGATCTCAGTATGGCGGGAGCGGCGGCGTTCGGCGACATCGTCGCGCGCGCGCGGCTCGCGCTGGCCGCGGGATGCGACGTACTGCCGATCTGCAATGACCGCGATGCGGTGCGCACGGCCCTTCGGAATCTCGACGCGGAGGCGTTCACGCCGGCTGCGCAGGCGCGGCTGGTGCGCATGCGTGGCCGGGGCGAGGTGCCTTCGGGGCTGCGCGACGGCAGCCCGTGGCGCGAGGCGGCCGCGGTGGTCGCGGAGCTTTCTGCAGCGCCGCCGCTGGTCTTGACCGAAGGGCAGCCATGATGAGCTTCGATGCGGAACTGTACCGCCGCTTGCTCGAGTCCTCGCCCGAAGGCGTTGCGATGGTCGATGCATTGGCCGGCGACCAGCCGGTGGTGTACGTCAACCCGGCCTTCGAATCGCTGACGGGATATGCCGCGGCCGATTTGCTCGGCAAGAATCTTCGGCTGCTGCAGGGAGATGACCGGGAACAGGATGGCCGGCATCGGCTTCGTGAGGCGCTGAAGCAAGGGGAGTCCTGCCGCGTGCTGTTGCGTAACTATCGCAAGGACGGCTCGCTATTCTGGAACGAGCTCACGGTGCTGCCGCTGCGCGATGCGGAAGGTCGGGTCACTCATTTCGCAGGCCATCATCGAGATGCCGGCGATCGGCTGCGCATCGATCCGAAGCTCTCGCGCGATTCCCTCTCCGGCGCACATCAGCCCACCGGCGTGGCAGTCCGCGATGACCGGTTGACGGGGCTGTTCACGCTGCCTTACCTGCAGGAGCTCTTGAAGCGGGATTGGGCGATCGCCCAGCGCGAGAAGCGCAGCATCGCCGTGTTCGCCATCGACATCGACTCACTCGATCTGTACAACGCGACATTCGGGCGCGCCGCGGGCGATTCGACGATTCGGCGCGTCTCGCACTGCGTGTCGGGGTGCCTCCGGCGCTCGAGCGACGTGACCGCGCGCATCGACGGGGGAAATCTCATGGCCTTCGCCCCGGGCCTGACGCTGGAACAGGCGCTTGCCCTGGGTCAGGTGATGGCGGAGCGCGTGCGTGAGCTGCGCATCCATCATCCGCGTTCCGGCGTGCTGCGTTACGTCAGCGTGAGCGTCGGGGTCTGCGCCGCCGTACCCGAGGCCGACGAGAGTCCTACTGCGCTGGTCGAAAGATCTCAGCTTCAGTTGAAGCTCGCCAAGAAGGCGGGCCGTAACCGCGCCGCCTGAACGGCGGGCCGCCACCCTCGGGCGGCCGCTCTGTTCGGCGGCCGTACCGCTGGGCGGCCCTCCCTGGCCGCCGCGGGAGCACCCCCAATCAGCGGGGCGCCTTACTTGGGCGGGATCTGATTGCTGATGCCGTTCTCTTGATGGTTGAGGACACCCTGCTCGCCCTTTGTGATGTGACCGCCGTTCTGGCTTGCCATGTCACGCTCTTCCTGGCGAACCTGATGATCCTCGTGATGCGCCTGGGCGGCCTGCCCCTTGGTCATGGTTCCGTCCTTCACGTCGTTGTGGATGCGCCGGTTCTGGTTGGCAAGACGATGGTTCACCTGCGTGCGCCGCGGGTGCGATTTCTGCCAGGCCGTCTCGGCCGATGCGGTACCGGCGAGGGCGGCTAGGGCGACGATCGCCGCAGCGAACGTCAGGGATTTGCGGGCTGAATTCAACATAAGCGATCCTCCGTTTGTTGTCGGGTCCAAGGCGGTGCCGATGCGCCCGCTCTCGAAGGGTATAACGCGCCATCGGTCGGAACGGCGTGAGGTATTACTAGCAATTAATGAACCGCAGCCGAAGCCGTCTGCACCGCGCGGCCGGCGATCTGCCGGAGCCGGGGCGGAGGGGCGTACAAAAGACGTTGATCGCGTCAAATTCCTACAGGGAGCGCCCGAGTCTCGTGCTGTAATATGTCAATGAACGGAGACGCGTGGCAAGTGTGTTCCGAAAGCACCGGGCGGCGCAGGTGAGTTCCGCTGATTTCCCCGTCGTCGGCATAGGCGCCTCCGCGGGTGGGCTCGATGCCTTCCACGCTTTCTTTGAGAAAATGCCGGCCGATTGCGGCATGGCGTTCGTGGTGATTTTGCATCTGCCGCCCGATCGCAAGAGCATGCTGATCGAGATCCTGACCCGGTGGACCTCGATGCCGGTGCTCGAAGGTGCGGATGGCACGAGGGTCGAGCCGAACCATGTATATGTGCCGCCGCCGCATGGCGTCATCACCATGATTGATGCCCATTTGAGCGTCGAAGCCAGCGCAGACCAGACCGACCACCAATTCAGACCCATCGATGGTTTCTTCGACTCGTTGGGGACGGTCCTCAAAGAACGGGCCGTCGGCATTGTGCTGTCCGGCACCGGCAGCGACGGCGCCCTGGGTCTCAAGGCCATCAAGGAGCGCGGGGGACTCACGATCGCGCAAGGCAGGAAGGGCGGCGCCCCGCAATACGGGGAAATGCCGGCCGGTGCCATCGCGACGGGCGCGGTCGACCTGGTGGCGCCGGTGGAGGAGATACCCGCGCACCTGCTGCGGCTGAAGCGTACCCTGGCCGAGTCTCCCGCGGGCGTCGACGGCGCCTCATCGGAAATCGCGCGGATCGAGATATGCACGATCCTGCGCGCCCAGCTGGGACACGATTTCAGTGATTATCGCCGTCAAACATTCCTGCGGCGAGTCGAGCGGCGCATGCAGGTCCGGAACCTGGCCACGCTCGAAGAGTACATTGCGATGCTCAATGCCGATCCGGCCGAAGCGACGCTGCTGTTCCGCGATCTGCTCATCCGCGTGACCAGTTTCTTTCGCGACCGGGAGACTTTCCAAATACTGGCGGACGAGATCATTCCGCGGCTTTTCGACGGAAAAATGGCCGACGGCGTGGTGCGTGTCTGGGTGCCCGGCTGCGCGACCGGCGAGGAAGCCTATTCGCTCGCCATGCTCTTGCGAGAGCACATGGACTCGCTGATCGCGAAACCGCGGGTGCAGGTATTCGCCACCGACATCGACGATCTGGCGATCGCGACGGCTCGAATCGGCCGCTACCCGAAGACGCTCATCGAGGGCTTGGACGATGCGCGGCGGGAGCGTTTCTTCAATCATTCCCACGGCAGCTTTTGCGTTGCCCGGGAGATCCGCGATCTCTGTACGTTTTCCGTGCACAATCTGGTTCGCGATCCTCCCTTTTCGCAGATGAGCCTGGTCTCGTGCCGGAACCTCCTCATCTACCTGAATGCCGAGCTTCAGGGACGGCTCATACCCGTGTTCCATTACGCCCTGATTCCAGGAGGGATCCTGCTCCTGGGCGGCTCGGAATCGGTCGCGCAACATCCCAGCCTGTTCGAAACCGTGGACAAGAAGGCGCGCATCTTCAGGCGGCGCCAGGGACGAGGTCCCGAGTTGAATCTGAGATGGCAGCACCCGCGCTCGACCTCGCTCGGCCCATCCTCCGACGGCGGCCACCCGATGAGCGCGGTGCAAGGCTTGGCCCGGCGCGAGGCATCGGCCGCGGGCGGGCGTGCCACCGATGAAGCCGGTTCCGCCGCGCGCTACGATCGGCTCCTCGGCCCGGTGACGCCGACCCCGGAAATCGTCGTGGAGCTGCAGCGCGCGCTCGCGGAAACGGGCGCAGAGCATCAGTTGCTGGCCGAGGAATATCAAACCGCGCTCGAAGAGCTCCGCAGCGCCAACGAAGAGCTGCATTCGGTCAACGAGGAATTGCAATCGACCAACGAGGAGCTCGAGACCTCGAAGGAGGAGCTGCAATCGCTCAACGAGGAGCTGCATACCGTCAACATCCGGCTCACCGAGAAAATCGAGGAGCTCGATCAAGCCAACAGCGACTTGAGGAATCTGTTCGAGAGCACGGAGATCGCCACCGTGTTCCTCGACCGTCATCTGGTCATTCGCAGCTTCACCCCGGCCATCGCGACGCTTTATAACCTGATTCCGAGCGATCAGGGCCGCCCTTTGACGGACATCGTCAGCCGCCTCGATTACGACAGCTTGCGCGAGGACGTGGCGTTCGTCCTGGCGAAACTCGAACCCCTGGAGCGGCGCATCGTGCGGGACGATCGCTCGGTGCATTATGTGATGCGGATCTTGCCGTACCGCGAACCGGACAGCACCGTGACCGGTGTGCTGATCACCTTCATCGATGTGACCAGCATCGTACGGGCCGAGGAAGCTCTGGTCGCGGCCGACGTTCGCAAGGATGTGTTCCTGGCCACGCTGTCGCACGAGCTGCGCAATCCGCTCGCCCCGATTCGCATCGCCGCGCGGCTCCTGCAGGCTCCCGACCTGGACCCGGACGAGCTCCGCCACGCGCAGGACATCATTGCCCGTCAGGTCGGACACATGAGCTCGCTGCTCGACGATCTGCTCGACGTGTCGCGTATCACCCGCGGAGCGTTCCTGCTGAAGAAGGCCTATGTCGATTTGCAGGTGCTGATGGATGAAGCCATAGAGGCGGTGCAGGCGGCGATCGATGCGAAGCAGCATACGCTGCGTCTCGAGCGTCCGGCGGAGCCGATCCTTTTGGAAGTGGATCCCGTGCGCGTGACCCAGGTGATCACCAACCTTCTGACGAACGCGGTGAAATATACGCCGAGCGGCGGCGTGATCCAGATGGGAACGCGTTTCGAGGCGCAGCATCTGGCCGTTTTCGTGCGCGACAGCGGCATCGGACTGTCCGCCGAAGCGATGCCACGGGTTTTCGACATGTTCACCCGCATAGAGCCGGAAGCCGACCCCTCCGAGGGCGGTTTGGGCATCGGACTTTCTCTGGCGAAAGGGCTCATCGAATTGCACGGCGGTCAAATCGAGGTGCGCAGCGCCGGGCGGGGTCAGGGCAGCGAGTTCGTCATTTGCCTGCCCCGCTCGCTCATCATCGATGCATCCACGCGCGGGCCCGCTCGCCCGAACGCCGCGGCGGACCCCATGGCGCCGCGGCGCATCCTCGTCGCGGACGACAATCGGGACAGCGCCGATACCATGGGCATGCTTCTGCAGCTGTCGGGTCACGAGGTGCACGTCGCCCACAGCGGCGAGGAAGCATTGGAAACAGCGAAGCGCGTTCGCCCCGATGTCGGGATATTCGATATCGGCATGCCGGATCTCAGCGGCTACGAGCTCGCCGAGCGGATTCGCCACGAGGCCTGGGGAGCCGGGATGACCTTGATCGCGGTGACCGGGTGGGGACAGGATGCCGACAGGCGGCGCGCCCTCGCGGCGGGGTTCGATCATCACTTCACCAAGCCCATCGAGCCGGACCAGCTGGAGCGCCTGTTCAGCGCCGCCCCTCACGGCGCGTGAGCCGCGTCGCATTCCCCGGCGGCGTTATGTGACGCAGTTCAATCCCCTGTAATTTCGTTCTCGAGGCGCCGCTTGAACCGGAACTCGGTTTCGGCACCGGTTCGGGGAATTTGATAACAAGAAGAACATGAACATCCGCACGAAAGTGATCTCGCTGCTTGCGATGCTGTTCGTGATCTTGATCGCCATCGAGATCGCGGTTCAGCGCGAGATCCTGATGCCGAGCTTCGCCGCACTCGAGCGCGACGATGCCAAGGTATCGATGAGACGAATCGATTACGCGCTCGACGTATCCCTCGACGCTTTGCAGGTCACTGCGGCCGATTGGGGAAATTGGGACGACGTGTATCGCTACGTGCAGGCGCCGAACGAGGATTTCGTCCGCGCCAACATCACCTCCGTGGCGTTGAAGCAGCTGCAGGTCAGCTCCTTGATGATCGTGGATCTCGAAGGCAACGTGGTGCTCTCGAGCGGTGTGACGCTGGGCGGAAGAAACGGCGCGGCCATCGATTTTGCGAATCTCAAACGGTTGCCCGCCGACTTTCCCTGGAGGGCAGTACCTCGCGGCGGGAACGTCCGCGAAGGGGCTGATCCGGACCAATCAGGGATTGATGATGATCGCGGCAGCCCCCGTGCTCGACGGCAGCGGCAGCGGGGCGCACCTGGGCATGGTGATCATGGGCCAGCTCATGACTCCCGAGACTGTGCGCTCTCTCGCCTCACGCGCGCAGGCCGACCTGACGCTCGATCCGGCGGCCCGCCCGATCATCGGCGACGGGGTCAGTGAGACCGATTCGACGACGCGGATCACGCGGCAGCTGTCCGACATCTACGGCCGGCCGCTCGCGGTGGCGGCTGTCGATGTTCCGCGAAGAATCACCGCGCGCGGCCACAACGCGGTGACCTACGCGTCGGCGTACTTGATCGGCGCCGCGGTCATCGTGCTGATTCTGCTCGTCACCATCTTGAATCGCGTCGTGCTCGAGCCGCTCGCCCGGGTAACGCGGCACGCCGTGTCGATCAGCGAAGGGAACGATCTCACCGCGCGCCTCGATCTCGACAGCCGGGATGAGATCGGCCTGCTGGCGCGGGAGTTCGACAGCATGGTCGAACGGGTGGAGGAGACGCGCAACGAGCTGGTCGACAAGTCCTTTCAGGCGGGTTTCGCCGAGCTAGCCAAGGGCGTGCTGCACAATCTGGGCAACGCCATGACTCCCCTTTCCGTCCGTCTCGCGAAACTCGAGAACCGGCTGCGGGCCATGCCGGCGGAAGATCTGGAGCTCGCGTGCGGGGAGCTCAAGGCCGCGGTTCCGGGCTCGCCGCGCCACTCGGACCTCATGGAATTCCTGCGCCTCGGCTGCCGCGAGATATCCTCCGGCGTCGGCGAGTCCAAAGCGGACATCGAGATCATCCAGCGTCAGGCGCAAATCGTCCAGACCGCGTTGAGCGAGCTGATGCGTTCGACGCGGAACGAGGCGGTGATCGAGTCGGTCCGGTTGCCGGATCTGGTCAGCCAGACATTGGAGATCGTGCCGGACGCCTGCCGCCAGCGCCTGGTGGTGGACCCGGAGGAGTCGCTGAGCAAAGTGGGCGCCGTGCGGGTGGCGCGCACCGTCCTTCGCCTGGTGCTGCAGAATCTGATCATCAATGCGGCGGACGCCGTCCGCGATGCCGGGAGAGACAAGGGCGTGCTGAAGGTCGGGGCGGAGATCGTCCGGGAGCACGACCGCGATCAGCTTCATCTGCATTGCAAGGACAACGGAGTGGGGATCTCCGAGGCCGATCTGGCGCGCGTGTTCGACAAGGGCTTTTCAACCAAGTCCCGCGATACGAATTACGGAATCGGGCTGCACTGGTGCGCCAACGCGATCGCGGCGCTCGGCGGCAGGATTTGGGCGGCGAGTGAGGGCCCGGGGCTCGGCGCATCGATGCATTTGATGCTCCCCCTGGCGGTGCGGGAAACTTGAGGATGGATCCGTGACTGAGATCAAACGAGCGATAAGAGTGCTCATCGCCGATGACGAAGCGCAGGTGCGCGACGCATATCGGGAAATCCTGACCGATACCGACATGAACGGCGAGACCGCAGTGTTCCGGAATCTCCGCGACCGGCTGTTCACGAAGCCCGCCGCGGAACAGGTGGTGAAAAAGCTGTCCTCGCCGAACACGGCGTTCGCGCCGGTGTTCTGCGAGGGCGCGGAGGCGGCGGTTGCCGCCGTGCGCGACGCGATCGCCGCGGACGACCCCTTTGCGGTGGCCTTTCTCGACATGCGGATGCCTCCCGGTCCCGACGGCGTGTGGGCCGCGGCGCGCATCCGCGAACTGGACCCCGCCATCGAGATCGTGCTGTGCACGGCGTATTCGGACGTGGATCCCGCTGAGATGGGATCGATCGTTCCGCCGGAGGAGAAGCTTTCCTATCTGCAGAAGCCCTTTCATCCGCACGAAATCCGGCAGATGACGATATCGCTGGCGAGCAAATGGCGCTCGGAGCATCGGATCGTGAAGCTCGCCTATTTCGACGCGCTCACCGGGCTCCCGAATCGAGAACAGTCCCGCAACAGGCTCGCGAGCGCACTGGCGGCGGGCAACCAGGACGGCCGCTCCGTGGCGGTCCTGTACCTGGATCTCGACAATTTCAAGCGGGTCAACGATACGCTGGGCCACGCGGTGGGCGACGAGCTCCTGTGCCTCGTCGCCTCGCGGATGCGCAATTCGCTGCGCGCGGAGGACAGCGCCGGCGCCGGCGATCAGCCGAGCCCGCGCACGAACCACATCGCAAGGCTGGGCGGCGACGAGTTCATCGTGATCCTGCCGGGAATGCGCGATCCGGGGGATGCCGGCGCGGTCGCCTCGCGGCTGATCGGCGAGCTGCAGCAGCCCATGCACCTCGCGCAGCATAGCCTGGTCGTGACGCCGAGCATCGGCATCGCCTTGTATCCGAACGACGGCACGGATGTGGACACGTTGCTCCGCAACGCCGACCTCGCCATGTACTTCGCGAAGCGCAAGGGCCCGGGCACGCATGCGTACTTCAACACCACGATGAACGATGCGGCGCTTCACCGGTTCACGCTCGAGGCGAAGCTTCGAGGTGCCCTGGAGCGCGGCGAATTCACCCTGAATTATCAGCCTCAGTTCGATGTGAGCACGGGCACGATCTCCGGGATGGAGGCGCTGTTGCGCTGGAAGTGCGACGATCTCGGGCAGGTCGCGCCCGCCGAATTCATCCCCATTGCGGAAGAGACCGGATTGATCCTGTCGATCGGCGAGTGGGTGTTGCGCACCGCGTGCCGCCAGGCGAAGGCCTGGCACGACCAGGGACTGCCGGTGCTGCGCATGGCGGTGAACGTCTCGGGGCAGCAATTCTCCCTCAAGGAATTTCCGGTGCTGGTGGAGTCCGTGCTCAAAGAGACGGGGATGCCGCCGTCGATGCTGGAGCTGGAGATCACGGAGTCGGTGGTGATGAAGGACGAGGCCTGGGCGGAACAGGCACTGGCGCAATTGAAGGCGCTCGGGATACTGCTCGCGATCGACGATTTCGGCACCGGCTACTCGAGCTTCGGACGGCTGCGTAATTTCGCGGTGGACCGGCTGAAGATCGATCAATCGTTCATGACCAGTCTGGTCGATTGCAGCGACGACCGGGCCATCGCGGCCGCGATCATCGCGATGTCGCGGACGCTTCGCATCAACGTGACGGCCGAGGGTGTGGAGAACTTTCCGCAGCTCCTGTTTCTGCAGGAGCATGCCTGCCAGGAGGCTCAAGGGTTCCTGTTCAGCCGTCCGCTACCGGCGGCCGAGGCGCAGAATCTCCTGCAACGCGCCGCGGACACCACGTCGGGCACGCGCACGCAGCGCCTTCGCTCTCTGATCGGCTGATACACGCCTCGACGGTTTCAAGTCGAGCCGGCTGCTTCCAGCGGCCCCCCGATGTGGAATGGACCGCGTGAGGTCGGCGCACGCCTACAGCTCGACGGGTATGCGTAGGGTAGAACGGACGCCGCCGGCTTGCTAGCGTTCCTCGGCGGTGGCGACCGCGAGACGGGCAGATGACTGAACTTCATCGGCGCCGCGACAGTCTATCAACACCCGGCCATCACTTAACCCCAAGGAGAATCCATGGCGACTGCAGCATCCACTTCTTCACCCTTGAGTCTGCCCGCGCTACCGTGGGCCGAGAACGCGCTCGAACCCGTCATTTCCGCCAAGACCATCAGCTTCCACTACGGCAAGCATCACAAGACCTATGTGGAGAACGCCAACAAGATGATCGTCGGAACGGAATTGGCCGATCTGCCGCTCGATCAAATCGTGCGCGCAACCGCCGGCAAGGCGGACCGGGTCGGCATCTTCAACAATGCCGCACAGGCATGGAACCATGAGTTTTACTGGAAGGGCCTGAAGCCCAAAGGCGGCGGCGAGCCTCCGTCGGCTCTCAAGTCCAAGATGGACGCGGCGTTCGGCGGCGTGGACGCTTGCAAGAAGGAACTGGCGAACGCAGCGGTGCAGCAGTTCGGCAGCGGCTGGGCCTGGCTGGTGCTCGACGGCGACAAGCTCAAGGTGGTGAAAACCGGCAATGCCGACACCCCGATCGCACATAACCAGAAGCCCCTGCTGACCATCGACGTCTGGGAGCACGCCTATTACCTCGATTATCAGAACAAGCGGGTGGACTACGTCAATGCGCTGATCGACAAGCTGGCGAACTGGGAGTTCGCTGCGCAGAACCTCGCAAAGAGCTGAGGATGCCGAAGGTGCGGCGGGCGCGCTCGCCGCACCTCGATTGCGGGCGCGGACTTCGGGGCCGCGCGGCCGAGTGTGGGAATCGTCCTCAGTGAACTGAGTCGACTCTCCTACATACCAGGGAGCGGCTGCCCCGTAGCATAGGCGCCACTATGAAAAAACTAATCGGTGCCTTTACAGCGGCCGCGGCTTTGGCCGTCTGCCTATCCACAGCGGTTCAAGCCGAGCCGGAGGCCGACAAGGTCGCCGACACCGTGTCGCTCTTCAAGCACGCGGGCGGGAGCGCCGGGTTCTTCCACCACAGCTATGCCTACGCGGTATTTCCCACGGTCGGCGAGGGTGCGTTCATCGTGGGCGGCGCCGGCGGCAAAGGCCGGGTCTACGCGCATGGCCAGGAAGTCGGCGAAGCCACCCTGGCGCAGGTCAGCGTCGGCTTTCAAGCCGGCGGCAAGGCGTTCAGCGAGATCATCTTCTTCGAGAGCAAGTCGGCACTGGATGAGTTCGAATCGGGGAACTTCGAGTTCGGGGCCGATGCCAGCGCGATCGCGATCACGGCGAGCGCCGATGCGAGCGCCGGTACCAACGGTACGGAGGCCGGTGCGAGCGGCGGTAAGAAGGATGCGACGACCAGCGGCCACTATTACAAGGGCATGGCGGTATTCACCATCGCGAAGGGCGGATTGATGTATCAAGCGGCTGTCGCCGGACAGAAGTTCAGCTTTAAACCGCGATCTGCCGGCTGATCCCGACGGTTGCGGCGGTTCAATCGAAGGAGAACAGCAATGAAGAAACTGATGTTGATCGGATTGGTGGCGGCGGGCGCGGCGTATCTGCCGGTGGCGTACGCAGACGATGCCGGCGGTGATCACCACTTCGTGAAGGATTCCGTGATCACGACCAAGGTGAAGACCAAGCTGGCGGCCAAGCACATGTCCACGCTCGCTCACGTGAAGGTCGATACCGATGCGAACGGCGTGGTCTGGTTGAGCGGCACCGCGCCCACCAAGGATGCGCGCGATCTGGCGGGCATGATCGCCAAGGATACCGACGGCGTGAACTCGGTGGACAACGAGATCGAAGTCGCACCGCGTTGACGGACATTGTAATTGATAGCGACAGGGGCTCGCGGCCGGCGCGAGCCCCTTTTGTTCACTCCTCGCCCGGTTCCTTGCCGAAGACCAGGAGCCGGTTGTTCGCGGGGAGATCGTGGTCCGCGACCAGCGACAAACCGTAGGGACCCGCTAGCTCGCGCACTGCCTCGATGTCGCGGATTCCGGACAAGGGATCGCGCTCCTTGAGCATGCGGTCGAATTCTCTGTTGCTCTCCGAGGTGTATTCGCCGCCGTATCGGAACGGGCCATAGACGCATAGAACGCCGCCGGGAGCGAGTACCTCCGCCACCCCCCGATAGAGGGCGACCACGACAGGCCAGGACATGATGTGCAACGTGTTGGCGGTGAAGACCGCATCCACCGAACGCGCCGGCCATACCGCCTGGCGAACGTCGAGCACCGTCGGAGGCCGGAGATTGCCGCCGCCCTCCAGTCTGACGCGGGCCGCGAGGTCAGGCAGATAGTTCAGCTGCTCGGTGGGCTGCCAGGCGAGATGCGGCAGATGGCGCGCGAAGTACACCGCGTGCTGTCCTGTGCCGCTGCCGATCTCGAGCACGAAGGCGCTGTCGGCAAAGCAGGTGCGCAGCACCGAGAGTATCGGTCCCTTGTTACGCTCGCAGGCATCGGATACCGGCAACATCGGGCACTATTGAATTCCAATGCCGAAGAAACCGCAACCCCCGGGGACGCCGGCTGCTAAAGTGACGCCCCGGAAAAACCCCGGCGACTCGAGGAGCAGCGATTGTGACGATTTCCATCTACGATATTTCCATCCCGGTGCTGACGCGCGGTCTCACCAATTTATCTTCGATTCTCGACAAGGCGGCTGCTCATGCCGCCGCCAGGAAATTCGATCCGGCGGCGCTGGCGCAGGCGCGCCTGTTTCCGGACATGTTCCCGCTCACCCGTCAGGTTCAGATCACCTGCGACACCGCGAAGGGCGCCGCGGGCCGCCTGGCCGGCATCGACATCCCGAAGCACGAGGACACCGAGACGACCCTCGACGAGCTCAAGCAGCGCATCGCCAAGACGCTGGACTTCGTGAAGAGCGTGAAGGCCGAGCAAATGAAGGGCGCCGAAAGCAAGACCATCGAGCTCAAGTTCCCGAACCGGACCATCACCTTCACCGGGCTGTCCTATCTCGTCGATTTCGTGCTGCCGAATTTTTTCTTCCACGAGAGCATGACCTATGCGCTGCTGCGCTCGAGCGGCGTCGAGGTCGGCAAGATGGATTTTCTCGGATCCGTGTAGCGCGCCTCAGGCCAGAAGCTCGACCATCATTTCGATTCCCGTGAACAGATTTTCCTCCGTGCGGGCATCGTGGGTGAAGCGGAGCTTCAGGGGGCCGTCGAGACGGTAATCCTTCGGGCGGGTCTGAATGAGCTTCAGAACCCGCCTCGTATCGATCTTGTTGTCTTCGTCGAAAACGAAGTAGCCGCCGGTCGCTCCGGCGTCGATCTTGCGGATGCCCAGCTGGGCGGCGCGCAATTTGATCTGCGCCGCCCGGAACAACGATTGCGCATAAGGCGGCATCGGTCCGAAACGGTCGATCAGCTCGACCTTGAGCTCGTCGAGCTCCTCGCGCGATTCAGCGCCGGCGATGCGCTTGTAGAGAACCAGCCGCAGGTGCACATCCGGCACATAGTCCTCGGGAATGAGCGCGGGCAGGTGCAGGTCGACCTCCGGGCCGGCATGGAGCGGCTTTTCGAGGTCCGCCGGCTTGCCTGCCTTCAGTCCCGCAACGGCCCGCTCCAGCAGCTCCATGTACAGGTTGTAGCCTATCTCCTCGATCTGGCCGCTCTGCTCATCGCCGAGCAGCTCGCCCGCTCCGCGAATCTCCAAATCGTGGGTCGCGAGGGTGAAACCCGCGCCGAGCTCCTCCAGCGATTCCAAGGCTTCCAGCCGCTTGACCGCGTCGGCCGTCATCGCCTTCAAGGGCGGGGTGATCAGGTAGGCGTATGCGCGGTGGTGCGAGCGGCCGACGCGTCCCCGAAGCTGGTGGATTTGCGCCAATCCGAATCGATCGGCGCGGTCGATGATGATGGTGTTCGCGGTGGGCACGTCGATGCCGCTCTCGATGATGGTCGTGCATACCAGCACGTTGAAGCGGCGATGATAGAAATCCAGCATGAGCTGCTCGAGATCGCGCTCACGCATCTGGCCGTGGCCGACGGCGACGCTCGCCTCCGGTACCAGCTCGCGGATCGCCTGCGCGGTCTTCTCGATGGTCTCGACCGTGTTGTGAACGAAATAAGTCTGCCCGCCGCGCCGTATTTCGCGGGTCAATGCCTCGCGCACGACGGTCTCGTTCCATTCGAGGACGAAGGTCTTGACGGCCAGCCGCTCGGCGGGAGGCGTCGTGATCAGCGAGAGATCGCGCAACCCGCCCATGGCCATGTTGAGCGTGCGCGGGATCGGGGTCGCGGTGAGCGTGAGCACATCGACCTCCGCGCGCAGCGCCTTGAGCTTCTCCTTGTCGCGCACGCCGAACCGGTGCTCCTCGTCGATCACCACCAATCCGAGATTCTTGAAGCGCACCTTGCCCTGCAACAGCCGGTGGGTGGCCACCACGACATCCACCGACCCCGCCGCGATCCCCTCGATGACCGCCGCCGCCTCCTTCTGGGTCCGAAAGCGCGACAGGCTCTCGACCCGTACCGGCCAATCGGCGAAACGATCGACGAAGGTCGTGTAATGCTGCTGGGCGAGAAGCGTGGTCGGAACGAGTACCGCGGCCTGCTTGCCTGCCTGGACAGCGACGAACGCGGCGCGAAGCGCCACTTCGGTCTTGCCGAAGCCGACATCGCCGCAGATCACCCGGTCCATGGGTTTGCCGGACTTCAAATCCGAGAGTACCTGCTCGATCGCCGTGGCCTGATCGGCCGTCTCTTCGAAGCGAAAGGCCGCCTGAAAGGCGCGATAGTCGGCCTCCGCCGCCTGCATGGAGGCGCCCTCGCGGGCGGCACGCCGCGAGTACAGATCCAGCAGCTCCGCGGCGACGTCGCGAATGCGTTGCGCCGCCTTGCGGCGCGCCTTTTGCCACTGATCGCCGCCGAGCTTATGGAGCGGCGCGGTGTCGGCAGGCGCACCGGTATAGCGTGATACCAGGTGCAGCGACTGCACCGGCACATAGAGCTTGTCGCCGTCGGCGTAGTCGAGGACCAGGAACTCGCCGGTGTAGCCGGCCACATCCATGGTCTTGAGTCCCACGTACCGGCCGACGCCGTAGGCCTCGTGCACTACGGGGGCGCCGATGCGCAGGTCCGAGAGCTCCTTGAGGATCTTGGCGGGATCCCGCTCGGATCGGCGCCGTCGGCGCTCCTGCCGGGCGCGGTCGCCGAACAGCTGCGACTCGGTCAGGATTTCGAGCGCGGGCGACAGGATGCGAAGACCCGATGCAGCGGCCGACACCGTGATCCCGAGGCTCGCATCGCTCGCCTGGAATGCCGCGAAGCTCTCGAAGACCTTGGGCTTGATCCCACGGCCGCGCAGCAAGTCGAGCAACAGCTCGCGTCGTCCCGCGGATTCGGCCGCGAGCAGCGCGCGGCCGTTCAGCGCGGCCAGGTGCGCCTCGAGCTCGGCGGCCGGCTGTTCCGCGCGCGGGTCGATGCGCACCACGGCGGGCGAGGAGCTCGAGAAATTCCGGACGGGCCCCGGGGTCTCCGGCGGCCACTCGAAGGATCGAAGCTCGATCTTGGGCCACTGCGCGAGCTCGGCGTGCAGTTCGGCGGAGCCGAGATAGATTTCCGCCGGATCGAGAATCGGACGGAATCGATCGTGCGCGAGCTGGTCGTGCCGCTCCACGATGCCCGACCAGAGTCTCTCCGCATGCGAAGTCGCCTCCTGCATGTCGACCAGCACGCTGGAGGGCGGCAGATACTCGAAGAGATGCGACGTGCGCTCGAAGAACAGCGGCAGGTAGAATTCCAGCCCCCCGGGTGCGCGTCCCGCGCTCACGTCGCGGTACACGGCATGCTCGGTCAGATCTCCGGGAAATCTCAGCCGGTAACGGCGCCGGAATTCGCGCACCGCGTCCGGGCTGAGCGGAGTCTCGCGCGCGGGCAGCAGGTGAATCCGTTCGAGCTTGTCGCCCGAGCGCTGCGTGTCGGGATCGAAGTATCGGATGCTGTCGACGTCGCGGTCGAGAAGGTCGATCCGGTAAGGAGTTTCCGAGCCCATCGGGAACACGTCGAGCAACGATCCGCGCACGGCGAATTCGCCGTGCGCCGCGACCTGCGTGACGGCGGCATAGCCGGCGAGAGCCAGCCGTTCGCGCAGTGCCTCGAGATCGAGCGTCTCGCCGACGTGAACCTGCAAGGAATGCGCCTCGATGTAGCTGCGCGGGGCGAGACGCTGCAGCAGGGTATCGATGGCCACCACCCAGACGCCGCGCCGCGCGCGGGGCAGCTCCGCCAGCGTGCGCAGCCGGGCGGACGTGATGTCGGGGTGCGCCGAGAAGCTGTCGTAGGGCAGTGTCTCGAGGTCCGGAAACACGCGCACAGGCAGGGTTCCGCTCGAGAAGAATCCGATCTCCTCGCTCAAGGTTTCAGCGGCGCGCGGAGTCTCCGCGATGACGATGAGAGGCCCCGCGGCCTTGGCTGCGGCCTCGGCGATCGCCAGCGCGGGTGCCGCGCCATAGAGCCGGCCCCATTTGACGAGCGGGGATCCGGCGGCGGGCAGGAGAGGGTCGAATAACGGCGGCATCTTTTGAGAACGCAAAACGAAAAAACGCCCGCCGCGAACGAGTCGCGGTGAGCCTTGAGCGTGCGATTCTACGCGATCTAGGGGGTCGGTGGGGGCTCGGCGGCCGCGGGCGGGGCGGCGGGTTCGGCGGATTCAGCCGGTGCACTCTCGGCCGCGGGCGGCGCGGAGGAGGCCGCGGGTGCCGGGGTCGCCGCGGGTGCCGCGGACTCCGAGACCACGCTGTGAATGACGTGGTCGCGCTCGAAATACACCACGAAGCCGGGGTATTCCCAGCGGGAAATGGGCGGATTACCGACGGCCGGTACCTTGGTCACCGGGGCGCCGAACTTGCTGGCTACCTGGCTCATGGTCATGCCCCGAGCAGGCGCAATGCCATCGGACTCCTTCACCGCGATGCCGTCAGGCACGGCTACGATATCCGCCTGCGCCAGGCCGGCGAGGCTCGCGCCGGCCGCGAGAACTGCACTGATCAGGAGGGTTCGATAGCTCATGGCAGACCTCTTTCGTTGCCTTCGCGGGACTATAGCACCGACCGGCCGGCCAAAAGTTTGAACCACTTAACACTCTGATTATGTTGCATTTCCGGGCCGGCGCCCCCGCGGGCCGGCTGCCTGTGGTTTAATCGCCGCGAATGTTCCAGCCCGTTCCAGTTTTCGTGGGCCTGCGGTACTCCCTGGCGCGCGAGCACAGCTTTTTCGTGTCGTTTATCACCTGGGTGTCGCTCGGAGGCTTGGCCCTGGGGGTCCTGGCGCTGATCACCGTGCTCTCGGTGATGAACGGCTTCGAAAGCGAGCTGCGGAGCCGCCTGCTCAGCTTATCGGCGCACGCGACGTTAACGGCTCCCGGGGGAGCGCCGATCGTCGGTTGGCGCGACCGGCTGCGCGAGCTCAAGGGGGCGCCCGGGCTCGTCGGCGCGGCGCCGTTTCTCGATACGGACGCCATGCTGAGCCATCCGCCGGCGATGGGCGGCGCCATCGTCCGCGGCATCGACCCGGCCCTGGAGCCCGGGGTGTCGACCATCAGCGGAGCGATGCGCGAGGGCAAGCTCGAGGCGCTCGAGCCGGGCATGAATCGGATCGTGCTTGGCCGGATGCTGGCATATCAGCTGCAAGTGGGCGTCGGTGACACGGTCACGGTCATGATCCCGGACAGCGCGGGCGGGCGACTCGATCGTGCCTCGCCTGGAGAATTTCGAGGTCGCCGGAATCTTCGAGGTCGGCTTGGAGGAGCAGGACAGCGTGCTCGCGCTGATCAATCTTCAAGATGCCGAGGCGCTGCGGGGCGTCGGCGGCCCGACCGGTATCCGGCTCAAGTTCACCGACGTGCTCAAGGCGCCGCAACTCGCGCGCGAGGCCGCGGCGCGGCTGCCGGCGGGACTCATCGTGCGGGACTGGACGCAGGAGAACGAGGCGTATTTCCGCGCGATTCGCATCGAGAAAACCATGATGGGGCTGATTCTGATGCTGATCGTGGCCGTGGCCGTGTTCAATATCGTCGCCACGCTCGTGATGGTGGTGAGCGACAAGCGCACCGACATCGCGATTCTGCGCACACTCGGCATGACGCCCCGGGGAGTCCTCGGGGTGTTCATGACGCAGGGGCTGTTGATCGGCTGGCTCGGGACGCTCATCGGCGTCGTCCTGGGCGTCGCGCTCGCATTGCACGTGGGCGAGGTGGCGCAGGTGATCGAGCACCTCTTCGGCGTCCACATCATGGACGATCCGGACGTCTACTACACCACCGGGTTGCCGAGCGAGATGCATCCGGGCGATGTGATCAAGATCGCCGCCGCGGCCATGCTGCTCTCTCTGATCGCCACCGTGTACCCGTCCTGGAAAGCCTCCAAGACTCAGCCCGCCGAAGCGTTGCGCTACGAATGATGGGGCGCTGGTACGAGGGCTTTCTCGGGCTGCGATATCTTCGGGCATCGCCGAAGCGCGGCTTCGTGTCGCTCATCGCCGGTATCGCCATACTGGGCCTCGCGCTCGGCGTCGCCGTGCTCATCGTGGTGCTGTCCGTCATGAACGGTTTCGAGGGAGAGCTTCGAACGAGGATCCTGAGTCTCACCGCGCATGCGACCATCACGGGGCTCGACGGCCGCATCTCGGACTGGCGCCCGGATCTTCAGAGGCTCGCGCATTTTCCAGGAGTTGCCGCCGCTTCGCCGTACATCGAGGAACAGGCGATGATGGCTCACGACGGCAAGGCCTCGGGCGTGATGATGCGCGGCGTGCTGCCGGACGAGGAACGGCGGGTCACGGATCTCGGCGATCATCTGGAGTCCGGGCGCCTGGCCGATCTGGTTCCCGGGACCTACCGTGTGATTCTCGGCAAGGCGTTGGCCGAGACGCTGGGTGCGCGGGTCGGCGATCGAGTCATCCTGATGGTGCCCGAGGGAGATGTCACTCCCCTCGGCGTGCTGCCTCGGATGCGCGCCTTTCGGGTCGACGGCATCCTCTCGGTGGGCATGTACGAGTACGATCGGCGAGTCGCGATCGTCGCGATGCAGGATGCCGCGACGCTGCTGCGCATGGGGGACGACATCACGGGACTGCGCCTCAGCGTCACCGATCCCTATGCGGCGCCCCGCATCGTGCGCGACGCCGCGATCGCTCTTCCGAAAGGCGCCGAGTACCTGGTCAACGATTGGACCGAGGAGCACGAGAATTTCTTCCGTTCGATCGAGATCACCAAGCACATGCTGTTCGTGATTCTCTCGCTCATGGTGGCCGTCGCCGCCTTCAATATCGTGTCCACCATGGTCATGGTGGTGAAGGACAAGCGGCGGGACATCGCCATTCTGCGGACCTTCGGGGCGTCGCCGCGCAGCATCCTCTCGGTTTTCGTCGTTCAGGGAAGCTTGATCGGCGGTCTCGGCATCGCCGGCGGGCTGATCGCGGGCGTGCTCCTCGCGGTCAATCTGGAGGGATTGGTGCACGTTCTGGAGGGCATTCTGGGCTTCAAGTTTCTCGATGCGCGCGTGTACTTCATGAGCGACCTGCCCGCCTACGTGCAGCTGCGCGATCTCGTGCAGATCTCGAGCGTGGCGTTCGTGCTGGCCTGCCTCTCGACCATCTATCCCGCCTGGCGAGCCGCGCGCTTGCTGCCGGCGGAATCCCTGCGAAACGATTGAGGGTTTCACCCATTTATGCAGAACTCCACCATAGTGCTCCAGGGCACGGACCTCGCGAAGGACTTCATCCAGGGTGCGGTGAAACTCGAGGTGCTGCGCGGCGCCTCGATCACGGTTCGCTCCGGCGAGCGCATCGCCATCGTCGGGGCCTCGGGATCGGGCAAGACGACGCTGCTTCAGTTGCTGGGCGGCCTCGATCTGCCGACCCGGGGCACGGTCGAGATCGCGGGCTCGGCCATGAACAGGCTGAGCGACACCGAGCGCGGCCGCCTGCGCAACCGCGCGGTCGGGTTCGTCTATCAATTCCATCATTTGCTGCCGGAATTCACGGCTCTGGAGAATGTCGCGATGCCGTTGCTGGTACGGCGGATGGATCCCAAGACGGCCAAGCAGCGCGCGGCGGCGATTCTTTCGCGGGTGGGGCTCGCCGAACGCCTCACCCACCGGCCCTCGCAGCTCTCAGGCGGCGAGCGGCAGCGAGCGGCGGTGGCTCGCGCCCTGGTCACCCAGCCTCAGCTCGTTCTAGCGGACGAGCCGACCGGCAACCTCGACGGCGTGAACGCCGGGCACGTGTTCGAGCTCATGCTGGAGCTGAACCGCGAGCTCAATACCAGTCTGGTGATCGTGACCCATGACGAACGCCTGGCAGGGCGCCTGGATCGTGTGTTGACCTTGGTCGACGGCGCTCTGCTCGAGCGATCCTAGGGCCCGGGTCCGAGGGCAGCCCGTCGCCGGCCGATGACGGTATCTCAAGCCCGACCGGTCAAGTATCATGCCGCGAGTTCCAAGAGCTTAACGAGGACAAAATGTGGGAGATCATCCGCGCCGGCGGCGGCTTCATGTGGCCGATTATCCTGTGCTCGATTGCGTCGGTGGCCATCATCTTGGAGCGCCTCTGGACGCTGCAGTCGAGCCGGGTCATTCCGCGCGACCTCTCGCAGAAGGTGTGGAACTGGATCGAGGCGGACCAGCTCTCCGAGAAACTCGTCATCGCGCTGGAGCAGAATTCCCCGCTGGGTAAATTGCTGGCCATCGGTCTCGCCAACCGCTTCAAGCCGCGCGAGTTGATGGTGGAGCGCCTGGAGGACGGCGGCAGGCACGTGGTGCACGAGCTCGAGAGGTTCCTGAACACCCTCGGCACCATCGCAGCCATCGCACCGCTCCTCGGGCTCCTCGGGACCGTGGCGGGCATCATTCATGCGTTCAACGCCATCACCGCCAACGGGCTCGGCGATCCGAGGATTCTGTCCGGCGGCATCGGCGAGGCGCTGATCACCACGGCGGCCGGCCTCACCGTGGCGATACCGTCGCTGATCGCGTATCGCTACCTGCGCGGCAAGGTGGAGCGCCTGGTCATTCAGATGGAGAAGGAGGCGATGAAGCTCGTGGATGCGCTGGACGACCGCGCCACTCTCGCCGCGAGGGCTTGATCCCGTGAACCTGCGTCCGAGCCGTCGAGACGATCCCGAGATCAATCTGATCAATTTCATCGACGTCCTGCTGGTGCTGCTCATCTTCTTCATGGTCTCGACCACCTTCAACCAGGAAGGACGCGTCAAGGTCCAGCTCCCGCAGGCGAGCGCCATTCCCGTGCCGCGCGGCAACCGCGAGCCGCTGGTGATCACGGTGACGGCGGAGGGCGGCTATCGGGTCAACGAGCGCACGCTCATCAACTCGAGTCCGGATACCTTGCGCGCGGCGCTCCTCAAGGAGGCCGGCGCGGATCGCGGTCCGATCACGATCCGGGCGGACGCACGCTCGACGCACCAGGCGGTGGTCACTGCCATGGACGTGGCCGGCCGGCTCGGCTTCGCTCAGCTCAATATCGCCACGGTGCATCAGGAATCACCGCCTTGACCGCGATCGCCGCCGAGATCGACACGCACTCCAAATCCGACGGCAATTATTGGCCCATTTACCGCCGGCTGCTGCGTTATGCCAAGCCGTACACCGGCGCGTTCATGGTCGGCGTGCTCGGCATGATCTTGTTCGCGGCGACACAATCCGGGCTGGTTTACCTGGTCCAGACCTTCTTGAAGGGCGCGTTCGTCACCAAAGACCCCCGGATCGAGTGGATCGTGCCGCTCGGCATCGTTGTGCTGTTCGCGCTGCGCGGCCTCGGCGATTACGTGGGCAATTACTATCCCAGCTGGGTGGGGCGGCAGGTCATCAAGGGCTTGAGGCACGACGTCTTCGCGCACTATCTTCGCCTGCCCACGGCTTATCTGGACGGCCAGCAATCGGGTGTTCTCCTCTCCAAGCTCACGTACAACATCGAACAGGTGGCCGGTGCGGCGACCGGCGCGTCGATCTCGCTGGTCAGCGATACCTTGACCATTCTCGGATTGATCCTCTATTTGTTCTATCTGAATTGGCGGCTCGCGATTTTCTGCCTGGTCGCCGCTCCGGCGATCGGCTGGCTCATGCAGATCGCCAATCGGAGCTTCCGCCGCTACAGCAAGCGCATCCAGAATTCGATGGGCGACATCACGCGCGTCGCCAAGGAAGCCATCGACGCGCACCGGCTGATCAAGATCTTCAATGCCGAGGACCACCAGACCGACCGGTTCGAACAGGCGAACGAGCTCAACCGCGCCTCGAACATGAAGCTCGCGCGCGCCAAATCCCTGAGCAACCCCGTGGTCGGATGCATCGCGTCGCTCGCGCTCGCGGGCGTTCTGTATGTCGCCATCCGGCTGGTGTTCGCGAACGATATGCGGGTCGATCAGTTCTGGGCGTTCCTGACGGCTCTGATGCTCATTCCGTCGTCGCTTCGCAGTCTCGTCAACATCGGAGGGCCACTGCAGCAGGGAGTCGCCGCGGGACAGAGCGTGTTCGAGATATTGGACGAGCCGACGGAGGGAAGCGGTGGGACCCGGCGCATCCAGCGGGCACGCGGCGCGATCGAGTTCCGCAACGTGTCGTTTGAATATGCGAGCGAGAAGGGCGGAGTTCTGCACGGCGTCAGTTTCCAGGTTGAGCCCGGAGAGACGGTGGCCATCGTGGGCCGCTCCGGAAGCGGCAAGACCACTCTGGTCGGCTTGGTTCCCCGCTTCTACGACGTGCAGCAGGGAGCCGTGCTGCTCGACGGCGTCGATGTGCGCGAGTACCGGCTCACGGACCTGCGCTCCCAGGTGAGCCTCGTCAGCCAGGACGTGGTGCTGTTCAACGACACCATCCGCAACAACATCGCCTTCAACGCGGTGGAGAAGACCGATGCCGAGGTGGAGGCCGCTGCGCGCGCGGCCAATGTGATGGAGTTCGTCGCGCAGCAGCCGCAGGGATTCGATACGCCGCTCGCGGATCGGGGACAGAATCTCTCGGGGGGCCAGCGGCAGCGGATATCCATCGCGCGGGCGCTCCTGAAGAACTCCCCGGTGCTGATCCTCGACGAGGCCACCGCCGCGCTCGACAACGAATCGGAACGCCGCGTGCAGGCCGAGCTCACCGCTCTCATGCGCGGCCGCACCACGCTGGTCATCGCACATCGCTTGTCCACCGTGGAGGGCGCCGACCGCATCATCGTCCTGGACAAGGGACGCATCGTCGAGATGGGCAGCCACCGCGAGCTTCTCGACCGCGGCGGACTGTATGCGACGCTGCACGGAATGCAGTTCGCCGAGTAGCGCTCCGCGCCGCACAGGTTGCCCAAACGTGTCCGCCGAATCCTGGCTCAATCGTGTTTGGTACGAGCGCCCCGCGCCGCCCTGGTGGCTGATTCCGCTGTCGCTCGTCTACGGCGCGGTCTCGGGCTCCCGGCAGTTCCTTTACGCGAAGCGGCTGCGGCGGGCGACCCGCCTGCGGCGGCCGGTGATCGTGGTCGGAAACCTTACCGTCGGCGGGACCGGCAAGACGCCGCTGGTGTGCTGGCTGGCGGCGCGCCTCGCGGAGCGCGGGTTCGCGCCGGGCATCGTGACCCGCGGGTACGGCGGCTCGTCGCGCGCGGTGCGCCGCGTGCAGGCGTCGGACGACCCGGCGGTGATGGGGGATGAGCCCATTCTGCTCGCGCGCCGCACCGGCCTGCCGGTGGCGGCGGGCCGGGACCGTCCCGCCGCTGCGCAGCTTCTGCTGGATTTGGGTTGCGATGTGGTCCTGAGCGATGACGGATTGCAGCATTACGCGCTGGCGCGCGATTGCGAAATCGTCGTGATCGACGGCGACCGGCGCTTCGGCAACGGCTGGTTGTTGCCGGCAGGACCGCTCAGGGAAAAACGCGCGCGCCTCGGCGCCGTCGACATCATCGTCGTGAACGGCGGCCGGGCGCTCCTCGATGGGGCGCTCAGCATGCGGCTCGAGGCCAAGAGCGCAATGGCTCTGATCGGCGGACGCACGAGGCCGCTTCCGGCTTTTGCCGGGCTGGAGGTTCACGCGGTGGCGGGCATCGGCCATCCCGAGCGGTTCTTCAACATGCTGCGCGCGCATGGGATCGAAGTCATAGGCCATGCGTTGCCCGACCACGCCCGCCTCACGCCCGAAGATGTGAATTTCCCCGATTCGAAGCCGGTGCTCATGACGGAGAAGGATGCCGTAAAATGCAGACACGCCGCCGACGAACGGCACTGGTACGTACCGGTGAGCGCATATTTCGAGGACGGCGAATCGACTACACTGCTCGATATCGTGATCGAGCGAATTGGCTCACCGCCGCGGGGGACCGCCGATGGATAAACGTCTTCTCGAGTTGCTGGTCTGTCCGATCTGCAAGGGCCCCTTGCGGACCGCGGGCGCCGGCTCCTCGCTCGAGCTCGTCTGCCGCGCCGATCGGCTGGCGTATGCCGTGCGCGACGGCATCCCGATGATGCTGCCGGAAGAGGCGCGAGTTCTGGGTGCGGAGGATCCGCTGGTGATCCGATGAGCGCCGCCTCGAGCCGGAGCCGCCGGCCGGCAGGCTGATCCGCGTGAGACCGGATTTTCACGTCGTCATTCCGGCGCGGTTCGGAGCGAGCCGCCTGCCCGGCAAGCCGCTCGCGGATGTCGGTGGACGCCCCCTGATTCAATGGGTCTGGGAGTGTGCCCGAGCGAGCGGGGCCGCATCCGTGATTGTGGCGACCGACGATGCGCGGATCGAGACCGTGGCCGCGGGATTCGGCGCCGATGTGGCCCTGACCTCCGCGCAGCACGCGTCCGGGACGGACCGCATTGCGGAGGTGGTGCGCGCGCGTGGATTGGGCGCCGAGGAGATCGTCGTCAACTTGCAGGGCGACGAGCCGCTGATGCCCCCGCAGGTGCTGTCGGATGCGGCAGCCGCGCTCGGCGAGCATCCGCACGCCGATATCGCGACGGTTGCCGCGCCGATATCGAGTCTCGAGGAATTTCTCGATCCGAGCTGCGTCAAGGCGCTCGTGGCGCATGACGGCAGCGCGCTCTATTTCAGCCGTGCTCCGGTGCCCTGGCCGCGGGATCGGCTGGCGCACGGGCGCCCGGCGGCATTCGAAGGCGCGTTGCGCCACGTCGGCCTGTACGCATACCGCGTGAAGAGCCTGCTGAAATTCGCGGGTTGGCCCCCGGCACCGCTCGAGACCGCCGAGAAGCTCGAACAGCTTCGCGCTTTGGAATACGGCATGCGCATTCATGTGATCCTGCTCCGCGAAGCGCCGCCGGCAGGGGTCGACACGCGGGAGGATCTGGAGCGGGTGCGTGCGGGGTTGCGGGATCGATGAACGCATGAGCGGCCCGGGCCGGCGCATCCTGTTCGTATGCCTCGGAAACATCTGCCGCAGTCCGACTGCCGAAGGCGTGCTTCGTCATCTGTTGGCTACCGAAGCGCCCGGTCTCAGCGTCGAAGTCGATTCCGCCGGGACGGGCGATTATCACCTGGGCGAGCCGCCGGACTTGCGCAGCCAGCGAGCTGCGAAACGCCGGGGTATCGATCTGAGCGGATTGTCTGCGCGGCAGGTGAGCCGGCGGGACTTCGATGACTTCGATCTGATCCTTGCCATGGATCGGAAGAATCTGCGCGATCTCAAGGCCATAAGGCCGGCAGGGTCGCGAGCGCAGGTGCGGCTGTTCCTGGAGTATGCGGGCGAGAGCGGAGTATCTGAAGTTCCCGATCCCTATGTGGGCGATGCGGCCGACTTCGAGCACGTCCTCGATCTTGTGACGTCGGCATCGCGGCGGTTGATCGCGCAATTACGGGGGTAAAGCCGGCAAAACGAAAACCGGCCAACGCCGTGGGTTGCCGACGCTCGCGGGTGTTTACAGCAGGTGGCGCAGCAGCCAGTACAGGGCGCCGGCCAGCGCGATGGAGACGGGCAGCGTGAGTACCCAGGCCATCAGGAGATTGCGCACCGTGGACCATTGCAGTCCGGACCGGTTCGCCACCATCGTGCCCGCGACGCCGGAGGACAGCACATGCGTCGTGCTCACCGGCAATCCGTACATGTCGGCGGCGCCGATGGTGAGCATGGCGACGAGCTCAGCGGACGCTCCCTGCGCGTAGGTGAGATGGGTCTTGCCGATGCGCTCGCCGACCGTCACGACGATGCGCTTCCAGCCGATCATGGTGCCGAGCCCCAACGCGATCGCCACCGCGACTTTGACCCAGGTCGGGATGAACTTGGTCGATTGGTCGAGCTCCTTCTTGTACTGCCCGAGCACCTTCTTGTCGGCAGCGGATACGCCGATGGTAGTGGACTTGCCGAGCAGCCGCAGTCCTTCGCTCACCAGGTACATCTCGTTGCGGATGTTGATCATGTCGCCGGCGGGCACCTTGTCGAGCGAGTGAAACCCATTGACCTGCTGCTGGATAGTGGCGGACAGCGACGTGAGCGCCGGCAGGGTTTCCGGAGTAATCGATCGAGTGCGCACGATGTCGATGGCGGCGGCATGCGGATCGGCCGGTGCCGGCCCGGTCGCGTAATGACCCAGGGCTGCCTGTGCCTGCGTCGAGATCGCGACGAACTTGTCGACGTCCTGCTCGTGCATGGTGCGATTCAAGCGCGTACGCGGTGGGGACGGTGCCGATCAGGATCAGCATGATGAGGCCCATGCCTTTCTGTCCGTCGTTCGAGCCGTGCGCGAAGCTCACGCCGGTGCAGGTCAGGACCAGCAATCCCCGGATCCACGCGGGCGGCGGCTGATTGCCTTTCGGCTCCTTGTAGAGCGCCGGGATGGGGATGAGCTTCATGGCCGCGAGCAGCAGCACGGCGGACAGGCTGAATCCGACCAAGGGGGAGAAAAGCAGCGACTCGCCGATCTTCGTGGCCTGGGCCCAGTCGACGCCGCTCGTGCCGCTGCCGCTCGAGGCCATGAGCTGGTTCATGAGGCCGACACCCATGATCGAGCCGATCAGCGTATGGGAGCTGGAGGAAGGCAGGCCGAAGTACCACGTACCCAGATTCCAGAGGATCGCGGCGATCAGCAGTGCGAACACCATGGCGAAGCCGGCGCCGCTCCCGACTTGAAGAATCAGCTCGACCGGCAGGAGCGACACGATTCCGAACGCGACCGCGCCGGTCGACAGCAGCACGCCGAGGAAGTTGAACGCGCCCGACCAGACGACGGCAAAATTCGGCGGCATCGAGTGGGTGTAGATGACGGTCGCCACGGCGTTCGCGGTGTCGTGAAACCCATTGACGAACTCGAACCCCAGCGCGATGAAGAGCGCGATGCCCAGGAGCACGAAGGGATAGGCTCGCGTATCCCGCACCACCGACAAGTCGTTCGCCAGGTGATAGCCAGCATATATGATGCCGACCACGACGATGACACCGGCGAGAACGTTGAACCAGGGGTTCGGCCGGTGGGCGGCTAGCGGTGACGCCTTTGGGCTGGAAATGACGGCATCTGCGTGGGTGGCCATGGCTGCTCGTGGGGCGGGGTAAAAGCTTCGGCCTTTATAGTTCTGTAATATTGCAATGAGATGACATGCTGAGCTTTTGATGCCGTTTACCTTATCCCACCCCGCCGCCGTTCTGCCGTTCGCCCGACTGCTTGCCCGTTGGCGCCTGCTCTCCGCCGTGGTCATCGGCAGCATGGTGCCGGACTTCGGGCGTTTTTTACCCTGGCAGCCGGCGCGGTTCGAAACGCACAGCGCGGATGCGTTGCTCACCTTCTGCTTGCCCGTCGGGCTCGCCACTTATTGGATGTTCCAATGGCTGATCAAGTGGCCGTTGATCGAGCTTTTTCCTCCGGGAGCCTATGCGCGCTGGCGTGACTTCAGCACCCCCGCCTCCGTGGAAAGCCTCAAGGATTGGGTCCTGGCTGCCTGCGGCGTACTGTTCGGTGCGGTGACCCACCTGGTCTGGGATGCATTCACTCACGAGGGCGCACGGGGAGTGCGCATGTTCCCGACGCTGGAGGACCCGGCGGTCGAGGTCGGAGGGCACCGGTTGGCCGGTGCCCATCTCCTTCAGGACGCGAATTCGGTGGCGGGATTGGTCGTGGTCATCGCCATCTTGGCGTATGGCTTGCGCCGCGGCAGGCCCGGCGATGCGGCTGCGGTGCGCCGCCTGGCGAGGAGCGAGCGGTGGGCCTGGATTTGCGCTTATTTCGCGACGGCCGCCGCTCTGAGCGAGCTATTTTTCCTGGAGCGCCGTCATGCCGCCGCGACCAGTATCCACATTTCCTGGGGGCTGAGCAGCGCCGCGATCGCCGCGTTGCGGGGCCTGGCCGCAGCGCTGATCGTAATCAGCGCTGCTCTCAATATACGGTTGCGGTTGCGCCCCTACCGGTCTGCCTGAGACCGGCGGGGCGTGTTCCGGGTCGTCCCTCGCGGGGCGCGTACCGGGTCTCTACCGATCGTCCGGTCCGCTCCGGGGCGCGTCGCTCGGCGCGGACGACCACACCACGTACTTTTCTTGGGTGGATGCAGGGGGCCTTGGCGCCTCGCCGCTAGGCGCTGCCGCCGCGGACGGGACAGGACTCGGTGCCGAAGGTGCCGACGGTGACTCCGACGGGGCGGAATACGATGCGGGTGCGGCCGGGGGTTCCGACCGGGTATCCGGGTCGGCCCGTCCGCCGTTGACGGGACCGGGCTCGCTGCCGGCGGGTGCCGTGCCTTGTCCGTTGCCGGCTCCTTCGCTGCCTTCGCGCCGTCCGCCGCGCCCGCGCCGCCGTCGGCCGCGCCCGCCTCGCTCGGAGCGCTCCGGACGGTCGCCGGCGGATTCTGCGTTGCGGTTCGGCGAGTCTCCGCGCGAGGCTTGCTCGGTCCGGGGTGTTCCCGCATCGTTTCGGGGGCTGTCGCTGCGGGGTCCTTCTGCGCGCGAAGCGTCGTCGTGCGCGTGCGGTGTCGTTGCGTGCGGTGTCGTTGCGTGGCGCTTGCTCGGCGCGAGCGCTCTCGCTGCGGCGCGGGCCGTCGCCGCGAGGCCGATCGGTCTCGCCGCGAGCGCGGTCGCCTTCCATGCGCGGGCGGCTATCACGCCGTGCATCCCGGTCACGGCCGCCGTCCCGGCGCCCGTCACGATCCC
This sequence comes from uncultured Gammaproteobacteria bacterium, assembly GCA_963795475.1. Taxonomy (GTDB): domain Bacteria; phylum Pseudomonadota; class Gammaproteobacteria; order Steroidobacterales; family Steroidobacteraceae; genus Bog-1198. The sequence continues at coordinate 215,097 of CAWCIE010000009.1, forward strand.
GGCCCCGGTCCCTGCCGCGATCTCGATCGCCGGTGCGGAAGCGGTCATGGCGCGCGTCGCGATGCGACGAACGATCGCGCTGAGTGTGAGTACCCGCCTCGGAGGACGTACTGGCCGCGGTCTTCGGCGCCGGACTGCCGAACAGCCAGCGCCACAGGCGGACGAATATACCGAGCTGGGGTGTTGGGGCGGCCGCGACGGCAGCCGGCGCGGCGGCGGGTGCTTCCGGCTCCGGCATCGGAATGGGCGATGCGGCAACCGGCAGAATGCTCGGCACCAGCGGCGCCTCGCCTTGCGGTTTCTTGTCGCGAGTGCCGATGTTGGAATCGTCGAGCACCGGCTGTTCGGCGATCTGGTAGCTGACGGTGGTGTTTTCCGGCAACTCCTTCTCATCGTCCCGAATGCGGCGCAGGTTGTAGGCCGGCGTCTGCAGGTGGGGATTCGGCACGATCACCAGCGATACCTTGTCTCTCACCTCGATCTGGCTCAGCCACTCCCGCTTCTCGTTCATGAGATACGTGGCCACATCCACGGGCACTTGAGCGATGACGCGGCCGGTCCGCTCCTTGCGGGCTTCCTCGGCGATCAGGCGCAGCAGTGCGAGCGACATGGACTCGACGCCGCGGATGGTTCCCATGCCGCTGCAGCGCGGGCAGTTGATATGGGTGGTCTCGCTCAGCGCCGGGCGCAACCGCTGCCGCGAGAGCTCCAGGAGGCCGAAGCGCGAGAGCCGGCCCAGCTGGATACGGGCCCGGTCCATCTTCACCGCATCGCGCAGCATGTCCTCGACCGCGCGTTGATTGGCCGTCGACTCCATGTCGATGAAATCGATTACGATCAAGCCGCCGATGTCGCGCAGTCGGAGCTGCCGGGCGATCTCCTCGGCGGCCTCCAGATTGGTGTTGCGGGCGGTTGCCTCGATGTCTCCGCCGCGCGTCGAGCGCGCGGAGTTGATGTCGATGGAGACCAGTGCCTCGGTGTGGTCGATGACGAGACTGCCGCCGGACGGCAGGGTTACCTTGTGCGAGTACGCCGACTCGATCTGGCTTTCGATCTGATAGCGCGTGAACAGCGGCACCGGATCCTGATAGAGCTTGAGTTTGCGCTGCGCGTCCGGCGGCATGAAGCGCTGCATGTACTCCTGCGCCTTCTGAAACGCCTCGGGCTGGTCAATCAGGCATTCGCCGACATCGTCCGAGAAATAGTCGCGAAGGCCGCGGGTGACCGCGTCGCTTTCCTGGAAAATCAGGAACGGCGCGGGACGGTCCTGGTGCGCTTGGCCGATGGCATCCCAGGCGGCCTTGAGATTATTGAGATCCCACTGCAATTCTTCGGTCGAGCGCCCGACGCCCGCGGTGCGCACGATCGCGCCCATGCCGTCGGGGATCACCAGACCGTTCATGGCTTCGCGCATCTGATCGCGGTCTTCGCCCTCGATGCGGCGCGAGACGCCGCCCGCGCGGGGATTGTTCGGCATGAGCACCAGGAAACGCCCCGCCAGGCTGATGAAGGTCGTGAGAGCGGCGCCTTTGTTGCCGCGCTCCTCCTTCTCCACCTGCACGATGAGCTCTTGGCCCTCTTGCAGAAGATCCTTGATGTTGAGCCGTCCGCCCGAGGAGGGCTGGGAACGGAAATATTCCTTGGAGACCTCCTTCAGCGGGAGGAAGCCGTGGCGCTGAGCGCCGTATTCGACGAATGCCGCTTCGAGGCTCGGCTCTACGCGGGTGATCCGGCCTTTATAGATATTGGATTTTTTCTGTTCCCGGGATGGGATCTCAATCGATAAGTCGTAGAGTTTCTGACCGTCGACGAGTGCGACTCGCAGTTCTTCTTCTTGAACTGCGTTGACGAGCATTCTTTTCATTTGCCCCAACTAAGATGGTAGAGGCCGAGGAGGGTTCGAGAATAAAGGCCGGGGCCGCGACACGGCCCATCGCCGTAGTGACAGCGGCAGCAAGGAATAGGGGTACGCCGATCGCGAGCCACGCGAACGGCATCGATTCCACCCAATTCTGCCAAAACGTATACAGCAAGCCCGGGGCCTTGTTCTCGGTTAACGCCTGTCGGATATCCGGCTGTTCGCGATGGATATCCCGCATTGGCTCATCGGCCGAGCGATGGTCTGGATGTCCAGAACCAACTAATATGCGGCGCCCCCAAATGGTTGGGGCCGCCGCCGAAACCGGTGTCGGCTCGTCCTACCCACATAGATACATATAGATATTCGAGCCCTCGCTCCCCTTCAAAAAGGGCGGGCGCTCGACACGGTAGTGAAACAATACCACAGCGGGCCGCTAGGGTCAATGTAATCAATGTCTTAGATGATAAGCGAGCGTAAGATACGGGATATGAAAGAAGAAATTGCGGCACCGATGCGGCCCGCGGCGGCGAAGAGCCCCGTGATACTGCGCACAATCACCCAAGAGGAGGCGGGTCAGCGGATCGACAACTTCCTCATGCGGCACTTCAAGTCCGTACCGAGGAGCCGGGTCTACCGCCTGCTTCGCAAGGGCGAGGTGCGGGTCAACAAGAAGCGCGTGGACGCCGAGTATCGAATGGCGGCGGGCGATGAGGTAAGGCTGCCTCCGGTGCGCATCGATGACTCCGGGGAACCCGGCCGGCCCTCATCGAGCCTTCAGGAGCTCATCGAGAAGTCGGTGATTTTCCAGGACAAACACCTCTTGGTGATCAACAAGCCGCCGGGCGTCGCGGTACACGGCGGTAGCGGCATGAGCTTCGGCGTCATCGAGGCGCTGCGCGCCTCGCGCCCGCGCGAGACCCTCGAACTCGTTCATCGGCTCGACCGGGATACCAGCGGGTGCCTGTGCGTGGCGCGCGATCGCGCGACGCTCGTGGCGCTTCACGCGCTGATCCGCGACTCCGGCATGCACAAGACCTACCTCGGGCTCGTGTCGGGCAGTTGGCAGCTCGGCACCAAGCGGATCGACGCTCCGCTCGCGACCGATGGCCGCAGCCACGGCGAGCGGCACGTGCGCGTCGCCGCTGCGGGCAAGAACTCGGTGAGCGTATTCAAGCCGGTGCAATTCTTCGCAAGCGCGGCCACGCTCATGGAGGTGGACATTCCGACCGGACGCACGCATCAGATCCGCGTGCACGCGGCCTTCGCAGGTCATCCGCTGCTGGGCGACGACAAGTACGGCGATCGCGATCGCAATGCGGAGTTCAAGCGCCTCGGCTTGAAGCGCATCTTCCTGCACGCACAGTCCGTCGCGTTCGATTGGCCCGGTTCGGGCGTGCCATTTCACGCGAGCGCGCCGTTGCCGGACGATCTGGCCGCCGTGCTGGATGCGATCGCGGTGCCCAAACGCAAGTCGCCGCGGCGTGCGAGCCGTCGCCGAGCTTGAGCCTGCGGGATCCTGAGCCGCGCGGCTTCAGGGAATGTCGAAGCCCACGCGCCGCAGCACCTCGCACAGCCGGATCAGCGGCAGGCCGATGAGCGCGCTCGGGTCGTCGCTGTCGATCGATGCGCACAGGGATATGCCGAGTCCCTCGCTCTTGAAGCCGCCGGCACAATCCAGCGGAGACTCTCGGCTGACGTAGCGCTCGATCGTGTCCTCATCGAGGACGCGGAAGGTGACCCGGGTGGTATCGACGAATTCGAATTCGGCGGCTTGCGCCCGACGCACCACCGCGACCCCGGTGAGGTAGGCCACCGTCCTGCCGGAGCAGGCTTTCAGTTGCTCGGTACAGCGGGCCTCCGGTGCCGGGTTTGCCCAGAATCGTCTCCTGCTGGAAAGCGTCCAGGAGAACGGCGGCCTGGTCGGACCCGATCACCCAGGCGTCCGGCTGGCGCGAGGCAACCTCCCGCGCCTTGGCGAGCGACAGCCGGGCGACCAGCGCCAGGGCCGACTCCCCCGCCTGCGGCGTCTCGTCGATGCCGGGCGAGACGCACCGAAAGGAAGCGCACACCCGGGCCAGGAGGGCGCGGCGATAGCTCGAAGTGGAGGCCAAAACTAGCTCACCTTGAGGCTCAAGGTGGGCTGGCTCGGGTGGGGACTTCAAAAACAACGACTTGCACCGCGTTCATTTTGACAGGGGTGGGGACGGGCCCTATTATACGCGGCCCATGGCAGCCGGCCCGCCAGAGCTCGTCGATTGCGCACAGCTGTCCGAGGAAGGCGCGGTGCTGGAGCGAGTCTACGCGCTCGCGGACTTGGACCGGCTCAAGGACGTTCTCACGGACTCGCGAGGCGTCCTTCATGCGAAGTTTGCGTTTTCGAAGACGTTCTCGGGCCGGGCGGGTGCGAGCATAGAGATTCGCGCGGAACCGCGGCTGCGATGTCAGCGCTGCATGCAGGGGTTCGTTCTAGAAGTCGGCGGCGGCAGCGCGGTCGAGTTTTCTGATGACGAGGCGGCCGATGCCGCGGACGCGCTGCGCGAGGTATATCGTGCCGAGGGAGGCCGGGTCTCGTTGCGCGATCTGGCCGAGGAAGAGTTGTTGTTGGCGTTGCCGATCGTGCCGGCCTGCGAAGAGCCGGAACGTTGCGGTAACGCACCGAGCCTCTCCGGCGATCCGGAGTACGCCGAGGATCCGGGCGAGATGCGCCGTCCGTTCGGCGGGCTCAAAGAGTTGTTGAAGAAAACGTGACAGGACACAGTACCCATGGCAGTTCAAAAAAGCAGAAAGACCCCGTCCAAGCGCGGCATGCACCGATCGCACTCCGCGCTCGCGGCGCCCGCCGTGTCGATCGATTCGAAGAGCGGTGAAACCCATTCCCGGCATCGGATCTCCCGCGATGGCTTCTATCGCGGCAAGAAAGTGCTGAAGACCAAGGCGGACGCCGAAGCCGAAGGGGCCGAAGAATAGATCGCGAGCCGCACGGCGGCGCCTCGAGCGCCGCCTGAGGCTTTTTCAAAAAACGCGCAATCCCGTGTCCGCGTCTCTTCACATTGCCATCGATGCCATGAGCGGCGACTGCGGGCCCTCGGTTTGCGTGCCGGCGGCGCTCGCGGCGGCCGTCGAGTTCCCGGACGTTCGATTCACCTTGGTCGGCAGACGGTCGGAGCTCGAGCACCGGCTCAAGGCCGCCAAGCCGGCGAATGTCGAGTGTCTGTTCGCCGAGCAGGTGGTGGAGATGAACGATCCGCCGCGCGAGGCGTTACGGCGCAAGAAAGACTCCTCCATGCGCCGCGCCCTCGATCTGGTCAAGGCCGGCGAGGCGAATGCCTGCGTGAGCGCCGGAAATACCGGGGCGCTCATGGCCATGTCGCATTTCGTGCTCAAGATGCTTCCCGGCGTGGAGCGTCCCGCCATCGTGTCGCTGATCCCTTCACGCGGCGGCCACACATACATGCTCGATCTCGGCGCGAACGCCTCCTGCACGCCCGATCAGCTCTGCCAATTCGCCGTCATGGGCTCGGTGCTGGCTCAGGATCTGGAGGGCGCACATGAGCGGCCGCAGGGTGGGCCTGCTCAACATCGGCGAAGAGGAGATCAAGGGCAACGAGACCGTGCAGAGCGCGCATAACTTGATCGCCTCGAGCGGCGTCAATTACGTGGGTTTCGTCGAAGGCTACGATATCTTCTCGGACAAGGTGGACGTGGTGGTCACCGACGGCTTCACCGGCAATGTCGCCCTGAAGACGATGGAGGGCGCGGCGCGGCTGATCACCGACACGCTGCGCGAAGAGTTCACCCGGAACGCGGCCCGCAAGCTCGGGGCGGTTGCCGCGGGTCCGAGCCTGCGTGCATTGCGTACCCGGCTCGATCCAAGGCGATACAATGGCGCCACGATGGTCGGATTGAACGGGATCGTGATCAAGAGCCATGGCGGCGCCGATTTATTCGGATTTCAACGTGCGATCGAGGTCGCCGTGATGGAGGCTCGCAACGGGGTACCGGCCAAGATCGCGCAGCAACTCTGTGCAAAGCCTCTGGGCGCAACGCCCTGAAAAGATAAAGGGTCGCCATGTATTCACGCATCGCAGGCACCGGAAGCTATCTGCCGGAAAAAATTCTGACCAATGCCGAACTCGAGCGGCTGGTCGATACCAGCGACGAGTGGATTCGCAGCCGCACCGGAATCGAGCGGCGGCACGTGGTCGTCGAGGGCGAGACCACCACCGATCTCGCGGAACATGCGGCCCGGCGCGCGATTGAGGCCGCCGGAGTCACCGCGGCGGATATCGACCTGATCTGCGTGGGCACCACGACGCCTGATCTGGTGTTCCCCAATGTCGGCACGTTGCTCCAGGAGCGTCTGGGCATTCACCATGGTTGCCCGGCGTTCAGTCTGGAAGCCGCGTGCACCAGCTTCATGTACGCGCTCGGCGTCGCCGACAAGTTCGTGCGCCTGGGCGAATCCAAATGCGCGCTGGTCGTCGGGGCCGAGACGTTGACGAGAATCGTCGACTGGACCGATCGGGGGACTTGCGTGCTGTTCGCCGACGGCGCCGGCGCGGTGATCCTGAAGCCCTCCGCGGAGCCGGGGATCATCAGCACGCGGCTGCATTCGGACGGGCGCTACAAGGATCTGTTGATGTATCCCGACGGCGTATCCAAAGGGTTCCATCTGGTGCGCGAGGGCAAGGCGGCCGTGCAAATGAAGGGTAACGAGGTCTACAAGGTCGCGGTCAATACGCTGGGACAGCTGGTGACCGAGACCTTGACCGCGAACAATCTCTCCAAGAGCGATCTCGACTGGCTGATTCCTCACCAGGCCAACATTCGCATCATCGAAGCCATCGCCAGGCGGCTCGATCTGCCGATGGAACGCGTCATCGTGACGATCGCCGACCAGGGCAATACCTCGGCGGCCTCGGTGCCGCTGGCGCTCGATACCGGAGTGCGTGACGGGCGCGTCAAGCGGGGGCAACTTCTGCTGCTGGAAGCGTTCGGCGGGGGATTCACCTGGGGGTCCGCGCTGATCCGCTATTGACGGCGCAGGCGGGCTCCGAGGCCGCTCCTGCAACGACCGGCAGCGTGCGGGTACCCGCAAAAAAAACGCCGCGGTATGACCGCGGCGTTCATTCGCAAGTCAACGTGCCGTCGAATTACTTCGAGACGGACTTCTTGAACATGCGATCGATCTTCTCGTTGATCGCTCGATCGCCTGCGAGTTCTGCTGCGCGGTCGACAACGCCTGGTTCGCCGTGCTCTGCGCGCCGGAAGCGGCGGAGGAGGCGCTCTGCGCGGCGCTGTTGGCGGCCTGCAGCATCGCTCTCAGCCTTCGCGGTGTCGCTCTGCAGCTTCGCGACTTGCGACTTGAGATCGTCGATCTGAGCTTGGATCGGCTTCAGGTCCGTGCATCCTGCGAACGCAATGACGCAGGCCGCGGCGACTGAGGCCTTGAGTGTCGTGGAAAATGTCATAAAATATTCCCCTAGGGTTGTTAATTCATTCGTATTCGGAACATCCGAAGTGTCCTCGCACACAAGTCCAGTCGCAATGTCGGGCTCGAATGCGTCGCAACACAGTCACACATAAAGCCAAATTCGCGCGTCGATTGCAACTGAAAGCGTCTTAATGTCGTCTGCTCAGCGACGATTTTACCCAATTTTCCGATCCAAATTAACTGATCGTAAGAAATGCGAGCTGCTCCGATGGCAGAGGCGCCCCGATGGCATGTAAGTTTTACAGCCATCTCGGAAAGGCATCTCGAATCGTCGTTAGCTCCGTAAAAGTTCCATGACCGCGCGGTGACCCTGATTGATGGCCGAGTCGGTATAGGCTTCGCCTCCGGCATCCGAGTTGGCAATGGTGATCCGGCCGAATTGCGCGCGGCCGATGACGTGCGGCCGTCGGTCTTCCGGGAGCTCGGGATCGAACAGCGGGTTGTATTCCGGCGCATAGCCGTGCGGCCATCGATTCACGGTGATGGCGGTGATGTCGCGGGCGGGATCGAATCCCCCGTCTTTGAGCGTGCGGCCGAGCTGATCGCGGATGTTGCGCTCGAAGGTCTCGAAGGAAGTGGTGAGGAGCTCGGCGCGGCCGGCGCGATTCTGATCGTGTTCCGGAAGTCCCGGCTTGCAGGGCGTGCGCACCATGTGCACGAGAATCGGCTCGCTGGGCGACTTCGTGCTCCGGTAGGCGCCGATGTTGACGTGAGGATTCAAGTGGAAGTAGCGTGTGATAGCTGCCCGGCGCATAGACCCCGGATGGAGCTTGAGCGCGTCGAACGCCTGCCAGTTGCGCAGCGCCACGCTGGTATAGACGAGCGGGGTCTTCACCAGGCTGTGCAGGGCGTCCTTCTGCGCCGCCGGCAGCTCCGGGCACAGATAGGGAATCATCATGTTGTAGCAGGCGAGCACCACGCCGCGGGCGCGCGCCGTGATAGGCACCGCCCGCCGCGCAGATAGGTCACCTCGACTGGTCGTGCGACTTGGGATCCCCGAGATGGCGCGCGCGAATGGCGGTGCTGTTCAAGCGCAGGCGGAGCGGCGATCCGGCGCGGTCGAGCTGCGCGTAGTCGACGCGTGCCGTGACGATGTCCTCGGCGCGGTGTTGCCGGTTGGACGCGTCCGCCGACGGCTTCCGGTATGAGATCGCGCACCAGCAGGCGGGCGATGGTGGCGTTGCCGTCGGGAAAATGCAGCCGGTAGGAGCCGCCGGTGTCTTCGTATCCCGCGGGCGTGTAGCCCATGCGCGGGATGGAGCCTTTGGCCAGCTTCATGCCTTGAAATCCGGGCATGCCGAACCCCCAGCAATCGAGCGCGGACACGGCATCGGTGCCGACGCCCCATTCGCCCATGGTGCGTCGCGTGATAGAACTGGAGCACCGCCGGATCCGACGTGCACCACATCGCGCAGGAACGCTTCGTAGCTCATGCGCGACAGGCGTTGCTTCTTCTCGTCGGAGGACAGGCCCGGCAGGTAGTCGATCTTGCGCGTCTCGATCTGCACGATTTCCTTGCGCGCCCGATCGGACAGGGGCGCCTGCAATACTGCCTGGCGAGCGAGGACTTGTCGGAGCGGGAGCCGCCCATGCCGACAACCAGCTTGTCGGTACCGAAGGTTTCGCGATCGAAGAACACGCCCGCTTGCAGACCCATGCTGTTCGTAGAAATTAGGTGCTGCGTGGTTTTGATGAGCTTTGCGACGTCGATGCCGAGCGTCGTCAGGAGGCCGGCCGCGACCGGGCCGTAGGGCCGCGGACTGTCGATCTCCGAGCGTGCCGCCGTTCAACAGATTGAGGTGGCCGTCCAGATTGAATTCGTTGCGCTTGGCGTGGCCGCCGAAATCATCGTGATTGTCGAGAATGAGGATGCGGCTGGTAGCGGCCGGCGTGCTCGCGATAGAAGTGGGCGGCGGCGAGACCCGCTGATGCCCGCGCCGACCACGATGAGATCGTATTGCTCGCCGGTGTCGCGGGCGGCGGGCGAGGGCTTGCCGTCGCGCAGCGCATGGGCGGCCTCGAAGGAGCCGGGATGGCTGCCGCGCATGCCGGTGAGCAGCGGCGGGTAGTAGCCCGGGAGCGTCTTGGGCCGCGGTCGAGGCCTGCGTTGCTGAGGCCGTGCCGGGCGGGACCGGGTGGGAGCCGGGAACATCGGCGAGCAAGGGACCTGCGGCGAGTGCCGCGGTTCCGATGGCGATGCCGTTCAGGAAATCGCGCCGCGTGATGGGACGATCCATGCCGAGTGCCTGATCCGAGAAGAGGTCTTTTTTCATGATTTCCTTGGAGTTATGTCTGTTCGGAGGACCCGCCAAGTTACCGCGTGGGAAGGGCACTTGCCAGTGTCCGCAAACTGTATATACTAACAGTTACTGGCTACATATACAGGTGACTGCATGTCGGACCTTACGCCTCGGCAAACTCAGATCCTCCGGCTCATCCAGACATCCATCGCCGAAAACGGCATGCCGCCCACGCGTGCGGAAATCGCGCGCACCCTGGGCTTCAAGTCGCCGAATGCGGCCGAGGAACATTTGCGCGCCTTGCAACGCAAAGGCGTCATCGATCTGATTCCCGGCGCTTCGCGCGGCATTCAGCTCAAGGATATTTTGCGTGAACAATTGGGTCTGCCGCTCATCGGCCGAGTGGCCGCCGGCCGGCCGATCCTGGCCGAAGAGCATATCGAAAAGCGTTATCAAATCGATCCTCAATTATTCCAACCGCGCCGCACTATCTGCTGAAAGTGCAGGGCATGAGCATGAAGAACGCCGGCATCCTGGATGGCGATCTGGTCGCCGTGCATCGCACGCCCGAGGTGCGCAATCGTCAGATCGTGGTTGCGCGCTTGGAAAACGAAGTGACCGTCAAACGCTATCGGCAAGAAGGCACGATCGTATGGCTGCTGCCCGAGAACGCCGATTTCGAACCCATTCGCGTCGATCTGAAAGAACAGCCCATGATGATCGAAGGGGTGGTGGTCGGGGTGCTTCGTCGCGGTAAAGACGTGGATGCCGCGTGAAGTATCATCGCTTGCGGATATCCTGGCCGATGCGCGTGTCTGGAAGTTAAATAGACGCCTCGGCCTCGCCGCCGTCTCGTCCGGTTTGGTCCACCGGACGAAGCTCGCTCGATGCCCGCTTGCCGGGCGGAGGCTGGCCGACGGCGTCGCTCATCGAGGTGTTGCTGGATGTACCGGCCTCGGCGAAGTGCAGCTTTTTTTGCCGGCGTTGGTGCAATGCCAGCGCAGGCCTCGCGGCGAGACTCCCTGGCTGGTCTGGATTGCCCCTCCTCATGAGCCCTTTGCACCTGCCTTGGCGCAGCAGGGAATCGATCTCGACCGGCTATTGGTGGTGCGGCCGGCGACTGCGACGGAAGCCTTGTGGGCCGCCGAACAGGCGTTGAGCTCGGGAGTGTGCGCGGCCGTGTTGCTCTGGCTGAAGGGTACCGACGATCGCTGGCTGCGGCGTTTGAAGCTCGCGGCCGAGGCGGGGGGTGCGCTGGGCGTGCTGTTTCGGCCCGAGCGGCATCGGTTCGAGTCTTCGCCGGCGGCGTTGCGCCTGCTGCTCACTCGGGGAGACGAATATCCGCGTCTCGATATGCTCAAGGTGCAGGGCGGCCGGCCCGGCCCCGTGGAACTCGATTCCATCGCCGCCCGCCGTCCTGAGCGCCGCCGCCTAAGGGCTGCCATGAGGTCGCGCGTCGACCCGCCATGGCGGATTTGTTCGCCGCCGCCGAGGCGCCGGCCGCACGTCATCCCACACCTCCGCCGGCTGCTCGTCTCGCCGCCGCCCCCGCCCGAGAAGGAGGCCGCTCGCTCGCGCTCGAGACATCTGTGGTACGCCGTGGTGTTTCCGGCACTCGGCGAGCCCGAGGGTACGAGCGGGGCGATTCTCGAACGCCTGTGCCTGCATGCGCAGCGATTCACGCCCTTGGTCAGCATCGAGCCGCCCAACGCGCTGCTGCTCGAGATCAGAGGCAGCGTGAAGCTCTTCGGCTCGCTCGCGGCGCTGCATGCGGACATCGATGCGGTATGGAGCGGATTGAAACTTCAGGCCCAAAGCTCGACGGCGCCTTCGACTCTGGCGGCGCTGTGGCTGGCCCGCGCCGGCCAAAAGGAGCTCATCGAGGACCCCGGCTTGCTCGCGGGGCGGCTGGCGGAGCTGCCCGTGGCGTGCACCGCCTGGGATAGCTCGCGGCTCGCCACGTTGCGCACCATGGGGGTCACCCGGATCGGCGAGTTGATGCGCTTGCCGCGCGCGGGCATCGCGCGGCGCTTCGGTCCCGCCGCGGTGCTCGATCTCGACATCGCGCTGGCGCGGCAGTCCGCGCCGCGCCGTGCTTTCGTGGCGCGCGAGCGTTTTCGAGAACGCTGTGATTTCGAGACGGAGGTCGAGACCGTCGTGTATGTCCAGAAGGCGCTCGAGCCGATCATCGAGCGCTGCGCCCGGTTCTTGCGCGAACGGCAGGCGGGCGTGCAGGCTCTGGAGCTCAAGCTGCGGCATCGAACGCAGCCCCTGACCCGGATTCGGTTGGGATTGGCGAGCGTCACCGGCGATCCTCGGCGCTTGGCGGATGTCTCGATGCAAAAGCTGTCGCGGCTCGAGCTCGCCGCCCCGATCCTCTCCATGGAACTGCTATCCGGCCGCTTGCAGCCGCTCTCGGCCGATTCTCTCGATGTGTTCGCTTGCCTGGGCGGTGCCGGCGGCCGCGATACGGCACCGCAACTGGTGGAGCGCCTGCGCGCGCGGCTGGGCGAGCAGGCGGTCTATGGCATTTGCCCGGTGCCGGAGCATCGTCCCGAGGCGGCCTGGCGGCGAGTGCAGGCACTGCAGGCGGACGATGCGTCGCGGCCCGGCCGGCGGGCTCATCGAAGGGTCGACCTCGCGGAGGAGATGCCGCGGCCGGTGTGGCTGTTGAACGAGCCGGCGAGACTTCAGGATGCCGACGTCGAGGAGCTGCATCGCAACCGCGCGATGCTCGAGCAAGGCCCCGAGCGCATCGAGAGCGGCTGGTGGGACGGCAAGGATGTCGCGCGCGATTACTACATCGTGCGCCAGGCGGGCGGCGCGCGGCTGTGGGTTTTCCAGGAACGGCGATCCCAGTGCTGGTATGTGCACGGTGTGTTCGCTTGAGCTCACGACACCGGGATGTACGCCGAGCTGCATGCCTTGAGCAATTTCTCGTTCCTGCGCGGCGCCTCGCAGCCCGAGGAACTGGTGGCGCAGGCCAAGATGCTCGGTTATCGAGCGCTCGCGCTGACCGATGAATGCTCGCTCGCCGGCATCGTGCGCGCGCACATCGCGGCCAAGCGCTGCGAGCTGCCGCTCATCGTCGGCGCGGAATTTCATTGCGGCGCCGATTCGGGCCGCGGTGCCGATTCGGGCTGTCGCGCCGGCGGTACCGGCTCACCGCGGCGCCGGCGACCTCAAGCTCGTGGCGCTCGCCACCGATCGGGCGGCCTACGGCGCGCTCTGCCGTCTGATCAGCCGGGCGCGGCGCGCGGGCGCCAAGGGCAGCTACCGGCTCGAGCGTCAGGATCTCGAGAACGCTCTCGACGGATGCCTGATTCTCTGGCTGCCGCCGGCCGGACGGGTTGCTCTGCCGCGCCACGAATGCGACGGCCGCTGGCTGCGCGAGCGGTTTGCCGGGCGTCTGTGGATAGGCGGTCGAGCTCTTGACCGGCGGCTTCGATGCGCGCCGCCTGGAGCTCCTGGAGGCGCTGGGCAAGGCACTTGGCCTGCCGCGGGTCGCCGCCGGCGACGTGCACATGCATCGACGCGGCCGCCGCGCGCTGCAGGATGTGCTGACGGCGATTCGTCTCAAGGTTCCGCTTGAGCGAGGCGGGCACGAAACTCCATCCGAACGGCGAGCGTCACTTGCGGCCGCTGCCGCGCCTCGAGGAGCTGTATCCCGGCCGCGCTGCTGAGGAAACGCTTGACGATCGCCGAGCGCTGCATGTTCAAGCTCGACGAGCTGCGCTACGAATATCCCGAAGAGATCGTGCCCGCGGGCGAGACGCCCACCAGTCATTTGCGCCGCCTGACGCGAGCAGGGCTGCGCCAAGCGCTGGCCGCGGCGGCGTGCCCGCCGCCGTTCGCGAGGGGATCGAGCACGAGCTCGCGCTCATCGCCGAGCTCAAGTTCGAGCCGTTTTTTCTCACCGTGCACGACGTGGTGCAGTACGCGCGCTCGCAGAACATCCTTTGCCAGGGCCGGGGCTCGGCCGCCAACTCGACGGTGTGCTATTGCCTCGAAATCACCGAGGTGGATCCCTCGCGCATGGCGATGCTGTTCGAGCGCTTCATCTCCAAGGAGCGCAACGAGCCGCCCGATATCGACGTGGATTTCGAGCACGAGCGGCGCGAGGAAGTGATCCAGTACATCTACCGCAAATACGGCCGGGAGCGCGCGGCGCTGGCGGCCACCGTCATCTGCTACCGTCCCCGAAGCGCGCTGCGCGACGTCGGCAAGGCGCTTGGGCTACGGCGAGAGCGAAGTCGACCGGCTGGCCCGCGGCATGCAATGGTGGGACGGCCAGCGCATCGATCCCGAACGCATCCGCGCCTCGGGATTCGATCCCGCCGATCCCAGGACCCGGCGTCTCATGGCGCTCGCCGCCGAGATCCTCGGATTTCCGCGCCATCTCTCGCAGCATGTCGGCGGCTTCGTCATCGCGCGCGGCCGCCTGGATGAGCTCGTGCCCATCGAGAACGCCGCGATGCCGGAGCGTACCGTCATCGAGTGGGACAAGGACGATCTCGATGCGCTGGGGCTGCTCAAAGTGGATGTGCTGGGACTCGGCATGCTGAGCGCGATACGCCGGGCGTTCGGGCTGATCAACCTGTTCCGAAGCCGAACGTTCGGATGACCCGACGCGCTCGACGGCCATCGAGCGGGGCGCGGCAGCTCAATCTCGCGACGGTGCCGAGCGAGGATGCGGCCGTATACGACATGATTTGCCGCGCCGACACCGCCGGCGTATTCCAAATCGAATCGCGCGCGCAAATGGCCATGCTGCCGCGCCTCCGGCCGCGCAATTTCTACGATCTGGTGATCGAGGTGGCGATCGTGCGGCCGGGGCCGATCCAGGGCGAGATGGTGCATCCGTATCTGCGCCGCCGCAGCGGCGAGGAGGCGGTGAGCTATCCGAGCAAGCAAGTCGAGGAGGTGCTCAAGCGCACTCTGGGCGTGCCCATTTTCCAGGAACAGGTCATGCGATTGGCGATCGTCGCGGCCGGCTTCTCCCCCGGGCAGGCGGACGAGCTACGCCGCGCCATGGCGGCCTGGAAGCGCAAGGGAGGACTCGAGCCCTTCCAGCGCCAATTGATCGACGGCATGCGCGAGCGCGGCTACGAGGAGAGCTTCGCGAATCAGATATTCAATCAGATCCTGGGGTTCGGCGAATACGGATTTCCGGAGTGCGTCGTTGGGGAGACACGAGTCGTGGATGCCGATACCGGCAGATGGGTGACCATCGAGGACGTTGCCGGGGGCCGGGCGCATCTCGAAAACACGCTGGCGTGCGATGCGGAACTGCGTCTGCGCGCACGCAAGGTGCTGCGCGTCATGAGCAGCGGCATGAAGCCCGTGTTGCGATTGCGCACGGCGCTAGGGCACGAAATTTGCGCAACCGCCGAACACCCTTTCATGACCATGTCGGGGTGGCGTCAGCTTGGACAGCTCAAAGTCGGCGATCATGTTGCGACAGCCCGCTTGTCGTCGTTCCGATGTCTACTGGGACAGAATTGTGGCAATCGAGCCGCTCGGAGATCGGGAAACCTACGATCTGCAAGATCGAGGGCGACCACAATTTCGTGGCCAACCATTTCGTTGTCCACAATTCCCACGCCGCGAGCTTCGCCCTGCTGGTCTACACCTCCGCCTGGCTCAAGGCCTACGAGCCCGCGGCTTTTTGCGCGGCGCTCATCAACAGCCAGCCCATGGGGTTTTACGCGCCGGCTCAATTGGTGCGCGATGCACGCTCGCACGGCGTCGAAGTGCGCCCGCCGGATGCCGCGGTGAGCGAGTGGGATTGTACGCTCGAGCGGCGCGACGACGGCCGGCCGGCGCTGCGCCTGGGGCTGCGGCTCGTGAGGCATTTGTCGCAGACGGGGGCCCAGCGATTGCTCGCGGCGCGCGCGGTGCGTCCGTTCGGCGGCCTCGCGGATCTCGCCGAGCGCGCGGCGCTCGACCGCCGCGATCTCGAGGCGCTCGCCGCGGGCGACGCGCTGGCGGCCTCGAGCGGACATCGCTACCGCGCCGTGTGGCAGGTGAGCGGAGTCGAGCGGCCGTTGCCCTTGCTGCCTGCGGATACCCAGGGTCCCGAGGGCATCCCGTTGCTGCGCGCGCCGCGCGAGGGCCATGACATCGTCGCCGACTATGCGAGCCTCGGGCTTACGCTGCGGCGCCATCCCCTGGCGCTGCTGCGGGACAAGCTCGAGAAGCGCGGCGTCATCGATACCCAGAGCACTTTGGGACCTCCCCAGCGGCCGATGGGTCACGACGGCGGGCCTGGTCATCACGCGCCAGCGGCCGGGCAGCGCCAGCGGCGTGACTTTCGTCACCCTGGAGGACGAGGTGGGCTACGTGAATTTGATCGTCTGGAAGCGGGTGGCCGACGAGCAGCGCGCGGCGTTGCTCGAATCGCGGCTCCTCGAGGTGCGCGGGCAGATCCAGCGCGAAGGCGATGTGCTGCACGTGATCGCGCAGCGCCTGGTCGATCTGTCGGCGCTGCTCGGGGACCTTATGGTGGAGTCGCGGGATTTCCGCTGAACGGACCAGGTGCGCCTCAAAGTCAACGCGATATCAAGGGCTACGCGTCCCGTGGCCATAGTCCTCGAACCCCGTCAGCACGTTCACCGCGTTCACCCCGACCTCCGCGACCGCATAGCCGCCCTCGAACACGAACAGCGTCGGCCACTTGCACGCGCCGATCATCCGCCCGTAGGTGGAGAAGTCCTCGGACCGGAGCTTGAAGAAGCTGATCGGATCCTGCTCGAAGGTATCCACGCCGAGCGAGACCACCAGCGCATCGGGCGCGAAGCGACGGATGCGATCGAGCGCACTCGTCAGCGCCTGCGACCAGGCGGGGAAGCCCGTGCCCGGGGGCAGGGGCAGATTCATGGTGAAGCCGGTCCCGGCGCCCGCTCCCGTCTCGTCGGCGTAGCCGGAGAAATAGGGGAAGGCGTGCGCCGGGTCGCCGTGCAGCGAGACGTACAGCACGTCGGCCCGATCGTAAAAGATGTCCTGGGTGCCGTTGCCGTGGTGGAAGTCCACGTCGAGGACGGCGACGCGCGCGGCGCCTCGATCGCGCAAGAACTGGGCTGCGATGGCCGCGTTGTTCAAGAAGCAGTAGCCGCCATACAGGTCGCGCGCCGCGTGATGCCCGGGAGGGCGGCACAGCGCGAAGGCGGAGCGCTGCGCCCTGCTGCGATGTGGCCGGCCGCGGTGACCGCGACGTCGGCCGCGGCGTCGCGCCGCTTCCCACGTTCCCGCGCTGATCGAGGTCTCGCCGGCCATGGCGTAGTACCCGAGCTTTCCCGCGATTCCGTTCGGGCAGCGCTGCGCCATGCGCCGCGCCGGCCAGCAATCCGGGATGGCCTCGCCCTGGTTGCCGGCGGCGGTCCACTCGGCCCAGGCGCTCTTCAGGAACTCGACGAACGCGGGGTCGTGGACCTTCAGGACCGGGGCCAGGCCGAAGCGCGACGGGGGCCACGACGTTCCCGAGGCCCACGGCGCGAACGCGTTCGAGGACGATCTGGGCCCGCTCGGGGCACTCGTGCGGGGGCACCAGCCGGCCGCCGTACAGCTCGGTCTTGGCGTTCCGCAGCAGATGCTCTTCGGTGAAAACGGTGATCACGCGCGTTCTCCGGGCCTGGGCGCGGGGATCCCCGAGGGCTCCCGGGGCTTCAGCGATGCTTCTTCTTCTTGCGGGCGGCCTTCTCGTCGGACTCTTCCTCGGTCTCGCCGGGATCGCCGATCTCGTAATCGTCGAAGTCGCTCAGGAGCTCGGCGGTGCGCCGCTCCTCCATCACCCGCTCGAGCCGGCGCCACGCGGGCTCGGCGCCCTTGGGCGCACGCCGGCGCTGCGACTCGACGTCGCGCATGATGTGATCGACGTCAACATCGTCCACCGGCGCGGTGTCTTCCGCGTCCTCTTCCTCGAACTCGTCCGATTCGGGCTTCTCGCTCATGCTGCAACGGCTTCCCGCATCGACCACGCGCGGTTTATAAACGGAAAGACGCCTCAAGAGCAATAGCCTGACGCACACTCCCTTATTTCACCAGATCGTTGAGCTGGAAAATCGGCAGGAGCAGCGCGATGACGATGAACATGACGATCGCGCCCATGAGCACCACCATGAACGGGCCCAACAGGTTGGTCAGGGTGGACAGCAGGCCGTCCATTTCCCGCTCCTGATTGCTCGCCGCGCGCTCGAGCATCTTTTCCAGCTCGCCGCTGCTCTCGCCGCTCGATATCAAGTGGATCATCATGGGCGGGAAAAGCTTCCGCGCCGCCAGCGACTTGCCGATGGGCGCGCCCTCACGCACGCGAAGGGCGGCTTCCTCCACCGCTTGGCGCATCGGCATGTTGTTGACCACCTCCGCGGAGATCCGCAGCGCCTCGAGCACCGGTACCGCGCTCGCGGTGAGAATGCTGAAGGTTCGGGAGAACCGCGCGGTATTCAGGCCGCGAATGAGCTTTCCCACGAGCGGTATGCGCAGCAGCGACCGGTCCACCTTGAGCCGGGCCTCCGGCGCCTTGACCCAGCGCGCGAAGCCCCAGACGGCCGCCGCGATCACGATGAGGCCGTAGAACCAGTAATGCCGGATGAGATCGCTCATGCCGATCAGTATCCGCGTCGCGATCGGCAGCTCCTGATGCCCGGACTCGAACACGGCGACCACCTGCGGGCACCACGTAGGCCAGCAGAAACGAGACGATGGCGAAGCACAGCACCAGGAGCACGATCGGGTAGACCAGCGCATTGCTGACCTGCTGTCCCATGACCTGCCGCGATTCGGTGTAGTCGGCGAGGCGCTCCAGCACCGAGTCGAGCTTGCCGGATTGCTCGCCCGCGGACACGGTGGCCCGGTAGATTTCGGGGAATGCCTGAGGGAAATCGCGCAGGCCGTCGGCCAGCGGATGGCCCTCCACCACTTTGCTGCGCACGCCGAGCACGATTCGTTGAACCCGGGGCTTTTCGGTCTGTTCGGCGACGGCCTGCAGCGTTTCCTCGAGCGGCAGTCCGGAGCGCAGAAGGGTGGCAAGCTGGCGGGTCAGGAGCGCGAGATCGAGCGTCGAGAGGCCGCGGCGCATGAACGGTCGCCGCTTGCTCTGATTTTGCTGCTCGCGCTGCGCGGCTTCCTGGATCTCCATGGGCAGGAGCTGCTTTTCGCGCAGCAGCTGCCTCACGTGCTTCGCGGTGTCGCCTTCGATCAGCCCCTTGCGTTCCCGTCCTTGGGCGTCGAGGGCGACATATTCGAACGCGCCCATCCTAGTCCTCGCGGGTGACGCGGAGCACTTCTTCCAAGGTGGTTTCGCCCGCCATGACCTTGCGGCGGCCGTCGTCGCGGATGCCGGGGCTGGCCGCGCGCGCGTAGCGCTCCAGATCCTGTTCCGAGGATCCGTCGTGGATCATGGTGCGCATGTGATCGTCGACGGAGATGAGCTCGTAGATGCCGGTCCGGCCGCGATAACCCATGCCTGGCTCGCTGCTCGGGCGGTAGAGCTGAACCGGACCGTCCTTGGGGTCGAGATTCAACAGGCGCCGCTCGTATTCGCCCGCCATGAACGGCTCGCGGGAATCGGGATTCAGCACCCGCACCAGGCGCTGCGCCAGCACGCCGATCAAGCTCGAGGACAGGAGGAAAGGCTCGATGCCCATGTCGCGCAAACGCGTCACGGCGCCCACGGCCGTATTGGTATGCAGGGTCGAGAGCACCAGGTGTCCGGTCAAGCTGGCCTGCACGGCGATCTGAGCGGTTTCGAGGTCGCGGATTTCGCCGATCATCACCACGTCGGGGTCCTGGCGCAGGATGGCGCGCAGCCCGCGCGCGAAGGTCATCTCGACCTTGGTGTTGACCTGGGTTTGCCCGATCCCGTCGATGTAGTACTCGATCGGATCCTCGACGGTCATGATATTGCGGGTGTTGTCGTTGATGCGCTCGAGCGAGGCGTAGAGCGTCGTCGACTTGCCCGAACCGGTCGGGCCGGTCACCAGGATGATGCCGTGGGGCTTATGGATGATCTCATCCATGGTGTCCTGCGTTTTCGGGTCCATGCCGAGCGAGGTAAGCTCGATACGTCCGGCTTGCTTGTCGAGCAAACGCAACACCACGCGCTCCCCATGGCCCGAGGGAAGGGTCGAGACGCGCACGTCGACGGCGCGACCGGCGATGCGCAGCGAAATCCGGCCGTCCTGCGGCAGGCGCCGTTCCGCGATGTCGAGCTTCGACATGACCTTGATGCGCGAGACCACGAGCGGCGCGACCGCGCGCTTGGTCTGCAGTACCTCGCGCAGCACGCCGTCGACGCGGAAACGGATGACCAGCCGGTTCTCGTAAGGTTCGATGTGGATGTCCGAGGCGTTCTCCTTGACCGCCTGCGTCAAGCAGCGCATTGATCAGCCGGATGATCGGCGCTTCATCGTCGCTTTCGAGCAGATCCGAGGACTCGGGAATGTCCTCGGCGAGGTGGGCGAGGTCGGTATTGTCGTCCAGTCCCTCGAGCATCTGCATCGCCGCGCCCGATCCCGCCTCGTAGGCGACGCGCAGCAACGAGTCGAATTTCTCCGTCGACACCCGCTCGAGCTTCAGCGGGACGCCGACGAAGCGGCGCACTTCGGCAAGCGCCTGCGGCGTCACCCCGGGCCGGCACACCGTGTCCGCGAGCTGTCGGTAACGCCCCGCACCAGAACGCCGTGGCGCTTGGCGAACGGAAACGACAGCTTCCGCTGCTCGACCGGCTGGTTCCAGCTCGGCGCTCATTTCGGCGGTACCGGCTGCGGCGCAGGAGCGGGCTGCGACCGGCGGGGCAAGCGGAGTCGTCGGCGCGGGCTGCGTCGCGGGTGCAGGCTGCGAGAGGGGGGGCGCCGGTTGCGGCGGCGAGACGATCAGGCCCGGGGGTACCGGCTGGGCGCCCGGCACCGGCTGAGGCGCCGGTGCAACGATGGTGTTCGTACCGTTCGGATACCCGGCTTCCTTGCTGGGGATGGGCGGAATCGACGGCTGCTTCTCGCCCGGCAGCAGGGTGATCTTGCCCTTGTGCAGCGTCCGCTCTTCCTCCCGAATCTGGTTGTATTTCGCGGCGCTCACCGCCTCGGTGGCCGCTTGGTCGCGCAGGATCTTCGGACGCAGGAAAACCAGCAAGTTGCTTTTCTGCCGCGAGCCGCTGCGCGACTTGAACAGGTTGCCGAGCAGCGGGATCGCACCGAGCACCGGCACCCGGTCCTCGCTCTCGGTCACGGTGTCCTGCATCAGGCCGCCGAGCACGATGATGCCGCCGTCCTCGATCAGGATGGTCGTCTTGATCGAGCGCTTGTTGGTCGAGATGTCGGCCGAGTCGGCGAGCTTCGCGCCCGGCGAGGAGTCCTCCTGCTCGATCTTGAGCTGGATGGCATCGCCCTCGCTGATGTGCGGCGTCACCTTGAGGATGGTGCCCACCTCCTCGCGCTGGATGGTCTCGAACGGGCTGGTGGTGCCGTTGACCGCCGCCGTGGAGCTCGTGTACTGGCCGGTGATCAGCGGAATCTCCTGCGTGACCTTCACCTCCGCTTCCTCGTTGTTCATGGTGATGACACGGGGCGTGGAGATGATGTTGCTGGTGCCGTCGCTGCGCAGGGCCTGGATGATGGCGGCCAAACCCTTGCCGGTGTTGGAGTTGTACGTGCCGACCGCGAAGGTGGCGCCGGTCGGGATCACCGAGGAGATGCTCGAGGCAGCGGTCGCGCCCGACGAGAGCCCCGTGGTTCCGGTGGTGGTGGTCGCGCTGGTCGCGCTGTTGGTGAGTCCGCTGACGCCGCCCAGAGCCGCCGCGGCAATATCGACGATGCTGCGTGCCGGTGCTGCCGGGCAAATTGGTGATCGCCGTAGCCGAGCGAGGAGCCGCCGTCGAGCAGCCATTGCACGCCGATGTTGGAGCTCTTGTTGACATCCACCTCGACGATCATGGCCTCGACCTCGACCTGCGCGCGGCGGATATCGAGCTTGTCGATGACCGCCATGAGGTTCTTCATGATCTTCGGCGGCGCCGTCATGATGAGCGCATTGGTGGGCACGTCCGCCCAGATGGTGACGCTCGCATCGACATTCGATCCGCCGCCGCCGGCGGCAGCGGCGGCGACCCCGCCGCTCGACTGCGGGCCGCCCTGCGCCTTGGCGGTGGCGCGTGGCCTGGCCCTTGAGCTTGTCGGCGAGTTTCTCGGCGTCCGCGTACAGCAGGTACCGCACCTCGGTGTCGCCGGCGCCGCCCGCCTGCGGCGTGTCCAGGTCGAGAATCAGCGCCTTTTGCCTTCAGGCGCAGCGACTTCTCGCCGCTCAGCAGCACGCTGTTGGTGCGCTCGTCGGCGACCACCTTGACGGGCGCGCCGCCTTCGGCCGCCGCGCCGGCGCCCTGGTTCAGCGGATTGAGGGTGCGGACCACCTCCGAGGCGCTGGCATTCTGCAGCGGGATCACCTCGATCGGCTCATCGCCGCTTTCATCCATGCGCTCGACGATCTTCATGATGCGGCTCACGTTGCTGGCGCGATCCGAGATGATCAGCATGTTGCCGCCCGGGATAGGCCGCCAGGTGGCCTTGTTGGGGGATCAGCGGGCCGCAGCAGCGGCACGAGCTGCTGCCGCGCTGATGTTCTTCATGGTGATGATCTGCGTGACGATCTCGTCCGAGGTGGGGCTCACGTCGTTCGGCAGATCGATGGAGGGGGACTGCCGCACATCGGTGTTCGGGATGATCTTGATGACCTTTCCCGCCGGCACCGCCACATAGCCGTACACCTGCAGCACCGACAAGAACGCCTCATAGAAGGCCTCCGGCGACATGGGCGTCGCCGACAGCATGGTCACTTTGGCATTGACGCGCGGATCGATGATGAAGTTCTTGCCGGTCACCTCGCTCACCGCCTGGATGATCTGGTTGAGGTCCGCGTCTTTGTAGTTCGGCGTGATGGTCGCGCCTTCCTGAGCATCGCGTCCCCGCGCCGGCATCTGCGGCGCTCCGGCAGGCGCGGGCCAGCCGCCGGCGCCAGCAGGATCGACAGCGCACAGGCGCAAGCGCCAGGCGCGGCCGGGCGGGTCTCGAGAATGCGCCTTGGGTCGAGAGTGAATTCGTCATGGGCTACTCGTGAATGAATCGCTCGGAGCGGCTCGCGCGCTCTTCGACCATCGGCGGCGGTCATTCGTTTGGACTGGCGGTTCGGAGGGGTGGCGCCGGCGAGGGCGGCGACCCGGGCGGCGGCGCCGCCGGCGGGCCGCCGCGCGCCGGATTGTCGCCCTCCAAGTCCCGGGTGGCTTCGGCGGCAACCTGGGCGATATTCAGAGTGATGTCCTGCTTCTGGCCGCCGCGCTCGACGGTGACGGTGACGTGGTCGGAGATCTGAATCGTATTGAATACCTCTTGGCTGTGCTGCGGATCATCCAGCGGTTGTGCCGTTGATTGCCGTGACCAAGTCTCCAGGCTGCAAGCCCGAGTTTGCTGAAAATGGCGCGATTGCGGCCCGGATAGGCGCGAAAGCCGCGCAGCTTCCCGGCCGCGTTGTCGTAGGAGGGCACGGTGCGCATGACCTGATCCAGGATGCCGGGGTCCTGCTGCACCATGCGCCGGATGTTGTCGACCGCCTCCGCCGTGCGCGGATCGGCGCCGATCCGCCGCGACATCCGCGGTGCCGCCCGCGATGCCGGCGATCAGCCGCGGCAGCACCAGCGTCTCCAGCGTTCCGCCCCGGTCGAGAATGACGTGATCAAGATAGACCGAATGCAACGAGGCGCCGTTCACATTGTCGCCGACCGAATACACCTTCGAGGGCCCCCGTCGCTGATGATGGCGATGCCGCGTTTCGGATTCTGGGTCGCGATGGTGCCGGCGAGCACCAGGTTCGCGCTGCTCGAGCGGCGCGTTGTCCGGGTCCTGCGTGGTCGGGTCCGCCGTCGGCGACGCCGAACAGATGCGCCGAGACCACGGTCTGGACGTTCACCGCCGGGCGCTGATGGGCGCCGCGCGGACGCGGTAAGCGACGGGCTCGCGGCGATCTTCACGGCCCGCCCACGCAGCGCGACGGCGATGCGCGCCAGCTCGACGGCGATGAGCGCCGCGAGCGCGATCGAGACCGCATTGGGGCCGTTGCCTTGCAGGCGGGACAGCCATTCATTCGTCCGCGTATCAGCATGTAATTAAGGTCGTGCGCGTTACTTCAGAAAGTTGCGCGAGCGGGAGGGTCGCCGCACGCCCAAAAGAGCCTCAGGTGAGCAATCATAGGGCTACCCGCTAGTGTGCTCAAGCATTTGTTTTTACTTGTTAAAGTAGAGTGACACCGATTGGCGACAGTGGCGCCTGCGTCGGGCTTTTGCTTACCAGCGCTTGTAAAGCGCGAAACCGCGCCCTATAAACCGTATAGATCATGAGCGACATTGAACGCGGGCGGGAAGGTACGGGCTTGGTCGTCGAGGAAGCGGCGCCCAAGCTCAAGCGCCCGCCTCTGTATCAAGTTGTGCTGATCAACGACGACTATACCCCCATGGAGTTCGTCGTGGATATCCTGCAGCGATTCTTCGCGATGGACCGCACCAAAGCAACCCGGGTTATGCTGGAGGTCCATACCAAGGGAAAGGGAGTGTGCGGGGTCTTTACTTACGAAATTGCGGAGACCAAGGTGGCTCAAGTGATCGCGTATGCGCGACAACATCAGCATCCGCTGATGGCAACGCTAGAAGAGGCGTAACCAGTGCTTAGTCAAGAACTCGAATTTTGCTTGAACGATGCGTTTGCCGGCGCGCGCGAGGCGCGCCACGAATTCATGACCGTCGAGCATCTGCTGCTCGCCATCGTGGATACCCCCAAGGTCCGCGAGATCTTGAAGTCCTGCGGCGCCGATACCGCGAAGCTCAAGACCGAGCTCAAGCAGTTCATCGACCAGACCACGCCGCGCCTGCCGACCGGCGAGGACCGCGACGTGCAGCCGACCCTGGGATTCCAGCGGGTTCTGCAGCGCGCCGTGTTTCACGTGCAATCGAGCGGCAAGAAAGAGGTCACGGTCGCCAACGTGCTGGTGGCGATATTCAGCGAGAAGCAGTCGCACGCCGCCTATCTGCTGAGCATGCAGGACGTGTCGCGGCTCGACGTGGTCAATTTCATCGCGCACGGCCTGTCGAAGGCCGGCGGCGAGGAGCGCAGCGAGCGCGAGGAGGGCGGCGCCGTCGGGCGATGCCGAGCGCGACGGCGACGGCGGCGGCAGTGCCCTGGAGAAGTACGCCACCAACCTCAACGAGGCGGCGCGCAAGGGCAAGATCGATCCTTTGATCGGCCGCAAGCTCGAGGTCGAACGCACCATCGAGATTCTGTGCCGGCGGCGCAAGAACAATCCGCTGTACGTCGGCGAGGCCGGCGTCGGCAAGACCGCGATCGCCGAGGGGCTCGCGCGCATGATCGTCGAGAACCAGGTGCCCGACGTGCTGCTCGATGCCACCATCTATTCGCTCGACATGGGCTCGCTGGTCGCGGGCACCAAGTACCGCGGCGATTTCGAGAAGCGCCTGAAGGCGGTGCTCGCCGAGGTCAAGAAGCAGCCGGGCGCGATTCTGTTCATCGACGAGATCCACACCGTCATCGGCGCCGGCGCGGCCTCCGGCGGCGTGATGGATGCCTCCAACCTGATCAAGCCCGCGCTCGCCAACGGCGAGCTGCGCTGCATCGGCTCGACCACCTACAACGAGTATCGCGGGATATTCGAGAAGGATCATGCGCTCGCGCGGCGCTTTCAGAAAATCGACATCACCGAGCCCTCGGTCCAGGACACGGTGGACATCCTGCGCGGCCTGAAGTCGCGCTACGAAGAGCATCACGGCATCAAGTACGAGGACGAGGCGTTGCGCGCGGCGGCGGAGCTGGCCGCGCGGCACATCAATGACCGGCACATGCCCGACAAGGCCATCGACGTGGTGGACGAGGCGGGCGCGAACCTGCGCTTGCAGCCGGTCGAGAACCGCGAGCCCTCGGTCACCGTGACGCAGATCGAGAACGTCGTGGCGCGCATCGCGCGCATTCCGCCGAAGAACGTCTCGCTGTCCGACCGCGACGTGCTCAAGAATCTCGAGCGCAATTTGAAGCTCACGATTTTCGGCCAGGACAAGGCGATCGAGGCGCTGTCCGCGGCGATCAAGATGTCGCGGTCGGGGCTCGGCGATCAGCGCAAGCCCGTCGGCTCGTTCCTGTTCTCGGGCCCGACCGGCGTCGGCAAGACCGAGGTCACGCGCCAGCTCGCCATCGCCATGGGCGTGGAATTCGTGCGCTTCGACATGTCCGAGTACATGGAGCGGCACACGGTGTCGCGCCTCATCGGCGCGCCCCCGGGCTACGTGGGCTTCGATCAAGGGGGGCTCCTGACCGAGGCGATCGCCAAGCATCCGCACTGCGTGCTGCTGCTCGACGAGATCGAGAAAGCGCACCCGGACGTGTTCAATCTGCTGCTGCAGGTCATGGATCACGGCACGCTCACCGACAACAACGGCCGCAAGGCCGATTTCCGCCACGTGATCATCGTCATGACCACCAACGCGGGAGCGTTCGAGATGAGCCGCCCGAGCATCGGATTCACCCAGTCGGACACGGCCTCGGACGGCATGGAGGCGATTCGCCGGCTGTTCTCGCCGGAGTTCCGCAATCGGCTGGACGCCGTCATTCAGTTCGGCGCGCTCGACGCGGACACGATCGAGCGCGTGGTCGACAAGCTCCTGGTCGAGGCCGAGGCGCAGCTCGAGCAGAAGCGGGTGTCGATCTCGGTGGACGAGGCGGCGCGCCGCTGGATCGCCAAGCGCGGCTACGATCCGAAGATGGGCGCGCGGCCGATGGCGCGGCTCATCCAGGAGCACATCAAGCGCCCGCTCGCCGAGGAGCTGTTGTTCGGCAAGCTGGTGAACGGCGGGCACGTGGATGTGACCGTGACCGAGGACGGCGAGAAGCTCAAGCTCGACTCGCGATCGGCGGACGCGCCGGCGCTGCTATCGCACGAGAGTCAGGAGACTCCTGGTTAGAGTGGGGGCGGCCCGCCGGGGGTTCTCCGGGGGCGCCTGCGGCGCTTGATCCGCGAGGGTCAGCGATCCGTCGCGGTCAGCGATCCGCGGAATCGATCTGCCGGGAGATCATCGGCCGCGATAGACGATGCGGCCCTTGGTCAGGTCGTAGGGCGTCATTTCGACCGTGACCTGATCGCCGGTCAGAATCCGAATGTAGTTCTTGCGCATCTTGCCGGAGATGTGCGCCGTCACCACATGGCCGGTTTTCAGCTTGACGCGAAATGTGGTGTTCGGCAGGGTCTCGACGACCTCGCCTTCGAATTGAATTGCCTCTTCTTTTGACATGCGTCCTTATGGTGTACACGAAGCCGGGCGCATTGTGCATAAAGCCCCTGGTAATGCAATTTCAAGCCGGTGGACCGCGCCCAGCCGCCGCTCGGAATCCGCCGCGCGTAGCTGCGCAGCAACGCGGCGAACTCGCTGCGCGGAAGCTCGCGGGCGCCGAGGCTCGCCAGATGCGCGCTGGCGACCTGGCAGTCGATGAGCCGGATCGCGCGGCTCGGACACTCCTCGACCAGGCGCGCCAGGGCCACTTTGGAGGCGTCCCGCTCGCGGCTGAACATCGACTCGCCGAAGAACACGCCGCCCAGTTGGATGCCGTAGAGGCCGCCGACCAGGCGATCTTCGAGGTAGGTCTCGACCGAGTGGCCGAATCCGAGCCGGTGCAGCTCTCCATAGGAGTCGATCATCTCGTCGTTGAGCCAGGTATCCGCGCCGGAGCGGCGCGGCGCCGCGCAGGCCCGGATGACGGTGCCGAAGGCGGTATCCAGCCGGGTCGAGTAGGGGCCGTTGCGCAGCGTCTTGGCGAGGCTTCGGGAGACCTTGAATTCCTCGGGAAACAAGACCATGCGCGGGTCCGGCGACCACCAGAGAATGGGCTGCTGCGCCGAATACCAGGGGAATACGCCGCGCTCGTACGCCGCGAGCAGGCGCGCTGGGGTTGAGGTCGCCGCCCGCGGCCAGCAGCCCCGAGCGGCTCGCGCAGCGCCTGATCCAGCGGCGGAAACCAGTCCGGATCGACGTTCGGGCGGAGCCAGACGAGCCGGCTCAGAGGCGCAACTCCTCGTCCGCCGGCCGGTGGTAGGGCACAGTGCTCGTTGACGGCGGCGGCGTAATGGTCGACGCCGCGCGCCTCCCGCGCCGCGAAATCACGGATGGCGGCGGCAAAGCGCTCGTCGGCGATGTAATGCGCGGAGCTCGTCATGGTCGGCACGAAGCCGCGGGGTACCTTGTGCTCGCCTTGCGTGCCGGGCTCGAAGCTTGCGAGTCCGTGCTCGATGCAGTATTCGATGCCCTGGTAGTAGCAGGTCTCGAAATGCAGGCTGTGGTAGTTGCCGCCGGCGCCCCAGTAGCGGCCGTACAGCGCATCCTCGCCCACGAAGAAGATCGCGAGCGCGATCGGCGTCCTGCCCTGGCGGGCGATCTTCAGCATCACTCGCTCCGGCATCCGCTCGCCCACCATCTTGAAGAACTGCAGATTGAGGTAGGGCTCGTGGCCGTGCCGATAGAAGGTATCGGCATAGAACTCGTACACCGTCCCCCACAGCGAATCGTTCATCTCGCCGCCCAGGCGAGTATCGAATTCGATGCCCGCCTCCGCACGCGGCGCCGTTCGCGCTTCGCCTTCTTGCGCTTCTCCGCGGTGAAAGTGGCCAGGAAGTCGTCGAAGGACTCGTAGCCCCGGTTGAACCAGTGGAACTGGCAGTCGCGCCGCTCGATGAGCCCCGCGTGGGTCAATGCGCCGAGCTCGCCGCTCGACGGGAAGAGCACGTGCCAGGACGAGAGTCCTTCCGAGCGGGCGTAATCGGTCGCCAGCACGGATCAGTGCGCGGCTCATCGGCTCCCGGTCGATCGCGGAGTCCACCAGCAGTCGCGGGCCGGTCACCGGCGTGAACGGCACGGCCGATAAGAGCTTCGGGTAGTACTTGATCCCATGTTGGGCGTAGGCGTTGGCCCAGGAAAAGTCGAACACGAACTCGCCCCGCGAATGGGCCTTGCGGTACAGGGGCAGAGCGCCCTTGCAGGCGGCCTCGCTCGTCCTCGACGACCACATGCCGGGGGGCCCAGCCGTTACGCGGCGTGGTGCAGCCCGACTCCTCGAGCGCGAGCAGGAACTCGTGGCGCAGGAAAGGCTGCGCCGCCCCGGCCAGCGCGTTCCACTCGGCCGCGCCGACCTCGGCGATGCTCTCGAGGAATCGCGCGCGCGAGATGGTCAAGCGTGCGCGGTGCGGGCTTCAGCGTGGTGCCCGGCCTCGATGCGCTCCAGGTACTTGTCGGCATCGAGCGCCGACATGCAGCCGGTGCCCGCCGAGGTCACCGCTTGCCGGTAGACGTGGTCGGCTACATCGCCCGCTGCGAACACGCCCGCCACGCTGGTCGCGGTGGCATCGCCCTCGCTTCCGCCCTTGACCACGATGTAGCCGCCGCGCATGTCGAGCTGGCCCTCGAACAGCTGCGTGTTCGGCTGATGCCCGACCGCGATGAACACGCCGTCGACCGGGATCACGCGCGAGCTCTGGCCGTGCAATCCGCGCAGCCGTGCGCCGGTGACGCCCGCCTCGTCGCCCAGGATCTCATCGATGGTGTGGTTCCACACGATGGCCACCTTGCCGGAAGCTTCCAGCGCGAACAGCCGGTCCTGCAATATCTTCTCGGCCCGCAGCTTGTCGCGCCGATGCACCAGCGTGACGTGGGAGGCGATGTTGGACAGATAGAGCGCCTCTTCCACCGCCGTATTGCCGCCGCCGACGACGGCCACCCTCTTGCCTCGATAGAAGAACCCGTCGCAGGTCGCGCAAGCGGAGACGCCCTTGCCGCGGAAAGTCTCCTCCGAGGGCAGGCCGAGATATTTGGCCGATGCGCCGGTGGCGACGATCAGCGCCTCGCAGGTGTATTCGCCGTTGTCCCCCTGCAGCCGAAACGGGCGCTGATCGAGCTCCACGCGGTTGATGTGGTCGAGCACGATGTCGGTGTTGAACCGTTCCGCGTGCCGGCGCATACGCTCCATCAACTGGGGGCCCTGCAGATGCTCGACATCGCCCGGCCAATTGTCCACGTCCGTGGTGGTCATGAGCTGGCCGCCCTGTTCCAGCCCGGTGATCAGGAGGGGCGCACGATTGGCCCGGGCCGCGTAGACTGCGGCGGAATATCCGGCGGGGCCCGACCCCAGGATGATTAGACGACTGTGCCTGACAACGCTCATGTATGATCTGCCTCTCTATCGCGCCGGTTCATGGTAAGTAAATCCGCCCGCGCCAGCCAGTTCCAACGAACTGCGCACACCTCCCGCCGGGTGACGGAAGTTCGCCGCGACGAGGGGTTGGTAACCGCCGACCGGCTAAGCTACTATTACATAGTATTCAACTAGTTAAACGACAAACATCAGCAAGGATCTAGATTTGAGTGAAGCAGCCGCTCTGAAAAAGGCCAAATCCGGCGTCAAGCTGTCGGCGGCCGTGGCGCGCTCGCTCCGCGAGGGTACGCTGGTCACGTTCGCCGCGCTCGCCTTGATGCTGTTCCTGTCCTTCATCACCTATCGCGCGACAGACCCGAGCTTCGCCAACACGGGCGAGGCGGGCCCCGTGGGCAACTGGATCGGACCCATCGGCGCTTGGCTGGCCGGCTTCTTCTTCTTTCTGTTCGGCCGGCCCGCGTACCTGTTCCCGATCATGCTGGGCTATGCCGGCTGGCTGGTGCACAAGAACCAGTCCTTGCCCGATGCGCGTTCGAGAATCAACACGTTGTTGCGTGCCGCGGGATTCATTTTGACGCTGCTCACGAGCTGCGGTCTCGCGACCCTGCATTGGGACGGCAGGTCGCTTCCCCAAACCGCGGGCGGCGTGCTCGGCGATCTGGTCGGCAGCGGCAGCGCCCGGGGCCTGAGCTTCCTCGGAGCGACCTTGCTGCTCCTCGGTTTGTGGTTTTCGGGTGTCGCGCTGTTCTTGGGCGTCTCGTGGTTCGATGTCATGGACAAGATCGGCGCCTGGGTGCTCAAGGGGATCGAGTGGGTGCGCGCGCGCATGGAACAGAAGCGCGAGCTCGCCTCGGGCCAGCAGCGCAAGCAGGCGCGCCAGGAGGTGGTGCGCGAGGAGCAGAAGAAGGTCGCGAGCCGGCCGCCGCCGCGCATCGAAGCCCTCGCCCCGGTACCCGAGAAAAGCGAGCGGGTCGAGCGCGAGCGGCAGGTGCCGTTGTTCGATGCGCCGAAGTCGAGCGAGCTGCCCGCGCTCTCCCTGCTCGACGAGGCACCGGCGCGCGAGCAGTCCTACTCCGACGAGGCGTTGGAGGCGATGTCGCGCCTGGTCGAGCTCAAGCTCCGCGATTTCGGCGTGGAGGCCGAGGTGGTGGCGGTGCAGCCGGGCCCGGTCATCACGCGCTTCGAGCTGCGG
The DNA here is from genome assembly GCA_963795475.1 of uncultured Gammaproteobacteria bacterium. Classification (GTDB taxonomy): domain Bacteria; phylum Pseudomonadota; class Gammaproteobacteria; order Steroidobacterales; family Steroidobacteraceae; genus Bog-1198. The sequence continues at coordinate 246,121 of CAWCIE010000009.1, forward strand.
CCCGCGCCCGGCGTCAAGGTGAGCCAGATCAGCGGTCTGTCGAAGGATCTGGCGCGCGCGCTGTCGGCGGTGAGCGTGCGCGTGGTCGAGATCATCCCGGGCAAATCCGTGGTGGGCCTGGAGATTCCCAACGAGAAGCGCGAAATCGTCACCTTGGGCGAGATCATCAAGTCCAAGCCCTATGACGAGGTGGGCTCGCCGCTGGCTCTCGCGCTCGGCAAGGACATCGGCGGCGTCCCGGTGGTCGCCGATCTCGCCCGCATGCCGCACCTTCTGATCGCCGGCACCACCGGTTCGGGAAAGTCCGTGGGCATCAACGCCATGGTGCTGAGCCTCGTCTACAAGGCGACGCCCGAGCACGTGCGGATGATCATGATCGATCCGAAGATGCTGGAGCTCTCGGTGTACGAAGGGATTCCGCACCTGCTCTCGCCCGTGGTCACGGACATGAAGCAGGCGGCGAACGCCCTGCGCTGGTGCGTCGCCGAGATGGAGCGGCGCTATCAGCTCATGTCGATGCTCGGCGTACGCAACATCGGCGGCTTCAACCGCAAGGTCAAGGAGGCCGAGGAGGCCGGCAAGCCCATCAAGGACCCGATTCGCCTGCAAAAGATCGCGCAGGGCGTGCCGGGCGTCGTGGCCGAGGACGTCGAGGATCTCACCAGTCTGCCGTTCATCGTGGTGATCATCGACGAGCTCGCGGACCTCATGATGATCGTCGGCAAGAAAGTCGAGGAGCTCATCGCGCGTCTTGCGCAGAAGGCGCGCGCCTCGGGGATCCATTTGATCCTGGCGACGCAGCGCCCTTCGGTGGATGTGATCACCGGCCTCATCAAGGCGAACATTCCGACCCGCATCGCGTTCCAGGTGTCGGCCAAGGTGGACTCGCGCACCATCCTCGACCAGATGGGCGCCGAATCGCTGCTGGGACACGGCGACATGCTGTACCTGCCGCCCGGCACGTCCATCCCGACGCGTGTTCACGGCGCGTTCGTATCGGATCAGGAAGTGCATCGGGTGGTCGCCGGGCTCAAGTCCGCCTCCGCTCCCACATATATCGACGAGATTCTGGACGGTCCGCGCAATGCCATTCCGGGCTTTCCGTCGGATGACGAGGAGGGCGGCGAGGGCGGCTTGGACGATGCCGAGGCCGATCCGCTGTACGACGAGGCGGTGCGCATCGTGACCGAAACGCGCAAGGCCTCCATCTCCGGCGTTCAGCGCCGCCTCAAGATCGGTTATAACCGCGCCGCGCGTCTGGTCGAGGCCATGGAGGCCGCGGGCTTGGTGGGTCCGCTGCAGCCGAACGGCGCCCGCGAAATTTTCGGCGCTCCGCCGCCGGAGGAATAGATACCGTGCAGAATGCTCGATTGACCTTGTTCGCGTTCATGTTCCTGATCATGCTCCGCGCGGCGCCCGGCGTTGCCTCACCCGCGACGGATGTCGATCATTACCTCATGGGCTTGTCCAGCTGGTCCGCGGACTTCAAGCAAACCATCACCGACGGCCACGGCAAGGAGCTGCGCAGCGCCGCCGGCAAGTTCTATCTCGAGCGTCCGGGGAAGTTTCGATGGGACTACTCCGAGCCCTCCGAGCAGCTGATCCTGGCGGACGGCAAGCAGATCTGGTTCTACGACAAGGATCTCGCGCAGGCGAACGTACGCGACATGGACGGGTCGCTCGCGAGCACGCCGGCGATGCTGTTGTCGGGAACCGGCTCCGTGAGCAGCGAATTCGACATCAAGGCGCTCCCGAACGACGGGGGGTTGCGCTGGTATCAGCTGATACCCAAGCACCCGAGCAGCGATTTCCAGCTGGTGCGCATCGGTTTCGACAAGGACGGCGAGCTCTCCTCGATGTTCCTCGCGGACAAGCTCGATCAGATCACCCAGCTGACGTTCACGCACCCGATCAAGAATCCCAAGTTCGCGGCGGATCTCTTTACCTTCACGCCGCCGCCCGGAGTGGATGTGATCGGGCGCAACGCCAAGTGACCCCCCAAGCGACCCGCAAGTGACCACGACAGGCGACGGCACCTACCGGCCGCTGGCCGACCGGCTGCGGCCGCAGACCCTGGACGAGTTCGTCGGGCAATCGCACCTGCTCGGTCCGGGCGCGCCGCTGCGGCGGGCGCTGGAAAACGGCCGGCCGCACTCGATGATCCTTTGGGGGCCTCCCGGCACCGGCAAGACCACGCTTGCGCGCCTGGTCGCGAAGGGCGCGAATGCCGAGTTTCTGTCGCTCTCGGCGGTGCTCGCGGGCATCAAGGACATCCGCGCCGTGGTCGAGCAGGCAAAGAGCCTGCGCGGCACGCGCGACACCGTGCTGTTCCTCGACGAGGTGCACCGGTTCAACAAGTCGCAGCAGGATACGTTCCTGCCTTATGTGGAGGACGGCACGCTGATTTTCGTGGGCGCCACCACCGAGAACCCCTCGTTCGAGGTGAACAATGCGCTCCTGTCGCGATCACGGGTGTATGTGCTGAAGGCCCTCACCGCGGACGATCTGGGCAAGCTCCTGGAGCGGGCGCTCGGCGATCCCGACCGCGGCTTGGGGCGGTTGAATCTCGAGCTCGACGCCGGCGCCCGCGAGCTGTTGCTCGCCGCCGCCGACGGCGATGCGCGGCGGATGTTGAATCTTCTGGAAACCGCGGCCGATCTGGCTGCGCCTGGTGCCGCCGCGGCGCGGGCGGCGGGGGCGGAGGCTGAAGCTGAAGCTGAAGCGGGAAGTGAGGTGCGCCGGCTGGACACGGACACCATGCGCGCGGTGATCGGCAGCACCTACGTGCGTTTCGACAAGGGCGGAGAGAATTTCTACGATCAGATTTCCGCCTTGCACAAGTCGGTTCGCGGCAGCGATCCCGATGCCTCGCTCTATTGGTTCTGCCGCATGCTGGAAGGCGGGTGCGATCCTTTGTACATCGCGCGGCGTGCGGTGCGCATGGCGAGCGAGGATATCGGCAACGCCGATCCGCGCGCGCTCACGCTGACCTTGGAAGCCTGCGCCGTGTACGAGCGCCTGGGCAGTCCCGAAGGAGAGCTCGCCATCGCGCAGGCCATCGTGTTCATGGCGTGCGCGGCGAAGAGCAATGCGGTGTATGCGGCGTTCAATGCGGCGAAGGCTGATGCGGCGAGTCTCGGCTCCCTGGAAGTTCCGCTGCATTTGCGCAACGCTCCGACGCGGCTGATGAAGGAGATCGGCTACGGCAAGGGCTATCGGTATGCGCACGACGAACCCGATGCGTACGCCGCGGGCGAGCGCTATTTTCCCGACGCCATGCCGGAGCGGCGGTACTACGTACCCGCGCCGAGGGGCCTGGAGATCAAGATCGGCGAGGCGTTGGCGGCGCGGCGGGCGAGGGACCGCGCGTAGGCGCGGTGCTAAGATCATCGAACCGTAAGGAAGAACCAAGGTGCTGGATCCGAAGCTGTTGCGCAGCGATTTACCGAAGGTGGCCGCCGAACTGGCGCGGCGTGGATTTGTGCTGGACGTGAACAACATCGCGGCGCTCGAGGAGCGGCGCAAGGCAGCTCAGGTCGAGGCGGATCGGGTTCGCGCGGAGCGTAACGCCAATGCCAAGGCGACGGGGCAGGCCAAGGCGCAAGGTCGGGATGCGTCGCCCTTGCTGGCGCTCGGGGAATCGCTGTCCGCCAAGCTGTCCGGGCTCGAGGCCGAGCTCGAGCGGATCCAGGCTGAGGTGTCCGACGTGCAGTTGGGGATACCCAATGTCCTTCATCCAAGCGTTCCGGCGGGGCGGGAGGAGGCCGACAACGTCGAGGTTCGGCGCTGGGGCACGCCGCGCGAATTCGAGTTCGACCCCAAGGACCACGTGGTCGTCGGCGCCCGGCTCGGGATGGATTTCGAGGCCGCCAGCCGGATCTCGGGTGCCCGATTCGTGGTCATGACGGGGCATCTCGCGAAACTCCATCGCGCGCTCATTCAGTTCATGCTCGACATGCACACGCGCGAGCACGGCTATCGGGAGGCGTATGTGCCCTATCTCGTGCATGCCGCGGCGCTTCAAGGCACGGGCCAGCTGCCGAAGTTCGAGCAGGATCTGTTCGCGGTGAAGGGGGATCCGGGATATTTCTTGATTCCGACCGCCGAAGTCCCGGTGACCAATCTGGTGCGCGATCAAATCCTCGAGGCGGGGGCGCTGCCCCTCAAGTACGTGGCGCACACGCCGTGTTTCCGATCGGAGGCGGGCGCGGCCGGCAAGGACACTCGCGGCATGATCCGCCAGCACCAATTCGAGAAAGTGGAGCTGGTGCAGATCGTTCGTCCGGAGGACTCCTACGCCGCGCTCGAGGAGCTCACGGGCCATGCCGAGGCGGTTCTCAAGGCGTTGGAATTGCCTTACCGTGTGGTGGCGCTCTGCGCCGGCGATGTGGGATTCTCGAGCGCGAAGACCTACGACCTCGAGGTATGGCTGCCCTCGCAAAAGCGCTATCGCGAGATCTCCTCCTGCAGCAACTTCGAGTCGTTCCAGGCGCGCCGCCTGCAGGCGCGCTGGAGAAATCCGGCGACCGGCAAGCCGGAGCCCGTGCACACGCTCAATGGATCGGGCGTCGCGGTGGGGCGCGCGCTGGTGGCGATCCTCGAGAACTATCAGCAAGCGGACGGCAGCGTCGTCGTTCCGCCCGCGCTCGGACCCTACATGGCCGGGACGATGGTGCTCGGCGAGAGGGCCGGGGCATAAAAAAGCCCCGTGGGCCAGTGGCTCGCGGGGCTCTTGTTCCCGGCGAAGGCCCCCAACCGGGCCCAAGCCTTGCTGCAAGTGCCTAGTTGCGGCTTCCCATCAGAAGGCGCAGCACGTACCAGAACATCAGCGCGATCGATGCGAAGAGCTGCATCGCCGCGGACACATACCGGTCCTCCGGGTAGTAGTGAATGATGTTCGAGGTGTCGTAGAGCACCGCCGCGCCCGCGAATCCGATCATCAGCACCGAGAACCAGGTGCCGAGCTGGAAGCCGAACACCAGACCGCCGACTATCGCGATGAGCGCCAGGATGCCGCCCCACATCAGAATGGCGCGCAGGAACGAGAAGTCCTTGCGGGTGCGATGCGCGACGACCATCAGTCCGCCCGCCCCGAGCGCGGTGATCAACGTGGCGCTGTCGATGGTGCCCGGTGCTTTGGCATTCGGCGATATACAGGAGCGGAACGAAGATCAGCGCCTCGACCACGACGTACATCGCATACGCGAAGTACTGCATGCCGAGGGAGGTGCTGGTCTGCGCCGTGCGGGTCGCGAGCCACCCGACCAGCATGAAGGCGCCGAGGATGAGGAGCCAGGGGAGACCCGAGCATGTAGCGCGCAACGTTCAGCGCCAAGCCGGACTCGAACAGGCCCATCTCGATCAGAATGAAACCCAATATGCCGCCCACCACATGGGTGTAGGTGCGGGTGATGAACACGCTGCGGCTGTCGACCTGCGAGCCGGGGAACGCCGCGTTGTTGCTGGGGAAATTAGCCATGGGACTTGAGACCTCTTTGGAGACCCTGGATGATGAACCTGCCGGCATTTTACCACCTTGTCGGACCGGCCGCCGACGGCCGGGACCGGCAGCCGGTGACCGGGGGATCGACATCCTGCTTATTGGGGCACCGGCCGGAATTTCAACGGCTCAGGCCGCGCGCAGCGCCTCCGCGACAGGCAGTCGTGCGGCGCGGACGGCCGGGAACAGGCCGCCGAGCACGCCGATAGTGCACGCCCAAAGGATTCCTTCGACCAGCAGGGTGCGGGTGACCGTGAGCTTGAAGACCACCTGGGCGAAGGCGCCGCCGAGCGTCGATACGCTATGCCCGTTGAAGAAGAGCCAGGCCAGCGCAGCCCCGAGAACGCCTCCGAGGAATGACAATGCCAGTGCCTCGATCATCACCGACGCAGGATCGGCGACGCGCCGAAGCCGATGGCTCTCAGGGTGGCGATCTCCAGGCCCCGGGCGTCGACTGCCGAATACATGGTATTCAGGGCTCCGAACATGGCGCCGATGGCCATGATGATGGCGACCGTATTGCCGACGATGTTGATCAGGTGCGTCAGTTCCTTGGACTGGGCGGCGTAGTACTCGGGCTCGCGCTCCACGTCGACCTTGAGCTGCGGATCGGTGGTGAGCGCGTCTTTGAATCGGTCGAAGGCGCCCGCGTCCGTCAGGAGCCCCACCGCGGAGCTGTAATTGGAGTTGCGCTCGATCGCGGAGCCCACGGTATCCACGTCGGCGAGCAGCTCCGACTCGTGAACGTCGCCGTTGCTGGTGAACACGCCCGTCACCGTCCAATCCGCATTGCGCAGATGCAGCACGCTTCCGACCGTAAGACCGCGAAATTGCTTGGCCGCGCCGGCGCCCGCGATCAATTCTCGCAGGGCGGGACGGAACATGCGGCCCTGCGACGATCGTCAGCTCCGGGCGCACTTTCAAAACCTGCAGACCGACCCCGCGCAGGGTGACGTTGGAATCGGTACCCGTGTCGATCTTCGGCATGTTCACGACGGTCAGGAGCTCATTCGACAGCAACGCCTTGCCGTCGGCGTCCTTGGCGAGCCCCGGCGCATTGCCGATGATGTCGATGTCCGCGCGCGTCAGGTTGCTGTTGAGCTCGGCGTCGGAACCGCCGCGCAGGATGATGACTCGGTCGGGCCGGCCGCTGTCCGCCACCGTGTGCCGAAATCCGGCGGCCATGGCCAATACCGACACCAGCACCGCGACCACTCCCGCGATGCCGATGACGATGACGCTGGAGGCGCCGAGGCGCTGCGGCAGCGTTGAGAGGCTCATGAGGCTGACGGCGAACAATTGCTTGAGCATTTCGATACTCCCGGAGCGCGGCAATCAGCGCTTGTCCATGAGGGCGTCGACCACATTCAGACGCATGGCGCGGATCGCCGGCGGGATACCCACGATCAGGGCCAGCAGGACGGCGACCAGGATGCCGAGAGGCTGAGCGCCATGGGACAGATCGACCCCGGCAAGACCCAGCTGGACGATGGGGATCACGCGCGTAGCTCAGCGCCAGGCCGATGATCGCCGGCCAGCACGCAGAGCAGGAGCGATTCGCCGATCACGAGGCCCAGCACCTTGCCGTCCGTAAACCCGAGCGTCTTCAGGATCGCAAGCTCCGGGACGCGCTCGCGCACGGATTGCATCATGGTGTTGCCGGTCAGGAACAGCAGCGTGAAGAAAACCGCGCCGAGAATCGCGCGCAGCACGAAGCCGACATCGCCCAACTGCTTGATGAAGGCGATCGCAAAATCCTTGGCCGGCTGGGTCTTGGTCTCGTTCGGCGAGTTCGCGAACAGGGCGTCGATCTTGGCGGAAATGGCCGCGGACTGCGCGGGCTCATCGATGCGCTCCTCGAACCAGCCGACTTGGCCCTTGCCGAAGCTGCGCCCCTCGTCGAACAGCTCGTAATGGAACAACACGCTGGAGGATTGCTGGCTCGCCTGGGTGGGGTCCTTCGCGTCGAAGGTGCCGACGATATCGAACGTCCAGTTCAGCGAGCCGTCCGCCTTCTGCGTCCAGATGGTCGAATGCAGCGGGAGTTTGTCGCCGACTTTCCAGCCGAATTTCTTCATGAGTGCGACGTTCACCAGCGCGCCGGCGCCGATCGTTGCGGAACGCAGTCATCTGATCGTCGCTGACGATGAACTCGTTCTTGTGCAGGTTGAAATAAGTGTCGGTGTCGATCGGCAGCGCGAACACGAAGTTCTTCGATTCCTGATAATAGCCGCCGAACCAGGTGATCCAGGTGACCTCCGCGACGCCCGGCACGCTGCGGATCTGTTGCGCGTAGGAGAACGGCAGCAGCAGCGTAAGGGAGAACTTGTTGGTGGTGATGAGCTTGTCGGCACCGGTTACGCCGCCGCTCGGGTGCTCGAACGCGTAATCGACCGTCTCCAGGACGCCGTACAGAAGGAACGCGATCACGATGGAGAGCAGCGTGAAGATGGTGCGCGTCTTCTTGCGCCACAGCGTGGCCCAGATCAGCGGGAAAGTATTTCATGCGCGCCTCAGCCAGGTCCCGGATTCCAGCAAGGCGCCCTTGTCCATGTGCAGATGGCGGCTGGCGAATTCCGCGGCCTTCGGGTCGTGGGTCACGATGACGACGGTCTTGCCGTGCTCGCGATTCAGGATCTGCAGCAGGTGCAGCACCTCGTCGGCGGATTTGCGGTCCAGATCGCCGGTGGGCTCGTCGCACACCAGAAGCTTCGGATCGGCGACCAGCGCGCGCGCGATCGCGACGCGCTGCGCCTGGCCGCCGGAGAGCTCGCTCGGGCTTGTGCTTGGCGCGATCGGCAACGCCGACCAGGGTGAGAGCCGCCGTGGCGTTTGCGGCCCGCTTCGCGGCGGAGAGGTGGGTGAGCAGCAACGGAAGCTCCACGTTCCGCTGCGCGTTCAGCATGGGCATCAGGTTGTAGAACTGGAACACGAAGCCGACGTGATTGGCGCGCCAGCGGGCGAGCTGCCCGCTGCTGAGCTGGTCGAGCGCTCGGCCGGCGACGGTGATCTCGCCCGAGGTCGGGGTGTCCAGCCCGCCGATGAGGTTGAGGAGGGTGGTCTTGCCCGATCCGCTCGGGCCCATGAGCGACACGAACTCGCCCCGGGCGATGTCCAGGTTGAGATTGTCGAGCACCGGCACGTCCTGTTTTCCGCGGGCGTAGTGTTTGACGACGTTGCGCAAACTCACGATGGTCTCGCTCATGTCTCGCTCCCTGTCCGGCCGCTCGCCGCGGCTATGGTTCGATGCGAATCTCGGCGCCGTCCTTCAATCGGGTGAAATCACCGATCGCTACGCGCTCGCCGGGAGTTACTCCGGCGAGCACCACCACGCGTTCGCCGTCGGCGGCGCCGAGCTTGACGGCGCGCCGCTCGACGCGTCGAATTGTGCATGACGAATACGACGCCGGCCGCTCCTGACGACTGCACCGCGGCGGGCGGCAGCGCCGCACGCCCGATCCTCGGCTCCGCCCCGCCGGCGCCCGGCGTGCCGTCCAAAAATGCCACCCGAACGCCCATCTCCGGCAGGATGCGGGGATCCTTTTGATCCAGCGCTATCCTCACGGTGACCGTCCCCTTGCTGCGGTCGGCGGTCGGGATCACGGCGATGACGTGGCCGGGAATCTGCCAGTCAGGATACGCATTGAGTTTCGCCGTCACCTTCTGAGCAGGCTGCACCCGATTAATGAAGTTTTCATTGACGTCGACCTGAATCTCGAGCGAATCCATGTCGACGATGGTACCGATGCCCGTTCGGGTGAAGCCGCCGCCGGCGGAAATCGGCGACACGATTTCGCCCGGCTGCGCCGCCTTGACCGTTACGACGCCGGCAAAGGGAGCACGCACGACGGTATCGTCGAGGTTGCGCTGTGCCACGTCGATGTTCCGTTGCGCCACTTCGACATTGGTGCGCTGGGTGGCGAGCTGCGCGGCCAGCGCATCCATACTGGTTTGTGCATTGTCGACCGCCGACTGGCTGACGAAGTGCCCGGTGAGCAGGCTCTTTTGGCGATCGTAGTCGCGCTTCGCGTTCTTGAGGTTTACCTCGGTCTCCGCAAGACCGGATCTGGCATAATCGAGCTGCGCCCGGGCGGCATCCAAGGCCGCCCGGAAATTGGTATCGTCGAGCCGGGCGATCACCTGTCCCTGCTTGACGTGATCGCCTTCCTCGATGTCGAGCTCGACCATCTTGCCGGTGATCTTCGATGCCACCGTGGCTTGGCGCCGCGCGACCACATATCCCGAGGCATCCAGGATCGAGGCGGGTGCAGCCGCATTGTCCGCGGAGATGGGCTGCGCTACCGCCACGTGGACCGGGATGCCTTTCGGGCGGGACCAGAACCACGCCAGGCCGGCGATGATCAAGACTCCGGCTGCACCGGCGAGCCAAAGGGGCCACTTCGCGGAGCGCGGAGGCTCGCTCTCGCGGTCGATGCGAAGCTGGTTGAGGAGGGCGGATTTATCTTCCATCCGACCGGACGCCGGAAGCGATGGATGATCGTGCGAAGCTACGGTTGAAGGGGACTATGGGAGTCGCGCCTATGCGGTTCGGGAGCCGTCGATTTCGATGCAGCATAATGGGTAGGGAGTCGGGATGTCCACCACATCACCATTACTTTTTCGGTTCCCAACTATCGCAGCGCGAATCCGGAATGCTTCGATTTACCGGCAGTTTGGCGGTCCGCGCCTCAATGAACTCCGATGAGGAACAAGATTGAAATGCCGAGTTGGAGCAAGATGCTCATCCAAAAAGACACCGGCTCCCTGTCGCGAGAATAGCTGCGCCATTTGCCACGGTATTGACCTGAGCGCATCTCATAGACGGTGTAGCCAAGCAAAGCGAGTCCAATCAGGACTTCTACCACTTTGCGATTAGCGGGGCTCATCCGTACTCCGTGAAGTCCTTTTGACGGCAATACATCATGGGGCAACAGGTTCGTCAAACACGGATAGCCGCCGATGTGCGGTAGGTACGTTTCTCCCGGTGGTGCTGCGATAGAACGAGAATTCAATCTCATTCGATCAGCGTCGAATCAGGATTACGCCCCCGATCAGAAGCAGTGCGCCGAGCAGGCGTGTTTGAACCCCGAATACGATGGGATCGGCGTCCCCGCTGGTGTTGAGGCGCCGGTTTTATTGCATAAGCTTCTGACCATACAGTATTTGGGCCGGCAACCGCTGCACCTTAGACTGACATGAAATTGATGCCGCCGGAGATCCTTAGAGTGACCCCGCTTGACTATGACTTTCTTGCTCTCCTCGCCGCCGCCATCAATATTGCAGCAGCGATTTGGAACGTGCGCCAAGGGCTCAATGCCCGCCGCAATGCCGTTGGCGCAAGCGGTTCCGGCTTGCGCGCTCGGATTCGCTAGCGAGCCGGAAAGTATTCCGGCGCGCGGAGTTCATCGCATCCTACTCGGGCCGAGCGTCAACCATACTTGAGGGTGGTGCTCTGTCCGACCTCGATGAGATAACCATCAGGATCGCGGATGTAGCAGCGCCACTCGCCGTACTTCTCTAACGGCTTCGTGAAGAACTCCGCCCCTCGACCTTTCCATAGTTCATAGCATGCGTGAATATCCGCGACGCGGATATTCAAAAAGCTGTTGATATGGCTCGGGTCGGGAACGCTGAGCGTTACCGTCGGCTTGTCCGGTGTCGGGCCGCCTCCGACGTTCAAAATCATCCAGATATTCGCGAGCTGAAGGTACCCAGGCGCGTTGCCGTCACCCAGACTCAGAATTCGAGCACCGAAAACCTTTTCGTAGTAGCGAGCCGAGCGCTCGATGTCGGCAACGGTGAGAAAATGCGCGATGCTGATCCCTTCCTGCGGGGGCATCTCATAGCTCTTCTGCTCGATTTGTACGTTGTGCATCTTAATCTCTTGACAACTCCTTTCCCGAAACAGAGCCCATCGGTGATTAAACACCCTAAATGTGCCGTTTGACACCCGATTCCGCCGCCGATACAACGGCGGGAGCGGCAGGGTGCCGGCGATGCTTTGGCACGGTTGATGGGGCAGAGCGGACACAAAATGGAAACATTGACCCCAAAACTGGCGATAATAGTGAGGCACAATATAGTGCAAGCGGTTAGTGCAAGCGGTTGATTCGGAAGATAAGGGAGAGGTGGCAGAGCGGTTGAATGCACCGGTCTTGAAAACCGGCGTTGGAGCAATCCGACCGTGGGTTCGAA
>CAWCIE010000010.1:0-690000 GCA_963795475.1 uncultured Gammaproteobacteria bacterium
ATGTTTGGTGTTAGATTTCCGCCAACCCGCGGATTTCTCGTATCGAGGGGCCGTTGGTTCCGTCCGGTGCGGCATCGCCGCGACGCCGCGCAGGATCCTTGTGCCATGTTTTTTGCGGAGCTCAAGTGCGGCTAGCCAAGCCGCCTCATCCAAATCAATGGCCTCGTCGCGAGTCGAAAGGAGGCGTCGGATTGAAGTAACGACCTCGGCCTTCGAATTCTTGGCGCGCTTGAGCATTTTAACAGACACGCCGGGGCCAAATTCGTGAGCCGCTCCATCACCACCGCCGACCAATGCTACCGTCCAGGAGGTGAGCTCGCCGACCTTCACCATCGATCCGATAAACTCGGCGAGCATCGTCCATTCACCTTATACGCGTCGGGGTGTGTACGATACTTGCTGAGAAACTCGATCACGCGGTCTGCCGGCACGTCACGCCACAGAAACCCCTCCCACTTTTGCACCGAATTCCCCCGCTTTCGTTGCGGGTTCACATCTTCGATGGTGTGAGATCATGGATAAGCCGCTGTGCGGCTGCGAGGTTGTTTTCCAGAATTGTCTTTTCACTATGTAATGACACCGTCTCCAACAATTGCCCGCTGAATGAAAGCATAAGATTCTTGGCCGTGCGCATCTTCAACCTGGATGTCACCATCAACACTGGATGCGCCTGCACCTTCAGGCCATATTCCCGCGGGTAGATCCACTGGCAGCCATGAGGTCGAATTCCTCACGAAGCTCCTCGGCCGCCTCGGTGATATGGCGAAACCAACTTACAAGCTCCTCGGTCGTATACAGTCGGCAAAGGTCGAGGTAACCGGGCCGGTATCCAAACCAGCGTCCCATCTGCATCAACGTGTCATAATTTTCGATGACGCAGAAAGTAGCTTGTGCACAGCCCCTCTAGCGTTAGACCGCGCGCCAGCTTGTCCCCTCCAACCGCGATCACCTTCAACCCGGTGTGCCGACGCTCCTCGTAATCCAAAGCATCTTTCGCCGTGCCGTTGATCATCCGCACTTCGATTTCGGATAGCACGTGGATAGCACCGAACTGATCGCGGGCCAGTCGACGGCCTCGCTTTCTCGGCCATCAGGAAGTTCCTGATCGACAGCTGCGGTAGTCGGCACAAAATCGTTTTTCCAAATGCGCTCGAGCACGGCGTAGTCCCGCTCCGCACCGATGTTCCGAGAAATTCGTTGCCGCAGTCCGTTGACAAGTGCTCAATCTGCTTATGCACCTCTTGCTGAACCGAATTGAATCGAGTTACATGAACCAGCATGGAGCAATGCTGCTACCCTGCCCGCGAAGCCGCCGTGCAGCGCATGCAGGATGAATGCATAGATCGCCTCTTCAAGGGAAGGGGGAAGGATGTCCGACCCGTCAATGCGCGGAAGATGTCCGTTACGGTGCTTCAAGGGCATCCATCCGCCGGTGCCATCAAGGGAGGCATAGTCGCTGACGGTGCGAACAAGAGGGAGCCCGTTCTGCCTGCCATCCGCGCCGCTTAAGCCGAATACCCGGACCGGACCCACATAGTTCGATGGCGCCGCCAAATTGATGATGAACGAGGAAGGAAACAAATCCTGACCTTCGTCCGGAGTCGCGCCCCTCTCATGAATGAAAATGTTGGCAAATGGAGTGGCCGTGTATCCCACGTAGGCCGATCGTGCGAATGATCTTAGGATTTTGCGTATGCGGCTGTTGATCGCGGTCGGCTCGTGTTCGTCGTCCGGTACTCCATCCTGACCGAAAACCTGCTCTCCGGTGTCCACCGAGGCATGATCTGCTTCGTCGTCTATGATTAGGATCGGAAGCTGCGTCACGATGCGACGTTCCGGCTCATCCGTCGAATCAGCTACATGATGGCCGACCCAGTCGAGGAGACGTTGCAGTACAGTTTTGTTCTTTTTAACGACGAACAGCCATGGTCGCTGCTCTGGCGTGATTGCAAGATGTCGTGCAACCCGCGTGTTGAAATCGCCGGTTTCTGTTCGATTCGTGGCGCAATTCGGTTTTATATTTGCATCCCGACCGCCGAAGCCGACCCCAACAAAATCCATGATCTCCGGATCAGGATTGGTGGCGTATCCGAGAAACCCCTCATCCAAGCGCACTTGAGTTTGGGCGCGCAGGTTGTTATGCAGTCCGGCGAGAACGATGATGATCTTGTAGCCAGCATCGGCCGCCTTGCAATTACCCCCGTATAGTGGCCCGTCTTCCCGGACTGGACGTGTCCGACAACAAGTCCGCGGCGATCCCAATGCTCTCGGGCGTGCTGGATCCTCCAGCAGTTCAAGCACCGTGTCAGTCGACTTATTGAGGGCATCGGCCGTCTTCCACGACAAACTTGTTTCAATCCAGTCGCGGTAGCGTTGCCAGTATCGCCAATCCTTTTTCCGCTCCACATTCAGCCAAGGCCGGTGACCTTGTTCACTCTTTAGGGTCGTATCCTTGCCAATCCAAAGACTTGAAGCGCCGGATCAGCTCATCTGTCACCGCCTGACGGTCTAGGCCCTCGCCCCATTCCGGTTTGATGGATAAGACAAGATCGATTTTGGTGCCGATCAGCTTTGGCGTAATTGCCGAGCGCTCGGCTTCGTCGAGAATCAACTCTTGGACGAACTTGATTATCCGACTTGTGATTTCTTGGTAGCTGGACATTAGTTGGCACCGGACGTTATACGATCAAGTGGGGGTAGCGCGTCCACCAAATCAGGGTAATTGCTGAACGGTTCCATTTGCTTAAGGGCGCTCCGAGCATCTGCACACGATACGCCTTTGCGCAAAACCATATTTCTATAAAGCACCGACAGGACCGCGGTCACGTCTCCAGCCGCAGCCCCAGCAAAACCGGTGCGCGGGGTCTCCCGAAGTTCTGAGGTATCGAGCCAAATGCGCTGAACTGGTACGGTTTCTTCGATGACGCGAAGCATTGCACGAATGCGGTCCGCAAGCTTTCCAGCATCCGAGAGCGTCTCGCTGATTGCTGGATGGTTGAGATCTATTCGATACCGCAGCCCCCCTTCAAACCTTTCCGCGCGCCACGCCTGCATGACCGCGCCCCCCGTCGGACTACGTGACGATACGCCGCGATGAGCGAATACCCGTCGGGCGCGGTCGCGAGTGTCCTCCGCCAGCAGCGTCAGCCTCTCTCGAATCTCGAGCGGCGGTCGCGCCGTCGACTTTCGCACATCAATGCCCCATTCTGCGTCGGCTGTATTCGGTATGTCGACGCGGATCCTGGCCAGTCGGTGCGACTCGTCCTTGGTCCACGACCGGCCCCGCCCAAGCCAAGCCAGCTCCCTGCCACGAGCATCCGCCGGTTCCGATAGACGTAGAAGCCCTGTTGAGCAGACCAGCCATCGGGGCCGGCCGCCTCGTCCTGCTCACGCACGGTAAGGCGGTCCTTGTGTGGCAGAACATGGCATTGCACTTCCACCACTGACCCTAGAACGACCAAGCGCTCGGTGGGCGATGACCAAGTGGCCGGATGATCGAGGAGATATGGGTCCCAAGCCTTTACAGGATGGCCGTTAATGTTCAGCCGAATGCGCGCGGGTGCCTCAGATATCGATGAAAGACCATCGCCAGATGTGCCTCAACCCGGTCCACGAGGTCGAGAAAGTCCTGTTGCTGGTAGCCAGCGGTAACAATACGATCAAGCTGCTCCCAAAGGACAATCGTGCCGTGCGTCATCCGATCGATCGGGGCGATCCAATCGCGGGCTTACCTCCGCCGCGCCCTCCAAGAGGAACCAACCATCCCCATCGGCTGCGGCCAGAACGTCAAGATCCCAACGGAGACAGCTGCTGGTACCGCCCACAGTACTTGCGACGGTGAGACGGCGGCATTGGGAAAAGGATGACGTCTTCAGTCCCAAGCCAAAGCGGCCCAAATCCGATGGTTCACGATCATCGAGCGGACTTCTTTGACCAAGCCGCATCGCGGAATCGAGCTGGCCAGCGGTCATGCCGACTCCGTCATCCACCAGTCGAATTGAACTTCCACGGCCGTTCCAGTCAAAATGCAATTCGATGGTGGTGGCGCGCGCTGAGATGCTGTTGTCAATCAGATCTGCTAGCGCAGTTGCGGTTGAGTAGCCGAGCCCGCGGAGCGACTCCAGCATTGCAGCTGCTTTTGGCGGAGCATGGCGCATTCGGTCAGAGCTCAAGAGTCGTCACCTACGGTTTCAGTGGCGGGAGGGCGTACCGCCCCGTCACAAAATGTCCGCAACACCGCAGATCTCGATGGATGCCCCAGCTTCTTTAAACCCTTGGATTCGATCTGCCTTATTCTTTCCCTCGTGAGATTGAACATTGTACCGATCTCCTCCAAGGTAAGATCGTTGTCGTCCGCCAGGCCGAATCGCAGGCGGATGATCTCACCGTATCTCGGAGGAATCGATTCCAAGGTCTGAGCAATTGCAAGCTGAAGTGCTTGAGCGGTCACCAGCGCATCTGGTCCGGACCCTTGATCCACCAGTTCCTCCGGAATTGTCGCTTCGCTGCACAACCCGTTTGTTGGATCGTCAAGCGACACGGTGTCCCGATCAGCACGCAAAACTTTAACAACGGTCCGTAGATCCATGGATGCCGCTTGGCTGACAACATCTAGTCGAGCTGGCATACCTGTGCACCGCTCAATCTCCTCTTTGGTGCGGATGATTCGATTCAATGAATCGATCAGGTGAACCGGCAGCCGTACCAGCCGCGCCTGATCCGCAATTGCGCGTGTTATGGACTGACGTATCCACCAAGTACCATAAGTTGACAACTTAAAGCCCCGTCGATGGTCGAACTTCTCGACAGCCTTCATCAGACCTAGGTTGCCCTCTTGCACCAGATCGAGAAACTCCAAACCCCGGTACATATAACGCCTGGCGAGGGAATTAACGAGGCGCAGATTGCGGATCACCAGCTGGTTCCTTGGCTCTCGAAACCTTGCAAGTGCCGATAGAAGTTCTGCTTGAACCTCGGCCCCAACCTCACGTATTGGCACGGACTTGCAGATTCCCTCTATGAATGAAATTTTGAGCCGAAGACTCTGCAAGATTTCAGAGATTTCCGCCGCCTTGAGGGAATTCTCAATGAGCTTCTGCCTGATCACCTTGACATGCGAGCCTAGATCACCAGCTGCCGGCGACAGATCTGATTCTGACGGAGACTCCCCATCGCCAGGAAGAGTATCTTCGCGAGGAATAGCATCGCTCGCTTCAATTTCCTCGTCCCCGGCTGCCAATTCCGGAGCATCCCGCTCTACAATGAAACTAATCGGTATCTGTCCCTGCAAAGCTCGATCCGCCTGCCGGACAAGCTCGCTGAGCAATGCGTGACTCCCTCCGATAACGTCTAGCGCGCTTTTTTTTGCGTTCTCCATCCTCACTGCAAGCTCGACCTCGTCATCCCTGGAAAGAAGAGGGCGGGTTACAATTTCGCGCTGGTAATGGCGCCCGGGGTCGTTCCGGGACGCAACGAGATCAATTAGGTATTCCAGAGCCTCTTGCACCCGCCCGGACCAGGTGGGTTCCATGCCCGCCGTAAGGAAAGTGAGATCAATGAGGTCGTCATCGACTCTCACACCCAAGTCCTCCAGAACAAACATCAAGCACATCTGGAGATGACGCGCGAAGTCCTCGTCAATGTGAGCAGTGACATTTGCCACTGCTGAAGAGCTGGTCCTGCCTACTTGAAGCGCTTGTGATAGCAGCAAATAAATCGAAGCGCGCAGGTCATCGTCGAAATACTCACTCCTGGCCCGCGGCGGGTTGATCTCCGGAAGATCGATCTCCACCTCTTCCCAACCGGCATCCGTGTCAAGCGGTTGGTGATCCGAAATCGCTTGCTGAATGACCAAGCAGTCGTCGAGTGTCGCGTCGCCGCCCGTTGGCAGGGAGAATTGCTCTGCCTCCTGCCAGAGATCAGAAGCTTCGGCGCCCTCAAGAATACCGGTCTCCCGCGAATCTGATGCTGGCTCCTCGCAAACTCCGCCCTCGTCACCCGTAGTTTTTGCACTGTAAGCTCGGAGGAGGGCCGCGACGTCCATACATCCTGCGCCCGTTGCATACAGCAGCGCGCTTCTGCCCTCGGTATCAGTTATCCCAACGTCCGCGCCGGACTCCAATAGAAGACGGCAGACTTCGACATGGCCTCGTGCGGCCGCAAGCATCAACAGCGACCGGCCGGACGCGTCCGTCACATTCACGTTTATCCCGCGTTGAAGCTGGAC
Source organism: uncultured Gammaproteobacteria bacterium (assembly GCA_963795475.1). GTDB lineage: Bacteria > Pseudomonadota > Gammaproteobacteria > Steroidobacterales > Steroidobacteraceae > Bog-1198. The sequence goes on from CAWCIE010000010.1 coordinate 6,227, forward strand.
TCGAACAGCATTCATCGCTCCCGAGACTGCGGCGAGCTTCAGCAGGGCGTTCATCAAGATTGATGGTCGGAGGTCGCCGTGCACAGCAGGAGTTTGGCTATCACCCAGTCACCTCTGAGCAATTGGTGCTCCCAAAACCGCAAAACCGTCCAATTTTTCCGGCGAAGCGACCTGTCTACGAAGCGGTCGCGCGCACGGTTATCTTCGAACTTGCTACGCCAGAACTCCCGATTCGCGTCGGGCTTGATGCCGTGGATGGGACAGCCATGCCAGAAACAGCCGTCGATGAACACGGCAACACGTCGATACCTGAATACAAAATCCGGCCTAACTTGTGCGCGCCGTAAGGACGGCCCATTCTTGGCTTCGGGGAGAGAAATTGGCAGGTGACGCCGCCAGCCGGTGATTCCATGCGAGCGAAGCAGGTTCATGAATGCAATTTCCGTTGCTTTATTTCCCCGACTGCGAATTCGAGCCATTACCTCGGCCCGCTTTGATCTTGAAAACACATCTGCCATGGTCGGATATAAACCTAATGTGGGCAGAATGCCGTCATTACCCGCATCCAGTCTTGCGATGACCTCTCAGTTTGTATTCTATTCCGAGCATATCAATGTTCGGCACGGCCGCAGTATGGCGGCGCCGAGTGACGATACGGCCGTGTCCAAGCCGACTGAAATATTATTGTACTGAAGGCGGCTGCAGGTTTCCCGCTTCATGGCTCCCAATGCCGTCTGGAACAATGAGGGTCTCCGGGCTCCGCCCGCTCCCCCTTTATACGGTCCAATACGGCCAGAACGATCAACCTCTCGTCCTGCGTGGCAACGCGTTTAATCTCGTCCTGCAGCTCCTGAATTGTCCAAAGACGGGCACCCTCCTTCTCCGAACCAGTTCTCGCTCTTCCGGTCGACCCGTTGGTCGTCGCCTTGAGGATTGCGGCGGATGCCTGCTGTTGTACGCGAACAACCGGCCGGGCTGCCCGCGAGGTGTTCGTCGGTCGGTTTTCCATGTTGGTAGCGCCACCGGAACGCCGATAGACGACCTGGGCGGCCTTGATGACTGGCGCAATTGCCTTTTCTATCTGCTCGCGCAATTGTCGCGGCAGCGGACACGCATCTTGGCGACATTGATGCGAAATGCGTCATCCAAGCGCGGATCGAAGCTCAGCGCAACCCGAGCGAGCTTGGTGTGCTCGTCCATCGTCCTCAAATTGCTCCATCCGCCGCTCTGAATCATGCGGTTGGCCCGATAAATATAGAAACCTTGCTGCCGGTTCCAACGGAGGGGACCGGCGGCCGCGGCGTGGGCCGCGGCGGACGAAAATTCATCCTGATGGGGAACAACGAAAGGCTCGATGAGAATTTCGCCCTCAACCCCTTCGTGATTGAAATGCAGCGTGACCGGATCGAGCTGACGGGTACCTTTTTCCTCACGAACGAAGGGGTCCCGCGGACGCACCACGGTGCCATTCACGGCAATCCGCACCCTTCGCCGGCCCCCTTCGGCCGCGAGGTACCGGTGGAACACCATCGCGATGTGCTCCTCCAGCTCGCGGCACATGGTCTCGAGCCGCTTTTTCGCCATCCCCCCATAGGGGTTTTTGAAGCCAAGTATCCGGTCCAAGCGGCGCCACAGCACCACGGTGCCGGTGTGGTTGCTCAATGGGCCCGTCCACAGTTCTCGGCTTTCATCGCGGGCCGCTTCGATGATTTCCCATCGATCGGTTGCCGCCACGTGCGCCAAATCCCATGAATGCGCGGCAACGTCGGCGCGTGTGGCATCCGCCCGGCTTGCCACCGTCAGATGCTGGCACTGGCTCATGGAGGCAGTTTTCAACCCAAGGCCGAACTTCCCAAGTGCATGCTTTGCGTCGTATTCGCGCGTGGTTCCGTATCGAAGCGCCTCGCGGATTTGCGCGGCCTTCATCCCGGCCCCATTGTCCGCGATGCGCACCCAAGAGTTGTCGCCGTCCGATCGCACGTCAATGTGGACCTTCGACGCACCAGCTTCGATTGAGTTGTCCACAACGTCCGCGACCGCCGCAGAAAAATCATAACCCATGTCGCGCAACGACGTGATCAGGCGCCGTGCCGACGGGATCAGTTCGTGCTTTTTTCCGCCCATTCAGAACTCCGATTTCGTTCACACCACTTCCAACCCGCGATCTGTGCCCCGGAATAGTAATACTCGTCGAATCGCAGACGGCCTCCTTGGAAGCGTCGGGCAGCTTCCCGGGCCAGGGGCACCAGGCTCGTCGGCCAGCCGCTCAACGCGTACGCCGGTGCGGCGATCTGCGGCGCAATTCTCGCAAGCACTGCGACTGCTGAACGGTGTCGACGATCTCGTCACCATTGTCGATCGCGCCGTCCGGATGCAGCCAGTTGTGCAGGAACCCGATTGAGAACCAGGCCTTTTTAAAGTCGTCCATGGACAGCCGGCGGAGTTTGGCTTGAGCTTGTGGCGCAACCACGGCTGGGGTCAGCCACTCCACCGCCTGTTTTGGAGTCCTTGGCAGGGGCGACAGCGCACGCGCCGGCAAGGATGCGCCAAGATACTGCCTGACCCCCCGTCCCACCGCCTCTCCAAGACGCGGGGGCACGGCATTGCCCACGAGCCGGTAGGAAATGGTTTTTGATTCGGGAAAGACGAATCCGTCTGGAAACGTCTGTATGCGGGCGGCTTCCCGGACCGTCAGCGACCGACGCTGAGTGGGATGCACATACATCAGCCCATCCTTGCTCATGTGGGCCACGATGGTTGAGCACAACTCATCCCGATGCTGGCGCGTGTACCGATCCGGAAACTGCTCACGATCATAGGGAAATTCCATCTCTTCGCCGCGCGCCAGGGCACCTTTGCTGGTCTCCCCCTCGCGCAAACGGTCGAAATCCCGCAGATCACGTTCGCTGTGCACCCGTGCAACGTGGGCGGTGAGCCGGTCGGAAAGATGCACTTCAAGGACGTCCCTCAGAAACCGGCCTCCATATCTCTCGATGTGCTCGCGACCGCGGACAGCATCGTAATCAGTCTCAAATTCGCCCTCACCCGCATGAAGCGGCGGCAGATCACCAATCGCCTCCCATACGGTCACCGGCTTCTCAAGCGTTCTCCGGCGGCCCCGCCCCCCCCTCTGATCCTTGGGCTTGCGGCTATTAACCCGCTTCTCGGGATCCGCATGGGTCTGCGGAACATAGATGGCGGTCGAAAAAATCGGCAGGTCTGAAGATGTTCCGATTATCAATTGCCGCTCGCGCTTCTGCGGCACGCCGTGCTGCCAGGCACAAACGGTTGTCGCATGCACGCGATACCCAAGCTTCCGGGCATCCAGCTGAATTGCGGCAAAAAACTCTCCGCCCGCCGCGTTGCGGATACCGGGAACGTTTTCCATGATGAATATCGAAGGGGCAAAGAACTCGACGTATTGGAGATAGTTTTGATAGAGGTGCCGACGGGGATCTTGGACGAGGCGTCGGCCGTGGTTCGCTCCATCAACTTTGCGCACCTTGCTGAAACCTTGGCATGGTGGGCCGCCCACTATCATATCCACCTTCTGCCGCCCAATAAGCTTTTGCAGAAGATCCGGAGTGAACTTCGTCAGGTCACGCTCCAGCACGTGTTCAACATTGGGGAAGTTCTCGCGGAAGGTGGCAATCGCATTCTTGTCGCTATCTATGGCGGCGAGGCACTCCAGTCCAGCCCTCTTCAATCCCAGGCTGAACCCCCCACAACCGCAGAATAGATCAATGTAGCTGAACGGGTCAGCGGCCACCGGGTCCTTCACGCGCTTCTTGTTCATTGGATTTCAAGCGACTCGGGCATGTGCGGGATCGTGAACATGAAACAACCATCCTTCATATGAGATTGGATTGACGCTCATTGGGCACGGTGCTCAGCAACCTGAGCGTGGCGGCGGCAAGCTTTTCGGTGATTTCGGCCGGAATCGATTCGAGCTCGCCCTGGGACGTCCCAATGAACATCAAAAGGCTGAGCGGCATCTCCAATGAGCGACTAATTTTTTCCATCGTGGATAACGGAGGATCGCGGCCGTTCCTTTCCAACAACGAAATATACGAAGCAGACAGCCCGGCTCGCGCCGCCAACGCTGGAATCGACAGCTTCTTTTGCTGACGACAAAATTTGATGGCGTGCCCGACGTTCATGATGGCGTTGAGAAACCGCAGAGCATTCGTATGTGCCTCCCGGCATCTAGCCGGAATCCCCCGACCGAGTTCACCGGTCACACCATTGCCATTACGATCGCCATCAAACTGAATCCTTGCGTCCGGGACAATCCCGAAAAGTCGCCTTATTAGTTAGATTCGATCGGTTCAGCTCCCTCCCCGAACTTGAGCGACAGTACCCGTTCCGTGACTGTCAGTCAAAGATTATGCACTGGCGGTCGCAAAAAGATAACGGGGCAACGTTTGACGGGATCGCACCGCGCCGCTCACATTGCGAATCAACGCGTCCGATCGGTTGGATGGCGGTGAGCGAACTTCAGTATTTCCGTGGCCAATTGTTCTCGGTCTGTCTGTGGTGCCGGCATTTGGTGGCTGAACCGCCGCGCGGCAATGGCGAGTGCAGGCTTGCCTTGACGCTCCAATATATCGCTCGCAGCCCGCCACCCGCGGTCTACCTCGTTGCGAGTGCCGAGAAGTGCAGCCTTGCCGGACTCGGTCTGGATGAAGACCGCCAACATCTCTGATCCACCAGGCCATCCCCACCTCACCTATTCTTCACCGCGCGCCTCACCGGCGCTTTGAGGCCGTCCGCGGTCGATATTTCTTCGGTGAGGCTGTCGTCAAACTCGACTGGATCAGGGTCCGGCGCTGCTTCCGATTTAAAGCCGATGGGGACCCCGCCACGAGGTCTTCCTCGGCGAGAGTATCGGATGGGATTGGCGGGTCCGCTGCGGGTATAAAGGGAAACACCTCCGCGATCCTTCCGTAACCGGTGCCTGGCCGGCGTATTGATTAGCGGGGAAGACCGTGCAGGTCGGAGCGCAGCGGGTTGTCCGCGAAGTGTAGCTTCCACAAACGCGGCGTGAGCTCGGCGACCCGGGAAGCGGGGTGTTGCGCGACGCGTTGGAGCACATCGACGAGGTAGGTGTAGGGATCGACGCCGTGCAGGCGGCAGGTGACGATCAAGCTCTGGATGATGCCGACGTCGCGGGCGCCGAGCTCGGTCCAACAGAAAAGCCATGAACGTCTTCCCATGGGAATAACCCGCAGGGCGCGCTCGATGTGATTCGTATCCATGGGCACGTCGGGATCCGTGAGGAATACCTCGAGCCCCAAGCGGCGCTTGTGTGCATATCTCAAGGCTTTGATGAATGGATTGGTGGGCGTGAACCCGTGGCGCTCGAATTGCTGTTCGATCCAGTCGAAAAATACTTCGACCTTCGGCTTGCTGTGGATCAGTCGATACAGCTGCTTGTCGCCAGCCACGAGGTGGTGTTCTCGAATATGATCTTCGATAGCGTAAATGGCCTTGATTTGTTCAAGGGCCTCGCCGACGCCGGTGGGCTCGGACTCGAGGGCCTCGAAGATCTCGCGCCGGGCGTGGCTCCAGCATTGAGCATGAGTCAGGCCGGTCTTTTTTGCATAGGCGCTGTAGGCGTCGTAGCCATCGCTGATGAGCACGGCATCGGCAGCCGGCGCCATCCCCAAGAGGTTGCGCACGTGAGCATGACCGCGGGAGGTACAGTACGGAAAACAGACTTCGTCGGCCTCGCCGTAGACGGGCCAGAAATACCCGGTCTTCATCTTGCCGCGGCCGGCGCGACCGGCCTTGATCGGGGTCTCATCCATGGCTTTGACGCGGCTGGTGCGGATCGAGGCGAACTGCGCGTCGTAAATCGGCGCGAGTAAGCTGATGGTGCGCTGGGCGAGCTGCGTGAGCCAGGGACGGCTGACCGTGATCCCGGAATCGGCGAGGCGCTGGTGTTGACGGTACAGCGGCAAATGGTAAAGGAATTTATCGATGAGAAGTCCGGCGGCAAAGCTCACGTCGGCGCGGCTACCCTCGAGCACGCCCACCGGCGCGGGGGCACACAGCAGCGCCTGGGTCTCGAGGATCTTGATGAGGGGGCGTACGTATTTTAGCACCACGGTGCTGCCGGGTCGCTGTGCCAGGCGATAGCTGACTTTCTGGCCAATGACCTCGAACTGTTCGGGCTTGAGCTGCTGCATCTCAGTGCTCATCACCATGATGGTCTCGACCGGGACGCGCGACTCGTCGAAGAACGGCACGGCCTCACCCGTATTGGCCAAGTCCGTCTTGGGAACACGTCGCGTGTGTGCGGGGACGGCCTTACGGGTCTCGGGGACCACGGCCGGCACGGGGAATACTTCCCCGAGATGCATCTGGGTCGGGTCCGGCTCGGGCGCAAAACGTTCGCTCTTCTGGCCGAACACTTGGCGCTTGAACCACGCCAGCTGATGCCTCAGCGAGTCAATCTGCTGACCCTGCGTCGTGATGGTTCGCGCCTGTGACAGGACGAGATCGCCTAAGTCCACGCCACCCTCACGGGCCACCTCGGTGGTCTGTGATGAGCCTGCACCTGACGCGTTTTGCACGCGCGGATTTTATCCCATTGCAGCGCTCAAAGGTGCATAAATACAGGGTTTATTACGCACCTCGGTCTGCTGATAACGCTTGCGCTGACGGCCCGGCTCAATCCCCTCGATCAGAAGCTTCAGCTGCGTCCAGTTCATCTCGCCGGTGTGGACTTGGTGCCAATCGCTGATGAAGCGGCCAGACTCGAGTCTCTTTCCCCAGACACAAAATCCGCTGCGATCGAAGTATAAAACCCGCATCTGCGCGCCGCGACGGGAAACGAACACATAGAGCGAGCCGTCCAGGGGGTCATGGCCCATCGCGTGGCGCGTCAGTGCCTGGAGCCCGTCGAACGAGCGGCGCATGTCGGTGGGCTGCCCATACAGGAACACCCGAATCTGTCCTTCCGCAAAGAACATTATCCGCGCACCACATGCAGTAGCACCCCGCCACCGAGATCGAGCCGCATCTCGAGCTTTGATCCGCTGCCCTTCAGTGACCCCAGATCGACAAAGCCGGAACTCGAGGCCGGGCTCGGTGCCGCCCGCGTCGGCTTCTCCAGTACCGCCCGCGGCGTCGCCTTGCCGCGCTTCATTCGCCAGCGGTGAAATAATTTCGGACTGATACCCTCACCCTCGCAGAATGCCTCCTCCGTCAAGCCGCTCTGCGCAAACCGCACGACCATTGCCCGCCAGGCCTCCGCACTTCGTCGCTTCGTCGTCTGCATCGCTTGTCTCCAGTGATTTGAACTGAAGCTACAATGCGCGCCGACCCCCAACACGAAAAGTACGCCGCCTGGTTACCGGTTACATCCTTCCGGCGGACACAAGTTCCAGAATCTTCGCTTCGCCCAAGGTGCTGAGACGCTTTACGGATTCTATCACCGCTCCCAGCGTGGCCGGTGCCTTGGTATCCAAGCGCATGAATTCACTCATAACATCTGGCTGATTCCACATGCATATTCTACATGCATAATGTCACTATACGCCGCTTCGTAATGCCCGCTAGGGACTCCGCGTCAAGCTGAATGCTCATAATGCGGGCATAGCCAATTTGGCCTCATCATAAAGAAAACAGCATGTCCGATCGTATCCTCATCCCCCTTCCCGGCATCGGCACACTATCGCTCACGCGCGTCGAGTATGACGCAGCGCTGATCCCTCTCGCGAAGCCGGAATTGCCCCAGCCGGCGCTACCACGACGACCGGAACCACCTACACCGACGAGCCACGCCGCTCCGAAGTCGACAGGTCTGCGCTATCTCCGCTTGCGTGAGGTGTGCGAACGGGTTGGCGTCGGGACCTCAACGATTTACAAAATGATGGCGGCCGGCGCCTTTCCCAGGCAAGTAAAACTTTCCGTGCGCACGGCAGCCTGGATCGAAAGCGAAGTGGAGGCATTCATGAACGCCCGGATCATCGAACGCGATCAGCCGGTGCCGACGCCCGATGTCTCTCCGTACCTGCGCATGGGCGAAGTGATGCGGCTGACGGGGATGACCCACGCAAGGATCTACGAGGGCGTTCGCGCCAAGACTTTCCCAAAATGGGCTGATCTTCCCAAGCGTGCCTCAGAGTGGCTGAGGTCCGATATCGAAGCTTGGTTGGCGACTCGCAACAATGATGAACGAAAGCAGGAATCATAGGGGCACGCCTGACGCGCAAGCGCTGGCACGGATAGCGATGGCGGATCCGGACGGACGGAAGCCAGAGGGTCAGCAAGGGCTACATGCGAGGCCATTTGCATCCGCTGCGTTCGCCCAATTGACCCTTATCGCGTTTTCACCGGTGCACGCCACTGGTCAACAAGCGCCCGCCTTTCTGTTTTGGCCAGAGGCATCTGTGCCACGAATGACTCGACTCGCCGCTCAAGTTCAAAATCACCGTCCGCTTTTAGTCGAGCGCTGACCCGGTACCATCCCTCGAGTACCTCCTCGCGGGTTCTGGCCAGCCTCTCCTCCCCCGTGCCAAAATTCAACTGACCCTCCGACCACTCGCGGATGATCCGTCGCTTCCGATCTTCAATAAGCGATAAGCCTTCTCGTATTGCCGCCCGGTAAGCGCCATCGGACCGGTGGGTTCTCGTCTCCCCACGCACCGCCCGCTCCGTCGCGTTTGCTGCCACGCCCAACTCTCGAAGGTTCTCGGCAAACTGTTGCCGCCATGCCCGCAAGGTGGCCTTCCTGATGTTGAGCCGTTGACCTTGTTCGCTCACCGCCTTCACAACCACATGGACATGCGGATGATCATCGTCCGTGTGCAGCGCCATCGCATAGCGGTGCTTTAGTTGCCATTCGTTTAGTGCGAACTTGTGCACAGCCCGAAGAACCTTGTCCGCCGGGGTACCAGGTGGCATCGAGAAGATGATGTTGTGCACGAGCTTCGGGGGCTTTCGACCCCGGATGGATCGCTCGGTCTGTCGTTCATGGGCCTCCAAGTCCAGGTCCCAGTCCTCGGTAAGTTGACGCTCAAACCCTTTGCCATCGAGATGCTCTCCGGTGTCGGCTTCGAGCCCGAGCCTGCCCTCGCGCCCAATGTAGTCCATGTGCTGCCCGACACCCCTCACCGTTCGAGCGCCTCCGGACACCTTGACCATGACTTCGGAAACCCGTCGCACCGTGAGGGCAATGTGCTCCTTCTGGGCCGCCGTCAGGGAATTTCCGCCTCGACCATAGGAAACTATATCGAGCAGAGGTCTGGCGCTGTCTTGCAGGTCAATGGTTCGCTTTTTCATAGCCACTCCGCCAACTCTCGAGGTTCGTATTGATGAGCGCCTTGACGTGTACGCGTAGTGCTTCAAGTGCACGTAGCAGCGCCCGCAGGTCCGCTCTGCTCGGTCCGCTCGGTGGCTCGCCCTGATTCACGGCGCGAGCAATTTGATTCAGGTTCCGGCCAATGGCGCCGATCTCAGCGACGCTGCGCTTGAGAGCGAGGAGTTCCGGGGTTGGAAGGGGCGCCATTACCCTAAGGTGCGAGCGGATGAGGAGCGACACATAGGTGCTCGTTGGCATCTCACGTGCCTTGGCGCGCTCGCGAAGGAGCAAGAGGTCGTCCGATCGCAGGCGAATGGAGAGCCGCTCGGTGGCACTCACGGGGTCGACCGGGTCCGGCGCCAGAGGTTTAACGACGGTCGTTGGCGCCAAGGATGCCACCACAAGGCGCTTCAATAGCGCCGATTCGCTGATGCCTCGCTGATGCGCGAGGGCTGCGAACTGCGCCTTCGTGTCGCGCGGGACCCAGGTCATCAGATGTGTGCTCTCGCTCATCGTGAGAGCGACTGTGCATCAATCGGCTGTCGCTAGACTATCCTGCGAAAACACCGAATCCGCCCATCAATGCAGCACAAAGTCATCATGATGTCAGTCTGAGTTTCGTATATTAGGTTCCGAGCTTGGGTATTGGCGCCGACTTAGGGTATTGGTAATTACGGTTCCCCCTGCGAAACCCCCTGCAATCAGCCGTTCCGCCAAGGGATAAACCAACGACCAGGTTCCAGATGGCCTTCCACTTCGGAACCCCTTGAACGCATTATCCTAACTCGTAACCGACGCAATGCCTCTGACTTCATTCTCTTTCGTTGGCCAGCACTTCCCTCATTGTCCGAAACCCGGAACACCGACGTCATCATGGTCATCATCTTGGACGCGCCTTGATGATGGGATTCTGTGCCCTAACAGGAGACTTGCCACCTTGATGCATAGCGTGGCATGGCTGATGGAAGTAACGTTAATCCGAATCTTGGAACATCTTCTGCCCCGTTAACGAGCTTGGAGCACCTCGAGTCATCGAATCATCTGCCCCAACTCAGACCTATCAGCCACAACCACGAACTAGGAAAAGGAATGTCTGTAATTCTTAGCTTGCCCTGGAAGCATTCATTCAGCACAAGATCCCGAGCAACCTGATTTCCAAAAAGGGGAATTTCCAAGTTCCCATTTGTGCATCGCGAGAAGAACCGTAGCCGCTACAAAAATGGATTTTGCTTCGCCTCCGAGTCTCGCCAACGGGCGTTGCCGACCCCTAGTTGTGCGGATGATGATGCTATGAACCAGTGACATCGATGTACACCGTCTCCCCCCATGGCGCTTGACGATTGGGTATTGTGATCGCCCAAAGTGTCGGATAGGTCGAAGGCTTTTCCGGCTAGACACCGTCCGCGTCGGTACAATAGATCAAGCAGGCAAGGTTTAGCTGCTCGTGATCAACGTGCTCGAATGCGGGTCGGAAGTCCGTACCCCCGAATCCCTCGACGTTAAACTCATTCGCGTTGCCCAACTCAGATCATAGAGGTGGGGCGGCGGCAAAGACGTTGGCGCGACCGCGCGCTACTCGGGTCGCGACAATCCAGAGGACGCTCGGGTTGCGAACCGCCGTCGCGCTCTGTAGCGAAAGTTGAGCCGCGGGGCTCATTTGCGATCGACGGTCCTTTCGCACGAAACATCGCATCGTCTTTTTCCGTCGGCGCATGCAGCCTGTGAGCCTCGAACTCAATGTCGGCGTCGATGAAGGGGAAACGCGGTGATCAAAGCGATGGGCGAGCCGGCGCCAACTCGACAGGTTGCTCGCCAGAGTTGCCTGCTTGAATGCAGCGGGGTGTGCGCGACGCGTAAGCGGCGCGGAACACGTCCCGTGCGCCGGGGTGGTCGGCGGTGGGCCGCGACTTACCGACGACTACAACGCACGCCCCGAACTCCCGTGCTGTGAATACTCTCAATCTCAACGAAGCCGCCGCCTTTCTGCACATGCACCCGGAAGAAGTTCGCACGCGGGCCAAGCGCGGCCTGATCCCCGGGGCGAAGGCCGGCCGGCGCTGGGTTTTCCTCGAGATCGATCTCGCCGAGTTCGTGCGCTCGCTGTATCCTGTGAGACGGCAAGCGCTGCAAGTGACACCTCACAGGAGGCTGTATGTCACTTACGAAAGCGCGGGTCGGTCTGGTGGATCGACTTCGTCACGCCCAATGGTGAGCGAGTACGACGATCTACTGAGACCGGCAACAAAGCCCAAGCGCAAGAACTGCACGACAAGCTGAAAAGCGAAGTCTGGCGGCTCCAGCGGCTTGGGGATCGGCCGAGGCGCATCTGGCAGGACGCAGCGGTTCGTTGGCTCCGAGAGCAGGCCCACAAGGCCTCGCTCGAGGACGACAAGGAGAAGCTGCGTTGGCTCGATCGCTTTCTGGCCGATCGGGAACTCGAGAGTATCAATCGGGCATTGATCGATGCGATCACCGAAGCGAAGCGGGCGGAAGGATGCAGCAACGCGACTGTAAACCGGACCCTCGCGCTCGTTCGGGCGATCTTGCGCAGATGCGCGCGCGACTGGGAATGGCTCGATCGTGCGCCGGCGGTGCGGCTCCTCAAGGAGCCGACGCGGCGCATTCGGTTCCTAACGCCACATCAGGCGCTGACGCTGTTGCGCGAGTTGCCGCCGCATCTGCGCGACATGGCGACATTCACGCTGGCGACGGGACTTCGGGCGGCAAACGTGACGGGGCTTGACCTGGGAGCAGGTCGATCTGTCGCGCAAGCTCGCCTGGGTTCATCCCGGACCAGGCGAAGGCCAGGAAGGCGATCGCCGTGCCGCTCAACGACACGGCGATGAGGTCGTGCGCGCGCAGAAAGGCAAGCATCCGGCACGGGTGTTTACGTACGAGGGGAGCCGGTATCAAGCAGGTCAGCACGAGGGCCTGGTACAAGGCGCTCAAGCGCGCCGGTATCGAGGACTTTCGCTGGCACGATCTGCGGCACACGTGGGCGTCCTGGCACGTGCAGAGCGGAACGCCGCTGTTTGCGTTACAGGAGCTCGGCGGGCTGGGAGACCGAGAAGATGGTGCGCCGTTACGCGCATCTGGCCGCGGAGCATCTGGCGGTCTATGCCGGCAACGCGGAAAGTCACGGCACAAATACGGCACACCAGCCGGATGCTGCCGGCACAGCCTCGATTGCAAGTGATAGGAAAATAAAGGATTTAATGGTGGCCAGGGGGGGAATTGAACCCCCGACACGCGGATTTTCAGTCCGCTGCTCTACCAACTGAGCTACCTGGCCATTTAGGGAGCCGCGTATTAAACAGGGATGGGCGTGGCTCGTCAACTACTGCTTATGAATCAATGGGATACCGGCGAGCGCCGGTCATATCGGCATAGACATAGGGATGGGGAGGAGCGCCTGCGCTCGGCCGACTCACTGGTCCGAATTATCGATGTCGATAATCGCCTTCCAGCCGCCCGACGCCTGCTTCTTCCACACCACCAGAAACTTGCCCGTCGACGTGCCGATCTCGCCCTTGTCATTGCGGCCGCGGCTCACGTAAGTGCCCCGCTGATAGGCGAGCTCTCCAGAGCGGGCGACTTCAATTTGGGTGGTTGCTTCCTCGGACGCGAACCCGGGAGTGCCGTAGTCCTCCACCCAAAGCTTGCGCCGCTCATCGGGCGTGACCGCCGCCGGGCGCCCGGCCGACAAATACTGCGCATCGGGCGCATAAAACGACAAGGTCTTCTCGAGGTCCTTCGCGGCAATCGCCTTGAACCAATCGTTGGCCAGCGATTGGATGGTCCGGGTCTCCGCGTCGGCATCCGGGGCGCTGACCGGGCCGCACATCGGCTGGCAGGCGCTCAGGCCAGCGACTACCAAAGAGGCTGCTACCCCGGAAAAACACAATCGCTGTCTCATCCGTTGGAGTGGCCTCCGAGCCATCGCGTTCAAGCCGGCTGCTGTTGGGTAATGCAGTGGATCCCGCCGCCGCCGCTGGCAAGGTAGGTCACGTCTACCTGCACCACCTCGCGGTCCGGAAAACAAGCCTTGATCACCGCGAGGGCTCGGGCGTCGCCGGGAACGCCGTAGGCGGGCATCACGATGCCGCCGTTGGCGATATAAAAGTTCACGTAGGATCGGCAGAACATGTCGTGAGGCGTCGCTGCCTCGTAGGCATCGTCAATCGAAATGATCTGCAACCGACGCCCGGCCGCATCCACGGCGGCTTCGAGGGCGCGTCGATTGTCCGCCGCAAGCTGCCGCGCCGCGCCCGAGGCGCTCGGATCGCTCTCATACAGCACGACTCCAGGCTTGACGAAGCACACCAGCCCGTCGATGTGGCCATCCGTGATATCCACATGGACGTTATCGGGATCGCCCGGCAGCCAGATGACTTTACTTGCGCCAAGCGCATCGCAAAGCTCGCGTTCCGCTGCACGCTTGTTGATTCCCGGATTGCGGTTGGGGTTCAGCACCACCGATTCCGTGGTGATGACGGTCCCTTCGCCATCGGTGTGTATGGCCCCGCCTTCCAGACACAGGCTCGATTGATACGAAGGCGCGCCGCCCAGGTTCAGCACTCGTCTGGCCAATCGGGCATTGTCCGCGTACTCGGACACTTTCCCGCCCCACGCGTTGAAGCGCCACGCAGTCCCGGCCCTCCTGCCGTCCGCCCCGGTGAGGAAGGTGGGACCGCTATCGCGCATCCAGGGGTCATCGATTGGAACCGGGACGATCTCGATATCCGCGCCACATTGAGCGTGCGCGTCTTGGGCACAATGCGGTTCGGCCACCATGCGTACGGGCTCGAAGCGTCGGATGGCGCGCGCGATCGCCGCGTAGGTTCGTTGTGCCCCCGCGAGACCGTCGACCCATTGGTCATCTCGGCTGGGCCACGCCATCCAGCAGCATTCATGCCGCACCCACTCGGCCGGCATTCGAAATCCCGCGGTCAGGGGCGTTTCGAGCATGAGGGCACCGAAGCCTGCGGACGCCGTCTGGGACCGCTCCTGAGAAGCAGACATGAATAGCAACCTCGGTACGTATGAAGTTTCGACGCCGGCAGCATAGTGAGGCGCCGCGAATCATTCAAAAGAGCAAAATTCATCCAATCGATGAGCGATTTTAGACTCCGATCATCGCCGCGGCGCGCTCGCTTCGTTCAGCCTCGCGGATGAACCACTCGTACACGCGGCGCACCTGGTCATCGTCGTAGGACCGCAGATCGCAATAGATGCGGTAAGCAGGCTGGGGCACGCAGGGCCCCTCCAACACGACCAATGCGCCCGTTCGCAAATAGGGCTCGGCGCAAATCTCACTGGCAAGCGCCACACCATGTCCGTCCGCCGCCGCATCGATCATCAGCGCATGATCGGAAAAATTCGATCCGCTGACAGCATCGACGTCGGAGCGGCCAATTTGTGAAAACCACTGGCGCCAGCTGACCTCGCTCTCGTCATGCAACAAGGGCCAGCCCACGATCGAGGCTGCGCCGCCGGGTGACCCGCCCAGCTTGCTGACCAAGCCGGGTGCCGCGAGCGGAACTCGCTTGTCCTCCATCAGGTGGGCGTCGATGGTACCGTGCGCGGCGACACCGCCGGCGAAGGTGATGAGAATATCGACCTCATCGGTGGCGAAGTCGACCTTCCGCTCGCTCGTGTCCAACCACAGATCCACGTCCGGGAGTTCGGCCTTGAATTGGCCCATTCTTCGCAGCAGAAACCCACGCGCAAACGACATGGTGGTGTAGAGGATGACTCCACTCGGCTTTTGGTACGGAGCCAGCCGGGCAACCCCATCTTCCAATCGCCGGAGAATCTCCCGTACGGTGCGCGCGAAGTCCTTGCCGGCATCGGTGAGCACGACGGATCTGCCGACCCGCCGGAACAACGGCTGCCCCAATTCCTGTTCGAGTAGTTTGATCTGATGACTGACCGCCGAGTGGGAGAGGTGCAGCTCGTCGGCCGCCAACGCAAAGCTGGCAAGTCGCGCCGCAGCCTCGAACCCGCGCAGCGTGCTCAAGGTTACCGAGGGTCTCGCCACGCTCAATTGATGAATTAATTTAGACCAATTGTCAAGAAATGCTCGTTTGCGTCCTCGATCGTGCAGTGTTTTGCTACTTCGACAGTCGAGGCCGACCGCACATCACCGTAGGTATGGGGGGACCTTGAAGGGAGAACATCATGCCGTCTAACTGGGGTGGGTGCGGAGGGTCGTTGCGGTGGCCTGCGATCGCTCTTGGCTTGATGTGTGGCCTTGCGTTTCTCCGCGACGCCCGGGCGGCCGATGGCGACACGCCGTCGGCCGCCGCCGGCCTCGAGGAAATCGTGGTGACCGCGACTCGCCGTGCCGAGCGTCTGCAGGATGTGGCCGTCAGTGCCACGGCCTTCACTCAGGAGAAACTCGATGTCCAGGGTCTGCGCAGCATCGACGATCTCACCCGGCTGACCCCGGGGGTCACTTTTCAGCGCGACGCCACCACGGTGGCCGGCAACTTCAACGATGAAGATTCCGACATCAACATCCGCGGTGTCGATTCGACCGCGGGCACCTCCACCGTCGGCATCTATATCGACGACACCCCGATTCAAGGACGCCACATTTCATTCACCTCCTTCAATGCCTTTCCCGCATTATTCGATCTCGAGCGCGTCGAGGTACTGCGGGGACCGCAGGGCACGCTGTTCGGAGCAGGTTCCGAAGGGGGCACGGTCAGATTCATCCAGCCATCCCCCGACCTGCATACCGACTCGGTGTATCTGCGCTCGGAGCTCGCGACCACGAAAGACGGTGCCGCCACGTACGAGATCGGCGGCGCGGTCGGCGGTCCCATCGTGGACGACACGCTCGGGTTCCGCGTGAGCGCCTCGTTTCGCGAAGACGGGGGTTGGGTCGACCATGTGAATTACGCCACTCGAGCGGTAACCGACGCGAATTCCAACTACCAGGATACCGTCGTCGTGCGCGGCGCTTTGAAATGGGCGATCTCGGATCACCTGTCGATCACTCCATCGGTTTATTATCAAGAATTGAGGCTGGGCGACACGTCGGCCTATTGGCCGTCGTTATCGGATCCGAGTGCCAACAGCTTCGAGAACGGCAACGCTCAACGAAATCCAAGCACCGATCCCTTCTATCTGGCGGCGGTCAAAATCGACTGGGACGCGAGCTTCGCGCAGCTGACCTCGAACACGTCGTATTTTTCGCGCAATCAGCACTCGATTTCGGACTACACCCAATTCGATCGGGCGCTGTTCGGGTTGACGCTGCCGCCGCCCCCCGGCGATCTCGGCACCTCGCACGATGCGGACAATCAAAATAACTTCTATCAGGAAGTCCGGCTCCAATCGGCGGACCCGGCGGCCGCGCTCGTCTGGACCACCGGCCTTTTCTATTCGCATCTCGATGAGAACACGACCGAACACGTGTTCGATCCGACTCTCAACGGTGAATACAACGCGGCGTACGGCGTCCCGTTCTGCACCCCGCAAGCCCCGTGTCCGAACGGCGAGATCCTGACGCAGCCCATTTCCCAGATAATCGACCGGCAATACGCGCTATTCGGGGATGCCACGCTCAAGGTGTTCGATTCCTGGAAATTGACCGGGGGAGTACGCGTCTCGCACATCGCGTACAGCGGCGATCTCGTTTACTACGGACCTTTCCTGTCGCCTACCGCGGGTCCGCTGACGCCGCTCGCCGCGGTGGGCTCCAACAATGAAAATCCTATCACCCCGAAAGCGGTGATCGCCTATCAGCCCGACCCCGCCAACCTCTGGTACGTGAGCGCCGCGAAGGGTTATCGGCCGGGTGGAATCAACGGTCCGCTGTCCTCCATTTGCGGATCGAATCTCGCATCGATCGGTTTGACCGCCGGGCCCGAGATCTATGCCGCCGATTCACTCTGGAGCTACGAGCTGGGTGCGAAGAATTCGCTTTGGGGAGGGCGCATGCAAATCAACGCCAGCGCCTTTGTCATCGACTGGAATAACATCCAGCAAGCGGTGTATTTGCCGGCATGCGGCCAGAACTTCGTCGAGAATCTCGGCAAGGTGCGCAGCGTCGGCGGTGAACTCGAGGTGCAGACACGTCCCATCGAGGCCCTGCTGTTCGACGTGTCCGCGGCGCATGTCGACGCCAAATACACGCATACCGTCTGCGCAGGCCCGAGCGCCTGCACGGGGGTGGATGCCCCCTCGCAGCCGGTCGTGACGGCGGGGGACCGCCTGCCGGGGGCGCCGTGGACATTTCTCAGCTCCGCTGAGTATGACTTCCCCGAGGTTGGCAATCGAAAGCCGTATCTGCGGGCGGACTTTCAATATACGACGGCGCAAACGGCGCTGCAGCCGATTCAGGATCCGAATAACGGGGTCTCCGATCCCACCTATACGGGACTCCCGGAGACCAAGAATCTATCGCTGCGTGCGGGTCTGCGCTTCAGTGGAATCGATCTGTCGCTTTTCGCACAAAACCTGACCGACTCGCATCCCGTGCTATCCCATACACGCGACACGACCACCTCGGACTTGTTCTACGATCACACGGTCCGCCCTCGAACCATCGGGATCACGGCGACTTATCGCCACTAAGGAATCGAGATGAGGCCGGCCGACCTTGGATATACGATGCCCGCCGAGTGGGCGCCACACAGCGGCTGCTGGATGGCATGGCCCAAGCGGAGAGAACTCTGGCGCGAGCATCTGGAGGGTGCGCGGGCGGACTACGTCCGCGTTGCCCAGGCCATTGCCGCCCACGAACGCTTGACCATGATCGCGGACCCTGCCGATACGGCCGAGGCGCGCAGACGCTGCGGTCCCTCGATCAGTGTCCTGTCGATGCCGATCGACGACTCCTGGCTGCGCGACTCCGCGCCCACGTTCCTCGTTGATCGGGCCGGCGGCCGCGCGGCCGCCGCTTTCACGTTCAATGCCTGGGGCAACAAGTACCATCCCCATGACCAGGACGCGACCTTGGGCGAGCGCATCGCTCGGGTGGCGGATTTTCCGCTCTACCGGTCCACACTCGTCGTCGAGGGCGGCGGCTTTCTGTCCGACGGTGAAGGAACGCTGATTACCGCCGAGACCTGTGTGCTCAACCCAAACCGCAATCCCGGCTGGACCAAGGCAGAAGCGGACGCTGAGCTTCGCGCCATGCTCGGCGTACAGAAAGTCATTTGGCTGCCCGGGGATGTGATGGACACGGAAACGGACGGCCACGTCGACGGCTTCCTGGCATACGTCAGGCCCGCCACGGTTCTATGCGAGGTGGTTGCCGATCCCGCGGACCCTCGCTATCCGATCATGGCCGAGAACCGTCGAGTCCTCGAACGCGAAACGGACGCGCGCGGGCGACGTTTCGAGTTGTTACCGATTGCCGAAGCGCCGCGCTCCGGCGTGCCCGAAGGCATCTGCCGCTCCTATGTCAACTTCTACATCGCCAATGGCGCCGTCATCGCGCCGGCCTACGGCATCGCGGAGGATGAGGCCGTGGTGGACACATTGCGCCGCGCCTATCCGGACCGAGCGATCGTGCCGGTCGCTCTCAGGGATCTATTCCGCGGCGGCGGCGGCATCCACTGCATTACACAACAAGAACCCGCCGCATCGCCTTGAACCCTGATCGAGAACCGAAGGAAGACTCTGCCATGCGCACCGTGTCGCTCGCCGCGCTTCAGTTCAGCTGCAGCTGGGATCGGGAGCAGAATATCGCCACCGCCGATCGACTGGTTCGCCAGGCGGCAACACGGGGAGCTCAGGTCGTGCTGATTCCGGAGCTGTTCGAAACACCGTATTTCTGTGCCGTGCAGAGAAGCCGCTTCTACGATCTGGCCCAACCCCTGCGCGGCCATCCGACCGTGGCGCATTTCCGCCGTGTGGCGGCCGATCTCGGGTTGGTCATCCCGGTATCGATCTATGAACGCTCGGGCATGGCCTTGTTCAACTCGGTCGTGGTGATCGATGCGGACGGTACGGTGGCCGGCCATTACCGCAAAAGCCACATCCCGCAAGCCCCCGGATACGAAGAGAAATACTATTTCTCACCCGGCGACACGGGCTTCAAACCGATTGCGACGGCGTACGGCAAATTGGGCATCGCCATCTGCTGGGATCAGTGGTTCCCCGAAGCCGCGCGGGCGCTCGTGCTGCAGGGTGCGGATTTTCTCATGTATCCCACGGCCATCGGCACGGAGCCCAATGATCCGGACGTCGATTCCATGGAGCATTGGCGCATGGTCATGCGCGGGCATGCCGCCGCGAACATGGTCCCGGTGGTCGCCGCGAATCGCATGGGCCTGGAGGTGACCGAGGGCGTGTCCATGACCTTCTACGGCTCCTCCTTCATCGCCGATCACCTCGGCGCGCTCGCGGCGGCGGCGGATCGCACCGCCGAGAAGGTACTGGTACACAGCTTTGATCTGGAGCGGTGTCGTGCGTACCGGCAAAGTTGGGGCTGCTTCCGCGATCGGCGGCCGGACCTGTACGGCGCCCTGACGACTCTCGACGGCGGCTTCGACGCGTTGCCGGAGATGGATTGACGTCGTCCCGCGCGCCGCGGGCGCGATGCCACCCGTTCATCGGATGGACCTTGGGCTTGGCCGCCCTCTGTGGACTCGCGGCCTGTGCCAAGCAGACCCCTGCAGGGGGTAAGGACCACGACGTGGATGATCCCAAGGTACTCAACCTCTATACGTGGGCGGAGTACTTCCCGAGCTCGGTCCTCGATGAGTTCGAGGCTGAAACCGGCATCAAGGTCAACTACTCGACTCTCGATTCGAACGATGTAGCCGAGACCACACTCTCCGCAGGACACTCCGGTTTCGATCTCGTGACGGTGAACGCATCCCCGCATCTGGGCCGGCAGATTCCCAAGGGGCTATGGCTACCGCTGGATCTCGCGAAAATTCCCCATCGAGCCAATGTCGACCCCGGGCTTTTGGAAATCATGCGGGGTGTGGATCCGAACAATCGATACGCCATACCCTATGTATGGGGTACGACGGGCATCATCTTCAATCCCAAGAAGATTCTGGGCATCATGCCCGACGCGCCGGTGGACAGTCTCGCCATGATTTTTCAGCCGGACATCGCTGCGCGTTTCCAGCAATGCGGCATCAGCGTGCTCGACTCCTGGGTCGACATTCTTCCGATGATTTCGCTCTACCTGGGGCACAAGGAGCTCGATACCGATTCCGCAACCCTCGCCCAGATCTCCGCTGCCTTCGCACGCGTCCGGCCGTTCATTCGAAGAATCAATACGCCGGGCTATTACGATCAGCTCGCCCGCGGTGAGCTCTGTCTGGCGATCGGATACTCGGCAGATGCGATGGCCGCGCAGCGCCTCGCGGCGCAATTGCGTACCGGCGTGCACCTCGAATATCGTCAACCGCTCGAGGGAATTCCCATGTACATCGATGCGTTTGCGATCCCCGCGGACTCGCGCCACGTGGCGGCGGCTCTGAAGTTCATCGACTTCGTGTTGCGGCCGGAAGTTGCGGTCGAGTTGGCTCAGGCGACCAGCTTCGCCATCGCCAATGCGACCGCCATGGCGCAGCTCTCGCCGGAGCTGCGCAACAACCCGATGGTCTACCCGACCGCCTCAGCACGCAACCGGCTCGTATTGGACCGCCCGTTCTCCATGGAGCAGACACGTCTGCTGTCGAGAACCTGGCTACGCATGAAGACGGGGCATTGACGCATGTCGAGTATCGAACCGTCCATTCTGCAGCTCGAAGACATGTCGAAATCGTTCGATCGGACGCCGGTACTTCAGAACATCTCGCTCGACATCCCGCGCGGCTCGATCGTCGCGCTGCTGGGCGCCTCCGGGTCCGGAAAGACCACGCTATTGCAGATCATCGCAGGCTTGCAAGAGCCGGACAGCGGACGCCTGCGGATTCGCGGGCAGGATATGCTCGCGGTGCCGCCGTTTGAACGGCCGGTCAACATGATGTTCCAGAGCTACGCGCTGTTTCCACACCTGTCGGTCGTGGGAAACATCGAGTACGGCCTGAGGGCCCGGGGAGTCGCACGCTCTGAGCGCCGGCGCCTGGTGGCGTGGGCCCTCGAACTCACACGGCTCGGGGACCTGGGTGACCGGCGGCCGGACCAACTGTCCGGCGGGCAGCGTCAGCGCGTCGCCCTCGCGCGCTGCCTGGTCATGAAGCCCGCGATCCTGTTGCTGGATGAGCCCATGGCGGCACTCGACCGGAGCCTGCGCGCGCAGGTGCAACGGGAGCTGATCTCCATTCAACGGGCGGTCGGCACGACGTTCATTCTCGTCACGCATGACCAGGAAGAGGCAATGGCGATGTCGGACTACATCGCCGTCATGGACAAGGGTCGGATCGCGCAATTCGATCGGCCGCAAACGCTCTACGAGAGGCCAAAGAGCCGATTCGTGGCGTCCTTTCTCGGAAGTATCAATTTATTCGAAGGCGCCGGGCATGACACGGATTCCGGCCAATCTCGATTCACGACGCTGGAAGGGCTCGAGATCTTGCTCGAGCGCGATGAGGCCGTCGATTGGGAGCGCGTACGCGCGGTGGGATTCAGGCCGGAAAAGCTTCTCCTCTCGCGAAGCCCGGCGAACCTCGAGAATACGTTGGCGGGAGTGATCGAGCAGATCACCTACGCGGGAACGCTGACGCACACGACGATCCGAATCGCGAACGGCCGTCGGCTCGATGCCACGCTGATGAATATTCGTGACAGTTCCATCCATGGCCTGGTGCCGGGCGATGCCGTTTACGTCGGACTCCCGTCGGATGCCGGGGTGACCTTGACCGAATGATCAGCCGATTGACATCCGTGGATCGGTCGATGATTGCGATCCCGCTCGTCTGGCTCGTGGCGCTGCTGGCCGTGCCGCTGGTCTCGATCGCGTTGCTGTCCTTGCACAACGTCGCCGACGCCATTCCGCCGATCGCACCGCTCATCAGCCACTCCGGCGGTCATATCCACGTGCAGGCGAGCTTGCGCGCGTATCATATGTTGGAGTCGGACGCCCTTTATCGATCCGCCTTCTTCAGCGCGTTGCTGAACGCGGCGTTCACCATGATCGGTTGCGTTCTCGTCGGCTTTCCGCTGGCTCTGGCCATCGCGCAGGCACCCCGCAAGCGGCGTCATTGGTACGTGTTCCTCGCCGTTCTCCCATTCTGGGCGTCGTTTCTGCTTCGAGCCTATGCCTGGATCGGTCTGATTCGGGATTCGGGTCCGATCAATTCGGCTTTGTTGTCGCTCGGCTTGATCCATCGCCCGATTTCCATGCTGTTCACGCCCGCCGCGGTCTGGCTGGTGATGGTGTATTCGTATCTGCCTTTCTTCGTGCTGCCGATGTATGCCGTGCTCGAGAGCCTGCCCGCGGAGCTGCTCGCGGCGGCCTCGGATCTGGGCGCGAGACCGTTCTATGCGTTTCGGACCGTTACGCTACCCTTGTCGCTGCCCGGATTGATCTCCGGGGCGGTGTTGGTCTTCATTCCCGCCGTGGGCGAGTATGTGATTCCCGAACTGGTGGGCAACAGCAACACCATCATGATCGGGGGAATCCTCTGGGATGAATTCTTTCAGAACCGCGATTGGCCCTTGGCGTCGGCCATTGCGGTGGCGACCTTTGTGCTGCTCATCATTCCCGCCTACGTTCTAAGACGCTGGGTGGGTCCATTGGGCGTGGTGAAGCAGTGAGTTCCGTCGAGCAACGTCCCTGGCAGACTCTGACGCTCGTGCTCGGCTTTGCATTCCTGTACTTGCCGATTGCCTGGGTCGTCGTGTTCTCATTCAGTGGATATGTGACCGACGGCGGCGGAGCGTTCCCGTCGGTGCATTGGTATCAGCTGCTGCGGAAGGACGACGAGCTCTGGGACGCGGCGTCGCGATCGCTTCAGCTCGCCCTGGGAGTCGTCACCGTTCGCGGTGGTGATCGGAACTCTGGCGGGAATTGCATTGGGCCGTCTGGAGCGATTCCCGGGGAGAGGTCTATTGCTCGGGCTCCTGGCCATTCCCATCTTCGCACCGGAAATCTTGCTGGGATTCTCTTTCTTGATGCTCTTTGCGGGCCTGGAAACGCTCACCGGATGGAAACCGGGCAAGGGTATGTGGACCCTGGTCATTGCGCACGCCACTCTGGGTGCACCCATGGTGGCCTCGATCGTTTTCGCGCGCACGCTAGGCCGCGATCAGTCGCTCGAAGCCGCGGCGCGCGATCTCGGCGCACGGCCCCTGCGCGTATTCGTCACCGTGACATTACCGCTGGCGCTGCCAGCGATTCTCTCCGGGTGGCTCCTCGCGATGACGCTCTCGTTCGACGACGTCGTCACCTCGAGTTTCTTGGCGGGGCCGGAAACCACCACGCTGCCGATGGCCATTTTTTCCAGTCTGCGTGTCGGAATCAATCCGGAGATCAACGCGATCGGGACTCTCATGCTCGCCGGCGTCGCGGCGGTATTCACCCTGGCATTTCTGGGAGTGAGCCTGGGACATCGTGCGCGGGCGGCTTGATCCGTCGGCGACCGCGGGCGGCGATGTACCCGCGCTAGACCTTGGCGGCGGCGGCACGCGCAATCGATGGCCCGCCGCGGGTCGCCGGCGCAATCTCCTTCACTGAATCCTCCAACCGGTCCAGCATTTCACTGAGCAGGTGCATCGGAATATCCAATGCCGGCTCGATCCGGACCGTGCGGGCCTTTGAATACGTACCGGCAACCAGCACACCGCGTCGGAACAGTGCTCCGGCAACGCGGTATCCAATGAGGTCCGAGGGAAACTCGAGACCGATGAGCAAGCCCTTGCCGCGCACAGCGCTCAATACCGTCGGATATTTGATCCGCAGCGCGCCCAGTTCCTTGAGCAAAAACTCGCCTTTCAGTGCCGCCTGGCCGGCCAAGTCCTCTTCCAGAGTGACGTTGATGGCCGCAATGCCGGCGGCACAGGCGATGGGATTTCCGCCGAAGGTGGTCGAGTGCAACACGGGGTTGGGAATGAGCACTTCCCAGATGGCGGGGGTGGAAATGAACGCCGAGAGAGGCATGATTCCGCCGCCCAGCGATTTACCCAAGCATAGGATGTCCGGCTCGACATTCCAGTGGTCCACCCCCCAGAGCTTTCCGGTGCGCCCCATGCCCGTCTGAATCTCATCGGCGATCAGCAGTGCACCATAGCGGGTGCAGAGCTCGCGAGCCTTGGGCAAGTAGTCATCCGGCGGCACTATCGCCCCCGCCTCGCCCTGCACCGGTTCGACCACGAATGCGGCAATCGGCGTACCCACGGCCTCCGCCTTCGCAAACTCAGCCTCGAGCGCACAGGCATCCCCGTAGGGTGCGAAACGCACATCCTGCAGGCCTCCGAGGAAAGGCTCTCGGAAGGACGCCTTGCCCATCAACGAGAGTGACCCCAGTGATTTGCCGTGAAACCCGCCAAGAGTCGACAGAAAGGTATTGCGCTTGGTGTAAAGGCGGGCGAGCTTGATCGCGCCCTCGACGGCATCCGTACCGTTGTTTATAAAAAAGCAGCAGTTCAGCTCCCCCGGGGTCAGCCTCGCGAGCAACCGTGCGAGCGCCGCTCGCCACGGCTCGAGCAGCTCTTGGCTGTTGAGCGCTATGCGCCCGAGCTGAGCGAGCACCGCCTTGACGATGCGCGGATGATTGATGCCCGCACTGAAGATGCCGTAGCCGCCCAGGCAATCAATGTATTCCCTTCCGAGCAAATCCTTGAGCAGCGCTCCCTGTCCGGACCATTCGAGCGCCGCAAATTCTCCCGCCTCGGTTACCGATTTACGATAGCTAATGAAGCCGCGGTTGACGTGCTGCTCGTAGGCCTCCACCGTCTCCGCAATGAACGCGTGCTTGTCGGCGAGCGACATCGGCTGTCCGCCGATCAAATCGAGGTACCGGCGGCTGAGCTGCAATATCTCTTCATTCGTGTGTCGCACTTCATTCTCCCGGGCAGCGGATTCGCTGCCAGTGCTCGAAGTCGGCTTGGTTATTGTCCGACTAGCAGAACACCGGACGATCGATGACGCAAACGACGAATTCTTGACAATTCGGCTAAATTAATTCATCAATGAAGCCGATGACTCTCGTGACATAGTGCCCCTCGCCAATGAACCGCACACTTGAGGTCGCTGATCGCTGGTTTCATGTGGAAACGCTGGGCGATGGGATTGCGTTGATCCACGAACCCCACGTGGATGAGTTCATCCGCGCCAACATCTGGCATGTTCAAGGCCGCGATCGCGATTTGCTGATCGATACGGGGCTCGGCGTGCGCCCGCTTCGAACCGAGATCCCGAGACTGCGCGAACGGCCGGTGGTGTGTGTGGCCACACACTGTCATTTCGATCATTGGGGCGGTCACTACGAGTTCGACCAGAAGCTCGGCCATCCGCTCGAGGCGGAAGTCTATGCCGCGCCCACCGGTCGAACGACGCTGGCGGACCGATACCTTTCTCCGCAAAGCTTCACTCGCTTACCGCACGCGGGATATGAACCGCTCACCTACACCGTCCGCCCCGCTCCGCTGACTCGCCAGGTCGAGGACGGTGATCTCATCGATCTCGGCGATCGGGTATTTGCCGTGGTTCACTTGCCCGGCCATTCACCGGGCCAAATCGGCCTCTGGGAAAAAGCCACGGGCACCTTGTTCACGGGTGACGCCCTGTACGACGGCACCCTCATCGACGATAACTACGCTCGGGGTCCCGACGAATACTTGGAGACGATGTCTCGCCTCCGTGAAATTCCCGTCAACGTCGTCCACGGCGGTCATTGCCCGAGCTTCGGCCGCGGCCGCATGATCGAGCTCATCGACCAATACATCGCCGGCAAGCGCGCGGCGGGCTGTCCGGGCGAGTCGCGGGACCCGGGAACGCGACCCTGATCAGTCGATCTCTCAGGCCGCGGCCCGTGCCCAGCGGAGCGGCTCGACCTTCGGTAGCACCAGCACCCAGCCGATGAAGCCGACCACCTGCAGCGCAGCCGCGAGTCCGAAGGCGGCGCCGAGATGTCCGGTCCGATCGATGACGACGCCGGTAATGGCCGGTGCCACGAGCCCCGCCAGGCCACCCACCGTATTCTGCACGCCGACCCAACGGCCCGCCGCCCGCGGCCCCGCAAAGATCTGCGGAATGGCGAAGATCGCGGGCGAGGACAGACCCGCGAGCACCTCATACACACACAGAGTCGCGATCGAGGCCGTCGTCGGCAGCGTCACCATGCCGATCATGCAGGCGATGCCGCCCAGATTGAAAATGCCCATGACCCCCTTGTAGACCACCGTGGGGCTGCGTCCGCTGCGAACCCAACGGTCGCTCAACCACCCCATGAAGAGCGCACTCACGGCGTTCAAGAGATAAGCCCACGAGGCCGTCCACGCCATCGCTTCGATCGAGAAGCCCCGCGTCTTCACCAGGTAAAACGGCAGCCACGCCAGAATGAAGTAAAAGCCGTAGTTGCCCGAGAATAGCCCGATCGCCGCACCCCAGAGCGCGCGCTGCTTCAAGATCTCGCGGAAGGCCGGCACTCGCTCACTCGCGACCGGCTCACTCGCGACCGGCTCAGGGGCCGCCGGCGCGACCACGACGCCCCGCCACGGCACGAGCCAGGCGAGCGAGCAGACGCCGAACAGGATGAAGACCGGCCGCCAGCCGAATCTCGTCATCAAGAGTCCGCCAAGCAACGTGCCGACCGCAGGCCCCAAGAGATAGCCGAAGCTCAGGACGCCATTGGCGACGCCCAGGCGGCTCACCCGCACCGTCTGCGCGAGGAGCTTCGAGGCGCATGGAAACGCCGCGCTTTCGCCGACCCCGAGCAACAGGCGCAGGACGAGCAGTCCCGCAAAGCTCGACACGAATCCGGTGCAGAGCGTCGCCAGCGACCACACACCCGCACAGGTCGCGAGCACGCGCTGCGCGCCGTATTTCTCGGCGAGCCATCCCACCGGCGCCATGGCGAGCACGTAGCCGTAGTAGAACGCCGAGAGCAGCACGCCGAGCTCGCCCGCGCTCAAGTGCAGCTCGCCCTGCATGAGCGGCGCGGCCGTCGCCAGATTGCCGCGGTCGGCATAGTTGATGAAGACGCCCACCGACAGCAGCTGCACCAGCCGCGTGGGTGAAGTGAACCGAGCCGTCCGAACGCTTTGCGTCACGCGCTACCTCGAGGCGGTCAACCGCTTACTCGTCCTCCCGCCAGGGGATGCACCACTCCTCGCCGCGCGCGGTGGTCACGTACTCCGGCCATCGCAATCGATGCGGAACCTTGAAATCCCGAGGCAGCAAGGGCGCCTGCCAGCGCTCGCCCCCGACGCCGCCCCCGGTCCGTTCGACGAACTCCGCCCGCGCCTCGGTCAAGAGCTTCGCGTCCGTCAACAACTCGATGAGCGTCGCGCCGATCGCCTTGGCGGCCGTTTGAATGGTGGGGTCGATGGTGGCGGGAATGCCGCCGAGCGCGTTATGCACCCAGGCCGGGTAGCTCACGCCCGGCGGCGCCGCGAGCACCGGGCGGGCGACGATCAGGCGCACCGTCGGACAGTGCCAGGTGTATTCGGTGTAATCGTCGGAGGTCAAGTGTTCTTGCACTGCCGGCAGGAACTTGCGCACCGCCGCTTCGGCCGCCTCCGGATCGATCAAAGTCTCCGTGGCGGCTGCGAACGGCCGCTCCTGGGGCTGCATGCCCAGATGCCTCTGGATCTCCTGCGCCGTGCGGATCGCCTCGGCACCCCACCGCGGGGCTCCCGCCAATTCCAGATTGCGAAACCCTGCGCGCGCGAGCACCTGATTGGCGAGCCCCGCGCGCGATTTCGACACCCAGGTCTTGCGCCATTCACAGAACCCGGCGGTCGCCGCCGCCTCGGCGTTGTTGTCCATCACCGCGCTGATGGCGTCCGCCTGTGCGATCGTGGGGGCGCGCACCATGTAATCGATTTCCGCGAACTGCGGCACCAGGTTGTCCGCCGTGGCCTGCCCCGCGGTGAGAATCGCTTCGTTGAAACTCCACAGCCCGCTTGCCGGCAGCATGGAGCGGCGCGTGCTCTCGTTCAACTGATAAAAAAACACCAGCGCATCCGTCGCCCCCGGCGCGCGCGCGGCGTAGTGCACGTTGAGGCGGCTCGTGCCGGTTCGATCGTTGGTGAGCCAGTCCTCGGGCGCGGCGCAGCTGAAGGTGTACACATAGTTGTAGCCGACGCCGCAATGCGTGTTCCACACCGTGGTATTGCACACCGGCATCGACCAGTGGGGGTGAAAGCTCACCGCCGCATCGAGATCGTCGTAGTAGCCCTTGGCGGCATGCACCGGCTTCGATACCCGAAGCTTCTCGCCCGGCTCGCCGAACACCTTGAGCGTGCCCTGAATATCGAGCTTCTCCATCGCGTCCTTGGCCGCGAGCGCCCCGCCCAATGCGCCGATGCCGAGCGCACTGTGCGGATCGGTATGGCCGGCGGCGTGCCGTGACAGGCCCGCCCGTGGCTCTTCGCGGGTCGCCGCCGCCTGGCATTGCCCGGGCACGGCATCGTATTCCGCGTAGGTCGCGATCGTCGGACCGTCGCCACGACGATAGGTCGCGACGAAGGCGGTGGGCATGCCGCCGCTGCCCGCCTCTACCGTAAAGCCCGACTCCTCGAGCGTCTTCACGTACCAAGCCGCCGAGCGATATTCGCGCAAGGCGGGTTCGGCGTAATGCCAGATGACCTGATGCCAGGACGACAATGCCGCCGCGTGACTCTCGACCCAGTCGAACACAAGGCGCTTACCAGCCGTGATCATGATGAGCGACCTTAATGGTCCTTGAAGGAATAATTGAACTCCGCGCCGATGGTGCGGGGTCGGCCGACGAAATATGCGCGATCATGCGCGGGGCCCGGCACCGTCGACACCGAGGTCGCGGCCTCTGCATTGGTGATGTTGTTGATGAAGGCATCGAGCCGCCAGGCCTTGCCGAAGCCGAACCCGGCGCGTGCATTGATCAGCGCAAAGCCCGGCAGATCCGTCGCAAAGGCCGTGCTCGGCAGCGCCGTCCAAAAATCGCTCCGATAGGAGGCATCGAGGCGGGCATGGAAGTCGCGGTTGTTGCTGAGCGGTTGCGAATGATCGAGCGCGGCCGTCACCTGCTCCTTCGAGACATTGGGCAGCCGATTGCCCGCGTAACCCACCAGATCCGGGACGACGCCCGCCGTGAATCCAGCGGTCAGGATCGCGTCGGTATAGCTATAACCGAGCTCGAGCTTCGTGGTGGTCGTGAGCGGCATCGAAAGCTCCGCCTCGGCGCCCCGCGAGCGCGCGGAGACGCCATTGGTCACGAAGCCGAAACCGCCGAGCACCGTGTTGGCCTCGATCTGCGGATTCGACCAATTGATGTTGTAGAGCGTGAAGGTGTAGCTCGTGCCCGCCCCGAGCGAGCCCTTGATGCCGAGCTCCGTGTTGCGCGCCTCATCCGGCTTGTAGGTGAGGAGCGCGGGCGTCTCGCAGAAAAAGCACGTGCCGATCGGCAGCGCGTTCACCCCGCCGCGCCTAAATCCCTCCGACCAGGTGAGGTACAGCAAGGTGTGATCAGCGATTTCGTAGGAGGTGTTCAGCTTGAAGATCTCGTTATGAAATCCCTTGGCATTCGCCGCGCTCAGCAAGCCCGTCGAGGTGGGCAGATCCTGCTCCAGCTCCTGGGCGTAATGCTGCCAGAAGTAGCGGCCGCCGGCGGTCGCCTGCCACTTGTCGGTGAAATGATAGGAGGTCTCGTTGAAGATCGCCTCGTCGGTGAAGCTCACATGCCGGTTGAACGTGAAGTTCAAATCGGGATTCGGCAATTGCGACGGATTGATGCCGCCATTCACGTACTGGATCACATCGCCGAACGTCGGGTAGGGGCAGGTCGGGCTTTGCACCGTGCAGCCGGCGGGCTCGCCGGATCCCGGCAGCTGGCTCCAGCTGCCGAACCCTTCGAGCGTTTCGAGTTGCTCCAGCGTTTGCCGGCGATTGCTGTAGTAGGCGCCCGCGACCCAGTCCCAGGGACCGGAATTCTTCGACACCAGGCGCGCCTCCTCGGTGAAATCCTTGTCCGTCGACTGGATGTAGATCGGCGAGAGATTGCGGGGATAGTTGCCGTAGTAGTTCGCGATCGACTCGAACAGGCCGGTGAGATCGTATTCGCTCATCGAGCTCTGGCTGGTGAAAGAGGAGTTCGAGGAGGCCGTCGCGAAACCCACGTCTTTCGAGACGTCGATGGATCCCAAATCCGTCTGGAACGTGCCGGGCTGATCGACATAGAGCGTCTGGTCGTGGCGATACGCCGGATTGGTTTGCGAATAGCCGCCGGACTGATCGGTCTGGTGCTGATACGTCAGCATGAATTTCCAATCGTCGCCCGGCTTCCACATCAGCGCGCTGCGCGCATACCAGGTATTGGACCAATCGACGCCCTGCTGCTGCATGAACGTCAGGCCGCTGTGCAGGGGATCGCTCGGGTCCGCGAGGACCGGCTGCGCATTGGCCGTGATTTCCGCGACCGACAAGGCATTGGTGAAGCCGGCGAGCTTCTCGTACCCCCCGGATACCCGCAGGGCCACCGTGTCGCTCAACGGCAGGTTGCCGATGAAGTCCGCCGATTCCGACGGATTGGTCGCATTCTGAGTGTGCGATCCGCGGGTCGTTACGTCGAACTCCGTGCTGGTCAGATCCGGCTCATTGTGGATCATTCGCACCGTGCCGCCCAGCGATCCGGACCCATACAGGGTGCCCTGCGGGCCGCGCAGAATCTCCACCCGCGCAATGTCGGTCATTTTCAGATTGGCGAACAACGGCGTCTCGTCCACGTAGGTCGACACCACCGGCACCGAGAGGCTCTGATCTTGGGCATTCACGCTGCTCGCATTGAGCCCGCGTATCGTGAGGGTCCCATTGGTGTTGCTCGCCCGCGGCCCGAGATCCGGCGTGACCAGGCCCGGCACCATATGCGCCAGGTCCACCAAGTCCGTGACGCCCGAGTTCACGATATCCGCGCCGGTCACCGCGGAAATATTGTATGGAACGTCGGAGACCGATTCGCTGCGGCGCGTCGCCGTGACCACGATCTCGCCGATATCGCTGACATCTCCGACATCGGCGGCGGAGGCAACCGATGCGAGCAGGGGCGCCGCGCTCGTCAGGATCGCCGAGATCGCCGCCGCCAGCCGCACCTTGGAGGGTGCGCCGACCGGTTTCACGAGCCGATGTGGTTGGTTCATCCCCGACGCTCCGACTTGTTGTAGTACTCGGATTATCGTATCGGTGAAGCGCCGCCTGTGTGATATGTTTGCAGTCTCTAGGTGAAAATCTTGCACCCTATGAAGACGCGCATTCCGCCCACGCACACCTTGGTTGCGCTCGACGCGCTGGCGCGCCTCGGCACCGTATGGGAGGCGGCGGAAGAGCTCGGCATCTCGCGCAGCGGCGTGAGCCACCGCCTCGCCATGCTCGAAGAGATTCTCGGTTTCGAGCTCGCGACACGGGCCGGCACGGGCGTCGTCCTGACGCCGCGGGGCAAGAGCTACGCCGACGAGGTCCGCAAATCGTTGGCGCTGCTCACCAACGCACAGCAGGACCGCGCCAGTCGCGACATCGAAGGAGTGCTGAGAGTCTCCAGCACCGCGGGGTTTTCGTCCATGTGGCTGTGCAAGCACATCGCCCTGTTCCATGCGGAGCATCCAAATATCTGGCTTCAGATCGTCGGCGCCTCGGAACTCGACGAGGTCACCGACCCGGACATTGACCTCTTCATCGCGTTTGGCGACGGTAAGTGGCCCAAACATTGGGTGCAGCATTTATATGACGTGGAATTCATGCCGATGTGCAGTCCGGCGCTGTTGAACGTCTCCGGCGGCCTGCACGAGCCGGCCGACGTGCTGCGCTTTCCGCTCCTCATGCGCCGCTGGGATGATTGGGAGCAGTGGCTCACCGCCTGTCACGTGAAGATCCCGAAGCGCAGCGCCGGCATCGGATTTTCCGACATGATTCAGGTGCAAACCGCGGCGATTGCCGGGCAAGGCATCATGTTGGGCGACGAAACCACCTGCGCCGGAGCGCTAGCCGGCGGCCAACTGGTCTCACCCTTTTCGACCACGATCAATCCGCAGCGCGGCTATTACTTGGTCCGGCACCGCCACAAGCGTGCGAGTCCGGCAACGTTGGCGTTCATACGCTGGCTGACCCTACTGCTCAGCCAGACGGGCAGACCATGAAGCGGCAAGACCTACCGCTTCGGAGCTGCGCTCGCTAGGCATCTCGGAATATCGGCAAATCTTTTTTAAACCCTACCGACTCATCTATCGGGTGCACACGAAACAAGTTGTCGTCTACGTTGTTGCCGACGGTCGCCGCGATATGGAGTCGTTGCTGGCACGCAGACTGTTGGGCGCTTAACGCGCCTACGGTCGACCTGGCACCCCCGCAACTGCGCGCCGCTCAAGGCTCCTTCGGCACGAAATCCTTGGGCTTCTCCGACCCCTCGCCGAAGAAGAACTTCTCCATCTCCTTGACCAGGAACGCCCGCGCCTTGGGCTCGATCGTCGTCAGCCGGTTCTCGTTGATCAGCATGGTCTGGTGCGCCACCCACTGCGCCCAGGCTTCCTTCGACACGTTGTCGTAGATCCGCCGGCCGAGGTCGCCGGGATAGGGGAGGTAATCGAGGCCGTCGGCCTCGCGCTTCAACACCACACATTGCACACGTCTTGCCATGCGCAAAGTTTACGCTAAGCCCGCGCGCCGGTGCGCATGCGCGCAAAGAGCTCATGAATCGGCTGCGGCAATCCCACCTTGGGCGGCGCCTCGAGCGCATACCACAGCCGGTCATCGCCCTCGCGCACGCCCCGTGAATCACCGGCGCCCGTCCCAGTCCCAGTCCTCGCGGCCGCGACCCCGGCCGTGGCCGTAGCGGTAGCCGTGGCCGTGGCCGCACGGCACACCCGCACCCGCAGCGGATTCAACCGTAAATCGAAGTGCGTGAACGCGTGATCGATCGGCGCGAGCGCCTCGCTCGACTCGAGCTCCCCGAGCTCGCGGCGGCACCACTCGAGCGCCTCCGACTCGCTCTCGAACTCCGGCGGCGACCAGAGGCCGCCCCAGATGCCGCTGCTCGGCCGCCGCTCGACGAGCACCGCCAGCGCCGCGTCCTTCCCGCTCTCGGCGAGGAGCAGCACCGCTTCCCGTGCCCCCCTTTCCCGCCGCTGCCTCACTCCGGGCAACGCCGCCTGCCGTCCCTCGAGCGCCGCGACGCACCCCTCGCTCATCGGGCACACCGTGCATGCCGGCCGCGTACGCGTACAGAGCGTCGCCCCGAGATCCATGATGGCCTGCGTATACGCCGCCGCCCGCTCTTGGGGCGTGCACGCATCGGCCCTCGCCCAGAGCTCGTTCAGCACCCCCTTGGAGCTCGGCTCCCCGCCGATCCCGAACACCCGCGCCAGCACCCGCTTGGCATTCCCATCCAGGATCGGATGCCGCTCCCCCCTCGAGAGCGCCAGAATCGCCCCGGCGGTCGAGCGCCCGATCCCAGGAAGCGCCGTCACCTCCTCGAGTTTCCGCGGAAACGTCCCCCCATGGCGCTCCACGATCACCCGGGCACAGGCATGGAGATTCCGCGCCCGCGCGTAATACCCGAGCCCGGTCCAAAGATGCAGCACTTCGTCGATCGGCCCCGCCGCGAGGGCCTCCACGCTCGGAAATCGCGCCATGAACCGCCCGTAGTACGGAATCACCGTCGAAACTTGAGTCTGCTGCAGCATCACCTCCGACACCCACACCCGGTAGGGGGTCGGATTCTCCTGCCACGGCAGGCCCTTGCGCCCATGCGCGTCGAACCAGGCGAGCAGGCGCTCGGCAAATACCTTGGGTTCCATGCAGTTGTCAGCTCTCCCGGGGCGGGCTCAGGTCACACATTTTCCAGCCGAATCATAGCTCAAGCACCCCCGGAACCGGCCGATAACCTCAAGACACAGGGCGCACGCCCAGTCGTTGGATGACGCATGCGCAGTTGGCCGATTCGCACCAAGTTGCTTGCCATCCCGGTGGCGGCCGCGATCGCCATCGGCTCGACCGTCTGGCTCGCGGCTGTGGCCTCGGATCATCGCCTCGCCCTCGGCCTCTTCGCCTTCGACGTGCTCATCGTGTTCGCGGCGGTTGCGCTGGCGGTGGCGAACAGACTCTCCGCCCGCGTGGCGGAGCTGCGCGAGCAGCTCGCCCATCACGCCGACCCGGAGGCGCCGTCCGAGAGCGGCGGCGATGAGCTCGATGCGCTCTCCGAGGCGCTGCACGACCTGGTCTATCGAGGCCAGGAACGGGAAACGGAGCTCCGGCGCTCCTCGGAGTTTCTGCGCTTCGTGCAGCACGTCGGCGGCTTCGGCATTTTCGAGCTCGACCTCGAGTCGGCACAGATCGATGCAACGCCGCTGTTCTTCAAGCTCATTGGGGTGGAGCTCCACGGCCTGGCGTTCACGCGCCACGACTGGCTCGCGACCATCCATCCGGAGGACTTCGAGTCCGTCATTCATGCGTTGAGCAGCGCGCTCGACGGCGGCAACGCCTTCGAGGCGGAATACCGCACGCTCCTTCAGGACGGCACCGTGCGCTGGCTCGCGACCCGCGGCGAGATCTCGAACGATGCGGACGGGACCCCGGTGCGGATCATCGGGACCCTCGCGGACATCACCGAGCGCAAGCACCTGGAGGCCTCGCTCCGCCAAAAGACCGAGTCGCTCAACATCGCGCAGACCGCGGCGGGCGTCGCGACCATGGACTTGAACTTCCATCGCCGCAGCTGGATCTCCTCGGACAACCTGCACTCGATGCTCGAGATCCCCTTCACCACCCAGTTGAACGACTTGAACGGCCGGCTCGCGAGCGTGCACCCCGACGACGTGGAGCGCGTGCGCCGTGCGCCCTTCGACACCGACCGGGCACATCCGGGCTACAGCTGCGAATACCGCGTGCTCCTGCCGGTGGGCGGCGAGCGCTGGATCGCCGAGAAGGCCGAGGTCTCTCACGGCCCGAACGGCGAGATCCTGCGCATCACCGGGGCGCTCATCGACGTGACCGACCGCAAGCTGGCCGAACAGGCGGCGCTCGAGGCCAAGCTGGTGGCCGAGGGGGCGAACCGGGCGAAGAGCAATTTCCTCGCGAACGTGAGCCACGAAATCCGCACGCCCATGAACGGCGTGATCGGCATGTCGCAGATCCTGTCCGAGACCGAGCTCGACACCACCCAGCGCGAATACGTCGACCTCATCCGCGGCAGCGCCCAATCGCTTCTCTCGCTGATCAACGACGTGCTGGATCTCTCCAAGATCGAGGCTGACCGACTGGACCTGGAGCAGGTCGACTTCGACATGCGCGATGTGGTCTACGACACCGCCTCCGCGACCGCGCTCCAGGCGGCCGTGAAGGGCATCGAGCTCGTGGTCAACATCGATGAGGACGTGCCGGTGCTCGCCCGCGGCGATCCCGTGCGGCTGCGCCAGATCATCATGAACCTGATCGGCAATGCCGCGAAGTTCACTCACGAGGGCCACATTCTCCTCCGGATCTCGTGCACCAACGGCAACGGCGGCAACTCGGTGATGCGCATCGCGGTCTCCGACACCGGCATCGGCATCCCCGCCGACCGGCTCGACCGCCTGTTCAAGTCGTTTTCGCAGGTCGACTCCTCCACCACCCGCCACTATGGCGGCACGGGCCTCGGGCTCTCGATCGTCAAGCGGCTGGTCGAGCTCATGGGCGGCGAGGTGAGCGTCGAGAGCGAGGTCGGCCGGGGTTCGACGTTCACCGTGACCCTGCCCGCCTGCTCGCCGCACGAGCAGGGCGGCCTGAGCCCGCTGGGCGCCGGCCGCAAGGTTCTCGTGGTCGACGATCTCGCGGCGAGCCGCGACAGCCTCGTGACCAAGCTCAAGCTGTTCAGCTTCGAGTCCGTGACGGTCGCAAGCGTCGATGAGGCACTCGCACGCCTCGCCGCCGGCGAGCGCTTCGACTGCGTGGTGTCGGACGAGCTCATGCCCCTGAAGGGCGGCCTCGACCTGCTCGCCTCGCTGCGTTCTGATCCGCGCTATACGCGGCTGCCCTTCGTGCTCCTCTCCTTGTTCGGAGCCGATCACGGCGCGGTCGCCGGGTGGCCTCACCAGCCCGACGCGCGGGGCTTGAAACCGATCCGTGCCTACCGGCTCGCGAAGCTGATCGAGAAGGCGCTCTCGGGCGATATCGAGCAGCCGGCCGAGACCACGGTCCCGATTCGCACCATCACCACCCTCCGCGGCTACCGCATCCTCCTGGTCGAGGACAATCCGGTGAATCAGCGCGTGGCCCTGAGGCTCCTGCAAAAGCTCGCCGCCGACGTGATCCTCGCGAATAACGGCGCCGAAGCCCTCGAGCGCCTCGCCGAGGGCGGCGTCGATGCCGTATTGATGGATTGCCAGATGCCGGTCATGGACGGCTTCACCGCCACCGCCCGGATCCGCGAGATGGAGCGCGAGGCGGGCCTCGGCAAGCGCCTGCCCATCATCGCCCTGACCGCGAATGTCATGTCCGAGGACCGCGAGCACTGCATCGCCGCCGGCATGGACGCGCATATCGGCAAACCCATCGTGCCGACGCAATTGGCCGACTGTCTGAGCCGGTACCTCGGCGACAAGAAGGCGCTGCACGATGTCGACGTGAACGCGCTGCACGAGCTCACCGGCGGCGATGCCGAGTTCGAGCGCGAGCTCATCGACACCTTCGTCTCGAGCGGCGACAAGTGCCTGAAGGAGATCCTCGACGCGGTCCGAGCCAGCGATTTCGAGACCGTGGGCAAACGCGCCCACGCCTTGAAGGGGGCGAGCGCCAACATCCACGCGCATCGCCTCGCCGCCGCCGCCTCGAACCTGGAGCTCGCCGCGCGCAGCAATTCACTGCGTGAGATCGGGGGGCTGGTGCGTCAGGTGAAGGAAAACCTGCAGGCGGTCAACGCCCAGCTGCGCAAGGTCGGTTGAGCGGGGGCACGGCGGCCTAACCGTTCGCGGAGAGCACCACCGGCGCGGGAATCTCCACCGCCGTGGTGCGGTTTCGGCCCGACTGCTTGCTTCGGTACAGACACTCATCCGCCGTGCGCAGAAGCGTCTCCACCTTGAGCGTCAGATCCGGCCCGTGCAGCTCCGTCGAGGCGCTGCCGAAGCTCGCCGTCACCTGCACATCGCCCCCGCGGGTCAAGAAGCAGGAGGCGCTCACGATGTCGCGGATTTTCTCGGCCACCAGGACGGCGCCCTCGTAGTCCGTTTCCGGGAGCACGATCAGGAATTCCTCCCCGCCTAGGCGCGCCAGCCAGTCGCTCGTGGTGCGAATGGACCTCTGGATGCGAGTGGCGAATTGCTGCAGCACGTCGTCGCCGGCGGCGTGGCCGTTGACGTCGTTCACCTGCTTGAAATGGTCGACATCGCACATGATCACGGAGAGCGGCGTCCCGTAGCGTCGGCAGCGCTCGAGCTCGCGCGGCAGCTGATCCATGAGGTAGCGCCGGTTGAAGGCCCCGGTGAGCGCATCGGTGATCGACAGAATGCGGTTGCGCTCGTTGGCAAAGCGCAGCGAGTGCTCGAGGGCGAGGATGCGCCGCCCGGTATTCAGGCGCGCGATGAGCTCGGGCTCGTGCACGGGCTTGATGAGATAGTCGTCCGCCCCGGCTTCGAGCCCGGCGATGATGTGCTCCTTGGCGTTGCGCGCGGTGAGGAGCAGCGCGTACACGTAGCCGTCGAGCTGCAGATTCCTGACCGCTTTGCAAAGGTCGATGCCGTCCATCCCGGGCATCTCCCAGTCGGTCACCAGGATCGGGAAGTAGCGCCGGGTCATGTGATCGAGCGCCTCGTTGCCGTCGCCCACGGCCGTGACCTCGTAGCCCGCTTTCTTGAGAAAGCGGGTCATGAGCATGCGCGTGACGGGATCGTCCTCCGCCAGCAGGATGGCGTTCGAGGTCTCCGAGGCCATCTGCGTGACGGCGGTCACAGTTTCCGGATCGGTCGCCAAAATAAGGTCCGCCTTACGGCTGTCATAACCCTTAGATATCGGCGCGGCGCGCTGCGACTTAACCTCAACGGCCCATGGGGCGAACCCGAGTCCTGCATCAAACTGTGCTCCAAGTCATCGGGGATTCTCCTATAACACAGCCCCCACCCTTCAAGACACCCGCGTCGCGACCGATACGCTCCGGATGGACGAATCTCACGCCAGGAAGCGCAAGGGGGCAAAGCCCGGTCTGCGCGCCCTCGAGGCCTGCGGCGACGGTTTCTGGGAACTCGACCTCAAGGACGGCTCGGCGTGGTACAGCGAGTGGTTTTATCAAAAACTCCACTGGCCGGCCGAGAACAGGCGCACGACCTTGAGCGATCTGGAGCCGCTGTTGCAGCCGGCGGCCTGGCTCGAGCTGATGGCCCGCATCCGGGCGCACCTCGAGCAGGGACGCCCCCTCGAGCTCGACCTCGAGGTCACCGTGCCCGAATCGACTCCGCAGCGCTGGCACCTGCAGGGATCCGCGTGCGGCAATGGCGCGGGTCGGCCGGAGTATCTCGCCGGCAGCATGCGCGTCGTGGCCGCCGATCGAGGCGCGCACGGCGCTGCCTCGGAACTCGTCGGCCTGCGCGGCGCGTTCGAGGCACTGCCCGTGGCGGCCGCCCTCCTCGATGCACGCGCGGCACTCCTCGAGGCCAACCGCCAATGGCATGAATTCCCTGCCGCGACGACGGCCCAGGCGCTCGCCCGCTTGCGTGCCGCGAACAGTCAGACGGCGATCGAGTTCTGGCTCGACCAGGGAGAAGAATTCGACGCGGGTCCGAGACGCCTTCGGGTGCGCGCCATCGCCTTCCAGCACGAAGGCGCGCGGCATCTGGCGGTCACGCTCGAGGATCGGCGCAGCGACTGAGGTCTTTCCGTGGGGTCTTTCCGTGGGGCCTTTCCGTCGGGCCCTTCCGTGAGGCCTTTAGACCGCGGCCTCAATTCGGGCCGTGCCCGTCCCCTGTCACCGGCGGCTCCGCGGCACCCACGGTTTTGCCGGCAACACCGCCCTCGCGGCCGGTGAACCAATTGACCGCGT
The DNA here is from genome assembly GCA_963795475.1 of uncultured Gammaproteobacteria bacterium. Lineage (GTDB taxonomy): Bacteria > Pseudomonadota > Gammaproteobacteria > Steroidobacterales > Steroidobacteraceae > Bog-1198. Next base: position 45,590 of record CAWCIE010000010.1, read on the forward strand.
ACTGCACCAGTTGAGTACCCGTGGTCAGGTTCAACTTGCGCTTGATGCGCTGCCGATGCGATTCCACCGTCTTGATGCTCAAGTTGAGCGAGTGCGCGGTCTCGCGCGTGCTCATGCCCTTGCCGATCATGTGCAGGATCTGCAGCTCCCGGTTGCTCAGCCGGTCGATGGGGTTCGCCGAAATGTACGACCCGCCGGCCGCGAACTTCTGGATCATGTTGTTGCCGACGGCTTCGGAGACATAGATCCCGCCGTCGAGCACGCGCCGCAGCGAGACCAGGAACTGCTCGCTCGCCGCCTGCTTCATGATGTAGCCGTTCGCCCCGGCCGAGAGCATGCGCTCGGCATAGATGGTCTCATCGTGCATCGACAGGACCAGGATGGGGAGCTGCGGGTGATGGGCGCGCACGTCGCGCACCAGCTCGATGCCGTCACCCTGCTTCAGGCTGATGTCGGCGATCACCACATCCGGGCTCAATTCCTTGATCGGCGGTGCGCGCATCGCGGGCGGTTTCCGCCTCGCCGCACACCGTCAGGTCCTCCTCGTTCTCCATCACACGACGGAGACCCTGGCGAACGATCGGATGATCGTCGACGATGAGGACACGCCGCGCCCTGCGCTTGCCACCGCTCAATCCCGTCGGAGAGGCCGGCGAACGCATCCATGTATTACTAGCGCCCATATTCACTTCCTCCATAAATGGCGTGGCCGTATTGTAGCGCACCAGGTCGAGCGGGTTGCTCGCCCGTGACTCTGACGATGGTTCCCTGCGGTTTGTTCCCGCCGAATTCGATCTTGGCGCCGATCATTCCAGCCCGATAGCGCATGATCTTCGAGTCCCATTCCCACCGCGGCCTGCTTCGGCGGCCGTATGCCGACGCCGTCATCGGTGATTCGCAGCAAAAAGGTATTGCGGGTGACCATCAGGAGAATGTCTACTTTGTGGGCATGACCATGGCGCGCCGCGTTGGTGAGCGCCTCTTGTGCTATGCGATAGAGGTGGCTCGCGCTGGTTTCGCTCAGCGTGATTTCGGGCCAGATCTCCGCCCGGAAATTCACCTCCAGACCGTAAATGTCGCGGCTCCGGGTCGCGAGCTCCCGTAGAGCGAAAGGCAACCCGCCGCTCTCGGTGCGTACCGGCAAGAGCCCGCGCGCGAGCGAGCGAGCGTTCTCGATCGACTGGTTCACCACCCCGACGATCTCGTTGAGCGTGGCGACGCCCTCGGGAAACTGGTGCTCGAAGCGCGTGGCGAGGCTTCGCAGCATCAAGGCGACGCCGGTCAGCTCCTGACCCAGGCCGTCGTGCAGGTCGCGGCCGATGGTCTGGCGCTCGCGGCTCGAGACATCGAGGATCTCCTGCTCGAGGCGCTTGCGCTCGGTGATATTGGTGACGCTGATCGAGAGGCCCGCGCCCATGTCGTCCTCTTGGACCAGGACGGCGCGATTCTCGAAATACTGAAGCTGACCCTCCTCCGTGTGCGACTGGAATTCGTAGGTGATGGATTCGCCCGTGAGAAGCACGTTCCGGAGCTTGGCGATCACCGAATCGCGCGCCGCTTCGGGCAGCAGCGCCGAGATCTCGCCGCCGACGATGTCCTCGATATCGAGATCCGCTGAGCCCCGATTGATGAAGCGGACCTTGAGATCCGTGTCGACGAGGATGAGCGTATCGGCCGTGTTGGCGGTCGTGGTGCGCAGGAGCTGCTCGGAGCGCCGGAGCTTCGCCTCCGACTCGCGCCGCGACCGTCACATCCTGAGTCACGCCCACGAACCCCTGCGGCTTGCCGTCGACATCGAACAGCGGCCGCGCGGTGGTCGCGTAGGAGCGATAGCCCCGGTTGTTGTCGACCTTCAGGCGGAACTCGGCCTGCAGTGTCGGCGCTGCGCCGGAACCCGGCCTCGATGGCGCGCGTGACGATCGCCCGATCCTTGGGGTGCACCCGCTCGAGGAGCGCCGTCATGCGTGGGAAATACGTCGGGCAAATGCTGCTTCGGACGGTCGACGATGGCGAAGTCGATCCGGTCGGTGGCCTTATCCCAGCGCCAGGCGTGCATGTGCGCCATGTTCATCGAAAGCTTCAGCCAGCCCGTGCTGTTCTCGAGCGCGATCTGCGCGAGCTTCTCGGCCTGGATGTTCTGCACCGAGCCGAACGCGCGCACCGATCGCCCCTCGAGCTTCTCGATGTGGCCGATCACCCGGATCCAGATGCGCCGATTCTTGAAGCGTCGTGATCTCGAGCTCGAGGTCCAGCTGGCCGTCGGTGGTGTCCGCGCGCCGCCACGCGTTGTGGAACCGCTCACGGGATTCCGGCGTGCACTGCGCCAGCATCGCATCCCAGGACACGGTGAATCTCGCCGACGTGGTCTCGAAGATGCGGAACATCTCGTCGGTCCAGGTGAGCTCGAGCGTCGAGTAGCTGTACTCCCAGCCGCCCATCTTCGCGGTGCGCTGTGCTTCGCCGAGAAGGTCGGTGAGGCGCTTGATCTCGGAGACGTCGACGCAGCAGCCGATGGCGCGCACCGGATCGCCGGCGCTGTTCCGCTGGATCAGGCCGCGCTCGAGCATGGAGCGATAGCGGCCGCGCGCATCGCGGATGCGATAGGTCACCGTCCAGCCCCGACCCTCGATCAGGGCGAGACCGATCTGCCGGGTGACCGCCGTCGACATCGCCCGGATGAATTCGCTCGCGCCATGCATCGACCACCGGAGCGAGGTCCTCGGGCTCGATCCCGAGGATCTCGAGAAGGCCCCGAGAGCGGTGCACGATGCCGCGGGTCAGATCCCATTCGAAGATGACGCCGTCGACCGCATCGGCGGCCAAGCGGAACACCTCCTCACGCTGCGCCAGCTGGATTTCCGCCTGCTTCCGCTCAGTGATGTCGCGCGAGGTCGCAACCACACCGTTGATGAGCGGGTTGTCGAGCGCAGCGACGTAGCTCGACTCGAGCCAGCGGTACGAGCCGTCCTGATGGCGCAGGCGGTGGTGACAGGTAAAGGCCCCGATCAGACCGGACGTCGAGCTGCCGCAGCTTGGCCCTGAGCGCCGCCGCATCATCCGGATGCACATAGTCATAAATGTACTTCGTCCACCGGATCTCGTCCGAGGAGTAGCCGAGCGCGCTGCGCGCCCCGCCGCTGACATACCGGATCTGCCCGTCCGGTCCCGCCACCGTGACGATGTCCTGAGCATCCTCGATCAAGGCTCGCAGGTGGCCGGCGCTGGTCTCGACCGACGGCCCCGCGGCGCGGGGGGCCTCCACTTCGGTGGAAAGCACGGTAAGACCGACGATCCCTGAGGCGCCCTGGAGCGGCTGCACGTCGATGTCGAACCAGCGGCTGGGGGCGTCTGAGGAGGACGACAGCTCCGCCTTTTCGCCGCGGTAGGGGATTCCCTCTAGAGCACGAACATAGGTTTCCGGCGCCAACGCCATGGTCGGCGTCACCGTGAAGGCCGAGCGGCCTACGAGGGTCTCGTCCGCCCCGCTCGATCGGGCCGCACTGCCGTTCGCATAGGTGATATTGAGATTGGTGTCCAGGATCAGGAGATCGAACGGCAGTTGATCCACCGCAGAGCTCAGATCCGACAGCTGCGAGGAGGCAGGGAAGGTCATCATCACCAAGCGCTGGTCATCGGAGGAATCCAGGAGCCTGAGTTCCGTCATGGCGGCCGCTTCGCCCCGAGTCAGCCGCCACGTGAGCGATCGGTTCAAACCCGACTCACTCTCCGCGATCGTGGTCAGAAGATACTGGACCATGGAGGCCGAGGCCGCGCCGAGGAGTCCGAAGAGCGAGGAGCCGATCAAGGCCGAGGGTTCCGAGTCACCGCCGAGGCAGCGGCGCGCCGCCGCATTCACGAGCACGAGAGGCAGGTGCTTGGGGCGCGTGTCGACCACGACCACGGCCTCGCGAATAACGTCGAAGGCTTTTTCGGCCAGCGTCCGCGTCGCCTTGGTAGCAAGGCGAAGGTAGCCGGAAGATCTCGCCATCCTGTCGTGCTCCGTCAGTCCATTAACAGGGTAGATTCCCTCACGCACGTATACTTTATATGGAACGTACCGGCGTGCTAAGCCTTGACGGCTGAAGTTGAGGGTTTCCCTGAACGGAACGAGGGTTTTTAGGGCTTATTTCAATCGAGTGGGCGGGGTCGATTAGGGGGCTGGTGACAATCAGAACAATATTGGTCCTGATTCAGCGGTTTGGCATCGAGGGGTTATTTGCGGAAAAGATCGTCGAGCGCAGACTTCGAACGCTCGATCGCAGCGGTATCCTTGGGCACATAGGCCCCCGCCTTCGGCTTGAAGTGATCGCAGAAATTCGCCTCGTCCTTCTTCCGAACCTCCTCCGCGGTGGGCTCCTTGCAATGCTTCGCATACGAAGTGTCGTACTCGACGCACATCTTGCACACGTGGAGCTCGGCGTTGCAGGCCTTGCAGACGTCAAGCCTGCGTAGGGGGAGGCTTAATTCGGCTAGGGAGGTGCCGCAGCGCCAGCAGACTAATGAATTTGGCATAGAGCGCCGTAATATATATGCAGATTCGTGCAATTTGCTCGCTGATATCTCCGCAGATGCACGCTAACATGCGTGCGAATAGTCCTTAAAGAAGTGCAGAGGCTGCGGGGAACTCTTGATAGTGCCCTCTTTTTTTCTCTTCGCTCACTTTTTGCCTTAAGTGCTGCCGGCCGGAGCCACCCAATTGCTTAGTTACCGGTCGAAACTCGACCTGTTTTAGCGATGATACCGCTTCTGCTAAGCCAGTAGATGGACGCTTGTGCAGCGCACATCTCGAGATACTGACCCAATCAGGGACGCGGCGTCATCCGCCGTGGAACTCATTCTCGACCAGTTACTCGATTTAATGTTTGACGTAGGCATTTCGGTTCAGGAGTTGAACTACCTAATACGTTCCAGAGCAGTCCATGTGGCCTCTAGACGCCTCGCCAAAGAAGGCGGCCCAACTAGCAAGTCTCGTGTCGCCATAATTACCGGGTTACCTCGTTCCGAGGTCACAAAGCTTTCGAAGTTCGTTAACACGCGCCGAAGGACGAGGGCTGGCCAGCAGCCGGCGAGGCGAATTCTTACGGGCTGGTTCAACGATCCAAGTTTCCTGAGCGCCAATGGTGAACCAGCCGTTCTTCCAATTTTTGGGAAACGGCGCAGCTTCGAGAAATTGGTGTCTAAGTATGGCGCAGGAATCCCTGTTCGCGCGATGCTTGACGAGCTCATTCAGATTGGCGCTATTGAACGCCTCTCAGATCAACGGGTAAGCGCGAAAACTCGTGTTCCAATCTCTGTAGGCCTGACACCGTCCGCGATCGAGGCGATCGGAGAGAATTGCAAGGACTTATTAGGCACACTTATTCAAAATATCCGTCGGATCGACCATCCAATGTTCGAGGCGACTTCACTTATCTCCGACGCAAGCTCGAACATGCTCCCCGTTATCAGGAGAGAGATTGCGGAACAAGGGACAAATCTAATTAATGCGGCCTCCTCTATATTGAAGAGATCCCAAGGGAGAGCTAAGAAAAGGACTCCGAATCGGGACGGTCGTCGGGTTGGAGTGACAGTTTACTATTTTGAAGATTCCGCAGGGGCGACAGGTGATCTTGCAAAAGACGGCAAAATCACACAGCGAACAAATCTTCGTCGTAAGTGATTACCCAAACGGCGCCTATTAGGGCAAATCGAGATCATTGAGTACGAACATGAGCAAGACAACGGTTCCTCCTTTGAACGTCCTGGTGCGCAGGCAGGCAGCAAAGGCGCTGCTCAGATCCGCATATGATTTTCTCCGGAGAAACAACATCAAGGTTCGGTCGGTAAACGGTAGTAGAAGGCAACGCTCACCGAAGCCTAGCGAAGACAAAGATTTAAAGCTATATCGGACGGCCATGCGCGCTTACGAGAACATGGGCGTATTGATGGCAACTTGGTTTTCGAATCCGAAATTCCTCGATCACTTGGGCAATCCGATGATTCTGACTGTCGCGAAAGGGCCGCGATCAATTACTAATTTGATTCGGCAATCCAAGGTACGGATTTCGACCAGTATCGCGATCGAATTATTTAGCAGGTCGCCAAGCGTTAAATCCAATGGCGATGGATCTTTTCTTGCTCTGCGGAGGGTCTTCGTGCTACCGGAATTCGAGATCCCACGCGCAGCGCTTGTTGTCGAACGCTACCTTGAAACTCTTTGGCACAACGCGCTGGGCCGAAAGCGCGGAACGACGCTGTTGCTCGAGCGAAGTTGCCATGTTCCAGAAATTGATCTGCGGGCGGTCACTCCAATTCTTCGCGACATCAAAGAGCGTGGGACCGCGTTTATGGATTCGACTGACGGCGAAATTGAGGCTTGCAGATCACGTCGATCAAGGATAGGGACAACTGGAGAGGTGGGTGTCGTTGTCTTTGCGTGGACGAAACCCAGAGGCGGTTCTGCCTCACGACACAGATCCTAAATCAGCCTTGTCGGGATTCTCTTCCAGTCGGAGGTCACGAAGTACCGCTGATCGAACTTGGCTTCAACACGGAGGTGCCACTGATCGAGCTCGGCTTCAACACGGAGGTACCACTGATCGAGCTCGGCTTCAACACGGAGGTACCACTGATCGAGTCGGGCTTCAACACCGAGGTACCACTGATCGAGTCGGGCTTCAGCACCGAGGTACCACTGATCGAGTCGGGCTTCAGCACCGAGGTACCACTGATCGAGTCGGGCTTCAACACCGAGGTGCCACTGATCGAGTCGGGCTTCAACACCGAGGTGCCGCTGATCGAGTCAGGCTTCAGCACCGAAGTGCCACTGATCGAGTCGGGCTTCAGCACCGAGGTGCCACTGATCGAGTCGGGCTTCAGCACCGAGGTGCCGCTGATCGAGTCGGGCTTCAGCACCGAGGTGCCGCTGATCGAGTCGGGCTTCAGCACCGAGGTGCCACTGATCGAGTCGGCTTCAGCACCGAGGTGCCACTGATCGAGTCAGGCTTCAGCACCGAAGTACCACTGATCGAGTCGGGCTTCAGCACCGAGGTGCCGCTGATCGAGTCAGGCTTCAGCACCGAAGTACCACTGATCGAGTCAGGTCTCAGCACCGAAGTACCACTGATCGAGTCAGGCTTCAGCACCGAAGTGCCACTGATCGAGTCGGGCTTCAGCACCGAGGTGCCACTGATCGAGTCGGGCTTCAGCACCGAGGTGCCACTGATCGAGTCGGGCCTCAACACCGAGGTACCGCTGATCGAGTCGGGCTTCAGCACCGAAGTGCCACTGATCGAGTCGGGCTTCAGCACCGAAGTACCACTGATCGAGTCAGGTCTTCAGCACCGAAGTACCACTGATCGAGTCAGGCTTCAGCACCGAGGTGCCACTGATTGAGTCCGGCTTAAGCACCGAGGTGCCACTGATTGAGTCCGGCCTCAAGACCGAGGTACCGCTGATCGAGTCGGGCTTCAGCACCGAAGTACCGCTGATCGAGTCGGGCTTCAGCACCGAGGTGCCACTGATTGAGTCCGGTTTCAAGACCGAAGTACCACTGATCGAGTCAGGTTTCAGCACCGAGGTGCCGCTGATCGAGCTCGGCTTTAGCACCGAAGTACCACTGATCGAGTCGGGCTTTAGCACTGAGGTGCCGCTGATCGACATCTGTTGCGCCAGCATTTTTCCTGTCGCAGATGTCTGAATGCCAACTACTTCGACGATTTGGCCTACCGTGACAGACGAGAGTCCTGGGTCATACATGGCGGGCGTGAAATCAACGCCTAGCTCATCAATCTTCGCTACCCCGACCGTCTTGTCGATCGCAGAGACCTTGCCCCTTACGTAGATCGCTGTGGATCCCGACACGTAGGAAGCGGTCAAACGGTCTATTGATATAGCGGGAGAATCCAAGGAGCCGAATACCGCTAAAACGTCACCCGGCTTAATGGACAGCAACTCGTCAACTGGATTCGCAGCCTCGACATTGCCAACCAGAAAAGCAGTCTGCCTGGAGATTGAGACATGCTGTCCTGCAACGACAATAGTCCCTTTTGTCGAGTCGATCTGCTGTACTTGGCCGAGCACCTGAAGCTGGGCGCCATACTGACTCTTCATGTCTGATATCGAGGATCCAGCGTACGCGGGTACCTGCGAGGCCAAACCCAAAGTGACAAGTATTCCGCGCGCGAGCGCAGAGGTCATCCCTAACGAACTTCCCTTCATCCCCATTCCCCTTTCGAATTAGAACTTTCTCAGTGATTCAATTGAATTCAATCGCGTCTCGTAATGGCGATGAATCAGCGACAGGCTCAACAAATAAATAGCATTGCAAACCGGCTCGAATATCGGTCACTTCGCCCGGCTTTACGGTTACGTTTTCTTGCAAATCGACAGCCGCAAAAGCATCGACTCTATGCAAGAACTGAGCACCCACAGTTTTCATATATGACTGCAAGGCGAGCAACTGGTCGGACGTCAAAGGAGTATCGACATTGACGGTTCGTTCGAATAAGTCAGTCCCGACTCGAGAGCGGCTGGTGTTGTTCTCTAGTGTCGACAGCAGGGACTCGACGAGACTCGCCATTCGCCCAAGATTCACCGGCGACAGGCTAGGCTCAATGTATTCTTGTTTTAATGGCTTCCAAATATTTGAGCCAACCTCAGTGATGGCCCCCACACGAAGCAATTCCTGCAGAATGGTCTCGGGCGACACCCCTGCAGCATGGCGAGTAGCCAAGACCGTGAAATTCAATTTTCCCGTGTCGAAGTGAAGATCTACAGGAAACCCATAAGGCCCAACGTAGTCGCGATCGTTGTGCCAACCATGCAGTACACGTGCAAATGGATTGGCGGCTTCCAACACCTCGCTGGCTTCGTATTGCTCCTGGTCAAGCATTACCGCCTTGAGCTGTTCCAGAGGCATGCCCGTCAAAGCGCAGACAGATGTGGCAGTTGACTTCATTCCCTTTCCAACAAAATCCTTTGCAGCCGATTCAACAAAAGCCATCTGCGCGATCGTTGCGAAGTTCGAATATGTGAGGCCCTCCCTCAACATAATCTTCACAAGGGGCCTTAATAGCCGCCTCAACGACACTGATAAGACTGTTTTTACATTATCTGGCATTTGTGACCAATTTCACACATTTCGACGACAAATTGGTGTTTTCTCTTAATTACGGACAGGCGAAGTTTATGTCAAACGGTCGCGAGTATAACGCGCAAGCATCTGAAATCATTACATTTGCTTGTTTTATTTTTCGACAGACGACCCGCGCCAAGTGCCGAATGCTGCGATGCGCCATTGTGGCTCTCGCGATTCTTGCTGCTGCATGCGGCCATCACACCAATGGGTTGTCTGGGGAAACCGCCGCGGATCGCGTTCTCAGACGAGGGCTACCGGGAGAACCGCGCACATTGGATCCGCAATTAGCGGATGACGACTTTTCCTTTGCGGTGTTACGAGATCTTTACGAGGGACTTACGTCCGAAAATGCCTCTGGTCAGGTAGTACCGGGAGCAGCAGCCTCGTGGACCTTGGATGCAACAGGAACTGTCTATACGTTCCATTTGCGGCCGCAAGCCAAGTGGTCCAATGGCGATCGGATTACAGCATCAGAGTTCGTCCAGGGACTGCGGAGGGCAGTAGACCCCAAGACTGCGTCTGGATCTGCAGGGTTATTAGCTGTGATCAAGGGAGCAACCGATATCATCGCCGGCAAGAGCAACGTAACGCAGTTAGCCGTTACTGCTGTTGACGAATCCTCAGTGCAAATCTCCTTGGAGCATCCTGCACCATTTATTCTTCAAGTCCTATCGCAACCTATCGCGGCGCCTTTCCACGTGAATGAGGATACCGGGTCTGAAAAATATGCAGGTCCATTCAACGGCGCTTATGTTCTCGTGAATCGGGTTACCGGTTCTTACATCGACCTTGTTCGTAATTCCAAGTACTGGAATTCGTCCAAAGTTTCGATAAAAAGGGTTAGATACGTAAACGCAGAGTCGGAGGCAACGGAATTAAGAGAGTACGTCGCGGGAGACATCGACTTGACGTTCTCGATACCGCTTCCCGATCTAGACCGTATTTCTAAAGAATTCAAAGGTGAGATCCAAATATCTCCCACTCTCGGCACAACATACTTGGCCTTGAATTTATCTAAGCCTCCCTTAAAAGACGACTTGAAGATACGCGAAGCCTTGTCTATCGCATTAGATCGTGATCAGATCGCAAAAAATGTAATGGGCGGTGTTATGCCCGCGTATTCGTTCGTCGCCAACGGAACGACTGGGTACGACCCCCCAAAATATGATTGGGTCGGCTGGAATCGAGATCGCCAACTTGCTTACGCAAGGTCTCTCTATACCCAATCAGGCTACTCAGACAATAACCCTCTCCACCTTAGACTATATTTTAGCAATGGAGAGAGCATCCAGCGTCTAATGATCGCCGTAGCAGGGAGTTGGAAGCAGAACCTCGGTGTAATTTCAGAACTGACAAACGATGAGTTCCGAGTTTTTCTGGTTGGCCGAAAAGATCGAACCCGTTGGGACGCCGCACGTCTGAAATGGGACGCCGACTACGATGATCCTTCGAGCTTTCTCGATGTATTTGCCAACGACAGCAGCCAAAACGACCCCGAGTACAATAGTTCAGCGTTCAACAATTTGATTGTGCAAGCAAGGATCGAACCGGAGCCAAGCAAACGCATGATGCTATTGCACAGCGCAGAGCATGTGCTAATGGATGACTATCCGATCATCCCCATCTACTTCACTCGGGGTCGTCGACTAGTTAAGCCTTTCGTAGGTGGCGCCAAAATAAATCCCATGAATCGCATTTACTCCAAGAATCTATTTTGGCAATAGAGCATCGGGTGAAGACTTTAACCTCGATTAACAGTGCCGCCAAGAATCCGTAGCATCATTTTGAGCTGATCCGAGCTCATCACGAAGCGCCTATTCAATCTTCACGCGCAAGGTTCCTCCCCCACCTACTCCGCCCCACCCGCGCCGGCGCGGCGGCCGTCATCATCGTCTTCTCCCCGATCCTCGCCTTCGCTTCCCACGGCGGCCTCTTGGGAATACCGGCGATCTTCATCCTCACTTCGTGGTTCTTCAAGTACGCCTACATACTGTTCGATCACACGGTGTGGGGCTACGACGAGCCGCCGACGCTCGATATACAAATGCTGAATCCCCTGAATGAGCAGCGGCCGCTCGCTCAGGTGGTGATTCTAGGCCTGATTTATGCGGCTGTGAAATTCGCGGGGGCGGCTTGGGGCACGGCGCCGGCGATGATCTTGGCGGCGCTCGCGGCCTTCGTGTTTCCTGCCTCCGTTGCGGTTCTGGGGCTCGAGAGAAACATCCTCGTCGCGATCTACCCGGTCGCGCTCGCGCGGATGATCGGGGGTCTCGGGCAGATGTACTTTCTGGTGCTGCTGGTGATCGGCTCCTACGCCTTTGGCATCGGCATGCTCATGCGCTGGGTGTCCTTCCTGCCTCTCGAACTGGCGCTGGCGATGTTCGGCGTTCTCTCCGTGTTCAGCGTGCTCGGAGGCGCGCTCTATGAGCGGCGGAACGAGCTGGGGCTCGAGACGCGGCGCTCCCCGGAGCGTACCGCGGAGCTCGAGCGCCGGGCGGAAGAGCGCGAGAGCCACGCGCAGGTCACCCAGGCGTACGGTCAAATGCGTGCGGGGTCGCACACCAAGGCATGGGCGCTGCTTCAGGACTGGCTGGCGTCGCGCGGCCACGCGATCGGGGACTATCACTGGCTGTTCGAACACGTCGCGCAGTGGCACGACCGCCGCTACGCGAATCGTCTGACCGAGGACTATCTGGAGAAACTCGCCGTATTGAAGGAGTACGGACGGGCGCTCGATGTGCTAAGGCAGCGCTTGGATCAGGACCCCTCCTTTCGCCCGAAGTCCGCGGCGACCACCTTGCGCCTCGCCGAGCTGGCGGCTCAGGGCGGGGGGCTACCCCGCATCGCCCGCGTACTCCTCGCGGACTTCGACACGAGATTCTCCGGCGATCCCGGCGTGGTCGCGGCGCGGACGCTCGCGGAGCGGCTCGGGCCTTAGGCGGGCGGCCGGTCCACTGCACCGTTCGGGGGCACCGACACGGTGCTCGCGGTGCGCGATTGCGGCTCGAACTTCCTAAGTCCATGATTAGGGGGACTACCTAATGCATGGCACGAAATTCGCTGTCTGCTCCCATCGGGGGTCTATTTGGTCAATTCACCGTACAACGAAATGTATCCCGACAGTGGTGCAGCGCGCTCCCACTACCAGCGTTACGACGAATGGCTGAAGACTCAGCCGGCCGAGCGGCTCGCTCAGAAGCGTGCCGAGGCGGATGCCCTTTTCCACCGGGTCGGAATCACTTTCGCGGTCTACGGGCAGGAAGAAGGCGCCGAGCGGCTGATCCCCTTCGACATCGTGCCTCGCGTGCTCCCCACCGAGGAGTGGGTGCGACTCGAGGCGGGCCTCAAGCAGCGCGTCCGGGCGCTCAACGCCTTCATCCACGACATCTACCACGATCAGCAGATTCTGAAGGCCGGCATCATCCCCGCCGAGCAGGTGCTCTGCAACTCCCAGTACCGCCCGGAGATGCAAGGCGTCGACGTCCCGAGCGACATCTACGCCCACATCGCGGGCATCGACATCGTCCGCGACGATGCGGGCGAGTTTCGGGTGCTCGAGGATAACCTGCGCGTGCCCTCTGGCGTCTCCTACATGCTCGAGAACCGCAAGATGATGATGCGGCTGTTCCCGGAGCTTTTCTCGGAGCACCGGATCGCCCCCATCGAGCGCTACCCGGAGGTGCTGCTCGAGAACTTGCGCAGCGTCGCACCGACCGGCGTCGCCGACCCCACCGTGGTGCTGCTCACCGCGGGTGCCCACAACAGCGCCTACTTCGAACACGCCTTCCTCGCCCAACAGATGGGCGTCGAGCTGGTGGAAGGCCAGGATCTGTTCGTGCGCGACGAGGCGGTGTACATGCGCACCACCCAGGGCGCGCAGCGGGTCGATGTGATCTATCGCCGGATCGACGACGACTTCCTGGATCCCCTGGTGTTCCGGCCGGACTCGATGCTCGGGGTGCCGGGTTTGCTCGCGGCCTACCGCGAAGGCCGCATTACCATCGCGAACGCCATCGGCACCGGCGTCGCGGACGATAAATCCATCTACCCCTACGTGCCCGACATGATCCGATTCTACCTCGGACAGCCACCGATGATCGGGAACGTCCATACCTGGATGCTGCGCAGGCCCGACGATCTGCACTACGTGCTCGAGCATCTGCCGGAGCTCGTGGTGAAGGAAGTTCACGGCGCGGGCGGCTATGGGATGCTCATCGGTCCGGCATCCTCCGCGGCGGAGATCGAGGTGTTCCGCCGGCAGATCATCGCCGCTCCCGAGCGCTACATCGCGCAGCCGACCTTGGCGCTCTCCACCTGCCCGACGTTCGCCGCTCAAGGATTGAAGCCCCGGCACATCGACCTGCGCCCGTTCGTGCTCTCGGGCCGTGATGTCACCATCGTCCCCGGCGGCCTTACGCGGGTGGCGCTGCGAGAAGGCTCGCTGGTGGTGAACTCCTCGCAGGGCGGAGGCACCAAGGATACCTGGGTGCTGGAAAGCCCATGCTGAGCCGCACCGCGGATCATCTGTACTGGATGTCGCGCTACATCGAGCGCGCGGAGAGCCTCGCGCGCCTGGTGGACGCGCATTACCGGATGTCGCTTCTGCCCCAGTCCGGGGACAACCTCACGCAGTCGCTGAGCACGGCCATGACGGCGCTGCACGTCGACCAGGCGTACCGCGAGCGGCACGAAGCCATCGTGCCGCAGGCGGTGTTCGAGTTCCTGAGCCTCGACCGTGACCATGCCGGGAGCATCGTCAATTGCCTGCGCGCCGCGCGAGAGAACGCGCGTGCTGTCCGCGGGTCGCTCACGTCGGAGCTCTGGGAGACGCTCAACTCCACCTGGCTCGACGCCCGTTCCTTCATGGCGCGCAGCACCCCCCGCACGGACATCGGGCATTTCGTCGAGTGGGTCAAGGAGCGCTCGCACCTCACGCGTGGCGTGACCATCGGCACGATGCTGCGCGACGAGGCGTTTCATTTCACCCGCATCGGCACCTTCATCGAGCGCGCGGACTCGACGGCGCGCATTCTCACGGCGCATCAGAGCGACCTCGAGCCGGGGGCGGACGCCGCGGTGGTCCCGGATCCCTATCAGTGGAGCGTGCTGCTGCGCGCGCTCTCGGCCTTCGAGGTCTACCGGCGCGTGTACCGCGACGTGATCACCCCTTACAAGGTGGCCCAGCTTCTGATCCTGCGCGACGACATGCCGCGCTCGCTCACGCGATGCTGCAAGGAGGTCTACCATAACCTCCGATCGGTCTCGAACGAGGAGTCGAAGGAAACCGAGCGGCGCGCCGGCGAATTACACGCTATGCTGCATTTCACGCGCATGGAGGCCATCATCGAGGTGGGCCTGCCGTATTTTCTGCAGCAATTCCTGGATCGGCTGCGCGATCTGGGCGACCGCGTGGCGTCGGACTTCCTGGTTCCCCCGGCAGAGGTATAAAGCATGCAGCTTCACATCCGCCACATGACCCGCTACCGCTACGAGCGGCCGGTAAAGTACAGCGTGCAGAGCTTGCACCTGACGCCGCGGCGCGACCCCGGACAGCGGGCGCTCACCTGGACCATCACCGCGCCCGGGAGGCGGCTCGAGCAGATCGACGCGCACGGCAACATCTCGCACCTTCTCACCATCGAGCAGCCGCATCGCGAAATCCAGATCATGGTGCGCGGCGTGGTCGAGACCGCCGACACCGAGGGGCGGCAGGACGACGGGCCGCTGTCGCCGCTCGCCTATCTCGCGCCCACGGCGCTCACGGCGCAGAACGAGGACATCAAGGCTTTCGCGCGCGACGCCATCGTGCTTGCGACAACGCCTCGGGCCCGCGCGGAGGCCCTGGCGGAGGCGGTGGTGCGTGCGGTGCGCTACAAGCCGGGCGTGAGCGACGTCCAGGACACCGCGGCGGCGGTGCTCAAGAACGGGGAAGGCGTGTGCCAGGATCACGCCCACGTGTACATCGCCTCGGCGCGATCGGTCGGCATGCCGGCGCGCTACGTGAGCGGCTACCTGTACACCGGGGACTCGAGCGACGCCGCGAGTCATGCCTGGGTGGACGTGTGGCTCGGCGCCGAGTTCGGGTGGCAGAGCGTGGACGTGACGCACCAGCGCCCGGCGATCGGCGTCTACTGCCGCCTGGCGGTGGGCCGCGACTACTCTGGATGCCGCGCCGGTGCGCGGCGTGCGTCACGGCGGCGGCGGCGAGAAGATGGAGGCGAACGTGCTGGTGGCGGAGTCGGCCCGACAGCAGCAGCAACAGTGAGGTAGACTTTCGGGCCATGACGTACTGTGTCGGCCTCCTGGTCGATACCGGTCTCGTGATGCTGTCCGATTCTCGGACCAACGCCGGTGTCGATCAGATCAATACCTTCCGCAAAATGGCGACGTTCCAGCGGAATAACGATCGTGTCCTCGTGCTCATGTCGGCGGGCAATCTCGGCATCACCCAAGCCGTCGTCAACTTGCTGCACGAAGTCCCCGACGAGGGCGAGCGGTCGCCGAAGATTTTCCGCGCGGTTAACATGTTCAACGCGGCGCGCATCGTGGGCGATGCACTGCGCGAGATCTACGAGCGCGACGCCGAGCACCTGAAGGAGCACGGCTACGAGTTCAACGGCACGTTCATCCTGGGCGGACAGATCAAGGGCGAGGAGCCGCGGCTCTTTCACATCTACTCGGCCGGCAACTTCATCGAATCGTCCGCCGACACACCGTACTTTCAGATCGGCGAGTCGAAATACGGCAAACCCATCATCGATCGGGTGATCTCGCGCAGCTCGAGCCTCGCCCAGGCCGCGAAATGCGCGCTCGTCTCCATGGATTCGACCATCCGCTCGAATCTCACCGTGGGACCGCCCTTGGATCTCGCCATGATCCGCCGCGACGAGTTCAAGCTCGCGGCGCACATGAGCATCGATTTCGATCACCCCTATTTCAAGATGATCCGCGAGTGCTGGGGGTTCGCGCTGCAGGAGGTGTTCAGCGAGCTGCCGAACCCGGACTGGTAGCTGATTTCGTCTCGCCGTGCGCGAACCGATAGCCCACGAGCGATTGCGGGCGGCCCGGGCCTTGGGGCCGCCGCGGGACTTGCCGATCGCCTTAGACCCGTCAGGGAGCCTTCGCTGCCGTTCCGTCCGACCAGTGGGACACCGGCACCATGAAAATCGTCTGGGGTTCCGGAACCTCGCGGTCGTCGAGGAGCACCGGAGACCCTGGCAGGTTTGCTCCCCAGCTTGCGCCTGCGACCTTCGGCACGTGGAACATGAGGTGCGGGTGCCAATGGGCGTCGGCATCGCTCAGGTACCCACCCTTCGACATCATGAAGGACATCGCACCCGGCTCGGGTGGGGGGAGCTCGTTGCGCGCGATCTCGGCGCGAACGTCGTCGAGAATCCTTTCCTTCGACTCTCCGGCGAGCGCGAGCTTCGTCCGCCGGAGCGTGTACGTGAGGACGGACTTGGACGCTGCCGGGTTGTAGCAAACCGGTCCCCTGATCTTCGGATTCCAGAAATCGGGGCTCTCGAACGGCGCCATCCACGACCGCTCGACGAGGCAGGTGAATCCGTTGGTGCCGTGGACGGCGGTCTGGTAACCCTGCGAATCGAGGGTCAGGATCGTGGCGTTGGCGGAGATCGCGGCGGGCGCGGCACTGCGCGCGAGCGCGATCTCGGAACCGGGAGGCATCAGGTATTGCTCGAGAGGCGCCATCCGCTCGTACGGGGTCGCATCGGCCGCCGCGAAACCCGCCAGCGACGATAGCACCACTGCCCACGTGCAGGCTCCGGCCCATCGAGCCAGGTGTCTCGTCTTCATGCGGAGCTCCTTTCGGGTATGCCACATGGCGGCAGAAAGAAAGGATATCACGTAGCGTTGTCAGGGCCCTACGGCGGCCCGTCCCCGGACTGGCAGCTAATTCGTCTCGCCGCGCGAGAAGCGATAGCTGACCAGCGATTGCGGCCGGCCCACCAGGTACCCT
The DNA here is from genome assembly GCA_963795475.1 of uncultured Gammaproteobacteria bacterium. Classification (GTDB taxonomy): domain Bacteria; phylum Pseudomonadota; class Gammaproteobacteria; order Steroidobacterales; family Steroidobacteraceae; genus Bog-1198. The sequence continues at coordinate 62,686 of CAWCIE010000010.1, forward strand.
TGCGCATAGTCGACGCCCAGTAAGCGCATGGCCTGAAGCTCGGTGTCCGACTCTACCGCCTCGGCAACCGTCCGCACGCCTAGATCGCCCGCCATGCGCACGATGGAGGAAATCATGGCGCGCGCGACGCGATCGGTGGGCGCCGCGACGACCAGCGCTCGGTCGATCTTGAAGTAATGAGCGGGAACCGAGCGAAGATATCCGTACGAGGCTGAGTTGCCGCCGAAATTGTCCAGCGCCACTTCGCACCCCAGCGCCTCCAGGCGGCGCATGGATTCCGCCACGCTGATCTCGCCGGAGGAGGCGAAGCGTTCCGTGATCTCGAAGCAGAGCACCTGCGGCGGCAAGCCGCTTTTCTTCATGAACGTCTCGACGAAGCGCACGAATTGATCGTCGGTCATCGATTGCGGCGATACGTTGATGCAAAACACCGCCGGGGTCCGGGCCCAGAGCCGGCGGTTGTTGGTGAGCCACTGCAGGAGCGTACGCACCACCCAGCGATCGATCGCGGGCATGGAGTTGCGGTGCGCCGCGGCGCTGAAGAACTGCTTCGGCTCAATCAGCGAGCCGTCGCCGGTCCTGAGCCGCAGCAGCACCTCGTAGCGTGCTGCGCCGGCGGCGGCGCGGAGCGAGCGGATGGGCTGCACGTAGAGCTCGAAGCGTTCGGCCTCGAGCGCGCTCTCGATCGCGGCGCGCTGTACGTCATCGGCACCCGACGGGAGCGGTGCCGCGCGGCGGCGCTCGAATTCGGCGGAGAGGCAGACCATCAGCGGCGCCAGCCTTTGCTCGAGGGGCTCCTGGGTTCGCGGATCGTCGATCTCCGAATCGAGGGTCAGGCGCACCGCGCCGTTGACCTCGCCGCGTGCGTCGCGCACCGGAATGGCGATGGAGAAACGCGAGCCTTCGCGCGGTCCGTAATGAATCGTGTAGCTGCCGGCCGGATCGCGCACCAGGCAGTCCTCGACCAGCTTGTGGTCCTCCGGGAGCAAAAAATCCTCGCTGAGGAGCAGCGTGTCGGCGGCGACGTCGTGGAACGAGACGCTGCAGACCTCCGGTGCCAGCGCGCAAATGACCTCCGCGAACGCATCCAGCGTCTTACTGGAAGCGGCCTCGGCGGATTCTGTCAAACGGGTGAACATGGGTTGCACTGCCTGTCGATATGCACCGCATGGTAGGGGTCCGCGGGGCGCCGGGTAATGTCGTCGGCCGGCGACGTGGGGGGCGTGCGACAGCGCCGGCGTTAGGTTAACTCTCGAGGGCGGGCCTCAAGGAAAGCGACCCTCAAGGACGGAGGGCCTCAAGAAAGACGGGCCTCAAGTCGGCGCGGCCTCTTCCACGGGCGGCGCGACGCCGCGCGGCGTTCCCCATTTGATCGGCGCGACCCTGGGAACGATGCCGATCCAGCCGACGATGCCGAGCACGCTCACGAGGGCGGCGGCGACGAAGGCCAGCGCGAAGTGTCCGGTGCGGTCGACGATGATGCCGGTGACCCAGGGAGAGATCGCCCCCGGTAGATTTCCGAGGGAGTTTTGGATGCCGACCCAGCGGCCCGAGGCCCTGGGTCCCGCGAGAATTTGCGACATGGCGTACATGCCGGGGGAGGAAGCCCCCATCATGATCTGGAAGCCGAACATGCCGGCGATGGCCATGGATTCCGTGCCCAGTCCCATGGCGAGCATGCTGGGCACGCACGCCACGTGCGCAATGAACATGATGAGCTTGTAGGCGAAGTTGGCCGATCCACCCCGCAGGACGTATCGGTCGATGGCCCAACCGACGATGAAAGCGCTCAAGCCGTTGACCAGATAGCCGGCGGTGGCCACGTGCTCCATGGCGTGCATGGAGAAGCCGCGCTCCTTCACGAGATAGCCCGGCAACCAGAACAGAATGAAGTACCACATGTAGTTGCTCGAGAAGAGCCCGAGGCTCGTGCCCCAGAGACCTCGCTGCGAGAGCACCATGCCGAGCGTCGGCGCACTCGGGTCGCTTCGCTGGGTCGCGATCCTCGGCAGCCTGACCACGAGCCAGGGGATGAGCCAGAGCAGGGAGCACACGCCGAACACCAGGAACATGCCGCGCCAGCCGACGTAGTCGATGAGGATGCCCGCGAGCACCACGCCGACTCCGGGCCCGATGAGATAGCCGAACGCCACGATTCCGTTCGCCATCCCGAGGCCCTTCACGGGAACCACGGCGGCCAGGAGCTTCGAGACCGTGGGGAAACCGACGCTCTCCCCGAGACCCAGCATCATGCGCAGCGCAATCAGCATCGAGAAGCCCGAGGTGATGCCGGTGAACGCGGTCGCCGTGGCCCAGATCACCAGGCCCGCGGTCAGCACCCGATGCGCCCCGAAGCGCTCCGCGATGGCGCCGACCGGAATCTGGATGAGCGCGTACATCCAGAAGAAGGCCGAGGACAGCATTCCGTACTGGCCGTTGGTGAGATGCAGATCGCGCAGGATCAGCGGACCGGCGGTTCCCAGGGCGCCTCGATCGACGTAGTTGATCAGCAGCACCACTGCCAGCAGCACCACCACGTACAGCGGCGGCGTCAGCCGACGGCCGTCCGGCGCCGTCTCCGGTACGGTACCGCTCTGCGGCGGATCCACCCCCGGATGAACGAGCGGGTTCAGCTCGCGTAATCCGCGTGCTGTCGGTCGAGCAGGCGCTTCAGCGCATCGAAATGCAGATCCGCGCGGTCGCGGCCGCCGACTTTCCCACCCGAGGAGAATTGCGCCACCGTGGACTTCACGATTTTTTCCGGCACCAGCTTCAGCGTCCGTCCGGTCGAGAGCGCGAGCACCTGCGCCTGACAGGCGCGCTCGAGGAAATACAGCCGCTCGAACGCCTGCGGAACCGTCTCACCGATCACCAGCGCGCCATGATTGCCCAGCATCAGCACGGACTTGGTGCCGAGCACGCCCGCCATGCGCTCGCCCTCGGTGTAGTCGAAGGCGAGGCCGTTGTAGTTCGGATCGTAGGCCACGTCCTCGTAGAACCCGAGCGCGCTCTGCACCGCCATCTCCAGGCGGGGATTCTCGAGCATGGTCATTGCGGTCGCATAGGTCATGTGGGTGTGCAGCACGCAGCGCGCCTTGGGCGCGAGCCGATGCACGGGCAGATGAATGAACAGCGCCGTGTCCTCGATGGGTCCGCGGCCGGAAAGCATCTGGCCGGCGAAGTCGATCACCATGAAATCGCTGGCCTTGACCTCCGACCAATGCAGGCCGAAGGGTGCGAGCAGGAATCGGTCCGCATGCCCCGGTACGAGCATGGTCATGTGGTTGTCGATGCCTTCGTTCATCCCGAAGTGGTCCGCGAGCCGGTAGCACGCCGCAAGATCGATGCGCGCCTGCCGCTCGGCCTCAGGTGTCGTGGATACGGACTTGAGATTCGCGCTCATAATCACCTCGCCGCCGCCTACGGGTGGCCGAACCTCAAAACTGTAGCATTTCCCGAATCGCTCAGCGAGCGGGCCGCGCAGCGCGTTCATCAGACGTTCATTTGAGCCGGGCAGACTTCCGCGCCATGCGCAATGCCCGGCATCCGTGAAAACCATCGATCTGGTCTATTTCAACGCCGGCGGCGGCCATCGAGCCGCTGCCACGGCGCTCGAGGCGGTGATCCGGCAGCAGGAACGCCCCTGGGAGGTGCGCCTCATCAATCTCATGAGCATCCTCGACCCCAAGGATGTGTTCAAGAAGACCACCGGGATGGATTGGGAGGACATCTACAACACCCGCCTCGCGCGGGGGTGGAGCGTCGGTCTCGCCCAGGAGTTGAAGCTCCTGCAGGCCTTGATCCGCCTGAGTCACCGCTCCGTGGCGAACCGCCTGAGACGGCATTGGCGCAAGACCCGGCCGGATCTCGTGGTCTCGCTCATTCCGAATTTCAATCGGCCGATGTACGAAGGAGTCATGGGCACCCGGCCGGGCATCCCCTACGTGACCGTGCTCACCGATTTCGCGGATTATCCGCCGCACTTCTGGATCGAGCCCCGTCAGGCTCAGCATTTCATCTGCGGCACGCCCAAGGCGGTCGCCCAGGCGCGCGCCCTGGGCTACGGCGAGGATCGGGTGCATCGCGTCTCGGGCATGATCCTCCGGCCGGACTTCTACGCCCCCTCGTCCATCGACCGGCGCGCGGAGCTCCTCAAGCTGGGACTCGACCCGGGTCGCCCCACCGGCATCGTGATGTTCGGCGGCCACGGATCGCGCGCGATGGCGGGCATCGCCCGGCGGCTCGACGACATCCAGCTCATTCTGATCTGCGGCCACAACGAGCTCCTGGCGGAGCGGCTGCGAAACATGCCGGCCTCGGCGCCTCGCCGGGTCGTGGGCTTCACGTCCCAGATCCGCTACTTCATGCAGCTGTCCGACTTCTTCATCGGCAAGCCGGGCCCCGGCAGCATCAGCGAGGCCGTTCAGCAGGGCCTGCCGGTGGTCGTGGTGCGCAACTCCTGGACCATGCCCCAGGAGCGCTACAACACCGACTGGGTGCGCGAGCACGAGGCGGGCATCGTGCTCGAATCCTTCAAGTTCGTGCGCGACGGGGCGATGGAGATAATCCATCGGCTCGACGAATTTCGCGCTAGCATTGCGCACATCCGCAATCGCGCGGTATTCGAAATACCGGAGATTCTCGAGCGAATCATGGAATCCGCCCAGGCGCATGACCCGCCCCGGCACGGCCGCGACCGGCGGCCGGGATCGGTGCTGCTCAATTGACCACGTTCCTGCTCGCCTTCGGCGCGCTGTTCTCGATCGTCAATCCCCTCTCCGGCGCCTTCATCTTCTTCGGAGCGACCCAGGGGATGGATCCGAAGATGCGCGCGCAGGTCTCGCGCTGGGTGTCGATCTACGCGTTCTGCATCGTCTCGGCGTCGCTCTACATCGGCGCCTACGTGCTGAGCTTCTTCGGCATCTCGATTCCGGTGCTGCGCGTGGCGGGCGGCATCGTCGTGGCGATGTCCGGATGGCGAATGCTCAACGAGCCCGACGCCACGGAACAGCGCCGCAGCGAAGCGCCGGCGTATCCCCGCTCGTTCGACACGCCGCCGAGCCGCCTCGCCTTCTATCCGCTCACCATGCCCTTGACCACCGGGCCCGGCACGATCTCGGTCGCGATCTCCCTCGGCGCGAGCCGGCCGCCGACGCTTCACCCGACGATGATCGCATTCTTCTTCCTCGAGACCCTGGCCGCCACCTTACTGCTCGCTATGCTGGTCTACGGGCTGTACCGCAACTCCGCCCGCATTGCGAATCTGATCGGGGCAACCGGCACCACCATCATCGTACGGCTGTCCGCGTTCCTGCTCTTCTGCATCGGCATCCAGGTGTTCTGGAACGGCGCCGCGGAGCTCCTCGGCCGCCTGCCCTTTGGTACGACCCCTTCCGGGTGATCAGCGGCCGACCTGCGGCCACCAAAAGTAGCGACCGACCCGCGGCCGACTTACGGCCGCTCTCCGGGCCGGCCGAGGACTGCGCTACGGCTCGACGCCCTGAGCCTTCAGATACTCGTCGTAGGTGCCTCGGAAATCGGTGATGCCCGCGCCGGGCTTCAGCTCGATGATTCGCGTGGCGAGACCGCCCACGAATTCGCGGTCGTGCGACACGAACATGAGCGTGCCCGCGAAGTGCTCGAGCCCGATCTGCAGCGACTCGATGGTCTCCATGTCCATATGATTGGTGGGCTCGTCCATCAATAGGACATTGGGCCGGGACAGCATCAGCTTGCCGTAGATCATCCGGCCCTTCTCGCCACCCGAGAGGACGCTCACCGATTTCTTGGTTTCCTCGCCCGAGAACAACAGCCGCCCGAGCGTCGCGCGCACGATCTGATCATCGTCGGCCTTGCCCGTGAACTGCGACATCCAGGTGAACAGGTCGCACGGAGGCTCGAACTCGGCCTGCGGGTCCTGCGGCATGTAGCCGACCTGCGCATTCTCCACCCAGACGATCCGCCCCGCGGTCGGGGTGAGCTCGCCCGCGAGCACGCGCATCAAGGTGGTCTTGCCGACGCCGTTCGGTCCGATGACGGCGACGCGCTCTCCGGCCTCGATGTTGAAGCTCAAGTTCGTGAACACATCGGCGTCCTGGCCGGGATAGCGGAAGGAGAGCTTGTCGACCGTGAAGGCCGAGCGATAGAGCTTCTTCGCCTGCTCGAAGCGGATGTAGGGATTTTGGCGCGAGGAGGGCCGGATCTCCTCGAGCTTGATCTTTTCGAGCTGTTTCTTGCGGGAGGTCGCCTGGCGCGCCTTGGAAGCGTTGGCAGAGAAGCGGCGCACGAATTCCTGCAGGTCCGATATTTTGTCGCGCGCCTTGGCGTTCGAGGCCTCGACCCGCGCGCGCGCCTGCACGGAGGCGAGCATGAAGTCGTCGTAGTTGCCCGGGTAGATCTTGAGCTGCTGATAATCCAGATCCGCGACGTGCGTGCACACCTGGTTCAGGAAATGCCGGTCGTGGCTGATGATCACCATGGTGGCGTCGTAGTTGTTGAGCGCGCCCTCCAGCCATCGGATCGAATGGATGTCCAGATTGTTGGTGGGCTCATCGAGCAGCAGCACGTCGGGCCGCGAGAACAGCGCCTGCGCGAGCAGCACGCGGAGTTTCAATCCCGGAGGCACTTCGCGCATCGGCCCGCCGTGGCGCGCCGCCTCGATGCCGGCGTCGGTGAGAATGCTCCCGGCGCGGGCTTCCGCGTCGTAGCCGCCGTACTCCGCGAACACCGCTTCGAGTTCCGCGGCCCGCATGTAGTCCGCATCGCTCGCCTTCGGATCCGCGTAGATGCGGTCGCGTTCGGTCATCGCCTTCCAGAGCTCGGCGTGACCCTGCATCACCACGTCGAGCACCCGCTGATCCTCGTAACCGAATTGGTTCTGGTTCAATTTGCCGAGACGAAGGCCGGTCTGGAGCACCACGTCGCCGGCGCTCGCCTCGAGATCGCCGCCGAGCACCTTCATGAGCGTGGATTTGCCGCAGCCGTTGGCCCCGATGAGACCATATCGGTTGCCGTCGGTGAATTTGACAGTGACCTGCTCGAACAGCGGCTTGGCGCCGAACTGCACGGCAACATTGGAAGTGGAGAGCATGAATCAAGAGCGGTCAGAATGGGCGGCGCATTCTAGCCGAGTGGAAGGCGGGAGGGAGGACTTTTCGGGGGCGCCAACCGGGCGGCGGCTCCGCTAACCGGGCGGCGGCTCGCTGGGTGGCGATTGGGCGGGCGGCGGCTCGCCGGGCGGGGTCGAGCCGGCCGGCGGGCGCGGCGTGTCGACCGGCGGCCGCTCCGGAGACGCCCCGGTTGCCTTCTGGCGCTTCAATTCGTCCTTGCAGTACCGCTTCGCCTGGGCTTTCGAGACCGTGACGTTGGTGTTGGTCTTCTGCCGCTCCATGCACTCCTTCAAGAGTTGATGGTCGGTCGGGGTGACCCGCCCCATGCTGTCGTCCGCCAGCGCGAACGAGCCGCACGCGAGCGAAGTGCAGAGCGTGATCGGGGCCAAGGCGAGCAAGGCGCTCCATGTGTTCATGCGAAAAAGCATAGAGATCCGGCGGGACCGCGACCAGGAGGGTTTGCCGCCCCCGATCGTCAGCGGGCGCCGTCGGCGTATGCCTACTCGGGTATCGGCCTGCGGGGCTGCACGCGAGGGCGTGGGGAAAAAATAGGGCGTCCCGGCTGAGTGCAGCTCAGGACGCCCTAGGGACGTCGTCTAATTATGGGTATCGATCGGCGCTCATTCCTCGTTGATGAGCTTGGGCACCCAGGGGACGCCCAGGCCGGTCACGTCGTTGTACCCGGCCGGAGTCGGCGGGATGGCCGCGGACGACAGCGAGGTATAGTTAAACACGTCGTTGATCCCGAGGCAGATCGGCAGGGCGCACACCTCGAGTGCATACGGCGCGGTGAAGATCACGAACGGCACGGAGTTCACCGTCACGACGCGCAATTCGGTGGGAGCCGACAGGTAGCCGCGCAGCACGGCCACCGGTTCCGTCGGGGCGATGATCTGGTTGATCGCGTCCTTGAACGAGGACCCGGTGCTCTCGCTGCCGACGCTATAGAGCAGCGGATTGGCGAAGCCCACCAGAGGCTCGCCCGTGGCGATGCGCTTGGAGTTCAGCACCGCCATGAGGCCGGCCATCCAGGGAGAGGAGACGCTGGTGCCGCCGATGGAGTCCTGGCAAAACTCGGTCGTCGCGCCAGTCGGCGTGCAACCCGCATCCGCGATGGCGTTGCCGGCGATGGTATAGGTCTCGCCGTAGATGAAGCCGGTGTACGGATCGCCGAGCATGGCGATATCCGGACTCACGCGTTGCGGGTTGGGGAGCGTTTCGACATAGCCGCTCGCTAGATTGAGCGAGGTGGCGAGATCCGCCGGCACTGCGGCGGCCTGGTAGGACGGCTGCGCCTCGAGCAGGCTGATGCCGCCGCCCGATCCCGAGTAGAACGCGTAGTTGTCGAACGTGAAGCCAAAGGCACTCGTCGTTTCGACTCCGGATGTGATGACCCGCTTCGAGCTCTTGATCGTTACGTCGTCCAGGAGCGCACGATAGGTCCCCCAGCCGTATTCGGACTTGCCGCCCGACGTGTCGGTGATGAACAGCGAGGTGCCGCCGACGCCCGTGGCCCAGGCGCTGGTCGCCGGCCAGGAGCCGGAGGCCACGCCGTTGGGCGCCGACAGATCGCCGTCATCGCCCGAGCTGAAGAGCACGGTTATGCCCTGCACCGCACCGGCCATCATGGCCTGGTCAAAGCTTTGCTGTTCGCCGGGAGCGATGGCCTCGCCGCCCTCGCCCCAGCTGTCGGTCACCACATCGGCGATATGGTTGTAGACCGTGTTCATGAAGGCGATGTTGAGCGAGGTCGAGCAATCACGCGAGCCCACATACACGATGTTGGCGCCCGGCGCGCCGCTGTGCACCGCCGACACATCGAGCGATTCCTCTTCCCACCAGCCGTAGGGACCGCAGCTCTCGGAAGGCGAGACGCTGTAGATGCCCACGGGAATGATCTGAGTGAAATTCACGCCGTTCTTGATCTTCGGCAAGCCGTTGGCGGCGGAATACTGGCTGAGGTCGTTCTCGAGGGTCGGCGAGGCATACGCGTCCACGATCGCAACGGTCACGCCCTTGCCGTCATAGCTCACCTTGTCGAAGCCATAAGCGGAGCGAACCTGCGCAGGCGTGTAGCCGCATCCCAGCCACGGCAAGGAGGCGCCATACACATCCGCTGGGGTGCTGAGCGTCGCGACCAGCGCACCGGAGCCGAAGGTGTGGTTGCAGTACGGCGAGCCGTTGCCCGCCGCGACCGGCGGCGGCGTCACCGCGGCCGCGCTCGGCGAGGCCGTCGCCGCGCTCTTCGGCGCGACGAGCTCACCCTGGGTTACCGATCGATGAAAGGGCGTGCGCATCATGCCGGTATCGTCGAGACCGTCGATGAACACGATCTTGCCGGCGAGGGACGCCGGAATCGTCGGCTCTTCCTTGTTGGCGCGCAGCGTCATCCCCTTGTAGGCGTACAGGTTCTGGGTCACCTTGAACGCGGTGCGCAGCTGCGCGACCGTGGCCGTGGCCGAGACGTACACGCCGTGCGGACCGGCCGCTCACGTTCTTCATGCCGGCCTGCTCGAGAAGTTTCTCGACGGCGGCGACATCGGCCGCCGCGGGCGCGTAGCGCGCGGCGAACTGCTCGGTGCTCAAGTACTGGCCGTATTCACGCCCCTTGGGATTCGAGACCTCCGCGGCGAAGCTCTTCAGGCCCGCCAGATTCTTCAACGTCATGTCCACGGACACGGTGACCGTCGTCGTCGCCGAGGCCGGGCTCTTCAGGGTCGCGTTCTTCACCCAGCCCGCAACGTTCCCTGTAACCGTCGACGTGCCTGCCGCGATCGCTGTTCCCGCACAGGCGATCGCAGCGGACATGACGCCGCTCCATATCAACCGAGACCTAGATTTTCGCAACACGAGATATCCCCTCATGACAAAGTGTTTTGGATGAGCGCGCGCCGGGCTGTCATTGCCCTGCGTTACGCTGCAGCCGACGAATGGTCGGCAAGTACCGGAATCACCCCTTCGATGTTTATCGTTGCACCGATCGGAATCGATCGATCAGTGTCGAAACTTGACCACGCTTTATGGTAACCCGCAAGTTAATAATGCAGCTCATTTCAGTGCTTGATATACCTTGAAAATATGTCAAGACATCGTGCGCAGCCGGCCGGCTGCAAGTGGACATAACGCCGCCGCGGGAGTACCGTTTCCTGTCAAAAGGGGACGCTCTATTCGCAATCTTCACGCGGCCGTCGGCGCCTCGGGGCGCTTTGGCATGGTCGTGCTTCTCGCCATGGCGGCGACCGCGCCGCTATTCGCCGCTGCGCCCGAGACGGATTACCACGCGCGCCTGGTCCATATCCTGAGGCAAACGCCGCTGATCGACGGTCACAACGATCTGCCTTGGGAGATCCGCGAGCGCTTCAAGGGCCGGCTCTCCGCAGTCGATCTGGCCTCCGACACCTCCAAGCTTCCGACGCCTCCCGACGCTTCTCCGCTCATGACGGACATTCCGCGCCTGCACGCGGGGATGGTCGGGGGACAATTCTGGTCGGTCTGGATACCCGTCGATATCAAGGGAGCCGAGGCGGTGCAGACCACGATCGAGCAGATCGATCTGGTGAAGCGTATGGCGGCGAAGTATCCGTCCGATTTCGAGATCGCCTATACGGCGGCCGACGTGCGCAGAATCCACAAGGCCGGCAAGATCGCCTCGATGATCGGCATCGAGGGCGGCCATCAGATCAACGAGTCGCTCGCGGTGCTGCGCCAGATGTACGACCTCGGCGCCCGCTACATGACGCTCACCCACGTGCTCAATACGCGCTGGGCCGATGCGGCGACCGACGCGCCGGTCCATCACGGCCTGACCCCCTTCGGCCAGGAGGTGGTGCGTGAAATGAACCGGCTCGGCATGCTGGTGGATTTGAGTCACGTATCGCCGGAGACCATGCGCGCGGCGCTCGCCGTGACGGCGGCTCCGGTGATCTTCTCGCATTCATCCGCACGCGCCCTCGTGGATCATCCGCGCGACGTTCCCGACGACATCCTCAAGCTGGTGGCGGCGAACGGCGGCGTAGTGATGGCGAATTTCAATCCCGGTTATGTGTCGGCGGCCCGCAATCAATGGGACGCCGATCGCGCCGCGGAGCTCGCGCGCTACTCGAGCCCGCCGTACGGGGGCCTTTACATCGGCCAGCCGGACCGCGCCAAGGCGGCGCTCGCGCAATGGGAGCGCGAGCATCCGAAGCCCGTCGTGACACTCGGTCAGGTCGCCGATCATATCGATCACATCCGTGAGGTCGCGGGCGTCGATCATGTCGGGCTGGGCTCGGACTTCGACGGCATTCCCGAAGGTCCGCGCGGTCTTTCCGGCGTCGACGGCTATCCGGCGCTGCTCGAGGAGCTGATGCGCCGCGGCTGGTCGGATGCCGACGTGGCCAAGGTCGCGGGTGAGAACGTGCTCCGCGTGATGGCGGCGTGCGAGCGCGAGGCGGCGATGCTTCGCGTGCAGCGGCTGCCCTCGGAAGCGACCTTCGAAGCGCCCGCACCGACGCCCTGAAGGCGAGTACCGCCCCGCGCCACTCCACTTCACCCCGCCCGCTACCTGACTTCGCGGGCGCTCGGTTTATTTCCTCAAGGGGCGAGGGTGCCGCCCCCTGCGTCCTTGATCAACGACTGAAGCTTCATGAGCTCGTCCCAGCCCGTGTCCGAGACCGCGCAATAATTCAGATTCCCCGTGCGCCAGAACGCGAGATGCCAGCCGCTGCGCGTCGTGTCGTTCGGGAGCGAGCCGCGGTCATCCGCCCAGCTGAATACATTGATGATGTGCGCGCCGTGCTGATAGACCACGACCGCCGCACGCTGCCGATCGAAGTAGTCGACGCGGCCGCCCACCAGACGATAGCCCTCGGCGGCGAAATCGAAGACGGCGGGCGACACGTCGGCATGCCCCGCGAACCAGGGTTTCACGGTATGGCGGTCGGTCGATTCGACATCGATGAGATGCGCCGGCATCAACGAGCGAACGTGCGCGTTCACCAGATCGTTGAACAGCGGATTGACCGCGATCGGCGCCCCGAACAGGAGCACCGCGCTCGCCACGACGGCGACGCCTCCCATGCCCGCGAACACGCCGCGCCAGAAGCCCGGAGTGCGCGTCACGGATCTGGGGGCGAAGCGGCGACTTTGCGGCGCGAGCGCCGCCTCGCGGTCCAGCGCCGCCGCGACCCGGGAGCGGAGCTCCGGCGTCGCACGGTCGAATCCCAGATCGCGGCGCAGCGATCGGCGCAGCTTCTGAAGGTCGTCGAGCGCCCCCCGGCACTCCGCGCATTCACCGATATGCCGCTCCATCTCGGCGGCTGAGAGCGCATCGAGCTCCCCATCGAAGTACGCCTCGAGCCGCGACTCGGTCTCAGCGCACGGCATCGGGCACTTCCTCGAATTCCGCCATCCAGCGCTCCCTCAGCGCGGCGCGCGCCCGCGCGAGGCGCGACATCACCGTTCCGATGGGAATATCGGCGACCGCGGCAATCTCGCGATACCCGAGCTCCTCGATTTCACGCAGGATCAACACCTCGCGATGCTCATCGGGAAGCGCCGCCATCAACCGCACCAGCGTCCGCTCCTCGTCGCGACGGATCGATGTCGTCTCGGGACCGGGCGTCGTTGCGACCATGGCGTACCCATCTCGTGCATCGGTTTCGGGCGGCAAGGGAACATAGCCCCGTCCTCGCGCTTGCGCCGCCATGGTCAGGTGGCAGTTCTTCACGATGGTCAGAAGCCAGGCTTTCACATCCGACCCGCGCAGACCGTCGAAGCTGCGGTAAGCCCTCAATACCGCCTCCTGGACGACATCGTCGGCGTCGCTCGGCGAACGGGTCAGCCACCGGGCAAATCGGTGGGCAGCGTCCAGATGCGGCATGATCAGCGCGTCGAATCGAGCGCGCTTGTCATCCACGAATGCGACCTGGTACGTCCGTCACCATTCCCCACTATCGTTGCCCGAGCCAGGCGCCTGGTTGCAGGCGCCTAGTAGACTCGAGACAACGGCATTTTATTCCCTTTCGGCCCCCGGCTATCCTAGGCATATGAATATGGTAAAGAAAACCCTTCTGCCGATGACCCTCGCGATAGTCCTCCTATCGATCGCCCGCGCGGCCGACCCGCCGCCGCTGAAGGAGGGGCTATGGGAAATCAGCGGCCAGAGCATCGAGAATTCGGGCAGCAAGCACACCGATTTCAAGTACCAACTCTGCCGTAATCACGCCTACGACAACGCCATGGACCGGGTCGTCAAGAACGCGAAAGGCTGTACCACCTCGTTCGACGACCTGGGCGGCGGGCATTTCGCGTCCTCCTCGAGCTGCAACGTCGACGGGACGCTGATCGTTTCCAAGGGCACCTACACCTATGAAAGCATGACCTCGACGCGCGCGGAGTCTTATGCGACGTATTCGCCGGCGTACAAGGGCAAAACCGACGAACACGTGGTGCAGGAGCAGCATTACCTGGGCGGATGCCCGGCGGGGATGAAGCCCGGGGACCGGATCACGGGCAGCGCGCTGGCGCGCTACCCCGGTTAGGTCTGCCCGGCCGCGCCCAGGAATGCCGCTTCGGCGGCCTGAAGCGCGCCCGCGATGCGCTTGGCCCACTCGGCCTGCCCCGCTTCCCCGCGCACCAGATCCTGGCGGATTTCGATCTCCACGTGCGGTAGCCCGCGCCGTTCGCCGTGCGTCGGGATGGTGTAGTCGGTCTCGTCGCTGACGAAGTAGGGCTGGTTGTCCGCGAACGTGAGCGCCGGCTCGCGCCGAAGCATGTCGAGCACGAATCCTGCGAATCGACGGTCGCGGTTGTAGAGCACCGCCCCGTGCATCTCCCGGCGCACCTCCTTGAACACGTCCGTCATGGTGTGCTGGGCCACCAGAAAAGTGGGACGTCCCGCCGCCCGGCGTTCGTCCAGGAGCGACTGGATGCGGGCATGATAGGGATCGAAGACCTCCGCCCGGCGGGCGGCGATCTCGGCGGCGCTTCGGTCCAGATTGCCTGGAACGACCACCCACTCGCTGATTTGCGGGATCGAGGTCGGCACCCGGGGGTCCCGATTGCAATCGATCACCAGCCGCGAATAGTTCTGCGCGATCAGCGGCGCATCGAGCGCCTCGGACATGCCGCGCGCCAGCCCGAGCGCTCCGATATCCCAGGCGATGTGCCGGTGCAATTCGGACGCCGGCAATCCCAGATCTCGAAGGCTCCGCGGAATCCGCGCGCCGGCATGATCGACCACGATGACGAAATTCGACCGGCCGTGCCGGCGCTCCTCGAGCACGGGGGGCGGCTCGTCGGCGGCCAGGAGTCGGAAGTCGCCGACGTTGGACATGGCTGAAATGTAAAACAAATTCCCGGCTAACGCTCGAGCATCCGTCGGGCCGCCAGCAACGCCGCATCGATCGCCGCTCGCCGGTAATCCCACACGGGCTCCGGCCCCGGCGGGAACACCACCATGGTGGCGTTGGCCTCGAACAAGAGCACCGAACCGTCGGACGACAGCGCGAAATCCGCGCCCGCATACTCCAGATCCAGGGCCGCCGCGACGTGCGCGAGCGCCTGCATCGCCCGGGGCCCGAGAACACCCGGCATATCGAGGAGAAACCGGCGCTCCTCCTCGCGAAACGCTTCGCTTCGAGCCATGTCGGCGCTGAAGTAATGCACTTTCCAATCCGAGGACACCGCGAGATGCAGCGGGTACAGGCGGCCGTCGATGAACATCACCCGGTACTTTCGGGCCATTCCGTCGATCCCGCGCGCATCGAGATACTGAATCGCGAGGAGCTCTTCCCCGGCAAGCGACGCCGCCGCGTCCGTCGATGCGGCGAGGCTCTCCACATAAATGAAGTGCCGTCCCGTATGAAAGCCCGGGCTTCGCAGCAGCACCGGATACCGGAGCCGCCCGAGATCCTGACGGGAAACCCGGTCGATACGGGGCACGATGACACCCGGGATGCCCGCCAGGCGTTGCGCGTTCTCGGCCCGCCCGGTCGGCCGGACTCGCGCCGGGCGATTGATGATCGGCGCCGCGCTTCGGGACAAAATCTCCTCCGCTCGATCAAGGGCCTTCCCGCACAGATCGGCATCCCCGATGGCGTTCACCACCAACCGATGCGGCGGCAGCTCGAGATCCGGGTCCGCGTAGTCCGCGTAGAGTGCGTGGATGGTGAAGCGCCGATCGTCGATCCAGAGCCGGGTCGGGATGTTGCCGCCGCGCGCGGACACCAGCAGCAGGATCGGCACGCCCGCCCCGCCCCCCCGATAAGGTTGGGTGACCAGCGCGTGACCCGCGAATCCACGCTCCCGATGATGCTCCGCGCCGTCGAGACCGAGCTCGGTCAGCACCCAGGCCATGCCCTGATGGGCCTCGTGCAGGTCGGGATCGATGGCAAGCGCCGTTTCGTAATGCAGCCTCGCGCCGATGGGATCGTTGTCCTCGCGCAGCACATTGGCGAGATTCACCCGCACGATCTTGTTGCCGGGGTGATGCGCGACCGCTTGGCTGTAGGCGGTGCGCGCCGCGGAGCGGAATCCTCCGGCCAGGGCGAGCGTGCCGAGCTCGTTGAGCGCAAAGAAATTCGTCGGGTCTTGCCGCAGCACGTCGAGATACGCCCGCTTCGCAGCCTCGTCGTCCGCTTGGGCTACGAGCGCTCGGGCGCGCTCCAGGGCATCGAGGACCTGCATGGCTGCAAGGCTGCACCAAGCAGTAGGTGTCCGCAATCAACTTGAATTCGATGACCGTCTCGTGGTCCATTGCAGGTATGTTCAAAGCGCTCGTCATCGACACCAACGGCGGCACCGTCAGCACTTCCCTGCAAACCATCGATGAGGGAACCCTGCCGGCGGGCAATGTCCACGTGGCCGTGGACTATTCCTCGGTCAACTACAAGGACGGTCTGGTCGTCACCGGCCAGGGCGGTCTGGTCAAGCGCTATCCCCACGTGCCGGGGGTGGATTTTGCCGGCACGGTGATCGAGAGCTCCCATCCGGCATACAAGCCAGGCGACAAGGTCGTGCACACCGGATGGCGGGTGGGTGAAGTTCAATGGGGCGGCTACTCCCAGAAGGCCTCGGTGAACGGCGATTGGCTGGTCCCGCTTCCGGCCGGACTGACCACCCGCCAGGCGATGGCGGTCGGGACCGCCGGCCTGACGGCGATGCTGGCTCTCATGGCCCTCGAGGACCACGGCCTCGCCCCGAGCGCCGGAGAAGTGCTGATCACGGGCGCGGCGGGCGGCGTGGGATCGGTCGCGGTCGCCCTCCTCGCCAAGCTCGGATATCAGGTGGTCGCGTCCACCGGCCGCCCGGAAGCGCAGAGCTACCTGGAGAATCTCGGCGCCGCGGCCGTGATCGACCGTTCGCCCTTTGCCGAAACGGCCAAGCGTCCTTTGGAAGGCGAACGGTGGGCGGGATGCATCGACTCGGTGGGCGGCAACACGCTCGCCCGGGTCCTGGCTCAAATGCGCTATGGCCGCTCGGTCGCCACGGTGGGCCTCGCCGGCGGCAACAAACTGGACCACACGGTCATTCCGTTCATCCTGCGCGGCGTCAATTTGCTCGGCATCGACTCGGTCATGTGCCCGATCCCGCGGCGCCTCCAGGCCTGGGACCGGATTCAAAAGGATCTGCCGTTCGACAAGCTCGATGCCATCACCCAAGTGGCGCCGCTGCTCGAGGTGCCGCGCATCGCCGCGCAGATTCTTCGCGGCCAAATCCGCGGACGGGTCGTGATCGACGTGAACGACATGACGTGAATGCAAGCGCGTGACGCGGACGCCGCGGCTGTCTGGATACGCCGACAATTGCGGCGCACTGTTAAATGCGCATAGACTTTTCTCATGAATGGCGCGCTCGACAAAACCTGGGTCGATAAAGCTCTCGAGCCGCTGCAACTCGGCGAGTCGCTCATCTCCGGCGGCGTCGACAGTCTCTACCGAGGGTGGAAGGTATCGGCCGAAGCCATCGGGAAGCTGTGCACGGGCGCGGACCGCTGGCACGCTGCCCTCCGCGAGATGCAGGCGACGGTGAATCTCGCCGACATCCTGCGGGCGCGAACCACCCCGTAAATTTCCGGGCGCTGACGACGGCACTCACGCCGCGACGCCCGCGCTACTCTCCTCCGACGCCCTGCATCGACGTGTAATTCGCGTGCACGTAGGTATAGCCGGTGCCCGCGGAGCGCAGATGGCCGATGCCCGGGAACGACAAATGCGCGCCCGCCACCCAGTAGCCGTGCTCCGCCGCCTCCGCGAAGATTTTCTTGCGCTCGGCGGTGGCGGCCGCCGCGTCGGCATCGTAGGCGTCGGTCAGCGATGGATAGGGAAACTGCAGGGCGGCGACGTGCATGGTGTCGCCCCAGAGGAGGAGCGTCTGGCCCTTGCTCTCCGCCAGGTACACCGTGTGGCCGGGCGTGTGGCCGGGGGCCGCCACGGCTCGGACCCCGGGGACCAAGGTGGCATCGCCGGCAAAGGGCTTGAACCTTCCGGTTGAGACGTAGGGCTGAAGCGCCGCCATCGCTTGATCGAAACCTTCCTGGGCGTCCTTCGGCGCCGCGTCCCGGTTCGCCTTGCTCAGCCAGTAGTCCGCTTCTTTCTGGCTGGCGCGCACCACGGCCTTGGGAAATACGGCCTTGCCGTCGAGCACGAGCCCGCCGATGTGATCGCCATGCATGTGACTGATGTAGATTTCATCCACCTGATCCGGGCGGTACCCCGAAGCCTTCAGGTTCGCGAGGAGCTTGCCCACGGTGGGGCCGAAATAGACGCCGGCACCGGTGTCGACCAGCACCAGCTTCGATCCGGTGTTGATCAGAAACCCGTTCACCGATTCCTCGATGGTGCCGCTCAGGAAGGAGCGCGCGAGCGCAGCGTCGATCTCCTTCGGCGCGATGCCCGTGATGACCTCGCTCACCTTCAGGGGAAAGGTGCCGTCGCTGAGCGCGGTGATCTCGAACTCGCCGAGCATCATGCGGTAATAGCCGGGAGCCTGCGATTTTTCCTGGGGCGCAGCGGCTCGGGCGCCGACGGCTGTGAGCGACGTGACGGCCGCGAGCATCGCCATCGCGCAGAACGCAAAAACGCCCTTCTTCATGACGATCCTCCCGACCCGAGCCACGCGGCGAGCTCGCCGCGGCACTGCTCCGCGTTCTCGAACTGAATTCCCTTGAAGCCGTGCCGGGCCGCGGCCTCGACGTTCGGTTTGTGGTCGTCGATGAACGCGGTTTCTCCCGGCACCAGCCCATAGGTCCTGGAGATATGCTCGAAGATCCGCGGATCGGGCTTCACCAGCTTGATGCGGCCGGAGATCACGATGCCGCGGAAGACGTCCCAGATCGAATGCCGATCCTCGAGATGCGCGAATGTCGAGCTCGACATGTTGGACAGGCCGTAAACCGGAATTCCGCGCTTCGCGAGACCGTTGACGATGTCGAGCGATGGTTGCATCGGCACGAGGGAGTCCTTGACCCGCTCCATCAAGTCGCGCATCTCGGCGGCCGGGCGATGCATTCGCTTCGCGAAGCGCTCCACGGCCTCGGTGTCCTCGAGCGTGCCCCGGTCCATCTCGATCCAGTCGGGATGCCGGAACACCTCGTCCCGGAGCCGGTCGCGGAGATCCTGGTCCGGGTAAAAGTCATCGATGATCTCCTGCGGCTGCCAGCGAATCAGGACACCGCCGAAATCGAAAATCACGTTCTGCGTGGGGGTTTCGGGCATCGCTGCATTATAGAGGAGGCTGCGATTTGATGAAGTCGACGAACGCGCGCAGCGGCGCGGGTAGGAGCCGCCGGCCGGGATAATAAAGGAAGGGTCCCGAGAAAGGCTGCCACCACGGCTCGAGCACGGGCTCGAGCGCACCGCGGTCGAGATGCGGGCGCAGCCAGTCCTCGAACAGGTGCACGATGCCGGTACCGCTGATGGCCGCGTCGACGGCCAAGTCGGTCGCCGCGCCTATCTGCACGAGCAACGGGCCGGAAGGATCGACCCGCACCACCTCGCCGTCGAGCTCGAACTCCCACGGCGTCATGGCGCGGCTGGGGAAACGCCCGAGGAGGCAGGCGTGGCCGAGCAGGTCGCGCGGATGCCGGGGTCGACCGCGACGATCGAGATAGGCGGGGGATGCGGCCGTCGCGAAACGCTGGACTCGCGGCCCGATCGGCACCGCGATCATGTCCTGTTCCAGCCGTTCGTCGTAGCGGATGCCCGCGTCGCAGCCGGCCGCCAGGACATCGACGAAACTGTCATCGGCGATCACCTCCAGACGGATGTCGGGATAGGCGGCGAGAAAGGGGGACACGATCGCCGGCAGCGTCAATCGGGCGGCGCTCACGGGGACGTTGAGCCGTAACGTACCCGCGGGCCGGTTGCGGAATCCATTCACCACATCGAGCGCTGCCTGGACCTCGTCCAACGCAGGTGCGAGCCGCTCGAGCAAGCGCCGGCCCGCTTCGGTCGGGACGACGCTTCGCGTCGTACGATTCAGGAGCCTCACCCCGAGCTGGGTTTCCAGCCGGCGCACCGCCTCGCTGAGCCCGGAGGCGCTGTTGCCGCTCGCCCGCGCACCGTCGCGAAAGCCCTTGGCGCGCGCCACGGCGAGGAAAGCATTCAAATCGCTTAAATCCAGGGCCATTGTTCGATATTCCGCACAACCTGTACGGATTATAGCTAATTGTCGAACGAAGAACCCGCGATTAGCATCACCCTCACTGACATCGCAGAGGAACTCACATCATGTCCAGCATCAACACATCGGGCACTTTCAAGCTCGGCGACCGCACCGTGAAGCGAGTCGGCTACGGCGCCATGCAGCTCGCGGGACCCGGCGTTTTCGGGCCGCCCAAGGATCATGCCGCCGCCCTGGCAGTGCTGCGCGAGGCCGTTGCCCGCGGCGTGAACCACATCGACACCGCCGACTTCTACGGCCCGCACCACACCAATCGGATCATCCGCGAAGCGCTCCACCCGTATCCCGCGGACCTCGTGATCGTCACCAAAATCAGCGCCCGGCGCGGTGAGGATGGTTCGTGGATCCCGGCCTTCTCACGCGAGGAACTGACTCAAGCAGTCCACGACAATCTCCGCCATCTGGGCCTGGACGTGCTCGAGGTGGTCAACTTTCGCAGCATGCTGGACGTGCATCGACCCGCCGAGGGCTCGATCGAGGAGCCCCTCTCGGTTCTGGCCGAGCTCCGGCAGAAGGGCTTGGTGCGCCACATCGGGCTGAGCAACGTCACGGCCGCGCAGATCGAGGAAGGACGCCGCATCGCGCCGATCGTCGGCGTGCAGAACCACTACAATCTCGCACACCGGACCGACGATGCGCTGATCGACCACCTGGCCCGCCAGGGCATGGCGTACGTGCCGTTCTTTCCGATCGGCGGCTTCTCCCCGCTGCAATCGGACACCTTGAACTCCGTGGCCGCCCGTCTGGAGACGACGCCGATGGCTGTGGCTCAAGCATGGCTCCTTCAGCGCTCGCCGAACATTCTTCTTATCCCCGGCACCTCATCGGTCGCCCATCTGCGCGAGAATCTCTCCGCCGGCGCGTTGACTCTGTCGGCGAGCGACCTGAAGGAGCTCGACGGGATCGGCAAAGCACGCAAACACTAGACCCCCGCCTGACTTTCGATGCCGCGCTCGCATTGCCGCAGCGAAGAGTTTAAAAAGGCGCTTATGAAGAAGTTCAAACACGAGGCGGAGCTGTTCAAGGCGGCATTGATCGCGGGCGTCGAATATGCGGAAGGGCGCAAGGCGGTGGAGTTCGAGGCGACCGATTCGGCGAGCGCCAAGGCACTGTACGTCTATCGTCTACTCGTGCACGACAAGATCATTTCGCCGATGCCGGAAGACCAGGTCGCCGAGAAGACCATTCGCCATCGGCTTGCGGCCTGGTATGCGCACAAGCTGCCCGAGGGACATCCGCTGCTGGACTAGATGGCGGTTCCGCGCGCCGCCGCTGGATTGAATCAAACGCTTCACTTCCTATAGTCTGGATGCTTCCTCACGGCGTTCCGCAAAAGCGCAGCCGCGGCCACATAAGAAGAAGGGGGATGCAATGCCAGTCTCGGACGCTTACAAGTCAGTCCCGGCCACGATCGAGGTTCGATCGATCGACTATGTGCCGGATGGGGAGCGGCACGGCGGCCTCGCGAGTCAATTCACCTTGTGGCTCGCCGCCAATCTGCAAATTACCGCGATCGTCACCGGCGCCCTCGCCGTGGTGTTCGGCGGCGACGTGTTCTGGTCGCTGGTGGCGCTCTTGCTGGGTCAACTGGCCGGCGGCGCGGTCATGGCGCTGCACGCGGCACAGGGCCCGCAGCTCGGTCTACCCCAGATGATCTCATCGCGCGTCCAGTTCGGCATCTATGGCGCAGTCATACCGATCGTCGGGGTGTGCCTGATGTACATCGGCTTTTCGGCCAGCGGCTGCGTGTTGGCCGGGCAGGCGGTAGGTCAGCTGCTCCATGTCGATGACGGCTTCGGCATCGTGATCTTCAGCTGCTTCATCGTGATCGTGACGCTGCTCGGGTATCGGTTCATTCACCTTCTCGGGCGAGTGGCGAGCGTCGTCGGCATGATCGCATTCATCTACATGTTCAGCAGACTGTTTGCGCATCACGATATCGCGGCCCTGCTGGCCGAGCGCCATTTTTCGTTGAGCAAGTTTCTGCTGGCGATGTCCTTGTCGGCGTCGTGGCAGATCGCCTACGGCCCCTACGTTGCCGACTATTCCCGCTACTTGCCGCGAGACACACCGGTGGCAAAGGTATTCGCCGCCGTCGGGCTCGGATCGGTCATCGGTTCGCAGATCTCCATGACGTTCGGGGTTCTCGCCGCGGCGCTCGCGGGCAAGCAATTCGAACATCATGAGGTGGCCTATATCGTGAGTCTCGGATCGACGGGCGCGGTCGCGGGCCTGCTTTACTTGAGCATCGCATTCGGCAAGGTCACGGTCACCTCGTTGAACGCCTACGGCAGCTTCATGTCGATGGCGACGATGGTGAGCGGCTTTCGACGCGGCCTTCGAATCTCGGTAGCGCACCGCTTTCTCTATATCGTCTCGATGGTCGGCATCTCGGTGCTCCTTGCGCTGACCGGACGCCATTCCTTTCTGAAGGCGTTCGAGTCCTTCATTCTCTGTCTGCTGGCGGTGTTCACGCCATGGAGCGCAATCAATCTCATCGACTTTTACTGCTTCACCCGGTCGCGGTACGACGTGCCGGCGTTATCCGACCCAGATGGCCGCTATGGCCGCTGGAATATGACCGGCATCACCATCTACCTGGTCGGCATCCTGGTTCAGATTCCCTTTCTGTCCACGGCGTTCTACACGGGCCCGCTGGTCGACCCGCTCGGCGGCGTGGATATCTCCTGGATCGTGGGTCTGCTGGTGCCGGGCGCACTCTACTACGCATTTGCGCGCGCTTCGCAGCGTCGCGCGCCCTCGCAGCTCATCCTGCCCGCGTGACGACGCAATGATCACGTGGGACAATTCCGCCCATCCGAATAAAGGAGCTGAACGATGAATGGACGTGTTGCGCTGGTCACGGGCGGCGGCCGGGGAATCGGCCGCGAAGCCGCCCTGCTGCTGTCGGCAGCAGGAGCGCGCGTGATGATCGTGTCGCGCAGCGCGACCGAACTGTCGGCTGTGGGACTCGACTACGTTGCGGCCGACCTCGGCACCGCCGAGGGCTGCGCCCTCGCCGTTGCGGAAACCGAGCGGCGGCTCGGGCCGATTGACCTCATGGTCGTGAACCACGGCATCGGCTCAGCCCACGAGCGGGTCGTGTGGGAGCAGGACCCTGAAGTCTGGCGCGAGACGATGCGTATCAACCTCGACGGACCCTTCGAACTCGCGCGGCTGGCGGTGGGCGGCATGTGCAAGCGCGGCTTCGGCCGGCTGGTATTCACCAGCTCGACCGCCGGCGAGAAGGCGGAGCGCGCCGGGAGCGCCTACAGCGCGTCCAAGCACGGCCTTATCGGGCTCGCCCGCGCGGTCGCCCAGGATGCGGGACCTTTCGGAGTCACATCGAACGCGGTGCTGCCCGGCTGGGTGCGAACGGAAATGGCCGAGCGCTCGGCGAAGGCGGACGCTGAACGGCGCGGGATCAGCGTCGAGCAGGTGTGGCGCGAGCGGGCGGACCTCTACCCGCCGAAGCGGGTGCTCGAGCCGCGGGAGGTCGCGCAGGTGATCGCGTTCCTGTGCAGCGACGCTGCCGGGGGCGTGAACGGCGAGGCGATCACCGTGGCTCTCGGCGGCATGTGGTAGGCACATAAACCAGGCCGAGCGCATTCAGGGGCGCCCCGAGTGCTTTCACAGGCGATTGCCTATCGCCCACACTCGTTGCCGCGATTTCAGAATGGAACTTAATGTCGACTGCCGCACGGTGGGCCGAGCCGACGGCCTGTTTAAATAGAAGACCGGCGCGATTCGTGCGCACCGGCCCTTGATTCTCGAGGGCCTTGCGTTCGGTCGACGCGCCGCCCTTGGTCACGGACTAGATGAAAATACGACTGCCAGGCAATCCAAGCGTGCAGGCCGCATTCGGAGCGGTCATGGCCGCGCTTCTTATCGTCGGGATCGTCGCTTACCGCAGCGTTCTCGCCTCCTCCGAAAGTGCCCAATGGGCCCAGCATACGAATGAGGTTCTCGAACATCTCGCGAATTTACGCCTGGGGATGGAAAATATTGAGGCTGGGTATCGTGATTTCGGATTGAGCGGCGCCGACACATTTCTCCAATGGTCGCGCGCCAACACGTCGACGGTTGACAACGAACTACGAGCCCTGCGGGCGCTGACGGCGGATAACCCGCGTCAGCAACATCGCTTGAGCACCATCACCGATTTGCGGCAACGGTTGGTCGAACGCGGTGACACCATGGTTGGATTGCGGCGGTCGCCGGCTGCCGAGGACGGGGCGGCCCTCCTTCGAGGCATGCAGGACGATCCTCTTCTGGACGCATTTCACGCCGCCGCTCGCGACATGGAGACGGAAGAGCAGCGGCTGCTGCGCGAACGCAATTCCGACGCCGTGAAGCGCTACCGTGAGACCCAGGTCGCCTTGATCGTCTTGAGCGGCCTGGCACTACTGATCGCTGCCGTTTCGGGTTGGCGGGTGACAAGGGATCAAGCCGAACGGAAGGGGGCGGAGGATCGGCTCAAGGGGCTCAATCGCCTATACGCAATGGTCACCGGAATAAGCGCATCGATGGTGCGAGTACGCGATCGCGCGGACCTGTTCACGCGTTCTTGCCGGACTGCGGTCGAGCACGGTGAATTCGAAATGGCCTGGATAGCCGTCGTGGATCCGAGCGAGAGCAGGATTGTTCCGGTGGCCTGGGCGGGCCACGACGAGCCGGCCATGTCCGCAATCAAGGCCCATTTTGCATCGAGCGAGGGCACGCTGGAAGGAAATACCCTGGCCGCGAGGGCCATCAGAGAGAAAGCGGCGGTCGTCTCCAACGACGTAGAGAACGACGAAGGACTCATATTTCGCGAAATGCACGCCGAGTCGGGCGTTCGCTCGTTGGCGGTCCTTCCGCTGGTAGTCTCCGGCAACGCAATCGGCGTGCTCGCACTGTACACGAGCAAACCGGAATTCTTCAATGCCGAGGGCTTGCTGCTATTGACCGAACTGGCCGGCAATGTTGCGTTCGCCGTAGATCATCTCGAACGGCAGGAGCGGCTCGATCGTCTCTCCAATTACGATACGCTCACGGGACTTGCGAATCGACGGTCGTTTCTCGAGCGCGTCACGCAGCACATGCAGCGTGCCGCGACCGACGGACACAAGATGGCCGTGTTCCTGCTCGATTTGGAGCGGTTCAAGAAACTCAACGACATTCTGGGCCGGTCAGCCGGTGACGCGCTGCTGAAGCAGGTTGCCGAGTGGTTGGCACAGAACTCCGAGAACGCTGATCTCGTTGCACGCCTCGACGCTGATCATTTTGCCGTTGTGCTGCCCAAGGTGACGTACGAGGCGAGCGTCGCGCGGGTGCTCGAGAAAACGATCGCGGCTTTTCTGAAGCACGAGTTCAGCGTAAACGATGCCGTGTACCGCATGGCTGCAAAAATCGGCGTCGCCGTATTCCCTGATGACGGCACCGACGCCGATACGTTGTTCAACAATGCCGAGGCCGCGCTGAAGAAAGCCAAGGCGGGCCGCGACCGATATCTCTTTTACGCGCAGAAAATGACCGAAACCGTCGCCATGAGTGTGGGCGTTGAGAATCGCCTGCGAAGAGCGCTCGAAAGAGAAGAATTCGTGCTTCACTACCAGCCCAAGATAAATATCGCGAGCGGCAAGCTGACCGGCGCCGAGGCATTGATCCGATGGAATGATCCGGTGTCGGGCCTGACTCTGCCCGGCCGCTTCATTCCGCTGCTCGAAGAGACCGGATTGATTCACGAAGTCGGGCGTTGGGCCCTGCGGAAGGCGATTGAAGACTACCGGCGTTGGCGAAATGACGGTCTCCCCGCCGTGCGCATCGCGGTAAATGTGTCGCCGCTCCAGCTGCGCAATCAGAACTTCGTCGCGGAGATCCAGCAGGCCGTCAGCGTTGCCGCAGACGCGGCAGCGGGGCTTCAGCTGGAGATCACCGAGAGCGTGATCATGCAGGATGTCAATCAAAGCATCGGCAGCCTGCTTGCAATCCGCGCCCTGGGCGTCGCGATTGCCATCGACGATTTCGGGACCGGCTTCTCATCGCTCAGCTACCTGGCAAAACTTCCGGTGGACACGCTCAAGATCGATCGCTCGTTCGTGGTGGAGATGGTTTCAGCACCAGGCGGACTGACGCTGGTCTCGGTCATCATCAATCTGGCGCGGGCGCTGAAGCTCAATACCGTGGCGGAAGGGGTCGAGACGGAGGAGCAACTGCGTCAGCTTCGATTGATGGGTTGCGACGAAATGCAGGGCTATCTCTTCGGCAAGCCCGTGCCCGTCGAGGTTTTCGAGCGGCAATATATGTCGTTCGCTCCAGCACATGAGGAGCGCTCCGGGTGACGGCTCCCGCCAAGGCGTAAGGCGGAGGCGTAAGGCGAAATCGCAATCGTCATCCGGCGTGGGGAGCGATTGGTTTAAGCTAGGGGGCAAGGCTCAAAAGCCCACGACCAAACTAAAAGGGACCACAATGAATCCAATGGTGTTATGCATCGCGATCTGCGCTTCCGTCATGGCGGTTCAAACGGCACAGGCGGACGATACGGCGCAAAAGATTCAGGCTCACAGCAAGTCGGATCTGCCTCGATTCAGCTACCATCTCGATGGCACGGCGTCCGCTCTGTTGGAGGCTGACGACGCGACATTCGCGGTATTTGCCAAGAGTGTACGCGCCGACCTCGACAAAGTGCTCGCGACCTATGACATCGAAGACAAATCGACGATACGGTCGCTCCTGGCCGAGAAACAGGAACTTCAGGAACTCGCCGGAGACCTGAGCGGCGCGCTGGAAACGGTCGATGCCGTTAGAGCGCTCGAGGAGAAACCCTCGGCCAAACTTACCAGCGGCCTTGCTGCTCGAGCACGGTTACGGGCGGCCGTCGACACAGGAGGAGAAGCCGGTGCAGCTTACGAGAAGGCGTTTGCAGGCCGCTATCGTGAGACGATCGAGCCGCTGCCGTGGGATGTAGTACAGGATGACATCAAGGCGTCCTATGCCGACTCCAGGCTGCTCACGCGCTCGCTGTTGATCGGAAGCGTCGAGACGAACATCGACCCCGCCGCGCTCAAGTCGGGGGCCGTAGACAATGGTGAGGCGGCGGATCTGATCGAAGCGCGCGATCTGCTCAAGTTCGGTCTGCCCGTGACCCAGGCCCGCGCCGATGTGCTGCACGCCTACATCCAGAAGAATAAGGTCGACAAGCCCGATATCTGGGCCGCGCGCGAGGTCACTTTGACTCCAGCTCAACACCTCAAGCCGATCCAGGTAGGCATCTGGGACTCGGGTGTCGACGTTGCATTATTCCCTACGCAGCTGTTTACGGACCAGAAGCCCACCCTCAGCGGCAGTCACGGCCTGGCATTCAATGACGATGGCACGGCGTCGCAAGCGTGGCTGCATTCGCTGACTCCCGAGCAGCAGCAGGCTTATCCGCAGTTTCGCGAGGTGCTCACCGGACTCACGGACCTGCAAAACAGCGTCGATTCTCCGGAGGCCGATGCGACCCTCAAGCTGTTCTCCACATTCAGTCCTGATCAGATGCATGACGTGCTCGAGAAGGCAAAGGTGCTGGGCCATTACCTGCACGGCACGCACGTAGCCGGAATCGCGGTACGCGGCAATGCCATGGCGCGATTGGTGGTCGCGCGCTTCAACGACAACCTGGCGGACCTGCCGTTCGCGCCCACCGAGGAATGGGTGCGACGGCTCGGCGCGGACTTTCAACAAATGGCGGACTATTTCCGCTCGCGGCACGTTCGCGTGGTCAACATGAGCTGGGGTGACGAGCCTGAGGAATTCGAGACCTGGTTGTCGAAGACCGGCGGTGGCGGCGACCCGGCAGCGCGTAAGCAGCAAGCCGCGCGGCTGTTCGAGCTCTGGCGCCAGGCGATCGAGACCGCGATGAAGTCGGCGCCGGAAACGTTATTCGTGGCGGCGGCCGGCAACAGCAATAACAATGTGGGCTTCATCGAGGATGTTCCGAGCTCACTCAAACTGAAGAACTTGCTCGTGGTCGCGGCAGTCAATCAGGCCGGTGATGAGACCTCGTTTACCAGCCATGGTGACAACGTAGGGGTTGCCGCGGACGGTTATCACGTCGTGAGCTTTGTTCCGGGTGGTGCGCGGCTGCCGCTTTCCGGCACGTCGATGGCCGCACCGAATGTGACCAATCTTGCCGCAAAGCTGTTCGCTCTGGACCCCTCCCTCACCCCTGAACGGGTGATCGCCCTTATCAGGGACGGGGCCACACGCAGCGATGATGGTCGCCAGATGCTGATTGACGAAAAGCGTTCGGTGGAGCTGTTGAAGCAGCATGGATCGATCGCTCGACTGGGCCGCCGTGCTACCCTAAGGTCCGGATGATTGCTCGCGTTGAACGAAGGGTAACGCACGGGCGGTTCGCGTACCTATAACAAGAGGAAATTGCATGCGTGGATACCTGATGTCGATTTTCGTAGTCGCTTCTTTGGTGCTGGCCGGCTGCAACAAGTCGAAGTCACCGGAAGATGTTTCGAGGGACGTGGCCAAGGCCGAGCAGAAGGCGAACAACGAGGTGACGAAGAGCGAAGAACACGCGCAAAACGCGCTGGATAAATCGTACGAGAAAGTCAACGACCAGGAAATCAGATTCAACAACGATGCCGCACACCAGACCTACGATGTGGCCGTCGCAAAAGCCGATGGAAACCGCAAAGTAGCCCTCGCGACTTGCGAATCGCAGAGCGGCTCTGCTCAAGCGGCGTGCAGGGAGCAGGCGGAAGCCGACTACAAGGCGGCGCGCGCAGATGCCAGGGCCAGCGCCGAGGCGGCGGTGCAGCAGAAGTAACACTGCGCAAGGGCGCGACGATGACCGCCGATGTGCCGGCGGAGAACCAGTATCGTCGGGATAGACATGACTACGCCGTCTAATCGACTCCTGGGGATTCGCCGGCGCACGGTTATCTGTCTTGCGGCGGTTGCTCTCCTGGGCGCTACGGGGGCGGTGGGCGCACCGAGCGGCGCCGCTGATCAAATATTTGTCGATGGCGCTGTCTACACGCAGGATGCGGCACAGCCGTGGGCCGAAGGATTTGCCATCAGCGATGGCAAGTATTTTGCCGTCGGCAGCACTGCGGCGATGCGTGAACTCGTCGGTCCAACCACCCGCATCGTTGATCTCAGGGGTCAGATGGTCATGTCCGGTCTAATCGATGACCATGTACATGCCGTTGATGGGGCTATGGACGAGCTCTATAGTTGTTTATTCGCCTCGACCGCGACGCCGTCGCGGATTCGCAAAGTTCTGACCGAATGCGTGAAAAAGGCCCCAAAGGGAAGCTGGATCAGTGGCGGCTATTGGGCCAGCGACTTCTTCAAACATTATCCGACCGCCTCGCCGCGCAAGTGGCTTGATGAAATCGGGGGCGAGCGTCCTATCATTTTGCGGGATGATACCGGGCACAACGTGTGGGCCAATTCTGCTGCGCTGCGGCTCGCAGGCGTAACCTCCGACATTGCCGATCCTACCGGCGGACGATTCGAGCGCGATGGAAAGGCCAACAGCCCAAACGGTATCGCACTCGAAGCGGCAGCGGAGAGAATCCAAGCGGCCGTGCCGGAGCGCACGGCGAAGCAGTATCTACAGAGTGCCTTGTATGCCCAAAAGATCGCGCACAAGTTCGGCATTATCGGGTTCAAGGAAGCAGACGCCAGCACGCCCACCATAGCCGCGTATCAAGCTGCGGATAAGCACGGCCGACTCACGCTATACGTTGCGACATGCATCTCGACGCTGGCGATGCAACTCAGCCCGGATACTGTTCTGAATTTCGACGAAATTGACAAGGTGCGCGCGGCCTACCACTCCAAACTAGTCGCGACCGATTTCGTGAAGATCTACTTGGACGGGGTACCCACCGCCGCGCGGACTGCTGCGATGCTGGAGCCTTATTTGCCGAATGCCGACGGCACACGAGTGTCGGGTGACCTACATGTCAATCCGGACGTGCTCGCGAAAGACGTTGTTGAGCTCGATCGGCGTGGTTACACCATCAAGATGCACGCAGCGGGTGATCGAGCGATTCGAGAGGGCCTCGATGCGATTGCGGCCGCCCGACAGGCCAATCCTGACGGTCAACTGCGCCATGAGCTCGCACACGCCGGTTACATCGCGCCCGAGGATATCGGACGCTTCGCTCAGCTGAATGCGGTGGCGGAATTTTCGCCCGTGATCTGGTATCCGTCACCGATCATCGATGCGGTGATCGAGGTGGTCGGTGAGCGCGCGAAGCACTATTGGCCGATGCGCACATTAGTGGCGACTCGCGCGCCGCTTGCCGCGGGATCGGATTGGCCATCGGTGGTGCCTTCGATGGATCCGTGGGGCGGTATTCAAGCGATGGTGACCCGCAGCGACCCGTACCACAAGTCGACTCGGACTTTATGGCCTGAGGAGGCAATTGGACTCGCGGATGCGTTGCGCATCTACACGCTCGGCGGGGCAGCGGCCTTGCGTCGTGAGGCACAGACAGGCTCAATCGTTGTCGGCAAGTCTGCGGATTTCATTGTCTTGGATCGCAACTTGTTCAAGATACCGGCAAGCCAAATTAGCGCCGCGCGTGTTCAGATGACTTTCTTTCAGGGACGGATGGTATATCAACACGCGGATGCCAAATAACTGCGAGTCCAGTGAGTGTCCAAAAATGCGCTTGCAATCCGTTCAGGGAAGCCTCAGGCAGGCGGATAGGTGAGGGGAGTGTACTCACGATTATGTCCAATCGCGTGTGCAAATCCGGCGTGCCGGTGGATGAGATTGTCGCCAGCCTCTATGAGGCCGTGGTCCACCAGAACCTCAGCACGCTCACCAAGGGCAACACGCCGATGCCGGGCACGGGCGACATTGGTGCAGTGCGCGGACACCGACGCGCCCTGTATCCTCGTGATACGCGCGCCCCTACCACATGGATCCCGGGATCGGGCATGAAATCGAAGTCGATCTGCAGGCATACGGATATTCGATCCTATGGGCGCAATACCTGCCGACCGACGCTGATCTCCTAGAATGGATGTTTCGCGCGGATCTCGACGCCGGGCACATACAGTCACCGCTCGACATCGCCGATGTCTGGCCATCCTCGTACAGCGCCAACACGAACGAGATCCTGTGGGCCGCCAAGTTCGCCGCTCGCATGCCCTGGATCGCCTGTGTGGTGCGCCTCTCAAGCTACGAGTGCGGGATGGACCAACCCACCTATTCGCCGGTGCAGCAAATCGTCGAGCAATCGGGAACGCTTTTCTTCTCTTTCCAGGACCTCGACTCCACCAAGCCGGCGGGTTCCGTGAAGATCCGCGTCGAGACGATAGCGCATTACCTCGAAAAACATCGTGCGGGCATCATCGCCGCGAAGAAAGCGGCGGCACCGCCGGGCTGTCCCCTGCTTGCTTTGAAGGCCTGAGCGTGAGCAACCAGGTTCAACGATTGACCCGCGAACCACGAAAGTGAAGAACGTGTGGCCGATGCGTCTTCCGCAATGATCACGGCCGCTATACCTTGCTGACTGCCTGGTCAGATATGCCCCGTTCCGGACAGAACAGGACGTTCTGCCCTTCATTCATCGCTCCCCAAGGAGAATTGTAAATGCCCGCTCCATCGACTGATAAACGACTCCTTCTCATTGGCGGGTCCCGCGGTCTCGGATTCGCCTTGGCTGAGGAGTACGTCAAGCGCGGCTGGCACGTGGTGGCCACCGAGCGGAACAGAGCCACATCGAAACTGCACGATCTATTGGGAAGCGCCAAAGATCGACTCGAAATAGAGACTGTCGATATCAACTATCCCGATCAAGTGGCCGCGCTGCGAGCGCGTCTTGCATCGAGAACGTTCGACATGCTGTTCGTCAATTCCGGCGTCACGAACAACGATGGTAAAACGCTCCCAGATCTCTCGACTGAAGAGTTCGTACGCGTCATGATCACAAACGCACTGAGCCCGATGCGCGTCATTGAGGCGCTGCAGGATCTCATACTCCCGAGTGGTACGATCGGGATCATGTCCTCTGGCCGCGGCAGCGTCGCGAACAACGATAACGGGCACGAGGAGGTTTATCGCAGCAGCAAGGCGGCGCTCAACATGTTCATGCGCAGCTTCGCCGCTCGCCATGCCGATGATTCTCGAGCGCTACTACTCATGGCGCCCGGCTGGGTACGAACGGATATGGGCGGGCCCCAGGCGCGTCTGAGCATCGAAGAGAGCATACCAAACCTCGCGAATACGATGGACGCGCAGGCTGGAAAAGCGGGTCTTCAGTATCTGGATTACCTGGGCCGGAAGGTTCCGTGGTGAGTACGAACATGCGCATTGTAGCCGCGCTGCCTCACCAATAACGATGCAGCTAGATGGGCAAAGCGGGATCGGCGGGGTCGAGTATAATGCCGTCATCCTCAGCGACAGCGCGGGGTTCGCCCGGCTCCAACGGAGGCCGATTTAAGCTTAGGGGGAAGTCGATGGCGACACCACTTTACGACCTCAGCGTGCCGACCTTCCTGCAGACCGTGAAGGCCGTCGGCGGGTTCCTCGATCGTGCGGCCAGACACTGCTCCGAGACTCACGCAGATCCGGACGACTTCGTGCACGCCCGACTCTTCGACGATATGGCGCCCTTCCATTTCCAGATCGAAGCTGCGTGGCATCATTCAGTGTGGGGGCTGGAGGCCGTGAAGACGGGCGTGTTCGCTCCGCCCGCACTGGTCGGACCGGTTCCTTTCGCCGACCTGCGGGCGATGATCGGCAAGGCGGAGACGGCCCTGGAGGCGTTCACCCCCGACGAGGTCAACAGCTGGGCGGCCAAGGAGCTAAATCTTCAGATCGGCCCGCGGAGGCTAGTGTTCACGTCGGAGACCCTCATCCTTTCGTTTTCGCTGCCCAACTTCTATTTCCACGCCGTCACCGCATACGACATCCTGCGCGCGCAGGGTGTGCCGCTCGGAAAGCGCGATTACGAGGGCCGGCTGCGCACTCGGACTGCGTCAATCGGTGCCCTATAGCCCCGTCGATCGCTATTCGGTTCCTCAACGTATATGGCAAGTTAGGAATGGTTTGCCACTCTATACGCGCAATCCCTCTGACTTTGCCGCACTGAAGCGCGTCATTAAAATCATCAAGGTCTGAGTTACTGCCATTGGCCAGCATTGACCGGAAGGTGGAGCGGGTGATGGGAATCGAATATATCGCTAGGACAAAGTATGCGATTGTTGGGTTATTGGCAGCAAATCATTCGCTATTCTAGGTAGAGCGCGAGCACATTTTCGATCCATTTCATGAATGCGCGGACTCGGCGCGACAGGTTGCGCCGATGCGCTACGACCAGGGAGACGTCGAGCGGCCTGTGCCGAAAATCTGGAAGAAGCTCTACCAACGCACCACTCTCCAAGTAACGGCCGATCCCCAACAGTGGTGCCTGAATCAGGCCAAGGCCGGCGATACCAGCGGCTTCGTAGGTCTGCACGCTGTTGACGTGCAGCGCACCCGGCAACTGAAGCCTCGCGTAGCTGTCGCCCTGCGGATACTCCCATCCATAGGGTTTTGCGCCGAGCGTTCGTGCGAAATGAACCACACGATGTTTCTGATGCTGCAGATCTTCTAGAGATCGAGGGACGCCATAGCACGCCAGGTAGGCAGGACTGGCGGCGTTGACCATGCGTAACTTGCCCAGCGGGCGCGCAATCAGCGTCTCGTCCCCGATGGGTCCAAGTCGCAATACGCAGTCAAACCCCTCCTGAACCAGATCAACTTGGCGATCCGTACTCGACACCTCAAGCTCCAACTCGGGATAAGTCGCCATGAAGGCCGGCAAGGCCGGCACGATGGTGGTGCGCGCCAACTCGCTCGGCAGATCAACACGTAAGCGCCCGCGAAGCGCCACTCGATCATTTGCGAACATCGAGTGCAGATCATCAACGTCAGCAAGCAGATCGCGGGCACGCGCATGGAATACTCGTCCGTCTTCCGTCAACTGCACGCTACGCGTCGTCCGATGCAGAAGCCTGACACCGACATCTTCTTCCAGCTTCCGGACCGCCGTTGAGGCCCTGCCCTTCTGAATGCCCAGGCTATCGGCTGCCTGGGTGAAGCTCCCCATTTCCGCCACCGTTATGAAAATGAGGATGGGTTCGAGATTCCGCATTTTCGTGCCCCGCTATTGTTCACCGAAAAGAGAACAGTGAGTTCATTCCCCCAGTGATTATCGTACCTAAGAGACACAGTAAGCTCCAAATATTGGGATTCCCCCATAGGAGAACGACGAGTGTTCGAAACCATGAAACTGCATCGGGTGCCTGAAACCACGACATTGCATGGCACCCTGTGGGCCGGCCGGATAATGAGCGCGTTCGTTGTTATCGCTCTGGTGGCAGACGGCACTATTCAGCTTTTCGCGCCGACACAGCTCGCGAGCAACTTGCGGGAAACCGGGTTCGCGATCGAGTTGACCCGTGTCTTGGGTCCGATCGTACTCACCTGCGCCATCCTTTACGCCATCCCAGCCACCTCCGTGCTCGGTGCGATCCTAGTGACCGGCTTTTTGGGAGGCGCCATCTGCGCCCATGTCCGTATTGGCGAGTTGGGATCGCCGCCGGAAATCATTTCACTACTTTTGGGCGCGATGACATGGGGCGGCCTCTACGCGCGCGATCCCCGTATCCGGGCCATTCTGCCGCTCGTTCGTTGAACCAACCGGGGCAGTGCTCTGTCCCTCAACATCAGGAGAATACGCATGTTTTTAGTAATGGGAATCACGGGAAAGGTGGGCGGCGCGACGGCAGGACATCTGTTGGCGCGCGGGAAGGAAGTACGAGCGCTTGTTCGCAATCGCGAGAAGGCGTCCAGCTGGGCGAACCAAGGCGTGGAGCTGATTGACGGTGATTGGAATGATTCCGCAGTCATCGAGCGGGCGCTCAAAGGCGTAGAGGGCGCGTTCGTCATGTTGCCGGCAGTCTGGGCCCCTTCGCCCGATTTCAAAGAAGCTAAGGCCGTGATTGCAAACTATGTCGAGGCGTTCACCAAGGCAGCGCCGCCGCGGGTGGTAGCGCTTTCGTCGATGGGTGCGAACAGGACCGGCGGGCTTGGCATGATCACTGCCTTGTCGCTTCTGGAGCAAGGTTTTCGCAACCTGCTATCGCCAATCGCATTTGTGCGCGCAGGTGGATTCTTCGAAAACTTCCTCTACGGCTTGCAGGTCGCCCAGGGCGGAACGCTACCTGTCTACTACAATCCGACAAACCGGAAATCGACCATGGTGGCGACGAACGACATCGGCACGGAGGTCGCAACCCTTTTGACCGGGCCAGCCTGGTCAGGGCGGCGCGCCGTCGAGCTTGGTTCGATGGTCACCGCCGATGAAGTCGCGAAGCATTTGGGTGAAGTCCTGAATCTCGACGTGAAAGCCTTTGCAGTCCCGCGTGCAGGGTGGGCGAAAGCGTTCGAGCAGTTCGGCATCCCGAAGGGTCACACCGGACCCGCCGAAGAAATGTTTGATGCCGTGAATGCAGGATGGATGGACCTCGGAGTCGAGGGTACAGAACACGTAGCGGGCACAACGTCCGCGCGCGACGTCTTCGCGGCGGCCCAGAAGGCCATGACGGCGTGAACCGCGGCGTTCGCGCGAATCAAGATCGAGATCGAACATGAAGGTTCTTGTCTGGTGCGGCGGGCGGAACCGAACTCGATTCGGGGTAACGGAACGCTGCGTGTGAAACCACGACCAATGCCAGCCAATGTCAACGAACGTACTACGTGATACGAAGCTGGTACTCAGGTTGGCTGGCCGCGGAGCGATTGCGTGTGATTCGCGTGTGAAACGATGTTATGTCACAACTGCCCTCACAGGGAGCGCAGGGCAGCTTGAGGGAGCCGGCCCCGACTTGCGATGTGCCCCGCCCGGCGATAAAGTCGGGCTCAGGCCTTTCGTTCGGCCGTTCACGGGCCCACCCTAAAAAAAATTCCGGGGACGCATTATGAGACCGTTCAAGGTGTCGGCGATCCTAATCGGCGCTTTGGCGGTCTGCGCTGCGGCCGGGGCGCAAGAAGCTCCGCAAGCCATCGATGAGGGGGACCTGGTGACGCTCGGCGGCAACACCAGGTCCGAGGCAACGTCGGCGAATGACCGTGGTGCCGTCGATCCGGCCATGCCGCTCGAACACCTCGAGTTGCAGCTGCGGCGCCCGCCCGACCAGGAGCGCGAGGTCGAAACCTTCATCGAGGCACTGCACGACCCAGCGTCGCCCAGCTTCCATCGATGGCTCACCGCGGAGCAATTTGGCCGGCGGTTCGGCGTCTCCCTTCCGGCCATTGCCGCGGTCCGCGGGTGGCTGGAAAAGTACGGATTCCGCGTCGGTCCGGTCTATCCCGGCGGCATGGTGATGGATTTTTCGGGTACGGCGGCGCAACTCTCGGCCGCGTTCCACACCTCCATCCATCAACTCCGCGTCGGCGGGGAGACTCATTTTGCCAATATGAACGATCCGCAGATTCCACGTGCACTGGCGCCGTTGGTAACCGGCATCGTCAAGCTGAACGACTTTCGTCCGATGCGCAAACACCGGCCGAGCCCTAGGTATTCCGGGAGCTGCAGCGGCAGTCCGTGTTACCTCATGGCGCCGGCCGATCTGGCCACGATCTACGATTTCAATGACCTATTCCATGCGAAATCGCCGATCACCGGCAAGGGTCAAACCATCGCGGTGGTCGAGGACACGAATCTATACAGCGATGACGACTGGACCAACTTCCGGCGCATCTTCGGCCTCGACAGCTATCGAGGAGGCCGCATGTCCACCATTCATCCGCCGCCGCCCGCGGGTGGCGCGCCATGCACCGATCCGGGAGTCAACAGCAACGGCGACGACGTCGAGGCGACGCTCGACGCCGAGTGGTCCAGTGCCGCGGCGCCCGATGCCGCCATCCTGGTCGCCTCCTGCGGCGACTCCGCCACGGTAGACGGAGTCAGGCAGGCCATCCACTATCTCATCGAAAGCGCGTCGCCCCCGCCCATCATCAGTGTCAGTTATGGCATCTGCGAAACCGAGAACGGCGCCACCGCCAACGCATTCTTCTCCACCATCTACCAGCAGGCGGCTGCCGAGGGCATCTCCGTGTTCGTCGCCACCGGTGATTCCGGACCGGAGGACTGCGCACCCAATTACACGAGTCCCGCAAAATTTGGCATCGGCGTCAATGCCTGGGCATCGACGGTGAACAATGTGGCGGTCGGAGGCACGGATTTCAGCGACACTTTTGACGGCACCAACAAGGAGTATTGGGGCACCAGCCAAGGCGCGCCGTGGGGGACGGCCAAATCCTATGTTCCCGAGATGGCGTGGAACGACACCTGCGCCAGCGAACAGACCATCATTACCTTCGGATATGAGACAAGCTATGGCGCCGATGGCTTCTGCAACAGCACCACTGCCTATCCTTATTACATCGGCACCGGCGGCGGGGAAGGTGGACCCAGCGGTTGTGCCACCGGCACCCCGTCGATCAAAGGGGTCGTGAGCGGCACGTGTGCCGGATGGCGCAAGCCTTCATACCAAGTGCTTTTCGGGATGCCGTCGGACGGCGTGCGCGACGTTCCCGATGTGTCCATGTTCGCCTCCGACGGGTGGGAGTGGAAGCACCAGTACCTGATCTGTTTCACCGATCCGAACCAAGGCGGGATCGCGTGCCAAGGGAACCCGGTGAATTGGGGCCTCGGCGGCGGCGGCACGTCGTACGCCACGCCGATCGCCGCGGGCATTCAGGCGCTGGTGAACCAAAAAATGGGCGCGAAACAAGGTAACCCGAACTATGTTTACTATGCGCTCGCCCGGCAGCAATACGGTGACGACGGAAACGCGCTTTGCGATTCCAGCTTGGGGCCGCACGGCGACTCTCGCTGCGTATTTCACAACGTCACCCTCGGCACCGACTCGCAGGATTGCCGGGGACCTGCGAATTGCTTCCTACCGTCTGGAACCTATGGCGTCATGTCAACGTCGGATTCGAGCTACGAACCGGCTTTCAGAACGCATCCGGGGTACGACTACCCCAGCGGCATCGGCACCATCAGCGCGCGCAATCTCGTCAACGCGTGGAGTACAGCGTTCGGCGTCCACGCGCCGGGCGGGAATGAACCCTAGGATCGCGGATTCCCGGACACCGTGCTGAACCGGTGCGCGATCGCTGGACGAGTCATGGCCCGCAAGTACATCCTGGATACCAACATATACATCGACGCAATCCGGGATCCTGAAAACGAAGATGCGCTTGGAGTCTTTCTCGAGAGGAACACCCCAATGACATTCATGAGCGCCGTCGTCATGCAAGAACTGCGGGCTGGCGCCGTCACCGATGCACAGTCACGCGCCCTCCAGGACGGAATTTTTGGTGCGTTCGAACGTCGCAACCGTATAGCAACTCCCTCAGCCAGCGCATTTAAAGATTGTGGTCGAGTCCTGGCTGCGCTCTTTCGTAAAGACGGGGTGTCCTATCGAGATCGCCCTCGATCACTGGTCAATGACATCTTGATCGCCATAACCTGTCGGGAAGGCGGTTTAACCCTGATCACTGCTGATGATGCCTTCAGGATCATTCAACCCTACCTACGCGGATTCAAATACTTCCCACCATGGCCGGAATCGGCTCGGAGTTGAATACGATGTTGGATGTAATCGCCACAGATCGAGGTACGGATAGCGCTTTCGTTGAAATCGTTAGACTGACGATTAGTACCGGCGCTCGGAATCCCGGCGCGGATCATCCTTGAGGCTCTCCGAGAGACCCATAGGCATCGCTAGAACGCGAACTCGCCGCTGCGTACGGATACATGGGCCGAAATCTCGGTCACCCTCTGGCCGCCTTATTTCAGGTCATTTGACAGATACGGCAGCAGCAAGCCCTGCTCGCTACTGGCGATGAAGGGGCGGCCGGCGGGAAACAAGCTTGGAATATTGACCACTGCAATAGTACCCACAGTCGCATGAAACGCTCGCGGTAGCGCACCCGACTGCCGCGCTTTTCCAAAATCGCATTGTTGCCTTTCAAGAAGGGACGCAGTGCCGCGCCCACCGAGCTGTTGTTTTTGAAGCCTGCGAAGCGCCGGCTCACCTCGGCGAGCAGTGCCGAAAACGCGCGTTTGAGCTCCTCTTGCCCCAAGCGTCCCGGCGTCGATTGTGTCCACAAGTGGTAGGCAAGCTGCGGGCTATCCGTGACGCTTTTCAGCCGATTTTCTAACGGATTCGCGTCATCTCAATGAGAGATTCTTCGACACCCTTTAGGTTTTTCGATTTTGCGTTCATGATTCTCTCAAGCCATACGCCATCTGCTGCAAGTCTTACGACACGAAGCTCAATTCTCGAATCAGTCTTCGAATGTCTCTTTAGGCGCTCGCTCAGCCAGGTATCCCACACCCATCCGACCTGATCTTTAGAGGCCAACAGACTCAAGAGCGCGCCCCACACTTTACGTTCCGCTGCACCTTCGGAGAATGCGGCCCTAATGTATGCACGAGTAAAGCATCCGTCGGAATTCTCTTCCTCCGCCATCAGTCGGTCAAACTGCTTGTCCAATCGCGTCAATAGCATCTGCATCAGCTCCGTCACCAACGTCTCTTTGCTATCGAAGTGATGAAAGAAAGCCCCCTTGGTAACGTCCGCCAATTCGCTCACTTTGTTGACGGTGACATCAGCTATACCCTTGGTCGCAGCGAGTTCGAAGGCGGCAGATAAAAGGGATTCTCTAACGAAGAGAGGGTCCTTTTTTTTCATGTACGCGTTTTTTACTTTAGTCGCCTTCATTTTCGAAAGTCTCCTCAACGTCTCAAAATTGTATTCCTTTGGATGAGACCAGTGGCGCAAATAAATTGATTGCATTAAAAGATACCGAATGGTATCTTTCACA
This sequence comes from uncultured Gammaproteobacteria bacterium, assembly GCA_963795475.1. Classification (GTDB taxonomy): domain Bacteria; phylum Pseudomonadota; class Gammaproteobacteria; order Steroidobacterales; family Steroidobacteraceae; genus Bog-1198. The sequence goes on from CAWCIE010000010.1 coordinate 102,349, forward strand.
ACAATGCTCTTCAAGACGAACCGTGCCGCTGCTGTATCAGGGTTGTCTCCATTCCATCCGGCACTCAAGAGTCGCGGAGAGATCGTCGTTTTTAAAGACCGTTAAAGCTCCCGAAGTGGTAGGGCAATTTTAAAGAACAACTTGTGAGGTGAAATCATGACCGGTTTAGCATTGAGCGAGATGAAGACTGCCGCTGACTTAGAATTGGCAGTAGCCCACCTTGTTTTTAAGGTGGCTGATCTTAAGAGCAGTTGCCAATTCTACTCGAATCTCGGCATTCCTCCATTTTTTACTGACGAAGAGGCCGCAATTATTGAACTACGTGGAGGCACTCATCTTATCTTGCTATCAGTTGATTCGATGGCTGGAGAAGGCATCGCGGAAAGTTTGACAGGACAATTCCATAAGAGATTTTCCGAGCAATTTGACCTCATGATTGAAGGCAAAGGTCTGGATGAGTTGAAAAAATATCGGTTGGAGCTAATCAGTCGGGGAATCGCGGCAGGAGAGATCCCTGATGAAACGTTTTTTGGACATCATCTTTTTTGCACAAAGGACCCCGATGGGAACGGTATAACGATTTATACCAGCCACTCAATTTACTAATGTGCCATTGATTGCTGCGCGGGCGCCCGCGTCACTGGATACTGTACGGAGATGAACGCACACTAATGCGCGTGGGTATGTTCCCGTTCGGCTGGAGCCCACCTATTGCTTTATTTCTACCAGGATTGCTTCCACATCATCGAGGGCTTCATCGGAATGCGTGACTGGTGGTCGTATTAGGGCCTCGCCGGTCTTCAATTCGGAAATCTTCGTAGTCCCGTCAGGCATCGTATATTTAACCCTACCTCCCTTGAGCACATACACCACCGCCGATGGGTGGGAATGGATGGGAGTCTTGTCCCCTTTGTGCGGCGCGTAGCACATACACGACATGTAGCTCTTTCGGATTCTGGTCAGGTTGGCATAGACTGGTACTCCACGTACCAGCTGGTATATGACGTGCTATCCTTAGCCAACCATGCCCAAGAACAAATCAGATCCTTGGCACTTCGCACGTCCGGAGCTGGCGGAAAAGTATCTCCGGACGTTTCAGATTGGACTCATCTCGGCGCAGGCGCTATTTGCACCTCGCCGGATGGGAAAAAGCGAATTCCTCGAGCAGGATTTAATCCCCACGGCACAGAAATCGGGTCTGCTCACTGCGTACTTGAATCTCTGGGATGCGCGAGAACATCCCCGGGGCGCCCTAATTGCTGCGCTGGCTCGCGCCGCCTCGCCGCGCGGATTTTCTGCGCTCATCAAGAAATTGAAGGCACCGCTGAAGAAAGTGAAAGCCACCGCCAAAGTTTCGGGAATCGCCGAAGGCTCCATTGAAGCTGAGCTTACCGAGGACCCCAAAATCGCCGGGCCTGCGCTCTCGGACTTGTTGCGCAGCTTCGACCGCACCGACCGGAGGCTCCTGCTCATACTCGATGAAGCGCAGGTGCTCGCGTCGCCCGCTCATTCTGATCTCGCTCATTCGCTGCGCGCCGGATTAGATATTCGCAAACAGACAATCAAGGTCGTCTTCGCAGGCAGCTCCGAGAGCTCTTTGCGGCGGATGTTTGGTCGGGCGACTGAACCATTTTACAACTGGGCGCCGATCGAGCCCTTCGAGCGTCTGGGTGCCGAGTTCGTGACTGCGATGACGCATAAGGTGAATCAGTTGTCGCGCTACCCGCTTTCCGAGAGAGAGGCTATGCGTGCCTTCGAGGCTTTGAAGCGCACGCCGGAGTTCTTCCGTCGTTATCTGCAGCGCTACCTGGCGTATGCCGAGTTGGGTTCGCGTGCCGCGCTCGACGACACGCTCGCACACGTGTTCAACGATACAAGCTATCGCACCGCGTGGGGACGGCTACTGCCAGCGGATAAGGCCGTTTTGAGAGCACTCGCCCAGGGGGTGAGCGACCTCCACTCACTCCTTGCCCGTAAGCGATTGGGAGAAGAGTTGGGTCTGGGCAAGCCAGCTCCACTAGATACACCGAAAAATGCGCTCCGTCGTCTGCAGAAGGAAGAACTCGTGGTGAAACTTGAGTACGGGCACTACCAGATCCAGGACGAGGGCTTTGTCGAATGGTTGCGTCAGCTTGAGCTCGAGGAGTAGACGGCTCGATAGTCAGCTCGCGCAAGGCCTCAGCCACGAGTCCATCACGGCCCGCGGGCGGCCACGCAAGCTCGGCGAGGAGAGTGGAGCGGGCGATGGGAATCGAAAATACCGCTCCAGAGCCACTAATCATCTGAAATCAGGGTGTTACGAGATCGTCCGAGCGCTGCGTGCGATTTTTGTGTGAAAAATGGTGCTGCACCGGCCAGCGCCAGCCAACGCTGTCATTAAGTACGAACACCGCCTCAGCTTCGGTATTGCTACGAAACGCTACGATGTGCTACGCTCCCAGGCATGAAAATCCGCACCATCACGCAGCGAGAGCTTCGTAACGAGTCCGGCGCCGTACTCCGTGAGGTGGAGGCGGGGCGCACGATCATAGTGAGCCGAAACGGCACGCCCGTCGGGGAGTTGCGACCGATCAAGCGCCGTCGCTTCGTGGCTCGCGCGAACATCGCGGATGCGTCCGGAAACGCCGGACGGATCGATGCTGCGCGATTCCGTGCGGATCTCGATGCGGTAGTTGACCCTCACCCTCATGACTGAAGCGAGTCGCGGTGTTCTCGACACATCGGTTTTGATCGATCATGACCTCATCGCTGCTGAGCAACTTCCTGATGAATCGGCAATCACGTCGGTTACGCTGGCCGAACTCGCGGCGGGCCCGCATGCAACAGAAAATCCAGATGAACGCGCCCGGCGTCAGGATCGCTTGCAGTGGGCAACAGCCACCTGGGATCCACTGCCTTTCGATGAGGAATCGGCGCGAATGTACGGCAGGGTCTTTGCGGCCACGCGGGCTGCAGGACAATCCAGTAGAGCGCGTCTCGCGGACTTGCTTATAGCCTCGACGACTGCCGCCAATGGACTGCCACTCTACACACGCAATCCATCAGACTTTGGCGCACTGAGAGGCATACTGAAAGTCGTGAAGATATAGTTTACGTCCCCTATGCCACCCTTTTTTGTTGCAGGCCGTGAGTCAATAAACCGTCCGCAACTGCAGGCAGCGCTGGGTGATGCCGCGGCCTACCAGTACGCCACGATGTATGCGCAGTGGGGCAATCGGCCGAAGGCGCTGGAGTGGCTGGAGACGGCCTGGCGACTACGTGACCCGGGTTTGCAGGAACTCAAGACCGATCCCCTCATGGACCCCTTGCGCCAGGAGCCACGGTTTCTGGCGATCCTGCGGGAGTTGAAGTTTCCGGATTGAGCGGCGCGGAGAGTGGAGCGGGCGATGGGAATCGAACCCACGGCTCAAGCTTGGGAAGCTTGGGTATTACCATTATACGACGCCCGCGTCGGCTCGATTTAATCACCGTCTCCGGCCCCAAGCAAGGCCGGCGCTCGCGATTCATGCCCGAGGACCCGGTGGCTCGGCGGCGTTTCGGCCGCGAAGGCGCGCAAGACCGCTAGAATGCCGACGTCCAACAACCGAGGTATTCCCCATTGCATCTGTTCGGGCTACGAATCCTCTTGAGGGGGCTGTTTCTGCCGCCGGCAGGGCCGCTGCTGACCGGCTTCGCCGGCCTTTTGTTCTGGCGGCGGCGCCCGCGCGTCGGCTTCGCACTATGCGCCACCGGCATCGTGAGCCTGTGGCTGCTCGCCACGCCGTTCGTCGCGGATGCCATTTCGCGCTCCACGGAGAATTATCCGGCGCTCGATCCCGCGCACCTCACTCCCACCCAGGCGCAAGCTCGAGCGATCGTGATTCTCGGCGGCGGATTTCGGCACAACGCCCCCGAGGTGGGGGCGGACACACCGAGCACCACCGGTGATCTGCGCTTGATCGAGGGCGCGAGGGTGGCGCGCGCCACGCACCTTCCGGTTCTGATCTCGGGCGCGCCGCCGGAGGCCGCCGCGATGCGAAGATTCATGGAGGAGGTCCTGCAGGTGCCGGTGGCCTGGGTTGAAGGCGAGTCGTGGACCACCCGCCAGAACGCCGAGTTTACGGCCCGCATGCTGCGGCCTCTCGGTATCGACCGGATCATCCTGGTGACTTCGAGCCCGCACATGACTCGCGCCGCAGGCGACTTCACCGCCGCAGGCTTCGAGGTCACGGCCGCGCCGGCCGACATGACGACCCGGGACGAGCCGGGGTTGCTTTGGTTCGTACCCTCGACACATGCACTTTCTCGGTCCGAAGCGGCGCTCTATGAATGGGCGGGACGGTTCGTTCACCACTTCGTATGAGAATCGCGGGCGCAAGAGCCTGTCGGGCTTCATGAGATCGTCGGGCAGCAGATGGACCTTGGTACGACAGGTGACTAGCTCGACAGCGTCTCTCCCGTGGCTTCGATTTCCACCAGGAGCTCTTCGCGGCAAACGTCCGCCTGCAGATAGAGGATGGGCGCGGCGGTCCGGAGGCTCGCCGCCAGCGCGCTCTGGATGGCGTCGAGGTCGCGAGGCCGCCGCACGTAGACCTTGAACTTGAGTCCGTCGAGCGAGTAGCGCGATGCGCCGACCACGCGGTTGGCCTCCTCCAGCAACGCATCGAGGTTGGCAAGCGTCTCGCGCGTCTGCGCGGACACATCTCCGTGGTGGATGGTCTCGTAACCGACGATGCTCGCCGTGCCGGAGACGAATAGATTCGTGCCTGCCGATTCGCTGAGTACGCACGCGCGCGAGAAGCTCGGGCTGTGAATCCCGAATTTCGGCGGATAGCGATAGGCACTCGTCTGGCGCGGGTTCTCGATCATCGTCGGCGCGGCGCGCGCGGCGAGGAAATAGATCGATATCGGGCTTCCTGCCGGGGAGCCGAGAGCGCAAGCCGCGGGAACGGTTATCTCCGTGGGGCGGCCGACGTTGCGGAATGCAGTCTGCCGCGCGCTGTTGAAATGGCGATAACGCTCGTCGCCGCCCGACTCGCGATTGATCTCCGGGAGATAATTCCACACGCGGATCAGGTGCCGATGCTCGGTTGTTTCCAGAACCTCGAAGATGTCCCGGTAGGCGCTGATCGTCGCCTGAGATAGCGCCGTCGAATCGACGCATTCGCCGAAGCTCTGCTCCTCGAGGGTGACCGTACCGAACAGGTAGTCATCGCAGAACCGATAATGCACCCGGCCGTGCCTCGAGGAGAATTCCGAATCCACCGGGCCGGCGACCCGCCAGACCTCGCAGAGATTTCCCGCCGCTGTCCCGAGCGACGGCGTCATGCTCGCGGCGACCGGAACCTCGTCGGCGCCGATGGGCGGCGGCTCGGAGAAGCCGACGACTCCCAGCACGTTGCGCCGCCATGAGGCGCCCCGTGTGGCGATCTGGTCCATCGGAACGTAATCGAGCTGCAGGACGGCCGTACTCATGAACGGCAGTCTAATTTAACTCCAGATCAGAAAGCGACGTAGGGTCCCGTCCCGACGGAGGTCGCCGCGCCTTGGATGGCGTAGGCGACCCGCCGGTTGTAGAAGAACGGCAGACCCCAATCGAAGCTGCTGGGCGTTGGGTTCGTGCCGGCGAGCCCCGGGTAGGCGGTGACGGTGTCGCTCGCGGTACTCGCATTCACCACTTCGAATGTCGCGCTCATGGTGGAGTTGTTGCTCAGCACGAACGCGGCAGTCAGAGTCAAAGGACTCGTCGGACAATAGAAATCGCTGATGCCTGAGCTCGAGCCGCCCACGGTCGGACACTGAGTGATGCTGGAATCATTGAAATACGTCGCGTTGGAGCCGGAATCGACGAAGCTCTCGTCCAAAGTTTGGCCATTGAACACCGTGGTCACGTACCCGGTGTCGCTAATCGGTACGACGGTTTCGGTGCCCGATGCATTGTTCGACTGGGTGTCGATGCCGAAGATCAGCGATCCGGTGACGTTCGCGGCCCCGGCCGAGACGACCGACGGCAGGGTGATGATGGTGCCGTTGTTGTCTGTGGCGAACATCGTGACCGGGTTCTGAACCTGAGCGGTCAGCGAGACCACCGTGCCGGTGCACGTCTCCGCGGCCGTGCATCCGTAATACACGATGGGCTCTGGAATGTTCGCCTCACAGTAGCTGCCGCAATCCTGAGCGAAGGGTCCGATGCCTAGGATGCCGTTGGCACCGAACTGGGCGACGGTGTTCTCCGCTGCGGGTGCCGCACTCGAGCAGTCGCCGGGCGCCGTCGGATAGCGCGAGTCGCCGATGAGCTGCACGGGGACCGAGCTCGCCGATTCTCCCGAGATTTGCACGTCCACCAGTGCCACCGGGCCCCAGCTGTAGCCGTCGACGAACTCCGTGCATTCCACCAGGCCCCCGCCTCCCGCGGCCGCGGCGACGGGCAAGGTCAGCTTCAGCACCGGCGCCAGCAGCCGCAGGCCGTAGGAGCCCGTATCCACCTGGATATTGTCGATGGTCTGGCAGGTCGTGGTCCCGGGCACGCACACCGTCACGGTCGTATAGAGCGTGTTGACGGCGTTCACCCCGGTGGGCCCGGCGCTCACGACGACGCTGACGACGTTGGAGCCCGTAGGGGGCGGCCCGGAGCCGTTCGATCCGCCCAAAGGAGCGGGGCTACCGTTACCGCCGCACGACATCACCGCCATACATAGAAAAAACGCGCCGCCGCGCAAGGCGGGTGTCGATAGGGAACTCACTGTAGATCTCCGACGGATACGCCGCTCGGAATGGCCTGCGGCAGGTAAGCGCGCCCGTGGTGGGCCCTCATGTGGCCGCCCGACTCCACCACCAGATCGGCCTGCCGAACTTCGAGATGTTTGCGAGTTCCGTGCGCGGCGGGGGCCTCGGCGGAAAACTCGGCGAAATAGCTGCCCAGGGTCTGCTTCAGATTCGGGATGAAGGGGCCGTTCCAGGTGACCGCGAATATCTTGCCGTCGGGTGCGGCGTACTCACGCAGCACCGTACCGGAGGGGAGCTGCATCTCGTGGACGCGGTAAGAGCCGTAATCGGATTGCTTGATCGACGCCCGATTCAGCTGAGTTTCAGCGGTCAAGGAGGATTCGGGTTCGCCGAGGGTGGCCGATGCGGCGGCCGACCATAGCGCTCCGATCACGATTGCGCCCGATACCCAGCCCAGTTTTCGTTGCATACAGCGTCCCATGCGAGGTTTTGTCGTAGCCCCCCATTTGTTGTAACTCTAATTGGAACGATAATCTGTAATATGGTTCACGGAACGCGCTGTCGTTTGCGAGAGACAACCCGCGCGCGCGCGCCACCGTGTGCGAAATAACCGCGGTTTTCTATACACTTCTTTACGCAGGCGTTGGCGCGCGCTGCGGAATGATTGCCGGCGGCAATGGTCTTTAAGCTGGGCGATGCCGTAGTCGGCCTTTGGGGTGATTCCATGAAGAAAACGATCGGACTCTGGGCGGCCGCGGCCTTGGCGCTAGCCGCCTGCCATGTCGGCGGGGGATATACCATCGGCGGCACGGTAACCGGGGTGCGCAGCACGGGCCTCGTGCTTCAGGACAATTCCGGCGACAACCTGACCATCAGCGGCAACGGTACGTTCGCGTTCTCTTCCGGAATCGACCAGGGGGGAGCTTATTCGGTCACCGTCCTCACCCAGCCCACCGACCCGGCGCAGACCTGCATCGTCCACAACGGGTCCGGCACCATCGGTACGTCCGACATCACCACCGTGATCGTCAGCTGCTCGCAGGCCGGAAGGTACGCCTACGTGCCCAACGAGACCTCCAACACGATTTCCGCCTATTCCATCGACGCCTCGACGGGCGCGCTGACGCCGATCGCGGGTTCGCCCTTCGCCTCGACCGGAACGACGCCGGTGGCTGCGGTGGTGGACCCGAACGGCGCGTACTTATATGTCGCCAACAACGGATCCGCCGACGTCTCGGTGTACGCCATCGACGACAGCACGGGCGCGCTCACGGCGACGGGAGAGGCGATCGGCGCCGGCAACGGTCCGTTCGCCATCCTGGTCGAGCCTTCCGACCAATTCCTCTACGTGGCCAACAAGACCGACAACTCGGTTTCGGTCTTTGCGATCGAGAGCGGCGGGGGATTGACCCAGATCACCGGCTCGCCGTTCGCGGCGGGCGACGAGCCCACGTCGTTGAAGACCGATCCCGGCGGCAATTTCCTGTATATCACCGACTATGCCGCCGGCAACGTCGCGGCGTTCTCCATCGAGCCCGGCGGGGGAGCCTTGGCTGCCCTCGGCGGATCGCCCTTCGGGGCGGGCGCGGGGGCGCTGACCATCGCCATCGATCCGACCGGAACCTACGCGTATGTCGCCAATGAGACGGCTCACACGATCTCGATGTATTCGATCAACACGGGGACGGGCACCTTGGCGGCGCTGTCCGGCTCGCCGCTCGCCACCGGTTCGAGTCCCGAATCGCTCGCGGTCGATCCGGCGGGCCGTTTCCTGTATGCCGCCAATGTGACCGGCGCGAACGAGGTCACGAGCTACTCCATCACGCCCTCGAGCGGCGCGCTCACGGTGGCATCCACCGTCGGGTCGGGCACCTTCCCGCTGAACGTCGTCATCGATCCGGCAGGACAGTTCGCTTATGTGGCGAACCAGAACTCCAACGACATCTCGGTCTATGCGGTCAATTCGACCACCGGCGCGTTGACACCGGTTCCCGGCTCGCCCTTCGCGGCGGGCGTCAATCCGCGGGCGGTCGCCCTCGATTGAGGCAGCTGAGATTCGCGTCACTTTACCGGCTGCCACAGAGGCGGCCGGCGCCCCGGGAGGCTAGACTTCCCGGGTGAACACACCGGTACCGGGCTTAGCGTCAGCGCCGACGCGTTTCGGCTTGAGCGCACGGCTCGGCATCATCGTAGCCGTGCTCGCGGGCGAAACCGTTCTCGCCAGCTATTTCATTCAACTGTCTCCGTTCGATACCCTGACGGGCGGCGCGGCGGCGCTGCACGACGTCCAGCACTGGCTCTTTCGATTCCTCATTGCGTACGCCATATCGCTGGCGATGCTCACGTACTTGCGCGCCAACGCGTACGCCGCCGCCGCCGCCGAGGTCGATCGGGCCCCTGTGCGCTTCAGCTGGGCCGTCGCGCACCTCGCGCTGCTCGGGCCCTTCGTCTATCTCTCTGCGCGGATTTATGCCGGTTCACCGTCAGTAGCGGCGTTCGCGGTCCTCGCCGTTGCCTGGCACACCTGCGCCCTGGCGGCCGTTCTCGCCTTGTTCGCGGCGCTCGCACCGTTCGCGGTCTGGAGGAATGCGATACGGCAGACTCAAGGCCTCCCCTTCTACGCGATCCTGCCGGCAGCTGCCGCCGTCGCGGCCATCAAGGCGAGCCAAATGCTCTGGGTTCCGGCCGCAGAAGTCACCTTTCACCTCGTCAGGGTGTTGTTGCACCCGATCTTGCCGGCATTGCATAGCGATCCCGCGAGCCGGGTCCTCGGCACGGAACGCTTCGCCGTGCAGATTGCGGAACGGTGTTCAGGCCTCGAAGGCATCGGCCTTCTCCTCGCATTCTGCGCGGGATGGCTTTGGCTGTTTCGCCGCGATTATTATTTCCCGCGTGCGCTCCTGATCGTACCGGTCGGCGTGCTGGTGATATTCCTCCTGAACGCGGTGCGCATCGCGGCGATCGTGCTCATCGGCAATGCCGGTTATGAGCGCGTGGCCATCCTGGGGTTTCACTCGCAGGCAGGGTGGATCGCCTTCAATCTGACTGCGTTCGGCATCGCCGTGGTGGCGCACAGGACACCGTGGGTGAGCCGCGTCGCGCATCGCGACCGGGCCGTACGCCGCAGCGGGGCCGCGCACGGCATCCGCGTAGGGCCGCAGAATCCGGCGGCGGGCGGCAATCCGACCGCCGCCTACCTGATGCCGCTCCTGGCCATGATCGCCGCCGGCATGATCTCGCATGCCTTGTCGGCCGGCTTCGAGTTCCTGTACCCGCTGCGCCTCGTGGCGGCGCTCGCCGCCTTGTGGATCTACCGCCGGAGCTATCGGGACGCGGACTTACGCTTCACCTGGCGCGGACCAGCGGTGGGCAGTCTGATGTTCGGTCTCTGGGTGGCTGCCGCGGCCCTCCTGATCCGCCCCGAGAGTGCCCCGGCGGCCCTGGCCGGGCTGCCCGAACCGCTCCGGGCGGCCTGGATCTCGTGCCGCGTGATCGGCGCGGTGGCGGCGGTGCCCCTCGCCGAGGAGCTCGCCTTCCGCGGCTATCTGCTCGAACGTCTGGTCAGTCCACGCTTTGAAACGGTACGCTTCCCTGCGGCTCGATGGCCGGCACTCGCCGTCAGCGCGCTCGCGTTCGGCCTCATGCACGGCGTTCTGTGGCTGCCCGGCATCGCAGCCGGTCTCGCCTACGGCGCGCTCGCGATACGAACCGACAAACTCGGCGAGTCCGTCGCGGCGCACGCCACCACGAATGCGCTGCTGGCAGCCTATGTATTGATGTTCGATCGCTGGCAACTTTGGTAACCGCATCCTTTGGGAGGAAGACACTCAAGATGAGCATCAGCAACGTGACGGCCGGCGATCAGGTGCCCCGGGAATTCAACGTGATCATCGAGATTCCGATGAACGCCGACCCGATCAAGTACGAGGTGGACAAGGAGTCCGGTGCACTGTTCGTGGACCGCTTCATGATGACGGCGATGCACTATCCGGCCAACTACGGCTATGTGCCGCAGACCATTTCCGAGGACGACGATCCCGTGGATGTGCTGGTGCACACCCCGTTTCCCCTGTTACCCGGCGTCGTCGTGCGCTGCCGCGCGCTCGGCTTGCTGCGCATGGAGGACGAGTCGGGGGGCGATGCCAAGGTGCTCGCGGTGCCGACGGACGACATATGTCCGCTGTTCACTTACTGGAAATCGATCGAAGACGTTCCGGACATGCGCCTCAAGCAGATTCAGCATTTCTTTGAGCATTACAAGGATCTCGAGCCGGGCAAGTGGGTGCGCGTGGTCGGCTGGGCCGGGGTCGAGGCCGCGCATGCGGAGATCCTCGGCGGCGTGGAGCGCCACGCCGCGGTAAAAGCGCAGCCAACCTCGCGTTGATCGAGCGTGCGCTCGGGCGCGAGGTTGGCCGCCGCTACGCTCAACCGTTTCTCGACGCGCTCTCGTGAATCGCGGCGAGCTTCGAGTTGTTGATCTTCATCACCGCCCGCGTGATCGATTGTGCGCGGCATTGCAGAACGGCTGGGTTCTGCACGGCGCTGCCGATGCTCTGCGGGCACACCTGCTCGGCGGCGAGGACGATCTGGCGGTACACCGTGCGTGCTCCCGAGTCCGTGAGCAGATTCTCCGGGCGGAACTTCACGACCACGCTCGGCACGTCCTCGTCCGACACCGCGGCGCTCGCGGCGCCGATGCCGGCTGCACTGACGATGCCGCAAAACAGCATCGCGATCGTGACCTTGGGAAGCGACACGCGCAGGGTCTTTTCAGCCGGCGCATGGACGGTTGCTGGGGTGCTCATGACATAGTCTCCTGGGGTTGGTTGCCGACCGCGATATGAGGCGCCTTTGGGGGGGTGCCAGTCTGCAAGCGGGTATCGAGCTCGTCCCTTCTATTCACGGATTCGTCCCCTCCGGGGCTGTGCCCCTCCTCCTGGACCCCGGGTTTGCGTTAGGCTGACCGCCATGGATTCTGAAACCGACCTGGAACGCTGGTCCCCTGAGCGCTACGCCTCGGGCCTGAGCCGGCGCCAGTTCTACACGCTGGTGTTCTTGTTCTGGGCGTATGTCACCGTGTCGAACGTGCTCTACGCCTACGGCATGCGTACGGGCATTTCCAAGGTTTCGGACCTGGCCCTGTTCGCGCCCTGGGACGCGCGCGTCCTGCAGCATCTGCTGCTGCTGCCGCTGGTGATCATTTCCTATCAGGCGTCCTTGAGGATTCAATGGCGGCCCGTGCTGATCGCCGCGCCCCTGCAGCTCGTCCTCGGCCTCGTGTTCGCGGCGCTCGCCTACCCTGCAATGGTCGTCGCCGAATACGTGGTGGGCGATTCGATGTTTCACCGCCAGGCCGCGATGCACGGCGGCAATCCGTTCGACGATCCCATGGTGCTGTCGCTATGGCTCGCGAGCGTCGTCAGTTTCATTCCGACCTACGGATTCGGCCTCGCGCTCGTAACCGGCTCCTCGCTCTATACGCGATTTCGCAATCTGGAGCTGCAGAGAAGCGCGCTCGAGCGCGCCTGGAGCACCGCGAGATTGGCGGCGCTGCGCATGCAGCTCTCGCCCCACACGCTCTTCAACCTGCTGCACACCATCCGCGGACACATCGAGTGGGATCCCAAGTCCGCTCAAACCATGGTGGTACAGCTGGCGGATCTCTTGCGCCGGTTGTTGAATGCCGGCGAGCGGGACTTCACCCGCCTGACCGATGAGCTGCAGTTCGTCCGCTTGTATCTGGAACTGCAGCAGAAGCGCTTCGCCGATCGCCTGACGGTCAAGCTGCCGCCCCCGGAGGATATGGTCGATGCCTGGGTGCCGAGCCTGATCCTGCAGCCTCTGGTCGAGAATGCGGTGGTTCACGGCCTCGCCGGCCACCATGGCCCGGTCGAGGTGAGCATTGCCGTCGGAAAGACGGACGACACGCTCGTGTTGCGGGTCGGCAATTCCATCGCGCCGGGCAAGACGGCCGGCACCGAAGGGATCGGACTCAGCAATGTGCGCGAGCGGCTGGCCGTACAGTTCGAAGGCCGGGCGCGGCTCGCAGCGGGACCGTCCGGGACGGAATGGGTCAGCGAGATCACCATGCCGCGGATGCATGCTGCGCCGGAGCGGCGGAACGCGGCACGCCCTGCCTCCCGGGAAGCCGCCTAGTGAACGTCATCATCGTCGATGACGAGCAGGCGGGCCGCCGCGTACTGCGCGAGTTCTGCGAGGCGGAGAGAGATCTCAAGGTGATCGGCGAGTACGGCGACGGCGAGACCGCCCTCAAGGAAATCCGTGACAAGCGGCCGCAGCTCCTGTTTCTCGACATTCAAATGGACCCGTTGAACGGCATCGACCTCGCCCGCGCGCTCGAACCCGAGCATCTGCCGTCGCTGGTATTCGTGACCGCTTACGACGCCTATGCGCTGGAAGCTTTCGAGGTCTGCGCGGTCGATTACCTTTTGAAGCCGTTCGATCAGGACCGATTCCGCAAGACCCTCGCACGGGTACGCCCGAAGCATATCCAGAACGGCGCGGACGAGCGCCAGGCGCTGCTCGCCGGATTGCTCGCCCAGCTCGAGCGCGGCACGCGCTCGCTGCCGGAGGAGCGGCCGCGCCTGCTCGCGGAACTCAACGGAAAGCTGCACGTCATCGACGTGACCCAGGTGGAGATGATCGAGGCGGACCGAAACTACGTGACCATCCGCGTGGGCAGGGACAGCTATTATGCCCGTAGCACCTTGAGCCACGCCGAGCAGGCGCTGCAAGTCCCAGCCGATGCTCCGGATCAGCCGCTCCTGCCTGGTCAACATGAACTACTTGCGCGAGGTGAACCGCACCCTTCGCGGCGACTTCATATTGGTGCTCGCCGGCGGTGCCACGGTGACGAGCAGCGAGGGCTTCCGGGCCAAGGTCAAGGATTACCTGTCGACGCTGCGGATTTCGCCGTAGGCGTCCGGGACGCGGCTCCTAAAGAAGCTCCTCCGGCGCGAACGGCGCGAGCAGCTTCAGGGAAAAGCGCTGCAGGAGCGTCGTTTCCGGATCCGTATGCCAGGTGCGCTCGGCATCGCCTTCCCCGACCGACCACAGGATGTGCCCCTTGCCGTCGAGCGAGAGCTTGTAGCTGCCGTCCGCGGTGATGTCGTCCAGCAGGCTCGTCACCTGCTTCGCGATCTCGGGACTGCGCATCACGAGCCCGAGCTCGCTGTTGAAGCGCGCCGAACGCCCGTCCATGTTCAGCGATCCGATGAACACGGTTCGCTGATCGATCACGAGCGCCTTGGCGTGCAGGCTCGCATTCGAGGCCTTGAACGGATGGAATCGCGGCCGCTTCTGGCCGAGTTTCGCCCTCACCTCGTAGAGCTCCACCCCCATCTTCAGGAGCGCCGCCCGGTAACGCGCGTAGCCGTTGTGCACCAGAGGCGCATCAGTGGAGGCGAGCGAGTTGGTGAGGATGCGGATGTGCACGCCGCGGTCGGTCAACTCGCGCATCAGCGCAACACCCCCTTCGCCGGGCACGAAGTAGGGTGAAATCACCAGCACCTCGTGTTGCGCGGAGCGCATGAGCGCCGAGATGTTGTTGGCGATGGTCACCTCTTCGTCCGGCGATGTCTCGCTCGCGATCTTGGCGGGCCGATCGGCGAGCACCGTCGCGGGCACCCAATCGAGCCGGAGAGTCCCTGTATCGAGCTCCCGCGCGAGCCAATTGGCATCGTCGTTCGCGGGGGGTGGAGGCGGCGGCTGCGCGGCGGCCTCCGTATCGTCGGCGGCGGCCAGCGAAGCGATGGGGTAGGCGTACTTGCTGTTCCAGAAGGCGTCGAACGACGCCGACAGCTGGGAGACGACCGGGCCGGCCACGACCACGTCGAGATCGATGAAGTTGCTGTGCTTGTCGAGCGTGAAGTATTCGTCGCCGATGTTGCGCCCGCCGGTGATGGCGAGCTCGTTGTCGGCGACGAACAGCTTGTTGTGCATGCGGTGGTTGATTCTCGGAATGTCCGAGATCGACGTGAGGATGCGGCTCCAGGTGGCGGACCGGCCGCCGGGAAAGGGATTGAAGACCCGGACCTCGATATTCACGTGATGTCCCAGATGCAGAAAACGCCGGTCCTCGCCGGCCGTATTGAGATCGTCCACCAGCACCCGTACGCGGACTCCTCGATCCGCCGCCTCGCGGACGTGGTCGAGCAAGGTACGGGCGGACTCGTCCTGATGGATGATGTAGTACTGGAGGTCGAGAGTGCGCTGGGCGTGGTCGGCGAGAGCGATCAGGCTGTCGAACGCCTCTTCGCCCGAGGCCAGCAATCGGACGCCCGAGAGGTTCTTGCTGCTGCCATCCTCGCTCGCCGCCACGCTCTTGGCGAGTTCGGTGTCCTGCTGCGATTGCAGGGCAAAGCTCGGATATTTCTTGACGTGCTGCGGCAGACCCGCGCAGCCCGCGAGGATCAGGATCGCGCCGATCAGCCAGCTTTTGCGCATCGAGCGATGATATCAGGCAGACTTCTCCCCCATGCATGCACACCGTCGCATTCGGAGCTTCGTGTTGCGCGCCGGACGGGTGACCCAGGCCCAGGAGCGCGCCTTGACCGACCTTTGGCCGGTCTTCGGGCTGGATTTCGACGGGCGGACCGCTGGACTTGGACGAGGTCTTCGGCCGGCGCGCCCCGCGCTGCCTCGAGATCGGATTCGGTACCGGCGAGGTCATCGGATCCCTGGCCAAGGCGCATCCCGAGACAGACTATCTGGGCATCGAGGTGCATCGCTCGGGCGTGGGCCGGCTCTTGCTGAATGCCCGAGAAATGGCCCTGACCAACCTGCGCATCATCTGCCACGACGCCGTCGAGGTGTTGACGGGCGCCGTGCCGGATCAATCGTTCGATACCATCCTCATCTTCTTTCCGGATCCCTGGCACAAGAAGCGCCACCACAAGCGCCGCCTGATCGACGCCGCGTTCGTCGAGGTCCTGGCCGGCAAGCTCCGGCTCGACGGCATGCTGCGGCTGGCCACGGACTGGGAGGAGTATGCCGAGCAGATGCGTGGCGGTGTGCAACGCCTGCACCGCATTGGTCTCGCAGAGCGCCGAGGGAGCTTATGTCGAGCGGCCCGACTTCCGGCCGCCGACGCGGTTCGAACGGCGCGGCGAGCGCCTCGGCCACGGCGTCTGGGACCTCGCCTACGTCAAGATCGAGCGCTAGCGAGGAGCTCGCGTCGCCCGCCGCTACAGCGGCCGCTACAGGAGAGGAAGCTGCCGCGAATGCCGTCGATGATGAACTGCACCGCGAGCGCCGCCAGCACCACGCCCGACAGCCGGCTCATGACGTTCGCGCCGGTGACGCCGAGGACGTTCATCAGCCGCGGCGCGGCCAGCATCAGCCCGAGGCAGACCAAGATCACGAGCGCGACGACCCCCAGGAAGCCGGCGAACAACACGAGCTTGCCCCCGACCTCGCCGGCCGTCAGCAGGATGGTCGCGAGCGCCCCCGGCCCCGCGATGAAGGGAAAAGCCAGCGGAAACACCGAGATGTCCTCCCGCTTCATGGATTCCTCGTGCTCGGGGGTGGTCGATCGAGTCCCCGACGTGCGCGCGAACACCATGTCGAGAGAAATCAGAAACAGCAGCGTCCCTCCGGCGATCCGGAAGGAATTGAGGGAAATCCCCATGACATGCAGAAATTTCGCCCCGACCAGCGCGAACAGAATGCAGATCCCCAGCGATATCGCCGCCGCTTTCGCCGGCCATGAGCCGCTTGTAGCCGTCGCTCGCGCCCTCCGTCAGTCCCGCGAACAGCGGGATGAGGGAGATGGGCTCGACCACGACGAAGAAGACGACGAAGAATTTGACGAGTTGTCTCGATCAAGTTCGACGTTGTTGCTTCGCGCAAAATTTTCCGATTGCGCGAAGGATTCATTGAGAGTTCAATGGACCCGAGCATAGCAGACGGAGACGGCCCATGAACTTTGTGAAGCCGATCGTAGGTCAGTGGTATCGCGGCAATACCAACGAGCTCTTCGAAGTGGTCGCCATCGACGATGGGGATGAGACCATCGAAATCCAATATTTCGACGGGACCGTCACCGAAGTCGAATTCGATTCCTGGAACGAACAGCTGCTCGACGAGCTCATCGATATGGCGGATGCTCCGGAGGATTGGTCGGGCGCCGTCGATGTGGAATCCGAGGATCTGGACCGGGAATTCGAGGACAACGCGCGCACGGCTTGGTCGAGCCATCAGGATCGTTCGCTGCGCCGCTGACGGCCGCATCCTCGGCCGGCCGAACGCCATCATTGCGTCCTAGGCGCCGCTTCGTACCGTGTCGCGCGCGGCGAGTTCGTTCACGGGCCGCCGCATGAAAATCAGCAGGATCAGTCCCGGCATCGCCGCGAGGCAGGTGATGACGAAGAAGTGCGCCCAGCCGACGATGGGGACGAGAACACCGGCCGCCGCGCCCGAGAGAACCCGCGGCAAGGTTGCGAGCGCCGAGAGCAGCGAGTACTGCGTGGCGCTGTAGTCCGCCGAGCAGAGCGACATCAGGAACGCGACGAACGCCGCCTGACCCATGCCGCCGATCATGGTGTCGAGTGAAGTGGCGAGCACGAGCAGCCACACCTTGCGGCCCGCCAGCGCGAGCCACATGTAGAGCAGATTGGTGAGCGCCTGGCCGATGCCGAAAATCAGCAGCGAGCGAAACGTCCCCCAGCGAATGTACATGATGCCGCCGAACGTCACGCCGATGATGGTGGATACGGTCATGTTCAGCTTGCCGGCGATGCCGAGCTCATCCAGGGAGAAGCCGACACCGCGCAGCATGAACGTGCTGTAGAGGCTGAGAGCGAGCGCGTCGCCCACCTTGTAGAGCAGCACCAGCGCCAGGAATCCCCACATGCCCTTCGAGCTGAACAGCTCGCGCAGCGGATGCCAGACGGCGTCGATCAGGGTACGGGGCGGATGGGTCGGCATCCGCGGCGGCGGCGCCCAGAAAGTCATGAACAACGTGGCGGCCATGAGCACGGCCACCAGCAAGAAAGCGACACGCCAGCCAAGATGGCCGGCAATCACCACGAGCACGGTGCCGGCCAGCATCGCCGCCGTGCGGTAGCCGAATGCGGTCGCCGCGGCGGCAAGAGCCCGCTCGCTTGCGGGAATCGTGTCTACCCGATAGGCATCGATGACGATGTCCTGCGAGGCCGATAGGAACGCCACGCTGAACGCGACCCCGGCCAGCACGTACAGCTCCGTTGTAGGAGAACAGAACCCCATGGTGCCGATGCAGATCGCGAGGCATGCCTGAAGCACCGCGATCCAGCCGCGCCGTCGGTCGAGGATCGGCGGCACGTAGCGGTCGAGAAACGGGGCCCACAGGAATTTGAAGTTATAGGGCAGAGCGACGAGCGACAGGAACCCGATGGTCTTGACCGCGATACCGGAGGACGCGAGCCAGGCCTGAAGGCTGAAATTGGTCAAATTGAGCGGCAGGCCGGACGCAAAGCTCAGGAACAAGACGGCCGTCATCCGCTTGTCGCCAAGGGCCTGGAGCAGGTTTGGCTTCGCAGGATCAGTCAAACTGGGCGCGGACGCGGGTGAAGAGCATGGCGCGCGATGATACCAGGAGGCCGGTGGCCGCTGAGAGGCGCTTTTACTCCTCGTCGATGCGTCGGTCCCGAGCGGGGCCCGGCGCGCGGAGCTTGCGGCGCGGCCTTTCCCTTGCGAGACTTCCGCCGCTATGCCGCTGGCCTATCAAAGTGAATTCATCGAGCTGTGCATGCGCCTGGGCGTGCTCAAGTTCGGCGAATTCAAGCTGAAGTCGGGCCGCGAGAGTCCGTATTTCTTCAATGCCGGCCTGTTCAGCTCGGGCGCCGCGATCGCGGCGGTGGGCAAGGCCTACGCCGATGCCGTCGTGGCCTCGGATATCTCCTTCGACATGCTGTTCGGCCCCGCCTACAAGGGAATCCCCCTGGTCACGGCGACCGCCGCCGCGCTTGCCGAGCACCATGGCATCGATCTGCCGTTCGCCTTCAACCGCAAGGAATCCAAGGATCACGGCGAGGGCGGCCTGATCGTCGGCAGCCCGTTGAAGGGCCGGGTCCTGATCGTCGACGACGTGATCACGGCCGGCACTGCGATCCGAGAATCGATCGAGATCATACGGGCCGCCGGAGCCCATCCCGCCGGAGTGCTGCTCGCCCTGGACCGCCAGGAACGCGGCGCGGTCAGCCCCTTGTCGGCGGTTCAGGAGGTGCGCGAGCAGTTCGGCATGCCGGTGATCGCGGTCATCAGTCTGTCGGACCTGATGCAGCACATGCGTTCTGTCGGGCGCGACGCGGATCTGTCGCGCATGGAAGCCTATCGGAACCGCTATGGCCTCGCAGATTGAGCAATACGCCCTGGAAAACCCCGGTATCGCGGCTCAGAATGGCGCCGGTCTCGACGGGGGTATGCGTTTGAAACAGCACATCTGGCTCGTTTGCGCGTGGATGTACGCTGAGTCCGGCAGCGCTCGCGGGCAACACGTCCACAGCTCCGACCAGAAAGGTCTACGAATGGGTGGACTCCCAGGGCGTCACCCACTACGGCGACCAGATCCCCCCCGAGTATGCCGCGCAGGAGCACCGCATCATCAACCCCATGGCATCGAGATCGAACACACGGACGCTCAGAAGATCTCCGGAGCAGATGGCGGAGGAGGAACAGAAAAAGGCTCGATGCGTCCGCAGCGGGCCAATCCGCGATCGTAACCTTCTCAATTCTTACACATCGGTTCAGGAAATCGAACATCTGCGGGACCAGCGCCTCACGCTGGTCACCGATCAGATCAAGGTGACGGGTCAATTTCTCGATACGCTGAACAAGAAGATGACGGGCCTGCGCACTGCCAGCGCCCGCTTCAAGCCCTACAGCCAGGATCCGAACGCCCCGCCGATGACCGACCAGCTGGCCGAGGATCTGGTGCGCGTGGGGAGCGACATCCTCACCCAGGAAGAGAACCTGCGCGAGAAGCGCTCCGAAGCGGCCACCATGAGCCGGCAATTCGAGAGCGACATCGCGCGTTTCAAAGAGCTCAAGGGTATCCATTGACATCGAAAACTCGCGTCCTGCTGGGGGTCACCGGCGGGATTGCCGCTTATAAGAGTCCGGATCTCGTACGCCGGCTGATCGAGAAGGGCGCCGAGGTGCAGGTGGTCATGACCGAGGCTGCGCAGAGGTTCGTGAGCCCCATGACCTTTCAGGCCGTTTCCGGCCGACCGACCCGCATCGGATTGTGGGACGAGGCCGCGGAAGCCGCCATGGGCCACATCGAGCTCGCGCGCTGGGCGCAGCTCGTGCTGATCGCGCCGGCCACCGCCGACTTCATTGCGCGGCTCGCCGGCGGCCGCGCGGACGATCTGCTGGCCACGCTCTGTGCCTCGCCACCGAGGCGCCGGTCGTGCTCGCGCCGGCGATGAACCGCGTGATGTGGGCCAACAAGGCGACCCAGGCCAATATCGGCATGCTGGAATCGCGCGGCATCCGCATTCTCGGGCCCGCGGCCGGCAATCAGGCCTGCGGCGAGGTGGGCGTCGGCCGCATGTGGGAGCCCGACATGCTCGCGAGCACCCTCCTGGAGCCGCCGGCCAACGCGGGCCTGCTGGCCGGGGTCAACGTACTGATCACCGCGGGGCCGACCCGCGAACGCCTCGATCCGGTGCGCTACCTGACCAACCGCAGCTCCGGGAAAATGGGCTTCGCCGTCGCCGCCGCAGCGCGCGAGGCGGGCGCTCACGTCACGCTGGTCACCGGACCGGTGCAGCTCGCGACACCCGCGGGCATCACCCGCATCAACGTGGAGAGCGCCCGCGAAATGTACGCCGCCGTCCATCGCCACATCGCGGAGGCGGACGTATTCATCGCCGCCGCCGCGGTGGCGGATTTTCAGCCGGTCACCGTCGCCAAGCAGAAGATCAAGAAGCAGGGCACCGCCATCACGCTCGATCTCGAGCCGGCTCCCGACATCGTCAAGTCGGTCGCCGACATGAGCAAGCGGCCGCTGGTGGTCGGATTCGCAGCCGAGACCAACAATGTCGAAGAAAACGCGCGCGCAAACTGAAGCGCAAGAAGCTCGACATGATCGCCGCCAACCAGGTCGGCGACGGGCTGGCCTTCGATTGCGAGGACAACGCTCTGACGGTGCTTTGGCCGGGCGGCAAACTCGAGATCCCGCGCGCGGCGAAGCTGGAGGTGGCGCGCGAGCTCATCGCACAGATCGCCAAGCGCCTGCCGCCGCTCCGACGGCGCCCCTCGGCGCGGATCGCGCAAGCGCCGCAGCGCCGCCGCAGAACAGCGCACCCGACTGCGCACCCGGCGAAGCCGCCGCTGATGCCGCGCAAGGTCAAGCTCAAGATTCTCGATCCGCGGATCGGGCGGGAATTTCCGCTGCCCGGGCACGCGACGGCGGGCTCGGCCGGCATGGATTTGCGCGCCTGTCTCGCGGCGCCGCTGGTACTCGCCCCGGGCGCGGCGGAACTCATCCCCACGGGAATTTCGATCTACGTCGAGGATCCCGGGCTCGCGGCACTGCTGCTGCCGAGATCCGGTCTCGGACACAAGAGCGGCATCGTTCTCGGCAACCTGGTGGGACTGATCGATTCCGACTATCAAGGGCCGCTGATGGTGTCCTGCTGGAACCGCGGCGCGGCGCCGTTCACGATCAATCCGGGCGATCGGATCGCCCAGATGGTGATCGTGCCCGTGGTGCACGTCGAATTCGAGGTGGTCGAGGACTTCGATGCCACGGCGCGCGGCGCCGGCGGCTTTGGCAGCTCGGGACACGCGTAAGCCGCGACCGCGCCGATTATCGCGAGTACCGGCGCGCCCGCCAACCCGGGTGTACCCGCCAATCTCCACGCTCACCCGCAATATGCGGCTAGGGAAATTCGGCGCCCGCCGCCATGCTGCCGGCCATGGCGATCCGAGATTGGCCGAGCGCGGAACGGCCGCGCGAGAAGCTCCTGGAAAGAGGCGCCTCGGCACTATCGGACGCCGAGCTCCTGGCCATCCTCTTACGCAACGGAACCGCCGGCCGCTCCGCGCTCGATCTGGCCCGCGCCATCCTCAAACACTTCGGCTCGCTCCGGCTTCTGGTGGAGGCGGATCGTGCGCAATTCTGCGCGCAGCTGGGCTTGGGACTCGCCCGCTTTGCCGAGATTCAGGCCGCGGCCGAGATCTCGCGGCGGCAGCTGTCCGAGCCGCTCCGCGTGATGCCCTTGCTCGGCAGCCCCAAGGCCACCCGCGATTTCTTGAGCGCTCGGCTGCGGCACCTGGAGCACGAAGTCTTTTGTTGTCTATACCTCGACAAGCGTCATCGGCTGATGCATTACGAGGAGCTGTTCCGCGGCACCATCGACGGTGCGAGCGTGCACCCGCGCGAAATCGTGAAGCTGGCGCTGCAGCGAAACGCCGCGGCCGTCATCGTCGCTCACAACCACCCGTCGGGCGTCGCCGAGCCGAGCCAGGCGGACGAGCTCATCACCCAGCGGGTCAAGGAAGCGCTGGGCGTCGTGGATATCCGGCTTCTCGATCACATCATCGTCGGCGACGGGGTGTGCGTGTCGCTGGCGGAACGTGGACTTCTCTAGAAGGACGAGGTCAATCGCCCAATTTCTCGACGCGAACTCGGGATCCGTCAGGACACACCCGGTAGCAGTCGGGGTACCCAGCCCGAGCCGAACAGCCATTGGTGGCATCCAGCCAGCCGGATTCGACGTGGCAGCCCGAAGCTTGCGGGGAGTGAGCGCAGCCGCAGAGCAGAGCGAGCACGGACAGGCCGGTGAGCAGACTACGCATGCAATGATCCGCTGGGTTCGATGATGCCTGGATTGTAATTTATTATTGTTACAAATCATGTAGATACGAAACATCGGGTGGCCGCGTCGCGGTGTAGGATTCGCCCTACGGGGTGGTCTCGGCGGGGCCGGCGAGATTGATTCGTCGATCCCCTGCTGGTATAAAGCACGGCTCTTCTCGGCCTCCATTGTAGGGTCAACATGTCGCGAGTCTGCCAGGTCACGGGCAAAGGTCCGAAAACCGGTAATACGGTGTCCCATGCGAACAATCGCAAACGGCGCCGCTTTCTGCCGAATCTTCACACCCATCGGTTCTGGCTGGAAAGCGAGAAGCGTTTCGTGAGCCTCCGGGTCTCGACCCGCGGTCTTCGCACCATCGAGAAGCGCGGCATCGAGGTTATCGTGGCCGATCTGCGCGCCGAAGGCGTCAAGGTCTAAGGAGCATCCGTCATGCGCGATAAAATCAAGCTCGTCTCCTCCGCCGGCACCGGTCACTACTACACGACCACCAAGAACAAGCGCCTCCATCCGGACAAGATGGAGACCAAGAAATTCGATCCGGTCGTGCGCAAGCACGTCGCGTACAAAGAATCGAAGATCAAGTAGGCCCCGGCCCGAGCGGCCTCGCTCCTGCCCGAGCTGCCTGAAGTAGAGACCACCCGACGGGGGATCGCTCCCGCGCTCCTCGAGCGGCGAGTGATCGACGCCGTGGTGCGCGAGCGCCGTCTGCGCTGGCCGATCGACAAAAAATTCGAGTCCGCGGTCAAGAACCAGACGGTCCGCCGCGTCGACCGGCGCGCCAAATACATCCTGATCGGCTTCGATTCCGGCACCGCGATCGTGCACCTCGGCATGTCGGGAAGCCTGCGCCTGCTGTCGGCGGGCGTTCGCCCGCGAACCCACGATCACTGGGACCTCGAGCTCGACTCGGGGCAGGTGCTGCGCTTTCACGACCCTCGTCGATTCGGGAGCCTGATCTGGACGGCGGGCGATCCGCTGCTGCATCCCCTGCTCGCCAAGCTCGCGCCCGAGCCCCTGTCGAAAGACTTCGACGCGGAGTACCTCCACCGCGCCACCCGCAAGCGCGCGGTCGCCATCAAGCACCTCATCATGAATTCGCAGATCGTGGTCGGGGTGGGAAACATCTACGCGAGTGAGGCACTGTTCCGAGCGCGCATCTCGCCGCGTCGCGCGGCGCGCCGGATCACCCGCGAGGAGTCGAAGGCGCTGGTCCGCGCCATCCAGGACGTGCTCTCCGAGGCCATCGAGATCGGCGGCACGACCTTGCGGGACTACGTGAACGCCGAAGGTACGCCCGGCTATTTCGCGCAGCGGCTCTACGTCTACGAGCGGTCGAAGCAGCCTTGCCGGATCTGCAAGTCGCCGATCAGGCAGTTCACGCAGGGCCAGCGGTCGACCTACTGGTGCGCCGGCTGCCAGCGGTGATTGCTCCGCTTCAGTACACCAGCCCCTCGCCCTCGCCGCGTGGATCCGAGGCCGCGGCCACGTTGCCGGTCGCGAAATCCCAGGTGATCACTTCCATGTTGCCCCAGCGGCGGTTGCCCTGTTCCAGCTGATGGCCCATGGCCTTCAGGCGCGTGATCTCATCGTCTGTCAGCGCGCCCTTCTCGTACTCCACGACGTCGGGAAGATATTGATGGTGGTAGCGCGGATCCGCGACGATCTCGGCGGCGCTCATCCCGTTCAGATAGTCGAGTGTCCCCAGGATCACCATGCTGATGATGTAGCTGCCGCCCGGACTGCCGATGATCATCAGGCCCTTCGGGGTCTCGATGAAGCTCGGCGTCATGCTGGAGAGCGGGCGCTTGTTCGCAGCGATGGCATTCTCGGCGTTGCCGACCAGGCCGAACGTATTCGGCGTGCCGGGCTTGATCGAAAAATCGTCCATGGTGTCGTTGAGCAGTACGCCGGTCTTGGGAACCATGTCTCCGTCGCCGAAGAACAGGTTGATGGAGATCGTTACCGCGACGCGGTTGCCGGCGGTATCGAGGATGGAGAAGTGCGTGGTGTCCTGGCCGACCGGGCGCGGTCTCGATGCCGGGGAGCATGGCGCTCGGCAGCGCCTTGTCCGGACGGATGCTCGATCGCTGTCCGGCGGCATAGTCCTTGCTGATGAGCTGGGCCACCGGCGTCGTCACGAAATCCGGATCGCCCAGATACACGGCACGATCCCGGTAGGCGCGCTGCATGGCCGAGATGATCCAGTGCTTGCGCGTGGCCGAGTCGATCTTTTGGAGATCGACGCCGGAGAGAATATTGAGCGCGTCGAGCAGGGCGACGCCTCCGGAGGACGGCGGCGAGGCGGACACGATGCGTGCTCCCCGGTACTCGCCGACCAGCGGTTTGCGCTCGATGACCCGATAGTCGGCGAGATCCTTCAAGGTCCAGATGCCGCCGCCCGCGCGCACACCGTTCACCAGATCCTGGGCGACCCGTCCCGAATAGAATCCGCTCGAGCCCTTGTCGGCCAGAGCTTCGAGCGTGGCCGCAAGCTCCGGTTGCTTGATGATCGCGCCCAGCTCGGGCACTTGGCCGTCCGCCGTCAAGAACACCTTCGCTGCATCCGGCGAACGCATCAGCCGCTCGCGCTTGTAGCTGATCGCGCCCTGCAGCCGCGCGTACAGCGGGAATCCGTCGCGCGCCAGCCGGATCGCGGGCTGCAAACTGACCTTCAAGGGGAGCTTGCCGAATTTCCGCGCGAGGTAGTCGAAGGCGGCCGGCTCTCCCGGGATCGCCGCCGCCAACGGTCCGTCGGTCGAGGCGTGCGCGATCGGGTTGCCGGAGGCGTCGAGGTACATGTCGCGGGTCGCGGCCCCCGGCGCCTTCTCGCGCGCATCCAGCATGGTCTCGAAGCCGTCGGACTGACGGTGCAGCAGATAGAATCCGCCGCCGCCGAGGCCCGAGCTCGTGGGCTCGACGACGGCCAGCGCGGCGGACACGGCGACCGCGGCGTCGAATGCATTCCCGCCGTGAGCCAGGATCTCCTGACCGGCTTCGCTCGCCAAGGGATACGCGCTGGCGATGGCGCCCTTGTGCGCGATCGCGTCCTTGTGCGCGACGCCGGTGGCAGCGGAGGGATTCAGCCGGGCGGCGGAAGGCGCCCGCGGAGTTTCGTCAGCGTACGCGAGCGGCGCCCCGAGAAGGAACGCGGCGAAACAAAGGGCGCCGACGGCGGCGGCGATGGGCGCGGGGGTACGGATCAAAGCTTGCGATGCCGCTTCAATTCGACTTCCACCAGCGGATGAACGAACTCGGAGACGTTGCCGCCCAGCACCGCGATCTCGCGCACGAGCGTGGAGGATATGAAGGTGTATTGCTCTTGCGGCGTCATGAAGACCGATTCGATTTCCGGCGACAGGTGCCGGCTCATATTAGCCAACTGGAACTCGAATTCGAAGTCCGACACGGCGCGCAGGCCTCGCACGATCACCGCGAGGCCGTTCTGCCGGGCGAAATCCACCGTCAGCCCGACGTACCCCCGCACCTCCACGTTGTGACGTCCGCGAGTACGCGCCGCGCCATGTCCACGCGTTGCTCGAGAGAAAACATGGGCGCCTTGTTCGGATTCGCGGCGATGGCGACCACCACCTTGTCGAAAATGCTGGCGGCGCGGCGCACCAGATCGTGGTGGCCATTGGTGATCGGATCGAAGGTCCCCGGATAGACGGCAGTTCTTTTATTCATGGTGAATCTCGACGTTTGCGCGCGCCAGATGATACCCCACCTCGCCCGCGGACTTCGATTTGAGGAGGCTCCAATGCGGGGGCATCGCCGGCGGGCCGGCCGAGCGGGCGCTCTCGAGGTAAATCCAGCCGCCGCTCGCGGCCCAGCCGCCGGCGTCGATGAGCCGGACATATTCCGGCACGGCGTCGAGCCCGAATGGGGGATCGAGGAATATCACGTCGAAAGGCTCGCCCGGCGCCGCGAGGAAGCGTTCGGCGGACATCTGCACGACGCGCCCCCTCGAGCCGCCAAGATCTCCCCCCTCGAGCCGCTTCAGCTCCTCAGCGAGCATCTGCGCCGGCGCGAATGCCTGCTCGACGAACACCACCTCGCGGGCCCCGCGCGACAACGCCTCGAGACCGAGTGCTCCGGATCCCGCAAAGAGGTCTAGGCAGCGAGTGCCCGCGATCGAATGCTGCAGCCAGTTGAACAAGGTCTCGCGCACGCGGTCGGGCGTCGGCCGCAGGCCGGGCGAATCCGGAAAGTGCACGCGCCGGCCACGCCACGAACCGCCGATGATGCGCACGGAGTTGAGGCCAGCCGGCCGGGTCCTGTCGAGCTTGCGGAGCGTCACGGCCCGCATCATACCCCGGAGCGGCATCGCTCCGGCTCACCTCCCGGGGTCCTCTGTTAAGCTTCCCGATCTATGACGAACGAAGCCGAAAAGCCCGGCGTCCGCGGCTTTTTCAAGCGATTGCGCGCCAAGTTGAACGTGGGCCCGGCGTGGCTCACCACCGACATCAAGGATCTGCTGCCCGTCGGACGCAAGATCGATGCCGAGATCCTGGACGATCTCGAGACGCGCCTCATCACCGCCGATGTGGGCATGGAGGCGACCACACGCATCCTGGAGGATCTGCGCCGCCGCGTCGCGCGCAAGGAGCTCGGCGACGTCGAGGCCTTGCTCGGCGCGCTGAGCACGGCCATGCTCGACATCTTGAAGCCGGTCGAGCGGCCGCTGGTCGTCGATCCCGACATCAAGCCTTACGTGATCCTGGTGGTCGGCATCAACGGCGCGGGAAAGACCACCACCATCGGGAAATTGGCGCACCGGCTGCTCGCCGAGGGCCGCACCGTCATGCTCGCCGCGGGCGATACCTTTCGCGCCGCGGCCCGCGAACAGCTGACCATCTGGGCGGAGCGCAATCGAGTACCCATCGTCGCCCAGCATTCGGGGGCCGAACCCGCCGCAGTGATCTTCGATGGACTTCAGGCCGCGCGCGCCCGCCACATCGACGTCTTGATCGCGGACACCGCAGGACGGCTCCACACTCAGACTCATCTCATGGACGAGCTCAAGAAGGTGAAGCGAGTTCTGGCGCGTCTCGATCCGGGCGCTCCGCACGAGGTGTTGCTCGTCCTCGACGGCACCATCGGACAGAATGCGGTCGCTCAAGCCGCCGAATTCCACAAGGGACTCGGGATCACCGGGCTGGTCGTCACGAAGCTGGACGGCACCGCCAAGGGGGGCGTCGTGCTCGCCATCGCGCAGAAGCTGGGCATTCCCATTCGCTTCGTCGGGGTTGGCGAGGACACCGAGGATTTCGGCGTGTTCAACGCCTCGGAGTTCGTCGCGGCGTTGCTCAAGACCGGGGGCGACGAGGACCTCGGTGCGGGCGGCGGGCGGACCGGATGATCCGATTCGATCAGGTCCACAAGCGCTACGCCAACGGCCGCGACGCCCTGGCCGGCGTGTCGTTCGCCGTCGAGGCCGGCGAACTGGCGTTCCTCACCGGCCACTCGGGTGCCGGCAAGAGCAGCATCCTCAAGCTGATCGCGCTCATCGAGCGTCCGACGCGCGGGCAGGTGTTCATCAACAATCGGAATACGGCCACGGTGAAGGCGCGCGGCATCCCCAAATTTCGGCAGCTCATCGGTGTGGTGTTCCAGGATCACAAGCTCCTGCATGACCGCCCCGTCGCCGAGAACGTCGCGCTGCCGCTCATCGTCTCGGGCGTTCCGCGCCGGGAGATCGATAAGCGCATGCGCGCCGCCCTTGACCAGGTGGGGCTCCTCGGCAAGGAGAAGAGCCGCCCGCTCGAGCTCTCCACCGGCGAGCAGCAGCGGGTGGGCATCGCTCGAGCCATTGTCGCAAAACCCATGCTGCTGATTGCGGATGAGCCCACCGGAAACCTGGACCCGGAGCTGGCACTGGAGATCATGCAGCTCTTCAAGCGGCTGAACGATGTGGGCGTGACCGTGGTGATCGCAACCCACGATATCCAGCTGATCGATCAATTCGCCGCCAAGCGGATCGTGCTCGCCGAGGGCCGCGTGGTATGAAGGCCGGCCTCCAAGCGTGGCTCGCCCGGCATGCCCAGACACTGCTCGGATCGCTCGGCCAGATCGTCCGACATCCGGTCGCCACGGCCATGACGGTGGCGGTCATCGCCGTCGCACTGGCGCTGCCGCTGTTCTTCAGCGTGCTGCTGCAGAATACCCGCGCCGCCACCGCCAACTGGAACCAGGCGTTCGAGCTCTCGGTCTATTTGACTCAAAAGGCCGGTGTGGACCGGGCAGAGGCCCTTGCCAAGCAGCTCCGGGCGCGCCCCGATGTCGCCGCGGTCCGCGTCATCACGGCGGATCAAGCGCTTGCGGAGTTCCGCAATTCGTCGGGATTCGGCAAAGCGCTCGATGCCCTCGACGGCAACCCGTTGCCGAACACGCTCATCGTGACACCCACCTTGAGCGCGAGCACCCCCGAAGCGACGGCCGCGCTCAAGACCAGCATCGGAGCGGCGGCCGACGTGGATTCGGTGCAACTGGACACCGAATGGGTGCAGCGGCTGAACGCCATGCTCGATGTCATGCGGCGCGTGCTCTGGCTCACCGGCGGATTGCTCGGCTTGAGCGTCGTGCTGGTGGTCGGCAATACCATCCGTCTCGACATCCTGAACCGGCGCGATGAGATCGAGGTCATGAAGCTCGTGGGCGCCACGGACGGTTTCGCCCGCCGGCCGTTTCTGTACAGCGGCGTCTGGTACGGCCTCGGCGGCGGAGTCGGCGCCGTCCTCGTCGTGGCGATTGCGGTCGCTGTGCTTTCCCGGCCGCTTGGACATCTCGCCTCGCTGTACGGCAGCCAGTTTCACCTGACGGGCTTGAGATTCGGCTCGGTCGTTCGCATCCTGGGGTTATCGATCGCTTTGGGATGGCTGGGCTCTTGGATTGCGGCGACGCATCATATCCGCGCCGTTGAGCCGTAAGTGATTGTTCTCTCGACACTTATAGGCCAGAACTTTTGCGGTCGTTAGCACTCTAACGGTAGGACTGCTATTATTGGCCCCCTGGTTGGGAGACGTGCATGAGTTCAGCTTTAGTCGCTAAGCAAACCGGATTGGTATTCGCGGGCCCCGTCGGGAGCCTCGACGGGTACATCGACCGCGTATCGCAGATTCCCGTCCTGTCCAAGGAAGACGAGGTGGCGCTCGCCACGCGTTTCCGGGCCGAGGGCGATCTGGACGCTGCGCGGCAGCTGGTGCTCTCGCACCTGCGTTTCGTCGTACACATCTCCCGAGGCTACCTCGGTTATGGGCTTCCGATGGGCGACCTCATACAAGAGGGCAACGTCGGACTGATGAAGGCCGTCAAGCGCTTCGACCCCACCGTGGGCGTGCGGCTGGTGTCCTTCGCGGTGCATTGGATCCGGGCCGAGATCCATGAGTACGTGCTGCGCAATTGGCGGCTGGTCAAGGTCGCGACCACCAAGTCCCAGCGCAAGCTGTTCTTCAATCTGCGCCGGATGAAGAAGAACCTCGCGTGGCTCTCGGAGGAGGAAACCCGGGCGGTCGCGAAGGATCTGGGCGTCGATGTGAGCGACGTGCGCGAGATGGAGCAGCGGCTGTCCGCGCGCGACATGTCCTTCGATCCGACACCGGAGTCCGACGAAGAGGAGACCTATTCCCCGGCGATGTATCTGCCCGCAAGCAATGCGGACCCGGCGATCGAGGTCGAGCGTGAGGAGTGGGAAGAGGATTCCGCCGACCGCCTGAGCGTCGCCCTCGAGAAGCTCGACGAGCGCAGCCGGAATATCTTGAAGCGCCGCTGGATGACCGACGACAAGGCGACGCTGCACGAGCTCGCGGACGAGTACGGGATTTCGGCGGAGCGGGTGCGGCAGGTGGAGAGCAACGCCATCAGCAAGCTGAAGGGGTTGATGGCGGCCGCCTGATTCGCGATCCGCGAGGCTGTCCACGCTCATAGTGCACCGCCTCGCGGAACGCATGGGCGTGGAGCTCGGCGGTTTGCGCCGGCGTGGCGGCATATCCCCCGGCGAGCACGATGACCAGCGGCACGCGGCGATCACGCACGGTATCGATGACCAGATGATCCCGGCAACGGATACCGTCCTCGGTCAGCGCCAGTTTGCCGAATCGATCTCCCTGGGCGATGTCCACCCCGGCCAAATAAAAGGCGATATCGGCATCGGATCGCTCGAGCACCGATGGCAGATGCCGCCGCAGCACGTCGAGATAAGCGGCATCGCCCGTCCCGTCCGGCAACGCCACGTCGAGCGTCGAGCGCATCTTTGCCAGCGGATAATTCCGTTCGCCGTGCATGGAGAACGTGAAGACTTCGGGCACCGTCTCGAAAATCGCCGCCGTGCCGTTGCCCTGGTGCACGTCCAGATCGATGATCACTGCGCGGGCGATGGCGCCTTCGGCGCGGAGCTTCGACACCGCAATCGCGACATCGTTGAGGATGCAGAATCCCTCGCCGTGATCGGGGAATGCATGGTGCCCTCCGCCGGCGAGGTTGCCTGCCATCCCGCCATCGAGGGCCGCGCGCGCCGCCAGCAGAGTGCCTCCGGAGGCGAGGCGGGAGCGCCGCCAGAGTGCCTCCGACCACGATAGGCCGAGGCGCCGCTGCTCCGCCGCCGAGAGGTTTCCGGACTGCATCTTTTCCAGATATCCGCGCTCGTGCACCAAGGCAGCGGTGTCGAGGCCGATCATCTGAGGCTCGAGGATATCGCCGGCCGTCAGTATGCCCTCCCCTAGCAGACGCTCCTTGAGCAGCGGATGCTTGCTCATCTTGCTTATCCTGCTCATCGGAAAGCCCGCGGGCCGCGCGGCCTGGTAGGCGGGATGATAGCTGCATTTCATGGAATGATTTTGTGCGCATCCGCGATTCATGTCACGCGACGGCAACGCCGGCGTCAACCCGCTGCGATGCCGCGCGAGTAGGGTATCTACCGCGGAGGACCACGCGCTGACCGATGCCCACACGCACGCGATTCAATTGCGGCTGCGTGGCCGGGGCAACCTTGACTCTCTCGTGCTAGCCATCCGCGACCTTCGCGGGGTCACATCGGTCAAGAGGATCACAGACGCAACTTGGCTTCGGGCCTGATTTGAGGTCTTCCGGACGGGGTGAGCTCAAACATTTCGCCTGTCGTGTGGTGGCACGGCGGCCCATCCCGTCATGCCGCGGACCAGATCCGTTGCGCAGGGCGCTGTTCGAATTGCTCGCGAATCGCCTGCCTCACGGCCATCTCCTCGGCCAGTTCCTCTGCCAACGCGTCGCGCAATGCCTCGAGCTTGACGAGGGCTGCACGCGACTCATGCCAAGAGGCCTTGGCCAGTGCCATGACCTCGAGCAACGCCTCGCACTCCGCCTCTTTGGTCCGGGCGGCGGCCATGGATGCGAACCAGCGCCGTTCGAGTAGGTCTGCGGCGCCATCCTCTTCGGCATTGCGACTCGACATAACGTCTCCTTGAATCTCTCAATCCGCGCCCAGCGACCGCTCTTCGAGCCGCTCGATCTTGGCCCTGGTTCTCGCCTTCAACGCCTCGGCGCGATCCAGCCGCTCGCGCGCGGCATCGAGCACCGCGGCGTTGGCCTTGCGGTCGGCCGCAAGCGCCTGATATTCAGCGCGGGCGACGATACTGGCCTCGTACCCCTGACGCCATTCGAATTCCAGGGAGATCATTTGAGTGTCGAGATCGAAATCGAGACTGCTCATGCGTCATTCGCCTCTGAGGTTGGTTAGGAGAAAAAGGGCCCCAACGAAGGGGCCGGCGCCGGTGGGGGCTCGACGAAGAGGAACTGGACGGAGAAGAGGTGGATCGAGGCGACGCCGCCCCCCGCACGATCCGCCGATCGCGCTAGCGCGTGGAGAGGACGGCGGCGGGGAGAGCGGCGGCGCGCGCGCGCACCAGCCAGCTGGCGGCCTCCGCGGCTCGGGGACCGGCGTCGGCCGATCGGCCGCGGACCTCCGGGTAGATCGCGCCGTCGGTCCCGAAGGCATTCGCCAATGTGCGCTGAAGGGCATGCCAAGGGTAGCTCCACGGTTCTATCGCATCGCTCGTGGCGGTTACTTCGATGAGCGGATTAGAGCGCCCCGATTTGACAGCTGTATGAAGGCTGGGTGGCATTTGCGTCATGCGGCGTGCTCCACCGGAAGTGCCACGGGGACCTGAATCGTTTCCTTGAGCTTCGGCCAGTCGATGATGCGCAACTGCCCGTTCATGTCCTCGACCAGCGAGGTGCAGCTCTCCACCCAATCGCCGTCGTTGCAGTACAAAACGCCGCCGATGTCGCGCATCTCCGCCCGGTGGATGTGACCGCAGACCACCGTGTCCACGCCCCGCTTGCTGGCGGCCTGCGCGACCGATTCCTCGAAGCTGCCGATGTACTGGAGCGCAGTCTTGGTCTTGTTCTTGAGGTACGCCGACAGCGACCAATGCGGCAAATCGAGCTTCCGCCGCACCCAGTTGATGTACGGGTTGGCGGCGAGCAGCACGTCATAGATGTCGCTGCCGAGCTTCGCGAGCCAGGGGCTGAATTTCACCACGCTGTCGAACTCGTCGCCGTGAAGGATGAGCATGCGGCGGCCGTCGGCGCCGACGTGGACGTATTCCCGATGAATCTCGAGATTGCCGAAGACGGCTCCGTCGAACTCCCGGAACACCTCGTCGTGATTTCCCGGCACGAAGATGACCTTGGTACCGCGCTTTGCCTTGCCAAGAATGGTCCTCACCACGTTGTTGTGGGCCTGGGGCCAAAACATGGTCTTTTTCATGCTCCAGACGTCGATGATGTCGCCGACGAGGAACAGCGTGTCCATCTCGACGTTATGCAGGAAATCGAGGAGCAGCTCCGCGCTGCAACCCTTGAAACCGAGATGGATGTCCGAGATGAAAACCGATCGCAATTTGAGCGGCGATGACGCATTGCGCTCGACCATCATGCTTTCCTCCGAAGTCACAGGACCTCGGGGGGCCAGATTCGCGATTTCTTGTGACGAACCGATGACTCGGGGAAGAAGATTTGTTTACAACAAAAGCACTTACGCAACGAACGTCGCGTGGAGCACGAAATCGTCGATCAGGTCACACTTTGCGATGGACTCGAGAAACGGTAGCCGAACCCTCGTACCGTCTGGATGTACGCCTCGTACCCCGGTTCGCTGAGTATTTTGCGCAGGCGCTGGACGTTCACGTCCACGGTTCGCTCGTCCACGTCGTGGTCACCCCCCCAAACCTGGGCCAGCAGCTGGGTGCGATTGAAGGTTTTGCCCGGGTGCAACATCAGGAACTCTAGCAACCGATATTCGACGCACCGCAAGTTGACTGACTTGCCGCGTGCCGTGACCCGGTTCCTGGCCGAATCCAGCACCAGCTCGTCGCAGGACAGCGCCGGATTTTCGCGATCGAGGGGGTACGATCGGAGCAGAGCGCATACCCGCGCCACCGCCTCGCGCAGAGAAAACGGTTTCGCAATGTAATCGTCGGCCCCGAGGTCGAGCCCGTTGATCACGTCCTGCTCCGCGCACAGGGAGGAGAGGATGATCAGCCGCACCGTCTGCGGCGGGCGCACCTTGCGCACGCCGCTGATGAGATCCAAGGCCGCGAATCCCGGCATGTTCCAGTCGATGATGACCAGATGCGGCGGCCGCTCGGAGATCGCCAGCAAAGCCGCATCGACGTCGGTGATGGCCCGCACCCCGAACCCCGATTCAGACAGCCTCTGACGGAGGGGCTCAACGGAGGCGACATCCCGATCTACGATGAGTATCTGTTTGTTGGTATCGATGGCAGGCATAGACTGCGACATTAGAGATGCCAAGCTTTACAGTTCGTTGACGCTTTTGTGACCTTTGATTGAGATACGCGCAATCAGCACTCGCGTAGCCGACAAGTGTCGGGGGGTCGCCGCTGCGATTCGGGGTCCGCCGCTGCGGTTCAGGGATGCGCCGTAGTTCGCGCCACCGATCGCACGGTCACATACGGATACGCGCGCAATGACTCGGGGCGCGCGCGCGGCTGCGGGCCCGTCGAGCTCGGATCGTCGACCGCGTTCCACGCGGCGAGCAGGAGCCCGAGCGCGAGCCAGTTGAGCGACGCCTCCCGGCGCTGGGTCCAGAGCGCGGACGGCATTCCGAATGATGGGTTCGACGACGGCATGAGCGGCTCCTGGTTATCCTCGATGGGACTCAAGATCGCCCCCAACTCTTGCGGTTCTTCGGATGAATTCGGGCCCGGCGCGGGCCAATTCTGACCAATTGTGGCGAGGGTCATTCTGCGACCCATGGCAGACCTGGGGCCCGCCGTCATCGGCTATGATCCCGGCGGTGAAGAAGAACATTGCCATCATCGAGGATGAGCCGGCGCTTCGGGAAAACTATGCCGCGGCGCTGTCGCGGAACGGCTATCAGGTGAAGACCTACGCCAACCGCAAGGCCGCCATGCAGGCCTTCGGTGTCCGGCTGCCGGACCTCGCCATCATCGACATCTCGCTGGAGGATGAGGCCGAGGGCGGCTTCGATCTGTGCCGCGATCTGCGCAATCTCTCGGCCGAGCTCCCGATCATTTTTCTGACGGCGAGAGACAGCGAGCTGGATGCGGTGTCGGGGCTGCGGCTCGGGGCGGACGACTTCCTGACCAAGGACGTGAGCCTGCCGCATCTGGCGGCCCGCGTCGCCGCTCTGTTCCGGCGCATCGACGCCTTGCGCCGGCCGGGAGGCGGCGCCGAGGCCGTGCGGCGCGGTGCCCTGACGATCGACGCAGACAAGATGCAAACGACGTGGAACGGCGCGCCCGTGACCTTGAGCCTCACGGAGTTCTGGATCGTTCACGCGCTCGCCAAGAATCCCGGGCACGTCAAGAATCGGCAGCAGCTCATGGATGCCGCCAACGTGGTGCTGGACGACAATACCATCACCTCGCACATCAAGCGGCTGCGCCGCAAATTCATCGAGGTCGATCCGGCCTTCGACGCCATCCAGACGGTCTACGGCATGGGTTACCGCTGGGTCGAGTGAGCATCCGGCTTCAACTGCTGATCGTCGCGCTGACCACCTTGATCCTGCCGTGGGCGGGCTGTCAGTACGCTCGAGAGCTGGAAAGCGCGCTGCGCATGTCGCAGGAGGCCGCGCTCGAGGCGAGCGCGGACACGATCGCCCACGCGCTGGCGGCGGAACCGAAGCAAGTATTTCGAGACCTCGACGACACCGAGCCGTTCGACGAGCACGAGGGAGACCTGTACGTCTATCCGCTGCACGTGCGTCCGCTGCTCGACGGTTATCGCGAGGATTGGGATGTCGCGGCGGACCCCGTGGCGCTTCCGAGCCCAGGGGGGTCGGAAGCGCAGCTGCAGCTGGGCAGCACCGACCGGTACCTTTTCCTCTACCTGGAGGTTCACGATCCGCATTTCGTCGCGGAGCCGCCCGACAGTGAGTCCGATCGCGGCCGGTTCGACCGCGTCGACGTTACGCTCGAGCGCTCGGAAGGCTCGCTCGAGACTTATTTCTTCGCCTCGAGCGCCCAAGGACTCATCCAGGCGCAGACGACGGTGAAGGGAGACGATGGCATCGAGCGCACCGTCGCGGAGCCGCGAATCCAGGCGTTCTGGCTGGAGGCGGCTCACGGATACCATCTGGAGGCGCGAATCCCCTTGAGCCTCGTCGGTTCGCGGCTTTGGCTCGAGGCGCAGGACGGCTCCGGCAAGACGTCGGGGTTCAAGGTCCCGGACCCGGCGCACGGCGGCCGGCTCTTCATGGTGACGCCGGGGCTCGGCGGCATGCTCGGCGTCTTCATCCGTTCCGGGACCCGCGCCACCGTGGTCGATGCCAACGGTTTGAAGCTCGGCACCGCGGGGAGTATTCAATCCAGGAGCGCCGATGAGGACGATGCCGACACGGAGAGCACGTGGTACCGGCGCTTCGTTTCGGTGGATACTTCCTCCTGGCCGGTGATGGTGTCCGCTGCCGATCGTGTCACCGGCAAAAGCGTTACCGCGGCGCTCGGCGGACGTCCGGCGGCGGAATGGCTTAGATCCGGGGGGAACCAGGAATTGGTGCTGATGGCGGCGGCCCCGCTCAAGGTCGGAGACGCGATCCGCGGCGCAGTGATCCTCGAGCAGGCGGGCGATCAGCTCCTGGCGCCGCGCGACCGCGCGCTCACTCATCTGTTCAACCTCACCCTGCTCGCCACCGCTCTCGCCGCGCTGTTCGCGTTCAGCGTCGCAACCGTCATCAGCGTACGGATCGGGAGATTGCGCACGGCCGCCGACTCCGCCGTGGGCAACGACGGCAGCATTTGCCTGGAGATGCCGGAATCGGGGCGGTCGGACGAGATCGGCGCGCTCGCCCGCGGCTTCGAGCGTCTGCTGGCGCGCTTGAACGAACACACCCAGTATCTTCGCACCCTGGGGGGCAAGCTCTCGCATGAGCTCAGAACGCCGCTCACCATCGTGCGCTCCTCGCTCGACAACCTGGAGTCCGAAGGGGTGCGCACCGACCAGCGCGGGTTCGTGATTCGCGCCCGGGAGGGCGTATCGCGTCTGCAATCGATCCTGAGCGCATTGGGGGCTGCGGCCCGGGTCGAAGAAAGTATCAAGCAAGCCGAGCGGGTCAATTTCGATTTGTGCGAGCTCCTCAACGCCGCCGTTGCCGGCTATCGCGACGCCTTCCCCTCGTCCCGGTTCGAGCTCGACGTGCCTGCCGATGCGTGTCCCTTCTGGGGAGCGCCGGACCTGATTGCTCAGATGCTGGACAAGCTGGTCGAGAATGCGGTGGATTTCTGTCCCGCATCCGGTTCGATCACGGTCCGCCTGGCGCGGGCCGGAAGCAATTACGAACTCAGCGTCGCGAACGACGGACCGCCGATCCCGGAGGCCATGCTCGGCCGTCTATTCGAGTCCTTGTTCGAGCATCGCGAGGGCCGCGACGACAGGCCCCACTTCGGCCTTGGTCTTTACATCGTCCGGTTGATTGCGGAATTTCACGGCGGCAGCGCGCTCGCCGCCAACCGGAGCGACGGCGGCGGCGCGACCTTCACCGTGATGTTGCCGATGATATAGCCTGGCTTGCGGCGCAATTTGGGCTAGTGCAGGCCCTCGTGCGCCAGGAGCCAGCGCTTCCGATCGAGACCTCCGCCATATCCGGTGAGCGAGCCGTCGGCACCGATCACTCGATGGCAGGGCACCAGAATCGGGATGGGATTGCGGCCGTTCGCGAGTCCCACGGCGCGCGAGGCGTTCGGATTGCCGATGCGCTTTGCGAGCTCGCCGTAGCTCAGCGTTTGGCCGTAGCGGATGTCGGTCAGATGTTTCCAAACTCTCCGCTGAAATTCCGTCCCGGCGAGGCGCATGGGCAAATCAAAGTCCCGCCGCGTGCCGGCGAAGTACTCCTCGAGCTGCCGCGCGGTCTCGGGCAGCGCTCCCGCGCCGGCGTCGCACACCCAGTCCTTCATTTCGGGAGCGGGGCCGCCGGGCAGATGCATGTAGATTCCGGTGAGTGCCTCGCCGTCCGTGCTCAAGAGCAGCCTTCCGATCGGACTGTCGACATACGTGTAGCTATTCATGGATTAACCCCCAATGTCCGCCATAGATAATGCGTGGCATACGCCCGCCACGGCCGCCAGCTTTCGGCCCGCGCGAGCAATTCCTTGCGCTTGATCCCCGCGGCTCGGAGCACCATGAGATCGCCGTCGGGAAATGCGTCGGGCCAGCGCAGCGCCCGCATGGCGATGTACTGTGCCGTCCAGGGACCGATGCCCGGGAGCTCGGTCAAGTTGCGAATCTGCTCTTCGACGTTCGCCGCAACGCTTAGCACCACGCGTCGCTCCGTCACCGCGCGCGCGAGCGCCATCAGGCAGCGTGCGCGGCTGCCGACGACGCCGAGCGCACCGATCTCGTGCTCGGCGACCTCGAGCATGCGAGGTGCGGTCGGCGCGAGCCGGCTGAGTTCCGGCCAGGGCGTTGAGATGGGCTCGCCGAATGCATTCGCCCACCGTCCGGCCATGGTGGTCGCCGCCTTCACCGACACCTGCTGCCCGAGCACGGCGCGCACCGCGAGCTCGAATCCGTCGAACGCCCCCGGAACGCGCAAACCCGGCAGGCGCTTCACCGCCGGCGCGAGCAGCGGATCCTGCGAGAGCAGCGCAGTCACCGCGTCCGGTGCGGCGCCGAGATCGAATAAATGCTTCACCCGCACGATCACGGCGCCGATCATCGGCGCGAGCGCGGGCGACACTTCAACCTCGAGCGAGAGACCGCCTTTCGCGAGCGACACCGCGATCCAGCCGCGAGCATCACCGATCGCCACGGTGCGCCGATAATGCCTGGCGTCCACCCACTCGACGCCCGGGACCGCCCTGAGCTTCAGATACGCGAGCATGTCGTCCCAGGCCAGCGGCGGTCTGAAGTCCAGCTGGCAGGTGAGGCCGCGCGTCGCCGTGGCGGTGCGCCGCAAGCTCCTGGGATTCAACCCATAGCGCGATTTGAATAGCGCGTTGAAGCGGCGCACGCTGCCGAACCCCGAGGCGAACGCGATGTCCGTCAGTTTGAGAGAGGTCTCGCCGAGCAGCCGTTTGGCGAGCAGGAGCTTTTGCGTCTGCGCAAGCTCGACGGGCGACACGCCGAGCTCGGCTTCGGTGACGCGGCGTAGATGGCGATCGGTGACGCCCAGGGACGCCGCGAGCTCGCCCACCCGACCGTTCGACACCGCGTGCTCCTCGATACCGGCGATGGCCGCGCTGACGAGACGGCTCGTCGCATCCACGGTCGCGAGCCCGGGGGCACGCTCCGGCCGGCAGCGTAAACACGGCCGGTATCCGGCGCCCTCCGCCCCGGCGGCGCTGGAATAAAAGCGCATATTCTCGCGTTTTGGGGGACGGACCGGGCAAATCGGGCGGCAATAGATACCGGTGGAGGCGACTGCCGTGAAGAACCGTCCGTCAAATCGACGGTCGCGGGAGCGTACCGCGCGGTAGCAAGCTTCGGGGTCGAGTAACATGGCGCCAGATTAGCCAAAGGCTGCGGGCAATACTCGCCATTTTCGGACCTCGAAGTCGACTATCGCGCCGCAGACTATTTGGGCGCCAGCGCCGGTGGCGCAGCGCCGGCCGCAGCACCGGCGCTCCCGCCCCGTGAGCCGGCGCCTGCACTACCACCTGAATCCTGGCCCGCCGCCGCGGATTCCGCCGCGAAGGCTTTGAATTTGTCGGCATCCAGGTATTTATTGAGATCCTTCAGCTTCGCGGCGACGATCGGATTGCCCAGCAATTCAGCCGCCATGGCCTGTCCGTAGAATTGGAACCCGAAAAAGACCGATTGCATACCTTCGTAATGGATGGCCTGTTGCGCCTCCGATCGGCACGACTGCAGCAGCAGCCGCTGAACGAGCTCACCGGTACCTTTCAGCGTGGCTTCCATCTGTTGGGGAGATATTTTCGCCATGGATGCCACATCCGGATGCTGTGCCATGGCGCTGAACAGGAATTTGACGAACTCGGCCCGGTCGGCCGGTGTGGACGATCTCACCATGCATTTGGCCAGATCATCCGAATAGGGGCCGGCGCCGGACGGACCGGCCGCGAGCAGTCCGGCGGTCAACAGTGCGGCACCCGCAAGATTTCGGACTCGATGCATGAGCGTCATCCCGGTCGTTTCGGCCCGTGTGAACGCGGTAAATTCTACGCCTCGAGCCGGAGCGGCCCCGTGATGCAGATTCGATTTAGAACTGCGGACTGGCCAATATGTAGTAAAGCCCCCGCTAGCGCTTCTCGGCTTTGCGCACCCCGAGGTAGCGCAGGATGCCCTGTGCCGCCTCGCGTCCCTCGAACACCGCCGTGACCACGAGGTCGGAGCCGCGCACCATGTCGCCTCCCGCGAACACCTTGGGATTGGTGGTCTGGAATTTCACGGGCGATGTCCCGGAAACCCGTACCCGCCCGTTCGGATGCAGGCCGATCCGCTGATCCTCGAACCAGTCCGCGGGATTCGGCAGAAATCCGAACGCGATGATCACCGCGTCCGCGGCGATGGTCTCCTCGGTACCGGGCACCGCCTCGGCGATGCGACGTCCGCGCGGCCCGGGCGGCCCCAGCCGGGTCTGAACCAGCTTCACTCCCTCGACCCGGTCCGTGCCGACGATCTCGACGGGCTGACGATTGAAGAGGAACGTGACCCCCTCCTCTTTGCTGTTCTTGTAGTCTCGCCGCGAGCCGGGCATGTTGTCCTCGTCGCGGCGATACGTACAGGTCACGCTGCTCGCGCCCTGTCGGACCGCTGTGCGGTTGCAATCCATGCCGGTATCGCCGCCCCCGAGCACGACCACTTCTTTGCCGCGCATGTCGATGAAGCCGGCGCCATCCTCGGCGGGGAGGCCGAGCTCGCGGTTGATGTTGGAAATGAGATAGGGCAGCGCTTCATGGACTCCCGGCAGATCCTCGCCCGCAAAGCCGCCCTTGACGTACTTGTACGTGCCCATGCCGAGAAACACGGCGTCGAACTCCTCGGTCAGGCGCGCGAACGGCACGTCCCGCCCGATGTCGACGCCCAGTTTGAAATTGACCCCCATGCCCTCCATGATCTCGCGGCGCTTCTCGACCACGTCCTTCTCGAGCTTGAACGGCGGGATGCCGAACGTCAGCAATCCGCCGATCTTCGAATAGCGGTCGAACACCACCGGCGTGACACCGTTGCGCACCAGCACGTCGGCGCACGCCAGTCCCGCGGGACCCGCTCCGACGACCGCGACGCGTTTGTCCGTGCGCACCACGTGCGTCATGTCGGGCTTCCAGCCGCGCTTCAGTGCTTCGTCGGTGATGTACTTCTCGATCGATCCGATGCTGACCGCGCCCATACCCTCGTTCAGCGTGCAGGCGCCCTCGCAGAGCCGGTCCTGCGGACAGATGCGTCCGCACACTTCGGGCAGCGAGTTGGTCTGATGCGACAGTTCCGCGGCCTCGAACAGCTTCCCGGCGTTGACCAGCGCGAGCCAGTTCGGAATGTAGTTGTGCACCGGGCACTTCCACTCGCAGAACGGATTTCCGCATCCGAGACAGCGGCTCGACTGCTCGGCGGCGGACTCGGCGCTGTATTGCGAATAGATCTCGCGGAACTCGACGATGCGCGTCTCCACCGGGATCTTGTCGGGATCCCGGCGCGGGATGTCGAGAAATTGCAGGTAGTTGTCGGCCATGGCTTTGGAATGTGGTCGGCGCGCGGCTCTCAGGCCGCGCGGCGCAGATTGACGAGGAGCGAGGCGATCGCGGCGGCCTTCGGTTTGACCACCCAGAAGCGGCCGATGTAGGTCCGGAAGTCGTTCAAGAGCTGGGTGCCCCAGACGCTTCCGGTCGCCTCGACGTGCTGTTCGATGAGTCCGCGCAGATGCTGTACGTGGGTGCCCATGCCCTCGGGGGACACGCGGTGGATATCGATCAGCTCGTGGTTGTAGCGGTCGACGAAGTCGCGCTCCATGTCGAGCACGTAGGCGAATCCGCCGGTGAAACCCGCGCCGAAGTTCACGCCCGTGCGCCCGAGCACGCAGACGACGCCTCCGGTCATGTACTCGCAGCAATGATCTCCGGTTCCCTCGACCACGGCGAGCGCACCGGAGTTGCGTACGGCGAAGCGCTCGCCGGCGGTGCCCGCGGCGTACAGCTCGCCTCCCGTCGCCCCGTACAGGCAGGTGTTTCCCATGATCACCGTCTCGCGCGCGACGAAGCCCGACCCTGCGTGCGGCTTCAGGACGATCCGGCCGCCCGCCATGCCCTTGCCGACGTAGTCGTTCGCCTCGCCCTCGAGGTTCAAGTGCAATCCGCCCGCATTCCACACGCCGAAGCTCTGGCCGGCGGTACCTTTGAGCGTGACGATCAGCGGTGCGGCGCTCATGCCGGCGTTCCCCCAGCGCTTGGCGATCTCGCCGGAGACGCGCGCGCCGATGGAACGATGGTAGTTGCTGACCGAGTAGGAGAATTCGCCGCCTGACTTGGCCTCGATCGCCCGCCGCATGTCCTCGACCATCCGCTCGCCGAGGAGTCCCTTGTCGAAAGGCGCGTTGCGGCTGTCGGTGCAATATTGAGGTTCGCTCGACACCAGCGCCGAGTTTGCGAGCAAAGGGCTGAGATCCAATTTGCGCTGCTTCGAGGTGTCGCCCGGCAGCGTCTCCAGATAGTCGGTGCTTCCGATCAGCTCGGCGATGGTGCGTATGCCGAGGGAAGCCATGATCTCGCGGCATTCGCGCGCCACGAAGCGGAAGTAATTCATCACCATCTCGGGCAACCCGATGAAGTACTTGGCCCGCAGGATGTTGTGCTGAGTGGCGACGCCGGTGGCGCAATTGTTGAGATGGCAGATACGCAGGTACTTGCAACCGAGGGCGACCATCGGCGCGGTGCCGAAACCGAAGCTCTCGGCGCCGATGATGGCCGCCTTGATCACATCGAGGCCGGTCTTCAGTCCGCCGTCGGTCTGCAGGCGCACTCGATGGCGCAGCGCATTGGCGCGCAGCGTCTGATGCGTTTCCGCGAGGCCGAGCTCCCAGGGCGTGCCGGCGTACTTGATCGAGGACAGCGGGCTCGCGCCCGTGCCGCCGTCGTAGCCCGAGACCGTGATCAGATCGGCGTAGGCCTTGGCGACCCCGGCGGCCACCGTGCCGACGCCCGGCTCCGCCACCAGCTTCACCGACACCAGTGCCTGGGGGTTGATCTGTTTCAGATCGAAGATCAGCTGCGCGAGATCCTCGATGGAGTAAATGTCGTGGTGCGGCGGCGGGGAGATGAGGCCGACGCCCGGACGCGCGAAGCGCAGCCGCGCGATCATCTCGTTTACCTTGTGCCCGGGAAGCTGGCCGCCCTCGCCCGGCTTCGCGCCCTGCGCGATCTTGATCTGCAGCACCTCGGCATTGACCAGGTATTCGGGCGTCACGCCGAAGCGTCCCGACGCCACCTGCTTGATCTTGGAGTTCTTCTCGGTACCGTAGCGCGCGGGATCCTCGCCGCCCTCGCCGGAGTTCGAGCGCGCACCCAAGCGGTTCATGGCGATGGCGAGTGCCTCGTGCGCTTCGGGAGACAGCGCGCCCAGGGACATTCCCGCGCTGTCGAAGCGCGTCAGGATGGAGGTCTCCGACTCGACCTCTTCCAAGGGAATGGGCGGACGGCTCGACCTCAATCGCAGCAGGTCTCGAATGCAGGATACCGGGCGACCGTTCACCAGCGCGGCGAACTCCCGGTACTGTTCGTAGTCGCCGCTCATCACCGCCGATTGAAGCGTCGCGATCACGTCCGGGTTGTACATGTGGTACTCGCCGCCGTGCATGAACTTGAGGAGTCCCCCCTGGCTCACGCCTTCCGTCGGATCCCACGCGCGTTCCGCGAGGTAATCCGCATCCGCCTTCAAGTCCGAGAAATCCGCGCCCTCGATGCGGCTGTCGGAGCCTTCGAAGCAAAGCGACACGACATCCGAGCTCAGACCGACGATCTCGAACAGCTGTGCGCTGCGATAGCTCGCGATGGTCGAGATGCCCATCTTGGACATGATCTTGAACAGGCCCTTGCGAATGCCGCGCCGGTAGCTTCGCCCGAGCTCCTGCCGCGCATCGGCGTCGGAGGAGATGGCACCCTTGCGCATCAAGTCGAACAGGGTCTGATAGGCGAGATACGGATAGACCGCCGTCGCGCCGTAGCCCAGGAGGCAGGCAAAGTGATGCGCATCGCGCGCCGTGCCCGTTTCGACCAGGATGTTGCATTTGCAGCGCAGCCCCGTCTTGACCAGGCGGTGGTGCACGGCGCCGGTGGCGAGCAGCGCATGGATCGGCACCTGGCCCTTGACGAGGTAGCGGTCCGACAGCAGCAGAACGAGCTTCCCGGCGCGCACGGCGGCCTCGGC
This sequence comes from uncultured Gammaproteobacteria bacterium, assembly GCA_963795475.1. Classification (GTDB taxonomy): domain Bacteria; phylum Pseudomonadota; class Gammaproteobacteria; order Steroidobacterales; family Steroidobacteraceae; genus Bog-1198. The sequence continues at coordinate 146,715 of CAWCIE010000010.1, forward strand.
CTGATCGCACACCTCGAGAATGGCGCTCTTCAGATCGAGCGCTGCGTCCTTTTGGAGGTCGATGAATTCGTGCGGGACGCCCGCGTCCTCGAGACCCATGATCTGGCGGAGCTTGCGCTGCGACAGGATGGGCGAGCTCAGCACGATCTGCTCGGCGTGCTGCTGCATCGGAACGAAGATGTTGCACTCCGGGCCGATCTGCGTCTGCAGCGACATCACGATGCTTTCGCGCAGGCTGTCGATGGGAGGATTGGTGACCTGAGCGAAGGCCTGCCGGAAATAATCGTAGAGCGATCGGACCTTGGTCGACAGGACGGGCATGGGCGTGTCGTCGCCCATCGAGCCCACCGCCTCGCTCTCGTCCTCCGCGAGGACGCGGATGATGTCGTCCCGCTCTTCCACCGAGACGTTGAACATCTTTTGAAATACGGCCAGCGTATCGCGATCGAACGGCTCAGCGGCGAGCCGCGGGTCGATGAGATCGGTCTGCAGGTACCGCACGCCCTTCTTGAGCCACACCTTGTACGGGTGCCGGCTCTTCAGGAGGTCGTCCACCTGCTTGGTGTCCATGAGCTCGGAGGTCTGCAGGTCGAGGGCGAGAATCTCTCCGGGCCCGAGCTTGCCCTTCTTGATCACATCCTCCGGCTGGTAATCCCATACCCCCGCTTCGGAGGCGATGGTGATGTGGCGGTTCCGGGTGATCACCCAGCGCGCCGGCCTGAGGCCGTTGCGGTCGAGCGTGCAGCAGGCGAACCGCCCGTCGGTGAGCACGATGCCCGCGGGCCCGTCCCAGGGCTCCATGTGCGTCGCGTAATATTCGTAGAAGGCCTTCAGGTCCGGATCGATCATGTCGACCGATTGCCAGGCGGGCGGCACCAGCATGCGCATGGCATGCATGGGATCGAGCCCGCCCATGAGCAGGAGCTCGAGCATGTTGTCGAGCGAGCAGGAGTCCGAGCCGGTGAGAGATACCACCGGCAGCACCTCGCGGAGGTCCGGCAAGAGCGGGGAACGGAACAGCGGGCCGCGTGCTACCGCCCACGAGCGGTTGCCCTGCACGGTATTGATCTCGCCGTTGTGGGCGAGGTAACGATACGGGTGCGCGAGGCGCCACTGCGGCAGGGTGTTGGTGGAGAAGCGCTGGTGGAACACGGCGACCGAGGCCACCATGCGCGGGTCGGCGAGGTCGGGATAGAACTCGACCAGGTGCTGCGGCATCACCATGCCCTTGTAGACGATGGTGCTCGCCGACAGGGAGGGGATGTAGAAGGCCGGGTCGTTAGGCTCGAGGGCCTTCTCGGCGCGGCGCCGCGCCATGTAGAGGCGGCGGTTGAAGGCCGCCTCGTCGATGTCGCGGCTGGTGTTGACGAAGATCTGCTCGATGTGCGGCAGGGACTTCAAGGCCTCCGCGCCGCAGGCGGACGGATTGACGTTGACCACGCGAAAGCCTGCGACCTCGAGCTGCTCGCGCTCGATCTCGGCGGCGAGCACGCGGCGGGCTTCGGCGGCGAGGGCGGGGTCCTGGCGGTTCAGGAACACGAGGCCGGTGCCGAACTGGGGGCCGAGCTTGAGGCCTGCCTCCTGGGCGACGGCGCGCAGGAAGTGAGCGGGGATTTTGAGGAGCAGCCCACAGCCGTCGCCCGTCTTGCCGTCGGTCGCGATCGCGCCCCGGTGGGTCAGGCGGTTCAAGGAGGTAATCGCCGTCTGCACCACCCAATGGCTGGCGCGATCGTCGAGGCTTGCGATCAGTCCGAAGCCGCAGGAATCCTTTTCGTAGGCCGTGCGGTACAAACCCCAATCATGGTTGCGCGCGTCCGGGGCGCCACGCAGGTCCACGGCACCACACAGTTCCGAGGCACCGCGCGGGTCCCCGGCATCTCGAAAGTCCCCGGCGCCGCGCCCGTCCACGCCCGCCCGAGCGCGCCCGTGGGACGCCGACTCGGCCCTGGTATTTTCCTCATTCGCCATATCACACGCCCGTAGAACGCCGGACCCTGTGCCTTAGAGGCGCAGAGATCTCCCTCGAAACAATCACTTAACCGGCGCACGCCGGATTTAAGGGCGGGTCCTTGAACTCGCGCCGGCGCGGGCAAGCGCCATCGGGCGCGCCTATGTATGACCCCATGATACGGCGCGGGGGTGCGGTCAACAAGTCACTCTGCCGAGTACTCAGCCGTCGAAGAGTTAGCCGGCGATGTAGCGCTCGAGCTGTTCGATCTGCGCGCTCTGCTCCTCGATCACCGCCTTGACCAGGTCTCCAATCGACAGCATGCCGACCACGCGGCCGGATTCCACCACCGGCAGATGCCGAAAGCGGCGCTCGGTCATGATCTGCATGCAGTGATGCACGGTATCCGTCGGGGCCACCGTGACCGCCGGCGAGGTCATGATTTCACTCACCGCCGTGTCGTGCGACGAGCGGTTTTTCAGGATGACCTTTCGCGCGTAGTCGCGCTCCGAGATGATACCGGCGAGCGTCCCCTGATTCATGACCAGGAGTGCACCGACATGGCGCGTCGCCATGATTTCGATCGCATGGAGCACCGAATCGGTCGGCGCAACCGAGTAGATTTGGTTCCCTTTGCTGCGCAGCAAGTGATTCACGGTTTGCATGACTTATTCCCCATCAACTCCAGGCCCATCAACTCCAGCCAATCAACTCTGGTTCATCTCTCTGGCCCATCAATGCCGGCAATACTCAAGGTCCGACCTTTCCATTGACTATACTCCCGCCCCGCCCGAGGACAAGATCGAGACATGACAGACGATGACCCGCCAAAGGCCGCTATTCGGCCCCACACTGTCGCATCGCCGCACGGCGAGCGAGTCGACCCTTACTATTGGCTGCGGGACGATGAGCGGCAAAATCCCGAGGTGCTGGCCTACCTGAACGCCGAGAACGCGTACAAGGAACGGGCGCTCGCGCCTGCCCGGCCGCTCCGGGACAAGCTCTACGCCGAAATCATCGCCCGCCTGAAACCGGACGATGCCAGCGTCCCATACTTCAAGAACGGCTACTGGTATGCCACCCGATTCGAGCCGGGGAAGGAACATCCCATCGTGGTACGCCACTTGGGCACGCAGGACGCCCCGGAGGAGATCGTCCTCGACGGCAACGAGCGGGCGGCGGCCGGCCAAGCGGCGGGACGGGATTACTATCAAATCGGCGCGGTCGAGATCTCGCCGAACTCCGAATGGGCGGCCTTCTGCGAGGATTTCGTCGGCCGACGCCAATACGAGCTGCGCTTCAAGCATCTGGCGAGCGGCAGGATCCTCGAGGACGCCATCGTCAACGTCGAATCCGACATCGCCTGGGCGAACGACAACGAGACGGTGCTGTACGTCGAGAAGGACCTGGAGACCCTCCTCGGCTTGTACGTGAAGCGGCATCGGGTGGGACAGGACCCGCGATTCGATCCGACCGTGTTCACCCAGACGGATACGAGCTTCTACACCGGAGTCGACAAGTCGAAGTCCGACCGATTCATCTTCATCCACATGGAGAGCACCGTCTCCTCGGAGTGGCGCTACGCCCACGCCGACGATCCCGCGCTCGCCTTCACGGTGTTCCTCGCTCACGAGCGCGATCACGAGTATCAGATCGACCATCTCGCCGATCGGTTCGTCATCCGCACCAACTGGCAGGCCCGCAATTTCCGCATCATGGAGGTTCCGATCGGGCAGGACCTCCGACCGGTCCTCGTGGCGCGACGTGGTCGCGCATCGCGACGATACGTTCGTCCAGGATTTCGAGGTATTCGAGCGCTTTCTCGCGCTGTCGTTGCGCTCGGGCGGCCTCTCGAAGATCAGCATCCGGCCTCTCGAGCCCGAGGGTGCGGCCGGAGTTCTTCATCGCGAGCGACGAGCCTGCCTACACCATGGGGCTGTCCGTGAACCCCCGCCTCGACACCCACGTGGTGCGCTATGTCTACTCCTCGCTGACCACGCCGGCGACGGTCTACGACTACGACGTGAACACGGGTGAAAGAACGTTCCTGAAGCGCGACCCGGTCATGGGCCGGTTCGATCCGGAGGACTATGGAACGGAGTTCCTGTTCGTGACGGCGCAGGGCGGCGCGCGGGTACCGGTATCGATCGTGTATCGGAAGGGGTTCGCGCGCGACGGGACGGCGCCGCTATTGCTATATGCCTATGGAGCCTACGGACTGTCGATGGACCCCTACTTCTCGGCGTCGCGGCTCAGCCTTCTCGACCGCGGCTTCGTATTCGCCATCGCGCACGTCCGCGGCGGCCAGGAAATGGGCAGAGCCTGGTACGACGACGGCCGTCTGCTCAACAAGCGGCACTCCTTCAGTGATTTTCTCGACGTGACCCGCGAGCTCGTCGCGCGGGGCTATGCCCATCCCGGCAAGGTGTTTGCCATGGGCGGCAGCGCCGGGGGAATGCTGATGGCGGCGGTCGCCAACATGAGCGGCGAGCAGTATCGCGCCATCGTCGCGCAGGTTCCCTTCGTCGACGTGGTCACGACCATGCTCGACGACACCATCCCGCTCACCAGCAACGAATACGACGAGTGGGGCGATCCGAGCGAGGCGGAGTATTACCGCTACATCCTTTCGTACTCGCCGTACGACAACGTCCGTCCCCAGCGCTATCCCACCATGCTGGTGACCACGGGCTTGTGGGACAGCCAGGTGCAGTACTACGAACCGGCGAAATGGGTCGCGAAGCTTCGTGCGCAGAAGACCGACGCCAATCCATTGCTGCTGCACGTCGAGATGGACGCGGGGCACGGGGGGAAATCAGGACGCTTCGAGCGCTACCGCGAGACCGCGCTGGAGTACGCCTTCATCCTGGCGCAGCTCGGCATCGTCGATTGAAAAAAAAGGCGCCGCGAGCGGGGAAGCTTATTCGCGGCGCCTAAGTTACGACCAAAGGGGAGAACACAAAACATCAACCAGATAGAGGCAACGTCATTTCGAGCTCTGTCGAGGACCCGGCGTCCGCACCGGCTGCACCTTTGCGCGACCACCTTGCGGCGGCGCGCGCGGCGCAGGCTACTCGCGCATCGATTCTTTCGAAGGCAAATTGACCGTCGGATCGGCGGACCAGCAAAGCAGCCCCTGAGCTGCCTTCAGGCATCAACATCCCGATGACTACCGATTGCATCCGCCGTTCCCACGTCCTCTCGAGCAAGCTCGACAAGAACAGACGAAGCAATCGCCGTGCCAGGTACCCTACCCCAAGAAAATCAAGCAGTTACAGAAAACCACGAGCTTCCCGACTGACAAGAATTGTCAGTTGCCTGACGTACTGTGGCGGTGGGCGGGGCGCACGACGACGCAGGGCTGCGACTTGGCCCTCAAGACCTTGCAGATCTTGCGAGCGTGGGATTCGCTGAGGCCGACCGCCTGCAGCCGGTAAAGGGTGCCGCCGCCGCTCTTCCTGGGAAGCACTTTCGAGGACAGACCCCCGAGCAGTTTCGGATACTCCTTCTGAAGGTGTGCCCAGCGCTCATTCGCCGCGGCATGACCGGATTTGAAGGCGCCGAGCTGGACGGCGTATTTGCCCGACTCGCCGCGCGCCGCGGACGCGGGCACCGAAGGCTCAGTCTTCTGCGACGTCACGGGCGCCGCAGACGGCGGCGGCGCGGCCGGCGCCTTGGCCGGCGGCGGGGGTGCCGCGGACTCCTCGCCGCCCGGGGCGGACCCGTTCGGCGCGGCGCCGGCCGCGCCGGTGGCCGGCCCGGTGCCGGCGGGGGTCTGCGCCAGGGTGAAATTCTCCACCCGGATTCGGGCCTCCTCGGTCCATTTACCCTCGGGGTACTGCTTCAAGAAGGCCTGATAGGCCTCCGGCGTATCCGCATCGCGCGCCTTCTGCCAGTCGCGCTCCTCGTACATCTCCTTGAGGCGGCCCTGAGCCTGGGCCGAGAACTCCCCGCTCGGGTATTTCTTGAGAAATTGTTCGTACGCGTCCGTGCTATTCGCTTCGCGGGTCTTTTGCCAATCGCTTTGCTGCCGGCTGCAGCCCCCGATGCCGAGCAATACCGCGCAGCAGATCGCCAGAACAGTTTTGTTGGTGAGCATTTTTCCTTCTCGAGACGGACATTTGGCGTAAGGGAGCCATTCTACTTCGATTTGCGGCGTCTGTCGGCGACGCCAAGCTCGTCACATCAGCCCCCGGCCGGTTAGGATAAAACCGGGCTCCATGAGCGAGCCCAAGCGGCGGTTTTTCGATCTCCATTCGGCGGCCCCCACGGTGATCGGGGCCGGATCGGTCATCGTCGGCGATGTCCGCGGAGAGGGCGAGTATGTGGTCTCCGGCGAGGTGCACGGGGACGGCGAACTCGGCGGCGGATTGAATCTCGCGGTCACCGGTGTTTGGAACGGCCACATTCAAGCGCTCGAGGCCATCATCGCCGGTAAGATCAGCGGCGGACTCTCGGTCAAGGGGAAACTCGAGATCGGCTATACCGCGGTGATCCGCGGGAGCGTCAGCGCGCAGACGATAGCGATCGCCAAGGGGGCGATCGTCGACGGCGACATCGTGGTGACCTCGGGCATGCCGATGCAGGAATTCGAAGAAAAGCGCAGGCGCGACACTTGAGCTGTTAGCGAATGGCGACAGGGATACGATATTTTGTGTGTTCCGGCGCATTCCCTCATCCTTGTGATCCGCATCCACGCGTTCTCGGCATCTACGGCGGCAAACTCGTAAGCCGGTATTGAGGGAGAGGATATGATCAAGTCCGTCATGCCCGCGCTGGCACTCGCGCTCCTCGCGGGCGCGGCGCACGCCGACGGGGATTATGCGAGCCCGACCGACGATCGGGTGCGCGTGACCCTGGGCGCGATGCATGTGTCGACCGCGACGACGCTCCGGGTCGACTCGAGCACCGGCGTTCCGGGCACGACGGTGGACGGTGAGAACCAGTTCGGTCTCGATCCGTCGGACTTCGAACCCAAGTTCCAGATCATGTTCCGGGAGGGAGAACGGAACCGCCTTTGGCTCGACTATTTCACGCTGGATCGGACCGGCAGCGCGGTCATCCAGGAACCGATCGTGTTCCGCGACGTGGTGCTTCAGCCCGGCGATCCGCTGCAGTCGGAGCTCGATCTGCGTCTGCTCACCCTCACCTACGGGTACTCCTTCTGGCACAGCGAGAAAGTCGAGCTCGCGGCAACGCTCGGCATCTCCGCGGTACAAATCCAGGCCACGGCCAAGGTGACGACCGACGCCGTGCATCTCGATCAAACCGAGGACGAGGCCGGCCCGTTCGCGACGCCCGGCATCGCGGCCACCTGGGCGGTCAGCAGGCGATTCTATTTCGACGGACGTTTGCAGTACCTGAGCCTGCACGTGAAGGATCTCGACGGTTCTTTGGGGATGGCGGAGCTCGATGCGCTCTTCCGGTTCCGGCCCAATGTCTCTTTCGGCCTGGGCTATACGGAAGTGAGGGCGCATCTCGCATCGGTCAAAACCGACAATTCGGGATTGTTCGACATCAACTCCAAGGGTCCCGAGTTCTTCGTCAGGATTGCGTTCTAGGGCGCGGCCTCCGCGGCGTACTCCACGCGATTGTTGGTCGCCGCCGCCCGGTTCCATTCACCGGCGGTGAGTGAATCGGCCCGCGCGGGATAAGGGACCGCCGCGCGCGCCGATGCGGCGTTCTCGACGGCGACGGTGATGGCGCCCGAAGTTCTCTGCTTGACGCCCGCGACCAGATTCGCGAACGCGATCGATTGGCGTTGCTGCCCGGAGAGAGATTCTTCGAAGGGGTTCCCGATGAGATCGCATTTGCTCACGAGCGATGCGGCGGGCGCAGGTATGAATCCATCCGAGGCATTGCCGGCCAGGCAGAACATGCCGGGCAAACTGATGACCTTGAGCACCCCCCGGAAATTCTGCGCTTCCAGTTTTGTCAGCACGTCGCGCAGCACATCCAGGCGGCTGCGGTCGAAAGGCAATTCGCCGTAAGGAACCGGTTCCGATCGCGGCAAGCCGGCCGCCGCGCCGGGCGCACTCGAGGCCTGCGCCGAGCCCGGCATGCCCGCGGCGGCGACGGCGGCCGAGAGATCCTTGATCGAGTCGGCGAGACGGTCGCTCGTTTGCTTGAGCTCGGCGTCGGCGGCCTTCAGCTCGGCGAGCTCCGCATGTGCCCTGGCGAGATCGTCGCGGGTCGACCTCCACAGGAACGTCGAGAGCACCGCCAGAAGACAGAAGGCGGCCGCTCCGAATATCCACGGCCACGCCGAGCGGCGGGGCGGGAGAGGCGGCGCCTCCGGTATCGGGGCGGGGACCGGAACGGCATTGCGCAAATCGGACTCGAGGCGCGCGGCGAGACTATCGAGGCTCGCGACGACGAAGCGGCGCAGGTCGACCGATTGTTGCTTGATCGCGGCCTCGACGCGCCGGCCCCAATCCTGCGGCGCATGCGAACCCGGCGGGGTTATTACGGTCACGTTCTTGTCGTTGCCGGGCTCGGTAGCGATTTCGACCGGCACGAGCGCGGGCTCGGCCAGATCGCGGCGGTCCGGGAGCAGATGAAGCTCGTACAACACCTTCGAGACGTCCACGGGCCGTACCTGTTTGGGCAGCACACCCATCGCGCCCAGCGCACGCGCCTGGCCGACGTACAGCTCTCCCTCCTGGGAGGTGTACATCATGATTGGAATCATGGCGGTCTGGGGGTTGCTCTTGATCGTCTTCACGGCCTGCAAGCCATCCATTCCCGGCATGAGATGGTCCATGAATATGGCATCGGGCCGATCGTGCCGCAGATATTCGATGGCTTGTTCGGCCGATTCGGCCATGTCGACTTCGATGTCGTACTTCTCGAGCATCCGGCTCAAGATCACGCGAGCCGACTTCGAGTCGTCAACGACTAACGCACGCTTTTGGCCCATGGCACTAGTGTATCGCAGCTGGTCACGGGCCTCGCGCCGAGAGGACGCTCAGGGGCCCGCGGCGTATGTCGCGAAATGGAAACATCCGATGATGCACCGCCGATTTCAGGCGGGAGTCGAACTGCTCGATTCTTTGTTCTGGCTGATCCACGTCAGCGCGGATTCCACGTCCGCCAGTTCGCTGGCCGTAAAGCCCTCGATCCGCACGCCGGTGGCTTCGGCTTTCTTCTTCGCGAGCTCGGCGCCGGCGACGGAGTGAACCCATACAAGACCGCGGCGAACCTTGGCGGTGAACTTTTGCTGCTTTTCTTCGTTCATCACTCAACTCCTTGAAATAATCTCGACAGTCTGCCCTCACGATACACGACAACGGGCCCGAACGCGCACTGTAAGCGTTCGATGCGCGGGCGGCCACCCCCCCGCCGGCCGGGTTCCAACGCACGTCGACAGCCGATCACTCCCGGATGCCCGCGCCCCTGTTCAACAGCATGACGGCGACCGTGAACATGAACGCCGCCGAGCCGATCATGATGCCGTAGGCGAGCCACAGGTCGACATCGGTCGAGCCCAAGAATCCGTAGCGGAAGGCGCTCACCATGTAAAGAATCGGATTGACGTGGGAGACGGCTTGAGCCCAGGCCGGAAGCATCGTGATCGAATAGAAGACGCCGCCCAGGTATGTGAGCGGCGTGAGCACGAACGTCGGGAACCAGGATATGTGATCGAAGTTCTTGGCGAACAGTGCGTTCACGAAACCGCCGAGCGAGAATATCGTGCTGGTGAGGAGCACGGCGGACAGGACCGTCCAGGCATGCTGCACGGCCAATCGGGTGAAAAAGAGCGCGACCACGGTCACCACCGAGCCGACGAGCAGCCCCCGAAGCATGCCTCCGGCGACGTAGCCCAGCAGGATCAGCCAGTTGGGGAGGGGCGATACGAGAAGCTCCTCGAGATGCTTGCCGAACTTGGCGCCGAAGAACGAGGACACCACGTTGGCGTAGGAGGTTTGGATCACGTTCATCATGATGAGGCCGGGCGCGATGAACTGCATGTAGTCATAGCCCCCGACCAGTCCGACGCGCTTGCCGATCAGGCTTCCGAAGATCACGAAGTACAGGGTCGCGGTGACGATCGGCGGCACGACGGTCTGACCCCAGATCCGCACGATGCGGTTGAATTCGCGGATGACGATGGTCGAGAACCCGACCCACTGTATGCGTGCCAGAGAATCAGCCATGACGTTCCTATTTGTTGTCCGCGGCGCGGACACTGTCGTCGACCAGGCGCATGAACAATTCCTCCAGGCGATTGACCTTGTTGCGCATGCTGGTCACGCGGACGCCCTGCGAGGAGAGCTGCTCGAAAATGTCGTTCAGGCTCTGGCCCTTCGAAACCTCGACCTCGAGCGTATGATCGTCGGTGAGCAGCGTCTTGTGGGCGGGGAGATCGGGGGAAGCGGTCCTCGGGCCGCTCAGATTGAACACGAACGTTTCCGTCTGGAGCTTGCGCAGCACGTTCGCCATGGAGTCGCGCTCGATGATGCGCCCGCCCTCGATGATGGCGATGTTGCGGCACAGATTCTCCGCTTCCTCCAGGTAGTGTGTGGTCAAGATGATGGTCGTTCCCTCGTCGTTGATCTTGCGGAGGAAGTCCCACATCGACCTGCGGATCTCGATGTCGACGCCGGCGGTCGGCTCGTCGAGGATCAGAAGCCTCGGTTCGTGCATCAGCGCGCGCGCGATCATGAGGCGCCGCTTCATTCCGCCCGAGAGAGCGCGCGCGATGGAATTGCGGCGGTCCCAGAGCTGCAGCTGCTTCAGGTATTTCTCCGCGCGCTCCTTGGCGAGCCGCCGCGGAATGCCGTAAAAGCCCGCCTGGTTCACGACGATCGTGATCACCGTCTCGAACATGTTGAAGTTGACTTCCTGCGGCACGATGCCGATGCAGGACTTCGCCAGCTCGAGCTGGCGGTCGAGGTCGTATCCGAACACCTCGACCGTGCCGCCGGACTTGTTGACGAGCGAGGTGATGATGCCGATCGCCGTCGTCTTGCCCGCGCCGTTCGGACCCAGGAGCGCGAAGAAATCGCCCACCGCCACGGTGAGGTCGATACCCTTGAGTGCCTTGATGCCGTTTTTGTAGACCTTGGAGAGCTGTCGAAGGACGAGGGCGTTCATAGGAGCCGCGTAGACTAAACCCCCCGGGGCCGGCACCGCAACTCGACGCCCGGCGAGCCCCGAACGGCCTCGTCAGGGCAGGCGCGAGGCGGCCGCCAGCTGCAGACCGAACAGCTGAATCTTGCGCAATCTGATCTCGTCCCGGCGCACGGCGGCGCTCGTCAGTGCGCTCCAATACGCGCCGCAGTCGAGGAACCGCGCGGATAGATTGGCCGTTTCACTCGCCACCAGCGTGGGAAGACAATTGAGCATGGTCGCGCGAAAAGCGCCGGCGGTGCGCTCGCTCATGCCGAGTAGAAGCTGCGCGGCGTAGCGGGTGGTGCTGGCGACGTGCCACGCATAGAAGAGGGCGAGCCGGACGAAATTCGCGGTATCCCCATCCGCGCCCTGGTCCGCGACCCGCCACTCTGCCGCGCCTCGAAGCCGCGTACTCCAGTGGGCCTCGTCGTGAAAACGCAGATCGAAGAGCGCGTAGGGGCAGTTCGCCGCAGCCGCCCGTTGCGACGCGGTCATGGGCGCCAGGCGCTCCGAGACGCCTCCCGGCAGCCCGAGAGCGCCGGACGTGCGCCAGCCGCCCGCGTGCGCGCCGGCCAGATCCAGGAATTTGAGGTTCAGGTCGTGCAAGGGGGCGAGCACCTCGGGCGAGAAGCTCGGTTGGCGCGACCAACCGCCGATGAATGCATCCTGCATACAGCCTCCGCCGCATTTCGGCTCGAACCCGCCGGCAATGGCGGCAAAAAACATCTGGCAGTCACGCTAACTTTGTGATTAATTTTAGTCAAATTCTTTTGTGCCCTGAACCCCGGGAATTGCATCAAGGAGGAGCCCCCATGAGAGTGTCCGACGACCGTTACACCCGCGACCGCGAGCGATTGGATCTCGCGCTGCGCCTGATCCGCCACGAGGCCCGCACCTTCACCATCCGCCAATGGACGGGGCTGAGCGACGACCGCATCCGCAAGCTCTACCGCAGCTACGTGCTGGAGGCCGATTCGAACTCGGTGATGCGCCATCGCGGCAAATCGCCGCGGCAGACGGCATTTTTCTTCAGGAACCCGGAGCTTTGCTTTCAAGCATCGCAGCTCGCGAGCCTGTTCATCGTGTACGGCCTGCTGTGCGCCACCTCCCTGGGACTGGAATCGCGGTATCGGCTCGGCTCTCTCGATTCGGGGGCGCTGCTCTGCCAGGCTTACGAGGCCTACATCGAGCTGCATGCGCCCGCGCGCATATCCTTCGAGCACGCCTGGTTCCTGCTCATGGCCCTCGCCCGGCGCGACGAGATCGGCGCGGCCCGATGCGCCGCGTGCGGCGGGGTGCGGCTGAAAGATCTGCTGGCGAAGCGCCGATCGTCATGCGCGAATTGCGAGCCGCCGGGCGCGCCGGTGCCGGCGACGGCCGAGGCGGCACCCTGCTAGCGGCTGCGTTGAGTCGATCCAAGCTGCGCCGCAGCACCGCGCCGTAGGCGAGCGCGCATGCTTGCGATGGCATCCATTAAGGCTATAATAGCTATGTGGAAAAGGCTACTATATCTAATCTCAAGAACAACCTGAGCGCCTATCTGCGCAAGGTAAGGTCCGGGCAGTCTGTCTTGATATACGACCGCGACGTGCCCATCGCTCGAATTGAGCGCATCGAGGCGAGCGGCCGCGGACCCGATCGACTTGCGCTTCTTGCCGCACAGGGGATCACGCGGCCGGCAACGCGCGCACTGTCGGCGCGCCAGCTACGTACGCTGTTGCCCCGCCCTCTGCCGCGCTCCGCACGCATCCTGGATGCATTGTTGGAAGAGCGCGCTCAAGACCGCTGACGTCCGGATGCGATACTGGGATACGTCCGCAATCCTCCCGCTTATCGTCGATGAGCCGGCTCGTGAGAGGCTGCTCGAGCTGTATGAGGAGGATTCTCAGATCGTGGCTTGGTGGTCAACACCGGTCGAGCTCGCTTCGGCTGTCGCTCGTCGCGAACGTGAGAGCGCGATTTCCGCCGAGGATGCAAACGCCGCGCTCAAGTCGGCGAAGCGGCTGGCGGCCGCATGGCACGAGGTCATTCCCAGCGACATGATCCGTCGCACGGCCGAGCGCCTGCTTCGCGTGCATGTATTGCGGGCCGCGGATAGCTTGCAGCTCTCGGCGGCCCTGATTGCTGCGAATCACGACCCCGCGACGCTCGAGATGGTCTGCTTCGACGGCCGTTTGACCGCTGCGGCGCGACGTGAAGGCTTTACCGTGATCGATTCCTGAATCGACCGGAACGCGACCTCAACACCGCTCCGGCAGTAGACCGCATGGCGGGAAAATTCTGCGGCAGGGCGACACGATGGTGGGCCATGCGATTTAACGCTCCCCGGATTGACCGGGCGGCTCCGGGTGCGCCGTTAGATCACGGGGAGCCCTCCGAAGTGTGCGTGGCGATCCAAGCCTCAGATGCCCGCCTTGAAATTTTGCCACATCCGCGTAATTGCACGCAGCTGCTCCGGTGAATCCGGCAGCGGAACCGACAGGCGCGCGCGCACCTCAGGCGAGGGGTGAGTGGCGGGATCGTCTCGCGTGGCGGGGATTTGTAGAGGCAACGCGGCCAGGTTGGCATTGGGTTCACGCGAGAAGTTCGCGATCTCAGCGCTCACTTCGGGAGTCATGATGTAATCGATGAATTGATGGGCGCCATCGACATTGCTCGCATGAGCTGGGATGGCGAGCAGCATGAACCACATGATCGAACCTTCCTTCGGGATGACGTATTTGATGTCGATCCCGGTGTTGGCTTCGCGGGCACGGTCTCGAGCCTGGCAACGTCACCGCTGTAGCCGAGCGCAACGCACAGTTCGCCATTTGCCAAGGCCTGGACGTAGCCAACGGAGTCGATGTGACTGATGTAAGGTCGAACCTTTATTAGAGTGGCTTCCGCCGCCGCCAGATCCTCGGGCTTTTGTGAGTTGGGATCTCGGCCCAAATAGGGCAACACCGCCCGCATCAAGTCGACGGCGGAATCGACCACCCCGATTCCACACTTGGAAAGTGTCGAGGCGACGGCGGGATCGAAAGATTAGCCGCCAGCTGTCGAGCGGGGCGTTGGGCATGAGACGCTTGACCATCTTTTCGTTGTAGCCGATCCCGTCGGTCCCCCACATCAAGATTGTCGCATGGGCATTGTCGGGATCGTGAATGGCCACTTTCGCATCAACTCCGGATCCATGTTGGCGAGATACGGTAACTTCGACTTATCGAGCGGCAAGTAGGCGCCGGCTTGCAACTCACGTTGCAAGTAGTCGGCTGCCGCGCCCACGACATCGAACCCGCTATGACCTGTCATGAGTCGAGTTTCGATGTCCTCATTCGAGACGGCATACGAGACACGCAGCTTGATTCCGGTCAGCGTTTCAAAGTGAGCGAGAGTTGCGGGCGAAATCGTGCCCGACCAGATCAGGAGGTTCAACGATTTCTCAGTGCCGGGGCTGCCGTCGGCCTCGATTTCCTTACCGCCGTCGCCCCCTGACTTTCCCTGGTTGCACGCGTTCAACCCTAACGTGCATCCGAGAATCACAACAGCTATCCGACGACGACAAAATTTCAAGCGAACCTCTTCAGTTTACTCGCGCTAGCGGCGCGCTCAGATTGCGCCACATTATTCGCGAAGCTCTGCTTCGATGCAGTTGTTCAATCAACGACACCGGTGGGTAGTGGCCCGACAGTTGCCTTCCAACGCCGCGCGACAGGCATTGCCCGCCTCGGGGCACCTGCTGGCGAGACGGCGAACAAGTTGCGCGAATTGCGAAGCCTGCAGGTGACCGAGGCCTCGATCGCGCGACTTTATTCAGCAATATTGCACTCTTAATCAATGGGTTATGGATGCACGAAATCGGCGCTGTTGTGATAGCCTAGACCCATGGAGGATCTTGAACGGAAGCTTCGGGCTAGCCGGCGTCGCCGGACGATGACCCTCGATCGTGCCTTGCTCGGAGACGTTTCGCATGATCCGATGCGACAGTCCGGTCTCGGCGCCGTATCCCTCGTACGGCAGCTCACGAGAGAATGTTGGGCCCTGGCTGGCAGAGAAATTCCTCAGTACACCCGTCACGAAACGCCCATACGATTTGTGCCTGGCCGCCTTACGTGAACGAACTCCCGGAGGACTTCCGCGATCTGCTCATTGAGCTAGCGGATGCGGGCGCAGAGTTTGTGCTCGTTGGTGGCCATGCGGTTGCTTTCCACGGTCATCCGCGCGCTACGAAGGACATGGACGTGTTGATCAGAGCCGACACGTTGAATGCGGAACGCGTCTACCGAGCGCTTGCTGACTTCGGAGCACCGCTCGATGCCTTTCAAGTGAAGGCGGAGGATTTCGCAACTTACATTGGCGTCCTGCAGATTGGTTTGCCTCCGCGGCGCATCGACGTATTGAATCGCGCAGATGGTATTACCTTCGATGAGGCAATTGCCGAAGGGGCAAATTTCATGATGGAGGGCAGAAAGATTCCCGTGATCGGGCGCGCGGCACTGATCAAGAACAAGCGAGCCGCCGGCCGCGCGCAGGATCTCGCCGATATAGCAGCGCTCGAACCGATGCAGGACTGAGCGACGATCGAATTCGGAATCACATTGCTAGGCCACTGATCGCCACACCACTAGGGCTTAATCACTCCCTTGATGTGGGTGCGAAGCGTAAGACGCTCTCACGCCGGCCAGGACGCCAGCGCTTGTTTCACCGTGCGATGAAGATCACTCCGGCTTGCCCCGGACTGCGCTTCCACCGCCAGGCCCCAATGCCACCGTCAAGACGTACCGTGCAAGGGCGTCGGGATCGGCATCGGCAGGGAGCGCGCCGCTGGAGCGAATCTGGCGAACAAACGCGGCACCCGCCGCGTGTTCATCTCAGAACTCAAGCAGAACAAGGCTCGTCCGAAGGCGAAGGCGGTCATGCCGTTTATCGATATCGGTGCGGTCCAGGGTCCGGATTTCTCGCGGATGGAGGTACGGCTCGAACTCGGCGGCGGCATGGTGTTGACGGTGGCACGCGGCTGATGTTCTTCGCCGAGGCGCAGATTCGCGTGCATCTGTACGGCAAGCCGGCGGACATGAGGAAGTCCTACGATGGCCTGCTCGAGCGTCGATTCGCCGTGACATTTCAAGCGGCGCGTGCTCTTCGCGACCGAACTGCAACTTACGTTGCGCCGAAAGCGCGTCTCGCGCATCCTTGCGATCATTTCATGAGACTCATGCAGGAGACGCGCATGTACACGCTTTACTACAGCCCGGGAGCGGCGAGCATGTGCGTGCACCATGCGCTCATCGAGACGAACGCCGAGCACCGCCTCGTGTTGGTGGATCTGAAGGCCGGCGCCCAGCGCGATCCAGCATATTTGCAGCTCAATCCGAGTGGGCACGTGCCGACGCTGTTGATTGACGATACACCATTTACCGAAACCGCTGCGCTCCTTATGACGCTGGCGACACGACATCCGGAAGCCCGCCTGGCACCGGCGGAGAACTCATCGAGTCGGGCCGGGTGGTACCAGTGGATCGTACACTTCGCCAACACGCTCCAGCCGGCGTTTCGCCTCTGGTTCTATCCGACTGACATCAGCGACGACGCGAACACGCAAGCGGTGCTGGCGGCCGCGACGCAGCGAAAGATCGAAACGATCTGGTCGCGAATTGATGCGCATTTGCAGGCACAGGGTCCCTATATGTTGGGTGCGCAGTTCTCGGCGGCCGATCTCATGTTGATCATGCTGTTGCGCTGGTCGCGAAACATGCCAAAGCCGGCGACCGAGTGGGGCGCTTTGCGTCAATACGCGGCCCGGGTCAAAGCTCGACCGAGCTGGCAAGAGCTGTGTGCGCGAGAGCGACTGACTGAGTGGGTTTGATCTACTCGTGAACTGCTCGGTCAGAACCACTCCTCGGGTTCCCGCAAAAGCGCGATCTCGTCAGCAGACGACCGTCGGTTGAGAATCGCATTACGGTGGGGAAAGCGTTCGAACCGATCGATGACATCCTTGTGCTTCATGGCATCACGTGTCCACTCCTCGTTGCCGAGGCGCCCGATCAAGTCGACCGCGAGCGCCTGATCTAACCGATCCTCGCTATGCTCGAAGGGCAGATAGAGAAACAGGCGCTTCTGCGCATTCATCTCAACGTCGAAGCCGCGAGCGATCGCAACTCTCGAGAGCTGGCGTGCGAGGTGATCGGCCGCGTAGGCACGTGGCGTGCCGCGGAACATATGACGGAGAATACTGATCCAGGACGATGACGGCGGCCAGCAGTGGGCGTTGGGTCATTGGTATCACCCCATCGTGTGCCACGATTCGTTCGTACAGTGGAAGGAAGCGCCCGCGCATCTGGGCGTCAATCGCCTCGCTCCCCGCGAACCAATGGGCGGCCCCCAGCTCGTCGAACCAGAACCGAATGACTTCGCCAACCCAGGTTGGCTCGACGATTTCGCAAGTTGAATGCGTGCCGGACATAAGCCGCTACACCCCCTGATGTTGTCTTGATCGGCGCAAGAGCAATCAGTCCGGCAGCCCGGCCAGCCGCAGGGATGAGGCGAGATTCTCGGCATCGGCCGGGCTCTTGAAGGGTTCCTTGCTCATGAATTGCTTGATCGAGAAGTCCGGCTTCATCGACAGGCACTCGGCAACGCTGGCGCTGGCGGCGGTTTAGATCGCCCAGCCGGGCATGACATCCGGCAATCAGTGCGACATAGGTGTACGAGCGAACCCGCGCACGGCCGAGCATCGACAAGGCATCCGCGTAGCGATGTAGGTTCATACTGGCGATGCCTGCCGCGCGCCAGTACCATGGCTGATCAAAGTAGGGGTCGATCTCCCGTGCCCTCGTGAGCCAGGTCAGCGCCTCTTCCGATTCGCCCGTACGCATCAGCATCGATCCCAAATCGGCCGCGTTCCATTGGTTGTTCGGATTGATCTCGACCGCCCGCCGCGAGTACTGCACGGCCAGGTCAAATTGCGCGTCGATGCATGCAGACCGCGCCCAACATCGCATGGCAGGTGCTCTCGCCGTCGTCGAGTTCGACAGCCCGCATTGCAAGAACGTAAGCCCTGTCCAATGCGGCGGCCAGAGCTTTTCGTCCCGCCATCGAAGGGCGAATAGGACAGCATAGCCAGCAGCGCGTGCGCGTGCGCGTAGCCAGGGTCGAGCTCGATTGCCCTCTCAACCAGTCGCGTAGCCTCGGCTTTGCCGGCGGGATCGTCCCAGGAGAGCGCATTGCACTTTAACACGCATTCGTAGGCCGCCAGACTTGCCGGCGGCTTGCGGCGCGCTCGCTCGGTATCGGAGAGCCTCTACGCGGCCGACGAGCGTGCTGGCGATCGTCTGCACGACCCGGTCTTGAACTGCGAAGAGTTCGTCGAGTCCCCGGTCGAATTTTTCGCTCCAGATCTGGCCGCCAGTCTCGGTGTCGATCAACTGGACGCTGATGCGGATGCGCTCGCCCATGCGCCGGACGCTGCCCTCAACGACAAAACGGATATCCATTTCGCGCGCGACCTGCTTCATGTCGACGGTGGCGCCGCGATACCGGAACGAGGCCGAGCGTGAGCGCACAGCAAGACGTCGCCAGCGCGACAACCCGCGTAATGATGTCCTCGGTGATGCCATCGCTGAAGTACTCCTGCGCCGAATCGCCGCTCAAGTTAAGGAAGGGTAGAACAGCGATCGACGGTTTGGCTGTGGGCGCCGGGCCTGCATTTGCGGGCAGTTCGATCGGCGGGTCCACCCACTGGGACACCGGCGCGATGAGCCGATACCCCCGGCGCACGACGTTGGCGATATACCTGGGGTTCTTCGGGTCATCGCCAAGCGTGCGGCGCAGGGCAGCCACCGCCGCGTACACCGAGTCGTGGCTGACGACAACGTCTTTCCATACCCGGTCCAGCAGATCCTCGACGCTCAACACCTGGCCCGCGCGCTCGGCAAGGCAAACCAGCAGCTGCATGGCCTTCGGTTCGAGCTTGATCGTGTGACCGTCTTTGCAAACCTCATCGAGGGCCGGATCGACCCGCAAGTCTCCGACCCGAAGCAAGGAACGGCCTGGCGAGCTGCTTGATGACATCGTAACCCAATGATTGAGCGTGTTTTTCCCATTCCGTCGACGAAACAAACGACGATTCTACTCATCCATGCCGTCGACCGCGACCCGTCTCCCCCGCTGCCTTTGCGCGAAAGTTCAGCGAATCCCTAGATCACTTTCAGAGCGCTATCAGGACTCCGGGCAATGCACGGAGCACTGTATGCCTCACGACCGGCGGGACCCAACCTGGCGGAGGAAACCGCCGAATCCTAGAACGATTTACCCAACATCCAGGAGAGCATCATGAAAACTCTGACCACTGCCGCTTATCTGCCCCGTTTGATCAACACCGCAATCTTTGGCGCGCTCGCCTTGAGCTGGGGCGCGGCGTCCATCGCGGGCGAGGGCGACGTGCCTCAAGTCGTCGTGAAGTTCGGGGATCTCAACCTATCAAATCCACAGGGCGCGGCTAAGCTTTACAGCCGCATCGCTGCGGCGGGCAACGAGGTGTGCAAGTCTCTTGACATCAACAGCCGCGACCTCAGGTCCCGAGCGCTACTGGATGCGTGTGTTCACAAAGCGATCGCGGAGGCGGTAACCAAGGTTAACCAGCCCGAGTTGTTCGCGATATATGACGCGAAGAATCATCAGCCTCGCCCGATCCTGGTTGCTACTGCCCAAACTTCCTAAATAGTCGGCTTGTGGGGCGGTGGCGATTGCTACCGCCCCACCTCGAACTTTCCCCATGGGAGCACTCGCTGCAGCAGCCACAGGAGTGCCCGCTTCTGGGAAAAATCGTGATCCAAGCGGCGATGCCCGCAGTTGAGGCCGACAGGAAGCGCCGGTGCCGGCGCCCGCCGAAGCGGCGCCTGTTAGAATTCGAGCATGCAGACGAGAAACGTGTTTGCGGGGCCGTATCTCGAACGGGTCTCCCACTTGCGCGCCGATCCCGCTTGGTTCGACGATGCGCTATCGGACTCGCGCAGCCGCGTGGTGCCGATGTGGGACTCCCGAAGTCTCATCGCGGACGGACCTGCCGCCGTGCTTCTCGAGCTGACCGATGTCCCGGCCGAGCGCCGCAACCGCGAGAGTCTCATTTTGCTTGGTCGCTTCGGCGGCGCTCCCATGTTCGCCTACGACATCGAGGGAGAGGACCCCGCCGCCGTGCCGCCGGGCGCGCGATTCGAGGAGCTGCGCAGCGTCGCAGCGCTGATGCCGGCGGATCAGGCGGGACTGCTCGGATACGCCCGGGCCATGATTCACTGGCGGCGCATGCATCGGCATTGCGGTCGCTGCGGCGCGGACACCGTGCCCGGCAGAGCGGGGCACGTACTCGTGTGCACCAATCCTGCCTGCCGCCACGAGCAGTTTCCGCGTCTCGATCCGGCCATCATCGTACTGGTCAGCGACGGGCCGCGCGTTCTTCTCGGCAGGCAGGCATCCTGGCCGCCCGGCCGGTACTCGACCATCGCAGGCTTCGTCGAACCGGGTGAATCGCTGGAGGATGCCGTGATACGCGAGGTCGCTGAAGAGACCGGCGTCAAGGTCGACGAGGTCCGGTATCACTCCTCTCAGCCTTGGCCTTTTCCGAGCTCGCTGATGCTCGGGTTCACTGCGCGGGCCTCGACTCATGAGGTGCATCTAGCGGACCAGGAGCTGGAGGATGCACGCTGGTTCACGCGGGCGGAGATCGAGAGCGGCACGCCGAAGCTCCCTCCGCCGCTGTCCATCTCGTTCCGATTGATCGAACATTGGTTCGATGCGGCCTCGGCTCGCCCGCTCATGGATTTGTTGGCTCCCACCCCTTGGCCAGGGCAGCGCTGACCGTCAGCCGTTGCTGTCAGCTGCGTTGCCAGTGCCCGCGCCGCAGGCGCCAACCGTCGCCCTGCCGCACCCATTCGTAAGCCACCCAATGGTAACCGGGCCGGGGCGCCGCCCAATGTCCTTGAACCCACTGATGCCGCCCGCCTACCCAATCCCAATAACCGCCTACCCAGATATAGCCCGGCTGCGGCGGCGTTCCGATGACCTCCACTTGAGGTGCCGGAGGTGCGACCAACACCACCCCGTCCGCGTAATGGCGCTGATCCGGCATGACGCACGCCGGCAGTGCAGCCATCGACAGCGCGCCGAGCATCCAAAACACTTTCAACCGGGAGAGACGCTTCATGCCGCCTATCCAACCCTCTCGCATCAATCGCTGTCAAGCGGCGGAATTCTAGGAGCCTGTCGGACTTAGGGACATCGTCGCGAGACGCCGTCGCAGCAGATGGACCTAAGTCCGACAGGCTAGCGCCGGGGTTTGGACCTGTCGTCACTGCGCCGGTTGAGCGGCGGGGCAAGCGAGGCCGTTTCCAATGTATCCGAGGGGCCTGCCTTTGCGCGGTACATGAGCCGATCGGCTCGCCGTAGAAGCTCCGTCGCGCTGCGGCCGTCGTCGGGATACACGGACACGCCGACCGCGGCGGTCACCCGGAGCTCCTCGCCGGAGAGTTTGCAGGGGAGCGCGACGAGATGGGCAATGGACGAAGCCACGTCCTCTGCGGCGCTCCGGCTCGGCACCCGGGGCAAGATGACGATGAACTCATCGCCGCCGTACCGGCAGACGATGTCGCCTGTCCGGGCGCGCGTCGCGATCCGGCCCGCCACGGTCACCAGCAGTTCATCGCCGAGCGTGTGCCCGAAGCGGTCGTTGATGCGTTTGAAGCCATCGAGGTCGATGAACAGGACGGCGAATCGGTACTGCTGCGCGGACGCCTCCAGAACGCTCTGCTCGAGCAGTTCGGACATACGCCGTCGGTTATAAAGGCCGGTGAGACCGTCCCGATCGGCAAGTTTGAGCGCGTGCGCTTCGCGCTCTTTCAGCGCGTCGATTTCCCGGAGCAGCCGCGCATTGATGGACCTCAGCGTTTCCAATTCGGCTTTCGCCGACTGGCGGTTTCGGGTAGTGCATCGCACCAGCGGCGACGCCGCATCTTCGTCGTCGAATTCCACCCCGGAAAGTCGGTCGATCCAGTCGATGGTGGGCTTGTTGCTGCTCGATGTCATTGCCTGCACCGCGTTGCCAGTTAACATATCGTCTATCGGCGCCCACCCCGGCTCCGATCCGTACCGGGCGTCGCAGCCGTCCTTATAAGATTACGCGGACCTTCGTAAGTTGCGACATATTTCCCATTAAATTCGCGCCACGCCACACCCGGCGCGGTCAACGGTTGGTGTCCGCGCTACGTTATCCCCTTCATGTTGCAACCGGAGATTGCCGTACTGCGATTCGGCCTGGGCGCCCGCCCCGGCGACCTTGCCGTCGCAGCGCCGGATCCGCGCGCGTGGCTGCGAGCACAGACCCGGGGATCCGCCGAGCGGGCGGGCACCATGGCACTTGCTCCGTCGAATGAAATTTTCGAGGCCGTGTTGGCCGCGCGCGAGGAACGCCGCGAGGAGCGGCTCGACGACGCCACTCCGGAAGAAGTGAAAGCCGCGCAAACCGCTCTGCGCGATGCCTACCAACCCCACTATCGAGCTCAGGTTCTCGCCCGCGCACAAAGCGCGGCGATGACGGCGCAACCGTTCCGCGAGCGTCTCGTCCATTTCTGGAGCAATCATTTCGCGGTTTCGGCGGACAAGGGCGCCATCCACGGACTTGCCGGAACGCTCGAGAACGAGGCGATTCGGCCGCACGTGAACGGCCGATTCGTGGAGCTCCTCACCGCTGTCGAGCAGCACCCCGCGATGATCGCTTTTCTCGACAACCAATTCTCCGCCGGCGCGGATTCCCCCGCGGGGCTCCGAGCGGAGCTGCGCGGAGGCGGCGCGCACCGGTTCGGCATCAATGAGAATCTCGCGAGGGAAATACTCGAGCTGCACACGCTCGGCGTCGGCGGAGGATACCGACAGGAAGACGTGACGAGCTTCGCGCAGATCATCACCGGATGGTCGATCGGCGGAGGCCGGGGGCGGCTCACGGGCGGCGTTCCCGGGAAATTCTGCTTTCGCGACAATCTGCACGAGCCGGGAACGAAGATGTTCCTGGGCAAGCGCTACGGACAGGAGGGTCAAGCTCAGGGCGAGGCGGTGCTGGCGGACCTGGCCGTCCATCCGTCGACGGCCCGGTTTCTCGCGACCAAGTTGGTGCGTCATTTCGTCGCGGACGATCCGCCGCCGGCGGCCGTGGAGCGTGTCGCCCATGCCTACTCGAGATCCGGCGGCGACCTGCCGGAGGCATACGCGGCGCTGATCGAATCGCCCGAAGCCTGGGATCCGCGGCCGCGGAAATTCAAGACGCCCGAGGACTTCGTGTTCTCGACGCTGCGTGCCCTCACGTTCACGCCGGACAAACCGCAGGAGGTCATTCACACCTTCGACCTGTTGGGACAGCGCCAGTACACGCCGGGATCGCCGGCCGGCTGGGCCGACACCGCGTCGAACTGGGATGGCTCCGACGCGCTGATGCACCGTGTGCTCTGGGCATCGCAGGTGGCGGCCCGTTATGAGGGGAACGGCGCTCCCGCGGATCTCGCCGGTGCGGCACTCGGCGGCTTGTTGCGGCCGGAAACGAGCGCGGCCATTCGCAAAGCAAGCTCGGGCAGCCAAGCCCTCGCGCTGCTGTTGATGAGCCCGGAATTTCAGCGGAGGTGACTATGCGCAGGCCCATGCGCCGGTTCATACGCGCGTTCATGCACGGATCGATGCCCCGGCTTTCGCGCCGCCGTTTCATACAAGGCGCCGGCCTTCTCACGGCGGGTGCCGCGTTTCCGTCCGTGCTGTTCGCGAAGACGGCGACGCAGGGTCGCCTCGTGGTCGTGATATTACGCGGCGCGCTCGACGGGCTCGCCGCGGTGCCGCCGCACGGGGACCCCGACTACGCGCGGCTGCACCAGGAGCTCGCGATCGCCCCGCCGGGGGCCGCTGACGGCGCGCTCGGCCTCAATTCCACGTTCGGCCTGCACCCCGCGCTCGAGTTCCTGCATGAACGCTATGCAGGGGGCGAACTGATCGTGTTCCAGGCCGCCGCATCCCCGTACCGCGACCGCTCGCACTTCGACGGACAAAACGTCCTCGAGAACGGCTACCGGCAGCCGCTGGGAAGCGCCGACGGCTGGCTCAATCGAGCCCTCGCCTCCTCGCCGGTGCGCGCCGTGGCCATCGCCCAGAACGTTCCGCTGATTCTCCGTGGCGGCGTGCCCGTGTTGTCGAAGTCGCCGATCGCCGCGCCGGACGTGGACGAGGAATTGTTGGCGCGCCTGCAGGACCTGTACTCGAAGGATGACTGGTTCTCGGCGCGCCTCGCCGAAGCGGTGCAATCGGAGCGCCTCGGCGATGCATCGAGCGATGCAGAGGCTCCCGGCAAGCCGGTCGATCGAATCGGGGCTGCCGCGCGCATGGCCGCCGCAGTCATGATGAGCGACGGCGGGCCGGAAGTGGCGGTACTCGAGGCCACGGGTTGGGACACCCACGCCAATCAGGGCGGCGCAAAAGGCATCCTGGCTCAGCGCCTACGCGGACTGGATGCGGCGCTTCGTGTGCTCGCGGACGATTTGGGTCCTCTTTGGGCGCAAACGGCCGTGCTGGTGATCACCGAGTTCGGACGCACTGCGGCCATGAACGGCACCCGCGGCACGGACCACGGCACCGGCGGTTGCGCCTTCCTGGTCGGGGGCGCCGTCCGCGGTGGCCGGGTCATCTCGGATTGGCCGGGTCTCACCGCCGCATCGCTCCTCGACGGCCGCGATCTCAAGCCGACCTTGGATCTGCGCGGCGTGTTCAAAGGGGTGCTCGACGAGCACTTGCGCATCGACGCCAAAACGCTCGCCGGCCGGGTGTTCCCCGACAGCACCCAAGCGCGGGCCCTCGACGGGCTGATCCGCGCTTAGGTTCTTCGGCGGGCGGCCCGTTCTACCCTGCGAACGGATCCGTGGTCGTCGATGACGGCGCGGGGGCCATCGGCTCGTGTCCCAGATCCGTGCTCGGCGTAACCGCCGGCGCGGGTGCCGGCGAGGGTGCGATCGGTGCGACCGGCTTCGGCCGTGCCATCGGACTCGCGACAGGCGCCGGCGCAGCTTTCTTCGGCGCGGGCATGATCGGCGCGGCCTTGATGGGGGCAGCCTTCTTGGGGGCAGCCCTCTTCGGCGCGGCCCTCTTCGGCGCGGCCCTTTTTGCCACGGCTTTTTTCGGCGCGGCCTTCTTGGCTTTTCTGGCGACCTTCGCCTTGCTTGCTCTCTTTGCCGGACGCGCCTTCCTCTTCGCCGAGCTCTTCTTAGCAGCCGCGCGCTTGGTCTTCGCCTGCGGACGCTTCTTCCCTTTAGCCTTTTTCTTTGCCATGGTCAGTCTTCTCCTCGGGGTCAATCCGATCATCGTGAGAGTAGCCCTGAAAAAGTCCGCTGTCATCTGCGCCCGACGCTGGAGTAGACGATGGGGATTGCGTACGCTCCCCTCGTGATGCCGAATGACCCGATTCGTCCCTTGCACGATGTCTGGCTGAGACCGAGACGAGTGTTCCGGGAACTCGCCACGGAGCCTGTCGGACACCTGGACCTGCTCCTCGGTGCGGCGCAGGGGATCGTCGGTCTTCTCGGTTATTGCCGGGCGCGGAATCTGGGAGCGACCTACGGTCTGGTCCAGATCTTCGGCGGGGCCGCGGTTGCGGGCTCCGTGGTGGGAGCCCTGAACCTGTACGTCATGGGTACGATCTACGCGCGTATCGCGGGCGGGGCCGCAAATCCGGGGCTACGGCGTCAAACGATTCACGTCCTTGCTTATGGCGCCGTGCCGATGGCCGTCTCCTTGGCGATCTGGGTACTGACGGCGCTCATCGCGGGAGACGCCTCCTTCCTCTCCACGCCCCGCGCGGAGGACGAGGGCTTCGTCGCGATACTGCTGAGCGCACAATTCATCAGTTACGTTCTGCTGATGATCTGGAGCCTGGTGCTTCAGATCATGGGATTCAGCGAAATTTTCAAGGTCTCGACCGGCAAGGCGTTCGGGATCTGGATACTCGGGCAGCTGATAGGAGGTCTGGCGGCGCTGTTCCTGGCGGTAATCGTGATGACGCTGGTCCCGGGAACGGGACCCTGACCGTCGCGATCACCGAGGAGCGCGGGACCCTGACCGCCGCGATCATCCGGGGAGCGGGACCCTGACCCCCGCGATCATCCGGGAACGGGTGCGGGCGGCTCCGATGCGGGTTCGCGTGCCGGCACCGCCGGCTCGCTCGCCATGCGCTCGATCACGGCCCGGGCCACGGCCGCGGCGGAAGATCGGCGCGGTCGGGGGCGCGCTGCGCTAACGGCACGTGTTCCCTTGGGGGCGGCTTTCCTGCGTTTCCGTTTGGGCGCCGCGGCGGACTTCGCGGGGGAAGAACCGTTACGTCTTGCGGACTCCGGAGGCTTGGCCGGCTGGGCTTTCTTTCGTGCTGCCTCTGCGGCCGAGGCAACTGCGCGCTTCTTGCGTGCCACCTCCGCTGCCTGGGCGGCCTCGGCTTTCTTGCGCGCCTGCTTCGCGGCTTTCTTGGCAATCTTGGCGAGTTTGCGCGCCTTCTTGAGGTGCGCCTTGGCAGAGCGCACCTGTTCTCTTGCGCCCTCGGCCCGCTGCGCCGCCTTGCGGGCGTCGGTGCTCAGCCGCGTCGAGGAAGGAATTTTTGCCACCGTTTGCTCCGATTCTGCCCCTTGAACCGTCGAGCTTAGCCTTGGCGGCGCAGCCTGTCACGGCGCGCGGAATCTCAAGGACAGGTCAGGGGAGGACGCGGAACAGAAACTCGCGGATGTCCGCCACCTCCGCCTGACATACCGAGTGCGCCATGCGGTACTGGTGCCACTCCACGGCGAACCCGAGGGCCTTCAATTTCTCGCGGGATTCGAGCCCCATGCCGATCGGCAGCACGCCGTCCTCGAGACCGTGAGCCATGAAGATCGGCGCCCCGGCATTGGCGGGCGCTACTTCGGCCGCCAAGGTGCCCGCGAGCGGCAAATAGCACGACAGCGCCAGGAGCCCGGCCAGGCGCTCGGGGTAGCGCAGACCCGTATAGAGCGACACCGCTCCGCCCTGCGAGAATCCGGCCAGCACGATACGGGCGGCAGGGATCCCCCGTTCGATCTCCCTCCCGATGAGCTCTGCGACCCGGGCGTCGGTATCGCGAAACCCGGCCGTGTCCTCGGTGGTGAGCCGATCGAAGCCGAGAATGTCGTACCAGGCGCGCATGCTCATGCCGCCGTTGATGGTCACCGGCCGCACCGGCGCGTTGGGGAACACGAAGCGCCAGGCGCGCTCGCGGCGGGGCACGATTTCCGGCACCAGGGGCTCGAAGTCATGGTAATCGGCACCGAGGCCGTGCAGCCAGATCACGGCGGCGTTCGGGTTCGGTGTGGTCTCGATTTCGATGGTTTGCAACATAAGGGTCATAGCCTACAAGAATCGGCCGGCGAAAATCCCGCGCTGCGTTATTGACGCGCTATGGATTTTTATGCAGAATCCGCGCAACTTTATGCAGCCCTGACGGCCGATATCCATGATAAGAGGCGACACCGACAGTTCCAGCGCACCCGCACGGCGGACGGCGCTCGCGAAAATCATTCGCGAACAGCCGGTCGGGCGCCAGGCGGAGCTCGTCGCCATGCTGCGCAAACACGGTCACGCCGCCACCCAATCGAGCGTCAGCCGCGATCTGCGCGAGCTCGGCGTGGCGAAGCAAGGGGACCGCTACGTGATGCCCGAGTCAGGGGCCGCCGTGAAGAACGATTTCTCGACGCTCAAACAGTTCGTGCGCGAGATCAGGATCGCGGGTACCAACCTGACGGTGCTCCGGACCACGATCGGGGCCGCGCAGAGCGTGGCAGTGGCGATCGACACCTCCCGCTGGCCCGAGGTGATCGGAACGATTTCCGGGGACGACACCATATTCATCGCAACCGCCGGTGCGCGCGACCAGCACAAGCTCGGCGAACGCCTTCACGGCCTTTTCGGACTCTAAAATCTCTATGACAGCGACATATGCTCCGGGCGCCGAGCCCATTCTCCTGGCATTTTCCGGCGGCCTCGACACCTCGTTCTGCGTGCCCTGGCTCAAGGACACCTACAAGCGGCCGGTGATCACCGTCACGGTCGACACCGGCGGTATCGACGCCCGAGCGGCGGCGGCGCTCGAGCAGCGATCGGCCGAGCTCGGGGCCGTCGAGCATCACCTCATCGACGCGCGTGCCTCCTACTTCGACCAGGTGCTCAAATACCTGATCATGGGCAACATCCGCCGGGGCGGCTCGTACCCGCTCTGCGTGGGCGCGGAGCGAGTCCTACAGGCGCAAACCATCGCGCAGATGGCCCTCTCTCTCAAGACGTCGATGGTGGCCCACGGCTGCACGGCGGCGGGCAACGACCAGGTACGTTTCGAAGTGGCGCTGCGCACCCTCGCACCAGGCCTCACCATCCTCGCGCCGGTGCGCGACCGCGCGTTCCAGCGGCCGGAGCAGCTCAAGTATCTGGAGGAGCACCGCCTGCCCATTCCGCCGTTCGGCGCGGCCTATTCGGTGAATCGGGGACTCTGGGGCGTGACCATCGGCGGCAAGGAGACCTTGACCTCGTCGGGAAGCATCCCCGAGAGCGCCTGGGTACTATCCAGGGACGCGTTCTCGGAGCCCCGCGCTCCCGAGCGGCACACCATCGGCTTCACGGCCGGCGTACCGTCGAGCCTCGACGGGATGAAGGACTCGCCCGTCGCGATCATCGAGCGGCTCGAGACCCTGGCCGGACCTTACGGTATCGGACGCGGCATTCATCTTGGCGACACCATCATCGGCACCAAGGGCCGCGTCGCATTCGAGGCGCCGGCGGCGGACATCCTCCTCACCGCCCATCGCGAGCTCGAGAAATTGGTGCTGACCGGCAGACAGGCGAGGATCAAGGAGTCCGTGGCCCAGCCTTACGGCGACCTGGTACACGAAGGACAGCATCTCGATCCGGTATGCCGCGACATCGAGGCGCTGCTCGTGTCGTCGCAGGCGCGCGTCACCGGCGAGGTAAAGGTACTTCTGCGTCCGGGCTCGGCCTTCGTCGAAGGCGTGAGCTCGCCGCATTCGCTCATGGCGGCCTCGAAAGGCGTGTACGGCGAAGCCGCGGGCGAGTGGACGCCGGTCGATGCTCTCGGGTTCTCGAAGATGCTGGCGCTGCCGGGAATTTTCCATCGGCGCGCCGGGACGGACTCGGCGGGGACGGGCTCGTGAGCGCCGCCATGCGCACGGTCGTGGTCGACAAGATCGCCTCGGTCACCCAGGCACTCGGGCTCTCGCACGAGATCCGCATTGCGCCGGAGATTCCTTGCGAGGAAGGCGTCGTGGTGGTGGTCGAGATCCTGAACAATAAATCCACCTACAACACGCTCGAGCTCACCAGCGGGCGCATGGCGAAGGTGGCGCGCGGCAACGTCGTGGTCGGCGCCCTCGGACATCGCAAGGCGTTGTTCGGCTATTCCGGCCACATCCCCGACGCGCTCCAGCCGGGCGATGTGATCCAGATGCTGAACATCGGCGGCGTTCTCGGGATCTGCGACTCCGCGACGCCGGACAAGGGCAAGCCGTTCGACTGCAAGGTGCTCGGCGCCGTGTTGACCTTTCCGTATCTGGGCGAGCGCATCGGCGTCACGGCGCGAACCGGCTACAAGCGGCTCGATTACGACGCCCCCCTGTGCGTGCGCGGCGTGCCGGTGGTGGCGCTCGCGGGCACGTGCATGGAGGCGGGCAAGACGGCCGCTGCCTGCGCGATCATCGCGCGCATGCGGCACCGGGGTCTCACGGTCGATGCCTTCAAGGCCACGGGCGTCTCTCTGCGGCGCGACATTCTGGCGTTCGAGGATTCCGGCGCGCGGCGCACGATGATCTTCACCGATCTCGGCATCGTGACCACCACGGCGCACTGCGGCCCCGCGCTCACCCGCACCATGCTGAGCGAAATGGCGGGAGGCGCTCCCGACGTGATCGTGTTCGAGCTCGGCGACGGTCTGTTGGGAACCTACGGCGTGGAATCGATCCTCCGGCAACCCGACATCAAGAGTGCGCTCACCGCCGTGGTGCTCTCCGCAAACGATCCGGTCGCCGCCTGGGGCGGCGTGAAGCTCCTGCGCGAGCGGTTCTCGATCGAGCCTGCCGCGGTCACCGGCCCCGCGACGGACAACCAGGTCGGAGTCCAGATCATCCGTGAGCAGCTGGGCGTGGAGGCGTTCAACGCGGTGAGCAATCCCGCGGAGCTCGGCGATTATCTGATCGCCCGCCTGGGGCTGCAAAACGTCGGCGAGCCCAAAGCGGTCGGCGCATGACCGAGCGTATTTCCGACAGCGTCCCCGCGGTCATCCTGGGCGGCACCGGCTATGTGGCCGGGGAGCTCTTGCGACTGATCGCCGGACATCCGCGGCTCGAGCTGAAGGCCATTCTGTCGGACAGCCAGCCGGGAGCGGCGGTCGGCGCGGCGTTCCCTCACCTCAAGAACGCGTATCCGACGCTCAAATTCTCGGGCCTCGAGGAGATCGAGCGGCTCATCCGCGAGACTCCGGTGAGCGCCCTGTTCTCGGCGGCGCCCCACGGCGTCGCCGCCGCGCTCATCGACCGGCTGCTGCGCGCGGCCGAGGACGGCGGCGTACGCACGCACTGCGTCGACATCTCGGCGGATTTCCGCTACACGAGCGCACGCGCCTACGAGGCGGTGTACAAACATGCGCACGGCGCACCGGCGCGGATTCCCGAATTCACCTGCGCGGTACCGGAACAGCTGAAGGCGGCACCGACTCCGCACGTGGCCCACCCCGGCTGCTTTGCGACGGCCGCGCTCCTCGCCTGCGTGCCGCTTCTCTCCCGCGGGCTGACCGACTCCCGGCTGTTCATCACCGGCATCACCGGCAGCACGGGTTCGGGCCGCAAGCCGGTCGACGGTACGCACCATCCCCTGCGCCACGGAGATCTTTACAGCTACGGCGCGCTCGCCCACCGCCACGCGCCGGAAATTGCCGCCTGCGCGGAAAGCGCGTCGGGCGTGGCGGCCGAGATCAATTTCGTGCCTCATTCGGGACCGTTCGCGCGCGGTATCCACATCACCGTGCAGGCGGCGCTGAAGAAGCCGCTGTCGAGCGGCGAAGCTCAAGAGGCGCTCGCCGAGTTCTACCGCGGCTGTCCGTTCGTCCGCGTCTTCGACACGGCTCCGCGGGTCAAGGATGTGGCCGCCAGCAACTACGCCCATCTGTCCGCCGTCAGCAATGGCTCATCCATCGCGGTGATGTCGGTGCTCGACAATTTGAACAAGGGTGCCGCCGGCGGCGGCATGCAGTGGATGAACCGGCTGCTCGGGTTCGACGAAACCCTGGGCCTCACCGCCCCGGCGGCGGGATGGACCTGATGGCCGCCGTCAGCCACCTTGCCAATGTCTTCGCGCAATATCCCATCGAAGTGGCGCACGGCGAGGGCGTGTGGCTGTACGCACGCGACGGCCGCAAGATCCTCGATTTCTACGGCGGCCATGCGGTCGCGGGCTTGGGCTACGGCCATCCCCGATGGGTGGCTGCTCTCGATCGCCAGGCTCGTCAAATGGCCTTCCAGACCAATGCGTTGCCCATGGCGATTCGCGAGCGCGCCGCCGCCCGGCTCGCGAAATTCGCAGGGCTCGGTCTCGACACCGTGTTCTTCATCAATTCCGGCGCCGAGGCGAACGAGAACGCGCTGAAGCTCGCGTTCAAGATGACGGGCCGCACCAAGGCGGTGGCACTCGAGCAGGGTTGGCACGGCCGCACGGCCGCCTCGGGCGCCGTGACCTGGGGCGCGCTCGAGAAGTGGTACGGCTTCCCGCGCCGGCCCTTCGATGTGGCGTTCGCCCCGCGCGACAATCCGGCGGCAGCGGAGCTCGCCATCGACCGTGACACGGCCGCGGTCATCGTCGAGCCCGTGCAAGGCGTCGGCGGCGCGTTCGACGTGGGCAAGCCCATGCTGCAAGCCCTGCGCCGGCGCTGCGAGGAGATGGGCGCGATTCTGATCTTTGACGAGGTTCAGTGCGGCATGGGGCGTACCGGTGCGCCGTTCGGCGCCAATTTTTACGGCGTCACCCCGGATATCATCACGACGGCGAAAGCCCTGGGCAACGGCTTTCCGGTATCCGCGCTCATGCTCTCGAAGCGTGTCGCCGAGCGGATCAAGTATGACGATATGGGCACGACTTTCGGCGGCGGCCCCATGGCCTGCGCGGCCGTCGAGGCGGTGATCGAGGTAATCGAATCGGAGTCGCTCCTCGCCAACGTGCGGCAGGTGTCCGATTACATCCGCGCGCATTGTCTGGTGGGGCCCGTCACGGGCATTCAGGGCGCAGGGCTCCTCCTCGGACTCAAGACCTCGCGTCCCGCCAAAGAAGTGCAATCGGCGCTGATGGAGAAGGGAATTCTGACCGGGACGAGCGGCGATCCGCACATCCTGCGGCTGCTGCCCGCCTACGTCGTGAACGAAGGGCACGTCGACCAGCTGCGCACGGCGCTCGCGACGATTTCCGCATGAAGCGCTTCCTGGATCTGGCCGATTTCGAGCGCGAGGAGATCCTCGATCTGCTCGCGCTCGCGGAGTCCTTGAGAAACAAGCCGCAGCGCCAGGCGCTCGCGGGCAAGGTGCTCGGACTTCTGTTCATGAATCCCTCGCTCCGCACGCTCGCCTCCTTTCAGACGGCCATGGCCCATCTCGGCGGCTCCTCCTTCGTGATCACCCCCGGGCAGGGCACCTGGCAGATCGAGACCCGGCTGAACGCCGTGATGGACGGCGCCGCCGCCGAGCACATCCGCGAAGGGATTCCCGTGCTCGCCTCCTACGGCGATGCGCTCGGCGTGCGCGCTTTCGCCGACGGCAAGAACCTGCAGGACGATCTGTCCGAGAGCTTGTTCCGGCAGATCGATGCGCTCTGCGAGGCGCCCCTGATCAATCTCGAGTCCGCCGTCAACCATCCCTGTCAGGCACTCGCCGACTGGCGCACGCTGGACGAGCTGAATACGCCCACGCGGGCGAAATTCGTACTGAGCTGGGTGTACCACCCGCGGGCGCTGCCCCTGGCGGTGGCCTCCGCCACCGTGCACATGGCGGCGATGCGCGGCATGGACGTCGTCGGTGGCGCGGCCCGAGGGGTTCGCGCTTCCGGGCGAGATCATGGACAAGGCACGGCGCGCGGCGGGCGCGGCGGGCGGCTCCGTTACGGAGACCTCGGACCGCGCGGCGGCGCTCAAGGGCGCGCACGTGGTGTACGCCAAGGAATGGGGCTCGCACGTCGCATTACGGCGACGCAGAGGCGGATGCGCGCCTGCGCGCCGAACTCAAGGATTGGTGCGTGGGCGAGCGCTGGTTCGCCGGAGCGGCGCCCGATGCCAGGTTCATGCACTGCCTGCCCGTGCGCCGCAACGTCGCGGTGACGGACGAAGTGCTGGATGGCCCACGCGCCGCGGTGCGGCTCGAGGCGTTCAATCGTCTGATCGTGCAGACCGCGGTCCTGCACCGCATGCTGTCGTAGAGACACCCGAGATTCCGGAGCCCTCATGAACAAGAGCCGACCCGATCCTTCCATCGCCGTGCGTGCGCTCAGAAGCGCTGCGCCGTACATACGCATGTACAAGAACAAGGTGTTCGTCATCAAGGCGGGCGGCGCCGTGTTCAACGACGAGGCGTCCATGCGCGGGCTGATCGAGCAGGTCGCGATCCTCCACCAGGTGGGGATCAAGACCGTCCTCGTGCACGGCGGCGGCCCGCAGCTCGATCAGCTCCAGGCGACGCTCGGGATCGAAACCCGGATGGTCAACGGCCGGCGCGTGACCGATCAGAAATCGATCGACGTGAGCTCGATGGTGCTCAACGGCCTCATCAATACGCGCATTCTCGCGATCTGCCGCGCACTCGACATTGAAGCCATCGGGCTCTCGGGCGTCGACTCCGGACTCGTTCGCGCCCACAAGCGCGGCCCCGTCCCGGTGTCGGCGGGCTCGAGCGAGTCCATCGACTACGGATTCGTGGGCGACATCGATTCGGTGAACGTCGCGGTCATCGAGAAACTGCTCGCCATCGGGCTGATGCCCGTCGTAAGTCCGCTGTCGGCCGATGCGAACGGCACGTTGCTCAACATCAATGCGGACACGGTGGCCGCGGCGATCGGCGGCGCTCTGTCGGCCGAGAAATTGGTGCTATGTACGGGCGCGCCGGGAATCCTGGAGCGATCCACCCAGCCAAGCTCCATTATCTCGTACACGGATATCGAGGGCCTCGGACGCCTGCGGGCGGGAGGCAGCCTCACGCACGGCATGTTGCCCAAAGCGCAGGCCATCGAGAACGCGATCCGCGGCGGCGTGCGCCGCGTGCACGTGATTTCCTACAAATCGACCGACAGCCTGCTGGCGGAAGTGTTCACGAACGAGGGCACGGGCACCTTGGTGGTCGCCGACTTGAAAGCGCTCTCCCCGGCGGAACAGACGGCGGCCTCATGACGCGCCTCTGGGACAAGGGTGCTCCGCTCGACGAGCGCGTGCTCGCCTACACCGCGGGCGAGGACTACCTGCTCGACAATCGTTTGGTGCCCTACGACATCGCGGCTTCGTCGGCGCATGCCGACATGCTCGCGCAGCGGGGGCTGCTGTCGGCGGCGGACCATCAGGCGATACGCGGCGCGCTCGCCGCCATCGGCGAGGAACATGCACAGGGTCGATGGCGCATCACGCTCGACCAGGAGGATTGCCAGACGGCGATCGAGAATCGCCTGACGGAGCGCATCGGCGCGGCGGGAGGACGCCTGCACGCGGGCCGATCGCGCAACGATCAAGTGCTCGCGGCCCTGCGCCTGTACCTGCTCGATGCGGCACGGTCGCTCTCCGAGGGTGCGGTGGCGGTGGCCGAGTCGCTCGAGGCGCTGGCCGTGCGCGAGGGCGCCATCGAATTGCCGGGCTACACCCACATGCAGCAGGCCATGCCGAGCACCGTGGCGCTCTGGGCGCTCGGCTTCGCCGCCGAGATCCGCGACGATGCGGAGGGGCTGTCGCTGGTGGAGCGGCGCTCCTCGAAGAATCCGCTCGGATCGGCGGCGGGATACGGCACGCCGAACCTCGCGGTCGACCGCGAGTCCACGCGGCTGGGCCTCAAGTTCCGCGTCACGCACGAGCCCGTCACTGCCGTGCAGCTGTCGCGCGGCAAAGCCGAGGCCCATCTGTTGTTCGAGATCACGCTCTTGAGCCAGGACGTGGGCCGCCTCGCGGCGGATCTTCTCTTGTTCTATACCCGGGAGTTCGGTTTCGTCGCGCTGCCCGAGACGTTCACGACCGGCTCGTCCATCATGCCTCAGAAGCGCAATCCCGATGTGTTCGAGCTCATGCGCGGACGCAGCGCCGTCGCGCAAGCTGCGCTCAACGAGGTGCTCGGCATCACGCAAAAGCTGACCTCGGGCTATCACCGCGATCTGCAGCTGATCAAGCCGCCGCTGTTCCGGGGCATCGATTCCTGCCGCCAGACGCTCGATATTCTGCCGGGCGCGCTTCACGGCGTCCGCTTCCGAGCCCGAGAACATCCGACTGGATCCCGGAATTCACGCCGCCGCCGCGGCGAACGCGCTGGTGACCCAGGAGAACATTCCCTTTCGCGAGGCGTATCGGCGCGTCGCGGCGAAGATCAAGGACTCGTTGTGAGGACCTGGCCATGAGGAACCGGCGGTGAGCATCTGGGTGACTCCAATGTCCCTCGAGGCCTTGAACGCCGGCGCCGCCGGCACGCTGGTGAAACCGCTCGGCATCGTGTTCACCGAGATCGGCGAAAACTTCATTCGAGGCACCATGCCGGTCGATGCCCGCACGCGTCAGCCCTACGGACTGCTGCATGGCGGAGCCTCGGTTGCACTCGCCGAAACACTCGGCAGCACGGGCGCCAGCATGTGCGTGGACCACGCGCGGTATATGTGCGTCGGCCAGGAGATCAATGCGAATCATCTCAAGTCGGTGAGGTCGGGCATCGTCACCGGCACGGCGCGGCCCCTGCACGTGGGGTCGCGCAGTCAGGTATGGAGCATCGACATCGTCAACGAGTCCGGGGTGCTCGTCTGCGTCTCGCGACACACCGTCGCCGTCCTCCAGCGGCCGCAGCCCGGGTAGTCAGGTGCGGTCACCGTGCGCCGCACTGGCATTTGCGGCACCGAGTGGGTATCGTTCGCGCCATGAAACAACTCACCCGCCGTGTCATTCGCAGCGCCTGCACGGGCGCCATCATGCTCTCGGTATCGCCTTGGCTCGCCGCCCAAGCGCCGAACTCGGCGCCGCCCAATCCGGCCCCGCCCGCCGCGGCCGGGCCCGCCCCGATCTCGAGCGAGCAGGCGAGCTATCTGTTCGGGCTCACTTTGGGGAACCAGTTGCACGGCGTCGGCGTCGGGAGCGAGCTGTCGGTGGATTCGATCACCCGCGGCGTCAAGGACGGTATCCAGGGCAAGAAGTCCACGCCGGCCGACATACAGCAGATTCAGCAGTACGTGCATACCCAGATGCTCGCGGCAGCCACGCGCAACAAGACCGGCGCTGAGGAATTCCTGGCGAGCAACGGCAAGAAGCCGGGTGTGCGGACCACGGCCTCGGGTCTCGAATACAAGATCGACAAGGCGGGCGATGCCAAGGCACCCGCGATCACCCCCGCGGACGAGGTCACCGTGAACTACCGCGGGACGCTTCTCGATGGCAGCGAGTTCGACAGCTCCGAGTCCCACGGCAGGCCCTTGGATGTACCCGTCGGCGGCGGGATCATCAAGGGCTGGCAGGAAGCGCTGGTGATGATGAAGCCGGGCGCGAAATGGACGCTGTACATCCCGCCCGATCTCGCCTACGGAGCGAATCCACGCCCCGGAATCCCCGGCAATTCCTTGCTGACATTCGACATCGAGGTTTTGAGCGTGAAGCCCAAGCCGGCCTCGCCGACGCCGCAGCCGCAGAAGCCCGGCGCGCCGCTGCCGCAATAGCTAGTCGGCCGCCGCATAGGCGGCGGCGTGGCACGGCGCGAAATCAGCGCGTGAGGTCGAGGGCGTTGGTGAGATCGCCCATCGGCGGCTCGCCGTGCTCGGCGAGCGCGCGGTCGCGCTGCACGAGTCCGGGCAAGGTCGCAAGTCCGAACCGCCGGATCATCAGGCGCATGATCGAGCCCGTATCGTAGGGGGTGTGATCCACCGTCGATTTCCTGGCGAACGGCGAAATGATCAGCGCCGGTATGCGGGCGCCCGGACCCAATAGATCTCCGGCGGGAGGAGCGAGGTGATCCCACGCTCCGCCGAACTCATCGTAGGTGATGACGATCACCATGTTCTTCCACTGCGGGCCGGCCTCGAGCTTCGCCACCAGATCCGCGATGTGCGCATCCCCTGCGGCGATGGACGCGTAGCCCGGATGCTGATTGAGGTTGCCCTGCGGCTTGTAGAACGCCACGGAGGGCAAGCGGCCGGCCGCGATGTCGGCGATCAGCTGGTCATAGTCCCTCAGGTGCGCGGCACGCTCGCCGCTCCGGGTCGCCGGATCGAAGTCCGCGTAGTAGTTGAAGGGCTGGTGATGCGGCTGGAAATCGGGACTCCCGCCCGGCGTCTCGGGCATATAAATGACCCGGCGTTGCGTGCCGGCGGGCTCGCGGCCGTCGGCGAGCGCGGCGTTCCAGGCGCCCGCATACCACGCCCAGGTGACATGTCCCTCGTTCAACCGGTCGGCGATGGTGGGCGCCGTCTGCGGCGGCAAGGTGGTGTGCTTGGCAGGGTCCGCGTAGAGCCCGGCGGCATCGCCCGACGCAGGCGGATTGCCGCTCGGCTGATACGGCGGCTGCATGGTATTCACCGCATGGAACTTGCCGTCGCCGAAGTAATCGGCCGGAGCGATGTTGCCGCTCTTCTCGAACTTCGGCGGTCCATCCAGCGCCGAGGCGGGAGAACCCGCGGCAACCTTGAGCCGCGGCAAGTAATGACCGGCGGCGTCGGTGTCCAGAATCGCGATCGATGGCCTGGCGGGCGCGGTGTCCGCGTTCGGATATTCCGGTGCGCACGCGCAGATCAGATACTGGTGATTCAGAAACGAGCCGCCGAACGCCCCTTGAAAGAAGTGATCCGCCAGCACGTACCGGCGCGCCAGTGCGAACAGGGCCGAACCGCTGTAGTCGTAATGCCCCATGGCGAGGCCGCCCGAATCGGCCCAGGCGGCGTAGCCGTCGTTCTTGCCGCCGTCGATTTGCATCTGGTGCTCGAAGAACCGGTGC
This sequence comes from uncultured Gammaproteobacteria bacterium, assembly GCA_963795475.1. Classification (GTDB taxonomy): domain Bacteria; phylum Pseudomonadota; class Gammaproteobacteria; order Steroidobacterales; family Steroidobacteraceae; genus Bog-1198. Next base: position 185,019 of record CAWCIE010000010.1, read on the forward strand.
CACAGATCGCGGGTTACCACGGAAGTCGTCAGCGTCACGCCGGACTGCCCGGTGAAGGCATGCTCGACCGCGAACGGCGCGTTCGGCAAGCCGACGCTTTCGGCCTGGGTTACCACGGGTATGTAGCCCGGCGCGGTCACACCGCCCCAGGTCTGCGGCAAGGTCGGCAACACGCTACCGTCGCGGTCGCGTTGCGGAAAGTATGCGGGCAGCGGCCGCCCTTCGCGGTCTACCACGGCGGCGAGACCCTCCGCGCCCGGGAAATTGCCGTACAGGTCGTCGAAGGCCCGGTTCTCGGCGTAGATCACCACGATGGTCGCGACCTTCGACCGAAGCGCCTGCGAGATCCGATCCGCGGCGGCATTCGAGTCGGGGGCCACCGCGCGAGTGGTGCATGCGCAAAGGCTCGCGACCGCAAGGATCGCGAGGGCTTTCGAGAGCTGAGGGTGGGGCATCGCGCGATTATACCGCGCGATGCGAAGGGCTCAGGCCGTTAGAACGTCCAGGTCGCGCTGACGGTGAACGCCGCCGGGTCGCCGAATTGCGAGTTGATGCGTTCGTATTCCGCACGGAACGCAAAATCCTGCCACTTCGCCTGTACGCCCGCGCCGTAGGCGAATTTGGTGTCGGTCTGGTCGGTGCGATAGGCCGTTGGGGCCAAGCAAGCGTTGTAAGGCGGCGCACAATATCCGCTGGGGTAAGCGTAGGTGGTGATATTGCTCTGCAGACGCGCGACACCGAGCTTGCCGTACACGTCCAGGAACGGCAGCGGCAGGGGGAGATATCCGAGGCCGTACAGTACCGTCGCCTTGGGGTGCGAGCTCGCGTTGGAGTAGAAATAGTTGTTGCCGTAGTAGCCGTTATCGCCGTTACCGCTGCCGAAATCGATGTACTCGACCTCGGCCCCGACGACGGGGATGGGGCGGATGCCGGCAATCACCTTCCACGCGGCATCGTGATCGTGGTAACCGCCGTAATATCCATAGTCGTTGGAGTCGCTGCTTCCCACATTCGACTGGCCGACGCCGACACCGACATATGCGCCGAGTGGATTGTCGGCGAAGGTCTGCGTCGAGACGCCGACGGCGCCCAGCGCAGCAGCGGCCAACAAGGCCCGGGGCAGTCGATTCATCGAATTCTCCATTTTTGGCACTGAACCCTCGGACAGGCAGCCTGCGCCGGAAGTTCCAAGCCATAGTGTACGGGCCGCGCGGGTATAATCGACGGATGAAAGCGGCGCCCGTTTTGATCCTCATCGCTGTGGCGTGGCTGGCCACGGGCTGCGGACAGAAAGGTCCCTTGGTGCTGCCCGACGCCCAGCACCCGCGAAAGAAGCTGAAGTTCCCGGCGGCGCCAAAGCCGAGCACGCCCGCCACCCCAGCGGCTCCTGCGACGCCTGCCTCGCCCGCCAAACCCGACGCGCCTGCCGCCCCTGCGAACGCACCCGGTGCTCCTGCAGATCCGGCACCCAACCCGGCGCCGCCCGACGCCGCCCCGCAGAGTTAGCCGCCCGGTCTCACCCGTCACTCCACTCATGCCCGCTCGAAAACTACTCCTGGTGGACGGCTCGTCCTATCTTTACCGCGCCTTCCATGCGCTCCCGCCGCTCACGAGCTCCAAGGGCGAACCCACCGGAGCGGTTCTCGGCGTGCTCAATATGCTGAACAAGCTGATGAAGGAGGAATCGCCGCAGCGGGTGGCGATCGTGTTCGACGCGCCGGGGCGCACGTTTCGCGACGATTTGTTCGATCAGTACAAAGCGCATCGCACGCCGATGCCGGACGATCTGCGTTCGCAATTGCAGCCCTTGCTGGAGGCGGTGACCGCGCTCGGGCTGCCGCTGCTGCGCGTGTCCGGGGTCGAGGCGGACGATGTGATCGGGACGCTCGCGGTACGGGCGGCGGCGGCGGGATTCGACGTGCTCATTTCGACCGGCGACAAGGACATGGCGCAGCTCGTGGATCCGCACATTTCCCTGGTCAATACCATGAGCAATACCCGTCTCGACCGTGACGGCGTGAAGGCGAAGTTCGACGTCTTCCCGGAACAGATGGTCGATTACCTCGCGCTGGTCGGCGACAGCTCCGACAACATTCCCGGGATCACCGGCGTAGGTCCGAAGACCGCGGCCAAATGGCTCAACCAGTACGGCACGCTGGACTCCTTGATCGCGCACGCGGCCGAGATCGCGGGCAAGGTCGGAGAGAATCTGCGCGGCGAATTGCCGGCGCTCGAATTGTCGCGCAAGCTCGCGACCATCGATGCGGCGTTGACGCTCGAGGTGGGTCCGGAGGATCTCCTCCCCGGCACGCCGGATCTTGCGCGGCTTCGGGAGCTGTACGGACGGCTCGAGCTGCGGGCGCTCGCGAAATCCCTGGACACGATGGCGCCGCCCGCCGATGCCGCGCCCTCGGCGCCGGCGGGCACGGCGGCTACGGCTGCGGGCACTGCGGCTGCAGTGGCGGCGACGGCGGTCGACACGAACAGCGCCGCGGCACGGAGCTACGAGGCGGTGGTCTCGCGAGCCTCATTGGACGCTTGGATCGCCAAGCTCGAGGCCGCATCGCTCATCGCCATCGACACCGAGACCGGGAGCCTCGACTACATGCACGGCCGGCTCCTCGGATTGGCTTTCGCTGTGGCCCCGGGCGATGCCGCCTACATACCCCTCGGTCACGATTACACCGGCGCGCCGGCGCAGCTCACCCTCGATGAGGTGCTCGGGGCACTCAAGCCGCTCCTCGAAGATCCGGCGCTGCCGAAGCTCGGCCGGCGCCTCAAATTCGATACCCACATTCTCGCGAACCACGGCATCACGCTTCGCGGGCAGCGCTATGACTCCATGCTCGAGTCGTACGTCCTCGACAGCGTGGCCACACGGCACGACATGGAATCGACCACCGCGAGATATCTCGGCACGGGCGTCACCCGATACGAGGACCTCGTCGGGAAGGGCGCCAAGCAAATCACCTTCGGCCAGGTGGACGTGCAGCGAGCCGCAGACTATGCGGGCGAAGAAGCGGAGACGGCGCTGCGCCTGCATCATGTTCTGCGGCCGCGGCTCGAGGCGGCGTCCCGGCTCCAGAGCTTGTACGACACCATCGAACAGCCGCTGTCGCCGGTTCTATACCGGATGGAGCGGGCCGGGGTGCTGGTCGATCGCGCCCTGCTCCGCACGCAGAGCTCAGAACTTGCCGCGCGCATGGCGCAGCTCGAGACACAGGCGCATGTCGCGGCCGGCGGCGCGTTCAATCTGGATTCACCGAAACAACTGCAGGAGATCCTGTTCGGCAGGCTCGGCCTGCCGGTCGCGCGCAAGACTCCCACGGGCCAGCCGTCCACCGCCGAAGACGTGCTCGAGGAACTGGCGCAGGCGTACGAGCTGCCGAAATTGATCCTCGAATACCGAGGCGTGTCCAAACTCAAATCCACGTATACCGACAAGCTGCCGGAGCAGATCAACGAGCGCACCGGCCGAATTCATACCTCGTACCAACAGACTGTGGCGGCGACGGGCCGGTTGTCCTCCTCCGATCCGAACCTGCAGAACATCCCCATCCGCACCGCGGAGGGCCGCCGCATCCGCCAGGCGTTCATCGCGCACGAAGGCTATTCGCTCGTCGCCGCGGACTACTCGCAAATCGAGCTGCGCATCATGGCGCACCTGTCGAGCGATGCGAGCCTCTTGAAGGCGTTCGCCGAGGACCGCGACATTCACCAGGCGACAGCCGCGGAAGTTCTGGGGCTCCCCGCCGGCGAAGTGAGCGCCGATCAGAGACGCTCGGCCAAGGCCGTGAACTTCGGCTTGATCTACGGCATGTCGGCTTTCGGCCTCGCGCGCCAGCTCGGCATCTCGCGGGGCGATGCGCAGCGTTATGTGGATCTGTACTTCGAGCGCTATCCGGGCGTGAAGCGCTACATGGACGAGACGCGTGCTCAGGCGCGCGAGCTGGGCTACGTCGAAACGGTATTCGGCCGCCGTCTCTACCTGCCCGAGATCCGCTCGCGCAACGCGGCCCTGCGCCAGTACGCGGAACGCAGCGCGATCAACGCGCCGATGCAGGGCACGGCGGCCGACATCATCAAGCGCGCAATGATCGAGGTGGATGCGTGGCTCGAGAAGTCCCAGGTTCCCGCGCGGCTCATCATGCAGGTGCACGACGAGCTCGTGCTGGAAGTCGCCGACGACGCCGTCGAGAGCACGGCAGCGCGGCTCAGGGAGCATATGATGGCGGCAGCCGAACTTGCCGTTCCGCTCAAGGTCGATGTAGGGATCGGCCTGAACTGGGATGAGGCGCATTGAAGGCGCAATGAGCCGGAGCGATGCGGCATTGCGGCTGATCCGGATTAACTGTTTGTTAAAGTCCGTTAAGGTTGCGCCGGGTTTTGGTGTTTTTGTGCCGAATTTGTGCCGATTCTTGCGGTTTTCACCGCCGAATCGGGACTTCGCGGAACGCCCGGATTAATTGCCTCGAGGCCCTGGAACTTTCAAAGGGCACCCCCATCTAATCTCGTGAGTGTGGAAACATGCTCCCCGCTCTTCTCCCTGAGCGGGTAAGACCCGGTTTGTCATCCCCATGCCGGGTTGGTCTGCCTCGGTGGTTGCGTCAAGCGCCCACCGGGGCTTTTTTTTGCGCGGACCCCTCCAACCATTCGTCCATGATGCCGCGGGCGTCCTCGAATCCCTGCTTCGCGAGCGCGGAAAAGAGCTGGACCGTGACGGCTGCGTCGCGGCAAGCCTCGTTGGTTTCCTTGAGTACGCGAACCGCGTCGCGCCGGTTGAGCTTGTCCGATTTCGTCAAAAGGACATGGGCGCGGCGGCCTCGCGCCAGCACCCATTCGAGCATGGTTGCATCCTGCTGACCCAGGCCGCGGCGGCTGTCGACGATCAGCACCAGCCCGACCAGGGACTCGCGTGTATTGAAGTAGTGCTCCATGAGCTCGAGCCATCGGGCCTGAATTCTCTCGGGCACCTTCGCGAATCCGTATCCCGGCAAGTCGACCAGCCGCCGGTCCGCGACGAGCTCGAAGAAATTGATGAGCTGAGTTCGGCCTGGGGTGCGGCTGACCCGCGCGAGCCCCGAGCGTCCGACGATCGCATTGATGGCCGTGGACTTGCCGGCGTTCGAACGTCCGGCGAACGCGATCTCGCGGCCGGTGTCGGCGGCCAGCTGGCTCGCCTCGGCCGCGCTCGTCAGAAATCTCACGTGGGGGTAGATGGACATGGAGAGGGACGAGCGGCTCGCTTGGAAGAAAATCGTTGGGCGTAGTGTACAATTTGCGGCTGGGAGCGGTTCTCCGGAAGATGGGGTCACGAGCGATATGAATCGGTTTTTGATCTTCACAGCGGCAATGTCCTGCGCTTTCGTCAGCAATTCGGCGTTGCCGGCCGCAAATGCGCAAAACGGCGCGGCGAAGGCTGCGGTATGCCAGGCCTGTCACGGTGCAAACGGCAACAGCGCCAACCCCGAGTGGCCGAGCCTCGCGGGGATCGGCGGGGATTACATCGCCGAGCAGCTGCAGAATTTCAAGGATGGCAAGCGCGCCAATCCGGTCATGCAGCCGATGGCCGCCGCGCTGAGCGCCCAGGACATGCAGGATATCGGTGCCTACTTCGACACCCTGGTGAACACGGGATTGGAAGCCGATCCGTCCTACTGGCAGGCGGGTCAGAAGCTCTATCGCGGCGGCGACAAGGCGCGGGGCATCCCGGCGTGCATGGCGTGCCACGGTCCCGACCGGCGCGGGCAACGAGCCCGGCAAGTTCCCCGCGCTGCGCGGCCAACATTCGGTTTACATCTCCAAACAGCTGACCGCTTATGCGGACGGCACCCGGCCGCCGGGGCCGGGCGGAATCATGCCCATCATCGCGAAGCGTCTGTCGGCCGACGACATCCGTAATCTAGCCTCCTACGTTCAGGGGCTTCGCTGAGGATGCGCGCTTCGCGGGCCGTCCTACTGCTGGGCGTCGCGCTGGCTCTCGCGGCCTGCAGCAAGCAACCCTCCGGGAGTGAACGCGCGGGTAGCGTCGCCGACGGCTCCGGTGAAGGCTCCCGCGGCCCGGGTCGCGGCGGCCGGCACGCCGGCAGGCCCAAGCCGCAGCGCAGACCTCGAAGCTCAACCCAGACGGGTCGGAAACCGTCGAGGACGCCGCCGGGGACAGCGGCGCTCACAACGCATTGCTGGCAGCGGTCGCCTCCACGGTGGCCGCAGCCACCCCCACCGCTTCCGCGGATGTTCCCGCCGGGCCGACCGCCTGGCAGGAGGGCGTGAATTACACCCGCATCGTGCCGGGGCAGCCGACGGACGTGCCCGCCGGCCAAGTCGAGGTTCTCGAGTTCTTCTGGTACGCGTGCCCGCATTGCTTCGCGCTCGAGCCCATGGTCGAGACGTGGAAGAAGTCGAAACCCTCGTACATCACCTTCGTGCCGGTGCCGGTGACCTGGAGCGATGGACACCGCGCGCTCGCCCGGTTGTACTACACGCTCGAGAGCCTGGACAAGCTCGATCAATTGCACGACGAGGTATTCAAGGAGATCCAGGTGAACGGCGATCCGCTGGTCGCTTCCGATCCGGCGGACGAGGCGCAGACCGAGCGCCTGCAGACGGTGTTCGCCGGCAAGGAAGGAATCTCCGAAAGCGCCTTCAAAGCGGCCTACCACTCGATGGGGGTGGAAGCGCGGCTTCAACGGGCCGACGAGCTGGTTCAGCGCTATCGCATCGACGGGGTTCCCACTTTCGTGATCAATGGCAAGTACCTTGCAGACGTCCGCTCCGCCGGCGGCCCCGAGCGCTTGTTGACCCTGGTCAGCGATCTCGCGGCACAGGAGCACAAACACTGATCGACGAGGCCGACATGGTCACGCACACGGGCGGTTGTCATTGCGGCCGCGTACGCTTCGAAGTCCAGGCACCGGCCAAAATCGACGTCGCCGATTGCAACTGTTCGGTCTGCAGCAAGCTGGGATACCTGCACCTGATCGTCCCGGCCGAACGATTCAAGTTGACCTCCGGCCGCGACGCTCTGTCCACCTACACCTTCAATACCGGGGTGGCGAAGCATCACTTCTGCTCCGTCTGCGGCGTAAAGTCCTTTTATGTGCCCCGCTCTCACCCGGACGGAATCAGCGTCAACGCCCGCTGTCTCGACGCCGGCACGATCGAATCGATGACGGTGAGCCCTTTCAACGGACGCGACTGGGAGGCCTCGCGCGCCACCCTGCAGGCACCACACGGCTGACCGCCGGCATCTCGAGCGGACATAATCCGGCTCATCACTCGCGCCGCGAAAATTATGTGACGGAGGTCACACGGCCGCTCTCTGGAATTGTTGGATGCTATCGGCGTTCGTTCCGATCGGCACGTAGCATCCAGCACTATGTCGGACCACTGCCCGCCCACAGGCCCAAGGAAGGTTGCGGCCACCCGCGACGGCGCCCGCAGGCGGCTGTTTCTCGGACTGGCGGCCTTCACCATCATCAAGGCCGGCGAGGCGTTGGCGGCCGAGCATGGCGTCGATCCGGCCTTGACGCCGGGCCGTAACGAGCCTCGTCCGCCGATGCCGTTTTCGGCGGCGCCGTTCGCGTCGAAGTTTTCCCTGTGGACGGGATTGTCGCCCGTTCCCCGCGAATATTCGCTGCCCCCCGTCGCCGAGCCCCGCTCCTACTCCAGCACGGATTTCCGCCCCCGAGGGCATTCGATATTCGATAAGGATCCGAGCATCGCGGGGGTCGGCGCCAGCGACAATTTGATGATCGACAGAACCGTTTGGGAGCGCCTGCAGCAGTATCGCAACCGCGATGGGGTCCGAGTGCTCACGCTCTGGGAATCCAGGGCGAGCGCGGTGTCGATCCAGACCAACAGAAAGGGCGACCCCACCCTGCAATGGACCAGCCGTTTGATGAATCGGGGCGGCGCCACGCGGGGACTGCTCGACCGCTGGATGCCCGCGTCCGTATTTCGAAGCTTTTCGCGCTCAGCGGGCGCCGCCTCGAGCAAGACGCCGAGTCCGCTCGCGGCCTCGCATCCGGGGATTGCCGCGATTCCCTAGATCCGGTGTGCCGTACCGGCGGCGGTCGCATCATCCGGCGACAGGCTCCGGAGTAAACTCCACGGCAGCAGCATCTGCCGCTCCGCGTTCGTGGCACAGAACGCAAGCCCGACCATGATGCCGAGAATGAACTCGGCGATTAAGAACAGTTGCATCTGATGACCTCCTTCCGGATCGTCGAAAGCTTTCCTCTATTAGCGGCGCGGTCAGACAATCTTGAGCCTCACTCGCACCCTGTTGACCTGGGCGGCTGTGGCTGGTGCCGCATCCATCGCCATCAATTCGATCCGACGACCCACGTCGCCCTTGCGGTCACGCGTCGTGGAGGCGACTTGAAGAGGGTTCGGTTAAAAATAGAGGGTGATGCAGAGGAGCCGGTTCTGGAATTAAGCCTAATATTCGCCTTTATGGCTACATTTTTTGAGTAATTAATTGATTTTGTTATATTTATTGTAGCTAACAATTAGTGTTTCTTTAGCGATTATTTTAGTTGGAATTGCTATGCTGATCCCATGGCACATTCCACCGCCAGCACTGATTCGCTACTCGGTCGTCTGACCTCCGGCAATACGTCCTCCGCCGAGCTGGAACAAGCGACGGGGAAATCGCAATCCTGGGTGAGCGCGGCACTACGCAGCTTGATTGCCCAGAGGCGCGTCGTGCGAGTCGGCTCACGAAGAGGTGCGCGCTACGCGCTGCGGCGGGACATCCCACCGATCGGATCCGCGTGGCCTTTATATCGTGTCGGTCGCGACGGCGAGCCCGTCGAACTCGGCACGCTCTATGCCCTCGTAGCTGATGAGTACTACCTCGAAGCAACCAAGGCTGCTGCCACGGCCGCCGGTTTCGCCGTAGCCTCCTTGAGCGCGGGGATCCCCTATCTGCTGCAAGATCAGCGTCCGGGCGGTTTCCTCGGCCGCGCGATTCCGCAACGATTTCCACAGCTGCATGCTCCGTCGCGAATTCAGGACTGGACCGATGAGCACTACCTGCGATATCTCACGAGCTTCGGAAGCGATGCGGTGGGTGATCTCATCCTGGGCCGTCCGGCATTGGATGAATACCTGCTACAGCTTCGTCAACTCGTGCCTCGAGATGCCGGGCTACGAAATAAGTATTTCCCTGAACTCGCAGAACAGAGCATGCACGGTGGAGTGCCGGGGTCATCTGCCCAAGGCGAACATCCCAAGTTTGCCGTCACGCTTGCCGGGCAAGGTGAAGTGCGCCATGCGCTCGTCAAGTTCTCGCCTCCCGTTGAAACCGAGGTTGGGCGGCGTTGGTCGGATCTTCTGATCGCCGAGCATCTGGCGCTCGAGACGTTGGATACCGCAGGGATTTCCAGCGCAACGTCTCGGATTTTTCAATTCGAGAATCGAACCTACCTTGAAGTGGATCGCTTCGACCGGGTGGGCGTTGCCGGTCGTATCGGTGTGACCTCGCTCTGGGCCATCGACACAGGTTTTTACGGAGTGCTGGACAACTGGATTGCATCGGCGGAGCGACTGCAACAGGAGCGGCGCATCGATGTGCAGACGTTGGACGAAATCCGACTGATATCGAGCTTCGCTGACTTGATAGCCAACACCGACAAGCACTTTGGAAACCTAGCCTTCTACGATGACTACGATGGTCGCTTCCGGCTGACACCGGTCTACGATATGTTACCGATGCTCTTTGCGCCTGCTCATGATCAGCTCGTGGCACGCATCTACACTCCCGCGGATCCCACCAGCGACACGTTGAATGTGTGGGGACGTGCGCGCTCGCTCGCCGAAGCGTACTGGCGATCACTTGCAAACGAAACACGCATCAGTAAAGAGTTCAGAATCATATGTGCTGCATGCCTTCGAACTCTCGAGTCTCTGCCCAGAACCGGTGCTTACGCTTCACGCATCGCTCCAGGCGGCGATGGGGTGAAGTCCACACTCAAAGACGGGCAAAAAAGCGGATCCCGATGATCGCCAGCACGAGTGCCGAAATCGCCGTGAAGACGTAGTCCCGTAGGTTGGGCAGGGGGTTGATTTCGTGAGCAAATCGGCGTCAAAGAACCGGGCGGCCGCGGTCGATTGGTCGCAGGTATCGACGGACCTGGACGCCCAAGGCTGGGCGGTCCAGCCGAAGCTGCTCGCGGCTGCGGAGTGCGAGGCGGTGGCGGCTCTGTATGACCAGGGGCCCGGTTTTCGCAGCCAAGTCATCATGGAGCGCCACGGATTCGGTCGGGGCGAGTATCGCTACTTCAGCTACCCGCTGCCGCTCCTGGTGCAGGACCTGCGCACCGCGATCTATCCGCACTTGGCACCGCTGGCCAACCGTTGGCACGAGCGGATGGGAAACGCCGTCCGCTTCCCGGACGACCATGCCGCCTTCATCGAACGCTGCCACGCCGCCGGCCAGATCCGGCCGACACCGCTGCTCCTGCGGTACGGCCCCGACGACTACAACTGCCTGCATCAGGACATCTACGGAGAGCACGTCTTTCCGCTGCAGGTGGCGGTCCTGCTGTCGCAGCCGGGCGTGGACTTCGATGGCGGTGAGTTCGTGATGACCGAGCAGCGTCCGCGGATGCAGACCCGGGCCGCCGTCGTGCCGTTGCACAAGGGTGACGCCGTCGTGTTCGCGGTCAACAGCCGGCCTGTGCGAGGCATGAGGGGCGACTATCGGGTCAAGCTCCGCCACGGAGTCAGCCGGCTGCGGTCAGGCCGTCGGCACACCCTAGGTGTGATCTTTCATGATGCGACGTGACGCCCTGCCGCTGGGATTCGACCAGCCCCAGCGTGTCGCCAAGGTACGCCTGCGGGTATTTTCCGACCTATTGTTTCGGCGAAGCTAATCCGGCTTCCAATATATCCAAGAGTTTTTTGTACTCATCCGCGCCGGCACCCTGTTGCACGCCGCCGACCATTCCGTAATCCGTGGAATGCGGCCCGCCGCCGGTGGCCTGAAGTCTTTGCCAGCCGCCGGTCAACATGACGCGAATCTGCGTGGATGCAACCACCCAGATCGTCGGAGCGCTGCCCTCAACTGGGAGGGTGTCGTCCCCTCCCACGTTCGGAAAGCTCGATAGAAAGAATTCGAATCCTCGTAGCCGAGCAGGTACGCCACTTCCGTGACATCCATCTCCGGCCGGTTGAGGTACTCGTGCGCCAGTTCCTGCCGCGCCTCAAGAAGCAACTGCCGGAAGGTTGCGCCGTCATCGATGATTCGACGCTGCAAGGTCCGATCGCTCAACCCGAGCTCGCGCGCCACGGCCGATATCTCCGGTCGGCTTCCCGCGAGCAGGCGTTTGAGAATCCATTTCACCTGCTCACTGATCGAGCTCTGCGCACGGCGCTCTTCAAGCGCGCGTTCGAGCTGCGGATTCAACATCTCAAGCAACTCGGCGTTGTAGGTAAGGAACGGCCGATCGAGATCGGTCGCGTGCAGGACGAGCGCATTCCGTCGCGCTCCGAACGTGATCGGGCCCTTGAAATAGGCTTCGTGGAAGCCGGTCGCCTCCGCGCTGCGCTTCAGCTCGACCCTCTTCGCCGTCACCAAATGCCCTGTGCCGCGGCGACCAAGTTCAACGAACGAGACAAAGGCGGCGTCTGTCAGCAGGGGCGGCGTTTCTTCCCGCGCGTGGAGCCACACAGGCTCGATCACGCACTCGTCCTTGCTCACCTTGATTTGCAGATCCTCGGGCGAACACAGTTGCTTGAAGCGAGCAAGGCGGGTGAGGGCATCCCGGTAGTCACGGGCGTAATAGGCCGCCATAGTTGACGGTGGCCGATTGCCAACGTCGATCTGGGTGGCGATCTTCAGGCCCGCGGCCGGATCAGCGGAGAGCTCGCCCACGGCACGCCAGAGTGCGAAGAACTGGGCCGTTGTGACAAGGTTCTTCTTGCCGTCGTAAACAGTCAGTGGCAAGCGAGCTTGGCTCAGCACCGCAGCTGGCGTAAGTCCGATCTTAGCGAGCCCTATCCAAAAGGCGTTCGCGGCTTTGAAACGGTCTGGTACGTGGACGGTCATTTTTCTCTCGCCGGTAATTTCGTCTGGAAGCAATCGCGCTGTCAGGACATTCCTCGGGTCAGCCGATGATCGCTTTGGGTTCCAGGTACTCCTGCAGCCCGAAGATCCCGCCTTCCCGACCGATCCCCGATTGTTTGAACCCACCGAAAGGAGCAAACGGATCGTGACTTAATGTGTTGATCAGGACGCGGCCGGCGGCGAGTTTGCGCGCCGCACGGGTGGCCCTTTCCGGGTCCGCCGAGCTTACGTAGGCGATGAGGCCGAATTCGGTTTCATTGGCGATTTCAATGGCCTCGGCTTCCGTCTTGTATGTCAGTATCGACAGGACCGGTCCGAAGATTTCTTCCTTCGCGATACGCATCTCGCGGGTGACGTTGGCAAACACGGTGGGCTTGATGAAATTCCCACCTTCAAGTCCCTGGGGATGACCTTCCCCGCCGATGACGAGCTCCGCACCTTCCTCGATCCCAGACTTGATGTACTCCTGCACGCGCTTGTACTGCTTGGTGCTGGCCAATGGGCCGAGGGTGACGTCCTTGTCCCGCGGATCGCCCATTTTGATTTTTTCGACGGCCGCCTTGGCCAATCGCTTCACTTCGTCGAGTCGGTCTTCCGGCACGATCAGACGCGAAGCCGCAATGCAGGCCTGGCCGTTATTCAGGTAGCAGGCGTTGATGGCCATCGGGATCGCCGTGGAGAGATCGGCGTCGTCCAGGATGATGTTGGGCGACTTGCCCCCGAGCTCCAGCGTCAAGCGCTTCATCGTGTCCAGGGAGTTCTTGGCGACCAGCTTTCCGATCTGCGTCGAACCGGTGAAAGCGATTTTCTGAATGTCGGGACTCTTCGTCAACTCTGTCCCGACAACCTCGCCGAGGCCCGTCACGACATTGATGACGCCGGGAGGCAACCCGGCTTCATGAAAGGCGTCCATCAACACTTCCGTTTGCATGGCGCTCATCTCGCTTGGTTTGATGACTACCGTGCATCCGGCAGCGATCGCCGGCGCCACCTTGATCGCGATCGAGCCGGCGCTCGAATTCCATGGCGTGAATATGCCCACCACGCCAGCCGGCTCCATCACGACCCTGGATGTACCGACAGTTTTGACCAGGTCGAAATCTTCGAGGACTTTCTTGAAGTGCAGGAAAATGTTCGCCGCGAGGTTGTTGGAGCCCTTCGCACGGTCTTGCGGTGCGCCGTATTCCACGACCGTTGCTTCAACGAGTTGATCCATTCGCTTGGCCACGGCGTCGTGCAGCCGCTGCAGGAGCTGCATGCGGTATTCCTTGCTACTTTGCGAAAAGGTGTTGAAGGCCTCTTTCGCGGCAGCGATGGCTTTTCGGGCGTCGATTTCGTCTGCCATCGTGACCTTGCCGATAACCTTGTTGTCGGTCGGGTTCACCAGATCGACGACCTGGGTTCCATGCGGAGTGACGAACTGGCCGTTGATATAGGCGCGATCAAAGGCTCTTACTGGAGTGGTGGTTTCGCGTGTTTTCATTTGTGTCACCCTTCATGAGGTTTCGGCTTTACCAAGGTCGCTGTATCTCTCAGGACCCGAACTCACAATTTCAGTGTGGCTCAAGAGCGGGCCGGCGTAACTAGCAAAAGACGCCAATGCTCTTGCAGAACGTGCCAAACGATGATTGCTGAGTGGCATCGCCGGTCAGCGAATTCGCTGCTCGCCTTGGGAGTGTCTGATGCTGCGGTCGCAAAGCTTTGCCGCCGAGCAGCGATTCCCCATGCCGGCTTAAGGCTACTGCCAGCGAACATATGGCCGATGCAGCCTGACTCGGAATCTTCCGGATTCGCGTATAACGGCGTTATAGATTCTCCCGTATAACACTGTTATAGTGTTGCCCTGAGCACACGCGAGACACTGCTGGCCGCGGCATTGACGGTCCTGGAAGAAGACGGGGCTGAAAAGTTCTCGATGCGCACGGTCTGCGCCTTGGCGAAGGTCACCGCGCCCACGCTCTATCATCATTTCGGCAGCGCGGACGGGCTGTTGAATGCGGCGGTCGCGGAGGCCTTCGAGCAGTTTCTCGCACGCAAGAAAGTGGCGGCTGCGGCCCAGTGGCCCGATGCGGCGACGGCGCTCCGGCAGGGCTGGGACGATTACGTCCGTTTCGCAGCCGAGCGTCCGCGCCTCTATGCCGCGATGACGGCGCGCATGCTGCAGGGCGGCGACATCCCGGCTGCTAGACAGGCCTACGCGCTGCTGGTGGAGCGCATCGAAACCCTGGCCGCCGAGGGTCGGCTGGCGATGGCCGTGCAGGATGCGGCCCAGACGGCCTGGGCTTCCGCGCATGCTGCCGCTTTTTTGCACGTCACGGCAGCGATGCTCGCGGCTGCGCCAACCACGCCCCCCGATCCCGCCGTCATCGATGGACTGCGCGATCGCGCGATGTCCGCCATCTGCCAATCCAATTCGAGGTGAGTATGGCTACGAAAATTCTCGTTACTGGCGGTTCCGGGTTTCTCGGCGCGCGTCTGATTCCAAGGCTCGTGAGTGGTGGGCATGAGGTGTTCGCGCTTGCGCGTTCCCCTTCGTCCGATGAAAAAGTGCGCGGGTTTGGCGCAACGCCGGTCAGAGGCGATCTGGAAGCGCCGGAGAAGCTCGCGTTGCCGGCGGTCGATGCGGTCGTCCATGCAGCGGCGCATTTCCGCCTCGCAGGGCCGCGCGCACCCTATTTCCGCACCAATGTCGCGGGCACACGGGCGCTGCTAAGCGCTGCAGAGGAAGCCGGCGCCAAGAATTTCGTTTATGTCAGCGCAGCCGCAGTCGTCATGGACGACAAGGGTTCGCCAATGCGGGATGCCGACGAAAGCGCGCCGACCTTCCCGAACAGCTTTTCCGCCTACATCGCGAGCAAGTCGCGTGGCGAGGCGGCGGTACTGGCGGCGAACAAGCCGGGCTTCCGCACGATCGCGCTCCGCCCGCCCGGCATCTGGGGGCCGGGCGACGCGTTCAGCCGCGCCATTCCGGAGGCCATTGGCTCGGGGCAGTTCTCCTTTATCAATCGCGGTGATTATCCCTTCGTCACCTGCCATATCGACAATGTGATCGAGGCCGTGCAGTGCGCGCTCGATCGTGGGCCCGGCGGACGGGCCTATTTCGTCCATGACCAGGAGACGATGACGTTCCGCTCGTTCATCGCCATGCTGGCCGGGAGACAGCGACTGTCGATTGACGGCATCAGGTCGGTTCCCTATCGGTTGGCATTCATGCTGGGGCGTTTGATGGAGATTGGTGCCGCCATCAGGCGCTCGAAGAGCGATCCGCCGCTATCCCGCGCGTTAGTCCGGATGATCGGACGCGAATTCGTCATCGATGATTCCGCCGCTCGTCGCGAACTGGGCTATGTCGGACGGATCTCCCGTGCCGAAGGGCTGGCCGTATACGGCGGGTAAAGAAAAGTGACCAAAAAGGGGACAAGAGTTCTGGAGTAGCGCGTAACTACATGTGTCAGCTATGTCCCCGGAATGGACAATGATGTTGATGGCGCGCCCGACTGGATTCGAACCAGTGACCTTCGGCTTCGGAGGCCGACACTCTATCCAGCTGAGCTACGGGCGCTTGAACCGGGGCCGCGATAGTACTCGCCACCCCTGAACCGGGGCAAGCCGCCCGACCGGACCCCCTATTTGCGGTACAGGAGCAGCTGGGTGCACCGGAACATCGCCAGCGTCTTCCCGCTCTCCTTGTGCGTCACCACGGCATCCCAGACCTGCGTGGTCCTGCCGAGGTGCACGGGCGTCGCGCGGCTCACGATGGTGCCATCGAGGGCCGTGCCGAGATGATTGCTCTTGAGCTCGATGGTGGTGAAGCCGGTCGCACCCTCCGGCAGGGTCGCGAAGCACCCGTATCCGCAGGAGGTGTCGGCGAGCGTCACGATGCTCCCAGCGTGCAAATAGCCGTTGGGCGCCAGGTGGATGCTCTTCACGGTGAACTCGCCGATGACCTCGGCGGGGCTCACGCGCGTGAACACGATGCCGATATGGCCGGGGAACTTGCCGATGCCGCGCTCGTTCCAGTGCTCGAGCGTCTGCGGTGCGCTACTCATCGGTCCGCCGGGTCCGGCTCGCCGATGCCGTCGAAGAAATCCACCTCGCCCGTTTCGAGAGAATATTCGGCGCCGACGATCATCAGGCCGTCGTTCTGGATCAGGTTCTCGATGATCTCCGACCCATGCCGCAGGTGCACCGCGGAAGCCCGGATGTTGGCGCGCACGGCCTCACGAAAAAGCTTCGGGAGGTCGTACTTCAAGTCGGTCGCGAGCAGATTCTCGACCGACGGACGAACCAGATCGACGATGGAGCGCAGGTTCCTCGACTGGTTTTCCTTGGGACGCTGCAGCTGCTGCAGCGTTGCAGCGATGGCGCCGCAGTTCGAATGCCCGAGGACCACCACGAGCCTCGTTCCGAACTGCTCGGCGGCGAACTCGACGCTGCCGATCTGCGATGGGGCTACGATGTTGCCGGCGACGCGGATCACGAACAGGTCCCCGAGCCCCTGATCGAAGACGATCTCCACGGGCACGCGCGAATCGGAACACCCGAGGATCACTGCAATCGGCTCCTGGTCCTGGCTCGAAGCGAGCTCCAGGCGACGGCCGCGGGCGGGCGGCGTGTCGCGACTGCGCACGTCCTGGACGAATCGCCGATTGCCGTCGAGGAGAAGAGCGAGCGCGGCCTGTGCGGAGACCATCGATTCCCGGCGCTCAGTGTCGGCGCGGCATGGCGGAAACCTTAGCGGCCCTGCGGCGCGTGAGGGCCGCCGCCGCCAAGCATGCGGGCCGGCAGGAACAGCACGGCCTTCAGCAGCGCGAACACGGCCTCGAACGAGATCGAGAGGATGCGAAACGGCAGCGACAAGAGCCACACCAGCGGCCACAGTACCAGCGCCGCCAGCGCGAGCGGCCAGCACACTACGAACAGCAGACACCAGGCGACGATGGTCAATAGCGACTTCATGGCGGTTATCTTATCGACTTTGACTTCAGATGGGCATAGCGCGCTAGGCTCGCCGCGGGCCAATGCTCGGAAGCCTTGTAGTATTCGGCGAACGTGGGTTTGTCCTTGGGCAGCGTCACCCAGGGCTGCTTCGAGGCGGTGAATATGTGCAGATCCGGCGGAAAGCGATCGGGCTCGTCCAGGCTACCGACCCGAACGAACCGCACGGCCTCTCCGGCGCCCCAGTAATTGCTCCACAGGGCCACCCGGCACTTCGGGCAGCGCGAGATCTTCTGTCCCCGGCCGCTCAGCGTGGGCGTCGTGACCGTATCGACTTCGCCTTCGAGCACCTCCACCCGGTCTGCTTCGATCATCGCGTTGAGGGCGAACGCCGTGCCGGTTTCCCGCTGGCACCAGCGGCAATGGCAGCAGTGGACGATCAGCGGCGGCCCCATCAGCCGGTAGCGTATGTATCGGCAGGTGCAGCCGCCGTCGGCGGGCGAGGTGATTTTGGTCGAATCGGTCATGTCAGGACCTCATTTTAGGCGAGTCTCCGGCCGTTGCGTACCAGAGGCCGGTCGAGAACGCAAACCACCACGGCGCGACCAGCCACAGGACGCCTGCGGCGTGAAACTCCCGGCAGGCGGCGAAGGAGAGCGCCGCCACGGCGGCGCAGCCGAGCGAGGTTGCGCCGATCGACTTCGAGTCCCACCGCCGGGCAACACCGAGGGGAGCCGCCAGGATGCCGCGGATCGACACGCCGTAGGCGAGTGCTCCCAGGCCTGCGCAGGCGGCAATCATTGCCCCGGCCGACACGCCCAGCTCTAGCCGGCTCAGCCGATGGAGTCCGCGAAGCCCAAGGCACGCCGTCAATAGGGCGAGTATCGCGGCGACTGCCACGAACAGGAGCCGGCGGCCCGGTGAAGGCCTCGCGCCGTCTGCCGGGGAAAGCGTGACCGCGGCCGCATGCAGCGCGCCGTACAGGGCGAACTGGGTTCCGATTCCCGGCCCGGCACGCGGTCCGGCGACCGCAAGCGCGGCCGTGAACAGTCCGAGCAAGCCAAAATGCCGGGCGAAGTTGAACAAGGTGTCGCCGCGAGTTCCGGCCTCTCCTAGCTCACGGAAGGTGTCGCGCCACCGAGCACTTGATGAAACCGCGTGCGCTCGATGTTGCCGCCGCTCAGTATCACACCGACGCGCCGGTCCGCCTGCCGGCCGCGCTCCTTGAGCAAAGCGGCGAGCGGCGCGGCACCCGCTCCCTCGGCAACCTGGTGCGTGTCGTCGAAATAGATCCGCATGGCTTCCGCGATCTCTTCCTCCGCGACTTCCACCATGCGCGCTGCGCCTCGGCAGAGCGTCGCGATGGCGTCAGAGTGCGGTTCGCGGGTCGCGAGTCCGTCCGCGAAGGTGCGGGCGGAGGCTGCCGGGACCGGCCTTCCCGCGGCGAACGACTGCGCGGTGGCGGGAGCCTCGGCGGCACCGACACCGATGATTTCCGTCCTCAAGCCCAAGAGATCCCGCACGGCGATCAGACCGCAAATCCCCGACCCCATCCCCACCCCGACGTACACCGCGTCGAGCGGCTCCGATGCGCGCAGGAACTCGAGCGCGTAGGTCGCGACGCCGAGCACGAGATGCGGGTGGAAGGACGGCACGAAATGCAGCCCGCGCGATGCCGCCACTCGAAACGCTTCGTGCTTCGCCTCGTCGAAATCGCGTCCGAATTCGACCACCGTGGCGCCGGCGGCCGCGATCGCGGAATTCTGGTCGGGGGAGTTCCCCAGAGGCACGTAGATGGTCGCGGGAACACCGGCACGCGCGGCGGCAAAGGCGATCGACTGGCCATGGTTGCCGCGCGTCGCCGAGATCACGCCCGGAAGAGGATCCTGCGCGCGGCGCAGCCGGTCGAGATACACGAGACCGCCCCGCACCTTGAATGCGCCGGTGGGTGTGTGATTCTCATGCTTCACCCACACGGTGCAGCCGGCGCGCCGGCGCAGCTTCGGCCACGGATACTGGGGCGTGGGCGGCATGACCCGGTGCACGAGCTCCGCGGCCCGATCGAGCTCGATCCTGTCGAATGCGTGTTCCATGGAGCCTCATTGTCGCGCGAAGCTCGGGCCGGCGCTAACCTCGAGGCACCGGCTATTCCGTGATTCGCGAGGTGCCGCTATACTGCCCGCCACCTTTTTCGGCGGTTTTCAGCGAGTTGTCGTGTCCAAATCCGAATCGTCAGATACCCACTTCTTCAATTCCTTCAGCGTCGTGCTGGGAATCCTCATCGTCTTCACCATCATTCTGTTCGCCTTCGCGCGCATGGTGGGCAGAAACGTGCAGAGCCGGGATGTGCTGCAGGACCCGCTACGCTTCCAGTCCGTCGAACAGAACACGACTCCTTTCGGACGCGAGGCCATCGCAGGGCAGGACAACAGTGCCTTGACCGTGGCCGCCACCCCGGCGCCCGCTGCCGGCGCGGCGGCTATTCCCACCACGGGCGAGCAGGCGTTCAAGCAGGTGTGCTCGGCCTGCCACGGCACGGGTTTGAACGGCGCGCCGAAGATCGGCGACAAAGCGGCCTGGGCACCGCGCATTGCGCAAGGCAAGGACACGCTCTACGCCACCGCCCTCTCGGGCAAAGGCCTGATGCCCCCGAGGGGCGGCACGAACTGGCCGGACGCGACCATTCGCATGACGGTCGACTACATGGTCTCGCAGGTCAAATAGCGAGCACTCAGCCCGAGCTTCCGCGACGCGCTCCCAGGCGACGCGCTCCCCCGGGCGACGCGCTCCGCTACGGCGGGGTCGCGAACTTGGCCTCCAGGTCCTTCAAGCGCTGTTCCATGACCGTCAACGCCGACTGGGTGCGCTTCAGGAGCGCCGACTGAACGTCGAATTCCGTACGGCTCACCAAGTCGAGCCTGGCCAATTGCGCTTGCAGTACCGCCTTGAAGTTGCTCTCGAGATCCTGTCCCAGATTGCGGATGGAGGGAGGTATGGCCTCCGTCAGCCGTCGCGCCAGATCGTCCAAGGCCGAAGAATTCATGAAGCTCATTGCCTACCTCCGAAACCGCGCCAATTGCCCCATCGCACTCATTGCCCCGTTCGCACCCGATAACGCCCCGTTCGCACTCCGATAATGCATGAGCGCGGGGCAGGCGCGCCAAAGCGATGCGCTCGTGATCCCCCACTCGACGCAAGCCCTTGATCCCCGGTGAAGGCCACGCTGGCATGGAAGCTGCATCGGTCAGGGCAATAGTACGCCGAGCGGGTGCCGGAGGCCGTCCAATCAAGCGCTGCAAGCGGGGATAAATGCATGAAGCTGATCACCGCCGTCATCAAGCCGTTCAAGTTGGACGAGGTTCGGCAGGCCGTTGCAGATATCGGAATACAAGGTGTGACGGTCACGGAGGTCCACGGTTACGGGCGGCAACGCGGACATACCGAGATCTATCGGGGCGCGGAATATCAGGTGGATTTCCTGCCGAAGGCCAAAGTAGAACTCGCCGTGGATGACTCGATTGCGGAACAGGTGATGGAGGCAGTTTGTAACGTGGCCAGGACAGGAAAAACGGGTGACGGAAAAGTCTGGATACTGGATCTCGAGCAGGCGCTGCGGGTGCGTACCGGCGAGACCGGATCGGACGCGATTTAACGTTTTTGGAGCATCTCGCGCCGGCAAGCCAGCCAACTCCCCCGTCGGTGCGAAATCCCGCCGGTGCGGGTTCCTAACCGGACCCGCACCGTTTTTTACAATCGACCGGCGCAAGATGCCGAGCCGTTATACAACAGAAACACAAAGCGCTCTATGATGCATGGCAGCATGTCGCGTCGCGGCATGCCGCACCGCGGTGTACTGCATCGCAACATACGCGCCGCAGCGATTCGTGCATTTTGCATTGCTAGGCTGCATCCTTGGGGATAGGAGGAGTCACTGGTATGAAAATGGTCATTGCCATCATCAAGCCCTTCAAGCTCGACGATGTTCGTTCCGCACTGGCGGAGGTGGGGATACAGGGCATTACCGTGACAGAGGTCAAGGGTTTTGGCCGGCAAAAAGGACACACTGAGCTCTACCGTGGGGCGGAGTACGTCGTGGATTTCCTGCCCAAGGTAAAGCTGGAGCTGGCCGTGGACGACGACCAGGTGGAACGGGTTCAGGAAGCGATCATCGAGACCGCGCGCACGGGTAAAATCGGCGATGGCAAGATTTTCGTTTTGGATCTCGGCCAGGCGGTGCGTATTCGCACGGGAGAGGCGGGTACGCGCGCCCTGTAGTTCGCAAATGAGGATCTCTCAATGAAACGCGTTTTGTTGTGCGCGCTGCTGATGGGCTGGTCGGCGATGGCCTCGGCGGTGGTCTACAAGTGGACCGACGCTCAGGGGAAAATTCAGTACGGGGACACGCCGCCCGACGGTGTGCATGCCGAGGTGGTCGAATTGCTCGGCACCCATGCTGGCCCGTACGAGCACGGCGTCCACGGAGAGGCCGGCCTCGGCCCCCTCTTCGCCGACTGCGAACGACGCCAAAAAAGCGGTCGACAGCGATGTCGCGGCCACGCGCGACAAGCAATGCACCGACGCGCAAGATCGCTACAAGAAGCTCATCGAGGGCCGGCGCCTGTACAAGACGGGCGACAACGGCGAGCGTGAGTATTTGAGTTCCGAGCAAATCGACTCCGAGCGACTCGATGCCAAGCGCGAGGTCGATGAGATCTGCAACAGCGCCACCTGACGCCGCGATGGCGGGCGCGACCGTATCGTAAATGTCTCCGCGGCGGTGTTGCCGCTCCCACCTGCGCCGCCTTTTTGCCGCGTGCGCCGTAAAGCCTTAGGCTAGCGTCCTGATTCGGACGTTTCTCCATTTTTCGGGATCTCTCCAGCATGCAAACCGGTTTCGTCGGACTCGGCGCCATGGGTGCGCACATGGCTCGAAGCCTGCATCGCGCGGGCCTCCTGAACGGTGTGTGGAACCGCACGCCCGACAAGGCGGCAGAGCTCGCCAAGGAGCTCAAATGCCATGCCTTCAAGGACTTGGCCGAGCTTGCGGCGAATTGCGAGGCGGCCGTCATCTGCGTATCGGCCGACGATGACGTGCGCGCGGTGGTCGCCGGACTGGAGCCCGGCTTGAGTCCGCGAATGATCGTGATGGATTGCTCCACGGTGGGCTCGGGAACCGCCCGCGATATGCACGAGTTGCTCGCACCGCTGGGCGTCGGATTTCTCGATTGCCCGGTGAGCGGCGGCGTCGAGGGCGCGCGCGCCGCAACGCTCGCCATCATGGTGGGGGGCGATGAGCAGCATTTCGAGCAAGCGCTGCCCGTGCTCGAGAAATTGGGCAAGACCGTCACATATTTCGGCCCGAGCGGCGCGGGGCAGGCGGCGAAGGCAACCAACCAGATCATGTGCGCCGGGATCATCCAGGCGGTCGGTGAAGCGATGGCGTTCGCGCACGCCGAAGGGCTGCCGCTCGATCGCCTGATCGAGACCTTGGGCAAGGGGGCGGGCTCGAGCTGGTACTTCGTGAATCGCGCTCCGTTCATGGCGAAGAACAGCTTCCCGGCCGGCTTCAGAGTGCGGCTGCACGCGAAGGATCTGCGCATCTGCCGCGATATGGCCGCCAAGCGCGGCGCGCAGTTGCCGGTGGTCGAGTCGACGCTTCGGCAGTACGCCCAATTGATCGTCCAGGGCTACGGGGACGAGGACATCTCGGCGGTCTATCGACTCGCATCGGCGCTGTTTCCCGAGAACAAGTAGGGACACCGCCATGACCGCACCGACGGTGCTCGTGATCGCGACGCGCAAGAGCAAGCTGGCGCTCTGGCAAGCGGAGCACGTGGCGGCGCTCTTGCGCCGCGCACACCCGGAGCTCTCCGTCGAGCTGCTGCCGATGTCCACCAAGGGCGATCGGATCCTGGACCGGAGCCTCGCTGCGATCGGCGGCAAGGGGCTGTTCATCAAGGAGCTGGAAGCGGCGCTCGAGGATGGGCGCGCCCATCTCGCCGTTCACTCGATGAAGGACATGCCGGCCGATCTGCCGGCCGGAATGACGCTCGGGGCGATGCTGTCCCGCGCCGATCCCCGCGATGCACTGATCACGCGCGGCGCGCCGAGCCTCGGTGAACTGCCGCGGGGAGCACGGCTCGGCACCTCGAGCATGCGCCGCCGGGCGCAGCTTCTGGCCTCGCGGCCGGACCTCGACATCATCCCATTGCGCGGCAACGTCGAGACGCGGCTCAAGCGTCTGGACGACGGCGAACTGGACGCCGTCGTGCTCGCCGCCGCCGGCCTGACACGGCTCGGACTCGAGGCGCGAATCGGCTGCTTGCTCGACCCGAGCGTTTCGCTGCCGGCGGTCGGCCAGGGGGTCATCGGCATCGAATGCCGTGCGGACGACTCGGCCGCCCGCGCGGCGGTGCAGGCGCTCGACGATCCGGCGGCGCATACGGCGGTGAGTGCCGAGCGCGCGTTTGCACGGCGCCTCGGCGGCAGTTGCCAGTCCCCGATCGCCGCCTTCGCCGAGCTCGAGGCCGGCGGCCGGCTCACGTTGCGGGGATTGGTGGCGGAACCCGACGGCTCGAAGCTCATCAGGGATTGCATCTCCGGCAGTGCCGAGGATGCCGAGGAGCTGGGCGCTCAGCTGGCCGAGCGAGTGCTGGCGGCGGGCGCCGGAGAGCTGCTCGAACGCCTGGCGCTCGCCTGACCCCCGAGGCTCCAGGGTCTCTCGTGCCACGGCTCGACGGCATCGGCGTACTGATCACCCGGCCGTCCCATCAGGCGGGGCCGCTCTGCCGGCTGTTCGAGGCCGAAGGGGCCTCAGTCAGCCGCTTTCCCGCCATCGACATCCGGCCGCACGAGGAGCGCACCTGGGCCGCGAGGCTCGGCACGCTCGGGGCCTTCGATCTCATCATCTTCGCGAGCGCCAACGCAGTAAGGTACGGCGCCGCTCTGCTCGGAGAGCAACGCGACCTGCCGCTCGCCGCCATCGGCCCGGCAACGGCGCGCGCATTGAATCAGGCGGGTTACCGCGTGCCGGTTCAGCCCCTCGAGGGCTTCGACTCGGAAAGCCTGTTGCGCCACCCCAAGCTGACATCGGTCGCGGGCCGGCGGGTGTTGCTCATCAAGGGTCAGGGGGGCCGCGACCTCTTGGAACAAGAGCTCAATCGGCGCGGCGCGGCGGTGACCCTGGCGGAGGTGTATCGGCGCGAGTGCCCGGCGCCCGAGGCGGCCGATCTGCGCGCCCTCGAGTCGCGCTTCGAGCAGTGCGAGATCCAGGTGATCACCGCGACCAGCGCCGAGATCGGCAACAATCTTCTGGCGCTTGCGACACCGGCATTGCGCCGGTTTTTCGACGCCGCCCATTGGCTGGTACCGAGCGCGCGCGTGGCCGACATCCTGCGTCAAGCGGGACTCCGCGCGCCTGTCGTGCGCGCCGCATCGGCCGAAGATCAAGACCTGGTGTCGGCCGTGGTTCGATGGCGGTCCAGCGTGTCGGGCGCGTAGTCGAAGGAATCGAACCAGAGTCGCGAAGAGTCGGCGCCGCGGGCCGCAAATTCCCGGCGCACTGCCTCGATCATCTCCGGCGGCCCGCTCGCATACACGTCGTGACGCGCGAGATCGGCCACCTGGGCGAGCACTGCCTCGTGCACGAATCCCGAGGATCCCGCCCAAACCGCGGAGGGCTCGGAGAGAACCGGCACGTAGCGAAAGCCGGGCACGCGCCGCGCCAGGCTCTCGAGCGCCGCATGCGCGTACAGGTCGCGCTCCGCGCGCACGCCCCAGTACAGCGTCAGGTCGCGCGACAGACCCGTCTCCGTGACGTGCCGCAGAATGCTCATCAGCGGCGCCAATCCCGTGCCGCCGCCGACCAGGAGCATGGGCCGCGCCGGGGCGTCTCTCGCAGGCTCGCGGTAGACGAAGTGTCCGAGCGGACCTTCGATGCTGAGCAGCGCACCCGCCATGCGTCCCGCGAATAAAGGTTCGGTGAACTCGCCGCCGGCGGCGAGCCGAACGTGCAGCTCGAGGAGCCGCGCATCATGCGGCGGGGAGACGATCGAGAAGCTGCGGCGGCGGCCCTTGGACAGCAGGACATCGAGATATTGCCCGGGCTTGAAATCGAATGGCTCGGCGGCGGGCAGCTTCAAGTACACCGCGAGCACGTCGTGAGCCAGCGGCACGATGCGCTCGATGCGGCCCGGCAGGCGCTTGACGAGCGCTTCCTCGGGCACGGCCGCCTCGAAGATCTCGATCGATAAATCGCTCTCGGCCCGGGCCTGGCACAAGAGAACGAGCCCGTCGGCAATCTCGGCGTCGGAAATTCCGAGCGGTGGCCCGTTCGGATATCGCACCTCGCCCTCGAGGAGCCGGGCGCGGCAGGATCCGCAGTTGCCGCTCTTGCAGCTATGCGGAAGGTTCAGCCCCGCCCGTAGAGCCGCATCGAGCACCGACTGGTCGCGCTCGACGCTGAAATTCCGCCCGGACTTCGAGACTCGGACGCGCACGGCACGCTTAGGAGCCGGTCCGAGGCTCCTAGGGCTGACTCCGCTTGCTGTCGAGCCACTCCATGATCGGTTCCCACTGTTTCCAATCGGGCCACGCGAGATACTCGGGGAGCTCGAGCACCCCCATGCCCCGCGCATACGCCCGCACATAGTTCTGAGCCTCGCGCAGGCTCGCGAGGTAGGGGACCTTGAGCTTCCCGAGGTACTGGTCGAGCTCCTCGAAGATCAACGTGTATTCGCGCACCCGGTTGGCGATGACCGCCAGGCGAGCCTGTTTGCGGGACACTTTGCCCAGCTCCAGGAGCTCCGTCATGAAGTGGCCGCAGGCCTTGATGTCGATCGTCGACGGCAGAACCGGGACCAGGATGGTCTCGGCGCGCCGGACGAGCTCGTTCAGCTCGGTGCCATGCACGCGCGCCGGTGCGTCGATGACCAGCACCTCGGTGGAGCGGGCGACGTTGCGCAATCCTTCTTCGTAGGCCGGCACGCCGGAGATCTTGGGCAGATCCGCGGGACGGACCGCGAGCCAATCGAGACTGGTACGCTGGGGATCGTAATCGGCGATCGAGACCTCGCGCCCCTCTCTGGCGAAATACACCGCGATGTTCGTGGCAAGCGTGCTCTTACCGCACCCGCCCTTGGCATTCAGAACCATTACATGGCGCATAATCCCCCGGCTTTGTTGTTATCGACCGGAGCAAGACTAGCGCAACCGCATCGGCTATGCTCGCCCACCATGCGCATCGAGTTCACGAAGATGCAGGGCCTCGGAAACGATTTCGTCATCTTCGACGCCCCGAAAACCGCCGGTGCGCCCCTCGATTCCGTCAAATTGCGCGCCCTCGCCGACCGACATCTCGGCGTCGGGTTCGACCAGGCGCTGATGCTCGAGGCTCCGCGCGACGCGGCTCACCGGGCGAGCTACCGAATATTCAATTCCGACGGCGGCGAAGTGGAACAATGCGGCAACGGGGCCCGATGCATCGCCGCGCTGCTCTACGCCAGAGCCCCCGAGCTCGGACGCGAGATCTCCATGGAAAGCGCGGGAGGAACCGTTCATGCCCGTGTGCGGCAGGACGGCCTGATATCGGTGGACATGGGCGCGCCCGATTTCGATCCCCGATCGCTGCCGATGGACGCGCCCGCCGAGGCGGCGCGCTACTCGCTCGACATCGAGGGCGAGACGGTCGACTACGGCGCGGTATCGATGGGCAATCCGCACGCGGTGCTGAAGGTCCATGACGTGAAGAGCGCGCCCGTCGAGCATCTCGGCCCGCGCATCGAACGCCACCGCCGCTTCCCACGGCGCACCAATGTGGGATTCATGCAGATCGTGGACCGCCGGCACATCGGCCTGCGCGTATTCGAGCGCGGCGTCGGCGAGACTTTGGCCTGCGGCACGGGCGCCTGCGCGGCCGCTGCCGTCGGCCGCAAACAGGGACTTCTGGAGGCGGACGTGCGGGTCGATTTGCCCGGCGGCACGGCCCATGTATCGTGGCACGGACCCGGCGACCATGTCTGGCTCACCGGGCCGGCCGCGACCGTCTTTACGGGCATCATCGATATTTAGATTCAACGGGACATCATCGGGGGTAGATCAATGACACAGAGTCACGCACGCGGCATCAAACCGGACACGCTCAATGACGCAAGCGTCGCAGAGTATCTGCAGAGCTGTCCGGATTTCTTCGAACGCAACGGCGCGTTGCTCGCCAAGCTTCGCCTGCCGCATCTGCGCGACACGGGCGCCACCGTGAGCCTGGTCGAGCGCCAGGTGGAAGTGCTGCGCGAGCGCAACCAGACGCTCGAGCGCAAGTTGAAGGAACTGGTGGACGTGGCGCGCGCCAACGACGGTCTCGCCGACCGCATCCACCGTCTGACCCAGCGGCTGATCCGCGCCCACACGCTGACCGGGACGGTGAGCGCGATCGAAACGAGTCTGCGCGAGGATTTCGACGCGAGGAACTCGGTCATGGTGCTGTTCATGGAGGCGGCCCGCACGCTCACCGAGCACGGCCGGTTCCTGAGAAACGCCGAAGCCGCGGATCCGGAGATGAAGAGTTTCGAGTCGCTCCTGCAGTCCGGGAAGCCCCGATGCGGGCAGGTCCGCGATGCGCAGCGCGATTATTTGTTCGGCAAGGACTCCGTCGAGATCGGCTCGGTCGCGCTCACCCCTCTGGGAGTGAAGGGTGCCCTTGGACTTCTGGCGATCGGTGCGAGCGATGCGGAACGATTCCATCCTGGCATGAGCACCGAATTCCTGTCGCGCATCGGCGAGCTCGTCACCTACGCATTGACCCGCTGAGCTTCGGCGGGCGCCCTCGGATCGAGCTTTCGGTGAATTCTACAGAGCACGGATGGATCGAGCGCTTCGCCTCTCACCTCACGCACGAACGCCGGATGAGCGGCCATACGCTGACCGCTTATCTTCATGATTTGCGCGAGCTCGAGCGATTCTGCGAGGCGCGCAAGATCGCGCGCTGGAGCGCGCTCGGCAACGCCCAGGTACGCACGTTCGCGGCGGCGGGGCATGCCGGGGGCCTCGCCGCGCGCAGCATTCAGCGCCGCCTGTCCGCGGTTCGTACCTTCTACGAGTTCCTGATGCGCGAGGGCTGCTGCACGTCGAATCCGGGAGAGGACGTGCGTGCGCCCAAGACCAAGAAGCGCCTGCCGACCACGCTGGATGCGGACCAGATGGGCCGGCTGCTGGCGTTTCGGGTGGAGGACTCGCTGTCCGCGCGCGACAAGGCGATGATGGAGCTCTTCTATTCGTCGGGCCTGCGGCTGTCGGAGCTCGTCGGTCTGGATCTGTCCGCCTTGGACCTCGGGGACCGCACCGTCCGGGTGCTCGGCAAGGGCGCCAAGACCCGGATATTGCCGATCGGGCGTTTCGCCATCGGGGCGCTGCGCAAATGGCTCTCTGAACGCTCCACGTTGCTGGGCCCGGCGCTCGCGGCCGACCCGGCCGGCCCGGTGTTCGTCGGCCGCGGGGGGCGGCGGCTCAGCACCCGCGCGGTACAGCTGCGCGTGACGACATGGGCGCGCCGTCAGGGGCTCGGAGTGCATCTGCATCCGCACATGTTCCGGCATTCTTTCGCGACGCATCTGCTCGAGTCGAGCGGCAACTTGCGCGGCGTACAGGAATTACTCGGGCACGCGGACATCGGCACCACCCAGATCTACACGCATCTGGATTTCCAGCACCTGGCCAAGGTCTACGACGCGTCCCATCCGCGGGCCCGGCGCCGCTCGTGATACGCGAGCCTGGTCGTCCGTCGCGGACGACCAGAGCGCTTGAAAGCGGCAAGGCTGCCCCCATCAACCTCGGTTCTATGCGAAGCGATCCTCATTTGCAGCACGACCCTGATCGAATCTACGGCACGACCATTCTCGCGGTCCGGCGCAACGGCCGGGTCGCGGTCGGCGGCGACGGCCAGGTGACGCTGGGCCAGAGCGTGATGAAGGGCAACGCCCGAAAGGTGCGGCGCCTGTACGGCGACAAGGTGCTGGCGGGGTTCGCCGGCGGCACGGCGGACGCCTTCACGCTGTTCGAGCGGTTCGAGGGGAAGCTGGAGAAATTCGGCAATCTCACGCGAGCGGCCATCGAGCTCGCGAAGGACTGGCGGAGCGATCGGAGCTTGAGACGCCTCGAGGCGCTCCTCTGCGTTGCGGACGCGCAAAGCACCTACGTGATCTCGGGGAACGGCGACGTGATCGAGCCCGAGCACGATTTGATCGCCATCGGCTCCGGCGGCGGCTTCGCGCAGGCGGCGGCACAGGCGTTGATCGGCGCGACCGATCTCGGCGCGCGCGACATCGTGGAGCGTTCCCTCGAAATTGCGGCGGATATCTGCATCTATACCAACCGCAATCTCACCATCGAGGAGTTGTAGCCGTGTCGCAGATGACTCCCCGCGAGATCGTGGAAGAGCTCGACAAGCACATCGTCGGGCAGAATGCCGCCAAGCGCGCGGTCGCCATCGCGCTGCGCAACCGCTGGCGCCGAGGTCAGGTCGACGCGAACCTGCGCCCCGAGATTACCCCGAAGAACATTCTGATGATCGGTCCCACCGGCGTCGGCAAGACCGAGATCGCCCGGCGCCTGGCGCGCCTCGCCAAGGCACCCTTCATCAAGGTGGAGGCCACGAAATTCACCGAAGTGGGTTATGTAGGCCGTGAAGTGGATTCGATCGTCCGTGATCTTGTTGAGATCTCCGTGAAAATGACCCGAGAAGAAGAAATCGCCAAGGTCCGCCACCGTGCCGCCGACGCCGCGGAGGACCGCGTGCTCGATATCCTTCTACCGCGCGCCCAGGCCGGGTTCGTGGGGGACGGGGCACCGCGCGACAACGACACCCGGCAGCGTTTTCGCAAGATGCTGCGCGAGCATGAGCTGGATGAGCGGGAGATCGAGATCGAAGTACGCGCGATGCCGGTGGGCGTCGAGATCATGGCGCCTCCCGGCATGGAAGAAATGACGCAGCAGCTGCAGGGCATGTTCCAGAATCTGGGCGGCGGCAAGACCCGTTCGCGCAAGCTCAAGATCAAGGAAGCGTTGAAGCTGCTCCTGGATGAGGAAGCGGCCAAGATGGTGAACGAGGAGGAGCTCAAGGTCCGCGCCGTCGAGAACGCCGAGCAGAACGGCATCGTGTTCATCGACGAGATCGACAAGATCGCGCGCCGCCAGGAGACCGCGGGCGCCGATGTGTCGCGCGAGGGCGTGCAGCGGGACCTCCTGCCGCTGGTCGAGGGCTGTACCGTCAACACCAAGTACGGTACGGTCAAGACCGATCATGTGCTCTTCATCGCCTCCGGCGCCTTTCACATGTCCAAGCCCTCGGACTTGATTCCCGAGCTGCAGGGACGGCTTCCCATCCGGGTCGAGCTCGAGCCGCTGGTGGTCAAGGATTTCGTGCGGATCTTGACCGAGCCGGATGCCTCGCTCTGCCGCCAGTACGCCGCGCTCATGGCGACCGAAGGGCTCGAGCTCGCCTTCGAGGACTCGGGCGTGCAGCGCCTGGCGGAGGTGGCCTTCGAGGTCAACGAGAAGACCGAGAATATCGGCGCACGACGGCTGCACACCGTCATGGAGCGGCTGCTCGAGACCGTGTCCTTCGATGCCGCCGACCGGAGCGGCACCCGGGTCGTCATCGATCGCGGCTACGTCGAGAACAACCTGGGCGAGCTGGTCCGAGATCAGGATCTTTCGCGGTATATTCTTTAGCGCGCCCTCCGGCCAAATCCCCGGCCAAATTCCGCCGGCCCCATGCCTCAACCCACAGACATCAAGCTCCGCACGCAGTCGCGAATCCTCGACGTGCTCTTCGACGACGGCTCGCGCTTCGAGCTGCCGTTCGAATACCTGCGCGTGTTTTCGCCGTCCGCCGAAGTCACCGGCCACGGGGCAGGGGAAGGTATCCTGCAAACCGGCAAGGAGCGCGTGGGGATCTCAGGCATCGAGCCGGTGGGCAACTACGCCCTGCGCCTGAAGTTCGACGACGGCCACGATACCGGGCTCTATTCGTGGACGCTCCTGTACGAGCTCGGGCGGTCGCGGGAGGCGAATTGGAAGCGCTACCTCGAGCGCTGCGCCGAGGCGGGGGTGGCCCGCCGCACGGGCGCCTGAGGGCCGCGCGGCCTCGAGGAGAGGCTACAATGCGCCTCTATTCCAGAGGACGCGATGACAGACCAGGAACGCAAGGCCGATTTCGGCTTCGAGAAGGTCCCGTGGGCGGAAAAGGCCGACCGCGTCCGGGCGGTTTTCAGCTCGGTGGCCGGCAAATACGATGTCATGAACGACCTCATGTCGTTCGGCGTCCATCGCCTCTGGAAGCAATTTACCCTGTCTCTCACGGGGCTTACGGCCGGCCAATCCGCCCTCGATGTTGCGGGAGGCACCGGCGATCTGACGCGCGGCCTCGCACGCCAGGTGGGCAAGACCGGGCGGGTCGTTCTCTCGGACATCAACCGGAGCATGCTCGAGACCGGCCGTGACCGCCTGCTGGACCTCGGCTACGCCGGCAATGTCGAGTATCTGGTCGCCGACGCGGAACGCCTGCCCTTCGCCGATGGCTCCTTCGATTGCGTAACCATTGGATTCGGATTGCGCAACGTCACCGACAAGACGGCGGCAATCGCCTCCATGTACCGGGTATTGAAGCCCGGCGGCCAGCTCCTGGTGCTGGAGTTCTCGAAGCCCGTCGCACCGGGGTTGAAGCCGCTGTACGACGCCTATTCATTCAACTTGCTTCCGCTCATGGGGCGCTTGGTGGCCAAGGATGCCGGGAGCTACCGCTACCTCGCCGAATCCATCCGCATGCATCCGGATCAAGAGACCCTGCTCGGCATGCTCGAGGGCGCGGGCTTCCGAGAGACGCGCTACCACAATCTCACGGGCGGCATCGTCGCCGTCCACCGCGGATACAAAATCTGACATGCCGGCCACACCCGTCTGGCTCGCGGCCATCGAATCCGTCTTGAACCGCAGCATCAGTGGCTCGCAGAAGGCGCAGGGCCTGGCGCGCCGGCTGGACCGCACCTCGTTGCAGGTGGACGTCGAGGGCTTCGCGCGGATCCGCGCCGCGGTATGCGGAAGCCGGCTGGCACTCACCGCCGGCGGCACGCTCGGAGCGGGAGCGGACGGCAGCGCGGGAGCGGACGGCAGCGCGAGTGCGGACGGCGGCGCGGACGCCGTCATATCCGGCTCGCCCTTCGCGCTCTTCAAGCTCCTCACGGAGGGAGCGGGCCGCGCTGCCGGACCGCCGCCGGATCGAGCCCGCGCCTCCGCCCACGTCGCCGGCGACGCGGAGGTCGCAGGCCGATACCGCGAACTCTTCGCGCTCGCCCGGCCGGATCTGGAGGAGGAGCTGTCGCGGCTCGTCGGCGATCTGCCGGCAAGACGCCTATCTCTGGCGGCGCAGGGAGCCATCAGCTGGATCGGCAAACTCGGCCGCACCGTCGGTGAGAACGTGGCCGAGTATCTTCAGGAAGAAAGCCGCGATCTTCCGGCCAGGGCCGAGGTCGAGGAATTCCTTCAGGGCGTCGACCGCCTGCGGGACACCGCGGACCGCGTCGAAGCGCGCCTTGCGCGTATCGAACAACGGCTGAAGGGCGCCCCGTGATGCAGTTTCGGGTCGCGGCCCGCCTCCTCGTGATTCAGCGCGCGCTGGTCCGCCATGGCCTCGACGATTTCGTGCGCGCCACGCATCTGTACCGCCCCTTGCGCTTCCTGTTCTTTCTGTCCCCGTGGACCTGGTTTCAACGCAGCGCCGGCGTGACCAGGGGAGAGCGCCTGCGCCTCGCCCTCGAGGAGCTCGGGCCGGTCTTCGTCAAATTCGGCCAGGCGGTATCGACCCGGCGCGACCTCATTCCGGCCGATATCGCCGACGAGCTGGCGAAGCTTCAGGACCGCGTACCGCCCTTCGAAAACGAGGTCGCCGTCGCCGCCATCGAGCGGGCGCTCGGACGGCCGCTCGCCGAAGTGTTCGAGAGCTTCGAGGAGACGCCGCTCGCCGCGGCCTCCATCGCGCAGGTGCACGCGGCGCGGCTGAAGAGCGGCGAGGAAGTCGTGGTCAAGGTACTGCGGCCCGGGATGCACGAGATCATCGAGCGGGACCTCGAGGTGTTGCGGGCGCTCGCAGGACTCGCCGACGAGTACTCGAGCGAGGCGCGGCGTCTGCGGCCGCTGGAGATCGTCGCCGAGTACCGCAAGACCATCCTCGACGAGCTCGATCTGATGCGCGAGGCGGCCAACGCCGCCCAGCTGAAGCGCAATTTCGCGGGTTCCCCGCTTCTCTACGTGCCCGCGGTGTACTGGGACCATTGCCGATCGAACGTCATGGTGATGGAGCGGATCCACGGCATCATCATCAGCCGGATCGATGAACTCAAGGCGCGCGGCACCAACTTCGCCAAGCTCGCGGAGAACGGGGTGGAAATCTTCTTCACCCAGGTGTTCCGCCACAACTTCTTTCACGCCGACATGCATCCCGGCAACATCTTCGTACAGATCGACGATCCGGAGAACCCGCGCTACGCCGCCATCGACTTCGGCATCGTCGGAACCTTGCAGCCCCGCGACCAGCATTATCTTGCCGCCAATTTCCTTGCGTTCTTCGATCGCGACTATGCGCGCGTCGCGGCGCTGCACCTGGAATCGGGCTGGGTTCCCCGGACCGCACGGGTCGACGAGCTCGAGTCCGCGGTGAGAACGGTGTGCGAGCCCATCTTCAACAAGCCGCTGAAGGATATTTCCTTCGCCCAGGTGCTGCTGCGGCTGTTCGAGACGGCCCGCCGCTTCGACATGCAGATCCAGCCACAGCTCGTCCTGCTGCAGAAGACGCTGCTCAATGTCGAGGGATTGGGACGCGAGCTGTATCCGGACCTCGACCTGTGGAAGACGGCCCAGCCGGTCTTGAGACAATGGATGCGCGAGCGCATGAGTCCCCGGGCGATTCTAAAGCGCATGCGTACCCAGCTGCCCGATACCATCGAAAGCATGAAGGAGCTCCCGGGACTGTTCCAAACCGCCGTACGTGAAGCCTCGGAGGGACGGTTCCGGTTCGAGATCGAGAACCGCGGACTCGCGGAGCTGCGGCGCGATATCCAGCAATCCAACCGGCGGCGCGACCTCGCGCTCGCCGCGGCGGCGCTCTGGCTTTCCGGCTCCGTGTGGCTGCTGGCGGCCGCCGAGTACCGCTGGTTTGCCTGGGCGCAGCTGGCGGCGGCTGCGGTGTTCGTGTTCATGTATCGATCCCTGAAATGGCAGACCAAATGAGAATTCCCGTCGAGAACACCACGAGTTATCGGGGGCGCAATGCGCGTCCGAACTGGATCGCATATCTGGGGTTCATCGCTGCGGCCGCCGCGGCGGGCGCGCTCGGAGCCCTGGTGTCGCCGGCGCACTCGGCGGCGATAGCCGCCTGGTATGCGGGCCTCTCCAAGCCCCTGTGGATGCCGCCGAGCCATTGGTTCGGTCCGGTGTGGGGCGCGCTGTACGTGATGATGGCCACCGCGGCGTGGCTGGTGTCGCGGGAGCGCTATCACCGTCAGCAGACTGTCGCGCTCGCAGCCTATGCCGTTCAATTGCTGCTCAACGCCGCATGGGCGCCGTTGTTCTTCGGCGCGCGCAATCCTGGATTCGGGCTGTTCGACATCGTCGCGCTGTGGCTC
The DNA here is from genome assembly GCA_963795475.1 of uncultured Gammaproteobacteria bacterium. Classification (GTDB taxonomy): domain Bacteria; phylum Pseudomonadota; class Gammaproteobacteria; order Steroidobacterales; family Steroidobacteraceae; genus Bog-1198. The sequence continues at coordinate 219,699 of CAWCIE010000010.1, forward strand.
GCCGTCGGATGGACCATTCGCGAATTCTTCTCGGTACAGCGCGCCGCCGCGTGGCTCCTCGTGCCTTACTTTCTGTGGGTGAGCTTTGCGATGGCCCTGAACTTCAACATCTGGCACCTCAACCAATGACCACGCATCTGCTCGCAAACGACAATTATTCGGTCCTCGTTTCCGAGGCGGGGACGGGCTACAGCCGGTGGCGGGATCTGGCGGTCACCCGCTGGCGCGAGGACCCGACTGCGGATGCGCTGGGATTCTTCGTCTTCTTGAGAGACGTCGAGGACGGCACGGTGTGGTCGGCGGGCTACCAGCCCAGCGGCCGGGAGCCGGATCGGTATGAGGTCTCGTTCAGCGAGGAGCGGGCGCGGATCATCCGCCGCGACGGCCCGCTCCAGACCGCGACGGACATCCTGGTCGCGCCCAACGACGATGCGGAGGTGCGCCGCGTTTCGATCACCAACGAGGGCAAGAGCAGCCGTGAGATCGAGGTCACGAGCTACGCCGAGGTGGTGCTGGCGACGCCGGCCGCCGACGCCGCGCACCCCGCGTTCTCGAAGATGTTCGTACAGACCGAATTCGATGCCGCCGGCGGCACGCTCCTCGCGACCCGCCGCAGCCGCGAGCCGAATGAGCGCTCGCTCTGGATGTTTCACGTGAGCATGGTCGAAGGCGAGGCGCCCGGGGTTCTGCAATTCGAGACCGATCGGGCGAGATTTCTAGGCAGGGGACGCGATTTGCGCAGCGCCCTCTCCATCGTCGACGCGCGCCCCTTGTCCGGCACCCAGGGCACGGTTCTCGATCCGATCGTGGCGTTGCGGCGCCGAGTGCGCGTTCTTCCCGGCGCCACCGCACGCGTGACCTTCTGGAGCGGGGTCGCGGCGAGCCGCATGGAAGCGCTGGCGGTCGCAGGCAAGTGCCGGGACGCCGCCTGGTTCGAGCGGATGGAGCGATCGGCGGCCGACCGGGCGCAAGTGAGCCTGGGCAGTCTCGGAATCGATGGCGAGCAGGCGCGGCTCTTCCAGCGCATCGCCGGTGCGATCCTTTACTCCAGTCCGTCGATTCGGGCTCCGCGCGAGCTTCTCGCCCGCAATCGCTCCGGCCCGTCGGCGCTCTGGGCGCACGGAATCTCCGGCGATCTGCCCATCGTGCTCGCCGAGATCGAAGACGCGGAACAGCTCGGTCTCGCCGGGCAATTGCTGCGGGCACACGATTACTGGCGCTCGAAGCGTTTGTCGGTCGATCTGGTCTTCGTCAACGCGGCGCCGGCCGCAGACTCGGCCTCGTTGCAGGCTGCTCTCGAGGCGGCGGTCAAGGAAGCTCCTTTGCGCTCGCGCGGGGACGATGCGAGCACGCGCGGCCGCGTGTTCGCGCTCGTGGGCACGGCGTTGGACGAGGCGGGACGTGATGCCCTCCGGGCGGCGGCTCGCGCCCTGTTCACGGGCCGGGCCGGCTCGCTCGGGGATCAATTGTCGCGCTGGCATGAGCCCGCACGGCACGCCGCGGCCGACGCTCGGCCCTCGCGGCACCGGCGGACGAACCGTGGTGCTGCGCGATCTGCCGACGCTGGATTTCTTCAACGGGCTGGGGGGCTTCGACGTCGCAGCCCGCGAGTACATCACCGTTCTCAAGGACGCCGAATGGACCCCGGCTCCTTGGACCAATGTGATCGCGAACCCCGAGTTCGGATTCCTGGTCTCGGCGGACGGAACGGGGACGACGTGGTCCATCAATGCCCAGCAGAACCAGCTGACCCCGTGGTCCAACGATCCGGTCGCCAACGCCCCTGCGGAAGCCGCCTACATCCGCGACGAGGACTCGGGCGAGCTCTGGAGCGCCACGCCCCTGCCGATTCGCGAGCCGGGATCCTATGTGGTGCGCCATGGCTTCGGCTACAGCCGGTTCGAACACACCTCCCGCGATATTGCGTCGGATTTCCTGCAGTTCGTTCCGCGGTCGGACTCCGTCAAGATATCGCGGCTCAAGCTCGCCAACCGCTCGGACCGGATCCGCCGGCTCTCCGTCACGCACTATGCCGAGTGGGTGCTCGGCAATCAGCGCAGCCGGATGGCGCCCTTCATCGTGACGGAGATCGATGCGGGCACCTCCGCGCTCCTCGCGCGCAACCCCTGGAGCCTGGATTTCCCGGGCCGCGTGGCGTTCATGGACATGGCGGGGCGCGAGCACACGAGCAGCGGCGACCGGCAGGAATTCCTGGGCCGCTACGGCTCGATGGCGGAGCCGGCGGCGCTCCTTCGCAAGGCCGGTTTGTCCGGCCGCGCGGGCGCGGGATTCGACCCCTGCGGCGCGCTTCAGACCCGGCTCGAGCTCGCGCCGGGCGAGGAAACCGAGGTCGTGCTGTTCCTCGGACAAGAGGGATCGCGAGACGACGCGCTCGCCTCCATCGAGAAATACCGGACCCTCGATCTCGACGCCGCGCTCAAGGCCGTCACCGATTTCTGGGACCAAACCCTCGGTATCGTCCAGGTGAAGACGCCGGACCGCTCCATGGACGTGATCCTGAACGGTTGGCTCCTCTATCAAACGCTGGCCTGCCGGCTGTGGGCACGCACCGCGTTCTACCAGGCAAGCGGAGCGTGGGGTTACCGCGATCAACTCCAGGATGTCATGGCATTGTGCATGGCACGGCCGATCGCCGCGCGGGAGCAAATCCTGCGTGCAGCCTCGCGGCAGTTCGAGGCCGGCGACGTGCAGCACTGGTGGCTCCCGGCGACCGATCAGGGCATCAAGACGCGGGTCTCGGACGACCGGATCTGGCTGCCCTTCGTGCTCGCGCACTATCTCGAGGTCACCGAGGATTTCGCGATCCTGGATGAGCCCGTCGCGTTTCTGGAGGGCGGCCCGCTCGCGGACGAGCCAGCAGGAACTGTTCGCGGCCCCGAAGGCGGCGGGCGCGGCGCCCTTGTACGATCATTGCGCGCTCGCGCTGGATTCGAGCCTCGCCATCGGCTCGCATGGGCTGCCGCTCTTCGGCACGGGCGATTGGAACGACGGCATGAACCGCGTCGGAATCGAGGGACGCGGCGAGAGCGTCTGGCTCGGCTGGTTCCTGCACGCCGCTCTGATGCGATTCGCTCCGACGGCGGAACGGCGCGGCGATACGGCCCGTGCCTCGGCATGGCGCAAGCATGCCTTCGCGCTTCAGGCCGCAATCGAGCGCGAAGCCTGGGATGGAGACTGGTACCGCCGCGGCTACTTCGACGACGGCACGCCGCTCGGCTCGGTATCGAGCGAGGAGTGCCGCATCGATTCGGTGGCTCAATCATGGGCGGTGATCTCCGGCGCCGCCCCGCGCGAGCGCGCAGTGCGCGCGATGGCCGCCGTGAACGCCCAGCTCGTGAGTTCGAGCGAAGGTTTGGTGCGGCTCTTCACACCGGCGTTCGATCGCACGGCGCACGACCCTGGCTACATCAAGGCCTACCCGCCGGGGCTTCGCGAAAACGGCGGCCAATACACCCATGCCGCCATGTGGGTGACCCTGGCTTTCGCGCTGCTCGGCGACGGCGATCGCGCGGCGGAACTGTTCTCGCTGATCAATCCCGTGAATCACTCGAGCACGCGCGCCGCGATCCATCGCTACAAAGTCGAGCCGTACGTGGTGTGCGCCGACGTGTACTCGGCGCCCACTCACGTCGGGCGCGGCGGCTGGACGTGGTACACGGGCTCGGCCGGCTGGATGTACCGGACGGCGGTGGAGGGAATCCTGGGGCTCAACCTGCGCGGACCGACGTTGCGCATCGATCCCTGCGTGCCGCGAAGCTGGCCCGGCTTCGAGGTCACCTACAAGCACGGCTCCTCGCGCTACCACATCGCGGTGGACAATCCCAAAGGGGTGAGCCGGGGTATCGTCAAAGCGGCGCTCGACGGCGCCGATATCGCGCCTTCGCCCTGCGAGATCGCTCTAGCGGACGACGGTTCGTATCACTACGCGCGAATCACGATGGGGTAAGAGTCATCCCTTGCCCCGCATCGCGCCCACCACGCGCGCGACGACCATCCGCGTCACCGCGCTCGTCGGGAGCAGCCGCAGGAGCCGCCATGCGAGCCGCGGTCTGGCGAGAAGGAGCCCTCCCGCCATGGCGCCCATGGCACCGATTCCGCGGCCGCTCATCAGGGCCTGCATGGTGCGGCTGCGCGGAAATCCCCCCGCGGAGCCGGCCGGGCCGGGCTCGCCGTCGCCGCCTCCGGTTTCGGGCGCCCGCTCCAGAAGCCGGCTGATTTCCATTCGGCTCTCGGCAAGCCGCGCGAGAATCGCATCGCGTTGCGAGGAGTCGGGCGGCTTCATTTTTCGTCGTCCGCGAGTATTCGCTCCAGAATCACCCTGTCGTCCTTCCATTCGCGGCGCACGGTGTCGAGGAACGGCGCTTGTCCGGCCGCGATTTTGGACGCATAGATCATCGCAATCACGGCGATCGCGAGAAATGCCCCGCCCATCCACGCGATCGCGGCCAGGCGGTGGGGAGTATCCCAGGTGACGGCGATGACCGCCGCGCACCCCATGAGGACGGTGAACAGCAGTCCCACGCCGATGACCGCCGCGGCGATGATCCCGGAGACCGCATCGCGTTTGGCACGCTCGAAATCGAACGCCGCCAATTCGACGTATGCTCCCAGATGCCGCAAGAGCGCAGGCGCCGCTTTCGGCAATGACCACAGCACCCGCATGGACGGTGGCCTTTAAGAGCGGCGCGCGACCAGTATGCCGACGACGGCGCCCACGAGCGCCGCGAGACCGACCGCAGCCCAAGGGCTCTCTCGGACATAGCCGTCCGCTCCGCCGACCGCTTTCTGCGCTTGCCGGCGCAGCGCCTCCGCGCCGTCCGCCAGGGTGTCCTTCGCCGATTCCACCGTCGCCATGACTTTACTCCGCATCGTCGCCACATCGGCGTCGTTCAGATCCGCGAGCCGAGCGATCAAGTCCTCGACGTCCGCGATCAGATTCCTGATCTCCTCGGCCGCCACACTCTTGATGTGTCCGGCCGCGTCGGCCGCATCGTCCTTCAAGCGCTGCCCCGAGGCATTGAGGTCCGCTCCGCCTTCATATGTCGTTTCCATGCATCGATCTCCTCAAGACGGTGGAAATCTACCCCCATCATCCCCTGGGCACAATGGGAGCGTCGCCGCCGCCGCCGATCACCACTTCGACACGGCGGTTCAGCTGACGGCCGCCGGAATCGCTGTTGCTCGCGACCGGATAGGCCTTGCCGTAGCCCTGTGTATTGATTCGAGTAGGATCGACGCCGCGCGTCACCAGCGCGGCCTTGACGGAGTTCGCCCGCCGCTGCGATAGCTCCTCATTATAGGCTTCCGAGCCCACGCTGTCCGTATAACCGTCGATCTCGACGCGCCGGTCGGGATGTTCCGTGAGGAACTGTGCCAGTTGATCCATTTTCGTCGCGGCACCCGGATTCAGCTCTGAGCGGCCAGTATCGAACAACACGTCACCCAGGGTGAGCACGATCCCGCGGTCGGTTTGCTTCGCCTTCATCGCCTGAAGCTCGGCTTGCAGATCCGCGGTCTGCTGGGAGGCCGCCGCGGCCTGTTGGGAGGCCGCGTCTCGCTGCTGGACCGCGACGTTCACTTCACGTTGCTGTGCGGCAAGCCGGATCCGATCGCGTTCCTGCTGGCCTTGCGCCACCCTGGCATCATCCGCCTTGGCTGCGGCGCGCGCCTGCGCCAGACGTGCCGTCTGCGCCGCCATGTAAGCCGGCTGCGAGACCTCGGCATCGTTGTGATGTTCGGCGGCAGACTCCGCTAGGGCCAGATCCTTCTTGGCGGCATCGAGATCGAGGGGCGCATACCGCGTCACGTTCGGATCCGCCTCGGCGGCGGAAACCTGCGCGCGCGCGGTCTCCAGCGCCGCATTGGGCTGCGGTGAGGATGCACAAGCGCCCAGCAGCAGCGCCAACCCGATACCCGCCGTAAATTTGATGTTCATGAGGCGATTCCTCGTTACTGATTGGGGGTTTGAGGGGCGACCGGCGGCGGGCTCGCCGTCGGCGAAGACTGGTTCGCCTGCTCGCGCAGCGCTTGCAAGCTCGCCTCCAATTCCGTCTCCGCCTTGTGCGAGCGGTGCTCCTGCGCCGTCGCTTCGGCGAGCTGGGCATCGACGTTGGCCTGCTCCGCGAGCATGGCCGCTGGCTGGGCATCGCGATCCGCCGCCGCTTTTTCCGCCCGCTGCAATTTGTCGCGTGCGGTGGAGAGCTCCACGGGCGCGAACTCCTGCGCTCCGGACTGCTCCGCGCGCTGCACCGAGTCCTTCGCCACCGCTATTTTCTCGTTGGGAATCGGGCTCGAGACGCACGCCGCGAGCGCCAGCAAGGCCGCGGTCCCGGCCGCGGCACGCTTAATCGATCTTTCAGGTCCGTTCATTTCATTTCTCCTCGCTGATGCTTGAGGACCAAGCAAGGGACGTGCCAAGAGAGGAGCGAGAAATATGCTGTAAATCAAGGCATTTCAGAACAGCCTGCACGGCGTGCACATGTAGAAATTGCGCGCGGCCGGTAGACATTACTCGAGAGTTCCCGAGTCTCCCGGAGGCGCGTCGGCGCGTGCCTACGAGGCGCGCTTCAGGGTTTTTCAGTGCTTGGAGACGTGCGTTTCGCAGATCTCGTGCAGCACTTCCGGGAGCCGCCCGTAGTCTCGAGCCTTGTCGAGGAAATGCGTGGCGCCGAGCGCGATGGCCGCGTTCTTGTATTCGGGAAGATCGTAGTTGGTGAGCACGATGATGCGTGGTTTCAGCTGCGTAGTGGCGAGCGCGCGCATGACGCCGAAGCCCGTACCCTGCTTCAAGTGAAGGTCCAGGATGATCACATCGATGGAATCGCGCTTCACGGCCGCGAGGGCCGCCGCCTCCGTGTCCGCGGTACCGATCAGCTCGACATCGGGGATCTGGCGGATAGCCTCCGTCAGCCGCTCAGTGAGGACCTTGGAGTCTTCCACGAGTAAGACTCGCAGGCCCTGAGCCATCGTCATAGTGTCCACGGTAGTTGCACACACGCTCAGGACACTCTACTGCTTCGGGGTGCGGCACACGCCGGCCGGGCGACCGTTCCTCATGTAGGAGTATTCTCACGGCGGGCGGTTATTGTATGAGCCCGTTGCGCAGAGCGTAGGACGTTATGTCCGCGTTTGCGTTGAAACTCATCTTCTCCAGGATCCTGCTGCGGTAGGTACTCACCGTCTTCACGCTGAGACTCAGCTCGTTGGCGATGTCGGACACACCGCGGCCGGCGGCGAGCTTGCAGAAGATCTGAAATTCTCGGGTCGACAGCCGGGCGTGCAGCGGCTTGTCGGGATCGCCGTCCAGGTCCGCCACCAGGATCTCCGCGAGCGCCGCGCTCACGTAACGCCGGCCGGAGAGCACGGTGCGCACCGCCTTCATGAGTTCCTCGGGTGCGCTGTCCTTGGACAGATAGCCGCTCGCTCCGGCACGCAGCACGTTCACCGCATACTGCTGCTCCGGCAATCCGCTCATGACGAGCACTCGAACACCGGGGTGGCCCGTTTGAATGTGCCTCAATATGTCAAGACCGCTTCGATCGGGCATGTGAATGTCCAGGAGCACCAGATCCCACTCCTGCTGGCGCAGCAGATCCAAGGTCTCGTTGCCGCTCGCGGCCTCGCCGACCGCATTGATGGTGGGATCCGCCTCCAGGAACTGTTTGAAGCCAGCCCGCACGACCGCGTGGTCGTCGGCGATCAGTACTCGTGACACGTTGTAGCTCTCCCTCTTGCGATCATCAGCTGCTCGCGCACTGGCTCTGCGAATATCCGTTGAGCTTGTTATACAGCGTTTTGAGGCTGCATCCCAACGCGTCCGCCGCGCGGCGCTTGTTCCCATGGAAATAGTCGAGGGTCGCCTCGATCAGCGACCGCTCCATATCGTGGATCCGCGATCCAACGCGGATCTCCAGACGCCGGTCGTCGGGCGATTCCGCCGCCTTGGGCGAAACGCCGGCTTGAATGAGCGGTGCCAGCTCCAGCATTTGGTCGCCGAGTATGAAGGCGCGCTCGATGCAATTTCGAAGCTCGCGCACGTTCCCGGGCCAGCTGTGCTGCTTCAGGGTCATGCGCGAGTGCGGCGTGAACTGCTTGCGGGTGCCCGCTTGAGCGTTCAGCTCGTCGAGGAAATGCTCGGCCAGGAGATCCACGTCGTTGCCACGGCTGCGCAGCGGCGGCAGCTCGATCGGGAAGACTGCCAGGCGGTACAGAAGATCCTCGCGAAGCTGTCCGCTCTGGACCGCCTGCAGCGGACAACGGTTGCTCGCGGCGATCACGCGCACGTCGGTGGAGAGCTCCAGGCTCGCGCCCACCCGGTAGAACTTGCGGGTCTCGATCACGCGCAGGAGGCGCGTCTGCATGTCGAGCGGCATCTCCGTGATCTCGTCGAGCAGCAGCGTCCCGCCCTCGGCGCGTTCGAACACCCCTGCGTGTCCGCGCACGGCGCCCGTGAAGCTGCCCTTCTCGTAGCCGAAGAGTTCCGCCTCGATCAGCCCTGAGGGGATCGCACCGCAGTTGATCGCGAGGAACGGTCCCCCGCGGCGCAGGCTCCGGTCGTGGATCGATTGCGCCACGAGCTCTTTCCCGGATCCGCTCTCGCCGGTCAGGAGGACGCCGGCCTCGGTCGGCCCTACCCGCTCGATCAGGCGGAATACTTCCTGCATGGCGGCCGAGACGCCCAGGATCGGGCCCGCGGCGGCACGCGGAAGAAAGTCTTGGTGCAAAGCGCTCATGATAAAGAACCCTCCGAGACTGCGGGAATCTGTGTAATCGTTACATTCGGCATGGGGTGATTTGTAACCTGTGCAGGAAACCGTCGCCAGGGGTGCCCGCTGAACCTGCGCTCGGACTTTGCGCGAAATCATGTAGGTGTTTGTCTGACACGAGAGATAAGCGGTTGATGTAGAACGTCGCCTTCGGGCGACAATGGGGTATTCGCGGCGAAGGTCGAGCCGCCCGGGAGCGCTGGCACATCCGATGCAATCGGTTGGGCGGGTTGGCGGCACGGCCGGTGGCCGGCCCGCTCACGGCCCGGCGGTCACGCCCCTCTCGCGGCCGCAACGCCAGCATGAGGTGAACTGCGGCTCGAGGCTTTCCAGACATCCCTCGCAAATCCAGGGGGAGCCGCCGGGCGCCTTGGCCGCGCGCGCGAGAATGCTGAGCGCGTAGGCCTCATCGGTATCGGCGACATAGAGCTGCGGCCAGGTCTCCATCATCGGCAGCTCGCCCATGGCGCCTGCCAGATGGACGTTGCGCAGCTCGCACTCGACGCCCGACGCGATGAGCACGTTGCGCGCGTGCGCCACCTGCAACAGCGAGGCGGCCCGGTAAACGCGCTTCACGGCGAGGTCTCCCTAGGCCTATCGGCGAAGCGATCCCAGGAAGGCCCGGACGTCGCCGCCGCGCTCCAGCGTCTCGACCAGCGCCGAGCCCACCACCACGCCGTCAACGTGCCCGGCAAAGCGGGCGACCTGTTCGTACGAACGGATGCCGAAGCCGGCGCAGACCGGCACCGTCGAGTAGCGCTTGACGCGGTCCATGTAGGCGAGCACCTCGTCGGGCACATCCACCGACTTGCCGGTCGTCCCGGTCATCGTGACCGCATAAACAAACCCTCGAGCCGCCCCGCAGAGCATGGCGAGGCGCGGCTCCGGGGTGACCGGCGTCACCATCTGCACGAGCGCGAGGCCCTCGCGGGAAAGCGCCGCCGCGAGCTCGCCGCTCTCCTCGTGGGGAAGGTCCGGAACGATGAATCCGGCGACGCCCGCCTCACGCGCCGCGCGCGGCAAGCCTGAAAGGCCGAACGCGAGCAGCGGATTCAAATAACTCATGAGCAGCATCGGCGCCGAGAGCGGCCGCGGCAATGCGGCCAGTTCCTCGAGGATCCAGGGGAGCGTCACCCCGTCCGCCAGTGCGGCGAAGCTCGCCCGCTGGATCGTGGAGCCGTCGGCCATCGGATCGGAGAACGGCACGCCGATCTCCACCACGTCGCATCCCGCGGCGACCGCCTCGAGGTTCTCTCGAAACCCGCGGCGCGTCGGAAAGCCGGCGGTGAGAAATCCGACCAGCGCCGGGTTGCCTCGCGCGGTGGCAGCGTTGATCGCGGTCGAAATGGTGTCGCCGGGTTGCATGGCGGCTCAGCGCAGAAGCGTCCGTTGCAGGATGCCGATGTCCTTGTCGCCGCGGCCCGAGCACCCGATGAGGATGCGCGCACCGGGGTGGGATTGTGCATAGCGGCGGGCACCGAAGATCGCGTGTGCGCTTTCGATGGCGGGCAAGATCCCCTCGCAGCGGGCGCATTCGCTCAAGGCATCGAGGGCCTCATCGTCGGTCGCCGATTCGTAGACCACCCGGCCGGTGCTCTTCAAGAAGGCGTGCTCCGGGCCGACGCCCGAGTAGTCGAGTCCGGCCGACACCGAATGCGTCTCGCGCACCTGGCCGAATGCGTCCTGCAAGATCAGCGTGTAGCTTCCCTGAAGCACCCCCGGCGTGCCGAACGTCAACGAGGCGGCGTTGTCGCCGAGACCCGCACCGCGGCCGCCCGCCTCCACGCCGAGAATCTCGACCGCGGAATCGCCGAGGAACGGATGAAACAGACCGATCGCGTTGGATCCGCCGCCGACGCAGGCGACCACGGCGTCCGGCAGCCCGCCGGCCTGCGTCATCATTTGCGCGCGCGCCTCACGGCCGATCACCGCCTGCAATTCACGCACCAGATACGGATACGGATGCGGTCCCACGGCCGAACCCAGCGAGTAATACGTTCCGTCCGGATCGGACACCCAATCGCGCAGCGCCTCGTCGATCGCCGCGCGCAGCGTCTTGTCGCCGGAGCTCACCGGCACGACCCTCGCGCCCAGGAGCTTCATGCGCCCGACATTCGGCGCCTGGCGCTCAACGTCCACCTCGCCCATGTAGACGACGCACGGCAATCCCAACCGGGCCGCGGCGGCGGCGCTCGCGACGCCATGCTGCCCGGCACCGGTCTCGGCGATGATGCGCTTCGCCCCGAGGCGCTTGGCGAGCAGCGTCTGTCCGACGGCGTTGTTGATCTTGTGTGCACCGGTGTGCGCAAGGTCCTCGCGCTTGAGCCACACCTCCGCGCCCCAGCGCGTGCTCAGCGTCGGGGCATGCGACAGAGCGGTGGGACGGCCGACCCAGGTTTTCAGCTCGTGATGGAATTCGGACTGGAAGTCCTCGTTCGCCAGGAATCGATCGATGCCGGCCTGCAGCCGATCGAGCGCGGGCACCAGGGTCTCGGGCACGTAGCGTCCGCCGAATGCGCCGAATCGTCCCTTGGAATCGGGGGCGGCGCTCACGCGTTGCTCGACGATGCGGCGGCGGCCCGCGCGACGCGTACGAACTCGGCGATCTTGGCCGGATCCTTGACGCCCCGTTCCGATTCGATGCCCGAGCTCACGTCGACGCCGAACGGCCTCACCGCCTGGATCGCCTCGGTGACATTCTGTACGGAGAGACCCCCTGCGAGAATCACTTCGGTCTGCCGGGCCAGCTCCGCGGCCCGGCCCCAATCGGCGAGCTCGCCGATTCCGCTGGTCGGTCCCTCGAACACGATGCGGGGAGGCAGCGGACTCGGCGTCTTGCGCCCGAAACGCACCACGGGCAGCACCTTGATGTGCGCCGGGATCTTGAGCTCCCTTAGATCCTCCACGTCGGTTTGAAAATAATCGGGCTTGAGCATGCGGCAGATCTCGTCCACCTTCATCTGCAACGGATGCTGCGCGACGGCGATCCTGAGGATGCCCGCCGGCGCCAGCGCCGCGAGCTGCGCCGCCTGTCCCGGCGTCACCTGCCGCGGACTCGGGGCGAATACGAAGCCGATGGCATCCACGCGGGCCGCGGCGGCGGCACTGACGGCGTCGGCGGTGGTGATGCCGCAAATCTTGATCCACATGGCACCGAGTGTAGCCATTTAGGGCTGCACTGTCCGTGCCGCCGACAGGATTTCGGCCAGCAGTGCCGTCGGATCGTCGCGGGTCATGAGCGCCGTGCCGATGAGCGCGGCGCGGTAGCCGAGCCGGCGCATTGCCGCTGCATCGGCGGCCGTCGCCACCCCGCTCTCTGCAACCGCCGTGACTCCCTCGGGAAGCGCCGGCGCCAATTCGGCAAAGCGCCACGGGTCGACCTCGAGACTCGTGAGGTCGCGGCAGTTGATCCCGATCAGCACGAGACCCTTGCGGGAAGCGCCTCGATCGAGGAGGAGCCGAGCCTCGGCGAGGTCCGCGGCATCGAAGACCTCCAGCAACACGAACAAGCCCTGATCGGCGGCCGCGTCGAGGAGCGCCTCGGCGCCCGCACGGCTCAGCATCCGAACGATGACCAGCACCCCGCCGGCGCCGGCCGCCCGCGCTTCCAGGACCTGGTAAGGATCCACGAGGAAATCCTTGCGCATCGCCGGCACACCGAGGGGAGCGAGCACGCGCGCAGTCTCTATGAGGTGCTGGAGCGATCCGTCGAAACGCGTCGGCTCCGTGAGCACGGACACGGCCGCGGCGCCGGCGCGTGCATACGCCGCGACGCGCGCGCGCCAATCGTGGGCGGGGTCCTTGAGCACGCCCGCCGCGGGCGATCGAAGCTTCAGCTCGGCGATCACGTCGAAGCCCGACGATGAAAGCTCGAGCGGCGGCGCGGGCGGCGTCCGCCGGGCGCGCTGCTCGAGCTCTGCCGGAGACTCGCGCCGCATCGCCTGTCGCACGCGCTCCGCGCTCGATTGCTTCATGTCGTCGAGCAAACCGCTCATGGGATCGGGACCCCGCGAGCTTCGCCGGTCTCGCGCGCGAATTGCTGCAGGCGCTCGAGCCAGGCCGCCGCGCGACCGCTGTCGAGAGTGTCGCCCGCGAGCGCGATGCCTGCCGCCGGCGACTGCGCTCGTCCCGCGATGAACAGCGCAAGTCCGCTCTGCAGCGCAAGTGCGGCACGATGCGCTCCGCGATCGCGTCCCTCGAACACCGCCCGCAGTGCGCCAAAATTCGCGGCTGCATCGGCCCCCTTGAGATCCGCGGCCGAGCAACGCGGCAAGCCGAGCTCTGCGGGATCGATGCGCTCGCGGCGCACCCGTCCCGCGCCCACGACGAAGGAGGTGAAGGGTCCTATGGGGGTGGCTTCGTCCCAACCGGCCGCGCCGTGCACGACCCAGGCTCGCTCGCCGAGCATGCCGACCAGGGTATTCGCGATCAATTCCGCGGCGGCCTCGTCATAGGCGCCGATCAATTGATAGCGCGGAGCGGCCGGATTGGTGAGGGGGCCCAGCAGATTGAACACCGTGCGTACGCCGAGCGCGGCTCGGATGGGCGCGAGCGCCTTCATTGCGGGGTGAAAATAGGGCGCGAACAAGAAGGTGAAACCGGTGGCGGCGAAACACTCCGCCGCGCGCTGCTCGTCGAGGGGCAGCACCAGCCCGAGCTGCTCGACGAGATCAGCGCTGCCGCATCGGCTGCTGATGGATCGATTGCCGTGCTTGATCACCGGAAGGCCGCAGGCGGCGGCCAGCAACGCCGAGCCGGTGGACAGATTCAAACTGCCCGACGAGTCGCCGCCGGTACCCACGATGTCGATGGCGTCGGCAGAAGCGGGCAAGAGGGGCTTACGCGCGAGGGCGCGCATGGCGCCGGCGAACCCGCGCACTTCCTGAGGCGTCACGCCCTTCGCGCGCAGCGCGGCCAGCAGCGCGCCCGCCATGGCGGGTTGAAGCTCGCCCGCGGTCAATTCCCCGAGAAGCCGCGCGGCCTCGGCTTCCTCGAGATCGCGGCCCTGCAGAAGATGCTCGAGTAGTTGGCGGGTGCTGTCCATCGGTATCGCGGGGTTTGCGCTTCAGGTCTTCAGGAAATTGCCCATGAGCACCGGTCCCTCCGGCGTGAGCACGCTTTCCGGATGGAACTGCACGCCCTCGATCGGGAGCGTCCGATGACGCACCCCCATGATCTCTCCTTCCGCGGTACGCGCCGTCACTTCGAGGATCTGCGGTACGCTCGACGGCTCGGCGATGAGCGAGTGATACCGGCCGGCCTGAAAATTCTGTGCCATGCCCGAGAACACGCCCTTGCCGTCGTGCTGCACGGGAGAGACCTTGCCGTGCATGAGCCGCGCGGCCCGCACCACCTTGCCGCCGAACACCTCCACCATAGACTGATGACCGAGGCAGACGCCGAAGATCGGGATGCGTCCCGCGAAGGCGTCGATCATGCGCATCGAAACGCCCGCGTCGCGAGGCGTGCCGGGCCCCGGCGAAATCACCAGGTGCGAGTGCCCCTGACCGAGCGCCTCCTCGACCGTGATGGCGTCGTTGCGATGGACGTCCACCTCGGCGCCGAGCATCAGGAACGCCTGCACCAGGTTATAGGTGAAGGAATCGTAGTTATCGATCAGCAAGATGCGCGGGCGCGAGCTCACAATCCCTCCGCCGCCATACCGAGCGCGCGGCGCAGGACCGCGCTCTTCGCCATGACTTCCTCGTACTCGGCCTTCGGCGAGCTGTCGGCGACGATCCCGCCTCCCGCCTGGTAGCTGTAGGTGTCGCCGCGGAATACGAGCGTGCGGATGGTGATGGCCTGATCCATGTCCCCATGCCGTCCGAAGTACCCCACGGTCCCGCCGTAGAGCTGCCGTCCCACCGGCTCGAGCTCATCGATGATCTCCATCGCCCGTACCTTGGGCGCGCCCACGAGGGTGCCGGCCGGAAACGTCGCCGCGAATAAATCGAAGGCGTCGAATCCCGGCGCGAGGGTCCCGCCGACTCCGCTCACGAGGTGCATGATGTGGCTGTAGCGCTCGATGACCCGGTAGGGCTCCACGCGCACCGAGCCTGCGGTCGCGACGCGGCCCAGGTCATTGCGCGCCAGATCGACCAGCATGACGTGCTCGGAGTTCTCCTTGGGGTCCGCCAGCAAATCCGCCTCCAAACGGGCATCGGCGCCCGCATCGTCGCCGCGGGGACGCGAGCCCGCGATGGGCCGCAGCTGCGCATGGCCGCCGTGCGACTTGACCAGGGCTTCGGGCGAGGATCCCACCACCGTGATGGGCCCAAGCTCGCAGAAGTACATGTAGGGGGACGGATTCAGCAGACGCAGGGCCCGATAGACCTCGAAAGGCGCCAGCGCATGACGTCCCTCGAAACGCGACGCGAGTACCAGCTGGTATACGTCTCCCGAGGAAATGTACTCCTTGGCACGCCGCACCCCGTCCGCGTGAGCGCTCTCGGACAGCGACGGTACCGCCGGTGTGAATGTTCCCGGCGTGAGAAGCGTCGGCACAGCGCCCCGCAACGCCCGCATGACCTCCCGCCGCAGCGACTGGCGCTCGGCCTCGCTCCCATCGTGCAACAAGGCGGCGCTGCGCGTCAGGTGATCGAACACCAGCAAGGAGCATGGCGCCACGTAATGGGCGTGCGGCGTGACCGTCCGATCGAGGCTGCGCCCCGGGAGATGCTCGAAGTACCGGACTCCGTCGTAGGCCGTGTATCCCACCAGCCCTCCGGAGAGCGGCACACCGGGAATCTCGGGCTTCGGCTGCGGCGCTCGAGCCAGCGCGCTTCTCAGTGCGTCCAGCAGCTCGGCCTTGGAACCCGGCCGCGGCGAGTGGAGCTCGCCGACATGGAGTCCCGACGCGTCCAGCTTCACTTCCAGACAGTCGCCGAATCCGATGAACGAATAGCGGGCGAGCCGCTCGCCGCCTTCCACGCTCTCCAGGAGGAACCGGGGACGAAATGGCGCAAGCTTCAGATAGGCGGAGACCGGCGTATCCAAGTCTGCGGCAATGTCGAACGGCGGCTTCATGCGTCGGGAGGCCCTTCAATCAAAAAAAAACCCATCACCGTCAAGAGGCGGAGATGGGTTCTGGATATCGAACTCGTAGAAACTATGCGCCCAGCGCCCACTCCTTCGGAGAAGTGCGCCACCAGCGGACATTGCCTTTTTTGCTTGCGATCAACATCTTGGCGGAGTATCGCCGCCGCAAGCGGGCAGCGTCAAGAGGCCCTGAGGCTCTTTTTGATCTTGCGGGTGAGCTCCACGAAACGCGGCGTCAGCCCCACGTCTTCGTACACCGGATCGCCCTGGTCGTCCCGCGAGATGATGGTGGGACCGGCCTCGTAGGGCATCGCCGCCGCAATCTCGTCCAGCCCGGCGTGCAGCAGATCCGTGATGAGCTCTTCGGCGGTTCGCCCGGGGAATAGCTCTGTCAGGGCATGCAGACGGGAGGCATCGTCCAGCGGCAGCCGGACGGCGTATTCTCGGGCCGTCAGCGTCGGCGGGGGATCTTTCTTCCATCGATCGAGCAAGGACTTGAATTTCACGATTACTCCGCCATACCGCCAGAGGCAATTATAAACCCGGACGAAGTAGCGCCGCTTGTCACCCCGTTTCAAACCTCTCCCCAGCCCCTCGGGCGACACGAACGGCATCGCGGCCGGGGAGACCCTTCAGCGGGGCCTCGCCGGGGTGTTCGAGTACAGCCGCCGCGCACTGGTGCTGGTGTGGACCACGAACCGCGCGCTTTCGGTGGCCTTGGCCGCGCTCACCCTGCTGGCCGGCGTATTGCCGGCCGGCGTCGCGTACGTGGGGGCGCTGATCGTCGACGCCGTCATCCGCGCGGCCGAATTGCATCACCGCACGGGCGGCGGCGCGCTCTCGCAGGTGTTCTTTCTGGTCGGCTGCGAGGCGGTGCTGATCGCCGCCACCTCGCTCGCGCAGCGCGGGATCTCGCTCGCGCAATCGCTCCTGCGCGCGCAGCTCGGCCAGCGCGTCAACGTGATGATCCTGGAAAAGGCGCTCACCCTCGACATCCGGCAGTTCGAGGACTCGGAGTTCTACGACAAGCTGACGCGCGCGCGCCGCGAAGCCTCGAGCCGCCCCCTGAGCCTGGTGATGCGTACTTTCGGAATTCTGCAGAACGGCGTTTCGCTGATCTCGTTCGGAGGGCTCCTGATCCGTTTCTCGCCCTGGGCGGTGGTGCTGCTGGTGCTGGCGGGCCTGCCGGCATTCCTGGCCGAGGCCCGGTTCTCCGGGGAGGCCTTCCGGCTGTTTCGCTGGCGGGCACCCGAATCCCGCATGCAGATCTACCTCGAGTCGGTGCTGGCTCGCGAGGATAGCGCGAAGGAGGTGAAGCTCTTTCAGCTCGGACCGAAGTTCCTGGACCGCTATCGGGACATCTTCACCCGGCTTTACCGCGAGGATCGCGATCTCACCATCCGCCGCGATGGATGGGGCTTCGGCTTGGGGCTCCTCGGTACCGCCGCGCTCTACGGCGGGTACGCATGGATCGCCGCCGAGACCGTGGCGGGGGCCATGACCGTGGGTCAAATGACCATGTACCTCATGCTGCTGCGCCAAGGCCAGTCTGCGGTGAGCGCGGCGCTCACGGCCATCAGCGGCCTGTACGAGGACAATCTGTATCTCTCGAATCTGTTCGAGTATCTGGAGCAGCCCGTGCGCGGCTCGAGCGGCACGCACAAGGAAGGGCCGCATCCGGGCGACGGCATCCGCTTCGAGGACGTCGAGTTCGTGTATCCCGACGCCTCCTCGCCGGCGCTCTCGCACATCGATCTGCACGTGAAGCCGGGCGAGAGCCTGGCCTTGGTCGGCGAGAACGGGTCGGGCAAGACCACGCTGATCAAGCTATTGACCCGCCTTTATCGCCCGACCCGCGGCCGGATTCTGCTGGACGGCCTCGACCTCGAGGAGTGGGACGAGACCACGCTCCGGCAACGCATCGGCGTGATCTTCCAGGACTTCGCCCGCTACCAGATGCTGGCGGGAGAGAACATCGGTGCGGGCGACGTACGCGCGTTCGAGGATGAGGGGCGATGGCGCAGCGCCGCCGTTCAGGGTTTGGCGGCGGAATTCCTCGAAGCGCTTCCCTCGGGCTATCGCACCCAGCTCGGTAAATGGTTCAAGGACGGGCGCGAGCTGTCGGGCGGCCAGTGGCAGAAGATCGCGCTGGCGCGCGCCTTCATGCGCAGCGATGCCGACATCCTCGTGCTGGACGAGCCCACCGCGGCGATCGACGCCGCCGCGGAGGCCGAGGTGTTCGAACACTTTCGAGAGCTGACCAAGAACCGCATCGCCATCGTCATATCCCATCGCTTTTCCACCGTGCGGATGGCGGATCAGATTCTGGTTCTGGAGGACGGTCGCATCGTGGAGCGCGGCAGTCACGAGGCGCTGATGGCGCTCGACGGCCGCTATGCCAGGCTTTTCACCTTGCAGGCGCGCGGGTATCGTTAGCCGCATGCAGGAAAGACGTTAGCACATGCCGTCCTTCGACGTCGTATCCGAGATCGATTCCCACGAGCTGACCAATGCGGTGGATCAGGCGGGCCGGGAGCTCTCCCAGCGCTTCGATTTCAAGAACACCGGAGCCGCGTTCGAGCTCGAGGAAACGACGGTGACCATGAAGGCTCCCTCGGAATTTCAGCTGAACCAGATGCTCGAGATATTGAAGCTCAAGGTCGCGAAGCGCGGCATCGACGTGGTGTGTCTGGACGTGCAGGACCCCGTCGTCAATCTGGCGGTCGCGAAACAGCTCGTGATCCTGAAGCACGGCATCGATCAGGAGACCGGCAAGAAGGTCGCGCGGCTCTTGAAGGATGCGAAGCTCAAGGTTCAGGCCCAGATCCAGGGTGAGAAGGTGCGCGTGACGGGCAAGAAGCGCGACGATCTGCAGGAGGCGATTGCGCTCCTGCGCAAGGGCGGGTTCGAGGTGCCGCTGCAGTTCAACAACTTTCGGGACTGAGTCCGCCTATTTTGCCTTCTGCATACCCTTGGAGTACACCACGGTCCCGTCGAGCTTGACGATGATGGCGTCGATATCGTCGAGCCGATTGTAGATTTCCAGCGCCTTGTCCGGGCCGAGCACGAAGGCGGTCTTCGACAACCCGTCGGTGCGCGTCGCGTAAGGCCCGATCACCGTGGCGCTGCGCACCTTGCTGGCCGAATGGCCTGTGTGCGGATCGATGATGTGATGATAGCGCACGCCGTTCTCCTCGAAGAACCGCTCATAGTCTCCCGAGGTGGAGATTGCCGCATCGACGAGCGGGATCCGGGCGATCACGTTGCCCTCGCCCTTCATCGGGTCCCTGATTCCGACGACCCAGGGCTTGCCGAAGCGGTCGCCGATGATGCGGCTGTCCCCGCCCGCGCCGACGTACGCCCGCGTGTAGCCGAGGCGCTTCAACACGTCGATGCCGCAGTCGACCGAGTAGCCCTTGGCGATGCCGCCCAGATCGATTCGCACGCCCTTCTGCGAGAACCGTACCGTCTGATTCTTGGGATCCAGGATCACATGCCGGTAATTGATCGCGGGCAACGCCTTGGCGATCTGGGCGTCGTCGGGGTGTATGTGTTTGCGGAAATCGTACATGTAACCCACGCTTGCGTAGGTGATGTCGAAGGCACCATCGGTGATTTCCGAGTACTGGCTCGCGGTCGTCAGAAGGTCGAACAGCTCCTTGCTGATGTGCATCGGGCCGTCCGCGGCTTTGGCATTCACCTGCGAGACTTCGCTGGTCGGCTTGTACGTGCTCATGGTTTCGTCGATGTGCCGCATCTCGTCGAGAACCGCATCGATGGCCTGGTTCCCCTTGGCCGGATCCTCCGCCCAGAGCTCGACGGTGATCCGCGTGCCCATGATGCCGTCGGTGACGCGGCGGACCCATTCCGCATGCGCCGGCAATGCCGCAGCAGAGAAGGGCCGGCAGCGCCGGCAGGATCGCCCAGGTGGTCAAGACGCGTCGTTCCATGGGCCGCTAGCCTATCCGGTTCGACCTCTGTTGGGTACGGGACTATCGGGTCCGGGGACGCCGCCATTGCATGACCACCAGCGCGCTCCCGATCATGCCGCCGAGATGCGCGAAATGCGCGACGCCCGAGAGCCTTCCCGTGACGCCGAACAGGAGCTCCGCGCCCGCATACAGCATGGCGAACAGCCAGGCGGGCATGGGGATCGGCGGAATCAGCGGCACGACCTTGCGATGGGGAAACATCAGGGCGTAGGCGAGCAGGAGACCGAACACGCCGCCCGACGCGCCCAACGTGGGGGCCGGCGGCGCGCCCATCAGTGGCGGGACGATGAGCTGGGTGAGGGCCGCCGTCACCACCGACGCAAAGTAGCAGGCGAGCACCCGCCGCGGTCCCACGTAGCGTTCGATCTCGACGCCGAACATGAAAAGCCCCAGCATGTTGAAAAGGATATGCGAATAATTGCTCGGGCTGTGAAGAAAGGCGTAGGTGACGATTTGCCAGACGTGAAAGTGAACCTGGCCGTCCTCGGGCCAGGGCTGCAGCGGCCAGAGGGCGAACTGGAACTCGATCACGTCCCCCATGAGGAGCTCGAGCGCGATATACCGCCACATTCGCGGCGATCAACCAAACGACGGCGGATTTTTTCATGATTAGGCGGGCATTGTAGCGCTATGCGTACCGTATTCCTGGATTACGAAACCGTCCGCAACGGCGACAGCGGCCTCGACACTTCGGCGATCGACGAAGTCGTGGGAGCGGTCCGCTATTGCGACTTCACCGAGGAGTCGCAGATATCCCGAGCGTATCGGCGCGGCGGACATCGTGCTTCTCAACAAGGTGAAATTGTCGCGCGCCGAGCTCGGTGCGGCGCCCGACCTGAAGCTGATCGTACTGTCCGCCACCGGCACCGATAACATCGATCTCAAGGCGGCGAAGGAGCTCGGTATCGCGGTGTGCAACGTCCGCGGTTATTGCACGGCCTCGGTGGCGCAGCACGTCGTGGGCCCTGATCCTGAGTCTCACGCAGCATCTCTCCGGCTGGCACCGATTGGCCGTCGATGGATCCTGGGCCCGCGGAGAATTCAACGAGCTCGCCTATCCCATCCGAGAGCTCGCGGGGCGCACCCTCGGTATCATCGGTTGGGGAGAGCTGGGGCGCGCGGTGGCCAAGGCCGCCGAGGCGTTCGGCATGCGGGTGATCGTGTGCAACCGGCCGGGCACGGCGCCCGTTGACGGCAGAGTCCCGCTCGAGGAGCTCCTGGCAACCGCCGACGTGGTGTCCTGCATTGTCCGTTGACGCCTTCGTCGCGCGGGCTAATCGGTACCCGGGAGCTCGCCCGAATGAAACCCGATGCCCTGCTGATCAATACGGCTCGAGGAGCCCTGATCGACGGTGCAGCCCTCGCCCTCGCGCTCAAGGAGGGGCGGCTGGGAGGCGCCGGCATCGACGTGCTTCCCGCGGAGCCGCCGGCCGACGATGAACCCCTGATCGACCCGGGCATCCCCAACCTGATCGTCACGCCACACGTCGCCTGGGCGGCCTTCGAGGCGCGTCAACGATGTCTCGACGAAATGGCCGCCAATATCCGGGATTTCCTCGAGGGCGGGAGGCGCGGACGGGTGGTGTGAGCTCCCGCCGCGCCCGCATCCGCCCGGCGCCTCAGCCGCGTGATTCGCGCTTCGCCTTCTTTGCGGCCCGCTTTTCCTCCAGGGTCTTCGCCGGCTTCTTCTTCTCTTCCCTCTTTCGATCCATGCCCTTGCTCATGACTCGCTCCTCACGTTGACGAAAATCATCGGTACCTCGCGCCGCCGCCGGCGGCCGTCCTTCGTCCCTGCGTTGGACTTTGGTGATCCTCAATTCGCGACCGGCCAGGCGCGTCTTCTTCAGTGTCTTGAAAATCTCTCTCGGCATGCCTTCGGGCAGTTCGACGAAGCTATGGTCCTCCCGAATATCGACCCGTCCGATGTACGCGCCATCGAGGCCTGCCTCGTTCGCGATCGCACCGACGATGTTGCCCGCTTTGATCTCGTGTACAGACCCCACTTCGATACGAAAAGTTTCCGTGCGCCCGGCGCGGCGGGGAGCGTCGTCGCGGCGGGGGGCCTCATCGCGGCGAGGACGCGGCTCGGGGCCCGGCGGCGAGGACGCGGGACGCGAGGCGACGGGCCGCGGGGCTGATCGCGATGCGTCGGCGCGCGGTGCCTCCGGGCGCGACGCGGCGCGCGAGGCGGGATGGGGTAGCTCCGGACGCGGGCTCTCCGCGGCGCCGGCAAGCAGCAGCGGCGTCGAGCTCTGCACCAGGCTCGCGAGCGCGGCGGCGATATCGATGGGCGCGAGATCGGTCTCGGCCTCGAGCTGCTCGAGAATCGGCCGATAGCGCTTGCTCGCATCCAGCGCGGCCGCCTCGACGATGCGCGCCTTGAACTTCGCGATGCGCCGGGCGTTCACCGCATCGGCCGTGGGAAGGTTCATCGGCTCGATGCGCTGACGCGTGGCGCGCTCGATACCGTGCAACAGATTGCGTTCGCGGGGCGCTATGAACAGGATCGCTTCGCCCTTGCGGCCCGCGCGGCCGGTCCTGCCGACACGATGCACGTAGGATTCCGGATCGTACGGCGCATCGTAGTTCACGACGTGGCCGACGCGATCGACATCCAGGCCCCGGGCCGCGACGTCGGTGGCGACGACGATATCCACGTCGCCTGATTTCAGCCGGGCGATGGTGCGTTCGCGCTGCGCCTGCGGGATGTCGCCGTTGAGCGGCGCCGCGGAGAATCCGCGGGCCTCGAGCTTTTCGGCGAGCTCCACCGTGGCCTGTTTGGTGCGGGTGAACACCAGCATGCCCTCGAAGCTCTCGGTCTCCAGAATTCGCGTCAGCGCATCGAGCTTGTGCGTTCCGCTCACCAGCCAATAGCGCTGGCGGACATTGGCCGCGGTGCCGGTCTTGCTCTGAATGGTGACTTCGACCGGCGAGCGCAGGTGTTTTTGCGCGATGCGCCGGATCGGCGCGGGGAGGGTCGCGGAAAACAAGGCCGCCTGCCGATTCGGCGGCGTCTTGACGAGGATGGCCTCGACCGCCTCGAGGAAGCCCATGCGGAGCATTTCGTCCGCCTCGTCGAGCACCAGCAGCTTGATCGAGGCGAGTTTCAGCGTTCCCCGTTCCAAGTGATCGCTGATCCGGCCGGGTGTCCCGACGACGACGTGGACGCCGCGCCTCAAGGCGTTGAGCTGAGGCTGATAGCTCTGGCCGCCGTAAATCGGCAATACGTGAAAGCCCTTGAGGCGCGAAGCGTACCGCTGGAAGGCTTCGGCCACCTGCAACGCCAGCTCGCGGGTCGGGACCAGCACGAGAACTTGCGGCTCCCGGCCGGACAGATCGAGGCGCTCGAGCGCGGGCAGCGCGAATGCGGCCGTCTTCCCCGTGCCGGTTTGCGCCTGGCCGAGGAGATCGGCGCCGGACAGCAGGACGGGGATGGTGGCGGATTGGATGGGCGAGGGGGATTCGTAGCCCACCTCGGCAAGCGCCTCGAGAAGCGGTTCTCCGAGGCCCAGATCACGGAAAGCCGCCGGACCGGGTGCTTTGTCCGCTTGGGATGCGCTCATGGAAATGCCTTATTTGAAGTAGCGGCAAGTCTAGCGGTTTGGCCGGGTATTGCTACCATGCGCCTCCGGGCGGTGAGCCGCGAGAGCGCGGAGGATGGACGACATGGGACGCATATTCGAAGTCAGAAAACACGCGATGTTCGCGCGGTGGAACCGCATGGCCAAGCAGTTCACCCGCGTTGCCAAGGACATCGCGATCGCGGTGCATTCGGGGGGGCCCGATCCCGCATCGAACCCGACGCTGCGCCGCGTGCTGCAAAACGCGCGCGCGGTGAACATGCCGAAGGACAAGACCGAGGCGGCCATCCGGCGCGCCTCGGGCAAGGAGGCCGCGAACTATCAGGAGATCCTCTACGAGGGCTACGCGCCTCACGGCGTCGCGCTTCTGGTCGAGTGCGCCACCGACAATCCGACCAGGACCGTGGGCAACGTACGCAACGTATTCACGCGCAATGCGGGTAATCTGGGTACCACCGGGAGCGTGAGCTTTCTGTTCAAGAAGATGGGGGTATTCCGGCTCGATCCCTCGGCCGTGAAGGATCAGGACGAACTCGAGCTCGATCTGATCGACTACGGGCTGGAAGAGATGGGCGAGAGCACGGGCGAGAAAGGCGAACCGCAGCTGGTGATCCGGTGCGCGTTCAACGATTTCGGCAAGCTTCAGGAAGCGCTCGAGTCCCGGCACATCACGCCCTTGTCGGCCGAGCACGAATATATCGCCTCCGTGCCGACCGAGCTGCCTGAAGCGGAGGCGGCTGAAGCGCTCGCGCTGATCGACAAGCTGGAGCAGGATGAGGACGTGCAGAAGGTGTTTCATACCCTCGCCTAGCGCTAGCCCGCGTTATTCGGAAGGGACGACTCTTTCGCGCTCCGGAGCTTCGGGCCGGCTGAAATAAGCAGCCGGAGCCCCGGCTGGTGGATATGAACGTTAGTTCATCCTGTCATCGCCTGCACCTCCCGGCCGTTGTTGGATGGGAGGCTGGGATTTTCAGGAGAAATGCCATGAAGCGATTGATGTTATTGCTGATTCCGCTGAGCGTGATGGCGATGTCGGGCTGTGTGGTGGCGCCTTACGGGTACCATCGCGGCTGGTACGGTCCGCGTGTCGCGGTGGTCGCACCCGCCCCTGTGCTGGTGGTCCGCTGATACTCGTTTCCCCGGCCAGACTGGGCACGGTGCGGCCGACCTCGTCGGCCGCACGTATAATGTGAGGGATGTCCTCCTACCGATACCGCATCGTCAATGTGTTCAGCCAGCGCCGAGGAAGGCTGACGGGCAATCCCCTGTGCGTGTTCGAGCAGGGGGCCGAATTCGACGATGGCACCATGCAGGCGCTGGCGCGGCAATTCAATTTGTCGGAGACGACGTTCATCATGCCCTCGTCTCGGGCCGCCGCGAAAGTCCGCATTTTCACGCCTAACTATGAGATGCCGTTTGCCGGGCATCCTACCTTGGGAAGCGCGCACGTCTGCAGAGCCCTGGGGCTCGGCGGAGATTCGCTGCGGCTGGAGATGAAGGCGGGAATCATCGAGGTCGAGGCCGCGGGTGATCGCTGGACCCTGACCGCGCCCGAAGCCACCTTCAGGGAGCTCGATGTGCGGCGCGATGTCCTCGCACGCGCGCTCGGACTCGAGGAAGCGGACATCGACGAGCGGCCTCTCTGGGTGAAGGCGGGCAAGGAACAGCTCGTCATCCCCTTGCGCTCGCCGGATGCAGTGCGCCGTACCGCGCCGACGGCCGGCGCCATGAGCTCCATCAAGAGCGAGGACGGTATCGGCATGGCCTACGTGTTCGCCGAGAGCGGTCCGGGAAAGACGCTGGCGCGTTTTTTCTTTCCGAGCGGAGCGGCGATGCTGGAAGATCCCGCCACCGGGTCGGCGACCGCCAACTTCGGCGGCTGGTGCCTGGCGATGATGAGGCCGCTGCCGCTGGCGCTCGAAATATCCCAGGGAGAACTGGTCGGGCGTCCCTCGACATTGCATCTCGAGGTCACCCGGGATCGCCGGATCCGTGTCGGCGGCGACGTGATCGAGCTCGGGTCCGGAACGATCTCGCTCTAGAAGCCCGTCCTAGGCGTCCGCGTCGGGCACGCGACCGTGATTGACGGTGCGGTATGCCCAGCGCACCACGGGCGTGCAGGCGCGGCGTCACCATGCTGATGGCCCTGTGGTAGTCCACCCAGCGCGCTTCGTGGTGCTCGGGTACGCCGAGGTCCGGATTGATGGGCAGCAGGATGTGAGTCTCCTTGCTGCGGGCGATGTAGTACCGGGAGATCTTGCCTTTGTTATATGGCCCGGTATCCATGTACTCCAGGCCCCAGTCGAACGAGATGTCGTCGAGTGCGGTTTCTTCGCGCACCTCGCGGATGGCCGCATCGATGGGCTCCTCTCCTGCCTCGACCAGTCCCTTGGGAAAATCCCAGTTCCGATAGGCGCGCAGCAGCAGGAATCTCAATTTGCGGTTGACCACGCTCACGATCACCACGCCGGCGGAAAGCCGCGTGGGCGGTGCGACTGGGGGCATAAAAACGCTCGACGACGCCGATGGGTACCGATTGTACCCTGCACCGTCCCTGGTTTTCGCTCCGTGTTATGCCGCTGCCGCCAAAGGCGAGCGGATCAGGTGATCGAACGCGCTCAATGAGGCTTTTGCGCCCTCGCCCATGGCTATGACGATCTGCTTGTAGGGCACGATGGTGCAATCGCCGGCCGCGAACAC
Source organism: uncultured Gammaproteobacteria bacterium (assembly GCA_963795475.1). Lineage (GTDB taxonomy): Bacteria > Pseudomonadota > Gammaproteobacteria > Steroidobacterales > Steroidobacteraceae > Bog-1198. Next base: position 245,796 of record CAWCIE010000010.1, read on the forward strand.
ACCGGGCACGGAGGTCTGGCCGCGCGCATCGACTTCGATTTCGCCGCGTGCCGAGAGCTTGACGATGCCCTCGAGCCAATCGGTGTTGGGCACCAGGCCGATCTGCACGAAGACGCCCGCGAGCTCGAGGGTCTGCCGCGTCGCCGTCCCGGCGATCCTCGTACGAGAGGCCGGTCACGCGCTCGCCGTCGCCGAGGACTTCCGTGGTCTGCGCGCCGGTGATCACGGTGACATTGGCGAGGCTCTCGAGCTTGCGCGTCAGCACGTGCATCGGCGCGCAGCGCGGTTTCGTATTCGATCAGCGTCACGTGGCTGACCAGTCCCGGCCAGATCGATCGCCGCCTCGACGCCGGAATTCCCGCCGCCGATGACCGCGACGCGCTTTCCCTTGAACAGCGGGCCGTCGCAATGCGGGCAATACGCCACGCCGCGGTTGCGATATTCGCGCTCGCCCGGCACGTTGATTTCGCGCCAGCGCGCGCCGGTGGCGAGCACCACCGACTTCGCTTTGAGCGACGCGCCGCTCTCGAGTCTCACCTCGATCAGCTCGCCCGGGACGAGCGCCGCGGCGCTCTGCGAATTCATCACGTCGACATCGTAGGTGGTCACATGCTGCTCCAGCCCGGTAGCGAGCTTGTGCCCCTCGGTCTCCTTCACCGAGATGAAATTCTCGATGCCCACCGTATCCAGCAGCTGCCCGCCCAGCCGCTCGGCGGCGATGCCGGTGCGGATGCCCTTGCGCGCCGCATAGATCGCGGCCGCCGCGCCGGCGGGGCCGCCGCCGACCACCAGCACATCGTAGGGCGGCTTCGCCCCGAGGCGTTCGGCCTCGCCGCCGGCACCCGAGGCGTCCAGCTTCGCGACGATGTCCTCGAGGGACATGCGGCCCTGACCGAACGGCTTGCCGTTCAGGAACACGGCGGGCACCGCCAGGATGCCGCGGCGCTCGACTTCGGCTTGATACAGCGCGCCATCGATCATGGTGTGACGCACGTCCGGGTTCAGCACGGCCATGAGGTTCAGCGCCTGAACCACATCGGGACAGTTCTGGCAGCTCAGCGAAATGAAAGTCTCGAAGCGGAAATCGCCCTCGAGCCCGCGCACCTGGTCCATGACAGTCGGGTCAGCTTTCGGCGGGTGGCCGCCGACCTGCAGCAGCGCCAGGACCAGCGAGCTGAACTCGTGGCCGAGCGGCAGGCCCGCGAAACGCACGCGAGCTTCGTGCCCGCCGGAGCGCAGCGCGAACGACGGCGCGAGCGCGCCGCCGTCACGCCGGACCTCCAACCGAAGGAGCGCCGAGGAGGCCGCGAGGTCGTCGAGGAGCTGCAGCATTTCCTGCGACGCGTCGCCGTCGTCCAGCGACGCGAGGATCTCGACCGGCTGGAGCAGCCGGTCGAGGTAGCCCTTCAACTGAGCCTTGAGCCCTGAGTCCAGCATGATCAGATCTTGCCGACCAGGTCGAGCGAGGGCGACAGCGTCCGCTCGCCGGGCGTCCACTTGGCAGGGCACACCTCACCCGGGTGTGATGCCACGTATTGTGCCGCCTGGACCTTGCGCAGCAGCTCCTTCGCATCACGGCCGATGCCGTTGTCATTGATCTCGACGATCTTGATGCGGCCGCCCGGATCGACGACGAAGGTGCCGCGATATGCCACGCCTTCTTCCTCGATGAGCACGCCGAAATTGCGCGCCAGCGTGTGGGTCGGGTCGCCGACCAGCGGGTACTGGACCTTGGCGATGGTATCGGACGTGTCGTGCCACGCCTTATGCGTAAAATGAGTGTCGGTCGATACCCCATAGATCTCGACGCCCAATTTCTTGAACGCCGCGTAGTGGTCGGCAAGGTCGCCGAGCTCGGTGGGGCAGACAAAGGTGAAGTCCGCGGGGTAGAACACCACGACGGACCACTTGCCCTTGAGGTCCTCGTGCGTCACCGGGACGAACTTCGCCGTTCTGGTAAGCAGTGGCCTTGAAGGGCTTGATTTCTGTATTGATCAGGGACATTAAGCATTCCTCGTGATTGAGACATTTCTGAAGTCGGGCCATGATGCCTCCCGGCTGCTGATTAGTGAAATTGATTAATCGCATCGATTTGATAGAATCCTTCTATCGAAAGAAGCGGGTGGATCGATGAATCTCAAGGACCTCAAGTACCTGGTGGCGCTCGCGGATACCGGCCATTTCGGCCGCGCCGCGGAGCGTACCTTCGTGAGCCAGCCGACCCTGTCCGCGCAGCTCAAGAAGCTGGAGGATTACCTCGGCGTCAAGCTGGTCGAGCGCCAGCCGAAGAACGTGCAGCTCACGGACGTGGGCAAACAAATCGTGGTTCGGGCGCGGCGCATGCTGAACGAAGGAGACGAGATCGTCGCCCTCGCGCGCGACAATACCAACCCGCTCTCCGGCAAGCTCAAGCTGGCGCTGATCCCGACCATCGGACCCTATCTCCTGCCCCGCGTGATGCAGAAGATCCGCAAGGCGATGCCCGAGTTGAAGCTGATGCTGTATGAGCATCAAACCGAGAGTCTGCTGAAGCGGCTGCGCGACGGGGAGATCGACTTGGGCGTGGTTGCGCTGCCGGTCGAAGACGAGGGTCTCGAGTCGCGCGAGCTGTACCGGGAGGCTTTCATGGTTGCGCTGCCGAACCAGCACCCGCTCGCCCAGAAGTCGACCGTCAGAGTGCAGGACCTCAAGGACCAGACGCTGCTGCTCCTCGAGGACGGACATTGTCTTCGCGATCAGGCGCTCGAGGTGTGCAGCCGCGTCGACATCCGCGAGCCGGAGGATTTCCGGGCGACGAGCCTCGAGACGTTGCGGCAAATGGTCATGGCGGGACTCGGCATCACGCTGATGCCGGAGCTCGCGGTCGACCCGCCGTTCGGCTCGCAACGCGGACTCACCGTGCGCCAGTTCGGCAAGCCCGCTCCCACGCGCACCGTAGGCGCCGTCTGGCGCAAGACGAGCACGCGATCGGCGGCCATCGAGGCGGTCTGCGACGTGGTGCACGACGTGCTGGCGGCCAAACGCTGACCATAACAGCCATGACGGGGACTCGTAGGACACGCCGCACGGGCGGCTCCGGCTGGGCGTTTCAGGCGACCAATGCCGAGGTGCTAGCGGCGCTGGCGCGAGGCGAGCAGCGCACCAGCCTGCGCGAACTGTTCGGCACGCAGGCGCTCGAGGAGCTGTCGGCGCTCGCGGTCGCCGCCCGGTCAGCCCGACAACGCCGCCGAACAGGTGGCGCCGCCCTCTCTCGAGTGCTGATCGTTCCGGGCATGATGGGCTCGAGACTGTGCGACGTTCCGAGCCGGGCGGGAGCGAAGCGGAGTGCTCGTGCGAAGGCACTCTGGGTCGACCCCGCACGTATCCGCGCCGGGCACCTGGCGCGGTTGAGTCTGTTCGGAACGCGCTCCCGCCCCATGCGTCCGGCCGGAGCCCTGTTTCCGGACTACGCAAGGCTCAAGCTCATGCTCACCATCGAGGGCTTCGACGCCCGCTTCTTCGCCTATGACTGGCGACTCGGCATCGACCAGATCGGGGCGGCACTCGCCGCGAAGATTCGCGCCGGCGGCTCGCCCGTCTCGCTGGTCGCGCACAGCATGGGCGGTCTCGTCGCGCGCATCGCGGCGAAGCACCTGCCGAAGCGGTGGATCGAACGCCTGGTCATGCTTGGAACTCCCAATCGAGGCGCTTTCGCACCCGTCCTCGCGCTGCGTGGCACCTATCCCTTCGTGCTGCGCCTGTCCCGGCTCGATCTCGAGCATTCGCCGGAGGACCTGGCGGCCCAGGTATTCTGCAGCTTTCCGGGCCTCTACCAGCTCTTGCCCTCGGCGCCCGAAGCGGGCGAGATCGATTTGCTCGATCCCCGGTCCTGGCCGGAGTCGGGCCCGCAGCCGGACGCAGCGCTCCTCGCACGAGTGTCCGAAGCCCGGAGCCGGATGGCGAATCCGGACGGGCGAATGGCACAAGTCGTCGGTACCCACCGGGAAACGGTGATCTCGGTGCGGCGCACCCCCGCCGGATTCGAGTACGGCTCGAGCGCCAACGGCGACGGCACCGTGCCCGTCCACCTGGCGATGATCCCCGCGCTCGAGACTTACTTCGCCGACGAGGCGCACGGAGAGCTCGTCAACAACCCCCGCATCATTACCGCCGTCGCCTCGCTGCTGCGCGGCGACGGCGGTTGCGGACTGGCCCGCCGGTTCACTCCGCTCAGGGAGCCGATGACGCGCTTCGACGATGAGCAGCTGCGGGCGGCTCCGACGGGGAAGATCGACTGGCGAGAACTCGATTCGGCGCAGCGTGAGGCGGTGCTCGCGGATCTCGAGGGGGGCAGGGTGAGTTGAGCGGCGCATCCCGACCTATGCCTGTATGGACCGCCTGAGCCCGCGCTCCATCGCCGCCGACAAGCGCTCGGCGGCCGGTGCGAAGTCCTGCTATCACCGTATCCGATCGTTACGAACAGGGGCATGGCGTGATCTCCCAAGTGGCTGAATCGTGCCTCACATGAAATCGAGGGTCTTCCGGGAGGCGCCATGGCTGCAGGAGATGGAACACTTCGCAACTGCGACGCAACCCCCGATTCCCCCGCCACTTCTGCCGAGCATTTCACATATTGCCGTCTCGGGCCCCGGCTAGCATGAGCGGAAGGATTGCCGTCCAATGAACGCCCGAACTCTTCCCGCCGCCGCCCATCCTGCCGCCGCCAGGCTCAAAGGCGCCATCTCGCCGCGCTTCGATGCCAAATTCATCGAGGAGCACAAGCTCATCGAGCGCTATCTCGAGAACAAGCTGCCCGCCAAGGGCGCGCGCGATCTCGAGCTCTGGTGCCGCGCGCACCCCGAGTACCTGACCGGCCTGAAACTGCCCGAGCGCACCCAGGCGAGCTTGAAGCTTCTGGAAGCGAGCGGCCAGCCCCAAGATCTGGGCGAGCCGGCCGCTCCCTGGTGGAAGTCCCCGTATGTACCCATCGCCTTGGCCGCGGTGGCATTCGTAAGCCTCCTGGCCTTCTGGGCATTGATGGGAAAGTACAGTCTGTTGCGCGGCGAACTGGAAGACGCCAAGCAGCGCGTGACCCGGGGTTCGCTGGTTCAGCCGGCGGTGTCGACGGAGCAGTACGTCTCACCCGACCGTGCGCCGGGCGTCGACCAGGCCCGCATCATCGTGAGCACCGCCTCTCCTCAACTGGTCGATCTGCACGTCGACATGAGCTACACCAAGAAGTTGATGCAATTCAAAGTGACCGTCGACAAGGAGGGCCAGGGGCGGGCGCTCATCATGAACAACGTGCTCAAGGACTCGAACAACGAGATCAGGCTGACCTTCAATACCACCGGAATCGCCGCGGGAATATACAAAGTGCGGATCGAGGCGGTGCCCATGAGCGGATCGCCGATTCCCGAAGGCTGGATGATCCTCGAAGTGAAGTGAGCTCAGTACGGCTCATCCCGCAAAGTCACGACCGGGGGCGTATTCACCACGCGCCGCGTGGCCAACGTGCCTGAGACGCCCACGAGCACGGTTCCGCACACGAGGCCGAGAGCCCAGACCCACGGGTCGAACGAGTATTCGAGCGAGAACATGCGGCGCGCCAGGATCCAGCCGACGCCGCTTGCGCCGACCGCGGCCAGCGTGCCGGATAGGAATCCCAGCGCCGAGAATTCCGCGGCGACTCCCTGAAGCACGGTCATCCGGCTCGCGCCCAGGGTGCGCAGCATCGCGCTCTCGTAGCGGCGCTCGTCGCGGGTCGCCTGTACCGCCGCGAGCAGCACGACGACGCCCGCGGCGAGGGTGAAGAGAAAGACGTACTGCACGGCAAGCGAAGCGCGATCCATGATGTCGCGGATCTGCTTCAGGATGGCGTCCACGTCGAAAACCGACACCGTCGGAAACCGCTTCACCAGGTCGGCCAGCGCGGGCCGCTGCGACGGCGTGAGGTACACGCTCGTCATGTAGGTCCCGGCGGTGCCGTCCAGAAGTCCGGGCGGGAACACCAGGAAGAAGTTGGGACGGAAGCTGTCCCAGCGCACCTTGCGGATGCTCGCCACGCGCACGCTCAAGGTCTCGCCGGCCACGTCGAACTTCAGGGTGTCGCCGAGCTTCAGGCCGAGCGCCTCTTGATACTCGGTCGAGATGGACACCAGCGGCTTGCCGATCTCCCCGGGCGTCCACCAATGTCCCGCGATCAGCTGGTTGTCGTCCATGAGGCGGGAAGCCCAGGTGAGATTCTGCTCCCGCTCCAGAAAGCCCTTCCCACGGTCGCCCTTGAGCTTGATCGACTCGCTCGGCACGCCGTTGACGGCGGTCATGCGGGCGCGGACCATGGGATACATCGCCGGGTCGCCGAAGCCGTGCGATTTCAAGAAATCCTCGAGCGGAGCCCGCTCGTCCGGGCTGATGTTGACCAGAAAATTGTTGGGCACATTGCTCGGCAGGCTCCGCCGCCAATCCGACAACAAGTCGCCGCGCACGACCGCGAGCAGCAGGAGCATCATCAGGCCGAGCCCGAACGCCACGATCTGGACCACGCTCGCGCCTCCGCGCCGCGACACATTCGCGAGTCCATATCGCCAGGCGACGCCGACACCGCCCCGCAGCTTCCCGGTCAGGCGCACCAGGCCGTACCCGGCGAGAGCCAGCGCGGCACCCACGCCGAGCACGCCGCCGAGCACGCTCACGACGAGATCGGTATCGCGCACAAGGCTCCATAGAATCGCGAACAACGCGCCCACCGCGAACAGATAAGCGATGCCGAATCTGAGCGGCGGCGCCGACGCCGTCTTGCGCAGCACGCGGGCGGGGGGCGTGTTCTTCAGATGCAGGAGCGAGGGCAGCGCAAAGCCGATCAGCATCGCGGTGACGGTCACCAGGGCCACGGCGAGAGGGGCGAGCGAGGCCGGCGGCAAATCGGTGCGGATGAGATCGCGCAGGAGCCAGGCCAGCCCGCTCTGTGCGACGTATCCCATCGAAGCGCCGGCGGCGACCGCGGCCAGGGCGAGCAGCGTGAGCTCGACCATCGACATCGACAGCACGAAGCGCTGAGAGGCTCCCATGCACTTCATCAACGCCACGGTATCGATGTGCCGCGCCGCGTAGCGCCGCGCGCCCATGGCCACGGCGACGGCGGACAGGAGCACGGAGGCGAGACTCGCCAGGTTCAGGAACCGTCCCGCGCGGTCGATCGCGGAGTTGAGCTGCCGGCTCGACTCGTCCACTTCGCGCAATCGCTCGCCGCCGGATTTGACGGCGAGCAGGAACTCCCGGAGCTCCGCGACGGCCGCCGCCGGACCCGCGAACAAGGCCGCGTAGGTGACGCGGCTGCCGGGCTGGATGAGTCCGGTCGAGGCGACATCGTCGTAGTTGATGAGCACGGCCGGCGCCAGATTCACGAATCCCGTCCCCTGATCGGGCCGATAGTCGAGAATTTCCGCGACCCGAAACGAGGCATCGCCGATGCGAATCGAAGCGCCGGGCGCGATGTCCAGATGCGCGACGATCCGGGCGTCCACCCACGCCTCGCCGCGCGCGGGAATTCGGTCGGTGACGCTCGCGGCACCGAACGGCGTGTGCGAGATCTTGATTCGGCCGCGCAGCGGATAACCCGGGGTCGCGGCGTTGAGCGCCGCCAGCTGACTCACCTCACCGTTGAAGATTGCCGTGGGAAACGTCAAAAGCTCGGCGCTCGCGAGCTTGAGCTTGCGGCCTTCGGCAAAATATTTCTCCGGAATCGGACGGGGGGATTCCAATCGCAGATCCGCCGCCAGTACTTCGGCCGCTTGCGCGCGCACGCCCTGGACGATCCGGTTGGTGAAAAAACCCACCGCGGTCAGGGATAGCACGGCCACGCACAGCGCCAGCAACAGCACCGACAGCTCGCCGGATTTCAGGTCGCGCCATAGATTGCGCAAGGCGAAGCGCAGCATCTGCACGGCCTCTAGCCCACCGGCCGGCCGGCGTCGAGCTCCAGCGTGCGGCCGCAACGCCGCGCGAGCCCGCGGTCGTGCGTCACCAGCACGAGCGTCGAGCCGAGGTTGCGGTTGAGCTCGAACAGGAGATCCGTGATCCGCTGCCCGGTGTGCGTATCCAGATTACCGGTGGGTTCGTCCGCGAACAGGACCGCCGGCTGCGCGACGAACGCACGCGCGATCGCCACGCGTTGCTGTTCGCCGCCCGACAACTGTTTCGGGTAGTGCGCCGCCCTCGGCGTGAGACCCACCTGTGCGAGCGCCTGGGCGGCGGTCTGGCGGGCATCCCGCCGGGCCTTGAGCTCGAGCGGCAACATCACGTTCTCCAGCGCCGTCAACGAGGGTATGAGGTGGAAGGACTGAAACACGAACCCGACGTGCCGCCCCCGCACCGCCGCGCGCCCGTCCTCGTCAAGGTTGGTAATATCCACGCCGGCGATGGACACCCGGCCGCTGGTCGGCGAGTCCAAACCCGCAAGCATTGCGAGGAGCGTCGATTTGCCCGCGCCGGAGGCGCCGACAATCGCCAATGTCTCGCCGGCTCGCACGGCGACGCTGACATCGGAGAGAATGGTGAGCGGGCCCTCCGGGCTCGATACGGTTTTGGAGAGACTCTGGGCCTCGAGAACGATCTGATCTGGCATCGGGAATGAAATGAACCGGCTGATGGTCCTGGCGGTACTGTGGTTCGGAGCGCTATCGGCGGCTCACGCCGACGCACCGGTGATCCTCGTGTTCGGCGACAGCATCAGTGCCGGCTACGGGCTGCCGCGCGTGGAGCAGGGCTGGGTGGCGCTGCTGCAGGCGAAGCTCAAGCAACAAGGGTACGGTTATGAGGTCGTCAACGCCAGCGTCAGCGGCGAAACGACCGAAGGCGGCCTCGCCCGGCTTCCGCGCGCCCTATCCTTGCATCACCCGCAGATCGTGATCCTGGAACTCGGCGGCAATGACGGGCTGCGCGCGCTGCCGATCCCCGACATGCGCTCGGATCTGTCGCGGATGATCGACCTCTCGGCCGCCGCCGGCGCCCGGGTGCTGCTGCTCGGCATGCGCATTCCGCCGAACTACGGAGCGGCCTATACGGCGCAATTCCGTCAGGTGTACGCCGACCTGGCTGAAGCTCGGCACCTCTCCATCGTACCGTTCCTGCTCGACGGCATCGCCCTGAACGCCGATCTCATGCAAGCCGACGGCATTCATCCGAACGCGGCGGGCCAGCCTCGACTCCTCGAGAACGTCTGGCCCGCCCTGATGCCGCTACTGAAACAATCCCGTCATTTGGAACCGTCCATCCACTGATCGACGCCGCCGTGCTTGGAGCACGTGCCGCTGTGATGCGTCGACTTCGAGTACGTGCCGTCCTTGCATTTCGCCGTGGCGCCGGTGGGATCCGTATTGCCGGTGGTGGTCGATTTGGTCGTGGACGCCGTGGACTTGGGGGCAGTGGCAGGCGCTGCGGCCTTCATCGCCGAGCCGCTCGCGGGCGGTGTCCCCGCGGCGGGCGCGGAGGAGGACGACGACGGAGTGCTGGCGGTGGAAGACCCCGAAGCTGAGCCGCCGCTCGACCCGGCAGATGCCTTCTGCACCCCCCCATGCCCGCTGCAGGCGCCGCGGCCCGTTGCGGTCGAGCTGGTGCCGTCCTTGCAGGTCGTGGGGGCGGCTGCGGCCGGGGCCTGCGCACCCGCGGTCTGCACCGCGAGGGTCGAGGCGATGAGAATCAGGGAGGGGACGATCATTCGCGCAAGAGGAAATGTTTTCATCGGTTTTGCTCCTCGGCTTGGTTACGACTGGGGTTGTCAGGCAACAGCGTGATGACATTCATGAGAAAGCGGGTGTGATCGTGGGGGGATGTCGCGCTGAACAGCCTCCCCTGAACGCTCACGTGCGAGTTCTCGACCACGTTTTGCGGAAACTCGGCCACGCCGACCAACTGTAGCTCGTCGGCGGACTGGCACATCAGGCTTTGCGCCGGCGAATAGAGGTAGGCGGTCCGATCGAGCACCAGGACCGGCACGTTATCCATGCCCTCCGGCGTCGGATAAGGGCGAAATTGCACCCGTCCGCCCAGCGTATGTTTCACCGGCTGCATGAACAGGCACGCTCCGTACCCGTGAACGCAGCCGGTAAACGCCAGGCACGCGCCCACGATCGCCCATCGCCACGGGCTCATTCAACGTGTTCCGATGTCATCCACCAAGCATACTCCGTCGGCCGCCGACGTTGCTGGCGACTTGAACCGGTGCTATACACGCGGGACAAAAAGAGGAGCCGTCCTTCCGTGGATCGAGTTTGGCTACAGCAATATCCGGCCGGCGTGCCCACCGACATCGACCCGGACCAATACTCCTCGCTCCGGGAAGTGTTCGAGGAGGCCTGTGCTGCCTATGGCCACCGCATCGCCTACCGGAGCCTGGGCGCGACCTTGAGCTACGCACAGCTCGAGGCCTTGAGCCGGGCATTCGCGGCGTGGCTCCAGAAAAAATCGGGGTTGGCGCACGGCGACCGGGTCGCGCTGATGATGCCGAACGTTCTCCAATATCCCATCGCGCTGTTCGGAATATTGCGGGCCGGCATGGTGGTCGTGAACGTCAATCCGCTGTATACCGCCCGCGAGCTCGAGCACCAGCTCGAGGATTCCGGCGCCAAGGTCATCGTCATCCTCGAGAATTTCGCCCATGTCCTGCAACAGGTACTCCCGCGGACGGGCCTCAAGCACGTTCTGGTGACGCGGGTCGGCGATCTTCTCGGCTGGCCTCGCGGGATGGTCGTGAATGGCGTGGTGCGCTACATACGCAAGCAAATCCCGGCCTGGAACATGCCGGGCGCCTCGACTTTCAAGAGCGCCTTGTCCTCGGGGCTCGGTCTGAAGCTCGACGCGGTGGAGCTCGGCCCGGAGGACGTCGCGTTCCTGCAATACACCGGCGGGACGACGGGTGTCGCCAAGGCCGCCGTTCTCACGCACCGGAACATGGTGGCGAACGTGCTCCAGGCCAGCGCCTGGATACGGCCGGCGCTCGACCCTTCCGCCTCGCGCGTGGTGATTACCGCGCTGCCGCTCTATCACATCTTCTCGCTGACCGCGAATTGCCTCTTGTTCCTGCGCCTCGGGGCGGACAACGTGCTGATCGCCAATCCGCGCGACTTTTCGGCCTTCGTCGCCGAGCTCAAGAAACACAAGTTCTTCTTCATCAGCGGCGTGAATACGCTGTTCAATGCGCTCCTGCACACGCCGGGATTCGAGGCGCTCGATTTCTCCGCGTTGCGCATCAGCTTGGGCGGCGGCATGGCGGTGCAGGCCGTGGTCGCGGAACGCTGGAAGAAGGTGACCGGCAACGTGCTCACCCAGGCCTGGGGACTGACCGAGACGGCGCCGGCGGCGTGCATCAATCCCATCGGCGTCGATTTCAACGGATCGATCGGATTGCCCATTCCCTCGACCGACGTTTCCATCCGCGACGACGCCGGCCGCGAATTGCCGCTCAACCAGGTCGGCGAGATCTGTGTGTTCGGTCCTCAACTCATGCGCGGCTACTGGAATCGGCCCGACGAGACCGAGATGGTCATGTTCGGGGACTGGCTGCGGACCGGCGATGTCGGCCGCATGGACGCCAAGGGCTTCGTCTACATCGAGGACCGCAAGAAGGACATGATTCTGGTGTCCGGCTTCAACGTATACCCGAACGAGATCGAAAGCGTCGTAGCCTCGCATCCCGGAGTGCTCGAAGTCGCGGCGGTTGCGCAAGCGGACGAGAACTCGGGCGAGGTCGTGGCCATCTTCGTGGTCAAGAAGGACCCGGGCCTCACCGCGGAGGCATTGATCGGGTACGCGCGCGGCAGCTTGACCGGCTACAAGGTCCCGAAGCATGTGTACTTCCGGCAGGAGCTGCCCAAAACCAACGTCGGCAAGATCTTGCGGCGCGCCCTGCGCGACGAATTGAAGAAACCGCCGCCGGCGGCAGCCTGAGCGCTCGCGCGGGCCCGAAGCTCGCGCGGGCCCGAAGCTCGCGCGGACCCGGAGTTCGCGCGGACCCGAAGCTCACGTCGGCCCGGAACCTCAGTCCGGGGTGTAGCCCCGAACGGTGTCGACCAGCACCGCAACGCGCTCCGGATCGAACGTCCGGCGTGATGCCGTGCCCCAGATTAAAGACGTGCCCCGGCCCTGAGCCGAAGCTTCGAAGCACCCGCAAGGTCTCGGCGCGAACGGTATGCTCGGGCGCGAACAAGGCGGACGGATCGAGATTGCCCTGCAGCGCCACTCTGTCCCCGACCGCGCGCCGCGCCTCGGCGAGCCCCGTGGTCCAGTCGACCCCGACGGCATCGCAGCCGATGCCCGCAATCTCGGCCAGCCACGCGCCTCCGCCCTTGGTGAAGACGATGCTCGGCACGCGGCGGCCGTCGGCTTCCCGCGTGAGTCCGGCGACGATCCTCGCCATGTACTGCAGGGAGAACTCGCGGTACTGCCCGGGGGTCAGAATGCCCCCCCACGTGTCGAACAGCATGACGGCCTGCGCTCCGGCCGCGATTTGCGCATTCAAGTAAAGAATCGTGGCCTCGGCGAGCAGCGCGAGCAGCCGATGGAGCTCGGCCGGGGCCTCGTACATCATGCGCTTGACGATCCCGAAGCTCTTGCTGCCGCCGCCCTCGACCATGTACGTGCCGACCGTCCAGGGGCTGCCGGCGAATCCGATCAGCGGGACCCGGCCGGCGAGCTCGCGCCGGACCAGCGCCACGGCGTCGACCACGTAGCGGAGCTCGCGCGCGGGATCCGGCAGCCCAAGCTTGTCGATGTCGGCGGCCGATCGGACCGGCCGCGCGAATTTCGGACCTTCACCGGCCTCGAAGTCCAGACCCAGATTCATCGCGTGGGGGATGGTCAGGATGTCCGAGAACAGAATGGCGGCATCGAGCGGATACCGATCAAGCGGCTGCAGGGTAACTTCGCAGGCGATGTCCGGATTGGTGCACATCGCGAGGAAGGTACCGGCCCGCGCGCGCGTGGCGCGATATTCCGGCAGGTACCGCCCGGCCTGGCGCATGAGCCAGACGGGCCTGCGGGGCGTCGGCTGGCGGAGCAGGGCCCGTAGCAGCAAATCGTTCGTGAGCGTGGCGGTCATATCTTGGCGATCGCGGTCATGTCGCGGCGGTCATGGTCAGGTCCGTTCGCCGGGGTCGAAAAGACGCCGGTGCTCCAGAATGGCGTAGCGGTCCGTCATTCCGGCAATGTAATCCGACACGGCCCGTGCACGGCCCGCCGCACCCTGGTCCGCCTCCAGCCGCTCCGCGGTCGAGCTATGCTCTTCCGGCATGAGGCGCGGATCCGCCAGGAAGGCCTCGAACAGCGCCGTCATGACGCGCTTGGCCTTCGAGGTCATGCGCTGCACCTTGTAGTGCTTGTACACGTGCTCGCGCAAGAACGTCTTGAGTCCGTGATTGAGCTCGCGCGTCTCGTCACTGAAGCCGATCAGGGGCGAGGATTGCGATCTCACCTCGGCGGCCGACGCGATGCCCGCGGCGGCGAGACGCGACGCGGAGGTGTCGATCAGATCGGTCACCAGCCGGTTGATCATGCGGCGAAGAATCTCGTACACGAGCTTGCGGCCCGCGAGCGCCGGATATTTCCCGAGGACCTCGGCGTGATACATGGCGAACAAAGGGATGGCGAGCAGTTGATCGACGCTGATGAGGCCCGCCCGGATCCCGTCGTCCACGTCGTGATTGTTGTAAGCGATCTCGTCGGCGAAGTTCGCGAGCTGCGCCTCGAGTCCGGGCTGCAGACGGCGGATGAAACGCTCGCCGACATCGCCCAGCCGGACGGCGTGGCCGTACGAACAGTGCTTCAGAATCCCTTCGCGGCATTCGAAGGTGAGATTCAGTCCGTCGAACTCCGCGTAATGCTCCTCGAGCACGTCGACCACGCGCAGCGACTGCAGGTTGTGCTCGAATCCGCCGAACTCGCGCATGCAGGCATTGAGCGCGTCCTGGCCGGCATGTCCGAACGGGGTATGTCCCAGATCGTGAGCGAGGCAGATGGCTTCGGACAGCACTTCGTTCAACCGAAGGGCCCGGGCGATGGTCCGGGCGATTTGCGCGACTTCCAGCGAATGGGTCAGCCGTGTCCGATACAGGTCGCCCTCGTGATTGACGAACACCTGAGTCTTGTACACCAGGCGCCGGAACGCGGTGGAATGCACGATGCGGTCGCGGTCGCGCTGATACTCGGAGCGGTAGGGCGGCGCCGGCTCGGCGTGGCGCCGGCCGCGCGAGTCCTCTTCGTGCGCCGCATAATCCGCCAGGGCGCCGGAGGCGCGGGCGCTCATGCGAGGTGCTCGCGCAGCGTCGTTTCCAGCGCCCGCTGCGGGTACTTGGACACGATGATGCCGGAGCCCAGCCGTTCGAGCAGCACCAGACGCACCTTGCCCGCCAATACCTTCTTGTCCATCTGCATGAGCTCGAGGGCGCGGGCCGCGCCCACCTTCGGCGCCTCCGTGGGGAGGCCCGCACGCCGCAACAAACCGTCGACGCGCTGCTTCGCGGCCTCATCGATCAGACCCAGTTCGCGCGAGAAGTCCGCCGCCATCACCATGCCGAGCGCGACCGCCTCGCCATGCAGGTATCGCTCGAAACCGGTGGCTGCCTCGATGGCATGACCGAAGGTATGGCCGAAATTCAGGATCGCGCGGCGCCCATGCTCCCGCTCATCCTCGCCGACGATGGAGGCCTTGATCTCGCAGGAGCGCGCAACCGCGTGAGTCAGCGCCTCCGCATCCCGTTCGAGGAGCTTCTCCATGTTCGAGTCCAGCCAGCCGAGGAACTCGAGGTCGGCGATGCAGCCGTATTTGATCACCTCCGCGAGTCCCGCGGAGAGTTCCCGGTCCGGCAACGTCGACAGGGTATCGGTGTCCGCAATCACCGCCAGGGGCTGGTGGAAGGCGCCGATGAGATTCTTGCCGCCGGTGTGGTTCACGCCGGTCTTGCCGCCCACCGAAGAGTCCACCTGAGCCAGGAGGGTGGTCGGAATCTGGACGTAGCCGATGCCCCGCTGATAACAGGCGGCCGCGAATCCCGCGATATCGCCGACCACGCCCCCGCCGAGCGCCAGCACGATGGCGTCGCGGTTCAACTTCTTGCCGACGAGATCGTCGAATACCCAGCCGGCGGTCTGGAGCGTCTTGTGCTGCTCGCCGTCCGGGAGAATGCATTCGAACACGCTTCTCTCGCCGAGCCCTGCGCGCAACCGCTGGAGGTACAGCCGCGCCACCGTGGTGTTGGTCACGACCATCACGTCGCGTCCCGGAGCCTGGGAATCGATCAGCGCCCGATCGGCCAGCAATCCCGAACCGATCGTGATGAGATATTGCGAGTGCCCGACGTCGACCTTGATTGTTTGCACCCCCGGATTATACGTTCGATCGCGGCCTGTCAGGGGGTCCGCGCGCGCCCGAGCTCCCGATGGATCTCTTCGGCGACCAGCTGCACCCGCCGGCCGTCGGTCGAAACCGTCAGATCCGAGATTTCCGCATAGAGCGCGGCCCGCTGGTGCATCAGCTCCCCGAGCTTCAACTTGGGGTCCGTGTCGTTCAGCAGTGGCCGATGACGCCCGTGGCGCGTGCGCTCCATCTGCTGCGCGATGGAGGTCTCGAGGTAGACGACGGTACCCCGATCGGCCAGCAGGCGCCTGTTCTCGGCCAGGATGACCGCGCCGCCGCCGGTCGCGACCACGACGCCGTCGAGCGCGGTCAACCGGTCTATCGACTCATGTTCCCGCTGCCTGAACCCGGCCTCGCCTTCCTTCTCGAAAATGAAGGCGATATCGACTCCGGTCCTCGCCTCGACGTCCGCATCGCTATCGTGGAAGGAGAATCGCAGCAGGCGCGCCAGATGGCGCCCGACGGCCGACTTGCCGGAGCCCATGGGGCCGATGAGGAAAACGTTGGGCTTGGAGAGCATGGGCGGGGATCATAAAGGAAAGGGCCGGAGCGCGTGCATGCGCCCGGCCCCGACCCCGCTCAATTGCATTGGGCCCAGATCAATAGAGGTTGGATCCCTCGCGCAGGATCTTCGGCGTGATGAAGATCAACAGCTCCGTCTTGTTGTTGATGTTGGTCGTGCTCTTGAAGAGATTTCCCAGCACCGGAATATCGCCGAGCCAGGGCACCTTGTTGGCCGCATAGGACTTGGTGGTCTCCAGGATGCCGCCGAGCACCACGGTCTGCCCGTCGCTCACCAACACTTGCGTCGTTATCGAGCGCGTGTCGATCGAAGGCACCGATCCGCCGGTGGCGCTGGTCACCTGCTGGCCGACCGCGTCGTCGCGCACGTCCAGGTCCAGGATCACCCGATTATCCGGCGTGATCAGCGGCGTGACTTTGAGCGACAGCACGGCATCCTTGAACTGCGTGGTGGTGGCGCCGCTCGATGCCGATTCCTGGTAGGGAATTTCGACACCTTGCATGATGGTCGCCTGCTTCTGGTTCGCGGTGATGACCCGCGGCGAGGAAATGGTCTCGCTCTTGCCCTCGTTCTCCGCGGCGGACAGCGCCAGATCGACCAAGTAGCTGCCGGCGAGCAGGGACACACCGATGCTGCCGTTGGTGTTCGCGGCGGGCGTATTGACCATGTACCGGTTGGCCAGCGCAGGGGTCGCGGGCGAGGGAACCGTGATTGCGCCCCCGACCACGGTACCGCCGGTGGTGTTTCCAAGCGCCGTCTGCACCAGGGTGTCGGCCCCGGTACCGGTACCGCTCACCGCCAATAAACCGTTGTTGCCGTTCTTCTGCGCCGTCGTGATGCCGAACTGCGCGCCGAGGTCGCGCTCGAAGGTGTCGCTCACCACCACGATGCGCGCCTCGATGAGCACCTGCTTCACGGGCACATCGAGGGTTTGCACCAGGCGGCGGATCTCCGCCAGGTTTTCCGCGGTGTCCTGCACGAGGAGCGTATTGGTGCGCTCGTCGATCGCGATGCTTCCGCGTGCGGACAGCAGCGTGTTCTTGCCGCCGCCGCCGGCGGCGCCGCCGGCGGTCGGCCGGATCATCTTGAGGAGGTCCGACACCTTGGCATAGTTGACGGTCATGAACTCCGATTTGATCGGGGAGAGCTCCTGAACTTCCTTGTGCGCGGCCAGCTCGGCCTTCTCGCGGTTGGCGAGCTCCTCGGTCGGACCGACGATGATCACATTGTCCTGGCGGCGCTTGTCCAGGCCCTTGGTGCGCAGCACGATGTCGAGGGCCTGATCCCAGGGGACGTTCTGCAGACGGAGGGTCAAATTGCCGGTCACCGAATCGCTGACCACGATGTTCTGGCCGCTGGTATCGGCCAGAAGCTGCAATACCGATCGGACATCGATGTCCTGGAAGTTCAGCGTCAGACGCTCGCCGGTATATTCTTTCTTTTCGTCCTGTGCGGCGCGCTTCAACGAAGGCTTGATTTCGACGGTGTATTGATTGTCGGACTGGTAGGCGAGCTGCTCGAAATCGCCCTGCGCGCTGATCACCAGGCGGGAGCTCCCCTCGACCCGGATCGCATCCACGGTCTGCACCGGCGTCGCGAAATCCATCACATCATAGCGGCGCATCAAATTCTTGGGCATCAGCGTGCCGGCGAAGTCCACCACCACCTGATTGCCCTCCTGCCGGACGTTGACCGGCGTGCGCGGATCCGACAGCTGGACGATCACACGGCCGGTACCGTCGGAGCCGCGGCGGAAGTCGATGGTCTTGATGGTCCGTTCGACCGGCGCCGAGCCACCCGAGCCGGCGGCGCGCGACACGGCGACCGCGGCGCCCGCGGCATCGCGCAGCTGTTGACCGAGCGTCAAGATGATGTCGTTGCCCTGGACCTTGGTCGTATACGGCAGCAGCGAATCGACGTTGACCACGAGCCGCGTCCGGCCATTGGCCTCCGCGGCGAGCACGCTGTCGACGCCGCCGGAATGCACGTCGATGCGCCGCGAGGCGAGCGCGAGCGTGGTGTTCGGCAGGTCGAGCGCGATGCGCGCCGGCTTGTCGATGGTGAACGGCAGCGGCTCGGGGGCCGGCCCGCTCAAGTGAAGCTTCAGCTGGACCTGCTGGCCGGACGTGAGCACGTCGACGGTCTCGAGCTTGAGCGGCTCCGCGCCCTGCGCGAGGACCCTGAAATTGAACGCCGACAAGGCCATGAGCGCCATGGCTCCCATCATCGCCGTTCGTATCTTGAATCTGATCATGCGTTGCTCTCCCTGTGGCCTCAATTTGCCAATGCCAATGAGGCCGGTCGCTCGATATAACCGCCGAGACCATCCGGTATGATTTCAACGACGCTTATTTTGCTGCTCGTAATCTCAGTCACTTTCCCATCGTTCTGCCCGATGTAGTTACCGGGCTGAATCTTGTGCACCAGCCCGTCCTTCGATTGCACCAATCCGTAGAAATTGTTGCCGACCTTGAAGGTGCCCACCATCTTCAAGGTGTCCAGCGAGAAGCCCTCGAGGAACTCGCGATTGCGCCGCACGCTCGGACGCACGCCCAAGCCGTTCGCGAGATTGGGGCTCGCCGGCTGGAACGGCGAGCGCAGACTGCTGGCGGAGTACACGAAGGTCTCATACGGCTTCACTTCGGGTATCGGCTGAATGCGGCCGCCGGGCCGCTTCTTGGTCTCGGCGATCCATTTCTTCAAATCGGATTGGCCGCCCGAGCAACCTGCCGTGACGCATCCCGCAAGGGCGACCGCACAGACGATACGGGCAACCGACATATTCTTCACGTCGCGCCTCCTGTCTTCTTCTTCGCCGGCGCCGGCTTGCCGCCACCCTCATCCTCGATGTAGCGGTAGGTCTTGGCGGTAACGTCCATGGTCAGGTTGTCGTAGCTGCTCTTGGCATCGACCGGCGAAATCTGGATGTCGTCCAGCGTCACGATGCGCGGCAACGCGGCGATGCCGCTCACGAACGCACCGAACTGATGGTAGCTGCCCACGAGCTTGATCTTGATCGGCAGCTCCGCGTAGAAGCCGTTGCTCTTTTCCGTGCCCGGCTGGAAGAGCTTCTCCTGAAGGCCCGCGGCGAGCCCGGTCTGCGAGATGTCCACGAGCAGATTGGGCACCTCGGTCTTGCCCGGCAACTGGCGCAGCATGGCGCCGAAGCTGCGCTCCATCTCGCCGAGCTGTGCCTTGTAGGCGTCGAGGTTGGCCGCGCGCTGCTGCTTGTTCTCGAACTGGCTGCGTAGGTCGGCCTCGTCGGCCTCCGCTTTCTGCAGCACCGGCCGGTCTTCGTTCCAAACCAGCATGTACCACGCCACGGCGGTGCACACGACGAATATCAGCACCACGAAGAACGCACGGATCGGCAGCGGCCAGCGTCCCGGATCCTTCGGATCCAACGTTCGCAATTCGTCTAGGAGGTTCATTTTCCGCCCGCCTTTTTCTTCACGGTGGTTTCACCGACCTGGTCCAGGTTCACCCCGACGGTCTGCGCCGTCAGCGTGAAATTGGAGCCGCCGGTGGCCGAGTCCTTGGCGGACTCGACGACCTGCAACTCCGGGTTGTCCATCCAGGTGGAAGTGTCGATGTTGCGCATGAAGGTGGAGACGCGGGTGCTCGACTGCGCCACGCCGTGGATCTCCAGTTTCTTTCCGTTCTGTTTGATCCCGGTCAGATAGACGCCGTCGGGAACGGTGCGCACCAGCTCGTCGAATTGATGCACGATCTCGGGACGCTTGCGCTGCAGCTTCTCGATGATGTCCATGCGCGCCACGAGGCGCTGCTTGCGGGCCTCCAGATCCTGGATGTCGGCGATCTCGGAGTCGAGCTGAACGATCTCTTTCTTGAGGAGATTGTTCTTCTCGAGCTGCCCATCGATCCAGCTCGAGTAGACGACTTTGCCGACGCCGGCGACCATGATGGCGAGGACCACGGCGCCGCCCGCGCCGACCATGAATTCCCGGCGGCGGATCTTGCGGGCTTGTTCGCGGTGCGGAAGTAGATTGATGCGCGGCATGGCTTCTTCCCCTTAATCGAAGCTTCGCAGCGCGAGGCCGCAGGCGGTCAAGAGCGCGGTGGCGTCCCGATTCACGGCCTGCGCCTTCGCTTTCGAGGACACTTTCATGTTGCCGAGCGGGTCGCCCTTGTCGGCGGGCACGCCGACTCGGCTCGAGATCACCTCGGCCACGCCCGGGATGTTGGCGCAGCCGCCGCAGATGAGGATCTGATCGGGCTGCGAGCGGCCGCTGCCGGAGGCCAGATAGAACTGCAGCGAGCGGCTCACCTGTTGAGTCATGTCATCGATGAAGGGGTCCAGCACTTCGGGCTGATAGTTGCTCGGCAGACCGCCCTCTTTCTTGGCGCGCCCGGCCTCCTCCATGGAGAGGCCGTAGGTGCGCATGATCTCTTCGGTGAGCTGCTGTCCACCGAAGGCGAAATCACGGGTGTAGATGACTTTCATGTCGCGCAGCACGCTGAACGTGGTGCTGCTCGCGCCGAAGTCGACGACCGCCACGGTGCGGTCCATGCCGCCGTCGGGCATTTGATGACGCATGAGCGCGCAGGCGTTCTCGAGGGCGAACGCCTCCACATCGACGATATGGGCGGTGAGTCCGGACGCCTGCACGGCCGCCTGGCGCTGCTCCACGTTCTCGGTGCGGGTGGCGACCAGAAGCACGTCCAGCATGTCCGGATCCTTGTCGGACGGACCCACGACCTGGTAGTCGTAGCTGACTTCTTCCATGGGGAAGGGGATGTACTGGTCGGCCTGCATCTCGACCTGTCCCTCGAGCTCGTTCTCGCCGAGGCTCTTGGGCATCTGGATGACTTTGGTGATGGCCGCATCGCCCGAAATCGCGATGGCGGCGAGGCGGCTCTTGGCGCCCGAGCGCTTGACCGCGCGTCGAATGGCTTCACCGACCGCCTCTGCGTCCACGATGGCCTTCTCGTTGATGGCGTTGTGGGGCGTAGGCTCCGCCGCGTACGACTCCACGCGGTACTGGCCACCCGACAGGGTGAGCTCGATCAGCTTCACCGAGGAGGTGGTGATGTCCAGCCCCAATAGCGGACGATATCTTTTACCTAGCGATAGCACTGGGAATTTTCCTTTTCGCTCAATATCTTGGGCGCGAAGTCGGGTGCACGAGAGTAGCCATGCGGGGTCAAGTTATCAAGAAACTGTTAAATAGAACGTGAAGCTACTCACGGTAATCGCCGTGAACGCGGAAGGGCGTCGCAGAAATGCGAACGGTGTAACCCAGGCGAGCGAACGCGCCCGCTTAGGGGATTCCAGCAACAACTCGAGTCATCCATTCAGACCTCTATTCGCCTATGCTCTCCCTAGGCGATTGGTTAAGCTTGGTCTGGCAACCCCGCTGTCCTAGGTATCGAACCCGTAGACCGGTGGCTTTGCGTCCTCATCTTTCGATGAGTATGCCCATGTAAGCTTCGGTAATATGCCAGCCCTGTGTCCGCCGGCGCAATAAGTTAGAACGGTTTTCTGTGGCCAAACGTTACCTGGTTCTCATATCGCGCATTTGTGTGGTCCTGGTGGCGGCGATCGTGCTGATTGCCTTCGCCAATGTCTGCGCTTATGTCTACTTGAAGCCCGCCCTGCCCGATGTCGACAGTCTGCGGGAGGTCCAGCTCCAGGTCCCACTCCGGGTGTATACCCGCGACGGACGGCTGATCGCCTCGATCGGGGAACAAAGACGCATCCCGGTGCGCTACGACCAGTTGCCCCCGAAGCTCATTCAGGCGTTCCTGGCCACCGAGGACGACCGCTTTTTCCGCCACCATGGCGTTGATTGGGAAGGGATTTTGCGGGCGGCCCTCGCCAACGCCCGGGCCGGACGGATCAGCCAGGGCGCGAGCACCATCACCATGCAGGTGGCGCGCGACATGTTCCTGACGCCGCATCGGGACATGAAACGCAAGATGAGCGAGGTCTATATCTCGCTGTTGATGGAGGCGGAATTCACCAAGGAGGAAATCTTCTCGCTCTACGTGAACAAGATCTTCCTCGGTCAGCGCGCCTATGGCGTGGCGGCAGCCTCGGAGGTCTACTTCGGCAAGACGCTGGACCAGTTGAGCCTCGCGGAGATGGCAACGCTCGCCGGCATCCCGACCGCTCCCTCCACCATCAACCCGGTCGCCAACCCGCAGGCGGCGACGGTTCGCCGTGCGCACGTGCTCGGCCGGATGCTCGACCTGCACTACATCACGCCCGCGGAATACGAGACGGCCAAGGCGACGCCCATGGAGAGCCGGCTGCACGGCCCCTCCATCGAAGTCGATGCCCCCTACGTGGCGGAGATGGTGCGCAACGAGATGCAGGCCAAATACGGCGACAGCATCTACACCGCCGGCTACCAGGTGTTCACCACCATCGATTCGCGGCTGGAGGCGGCAGGCACGGTCGCGCTGCGCACCGGACTCCTCGAATACGATCGCCGCCATGGCTGGCGCGGCGCGACCGCCAAGGTCGATCTGTCCAAGATCCAGGGAGAGGCCGGCCTGAACGCCGAGCTCGAGGAATTTCCGGTGGTCGGGGGCTTGCGCCCCGCGATCGTCGAGAGCGTGGAAGGCAAGACCGCCCGCATCTACGTGAAGGATCTGGGCCGGGTGGACCTGCCCTGGGAGAGGATGTCCTGGGCCCGCCGCGAGCTGCCCGATGAAAAGACCGACCGCTCGCCGACGCAGGCGTCGGAAATCATGAGCCCGGGCGATGTGATCTATACCGTCGGAGGAAGCGCAAGCTCGCTGCAATTCGTGCAGGTGCCGGAGGCGCAAAGCGCGCTGGTCGCGATGGATCCGAAGGACGGCGCGGTGGTCGCCCTGGTGGGCGGCTTCGATTATTTCCAGAGCAAGTACAACCGCGTCACCCAGGCCCGGCGGCAGCCGGGCTCCAGCTTCAAACCCTTCGTCTACGCCGCGGCCTTCGAGAAGGGCTACACGCCGGCGAGCGTGGTGCTCGATGCGCCCATCGTCGTCGACGAGCCGGGGATGCAGCAGGCCTGGCGGCCCAAGGAGGACACCGACCGCTTCGAGGGGTTGCTGCGCCTGCGCGAGGCCATGGCGTGGTCCAAGAATCTCGTTTCGGTCCGCCTGGTTCGCGACATCGGTCTCGACTACACCTGGAATTACGTGCAGCGGTTCGGGTTCGACAAGAGCCAATTGCCGCAAGATCTCACCATGGCTCTCGGCACCGCGGAGTTGAGCCCGCTGCAAATGGCAACCGCCTACTCCACGTTCGCGAACGGCGGCTTCAAGGTCAACTCTTATTACATCGATCACATCCTCGACGCAGGCGGCAATGCCCTGTTTCGGGCGCAACCGCTCCTGAGCTGCCCCGAGTGCGGCCATGCCTCGGATGATCCTCCGCCGGCCGCCGCGGGGCGCCCTGCCGAAACGGCGGCCGGCGGACGGACCGAATCGCGCAGCGGCGCGCCCGGCGCGGCGCGAGACGGTCAGCTCGATCGCGGTGCGAGCGACGGCAAGACCCTCATTCCTGCCAAGGATCTGGCGCCGCAAATCATCAGCCCGCAGATTGCCTACCTGCTGTCGGACATGATGGCGGATGTGATCCGCCACGGCACCGCGCAGCGGGCGCTGGTGCTGAATCGCGACGACATCGCCGGCAAGACCGGCACCACCAACGACGCCCACGACGCATGGTTCAACGGTTTCAACGGGAATCTCGTGGCCTCGGTGTGGACGGGTTTCGACCAGGACCGCTCCTTGGGCGACGGCGAGCAGGGCGCCCGCGCGGCGCTCCCGACCTGGATTTTCTTCATGCGCCAGGCGCTTGCCGGTACGCCCCGCTTCAAGCTTCCGGCGCCCGACGGCATCGTCACCGCGCGCATATCGCCCGTGACCGGCCTCCTGGCGAGCGCGGACGACCCGAACGCCATCATGGAAAAGTTCATCGAGGGCAACCTGCCGAAGCAGGAAGGCTCCGAGAACCAGAACAATCAGAATCCGTTGAACGATGGCGAAAAGCCGCTGTTCTAGTCCGACTCCTATGCGAGTATCCCCCGTATGCCGAAGAAGTATTCGCAGCGCGCCGAGGATCTACGCCGGGCGCTCGCTCAGGAAGCCGCCCGCATCATGGCCGAGCACGGCATCGAGGACTTTCTGCAGGCCAAGCGCAAGGCGGCGGATCGTCTGGGCGTCAACGATGTCGCGGTCCTGCCGAAGAACATCGAAATCGAGGCCGCCCTGCGCGCCCACCAGCGGCTCTTCGGGCGCGACTCCCACGACCACACGCTGAAGGAACAGAGGCGGATCGCGCTCGACACCATGCGCCTCCTCGACGAATTCAAGCCCCGGCTGGTGGGGTCGGTCCTCACCGGCACGGCCACCAATTACAGCGACATCAATCTGCACCTATTTGCCGACCGCTCGGAGTCGGTGGCCATCCGGCTGATGGACTTGGGGGTCCCGCATCAGTTCTACGAGCGGCGAGTCAAGATGGATGCCGAGCGCATCGTGGCCTATCCCGCGCTACGATTCGAGGCCAGCGGCCGCACCGTCGATGCCACGGTGTTTCCCATCGACGGCATTCGCCAGTCGCCCTACTCGCCCGTCGACGGCCGCCCCATGAAGCGGGCCGATGCGCGCGAGGTGGAGGAGCTGATCGAGGAGGGCTAGCCGCCCGTCGGACTGGAGCGTGAAACAGGCTGCCGGCGCGGGCAACGCGCGATTCCGTCAGAGCCCGCCCGAGGGCCCTTTGCGCAAATCCACTCAATTGTCGGTAAATCTGTTGAACACTCATCAAGCGGCGTATTAAGCTGTCCCGGAGACCAGTACACGAACGCAACGAAATGGCCGGAAGAGCCATATAACAGTGGGTCCAACGCGTGGGGAAACGGCAACACTTAAACCAAGCTTGGGGTGCGGGATGAGTTCGAACTGGATGAAGCTGGGCATGCTGCCCATTGCAGTCTACTGTCAGCTGGCTGGGTCGCCGCTCATGGCCGCACCCGCGGATCCGGAGAGCACCGAAGCGAACAGCGGCGGCCTCGAAGAGATCGTCGTCACGGCGACGCGGCGCCAGGAACGTCTGCAGGACGTACCGGTCAGCGTGCTCGCATTCAGCCAGGACAAGTTGGACTCGGAAGGTCTGAAGAACATCGACGATCTGTCGCGCCTGTCGCCGGGCCTCAACTTTCAGCGCAACGGCATGAGCTCGTCGGGCAACTACAACGACGAGAGCTCCGACATCAACATTCGGGGCGTGGACTCGACCGCCGGCACCTCGACCACCGGCATCTACATCGACGACACGCCGATCCAGACGCGTCACATCGGGTTCGGCTCCATCAACGCCTTCCCGGAATTGTTCGACCTCGATCACGTCGAGGTGCTGAGAGGTCCTCAGGGCACGCTCTTCGGCGCAGGCGCCGAGGGCGGCGTCGTGCGGTTCATTACACCCGAACCGGATCTTGCCAAGACGAGCATCTACACGCGGGCCGACGTGGCAACCACGGACGGCGGCTCGCCGAGCTACGAGGGCGGCGCCGCCTTCGGCGTTCCGATCATCGACAACGTGTTGGCATTCCGCGCGAGCCTCTCCTACCGCCGCGACGGAGGCTGGGTGGATCGCACCGAGTACAATCTCGAACCCAGCGCGACACAGTCAACGCCCCCACCGACACCCGTGTATAACGGCGTGACGACCGACCCCAATGCGAACTACTGGAACACGATCACCGCACGCTTCGCACTCAAGTGGCAGGTCAACGATGCGCTCGAGATCATGCCCTCGTTCTATTACCAGCATCTGCAGATCAACGACACGTCCGCTTACTGGGTCTCCCTGTCGAATCCCGACTCGAGCATCTACCGCAACGGCAATTTCGGCACGAACCCCAGCAATGACCCGTTCAATCTGACCGCGATCCGCATCAAGTGGGACCTGGGGTTCGCGTCACTGTTCTCGAACACCGCATACTACGATCGCAATCAGAGCGGCTTTTCAGACTACACGCAGTATTTGCGCGCGACGTGGAACTCCTTCGGCGAGCTCCCGAACACCTTTCGGTCTCCCGGCGACAACGGCTATGCCACCTTCCAGGACAATCAGCGCAATTTCTACCAAGAGCTGCGCCTATCCTCCAAGGACGCGGATTCCTGGATCGTCTGGAGCGGCGGGCTGTTCTACTCGCGCTTGAGCGAGAACGTGCCCGAGAACATCTATGACCGCACGCTGAACCAGGAGATCATCAATTACACGACCCCTTTGCCGGGCGGACCGTACCCGCTCTGTAATCCGAGCGTTGCCGCTCTGGCCTGCCCGGGAGGATCTGATCTTCAACGGGCCGCTCGACAGCGTCATCGACAAGCAGGTGGCTGCCTTCGGCGAGCTCACGATGAAGTTCCTCGACACCTTCAAGGCGACCGCGGGAGTGCGGGTTTCCCGGCTCGAGTACACGGGATCGGTGGCCGAGACCGGACCTTTCCTCGGCACCACCATCATCACTTCGTCGAGCGCCGTGGAAAAGCCCGTGACGCCGAAGGTGGTGCTGGCGTGGGAGCCCAACCGGGACAACAATGTTTACTTGAGCGCCTCGAAGGGCTTCCGACCGGGCGGCCCGAACGTCGCCGTCGGCGACATCTGCGGCGGCAGCCTCACGGCCATCGGCGTCTCGCAGGTACCCGGGCAGTATTCTTCGGACAGCCTGTGGAGTTACGAAATCGGCAGCAAGAACGCGTTCTTCGATCACAGGCTGCAGATCAACGCCAGCCTCTTTTACATCGACTGGACCAACATCCAGCAGAACGTGTACCTGCCGACCTGCGGCGAGCAATTCACCGCGAATTTGGGCAAGGCCAAGAGCGAGGGCGGCGACCTCGAGATCGTGTACCGCCCGATCAATCCGCTGACCTTCGATCTGACCGCGGCCTACACCGATGCGCGGTTGACGAAGACCTCCTGCGCAGGATCGCTCGCCTACAACGGGGCGACCGATGCCTGTGTCGGTCCCGGGCTCAGCGCCCGGCCGATCGCCACCAACGGTGATGCCCTCCTGGGGGCACCCTGGGCGTTCACGGCCTCCGGCGAATATCACTTCCCGGAATGGGCGGGTCGCACGCCGTATTTCCGGGCGGATTTCCAGCATTCCACGGCGCAACATTCGCTGCTGCAGGGTCAGGACCCGAACAACGGATTGTTCGACACCACGTTGCCCGGACTACCGGTGATCAACAATCTGTCGCTGCGCGCCGGGATGCGCTTCAATGGACTGGATCTTTCCGTCTATGCGAACAACGTGACCAATTCCGATCCGCTCATGTTCGAAGCCCGCGATATCGCCCCGCTCCCGGGTCCGCCGGGGACGGGCGCCTCCCAGCTAGGCCCGACCACGGACGATCTGTACTTCGCGCGCGGGGTGCGGCCGCGCACCATCGGTATGACGGCGACCTATCGTTACTAAGTGACACAGAGACGCCGGCGCGCGACCTCGATCGTGCGCCGGCAAGCCGAACTTCGCGGATTCGACCCTGATTGAGGCCGCGCCTTGGGCGCGGCCTTCTCCCAAGCTTTTGATTTTAGTTGTCTACCGGGGCACACGTTTCCGCGGAAACGCGCGTAAATCTGTTGAACACCCATCAAGCGGCGATTAAGCTCTGGCGGAGACCAGCACACGCACGCAACGCAATGGCCAGCAGAGCCATAAAACAGTGGGTCCAGATCGTGGGGGAATCGGCAACACTATAAAGGGGTGCGGGATGCGTTCGGATGCCACAATCAAACCAAAAGCCGGCGGGACCATCGGGAATACGGGCAAAAAATCGGTTCCGCCGAGAATCGTCGCGGCGGCCGGGTTCTTGAGCATGCTCGCGGCATTTCCGGTATTTGCGGATACTCCCACGGACACCACGGGCGAGCTGGGCGAGATCGTCGTAACCGCCCAGCGGCGCAGCGAAAGGCTCCAGGACGTGCCCATGAGCATCCAGGCCTTTAGCCAGCAAAGTCTCGATCAACAGGGCGTGCGCTCGGTCGATGACCTCACTCGGGTGTCGCCCGGCGTTACCTTCATACGCAACGGCATGAGCTCGAGCGGCAACTACAACGACGAGGACTCCGATATCTCCATCCGCGGCATCGATTCCACTGCAGGCACGGCGACCACCGGGATCTATGTCGATGACACGCCAATCCAGACCCGTCACCTCAACTTCGGTACGGTCAACCCTTATCCGGCCCTGTTCGACCTGGATCGGGTCGAAGTTCTGAAGGGTCCTCAGGGCACGCTCTTCGGCGCGGGCTCGGAGGGCGGCACCATCCGCTTCATCACCCCGGAGCCGAGTCTGACCACCTACTCGGGCTACGCCCGCGCGGAATACGGCAAGATCGACGACGGCGGCAACAGCTATACGGCCGGCGCCGCAGTGGGTGGGCCGATCATCGAGGGAGTGCTCGGCTTTCGCGTCAGCGCCTCGTTCCAGCGAGGATGGCGGCTGGGTGAATCGCGTGACCTACAACCCTCCGCCGAGCACGTTGGTCCTGCCGAGCTACGCGACGCTATACAGCGGCGACCCGGTGGTCACGGGCACGACTGAAAAGAATGCAAATTGGAAGGATACGCAGACCTTCCGCGTAGCCCTGAAATGGCAACCGATCGATGGCCTGTCGATCGACCCATCCCTGTATGTGCAAACGCTGCACATCAACGACACCGGGGCGTACTGGCTCAACATTTCGAATCCCGTCGAACAACGTCTACAACAATGGCAACGCGCAGCGCGACCCGAGCACGGATCCGTGGTACCTGGGCGCGATCAAGGTGAGCTGGAACCAACCCTGGGCGAACATCGTCTCGAACACCTCGTACTTCTCGCGTCAGCAGCACTCGGTCTCGGACTACTCCCAGTGGTTCGACACGGTGTTCTTCTATAACCAGTACCCGCCGGTCGGAGAGATCAACAGCTCCTACTTCACCGACCACCAGAACAACTTCAACGAAGAAATCCGGGCGAGTTCCGTGGATTCGAGCGCGCGATTGCAGTGGACCGCGGGCCTCTTCTACACGCACACCAACGAGGACTCGACGGAGTACGTCGTCAGTGACGCGGCCTGCGCCGGCAATACCTGTCCTATCAGCGAACCGGGACTTCCTGCGGGCGCCGAGACCTATCTGCAGCCGCGCTTTTCCATGCTCGACAAGCAAGCTGCGATATTCGGCGAAGCGAGCTGGAAGTTCACCGATCAATTGAAGCTCACAGCCGGGCTGCGCTACTCGGATCTCCAATACTACGGCGTGGTGCAGGAGGTCGAGCAAGGGCTGTTCGGCACGCTCAACGTGAACACACCCAGCTCGGGCAGCTCGAGACCGGTGACACCGCGCTTCGTGTTCAACTACCAGCCGGCCGTCGACAACCTGATTTACGCCAGCGCCGCGAAGGGCTTCCGTCCGGGCGGCATCAACACGACGCTCCCGTCCGATTGTTTTGCTCAACACAGGAGTCTCGCCGAAAGCAGCCGCGGCGCCATTTTCCTCGGATTCATTGTGGCAATACGAGATCGGCACCAAGAATACGCTGTTCGACCATCATATGACCGTCAATGCCGCGGTCTACTACATCAAGTGGAAGAACATCCAACAGTTCATCTATCTGGCGTGCGGCCTCGGCCTCGACTACAACTCGGGTGAAGTCACGGGCAAAGGCGGCGACCTCGAGGTCCAGTGGCGGCCGCTCGACGCTCTCACGCTCGGTGTCACCGCCTCGTATACCGACTCTTCGTTCGACGACAATGTGGTACTCGGGACCAGTGACAGGGTCGTCACGAGCGGAGACCACTTGCAATCCTCGCCCTGGAACCTCGACCTGACCGGGGAGTACGTGTGGACCGCGAACGACGTCAACCCCTATTTGCGCCTCGACTATCAGTATGCGACCCCGCAGAAGAGCCTCATCCCCTACACCGATCCGGCGAACGGTGCGAATGCGGATCCGACACTGCCGGGTCTGCCCGAGATCCGAATCCTGAACCTGCGCGCCGGCGTGCGCCTGAACGGCGTCGATGTCTCGTTGTTCGCGAACAATGCGCTCAATTTCCACACGCCGATCTTCGTGTCGCGCGACTTCAATGCGCCGGCGTACGGCTTGCCGAATCTGGACACCAACTACTTCGGTCGCGGCTACGCCCCGCGGACCGTGGGAGTCACGGGCACCTACCGGTTCTGAAAGCGGAAATAGTTCGGCGGGCGAAGGCGTCCTAGCTTAACCAGCAGCCCGACGGGCTGCTGATATGTAACGACCTGTCAAGTAGTGATGTTTTTGATGGTTTCATCTTTGGGCCTCGATCAAGCACCAATGGACAGCGGCCGGGGCAGCGTTCGTCGACGGTTGATCACTCTGATATTCGTGGATCGAGGCCGAAGCCCCGCCATCATAATCGTGATTCGTCGGGAGCTGCCTCGGACTAGGGTCGCGGGTCCGGCCATGAAGGCCTGTCGCATAGCAGCCCACGAGGATTCTCCTTTGCCGTGTGCCATCCCAGCCGCTGACCATTGGTGCCTGTACGAAGTGCATGGTGGATATCGCCCCGCCGCTGACTCAGGCGGCGCGTTGGACCTCCTTCGGGTTATGCGCGCGCTCCGCTTCGATACCGATCGCCCAGATAAAGCCGAGGAGCTCGCGCGCGACGGCCGTGACCGCGTGCTGTTTGCACTTGCCACGCGCGATCAGGCGCACATAGCGTTGATGCAGACGATGTTGCGCCTTCCACGCAAGCTCGGTCCGCTACCGCCACCGCAATCGTCTCCGCATGGACATCCAAACCAATAAATCGTACGTTTCTCATGGCCGGCTCCCATTTGTATGCGGCTCTGCGCCGCGACTCTTCCCGATTCACAGCGTAATCCGCGATGCTGCAAATCGGGAGCCGGTCGTTACATGATGACTAGTTGGCGCCCTTCGCCTGCCACACCGCCAGGGTATCCGGCGACCCCTGGGCCCGCACGCCGTTGTCGTTCATGATCTCGTCCGTCGCGGCAACCATCGCGGCCCGAGGGAATACCAGGCCCTCTCCGCCCTTCTGATCGAAGTCGAACGTGACGAAGGGGTCCTTGAGGTCGCGCAGCACCGCGACGAGATGCGCGAGGCTCTTGATGCGCGTGCCGTTGACGGCATACACCACCGAACCCGCGGGATTGGAATAGCCGGTGGAGAGCTTGTGAGGGAAGAAGGGCGAGGAGATCACCACCAGCTCCTGAAGATTTTCATCCGGCGGATCGAGGGCGCGCGTCAACAACGGGCTCTTCGCGAAGGCGAGCGCACGCAGCATTCCGGCGTTGTTTTCGATCGACGCCACCATTTGCCAGGTCGCCTTGGAAAATACCAGGGGTCCGTAGATGAAATACGGCGGGTAGGCACCGCGTAGATCCGAGACCAGCGTCGGATGTTCCGCGGACACGGGCAACTGCACCTTGAGCGTCTTGCCTGCGCGTACCACGGTCAGCGGCAGCTCACCGTTCTTCGCGTGCTTCTGGATCAGGTAGCCGAAGCCCACGCGCAAATCCTTCTCGAGCTTCACCATGCCCTGATTGTCGATGGGCGCATCGCCGATGTGGGTGATCACGTCCCACTCTTTCAAGGGGTAAGACGCGTCGTTCTTGTAGGGGCGATGCACCACCATGCCCTCGACGGGCTTGTCGAGCTTCAGATAGTCGCGCAGCGCAGGATTCTCCAGCGTCTGGAGCTCGTCGTACATCGCGGGCTTGCCGTCGTAATGGCCGCCGGCGATATCCTTGAGGAACAGATCCACTTCCTCGTTCGGAATGATGTAGCCGATGCTCTGGGTATCCTTGCCGACGAGCTTCGAGAAGACGAGACCGATCATCCTGTCGCCGGCGATCGCGGGCCCGCCGCTGTTGCCGGGATTGATCGCCGCGTCCACCTGGATGCGCAGGCCCGACACCGGAAAATTATAGGGGACGAATTCGATGCGCGACACGATCCCTTTGGTGATCGACAGCGACGTGCCGCCCGTGGGGAATCCGTAGGCCAGGACCGTATCCTTGATCTGCGGCAGCTCGCTGGCGCGCTTGATCGCCGGATGGGCATCGAAAAAGCTCGTGTCATCGAGCTGGAGTATGGCGAGGTCGATGCCGGGAGCCACGGCGACCACGTTGGCCGGCACCTTGTCGCCCGACGCATTGGCTTGAACCTGCACCTGCGTTGCGTAGAGCACTACGTGCGCGTTGGTCAATATGCGCTTGCCGTCGATGACGACGCCGGAGCCGCTCACATCCGTGGGACCCTGCTTGGTCCAGGGCTTGAACGGGTCCGGATAGCGCATCGTGGCGAACACCTTGACCACCGAGTCTTCGATCGCCGGCGGCGGCGCGGCGCTTCGGGCGTTGGCGGCGCAGGCCGCCGAAGCGTACAGAGCGAGACAGAGCGAGAGGGAGGCCGAGACAGTCCGTTTGAACACTGGCATGAGGGGTCCTATTTGCCGCCGACGGAAAAGGCGAGCAGCACGTTGCCCGGGCGTCCCCGTTCGCTGCCCGAATTGAGGTAAACGACTCCGTTGACGATGGTCGCTCCGCCCTGGTCCAGCGAGCCGCCGCCCGCCTTCACTCGATTGACCGTGACGAAGTCCTTTGCGGTGTCGTAATCCCACAAGATCTTACCGTCGATGGTCGAATAGGCCCTGAGGTGCCCGTCCATCGAGCCGGAGAACGCGGCGCCGGGAATCACGGTGACCGCTTGTGCCTCGCCATGCGCGCACACCGAGGCGCTCGTCCAGCTGCACGCCACGGGGGGGCGGGGCGCTGCCAGCGCTTCGCTCCCGTCTTCATGTCGATCGCGACCAGGCTGCCGGTCTGATTGGGGGGCTCGGCGCCGAATCCCGAGAGCGCCGCATAGACGTTGTGATGATCCGCCGCCATGCCGGTTTCGATGCCCTCGGAGACCTTGTTCTCTGCTCCGTTGATTTGCCACAGCACTTCTCCCGACCGCTCCGGGTCCAGGCCGTAAACGACGCCCGAGCGCTGTCCGGCGAGCAGGATCTGCCGGCCGCTCGTCAGCGTGCGCAAGATCGGCGAGGCGGTGAAATCGCGCGCCGAGCCATCGCGCACCAGGCCCTCGGCGGGATCGCTCTCGGAGGCGGCCTGGCGAAGCTGCTTCGACCAGCGCACCTGGCCATCGTGCAGATCCAGCGCGACGACCGCATCCGCCGACGGCTGAAGCGGGGGATTGAACGAGTCTCCGGTGGCGACGTATACGAGGCCCCGGGCCGTATCGAGGGTGGGGGCTCCCGCGACCGCGATTCCCGCGGGGCCGAATTGCTGCACGCCCGCGGCGCTCGCGATCGGCCGCGGCTCTTCAGCCACCAGATAGGTTTTCCAAGCGACGCGGCCGGTGGCGATGTCCAGGGAGGCGACGCTGCCCCGGAAGGTGCAGCACGAGAACGCCGCATCCCGGGCGGCGCCCGGCTCGCTCGAACCCACGGTGACGTAGAGGTGATCTTGGTATACGACGGGCGCACCCAGAATGCGCGCCGTGGGCTGGGACTCGAGTTGAGTCTTCCACAGCAGCGTGCCCCGCTCGGCATCCAAGGCGTATACCGTGCCCTTGTCGTCGCCGAAGAAAGCCGCGCTCGGCGGCTTCAGCACGTCGAGGTGAGCGTCGATGCGTCCGCGTCCGCGCTTGGATTTCCGCGGCTTGGGCTTGGCGATTTGCCGCGGCACGCCGAGTTCCGCGATCACGATGGCGCTGAAGGCGTGAGCGTCGGTGTCGTAGCGCCAGTACGTGCAGCCGCTTTTCGCGTCCAGCGCATACAGCCGGCCTGCCCCGCCGACGAACACCCGGCCGTCGACGATGGTGGGCTGCCCGGATACGCTGCTGGCCCCGGGATATCCAAAGGCCCATTTCAACGCCAGGCGCGAGACATCGGCGGCCCGAATGGCCGGCTCGGGCTGATAACGGGTGTTGTCGACGCCGCGGCCCCAACCGTTCCATTGCGCGCTGCCGAGAGCGACGGGCCCCGGGTTCTCGGAACACAGGATCTGGCCCCCCGGGGCAGCGTCGCTCGCTCCCTCGGCCGGCGAGGCCGGCGGCAGCGGGGGCTCGGCGGCGCCGCTCGCCGCCGCGAAGAGCGCCGCAGCGGCGATGAACGCGACCGCCGCGGACGATCCGACATGGACGGACGCCGGCATCTCAGCGCTTATCGAGCGGACGGTAATCCCGTTGCGTGGGGCCGGTGTAGAGCTGGCGTGGGCGTCCGATGCGCATGTGCGGGTCGGAGACCATCTCCTGCCAGTGCGCGACCCAGCCGGCGGTGCGCGCGATCGCGAACAGTACGGTGAACATCGAGCGCGGAATTCCGAGGGCGCTGTAGATGATGCCTGAATAGAAGTCGACGTTCGGATAGAGCTTCCGGGAGACGAAGTATTCGTCCTTGAGCGCGACCTCTTCGAGCTTCAAGGCCAGCTCGAACAGCGGATTGTTGTGCACGCCCACACCGATTTTTTCCAGCACGCGATAGCACATCTCACGGATGATCTTGGCGCGGGGATCGAAATTCTTGTAGACACGATGCCCGAACCCCATCAGCCGCACGCTGTCGGACTTGTCCTTCACGCGGGCCAGGAACTTGTCGATGTTCTTGGCCGAGCCGATGCCGTCGAGCATGTCGAGCACTGCCTCGTTCGCGCCGCCATGCGCGGGTCCCCAGAGCGCGGAGACGCCAGAGGAGATCGCCGCGTAGGGATTCGTCCCCGTGCTGCCGGCCAGGCGCACCGTGGAGGTGCTGGCATTCTGCTCATGGTCCGCGTGCAGGATGAACAGCAGGTCCAGCGCCTCGGCGGCCACCGGATCGATCGCGTAGGGCTCGCACGGGACCGCGAAGAACATGTTCAGCATGTTCTGGCAGTAGCGCAAATCGTTGCGCGGGTACACGAAGGGCTGTCCCAGCGTGTGCTTGTAAGCGGCCGCCGCGATCGTCGGGAGCTTCGCGACGATACGATGCGAGAAGATCTCGCGGCAGCGCGGATCATTGATGTCGGTCGAGTCCTGGTAGAAGGCCGCCATCGAGGCGACCACGGCCGACACCATGGCCATCGGGTGTGCATCGTGATGGAAGCCCTCGAAGAAGCTCAAGAGCTGTTCGTTGATCATGGTGTGACGACTGATCGAGTGGGTGAACTCGTGCAGCTGCGTCTTGGTCGGCAGGTCGCCCTGGATCAACAGGTAGGCGACCTCGAGGAAGCTGGATTTCTCGGCCAGCTGTTCGACCGGGTAGCCGCGGTACAGAAGCACGCCCGCATCGCCGTCGATGTAGGTGACCTTGCTGTCGGTGCTCGCGGTGGCCATGAAGCCGGGATCGTAGGTAAATACTCCGACATCCCGGATGAGATGCGTGATATCGATCGCCTCGGGACCGATGGTTCCCGACAACGCGGTCAATTCAGTGGTCTTGCCCGTGGACAGATTCTTCAGTTCGTACTTCGTGCTCATGCGCTTTACCGATCGAATGGGTTCATTGGTGATGGCCCGGAAGCCTTGCACGGTAGGTGAGCGGAATCAAGCTCGCCCGTCGCACGGCGGAACCCGCCCGTCGAACGGCAGCACGAAAACCGGCGCGTAGGGCCGCCGGCCGCGCAGAAAGATGAGTGAGTTGAGTCCCCGCGCGGGCGCGGGCGCTGCGCCCTACGCCTTCGGCGCAGCGGTCGCGTATTTCTTGCGGAACTTATCGACCCGGCCGCCGGTGTCGACGATTTTCTGCTTGCCCGTGTAGAACGGATGACAGTTCGAGCACACTTCCACCTGCAGATCCTGTCCGATGGTGGAGCGGGTTTTGAACGTGTTCCCGCAGGTGCAGGTCACGGTGATGTCGTTGTACTCGGGATGTATGCCGGCTTTCATGGTTGGAACCTCTGATGATCTTTATGCGGCAGAATCGACGGTTCTCAAGGGACACGCCGCCACGCCAATCACCCGCCTAAAACGGGGCCGCGTACCTTATCTCAAAGCTTCTTGCTCAACAAGCGATACCCGAGGCGATACCCGGAAATTCTCGTCAGGTCTTTGCCCATCGCGGGCTTGTCCACAAATTCTGTGGATAAGTCTGTGGACGGAACGGCCTTCGCATATCTGTCACAGTGGATTTTCGCATAAATGTTAACTTGGTCAAAAAATAAACACATATGTTTCCTGTATATAATCAATCGCTTACCGGTAGCATCTGACCTAAAGCAAACGCAATGTGCTGTAGGTGCCCCTCCGGGCGGGGTGCGGCAGCCGATGTGTATAAGCTCATTCCAGAAAACCGCCCTGAAGGTCGTTCAGGAACCTCGAACCGAGCTCGGTGGGCCGGAAGCCGTCCGGGGTCGTCTCGAGCAGGCCCCGGCGCAAGGCGCGCTCGAGGGCGGGCTCGAGCGTCCGCGCCTCGAGGCCGGTCCGATGCTCGAAATCGCGGATTGCAAAGCCTTCGTTGAGCCGCAGCGCATTCAGCATGAATTCGAACGGCAATTCGCTCTCGGGGACCCGGCGGCGCAGCCCCGAGGGATCGGACCCGGCCAAGCGGGGGGAGGCCTCGAACCGCTCCAGATACTCGCGCGGTTGGCGAGGCTTTTCGCTTCTGACGATGTCCCCGGGTGCGGCGAAAGTGAGTTTGCCGTGCGCGCCCGCGCCGACACCCAGGTAGTCGCCGAACGTCCAGTAGTTCAGATTGTGGCGGCAGCGCGCTCCGGTACGCGCATAGGCCGACACTTCGTATTGCGCGAATCCCTCGTCGGCCAGTAATTGTTGGCAGTCGCGCTGGATCACGAACGCCGCATCCTCGTCGGGCAGCGGCGGCGGACGGGCGTGAAACACCGTCCCCGGTTCGAGTGTGAGCTGGTAGTGGGAGATATGCGCGGGATCGAGGGCGCAGGCGATGCGTACGTCCGCGAGCGCCTCCTCGAGCGTCTGCTCGGGCAGCGCGTACATCAGGTCCAAATTGAAGTTCTCGAGGCCCGCGGCGTGCAGCTCCTCGGCCGCGCGGTGCGTGTCCTCGGCGGCGTGAATGCGGCCGAGCCGCGCGAGCGCCGCGGGCGAAAAGCTCTGCGCTCCGAGCGAGACCCGATTGATGCCGGCGTCCCGATAGCCTGCGAAGCGGCCTCGTTCCACCGTACCGGGATTCGCCTCCATCGTCACTTCCGCATCGGGGGCAACGCGGGCGCGCCGCCCTAGACCCGCGAGAAACCGCGCGAATTCCTCGGGCGGAAAGAGGCTCGGAGTTCCTCCGCCGAAAAACACCGTTTCGATCGTGCGCTCGCCGATCGAGGGCAGTTCGTCCTCCAGGTCGAGAAGCAGCGCATCGATGTAGCTTCGCGGCGGAGCGCTGTCCCCCCGCTGGTGAGAGTTGAAGTCGCAGTAGGGGCATTTGCGCACGCACCAGGGCATGTGCACGTACAGCGAGAGAGGGACCGGGGTCACGTGCGTGCCGCGAGCCGAGCGCGCAGCTCCCGCATCGCCCGGCCGCGATGACTCAGCCGATTCTTCTCGCCGGGATCGAGCTCCGCCGCGGTCATCTCGAGCTCCGGCAGCCAAAAATGCGGGTCGTAGCCGAATCCTCCCGTACCGCGCGGCGTCTCGACGATCGTGCCCTCCCAAACACCGTCGGCGGTGAGCGGCGAGGAGTCGTCCGGGCCGTCCACGTACACCAGCACGCAGCGATAGCGCGCGCGCCTCTCGCCCGGCGGGATCTCGGCGAGCGAGCGCAGGAGCTTCGCGTTGTTCGCGGCATCGTCCGCGCCCAGGCCGGCGTACCGCGCGGAGTAGACGCCGGGCGCGCCGCCGAGCGCGTCCACCTCGAGCCCGGAGTCGTCGGCGATGGCCGGCTCGCGGGTCGCCGCGGCCGCGTGCCGCGCCTTCAGCAGCGCGTTCGACAGGAAAGTGCTGCCCGTCTCTTCCGGCGCGATCACGCCGAGCGAGGCTTGGCTGACGGGCGCGAAGGAAAGTCCCTCGAGCAGCGCTTGGAACTCGCGCAGCTTCCCGGGATTACCCGTCGCGATGACCAGCCGCCTAGGCGGCGCGTGCGGTTTGCTGGGCCTCATGCAATCGGGCGATGCCATGCGAGGCGAGATCCAGGAGCTTGTCCAGCTCGTGGCGCCTGAACGCATGACCTTCCGCGGTACCCTGCACCTCGACGAAGCCGCCCCCGGAGTTCATCACTACGTTCATGTCGGTCTCGGCGCTGGAGTCCTCGGCATAGTCCAGGTCGAGGACGGGGACTCCGCGGTAGATGCCCACAGAGACGGCGGCCACCTGGCCGTGAATGGGATTCGCCGCGAGCGAGCGCCGTTTAATGAGGATGTCGACGGCATCCGCCAAGGCGACGAAGGCGCCGGTGATCGAGGCGGTGCGCGTACCCCCGTCCGCCTGCAGCACGTCGCAATCGAGCGTGACGGTGCGATCGCCCAGGGCCTTCAGATCGACCACGGCGCGGAGCGAGCGCCCGATCAAGCGTTGAATCTCCTGGGTGCGTCCGGATTGCTTGCCGCGCGCAGCCTCGCGGGCCGAGCGCGTGTGAGTCGCTCTGGGCAGCATGCCGTACTCCGCGGTGACCCAGCCCTGTCCGGAGCCGCGCAGAAAGGAAGGCACGCCATCCTCGATGCTGGCCGTGCATAGCACGCGCGTCGCCCCGAAACCCACGAGCACGGAGCCCTCCGCATGCGCGGTGTAGCCCCGGGTGAAGGACAGCTCCCGAAGCTCGTCGGGCGCGCGCCCGCTCGGCCGCACGCTCATGCCGCCCTCCAGCGCAGCGCGGCCGCGCTGGTGTTGTCGCTGTAAGGAGCGGACGCCGCGACGGCCTGAGTTCCGAGCTCGGTGAGCGACTCCCGCAGCGGCTTGCCCGCGGTCTGAGCGAAGCGCACCAGATCCTGGTCCTCGAGGTTCGCCCACAGTCCGTCCGTACAAAGCAGCAGCACATCGCCCGATTTCAGCCGGCGGCGCGTGGAGATGCTCATTTCCGGGAGCGCGGCGTCCCCTCCCAGACAGCATTCGACGTAGTTGCGCATCGGATGACCGTGCACTTCCGCCTCGGTGATCAACCCCTCTCGCAGTAATACCTCTACATGGCTGTGGTCGCGCGTGCGCTCCAGCACTTGGGTCTGCCTCAGTTGGTACACGCGGCTATCCCCCACGTGCGCCCAGTAGGCCGCCGAATCCTGAACCAGGCAGACCGCGCAGGTAGCGCGCGGACGCGCCTCCACGGACAGGCCGACGCCCAGCTTGACGACTTCCTCGTGCGCCCGGCCGAGCGACAAATGCAAGAAGCCGAGCGGGTCGAAGATCGGGTGAGGAATTTGCCAGAAAGCCTCCAATAAAGTGGCGAGCGCGGTCTCGGCGGCACGTGCTCCCTCGGCGTGCCCGCCCATGCCGTCGATCACCGCGAGAAGTACCGCCTGGTCGGCGGCAGCCACCGCCACCCGGTCCTGATTCTCCTCGCGGTGCCCGATCAAGCTCACGTCCGCGATCTCGATCTGCAAATGACAGCTCCTGACCCTTTCGATAGACTGAAACGTCCTAAGACGGCCCGAAGAAGACGATTATGGCCGATTTCGGCTTTCAACCCCTATGATTCGAAGCATGACGGGATTCGCTCGGCGCGAGCGGCAATACCCTTTCGGCCTTATCGCCTGGGAGCTCAAGACCGTCAATCACCGATTTCTCGAGATCGCCTGCCGGCTGCCCGAGGATTTTCGCGCGGCAGAGTCGGAATTTCGCCAGACCATTGCAGGCGCAGTGCGTCGCGGCAAGGTCGACGGATCGCTGCATTTCCGGCCGGCGACCGCGCGCGACCACGCTGGAGGTCGATGCCGACCTGCTCGCCTCGCTCACCCAGAGGGCGCAGCAGGCGGCGTTGCAGGCCGGTCCCGCCGCGCGCATCGACGTGACGGATCTGCTCCGCTGGCCGGGCGTCGTGCGCGAGCCTCCGAAGGACTCCGCACCGCTGGTCGCGGCCGCCCATGCCTTGCTCGGCGAGGCGCTCGCCGAGCTCGCGCGGTTCCGGGACAGCGAAGGCGGACGCCTGCAGGAGGCCCTCGAGCTTCGCTGCGCGGGGCTCGCCGATTTCGCATCCCAGGTCACCGCGCGATTGCCCGAAGTGCGCGCGCGCATGCGGGCCAGGTTGCTGGAGCGCATCGCGCAACTCTCGAGCGATGTCGACCACGAGCGCCTCGAACAGGAGCTTGCGATACTGGCGCAGCGCCTGGACGTGGACGAGGAGCTCGATCGCCTGCGCGGGCACGTGACCGAGGTGCGAAAGACCTTCGGCGGCCAGGAGCCCGCGGGGCGGCGGCTGGATTTTCTGATGCAGGAGCTCAATCGCGAGGCCAATACGCTGTCGTCGAAGTCCCAGGACATCGAGACCACCCGCGCCGCGGTCGACATGAAAGTGCTCATCGAGCAGATGCGCGAACAGGTGCAGAACATCGAATAGTGTTTTGGGCTGTCGTCGGCTGTCGCGGGCCGTCCATCGGAAAGTGCGTTAAACCCCTGCAAAACTAGGGTTTTGCGTCAGTTATTGTCTCTGGACGTTTTGGGTCGTCTGGACTACTGTTCCGGCTGGGTGCGTAGCTAAATGCGTAGCTAGATTTTCTAGCAACGCGGCTCGTGTTCTAGCCACGCGGCTTGTGTCTTAGCTACGCGGTTGTACGCAATCTAGCTACGCACCCGGGGGTCTCCACATGGCGTCCGGAAAGCTCAACTCCCTGTCGATCGAGCGCGCACACCGCTTCGGCGGTCCGGTGCTGCTGCTCAGCGACGGTGATGGCCTCTACTTCAGGAAGCAGACACGCGAGGGTGCCGCGTGGATGTTCCGCTATCGCTTCGCCGGCCGCGAGCGCTGGATGACCCTCGGCAACTACCCCGACATGAGTCTCGCCGCGGCGCGGATCGAGGCGCGGGAGAAGCGCCTGATGCTCGACAAGCGGCGCGATCCGCTGTTCGTCAAGCAGGAGGCCGAAGAAGCGCAGCGCGCCGCGATCGCCGCCCAGAAGGCGCGCCAGACGTTTCGCGATCTCGCGGAGGAGTGGTACAGCACGGAGATCGACCCGCGGCGTCTCAAGCACCCGAAGGTGCCGCGCCGCTATCTCGATAAATACCTGCTGCCGGCCTTCGGCGAGCGCGTGCCCGCCGAGATCACCGCGGCTGATGCCGCCCGACTGCTCGCGCAAGTCCGCAAGAGCGCGCCCACCGCGGCGAACGATCTGCTGCGCTTCATGCGGCGCGTGTTCCGCTTCGGCGTGCGCCGCCACGTGCTGACCAGCAATCCCGTGGCGGACTTCGATCAAAGCGATGCGGGCGGCCCCGAACGCGCGCGCAAGCGGGCCTTGAGCGTCGAGGAGCTGGGGAAGCTCTTCAAGGCGCTGCGGGATTCCCCGAGCTTCGGCGGCGCCAACCTCTTGGCGGTGAAGCTGCTGCTCGCGCTGGGCGTTCGCAAAGGCGAGTTGCTGGGCGCCCAATGGAGCGAGTTCGATCTCGACAGCGCAGCGCCAACCTGGCGGCTGCCGGCCAGCCGCACCAAAACGGGCGAAGCGCTGACGATTCCGCTGGTGCCCGCTGTTGCAACCTGGCTCAAATCGTTGCGCGAGGTTGCAGGCGGTAGCGCGTTCGTGTTCCCCAAGCGCCGGCGCGACCCGCGCCAGCGCGCGTTGCACCTGGGAATCGACACGTTGAACGCCGCGCTTGCGGCGGTCGAGCACGGACTGGAACACTTCACCTTGCACGACCTGCGCCGCACCATGCGGACGCACCTGGCGTCCCTCGGCGTCCGCAGCGAAGTGGCCGAACGCTGTCTGGGTCACAAGCTGCGCGGAGTCGAGGGCACCTACAACACGCACGATTATCTCAACGAGCGCCGCGCGGCGCTGGAAGCCTGGACGGCGCTGTTGCTCGACATCGAAGGCGGCACGCAGAAGGTCACGCCGATCAGACGCAAGGCGGCGGGCTGATCTCCCGGCACGCCGAGTGCGCGCTAAGCGACCTACGGGACGGTTCCGCCGATCCCCCGCTCACTGCTCGCTGAGCTACAAAGTCCGTTCCTGGTCCCTCGGATTGGCTTGCGCGTGGCCTTGCGGTTCGGCCCGGCGTTGCTGCCCCTTGAATCGGAGGAATTTCGCTGCAAGCTGTTGCCGGTCGGTGAGGACGGGCGGAAGGTGCTTGGCGAAGTACCGGACCTCGCCCGCCAGGATTTCTTCGCCTTGGGCATCCAGCACCTCAGCGGCCTTCAGCCAGACCGATACGAGCGATTTGCGAGTCTCGACCAACCTTGCGCGCGCCGGATCTTCGACCGTTCCGGTGCGTGCTAGCTCTGTCGCAATTCCGATCATCCTGGCGCGCATCGCCGTGGACTTCCCGTATCGCTGTGCCTTGAAGATCCCCTCCCGGCGTTTTTTTGTGTTTTCGCCGCGAATTGCCCGAGGGGTGGCGTTGGCCGCAATGCCCTGTTCGCGCATTAACTGCGCGAAGTGCTCGCGCCAATCCCGTAACAGCTGCTTGTCGATGTGCATCCGCCGGCCGAGCTCGTTCTCCGCCTTCACCACCAGATGCACGTGCGGGTGCTGCTGGTGGGTGTGCAACACCATGGCGTAGCGGTGTTGCCGGAAATTCTCGCGGGCGAATTGCCGCGCGGCGGCCAAAACCTTGTCCGGGGGCGTCGGCGACGGCATGGACAGCACGATGTTGTGCACGAGTTTCGTCGGCCGTCGCGCCGGGCCGCCGTCGATCTGCGCCGGTACTGGCCGGCGGTGAGTTCCAGGTGCCAGTCATCGATGAGCCGCCTTTGCTCTTCCAGGCGTCCGATGCGCTCGCCCTCGTCGCGTCTCGATCTCCAGGCTCCCTCGGCGGCTGATGTACGCGAAGTGAGCCGCAACCGCGCCCCTGCTGGTTCCTCCGCCGGTCACTTTCACCATGACCTCCGGCGTATGCCTGACGGTGCGCGAGATTTGGGCGATCTGCGCGCGGCTGAATCGACCGGCCATTTGCAGACCGGCGCGCCCGTAGCTCACGACCTCGAAGGATCGCGGTCCATCCGACGGTAGGCGAACAACCCGTCTAGTCAACGCGGCCCTCCCAGGTGACGAGCGCTGCTTGGGCGAATTCGTGCAGGCGCCGCTCTACGTCTGCTACAAGAGCTCGAGTACGGCTGAGGTCCTGCTGCAGATCCAGTGGAAGAACGCCCGCTTGCGCGGCCTCCCGAGCGGTCCGCGCCAGGAGGCGGCCGAACCCGGCTAGGACCGACACGGCCATCTTGAACGCCGCCAGCTCATGAATTGCCAGCGGCGGATTGGCGGCCACATGACCCCGGACCAGGGCGGCGATGTAGGCTGAGTCCTTCATGCGCCGCTCAGCCGCTCGATGCGGAATGGCAAGTCGATCTCCCGGCCGCAAACGGATCGTGATCCGATCCACGGCGGGTTCGCTGCTCGATGTCCGCGGCGGTAAGTCGGGGACATCCGAAGCGAGCAATGTCCGAATGGCGATCAGCGCCAG
Organism: uncultured Gammaproteobacteria bacterium; assembly: GCA_963795475.1. Lineage (GTDB taxonomy): Bacteria > Pseudomonadota > Gammaproteobacteria > Steroidobacterales > Steroidobacteraceae > Bog-1198. Next base: position 289,202 of record CAWCIE010000010.1, read on the forward strand.
CGTCGACTCCGATACTCGCAGCTTCGCAGCGACCTCGGCGAACGAGCGCTTCTCCTTCGGCGTCGGCCTAGCCGTGATCGATGGGGCGGTCGATTTCAGCCTGCTGTCGGTCATTGCGCGCCACTTGCGGCAGAACGCGGACACCTCGCTATCCTGCCCTCACTCCAATACCGACCCGACAACACTCCTCGATGTAAGCGACGACAGCGTAGTCCTGATTGCATCCACGAACTCATTGCGCCCGGTCCGAATACTTACTCGGCGTCGGGCTTTCGAAGATGAGTGCTGGGTCGAGCGGTCGAACAAAGCCCCTGGCCTACATTAACCAGCGGCCGCCGTGACCGTACCGCGTGCTGAGATGGGCTGATCGATGTCGTGGAATCGGTGATGAGCGCAGCAATCGCCTCCGCCGATATGAAGCGGCGGCAACCGATGACGACGCTCGGAAGGTCGCCGGCCCTCAACATGGCGTAAAGGCTGTTGCGCGAAATGCCACCGAGACGCGCTCGGGTCTCTTCGCCGACACTGCGAAGCCGACCTAAGTCTCCGCCAAATCTCATTCGATTGGCGCCGACGCCACCGATGATCGACTGTGTATCGCCGCCCCGCGCCACTTTAAACGAGCGAATTGACCAGCCCGATTGCTGCCGTCTGTCGCCGTCAACAACGGGTCGTGACGAGTCCGTGGGTGGCGTGCCCGGTGGGGGTAGGTGTAGGGTGGTGATATGGCAATTTCGATAAAGTCGCTTGGACTAGATCGACTCGGGCTCGAAGATCGGCTGTCACTTGTCGAGGAGCTCTGGGACAGCATTGCGGCTGACAGCGGGGCGGTTCTGCTAACGGGTCCGCAGCGCGTAGAACTGCATCGACGCCTTGCTGACCATGGGACTGATCCGACTGACGTCATGTCATGGGATGAGGTTAGATCCTCAGTCAATGACCAATTGAAGAGATGACCTTTCCGGTCGTCTTCCGACGTGCGGCTCGCCATGATTTCCGGCCCCTCGGTCCCCGGGCGATTTGCCGCATCTTGTATATTACGGTAATATACAGCCTTGATCGACCTATCGAAGATCACTGAGTTCGACTGGGACGCGGGGAACGCCCGCAAGAACGAGCGTCACGGGGTTTCTGCAGGCGAGGCAGAGGAGGTGTTTTTCTCCACACCGCTTCTGCTGCTCGATGATGAACCTCACAGCCAGGAGGAGCCTCGGTACCATGCGCTCGGTGTCACGGCAGCCGGCAGGCGTCTGCATCTATCGTTCACGCTGCGGCGTGAGGGCACGGCAATCCGAGTGATATCGGCTCGGGACATGTCGAGGAAGGAAAGGGTAGTTTATGAGCAAGCGCCAAAAGACCATTCCTAAGTTCTCAAGCGAAGCGGCTGAGAGAAAGTTCTGGGAAGTGAACGATTCCACGGAGTATCTGGATTGGGGAAAGGCACGACCCGCGGCCTTCCCCAACCTCAAGCCGTCGACGAAGACCATTTCGCTGCGGCTACCCCAGCACTTGCTGGACGCGATCAAGGTGGCCGCGAATGCGAGGGACGTTCCGTATCAGTCGCTGATTAAGGTGTGGCTGCAGGAGAAGGTGCAGAGCCGGTAGGGTGCCGCCGGCAGGCGGGCACAGGCGGCACCGACGCCGACGGCCTCCGGCCCGCGTGGCTAGCCGCGTAGCTACGCCGCGGCCGCAAAGCCTCAATCGCCGCAGGATCAAGCGGTTACGCACCGTCCCCACGAACAAGTGCAGAACATCGAATAGCGTTTAGCGGCACCGCGCCGCGGCTTGTCGCCCTAGGGCCGCATCCGCGCCGCCCAGCGATACAACAGGAACACCGTCAGCGCGAACACGCCGCTCCCGATCCACACCGCGGCGTTGTCGGCGAACTCATCGCCGACCAGGGCCAGCGGAAAGTCCTTGCCCGAGAAGGCGACGAAGGCGGCGATGAGTACGCCCACCAAGCCCTCGCCGACGATCATCCCCGAAGCGAGCAGCACACCGAGCTGCTTGGTGGCTTCCGGATTCGACGCGCGCGCCGCGCGGCGGTCGTAGTACCAGCCTACGGTCGCGCCGACCACCACCATCAGCGTGCTCTGCGTCGGCAGGTATATCCCCAGACCGACGGCGAGCGGCGAGAGATGCACCGACCTGGTGACGCGGCGTAACGTTTCGTCGGCCGCGATCACCAGCACGCCGATCAGCGCACCGATCCGGATCAGGCTCCAGTCCACGTTGTGCTGGATCACGCCCTGAGCGAGTGCGGAAATCAGGCCGGCCTGCGGCGCGGGCAACGGGTGGTCGTGGTGCGGGCCGGGTGCGCCGGCGAACCCATAGGCATGATTGAGCAGATCGAGGATGGGCGGGATGATCGCGGCGCCGGCGATGACGCCGATGACCAGCGCCACCTGCTGCTTCCACGGCGTGGCATCCACGAGCTGGCCGGTCTTGAGATCCTGCAGGTTGTTGTTGGCGATGGCGGCCACGGAGAACACCACGGAGGTGACGAACAGCGCATACGCCACCAGCGCCGTATCGCCGCCGGCGGGCAGGCCGGCACGGATACCGGGCACCAGGAGCAGTGCCGCGCCGATCACCACCAGAATGCCGATGCCCGACAGAGGACTGTTCGAGGAGCCGATGAGACCGGCCATGTAGCCGCAGACGGCGGAGACGAAAAAGCTCATCACCGCGATGTAGACCAGGGCGCCGGCCACCGTCGCCAGCATATGCCCACCCAGACCGCTGCCGGCCGCAAAGTTGGCGATCAGCACGCCGATCGGCACCATGCAGGCCAGCGTGATCAGCGCGACGTAGCCGATCGGGATGTCCTGCTCGATGCGCGGTAGCAGTGCGGCGCTCCCGGCGGCGCGCGCCCGCGAGGCCGCCATGGCGGAGCGCAGGCCGGCGGCGACCGGTCCCACCAGTTTCGCCAGCGTCCATACCGCCGCCACGCCGATGGTGCCGGCGCCGACGAAACGCACCTGGTGGCTCCAGGTGTGCTGAGCAAGCTGCGCCATCGGCTCCGTGCTCGCCGCGAGCGCCGAGAAGTGCGGCACGCCCCAGACCCAGCCGATCAGCGCACCCACGAACATCGCCATGCCGACCCACAGGCCCACCAGATGGCCGACACCGAACAGCGCGAAAGACAACAGGAAATCGAAGCCGGTCACGCCGCCGCGCTCGCCGCCGAGACGAACATAGCGCACCACGTCGCTGGCGAAGATGCGCGTGGCCACGATGCAGGCGAAGACCGCCGCAACGATCCCGCCCCAGAGCACGGCCGCGAGCCCGGCACGGCTGTCCTCGACCGCGGCGGCATCGGCGTGCTCGCCGCCGCCGACCTTGAGCACCTCGGCGCAGGCGACGCCTTCCGGGTAGGGTAGATCGGACTGCGTCACCAGCGCGCGCCGCAGCGGGATCGAATACATCACGCCCAGGATCCCGCCCAGGGCGCAGATCGCGCAGGAAACCCAGTACGGAAAGCCGGTCCACCAGCCGATGATCACCATGCCGGGCAGCACGAAGATGATCGCGGACAGGGTGCCGGCCGCCGAGGCGACGGTCTGCACGATGTTGTTCTCCTGGACGGTCATGCCCTTGAAGCCGCGCAGCACCGCCATGGAAATCACCGCCGCCGGGATCGAGGTGGCGAAGGTGAGGCCCGCCTTGAGTCCGAAGTAGACGTTGGCCGCAGTGAACAGAACGGTGATGAGAACGCCCAGGACCAGGCCGCGCAGCGTCAGTTCGGCGCGCGGCGAGGTGGAGAGCGGTGCGGGTCTGGCAGGGCTGTTCATGGATGGTCCCCGGGGTCTTGTCTTTTTTGGCGCTGCCGCGTGCCACAAGGCGCGCGAGGCGGATGCCGCCCTTCATACAACAGATACTTTGGCACCGCCATCATTGTCTGAGGCGTCACAGCCTGCCCAAGTGATGCGATACTGTGAGCCCGACCGACCCGATCGCTGGCTATGGTTCACAATGCCTAACGTGCGCGCGCAAAAACAGAACCTCGAATAATGTCGGCCGAACCCGGACGCCTCTATGTGATCGCCGCGCCGTCGGGCGCCGGCAAGACCAGCCTGGTCAAGGCGCTGATGGCGCGCGAGCCGCGGCTGCGGTTTTCGGTCTCCTACACCACGCGCAAGCCCCGGGCCAACGAGATCGACGGCCGCGACTACCACTTCATCTCTCCGGACCGATTTCAGGAGATGATCGAACGCGGCGAATTCCTGGAACACGCACAGGTGTACGACAATTTCTACGGGACCGGGGTGCAGGCGGTCCGCGATGCGCTCGCCGCCGGCGGACTCGTGCTTCTCGAGATCGATTGGCAGGGCGCACGCCAGGTGCGAGAGCGCCAGCCGGACGCGCGCACGATTTTCATCCTGCCGCCGACGAGGCAGGCGCTCGAGGAGCGCCTCAAGGCGCGCAGCACCGATTCCGAGGCGGTGATCCAGCGCCGGCTTCAAGATGCCCGGCGCGACATCGGCCACTGGACCGAGTTCGATTTCGTGGTCATCAACGACCGCTTCGATCAGGCGGTCGAGGATCTGCACGCCGTCGTCCGGGAACGCGGCGATCCGCTGGTCGCGGCGCGCCCGGACGTGGAGCGTTTGGCGGCGGAGTTGCTCGCCACCTGAGTCGGGCCTCGAGCGCGCCGCCGCCGGGCCGGCTGCCCACTCCGGCCGGCATTGGCCCGGCGCCCCGCCGCGGCATTGGCGCACCGCCCTCGGCGCGTCATTGGCCTGCCGCCCCCGCCGTCTGCTATGATGGACATCCCCCGTTAACGGAACCCCCTAAGCCATGGCGCGGATCACGGTCGAAGACTGCCTGCAAAACGAGCCCAATCTCTTCAATCTGGTGCTGCTCGCCGCGAAGCGCGCGCGCCGCCTTGCGAACGGCGCGGAAGCGACGGTCGAGTGGGAGAACGACAAGCCGACGGTCGTGGCGCTGCGCGAGATTGCCGCCGGAAACATCACGATCGAGATGCTCGAAGAGCCCGAAGAGCCGGTGCAACAGCAGCCGGTGAACGAGCTCGATATGCCGTCCGATTTCCGCGCGCCGCAGCTCGGCTTAGGGGACTAGTCCGATCCAGCCCGTCCGATGGATTATGCGTCTTCCATACTCGGTTTCTTACCCGGTGGAAGACGCGCCACGGGGATCAGCCAGCTCTTAGACAAGCTCGAGACCTATCTCCCCCCCGGGCAGGTCGAGCGGGTTCGCGAGGCCTACGATTTCGGCGCCGAGCGGCACCAGGGCCAGAAGCGCGTCTCCGGCGAGCCGTACATCACCCACCCCGTCGCGGTCGCCGACATCCTGGCGGACTTGAAGCTCGACGCGGACACGCTGGTCGCCGCGATCCTGCACGATGTGATCGAGGACACACCGACGGCAAAGGCTGAAATCGCGACCATATTCGGCCAGGTCGTTGCGGAGCTGGTCGACGGGGTGAGCAAGCTCGACCAGATCCAGTTCAAGAACCGCCAGGAAGCCCAGGCCGAGAGCTTCCGCAAGATGCTGCTCGCGATGGTGCGCGACATCCGCGTCATCATGGTGAAGCTCGCCGACCGCATGCACAACATGCGCACGCTCGGCGCCATGCCGCCGATCAAGCGGCGGCGCATCGCGCGCGAGACGCTCGAGATCTACGCCCCCATTGCCGAACGGCTCGGACTGTACACCGTGAAGCTGGAACTCGAGGATTTGGGGTTTCGCGCCCTGTATCCGTACCGCTACCGGGTGCTCGAGCGCGAGATCAAGCGGGCGCGCGGCAATCAGAAGCAGTTCATCGGCAAGATCGAGGGGACCTTCAAGGACACCCTGAAGAAAGCCGATATCACGGGCGGGGTCGAGGGCCGCGAGAAGCATCTCTACAGCATCTACCGCAAGATGCAGAACAAGCACATCTCGCTCAACGAGATGGTCGATGTCTACGGCTTTCGAATCATCGTCGACACGGTGGACACCTGCTATCGGGCGCTCGGGCTTGTTCACAGCGTCTACAAGCCGATGCCGGGACGCTTCAAGGATTACATCGCCATTCCGCGCGTCAACGGCTACCAGTCGCTCCACACCACGCTGTTCGGGCCGAACGGCGTGCCGATCGAGGTGCAGATCCGCTCCGAACAGATGCACCGCGTCGCGGAATCCGGCATTGCCGCGCATTGGAAGTACAAATCGGGCGGCGATGCGTTCGGCGGCATCGAGCACGACCGCGCCCGCGAGTGGCTGGCGAGCCTGGTGCAGATCCAGGAGGGCGGAAGCTCCGAGGAGTTCCTCGAGAGCGTGAAGGTCGACCTGTTCCCGGACAAGGTCTACGTGTTCACCCCCAAAGGCAAGATCCTGCGCTTGCCGAGCGGCGCGACGGCGGTGGACTTCGCCTATGCCATTCACACCGATGTCGGCAACCGTTGCGTGGCCGCCAAAGTGGACCGGCGCCTGGTCCCGCTTCGAACGCCGCTGCGCAACGGCCAGACCGTGGAGATCATCACGGCGAAGGGAGCGACCCCCAATCCGTCCTGGTCGAGCTTTCTGGTCACGGCAAAGGCACGCGCTGCGATCCGGCAATACCTCAAGAATTTGAAGCGCGGCGAGGCGCTCGAGCTCGGCAAGCGATTGCTGGGGGTCGCGCTGGAGGAACTCTCGCTCAATATCAAGAAGATCCCCGCCGCGGAAATCGATGCCGTGGTGAAGGAGCTCAACCTCAAGGATGCGGACGAGCTCTACGAGAAAATCGGGCTCGGCGAGCGCTTGGCGCCGCTCGTCGCGCGGCATTTGCAGCCGGCGCGCGAGGGAGAACCGAATCACAATTCGGGGCCCCTGATGATCGCCGGGACCGAAGGACTGCTGGTGACCTATGCGCGTTGCTGTTTCCCCATCCCCAACGATCCCATCATGGCGTACCTCTCGGCGGGCCGGGGCGTGATGATCCATCGCCAGAATTGCGGTAATCTCGCCGAATACCGCAAGCAGCCGGAAAAATGGCTCTCGGTGGGGTGGGAGGGAGCTCAAGGGAAGCTGTTCAGCTCCGAGATCCAGCTCGACATCAACAATCGCGTCGGGGTGCTCGCGGCCGTGGCGTCGAGCATCGCGGGGACGGAGACCAACATCGATCAGGTATCCCTGGAAGAGCGCGACGTGAACAGCTCCTCGCTCAGATTCCAGCTTCAGGTCCGCGACCGCAAGCACCTGGCCCGCGTGATCCGCACCATCCGCCGCATGCCGGACGTGCAGCGGGTCTATCGCACGCTCGCCTGACGCTGTCGGGCCGCAACGAATCATCGATCAGGAACTCAACACTCATGGGCAAGAAGATCATCTCCACCGCCGATGCGCCGGCGGCCATCGGCCCCTATTCGCAGGCGGTCCAAGCCGGCAACACCCTCTGGCTATCGGGCCAGATCCCCTTGGATCCCGCGACCAAGGAGCTGGTTCCGGGCGGCATCGAGGAACAGATTCGGCAGGTGTTCAAGAATCTCCAGGCCGTCGTCAGCGCGGCGGGCGCGAGTTTCGACGACGTGGTCAAGATAACCATATTCCTCACCGACCTGTCCCACTTCGCTCTGGTCAACAAGATCATGGCCGAGCATTTCCGCGAGCCCTATCCGGCGCGTTCGTCGATCGGCGTCGCCTCCCTGCCGCGCGGGGCGCAGGTCGAGGTGGAATGCATCGTCGCCCGATGATGGTCCTGCGCTGACCGGCGTCCCCGGCACGACTGCACGACTCGTGGGCGACGGCAAGCCGGTGACGGCGTTACGCGGGGTCGGAGCACGGCAGGCAGAACGGCTGCGCGCACTCGGCGTCGAGACCACTCAGGATCTCCTGTTCCTGCTGCCGCTGCGGTACGAAGATCGCACGCATGTGGTACCGCTGGGTGAGCTTCAGCCGGGACAGCGCGCGGTGGTCGAGGGCGAGGTATTGCTCACCGAGATCGCGTTTCGCGGCCGCCGCCAGATGCTTTCGCGGATCGGCGACGGCTCGGGCTTCCTGACGCTGCGATTCTTCCACTTCAGCGCGCAGCAGCAGGAGAGCCTCGCGCGCGGCCTGCGCATCCGCTGCTTCGGTGACGTGAGGCGCGGACCCAAGGGCCTGGAGATGGTGCACCCGGAATACCGCCGAGTGGATCCCGCGTCCGCAGCGCTGGACGAGCATCTGACTCCCATCTATCCCGCCACTGAAGGACTGACTCAAGGCCGCTTGCGGCAGCTGGTCGGACTCGCTCTCGATCAGACGGTCGCCGGCGAGCTCGAGGATTGGCTGCCGCCCGCGGTGCTCGCCGACTCGCGCCTGCCGCCGCTGCGCGAGGCGCTGCATTACGTGCACCGGCCGCCGGCGGACGCCCCGGTCGATCAGCTCATGGACCGCAGGCACCCGGCCCAGCGGCGGCTCGCCTTCGAGGAGCTCCTGGCACATCACCTCTCTCTGAAGCTGCTGCGTGCCCGAGTACAGCACGACCCGGGCTGGCCTCTCGCCGGCGCGGGAGCGCTCAAAGCCTCGCTCATCGCCGCCCTTCCGTTTCGCCCGACGCGGGCGCAAACCCGTGTGCTCGGCGAGATCGAATCGGATCTGAAACTGGGCAAGCCGATGCTGCGGCTCATTCAGGGCGATGTGGGCTGCGGCAAGACGCTGGTGGCCGCGCTCGCGGCGACGCATGCCATCGAGAACGGCCGGCAGGTCGCCTTGATGGCGCCCACGGAGCTCCTGGCCGATCAGCACGCGCAAAATTTCCGCCGCTGGTTCGACCCGCTGGGCGTCACGCTCGCGCTCCTCACGGGGCGGCTGACGGGCAAGGCGCGCGACACGGCGCTCGCGAACATCCGCGAGGGCGCCGCCTCCGTCATCATCGGAACTCATGCGCTATTCCAGGAAGGGGTGGCCTTCGCGACGCTCGCGCTCGCCATCGTCGACGAGCAGCATCGCTTCGGCGTGCACCAGCGGCTGTCGCTGCGTGAGAAGGGCGCCCACGACGGCCATCGTCCGCATCAATTGATCATGACCGCTACGCCCATTCCGCGCACCCTCGCCATGACGGCGTATGCGGATCTGGACGTCTCGGTGATCGACGAGCTGCCGCCCGGCCGCACGCCGGTCACCACCGTGGCGCTCGCCGACACGCGCCGCGACGAAGTGGTCATGCGCATCCGCACGGCCTGCCTCGCCGGGCGGCAAGCCTACTGGGTCTGTCCGCTGATCGACGAGTCCGAGGAGATGCCTTATCAGGCCGCCGAGGAGACCGCCAAGGCGCTCGCCGCCGCCTTGCCGGAGCTCACGGTCACGGTGGTGCACGGACGCATGCCGGCCGCGGCGAAGGAGCGCGCCATGCGCCTGTTCAAGGACGGGCAGATCCACCTCCTGGTGGCGACCACCGTCATCGAGGTCGGCGTCGACGTACCGAACGCCACGCTCATGGTCATCGAGAACGCCGAGCGCATGGGGCTCGCACAGCTGCATCAGCTCCGCGGCCGCGTGGGCCGGGGACAGCATGCGAGTTCCTGCACGCTTCTGTACCGTGCGCCCCTGTCCCCGCTCGCCCGCGAGCGGCTCGGGGTCATGCGCCATACCAACGACGGGTTCGTGGTGGCGCGCCGCGATCTGGAGCTGCGCGGGCCCGGCGAATTCCTCGGCACGCGGCAGACGGGGCTCGCGCAGATGCGGGTTGCGGATCTCGCGCGCGATGCGGATCTCTTGCCGCGCGTGCAGATCGCGGCGGAGCGAATGCTCGCGGATTGGCCCGCGAATGTGACGCCGTTGGTAAGACGGTGGGTCGGACATGGCGAGCAATACGGCCGCGTCGGTTAGAATGGCGAGATGACTCCGCAAAACGCACGCAAGCTCGATCCCACCCAATGGCTCCCCGCGGAGCGGCTGGGCCAGCTCGACATCGAGGCGCGGATGCGCCCCTGGCTCATCGGCAAGGGGCTTCTGAGCGTACGCATGAAGGACGCCTGCGGCGATAAGTTCGCGGCGCACCCGGTCGATCAATGGACGGGACTCCTGAGCGCGGACCACAAGGCCTGCCTCAAGGTGGGCGATTCGGCGGGACTGTTTCGCGACGAGGAGCTTTCCTCGAACGGTCAGGTCTGGGTGTTCGTACAGACGGTAATCCCGGACTCGACCCTCTGCGTCCATCCCTGGCTGGGTGAATTGGGCGACTCGACCATCGGGGAAATCCTGAGCGAGCTTCCCCGGGTCGAGCGCAGCTCCTACGAGTATGCCTGGCTTCCGGCCGAGCACGCGTTGACGGCGCGCGCGTTGCACGACACGGACCTGTCGCCCGCGGGATTGTGGGCGCGGCGCTCGAGAATCTTGCTGCGTGGCTTGCCCATGCTCTCGCAAGAGGCGTTCCTGCCCGCCATGGGCCGTACACCCTCGGGCGCCTGAGGCCGGCCGGCCGTGCGGCTTCCGCGCTCGGGCCCCGAACTGCTGCAGCGGATCGCCGAGCGCTGGCGATGGTTCGTCTATCGGGTGCGCTTCCATCCGTGGACGACCAACGAGCTGCCGCGGATTCTGGGCACGCTCGGCGACTACGTCGAGCTCACGCGCCTGAATCGCCCCATCGGGATCTGGCTCTTGTTGTGGCCCACCCTGTGGGCGGTGTGGATCGCCGGACGCGGCAAACCGGATCCCCGCATCTTCATCATTTTCGTCTGCGGCACCGTGCTCATGCGGTCCGCGGGGTGCGCCGTCAACGACTATGCCGATCGCAGCTTCGATCCTCACGTCGCGCGCACCGCCGCACGGCCCCTGGCCCAGGGGCGTATCACCACGACCGAGGCGCTGATCCTGTTCGCGGTGCTGGCGCTCGCCTCTCTCGCGCTGGTCCTGCAGCTGAGCAAGTTCACGCTGCTGCTGGCGGTGCTCGGCGCATTTCTGGCGGTAACCTATCCCTTCGTCAAGCGCTTTCTCTCGGTGCCGCAGCTTTACCTCGGTATCGCGTTCGGCTGGGGCATCCCGATGGCGTTCGCGGCCGAGCTCGATCACGTGCCGCGGGTGGCGTGGCTCTTCGTGATCGCCAACATGCTCTGGGTCACCGTGTACGACACCATCTACGCCATGGTCGACCGCGACGACGATCTGAAGATCGGCGTCCGCTCGACGGCGATTCTGTTCGGCGACTCGGACCGGCACATCATCGCGGCCTTGCAGGGGCTGACACTCCTGTCGCTGTACCTCGCCGGCCGCTTGCTGAACATGGGGGGCTGGTATTACGCGGGTTTGATCGCGGGAGCGCTGTTCTTCCTCAGGCATCTGTGGATGATCCGCAACCGCGACCGCGACGCGTGTTTTCGGGCCTTCCTCGACAATCATTATTTTGGGATGTCGGTCTTCATCGGCATTCTCCTGAACTATCAGTTCGCGCATTGAGCCGGCCCGCGCCCGAGACTGCCCATGGCTGACGAGGACGGCGCCTACCTCCTCGATGCGGCGTTCGCGCGCCGCGCCTTCAGCCGCGCAAGCGCCACCTATGAAACGGCTGCGGTTTTGCAGGGCCAGGTGCGGGACCTCTTGCTGGAGCGGCTGGAGCTGACCGATCTGGAACCGCGCCTCGTTCTGGACGCGGGGGCGGGCACCGGGCTCGGCGGCCGGGCGCTCAAACGCCGCTATCCCAAGGCTCGAGTGCTCGCCGTGGATTCGGCGCCCGGCATGCTGTATGCGGCGGGGGCGCGGGGGTCGTGGTGGCGGCCCCTATCGCGCATCTGCGCCGACGCCGCGCGCCTGCCGCTTCCGGATGCGAGCGTCGACCTTATTTTCAGCAATTTCATGCTGCCCTGGAGCGATCCGGAGCGGGTGCTCGCGGAATTTCGCCGGGTGCTCGCGCCGCGGGGATTTCTGACCTTCACGAGCCTGGGTCCCGATACGTTGCGCGAGCTTCGCGCCGCCTGGGCGAGCGTGGACTCCTCCCCCCGGGTGCACACCTTCATCGACATGCACGATCTCGGCGATGCGCTGGTGCGGTCGGGGTTTGCCGAGCCGGTGCTCGATGTGGAGCGCTACACGCTCGAGTACGCCGACGTCTCGCGTCTGGCGGCGGATCTGAAGGCCGTGGGCGAGGTGAACGCGTTGGCCGGGCGGCCCAGGGGGCTTACCAGTCCGCGCAAGTTCGGCGCCATGCGGGCGGCCTACGAAGCGCACCGGCGCAATGGGCGGCTTCCCGCAACCTACGAGGTGGTATTCGGGCAGGCGTGGGGCCCGCGCGATTTTTCAGGCCGCGCCGGCCCGTCCAATACGGTCTCGCTCGAGGACATGAGGCGGCAATTGGCAGCCAAGCGCGGCCGTCGTTGAGTTATTCTTTCGCCCATGGAACAGCGCATCGAGCTCGCGCCGAACTGTTCGCTCACGCCGTCTGCGGCGAAGCTGTTTTTCGCATGCACGTGCCTGTTTTCGCTGGTTTTTGCGATGCTCTTCGTGGTCCAGGGATTCTGGCCGGTGCTGCCCTTCTGGGCGCTCGAGATGCTGGCCTTCGGGCTCGCCTTGAACGCCAGCATGCGCCGTCGCCGCTACACCCAGACGCTGCTGATCACCGATTCCAAGGTGAGCCTCGTGACCCGCTCGGGGCACGGCGATACAAAACAGGAGTTTGCGCGGCATTGGGCGAAGGTTAGACTGGCGAGTCCGCGGACGCGCCTCCATCCGAGTCGCCTGACGATCGAGAGCCGCGGATTGGCCTGCGAAGTGGGCAGCTTCCTCACCGAAGAGGAAAGATGCTTGCTGGCCAAGCGCTTAGGTAGTTTGGTGGGCGGTATGAACGAGTCGCCGTCGCTGGAACAGGAACCCAAGTATTGAATTAGGGGATTGGATTAGATGAGTGCAATCAGGGCTAGCCACATCGACAGTCGCTCGGATACGCCGCGCGGTTTTACCCGTAACCTCGGGCTGAAGGCACTGGGCGCGCTCGCCGCCTGCGGCATCGCCGCGAGCGCCGGCGCCCAGATGTCTCCCAATACCTCGAACGGCTACAACCTGCCGGTCGGGGTCACCGAGATCAGCCGCGACATCTACGGCCTGCACATGGAGGCGTTCTGGATCTGCGTCGGCATCGCCATCGTGGTGTTCGGGGCGATGATCTACTCGCTGGTCAAGTTCCGAAAGTCGCAGGGTGCGATCCCGGACACCACGATGCTGCATAGCACGAAGGTCGAGATCATCTGGACCATCATCCCGGTGGTGATCCTGGTGGTCATGGCCATCCCGGCGGCCGAGCTGATCCTCAAAATGGAGGACATGCGCAATGCCGATCTCTCCGTACGGGTGACCGGTTATCAATGGAAGTGGCAGTACCAATACATGGATGCGGCCGACGGCATCAACTTTTTCTCGACGCTGAAACAGGATTCGAATTTCGCGCGGCAGCTGCACTCCGGCATCGACCCGAAGAGCGTGCCGAACTATCTGCTCGACGTCGATCACCCGCTGGTCGTCCCCTCGGGCACCAAGGTGCGGATCATCCTCACCTCGCAGGATGTGATTCACGCGTGGTACGTACCGGATTTCGGCATCAAGCGATCCGCCGTTCCGGGCTTCATCAACGAGCTCTGGTTCAAGGTGGATCCCGGCAAGGAAGGGATCTACCGCGGCCAATGCGCCGCGCTCTGCGGCCGCGACCACGGTTTCATGCCGGTGGTCGTCGACGTGCGCACGCCGGACGACTTCAAGAAGTGGGTCGAGGAACAGAAGGCCGCGCTGAAGCAGGCATCCACGCCGCCGGCCGACGCCCCCCGCTCCGCTCAAGTACTGAACTAAAGTCTAGACCTCGAGAGACATTGACATGGCACAAGACCTCGCACACGACTCACACGCCGATTCACACGATGACCATAATCATGCCCCGACGGGCATCAAGCGCTGGCTGTTTTCGACCAACCACAAGGACATCGGCACGATGTACCTGGTGTTCAGCCTGATCATGTTCTTCATCGGCGGCTCCATGGCGATGATCATCCGCGCGGAGCTCTTTCAGCCGGGATTGCAGCTGGTGGATCCGGGATTCTTCAACGAGATGACCACCATGCACGCGCTGATCATGATCTTCGGCGCGGTCATGCCCGGATTCGTCGGTCTCGCCAACTGGATGATACCGATGCAGCTCGGCGCGCCGGACATGGCGCTGCCGCGCTTGAACAACCTGAGCTTCTGGATCCTGCCGTTCGCGTTCACACTGCTCCTGTCGACGCTGTTCATGCCGGGCGGCGCGCCGGCGGCCGGATGGACCATGTACCCGCCGCTGGTGCTGCAGACCGGCGATGCCATGCCGATGCTGATCTTCGCGGTACACCTCATGGGCGCCTCCTCGATCATGGGCGCCATCAACGTGGTGGTCACCATCATGAACATGCGCGCGCCGGGGATGACGCTCCTCAAGATGCCGCTGTTTTGCTGGTCCTGGCTGATCACCGCGTATTTGCTGATCGCGGTCATGCCGGTGCTCGCCGGCGCGGTGACCATGCTGCTCACCGACCACTTCTTCAAGACCAGCTTCTTCAATCCCGCGGGCGGCGGCGACCCGCTGATGTTCGAGCACGTGTTCTGGTTCTTCGGGCATCCCGAGGTCTACATCATGATCTTGCCGGCCTTCGGCATCATCTCCGAAATCATACCGACCTTCTCGCGCAAGCCCCTGTTCGGCGCGACCTCGATGATCTACGCGGTGGCGTCCATCGCATTCCTGTCGTTCATCGTGTGGGGCCACCACATGTTCGTCGACGGCATGCCGATGGCGGCGCAGCTCTTCTTCATGATGTCGACGATGCTCATCGCGGTACCGACCGGCGTGAAGGTGTTCAACTGGACCGCGACCATGTGGCGCGGCTCGCTCTCCTTCGAGCCGCCCATGCTGTTCGCGATCGCGTTCCTGTTCCTGTTCTCGATCGGCGGCTTCTCGGGGCTCATGCTCGCGTTGACGCCCGTGGACTTCCAGTACAACAACACCTACTTCGTGGTGGCGCACTTCCACTACGTGCTGGTGCCCGGGGCGATTTTCGGGATCATGGCGGCGGTGTACTACTGGCTGCCGAAGTGGACCGGCCACATGTACAACATGGCCCTCGCCAAGACGCATTTCTGGCTGTCGGCCATCTTCGTGAACGTGCTGTTCTTCCCGCAGCACTTCCTGGGACTCGCCGGCATGCCGCGCCGTATCCCGGACTATGCGGTGCAGTTCACCGACTGGAACATGGTGTCCTCGATCGGCGGCTTCGTGTTCGGCGCCTCGCAGATCCTGTTCGTGATCGTCATCGTCCAGTGCGCGCGCGGCGGCAAGAAGGCCACCGCCGAAGTGTGGGATGGGGCGACCCCGACGGGGCTCGAGTGGACGCTGCCCTCGCCGCCGCCGTTCCACAGCTTCACGGTGGCGCCGGAGGTTAAATGAACTCGACCGAGTTCTCGGTCAAGCGCCGCATCCGCGTCCGCGCCCTGGTGCTGATGTCGGTGGCGCTGGCCTTTTACTTCGGGTTCATCGCGCTGTCCATTTACCGCGGCTATCGGTAATGACGTCGGCGCCCGATCAAAGCCCCCCGCCCGGCGAGCGCAAGCGCGCCAATCGACGCCTGACGCGCAGCCTTTTGATCATGACCGCGGCCAGTTTCGGGTTCGGCTGGGCGCTGGTCCCGCTATACAGCGTGTTCTGCAAGGTCGCCGGCATCGGCAATGCCGAGGCGAAGGAGGGGGCGGTGGTCGTCCACGAGGCGGTCGACCCGAACCGCGAAGTGACCATCGAGTTCGTCGCCGATCCCGCCTCGGTCGGCAGTTTCGATTTCCACCCCGATGCCCCCTCGATGCGCATTCATCCGGGAAAGCTCTACGACACCCAGTTCTACGCCAAGAACTTGACGGCGGGAGCGACGGTGGCGCAGGCGGTGCCCTCGATCTCGCCCACCGAGGCGGCCCAATATCTGCACAAGACGCAGTGCTTCTGCTTCAGTCCCCAGCATTTCAAGGTGGGGGAGGGCCGGGAGATGCCGGTACGCTTCATCATCGATCCGAATTTGCCGGACTATATCGATAGAATTACGCTGTCCTATACGTTTTACGACACGACAGCCCGGGCGCAGCGTTGATCAATTGGCTAGAATAGGTATTCACTTCAATCGTTGTAAAGGTCGACCATGGCGCAAGCGCACGCTCCGGAAGCGGATAAGTACTACATTCCCCACGGCAGCCCCTGGCCGATTTTCGCCGCGGTTTCACTGTTCACCATCATGGTGGGAGCCGTCGCGCTGCTCAACGAATGGCTGCCGGCCTGGTCGCTGATCCCCGGATTCTCGCTGCTCGCCATACTCTTCATCTGCTGGTTCGGCACGGTCATCGGCGAGAATCAGCACGGCGTGTTCAACATGCACGTCGACCGCTCGTTCCGCATGGGAATGATGTGGTTCATCTTCTCGGAAGTGATGTTCTTCGCGGCCTTCTTCGGCGCACTGTTCTATGCCCGGCACTTGTCGGCGCCCTGGCTCGCGGGTCACGGTACCAAGTTGCTGAACGGCATCCTGTTGTGGAAGGGCTATGATGGCGTGTGGCCGACCAACGGTCCCGCCGCGCTCGGCCCCAACGCCAACGGCCACTTCGAGACCATTCCGGCACTGGGCCTTCCGGCCGTCAACACGGCGATCCTGCTCACCTCGAGCGTGACCGTCACCATCGCGCATCACGCGCTGATCGCCGGCCACCGTACGCGGCTGAAGATATTCCTGGCGCTGACGTTCCTCCTGGGCTTCAGCTTCGTCACCCTCCAGGCGACCGAGTACCACGAGGCCTACACCAAGCTCGGTCTGACCCTGGGCACCGGCGTGTACGGTTCGACCTTCTTCATGCTGACCGGCTTCCACGGCCTGCATGTCACCATCGGCGCCATCATGCTCACGGTCATCTGGTTCCGGGTGCTGAAAGGTCATTTCACGCCCACGCGGCATTTCGCGTTCGAGGGGGTGGCCTGGTACTGGCACTTCGTCGACGTGGTGTGGCTCGGGCTCTTCATCTTCGTCTACTGGCTGTAGGCGCGAGAGCGCCGTCGCGGCGCCCGGCAGCCAGGCCCGCTAGTGCGGCGGGGAAATCCACCCCAGGTAATAGCCGACGATCAACAGCACGAAGAGGCCCACCGAGAGTCCAATCCTCCAGGTGAGCGCCTTGACCATCTTGCCGCTGTCCTCGGGCTTCGAGCTCGACAGGTAATACAGGGCTTTGCCGAGGCTGGCGATGATCAGCACCAAGAGCAGGACAATGAGATATTTGAATGCCAAGTGCACGTCCGAAGCGCCGTAGCGGACGGCCAGTATATCGTGCCCATTCGACTCGGCTCCCGCATCTTCCGGCCCACGCTGCTCATGACACTCGCGACCTTGGTGGCGATGGCGGGATTGGTGTCGCTCGGCCGCTGGCAGCTCCACCGGGCGGACGAGAAGCGGGCGCTGTACGACGCCTTCGCCCAGGGAACCGATGGCGGCGGCGTGCGCGTCCTCGAAGCGGGCACGTCGGCGCTGCCGCGCTACCAGCATGTGCGGGCGACGGGAAGCTACGACTCCGGACGGCAGGTCCTGATCGACAACATCAGTAACGCGGAGGATCAGGCGGGCTACTACGTGATCACGCCGTTCGAGCTGGCGGGGGGCGGGTGGGTGTTGGTCAATCGCGGCTGGGTGCCGCTCGGCGCGAGCCGCGCCGACAAGCCCAAGATCGAGGTGTCCTCGGACGTGCGCGAGATCCACGGCCGCACCGACAACCTGCCGCGCGCCGGCATCCAGATGGGCGATCGCATTGCACTCGCGCCGCCGTATCCGGTGGTGGCGAATTTCCCGACGCGCACGGAAATCGGGGAGCTGCTGCACGAAACGCGTTGGAGCACCGCGGCGCAGGTCATTCTTCTGGATGCCCGGGAGCCCGACGGGTACCTGCGTGAATGGCGGCCGCCCGGCATCCCGCCGATGCGGCATATCGCCTATGCAGTGCAGTGGTTCGGCCTGGCGGCGGCGCTCGCGGTCATCTACGTGGTGACCAATCTTCGCTCGAGGGAGCCGGCGCCGTGAACACATCTCCGGCCGCGCCCGGCTCCGTGCGCCGCCAACGCCGGGTATTGATCGGCCTAGCGCTTCTGTTCTTCGCACCGCTCGGGCTTGCGTTCTTTCTGTATTACGGCGTGGGGTGGCGGCCGGGTGGCCGCGTGAACAACGGCGAGCTGATCGATCCGCCGCGGCCGCTGCCCGCGCTGGCACTGCCGCGCGTCGATCCGGATGGAACGGCGCCGGACCGGCTGACGGCCCCCGACTTCCTGACGCGCAAATGGACGCTGCTCTACTGGGGGGGAGGCGCATGTTCCCAGCGCTGCAAGATCGATCTGTACAACACGCGCCAGGTCCGCATCGCGCTCGGTCGCGACATGGGTCGCGTGCAGCGGGTTTTCGTTGCCCAAGGCGAGTGTTGCGACCTCGAATTTCTCCGCCGGCAGCACCCGGATCTGATCATCGTGCGCGCAACGCCCGACGCCGCGCCGATCCTCACGCTCCTGCGCCTCTCGCCCGCCGATGATCCCGCGGCGAAGGATCGCGTCTATCTCATCGATCCCCTCGGCAACATCATGATGGTCTATGCCCCCGACTCCAGACCGAAAGGCATGCTCGAGGACTTGAAGCGGCTGCTCGGCCTGTCGCACGTCGGCTAAAGTCCCGTGTCCATGCGCGCGCAATCTCGAGTCGTTTGGTTCAGGCGCCTGGCGCTCGCCGGGACCGTGCTCGCCTTCTGCGTCGTGGTACTGGGCGCCTGGGTGCGGCTCACGGATGCCGGTCTCGGCTGTCCCGATTGGCCGGGCTGCTACGGGCATGTGTTCCCCGAGGGAGGCACTCATCACTTCGCCCGGGCGGTGCATGAGATGGTTCACCGTTATTTCGCGACCACGCTGGGTCTCATCATCGCGAGCTTGCTCGGGTTCGCGCTGGTCAATCGCAGCGATCCGGATCAGCCGGTGGTGCCGGCAGCGGTGCTATTCGTGGTGGTGTGTCTGCAGGGCCTTCTCGGCATGAAGACGGTGACTCTCCTGCTGCAGCCTCTGATCGTGACCGCGCACCTTCTTGGAGGGCTCACCACGCTGGCCATTCTGCGCTGGCTGTCCATCACCCCGGAGCGGCGGTCGCTCACTCGCTCCGAGGCGGGACTGCGCACATTCGCGGTCGTCGGATTCGCCGTGCTCGCGCTCCAGATATTCCTGGGCGGCTGGACCAGCACCAATTATGCCGCGGTCGCGTGTCCGGATTTGCCCACGTGTCAACGCTCCCTCTGGCCCAGCATGGATTTCAAGGATGCGTTCGTGCTGTGGCGTGGCCTCGGCATCGACTACGAAGGCGGCATCCTCGCCAATCCCGCGCGCGTCGCGATTCACTTCACCCATCGGTTGGGAGCGGTCGTCGCGGGCCTGACGCTCCTCAGCCTGGGCGTCATGGTGGCGATGCGTGCCCGAAACAGCCGTCTCAAGATCATCGGGCGCGTTCTGATCCTCGCTGTCCTCGTGCAGATCGCGCTGGGCCTGTCGGTCGTCCACTGGGGGGTGCCGCTCCCCGTTGCGACGCTGCACAATGCCGGTGCGGCATTCCTGGTCCTCGTGATGGCGACCCTGCTGCGCGGGCTGTGGCCGGCGGCCTCGACCCCCATGGTACCCTTGTAGCGTGACCCCCCTTCCCGACAATCCCTCGCTGCCCGACAGCCCGCCGCTCGCGCCCGTGCGCTCGGCCCGATGGCACGATTTTCTGGAGCTCACCAAGCCCAAGGTGAGCCTGTTGATCGTATTCACCGCCATCGTCGGGATGGTGCTGGCCTCACCGGGCATGGTGCCGCTGCGGGCACTGATCTTCGGCACCATCGGCATCGCGCTGGCGTCGGGATCGGCCGCGGCGTTCAACCATGTGCTCGATCGCCGGATCGACGAGCGGATGGCCCGCACCCGCCGTCGGCCGCTGCCGACCGGCCATTTGTCGAAGAGCCATGCCTTGAGCTTCGCGAGCCTGCTGGGCCTCGGCTCGATGCTGGTCCTGTGGCCGACGGTCGGGCAGCTCACGGCGATCCTCACGTTCTTCTCGTTGATCGGCTACGCCGTCGTGTACACCCTGTGGCTGAAACGGGCGACGCCGCAAAACATCGTCATCGGCGGGGCGGCCGGAGCGGCGCCCCCGGTACTCGGCTGGGCCGCGGTGACCAACACCATCGATCCTCACGCATTGCTGTTGTTTCTCATCATCTTCACCTGGACGCCGCCGCATTTCTGGGCGCTCGCCATCGCGCGACGCGACGATTACGCCAAGGTGGGGATTCCGATGATGCCGGTCACGCATGGAATCCCGTTTACGCGGCTGCAGATCGTGCTGTACACGATTCTTCTCGCGCTGAGCACGCTCTTGCCGGTTCTCACGCGCATGAGCGGTCTCATCTATCTCGTCGCTTCGATCGGACTGAACGCGCGGTTCATGTACTTCGTGCTCAAGCTCAACCGGGAAGAGGGCGAGCGGCCTCAGCTCCCCATGCAGACGTTCAAGTTCTCGATCACTTATCTGATGCTGCTGTTCGCGGCGCTGATTCTCGATCACTACCTGCTGATCGCGATCTAGTTTGGCGCTGTGGCGCGCGAGCCACAGAGGGCATCGGAACCCGTTCTCGACCGCGATGTCAACCGAGCATTGCCCGTTGCGTTCTCGACCCAATAGCTATCGAGGCCTCCCACCATGGCGATCAGATCATTAAGCTTATCGTTGCTCCTCTCCCTGTCGGGCCCGGCGCTCGCGCAAAATACGCCTGCATCGGGCGAGCCGGCGATCTCACCGAAGAACGGACAAAGCCAGGATCAGCTCTCGAGAGATCGTTACGAGTGCTATGGGTGGGCAAAGCAGCAAAGCGGCTTCGATCCGGCGCAACCGGGCAGCGGCGGCGCCGGCCCGGATCTCTATCGGCGGGCGTTCACCGCGTGCATGAGCGGCCGCGGCTATCAGGTGAGCTACCCGGCGCCTGCCGCCGGCTCCGCGCCCCCAGGCTCCCCGCCCCCACCCCCGCCGCCGATGGCTCGACCCATGATCATGAGGCAGTACTGGTGGCAGGAACCGGAGCTCGTTTACCGGCCGTTCCACGTGGCGATCGAGGGCGGCTATACGGCGACCGCGGGATCGGCCGGCGATAATCTCGACGACGGCGGCAATGTCGGCCTCGGCGTCAGCTGGTTCCCGTCGGCCTCGCTTCCGCTGGGTCTGCGGATCGACGGCAGCTGGAGCCGTTTCGACGCAAGGTACGCCTACTTCGATTCCAGCGGCGACGCCTTCACCCACAGCCACGAGAACATTTACGGCGGCGATGTCGACCTTCAATTCAATCTGCCGCGCGCGTCCTCTCGTTATCAGTTCTATCTCCTCGGCGGCGCCGGCTGGTACCGCGAGCAACAGGTGGTCGATCAGTTCGAGGCCGGCTGCCCTCCCTACCTTTACTATTGCGGACCTTCGTACGCAGGCCGGCAGTCGAGCACCACAGGATGGCGCAGCTCCTGGAACGCGGGTGTCGGGGGCGAGGTTGCGCTGCCCGAAGGCATGTCGTTCTTCGTGGAAGCTCGCTATCAACGCATCGCGCCGCATGACAGCGACATGCAGTTCGTGCCGATTCGGGTGGGGCTGCGCTTCTGAACCATCGCAGTTGGGCCCTGCAGAGGCGGCCCGCGCCGAGACGTGATGTCACCGCGTAGCGCGGCGGGTGATGCCGGCGGCGGCGAAAGAAGAGGGTTTTCTCAACACCTCGATGATCGCGAGGATGGTATTCCAGTTGCGCGTCGTCACCGGCACCCCAACGACTCCGTCAATCATTCCCAGGTAGCCTATGGTTTTCATGTGGCGCCGGTATTGTCCGAAGACAAACCGCTTCTCGGTCGCAAGGAGACTCACCAGCCACTTTCCCTGCACCGGAAAATTCATGGGAATCGATGGCACCAGCGACGGGCGCTTCGTCATGACACTGACGAAGCGAACTACGTCGGAGCCCGCCGGCTCTTCGCCGAACGGCTTGCCGTTTGCGAGGTCGAGAAGGTCCCGACCCTTGCAGATGATGATGCTGGTTTCAAATGGAAGTCTGCGCGATAGCTCTGCGCGGAGGCGCGTCTGACTCGTGGGCGCGCGGACGACAAACGTGCCCGCGGCGCCGATATTGACCACGTCTAGGTGCCTCAGTTGTTGGGCCAACATCGTAGGGCGAAAGGTCCGATGTCCGCCGACGTTGACGCCTCTAAGAAATACGACGAATGCCATGGGAGGCTAATTTCCGGGAATTACGCTATGTGCTTTCCGATTCCAAGGTGGCCGTCCCGGGGAGCTGCCAGTTCATCCAAATCAGAAGGGCGCGCCCGATCCCCCGAGCATATTGCTCGATCAGGTCATAGGTCAAAGCGCTCGGCCGCCAGGAGGCAGGAAGGGGCGCGGCGATTGCGCTGGACCGATGAAATTGGCTAAAATAGCTAAATGTCAAAGAACATATCTGCCAGTGACGCCAAGAACAATTTCGGCGGCCTTCTCGAGGATGTCGCGGCGTTGGGGCGCGTGAATATCATGAAGCACGGCCGGCTCGTCGCCGTGATGCTTTCCCCGCGAGCGCTCGAGTCCTGCCTGGCGGCAAGCGCGGGGGGAGCACGGGACGGCCAGTGGGGTGACACACACATGATTCCCCCGGAGCTCGCGCGCGCGGCACGCGCGCTGAATCGCCCCAGTACCTTCGATGAAGAGTGAGCGCGGAATCGAAGCGCCTCTGACCGCCGAGGATGTGCGGAAGATCTTGAGCATATGCTCGCCGCGCGGCCTGTTGGTCGGCGGCCAGGCTCTAGCCTTCTGGGCCGATCATCTGCAGGTCGAGCGCCCGGCGAATCTTGTTTCGGGAGTGACGGCCGATGCGGATTTCATCGGAGATTCCGTTCTTGCCCAGGATCTCGCCGAACGCCTCGGCTGGAAGGTGTGGATACCCGCCCTCGACGATTCGACACCGCAAACGGGCAAGGTGACTCACCGCATGAGGAACGGTGGGATTAAGCAAGTGGATTTCCTCTCGGGGGTCGTCGGCCTGACCACCAAGGATCTCGCTCGCCGCGCGATCGAGATGGAAATGCCGGACATCGGCCGCTTGCGAGTGATCCATCCCATCGATGTGCTCGACAGCCGCATTCAGAATCTGCACTTGCTGCCCGAGAAACGCACCGATGCGGGAATCGCCCAGGCGTTGCTTGCCGTAGATGTCGCGCGCGCATTCATTCGGCAGATAGTGGCCGCCAGAGATGAGAGGGCCGGCCTCAAGCTTCTCGAGCGTGTTGCCGAC
This sequence comes from uncultured Gammaproteobacteria bacterium, assembly GCA_963795475.1. Taxonomy (GTDB): domain Bacteria; phylum Pseudomonadota; class Gammaproteobacteria; order Steroidobacterales; family Steroidobacteraceae; genus Bog-1198. The sequence continues at coordinate 312,503 of CAWCIE010000010.1, forward strand.
ATCGCCGGTGATATTGCCGCCGTCAGAGTATTCCTTCTCTACGGCATCGATCCATTGAAGTCCGTACCTCTCGAGGACTTCCGCACGACGTTTGCCCTCCACAAGGTTCGCTGGCCACAAATCGTCGCTGAGGTCGGTGCGAAAAGGGAATCCCTGCGGAAGCTGTCGCTCAGGTCGACTCGCCGTTAAGCTGCGCATCTCGTATCCAGTAGATTCGAATCATGAAGATAGCTGTTTTGTTCGGCGGCACCAGCGAGGAGCGCGACGTGTCGATCGCGAGTGCTGCGCAGATCATCCCAGCGTTGCGTACTCTCGGTCATGAGGTTTTTGCGGTGGATACGGCGACAGGGCGGTTGCCGCGGGCGGAGGAGCGGCAATTATTGACGAGCGGCGTGGCTCCTGAACCGCCATCGAGCGCGGCGATGCAGCAAGTGCGCGGACGCGCAATCGCGTTCGCGCCGAGCGCGGTTGACATTCGTTCCGCAGACGTCGTCCTCCTTGCGCTGCATGGTGGTGCGGGCGAGGACGGTCGCCTGCAGGCGATGCTCGATCTCGCTGGCATCGCCTACACGGGAAGCAATCACATCGCGAGTGCCGTTGCGATGGACAAGGACATCTCGAAGAGGCTATTTCGATCTGTTGGTGTGCCGACCGCCGATTGGCTCATGGCGCCGGTGGAGGTTGCCGATGTCGAGAGGAACCTGGGATGGCCGGTGGTCGTCAAGCCGAGCAAACAAGGATCGACCGTCGGGCTGAGCGTCGTTCGCAAGGCCGCGGATCTATCGGCGGCAATCCAGGCGGCGAAAGCGTTCGACGATGAAGTGATGGTGGAGAGATTCATCGTGGGCCGCGAATTTACGGTCGGCATCTTGGGTGGTGAGGCGCTCCCCGTCGGGGAGATCATTCCGCCCGGCGAGGTATTCGATTATCAGTCGAAGTACCAAATTGGCGGGGTACAGGAGATTTTTCCGGCGGACCTGGCCGCGGGGGAATCGGCGTTATTACAGGAATATGCGCTTCGAGCGCACCAGGTCCTGAAGCTCGGGGTTTATAGCCGCATCGACTTCCGGCGCGACGAAAGCGGTGGCTTCTGGTGCCTCGAAGCGAATTCGTTGCCGGGAATGACCGCAACCAGCTTGCTGCCCCAGGCGGCAAAGGTCGCTGGAATCAGCTTTGCCGAGTTGTTGGATCGGATTTGTAAGGGGGCGATACGACGCGGCTAAGTTAGATAGACGTCCCTGAATGGAGTTACCTAGAATTCTGGGTGGCTTCCGCCAATGATACCGGGAATACAGTCGTCACGGGCATCGCCCATTCACTGGGCCCGAGCTATGGATTCTTTGGTTAGTGGCGTCGCCTCGTCGAGGAACGATTGGACCTCCCGAAAAAGTTGGTCCCGATTTTTCTCGATCATCATTATGTGCGACGCTTCTCCAACCACGACCATCCGCTTCAAACGCGTGTTCGATAGAGCGTTGAAGACGCCCAACGCGTCCGCGAGCGTCAACACCCCATCCCAATCGCCGTGCACTACCAACGTCGGTGCCGTCACGCGGGATGGGTCCCAATAGGGCTTTCCGGCATACCAATAGTCGCGCATATCTTGCGGTGATCCGTTGGGGGTCCGGACAACTGGTGGGTTCAGCGCGGCCCCAATCGGATCGGTCGCGAGTTCCGCCGCCGACCATTGTTGGAACCAGGCTGGCGGAAGCAGTTCATCCTTTTTCTCACCTGGGGTTCCCAGCTGCAATCGATCGCGGGCTTGCTGCATGGTCCACGCTTGGTACGCTCCAAGCACGCCTGGGCTGCCGACTGTTCCTCCGTCTCGAACCCATTGCGGAGCGTAAAGCACAAGCCGTTGGACTTTGTCATGGTGCCCGGCCGTATAGGCTCCGGCAATCGTTGCGCCCCACGACCACCCAATGACATTGAGGCTATGAATTTTGCGGCGCACGAGAACGTGGTCGATCGCTGATCCGAGATCCTTGACGGCTGTGTCCGTGCGGACTATTGCCGGATTGTTCGCAGCCGGTTGGTTCATCTCCGGCGGACGCGAAGAGCCGCCATAACCACGTAAATCGACCAAGTACACGTCATAGCCGCGCGCGGCCAGGAAATCCATCCAAGAAAATCCGGCCAGCGGCAGATCGAAAGTGGATTCGCTCGCCTGCGTAGTGCCATGAACGTAGATCACGGTACGCTCGGCACTGAATCGGCTCATTCCTGCCGTATGTTTGTTTCGAATGTATAACTGAATGCCTGGGTCGCTCGACGGAATGAGATAACTTTCGGATTCTATCTTTGGTTCGCGTGTCTTCTGCATGGCCGCACATCCGACGAGGCTGGCGAAGCCGATCGCCATTAGAGATGTTCTCAACGACTTGACCATGTGATCCCCCTGAAAGTCACAATGCTCAGCAACCGGTTGCGCATGCCCGCGGCGCAAATCGCTAGAGTCCGTCGCCCGGCCTCCGGCCGCCAACGCGTACTCTCGACCCGCAGCTTGTCGGTGGCCAAGGTCCGCTTTGCGGTACCAGAGAAGAGACCGCGTCAGATATCCGCTCCAACAGCAAGTTAGGCCTGCTTTAGAGATGCCGTTAGCCGCGCGTTAAGGTCTTCCATGAGATCTTCGGCATTCACACTCAGTAAATTGGAAGAGATCGCTACCGGGCTGGGACCGATAGAGAGGGTAGCTTTCAGCAATTTGCGTCGTAATGGCGTTAGGGTCGAGAGGTAGCTGTTCGGATTCTTGAGGAGCACATACAATATGCGTTGGCCCTTCATTTGGTGCACTTGGAATCCAGTGATTTCCGACCATGGAATAAGGCCGCCTCTAAGGATTCCGCTATTGTTCGTTAGGCCCTCGCTGTCCAATATAAGTGCGGGCGACGCGTCGAGCAGCTTAGTTAAACCCGCAATCATGCAGAGACCAAAAAAGACCATGCATGCAAGCCCGGCCAAGTGAACTAACGCAGGGCTTTTGATGAAGCTTTGCGACGCCGTCTCCGCCGAGGCGTGAAACATCGAATAGCCGCCAGCTACAAACACTAAAGCGCCTAATAGAATCAGCACCAACTTTGGCTTATTAAGTGGAAAAGCGACTCGCTCCATAACTGTCGTGTCCCTAACGCCCCAGTTGAGCGGCACGCGGCCGCGTTGTCTCAACCGAAGCTACTTTATCCAGGTCCATCGATTCCCTCCATGGATCAACGAAGACGACGCCGCGGGTTCGCTCCAACGCAAGTTAGGCGATTATCCGCTACGCTTTTTGCGTTCGACATCTGGCTCTAGACCTGCGAAGTAGGCCATCCAAGTGCCCCAAAGATATCCGAGGCCTAAGCAAACTGGCGTACCGAATATCGCTGCGAAGACGGCGCCGGCAATCGCGCACCGCCAAGAGTCTGTTGGGGACGTAGCGAGAACCGTCGCGCCAAGATATGCACAGATCACGGTGGTCGATACGGCCGTGGACAATCCGAAACCCCGAACACCGTAATCGTAAACGAGACGACCCCATGGAGTAGTGCCCCGACGCCAGAGCGTGCGATAGGTACGCGCACCCCAAGCGAGCAAACCTACCGGAATAGCCAATAGAACGAATGTGGTGAGGATCCGAGCAGCAAGTGGGAGCAGAGGCGACATGCAGGGGCGTCTAACTAAGAATTAGCCGATGCAGCTGGGACCTAACTCTGTGTATGCGCATCACCCGTTTGCTCCTCGCTTTCCGACATCTTAGCTCACGCGTGGAACGTCGGCTAACCGGCGGGTAACCTCGATACCGACCGTCCGGGTTTGGCCGCATGCAGCCCGTCGCCCTGAACAGCGGCTGTACTTCCGCCCTCGACCCACTGCCGTCTGTCGCGAGCGTCAGCTTTAGGGCACTACGTGGAAACCTGTCGAAAGAGAAGCTTTTCGCAAGAGCGATCATTCGGCTGGGGAAGCGACTTAACGCTAAAGCAACTTGAAGTCAACCTACGGCCCATCCCCACGTTTCCTTTAGAGCATGACGAAAAGGACACTGCTGTTTGTCATATTGACCGCCTGCGCTACCATCGCATCCGCGCAGTCTGTTCCGCTGTGGGAGCGCATCCTAAAGCACTACAGCGGCACGACGGACGACACCCCGGTCCCGTCGATGAAGATGGGGCACATGCAGATGTCGCTGAAGGGCGATGCGGCGCCCGGCGATGCAGAACGCGCAACCGAGATTCTTAACGCAGCGGCTGGAGTGCTATTCCGGTATCGCGACGTAAAAACAGCGGTGCACGATGGCTACAAACCGTTTTTCCCTAGCGGCAAAATTGGCGAAGAAATCCACTACACCAACTACCGCTATCGACGCCTCGAGCGGCAACATATCGAGTACAGCCGACCCAGTTCGATTCTCTATAAGCGAACGGCCGACGGATTGAAAGCTGTAGGCGTCATGTACACCGCCCCCACCGATTCAACGGCAGCGCAGTTGAACGCGATCGCCCCCTTAAGCGTTGCAACCTGGCATCGACATGTCGATTTTTGCGGCGGCCCAAAAACCTTACCGAAGAGCGAGCAGTTCGGACCGAACGCGCGCTTTGGCCCGCAAGGCAGTATCCACACCGAAGAAGAGTGCGCCGCCGCGCAGGGCCTATGGATCCCGGTCGTCTTGGAATGGATGACCCACGTTTATCCCAACGAGCCGCAACAATGGGGCGGCATGCACATGGGTGTGGAAGCCGGCGAATAGTCTTCTTCGCCTCTCGTCGTTCGGCGCGTGAGCCTCATCAATGTAATGCCAGAAATCCCACCCTGAGCTTCCCGACCCCTATGCGACGGTCGCGACCGACCGCTCTTGGATGACCAAATTAGCGTTCGTTCTCTAACTCGACGGGCTTGCCATGCGGAGTATGTCGATACGCCTCCGCCCAAGCCTCTTTGCGCGCCAAGAGGGTGGCCGAATCAGACAGCCGCTTCGCCACGACGAGCCGCTCGAGCGCTACCAGCCATTGTTGGTAGTACCGCGAACCATCGTCCGGTTCACCGCGCTCGGCGGCTAGCTTTAACTCATCGGCGAGCGTCGCGGCCCATTCCTTCCAAGTAAAGTGCCCCTCCGCGGATAGGCGGACAGCGAGTGCGAACGCCGTTGCCTGCCAAGGTTCAGCAAACACGGGACCGCCGTCATCAAGCGGCAAGCGCGGCAGGTCCTTGAAGGCTAGGCGGATTCAAGATAGCCCTCCCACAGAGCCGCGTACACGTAATCGTGCGGGTTCGCTTGATCGCCCCACAGCTCGCGTGCCGCGAAGCGCACGGTATAGACATGCTGCTGCTTTGGGCCGAGTCCCTGAATATCACTGTCCTGAAGTTCCTCCACGTCGCCATCGCGCTCGATCGTGCCGATTTTTCCGCGCACGTAGCGCGGCAATCGAGTGTGCCCCGCGGGATTTAGATTTCGTGCGCGGACACGCTGCCCTGCGTGAAGGCGCGCCGTTGCGGTGAGCTTGGGGCTCGTATCAGGAACGTTCCAGCTCGCTACCTCGGCGACGGTGAGCACATGATGTCCCGCAGCGGCCCGACCGATGGCCTTTCCGCTCTCGATCTCGGCCGGGGTCGCCATACCGGTCTTGATCAGGATTTGCGGGAGAACCGTCAGCCATCTCTCGTAATAGCTCATGCGCAGATAGTCTGCCGGAGGGATCAATTCAATCTGCGTCCTGCGATATGGCCACTCCACGTCCACGGCGTTAAAGAGCGCAAATACGCGTCTTTCCCACTCCGCGTGGAACACGGGTTCGTTGTGCTCGGGCTTTATCGGCCCCATGTCCTGCATGCCGCCCATGTCATGTGCCCCGTTCATGCCTTAGCTCCTTCGGGCGGTAACACCTTCGCGACGCCCACCATCGCGTCTCGCGTCACAAGCGCCGCCAATTCCGCTTCGCTCATGTGCTCGGTGCCAGCCGGCCGTTCCGGAAGCACCAGATACCGCAACTCCGCCGTGCTGTCCCAAACCCGCACTTCAACTTCATTTCCGAGCTCCAGTCCAAACTCCCGTAGTACGCCCCGTGGATCGATCACCGACCGCGCACGATAAGCCGTCGACTTGTACCAGACAGGCGGCAGCCCAAGAGTCGACCACGGATAACAGGAGCACAGAGTGCAGACCACCAGGTTGTGTACGTTCGCAGAGTTCTCGACGACGAGCATGGTATCGCCGCCGTAACCCAGCTCGGCAATGGCCGCGTCCGCGTTCCTAAGCAGCCGCTTCTTGTACTCAGGATCGATCCAAGCGCGCGCCACCACGCGGGCCCCGTTACGCGGCCCAACCTTGTGCTCGTAGTTATCGATGAGGGCATCGAGCGCGGCCCGATCCACGAGACCCTTTGCCACCATCAGTGATTCCAGTGCCTTGGCACGCAGCGCTGAATCCGAAGGCACGGCCTGGTGATCATCGTCATGATCGTGGTGCTCTTGTCCGCTGGTGACATCCGGCACCACCGCCGCTCCGGCGATCGTTATCGCACCGGTCAATAAGTCTCGACGGGTTGTAGTCATCGGAATCCCTTCACATCCCAATATCAACCATCGATCATTGGCATTCTAACCGTGCGCGGGGGTCAGTATAAGCAGGGGCGCCGGAGAAGAGAATCCGAAGGCATCTCTGGCGCGAACGTCGCCTTTGGGGCGCCAATTCCATGAGGTAGGCCGACGGCTTTTGGCCGGCTGCCGCCGATGATCAGCGCGACACGTGGCATTGTGCCGCGCACCCGGGTTATCGTGAACTACCAGCGGTTCACAGGGCGTACGACGCAATCGGCAGCCGCCGCAGCCGCTTTCCCGTCGCGGCGAACATCGCGTTGCAGACGGCGGGCGCCACCAGCGGCACCGCCGCCTCGCCGATCCCTCCCGGGGCCGCCTCGCTCGGGATGAGATGCACGTCGAGCTCGGGCATCTCGTTCGAGCGCAGTACCCGGTAGGTATTGAAGTTGGTCTCGCGCACCCGGCCCGCGCGCAGCGTGATGTCGCCCCAGAGCGCGGCCGAGAGTCCGTAGACGATGCCGCTCTCGATCTGCGACTCGACGATGCGCGGATTGACCATCTGGCCGCAGTCGACGACGCAGGTGATCTTGTGTACCTTGAGCGCGCCTCCGGCGAGGGAGATTTCGGCCACTTGCGCGAGGTGCGAGGTATAGCCCTCCATGAACGCGAGACCCAGGAAGCGTCCCGGGGGCGGGCGGCCCCAGTTCGCGCGTCGCGCGGCCTCCTTGAGCACGGCGGTGTGCCGCGGCTTGTCGGTCGAGGAGCTCCAGGCGGAAATCGAGAGGATCCTTGGACACGGCCGCCGCCAGCTCATCGATGAAGCACTCGATGGCGAAGCAATTCGGCGCATGGCTGACCGAGCGCATGTAGCCCACGTCGATGCCGATTTCCTGACGCGAGAAGCTCAACAGGTAATTCGGCACCGCATACGGAAAATTCTGCGCGTACTCGATCACCGAGTCGAACGGATCGGTGGCCACCGTCGAGGGTGATGCGCGCGCCGTGATCGAGGGACTCGTGATGTGCAGGCCGAAGGCGAGGAGCTTGCCGTGGGCGTCGAAGCCGGCGCTGACCTCTTCTCGGGCCGGCGGCCGGAAGAAATCGTGGGTCATGTCGTCCTCGCGCGTCCAGACGAGCTTCACCGGAATACCGAGCGCCTTCGACGCCTCGACCGCCGCCGGAACGAAATCCACCTCCAGGCGGCGGCCGAATCCGCCGCCGAGAAGCGTCGTGTGGACGTTGACCTGTTCGGGCTTGAGGCCGGCGGCCTCCGCCGCAGCGACCTGCGCGCCCTGCTGCACCTGAGTTCCCACGTACAAATCGCAGCGGTCCGCGCGCACGTCGGCGGTGCAGTTCATCGGCTCCATGGTCGCGTGCGCGAGCAGCGGCAGCTCGTAGACCGCGCTCAGCGTCTTCTCGGCGCGTTTGAGCGCGGACGCGCGTATCGCCTCGCGTCATCTTGGCCGTGAGGCCCGGCACGGTGACGGCGGCGCGATTCAGCGACGCCCAGACGGCGGCGTTGTCGAGGTGCGCGTTCGCGCCCGGTTCCCAGCTGATCTTCAGCGCATTGCGCGCCTTGAGCGCCTGCCAGAAATGATCGGCGACGACCACGACGCCGCTCGACGTCGACAGCACGCGACGCACGCCGGGCAACGCCTCCGCAGCGGCGGAATCCACCGCGGCCGCCGTCCCACCAACGGTCGGACAAAGCGCGATGGCGGCATACGCCATCCCGGGGAGCCTCACGTCCAATCCGAACTCGGCCGTGCCGTCGACCTTGGCCGGCGTGTCGAGCCGAGCTTGGGGCTTGCCGATGAGCCGATAGGCCGCCGCCGGTTTGAGCTTCACATCCTTCGGCACCGGCAGCTTCGCCGCGGCGGCGGCGAGGTCGCCGTAGCGCAGGGAATTGCCGCGGGTATTCGTCACGCACCCGTCGGCGGCGCGGCATTCCTCCGGATCGACGCGCCACTTCCGAGCGGCCGCGGCGATCAGCATGAGGCGCGCCTGCGCGCCGGCGGTGCGCAGCTTCTCCCAGGCGTCCTGGATGCTGTTGCTCGTGCCGGTGATTTGTCCGCCGTTCAAGGGATTGACGTAGGCGTCGCCCACGGGCGCGGCGAGCACTTCGATCCGGTGCAGATCGATCTCGAGCTCCTCGGCCAGCAGCATGGGCAGCGCCGTGTACACACCCTGGCCCATTTCCGAGCGATCCACCAGGACGGTGATGGAATCGTCCGTACCGATCTTGAGCCACGCATTCAATTCGGCCGCCGCGCCCGCACCGTTCGCCCCGGGCCGCGAGCGGCTGCCGAATGCCGGGAGCGTCATCGCCAACACGAGGCCCCCGCCCGCGAGCGCGGTGAGACGGCAGAAGTCGCGTCTCGCCGGATCTCTCAAGCCGGCTGATCCGGCGCCATGAGATCCGCCGCGCGATGCACGGCCTTGCGGATCCGCCCATAAGTGCCGCATCGGCAGATATTGCCCGCCATGGCTGCGTCGATCTCTGCATCGGTCGGCCGCGGATTGGTCTTGAGCAGAGCGGCCGCCGACATGATCTGTCCAGACTGGCAATATCCACATTGCGGAACGTCGAGCTCGATCCACGCGCGCTGCACGGCGTGGCTGCGGTCCCGCGACAGGCCCTCGATGGTGGTGATGCGCCTGCCCTCGAGCGCCTCGAGGGGCAGCACGCAGGAGCGCACGGCGGCGCCGTCGACATGAACCGTGCAGGCGCCGCAGAGCGCCATGCCGCAGCCGTACTTGGTGCCGGTCATCTGCAGGTGGTCACGCAGCACCCAGAGGAGCGGCGTATCGGGCGAAGCGTCGATGTCGAGCGTTTTGTCGTTGACGGTTATGCGTGCCAATCCCGCCTCCCGGTGAGCGGCAATTATCCTACACGAGTCATGGCCCCGTGTAGCGGATGGTAGGATGGCGCCGTGCAGATACAATCCGCCTTCTACTCGCGCGTGTTTTCGCTCGTGGTGGCAGCCGTCCTCGGCTACGCACTCTGGCGGATATTCACGCCTTTTTTCGGCACGATGAGCTGGGCCATGTTCCTCGCCTTCCTGCTCTACCCGGTCAACCGAAGCCTTCGGCGGCGGCTCCACGGCAACGGCCGCGCGGCCGGCGTATTGACCGTACTCACGCCCATCGTGATCTTGCTGCCGCTGTCGGCGCTGTCGATCGCGTTCGTGACCGAAATCTCGGGCCTGATGCGCACGATCCAGCAGCGGGCACGCGGGCTCGACATCAAGAGCCTCTCCGATTTGCAGCAGTTTCCGCTGATCGCCCGCGCGAACGCGTGGCTTCAGACGCACGGCGGAATCTCAGCCGATCAGGTACGCGCCTGGGTTGTCTCCGCGTCTCAGGACCTCTTGCAGCGGGCTGCGGGGCTCTCGGGGTCGTTTTTCCTGGGCGCGCTGGGGTCGGTCATCGGATTCTCGATCATGCTGTTCCTGCTGTTCTTTTTCTTGCGCGACGGCGATGCCCTGTGCCGGCGTGCGCGCGGACTGATTCCGATGGACGAGCAGCGCAAGGACCGGCTGTTCCGCCACCTCTCGGACGTCGCGCGTGCCATCGTGCTGGGTACGACGCTCACGGCTTTGATTCAAGGCGTGCTGGTCGGCATCGGGATCGCCATCGCGGGGCTTCCTTCGCCGGTGGTGCTTGGCGTGGTCACGGCGCTGCTGGCCATGCTTCCCATGGGCGGTGCGGGCATCGTCTGGGTGCCTGCGGTGGGGTGGCTTCTGTACGACGGGCGCTGGGGCTATGCGATTTTCATGCTGGCGTGGGGGCTCATGGTGTCGGGCCTCGAGAGCGTGCTCCGGCCGGTGTTGATCTCGGGGCGGGCGCATATCTCGGCGCTGGCGATATTCGTGGGGGTTCTGGGCGGGATCTCGGCGTTCGGGACCATCGGCATCATCGTGGGGCCGGTGGTGCTGTCGCTGGTGCTCGCGCTGATCGAGTTTGCGGAGGAGAACGCGAGGGTGACTCAGCGCGCTTAATGGATTCTGGCTGTCCCCCTATGGATGGCCGAAGGCGGGGGCCTCAGAGTACCGATCTCGAGCGTCCCGGGAGTTTCATGTCTCGCACGCGTCGGGGCGGCTACAGTACAATCCGCGCCCCCATGGACGTATCGCATCTACTCGACGGGTTGAATGACGCGCAGCGGGAGGCGGTGGCCTCGCCGCTCGGCTCGGCGCTCGTGCTTGCGGGCGCGGGCAGCGGCAAGACGCGGGTGCTGGTGCATCGGGTTGCGTGGCTGATTCAGGTGGAGGGCGCGTCGCCGCACAGCATCCTTGCCGTCACGTTCACCAACAAGGCGGCGGCGGAAATGCGCCGGCGTATCGAGACTCTGCTCGGAATCCCTGGCGGGGCGCTCTGGATCGGGACCTTCCACGGGCTGGCGCATCGGCTGCTGCGCCAGCACTGGCGCGAGGCGGGTTTGCCGCAGACCTTCCAGATTCTCGACTCCGAAGATCAGGCGCGCCTGTTGCGCAAGGTCTTGAAGGCGCTCGACCTGGACGAGACCCGCTGGGTTCCGCGCGAAATTCTGTGGTTCATCAACGCGCAGAAAGACGAGGGCGTTCGGCCGAAGCACATCAAGGACGATGGGGATCCGACCCGGCGCCAGTTGATCAGGATTTATCAGGCCTACGAAGAGGCCTGCCAGCGCGCCGGGGTGGTGGATTTCGCGGAGCTGCTCCTGCGTGCGTTCGAGATGTGGCGTGACAACCCCGCTCTGCTGCACCACTACCGGACACGCTTTCGGCACGTTCTGGTGGACGAATTCCAGGACACGAACGCCATCCAGTACCGCTGGCTGACGCTGCTCGCGGGTCCGGAAGGGCAGCTTTTCGCGGTGGGTGACGACGATCAATCGATTTACCGGTGGCGCGGCGCCCGCGTGGAGAATCTGCACCAGTTCCGCCGCGACTACCCGAAAGCGGCGCTGTACAAGCTGGAGCAGAACTACCGCTCGACGGGCACCATATTGAAAGCGGCCAACGCGCTCATCAAGAACAATTCCGGCCGGCTCGGCAAGACGCTCTGGACCTCGGGCGCGGACGGGGAGCGGGTCAAGCTCTACGCCGCGTTCAACGAGCGCGACGAGGCGGACTTCGTCGTGAACCGCATTCGCGAGTGGGTGGATCAAGGAGGCCTTCGGACCGAAGTCGCCGTGCTGTACCGCTCGAACGCGCAATCGCGGGTGTTCGAAGAGGCGTTCTTGAACGCGCGCATGCCGTATCGTGTGTACGGCGGCCTGCGCTTCTTCGAGCGCGCCGAGATCAAGGACGCGCTTGCGTATTTGCGTCTGGTCTCGAGCCGCGCCGACGACACCTCCTTCGAGCGCGTCGTCAATCTGCCGACCCGCGGCATCGGCGCAAAGACGCTCGATTCGATCCGTGAGATCGCACGCGAGAAGGGCACCTCGCTCTGGGCCGCCGCGGGGATCTGTGCGGAGTCCGGGCTTGCGCAGCGCGGCGCTCAGTCGCTCAAGGGATTCCTCGCGACGATAGACAATCTGGCCGGAGAAGTGCGCGGACTGGAGCTTCACGATCAGGTGGATCACATCGTCCAGTCGAGCGGGCTCATCGAGCATTACAAGAAGGAAAAAGGAGAGCGCGGCGAGGGCCGCGTGGAGAACTTGCTGGAGCTCGTGAGCGCAGCGCGCGGATTCTCGCCGGACGGCGAGACCGACATGCAGCCGCTCGAGTCCTTCCTGGCGCACGCCGTGCTCGAATCGGGGGAGGGGCAGGCGGATGCGTATTCCGACTGCGTGCAGATGATGACGCTGCATTCGGCCAAGGGTCTCGAGTTCCCCATGGTCTTTCTCGCCGGCATGGAGGAGGGGCTGTTTCCCCATCAGCGCTCGGCGGCCGATGCGGCGGCGCTGGAAGAGGAGCGGCGCCTGTGCTACGTGGGCGCCACGCGCGCCATGCGCCAGCTGTACATCACCTACGCCGAGCAGCGCCGGCTCTATGGGATCGATCAGTACGGGCAGCCCTCGAGATTCATTCAAGAGCTGCCGTCCGAGCTGATCGAGGAGATCCGCCCGCGCCTTCAGGTCTCGCGGCCGCTGTTCGTCAAGCGATCGGCGACGCTCGACGAGACCCCGGCTTCGTCCATGCGGCTGGGAAGCCGGGTTCGCCACTCCAAGTTCGGCGACGGTGTGGTGCTCAATTTCGAGGGCAGCGGCCCGCAGGCCCGCATTCAGGTGAATTTCGAGCGGCAGGGCACGAAGTGGCTGATGCTCTCCTATGCGAATCTCGAGGTCGTTTGACATCCTCGCCCGCCCCGTGCGCTCTCTTTCTGTGAGCTGAGGGACGAAGCTTTACGCGCATTTTTGGTAGACTAGGTCGGCTGTGAAAATCATCATTTTGGGCGCCGGACAGGTCGGCCGAACGGCGGCTTATCACCTGTCACGGGAAGAGGCGAACGACGTCACCGTCGTCGACACGAACGAGGAGATCCTGCGGGATTTGCAGGATCGGCTCGATATCCGGACGGTGAATGGCAACGCGGCGAGTCCGCGGATACTCGAGGCGGCGGGCATCGCCCGTACCGACATCCTGGTCGCGCTCACCAATTCGGACGAGGTCAACATGTTGGCCTGTCACATTGCCTGGACGCTGTACCGCACTCCGAAGAAGATCGCCCGGGTGAGGTCGGCCGCGTTCACGGAGCGGGACACGCTGTTCGGCGAGAACGCCGTCGCGGTGGATGTCTGGATCAGTCCCGAGCAGCTCGTGACGGAGTACGTGGCGCGCCTCATCCGCTATCCCGGCGCGTTGCAGGTGCTGGATTTCGCGGACGGCCGGGTACGGCTGGTCGGCATACGGGCGCTCAAGGGAGGACCCCTGGTGGGCCAGGCGCTGCGCACGCTCCGCGAGCACATCCCCACCGCCGACGCGCGGGTTGCCGCCATCTATCGCGCGGGAAAGAGCATCCAGCCCGAGGGCACCACGGTGATCGAGGACGGCGATGAAGTCTTCTTCCTCGCCGCGCGCAAGGACATCCGCATGGTGATGAACGAGATGCGGCGCGAGGAGGCGCCCGCGCGGCGCGTCGTGATCGCGGGCGGCGGCAACATCGGTTTCCGGCTCGCGAGCGAGCTCGAGGACAAGAATCAGGTGAAGCTCATCGAACGCGACAGCAAGCGGGCGCGGCGCGTGTCGGAGCTCCTGAACCGCACCACGGTTCTGCACGGCGATGCGGCCGACGAGGAGTTGATGCTCGAAGAGAACATCGACAGTGCGGACGTGTTCGCGGCGCTCACCAATTCCGAGGAGGCGAACATCCTCTCCGCGATGCTCGCGAAGCGTCTCGGTGCCCACAAAGTGATGGCGCTCATCAACAAGCCTTCGTACGCCGAGCTCATCGAAAGCGGCTCCATCGACATCGCGATCTCCCCGCAGACCGTCACGATCGGGTCGCTCCTGGCGCACGTGCGCCGCGGTGACGTGGTGCGTGTTCATTCGCTCCGGCGGGGCGCCGCCGAAGCGATCGAGGTCATCGTGCACGGCGACGCCGACAGCTCGAAGGTGGTGGGACGCCGTATCGAGGACATCACGCTTCCGCAGGGGACCACGCTCGGAGCCGTGGTGCGCGGCGAGGACGTGATCATCGCGCACCACGACACCACCGTGCAGCCCGATGACCATCTGATCCTGTTCCTCACGGACCGCCGCCACATGGACGCGGTAGAGAAGCTGTTTCAGGGCTCAGCGTCGTTCCTGTGAAGGCGATGCTGTTGCCGGTCGCGCACGTGTTCGCCATGGTGCTGATGGCGTTCGCGGTGACCATGCTCGCTCCGCTGGTCATGGCCATCTGGCAATTCGATCCGGCGCTCTGGTCGTTCCTTCTGTCGGGGCTCGCGACGTTCGCATTGGGGGCGCTGTTGTGGCTCGCGACACGGCGATTCAAGCGCGAGCTGAAGACTCGCGACGGGCTGACGCTGGTGGCGCTCACCTGGGTTGCGCTGCCGGCCGTCGCAGGCATGCCCCTGTGGCATTACCTGCCGCTCAACTTCACCCAGGCCTACTTCGAAGCCGCCTCCGGCCTCACCACCACGGGCGGTACGGTTCTCTCGGGCATCGAGTTCCTGCCCCGCTCCATCAATTTGTGGCGCCACCTGCTGAGCTGGCTCGGCGGCATGGGGATCATCGTGCTCGCGGTCGCGATTTTGCCGGTGCTCGGCGTCGGCGGCATGCAGATCTACCGCGCCGAGATGCCCGGGCCCATGAAGGACTCGCAAGCTCACCCCGCGCATCGAGCAGACGGCGAAACTCCTGTGGGCGGTATACGCCGGGCTCACCCTCGCCTGCATCATCTGCCTGAAAGGCGCCGGGATGAACTGGTTCGACGCCGTCTGCCACGGATTTTCGGCGCTGTCGCTCGGCGGATTCTCGACCTACGACGCCAGCATCGGTCACTTCAATTCGCTGCGCATCGAGCTCGTGCTCATCGTGTTCCAGGTCCTGGCGGCGCTCAATTTCGCGACTCATTTTCTGGCCTGGAGCCAGCGCGGGGTACGCGCCTACTTCAGGGACGCGGAAGCGAAGGCGATTCTCAGCGTGCTCGCGGCGAGCTGCGTGGGAATCGCGATATTCCTCTGCATGAAGAACACGTACGAGGATTTCCCGACGGCGCTGCGTCACGCGACATTCAACGTCGTGTCCATCGCCACCGATTCGGGATTGCACACGGACGATTATTCCCACTGGCCGATCTTCGCGCCCATGTGGATGATGTTCTTGAGCTGCATCGTCGCGAGTTCCGGGTCGACCGGCGGCGGCATCAAGATGATCCGTACGCTGGTGCTCGCGAAGCAGGCCAACCGCGAGTTGAATCAGCTGGTCCACCCGAACCTGGTCCGCCCGCTCAAGGTGGGGGGGACCGTGATCGCCAACCGCGTGGTGTTCGCCGTGCTCGCCTTCGTGTTCCTGTATTTCATGAGCATCGTCACCCTGGTGTTTTTCCAGCTCGGCAGCGGATTGGATTTCATGACTTCCTTCTCCTCCATCATCGCCTGCATCAACAACGCGGGACCGGGATTGGGGCTGGTGGGACCGGGCAGCAATTACGGGGTCCTCAATAACTTCCAGACCTGGGTATGCTCGGCGGCCATGCTGCTCGGCAGATTGGAGGTTTTCACGATCCTGGTGCTATTCACCCCCACTTTATGGCGAAAATAGCAAGTCTTTGTAGTGTTTCGGAGTCATTTGCCGCTGCTGTTGGCTATGATTTGGGGATTATCGCGCCCAAGACCGTGATTTTCGATGATTTCCAAATGTTTTGTCCTGATACTTCAAATATAGGAAAAAGTGGAAATTAGATCCGCCATAGACGTACTTTGACCGCATGATCGCCCTCATCCAGCGTGTTTCAGAGGCCAAAGTGGAAATTTCTGGCGATTCAGTCGGATCCATCGGGCGCGGGATGCTGGCGCTGATCGGTGTTCGTCCCGACGACGACGAGGCTGCCGCACTGCGTTTACTCGATCGATTGCTGAAATATCGGATTTTCGCCGATGAAGTCGACAAAATGAACCTCAGTTTGCAGCAGATCTCGGGGGGTCTGTTGCTGGTGCCGCAATTTACGCTGGCGGCGGACACCCGGCGGGGCCTCCGGCCGGGATTTTCCACCGCCGCGCCGCCGGATCAGGGAAGGCGGCTGTTCACTTTGCTGGTGGATACGCGCGAGGGCCCGGCATGCGCCGGTGGCAAGCGGGGTGTTCGGCGCGCACATGCAGGTGTCTCTGACCAACGACGGACCCGTAACCCTTTGGTTGGAAAGTTGAAATATTCCCGGCCAAATGCGACCGAACACGCAGCGGCTCCGCGCTGTCGAATGTCATTATGTTTCTTGGCGTATCATCGAATGACTGCCGCGGATTCGGAGAACCGATATGTTCGACTCAAAGATGCTACTGGTCATTCTCGCAATCGCCCTGGTGATATTCGGCACCAAGCGGCTGCGTACGATCGGTTCGGATTTAGGCGCCGCCGTGAAGGGCTTCAAGCAGGCCATGAACGACGGCGAATCGGAAGAGCGGCTGAAACAGCTCAAGCAGGAGAAGGACGCCGACTTCGAAGCGGCCTCAGCCTCGGCGCCCCGCGAAGCCGAGGTCAAGGTTCCCCCCAAGACGAACGCCTGATCTTGCATGCTCGATTTCGGGTTCTCCGAGATATTGCTCACCTCGGCCATCGCACTGGTGGTGCTCGGCCCTGAGCGCCTGCCGAAAGTGGCCCGCCAGGTGGGCAACTGGATGGGCCGCGCGCGGCTGATGGCGCGCCAATTGAGCGAACAGCTGGAGCGCGAAGTCAATGCCGAGGAGCTGCTCCGGCAGCAAATGAAGTCGCCCTTGAAGCCCGACCCGGTCATTGCGCCGGCCTCCGTGCCGACGTTTCCTTCGGCGCCTCCCGACAGTCCGGCTGAAGGCTCGGCGAGCGAGCTTGCCTCCGGTGGGGAAGCCGAGCGCCCGCCGGTCGCGCGGCCGCTGCCGCAAGGGCACGCGACCACGGCGGCGGCCATGCACCCGCCGGCGCCTGCGACCACGCCTGCCGATCTTCCGCATTCCATCAACCAATGAGCGCGCCTGAAGGCGAACCCGGCGGGCTCGCCGAAGGTACGCTGATTTCCCACCTGCTCGAGCTCCGAGACCGGCTGCTCAAGGCCATGTTGGCGGTGGGCGTTTGCTTCATTCCTTGCGCGATGTACATGAACCAGCTGTTCACGTTCGTCGCCGAGCCTCTGAAGAAGAAGCTTCCCGCCGGCGCGACCTTGATCGCGACCAGCGTGGTATCGCCGTTTACGGTGCCGTTCAAGCTCGCTCTGGTGCTCGCGATCGGTCTCGCGATGCCCTTCGTGCTCTACCAAGCCTGGGCGTTCGTCGCCCCCGGTCTGTATCGGCACGAAAAAAAGCTGGCGGTGCCGCTCTTGGTCTCGAGCATTCTGCTGTTCTACCTGGGTGCCGCGTTCGCCTATTACGTGGTGATCCCGGTGATGCTGAGCTTTTTCATCGCGACGACGCCGGCGGGCGTGCAGATGATGACCGACATGAGCGCCTACCTGGACTTCATCATGGTGATGCTGCTGGCGTTCGGCGCGGCGTTCGAAGTGCCGGTGGCTACGGTACTATTGGTGTGGACCGGGTTCGTCAGCATCAAGACGCTCAGAAAGAATCGAGGCTTCGTGATCCTGGGGCTGTTCATTTTCGCCGCCTTCGTCACGCCGCCCGATGCGGTTTCGCAAAGCGCCATGGCGGTGCCGATGTGCCTCCTGTACGAAATAGGGATCGTGATGGCAGGACTTTTGCTGAAGGACAAGATCGCCGAACGCGCCCGGGAAGACGCCGAGCGCGAGGCGGGAGCTTGATGAGTTCGGCACCGTGAGTTTGGCGCCGTGAACTCGGGCTCATGAGCGCAGTGGGATGTGCGCTGCGGTGAGCGCGACCTTTTTGGGGCATCCGCGCGGCCTCGCCACCCTGTTCTTCACCGAGATGTGGGAACGGTTCACCTACTACGGCATGCGCGCCGTCCTGGTTCTGTTCCTGGTCGCCGCCGTCAGCCAAGGCGGCTTCGGCATCGACGACAAGACCGCCGTGGCGATCTACGGGCTGTACACGGCGGGCGTTTATCTCGCCGCGCTGCCCGGCGGGTGGATCGCGGATCGGCTGATCGGCGCGCGGCACGCGGTGCTCATCGGGGGCATCGGAATTGCACTGGGTAATGCGATCCTGGCGACCTCGCTGAGCCCCCGGGCGTTCTATCTCGGCCTGTTCGTCATCGTCCTGGGCGTCGGTCTCTTGAAACCGAACGTGAGCGCCATGGTGGCCGAACTCTACCCCGAGGGCGGCGCCCGGCTCGACGCGGGATTCACCGTGTTCTACATGGGCATCAACATCGGTGCGACGCTCGGGCCGATCGTCACGGGCGAGGCGCAGGAGCTCATCGGTCCCCGCGCCGGCTTCGCTGCCGCGGGCCTCTTCATGGCGCTCGGCGTCGTTCAGTATCATTTCATTCGGCGCCATCTCGGCGACGCGGGCGCACCGCCGCGTCCGGGCGCCGCCGCCGCGCGCAAACCCTGGATGTATCTGTGGATCGCGCTGGCGGCATCTTTGCTGGCGCTCGCCGCCTGCACGCTCGGCTGGATAGAAGTCGACCCGCTCGGACTTGCGCATGCCTCGGCGCTGCTGATTGCGGCGACGGCGGCCGCGTTCTTCGCCTACGTTTTCCTGGCCGCCGGTCTATCGGCCGAGGAACGCCGGCGCGCGGTCGTCATCGTGGTGCTGTTTCTGGGCAGCGCGCTGTTCTGGTCGGGGTATGAGCAGGCAGGATCCTCCTTGAATCTCTTCGCCGAGCGCTACACCGACCGCGCCATCGGCGGCCATTTCCTAGGTGGGCACTTTGTCGTTCCCGCCGGCTGGTTCCAAGCGCTCAATCCCGCATTCGTAATCATTTTCGCCCCGATCGTGGCCATGGAGCTGGGTCGCGCTCGCGAAGCGGCACCTGAATCCCTCCGCACCCGCGAAGTTCGCCATCGGCGTCATTCTCATGGGCTCGGGGTTTCTGGTGATGTTCGCCGCGGCGTCGTTCGTCGCGCACGGAGCGAAAGTGCTGCCCTATTGGCTGATCCTGACCTACCTCCTGCACACGTTCGGCGAGCTGTGCCTGAGTCCGGTCGGCTTGAGCTATGTGACGAAACTGGCGCCGAAGCGCCTGGTGGGACAAATGATGGGGATGTGGTTCTTGTCGCTGTCGCTCGGCAATCTAGCGGCCGGATTGATCGCCGGAGAATTCGACGCGAACAACGTCGCCGCGATGCCGGGCCAATACCTGCACATCGTGTACTTCGCAGTGGGCCTCGGCGCCGTGCTCTTGATACTGAGCCGGCCGGTGAAGCGGCTCATGGGGGATATCGAATGAACGAGGCGAGCCGGGCATGGCATCCCGAGGGCGTGGCACCCGGTTACCTGCGCTTGACGATCACCTCGAACCTCCCCTTCGGCCCGATGAACCACGATCCCACCATGCTCGTGAGGCTGACGATCACCGACGCCCAGAACGCCGATCCGAAGCCGGCGAGATGCATGCCCGGCAGCATCCATGCCACCATCGCCACCATGCCGGCGTTGATCACCAGCAGGAAGAATCCCAAGGTAACGATGGTCATGGGCAGCGTCAGCAGGATGGCGATCGGACGGATGATCGAGTTGACGACGCCGAGCAGAATGCCGGCGAGCAGCAAGGTGCCGGGGCTGTCGATGTAGACACCCCGCACCCAGAGAGTGGCCAGCCAAAGACCCAAGGCAACGATGGCCGCACGAAGGAGAAATCCGATCATGTGCCCTCCATTGCCGGTGTATGCCGCCGAGCGCCGGGAATTCAAGGTTTGCGGCTCGCTAAGCCAGCTAGGCTAGTAATCCAGTCCCGGCAGGGGCGGATCCTTCGGGGGCTCAGGCGCCTTCACGGGCTTGGGTCGGGGCGGGCTCTCGAGCGTCACCTTGATGCGCGCCATGAACCGCTCCCAGCCCATCCGCATTTTCACGTAGGACGAGTCCCAGGTGGGGGCTTCGGGAATCCCCGACCCCAATAACCTCAGCGAGGTCAGTCCCTCGGTCTTGCGTAGGTCGAGCAGGAAATCATCGACCACCGCCGAGTCGCTGGCCGGCGTATCCGGCCCGTTCAAATAGATCAGCCGGAGCCGGCGGTTCACGTCGAACACGTCGATGTGCGCCTCGCGCCCGCCGCCATTGCGCTTGCCGATCCGGTAGAGGCCTCCCTCGCGCGGGTCAATCTCGGCTTCCTGGCCGGACCAGATGCGGACCAGCGCCGGATCGGTCAATGCCCGCCACACCCGCGCGACGGGCACCGCCACCTCGACCAAATGCGCATAGCCTCGGGTTCCGGAACGGGTAAGCTTGCGGGGGGAGCTCATCGCGGGAACTGGTGCCTCGTGTGATCAGGGAAGGCCGCCAGCTTGCCGGAAAGCAAGCCGCCCTGCAGTGCTCAAATCCAATAACGAGGGGGAAATTCCATGGCTTATGTCGATATCGTGACTGCGCTCGCACTTCTGCAGTTCATAGGATTCGGCATTCATGTGGCCCGCGCCCGGGGCCGCTACGGGGTCAAAGCCCCGGCCATCACGGGCAACGACCAATTCGAGCGCTACTTCCGCGTTCAACAGAACACGCTGGAATCGCTGGTCGTGTTCGTCCCCTCGCTCTTTCTCTTCAGCCGCTATTCCAATCCGCTCTGGGCGGCCGGTCTCGGCGTGATCTACCTGGTGGGGCGACAGGTCTATGCCGCCGCCTATGTGAAAGATCCGGCCAAGCGCAGCGCCGGCTACGGGCTCACGATACTGCCGGTTCTCGTCTTGATCGCCGGCGGATTGATCGGCGCCGTCATGCGGATCTTCGGCCGCTGAACCGGGCGGGCAATTTCCGCCGCAATCGCTTAAAGTAATACCTAGAAACAAGCTGGGGTGGCCTCGAGGGCCTGAGACGTCGGCTGCGTTCCAAGTGGGACGCGCACCGGCGAACCCATTGAACCTGATCCGGTTAGTACCGGCGGAGGGAGCATGGTAATAAAATCAGCGGCCGGTCGTTTTCATCTCATTGCGGTGGTCGGCGCCGCCGCACTCTCGGGGTGGACGCATCCGGCGGCGGCCGACGACGATTCCGATTCCTCCGAGCTCCACGAGATCGTCGTCACCGCGACGCTGCGCAGCGCCCCGGCCATCGAGGTGCCGGCGAGCGTCACGGTCCTCCCCGAACAGACATTGCACGACGCCGGCCGCGCCAATTTCGAGGACGTGCTCGGGCTGATTCCGAATCTCAACTGGGCCGGGGATACCTCGCTCCCACGCTATTTCCAGCTGCGCGGTATCGGCGAATTGGAGCAATATCAAGGAGCCCCCAACCCGTCCGTCGGCTTTTTGATCGATGACATCGATTTCAGCGGACTCGGGACCGCGGGCACTCTGTACGACATCGATCAGGTCGACGTCCTCAGAGGTCCGCAGCCGACCCGTTACGGGGCGAACGCGCTTGCAGGACTCATCTACATGAAGAGCGCCGAGCCCACCGACACCCCTTACGGCCGCGTCGATCTGGACGGAGGCGACTATGGCACGAACTCGCAGGGTGCCGTCATATCAGGGCCCGTCGACTCGCTCGATTCGGGCTTCCGATTCGCCGCCCAGCGCTATTACAGCAACGGCTACTATCGCAATCTGTACCTGAACCGGGACGACACCAACCGGCTGGATGAGTACACGTACCGCGCCAAGTGGGTCTTCAAACCCTCCGATCGGCTGAGCCTCGAGTTGACGGCGATGCAGGTCAATATCGACAACGGCTACGACGCCTACGCGATCGATAACTCCCGCAACACCGAGTCGGACCAGCCGGGCGTCGACTCGCAGCACTCCACCGGCGTCTCCCTGCGCGCCCATTACCTCGCGAGCGACACCGTCGGATTCACCGCCATCGCCACGTACGCCAAATCGGTCATCAAATACAGCTACGACGGCGATTGGGGAAACCCCGTGCTATGGGCCCCCGATGCGGCCGTCTACCAGTACTCCGAGATACAGGACCGGGACCGCTCGACGAAGACGCTCGAGCTGCGTCTCGGAACCGAATCGAACCGGGGATTCGGCTGGCTGCTCGGTTTCTACGGGAATCAGCTCGACGAGAGCCTGGTCGATTTGAGTCTCGGCGATTTCCAGCCGCTCGGGCAGCCGCCGGATCCCGCCGCCGATCAAAGCGATGACGTCATCGTCAGCGGCTATCGTGCTCGGAATGTCGCGCTGTTCGGCGAGCTCGACGGCGATATCACCGCCGCTCTGCGCTGGTCCGCGGGGCTTCGCGGCGAGCGCTGGAGCGCAAACTATCAGGGCACCACCACCGACTTCCTCGGCACGAATACCGGTTATACCAACGCCGCGGTCATACCGACCGCGACCCTATCGGTGACGCCCGCGACCTTGAATCCGGTCAATGACCTGTGGGGCGGTCATGTATCGCTGACTTACAGGCTCGACCCGGGGCAATCCGTCTATTCGACGGTGGTGCGCGGCTACAAGGCCGGCGGCTTCAACTTGAGCCAGGGACTTCTGCCGAGCCAGTTGTCCTTCAATCCGGAAGAGGACGTCAATTTGGAAGCGGGATACAAGGCGGACTTGCTCGAGCACCGGCTCACGTTGAATGCCGACGTCTTTTACCTTCACCGGCACGACGCCCAGATCAAGACCAGCTTCCAAAGCGATCCGACGAATCCTGACGATTTCGTGTTCTACACCGGGAACGCCGCGAGCGGCCACAACTACGGCCTGGAGAGCGACCTGGAATGGCGCGCCGCCGAGAGGCTCACGCTGGGCGCGGATCTGGGGCTCTTGCAATCGTATTTCGAGGACTTCGTGCAGCAAGGTGCGTCGGGGACCACCATCTTGTCCGTCTCCCGCGAGCTTGCAAACGCGCCGCACTGGCAGGCGGCGGTGAATGCCACCTATCGGGATCCGCGCGGTCCGTTCGCGCGCATCGACGCCACCGGCATGGGCGGCTATTATTTCGATCTTCCGCCGAACGAGACCACCTCCAAGCCGTATGGACTCTTGCACGCGAAGATCGGCTGGGAGACGCCGCGGTGGTCCGCCTATCTGTCGGGGCGGAACCTGTTGAACAAACGCTATCCGGTGCGCGGGTTTTATTTCGGGGACGTGCCGCCGAACTTCCCGAACGAGCTCTACGTCCAGCTCGGCGATCCGCGCACCTGGCTCGCGAGCGTGTCGGTCAACTTCGGAGGTGCGCCCCGCTGACGTTTCCGCGGAAACGTCGGCCAGAGCGGCGCGGAGCCGCACCTTACCTACGATTTTTAGCTATGCTCGCCGCCATGGCATTGGCGCAGCTGGCTGACTGGGCTAATTTCTACGTGATCACCGGCTCGGCGGCGGCCGGGCTGACGGGTCTCACCTTCGTGGTCATCGCGCTCGCGAGCGAAGCGGGGCGTGTGGATCCCGTGGGTCTCAATACCTTCATCACGCCGACGATCGTTCATTTCGGCACGGTCTTGGCGCTGGCTGCGTTCATGTGCGTCCCGCATCAGACGGCCTTCAGCATGACCCTCGGGCTGGGGGCCGCGGGGATCGGCGGACTTGCCTATACCGGCAGGATCACGGCGAACGTTCATCACAATCTCGGTAAGTACGTTCCCGTGTGGGAAGACTGGCTCTGGAACGTCGTCCTGCCATTCCTGTCCTACGGCGCGCTGTGCGCGGCGGCGGTGGTCGTCGCGCATCACCCGGACGGGGCGCTATACGCGGCCGGCGGGGCGTCCGTGATGCTGCTGTTCGTCGGCATTCACAACGCCTGGGACATCGCCGTCTGGATGAGCCTGCGCAAGCGCGAGGAAGCCGGCGCGAGGGCGTCCAAGACCGAAGGCGCCGCCGGCGGACCGCGCGCGGCGGGTTGAAGTCCGGCGGACGTTTCCGCGGAAACGTTTCCGCGGAAACGTCCCCACCGCCGACCTACGATGAGCCCGATGTTCGATACCGGACCACCGCGACCGAGTGCGCCGCGATCGTCAAGGCGACGATCGGGCGGCCGTTCTTGGTTCGCATGGAGGGAGTGGCATCGACGATTCGCATTCCCTCGGGGAGTCTCAGCTTTAGCTCGAATGCTATCGCCGCCGCGCGCGCGTTCGAGATCTCGATTCGGTGTGAGTGACCGGTGCGGGTCGCCTCGACCTGAACGTCGGGGCTCGGCCCGAGATCGATTTCTACTTCCTCGTCAACCGCAAGATCGCGCAGTTTCGACTCGTGCTCCAGCAGGCGCCTGCCCTGATGAACGGCGAAGACCTGGACGCGGCCCGAGGGCAACGGAATCCCCAGCTGGTTCGCTTCAGCATTTCTCGTCCGGAGGTACCGAGACGCCGGTAGCGCGCCGCCCGGCCCATTCGGATTATCGTCAACGGGCAGATCCATACCGTACACGGTGGCCACGGGAATGGCCATTCGATCCAACAGCCGGACCTGTTTCGACTGCCGGCTTGCCACGGTTGTCGGCTCCTGAATGCGGTACAGCTTCAGATCGCCCAGTTGTTCTTGCTGCACTCGCTGATCGGTGAGCATGACCCCTGCGAGGCTCGCGGCTGCCGGCGCAGCGGCGGGATGCGGGAGGGCCAGCTCTCCGGCTTCGCGCGACTTGAGGGCGAATTGCAGTTGCATGGCCGAATCGCTGGTTGAGCCCCGTGGCCAGCAATTCGCGACGATGGGACCGCCTATGTCGAGCGGTTCGACCTCTCCGCTTTCGCGGTTCACCCGGCCGGCGACCACCTGGGTGCGGGCTTCGGGAAATCCGGTGCCGTTGCCGTTTGCCAGCGTGACCCAGGCGCCCAGATCCATCGAACGACCGTCCGCGGATAGCGTCGCCGTATAGTCGGCCGCCCAATCGAAGCCGTGGGCCAGGTAAGAGAGCGTTGCCGCCGCGGTCAGTTCGCGCTGCGCTCGGACCCTCACCGACAGGGTGGGATGCGCACGCAGGCCTTGAGTGCCCTCGAAGTCGAGCGTTTCCGGCAGGCCCGAGCATCGCAGCGCCTCAATTCCTTCGTCGCTCTTGAAAATCACGCCCCCCTCCGCATCCGAAAGAACCGTGCCGGGCAGGCGTTCCACGCGGCCGCTTTTGGGGTTGGTCCGGGTGAGCAAGAGGGATTTGCCCACCGCGGCAGCCACCAATGCGGAGGGACTCAGCACGGCGGCATCGCGGTTTTTCTCCACGATGCCGTCGTCGAGGCCCGTGACGATGGCGCTTTCCGGCTCGATCCCGTCGGCCACGCCCTCGAAGCGCAGCCGGCTCTCCCCCTTCTGCAGATGCACGACACGCGTCTCGGTGATCAGGGCAAAGCCGGCGAGGCGATCGAGATCGAGCGATCCCGAAGAGCGGTAAGGATCGCGGTAAATGGTAACGGAGACCGCGCTGGGCGCCCCTGCTTGAGCGTCGAGGACCGGGCTCTGCGATTTTGACTGCGTGGAGGCCAGCAGCAATGCGATGGCCGCGCCCGACACACCAGCCGCGCCGGACGAGAAAAAGTTCCACCCGGAGAGCCGCGGAGCCATCGGGCGGTCAGACGCTAGAACCGGGTGTCGAAGCTGGCAGTGAGCACGGTCCTGCCGTTCGCCGGAACGCTCACGTGCCATTCGGCCGTGTCCGCGCTTCGCCGCGTGCTCTTCTGGCTCTCGGCGGTGATGCTCGAGTCGCCCCATAGGCCGTCTTGAAGCAGATCCACCGTCACCGGCCGAGCCGACGCATTCGACAGCTCGTACCGCATATCGGTCTTCCAGTCGTGCTCATTCACGCGCGTGCGCTTGTCGACGACCGCCTGCACTTTCACATCGAAGGCGTCCCCCGTGGCGAGCGAGAGTGTCGAGCCCATGGGGGTGTGATCGATGCGGCTCTCGCCGATGAATTGCGGTTCGCCGCGCTTGTCGCGCAGGTAGAAGCGCAGGATGCCCGCGGGCAGCTGATCGCCGAGGCCGGCGTGAGCGCTGGTCGAGAAGCGGTACGTGCTCTTGGCGCTCCGCGGTTGATCGGAGGTTCCAAGCCAATGATTCAAGAATTCATAGCCATGCTCGGCCGGCACGCCGTGTACGTCCAGAAATCCGACCTGCTTGGTCTGCAGGTTGGCGATGGTGGTGCGCTCAGGCAACGGGTAGAGGTAGAAATCCCCCAGCCGCTCGCGGTTGCCGCTTTCGGTACCCGCCTGTTCCAGGGTGGGGCGGCGGATCGGCGGCGGGCGCCAGGCCGTGTTGATGGTCGGCTCTGCCTGGCTGGGTGAGCCGGCGACCAGGAGGGTCTGCGCATTCTCGTAGGTGGTGCCGCTGGTGTTGGTGAGTGTGATCCATCCCTGCACGTCGATCTTGCCCGCAGACTCGTCATAGAGGGCCACGTAGTCGGCCTTCCAGCCGAGGCCCGGCGTGAGGTAGCTCAATGAGGCGGCCCGGGTGCCGGCGTGGGCGCCGTCGATGGTGACGGACAGCGTCGGCCGGGCGCGCAGATTGTCGGGCACTTTGTCGAAGATCACCCGGACCGGCAGTCCGTCGTCGCGCAGCACCTCGATGCGCTGCCCGATCTTCAGGACCACGCCACCATTGGTGGCGAGCACCTCGGCCTGCTCCCGCGTCTCCGCTCCGGTGGCGGGATTGACGCGCACGATGGTCACTTCTCCGCCGACCGCCTTTTCCATGAGCTTTGCCGGCGTCAGCAGGTCGAAATCGAAATTCTGCTCCACGATGGCGATATCGGCGGCCGCGAGCGACACCGTCTCCGGACGGATCCGGGCCGAGACTCCCTCGAACTCGATGCGCTGCCGGCCGCCCTTCACGTCGATGTCGCGCCGCTCCTGGACCAGGGCGAGGTCGTCGGTGTAAATCGTGATCGACAGGGATTTGTCTGCGGCAAAAGCCGCCGGAGTGAGAAACGCCGGCCAGAGACAGCGGGCGACGAGGAGGAGCGCGCCGAGCGGGCGGCCGTTACCGCATCGACACCACGCGCTCGGTCGTGAGCGACTCCATCCAACTCTTGACGCGCTTGGCATCGGCGACCCGCGTGTACTTGCCCATTGAATCCAGCAATACGATCACGACATTGCGGCCTTCGATCACGGCCTCCATCACCAGGCACTTGCCGGCCTCGGAAATGTAGCCCGTTTTCTGAACGATGATGTTCCAGGTGGGATTGGCCACCAAGTTGTCGGTGTTGTGGAACTCCATCAGGCGCCGGTGCACGCGGACCGTGTAGCTCTTGTCGGTGGAATACTCGCGGATGGTCGCGTTGCGCGAGGCGGCGACCACGAGCTTGGACAGATCCTCCGGACTCGCGATGTTCTCGCTCGACAAGCCCGTGGGGTCGTCGAAGTGCGCGTGGATCATGCCGAGGGAGCGGGCCTTTGCGTTCATCGCTCGAACCAACGCGGGTACGCCGCCCGGGTAATAGGTGCCGAGCGCATGGGCCGCGCGGTTTTCGGAGGACATCAGCGCCAGATGCATGAGATCGCTGCGCGTGAGCACCGTACCCACGGTGAGGCGGGAAAAGTTGGTCTTGGGCAGGTCCGTCTCGGCTTCGGTGATCTCGAGCGGTTCGTCCATGGGCTGGCGGGCATCCAGCACCACGAGCGCGGTCATCAGCTTGGTGATCGAGGCGATGGGCGCCGCGACATCGGAATTACGGGAATAGAGGACCGACGAATCGCTCTGATCGAGGATGAGCACCGAACTTGACTTAAGCTTGGGGGTGGGAGCCACCTTTGCTGCGGCGGTCATCGCCAACCCGGTTAACAGCGTTCCGACCAGCACCGCCATGGAGGCGTGCCGTCCTCGATTCGTGAGTCCCATTACTTGTCCTAGAGGTGCCTGAAAAACGATGTGTTACCTCAAGTAATGAAGGTAACCATATGTTAATCACGCCTCGGCGTGATCCAGCGCTAACTTTGCCATTAATCGTCCAAAACTCCAAACGGTTTCGTGAACAGACCGACGCCGGCAATCATTAGTCGGAGAGGCTCCTAGACGTTGGCCTGCGCGCCGGGTGCTTTGCGCAGTTCCTTGTCGCGGTACATGCGGTGATCGGCCGTGCTCATGAGCTCGCGCATGTCGCGGCCGTCTTTCGGGAAGTTCACGATGCCGATGCTCACGCTGCATCGGATCATCCGAGACCGAAGATCGAGGGTGGTTTTATAGACGTTGTGACGGATCCGCTTGACCACGGACTCGGCAACTTCCTGCGAGGCCCCCGGCAAAAGTACGGCGAACTCGTCGCCTCCGAAACGGCCCGCGCTGTCGGTGCCGCGAATGCTTCGCTGCAGGCATTGGGCCACCAGCGTGATGGCGCTGTTGCCCGCCTCGTGCCCGAACATGTCGTTGATGTCCTTGAGCTTGTCGATGTCGACCAGGAGCAATGCGTACATGCTTCGGTCGCGCTCGGCGCCGGCGTGCTCGCGCTGCCAGACTTCGTTGAACATGCGCAGGTTGTAGAGCCCGGTCAGGGAATCCGTCTGCGCCAGGTTCTCGATGCGCTCGCGAGCCTCGGCGATATCGGCCGAGAGCGTGGTGGTCAGGTACGCGACCAGCAAGAACGGCGCGAGCTGGCCGACGGCGCGGCTCGCGTAGACGAGTGAAATCACATCGAGTCCCGGCGTGGCGGCCGCCAGGAGCACATGACAGAGCGCAATCACCGCCACTTGCGACAGGGTGGTAAGCCTCCCCAGGGTGAGCGCGCTCAGGATGATGGGCAGCAGATACAGGTTGAAGAGGGGGCTCGCGCTCTGGCCCGTGAACCAGAGCACCGCGGTGATGAATACCACCATGGACCAGGATTCGATCGAGAGCCGGGCCCTGGTGTGTCCGGGAAAGAATCGCCGCGCCCGGAACGCCACAATGGCCAGGGCGAAGAGCAGCAGGAGTCCGCAGATCGGCCAGGGCTCCTTGATCAACGCCCCCGACCATACGAGCACCAGCGCCGCCAGTGCCAGGCAAAGGATTTCGATGGATCGGGTGCTGCGCACGCCGGCTAATTCCGTGCGGCAGCGGACACCGCGCCGTGCCCGCTCACCGTCGGCGTCTTCAACTCCTGCACAGCCCGCTTGACTTCGGGATCCCTGTCGATGAGCGGCGCATCGGCCGGCGGCGGTACCGCGGGCGGCTTCGGGTCCCGTTCGGTCTCGATGTCCGGCGTGATGCCGCGGTGATTGATCGATACGCCGGACGGCGTGTAGTAAAGGGACGTCGTGAGCTTCAGGGCGCGGCCGTGATCCAACGGCATCACCGTCTGAACCGAGCCCTTGCCGAAAGTGGTGCGTCCCATGAGGGTCGCCCGATGATGATCCTTGAGAGCTCCCGCAACGATTTCTGCCGCGGACGCGGAACCGCCGTTCACCAGCACGACGATGGGAGCGCCCTTGAGCTCATCTCCGGGCGTCGCGTTCATTTCGAATCTGGACTCCGCCGTGCGGCCCCTGGCGCTCACGATCACGCCGGATTCGAGGAATGCGTCCGCGACGGCGACCGCCGCCTCGAGCACTCCGCCCGGGTTGTTGCGCAGGTCGAGCACCAGTCCTTTCAAGGGCGCATGGTTCTTGGCGTGCAAGGCCTTGAGCTGCGAGATCATTTCGTCGCCGGTGGTATCGCTGAATTCGGCGATACGGACGTAACCGTAGCCCGGCGCCGCCATCTGGGAGCTCACGCTGTGCAGCTCGACGCGCGAACGCTTGAGCGTCACGATGAGGGGCTCGGTCGACCCCTCACGGAGGATTCCCACTTTGACCGAGGTACCCTCCTTGCCGCGCATGCGCCCGATGGTATCCGCCAGCGTCGTGGTATTGACCGGCACCCCGTCGATGGTCGCGATGACGTCCCCCGCGCGAATTCCCGCGGCAGCGGCGGGGGATCCGTCGAGCGGGGCCACGACCACGACCTCCCCGTCTTCCATCGACACCTCGATGCCGACGCCGGAGTACTCTCCCGAGCTCGAGATCTTGATGTCGTCGTATTCCTCGCCGTCCAGATACGCCGAGTAGGGGTCGAGCGAGGACACCATCCCGCGGATGGCGGCTTGCAGCAGTTGATGATCGTCGACCGGATCGACATATTCCCGCTCGACGCGCTCGAGAACTTCGGCCAGGAGGCGCGCATCCTGCCACGGCACATTCGGGTCCGTGGCGCTCGGCGTCGGCGATTCGTCCGCCTCGGCGCCACCTCCCAATCCGAGCGAGAGGCCGATCGATACGCCCAACGCCAGGATCGCGACTTTCCGCGTTTTCGTGATCATCAGCGGGCCAGCATACGTGCGGGCGCGCCCCGCCGCCAGGAGGGTCATCTCAAGGAGTCCGCTTGAGCCACTCCTTGGGATCGACGGGTCTCACGCCCTCGCGTATTTCGAAGTAAAGCTGCGGTGCCGCACCTCCCGCATCGCTCATCGCGGCGATGACGTCCCCCGGCGCGACCGAGTCGCCCACCGACTTGTATAGAACCTCGGCGTGTCCGTAGAGCGTCAGGTAATTTCCCCCGTGCGCGAGGATGAGCAGCATTCCCATCCCCTGCAGCCAGTCGGCGTATACCACGCGGCCGGAGAACGGTGCCCGCACCTTCGCGCCGCGGGCCGTCTCGATCAGGACACCGTTCGGGTGCACCGCAGTAGGCGCACCGTTCGTGCGAGTTTCGAGATAGCGCACCGTCATCTTCCCGGCGACCGGCCAGGGGAGCCTGCCGCGCAGCTGATCGAAATGCTGGTGCGAGTCGACCGGAAAATCCTGAAGCACTCGCGTGAGCTCAGTGATGAGGCCTTCGACGGCCTGCTCCTGTCTATGCAGCCGCGCCAGTTCCTCGTGGCCGCTTTGCACTTGCCCGGCGAGCGCCGCCAGGGCCGTGCCCCGCTCCTGCCGCGCCCGCTCCAGATCGGACACTTCGCGGCCGGCGTCGTCTCTCAAGGATTTGAGCTCCTCGGTTTGCCGCTCGATCTCGGCGACCAGATCCTGCAAACGTGCCTCCTCCGCGTCGATCTTGTCGATCCTCGCCGCACGCTCCTTCGCGAAATATCCGTAGTAGGTCAAGGTCCGGCCCGCCTCGGCCGGGTTGGTCTGATTCAAGAGCAGCCGCATCTCGTCACTATGCCCGAGCATGTATTCGGTACGCACTTGCGCCGCGAGCGCACCCCGCTCGGAATCCAGCGCCGCGCGGGTGCGGCTTTGCTCGGCGCGAAGATCGCTGCGCTTGCGCTCCGCGGCTCCTTCCGCCGCGTCGAGAGCCTCGAGCCGCCGGCGTTTCTCGGTGATGGCGAGATCCGCCTCGCGTACGCGTGCGCTCAACGAATCGCGTTGCTTCAATTCGGCTCCCAACCGGCCTGTCAGATCCGCGATGTGCTCGCGGACCGCCGCGAGCTTGGCCTTCGCCTGGGCGGCATCCTTGGGAGCGGCCTCTTTGGACCCCGTCGTCTTGGAGGTTTCGGCGTCGGCGGTCGTGGCCGGGGAGCGGGCCGCCGCATATGGTGCCGCGGCATGCACGCATATCGCGAGCGCGACGAGTCGAATCAAGCGTCTGATGGTGGCGTTCACGGCATTAGGGGTCTCAAGGGTCGCAAGCATACAAGCCTTGTGGCCGCTGCTATACTTGGCGGCTCCAAATTCCTGAACCCCCTGGCATGCAGCGACTGCTCGAGTTCATTGGTCATCATCCGTTTCTTGCCGGCGGCGCCCTCGTGGCCGCCTTGGCCGTGATCGCCGTCGAGATCAAGGAACGTATCCAGAAATTCGCGGCCCTGTCCGCCGCCCAGGCGGTGCGTCTGATGAATCAGGGCGCGCTGATCATCGATCTGCGGCCGCAGGAAGCGTTCGAGGCGGGCCATATCGGCGAGGCTCGCAACGTCCCGGCGGCGGACCTCGAGGCGCAGGCCGAGTCGCTCAAGAAGTGGCGGGATCGGACTGTGATTACCTATTGCGACAGCGGCGTGAACGGCGCCGGTGCCGCCAGGACGCTGGCAAAGCTCGGGTTCACCAAGGTGTTCAACCTGGACGGCGGCTTGAACGCATGGGTCAAGGACAACTTGCCCGTGATCAAGGGTGCGGGCGGCGGAAAGGCCAAATCCAAGTGAGCCGACCGACGATCGTCGTGTACACCACCGGGTGGTGTCCGTACTGCCAGCGTGCGCGCTCTCTCCTCACCGAGAAGGGACTCGAAATCAAGGAAATCAATGTGGACGAGGACGGGAAGTTGCGCGAGGAGATGATCGCGCGCTCGGGGAGACGGACCGTCCCGCAGATTTTCATCGGCGATAGGCACGTCGGCGGCTGCGACGACCTTTATGCGCTCGACGGCTCGGGCGAGCTCGATCGACTAATCCAGGGGGCTTGATGAACGAGGTCAGTAACCAAGGGGCCGGGACGCCGGCGGCGGGCGTGCAGGTGAGTTTGCAGAGCGTCTATTTGAAGGACTGCTCCTACGAATCGCCGAATGGGCCGCGGGTGCCCAACAACCAGAATTGGGAGCCGAAGTTCCAGCTCAACATGAACACCTTGGGCGACGAGCTCGCGCCGGACGTGCGCGAGGTGCTCTTGACCATCACGCTGGAGGCCAAGCAGGGCGACTCCACCCTGTATCTGGTGGAAGTGAAGCAAGCCGGCGTCTTCACATTCGCCGGCGCCTCGCCGGAAGACATGAAGCGATTGATCGGAAGCTTTTGT
Source organism: uncultured Gammaproteobacteria bacterium (assembly GCA_963795475.1). Lineage (GTDB taxonomy): Bacteria > Pseudomonadota > Gammaproteobacteria > Steroidobacterales > Steroidobacteraceae > Bog-1198. The sequence continues at coordinate 345,241 of CAWCIE010000010.1, forward strand.
CCGAGCGTCCTGTTTCCCTATGCGCGCGAGGTCATCTCGGATTTGATCACCAAGGGCGGCTTCCCGAACTTCCTGCTCCCGCTGGTAAATTTCGACGCACTGTTCGCGCAGGCGTCGGAGCAGCCGCAGCCGGGGCTCGTCAACTAGACGCCGGACCTCGAGGGGCACGGTCTCGACCCATGCAGAGCCCGCTCCTAGCCCCGATGACCGTGATCGGCGCCGGCTCCTGGGGCACGGCGCTCGCCATTCAGTGCGCAAGAGCCGGCCATCCGACGCGTCTCTGGGGCCGCGACGCGGCATTGCTCGAGGCAATGCAGCGCGCGCGGCGCAACGAGCGCTATCTGCCGGAGGCGCAATTTCCGAAGAGCCTCGAAGCGGTCGCGGATCTGTCGCAGGCGCTGTCCGGCGCCCGAGACGTGCTCGTTGCGGTGCCCTCGAGCGCCTTTCGAGCCGTTCTCCTGGAAATTGGCGCGCATCTCGATGGCGCCACCCGTCTGTCTTGGGCGAGCAAGGGCTTCGAGCGGCATACGGGACTGTTGCCCCACCAAGTTGCTGCCGAGGTGCTGGGCGATCGGCCGGGCGCGGTCCTGTCCGGCCCGACTTTTGCCCGCGAAGTCGGCGCAGGCCTTCCCACGGCCATGACCGTGGCGTCGCGCGACGCCGAGTTCGCCAAGGAGCTGGCGCTGCGCTTGTCGGGGCCGAAGTTTCGCGCCTATACGCAGTCGGACATCGTCGGGGTCGAGGTCGGCGGCGCCGTCAAGAATGTGATCGCCGTCGGCTCCGGAATTGCCGACGGCATGGGATTCGGCGCAAACACCCGGGTGGCCTTGATCACCCGAGGGCTCGCCGAGATGATGCGGCTCGGCCTCGCGCTCGGCGCGGAGCGCAGGACTTTCATGGGGCTCGCGGCGCTCGGCGATCTGGTGCTCACCTGCACCGACGATCAGTCCCGCAACCGCCGCCTCGGGCTGGCGCTCGGCCGCGGCGGCTCGCTCGAGGAGGCTCAGCGTGACATCGGCCAGGTCGTCGAGGGCGTCACCGCGGCTTCCGCGGTGCGCCTCGTAGCCGAGCGCGAGGGTGTGGACATGCCGATCTGTCTGGAGGTGTATCGGGTCATGCACGAGGCGCGTCCCGTGCGCGACGCGCTGCAGGCGCTCATGGGTCGGGAGGTGCGGTCGGAGACGGAGTGAGGCAATAGGATATGGTTCTTGGTACGGGCATGATTGAACGCAGGACAGTTGATCGCTCTTGCTTCAACGAACGCGCGAATTTGGAAAATTGGATTTACCTACTTGATCGGTAGTGCCGCGAGGCTCGGGATAGCCTTTTTCGCCATATTTATATACTGAAGATCGCGTTCGATGCCGATGCTTTGATATCCAACCGCGTTAGCAGCCGCCAAGGTCGATCCGGACCCCGCAAATGGATCGAGAACTGTCCCTCTGGCCAAAGGGAGCGATGCCCGCACTATGCTCCTGAGAAAAGCTTGAGGCTTCAACGAGGGGTGGGGAGCGATCGCACGTTCGCGTCGAGGCGCGGGGCTGGATTGGATCACGTCCCCAAAGGGACGCTCCGCGCATGGCCGCCGAAAGCCTCCCGTGCCCCATTTGCGCAAATTATCCTGGACTCGGCCGTCGAGCGGATGGCGAAGGATGACCCAGGGCTCGAACATCGATCTCGGCATTACACTTACATCGGCAAATTCCTCGTGAGCGTTTTTGGGCCGGTCCCCGCCTCGCATGGTCATCACCAAGCGAGACAGATACCCTCGAATCTCCAAGCCGGCGGCGGTCATGGCGTTCGCCACGACGTGTACCAGGAGTGGATTACTCGCGACTAGTACGTTGGCCCCTGGCACCGTGATTCGCAGCGCTAATTTGCCAAATTCTAAAAAAAAATCGTGCAGCGCGGCTCGATCACCGTCATTCAATACGGTAAAGCGAGGCAGTGGGGATCGACGGTGGCCGTCGAACGACGGAGGAATGCGCCAGACGCCGCCGCTGCCACTACGCAGCTTGGTCTGCTCCATCTCCGTATATTCAATTAGGCCATAAGGCGGATCAGTGACCACCGCGTGGATGGAGTGAGGTTTGCATTCCTTCATCCAGTCAAAGCAGTTGCCATGCAGTATGGTCGTACCGCCAATTTTGAATGAGGGCAGTACGGTACTGACGGGATCGGCTTCTTTTGTCCGTAACCTGTATCTGCCTCGTAGGGTTCTTTCGAAAATCTCGGGCGTATTCAGATTCAAGTAGGATCTGACGGAGGACGAGGGTACGTCGCCAATCTGCGCCGTTACCGCCTCGCGAATCTCCGACAGAGATGCGCTTTCGGCTGCCGAAAGATACGAAACGATTGAATCACGGACCATTCCCGGCGCGGCGCGGCGATACAAGGGTACGACACCTCCTACTGTTGAAATATACAGATGTTGACGTTTAAACGTCAAGCGATCGAGCACGCGCCGTGCCCCGGGGACTTATATCTCCCGCCGAGAAAAAGCCCAGTTGCCGCCATGCCTCGTAAACCACGAGCGCCACCGCATTCGACAGGTTGAGGCTGCGGCTCCCCGGCCGCATTGGAATGTGAAGCGAGTACTCCTCGCCGATCCGCCCGCGCACGCTGTCGGGCAGACCGCGGGTCTCCGGACCGAACACCAGCGCATCACCCGCGCGATACCCGACATCCGCGTAGCAACGGCGGCCACCCGTCTCAACCGCCATGATGCGCGCGCCGCCGAGAGCCTCGAGACACGGCTGCATGCCGGCGTGCACTTTGACTTCCGCAAGATCGTGGTAGTCGAGCCCCGATCGCTTCAGGCTCTTGTCATCGAGACGAAACCCAAGCGGCTTGACCAGGTGCAGCGTGGCGCCGGTGTTGGCGCAGAGCCTGATCACGTTGCCGGTGTTGGGAGGGATCTCCGGCTCGAAGAGAACGATGTGGATCATCCGCGGTCGACGACCACGCGCTGGGTCGGGTAGGCGAACTCCACGTCCAGGCGGCGAAACTCCTCGACAATGCGGAAATTCACGGCCTGCTGCAGGTCCAGCAGCGGATTCAACCTGGGCTGTTGTACGAAATACGACAGCTCGAATTGCAGCGAAGAGTCGCCCAGGGCGGTGAGATGACAGCGCTCGAAGCGCACGTTGTCGTGTTCCCGGACGATGCCTTCGAGGAGCTTCGGAATCGCCCGGAGCTTCTCGGCGGGCGTCGCGTAATCGACGCGAAGTGTGGCGAGAGCGCGCTGCTCCGGGGCGCGGCCGAAGTTGCGCACCCGGCTCTTGAGAATATCCGCGTTCGACAGCACGATCTGCTCGCCGGTGTCGCTGCGCATCCGGGTGCTCTTGATGCCGATGCGTTCCACCGTACCGGCGAACGCGTCGATCACCAGGCGGTCGCCGACCACGAACGGCTTGTCGAGCGCGATGGACAGGGAGGCGAACAGATCCCCGAGCACGCTTTGCAGCGCCAGCGCGACGGCGACGCCGCCCACGCCCAAGCCGGCGAGCAGTGCGGTGATGTTGATGCCGAGATTCTCGAGAGCGACCAGCGTCAGGAGCGACCAGATCAAGAGGTGCGCGACGAAATTGATGATCTCGAGCGAGCCGGCGAAGGTGCGGTCGGGGCCGCGCTCCATTTCCTTGAGCTCGAGGTAGAACTTGAGGGACCGCGCGGCCCAGAGGCCGATCTGCAGGAGCACCAGCACCACCACGACGTTGTCGACGATGTGCTGAATCTTGGGCGGGAAGGTCAGGTCCTCCTGCCCTACGTAAAGCGCGAGCGCCAGCACGAAGAACTGCTTGGTATTGCCGAGCAGATAAAAAGTCAGACGTATCGGCGTCGGGTGGCCGGCCGTGGAATAGCGCTTGTAGCGGGTGAAAATCACGCGGCGGACGACCGAGAGACCGATCCAGACGGCCGCCGCCAGCAGGCCCGCGACGATCCAGTCGGCGAGCGAATTCCCGAAGACGGCGTGCTCGGAGAGCCCCAGAGTATTCTTGAGGAAGTCAGCCATGATGGGGCGCGATTATAGGCTGACCGCAAGTTCGGCCGCGCGCGCCGCTAGTTCACATCCTCCATGCCCAGTTCCTTCATCTTGCGAGACAATGTGTTGCGGCCCCAGCCCAGGAGCTTCGCCGCGTCCTGCTTGAGACCGTCCGCCTTGCGCATCGCCGCGCGGATCAAGATGCGCTCGACCTCGGGCACCGCCTGATCCAGGAGACGGCGCGTGCCCGAGTCGAGCTCCCGTTCCGCCCAATGCGAGAGCTTCGCGGCCCAGTCGTGACTGGCCGCGCGTCCCGCCGGGACCCCGCCCAGGTCGGCGGGAATATCCTCGGTCCGTATTTCGCGGCCGGGCGCGGTCACCGTGAGGCGGCGGCACGCATTCACCAGCTGGCGCACGTTGCCCGGCCAGTCGAATGTAATCAGCGCGCTTTCCGCAGGTGCGGTCAGGAGCTTCGGCTCGACGCCGAGCTCCTGGCCCGCGACGCTCAAGTAGTGCTGCAGAAGCTCCGGAATGTCCTCGCGGCGTTCGCGCAGCGGCGGAATCTCGATGCGAATCACGTTCAGCCGGTGCAGCAGGTCTTCCCGGAAGTGGTCCGATTTCACCCGCTGCTCGAGATCCTGGTGTGTCGCGGCGATCACGCGCACGTCCACTTTGACGGGCGTCTGCCCGCCGACCCGGTAAAATTCCCCCTCGGCCAGAACTCTCAGGAGCCGGGTCTGCAGCGCCGGCGACATGTCGCCGATCTCGTCGAGGAACAGGGTTCCGCCGTCGGCCTGCTCGAAGCGGCCTCGGCGCAGCGCATCGGCACCGGTGAACGCGCCTTTTTCGTGGCCGAACAACTCCGATTCCAGAAGATCCGCGGTGAACGCCGCCGTGTTCAGCGCGACGAAGGCCTTGTTCGAGCGCGGACTGTGACGATGCAGGGCACGCGCGACCAGTTCCTTGCCGGTGCCCGACTCGCCGGTGATGAGCACCGTCATGCTGGAGCGGGAGAGCCGGCCGACGGCACGAAATACCTGTTGCATGGCGGCCGCCTGGCCGAGGAGCTCGGGAATACTGCGCCGCGCGGCATCAACGTCGATCGATACCGTCGCCTGCTGCGCGGCGCGGCGCACGAGCTCCACCGCCTTGTCGATGTCGAACGGCTTGGGCAAATACTCGAATGCGCCGCCCTGGTAGGAGGCAACCGCGGCATCGAGGTCGGAGTGCGCGGTCATGACGATGACCGGCAGTCCGGGGCGCGACACCTGAATGTCCTTGAGCAGATCCAGACCGCTTCTTCCCGGCATTCGGATGTCGGTCATCAATACGTCCGGAGCCTCCGAGCGCAGCGCCGCCAGCGCGTTATCGGCCTGGTCGAAACAGCGCGCGGACATGCCGCTGCCCTTCAGCGCCTTCTCGAGCACCCAGCGGATGGAGGCATCGTCGTCGACCAGCCAGACCTGAAGCGCCTTCGGGTTCATGCACCATCCATGGGAAGATAAATCACGAATATCGTCCGGCCCGGCGCAGTATCGAACTCGATCAAGCCGCCGTGGCGGCTCACCAGATCCTGCGCGATGCCGAGCCCCAAGCCGGTGCCGTCCGTGCGTCCGGAAACCAGCGGGTAGAAAATCGTGTCGCGGATCTCGGGCGCCACGCCGGGGCCGTTGTCCTCGAATTGAATGGAGGCCACCAAGCGATGACGGCGGCCGCCGATACCGACATTGCCGGCCACGCGCGTACGGAGCGTCAGGCGCGGGTTCTCCACGCGCGCGCTCGAGAGCGCCTGGATGGCGTTGCGGCCGAGATTCAACATTGCCTGAATGATGTGGTTCGGATCCACCGTCAGCGCCGGCAGGCTCGGATCGTAGTCGCGATCCACGGTCACGCCTTCCGATGCCTCGCTCCGCAGCAGGTGATACACGCGCTCCAGGAGCTCGTGCACATTGATGAGCTGCTTCGCGGGCGGGCGTCCCGGCCCCAGCATGGAGTCGAGCAGATGGGTGAGCCGATCCGCCTCCGAGATGATGACGCGGGTATATTCGCGCAACGCCGGATCGAGCAGTTCGCGCTCGAGCAACTGCGCCGCTCCGCGCAAGCCCCCGAGCGGATTCTTGATCTCATGCGCCAGCTGACGGACCATGAGGCGGCTGCCGCCCAGCTGCGCGAGCAGGGCGTTCTCGCGGGTAAGCCGCTTGTGCTGGGTGATGTCCTCGATTTCCAGGAGCAGACATCCGCCATGCGATCCGAGCGTGGCCTCGGTGACCGCGCAATCGAGAACCCGATCGGTGCCGCCCGGCGCGGGCCAGGCGAGCTCGCGTTGCACGACGCCTTCGCCGCCGTGCCTGGCGCGTTCGAACAGGGGCAGCAAGGTCTCGGCGCCGCGGCTCAGGTCGGTGATCCGGCGGCCTAGCGCCTGATTCGGCGAGAGGCCGAGAAGGGTTTGCCCGGCGGCGTTCAGATACGTGACTTGAAAGTCGCGATCGAGCAGGAACACGCCGGTCACCAGGGAATCGAGGAGCTCGGTTCCCTGGATGTGCAGCGCCTGCGATTCGAGTTCAGCGGCCAAGCGGTGTGCACGCCGGCCGGGAAGCGAGGCCGGCTATTTGTGCTGCGGCGACAGGACGCTTGGACGCAGAACGTTGAAGGTCACGGGATCGGCGTTCTTGGTGGCTCCCGAGTCGGTATCGGTCAGAGTCGCCGACAGCGTATAGACGCCCCGAGACAGGTCCTGGAGCTTGAAATGCGTGGCCCCTTCGGCCTCGGCAACCGGCGCGCCATTCAAGCTCCACGAAATCGAAATCGGGCCGCCGGGCTTCAGTTCGGGATCCACCTCCGCACTGGCATACATCGCTTCGGACCCCGAAAACGTCTGATCGGGCGTCGGGGAGACGATGGAGATCCGCATGGAGTCGAGGCGCGTGGCGGCCTTGGGCGTTTGCGCCGCAGGAGCGCCCGGCGCCGCTGTGCTCAGGATGCCGCGCGAAGTACCGCCGTCGGTAACGATCCTTTCCGCACCCGGCACCGGTTGATCCGATAAATGCACCACGCCATCGGCATCGGTCCATTTGTAGACGACTGCCGCCTGCAATAGGAGCGGTGCCGAGAGGACGGAGACCAAGCCGAAGGCAAGCCATGATCGGCAAAGGCGCATAAGTCGAAAGCATAGTCCTATCGCCTCCGGGCCTCAAAACCAGGTGACGGCGGCGTGACCGCCGTCACCTTTGCCCCTCTGGGGGTCGAACCCACCTCACAGGCTGTAATACATCTCCATCTCGATGGGATGGGTGGTCATGCGCAGGCGCGTGACTTCCTTCATCTTGAGCTCGATGTAGGCGTCGATCAGGTCGTCCGTGAATACGCCGCCGGCTTTCAAGAAGCCTCGATCCCGATCCAGGTAATCGAGAGCCATGTCGAGCGAGTGGCACACGGTCGGGATCTTCTTGTCTTCTTCGGGCTCCAGGTCGTACAGATCCTTGTCGGCCGGGTCGCCGGGATGGATCTTGTTCTGGATTCCGTCGAGTCCTGCGAGCAGCATCGCCGCGAACGCAAAATAAGGATTCGCGGTGGCATCCGGGAAGCGCACCTCGATCCGGCGCGCCTTGGGATTGGACACCCAGGGAATGCGGATCGACGCCGACCGGTTGCGCGCAGAGTAAGCAAGCTTGACCGGCGCTTCGAACCCCGGCACCAGCCGCTTGTAGCTGTTCGTGCTCGCGTTGGTGAACGCGTTGATGGCTCGCGCATGCTTGATGATGCCGCCGATGTAGTAGAGCGCGGTCTCGGACAGTCCGCCGTACTTGTCGCCGGAAAACAGCGCTTTGCCTTCCTTTTGCAGCGACTGGTGCACGTGCATGCCGTTGCCGTTGTCGCCGACGATGGGCTTCGGCATGAAGGTCAGCGTCTTGCCGTAGCCGTGAGCCACGTTCTGCAGCGCGTACTTGAGGATCTGCACCTCATCGGCCTTCTTGGTCAGGGTATTTGCGGCGACGTTGATTTCGCCCTGGCCCGCGGTGGCGACTTCGTGGTGATGGACCTCGAACTTCAAGCCCATTTCCTCGCAAGCCAGGGACATGGCGGTGCGGATATCCTGTTGCGAATCGGTCGGGGGAACCGGGAAATAGCCGCCCTTCACGCCGGGGCGATGCCCCTTGTTGCCGTCTTCGTATTCCTTGCCGGAGTTCCAGGCACCCTCGTACGAGTCCACTTCATAAGAGCAGCCGTTCATGCCCGAGCTGATCCTGACGCTGTCGAAAATGAAAAATTCGTTTTCGGGACCGAACAGTGCGGAGTCAGCAATACCCGAGGCCTTCAAGTGAGCCTCTGCGCGCTTCGCCAGCGACCGTGGGTCACGCTCGTAGCCTTGCATGGTCATCGGCTCGATGACATCGCAGCGTAGATTGACCGTGGTCTCCTCGTAGAACGGATCGATCACGGCCGTGGCGGGGTCGGGCATCAAAATCATGTCCGACTCGTTGATTCCCTTCCAGCCTGCAATCGACGATCCGTCGAACATCTTGCCGTCGGTAAAGAATCCCTCGTCCACCAGCCGGGTGGGGATCGTGACGTGCTGTTCTTTACCGAGTGTGTCGGTAAAGCGGAGATCGGCGAACTTGGCCTCTTTTTCCGTTATTAATTTTACAACATCGGCGGGAGTCATTTGCGTCCTCGCGAATTGGGTGAAACTTCAGGCCGGCCTGCGCCGGGTTCCCCGTCATTGCAGTTTGTGTGCCAATAGGGTGCGTATACAGATCAAGCAGTTACGACGTAGGGGACCTTCATTATGCACCATCTTAGGGCGAAGGGTGCCCCATGCGCATCGCTATGGTGCACAGGAGGCAAAGGCTGGCAGTCGGGGGGCCGAAAAGACGCCGGCCAGGGCGTCTGATGATCGAAATCAGTGCATGTCCATCGTCGCTTTTGCAACGCAGGACAGCCCGATCGGCGCATCGCTATACTCGCGCGGATGGCCAAATCGCTTCAGGCGCCGCCGCGCACTTTCCAGGACCTGATCTTCGCGCTCCAGCGCTACTGGGCGGAGCGCGGATGCGTGATTTTGCAGCCCTACGACATGGAAATGGGGGCGGGCACTTTCCATACGGCGACGTTCTTGCGCGCGGTCGGCCCGGAGCCGTGGAGCGCGGCTTATGTTCAGCCCTCGCGTAGACCCACCGACGGCCGGTACGGCGACAATCCCTTCCGGCTCCAGCACTACTACCAGTTTCAGGTCGCCATCAAACCCTCGCCGGACGATTTCCAAGAGCTTTATCTGGGCTCTCTGAATTCGCTCGGCTTCGATCCCCTGGTACACGACATCCGCTTCGTGGAGGACAACTGGGAATCGCCCACGCTGGGCGCCTGGGGTCTGGGCTGGGAGGTGTGGCTGAACGGCATGGAGGTCTCGCAATTCACCTACTTCCAGCAGGTCGGCGGCCTCGATTGCCGCCCGGTGATGGGCGAGATCACCTATGGGCTCGAGCGTCTGGCAATGTACATCCAAGGCAAGGAAAGTATTTTCGACATTCTGTGGACGGATGGGCCGTTCGGTGCGGTCACCTACGGCGACGTATTCCACCAGAACGAAGTCGAGCAGTCGGTCTACAACTTCGAAAAGGCGGACACGACGGTGCTGCTGCGCCAGTTCGAGACGCATGAGACCGCGTGCCGAAATCTTCTCGCCGACCAGTTGGTGCTTCCCGCCTATGAACAGATGGTGAAGGCATCGCACTCCTTCAACCTCTTGGATGCGAGGCGCGCCGTGTCGGTCACGGAGCGCCAGCGCTACATCCTGCGAGTGAGGACCTTGGCGCGCGCGGTGGCCGAAGCTTATCTCGCGAGCCGGGAGGCACTCGGCTTCCCGCTGATCAAGAACCCGGGCCCGAGAGCCGCTTGATGGAAAAGCGCGACCTGTTGTTCGAACTGCGCACGGAAGAGCTGCCGCCACGAACCCTTCGGGCGCTGTCGACAGCGCTGACCGAAGGCATCGTCAAAGGCCTGGACGCCGCCGGCATCGCGCACGGCAAGGTGCGCGGGTTCGCGACTCCGCGCCGGCTCGCCGCGCTGGTGTCTCAATGCGCCGATGCGGCGCCTGACCGGCAGGTCGAGCGGCGCGGGCCGCCGGTCGCCAACGCCTTCGATGCTGAAGGGCTACCGACCCAGGCCGCCAGCGCATTCGCCCGCAATTGCGGCATCTCGGTCGGCGAGCTGGAGCGGCTGGTGACCGACAAGGGGGCATGGCTGGTGTTTCGCGGCACGGAGCGGGGCGCTTCGACCGTCGCTCTGCTTGCGGGAATCGTCCATGCCGCCATCGCCGCGCTGCCCATCGCCCGGCGTATGCGGTGGGGGGCGGGCACCACGGAGTTCGTGCGCCCGGTGCACGGCGCCGTTCTCTTGTATGGCGAGGAGGTCGTTCCGGTCGACGTGCTCGGGCTCGCCACCGACAGGCTGACCGTCGGACATCGATTCCACGCGCCCCGGCCGATAGCGCTCAAATCGGCGAAGTCTTATGAATCGCGCCTGAAGAGCGCCAAGGTCGTGGCGGATTTTGCAGTACGCCGCGAGCAGGTGCGCGCCGGCGTGGCGGCGGCGGCGCAGGCGACCGGCGGCTCGGCGTTGATCGAAGAGGCGCTCCTCGACGAAGTGACGGCATTGGTCGAGTGGCCGGTCCCCATCACCGGGCGCTTCGAGGAGCGGTTTCTGGCGCTTCCTCGGGAAGTGGTCATCGCGACCATCCAGGATCATCAGCGCTATTTCGCCATCGAAGGACCGGACGGCAAGCTCACCGGCGGGTTCGTGACGGTCAGCAACATTCAGAGCCGCGAGCCCGACAGGGTACGGGAGGGCAACGAACGCGTCGTCCGCCCGCGCTTGCGGGACGCGGCATTCTTCTGGGATCAAGACCGCAAGGTTCCGCTCGAGCTGCGCGCCGCGGAACTGAAGGGAGTGACGTTCCAAGCAAAGCTCGGCAGCTATGCCGACAAGACCGCGCGAGTGAAGTCGCTGGCGGTGACCATCGGGCAGGCCATCGGCGCGGGCGCCGGCGCCGGCGCCGCGGCCGAGCTCGCGAAGGCCGATCTCCTGACCGCCATGGTCGGGGAATTTCCCGAGCTCCAGGGCATCATGGGACGCTATTACGCGCAGGCCGAGGGGTATCCCGAGGAGATCTCGCGGGCAATCGAGGAGCACTACAGGCCGAGGTTCGCCGGCGATGCGCTGCCCTCCTCGAGGATCGGCCAGGCGCTCGCGCTCGCGGACAAGATCGACACGCTGGCGGGTATTTTCTCGATCGAGCAACGGCCGACCGGCGCGAAGGACCCTTTCGGATTGCGCAGAGCGGCGCTCGGGATCCTCAGAATTCTGCTCGAGTGCCGGCTCGATCTCGATCTCGTCGCGCTGATCGATGCGTCGGCCGCGGCACAGCCGGTGCAGCGGGCGCAGACTTCGAGGGAGGTCTCGGAGTTCATCGACGATCGGCTGCGCGGATTGCTGATCGAACGCGCGGATGGCAGCACGACTGAGATGGTCGAGGCGGTATTGGCGAATCGCCCGGTATCGCCCGTCGATGCCGAGGCGCGGCTCCGGGCGCTGCGTGAATTCCTGCTCCTGCCGGATGCCGGAGTGTTGACGGCGATCAACAAGCGCATCGCAAATATCTTGAGAAAGGCCCCGCCGGACAAGGACACGGCGGTGCGGCCGCAGCTGTTCAGCGAAGCGGAGGGTGCCGAAGCTCGGCTCCATCGCGTCGTTGGAACGCTCGCGGATACGGTCGGCGAGGCGGTCGCGGCGCGATGCTATGCCGATACCTTGAAAGCGCTGATCGAACTGCGCGCGCCGGTCGATGATTTCTTCGAGCGCATCATGGTGATGGACGAGAATCCCGAGCGCCGCGCCAACCGCCTTGCTCTGCTCCGCGACGTGCAGCGCTTGCTGGGAAGCGTCGCGGATCTCTCGCGCCTTCCCGGTTAGCTCCACGTGCAGCTCCTGGCATCGCTCCTGTTCACCACGTATTTGATGGCGTCGGCGCTCGCGTGGGGCGGCTTCATGGCGCTCTGCTTCCTTGCGCCGTATCGCCTGCAGTTTGCCATGGCGCGCCGGTGGGCGCGCGCGAACCTCTGGATGCTGGACCGCCTCTGCGGTCTCAACTTCACCGTCGAGGGACGCGAACGAATCCCTGCGGGCAATCATATCGTGATGAGCAAGCACACGTCGGCGTGGGAGACCGTCGCGCTGTTCGTCATCTTCCCGGCTCACGTGTGGGTGCTGAAGCGCGAGCTCTTGTGGATTCCGCTCATGGGCTGGGGGCTCAAGTTATTGCGGCCCATCGCGATCGACCGCGGCGCGGGGCATCGGGCCGTCAATCAAGTCATCGAACAGGGCCAGGAGCGGCTTGCCGACGGTCTCTGGGTCATCATATTTCCCGAGGGCACCCGGGTGGCGGTGGGTGAGACCCGCAAGTACGGCTTGAGCGGCGCTCTGCTCGCCGCGGCGGCCGGGAGGATGGTGGTGCCGGTGTCGCACAACGCCGGCGAGTTCTGGCCGCGCCGCGGTATCCTGAAGAGGCCGGGCACCATTCGCGTCATCATCGGCGAGCCGATCCGGGCCGCCGGAAAGGATCCCCGCGACCTCAATGCGGAAATTCGCGACGCCATCGAGGGCGGCCTCACGCGTATCGCAAATTCCGCCCGTTGAGGGCGCCACGCGATCGCGACAATGGCGCCGAGTATCAGCCGGCGCCGGATTCGCCGGCCCGCTCGACGCCGGCGGCCGCTTGCGTCGCTTTGCGCCGTCTCAACATCCCGACGGCGCGATCCATCAGATGTCCGAGCACGAAGGCGGCGACGGCCTGCATGGAGGCGCCGAAATTATCGGGCGAACGGTGAAGGTAGTGCGGCGCGAACAAGAGGACCAGGGCGTAAATAATCCAGACCACCATCAGTAGGCGGCCGAGGTTCAGCAGCATGATCATGGTGTCATCCTTTGACTGCGCGCGGTCCGCCCGAGGATACAGGAGGGCGAAGCGGTGCACGAGATGCGTGGCGCCGCTCGAGTCCAGTTATGTCGCAGCGGCGCCGGTGCACCTTAGCCATTCATACCGGCTGGCTGGATACATGACTTGAATAGAACGTAATGACGTGGCCCGCCGGCTCTTTCAACCGAAAGCATTGGTGATCCATTGCACCCGCTTGAATGGGCGTCGGCGAAAGCCCGAGCTCAATGAAGTGCTGGTAGGTTGCGTGTAGATCTTCAACCATGAGATCAAACGGAGCCTCTCCTCCAGTCACCGTCGGCTTGGCAACCAGCACAAGGTGCGTGCCTCCGCGAAGTTCAAGTACGGCCACGTCCCGCTTCTTGACAATCGGCCGCATGCCGATTTTCCGCATGTAGCATTCGGTTTCTTCAAGTCGATCCGTTTCGAGTACGACGTGCCCGATCCAAACCGCGGGGCGCAAATCTTGGGCGCTCACGATGCCCGGCTCCTGTGTTCCGGACGATTGCCGCAGTAGATGCTCTTGGCGTCTAACATTTGATATGTCATACACCCCGCGCCACCCGTCTGTGCGGTGAGCGCCGTTTCGACAAACCTCAGATGTCCAGATTCGACACGTGCAGTGCGTTCTTCTCGATGAACTCGCGGCGGGGTTCCACCGCGTCGCCCATCAACGTCGTGAAGATGTCGTCCGCGGCGACCGCGTCCTCGATGCGTACTTGCATCAGTCGGCGCGTTTCGGGGTTGATGGTCGTATCCCAAAGCTGCTCGGGATTCATCTCGCCCAGGCCTTTGTAGCGTTGAATGCTCTGGCCTTTCTTCGCTTCTTCGAACAGCCAGCCGATGGCCGCCTTGAAGCTGCTCACTTCCTGGCGCGCCTCGCCGCGCCGGACGAAGGCGCCCGCGCCGATGAGGTCGCTCAAGGTGGCGGCGAGCTCGGCGATGCGCAGGTATTCGGCCGAACCGAAGAACTCGCGCGGAATGTGTTTTTCCGACGAGAGACCGTGCTCGAATCGCGAAAGGTCGATGCGATGGCCGCCGGCAGAGAGAGTATGCACGGACACCCGATAGCGGCGCGAAACGTCGTCGAGCGCATTCAACTTGATCTCGAGGTTGCGGCACCAATCCTTCAGCGCGTCGAGACGATCGAACGCCTCGGTGCTGAGCGTGGGAACGTACAGAAGCTGTTCCAGGAATCGCTCATCGTAGCGGCGTGCCCAACGCTTGACGATGGCTTGAACCTCGACGTACTTGCGCGACAGCGCTTCGAGTGCCGGCCCCGACAACGGTGGTGCCTCGCCATTGACGTGCAGTGCCGCGCCGTCGATGGCGGTGCCGAGCAGGAGCGCGTTCAATTCGAGGTCGTCCTTGACGTAAGTCTCCTGCTTGCCTTTCTTGACCTTGTAGAGCGGCGGCTGCGCGATGTAGACGTGGCCGCGTTCGATGAGAACGGGCATCTGGCGATAGAAGAACGTCAGCAGCAGAGTGCGTATGTGGCTCCCGTCGACGTCGGCATCTGTGTTGTGGCAACACAGACCGCCCATACCCGCGATGAAGTTTTCATCCCCTTCCACGGAAAAATCGTAGACGTTTCCATTGGTCGACGGAACCTCTTCGATCTCCAGAATCGGCAGCGCCATGAGGTCGCCGCCGATCATGTGAAAGTCCCGTTTGCCGGAATGCCTTGAGGACTTCAGGAAGTCGGATAATTCGTCGGCGCCTGCGTGGTCCTGCCAAACGCTGCGCAACACCCTCAAGTCTTCCTTCGCTGTAACGATTATAGTCCAATGGCGGTGCTTGGTCTCGCACGGTTGGCCGTTGATCTCTCGAATCACACCGTCCGGTGCACGCTCCGACATGGACGGCACGACACCGAAGGAACTCAGGACATACACAATGCCGCTCGCGATGTCGTACGACGACGTGCTGAACGCGATCCTATTCTTACAGACGGTACCGTCGCCCAGTAGATAGCCGCGCAGAAACGCACGTCGCAGATCCTCGGAAACATTGAATACCAGATCCGGGATCTGCTTCGTGATTGAATCGCAACCCGCGAAACCAAACACGTGTTGCCAGACGAGAGCCGCGGCTCGATTGACGATCTTGAGCTCCATGCAACGCTCCGAGTAGGAGTACGTCATGGCAGGCAATCCAAATACGCCGGTGAATCTCTTCGCCATTTCCTCGGCGAAGCGTTGATTGCCCTTCCCGATCGCCAGTCGAATCCCGTTCCGATCCGAGCAAGACCCTTCTGCGAGATAAAAGCCGAGCAATCCCACGAGTTCCTCGTTGACTGCAAGGAATCGAGGAATGCCGTTACGTCCATAGTGTTCCGGCGTGAGCGATAGATCTTCTCGGTCCGCGAACCACTCAAGGTCTTCGTCGTCGAGATCGCACAGGCGCACATAGTCGCGTACGACGTTCCGGCCGGAACCGTTGTATTGATCCCTCCAGATCCGTTCCAGACGGCTTGGCGCGACAGTCGCCTTGCTCAATACCTCCCGCGCGTCGGCACCAATGGCGCTCAGATAGGCCTCAAAGCGCGGCAGGGTTGGACGGGAAAGGCCTCTCTCCCAGGCGTAGAACGTCACCGGCTGGCGAATACCCACGCTCGCGCAAAGGGCGAGATTGGAGATGCCGCTGCCTCGGCGACGCTGCGCCAATTGGACCCGCAACTCAGCCGGAATATCGACACGAGGATCGATTAGATCTGGCTGTTGCCTGTGCCTGTCGAGTACGTCCGCCTTGAACCATTCTTCAACGGCACGGCCACGTACCCAGATTTGCTTCGAGGCCTCCGGCACCGCATGGAGCGCGCGCAGCAGATCGATGCGCCGAGGAGCCGCGGCGGGAAAGCGGGTGCGGAAGGGCGCGACTACGTGGTCATTCACACGTAGCTCGTCGCCGCGCTTGAGCTTGAGTTGTCCGTCTTCATGCACGAACACGCTGTGACTGGAGGTCACTCGTACTTGCCGACCATAGGAGGTGCGCACCTGGAAAAGCTTTTCGTCCAAGGGGTGACGAATGACACCCTTGATACGGCGAAAGCGGACCGCGCGATCCTGAAGTCCGAAGCAGAGAACCTCTCCGAGCGTGCCGCTCGTCAATTTGTCCACTCCGCCGGTTGGTGCCTGCGAGGCGAGAGCACCATCGATGAAGTTGCCGATCCGGACCATGCGCACACCGCGCTGGTCATCACGCACGAACACATGCTCGTCGCCGTCCACGCTCATAATAATGATTCGGTGATAGCGCAATTTGTCGACGTTGAAATCTTCGCGGCCGATGCCGCAGCCGAGCGCGGTGATCAGCGTACCGACCTCGACCGAGGCGAGCATCTTGTCGAAGCGAGCCTTCTCGACGTTCAAGATCTTTCCCTTGAGAGGAAGGATCGCCTGTGTGCGGCGATCGCGTCCCTGCTTCGCGGAGCCGCCCGCCGAGTCGCCCTCGACCAGGAACAACTCGGAGAGCGCGGGATCTTTTTCCTGGCAGTCCGCGAGCTTGCCCGGTAATCCGGCGATGTCGAGCGCGCCCTTTCGCCGCGTCATCTCGCGCGCCTTGCGCGCGGCCTCGCGTGCGTACGCGGCCTCCAGAATCTTGTTGACGATGGAGCGGGCTTCCTGCGGATGCTCCAGCAGAAATTCCTCCAAGCGTTGCGCCACCACGGATTCGACCACGCCCTTCACTTCGGACGACACCAGCTTGTCTTTGGTCTGCGAAGAGAACTTCGGATCCGGCAGCTTCACGGACAAGATCGCCGTCAAGCCTTCACGCGCGTCGTCGCCGGTGGTGGCGACCTTTTCCTTTTTCGCCGCGAGCTCTTTCTCGATGTACTTGTTGAGCGTGCGCGTGAGCGCCGCGCGATAGCCCGCGAGGTGCGTGCCGCCGTCCTTCTGCGGGATGTTGTTGGTGTAGCAGTACATGCTCTCCTGGTAGGAGTCGTTCCATTGCATCGCTACTTCCACTTGCGTGTTGCCTTCGCGAGTCTGGAACCAGAGCACGGAGGGGTGCACGGGCGTCTTGCTCCGATTCAAGTAGCTGACGAAGGCGGACAGACCTCCTTCGTGCTGGAACACTTCGCTCCTTTCATCGCGCTCGTCCACGAGCTCGATGCGCACACCGGAGTTCAGAAACGAAAGCTCCCGCAGGCGTTTGGCGAGCGTCTCGTAGTTGAACGAGATGTGGGTAAAGATCTGAGCACTCGGTTTGAATCGGAGCGTCGTACCGCGCTCCGTGGTGTCGCCGATGGCTGCGAGCGGCGCGACGGGTTCGCCCAATCGATATTCCTGGCGATGGAGTTTTCCGTCGCGTCGAATATTCAACTCGAGATATTCCGAGAGTGCATTGACCACCGACACGCCCACGCCGTGCAGGCCGCCGGAGACCTTGTAGGAGCTGTCGTCGAACTTCCCGCCCGAATGCAGCACGGTCATGATGACCTCGGCCGCGGAGACGCCCTCCTCGCTGTGGATATCCACCGGGATCCCGCGGCCATTGTCCGTGACCGTCACCGACTCGTCGGCGTGGATGGTGACCACCACGCGGTCGCAGTAGCCGGCCAGGGCCTCGTCGATGGCATTGTCGACGACCTCGAAAACCATGTGGTGCAGGCCGCTTCCGTCATCGGTATCTCCGATATACATTCCGGGTCGTTTGCGGACGGCGTCGAGACCTTTTAAGACTTTGATTTTACTGGAATCGTAGACGTCGTTATCGGCCATGATTGATCCTGCTGAATGACCCCCCATTCTACCAGCAACCGTCGTAAAACACGAGTCTGAACGATGCAATAAAGACTGTGAATTCAATGGGTTATGAAGGCAACCTTCGACGCCTGTCGGGCATCGGCCGGGCGAGCGTCGATCGCGCCCGTGACGGGGGCGCATAGAAGGCTATCGCCGTCGCTCGGCCGCACGAGTCAGCCCTTCAATCGCTGCGCTGCCTGGGCGTAAAGGGCCGGCCGAACTTCGCGGATTCGAGGCCTTCGGCGACGCCAACTGATTGATGCACTTAGGGTGCGCCCCCAACCCCCAAGGGTTTGCACTACTGCAGGGTTGCGAAGACGGCCCTGTGCGCGGTGAGGCCGGGTTCGAGGCCTTTGGGCTGACGGCGCGCAAAAATAGGCCGACATGGCACCATCCTCGGACTCGCGCCGCAGACCAAGGAGCAGGTCGGCACTACAGACGTTTCCGCGGAAACGTCTGTCACCACATCTAAGGCAAATCAAAAGTTTGAGAGAAGGCCGCTTTCGACGCGGCCCTCAATCAGGATCGAATCCGCGTCCCGGCGTCGCGATCCGAGTATCTGTGCCCCCCTGTGAAGAAGCGCGGAGATTGTTCCACGTGGAACCATGTTCCAGGCGCCGGGCTAAGCCGCAACTATCGTTCCCCGCTCCAGCCGATATCGCCGACCGGGCCGTCCGAATGCGCCGAATTCCGTCGGCGCCTCGTGCAGCGTCGTCACCACCAGCTGTAGCGGCTGCGCACGCACCTCTCCAATGAACGCCGTCAGTCGCTCGACGTCCAGCTCCGCGGCAGGATCATCGAGCAACAGGATCGGCCGCAATTCGGCGTCATCCCTGAATAATTTGATTTGGGAGATCAGCAGCACGGCGGCCAGCAGCTTCTGCTGGCCGCGGGATATCCGATCACGAGCTAGGACGCCTTCGAGCTTGATACTCAGCTCCGCGCGCTGGGGACCCACTTGCGTGGATCCGAGCTCCTGATCCTGCCGCCAGCTTCGCTCCAGCGCCTGGGAGAAATCCACATCCCGCAGCCATCCGGCGCGATACCCAAGCGTGAGCTCCAGTCCCAAGAGCTTCGACGCCACCTGCACCGCCACGGGCGTCAACAACGCCACATATCGGGCCCGCGCATCCGTCAGCAGCAATGCATACCGCGTCAGCTCCGTATCCCAGGCAGACACCACCGGCCGGGACTGACCCGATCGAAGGGCTGCATTCCGTTGCCGAAGGACCTGGTGATACTTTTGCCAATGACCGACGAAGCTTGGTTCCACGTGGAACACTCCCCAGTCCAAAAAGCGACGCCGCCGGCTGGGACCTTCTTCGATTAGCCGATGAACCTCGGGATCGATGATCTGAACCGGCAAAGCGGCCGCCAGATCCGCCAACGATGCTACACGCTCTCCAGCAACCCGGGCGCGTATGCCCTCGGCGGAGGCCTCCACGCCCAAGGTCACCCGCCGACCCGACACATCGGTCTCTCCTAACACCATCAGCCGATCAGTCCCACTTCGAATGAGATGCTCGAGTCGCCTTGTCCGAAACGAGCGCCCGCGCCCGAGCACGTAGATGGCCTCGAGCAAGCTGGTCTTGCCCGAGGCATTGGGTCCGCTGATGAGAGTGAATTCGCTGTCGAATTCGAGGTCCCCCTGATGCAAGCAGCGGAAATCCGTCACTTGCATCCGGCGTAACGTCATCCGATCAGAGCCTCATGGGCATGACGACGTAGCGGGTGGCGGAGGTGCCCGGTGAGCGGATCAAGCAGCTGCTATTGCTGTCTGTGAGCCCCAATTCGACTTCCTGACCATCAATGGCCGCCAGCGCATCGAGCAGGTAATTGACGTTGAAGCCTACCTCGAGATCGGCGCCCTCATAGCTCACCTCGATCTCCTCCTCCGCCTCCTCCTGTTCCGGATTATGGGCTTGAACCGTCAGGACGTTCTTTTTCACGCTGATTCGAATCCCGCGGTACTTCTCATTCGATAGGATGGCGGTTCTCTGCAAGGCCTGCCGTAAGGTATCGCGATCCGAGCGGATCGCAAACGCCGGCGCAGCCGGAATGACACGAGAATATTCTGGGAATCTGCCGTCAATCAGCTTCGATGTAAAGCGAATATCGCCGATCTGAGCGCGAACATGATTGGTTCCGATAGCGATGGCCGCGGTACCGTCCGCGGTGAGCACCCGCTGCAGCTCGAGTACCCCCTTGCGCGGAATGATGACCTGCTGGGTCGATTTTGCCCTCTGTTCCAGTGCCGCTTCGCAAAGAGCCAGACGGTGACCGTCCGTTGCCACGGCCCGAAGAGTCTGACTGTCGATCTCCAGCAACATTCCATTCAGGTAGTACCGAACGTCCTGCTGCGCCATGGAAAAGTGCGTTTTCTCGAGCAGCCGCCCGAGTTCCTTACGCGGGATCTCGACCGTTTGCTGAGAATTGATATCGTCGATCACCGGAAATTCCACGGCCGGGAGGGTCGACAGGCTGAAGCGGCTTCGCGCGGCCTTGATCACCACCTTCTCACCCTCGACGCTCAACGATACGGATGACTTCTCCGGCAGCGCACGCAGGATGTCGAGAAATTTCCTGCCCGGTACCGTGATGTCGCCGGACTGTTGAACGCTCACGTCAGTCGCCGCGACCAATTCGACCTCCAGGTCGGTCGCCGTGATCGACAAGCGACCCTCGGATACTCCCAGCAGTACGTTCGCCAAGACCGGCATGGTTTGCCGACGCTCCACGACGCCGATGACCGCCTGCAAGGGCGCCAACAACTTCTCCCGCTCAACCGTCAATTTCATGCGACCACCCATCTCTAATTCTTAAAGATCTATTCTTAAGACTTGATTACTATGATTATGAAGGGCTGTGATCTCTGTGAATAACCCAATATAGCCCTTGATAATCAGTCAGTTAGCTCGTAGCAAACCCATGTAGGAATAATCTGACAAGCTGGTGAATCCTGTAGTCCACCTGTGGATATCTTTCCCCCACATGTCATCCACAGGTTCATCCCCTCATCCAGCCAGAGTTCTCAACAGGTTCATATAGTCCTCGCCGATGCGCCGCTCGATCTCGCGCAACTCCTTCACCCGGCGGCAGGCGTGCAGCACCGTCGTATGGTCCCGACCACCGAACGCATCGCCGATTTCCGGCAAGCTGTAGTTCGTCAATTCTTTCGCGAGCGCCATGGCGACCTGGCGCGGGCGTGCGATCGAACGGCTGCGCCGCTTGGACAGGAGGTCCGCGATTCTGATCTTGTAGTACTCCGCGACGGTCTTCTGGATATTCTCCACGGTTACCAACTTCTCTTGAAGGGCGAGAAGATCGCGCAATGCTTCCTTCGCGAACTCCACCGTGATCGGACGCCCGGTGAACTCGCAGGTTGCCATGATCCGGCGCAACGCCCCTTCCAGTTCGCGCACGTTCGAGCGGATGCGCTTGGCCACGAAAAACGCCACTTCCTCCGGCAGATCCACTTTGGACATCGCCGCCTTGCTCATCAGGATCGCCACGCAGGTCTCGAGCTCCGGCGGCTCTATCGCCACGGTCAGCCCCCAACCGAAACGCGACTTGAGCCGCTCCTCGAGACCGTCCACCTCCTTGGGATATCGGTCGCAGGTGAGGATCACCTGCTGCTGGCTCTCGAGAAGCGCGTTGAAGGTATGGAAAAACTCCTCCTGCGAACGATCCTTCCTGGCAAAAAACTGGATGTCGTCGATCATCAGTGCATCGAGCGATCGATACGCCGTTTTGAAATCATTGATCGTGTTGTGCTGCAGGGCCTTCACCATCTCGCTCACGAAGCCCTCGCTGTGCACGTACGCCACGCGCGCATCCGAGTGGCGTTCCTTGAGCTTGTTCGCCACGGCGTGCATCAAGTGCGTCTTGCCGAGGCCGACGCCGCCGTAGATGAACAGCGGGTTGTAAGCTTTGCCGGGATGGCCCGCCACCTGGATCGCGGCGGCCTTTGCGAGCTGATTGCTCTTTCCCTCGATGAAGCTGTTGAAAGTGAAGTTCTCGTTGATCGGACTTCCGAGGACGGTGGGCCCGCTGCGCCGCGGCCTGCCCGACACGGGTCCGCGCGGAGCGCCCGCGCCGTTGACCACGCCCGCGGGGTTCACCACCTCCTGATTGATGGCGGGGGGCGCGTTCTGCAGGGGGTTATCCATCGGCCGGGTCCCCACATCGAGCACCACATCCAGGATGGCACCCTCGGCGAACTGACTGACCAGCTCCTTGATGCGGGTGAGGGAGTGGTCTCCGACCCACTTGATGACATAAGGGTTGGGGGCGAGCAGCCGCACCTGGCCGTCACGCTCGATAGCCTGCAGCGGCCGCAGCCAGGTGTTGAACTGCTCTATGGGCAGCTCGCTCTCGAGCACGCGCAGACAGCGGTTCCATAGCGTCTCTGGCAAGAGCGCTCTCCTACGGGCAGCGGTTGGGGCAACTAAACGAAAGGGGGAGCGAGTCTAGCTCCAACCGAGCGAGGCGTCTATTGACACTTCCACGCTCGCTCAGTACCCTTGCCGCCTTTCGCAAATCACGCGATTCCCTGGCTCAGTGCCTTGATTTGCCCCATAGTTTTTCCCTGAAAGTGCCTTATGAAACGTACCTTCAATCCGAGTAACTTGCATCGTGCCCGCACCCACGGTTTTCGTGCGCGAATGGCGACCAAGAGCGGTCGGCAAGTGCTTGCTCGGCGCCGTGCGAAGGGCCGCAAGCGCCTCTGCCCCTGACGTTTAAATTACCACTCGTCCGACCAAACTGACGTTCGAGCCGCGCAAGCGATTACACCAGCCGGCCGAGTTTCGCGCGGTGCGCCAGCGAGGCAGGCGTATTTCCGATGCTTACTTTATCGTGTCCGTACTCGCCAACCACGAAACCCATCCGCGCCTAGGGCTCGCGATCGCGACCAAGAGCTGCGGCAACGCCGTTGCGCGGAACCTCATCAAACGGGTAGCGCGCGAATCCTTCCGTTTGAACCAGTACGAGCTGCCCGCGGTCAACGTCACGATCGCGGCGCGGGACGCCGCGAAGCTGGCGCCGGCAAGCGCGTTGCGCGCGAGCCTCGCCAAGCACTGGAAAAACATCGCGCGCCAGGGGTAGCCATGCGCCGGATCCTGATGGGCATCATTCGCGTTTACCAGTGGACCTTGAGTCCGCTCCTCGGACCGCGCTGCCGTTTCTATCCGAGCTGCTCGTGCTATACCCATGAGGCGATCGAACGTCATGGCGTGGTGCGCGGCCTATGGCTCGGCGCGAGACGCTTGCTCCGCTGCCATCCCTTTTTCGAGGGTGGCTACGACCCCGTGCCTTAAGACGAGAGCGCTCAATGGCTAATACCCGCATCATGATTTGGTTCGCGTTCGCCGCGATCCTGTACCTCAACTACGAAGCCTGGATCCGCGACTACCAAGCGCCCGCCTCCGCCGCGGCCGTGACCATGACACCGGGATCCGCCCCTGCGTCGAAGTCCCTGGCCGATACGGTGCCGACGGCATCCAGCACGGCCGCGGCGCCAGGCGCGAGTCCAAGCACGCCCGCTTCCCCGAGCACCGGCTCGGCGCCTGCCGCGCCGCCCGCACTCGATTCGGGCGCCGGCGCACCCGGCGCCTCCATCCACGTCGTCACCGACGTACTCAGTCTCGACATCAATCTCAAGGGCGGCGAGATCGAGCGCGCCGACCTGATCCAGTACCCCGTGCACAAGGACGCGCCGAACGTCCCGGTGCGTCTGGAGAACGGCGATCCAGGGACGTTGTATCTGTTGCAGACGGGTTTGATCGGCACCGCCGACGAGGCGGCTCCCACTCATCTGGCGACGTGGACTTCCGCGAAGGACTCGTACGTGATGCCGGCCGGCGCGAGCGAACTCTCCGTGCCGATGACCTGGACCGACGGGAAGGGTCTCAACGTCACGAAGACGTTCGTATTCAAGCGCGGCTGGTATGCGATCGGCCTCACGTACGAAGTTCGCAATGACAGCCCGACCGCTCGCTCGCTGGCCTCCTACGGACAGATCCTGCGGCACTGGGAGCACGCATCCCGCTCGTATTTCGATGTCGAGACCTATTCGTTCAAGGGTCCGGACGTTTTCGATGGATCGAGGCCTCGCGACCTCGGCGTCGAGAGTGAAGCAGACAGCAAATTCAACGAAACCATCACCAACGGCTGGCTCGCCTCGCTGCAGCACCATTTCGTGTCGGCGATCGTGCCTCCTCCGAATCAAGCCTATGACTATCGCCTGAAGGTGCTCGGGCACGAATATCTCCTGAGCGCGACCGGCCCCTTCCAGCAGATACCGGCCGGCGCGAGCGCCGAGTTTCAAGAAAAGCTGTTCGTGGGACCGAAATTGCAATCCCAGCTCGCTGTCACCGGTCCTCGCCTGGAACGCACGGCCGATTACGGACGTTTGACGGTCATCGCCCAGCCCCTGTTCGGGGCGCTGAAGTGGGTACACTCGGTCACCGGCAATTGGGGCTGGGCCATCATCATCGTCACGGCCCTCATCAAGCTGATTTTCTTTCCCTTGAGCCAGGCGAGCGGCCGCTCCATGGCCAAGATGCGCGCCGTGGCGCCGCGCATGAAGCAGATTCAGGAGACCTACAAGGACGATCGGGAAAAGCTCGGACGCGCCATGATGGAGCTCTACAAGCGGGAGAAGATCAACCCGCTCGCGGGCTGCCTGCCGATGGTGGTGCAGATCCCGGTGTTCATCTCGTTCTATTGGGTGCTGCTCGAGAGCGTGGAGATGCGCCAGGCGCCGTTCCTGCTGTGGGTCAACGACCTGTCCTCTCGCGATCCGTACTTCGTGCTGCCCCTGTTGATGGGCGCGGCGATGTTCATGCAGTTCAAGCTGAATCCGCCGCCGCCGGATCCGATGCAGGCCAAGCTCATGCAGTTCATGCCCTTGGTGATGACCGGCATGATGGCGTGGTTCCCATCGGGGCTGACGCTGTACTGGCTGACCAACACGGTGCTGTCGATCGCGCAGCAGTGGCGTATCAATCAGGTAGTCCAGGCTGAGGTGACGAAACTCCGCTCCTAGCTGGAATGGAAGTGCCTGCCTGACCCGGCCTTCTTCCGGCGGTTTTCGACAGGGATCTCACGGTCGTTAGGGCGCGCGGGGCGGGCGAGTTTCGTACACTGATACCGTGATCTTTAATGACACCATTGCGGCCATCGCGAGCGCTCCGGGGCGCGGGGCGGTTGGGATCGTGCGCTTGTCCGGGCCGGAGGTGCCGCGCGTCGCGACGCTTCTGCTCGGGCGGATTCCTGAGGGGCGGCACGCGCGCCTCGCGAGCTTTCTCGACGCGCAGGGCAACGTCATCGATCTGGGAATCGCGGTGTATTACCCGGCGCCGGCTTCGTTCACCGGCGAACATGTGCTGGAGCTGTTTGCCCACGGCGGAGTCCTGGTGCTCGACCTGCTGATGCGCCGGGTGCTCGAGCTCGGGTGCCGTGCGGCGCGGCCCGGCGAGTTCTCGGAGCGTGCCTTCCTGAACGGCAAGATGGACATTGCGCAGGCTGAGGCGGTCGCGGATCTTATCGACGCCGGCACCGCGGCGGCTGCGCGAGCGGCGGTGCGTTCCATGCAGGGAGCGTTCTCGGCGCGCATCCACGAGCTTCAGGCGCTGCTCATGGATCTGCGAGTACACGTCGAGGCGGCGATCGACTTCCCGGACGAGGAGATCGATTTTCTGTCCGCGCCTGCGATCACCGGACGGCTGGCCCGGGTGCTGGAAAGTTTCGGTGAGATCGAATCGGCGGCGCGGCAAGGCACGCTTCTGCGCGAGGGTTTGACGGTGGTGATTGCGGGCAAGCCGAATGCAGGAAAGTCGAGCTTGCTCAATCGGCTCATCGGCGATGATGTCGCGATCGTGACCGACGCGCCGGGTACCACGCGGGATGTGCTGCGCCAGCATCTGCACCTCGATGGCTTGCCGCTCAACCTGATCGATACGGCGGGGCTGCGGAGCGCCCTTGACGCGGCGGAGGCGGAGGGCATCCGCCGTGCGCAGCACGAGATGCGGCGCGCTGACCGGATTCTCTACGTGATCGATGCGAGCGTTGCGGACGGCGCCGCGGACAGCGACGCCGTCGGGGCGCAGTCGTCGGACGTGACGCCGCTGCTCGATGCCGATTCGCTGCCCGAGGATGTTCCGGTGACGCTGGTGTTGAACAAGATTGATCTCACCGCCCTCGCGGCGGGGGCTCGTGAGGGGACGCCTGCGCGGATCTTCGTGAGCGCGCGCACCGGCGCCGGCTTGGATTCGCTGCGAGCCCATCTCAAATCGAGCGCGGGATACCGCGATTCGGAATCGGGGGCCCTGGCCGCGCGCCGGCGGCATCTCGACGCGCTCGCGCGCGCGCGCACGCTGGTCGAGGGGGCCGCGAAGGCAGCGGCGGATTTGCAGGCGTTCGAACTTTTCGCCGAGGATCTCAGGCTCGCTCAGCGGGCGCTGGGCGAGATCACGGGGGAGGTGACCAACGAGGACTTGCTCGGCGAGATCTTTGGAAGTTTTTGTATCGGGAAGTGAACGAGGGCCGGACAATCGGGCGGCGGGACCTCAAAGGGCTCATCTAGCGATTCGCTAGGCCCATCTACAAATTGCATCGCGCCTCGATGGGCGCGCTAGATGCTCCGGTTCCCGTGCTCCATATCGGAAGCGGCATCCACCTCGATCGCCCTCGCCAAACGAGCCGAAATACCGAGAGCGGCCAGTACTCCAATCGTGGCGATCAGCGTCTTGACCGGGTGATGCCAGAACAACCAAACCATGGTGAGCGCGGACAGCGCCAAAATCGCCAGAAAAGCGACGACGTTCCCCCGCGCATTCAACGTACGAGTCATGCCAGCCTTCCCTTGGGAGCCCCCAATACGTATTTTCCAACTGCGTTATACATCCTCCGTAGGAAAACGCCTATACGCAAACACCCTAATCGTCCTGCGGCGCGTGGCCCGTCGATCGCGCTAGCCGAGCATCGACTCCCGCCGCCAATGGCGCGCGGTGAGCACGAGCAGTACGAGGGCGAGCAGCAACGAACAACCCGACGATACGATGGCGTCAGTGGGCGCAATTGGTTCGTCCTTGAGCACGCTGGTCATGAGCAAGTGCTGGCTCAGCGACGGAATGACCATCAGCGAGCTCTTGGTCTTGAGCGAATAGATGCTCGCGAAGGCGATGGGAAGCGTCGGCACCAAGAGCACGCTGGTGAGGTAAGTCTGCGCCTCTCGGTAGCTCCGGGTGAACGAGGCCACGAAGGTCATCAGGGCGGCGCCCAGCGGCACGAACGGCAGGCAGATCGCGAAGAATTCGAGGGCCGTGCGGACGCCGAGATTGGCGCTCATTCCCAGCCGTTCGAGCGGCACGAACCGGAACACGAACACGAACGCAGTGAGATTGATCGCGAGCGACAGGCACATGTAGGCGCAGGTCGCGAGAACCTTGCCGCCGAGGAGTGCGCCGCGCGCCACGGGAAGGCTCAAGAGTGGCTCCAGAGATCCGCGCTCGCGCTCGCCCGCGGTGCAGTCGATCGCGAGATACAGGCCGCCCATCAATACCGAAAACAAGACGAAATAGGTCATGAATCCCAGTACCACGACGGCCCTGCCGGCCGGTGTGGTCACGTCGATGTCGTTGACCGCTACCGGCACGGCGAGCAGCGGATCGACACCGCGCATCTGAATCCGGAGCTGCGCGATGCCGCTCGCATAGCCCGCGAGCAACTCGCGGAGCCGCTCGGCGCTCTTGCGGGTCTGGGAATCCGAGCTGTCCGCGACCACGAAGACCGGCGCCGGACGCGCCTCCTGGAACAGGGCCGCAAAATCGGGCGGCACCAGCAGCACCACCGCCCCGTCCTTCTCGACGCGCGCGCGCGCGCCCGCTTCCGACAGCGCCTCGGCATGGAGACGCACGCCCTGGGACTCGAGATAACGGCGCAGGTTCGGCGCCCGCTCGCCTCCCGAGATGGTGATGGCGAGCGGCTCGTCCGACTCGACCACGCTCTGATTGAGCATCCGCGACACCATGGCGCCGAACAGGAGCGGACCGAACAGCGGACCGAACAGCAGCGCCGACACCAGCGTGCGCCGATCGCGCAGGTTTTCCACGAATTCCTTCGCGAACACGATGAAGAGGGCGCGCATCATGCGAGCCCCTCCGATTCGCCGAGGATCTCGAGGAAGGCCTCTTCCAGCGTCGCGGACCCCGTGCGCTCGCGTACCTCTTCCAGGGTGCCTCGCGCGAGCACGCTCCCCCGGCCGATGATCACCACTTGATCGCAGAGCGCCGCGACTTCCTGCATCACGTGCGAGGAGAACAGGATGCATCGTCCCTGCGCTCTCAAGGTCCTCAATATCTCGCGCAGATTCCGGATCGCCATCACGTCGAGGCCGTTGGTGGGCTCATCGAGTATCACGTTCGCGGGGTCGTGCACCAGCGCCCGGGCGAGCGCCGTCTTGATGCGTTGGCCCTGCGAGAAGCCCTTGGCGCGGCGATCGATGAAGCTTTCCATGTCGAGCGCGCGGGCAAGTTCGGCGACACGCTCGGCGAGCCGCTTGCCGGCGATGCCGTGCAGCGAGCCGAAATAGGCGATGTTCTCCCGAGCCGTCAAATTCCCGTACAGACCCGCCGCGTGCGGCAGGACGCCCAGGTGAGCTCGCGCCGCCGAGGTCTCGCCGCGGATGTCGAGGCCGTCGATGCGGGCGCTCCCGCGGTCGGGCGTGAGGACCCCGTAGAGCATTCGGAGCGTCGTCGACTTGCCTGCCCCGTTCGGTCCGAGGAGCCCCGTGATCGATCCATCCGCGGCTCGAAACGAGACCTCGCGCACCGCCTCGATGGCGCCGAAACACTTGCGCAGCGCCGCGGCCTCGATCATGGCGAGGGTCCGGTCAGTCCGACGAAGAACGGTGCCGGATGATGCCGCTGCAGGCAGGATGCATCGAGCGCCGCGGGCTCGGCGCCGTCCAGGAAATCAGCCATCAGCCTGGGCACACAGCCCGTGACGATCTGACCGTGCCCCTCGCCGGGGACGATCAAGTGCCGGTAGCGCCCGAGTCCGCGCGCAAGACGTTCGGCATCGGCGGGGGGCGTCACCGGATCCGCCTCGCCCGACAGGAGAAGCGTCGGCACCGCGCTCGACAAGGGCGCGTGCAGGTCGGCATCGACCGGACCCTTGGGCCAGAGCTTGCAGATCTCGACGAGCGCATCCAGCTGATCCGTACCCTGGTAGGTCTGCTCGATCCGTTGCCTCTCCGCCTCCCCTACATGGAAAAAAGGCACATCCTCGCTGCAGACCACGCTGTTCTGCATGCCGCTCGCCAGCTGATCGCGAACTTGCCGGGCCAACATGAAGGTCTCGGCCGCCATCGGCGCCGCGCGCCCGATCGCCGCCTGATGAATCAACGCCGGCAGAAGCGAGGCTTCCATGGCGCTGTACGACAAGAAACGCAGCGCCGCGGAAAACACGCCGCGATTGAATTCCAGCGGCAACGGCTCGCCGGTGGTCGGATCGGCGATCACGAGGGGCTGCTTCTGGGGGCCGAATTTGCCGCGCAACTCGCCGAGCTCGGCCGTGAGGTTCGGGTAGGCGGCCGCGCAATCAGGCGCGGAATCGCAGCGGGCCACGATGAGATCGAGCGCTCGCTCGCCGTCCAGGGGCGTATCGGGTCCGATCGCCTGCTCGGGGTAGGTCACGCCGTCCAGCACCACGGCGTGGGTCTCACCCGGGTGGCGCCGCATGTAGAGCTCCGCGACGCGGGTGCCGTAGGACGAGCCGTAGAGATCGATCGCGGAGTAGCCGAGCGCGACGCGCACTCGATCCAGGTCCCCGACGGCGACGCTCGTGGTATAGAAGCGCACCCGATCGCCATATCGTGCGAGACAGGCTTGGGTGGCGCGCCGGAGTTCGGGGATCGACTCCTCGGTATCGTCCCAGTCCTCGGGATAGCTGCAGACCAAAGGCTCGGACCTTCCCGTGCCGCGCTGGTCGACCACCACGATGTCGTGATTGCGATTGGCGCGCGCGAAGGCGCCCGCGTAGCTGGCATAGAGATCCGCGGCCGCTTGCCCCGGCCCCCCTGCGAGCAGAAACAAGGGGGCGGCGGAGGCTCGCCGATTGAGCGCAGGAACCACGGCGACGAATAAATCGATCTTGCGCCCGGCCGGGGTACTGGGATCCTCCGGCACCGCCAGAACTCCGCAGCGGGCCGCGACCGAGCTCAATCGGAGCGGATGCTCGAGCCGGCATTCGTGCAAGGGGAGCGTTGCCGCCGAGGCGGAAAATCCCTTGCAAAAGACCAAGACGCAGACCGAGAGGGTCTTCCACGCGAGCCGCAACGTCGTACTCCGATTCATCGCCTCATGACCGTCAGGCGCCCAAGTGTAGCGATTCGCTATCCCCGCCCGGCCTCGACTTGATAGATTTGCGGCCCAGTTCGTCAATTGCACCCATTCCGAAGGAATCCGATGGCCGTCATTCGCGAAGATGATCTCATCGAGAGCGTCGCCGACGCCTTGCAATACATTTCCTACTATCACGCCCCGGATTTCATCCGGGCCATGGGCCGTGCCCATGCGCTGGAGCAAAGCCCGGCGGCGCGCGACGCGATTGCGCAGATACTCACCAACTCGCGGATGTGCGCCGAGGGCCATCGCCCGATCTGCCAGGACACGGGGATCGTGGTGGTGTTCGTCAAGGTGGGAATGGGCGTTCGCTTCGAGGCATCGCGCGATCTCGAGGCCATGATCAACGAGGGTGTCCGGCGCGCCTACCTCAACCCCGACAACAAGCTCCGCGCGTCGATCGTGGCCGACCCGGCGGGTAAGCGCACCGGCACCAAGGACAATACGCCGGCGGTGATCCACACCGAGTTCGCTCCCGGGGACCAGCTCGAGATCACCGTGGCGGCCAAGGGCGGCGGATCCGAGAACAAATCCATGTTCGCCATGCTGAACCCGTCGGATTCGGTGGCGGACTGGGTGGTCGAGAAGGTGCCGGAGATGGGCGCCGGCTGGTGCCCGCCCGGGATGCTCGGCGTCGGCATCGGCGGCAGCGCGGAGAAAGCCATGCTGCTTGCGAAGAAATCCCTCATGGACCCGATCGACATCGCCGATCTCATCACTCGCGGGCCGGCCGACAAGCTCGAGGAGCTGCGCCTGGAAATCTACCGGCGGGTCAACGACTTGGGGATCGGCGCGCAGGGGCTGGGCGGCCTCACCACCGTGCTCGACGTGAAGGTCGCGGACTACCCTACCCATGCGGCGTCGCTCCCGGTGGCCGTGATTCCGAATTGCGCCGCCACCCGCCACCTGCATTTCACCCTGGACGGTTCGGGACCCGCTGTGCTCGAGCCCCCGGATCTCGCGCAATGGCCGAATGTGCGGTGGAGCGCGGACGCGAGCGCGCGCCGCGTCTCGCTCGACGGCCTGACCCGCGAGGAAATGGCCACTTGGAAGGCGGGCGAACGGCTGCTTCTATCGGGCAAGCTCCTGACTGGACGGGATGCCGCTCACAAGCGCATCTGCGCGCTGCTCGATGCGGGCCAGCCGCTGCCGGAGGGCGTCGACTTCCGCAACCGCGTCATTTACTACGTGGGACCCGTGGATCCGGTCCGGCGCGAAGTGGTCGGTCCGGCCGGACCGACGACGGCGAACCGCATGGACCGCTTCACCGACACCATGCTCGGCAAGGCCGGGCTCCTCGCCATGGTGGGCAAGGCGGAGCGCGGACCGGAGGCGGTGGCTGCCATTCGCGCACATCGGTCGGCGTATCTGATCGCGGTCGGCGGCGCCGCATTCCTGGTGTCCCAGGCGATTCGCTCCAGCCGCGTCGTCGGCTTCGCCGAGCTCGGCATGGAGGCCGTATACGAATTCGAGGTGCGCGACATGCCGGTGACCGTGGCCGTGAGCTCGGACGGGGAGTCGGTGCACGACAGCGGACCAGAGGTCTGGCGGGGGAAATTCGCGGGGATTCCCATCGCGGTCGAATAGGCGCGGCGTGGACCGGTGTGGTGCGGCGCGAACCGGGGTGCGGGAGCGAGAGCGGCCGCCGCTAGCTCACTGGTACTTGACGCTGCAGCCGTAGGGCCGGGTGACGGGGTGGGCGACCGGCTTGTCGTCGACCACCGCCAGCAGCGCCTCTTTCAGGTAGGGCTCGGCACGCGGGATGTCGGCCACGTCCGAGGTCGCGAGGCTGTCGATGCCGCCCATGTATTGCAGGTCACCCCGCGCGTCGATGACAAACAGGTGCGGAGTGGTCTTCGCGTGATAGAGGCGCCCCAGATCACCCGACGGATCGAGCAGCACCGCGGCGGGTACGGCATGGCGAGTTCGGCTCAACGCGTCCGCCTCGGGGCCGGTCACGTAGCCCTGTTTGCCGGGCGCCGAGGAAATCACCGACAGCCAAACGACGCCGCGCTGACGCGCCATCTCCTGAAGGCTCTGCATGTTCCCGCTGGAATAGTGTTTGCGGGTATAGGGGCAGTCCGCGTTGGTCCATTCCAGCACCACCGTCTTGCCGCGAAAGTCAGCCAAACGACGCACCTTGCCCTCGCTGTCTGTCGCGCTGAACTCGGGTGCCGCCTGGCCGATTTGGGGCTCATCGCCCGTGGCCGCCGCCGCCCCGGTGACCGACGCGAGGAGGGTGCAGGCGGACCATGCCGCGGAGACCAGCAAGGCGCGGAAAGGCAGGTATCCGGCGGGCGGCTTGGGCCGGGCGATGGTCGCCTGGGAAATCAGGGAGGCGCGCAGGGACATGCGCTATTAGTGCGGGGCGGGGCAGCGTTGGTTCCCCTGCTTTTCCGGCGAGGCGCGTTGGTTTCCCGAGAGGCGCTTTGGTGGATTGCCGCGGGCCGGTTTAAACTTGGGGGCTGTCCGGCGAGTTTTGGGTATCAAGGAATCTGCGGTTCAGGACCATGCGTTTCGCATCTCACCATGACGTGATCGTGATCGGCGGCGGCCATGCCGGCACCGAGGCCGCGCTCGCGGCCGCCCGCATGGGGCGGCGCACGCTCCTGATCACCCACAACATCGAGACGCTCGGGCAAATGAGCTGCAATCCAGCCATCGGGGGGATCGGCAAGGGGCATCTGGTCAAGGAGATCGACGCGCTCGGCGGTGCCATGGCGCTCGCGGCCGACCAGGCCGGCATTCAGTTTCGCACCCTGAACGCGAGCAAGGGTCCGGCGGTCCGTGCGACGCGGGCGCAAGCCGATCGCCAGCTCTACAAGCGGGCCATCCGTCGGATGCTCGAGACTCAGCCCAATCTCGTGATCTTCCAGCAAGAGGTCGCGGACCTCATCGTGCACGGCGAACGCGTGGCGGGCTGCCTCACCGCGAGCGGCGTCGAGCTCCGATCGTCGAACGTGGTTCTGACGGTCGGCACGTTCCTGGGCGGCCGGATCCATGTGGGCCTCGAAAGCCACGCGGGCGGACGGGCCGGCGACCCGCCCTCCAATGCGCTCGCGGAACGCTTACGCGAGCTTCCGTTGCAAGTAGGCCGGTTGAAGACGGGCACCCCGCCGCGGATCGATGGCCGCAGCATCGATTTCGCAGGCCTCCGGGAACAGCATAGCGATGATCCGCGTCCGGTGTTCTCCTACCTTTCCACGCGCGCGGCGCATCCGCGGCAGATTCCCTGCCACATCACCGCGACCAACGAGCGCACGCACGACATCATCCGCGGAGCGAGCGCCCGCTCACCGATGTTCACCGGTCTCATCGAGGGCACCGGGCCCCGCTACTGTCCGTCGGTCGAAGACAAGGTGATGCGTTTCGCGGATCGAACGGCGCATCAGATCTTCATCGAGCCGGAGGGCCTCGATACGCACGAGATCTATCCCAACGGGATCTCGACCAGCTTGCCGTTCGACGTGCAGTATGAATTCGTGCGATCGATCCGCGGCTTCGAGCACGCGCACATCACGAGGCCGGGATATGCGATCGAATACGACTTCTTCGATCCGCGCGGCCTCAAATCCAGCTTGGAGAGCAAGCTCATCGGCGGCTTGTTTCTGGCGGGGCAGATCAACGGCACCACGGGCTACGAAGAAGCGGCGGCTCAAGGACTCTTGGCGGGTGCGAATGCCGCGCTGGCCGCCGCCGGGCGCGATGCCTGGTGCCCGAAACGAAGCGAGGCCTACCTGGGCGTGCTGGTCGACGACCTCATCACCCGCGGTGCGCCCGAGCCCTATCGCATGTTCACCAGCCGCGCCGAATACCGGCTCTCGCTGCGCGAGGACAACGCGGATCTGCGCCTCACCGCGCGCGGCCGCGAGCTCGGATTGGTGGATGAGGCGCGCTGGGAGTTCTTCGCCCGAAAGCGCGGCGCCGTCGAGACGGAGATCGATCGCCTGTCGGCGGCGCTGGTGCGGCCGGAGCGGGTGGATGCCGCCCTTCTTGCGAAGCTCAAGCAGCCCTTGCAACGCGAAGTGCGCGCATTCGAGCTTCTGCGCCGCCCCGAGCTTTCCTATGACGACTTGGCGCAGGCCGTGCCCGCGGAGGCGGTGCCCCCGGCCGGCGAGCGAGGAGACGCTGCGGATTGGCGGAGCGACGAGCGCCTGGCGGAACAGGTGAAGCACCAAGTGGACGTGCAGGCAAAATATTCCGGCTACCTCAAGCGGCAGAGCCAGGAGATCGACCGGCAGCAACGGCACGAGGACATGCGGCTCCCCGACGAGATCGACTATGCCAGAGTGGGCGGATTGTCGAACGAGGCGCGCCAGTCGCTCAGCTCCGTGCGGCCGCAGACCTTGGGCCAGGCGGCGCGCATTCCCGGTTTGACGCCGGCGGCGCTCTCGCTCTTGCTGGTGTATCTCAAGAAGGACGAGCGCGCCGCTTGACCGGACGCAAGCGGAGCCGACCGTGAAAATCACTGCATTTCGACGCACGAGTGGCATTTTCGCCGCTCACTCTTTAACATCAGCGCTCTTGTTTGGACCCCGGGGCTCGGAGAATTACATGTTCTGGCGATTGAACGGTGTGGCGTGGCTTGCAGGCGCGATCCTTTTGAGCTCGAGTGTATCGCTGTCCGCCCAGGCGCAAAGCGGCACGTCGACGCCCGATCCCGTGAAGGGGAAAGAGCTTTTCTATACCTGCTACGGCTGCCATGGGATCGACAACTACAGGAACGCGTATCCCGATTACAGCGTGCCGAAGCTGCGTCATCAGCATGCGGCGTACATCATCGCCGCGCTCCACGAATACAAGGACGGCGATCGGCCGCATGCGACCATGCACGCCCAAGTCTCGTCGCTGTCCGATCAGGATATCGTGGACATTGCGGCGTATCTGCAGGGTGAGCCCACGAAGCCCTCCGACAAAGTTGTCGGCACGGTGCCGAAGGCGGCAGCGGCCTGCGGGGCGTGCCATGGCGCAAACGGCTTGGGCGTCGCCTCGCCGCTCGATCCCAAGCCGCCGGTGCTCGCCGGCCAGCACGCGGATTACCTGGAGCAGGCGTTGACGGCCTATCACAACGGCCGGCGCAAGAACGTCGTCATGGACAGCATGGCCCAGCTTCTCCCCACCGGGGAGGACATCGAGGTGGTCGCGGAGTTTTTCGCCAGCCAGCCTTCGCCGCTGGAGACAGCGACTCCGGAAAGCAAGTAACCAGGAAAGCAAGCGCTACTTGAGGCTTCCCAGAAACTCGGCGAAGCTTTGATAGTAGGCGTCGAGATCTTGCCGCTTGCCGAACGAATGCCCTTCGTCGGCGGCCCTGAGAAACCACACCGTTCCTCCACGGCTTCGTAGCCGGTTCGCGAGCTCGTCGGATTGCGACATCGGCACGCGCGGGTCGTTCTTGCCGTGCACCTCGAGCAAGGGCCGCGAGATCCGGTCCGCGCCCGTGAGCGGAGAAATGCGCCGAAGATATGCGCGCGTATCCACGTCGCGCTCGTCGCCGAACTCCGCGCGCTCCTGACTCTGGAGGTAGGGCGCGGTCGTGCTCATGTAGCCGACGAAGTCGGTGATGCCCGCGAAGTCGACGGCGCCGCGCAACCGGTCTCCGTAGTTAACGAGTGCGGCGAGCGCCAGGTAGCCCCCTGACACCACGATGTGCTTCGCGTCGAATTTGGGATCGAGGCCGAGCCATACCACGAGTGCGCCCACGTCCTTGACCGAGTCCTCGCGCAACATGCCTTTGTCCAGCGCGAAGAAGCTCTTCCCGTAACCGGTCGAGCCGCGGATGTTCGGTGCGATTACCGCGTAACCCAGCTCGTTCACGACGTACTCGATCCAAGGATCGAACGCCGGGCGAAACTCCGAATCCGGCGCGGCGTGCAACACCACGAGCACCGGGTGCGGCCCGGGCCTCGCCGGCTCGTAGACGTACATCGGTATCTCGCGGGACTTGCCGTCGGCGCGGTCGAACGTGGGGAATTGCGACAGGTGCGGCACCACGAATTTGGTCCTGTCCAGCGGGCCCGCTTCACTTGCCGTCCACGCCTCCACGCGATTGGATTCGATGTCGAGGACATACGCATCGCGCGGCTGATTGGCCGCCGACAAGCCGAACACCAATCGCTTGCCCTCCCGGTCGAAGCCGAGCGACCCGATGACACCCAGGAACGGCAGTCTCGGCGGCGTGAGATCCTGATGCGTTTTCAGGTCCACGACGTTGAGCTTTCCGAGACCTCCCTCGTTGGTCACGTAGGCGAGATAATGTCCGTCGTTGGAGAGCGCGAACGCCTCGACATCCCAGGGGCTGCGGGACGCAATATCGTTCTTCTCGCCGGTGAAGATATTGAGATAACGAAGCTTCGCGTTGTCGGAGTCGCGATCCGACAGGATGTACACCCCGGTACCGTCGCGCGAGAACTTGGCCCCGGAGATCGCGACCTTGGTCGGGGAAGCATCCACCTCGCGCCGCTGGCCGGTCGCCAGGTCGACGATATACAAGTAGTCCTCCTGGGAAGACACGTGTTTTTCGACCAGAAGCTTCCGATCGTCGGGCGACCAATCGAGCGGATACCAGGCGGCCCCGTCTCCGGTGATCGCGAGATGCGGCAGCGCGCCGGATTCCGGGTCGACGATGTCGATGTCGTAGGAGATGCCGTCGCGGGCGGTCGTGAAGAACGCGATCTCGCGTCCGGAATTGGACCACATCGCTCCCCCATTCATCGACTTGCCGTCGGTCAGGCGCCGGCCTGCGGCATCTGCCGCGCGTTGATAATAAATCTGCGTGTTGCCGTTTCCCCCGGAGTCGCGCTCGTAGAGGAAGGCCTCGCGGCTGGGATCCGGCGAGAATGCGGCCTGCGTGATAGGCTCGCGCTGGAAGGTGATCTGGCGTCTCTCGCCGAGCGGACGATCGACGAGGTGAAGCTGATCGGTCTCGCCGAAACGCGTGACGATGAGGAGCTGCCCTTTCGGCGTAAATCCCAGGGGAGTCGCCTGGCGCGCACTCAAATAGGCGTCCAGCGTTTCGGCGGCATCCGGCGCTCGATCCGGAATTCCTTCGTAGACCAGATTGCTCCTCGTCGAGGGTGGCGCCGCATGGGCGACGCAAGCGAGCAGCAACGAGACCCCCAGGAGCGGCGAGAGAAAGATGCGAGTCATTATTCCTATGTTCCCAAACCCCGACGATAATGGCCCGCGAGGATAATCGATACGATGACCGGCTTCGAGCACCTATTACAATCTTGCGACGTGAGCGACATGCTCGACGACATTGCGAGCGCCGATCCGCCGGCTTATCTGCGCCGCTGCTTCGCGGAGGGGTGCTCGTCTGCGACCCTGTCCTGGCCCCGTATTCAGGAGCTCGCGTTCTGCGCCATGGTGCTCGACTCCGTCCTGAACAACCGCGACTACGAGGGGCTGGAGCCGGAATTGATTTCCGACTGGCGCCTGCATTTCGCGCACGCCTGCTCGCAAATGCGGGACCTCGCCCTGGAGGCGCTCCGCCGAGCGAGCGACATGCCGGTGGTTCCCGCCGATGCGGCCCCCGAAATCGCCGAGCTCGAGCATCGGCTGGCTCCGGCCTAGGCGGCCGGGGCTGGATGCAATGGCTGACGCGAATCGCGGCGTAGTGTCGAGACTCCCGGCCCTGGCCGCGGCGGCCTGCGCGGCTGCGCTCGCCGCATGCGCGGCATCGAGTCCGCCTTCGACCGGGAAGCTCCCCGCGCAAGTCTCGCCCGCGCCCATGCCGCTCCCAAGCCATGATTGGCACGCGTTGGTGATCGTGCCCTTCGGCACGCTCCTCAAGGACGTGCCGTACCGGCTGAGCGAGGTCGTGGTGTTCCACGATGCCGGGAGCGGGGGCGCCGGCCATGAGGATCGGGATTGCCACACCGTGCAGGGAACCGCGCCGCCGCGATTCTTCGGGCGGCCGGTCGGGGAGTATTCGCTGTGCTTCTCGAGCGATCGGCTCAATCGAATCGAGGCCTCGGTGGGCCTGCCGGCGGAGTCGGCATCCGCGCAATTCGCGGCGGCCTGCGCCGAATGGCAGCGCAAAGGCACGCCCGGCACCTCCACGCCCGACCGCTGCGAGGACCGGGACGGCAGCACCGAGATCGACGCCCGCCTGACGGCATCCACGGTTTCCGAAGGGCCTGTCGTATCCATCGCCCTCGTCGACGCGGCTCCGATCGGCGACGCCGGCCCGTGAACAGACACGAGGAACTCGCGCTACTGAGCGAGGGTGCGCGCAGTTTCGATTTGATTCTCGAGGCGGGCCAGGCCGAGGACCTGCTGAAGCTCGTCGACGGGCTGGAGCGCGCCAATGCCGAATTCAACCTGACGGCGATCCGCGACCGGCCCGGGATGCTCTTGAAGCACGTGCTCGACAGTTTGAGCGTGCAGCCCTATCTGCGCGGGGGGCGCATCGCCGATGTCGGTACCGGCGCGGGATTTCCCGGGCTGCCGCTCGCCATCGTCAATCCCGAGCGGCGCTTCACCTTGATCGAGGCCACGGGGAAGAAGGCGCGGTACGTGCATCAAACGGCGGAGCTGTTGGGGCTCGCCAACGTCGAGGTGGAAAACGTCCGAGCGGAGCTCTATCGGCCGCCCACGCCGTTCGACTCGGTGGTTGCGCGCGCGCTCTCGTCGTTGGCCAATTTCGTCGGCTATGCGGGACATCTATGTGCGCGGGATGGGCGGCTCCTGGCCATGAAAGGCAAGCGCCCCGACCCGGAAATCGCCGCGCTGCCGAAGTCGTTCCGCCTGGCAGCCGTGCATAGGATCTCGTTGCCGGGGCTGGACGACGAGCGGCATCTTGTGGAACTCTCACCTGCCGGCCCCAGTTCGCCGGCCAGGCCGAAACCGAACACCACATGAAACGGGTCATCGCAGTCGCAAACCAGAAGGGCGGTGTCGGCAAGACCACCACCGCCGTGAATCTTGCGGCGTCGCTCACTGCGACCAAGCGGCGCGTGCTGCTGATCGACCTGGATCCGCAGGGCAATGCCACCATGGGCTGCGGCATCGACAAGAACGCCCAGACCAGAACCAGCTGCGACGTGCTCCTGGGCGACTGTACCGCCGCCGAGGCGCTGGTTCTCGTGGACTACGGCGGCTTCAAGCTCATGCCGGCGAACCAGGAGCTGACTGCGGCGGAAGTGCGGCTGCTCACCATGATGGCCGGCCGAGAATTCAAACTGCGCAACGCCCTGAAGGCGGTGCGCGACGAATTCGACGTGATCCTGGTCGATTGTCCGCCCTCGCTCAACATGCTCACGCTGAACGCGCTGGTGGCGGCCGATTCGGTGATGGTGCCCATGCAATGCGAGTACTACGCGCTCGAGGGCTTGAGCGCGCTGGTACAAACCATCGAGCAGATCAGGAGCTCCATCAATCCAAACCTGGAAATCGAGGGCTTGCTGCGCACCATGTTCGATCCGCGCAACAATCTGGCGAACGCGGTGTCGGCGCAGCTCATCGAGCATTTCGGCGACAAGGTGTTCCGTACGCTGATTCCCCGCAACATTCGCCTGGCCGAGGCGCCGAGCTTCGGGAAACCCGCCTTGTTTCACGACAAGGAGTCGCGCGGCGCGCTCGCCTACCTGGCGCTCGCCGGCGAGATGATTCGCCGCGACGAACTGCCTGGCGCGCCCGGCACACCGGCGACGCCCGAGATACCGGCGGCGCCCGAAATTCCCGCGGAGGATGGTCCATCGACGCCGGCGCCGGATTCCACGGGGATGCCTGATAATTCGGCAGCGGCGGACGGCCCTCGGGGATCCGAATCGCCCGGAGCGCCTGAATTGCCCGCGGCGCCCGTATAATCGCGCCCGGCCCACGCGGATTCGGCTATTCGAGGATTTCCAGCATGACGGCTAAAAAACCGGCCTTGGGTCGAGGACTCGCGGAGCTTTCTCCCTTGTTCGCACGCCGCGCCGGGATGCCCGAGAAGGCCGAAGCTGCAGTGCCGCAAGCGGCCGGGGACCGGATCGCGAAACTTCCGCTGGATCTCTTGCAACGCGGCAAATACCAGCCACGCACCGACATGCGGCCCGAGTCGCTGCAAGAGCTTGCCGATTCGATCAAGGCTCAAGGACTGGTGCAGCCCATTCTGGTGCGCCCGCTGCCGGGCCGTAATCCCGGCGAATCACAGCGTTACGAGATCATCGCCGGTGAGCGCCGCTGGCGCGCCGCGCAAATGGCGGGCCTGGCCGACATCGCGGTGGTGATTCGCGACGTGCCCGACGAGGCGGCGCTCGCCATGGCGCTGATCGAGAACATCCAGCGCGAGGATTTGAATCCGCTGGAGGAGGCGCGAGCGCTGTCGCGGCTCATCGAGGAGTTCGGACTCACTCATCAGGCCGCGGCGGAGGCGGTGGGCCGCTCCCGCGCCGCCGTGAGCAATCTGCTGCGTCTCAATGAGCTCGCCGATGAAGTCAAGGAGCTGCTGGAGCAGCGCCACATCGAGATGGGGCATGCCCGCGCGTTGCTTGCATTGACCGCCCGACGGCAACAGATCGAGGTCGCGAGCTTGGTAGCGAGGAAGTCGCTGTCGGTTCGGGACACCGAATCGCTCGTTCGAAGGCTCCTCGCACCCGCGAAAACGAGCGATGGGCCCGCGGGCACTGCGCCCGAACCTTCCGCCGACCCCGACATCCGCCGCCTGGAGCTCGAGCTCGCGGACAAGCTGGGCGCCAAGGTGGCCTTCCAGCATGCCGCGACCGGAAAAGGCAAATTGATAGTAACTTACAATAGTTTGGATGAACTCGAAGGGATCCTGGCGCACATCCAATAACTTGAAGCACTGCAAAAGGGTCCCTATAATGCGGCGGCTCATTTGGGCCACGGCCGCCGGGCCCCGCGCGCGGATCCTCGAGAAGGTCCTGGAGAAACCTGGGTGATTTCCCGGGGGTTCGTGGGCGATATGGCAAATTAATAGCGAAGCGCTCGCGTCCCGGAAGGCGGACCCCGGAATGCAGGCGTCGCTCCAAGAGCGGGATTTAACGTGATTGCGATCGACTTAGCCCTGGCACGGCGGCTGGCTCTCAGCGTCGTACTGGGACAGGCGGCCGTGACCGTGATCTGCGCGCTCGCGGCTTGGCTGATCGCCGATGCTCACGCCGCGCTGTCCGCGGCGCTGGGGGGCGGAATCAGCACCGTGGCGAGCCTCGCGATGGCGTTCTTCGGAGTCGGCGGCCGGTCGGCCACGGACCCGCAGCGGGCGCTCAGGACGTTCTTCGTCGGCGAGACGGCGAAGGTTGCGGTGATGATCGTGCTGTTCGTCGCGGTGTTGAAGACGATGAAGGTGGTACCGCTCGCGATGCTGGGCACGTACGCGGCGACCTTCCTGGTGTTTTGGGTGGCGCTCGCGAATGTCCTGCCGCCCCTGGGCGGAGCGCCGCGCGGGAAGGCGGACGAGAAACGCGACTAGAGATTGAATTCGAGGCGAAAGCGAGCAGATAGACAGTAATGGCAGCAGAACAGCCCACCAACGCGAACGAGTACATCCTCCATCACCTGACGTACCTGACCAACAAGGCACCGAAGGGGATTCTGGACCTATCAGTCATCAACTGGGACAGCGTGTCCATTTCAGTGGTGCTCGGACTCCTTTTCGTAGGCGCGTTCTATCTCGCCGCGCGCAACGCCACGGCGGGCGTCCCCGGCAAATTCCAAAATTTCGTGGAAATTCTCGTCGAGTTCGTCGACAACCAGGTGAAGGACACCTTTCACGGGACCAACAAGCTTCTCGCGCCCTTGGGCCTCACCATCTTCTGCTGGGTATTTTTGTTCAACTTCATGGACGTGGTGCCGGTAGACTTGCTGCCCCTCGTGGGACGCGGCGCGGGCCTGGGACATCTGAAAGTGGTGCCGAGCACCGACCTCAACGTCACGTTCGCGTTGTCGTTGACGGTGTTCGTGCTCATCCTCTACTACAGCATCAAGGTGAAGGGGCTCGGCGGGTTTCTCGGGGAGCTGACGCTGCAGCCGTTCAGCGCCAAGAATCCGGTGGTCAAGGTGCTGCTGGTTCCCGCGAACCTGTTGCTGGAGATCGTGCCGCTCCTGGCGCGGCCGCTGTCGCTGTCGCTGCGGTTGTACGGCAACCTGTTCGCCGGCGAGATGATCTTCCTGTTGCTGGCGACATTGTCGCTGCACGGCTTCCATCAGCTCTCGACCGCAACCGGCTGGGGCTTGCTGCTCTTGCAGGTTGTGCTGGCGGCGCTGTGGACGGTGTTCGACTTTTTAATAGGCGTGCTGCAGGCATTCATTTTCATGGTGCTGACGATCGTCTATCTGTCGATGGCGCAGGAAACTCATTAGTAAACCCAAGTCTGATAATCAGATCTCATTTTTGTTTTCGTCTAGGAGGATTGAATGGATAACATTGCACACGTTCAGGCCATGACCGTGCTCGCCGTCGGCATCATTTTCGGCATGGGCGCGCTCGGTACCGCCATCGGCTTCGGAATCTTGGGCGGCCGCTTTCTCGAGGGCTCGGCGCGCCAGCCGGAGCTCACCCCGATGCTGCAGGTGAAGATGTTCATCGTCGCGGCGCTGGTCGACGCGGTCGCCATGATCGGCATCGGCTTCGCGCTGTTCTTCACGTTCGCGAACCCGTTCACCGCCGGTCTGACGCACTAGCCCCCGGCTAGAGCCCGATCGCACCGCGCAAGCCGGCAAGGAGTCGAACGTGAACATCAATCTCACGCTGATCGTGCAGATGATCGTGTTCATCGCGCTCATCTGGGCCACGATGAAGTTCGTGTGGCCCAAGATCATCGACGCGATGGAGGAGCGCTCGCGCAAGATCGCGGCCGGACTTGCCGCTGCCGAGAAGGGTAAGGCCGATCTGGTGCAGGCAGACCAGCGCGCCGAGGCCATCGTGAAGGAGGCGCGCGCCAAGGCCGCCCAGATCCTCGATCAGGCCGGCAAGCGCTCGAACGAAATGGTCGACGAGGCCAAGGGCACTGCCGTGGTCGAGGCTGAGCGTCTGGTGGCGCAGGCCCACGAGGATGCCGCGCTCGAGAGCACCCGCGCCCGCGAGAGCCTGCGCCGCGAAGTCGGCCGATTGGCGGTCGAGGGAGCCTCGCGCCTGCTCGAGCGCGAAATCGATCCGAAGACCCACGCGGAGCTCCTGGACAAGCTGGCCGCCGAGGTCGCGCGTGGCTGAGCGGGCTACCATCGCCCGGCCGTACGCGAAGGCGGCGTTCGAATACGCGCGCGACGCGAAAGCCTTTGCCCCCTGGTCCCGAGGGCTCGCGATCGCCGCCGAGATCGTCGCGGATGCGCGCATCGAGGCGCTCATCAAGAACCCCAAATTGACGGCGGCGGAACACGCCTCCCTGGTCATCGACGTGGCCGGCGACAGACTCGAACCGGGTCTCGAAGAATTTCGTGCGCGTGCTCGCGGAGAATCATCGGCTGCTGCTGCTGCCGGAGATCGCGGCTCACTTCGAGCTCCTGCGGGCGCAGATCGAGAACACCGTCGATGTCGAAGTCGTCTCGGCGGTGCCGCTCGATGCCGCGCAGACCGAGAAGCTCAGGCAGGCTCTCGACAAGCGGCTGAAGGCGCGGGTGCGCATGACGAACGCGGTCGACTCGAGCTTGCTGGGCGGCGCGGTGATCCGCGCGGGCGATCTCGTGATCGACGGCTCGCTCAAGGGACGCCTCGAGCGTCTCAGAACCGAATTGACTGATTAGAGGATCGATATGTCCATCAAGGCATCGGAAATCAGCGACCTGATCAAGGCTCGCATCGACAAGTTCCAGTCGGCCAACGAAGCACGCAACGTCGGCACGGTGACCAGCGTCACCGACGGCATCGTCCGCATTCACGGCCTCGCCGACGCGCGTTACGGCGAAATGCTCGAGTTCGTCGGCAACACCTTCGGACTCGCGTTGAACCTCGAACAGGACTCGGTCGGCTCGGTGGTGCTCGGCGACTACAAGCACATCTCCGAGGGCTCCGAGGTCAAGACCACCGGACGGATTCTCGAAGTCCCGGTGGGCCCGGAATTGCTCGGCCGCGTGGTGGATGCGCTCGGCCTGCCCATCGACGGCAAGGGCCCGGTGAACGCCAAGCTGAAATCGCCCCTGGAGCGCGTCGCGCCGGGCGTGATCTTCCGCCAAAGCGTGTCGCAGCCGGTGCAGACCGGTCTCAAGGCCATCGACTCCATGGTGCCGATCGGCCGCGGCCAGCGAGAGCTCATCATCGGCGACCGTCAGACCGGCAAGACGGCGGTGGCGATCGATACCATCATCAATCAGAAGAGCACCGGCGTTAAGTGCGTCTACGTCGCCATCGGCCAGAAGCAAAGCTCCATCGCGAACGTGGTGCGCAAGCTCGAAGAGCACGGTGCCATGGCGCACACCATCGTCGTCGCGGCGTCCGCCTCGACGCCCGCCGCCATGCAGTACCTGGCGCCCTACGGCGGCTGCGCCATGGGCGAGTACTTCATGGACAACGGCGAGGACGCGCTCATCGTGTACGACGACTTGTCGAAACAAGCCGTCGCCTATCGGCAGATCTCGCTGCTGCTGCGCCGTCCGCCGGGCCGCGAAGCCTACCCCGGCGACGTGTTCTACCTGCATTCACGCCTGCTCGAGCGCTCAGCGCGCGTCAACGAGGAGTACGTGGAGAAGGTCAGCAACGGGCGAGTGAAAGGCAGGACGGGATCGCTCACC
Source organism: uncultured Gammaproteobacteria bacterium (assembly GCA_963795475.1). Classification (GTDB taxonomy): domain Bacteria; phylum Pseudomonadota; class Gammaproteobacteria; order Steroidobacterales; family Steroidobacteraceae; genus Bog-1198. Next base: position 390,040 of record CAWCIE010000010.1, read on the forward strand.
GGGCTGCCCATCATCGAAACCCAGGCCGGCGACGTGACCGCCTTCGTGCCGACCAACGTGATCTCGATCACCGACGGGCAGATCTTCCTGGAAACCGACTTGTTCAATGCCGGCATGCGTCCGGCCATCAATGCCGGCATCTCGGTATCGCGGGTCGGCGGCGCGGCGCAAACCAACATCATCAAGAAGCTGGGCGGCGGCGTGCGCCTTGCGCTCGCCCAATACCGCGAGCTCGCGGCTTTCTCGCAGTTCGCCTCCGACCTGGACGAAGCCACGCGCAAGCAGCTGGAACGCGGCGCCCGCGTGACCGAGCTCATGAAGCAGAAGCAGTACGCACCCATGTCCGTGGCGGAGATGGCGCTGTCGCTGTATGCGGCGAACAACGGCTACTTCGACAAGGTGGACCGACGCAAGGTGGTCGAGACCGAGGCGGGGCTGCAGTCCTTCGCGCGCGGCGGCTACGCGGATCTCCTGAAGGGCATCAACGCGAAACCGGATCTGACCAAGGAAGTCGAGGCAGCTCTCAAGAAGTGCTGCGACGAGTTCTTCTCCACGCTGTAGGAAGAGGCAATGGCAGGCGCTAAGGAAATTCGCGGCAAGATCGCGAGCATCAAGAACACGCAGAAGATCACCAAGGCCATGGAGATGGTCGCGGCGAGCAAGATGCGCAAGGCGCAGGAGCGCATGCGCGCGGCGCGTCCCTATGCCGAGAAGATCCGCAAGATCGTGGGACACCTGCGCCAGGTGAACCTGGATTTCAAGCACCCCTTCACGCTGGAGCGGCCGGTGCGCGCGGTCGGCATCATCGTGGTGAGCACGGACCGCGGACTTGCCGGCGCGCTCAACTTGAACTTGTTCAAGTCCGCGCTCGTTCCGATCCGCGAGGCGCACGGCAAGAACGTGAAGGTCTACGTCTGCGCCATCGGACTGAAGGCCCTGCAGTTCTTCCGCCGCCTGTCCGGAGTGGAGCTGTCGGCCTCCGCCACGCACCTGGGCGACCGGCCGCACATGAAGGATTTGATCGGCCCGATCAAGGTGATGCTGGATCTGTATCGCGAGCAAAAGATCGATCAGCTCCTGCTGGTGCACAACGTCTTCGTGAACACCATGACGCAGAAGGGCACGGTCATGCAGCTTCTTCCGCTGCAGACTCTCGACAAGGACGAGCTGCAGGAGCGCTGGGATTACATTTACGAGCCGGACGCCTCGGAGATCCTCGAGAACTTGCTGATGCGGTACATCGAGTCCCAGGTCTTTCAGGGCGCGGTCGAGAACGTGGCATCGGAGATGGCCGCACGCATGGTGGCCATGAAGAGCGCATCCGACAACGCCGGCGCGCTCATCGACGAGCTGCAACTCATTTACAACAAGGCCCGCCAGGCCGCGATCACGAAAGAGCTTTCGGAGATCGTCGGCGGCGCGGCAGCGGTTTAGGAAAGAGGTTCAATCATGTCCAGCGGCAAAATCGTCCAAATCATCGGCGCGGTCATCGACGTGGAATTCCCGCGCGACCAGATTCCGAAGGTCTATGACGCGCTCAAGCTCGACGACGTGGATCTGACGCTCGAGGTGCAGCAGCAGCTCGGCGACGGCGTGGTGCGGGCGATCGCCATGGGTCCTTCCGAAGGTTTGCGGCGCGGCCTCGCCGTGACGGGCACCGGCAAGGGCATCAGCGTACCGGTGGGAACCGGCACGCTCGGGCGCATCATGGACGTGCTCGGTCATGCCGCAGGATGAGAGAGGCCCGATCAAGACCACCGAGACGCTGCCCATTCACCGGCCGGCGCCCGCCTATGACGAGCAGGCGGGCGGTCAGGACCTTCTGGTGACGGGCATCAAGGTCATCGATTTGCTGGTGCCGTTCGCGAAGGGCGGCAAGGTGGGCCTGTTCGGCGGTGCCGGTGTCGGCAAGACCGTCAACATGCTCGAGCTCATCAACAACATCGCCAAGCAGTACAGCGGCCTGTCGGTGTTCGCCGGCGTCGGCGAGCGTACTCGCGAAGGCAACGACTTCTATCACGAGATGATCGAGTCTGGCGTCATCGACAAGGAACACCTGGAGAACTCCAAGGTGGCCATGGTGTACGGCCAGATGAACGAGCCGCCCGGCAACCGCCTGCGCGTGGCGCTCACCGGATTGACCATGGCCGAGTACTTCCGCGACGAGAAACAGGCCTCGGGCAAGGGCCGCGACGTGCTGTTCTTCGTCGACAACATCTATCGCTATACGCTGGCGGGCACCGAAGTGTCGGCGCTTCTCGGCCGCATGCCTTCGGCGGTGGGCTACCAGCCGACGCTCGCCGAGGAAATGGGCGTGCTGCAAGAGCGCATCACCTCCACCAAGACCGGCTCCATCACCTCCATCCAGGCGGTGTACGTTCCGGCGGACGACTTGACCGATCCGTCGCCCGCCACCACCTTCGCGCACCTGGATGCCACCGTCGTGCTGTCGCGCCAGATCGCCTCGCTCGGCATCTATCCCGCGGTGGATCCCCTCGATTCCACCAGCCGGCAGCTCGACCCCCTGGTCGTCGGCGATGAGCATTACGAGACGGCGCGCGGCGTGCAGGCCGTTCTGCAGCGCTACAAGGAGCTGCAGGACATCATCGCCATCCTCGGCATGGACGAGCTCTCGGAAGAGGACAAGCTGACGGTGTACCGGGCGCGCAAGATTCAGCGCTTCCTGTCGCAGCCGTTCAACGTCGCCAAGGTGTTCACCGGCCAGGATGGCAAGATCGTCCCCTTGAAGGACACCATCCGGGGCTTCAAGGCAATCATTGCCGGCGAGTACGATCACCTGCCGGAGCAGGCCTTCTACATGATCGGCGGCATCGAAGAAGCGGCCGAGAAAGCCAAGACCCTATCGTAGAGGCAGTCATGGCCGAAACCATCCACGTCGACATCGTCAGCGCCGAAGGGGAAATGTTCTCCGGCGAGGCCAGCATGGTGTTCGCCCCGGGATCTCTGGGCGATCTCGGCATCGCGCCCCGGCACGCGCCGCTTCTCACCACGCTGAGGCCGGGCGAAGTACGGGTGCAAGCCGAGGGCCACGACGAGCAGGTGTTCTACGTGGGCGGCGGCGCGCTCGAGGTGCAGCCGCATGTCGTCACCGTTCTGGCCGACACGGCGGCCCGGGCCAAGGATCTGGACGAGGCGGAGGCCGAGGCGGCCAAACAGCGTGCCGAGGAGGCGCTCCGGACCCGGGGCGACAAGCTGGAGCTGGCCGAGGCCCAGGCCCAGCTGGCCCGCGCCGTGGCACAATTGCGGGCGATCCAGCGACTGCGCAAGAAACAAAGCTAGCAGCCCTCTTCCGAAGGAGCCTCCATGCCGCTTACCGTCGTCATACTCGCCGCGGGGCAGGGCAAGCGCATGAATTCGGACCTTCCCAAAGTCCTGCAGCCCCTGGCGGGCCAGCCGCTGCTCCAGCACGTGATCCGAACCGCGCGAGCCCTCACCCCCGCCAATATCTGCGTCGTCTACGGTTACGGCGGCGCGCTGGTCCAGGAAGCGCTCAAGCACGAGGACGTCGACTGGGTGTTGCAGGCCGAGCAGCTCGGCACGGGACACGCGGTGATGCAGGCCATGTCGTTGATCCCCGACGAACATACGGTACTCGTGCTCTACGGGGACGTGCCCTTGATCGGAGCCCCGTGCCTCAGGAAGCTCATCGAGCTCGCAGCCGGCGGCGCGCTTGCGGTGCTCTCGGTCAATTTCGAGGATGCCGCCGGCTATGGGCGCATCGTGCGCGATGCCCGCGGTCAGGTCAGGGCCATCGTCGAGCACAAGGATGCGAACGCCGAAGAGCTCGCCACCCGGGAGGTCAATACCGGGCTCATGGCGGCGCCGGCCGGCCGCTTGCGAGAGTGGCTTCTCGGGCTCGGTCGGGACAACTCGCAGCGCGAGTATTACCTCACCGACGTGGTCGCGGCGGCCGTGAAGGCGAAGAATCACGTCGAGGCCCTGCTCGGGAAGAATCCCGAGGAAGTGATGGGTGTCAATGACAAGGTTCAGCTCGCCGAAGTCGAGAGCTGCTATCGCAAGACCTGCGCCCGCAATCTCATGCTCGCCGGCGCCACGCTCGCCGACCCGGCGCGCATCGACGTCCGCGGCGACATCGAGGTCGAGCGCGACGTGTACATCGACGTGAACGCCGTGCTCATCGGCAAGGTACATCTCGGCACCCGGGTCCGGATCGGCCCGAACTGCATCATCCAGAACGCGCGGATCGGCGCGGACACCGAAGTGTTCGCGAACTCGGTCATCGAGAACGCGGTGGTCGGCGAGAACTGCCGCATCGGACCCTTCGCGCGCCTGCGCCCGGAAACCGTCCTGCATCGCGGCGCCCACATCGGCAATTTCGTCGAGATCAAGAAGAGCGAGATCGGCTCGGGCAGCAAGGCGAATCACCTGAGCTACGTCGGCGACTCCCGGGTCGGGAACGACGTCAACATCGGCGCCGGCACCATCACCTGCAACTACGACGGGGCCGACAAATGGCCGACCGTGATCGAGGACGGCGCCTTCATCGGATCCGGCAGCATGCTGGTCGCGCCGGTGCGCATCGGCGTCGGCGCCACCATCGGCGCGGGGTCCACCATCACCGCGGCTGCGCCGGATGCGAAGCTCACGCTGACCCGCGCGGTGCAAACGACGTCCGATACGTGGAAACGACCGACCAAGATGTCGGCCGAAGAGCATGCAGCCGCCGTGGCGCGGGCGATCAAGGCGCCGCAGAAATGAGCACCGACCACCCGCCCGCGCTGCGGGTCGACTTTATCAGTCCTTGCCCCTTGGCCAAGCGCACGCACCAGCTAAGCTAGTGCGCGGGGCTGCCGCACTCGGACTTGATCGGTAAATGTTGATTGGTCACAGCGTGCATTTGAATAACGTCATCTGACAAACCAACCGAGGACGACCATGACTGGCCTTATGTATACCAATTCAGTTCCCGTATTTAAGCAATTGCTGACGGCTTTGAAAGCCATTCTGATTCAGGCCGATGCGCATGCTGCCGCCAACTCAATACAGCCTGACGCGTTTTTACAGGCACGTCTGTATCCGAACATGTTCCCGCTGACCAAACAGGTGCAAATTGCCTGCGATTTTGCGCGTGGGATCTCGGCGCGCCTATCGGGTGTTGATGTTCCCACCTATGAAGACAAGGAGAAGAACTTCGCGGATCTCGACAGACTACTGATCCAGACATTGGCGTTTTTAGATAGCATGAACTCTGCCAAATTTGAAGGTAGCGAAACGAACGAAATCGTACTGCGTCCTGGTACGCCCAAAGAAAAGAAACTGAGCGGCCAGGCCTATCTGGCCAACTACGGGTTGCCGCAATTTCTCTTTCATGTCACGACGGCCTACGCGATTTTGCGACACAACGGGCTAACCATCGGCAAGCGTGATTTCATGGGGGTGTACTGAAGGGAACTCTCGAATCAACGGTAGGTGCTCCGCTGCGCCACGGATTCAATTCTTGGGAGGCGCGGGCTGAGCGGCAGTGTGCGGGTGCGGTACGGGTTTGCCGGCGGCCCGCAGCAATTGATTTTGCTCGGACATCGTCAGCGCGTGAACCGCCACGATCGGCACCTGCGGCGGCTGCCAGCCCGGGACAACCAGATAGTCGTCACCGTCGTTGCAGATCTGGCCCGTATGCTCTCTGTCCTCGAGGCCGAGGCCCAGCTTGAAGCTCAGGTCAAAGACCGGTTCGAACAGCTTGATCACATAGGCATCCTTCGGCAGCGGAGCGCGCACGATCAGCGTCGAGTCATTCAGTACGGTCCAGTCCCCCTGAAAGCTCGACTTCCAAAAGCAGGCGGCCTTTCCGGGAAGATTCTCCACTTTCGTAAGATTATCCAGAGCCGCTCTGGACTGTGGTGATTGGGCGGTAGTCGCGCAGCCGACCGCGATTGCGGCCAGCGAGCCAACGGCGACCTTGATCAGTGGCGGACGAATTTGCATGGTGCACCTCCTTGACCAAATACCATTTGGCTGGGATTACGATGGAGGAAGAAGCGAGTCTAGGCGGTCGCGACGCCGACGGCCGTAGAGGACTCAGCGCTCTGTATCGCCTGCCCTTCGATCCCCAGGCACTGAGCGCAAATTGGATGCAGTTCCGACGCGCGCATGCTTTTGAATCCCCGCCTGAGCTTCGCGTACGGCGCGCCACGCCAAATATCGCTCAGCGCTTCGATTCGCACATCACCAAGCCCAAAATCCTTGTTGCTCTTGCAGCAAGGCGAAATCACCCCGTCGGCGCGAACCGTGGTGGTGTGCCAAGCCCACCAGCATCCCTTGCGGCTTGCTACGAGTTCGGCGTTGTGCCGGTGTCGTGCGCCGTTGGCCGCTCCGTTGTTTTCATCGTCGACAAACTCGAATGAATCGAACCCGAGGTGACGGTATTGCTTCTGAACCGCCGCGATTTCGTGTCTGTTGTGCTCGAAGACAACAAACTTCCACACCAATCGGGGCCGCGAGCGTTGCAGCCGGGCTTTCGCCCGTGCGATTGCCTCGACATTGCCGAGTACTCGGCGGAAATCACCCCCCACTCGGTATTGGCGGTAGGTTTCCTCGGATGCTCCGTCCAGAGAGACGTAGATCGTATCGACGCCGGATTTCACCAGCCGGGTCACATTTTCGTCGGACAGCCTGACTGATAAATTGCTGGGGAAGGAGACAGCGACGTTCCTGGAATGAGCGTATTCGATGATGGGGATGAGATCCCTCCCGAGCAGAGGTTCGCCCCGGAAGCTCAAGCTGACGCCGAGTACGGCGCGGAATATGGGATCAATGATCGCCTTGAACTCCTCGAGACGAAGCTGCACTTTTCCTCTGGAGAGCTGCTTTTTATCTTCGCGCGTGCCATGTGCACAGCCTGGGCATGCCATGTGACAGAGAGGGGTGGTTTCGACCTTGAGATACGGGGGCAAACTCCTCGGTCGGGTGACGTTAAGCTTGAGTTCCGCGGTATTCAGCAAGATGTTGTAGACCTTCGCCGGAGTGATGTACGGCGCAAGGGTTATGATGTGCCGCAACATGTATTCGGCTCGCGCTACCTGCTTCATGCTTGTACCTCCATGCCTCAGCGGGGGAGTGTGATAGAACGCGCCCCGAACACTGTTGAATGAGCCAGTCACTCCGAAATGATTTACATCAAACCCGTTCCCTTGCTGGAATAAAACACCACGAGGTTCCCGCCGAACAACCCCTGCGATCGGCGTCAAATACGAACATGGGTCCGGCCGGCGGCTTTGAAGGCGGCCATACGGAAATCGTTTTCAATGAATTCTTGGATGAGCAGTGTCAAATTGCAAGTTGGCCGGTATCGTTTGACATAACGGATCGATGGCTCCTCGAGTCATAGATACTTGGTCACCCCCTGAAATTCCTTGATCAGCGCCCGGATCTCCCGCGGCATCGATTCCAACGTCTCCTCCATGCAATGACGAATATGCTCCTTGATCAATTCCTTCTTGGCGTTCCCGATCGCCTTCTCGACCGCGTGCAGCTGCTGCGTCAGCTCCATGCAAGGGCGCCCCGCCTCCATCATTTCGATGACGCCCGCCAGGTGTCCCTGGGCCCGCTTCAGCCGGGTGGTGATCTCGGGAAATTTCTGCATCTGTAACATCTCCGTCATATATCCTATCCCCCTAGACAGGATACCCCAAACGGCTTAGGATCGCGACCGCCATCGAGGGGTATCTCATGCCGATTCACGATCACGAGCCGTCGTTCCGCGGCAAGGCCTTCTTGTGGGGTGGCATCGCCTTGGGCGTCCTGTTCCTGGCGGCCCTGCTCACGCACGGTTTTGGGCTGTTCGGCGGCGGCGGCAAGAATGAGGAGCCTCCGGCCCTGATGGTCCGCCACGGCGACCAGATCGTCGTTCCGGAAGGATCCTCCCTGCGCAAGGCATTGACCGTCGAGCCGGCGGGCGCGCGGCCGGTCAACGCCAGGATCGCGTTGCCCGCGGTGGTCGAGTCCGATCCTGCGCGTACCGCGGCGGTGTTGACGCCGCTCTCCGGCCGATTGATCTCGCTCAAAGTCTCCCTCGGCGACCGGGTGAAAAAGGGCGACGTGCTCGCCGTCATCGATTCCCCCGATCTCGGTCAGGCGTATGACGATGACGACAAAGCCGGCGATGCCTTGAAGCTGGCTGACAAGAATCTCGGGCGTCAGGAAGGCCAGCACCGGATCGGCGCGGCCTCCGACAAGGACCTCGACCAGGCGAAGAGCGACCGCGCCCAGGCGCTCGCGGAATACACCCGCACCCAGGCCCGGCTGCGGATGCTGGGCGCCTCGGCCGACAAGTCGCACCTGCTGATCGTCGCCGCTTCCATGAGCGGCAGCATCACCGCGCTGTCGGCCGCGCCCGGAGACATGATCAACGATCCGACCCAGCCGCTCATGACCATCGCCGACTTGAGCACCGTCTGGGTTACCGCCCTGGTTCCGGAGAAGGACGTGAGGGCCGTCTACAAGGGCCAGAGCGCCGAGGTCACCCTTTCCGCCTATCCGGACAAGGTGCTTCGGGGCAAGGTGCTGTTCGTGTCCGACGTGATCGAGTCCGACTCGAGGCGCAACAAGATCCGAATCGCGTTCCCGAACACCGACTACGCGCTCAAGCCCAACATGTTCGCGACCGTCACGGTGATCGGCCCCGACAAGACCGAGATCGTGGTGCCGAGCTCCGCGCTCCTCATGAACAACGATAGGACCAGCGTATTCGTCGCGACGGCCCCCTGGACCTTCCAGCGCCGCACGGTCGATCCCGATCTCGGCGACGGCGCGACCGTCGCCATCCGCGGAGGCCTCGCCGCCGGAGACCTGGTCGTCGTGAAGGGCGGAATTCTCCTCAATGATTGATCAGTTCGTCGGCTTCTGCCTGCACCGGCGCGTCGCGATCATCATCCTCGCGGCGCTCCTGTCGGCGTTCGGCGTGTATGCGTGGGAAACCCTTTCCGTCGAGGCGTACCCCGAGCTCGGCGACGTGGCGGCGCAGGTGACCACGCAAATACCGGGGCTCGCCGCGGAGGAAGTGGAGCAGCTCGTCACCGTGCCGCTGGAACGCGAGATCAACGGTACTCCGGGGCTGCTCTTGATGCGCTCTTCGAGCACCTTCGGCCTCTCGCTGATCACGGTGCTGTTCCGCGACGGCTACGAGGACTACTGGGCGCGCCAACGATTGACCGAACGCATGAATCAGGCGGTGCTGCCCGCGGGCGCGACCCCATCGCTCGATCCCGTGGCGGGGCCGGGCGGCGAGATATATCGCTACACCCTGGAATCCAGCACTAAGAATCTTCAGGAGCTGTCGGAAATTCAGCGCTGGACGGTGATCCCGGCGCTCAAGTCCGTCCCGGGAGTGGTCGACGACACCAACTTCGGCGGGTTCACCACGGAATACCAGCTCAACCTCGACCCGAAACAGTTGACGCATTACGGCCTCGGCATCACCGACGTGATCAACGCCATCAACAACAACAACACCAATGCCGGCGGCGGTAGGGTGTCGCGCGGCGATCAAAGCTACGTGATACGCGGCGTCGGCCTGATCCACGATCTCGAAGGGATCGGTTCGATCGTCGTGACCCAGGTCAACGGCACTCCGGTGCTGGTGCGCGATCTCGGACGTACCACGCTGAGCCACCAGGAACGCGAAGGCATCCTGGGCAAGGACTCGAATCCCGATACGCTCGAAGGCATCGTATTGATGCTCAAGTACCAGAATCCCTCGCAGACTTTGCGCGGCGTTCACGCGAAAGTGGCGGAGCTCAACGCCAAACTGGCCGCGAGCGGCGTCAAGATCGTGCCGTACATCGATCGCGACGATCTGGTCCACGCCACGATCCACAAGGTCGGCCGGACCATTCTCGAGGGCGTGACCCTCGTTTTCCTGATCCTGATCCTGTTTCTCGGCAGTCCGAAGAGCGCCGTGGTGGTGGCGGTGAGCATTCCGCTCGCGCTGGTGTCGGTGTTTTCGCTGTTGAATCTCACCCACGTGTCCGCGAATCTTCTGTCGCTGGGCGCGATCGACTTCGGCATTCTGGTCGACGGCGCCATCGTCGTCACCGAAGCCGTACTGCGGCGCCGCGAGGCGCTGCCCAACGAGGAGTTGAGCGAGAGCGAGGCCAAGGCCGCGACGCTTCAGGTCACCCGTCCGATCTTCTTCGCGAGCCTCATCATCATCACTGCCTATCTGCCGCTATTCTCCTTCGAGCGTGCGGAGGCCAAGCTGTTCACGCCCATGGCATACACCATGGGCTATGCGCTCTTCGGCGCTCTGCTGACCGCGCTCGCACTGGTGCCGGGCCTCGCCTACATCGCGTTCCGCAATCCCGGCCGCGTGTATCACAACCGCTGGCTGGAGTGGCTCACGGTGCGCTACGACCGGATTCTGGCCGCCTGCCTCGATCAGCCGCAGATCATCTACGGCGTGGTGATATTCGCGCTGCTCGCTGTGGTTGGCCTGGGAGCGACGGTGGGCCGCGACTTTCTACCCGACCTCGACGAAGGGGCCCTGTGGCTGCAGGTACAGATGCCTACCGGTTTGGCCTTGAACAAGGCGAGCGACATGGCGAGCGAGCTCCGGCGCGCCATCTTGAAGTATCCGGAGGTCTCCTATGTGGTTACCCAGACCGGCCGCAACGACGACGGCACCGATCCCTGGACGATGTCGCACATCGAGGCTCCGGTGGGATTGAAGCCTTACGACACCTGGCCCGCGGGCGAATCCAAGAAGCAATTCGTGGACAAGCTGGCCGCGAATCTTGCCAGGGACCTGCCGGGCTTCTCCGTCGGCATCAGCCAACCGATCATCGACGGCGTGAACGACATGATCGGAGGAGCCCACAGCCCGCTGGTCATCAAGATCTACGGCGACGACCTCGATGAGCTGCGCCGCATCGGCGGTGAGATCGTGGACGTGCTTTACACGATTCAGGGCACCTCGAGCGCATCCATTTTCCAGGAACCGCCGATCCCGCAGATCGAGGTGACGCTGGACCACGAGAAGGCCGCGCGATACGGCGTGAACATGACCGACGTGCAGAACGTCATTCAGACCGGGGTCGGCCAGGCACCGGTCTCGACCGTGTACGTGGGGGAGCGCGTCTATCCGCTGACGGTGCGGTATACGGAAGACACGCGCAATTCGCCCGACGCGCTCGGCAATCTCCTGGTAAATACCTCGAGCGGCGTGCAAGTGCCGCTGTCCCAGCTCGCCAACATTCGCATGCGTTCGGGAGAGAGCACGGTCACGCGCGAGAACGGCCAGCGCAACCTGACCATCCGCATCGACAACCGCGACCGGGATCTCACCTCGTATCTCGATGACGCGCAGAAGAAGATCGATGAACGCGTGCGTTTCGACCATAGCAAGATCCGCCTCGAATGGGGCGGTCAGTTCGAGAATCAGCGTCGCGCGGAAGCCCGGCTCCTGGTGATCCTCGGTCTGGTGATGGGCATGATGCTCATCTTCCTCACCGTCGGCCTCAAGTCCTTTCGGCAGGCGCTGCTGATTCTAGGCGTGGTCCCGCTCGCCACCTTGGGAGGCCTCGTATCGCTGCACCTCACGGGCCAGAACTTGAATGTGGCGAGCGGGGTCGGTTTCGTCGCGCTGTTCGGCGTGGCGGTGCAGAACGGCATCATCATGGTGTCGAACTTGAACCGTATGCGTAAATCCGGCCTGGACCTGCACGAGGCCATCATGCAGGGTGCGACCGAAAGACTCCGGCCGGTGCTGATGACGGCAACCGTTGCGACGCTCGGCATGCTGCCCGCCGCCATCCACACGGGAGTCGGGAGCGACGTGCAGCGGGGCATCGCCACCGTGGTCGTGGGGGGCCTCGCGATTTCCACCATTCTCACGTTGTTCGTGCTGCCCTCGATGTACCACGTCATCGAGCACTGGGCCGAGCGGCGCCACGGCCAGGCAAGGTGGGGGCAATGAGGGGCGCTCGCCGGGGCATCCGGGATGCACGCTCGGTAGCCACCCGGTGGTCGCTCGCGCTATGGATGGCCGCCGCCGCCGCGGGCATTGCCGCCTGTGCCGTCGGGCCGTCATTCAAACGCCCCGCTCCGCCGGCGGATTCCGGTTATGGCGCCGCCCCGTCCTCGGGCGCCACCCAGGCGGTGGACGCGCCCGCCGGCGACGCGCAGCGTTTCGTCGCCGGCAAGGATGTGCCGAGCGACTGGTGGACGCTGTTCAAGTCGCCCAAGCTCGATCGTCTGGTCGGGCAGGCGCTCAAGGGCAATCCCAACGTCGGGGCGGCGCAGGCGGCGCTCAAGCAGGCCCACGAGCTGTACCTGGCACAGAAAACCAGTTTCTTTCCCAATGTGCAGGGAAGCTTCGGCGCCGACCGCTCCGAGTATCCGACGAGTACGCTGACCGCACCTACGAATGCCTCGAGCTCCACCTACAGTCTCTACACCGCGCAGTTGACCCTGACCTACATGCCCGACGTGTTCGGCGGCACCCGCCGGGCGGTGGAGATGGCCAAGGCCGAGGAACAGAGTACGCGATTTCAGCTGGAAGCCACCTATTTGACCTTGACCAGCAATGTAGTGGTCACGGCGGTCACCGAAGCGTCGCTCCGCGGGCAAATCAAGAGCACCCGGCGGCTGCTCGAGCTGCAGCATCAGCTCACCGACACCGCGCAGAAGCAGCGCGCGCTTGGTACCGACAGCGACCTGGACGTCCTCGCCCAACAATCGGCGGAGGCCCAGCTGGCCCAGACCCTGCCGCCGCTCGAGAAACAGCTCGGGCAGACCCGAGATGCACTGACGGCGCTGCTCGGTAAGCTGCCGGCGGAGGAGCCGGCCGAGACATTCGCCCTCGACGACCTGACACTCCCCGAAGAGCTGCCGGTGAGCGTGCCCTCGAGGCTCATCGAGCAGCGGCCGGACGTACGTCAAGCCGAAGAGAATCTGCATGCCGCATCCGCGGCGGTGGGTGTCGCGATCGCCGACATGCTGCCGCAATTCGCGATCAACGCCGATCTCGGGTCGAGCGCATTGAAGCTCGGCCAGCTATTCTCGCCCTACACGGGATTCTGGGACGCCGGCGCCTCGCTGACCCAGACCCTGTTCGACGCCGGCGCTCTCTTGCACAAGAAGCGCGCCGCCGACGCCGCGCTCGACCAGGCCGGCGACCAGTATCGCGCTGCCGTCATCCTGGCGTGCCAGAATGTGGCGGACACCCTGCGTGCGCTGCAAGCGGACGCGGATGCGCTTCGCGCCAGTGTCGATGCCGAGCGCGCCGCGCGGAAAACCTGGGATCTGGCGCGCCAGCAGCGCTCCCTCGGCACGATAAGTCCCGTGGCGGTGATGGATGCGGAACTGGCGTACGCTCAGGCAGAGCTCGCGATGAGTCAAGCGCAAGCGAACCGATTTTCCGATACGGCCGGGCTGTTTCAGTCGCTCGGCGGCGGGTGGTGGAATCGACGGGAGGAGCCCCACTATGAACAACCTGGTCCTGCGGGAAAATAAGAACGGCGCCGCGATCCTGACGCTGAACCGTCCGGGAAAGCTGAACGCCTTATCCAAGGACCTGTTCGAGGATCTGGAAGAGCACGTCGACGCGATCGACCGCGAGATACGCACCATCGGCCTCGTGATTCTGCGCGGCGCAGGCGGGAACTTCTCCGCGGGTTACGACATGCAGGAAGTCCTGGAGCACGTCCGGGCGCACGCCAAGCCGCACTATCACTCGGAGGTCATCCAGAAACTCGCCGATCTGCCGCAGCCGGTCATCTCGGCGATCCAGGGTCATTGCTCCACGGGCGCCCTGGAACTCGCGCTGGCCGCGGACCTGATCGTGGCCTCGGAATCGGCGCGGTTCTCCGACGTGTATGCGCGCTGGGGGCTGACGCCGGTGTGGGGTCTCTCCTTGAGGTTGCCGCATCGTATCGGAAGGGCGAAGGCGAGCGAGATGATGTTCACCTGCCGCAGCTACTCGGCAATCGAGGCGCAGGCCATGCATCTCGCGAATTTCTGTTTCCCGGACGATGTCTTCGAGGCGGAGCTGGTGCGGCTCTCCGGCGATATTCTCGCGAATTCCTGGTACGCCAATCAGGTGAACAAGCGCGCGCTCATCGGGACCGACGGGTTGAGTCTGCACGACTCGCATGCGTTGGAGCTGTTCAAGAACGAAGGGCTGGCGCCGGATGCGGCGAAACGGGTGCAGAAGTTCTTTTCGGAGCGGAAGGACGCCGGTGGCTGAGGGGTGCGCTGCGGGGGGCGTTACCCCGCGCCTGCATATCGCGCGTGAATTTTCAACCCCGCTGGGGCACACTGGGCGCCCTTTTTTGATCCCCGGGCGGAGCTAGGCGTATGTGCGGAATCGTCGGCGTGGTCGCGGAGCGCAATGCCGTGCCCATCCTCATGGAGGGACTGCGACGCCTCGAATATCGGGGCTACGATTCGGCGGGCATCGCGATTCTGGGTGCCGATCAACGGCTGGCACGCCGCCGTGCCTTGGGGAAGGTCAAGGTTCTCGAGGAAACCCTGGATGCCGACCCGATCGCGGGGCATGTCGGCATCGCACACACGCGCTGGGCGACTCACGGCGTTCCCACCACCCGAAACGCTCATCCGCACATCTCGCGGGACGGAATCGCCGTCGTGCACAACGGCATCATCGAGAATCACGAGGCGCTGCGCGCCGGACTCATCGATCTCGGATATGAGTTCAGCTCCGAGACCGATACCGAAGTCATCGCCCATCGCATCCATCATCACTTGGCGGGATCGGGTTCCTCGAGCCTGTACGAGGCCGTGCGCAAAACCGTGGCGGAACTGGACGGGGCCTACGCGCTGGCCGTGGTCGCGGAGAGCGATCCCGACGCCATCGTCCTGGCGCGCGAGGGTTGTCCGGTGGTGGTGGGCCTGGGGATCGATGAGAACTTCGTGGCCTCCGACGTCGCCGCCCTGCTGCCGGTCACGCGGCGCTTCATGTTTCTCGAGGAAGGCGACGTTGCGGAGATCCGGCGCAAATCGGTCACCGTCACTGACGCGGCGGGAAAGGTGGTATCGCGGGCCGTGATGGAAAGCGAGTTGCCGGCCGACGCGGTGGAACGAGGCCAGTACCGGCATTTCATGCTCAAGGAGATTTACGAGCAGCCGCGCGCCATTGCGCAAACCTTGGAGGAGCGCGTATCCGGCGCCCGGTTGCTCCAAGCCGCGTTCGGCCCCGCCGCCACGGATGTTTTCAAACGAGTCAAAGCGGTGCACATCGCCGCCTGCGGTACGAGCTACCACGCGGGCCTCGTGGCCGCCTATTTCCTGGAGCAGATTTGCCGCATCCCCGCGCGGGTCGAAATCGCGAGCGAGTACCGCTATCGGGACCCCGTGGTCCCGGCCGATACGCTCTTCGTCACCCTCTCGCAGTCCGGCGAGACCGCCGATACCCTGGCGGCGCTGCGCAACGCAAAACGCGCGGACTATTTATCGACGCTCACCATCTGCAACGTCGCGGAGAGCTCCATGGTGCGCGACTCCGAGCTCACTCTTCTGACGCGTGCGGGACCGGAGATCGGCGTCGCGTCCACCAAGGCGTTCACCACGCAACTGACGGCGCTGGGGATGCTGATCGTGGCACTGGCGAAGAACCGCGCCAACGGAGCCGAGCTCGAGCGCGAGCTGATGGTGCAGCTGCTGCAGCTACCCGGATTGGTGGAGAAGACACTGGCGCTCGACGAACAAATCCGTGTGCTCGCGGAGGTCTTTGCGGACAAAGAGCACGCGCTCTTCCTCGGGCGCGGCCCGCTCCATGCCATCGCCATGGAAGGCGCATTGAAGCTCAAGGAGATCTCCTATATTCACGCCGAGGCGTATGCGGCGGCCGAGCTCAAGCACGGACCTCTGGCGCTGGTCGACGAGAACATGCCCGTGATCACCGTGGCGCCGAACAACGAGCTGCTGGAAAAGCTGAAATCGAACCTGCACGAGGTGCGTGCCCGGGGCGGCCAGCTCTACGTATTTGCGGATCCGCAGGCACACATGCAAAGCGCCGAGGGCGTGACGGTCATTCAGATGCCCGCGCCGGCGAGCGTCCTGCAGGCGCCGGCGGTCTTCGCCGTGCCCATGCAGCTGCTCGCGTACCACGTGGCGGTGCTCAAGGGCACCGACGTGGATCAGCCGCGGAATCTGGCGAAGAGCGTGACGGTGGAGTGATGGGCGCGGTAGAAAAAGACAATAAAGTCGGTGGTCACATCCTCGCGATGGGCGGCGGGGGCGGTGGTGGGCGCCTGCGTGTTCCGGCCCAACCACCGCCCGCGCAGCCGCGTCTTGCGGGGCCACCTACAGGTCTGGCAGCGCGACCGGGTACGACCACTTCTGCAGCCGGTACACCCCCGGCGCTGATGTCGATGGCGGCGGCCCTAGATTCGTCAGCGCGGCAGTGATGAAGTACGCGCTCACCTCGCTATAAGGATTGAGCACATTGAAATCGTCGCCGGCCGTAGCGGCAGCGACATTGCTGATCCCGGACCCCGGGTCACTGACTACGTTTCTGACTACATTGTCGGCCGATTCCCCCGTGACGCCAAACCAGCCGACAGTCCGCGGTCACCACGTGGCTCGAATCCAAGCCCACAGCGGCCACGGCCGAGATCGGATTGCCGCCGGCGTGATAATGGCCGATCTCCACTAGCTTGAGTGTCGTGTCTTGCCAGGCCTTGATCTCCAAGTCGCCGTTAGCGTAAGGGATGGCGGCGACTACATAGCTCGACCGCGGGTCAGTCAAAGAGGGCGTCGTCGTTGCAACCGCGGTCGCCTCGCCGTAGGCATCGGTGCTGGCGTCGTACAAATAATGCGGGGCTTGGGCACGCACGGCGCCGCTCGCAAGGGCGAAACCGGCGATGAGGTTCGTCGCGATAGTATGCTTTCGCATGATTGCTCTCTCCTTTGAAGTTAGGTGCCCGAGACGGCGGTCAAATCCGTCAGAATTGCGAACTCTGCGGTCTCGTGGGAGAGATGCGGATTTCAGGCGCCAAACGCCTCATGGGGAATTCGCGCGATCATGCAGAACGTTTCTGCCGGCTCTTTTCCGGATTTGCATCAGGTAAAGAACGACGGCTTCAGGGCACGTGAGTTCGCGCGGTCTGCGGCCGCTCTTGGCCGACGGCCGCCCGATGCGGACAGGGCCGGCATCCATAGACGGGTCGCGACCCGATGCGGCCACCGATGAACGGCCGCTCCCTGGCAATAGATTTCAGTGGCGTACTTGACAATAGATGTATATGCATGTAGTGTAGTCATATGAAAATTCAATCGCTTCCCTGCTACTGCGCGACACTGCGTCAGGCCGCCCGAGCGGTGACGGCGTTGTATGAGGAAGTTCTCGCCGAGGGCGGTGTGCACGCCACCCAGTTCACTGCATTGCAGATTCTCGAATCTGCGCCTCAACTGACCACCACAGAACTCGCGGAGGCGATCGGCATCGACCAGACCACCGCCACCCGGACCCTTGCATTGATCAGGAAGAATGGTCTTGCGGTCGACGCGCCGGGGAACGACCGCCGGCAGCGGCGGTGGACCTTGACCCCACAGGGCCGGGCACAGCTGCGCAAGCTGAAGCCAATATGGGATGCGGCGCAGGAAGCGTTCGAGAATCGATTGGGCCGGACCGAGGCGGCGGCACTCAAGAGGGCCGCCTATCTTGCGGCGAGCAAGTTGGCGCCCGGGTAATAGATTTCAGGCGATATACATGTATATACATTTATATATTCAAATCCACGCACACAGGAGATCGACATGACCATTTCGAGCTTTCGCAAACACCTGATCCCTTCACTGGTAATGGCATCCGCGGCTTTCTTCGCTAGCACCGCCGGCGCGGGAGCAGCGGATCTGAAGAGCAGCGACCCGCAGGACCAGGCGAGACAGCTCCTTGCACCGACCAAGCCGAGCCAACCGGTTGCGCTGTCTGGTTCATCATCGGTGCAGAGCGGAGTCGCGAAGAGTGTTCTCAATCCGCAGGAACTCGCAAGACGGCTGCTCACGGGCGGAGACAGGTCCGAAAACACGACAATAGCGGCGCCCGCTATCAGCGCACTGGGTCGAAATGCATCGCCTAGTGATGGTCAGGCGCTCGCGCAGCGGATGATTCTCGGGGCGCAAGACGTGGCGAAGACGCACACGGCGACTACGGCGGCGGCTCCCTCCCGGAGCGTGCTGGAGTAGCCCGAACGACCTGGGGAGGCCGGCGATTTCCAATGTTTACAAATAGCACAACGCCGGTCGTCCAGGCCCGTTCGCGGCTGCGGGCCTATTGGACACCTCAACTAACGCCGCTTCGCCTTGCCGGGCGATCGCCGCACGGCACCCTTTGAGGCCGCGAAATCCCAGGCCATGCGCAGAGTCCGCTCGAGCTCCGCGCGGGAGATCTTCGACAACCGGATCAGCATTGTCGGATGCGGAGCATAGTGGTCGGTGATGTAGTAGAGCGACGGCGACTTCCTGAGCAAGGCAGCACGCCGCTCGAAGCTCATCGCGACGACGACACTATTGACCTCGGCAGACTTGTTCACGGGCGTGCAAGCCACCATTTGGCCATTCAACTTCAGCGCCCGCGCCCCGTAATACGGGCTTTCCTTGACATCAGGGAGCTTGAGTCCGACTTCGAAGACGGAATCCATGCCGATAGAGGCGGTGCCCATGGTGAAATACCCTCCCTCTACGCTACCAAAAGTAGATCATCGGCAAGCCCGAAAGCAAATCAAGTCCGTCAAAGGCCACAAATCCTTGCGGTCAGGGAGGAATTCAGTTTGGATGGCCTTATTCGAGGAACCTTAAGGGGCACTGTTATGCACCGTTCCCGTCTCTGCGCCGTCCTGATCGACTGTCAGGCCACCCCTGTTGAGGAGGCTGCCGGCTTCTGGAGTCAGGCGCTGGGTCGTGCGATAGACTCCGATCATCCGGGTACTCGCGGTAATTACTGCATGCTGGAGACTCCGCCCGACGAACCCATTGTGCAGATCCAGCGCGTGGACCATGAAAGTCGCGTTCACATCGACATTGAGAGCGATGACATTCCCGCCGAGGTGGCCCGCCTCGAGACGCTGGGCGCGAAGGTGGTCCAACGCCTGGAGCGTTGGGTCGTGATGCAGGCTCCCACCGGGCAGCGCTTCTGCGTCGTACGAGTGCAACGACCGGGATTCCCCAAGAACGCTAATTTTTGGCCATAGATAGAGCGCAAAGTCAGTCGGCTGGTGCATGAGCGCGTACGCGGTCGGCAAGCAGGCTAAGGAGATCAATGTGCGCAGCGCCCGCTCGAAGCCGTTGGCGCCCAAGAAGTCGAAGCGGCGAACAGCCCGCCCGGCCCCCTTCGGCGCCGCCTACTTCAAGAAGTTCTATCTAAGCCCGGCCACCCGGGTCACCGATGCGGGCGAGATGCGCAGCCGGGCCCGTCTGATCGCTGCCGTGCTGGCACATGCCGCCGTGCCCGTCCGGAGCATTCTCGATGCCGGCTGCGGCATCGGGCTCCTGCGGGCGCCGTTCGCACAAGTATTGCCGCGCGCGCGGTACCTGGGGCTCGATGCGAGCGAATATCTCTGCGGCCGCTACGGCTGGGTGTGCGGCTCGGTCGCGGACTATGTCCCGCGGCGCCCCAGCGATCTCGCTGTCTGCTACGACGTTCTGCAGTATCTCGACGACCGGGAGGCGGCGCGGGCGATCGCGAATTTCAAGCGCCTGACGCGCGCGGCGCTCTATGTGTCGGCTCTGACCAGCGAGGACTGGCGTGAGCATTGCGATCGCGAGCGGACCGATCGATCCGTGCATCTACGGGCCGGGGATTGGTACCGGCGACGGCTGCGCAGGGACTTCCGCTATCTCGGTTTCGGAGTCTGGCTTCGCAAGGACGTGACCGGGATTCTCTGGGACATGGAAAGGCGTTAGCGGCGTCTCGATCCGCAACCGACGCAGGGTGCGGTCAGAGCGTGGCCTGGATCCAATCGACGAGCGCCCCGTGCACGGGATCGCCCGCACCATTGTCGCTCCGTGTGTCGTTGATGAATGAGACCAGGACGTATGTTTTTCCCGAGGCGCCGGTCACGTAGCCCGCCACCGCGGTGACTCCGTCGAGATGACCTGTCTTGAGCCGCACGGACCCCGCGGCGGTGTTCTGCATGCGGGACTTGAGGGTGCCGTCGATTCCGGCAAGCGGAAGCGAGGCGATGAACTCGGGAGCCCAGCGGCTGTGGTAGGCGGCCCGAAGCATGGTCGCCATGTCGAGAGCCGAGATCCGCGCAGTGCGCGAAAGTCCCGAGCCGTTGTCGATCACCAGACCCACGAGCGGCAGTCCGCGTTCACGCGACCAATCGGCGATAGCTCGAGTGCCCTTGTCGGGCGTCGCGGGAGCGCCATAACGGTCCTCGCCGATCGTCAAGAACAGGTGCCGTGCCATCAGATTGTTGCTGTATTTGTTCGTCAGCCGTATCACCTCGCCGAGGGACAGCGATTCGAAGCTCAACAAGGGCTGCGCGTCCGGCGGGGTGGCTTCGATGCGAACACCGCCGTTGAACTCGCCGCCCGACTCGCGCCACAGTGCGACGAACGTGCCGAAGGCGTAGCTCGGAGCCTTGAGCATCACCCGGGTGATGGTGCGCTCGAGGCACTCCCCCGACAGATCGCCGGAGAAAACGGCGCGGTCCCATTGCGCCGGCGACACCTCGAAGTCCACCCGGGCGGCCGCTCCGCTGCAGCGTCCCGCCACGAAACGGATCCTGTTATCGATGGCGAGATTGACCGGAGCCGGCGTTGCGATGATGTCGATGCTCCGCGTCGCGGCGTTCGGCGCCATGCGGAATTCGATGGACTGGAAATTCACCATCAGCGCGTCCGGTTCGACGTTGTAGGAGCGATTCGGGCGGCCGTCGAACGCCCCCGGATCTTCGGGGGGCAGCGCGAACGCCGTATCGTCGATCACGATATCGCCGCGTATCTCGCTCAGCCCCTTGGCGCGCAGCGCGTGCACGAAGCTCCACCACCGCTCCAAGGTCATGTACGGGTCGCCGCCGCCCTTGAGAACGAGATCGCCCTTCAAAACTCCGCCGTCCAGGACACCGTGCGACAGAGCGTCGGTATGCCAGGTATATGCCGGTCCCAGGAGGTCCAAGCCCGCGAAAGTCGTCAGGAGCTTCATGGTGGATGCGGGACTGCGCGGAGTCGCGGCGTTGAGGCTCGCGACAACCCGGCCCGAATCCACGTCGAGGACGGCGAAGCTCGCCGTGCTGGGCGCAAGCCGTTCGATGGCGAGCGCGTGCGCGACCGGAGCCGGAACCACCCCGGTGGAGGCGAACGCCACGCAGGACATGAGTCCGGCCGCCCAGCACGCCAGAAAACGAAAACCACCCCGAAATCTCATCGCAGTACCACACCTCGCCAGGCGCCCGATCGCCAGCGCAGAAACAGCATCATCCCCAGGCAACATACGTAAACCAGCGCGGCGATCCATCCACCGACCGACCCCAGGCCATATTGCGGGAGCCAATGAACCCATCCGGCGCCCGGTTGAAACGACAATGCATGAGCGAGCGGCACGAACAACGACCACGACAAGGCGAGCACCATGATCGAGGGTACGCGCACGTCGCCGGCGCCGCGCAAGCAGGCGCTGCTCGCGATGTTGAAGCCGTCGAACAGCTGATATCCGGCGGCGATCCAGAGCAGCACGCAGCCTTTCGCGGCCACCTCCGCGGCCTGCGGATCCGACGCATTGGTAAACCAGGGCATCAGCCACTTGCCCGCCGCCGCGACGATCACGCCGATCAAGCCCATGTACGCCACGGCAAGGGCGATGATGCCATTGCCGACTTTGAACGCCCACTCCGGAGTCTTTGCGCCGATGGCCTGGCCCACGAGCGTCGTGCCCGCCATGGCGATTCCCACCGCCGGCATGTAGCAAAAGGACGTGAGCACCAGCACGATCTGAGTTGACGCTCCATCGACGGTACTCAAGCTCACCTGCATGAGCTGGAACAGCGCAAATCCCAATATATCGGCGGCGTACAGGAGGCCCATGGGAAAGCCGAGCCGGAATTGCTCGATCAACGCACGGGGCTTCAACCGGTAGGTGAGGTTCGACCGATAGCGGCCGCGAGTAGTCGGGCCGAGAAAGCAGAGGAGCGCAGCGCTCACCCCGACGAGCTGCGCGGCGCCGGTCGCCCAGGCGGACCCGGCGATGCCGAGTCCGAAATGGAATATGAGCAGCTGATTGAAAGCGGCATTGATCAAGGCGACGCCTGCGGTGATGAAAAGCGTGATGGCCGGCCGCCCGATTCCATTGAAGAACCCGAGCACCGAGTACAGCGCGATGCCCAGCGGTGCGCCGAGCATTCGCGGGAACCAGTACTCCAGCGCAAGATTCAGCGTGGACGACGGAATGCCGAACGGCGTGAAGATGCTGCGGCCGCTGAGCGCGAGCAGGACGAACACCGGCACGGTGAACAGCGATGCCCAGAGTGCCGTCCAGGTCGCCTGGGAGGCACGCGCGAAGCGCCGGGCGCCGTACGATTGCGCGACGAGGGTCTGAACGGATAGGCCGACGCCTCCGAAGAGCAGAATCAACACCAGCACGGGCCAGTACACCGCCCCCATTCCCGAGGTGGCGGCCGGAGAGAGGCGGCCGACGAACCACGTATCGGTTGCATTCAGCACCGCTTGCACGGCACTGTTGAGCATGAAAGGGAGCGCGAGCGCGGCTACCGCCGCATAGTCCAGGCGCACGCGTCCGCCCGCGCTCCGCCGTTGACCGGGCGCGAGTTCCGGCAGCTGTGTATCCGGCAGCGGTGTATCGATCGAGCCCACTGATGTATTTCCTGCGGCCAGCCGGCGAGGTTACCAGGCAATGAGCAAGAATGTAGAGCGCACCATTACCGCAAGCCTCACGGCGCGAGAGCTCGCGGCCGGGGTCTGGCAACTGTCGAGCGGTGCGGCGGGCGGGATCGACATCATTCTGCGCGGAACGGACTCCGAAGCGCGCGCGGCCCTCCAGGGCATCAGCGCGAGCAAGGCGGTGCTCGTGTGGCAGCGGAACGGCGCGCTGGTGACGCTGACCGCCGCCGGGGGCACGAGACAGATCCGGGCCCGCACGGTCATCGTGCACGAGCCCAGGGCACAGCTGTACGACGGGCTGCCCCTGGTGAGATTGGACGATGCCGCCAGGCGATTCTGGCGCCGGGTCTTCTGGCTGGTGCGCATTCCGGGCGGCCGGCGGCTCCTGGGCTTGGTTGCCCGGCGCTCGGCCGGAGCGAAGTAGCGTCGCTCCGCCGGCCCGGCGCTCCGGCCCGGAGGGCGAACTGCATCACAGGTCCCTCCTCGTTTTGTAAACGCCATCCGCCGGCTCGGCAAATCCATATTCAGCAACGCCGGGAACTGCGACGCGGGTCGCGGATGGGAAACCGCAATTACCTCAAATTTACAGCGGGACCTTTCCTCTTCATCCATTACCCTAAGGGCGACCCCAAGAGCGGCATCCGTGCTGGACATCAAACCATTCCTTCCCGAGCCGGACGCGGCGGTGGCCTCTTTCGAGCCCTACGGACGCCTCCTGCGGATGCTGATGCCGAGCCTCAAGGGCGTGGCGGTTCACGATGGCCTTTGCAACCTCGCCTGGGCATCGGAGGACTGGGATCTGGCGGATGAGCTCGACTTCGCCAAAGAGGCGATCTCCAATGCGCTCACGGACCCGCACGAGTTTCCGGGCGTTGTCCGTCACGACGCGGACAGTGCCGTTTACTCGTTCGCGATGCGCGGCGAGCACGTGGAGTCTCTCGGAGTAGTCAGTCTTCTGGTGCGCCTCTCGGGCGCACGCACGGAGGCACGTCCGCTCTCCTACATACGTCAGCTGGTGCAACCCGCGCTCGAGTGCCTGCGCCGCGAATTGTCGTTGCGTTCCAAGCTAGGCTCGCGCGAGCGGGACCTCGGAATACGCGAGCGCGACCTGTCGCTCATGCTCGAGATGTCGTCCAGCCAGTCTGCCACGGGTGAGGCGGACGAGTTCGACTTGATCTTGAAGACCGCCATCGAGCACATGGACTGCGCCCTGGTGGCGCTGTGGGTCCCCGACAAGAACATCGGCCTGTCGATGACACGCAGCGGAAATCCCATGTCTCCCGAGTCGCTGCTTCGCGCGCAACAGCATCTGATGGCCTGGATGCAGCTGCAGCAGCGTACCATCGTCGTCAATCACATCTCCAAAGTGGCGAGCGACGTGGCCGCTCCCTACAAGATTCTGGCGTGCCCGGTCCGTCACCCATCCGAACGCGTGATGGGAGTGATGGCGCTTTTCAATCCGGCGAGCGCACACGATTTCGATTCCCATCAAACGCGGGTCGCCGAGCTTCTGGCGAAGAAAGTGACCGTCATCATCCAGGCGCAGTACGATGCCGGCACCGGGCTCATGACTCGTCATTCGTTCGAGCGCCAGGCGAAATCGCTGCTCGCCGCGGCCACCGAAACGGCCGCGCACAGCATTCTCTATCTGGACATCGACCGCCTTCACGTCATCAACGAGACCTTCGGCATGCACGTGGGCGACGACGTGATCGTCAGCGTCGCCGAATGCATGGCGAAGGCCTTGCCCGCCAAGGCGCTGTCGGCCCGTATCTCGGGCGACCGGCTCGCCGCGCTCATCCCGGACTCGTCGATGGAGGCGGCCGCCGAACTGGCGGAGCGCATCCGGGCGGCCGCCGCAGGCATCGTGCCGCGCGCAGGCCAGGGATCGTTCGAGGTTTCGGCCTCTTTGGGAGTCGCTCCCGTCGGGCGCGCCGAAAATGCGCTGGCGCACGCCTTGGCCACCGCGGAGATCGCCTGCAAAGCCGCCAAGGACAGGGGCCGAAACCGGGTCGAAGTGTTCCAGGATTCGGATCAGAGCATCATCCGGCGCCATACGGACATCCTGGTGATCGGCAAGCTCCGTGAGGCCTTGGGCAACGACAGCTTCCGCCTCGATGCGCAGCCGATTCTGCCGCTTCGCGGCAACTACGGACGGCCGCGCTTCGAGCTCCTGATCCGCATGCTGGGCGACCGCGGCGAGATCATTCCGCCCGCGAAGTTCCTGACCTCCGCCGAGCGCTATCAACTCATGCCGACGGTCGATCGCTGGGTCGTGCACCGGGCCTGCGAGCTTCTCGGCGCGCACAGCGCGGCGGTCGGCGAGGACATCGCGCGATTCGCGATCAACTTGTCGGGCCAGTCCCTTCAGGACGATACCTTCCTCGACTACGTCGTCGAGGAGATCAGGGCGAGCAAGCTTCCTCCGAACGTGCTGTGCTTCGAATTGACCGAGACCGCCACGGTGGGAAATCTCGAGAAGGCGCAGCACTTCCTGCGGACCCTGCAGGACCTCGGGTGCCAGTTCGCGCTCGACGACTTCGGTACAGGCGTGAGCTCGCTGGCTTACTTGAAGGACCTGTCGGTCAACTATCTCAAGATCGACGGTACCTTCGTCCGGGATTCCCTGCACAACACACGCAGCGAGTCCATGATCAAGGCCATCGCACAATTGGCAAAGGTCATGTGCATGGAGACCATCGCCGAGTACGTCGAGACGGACCAGTTGCGCGCGCGGATGGCGGATCTGGGCGTGGACTACGGCCAGGGATTCGCCATGGGCAAGGCTCAGCCGCTCGCCGAGCTGTTGCGTGAATTGGCGATCTACGAGGCGACCGTCAATACCTGGGAAAGCGGGACGGCTCCGCTGCCACCCGACCGTCCGCTCGAGATCCCGACGCTCGTCGTCACCCACTGACGGGCGCCTCGGCCGCTTGCCGCGGGTCCACACCGGCCGCGCACCGCCGCAAGCTCTAGGGCACGGCCTGTCCGACAAAGTCTTACACGGTTTAGCACCATATCGCCCTTGGTCCGGCCGGCCGCCGGTGGCCGAATGGCGATGTCGCCACTCATCGAGGCTAGCCCCATGTTGATTCTTACGCGCCGCGCCGGCGAAGCGCTGCGAATCGGTGATGAAATCGAAGTCACGGTCATGGCCGTCAACGGCTCCCAGGTTCGAATCGGCATCAATGCGCCGCGCGATGTGGCCGTGGACCGCGAGGAGATCGCGGAGCGCAAGCGGCGCGACCGCGAGGCCTTGTTGGCGGCGTCCCCGGGAATGCCGGGACCTTCCAAGGGCATGCCGGCAGCCGGAAATGCCAAGCGGGACGGCAGCGGCGCAAAAGCCGGGCCATAACACCCCGGCCCCTGGGTCCGTCTTCGGTCCGATAATGATGCGCGATGTCAAGTTTTTGCACGCGCCCCAAGTACCGCTACACTTGCGTCGAATGCGATCGAAATCGCAAGACCAAGGTACCTACGACGAATGACTGCAACCCCCGCGCAGGCGCCGGAACTCTCGGTGCAGACCTGGTTCAACTCGGATCGGCCGGTAAGCCTCGAATCGCTTCGAGGACGCGTGGTCGCCCTGGTCGCCTTTCAAGTGCTGTGCCCCAATTCGATCGCGGTCGCCATCCCGCAGGCTCGGCGGATTCACGAGACGTTTGAGCCGAGCGACGTGGCGGTCGTCGGACTGCATGCCACGTTCGAGCACCATCAGGCGTACAGCCTCCCGCTGCTCAAGGCCTTCATTCACGAATACCGCCTGAAATTCCCGATCGGCCTCGACAGCCCGAACGCGGCCGGCCCGATCCCTCACACCATGGAGCGCTACCAAATGCGCGGCACCCCGAGTCTGGTGCTCATCGATCGGCAGGGAATGATTCGAAAGCATGCCTTCGGCCCCGCCGACGATCTGCGCATCGGCGCGGAGATCGGCGCACTCGCGCAGGAGTCGGCGCCGCTGGGCGCCTCTACCACGGCGACCGCGCAGCAGAGCGCCGCCGGCCGCCCGCCCGCGGCGGCCTGATCCGACTTCAGTTTGCGAGCGCGAAGCGAATCCGAATCCGCGCGCGCTTGGCGACCGGCTTGGCGTCGACGAGCACGGGCTTGTAGCGCCATTGAGCCAGTGCGCTCATGGCCGCTTGGTCGAACACTCCGCGCGGACTTGCGGCGTGCACCGAGAGGTCCTTGACCTGGCCCGACTCGGCCACCGTAAAGTCCAGCTCGACCCATCCTTGGATGGAATCTGCGCGCGCTTTACGCGGGTATTCGGGCTGTACGGACTTGACGATGACGAGCCTCTGAGCATCGACCAGATCGGCTGCGGGAGGCGCGCCAGCCTCCCCGGTATTGCCCTGCTCGCTGTTCGCCGTCGCGGCGCCCACTGCGGGCGGGGGCTCTTCGGCCGTCTTGGGAGCGGGGCTCACGCTTTCCGTCGGCTGCTGCGCGGCGGCCAATAGATGACGGAGGTTGTCGATATTGGCCGGCGAGGCGATGCCGTCAGCGGCGTCGAGCCAGGCCGATGCGGCCTTGAAATCCTTGCGATCGATGGCGCCGCGGGCGGCGTTCAGGAGGCCGAGGGCGAGAGCCTCGCTCGCGCGTTCCGCGGCATCGCTGCCGGGATTGCTCTTGAGCGCCTCCTGCACGTAGAAGCGCGCGCTGTCGCCCTCCGGCTCGACGAGGCGCCCCTCCCGCAGGCGCTGCATGGCCAATGCGGCCGACGCGTCGGCCGGGTCGGGCGCGGAGCGAGTCCCGTCGGCAGCCGCCGCGGCCCGCGCCGAATCGGCGGCGGACTTGATCTGGCTGCGCGCCTTGGCAAGCTCCGCGGTGAGAAGCGTGATGCGCCCGCTCCGCGCGCCCGCGCGGCGTGCCGCCTCGATGGCCGCCGCCGCTTCGTCCAATCGCTCTTCCAGCAAGGCGTTCTCCGCGCGCGTCAGCAACAGCTCGCTGTCAGAGGCGGGGGCGGCGGTCGTCTGCTCGCTCGGGGGCGCCGCCGGGGCGGTATCGGCGGGGACCATGCCGGCTGTTGCGGGGCCTGCAGCCGGGCTGGGGCCGGCGGACTCGCGATCGCTGCGCGTCAGCGCCCATAGGCCGACCGCGATCGCGCAAATCGCCGCGCAGCCGCCCGCAATCAACACGCGGCCGTTGCGCATGGGGTTGGCGCCGGCAGGCGTGGCCTCAGCGGTGCGCTTGCGCAGATCCTCGTAGCGCTTGACGGCCGCGTCCGCGAACAATCGCGCGCGGGCGGGCGACATGGGTTTGTGAATGAACCGGTACACCGTGCCGTCGCTGATCAACCTGGCGAGCTCGGTCTCGGTGTCGCGGGCGCCCGCGACCACGATGACCAGATCGGGAAACTGATGCTTGATCTGCGTGATGAACAGCACTCCCGGCTGGCGCAGCGCATTCACGTCGAGGACCAGGATGCCGACGCCGCCCGCCAGCAGCAGGTCGCTGACTTTATCCGGCGAGGGGACGTGCCAGAGCCTGCGCGAGAGTCCGACGGCTTCCCGCAACGTTTGCAGGAAGATCTCGTCGGCGGTGAGGACGACCAGCTCGACGATGTCGCTCGCGAGGCTGAACCTCAGCGAATCCATCGTCCGGCCGTCATCCTCGGGAGCTAGCACCGGTATGTTCCTCGGTAACTCATCCAAACCCTGAATAAAGCAGGCTAGTGTCATTCATCGGGTGACGCTATACGATACGGAGTCTCATGAGGCACACAACGCGTGCTGCATTGCGTCAAGTGGTTTCTGTGACCGGCGACACATTGACGAGCGCCCGGGCTCGAGGCGGGGAGACGTTGTTGAACGAGTCCATCGACATTCGATGCAAATTACCGATCGACCAGCGCGCCGCGCTGGAACAGCTCCTGTTCTTCAACGTCAACCAGCATCGCGTGCGCCTCGGGATCCAGGAGTCCATCGAAACTTACGGCGTTCCCGAGATCCATGAGCACGACGGCGGTCTGTCCATCCGCGTCGGGGACATCGAAGGAGTCCAATCCTTGTTCGCGGTATCCGATGCCGGCCGGCCGCTCGGCGTCGCGGTGTTCGTGCGGCTGGCGCGCGAGCGTTTCGTGGTGCTGCATCTGGGCGTACAGCAACCGTATACCGTCGCATCCGAGTTGAACACCCGGGTTTTGCTCAAGTTGATGCATGAGATACGCAGCGCCGCACGCCGTACGCACGGAGTCGATCGCATCGAACTGGTCTACAAGCAGCGCCATCCCGTGCGGCTGCACGTTTGAGCGCCTTCCTGAGTGACTCGCGCCAAACGCCACGAGGACGGGAAACTGCGCTGCGCGTGGTGCACCACCGACCCGGAGTACGTCGCCTACCACGACGAAGAATGGGGCGTCGCAGTACACGATGATCGGCGCTTGTTCGAGATGCTGTGCCTGGAGGGCGCCCAGGCGGGTCTCTCCTGGCTGACCATTCTGCGCAAACGCGAGGCCTATCGGCGCGCGTTCGACGGATTCGACGCCGAGGCCATGGCGCGATACGGAGCCGCGAAGCGCAAACGCCTGATGAACGATGCGGGGATCGTGCGCAATCGGCTCAAGATCGAGGCTTTCATCGGCAACGCACGCGCTTACCTCGACATCCGCAACAGAGCCGGCGCATTCGACGAATATCTCTGGCAGTTCACCGGCGGAAAGGTGCTGCGCCGCCGTCCCGCCAGGCTCACCGGCCTCGCCACCACCACGCGCCATAGCGATGCCATGAGCAAGGATCTCAAGAGCAGAGGCTTTCGCTTCGTCGGTTCGACTATCTGCCACGCGTTCATGCAGGCCGTGGGGATGGTGGATGATCATCAGCGCGACTGCTGGGTGACCGGCCTCCCGGACCGCGCGAGCTAGTTAAGTTAGGCTGGCCGCGATCCCCAGCGGCCGCGCCGGCTCCCCGGCCCCGCGTTACTTCTTGGCGATGGAATCAGCCGTCTGGCCGAACAAGATCTTGCGCCGTTCCTCCGTCATCTCGGGATTGGTATCGAAATTCGCTGCGAGCGCATAGGCTCGTGCCGTCGCCGGCCGGCGCCTGATGGCCTCGAACCAGCGTCTCAAGTGGGGGAAATCCTCGAGCTTCTGGCCCTGCCCCTCATGCGGTACCACCCAGGGATACGCAGCCATGTCGGCGATGGAATAGGCGCCGGCAACGAACTCGCGGTCCGCCAAGCGATTGTTGAGTACGCCGTAAAGACGGTTGGTCTCCTTGACGTAGCGCTCGATCGCATACGGAATCTTTTCGGGCGCGTAGCGCGAGAAGTGATGATTCTGCCCGGCCATCGGACCGAGTCCGCCCACTTGCCAGAACAGCCACTGCAGCACTTCGGTGCCGCCGCGCAGATCCGCCGGCAGGAACAGTTCGTTCTTCTGGGCGAGGTACAACAGGATTGCGCCGGACTCGAACACCGAAATCGGCGCTCCATGATCCTGCGGACTGTGGTCGACGATGGCCGGCATGCGGTTGTTCGGGGAGATGCCCAGGAACTCAGCCTTGAACTGTTCTCCCTTGCCGATGTTCACGGGCACGAGCCGGTATGGAAGCTCCGCTTCCTCGAGGAACAACGTGATCTTGTGCCCATTGGGCGTCGGCCAGTAGTACAGGTCGATCATGGCGGATTCTCCGGAGGTTCGAGCGGAATGTTATGCCTTCTCAAGATCGCGATGTCCACGTCCTCCTCGCGCGGCGCGGACCGCATCTCGCGCACGCGCGCTCGTGCGAGCGCGTTCGTCAGCCAGGGAAGCGTCGGTGCGTCGTATTCGCTCGCGGCGGATACGCGCCATTCCAGCGTCCTGCGCCGCTCCGCGACCGCGTGCGCGTCCCTGCTGTCCGGCGAGGACAGGCGTCTCTCGATCGTCAGGCCCGCCATCTGCACGGAAACCGTATCGCCGTGCTGCATGAGCTTGGACAGCGTCAGGCAGTTCTCGCGCCGCTCGGCGGCGGAAGATTCGCGGCACGCCGCGAGGAGCGGCGCGAACGGCGGCACGATCTCGGCACCGGCGACGGCCATGGCTTCGCTGAGCCGGCTCAAGTCGGACGGTACGTAGCCCGTGGGCAGTTCGCTCCCTGCCTGCTTCAGCGTATCGAACAGCAACACCACCGTGCGATTGCGATAGATGTCGAACCGCGTCCCCTGAGCCATCTCCTGCAAGATCCGGGAGACCTCCTCCGGGTCCTTGTCTCTTTGGGCGACGGCGAGCGTTGCCATCCAGACTGCGCTGTTATCGGCGTCCACCCAGCGCATGGTGGTCGCGGGATTTCGAATGTCGCAACCCGCCGTCCCCGCACACAGCTGCAGGCGCAGCCAGCCGATGCCCGCGTCGTCGGGAGCGAGGTCGCTCGCCTTGGCGGCCAGGTCGACGGCCGTTGCCCTGGCGGGAGCGGAGTCACCTTTGGATCGTTCCGGTCCGAGGAAGCTCAATGCGGCTGCGGCCGCCAGCGAATTGGCGTCCTTGTGGGTGCTCAGCACCTGCGCGGCGGCAGACCGCCAGGCGGAATACCGGCTCGAGTGCGGCGGGGCGGCTGCAGAGGCGCCGGCAGAGGCACCTGTCGCCGATGCGGATTGAGCCGCCATCAACGCGATGGCCGGCAAGCACCGCTTCAACCATGGAAGGCGCACGGTGCTCGCGCCTTCGTCAGTAACTCTTCGCCCGGGTGAGCCCCGCGGTGATGGCCAGCCGCATGGCGTCCTCGACCGAAATGTCGAGCGGCTGAATGATCTCGCGCGGCAGGTAGATGGTATAGCCGCCGAAGGCATAGCTCATGGGAAAGTACACCGTGACCCAATCCCGCCCGCCATGGGCGTCGAGTACCGCCGGAGCGTCCTCGCGCGTGACGAAGCCGATGGCGTGCACGCCTGCAAAACGCGCCAGCACCACCCGCTGCAGATCGCGCTTCTCCCCGCTTCCCGACGGCAGGAGACTCACCACGTCGCGGAATCCGCCGTAGAGCGTCTTGACGAACGGAATGCGGCCGAGAAAATCGTCCCAGTACTTGAGGAAAATCTTTCCCGCGTAGGCGTTGACGAGGCTGCCGACGATCAGCAGCAGGATGAATCCCGCCAGCAGCCCGAGGCCCGGCCAATAATGCTCCGGGCTCACGATACCGAGCGCGATGAGGGCGCGGCGCAGCCATCCTTCCACCGTATTCACCAGCCACCAGATCACGTAGATCGTGAGCGCGAGCGGCAGCACGGTGACGAGTCCGCTCATGGTCAGCGTCAATATCTTCCTCAACAGGTTTTTCATGCCCCTATGATAGACAAAAGCGGCTTGCTACTGGCGCGGCAATAAGAATCGCACGCCGCGATAGTCGAGCACGACGCCGTCGCGGCGGATGCGCTCGAGCACCGGCCCTTCCGCGAGCGTGTTGCCCTCTTGGTATTTGCGCATGTTGATGTAAACGAACCGTTCGGCGGGCTTCGTGGCATACACATGGACATCGAGATGCAAGTCCGGCAACGCATTGGCACCCGTCAAATCGAGCTCGCTGATCGTCGGCAGAACCTCCTGATCGCCCTTGTCCTCGCGGCTGGTGAGCAGCGGATCATGCTCTCGGCCGCGCGGTGCGGGCGAGGCACCGGCCGGCGGCCCACTGTCGGCCGGGATCTCGGGCGCATAGACGGGCGGTGCAGCGTCCATGGGACTGAAGTGACGTTCGGCCGGATTCGAATCCGCGGCGGTGGGCGCAGGGGCTGCCGCGGCCGGCGGCGCGGGGACGCTCTGCGGAGGCGGAGCCGGGCTCGAAGCGGAAGAGGTCGACGCGAGCGGGGTGGTCGGTGCGGCGGACGCCGGCCCCGGTGTCGCGACGCTCGGGGCAGCGCCGGCCGTTGCTGAGACGGCGCCGGACGCTGCCGGGGCGGCGGCGTGCGTCTCGGCCGTCGGACGGGCGGATAGGCTCGGCCAACCGCCCCGTGCGAGGACGATGACGAGCACCGCAAGATTGACGGCCAGCAAGGCGGCGAGCGCCATCGCCCAGACCGGAAATCGCGGGCGCCTGGGTGCCGGGCTGGTATCCATCAATCCCGGAACGTTCTGGCGCTGGCGTTCGATCTCGGATTTCTTGAGTGCGTCTAGGATGAAGGACATGGTGAATACCCGGAGGGCTCCTAGCCGTGGGGCGTGAGAGGCGAGAGGAGCGGCGAGCCGGGGTCGGCGAGCGCGGTGTCGAGCACCACTTGCGTCTGCAGCCCGGCAACGCCGTCGACGTTCAGCCGGTGCTCGCGCTGAAAGTTCTGAACCGCAATCGCGAGCTCCTGATCGTAGACGTCGTCGAGCGCGGGATCGGAAGCGGCGCCGTGCAGCGCATTCAAGCTGCGGCGCAGCCACCTCACCTCATCGCCGCGCATGCCCAGAGACAGCAAGCGGGTGTGCGGGGTCTTCGGCTTCCACACGACGGTGAACTCGCCGAACCAGTCGCGCGAGAGCTCATCCAGCGGAACGCGCACGTCGTG
The DNA here is from genome assembly GCA_963795475.1 of uncultured Gammaproteobacteria bacterium. GTDB lineage: Bacteria > Pseudomonadota > Gammaproteobacteria > Steroidobacterales > Steroidobacteraceae > Bog-1198. The sequence goes on from CAWCIE010000010.1 coordinate 423,334, forward strand.
CTCGCCCAGATCGAGCGTGCCGTAGCCGTCGTCGAGCGCGGACAGCACGACGCGGTGTCTCTGTCCCTCATCGTCGGTGAGCGTGAGGATGGCGGGGCGGTTCAGGGCGCGCACCTGCGCCCAGGAGCCGCGCTGTTCCAGACAGGCCAGGCCGGCCTTTTGCGCCTGCCCGCAGGGATCTTTGTCGTCCGTCATCGCGGTGCCCCACAGTGAGAGCAGCCGGCGAAAAGCGGCAGCGTCACCGGTGTTGGCGGCATTCTCGGCGAGCAGTGCGTTGATCGAGAGCGGCGGCGCCCCCTTCGGCGGCGACGGCTTGGCGCTCGTCGCTGCACCCGTCACCGCGCCGGCCGGCGCGCTGGTCGCCGCCGGCACCAGGCGAGCGGCCGGCAAGGGCTTCGCGGCGGCGTGCAGCGTCGAGACCGGGTGCCGCCAGATGCTCGAGGTCAAGAACACGGTAACGCAAACTCCGGCCAGCGCCGCCACTGCCGCGAGCCAGCCGAGCCACGACGGCACGAAGCGGCGGCCGTAGACTTCTCCCGCAGCACGGCGCACCAGCGCCGGCGTCACCTTCTTGGTGTCCTCCGTGTACGCGCCGAGCAGCGCTCGGTCGCAAACCACATTGATGACCCGGGGCACTCCGGAGGACACCCGATGCACCTCGTCGAGCGCCGCGGGGGTGAAAATCTCCCCGGACGCTCCGGCGACGCGCAAGCGGTGGCGGACGTATTGTTCGGTCTCCGCCTTGGCGAGCGGATTCAGATGGTAGCGGCCGGTGATGCGCTGGGCCAGCTGACGCAGATCGGTGCGGTCCAGGATCTCGCGCAGCTCGGGCTGGCCGATGAGGATGATCTGCAGCAACTTCTGGGTCGCGGTTTCCAGGTTCGTGAGCAGGCGAACCTGTTCCAGGACTTGGGCGGAGAGGTTCTGTGCCTCGTCGACGATGACGATCACGCGGCGGCCCTCGGCGTGTGCGGCCAGCAGCCGCCGGTTCAGGGCGTCGACCATCTCCTTGACGCTGCTTCGGTTGGCCTCGTCCAATCCGAGACCGAGCTCTTCGCAGATCGTCAGCAGGAATTCCACCGGCGTGACGCGAGGATTCAGGATCACGGCGACGTCCGCGTGCTGCGGCAGGCGCGAGAGGAGCGTGCGTACGACGGTGGTCTTGCCGGTACCGACCTCGCCGGTCAGCTGGATGAAACCCCCGGATTCGTTGATGCCGTACAACAGGTGCGCGAGCGCCTCGGTGTGGCGCTCGCTCAAATACAGGTAGCGCGGGTCCGGGGTTATCGAGAACGGCTTTTCGATCAGGCCGAAGAAGCTGACGTACATGGCGGGTAGGATGATATCAAGCTCAGCCTCGGCGCGGACCCACGCGCGGCCCACGCGGAAGCAGACTCGCGCGAGTCAGCACGGCCGAGCCGAAACGGCCGCGAATGCCGTCGACCGCCGCATCGAGGCGCGAGTCCTTGCCGGGCCCGGTCGCGAACAGGTCCGCCTGCCGGAGGGCACCCAGGTCGCCCGTCCCTACCCCCAGCAATCGCAACGCCGCATTCGGTTGGCCGGCCAACCAGGCGGCGAGCAAGCGCCGAGCGGCGCCCGATACGACGGCGGTGTCCTGCGTAGGCTGGCCGAGCACGCACTGGCGGGTGTAGGTCTTGAAGTCCGCGCGCCGGATCTTCACCGAGACGCGGCCGGCCGCGAGGTCATGGGCGCGCAGACGGGCGGCCGCCCGGTCGGCGAGCGCCACCAAGCGCCGTTCGAGCTCGCCCGCGTCGCGAATATCCGATGCGAATGTCTCCTCCGCGCTGATGGATTTCTCTTCGCGGTCGGCGACCACCGGACGATCGTCGATGCCTCGCGCCATTGCCCGCATGGCGCCGCCGTGCTTGCCGAACGCGCGCCACAGAGCCTGCTCGCTCGCGCGGGCGGCATCTCCGATGGTTTGGATGCCGGCCGCTTGCACGGCCGGCAGCGATTTCCGTCCGACTCCGAACAGTCGTTGAATGGGCAGAGGATCGAGCACGTCGTGTAAGTTCTCCGGCCCGATGAGGAACATGCCGTCGGGCTTGGCAAGGTCAGAGGCAATCTTGGCGAGCAGCTTATTGGGTGCGATCCCAACCGAGGCGCTGAGTTCAGTGGCCGCGCGAATCCGTCGGCGGACCTCGGCGCCGATCGCCTCGGCATCGCCCAGGAGCCGGCGGCTCGCGGTGACATCCAGAAACGCCTCGTCCAGGGACAGTCCCTGGACCAACGGGGTGAATTCGCGGAAAATCGCGAACACCTGGACCGAGATTTCCTGGTACCGGCCCATGCGCGGACGCACGCAAACGGCGTGGGGGCAAAGCCTGAGCGCCTCGCGCATCGGCATGGCCGAGCGGACCCCGAAGCGCCGCACGGCGTAACTGGCGGCGGCGACGACACCCCGGCCGCCGGTGCCGCCGACGATCAGCGGCTTGCCTCTGAGCTCCGGACGATCCCGCTCTTCGACGGATGCGTAGAACGCATCCATGTCGACGTGCAGGATCGCCCGCACGCCGCGCCTACTTCACCGTGATGGTGATCTTCTGGGAATGCAGCGTCGGATCGAAAGGGACGTGCTGATAGTCGGCGAACAGCAGCTCGAGCGTGTGTTTGCCGGGGGCCAGGGTCACCGTGGTTTCCGTTTGACCCTTGCCGAAATGCAGCACTTTGTCGGATGCCGGGAGCGGCGCGTCGAGCTTCAGATCGCTCAAGTCGGTGTCGACCAGCAAGTGGTGATGGCCGGTATTGTCGAACTTCACGCCGGCGGGCGCGACGCCCATCCCCTTCAATCCGAACTTGACCGTCACGGGCCCGTGCACCACGGCGCCGTTCCGGGGCGCGATGAAGTACACCTCGGCGCCGGCCGGGGCCGGCTGGCGATCCTGTGCGAATGCGGCGGCCGCCAAGACACTCGCGCCAAAGGCGAGCAACACACGATTCATAACGCTCTCCAGTTGGATTTAGACGAGATCCTTTTAGATGAGATCCTTCACTCCGTCGCGCTCCTCGCACAGCTCGCGATGCGTGGCTCGCATCTTCTCGCGAGAGAATTCGCTGATATCGAGGCCCTTGACGATGCTGTACCGGCCGCCCTTGCAGGTCACGGGATAAGAGTACACGACCCCTTCGGGAATGGCGTAGCTGCCGTCGGAGGGCACCGCCATGCTGACCCAGTCGCCCTCGCGGGAACCCAGGACCCAGGTATTGATGTGATCCACCGCCGCCGATGCTGCCGAGGCCGCGGACGAGGAGCCGCGCGCCTTGATGATGGCGGCGCCGCGCTGCTGCACGGTCGGAATGAAATGATCCGCGAACCAGCGCTCGCCGACCAGAGGGATCGCGGGCTTGCCGTCGACGGTGGCGTGATGCAGGTCGGGGTATTGGGTCGCGGAATGATTGCCCCAGATGATCATCTTCCCGATCTTGGCGACCGGCATCCCGGTCTTCTCGCTGACTTGGGAGATTCCCCGGTTATGGTCGAGGCGCGTCATCGCGGTGAATCTGTCCGGCGAGAGCGAGGGCGCATTACGCTGCGCGATCAACGCGTTGGTATTGGCGGGATTGCCGACCACCAATATGCGCACGTCGCGGCTCGCGGCGGCATCCAGCGCTTTGCCCTGGGCCGAGAAAATCTTGGCGTTCTCGAGCAGCAGATCCTTGCGCTCCATGCCCGGGCCCCGCGGCCTCGCGCCCACCAGCATCGCGATGTCGCAGTCTTTGAAGGCTACGCGCGCATCGTCCGTCGCCGTCACCTTGTTGAGCGTGAGGAATGCGCAGTCGTTCAGCTCCATGACCACGCCCTGGACCGCGGCTTGGGCCGCGGGAATCTCGAGGAGATTCAGATTGATCGGCTGGTCCGCCCCGAGCATGTGGCCGGATGCGACGCGAAAGGCGAGGGCATAGCCGATTTGCCCGGCGGCGCCCGTGATGGTGACGGTAACTGGCTTTTTCATGCGGGACCCCTCTGGAAAAGCGCCCAATGGTAGCCGAATGGGCGTCGGGTCGCATGCCCGCACCCGCGCCCCGCCGGAGAATGCGTTCGCTGACCCTAGATTATTCAGGGGGGTTGCGAGCTGCTCTCTGGGTCGCGCAAAAATAGTTGCATGTCCTAGTGGTATAGAGTACTATATCACCACGTCACTGATACACAGTGACACTGACCCAACCAGGAGACTTTCATGAAAACTCGAATCACCCAGCAGCTTGCGGCCCTCGGTATGGCGTTGTTGATGAACGGCTTGCTCGCCGGCGGCGTTGGATATCTGTTCAGTGCTCAGGTGGCCAATGCCCAGTCGGTGGCGGCTCAGCTGGCCGCCGTCTGATCCAGGCCCTGGCACAGGCGTTCTGCTAGATTAGCGTGCTACATGGCCCCTACACAGGGTCGGCCGCACCGAGCGTGGGAATGGACCCGAATTGGAACGACAATCAGCCGATCTATCGCCAGCTGCGCGATCGAATGGTCGCTCTGATTCTCGAAGGCGCGCTGAAGGAGGGCGACCCGTTGCCCTCCGTGCGCGCCGTGGCTGCCGATTATCGGCTGAACCCGCTGACCGTGCTCAAGGGCTACCAGCAGCTGGTGGACGAACACCTGGTGGAAAAGCGCCGCGGTCGAGGGATGTACGTGAGCGAGGGTGCCCGCAAGCTGTTGCTGGCCGGCGAGCGCGGCCGATTCCTGAATGACGAATGGCCGCAGATCCTGGCAGTCATCCATCGTCTCGGATTCTCCGCGGAAGAGCTCTTTGCCCAGGAGCCCGCCGAGACTCATCCCGCTCCTGCCACTCGCACCGGCGAAACGACCGATAAGTGAGCTCCGTTATGCCTCCTCTCATTCAGGCGCGCGACCTCGGCAAGAAATTCGGATCCCGAGTCGCGCTCGACCATGTCAATTTCGCCGTTCAACCGGGCCGGATCGTCGGCCTGATCGGCCCGAACGGCGCCGGCAAGACCACGGCGCTGCGCGCCGTCCTCGGCCTCACCTCCTATGACGGCACGCTCGAGGTGCTGGGACGCGAGCCGTTTCGAGAGCGAGCCGCGCTGATGAGCGAAGCGAGCTTCATCGCCGACGTTGCGGTACTGCCTTCCTGGATCACGGTCGATCAGGCGATCGAGCTCGTGGGCGGCGTGCATCCCCGGTTTCGCGCCGACCGGGCGCGCTCGCTCCTCGCCAAAACCGACATCACGGGCCGCCGCCGCCTGCGCGAGCTGTCGAAGGGCATGAAAACCATGGTGCATCTGGCGCTCACCATGGCAATCGACGCGCGCCTTCTGGTGCTCGACGAGCCGACGCTCGGTCTCGACATCCTGGCGCGGCGCGGGTTCTATGATGCGCTGGTCAACGACTACATGGACGATACGCGCACCATTCTCATCACCACCCACCAGGTCGAAGAAATCGAAAATCTCCTCACCGACGTGCTGTTCATCGATCGGGGGCGCATCGTCCTCGATTGCTCGATGGAGGACATCGCCTCCCGCTACGCCGCGATTGCCGTCACCGAGGACCAGCTCGCCGCCGCACGCGCCGAACAGCCCTTCCACGAGCGTCCCCTGCTCGGCAAGAGGATCCTCTACTTCGAGCGCCCCGATCTCCAGAGGCTCGGTGCCTTCGGCGAAGTATCGACGCCGAGCGTCGCCGATCTGTTCGTCGCCAAGCTTTCCCGAGGTGTGCCCGCATGAACACTTACGTGTGGCTGGTCAGGCGCGAATTCTGGGAGAACCGGGCCATCTGGATCATCCCGGCCGCGATCGGCGTCGTCCTCACGCTCGCTTCCCTGTTCGGAACGGTGGAGGCCACGTTCTTCGACTCCGCCGAGAGTACCCGCTCCATGGCGGCGATGATGTTCCTCGCGTTCGGCGCCTTGTTCTTCGCCGCGATGTCGCTCTACTCGTACTGGTACCTGCTCGAATGCCTGTACGCGGATCGCAAGGACCGCAGCGTGCTGTTCTGGAAGTCCCTGCCCATCTCCGATACCGCCACGGTGCTTTCCAAGCTTTTCGTCGCCCTCGTCGCCATTCCGATGATCTATTTCGTGGCCGCGGATGCGGCGAGCCTGCTCGCGGCCTTCGTGATTTCCGTGCGTGCGCACTCCCTGCCGGGCAACAGCCTGTGGCAGCCGGATCTCTGGCTGCAACTGCAGGCGGCATGGATCTATGTGATCGTGACAACGGCGATCTGGTATCTGCCGGTCGCCGGCTGGCTGCTCGTGATCTCGGCCTGGGCCAAGCGTGCGGTTATGTTGTGGTCAGTGCTCCCGCCGCTCGCGGTCATCGTGGCCGAGCGTTTGTTCATCGGCACTCACGTGTGCTTGAGCGCGATCGACGACCGGATGACCGGGTACCCCTCGCGGGCATTCAGCGTCGATGCGGAGTGGGCCGGCAGCTGGTCCCGGGATCAGCCCTTCGTGCCGCCGTCGATGTGGCGCACCCTGGACCCTCAGGGTTTCCTGTCGAGCCCGGCGACATGGATCGGCGCGCTGGTCGGGTGCGCGCTGATCGCCGCGGCCATTCAACTGCGCGCGCGAAGAGTGGACTATTAGCCGGTGTTTCGCCGCCAGTGGCGAAACACCGGCTGGTTGGTCCCGGCCTGCGGCGGGGCCCGGTGCGGCCGCTCTTGGGATTCATCGGCGAGGAGTGCAAAATAGAGCGTCGCCATCGCACAGTCCCCAGGAGCGTTGAATGTACAAGACCAAGATTGACATACCCGAGAAAACCCGCCGTAACGTAATCGTCATCCTCAACGAGCGGTTGAGCGATGCGATCGACTTGCAAAGCCAGGTCAAGCAGGCACATTGGAACGTCAAGGGTCCGAACTTCATCGCGCTTCACGAGCTCTTCGACAAGATCTCGGATGCCGCCCTGGAGCACATCGACGACATCGCCGAGCGCATCACGAGCCTCGGCGGCACGGCCGAAGGAACCGTGGCGGTCGCCGCGAAGCGCAGCAAGCTCAAGAACTATCCCTTGAGCATCACCGCGGGCAAGGATCACCTCTTTTATCTGTCGACCCAGCTGTCCGTGTTCGGCAAGGCTGTGAGATCGGCGATCGACGAGACCGGGGAACTGGGCGATGCCGACACGGCGGATCTCTTCACGGAAATCTCCCGCGGGATCGACAAGTATCTATGGTTCCTCGAGGCGCATCTGCAGGACAAGGCCTGACGGAGTCGCGGTTCGGCCGGACCGCGCGGCGCCGCGCGGCGCGCAACGAGCTAATCCAGAAGATGCGAGAAATAGCTGTTGCATAGGCGATTGAGCGGGTCCGTGCGCTGGCGCAGCGCCCGGAACAGCTTGGCGCGCTCACCGAACGCCTTGGCGACATGCTCCGGCTTCAAGGCGCGCGACTGGTTGAACGTCGGGACGCCGCCCAAGGCGGACGCAAAATCGTTGAAGTCGATCAGGAACTCGTCCCAGCCGCGATCACCGGTCGAGGAAGGCTCGAGCGTGAACATCGGGCCCGCAAAGCTCACGCTGAACAGGGAATTTCTGTCCTGGTGCAGGCGGCTCGCGCCGTTGACCACGTTGCATCGATAGCCGTGCTGCTTGTAATAGGACTTGCAGAAGGCGAAGTACTCGCCGAGAAGCTTCGGAAAGCCGGCCTGCGGAAATCCCCACAAGGTATACGTGAAGCGCGCCTTCCAGGCTTCCTGCGGAAATTCGCGGATCCATTCGTGCGCATACAAGACGACGTTGCGCGCGGCGCGATCCAGGGTTGCACGCAGCGCCCGCTGGACGCCGGACACGACGGCACCCGCCACGCCCGGAGAGGCGAGGACGCTCCCCACGGTCGAACCGAACGCCGGCAGGACGTTGCGCATCACGGATTTCTTGATCTGCCAGATGCCCGAGCGGTTCACGCTCGCGGTCTCATCGAGCGTGCGCCGCTCCACGGTGATCTGATCGTTGAACGGTGAAATGTGCAGCCGCAGCGCCCCCGATTCGCTCACGATGCCGGAGAAACGCGCGCCGAACTCCTTGAGCGTCAGCACTTCGTATTCGATCTTGACCGGGGTGAGCGGCTGCACCTTGAATACGGCTTCGTTCACGACGCCGAGAAGCCCGAAGCTCGAGCCGAGCACCCGCTTCAAGTCGGCGTTGCGCTCGGTGATGGTCATTTGTTTGCCCTGCGGCGTGACCAGCTTGAGCTCGGTCACCAGCGAGGAGAGCTGCGCCACGCCGTTCTCGTAGGAGGCCTGAGGCAGGGTCGTCACGGCGGCCGCGCCGACGGTCATGTGTCCCATCTCCGGCGTGAGCGGGAGCTCCTGACCGCGCTCGGCGAGCGCACGCGCCAGAGTGCCGATGCGCACCCCGGCCTGGGCACGGACTTCCGTCTCGCCGAATTCCAATATCTTGTCGAGCGAGCTCAGATTGACGGTGGTGCCGCCGTCCCCGCCGACGCAGCGCGTCTGCGAATAATCTCCGCCGACGATGCGTACCGGCGTCGGGAACTGCTTCGCATCGAGGAGTAGCGCCGGAATATCCTCCGCGCGCCGCGCCCGCATCACGAGCCTCGGCCGGCGATATAACCCGGACGCCGATGTATCCGAACCGCGCGAACGACCGACTTTAGCTACCATGTTTCCCCCGATCGCTTAACAGCAGAAGACCTTGCTGAGGGGGCATCAAAACCGGAGGGGCTCTCGCGCACTCTATGCGTCTAATGAGAACTGGCGACCCCGCTATCGTCAGGCTTCATGGAAGCCCCTTAGACCGGTGGTTTTGCGTCCCCGCCTTTCGGCGGGTTTGCCCTTGAACAGCCTCCCCACTATGCGATTAGAGGGGGGGAAATGTAAAGTAATTTTTACCCCATTAAGAGCAAAGTCTCGGCATGCTCCACGGCTTCCGGCGTGCCGCACACGACGACCACGTCGCCCACCTTGAAAACCGTGTCCGCCTCGGGTTCCCGGCCCACGATTCCGTCGCGCCGCACCGCGCTCACGGCGGCTTTGGAGCCCTTCCCGGCGAGATCCGCGATGCTCTTGCCGACCGCCCAAGCATGAGGAGGCAGGATGACGCTGTGAAGCTCTTCACGGAATGCGTGACTGTCATCCGGAATCGCCGAGCCGGCGGCGCGGAAATACTGGCGGAGCATCCCGTAGCGATGGCTCCGGATGTCGTTCACGGTGCGGATCACACGCGACACCGGCAGCTTCAGGAGCAGCAGCAGGTGGGAGAGCAGCATGAGGCTGGCCTCCAAGGTCTCCGGCACCACTTCGGTGGCCCCGGCGGCTTGAAGCTCGTCCAGCCTGGCATCATCCTGCGTGCGTACCAGGATCGGCACGTCGGCGCGCAGGGAGCGCGCCGAGCGCAGGATCCTGAGCGACACCGCGGGGCTCGCAAAGGTGACCACCACACAGCTCGCCCGCGACAGTCCCACGTTCTGTAGCACCTCGACCTGTCCCGCATCGCCGTAGACGACCGGGTCGCCCGCCTGGCGTCCCGCGCGAATGCGCTGGGGGTCGAGATCGAGCGCGATGTACTCGAAGCCTGTCTGTTCCAGCACCCGGGCGATGTTCTGCCCCACCCTGCCGAAACCGCAGATCACGACGTGATCGCGCTCCGCCAACGCGCGCGTCGTCGCGGCCTCGCGCATCGCTTCGGTGTACCGCGGCCCGGACTGGCGAAGGATCGCGCGCGTGATCCGACGGTTGTGGCGAATCAAGATCGGCGAAGCCACCATCGAAAGCACCGTGGCGGCGAGGAGCGGTTGAACGACGGCCGGATCGGCGAGCTCGCGCCGAAGCAGCAGAGTCAGCAACGCAAAGCCGAATTCGCCGCCCTGGCCCACCACCACGCCGACGCGCAGGGATTTGAACCAGCTCTTGGTGAAAGGCTCGGCGGCGACGGTCACGACGGCTGCCTTGAGCACCACCATGGCGATGAGGATCCCGGTCACCAGCGGGAGGGTGCGGAGCAGCAGCCGGACATCGAGCAGCATCCCCACGGTGATGAAGAAGAGTCCGAGGAATATCTCGCGATAGGACCGGATGGTGGCTTCGATCTGGTGCCGGAATTCGGTCTCGGCCAGCATCATTCCGGCGAGGAAGGCCCCGAGGGCGAGCGACAGCCCGGCGGCCTCGGTGGCCCACGCGGATGCGAGCACCGCAAGCAGCACGGCGAGCGAGAACAGTTCCGCCGAGCGGAATCCGGCGATCACGATGAAGAGTGGTCGCAGCACCCAGCGTCCCGCGGCCAGCACCAGAAGGAGCGCGGCCGCGGCGATGCCGATGGCGGCGGCGATCTGCGCGCCGGCCGCATGCGTTGCGGCCACGCTCGAACCGCCGGCGGCCAGCGGCGACAATAGGCCGAGGAACAAGGGGAAGCTCAGGTCCTGAAACAGACAGATCGCCACGGCGAGGCGGCCGTGAGTGCGGTTGTTCTCCGACTGTTCCGTCAGCTGCGAAATGATGATGGCGGTGGAGGACATGGCGATCGCGCCGCCGATGACCGTGGCCGCGGTGGGGGCGATCCCGAAGGCCCAGATCGCGATCGCGGCGACCAGCGCCGTGGTCACGATCACCTGCGCGCCGCCGACGCCGAGCACTTCCCAGCGCATGGCCAGGAGTCGCGGCAGCGAAAACTCCAGCCCGAGCGTGAACACCAGGAACACGACGCCGAAATCCGCGAGCAGCCGCGTGGTCTCGTTGTCCGTGACGACGCCCAGCGCATGCGGTCCGAGGAGCATGCCCACGGCGAGGTAGCCCAGGATCGCGGGCATGGCGAGTTTGCGCATGCCCGCCACCACGCCCACCGCGGCGGTGAGCAAGATCAAGATTTCCGAGAGCGGACCTCGATGCATGGGTGATGCGAAGGTAATGGAAATCCCTGGAAGTTCCCTCGCCTGATAGCATATATCGATGACTATGCTGGCGCTCCATCGCGATGGCGCGGATTGGCGGCTCGAGCTCCGCGGCGATTGGTCGCTGAAGGGGCTCGAGACCATCGATACCGAGTTGAAAGCGCTGTCCGGCCCCCTCTCGGGCCGTCTGACCTGCGATTGGTCGGGCACGGAGCATCCCGGGATCGGACCGGTGTGGGCGCTGCTCACGCGCCTCGCATTGCTCGGCAACGGGCAGCTCGAGATCCGCCACGAGGGTCATCCGCCGCACACCGTCGAGCTGCTGCGAAAATTGAATCTCGAGCTCTGCACCTCCCAGGGCAAGCGGGCGGTGGCGATGCCGACTCACGAGGGCGCGATTGCGAGCCTCGGGCGATGGACCGTCGTGCAGGGGACGGAAGCGCAGCGCGTGCTCGGTTTCTTCGGCCGAATCGCCACGGTGCTCGGAGCCGGCATCTCCCGCCCCCGGGCGCTGCGGTTCCCCTCCATCGTGCGTCACCTCCATGAAACCGGCGTCACGGCGATCCCCATCGTCTCGCTGATCGCCTTCCTCATCAGCGTGGTGGTCGCTTATCTCGGCGCACAGCAGCTGGCGCGCTTCGGCGCGACCATCTTCGTGGTCGACCTGGTGACCATCGCGGTTCTGCGGGAGATGGGAGTGCTCCTCACCGCGATCATCGTCGCGGGCCGCTCCGGGAGCGCGTTCGCGGCCGAGATCGGCGTCATGCAGCTCAACGAGGAGACCGACGCGCTGCGCGCCATGGGCTTGAACCCCATCGAGCTCCTGGTCGTCCCGCGGGTGGTCGCGCTGATGATCGCCATGCCGCTCCTCACCGTCGTCGCCGACGCGATGGGTCTCGCCGGCGGCGGCCTCCTGTCGCTCGTCCAGCTGCACATTCCGCCGGCGCAATTCGTGACCCGGCTGCGCGAGGCGCTCAGCCCGACGACGTTCTGGGCGGGCCTGGTGAAGGCGCCGGTGTTCGCCTTGTTGATCGGCATGGTCGGGTCGTACCGCGGCATGCAGGTGCGCGAATCCGCCCGCGAGCTCGGGCGCCTGACCACCATGGCGGTCGTGCAGTCCATTTTTCTGGTGATTTTCGCCGACGCGCTGTTTGCCGTCCTGTTCGTTCAAATCGACTTCTGAGAATGGCCCCATCCACCGAGAGCAGCCCAGCCGCTGGGAACGACCCAGCCGCCGAGGCCCCGATCATCCGCGTGCGGGGCCTGGTCAACCGCTTCGGAAGGCAAATCGTGCACGACGGCCTGAACATCGAGGTGCGCGCCAACGAGATCATGGGCATCGTCGGCGGCTCGGGTACCGGCAAGTCGGTACTGCTTCGTAGCATGCTCGGACTGCGCCGGCCGCAGGCGGGCACCATCGAGGTGTACGGGCGGAATATCGACGAGCTCACCCCTGCCGAACGCCTCGCCATGGTCAAGAGTTACGGCGTCACCTTTCAGAACGGAGCGCTCATCAGCTCGCTCACCGTGGCACAGAACATTCAGCTGCCGCTGCGCGAAGCGTATTCGATGTCGGAGGATGCACTCTACGAGCTGGTGCAGCTCAACCTGAGCCTCGTGGGGCTCGCACCCGACGCCGCCGAGAAATTTCCAGCCCAGCTCTCCGGGGGCATGGTGAAGCGGGCGGCGCTGGCGCGCGCGCTCAGCCTGGAACCGAAACTCTTGTTCCTCGACGAGCCCACCTCGGGGCTGGATCCGATTTCCGCGTCTGACTTCGATGCGCTACTGTTGTATCTTCACGGTGAGCTCAAGCTTACGGTAGTCATGATCACCCACGACCTCGACAGCCTGTTCCGAACCTGCGACCGCGTGAGCGTCATCGTCGCGGGCCGCATGGTCACCGATACGCTGCCGGGGATTCTGCGCAATACCGATCCCTGGATTCATGAGTACTTCCACGGCCCCCGGGCCCGGGGGGCGGAGCTGGCGGAGGCCGATCTCGCGAAGGACGACCCGGATAGCCGTCGTGGGTAGGGCGACGCGTGGATAGAGATACCAATTACGTCGTGGTCGGCGCCTTCGTGCTGCTGGTGATCGGCATGGCGGTGTCGTTCGTGTACTGGTACACCGACCACAGGGACAAGCGCACCTATCAACGTTATGAGATCTACTATGACGGGACCGTGAGCGGACTCACCGCCGGGAGTCCGGTACGCTATCTGGGCGTCGACGTGGGCAAGGTCGCGCACATCATGCTGGACCCCAAGGAGCGCAAGCGGGTGGAGGTGGTCGCGGACATCGACGCGAACGCCCCCATCGATGCCCGAACCCAGGCGCTGCTCAGCCTGCAAGGCGTGACGGGATTGCTGTTCATCGACCTGGAGGAAGACCCGGAGTCTCACGCCACCGGCCCCCTCCCCAAGGGAGCGCGCTATCCGGTGATCCATTCGGCGCCCTCCGATATTGCCGTGTTGCTCCGGCGGCTCCCCGAGCTCGCGAATCACGCCATCGCGCTGGTGGCGCACATGGATCAGGTGTTCAGCGAGGAGAACGTGCGAGCATTCAAGGTGACTCTCGAGAACGCGCGGCTGGCGAGCGAGCGCACGCCGGCTCTGCTCAAGGAGATCTCGGGGATGGTAGCCGATATCAGGCATGCCTCGGACGATGTGGACAGCGCCGCCGCCGATCTTCGCAAGGCGACGGACGCCTCCGCGCCGGACCTCGAGGCGACGCTCGCCAACGTTCGGCGCATCACCGAAAGCCTTTCGAGCACGTCGGACCGCCTGAACGACTTCGTGTCGAAGAACGAGCCGGGCCTTTCCCGGTTCACCAACCAAAACCTGCCCGAGATCGAGCGGCTGCTGCGCGAGAGCCGCGATGCCGCGCATGATTTTCGCGAATTGGCGCGCTCGCTGAAAGAAGATCCATCCAAGGTGCTGTACCAGCCCAACGATCGCGGCGTGGAGGTGCCCCGATGAGCTGTCCTGCGCCGCCGCCGCCGATGGCCGGCGCGGGAGCTCGCCGCCGCCGTTGCCGCCCTCCCGCTGGCGTTGTCGGGCTGCACGGGCTCGCTCTTCAAGAGCAAGGAGCCCCCGCAATCGGTGTACCTGCTGACCGCCGCACCCGTGGCCGCGCCCACGCCCACGAGCGCGCCGGTGAGTGCGGGTGCGCCAATACCGGTCGACCTCACGGTACTGCGCCCTCAAGTCCGGCGGGGACTCGATTCCACTTCGATCGAGGCGCTTTATCCCGATCGCCGTCTGGACCATTTTGCCGGAGCGCACTGGAGCGGACCGCTCGACGAGGTGCTGCAGGATCTCGCTGTCCAGGCGTTTCGCGCCGACGCACGCGTACAGAATGTTCACACGGATGCCTCGGCCTTCGGCACCGGCTACTGGCTCGAGATGGATGTGACTGATTTTCAGGCGGAATACAGTGGCACAAAGGCGGCGGGCGACTCGGCTCCTCCGACGGTCCACGTGCACCTCGTGGCGAGGCTCGGCACCTCGGGCGAGCGGCGCGTGGTCGGGCAGTTCGAGGCGGATGTCCGCGAGCCGGCTGCGGACAACCGGTTGACCGCTATCGTCCAGGCCTACAATCGGGCCGCGAGCGCCGCGCTCGCCAGGATCGTGGCCGACACGAACCAGACGCTCGCCCGCCCATAGCGGACCGCGGGCGGCCTGGCTTGGCTAGTAGGCCGCGAGTCCGGCCGCCTGCAGGAGCCTGTAGCTCCAGTATCCCGACGCATCGTCGGCCGGCCTGCGAGCCGTCGGGTGCCGAGGCCGACCAGGCGGCCTCGAAAGCGTCCATGAAGCCATGAGCGGCGGCCGCCCGGTCTTGAAGCCTGAAATCGACCGCGGCGCTGAGATTGAGATCATCGAGACTCAATCTCGTGAAATCGGCCGAGCCCAGATTGACCCACAGCTCCCGGCGATGATGCACGATGGCCAGGGAGGAGATCGGCGTCCCGAGCGCGCAGCCAGCGCACCTCGATCCGGCCGGCGCCTTCGCGCCTGAGACTCGCCGGCCACTGCACGGTTGGGCAGGAGGCCGGGATCGAGCAGCAGCCGAATGCGCGCGCCCCGCGCGGCGGCATGCGCCGCTGCGGTTACCAAGGAGGCGGTCGCTGAGCGCGGGCGCCGCCAGGCGGATCTCATCGCTGTCCGCGGCCGTCGAGAGAGCGTCGATCAGGGCTGCGCGGATCGCGCCCTCGGTCAGAAATCGCGCATCGATCGAGCCGACGCCCAGGCTCGCCGGCGGCGGCGCGCTCGGCAGCCGGTCATCGTCGCTCGACCAGACCGCTATCTTGAGCTCGCTCGCTGCCATGTCGCGGGCCACGCCGCCCGAGATCGCCACGGCGAGATTCGCGCCGGAAGCCGCGGGAACCACGCCGACCCAGCCTCCCGAACCGTCGTCGGCAACGAGGATCTGCCGCCGGTCCGCCTTGAAGGTCGACCGCCGGAGCGAAGCCAGAACGCCCGCACGCGGCGCGACCTCATCGTACGGATCGCTCCACCACCCGATGCTCATGCGCCATAGCGCGCCATACCAGGGGAGGGGATCGCGCAAGCGACCGAGACGGGTACGGACGACGATGATGCCGGCCTGCTCGAGCGAACCGAGATAGTGGGCGGGCGTGCCGCCGTAGATCTCGGGAAGAGGATCCGCGAGCACGACGATCTTGATGTTGGGACGCTGGCGCTTGCGGATCAACAAGTGCTGCCCGGTCTCGCGTGCGAGAGGGGCCTGGTCGACGACGATCGTCTGATCCGCTCGATCGATCACACTCAGCTCGCGCGCGAGAATGTTCCGGCGGCCGGCGGAATCGTCGATGACCTCGAGCTGGGATTCATCCAGCCGGGCGGTCAGCGAGGCCACGCGCGTGCCGCCGGGCAGCGGCTTGATCGTGTTCCAGGCCACGACTGCTGCCCAGATCAGGACCGCGAACAACGCCAGGAAGCCGGGGCGGCGCACCTCAGCGCGCCGCCCCGGCTGCCTCGGCGTCCTCGATCGCCGTGCCGATCTCGAGCCAGCGTGCTTCCCACTTGTCGGCGTCGCGGCTGAGCCGCGCATACTTCTCCAGGAGTTTGGCGAGCGACTCACCGGCGGTCCCGGAGTCGGCCTTGCGCAAGCTCATCCTCGATCAGCGCCCGCTCGGCCGCGATCGTCGCGATCTTCTTTTCGATCTGCGTGAGCTCGCGCCGCCATTGATTGACCGGGTTCGCGCTCTGCGACTTGCGGGGCTCGGCAGCGGGGGCCTGCGAGCCGCTTCGCGACTTGGCGCGCGCTCTCAGCCAGGACTGATAATCGTCCAGATCGCCGTCAAACACCTCGAGCTTGCCGTCGGCCGCGAGCCAAAGGGTGTCCGCCACGGTCTTGATCAAATGACGGTCGTGGGACACGACGATCAGACCCCCCTCGAATCCCTGCAGCGCGACCGTCAACGCGTGCCGCATCTCGATGTCCAGATGATTCGTGGGCTCATCCAGCAGCAACAGATTGGGCCGCCTCGCGACGAGGAGTGCGAGCGTCAGCCGGGCCTTCTCGCCGCCCGAGAAGCGCGCCACGGGTTCGAAGGCGCGGTCGCCCTGGAAGCCGAATTTTCCCAGATGATCGCGCACGCGCTGCTCATCGCCGCTCGCATAGTCCGGACCGCCCAATTCACGCATGTGCCAGAACGCATCCGCGGTGAGGGTGAGCTGTTCCAGTTGCTGCTGCGCGAAGTAGCCGACTGCCAGGTCGGCCGCCGGGGTTCGCCGGCCGGCGAGTGCAGCGGTCTCTCCCGCCAGCATTCTCGTCAAGCGTGGACTTGCCGGCGCCGTTCGGTCCGAGCAGAGCGATCCGATCCTGCGGGCCGATGGATGCATTGATGCCGCCGATGACCACGCGCTCGCCATAGCCGCAGGCGGCGCCTTCGATACTGAGCAGCGGCCGCGGCGTCTTCAGCGGCGGGGAGAATTCGAATTCGAACGGACTGTCCACGTGCGCGGGAACGATGAGCTCCATTTTCTCCAGCATTTTCAAGCGGCTCTGTGCCTGGCGCGCCTTGGTGGCCTGGGCCCGAAAGCGATTCACGAACGAAGAGATCTCCGCGATCCGCCGAACCTGCCGGGCTTTCAGTGCTTGCTGCAGCGCCAAGTCCTCGCTGCGTTTCTGTTCGAATGCCGTGTAGTTGCCCGAATAAGCGCGGATGCCGCGGTTTTCGATGTGCAGCACGCGGCCGATCACGGCATCGAGAAATTCCCGATCGTGGGACACGATCATCAGCGTGCTCGGGTGTGGCGGCGAGCCATTCCTCGAGCCAGACAATCGCGTCCAGATCGAGGTGATTGGTGGGCTCGTCCAAGAGGAGCAGGTCGGCCCGCGAGTTGAGCGCTCGCGCCATGCTGAGCCGCACCCGCCAGCCGCCGGAGAACTCGGCCACCTTGCGCTCGTGCTGCGACGATTCGAACCCCAGGCCGTGCATGATGGAGGCGGCGCGCGCCCCGGCGCGGTAACCGTCGATGGCATCGAGCGAGGCATGCAGCTCGGCAAGCTCCATCGCGGCATCGCGCCGCTCAGCGTCTTCGATGGCGGCGGTTACCCGGCGCAATTCCACATCGCCGTCCAGCACGAATTCGATGGCGGGGCGGTCGAGAGCGGAGACTTCCTGTTCCACGTGGGCGATCTTCAACGAGGCCGGAAACTCGAGATCGCCGCCGTCGGGGGCGAGGTCGCCGCAAATGGCGGCGAACAAGCTGGACTTGCCCGTGCCGTTGGCGCCGGTGAGTCCCACGCGCTCGCCGCGAAACACGGTGAAATTGACGTGCTCGAATAGCGGTTCCGCGCCGCGCCGCAGCGTGAGGTCCCGCGCGGACAGCATCAGCGGTGCGAGTTGGCCTGGCTGAGCGCAGCCGCCGGCGCGCAGAGCGCGCTGTGATGAGGTGCGCCGCGGGCTTGGTTGGCCAGGATCGCCAGAAGTTTCGAGGCTTCCATGGGCTCCCCGAACAGCCGCCCCTGCGCGTAGAAGCATCCGTGCTTGCGCAGAAATTCGAGCTGCTCGAAATTCTCCACACCTTCCGCGATGACCTCCAGATCCAGGCTCTTGCCCATCTCGATGATGGTCCGGACCAGTGCCGCGTCGTTGGTGTCCACCGCGACATCGCGCACGAAGGACTGATCGATTTTCAACGTACCGATCGGAAACTGCTGCAAAGCGGAAAGAGAAGAGTAGCCGGTGCCGAAATCATCGATGGCCAGATGCAGCCCCATGGCGTACAGCTCCTTCAGCAGACCGATGGTACGCTTCGGATCGGTCATCAAGGTGGTCTCGGTCACTTCGAGCTCGAAACAGGTGGGCGACACTCCGTATTTCCCGAACACGTTCCGGCAGCGCAAGATGAAGTTGGACTGTTTCAGTTGCCGCAACGACAGATTGATGGCGATACGGCCGGGCTGTGCGACGGTGCCCTGCCATTCCCGATAGTCCGCACACACCCGATTCATCACCCAGTCGCCGATTTCCCATATGAGGCTGGTTTCCTCGGCGAGCGGAATGAATTGAGAGGGCGAGATGTCGCCGTGCCCCGGCAGCCGCCAGCGCAGAAGCGCTTCGGCGCCCACCACCCGGCCGCTGCGCAAATCCACCTTGGGCTGATACAGGATCACCAGCTCGTCGCGCTCCATCGCCCGGCGCAGCTTGCTCTTCAGCATCAAACGTTCGACCGCGGCCGCGTTCATCTGGGGCACGTAGAATGCCCAGGTATTTCCGCCGTTTTGTTTGGAGTGATACATGGCGGCATCGGCGTTGCGGATCAGGTCGATCACGTTCTCCGCATCGTAGGGGCAAATCGCGATGCCGATGCTGGCGGTGAGATACACCTCCTGCTGATTCACATAGAAGGCCCGGCTGATCTCATCGAGGAGCGTGCGGGCGAGCGAGCCCAAGCTCGGACGGTTGTCGGCGTCGATCGGCAGTTCGTCCACGAACATGGCGAACTCGTCGCCCGCCAGGCGTCCGATGACGGTGTCCTTGGAGAGCGCCCGGGTCAGTCTCTCGCTCAAGATCTCGAGCGTGCGGTCGCCGGCCGAGTGCCCGAAGGTGTCGTTGACCTCCTTGAATCGGTCCAGATCGAGGTAGAGCAGAGCGAGCGAGCGCTGGTTGCGCCGCGAGCGAGCGATCGCCTGCTGCAGCAGATGCTGGAACTGCATGCGATTCGGCATCTTCGTCAGCGTGTCGTAGCGCGCCAGGTAGCGGATGCGCCGCTCTGCGCGCTTGCGCTCCGTGATGTTGCGGGCGACGTAGATATCGCCCTCGAACAGCGGGTCGGCCGAGGCGATCGCCGAGGCGGCCATGGACACCGGAATGGTCTGTCCGCTGGCGGTGCGAAGCACGGTCTCGCGGGCCTCCACGGCCGCAGGCGAGCTGCCGCTGGGAGCCAGACCGAAATTGCTGCGATGCGGTTCGTCGACGAAGCTGGCCAGCGGTTTGCCGATCAGCTCCTCCTCGGAATAGCCGAGCAATGCCTCCGTGGCCTGGTTGCAGCTCTTGATGAGGCCGTCCGTCGAGGTGACGATCACCGAATCGCTCAGGCTGTTAAGCACCGTGTCGAGGTAATTCTTGGTAATGGTGGTCTCGGAGAGCTTTTGCCGCATGCGCTCGAGCGCATGCTGCAGCTCGCCGATCTCATCGCGCCGGGCGACGCGCAGCGGGCTGGTGTAGTCACCCTCGCCGATACGGTCCGCCGAACGAATCAGGGCCGAAATGGGTCTCGCGAGCTGGCGAGCCACGAACCAAGCCCCCAGCAAGACGAACGCCACCAGGGGTAAGGTGACCCGCGCCAGAAATCCCCGCATGCGCTTGAGCTGGCTGCCTTGCTGGTGCTCGAGCTGGGTATGCACTCCCGCGAGCGTTGCCTGCATGGTCGAGCGGCTGACCCAGATCTTGAGCGTGCCTCCGCCGCGGGGGCCCTGTGCCGTCGTCACCGGCGGTATGGGCATCGTCAATACCAGGGGCTCGAGCGTTGCCGGCCCGGTCTGGGCGGCGCTATCGGAGCCGCCGGTTTCCTGCGGATTCTCGCCGCTGAAGAGCACGTTGCCGCGGGCGTCCCGGACCTCGATCCGCTCGATGTCCCGCTCTTCCAGGAGGCGTCCCGCGGTGGGTGCGATCGCGGCGCCATTGTGGGCGGCGAGCGCGGGGGCCAGGAGCGCGCCGGTCATTTCGGCGACGCTGCTGCCGCGCACCTCCAGATCGTTCTGCAGCTTCTGTTCGACGGTCGCGTACGTCAGCCGGGAGATATCCGCGGTGTCGATCCGATGCTCGTAGTAGGCCACCCCGCCGAGCAGCAGGGAAAGCCCTGCCCCGATCCCCAGGGCGAGCAGCAAATACTTGGATTTGAGGCTCTGCGGCATTGAGGGATGATACTCGTTCATACCCCTGCCCATAAGGGGCCGGGTACAATCCTGCGTTATGACCGCGAAAATGCGAGTGGATATCTTTTCCGACACCATTTGTCCCTGGTGCTACCTGGGCAAGCGCCGGTTCGAGCTGGCGCTGGCCGCGCGCCCTCAATACGAGCCTCGTATCGATTGGCGCCCGTTCGAATTGAACCCGGACATGCCCTGGGAAGGCTCGGAGCGCCCGGCGTACATGGCCGCCAAATTCGGCGATATGTCCAAGATCGAAGAGAACGAGGCGACGCTGGTGGGTCTCGGCCGGGCCGTCGGTCTGGAATTCCGTTTCGACTTGATCGAGAGGGTGCCCAACACCCGGCGCTCGCACATCTTGATCGCGCATGCGGCGCGTCAGGGCCTCGCGAACGAGGTGAAGGAGCGGATCATGCAGGCTTATTTCGAGGAGGGATGCAACATCGGCGATGTCGATGAGCTGGTGCGCCTGGCCGTCGAAGCGGGCCTCGGCGAGCGGGAGGCTCGCGCCGCGGTGGTGTTGCGCGAGGGTCAGGATGGCGTGGTGGCCTCGGAGCGTCATGCGGCCGTGCTCGGCATCACCGGAGTGCCGGCCTTCATTTTCGACCGGCAGTATTCGGTCTCCGGCGCCCAGGAGATCGAAACGTTCGTCCAGGTCATCGATCAGGTGATGGATTTCGCGGCCACCCGCGAAATCGCCTCGTGACACCCGCGGAGCTCACGGGGCGGGCCCGTACTCATATCGTCGATGTCGCGGAACCGTCTAGCGCGCTGCATGTTCACGCCGTCGCTTCATTTACGCAGCTGC
Organism: uncultured Gammaproteobacteria bacterium; assembly: GCA_963795475.1. Taxonomy (GTDB): domain Bacteria; phylum Pseudomonadota; class Gammaproteobacteria; order Steroidobacterales; family Steroidobacteraceae; genus Bog-1198. The sequence continues at coordinate 444,363 of CAWCIE010000010.1, forward strand.
GCCGGGCTGCGGCCGGCGACGGGTTCGATCTGGTTCCGGTGAGTACCTTCCGGGACTTCGCGCGACAGCTCTCGATCTGGAATCGGAAATGGAGCGGTGAGGTGCCGCTGAACGACCCCGACGGCAACCCCCTCGACCCCGCCAGCTTGTCCGCGGATGAGCGCGTCGACGCCATCCTTCACTGGTCGGCGCTGCCGGGCGCGAGCCGCCATCACTGGGGAACGGACTTGGATCTCATCGATCGCCGGGCGCTTCCGCCGGGATACCGGGTGCAGCTGGTGCCCGCCGAATACGCAGCACCGGGGCCGTTTGCGCGGCTCGCCGAGTGGCTCGAGGCGAATGCGGCGCGGTTCGGGTTCTTCCGGCCGTTCCGCGGGGTGCTCTCCGGTGTGCAGCCTGAGCCGTGGCATTTCAGCTTTGCGCCTGTCGCGGAGCCGGCGCGGCGAGGCCTCAGCCCGGCGCTGCTGCGGGAGGCGCTGGAGTCTTCGGACTTGGCGGGGAAGGAAGCGGTCTTGCCGAGGGTTGAGGAGATTCATGCGCGGTATGTGGCGAGCATCGACTGGCCGTGACGTTGGCGTGCTGAGCCTGAGCTAAACATTCAATCTTCGGATTCTGTTGCACACGAAGGCGGGACCAGTCAGGCATTTTGCGGGCCGCCGTGAATCCGTCCCTGGAGCTGCGGGGAAAACATTGCGCTGCGCGGGCAGCCCAGAGGACCACACCATCCACAAAACTTGACGCGTGTTCCGGAGTGAATTCGCCGTGGAACAGCAGATCCTCTCAAGACTTCGCTCCGGTGTGGAGATGGCGGAGCACCCCGTCCACGGCGTCTATGACTGCCTGGGGCTTATTCAACTCAATCTGGTGGCCCGATCCCTTGATCAACTTATGTACGCCATGCGAAGAGAGGTTCGCCAGCCCCTCCTGCAGAGCAATCCAGACCTTCGAGTAGGATTGGTGGAACCAGACGCTTTCGGGTGTCCCACTTTTCCCCCAGGAGTCTTCCGCCCAGAGCACGACAAGAGGCATTGCGCCGAGGCGGCGATGATCAACGCTGTCGTATCGGTGCGTATACACCGACGACATGAGCGAGACCTTGTCGGCAAAATAGTAGGCGGTGAAAAACCGAGGCCACATTGTTCTCAACGCGGCTGGCGTGTCGCTCGGCAAGGCAGTCGCAGACGTACAGTCATTGTATTCCGGCTTGGACGGCTCGAGGGGTCCGTGCACGACCAAGAAGGCGCAATGAAGCATATCGGCCGCGTAGCTTTCGCCCCCGATCACCTCATCGAAACCCGGCTGATTCTCGTCGATAAGGCCCTCTCCGGCCAAGGCGGTATCGACGAGGACCATGCCGGCGACCTCCTTGGGCCAGCGTTGCGCATAGAGGCGGGCCTCGATACCGCCCAAAGAATGTCCAACCAGCACATAGGGTCCCGGTATGGGCCCTGCGTTGAGCGCCGCATGCAGATCGTCCACCACGTCGGAGAGGATCTGCGGCCGGGGCCCCGGATCACTGAATCCATAGCCGGCACGGTCGAAGGCGCAAACGCGCGTTTTTTGCGCGATGACAGGCTGGGTTTTGTACCAGACCACCGACCAGCTGAATATGCCAGCCATCAGAACGACCGTCGGGCCGCCGACGCCAGTGCAGTGCAGGTTGATACGCCGGCCGCCGATATCGACCAGCTGACCCGGCTCAACGTAGGGTAGCATCCTCTGGTCCTCGGGGGCCGGGGCGGGCTCGGCAAGGACGATGTCACTGATGAAAGGCAGCAGGGCGGCTGCCAAAGCGGCCAGAATAACGCGACGTGCTCGGGCGGGCATGGTTGTCCTTTGCCAAGTCGATGTACCGTAGCTTATCGTCGAACGCGATAGATTTCCGGCATCAGAGATGTCTTCCGGCCCGAGTTCGAATCCCGGCCGGTATCCGCCATGCCAAATCCAAGGGTCAGTTTACTGTCCGTGCTCTGAACTTGCGCATGCCCCCGCAGGTATGTCGTATTTCGGACCCGTTGCAGGGATCGCCGGCCGGCAGTTTTGCGGTAGCGAGTCTGACTAAGAGCGTCGAGATCCCAGCGCAAGTCCCAGACCGAATGCGACGAATACGCCACCGGTCAATCGATCACAAGCATGTACGACAGCGGGCTTTTTCAGCCACAACGCGATCGGTCGCGTAGCTGCAATGAGACACGCAAACCAGATCAGTCCGAGCAGGGCGTGAATGGCGCCGAGCATAAGCATGTAGGGACCGACCGGTACATTCGGGGGTACAAACTGAGGCAGGAACGAAACGTAAAAAAGTCCTACCTTTGGATTCAACAGATTGGTCAGCACACCTGTGGCGAATGGCCTGTCGCGCGGCTCATCAGTTCTGGTCGCCGTTATAAATGCGCGCCGCGGATTTCGCAGCATCTTGTATCCGATCCACAGTAAGTATGCCGCTCCAATCCATCGCAAGATTGTGTAGGCTAGCTGAGATGTCGCCAGCAGCGCCCCGAGTCCCAATGCGACGAGCGCGGCCCAAACGAGGCAGCCCGACACAATACCGAGCCCAGCCAAAGTAGCCTTCTGCGGTGATCCACCAGCGGCCGTTCTGAGCACCAATGCTGTATCCAGTCCCGGCGTAATGGTTAGCAGGGATGCTGCTGCGACATACGCAACCAAAGACGCCAGTACTGAATGCATGTTGACCTCCGCGCCTTCAATTTTCTCTCAAGCATACCGGAGTCTGTGAACGTCAGCTCCACGGCAGTCAGATTAGGAAGGGCAATGGCGGGTCTTGGCCCGACAGCCCCCGATGCGGACGTTTATGTACGTGGCATCCATTCCACGAGCCATACATCGGAAAGATCGACGTCGGGACATCGTGCAACGACCCGCTTGCGTGTCCTTGCGAGGTCATCTTCGGGCGTGCGTGCATCTTTCTTTTCCATCATCGACAGTCTGTCGCGCTCTTGCATGCAGTCTGGCGAGCGCACGAGGTGAAGCTGCTCCGCTTCAGACTGCTCGCGCCGCCTAATTTTGTGCTTCACACTGCATGCTCCGGCGACGATTGTCTTCAGACGAGACACCTCAGCCGGACGGTCCGCGTCAGCCAAATATTGACGTTCCTGACCTCCAGCTAGCTTGAATACAGGAGCGACCGTCTGGAGAGTTTCCAGCTGTTCAAGCGCCTCCACGCACGTAGAAACAGGCTTTTGATCGGCCTGAACCGAATGCGAAAGCAACGCAAATCCCAATGACAACAGCGCGGTGTGTTTCATTTGATATGCCGGCCAAAAGCGTGGGTAAAAACTCGCCTCATCATTCCTCGCATCCACTCAAGTGTACCGCGACCGGCGAAGGGCAGCTAAGCGGCTGCCGATAGGTTGCATCTCAGCGGTTCACAGGCGCAAACCAAGCTCGCCCGTGCTTTAAGTCCAGTGTGATATTCCATGCCCTAAGAAACGGGATCCCGATATTGCCGTCCATGACAAGGTCATCGATAATTCTGGCGCTGCCCTCGAGTACGATGCCAGGCGCGAGCGCGACCTTAATCTGTCGGGAAGAATGACTTGCCGGGTATACACCCAACAGTCGTGCAATGTACTTTGATACTACGATCACCGGGTCGTCGTTACCCGTGTCGAGCTCCATCCACGCCAAACCTTTAGAGGTCGGAACCCCTACCACGACCGAGAGGGCCACGCCCTCCGCTTCACGCACCAAGCGGATCGGCACCTCGATCGCATGTCTTGTGCGCGCCGCAAGGCTTGCTTCGGTCTCGACGATCAGATGATTCTTCGCTTGCTCGATCGTGATCGCCTTGTCCGCGAAAATATCCAGTGCAAGAGAACCATCTAACGGGGGAGCGTCTTTGCCTGCAATAGACATGATGTCGAATACAACCGCCGTCGGGACGCGATATGTCGTCCCACCCAAATCAATGGAGATGTTGTCGCAATGAGGAAGGTCTACGCGCTGGCCGGTCATGCGCCAACCAACCACGTTGCCCCACGGCTCACAGCCCACAGACTTCGCCAGAGTCGGTGAAATTATGGTGACGCCTCCACCGGTGTCGAGTAGAAACGTTCCCTCGTGCCCAGCCACGGTAACCTTAAGAGTTGGCTGCATGCCCCGAAACGTGCCGAGCGGAACACTCCCGCCGGTCTCTGATGCGTGCGCTGCATACGGCGCAGTCGCTAAGAGTCCACATATAAGGGCTAACACATTTCTGCACAACTTTTCCACGGGCTCGCTCTCCTAATGGTTACGCCGATGCAGCCTTGTCACTTACTCGGCTATTACCGCTTCCGTATGGGCGCGTAATCACTTCCAGATAGTGCCCGTCAGGGTCGGAAAAATAGACCCCGCGTCCACCGTCGTTATGATTGATCTCGCCGGGGCGACTACGTCTTGGATCGGCCCAGTACTGGATACCCCGGTCGCGGATGCGGCCGAAGACAGCATCGAAGTCGCCCTCGGAAATCAGGAAAGCGTAGTGCTGCGGCTGGATGGGTCCGTCGGCGGCCGCGAAATCGAGAGACACTCCGTTGTCGAGCTCGACCACTTCAAATGGGCCGAACCGAACCGGCGCCGGTCGCCCCAGCATCTCGGCCAGGAAACGCGCAGACTTAGTCCGGTCTGACGAGTAAACGATGGTGTGGTTGAGTTGGGCGGTCATGTAATGCTTGGACGTTCGCCCTTTGCTCTGCCGCCATCACGGTGGTGAGCTGGCGATTTCTATTTATCATACCGATCGCCTTCTCAATCGTAATTACCTCATGTTTGACTGCCGCAGCATGGCTTTCTGCGAAGCAGAGCGACGATTTCTCGAGTCTAATTCGCTCCTAGTCCCAGACTACCAAGCGTGTCCACCCACTGCCAGGTGACGCCGCCGTCCCAGGTGGTCTTGATGTACCAAGAGGCGGGTGTCGACGATGGGCTCGCGCAGATGCTCGGCTTTCCGGAGATGTTCGGGCTCACGTTCGAAAAGACAGAGTTAGAGGGTTTAACTGTTTTGAAATAGCTTTCGTTGTTCGGCAAGCAACTAAGTACCTCGGGGAGTACCTGGATCGTGGCATCGACGCCGGTCGAGTCGCCGGAATAATCCCCGTTGGGTCCGACTACCAGATCAATCACGTCGCCCGCGTTCAACGCGATACCTCCGCTCCCGGTGGACCAGTTGTCGACAGGGCTGCCCCCGTTCACCTCGCCGTTGAACAAGCTGACATCGTTTCTAAGAACGTGGGGGTCGGTTGTTGCGAACCCGCCCACTACGATGCTAAAGAACGACACGCTGATAACGTAGGTCGTTGACTGAGGTGCAGTCCATCGTAGCGTGGCATACCCTAGTCCAGGCGGTGCGGGATGCACACCCACGCCGCCGGCGCTACGCTGAATAATGGCGACACCCGGATTATTGATTGAGCAGGTCACGGCGTTGCACGCGTTGGTCACGCTGACGATCGTCCCCGGATCTCCATAAAATTTACTAACGTACGGAAATAATTCAAACCCGGAAAAGTAGGTTCCCACCCACTCAGCGACGGCACCGTGGGACACTTGATAAGGGATTTGCGCGGTGCGTGTGAATATCTCAAAGGCTCCGCCGACGGTGGCGGTAGACCCGTAACGCCATTGACCGTTGGGGTTGGAGCTGATTGAAAAGTCGTCAGCCAGATTCCAGATTTGCGCCCGCGTGGTCAACGAAATGACCATACAAAAAGCAAAACAGGTGGACCGTTTCATCGCTCGACTCCTTGTCATCGCTACATTATTTTTGGAGCACGTGCAACGTCCTATATACCTTCTTAAGTGGCCCGAGTGTGACGCAAGTCACACTTTGGCTGCTCACGGGACGCTGAAGCTCCCGTTGGCATTGACGGAGCTGGGATTGATCGATGAGTACGAATTCTTGGTAGGGCTTGCAGAGGGGCTTCCGGAAAAAAACGTACTCGTCATTCCGGGTGACGGGCCGGTGTGCTCAAGCGCGCTAGAAGGGGGAGTGATAAACGCCCTACGCTTTAGACGGGTCGCGACCCGGCGCTCGGATACGACCGGCAGGTATCGGGAAGGCCAGTGACAACCCCCGGCGCCAAGCCAGCGGTCGTTCACCGACCCTAAATTAACGTTGTGCGACGGGTTGATCCCTGGTGGATCGCAACGTCGTGAGAGCAGCGTGCATCTCGCCCAGTTCGCGCTCCAGATCGTTCACCTTCGCGACTCGTCGCCGAAGGTCGCGAATTTCTGCAGCCTGATCCGCAACCGTTGCGTGTTCTTTCTGCATTTCATTGAGCAGCATCGGCGCAAGCTCGTCATATCGTATGCCGTCGATCCGGCCATTCTGGTCTAGAACTACCAGCTCGGGATATACCTACCACTTCCTCGGCGATGAGCCCATACCGCAGAGTCCCCTCGGCATCGGCCTTGTAATGAAACGTCACGGGTCGTAATTGTTGAAGTTTCTCGGTGTTCGATCCCATCGGCGCAATGCCGGTCTTGAATCGCTCCGAGGAAGACACTGCGCCAAGTTCTCCATTCGATCCGATGACGACCGCTAGGCCGCTCACGGCGGTATTGCCGTAGATGCCGGTCGTGTTGGAGTAGAGCGCGCTTAGACCCGTGGCGGTGTTGTTGTTCCCGGTCGTGTTGGAAAAGAGCGCATAGGTCCCGGAGGCGGTATTCTCGCCGCCGGTCGTGCTGAAAAGGAGCGCTTCGAACCCGGACGCGGTATTGTAGTTGCCGGTCGAGTTTGCAAAGAGTGCCGAACTACCGACCGCGGTGTTGAAGGAACCGTTCGTATTATCAAAGAGCGTATTCGAACCGATGGCGGTGTTCGAAATCCCGGGGTTGTCGGCGACTGGCCCGTTCAGCGCATGGGTTCCCACTCCGGTATTGAAGTTATCGTCGCTTGTGTCGTTGCTCGCTGGTACTTGCCCGTAGGCCGTGCCCGAGCACAGTGTCAGCATCACTGTCCACTTTAATAGGGTGTTCATTGGTCTATCCCTCAGAGATTGATTTGCCCCGAGCAATCTGAACGGCCTGCACTCACGGATAACGGAATCGGAGGGAAAAAAGTGACATCGGATGGACCCGCTCAGCCCCGACGGCGCCCGAGCGTCATCGATGACCGCTTCAGCGAGGGAACCTCAATGCATGGTACGAACTACGAACCGGAGCTAGTAGCGGCCTGAGGCGCGGTCATTCACGGCGCGCCGTAGACTGATCCGACACAGGGCTAATTCGCAAATGCCGGAACTTTTCCAAAAATGACCCTTTGGGGAATGTATGCACTGCTGGAAACAGGGATGACGTTATGACCGACCTGCACCTTGAATCTACCACCATGCGGCAAGTGAGCCTACGGCTGCTGCCGTTTCTTCTCTTGCTATACATCTTCTGCTGGCTCGACCGTAGTAATGTCAGCTTTGCCGCTCTGCAGATGAACCAGGAACTAAAGTTCAGTTCCACAGCGTTCGGCTTCGGCGCCGGCGTCTACTTTTTGAGCTACGCACTATTGGAGATCCCCAGCAATCTGATCCTGGCCCGCATCGGGGCCCGGCGCTGGTTCGCGCGTATTGCTATCACCTGGGGCTTCATCGCTTGCGCTATGATGTTCGTGCGGACGCCGACTCAATTCTACGTCCTCCGTTTCCTGCTGGGCGTCGCCGAGGCCGGCTTTTTTCCGGGTGTGGTTTACTATCTGGGCCTTTGGTTTCCGGCGACCTACCGTGCTCGCGCGATGTCAGTCTTCATGCTCGGCATCACCTTGTCGCAGTCTCTGGGGGCGTTGGTCGGCAGCGCGCTGCTGGGACTCGACGGCGTGTGGCATCTGGCGGGCTGGCAGTGGCTGTTCTTGCTTGAGGGCCTTCCCTCGAGCCTGCTCGGCGTCGCGGTGCTCGCATGTCTGGCAGACGGACCTGCGCAAGCGCGCTGGCTATCGCTTCAGCAGCGAGCTTGGCTTGCCTGGCGTTTGGACCAGGAGCATCCGGCAGTGACGGCGTATGTTTCTCCTTTGCGCGCTATGGCAAACCCACTTACTTGGGCGCTAGTCATTCCCTACTTCGCGCTCTGCGCGAACGGCTACGGGGTCACATTCTGGGGTCCCATCCTGGTACGCGAGTCGCTCGCGACCAGCAACGCGGGGACTGGCCTGGTGATCGCCGGCATGTATCTTTTGGCATCGCTTGCCTATCCAATCTTCGGCATGCTGTCCGATCGGCTGGAAGACCGCTGCGGTATCGCTGCGCTTGGTCTTGCTCTCTACTTTGTCGGCTGTGTCGTCGTGGCATTGTTGCCTCCCTCACCGCTGCGCGTTGTCGCCCTGGTCATGTCGGCGCTAGGCAACCCGATGTTCATGAGTTCCTTCTGGTGTCTGCCGACGCGGTTCATGCAAGGCGCGTCAGCGGCGACCGGCATCGCGCTCATCAGCTCCGTCGGAACCACAGGCGGATTCTTCGGTCCGGCCATTATCGGCTTTCTGAAGGACGCAGCCGGAAGTGATCGGGGTGCATTCTTTGGACTCGCCGGCATCGCGCTGCTCGGCGCACTCACGTTGTTTTGGTTACGCCGGTCGGCGACGTTCCGCCCGCTCGTGAGTCCGATGGCCGCGGCGACGCATAGTCCTTAGCCGCAATCAGCTTGGGGGGCTGCGGCCGCCAACGCGTGCTCCCGACCCGTTGCTGCCCTCGGTGACGGGCAGCTTACGGCATTAGGACCCAGGATCGCCGCCAACATATGCATTTAAGTTCAGGAGCATTGCCTGACCATCCACGGAAGAGCGTTCGAACCTTCCAGGAGCCAGCATCGTCTTCCGCAATGTCCGATTCCACATCGGCAACCCCCCGGTCACCCTTGGCCTTTAACTCCATATGGATACTTCGAGTATCCGACCCCATAATGAGCGCTGTAACGACTGAAGATCGGAAACGAAACATCGGAGACTTTGCCAATTCTGGCCTGTAGCGCGGCGGAGTTCGATCTTTTCTCGCGCGAACCGAAAGCTGGCACCGTGCGAAGCGTTCCATCGCATAGCGAGCCAAAACAGAACGATCACGAATGGCAGTAGCCACAGCACCCTTTTCGAATCGTGTCTGACAGAGAAGGCACTCGTTGTTTCCTTGGTAGAGAGTGGACCTATCCCAACTTGGACTGTCGTAGGTCAGCTTACCGCAGGCGCGAATGACGGCTTTAGGGCGACGAGTTCTTTGTGATCAATTACCGCTTTTGTTAAGGGTTGCCCGATGTCTGCCCGTCAGGCGCTGAGCATGCCATACGCCGGTGAGGTATGAGGGCAGGCGTCGGGCAAGCCCCAAGGGAGGAAACCGCGGAGCCGTACTGAGGGCGTCAGCGGTGGCGATGAGCTATGGGGATTTGAACGGAGGCAATGGGCTCGGAGAGCTTAATGGCGGAACCAAGGCGAGATCCTGGCACTGCGTCGTGGCACGGGGCGGCTGGATCCTGATATGGCGATGGTGGCGTGCAAGAAGGGCTGGATAGGGGCGGCAATGACCATGGGCGTTCGCGTCAGCGTGGCTCGAGGAAGCGCCGACGGGGAAGATTGCGTGGTGAGCGCAGGATGCTCATGGTGAGCTCGCTGAGGTCGGCGGTCCGCGGATGTGCTGCGCCCCGCGAAGATCTCGATGACGAGCATCGGTGCGCCGCAGTGTCGGCACACGAAGGTGGGTCGTGCACGGAGCGCTGGTCGATGGGCGTCGGTAGTCAGCGGGAGCGGGGACCGGCTCATGCAGCAGCTCGCGAACGGTCGGGATGTCGTGCTTGCGGTTGGCGTTGGCGAGCAGGCCGTAGTGGCGGATGCGATGGAAGCCCGAGGGCAGCACGTGCAGCAGGAAGCGGCGCATGAACTCGTCGGCTCGCCAGGGTCATGGTCTTGTAGCGGGTGCGTCCGTGCTCGCGGTAGTCCTTCCAGCGGAAGGTGACGCCGCGCTCATCCGCGGCGACGAGGCGTGAGTTGGAGATCGCGACCCGATGGGTGTAGCGCGACAGATAGGCGAGCACCGCCTCGGGTCCGGCGAAGGGGCGCTTGGCGTAGACCACCCACTCGCACTGTCGCAGCGGCATGAGCCAATCGGCGAAGGCCTCGGCATCGGCCAGATCGACGTGCTCGCCGAAGAACTGCAGTTGCCCGCACGATGCAGCGTTCTGCGAGCTCTTCGAGGAAGCGGCGCCGGAACAGGCGCGAGAGCACCCGCACCGAGAGGAAGAAGCCCGGCTTGCACGCTACCCACCGCTCGGCATCGGCGCGAGGCCGCCGCCGGGCACGATGCCGTGCACATGCGGATGATGGGTCAGCGCCGAGCCCCAGGTGTGCAGCACCAGGGTCGTGCCGATGCGGGCACCCAGGTGCTTCGGATCGGCGGCGATCGTGCGCAGCGTCTCGGCGGCGATGTCGAACAGCAGTCCATAGATGATCTCCTTGTTGGTGTAGGCGATGGCGCTGATGGGCGCGGGCAGCGTGAAGACCACGTGGTAGTACGGCACCGGCAACAGGTCGGCCTGACGTGCCTCGAGCCAGCGCTGCGCAGCGCTGCCCTGGCACTTCGGGCAGTGCCGGTTGCGGCAGGAGTTGTAGGCGATCTGCGGCTCGGCGCACGACGAGCAGCGCAGCGCGTGGCCGCCGAGCGCGGCGCTGCGGCACTGCTCGATGGCCGACATGACCTTCAGCTGCCCGAGGCTCAAGTGGCCGCGCTCGTGCTGTCGCCACGCCGGCCCGTGGGCGCGGAAGATATCCGCGACCTCCAGGGCGGGGCGTTCCACGCGCGGCTACGGTGCGGGGCGGGACCAGGCTCCAGTGGACCGATCACCTGGCGCAGGATCTCGGTGGCGACGTGGGTATAGAGCGATGTGGTCTCGAGCTTCTTGTGGCCGAGCAGCACCTGGATCACGCGGATATCCACCTTCTGTTCGAGCAGGTGGGTCGCGAAGCTGTGGCGCAGCGTGTGCAGCGAGACGCGCTTGTCGATCCGGGCCGCGAGCGCGGCCTCATGCACGGCGCGGTTGAGTTGACGGGCGGTCAGGGGCTCGACCGGGTTCAGGCCCGGGAAGAGCCAGCCGCCATCGAGCATCTTGCCCTGGGCACGGGCCACTCGCCACCAGGTGCGCAGCCGCTCGAGCATCACCGGCGAGAGCATGGCGTAGCGATCCTTGCCGCCCTTGCCCTGCTGGATGCGCAGCGTCATGCGCGTGCTGTCGATGTCTCCGACCTTCAGCGAGATGACTTCGCTGGCGCGAAGTCCGGCGCCGTAGGCAACCGACAGAGCCGTCTGATGCTTGAGGTTCTTGGTCGCGGCGATCAGCGAGCTGACCTCCTCGCGGCTCAACACGACCGGCAAGCGTCCGCGGCACAAACACCGGCTTCATCTTCGCCATCAACTCGCTCCGGTCGAGCGTCACGTCGAAGAAGAACTTGAGTCCGGTGATCGTGGCGTTGAGCGTGATGGGCGAGGTGCCTTGATCGACCAGGTGCAGTTGGAAGTTGCGCAGATCCTCGACCGTGGCGGTATCGGGCGGGCGGCGAAGATAGCCTGCCAGCTTGCGAACTGCCCGCACGTAAGAGGCCTGGGTGTGGGGTGCGAGCTTGCGCAGCCGCATGTCCTCCAGCATCCGTTGCCGCAGCGGGGAAATCTCTTGGGTCGAATCGTTCATGGCTCTGCTCCGGTTGCGAACGAGGCGGAATGCCTCACTTCCCAACTTACGAAACAGAACCTCTATGGTCAGCCTCTCCGACGCCTGATAGGAGCCACCCTACCGCGCGAGCGGTTTAGTCCTTTGGCCGACTGCTGCCCGTCACGCCAGAGTTCCCGACTGATGGCCGGTGTCGACCCGTTTCCGCCGGTGGTGAGCGGCAGTTATCGGGAGTTAAGTGGAATCTCCATCGCGCTCGCCGAGCTCGCGCACGTTAGGCGCCGCTATCAGAGCCGCTGGAACCGGCCACTTCCATTGCACAGGGAATCGCTTCATCTCTCGGCTTCTTGCTGCACTCCAGGAGCTTGGGCTGCGTGACTTTGAAGTCCTCGGGAACTTTCTTCTCGCCCAGTCGGCGCAGACATATCTCCGAGCGATACACCGGATAGGTGAGCTGATCAACCGGCAGAGCACCGAAGGCTTCATCCACTATGTCGTTTAAGCTACGGAGCAGTTCCGCGTCTGCTCCCTTGAGGCGCGCAATCTCCGACCTGGGAGCAGTAACCTTCCTCATTGCCGCAATGGTCTTAGCGTCGTGCGAATTCGCCGCCGCTACGGCATCCACAGCTGCGCCGTAAACTTGGGCGCATACCTGCGGCAGTTCGTCCGTGCAATACCCTACCACCGGAAGACCCGAAAGAAGCGCCGCGACAATAACCTTATTGATCTGGAGACGCTGATAGCGGGGTATAACTCTGTGCATTCTGATTGCCCTCTCGCCTCGTTTCTAAGCATGGTAACCCAGGCCACTGAACGTCGGCTAACTGGAGCGCAATCTCGACGTGCCGCTGGCCGGATTTGGCCGAACTCGGCCGGATGTATTGTTAGGGCGGTGGAATAAATGTGCTTCCCGGCAAGATACGCTCCGCGTCAGCCCGCATATCTACAACCTGAGCAGAGCGGGGGTCTGGTGCTTCCTCAGATAGCAGCGGTCGTAACGGCCATAGCCACCAGCTGGACGGCAAACCCTGAGACGACTCCTCGGCGGCGATCCTAATCATGAGGATGGGACCCAAAAGCGGGACGAACCAGGAAACCAAGATACGTAAGACGGCGGAACTACGTGCCAATGACTGATCTCGCACAACGCACAACGTAGCGGTGATGCCAAGATAGATCATGGACAGGCCCACCACCGCAATCACAACAAGCACGATATTCGACATAGGTTGATACCGCTGCGCTCGTCACACGTTTACCTGAGTTTACCTCAGCGCCCTAATGGCCGCTTCGCGGCAGTCACTTCAGAACCGCGAACGACCGGTCATGGCCGCATGCAGCCCGTCGCCCGGAGAATCAGCTGTACTTCCACCCTCGGACCCTTGCAGACGGTCGCCAGTGACTGTTATGGGGGAAGCCATGGGCCACCATGAACGAGAACAACTTGGCATCGGTGGCGGTTATGAAACGCGCCGGTATGTCATATGAGACTCAAAGAGAATTTGATGGAGGATTGAGCGTGCTCCATCGCATCCGAGGCCCTTTGAGGGACGTTGGATGAGTCCTCTCGACCCAGAGCTTGATCGGCTCTCAGAATGAGGGTACTTTTTCAATGGTTGGGGAGGTTTCTAGGAGAATGTCACAACAAATAGGGAGAGTGAGGATGAACTGCATTATCAGCGTCTGCGGCGCCGCGATTATTGCGTTTGCGCTCGTAACCCCGGTCGCCGCTGTAGATGTGGCGCCGGGCACCTATAACGGCATGTCGGCGGATGGAAATGATCTGACGATCGTGGTTGCAACTGACCCAAAGAACGGAGATCCCGAGTTGACTTATCTAAGTCTCAATCTCACCGCGTTCTGCAGGCCCCCGGATCTCGACTACACGCTCCAAGGTGGCTGGGGTATTGACGCGTCGATCGACATCCCAAAGACTGGAAAGGTCAAGATATCCGCGCAATTCAGTTACGTCACCGTTGAGGCCAGCCTCACCTTCGCCGCCGACGGGAGCGTCTCGGGCACGATCACCTCATACCAGCCGACCTTGTACCCGGTAGGCCCTAAACCGACGAGGGCGTTGTTTTGCACATCTCCGGAGCAAACCCTGAGCCTGACGCTGCAGAGCCCAGACACGGTTCCTGCGGTTGGCGCGCTTCACAATGCGAAGATTACCGAGGCGACCAGTGAGCCGCCAGTAGAAGTTCAATAACCGACACGGTGGGCAGCCCGCTTCGGCGGGCTGTTTTTGCGAAAAATCAATTTTGCGTAAGTAGTGGCTTTATGGATGGTCGTTGGTCACCAAGCCAACCATCGCGCCGCTCCTGAATGGGATTTGATTTGGCGCAACGTCGGTCAGCGTCGCGTTGAGACACTTGGGAAAATTCTACCTAAGGCGCGATAAGCTACAGCACGGCCGCTGGCCGCGTCCGCCAGGACACGATCTACTTTGTCATCGGCACGGGCATGGCGGACTGAAGCTGAGCAGGTGTCGCGCAGGGTGCCATTGACGGATTGAGAGGATATTTCTGGCCATTAAAACGCATCAATGCGTTGCATGGCTTAGGCCCGCCCCGCTCACCGAAACGGTGAAGGAATGCCAACCAAAGCGTTTCTCGGCTAGGATTTGGATCGGCTCACGACTGGTTGTGCTTCCCGATATGTATTCAAACCCCTGCTTGGTTCCTCGAAGTATCTCCAGCGTGCATCCTCCCGATCCGCAGTTATGTGGTCCCTTAAACAAGACAACGGCATCTGGAATACCGTCGCCATTTAGGTCGGCCAGCGCAAAGTCGAACTCGTACGATGCTGGATCGACGGGCGGAATGTGAACACCATAGAGTCGGCGGCTTCTTTCCGCGCGAAGTTCGTCGTGCTTCGCAATGGCCTCACGAAGACCAAGTGGTTCTGCAGCGATCGTCGCGGTGGCAAGCGTGCAAAGGATTAGCAGAAATAGCGCATTCCTCATATAACTCCAGTTTATCGTGGTCGTGCCTTTAGTCTCGAATTGACCGAATGAGTGAAGCCGACCAGGCGCGAGCGTCCGCTTCGCCGCAGTCAGTTCCGGACCGTCAATGACGGGTTGTGGCCGGCTGCTGCCGCACAACAGCGCTTAAAGACCTGCACAAATAATCGGATCGACTTTGACCGCCTCGACAACCGGACTCGTTTGAGCAACTTCGAGATGGACTCGTTCGACGCAACTCGATGGAAGCAGGCGCTGGCGTAGACGATCGCAAGTTACGACATTGGCGCCGGAACATTTCATCTTCATTTGTCGAAGATTGGACACCGCTGCCTCTAGTGGCATCCCGGCTTGCACTCGTTTATGCACGGACGACTCAAACGCGGCCTGGTTGGGGAAATAGCATCCGGCAATACATGTGAAACCGGAGATCAGCAGCAGCGTCCTCATTGTGAAAATCCCTTCTTCAAGCACGAGGCCGCTGAAAGAAGGCGGGGCCGGAGAGGCCTTTTCCGGGGGCGTGGAAAACAGGGATGTTTTCCCCGCAGCCTCCATGGATGGATTTACGGCGGCCCCGGAAAAGGCCTCTCCGGCCCCGCCTTCGTGCATAAAAAGATACGGGTAGCGAACCCAGCGAAGTCTAAGCTCAGCTAAATCTAAGCCCAGCTAAATCTAAGCCCAGAGCGTCTTGAGCCGATTCACCATCAACCCGCGTACTTGCCCGAGCTGATTTTCCTCAGAAGTGAACAGCGGCGGATTCCTCCGCAGCATCCGCCAGCGCTCCGCCCGCAAGATGCGCTGCAGATAGTCGATATTGCGATCGATCGCCTCGAGGTAAGGATTCTTGCCCTCGAACAGCGGCTCGAGGAATTGATAAGCCCGCCCGAATTCCCCGTCGAGCCTCTCCGTGCGAGTCTCGCGCACGAACCTCGGCGTCTGCCGCAGCAGGTCCAGACCCGAGCTGTACCGCACCTGCATGGTCCCGTCGCTCCCCGGAGCCGCCGCGATGCCGCCGAGCACGAATTCCGGATAGAGCCGGTCCCGACATTTCTCCAGGTAGCACCGGTCCGCCATCTGTGCGATCAAGTCCGCGGTCCCGAGCAGGTATCCCAATTTTCGGTCCCGGTCGTCCGCGAGCTGGATCTGACTGAGCTTTATCTCGTAGCCGGTGAAATGCACGATCCGCGTCGAGATGGGAATCCAGGCATCCATGCCGATGCTCGGCAGGAACCGCGCCAGGAAACGCGCGCTGCGGGTCACGTGATAGAGCGTGAATTCGGCGCCATTGCGATGCTGACGATCGTCGAACTCGCGGATATAACCCGCGTCGTGAAACAGCGAGGTGACCAGCGACATGACCGCCCGCTCGGCACCGACGCGTTGTTGCGGCTCGACGGTGGACTCGTATCCCACCAAGAGACGCGCCATCGCCAAGGTCATGTCGAGCGAATGCTGCCGATCGTGGTAGACCGTATCGACCCCGAAGTATCCCGGCATGTTGCCCGAGAACAGCCGCTCGAATTCCTCGAAAGCCACCGCCACACGGTCGTAGGATTCGCCGGGCCAGCCCACCGCGAAGAGCTCGCGCACCGCTTGAGACACGGCGGCCGTGGAGCTCACTTGAACGGAATTGGTTACGTCGTAGTCGTTACGGCGAAGATCGTACATCCGGTGCAGTGTAAGCTCGGCGAGCCGCCCCTGCCATGTGCGTGGTTCTCATTGATATGTCAAAGCGGCGCGCCGACCGCCCATGGCGCGCGCCGACCGCCGACCACGTTGCTCAGTAAACCTTGAGGCCCCCGAACTTCCGTCTGATGCGCCGCGCCAAAGTGACATATCCAAGCCAGAATCCCAGCCCACCCACGGCCACCACGACGCACGCCATGATACCCGCGCCAATCGATCGCGGCGCAACAGGCGCCGCCCCACCACCCGGCGCGCCGGATTGCGCCGGTGCCGCCAGCGCCGCATCCAATTCCGATTGCTTCTCCGCCAGCTCGTGCTGCAGGCGGTCCACTTCGCTGCGCGCCGCCGCTTCCGCGAGCGCGGGAGTGGTCGCGCGGCTCCGATCGAGCTCCTCTTCGAGCTGTTTGACACGAACGGTCGCCGGCACATTCGTGGTGAGGAACGTGCTCTTGACCCATCCCGTGACGCCGTCGCCGAGGCGAACCTGCGTGTAGTCCCCGCTGGTCGCGAGCGTTTCGACATTCGCGCCGGAATGCAGAGTCGCCAGGCGCTGGCCCTGCTGATTCTGTTCCGAGTAGACGTTGAGGACGAGCTCGTCGGTCACGTAGGCGGTGGCGGCGCGGCCGCTCGCGGCCATCAGCACCATCGCCGCGGCGGCGAGTCGTTTCACGCGGCGATGCCGGTCCGCTTGAGGAGCGGACGCACATCCGGCGGCCGTCCGCGAAAACGAACGAACGCGTCCATCGCGTCCAAGCTTCCGCCGCGCGCCAATATGGAGTCCACGAAGCGGCCGGCGGTCGCGGAGTCGAATATGCCGGCCTCCTCGAACGCCTCGAACGCATCCGCGGCGAGCACTTCCGCCCACTTGTAGCTGTAATAGCCCGCAGCGTAGCCGCCCGCGAAGATATGGGCGAAGCTGGCCGGCATGCGATTGAAGGGCGCGGCCGGCGCCACCGCCACTCGTTGCCGCACGCGCTCGAGGGTTTCGGCCACGCGCGCCCCCGAGGCAGGATCGAAGTAGACGTGCAATTCGAAATCGAAGCCCGCGAGCTCGATTTGCCGCAAGGTGTCGAGAGCCGCGTTGAACGTGCGCGTGCCGAGCAGACGCTGCAATACATCCGCGGGGAGGGGTTCCCCGGTCTTCACGTGAGCCGAGATCAGCGGCAGTACCTCGGGCCGCCAGACGAAATTCTCCATGAATTGACTCGGCAGCTCCACCGCGTCCCAGGCGACTCCGTTGATGCCCGCGATGCTGGGATAGGCAACCCGCGTGAGCATGTGATGCAGGCCGTGACCGAACTCGTGAAACAGAGTCGTCACCTCGTCGTGAGTCAGAAGGGACGGCGCGGCGCCGAGCGGAGCGGTGAAATTGCACACCAGCTGTGCGACCGGGATGGTCTTGCCCGAGGGGAGCGATTTGGCCACGACGCACTCGTCCATCCAAGCTCCGCTGCGCTTCTCGACGCGGGAGTAAGGATCGAGATAGAAGCCGGCGACGATGCGCCCGTTCGGATCGGTGAGGTCGTAATAGCGCACGCTTGGGTGCCAGACGCTGACGCCGGGCCGCTCCCGTACGCTGATGCCGTACAGCCGTTCGGTCACCGCGAAGAGGCCCGACAGCACCTTGGGCAGCGGGAAATAAGGGCGCAGCGCCTCCTGGGACACCTTGAACCGGCTCTCCTGCAGCCGCTCGCTGAAATACGCCAGGTCCCAGGCTTCGAGTTTGCGCCCCGCGAATTCCTCGAGGTCCGAGAACTCGCGCCGGGCGGCGGGGCGGCAGCGCCGCGCCAGATCGTCGAGGAAGCCGAGCACCTGCTTGCTGCTCTTCGCCATGCGCGTGGCCAGCGCATAGTCGGCGTAATTCGCATACCCGAGGAGCTGCGCAAGCTCGTGCCTCAGCGGCAGTATCTCCTCCACGATGGGGTTGTTGTCGAAGCGGCCCGCGGACGGCCCGAGCTCCGAGGCCCGGGTGACCCAGGCTTCGTAGATGTCGCGCCTCAAAGTCTCGCTCTCGGCGCTGGTCATGACCGTCATATAGGTCGGCTGGTCGAGCTTGAACAGCCAGCCCAACCGACCGGCCTCCCGCGCATCGGCGGCAGCCCGATCGAGCGTGGTCGGGGGCAGTCCTCCCAGCTCCGATTCATCGACGACGCTGCGCGAATAGGCGCGGGCGGCATCCAGGACGTTTTCCGAGAATTTGGTGGCGAGGTGCGCCAGCCGTTGCACTACGTCGCGATAGCGGGCTTTTTGCTCAGGGGGCAGATCGACGCCGGCCAGGCGGAAATCGCGCAGGGCATTTTCCACCACCTTGCGCTCCGCGGGCTCGAGGCGGCTGCCCTCCCGATCGAGTACCCGTGCGTAGGCGGCATGAAGCGCCGTGTTCTGGCCGAGCTCCGAGGAATAGGCCGTCAGCAGCGGCACGCATTCGTTGTATGCCTCGCGCATGGCCGGTGAATTGGCGACGGCGTTCAAGTGGCCGATCGGGCTCCACACCCGGCTCAGCCGATAGCTCAGCTCCTCCACCGGAATCACCAGGGAGGCGAACGAGGGGTCCGGCTGGGCGGTCAGCTCGGCCAGCCGGGCGCGATTCTCGGCGAGGACCTGCTCGAGCGCCGGACGGGCGTGGGCCGCCTCGATGCGATCGAAGGCGGGCAAGGAGTCCAGTTCCAGAAGAGGGTTGTCCACGCCTGAATTCTATCAGACCGATGACTGAGGGCAGACGTGCAGCAGAGTGCCGGGTGCGCAGGACGACTGCGATATCATGCGATCGCAGGGTCCCTCTGTTCGGATGGAGTTCTCGGTGTCCTCGAAAGCATACGATCTCATCAGCATCGGCGGCGGCAGCGGCGGCCTCGCCTCGGCGCAGCGCGCCGCGGAATTCGGTGCGAAGACCGCCGTGATCGAGTCCGGCCGGCTGGGAGGCACCTGCGTCAACGTCGGCTGCGTGCCCAAGAAGGTGATGTGGAACGCCGCCGGCATCGCCTTGGGTCTCGGCGACGCGGCCGACTACGGCTTCGGTGTCTCGGCGGGCGACCACGATTGGGGCGTCCTCAAACACAAGCGCGACGCGTACATCGCGCGCTTGAACGCGATCTACGCGCGCAATCTCGAGGCGAAGGGGGTCACCCACATTCAGGGCACGGCGCGGTTCATCGATGCACACATCGTCGAGGTGAACGGCGAGCGGTTTTCCGCCAAGCACATGGTGATCGCGACCGGGGGCTTCCCCACGGTACCTCCCCTGCCGGGCGCCGAGCTCGGGATCACCTCCGACGGCTTTTTCGAGCTCGAGCGCCGCCCGCAGCGCGTCGCGGTCGTCGGCTCGGGCTACGTCGCCTGCGAGCTGGCGGGCGCGTTCCAGGAGCTGGGCAGCCAGACGGAGCTCTTCATCCGCAAGGATCACCTCCTCACTCATTTCGACGCCATGCTCGGAAAGTCCCTGATGCGCGAGATGAAGGCACAGGGAATCGTGATCCACACCGGCGTCGTCCCGGCATCGCTCGGCGAGCGTGCCGGGTCCAAGGCCGTGGTGGCGGCGGACGGTCGCGAGTTTGCCGGCTTCGATTGCGTGCTATGGGCGATCGGCCGATCCGCGAACGTGGCCGGGCTCGCGCTGGATGCCGCCGGCATCGTGCTGAACGAGGACGGATTCATCGTCACCGACGCCTTTCAAAACACGAATATCGCCGGCGTGTACGCGATCGGCGATGTCACCGGCCGTGCTGCCCTGACGCCCGTCGCGATCGCCGCCGGGCGGCGGCTGAGCGATCGATTGTTCGGCGGCAAGCCCCAGCGGCACCTGGACTACGACCTGATCGCGAGCGTCGTATTCACGCATCCACCCGTCGGCTCGATCGGCCTCTCCGAAAGCGATGCGCGGGCCCGGTATGGAGACGCGGTCAAGGTGTACGTGGCGGAATTCACACCCATGTATCACGCCATGACGGCCCGCAAGACGCGCACCGACATGAAGCTCGTGTGCGTCGGACCTACGGAGAAAATCGTGGGCTGCCATCTCATCGGCCTGGGTGCCGACGAGATCCTGCAGGGATTCGCGGTGGCGATCCGAATGGGAGCGACGAAGAGCGATTTCGACGATACGGTGGCCATCCACCCGACCAGTGCTGAGGAACTGGTGACGATGCGCTGAACGCTAGTTCTGCGCCAGCGCCTCGAGCACGGGCTGCGTGCTCGGCCGGATTCCGCGCCAGAGCAGGAACGACTCGGCGGCCTGTTCGACCAGCATGCCCCACCCTTTGCTGACGCCGGCGGCGTTGTGTGCGCTCGCCCAGCGCGTGAACGGCGTGTGTCCGCGGCCGTACGTCATGTCGTAACAGAGGGTGGCCTCGCCGACCAAACCGTCAGGCAACTCCGGCATTTCGCCTTGAAGACCGGCCGATGTGGCGTTGACGATCAAATCATAGGCAGGTCCCTTGATCTCGCCGAACGTACAGCCGTCGATCTGCCCCACGTCGGAGAACTCGGCCGCGAGCTTGCGCGCTTTGTACGGGGTGCGGTTGGCGATGGTGAGCGATCGCAACTCGCATTCGAGCAAGGGTCCGACGACGCCCCGAACCGCGCCGCCCGCCCCCAGAATCAGCACCCGCTTGTCCGCGAGATCGATTTTAAGATTTCGCGTCAGGTCGGTGATCAGGCCCACGCCGTCGGTGTTGTCCCCGAGGAGCGTCGTGTTCTCGAAGAAGGCAATGGTGTTCACCGCCTGCGCGCGGGCCGCGCGCGGAGTCAGTTCGTTGACCAGCTCGGCGGCAGCCTGTTTGTGCGGGAGCGTGATATTGAGGCCCCGGACCCCGCTGGTCATCAATCGCAGAGTCTCGCGGCGGAAATCGTCCGGATGAATGTCGAACAGCCGATAGACCAGGTTCTGCGAGGCCGCCCTCGCGAACATGCCGTGAATGAACGGGGACCAGCTGTGCTCGACCGGGTGCCCGACGACGCCGTACTGATCCGGTTCGCCGACTTCCTGCGGCAGACTCACGACGCGAGCCACCCCGCGGCCTTCTTGGCAAAATAGGTCAGAATTCCGTCCGCACCCGCCCGCTTGATCG
This sequence comes from uncultured Gammaproteobacteria bacterium, assembly GCA_963795475.1. GTDB lineage: Bacteria > Pseudomonadota > Gammaproteobacteria > Steroidobacterales > Steroidobacteraceae > Bog-1198. Next base: position 465,705 of record CAWCIE010000010.1, read on the forward strand.
ACACGAGGGACTCCAAGGCAACGGCTCGCTCGTCGAGCCAGCCGTTCGCTGCGGCCGCCATGACCATGGCGTACTCGCCGCTCACCTGATAAACGAAGGTCGGCATGCCGAAATGGTCCTTGACCCGCCGGACGATGTCCAGATACGGCAGACCGGGTTTGATCATCACCATATCGGCGCCTTCGGCGATGTCCAGGGCAACCTCCCGAAGCGCCTCGTCGGAATTGGCGGGATCCATCTGATAGGTGTGCTTGCCGCCCCCGCCGAGCCGTCGGGCCGAGCCGACGGCCTCCCGGAAGGGCCCGTAGAAGCTGGATGCGTATTTGGCGGCGTAGGCGAGTATCCGGGTGTGGGTCAATCCGGTGGTCTCGAAGGCCGCCCGGATGGCCCCGATTCGACCATCCATCATGTCGGAGGGCGCGACCACGTCCGCCCCGGCGTCCGCGTGCGACCGGGCCTGGCGCACCAGCGTCTCGACCGTGAGATCGTTCATGACATAGCCGGTTTCGTCGATCAGGCCGTCCTGGCCGTGGGTGGTGAAGGGGTCCAGGGCCACGTCGGTAATGACGCCGAGCTCCGGGAACTCCTTCTTGACGGCGCGCACTGCCTCCTGGGCAATGCCGCTGGGATTCCAGGACTCCCGCGCGTCCAGGGACTTCTTCTCCTCCGGAACCACCGGGAACAGCGCGATGGCCGGAATCGACAACTTCGCCAGCGAGGCGCACTCGCGCAGCAATTCGTCCACCGATAACCGCTCGATGCCGGGCATGGAGGCGATCGGCTGCCGTTGCCTGACGCCCTCGGCCACGAACATCGGGTAAATGAGGGAGTCGACCGTGAGCTGGGTCTCGCGCATGAGCCGCCGCGAGAACTCGTCGCGCCGCATGCGCCGCAGGCGGGTGCTCGGAAATGAATCGGTCCTGATTCCGGTCATCTCGATGTGACTCCTGACGGTACCCTCAACTCGGCGATATCGACCTATCCGGGCCCCGGCGGCTTGCGCCTGGCCGGCAGGCGGCGTCCGTTACGAGCCCCGTCCGCAATTCAACTACGGCGTTCTCGCCGCGACGCGTTAATATCGCCGGGAAAATACCCCAAGGCGGCTGCTGATTTATACATGAAGGATGACGCCGGCGGAAATCTGAACCGCGCTCGCTTCCAGGCCCTTTGTCAGTCATTGCGCCCCGACCTGGTGCGGTTCGCATTCTGGCTGTCACGAGATCAGGCCCTGGCGGAGGACGTTGTTCAAGAGACCCTGCTTCGGGCCTGGAAGGCGCGCGATTCGCTCAAGGACGAAACCGCCGCCAAGCCCTGGTTCCTGACCATCGTCCGTCGGGAATACGCGCGCAGCTTCGAGCGAAAACGGCTCGTGACCGTGGACGTCGACGAGCTGATCGCGAAGGAGGAGCCGATGCTGGCGGCCTCGCAGGATCAGGAGATCGCGGAGCTTCGCGCTGCGCTCTTCAAGCTCCCGGACGAGTACCGCGAGCCGCTGGTCATGCAAGTACTGATGGGCTATTCCACGGCGGAGATCGCGGCGGAGCTGGATCTCTCGGCGGCGGCCGTGCTGACCCGGCTGTTTCGGGGCCGCAAACAGCTGCGCGTGCTGTGCGGCGAAGACACGAGCATGGATCCGGAATGATGGACCACGCGCAATATCGACGGGCGATTCTGGCGAATCCGCACGACACGGATGCGGAGCTCGCCGCCCACCGCGAGGGCTGCGCCGAGTGTTCCGCCTATACCGAGCGGCTGCTCCGTTTCGAGGGGAAGCTCGAACGTGCGCTCAAGGTGGACCCGGGCGCCGACTCGAGCACGCCGCGCAGCGGGGTGGTGACGCCGCTCCGTCCGCGCCGGCGCCCGGTGGCCCGGGGATGGCTGGCCATGGCCGCCAGCGTGCTGGTCGGTCTGATCATCGCGGGAGGTCTCTGGCTCGCCGCTCCCCATGCGAGCCTCGCCGCCGACGTGGTGGCGCACATGGCGGGAGAACCGCAGGCGTGGGCGCGTACCGACCTGCCCGTTCCCCCGCCCGAGCTCGAGTTCGCGCTGCGCAACACCCACATGCGTCTGCGTCCGGACGCCGGTATGGTGAGCTATGCCCAGAGCTGTCTGTTCCGCGGCCATCGCGTGCCGCACTTGGTGGTGCAGACCGACATGGGTCCGGTGACGGTCATGGTGCTGGTGCACGAGTCCGTCTCGAAGCCCACGCCCTTCGAGGAGGAGGGGTACCGCGGAGTGATCCTTCCCGTGGCCGGGCACGGAAGCCTCGCCGTGCTGGCGAAGCATCAGTCCGGAACTCTCGCCTCGGTCGAGAATGTCGCGGCGCGGGTCCGTTCCGCCATCGAATGGACGGGCTGAGCGCTAGAGTCCCACTTTGCCGAGCAGATCGATCAGCCGCCGAGAGCTGGCGGCCAGTCCCGGGTGATCGGCCTCGAATTGCACCGCGACCTTCTCCAGGCGGTCCGCCAAGGGCACGCCGCCGGTACGCGCATTCCCGTTGCCTGCGTCGAGTATGCGCTGGATGTCCTTCAGGACCTCGCTGAGCAGAGCGCTCGAGCGGGGATCGATTTGCCGCGCATCGCGCAGCTCCTCGTGAAGGGCCGTCAAATGTCCGCGCAGGGTGTCGGGATCCATGGTTCTACTCCTGGCGCTCGAGGATCGGCGCGCCTCGTCTCATTGTGCCATTCGTTCGGGCGTAAGGCGCTCGACTTCTACATATCCTGAGCCGGCCGGAGCCAGGGTTCGGTGGACCGTCGAGTAGGCGGCGGACAGGAACTCGTCGGCGCCGTACGGGGGGTTGACGATCATCAGGCCGCTGCCGGCCAATCCCACGCCGGCATCGTCGGGACGAATCGCGAGATCCGCGAACAGCATCTTCGGAATCCGCAGCGCCTCGAAGCGGGCGTGCACGCCGCTCCGCTGCGATGCGCTCAGGATCGGATACCAGATCAGGAAAATGCCGGTGGACCATCGCCGGTAGGCGTCGTCGAAGGCCGCAACCAGCGTCTTCATCTCCTCGGCGCTCTCATAGGGCGGATCGATCAGGACGAGGCCACGCCGCTCCGGCGGCGGCAGGAAGGAACGCAGCGCCGCGTAGCCGTCGCCCAGCTCGGTGCGGATGCGGCCGGCGGATTTCAGGTGGCGCTCGCCGGCGCGCACTTCCGACGGCATCAATTCGACGAAGATCGCGCGGTCCTGGCTGCGCAGGGCGCCCGCGATCTGCGCCGGCGACCCGTGATAGCGGGCGAGCGGGCGGCCCCTCCGTGCCCGGATCGCCGCATAGTAGGGAGCGAGGAGCTTCTCGCCGGGGAGCGCCCCGAGGAGGCGCAGGATCCCCTGCTCAGCTTCCATGGATTTCCTCGCCTCCGGCGAGTGCAAATCGTAGGAGCCGCGGCCGGCGTGGGTATCCAAAGCAAAAAATCCGGCCTCCTTGCGCTTCAGCGAGTCGAGGCAATAGACGAGCGCCAAGTGCTTGGCGATGTCCGCGAAATTACCGGCGTGATAGACGTGCTTGTAGTTCATGTGCCTGCATTGTGCCCGCCCCGGGGTGTCCGGGCGCGTCATTGACCGCCTGTCGAACGCCGGGGAGAATCCTCCACCATGTACGACTTATACATCGCCAACAAGAACTACTCGTCCTGGTCGCTGCGCCCGTGGGTTTTGATGCGCGAGCTCGCAGTGCCGTTTACCGAACATCTGCTGCGCTTCGGCGACGTGCCCGCGTGGGAGAGGTTCAGAAAGATGTCGCCGAGCGGCAAGGTGCCCTGTCTCACCGACGGCGGAACGGCGGTGTGGGAGTCGCTCGCAATCGCGGAATATCTCGCGGAGCGGCATCCCGTCGTGTGGCCCGCGGACGGCACCGCGCGCGCTTACGCACGAAGCGCCGCCGCCGAGATGCATGCCGGCTTCGTCGAGCTTCGCAACCGTTGCTCCATGAGCTGCGGGGTGCGCGTCCGCCTGCACGAAACCCCGCCGGCCCTGGAGCGCGATATTGCCCGGATCGAGGTCTTGTGGGGCGAGGGACTGTCCCGCTTCGGCGGCCCTTTCCTCGCGGGAAAGAACTTCACGGCCGTCGATGCGTTTTTCGCGCCGGTGGCCTTCAGAGTCCAAACCTACGGCCTCGCTCTCGGCCCCGACGCCGCGGCATACGTCGCGCGCCTGCTCGGACTTCAGTCCATGCGCAGTTGGTACGCGGACGGTCTTCAGGAGAGATTTCGCGACGAGCCTCACGAGGAGGAGATATCGCGGATGGGGCGCACGATAGAGGATCTTCGCGCGCGCTGAGCCGGGCGCTCCGTCAGCCCGGGCCGAGCTCCGCGAGAAAATCCCGAGGACGGAGATACCCCTCGTACAGCCGCGCTTCGGGGGAACCGGGCTCGGCGTGCCAATCGTAATCCCATCGGGCAAGCGGCGGCATCGACATTAGAATGGATTCCGTACGCCCGCGCGACTGCAGGCCGAAGAGCGTGCCGCGGTCGTAGAGTAGATTGAATTCTACATAACGGCCGCGCCGGTACAGCTGGAATCCGCGTTCGCGTTCGCCCCAGGGCTCGTTCCGCCGCCGCTCGACGATCGGCAGGTACGCCGGCAAAAAATGGTCGCCCACGCTGCGCAGGAATTCGAAGCAGCGCGCGAATCCGCCGTCGCCGAGGTCGTCGAAGAACAGGCCCCCGACTCCGCGGGTCTCGTCCCGGTGCGGGAGGAAAAAATATCGGTCGCACCAGGCTTTGTACCGGGCGTACGTGTCGGGCCCGAACGCCGCGCATGCATCCCGGGCCGTGCGATGCCAATGCAGCACGTCCTCGTCGAAGGGATAGTAGGGGGTCAGGTCGAAGCCGCCGCCGAACCACCAGAGCGCGGGCCCCTCTCGCGGAGTCGCGAGCAGAAAGCGGATGTTGCAGTGGGTGGTCGGGATGTAGGGGTTGCGGGGATGAAATACCAGCGAGAGCCCCATGGCCTCGAAACCGGCGCCGGCGATTTGCGGACGGGCCGAGGATGCCGAGTGCGGCAGCTTGTCGCCGAACACGTGCGACACCGAGACGCCGGCCCTCTCGAAGATCCCACCCTCGCTCAAGATGCGGCTCTCGCCGCCGCCGCCGCCGTCACGCTCCCAGGAATCGCGGCGAAACCGAGCGCCGTCGATCGCTTCGATGGTCGCCGTGATGCGGTCATGCAGCTCCCCGAGGTAACCATGAACCGCCCGGGCGTCCGGAGCGGACGAAGCCGGTGCCGTTCCGGTGGACTCCGGCATCGTCAGCCTTTCGATTTCTTCGCGGTGCGGGCCGTCGCCGCCGGCTTGGATTTGGTCTCGGCCGGCGCGCGCTTCTTGGCCGCTGCCTTCAACCCCTTGGCCGCAAGGCGCCGAGGGGCGGCCTTCGGTGCCGGGGTCTTCGCGTTCAGAGCAGCCTTGACCAGCCCCTTGGACCGAGATGCCTTGACCGGGCTGGATGCCGCCGCGGCGCCGTCGCCGGCCGCCGCGCCGGTCTTGGCCGCGGCACCCTTGGCACCTGGCTTGGCACCCGTCGCTGCCGCGCCCGCTTTTGCCCCCCCGTTCGCGCCCGCCTTGTTCCGGCGCCCCCATTTTCCGAACGTACGCGCCGGAGCGGCGGCCAGCATGGACTGGCATTCGGGCAACGTCAGGGTCTTCGGGTCGCGGTCCTTCGGGATCTTGGCATTGCGGGTCTTGTCGGTGATGTACGGCCCGAAGCGGCCGTTCAGCACCTGAATCCCGGCGTCGGGGAAATCCAGGATCAACCGGTTGGCGTCGGCGACCTGTTTCTCGCGGATCACCTCCAGGGCACGCTCCAGCGTGATGGTGTAGGGATCGTCGAGCTTGAGCGAGACGTATTTCGCGCCGTACTTGACGTATGGCCCGAAGCGGCCGGTGTTGGCGGCGATTTCCTCGCCCTCGGCGGTGGTGCCGAGCTTGCGCGGCAGCTGGAACAACACCAGCGCCTCTGCGTGAGTGATGGCGTCCATCTTCTGCCCGGGGCGAAGACCGGCGAAGCGGGGCTTCTCTTCGTCGTCCTTGGTGCCGATCTGCACGAACGGGCCAAAGCGGCCCATGCGCACGCTCATGGGCTTGCCGCTCTCGGGATCGGTGCCGAGATCGCGCGCCTGCGCGACCTCATCCCGGCTCACCGACTTTTCGGTGTGATCGACGAGCTTGATGAACGGTTTCCAGAATTTGTCGAGCAGCGGGATCCACTCCATCTCGCCCGTCGCAACCGCGTCCAGCGAATCCTCCATCCGCGCCGTGAAGTCGTAATCGACATAGGTGGTGAAGTATTGCGTCAGGAACCGGCTCACGATCTTGCCGATGTCCGTCGCGGTGAAGCGGCGGCTTTCGATATCGACGTATTGGCGGTCGCGCAGGGTCGAAATGATGGACGCGTACGTCGAGGGGCGGCCGATACCGTATTCCTCCAGTGCCTTGACCAGCGAGGCCTCGGAAAAGCGCGGCGGCGGCTCGGTGAAATGCTGTGACGGGGTCACCCCCAGGAGCCTGACCTTGTCGCCTTCCGCCATCGGCGGGAGCACATGATCCGAGTCGTCCTGCACGACATCGTCCATGCCCTCCTGGTACACCGAAATGTAGCCGGGCTTGACCAGCGTCGAGCCGTTTGCGCGCAGCACGGTACGTTCCGTGCCCGCGTCCTCGGCACTGCCGGCGCCCGCCAGGAACTCCACCGCCACGGTATCGAACACCGCCGGCGCCATCTGACAGGCCACGGTGCGCTTCCAGATGAGCGAGTAGAGGCGGAACTGATCGCCTTCCAGTTTCTTCTCGATGTCCGCCGGAACGATGCCGGCGTCGGTCGGCCGGATCGCCTCGTGGGCTTCCTGAGCGTTCTGGGACTTGGTGCGGTAGATTCTCGGTTCTTCGGCCAGTCCTTCCCGGCCGTAGAGCTTCACGATGACCTCGCGGATCTGCCCGATGGCTTCCTGCGCGAGGTTGACCGAGTCGGTGCGCATGTAAGAGATGAGTCCGACCGCGCCTTCGCCGATGTCCACGCCTTCGTACAGCTGCTGCGCCACCCGCATGGTCTTTTGCGCGCTGAAGCTGAGCTTGCGGGCGGCTTCCTGTTGCAGGGTCGAGGTGGTGAAGGGCGGAGCGGGGTTGCGGCGCCGCTGCTTGCGGTCGACGCCAAGCACGGTGAGCTCGCCACGGGCGGCGCTGTCGAGGGTGCGCACTGCCTCGTGCGCCGCGGTCTCGTTGGTGAAGCTGAACTGCTCGACCTTGGCGCCGCGGTACTCCACCAGCTTGGCCGGGAACTTCTGCTCGGTGTGCTCGAGCTCGGCGTCGATGGTCCAGTATTCGCGCGGCACGAACGCCGCGATCTCGTCCTCGCGCTCGCAAATCATCCTGAGCGCGGGGCTCTGCACGCGTCCCGCCGACAGTCCGGGACGCACCTTCTTCCACAGGAGCGGGGAAAGATTGAAGCCCACCAGGAAGTCCAGGGCACGGCGCGCCTGCTGGGCGTTCACGAGATCGACCGATAGGTCTCTCGGCTGGGCCATGGCTTCGCGCACGGCATTCTTGGTGATCTCGTAGAACACCACCCGCTGTACCTGCTTGCCTTTCAGGGCTCCGTCGGCCTTCAGCAGCTCATTCAGGTGCCAGGAGATGGCCTCGCCCTCGCGATCGGGGTCGGTGGCGAGGTAGAGAGACTTGGCCTTCTTGAGCGCACGCGCGATGGCGTCGACATGCTTCTGATTGCGCTCGACCACCTGGTATTTCATCGCGAAGTGGTGCTTGGGATCGACCGCGCCTTCCTTGGGCACCAGATCCCGAACGTGGCCGTACGAGGCGAGGACTTCGAAGTCCTTGCCGAGGTATTTCTTGATGGTTTTCGCCTTGGCCGGCGATTCCACGATAACGAGGTTCGTGCTCAATGTCGTCGTCTGGGGCGTCGTCTAATGGAGGGCGTCGGAACGCTCTTCGAACACCAGGTCTTCCATCTGCGCATAGGCTGATTCCTGGCCTGGCTGGCTGAACAGCACCATCAGTACCACCCATTTCACCTGGTCGATGTCGATCTCGTCGGCCTCTAGCGCCATCAGCCGGTCGATCACCAGTTCGCGCTGGTTGCCCGACAGAATTTTCACGTTCTCCAGATACATCAGATACCCGCGCACGTCGGTGTCGAGCCGCAAGAGCTCCTGTCCGCTGAAGATCCGAACGGCCCGCGCGGTCGCCTCCGCCACCTTGCCGAGGGGGTCGCCGGAAAGCCCGTCGAGCCATTCCAGGGCGCGCTCGACGTCGCCTTCCGCAAAACCGGCCTTGTCGAGCTCGACTTTCAGCGTGTTTCGGTCAGGCCTGGGCTCGTCGTCGGCACTCATGTAATTCTCGAAAAGATATATGAGCAGGTCGAGAACGTTATCTTTCACCTCCAGCTCTCCTGTTGGCGACTCGGGAGTAGCGGCCCCCGGGGGCGGCCTGAACGTGGCCTTCGAGCTCGAGGATCAGCATCATCGAGGACACGGCTTCTGGTTTGAATCCGGTGCGCACGATCAACATATCGAGGTCCGCGGGATCAAAGCCGAGCGCATCTAACAAGATTTTGTGATCCTTGTCCATTCCCGATGCGTGGGCGCCGGGCTCTGCGGCGCCGCGGGCACCCCCGGTACCGCGCCGGAAAAACACCGAAAAATTCAACTCCCTCAATATGTCATCCGCCGTTTCGGTGAGTTTGGCGCCGTGCTTGATGAGTTCGTGGCATCCGCGGCTCATCGGGTTGTAGATCGACCCCGGCACGGCGAACACCGGTCGCCCGAGATCTTGGGCCGCCCGTGCCGTGATCAAGGAGCCGGAACCGCGCGCCGCCTCGATCACCAGAATCCCCATCGAGAGGCCCGCGATGATCCGGTTTCGCCGCGGGAAGTGGGCGCGCCGGGGCCGTGTCCCCAAAGGGAATTCGCTGACGAGGAGTCCGTCGTGGCGAATGGCCTCCGCCAGCTCCCGATTCGGCGCCGGGTAGACGATGTCCACACCGCTGCCGAGGACGGCGATCGTGACCCCTTGAGCGGCCAGCGCGCCGCGATGAGCGGCCGTGTCGATGCCGGAAGCGAGTCCGCTCGCGATCCCGAGGCCCCGCTCGGCCAGAGCGCGAGCGAGCTCGAAGGCCGTGTCGGATCCCGGGCCGGTCGGATTGCGGCTGCCGACGGCGGCCAGCTGCGGCTCGCCAAGCGCCTCGAGGTTGCCGTCCGCGTAGAGCGCGATGGGGCGGTGGCTGAGCTCTGCGAGCAGCCGGGGATACTTCGGATCGGTGAACGGTACTAGATGATGACGGGCGCCCTCGAGCCATCGAAGCTCTGCCGCGCTCGGCGGCGCCGGGTGCCGCAGATACTCACGAGCCGAGGCGGAGAATCCCGCCTGCTCGCGCCATCGGTCGTCGGCGCGGACGAGAGCGGTGGCGGAGCCGGCGTGGACGAGCGCGGATCCCAGCGCCGTGGTGTCGAGGCCCGGCGTGCGGGAAAGCGTCAGCCAAGCGAGATCCTCGTCGGAAGGCCGCATGCCTGCCATTCTGCGGGCGGCGCGACCCATCCGTGCGGCGCGAAACTTACGTCATCGCGCAAATACGCGACGACGCGGGGCCCGTCGAGGACGCGGAGTCCCTCGAAATCGCGGAGCCTCGCGACATCGGGGGTGGTCTCGCGACGTCAGGGGTCTCGCGACGTCACGGGGTCTCGACGTGGTCGTCGACGCGGATGATGTCCGTCGCTTCCATGATGAGGCCGAAGCTCATGCGCTCGAACGTCTTGAACACCATGAACGTGCCGGTGCGCTCCTCGGGAACGGCCACCTTCTTGGCGAACATGGTAGGCGTAGGATGCACGTATCCCTTCTGGGAATTGTCGTATACGTCGGGCTGCACGGAGTAGACGGCGAGTACGTTGCCGGGCACCAGGCCGTCGCGCACGCCGCGGTTGATGACGACCACTTCGTACTGGCCGATGACCGTGACGCCGTCCGATACCGCCATGATGCTGCCCTTCACCGGGCTTTTCGGCGTGCTCGGGACGAAGTCGAGCGGCACGTCGACGCCGCCCGGGAACAGCTTGTCTCCGGGATAGGTCTCGCGTGCTGACTGCGTCATCATGAATGTCGCCGGGTCGCCGATCCGGGTTACGTGTCCCGTGCCGGTGTAGACGCCGTTGTAGCCGAGGATGCGGTTGTCGTCCGGATCGCGCAACGGCTCGCCGACCCGCACGAAGTTGTAGCTCATGCCGAGCTCGGCGGGCTGCTTGAAGCCGACGGCGTACACGGTATTGTCCTCGGACATGACGACGTGGTCGTCCCGCGTGCCGAGCACGTGCGGGGCGGTCTTGATCTGCTCTTCGTCGAGAACCGAGGGCTTGGACATGAAGGCGGCGATGGTTTCGTAGGGGATCGTCGTGATCGCCGCCTCGAGCGGCTGACTACGCACCCGCGGCTCCACGCGCGCAGCATTGCCGCGCTCGAGTCCCGGCTGCAGCACGATCCGCGGCCTCCCGTCGACGTACACGAGATGCAGCGTGTCGCCCGGATAGATCAGGTGGGGGTTTTGCACCTGGGGGTTCACTTGCCATATTTCGGGCCAGTACCAGGGGTCCTTCAGGAATACCTTGGCGATGCCCCAGAGCGTGTCGCCGCGCTTGACGACATAGCTGTCGGGCGCGTTCGGCGCGAGTGCCGGGCCGCCGGCCGAGGCCTCGGACGATGAGGGCAACGGCGTCGTGGATGCCCCGCTGCCTGAATCGACGGCCGCTTCCATGGCGGTCCGGTCGTCGCCGACCACGGTACCTTGGATGCCGTTGTCCGCTCCGGCCGCCCGCGGCGGTGGCGGGGCCGGCGGAGGCTGCGTGTGGCACCCGGCGACCGCTGCGATTGCGAGTAATAGGGCAATAGATCGTTGGCGTTGCATTCGTTCGCTCCCGTTCAGTCCGCAGCCTATGTTGCCGGGCCGGCTGGTATACTGCCGGCCTGGCCCCAAGGACTGGGACGTATCGCCCGTTTTTGGCGGATTGAAGGACGTTTTGCGCCCCGCCGCAACGAGCATTAAGTTAAGCAGCGGCGGAACTTTAGCAACAATCTTCGGCCGAAAACACGATATCCATCTCATAACTCCCATGACAAAGCTCTCGATATTGGAGTATCCAGACCCGCGCCTTCGGACCAGAGCCGTGGCCGTGACGGCGGTTGATGACGCGGTGCGTCAGCTGATCGACGACCTGCTGGAGACCATGTATGCCGCCAAGGGCATCGGTCTTGCGGCGAGCCAGGTGGACGTGCACCGGCGTGTCCTGGTACTCGATATCAGCGACAAGCGCGACCAGCCCATGGCGTTCATCAATCCGGAGATCATCGAGGCTGAGGGGTCGGCGCCGAACGAGGAAGGCTGCCTGTCGCTGCCCGGGATTTATGACAAGCTCGAGCGCGCCGCTCGCATCCGCGTGCGTGCGCTCGACCGGAACGGGGAACCGTTCGAATTGGAGGCCGAGGGCATGCTTGCCGTCTGCATCCAGCATGAGATGGATCACCTCGAGGGCAAGCTGTTCGTCGACTATCTGTCCGAGCTCAAGCGCCAGCTGATCCGCCGGCGCCTGCAGAAAGAACGCAGGCAGCGTCCCTCGCAGGGGAGTGGACTTCGCGCTCCGGCCCCCGCGATCTGAAGGAACGCGCTTGAGTATTCCCTGTGGCCGCACCCGCGGCAGATGACGTCCCGCGCCGCTCGCTCCGGCTGGGATTCGCCGGTACACCGGGTTTCGCGGTTCCGGCGCTGGATGCGCTCTCCCGGTCGCAGCACCGGGTCGTCGCCGTCTTTACCAAAGCGGACCGTGCAGCCGGCCGCGGACAGAAATTGCACTCGAGCCCGGTCAAGGCACGCGCGCTCGATCTCGGGATCCCGGTTCGCCAGCCCGTAAGCTTCAAGGATCCCGCGGCATGCGAGGCGCTCGAGGAGCTGCGGCTCGATGCGCTGGTTGTGGTCGCCTATGGGTTGATCCTGCCCAAGGCGGCGCTGCTCGCTCCGACGCTCGGGTGTTTCAACATCCATGCATCGCTCTTGCCGCGCTGGCGCGGCGCCGCGCCGATCCAGCGCGCGATCCTGGCGGGAGACCGCACCACCGGCATCAGTATCATGCGCATGGAGGAGAAGCTCGACACCGGCCCGGTCCTCGCGGCCCACGCTGTCGAGATCGATCCGCTCGACACCGGCGCGTCGCTCCACGACCGGCTCGCCGTGCTGGGCGGCGAGCTCGTTTGCCTCACGATCGACGCGCTGGCGGCCGGCCGCGCCATCGAGACCCCGCAGCCCGAGGATGGGGTGACCTACGCCGAGAAAATCAGCAAGGCGGAGGCGCTCATCGATTGGCGCGAGGATGCCGAGCAGGTGCTGCGCAAGGTCAGAGCCTTTAACCCCGCACCGATCGCCGAGACGCGCTGGAACGGGGAGCAGCTGAGAATCTGGCAAGCGCGGGCATCCACGGGTCCTGCGCCGAGCGGAGCGGCTCCCGCTGCCCCGGGCACCGTGATGGCCGCTTCCCCTGACGGCATCACGGTGGCCTGTGGGCGCGGTGTCCTCGATATCGGGCGCCTGCAGCTCGCGGGCCGCAAATCCGTCACCGCCGCAGAATTCCTCCGAGCGCATTCTCTCGCGGGCTCGAGGTTCGCGTGATCGCCGCCGCCAGCGCTCGTACGCTCGCCGCGCAGGCGGTGGTCCGCGTCCTCGACGAAGGGGTGAGGCTCGACGCGGCGCTCGAGACCACCCTCACAGCCGCGCCTCGCGAGCTCGTGCCGCCGGTGCGCTCGCTATCCTTCGGCGCAGTGCGGGGATTTTACCGGCACGAGGCTATTTTGGGCCGGGTACTGTCGCAGCCGACGAAGTCGCTGGAATCCCTGGTACGCGCGCTCCTGTCCGTTGCGCTGTTCGAGCTCGAGGATGCGCGCACGCCGCAATACGCGGTCGTGGACGCCGCGGTGAAGAGCGCAAAGTCGGGCGAGGCCGCACGCGCCGCCGGGCTCATCAACGCGGTGTTGCGGCGCTACCTGCGCGAGCGCCGCGCTCTGGATGCGGACATCGCGCGCAATCCCGCCCTTCGGCATGCTTCTCCGCAGTGGCTCGCGGAGCGGTTGCGCGCCGACTGGCCGGGCCGCTGGACGCAGCTGCTCGCCGCGGGCGACGCCCAAGCGCCGATGTGGCTGCGGGTGAACCGCCGCCGCGCGGCGGCCGGTGATTACCTCCAGACATTGCGCACCGCGGGCATCGAGGCCCGCCTCGAGCCTCGCGTGCCGCAGGCGCTGGTTCTGGGAACGCCGCGCGACGTCGGGGATCTGCCCGGCTTCGCGGAGGGTCTGGTTTCGGTGCAGGATCTCGGGGCGCAGTGCGCCGCTTTTCCGCTGGCGCTCGAGCCGGGTCTCAAGGTGCTCGATGCCTGCGCCGCGCCCGGAGGCAAGACAGCGCTCATGGCCGAGAGCGAGCCCGGCCTGGCGAAGCTCACGGCGGTGGACATCGACTCCGCGCGTCTGACGCTCGTGCGCCAGAATCTCGAGCGGGGCGGTCTCGGCGCCGAGATACTGGGCGGGGACGCTGCGCATCCCGGTGCCTGGTGGGACGGCACCCCGTTCGACCGGATCCTCCTGGATGCGCCCTGTTCGGCGCTCGGGGTGATCCGCCGCCATCCGGATATCCGTCTGCGCCGGTCGCCCAAGGACATCGACAGGATGCCGCCGATCCAGGGACGGCTGCTCGCGGCAGCCTGGGGGATGCTCGCGCGCGGCGGCCGGCTGGTGTACTGCACCTGCACGTTGACCCGCAGCGAGAATCGCGGCGTGATCGGGGCGTTACTCGAGAATACGCCGGACGCACGCGTCGTTCCGGTCCGCGACTGGCCGGCGTGGCCGGGCTTCGGGGAGGCGGATGAGTTCGGCGTACAGATTCTGCCCGGTGAGGCGGGTGCCGACGGCTTCTATTATGCTGCCCTGACCAAACAATGAGCGTCCTTCAGACAATCCGCTCGGCGCGGGCCCTATTGGTGGTTGCGGCCTTCGGGCTCTGCATCCCGGCCGTGCCCGGCCGTGCCGACGGTCTGGACGGACGTTTCGAGGTCCGTTCGGCCGACCTCGAGCTCAAGGACGGGGTTTATCATCTGGACGCGCGCATCGAGCTGCCGATCAGCGAGGCCGTCCGGCGCGGTCTCGCCGAGGGCGTTCCGCTCACGCTCGAGGTCGATCTCGACGTGGAGCGCGTGCGCCAGCTGCTGCCGAACTCGCGGATTGCGGAGCTCACCCAGCGCTACCACCTGCAGTACAACGCGGTGAGCGGCCATTACGTCCTGCACAACGACAACAGCGGACAGCAGGAATCGCTCGGCACCATCGATGCCGCGCTCGAATCGCTGTCGGAGGTACGAAGCCTGCCCGTGCTCGACAAGGCGCTCCTGTCGAACGACCGGCGCTACGAGGCGAGCGTGCGCGCCAAGGTCGATTACGGCACGGTGCCCTTCACGCTGCGGGTACTGATGTTCTGGGTCAACGAGTGGCATCGCGAAAGCGATTGGTATACATGGACGCTCCAGCCTTGATCAAAAAGCATGGCGGCGCGGTGCTCGGAGGCATCGGCGTCGCCCTGTGGCTGGTCGCCCTCTATCTGCTCGCTTCCGCCGCGCAAAATTCGGCGCAGTTCGACCGCTGGCTGCCGTGGATACTGCTGATCAACATCTCGGGTCTGCTGACGCTGCTCGTGCTGCTGGCCGCGAAGCTCTACCAGCTCGTCAAGGATTTCCGCAGGCATGTTCCGGGATCGCGCCTGAAGGGCCGCACCGTCGCGATTTTCAGCGCGCTCGCGGTGGCTCCCATTCTCGTGGTCTATTACTTCGCCCTGCAGTTCCTGAATCGCGGCATCGACAGCTGGTTCGAGCTCGAGGTGAGCCAGGGATTGAAAGATACCCGCGAGCTGTCGCATGCGGCGCTCGAGGTGCGAGTCCGGGAGTTCCTACAGCACACCGAAGTCGCGGCGCACGAGTTGTCGGGCCTGCCGGATTTCAATCTCATCACGACCTTGGACCGCGAGCGCCGCGACAGCGCAGCGCTCGAGTTCACCGTGGTCGGCGCCCAGACGCAGATCATCGCCACGAGCTCCGACCGGCCCATGGATACGCTGCCCGCTCCGGCCACCGACGAGATGATGCTGCAGGTCCGGCGCGGCCACTCGTACGTCACGCTGGACACCGACTCGGTCGGGGGGTACGTGATCCGCGCGGCGGCTCAGCTCGACGTGAACCCCACCGCCTCCTCACGCGTGCTGATCGCGCTCTACCCGGTTCCCCAGCAGCTGAGTCAATTGGCCGACACCGTTCAGCGTTCCTATACCCAGTATGCGAATCTGGTGCAGATGAGGCGTCCGCTCAAGTCCACCTTCGCCCTGATTCTCACGTTCGTCGTGTTGATGTCGCTGATCGCGGCGGTCTACGGCGCGTTTTTCGCCGCGCAGCGCCTGGTGCAGCCGGTGCAGGACCTCATTGCGGGCACCCGCGCGGTGGCCAAAGGCAACTACGACACGCAGCTTCCGCTTCCCTCGCGCGACGAGCTCGGGTTTCTGGTGACCTCGTTCAACGACATGACCAAGCGCCTCGGCCGCGCGCGCGAGGAGACCCGGCGCAGCCAGCAGGCGGTGGAGGCGGAACGCGCGGGGCTCGCCGTCATCCTGGCGCGGCTTTCGACGGGCGTCGTCTCGCTGGCGCCGGATCTCACGGTGCGCACGGCCAACCAGGCGGCGAGCGCGATCCTGGGCGTCGACCTCGAAGCCGCCGTCGGCATCCGGTTCGACGAGTCGATCAGCGACGACGAAGTCTTTACCCACTTCCTCGATGCGGTGAAAGCCCGGTTGGACGCCGGGCAGCTCGACTGGCGCGAGCAGCTCGAGTTGCCTTCGGACGCCGGCAAGCGCGTGCTGATGTGCGCCTGCACCGAGCTCCCGACCGATGACGGGGGCGCCTCGGGCGTCGTGCTGGTGTTCGACGACATCACCACGCTCCTGCAGGCGCAGCGCGACGCGGCCTGGGGCGAAGTCGCGCGCAGGCTCGCCCACGAAATCAAGAACCCGCTCACGCCCATTCAGCTTGCGGCGGAGCGCATGCAGCGCAAATTCATGGGCAGCATGAACGCGCAGGATGCGCAAATTCTCGAGCGCGCGACGCATACCATCGTCGCCCAGGTCGATGCGATGAAGCAGATGGTGAACGCCTTCTCGGAGTACGCGCGGGCTCCGGACCTGTATTTCTCGCCGTTCGACTTGAACCAGCTGATCACCGAGGTCGTCGATCTGTACCGCTCCCACGAGAACACGGCGGAGATGAAGCTGTCGTTGAGCCCCCAGCTGCCGATGGTGTCCGCCGACCGGGTCCGCATCCGGCAGATTTTGAACAATTTACTCACCAATTCCCTCGAGGCTCTCGAGGGAAGGCCGGAAGGGCGCGTCGACATCGAAACTCAGGTCGCCGAAGATGGTCCCAAACAGATGGCGGCGATCGTCGTGTCGGACAATGGTCCCGGCTTCCAGCGGGATTTGATCGGCACCGTCTTCGATCCTTATGTCACAAGCAAGCCGAAAGGCACGGGTCTGGGGCTCGCGATCGTGAAAAAGATAGTGGAAGAGCATGGCGGGCGAATTGAGGCGGATAATCGGCGTTCGGGCGGCGCAAGGGTGCGTATTCTTCTGCCGCTGGGCGAAGGTGTACGCGGAGCGACCGGTAGAGAGCCGCGCAAAGGTGAACAGAGGAGAGAACGCGTATGACCGCTTCTAGGATACTGGTGGTGGACGATGAGGCGGATATCCGCGGGATGCTCAAGGAGATTCTGGCGGACGAGGGCTACGAGGTCGAGGTCGCGGCGGATGCCGCGGAGGCCCGAATCTCCCGGACGGCACATGTGCCGGATCTCGTGCTTCTCGACATCTGGATGCCCGACACGGACGGCATCACGCTGTTACGCGAATGGTCGGTGACCGACGGCCACGATTGTCCGGTGGTGATGATGTCCGGACATGGAACCGTCGAAACGGCGGTCGAGGCGACGCGCCTCGGCGCCTTCGATTTCGTGGAGAAGCCGCTCTCGCTCACCAAGCTCCTGCGCACCGTGGAGCGGGCGCTCGATGCCGGCCGCCGGAAGCGCTTGTCCGAGCGGGCCAGGGGCTCGGCGCTGGCGGTGCCGATCGGCAAGAGCAAGCTCACGCAGGCCCTGCGAGAACAGGTGCAGCAGGCCGCCGCGAGCGCCTCTCCCGTGCTCCTCATCGGCGAGCTGGGTTCCGGGCGCGAGGCCTATGCGCGCTATCTGCATTCGCTTTCCGCGCGCTCCTCCAAGCCTTTCTTCATGGTCGTGGCGGCGAGTCTCGGCGCGGATCCCGCGGCGGCCCTCTTCGGCAGCGAGCGCGACGGCAAGGCGGCGCTCGGCGCGCTCGATCAGGCCGCGGGCGGCTCGCTCTATCTCAACGGGCTCGGGGACCTGCACAGCGAGGCGCAGCGGGCGCTCCTCGGGGCGATCGAGCAAAATAGCTACACCCGCGTCGGAGGACGGGAACGAGTGCCGCTCAACGTGCGCTGGATCGCCTCGGCGCAGGAAGGCTTCGAGGGCCGCTCCTCGCCGGAGCCCTTTCGCCGCGACCTCATCGCCCATCTCAACGTGATCACGCTGCGCGTGCCCGCACTGCGCGATTACGCCGAGGACGTCCCGGACCTTCTGCGTTACTACGTCGATCGTCTGGTGGACGATCAGCATCTGCCGCTGCGCCGTTTCAGCGTCGCTGCGCAGAACCGGCTGCGCAATTATCCCTGGCCCGGAAACCTGGGCGAGCTGAAGAACCTCGTGCAGCGCGTTCTGGTGCTGGGTGCCGGCGAGGAGATCCGGCTGGAGGAAATCGAGCGCGAGCTCGCCGTGAAAATGGCGCTCGACGAGCCGCTGGTCAAGCAGGATCTGCTGGCCCTTCCGCTGCGCGAGGCGCGCGAACAATTCGAGCGTGCCTACCTGCAGCAACAGCTGCTGTTGTGCAACGGCAAGGTCGGCCAGCTCGCGAAGCGGGTCGGCATGGAGCGCACTCACCTTTACCGGAAGTTGCGCGCATTAGGGGTCGATTTTCGTCAATTGGGTGAAGATTGAGCGCGATCCTGCGATGATCTGGGAACACTGACGCCGTATCCAGAGATCAATCGCCCACGCGGATCACCAGGACATCCACGTCGGCCTTGCGCAGAATCGTGCGCAACCGGTTGAGCTCGGCGAGATTGGAGATGGGACCGATGCGGATGCGGTGCCACGTATCGTTGTCCACCGACACCTTCTGGACCTTCGACTCGACGCCCTGCAAGGCCAATTTCGCGCGGACGCGGTCGGCATCGGCGAAGTTCTTGTACGAGCCCGCCTGAAGTACATACGTGCCGTTACGGGTCTCGGGCACGGCCCGGGTATCGGGACGCACGTCCTTGTCCTTCTCCGGTACCACCACCTCGAACTTCGGCAGCATGTCATAGAACGCGTACGACTTCGCCGAATCGTCGGGCGCATCTGCGTTGTCGGCGTCCGGGGAGTCGCCGCCATGGGATCTCTTCTTGTCGACCTTTGGAGCGACTTTGACGCCCGGTGCCTCGGGCCGATGATCCTTGACGTAGACCGCCGCGGCGATGGCGAGGCCCGCCGCCAGACCGCATAGGGCGCCGATCCACCCCGGGAATCCGCTGCCCGGCCGTTTGCGCTTCGGCTTGTAGTCGCGCGCCATCTTGCCGGGACTACATCGTCTCGGGTGCCGACACGCCCACCAGATGCAGGCCGTTTCGAATCACCGTCTGCGTGGCGAGAGCGAGGCTCAAGCGCGCATCTCGCAGCGGCTCATCCTCGACCAGGAATTGGTGCGCGCTGTAATAGGTGTGGAAATCGTTGGCCAGGTCCCGCAGGTAGTGCACCAGCGCATGCGGCGCCCGCTCCAGCGCGCAGTACTCCACGGTTTCGGGATAGGTCGACAGGCGCTTGATCAACCTGATCTCCTGCGGCTCCGCGAGCCTCGCGAGCGAGGCGGCTCCCCGCGCCGCGTCGTGCACCAGGCCCCGCTCCTGCATCTGGCGCTTCACGCTCGCGACGCGCGCGTGCGCGTACTGGATGTAGTACACCGGATTGTCGTTGGAGCGGGCCTTGGCGAGCTCCAGATCGAAATCGAGATGCTGGTCGTTGCTGCGCATCACGTAGAACAGGCGCGCGGCATCGTTGCCCACTTCCCCGCGCAGCGCGCGCAAGGTCACGAATTCCCCCGATCGCGTGGACATCTGGGCCTTTTCGCCGCCGCGGAACAGCGTGACGAACTGGACGAGCCGCACCTCGAAGCACTCGGGCGGACCTCCGAGCGCTACGAGGCCCGCACGCAGCCGCGCGATGTAGCCGTGATGATCGGCGCCCCACACGTAGAGCAGGTGCTCGAAGCCGCGCTCCCGCTTGTTGAACACGAAGGCGATATCGGAGGAGAAATAGGTCTTGATGCCGTTCTCGCGCACCATCACCCGGTCCTTTTCGTCGCCGTAGTCGGTGCTCTTGAACCAGAGCGCTCCGTCCTTGAGGTAGGCGTGCCCTCGCTCCTTCACTTTCGCGACCGCCCGGTCGATGGAGCCGTCGTCGATGAGCGAACGCTCGCTGAACCAGGAATCGAAAGTCACGCCGAACTCCCCGAGATCCTCGCGGATGTCGCCGAGGATGGCGGACAGGGCGTGATCGAGCACGCGGCGGAACGCCGCATCGCCGAGAAGCCGGCGCGCGCGCACGATGACCGCATCGATGTACGTGTCCTTGTCGCCGCCCTGCGGTTCGTCGGGCGGAAGATCCCGGAAGATCTCCGCGGGGCTCCTGACGAGCGCCGTTCCCTCGGCTGCGTGCAGGTCCGCCGCGATGGCAATGAGGTAATCGCCGCGGTAGCCGTTCGCGGGGAATACGAACCGCTCGCCGCATTTCTCGAGGTACCGGAGCCACGTGCTCGCGGCGAGAATTTCCATCTGGCGCCCGGCATCGTTCACGTAGTACTCGCGCGCCACGCGATAGCCCACGGCCTCGAGCAGATTCGCCACGCTCGCTCCATAAGCGGCGTGACGGCCGTGCCCGACGTGCAATGGCCCGGTGGGGTTCGCCGAGACGAACTCCACGAGCACGGATTTGCCCCGGCCTGCGCCGGAGCGCCCGTAGGAGTCACCTTCGTCGAGAATGCGGACGATCTCGGCACGGTAGGATGCGTCGTCGAGAAAGAAATTGATGAATCCGGCGCCCGCGATCTCGATCCTGGCGACCGCGGGGTGTGCCGGAAGGGCGGCTTTGACGGCCTCGGCGATCTTGCGCGGGTTCTGGCGCGCCGCCTTCGCCAAGCGCATGGCGAGGTTCGAGGCGAAATCACCGTGCGATGCGTCGCGCGTGCGCTCCACCTCGATGTCGATGTCGCGCTGTGCGGCGGGTACCAGGGTCTCCGGCAGGGCGGCGAGCGCCTGCCTCAGCAAGGTCTCGATCAAGGTCTTCAAGGCAAATCCATCGATGGGTCAGGTGAATGAGGGGTCGGCAGTGTACCGCAAACGCCCCTAAGGTCCTGCCCCCTAGTCCACTTCGAGAGGATCGACGTCGATGGACCAGCGCACCCCCTTGGGGCCGGGCAGGGATTCCACTTGCGGGAGCCACGCCGTCAAGAAGCGCTGCAGCGGACCGCGCGAGGGGCTTTCGATCAATAGGTGCGCGCGGAAGTGATCGGCGCGCCTAGCGATCAAGGCGGCCGCGGGGCCCAGCACGCGGACCGCACGCTCGCCGAGGGTTCCCGCGCGCGCGGCGGCGGCCCGCAAGTAGGCGTCCAGGCCCTCGCTGTCCTTTGCTTCGGCGCGCAGCAGCGCGAGCCGCGAGTACGGCGGCCAGCTCGCCGCCCGGCGCTCCTCGAGCGCGGTGGCCGCGAACTGCCCGTACCCTTCCCCGATCAAGCGCGTGAGCAGGGGGTGTTCGGGGAACGAGGTTTGTACGATGACTTCGCCCGGGCGGGCGGCGCGTCCGGCACGTCCGGCCACTTGCGTGATGGTCTGCGCGAGCCGCTCCGTCGCGCGGAAGTCGGTGGCGAACAGCCCCTGATCGGCGTCCAGGATGACCACCAGGCTCACGTCGGGGAAATGATGACCCTTGGTGAGCATTTGGGTGCCGACCAGGATCCGCGCCTCGCCTCGGTGGACCCGATCGAGCACCGCCCGAATGGCGTTGCTCGCGCCTGCCGTATCGCGGTCGAGACGCGCCAGCGGCGCGTCGGGAAACAATCGCACCAGGGTCTCCTCCACGCGCTCGGTGCCCTGGCCGACGGCATGCAGCGGTTGATTGCAGCTCGGGCAGACGGCGGGCACGTTGGCCCGGGCGCCGCAGTGATGGCAGCGCAGCTCGGAGGCCCGGCGATGGAGAGTCATGCGCGCATCGCAGTGGGCGCAAGAGGCGCTCCAGCCGCAGGCATTGCAAAACAGGGTCGGCGCATACCCCCGCCGGTTCAAGAACACGATCACCTGGCCGCCGTTCTTCAAATGCCGCTCCATGGCGCTCATGGCCGGCTGCGACAGTCCCTGATCGCTCGGGTGCTTGCGCAGATCGACGAGATGCATGGCGGGAGGACGCGCCGCGCCGGGCCGGAGCGGCAGCTCGTGCCGCGAGTAGCGGCCCTGCGCGACATTGTCGAGCGTCTCGAGCGAGGGCGTGGCGGACCCGAGGATCACTGGAACCTGGGCACGCTGCGCGCGCAGCACCGCGAGATCCCGCGCCGAATAGCGAAAGCCCTCCTGTTGCTTGTAGGACGCGTCGTGTTCCTCGTCCACCACGATGAGGCTCAGGCGATGGAGCGGAGTAAAAACCGCCGAGCGCGTTCCAATCACGATGCGGGCATGGCCTGAATGCGCGGCGCGCCAGGCATCGCGGCGCTCGGCCCCGGTCAGCCCCGAATGCACGGCCACCACGCCTGCGCTGAAGCGGCGCCGAAATCGCTCGATCAGCTGGGGCGTCAGCGCGATCTCGGGCACGAGGACCAGCACCTGGCGGTCGGCGCCCAGCGCGGCGTCGATGATCTGCAAATACACTTCGGTTTTGCCGCTGCCTGTGACGCCGTACAGGAGATGCGCAGCGAAACGGCCGAGCGAGCGGCGGATAGCCTCGATCACGCCCGCCTGAGCGTCCGTGAGGGTTACCTCGCTCGGGCGCGACTCGATCGCGGCAGGCGCGGCGGCGAGCGCTCGAGCGGCGGCCCAGCCTTTGTCTGCCAGGGTCCGAAGGAGCGCCGGCTTGAACTCTCCAAGGTCGGCGGCGGTTGCGCCGGCATGCTCGCCGAGCTTCGCGAGCAACGCGCGTTGTTTGGGCGCCCGCTTGCCGGCGGAACGCCCGAGCTCGGAGCGTCCCGCTGGGGTGAGCGTCCATACTTCCGTGGAAATCTGCGCCGCCTGCCCGCCACGGAGATTCGCCGGAAGGGCCGCCGCCATGACCTCGCCGAGGGGATGATGGTAGTAATCGGCGGCCCAGCGCAGAAGCTCGAAGGTCACCGCGTCGAACACCGGCCGGGAATCCAGTATTTCCAGCGCACGCTTGAGCTTGGCGGCATCGATCGGCGAATCGGCCGCGACCTCCACCAGGATGCCTACCACCTGGCGGCGGCCGAACGGCACCCGCACGCGCACGCCCGGATTCGCGACGGAGTCCGGGCCGGCCGCGGGCGGCAGATAATCGAAGACCCGCCGGAGCGGCGTGTCCAACGCGATGCGCAGAATCACCAGGCGTCTCTTGTCCACAAATCCTGTGGATAAGTCTGTTGAGAAACAGGGATCATGAGCCCTAAGTGCCCGTTCTATTTCGAGACATAATCAAATTGGCGAAAAAGTGTGCGAAATAGAAATGAATCCAGCCAGATCAAGAGGTTACGCCACCCTCTAGATCCTGGTACGAGGTATCATTGCAAATATTGCACGACGGGTCACAGTCTATGTGCGTAAGTCGCTGATCCTGCGGTGCCCGGCGTCAACCAGCGTCCACTGCAGGCGTTATACCCGTAACGGGTGGACCCCGTCGATGCAAGAGGACGCGGTATGTCGGGCTTTGATACGCTCTCGAGCGCTTGGATGGTATGGGATGATCCCGCGCCGGCACCTGGGGGAGCGGTTCTGGAGCAGACGCGAGAACTGGATAAATTCTTGGGCGAAATCGAGCGCCGTGCGTTCCGCATGGCACAGGTCGCGCTTCGCGATCCCGACGATGCCATGGATGCCGTCCAGGATGCGATGTTGAAGCTGGCCCGCAACTACGCTGCCCGCCCGAGCACCGAGTGGCGCCCGCTGTTCTATCGCATTCTGGAGAACGGCATTCGCGACCTGCAGCGGCGCCGCAGCGTCCGCAATCGCTTCATGGTGTGGTTG
The DNA here is from genome assembly GCA_963795475.1 of uncultured Gammaproteobacteria bacterium. Classification (GTDB taxonomy): domain Bacteria; phylum Pseudomonadota; class Gammaproteobacteria; order Steroidobacterales; family Steroidobacteraceae; genus Bog-1198. The sequence continues at coordinate 489,117 of CAWCIE010000010.1, forward strand.
CCGGGTCCGAAGGAAGATCCGGACAACGAGGCACAGGATCCGCTCGATACCGTAGCGGACGGCGGAACGCCGGTCCCGGAACGCTTGATGCAGGATGAGGCCATGGAGAAACTGGAATCATCGCTTCGGGAGTTGCCCGCGCGCCAGCGCGAGGCCTTCATGCTCCGCAACTTCGAGGGATTGGACGTCGCCGAGACGGCGAGCGCCATGGGCTGCTCGGAAGGCAGCGTGAAAACGCATTACTCGCGGGCGGTTCATACGCTGCGCGAACAACTGGGCGAGGTTTGGTGATGAGCGAAGAGACTTTGGATCCCGCAATTTCCGCGCTGGAGAATCGCAGCCGCGCGCTGTTCGAGGATAGCGTGGCGGGTCTGGACATGCGTACGCGCTCGCGGCTCACGCAGGCGCGCCACGCCGCGCTGGCCGCCGCCGGTGCGTCGGCGCGCCGGCCATGGCTCATGCGTACCCCGTTCTGGGCGTCGGCCGCCGGCGTCACCGCTGCGGCGGTGCTCGGCGTCGCACTCTGGTTCGGGGGCCCGTTGAGCCAGCACGGTCAGGTGTCGGCCGCGGACACTCAATCGAAGTTCGAGGATCTGGACATTATCGCTGCGAGCGATGAGAGTTCCGGGGATGCGATGGACATGCTTCAAGACGACGTTGATTTCTATGCCTGGGCGGACAAAACCGCGAGCGGCGAGCCGACCGCATAGGAGCCTCAGGTATTGGATGGCCCTCGGAGCGGCTCTCTGGGGGTTGAGCGCGATGGGGCAGACACCGGGTCAGGGGCAATCGCCCGCACCGCCGGCGGGGACGCCGCCGGGGCGTGCGCCGCCCGCGACTCAGCCGCCGCCGGCGAATGCGCCCGATGACGAGCTCATCGAGTTTTTGGGAGAGGACGATCACGGAGATTCCGCTTGGTGGGAATTCTTGAACAAATCGCCGCCGGGAAGTCAGAACCCCGCGCCGCCGCCGCAGAGCCCAAAGCAATGACCCGCGCGTTGCTTCGGGTTCTGCTGCTGTGCGCGCTGGCGTTGGCGGCGATCGACGTGAGCCTCGCCCAGGCCCCGCCGGGTCAGCCGCCGCCTGCCGAGCCTCCGCCCGGCGACGCCGCGCCTGCGGCGCCGCGTCCGTGGCAGTCGCTCTCGCAGCAGCAGCAGCAGCTCCTGCAGAACTTCCAGGGTAAATGGGACAGCCTGCCGCCCGAGAAGCAACAGGCCCTCGCGAGGGGGAGCCAGCGGTGGATCACCATGACGCCGGAGCAGCGCGCCGGTGCCCAGGAGCGCTTCAAGCAATGGAGAGCCATGCCTCCCGAGCAACGGCAACTGCTTCGTCAGCGCTGGCAGGAATTCAGAGCCATGCCGCCCGAACAGCAGCAGCGGATTCGTGAGCAGTTCAGACGATTCAGGCAGATGCCCCTCGAGCGCCGCCAGCAGCTGCGCCGCCAGTGGCGCCAGATGAGTCCCGAGCAGCGGCGCAGCGTCATGGGGCGTCCCCCGGGAGTACGGCGGTTCCCACACTGACGAGCGGCGTGGATCTCGCGCGCAAGGTGCGCCGACATCTGCTTCCCATGCTGTTCGTGCTGTACGTGGTCGCCTACCTGGATCGAATCAACGTAGGGTTCGCGGCACTCGAGATGAATCGAGAGCTCGGACTGTCGAGCGAGCAGTACGGGCTGCTGTCCGGCATATTCTTCTGCGGCTACTTCCTGTTCGAGATTCCGAGCAATCTGATACTGCACCGGACCGGCGCCCGCCGGTGGATCGCCCGCATCCTGCTGACGTGGGGTCTGGTCGCTTTACTGACGGGGTTCGTCAGGAGCGCGTCCGAGCTTTACGCAGCCCGCTTTCTGCTCGGAGTGGCAGAGGCCGGATTCTATCCCGGGATACTCTACTTTCTGTCGTACTGGTTCCCGCAGCGGCAGCAGGCTCAAGCCATCGGCTTCTTTCTGACGGCACTGCCGGCCGCGAGCATCCTGGGCGGACCGCTGTCGGGATGGATCTTGGACCATGTGCAAGGGTTCGGCCTCAGCAGCTGGCGATGGCTCCTGATTCTCGAGGCGCTGCCGGCCATCGTCTGCGGAGTGCTGACCTTTCGATTTCTTCCCGATCGCCCCGCAGATGCCTCCTTTCTCAGTGCGGAAGAAAAGACTCTAATCCGCGACGAGCTCGCCGCCGAAGCCGCCGCCAAGGCGGGTGCCGGGGACCCCGGCATCCTGAAATCACTTACTCATCCCCGCATCCTGCATCTGACGGGGATTCATTTCCTGTTTCTGATGGGTCTGTATCTCACGGGATTCTGGATGCCCCAGTCCATCAAGGCGGTCGCAACCGGCTATTCGAACACGGCGGTCGGCGTCCTCGTGATGATCCCGAGTGCCGTGAGTCTCGCGGCGATGGTGATGGTCTCTCGCAGCTCCGACAGAAGGCGCGAACGATATTTTCACGCCGCCGTTTCCCTGCTGGTCGCTGCGTCCGGGTTGTACTTCGTCAGCGCGACACCGTCTCTGCCCTTGCGCGTTGCCCTCTGGTGCGCCATTGCCTCGGGGCTCGTGAGCTATCTCGGTCCGTTCTGGGCCTGTCCCGGGGAGTTCCTCGGCGGGCGCTCGGCCGCATGCGCGCTGGCATTCATCAACTCCTTCGGCAGTCTGGGTTCGTTCTTTTCCCTGTCGATCATCGGGGTCATCGCGAAGCGAACGGGGAGCCTCGAGACTGGGTTTCGAGCCGTCGCAGTCGCCTTGGCGCTGGCCGCCGCGCTGGTACTCGCGCAAAAGCTCTATCGGCCGGCGAATTCCGCGCTGGCCGCGGTGGCTTGACTCCCAGGCGGCGGGCCGCCGAACATCAAATGGCGCACAATTCGGATCGAATCAGAAATCGCCTGTTCAGCGGTGCCTCGAGCGAGAAACTCGCGCCTCGTCCGGGAACGACATCCACGGTCCAGCGGGTGTGCGCCCAGCGCTTGTACTGCTCGCGATCCATCCAGAACTCGCAGCCGGCGATCTCGCCGACTTTCTCGTCCACGCCGCCGAGCTTGAACTCGCCCACCTGGAAGCACATGGGGGCGCTGCCGTCGCAGCACCCCCCCGACAGGTGAAACATGATCGGCCCGTGCGCCGCCTTCAGCTCCTCGATCAACCGGCGGGCGTCGTCCGTGACGTCCACGTGATCCAGTGTCTTCAAAAGAAGCCCAGCGCCTTGGTCGAGTAGCTGACCAACACGTTCTTGGTCTGCTGATAGTGATCGAGCATCATCTTGTGGGTCTCGCGTCCGATGCCGGATTTCTTGTAGCCGCCGAACGCAGCATGGGCCGGATAAGCGTGGTAGCAATTGGTCCACACGCGCCCTGCCTTGATGCCGCGCCCGAATCGATAGGCCGTATTCAGGTCGCGGGTCCAGACGCCTGAGCCCAGCCCGTACAGGGTGTCGTTGGCGATCTCCATGGCCTCATCCGGCGTATCGAAGGTGGTCACGGAGACCACGGGTCCGAAGATCTCCTCCTGGAACACACGCATCTTGTTGTGACCCTCGAACACCGTGGGCCTGATGTAGTATCCGCCGGCGAGATCTCCCGACAGCTTGTTGGCCACGCCGCCGGCCAGCACCTTCGCGCCTTCCTTCTTGCCGATGTCGAAGTACGACAGAATCTTCTCGTACTGGTCGTTCGAGGCCTGCGCGCCGATCTGCGTGCTCATTTCATACGGATCGCCTTGGACGATCTTCTCGACCCGCGCGACCGCCTTCTCCATGAATCGATCGTAGATGGAGCGCTGTACCAGAGCGCGGGAGGGACAGGTGCACACTTCGCCTTGATTCAACGCGAACATCGCGAATCCCTCGAGCGCCTTGTCGACGAAGTCATCGTCCTCCCGCATCACGTCCGCGAAGAAGATATTCGGCGACTTGCCTCCGAGCTCGAGCGTCACGGGGATGATGTTCTCCGAGGCGTACTGCATGATGAGACGGCCGGTGGTGGTCTCGCCGGTGAAGGCGATCTTGGCGATGCGCGGATTGGAGGCCAGGGGCTTGCCCGCTTCCAACCCGAAGCCGTTGACGATATTCAGCACGCCGGGCGGGACGATGTCCTGGATGAGTTCGGCGAAAACCAGGAGCGACAGCGGCGTCTGCTCGGCGGGCTTGATGACTACGGCATTGCCGGCCGCGATCGCCGGCGCCAATTTCCAGGCCGCCATGAGAATCGGGAAATTCCAGGGAATGATCTGTCCAACCACCCCCAGGGGCTCGTGATAGTGATAGGCCACAGTGTCGTCGTCCAACTCGCCGAGCGAGCCTTCCTGGGCGCGCACGCAGCTCGCGAAGTAGCGAAAGTGATCGACCGCCAGCGGCATGTCGGCCAGATTGGTCTCGCGGATCGGTTTGCCGTTGTCGTAGGTTTCGACGGCGGCGAGGAACGGGAGATATGCCTCCATGCGGTCGGCAATTTTATTGAGTACTCGCGCCCGCTCGGCGACGGGGGTACGGCCCCAGGCGGGCGCGGCGGCGTGCGCCGCATCGATGGCTCGTTCGACGTCCTCGGCCTGGGAGCGGGCGATCTTGCAGATCACCTGGCCCGTGGTGGGCGATATGTTGTCGAAATAGCCACCCCTGGCCGGCGCGACCCACTCGCCGCCGATGAAATTCTCGTATTTGGCGCGAAGCGGTATCTTTCGCTCCAGCGTTTTCATGTGCGATGCAAAAGAACCACTCTCGGCGATGGAGCCGGAGTTTCCATTCGAGCCTTCGATGGGGCGGACCTGGGCGGAACTCATGATCCTTCTCCTATTGTGTGTTGATCGGAATATCTATTCGCCGGAAAGGCGGGTAGGGCCGTAACGAAGTTAGTCACGCATTTCCCCCGGAAATTCCAACCCGCCGGAAACTTCTGTCGAGCAAACATCGTGCCAGGGCATGGTGTGCCCATTCTCCCTGGAACGGTAGTCCGTACAACTACCTACCTCGAGCGCTCCGCCGCTCGAGGGTCTACGCGGAAGGCGTGTCAGAATCGTGACAGGCAGGGGAGCGGTAGTGTCTCGGACACTACCCGGGAAGCCCCAGCGGCGCAACATGCTGTCCCGAAAGATCAAGCGTCATGGGGATCTCGATAGACAGACCCGGGCTAGGACGGTGCTAGGACGCGGTCACCACGCCAGCTGGAACCGGTAGCGCACGGCGAGCTGAATCTCGGTCTGGGCCTGGAACACCGGCTCGGCCAGCTCCGCGCGCGGCGGAAAGCTGCTGAAGATGCGCAGCCATTCCGCAACGAATTGCCAGTGATCGCCGAGCTCCCGCGTGCAGGCGAATGTCCAGGCATGACCCTCGTCGTTGCTCGGCGGTCCGTCGACCCCGCTCAGTTGATGCGTGCGGAACGTGTCGTAACGCGCGGTCAGACGCTCGGGGCCCCACTCGAAACTCGCGAGCGCAAAGGCGGCGCGGAAATTCATGAGGAACGGAGAATCCCAGTAGCCCTCGTCATCGTTGATCGTATCGCCGTCGAGATATTGTGCGATGAACGTCCAGTGCTCGCCGGGCTCGAGACGCGCTCCTGCGCTGGTGAAACGGGTGTGCCAGGCGTAGAACCCCGACTCGGTCTGCGCGCCGGGATCGGCCCGGTTGTCGTAGCGCAGTGCCCGAATCTCCAGGCGATCGTGATGGTGCCAGCTCAAGCCCGCGTAATAGCCGGGTCTCCGATCGACTTCGTGATAAAAATCCATTGGGGGCGAACCGAGATAACCGAAGAGCGTCGACGGACGATCGGTCATCGCGAAACCCCGGTCGGCGAGAAGGGAGCCGGCGGGCTCGTTCCATCCGTACACGGCGCCGATGATTGCGAAGTCGCCCAGATAACCGCTGCTCGCTCCGAGCCAGCGCCCTTCGACTTCCGCGCCGATGGTACGAAACTCCTCTCCCAGCCAAGTGTTCAGGGCGGAAGGGGTGATGGAATACACGTCGGTCCAGCCGATGCCGCGGTTCTCGAGGGAGACCGGCATGTAGAACGCGCCGATGCGCGCACGCCAGCGCACGGCGCCGGTCGGGAAGGGATGCACGGCAAAGTAGAACTCGCTCAGGTCCACGGGGTTCCGATTGTGATCGCCGTAGGTGTCGACGACGGCGTGCAAGCTGACGAGGTCGTCGATCCGCCAATTGGGCGCAAGAAAAGCGCGCCCCAGTTCGAGACCCTCGTGATCGGGGTCGAACCTCAGGACGCCGAGGCCGCCGTTCAAGAACGAAGGATCGCCGGTCGCATGCACCCAGCGCACGTCCAGATCACCATCCAGGGTAAAGCGGTCGTCGGCTCGGGAGGCGCTCGATCCGAACGCGGCGCTCGCGATGAGCAGAACCACCGCCGCGGCGGCGCGCAACCTCTCGGCAGGCCGAGCAGCGCCCATCAGTATTCCCAGTCGCGGCGTCGCGGCCTGGGTTCCGGCCGAGTGCGCAGCGCCGCCGCCAACGCGAACGACGTCGTTTCGTCGCCCTCGACGTGCACCGTGCGCGACAGAGAGCCGGGCGCATCGGCGATGAAAGGGCTCCAGATGGTGACCTGGTAGTCGCCCTTCGGAACCCGCGGGAACGTCAGGCGGCCCGCGGCGGTCGTGGTTCCGAAATAAGGCGCCGGAGTCACATAGATGTAGCCCACCATGGAATCGTGGATATTGCAGCCCAGCACGACGAGACCGGCCTGGTCGAAGGTGACGGGCGGATGGAACTCGCCCTTGTACAAGGGCAATTGGAATCGCTTCGCCGGCGAGAACGAGTACACCTGGTGGCTCACGGTGTCGTTGTTGGGGAAGTCGACCCGCGTACCGACACCGATGACCAGCACGCGCGGCAGGAAGGCGAGGTCGCGCTGATCCATGACGGAGGATTTCGGGTCCGCCGCCGCCGCCGGCGCCAGCGGGGCGCCGGCGCTCGGCGTCGCCGTAGCGACCACATCCGCGACGGCATGTCCGTCGCGATCGACGACGCTGATCGTCAACTCGCCCGCCCGGCAGATCAGAGAGCACGCCAGCGCCGCAAACGTGACGCAAGTGGCAGTTGCCCTCCGCCGGAGCGCGACCTGGATTCCAGTTTGGCAGAGCCTCCCGAAGGGGCCGCCAAGTGCCGACTTAACATGGGGCATGGCTATCTCCTTGACCATCCTAAACAGCCTTCGCGGCCGCATCCTGGCGTTGGTTCTAGGTTTGGTCATCCTGGTGTTAACGGCTGCGATCGTCGGAATTGCAGTCACGGAGCGCGCCGAGACGGAGCGCCAGGTGGGCGCGCAGCTGCAGACGGCCGCGGACACCGCCCGCGAGCTGCTGCGGTTCCGCGGTTCTCAGCTGACGACAGCCGTCGAGGTGCTCACTTCGGATTTCGGGTTTCGAGAGGCAGTGTCGTCCGCGGACGCCGCGACGCTCACCTCCGCGGTCGAGAACCAACAGAGGCGCATCAACGCCGATCTGGTGATCGTGCTGTCGACCAATGGGCGTCCTCTCGCCAGCACCTTCAACGGCTCGCTGGCGAACACCCAGCGCGACCTCGAGGGCCTGATCGAGACCGATGCAAGCGGCGAGACCTTGCAGCTCTACCGGCTCATCGACGGGCGGCCTTATCAGCTGGTGATCGCGCCGATTCTGGCTCCCAATCCGATCGGATGGGCTGCGATGGGTTTCGCGCTCGACGATCGCGTGGCCGAGGACATGTCGCGGCTGCTCGGTGTCGACGTGTCGTTCGTCGCGGCGGCCGAGCGGTACCCCTTGTTCATCGCCACATCGGACCATGGCGACCCGCGCACACTCGAAGGCGCCGTGATCCGAAACACGCAGGCGACCCCGTTCGTCGTCGCCGCCGGTTCGGACAAGCTATTGACATGGACCCGTCCGATACGCTCTGCCAACGGATCCCTCATTCTGGTATTTCAACGCTCGCTATCGAGCGCGTTGCGCCCTTATGACGACATCCGGAACTCCATGCTTCTGCTCGGTGCTTTCCTGCTCGTCATCGCCACGATTCTCGCCGCATGGCTGGCACGCAGCGCGACCAAGCCCGTCGAGGACTTGACCCGGGCTGCGCAGCGTCTCGAAGCCGGGGACTACGGCGTGGAGGTGCCGTCCGCGGGGACGACCGAGCTCAAAGGACTCGCCGGCGCGTTCAACGCCATGCGCGCAGCCGTGGCGGATCGAGAAGCGACCATTCGCCATCAGGCCGACCACCACCCACTCACCGGTCTTCCGACGCGCGCGCGCATCAGCACGATTCTCGACGAACTTCTGACGAACGCCCGCATCGACAATCGGCCGGTCACAGTGTGCCTGGCGGAGGTACAGCAATTTCAGAGCATCATCGGCTCGGTCGGACATGCGGCCGGAGATCGGGTGCTTCTCGAGGTCGCGCGGCGGCTCAAGGTGCACGAACGCCGAGTCGACCGCGTCGCCCACATCGGCACCGATCAATTCCTGCTGATACTGGAATCGGCCGACGGCGCGAAGGCGGCTCAACAGGCCGCGGCCATCGTCGACCGCCTGCACGGCAGCTTCGACTACGAGGAGGTTTCCTTCCAACTGGACATGCGCATCGGTGCCGCGGTGTTCCCCGCCGACGGCGCCGGAGCCGCCGAGCTGATGCAGCGCGCGGACCTCGCCCTTCATCGGGCCAAGGAAACCGGCCGCCCGGTGGGCGTCTATATCAAGGGCGATGACAGCAACCATCGTCATCGACTGTCCATCCTCGGCGAGCTGCGTCGCGCCATCGAATCGAACGAGCTCGAGCTGCACTATCAGCCCAAGGTAAGAGCAGCTACCGGCCAGGTCGTCGGTTGCGAGGCGCTGGTTCGGTGGCGGCATCCTCAGCACGGCTACATACCGCCGAGCGACTTCGTCCCGCACGCCGAACGCACCGGAGCCATCCGCTCGCTTACTTCCTGGGTGATGGCCACGGCGCTCACCGGCGTGGCCGCCTGGGAGCGCGAAGGCATCTCGGTGGACGTGTCGGTGAACGTGTCGCCCGTCGACTTCGCCGACCCCGGCTTCGCCGACAACGTCGCGTCGCTTCTGCTGCAGACCGGCGCGGATGCCAGCCGCGTCATACTGGAAATCACCGAAAGCGGGGCCATGAAGGACATTGCCGCCACGCTCCGGATGATGGAGCAGCTTCGCGTGCTTGGTCTGCGCTTCTCGATCGACGACTTCGGCACCGGCCATTCATCGCTTGCGCACCTGAAACGCCTTCCCGTGGACGAGGTGAAGATCGACCGCTCCTTCATCAAGGAACTGGAGACGCAGCCCGATGACGACGTGATCGTCAGGTCGACCATCAACCTGGGTCATGCCCTGGATCTCAAGGTGGTGGCGGAGGGTGTCGAGGAGGCCTCGAGCTGGGATGCACTCAAACGCCTCGGATGCGATCTCATCCAGGGCTACTTCATATCGAAGCCAATGCCGATCTCCGAATTTACGGCCTGGTCGCTGGCTCGAAACGCTGCGGCGGCCGCCGCAGCGGCTGCCGAGCCGGCGCCCGAAATGCGCAGGCGCCAAGAATCCGCCGGCGCTGTAATCGCAGGTCAACCGTCCCTGGCGGTCGCCGATCGCTAGTCCCCCGGGCCTCTTTCCCCGGTGAGGCCGGATCTTTGGCGGACGGAAGGTTTAGAATCGCAGGCGTGGATACTCGCGAGGAGCGAGCCGCACCGGCATTCGATTGGAGACGCTACGGCCGCATCCCGATGAAGACAATCTCGCCTCGCGACTTCCGCAACGCCTTCGTTGACGTCATGAAAGTGGAGCACGACGACTTTCGTGCGGCCGTGAGCTTCGAGACCAAGTCTTATGCGTATTTCATGCGCTCGAACATCTTTCCCAAGGTCGCCCGGCATCTCGGCTTGATGGCCTGGAACAAGGACTATTACGCGCTCGACGGGATGTTCTACGAAGAGCGGGGTAGGGACAACTCCGGTAAATTCACCACCTATGCCAAATGGATCTCGGTGGCGCTGGAGCACGCGACCCGGCCGAGCAGAACGCACGAAGAGATCAACAAGCTTCAGATGTTCAACGCCCCCTTGAAGGTGTTGATCACCTACGTGGCGGAAGGCGCCGAGACCGAAGCGCTCTTGAGCAAGTACGAGGCGATCATCAGGGATGCGGACGTATTCAACGACATCGCCACCGTACGGAAGCAGCTGGTGATTCTCGGCTCCCCGCAAACCGTTCGGGAATGGCGCTATTACGTGTACGAGAGCGACGGGTTCGTGCTGATGTTGCCCGGTTGAGGGCGAACCCTCGCGGCCGCGCGTCCCGAGTGGCGAGCAGCATTCGACCAAGGCCCCGCAGATCTGGATGCTGGATTATACGTTCCATGAGACGGAGGGAAACGCCTTTCGGACACCTCGGCCTGTACGCTCCCACGGCTCGATTGAGCCTGGTGCCGGAACAAACAACGGATGACACTGCGGGACATCGAGCGTTCTCCACCGCCGGTGCAACACTCGGTTCCGCACGAATAGCTTTTTCAGCAAATGTCGCCACTCATACAATACCTGTTCAGTGGTAGTCGAAATCGCATGGACCGGTCTCAACGGACCAATCTTGCCCTTGTCGAAAGCGTAACCACGCACTGCGGCTTCGGAGTGGATCGCCGCTAGATATGTGTTGATAGCGGAACGTGGGAATGCGTGCGCCCGAAAGCGCTCGAGCTGGGGATGGTGCCGATAACCTCGTGTCTGCTCGCGCAGTACGGCCCGTGCCAGCAGCGCCTCCCGCCACAACGCAACCAAGCCTTGCGGATCGAGGTACTGCGGGTGGATTGTCCAGAGTCGCATGTTTCCCCGTGGTGGCTAGCGTCCCAGTTGAGCGGCGCGCGGCAGCGCTGAACTATCCAAAGCTTCTATATGCTTTCGAAGCGGGGCTTAGCCTGCTGCCTTGACCGCTTGAATCAGCTGGCTGACGGCGGCTTGCGCGTCGCCGTATAGCATGCGGGTCTGATCGAGGCCGAAGAGTGCGTTGTCGATGCCGGAGAAGCCCTGGCCCTGGCCGCGCTTGATGACGATGACGTTCTTGGCTTTATCGGCGTTCAGAATGGGCATTCCGTAGATCGGGCTGCCTTTGTTGGTACGGGCGTCGGGATTGACGACATCGTTGGCGCCGATGATCAGGGCGACGTCGGCGGTCTCGAACTCGGCGTTGATCTCGTCGATGTCCGAGATCAAGTCGTAGGGCACGCCGGCTTCTGCCAGGAGCACGTTCATGTGGCCGGGCATGCGGCCGGCGACGGGGTGGATGGCGAAGCGCACCGTGACGCCGTGGTCGATGAGGAGCTGGCTCAACTCCCATACCTTGTGCTGTGCCTGCGCCACCGCGAGTCCGTAGCCTGGTACGACGATGACTTTCTGGGAGTACGCCATCATGACGCCGGCGTCGGACGCCTCGATGGGTTTCTGCGTGCCGCCTGCGCCGGCGCCGCTGGCCGCCGATGAGGTCTCGCCGAAGTTCGCGAACAGCACATTGCTCAAGGAGCGGTTCATGGCCTTCGCCATGAGTTGCGTCAACAGCGTGCCGGCGGCACCGACCACGGTGCCCGCGATGATCATGGCCGCATTGTCGAGGACGAAACCTTCGAAGCCGACGGCGAGGCCGGTAAGCGCGTTGTACAGCGAGATCACCACCGGCATGTCGGCGCCGCCGATGGGCAGGGTCATTGCGATGCCCAGGAGCAGCGCGCAGGCGAAGAATAGAGAGACGACGGGCAGGCCCGCGTCCTGTCCCGCGATGATCATGACGCCGAAAACGACCGCCGCGAGCAGGATCAGCCCGTTGACGACCTTCTGGCCGCCGAAACGCACCGACTTGGTGATGAGTCCCTGAAGTTTGGCGAAAGCGATCAGGCTGCCGCTGAAGGAGACCGAACCGATCAGGCCGCCGATGGTCGCGATCGTGAGATGAACCAGGTTCTGCTCGCCGCCCCGATAGAGCTCGACCGCGGCGATGGCCGCGGCCGCGCCGCCGCCCATGCCGTTGTAGAGCGCGATCATCTGCGGCATGTCGGTCATGGCGACGCGTTTGCCGCTGACCCAGGCCACGATGCCGCCGACGCCGATCGCGGCGATCACGAGGATGAGGTTGAACTGGGATGCCCCCATGAACGCAAGGGTGGCGAGCGTGGCGAGCAGCATGCCGGCCCCTGCCCAGCGTACACCGCTCACCGCCGTGACCGGCGAGCTCATCCGCTTCAGGCCGAGAATGAACAGCGCGGCCGCGACGAAGTAGGACAGTTGCGTCAATGTTTCAGTCGAGACGGAGGGCATGAACTACTCTTCCTTCTTCTTGCCGGCTGCCTGCCTCTTGCCGGCGGTCACGAACATCTTGAGCATGCGTTCGGTCACCACGTAACCGCCGACTGCGTTGCCGGCGGCAAGCACCACACCGATGAAGCCGATGACCCGCACGAGCGTCGAGTCCGCGCTCGCGAGCGCCACCATGGCGCCTACCAGCACGATGCCGTGGACGAAGTTCGATCCGGACATCAGCGGCGTGTGCAGGATGACCGGCACACGTGAGATCACCTCGTAGCCCGTGAAGGCGGCCAACATGAATATGTACAGCGCGATTACACCGTCGATCATCCCCCACCCTCCACGGACTTGCGGGCTGCCTCGTTCTTGATCTCGCCGTCGTGAGTCAGTACGGCGCCCGCGAAAACCTCATCCTTCCAATCGATGGCCAGGTCGCCCTTCGGCATCGCCGGCTTCAGGAAATTGAACAAGTTGCGCGCGTACATCTCGCTCGCATGATAGGGAAGCGTCGCCGGCAGGTTGACCGGACCGATGATCGTGACGCCTCCGTGGTCGACCGTCTCGCCGGCGCGGGTCAGCTCGCAGTTGCCGCCTTGCTCGGCGGCGATGTCGACGAGCACCGATCCCGGCTTCATACGCTCGACGGCCGCGCGGCTCACGATGCGGGGTGCCGCTCGGCCGGGGATCGCCGCCGTGCTGATGACGACATCGCTCGCGGCAATGCGTGCATCGAGGACTTCCTGCTGCTTCGCCTTCTCTTCCGGCGTGAGCTCGCGGGCATATCCCCCGGATCCTTCCGCGGACACGCCGGTTTCGACGAATTTCGCGCCGAGGGACTTCACTTGATCCTTGGTCGCGCTACGTACGTCATACGCTTCGACGATGGCCCCCAGGCGCTTAGCGGTGGCGATGGCCTGCAGCCCTGCGACGCCCGCGCCGATCACCAGCACGGAGGCGGGGCGGATGGTGCCCGCGGCGGTGGTCAGCATGGGCAGAAACTTCTCGAGTGCATTCGCGGCGATCAGCGCGGCCTTGTACCCGGCGACCGACGCCTGGGAGGAAAGCGCGTCCATCGACTGCGCGCGTGAGATGCGCGGCACCAGCTCCATCGCGAAACTGGTGATCCGGCGCGCCTTCAGCGCCCGCACCAGGTCCTGCCGCGCGTATGCCTGCATGAAACCCGTGACGACCGCGCCTTGCCTCAAGCTATTGACGGTTTCGATCGTGGGGGGCTGCACGCACAGGAGGACATCGGCGCTCGACAGGATCGCGGCTGCGTCGGTCAACTCCGCGTCCGCAAAGGCTTTATCGGTGAAATGGGCGGCGGTACCCGCACCGCGCTCCACCAAAACCCGGGCGCCGAGCGCCTTGAGCTTGCCCGCGACCTCGGGAGTGAGCGCCACGCGGGTTTCATTGGCGGTCTCCTTCAGGACCCCCACGACGACAGGCATGCGGTATATCCTCCCTCAAATCATTGAATTATGGCACAAGGGTCGTCTATCTTTAGTATGTCATGAATAGGATGATTCGAAAGAACCTGGAATTGGCAGAGCACAAGGACGATCTGACCGTGGTCGTCCAAGGCTATCCGCTATCGCAACAGATCCTGCGTACCGATGTCTCCGGGATGCCCCTGGAGTGGGTCGATTACAAGGAAGCTGCGCGGCTCTACCACACGGACCAAGTCGCCTACACCTGCGGTTCGCTGCTCTATCGTCTGTATGGAGGAACCTGCGCCCGGACGGGGCTTCGCACCGTGGTCGACGTGAATTCCATCATCGCTACGCTGGGGCATACCGGCAATCCCGGAAATATGAGGGGCGGTGCCTATACGCCGCCGCTGAACAACCAGACGCTGTTCAAGCGCGATGCGTATCTCTGCCTGTACTGCGGCGCCCGATTTCCATACAGCCTCCTGTCGCGCGATCATGTCACCCCCTTCAGCCGGGGCGGCATGGACACCTGGAGCAATGTCGTGTCGGCCTGCCGCCGATGCAACAACGCCAAGGCATCGCGCACGCCGGAGCAGGCGGGCATGGAGCTCTTGGCCGTGCCGTTCACGCCGACCTATGCGGAGTACATTTTCCTGAAGGGCCGCCGGGTATTGGCGGATCAAATGGAGTATCTGGTGGCTCACTTCCCGCGCTCGAGCCCGCTGCACGAACGCATGCAACGCTGGCCGATGTGACCGACTCGGTTCTCGGCCGGCCGGTTCTGGACGGCGCCTCGAACGCCCAGCCGCCGCCGGCGCCGGCCCGCACGGGCATCGTTTACCATATCGATGCGAGCTACTTCATCTTTCGGGCCTACTACTCCATGCCGCCCGACATGGTGGATCGCGACGGTAACGCGACGCACGCGCTCTATGGCTTCGCCCGGTTCCTCTCCGATTTCCTGGAGAACGTGCGGCCCACGCGCATCGCCGTCGCTTTCGACGAGAGCCTGCGCGGGGAGACCTCGTTTCGCTGCGGCATCTACCCTGCCTACAAGGCGAATCGCGAGCTGCCGCCGGCCGACCTCAAGCGCCAGTTCGCGCTCTGCCGGGAGTTTTGCCGTCATCTGGGCATCGCGGAGTTCGCGAGCTCCGCCTACGAGGCCGACGACATCATCGGTACGCTGGCGGCACTCGCACGCGCGGCGGGGCTCATCAACGTTGTGGTGTCGCGCGACAAGGATCTGTCGCAGCTCATTCGTGAAGGCGACGTGTACTGGGATTACACCGGCAATGCCCGCTATCACTATCACGACATCGGTGCGCGCTTCGGGGCGGCGCCCGAGTCGTTCGCCGACTTTCTGGCCCTGACGGGCGATTCGGTCGACAACATTCCCGGGGTGCCCGGCATCGGCAAGAAGACAGCCGCCGAACTGTTCGCACATTTCCGCTCCCTGGAGGATATTTATGCCAACCTCGAGCGCGTCGCGGCGTTGAAACTCCGCGGAGCCGCGAACCTCGCGGCCAAGCTCCTCGCGCACAAGGAGACGGCCTATCTGGCGAGACGGCTGACGAGTATCGTCTGCGACATGCCGCTTCGCGCGACGCCCGAGGACTTGAGCCGGGGTGTGCCCGACGGTGCGGCTCTGCATGCATTTTTCGATACTCACGGGTTTGGCAACATATTGCGGCAACAGGCACGGCGTATCGTGGGCGGACACCCGCGCTGAGGCCGTCACTGCGGCGCCGGACGGCGCGCGTCGAACGAACGGAGGGGGACCCACATGGCCATGCTGATCCTCGGTCTGGTGATTTTTCTCGGGGTGCATTCGATCGCCTTCGTCTCGCCGGGTTTGCGGGCACGCGGGGTCGCCAAGCTGGGTGAGGGGGCGTGGAAGGGGCTGTACGCGCTCGTGTCGATCGTCGGTCTCGTGCTCCTGGTGCGGGGGTTCGCAGTCGCGCGCGAGGCGCCGGTGGTGCTCTACACGCCGCCCGGCTGGATGCGGCACGTCACATTCCTGTTCATGCTGCCGGTTTTTCCGCTGATCCTGGCGGCGTATTTTCCCGGGCGCATCAAGACGGCGTTGAAGCATCCGATGCTGGCCGCCGTGAAATTCTGGGCATTTGCTCATCTGCTCTCGAACGGCACATTGGCGGACGTGCTGCTGTTCGGCGGATTCCTGGCCTGGGCGGTGCTGGACCGCATCTCCCTGAAGCGCCGTCCGCCGCAGCAGATTCACACCGCCCCTGCGCGGCCGTTCAACGACGCGCTGTCGATCGTGGTGGGCCTCGCTCTCTACGCGCTCTTCATCGGCTGGGCGCATCTGCGTCTATTCGGGGTGTCGCCGCTTGGGTAGCGCGGGACCGGGCGTGGGACCTCCGACCTACGCCGACGTGGAGGCGGCGGCCCGGCGGCTGAAGGGGCACGCGCACCGCACGCCGGTCATGACGTCGCACGGTGTAGACGAGGCTCTCGGCGCTTCCATATTTTTCAAATGCGAAAATTTCCAGCGTATCGGCGCGTTCAAGTTTCGGGGTGCGTTCAACGCACTCTCCTGTCTCCCCGCCGAGGCGCGCACCCGGGGAGTGATCGCGTTTTCCTCGGGCAATCATGCGCAAGCGGTGGCGCTCGCAGCGCGTCTGCTCGGCATGGAGGCCACCATCGTCATGCCCGACGATGCGCCGGCGTCCAAATTAGCGGCGACACGCGCGTACGGCGGCCGGGTCGTGACCTATGATCGGTACCGGGAGAACCGCCAGGAGATTGCCGACGCGCTGTCACGCGAGCGCGGAGCGCCGATCGTTCCGCCTTACGACCATCCCGATGTCATCGCGGGACAGGGGACCGCGGCCGCGGAGCTCATCGAGGAGGTCGGATCGCTCGACAGCCTGTTCGTCTGTCTGGGCGGAGGAGGGCTCCTGTCGGGCTCCCTGTTGGCGGCCAAGGCGCTCTCTCCCGCGTGCAAAGTGTACGGCGTCGAGCCCGAGACGGGCGACGACGGTCGGCGATCGCTCCGGAAGGGCTCCATCGTCAGCATCGAGGTGCCGAAGACCATCGCGGACGGCGCTCAGACGCAAAGCCTGGGGAGGATCACGTTCGACATCATCCGGCGCGAGGCGGCGGACATCTTCACCGCGACCGACGCCGAACTGGTCGAGTGCATGCGCCTATTCGCCGGCCGTCTGAAGATCGTGGTCGAGCCGACGGGATGTCTCGGATTCGCGGCGGTCCGGAGCCACGCCGCGCAGCTCGCGGGCCAGCGGGTGGGTGTCATCATCAGCGGCGGCAACGTGGATCCGGATCGCTACGCGGCGCTTCTCTCCGGCGCCGGGACGAGCCCGCACTGATGTCCGTAACGGGAATGCCGTGGCGCGCCGCCGACCCGGCGGATCACCGCTCTTCGAAAACAAGCGGGAGCGTGCCGTTCCCGCGGCGCGGCTATACTCCCGGCGGTGAAATACCTGGTCGTGACGCTGTCGACGGCCGCCGTCCTGGCCGCGGTCGCTTTCATCGGCAGCGGCTATCTCAATACCCGCCGCGTCGAACGCAAGGCCGACGACCTGCGGGCGTCGGTGCATGCGATGACCCAGCAGGATCTCGCCGCCGCGATCGCCCGGTGCGATGCGCCGCCCGGTCCGGGCGAGCCGCGCCACGGCGTGGCACGACGCGATGCGGCATATTGCGAGAACGTGGCCCGGGAGATGGATGACCGGCCGCTCGAGATCGTGAAAGGCCGCCCGCCGGCCGTGGCCCCGGCGCCGCGCTAACCAACTAAGCCTGCTTCAGCCGCCCGCGCCGAAAGTCGGCGATGATCTCCCGCGCTGCGTTGTGGCCGGGCGCCCCCGTCACGCCTCCGCCCGGGTGTGTCCCGGAGCCGCACATGTACAAGCCCGCGAGCGGACCGCGATAATCGGCGTATCCCAGCATCGGGCGCGCAGAGAACAGCTGGTCGAGGCTCAGAGCGCCATGAAAAATGTCGCCGCCGATGAGGCCGAACGTGCGTTCGAGATCGAGCGGACTCATGATCTGCCGCCCGAGCACCGACGCCCGGAAGTTGGGCGCATGACTGTCGACCAGGTCGATCATGAGGTCGGCGACCTCGTCCCGATGCGCGTCCCACGAGGCGCCGTTCGGCAACTCCGGGGCGACGTGCTGGCAGAAGAGGCTGGCGACATGCTGTCCGGGCGGCGCCAGGCTGTCGTCCACCGTCGAGGGGATGAGCATCTCGACAATGGGCCGCTTCGACCAGCCGCCGGCCTTGGCGTCCAGATACGCCCGGTCCATGTAGGCGAGGCTCGGCGCCATGATGATGCCGGCGGTGTGGTGGTCCGCGAGGGCGCGCCCCGGCAAAGCCGTGAAATCGGGAAGCTCCGACAGGGCGACGTTCATTCGGAACGTGCCCGAGCCGCAGCGCCAATGCGCCATGCGCTCACGGAAATCCGGATCGAGAGCGGACGGTTCGATCAACCGTCCGTAAAGGAGCTTGGGATTCAAATTGGAAACCACGCTGCGGGCGCGAAATACCTCGCCGCTCTCGGTCACGGCGCCGACGGTGCGCCCCGATTCGACCAGCACTTCGCGCACGGGGCTCGACAGCCGGATGTCGACGCCGCGTTCCGCGGCCGCCTTGGCCATGGCCTGCGTGATCGCACCCATTCCGCCGATGGCGTGGCCCCAAGCACCTTTCTTGCCGTTGACCTCGCCGAACACGTGATGCAGAAGCACATAGGCGGAGCCCGGCGTGTAGGGGCTCGCGTAATTGCCCACGATGCCGTCGAAGCCATAAGCCGCTTTGATCGGTGCGCTCTCGAACCAGCCGTCGAGATAGTCGCCCGCCGATTTCACGAACAGGTCCAGAAGCTCCCGCCGCATGACCATGTCGAGCCGAGATATGCGCCGGCCGAGGCGCGCGCCGCGCAGAAGCTCGGGGAGCGACTCGAGCCAACCGCCCGCCGTCACGTTCGGCGGCGTCTCGAGGACCACGTCCCGCAGCACGTCGGCGATGACATCGAGGCGCTCGGCGTAGGGCGCAAGACGCGACGCATCGCGCGGCGAGAATTTCGCCACTTCAGCTTCGGTGCCCCCGCCTCCCACCTTCAGATAGCGGCCGTCGTCCAGCGGCAGAAAATTCGAGATCCGGCGCTCCACCACCCGCAGCCCATGGCGTGCGAGCTCGAGGTCCCGAATCACTTTGGGATTGAGGAGCGATACCGTGTACGAAGCCACGGAATTGCGGAATCCGGGGTGAAATTCCTCGGTGACTGCCGCGCCTCCGACCACCGCACGGCGCTCGAGCACGGTCACCTTGAGTCCCGCCGCTGCGAGATAGGCGGCGCACACCAATCCGTTGTGGCCGCCGCCGATGATTACCGCATCGCGCGACGCGCGCTCAGCCACGCGCCGTCCTCGCGCGATTCGACTTCGGGCGATTCGTCAACAGCCGGGGAAACGCGCCGTTGCAGAGCGCATTGACCCAGTCCTCGCAGAGCGCGATGGCTTCGCGCGGCTTGAAATTCACCGGGCTCAAGCTCAATTCCACCCACAGTCCGTCGAGCAGCGCGGAGAGCGCGATCGCAGCCTGCCGAAGCTTGAAGGGCGGGGCGGCACCGGAGTCCGACAGCTGCCCGAGCATGGACTCGAGGATCGAGCGGTACTTGCCGTATGTCTTGTCGTGGATGGCGCGGATCTCGGGGGAGTGCGCCACCATGCTCCAGAACACCAGCCACACGTTGAACAGCTGCGGATCGAGAAGCTCGGGAGCGAACGAGGCCCGGAAGAAGCCGCTCAGCCGATCGCGCGGGGATACGGCTTTGTTATCGGCCTGTGCGCGGATGGAATCCTGCAACGACAGCGCCAGCGTTTCGTACGCCACGGCCACCAGCCCGGACTTGCTCGGGAAATGATGGTTGATCAATCCGATGGACACGCCGGCGGCGGCGCTGATCCGGCGAACCGACACGCCCTCGTGTCCGTGCCGCTTGAGGCAGCTCAGCGTCGCCTCCACCAGGGCTTCGCGGCGCACTTGAGGTGTGGCTCGACGAAACTTCGGTACCGCCCGCTTTGTCGCCATGGATGTCCCCTTTGTTTCTCTTGTTCCCCGCCCCAAGCGTCGTGAGCCGCAGCGGTCCTTCAGCGTCTTTTATATCACGACCTCTTTGAAACGGACCTTCCCTGAGCATCACACCGGGAAGTCGCGCGTGTAGGGGACGTCTCCTCGAGGCGATTCGAATTCTCGAGCGTAGCGATGGCCGCTGTGCACGGCATGAACGATCGCTCCCGGAGCGTGACAGTCGCCGATACGTGTCACCGTGGCGATCCCCGCTTTGTCGAGATCGGACGGCCGCGCCGCGAGGGCGTGGTACAGATCGTCGTTGGGCCTGCGGATGCCGACCAGCACCAGCGATCGGCAGGGAAGGTGCGATTCAGCCCCCGTGTATACGTCCGCGATCGAGACCGATTCGCCGTCGAATGCCGTCACCCGCTTCAAGGTATGAATGGGCACTCCTGCCTTGGTGAGCGCCCGATGCACGAGCGGCAGTTCATTGGTCATGAAGGTCCAGGCCGATGCGTTGCCGGCCGTCGTCACGTAAGTCACGCCGCCGCTTTGTCCGGCCAGCTGTTCCGCGATGGCGCCTGCCAGGTAGTAATTGTCGAAATCGAATACCACGACCGGGCCTTCCGGGACGATGCCCGCCGCAATATCGTCCGGTGTGTACACGGTGGGTCCGGCGAGCTCGCCGACGGGAAATTCCAGCGTCGAGAACAGCATCCGGGTCCAGCGCGCGCCGGTCGCGACGACGACGTGCCGATGCTCCAGTCCCAGGATGTCTTCGACCCCGAGGCTGCTCCCCGGATAAAGGTTGACGTTCGGCCGCTCGCGGAGCTGGCCGAGCCGCCAATCGACCACGCGTCCCCACGCCGAGAGGCCGGGAAGACGGCGCTCGAATCGCAATCGTCCGCCGAATTCCGTCGCCGCGTCCGCGAGGGTCACCTGATATCCGCGGCGGGCGAGCGTCACCGCGCAGTCGAGGCCCGCGGGGCCGGCGCCGACGATCAGTATCGAGGCGTCGCTGGCCGGGGGCGCGAACACCTCGGGATGCCAGTCGCGCCGCCATTCCTCGCCAGCGGTGGGATTCTGGGTGCAGCGCACCGGCACGCCGTCGTGCCAGCTCGAGATGCAGATGTTGCACCCGATGCACTCGCGGATCTCGTGCTCCCGCCCCTCGTCGATCTTCTTCGGCAGGAAGGGGTCGGCGATGGAGGGCCGGGCGCCGCCGATCAGATCGAGAATGCCGCGCTTGACCTGCGAGACCATGACGTCGGGCGAGGTGAACCGGCCGACGCCGACCACGGGCTTGTCGGTCAGCCGCTTCACGAAATCGATCACCGGCTCGTGACTGCCCTCCGGAGCGAAGCGCGAGGGCGCGCAGTCGGTGGGACTCGAGTCCATCTTGACGTCCCACAGATCGGTCGACTCGGCGAGCAGGCTCACGACTTCGTGCGCTTCCGACGGCTGGCGTTCCGCCCGGGCTTGGCGCGCAGCTCCTCCAGGCTGATGCGCAGCGCCACCGCACAACGATGGCCGACGGCATCGCGCGTGACATCGAGCAGTTCCCGCACCAGGCGGACCCGATTCTCGATGCTGCCGCCGTAGGCGTCGGTGCGATGATTGTATTCGGGCAGCAGGAACTCGTAGGGGAGGTAGCCCATGCCGGCGTAGACGTAGACGATGTCGAATCCGGCCTGCATGGCGCGCTTGCGCGCCCGGCGGCCTGCCACTCGAGCAGATCCGAGATGTCCGCGGCATCCATGCGCCGTGGGCGCAGGTTGCCCATGAAGCCCATGTGGGTCGACATCCACGGCATGCCGGACGGCGACAGTGGGGCGATGCGGCTGGTCCGGTTCAGCGTGCACGCGCCGCCGTGCCAGAGCTCGACGCCGGCGAGGGCCCCGTGACGATGAACCGCGTCGGTCATCAGGGCGTGGGAGCGGATGTCCTTGTCGTCCCACAGCATGGCGAACGGCAGCGGCGAGTCGTCCGAGCTCGGGTGCATCGACACCGCGCCGGTGCACACCACACCCCAGCCGCCCTCGGCCTTGATCTCGCGGAAGCGGGCGCGGACGTGGGGCAGCGCGTTGGTCATGCCGCTGGCGTGCGGCACCTGGTAGAAGCGGTTCGGCGCGGTCACCGGCCCGATGCGTACCGGCTCGAACAGGATGTCGAAGCGCTGATTGCGCGCCATGGCGGCTCTCCCGAATATCGCCTGCGAGATGCGCGCCGAGAGTAATTGATCGATCGTATAGTAGCAACCGCCCCGCGGCCGGCCGCGGCGGACAACCGCGAAGCGGTCAGGGCTCGCTATGCGGTCAGGCCGCGCGGCATACCGTCAGGCCGCGCGGTATTCCCGGAAGCCGACGCCGAGCGCGGTCGCAACGGCCTCGTGCGTCAACTGACCGGCGTGCACGTTCAAGCCATGCGCGAGCCCGGCATCCTTGGCGAGGGCGCCCTTCCAGCCGTGATCGGCGAGCGCCTTGACGTAGGGCAGCGTGGCGTTGGTCAGCGCGAACGTGGAGGTGCGCGGTACCGCGCCCGGCATGTTGGTGACGCAATAGTGAATCACGCCGTCCAGCACGAAGGTGGGTTCGGCATGCGTGGTGGGGCGGCTGGTCTCGAAGCAGCCGCCCTGATCGATGGCGATGTCGACGAGCACGGCGCCCGCCTTCATGGTCTTGACCATCGCGCGCGTCACCAGCTTCGGCGCAGCGGCGCCCGCAATGAGCACCGCACCGATGACCAGGTCGGCGTCGCGGACCAGCTCTTCGATCGCATGCGCGGTGGAGTACACCGTCTTCAATTGGCTGCCGAAGATCGACGACAATTCACGCAGCCGCTTGACCGAGCGGTCGACCACGGTCACATCGGCGCGCAACCCCACCGCCATCTCGGCCGCGTGAGTGCCGGATACGCCGCCGCCCAGGATCACGACTTTCGCCGGGGAAACGCCGGGCACGCCGCCGAGCAGCACGCCGAAGCCGCCGTTCGCCTTCTGCAGGCAGTTGGCGCCCACCTGTACGGACATCCGCCCCGCGACCTCGCTCATCGGCGTGAGCAGCGGAAGCGACCCATCGGATGCGGTCACCGTCTCGTAGGCGATGGCGGTCGAGCCCGAAGCCATCAGCGCGTCGGCCTGTTCCTTGTCGGCGGCCAAGTGCAGGTAGGTGAACGAGCGTCTGCCCTGAGCGCAGCATCCTGCATTCCGCCAGCTGCGGCTCCTTCACCTTCACGATCAGATCCGCCGCCGCGAAAATATCCGGAGGCTCGGGTGGCGATCGTGGCGCCTGCCGCCTGGTAATGAGAGTCCTCGAAGCCGATCCCGGCTCCCGCGCCGGTCTGCACCACGACCTGGTGCCCGGCATCGACCAATTCCCGTACGCCGGCGGGCACCAGCCCCACACGGTACTCGTGAACCTTGATTTCCTTGGGCACGCCGATTTTCATGGATCGCTCCGCGGGGGTGATTTCGAGGCGTATCAGGGTACTCCGGCAACAAGTCAGAAAATTGCAAAAAGTCCGACATAAGCGCGCCCGGACGGCAGGAAATGCCATAGAATCATAGATTGACGCAATAAACTGGCGCCGCGTGCGGAAGCGCGACCCGGGGGGCGACTTGAAACTGGACCGTTACGATCGCGCCATCGTGCAGGCTCTGCAGCTCGATGGCCGGATGACCAACAGCCAGCTCGCGGACAAAGTGAGCCTGTCCGAATCGGCGTGCCTGCGCCGCGTCCGGGCATTGGAGGAGTCCGGGTTCATCGAGGGATACACGGCGCTCATCAGCCAGCAAAAAGCGGGATGCCCGGTCAACGTGTTCGTGAACATCACCCTCGATCGCCAGGAGCAGGCGTACCTGCACGCCTTCGAAGAGGCCGCGTGCAAGGTACCGGAGGTGATGGAGTGTTACCTCATGTCCGGCGAGTACGATTATCTATTGCGTGTGGTGCTCGCGGATACTGCCGATTTCGAGCGCCTGCACAGCCAGCATCTCACCCGGTTGCCGCACGTGGCGAGGGTTCATTCGAGTTTCGCGCTGCGGACGGTACAGAAATCCCGCGAGCTGCCGGTACGCTGACCCACATCGGCCGAGGGTCTGCAACCGTGCGCGGGGACGGCCGGCGGCCTCAAGACTTGGGCTTGAGGCTCAGGGAGAACGCCACTTTCACCGCGTCTGCCACCCATTCGGTGCTCTTCCAGTCGCCGTGCCCCACGCCGAAGTCCAGGCGTTTGAGTTGCGCGGTCCCGGAAAGAGTCGCGCCCGTAGCGTTCGGCGTGAACGTGAACGCAATGGGGACATCCTTGGTGACCCCGTGCAGCGTCAACGAGCCGAGCGCGGTGTAGCCCGACGCGGTCTTGGCGAAGCTCTTCGTGACGTAGTGCGCCGTCGGGAAATGCGCCACGTCGAAGATGTCCGCGCCGCGCATGGTGCCGTCGCGATCCTTGTCGCCGGAATCCTCGGAGGCCATGTCGATGACCACGTCGAAATGCGCATTGGGCAGCGCGTCCGGCGAGAACTCGACGGCGGCCGAGAACTTGTGGAAGGTGCCCTGGAATTCCGCGCCGGCCTGCACGCCGGTGAATCCGAGACGGCTGGACGCGGGGTCCGCCGCGAAGCTCGTCGCCGGCGCCGCGGCTTGCGGTGCGCCGGCACCCAGCATTGCGGCGGTGAACACCGCCGGCATCATCATTCGTGTCATCGTCGAAACCTCGCGATCGTTAGTGCCGCGACTCAACGCTGCCGGTTGAAGGGGAGCATCCTTACCAGTACGTCGTCGCGGTCCCAGAAATGGTGCTTGAGCGCCGCCAGTATATGCAACACCGCAACGGCGAACAGCACATCGCTCAACAGGTCGTGCGTGGAGCGCAGGAAGTCAAAAGCCTGCTCGTTTTTCCCGATCAGGTTCGGCCAGGTGAACAGGCCGAACCAGCTGACGGAGTAGTTCTTCGCGGAGGACATCATCCAGCCCGTGAGCGGCATCGCGAACAGGAGCACATAAAACGCCGCGTGAGTGGCCCGCGCCGCCCAGCGCTCGAACGGCCGCATCTTGGGCGGCAACGGCGGAGCCGGATGCCAAAGCCGCCACGCGAGGCGCAGTATCGCGAGCATCAGGATGGTCATTCCGACGCTCTTGTGACGCGCGAGGATGCCCAGCTTGCGCGCGCCGAGGGGCAGATGTTCCTGCATTCGCGCGAGCACGAATTGGGTCACGATCAAGGCCGCAATCACCCAGTGAAAGAGCTGCGCCGGTGCGCTGTAGCGCGTGGGCTCGGTTCGAGTTGGCATCAGGAGGCTCCGCGTGCACACTGCACGCAACCGAGTTTACCAAGAGAGCGCGGTGCGCACCGTCGTGAAACGCCAAGGCGCGGTCCTACTTCGTGGCGTGGCGCTGGCGCTGGCGTTGGCCGCGTGCGGCGTGCCTGCGCCGAAGCCGCCCGCGGCGCCGCCAGTGCCCGTGGCGCCCGCAGTGCCCGCGGTGCCGGGCCCGGCCGCGCCTGCGGGGAGGACGCCCGCCAACGCCGCGCCCGCCGCCGGGACGCGCTATCGCATCGACCCCGCCCGATCAGAGCTGCGCGTGCTGGTCTATCGCGCAGGGCCGATGGCTTCGCTGGGGCACAATCACGTGGTCTCCACCCATTCGCTGCAAGGATGGGCAGTCTTCAATGGAGATCCCGCCGCCGCGGCGTTCGCCTTGACCGCTCCCGTGGGGGATTTCGTGGTCGACGATCCGACGCTGCGCGCGGAGGAGGGAGCTGATTTCGCGGAAGAGGTCGGGGATGAGGCAAGATCGGGGACGCTGCACAACATGCTGGGTCCCGCGGTGCTGAACGCCGCCAATTTCGCCGCTCTCAAGATAACCAGTGTCTCCGTGTCGGCGGCCGCCGGCCGGTTGCGCGCGCGCGTGGCCCTCGATGTGGCCGGGCATGCATCGACGATCATGGTGCCGTTCGTGCTCGAAGTCTCGCCTCGCCGCCTGGCCGCGAGCGGCGAGCTCTCGCTGAGCCAATCGTCCATCGGGCTCACGCCGTTCAGCGTGTTCCTCGGCGCCCTGAAGGTTCGGGACGAGCTCGAGGTGAAATTCAAGTTCGTGGCGGTTGCGGGGGGAGCCTGAAGTGTCCTCAGTCCGCTGCATGCGGTGATTGTCGGAGCGGGTCGATGACGGTATATCAATCCGCTTCGGGTCGCTCGGCGCGGCCGAGCGCCGCTCGACTTTGACACTAGGCGCCAGGTTCTCACGGAGGTCAAATGCTTATCGACGGCAAGTGCCATTGCGGAAATATAGCGTTTGTTCTCGACTGGCCGGGGGCTCCGACCGACGTAGTCGCACGAGAGTGTAGTTGCTCATTTTGCATCAAGCACGGTGGAGTTTGGACTTCCAATCGCGACGCAAAGCTTTCGGTCACCTTACAACGGGTCGGCGCCGTTTCAAGGTACTCGTTTGGAACGGAGACCGCCGCGTTTTACGTTTGCACCCGCTGCGGCGCGGTTCCGATTGTCACGAGTGAAATTGCCAATCGTGTCTACGCCGTCGTTAATGTCAATACATTTGAGAACTTAGGCTCGTTGCGTCTGCGTCGGCAACCTGCCAATTTTGACGGGGAGGAGCTACTGTCTCGTCTTGCGCGTAGACAAAAAAACTGGATCGCGGATGTTCACATTTCCGAGGGCGGCGTCGCCACCCGGGCGGGTGACGACGCCGTGTGAAACGACGACTGATCCGTCAATCGACTGTGATCGCCACGCCGGCCGAGGCAATGCCGTTCGCAACGACTGCCAAAACGCTCGGACCTGTTTCGATGGTTCCGGGCACCGTAAAGGTCGTTGAACCGTGGGATCCGGGCTTGATCGACATGGTGCTGTGATTCGCGGTGCGTGCGTAGAACACGTGGCCTGTTGCATTGTTGGTGATGCGCACCAGCGGGTAATTGGTCGCCATTTGCACATCGTCGCCGTAATCGGCACCTTGCGACAATCCGTTGAACTGCGTGCCGCTTATCTGATAGTAGCCACCCGGGTTGACGGAGGCCGGATAGCTCATGATCTTGGGGGCCCAAGCGGGATTCGGAGAACCGGTCGGGGTATACACCTCTGCTACCTTGGAGAAATCGGTGGCTAGGATCTGGCCGTTCGGCAGCACCAAGAAATTGTAGTAGTAGGCGCCGGATGTCTCCGAATAGAACACGTCGTCGGCCACCTGTTCTATCGTATTTTGAGCGGTGAACTCAAAGAAGTGAGTGGGCGACCCGCCGTAGCCCGCACTAGCGGCGAACAGGATGTTGCCGTTCGGCAGAATCGCCGCTGGGGCATCGGGCAGGGAGCAATACCGTAAGCCAGTCTTGCCGCAAGTCGCGGGCACGTCCGGCCCCGCGCTCCAAGTGCCCGAGTTGGAATCGTAAATGGCCGTGGGGTTCACCTTGGACGGGGTCTCCTTGCAGCCCGTATTGCCGCCGAACGCAACCAGCGTTCCGTCGGGTCGCACCACGGCGGGCCCAATTTCGAAGTTGCCGCATTCATAGGGATCGACCAGCGAAACGGGAGTGTTGCCCGCGCCTATCCAAAGGCCCGATCCGGGCTCGTATTGCTCCGCATTGGTGGAGTTTCCGCTGGCAGTGAGCGTGTTGAAATCGAAATCAGTCCATATATCGATCGTCAGGACCCTGCCATTGGGCAGTAGATTGTAGCCCTGCTCATCCTGATAGAAGTTCCCGAGCCGCGGTGCGCCCGTGTTGTTCCAGGTGAGGCTCTCCGGGTCGAGCAGCACATCGCCGTCGGGCAAAAGACAGCAGGCCGACTGCATGAACGTGCCGTCAGCCAGAACGATGCTCTCGGAGTCCCCGATCACCCCCGTTCCATTCGGAAAGTAGCTCCAGCCGGGAGGGGTCTCTACGGGAGTCCAGGCATTGGCCACCGGATCGTAGATTGCCCCGAGATTGGTCCAGACCGGCGTGTTGGTGCCATTGTATTCACCTCCCATGATGATCACGCGGCCGTCGGGCAGCACCGCAGAGGAGTGATACAGCGGCGCGTACTGCACTCCATCAATCACGGGCAGCGAGGCGATGCGCGACCAAGTTCCGTTGGCGTAGCTGCCGTTGATATCGGGCGTCAATTTGAACCACTCCTTCGCGTCGACCTTCGAAACGATCACCGTGCCGTCGGTGAGCAGCAACGGGTTGGCAAGTGCGCCGGGCGCCGCCGGCAGGGCAGTCCAGGTTCCGCCGAATTTCGGCGTAGCAGTTGGAGCGGTTGGAGCTGCCGTCTGCAGCTCCGCCGGTTGTTGCGGAAGCTCGGACAGGAATTGATGCCAAGCCTCAGGATTGTTCTTGAAGAATTCCGCTCGCGGAACCGACAGCGGCGGCGGAATCACGCCGTCCGATTGTGCGGAAGATATGGTCGCCGTCAACAGCATGACCGTCACTCCGGCACAAAGCAGGACGAAGGATTTTGAATTCGGAGTTCTCATTGTGAATCCCCTTCTGTTTGTGTTTTTGCAAAGAAGCTCTTGACATAATCTCCAGATGAGCACGAGCACTTATAATAAACGACATCGACCGAGGCCCGCGCTCGAATATCCGAGCAGGCGTGATTACGCCCAAGACGGAGCTGGCTGGCGATGCATCAAGAGGATCGGCGTACCCTCCGGTGCGATGAGCAAGCCGGCGGAGAGTCCGCGCAGCGGCGGCGGAATGTGCGTCGAGGACGACACTCCCTCATCGGCCAGCCGCTTCAGGGTGGTGGGAACGTCGCCGGCATCGAACACCAGCGCGGGACGCGCCAGGTGCGAGGGCTCATACAGTCCCAAGTCGATCGAATCACTGGTGCAGGACACGCGCGGAAGCGGCGCCTCGAGCTCATCCATCCCGACGAACCCGAGCTTCTCCCAGTACTCCTTTGCCTGCTGAAGATCGGCGGAGGGTAGCGCGATCTCCTCGAAATAACCGCAAAGCGAGGTCTTCGTGGCGACGCGCTTGCTCGGGCTGAAGGTGCGCGCTTCGACCAGGCGAACCCGGTGTCCCGACGGATCGACCCAGCCGAGCTCGTTGAATATGTCGTTGCCGAGCCGCCGGAACTCGAGCTCGACACCTAACCGCTCGAGCGTCGCGAGGTGCTGGAGCAGCTCGGCCTTCACGAATGTGAGAGTGGGCTCGGTCTCCGGCACCCGATGCAACCCCAGATGGATCCTCCCGTCGGTGACCACCGCGTAGGGATGCGTCCAGGTATCACCGACCTCGGTCTCGGAGAAGCCGAGCTTCAGGTAGAAGTCGAGCGAGCCCCTGATATCCGCCGTCGGAATCGAGTATTCGAGAAAACGCCCGAGCACGGCGATCGTCTACACAGAAGCGGCGTTTTGCAACGCGGGCCGCTCAGCTCACACCGCCCACGCAGATGTACTTGATCTCCGTGTAATCGAGGATGCCGTACTTCGAGCCCTCGCGGCCGGTGCCGGATTCCTTCACGCCGCCGAACGGCGCGACTTCAGTGGAGATGATGCCGGTATTGAGGCCGACGATGCCGTACTCGATGGCCTCGGACACCCGCCAGCTGCGGGCAAGATCGCGGGTGTACAGGTACGCCGCGAGGCCGAACTCCGTGTCGTTGGCCATCTTGATGGCCTCCGCCTCGGTCTTGAATTTGAACAACGGCGCCACGGGTCCAAAAGTCTCTTCGCGGGCCACCAGCATTTGAGTGGTCACGCCCGTCAGAATCGTGGGCTCGTAGAAGGTGCCTCCGAGGGAATGCCTTTTGCCCCCGGCGGCGATCTTGGCCCCCTTGGCCAGCGCGTCCGCGACATGCTCTTCCACCTTGGCGATCGCCTTCTCGTCGATCAGCGGGCCCTGCTCGGTCGCACCCTTCAGGCCGTCGCCGACTCGAAGCTTGGCGACGGCGGCCGACAGCTTCTTGGCGAATTCATCGTACACGCCTTCCTGGACCAGCAAGCGGTTCGCGCAGACGCAGGTCTGTCCGGTATTCCGGTACTTGCTCGCAATCGCACCCTGCACGGCCGCATCGAGATCGGCATCGTCGAAGACGATGAAGGGGGCATTGCCGCCGAGCTCCAAGGACAACTTCTTGACGGTCCCCGCGCATTGCACCATCAGCTTCTTGCCGACCTCGGTCGAGCCGGTGAATGTCACCTTGCGCACGGCGGGATTGGACGTCATCTCGCCGCCGATGGCCGCGGCCGAGCCCGTCACCACATTGAACACACCGGCGGGAATCCCCGCGCGTAGCGCGAGCTCGGCGAGCGCGAGGGCAGACAGAGGCGTTTGCGTCGCAGGCTTCAGCACCAGGGTGCAACCTGCCGCGAGCGCGGGCCCGGCCTTTCGGGTGATCATCGCCGACGGGAAATTCCAGGGCGTGATGGCGGCCACGACACCGACCGGTTGGCGCAGCACGAGAATCCGCTTGTCGGCTTGATGGCCCGGAATGATGTCGCCGTACAGGCGCTTGCCCTCCTCCGCGAACCATTCGATGAACGATGCCGCATAAGCGATCTCGCCCTTGGATTCGGCGAGCGGCTTGCCCTGTTCGGCGGTCATGAGGGTCGCGAGGTCCGCTTCGTTGCGGACGATGAGGTCGAACCATCGGCGCAACACGGCCGCCCTATCCTTCGCGGTCCGCGCACCCCATGCAGCCAGCGCACCGGAAGCCGCGGCGATCGCGCGTCGGGTCTCCGCGCTTCCCATGTTCGGGATGACGCCGAGCTTCTCGCCGGAGGCGGGATTCTTGACCGGCAGGGTTCCGCCACCGTCGGCCGAAACCCACTCGCCGCCGATCAGGCATTGCTGGCGCAGCAGCGCCTTGTCCTCGAGCTTCAGAGGATGCGGGGCGGTTTCAAATCGTTCCGCGGTGGATTCGGGGAAATGTGCCATGGCGTTCTGTCCTACAAAAGTGAAATCGTGTGAGTGAGCCCAAAAGAATAGCGCCGTTGCGCGGCGCCGCTCAACCCGCCCTGCGGCACGGGGCGTGCGGGCGTCAGCGCTCGAGGATGGCAGTCACCCCCATGCCGCCCGCCGTGCAGACCGAAATCAGCCCGCGTTTTGCCTTGTTATCGTCCAGAATCTTGGCGAGCGTCGCCACGATGCGGCTGCCGGTCGCCGCGAACGGGTGCCCGATGGCCAGACTGCCGCCCTTCACATTGAGCCTGGCTCGATCGATGGTGCCGAGCGGGGCGGAAAGCCCCAGCTTCTCCCGGCAGAACGTGGGATCGTTCCAGGCCTTCAGGGTGCAGAGCACCTGCCCGGCGAATGCCTCGTGAATCTCGTAGAAATCAAAATCCTGAAGCTGCAGTTCGGCGTCCTTGAGCATGCGCGGCACGGCGTAGGCCGGAGCCATCAACAGGCCCTCCTTCTTCTCGACGTAATCGACCGCGGCCACCTTCGCATACGCAAGGTAGGCGAGCACGGGGAGATTGCGCTCCCGCGCCCAATCTTCCGACGCCAGCAGCACGGCCGACGCGCCGTCGGTCATGGGCGTGGAGTTGCCCGCGGTCAGCGTGCCGGCGCTGGAGGAGTCGAAAACCGGGCGAAGCTTCGCCAGCTTCTCGAGGCTGGTGTCGGCGCGGATGTTGTTGTCCTGGGACAGTCCCAGGTAGTCGCGCACCAGATCCTTGTAGAACCCCTCCGCGTAGGCAGCCGAGGCCTTCTGATGGCTTTCGAGCGCCAGCTGATCCTGCTCCACGCGGCCGATGCCCCAGGTCTTGACCATGAGTTCGGTGCTTTCGCCCATGGACAGTCCGGTTCGGGGCTCGGTCGTTCCCGGCAGTACCGGTCGGAAATGCCTCATGCGCAATCCGAGCCACGGACCGATGCGCTCGCCCGCGCTCCGTCCGCGGTAGCTCTTGAGCAGGAGCTGCTGGAAGGCCTTGGGGTAGACGACGGGCGGATCGCTGACCGTGTCGACGCCGGCGGCGATCGCACTGTCGATCTGTCCAAGCGCGATTTTGTTTCCCAGCACGATCGCGGCTTCGAGGCTCGTGCCGCAGGCCCGCTGCAAGTCGAGCCCGGGGGTTTCCGCGGCGAGACCCGAGCCGAGCACGGATTCGCGGGTCAGGTTCCATTGGCTCGAATGCTTCATGACGGCGCCCGCCGCCACGTCGTCGATCCGCTGGCCATTCAATCCATATCGGTCGACGACGCCGCGCAAGACCTCCGTCAGCATCTCCTGGTTCCCTACCGCCGCATACGCGCCGTTACCGCGGGCGAAGGGAATACGGACGCCGCCGATCACGGCCACCCGCCGCGGATTTTTTCCTACCAGCATATGAAACCTCCTGCCTTCCGCGCCGCACGGGCTTACGAACCCCCAATTATGACTCCTGGGGGACGGCTATAATCGATCGATGATGCGTTTTTTGCTGGGGGGACTCGCTGCCGCCCTCTACCTCACGGCCTGCGGCTCCGCCCCGCCCCCTCCGCCCCCGCCGGCGGCGAGCGCGCCGGCGCCTCCCGGCCAGCTGAAACTGCTCGTCGATCAATATTGGGACGAGTACCGGCGACTCAACCCGCGGCCGATGCCTCAGGGCGCCGCCGTGCGCTTCGACAGCGGCGCCGGGCTCGACATCTCGGCGCAATTCCTGGCCGATTCCTTGGCGCTCGAGCGGCGCTATCTCGACGCCGTGCGCGCGCTGCCGCGCGAACGGCTGCCCGCCGATGCGCAGCTGACCTACGACCTGTTCAAGCGCGAGCGCGAGCTCGCGGTGGAGAGCTTCACCTACCCGGCCGAGCTGCTGCCGGTGAATCCCTTCCGGTCCGTGCCCCTGGAATTCGCTCAGACCGGAGCGGGGACCGGTCCCTACGCGATCCTAAGCGGGAAGGACCTGGAGAACTGGCAACTGCGAGTCGAGGACTACGTCCGCTGGACCGATGAGGCGATCGCCAACCTGCGAGACGGCCTGCGCCGCGGCTACGCGGAGCCGCGCGTGCTGATCGAGGAGATGCTTCCGATCCTCGGCGCGCTCGCGGAAGATACGCCGTCGAGCGTTTTCTACGGCCCCCTGCGCTCGCTCCCCGGCACCCTCGCCGAGCCGGAGCGCAAGCGGCTTTCGGAGGGAATCAATTCCGGCGTGAAAAGCAAGATCCTCCCGGCCTACGACAGGCTGCGCAACTTTCTGCGCGGCGAGTATTTGCCGCGAGCGCGGCAGAGCGTCGGCTTGTCGGCTCTGCCGCTGGGCGAATCCTGGTATGCGTTCCTGGTTCGCCGCGAAACAGGCTCCAGTTTGAAGCCCGCCGAGCTTCACGCCATCGGCGTCGCGGAGACCGAACGCCTGCGGGGGCGAATGCAGGCTTTGCTCGCCGAGGCTGGATTCGCCGGCACCGCGCAGGCATTCTACGAGGCGATGCGTCGAGAGCCGCGTACGGCCCTCAAGAGCGCCGAGGAGCTGCAGAATTTCTACGATCAACTCAAGGTCCAGGCCGCCTCGGCGGTCCCCACGTTGTTCCAGGGGTTGCCGCAGGGAGATTTCGCCATTCGCCGGCTCGATCCCTTCCGGGAAGCGGTCTCACCCGCGCTGTCCTATCAGCGCGCCGCCAATCGCAACTCCGCCGCGATCCTCTACGTCAATACCGCAGGCCTCGAGGCGCAACCCATCGTGCCGACGATCCCGCTGTTCCTGCGTAAGGCGATCCCGGGGTACCACTTCCAGATCTCGATTCAGGAGGAGCGCGCCGATTTGCCGGAATTCCGCAGTCACGGCGGCGACCCCGGCTTCGTCGAAGGCTGGGGAATCTATGCCGAGTCTCTGGGGGAGCAGCTGGGACTGTACGGCGACACCGAATCGAAGTTCGCAGCGCTCGCCGATCAATCGGAATGCACCGCCGGCATGGTCATCGATACCGGCATCCATGCGCTCGGTTGGTCGCGAGATCAGGCGCTCGGCTACTTGCGCGCGCAGTTGCCGATCGACGAGGCGGGCCTTCGCAATGCGGTCGATCGGGCCATCGCATTGCCCGGCGAGGCGTTGGCGTGCGCCGTGGGCGGACGAATGTTCCAAGGCCTGCGCGAGCGCGCCGAACAGAGTTTGGGCGCGCGCTTCGATGTGCGCGCCTTTCATTCGGAACTCCTGAATGACGGCGCCATGCCGCTGGACATTCTCGAGTCCAGAATGAACCGTTGGCTGGCTGGTGCGCACTAACCGTGTATATCGTGCGCTCATCCTTGACTGCAGCCGCCTTGCTCCTGACGCTGACCGGCGCCGCGCGCGCGGATATGGCGGCCGATGCCGAGCAGCACGGGGACATCGATGTCGCCGTGACCCTCGATTCCACGGCGCAGAGCGGCCGCGCGAGCGCCACGGTCAGAATTCACGCGGACCGCCGCATCGTCTGGTCGCTGCTCACGAGTTGTACGGAGACCGTCAAGTTCGTGCCGGGGCTGGTCGATTGCTCCGTGGTCCGCACCGCGCCCGATCAATCCTGGCAGCTCATCCGCAACGTGATCGACTATTCCTGGTACGTGCCGAGGCTGACCTTCGTGTTCAGGGCGGACTATCGGTATCCGGAGCGGATTTCGATCGAGCGCATATCGGGCGATC
This sequence comes from uncultured Gammaproteobacteria bacterium, assembly GCA_963795475.1. Lineage (GTDB taxonomy): Bacteria > Pseudomonadota > Gammaproteobacteria > Steroidobacterales > Steroidobacteraceae > Bog-1198. The sequence continues at coordinate 523,388 of CAWCIE010000010.1, forward strand.
TCAAGGTGCTCACGGGTGCCTGGAATCTCGAGCAGGACGGCGATTTCACGATCGCGCACTACTCGCTGGCCCTCGCCCCCGGTGTTTGGGTTCCGCACTGGCTGGTCAAGGTGGCGCTGAGGCACGACCTGCCCAAGATGCTGCGCGCGCTTCGTTCGCTGGCGGAATCGATCTCGCCGGCAGAATCGGCCTCGCCGCCGGAATCGACGAGGGGCGGGACATGAGAGGCGGGGTGTGCCGGGCTGTTCGGATTGCATGCATCCTCACCGTGCTCGGGCCGGCAGCGTGCGAGCGCGAGCCGGAGCCTGTGATCGCCCCTCCGCGGGTGAAGCAAGTCTTCCACCTGAACGCATACGAGAAGGATTTCGGCTACTCGCAGGCCGTCCTGATCGACAAGACCCTTTACGTGTCGGGCACCGTGGCCGTGGATGCCAACGGGCGCCTGGTCGCGCCCGGCGACATGGCCGGGCAGATGCGCGCCGCCTACGCGAACATCCGCCGCACGCTCGCCGCCCACGGGTCGGATTTCGACGAGGTGGTCAAGGAGACCATCTACACGACCGACATGGATGCGCTCCTCAAGTCCTCGGATGTTCGCTTCGAGTACTACGGCAAGGAACGCCTCCCGACGGTGTCCTGGGTGCAGGTCCAGCGCCTGGTGGACCCCGGCTTTCTCGTTGAAATCGAGGTTGTAGCCGAGCTACCGTGAACGGGCTGGTATCCTAGCCGCCTTGCGGGGACCGGCCGTGCAGAGGCGTGATGCGTAACGTGGTCGACAAAAAATTCGAGCGTAGACTGGCCGGCCTCGTCAATTGCGGGGAGCGCGGCGTGCTGCGCGGCGGGCGCAAAGGCGTGGAAAAGGAATCGCTGCGCGTATCTCCGTCGGGAGAGATCTCCTCGAGCCGCCACCCGGCGGCGCTCGGCGCACCGCTCACCAACGAGCACATCACCACGGACTTCTCCGAGGCGCTGATCGAGCTGGTCACGCCGCCGTTTCACGAGAGCTGGGAGCTGCTGCAGTACCTTTGCGACATCCACCAGTTCGTGTATCGGCATCTTGGGGACGAGCTGCTCTGGTCGACCAGCATGCCCTGCGAGTTCGCCGGCGACGACAGCATCCCTCTCGCGCAGTTCGGCGCCTCCAATGTCGGCCGCATGAAAACCGTGTACCGGCACGGTCTCGGAATGCGCTACGGCCGGACCATGCAGGCCATTTCGGGCGTGCATTTCAATTACTCGTTTCCCGGGAAACTCTGGGATGCGCTCCAGGACATCGACGAGTCGAGGCTCCCGCGCCAGGATTACGTGTCGGAGCAGTATTTCGGCGTGCTTCGCAATTATCGCCGCTTCGGCTGGCTCGTCCTGTACTTGTTCGGCACGTCGCCCGCCGTATCGAGGGGCTTCTTCGGGGGCCGCGATCCGGAACTGCCGTCGCTGGACGCCGATACCGTCTACGAGCCGTACGGAACGTCGTTGCGCATGAGCGACGTGGGCTACCGAAACAAGAATCAAGCCACCGTGAGCGTCTCGGTGAACAGCCTGAGCGACTATGTGCGCGATCTGTCCAAGGCCATCAGCACGCCCTATCCCCCGTACCAGAAGCTCGGAGTCAAGGTCGAGGGGAAGTATCTGCAGCTGAACGCCAATATCCTGCAAATCGAGAACGAGTATTACAGCTTCATCAGGCCGAAGCGCGTGGCGAGCTCGGGCGAGCGGCCGACCAAGGCGCTGCGCCGCGCCGGCGTCGAATACGTCGAAGTGCGGGCCCTCGACGTGAGTGCCTTCGATCCGGTCGGCGTCAATCAGAACAAGCTGCGGTTCCTGGAGGCGTTCCTGGCGCTGTGCGTCCTGTCCGGGTCCGAGCCCATCGGCCTAAGCGAGCGAGAGGCGCTCGACGGTAATCATCTGCGGGTCGCTCGTAGAGGAAGAGAACCCGGTCTCATGCTCAATCGGGATGGCCGCGACGTACCGATGTCCGCATGGGCGGCCGAGCTGCTCGACTCCATGCAGGGTATCGCCGAGATGCTCGATCACGGCGAGCCCTCGCGGCCGTACCGGTCGGCGCTCGAGCAACAGCGCGCCAAGATCGATGACGTGAGCCGAACGCCCTCGGCCCGGATGTTGACGGAGATGCGTCAGACCGGCGAGTCGTTTTTCCAGCTGGCGCAGCGCATGTCCAGGATGCACAAGGACTATTTTCTCGATCTTTACCCGCCCAACGAGCGCCGCCTGGGCGAGTTCGCGGCGGCGGCGCAAGAGTCGCACGAGGAACAAGCTCGCATCGAAGCCGCCGACAAATGGGACTTCGACACCTACCTGGCGCACTACCTCGCGGACTGAAGAGGCCCCGAGGAGAGGGGTCCGGCGGGACGGGTTTGTTTTTGACATAAAACAGAGACCTGGCGCTCGATATTTTCTAGTCAACGTGTGGTGCAATTCATGGAGAGGCCTGCGAATGATGCGTAGGGTGGAGCACGATGACCAATGCCAAGGGCTTTCCAGAAGGTGATCTGCCGGATCTGCCGTATGCGCGGCAGCTGAAGGCGGGGTTCCCCTGGCTAAACTTCTTCCCCGAGCTCGAATCCATCTATCGGGAGACCGTGCTCGAGGAGCATCTCCCTCATATCCGCGTCAACCTCTGCCTCGGGATCATAGTCATCGTGGCGGTGTCGGCGATGCGGGCGTCCACTCAAGTGATGGCGCCAAGTCCCGTTCTTCCCGCGTTGCGCCTGCTGGTCATGATCCCGATGCTGCTCTCCTGCTTCGCCGCGACATTCGCGCTTCGCAGACGCCGGATCTTTACCCCGCTTGCGCTGTTCACGGCTGTGGCAGCGGGGATGTGCGTGGTAGCCATCCAGGTCATCGCCCAGTCCGGGGGCGCGCCGCTCGTCGTGCCGCGCCTGGAGATCTACGCGATCTTCGTCTATTTCATGATGGGGCTGATGTTCTACCACTCCCTGGCCTTGAACCTGTTGATTGTTCTGGCGTATCTGGCCGCGGGCACGATGCTGCAGCTGCCTGGACGGGAGTTCGCCTTCGACATGCTCTCGGTGGCGGCGACGAACGTCTTCTGCGCCTCCGTCGCCTACATGCACGAAAAGACCAGCCGGCTGCGTTTCCTCGAGGCCGCGCTGCTGCGCGAAATGGTCGCCCGCGACGGATTGACCGGCATCCAGAATCGCCGCATGTTCGATCAGCACATTCAGCGCGTCTGGTGTCAGGCGGTGCGCGACACCCAGCGGGTGGCGGTGCTCCTGGTCGATATCGATTGCTTCAAGGACTACAACGACCGGTACGGCCACCAGGCGGGCGACGAATGCCTGCGCGCGGTCGCCGTCTCGTTGAGCCAGTGCGCGCGCCGGCCGATGGATTTCGTCGCCCGTTACGGGGGTGAGGAATTCGCCGTCATCCTGTACGAGGCGAGCCGCGAATACGTGGCCGAGGTGCTGACCCGAATCCAGCGCTCCATCGCCGAGCTGAATATTCCCCACGAGGCCTCGCGAGTCGCGAGCCGGCTCACGGTGAGCATCGGCGCGGCGTTCGTGTTGCCCGGCGCCAACCGCACCCACGACGGTCTGGTTCAGCTCGCGGACGAGGCGTTGTACGGCGCCAAGGAGCAGGGCCGCAACCGCGTGGTCGTGCTCGAAGCGGAGTACCACACGCTGCGCACCGGGCGTTTCGAGCGCCGCGGCGGGCAGCGATCGGCCTGACCGGGCGACGGAGTATAAAAACGCCCTCCTTCGTGAATAATCCGACCTAGCGCCGATCCGTCCGATAGATGTCGATCGCCGCGCTCCCGCCCGAGATCCGGCTGGCGCGGAACATGCCCTCGCAATTGAATTCCATTGCGATCCGGCCCTCGCGGTCGATCGCGATCACGCCGCCCTCACCGCCGAGCGCCGGCAACTCCTGCATCACCACCTGATGCACGGCCTCGCCGAGCGTGCGTCCGCCGAAGCGCACGCGCGCGCAGATGTCGTGCGCCACCGCGGCGCGGATGAACATCTCGCCGTGCCCGGTCGCCGAGACGGCGCAACTGCGGTCGTCGGCGTAGGTGCCTGCGCCGATCACCGGTGAATCGCCGATCCGCCCGAAGCGCTTGCCGGTCATGCCGCCGGTCGAGGTTGCCGCCGCGAGCCGGCCCGCTGAATCCAGCGCGACCGCCCCGACGGTGCCCACATGCGAGATGGTGAGCGGCGAGAGGCCGCCGTCTCCGCCGCGAATGCGCTCGAGCTGCCGCCAGCGGGCGTCGGTGTAGAAATAATCGCCGCCGACGAATTCGAACCCGCGGGACGCCGCGAACTCCTCCGCGCCGGCTCCGCTCAGGAACACGTATTCCGAGTGCTCCATCACCGCGCGCGCGAGCTCGATGGGGTTTCTGACGCGGGTCAGGCCGCACACCGCGCCTGCCTCGAGGGTTGCGCCGTTCATGATCGAGGCGTCGAGCTCGTTGCGCCCGTCGAGCGTGAAAACCGCGCCGTGCCCCGCGTTGAACAGCCCGTTGTTCTCGAGCGCAACCACCGCTTTCGTCACCGCGTCGAGGCTCGTACCCCCGCCGTCGAGTACTTGAAAGCCGGCCGCGAGCGCCGCGTCGAGACCGGCGCGATATTCCGCTTCGCGCTCCGGACTCATCTCCGCGCGCGGCAGGGTACCGGCGCCGCCGTGAATCGCTAATCCGAACATCTGGTGAATTTCTTTCCCTGGCCGCTGGCTCGACGCAAGGCTATCATCATTCAGAAATGAATCCATTCCCCAAGATCGGTCACATCAAGAGCCTCCTCATCGCGAATCGCGGCGAAATCGCCATTCGCGTCATGCGCGCCGCCGCCGAGCTCGGCCTGAGAACGGTCGCCATCCACTCGCGCGAGGACCGCTTCTCCCTGCATCGGACCAAGGCCGACGAGAGCTATCTGGTCGGCGACGGCAAAGGCCCGATCGAGGCCTATCTCGACATTGCCGACATCATCCGGATCGCCACCGAGGCGCGCGTCGAGGCGGTGCATCCGGGCTACGGTTTTTTGTCGGAGAGCCCGGAGCTCGCGGAGGCCTGTGCCGCGGCGGGGCTCACATTCGTGGGCCCGCTGCCCGACACCATGCGCAAGCTCGGCAACAAGGTCGCCGCCCGCAATCTCGCGGTGAGCGCCGGCGTTCCCGTGATGCCGGCGACGCCGCCCCTCCCGGCGGAGGAAGCCCTGGTGCTCGCCATGGCTCGCGAGGTCGGCTTCCCGGTCATGCTCAAGGCGAGCTGGGGCGGAGGCGGGCGCGGCATGCGCATCGTCGAGGACGACCGCGAGCTCGTGGAGACCGTCGCCGCCGCCCGGCGTGAGGCCAAGGCGGCCTTCGGCAAGGACGAGGTGTACCTGGAGAAGCTGGTGCGGCGTGCGCGCCATGTCGAGGTACAGATTCTCGGCGACTCGCACGGCAACCTCGTGCATCTGTGGGAACGGGACTGCACGGTGCAGCGGCGCAATCAGAAGGTGGTCGAGCGCGCTCCGGCGGTGTTCTTGAGGGACGAGGAGCGGCGCGAGCTGTGCGAGGCGGCGCTCAAGATCGGGCGCGCGGTGAACTACCGGGCGGCCGGAACGGTCGAGTTCCTGCAGGACGCCGACACCGGCAAGTTCTACTTCATCGAGGTCAATCCCCGCATCCAGGTCGAGCACACCGTCACCGAGTGCGTGACCGGGATCGATCTGGTGAAAGCCCAGATCCGCATCGCCGGCGGCGCGCGGATCGGCACGCCGGAGAGCGGCGTGCCCGTGCAGGAAGAAATTCGTGTGAACGCGCATGCCCTGCAATGCCGCGTGACGACCGAGGATCCGGAGAACAATTTCGTGCCGGACTATGGCCGCGTGACCGCGTACCGGAGCCCTGCGGGCTACGGCATCCGGCTCGATGCGGGCACCGCCTATTCGGGCGCCATCATCACGCGCTTTTACGATTCGCTCCTGGTCAAGGTGACGGCGTGGTCGCCGACCGCGGAGGAGACCATCGCACGCATGCATCGCGCGCTCTGGGAGTTCCGCATCCGCGGCGTGGTGACGAATCTGCGTTTTCTCGATCAGCTCATCATGCACCCGCAATTCGTGCGCGGGGACTACACCACCCAATTCATCGACCAGACGCCGGAGCTGTTCCGCATTCCCCGAAAGCGCGATCGTGCGACACGGCTGCTGTCCTTCATCGGCGATGTGATCGTGAACGGCAATCCGGAGGTCAGCAAGCGCGACGCCAGGCCGAAGGCCCCGATGTTTCCGCGCATTCCGCGCCTGGCGCTGCCGGCGTCGCCGCCGCCGGGTTGCAAGCAGAAACTCGACGAGCTCGGTCCCGTGCGCTTCGCCCAATGGATGCTCGCGGAAAAGCGCGTGCTCCTGACCGATACCAGCATGCGCGATGCGCATCAGTCGCTCCTGGCGACGCGCTTTCGAACCCACGACATGGCGGCGATTGCGCCGCACTACGCGGCGCTCCTGCCGCAGCTGTTCTCCGTCGAGTGCTGGGGCGGCGCGACCTTCGACGTGGCGCTCCGATTCTTGAAGGAGGACCCCTGGGCGCGGCTCGCTGCTTTCCGCGAGGCCATGCCGAACCTCCTGCTGCAGGCGCTGCTGCGCTCGGCGAACGGCGTGGGGTACGCGAACTATCCCGACAACGTGGTGCGCTATTTCGTCGCGCAGGCGGCCGCGGGCGGCGTCGATGTGTTCCGGGTATTCGATTGCCTGAACTGGGTCGAGAACATGAAGGTGACCATCGAATCGGTTCTCTCGACGGACCGGCTGTGCGAGGCCGCCATCTGCTACACCGGCAATCTCACCAATCCGCGCGAGACCAAGTACAGCCTCGAGTACTATCTCAAGATCGGGCGCGAGCTGAAAGCCATGGGCACCCACGTGCTTTGCATCAAGGACATGGCGGGGCTCTGCCAGCCCCGCGCGGCGGCGACGCTCGTCAAGGCGCTGAAGGAGGAGCTGGGGCTGCCGATTCATTTCCACACCCACGACACCAGCGGCATCGGAGCGGCGAGCGTCCTCGCCGCGATCGAGGCGGGGGCGGATGCCGTCGACGGCGCAATCGATGCCCTCTCGGGCCTCACGTCCCAGCCGAATCTGGGATCGATCGTGGAGGCGCTGCGCCATGGTCCGCGCGACTCGGGGCTGGATCCGGACAATCTGAGGGTGATCTCCGCGTACTGGGAGCAGGTCCGCCGCGGCTACGTCGCCTTCGAGAGCGATATCCGCGCGGGCGCCTCGGAGGTGTACGTACACGGCATGCCGGGCGGGCAGTACACCAATTTGCGCGAGCAGGCTCGCTCTCTCGGCATCGAGGAGCATCGCTGGTCCGAAGTCGCCGAAGCCTATACACAGGTGAACGCCATGTTCGGCGACATCGTGAAGGTGACGCCGACCTCCAAGGTCGTCGGCGACATGGCCATCATGATGGTCACCAGCGGTCTCACGCCGGAGGCGGTGCGGGATCCCAAGGTGGATGTGGCATTTCCGGAATCGGTGGTGCAGCTGTTCCGCGGCGAGCTCGGCCAGCCGGCGGGCGGCTTCCCGGCGGATCTTCAGAGGAAGGTTCTCGCCGGCAGGAAACCCCTCACCGTCCGTGCGGGCGAGCTCCTGCCGCCCGCGGATCTCGAGGCGGAGCGGGCCGCGGCGGAGGCGAAGATCGGGCGCACCGTCACCGATTTCGACCTCGCCTCCCATCTCATGTATCCGAAGGTGTTCGCGGATTACGCCGCCGATCGGGCGAGCTTCGGCGAGGTGAGCATCCTGCCCACGTCGGTATTTTTCTACGGCATGCTGACGGGCCAGGAGATCAACATCGATCTCGAGCGCGGCAAGACCCTGATCGTGAAGTACGTGGCGACGAGCGATGCGCACGAGGACGGGACACGCACCGTGTTCTTCGAGCTCAACGGGCAGCCGAGGCCGATCCGCGTGCCCGACAAGAGCCAGGTGGCGAAGCGTCCGCCCCGGCGCAAGGCCGAATCGGGCAATGCCAAGCATGTCGGGGCCCCCATGCCGGGGACCATCGGCACCGTGTCGGCCCGCGTGGGTCAAAGCCTGGCACGCGGGGATACGCTGCTGACGCTCGAGGCGATGAAGATGGAGACCACGGTCCGCGCCGAACAGGATGGGGTGATCAAGGAAGTCCTGGCCAAACCCGGTCAGGCCGTCGACGCCAAGGATTTATTGGTGGTATTCGATTGAGGGGGTAGTCGATCGCGCGGTAGTCGATCGAAGGGTAGTCGATCGAAGGGGGATCCGATTGAGGCGTCGCCGTCAGCCCTGCTGTTCCGGCACGGTGACTTCCAGGCCGTCGAGGTCGGCGGTGAGCGGTATCTGGCAGCTGAGCCGGCTGTTCTCCCGCGGTTGCCACGCATTCTCGAGCATGCCTTCCTCCATCTCGTCTCGGGGTTTGAGCTTCGGCAACCAGGCGGGCGAGACGTATACGTGACAGGTGGCGCAGGCGCAGGCGCCTCCGCATTGCGCGACGATGCCGTCCACGCCGTTCTGCCGCGCGGCTTCCATGAGGCTCACACCCACGGGCGCCGCAATCTCGCGCCGCTCTCCCGAGGGCTCGACGAAGACAACTCTAGGCATCAGACGGCGTCTTTCAGCGCGACTTGCGGATCGGCAAGCTTGTCGGCAGCGGGCCTTGCGCGTTCGGCGATCATCTTGCGGGCCGCCATGTAGTCCTTGGAGTGGTTGACGGCTTCGAGCGCGATCAGCTCGCCGCCCTTCAGGTAGCACACGCTGAATCCGCGGGTCGCCGGATCTCCGCGCAGTACCTGCTGATCGAAGCCCTGGGACAACCCGACGATCAACAGCTTGTTGTCGAATTGGTCGGACCAGAACCACGGCACCCGGTCGTGCACGGTCGGGCGGTCCAGCATGTTGAGGGCGGCCGCCTTGCCCTGTTCGAACGCGTTGTCCACCGATTCGAGCCGAACGCGCATGCCGAAGCGGAGCGAGGGATGATTGGTGCAGTCGCCGGCGGCGAATATCGCAGGATCCGCGGTGCGGCACCGGTCGTCGACCACGATGCCGTTCTCGCACTCGAGCCCGGCGTCCGCGGCGAGATCGGTGTTGGGAACCGCCCCGACCCCGACGATCAGCATGTCGGCCTCGTAGGTGCTGCCGTCCGCGCACACGACGCGCTCCACGGAGCCGGTTCCTTCGAGCCGCACGACGCGGGTGTTGCACACGATCTTGACGCCCTGGGTCCGATGCTCGTGGGCGAAATATTCCGAGACGCTGGATGCCACCACCCGGTTCATCACCCGATCCGCCATCTCCAGGGCGGTCACCGCGCAGCCGAGCTTGCGCGCGGTTGCCGCTGTCTCGAGACCGATGTAGCCCCCGCCGATGATGACGACCCGCGCGCCGGGCTTGAGCCCCTCGCGAATAGCAGCTACGTCGGCGATGCCCCTCAAATAGTGCACGCCCGACAGTTCGGCGCCCGGGCAGGTCAGTTCGCGGGAACGGGCGCCGACCGACAGCATCAGCCGGTCGTAAGCGATCTCCTCGCCGTCCTCGAGCAGGACTCGCCGTCCATCCCGATGGATTCGAGCCGCTCGTTTGCCCAATCTGAGCTCCACCCGGTGTCCATCGTAAAACGGCTGATGCCGGAACGGCAGCCGGTCGGCCGCCAGCTCGCCTGCCAGGAATTGCTTGGACAAGGGAGGCCGCTGATAGGGTAGATGGGGTTCATCGCCGACCAGCACGAGGCGCCCATCGAAGCCCTCGCGGCGGAGGGTGTCGACCGCCTGGGCGGCAGCTTGGCCGCCGCCGATGATGACTACCGTCGATGTCATGACGCCTTTATAACCCGTCGCGGGCCGTCCCGTAAGCGGCATTGCGCCGAACGGCGGCCGCCGGACGCCCCCAAGATGGACGTGCCGCCCGGCGCGAATAGTAATAGGATTGAGCCGCAGGCCCAATGCTCGCGGAGTCCTCGAATGAAATTGATCACTGCCATTATCAAGCCCTTCAAGCTGGACGATGTCCGTGCCGCGCTATCGGAAATCGGCGTATCGGGCATGACGGTCACGGAGGTCAAGGGTTTCGGGCGGCAGCGCGGCCATACCGAGCTGTACCGGGGCGCCGAATACGTGGTGGATTTCGTTCCGAAGACCCGGATCGAGGTGGCGGTGAAAAACGAGCTCGTGGACCAGGTGATGGAGGCTATCGTCGGAGCCTCCAAGACGGGCAAGGTGGGCGACGGCAAGATTTTCGTGACCGACATTCTGCGCGTTCTGCGCATCAGGACCGGCGAGACCGACAACGCAGCACTCTGACCGACGATGCGGCCGTGCCCCTCCGCGCTGCCCCTGGCGTTGTCTGGCATGCAGCTTGCTGCTGGCCGGGTCCGGCTACCCGGTCCATGTAGATGCGGCGAAACTGACCGATAAACAGCGCACGGAAATCGCGGAGCCGCGGCCTCCCGGCTTGCCGAGCGATGCGGAGCTCGAGGCGTCGGGAGCCGTCATCGGCAAGATCGACATCGACGTCCGCAATATCTTCGATGAGAACGACCCGCGCGAGAACAGGGGGCTTTACCGGCTTGCCGACCGGCTGCACATCCGCACCAAGCCTGCCACCATCCGCGCCCAGCTGCTCTTCAAGAGCGGAGATCGCTACAGCGCCGAAAAGCTCGCCGAAACCGAGCGCAATTTGCGGCAGCTGGTATTCATTTACGACGCACATGTCGTTCCGGTGCGCTTCGCCGAGGGCAAGGTCGACGTCGAGGTGATCACCCGGGACGTGTGGACGCTCGATCCCAATCTCTCTTTCGGGCGCTCCGGCGGCACCAATTCAACCAACGCCAACCTCCAGGAAGAGAACTTTCTGGGCTGGGGCAAGCAGATCGAGGTCGGGCGCACCAGCAACGTCGATCGCACCAGCAAGCTCGCGACATATTCGGATCCCAATGTGCTCGGGTCGCGCTGGACGGGCGCTCTGACCTATGTCGATTCGACCGACGGCAACCAGCGCGGCGCGCGGCTATCGCAACCCTTTTATTCGTTCAATACGCCCTGGAGCGCGACGCTCTCGGCGCAGAGCTACGATCGTACGATTTCCCGCTATTCTCTCGGCGACATCGCGGACCAATTCAACGACAATGAGCAGACTTATCTGATCGGCGGCGGTGTGTCCACCGGCCTCGTCGACGGCTGGACCAAGCGCCTGCTGTTCGGGATGTACTACGATCGCAACGATTTCCTGCCCACCCCCGCGACCACCTTGCCGGCGAAGCCGTTGCCCGCGCCGCGAACGCTGTCCTATCCGTTCGTAGGCTTCGACATCCTCGAGGACAAGTACGGCAAAGCAGGCGATGAGAACCAGATCGGCAAGACCGAGGATCTGTATTTCGGGACGGAGGTGACCGGCGAGATCGGCTATTCCGACGCGGCCTTCGGCGCCAATCATAATGCGCTGATGCTCAAGAGCGCGGTGACCCACGGCGCCGAACTGCCCTACCAGCAGCAATTGTTCTTGAGCGCGGATTTCTCCTCGCGATTCGAGAGCGACCGTGCCCGCAATTTGATCAGCGACGCGTACGCGAGGTATTACTGGCGCTGGCGCCCGGACTGGCTCCTGTACGGCTCGCTCTCGGGCACCGTCACGCGTGCGCTCGACCCGGACGTCCAGCTGCTGCTGGGCGGCGACAATGGACTGCGCGGCTACCCGCTGCGTTACGAGGCGGGTACTGCGCGGGGTCTGCTCACGATCGAGCAGCGCGTGTTCACCGACTGGTATCCGTTCAGGCTCGTGCGGGTCGGCGCCGCGGTCTTCACGGACGTCGGCAGGACGTGGGGGACCGGCGTCGTGGGCAACAGCGACTTGGGCATGCTCAGCGACGCCGGGTTCGGCCTACGGCTGGGCAATGCCCGCAGCGGCCTCGGCAACGTATTGCATATCGACTTCGCGTTTCCCCTCAAAGGCGTTCCCGGAAATTCGAGGTTCCAGGTGATCGTGCAGACGATGCAAAGCTTCTAGCGTGGCCGGGATCTTGGGGCGTCCGGGCCTGGGATCTTCAGGGGTCGGCGGACTTGCGCCGGCTCCAGAGCCACAGAAATCCGATACATACGGCGAAATTGAGCACCCACCAGCCGAGCTGCCGGGAGCTCCCCTTGTCGTTCGTTTGCCCCGGCTCCCCGAGGAAAGCGAGCGTGCCTTTGAGCTCCTCGCGCTTGTCGCCCATCGTCACCAGAATTTCGACCGACGCGGGGCCGGGCAGCTTCAAATCCGGGGTATCGACGGAATAGCTCCCGTCGGCTTCCGCGACCGCAGGATGGGTGGCCCCCCGCAGCATGACGGCGACCACCGCGTCGCCGATCGGTGCATTGTCGACGATGCGGCTCACGCGGACGGTCATGCGATCCCCTTGGACCGAACCGACCGCGAGCAGATCGGCCGATCGGGCTTCGACGCGGGCACGCGGCGCGGGCACGGCGGCCCCGGGGGACGCGGAAGAAGTCCCGGCGGCCGCCAGGGAAGCGAGGAGCGTAGCCGCGAGCGCGATCATCCTCGTCAAAGCAGCCACCCCCAGATCCCGAGAGCGATCCCGGCGACGGCTGCCAGTGTGCCGAAGAGCGGAAACAGGACGTTGCGGGCCAGGAAGAACAGCGAGCACAGCACGAGCCCGAGCTCGAGCAGTCCCTCGCCGATGTCGAATCGCAATGCGCGGCTCTCCTCGTTGTCGGTCTTCGCCTCCCTGGACTCGGCTTCGGCCTGCAGCTGCTTCGCATCGTCCGCGTATTTCTGGCGCGCCGTCTGAAGCTTCTGGACGGATCCGGCGACTTTGGCGGGATCCGCGGCGAGGCTCTCGAGCACGGTCGAGGCCACGTCGCTGGTGTTCTCGCGGATCTTCTTGGCCTGATAGTAGGACCAATCGTCGTTGGCTTCCGTGCGGTAGATGACCGCCTTGGTATGCGCCCGATGCGAGGCGATGGTGACGACGGAGAGAAAGATGCCGACCACGCCGACCAATATGCCGACACGGCGGCTGTTGGGGTCGGCGGCGTGTTCCGGTTTTACTTCGATTTCGGGCATGAGACGTAAATATCCTCGAGGGTGTGTTCGCCGCGGCTCACTTCACGGCATGCAATCGCGGATTCGAGCGGGAGATTCCCAGCACGCCGGAGCGGACGACTTCGACGATCCGGCCGAATGCCGCGACGTGGGCGATGAACTCGCCGATCTCGATCTCCGTGCTGGTCAGCTCGACGATGTAGCTCGACGGTTGAGGTGACAGGACCTTGCCGCCGACGCGGCGCAACAGACCCTCCACCGCCTCGACGTGCTCGGCCGAGATCTGCAATTTGATCAGCAGGAGCTCGCGCGCGAGGTGGTCTCCGCTGGTCATGTCCTCGACCGCGACCACGTCGACCAGCTTCTGGAGCTGGGCATTGATCTGCGCGATCACCGAATCCGAGCCGACGGTGACCAGGGTGACGCGCGAGACGGTGGGATCGTTGGTGGGAGCCACGGACAAGGACTCGATGTTGTAGCCGCGGGAAGAGATCAGGCCGGTCACGCGGGTAAGCGCGCCGGCTTCGTTTTGCAAAAGTATCGCTATGAGGTGCCGCATGGTGCTCGGAAGGATACGGGAGCGCGGCACTTGGGCGCCAGGGCGAGAACTGCTAGGCTTTGACGGTGAAAGATCGCGATCACATGTTGAGTCAAGGTGCCCATCCTCTGGCCGGAGCCGGGATGACGGGCGCCGAAATGCTCGTTCAGGTACTGGCGGACGAGGGCGTCGACACCATCTTCGGATACAGCGGCGGCGCGATTTTGCCCATTTACGACGCCGTATTCCGCTACAACCTGGAGCACTCGGCCTCGATGCCGCTGATCGTTCCGGCCAACGAGCAGGGCGCCGGTTTCATGGCCGCGGGGTATGCGCGCGCCAGCGGCCGGGTCGGCGTGGCGCTGGTGACCTCGGGGCCGGGTGCGACCAATACCGTGACGCCGGTGCGGGATTGCCAGGCGGATTCCGTGCCCATCGTGGTGATCTGCGGCCAGGTTGCCACCACGGCCATCGGTACGGACGCCTTTCAGGAGGCGCCCGTGCCGAGCATCATGGGCGCCGTGGCCAAGCACGTGTTCCTGGTCACCGACCCGACAAGGCTGGAGGCGACGGTCCGTACCGCCTTCGAGATCGCCCGGACCGGCCGTCCGGGGCCGGTCGTGCTCGATATCCCGAAAGACGTGCAGAACTGGAAGGGCGTATTCCAGGGGTCCGGCCGCCTCCCGATTCCCGGCTATCGCCAGCGCATGAATCGGCTGGAGGCGGCGAAATTGCCGGAGGCCGCGTGCGCGACGTTCTTTGCGGCGCTGGGAGAGGCCAAGCGTCCTCTGATCTACGCCGGAGGCGGGGTGGTCAACGCGGGGGCGTCTCAGGCACTGCGCGAATTCTCGCGGGAATTTCGGATTCCGGTGGTGACGACGCTCATGGGCATCGGCGCGGTGGACACGACGGATGCGCTGTCCATGCGCATGCTCGGGATGCACGGCGCCGCGTTCGCGAATTACGCGGTCGAGGACTGCGATTTTCTGATGGCCGTCGGCGCGCGCTTCGACGACCGGGTGGCCGGCAATCCGCCCAAGTTTGCCAAGGGCGCGAAATTCATCGCCCACTTCGACATCGACGCCTCGGAGATCAACAAGGTCAAACGGGTGGACATGAGCCACGTCGGCCTCATGTCCGACGCGTTGAAGACCCTGGTCGAGTACGGCAGACGCAAGGGCCTCAAGCACGAGTTTTCCGAATGGCATGAGCGATGCGCGGACCTGCGCAGCCGCCACGCCATGAATTACGACCGGGAAAGCGCGCTTATTCAGCCGTACTACGTGATCGAGGAAATCAACCGGCTGACCAAGGGCGAGGCCGTCATCGCGACCGGAGTGGGCCAGCATCAAATGTGGGCCGCCCAGTATTTCGATTTCTCGAGCCCGCGGCTGTGGCTCACGTCGGGCAGCATGGGGACCATGGGATTCGGCCTGCCGGCCGCGGTCGGCGCGCAGTTCGCCCAGCGCGGAAGGCTCGTGATCGACATCGACGGGGATGCCAGTATCCGCATGAATCTCGGCGAGCTCGAGACCGTCACCACCTACGATTTGCCGGTGAAAGTCGTGGTGCTCAACAACTGCGGCGACGGCATGGTGAAACAGTGGCAGAAGCTGTTCTTCAAGGGCAGGCTGAGCGCGAGCGACAAGAGCCTGCACACCAAAGACTTCGTCAAGGCGGCACTCGCCGACGGATTCAAATTCGCAAAGCGCCTCGACAAGAAAGCCGACGTGCCGGGCGTCGTCGAGGAATTCATCCGCTTCCCGGGCCCGGCATTCCTCGAGGTGATGATCGATCAGGACGCCGGCGTGTACCCCATGGTGGGTCCCGGCCAGGCGTACGATGAGATGATCACCGGCGAGCACATCGCCTCGCGCAATGAGGTCGAGATCAAGACTCCGGGGGCGTCGGAGATGTTCTAGCGGGCGTGCGGACCCACGGTTCCGGCTGATCGGAGATTCCAATGAACGAAGACGCGCTGAACCTGAGCATACGGAAATTCTTGAAAATGGTCGGCATCAACTCGCAGCGGGAGATCGAGCACGCCGTAGCCAAAGCGACTGCCGCCGGCGCCATTGCCGGCAATGAGTCATTTCCGGCAACGATGACGCTGCAGATTGCGGGACTCAAGGTGAACGTCGTATTCGACGGCGACATCGATCTTCAGTGACCCCGGCGCAGCGGGCGGCCGACGAAACGGCCGGCGGACCGGCAATGGCTCAAAAGAGCTCGATCTTGCCCCCCTGGGCGTGCGCCTTGGCCGGCGTGGGACCGTCCGCGGGGCCGCCGCTCAGCAAGTCGAACAGCTCCCGTTCTTCCTCCATGCTGAGCGTCCCGCGGATGCGTTGTTGCAGCTCGTCCCATTCCGCGGGCTTCATCGCCGCTCCGCTTGCCAGGAATTCGGAGACATAATTGAGGCTCGCACAGACATGCGTCAGGCACTGAACGAGGCGGTCGTGAAACTGGATGGCGGTGGAGGCCTTCGCGGCGCGCGCGTGCATATCGTCGTGCAGCATCATGAGGTCTTGAAACACGCGGGTGGGAGAGCCTGAGAAGTCGAATACGCACCGGGCGACCGTCTCGGTCGCCTGGGTGAGCGCATGCGCCGTCTCTACCAGGGTGGCCGCCGGCGCGTTGGACTCCTGCAACGCTGCATCGATCTGCACGGCCATCACGGCCAGCATGGCGGCCAGTCTGTTTCTCGGATCTTCCGCAGAGGCAGGCTGCGCCGAAAACTCATTCATAATTGGAATTCCGATTGAAGGTGGATGCCCGGGACTACATGACCCGGGCGATGGTTGCGAGCAGCTGTCGATTGTCGAACGGCTTGACCAGCCAGCCGGTCGCTCCGTTCGACTTGCCGAGTACTTTGCGGTCCGCGCCGGACTCCGTGGTCAGGATCAGCATGGGCACGGACTTGTATCCGGGGAGCGCGCGAAGCTCTTTGATGAGAGTGAGGCCGTCCATGTTCGGCATGTTGACGTCCGTCAACACGAGATCCGCCACTTGCTGGCGAGCCCATTGCAGCGCCTCGACCCCGTCGGCGGCCTGCATGACGTCATAGCCCTCGCCGGTGAGGGTGAGTTTCATCATCAGCCTGATCGAGGGGGAGTCATCGACGGTCAGAATCATTTTGGCCATATGCTCTTCACTCGCCTAGCTTGAAAAATCGCCGGACCGCATCGCTCGGTCTCAGCATCCGAGGGTCGCCTGCAGCGAAGCCAGGTGAGATTCCGCCTGGCTCAATACGGCAGCGCAGTCCTGCGAGGAAAGCCCGAGCGCCGCATACGCCGCTACGCCGTGCACGTCGATTTCGCGCGGCGCGGGCGTCTTCAATGCGTCGCCGAGCAGCACGCCTGCAATCAGTATGTCGGTGAGATCGGGCTCACGCCTGCGCCTGCGGTCCCGCTCGACCAGGTCCTGATCGCCGATTGCGTCACAGATCTCGGCGCCGAAGGCCCAGTTCTCCAAGACCGCCTTTCCGATCGATGCCTGCCAGCCCGAGACCAGATCCATGAAAGAGGCGTAATCGCCGACGTTGGTCGACTGCGCCGCGGCGCGCACCATGACGTAGAGGCGGCCGATCCCATGCAGCAGTCCGGTCAGGAACGCCTCGTCGGGATTCACGCGGGTGCGCTGCGCGAGCGTCTGACAGGCGGACGCCACGGCAATGCTGTCTTTCCACAGCTCCTTGAGCCGGTCCGCGATCGGACGCAAGAATGGCTCACTTTTCATCTGCCGCACGGCATACGACATGGCGGCACTCTGCACCAATTGGTGGCCGAGCCGCGTGATGGCGGTCCGCAAGTCGGCCACGGGCTTGCCCGACTGGTTGAATGCGGTGGAATTGGCGGTCTGCAGGAGACGGGCGGCGAGCCGGGGTTCCGCGCCCACGAGCATGACCATGCGCTCGGGCGTGGTCTTGGGATCGGCCAATTCGTTGCGGATGCGCACCACGATGTCCGGGAAGCACGGCAGATCCACGGTACCGGAGGACACCTCTCGCGCCAGCTTCGACAGAAACTCCAGCCCGTGGGCTCTGACGGCTTCGGGGGTCGAGCCGCCCTTCGGTGCCACGGAGCTCATCCGGTTTGCCCAATGCGCTCGAATGCCGCCTCGACCGCTTTGCGAGCGGCCGCCTGGTGGAGCGCGCGCTCGGCATCGGTCATGAAGAAATGCAGATCCACCTCGTGGCGAATGTAGCGCGGGGACAGCGAATTGAGCGCCACGCAGGCGACGTCCGCCAGCAGCTCCTCATTGCCCGATAGGGCCGGGTAGCGCGAAGCGAGGGCGGTTATCAGCTCGTAGACCACGCTTTCCTGGTGGTTATGAACGGTTTGAAAGGTCATGAAAGAACCGGCCCTCGGACAATGCGGATCCTCCCGGGGTATCGGACGCAGGGGTCCAATACTTTAGCCGGGCGGGCCGCGGGCGGCGGCTAAAGTAAAGGCGGGGGTCGCCG
The DNA here is from genome assembly GCA_963795475.1 of uncultured Gammaproteobacteria bacterium. GTDB lineage: Bacteria > Pseudomonadota > Gammaproteobacteria > Steroidobacterales > Steroidobacteraceae > Bog-1198. The sequence continues at coordinate 541,422 of CAWCIE010000010.1, forward strand.
CTATAGAGGATCTGCGCCGAGAAAAAACGCATTTCAGGAAGACGGTGGAATGACTGCACGCTCATCCGAGCTTTCCGCGCCGCCAGGCGCGGCCTGCGCCCGGCAGGTACTCACCTTTTCGCTCGGATCGGAGAGCTACGGAGTCGACATATTGCGGGTGCAGGAGATTCGCGGGTGGACGCCCGTGACCAGGATCCCCGAGCTGCCGCCGCACGTCCTGGGCGTGCTCAATCTGCGCGGGGCGATCGTGCCGATCGTCGACCTCCGGCTGCGATTCAACCTGGCCCACGCGCAATTCACGCCCCTCACGGTCATCATCGTCGTCTCGGTCGGGACATCCTCCGGCGCACGCGAGTTCGGACTGGTGGTCGACGGCGTATCGGACGTGGTGGACATCGACGCGCGGAATCTCAAGGAGACGCCGAGCCTGGGGAGCGGCGCGGCCGTGGACTTCATCGCGGGGCTGGCCATCGTCGACGGCCGCATGGTGATTATGTTGAACGTCGAGGAGCTCATCCGCCGCGACATGGAACAAGTGTCGCCCGCCGCTCTGGCGAGCGTCGCATAACCGCCGGCGTCACAGTGAACAGCCCGGCGAAACGCACTCGAGTCTTGATCGTCGACGATTCCGCGTTGGTGCGCCGGCTGCTGACCGACATGCTCTCGAGCGACCGCTCGATCGAAGTGGTGGGCGCGGCCGGGGATGCGTACGCCGCGCGGGAGATGATCAAGGCGTTGAATCCCGACGTGCTGACGCTGGACGTGGAAATGCCGAAGATGGATGGCTTCACATTCCTCAAGAACCTGATGCGGCTGCGCCCGATGCCCGTCATCATGATATCGAGCCTGACCGAGCATGGTGCCTCGATCACTCTCGATGCCCTCGCGGCCGGCGCGGTGGATTACCTGCCCAAACCGAAGATCGACGTGGCGGCAACGCTCGCGACCTATCGCGAGGAGCTGATCCTGAAAATCCACGCCGCCGCCTCCGCCCGCGTACGCCCGATCGGCGCCTCGATCCTGGCCACGACGGAACGATACGGAGTGGACGCGGTATTGCCCAAGTCGCTTCCGCGACCCCTTCGGACCACGGAGCGAGTCGTGGCTGTGGGGGCTTCCACGGGAGGCACGGAAGCGGTCAAGGAATTTCTACTGGGTCTGGAGGCCGACACCCCGGGCATCTTGATCACTCAACACATTCCGAAAGCATTCAGCGCTCAATTTGCCAAGCGCATGGATGCCTGCTGCCGGATGTCGGTGTGCGAAGCGCAGGACGGACAGCAAATACTGCCGGGGCACGCATACATCGCACCGGGTGACCGGCATCTGCTGCTCGAGCGGGACGGTGCAAGGTATGTGTGCCGGCTCGACGATGGCAAGCCCGTGAACCGGCATAAGCCGTCGGTCGACGTGCTGTTCCGTTCGGTAGCGCAACGAGCGGCCGGCAATGCGGTCGGGGTGATACTCACCGGAATGGGCAAGGACGGCGCTCTGGGATTGCTGGAAATGCGCCAGGCGGGAGCGGCGACCGTCGTCCAGGATGAGGCCACCAGCGTGGTATGGGGAATGCCGGGTGAAGCGGTCGCGCTCGGCGCCGCCTGCCACATATTGCCCCTGGGCTCGATCAGCGCGACGGTCAGCCGTCTTGCAGCATCCGATAGCAGCAGCGGTGTGTCCCTCAAGCGCGAAGAGTCCATGCCGTTAATCCTCAGATAGCGTAGTTGAAAGGAATTTATGGCAACCACCATCCTTGCGGTCGACGACTCCGCTTCCATGCGGCAGATGGTCAGCTTCACGTTGCGTCAAGCGGGATACAGCGTCGTCGAGGCCCCTGACGGCCTCGAGGCGCTCGCTTACGCGCGCAGGCATTCGGTGGATCTGGTGTTGACCGATGTTCACATGCCCCATATGGACGGCATCACTCTGGTCCGCGAGTTGCGGCAGATCGAGTCCTACAAACACGTCCCCATGCTCGTGCTGACGACCGAGGCCGGCCAGGAGAAGAAGATAGAGGGAAAGCAGGCAGGGGCCACCGGCTGGCTGGTAAAACCCTTCAATCCCGAAAAGCTCTTGACGACGATCCAGAAGGTTCTGTAGCCCGTGACCGTCGATCTCGAAATGGAGCAGATCCTCAGCATCTTCTTCCAGGAGAGCGCGGAGGGTCTCGACGCCATGGAGTCCGGACTGCTCTCACTCGACGCGTCCTCGGATCGGGAAACGATCAACACCATCTTTCGCGCCGCGCACTCCATCAAGGGCGGCGCCGCCACGTTCGGGCTCACTGAAATTTCCGGCTTCACCCACGCGGTCGAAACGTTGCTCGACCAGATGCGCGACGGCAGCCGATCCGCCACCTCCGAGGCTGTGCAATTGCTCCTGCAGGCCGTCGACGTGATGCGGGAAATGCTCAACCTCGCGCGATCGAAGCAATCGATCGTCGCACCCCAGGCGGAGCCGCTGACCCGGCAGCTGTCGGAGCTTCTCGGCAGGCCCGCCGTAAAAGGAGAGCCGCAGCCGGGGGTCGCGCCGCAGTCGGGGGTCGCGCCGCAGTCGGGGGTCGCGCCGCAGTCGGGGGTTGCGCCGGCCGATCCCGCTCCGATGGCCGGCCCCGATGCGCCCATTGCTGCCGCGGACGCCGGGGTGAGCGGCTGGCGAATCGAGTTCAGGCCCCATCCGAGTCTTTTTGCGACATGCAATGATCCGCTGAGGCTGTTCAGAGAGCTCTCGGCCTTCGGGGAGCTCGAGGTACAGGCGGCGACCGAAGGGCTGCCCGCGCTCGCGGTCATGGATCCCACGCAATGCTACCTACACTGGACATTGATCCTTCACGCGCGGGTTGCGCGAGCGCAGCTGGCCGAGGTGTTCGATTGGGTGGACGCCAATTCGACCATCGTCTACGAGCCGCTCCGGAGCGCGGTGCCCGCCCCGGCTCCCGAACCGCGAGTCGAGAGCGCGCCGACCATTCCTCGCGCGGAGGCTTCTTCTTCCTCGGCGATGCCTTCTTCCTCCGCGATCCCTTCATCCCCTGCGATGCCGCGACCGCCAAAAGCCGCCGCCGACGCCGGCTCGATCCGCGTCTCGACGGAAAAAGTCGATGCGCTCATCAATCTGGTCGGCGAGCTGGTCATCACACAGTCCATGCTCAGCCGCTTTTCCGATCAGTATGATCCCTCGAGCATCGAGGCGCTTCGGCGCGGCCTCGCGCAGCTCTCCCGCAATACGCGGGAGTTGCAGGAGAGCGTGCTGAAGATTCGGATGCTCCCGATCAGCTTCTCCTTCAATCGCTTCCCGCGCCTGGTGCACGAACTTTCCCGAACACTCGGCAAGAAAGTGGAGCTTCGACTGAGCGGCGAGAACACCGAAATCGACAAGACGGTGCTGGAGAAGATCGGTGATCCGCTCGTGCATCTGGTGCGCAACGCCCTGGATCATGGCTTGGAAACCCCGGAGGCGCGGACGGCGAGCGGCAAGGGCGACACCGGCCTTCTCGAGCTCAACGCGTTCCACGAAGGGGGCAGCGTCATCATCGAGGTCAAGGACGACGGTGCCGGCCTCAACAAGGAGAGGATCCTGGCGAAAGCGCAGGAGCGCGGGCTCGCCGATCCGGCCGCCGCCCTTAGCGACGAGCAGATCTATGATCTGATCTTCCTGCCGGGTTTTTCGACCGCCGAAACGGTGAGCGACGTGTCCGGCCGCGGCGTCGGGATGGACGTCGTTCGCCGCAACATCAACGATCTGGGCGGCCACGTTCACATCAGCAGCCGGGCCGGCGAGGGCAGCACCGTGCGTATCCGGCTGCCGTTGACACTCGCCATTCTCGAAGGACAGATGCTGCGCGTGGGCAAAGAAGTCTACGTGATCTCGCTGATTTCCATCATCGAGACGGTGCAGCCGAGAGGCAAGCACACGCACACCATTCCCGGAGGGACCGAGGTATTCAAGCATCGCGACACCTATCTTCCCCTCGTGCGGCTGCACGATCTGTTCGACATCGAACCGGACGAGAGCGAGATCGATGGCGGCCTTCTGGTCGTGGTCGAATCGGACGGCAAGAGGGTCGCGATCCTCGTGGACGAGCTGCTGGCGCAACAGCAAGTGGTCATCAAGAGCCTCGATACCAACTTCAGGCAAATTCCGGGCCTGGCGGGTGCGACCATCCACGGCGATGGAACCGTCGCACTGATCCTGGATGTGCCGGGCCTGATCGGCTTGTACATGGGCAAGCACGCGCCTCAATTGGCCGCTTGATGAGCGCTTCAATGAGCACTGCAATGAGCACCCGGACAATTCCGGCTTCCGCCCCCTCGAACGCAGGCGACACTCTGCGGCGCTACGTCAGCTTCACGGTGGGCCTCGAAGAGTACGGCGCCGACATCCGGTGGGTGCAGGAGATCAAGGTTTGGGACAGCGTGACCCGCCTGCCCCATACCCCGAAGTACGTGTTGGGCGTTTTGAATCTCCGCGGCGCCATCGTGCCGGTGCTCGATCTGCGTGTGCGCTTCGGGCTCGATCGGGCGCCGTTCGAGCCGACAACCGTGATCATCGTGGTGCGCGTGCCCGGCGAGAGGGGCGAACGGACCGTCGGGGTGGTGGTGGACGCCGTCAACGAGGTTCACGACATCGCTCAGGAGCATATCCAGCCCCCGCCGCCGCTGTTGGCCGGCCCGACGGATCAGGCCTTCATCAAAGGCATTGCCACACTCGAGGATCGGATGATCACGCTGCTCAACCTCGAAATGCTGGTCAATGCGGCGGTCGGGTGACTCGTGAGTGAAGATGGGAGTCGTGGCGGGGAATCGGCGGAGCCGCAGAGCGCCGTGATCAAGCTCGGCGCGAGCCTGCGTATCCAGGACGTGGCGGCCAGCCACCATTTGCTCGAGAGGACCCTGGAAGGGGGGACGCCCGTCCGGATCGACCTCGGAGAGCTGGCCGATGTGGACACGGCCGGCGTGCAGCTCCTGGCCGCCTACGGCCGCGAGGCCGCCCGGAGGGGCATCGAGCTCCGCTGGTCCGGCGAGACGGCGGCGCTGCTCAAAGCGTTGAGACTGCTGGGAATGAGCGGCTCGCTGCCCGGTCTCGACCCATGAATCATCGGGCCTCCCAGGTGATCGACGGGCAGGATTCGCGGGCGCGGGAGTTCGAATTCGGCCACGCCGATTTCCTGACGCTGCGTGCTCTGGTGAAGAAGCTCGCCGGAATAAATCTGGCGGACTCCAAGGAAGATATGGTGTACAGCCGGGTCTCACGCCGGCTGCGGGCTCTGGGGCTTCGCAAGTTCGGCGACTATTGCGAGCTGCTCGAGTCCGGAGATCCATCGGAGCTGGCGGAATTCTGCAACGCGATGACCACAAACCTCACTGCGTTCTTCCGGGAGAGCCACCATTTCGATCATCTGCATCGATTGCTTGCCTCGCGAACGGAGGGCTGGCAGGGCTCGCGCCGCATCAGAATCTGGTCGGCGGGCTGCTCCTCGGGCGAAGAAGCCTACTCGATCGCCATGACGATTTGCGAAGCGATCCCGGACCGCGTTTGCTGGGACATCAAAATCCTCGCAACCGACATCGATTCGCAGATGCTGGCGGTCGCGAGGAAGGGCACCTACACGCTCGATCGGGTCAAGGGTCTCCCGCCGCCGAGGCTCGCCCGGTTCTTCCGCGAGCGTCCGGAAGGCGACCAGAGGCATTTCACGGTCTCGCCGGAAATCGCCGCGCTCGTGACCTTCAAGCAGCTGAATCTGATGCACGACTGGCCGATGCGCGGTCCGTTCGATGCGATCGTGTGCCGCAACGTGGTCATCTATTTCGACAAGGAGACGCAAAAGCACCTGTTCGCGCGCATGGCACAGCTTCAGCGGCGCGACGACCTGCTGCTCCTGGGTCATTCCGAGACGCTGTTCAAGGTATCCACCGACTACGAGTTGATCGGCAAGACGATCTATCGGCGGACCTGAAACATGAATGCATTCCTGCAAGGCGAGGAGCGCCGCGCCAAACCCCCCGTCCTCAAGGGATTCGAGCACGTCAGGCGCTTCTGGAGTCCGAGAAACGGCGCCTGGACCGCCAAGATATTGCCCGGCGAATTCTTCGTCACCAACAACGACGAAGTGGTCACGACCATTCTCGGCTCCTGTATCTCCGTCTGCATGCGCGACCCCCGGTTGCGAGTCGGCGGCATGAACCATTTCATGCTGCCCGAGGACCGCTCGACGGGCGTGAGCTCATGGCTGCAGGGCCCGGGGGGCCTCGCGACCCGGTACGGCTCCTATGCCATGGAGAGCCTGATCAACGAGTTGATGAAGCTGGGCGCGGCGCGCGAGCGGCTCGAGGTCAAGTTGTTCGGCGGAGCGCGGATCCTGAGCTCCATGACCGACGTGGGAGCGAACAACATCACTTTCGCCCGCGAGTTTCTGGGGCTCGAGCGCTTCGCGATCGTAGCCGAGGACGTCGGGGGCAGCCGTCCGAGGCACGTCGACTACTTCCCCGCGAGCGGGCGGGTCATGCTCAAGCATCTGCAGGCGCTCAGCGCCCCGGCCATCGCCTCCCAGGAAAGCAGATACAGCGAACGTCTCGGCCAGGAGCGCGGCCGCGACGACGTTGAATTGTTCGGCTAGCGCCAGCCACTAACCGGAGCGGCAATGAAGATCATGATCATCGACGACTCGACCGCCATGCGCATGATAGTGCGCAAGACTCTGCGCGTCGCCGGATTCGAGGGCCACGAATATTCGGAATTCGACGATGCGAAAAAGGCGTTCGCAGCGATCAAGGCATCGCGCCCGGACTTGATCCTCTCCGATTGGAACATGCCGAACATGACGGGCATCGAGCTGATCGAAGCGCTCGCCAAGGAGGGAATCAAAATCAAGTTCGGGTTCGTCACCACGGAGGCGACACCCGACATGCGCCAGCGCGCGACAGCCGCAGGAGCGAGCTTCCTCATCGCGAAGCCGTTCACGGCCGACTCCTTCAAGGAGACTCTGGGCGGGCACATCAAATGAGCGGCCCCTACTCCCTGCCGGATGCGGCGCGTGCAAAGGATCTGCTCGGCATGATTTTCGACGGCCTGTCGATCAAGCCCGGCGCAAAGCTCGATATATCGGGCCGCGCGGCGAGCTATTTTGGCGTGTACGTTACGGACGAGGGCGCCCCCGCGGCACTTTGCGGCTGCGACACCGAGTTCGCCGCCCACACCGGCTCGGCGCTCTCCATGCTGCCCCCGGCCACGGCGAAGGAATCCGTCAGGGGCCGGGCCCTGACCGACGTGATGCTCGCCAATCTCAACGAGATCATGAATATCTGCACCCGGCTCATCCTGCGGGAGGGTGCGCCGCATCTGAGATTGCGCGAGGTGAGGGCCGTGGGCGCCCTTCCGGCGGATGCCGCGGCTCTGCTGACCCCGGCCGCGCGAAGAGTCGACTGGCAGGTCGATATTCCCAGATACGGCTCCGGGGTCCTTTGCGTCATCTGCGCGGGATGATCCGGCGGTGAGCAAGTGAGACGCAGTTCCCTTCAGTTGAAGTCCCGACGGCCGCTAAGCGGTTCGGGCGCGCCCGTATCACCCATTCCATCGCACGTTTCCAGAGGAACAGCAATTCATGGCGACCAGCAAACCTAAACCCCGCGGCCGATCCGGCCGCGCACGAATCCTGTCGCGGCTCGACATGGCGGGACAGCTGGCCGCGATCAACCGTTCGCAGGCGGTGATCGAGCTCAAGCTCGACGGCACGATCCTCCACGCCAACGCCAACTTTCTGAAGATTCTCGGCTATTCGCTGGAGGAGCTTGCCGGCCAACACCATCGCATGCTGCTCCAGCCGGAGTACCGCGACAGCGCGGATTATGTCGAATTCTGGAGCAAGCTCGCGCGCGGTGAATTCGACGCGGGGCGGAAGAAGTTCTTGAACAAGACCGGCCGCGTGGTGTGGATGCGGGTGAGCTATAACCCCATCATGGATGCGAAGGGCCGGCCCATGAAGGTGGTTGCGTATGCCGCGGACATCACCGAAACCATCCGCGTGTCGAAGGATTACGAGGGCCAGCTGAAGGCGGTAAGCAAGGCGCAGGCCGTGGTCGAATTCAACCTCGACGGGACGGTCATCTCGGCCAACGACAACTTCCTCTCGATGATGGGTTACACGCTCGAGGCGATCCTCGGGAAACATCACGGCATGTTCGTCGATGCGTCATTTCGCTCGAGCAACGAGTACCGCGCGTTCTGGGAAAAGCTCGCGCGCGGCGACTACGACGCCGGCGCCTACCGCCGCATCGCCGGGAACGGCCGCGAGGTGTGGATCCAGGCGAGCTATAACCCGATCCTCGACATGGACGACAAGCCCTGCAAGGTCGTCGAGTATGCAACCGACATCACCGTGCAGCGGCGCCAGGACGAAATGAACGCGGCGTTCAAAGGCGCGCTCGACAATCTGAGCTCCAACGTCATGGTCGCGGATACGAATTTCGACATCATTTACGCCAATACGGCGCTGCGCCAGCTGATGGATGCCGCGCAGTCCGACTTGCGCAAGGATCTGCCGAATTTCGACCCGAGCCGCATGATCGGCGCGAGCATCGACATGTTCCACAGGAATCCCGCCTACCAGCGCTCGACGCTCGGCGCGGCGACCAGGACGCTCAGTACGGAGAGCCTCATCGGCGGGCACACGATGCGCATCGTGGCGAACCCCATGCTCGACGGCGGCGGCAAGCGCCTCGGAACGGTGCTCGAGTGGACGGACCGCACGGTCGAGCTCGAAGTCGAGGCGCAGATCAAGGGGCTGGTCGAGGCTGCGGCGGCGGGCGACCTCACGCAGCGCATGAATCTCGCGGGCAAATCCGGGGTGTTCGCCGAGATCGGCCACGGCATCAACCAGCTCACCGACAACATGAGCGAGGTGGTGAGCCGCGTGAAAGCGGCGGCGAACGAGGTCTCGCGCGGCGCGGACGAGATCTCGCAGGGCAATACGGATCTCAGCCAGCGCACCGAGGAGCAAGCCTCGAGCCTCGAGGAGACCGCCTCCTCCATGGAAGAGATGACCTCCACGGTCAGGCAGAATGCCGACAATGCGAGCAAGGCAAGCCAGCTCGCGACGGCCGCACGAGAACAAGCCGACAAGGGCGGGAGCGTGGTGAATCAGGCCATCCGCGCCATGACCGAGATCAACGATGCGTCGAAGAAGATCGTCGACATCATCGGCGTCATCGATGAGATCGCGTTCCAGACCAACCTCCTCGCGCTCAATGCCGCGGTCGAGGCGGCGCGTGCCGGTGAGCAGGGGCGCGGGTTCGCGGTCGTGGCGAGCGAGGTGCGCAACCTCGCCGGCCGCAGCGCGACGGCCGCGAAGGAGATCAAGGGACTGATCCAGGACAGCGTCAAGCGGGTCGAGCAGGGATCATTGCTCGTGACCCAGTCCGGCCAGACCCTCGAGCACATCGTCACGTCCGTCAAGAAGGTGAGCGACATCATCGGCGAGATTGCCGGCGCGAGCCAGGAGCAATCGGTCGGCATCGAGCAGGTCAACAAGGCCGTGATGCAGCTCGATGCGATGACCCAGCAGAACGCCGCGCTGGTGGAGGAGGCTTCGGCCGCAAGCCAGTCGATGGCCGGACAGGCCAAGGCGCTCCATCAGATGATGGAGCCCTATCAGGTCACCGCGGAGGCGGCGAACAATGCTGCCGCCGCGATTGCCGCGGCCGCCGAGACGCTCAGGCTCGCCTCGGCCGGGCCGGTCAGCGCCCCGGCGAATGCCGAGCGGCGCGCGACCGGGCGACCCTGGTCGGCGAGCGAGACCAAAACGGCGCCGCCCGCACGCAACCGGCCGTTGAAGACGGCGGCCGCCAACGGCAACGACAGCGAATGGAAGGAATTCTGACGGACCGGGAGCGCCCGGCCGTCACCAAACCCCGGTATTCGGCATGCTCGTCCAGGGCTCTGCCGGAGCGAGCGCTCCTCCCGCTTGCAACAGCTCGATGGAAACATTGTCCGGCGAGCGCACGAAAGCCATGCGTCCGTCCCGGGGCGGGCGGTTGATCGTGACGCCGTGCTTCATCAGCCGCTCGCACGCGGCGTAGATGTTCTCCACGGCATAGGCGAGGTGGCCGAAGTTGCGGCCGGCCCCATAGCTCTCCGGATCCCAGTTGTGCGTGAGCTCCACCTGGGCATGCTCGTCGCCGGGTGCCGCCAGAAACACCAGCGTGTATCGCCCTTGAGGGTAATCCTTGCGCGACAGCTCGATCAGTCCGAGCGCATCCCGATAGAAGCGCAGGGATTGCTCGATGTCGGTCACGCGGACCATAGTGTGTAGATACTTCATGGCCCTTGAATCTGGAGGAAGCGATGCATAAAAGCAAATTGGGCGGCTTCATCATCGATTGCCGAACCGGTGATCTCGGCGCGGCCGCGGCTTTCTGGGGCGGGGCGCTGGGAATGCCGGTCCGCGAGCTACCCGGGGCCGAGGGGGAATTCTACCGGCGGCTCGAGGACCGCCAGCACGATCTGCATATCGAGGTCCAAAAAGTGGAGCACCCGAGCCGGGTGCATCTGGACATCGAGACTGACGATATCGAGGCGGAGATGCGGCGGCTCGAGGCGTTGGGGGCCAAGCGAATTCAGGCCGTTCAAACCTGGTGGGTCATGGAGGCGCCTACGGGCCAGCGATTCTGTGTGGTCAAGGCCGGCTCCGCCGAGTTCGAGCGGCGGGCCGCGACGTGGCCGTGAACGCGGCCGGCCTCGAGCGCGCGGCGCCTACGAAAGCGCGTGTGTTGTGCTGTTGTCACAACGCTGAGATATATTTGACATAGTGCAACAATGACGATTTCGGGGCCTGAACCCTTGGATTTTGCTGAAAATAGTGGTACTCTCCACGTCAACGCAGTCGCGGCACTGTTGCGCTAGTTACTTAATTGCAACAGATGACCCAATGCCAAGAAGGTCGAGCGTCCTGCACTCTTGTGCAGCGCATCTTCCGCCTACGGACGTGTCGGGTTATTACTCAACACCAGTTCCACTACATCCCCGGTTCGCCCGGGGATGCTTTTATGGGGCAAGGCCGACCTGACTGAGGCCGCGTCCGCGGCCTTCTCCCAAGCTTCTGTGTTGGCGTACGTTTCCGCGGAAACGTTTGTGGTGCTAAGCGCTCTGCGACTCGGAGTCAGCCGCAGGGCTCTGGCCGAACCAAGCGAGCGAGGCATGGAGCGCCGCGACCTCGCCGACTACCAGGAGCGCCGGTGATTCGATCCGCCGGGCCGCGGCCTCGGTGCAAATGGTACCGAGCGTGGCGGCCACGACTTGCTGCTCCGCCGTCGTGCCCTGCGCGATGAGCGCCGCGGGACGCTCGGCCGGCGCTCCATTTCGCATCAGCCGGGCGACGATGTGCTCGAGGCGCGCGAGACCCATGTAGAAGACGGCAGTCGCTCCGGGCCGCGCCAGCGATGCCCAATCGGGCTCCGCACCCGCAGGCGCAGCGCCCGTTTCCTCGCCGTGCCCGGCGACGAAACTCACGCTGTGCGCATGGTCGCGATGGGTGAGGGGAATGCCGGCATACGCGGCACAGCCGTTCGCCGCCGAGATGCCGGGCACGACCGAAAACGCGATACCCGCCCGCGCAAGCGCCTCGAGCTCCTCGCCGCCGCGGCCGAATATGAACGGATCGCCGCCCTTCAGCCGCACCACGCGGCGGCCGCGGCGGGCGTGATCGATGAGCAAATCGTTGATCGCCTGCTGAGACGTACCGGCACTGCCGGCCGCCTTGCCCACGCAGATTCGTTCGGCGTCCCGCCGGGCGTAATCGAGTACCGCAGCCGGCACGAGACGGTCGTGCAGGATGACATCGGCGTCCTGCAGGGTGCGCAGCGCCTTCAAGGTCAGAAGTTCCGGATCCCCGGGTCCGGCGCCCACCAGCGCCACCTCTCCGGCCGGCGCGGCTGAGACCGAGCCCATGAGGCGCTGTGCGATTCGGTGCGCCCCGCGCTCGTCCCCATCGACGAATCGGCGCTCCGCCGGACCATCCACGAGCATCTCGAAGTAGCGCCGCCGCGCATCCGCGCTCGGGATCCGCCGCCGGGCGGCGGCGCGCATGCCGGCGAGCCAGGCGGCCCAGAGGCCGATCCGCCTCGGAAGCAGCGCTTCGAGGCGCTCCCGCAGGCGCCGTGCCAATACCGGGGAGGTGCCGGCGGTCGACACCGCGACGATCACCGGGTCGCGATCGATGATGGCCGGAACGATCACCCGGGATGCCTTGCGATCGTCCACGACGTTCACCGGAATCCCGCGGGCCTCGGCGAGGCTCGCGACCCAGCGGTTCACCGCGCGCCGCGACGTGGCGACGATCACGAGGCGCGCGCCCTCCAGATCCTCGGACGCGAATTCACGAAGGCGAAGTTCGAGCGCACCGTCAGCCGCCCGCTGTGCCAGCTCCGGCGCGACCTGCGGCGCCACGACGGTGATTGCCGCCTCGGCGCGCTCGAGCAGCTGCACCTTGCGCAGTGCCACCGCGCCGGCGCCGACCACCAGCACCTTCTGGCCTCGTAAATCGAAGAACAGCGGAAAATAGTTCACACGCAATCACCCGGTAACGAACAGCGGTATGCGGCGGGAGTTTACGCCCGGACCCGGGGCGGGTGCCGATCCTCGGCACTATAGGCGGGCGCCTCCGTTCGGCGATAGGAACTATCGCTTATGAGGACATGCCTTTTAATGCTAGCCCCCCGGTTGCCCGCCCCGTAGCGGTCCGCCATCCTAGGGTCACATGATCGATCCAGCCCAAGCGCTGTCCGGATTCGCCGTCGGCGCTATCGTGGGTCTCACGGGCGTCGGCGGCGGCTCGTTGATGACTCCGTTGCTGGTGCTGCTCTTCGGCATTCATCCGGCGACCGCCGTCGGTACGGATCTCCTGCACGCCGCGATCACCAAGGCCGGGGGCACCTATGTGCATGCGAAGCAGGGCCGTGTCGATTGGCGCATCACCGGCCTGCTGGCGGCAGGAAGCCTGCCGACGGCGGTGGCAACGCTCTGGACTCTCCATGCAGTGACCGGCGGCCTCGGCGGATCGAAGATCATCACCATCACGCTCGGAGTCGCGCTGCTGCTGACAGCGGGCGTGCTCGTGCTGCGCTCGTGTCTGCGCCGGTGGTCCAAGACCCATGGAACCGAGGCGGCCCGCCATCCGGCGTGGACGGTGCTCACCGGCGTCGTGCTGGGCTTCCTGGTGTCAGTCTCCTCGGTGGGCGCCGGGGCGCTGGGCGTCACCGCGCTTTTCTTCCTGTATCCGCGATCGAGTGCTGCCCGCATCGTCGCCTCCGATCTGGCGCACGCGGTGCCGCTCACCCTGGTCGCAGGATGCGGTCACTGGCTGTTCGGATCGGTCAACTGGCAGCTGCTCGGCTCGCTCCTCGTCGGCTCGCTCCCGGGCATCTATATCGGCAGTCAATTCGTCGGCCGCATACCCGATGCGGCGCTTCGAATTCTGCTGGCGGCGATGTTGGTGTTGGTGGGAACGAAGCTGATCGCGTTCTAGAAGACCTATACTGTGCCCGTATGAAATTGCAGCAACTGCGCTACCTCGTGGCCGTGCACGAGAACGGCCTCAACATCACGGCCGCCGCGCGCCAGCTGCATACCTCGCAACCCGGGGTGAGCCGGCAGCTCAAGTTGCTGGAAGAGGAGCTTGGATTTCAGCTGTTCGAGCGCGAAGGCAGAGCGCTCACCCGGACCACGGCCGCCGGCGAGGAGATCATCTCGCGCGCGGGCAGCATATTGCGCGAGATGCAGAACATCCGCCGTACCTCCGCCGAACTCAGAAAGGCCGATGGGGGCACGCTGTCCATTGCGACCACTCACACCCAGGCGCGCTATGTGCTGCCCCCGGTCATTCGCGAGTTCCGCATCAAGTACCCCAAGGTGCGATTGCATCTGCATCAAGGCACCTCCGAGCAGATCGCCGAGATGGTCGCCCGCGACCGGGTGGATTTCGCGATCGCCACGGGCTCCGATGAGCTATTCCCGCACCTGGTGCGTCTTCCGGTGTACCGCTGGCATCGCGCCGTCATCGTGCCGAGCGGGCACCCCTTGGCCTCGGCCGGCAAATTGACGCTCAAGAAGCTCGCCGAATATCCCATCGTCACCTATGTCTTCAGCTTTTCGGGACGCTCGTCGCTTCCGGCCTTGTTCGAGACCGCGGGCCTGTCGCTCGATGTGGCGCTGACGGCCCGCGATTCGGACGTCATCAAGACCTACGTGCGCATCGGGCTCGGCGTCGGCATCCTGGCGAGACTCTCGATCGATCCGGTCGCCGACTCGGATCTCGTCGTGCTCGATGCCGCGCATCTGTTCGAAGGGCACACCACCTGGATCGGCTTCCGGCGCAGCGCGCTGCTGCGCGCCTACATGTACGAGTTCATCGAGCTCCTGGCGCCGCAGCTGACGCGCAAGCTCGTGCGCGAGACGGAAAGGTCCGAAACCCAGGAAGAGGTGGACCGCGTCCTGCACGGGCTCCCCGTGCCGCTGCGCGACAACCCCTGAGCGGGGTTTCCCCGAGATTCCGGTCGCACGTCTCGATCAGGTCCGGTGTAGGGTCCATAAAACGTGATTGGCTCGGCAGAGCAAATCCGTGCTTGCGTGCAGCATTCGGCTGTCAACATAAGGTTCCACGAGTGGGAAAAGATCTCAGGGTGACAAAGGATCTGCCGGAAGTCGTGGTCGCGCCGGACACCTATCATGTGTCGCCCGAGCCCATGCTGCTGATCGCCGATCTGGACGGTGCGCTCGCGCTTTGCCTGCATGACGAGGCACGCGGCGTCGGCGGATTGCTGCACCTGAAATTCATGGGCGGCACGGGCCGGCCGAGCGATGTGACCGACAATACGCTGAGCTCCGTACTGGTCGTCCTCGACCGGTTCAAGCGCGGCGTGCTCGGCAATGCCTCCAAACGCGACGACATCCAGGCGCGCATCCTGGCGCATGCGCTGCCCCCGGCCGGTGTCGATGAGCCGAGCGCGTCGCTCGTCGATCTGATTCAAGCGGACCTCGCCGACGGCAAGATCTCGTGCGGGACGCAGACCGTACGGCGCATCGAGCCGCTGCGGGTGTGCTTCCAGCCCTTCGAGGGCAGGGTCTGGATTCGCGGGCCCGAGGATCTGCGCACCGCGGGGAAAGTCCGCCGCTCGATCGCCTGAGTCAGTGCCCGGCGCCCCGCAGACATTGTAAGCTTCCCCACGTCGGCCTCGAGCCGGTCCCTTGTTTTCAGAGGTGCTTCATGCGATGGGGCCTGATGGTGGGAGTCTGTGCAATCGCCGGGTGCGCGGGGAATCAGCTCGCATCGACGCCTCCCGCCGGCGTCGATCTGAGCGGCCATTGGAATCTCAATCTGGCGGACAGCGACGATGCGCAGCGCCTCATGCAAAGCCAGATCGCGGCGGCGACCAGCGGCGTGGACGCCGGGGGTTCGACCGGTGGGGGGGGTGGCCGTCAGCGGGGGCGAGGCGGCGGCATGCCTGCCGCCGCCGGTGCAGGGGGGCCGGTGATGCCGTCCGTGTCGGTGCTGGACGAGAGTTTGCGCTGGCCGGGAAAGGACCTGGCCATCGAGCAAACCAGCGATAGGATCACGTTCACCTCCGATGGGGGCGTCCGGTTCTGCCGTCCCAGCGCGCACGGTATCGCCCACCACTCTCATCCTTCCGGCGGCGATGGTACGCAGCACGACCGGGATATGCCCTCGCGCGGGCGCGGCGACGCGCCCCCGCCGCGGTGCGGTTGGGACGAGCGCTCGCTGATCGTACAGTCCGGCGAGCCCGACGACGACAGGCCTCCCTACGAACTGCGCTTCAGCCTCTCGGACGACGGTCAGCGGCTGGTGGAAGTGGTGGTGTTCAAGGGCGGCCGCTCCAATGGGTTCGTGGCGTCCCGTGAGTGGGACCGGGCAACGCCGCGATAGGGTGCACCCCGACCCCGCTCGCCGACCCCCGCTCGCCGGCCGAACCTTCAGCCCCGGCGTGCGTCCTACAGACGGTCCCTTTTTGTGACAGCATCGCAACGTGGCGTGAGACCCGTCAGATCCTCCCCTTAATATCGGAAGCCAGGAAGTATCAAGTGCAACGACAATTACACAGTTCGTCCTTTATCGGGATCTCGGCACGGAGCGCGATTGCGGCGAGCCTGCTTTTTCTCGCTGCGTGCGGCGGCAGCGACAGCAACCCGCCCTTGACTCTTTCAGGCACGATAAGCGGCTTGACTACCGGCGGCCTGACGCTGGCCAGCAACGGCGTGAACCTCGCCATCAGCTCCGGAGCAACGAGTTTTACCTTCGGCCCGGTGCTTTCCGATACGGTTGGTTATAACGTCATCGTGCCGATCCAGCCCTCGGGACAAGCTTGCACGGTGACAAACGGCAGCGGCACGGCGACTACCGCAAATATCACCAACGTGGTGGTCACCTGCTCGGATCAGACCTTCAATGTCGGCGGCACGATCAGCGGACTCACCGTTTCGGGATTGGTGCTGGCCAACGGCAGCGACACGCTCAGCGTGCCCGCCGGCGCGACTTCCTTCACGATGCCCACGGCCGTCGCATACGGCAGTTCCTATGCGATCACCGTGGCGACGCAACCGACCGGCCTCACCTGCGACGTGACCAATGGCACGGGAACGATGGGGACAGTGGCCGTTGCGAACGTAACCGTGAAATGCACCGATCCGCCTGCCGTAAGCGGAAGTATCAGCGGCCTCGGGAGCGCAACGGGCCTGGTACTCATCAACGGTACCGACAAGTACACGGTGCCGGCGGGCGCCACGAGCTTCGCGCTTGACGCGCCGCAGTCCCCCGGCAGCACCTATGCGGTCCGCGTGCAATCTCAACCGGCCGGCATGACCTGTTCTGCCGCCAAGGGTTCCGGAACGATGCCGACGCACGATGTCACCAACGTCTCCATTACCTGTTCGGACGAGGCGTACAGCGTGGGCGGAACGATCACCGGACTCACTGCCACCGGCCTGGTGCTGAGCGACGCCAGCGACACCTACCTGGTGCCCGCCAACGCGGCCAATTTCACGATGCCCACGGCTGTTGCCTATGGCAGCGGCTACACGGTGAGTGTGCAGAGGCAGCCGGCGGGGTTGACCTGCACGGTCAGCGGCGGCACGGGCACCATGTCCGCCAGTGCGGTCATGAACGTCGAGGTGACGTGCGCCTCGAGCAGCTACACCTTGGGAGGATCCATCTCCGGATTGACCACGTCCGGGCTGGTAATCACCGACGGTTTCGACGACCTCCCGGTCGCGGCCAACGCTGCGCAGTTCTCGATGCCGAACGCTCTTGCCTACGGCAGCAGTTACGCGGTAGCTATCAAAGCTCAGCCTGGCGATGGGGACTGTCAGATCTCCCAAGGCACCGGCACGGTGACCGGAGAGGTCGGCACGGTGCGGGTCACCTGCGGGGCACCCCCGCAGCCGTAGATAACGCAGCGATAAAAAAGCCGGGCATCGCCCGGCTTTCAAGTCCCCATGCCTATCGCGGCGCTGTTGTTCGCGCTCTGGCGACGATCGGTCTCTTTTATACTTCCCCGAAGATGCTTTGCGTTCGAGCAACACTCTAACGTCGTGGAGCCGTCGAAGCTAGTACTTCTGAAGAAAAATCCGAAAATTAATGTGACATAAAAGCAACGATTGGACCCTCGGGGCGGCGGAGTCACGGCGGTGGGGTCCAGGAGGGCAGCACAGGGCGGTGGAGGTCGCAGGGCGCGGCGGTGGTCGCAGGGCGGCGGTGGTCGCAGGGCGGCGGTGGTCACAGGGCGGCGGCGGTCACAGGGCGGCGGCGGTCACAGGGCCGCCGAGGTCACAGGGCGTCGGGGGGTCACAGCGCGGCGGGCGGCAGGGCGCGGAGGCCGCTGAGACTCGATCGAGTATCCTTGGCATTGATTACCGAAGCCGGAGAGCGCCGTGGCCAAGCAACCCAAGTCGTCCGCCGTTCCGCAACTCGCGGTTCGGACTCGGCGTGCCTATTTTGACTGTCAGTTCGGTCAGCTGCACGTTCGTACTGCGTTTCCCAGCACCGGCGGTTTCGATGAGGAGGTCACGCTGATTTGTCTGCACTCCCGCGAAGGCTCGAGCCGGAGCTTCGCCCGCTTCTTGCCGGAGATGGCCGGTGGGCGCTCGGTTTATGCGCCGGATCTGCCCGGTTTCGGCGAGTCCGATGCGGCGCCCGGCTTGGGTCACGCGGATGCGGCCAAAGCGGTCGCTGATTTGTCGAGGGATCTGCGCCTGAAGCAGATCGATCTCTTGGGAGTGCGCTTCGGCGCCGCGGTCGCTCTCGATCTTGCCGACTCGCGGCCGGAATTGGTGCGCCGCCTGGTGCTGCTGGGCTCGCCGCCGCTCGATCGCATTCCCCCGGTCAAGCAGGCCTGCCTGGTGGTGAAGACCAAAGTCGATCAACCCGACGAGACCCGGTGGGCCGACGGCGCATTACCCAATGCGCGCATCCTCGAGATCGACGCTCCCGACCTCATCGATTCGGACCCCAAGGCGTTTGCGGGACGCATCGGGCCATTTCTGCAGCGATGAGCGGTAAGGCGATCTCGTGAGATTGAACAAGTACATCAGCGAGACTGGCGCATGCTCACGCCGCGAGGCCGACCAATGGATCGAGGCCGGGCGCGTCACTCTGAACGGCGTTCGCGCTCAGCTCGGTCTCAAGGTGCAGAGCGACGACGAGGTCCGCGTGGACGGCGAACTGATCGGCGCCAGGAAAGGGCCGATCTACATCGCCTTGAACAAGCCGGCCGGCATCACCTGCACGACCGAGTCCCACGTGAAGGACAACATCGTCGACTTCATCGGACACCCTGAGCGCATCTTTCCCGTCGGGCGGCTGGACAAGGACTCCGAAGGGTTGATCCTTCTGACCAACGACGGCGATATCGTCAACGAAATCCTGCGCTCCGAGAACGAGCACGAGAAGGAGTACATGGTGCGGGTGAACCGCCCGATCACGGATCTGTCGCTTTCCATGCTGGCGAGCGGCGTAAGGATC
The DNA here is from genome assembly GCA_963795475.1 of uncultured Gammaproteobacteria bacterium. Classification (GTDB taxonomy): domain Bacteria; phylum Pseudomonadota; class Gammaproteobacteria; order Steroidobacterales; family Steroidobacteraceae; genus Bog-1198. Next base: position 560,437 of record CAWCIE010000010.1, read on the forward strand.
ATGGGTGTGATGACCAAGCCGTGCAAGGTGACCCGCGTGGGGCGCGACGGCTTTCGCATCATCCTGACTCAAGGATTGAACCGGCAGATCCGCCGAATGTGCTCCGCCCTGGGTTACCGGGTCGAGCGGCTGCGGCGCGTGCGTATCATCAATATCGACTTGGGCGCCCTGCCGCCGGGCGAGTGGCGCTACCTGTCGGAGGCGGAAGTGGCGGGTTTGTCGGTACCCGGGATCAGGTCGAACGCAGCACCGGCGCCGACACGCCATCCGTCCATCGACGGCCCGTCGCCGTCCGCCAGTCCGGATCCTGCGCCCTTGCCGCGAACCATCGAAAAAAGTCCTCGCCCTGGCTGGTCCAATAAGGGTGGGAGAAAAGCACACCCCCGGTCGTCGACTCGACGGTGAAGCGCCGCCGCAGGCCGAAGCTCACGACGCCGCGCGTGCATTTGATTCGCGGGGAGTTCTCGGACAACGAAAATTGATCCGGACCCACTTGGAGCCGCAGGCGGCCGCCATGGCCGTACACACAGATATTGGGCTGAGCCGCGCGAATCAGCGCGATCCCGTGCACGACCGAGGGCGGCGTGTCATAAGCGGTCCACGTGCCGCCCAGAACGTGCCATTGGAGCACCATGCTATGGCGGCGAAAATCGACGACCGACACGGTACCGGCGTTGTCGGGAGACATTCCTCAACCCTGCTCTGTTCGAGTCATTTCGAATCGTGATCGGGTAATCCTGCGAACGTGCTTTCGACGATTCCTGCCGTCAACAGCTGCGGCAATACCACCGGTTCACCCCCGCCCGGTTTTGAATTGTATACGACGTAGAGAGGAACGCCGGCCCGGCCGAAATCCGCGAGCGCCTTGGTGATCGACGCGTCGCGGTTGGTCCAGTCGCCCTTCATCAAGGTGACGCCCTTGCTGCGAAACACGCGCTGAACCTCGGGATCGGCGAAGGCGTTGCGCTCGTTGACCAGGCACGTCAGGCACCAGCTGGCGGTGAAGTTGACCAGGAGCGGTGTTCCCGCGGCCCTGAGTTCGGCGACGCGTGCGGCATCGTAGGGTTGCCACTGTTCGGACGATTCGCCGGCAGCCGAAGAATGCGGGGCGGGCGAGGCCGCAGCGATATCGGCGAAACGCACCGGCAGCACGATCGCCGCCAGCACGGCTGCGAGCGCGGTCGCCAAGGCGGCCACCCGGCCGCCCACGGAGATTCCCTTGGATTTCTGATAGGCCCAGGCGGCGAAGCCGACCAGGATGGCGCCCGCCAAGGCGGCGCCCAATCCGATCGACGAGGTCTGCTGCGCCAGCACCCAGAGAAGCCCCGCGGCCGACGCATACATGGGGAATGCGAATATCTGCTTCAGCGTGTCCATCCACGCGCCCGGTTTGGGAAGCGCGCGCCGCATCCAGGGGGCTAGCGACAGCAACAGATAGGGCAGCGCCACACCCAGACCCAGGGCGGCGAAGATGGACAGCGCAACCACCGGCGACTGAGTAAGCGCTTCGCCGACCGCGGCCGCCATGAACGGCGCGGTGCAGGGAGTCGCCACCAGCGTGGTCAGGACGCCGCTGAAGAACGAGGCTCGGTAACCCTCGCCTCGGGTCAACGCATCGCCGACCCCGGCGAGGCCGCCGCCCACCTCGAACACGCCGGACAGATTCAGGCCCACGGCGAGCAGCAGATACATGAGCAGCGTCACGAACAACGGCGATTGCAGCTGAAAGCCCCAGCCGATCTCCTCGCCGCCGGCCCGCAGCGCCAGGAGCACGGCGGCGAGCGCCAGCATGGAGCCGATCACGCCCGCCGTGAAAACCAAGCCTTTGGCGCGCACCGCCGCGGGATGTTTCTTCGCCTGTTCGACCAAGCCGATGGCTTTGATGGAGAGGACCGGGAATACGCAGGGCATCAAGTTCAGGATCAAGCCGCCGAGCACCGCGAGCAGCAAGAGCTCGGGAAGCGGGGTCGCTTTCTCGTGCGGGGTCGCCGCGCCCGTGGCGGCGTGCATGGGCACGAATCGCGGAGCCGTCCGGGCGCCGTAGGCACCGGCGGCGCCCGGAGCGAGGCCCGCGGAGATCTCGATGGGTACGCTGATGCTGTCGGGTCCGCTCTGCTCGGTCGCGATCAGCACGCCGCGGAGGGCTCCGGATTTCGGAGGCTGGTAGCCGAGCTTCATGGAAAGCTCGATAGCCCCGTCCTTGCGCGCGAGCGTCTGCGGCGCGGCGTACTCGATGACCCCGTCATCGTAGGGATAGAAAGCCAGCGATTTCACCTGGGACAGCGTCGCACCCCAGTCCCGGCCGAGCGTGATCACGAGCCGGCCGTCGTCGATCTTGGCCTCGCTTCCCGCCGGCGCGGTGTTCGGCAGATCGGCGCGCGCGGCCGCGAACAGGGGCGCGACCGCCGGGTCCATGCTCCCGTCGCCGGCTTGCACGGGCAGGCGAAGGTGCAGGTCGGCGTTCTCCGGGATGCAGACATCCGCGCACACCAACCAGCTCGCCTTGGCGGCGAGATCGACCGGCGCGCCGGCCTTGAGATCCGGACTCGCCGTGACCTTGATCAGGTGCATGGCGTGCTTGCCATAGCCGTAATTGACCAGCGGGGCGATCTCAAAACGGTGCGGCGCGGGCCAGACGATGTCTCCGGCAGTGAGGCCTGGCGGCAGGGTCCAGGCGAGCTGCGTCGCCTGGCCGGAATCGCCCGGATTGCGCCAATAGGTGTGCCACCCGTCGCGGATGTCGAGCTCGAGCGCCACCCAGATCGATTGGCCGGGCGCGATGGCATTCGTCTCGCTGATCAATCGTGCTTTGACGTTGTCGGTCGAGACGGAGCCGCCCGCCGAGGAATGAGCCGCGGGCGACGCCGCCAAAGCGGCAATCAGCCAGCAGGAAGCAAAGAGGCGCGATTTCAGCGTGCGCATGACCCCATGTTACCCAATTAACCTCCGGTCTTGAGCGCCGAGATCGTGCGCCAGTGTGGAACGTCTCACAGTTTGGCGCCGTTTCGGACGGAATACCCCCGCGATCCCGCTTGAGCTAATGTAGCCGCCTCCTTACAGAAGCGGCACATGCAAGAAAGTTACGTAGAAAAAATACTCAAGGCCAAGGTGTACGACGTCGCCATCGAGACCTCGCTGGAGGCGGCGCCGCGCCTCTCGAGGCGCCTCAACAACCGGGTGCTCTTCAAGCGTGAAGACCTCCAGCCGGTGTTTTCGTTCAAAATTCGCGGTGCCTACAACAAGATCGCACAGCTCTCGGAAACGGCGGCGCAACGCGGCGTGATCTGTGCCTCGGCGGGTAATCATGCCCAGGGCGTCGCGCTCGGCGCGCGCACCCGCGGCATCCGGGCGGTCATCGTCATGCCGCTCACGACTCCCGACATCAAAGTTCAGGCGGTCGCCGATCTCGGCGCCGAGATCGTCCTGCACGGCGACGACTACGATGATGCCAATGTACGGGCGACTGAGCTCGCCCGCGAGCGAGGATTGGTGTTCGTGCATCCCTTCGACGATCCCGACGTGATCGCGGGGCAGGGCACGATCGCCATGGAGATCCTGCGCCAGTGGCATGGCGACGACATCCATGCCATTTTCGTTCCGGTCGGCGGCGGCGGACTGATCGCCGGCATCGCGGCATACGCCAAGTCGCTGTATCCGCGCATCAAGGTCATCGGGGTCGAGCCGGAAGATGCGGCCGGCATGTACGAGTCCCTGCGGGCCGGAAAGCGCATCACGCTCGAGCGCGTCGGCATCTTCGCCGACGGCGTCGCGGTGCGCCGGGTGGGCGAAGAGCCGTTCAAGCTTGCGCGGCAATACGTCGATGAAATCCTGCTGGTGACCACGGATCAGATCTGCGCGGCCATTCAGGATATCTTTCAGGACACCCGCTCGATCGCGGAGCCTGCGGGTGCGCTCGCGGTGGCGGGCATCAAGAAATACGTGGCGCGCGAGGGGTGCGCCGAGCGGACGCTGGTGGCGATCAATGGCGGAGCGAACATGAACTTCGACCGGCTGCGGTACGTGGCCGAGCGCGCGGATCTGGGCGCGCAGCGCGAGGCGCTGCTCGCGGTGGAGATACCCGAAGTTCCCGGATCCTTCCTGCGCTTCTGCGAGCTGCTCGACAAGCGCAGCGTCACCGAATTCGATTACCGCTATCGGGAATCGAAGACGGCCCAGCTGTTCGTCGGCCTGGCGCTGAGCCAGGGCAAAGCGGAGCGCGTCGCTGTCATCAAGATGCTGAGCGAGGCGGGATTCGCGGTGCACGACATGACCGACAACGAGACCGCGAAATTGCACGTGCGCTACATGGTGGGAGGCCACGCGGGGGATCTCCAGGACGAGCGGCTCTATCGGTTCGAATTTCCCGAACGGCCGGGAGCGTTGCTGAAGTTCCTTCAAGCCATCGGGCCCAAGTGGAACATCAGTCTGTTCCACTACCGCAATCACGGTTCCGATTACGGCCGCGTGCTCGCGGGAATCCAGGTGCCGCCTGAGACGCTGACGGACTTCCTGCTGCACTTGAACGAGCTGCAGTACGCGTATTCGGAAGAGACCGAGAATCCGGCCTACAAGATTTTCTTGAGCCCCTGAGCGAGGAGCCTACCGCGCGGCCGGCTCGGGCGAGCCGGGCGGCGCACTCGCGGCGCTCGCGGTCGGCGGCGATGCCGGACCGCGGACGCTCGTCCACCAATCTTCGGCGCGCCGCACGCTCGGGTCGTCGGGCCCCCGCGCAGCCTTGAGGATCGGCACTGCCGCCGCCAGTTCGGCGGTGGCCTCCCGGCGGCGCCCCAAGCGCGACAGGGCGTAGGCGTGTACGGCACGGGCCTGGGCAGCGGGCGGGTGCGATGCGGGGAAATCGGCGCTCCAGATCGCGACCGACTGCTCGCTCAACGGAAGTGCCTCCTGGGCCCTCCCGCGGTCCACGAGCAGCCGCGCCAGGTGCATCAATGCGGCCGCCCGATACGGGTGGTTCGCCGGCAACGACTTGTCGTAGATTGCAAGCGCCTGGCGGAATTGACTCTCGGCCTCGTCCCACTGTCCCTCATCGTGCAGCACCATGGCAAGACTCACGCGCGCGTAGCCGACGTTGAAATTGTCGGCACCCCAGACCTTCAGCGCCACATCCAGCGCCTGGCGCATCAGCGGCTCCGCCTCGGCGAGCCGTCCCTCCCGATCCAGGAGGAGCGCATAGTTTCCCTGTGCCGCCGCGGTTTCCGGGTGCTGGTCGCCGAAGGCGCGTTCCTCGCCGGCGATTGCCTCCCGGTACAGGGTTTCGGCGCGCTTCAAATCACCCATGTTCTGCGCCACGATCGCGAGGTTGTGCAGATGCGAGGCCACCCGCGGATGATCGTTGCCGAGGATGTCCCGGTCGATCGCCAGCGCTCTTTCATAGGTTTGCTTGGCGAGAAGCCATTGCTGCTGGCGCTCGTAGTCCTGCGCGAGATCGTCGAGCAATCGGGCTACCTCGGTGGCGGGCGCCTGCGCGGTCTCCAGAATATTGAGTGCGCGCTGGTAGAGGTCGATGGCTCCGGCTGCCTCTCCCTGCAGATGCCGAAGCTGCCCGAGCACCCACAAGGCACGGCCGGACTCCAGGTCGGCGGCGCCGAATTCCCGCTGCGATAGGCGCAATGCCTGCTGTAGAGGCGCTTCGGCGCCTTGCAGATCACCGCCTTCGAAGAGTACGCGGCCCAATTCCAGCAGCGTATCGACACGCGACTTGTCCCCCGAGTCCTGCTGCAACGCCAACGATTGCCGCAGTAGCGGAACGGCATCCTGGTACTGGCCCAGACTGTCGTACACGGCGCCGACCGTCGCGAGCAGCGCGGCCTTGGTCGCCGGCTGGTCCTTGAAGGCCTCGCGCAGCCGCTTGGCGCTGGAATCCAGCAGTTCCCGTGCGGTCACCCGGTTGCCGCGGTTCACCTCCGGATCGGACAGCTTGAACAGATCGACGAGAAACTTCGACACTTCTTCCGCCCGCGCCCGCTCGTGCTCGGCGGCCTCGCGCTGTTCCGCGACGCGGTCGCGCTCGGCGGCGATACGCAGCGATTGCACGTAGGTCGTGACCGCGAATGCCAGGATCAAGAAGAATACGACGCCGCCGGCGGCGACCGGCAGCCAGTGGCGCTTGACGAACTTCGTGCTCCGATACGACAGCGTATCTTTGCGGGCGATCACCGGTTTGCCCTGCAAGTGACGCCGAATGTCGCCCGCGAGCTGCTCCGCCGAGCCGTAGCGGCGCTCGGGCTCCTTGCGCATGGCCATGCAGACGATGTTGTCCAGATCGCCCTCGAGCGTGCGCCGGAGTCTTCGGACGTTGGTAGTCCGAGCTTCCGAGATGGTGTGGGCATGCCCGGAGCTGGCGTCAGGAACCGCCTGGCTTGGAAGCGGGGGAGCCGTCTCGCAAATGGCACGTTCGATGTCCGCGAGCCGCGCCGATTCGATGATAAACGGGCTCACGCCCGCGAGCAGCCGGTAGAGCAGCACTCCGAGCACATAGACATCGCTCGCGGTGGTGATGGGCTGTCCGCGTACCTGCTCCGGGCTCGCGTGGTCGGGGGTCATGATTCGAATATCGGCACGGGTGACCGCGAGCGTGTGTTGCCCGAGCTGTCTCTGGTCGAGGAGCTTCGCGATGCCGAAGTCGAGAAGCTTCGGCACGCCGGCGGCCGTCACCAGGATATTCGAGGGCTTGAGGTCCCGATGCACGACCAGGTTTTGATGAGCGTAGTGCACGGCGCCGCAGACCGTGACGAACAGCTCGAGCCGCGCGGGTACGTCGAGCCGACGGCTATCGCAGAACGTGTCGATCGGCACGCCGTCGACGTATTCCATGACCAGATAGGAGGTTCCATCCGGCAGAGTGCCGCCGTCGAGGAGATGTGCGATGTTGGGATGATCGAGCTGGGCGAGAATCTGCCGCTCGATCTTGAGGCGCGACTGCACGGCCCGGCCGAAGGCGCCGCCCTGTACCACCTTGATGGCAACCTGCTGTTCGAACTCGGCATCCGCGCGCTCGGCGAGAAAGACCTCGCCCATACCGCCGACACCCAAGGTGCCGAGCACGCGGTAGGGTCCGATACGTTCTCCTTTCATGCCGAAAGCATGCTCCCACGTCCGGGCCGGCGGCAAACCGAGCGCGAACTTGCGGCCCGGGGCCGCGACCGTGTATGAGGTATCCTCGGGCGAGTACTTCAAGGAGTTGGACATGCCTAACGAAAATGACCCAAGCAAGCCGAAAGATCCCGGCTCGGGCTCCGGTTCGGGCAGCGGCTCGGGTTCCGGTAGCGGGTCGGGTTCCGGCACGGGCACCGGCTCGGCGAAAGGCACCGGGTCCAAGGGCGGAATAACGCCGGACAACAACGACAAGCCGCCGCAGATCGTCGTCGCCGCCGCCGTCGGCGGGTTGGTCGGGGGTCTCGTGGGCGCGCTCATCGGCAGCAGCCTGCGTCCCTGATTGACGACGCCTGCACCCTACCGAATGCTGCGCCCGGCGCGGCATGAGACGGTTCGTGTCCGCGGACTCGATATTCATTTGAGGCGCTGGGGACCGGAGGCCGCCGCCGGCGAGGCTCCCGTGATCCTGCTGCACGGCTTTCAGGACACCGGCGACACGTTCCAGTTCCTGGTGGATGCGTTGGAGCGTGATTGGCCGCTTGCGGCGCCCGATTGGCGCGGATTCGGAAGGAGCGGCTGGTCGCGGGACGGATATTGGTTCCCCGATTATCTGGCGGACCTCGACCAGCTGCTCGATCTCGTGAGCCCGGGCCGGGCGGCCCACCTCGTTGGCCACAGCATGGGCGGCAATGTGGCGAGTCTGTACGCGGGGCTCAAGCCGGATCGTGTGCGCTCCGTCGTCAATCTCGAGGGCTTCGGTTTGCCGCGCACCTCGCCCGAGCAAGCGCCGGGCCGGCTCCTCGAGTGGCTGGATCAGATCAAGAGCGTTCCGCCTTTGAGGTCTTACGATTCCTTCGAGCAGCTTGCCTCCATCATCCAGTCCCGCTATCCGCGGTTCGGCGAGGCTCGTTCGCGATTCATCGCCGGCGCTTGGGGTAAACTCGAGGACGATGGGCGTGTTCATTTGCTGGGCGATGCGCGGCACCGCTGGGTCAACCCGATTCTCTACAAACGCGAGGATGCGGAGGCCGTCTGGCACAGTATCCGTGCGCCGATGCTGATGTTGCTGGGCGAGGAATCCCGGTTTCTGGCTCAGCTCGGCGCGGACGGCACCGATGCGGCATGGCAAGCGATGGTGCGCGACATCGAGATCGTTCACATCGCCGGGGCGGGCCACATGCTGCACATCGAACGGCCGGGTGTGATTGCCCCGCTGGTCGAGCGGTTCCTCGCCGCGCACGCTTGATCGATCATCCTACTGGCTACCCTTCGAGGCTCCCTTGGTACTCACGCGGCGATTGTTTCCCACCCGATTCGGACAGCTGCACGTACGCAGCACAGAGGGCAAGGGCGTGCCTATCGTGCTGCTGCATCCTTCCCCGCGCTCGGGCGAGATGTGGGAAGCCCTGCAGGAGCGGCTCGCGCGGCCGACCTACGCGCCCGACCGCCTCGGTTACGGCTTTTCCGATGCGCCTCCGTGGGCGTTGTCGCTCGAACAATATGCGCAGTGCACGGTGGATGCGCTGAGGGCGGCGGGCATCGAGGGACCGTTCGATGTGCTCGGGGTGCATGTAGGATCGATCGAAGCCGTCGAAATCGCTCACCAGGCGCCTCACCAGGCCCGGCGCTTGATTGCGGTGGGCATGCCGCTGTTCACCGTCGAGGAGCAGCAGAGGCAGATGGAAAAATACAGCGAGCAGCCCCTGAAGCCCGCAGCCGAGGGCGGCCATGTGCTCGGCGCCTGGCGCGGCTCGTTCGCGTTCCGCCAGCCGCCGTACGATCTTGGCGATGTGCACCGCCGGTTCGTGGAGCACCTGCTCGCCGCCAATCCCGGCGCCGCGTTCCGCGCCGCGAGCGGCTACCCCGTGGAAAAGAAACTGAAGAGCCTGCGCTCACCCCTGACCGTCTTCGCGCCGCACGACGACATCATGGAGCAGACGCAGCGGGTGAGGCCCATGCTCAAGGCGGACTCCGCGTATCTGGACCTGCCGGATCTCGGCCTCGATCTCTTCCACACGGGCCTGGACCGCATGGCGGAGCTCATCAACCGGTATTTGCCGGCCTAGGGCCGCCGGGATGGCGAGCCGGCGGCAAGGAACTGATTTCCACGAATAGTCGACACGAATGGAGCGTACGCCATGATGCGAGTTGAACCCAGACTGACCGGCCTCTCGGGCAACGAAATCTACTGCATGCGGCTCAAGGGACTGACCCCGAGCGGCGTGGTCATCGGCAACAGCATCCAGTCGATGGGATTTCTCGGCGGGGTGCGTTCTGCGTTCCGCGGAATCGTCGGGGGCGAGATTCCCGACGTCACGGGCATGATTCACGCGGGACGCGAAGCCGCGTTCGAGCGGATGAGGGCGGAGGCGAAGCGCGAGGGCGTGCACGGAGTCGTCGGCGTCACCTCGGAGCTGCGCAGTCTCGGCGGCAATTCCGAGTTCCTGTTCGTCGGGTCCGGCGTCAGCGGACAGCCGGGAGCGGCGGCCTTCACCAGCGCGGGCGACGCACAGGAACTCTACTGCCACATGGATGCGGGCTATGAGCCGCGCGAGTTCGTGTTCGGCAACATCGCCTATTCGGTGGGCGCCGTGGGCGGGATCGCCGGAACCTTGAAGACCTTGGTGCGGGGCGAGATCAAGGAGTTCAGCGATGTCTTCAACGAGACGCGCCACCGGGCGCTCGAGCGCGTAACGAGCCACGCGAAGGCGGCGGGCGCGAACGCGGTGGTGGGCATCCGAACCAGCGTCATGCACTTCGCGGGCTTTCATGAAATGTACATGGCGGGCACTGCGGCGTTGCACCCGCTGCTGCCCGCCGAGTTCGCCTCCTCACCCGCCACCAGCGATCTCACCGGCGAGGAGCTCTGGGGGATGACCCAGCTCGGCTACATTCCCTTGAAGCTGCTGATCTCGACCTCCGTGTACTCGCTGGGAGCGATCGGCGGCATCAAGGCGGCGTTCCAGAGTTTCGTGAAGGGCGAGATCCCCGATTTGACCACCCTGATCTACGACGCGCGCGAACAAGTGTTCGACCGGTTGAAGCGCGAAGCGGCCGCCCTCGGGGCGGAAGACGTGGTGGGCATCAAGACCTATATCATCGAGCTGGGGACGAGTCTGGTGGAGATTTTCTCGGTCGGCACGGCGGTCCGCAAGCTCACCGGTGTCGCAGTGCAGACGGCGAGCCTGCCTGCTCAAGCCATCATTCGCGACAAGGATACCTGGCTCTCCGGTTCGGGCGGCTTCGACCTGCAATCGACGCGCGCGGGCGGCTAGATTTCGCGCCGGTACGGGGCGCCGCGTACAATGGCTTCATGACCGACGCCGTGACTCGACCGCCGCTGCCGCCCTTCGATGCGGCCACCGCCGCACAGAAGGTGCGCATGGCGGAGGATGCGTGGAATACGCGCGATCCGGCGCGCGTCGCGCTCGCCTACAGCATCGACAGCCGCTGGCGCAATCGCGCCGAGTTCATCCAGGGCCGGGACGCCATCCAGGCCTTTCTCGTGCGCAAATGGTCCCGCGAGCTCGACTACCGCCTCATCAAGGAGCTGTGGGCGTTCCGCGAGAACCGCATCGCGGTCAGATTCGCCTACGAATGGCACGATGACAGCGGCCAGTGGTTTCGCAGTTACGGCAACGAGAACTGGGAATTCGACGAGGCGGGTCTCATGCGACTGCGTATCGCGAGCATCAACGATCTGCCGATCTCGGAGGCCGATCGCAAGTACCATTGGGGGTTGGGCCGGCGCCCCGACCCACACCCGTCACTGAGTGCGCTCGGTCTCTAAGGAGCATCAGCGGATGGCACATCACGGACCTCATGAGCGTCACGGCAGCGCCGCCGGCGACGAAGATCACGCGCATGAGCATGACCGTCATGAGCACGACCATCATGAGCATGACGACGATCAGGGCCATTCCCACGGCGGGCCGCACGAGCACGCTCACGAGTTGACCGGCGATGCCGTGACTGCGCGGATGATGATTGCGATGATCCTCAATCTGTCGTTCGTGGCGGTCGAGAGCACGTTCGGTTTCCTGTCGAATTCGGTCGCCCTGATTGCCGATGCGGGCCATAACTTCGGGGACGTGATCGGACTTCTGTGCGCCTTCGCCGCGGTGTATCTGGGACGCCGTCCTCCCGGCGGGAAGTTCACTTACGGTCTGGGGCGCTCCTCGGTGCTGGCCGCGCTGGTAAACGCCGTGCTCTTGCTCCTGGCTTGCGGCGCCATTGCGTGGGAGGCCATCGGGCGCATTGCATCGCCGCCCGGCGTGGCGGGCGCCACGGTCGTCGCCGTGGCCGCTGTCGGCATCGTGCTGAACGGCGTGAGCGCGTGGCTTCTGCACGCCGGCAGCCACGGCGACTTGAATAGGCGCAGCGCCTATCTCCATATGCTGGGCGATGCGGCCATTTCGGCGGGCGTGCTGGTGTCGGGCGCCGTCATCTTGTTCACAGGCTGGAGCTGGCTCGATCCGGCGGTCAGCCTGCTGATCGTCGCCGTGATTCTGGCGAGTACCTGGAGGCTATTGCGAGACTCCGTGCACCTTTCGCTCGACGGGGTTCCCGCCGGCGTCAACTCGACCGACGTGCTGTCGTATCTCGCCCGGCAACGGGGCGTCACCGACGTGCACGACCTTCACATCTGGGCGCTCTCCACGACGAGCGTGGCATTGACCGCGCATCTGGTCGTGCCGGACCGGGAGGCGGACGAGGCGCTTCTGGGCTCCCTGACCCCGACTCTCAAGACGCGGTTTCGCATCGATCACGCGACCTTGCAGATCGAGCGCGACCGCTGCGATCACGGCTGCACGTCTTAGACGCACGCTGCCGCCGGAGGCGAGAAGAAGGGGAGAAAACAGAGAAAGAAGGGGAGAAAACATGGAAGCGACCAGTAAAGGCTGGTCCGAAAGGAGGAACGTGATCGGAAACGTTCTGAAATTTGGATTACTCATCCAGCGGGTGCGAATCCCGTCCGGCCAAAGCGTAGACCCGCAGGCCGGTAGCGAGCCTTGCAGCGGGACAGGTAACTGCCCCGTTGATGCGTAGGCACGCGAGAGTGTGAGCCGTGAGAATGCAGCCTCGTAATTTTCATTATTCCGGTGCCCAAGGCGTCATGTTGCTGGAAGGCAGCAGCGCTGCTCGCGTGGCGGTCGAGTGGGTAGCGCAACCGGCGGGGTGTTCGACCACGGCGCGTGCTCAAGAGGATGGGCCAGTCATCTGGGAGGCCCTGTCTGTCCTGCAGGAGAGGCAATCGAATGCAGGTAGGCTCAAGCGAGGGGAACCAGAGCTTGAGACGAAGCAGTGCAGGGAGTCGGAGGGCCGAATAGGAGCGATGACCTCGGGGAACGTATTGGCACGCGGACCCGGGCGAGCAAAGGCGGCCCGTGCGGGTGTGAACTTGCGGAGGGGAACATGACCGACGCCTTGACGTCGCTGGACATGTCAACGGGACTTCGCAAGGTAGCGGAGAGAGCGAAACGGGAGCCTGCGGCCCGGTTTCATTCGCTCGCCCACCTGATCGACGAGGAGCTGCTGGCTCGGAGCGTTTGCCCGGCTGCGCAGCGATGCGGCGGTAGGGGTGGACGGCATCACGAAGGAGCAATACGGGCAGGACTTGCAGGACAAGCTGCGAGATCTGCACGAGCGGCTGAAGACGAAGCGATATCGCCATCAGCCGATCCGACGGGTGCACATTCCCAAGGAAAAGAAAGGTCAGACGCGGCCGATCGGCATCTCGGCCACCGAAGATAAGGTGGTCCAGAATGCACTGCGCGAAGTACTGGAGGCGGTATATGAGCAGACCTTTATGGACTGCTCGTATGGCTTTCGCCCCGGTCGCAGCGCGCACGATGCGGTGCGAGCACTGACCCGAGCGGTGAATGAAGGCGAAGCGAACTGGATCTTGGAGTTTGACGTGGTGTCCTTCTTTGACAGCGTGCGCCGATCGCAGCTGATGGAGATGCTCCAGGAGCGGGTGGCCGATGGGTCGCTGTTGCGACTCATAGGCAAATGCTTGCACGTCGGGGTGCTGGACGGGGAGGTATTTACCGAGCCGTCCGAGGGCACGGTCCAGGGTTCAACTCTGTCGCCGATGCTGGGCAACGTTTATCTGCACACGGTGCTGGACCGGTGGTTCGCCGAAGAAGTCAGGCCGCGGCTGCGTGGCAAGGCCACGTTTATCCGCTTCGCCGATGATGGCGTCTTCGGGTTTGAACGCCAGGACGATGCACGAACGGGTGCTGGCGGTGCTGAGCAAACGGATGGAGCATTTTGGGCTGACCCTACACCCCGAGAAGACTCAACTGCTGGATTTTCGCAGACCCTCACGGTCGCGAGGAGAAGGCAGGAGTCCGACGACGTTCAACTTCCTCGGGTTCTGCTGGTATTGGCGGCGAACTCGTGCGGGAAGTTGGGCGGTGACGTGCAAGACCCGGCGTGCGCGGTTGGCGCGGGCCATACAGACGAGTGTATGCGTGGTGTCGAGACAATCGACACCTACCGGTCCGACAGCAGCACGCCACGCTCGTGAGACAAGTGCAGGGTCACATCAACTACTTCGGGGTGAATGGAAACATCCACAGCCTGCGGCGCTTCGTGCATCAGGTGAAACGGAGTTGGTTCAAGTGGCTCAACCGTCGTAGCCAGCGGGCACGTCTCAACTGGGAGAGATTTGAGGACCTCCTTGAGGCCCTGCCTCTACCCAAGGCGCGCATTGTCGTATACATCTGGAGATGAACGATGAGCAAGCGACCGCAAGACACATCCGCGGAAGAGCCGGACGGCGGAAATCCCCACATCCGGTTCCGGGGAGGGCCCGGGCAGGGTGACCGGCCTGGGCTACTCAACAATAGGAAATTCCTGATCGCCTGGTTGGTCATTTTCATCGCCTGGTTCGCGGGGAGCTTCCTCGTCCACGGCGTACTACTGCGCTCCGACTACATGCTTCTGACCACGCTTTTCCGGCCGGAAGTGGATCAAGGGACGTTCTTCCCGCTGATGTTGCTGGCGCATGTGATGCTTGCCGGCGCGTTCGTGTGGATCTATGCGCGCGGCGTCGAGGCAAAGCCCTGGGTGTCGCAGGGCGCTCGCTTCGGAGTTGCCGTGGCGCTGCTGACGGTCGTGCCGTCCTACCTCATCTACTTCGTCGTGCAGCCGATGCCGATGAACGTGACCATCAAGCAAATCGTGTTCGATGGAGCGCTGACGGTGATACTCGGGATCATCACCGCCTGGCTGTATCGGGACAGGGCACCACCCGCCTGAGCGGCGCGCCGGAGTCCACGGGGCCGCGCGGGGGTCCACGGGCCGCGCGGGAGTTAACGAACGCGAACGCCCTCGATGGCGCCGATGGCGCTGTACATCGCGGGCGTGATCTCGGATCCGGCGTCCTGCGTATGCAGGCTGACCACCCAGTGACCTACCAGCACGCAATACATGACGCCGATCGCCGGATGGCCGCCGACGGTCCCTGTCCAGCGGACGCGGGCGGCGGGTAATCGGGCGAGCGCCACCTGTTCCACATCGCCGAGCTCGAAGTCTCCCCGCTGCCGCGCGATGCCCCGGATGAACTCGAGCAGGTAGTGTCTCGCGGCCTCGGCGCGCTGCGCCGGCGTGAATCCGTCGAGCGAGGTACCCACGTCGATCGCCGAGACCTGGAGCAACGTGCCGACCTTCGAAGCGGGCTCTCGTTTGACCCAGCCGACCGTTACGCCGCCGCTCTCATCGCTACGGACCGGTCCGTCAAAGCCTGGCGGCACGGCGATGACGAGCGGCCCCGCGTCGGCGGCCGAGGCAGGTCCGAAGGGAAGGAGCAGCGCGGCGGAAAGCAACGACAGACAAAAGAGTATGCGCACGGATGGAAGTTTACCGTACCCCGGCGAGCGCATCCGCCGCGGCGCCGGGTGCTCAGCGAGGGCGCACCCGGCGTGTGGCCTGTGCGGTATGGGGATCTTCGGGCCAGTGGTGCTTCGGGTAGCGGCCCTTCAGATCCTTTCGGACCTCGTGATAGCCCCGATTCCAGAAACTCACGAGGTCGCGCGTGATCTGGACCGGCCGGCCGGCCGGCGAGAGGAGCTTCAGCAACAGCGGGAGTCTGCCGGCCGCGACGGCCGGCGTTTGGTTGAGACCGAACACCTCCTGAAGACGTACCGACAGGGTGGGTACCTCGCCGTCCAGATAATCGATGGGAATTCGCGAGCCGCTCGGTACCACGAAATGTGTGGGCGCCTCGCGCTCGAGGATCGTGTTTTGCCCGTAGGTCAGGCGCGAATGCAAGGCGTTGCTCAAATCCATGCGGCCGAAATGCTCGCGGCGGATGAGGCCCTCCATCCATGGGGGCGCCCATTCCTCGAGCGTCGCGAGCAGGGCATCGTCGCTCAAATCCGGCCAGGGCTCGGGAGACGGGATGGCGTGCGCCCGCATCAACGCCACTCGCGCCTGCCATTGCCGCAGATCCTTCGACCACGGCAGCACGCCCACCCCCAGGCCCCGCAATCCCTCGAGCGCCGCGCGCTGCATCGCCTCGCGGTCGGGGTTGCGCATGTCCCCGGTGTCGAGAACCAGCGCGGCGAGGCGCCGCTCGCGGCGCGCCCGAACCGCCTGTTCGCGCGTATCCCACACGATCTCGTCGTGTACTTCGATGTGTGCGCCGAAGTGCCGCTCCAGATCCGCGCGCTCGATCGGGGCGGCGAGAAAGATGCGCGCCTCGCGATCGGCGCCGTCGAGCTCGGCAGCCACGATGAATTCCGATTTGGCAAGCGCTTGCGGCTCCGCGAAGCGCGCGCCGCGGCCGTTCGCGAGCAGGTACCTTCCCGCCGTATCTCGCGCGCGGCCGATCCGGTCGGGGTAGGCCAACGCCACCAGCAATCCCGCGGAGTCGCCCGCCTCGGCGGCCACGGCATCCGCGCTGCCCAACGCGCGCCGCCAATCGGCGGAGCTGCGCGCGGCCTCGCGCACCGCTCGCGTGTCGACCGTGAGCCCGGACGGCAACGATCCAGTGTCGCCCCTCAAGACACCCACGCGCAGCCGCAGATCGACATCGCGCGCCCCGGGCGCGGCGCGCAGCAGGTCGCGCTCGCTCAGGATCGCCGCCAGATCGCAGGCCAGGCGCGGCGCGCCGAGCTCGCGTCCCTTGACGAGCATGTGGGCGAGACGCGGGTGCGCCCCGAAGGCCGCCAATTGCCGGCCGTGAGGCGTGATATGCGTCGCCTCATCGATGGCCTCCAGGGAGCGCAGCAGATCGCGCGCCTGCGCGAGGTGCGCAGGCGGCGGCGGATCGAGCCAGCGAAGCTGAGCGGCATCGGCGGCGCCCCAGAGACTGAGCTCGAGCGCCAGAGGAGCCAGATCCGCGTTCAGGATCTCGGGCGGCGTATGTGCGGCAAGCGAGGCCTGCGAGCCCTCGGACCAGAGCCGGTAGCAGACGCCGTCGCTCAGCCTGCCTGCACGGCCGCGGCGCTGATCCGCCGCCGCCTGAGATACCTTGCCCGTCACGAGCCGGCTCATGCCGGTCGCGGGATCGAATTCCGAGTAGCGCCGAAGTCCGGTGTCGACGACGACGCGAATCCCTTCGATGGTGATGCTGGTTTCGGCGATGCTGGTCGCCAGGACGATCTTTCTCTGGCCGGCGGGTGTCGGGCGGAGCGCGGCGTCTTGCTCCGCAGCCGATAGATCTCCGTAGAGCGGCATGACTCGAGCGGAGGAGCTTGGTCCCGATTCTTCGAGGGCGCGATACACCCTGCGGATTTCGGCCGCGCCCGGCAGGAAGCACAGAATGTCGCCGTCGTCGCGGGTCAGCGCGGCGCGTAACACCTGGGCGGTTTGGGTTTCCAGCGGGATCTCGGGGCGCCGCGCCACATACTGGGTCGTGACCTCGTGTGCGCGGCCCTCGGCGGCGATGACGGGCGCATCGCGGAGCAGCGCCGCGAGCGGCTCCAAGTCCAGAGTCGCCGACATCACCAGGAGCTTCAGATCCTCGCGCAGCGTCTCCTGGCTTTCGATACAGAGGGCGAGCCCCAGATCGGCGTTGAGACTGCGCTCGTGAAACTCGTCGAATATGACGCAGCCAATGCCCTCGAGCGCCGAGTCGTGCTGGAGCATCCGCGTGAGGATTCCCTCCGTGACGACCTCGATGCGGGTGGCCCGGCTCACGCGCGTCTCGATGCGCGTCCGAAAGCCCACGGTGCCCCCGACCTCCTCGCCGAGCAGGTGCGCCATCCGGCTCGCGACAGCGCGCGCCGCGATGCGGCGGGGCTCCAGCATGAGGATCTTGGCCCGCCCGAGCCATGCGGCGTCCAGCAAGGTCAACGGAACGACGGTACTCTTCCCCGCGCCCGGGGGAGCATGCAGCAGCACCCGCCCGTGTGCGGCCAGCGCCTCGCCCAGCGGACCGAGCGCCGGGCCGATGGGGAGGGAGGGTAAACGCAGCACGGACATAGGGGCGCTACGATACCGCAGGGGCGCGCAGGGTCCATGCTAGGATATGCCTCGTCGGGCCTGTAGCTCAGTTGGTTAGAGCAGGGGACTCATCAGAAATGGTGCCTTCGCATCGCAAGGTGCGAAGTGGACGGGATGAATTCAGGGAACCCTGACCCGCGCCGCTCGAGCGTCGCTGATGGCAACCCTGAGCCAAGCCGGCGGTACACCGCCGGAAGGTGCAGAGACTACCTGAGCGCTGGAGTCGCGCTTAATGACAGGCAAGAGCGTCCCGCACCCCACCGGGGTGAAGAGATAGTCCACTCCCTCCGGAAACGGCGGGGTCGAGTGAATCCCTTGGTCCTCGGTTCGAGTCCGAGCGGGCCCACTATCCAACAACGTCCAAGGACATCCGAGAATGTCCATGATGTTGCAGAAATTGCTATAAATTCCTGAAAATCGCCGTAAGAAGTGCGATTGGATTGTCCATAGACATCCGTTGCGGTTTCCGGGCAGCGACTCTCGTAGGGGGCTCTTCTGGGGGCCTTTTTGAGCGCCGCAATTACGGGGCCCCCAACCGCACCTCATTTGTAGGGGAATTCCGTTTCGGACTGCTCCGAAAGCTCTACAAATTGCGTCTCTAATAATAAATGCGGCGGTCATTGACCGATGGCAGGCGCAAACACGGGCGTGGGTTCGGTGGCGCAATACGCCACTTCGCCACGTTGCCAATTCCGCCCAGACAATCCTGTATTGGTATGTTGGTTGACGCCTGCTGAAAGAAAATCTGCAGGAAGGCAGGGGTACTTACGGAAAACGAATTCTTGCGACAGTGTCACAAGAATTGCGGGCCGAGTTTGGCGAAGGATTCAGCTACTCAGCTCTGACGCGCATGGTGCATTTTGCAGAATCGATGACCGAGATTGCGCAGAATGCCCCGACAGACTGTCTCGAACGCGAAGACAATGGGCATCTGCACCTGTCTGAGTGCCCGATCCTCACATGTATTGGTATGACAGATCCAACCCGGACGTAGCCTACGGGCCCGATGCGCAATCTTTGCGGCGGCACCCCACGCTGCGATCTCTCACGGAGAGAGCACGAAAACCCCCGACATTTCTGAATTTTTCCGTGGGGTTGCACTCATTGTAATATGTCTAGACCAGATCAATAGCAATCGATTCAGCGTTTCGACGATAACAAGGAGCAACTATGCGGGTCGATGGCAAAGGGATTGCCTTTAAGCTCCGAAATATCTTCGTTCCTCTACTCGCGCTGTCTGTGTCATTTCTCGCCGGGTACTCGCTTTTGAACTGGCTCCTGGTTGCCCGGAGTGGTCTGATACCAGTGAGTGACAACGTCGTTGAGTACTGGCTGCCATTAGGTGTGTCGTGGATCCTGGTGCTGATGTTTATTCAGCCGAGGATTGGATTGCTGAAACGAGACGCGAAAGGGAATTTGACGTTTCTTTATCAGTTCGCCGCTGTCGCTTTCGTGGCAGTCCCGACAATCATCGCGCAGGGATACATTCGTACCGTCACCGGCGATATCACGTATGTCGGCAATGCCGGCGACATTACGTCCGCGGCCGCCACGAAGTACTATTCGGCGAACAAAATCTGCGTTAGCTATAAGGACGCATTGTTCGAGCCTGTCGTCTCCACTAGCGGCAGGAACAACGAGACATTAAATGTCGATGTGTACGCGGTGGAACCCGTATGCTCGAATATGCTGGCGATTCCTGGAATGAGATCCGTGTGGATCGGCCTGAAGGCTCACACGAACTTTAGTAACTCCCTTGATCAGTCGGACAAAGAAGCCAGATACAGAGCATTCCTCAACCAAGCGGACACACAATTTCGCGGCGAAGATCCCAATTCCTATCGATTCCTCGAGAGAACGGGCAGGAACGCCGACGGTAAAGGGTTTGCAGCTGCGCTTCGCCGAGCACGGGCGTTCACAGTTTCGCCCTCCGCCGTGGTCCTCGTCCCTCACCGGGAGCCCTTCGAACAGCGGACCGGCATGAGGCTTCAGTGGGTCTTTGGCTCCTGCGCAATTGGCGCGATTGTCTGGTTGGGCCTCGCCCTTATTTGTCCGCTCGATCACGCGAGAGTGCGGCAATGGCTCGAGCCAGGCCGAGGAAAAGGTCCTGCCGAGCGCGTCAAGAGTCTGCGCCTCCTATTGCCACGCCGAGACGCCTATGGGCTCCCGATCCTGCTCGGAGTAAATATCCTTGTGTTCGTCGCAATGGTGTTGGCCGGCCTTGGGATGGCCTCGTTCGATACTCAAGACTTGCTGGCTTGGGGTGCGAACTACAGGCCAGCGCTTCACGGGCTTGGTCTGCTGCGCCTAATTTCGAGTCAATTTGTCCACGGCGGGATCATGCATCTTCTCGGCAATCTGTATGGACTGTTCTTTGCCGGCGCCTTCCTCACATTAATCTCCCGCAGGGCGGGGTTGATCGCCTGCTACTTGTTGTGCGGCTTGGGCGGGGGTATTACCAGCGCAATAGTTCACCCGGCAACAGTGAGTGTCGGCGCATCGGGAGCGATCTTCGGTATGTTTGGAATCCTACTAACCCTCGTCGTGCTGCGAGACGAAAGAATCGCGGAATTGAGGAAGCTCATTTTGGTTAATGTCTCGATCTTCGTCGTACTCAATCTTTTTCTGGGCTCAGTGTCCCATGGCATCGACAACGCCGCCCATGTGGGAGGGCTTGCGACAGGTGTCCTGTTGGGCCTTGGAATTTTCCTCGCAAGATTCCTCAAGTCCTCGAAAGTCGTAGACACGGGAGGCCGGCGCACTCCGTTACCGCCTCAACAGAAACGATCCCCACTGTCGTAAGTGACTGCCTTCGGATATTCGGGGGAGGCGGTGGTGGCTCCTGCGTTCAGATGTTCTGGTGCCCCGATCAGCAGAATGTCGAATGTTGCGCAGCGCTTCGGAGGATTTCGTCAGCTTTAGGCCGCGTCCACCTGTCCACATCCGGCTCCAGGAAGGGTCACTCTCGTTTCAGAAAATATATGAGGCGGCGCAACAAACGTAAGCTTGCCGAGAGATTGGCTGATATTGTCCTTTGAATTCGCTATATTTTTTATTCAGTTAACGTGTATTTTGCACAATAACGTACACGATGTTATCGTGCCAAAGCAATGTTATACAAACATCCTCTGGAAACTCAGACGCTAGCGGCTGCCGTCCAAGCGTATTTGCACGAGACACTCGGCACGGACTCGCGCGTCCATCCCTGGAGCGGCATGCAAAGCCTCCCATACTTTTTGCAGGATGCGTTCGATGTCTACGAGTTCCCGTTGCGAAACAGGAACATTCTGCTGGCCAGTGCGCGTAGGCAACGGCTGCCGCCGTTGCCTACTCTGCGCACTCAGATGGACAAGCTCGCGCAGATCGCGGATCGACCCGTTGTGTTTGCCACGAGCACGCTCGCATCGTATGAGCGGAAGCGGTTGGTAGAGCAAAAAATCCCGTTCGTCGTCCCCGGCAATCAGCTCTATCTGCCCGATCTTGGCATCGACTTTCGGGAGTATTTTCGCCAGCCACGAGAGGACGTGACCGGCTTCACCCCCGCGACACAGGCGCTATTCATCGCGGCTTTGCTGCGCAAGGAATGGCAAGGCCTATGGCAGCCTACCGATCTGATAACGGCGTTGGGCTACACGACAATGACCCTGACTCGCGCGATTCGCGAGCTCGGTGGGGCGGGATTGATTACCGTTCAACGGGTAGGAGGGGCGCGCAGGTTGCAGGTGAATCACCCGCCCGCCCAGGCTTGGGAGCACGCGACACCATATCTGCGGACCCCGGTCAGGCGAACTGAATGGATAGATGGCCAACTCGTTAAAGATTTTCACGCGCCTGTGGCGGGCCTAAGTGCTCTTGCGTCGTATTCAATGCTGACGGAACCGCCGCAACCCATCCACGCCGCCAGCGCCACGCAGTGGAAGCGCGCCCAGAAAGTGGGGGTCCGACACGACTTGGTGCCAGCTCTCACGGCGGTGCAGTGGCAGATATGGAGCTACCCGCCGAGCCTCTTGCGCGATAGCCCTGTGGTGGATCCCCTGTCGCTGACTCTGAGCTTGAAAGACGAGCCGGACGAGCGCGTTCAACAGGCTGTCGATGGACTCCGGGACAAGTTCCCATGGTGAAGGGACTTGATGTCTTTCGTGGGCACTTCGCCGGGTATGAAGATCAGTATGTGTTGATTGGTGGGACTGCTGCGACGCTTGCCATGGCGGAGGCCGGGCTCGAGTTTCGGGCGACCAAGGACCTCGACATCGTGCTTCACATAGAAGCTCTCATTCCCGCATTTGGCGCAGCCATCTGGACATTCGTAGAACGGGGCGCTTACGAGATCCGTCAAGCGAGTGAAACGGGAAAGCCGGTTCTGTATCGGTTCCAGAAGCCGTCTTCCTCGGGGTTTCCGGCGATGATCGAGCTGTTCTGCCGCGCGCCGGAGGGGATTCAGATAGCCCCCGGCGCTCATCTGGCACCGATCTCGTTTGATGAGGTGGTTGCCAGTCTCTCCGCCATTCTCTTGGATGACGAGTACTACAGGTTCGTCATGGACGGCCGAAGGAAAGTCGATGGCCTACCTTGGATCGGCGCCGAACAACTGATTCCCCTGAAAGGACACGCGTGGCTCGACCTCACCGCACGCAGGGCAGCCGGCGAGGAAGTAGACGCAAGAAATATCCGCAAGCATGGGAACGACGTAATCCGGCTGATGCAGCTGCTTTCCCCGGACGTGCAACTCCGCCTGGCTCCGAAAATCGCGGATGATCTCGAGACGTTCCTGACTCACTTGGTGTCCGACGGAACTTACGATCCCAGACAGGTCCATGTCGAACTGCCACTTGCTCAAATAGTCGAGCGGCTTCGGCGAGCCTATCAGCGTCGGTAAGGGACCACCGACCAGAGTGCATCGATTCGTACAGGCGATTCATACACATCGCTGCCATTGACGCGCCTGCTGCGAGGAAATCAAAATTTTCGGCGAGGTGATTGCCACTGGATGACTGCCAACAATGTCCGCAGACTGCCACCGTCCAGCGGGGGCCTCGGTGGGGGCCGCGTTATTTTGAGCTCCTCTTTTCAATCATGAAATCAATCGGTTATGGTCAGAATGTGAAGGCGAGCGGGCCCACCAATTCGCGCTGTCCGGGGACGATCGGTAACGATGTCGTTTTTCCTTGCAATCAGATCTGAAAAGTACGTGACGATAAACCGATAAATTCTTTTCATCTTTGCCGACTTTCCGCGGAAAATAGGGGCGCTGCGCTCGATAACTCTTAGAGTCCTGCAATTTCTCGGAGCCGCCCAAAAAGGATAGGTACTCGCTGCTGGTCGAGGGGGCCAGGAAGAAAATGACTTGGTAGCGCCTCGACAAAATTGTTGTCCGAAATCAATTCGTCGAATTCAGTTCTAAGATAAGTGGCGATTTCTCCTTGCTGCTCGGAGATTTCTCGGATTATCTCCGGCCGGCCGTCGATGACATTTAAGATGTCTTCCATGTCGTGGCTTAAATAGTCCCCCTTTCCACGATCATGAAACGCTTCGAGTTTTGTGGCGATAAAATAGGGAGCAGTAATCAGTCGGATTGGAGTGCTATCGGGCAGCACAACTGAAACGGACTCGCGAATTGCGTCTGTGTACCATCTATTCGAGAAATTCATGACTTCCTTGGAGGACGGCATGATGTCGACTTTTAGATTTCCTACGCGCCACCGGCAGACGACATTAGCGGTCTGATCTTCTTGAAACCCCAAATTTCGAAGCTCGGAGCCGAGTTCGTAGAGTTTCGCCTTTGTAGTTATTTCCGCGATTAAATCGACGTCTTGCGTGGCTCGAACGGGCGGTCTGGCGTCGTCGGTAATTAATATGCCCGTTGCGCACCCCCCTACGAACACTAGTTTTTCGCGTAAGTGTCCGAGAGCCTGGGCAACTAACTGGAGCTGTTGCACATTCGGATCGCGCGCGTTCATCAAATTCTCTTCTCGAGTTCGCTGCTTGCTAGCTCGCGGTCACGCGCGCCTCCTACCCTGATCGCATCTAACAGCGTGAGTAAGTCATATAACTCCGGGTCTCTCGCCGCCGCTTCAGGTACTTTGGGGTAGAGGGGGGATAGGGACGGTCCGCGTGCTTCCCCTTGGGCGAAGGGCCAAACGAGAGGGCCTTCCGATGAAGCCACTAACAGTTTGCTCAGAGTGGGGCCAGCTGACGCTGTCCGCATTCCGCGTGTGATTGGGCCCAGAACGGCGGGGAATGCGTAACGAGCACCGTGACCCAGGAATTCTTTGAGTGCTGGCCTAATTACTTTTAGGCCATCTCCGTGACTAGCTGTAACCACTCCCGCTTGTTCGCATCTTTTTGTGCTGGCGTGAACTTCGGACACCGACAGAGCTAACTCATTGGCTAGGCTGGAGAAAGTTCTTTTACGCTCAGCGAGAATAGCGATTTTTATCGCTACAACTACGTCTTGAGGTTTCATTGCGATTTGACGCATGCTCCACCAAAATTGAGTATTCGCTATTCGAGAATATAGAATACTTCAAAAAGAAAGTCGAGCAAGCGCCGTATATATTGCCTATAGATGTATACACCAATCCTGATCTGTCTTTACGGCAGGATTTGAGCCTCGAGAGCGATTTCCAATTACGTCAGACTAACTCATTGACTGTCTGGATACGAAGTATATACTGTAAAGTACACGAGTTTATAGATAAATTGAACTTAAGTAATTTAGTATGAATGAAGTTACCCGCAAAAAAAGTCCCCGTGCGCCGTCCATTCCATTAGAGGAGGCGTTGGAGAAGGCGCTTCGCGTATATGAAAAGGAAAAGAGATATCCAGCTCCAACCGAAGTTGTCGCTCAAGACATGGGCTACAAAAGTGCAAACAATGGGGCTGCGCTAAGTGCGCTTGCCTCACTCCGGTATTTTGGACTTCTTGAGAAGCCGGAGGATGGCAAACTCGCCGTTTCAAAGGACATCGAGAACTATCAATACGCCCCCGATCCAAAGATCAAAAGTGAACTGCTTTTGAAGTGGTTGCGGGCGCCGGCGATTTTCGCTGACTTATTAGACCGCTATCCCGAAGGATTACCTTCAGACGCAAACCTTCGTTTTGATCTAATCAACCGCGGCTTTTCGCCCGCCGCTGGTGATTCAGCTGTTTCTGTTTTTCGTAGGTCGGCTGAATTCGCGGGATATACTCCTTCGTCGTTGCAAAAAAGCGAATCCAATCAAGGCGAGCAACTGACGGGAGAAGCCATCATGCTCGAGAACGGAACTGCCCCTGTAGCTCCCCATATATTGGGAGTTTCTAAGCCCACGCCGCCATCGGAGTTTTCAGTTGACGATACAGACAAGATTCCTGTGCGATTATCCGAAGGTCGCAAGGCTTGGCTAGTAATTCCGACACCTTTTTATGAGGCGGATAAGCTACGGCTCAAGGCTCAAATTGATTTGCTACTTACAGAGGATCAGGAGTAGTCGGGGTAACTTCGATTCTCGAATTGGCGTTATGCCTATAAAAATAGGCGTTTTCAGCTTCAATTCGATGGTGAGCGGGCCCGCCACTTACCCAGATAGCCGGTTTGCCACAATCACGTATCCAATGTTTTCGACAAGCTAGGTGTTTGGTCCCGTGCACAGGCGATCGTTTTCGCGCGCGAACACGCTGAGTCGGGCCAAACTCGAGGATCCGATACCGCAAAGCAGCCGGCACCACCCGCCGCTCGGAGCACACGAATCGTGCTCCGAGCGAGCGGCCACGCCTGCCGCAAGTAGTCGGCTATTTCAGATTGAGCCGCCGGATTAGCTGACTGCCGAGGATTTCACGCAGGCTCTCGCGATCGACGGCGGCCTTGTTTTCCGCATCCCTTGAGGCCCAGATTTTCTTGAGGAGGGGCTCCACGCGGTCATCGAGCCCATCTAGGGCGGCCATATTTTTGTAAGTGACGACCAGGTACACGTCAGGGTCCTGCGGCGAGCGTGGCGTGACTGCGTAGATAGCGTAGTCGACGATGAGGCCGGTCTTCTTCTCGTCCTCCCTGAGTTGTTTGCCGGTGGTATCAAGCCATTTCATGTACGCGTCGAACATGCCGGGCTTGGTACGAACGGAGGTGACCTCCGAAACCGTCCCCTCGGTGTAGGACTTCGAATCGTCGGCCAAAACGGACGAGATCGCGCTCATCGACATTGCCGTCACAGCGACTGTGGCCAGGTATCGTAGTCTCATTAAATATTCCCCTGTTGGATTAGTTATTCGTTGTCAACGCACCATTCTACAACGCAAAAAGGCCTCTAAGTCGGCTGGATATGGAAACCGGTGGCAGTGCATATGCGACAGAAGCGGGGATGCGAAGCTCGACCTCCGTACCGGCATCTCGCTCGCATGTTGGTACTACGCACCGCGTGTACTAACGAACGTTTCGCTACTCGGTTGCTAGACGCCTGCCTGCGGCGCGTTCGAACTCGAGCCTCACGACTTGATGAACGCCAGAAGATCGGCGTTGATCACCTCGGCATTGGTGGTCAGCATGCCGTGCGGGTAGCCGGGGTAAATCTTGAGCGTGCCGTGCTTGAGCAACTTCGCCTGCAGCAACGAGGCGTCCTTGTAGGGCACAATTTGATCGTCGTCCCCTTGCATCACGAGAGTCGGCACCGTAGGTAAAGCGCCTGTCAGCGCGAGACCGGCCGCAACAGAAATTACTGCACGTCGTGACACCGTGTGAGATGGCGCCGACGCCTCTCTTATGCTGCGTGGAGTGATAAGGAGCATCATATTTGCAATAGCCCCAAACGCACGCTCGAATCCGCTGCTGGTTATGCCGTGAGCGCTATTCTTCTATCGCCTGGCACTCTTGAACATCCCCCGATTGGGTGGCTTTTTTTAGGAGCCTGCGATTTTGATTGATCCAAAGCGGCCGCTCACGACAGACAGCATCGGGTCGACACGGGAAGTACCGCCAATCTTCGGGGGCGACGGCTGCAGGCGGCCGGGAGCTGGCGGTCGCTTCACGAAACTGGTGGCCGCGGAGCCGACGCCTACTCTGGATCGAAGGCACTGGGAGATTCGAATTCGCCCACCGCTCGAGTGTCGATGACGTACGCGTTGTCCGCGAAATCAGCTGTACGGCGATCGGACCACGAGTGAGGATCGGATGTCCGCGATAGTCGGCGCGCCCGCCTGTCGCATAATGGCTGAAAGCTCGCGGTTCAGGATGGAGCCTATGAACATCCGCCGGCTCAGGAATTTTCGTTGTCGCACGCTTGCTCCCACGGTCCTGTCTTCAGTCGGCCGTCTACTGTAAGAATGATCGTACCCATCAGAGAATCAACGTTGGCTGCCATTCTTCGAATCAGGAACTGGCAAGCCAGGCCACGCGCGAAGATACATGCGAATGCGACTAAAGACGATGAATGTACTCCTTCTGGGCGAACCGCCGGACCAGAGCATCGACCTGTTATCCTGCAGCAGGCGATTGCGCCCGAGCACGGCACTAAGAGGGAGAACTCACATGTTTCGAACTATTTGCCGACGGGCGTCATTCCTTTTATTGGCCGGGGCATTGCTGACCGCTCAGGCCGCCACTGCCGTCGGTGACACGCCTGGGTACACCAAGCCAAAGGTCAGGGCGATCACGGCCTTCGTGCGCGTCGAGCCCGCCTCACTCGACCAACAGGTGGGTATGGCGCTCGCGGTGCTGCGCCTGGCCAAGGCCGAGTTCGAGAAGCAAGGCTATGAAACCGAGACGCTGCGCATCGTGACGCAGCCGCTCGCCGAACTGGTGAGGGGTCAGTCGGAAGCCCAGGCTCTTGGCTTTCTAAAGCGGTTAGACGATCTTTCCGCAAAAGAAGGATTTTTGCCGAGTGTAGGGCCGGCGATGATGCGCGACAACGATGATCCGCGCACCGTACGGCTGGCCGAGAAGGCACTCTCTACGCTATCGAATGTTCAGATCAACACAGTGATTGCCGATGACGATGGCATTCATTGGAACGTAATCAAAGAGACGGCGGCGCTGATTCATTACGTCAGCGAGCATAGCCTGCACAGCCAGGGCGACTTTCAGTTCACTGCCACGGCAATGCTGAAAGCCTATGGGCCGTTCTATCCTGGAACCTGGCACGACGGGCCCGGCAAGCAGTTGTCGATTGGCTTTGAAGGGGCGAATGTCGTGCAGGAAGTGTTTGCCCGTACCCACGGCGATTTTTCGGAGTCGGTTGCTGAACTGACGAAGCAACTCACCGTGCACGCAAAAGTAGCTGAAGCCATCGGCGAGCGCGTCGCGGCCGCCAAAGGCTGGACGTTCATGGGCGTAGATCCGACACCGGCGCCGCTCGGCGACGTTTCGATCGGCGCTGCGATCGAAACCTACACCGGCGCGAAGTTCGGGTCGAGCGGCACACTGACGGCGGCATTGGCCATCACGTCCGCGGTGAAGGCCGTGCCTGTCAAGCAGATCGGCTATTCAGGACTGATGGTTCCAGTCATGGAGGATAAGCTATTGGCGCAGCGTTGGTCTGAAGGCAGCTATCACACGGACGACCTGCTGGCCTACTCTGCGGTCTGCGGGACGGGACTGGACACTCTGCCGCTGCCTGGCGACGTGGGTGTGGAGCAGCTGCGCCGCATCCTGGGTGATGTGGCCGCGCTCGCCTGGAAATGGAAGAAGCCGCTGTCAGCGCGCCTGCAGCCGGTGTGGGGTAAGAAGGCGGGCGACACGACCGAGTTCGAAAGCCAGTACCTGTTCAATACGACACTGCATCAGACCCCATAAGGGGGTGCGATCAATTCTGCATTAGAGTGATGCCCTTCGCATCATGTTGGAGCTTCCCTATTCACTATGGCGGCTCGCGGCGAGGAACTGCGCATTGCGCGAGTGACCGTATCCTCAGCGCCGAGACCTGATTGTGGTGATGAAATCAATTCAACCAAAAGGGAAATGAAATGAGATTTCTTGCTGTGCTTGCCATGGCCGTTCTCGCGGGATGCAGCGTCTATTCGCCCGATGCCGGACATGAAGTCGTACTGATCGAGAAACCCATGATTTTCGGCCACGGCGGTGTCGATCCCCAGCCGGTTACCACGGGCCGAACATTCGCGGCCATCACCACCGATGGCGTCGATGTCTATATGCAGCCGAAACGATACGAGCAGGAATTGGACGACACCATGAGTGCCGATGGTGTGCCGCTCGGCTTTCACGCCATCATCAACCTGCAGGTCACGAATTCCGTGACAATGGTCAAGAATTTCGGACCGGATTGGTACAAGAACAATGTGGAGCAGGAATTCGCCCAGCAAGTTCGCCAGGCGGTGCGTAAACGCGGCATGAACGAGGTGGCGATCAACACGAGCGCCATCGATGCCGTGGACTCGGAGGTCGAAGCCGGGATGAGCGCATACCTAATCGCCAAAGGGCTGCCGGTAAAGCTCATCACGATGACTGTGGGGCGGGCCAACCCGCCGGATGCGATCAAGAACCAGCGCATTGAGACAGCGGCGCAGGAACAGCGGGTACAGACTGAAAAGCAGATCGCGCAGGCGGAAGAACAGCGCAAGAATGCCGAGACCGCACGCGCTGCTGCGGATAACGCCTACCGGCAGGCCATCGGATTGACGCCGGAGCAGTACGTGCAACTCAAGCGGATCGAGATGGAGGTCAAGGTGTGCAGCGAGGGAAAATGCACATTTATCGAGAACGCGGGGGCGATGCCGGCACTGAGTCTGGCTACGCATTGAAGATGAGGGAGTTAATCGTCGATTTGGGCTCGACACTGGCCGAAGCAAGGAATGCCTGCTACAAGGCAATGGATGCGTTAATTCGGTGGTGAGCGGGCCCACTACGTGGTTGCCGGGGGTTCGATGAGCGTATGAGAATAGCGGCCGTCTCCGACATACACGGAAATCTCTTCGCTCTGGACGCCGTGCTCGCCGACATTGAGCGCCGGGGGGTGGACCTCATCGTGAATCTGGGGGACATCGTCTCGGGTCCGCTCTTGCCGGGCGAGACCGCCCAACGGCTGATGGCGCTCGGCTTGCCGACCATCCGCGGCAATCACGAGCGGCAGGTGCTGACGCTGGATCCTGCGCGCATGGGGCCTTCCGATCGCTACGCGTTCGACACGCTTGGAAGTGCGGAGCGGGGTTGGCTGGCCGCGCTCCCGTCCGTATTGCCGCTCGAGGGCGATGTCTTTCTTTGCCACGCGACCCCCGGCAACGATGTCGATTGCTACCTCGAGGACCTGGTGGAGGGCGAATTGCGCCCGGCGCCGCTGCGGCGGATCGAGGAGCGGACCCAGGGCTGCAAGGAATCGCTGATCTTCTGCGGCCACTCGCACATCCCGAGGCTCGTGCAGATGTCGACGGGTCAAGTGATCGTCAATCCCGGGAGTGTGGGTATCCAAGCGTACGAGGGGCACGATCCGGGTCCGCATCGGGTGGAGATGGGCGCGCCGCACGCCCGCTATGCGGTGGCCGAGCGCCGCGGGAACCGCTGGGCGGTCGATTTTTTTGCCGTCGACTATGACTGGGACGCGGCCGCGCGGCTGGCGGAAGAGCGCGGCCGCCCGGACTGGGTCCGCGCGCTCAGAACGGGGTTCGTCGCCGATTGACCGGCTTCGCCGCCGGTCACGATGCGCTTCCAACCTCAGGGGTAATCCGGGATTACAACGGGCGATGGCGATGGATTGACCGCCGCATTGCGCGCCCGCGCGTTGAAATAAATCAACGACAGGGTCACGAGGACCGCTCCCAGGATGGAGATGGCGTAGATCGCGCCCTTGAAGACGCCCAGCCACGCGATCTGCTTCAGGCCGAGATTGCGCCAGAGGAGGAGCACGCAGCTACCGGCATAGCCGGCTGAATCGGCCACGTAGATGAGAAACCCGGCGTTCGCCACGCGGCCGCTCACCGCCACCAGCCGGTCGAACAGCATGGCGTTGAACGGGGTATAGACCACGTACAGACCCGCGCCGCTCGCGATCATCCAGGGCAAGGGGCCCAGCCATCCCGCCTCGAAGGCGAGCGTCGAGGCGCCGAGGAGGAACAGCCCTCCCAGGATCATCGCGTGAATGACCGCGAGCGCGCGCCGATTGTCCTGCACCTTGACGATGACGCCCATCGCGACCAGCGCGACCGCTGCGACCGGAAGCTCGGCGGACGTGAAGACGCCGGCCGGGTCCGAATAGCCGAGTGCGCCCCAGAGCTCGGCGGCGAAATTATCCCGAAAGTCGCGCAGTGCCGTGGCGAGGACATAGGTGGTCACCAGGAGCGCGACTCCGACGCCGTATTGAGCCAGGAAAGACCTGACTTCGCGTCCGGTCATGGGCGCGCGCCGCACGCGCGCGCGTTCATCGTCGGCGCTCGGCGGAGGAAGCGAGGACAGTCCCCATACGCCGAGGAACAGCAGAGGCGCGAACGCGAGGCCGGTGGCCGCCGGCATCCAGAACATCGGCACCCGAAGGTGGCTCATCAGGAGCAATCCCACGGATTTCACCGCCCCTGAGGAGACGATGAAGCTCGCGCACAGCACTGCGCCAAGGATCTCGGAGGAGCGCCGGCCCTCCATGTACGAGAACACCAGCCCCCAGATCATGCCGAGGCAGAGGCCGTTCAAGAACATCGCCGCCACTTTCACGCCGGCCGGCGCGACCGCGAACAGGACCAGCGCAACCCACGACAGCCCGATCAACGCGAGGATCGCGCGGGCTCGCCCCGCGGAGCGCATTTCGGCGATGACCTTGATGCCGATGAACTTGGAGGCGGCGTAGCCCATCACCTGGGCGATGACGATCGTTATCTTGAAATCCAGGACGAAGTGCCAGCCCTGGATGTGATCGAAGCTCGCGGCGGCAAACGGCTTGCGGAAGGCATACATCGAGAAATACGTCGCGAATCCCGCGAGCGAGGCGAATAGGGTGAAGACGGCGGGCGAAGCTTTCTGGAGCCAGGGTGCAGGTGATTGCGGCATGTCGGCTCCGGTTCGGTTCGGTGCAGTGCAGTGGAGGACATCAAGCCGCGTGCAGATGACAATGCGATGACAGGACGCGGAAGCCTGCCTCGCGAGCGCGCTCAGCTCGCCAGCCGAATTTCGCGGATTG
Organism: uncultured Gammaproteobacteria bacterium; assembly: GCA_963795475.1. Classification (GTDB taxonomy): domain Bacteria; phylum Pseudomonadota; class Gammaproteobacteria; order Steroidobacterales; family Steroidobacteraceae; genus Bog-1198. The sequence continues at coordinate 592,089 of CAWCIE010000010.1, forward strand.
CGAAATTCGGCTAGCTTGCGATCCGCGCGGGTGCGGTGGACGGCGCCCCGACGGAGGCGGGTGCAATGTGCCGCACCTTCATCTCGCGCAGGGTGTCCGCAACGGCGGCGACGGCCTGCCGCATCGCGTTGGTACCGATCGCACCGATGCAGCCGACCCTGAACGTTTCCACGTCGGTCAATTTCCCCGGATAGAGGATGAATCCGTGGTCTCGGACCCGGGCATAGAACTCCTTGAAGTCGTACGCCGGATCGACCGGGGCGTGAAACGTGACGATGATCGGCGCCTGCAGGGCATCGGGCAGGAAGGTCCGGAAGCCGAGCTCACGCATACCCGAGACCAGCGCGGCGCAATTGTCCCGATATCGCGCGAGCCGGGCCGCGAGCCCTCCCTGCGCGTGATACTGATCGATGGCCGCGCGCAGCGCCGCCATCACGTGCGTCGGCGGCGTGAATCGCCACTGTCCGGTCTTCTCCAAGTATTGCCACTGGTCGAGAAGGTCCAGGGCGAGCGACGAGGAGTTTCCGGCGGAGGACTCGAGCGCGCTGCGCCTCGCGATCACGAACCCCATGCCAGGCACGCCCTCGAGGCATTTTCCCGACGCCGCCACCAGCGCATCGAAGCGGATCGCGCGCGCGTCGATGGGGATGGCCCCATAGGAGCTCATGGCATCGACGATCAAGCCGCGCCCGTGCCGCGCTACCGCTGCGGCGATCTCCGGCAGCGGATTCAAAATTCCCGTGCCGGTTTCGCAATGCACTTGCGCGACGTGCGTAAGACCCGGGTCGGCGGCCAAAGCCGCCTCGATGCGCGCCGGATCGGCGGGCTCGCGCTCACCGTGCGGCAGAACCACGGCCTGGCGGCCCAGGCAGCCGAGGATGCGCACGATGCGCTTGCAATAGGCGCCGTTGTCGGGGACCAGCACCTTGCCGCCCCTGGGAACGAACGTTCCGAGCGCCGCCTCCACGGCAAACGTGCCGCTGCCCTGCAGCGGCACGCATACATGGTCGCTCTGTCCGTCGACGATGGCGAGGAGATCACTGCATACCGACGCCGTCAGCGCGTTGAAGGCACCATCCCACGAACCGAAGTCCGAGAGCATGGCGGCCTTGGTTTCCGGCGAGGTCGTCAACGGGCCGGGCGTCAGCAAAATCCGGTCTTTCATGGGTGGCGCTCCTTCATGGCGTGGGGGGTCCCGCCGGGAGGCGGTTCGCGCGCGTTCTGCGACGGCCGAAGGCGGGGTCCTTGAGGCGGTTGCGCTCGAGCGCGCCCGCGCGCTCGAGGACTGGATAAGCGGTCGAGCAGAGGTGCGAATGGATGCGCTTCAGATCGCGCAAGATGTCGAGGTCGAGCGAATACGACTCCATGGTATCGGGCGTCCCATGGCGCAGGCGCGAAAGGTATGTTTCAGCGGCCGCGAATTCCTTCTCACGCAGCACCGTCTTTGCGGCGATCAGCTGGCGTGCGACGTTCACATCGCCCGACATGAAAATACCGACCGACAGTCTCAGGCTGTCGAGCACCTGTTGATGGAATTCCACCAGCTCCGCTTCGCCCTCCTTCGAGAAGGTGATTCCGCGGCGGATCTTCTTGGAGGCGATGTCCATGAGATTCTTCTCGATGATGTCGCCGATGTGCTCGAGATTGATCGAGAACGAAACGATCTCCATGGCGCGATAGCCGTCGCGGTCATCCAGGCTGTCGCGCGTCATGCGGGTCACGTACAGCTTCACCGCCTCGTTGAGGCTGTCGACCGCGTCGTCCATGCGGCCGATTTCGGCAACGAGCTTGCGGTCGTTGGTCAGGAGCGCGGTCATCGCCTGACGCAGCATGACCTCGACGATATCGCCTATGCGCAGCACCTCGCGCGCCGCCGAGACCAGTGCGACCGCGGGATTGCCCGCGGCACTCGGGTCGAGGTACACCGGCGTGCCGGGATCGGCCGCTCTGGGCTGATCCGGGAGCCACCGCGTAAGCCGGGCGGCGACGAAATCAAGCGGGCCGATGAACAACAGCGCCAGCAGAACGTTGAACGCGGTGTGGAAGTCCGCCGCCAGGCGTGCCGGGTTCGGTTCGAAGCGCTCCAGGACATCGGCAATCGGACCCAAGAAAGGCAATACCGCGGCGCAACCGACGATTCGGGTCAAGAGATTGCCGATCGGAAGACGACGGCTGGCCGGATTCCCCGGCTGGCTCGTCTCGATCAATGGGTTCAAGGCGCTGCCGACATTCGCGCCGAGCACCAGGGCGAGCTCGGCGGCCGGCGAGACGAGGTGCGCTGCGCCGAGCGACATCACGACCAGCACCACGGCTACGCTGGAATGGGCGGCCCAGGTCACGGCAGCCGCGATCGCGAGACACATTATCGGCTCGTGGGCGATCGCTCCCAACAGCGCCTGGGAGACCGCCGCGCTCTCGGTCGTCACCAGGGCGCCGAGGAATATGTGGAGAGCGAGGAGCATCAGACCGATCCCGATCAATACGCGGCCCAGATCCCGCGTTCGGGTCCTTGCGCCGCGTCTGAATGCGATCACGCCCCCCATCAGGAGGATCGGGGTCACGACCCCGATATTGAACGACAACACCTGAACGACCAGCGTCGTGCCCACATTGGCGCCCAGCATCACCGCGAGCGCGGGAACGAGGTCGAGAGTTCCGCCGGTGACGAACGAGCACACCATCAGCCCGGTCGCGGTGCTGCTCTGCAAAGCCGCCGTGACGAAAGCGCCCGCAAAGAAGGCACGGAACCGGCTTTGCAGCGCGACTCCCAGCAGGTGCCGAAGCTCCGCGCCGAATGCGCGTACCACGCCGCTGTGGACCATATGCAGGCCCCACAGAAGGAGCGCGACACCGCCGATCAGATCGAGGATGACGGTACTGCCCATGACGGCCGGTCTAGATCGTCCACGGCAAGGAGTAGGTCTTCGTGTTGCAGAAACTCCTCATGGCCTCGAGAACTCCTTCCTTGTAGCCGAGTCCCGAGTCCTTGATGCCGCCGAACGGTGTGATCTCCAGGCGGTATCCCGGGACTTCGCGCACGTTGACGCTCCCCACGTGCAGCTCCTGGATGAAGCGGGTGATCAGGTCGATGCGGTTGGTGCAAATCGAGGATGAGAGTCCGTAAGCGGTGCCGTTTGCGATGCGAATCGCCTCTTCGACGGTCTTGAAGCGAATGACGGGCGAGACCGGGCCGAAGGTCTCGTGCCGCACGACGTTCATGTCCGGGGTCACCCGATCGAGCACGGTCGGTGAATACAGGGCGCCGCGCCGAACGTTGCCGACCAGGAGTCTTGCGCCTCCGGCCACGGCCTCGTTCACCACGGCCTCGAAGCGGCGAGCCGAGGGCTCGTCGATGACGGTGCCCATTTCCATGGACTCATCGAACGGGTCTCCGTAGGTCACCCGCCCGGTCTTCTCGACCAGGAGCTCGACGAAGCGATCGGCGACGCTTTCCTGAACCAGCATGCGCTTGATGGCGGTGCAGCGTTGGCCGGAGTTGGCGTAGGACCCGCTCGCCGCGAGGGAGGCCGCTTCTTCCAGATCCGCGTCCTCGAGCACGATGATGGGATCGTTACCACCGAGCTCCAGGACCTGCCGTTTGTACACGGCCTTGCCGGCGATGTACCTTCCGATGGACACGCCGCCGGTGAAGGTGACGAGGTCCATGTCGGGGCTGGTCAGCAACTCATCCGCGATCTCGGCCGGATCGCCCGTCAGTACCGAGAGCATCGGCGGAGGCAGACCCGCCTCATACAAGATGTCCGCGAGAGCGTAGGCGGTCAACGGTGTCTTTTCGCTGGGTTTGAGCACGATGCGGTTGTTGGTGGCGATACCGGGGGCCACCTTGTGGATCACCTGGTTCAACGGATGGTTGAACGGAGTGATCGCGACGATCGCGCCCAGCAGCGGCTCCTGCATGGTGTAGACCTTGCGGCTCTTGCCGTGCGCGGTGAGGTCGCACGAAAATACCTGGCCCGAATCGACCAGCGCCTGATTCGCCGCGAACAGCAGGACATCCGAGGCTCGGCCGACCTCGTAGCGCGAGTCCTTGAGACACAGGCCCGATTCGAGCGTGATCAGCCGGGCAAGCTCCTCGCGTCTCGCGGCGATGAGGGCGCCCGCCCTCATGAGAATGCCGTAGCGCTCGTGGCGGGTGAGTTTGGAGCGATGGTCGCGCGCGATCTTGAGCGCGCGTTTCACGTCCGCGAGCGTGGCTTTGGGTACGGTTCCGATCCTTTCCCCCGAGAAAGGATGCCGAACGTCGATGACCCGGTCGTGGGACACTTTCTCGCCGGCGATGCGCAGCGACTCCCGGATCGGATCGCGTTTGGCGGAGGAGGTCGGGTCGGCGGACGAATTCGGGTCGGCGGACATCGGCGATCCTTACGGGCGTTGCAGGGCCAGGTTCAATCCCAGGTCGAACGCGTCGAAGTTGCGCCAACGGCGGGTCTTCGGCTGTTCTGCCACCTGACGATTGATGAGCAGGGGGACCTTTTGTTCCGAGATGCCGCCGTGCGAGCGCAGCGGCACGTCGAGCCCGGACAGATCGTGCCGGTCGTGCGCGGTTCCGATGACCGTATCGAGCTGCGATACGACCACCAGGTCGCCGATGCGGTCGGGTGGGAGCTCGAAGCGCGCGGCAGCCTCGGTGCGCGTCAAAACGGCTTCGATGCCCGGAGTCGAGGCGATGAGGTCTGCCACCGGCCGCCGGTCGGCTTCCGCGAGGTAGACCAGCGCGAAAGATCCCAGCGCGCCATGATGCACGACGTACGGATCGGTGATCGGCAGGATGACCCGAGCCATATCCTTTCCGATCCAGGCATCGATGGCGTCTTGAAGGTAGATCACATTGGGGCGGCCGGCGGCGTCGTGCTTGGCGTTCATGCCGTGGTCGGCCGTGACCACCACCGTCGCGCCGAGCTCGTCGAGCCGCGCGAGATGCGCATCCATCATGGCGTAGAAGTCATTCGCAGCCGGCGTTCCCGGCGCGGCCTTGTGCTGAATGTAATCGGTCGTGGAGAGGTACATGAGGTCGGGCCGCTCGCGCTCCATGAGCTTCACGCCGGCCACGAACACGAACTCCGAGAGAGCCGCGCTGTAGACGGACGGCACGGGCATACCGACGCGCTCGACCACGTTCTCGATGCCGTTCTCGGCCAGGGTCGCCTGGTCCGCCTTTTCCGAGGAGAAGCAGATCCCGGTCATCCCGTGCCCGAGGAGCTTGCGCAGCTTGTCCTTCGCCGTTATGACGGCAACTTTTGCGCCGGCGTCGGAAAATGCCGCGAGGATGGTGCCGGCGCGCAGATGGCGCGGGTCGTTCATCATCACTTCCTCGCCGCGCTCGGAGTCGAAGAAATAATTGCCGCAGATGCCGTGCACCGACGGAGGCGCCCCGGTGACGATCGAGAGATTGTTGGGGTTGGTGAAACTTGGCATGACGCAGTCGGCCAGGAAGGACGCGCCGTCGCCGGCGAGCAATCGGCCGAGAAAGGGCGCAGCGCCGGCGGCGACCGCGGCGGTGATGTACTCGAGCTGGCAGCCGTCGACGCAGACGACGACCAGCGGGCGATCCATCCAGCGGTAGGTTCGGCCGTTGACGGTGAGGGGGAGCGACAGGTTCACGTTGCGTACTCCGGTGGCAATCTCATGTCGATGGGTCGATGCCGGCGGCCCGGTGCATGCGCGCCCGGCTCTCCGCCGCATGCCGGCGCAGCAGCTGTCCGGCCAGGGCGCCGTCGCGTGCGACGATGGCGGCGACCACCGCCTTGTGCTCGGTATTGGAGACGGCGAAGCCGCCGCCGTCCTGGAGCCCGCGCAGGCGGAACAACAACAAGCCCTTGGTGAGCAGCCGATAACTTTCCGTCAAGCGGGCATTGCCCGCGAAGTCGACCAGCATGTCGTGAAATTTCAAATTCAGTGCGTGATACTCGTTGAGCTCCCGGGTCCCGTCCATGTTCTCGACCACCGTCTCAAGCTCGCGCAGCTCCTCGGGCGTCGCCCGCTCGGCGACCCGTTGGCCGATCAGTTCATCGAGCGCCTCACGAATGTCGTAGATCTCGTCCGCTTCGGCGACCGATATCTCCCGGACAAATACCCCGCGGTTCTTTTCCGAGCGCACCAGGCGTGCCTCCTCCAAGGCGCGCAACGCCTCGCGAATCGGGCCGCGGCTCGTGCCGAAACGTACCGCCAACTCGCTCTCATTGACGTGTTGGCCAGCGGCCAATTCGCCGCGCAGGATCAATTGTTCGATCTCGACCTGTATGAGCGAGGGCAGCGAATTCGACTGTACCAATAGCAACACGGAGGGAGAGGAAGCGCTCGCCATTACATTCCTCGATGATGACTTAAGAGACGCGATATTACCCTGATCGTAGATTGTTGACAATCTACATTACACGAATGGTCTATTCCGCGCCGCCGTCGCTCAATTTCTTGTCGAGCGCGAGGCGCAGCGGTCCAATGAAACGCTCGTAACGACGCCACCGCTGCACGGAGTTCCTATGCATGGGCTGGCGCACCTGCCAATTGCTCGCGGTCAGCACCGGCCGATCGGTGCGGTGGAACTCGAGGCAACGCGGATCCCACGGGAGCCCGATGTGCGCAAGCATCCGGCGGCTCTCGCCTTCCGGATCAACGACGAGGTCCTCGTACCGGACATCGATCAGTGTCCCCGGCGGCAGCACGGCGCGCCAGTGCATCATCAGGCGCAGGTACTCATGGTAGTAATGCGCGAGGTCGCCGAAGTCAGTTGCGTAAGGATGCGCGGCGGAGAATCCTTGGAAGTAGATCGACAGACACGTGTCGAGCGCGTTCCGCTCGAGATGGATGAATCGGGCGCCCGGCAGTGCCGCGTGAATGAGGCCGATGTTCCTGAAATTGACCGGCAGTTTGTCAACGACGCGCGAAGCCTCGGGTGCCTGCGCCGCGAGCCCCTCCAGATAGGCGCGGCCGAGCTCGACGATGGTCGCGGCCCGCTGCTCGGGGCCTGCAGCGCGCTCGGTGTCCGCCGCAAAGATCCAGTACAGGAGCTCGCCCGCTCCGTGCACCCTCGGGTGCGAGGCGAGGATTTGTTCGGTCAAGCTCGTCCCCGACCGCGGCATTCCGACGACGAATATCGGGAGTTCGGAAGCGTCCCCGCCAGACCGCAAGGCAGCGAGCGCATTTCCATCGAAAACCGCGAGAGTCCGCGACACCCGCTGCGTCATCTCGGCACCGTCGTAGCGCAGTCGGCTGCGACGGGCGAGCTCGTTGCCCCTCCGGTGATGCTCGAAAGCCGCCTCGCGGTCATCGACGTCATCGTAGTACTTGCCGAGAGCGTGGTGCAGATTGGTGGCGTGTGCGACCGGCAGCCCGCGCGCGAGCGCACGCTCTGCGGCGTCGCGCCATGACGCGTCCGCCGCGCTCATCTTGCGCACGGCCGAGAGGCTGGTGAGTGCCTCGGGCAGTTCCGGGTCGATGACCAGGGCTTTGCGCAGCAGGTCCTCCGCCTCGTCGAACCGTCCGTGGTCGATGGCGAGGCTGCCGAGCAGCGCGAGCGTGTCGGCAGCGCCGGGCCGAAGGACGAGCGCCCGCCGCGCGCTTGCTTGCGCATCCGCCAGCCGCCCGAGCGCTCTCTCCACCATGGCGTGCGCGGTGTGCAGCGCGGCATGATCGGGTGCGATCTCGAGCCCGGCGCAGTAGGCCGCATCGGCCTCATACAACGCGTTCAATGCAAGCAGCGAATTGCCAAGGTGCAGGTGCGCCTCCGGAAGCCGCGGCTCGAGGTCGATGGCGCACCGGCAGCGCTCGATCGCAGCGCGAAAATCGCCGAGGCAATGAAGCACGTGACCTAGATTGGCCTGCAGCCGAGCGTCACGCGGCGTTCGTTCGAGCAACTCACGATAGCAGCTCGCCGACGCCTCGTAGCGCCCGAGACCTGCGAGCAAGGCCGCATATTCGTCGAGGCTTTCGGCGCGCCGCTCGCGCGCCAACAGCCGCTCATAATGAGGGATCGCCGCCGCGCCGCGCCGCGCCGCGCTCAGCGCGCCCGCCAGCTGCGTGACGGCTCGGGCAAAGTCTGGGCGCAGCTCGGTCGCCCTCTGCAGGCTGACGATCGCCGCCTCCAGGTCGCCTGCCTCGAGGAGCGCGCTGCCGAGATTGCGGTGAGCCTCGGCGATTCCCGGCTCGAGCGCAATCACGCGCCGGTACCCCGCGATCGCCGCACCAAGCATACCGCGGGCGCGGTCGGCGTTGGCGAGATTGCCAAGAGCCGCCGCAAAGCGCGGCCGCAGCGCGAGCGCCCGCCGACAGCTCGCAATCGCCGCGTCCGTCCGTCCGAGCCGGAGCAGCACTTCGCCCAGATCGTTGTGCGCCTCGGCGAACTCGGGATCGAGAGCGGTCGCGCGACCGAAGCTCTCGGCTGCCTGCTCGAGCAGGCCCCGCGCCTCGAGCCTCTGGCCGAGCTGATAATGCGCCCGAGCACCGCCCGGGGCTCTGCCGCAGCAATGCTTGTACTTGCGGCCGCTGCCGCAGGAACAGGGTTCATTGCGTCCGGGGGGCATCTTGGGACAGGCCTGAGCGGGGTGGCCTAGCGGAGATAGCGCGCGACTGCGTCGCCGAGCGCTTCGCGCAGCGGGCCGAGCCAGGTCTCGAAGTTGCGCCACTGGTTGAGTCCTTCGCGGAAGATGGGCTGGCGCACCTGCTCCGAGCTCGCGGTACGGATACTGCGCTCGGTGCGGTAGAATTCGACGCACGCCGGCTCGTAGGGCAGTTCGCACCAGTCGAGAATGAGTCGGACCCAGCGCTCGAGATCCTCGACCACGTCCTCGTGATGGACTCGCAGAACTCTGCCCGGCAGCGCGGCATCCCAATGTTCCATCAGATCGAGATAAGTTCGGTAATAGCGGGCGATATCTTCGATGCTGTAGGTGAACTCCTGCCCACGTGCGAAGAGTTGCTTCAAGTTCCCGAAACAGCAAGCCATCGGCTCACGACGCGCGTCGATGATCTTGGCATTGGGGAACATCAGGTGGATGAAGCCGATGTGCCGGAAATTGTTGGGCATCTTGTCGACGAATCGCGCCTTGCCGGTTCGATAGACGCGGGTGTCGTGCAAATATCTTTCCGCGAAGCGTACAAATTCCACGGCCGGAAGTTGCGCGAGCACGGCCGGATATCGCGGCGACTCGAAATCTCGCTCGCGGCCCTGCAATTCCAGCACGTAGCGCGGGATCTCGGCGAGCTCCTGCGTACCCTCCACCGCGGAGTGCGAGGCGAGAATCTGCTCGATCAGCGTCGAACCCGAACGCGGCAGACCGAGAACGAAGATCGGCGCCGTGCTCGCGCAGCCATAGTCCGTTCGCTGATCGAAGAATTCCCTGGTGCAGACCGTCTTCTGATTCGTCGTGTTGAGCTCGATCACCTCCGGACGGTAGCGACTCTCGGCACGCTTCAACGCATTGCCGCGCTGGTAGCAGCCCCACGATTCAGCGTATTCACCGCAGTCCTCATAAGCCTTGCCGAGCGCGAAACAGAGGTGATGGCGGTCGACCAGGCTGATCGCCGGCCCAGCCTCTGCGGCGCGCATGGACTCGAGTTCGGAGTTCGTGAAGCGGTAGGTCTTGAGGTTGGCGAGGCTCCAGTACGCATCCCCAAAATCCGCCCGGTCCCGCGTCGCCGCCCGGTACTCCCCGATCGCATCGCTCTGGCGCCCCAGCGTCTTCAGTGAATGCGCGATCGACACGTGCAATTCGGCGGCATGGGGGATCCAGGCGGCGCATAGCGCAGCAGATCCTCATAAAGCGTGATCGCCCGGGCGTGGTCGCCGAGGCCGACGAGGGCGGTTGCGCGCAAGGTCCGGTACTGGCGATTGGCCGGATCTACGCCCAACAACTTGTCGAGCTCGATCAGGGCGTTTCTGTACTTGTGCCGGCCGAGCAGCACCGTGGCGTAATCGCAGCGGGCGGCGGAGTAGTCGGGGAAGCGCTCCAGCACCGCCTCGAGCAGCAGCTCCGCATCGTCGAATACCTCGAGGGCCGCCCCGATCCGCGCGAGCAGGCGCATCGCCTCGATGTGATCGCGGTGGTCCTTTAGGAACGCGCGGATCATTTTCTCGGCCGCCCCGAGGTCGCCGTCGCTGAACAGCCCGGTCGCTGTGACCACTGCCCGTGGCAATGTCTTGAGTTTTGCGACATGAGCGGCGGCACGGCCCGCGCTGTCGGCGTCGCCGCACATCCGATAGAGTCCTTCCAGCATGCCCCAGCTGGCCGGCAGGGCCGGGTTGATGGCGACGGCCTGCAGGAATGCCTGGATCGCCTGCGGCGCATCCTTCATCGCCACGTGGCAATGGCCGCGCTCCTGATACAGGCGGCTGTAGCCGGGATGGAACCGCTCGAGTTGCTCGAGCGTCGCGAGTGCGTCCGCGCTTCGGGTGAGCTGGCGTTGGCCCAGCGCGAGCAGGTAGAGGACATCGCGATTCTCGGGAAACCGCCCGCAGAGCGCGGTGGCGGCCGCCACGCCCTCGGCGAAGCGCCGCTCCTTGATGAGGGTGCGGATGCGCGCGACCTCGGACTCCACGGTCGAGGTCCCACCGGTGATGGCTGTGGCAGTCATGGGCATCCGATTAGAGGGTGGACATTTCTGTCCACCCCATCAGTCTACCTCAACCGGACGGACTGGTTGCCGGCCGCGGCACCCGCGGGGAGACCGCCTTAGACAGTATGACCCGCGCCGATCTGGCGGGAGCGGTTAATAAAGTTTGAGGAGTCTGCCTCCTGCCATATCGTGGGTTGCGCACCGAGGTGTGCCGAGCCACATACAGAACGCCGGTAAGCGTGATCTGCAAAACTCACAGGAGGCAGACTATGAGCGAGGGTATCACTACATTCATTGGATTGGATGTTCATAAGGAGTCCATTGCGATTGCGGTGGCCTGTGTGGGGCGCGAGGCGCCCCGCTTTGTTGGAACGATCGGCCCGAGCCTGAAGGAGCTTCTCAAAGCGCTGTCGCATCTGGGCGCGGCGCCACACATGCTCATCGTCTACGAGGCTGGCCCAAGCGGGTACGTGTGGGTGCGGCAGCTTCGAGCGCACGGATTTGACTGCCAAGTGGTGGCGCCGACCAAGATCCCGCGCCGTTCGGGGGAGCGCATCAAGACGGATCGGCGCGATGCATTGTCGCTGGCCCATTTTGCGCGAGCCGGAGACCTGAGCGTCGTGGCCGTTCCCGATGCCGCCGATGAGGCGATCCGCGACCTGTCGCGGACGCGAGAAGATGCGCTGCGCGCTCGGATGAGGGCCCGTCATCAGCTCAAAGCCCTGTTGCTGCGCCACGGTAAGCACTATCCCGCCAAGACGACCTGGTCTTTGGCTCATGAAAGACATCTCTCCAAGGTCAGCTTCGAGCACCCCGCGCAAAACATCGCCTTCACCGAGTATCGTTCCACCGTGCGAGATGCAAACGATCGACTGGAGCGCATCACTCAGGCCCTGCGGGAGCTGGTCGTTGAGTGGCGCCTGCGACCCGTAGTAGAGGCACTGATGAGCCTGCGCGGCATCGACTTCAATCGCTCGAGAACTGACCGGCTTTATCTGGGATCTCGCTCAACACGTACCTCAGAAAGCTTGATCTAGGAAACCGATCGACTCTAAACATCACAGAGCCTGAGCCTGAGCTGGAGCGCGAGGCCGGACACGATCAGGGGAACCCTCGAAAGTTTTACGTGGCATCGTTCGCGATGATCCTCGACTTTAGACGGAGGCAGCCCCGCGACGGAACGTTGTAATGCGGTAATCAATCCGCGGATATCAGACTGATCAATCGTCGCTTCAAGCTCCGCGCGTCGCGTTCCATCTCAGGCTTTGGTGTCCTCCATCGTCAAACTTCCTTCCACCCCTGCACGGCATGCGTGAGAAAACCCCTCGCGCCTGTTGACACGAGGGGGTCATATCAAAACCTGTATCCGACCTTGACGCCGAGCACCCGCGGCCGCAGCGGCACCTCCGCCTTGATGAACTGCCCGGACGTTGTGAACAGGCTGGCGTCGGAGTTGCTGAGGTTGGTGCCGTAGGCCTGAACGCTCCATTGGTCCTTTGCCACGTTGAAAGCCGCGTCATACGTCGTGTAAGCCGGCTGGTCGTAGCGCAACCATGACGTTGTCGGCACGGTGACCCCCGCGCCGGACTGGAAGCTCGAGGGCTCGTTCTGCATGTCGCCCACGTGCTGCGCGCCGACCATGAAGAACATCTTGTAGTCGTTCACCTGCCAGTCGTAGCGCGCGCGCACGTTGTACTCGGTGGTCGGAGAGAAGGCGGGCGTCGCCCCGACGGTGCCCAGAGGGTTTTGCAGCGGCACATTCTCACTTAAGGCCGGCGACCAGACCTGCGTGATGCAGCTGCCGATCGGCGTGGGGTTGTTCGCCACGGCGTTCGTTGACTTGATGCACGGCGAGTTGGTCTCGGACGCGTTGTTGTGCGAAATCGAACCCTGCAGCGTCAAGCCGTCTGTGACGCGCGCGACGATCTGGAGCTCGGCGCCCTTGATCCGATAGTCGGGTCCCGCCACGCCGAACGTCGTGTTGCCATAGACAGGCGGGTTGTAGATCAGCGTCTGGACGTTCTTCCAGTCCATGATGTACGCCGAGCCGTTGACCAGGAGCCGGTGGTCGAACCATTCGGTCTTCCAGCCGATCTCGTTGTTGACCAGCGTGTCCGGCGGATACGTATAGGGCTTGTTGTACTGCTTGATGAGCGTCGGATTCGCATCCGGGCCGACCGTCGCCAATCCCGTTGCCGGATCGACGTCGATCTTGACCTCGGCGCTGTTCTTGCGGTTGCCGGCGCCCGGACGGAAGCCCTGCGAGAAGGTGTAATAGACCATCGCGTCCTGGGTGATGTGCCAGGTCAGGTTGCCGCGACTCTTGAAACCGCTGTAAGTCGCATCATGGGTCGCATCGGTGAGCTGGCTGCCCACGCAGGTCCCGTTCGGGATACCCGCGCAGCCGGTGCTGGTGGAGTACTGCGAGCCGTGCATGGTCTCCTTGTAGTGGTAATAGCGGGTCCCGCCGGTCAGCGTCAGGACCTTGGGGATCAGGTCGAAGTCGATCGAGGTGAACAATGCCGTTTGCTTGTAGCCGCGCTCGAGGTCCTCGCCGAACGCGACATTTTCGTTGCGCTCGGTCGGGTCGATCGCCGCATATCCGGGAGCCGGAATCACGTTGGCCGTGCACACCTGGGTACCCGCCTGGTAGAGCGCGAGGTTGGCGGGGGTGCAAGACGGGAACGACTTGTAGAGAAAATTCATGTCGTCCTTGATGTCGAAGTCCTCCCAGAATGCCCCGATGAGGCCCCGCAGCCGCCAATCGTCGGGGGTGCTGAGCCTGAGCTCATGGCTCTGGTGCGTCGTTTCGACGTGGTCGTCCCAGGAGGAGACCGGCGAGTAGCAGGTCAGCGGACCCACTCCCTTGCCCATGGGGGCCGGGCCACCGCCGCAGGTGTAGTAGAACCCGCCGGCCGAGCGCGCGTAGTTCGTGTAGTCCATCGCATTGTCGATGGTGCGGTCGAGAAAGCCCCCGGTGTACACCAGCTTCAGGTCGCCGGCCTTGCCGTTGACCGTCCACGAGGTGTTCTCCCACTTGTCCTTGTCATAGGACGGCGAGAACGAAGTTTCCTGCCACGGGCCGAGCGGGGTCTCCTGCGAACTCAAAGGGAACTGCTCGTCGACGCCCTCCGCGTCCATGTTTTGGTAGCTCTGCTGGATCAGCACATTCCAGTCGTTGTTGATTTGCCAGAGCAACGAGGCGCGGATGCCTTGGTAGGTGACCGGATTCTGAGCCCTCCCGGCGAGCGCGTAATTGTTGGCCGTGGCTGCGTCCGCCGGGTAGGGAATGTGATAGGAAATCGTGCCCGGATCCGTCGGGAAGCGCGTGAACTGGCTCGGGACATTGTCGATGTAGCCGCCGCGCCGATCGTCGTAGATGACCGCACGCGCAGCCAGCGTGTCCGGGATCAGCGGCACATTGAGCACCGCGGTGATCGCCGTGTTGGGATCGCCGTGGGCGGTCGTGCTGTACGACGCATCGGCGCTGCCCTCGGTGACGTTGAGCTTCGGCTTGTTCGTGATGTAGCGGATCGCCCCCGCCTCGGCGCCGCCCCCGAAGAGCGTACCCTGCGGACCCTCCAGCACCTCGATGCGTTCCATGTCCGCCATGTAGACGTCGACGTTGCGCGCCGGGAAGGCCATCGATTGATCGTCAAGGTAAGTCGCGACGTTCGGAAACGGATTGATGGCCGCGCTCGACTGGTTGCCGGCAAAGCCCGCGCTCATGCCGCGCATGTAGATGTTGCCCTGGCCGGGGCCGTTCGAGCTGAAGGTCACGTTCGGCAGGTACTTGAGGACGTCATCGAAAGTCGTCACGTTCAACTGACCGAGTTGCTCGCCCGTGATCGCCTGAATGGTGATTGGTACGTTTTCAATCGACTCGGTGCGCCGCTGCGCGGTGACGACGATCTCCTGGATGCCTTCAGAATCGGCGGCATTCGTGGGCGCGGTATCCGCCGCATACGAAACGCCTACCGATGATCCGCTCAAAATGGCGGCGATCGCGCAGGACAACCTCGGATTTGAATTCATTGTTCTATCCCCTTCCCTTTATAAATTATTGCGTCGCATCATCCGGCGCGAGTCGCCGCTCGAGATCGCTTGTATTTATTACAAGTTATGCGGTGGGTAACATATTTCCACCGTGTCGACAAGCACAGCTTCAATTCTGTTGCCCAAACGCGTCATCCGGGTGGCTCGCCCTGGGGGCTCCGCCTGGCTCGCCGTAGCGTGCTTTCGTTGGATAAGAGCACGAAGCTGGCGTGGTGTGAAGTCTATTAATGTATGACGACACAATTATTACAGTGCTCAGAGCGCCTCGGCAGCGTAGATCGCCCGGACCGAATCCATGGTATCCGCCTCGGCAGCACCCTTATCGTCCCGGTATCGCTTCACTCGAGCGAGCCGTAAGGCGAGTCCGCCGGGATAGCGGACGCTGGCCTGTAGGTCGCTAAAGGCAATCTCTACCACCAATTCCGGTCTGACGTAAACGGTCCCGGCATCGCGATGGGTCTCGCGGACCAGAAGCTCCCGCGTCTGCCAGTCGAGCATCGCGTCGGTGAGGCCCTTGAAGGTTTTTCCGAGCATGACGTATTCGCCGGACGAGGGCTCGACCGCGCCGAGATGCAGATTGGATAGTTTGCCGGTCCGTCGCCCATGCCCCCATTCGGCCGCGAGCACCAGGAGGTCGAGCGTGTGGGCGCGTTTGATCTTGAGCCAGCTTGCGCCGCGATTGCCGGCTTCGTAGGGCGTCTGCAGCGACTTCGCCACGACGCCTTCGTGCCCCGCCGCGAGCGCTGCTTCGTAAAAGGCCTGGGCCTCGGATTCCGAGGCAGTCACCAGCCGCGGCATGCGCTGCGCCGGCGGGACGGCCTGCACGAGCGCGAGGTAGCGCTCTCGAGTCGGGCGATCTGCGACGCTCGAGGCCTCGATGCGTAGGCAATCGAAGAAGAACGCGACGATGGGAAGCTCAGCGCGCAGCTCGTGCACACCGAGCCGGCGGCCGAAGCGGCGCATGGTGACCTGGAAGGGGCGAGGGCGGCCGGCTTCATCGAGCGCGATGGCCTCTCCGTCCAGCACGACGCCGGTTGCGGGGAGCGCTCGCACTGCCTCCACGATCTCGGGAACCGAGGCGCTCACATCATTCAGTCCCCGGGTATAGATGCGAACCTCGCCGCCGGCCTTGTGGACCTGGATTCGGGCGCCGTCCATCTTCCATTCGAACGCCGCTTCGCCGCCGAGCTCCCGCAGCGCTTCGCCCACGCCGGCGGCGGTCTGAGCGAGCATGGGAGAGACCGGAGAGAAAACTTTGAGCTGAAATCCGCCGAGCGCCGCCCCGCCGCCCGTCAGCGCCGCAGCGGCGACGCGGCCCAAGCTCCCGGCGTACATGGCGGCGCGCCTCAACTCGGCGGCCGGCAGCCGGGCGGCATCGGCGACGGCGTCGAGCATGACCCCCGCCAGGGCGCCTTGGCGGAGCTCCCCGGCCAGCAGCTGGATCAAGAAGCGTTGCTCACGCGGAGTGGCTCGGGAGAATAAAGCGCCGAGTGCCTGATGCCGGCGGCCCGCCGAACCGGCGCCTCGGATGGAGGCGATGGAGCCGAGCGCCTCGTCGAGATCTCCGAGGGTCAAGGTCTCGATGCTCGAGCCGGCGCCGGCCGCGTCCTTCAGAGAGGCGAAACCGATGCCTATGCGTCCCTGCGGAGTCTCTCCGGATAAATAGAGGACGGCGGTCCCGATTTCATCCGGCGGCAGCGAGCGCAGAAAATCGGCGAGCGTACGGACCTTGGAGAGTCGGGCGGGGGTCGCCGCGACGCGCTCCGACACGCTGACTAGGTGGGCGAGCAGAGTCACCTTGGACTGTGAGCAGCTCCTCGTAGAAGCCGCCGAACCGGCGCTGCTGCAACACGCCGGTCCTCCGGCCGATCATAGTAGGTCAGCATGGTATTCTCGCCCGCGCGCCGCCCGGCGGATGCAAGAGATTTTCACGGGAGGATTGGTTATGCATGTGGTTCGTTCCGTCGCTCATTTGCCCAAGGCTGGCATTTTCGCGGAACTCAGGCAACAGTGGGCGGGATTGCTCGCGGGCGAGCGCGATGGCCTCGCGAACTGCGCGAACCTCACGGCGCTGATCTACGAGGCGTTGCCCGCGCTGAATTGGGCCGGATTTTATTTCCTCCAAGGACGCGAGCTCGTTCTCGGACCCTTCCAAGGAAAGGTTGCCTGCGTGCGCATCGCCCTCGGAACGGGCGTGTGCGGCACCGCCGCCGAACGCCGCGAGACGCTCGTGGTGCCCGATGTCCACGAGTTTCCGGGACACATCGCCTGCGATGCCGCCTCGCGCTCGGAGATCGTGGTGCCTCTGATCGAGTCCGGGCGGGTCTTGGGCGTCCTCGATCTCGACAGTCCGGAGCCCGGCCGCTTCGATTCCGAGGATGCGGAGGGTCTCGGCACCCTCGTACGGCTGCTGCTGGAGGGTTCGGACTTCCGGCGCCTGGCGGATTCCGCGCACCCGGGGGATCGAAGACCCGGATGAGCGAACGCGCCGGTCAGTGCGACGCCGCCAGAACCGGCTGGGCGTTATAGAGCTCCGGAAATTCGCGCTTGAAATTCTCGACCTTCGGCAGATCGTTGAAGGCGATGTACGGCGCGGACGGATGGTGAACCAGGTAATCCTGATGATATCCCTCCGCCGGAAAGAAGCCCTCGAGCGGCGTCACTTGAGTCACGATCGGCCGGGAAAAGGCGTGCGCCTGGTTGAGCTGTGCGATGTAGCTCTCTGCAATGCGCCGCTGCTCGGGATCGGCATAAAAGATCGCGGAGCGATACTGGGTGCCGACATCCGGTCCCTGACGATTGAGCTCGGTCGGATCGTGAACCACCGAAAAGGCGATCCGCAGGATCTCGCCATAGGAGATCTGCGCGGGGTCGAACGTGATCTTCACGGATTCGGCGTGCCCTGTCGTTCCGCTGCTTACCGTCTCGTACTCGGCCGTCGCCTTCGAGCCGCCTGAATAGCCGGATACCGCCCGTTGCACGCCGCGGACGTGCTCGAACACGCCTTGCACTCCCCAGAAGCAACCGGCGGCGATCACCGCCGTCTGCATCGGGCCCGGTGCCCTGGGATTGTCGATGACGGGGGCTGCGACCGGCGCCGATTCCGACGCTCCGTATAAAGGAGCGCATGCGCCGAGTGCGATCAGGGTGGCGAGCAGCGCCGCGCCCGTGGCCGCCCGAATGAAATCCCGTCTGCCTGCTGTCATGCTTGCCCCCTCAGCCGAAGGTGAACGAATACGCCTGTGCGCCGGGATCCAGGAACTCGATCGAGAACGTGTGTTCGCCGACCGGCCCGGACTGGCGGATCAACTGATAAAGCCGTTGTTCTCGAACCACGCCGTTGCCCTCGGCGTCGATGTCGACTCCGTGATCGGGTCCCGGCGCGGCGCCGTCGATGCTGACTCGAAACCTCACCGGCTTGCCCGAGGCCTCAGGTCCCAGCACGAGGTGCAGGTCGCGCGCGGAAAATCTGAATTCGATCCTGCCTGGCGCCGCGACGAGGCGGGCTTTCTCCGGGTCCACGTTCCAGGTTCCGGCCAGCGCCCACTCGTTCAAACGCAGTACGCGCGGCGGCGCGTAGGATCTCGCCCGGTCGTGCGCGAATCCTCCCGGCGAGGAAAAGCCTGCCGCCCGCTGGTAGCCGATATAGGTCTCGCCGGATAGGTCCTGATCCGGGTCCGCCGCGGCCTCCGCGCCGCGGGCGGGGAGCGGGGTGGTGTCCGAGACCGTGACCGGCGAGGGCAGGTTCTCATTCCCCGCCTGAGTCAGGAGCTCGCGGATGACGTGCTCCGACCCCGCGTAGTCGCCCTCGCCGAAATGATGCCCTCGTATACGGCCCGAGGCGTCGATGAAGTAGTGCGCGGGCCAATACTGGTTGTCGAACCCGCGCCATATGGCGTAGTCGTCGTCGATCGCCACCGGATAGCCGATCCCGAGCTCGGCAACGGCGCGGCGAACATTGTCCGGGTCCCGCTCGAAAGCGAACTCCGGCGCGTGCACCCCGATCACCACCAGACCGTGATCGCGGTAGGTGTCGTACCAGCGCTTCACGTAGGGGAGCGCGCGCAGACAGTTGATGCACGAATAGGTCCAGAAATCGATCAGCACCACCTTGCCCCGCAGCGATTGTGCGGTCAGCGGCGGCGAGTTGAGCCAGCCCGTGGCGCCGGCAAGGGAAGGAAGATTCCCCTCGATCGGCAAGGCCGGCGGCTCGGCGAGTGAAGTCATCATCGGACCTGAGCTCGCCGTGCCCTCGGTGCGCGCGGGAGAAGCCGCTCGACGGAGGACGCCGGCGCCCTCGAGCAGAGACAGCTCCCAGCGATTGGTGCCGCTCTCGGAGAGCCGCGTGAGGATCGACGAATCCCACCCGAAGGAGATGCCGAGGACGGCGAGCAACACCGCGACGCCGAGTCCGCGCCGGATCCACTCGCCGGCCCCGAGAGAGTTCTTGAGCGCGGCGAACACCCTGCCCCCGGCCAGGATCGCGATCGCGAGCGAGGTTGCCGCGCCCGCGGCGTACGCGAACAGGAGGAGCGTCGTGTGAGCCGTCGGCCCCGACAGCGCAGCGCCGGTGAGCACCAGCCCGAGAATCGGACCTGCGCAAGGCGCCCAGAGCAGTCCGGTGGCGATCCCGAGAAGCGCGGACGATGCGATGCCGTCCGGCCGCCCTCCAGCGGGGGGCGCCTGCGTCAATCGGTTGCCCAGAGCGACGAAGGGCCTCGTCAAGGCATCGGCAAGCCGCCGGGAAAGCAGCGTTGCGGCGAACGCTGCCAGCAACGCGAGGGACAGCGCCCTGCCGTACTCATTCAGCCTGATCGCCCAGGCGCCCC
Source organism: uncultured Gammaproteobacteria bacterium (assembly GCA_963795475.1). Classification (GTDB taxonomy): domain Bacteria; phylum Pseudomonadota; class Gammaproteobacteria; order Steroidobacterales; family Steroidobacteraceae; genus Bog-1198. The sequence goes on from CAWCIE010000010.1 coordinate 611,546, forward strand.
CGACCGCGGCGAGGCTCGCGACACCGGCGAAGGTCAGGGACATGCCGGCGAGCATGGGCAAACCGTTGGTCAGGAAGGAGCGCTCGGAGCGCGTGAATACGAACGGCAGAACCGGCAGGATGCAAGGGCTCAATATGGTGAGCACCCCGCCCAGGAACACGATCAACACCAGCACCATAAGGCTTCGCTCGTTCGACGAGATATACCTTATGAGACCGGTTAATGGTGCCTCATATTACGAGGAGGCCCGGATCGCTCCGCTGCGGTCCGATCCGGCGCACCGCGGACGGCGAAGATGTCCCGGCGCTCAATGGCTGAGGAGCGAAGCAATTCGACCACGGCCCGCGGTGCGAAATCGCACCATTCGACCCCGACGCCGTCCCGGTGCCGGCGTGCGACATAAGCGCTGAGGACCGGCGTCGCCTGGGAGAATCGGGCCGGCAACACCAAGGCGACCTGAACCCGGGAAAGCATGCGCAGGTCCATGCCGATCCTGATGCACCCGCCGCTCATGCTCAAATCGATCAACCGGCCGGTGCGGACCGCGTAGGGTCTCGATCCCAACCGCACCACGATGTCGACCGCGAATCGTTCGCCCCACCGATGCTCCATGGGCGAACGATGTCATAGCGGCATCGCGACGATTGTCGGACGAAGCCTCGAGTTGCGATACGACGGTTCCGACAGCGCGACTCGGCCGCGCGACCGCGATCGCCGCAATCGGTATCGCCTCGATCAGAATCGCCGCGATCAGAATCGCCGCGATAGATACAAGACAGCGCTCTCGATCTTGTAGAAGCTGTCCGGCCGCGTGCCGTCGGGATCGGTGGGAAGTACGTGATCGCGCGCCACGTTCTGCGCGTAGCGAAAGTCGATTCCCAGATCGAATTTCGGGAGCAGCGACGGCCAGAAGTTTCGCCACTGCCCCCCGATCACGCCGTACATCGAATAAGCAGGGGTCGCCAGCTGGTAGCGGTCGACTCCGAGGCCCAGGTCGAGCGCGAACGAATCGCCGTATCGGCGGCGATAGTCCAGGAAGCGGAAACCGTACAGGGCGTGCGAAGCGACTTCGTCGAGCTCGACTTGAACGCCCAGATCGTTGTTCGCGGAAACGGCGCGGCGGGCGCCCAGCCCGAAGTGCGGATCGACCTGGAGCGCCGTGCTGTATGGCGGGGTCTCCGGGTCGAGATTGATCCGCACCTTATTGACGTTCACGCCGGCGTCGACGAAGAGTTCCGATCCCTTCGGATTCGCGCCTCCGTGGTAGGAATCATCATCATCCATGTCGCCGTCGTCACGCGTACGGGCATCCCCGCCGTAGCGCAGAAAACCGGACACGCGCCAAAACGATTCTCCGAATACGTCGCGTCCGCCCTCGATCTCGCCGCCGACGGTCACGTCCCTCCAGGGCCGGGAATAGATCGCCGACGCATCGAGATAATGATGGTAGGGGAAGGCGGGTGGATTTCCCGGCGAGTATTGCCGGGAATCCCCGCCGTAGTACCCCTGGTTCACGAGCGTACGCACCTGCTCCTGCAAGTAGCCGCCGAACGGAGGCGTCCAGCCGACGCGCAGCATCTGGGTGCGAGCGCCGACGCCGTCGTTGAACAGACGCTGATCCGCGCCCCAGTTGCCGAGCACGAGCCCGTTGCTCGTCATGCCGTCCAGAAAGATGTTGTGGACGTACCAGATGTTCTGCCATTCGGTGATTTCGTAGGTCAAGTCGAAGTGCCGCCAGACCCTGGGGAAGTCGATGCCGACCGCCAGCGCTACGTTGCCGAGCAGGTAGCTGCCGCCATCGGAGTTGTCCTCGCCGGCGTATTGGGCATAGACGGCGAACGGCGTCTTCCCCGGAAACACGAAGCGGCTGACGTAGGACGCCTCTTGGTTGCCCTGGGTCTGGGACAGGCCGCTCGGCTTGAAGAAATCGCGTGCCAGGAAACCGGCCGAATCCGGCAGGCCGCTCCCGCCCCCGTACTCCAGCAATCGATTGACGCCGAGAGACCAGCCGGGAAAGGGTTCGATCGAGAATTGGGCGCCGAACAGGCGGGGGTTGCCGCGGCTCAGCACGCCATTATAGAGAATATTGTCGCCGCTCGGACTGCCGGTGCCGGTCTGATCGAGGCGGGTCAGAAAGAACTCGTATTGGAACCCAAGCCGGGTCAATGGCGCGTAATTCGACAGCGTCACCGAAGGCGTGGTCGGCGCCTCCGTGCTCATGATCATGCTCGAGTCCGTCATCGGCGACATCCAGTGGTCGCGGTAGCCCAGATCGATCTGCGCCCAGTCGAAGCCGAGGCTCAAGGCCGTGCCGGCGGGCTGCGTGCGGCCCTCGTAGGAGACGACACCGGCCGTCGCGAGTAGATAACGGCTCGGCTGCACGAATCCCTGGGCGGAAAACTCGTAATGACTGTCCGAATCCATGCCGTAGGCGTTCGGCAGAACCGTGGTCGCGCCGTGGGTGAAGGCCGCCGTCGCGCCGGCGTGGGTGAGTGCGTAATCGCGGGAGTAGCGCTCGAGATAGCGCGTCACCTTCTTGCACAGATATTTGTCGACGGTGCAAGCCTGGGGGAGCGCCAGCTTGACCAGCTCGACAGGTATCGGCCGCTTGAGGATGGGCACGTTGGCGAGGATCAATACGCGCTCGATCTGCCGTTCCGTTTCGGGTTCGAGATTCAACGGCAGGTATGCGCTGAGCCCATCGGCGCGCAGCGGCGCGCTGCATGCGCCGAACAACACGGCCGGGACGAGCAACGGCGCGCAGAACTTGATCCAAGATGTCACGCGCTCTCTCTTTGCCCGGTAAAGGGGCAGGAGATTACACGAAATCACGAGATCCTCCGCGAGGAGCGCCCGCGCCGGCCCGAAGTCGCTGAAATGCCGGCGCCCCGCGTTATGATGCAAACTCTGGGATCCCGGAGATCAAGGCGGAATGACGATTCTGAGAACCGAACGTCTCGAACTGCGCGAGCTCAGCCTCGCCGACGACGTGTTCATCCTGGAGCTCTTGAACGAGCCCGGGTTTCTACGGTACATCGGCGACAAGGGAGTCAGGTCCCCGTCCGATGCGCGCGAATACATTGCGAAGGGGCCCGTGGAAAGCTACGGACGGTTCGGCTTCGGGCTGTACCTCGTGAGCCTCGCCGGCCGCGACGAGCCCATCGGGATCTGCGGTCTCTTGAAACGCGAAACCCTTGCCGACGTCGACGTGGGGTTCGCGTTCCTATCGCGCTACTGGTCGAAGGGCTATGCCGCCGAATCGGCCGCTGCCGTGCTCGACCACGGCAGGCGCCGGTTGAGGCTCAGGCGAATCGTGGCGATCACTGCGCCGGAGAATCACGCCTCGATCTCGGTGCTCGGGCGAATCGGGCTCAAATTCGAGCGTATGGTGCGGTTGAGCGGCGACGCCCAGGAACTCAAACTGTTCGGCCCGGGCGACGGCGGGGAATTCGCCGAGACGGCTGCGTGAAGCGCGCTGCCGGAGCGATCGGTTCCCGCGATCCATTGAATCCATCATTTGCGAACCCATTATCTGCGGAGTAACGCCATGCATCCCTTTCCCCATCATTACTCAGTGCACACCACGGTGCGTCCCGACGGCGACGTGCCGCTGGCGTCGGAAGGCGTCCGGGTGATCGAGTCCGCGCCCCCCAAGGAATTCGACGGTCCGGGCAATCAATGGTCGCCCGAGCAGCTGTTGACGGCCGCCGTCACGGACTGCTTCGTGCTCAGCTTCCGCGCCATCGCCGGCGCGTCCAAATATACCTGGGTGAGCCTGGAGGCAAGCACGCGCGGGACGCTGGATCGCGTGGACGGCAAGATGCGCTTCACGCGATTCGACACGCACGCGAAGCTTCACGTACACACGGGGGCCGACATCGAACGGGCCAAGAAACTGCTCGAAAAGGCCGAGATGACCTGCCTGGTGGCGAACTCGCTGTCGAGCGAGCGCCATCTCACCGTGGAGGTGATCGGGCAGTAGCCCGCGTGCGGTGACGGCCGCAGCAGGCGCACCATTACCCGGACAGGCTCCTACAGAGCATCATCCCCGCGCTTGACCGGCGCGAGCCGGATCAGTCGTCCATCAAGAAGCTGCGGAGCTGCTCGCTGCGGCTCGGGTGGCGGAGCTTGCGCAGCGCCTTCGCCTCGATCTGCCGGATCCGTTCGCGCGTCACGTCGAACTGCTTGCCGACTTCCTCCAGCGTGTGGTCGGTGTTCATGTCGATGCCGAAACGCATTCTGAGCACCTTGGCCTCGCGCGGGGTGAGCTGGGCCAGGACCGAGTGCGTGGTCTCGCGCAAGGACTCGGTGGTGGCCGAGTCGATGGGCGACGACACGGAGGTGTCCTCGATGAAATCTCCCAGGTGAGAGTCCTCGTCGTCGCCGATCGGCGTCTCCATGGAGATCGGCTCCTTGGCGATTTTCAAGACCTTGCGGACCTTGTCCTCCGGCATTTCCATGCGCACCGCCAGCTCCTCCGGGGTGGGCTCGCGGCCCATCTCCTGAAGCATCTGCCGCGAAATGCGGTTCAGCTTGTTGATGGTCTCGATCATGTGTACCGGAATGCGGATGGTGCGCGCCTGGTCGGCGATCGAGCGCGTGATCGCCTGGCGAATCCACCACGTGGCGTAGGTCGAGAATTTGTAGCCGCGGCGATACTCGAATTTGTCCACCGCCTTCATCAGGCCGATGTTGCCCTCCTGGATGAGGTCCAGGAACTGCAGCCCCCGGTTGGTGTATTTCTTGGCGATCGAAATCACCAGGCGCAGATTCGCCTCGACCATCTCCTTCTTGGCGCGGCGGGCCTTGGCCTCGCCGATGGACACCTCGCGGTTGATCTCCTTGATCTCGTTGATCAGGACGTGGAACAGGCCCTCGAGGTCCTTGAGCTTGTTCTGGCGGCGCTCGACCTCGTCCTTGAACTTCGCAAGCGGCGCCGAGTAGCGCTTCTTGGCCTTGATGTGCTTGTCGAGCCAACGGGTGCTGGTCTCGTTCTTGGGGAAGGTCGAGATGAAGTCCTTGCGCGGCATTCCCGCCTGCTTGATGCAAAGGAACATGATCTCCTTCTCGAGCAAGCGCACTTCGGTGACGTGCTGGCGCAGGTTGTCGATCAGCTGATCGAACATCTTCGGCGAGAGCTTGAGCTCCATCAGCTCGCCGCAGATTTTCTTGCGGATCTTCTGCGTCTTCGGATCCTTCGACCCCAGCTTGTCGAGCGCGTTCAGGAATTGATGATGCGCCTTGGCGATGGACGCGAAGCGTTTCGCGGCCTCCTCCGGATCCGGGCCGGTGTCGATCGCCTCCTCGTCTTCCTCGCTGTCGCTGTCGTCGTCGTCGTTCGCAGCCTCTTCGCGCTCCAGCGCCATCATCTTCGGATTCTGCGGTTGCGCGATCTCGTCCGGCGCGTTCGGGTCGACGAATCCGACGATGACGTCGACCAGGCGCATCTGCCCGGCCTTGACGGTCTCGTAGTGGCGGAGCAGGAGATCGTACGTGCCCGGATAGCTTCCGAGTGCGATCTTGACCGCTTCCAGTCCTTCCTCGATCCGCTTGGCGATGCGGATCTCACCCTCGCGGGTCAAAAGCTCCACCGTGCCCATCTCGCGCATGTACATGCGCACGGGGTCGGTGGTGCGGCCGAATTCCGCGTCGAGATTGGCGAGCGCGGCGGTCGCTTCCTCGACGGCTTCCTCATCCGGCGCCGCCGTGGCATCCGTCAACAGCAACGATTCGGCGTCCGGCGCCTTTTCGTACACCGGAATACCCATGTCGTTGATCATGTTGACGATGTCTTCGATCTGTTCCGGATCGACGATCTCGCTGGGCAAATGGTCGTTGACTTCCACGTAGGTGAGGAAGCCCTGTTCCTTGCCGCGCGCAATCAACAGCTTCAGTTGCGACTGACGCTCGTCCGCGATCGTCGTGGCGGTGCCTGCCGGCGCTTTTTTGATCAAAGTGGACGCCTCATGAGAGATCGAGAGGTTTCAATGCCAAGCCGATAAGTATACGATTTTGGCCACTCCGTGGCCATACAATACCGCCCGGGCGGCGTTATGCGCCCGCCGACGGCGGCGGGTCCCCGGGCCGGGCCTTGGATTTCAGTAACGTGCTCAATTCCGCCTTTTCGTCGTAATTCAAGCCCATTTCCTCCGCTTTTCTCAATAATTCGTTCATTCGGCGACCCGGACCGTGATGCTCCACGAGCTTGTGAATCGCCATTTGAAGCTCTTTTGCCGCCCCGGAGACCTCTTCCACCATCGAGGGTGCCAGCGCGAGCTCGGTGAGGCGCTGATATTCGGGGCGTTCCCGCCACCGCTCGAGCAGCATTGCGGTGGTGGGCTGGGTCATCTCGGCCGCCTGATCGAGCAATTCGTTGAGCACACCGATGCCGGGGAGGTCGACGCCCGTGAGCGCCTGGCGCGCGCGAAGCGTGCGGGCCGCTGCGGGGTGATGCAGCACCAAGCCGATAGCCTGACTCAATAGGTTGCCCCGGCCTGCGCTCATCCGACCGCGGCTCGTCCGGTTTGGTTCCGCGCGCATGCCGGCTCCGCGCTCCCCTGCCGGGGCGGGGGCCGCTCCCGCTCTGCCGCCGGCCGCGGACCTGCCGGCGGCGGTCAGATGCTCGCGCAGCTTTGCGGCCGGCATGCGCACCTCGGCGGCGAGCCGCTCGAGCGTCAAGTCCCGATACACGCCCTCCGGCATGCGTGCGAACAGCGGCGCCGCCAACGCGGCGAGTTTCGCACGGCCGCCCACATCGGAGCCCTCCACCTGGGAAACCAGCTGCCGCACCAGGTATTCGGAGAGCGGCAGCGCGCTTTTGAGGCGCTCCTCAAAGCCCTCCGCGCCCTCGGCCGCCACCAGCGTGTCGGGATCATGTCCTTGCGGCAGAAACATGAACCTCAACTCACGCCCGTCGCGCGCCAGGGGCAGCGCGTTCTCGAGCGCGCGCCAGGCGGCCTTGAGGCCCGCGCCGTCGCCGTCGAAACAGAACACGAGCTCGCTGGTCAGCCGAAAGATCTTGTTCAGATGTTCCTGAGTGGTGGCGGTGCCCAGTGTCGCGATCGCATACGTAATCCCCGCCTGATGCAGCCGCACCACGTCCATGTAGCCTTCCACCACCATCAGCCGTTTGAAGTCGTTGCGTGCCTGGCGGGCCTCGTACAGCCCATAGAGCTCCCGGCCCTTGTGGAACAGCGGCGTCTCGGGCGAGTTCAAGTACTTGGGCTCGCCCTGATCGATCACGCGTCCGCCGAAGCCGAGGACGCGTCCGCGCGAATCCCGGATCGGGAACATCAATCGGTCCCGGAACCGGTCGTAATATCCGCTCGGCCCCTCGCCGGCGGCCCGTGCGCCCCCGCCGTCGCGTTCGATGATCAATCCCGCCTGGAACAAGCGGCGGCGCTCGTTCTCATCCGCGCCGAAGCGGCCGAGCAGCGCGTTCCAGGAATCGGGCGCATATCCCAGCGCGAACCGGGCGCCCGTGGCGGCGTCGATGCCGCGCCGCGCGAGGTACTCGCGGGCACGCGGAGTGTCGGCGAGATTCTGCTCGAAGAATCTCGAGGTCCGATTCATCAGATCGTATAGATCACCGCCGCCCGGCTCGCGCGCGCCCTGTGCTTCGCGCGGCAATTCCAGGCCGGCTCGTTGGGCGAGATCCTCGACTGCGTCGAGAAAGCCGAGCTTCTCGTACTGCATGAGAAAGCCCACCACCGTGCCGTGCGCTCCGCATCCGAAACAATGGTAGAACTGCTTGTCGGGGCTGACCCAGAACGAAGGTGTCTTTTCGCTGTGGAAGGGACAGCAAGCCTTGTACTCGCGTCCGGATTTCTTGAGTGCAACGCGCGCGCCGATGATCTCCACGATATCGGAGCGGGCGACTATCTCGTCGATGAACGGTTGCGGGATGCGGCCGGCCATGGACCGGATGCGGTCAACCGCCGAGCTTGGCTTTGATTTTGGCCCCGACGGCCGCCATGTCCGCCCGTCCTTGCGCCTTCGCCTTGATGACGCCCATCACCTTGCCCATGTCCTTGATGGTGGCCGCACCGGTGGCGGCGACGGCGTCGGCGATCATCGCGTCGACTTCCGCATCGCTCAACCGAGAGGGCATGTAGGTTTGAAGAAGCGTGATTTCCCGGGATTCCTTGTCGACCAGATCCTGGCGGTTGCCGGCCTGAAACTGCGCCAGGGATTCCTTGCGCTGCTTGATCATCTTCTCGAGTACGGAAAGTACCTGCGTATCGTCCAACACGATGCGCTCGTCGACCTCGCGCTGCTTGATGGCGGAGGTGATCATCCGGATGACGCCGAGCCGCTCCTTCTCGCCCGCGCGCATCGCGGCCTTCATGTCATCGGTGATTCGCTCTTTCAAAGACACCGAGGAACCCCCAAAGACCGAACCAGCTCCGGCCTCAATAGGGCCGCGACGAAGCTGCCGGCGGGGCGCTCGAGGGGGCGCCGCCCGCGCCGCGCATGTTCTCCCGCGACAGACGCTTCAGATGCCGTTTGACCGCGGCAGCCTTCTTTCGCTTACGCTCCTGGGTCGGCTTCTCGTAGAATTCACGGCGGCGAAGCTCGGTGAGGACACCCGCTTTCTCGCAGGCTCGCTTGAAGCGGCGCAGAGCGGCATCGAAATACTCGTTCTCGCGAACACGAACGCTGGGCATTCAAACCTCAATATCGTGAGACAAAGGACTGCCGCCGGCATTCGGCAGCAGGGGGGCGCATTCTAAAGGGCGCCCCCACAAAAGGCAAAGGCGGTCAGGCGACGATGCGGGTCATCGGAATCGAAAGTTCCTGCGATGAGACGGCGGTGGCGGTTTTCGACACCGCGCGCGGCCTTCTGTCCCATCGGCTGCACAGCCAGATTGCGTTGCACCAGGCCTATGGGGGCGTGGTGCCCGAACTGGCTTCGCGGGACCACGTCCGCCGGCTTCTGCCCCTGGTTCGCGAGGCCCTGTCGGATGCGGGATCCTCCCGGGAAACCGTGGACGGGGTGGCCTATACGGCGGGTCCGGGGTTGATCGGGGCGCTCTTGGTGGGGGCGGGCTTCGCAAGGAGCCTTGCCTACGCCTGGGGAAAGCCGGCGGTCGGCATTCACCATCTCGAGGGACATCTGTTGGCGCCGCTTCTCGAGCCCGAGGCGCCGGACTTTCCTTTCCTGGCCTTGCTGGTATCCGGCGGCCATACCCAGCTCGTTGACGTGGCGGGGGTCGGGGATTATCGGATTCTCGGTCAGACCCTGGACGACGCGGCGGGGGAGGCCTTCGACAAGACCGCGAAAATGCTCGGATTGCCGTATCCGGGCGGAGCCGCGCTCGCCCATCTGGCAGAGTCCGGACGAAGCGGCCGCTTCAACTTCCCGCGGCCGATGCTCGATCGGCCGGGACTCGACTTCAGTTTCAGTGGCTTGAAGACGGCCGCCCTAGTAGCCTTGCGAGGCCGCGTCGTGGACGAGGAGATTCGGGCCGACGTTGCGCGCGGCTTCCAGGAGGCAGTGGTGGACACGCTCGCTGAAAAGGCGCGGCGGGCGCTCGTGGCCGGCGGGCACCGGCGGCTGGTGGTGGCCGGCGGGGTGGGCGCCAACCGGCGGTTGCGCGAGCGTCTCGGCGACATGGCGCGCGACGCGGGAGCGGCGGTTTATTTTCCGCGGGCCGAGTTCTGCACGGACAACGGCGCGATGATCGCTCTGGCCGGCGCATTGCGTCTCGAGGCGGGGGAGCGAGCGGGCCTTGCCGTCGACGCCCGGGCAAACTGGGAGCTCGGGGCCCGGGGATCTTAGGGGGATTAGACTCAAGAGTTCAATGGACAAGATATTCATTCATGCGCTCAAAGCCGAGGCGATCATCGGCATCTACGACTGGGAGCGTCAGGTCCGCCAGACCGTCCTCGTCGACCTGGAAATCGGTGCCGACATCCGCAAGGCGGCGCTGACGGACTCCATCGAGGACACCCTGAATTACAAGCGGGTGGCCAAGCGGGTGCTGGCTTTCGTCGAGGCTTCCGAGTTTCAGCTGGTGGAGACGCTCGCCGAGCATCTGGCGATGCTGATTCTCGAGGAGTTCGGCGTGGCGTTCGTACGCATCGTGCTCTCGAAGCCGGGAGCCGTGCGAAACTCCAAGGACGTCGGAGTCGAGGTCGAGCGGGATCGTACCTCGCTCGAGTCCTGGCTCGGCGCGCGCGCGCGGCCGGCGCCGGCCTCCCCAAACCAATGAGCCTCGAGTTCGAGGTCGATCTCCCGCTCACCTGGCAGGAGATCGGCGCAGTCGGTGACCAGGGAGCCTCGCTGTCGCTGTCAACGGCCGCCCTCGGCCGGATTCGGGCGGCGCACCGGCTGGTGCAATCGCTGATCGAGAACAATGTGCGTGCCTACGGCGTCAACACCGGCGTCGGAGCGCTTTGCGACGTCGTGGTCACCCCGGCAAAACAACGCGAGCTTTCGCGCAATATCGTCATGAGCCATGCGGTCGGCGTCGGACCGGCTCTCGCGGCGTCCTCGGTCCGAGCCATCCTCGCGGCGGCGGTCAATAACTACGCGCGCGGATATTCCGGCGTGCGGCCGGAGGTCGCGCTACGGCTCTGCGAGTTTCTGCGCCGAGATCTGATTCCGGAAGTCCCGACCCGCGGGTCGGTGGGGTATCTGAGCCACATGGCGCATATCGCGCTGGTGTTGATCGGGGGCGGGCACGCGCGCTTTGGCAGGGCGGAAGGCGGGGGGGCGACCGATGGGCGCAAGGACGGCCGGCGGGCGAACGGCGGGCAGGCGGAGGGCGAACGGATGAGCGGTGCTGCCGCTCTCGCGGCGGCCGGCCTCGAGCCGCTCGTGCTGGAGGCCAAGGAGGGACTGAGCCTCGTCAACGGCATTCCGTGCGCGACGGGTATGGCCGCGCTGGCCCTGACCCGCGTCGCGCGCCTGCTCGACTGGGCCGACCTCATCGGCGCGATGACTTTCGAGAACCTGCGAGGACAGCTGGCGGCGTTCGACGCCGAGGCCTTGAGTCTGCGCGCCTCTTCTTCTCCCCGGCAGGTCGGCGAACGGCTGCGCGCGTTCCTCGGCGGCAGCGCAATTCTCGCCGCAAGCACCGGCCGGCGCACCCAGGACCCATTGAGCTTGCGTGCAATGCCGCAGGTACACGGCGCGGTGCGTGATCAGTTCGCGAACGCCGCCGTCGCGGTGGATGCCGAACTCGCTTCGGTGAGCGACAATCCGGTCGTGCTCGGAACCCGGGAAGCGCCCCGAGCTCTTTCGGAGGCGCACGCGGTGGGTGCGGCCGTCGGACTCGCCGCCGACGCACTCGGCATCGCGGTCGCGGAGCTGGCCGCCATGTCCGAGCGGCGCATCGATCGGCTGGTCAACCCGCTGGTCAGCGGCCTTCCGGCTTTCCTGGCGGCGGACTCGGGCGCGGGATCGGGATTCATGATCGCACAGTACACGGCCGTCTCCCTGGCAGCCGAGAATCGCCGCCGCGCGGCCCCGGCAAGCCTCGACGGCGGGATTACATCGGGGTTGCAGGAAGATCACCTGGCGCACGCGACGCCCGCCGCCTTGAAGCTTCTCGGGATCGTCGAGAACGCGGAGGCCATTCTGGCGATCGAGCTCCTGGCGGCAGCCCAGGCGTACGACCTGGCCGGTGAGGCGCCGGCGCGGGCGAGAGTCACCGATGCGGCCTATCGCAGAGTGCGGCGGCTCGTGAGTTTTTACCGGGACGATCGTCCGCTCGCCGCCGACATCGATTCGATCCGCGGCCTGCTCCGCGCGGAAGATGCCGAAATCCCGTGCTAGATGCTGCGCCCGCCGTCGACGGCGATGATCTGCCCGGTGATGTAGGGCGCGTCCCTGGCGAGGAATAGCGCCGTGCGCGCGACATCCGCGGGGCTGCCGTGACGCTGCAAGGCCGTCTTGCCGACGATCTCGCGCTTCAGCGCTTCGTCCATGCCGTGTTCAGGCCAGAGCACCGGCCCCGGCGCGATGCCGTTGACCCGGATGTCCGGGCCGAGCTCTCGGGCCAGCGAACGCGTCAGCATCGCGAGGCCCGCCTTGGCGACGCTGTAGACCGGATAGCCCTTGAGGGGCTTCAGGCCATGGATGTCGACGATGTTGATGATGAGTCCGCGCCGATCGGAGAGACTCGGGACCGCCGCCTGCGCCAGAAACAGCGGTACCTCGAGGTTGGTGCCGATGAGGTCGTGCCACCCGGCCCGGGTGATCTCGCCGACCTTCGAGGGAGCAAAGCTCGAGGCGTTGTTGATCAGAACATCGACGCCGCCGAACGCTCGAACGGCAGCGGTTACGAGATTCTCAGGGGCCTCGGCGCTCAGCAAGTCCGAGCCGTGGAGGGCAGCGGTGCCCGGCCGTGCCTGATTCAGTTCCTCCGCCAGCGCTCGCGCCGCCTGCGCGGAGGATCGATAGTGAATGAGCACGCGAGCCCCGGCACCATGCAAGGTGCGGATGATCTCCGCGCCCACGCGTCGCGCACCTCCGGTGATGAGGACCACTTTGCCGTCGAGGGAAGCGTCGGATGCCGCCATGCGTCGGAACGATACCGGATTGTCCGCCATGCGGGTACATCGGCCCTGCCATGTCGTTTGACGCCGCGTCGGGCGTGAAGGGGCCTGCCCTGTCCGAGCAGGAGCTCGAGCACGCCGCCAGGATGCGCGAGCGGCTCGCCGGCGAGATCCAGGCGGCGGGAGGCTGGATCGGTTTCGAGCGCTACATGGAGGTGGCGCTGTACGCCCCCGGTCTGGGTTACTACTGCGCGGGCGCGCGCAAGCTCGGAGCGGGAGGCGATTTCACCACCGCGCCGGAGGTCTCCAGGCTGTTCGGCGCATGCCTCGCGAGGCAGTGCGCCGACGTGCTCGAACGGCTGGGCGGCGGCTCCATCCTGGAGATCGGCGCGGGCACCGGCGCGCTCGCGGCCGACATTCTGATGCGGCTGGAGTCCCTGGGCCGGCTGCCCGAGCGATATCTGATTCTCGATGTGAGCGCCGATCTCAAGGAGCGGCAACGGCGCACGCTCGAGGAGCGCGTACCGCATCTCGCCGGGCGCGCGGCCTGGACCGAAGTTCCGCCGACGGACCCGTTCGACGGGGTGATTCTCGCCAACGAGGTCCTCGACGCGCTGCCGGTCGCGCGTTTTCGCTGGAGCAGGGACCGCTGCGAGGAGCTGGGAGTGAGCATCGAGCAGGATCGGTTCGTCTGGTCGCGGCGTCCCGCGAGCGCCGAGATGATGCTCGCGTGCGGCTCTTTGCGGCAGGCGGATTGGGAGGACGGCTACGTCTCCGAATACTGCCCGCGGCTCCCCGCGTGGACTCTCGAGGTCACGCGAGGACTTCGGCGGGGCCTCGCGCTGTGGATCGACTATGGGCTGCCGCGCCGGCAATATTATTTGGCCGAGCGCCGGGACGGTACGCTGCTGTGCCATTTCCGGCAGCGCGCCCACGGCGATCCGTTTCTGCATCCCGGCTTGCAGGACATCACCGCCTGGGTCGATTTCACGCTGCTCGCCGAGGCCTCTCTCCCCGCCGGATTCGAGCTCGCCGGCTTCTGCACGCAAGCGCATCTGCTGGCGGCACTCGGAGCCGATCGGGAAATCCGCCATCTCGCGGGGGCGGATGAGCGAAGGTTCGCGCGACTTGCCAACGAGGCGCGCCGGCTGATGATGCCGGGGGAAATGGGCGAGCGGTTCAAGTCGATGGCGTGGCTGCGCGATCTCGACATGCCGCTCTCGGGGTTCGGGCTGCAGGATCTGCGGCACACCCTGTAGCGGTCCGGTCCCTCCTCGTCAGTATCGCGTCCGCACCGCCGCTACGGCGTCGACCCGCCGGCGGCTGACGAGCTGTGCGATCGCGGCACCGGAGAGGCCGGCGAGATCTTCCTGCGCCGGCTTGATCGATGCCGCCGCCTCGCGCGCCGAGGTCAGGTACTCGCGCTGCGGATAGGCGTTGCCCTCCCAGCCGGCGCGGCCACGCGAATCGGCCTCGCAAGCCAGCAGCGCTCGAGCGAAGCGCTCCGGCCGCCGGAAGGCGTCGGAGCGCTCCATGAACTCCACCACCGTCTTGGGCCTGAGCTCGAATGCGCGGTGCACGATCCCATGGTAGCGGGCCACGATCACCGCGAGGTCCTTGTAGTCTCCGGGTAACTTGAGTCGTGCGGCGAGGGTCTCGATCATCGAAACGCTGCGTTCTTCATGACCGCGGTGCCCCGGCCACTCGGACGGCGGTGTCCTGGCCTTGCCGAGGTCATGGACCAGCGCGGCGAACCGCACCTTGGAATCGCCGCTCAGGATCGAAGCCTGGTCGAGCACCATCAGCGTGTGCACTCCGGTATCGATTTCCGGATGCCATCGCGCGGGCTGCGGGACGCCGAACAGCGCGTCGATCTCCGGATAGATGCGTGCGAGAGCGCCGCATTCGCGCAGCAGGCGGAAGAACGCGCCGGGCGAGGCCTCGGCCAGAGCTTTCTCCGATTCCTGCCACACGCGCTCGGCGACCAGCGCATCGACCTCGTTGGCGAGCACCATGCGCTTCATGAGCGCCAGCGTGTCGGGCGCCACTCGAAATCCAAGCGGCTCGAAGCGGGCGGCGAAGCGCGCCAGCCGAAGGACGCGCACCGGATCTTCCACGAATGCGTCGGACACGTGCCTGAGAAGGCGGGCGTCGAGGTCGCGCTTTCCGCCGTGCGGATCCACCAGCGTCCCGTCGGACCCTCTCGCCATGGCGTTGATGGTCAGGTCGCGGCGCCCGAGGTCCTCCTCGAGCGTGACTTCGGGCCCGAACTCCACGCTGAATCCGCGATAGCCCGGCGCGGTCTTGCGCTCGCGCCGGGCAAGCGCATATTCCTCGTGCGTTTGCGGATGCAAGAACACCGGAAAGTCACGGCCCACCTCGCGGAACTTGCGCCGCTCGAGATCCTCCCGCGTGCTGCCCACGACCACCCAGTCGCGCTCCTTCACCGGCAACCCGAGCAACTCGTCTCGAACGGCTCCGCCGACCAGATACACTTCCATGGGTGCATAGTATCAGCATCAATCGGCGGATCTGCGCGCCCGCCCTCGTCGCTCTATTCGTCTGCTCCTTGCTCGGCGGGTGCTATCTCTTGCAAAGCGCCGCGGGACAATTGCAGCTCATGTCCAAGCGCAAGCCGATCGCACGGGTCATCGCAGACCCGGCGACCTCTCCCGAGGTCAGGAGCCAGCTCGAGGCCGTGGCGCAGATACGCGAGTTCGCGACCCGGCGGCTGGGATTGCCCGACAACGGCAGCTATCGGAGTTACGCCGACGTGGGAAGGCCGTACGTCGTTTGGAACGTGATCGCGGCACCCGAGTTCTCGGTGGATCCGAAGGAGTGGTGCTACCCCATCGTCGGCTGCGTGGCGTACCGCGGGTACTTCGTCGAACGCCGGGCGCGACGGTTCGCGGAGGGGTTGCGGCGCCGCGGGCTCGATGTCGCCGTCGACGGGGTGGCGGCCTACTCGACGCTGGGACATTTCGACGATCCGATCCTGAATACCATGCTCGGCTGGAGCGATGTCGAGCTCGCCTCGATCATCTTCCACGAACTCACCCATCAAATGATCTATGTGCCGAACGATGCCGACTTCAACGAAGCGCTCGCGGTGACGGTGGAGGAGGAGGGCGTGCGGCGCTGGCTGCAATCGCTGGGCCGCGATCGGGATCTGGAGCGCTACCGAGAGTATCAGGAGCGCTTCGCCCGGGTGTTGGCGCTCTTGACTCGAACGAGGGACGAGCTTCGTGAGCTCTACGCGTCGGGGATCGAGCGCGAGCCGATGCGCCGGCGCAAGGCGGCCATCTACGCCGCACTCGACAGCTCCTACCATGGTCTCGCCCGGCAATGGGGCGGTCATGCGCCCTTCGACTCCTGGTTCCAAGGGGATCTCAACAATGCGAATCTCGCGTCGGTTGCCACGTACTACGATTGCGTGCCCGGATTTCAGCGCGAGCTCGAGGCGGTGGGAGGGGATCTCGAGGCGTTCTATGGCCGGGTGCGGCAGCTGGCGAAGATGGATCAGCGGCAGCGCGACGCCTTGATGTGCGGAGCGCGCCGATGAGGAGGTCCTGGATGAGGCGAGGGCGTCGATGAGTGCAATGAATACTGCCGCGCGCGCACCGGAGTCGGGCGGGGATTTCATCCGCCACGGAACGCCGGCGTTTCGCCGCGCCAACCTGGCGCTGTTCGCGGCCGGCATCGCGACGTTCGGGCTCCTGTACTGCGTCCAGCCGCTGATGCCGGAGTTCAGCCGTCTTTACGGCGTGAGCGCGGCGGGTAGTGCGCTTTCGCTCTCGTTGCCCACCGGCGTGATGGCCATCGCGCTCCTGTTCGCCGGCGCCGTTTCGGATGCACGGGGACGCAAGCGGATCATGGCCGCATCGACGCTGTGCTCGGCGTTCCTCACCTTGCTCACCGCGATCGCGCCCAACTGGCTCGCGTTGCTGGCGCTTCGCACCTTGCTCGGCCTCACGTTGAGCGGGCTGCCGGCGGTTGCGATGACGTATCTCAGCGAGGAGGTCCATGCGGAATCCATCGGTCTCGGTATGGGCCTCTATATAGGAGGGAGCGCCGTCGGCGGTCTCGGCGGGCGGCTGCTGACCGGAATCATGTCGGATTTCTTCGGCTGGCGCTGGGCGATGGCGTCGATGGGCGCGGTCGGATTGGTTTGTGCCGTGGTGTTCTCGCGCAGCCTTCCGCCCTCCCGGCGCTTCGTGCCGCAACCGCTCGAGCTCAACGTCCTGATGGCACGGTTTGCGGGGTCCTTCTCGGACCCTGGATTGCCGTGGTTGTTCGCTGAGGGTTTCGTGCTGCTCGGAGCCTTCGTCACCATTTACAACTACATCGGCTATCGTCTGATGGCGCCGCCCTATGGCTTGAGTCAGGCCGCGGTGGGGCTCCTGTTCAGCGTCTATCTGGTCGGAACGTTCAGCTCGACGTTCATCGGACATCTCGCCGGCCGCCTCGGGCGGCGCAGGGTGCTTTGGACCATGTTCGTCGTGATGCTGGCGGGGCTCGCGCTGACCATGGCCGGTTCGCTGACGCTCATCATCGCGGGTATCGCCGTGATCACCTTCGGGTTCTTCGGCGGCCATTCCATCGTCTCGAGCTGGGTCGGCCGGCGCGCGGGAAACGCCAAGGCGCAGGCGAGCTCGATGTACCTGTTCGCCTACTACCTGGGGTCGAGCGTCGCCGGAGCGGCCGGCGGATTGTTCTACGCCGCGCACGGATGGGCGGGCGTCGCGTCGTTCGTTGCCGCATTGTTCGCGCTCGGACTGCTCGTCGCGTGGCGGCTGTATTACCTTGCGCCGCTCGCCGTGGCACCGGCGGCGGGAGCCGCCGAACCGCCGCTTCCCTGAGCCTCGAGCTTGGGTATCCTACGACCGGCCCGTTGCCGCCCGGTCGATACTCAGCCTCGCGTTGTCTTCCAGCGCGCCGACGTATTGCCGCGCGGATGCTGCCATGGAGTGCGGTTGAAGCTTCAGTCTTGCGAAACCATCCTCGGTGCACACGCTGTCGATCTTGAGCGACCGATAGTTGTCGGTGGAGAAGGGGCGTCCGGGGACGAAATCGCAGACAACCGCCTGCAGGAGGCCGAGCCCGTTGGGAAGCCCCAGAATCCAGCAGCGCTGACCGGTGACTTTCGCGACCAGACGCACGACCTCGCGCAGGGTGTAGATCTGCGGACCCCCAAGCTGATAGGTCTGGCGGCTGGAGGCGCCGCCGCGCAGAGAGCGCAGCATGGCGTCGACGACATCGTCGACGAACACCGGCTGGAAACGCGCGTTGGGCCGGGCGAGCGGCAGCACGCCCGGCGCTGAGCCGAGCAGCCGGGCGAACCGGTTGAGGAAAGTGTCTCCCGGGCCGAACATGACCGAGGGCTGGAAGATGGTCCAGTCGAGCGTCCCGCCGAGCTCACGGATCGATTTCTCCGCTTCGCCTTTCGATCGCAGGTAATGGCTGGGCGCATCGACGGCCGCTCCGAGCGCCGACACCTGCAGGAGCCGACCCACGTTCGCCGACCGTGCGGCGAGCAGCAACGTCCGTGTGAGCTCCGTATGCGCGCGCCGAAAGCCGGCGCCGCCGAACCAGCGCTCGTTCAAGATCCCGATCAGATTGACGACCACATCCTTGCCGCGCAAACGCTCCGAGAGCTGTGCCTCGTCGTAAACGTCGCAGTTCTCCAGCACGAGGCCCGGCAGCACCAACAAGTGCTTGTGCAGCTCCCGGTCCCGGGACAGCACCGTGACCCGATGATTGTCCTTGAGCAGACGAGCGGCGAGCCGCGTCCCGAGAAAGCCGGTGCCGCCGAGAATGCAGACGGATAAGGGCTTCATGACTTCAGCGGATCGGGATGAGGAGCGTCGAGGAGCCCCGCCGGACGTTGAGCATCAAGAGATTCACGCCCTTGGCAGCTTCGCGGAAGGTCTTGATGCTCGATATCGGCGTTCGGCCGATGCCGACGATCAAATCGTTCGATCGGAGGCCCGCCACCGAGGCAGGGCTGCCGTCGGTAACGCCGCGCACCAGTACCCCGCTGCCGTCGGGAGCGTCGGTGAGATCCGCGCCTTCCAGGCCGTGGTGGATGTCGGCGGCGTTGGCGGCGTTGGCGGCATTGGCGGATTCGGATTCACTGCGTTCGGCGACCAGTGCGGTGACCTTGCGGGGCTTGCCGTCTCGCAAGAGGCCGATCTCGACCTGATCGCCGATCTGCAGCATGCCGATGGAATTGCGCAGCTCATGGGCGTTCTTTACTGGAACGCCGTTGATCGAGACGATGATGTCGCCGGTCTTGACGCCGGCGCGCTCCGCCGAGGAGCCCTGGCTCACGCCCGCCACCAGCGCGCCGCTCGCCTCCGCCAGGCCGAATTCCTTCGCGATGTCCGGCGTCACGTCGTAGATGTTGACGCCGAGCATGCCGCGCTTGACCTGCCCGTACTTGATCAGCTGGTCCATGACGCCCTTCGCCATGTTGACGGGAATGGCGAAGCCGATGCCGATATTGCCGCCGCTGCCGGAGAGGATCGCCGAGTTGATGCCGACGAGCTCTCCCCGGAGATTGACCAGCGCGCCGCCGGAGTTGCCGGGATTGATGGAGGCGTCGGTCTGGATGAAGTCCTCGTAGCCGTCGGGATTGATGCCGGTGCGTCCCAGAGCGCTGACGATGCCGGCGGTCACGGTGTGCTGCAAACCGAAGGGATTCCCGATCGCAACCACGTAATCGCCCACCTCGAGATGCGAGGAATCACCGAGCGCCATGGCGACCAGATTCGGCTGCTTGGCTTGAAGCACGGCAATGTCCGCCCCCTCGTCCGAACCGACGACCTTCGCCGGAAACGTGCGGTTGTCGAGGAGCGTCACCGTGATTTCGTTGGCGTTCTCGATCACGTGGAAATTGGTGATGATGTAGCCGTTCTTGGCGTCGACGATCACGCCGGAGCCCGCGCTCTGAAACGGCCTCTCATGAGGCTTCGAATCCGGCGGAACGTTGAAGAACTGGCGGAAGAAGGGATCGTCCAGCAGCGGATTGCGCTGTCCCGGCTTCTCCTTGATGGTGCCGCGCGTCGCGATGTTGACCACCGCCGGCGACACCCGCTTGACCATGGGGGCGAGCGAGGGCATCGGCGCGGCATCGCCTGCCGCGGGGGGCGGGGTCACCGCGGCGGACGCCGGGAAAGCGCACAGTTCGAGAGCTAGCACGGCCGCCGCAAGTCCAAAACGCAGATTCATGCGCGATCCTTTATTCAGATTCGTCGGGCCGGCCACATAAAGAGGGGCCGGACGATGAGTCCAGCCCCTCGCGCGACGACGCCCCAAGCCCGCGATTTTACACCGTAAGATCGCCTGCCGCGGACTCTCTTGGCCGCTTCGGCCGTCAGGCCGCTTCGACCGCGATCCGCTGCGGCTGCACCTGGGCAAGCTTCGGAATTGTGACCTCGAGCACGCCGTTGACGGCCTTCGCCTTGATGTTGTGCACGTCGGCGGACTCCGGCAGATTGAAACGCCGCTGGAACTCGCCGCTGATGCGCTCGACGCGGCGGTAGCCGTCGCGATCCTCGCGCTTGGTGTCCTCGCGGCGCCCGCGAATCGTCAGCACGCCCTGCTCGGAAGTGATTTCCACTGCCTTCGGATCGACGCCCGGCAGATCCACGTGAAGGAGGAATCGATTGTCTTCCTCGTGAATGTCGACAGGCGGCAGCCACGCGCCGGAGTCGGCCGCGGTGGTCTGCGAGGCCCCGAACAGGCGATCGATGTCTCGATGGAAACGGTTCACGAGCGACCAGGGCTCGTATCGCACTACAGTCATGATGATCTCCTCAAAAGATGATGTTGATGAAACGAATACGTAAAAGCGCTTGCTAGCCGAAGTTGGGACGGTGGGGATCATTTCAACGGCGATCGCAGAGCCGATGGAAAAAATGACGCGCGCGATTTCACGAATGTCAATGGAACATATTGTGAATAAGATGTGGACCACAATATCTTGCGATTGGGAAACTTCCCCCTTGACCCCGGAAGCGCAAAGTGCCGTAAGGAAATTTCTCGGAACAATCGTGTAATTGATTGAATTAATTATTATTTTTTGGTCTAAAATTAGCTTAAAAAAATCTTGACGCTGGTCACAGTCAAGTCTTAACCTTCATCTCCGAACACAATATGTTGTGGTCGGAAGTCGCGATAGTCCCTTCAAGCATCCTGATCCGACCGCAAGGCCGCTTTCTCCGCCGGGACCCGCCGCAACTTGTCTTTCAGTGTTTCGCCATAATTATAAGGGAGCGGTTTTCAACCCATGAATACGGTGGTTCAAATACAGCCCAAAGACGTCGGCAGCATTCCTTATCAAGAAGCGTCCTATGACATCTGGGATAAGAAGTACCGACTGATCGCCAAGGATGGGTCCCCGGTCGACCGGTCGATGGACGACACGTACAAACGCGTGGCGCGTGCGCTCGCGGACGTGGAATCTCCGGAACTGCGCGAGCAGTGGTACGAATCCTTTCTCTGGGCGCTGCGCCACGGCGCGATCCCTGCCGGCCGCGTCACCTCCAACGCGGGCGCGCTCGAGCACAAGCCCGCCACCTCGACCATCAACTGCACGGTGTCGGGCACGATCCGCGACTCGATGGACGACATCCTGAACAAGGTGCACGAGGCGGGGCTCACGTTGAAGGCGGGCTGCGGAATTGGTTATGAATTCTCGACGCTGCGGCCGCGCGGCGCCTACGTGACGGGGGCGGGCGCTTATACGTCGGGTCCGCTGTCGTTCATGGATATCTACGACAAGATGTGCTTCACGGTGTCATCGGCCGGCGGGCGGCGCGGCGCGCAGATGGGCACCTTCGATGTCGGGCATCCGGACGTGCTGGAGTTCATCCGTGCGAAACGGGAGAACGGACGGCTGCGTCAGTTCAATCTATCTCTGCTCGTCACCGACGAGTTCATGAAGGCGGTGAAGAGCGACGGTGAGTGGAAGCTGGCGTTCCCGCTCGCGCGCAACGAATACGAGAGCGAGCGTCCGGATCTTACGGATACGAGCAAATTCGTCTGGCGCGAATGGCCGCACACCGCGGGCTACGTGGCCAACGAGGAGGGCCTGGTCGCCTGCAAGATCTACAAGACGCTGCCGGCGCGGCGCGTGTGGGATCTCATCATGTCGTCCACCTACGACTTCGCGGAGCCCGGATTCATCCTGATCGACCGGGTCAACGAGATGAACAACAACTGGTGGGCGGAGAGCATCCGCGCTACTAATCCTTGTGGCGAACAGCCGTTACCGCCCTACGGTTCCTGCCTCCTGGGTTCGGTGAACCTCACCAAGTTCGTGGTCGACCCGTTCACCGACAATGCGCACTTCGACTGGGACACCTACCGAAAGGTGGTGAAGATCTTCACGCGCATGCTCGACAACGTGTGCGAGATCAACGGGCTGCCGCTCGAGCCGCAGCGCAACGAGATCCTGCGCAAGCGCCGCCACGGCATGGGTTTCCTCGGCCTGGGCTCGGCCATCACCATGCTGTGCATGAAATACGGCTCGAAAAAGTCCGTGGCCTTCACCCAGAACGTGTCGCGTGAGATGGCGGTCGCGGGCTGGGAAGCGGGTCTCGAGCTCGCGCGCGAGAAGGGTCCGGCGCCCATCATGAACGAGGAGTTCACGGTTACGCGCGAGATGCTGCGCAAGCGTCCCGAGATGGTGAAGGATGGCTGGCGCGTGGGCGCGAAGGTCGCGGGACGGGTGCTGCACGCGCGCTACAGCCGTTACATGCAGCGGATCGCCGAGGCCGCTCCGGAGCTCGTGGACGAGCTCGCCGAGGTCGGCGCGCGTTTCACGCACCACAGCTCGATCGCGCCCACCGGCACGATCTCGCTGTCGCTCGCGAACAACGCATCGAACGGCATTGAGCCTTCGTTCGCCCATCATTATTTCCGCAATGTGATCCGCGAGGGCAAGAAGTCGAAGGAGAAGATCGACGTGTTCTCGTTCGAGCTGCTGGCATACCGCGAAATGGTGAATCCGCGCGCGATGCCCAACTCGCAGAACGCGGCGGAGAAGCTGCCGGATTACTTCGTCTCCGCGGACGACATCGGGCCGAAGGAGCACGTCGACATTCAGGCCGCCGCGCAAATCTGGGTGGATTCCTCGATCTCGAAGACCGCCAACGTTCCGACGGACTACAAATACGAGGATTTCAAGGACATCTATTTGCATGCCTTCGATCAAGGCCTGAAAGGCTGCACCACGTTCCGTTTCAATCCGGAGGCCTTCCAGGGCGTCCTGGTCAAGGAAGACGACCTCAAGAACACCATCTACGTGTTCACGCTGGAAGACGGGACGGAGATCGAGGCGCGAGGCGATCAGGAGATCGAGTACGACGGCGAGATGCACACCGCCGCCAATCTCTTCGACGCTCTGAAAGAAGGCTACTACGGGAAGTTCTGACATGGCGCACATCAAGATCGACAAGAAAATCGCGAAATACCGGGTGCAGAAACCCGAGGTGAAATCCACGGAGAAGTCTCCGGCGGCCAAGGAGCCCGTGAAGGCGCAGGACAACGTCATCTGGATGCACGAGAAGCTCGAGCGTCCGGAGGTGCTGATCGGCTCCACTTACAAGATCAAGACGCCGGTCTCCGATCACGCGATGTATGTGACCATCAACGACATCGTGCTGAACGAGGGTACGCCGCACGAGCAGCGGCGCCCGTTCGAAGTGTTCATCAATTCCAAGAATCTGGATCATTTCCAGTGGATCGTGGCGTTGACGCGGGTCATTTCCGCCGTCTTCCGCAAGGGCGGCGATACGACGTTCCTGGTGGAGGAGCTCAAGGCGGTGTTCGATCCCCGCGGCGGCTACTGGCAGCCGGGCGGCAAGTTCATGCCCTCGACCATCGCGGAGCTCGGCTACGTAATCGAGCGGCATCTGCAATCGATCGGCCTCCTGAAGAAGCCGGAGCTCGATCCGCATCAGAAGAAGCTGGTGGAGGAGAAGCGCGCGGAGTTCGAGGCCCGCACCAAGCAGACCGACGCGTTCTCCAAGTCGCACTTTCCGGATGGCGCGCAGCTTTGCTCGAAATGCAGCACCGCGGCGGTGGTGATGATGGACGGATGCCAGACCTGCCTCAACTGCGGGGATTCGAAGTGCGGGTGATCGTCGTGGGCACTAGTCCCTCGGCGTAATCAGCACGTCTAACCTCCCTCGGGATTCAGTTTCGCGTGAGAGAGGAACGACTTCGCCTGCTCGAGCGTCCCTTTGGATATGGGTGCCCACACGGACTCCGCAAATCCTTTCGGTAGCTGCCTTTCCACCTCCCTTTCCACCTCCCTTTCCACCTCCTTGATCGCCCCCTCGACGCGGCCCGCCGACTCGGTAGGCGTGGTGCGGTGCAACTGAATTGACATTTATTGGATGTCCCTGCCCGGCTGGGAGCAGGAATGGCCAATACGGTGCAGCAAGCCAGCCATAAAATCCCGCTGAATTGCCCTACCAAAAAAGCGCACCAGGAGCCTTACGCCATGACCACCGTCGCCGACAGAATCGTCCAAACGCTGAGCGCGGCCGGTGTCGGCCGTGTGTACGGTCTCGTTGGGGACTCCTTGAACGGTATAACCGATTCAATGCGAGCGCATAGTGAAATCCAATGGGTACCCGTGCGCCACGAGGAGGTCGCGGCCTTCGCTGCCGGGGCGGATGCGGCAATCACGGGCAATCTCGCGGTCTGCGCGGGTAGCTGCGGACCGGGGAACCTGCATCTCATCAACGGACTCTTCGATTGTCATCGCAACCGGGTCCCGGTGCTCGCGATCGCCGCGCACATCCCGAGCACGGAGATCGGATCGAAATATTTCCAAGAGACTCATCCGCAGATTCTCTTCAGAGAATGCAGCCACTACGTAGAGCTGATCTCGGACCCGCGGCATGTCCCGCGCATTGTCGAGACGGCCATTCGAGAGGCGATCAGCCGGCGCGGCGTCGCGGTCATCGTGATTCCCGGCGATACGGCATTGCTCGAGGCGGGCCCGCAATCTCCGTCCGCGAATCTCATCCCGCGACTTCCCACCATTGTGCCTTGCGCATCGGATGTGGACGCGCTTGCGCAATTGCTGGACGCGGGCAACAAGGTGACGATACTCTGCGGCGCGGGCTGCGCCGGCGCCCACGACCAGGTGGTCGCTCTCGCATCCAAGCTCAAAGCGCCGATCGTCCACGCGCTTCGAGGAAAAGAGCATATCGAGTGGGATAATCCGTTCGATGTCGGCATGACCGGCCTGATCGGCTTCTCGTCGGGCTATTACGCAATGCTCGCATGCGACACGTTGCTGTTGCTCGGCACCGACTTTCCATACCGGCAGTTCTATCCGCACGAGGCACGCATCGCTCAGGTGGATATACGCGGCGAAAACCTCGGGAACCGCTGCCGACTGGATCTCGGGGTCATCGGCGACGTGCGGGAAACGGCTGTTCGCGTGCTCGACAAGCTCAAACAGAAGACCGATGGCGGGCATCTGCAAACGGCGCTCGCGCATTACAAGAAGGCGCGTTCGGAACTCGACTCACTGACCGTCGCGACTCCCGGCCGCAAGCCGATTCATCCGCAGACCGTCACCCGGATCATCAGCGAGTCGGCCAGCGAGGATGCCATCATCACCTGCGATGTGGGTGAGCCTACGGTCTGGGCGGCCCGTCATCTTCGGATGAACGGCAAGCGCCGGCTGATCGGTTCGTTCCTGCATGGGTCGATGGCGAACGCCATGTCGCAGGCCATTGGCGCTCAAGTCTCGAGCCCAGGGCGTCAAGTCATATCAATGTCGGGCGACGGCGGCTTCTCGATGCTGATGGGGGATGTGCTCACGTTGAGGCAGCTCAAGCTCCCTGTGAAGGTCGTCATCTTCCACAATAGCTTGCTCGGATTCGTGGATATCGAGATGAAAGCTGCCGGCTTTCTGCCCACGGGCACGCGGCTCGACAATCCCAATTTCGCGGAGATGGCGAAGGCGATCGGCATCTACGGTGTTCGTGTCGAGGATCCGGGCGAGCTCGAAGGCGCCATCCGGTCGGCCTTCGCGCATGATGGGCCGGCGGTCATCGACGTCCTCACCGATCCGGTGGAGCTGGTGATGCCGCCCAAAATCACCCTCGAGCAGGCGAAGGGATTCAGTGTCTGGATGATGAAGGCCGTGCTCAACGGCCAGACCAACGAGTTGGTGGAACTCGCACGCTCCGCGTGGGAGCGCTGACAGTGATTCAGGATACCGTAGCGACTTCCGCGGGTCCCGCGGATTCACGAGCGCAGATGCGTCCCTTCGTCATCGCCTGGATGTGCTGCACGATTTTCTATTTTCTCGAGTACGCGATACGTTCCGCACCCGCGGTGATGATCCCGGAGCTGGCCCAGCACTTCGCGGTATCCACCGTCGGCGTGAGCTCCATCGTCGGGATTTATTACTACACCTATGCGGCGACCAGTCTGGTGGCGGGCGTGTTACTGGATCACTACGGGGCGAAGTATGTGATACCCGCCGGAACGTTCATCCTCGCCTGTGGATGCGCGCTGTTCGCGCTGCCCCAGCCGCTCGCGGGAGACATCGGCCGGCTATTGCAAGGTGCCGGTTCCGCTTTTGCCTTCACCGGGGCGGTTTATCTTGCAGCCCACGGTCTGCCCGCACAGCGGCTGGCTACCGCAATCGGCGTCACCCAATGTTTAGGGATGCTCGGCGGAACGGCCGGGCAAATAGGCGTCGGTCCCCTCATCAAGGGCGGCATGACGGTGCCGGCGTTCTGGTATTTGAGCGGACTGCTGGTGCTGATCGTTGCGCTCCTCCTGGTGATGATCACGCCCAAAGAGCAGCGGGTCGAAACCACCGCGTTCACCGCCTCGAGCATCTTGGCGCCGTACAAAGTGGTGTTCTCCAATCCGCAATCATATCTTTGCGGGGTGGTCGCCGGACTGCTGTTTGCACCGACCACCATACTCGATTTCGTGTGGGGGGTGCGGTACCTGCAAGAGGACGATTATTTCCCATACCGAAGCGCGGTTTTCGCGGTATCCATGGTTCCTTTCGGTTGGGTCATCGGTTGCCCATTGCTCGGCTGGGTCGCCGACCATTGGCGCCGGCGTAAACCGGCGCTCGCGCTTGGCGCCTTGGTCATGTTGACATGTATCCTGCAACTCACCTTTCTGCCGACTCTTGCACCCACGTGGGTCACCTTGCTCACGTTTGGTATTGGTTCCGGGGCGGCAATGATTCCCTATAGCATCATCAAAGAAGTCAACCCCGATCGCGTCAAGGGGAGCGCCACGGGGGCGATGAATTTTCTGACCTTCAGCGTCACCGCCATCCTGGGTCCGATTTTCGCCGGCTACTTCGGGAAATCATTGGGGACGACGCTTGACCATGCGATGCATCTGCGCCATACACATTTTTTCTGGATCGCGATCCTCGTGCTTGCGTTGATACTGACCTTGTTTCTGAAGGAGACGGGCGCCGCGGCCGGCGCGCCTCCGAAGAAAATCCCCACATGAGGCTGCAAGACGCGGGTGTGCTCATTACCGGGGCCAATCGCCGCACCGGACTCGTCTTTTCGCGCTGCGCTGCAGAAATCGATGCCGGATCTGGATTAATTGATGGAGAAATCCTAGCCGAGTTTGCTATCGTCGCGCTCGTTCATTCATCTCGCCATCACGTTGTACGCCATTCCTCATCGCCTGAAAGTTGCGGCGCTCTGCTTGTTGCTGTTCCCGGCGCTGCTCGCGGCCCCGGCCGCCGCCGACGAACCGGATCCGTTCGCCCATCCCGCGGCGCTCGAGCCGGACATCCGCTTCTGGATACGCGTCTATACCGAAGTCACCACCGATCAGGGCCTGATCCACGACGATTGGAACCTCAAGCTGGTCTACGAGGTATTGCGCTTTGATCCGGCATCTTCGCCGTCCCAGCGCGAGCGCCGCGTGGCGGAAGCGAAGGCACGTTACGCGGCGCTCCTGAAGCGCTTTGCGGCGGGGGCCACGGCCGATCTGACACCGCATGAAAAGCGCATCCTCGATGCGTTCGGGGACAAACCCCGGCCCCAGGATTTCCTGGACGCCATCGACAGGATCCGGTTCCAGCTCGGCCAAGCCGACCGGTTCCACGAAGGGCTGATCCGCTCGGCTCAGTGGGAGACCAATATCGCCCGCGTACTCAAGCGGCATGGCGTTCCCGAGGAGATCGCGGCGCTGCCTCACGTGGAGTCCTCCTTCAATCCGGAGGCCTATTCCAAGGTCGGCGCCGCGGGGCTGTGGCAGTTCATGCCCTCGACCGCCAAGCGCTTCATGCGGGTGGACGGCATCGTCGACGAACGGCTCGACCCGTACAACGCGACGGAGGCCGCCGCCAATCTGATGCTCTACAACTACCGGCTGCTGGGGAGCTGGCCGCTGACCGTCACGGCCTATAACCATGGTCCCGGTGGCCTCAGGCGCGCGCAGGATGAACTGGGAACGAGCGACATCGCCGTCATCGTCAAACAGTATCAAGGCAGGACCTTCGGCTTCGCCTCGCGAAATTTCTACGTCGCGTTCCTGGCGGCGCTGGAGGTCGACCGTCATGCCGAGAAGTATTTCGGTCCGCTGCCGAGGCTCCCCGAGACGGACAATACGCCTGTGGAGCTTCCCGATTACATCGCCGTGAATACGCTCGCGAAGGCGTTCAAGGTCGACTTGGGAGCGCTCAAGGTGTTGAATCCGGCTCTGCGGCCGCCGATCTGGAACGGTTCCCGCCTGGTTCCGCGCGGATACGCGCTGCGGCTGCCCGGCAGCGAATCTGCGGGCGAGATCGAGGCAGCCTGGGCGCGGGTACCCGCGGCGCAGCGCTATCTGGCCCAACGCAACGACGGCGCGCATCGGGTACGCAAGGGCGAGACCCTGGCGGGGATCGCATCCGTCAGCGGCGTGAGCCTGTCGCGGCTCTTGGCGGCGAACGGCTGGAACGCGGCGCACGGCGTGACTCGCGGCGAGATCGTACGCATTCCCATGCCTGCATCCCGCGGCGAAGGAGAGGCAGAGGCGGCGGCGGTCGTTGCCCCGCCGAGCGCTGTGTTGGCGGCGAACGAGACCACTCGCTCGGAGCCGACCCCCTCGGCGCCGGCTCCCACGCCGCCGACGGCCGAGGAACAATCGCTGCAGCATCCCACGGGCGCTCCGGAGAAGAGCGCGCCGGCTTCGCCCCGGGAGCCCGTGTCGGCGAGGCAAACCGAGAGCGCGGCGCTATTGCCGGCGAGCCCGCCGACGGGGGGAACCGACGCGACGGACTACCGGGTCGGTGCCGGCGACACGGTGGTGGTGCAGGCGGGAGAGACGCTGGGGCATTTCTCGGATTGGACGGGCATCGACAGCCAAACGCTGCGCAAGCTCAACCGGCTTCACAAGAACGCCCAGGTAACGGTCGGGCACAAGATCAAACTCGATCTGTCCAAGGTGACGGCCGCGCAATTCCTGGCGGCGCGCACGGATTATCACCGGCACCTGCAGGAAGCCTTCTTCGCCTCCCACCGCATCGCCGGCACGGAGAGTTATTCGGTGAAGCGCGGCGAGTCCTTGTGGACGGTGGCGCTACAGCACGGTGATCTGCCGATCTGGCTGGTGGCGCAGTACAACCCCGACGTGGATTTCCACGACATCCGGCCCGGCACGACGATTGCGTTGCCGCAGGTGGTCGACATCAACCGTCAGTAACCGCGAGCGTGCAGAAACCTCGCGAGCGCTTCATGTGCATCCGGCCCGGCCGCGAAACGGACCACCGAGTCGCTGGCTTTGACGTCGAGCCCGATCTTCCCGCTCGCGGCCATCCGCTTGAGCAATTCCAGGTCGGCGGCGAAATACGCGGTCTCACCCCAGGAGGCCACCGGCTGGTAGGGGGCATGCGCAAGCGCGGGGGGCTTGATCACCGTCAGCGTGGCCGCGTCATCGTCGAGCAGCAACCTCACCGCCCCGACCGCCTGGATGTCCTCGAATCGCCAGTCGTTGCCGGGAGCGACGTGGATCCACAGCCCGTAGGAGATGTTCCCCATGTTGTCCCATTCCACCGGCCCGATATACGCGAAGCTCGCGCGCCGGTCCGAACCCGGCAAGGCAGGGAAGCCCGCCGTTCCCTGTACCAGCTCGATCGGCTTGTCCAGCGTGCCGACGGTCATCCCGGTCCGTTCGTCGAGCACTTCGGAGGGCCTGATCGAGGATGCTCCGCCGCATGCGGCGAGCAGCGAAACGGTGACCGCGAAAGCGGAGAAAGGCAGCAAAGGGCGAAAAAACGGACGCATCCAGCCATTATACCCGGTCCGTGAGCTGCGGCCGGTTATGCGGCGCGTCGCAGGAGCTATACTTTTGACCATGTTAAATCGCAACCGTTCTTGACCATGTCCAATCGCAATGTTCACCTCGACCGTCACCTCGAGTTTTCAAGGTCCGCCCGGTCCCTTCTGTCGATGTTCTGCCTCCTCGTCTCGGCGGTTGCCGCTTTCGCGGGGACTGCTGCGGGGTCGCAGATCGCAACCGCCGACCACGTCGTCGTCCGCAAGGCGGAGCGCAAACTCTACCTCTACAGCGGCAGCCAATTGCTCGGCTCGTACAAGGTAGAGCTCGGCCTGGCGCCGGTGGGGCAGAAGGAGCGCGAGCACGACTTCCGGACCCCGGAGGGGCACTATTTTCTGGCACGCCGCAATACGCGCAGCGACTACTTCCTGGCCATCCAGGTGTCCTATCCCAACCGGGAGGACGAGATCCGTGCGCGCAAGAAGCGATGGGCCCCGGGAGGATCGATCATGATCCACGGAATGCCCAATACCCTGAAACATCCGGCGAGCTACTATTCGAGCGACTGGACCGATGGCTGCATCGCCCTGTCGAATTCCGATATGGTCGAAGTGTGGATGCGCACCCAGGACAACATCCCCATCGATATTTATCCCTGAGGTGATGTTGGGTGGAAACCACGATTCTATCGTCTGACATGGTCGATGCCCGGGTCGCCCCGAAAGGCAGCTTGGAGCATCTGTCGCAGGAGGAGATCGCCAAGCTCCTCGATTCCGGCCAGGGCGGCCTTTACCCGCTGTTTAGAAAATGCGCGCTGGCCGTATTGAGCTCCGGATCGGAAATCTCCGATGCACGGACCATATTCGAGAAGTACAAGGACTTCGACCTTCGCATCATGCGCCGGGCCTGGGGGATCAAGCTCGAGATCAAGAATGCCCCGGCGTCCGCGTTCGTCGACGGGGAAATGATCCGCGGCTTGAAGGATCATCTGTTTGCCGTGCTGCGCGACGTGGTGTTCATCTCGAACGAAATCATGGAAAGCGGCCGCTTCGACCTGGCTTCCTCGCCGAGCATCACCAACGCCGTGTTCCACATCCTGCGCAACGCCCGGGTGCTCGAGACGCAGATGCGGCCCAACCTGGCCGTATGCTGGGGCGGCCATTCCATACGCCGGGTCGAATACGACTACACCAAGAAAGTCGGATACGAGCTGGGGCTGCGCGGACTGGACGTGTGCACCGGCTGCGGTCCGGGCGCCATGAAGGGGCCGATGAAAGGCGCGACCATCGGACATTCCAAGCAGCGCATCATGAATGGGCGCTATCTCGGCATCACCGAGCCCGGGATCATCGGCGCGGAGCCGCCCAACCCGATCGTCAGCCAGCTGGTGATCATGCCGGACATCGAGAAGCGCTTGGAGGCCTTCGTCCGGGTCGGACATGGAATAGTCGTATTTCCGGGCGGCGCGGGGACGGCGGAGGAGATTCTGTACCTGCTCGGCATACTGCTCGATCCCGCCAACAGCGACCTGCCGTTTCCGGTCGTCTTCACGGGGCCGGCGGATGCCGAGGATTACTTCCGGCAGATCCACGAATTCATCGGTTCAACGCTCGGGAAAAGCGCCCAATCCCGCTACCAGATCGTCATCGACGATCCCGGCGAGGTGGCCCGCGCCATGGTCAAGGGCTTCGCCCTCGTGCGCGACTACCGCCGCCGCCAGAGCGACTCCTACGGATTCAACTGGCTCCTGAACATTCCGCTCGAGTTTCAGCTGCCTTTCGAGGTGACGCACGAGTCGATGCGAGCCCTGCGTCTGTCCCACGACCAGCCCGTTCATGAGCGCGCGGCGAACTTGAGGCGCGCTTTTTCGGGCATTGTCGCGGGCAACATCAAGGACTACGGCATCAGTGCAATCGAGCGTTACGGTCCTTTCGAATTGACCGGGGAGCCATCGATCATGGAGCCGCTGGATCGATTGCTGCGCTCCTTCGTGGCGCAACGGCGGATGAAATTCAGCGGCACGGAATACACACCCTGCTACCGGCTCGTGGCATGAACGAGCCGCTCTCGATCCGCTATCGCTTCGACTTGCCCGACGGATCGCAGAAGACGCTCAATTTCACCTTCGATCCCGCGAGCTTCCGGCTCATCAACGCCCCTCCTGCCGCGCCGCCGTTCTGGACCGAGCTCAAATTCAACCAGTGCGCCAATTGCCCGCTGAACCCTGCCTCGCACCCGCATTGCCCTGCGGCGTTGCAGATGGCGGCCGCGCTCGAGCCGTTGAATACGCTGGTTTCCTTCGACACCGTGGGCGTCACGGTGCTCCAGAGCGAGCGCACCGTTTACGTGGAGACCACCGCGCAGCAGGCGATGAGCTCGGTGCTCGGACTGATCATGGCGACGGCCGGCTGTCCCTGGACCGACCGTCTGCGCCCGATGGCCCGTTTTCATCTGCCCTTCGCGAACGAGGCGGAGACGCTGTATCGAAGCGTCTCCATGTTCCTTCTGTCCCGCGAGATGACGGCCGCGCAGCACTCCCGTCCCGCTTTCGGCGCGCTCACCGAGCTCTACGAGAATCTGCATCTCGTGAACAGAGACATGTCCCGCCGCCTCGGCGCCGCGACCAACACGGACCCCGCGCGCAATGCGATGGCGCTCCTCGACTCCTACGCGATGCTTCTGCCCGCGGCGCTCGATCGTTCGCTCGAGGAGTGGAAGCCGCTTTTCGACGCTTGGGAGAGCGCGTAGGTTCGCGCGATTTAACTTACCGTGTCGGACGGTGAGATGCGCATCGCAATGCGCGTGAGGCTCGGGGACGCGCCGACCCGCCTGTGACACAGTTACTGCCGAAGGAAGTGCCGGACTCCTACTGTCCGGTAAACGAGAGGCACTCAATGAGCGACTTCAAACTTAAGGCTCGATACACCGGTGTGGACCGGCGCGCACCGCGCGTCGAGGGGGGTGCCGCCGGGGCCGCGATTCCCCGCGAGGCCTACAAGCCCAGCGGCCGTCACGCGGCGATCACCAACAGTCTCTACAACTGGCACAGCTACAAGAACTGGGCCGAGAAGGTCCGGGTCAGCTGGGAAGACAAGAAGTAATTCGTCTCAAGCGGTCTCCGGCAGGGGGTTGATGCCGGGGATAGAAGCGGAATCCGGCCGGACCACGCCTTCCTTGGTATGCAACCAGGTCAGTAAAGGCTCCCAATCCTCGATGTCCTGGGCCACGAGATTGCGTTTCATCTCGTACAGTCCGACTCCCTGCTCCGCGGCGCGCACGTAATTCTGCGAATCGCGCAAAGTCGCGATAACCGGGATGCGCAGCGTCTCCAGGAACCTCATCAGCGACTGGTAGATCAGGGTATTGCGCTTCACGCGGTTGGCGATCACCCCGATCCGGTTCTCGTCGCGCCTGACCTTGGCGATGAGCAGCAGGTCCGCGATGCATCTCGAGCAGGCGTGAATGTCGATGTCGGAAGGCAGCACCGGGACGATGATGGCGTCCGCGGTCTTGGTCATCTCCGGCATGTCCTGCGCCGGGACCGCCGCCGGGGTATCCACGATCACGTGTGCGGCATCCGGGGGAATCCGCATTTGCCAGGCGCGCGTCATGCGGGTGTTGCGCTCGAACGCTGCGATCCCGTGAATGAAGGATTGGTCCGGCTTGCGCTTCTTGAGCCAGCGGGTGCTGGAACCTTGGGAGTCGTTGTCCGACAGCAGCGGATGGTCGCCCTGGCTCGCGAAATAACTGGCGAGGTTGGTGGCTATCGTCGTTTTGCCCGATCCGCCTTTCGGATTCAGGACGAGAATGCGCTGCATGTGACATAGAGCCTACGCAGCCGCTTGCACCATGGCAAGTATCTGTGACCCCACTCACGCTCCGGCCGCGGGGTGCCGCCTAGACTCCCGAGCATGGAGTGGGTCCTACAAGTCGCCGACGAGTTCGACGATGCGTTCGGGATATTGCGGCACGGCTGGCTCGGGCTCGTCGCCGAACTCGGCGCTCTCATGCTGGCGATGCTCGGCATCGGTGCGGTGCTCGCGGGCCCCGCCTTGGGCGCGCAGCCGGCGATGCTGGGCACCGCGGCGATCGCCGCAAACTTCGCCGCACTCCTCATGATTCGACGCTCTCGACCGAGACCCTAGGGCCGCGGAAGGGGTCGTGGGCCATTCCCGAATCCTTTAGGATTCGGGAATGACAATCTCCACACGAATCCTCCCTCATGGCGCTGCCCGCAACATCGCGGCCGCAAGCATTCTGGCGGCGTCGACCGTCATTGGCACCCTGACCGCGTGCTCGGGCGAGGCAGCCGGTCCGGCTCCCGCCGCCTCTCCCGCTGCGACGGTGAGTACTCTGGAAAGCGAGGACCTCAAGACCGGCACAGGCGCGCCGATTGCCGCGGGGCAACAGGCCGTAGTCCAATATACCGGCTGGTTGTACGAAGCGTCGGCGGCTGACAAGAAAGGCAAGGAATTCGACAGCTCCGCGAACTCAGGGCAACCCTTCCGATTCGTGATCGGCGGAGGCCAGGTGATCAAGGGCTGGGACCAGGGTGTCGCCGGCATGAAGGTGGGCGGGCGCCGAAGACTGATCATTCCCGCCGATCTCGCCTACGGAGCAGAGGGCGCCGGCGGCGTCATTCCGCCCGGTGCCACCCTCGTGTTCGAGGTGAGTTTGGTCGGTATCGAGTAAGGTTACGCGAGGCGCGGCTCCGGAAGCACTCCGGAGCGGTTGGCGCCCAACCGCTCCGGAGCGAAAGTCAGCCGGCCTCACCATACGCGACGGCCGACTCAGGTGGGCAGCGGCCAGGCTAGTTCACGAATTCCTTGAGGTTCTTCAGCGCGGCGATGCGGACTTTCTTGCTCGCGGGCTTCGCCTTGAACGTCATCTTCTCGCCGTTGAAAGGATTGATGCCCTCACGCGCTTTCGTGGCCGGCTTTTTCACCACCTTCATCTTGAGAAGTCCGGGCAGGGTGAACAGCCCGTGACCGCGAAGGCTCTTCTTGATAGCGCCGGAAAGCGAGTCAAACACGGCTCCGACCTGCTTCTTCGAGAGCTCTGTTTCCTTCGAAATGGTAGCGAGAATTTCAGACTTGGTCGGTGCTGCATTCTTTTTCGCCATATTGAATCTCCTGCTGATGTTTGCGAACGCGGATCGATGATTCCCCACAATTTCAACTCGGCGCCGAAAATAACATAGAAAAAAGCCGATGTTTAGCGCATTCGCAAAAAAAAATCGTCGATCGATGCGTGCGCAAGCCTTTATTTTCAGGCGTTCGCCGCACGGGTCGAGCGGCCGGCGCCTCTCCCAGAGCCTCCGGCGGCTCCGTTGGCAGCGATTTCAGGCATGTAGGAGGGCATGTTCAACGCAGAAGTATCAGCAGCGCGCCGATCGCGATCGACACCCAGAGGAAGGAGAAATCGATTTGTCCGATCGGAGGAATCACGCGGCGCACGCGCTTCAAGACGGGCTCGCAGAGCTGCGCGAGCAAACGGACGCCCGGCGCATAGGCACCCTGGGCGACGAACGTGGCGACCCAATAAAGGAGAAATGCGAATAAATAGACCTTGAGCACCATCTCGACGAGGTCGACAGCCGTGATGCGTGCGAACAGCAGCGGTTGGCCGAAACCGATGCCGGCGAGCAACAGCAGCGCCGCGGTATGGGCCGAAGCCACCAAGAGCACGGCCAGCACGGTGGCCGTGTCGATCTTGCCGATCGGGGGTAAAACGCGGCGCAGAGGCATGATCAGCCAATTCGTCACGCGTACGATGGCGTCCGCCATGGGATCGCGGAAATCTGCCCGCACCAGCTGAAACAGGAAACGCAGCACGAACGCGAGCGTCAACAGCCACAACAACATATCGACGATGAATCTGATCGCTTCCATGTCGTCTACGGCGCGCCGAATTCCGCCGCCAGCTCGGCGGAGCGGCGGTCGGCCGCGGCCACTGCGTGAGCGACCGTGGCGCGAAGTCCGGCCGCATCGAGTACGGCAAGCGCGGCCGCGGTGGTGCCCCCCTTGGAAGTCACCTGCTCCCGGAGGAGCGCGAGGGATTCGCCCGACTGGCGCGCCATTTGCGCGGCCCCGAAGGCGGTCTCCAAGGTCAGCTTGTGCGCGATGTCGTTCGGCAGCCCGCGCTCGTGGGCGGCTGCTTCGAGAGCCTCCATGAACAGGAAGAAATAGGCGGGGCCCGAGCCCGAGAGCGCGGTGACGGTGTCCATCTGCGATTCGTGCTCGACCCACACGGTCGCGCTGACCGCGGCCATGATGGATTCCGCCAGTGCCCGATGCGCGGCACCGACACCCGCCGGGGCGTACAGGCCGGTCGCCCCGAACCCGTTGAGGGCGGGGCGATTCGGCATGGTGCGCACCACCGGGATGCCGGGTCCGAACCAGCGCGCCAACGCGGCATGCGGTATGCCGGCCGCGACTGATATGATCAGCGGCCTGGAGGCTGCCAGGTGAGGCGCGAGCGCCAGTACCGCGGCGCGCATTTGCTGGGGCTTCACGGCGAGGATCACGGCCTCGGCACCGGCGGCCGCGGCGGCGTTGTCCGGCGCGCTCGTGATACCGAACTCGCGCCCGAGACGCGCGAGCTGTTCGGCGCTCGGATCCGCAACCGCGATCCGCTCGCTCGCGAGTCCGTGCCTGGTCAGTCCGCCGATCAGTGCGGCGGCCATGTTGCCGCCCCCGATGAAAGCCAGTCTGCGTATGTTGTGCATATTGGATCCGCTCACCGTTCGCCGAATATCGCCGTTCCTATCCTCACCATCGTGGCCCCTTCCGCGATCGCGGATTCGAAGTCCGAGCTCATTCCCATCGATAGTGTATCGAGCCCGAGCCCGCCGGCGTTGAGAGTCTCGAGGAGCCCGCGCAGCCGGGCAAACAGGGCCCGCTCGGAGCGCACATCCGCTTGAGCCGGGGGAATGCACATCAGGCCGCGCAGCTTCAAACGCGGCAGGACGGCGATTTGCCCGGCGAGCCCGGCCAGTTCGCCGGGCTCGACCCCGCCCTTGGTCGGCTCCGGAACGAGCGCGACCTGGATGCACGCGTTGAGCGGCGGGGCATGAAAGGGACGTTGCTCCGACAGGCGCCGGGCAACGCTCAAGCGATCGATGCTGTGGATCCAGTCGAAGCGCTCCGCGACGGGCCGGGTCTTGTTCGATTGGAGGGCCCCGATGAAATGCCAGCGCAGGGGCAGATCCCCGAGCGCCTCCATCTTCCCGATCGCCTCCTTGAGATAGTTTTCGCCGAAATCCGTGACGCCCGCCGTGGCGGCCTCCCTCATGGATTCGGCAGCCTTGGACTTGGTCACCGCGACCAGCGTGATGCCGCTGGGATCGCGTCCGGCGGCTTTTGCGGCCTCGGCTATCCGAGACCGGACGTGGGTCACATTAGGCGTCAGATTCTGCGGACCAATTAACATATTGGGTGACGACACCCTCTTATATACTGCTGATGGCTTGGAACAGCCGGATTTAGGAGCCGTAAATGGCGGTTGATATCGCGCAGCTTCTCGCCTTTGCGGTGAAGAACAATGCTTCGGACCTGCATCTCTCGGCGGGCGTGCCGCCGATGATCCGGGTGGACGGCGACATGAAGCGCGTCAATATGCCGGCGCTGGTGCATAAAGAGGTGCACAGCATGGTGTACGACATCATGAATGACAAGCAGCGCAAAGCTTTCGAAGAGTTCTACGAGACCGACTTCTCGTTCGAAATTCCCAAGTTGGCACGGTTCCGCGTCAACGCCTTCAACCAGAATCGAGGCGCAGGGGCGGTGTTCCGCAACATTCCCTCCACCATTCTGTCGCTCGATGAATTGAACGCACCCAAGACCTTCAAGGATCTGTGCATGCTGCCCCGCGGCCTGGTGCTGGTCACCGGACCGACCGGCTCGGGCAAGTCGACCACCCTTGCAGGCATGGTGAACCACTGCAATGATAACCGTCCGGATCACATCATCACCATCGAAGATCCGATCGAGTTCGTGCATGAAAGCAAGCGCTGCCTGGTGAACCAGCGCGAAGTGCATCGCGACACGCTGGGATTCACGGAGGCGTTGCGCTCGGCATTGCGCGAAGACCCGGACGTCGTACTGGTGGGCGAAATGCGGGATCTCGAGACCATTCGCCTGGCGCTGACCGCCGCCGAAACCGGTCACCTGGTGTTCGGCACGCTGCACACGAGCTCCGCGGCGAAGACCATCGACCGCATCGTGGACGTATTTCCCGCCGCCGAAAAGGACATGGTGCGCGCCATGATGTCCGAGAGTCTCCGGGCGGTGATCTCGCAGACGCTCATGAAGCGGGTGGGCGGGGGGCGGATCGCAGCGCACGAAATCATGATCGGCACGCCCGCCATCCGCAATCTCATCCGCGAAGGTAAAATCGCTCAAATGTACTCGGCCATTCAAACCGGCCAGGGGCAGGGCATGCAGACGCTCGACCAATGCCTCCAGGAACTCGTCCAGAAAGGCGTCGTCAGCCGCGAAGAGGCCAAATACAAGGCTCAGAACAAGGACAGCATCTGATGGATCGTGAACAATCTATACGATTGATGCAGGATCTGCTCCGCCGCATGGTGGAGAAGAAGGGCTCGGACCTTTTCATCACCGCAGGCTTTCCTCCCGCCATCAAGGTCGACGGCGAAATCCGGCCGCAGTCGGACCGCAGTTTGAGCGCGGAGCAGAGCGCGAGCCTGGTCCGCGCCATCATGAATGACCGCCAGACCAAGGAATTCGACTCCACCAAGGAATGCAACTTCGCCATCGCGCCGCCCGGGATCGGCCGATTCCGTGTGAGCGCATTCGTACAGCAGGGCTTCACCGGCGCGGTCCTCAGAACCATCAACGCGAAAATTCCGACACTCGAGGAACTGGAGCTTCCGCCGATCCTCAAAGAGGTCGTTCTCTCGAAGCGCGGCTTCGTGATTCTCGTCGGAGGCACCGGCTCGGGAAAGTCGACCTCCCTCGCGGCCATGGTGGGGTACCGCAACGAGAAAACGCGCGGGCACATCGTGACGATCGAGGATCCCGTGGAATACGTGCATGCCCACAAGGGCTGCGTGGTTACGCACCGGGAGGTCGGCGTCGATTGCGAGAGCTGGCACCTCGCGCTCAAGAACACCTTGCGGCAGGCGCCCGACGTGATCTTGATCGGCGAAATACGCGACCGCGAGACCATGGAGTACGGCATACAATTCGCCGAGACGGGACATCTGGTGCTCGCCACGCTGCACGCCAACAGCTCGAACCAGGCGCTCGACCGCGTCATCAATTTCTTCCCCGAGGAACGGCGCGAGCAGCTCCTCATGGACTTGTCGCTCAACATCCGCGCGCTGATTTCGCAGCGCCTGATTCCGCGCGAGGCGGGCTCCGGCCGCATCGCGGCGATGGAGATCATGCTGGCCTCGCCGTTGATCTCGGATTTGATCTTCAAAGGCGATGTCACGAAGATCAAGGACGTCATGGCCCGCTCCAATCGGCTGGGCATGAAGACCTTCGATCAGGCGCTGTTCGAGCTTTACGAGTCCGGGCTCATCTCCTACGAGGATGCCTTGCGCAACGCGGATTCCAAGAACGAGCTGCGGTTGCGGGTGAAGCTGGAGAGCAAGCGTGAGATGAAGAATCCTGAGGAGGCGGGGGCGGCGCTGCAGATTTTGGAGGAAGAAGAAGGACAGGTTTTCTAATATGCCGATTTCCTCCCCATGGACGCTGTAGACATGTCGGCGTCGATGCCGGCTCAGGTGATGAACACCAAGCCGCTGTTCAAGCTGATGGTGGAGAAGAAGGCGTCGGACCTCTTTTTCACCTGCAATGCGCCGGTGAAGATCAAGATCGAAGGGAAGATTTTTCCCGTCAACAAGCAGGTGCTGAGTCCCGAGACGGTGCGTCAGGCGGCGTTGGGGCTCATGACGGCGGAGCAGATAGAGCATTTCAACGAGGAGCTGGAGATCGACTTTGCGATCTCGGAGACGGGCCTCGGCCGGTTCCGCGTCAACGTGTTTTATCAGCGCGGATACCCCGCGATGGTGCTGCGTTACATCACGGCGGAAATGCCGAAGCTCGAGGATCTCGGCATGCCCGAAATCCTCAAAGAGCTGGTGATGCTCAAGCGCGGACTGATCCTGATGGTGGGCGCGGCCGGCGCCGGGAAATCCACGACGCTCGCGGCGATGATCAATCACCGTAACGAGACCTCCTCGGATCACATCCTGACCATCGAGGATCCGATCGAATTCCTGCATACCAACAAGAAGTCCATCATCAATCAGCGTGAGGTGGGCCTCGACACCAAGAGCTTCGCGCGGGCTCTGCGCAGCGCCGTCCGTGCGGCGCCGGATGTCATTCTGGTGGGTGAAATCCGGGACCGTGAGACCATGGAAGCGGCGCTGGCACTGGCCGGTACCGGCCATTTGTGCATTGCGACATTGCATGCCAACAATTGCGCCGAGACGCTCGATCGCATCATCAACATGTTCCCGCGCGATCAGCACAATCAGATCTTCCTGGACTTGTCGCAGTACCTGCGCGCCATCCTCTCCCAGCGGCTCGTGGTCGCGAAGTCAGGCACCCGGGTGGCGGCATCCGAGGTGATGGTGAACACCCCGCACATCTCGGAGCTCATCAAGAAAGGCGATGTCGTCGGCGTCAAGGAAGCGATCAGCACCGGCACCGAGCGCGGCATGCTCAGTTTCGACAGTTCGCTCTACAATCTCGTGCGGGAAGGCAGGATCGAGCTCGAGGAAGCGCTCGCGAGCGCCGACTCGCGCACCAATCTCGAGGCCAAGATCAACTTCGGCTGAGGCTCGGAGGACGGGCCGTCCCGGAAGTCTGCGCTCCGGCGAGGCGCTCGCCGGCTTGGGGCATGCATTCGGCGCCCGGCGCATGACATGGCACCAGGTTGCCCTCGAACTCCCGTGTGCTCACGTCCCAGCCATACCGCAACGCATGCCGGCGGCAGGTCTCCGGATCGAGCGTCAGCGCACGGCGCGCGGCACGGCCGAGGTCCTCGTCCAGCGCTCCGGTCACACCGTCCTCGAGCACGTCGATCGGACCGGTGACCGGGTAGGCGGCGACGGGAACACCGCACGCCATTGCCTCTAGATTGACGAGTCCGAAGGTGTCGGTGCGGCTCGGAAAGACCATCACGTCGGCGGCGGCGAGATGCCGCGCAAGATCCTCCTGAAAGCGGTACCCGGTGAATTTGACGTCCGGGTATTGGTGCTCGAGGCGCGCCCGCTCGGGACCGTCCCCGATGACGATCTTGCCGCCGCTCCAAGGCATCTGCAAGAACGCCTCGATGTTCTTCTCGATCGCGACCCTTCCCACGCAGGCCGCGAGCGGCCGGGGCAGATCGAGAAAATCCTTGGTCTGAGGCTTGAACATCTCCGTGTCGACTCCGCGCCGCCAGGCGGCGAGATTACGGAATCCGCGCTCCTCCAACTCCCGGCGAAGCGTGCGGGTCGATACCATGCAGCGGGTACCCGCCGAGTGGAACCGGCGCAGCGCCCAAAACGACGCGCCGAGCGGGATGGGGAAGCGGGCGCGCAGGTACTGGGGAAACTGCGTGTGATAGGACGTCGTGAAACGCATGCCTTGCGACAGGCAATAGCGGCGCGCGGCAAACCCCAACGGGCCCTCCGTCGCAATGTGCAGGGCCTGGGGGGCGAAGGACTTGATCGCTTTGCGTATCGAGCGCCCTGGAAAGAGCGATAGCCGGATCTCCGGATACGTGGGACAGGGAATGCTTCGAACATTCTGGGGGGTCAGTGTTCTGACTTCATGGCCGAAGCGGCCGAGCCACGCGGCGGTGTGCGCCAGGGTCCGCACCACGCCATTGGTCTGCGGAAACCATGCATCCGTCACGATCATGATTCTCATGTGCGGATAAGGTCGCACCGGGCTGTGACGGTGAGATGAACGCGGCGAAGATTCTCCGGCCGTTATGGCAAAATGACGATTCCGTGAACTGCGTTCGGCCCTTTCCGCGGCCGTGTCATCGCCTTGTAACGAAATTCCTATATTTGTTTCATCGCGATTTCACGCCCTTCAAACCACGGAGCTTGCATGCACAGTTTCTTGGCGGAACTCAGAACTCAGCGCTGGGACGACCACCGCTATTACCATCACAGCCGCATCAATCAATCGCTCCACTTGTTGAGCGCCGTCAGTTTCCTGGTCGCCTACGTGATGATGTTCAAGGACCCGGTGGAGGCCGCGCTGATCGGCTGGATGGTCTCCATGGTGAGCCGCCAGTCGGGGCATTTCTTCTTCGAGCCCAAGGGCTACGACGAGATGAATCAGGCCACCCACGAGCACAAGGAAGCCATCAAGGTGGGCTACAACCTCAAGCGCAAGGTGATCCTGCACGCGGTCTGGGCGCTCGTCCCGCTGCTCGTGTGGCTGAATCCCACCTTCTTCGGCGTCTTCGCGCCCGCGAGCGGCGGGTTCGTTCGTCACGTGGGGGAGATCTGGCTCTTCGTCGGCATCGGCGCATTGCTGTTCCGAACGATCCACTTGTTCTTCCTGCGGGACATCCAGACCGGGCTCGTGTGGCTGACGAAAATCATCACCGACCCGTTCAACGATGTGAAGCTCTACTGCAAGTCGCCGTTTTACCTGCTGCGCGGCGAGCTGATAGAGCCGGCGGCGAACGGCGAGCGTGCTTGAATCATTTCCCTGAGCACACGGCGCTTGATCGATTGGTTGGTGGCGGCGGGTTCGGCCCACCACCAGCCATCCGATTGCATCGCCCGCGCGGCCGATATCAGCCGCCCGGCCACTTCCGCGAACTCGGCGGCCGTGTAGTTGAGGCTGAAAATCAGGCGGCCGGTGCCTACCCAGCTCAGGGCGAGGCCAGCCTCGCGTAGGTAGTATTGAAACATCCAGTTGTAGGGAGACGGCTGCTCGTAGCGGATCGTCCATATCGTCGACAGATTCGCAACCCGCACCGGCAGCTGCTCGGCCTCGAGTCTCCCGTTGAGGCTCGAGGCCCGGGCGTTCCAGGTGTCGTCGAGACCTTCGTACAGGCGCCGAATGTCGTCGCTTTCGATGCGCTCGAGAAATTCGCACATCGCCCCCATGACGTACGGGTGCGAATTGAACGTGCCGCGCGCGAAGCAGATATCGGCCGGGCGGTCTTCGCGGAAGCGGCGCATGAATGCGCGCCGGCCGCAGAGCACGCCGACGGGCAGGCCGCCCGCGACGGTCTTGCCGTAGGTGACCATGTCGGCGTGCACCCCGAAATAGCTTTGGGCGCCCCCCGGTGCGAGCCTGAATCCCACGAACACCTCGTCGAAGATGAGCGCGATGCCGCGCTGGTCGCACACGGCGCGCAACCGCTCGAGCCAGCGCGCGTACGCCGCGCGGTCGAAATGGGCTTTTCGCCCGCTGTCGAGGAGTGCGGAGTCGCCGGGCGCGCTGGCGTTGGGATGCAGCGCCTGCAATGGATTGACGAGTACGCAGGCGATGTCGCGCCGGCTCCGGAGCACGTTGAGCGACGCGTCGTCCATGTCGCGCAAGGTATAGGTCTCACGTTCGGTCACCGGGTTGCCGACCCCCGGCTGCACGTCGCCCCACCATCCATGGTAGGCGCCGCAGAATCGAACCAGGTGGCTGCGGTGGGTGTGATAGCGGGCGAGACGAACGGCCTGCATCACCGCCTCGGTGCCCGACATATGGAAGGACACTTCGTCCATGCCGGAGATCTCGAGCAGCCGCTTTACGTTGTAGGCGACCACCGGATGGTAGCTGCCGAGCACCGGACCCAGATCCCGCACCCGCTCGCTGCCGCGGGCGATGCAGTCCTTGTAGAAGTCGTTGCCGAACACGTTGACGCCGTAGGAGCCGGTGACGTCGTAGCGGCGGTTGCCGTCCACGTCGGTGAGCGTTACGCCGGAGGAAGACTCGACGAACGCGCCGCCCGCGAGATGCCGGCGCACGAAGGCACTGAACTGATAGGGAACCCGGTAACGGCTGGTGAATTGAAGATCGGAGATGGCATCCATGACGCCGGCGGTCAGGGCGGCGTTCTTCGGGCTTCGCGCGGCGAACACTCCCGCCAGGCGCATGAAGCCCGCTCGGCGCGCGTCGGCGATGCGTTCCGGCGGATCGTCGACCCGAAAGATCCGGTCCTCGCCGTACTCGTAATAGGGGATGAGGCGCGCGAGCCGGCGCGCCATGCGCGAATGCCCCGCCACCGAGCGGTGCTTCGCCCGCGACAGCTGGAGCCGCGATCTGAGTTTGGGAAGCAAGGCGACCAGCGCACACGCTACCGCTATCCAGACGATCATTGTGTTGGACACCTAAAACCTCCGCGCGGACTGTATTGCAGACGGGTGACACTTAGATGACCGCGCGCGCCCAGTTGATGCGGATCCTCCAGCAGGAGGACATCAATTTCCTGCTGACCAACCGGATCCCGCGCCGCTGGCTCACCCGGCTCGTGGGCCGGCTGAGCCGCATCGAGCGGCCCTGGTTCTGCGCGGCTGCCATCGCGGTCTGGCGGCTGTTTTCCGATTTGGATCTGAGCGAAGCCAAGAAGGACCGGTTCACGAGCCTGCACGAATGCTTCACGCGCGAGTTGAAGGCGGGCGCCCGGCCGATCGATGCCGACCCCAACGTGCTCACGAGTCCCTGCGACGCGCTGGTGGGTGCCTGCGGGCGGGTCGAGGGCGGCATGGTCCTGCAGGCAAAGGGATTCCCCTATCCCTTGGCGGACCTGCTCGGCGGCGATGCGGAGCTGGTCGACTACTATCGGCGCGGGCGGTTCGCAACGCTCCGGCTGACCTCGAGCATGTATCACCGCTTCCATGCGCCCTATGACTGCCGGGTCGAGCGGGTCAGCTACATCTCCGGCGATACCTGGAACGTGAACCCCATCGCGCTGAAGCG
The DNA here is from genome assembly GCA_963795475.1 of uncultured Gammaproteobacteria bacterium. Lineage (GTDB taxonomy): Bacteria > Pseudomonadota > Gammaproteobacteria > Steroidobacterales > Steroidobacteraceae > Bog-1198. The sequence continues at coordinate 656,233 of CAWCIE010000010.1, forward strand.
CGTCGAGCGGCTGTTCTGCAAGAACGAACGCGCGGTCATCCGCTGCCGGCTGCCCTCGGGTGCGCTCCTCACGCTCGTGCCCGTGGCGGCCATCCTGGTGGCGAGCATCCGGCTCAAGTTTCTCGACGTGCGGCTGCACCTCGAGTATCGCGGGCCGAACGAGATTCCCTGCAATGTGCCGGTGAGCAAAGGGGAGGAGATGGGGTGGTTCGAGCATGGCTCGACCATCATCGTGTTCGCACCGGAGGGGGTATCGCTGCGCGATGGGCTCGGCGACGGGGGGCGAGTGCGCATGGGCGAGGCGCTGATGCGCCTGGTCTGAGGGCCGCGCCGGCGGCAGGATTCTCTGTTGTCCGCTGGGAGCACGTTTCCGCGGAAACGTCGATCGTGCCGGCGGTGAGCTCGAGAACCGCTGGTGCCGCTGCCTCCTCACGTGTCGAATCCGCGGGCTAGAGAGGCCGCCGATGCCGTGTGAGCGTCGCCGCAATGGAAGCCAGCACCGCCATGCGCACCGCCACTCCGTTGTTGACCTGCTCGCGAATCACCGAGTTCGCCCCGTCCGCCACCTCCGAGGAGATCTCCACTCCTCGATTCATGGGCCCGGGGTGCATGACCAGGGCGTCCGGCTGAGCGAGCTTCAAGCGCTTCGCATCCAATCCGAACTCGCGGAAGTACGCGGCGTCGTCGAGGGAGGCGGCCTGCGCCATGCGCTCCTTCTGGATGCGCAGCATCATCACCACGTCGGCGCCGGCGATGCCGTCCTCGATCCGGGTGAAACGCTGCGCTCCCTGAAATTCGTCCTCGGTCGGCAAGAGCGCTTCGGGAGCGACCAGACGCACGTCGGAGGTGCCCAGGGTGCGCAGCGCGCGCGCGGTCGAGCGAGCCACGCGCGAGTGCTTGATGTCGCCGACGATCGCCACTTTGAGACCGGCGAAGCGGCGCCGGTGGGCGCGGATCGTCAGGACATCGAGCAACCCTTGCGTGGGGTGCGAAACATGCGCCTCGCCGGCGCTGATGACGGACACGTGCGGGGCCACATGATCGATCAGGAACTCCGGCATACCTGCCTCGGAGTCGCGTATCACGAAGATGTCGGTGTTCATGGCCTCGAGCGTGTAGATGGTGTCGAGCATGGTCTCGCCCTTGACGCGCGAGCTCGACTGCATTTCCAGGTTCAGCACGTGCGCCCCGAGCCGCCGGCTGGCGAGGTCGAACGATGCCCGCGTGCGCGTGCTCGGCTCGAAGAACAGATTCGCGAGCGTCACGCCGGCGAGCTCGCGCCCCTCATAGGCCGGCTGCCCCGGGAAACGCCGGTAGCTCTCGGCGCGGTCGAGAATGGCCGTGATCGCCTCGCGCGTCAGGCCGTCCAACGAGATGAGATGACGCAGACCCCCGGCGCCATCGGTTTGTACACGCATTCGCGCCTCATGTTTTTTCGCTGAACCACCGTTCCAGGATGACGCAAGCCGCCGCCGCATCGACGTCGACCTTCGCGACGCGCCGCTTGCGCAATCCCGATTCGCGCGCCCCTCTCAGCCGTTCCCCGGCCTCGAGCGAGGAGTAGCGCTCATCGACGAGTTGCACCGGTAACGCGTAGCGCTCGCCGAGCTCGGCGGCGAAGCTGCGCGCCGCGGCCGCGGCAGGGCCCTCGGAACCGTCGGCATTATACGGCAGCCCGACCACGAGAACGGCGGGACGCCAATCTCTCATCAGGGTGTCGATGCCGCCCCATTGCGGTCCCTGCGGTCCCGCGGATACGCCTCCGAGCGGCGAGGCGGTGCGGCTGACGCTGTCGCCGCAGGCGACGCCGATGCGCCGCTTGCCGAAGTCGAACGACAGTACGAGATGCCGCCCCTGGCCCGGATCGCGGCCGTCGCGCGGGGCTTCATCAGGCATTGCCGCTGATCGGACTGATGCGGGAGAGCTCGACGCCCAGCAGGCGTCCGGCGGAGAGCCAACGGGCCTCGAACGGAACATCGAAGATGATCCCGCTGTCGGCCGGCGCGCTGAGCCAGGCATTCGCCTTGATCTCATCCTCCAGCTGGCCGCCGTCCCAGCCCGCATAACCGAGCGCGACCACGGCCTCCAGGGGACCTTCGCCGCGAGCCATCGCGGCGAGTATGTCGCGCGAGGTGGTGACGTGGATCGAATCGGAGACTTTGAGCGTGGAGTCCCATTCCCCGCCGGCACGATGCACCACGAAGCCGCGGTCGGTCTGCATGGGGCCGCCGCGCAGCACCTGGCGCTCGCTCAAGGGTCCAACCGGCAGCTCGATCTCGAGCTGCTCGAAGATCTCGCTCATGCGCATCGGGAGCGGCTTGTTGAGGATGAGCCCCAAGGCACCGTTCGGCCCGTGATCGCAAATGAGGGCCACCGTCCGGGCAAAGTTCGGATCGCCCATGGTCGGCATCGCGATCAGCAACTGGTTGGTGAGGTACTCCGCCTGGCTCATATCATGGGCCGATCATTGCCTGCCTGTTGGTTGAGTGGGGGGAGAGGGCGCCGGAGGCGCCGCCTCCGCTTGCTTGTCCGGGTCCGCGTAGTAGACGCTCGAGCCTTGCGCCGACCCTTCGAGGAACTGCCATTCGTAAGCGATCCGAATCTCGTCGTGCCGGGCCGAAAGCTCGCTCGGAAATGGATCATACGGCGCGGCGAGCATCAAGATCCGCATGGCGGCCTCGTCGATCTCCGCGTGGCCGCTGCTCCGGCGCACCACGCTTTCCAGCAGCTTGCCGTCCGCGCCGATGGTCACCTCGATCACCGGTGTCCCCGAATGGCGCTCGCGGCGCGCGGCTTCGGGGAAATTCACCGTGCCGACCCGTTCCACCTTGCGCCTCCAGCTATCGAGATAAACCGCCACGTCGGACTCGCGGGTGTCCGCGGCGATCCAGAGCTGCTGGCGCGCCTCGCCGCGCATGCGGAGCATGACGCCGTCGTCGTTGGGCGCCATGCCGAGATCCGGCCGCTTCTCGAGCAGCAGCGGCAGTTTCGCCGGCTGGTCGGCGGCCGTTGCCGAGGCGAAATACAGAATCTTCGTGGTGGGTGCCTGAGTCGCGATGATCTCGTCGTCTCCCAGGTCCCGTCCGGTCTGGTCTGACGCATCGCCCTCGCCGTTGGGGATGCCCTCCCGCTCCATCGGACTCAACGAGGATCGCGGGATCAAGGCCCGCTCGCGCTTCAAGGTATTGCCCGAACCCAGCTGGCTGCGCTGCGCCAGGTATTGAGCGTTCGGGTTCTTGGCGACAGTCGGCGCCTGGTCGTTGACCAGGACGACCTCCAGCGCCGGGCCGTCGCCTTGCTCGGCCTTGCTTCCGGGGGCGCTGAAGGTGACGCCCAGGATCACGATGCCGTGGACCAATGCCGCCAGGAAGCACGTGGTCAGCATGCGATCGTTGGCCGGCGGGAGGCCCGCCTTGAGCAAGTCGGAACTCATCGGGCGTCCAGAATCCCCGCGATCGCCTTCACCAGGAGCGCCCCAATGTCGACACCGTGCTTCTTGTTTAGTTCGCGGATGCCGGTCGGACTCGTGACGTTGATCTCGGTTACGTAATCGCCGATCACATCCAGGCCGACGAAAACCATTCCGGCGGCCGCGAGCTTCGGGCCGATGACCGAGCACAGCCAGCGGTCGCGGTCGTTGAGCGGACGGCTCTCGGCCTTGGCGCCGGCGGCGAGGTTGCCCCGATGGTCGGCGGGGTCCGGCATGCGCTGCAGCGCGAAAGGCACGGGCTCGCCGTTGATGAGAATCACCCGGTTGTCGCCTCCCGTGACGATCTCGGGGAGGTAACGCTGCACGATGGCATATTTATGCCCGTAGTCCGTCAGGGTCTCGAATATCACATTGCGATTCTTGTCGCCTTGCTCGAGGACGAATATGGAGCGCCCGCCCATGCCGTACAGCGGTTTGCAGACGGCTTTGCCGTGCTCCTTGAGAAATTCGCCCATGTCATGCATGTCGCGCGTGATCAGCGTGGGCGCGCAGCATTCCGGGAACCAGGCCGTATAGACCTTCTCGTTCATGTCCCGAAGGCCCCGGGCGTCGTTGCAGATCAAGGCCCCTTGCCCGCCCGCGCGCTCCAGGATGTAGGTGCTGTAGATGTACTCGGTGTCGAACGGCGGGTCCTTGCGCATCAGGATGACGTCGTAATCGCCGAGTCTTGCGGGCACGCGCTCGCCGCGCGAGAACCACCGTTTAGAATCGTCCATGACCTCGAGCGGCGCGAGCCTTCCGCAGGCAATGCCGTCCCGCAGCCACAGGTCGCCCAGCTCGGCGTAGTGTATCTCCCACCCCCGCGCCTGGGCCGCCAGCAGGATCGCGAGCGTCGAGTCCTTGGCGGGATTGATGCTCTCGATCGGGTCCATCACCACGAGCAGTCGAACTCTGGAAGACATCTCGACAACCTCCAAGGATTCCGATACCTCGGCAACCGCTCGGCAGTCTATCGCAAGCGGCCGCTGTATCGCCCGGTGTGAAAACTGTGAACCAGACCACCGTCGTTTGTTCGCGATTCCCTCGAAATGTCGACTCCGTACCGTGGCTTGCGCGCCCTGGATATGTTAAAAAGCCACAAGATTCCAGCACCTACGCACGCTCGCTCAAGAGTCCAAATTCCATGCAGAGCATGATCAGCAACGGCAAACCCAAACTCTCCGGACTCAAGGTCCTGGTCATCGACGACTCGAAGACCATCCGCCGTACCGCCGAGACGCTCCTGACCAAGGAGGGCTGCGAGGTGTTTACCGCGGTCGATGGCTTCGACGCGCTCTCGAAGATCGCCGATCACCAGCCGGACATCGTTTTCGTCGACATCATGATGCCGAGGCTCGACGGGTACCAAACCTGCTCACTGATCAAGCACAACAAGGTGTTCAAGCAGATTCCGGTCATCATGCTGTCCAGCAAGGACGGCCTCTTCGACCGCGCTCGCGGCCGCATCGTGGGCTCGGAACACTACCTGACCAAGCCGTTCACCAAGGACGAGCTGCTGGGCGCCATCGAGGCGCACGTGGGCAAATGACGGAGGAATAAGATGGCGCTTATTCTCATAGTCGACGACTCTCCGACCGAGGTGTTCGTCATGCAGAAAGCCTTGGAAAAACATGGCTTCAAGACCGCTGCGGCGGAGAACGGCGAGGAGGGCATTCGCAAGGCGAAGGCCATGAAGCCGGATCTCATTTTCATGGACATCGTCATGCCGGGCGTCAACGGCTATCAGGCCACGCGCATGCTCAACAACGACCCCGAGACCAGTCTGATACCGATCATCATGGTGACGACCAAGGGTCAGGAAACGGACCGAGTGTGGGGTTTGCGGCAGGGGGCGGTGGACTATCTGGTCAAACCGGTTTCCGCCCAGGCATTGGTGGAGAAGGCGCAGGCCGCGCTGGCCGTATGACGAGTACCGTGGGCGGGGGGGATTTAAGCTTACGGAGCTTGCGCGACCGGCCGTTCGAACTCCTCAAGGAGATCGAGAGGCGCAGCCGCACGGTCGCGGCTGTCAATCCTCCCGACGCCGCGGCGGGCCGGGAATGGGTCGGCGTGGCTTGCCGCATGGGGGGGGAGACATTTTTGATCGCCCGCGAGGAGACACGCGAGGTGCTGGGGTATCCGGCCGTGATTACCCGGATACCGGGGGCGAAAAGCTGGGTCAGGGGACTCGCCAACGTGCGCGGCTCGCTCCTGCCGATGCTCGATCTGCGGCAATTCCTGGGTAGCGGGTCGACCACGCCCGGACGCAATACCCGCGTCGTCGTGGTGAATCACCGGGAGATTCCGGCGGGGCTCATCGTCGACGAAGTGCTGGGATTCCGGCGCTTCGCCGAGTCCGAGTTCAATGCGGAGGCGCCGCCCACGGTCATCCGTTGCGAGACGTATCTGGCAGGCGCGTTTCGCCGCGGCGGCGAGGTGTGGCCTGTGCTGAGTTTGAAGAGCTTGGTGGAGAGCCAAAGCTTCCTCCAGGCAGCCAGTTGAATTCCGGACGCGTTGGATGACCATGCGAGAGACCGCTCCCAAGACTCCGTTGCTGCCCCTGTTTCTGGCGCTGACCGTCGCGTGTCTCGCCGGGGCGGCGGTCCTCACGATGCTCTCTCGAACCGCGCCGCCCGTTGCCGCGCCCAACGAGCAGACGACGCTGGTCATCGAGCGAATCCCTTTCGAGGCGGAAAACGCCCTGCGGGGCGACGCCAGCGCGTTCGATGCGATGAACCGCAGCATGGCCCGCCTGAAGACGCTTACCTCGGGCTCTCCCCTCAAGGGGTCGGAAGCCAAGCTCGAGCCGTCGCTGAGCAAATTCAGCGCGGCGGTTTCGGCCGTCGCGGACGCCCGGCCCGCAGTCGAAGCCATCCAGGCCGCCAATCAGGAGACCCGGGATCTCGCGCCCAAGCTCCTGTCGGAGCTGGGCGACCTGGCCAGCGCGGTGGGCGTCCAGAAGCTCGAGGGAATGAGCCGCTATCTGGAGCGCTTCGAGCTCGCCGTGCAACGCATTCAGCAGGAACTGAACGGCCTGGCGTCCGGTGTGAGCGATGCGGCGCCCGCGGCCCAAAGGCTCGCGGACAGCTTGGAATTCCTGAATCAAGTGGTGCGGGGCCTCTCCGGGGAGGAGTCCGGCATGGCGCTGCCGCGGGTCACCGGTCCCGACGCGGAGCAGCGTTTGAAGACCGTGGTTCAGCGCAACCTCGAGTTCGCGGGGGGCGTGCGCAAGGCCATCGGCGCCGCCGAATCGCTGTCCAAGGCACAGACCGCGGCACGTTTGCTGCCGGCGCTCGCGAGCACGATGAGCGGCGAGCTGGGGCCCGCACCGGCCGCACCGCCGGAGTCAGGCAGCGGGTATCGGGGGTGGATCCTCGCGCTCCTGGGCGCCGCCGTGCTGCTCCTAGGCGCGCTCGTATGGCTATTCCGCAAGTCGGTCACAGCGCGCCGCAGCACGGAGCTGCGGGTGCGTGAAAACGAGCGCAACCAGGAGGCCATCATGCGCCTGCTGGACGAGCTGTCGAGCCTGGCGGACGGCGATCTGACCGTGCAGGCGACGGTCACCGAGGACATCACGGGCGCGATCGCGGACTCGATCAATTACGCCATCGAAGCGCTGCGCGAACTGGTCACGACCATCAACGATTCGGCGATCCAGCTCGACGGCGCCGCCCGACAGACCCAGTCGGCGGCCGCGCACATGGCGAAGGCCTCGAGCGCCCAATCCAGACAGATTTCGGCGGCCTCGGAATCGATGGCCGACATGGCGGCCTCGATCGAGGAAGTCTCGGGGAATTCCGAGCGCTGCTCGGACGTTGCGCGCCATTCGGTGGACATCGCCCACAAGGGCGGCGATGCCGTGCGCCGGACCATCGACGGCATGAATGCGATTCGCGAGACCATCCAGGAGACCAGCAAGCGCATCAAGCGGCTCGGTGAAAGCTCGCAGGAGATCGGCAACATCGTCGAGCTGATCAACGACATCGCGGAGCAGACCAACATCCTGGCCTTGAACGCGTCCATTCAGGCGTCGATGGCCGGGGAGGCGGGGCGGGGCTTCGCGGTGGTGGCGGACGAAGTGCAGCGCCTCGCGGAACGCGCGGCCAACGCCACCAAGCAAATCGAGGTGTTGGTGCGCACCATCCAGACCGATACCAACGAGGCCGTGGTATCGATGGAGCGCAGTACGACCGACGTGGTCGGCGGCGCTCTGCTGGCGGAGAACGCAGGTGCCGCCCTGGAGGAGATCGAGCAGGTATCGAACCAGATCGCGAGCCTGGTGCAGAACATTTCGGCCAGCGCGCGCCAGCAGGCCGCCGCGTCGGGAAACATCTCCAAGAACATGCAAGTCGTGCGCGAGATCTCCACCCAGACGGCGGAGGGTTCTACCGCAACCTCCACCTCCATCGCGAAGCTCGCGGCGCTGTCGGCGCAATTGCGAAAATCGGTCGCCGGATTCCGGCTTCCGGACTATGGCGCCGGCACGACCACGGTGGGCGCGGTGCCGCCGGTCACCGGGATCAAGCCGGTGAACCATCCGGTCAATTCGGGGTCGCTCAACCCGGGGCCCGCCGGGCCCGGACCGGCGAGCGCGGGACCGATCGCCGCGGGCGGCTCCGGCAAGATACGCAAGGCGAGCGGAGCCGGCGCCTGACGGCGCGGCAACTCGACGATTCCGATGGTCCATTCCGATGACTGACATCAGCTCCCAAACCTTGCACCTGGTCGCGAAAGAATTGGGCGCGACCCTGAACGAGGCGCGCGCCTCGCTCGAGGCTTATGCCGAACGTCCGGATCAGCAGTCATTCCTGGAGAAATGCGCCGAGCAGCTGCACCTTGCGCACGGTGTGCTGCGTCTGGTCGAGGTATATGGAGCCGCGCTGCTCGCCGAGGAGATGGAGCACGTTACCCGCTACCTGATCGGCGCGGGTACGGATCAGAAGCGCCAGGGAGACGGGCTGGATGCGCTGATGCGCGCCATGGTCCAGCTCCCTACCTATCTCGAACGGGTGCTTTCCGGCGGCCGCGATCTCGCCCTGGTACTCCTGCCCTTGCTCAACGATTTGCGCTCCGTGCGCGGCAGCCCCTTGTTGTCGGAAGGTACGCTCCTGCTGCTGAACCTCAAGTCCGACCAGCCGGCGCAGCCGCAGGAGCAGCGTCAGGACGAGCAATCGATCACGGTGGTGCAATGGGCGCGCAGGCTGAGGCCCCGCTTCCAGGTGGGCTTGCTGGGATACATACGCGGCGAGCGCACCGTGCAGAATCTCGAGATACTCGCGAAAGTTGCCGAGAAGCTCGAACAGATCGCCACGACGCAGCCGGTGTTCCAGCTCTGGTGGGTGATCGGCGCGATTCTCGAGGCGGTGCGCGCGAACGGGCTCGAGGGCAGCGCTACGCTGAAGCGCCTGCTCGGCCAGGCTGACCGGCAGATCAAGCTCCTCTACGAGCTCGGCGAGACTCGCTACGGCGAAGATCCCCCGGTGGATCTGCTCAACAATCTCCTCTATTACGTGGCCAGGGCCACGACGACCGGCGGGCGCATCGCGGCGGTGCGCGCGTCGTTCAAGCTGTCGGAGCTCCTGCCGGTGGACGATTCCATCGAGCAGGAACGCGAAAGCCTCTCCGCTCCGAGCGTCAAGCTCATGCGGACGGTGGCCGCCGCCATCAAGGAGGACCTGTCCAAGGTCAAGGATGTGCTCGACATCTTCGTGCGCCGCGGCGGCGGGCGAAACGACGAGCTCATGCCGCAGCTCGAGCTCCTCAAGAAGATCAGCGATACCCTCGGGGTTCTCGGCCTCGGGGAGTTGCGCCAGCGGGTGCAGCAGGAAGTCTCCGAGCTGTCGGAGACACTGAGCGACGGCAGGAATCCTTCCGAGGCCGCACTGGTCAAGGTGGCCGGCGTGCTTTTGTCGGTGGAAGACAGCCTCGACGATCAATTGGTCCGGCTCATTCTGCCCACGGCGCCGGCCGGCGCGGCGGCCGAGACGGGAACGGACCAGGATTTCGAGTTCCGACAGGTGAGCGAGGCCGTTCTACGGGAGTGCATCGTCAATCTGGCCCGGGTCAAGGAGGCCGTGTCGATCGCGGTACAGAAACCCGCGGATTCACCCGCCGCGCAAGGCCTGGACAACGTACCGCAGTTGCTGCGCGGCATTACGGCCGGCCTGTTGATGCTCGGCAAGGGGCGGGCGGTCGAACTGATGGACTCGATCGGCACCGAGGTGCGCAGGCTCATCGAACCGGGCGCCGGAGTTCCGGATGCGCTGCGCCTCGAGCGCATCGCCGATGCCATCGTCAGCATCGAGTACTACATGGAGACGCTGCAGAACGGGCGCGCCGATCCCTGGTACATGCTCGACAACGCGGAGATCTGCCTCAAGGCGCTGGCTGCGGATGTGGAGACGCGCGTACCGAACGTCGAGCTGCCCGCGTCGGACGCGGCCAAGACAGTCAAACTGGATCCCGAATCGACGCTCGCGCTGGAGGAATCCAAGCGAGCGCACGCGGCGACCGATCCTCTGATCGCACTGGCCGCGGCGCCGCCGTTTGCAGCTCCTCCCCCGGCCCCGGCCGCAGCGGAAGTGGATCCGCAGTTTCTGGAACTATTCATCGAGGAGGCGAAGGAAGAGATCGCCGCGATCCTCAAGACCTTCCCGCTCTGGGACCAGAATCCGATGGACCTGGAAGCCCTGGCATCGCTTCGGCGCAGTTTTCATACTTTGAAGGGCTCAGGCCGCATGGTCGGCGCCCGGTCGATAGCCGAGTTCGGCTGGTCCATCGAGAATTTGCTGAATCGCCTCATCGACAAGACCTTGTCGAGAACGCCGGGCATGATGAGCCTGTTGCGCAGCGCCGTGGCCGCGTTGCCGGCGCTGGTCGAACAGCTGGAAAGCGGCCGTCAGAGTTCCGTGGCCGTAGAGACGCTGATGTCGCGCGCCTTTGCGTACGCGGACGGCCGCGAGGCCGAGCAGCTCGGCGCGTCCATCGCACCGGAGGACCGAGGCGATGCCTCCGGCGTCCTCGCGCCGCCGCCGAAACCCCCGGATTCGGCCGTGGCCGCGGCCATGGCCGCGACCGCGGCGGCCGGTCGACCGGCCGCCGCCGGGGCGGAAGTCCCACCGGGCTTGCCGTTGCCGATGGACCCGCAACTGCACGAGATCTACAGCAAGGAAACCTCGAGCCACCTGGCCGAGATCCGCAACTACCTGCACAAGCGAGCCGGTCAACCGGCGCCGCACGATTTGCCGGAGTCCGTGTACCGCGCCATCCATACGCTGAGCGGCAGCTCGAAGATGGCGGAGGCGCGGCAAGGCATCCGGATCGCCGAGCCGCTCAACCACTACATGCGCAAGGTGTTCGATAGCGGCCGGGGTTTGAGCGAGGCCGGCATCGTGGTCCTCGCAGATGCGGTACGCGCCATCGAGAACGTGGTGTCTCACATCAACGAGAGCACGGGCTTCTTCACCGAGCAGCCCTCGCTCCTGGCGAGGCTGCGCAAGCTCGAGGCCGACCTCGACGTGGAACTGGCGCGCGCGGCCATCGACACCAGCGCTTCGGCGCTGGTGCCGAAGCTGGCTGAGGCGCCCGGCGCGGCGCCGCAGGCTCTCCCCCACGCCGAAGCGGCTCAGGAGCCGCCGCCCGCCGACGCTATTGCGGGCGAAGCGCGGGCGGCCGGCGGCGCCGGCCATCCCGCAGCGGCCGAGGAATTCGATCACGAGATTGCGGGCATCTTCAGCGAGGAGGCCACGGAGCTGATCGAAGCGGCCGAGACGTCGCTGACGGCCTGGAACCGGGATCGCAAGGACAAGGACCGTGTCGCGGAACTGCAGCGTCAATTGCACACGCTGAAGGGCGGCGCGCGAATGGCGGGCATCAGCGCGATGGGTGACCTGAGTCATGAGCTCGAGACCCTGGTGATCCAGATCGACGGCGGGGCGGTGACGGCGGACGATCATGCTCACGCCGTCTTGCAGGCCAGCTTGGACGAGCTCGCCCGGATGCGCGACCTGGTGAGCGCCGGACAGCTGCCGTCATCGGCCGAGGCGCTGCTCGCGCAGATCCGCGGACTCGCCTCGGGAACGCTCCGAGCACCGGCGGCCGGCGCGCCGGCAGCGGCCGCTCCAGGTCCCGCGGCCGCGGCGGCCGCAGCCCCGTCCGCACCTTCGCCGCCGGTTCCAGGAAAATGGGAGCCCGAGGAGCCGCGGGCGCCTCTCATCGATGCGCCGCGTCCGGACGCGCTGCGCCCGACGCAGCGCATCCGACCGGCGGCCGCCTTGTCGCCGGAGCTCGACGAGTCGCCGCACCCGGTCTCCGAGGACTCTCTGTCGCAACTGGAGACCTCGCAGCTGGAGACGAGCGCGAGTCCCGTGTTGCCGGGCCGAGAGCATCTCCCGGCGGAGCGGGTCGAGATGGCGCGCGTCGATGCCGACCTGCTCGATACCATGCTGAACAGCGCCGGCGAGGTCAGCATCTTCCGCGCCCGTCTGGACCAGCAGGTCAATTCCATCGATTTCAATCTGGCGGAGCTGGCGCGCACCGTCATCCGATTGAAGGAACAGCTGCGGGGCCTCGAGATCGAGACCGAAGCGCAGGTACTCAACCGGCATCAGGACGAGGAAGATCCGCGCCGCGACGATTTCGATCCGCTCGAGCTCGATCGTTATTCCGCGCTCCAGCAGTTCTCGCGCGCCCTCGCGGAGACCTCGGGCGATGTCGCCAGCATCCAGGGTCTTCTCGAGACGCTGACGCGCGAGGCGCAGAATCTCTTGACGCAGCAGGCGCGCATCATCACCGAACTGCAGAACAGCTTGATGCGCACCCGGATGGTGCCGTTTCAGCGGCACGTTCAACGTCTTACCCGCCTGGTGCGGCAGGCCGCGAACGACACCGGCAGGCGTGCCGAGCTCGTCGTTCAAGGCGCATCGGCCGAGCTCGACCGCCAGATGCTGGAGCGCATGGTCGCGCCGCTCGAGCACATGCTGCGCAATGCGGTCGTGCACGGCATCGAGCCCCCGGACCGGCGCGCCGCGCTGGGCAAGCCGGACGTGGGGCGCATCTCGGTCAGCTTGACGCGCGACGGTGCGGAGATCGTCATCGTGGTGACCGACGACGGCGGCGGCATCAATGTGAAGCTGATCCGCGAGAAAGCCGTGGCCTTGGGTCTCGCCGACCGGCACTCGAAGCTCACGGACGAAGAGGCCATGCAGCTCATCCTGGAGCCGGGCTTCAGCACCGCGGGCCGCGTCACGCAGGCGGCGGGCCGCGGGGTCGGCATGGACGTGGTGGCAACGGAGGTCAAGAAGCTCGGCGGCGGATTGTTCATAGAATCCTCGCTCGGCAAGGGAACCCGGTTCACCATCCGCCTGCCGTTCACCCTCGCCATCAGCCAGGCGCTGATCGTGCAGGTTGCGGAGGAGGTTTACGCGCTCCCCCTGGCCACGGTGGAGGGCGTCGTCCGGTTGCCGCGCAACATCGTGGCGCGTCATCTGGGCAAGGACTCGCCGCTGTTCGAATACGGCGGCCAGAAATACCGGTTCCAGCAGCTGGGCTCATTCGTCGGCCTCGGGTCGACTCGCCTGCCCGAAACCGACGTTTCCATGTCGGTGGTTCTGATCCGGGCCGGCGAACATTCCACGGCCTTGGTGACCGACGAGCTGGTCGGGAGCCGGGAGATCGTGGTCAAGTCGCTGGGCCCGCAAATCTCGGGCATTCGCGGCATCGCCGGCGCGACGATCCTCGGCGACGGGCGAATCGTCATCATTCTGGACATGGGCTCGCTGGTTCGCTCGGAATGGCGCGCGCGTCCCACCGATACCGCGGTCCTCGAACAGCGCGACCGGCGCACCTTCGCGCTGGTGGTGGACGACTCGATCACCGTGCGCCGGGTGACGCAACGACTGCTGGAGCGCAACGGCATGCGCGTCCTGACGGCCAAGGACGGCGTGGACGCCGTCTCGCTGCTTCAGGAGAACCTGCCCGACATCATCCTGCTCGACATCGAAATGCCGCGCATGGACGGATACGAAGTGGCGGCGCACGTACGGAGCGATGCGCGCCTGAAGCACATACCGATCGTGATGATCACTTCCAGGGTCAGCGAGAAACATCGGGCGCGCGCCATCGAGCTCGGGGTCGACGACTATCTCGGCAAGCCTTACCAGGAAAACCAGCTGCTCGATGCGATCGAGCCGCTGGTGAAACGCGCACTCGGGCGCGCCGTCGGGCGCTGAAGGACCCATGTCGGACTTGCGGGATGAGCTCTACAGTCTTCTGGTGCCGCTGGCGGGCGAACGGCTGATCGTTCCGCGTGCCTGCGTCGCGGAGGTCATCGGGTATCAAGCGCCCTCGGAGATGACCAACGCGCCCCCGTGGTACGCCGGTCTCGTGATCTGGGGCGAGCGCTCGGTCCCGGTCGTGTCGTTCGAGGGCGCCTTCGGCCAGACGCTCCCGAGCGTGTCGAGCCGCACGCGCATCGTGATATTTCACGCCTCGGGGGGCCTCTTGCAGGGAGGCTACTTCGGGATGCTGACCCAGGGCTTCCCGCAGCTGGTGCGCGTCAATGCCGATGTGATCCGGCCCGATCCCACGCGCAGCTTCCCGGAGCGCGCGCCGGTCATTTGTCAGGTCCGGATGGTCAACGAAGCGCCGCTCATCCCGGATCTGGCGCGGCTCGAGCAGATGATCGCCGAGGAAACCTCGGTCATGACCTGAAATCCCCGTACCGGCTTTGAAGCCATGCGAGCCCGGCGATGGCGGCGGTCTCGGTACGAAGCACGCGCGGTCCGAGCGCCACGGACCTGAAACCCGACACCCGAAACGCGTCCAGCTCCTCCGGGTCGAAGCCGCCCTCCGGCCCGATGGCGATCTCGACCGCCGTGCCGATCTCGACCGCAGCGCCGATCTCGACCGCCGTGCCGGAGTTGCCCGCATCGGGGTCGAGGACGAGCCGAGCGGTGCCCGGCGGAGCTTCGCCGAGATAGCGGGTGAGCTGCCGCGGCGCCTCGATCGCCGGCAGGCGATTGCGGCCGCATTGCTCGCAGGCCGAGACGGCAATCGCGCGCCAGTGCTCCGCCTTGGAGGCGGCTTGAGCAGCGTCGAGACGCACCACGCTCCGCCGGCTCATCACCGGTACGATGCGCGCCACGCCGAGCTCCGTCGCCTTTTGCACGATGACGTCCATGCGGTCGGCGCGTGCGATGCACTGTACCAGGGTGACGGCGAGCGGCGACTCGCGGTCGATCGTCCGGCCTGCACCCACCGACACCGTCACCCGCGAGCCGCGGATGCTCTCGATGACGGCAGCGAACTCGCGCCCATCGCCGGTAAACACCACGATCTCGTCCCCGCTTCGCGCGCGCAGCACCTTGCCGAGGTGCTGCGCCGCCGTCACCGGCAGCTCGATCAGGCTCCCGGAACTCAACGGCGCATCGACGTATACGCGGTTCAGCCGCATGCGGGACTATTCGAAGGCGCGGCCGGCGTGGTCGCGCGCGGCGCCGCCGCGGGCGCGCCGCGGGGGCGCGGGACGTTCATATGGCGTGAATTGTCGCATATGCTAGAGGCCTGAGTTCTCATCGGCCGAAGCGGATGACATTCCTCCAAGCAGACCCGACCAGCGGATTGATGAACGGGGCGCGGCAGGTCCCCTCCCCTAATCACGATGCGCGGCCCGCCGGCGTCGCTCCGGATCTCATCGTCGTGCACGGCATCAGCTTGCCACCCGGAGAATTCGGGGGCCCTTGGATCGACCGCCTGTTCACCAACACGCTGCCCGCCGACGCGCATCCGTACTTTGCGGAGATCGCGGGCCGCCCGGTCTCCTCTCATCTATGCATTGCGCGAGACGGTGCGGTGACCCAGTACGTGAGCTTCAACGAGCGGGCATGGCACGCGGGGGTGTCCAGCTACGGCGGCCGCAGTGCCTGCAATGATTTCTCCATCGGCATCGAGCTCGAGGGCGCGGATGCCGTCGCCTACGAGGCGAAGCAGTATCGAGCGCTCGCGGATGCCGTCGCCGCTCTCTGCGCGGCCTATCCGGCGCTGTCCGCGGAGCGGCTGGCGGGCCACAGCGATATTGCGCCCGGGCGCAAGACCGATCCGGGGCCGGCCTTCGATTGGCCGCATGCCCGCCGGCTCATCGCCGCCGCGATCGATGGCGAGCGGGCGAATCGGACCTATCGGACATAACGCAGCAACCTGCGCGCCGCGGACCGGGGCAATCCCCGAGCCGACGTGCCGGTTTGCCCCGAGCCCGGGCGCAGCGTGACCCGAGTCCGGGCGCAACGTGACCCGCGTCACCGTCCCCCGCAGCAGAATTTGACCGAATTGCCGACATCTTGTGTTGGCGGGACGATCCGCCTCGGTTTTCTCATGGCGGGAGGTCCTGTTGTTACGTTGGTTCGCCGATCTCCCGATCGAGCGCAAGCTCCGGGTCGTCATCACCTTCCCCGCCATAGCTGCGCTCATCATCGCACTCGCCATGCACGCGGCGACGAACATCATGCATCTGCGGGAGGACATGCGAGGCCAGGCCACGCGCATCGCGCGCGTCTGCGGCGTCGAGGTCATTCAGGCGATCGAAGCCGGCGACAACGACGCCGCGCTCAAGGCCCTCGGCAGCCTTCGCAACGAAAATGCCCTGACCGGCGTTGAGATCTCGCTGCCGGACGGCCGCCGCCTCGCAAGCTATCGCCGCGGGCCCGGCGACATCCAGCTCGAGCCGATCGCCCGAACCAAGGCGGCACTCGTCGTGCCCGCGCCGGCCGACCTGGGCCCCGGCGAGGGCGCGATTCTTCACCTGCGAACCGACGGCGTTCACGTCACCGTCGCGGCCGCGCAAAACGGCAAGATCATCGGATGGGTGCACGTCGTCTCGCCTTTGAGCGCCGTATATGACGATTGGCCCGGGTATCTGTGGATGACGGCGGCCGCGATCGCGGTGGCGCTGTTCAGCGCATTTTGGTTCGCCGCGCGGCTGCAGCAGCAGATATCGGGACCCATCGTCAATCTCGCGCAAACCATGCGCCGGGTGTCCTCGGAAGAGGATTACACGCTGCGGGTGGAAGGGTGCTCGCAAGACGAGATCGGCGCGCTGATCGACGGCTTCAACCAGATGCTCAGCCAGATTCGTGAGCGCGATTCGCGTTTGGAGCGCTACCGCCAGTTCCTCGAGCAGCAGGTCGAAGAGCGTACCGTCAATCTCGCCGCCGCCAACCGCGAGCTCCAGCGGGCGATCGCCGAAGCGACCACCGCGAAGGAGGCGGCGGAACGCGCGAGCAGCGCCAAGAGCGAATTCCTCGCGCGGATGAGCCACGAGATCCGTACCCCGATGAACGGAGTGATGGGAATGTCCGAGCTCCTGCAGGGAACGGAGCTGTCGGCGCGCCAGCGGAGGCTGGCGCAGACCATCACGCGCTCGGCCGAGGGACTCCTGGAGATCATCAACGACATACTCGATTTCTCGAAGATCGAAGCCGGCAAGCTCGAGCTCGAGACCATCGAGTTCGGACTGCGCGAGATCGTCGAGGAGACCATCGACATCCTGGGAGTACGCGCGCGAGCGAAAGGCTTGGAGCTCAGGTGCGTGATCGAATCCTCGGTGCCTGCCGCGGTACTCGGCGATCCCGGGCGGTTGCGTCAGGTGCTCGTCAATCTGGCGGGCAACGCCATCAAATTCACCGAGTCGGGAGAGGTAACGGTGCGCGTCCGGGCGGTCGATCCCCGGGGTCAGCTGAGATTCGAGGTGACCGACACCGGCATCGGCATCTCCGAAGAAGCTCAAACGCAGATCTTCAGCGCGTTCAGCCAGGCGGACTCCTTCACCACGCGCAAGTATGGGGGGACCGGGCTGGGGTTGGCCATCTGCCGGCAGCTCGTCGGCCTGATGGGCGGGGAGATCGGCGTACACAGCACGCTGAATCGAGGCTCCACGTTCTGGTTCGAGGTGCGCATGGAGCCCGCGGCGGATCCCGCCGCCACGTTCATCGCCGCGAGCAGCGGGTGGTCGCCGGACTTCATGCAGGAGGAAATGGTTCCCGGCAGCGGGCCATTGGTGCTGCTCGTCGAGGACAATGCGGTAAACCGCGAGGTCGCGGTCGGCATGCTCGAGAACCTGGGCTACCGGACGGAGTCGGCCGGCAACGGCATGCTGGCCCTCGAAGCCGTGAGCGAGGCGGCTTATGCCGCCGTTCTCATGGATTGCCAGATGCCGATCATGGATGGTCTGACGGCCACCGCTGAAATCAGGCGGCGCGAGGCCAGGACGGGCGGCGCGCGGCTCGTCATCGTCGCCCTCACGGCGAACGCCATGGAGGGAAATCGCGAACGCTGCCTCGCGGCGGGCATGGACGATTTCCTGAGCAAACCGTTCACTCAACTCGAGCTCGGGACGGTGCTGAAGAAGTGGGTGCCGGAGTCGCAGAGTCCGGCGCGGCGCGAGCGCGAGGCAGCCCCGCCGCCGGCCGCCGATACCGGCCTATCCCCTCTGATCGACGCGGGCGTGCTGCGCGATATTGCCGCTCTCGGCCGCCCGGCTCTGTTGACCTCGCTCATCGATCTGTACATGCAGCACTCGCCCTCCTTGATCGACGCGATCGAGGCGGCCGCCCGGAATCGGCAGAGGACGCCGCTCGCGGAAGCGATTCATACGCTGAAGTCGAGCACCGCGAATCTGGGCGGCGCCCGGCTGGCCGCGCTTCTCAAGGAGTGCGAGACCATGGTGGGCGGCGGAAGAGTGGAGGAAGCGGTGCTGCGGCTGCAGCGGATCCGCTTGGAATACACCGACTTTTGCGAGGCTCTGGGGCGGGAAAGGTCCGCCTCGGCGGCATGATGGACGGTCCAATGAAACCCTTGCCGGAGCTGGACCAGACGGGCGCGACAATCCTGGTGGTCGACGACGATCCCGGCGCCCGGCTCCTCCTGAGTACTGCGCTGGAGATGGCCGGCTTTCGCGTGACGGCGGCAGCGGATGGACCGAGCGGGTTGGCGGCCTTTCGCGCACATCCGTCCGACTGCATCATCCTGGATGTGGTGATGCCCGGGATGAGCGGCTTCGATGCGTGCGTCGCCCTTCGGGCGCTGCCCAATTGCCGCCACGTGCCGATCCTGATTCAGACCAGCCTGGACGACATGGAGTCGGTCAAACGAGCCTACACAGCAGGCGCCACCGACTTTGCCTCCAAGGGCATCAACCCGATGCTGCTGGCGCAGCGGGTGAAGTTCCTGGTGCGCGCCAAGAGAACCCAGGATCAGCTGGTCGCGAGCGAGGCGCGGGTGAGCTACCTGGCCTACTACGATCCTCTGACCACGCTTCCCAACCGGCAGCGTCTGCGGCAGATCCTGGACGAGCAGGTGGCGTGGGCGGAGCGCCGCAGCCGCGGCATCGCGGTCTTGATGATGGACGTGGACGATTTTTCCCGCATCAACGACACCCAGGGCCCGGCAGTGGGCGACGTTCTGTTGAAGGATGTGGCGAACCGTCTGCAGCATTGCCTGCGCGAGGGCGAACGCACCGGACCCGCATTCACCGACGCCGCCGAGGAGATCTTCGTCAGGGATTGGGTCGCCCGTACCGGAGGCGACGAGTTCGGTCTGGTGCTGCCGGGCGTGTGTACCGTGGACGGTGCCGAGCTGGTGGCGCGGAGAGTGCAGGGCGCACTGGCACGGCCGTTCGTGATCGGCGAACAGGAGGTGCCGCTGACGGCGGCGATCGGCATCAGCATCTTCCCGCTCGATGCCTCCGACGCGGAGACGCTGATCAACAACGCGGGCGCGGCGATGCATCACGCGCAAAAGGCGCATCGAAGCAACATCGAGTTCTTCAAGAAATCGATCAGTACCCGGGCGGCGAAACGGATGTCGCTCGAGGCCGATCTGCGCAAGGCCGTGGAGCGCCGGGAATTCTCGTTGAGCTTTCAGCCGCGCCTCTCAGTCAAGGATTTGAAGGTCGAGGCCGTCGAGGCGCTGCTGCGCTGGTCGCATCCGCAGCGGGGCATGGTCCCGCCGGACGAATTCATACCCCTGGCCGAGCAGAACGGGCTGATCGTGGAGATCGGCGATTGGGTGTTGCGCGAGGCCTGCGCGCAGGTGCGGCGGTGGCGCGACGCCGATGTGGCCGCCTGGCAAGTGGCCGTCAACGTGTCGGGAGTGCAGTTCCGCGACGGAACCCTGGTGCGCCGCGTGGCTGACGCCATCGCCGCGGCCGGTATCGATTCGCGCATGATCGAGCTCGAATTCACGGAGGGCGCGCTCATCGAATATTCGACGGCCGTCAGCAAGGCCGTCAACGCGCTGAAGGATCTCGGGGTAAGGACGGCCCTCGACGATTTCGGCACCGGTTACAGCTCGATGTCGTACTTGCGTCACTTTCCGGTGGACACGCTGAAGATCGACAGAGTCTTCGTGCGCGACATCACCTCGAGACGCACGGGCAATGCGCCGCTCGTCGATGCCATCATCGCCATGGCGAAGAGCCTCGGGCTCGCGACCGTCGCCGAGGGTGTGGAGACGGAGACTCAGTGGCGGTACCTCAAGGACTGCGATGCCACGCAGGTCCAGGGGTTCCTGTTCTGCCGGCCGCTGCCGATCGCCGATCTGGAGCGCTGGCACACGGATTGGCTGCTGTCGAGCCAGCAGGATGCGGGGGCGGCCTAGCGCCGCGGCCGCGTAGAGTCATCTCATCCATCTAATCACTGGCGGCGCCGCCACAAAACCTCGCTCCCGGATTCGTTTCGCGCCAGCACGCGGGCGATGACGAAAAGAAGGTCCGACAAGCGGTTGAGGTACTTGAGCGCTTCGGGGGCGATGGACTCGGCGCGCGCAAGCGACCAGCAGCGGCGTTCCGCGCGACGACAGATGGCGCGAGCCATGTGACAGGCGGCCGCGGCCGGGCCGCCGCCGGGAAGAATGAAGTCCTTGAGGGGAGGGAGCGATTCGTTGAAGCCGTCGAGCTCGCGTTCCAGCCGCTCCACATACGCGGCTGTAATCATGCGATGCCCCGGTATGCACAGCTCGCCGCCGAGATCGAACAGATCGTGCTGCACTTCGGTGAGACAGCTCCTGACCGCGTCCGGAAGCGAGGGAACGGCCAGCACGAGACCGACCGCGCTGTTGGTTTCATCGACGCTGCCGAACGCTTCGACGCGCAGGCTCTCCTTGGGTACACGCGCTCCGTCCCCCAATCCGGTGCTGCCGTCGTCGCCGGTGCGGGTGTAGATCTTGCTCAAGCGGTTGCCCATGATGCCGTGGTCTCTCGCGGGGAAATCGGGGGTACGACGGTAGCATAACCGCCGCAGCTGAAAAACGGCGCTCGGCGGGTTCAAAACTGCCTAGAATTGCCGCGACGTTCCCGAGGAGCCTGTCCGAGCAATGATGCGCCTACTGCGGTCGCCCCCCATCGGCATCTTTCTGCGATCGTTTCCGTTACATAGTCACCACTATGCGCCGGAAACGATCGCAGAAAGATGCTCGATGGGGGACGCCCTCGCTACGGCGGTCATTGCTCGGACAGGCTCCTAGGAGATCCGAGACCATGAATCCCTCGCGCGAGCTCGAGGCGGCGCTCGATGCGGCCGAAGAAGCCTCGACGATCGCCCGCTCGCTGTACCGGCACAACCTCGAGGTGCGCATCAAGGAAGACAAGTCCCCGGTGACGGAGGCCGACGTACGCTGCGAGATCGCGATCCGGGAGATTCTCGAGTCCCGATTTCCCTCATTCGGCTTTTATGGCGAGGAGACCGGAGCACGGGATGAGGGCGCGGAGAGCCTCTGGCTGGTGGATCCGATCGACGGCACGAAGGCGTTCGTCCGCGAATATCCCTTCTTCTCGACTCAAATTGCACTGATGCGGGCGGGCGAGATCGTCCTGGGCGTATCGAGGGCCCCCGTTTACGGGGACCTGGCATACGCCGAACGCGGCGCCGGAGCGTATCTCGACGGCAAGCGGATATCCGTGAGCCGAACCTCCACGATCGGAGCGGCGGCGCTCTCGTCGGGCAATTTGAAGTCGTTGGCGTCGGGCCCGCAATGGCCGCGCTACGGCCGGCTGGTGGCCGCGGTCAATCGCATCCGCGGCTACGGCGATTTCCTGCACTACCATTTGCTCGCCGCGGGCAAGATCGACGCCGTCGTCGAATCGGACGTGAACATACTCGACATCGCGGCGTGCTCCGTCATCGTGACCGAGGCGGGGGGGCGCTTCACGGAGCTCGATGGTTCGCCGCTGACGCTCGCATCGAGGACCGTGCTTGCGACCAATGGTCCGATGCATCCGCTGGTGCTTCAGGCGCTCGATGAGGGCGCCGAGTTTCCTTCGTAATCGCGCGCCCCGCTATTTGATCCAGCGAATCTGACGCGCCGTCGCAGGTCCGATGAGGACTTCATCGAGGCTCGCCGGCTGCTCCCACGAGGTTGCGGAAATCATGCGCCGGCCCGCCATCAGCTCCGCGAACCTCTGCGGATAGAGCGGCACCTGCCGCGGATCGCCGTAGCCGTCGGGAAATAGGGGCGCGTTGTTCACCGGGTCGTACTCGTCGGTGGCGCCCAGGGTGTGCAGCAATTCATGCGCGATGATCATGTCGTTGCCGCCGTCCATCACGGGGACTGCGAAGGCGTAGACCACGCCGATGAGGCCCTTCTCGAGGCCGAGCGAATGAGGCACCGCCGGGGACAGCGCGGGGTCGTGATACATGACGAACACGCGGACATCCTCGGGATCCTTGACGCGTCCGCTCACCCGCCACGCCCAGAATCTCAATCGAAGACTCCATAGTACGGTGGCGGGCAGAGATGCATCGGACGGGCGGCTCGGCGGGCGTTCGCGAAGCTCGGGCCGCAGCCGGGTCTTGACCGGGTCGTCGATGCCGAGACCGTACCGCCGGGCCTGCGCCGCGAAGAATCGGTCGATGGGCTCGAAGCGCCCGGCATCGAGACTCGCGAGGTACCCACGGGTCACGGGACTGTCGTCCGCCGCGATGGGGTAGATGGCGACGTACAGCGGCTGGCGCCAGGCAATGCTGCGGAACCGGTCCTCGCAGGTGGTGACGCTGACCAGGAGCAACACGCCGAGGAGGGCCGCGATGCGGAGCGCGCGCCAGGACATGCGTCAATCCGCCGCTTCGACGCCGATCTCCGCCACCTCGCCGTCGACGGCGACGAACGAGACGGCCATGGGTTTGCAGCAGACGGGGCAATCCTCGATGTAGGACTGTTCAGCCACCGACAAATCGAGCGTCAGCTCGATGGTCTCCCAGCAATGAGGGCAGGTCACCTGCTGTCCACGGACGAGATCCATGAGCCCTATGGCTGCAGCCGAGTGACGGTCCAGGCGCCGGCGCCCGAGCCGGCGCCGCCGGCGGCGCGCGTCCATCGCGCGCGATCGTGGATGCGGAACTCGCCCTCGACCCACAGTTCCAGCGCATCGACGTTCAGGCGATATCCGCCCCAGTAAGGCGGGCGAGGCACCGTGGCCCGGACTGTCTCGGGCTCCGCGGAGCCGGGGCCGCCGTAGGGGATGCCGAAGCGCCGCGCCGCGGCGGCGACGCTCTCTTCCATGGCGATGCGCGACTCGATCGGCGCGCTCTGGCGGCTGGCCCATGTGCCGAGGCGGCTCTGCCAGGGGCGGGAATCGAAATAGGCGTCGTTGTCGGCGTCGGACAGGCGCTCCACCCGCCCTTCCGCACGCACCTGCCGGTGCTGGTGGTCCCAGTGAAAGACCACGGCGGCGCGGGGATTGGACTCGAGATCGCGCCCCTTGTGGGATTGATAATTGGTATAGAACACGATGTAGCCCTTCTCGGGGACGATGCCCTTGCACAGCACCACTCGCGCGGACGGTTGGCCGTGCTCATTCACCGTGGCGAGTACCATGGCATTGGGATTGGGCTGCGCCGCGCCGATTTGGGCTTCGGCCAGCCATTGCACCACGATCTCGAACGGATTCGCCGGCAACGGCTCGGGCAGCGTTTCGGTCCACAAAGGCTTTATGCTTGTACCCATGACGGCATGGTAGCCGTGCCCGGCGCAGCCGGCAAAAGTCACGACGCGTGCGCCGCGCAGCCGACAAAAGGGCCGTCAGGCCGCGGCGCGTCCGCGACGCCCTTTTGCCGGCGGCAACGAAGCTGATGTCCGAAAAAGGGCCGCAGGCCGCTTTTTCCAATAGATTAAGGTGCTCAGATGAATTTGGATGAATTGCGATCCGAGCTCACGGCGCTCGATGGTGAGATCCTGGCGCTCGTCGCCCGGCGTCAGGCACTCAGTGGAGAGGTTGCGGCCGTCAAGCGGGCAACCGGCCGAGCCACTCGGGACTTCGCGCGCGAGCGAGAGGTCATTCTGCGCGGCCGCACCACCGCTCTCGAGTTGGGACTCGAGCCTGATCTGGCCGAATCGCTGTTACGGCAGCTGATCCAATCCTCCCTGGCAACCCAGGAACAGGCGCGTGTTGCGGCGCAGGGTCAGGGCAGCGGCAAGCGGGCCCTGGTGATCGGCGGGCGCGGCAAGATGGGAGGGTGGTTCTGCGACTTCCTGGCATCGCAAGGTTTTCAGGTCACGATCGCCGACCCCCGCGGTGGGCTTCCCGGGTTCGATCAGCTCGCGGATTGGCGGGATCATCCGCTCGACTCCGATCTGATCGTGCTCGCAACCCCGCTGAGCGCGACCGCCGACATCCTCGACGCTGCTGGCGAAGCGCGCGCCTCGCGGGCTGATCTTCGATCTCGGATCGCTGAAGACGCCGCTCCGAGCCGGCCTCGATGCGATGGTGAAGGCGGGCTGTCGCGTGACGTCGCTCCATCCCATGTTCGGGCCCGATACTCAGCTGCTGTCAGGCCGGCACGTCATTTTCATCGATCTCGGCGACCAGGGAGCGCTGCAGGAGGCGCAGGAGCTGTTTGCGCCGACCATGGCGGAGCGGGTGGTCATGGGATTGGACGAGCACGACCGGTTGATCGCTTACGTGCTGGGGCTTTCGCACGCGCTCAACATCGCATTTTTCACCGCGCTGGCCGACGTCGGGTGAAGCGGCGCCGCGGCTGGCGAGGCTGTCGAGCACCACCTTCGACTCGCAGATGGACGTGGCGAGCCGTGTGGCGGCGGAAAGCCCGGACCTGTACTTCGAAATCCAGAGCCTGAACCAATACGGCGCGGAGTCGCTGATGGCGCTCAAGGAGGCGGTGGCTCGCCTGATCGCGGCGGTGCAGTCGAAAGATGCGGACGCGTTCACTGCGCTGATGCACCGGGGGAGAGCATATTTCGACGTGCGCGCCCAAGCGCGCGGGGGCTGAGACCCCAGGCATGGGACCAAGGGACGGCGGGAGCGTCGAAGGGGTGGATGACATCATTCTAGAGAACGAATCGCTCAAGAAGCGGCTGACGGAAATGACCGCCGAGGCGGCCAACAACGAGTCGATATTGAAGCGGACCCAGTCGCGCGAGCTTTCGTTGCTGCGTGCGGACGGCCTGCCGCAGCTTCTGCACGCCCTGGTCGAGGGTCTGAAGGAATCCTATTCGCTGGACGCCGTGAGCGTGGTGCTCCTCGATCCCCAGCACGAGATCCGTCATTTGCTCGTGGCCGGCGGCGACCGGCCCGAAGAGTTCAAGCAGATATTCTTCGTCGATTCCTTGATCAGCCTGGCGCCGCAGCTCGCCGCCCTGCACAAGCCCTGGCTCGGGCCCTTCGTCGGAGCGGATCATCATCTGCTTTTCCCGGGCCATCCGAACCTGAAAAGCGCGGCCCTGGTGCCATTGCCCCGCAAGGATCTTGCCACCGGCGCCCTGTGCTTCGGCAGCCGGGACCCTACCCGATTCACGCGCCACCACGGCACCGACTTTCTCTCGCATCTGGGCGCGGTCGCCGCCGTGTGCATCGAGAACGCCGTCAACCGGGCCCGGCTGCTGCGCGCGGGCATCACCGATTTCCTGACCGGGTGGCACAACCGCCGGTATTTGCAGCAGCGCTTGAAGGAGGAGCTCGCGCGCGCTCAGCGCAAGGCCGGCACCATCGCCTGTCTGATGATGGACATCGATCACTTCAAGGGAATCAACGACGGCTATGGACACCTGGCGGGCGACATCGCTCTCAAAGAGATCGCGCAGCGCGTCGAAACCCAGATTCGCAGCATGGACACCGCCGCGCGTTTCGGGGGCGACGAGCTCGCCGTCCTGCTGCCCGAAACCTGCGCCGCCGAGGCCGCGAAGCTGGCCGAGCGCATCCGCGAATGCATCACCGCACAGCCGGTTGCGCTCACGGAGGAGATCGAGCGCACCTTGACCGTCTCGGTGGGCGTCGCGGCGGTCTCGCCGGGACGGCACGAAACCGACCTGAAGGCGGTCGCAGACCGCCTCATCGCCGACGCCGACGCGGCGCTTTATCGCGCCAAAGCGCTGGGCCGAAACCGGGTGCAAGTCGGAGCCGGCTGAGGGCACAATGCACCATGCCCGACCCGCACGCTACTGACTTCATCGACCGTCACGGCTTTCGAGCCAATGTGGGGATCGTATTGATGCGCGGCACCGGGGAGCTGTTCCTCGGCGGGCGGGTGGGAGGCCGAGGCTGGCAATTCCCGCAGGGCGGAGTCAACCGCGGCGAGCGTGTGGAGGACGCGCTGTTTCGGGAGCTGACCGAAGAGATCGGCCTCGGCGCCGGCGATGTGCAGGTGCTCGGGTCGACTCGGGGATGGTTGCGGTATCGTCTGCCCCGGCAATACGTGCGCGATCGCTGCATCGGTCAGAAGCAGCGGTGGTTTCTGCTGAAGCTCACCGCCGACGAAGCCAGGGTTCGCTTCGACAGCACGGATCAGCCGGAGTTCGACCGCTGGCGGTGGGTGGACTTCTGGACGCCGGTGCGCGAGGTGGTGTATTTCAAGCGCCGCGTATACGCGCGCGCGCTGCACGAGCTGGGTAAGCTGATGTTCAACGACGCTTTGCCCCCCTATCCGGACTGGTGGACGGGCCTCGACATTCCGGTTGCGAAAGCCAGGGCGGGCTGACCCTGCCTCGGGGACTACGGCTTCACGACCGCCAGGATGACGATGCCTATCAACAGAAGCGATGGAAGCTCGTTGAACAGGCGATACCACTTGGAGGTGCGGAGGTTACGGTCGAACGCGAACGCCCGAGTGAACTTGTAGCAGTACAGATGGTAGATGATGAGAAGTCCCACCAGCATCAGCTTGAAATGCAACCACCCCATGGCGAGATATGCGGGCGAGGCCGCGAGCATGGCAACGCCGAACGCCAGGGTGGCGCACCCCCCGATGGTCATGATCGCGAACAGGCGGCGCTCCATCACCTTGAATCGCTCCACGCCCGGCGCGTCGCGGGTGTCGGCGTGATACACGAACAGGCGCGGCAGGTAGAACAGGCCGGCGAACCAGGTTACCGCGGCGATCACATGAAATGCCTTCAGCCACAGCAACAGCAAGAGTCGTTCCCCGGGGCGCAAAGGCGGATCATAGCGTGACGGACTCGCTCGGCAAACTCGTCGTGCGAGCGGCGCCCAAGCGCCGTGCATGGCTGTTGACGGGCATCGTCCTCGTGCTGCTGTTCGCGGTGTACGCGATATTCGAGCTTGGCCGGTACGAGGCGGGATTTCGAGTGATCGACTCGGTGCGCGGGGCCTTGGCGGCGAGCTCGCGCATCCGCGCGCTCGAGGCGGACAACTCGCGCCTGCGCACCGAGCTGGAGGCCGTCGACGTGGCGCGCCGAGTGGACCAGGAGGGCTACAAGCAGGTGCAGCGGAGCCTCGGCGACATGCAAAGCCAGATCGCGCGGTTGAATCAGGATCTGTCCTTCTATCGCGGGCTGGTGCAGCCCGATTCCCTGGTTCACGTCAAAGTGCAGCAGATGCAGATCGTACCGGAGACCGCCGGCGGACAATACCGGCTCAAGTTCGTGCTCATGCAGACCGGCAAACCCGACAAGGAAGTGTCGGGGAGCGCATCGATCGCCATCGACGGCCTTCGAGGCGGCAAGCCGCAAAGTCTTGATTTCGCGGAGATCTCGCCCACCCGGCGCGCGAGCCTGGCATACTCGTTTCGCTACTTCGAGGACTACGACGAGATCGTCCGGCTGCCGAAGGGATTCGAGCCGATCCGGGTCGGAGTCGAGCTCCACAGCGGCAAGGATCAGAGTCACGCGTTCCGGCAGGCGTTCGTCTGGAAGGCGCAGGGCATGTCGGTCGAGATGGAAGCCAACGGGGGCGCTACCCCCAAGGATGGTGCGGATGTTCAGACGGAAACCGAATAACAACGCGACCATCGACACGCTCATCGGGCCGAAGACCCGGATCAACGGCGATGTCGAATTCGCAGGGGGCTTCCATCTGGACGGCTACATCAACGGCAATGTCACCTGCCAGGCGGCCGGCGACGCCTTTTTGTCGGTGAGCGAGCACGGCTGCATCGAAGGCTCGGTGTTCGCCCCCCAGGTGCTCTTGAACGGCACCGTGAAGGGCAACATCGAGGGCGCGGACCGGGTTGAGCTCGGCGCCAAGGCCCAAGTGTTCGGTAATGTGGCCTATTCGGTCATTGAAACGGCCGTGGGCGCCCAAATCAATGGGAAATTGATCCATCGGGCCGCCGTTTCCGCCGCAGAGGCGCCCGGACCCCCGGAAGGCGAACCAGGATCTCAAACCTGAACGCCTTTGCTTTGTTTGACGCAAGGTGCCGAGTAGACTATGGACATGAATGCCAACTCAGAATCTGCCGTGGCCGAGGCTGCTCCGCCGCCTCCGCCCGATGTGCTCGTTTTCACGGATGCTGCCGCCGGCAAGGTCGGCGAGTTGATCCGCGAGGAGGCCAATCCGAACTTGAAGCTCCGGGTGTTCGTGTCCGGCGGCGGATGTTCGGGCTTTCAATACGGGTTCACCTTCGACGAGAAGATCGAAGAGGGCGATTTCTGCGTCGAGAAACGCGGCGTGCAGCTCCTCGTAGATCCGATGAGCGCCCAATATCTGATGGGCGCGGAAATCGATTACAAAGAGGATCTCGAGGGGGCGCAATTCGTCATACGCAACCCCAACGCCAAGACCACCTGCGGGTGCGGATCCTCATTCTCGGCGTAGCGACGACGCCCAAAGACGACAGCTAAATGAGCGGGGGTCGTGTCGTTCCCGACGTCCTTGCCGCGGTCGATCTGGGCTCCAACAGTTTTCATATGGTGGTCGCGCGTTACTCGCACGGCCAGCTCGTCATTCTCGACCGGCTGCGCGAGATGGTACGGCTTGCCGCGGGCCTCAACGACAGCGGACGGCTCGACGATGCGGCCGCCGAGCGGGCGCTGCGCTGTCTGGAGCGCTTCGGCCAGAGACTGCGGGCCATGCATGCCGATAGCGTCCGGGTGGTGGGAACGAACGCGCTGCGCCGTGCAAAGCGCAAGCGCTGGTTTCTCGAGCGCGCGCGCGCGGCCCTCGGTCACCCGATAGAAATCATTTCCGGTCTCGAGGAGGCTCGACTCATCTATTCGGGCGTCGCCCACACGAGCCCGATGAGCCCGGACAAGCGTCTGGTGATCGACATCGGCGGCGGTTCCACCGAAGTCGTCATTGGGGAGGGATTCAATCCGCTGTTGCTCGAGAGCTTGTCGGTGGGATGTGTGGGATTGACCACGAGCTTCTTCGACGACGGGCGCATATCGGAGAAGCGTTTCGAGCGGGCGCGCACCGCGGTGAGGCTGGAGCTCGAGCCCATTTCCGAGGCGTTCCGCAAGCTCGGCTGGCTGCAGGCCTTCGGCAGCTCCGGCACGGTCCGCGTGATCGGCGACGTGGTGCGCCGGCTGAACCCCGATTCGCCGCGCATCACGCTCGATCATCTGCGCAGCCTGTCCCAGCGGGTGATCGGAGCGGGCCACGTCGATGACCTGGACCTCGAGGACATCGATGCCGAGAGGGCCCCGGTATTTCCGGCAGGTCTCGCGATCCTCCTGGAAATCGTCGAAAACTTCGGCGTCGACCGCATCCGCGTCGCGGAAGGCGCGATGCGCGAGGGTTTGCTCTACGACCTCATGGGCCGCTTCACCGACGAGGATGCCCGGGTGCGGAGCGTGCGCGCCATGGAGCAGCGCTATCACGTCGATTCACTGCAGGCCGACCGTGTCGAAGCCACCGCCGTGAATCTGCTGCAGCAGGTGGAATCGGAATGGGGGCTCGAGGACGGGCTCGCGGAATCGATACTGCGCTGGGCCGCGCGCCTGCACGAGAGCGGACTCGACATCGCCCACTCGAAATACCATCGCCATAGCGCCTATCTCCTCGAGCACGCCGACATGCCCGGATTTCCGCGCGAGGAGCAGCTCATGCTCGCCGGCATCGTAGGCGGCCACCGGCGCCAGCTGTCGTTCGAGGCGCTGGAAGACCTGGTGCCGCCGTGGGATCGGCACGCCGAGTTTCTGATCGTGCTGCTGCGCCTGGCGGTGCTGCTCCATCGCGGCCGAAGTCCGCAGCCGCTCCCGGAGGTCCGGCTCCATGCCAAGGGGCGCAGCGTGACCCTGGAATTGCCGCAACGCTGGGTGAAGGAGCATCCGCTGACGCTCGAAGATCTGGAGCAGGAGCGGGCGTATCTCAAAGAGGCCGGTTTTCGCCTCAACTTGAATCAGGCCGGCCCCGAGGCCGCGGCCCGGGCTCAGTAGGCGGCTACGGCTCGATGAGCGCGACCCGCTCGTCGTACAGGCTCAAGAGACGCGCCTGCGCCGAAATGTTCCCCGGGCCCTCGGCGCGGGAATATTCCCCATTGGACGCCAGAACCCACGCCTGGCAGTCGTCGGCCAGGTAAAGATTCAGATCATCGCCGACGCGAGCCTTGAACTCGGGCGCCTCCACCGGAAACGCGACTTCGATCCGGCGATAGAGGTTGCGGTCCATCCAGTCCGCGCTTGCGCAATACACCTCGCGGGCGCCGGCATTCTCGAACTGATAGACGCGGGAATGCTCGAGGAACCGGCCCACGATGGATCGGACCCGGATTCCTTCGGAGACCCCGGGTACGCCCGGCCTCAAGCAGCACAATCCGCGCACGATGAGATCGATCTCTACGCCCGCGCGTGAGGCGCGGTACAGGGACTGAATGATGGTCGGTTCGGTGAGCGCGTTCAGCTTGGCGACGATGCGCGCCGGTTTGCCGGAACGCGCATGCTCGGCCTCGCGCTCGATCTTCGCCGTGAGCGCCTGATGCAGACTGAAGGGTGCATGCAGGAGCTTGCGCAGGCGCGGAACCCGCGTGAGCCCGGTGAGCTGCAGAAAGATCTCGTGGATGTCCTCGCCGATCGATTCGTCGGCGGTCATCAATCCATAATCCGTGTAAAGGCGCGCCGTCTTGGCGTGGTAGTTGCCGGTACCGAGGTGGCAATAGCGCCGCAGGCCCTTCTCTTCGCGGCGCACGACCATCACCAGCTTCGCGTGCGTCTTGAATCCGAATACGCCGTACATCACGTGGGCGCCGGCCTCCTGCAGCTTGTTCGCGAGCTCGATGTTCGCTTCCTCGTCGAAGCGGGCTCGAAGCTCGATGATGACAGTCACGTCCTTTCCGGCCAGCGCCGCGTCGATGAGAGCGCCGACGATGGCCGAGTCGGTTCCGGCCCGGTAGAGCGTCTGCTTGATGGCGAGCACCTGCGGGTCGAGGGCGGCGTGCCTGATGAAATCGGTGACCGGTCCGAAGCCCTGGAACGGATGGTGCAGCAGGACGTCGCCTGCGCGGAGGGTCGCGAAGATGTCGCCGCCGGTTCTCAGCCGCTCCGGAACGCTCGGGGTGAACGCCGGGTATTTCAGCTCGGCACGGTCGACGAGATCGTAGAGCGCCATCAAGCGGCTGACATTCACCGGGCCCGACACCTTGTACAGGTCCTCCTCGGTGAGCGCGAATTGCTCGAGAAGGTACCTGAGTATTTCGTCGGGGCAGTCGAGGGGAGTCTCGAGGCGGACGGCATCCCCGTAGCGGCGCGAGGCGAGCTCGCCCTGTACGGCGCGGAGCAGATCGTCGACCTCTTCCTGTTCCACGAACAGGTCGCTGTTGCGGGTCACGCGGAACTGATAGCAGCCGCGCACGTGCATCCCGGCGAAGAGCTTGGAGACGAATCCCTCGACGATGGTCCCGAGGAAAACGAAATGCCGGCTTCCGAGCTCGTCGGGCAGCCGGATGAGACGCGGCAAGGAACGGGGCGCCTGTACGACCGCGAGGCCCGAGTTGCGGCCGAAGCCGTCCTCGCCCTCTACCACGATGGCGAAATTCAGGCTCTTGTTGAGCACCTTGGGAAACGGACGCGCGGGGTCGAGCGCGAGCGGACTCAGCACGGGCTCGACTTCCCGGTGGAAGTACCCCTCGAGCCATGTGGCTTGCGCTTCGGTCCAGCTGTCCGGGGAGACGAACACGATGCCGTGCTTGGCCAGTTCCGGCATGAGCACGTCGTTCAGGACCTGGTACTGCTCCTCGACCAGGCGCGCGGCCCGCGGGCGGATCGCCTTCAGCTGCTCGTGGACGGACAGCCCGTCCGGACCGACCTGCAGGGCGCCCGCCTCCAGCAGTTCCTTCAGGCCCGCGACCCGGATCTCGAAGAATTCGTCGAGATTGGCGCAGGAGATGCACAGGAACTTGACCCGTTCGAGCAGAGGTATGCGGCCGTCCTTCGCCTGCTCCAGCACGCGTTGATTGAATTCCAGAAAGGACAGCTCCCGATTGATGTAGAGCTGCGGCGTCTGTAGGTCTGCGTCGTTCATGTACGCGAGTTTGAAGCTTCTGCGGCGATAGTTCCGTGAAACCCGTACGCCGAGGTGGAGGGCGGGTATGGCGGCCCGTTCATGTTAGCGCGATAGATGCCGCCGAGGATGCGGGGCGCCGCGCGCCCCGAGGTACGGGGATCCTTGGGCTGTAGGGCAAAGAATCGCTCTAGTTGACGGCGCCGCGCGGTTCGCCCACGAACTGAGCCATTCCCGCGGCGGAAAAGCCCGCCGGAAGGGCGGATACGGCAGTCCGGCGGCTCGCTGCGGCGCCCGGCGGCGTGCCGACGCGCTCGGCCTCGCCGCGTTCGGCGTCGCCGGTCGCACCCGGCGCATCGGCCGATGCCGTGAACGGCGCAGCCGGACGGGCGTCTGCAGGGGCTGCAGCGGTACTCGCGTTTGCCAATTGGACTTGCGCAGCCGTCGCCGGACCGTTCTGCGGCGAGGACAGGCTCGTGAGGAAAGCCGCGGTCTGCGTCCGGAACTTGCCCATGGCATCGGCGGCCAACGGGTCCGCGCCGGGCAGCTTCACCGTCTGCGGGTCCATGTGTACGCCATTCTTCAGGTATTCGTAGTGCAGATGAGGCCCCGTCGCGAGGCCGGTCATGCCGACGTACCCGATGACCTCGCCTTGCTGCACGTGTGAGCCTACATGAACGCCTCGAGCGAACCTCGAGAGATGACCATAGAGTGTCGATATGTCGTTCGAGTGGGACAGCACGACGGCATTGCCGTAACCCCCGCGCACACCCTCGAAGCTCACCCGTCCGTCGCCGGCCGCATGCACCGGAGTGCCGATGGGGGCCGCATAGTCGGTGCCCATGTGCCCGCGGATGAGGTTCAGGATCGGATGCAGCCGATGCGGATCGAACACCGAGCTCACGCGAGTGAACTCGACCGGGGCGCGCAGAAAGGCTTTGCGCATCGGTTTGCCGTCGGGGGTGTAGTAGCCGACCGTGCCGGAGTCGCTCACGTAGCGCACCGCACGGTACACCTTTCCGTTGTTGACGAACTCCGCGGCGAGCACGTCGCCGTCGCGCAGGTATTTGCCGTCCTGATAGATTTGCTGGTACACGGCGGTGAAGCGGTCGCCCTGGCGGATATCGAGGACGAAGTCGATGTCCCACGCGAACACACTGGCCAGCTTCAGCGCCACCGTCTCGGATATCTGCGCCGATTCGGCCGCCTGGAACAGCGAGCTGTCGATGGTGGCGCTCGCCGTGCGGATCCGCGTCTGCACCGGATTTTCGGTCATCTGGGCGGCGAACCCCGCCGCGTCACGCACGACGTGCAGTGTCTCGGTCTCGCTGACCTGGCGCGACAGCTCGTTCACCGCGCCATCGCGATGGGTGAGCTTGATGGCGTCGCCCGGCTTCAGGAAGTCCAGGCTTTGGCGGATGCCGGGCAGCTGCCGAATCGCCGCGAGATCGGCGGGATCGAGCGCCATGCGCCGGAAGATAGCATCCAGCGTGTCGTTGCGGCCGACGATGACGACGGTCGAGGCAATGGTGGCTTGCTGCGGCGCGGGCGCCGCGGCTGGGGCACCGGGCGGAGGGGCGGCGGGAACGGAACCGGCTGGATAAATCAGCGGCGCCGGATTGCC
>CAWCIE010000010.1:695000-1218569 GCA_963795475.1 uncultured Gammaproteobacteria bacterium
ACGGGAGACACACGGCGGGTGCTAACGTCCGTCGTGAAGAGGGAAATAACCCAGACCATCAGCTAAGGTCCCAAAGTTTTGGCTAAGTGGTAAACGATGTGGGAAGGCTAAAACAGCTAGGAGGTTGGCTTAGAAGCAGCCATCCTTTAAAGAAAGCGTAATAGCTCACTAGTCTAGTCGGCCTGCGCGGAAGATTTAACGGGGCTTAAGCCAAGCACCGAAGCTATGGGTTTGATTATCTTCGGATAGTTAAGCGGTAGGGGAGCGTTCTGTAAGCCTGCGAAGGTGAACTGCGAGGTTTGCTGGAGGTATCAGAAGTGCGAATGCTGACATGAGTAACGTTAATGCGGGTGAAAAACCCGCACGCCGAAAACCCAAGGTTTCCTGAGCTATGTTAATCAGCTGAGGGTGAGTCGGATCCTAAGGCGAGACCGAAAGGTGTAGTCGATGGAAAGCAGGTTAATATTCCTGCACCGATCATTATTGCGATGGGGTGACGGAGAAGGCTAAACGAGCCGGGGTTGGTTCCCGGTTCAAGGTCGTAGGGAGAGCTTCCAGGCAAATCCGGAGGCTCGTTAATCCCGAGAGCTGAGTAGGAGGTCTCTTCGGAGACCGAACTCGTTGATGCCACGCTTCCAGGAAAAGCCTCTAAGCTTCAGATAATGACGTCCGTACCGAAAACCGACACTGGTGGGTGAGAGGAAAACTCTAAGGCGCTTGAGAGAACTCGGGTTAAGGAACTCTGCAATTTGACACCGTAACTTCGGGAGAAGGTGTGCCTTTGTTTGTGATGGGATTTACTCCCTGAGCAGATAGAGGTCTCAGATAATCGGGGGCTGCGACTGTTTACCAAAAACACAGGACTCTGCGAACACGAAAGTGGATGTATAGGGTCTGACGCCTGCCCGGTGCCGGAAGGTTAATTGATGGGGTCAGCCGCAAGGCGAAGCTCTTGATCGAAGCCCCGGTAAACGGCGGCCGTAACTATAGGCCCAGTGATGGGCGATGGTAAACGCTAGAGTCGAGTCGACGATGTAGAGTTCGTGGGTAAGTAAATTAGGACAACTTCTATAGTTGTAGTTACGTAAATAAACTTGGCTATATGCTGGAAACACTGAGTATCTGACGGTACTCATCGCTCAGGAGGCTGGGCGGTAGTGACAATCTGTCAGTGCAGTCAATCAGCAGGAAAGGCCGGCTTTCGCCGGAATCCTCAGAGACTTTACGCCAGGCTCCTTGTTCGAGGAGATGATAAAGTCCGAACTGCATGGCGACATGCAGGAGTTAGGCGCAATGCATAACTCCGTTGACACGTGACTTTTGCGTGTTGATGAACGACCAGAACGGTCCTAAGGTGAACAAACGCTGCCTTAGTAAAATTTGGCCATATGCTGGAATCCCCGTGAATGCTGCGATACTCGTTGTATAACGAAGATCAGATCCGTGAACCGGATTTGCTTGAGTCGTACGGCAGTGAAAATTCGTCAGCTGCGGAAAATCAGCAGGAAAGGCTGATAAAAATCGGTTGGATCACCGGTTACGTCGACGGAGAGGGTTGCTTTTCAATCAACTTCATTCGTCAGCCCCATCGATATAATCGACGAGGGTACAAAACCGGCTTCCAAGTGGCACATGAGTTTGCGGTGACTCAAGGCGCATCGAGCGTCGATAGTCTTCACTTGCTCATGAAGTTCTTTGGTGTTGGCAATGTCTATATCAACAAAAGATACGACAACCACAAAGAACATATGTATCGGTACTGTGTTCGAGCTCGAGAAGAGTTGGTGAAGACCATCATTCCGTTCTTTGATCGGTATCCGCTGCGAACTTCCAAGCAAGACAACTTCTTGAAGTTTGCGGAATGTATGGATTTGATGGGGACGGGAGCTCACCTCACATCGAGTGGGTTGATCAAGATCGTCAGATCGCAAGATCGCCGAAACCATGAATCATAAGAAGCCACGAACCGAAATTATCAGAATCCTCAGAGACTACACGCCAGACACCGATCTTCATCGGTGAAGATATAGTCCGATCTGCATGGCGACATGCAGGGTGAAGCCCTAAGGAAAGCTTCACCGTGATTTGAATAAAAATACTAAGCAAATCAATAACATGGATCAGCGAAATTCCTTGTCGGGTAAGTAACATTGCCCAGGGTAGTGGCGACACTATTCCGATGACCGGCTCAAATCGGTGGAACCCCAACGACGTCCGTGCAAGTGCGTCGAGGGCAATACCGAGGGTAAGATTCGAGGCACGCGCGTAGCGCTCCTTCGTTTCCCCGTAACGACTCAGGGTGTGAGATCCCTGGATGGATTTGATGGCAAATCCATAACACGCCGGCCCTGACTTCAAAAAGCGATGAGATCTGCTCAAATCATCGTGGTCAGGTGAACGTATAGTCTATGCCGCGAGTAATCGCGGAAATCATGAAGTTCCGACCTGCACGAATGGCGTAACGCTGGCCCCACTGTCTCGACCCGAGACTCAGTGAACTTGAAATCGCTGTGAAGATGCGGCGTAGCTGCGGAAAGACGGAAAGACCCCGTGAACCTTTACTATA
This sequence comes from uncultured Gammaproteobacteria bacterium, assembly GCA_963795475.1. GTDB lineage: Bacteria > Pseudomonadota > Gammaproteobacteria > Steroidobacterales > Steroidobacteraceae > Bog-1198. The sequence goes on from CAWCIE010000010.1 coordinate 697,567, forward strand.
GCTTTACACTGAACTTTGAATTTGTTTGTGTAGGATAGCTGGGAGCCTACGAAGTGGGGACGCTAGTTCTCATGGAGGCAACCTTGAAATACCAGCCTGACAACTTCGCAGTTCTAACCTTGGCCCGTAATCCGGGTTGGGGACAGTGTATGGTGGGTAGTTTGACTGGGGCGGTCTCCTCCCAAAGAGTAACGGAGGAGTGCAAAGGTACCCTCAGCGCGGTCGGTCATCGCGCATAGAGTGCAATCGCATAAGGGTGCTTAACTGCGAGACGGACATGTCGAGCAGGTACGAAAGTAGGTGATAGTGATCCGGTGGTTCTGTATGGAAGGGCCATCGCTCAACGGATAAAAGGTACTCCGGGGATAACAGGCTTATTCCTCCCAAGAGTCCACATCGACGGAGGAGTTTGGCACCTCGATGTCGGCTCATCACATCCTGGGGCTGTAGCAGGTCCCAAGGGTATGGCTGTTCGCCATTTAAAGTGGTACGCGAGCTGGGTTCAGAACGTCGTGAGACAGTAGACTTGTGCTGTCGTTAAATTTGGCTATTTGCTGGAAACTCTGAGTATCTGACGGTACTCATCGCTCGACGGCGGGTGGTAGTGAAAATCCGTCAGTGCAGACAATCAGCAGGAAAGGTCAAAGTCATGGAAGATCATTACATTGCGGGATTTGTCGATGGAGAGGGCAGTTTTCATATTGCCTTCCAACGAAATCCTGATGTGCGAATCGGGTGGCAGGCTGTCCCTGAATTCCACGTGAGCCAGGATGTGTCGAGCAGGCACGTTCTCGAAGCAATTCGAGATCGGTTGGCCTGCGGAATCATCAAGGCGAATCACAGTGGGAGCAGGAACGACCGGACGCACGTTCTCGTCGTCAGGAATCGACAGGATCTCATGATGAAAGTGATTCCATTCTTCGATCGATATCCATTGCATACAGTGAAAAAGAACGACTTCGAGTCGTTCAAGCGAATCGTCGTGATGATGAATTCTGAACTTCATCTGACGACGGACGGTTTCAAAGAAATCGTCAGCATCGCTTATTCAATGAATGCAAATGGTTCGAGGCGAAGAATCAACCGGGAAGCGATTCTCGGGACTTTGAAATCCTCAGAGACTATACGCCAAAGATCCTCAGGGCTGATGCAGCCCGGGGCGATCAAGATATAGTCCGATCTGCATAGCGATATGCAGACTTTGCCTCGCGGCAAAGCGCCACGCCTTTTTCTAGCGTGGTCAGTACTCTCAGATAGGTGAGAGGAAGTAACAGAATGTCGGTCCCTATCTTCCGTAGCCGTTGGAGAATTGAGGGTGAGTTGCTCCTAGTACGAGAGGACCGGAGTGAACGCACCTCTGGTGTACCGGTTGTCACGCCAGTGGCACTGCCGGGTAGCTATGTGCGGACGGGATAACCGCTGAAAGCATCTAAGCGGGAAGCCCCCCCCAAGATTAGTTCTCCCTAGACCTTTAAGGTCTCTAAAGGGCCGTCGAAGACTACGACGTTGATAGGCTGGGTGTGTACGCGCAGTAATGCGTTTAGCTAACCAGTACTAATTGCCCGTGAGGCTTGACCATATAACACCCAAGCGATTTGTCCCTAACGTGGCAGATCGTGATTGGGTACTGACTCGATTTGCGACATACGTCGAAACAAATTGTACGAATCCGCGGTGGGCGAGCCATGACTCGCCCATTGCAAACGGTTTGCCTGGCGGCCATAGCGAGTGGGAACCACCCGATCCCTTTTCGAACTCGGAAGTGAAAACGCTCCGCGCCGATGCTAGTGTTGGCTTTGTCAATGCGAAAGTAGGTCACTGCCAGGCTCTTAAATCAAAACCCCCATCGGCGAAAGCTGGTGGGGGTTTTTTATTGGTGCGCCCGGCAGGGCGCACTCAACGTCAGCGGGGTCACCGGACGACCGGACGCGGGGTGATTGCCGGGCCGCGTGGCTCCAGCGGGCGCCCGATTCTGGACCTTTCGGTGTGATGGCCGTTCGTGCTACGAATGACGCCCTCGTCCAGCCATCGGAGTGTCCCGAACATGAACGCGCAACCTCGCCCCTCGGACATGCGCCAGGTCGTCGAAGCCGATCGCGCGCACGTCTGGCATCATCTGACTCAGCACAAGCCCTTCGAGAGCCAGGATCCCCGTGTTTTCGTGGAAGGGCGCGGCATGAAGCTGTGGGACGCTGCGGGAAAGGAATATCTGGACGCCGTATCGGGGGGCGTGTGGACCGTGAACGTCGGCTACGGACGCCAAAGCATTGCGGACGCGGTCCGCGACCAGCTGGTGCGGATGAATTACTTCGCGGGCTCGGCAGGATCGATACCGGGGGCGCGCTTCGCGGAGCGTCTGATCGAGAAAATGCCCGGGCTGAGCCGGGTTTACTACGCGAATTCCGGCTCGGAGGCCAACGAAAAAGTGTTCAAGATGGTGCGCCAGATCGCGCACCGCCACCACGGTGGTCGTAAGCACAAGATCCTCTATCGAGAGCGCGACTATCACGGCACCACGCTGGCGACGCTGTCCGCCAGCGGCCAACCGCAGCGAAGCGCCCAGTACGGTCCGCCCACTCCGGGCTTCGTCGAGGTACCCCATTGCCTGGAGTATCGAAGCCAGTACGGTGCCGTGGCGAACTACGGCGAGCTTGCGGCCGAGGCCATCGAAAAGGTCATTCAACGGGAAGGAGCCGACACGATCGGCGCGATCTGTCTCGAGCCGGTGACCGCCGGCGGCGGCGTCATCACGCCCCCCGCGGGCTACTGGGATCGCGTGCAGGATATCTGCCGGCGTCACCGTATCCTGCTCCATCTCGACGAGGTCGTCTGCGGGGTGGGCCGAACCGGCAAGTGGTTCGGCTACCAGCACTACGGCATCAAGCCGGATTTCGTCACCATGGCCAAGGGCGTGGCCTCGGGCTACGCCGCCATTTCCTGCGCGGTCACCTCGGAAGCGGTGTTCGATCTGTTCAAGGACGATCCGAACGATCCGATGTCGTACTTCCGTGACATCTCCACGTTCGGCGGATGCGCCTCGGGGCCTGCCGCGGCCCTGGAGAACATGCGCATCATCGAGGATGAGCATCTGCTCGAGAACACCACGGCGATGGGAGAGCGCCTGATCCGTAACCTCAAGAACTTGCAGGAGCGGCACGCGGTGATAGGCGACGTGCGCGGCCTGGGCCTGTTCTGCGGCGCGGAGCTCGTGCAGGACCGCCAAACCCGCGAGCCTGCGGAAGAAAAGCGGGTGCAGGCGGTCGTTGCGGAATGCCTCGCCCGAGGAGTGCTGATCGGCGCCACGAACCGCTCTTTCCACGGATTCAACAACACTCTGTGCCTGAGTCCGGCTCTCATCGCCACAGCGGACGAGATCGATCGCATCACGGATACCATCGGCGACGCACTGGCCAAGGTATTCGGCCCATGAAGATGACCACGGAAGAGGCCTTCGTGAAGGTGCTGCAGCAGCACGGCATCGAGAACGCATTCGGGATCATCGGATCCGCGTTCATGCCGATCTCCGATCTCTTCACCAAGGCAGGGATCAAGTTCTGGGACGTGGCTCACGAGACGAACGGCGGTCTGATCTGCGACGGCTTCACGCGCTCGACCGGCAAGATCGCCATGGCGATCGCGCAGAACGGCCCGGGCGTGACCGGGTTCGTGACGGCGATGAAGACAGCGTACTGGAACCACACGCCCATGCTGCTCGTCACCCCGCAGGCCGCGAACCGCACCATCGGTCAGGGCGGCTTCCAGGAGCTCGAGCAGATGGCGCTGTTCCGCGACATCGTCGGCTACCAGGAGGAAGTTCGCGATCCGAGCCGGGTGCCGGAAGTTCTCAATCGCGTCATCGACAAGGCCAAACGGCTGTCGACCCCGGCGCAGATCAACATACCGCGGGATTTCTGGACCCAGGTCATCGACGTTCCATTGCCGGCCGCCATCGAGTTCGAACGGCCGGCGGGCGGCGCGAACGCGATCGCCGAGGCCGCGCGCCTCCTGTCCCAGGCCAGATTCCCGGTGATTCTGTCGGGAGCGGGCGTCGTGCTTGGCAACGCAATTGCCGAATGCGTGGCGCTCGCCGAACGGCTGGAGGCGCCGGTCTGCAACAACTATCAGCACAACGACTCATTTCCGGGCGATCACCCGCTGGCGGCCGGGCCGCTTGGCTACAACGGCTCGCGCGCGGCGATGGAATTGATCGCGGAGGCCGACGTGGTGCTGGCTCTCGGCACGCGCCTCAATCCCTTCTCGACGCTGCCGTGCTACGGGCTCGATTACTGGCCGAAGTCGGCTGCCGTCATCCAGGTGGACATCAACCCGGACCGGATCGGCCTGACCAAGCCGGTTGCCGTCGCGATCTGCGGCGACGCCAAGCAGGTCGCGGCTCAGATCCTCGGCCGGCTGCAGAAAAACGCCGGTGACTCCGGCCGCGCGGAGAGGCGCCGCAGGATCGAGGACCGGAAGCGAAGCTGGGCGGACGCGCTGGCGACGATGGACCACGAGGACGACGATCCCGGCACGGTCTGGAACGCCGAGTGCCGCTCGCGGGAGCCGAGACACATGTCGCCGCGCCAGGCGTGGCGGGCCATCATGGCCGGCCTGCCGCGCGAAGCGATCATTTCCAGCGATATCGGCAACAACTGTGCCATCGGCAACGCCTATCCGATGTTCCCGCGCGGCCGTCAGTATCTGGCGCCCGGACTTTTCGGTCCCTGCGGCTATGGGTTCCCGTCGATCATCGGCGCCAAGATCGGCAATCCCAACACGCCCGTGGTGGGTTTTGCAGGGGACGGGGCCTTCGGCATTTCGATGAACGAGATGACCTCGATCGGCCGCAACGAATGGCCGCACGTGACGATGGTGATCTTCCGCAACTACCAGTGGGGTGCGGAGAAGCGCAACTCCATCCTGTGGTACGACAATAATTTCGTCGGCACGGAGCTCGACCCGAATTTGAGCTACGCCCGCATCGCGGAGGGCTGCGGCCATCGCGGCGTGACGGTCCGCGCACCCGCCGAACTGACCCAGGCGCTCCAGAGGGCGTGCGCCGCGCAGGCAGACGGGGTGACGACGTTCATCGAAGTCATCCTGAACCAGGAGCTCGGCGAGCCCTTCCGGCGAGACGCGATGAAGAAGCCGGTGGTGGTCGCAGGCATTCGCAGCGAGGACATGCGCCCGCAAGAGCCTGCATGACCGTTGCCGACGGAGGACCCGTGCTCGTCCTCAATGCGGGCTCCTCGTCGCTCAAATTCGCCGTGTTCCGCGGGCTCGAGCGCCGATATCACGGGCAGGTGGACGGCATCGGCGAGCGGCCGCGATTCGTATTCGGTGAGTCGGAGGCCGAGCCGATGTCCGCGGCGACCCGTCACGCAGCGGCGCTCGCCCGGATACTGGACGCATTGCGCGATCGCGGAATCCGGACGGAGGATCTCGTTGCGTGCGGCCACCGGCTGGTGCACGCGGGCACGCGCTTCGTGTTTCCGGTGCTGCTCGACGAGGAGCGACTTGCGGCGATCGACCAGCTGCGCGAGCTCGCACCGCTCCACAACGGCTTCGGGCTCGATGCGATCGCGGCGATGCGCGCGGCCGCTCCAACCCTGCCGCAAATCGCCTGTTTCGACACCGCCTTCCACGCGACCGTGCCCGACGTGGCCGCCCGCTTTGCGCTGCCGGCGACGCTGCATGCGGCGGGCTACCGGCGATTCGGATTCCATGGCCTGAATTTCGAGCATGTGACGACGACGCTCGCCGTGCGGCACGGCGCGGCTGCGACGGCCCGCCTGCTGATTTTCCACCTCGGCAACGGCTGCAGCCTGTGCGCGGTGCGGGAGGGCCGGAGCGTCGCGACGACGATGGGATATTCAACGCTCGATGGGCTCACGATGGGCACGCGCTGCGGCTCGATCGACCCCGGCGTACTGCTGGCGCTGCAGCGGCGCGAGGGTATGTCGCTCGACGCGCTCGAGGCGCTCCTGTATCGCGGCTCGGGATTGCTCGCGCTCTCCGGAGTGAGCTCCGACATGCGCGAGATCGAGCGGCTCGACGATGACGCTTGCCGGTTTGCGATCGGGCACTTCTCCTATTGGGCGGCGAGGCACGCGGGCTCCTTGGCCGTCGCGCTCGGCGGGGTCGACACGGTTGCGTTCACCGGAGGCATCGGCAGCCACAGCGCCCGCGTGCGCGCGGAAATCGCCGCCCATCTGCAATGGCTCGGGATCGAGCTCGATCCCGAGCGCAATTCGCGGCATGCCGAGGTGATCACGACGGACCGCTCGCGCTGTCCGGTCTGGGTGATCGCCGCCGACGAGGAGCGCGCGATTTTCCGGCACGTACGCGCGGTGCTCATGGGCCCTGCTCCATCAGACCTGCCTTCCGTACCGTGATTCGGGCTCCCTGATAGACCTCAACGCCCGACATGATATGGTAGCCGGCGTTCGCGCGGCGCCGGCAACGCCGGTCGGCACCCCGGCGCCGCCGCACGCGCTCGACACGGCGTGGCTCGACATGGGGTGGATTGCGTGCGCGGAGGGCGGCGAGGAACTGAGATTCTCTGGCGGCAACTTCTGAGTCTGCAGCCCGCCTCCGCGCTGACACTCCAGGCACAGCTTCGCGCCCGGCTGATTGCGGCCATCGGCGCGGGGAGCCTCCCTGCACGCCGCCCGCTGCCTTCCAGCCGCGCACTCGCCACGCAGCTGGGTGTCGCCCGCAACACGGTCGTCAACGTCTACCAGCAGCTGGCGGATGACGGCTATTTGATCGCGCGCCGGCGCCAGGGGTACTACCCGAACCCGGCTGCGATCGCTCGGCGGCCCCGCAACGCGTCGGAGGAGGCGGCCGCCGGCGCGGGCGTGGACTGGGCCGCCCGGGTGAAGCTCCGGCCTTCGCTTCAGCGCCACATCTCCAAGGCGCCGGATTGGGAGCAATACGAGTTTCCGTTCATCTACGGGCAGCTGGACCGAAGCCTGTTCCCGGCCGCCGAATGGCGCGCAAGCTGCCAGCACGTGCTGTCCGGAAGCGATTCGCTCGACTGGGCGCAGGACCGCTTCACCCGGGACGATCCGTCGCTGCTCGAGCAAATCCGCGACAAGGTATTGCCGCTGCGGGGAATCTGGGCAACGGCCGAGGAGATCCTGGTGACGATCGGAGCGCAGCACGCGCTCTACCTGTTGGCGGATTTGCTGATCGATGGACAGACCGCCGTCGGGATCGAAAATCCGGGGTACCCGGACGCCAGGCATATCTTTTCCCGGCGTACCTCGCGCCTGCGCCCGCTGCCGCTCGACGAGCACGGTCTGCGAGTCGGGGAGGCACTGTCGGGTTGCCACTTCATTTACGCGACCCCGAGCCACCAGTCTCCGACCACCGTGACGATGCCGGTGGAGCGCCGGGGGGAACTGCTCCGGCAGGCCGAGGCCGACGACTTTCTGATCATCGAGGACGACTACGAGACGGAAGTGAGTTTTTCCGGGCTGCCCAATCCCGCGCTCAAGAGCCTCGACCGCAGCGGCCGTGTGATCTATGTCGGTAGCCTCTCCAAGTCGCTGGCACCGGGTCTGCGGCTCGGCTACATCGTTGCACCCGCCGTGCTGATCGCCGAGCTTCGGGTACTGCGGCGTCTGATGATCCGCCATCCGACCGCCTTCATCGAGCGCAGCTTCGCGCAATTCCTGGCGCTCGGATACTACGATACGTTCAACCGGCGCCTGGTCGCGGCGTATCGCGAGCGGGCGGCGGCGCTGGGTGAGGCGCTCGCCCGCTTCTTCCCCGCTGCGCGCCATCCGCCCGTGACGGGCGGATCATCGTTCTGGATCGAGGGGCCGGCCTGGCTCGACGCGCGGCGCCTGGCGGACGAGGCGCTTCTGGAACGCGTGCTGATCGAGCCGGGAGACGTGCACTTCGCGGAGGAGACGCCGCCGCTCAACTACTTCCGGCTGGGACTCTCCTCGATCGCGCCGGCCGCCATTCGGGAAGGCCTGCGCCGCCTCGGCGTGCTGGTCGAGCGGCAGAGGCCCCGGCGCTAGCCGAACTGCGCGGATTCGAGGCTTCGGCGACGCTGACTAGGCGCTAGCTTTCCGCGCGACGGATTTGCGCGGGCCCCACCAGGCGTCGATGCCGCGGCGCAGTCCGTAGCCGGCGAGCATGACGCCGGCGCTCGCGACGCCGAAGAGCAGCGGCAGCCGCTGATCGGGTATGAATGCCATCGCCACGACGATCGCGAGCATCATGGCGATTGCGACCAGCGTCAGGCCCGGATAGAGCCACATCCGCGATCGCAGCCGCTCCGGAGCCTCGCGCTCGAGCCGAGCCCGCAGCCGCAGCTCCGCCAGCGCGATCAGCAGGTACACGAAGATCGCCACCGTACCGTACGAGTCCACGAGGAACGCAAACACGCGATCCGGCGACACGTAGTTCATGACCACTGCTGCGTAACCGAAGGCGGTACTCAGCAGGATGGCACGCACGGGCACCCCTCGCCGGTTGAGCTGCGACAACCCGCCCGGCGCGTCGCCGCGCGTCGCGAGCGCCATGACCATCCGGGACGATGCGAACAGTCCGCTGTTGAGTGCCGACAGCACCGCGGTCAGGATGACTCCGTTCATGATCTGCGCCGCGGCCGGGATGTTCATGACGGTGAGTGCCGTGGCGTAGGGCTGCAGGATGCCCGGGCCCGTCCAGGGAACCAGTGTGACCACGACGAGAATCGAGCCGACGTAGAACACCAGCACGCGCGAGATGACCGACTGAGTGGCGCGCGCCACCGCGCGCTCGGGCTCGGGCGACTCGGCGGCCGCGATCGTAACGATCTCGGAGCCGAAGTAGAAGCCGGTCGCCGCGACCGCGCCGGTGAGGACCGGCACCACGCCGTGCGGCATGAACCCGCCGTGGGCGGTGAGATTCGCGAACCCGCCGGGATGCGCCGGCCAGAGCCCGGCGATGACCACGGCGCCGGCGACCAGAAACAGCGTGATGGCCGCCACCTTGATCGACGCGAACCAGTACTCCGCCTCGCCCCATGACCTGACCGACAGCAGATTGACCAGGGTGAACAGCGTCATGAGGCCGAGCGTGAACACCCAGGGAGGTACTCCGGGGAACCAGGACACGAGCAGCCTTGCTCCGGCCACCGCCTCGAGCGCGACGACGATGATCCAGAAATACCAGTACATCCAGCCGGTCATGAAGCCGGCCAATGCGCCGAGCGCAAGCCGGTTGTATTCGTAGAAACCGCCGACCGCGGGGTAGGCGGAGGCCATCTCACCGAGCATGCGCATCACGAGCACGACCAGCGCTCCGGTCAGCGCGAAGGACACCACGGCCGCCGGCCCCGTCGCCTGTATCACGACGCCGCTGCCGACGAAGAGGCCCGCGCCGATCACCCCGCCGAGCGCGATCATGCGCATGTGCCGGGCCTTCAGCGTGCGATGGAGGCCCGTTGGACCCTCTGCAGAATTCACCAGCGCATCCCCTGAATCCGCTTGTCTCTATGCGCGAGAATCCACTGTGCGTGCTCCGCGAGGCAGGCGTGCCCCAGCGATCGCAGTATGAGCAGCTTCCTTTCGACCGTATCGGCGGTGCGCAGCTCGGCGGCGGCAAAGCCGAACAGCGAGTACATGTAGCGATATTGCCGGATCAGCGCACGATCGGCCTTCTCGTTCAAATAGATCTCGAAAATCGCCGCATAGACGGGAACCAGCGCGAGCCCCCATAACATCGCGTTGCGCACGTGCAGCGGCAGGAACGAACGGGTGCCGAGCGCCACGTCGACGGCGAAGGTCACGGCGAGAGCCAGTCCGCAGAACAGCAATCCGCCGTCGATTCGCTCGGATATGTGCATGCCGTGTTTCAGCTTCTGCAGCCTCTCGCGGTAGTAATACATCTGCCCCCGCCGGCTGGTCGGGTGGTCGTCGCCGACCCAGTTCGCATAGACGAAAGGAAAGCCGCCGCTGAAGTCGCCGCAGGGCCGGATGGCGAGCTGCAAGCTCACGGCGCGCATGGCATTGCGGATCCACTGGAGCTCCACGTCCTGCTTCTGCAAGAAACTCTCGTGAGCGAACTCCCCGTCGTATTCCTTGCGTACCCCTGCTACCTCCCAGTAGAAGTCCACCCGCAGCGCCTCCGCGAGGGCCCGGTAATCGAGGTACTTGCGATGCCATGCGCGCCGGTGCGCCCAGTACGCGAGCAGCGTCCCGCACAGAAATACCGCCAGCACGCTCAGGATGCAGATCATCGCCGTCCGGCCGTAAGAGTCCTTCTTGAAAGCGATCAGCAGAAAAGCCATGAGCGCCCAGAGTCCATAGCGCGCCTTGAGGGCCGCCGTGAAGCAGCGGCGGTAGTGGCCGCCCATCCAATCCGCCGCCGTGAACAGCCGGTCGAGGTATTGCAGCGTTTCGGGTACCGGGGTCGGGCTGGGCTGCGACAGTCGTCTGCCGTTTTCCGCGATGTCATCTGCAAACTCCTCTATGTCGCGATTGAGCTCCGCGAGCCTCCGGAGCGTGGTCCGCAGGTGCGGCGGATACTCCTCTCCGCCGTGCGCATCGGTGCCGGTGAATCCGAGAACGGTCACTCCGGACGGCGCCCGGTTGCGAGAGGCGTCCGCATCGAATCTCGAAATTCAAGTCATCGTCTTGCGGCGAAAGCAGCACATCGCGTGGCGACACCACGAGCTCGTCGGACGGCATGACGCCCTGGCGGCGAAATTCCATGGCACGAGCCGTCCCTGCCCGGTGGCTGGTGTCCTCGCCGTTCCAGATGGCGATCATCAGGCCGCTGTAACGCGCAATGATGGCGCCGGCGCGTTGCAGCTGGCGGTCGCGCAGCTCCCCGGGCTTCTCGATGTCGGCCGGATTCGCGTCCGGCGGAAGGCCCAGCTCTACGACGTCGCTCGAATCGCAGAGCCGGTCGAAGCGCACTTTGTCCTCGTCCGTGTCGAGATCGTCGCGGCACAATCGCCGCGGGTAGGGCAGCAAAGCGGTGATGAGGATGCCCAGGTCCGCGGCGACTTGCGCGACCAGGAGATCGGCTCCCGCGGCCATCGAGCAGATCAGGCGCAGGGGGACCGACGGGTGATCGTCGCGCAGGCGCTGCATCAGCTTCGAGACGGCGGCGCGAATCGCCGCGGTTTCTTCGGGGCGCAGATCCCGGTGGCCGACCACCCCGACCAGGAAAGGAATCCTGTACTGGTCTGTCGAGCGGATTATTGCCGGTCTCCGCCGCCCGCCGGCTGTACACTCGGCCGCGAGAGCTGCGTGATCACGCCGCCTCGCGCCCCGATATGCATCGGGCTCGCTTCCAGCACGGCGTGAAGGTCGTTGCCGAAAGAGGCCTGTGGGTCGGAGGGAATCTCATTTTCCTTCTTTTCGCGCTCGGCGATGGCGGCCTTGGCACGGGCGAATGCGTCCTCCAAAGAAGCCGCGCCCGGCAATGCGTCTCGGTAGAACGCCTCGCCGAAGTATGTCAGGTCCCGGTCGTCGGAGCATCCAAAGGAGGTCTTATCGGCCGCCGCCGCGGCAATCACGATGGTATCGGGGTTCTGGAGCGCCGGAATGAAACCGCCCGCGTAGCATGCGGAGATCACGATGATGCGGCGTTTGATGCCCGAGTCGCGCAGCGCGCTTTGCAAATCGTCCGCGCTCAACTGTGCGAGGGGCAGACCGGCGTTCGAGACCGCCAGCTCCGGGTCGGGCGATCCGTGCGAGGATAGCGCCAGAAACAGAATGTCGCGGTCGGGGTCCATTTTCTGAGCCACGGCGCTCAGCGCGTATTGCAGGCCGCTGAGTGTCGCCAGCGGGTAGGTGTCGAAGTCCCGGCGGTCGTTGATCAGCAGGAGCTCCCGGTCCCCCGCGTTGAATCGATTGCCGACCACCTGCGCGGCGAGCTTGATCTCCTGCGCAAAGACTCGCTGGCTGGAAACGCCGGCGAAACCGACGAAGAATATCGCCGGCTTCGGCCCTATGTTCTCGGCCATTCGATCCACTGCCTCGTCGATCGCCTCGCGCTGATCGAACAGCAGGGACTCCGCGTCGGCGGCCGACAGGTCCGCAGGCTGCTCTTCCTCCTCCGGCGCCGGTGCCCAAATCGAGGGTCGGAGGTCCGCGGGCCGATATCCCGTGGAAAATACTCCCAGCAACATGACGATGGCCACTGCGGCGGCTCCCTGCCAAGCCCCCGACAAGGCGCGCAAAGCTCTCATGCCGTAGGCGAGCCCGTAGAGCGCCAGCAGTATCCAGGCGGTCACCGCTGCCTTCCCGTCCAGGCGCAGATCTATGGCGAAGCCCGCGGCAATCAAGACCGGCAAGAACCCCAGCACCACCAACAAGGCGCTCCGAAACTCGAGCCGGGGCTTGGAGGCGCGCGACGCCAGGTAGGCGGTCACGAGCACCAGCACCAGATATACCGAGACGAGCGGACCCTCGAGGGGCTCGAACACCGCTCCGGCCCCGGCGCGCCAGCGGTCCAGCGCCACCCAGAGCAGAAGCGACGCCAACCCGAGACCGATCAAGGCTCGGTCGGTCGCGGCCGTACGAATATTGGTTACCGGGCGTAACGTCCAAAGACGCAGCAAAGTGGCGAGAATTGGGATACGGCGAACCTTGTCGGAGGGTGGAACGGCGCGATTATGTACCGCAATATTCGGCGAGTGCCAGCTGTTACATGCAATATTCGGCGAGTGCCGGCGGTTACAATCAGATCAGTCGCGGCCCGGGACACCGCGCTCAAAATAAAGAACTAGGAGGCATCGTGAACAATACCTGGAGCCATGCCGCGGCGCGGACGCTCGTGGAGCCGCTCGTCGGTACATGGGTGAGGCCCAACCATCTCACGTCGCTGCGCCTCGTGACCGGCGTCCTCGCCTGCCTGCTGCTCGGCGCGGGCGGCGCGCGGGCGGAACTGTGGTCCGGAATCCTGTGGCTGCTTTCGGCCTTTCTCGACCGCGCGGACGGGGAGCTCGCGCGTATCGGCAAGATGCAGAGCAGGGGCGGGCACCTGTTCGATTACTACACCGATGTCGCCTTGAACTCCGCCTTCTTTCTGGCGGCCGGAATCAATCTGTACAAAGCCGGGGCCGGCAATTGGTCCATCCCCGCCGGTGTTCTCGCCTGCGCGGCCATGCTCGCCTGCAGCCTTCTGGCGGAGGCGTACGAATCCGAGGTTGCGACCGGGGAGCGCGTCTGGGAGGGCGGGTGGGGATTTCAGCCCGACGATGCACTGTATCTGCTGCCGCTGTTCGTGTGGCTGCATTGGCTTGCCCCGATTCTCCTGGCGGCCGCGGTGGTGACCAGCGTCATAGCGGTGATCTTTTTCGCGAAGTATCTGCGCTTGACGCGCGGCGCCTCGATCGACCACATCGCCTCGATCGACGAGGAGTGCATCGAACACTACGCGGCCAAGGGTTGGGCGTCGGTTCCCGGATTCTTCTCCGACGGGGAAGTGGCGCAGATCTCGGACTGGGTCGACGAACTGTCGAGCCGCCCTGAACGGCCCGGCACACATATGGTGTACCACGAAGACAAGTTCGATGACGCCTCCGTGCGGCTGGTGCAACGGATGGAGAATTTCTGCCCCTTCCATCCCGGCTTCGAGGAGCTGGTGAATGGCCGTCTGAAGGCCGCCGTGGAGAGAATACTGGGCGGCCCCGCGGTGCTGTTCAAGGACAAGATAAATTTGAAGATGCCCGGCGGCGCGGGATTCGAGGCTCATCAAGACCAGCAAGCCGGCTGGTCCCGTTATGCACCCCTCTTCGTCACCGCCCTGGTCTGCATCGATCCCGCCACTGTCGAGAACGGCTGCCTCGAGATCGCGGATTCGGCGCGGTTCACCGGACTGATCGGCGAGGAATGGAAGCCGCTTACCGCCGACCAAATGGCCGCCTTCGCCTTGAAACCGCTGCCGTGCAGTCCGGGAGAGGTTATTTTTTTCGACAGCTACGTGCCGCATGCCTCCAAACCCAATCGAACGGATCACGCCCGGCGCATTCTGTATCTGACGTACAACGCGGCGGCGCACGGGGATCATCGGGAGCTTTACTTCGCGGAGAAACGAGCTAATTTCCCGCCCGATATCGAGCGCAAGCCCGGAACCGAGTACCGCTTCAGAGTGTGAAAGGCACGAAACGGCCGCCCGGCCGGGTGGCCGCCGCGGTGCGCGCGACCGGCCGCGCGGTGCGCTCGGGCGCGGTGCGCTCAGGGCGCGGTGCGCTCAGGCCGCGCGTGCGTTCAGGAAGCGGAAAAACTCCACGCCTTCGCGCAGGCGCCGCTTGGTCATTTCCCAGCTCTTCATCATCTCCGCCGTGAGCTCGACGATCTTGCGGGGCCGGAAATAGAAGCGCCGGTAGAAAGTCTCCACGGCGGCGTAGATCTCCTCGGCTCCGAGGTTCGGATAGCTCAAGGGAGAGAGCTGCACGCCCTGCTTGTTGACCAGGCCCTCGTTGTGGGTTTCCGTGAGCCAACCGTTGGCGAGCGCCTGGGCGTAGAGCTCGGTGCCCGGGTACGGTGCCGCCAGCGAGACCTGGATGGTGTGCGGATTGATCTCCACCGCGTACTGGATCGTTTCCCGGATGGTCTCCTGGGTCTCGCCGGGGAGCCCGAGGATGAACGTGCCATGGATGACGATGCCGAGCTTGCGGCAATCCTCGGTGAAGCGCCGCGCGATGTCGGTGCGCAGGCCTTTGCGGATGTTGTGCAGGATCTGGTCGTTGCCCGACTCGTAGCCCACGAGCAGGAGGCGCAGTCCGTTATCCTTCATGACCTTGAGGGTCTGATACGGTACGTTGGCCTTGGCATTGCACGACCAGGTGACGCCGAGCTTGCCGAGGCCGCGGGCGATCTCCTCCGCGCGCGGCCTGAAATCGGTGAACGTGTCGTCGTCAAAGAAAATCTCCTTGACCTCCGGCATGTTTTCCTTGATCCAGCGCACCTCGTCCACCACGTTCTGGGGGCTGCGCACGCGATAGCGATGACCGCCCACGGTCTGAGGCCACAGGCAGAAAGTGCATTTCGAGCGGCAGCCGCGGCCCGTGTAAATGGATACGTACGGGTGCTTCAAGTACCCGATGAAGTAATTCTCGATCTTGAGATCGCGCTTGTAGGTCGGCGCAACCCAGGGCAGCTCATCCATGTTCTCGATCATGGGCCGCGCGGCGTTGTGCTGGATGCTTCCGTCATCGCGGCGGTAGCTCAATCCCGCGATGCTCTCCAGGGGCAGCCCGTCGGCGACATCCTTGCAGGTGTAATCGAATTCCTCGCGCGCGACGAAATCGACCGCGGTGGACGCGGCCAGCGAGCCCGCCGGGTCGACGGCGACTTGGGCGCCGACCATGCCGATCTTGAGGTTCGGGTTCTCGGTCTTGAGAAGTTCCGCCACCCGCGCATCCTTCAAGAAGGAAGGCGCGCTCGTGTGCATGATGACGAGATCGTAGTCGCGAGCCTGGGCGAGCACAGCTTCGATCGGGGTGCCGTCCGCGGGGGCGTCGATCAGCTTGCTGCCCGGCACCAGCGCCGCGGGCTGCGCAAGCCAGGTCGGATACCAGAACGAACGGATCTCGCGCTTCGCCTGGTAGCGCGCGCCCGCTCCGCCGTCGAAGCCGTCGAATGAAGGCGGATGCAGGAACAAAGTTCTCATGACGCTCTCTCTATACACGTTTAATACGAAGCCGCGCAATGCCACCAAAGGGGGAGGCGCCGACTAGACGCTGCGAACCGAACGGACCCGTTCCTGGTTCTGCGACGCCCACCATGTTTCGACACTCGCCGTGAGGCCGGCCAGATCGAGTCCGGCGGCCGCCAGGCAGGTTTCGCGCGAGCCATGCTCGATGAATCGGTCCGGAATACCCAAATGCAACAGCGGCAATGATACCTCATGTGCCGCCAGAACTTCGCTCACCGCCGAGCCCGCCCCGCCCATGACGGCGTTCTCCTCGATGGTCACGAACGCACGATGTCGCGCCGCCACCTCGATGACCAGCTCCTCGATCGAGCGGCTTCACGAAGCGCATGTTGACGAGCGTCGCGTCGAGTCTTTCGGCGATGCGGCGGGCGGAATCGAACAATGCGCCGAACACCAGGATCGCGAGGCCGCTGCGGCCCTCGCGCCGAAGCTGTGCTTTGCCGACGGGAAGCGCGCTCATCTCGGACACAACGGCTACGCCGGGGCCGGTGCCGCGGGGGTACCGTATGGCTGAAGGCGCCGACAGCGTGGTACCCGTGAACAGCATTTGACGGCACTCGTTCTCATCGGCCGGGGTCATGACCACCATGTTCGGGATGCACCGAAGGAAGGTGAGATCGTAGGCACCCTGATGCGTGGCGCCATCGCTGCCGACGAGGCCGGCGCGATCCAGCGCGAAGACCACGGGTAGATTCTGCAACGCAACATCGTGGATCAATTGATCGTAGGCGCGCTGCAGAAACGTCGAGTATATGGCGACCACCGGCTTGAAACCTTCGCAGGCGAGCCCGGCTGCGAACGTGACGGCATGCTGTTCCGCAATCGCAACGTCGAAATAACGGTCCGGGAATCGCTTGGAGTACTCGACCAGCCCGGAACCCTCGCGCATCGCCGGCGTTACGCCGATGATCTTCGGGTCGCGTTCGGCCATGTCGCAGAGCCATTGACCGAAGACCTGCGAGTAGCTCGGGCCGGTACTCGCTTCCTTGAAGATCTTGCCGCTCACGGGATCGAAGGGGCCCGGGCCATGCCACTTGATGGGATCCGCTTCGGCGGGCGCGTAGCCCTTGCCCTTGCGGGTGACCACATGCAGAAATTGCGGCCCGCGGAGCTTCTTGACGTTGCCGAGCGTGGTCACCAGCGCTTTGATGTCGTGCCCGTCGATCGGCCCGATGTAGTTGAAGCCCATTTCCTCGAACACCGTGCCCGGCAACACCATGCCCTTCAGGTGTTCTTCCGAACGGCGGGCGAGCTCCCATACGGTGGGCATTTGCCGCAGTACTTTCTTGCCGCCCTCGCGCAGATGCGCGTACATGCGTCCCGACAGCGCGCGGGCCAGATAGTTGGACAGAGCACCCACGTTCTCGGAGATCGACATGTCGTTGTCGTTCAGGATGATCAAGAGATCGGTGGGCGAGGATCCCGCGTGATTCAGCGCCTCGAACGCCATTCCCGCCGTGAGAGCGCCGTCGCCGATGATGGCCACCGCACGGCGGTCTTCGCCGCGCTTGGCGGCCGCGATGGCCATGCCGAGCGCCGCTGAGATGGAGGTGCTCGAGTGTCCGACCCCGAAGGTGTCGTATTTGCTCTCGCTCCTGGTCGGAAAGGGCGCGAGACCTTTGTCCTGCTTGATCGTGTGCAGGAGCTCGCGTCGTCCTGTCAGCACCTTGTGCGGATAAGCTTGGTGGCCCACGTCCCAGACCAGGCGGTCATCGGGTGTATTGAAAATGTAATGAAGCGCGATGGTGAGCTCGACCGTGCCGAGACCCGCGGCGAAATGCCCCCCGCGCGTGCTGACGCTCTGGATCAGGAACTGCCGCAGCTCATCCGCCAGCTCGGTAAGCTTCGACGGCGGGAGCTTGCGCAGGTCCGCCGGCAGGGCGATGGACTCGAGCAGGGGATAGCTGTTGGGTGGCGGGATCATTCAGGCCAGTTTATACTGAGCAGACCCTTCGCGGGAAATGACGCAGCGTTTTGTGGCACAATTGCCACCGTCGCCGGGGCGACGTTGCGGCGATGCAGGGCTGGCGGCTATAGTTGCCCTCTTTTGTGCATTGGGGGTCATGCGCAGCCTCCTTAAAAGCAATTGGGTACTTTGCGCCACACCCCGCCTCAGGGGTGTTTACCCTCTGACTTTCCGAGAGACTGCTCTTATGGATTCCGGCATTTCAGATGAAGGCTACCAAGATCAGATTCTCCCGCACGTATCGCGTACTTTCGCGCTGACGATTCCCCAACTGCCCGAGCCGCTGCGCGTGGCGGTGACCAATGCCTATCTGCTGTGCCGGATCGCCGACACCATCGAAGACGAGCCGGCCGTGCCCCCCGAAGAGACGCTGGCCTTCCTGGAGCGGTTCAAGGCGGTCGTCGCCGGACGCGCAGATGCGGCGCTCCTGGCATCCGACGTAGAAGGACGGCTGTCGAACCGGACGCTCTCGACCGAACGCGACCTCATCATCAACATGATCCGCGTGCTGAACGTCACCGCATCGCTCAAGCCCCCGCAACGCGCCGCCATCCAACGCTGCGTCGATCTCATGTGCTACGGAATGCCGCGTTTTCAATCGACCGCGAGCCTCTCGGGGCTGCCTCGGAGCACCGATCTGGACGAGTATTGCTATTACGTGGCGGGCGTGGTCGGCGAAATGCTCACCGAGCTGTTTTGCGAGTATTCCGAGGGTGCCGCGCGCAATCGCGCCGCACTCCGGGCTCTCGCGGTGTCGTTCGCGCAGGGTCTGCAGATGACCAATATCCTGAAGGACGTATGGGAGGACAGGAGCCGTGGCGCCTGCTGGCTTCCGCAGGAAGTGTTCACCCCTCACCGGGTTGACCTGGTCCGGTTGTCCCCCGCGCCCCCGAATCCCGGGTTTCGATGCCGGCATGAACGAGTTGATCGGCGTCGCGCACGCTCACTTGCGCAACGCCCTGGATTACACATTATTAATCCCCGGACAAGAGACAGGGATGCGGCGTTTTTGCCTATGGGCCGTCGGGCTCGCGGTGCTCACATTGCAAAAAATTCATAAAAATCCCGGCTTTACTGCCGGCTCCCAGGTCAAGATCTCGCGGTCTCAAGTGACCATGACGCGAATTTTGACCGACCTTTCCATACGCAACGATTGGATGCTCCGGCGCCTGTTCGCGATGGCCGCCCGCGGTCTGCCGCTTGCCCGGCTTGCCGAAACGCGGCGGTTTCATCCGCCACGGCCGGAACTCATCGCCGAACTCGATCCGCTTTCGGGCGAGTCATTGGCCGCGCGGGAACCCGAGCCGCTGCGGCGCCGCTCCTTCGGGAGCTCCGGGTCATGATCCGCATCGCGCCGAAGCCCGTGACCGCGGAGACTGAGGCGCCGGTGCGCGCCGACGTGGTGTCGCTCTCGCTCACCAAGACCGTCTCGACCCACCTGGACCGCGCGATCGCGCAGGCCCGCGATGCCATGACGGCCGAGCAGAGCGCCGCCGGTTATTGGCTGTTCGAGCTCGAGGCGGACTGCACCATTCCCGCCGAATACATCATGATGATGCACTTCTTGGACGAGATCGACACCGAGCTCGAGACCAAGATCGCCGCGTATGTGCGCGCTCATCAGCAGCCGGGCGGCGGTTGGCCGCTGTATCACGGCGGCGAGTTCAACATGAGCTGCACCGTCAAGGCCTACTACGCACTGAAGCTCGCGGGCGACGATGTGAAGGCTCCGCACATGGCGCGCGCCCGTGCCGCGATACTCGAACGCGGCGGCGCCGCGCGATCGAACGTGTTCACGCGCATCGCGCTCGCGCTGTTCGGGCAGATCCCCTGGCGCGGGGTGCCTTACGTCCCGGTCGAGATCATGCTGTTGCCGAAGTGGTTCTTCTTCCATCTCGACAAAGTGTCGTATTGGAGCGCGCACGGTCATGGTGCCGCTTTTCATCCTGTGCACGAGGAAACCGCTCGCCAAGAACCCGAGAGATGTCCACATCCAGCGAGTTGTTCACGACGCCCCCCGGAGCTCGAGCACGATTATTTCCGCGACGCGCGCAAGGGCGGCTGGCTCGGCAAAGTGCTTCTGGTCGTCGACCGCTTGAGCCGGCGCATCGATCCGCTTCATTCCGAAGGCGATGAGGGAGCGGGCCACGCGGGCAGCGGAACAGTGGATGCTCGAGCGCCTGAACGGAGAGGATGGACTCGGGGCGATATTTCCCGGCGATGGTGAACGCGCTCGAGGTCATGACCATCCTCGGATACCCGGCGGACGATCCGCGCCGTGTGACTGCGAAGCGGGCATTGCAGAAGCTCCTGGTGGTCGGTCCCTCGACGCGCCTACTGCCAGCCGTGCGTATCGCCCGTGTGGGATACCGCGTTGACCGCCCTCGCCATGCAGGAGGCGGGGTGCAGCCGTCCGCCAAGGCGGCGACGCGGGCGCTCGATTGGCTGCAAGCCGAACAGATTCTCGACGAGCCGGGCGATTGGCAGGTCGATCGGCCGCATCTCAAGGGCGGCGGCTGGGCGTTTCAATTCGCCAACGACTACTATCCCGATCTCGACGATACCGCGGTGGTCGCCTGGGCCATGCATCAGGCTCCGAACGCGGCCGACTACGCGGAGAATATTTCCCGCGCGCTCGACTGGCTCGGCGGAATGCAGAGCGAGAACGGCGGCTTCGCCGCGTTCGATGCGGACAATACCTCCTATTATCTGAACAAGATTCCGTTCGCTGACCACGGCGCACTGCTCGATCCGCCCACCAGCGACGTGACCGCCCGAGTGGTCACGGTCCTCTCGCTGATCGGGCGTCCGGAGGACAAGCCGGCCCTCGAACGGGCGATCGTCTATCTGCGCGCGGAACAGGAAGAGGACGGCTCCTGGTTCGGCCGCTGGGGGACCAACTACATCTACGGCACCTGGTCCGTGCTCACCGCGTTTTCGCAGGCGGGGATGACGCCCGACGATCCCGCCGTGCGGCGCGCGGTAAGCTGGTTGAACGGGCGCCAGAACCCGGACGGCGGGTGGGGCGAGAGCAACGACGGCTACAAGAATCGGGAGGACGGCAACGCCCCGAGTACGCCCTACCACACGGCGTGGGCGCTCCTGGGA
This sequence comes from uncultured Gammaproteobacteria bacterium, assembly GCA_963795475.1. Lineage (GTDB taxonomy): Bacteria > Pseudomonadota > Gammaproteobacteria > Steroidobacterales > Steroidobacteraceae > Bog-1198. Next base: position 718,313 of record CAWCIE010000010.1, read on the forward strand.
TTGCTGGCTTCGGGGGAGTCGGAATCGGAGACGGTGCGCCGCGGCGTCAATCATCTGATGCGGACGCAGCAGGCGGATGGTCTCTGGAGCGATCCGACTTTTACGGCACCCGGCTTTCCCCGAGTGTTCTATCTCAAGTATCACGGCTATTGCCGCTACTTCCCGCTGTGGGCGCTCGCTGCTTATCGGACGCTGACTCGAGCCGGAATCACGCATTGACCGTGGCGGGCGTCGTCGCGGCGCTCGACCGAGAGGCGCGTGTGCTGGGTCCAGCGCGTGAGGCCAGGGCGGGATTCGAAATCCTCGCCGGCGGAACGCTCCGGGCGGTGAGCGGGATGGGATGCGCCGCGGCCGGGATGGCCGCCCGCAGGCTCGTCGAAGCCGGTGCCACGGCGCTCGTCAGCTGGGGCATGGCCGGAGGCCTCGATCCGGATCTTCCGGCCGGAGCGATCTGTCTTCCACGCGAAGTGGTCGCACCGGACGGGATGCGTTTCGCGACCGCATCTCCCTGGCGCGAGTCGCTGACGGCCTCGGTCGTCTCCCGCCGGCCCGTGACATCGGGCGCTCTGCTGACCAGCCTGCACCCGATCGCCGGCGTCGCCGCAAAGGCGCAGGCGCGTCGGGCGACCGGCGCGGTGGCCGTCGACATGGAGAGCTCCGCCGTGGCGGAAGTGGCCGCCGCGAGCCATGTGCCGTTCATGGCCGTGCGCGTGATCGTCGATACCGCGCACGACACGATTCCGAACTCGGTGACCGCTGCCGGCGAGTCCGGACAAGTGCGGATCGCCCGGCTCCTCGCGGGCCTCGCACGATCACCGGCGGAAATCGTCGCGGTCATCCGCCTGGCGCGCCGATATCATGCCGCCATTCGTTCGCTTGGCGCGGTGGCGAAGCTCGACCGTCTCGGCCCGCGGGATCGCCCGTGAAGGCTCTGGTCACGGGAGCCACCGGATTCGTCGGCGCCGCGGTGGCGCGGGCGTTGCTCGCCAAGGGATGGGAGGTGCGCGCGCTGGTGCGCGAAGGCTCGGATCGGAGCAATCTCCACACGTTGCCGGTCGAGCTTGCCGTCGGCGACCTCACCGATCGGCCATCGCTCGATCGCGCGGTCGCCGATTGCGCGGCCTTGTTTCACGTCGCCGCCGATTATCGGCTCGGGGCCCCCGATCCTTCGCAGCTTTACCGCGCCAACGTCGATGGCACGCGCAATATCCTGGCGGCGGCGCGTGCGGCGCGGGTGGAGAGGGTCGTGTACACCTCGAGCGTCGCGACCGTCGGCATTCCCGCCGACGGCAGTCCCGGCGACGAGCGGACGCCGGTCGCGCTCGAGGCCATGATCGGCCACTACAAACGTTCGAAATTTCTCGCCGAGCGGGAGGCGCTCGAGGCGGCGCGCGACGGGCTGCCGGTGGTCATCGTCAATCCCTCGACCCCCATCGGGCCCGGCGACGTGAAGCCTACGCCGACCGGTCAGCTGGTGCTCGATGCCGCTGCCGGCCGCATGCCCGCGTATGTCGACACGGGCCTCAACATCGTGCACGTGGATGACGTGGCCGCGGGACATCTGCTGGCGCTCGCACGCGGGAGGCCGGGCGAGCGCTACATCCTCGGGGGCCGGGATATGACGCTCGAGCAGATTCTCGGCGAGATCGCCCGCATCGTGGGACGCAAACCGCCGCGCCTTCGCCTGCCGTACGGAGCGGTGCTGCCGCTCGCGTATCTGGCGGAAGGATTTGCAAGAATCTCGGGGCGCAGCGGCAGGCTCACGCTCGAGGGTCTGCGAATGTCGCGCAAGCGCATGTTCTTTTCCAGCGCAAAGGCCGAGCGAGATCTGGGCTATTCCTCACGGCCTCCGGTCGAGGCCTTCACGGACGCCGTGCGCTGGTTCCGCGAGCGCGGATTGCTGTCCTAGCGGCCCTCGGCGCGGCCCATCGCGCGGCGGCCCGCCTCGGCCTGGGAGAGCAGCAAGACCGGTGCGCCGATGGCGATGTCACGGGCGCGCCGCAGGAACGACACCGCGAGGCCGAACTCGGGTCCGATGCCGAACAGCGGCGCGAGCGCGGCGTAGCCCGCCTCTTGAACGCCGAGCGCGTTCGGAACGAGCGCGGCGGCGCTTTTTGCCGCCCCGACCAGGCTCTCGATGGCAATCACCGCCGACAGGTCCACGCGTACCCCGATGAGCCTGAAGGCGATCCAGCTTCCGGCTCCGCTCGCCAGCCATCCGATCAAATGCATCGCGCAGGAGAGTGCGATCCGGGGCCGCGAGCGGTAGATGGTATCGAGCGCGTCGGCGAGTGCGTCGGCGGACGCCGCGGCTCCGGGTATCAGGCGGGCAGCCAGTCTCCCCATCACGCGATGCCCGTAGCGCTGCAGGAAGACGAGCAACACCCCCGCAACCACTGCGAGGGCCAGACCCACGGCGAACACCTTGGTGAGGGTGCCAATCGACGAGGAGCCGGGGACGCCGGCGCTCAGGATCGCAAAGCCGAGCGCGATGTACGCGATTTGCGCCAGCGCCTCGCTCGTCACGTCGACGATCGTGGATGCGAAGGCGTCGGAACCCGTCACGCCGTGACGTATCGCGGTGCGCGCGCCGAAGACGATGCCGCCCACCTGCGAGAAAGGCAGCACATCCGAGGCGGCCTCGCGGACCAGCCTCGCCCAGACGAAAACCCACACGCCGGCGCCGGCCCCCGGGAGCAGCACGCGCCAAGCTGCCCCCAGCAGCGGGAACAGCGCCAGGGCATACAAGCACAGCAGGGCGAAGCCCGCCCAGCCTACCTCGGCGGCGGCGGTGAGCACCGCGGCAAAACCCACGTGCAGTACGAGGTATGCGGCGAGGCAAAGGCCCAACGCCGCGACCAGCAAGACGCGGATCTTCACGGCGCGCGGGCGGGGGAACGCCGCGGGCGAATGGGCGAGCTCACGGCAGCGATTCCTGACGCCGCATGGTTCGAGAGGGGGCGCCGGCCTCCGGTGCCGAATCGCCTGCCGGCGATGGTGAGTCGCGAAAGTCAGCGAAGCCGCCGAGCCGGACCGCGCCCTCGCGGCATGCGCGCACGATCCCGGGCGACACGAGCGCCTCGAGTTCCTCCCGGTATCGGTAACCCGGCGCCGAGCCGGCGTAAGCGCCGGTCGCGGGATGGAGGTAGATCTCGGAGAGCCCCTCCGGAAGATGCTCGATGAGCCCGCCGAGCCGCTCCTGTGTCATCCCGCCGGTCCAATGCAAACCGAAGGTGCGGTCGGAGGTCGCAAGACCCGCTGCCCGCAAGCGCCGCCTCAGCAGCCGCGCGAACGGCGCGGTCAGCCGCGAGGGCGAGCGCGCGGTCGACGGATCGATCTTACGCAGCACCGAGAGCGGCTCCTCGGGAACGCGCACCGAGCGAACGCCGAATCGCTGCCCGATGGAGGCCATCAACCCGCCGATCACCGGGTGCAAATGGTAGTGCTTGTGGGCGTTGCAATGATCGAGAGGCAGTCCCGTGGCCCCGAACTTCTCGAACTGCGCGGTGATCTCGGCGGCGACCTGACGGCGAGTGCGCGGGCTGAACGCGATTGCAGCTCCGAGCGCCGCCATGTCGGAACGAAAGCAGCCGTCGTCACCGACCAGCCGCGACACTTGCGATGCGGGCAGCGTCGGCCGGCCTTCCACCAGCACGAGATGCAGTCCGACGCGAAGCTGCGGCATGAGGCGCGCGCGCGCGACCGCATCCGCGGCCGCAATGCCCGACACCATGAGACTCGCCGCCGTGAGTATTCCGCGGCGATGGGCCGTCTCGACGGCTTCGTTGACTTCGTGCGCCGCGCCGAAGTCGTCCGCGGTCACGATCAATCGCTTCAAGCGGCATCTCTCACTACGGGGTCGGCCGACCCGTCGCGGGCAACGTCGAAGCTGTCGTCGCGCCATTGAACGCGGCGGGTTGCGAAGCTCCACGCCCAAAGCGCCAGACTCAGCAGATCTCGGACCGGCAGCAGCAACAGCTGGTGCGCCGGTGGAAAAAAAGTACCGCGTACCCGAAGGTGCAACATGATCCGGGCGAGCGCCGTGACGACCAGAAGCGTGAGCGCCGGAAGGGCCAATCCGGCCAGCAAACACCCGACCGCCGCAACCGGCACGCCGAAGGTGACGAGGGACAGGCTGTAGCCCACGGGCCGTACGATGCGGATCGTGCGCAGCCAGCGCAACTCGTGGTGCACGAGCTCGCTCAAGGTGGGCTCGTCCACGCAGGTCTCGACCACCACATCGGAGAGCACCGTTCGCAACCCCAAGGCGCGCGTCAACTCGCCCAGCCGATAGTCGTCCGCCAGCTGGTTCGCGATCGATGCGAACCCGCCGATTCGGCGCAGGACGTGGCGCCTGATCGCGATGGTCGCGCCGAACGCGAATGCCCGCGATCCGAACATGGCTGCGACGCGCACCGACGGGGTGAACCAATCGTTGATGAACAGAGACCCGAGCGTCGACCAGAGTCCCTGTCGGGGCCTGCCGAGGTAGGGACAGGTCACGATGCCGACCGCGGGGTCGGCAAGCGGGACCACGATGCGGGCGAGATAGTCGCGGTCGACGCGCACGTCGCTGTCCGAAATCACGAGCAGATCGTGCCGGGCGTACGGCATCATGTTGATGAGATTGCTCACCTTGCGGCTGGTTCCATGCTGGCGCCGATCGACGGCAATCTGCATGTCGACCGCCGGGAACTCGCGCGCGAGCCGCGCGACGACGCCGATGGCGGGGTCGTCCGGATCGGACACGCCGAAGACGATCTGGAAGCGGGGATAGTCCTGGTCGCAGAACGAACGCAAACATTCGTAGAGCTCGTGCTCCGCGCCGCAGAGCGGCTTGAAGATCGTCACGGGCGCGTCCTTGCGAAGCGGCGGAACGGCGGGATAGGGCTTCAGCCGTGTGCGTACCGCGTAAGCAGCCAGGACCGTATAAACGGCGACTGCCGCCACCAGCGCCGTACCGCAAAATGACATCCATGTATGGTGACTGACGATCACAGAGTGGCTCCAAGTACGCGATACGGGTCCGGCCGGCCGCCGGGACGCGGGTTCCGCCGCAGGCTGGCGCGGCCGTTCTGCATGACGCTATGATCCGCCGATGAGCGCCGGCGAAGACGCCGACTCGCTGAGGCTAAGATAATGGACGAGTTTGAACCTGCGGACCGAATCGACGATAGGACGATTATGCCAGATTCGGACGCGCTGATTGTCGTGGACGAGGACGACCGGCGGCTCGGCCATTTGAGCAAATCGATGTGCCATGAGGGCCGCGGGGTCCTGCATCGAGCCTTCTCCCTGCTGATTTTCAACGATCGAGGCGAACTGTTGGTGCAGCAACGCTCGCCCACCAAGCGCCTATGGCCGTTGTATTGGTCTAATAGCTGCTGCAGCCACCCGCGTCGCGCGGAGACCATGGATGTCGCCACCCGGCGACGCCTGTCGGAAGAGCTGGGTATCCGCTGCGACCTCAAATTCCTGTTCAAGTTCCAGTACCATGCACAATTCGACGCGACCGGCGCCGAACACGAGCTCTGCTCCGTTTTCATCGGCCGCTCCGACGCCCCCCCGAGGATCAATACCGAAGAGATTGCGGACTGGCGCTGGGTCGGTCCGGAGCTTCTGCAGCAGGAGATGTCAACTGCCGACAGTTCGAGGTATACGCCGTGGTTCATGCTGGAATGGGGCCGGATATGGCGTGATCATCGGGCAGAGGTGCTCGCTTTTCGCGCATGATTAGGCAATCTTAATTTGCCGCGAAACATTAACCTGACGCCCAAATCCTCAAACCCGCGGTAACATAGCGCATGGCAATACCTCTTCTGCAGATGTATCGGGTGGCGAAATATCTCGCCGGGCGCAAATTGCGGGGCGACAAGCGATACCCCCTGGTCCTCATGCTGGAACCCTTGTTCCAGTGCAACCTGGCGTGCGCCGGCTGCGGAAAGATCGACTATCCGAAGGAGATCCTGCAGCAGCGCGTGAGCGTCGAGGACGCGCTGAAGGCCGTGGACGAATGCGGCGCCCCCATCGTGTCCATCCCGGGAGGCGAGCCGCTCATCCACAAGGAAATGCCGCAAATCGTCGCCGGCATCGTGAAGCGCAAGAAATTCGTCTACCTGTGCACAAACGCCATCCTGCTCGCGAAGCACATCGACGAATACCAGCCTTCGCCCTACCTGACGTTCTCCATCCATCTGGACGGCAACCGCGAGCGCCACGATGAGTCGGTGTGCCAGGAAGGCGTGTTCGACAAGGCGGTTGCGGCGATCAAATTGGCGCGCGGCAAAGGATTTAGGGTCACCATCAATTGCACGCTGTTCAACGGCGAGAATCCGGACCACGTCGCGGAGTTCTTCGATACCGCGATGAGCCTCGGTATCGAAGGCATCACGGTGTCGCCCGGCTACAGCTATCATCATGCGCCGCGGCAGGACGTGTTTCTCGGCCGCCACGCGAGCAAGCAGCTGTTCCGCGAGATCTTCAAACGCAAGGAACGGCCGTCCGGCAAAGGGTGGTCGTTCAACCACTCGGGCCTGTTCCTCGATTTCCTCGCGGGAAACCAGACCTACCAGTGCACTCCCTGGAGCAATCCGACCTACAACGTGTTCGGCTGGCAGCGGCCGTGTTATCTCTTGTCCGACGAGGGATATGCGCCGAGCTACCGCTCGCTCATCGAGGATACCGAGTGGGATAAATACGGCGTGGGCAAGAATCCGCGCTGCGACAATTGCATGGCGCACTGCGGTTTCGAGGGCACGGCGGTCAATGACGCGTTCAGTCATCCCGTGAAAGCCATGTTGGCCGCGATCAGGGGTCCCCGCGTAGTGGGTCCGATGGCCCCGGAATTGCCGTTCAACTACGTCGAGGGCGCTGCCCCCGGTGCCGTCGCGACCGTGTCCGTCAAAGACATCAAGCGGATGTCGCGCGAGTCGGACGAGGGCCAAAGGGCGGCGGCGACGCACTGAGCTCGTCCCGGCCATCAAGTGAGCAACGCAGTCGATCGTCGCGCGCCGGCCCGGCCTCCTTCGGGGAATGAAGAGGCTTTCGCAAAGCAACTGGAAATCTGGCGCGTCCGCGTGGAGCGGGCCCTCGAACGGCGGTTGCCCGCGGCGACCGAGATTCCGTCGCGTCTGCACGAGGCGATGCGTTACAGCGTACTGGGCGGCGGCAAGCGGATAAGGCCGGCCCTCTGTTTCGCAACGGCGCATACGGTCGGACTCTCGGAGGACCAGGTGGAAGCCGTCGCCTGCGCCATCGAGCTGATACATGTCTATTCGCTGGTGCACGACGATCTGCCCGCCATGGACGACGACGATTTGCGGCGCGGCCGCCCGACCTGCCACAAAGCCTATGACGAGGCGACCGCCATCCTGGTGGGCGACGCGCTACAGCCCCTGGCCTTTCAGTTGCTCGCCCGCGATTCTTCGCTGCCGCAATCCCCGGCCGTGCGCCTGCGATTGATCGACATGCTGAGCGAGGCCAGCGGCACCTTTGGTATGGCCGGCGGACAGGCGATCGATCTCGAGGTACAGGGCAAGAAGCTCGATGTCGCCGCCGTCGAGGATATGCATGCGCGCAAGACCGGCGCCATCATCAGCGCGAGCGTGCTGATGGCGGCCGCGTGCGCACCCGATCTGCCGCAGGCCCGTTACCAGGCGCTCGCCCGATTCGCCGCCGCCATCGGCCTGGCATTTCAAATTCAAGACGACCTTCTCGACCTGCTCGGCGATGTATCGACGCTCGGCAAGGCCACCGGCGCCGACCGGGAGCACGGGAAGCCGACGCATCCGTCCATCATCGGCATCGAAGCCTCGCAGGAGCGGGTGCATCTGCTCCATAACCAGGCGCTCGATGCGCTGGCTCCCTTCGGCGAGCGGGCCGCGCCGCTCTCCTCGCTTGCACATTGGTTGCTATCGCGCAGCTATTGAGCACGTCGGCTCTGAATCGCACCGCACTAATCGCACTGCACTAGAAATCGCACCGCACTAGAACCTGTCTCCGGTCAGCAACGAGTTGACTCCTTAGCGCATTTGCCAGAAGGTAGAGCGAGGGAGGGCACATTATGTTGCATCACGCCATCAGTCACGCGCGCCTCATGCGCGAATCGACTGACCGTGTGCAGGCGGCACTCAAGAGCGCGGATGCCCTCGAGCAGCTGGTCGCGCGTCGCGTGCTGGAGAATCCGGACGTGTGGGATCTGTGGGAGCGCGAGCACTCCAATCTCATGCGCAGGCTCGCCGACTGCGGCGCGCGTGCGCAGGTCGGGGAGCTCAAGCAGACCACCTTCCGTCTGCTGCACGGTAAGGCCCTGTTTCAATATCTGCGCCGGAGTTCCGCGCGCGGCCGGCGCCGGCACCTCGTCGTCGCGCACTTTCGTCCGGGCCGAAGCTACGAGGCGGCGATCATCTCGGAGCATGGTGCGTATCTGCGCAAGTCGTGCAGCTTTCTATGCGCCAGTCATCTCGGGAGCGACGTGGTGCGGGACGCGGCGTTCCTGGATCCGATGCAGAGCTATGAAGAGCTCTACGCCGAATATTTCGATCTGTACTGCGCCGGCTTGGGCGGCGATTCCGACGAGGCGAATTCGCAGCGCGCGCTGCTTCCGCTCCTCAAGCAGCAATTGCAGGAGTATCGGCTGGCGATTCTCGACCCGCGGGCGGCCCAGCCGTTCCTCAGGCGCGAGGCGGATCTGCGCCGACCGACCGGAGATACGCAGCGGCTCAGGAGCCTCAACTTTCGGCCCAAGTGATGCCGCGGCGGAAGCGCCGGCTCACTGGATGGCGAGCTTGCGGTCCTTCAAGGAGGGCGGCGTCCACTGATAGATCCAGGTCTCGGTGAGCGGCCGGCCTTCGATACGCAAATACAGCCGCAGATCGATGGGCTCGACCGAGTCCTCGGGCGGTCTCACATCGAACAGCGCCCTGTATCCGCCGAACTCCGGCACGAAATGCGCGGTGACGTGCTCGGTGGTACCGCGCGAGGTCGTGATCACCGCCTCCACTTGAGAATCCTTCGGCAATGCACCGAGCTCCCCGCCGGTGAAGTCGACGGCGAAATGCCAGGAGTAGTACTGGCGCTTGACGCCGACCGTGCCGCCGATGCCCGTGCGGGTGGCGAACGTCTGTCCCAGGGGCGAGGAATACGGCATCTTCGTACCCCAGTACAGGCGATAGCCGAACAGCAATTCCTGCCCGGGTTTCGGCTTGTCGATCGGATTCCAGAACGCGACGATGTTGTCGAAGGTCTCGTCGACGGTGGGGATCTCCACGAGCTGTACGGCGCCCTTGCCCCAACCGCCGCCGGCACCGGTTTTGGGCTCGACCCAGAGACTCGGCCGCCGGTCGTAGAACACGCCGTCGTCCTGATAGTCGGCCCAGGTGCGATCCCGCTGCAGCAGGCCGAAGCCGCGCGGATTGTCGTCGAAGTAGGAATTCAGATGGAGCACCGGCGGATTGACCAGCGGACGCCAGATCCACTCGCCCGCGCCGGTCCACATCGACAGGCCGTCCGAGTCGTGAATCTGCGGGCGCCAGTCGTTCGCGTTGCGCCGGTCGTTCTGGCCGTAGAAGAACATGCTGGTCAGCGGCGCGATGCCGAGCCGCTCGATGGGCTTGCGCGGGTAGTAGGCGGCGTCGATGTTCATGATCTGAGTGCCGCCGGGGGTCAACTGAAAGCGCAGCGCGCCCGCGATGCTTGGCGAATCGAGCAGCGCGTACAGGGTCATCGTGCCGGCGTCCTTGGCGGGGCGCTCGAACCAGAACGACGTGAAGCGCGGGAATTCCTCCGGACGCGGAAACGCCGTGTCGACCGCCAGCGCCCGAGCCGAAAGGCCGTATTGCCGGGTGTCGCCGCCGACCGCGCGAAAATAGCTCGCGCCCAGAAATGCCGCCACGTCGTCTCTCCAGTCCGTGATGAACTGGACCCGGAATCCCGCGAATCCCGCGCGATCCTTCATGATGGCGGGGTCGACTCCGCTCTGGCTCCAATCGAACATGGCCGGGTCGTAGAGGATTTCGCGGGCCTGGCCGTCGACCACTTCGTACATATGCACGGGCTCGGTGAAGTTGCGGCCGAGCTGGAAGAACTGCAGCCGGAAGGCGAGTCCGGCATCCGCCCAGAGCGCATGATCCGTGCGGAATCGAATGGACTGATATTGATCGTAGCCGAGCTTTCCCATCGCCGGGGGGAGCACATCCTTCGACGGCTGGAAGGCGTTGCCGGCGAGCCAATGCGCCTGGCCTTTGAGCCAGGCGAAGTCAAAAGGCTGCGATTGGGCGGCGGGCGCCGGCGCCGGCACAGCCTGCTGTGCGGCCCGCGCGCCGCCCGCACGGGCGAGCTGCCCGCCCGCGAATCCCACGGCCAGTTTCAATACCGAGCGACGATCGGTCATGTGCTTGAGGTCCTTCAGATCAACAAAGTGGGAGGCTGCGCATCGGGCAGCTGAGCGAGCTGGTTGAGGAGACGGCCGCTGCCCGCGACCTCCACCCGCTCGACGCGGGTCAGCCATTCCAACGCTTCCTCCAGCGAGCGTGCATCGACGAGCTTCTGCTGCGCGGTGAAGGCGTTCGGATCGGGACGGCCCGGCGGATCGACCGGACGGGGGAGATTTCCCTCGGTATGCGCCAGCCGTGCCTCGCGATTTCGCGCGAGGAATTTCAGTCCGTCGTCGGGAAGGAGGCGCGCCGTGGCGATGAGCTCCGCGCGCCGGACAACCAGCGCCGGAAGATCGACCTCCTCGGGCGTGCGCAGCAGCGCGACTTTCGAGAGGGCGACGCCGAGCCATTCGCTGCCGCTCGCGCGCGACAGCGGCACCGCCAGCAGAAGCCCGAGGAGCGCCGGCGATACCCAGGCGAGGAGCGCCGGGGACAGGAACCAGAAGATCACGCCGGCCATGGCGGCGAGCAGCATGTCGCGCTTGTGAAAGTGCCAGGCGTCGCCCCAGCTCGTGCCGCCGCCGTCGCGTCTTTGCGGGTTCCAGCCGGAGTCGCGTCCCAGGAACACCTCTATGACATGGCGGCTTTGGAGCATCATCATCACGGGCGCGTAGAGGGCCGAAAGGACGACCTCGAAAACAAAGCTTGCGCCGATTCCGATGACGCCGCCGCCGCCGCGGCGCAGCCGCGCCGAGGCCAGCGCGCGAATCAACCCGAGCATCTTCGGAACCAGCAGCACCACCATGCTGAACCAGAACAGCGCCATCATGAGCTCCACGTTGAACCGGGGCCAGCTCGGAAACATCTGGAAATCGTGATTGAAATATTCCGGGCGGATGAGGTGCGACTGCACGGCGAGCGCGAATCCTATGCCGAGCATCAGCAGCCACAGCGGGGAGGAGAGATAGCTCATAATGCCGATGCCCAGATGCAGCCGGCTCGCGAATGAGAGGCCCGAGGCGCCGATGATCTTCATGTGCTGCAGATTGCCCTGCGCCCAGCGCCGGTCGCGGATGGCGACGTCGATGAGCGAGGGAGGAGACTCCTCCCAGGAGCCGCCGCAGTCCGTCGCCATCCGCACCTTCCATCCGCCGCGCCGCATGAGCGCCGCCTCGACGAAATCGTGCGACAGCACGTGGCCTCCGAAGGGCTTGCGTCCCTCGAGCTCCGGCAATCCGCAGCAATCCGCGAACGCCCGCACGCGGATGATGGCGTTGTGTCCCCAGTAGTTGGCGCTGTCGCCCGACCAGGCTGCCAAGCCGCGCGAGATGACCGGACCGTAGGCGCAGGCGGCGAACTGCTGCAGGCGGCCGAAGAAGGTGCGTGCCCCGATGAGCTGGGGCGCGGTTTGAAGTATTCCCAGCGCAGGATCCGCGTGCATCATCCGCACGAGCCGCGTGAGCGTGGGCGCATCGATGAGGCTGTCCGCATCGAGCACGATCATGTGGTCGTAGCGCCCTCCCCAGCGGGTCACGAAGTCCTCGATATTGCCGGATTTGCGCGCGACGTTGCGCCAGCGCCTCCGGTACCACACCGGCATGACGGAGGCGAGCGAGCGGCGCAATCCGTCGATCGCCACGGTCTCCCGGATCCAGGCATCCGCATTGGTCGAGTCGGACAGGACGGCTATCTCGAACGCCCCATTTGCGCCCATCTGACCGAGCGCCTCGGCCATTGCCTGGAGGGCCGCGGTGGTGCGCGTCGGGTCCTCGTTGTAGATCGGCATGACCAGCGCGGTCAGAGTGTCTCCCGTGCCTTCCGCGGACGGGGGCGCCGGATCGCGGCGCTTGGATGCGCCGGCGATCACCGACCCGGCCGCGAACGCAATCCAGGCGAGCGATATCGTGAAGAAAAAGATCATGAGGCCCTGAAGCAGCGTCATGCTCGCGAAGCGCACCACCTGAAGCATCTGGTACACGCCGTAGACCGTCACTCCGACGGAGATCGCCGCCAGGATGATGCGCGCGAAGATCACGGCGCCGCCCGCGCGTGCCGGAATCAGCTGGCGCTGCGGAAACCTCAGATCCTGGGTCGGCATGCTGAGGCGCGTCTCGGGCGGCATTCCGCCCGAGAACTCGGCGGGGGGCAGGCGTACCGCCGAACTCAGATGGAGGTCCATCGATAGAGCCATGTTTCGGTGATCGGAACGTCGCCGCGCAGGATCCTGAGGCGCAGCTCGATCAGATCCGCGTTGTTCGGGTCCATTTCGAAGCTGGCGCGAAGGCCGTGCAGGGCCTTGTTCGACACCAGCGAGACGTTGGAGATCCTGCCCGCCGACGCACCCAGATCGAGTCTCAGACCTTCGGTCTTTTCTCCCGCGCCGACGATGTCCAGGATGAAGACGCGGCGCTTGCCGTCGAGGCTCGCGCCCGAGCGGGTGGCGACGACTTCTCCCATGCCTTTGGGGAGCGCGGGTTCCGCGAGCCAGGTGAGCCGATACGCGAGACTCAAGGGGTGACCGGCTTGCAGGCCCTGCGCGGGCCGCCAGAAGGCGACGATGTTGTCGTTGCTTTCCCGCCCGGACGGGATTTCGACCAGTTCGACCGCACCCGGCCCCCAGTCGCCCTTGGGTTCCACCCACGCGCTCGGCCGTCGTTCGTACAGGTTGTCGAAGTCCTGGAAATCGCTCTGGTCGCGCGAGCGCTGTACCAGACCGAAACCCTGCGGAGGGTGGGTGGTGAACGTGGATACCTGGAGCTTGGTGGGGTTCGCGAGCTGGCGGAAGATATGCTCGCCGGAGTCTGAGGTAATCTGCAGTCCGTCGGAATCATGGACTTCCGGCCGGTAATCGTCGAGGCGCCCCCGATTGGTCTCGTCGAACAGGAACATGGAGGTGAGCGGGGCGATGCCGAGGACGCGCACGTCCGCGCGGGGAAACAAGGTGAACTCCACGTTCATGACGGTCTCCACGCCCGGCGTCACGGTGAAGCGGTACGCGCCGGTGGTGGAGTCGCTCTCGAGCAGCGCATCGATCACGATGGATGCGGCGCGGGGCGTGGGGCGCTCGATCCAGAAATGCGTGAAGGCGGGAAATTCCTCTCCCGAGGCCTCGGCCGTGTTGATGGCCAGGCCCCGGGCGGACAGACCGTACAGCAGATTCTTCGCCACGGCGCGAAAGTAGCTCGCGCCTTGAAACACCAGGAACTCGTCCCAGACTTTGTTCGAGTTGATGTGGCCGACGAGGCGGAATCCCGACAGCGGCAGCGACACCTGGCCGCCGGCATGCTCCGCCACGGGGCCCATGGCGAACATGGCGGGCGTCGCGATCAGATCCTTGGCCATCCCTGCCTCGACCGTGGACACCGTGACCGGGATCGACCGTTGATTGAAACCCGCCCGCAACAGCTCGAGGCGAAACGGCAAGCCTTCCTGGCGCCAGATCGCGGCATTACGGTCGAAGAGAATGGCGTGGTATTGCTCCGGGCTCAGCTTGTCAAGGTCGCCGGACAGGGTGCTGCTTCGCGGAGTGTAGGGCTTCGATGAAAGACGCTTGGCCTCGGCGAGCAGCACGTCGAAATCGAACGCGTAGGTGGCCGCGGACTTCTCCGCCGGGGGCTCGGGAGCGGGTTTGCGCGCTGCCGGGGCGGCCGCGTTCGACACCCCGACCGCGGTCATCATGAGCACCACCCATGCGCTGGTGATGGCATATCGCAATATAGCCTCTCCGTTCATCGAAAAAAGCCCCGGCTGCCGTGGATGAGCGAGCGCGTCGCTCCCCCCGGGCATTGACCGTGCGGCGGATTCAGATAGTTTAACGCGATGGCCCCCTCCGTGCCCCCCCTAGAACCGCGGCAAGACCGTCACCGCGCCGAAGCCCAGAGCGCATCGACGGTGCTCATGATCCGGCCGGCGAACTTCGGGTTCAATCCGCAAACCGCCGCGAGCAACGCGTTCCAGCAGAGGCCCGAAGGTGTTGCGGTTCAAAGCCTCGCACTACGAGAGTTCGACCGGCTTGCCGAGTCCCTCGAGCGGTCCGGGGTGACGGTGATGGTCGCTCACGATACCGATGAGCCGGTGAAGCCGGACGCGATATTCCCCAACAACTGGGTCAGCTTTCATGCCGACGGCACGGTGGTGCTGTATCCGATGCTGGCCGCGAACCGCCGCATCGAGCGCCGCGAGGACGTGATCGGCGAGGTCCTCGCCGCCGGCGGATTCCGGACGGCAAGAACGGTGGATCTTTCCCATCGGGAGGTGCTGGGTCAGTATCTCGAGGGCACGGGGAGCCTGGTGCTCGACCGCGTGCGCCACATCGCCTACGCGAACATCTCGGCGCGTACCGATCTCGACGCCCTCGGAGATTTCGCCCAGCAGCTCGACTACGATCTGGTGACATTCGAATCCGCGGACGCCGCGGGCAGGTCCGTGTATCACACCAATGTGATGATGGCGATCGGCACCGGCTTCGCGGTGGTGTGCGGCGAGTCGATCACCGACCGGGCTTCCCGCGAGGCGGTCTACGCGACGCTCGAGTCGGGGGGGCGGGAGATCGTGGAAATCGGGTTCGCTCAGATGCACGCCTTCGCGGGCAACCTCCTGGAGCTGGCGCCCGCGGGTTCCAAAGCCATCGCACTGTCGAGGACGGCCTGGGAAAGTCTCGACCCGGCGCAGCGGCGCACGCTGGAAAAGCACGGCGGCATCGTGACCGCGGAGATCCCCGTCATCGAACGCTACGGCGGCGGCGGGGTACGCTGCATGCTGGCGGAAATTCATCTGCCCCGCCGGATCTAGCCATGCTGGAACTCGGCGTCAAGAGCTTGATCGCGTATCTTTTCGGGGGGCTTCTCGGGAGCCTCATCCTCGGGCGCCTTCGAGGCGTCGACATTCGCCGACTCGGCAGCGGCAACGCGGGGGCGACCAATGCGCTGCGTACGCAGGGAAAGCTGTTCGGGCTGGCCGTGCTGCTGATCGACGCGGGCAAGGGAGTGCTCGCCGTTCTCTATCTGCCGGGCGCACCGTGGCCCTCCGCCGATCCCGCGGTGACGCGCGAGTGGCTCACCCTGGCGTGTGCGCTCGCCGTGATCGTGGGGCACGTCTATCCCGTGTGGTTCTCGTTTCGCGGCGGAAAGGGAGTCGCGACCATGGTCGGGGTGATCGGAGCGCTCGAACCGCGACTGCTCATTGCGGTGTCGATCGCCTGGTTCGCGGTTCTCGTGCTCACCGGCTACGTGGGTCTTGCCAGCATGATCGCGGGGGCGGCGCTCGTCGCCTTCGTCTATGCGACCGAGCCGGATAAGGTGCCGCTCCTCGTGTTTTGCGCCGTCATCGAGCTCTTCGTGATCTTCACCCATCGAGCCAACATTGCACGCATGCTCTCGGGAAAGGAGCACCGGGTGCAGAAGCTATGGCTGTTTCGTTCCCGGACCGCGTAGATCCGCCGGCGCTCCTCCGGCTGCTCGCGGACGGCGAGACGCGTTCGGGCGTGCGTCTGGCGAGCGCGCTCGGAACGAACCGCGGCGAAGTCGTGAGGCTGGTGCGGCGTTTGCGCGCGGCGGGAATCGACATCGTTGCCGGCGGCGGGCGCGGCTACAAGTTGCCCGCGCCGGTGGAGCTCCTGGATGCCGGGAGGATCGGCGGCGCGATGCGCGAGGAGATGCGGCGCGCGATCCATCGCCTGGAGGTGCTGTTCGACGTGGATTCGACCAACACCCGGCTGCTCGGCCTCCCGCCGCCCCCGCCCGGGTGCGCGAACGTGTGCTCGAGCGAGCTTCAGCATGCCGGGCGGGGGCGGCGTGGGCGCCCCTGGGTCTCTCCGTTCGGCGGCAGTTTGGCCCTGTCGCTCGGCTGGTCATTCTCGGGCGCCGCCGCAGTGAATCCGACCTTGAGCCTCGCCGTGGGCGTGGCGATTTCACGGGCCCTGCAACGGCTCGGCGCGAAGCACGTACGCCTGAAGTGGCCGAACGACATCTGGTTGGGCGATCGGAAGATCGGCGGTGTGCTGGTCGAACTGCGTGCGGAGGCCGGCGGTCCGGCTCACGTGGTGATCGGCATCGGGCTCAATGTGTCGCTGTCGGCCGAGCAGCGGCGCGCCATCGAGGCGGGCGACGCGCGCAACGCCGGCGTGCGCATCGCCGCCGTATCCGATGCCTGCCCGGAGAAAGTGTCCCGGAATGTCCTGGCGGCGACCCTCCTCGAGGAGCTTTTGAGTATGCTGGGGGAGTTCGAACGAAGCGGATTCGCAGTCTTCCGCGAGGAGTGGCTGGCGCTCGATGCGCTCGCCGGGAGGGATGCACGCGTGCTCGCGGGAGACGGTCCGGTCGAGGGGACGGCCCGAGGGGTGGACCGGGATGGCGCGTTGCTGCTGGAGGTGGCGGGGCGGCTCGAGCGGCACGTATCGGGCGAGGTGAGTCTGCGCTTGATTGAAGGGGACACGTGACTATTCTAAAAACCGTCGTGGCGTGCCTTGCGCTGGCCAATATCGGGTATTTTCTCTGGGCGAGGGGAGTCGGCGACCGGGACGCGTCGGCGGCCGCCGCTCCGCCGCCGGCTGCCGCCTTGAAGCTTGCCTCCGAGTCGCCGGGCACCGCGCGGTCAGCGCCGGCCGGCGCAGCCGATGCGGGAGGCGCCGCGGGGATCGCCGGTGCGAGCGGCGGCACGGATACGGCCGCTGCGGCTCCCTCAACCACCTCAACCGCGCCCGATGCGGGGCTATTGACCGACGTGAAGCGTTGCATCAGCGTCGGACCGTTCCGCGACGTGGCCGAAGCGGCGCACGCGGCGAGTACGCTGCGCAGCGGGGGCTACGACCCGAGGCAGCGAGTCGCCGAAGGCGAGGTGTGGGCGGGAGTGTGGGTCTATCTGCCCATCCCGCCCTCCCGGAGCAGCGATCAAATGCAGGCGAAACTCAAGGCGGGAGGCATCGAGGATGCGCTGGAAATGCCGGGACCGAATGAGGGATCCGTATTGTCGCTCGGACTCTTCAGCGACTCGAAGCGCGCGCAGACGCGGATTTCGCAAGCGCAGGCGCTGGGATTCAACCCCGGCATCGCCGACCGCAAGCGTACCGGCGACGTGTATTGGATCGACATCGATCTGAAGCCGACGGACAGCGTGCTGAAGCCTTCGGACCTCGAGACCGATTCGGGCCGCATCGTGCGCCTGGAGGTGAAGGGATGTCCTCCCGCGGCGGCGGGGACGGCGCCATGACCGGCCGCGAAAGCTCCTGGCGCATCCTGAGCGTCCTCGGCGGGGTCGTAGGCTACGGTTGTCTGGCCGCCTCCTTGAGCCTCGTCGGCCTGCAGATCTATGGGTGGTTCAAGGAGGGAGAATGGACGCACATCAGTCTCGGCGATGGCATTCGCGCCGTGCTGGAGCGCATGCACGTTCCGGATGACGCCACCGGGCGCCTGGCCGGGCTTTCGCACTGGCTCGACGCGCCGGTGAACTGGCTCGGATTGCACAAGGTGGTCGAGCTGCTGCCGATGTCGCTGGCGTTGTTCGCGGTCGCCATCTTGGGGAACTTCCTCCTCGTCTACGGCACCGATCGCTTGCGGGATGTCCGGCGCGGACGCTGACCGCCGGTCAAAGCCGAAGTCAATGCGGCCCGCCCGGCCGCTAGGGAGTCACAAGTTGGCGTCGATGAATGCTGCCAACTGGGACTTCGACACGGCACCTACCTTGGTAGCCACCACTTCTCCGTTCTTGAACAGCATCAGGGTGGGGATGCCGCGGACGTGATATTGCGAGGGCACGGACTGGTTTTCATCGACGTTGATCTTGGCGATATTCAGCCGCCCGGCATAACTCTCCGCCGAGTCATCGAGTGCCGGCGCAATCATTTTGCAGGGTCCGCACCACTCGGCCCAGTAGTCGACCAGGACCGGAACGCGGGACTTGAGGACTTCGCCGTTAAAGGAGGTGTCGGTGACGTGCTTGATCTTGTCGCTCATTGGGCTTCCTGGGGGTGGCTAGTCGGATGACGTGAAACCAGTGTATTGTTCGCCTCATGGCAGCTAAAGGGCCTGGATATGAAATTAGTATTCAATAAACTGAATAATGGCCGTCAATAAGCTTCAGGCGATGCAGGTGTTCGTTCGAGTGGTCGAGACAGGCGCCATGACGCGCGCCGCGGACAGCTTGGGGATGCCGAAGGCCACCGCCACCACGCTGATCCAACAACTGGAAGGCGCGCTGGGGGTCAAGCTGCTCAACCGCACGACTCGAAGTGTCAGCGTCACGACCGACGGAGCCGCCTACTACCCACGCTGCGTCGCGATCCTGGCGCAGGTCAAGGACACCGAGGAGTCGCTGACTCAGCGGCACGCGACCCCCGTCGGACGATTGCGCGTCGAAGTGCCGACGCTGATGGCGCGATTGGTCATCGTGCCGGCGCTGTCGGATTTCTTCGCACGCTATCCCGACATCGATTTACAACTGGGCTGCAGCGAGCGCCGCTCCGACCTGATCGAGGAGGGCATCGACTGCGCGGTGTGGAGCGGCGAGCTCGAAGATTCCACGCTGATCGCGCGTCGTGTGGGTCTGCTGTATTTCGGCACCTGTGCCTCGCCGGCCTACCTTGCGGCGCATGGAGTGCCGCATCATCCCGACCAGCTCTCTGCTCATCGGTGCATCAATCATTTCTCGCCGCGCACCGGCAAGACCTTCGATTGGGTGTTCGCGAAAAATGCGGAGCGCATTCAGAGCGTTCTTCGCGGGCAGGTTGCCTTCGACGATGAGAACAGCTACCTGGCTGCCGCCGAATCGGGTTTGGGCATCGCCCGGATTCCGGCGTTCGTGCTCAAGGAGGCGATGGAACGCGGCAGTCTGGAGCTGGTCCTGGGTGACTGGGTTCCCGAGCCCGTGCCGCTCAATGTGGTGTATCCGCAGAACAGACATCTGTCCGGCAAAACTCGAGTATTCGTCGATTGGGTGGTGGAGCTTTTCAGCGAACACGACGGCATCCAGCTGCGCTCTACTCTGGGCAGGCGCTCCGGGGTCAATTGATGCGCCCCCTCCGTTCATCGTGCAACGGGCGGCGGCTCCCCTTTCCACAGGTAAGCGACACTCCCCTTCGGCGCGTGGTACCAGCCCGGATCGCGGTAATCCCCCCGCGCCAGATCCTCGCGGATCTTGACCACGGTGAACATGCCGCCCATCTCGATGTTTCCGTACGGGCCGTCGCCGGTCATCATCGGCAGCGTATTGTCGGGCAGCGGCATGGACATCTGCATGTCGGCCATCGGGTGATTCGCGTCCACGCTCATGTAGTCGGGCACGAGCGCCGTGATCTTTCCGGCGAGGTCCGACTGGTCCACGCCCAGCGTGTTCGGCACGCCGTGGCCCATGGCGTTCATGGTGTGATGGCTCTTGTGGCAGTGAAAGGCCCAGTCGCCGGGCGCGGCCGCGACGAATTCGATGGCGCGCATCTGGCCGACGGCGATGTCCGTGGTGACTTCGGGCCATCTCGCGCTGTGCGGAATCCAACCTCCATCGGTGCCCGCCACCTCGAACTCGTGGCCGTGCAAATGAATGGGATGGTTGGTCATGGTCAGGTTGCCGACGCGGATGCGCACGCGTTCGCCGATCCGCGCGACCATGGGATCGATTCCCGGGTAGGCCCGGCTGTTGAAGGTCCAGAGATTGAAGTCGAGCATGGTGCTGACTTTGGGGGTGGAGCTTCCGGGGCTGATGTCGTAGGCGTTGAGCAAGAAGACGTAGTCCCGGTCCACCGGCATCGATCGGGGGTCGGCAGGGTGGGTCACCCAGAAGCCCATCATGCCCATGGCCATCTGCGTGGTTTCATCCGCATGCGGGTGGTACATGAACGTACCCGCGCGTTGCGCGCGGAATTCATAGACGAAGGTCTGTCCGGGCTTGATGGAAGGTTGATTGAGCCCGGAAACCCCGTCCATGCCGTTCGGCAGGCGTTGGCCGTGCCAGTGGATGCTGGTTGCCTCGGGCAATCGGTTGGTGACGAAGATCCGCACCCGGTCGCCCTCGACCACCTCGATGGTGGGCCCCGGCGACTGCCCGTTGTAGCCCCAGAGGTTCGCCTTCATGCCCGGGGCGATCTCGCGCACCACGGATTCGGCCACCAGGTGAAATTCCTTGATTCCGCCGCGCATCCGCCATGGAAGCGTCCAGCCGTTGAGCGTCGCGACCGGCCGGTAGGGCCGGCCGGTGGGCGGCGCGAGGGGTTGCTGCATGTTCGCGCCGTCACTGGAGACGATCTCCGGCAGGGCGGCGAATGCCGCTCGGCCGACCGCGGCGGATGCGATGGCGGCGCCCATGCCGCCGAATACGTGTCGTCGGGTAACCATGATATTTCCTCGGCTCATCGTTGCAGGGGCAGCCCGATCAGCGCCGTGTCGAGCGCCGACTTGGCGATCCAGAAATCGCGCTGGCTCTGAATGAACTCGTCCACGCCGGCGCTTTCTGCGCGCGCGTCGGCGAGCAGATCGAATACGCTGATCTGAGAGGCGTTGTATCGCTTGAGGTCCTCCCGCGAAATCGATTGCCGCAGCGGCAAGACCTCGTCGCGCTCGCGCAGGGCGATGGCGTGCGCGGCGCGGTACCGTGCGTAAGCCCTGCGCACTTCGGCGCGGGCATCGATGGCGGCTTGGCGGAACTCCTCCACGGACTTCGCGTAGACGGCCTCGGCTTTTCTGACGCGCGCCTCCCCGGTGTCGAAGATCGGTATCTCCAGGCGGACCTCGTAGCCGGTTTCGTAGGGCTCGGAGCTCGGTCCCTGTTTGACGCGCGTCGGCCCCGCGTCGAGTACGTTGACGAAGCGCGTCGCCCGGGTGAGATGAAGATTCGCCGCCAACGCATCGATGCGCGCCCGCATCAGCGCCAGGTCGATACGGTCGTCCAGCGCGGTATTCCCGGGATCGGGTGCCTCCTCCACGGCCGCCGGCAAATCGGGCAGCCGATCGGCGAGCCGGAAGCTCTCCGAACCGGGCCCGAGTGCGAGCAACTGGGCCAGGTTCTCGCGCGCCACGGTCTCACCCAACCGAGCGCGCTCCAGACTCAAGGACGCATCGTCGTAGAAGCTGCGCTCGCGAGCCTCGTCGAGCCGATTCCAATTTCCGGCTGCACGCATTCGGCGGGCGAGCTCCGCGCCGGCCTCGGCGGCCGCCTGCACTTGCTCCCGGTACTTGACGGATTCGTTCGCGGCGAGCGCGCTGTAGTACGCATCGCGGGTGCGCTCGGCCAGCTGAACGATCTCGAGCGTCACCGCGTTCTGCACTTCTTGAAATCGGCGCTCCTGCGCTCGATGCAGGTACGGCTCGGTCAGCAGCGCGATGACGTTCATGCTCAACGTCTCCTCGATGTCATACACGCCTCCGCCGACGGCGTGACGGAAGGTGAAACCCGGGTTGGGCAGCCGTCCGGACTGCACCAGATCGGCCTCGGAGATGCCGAGTTCCTGGAACGAGGCCTGCAGCGCGCTGTTTCCCAGCAGGGCAATCTGAACCGCGTCGTTCACCGACAGCGGGTGAGCCAGAAGCGCGGCAATCTGCTGATCGGATTTCGCGCGCTCCTCGGGGGTGCGCGCCCAGCGGACCTCCTGTCCGATCCGCTCCCGGGTCGTGCGAGCGATCGGCTCGAAACCGCCGTCGCGGGAGAATTGTGCGCAGCCCGAAAGCGCGAGCGCGCAAAGGCTCACGAGCGCGCAAAGGCTCACGAGCGGGTTAAGGCTCGCGCAGACCCTTGGAAAGCACTTCTCGACAATCCCCATGACAGACCTCGCTACATACCACCGGCGGTTCGACAATACACCCCATTGCCGGCCATTCTCGGCTAGGCTTCAGGACTGTGTCCCTATGCAAAGGAGTTGGTCATGACGAATCGCTTCCGGCTGGCGGCCGCCGCGGCAGTCCTGATATTTCCGCTCACCGTCCTGGCGCACGCGAAGCTCCTGAGCACTTCGCCCGCGGCCGGCGCCGAGCTCACGGCCGCGCCCAAGGTCCTGACTCTCGATTTCAACGAGAGCGTCCAGCTCGCCGTGCTGAAAGTGTCCTCCGGCGGCAAGGAGGTTGCCGTGCCTTACGATAGCGGGGCGTCGGCCTCGCACGTCGCCGTGCCGTTGCCGGCGCTCGCTCCCGGTACTTATCAGGTCCGGTGGAGCGCCTTGACCGTGGACGACGGTCACGTAGTCAAGGGCGTATTCTCGTTCGTGATCAAGCCCTAGCGTTCGCACTCGGTGGAGATCGGAATCTGGGACGTCCTCGCCGTGATGGTGAAGGCGGCGCTATACGCGGCCACGTTCGCGGCAGCGGGCGGAGCGTTCTTTCTTTGCTACGCCGGCGGGATACTGGACGACGGGGAGCGCCGCCTGATCGGGCGGCGCATCGAGCGGTGCTTCATCGCCGTGGTCGTCGCCAGTGTGCTGAGAATCCTGGTGACCGCGGGATCCTTGACGGACGGTGCGTCCGGCATGTTCGATCCGAAACTGATCCACATGGTGTGGCATTCGGGCGAGGACAGCGCCGTGATCACGCGGATCGCCGGCCTGCTGCTGGCCATGCGCGCGGTGCTGGCGCCCCGGCCCTCCGTGGCGCTCGCGGCGGTGGGAGGCGCCTGCGCCGCGATGTCTTTCGCCTGGGTGGGACATGCGCATGCGACGGGCGCGGTGTGGACGGTGGCTTGCGTCGCGCTGCATCTCGTGAGCGTCGCTTTTTGGATCGGGGCGCTCGGGCCGCTCGCGCTCCTGGCGCGGGGCACTGATCCGCGTCGTGTCGGTGCGGCGGCGGCCCGCTTCGGGGCGGCCGCACTCGCGGTGGTGAGTGTCCTGGTGCTCGCGGGTCTCTTCGCGCTCTGGAGATTCCTGGGGCATGCGTCCGCGTTGTGGACCAGCCCCTACGGCATGGTGATGTGCGTGAAGCTCGTGTTCGTCGCCGGCCTCTTGAGCCTGGCGGCATTCAATAAGACGAGGCTTACGCCGCGGTTGCTGGCGGGAGACGCCGCCGCCGCCCGGAGTCTGCGTCGATCGATCCACGCGGAGATGACGCTTGCGGCCCTGATATTGCTCACCACCGCCGCGCTCACGACGCTGATGGGGCCGCCCGCCCTCGGGTGATCACTTCGACAATTGCTTGCGCAATCGTTGAAGTTCCTTGCGCCGCGCAGCGGTGGTGGCCGGAAACTCGAGCTTCAGATCGCCCAGCGTGTCGAGCACGATACGGGAGACGATCAGCCGGGCGTTCTGCTTGTCATCCGCCGGCACGACGTACCATGGTGCCTGTCGCGTGCTGGTGGCTCCGAGGCACTTCTCGTACGCCTTCATGTACTGTTTCCAGTACTGGCGCTCTTGGATGTCCGATTCGCTGAACTTCCAGTTCTTTTCCGGCGCATCGATGCGCGCGAGAAAGCGTTTCCGCTGTTCTTCCTTCGAGAGGTGCAGGAAGAATTTGACGATGCGAGTGCCGTTGCGGTCGAGATGGCGCTCGAGGCCGAGGATCGACCGGTAGCGCTCGGTCCAGACCGACTTGTCGCCGGGTTCCGCCGAATCCGGCAGATTCTCGGCGCGCAGGATCTCCGGGTGCACGCGCGCGATGAGCACTTCTTCGTAATAGGAGCGATTGAAGATGCCTATCTTGCCCTGCTCCGGCAGACTCACCGTGGTGCGCCAGAGGAAGTCATGCTTGAGCTCGGTGGCGCTCGGATGCTTGAAACTGAACACCTGGCATCCCTGCGGATTCACCCCGGACATGACGTGCGCGATCACCCCGTCCTTGCCGGCGGCATCCATGGCCTGAAAAATCAACAGCACGGCGTAACGGCCGGACGCGTACAGAAGCTCTTGCTGGCCGCTCAGTTTCTTGACGTGATCCTTGAGGATCGATTGGTAGTCGGCGTCGTCCTTGTACACACGCGCCGTCTGGGTGGGCCATTTGCGGAGATCGACCTCGCTGCCCTCGCGCACCCGGTAGTCTTTGGAATGAATGTTCATGATGTCCTCGGCCGCATTCGAAACGCGGGTCAAAGAATCAAGATTGCATGCGGGAGACCAAAACGCCAGTCGGACCGCCCGCCGGGCGTTCGTCGTTTCACGCGCTGTAGGCGATCCGACGGATGCTGCGCCGGGGCGGTATAGGGCAGATCAGCCGGCCACTGAGCTCAGCCAGCGGGCGAGCTGTGCTGCGTTCATGGCGCCGGACTGGCGCGCGATCTCCTTGCCGCCGCGAAATACGATCAGCGTGGGAATGCTGCGGATATTGAAGCGATTCGCCGGCGCCGGCTCATCCTGGGTGTTGAGCTTGGCGAACCGGTACTTCGGCTCGAGCTCGCGCGCGGCTGTTTCGAAGTGCGGCGCCATGGCGACGCAGGGACCGCACCACGGTGCCCAGAAATCCACCACGACCGGAAGATCGTTGCGCGAAATATGCTGGTCGAAGCCGGACTCGGTGAGATTGACGGGTTTACCCTCGAACAGCGCGTTATGGCACTTGGGACATCGGGGCGACTCGCCCAGGCGGCCGCTCGGCAAGCGCACCACGGATTCACAGTGGCCGCAGACGACGTGGGTAGAGGGGGTGCCCGAGGGCGCGGGGTCATTCACGGGGACGATCTCCTGGCTCGCACATGAGGCCTTTCTTGCGTCTATTTTGGCCGTTTTCAAGACGGACGCGGCTGCCGCGCGGCTCCGGTATCATCCCGCGGTATGCAGCACGACTATCTGGGCAACCCCTGGACCTGCGCCCGATCAGATACCGCGAAGGCGGTCGACGACTTCATCGAGGGGTTCCTGGCGTACGAGACCCGGGCGGAGGGTATCGTCAGAGCCGCCGATGCGGATGCGGATTGCTGCATCGCCAATGTCTACGCCGGTCTCCTGTGGATGCTGCTCGAGGCGCCCGATGCCGCCGAGCGTGCCGCCAAATATCAAGCAGCGGCTGAGCGTAAGGCGGCCGGAGCCACGGAGCGCGAGCAGTTGAACGCCGCGGTGCTTCGTGCATGGATCGCGGGCGACTTGCCGGAAGCAATCCGTCTTGCCGGCGTCGCCTCGGATCGATTCCCCCGCGATCTGGTGATGGTCAAGCTGCTGCAGTACTTCGAGTTCAACCGGGGCAATTCGCCCGCCATGCTTCGCGCCATCGTCAAGGTGCTCGGCCAGAATTCGGACGTTCCCTACGCGCACGGCATGGCGGCGTTCGCGTACGAGCAATGTCACTTGCTGACCGAGGCCGAGCAGGCGGCGCGTACGGCGCTCGGACTCAAGCGCAAGGAACCGTGGGCGCAGCACGCGCTCGCGCACGTCATGCTCACCCGCGGGCGGGTGGACGAAGGGGCGCGCTTCCTCGAGGGGATCGCCGGTACCTGGACGGGTCTCAACTCCTTCATGCTCACGCATCTGTGGTGGCATCTCGCGCTGTTCAAGTTGAGCCAGGGCCGGTTCGCCGACGTGCTCGATATCTACGATCGCCGCTGCTGGGGGGTCGCCAAGGAGTATTCCCAGGATCAGATCGGCGCGGTGTCGCTGCTCGCGCGGATGGAGATCGCGGGAATCGATGTGGGCGGGCGGTGGCAGGAGTTGGGCAATCATCTGGCTGCGCGCGCCCGGGATACGGTGCTGCCCTTCCTGACGGTGCAATACCTTTATGGATTGGCGCGGGCGCGCCGCGCGGAGGCGGACTCCCTGCTCGATGCGGTGAGGACGCTCGCCCGGACCGCTCCTCCGCATGTGCGCGAGGTCTGGCGGGAAGTCGCTTTGCCTGCGTGCGAAGGGCTTTACGCGTACGCGCGCGGCGAGTACGAGGGCGCTTGGCGGCATCTGAGCCGCGCCATGCCGCGATTGACGGAGATCGGCGGAAGCCACGCGCAGCGCGATCTATTCGATCAGCTCCTGCTCGATGCCGCCATCAAAGCCCGGCGTACCGTGGCCGCGCAGCAGATGCTCGAGCTGCGGCGTGCCGCCGACCCGCAGGGCGTTCCCCTGAATATCGCACTGGGCGAGGTGTACTCGGAGCTCGGTTTGACCGCCTTGTCGCGAGAGGCGCGCCTGCGAGCAGCGGCGACGCGGGCGCGGCACCCGAGATGAGTGCTCCGGGCTCGCCGGCCGATGCCCTTGATGCCCTGTGCAGGCGCATCGATGCGCGGCGCGAGGATATCGTCGATCTGACGCGTGATCTCGTTCGCTTCCCCACGATCAATCCGCCGGGCGAGGCGTATCGGCCCTGCGCGCAATTCATCGGCGGGCGGTTGAAGCAGCGCGGCTTTGCGGTCGAGTACGTACGCGCCGAAGGCACACCCGGCGACGATGTCCGCTATCCGCGCATCAACGTGATCGCCAGACGCGAGAGCGGGCTGGCGGGACCCTGCGTGCACTTCAACGGCCATATCGACGTGGTCCAGACCGGCGCCGGCTGGACGGTGGATCCGTTCGAGGGCGTGATCCGGGATGGGAAGCTCTTCGGCCGCGGCACCTGCGACATGAAGGGCGGTCTCGCGGCCGCGATCGTCGCCGTCGAGGCGCTGATCGACTCGGGTCTGCCTCTGCCGGGAGCGCTCGAGATCTCCGGTACCGCGGATGAGGAATCGGGCGGTTACGGCGGCGTGCACTACCTGGCCGAACGCGGATGGTTCTCGGCGCCGCGCGTCGATCACGTCATCATTCCCGAGCCGTTGAACGTGGACCGGGTCTGCATCGGCCACCGCGGCGTGTGGTGGGCCGAGATCGAGACTCATGGGCGCATCGCTCACGGCTCGATGCCCTTTCTGGGAGATTGCGCCGTTCGCCACATGAACGCGGTGCTCGATCGCTTCGAAGCGGAGCTCCTGCCCAAGCTCGCGGCACGCAGGACCGACATGCCGGTGGTGCCGCCGGGAGCGCGGCACTCCACGCTCAACATCAGCTCCATCCACGGGGGGCTCGAGGAAATGCGCGGCGGTGGTTTGCCGTCGGCGTGCGTGCCCGATTCGTGCCGCATGGTCATCGATCGTCGGCTGCTCATCGAAGAGGACCTGGACGGCGTGAAGGGCGAGGTCAAGGAGCTGCTGGATGCGCTGGTCCGCGAGCGCGCCGGATTCAGCTACAGCATGCGCGATCTGTTCGAGGTGAAGCCCACCATGGCGGATCGAAACGGGCCGGTGGCGCGCCACACGGCCGCGGCCGTGCGCCGGGTTCTCGGCCGCGATGCGGAGTTCATCTGCTCGCCGGGGACGTACGATCAGAAGCACATCGATCGCATCGGCAAGCTCAAGGATTGCATCGCCTACGGACCGGGTATCCTGGATCTGGCCCATCAACCCGACGAGTACGTGGTGATCGACGATTTGGTATCGTCCGCGAAGGTCATGGCGATCTCGGCGTGGTCGCTTCTCTCCAGGAGCGCTTGATCACGACGGGACTGCTCCTATGGTAAAGTCGGCATGGCAGGACTCATCGATAAAGACTCTCACTCCGACCAAGGAATGCACATGAGATTCCAGCTCGCATTGCTCACCGCGGTTCTGTCGACGTCCATCGGAATGGCCGGTGCCGACGAGCTCAAGCCCCCGCCGACCAAGGAGGGCCTCTGGGAGACGCACGGCACGCATACGCAGGAAGGAAAGATCGTTCCCGACCGGCCGGTGAAGATGTGCCAATCGAACGAGACCACGAAGTCGATGCAGGCGCGAGGGGAAGAGATGAGGAAAAAGAACGAGTGTACCTCGCACGTCACGCATCCCTCGCCCAATACCTTCGTGGAGGAGAGCCGCTGCGCCAAAGGCCCGAACGCCGGCAGCGTCACGAGGGTCGTCTACACGAATGAAGGCGATACGGCGTCCCATACCGAAATGCACGTGGACGTGGGCAAGTCCGAGACCGTGGTGATCATCGACGCCAAGTATCTGGGCAGCTGTCCGGCGGCCATGAAGCCCGGTGACTTGATGATGGATGACGGTAAAATAATCTCCGGGGCGAACTGACGGACTCGAGCGGGCATCCGCGATATTGGTGGGTCGTCGCGGAACCGCGGCTATCCCAGGATCGCCTTCAGCCGTTGCGACCTGGATCCTTCGCCGACACTTGCGACTCGACGCAACAGCTGCTGCGCATCGTTTACCGGGAGGGCTTTGCTCAGCAAGAAACCCTGCGCATCCTGGCAATCGTGCTCCTGCAGGAAAAGCAGCTGCGGAAAACTCTCCACTCCCTCGGCCGTAACGCGGATGCGTAGCGACCGTGACATGGCGATGATTGCGGCGGCGATTGCCCGGTCATCGCTGCATACGTTGATGCTGGTGACGAAAGATCGATCGATCTTGAGACGATCCACGGCAAAATGCCGCAGACGCCCGAAATTCGAGTAGCCCGTTCCGAAATCATCGATGGCGAGCAGTACACCGATGGCTTTGAGCTCCTTCAGAGCCTTTTCCGCCCACTCTTCATCGGCCATGACCACGGATTCGGTGATTTCGAGCTCCAAGGCGGACGGCTGCAATCCCTCATCGCGCAGGATGGAGGCCACCTGCCGGGGGAAGCCGGGTTCCGCGAATTGCCGGCCGGACACGTTCACCGCCATACGTTCCATCGGCAGCCCCTCATCCTGCCACGCCTTGGCTTGACGGCAAGCGGTGCGTAGCACCCACTCACCGATCGCAAGTATCAGTCCCGTTTCGTCCGCGACCGGGAGGAACTCCAAGGGAGGTACCGAGCCGAGCTCGTCGCTGGTCCAACGCAGGAGCGCCTCCATTCCTGAAATGCCGCCGGTACGCACGTCGAATTGCGGTTGGTATTCGAGTGAGAACTCGTTACGCGCGAGCGCGCCGCGAAGCCGGTCCTCGATCGTGAAGCGATGCAATGCCGCGGCGTTCATCGGTTTGGCGAAGTAGGCGAAGGAACCGGGGCTTTTGCGTTTCGCAAAATACATGGCGAGGTCCGCGTTGCGAAGCAGGGTCTCTGCATCGGCGCCGTCCCGAGGATAGACGGCGATTCCAACGCTGGGGGTGACCACCAGGGTGGCCGTTGCGAGCGTGATAGGCTCGCGCAGCGCTTGAATCAGACGTTCCGCCATCACGCCGGCGTCGTCGGCGTCCTGTAGCTTCGGCAGCAGGACCATGAATTCGTCCCCGCCCAGCCGGGCAAGATCGCCCGCGCGCACATTGGCCGAGGGGCCGGTATCGGCGGGATCGTCAGCGTAGCGCAGCGCGTCGCGTAGGCGCTTCGCCACCAGGCACAACAGTTCATCGCCCGCGGCGTGACCCAAGGTATCGTTGACACGCTTGAAATTGTCCAGATCGAGGTAGAGGACCGCCAAGTTGCGATCGCCCTCCTTGGCCGAGGCGATGGCGCCGACCAGACGATTGCGGGATTGCTCCCGATTCGGCAGACCCGTCAGCGTATCGAAATAGGCGAGCCGCACGATGCGACGCTCAGCGCGCCATTTGCTGGCGAGCGCGATGGTCATCTGACGGACTTCGTGCGCGTGAAACGGCTTCTGCAGGTAGGAGAGCTTCTCTTCCGGCGGCACGATGCCGCCGACATCGCTCGGATCGATGTCGGAATACGCCGTACAGATCACGATCTCGACCGCCGGATCCAGCTCGCGGATCCGCGCGGCCGCCCAGATGCCACTCTTACCCGGCGGCATGCGGACGTCGAGGAAAACGACAGCGAACGGCAAATTCTCGGAGAGCGCTCGCTCCACCGCGCCCACTGCGGCATCGGCCTGATCGCAGTAGACCGCGTCGAAGGTCGTGCCGCGCTTGGAGGCATCGGCGGTCGAGGTCATCGCGCTTTTGTTGAAGAGCCGCGCCTGCAATTCGCGAAGGCCGGCGTTCTTCGTGCCGGGTCCGATGTCACGCAGGCTGTGCTGGTAGGCCTGGCGAATATCTGCCTCGTCGTCGACGATGAGCACACGGATCGGGGCTGGTATGGTCTCTGTCATGGACGTCTCTCACGCAACTTTGGAGATCGACTCGGATTCGGGGATCGCCAGCGGCACGGTCAGATGCATCGACGAACCGCGCCCCTTACCTTCACTCGTTGCCCAAATTCGCCCGCCGAGCGCGGCGAGGGCGTTCGCACACCAGTGCAGGCCAATGCCGTAGTTCGTGTCCTTGGATTTGGTGGAGAATCCCTTTTCGAAAATGTGTCCGAGATTCTCGGGGGAGATGCCTACTCCGTCGTCGGTGCAAAACAGATGAAGCTCATCCGCGTTCGATCCTCGCACGATTTCCGCACCGATATGCAGTTCACCTCGCGGCCGGCCTGACTCGCGGACGGCATCTGCCGCATTGATGATCAGGTTCTGAAGCACCAACCGTAGCACCGTGCGCGGGACTCGCACGACCCCAACGGCCGCAGGCGAGCTGTCGGCTTTGATGATGAGCAGTTGCCGCGCCGCGTCCGGCACGACCTCGAGCGCTTGCGCGATGAGCTCGGGTATGCGAACGGATTCCACGACGTGCTCGTTGCGGGTCGAGTGCATCTGTTCCGCCAGGGCAGATCTCACGATGGAGGTTTGACGGTCCATCACCTCCAGGTCCACTTCCATGCTCTTGATCACGGAGGCGAGTTCCTGGCAGGCCAGGCGCACAAATTCCTCGAGGTCGGTGCGACGCGCCGGGTCCCCGTCCCGGCAAGCGAGTTCCGCAAGCGCCGATTCGACATCTTCGGTCGGTGCACTGCGGACACGATCGCGCAAGCTGGACAGGCGAATGCCGATAGGAGTCATCGCGTTGCCGAGATTGTGCAAGACACCCTTGGCGAGCTCAGCGAAGCCGGCGTGAAAGGACTGATCGATCAGCTGGGCGCGCGATTCCGCGACGCTCGCCACCATGCGGTCGAATTCATGGGCGAGTACGCCGATCTCGTCTTTGGCTCGGAAATCCAGCCGGGTCGTCAAGTCCCTGCCTTCGCCGATCGCGACCGCATGGCGGGTAACACGAGCCAGAGGATTCAGAATCACGCGATCCAGAATGAGCACCAGCAGGATCAGCACGACGGCTGCCGCGCCGGCCAGAAATGCGCCCGCGTAGTGGACCGCGAGATGGCCGCGCTGGGTGATGTCGCGCGGTATGTCGACTCTCAGTGTCAAAACGGGCCGATCGTAGATATCGTGAAAGGAGCGGTACACTTGAGTGACGCCGTCCGTCTCGATCAGTCCGTCGGCGATGCGCGTCGTCGGCGGGTCGGGCATCGATAGATTCACCTGCGCCTGATCGCCGATGCGTTTGATCTCGGCGACGGTCAGCAACCGCCCCATCATCACCATGCCGCGAATCGGCCCTTGGCCATAGCCGTTGAGGACCGGTGCCGCGGCAATCATCAGTACGCCGCGATTCGTTTGCAGAAGACCGGTGACGGTGCGGCCACTGCGCAAATGCTCACGCCAGGGAAAGTCGGGAGCCAGTGAGCTCGCCCGCATGAAATCCAGATCGAGCGGCCGGTCGGAGCCGAAATCGTGGGTGATCGACGTGACGATCCGTCCGTCCAGATCGAAGAACATCAACGCATTGATGTTGAGCTGCTTCAAGCCCGCCAAGGTCATCTGTTCGTCGATGAAGGTATGATTGTGGTCCTGCATGAAGCGATAGGCGTCCGTCCAGTTTCCCCAGCCGCCGGCGGACAACCCCAGCTGATTGAGCGTCGAATCCAGGGCGTATTGGACGCGGCGCATGCCGATTTTCGCGTCGTTGCGTTCGAGCTCGGCGAAGCTCGGGATCAGGATGGTCTTGGCAACCAGTATTCCCGCAGCGCCCAGCACGGCAAACAAGGCGGCGAGGAGTACAGTGACCTTCCAACGAATGTTCATCCAGGTAGCTAACGGCCGTCCCGACAATTCTTCCATTCAATTGCGCCCAAATTGACACACGGGTCGGCGGGCGCCGCGCGAACTGTGACGGAGATCACGTCATGGGAAACGCGATAGAGATCCCCTCAGCGGGCGCCGGCGCCCAGGTTCGTATCGAACCAGTCCACCACCCGGGTCATCACGTCGATCTGGTCCTCGTGACGATAGAAGTCGTGGCCTTCGTCGGGATACACGACGAATTCGGTCTTCACTCCATGCCGACGCAGCGCGTTCCAGTACTCATATGATTGAGTGATCGGTACCTCGGCATCGCGATCGCCCGCGACGATGAGGGTCGGCGCTTTCACGTTCTTGATGAACGTCATCGGCGAACTGCGTTCGTAGACCTTGGGATCGTCATAGACCGAAGCGCCGAAGTAGGGCAGCATCCAGGTGTCGATATCGTTCGTGCCGTAATAGCTCAGCCAATCCGACAAGCCGGCGCCCGCGACGGCCGCCTTGAAGCGATCGGTCTGGGTGAGCGCCCACATCGTCATGTATCCGCCGTAGCTCCAGCCGTAGATACCGACGCGGCTACGATCGATCGGCGCCTGCCGCTCCACCGTATCGAGGCCGGCCAGAATGTCGCGAAGATCGCCGTAGCCGAAATCCTTCACGTTGGCCCGCGTGAAACGCTCGCCCTGTCCGTAGCTGCCGCGCGGATTGGGTTTGAATATGAAGTAGCCCTGGTGGGCAAGCGCCGCATCGTACGAATCGAATTTTGCCGGAAAGATCGGATAGTGCGCGTAAGCGGGGCCGCCGTGCACGTCGACGAGCAGCGGATATTGCACTCCCGGTACGATCGATGCGGGCTCGACGAGCATCCCCTGAATGCTCAGGCCGTCGCTCTTCCAATCAATGTTGGTCGCCTTGCCGGTGAGGCGCTGCACGTCCGCGTTGAGCTTCGTGATCGGCCGCCACTTACCGGGGGCCCCGGTCTCGACCTCCGGCGGCGAGGTATAGGACTGGCGAATGACCGCGGAGACCTGTCCGTTCTTCGACAGCGAAATTCCGGAATCGCCCGGCGCGAAATCGAACAGATTGTTTGCCCAAATCATTTCCGGGGCGCGCCACAGCTCACGCTGCGTTCCGGAGCGCGCGTCGATGGAGGCGAGAACCTCGTCGCCGGCGGCGAACTCGGTGGCCACGATCGAGCGGTCGGATCCGTTCCAAGTGATCGTCTGCACGGAGGCAGCCAGGTCTCGGCGTGAGGTTGACGGGATCGCCGCCGGCGGCATCGATGCAATAGACATCGCCTCCCGTGATGCCTTCATCGCTCATGATGCCGCCGATGTAGGCAATCTTCTTGCCGTCGCCCGACCATCGCGGCGAGGCCATCTGCAGGGAGGGTTTCAGGAGCGAGGTCACCGCGCCGCTCTGCGCATCGATCAGCTCGAGCTCGGCAATCCACCAGTTGTCGTCTCCGGATCCGTGCGCCGCGGTGACTGCAAAACGGGTTCCATCCGGCGACCAATCGAACTCGTAGACATTGAGATCCGCGGGACCGAGCAGCTTTGCCGTTCCGCCTCGCGCGGGAATCACGGCGAGCCGCTGCTCGTACACCGTCGAGGACAGCACGCCCGCGTCGCGTCCGAGCGGGTTGAGCGGCCCCGGGGTTTTCGGCGCGCCTTCCGAATAGAGGAACGCGATCCGGCCGTCGTCGGGCGACCAGCGCGGCGAGTCGAGGGGCCCATGGGCCGCCGTGATCACCTTGACCTCGCCGGTGCCCGCCTCCGCGATCGCGATCTGGGGCTGATGGTGGTCGTCCGTCGTCACGAAGGCAATGCGCTTTCCATCCGCCGACCAGGCCGCTCCATGCTCGTCGCACACGGATTGCGGACAGGCGGTCAGGCGCGTCACGCCGGCGCCGTCCTTCGCGTTGGCCACCCAGAGCGCCGAGACGTCGACTTCAGCGCCGCCTTGCCGGCCGGTGATCGAGGTGCTGTAAACGACCCGCTTGCCGTCCGGCGAGATGGCGACCTCGCCGATCGAGCGGACAGACGCAAGCTTCTCCAGAATACCCGAGATATGCGTCGGCTCCGCCGGGGAGATGCCCGGGAACAGGGAAATGCTCGAGAACACGGAGAGGGATAGCACGATCGGGAGAGAATGCCGGAACCGCATGAGATGGCCCCTCGTTGGAGTTATCCAGCGATTCTCGTTGAAGCGATGGGCATCCGCAATGCGAAGGTGGTTTATCCTGGATACTTTCCCGTGCCCCGGAGGATTCATGCGGTTCAACCTCGCCTTGGCTTGCATCGCCGCCGTGTTGTGGTTTTCGCGGCCGGCCTCCGCGCAACAACCAGCCGTCGGGCCGGGTTACGACATCGACATGAGCCGCATGATCAAGGTCCGCGACGGTGTCGAGCTCGAGGCCTGGGTGACCAAGCCGTCGCACCTCGCGGGGAAGGTGCCGACGGTACTGACGCTGACGCAGTACGACATCGACGGCGGACGTCACGGAGACTCCGCAGGGTACTATGCCGGCCGCGGCTATGCCTTCGTGCAGGCCTACGTCCGAGGCCGCGGCAGATCGGGCGGCGAGAAGAGCGATGACCTCGGCGTACAGGTCGGCCGCGACGGCTACGATCTGGTCGAATGGATCGCCGCGCAGCCCTGGAGCGACGGACGCGTCGTCATGTTCGGCGGCTCGTTCGTGGGCATGACGCAATGGCGGACCGCGGCCCAGTTACCTCCGCATCTCGCCGCCATCGCTCCGTATGCTCCCATCTATCCGGGATGGGACATCCCCAATACGAACGGGATTCCGCAGGCCTGGACGACGGTCATCCTCGGGTACGTGTCCGGCCGGGCGCTCAATGCAGGATTCATCCACAACCAGAGCTATTGGGCGGGGAAGATGCTCGAGCAGTATGCGTCGTATCGGCCGTTCGCCGAGCTGGCCGATGCGCTCGGCATCGCCCCGGATGATTGGTGGATGCTGGACGAGCACGGACAGAAGCGGCCCATGTTCGAGGTCTGGCTGGACCACGTGGGCGACGCTGCCTTCAATCTCGCGGCCGAACCCCAAAGCGCCAGCTACGCGCGAATGACTTTTCCGGTGCTGACCGCGACCGGCTATTACGACGATGATCAGCCCGGGACCTTGCGCTACTACCGTAACTACATGGCTCATGCTCCGGCGGCCGCCGTGGCACAGAACCATCTGATCATCGGACCCTGGGATCACTCCGGCACTCAGGAACCCACCCAGGTGATCGAAGGCGTATCGATCCCGCCCGCCGCGGTCGTCGACATGCAGAAGCTGCATGCCGATTGGTATGACTTCGCCCTCGGGCGGGGCGCGCTGCCTGCGCTGCTGCGAGACCACGTCGCCTACTTCATGCTCGGGGCCGACGAATGGCGATACTCGAAGACCTTGGAGGCGGCATCCTCCGGCGAGCAGCTGACGTTCTATCTGGGCGATGCGGAAGGCACCCCGGGAGATCTGTTCCATTCGGGGCGGATGACCACCCAGGCGCAGAAAGCCGAGCCGCCGGCCCTGCTCGTCAGCGATCCTCATGAATTGCCGGAGCTCGAGGTGGCGAAATACGCCGCCGGCGAGGATCTGACCAGCCAGTTTCGCGCGTTCCAAAAGCGCGCGATTTCATTTCACTCCGCGCCCTTCGAGCGCGATACCGACATTGCGGGTCAAATGCGGCTGACACTGCTCTGCGAATCCGACACACCGGATTTCGATCTCTGGGCACAGGTGGTGATGGTGCTTCCGGATGGCTCCGCGATCCGTCTGGGCGAAGACATCCGGCGGGCTCGATTCCGGGACGGTCCGTTCAAGCCGGAATTAATGAGGCCGGGACAGATCGTGGAGATTCCGTTCGAATTCAACTGGCTGGCGCGGCGCATTCCGGCGGGAGCGCGGCTTCGCCTGACCGTCGCCCCGCTCAATTCACCCAGCTATCAAAAGAACTTCAACACCGGCGGGAGGATGGGGTACGAAAAAATCGCCGACGCGCGAATCGCGAACATCAAGATCTTTCACGACGCCCGGCGCGCGAGCCGATTGACGTTGCCGATCGCCGCCGCGCGCGGCGGCACCTAGCGCGTAGCTCGCCGAACGCCCGTCGGGCGCCTCAGGCGCCCCACACGTCCGTGGCGTAGCGCAGGAAATTGCGCCCCAGAATCTTCTCGATGCGCGCCGTCGAATACCCCCGCCGGCGCAGGCGGTCGGCAAGATCTTGGAATTGATCGACGCCGCGCAGATCCACCACGAAGGGAAAGGTGTCGGGACGCTCGCCCGCCGCGCTCACCCCGGCCGCGCGCCGTGCCGCGACTTCCTTGGCCAGGGTCGCCTTGTAGGCCTCCAGGTCATCG
Source organism: uncultured Gammaproteobacteria bacterium (assembly GCA_963795475.1). Classification (GTDB taxonomy): domain Bacteria; phylum Pseudomonadota; class Gammaproteobacteria; order Steroidobacterales; family Steroidobacteraceae; genus Bog-1198. The sequence continues at coordinate 754,797 of CAWCIE010000010.1, forward strand.
ATCGCCGTCACCGTTCCATCCGTGCCGATTCCAACGTGGTCCTCCCCGCAGACATTCACGGCATGATCGATATGCGCAACCACATCCTCGGCCGTGGCATGGCCGGACGGGTTCAAGAAGGGCATGAAGTAGATTCCGACGAAACCGCCCTTGGACGCCACCAGCCTCAGCTCCTCATCGGTCTTGTTACGCGGCAGGTCATTGAGAGCGCGGCAGCCGGTGTGATTGATGGAAATCGGTTGCTTCGAGACTCGCGCCGCCTCCAGACACGTGGCCTGGCCGCTGTGCGACAGATCGACCATGACGCGATTGACATTCAAGCGCTCGACGACCTCGCGGCCGAAGGGAGTCAGGCCGCGGTTCTCGGGCGCCATGGATCCGTCGCCGATCTGGTTGGCCGGATTGTAGGTGAGCTGGATCACCCGCACGCCCAGATTCGCGAATAGATCCACGCGCGACGCATCGCTTCCCATCATCGCGCCATTCTGGAAGCCATAGATGATGCCGATGCGGCCTTCCGATTTGGCGCGAACGATGTCCGCGGCGGTGTATACCTTGGTCAGGTCCCGCGCGTTTGCGCGAATCCTGGCGTCCATCTCGGCAACGTCGCGCACGCTGAATTCGAACGGATCCTTCGCGCCCGAGACGTAGCCCAGCGTCACGTTGACCGCGGTGAGACCCGAGGCGTGAGCGTCGCGTAGAACGCGCGCTTCGAGCGGCAGAGGCTTCGAGTCGGAATCCGAATCGTCGTGATTGGGATCTTCCAGTCCGCCGAGGGCGTTGATGATGAGTGCGCGGCTGGGGAGGGCACCGCCCGCTCGATGCGCGCCGGGCGCGTGAGCGGCGGGGGCAGCGGACCCGCGCGGAGGCGCGGCGAGAGCCGCAGCGACGAAGGATAGAAGGGTGCGGCGATCGAGGGTGCGCATGGGTGTCAGAGGTGGCATTGTCCTTGGCGCGCGGCGCTCGGTCAATTGTCGAGAATCGAGAAGGGACCCCGGGTCTCCCAACACAAGGAACTAACGAATGAAATTCCGTGGGCATTCCAATCCCGCCCGGGCGATGCCCTGCTTTTGCGGATTTGTCAGGTGGTGCTCGCTCCGACTCCGGTCGCCGTTTCGCTCCATACGCGCCCTTCCGGAAACCGATGGTCTCGAAGGGTCGCGTCGTGCATTTGTGCCGAGAAGCCCGCGGCGGTTGGCGCGCGATACCTGCCATTTTTGACACGCACTGGGTTGAGGAAGTGCTCGTGCAGGAAATCGACATATTCAATCGCCCGATCCTCCATTTTTCCGCTGATCGCGACGAAGTCCGCCATGGCCAGATGCTGCACCAACTCACATAGACCAACGCCGCCCCCGTGAGGAAATACGCGAACGCCGAATTTGGCGGCCAACAGTAAGATGGCCAGATTCTCGTTGACTCCACCCACACGCGTGGCGTCGATCTGCAGCAGATCGACCGCCTGCGCTTGTAGAAATTGTTTGAACATGACCCGATTGTGTGTGTGTTCGCCGGTTGAAATAGGGATTGGCGCAACATGGCGACGAATTGTGGCGTGCCCGAGCACATCATCGGGGCTGGTCGGTTCCTCGACCCATGCCACATCGAACGCGGCGAGTCGATTGATCCAGCCGATCGCGGGGGTGACATCCCAGCGCTGGTTTGCGTCGATGGCTATCGCAACGTGGTCGCCGATTGCGCTGCGTGCGAGTCCGCAACGACGAACATCGTCGTCGATGTTCATTCCAACCTTGAGCTTGATCGTACGAAAGCCATCTTGAACCGCCTGGCTCGCCAACCGCACCAATTTATCGTCCGAATATCCCAGCCACCCAGGCGCGGTGCTGTACGCGGGGTATCCGTGCTCCATTAGCGCGGCTATGCGTTGCGCCTTGCCGATCTCGCCGCGGCGCAAAACTACCAAGGCCTCTTCGGGCGTCAGCGCATCGCTGAGGTAACGAAAGTCGATGCACTGAACCAGCGTCTCCGGGCTCATGTCGGCTATGAAACGCCATACAGGCTTGTGCTCGCGGCGAGCGGCCATGTCCCAGACCGCATTGATAACGGCGCCGATCGCCATGTGCATGACGCCTTTCTCCGGGCCAAGCCAGCGTAGCTGGGAGTCGCCCACGAGAGAGCGCGCGAAGGACCCGAGGTCGCTCAGCACCTCATCTACGTCTCGGCCCACGATGTGTTGCGCCAGCGATCGTAACGCTGTCGTTTGCACCTCATTGCCGCGACCGATCGTGAAGACAAATCCGCAGCCGAATAGATCGGTGGGATGGTCGGTCCGTAGCACGACATACGCTGCCGAGTAGTCGGGATCGAGATTCATTGCGTCCGAACCGTCAAGGTGCTTGGACGTCGGAAATCGAATGTCAAACGCTTCCAAGGCGATTAATCGGGTCATGAGAATCTAAGTCCTATTCGAACAGGCAGGTGAAAGCAGAAAATAGCTTTCACGAGCGCGCGACCGCGTGCTGTCTTCGCAAACCGGGACCGTCGATACCCAGCTCGACAATGCCGGCTTTCTTGTCCGAGTTCACCGTAACGAAGCAACTTCATGATTCGTACTCCGGGCGCGTCAATTCGACCATCCACCGTCGATGACGTGGATGGTGCCGGTAGTAAACGCGGATTCGTCGGAGGCTAGATATACGGCAAGCGCCGCAATCTCCTCCGCCGCGCCCAATCTCCCCATGGGCTGTCGATCGGCAAAAGTCTTCCATGCGGCCTCGGGATCTCCGCCGAGAGCCGCTACGCGCTGGGCAAGTGAGGGGGTTCTCACGGTGCCAGGGCAAATCGCATTGCATCGCAATCCATTGGCGACGTAATCCGCAGCGATCGCCTTGGTCAAGCCGACAACTGCAGCCTTGCTCGCACCGTATGCGAGACGGTTCGGGACGCCCTTCACGCTGGACGCCACGGAGGACATGTTGATGATGCTTCCGCGGCGCCTCTGTACCATGCCAGGAATCACGGCCTTGCTCAGATGGAACATCGAATCGACGTTGATCGCGAATGATCGGCGCCAGTCGGAGAACTCGGTATGTAGAATGTCGCCGGCGTGTACATATCCGGCACAATTAAAGAGAACGTCGATGTTCGGGCGCGCTTGGACCAGCGCGGCAATTTGCTCAGGGTCGGTCACGTCAAGTACCGACGTGTCGATAGCCGGATGCTCGGTCGCCAACGAACTGAGGGCGTGGGTATCGATATCGGTTGCCAGAACGGCGGCGCCGGCGCGGGCGTAGGCCAGGGCGGTCGCGCGACCAATTCCGGCTCCCGCGGCGGTAACTAGGCAGCGTTTCCCAGCCAACCTGGTACTAACCTCCAACGTCATGACTCGGCAACCTCCAGTTGATAGATCCTTGCCGCGGTAGCTCCGAACACAGCGTTCTCGTGATCTGGCGCGAATCGGGCGACCATCGCGCGCGAGAGGGTGAACCACTGCGAGTAGCTGCTGCTAGTCGTCACGACGGGCCAGTCGCTTCCCCAAAGCACGCGGCTAGGCTCGAAACAGTGAAAAACATGCTCGATATAAGGCGTGAGATCCTCTTGGCACTGCTGCGCTCCAGCCTGTGTCGCAAGTCCGGATAGTTTGCAGGCCACTCCGGTATCGAGGGCGAGTTTTGCAAGATCTTCGGCCCAGGAGCTAAAGTGCCAGTTGGCAATATCTGGTTTGCCTGCATGGTCCAGTACTGCGCGCAGCTTCGGGTGACGAATCAGTCGCCGGCGCAACGCTTCCAAGTGCGTCGGTCGCACAAGGGCGTCAAACGCCAAGTCGTTGTCGACCATCGCCTCAAAAGCAGCATCGATCTTTCGGCTCAGGAGCCACTCGGGGTCCGCAATATCCTGGATCATCGGACGCAGGCCTTTGAGCTTGTCTCCGCTCATTGCGAGCAGTGCTGCGATACGTTGACCAACGTCCCGTGACTCAAAATCTACCCAGCCTACGACCCCGGCGATAAAGGAATTGGATCGAGCCAACTGGAGGAGATACCGCGTCTCTTCTTCAGACGCAGCTGCTTGAACCAGCACCGTGCTCTGGACGCCGCTCTGGGCGAGTAGCGGCGCGAGATCGGCCGGCAAAAAGTCCCGGTACAGCAGAGAGTTCTCGGCGGTGAGCCACGCATAGTGTCCTCGTGCGAGGCACCAAAAGTGCTGATGCGCGTCTATGATCAAGCGGCGGGCACCACGGTGCTGGGCTCGATGAGACCAGCATCTCGTAGACGGTTCCATAGACGCGCAGGCACTGGTGCCTGCATCCGGATTAACGCGCTCTTCACCTCGGCGGCCGAGCGTAGCCCGGTCACGACCGACGCGACCGCAGGATGCGCGAGCGGCAGTTGCAATGCGGCGGCGCCGACATCAACGCCCTCCTGGTCGCAGATGGCATAAATGCGTTGGGCGCGTTTGAGCATCGCAGAGGTCACGGGCTGATAATTGTAGGTATTGCCAGGACAATGCGAATTTCCAAGCAAACCGGAATTGTAAGGAGCGGCTATGACCACCTTGATGGCGCGCGATCGCGCCTCCGCCATCACTTCCACAGAATCGTGTTGCTCCAGTAACGTATATCGGCCGGCTAACATGATCCAATCGAGGTCGAATTGGGGAAGCAACTCCAAGCAAACGGCTTGTTCATTGACACCGATACCAATGGCGTCAACCGCCCCGGAGTCCCGGAGCGTTGCCATGGCAGGTAGCGCATCGTCCAACACCTGCCTCATTATTTCCGCGTGCCGATCACCATGCGTGAGTCGACCAATGTCATGCAGCAACAAGATATCGACGCGACCGATGCCCAGCCGCTGCAAACTGCCCTCGAACGATCGGAGTATGCCCTCTCGGCTGTAATCGAAGACAGCGCGGCCCCCCTCGACGGCAAATCCATCGACCGATCCCTGTCCGTCGCCGTCCGACCTGATGAGGCGGCCCACCTTGGTAGAAATAAAAAAGGTGTCGCGCGGTCTGCCGGCCAGGGCGCGCCCCAGGCGTAGTTCGCTGAGTCCATATCCGTAGAACGGGGCGGTGTCGAAGTAGCGAACGCCGTGAGAGAGCGCCTCGTGTAGTGCGGCTTCCGCGTCGGTGTCTGTGACGCTGGTGTAGAGATTGCCAATAGGTGCCGTGCCAAAACCCAGCGCCGAGAGATCGAGATTGCCGGCTGAGGTCGAGGACTTTTGTGGACCCATGAATCTAGCGCCCGCTACGCGAGTTCGGCCATCATCACCGGAACTGCTTCGAAATGCTGAGACCGATTGTCAGCGGTCGTACCGTATACCCCTCCACGACGGAAGCAATATTCGGTCGCTGGATGATGGTCTGATTGTTGGCGAGATTCTTGCCGAAAACGGATATCTGAAGCGAGCCTGTGTCGATGCCCACACTGCCGTTGAGAACGCCGTATGCGGGATTTATGTAGTCTGGATCGGTGGCTTGAAAGGAGCCATAGGACATGCCTGTCCAGTCGAAGTCGGTGCGCACGACGCCGGCAATACCGTTGGTAATGTCAACCTTGTACTCCGCCGTGGCGGTCGCGGTGTACTTGGGCGTAAAAAGGGTATATTGGCCTACGGCCGCCGCACTGGGATCATCGCTGCGAGTGATGACCGACTTTCCTCCACCCGCATTGAGGCCGAGCGTAAGATTTCGAACGAAGGTCGGCTTGTAGGCTATTTGGACTTCTGCGCCGTAGTTCCGCGCGTCGCCAAAGTTGTCGGTGAAGGAAAAGCCGCAGTCCGGAAGCGCGATCGTCTGTTGGATGTTCTTCCATTGAATCAGATACGTCGATAAGTCTATCGAAATGGTCCGGTCGTCGAGCAGCAGTTTGGTTCCAAGTTCATAGCTCCAGAGAGAATCGGAGGCATATGTATTAGGCGCGCTCGCGAGACCGATCGCCTTCAGATCGCCGCCACAGACGCTCTCAGGAATCGGACCCGTCCCGCCCCCAACGCGGTAGCCTTTGGCAATGGTGGCGTAGGCGGTCGAGGTGTCGGTTAAGTCGTAAACCACCGAAAATTTCGGAGTCGTCGCGGACGTGTCGGAGTTCGCGGAAAACGAAGGCGGCAGACCGATACCGTAGAATCCCGCGTCGGTCGTGGTATAGGCTTGCGTCGCATACTCATAGCGCACGCCGGCGGAGACGTGCAACCGCGGCAGGATATCGTACTCAATTTGGCCGAAAATCGCGTACTCGGACACCTTTGTCGTGCTTGGATTCGAGAATATCAGGTCGTTATTGAAAGTAGTGGCGGTCGTACCGAGCGCGTTGTTAACAATGGGGCTGCTGAGGGGATAGCCATAAATGGACTGGAACGCGGCGTTGAGTCCAGGGGCATATTCACTATTTTGGGAATGTTGAGTGACATTTGCATAGTAAAGTCCCGCGGTCCATTGAAGCGGTAGATCCCCTTCGCCAGGTTTCGCGGAAGTCGCCCGTAGCTCTTGGGTAAACTGAGTCTCCCTCGTCTCGGCGTCCACGGGCGACGGTATGTGCGCGATGATTGAATCGTTTTGCGGCTGATGGCTCGCGAAGACAGGATTGGGATCAAGATAGAAGTAGGCGAGGGCCCCATCGTTGAAGTACGTTCCGTCGATCTGCCGGGCATTGTCGCGCCAGAAATAGGTACTGACGGAGGTGAGATCCACCCGGTCGAGATGCTGCTCTATTTTCAAGGCGGGTATGGCGATCCGATCTTCGGAGGGCTCATCTTCCTCCTTGTTCGTACGAAATAGCCCGAGATCGGGGTAAAACACGCTCGAGTCCGCCGATGAAACCCTCTGCAACCATACGGTCGGCGTGATGGTTAGATCGTCAGTCGGCTTGTACAGCAGTCCGAGCTTGACGACCCCCTGCTCGACGCTATTGATTCCGGTACCGTCACGGTCATTGGTTAAGTAGTTATAGTGATCTATCCAGCCGCTGTTGTAGCCGTAGTCGACTCCCACTCGAACGGCCAATTGTGAGTTCAAGGGGGCATTGGCGACGACGCTCTCATTGTAGTTCGCGCCGCCATAATCGGTACCCGAGACTTCCGACGTGACGTCGACTTCGTAGCCGTCGAGTTTCGGCTGGTTCGTGATGAAACGGATCGCGCCACCCATCGAGCTCGCGCCGTACAGAGTTCCCTGTGGGCCGCGCAGCACTTCCACGCGAGCGAAGTCGAAGGGAATCGGTTGAGCCTGCCCGATCCAACCCTCACCCGGAGTCGTTATGGAGGACTCGTCGAGGTAAACCGCCACCACAGCGGCTCCAGCCGCTGAACTCACGCCGCGAATCTCGATGTTACTGGTACCTTCGGTTCCTCCCGCCGCGAAAGAGACGCTGGGAACCGAGCGAGTGAGATCGTCATAGTCCACGATGTGGCGCGCGTTGAGCTCGTCGCCGCTCAACTGAGAGATGCTGACAGGTATGTCCTTGACGTTTTCGACGCGCTTTTGTGCCGTAACGACTATCTCGGCAAGCTGACTGTCATCGGCAGAGGCGGCCACGGTCGAGAGCGAAAGTACGGCCGCCGCGACAATTGCCCAAGACGCCCCCGATTGCCGCCGGTGTAAATCGCGGTGGCTATCGCCGGAGGCCCGAACCCGCATGTCCATAAGCATCCCTCAAGTTATTGCTTTTAAAATATCACGAGAAACCTGGATGCACCTATAAAACCATAGTACCATCCTACGGTAAACATATCTTTTCGGGGGTAGAGGTTTGAAAAAACGAATGCATGAGGCGGCCGGGCCGCGCTCGGGGTGTGGATTCCGGGGCGGATGAGGCGTCAGCATCCGCCAAGAGGGGCTCGCGTCACTCCATTGAGTGCTGAGGCCGGGTCATTACGTCGGCAACTTCTGCGATATGTCCTCGACAGCGATTCGAAGGCGCTCGATCGCGTGGTCCATCGTCGCCTTTTTTTGATGGCGGTCAATGAATGGAATTGTCAGCGCGCCAATTGCGTGATTGTGCTGGAGTATCGGTGCGGACAAATCGATAATCCATTCAATCGCCTCGCTGGGACAGCTTGCGAAGCCTTGTTTGCGTACTTCGTCGGCGCGCTCGATAAAGACCTTTCGCTTGTAGCTATTGTCCCTAACGTCAAGCCGCGTGAGCCATTGGGCGCGTACTTCGGCGCTTTGGAACGCGAACAGCACCAGACCCGATGTTGAATGGGTAACCGGCCGACGATGACCGACCCGCACGACGAAGCCCAAGTCGCTGGGCGCATCGACTCGTGCTATGACCACAATCTGATCTTCCGATACGACGACGAGGTGGCAGGGGTGCGAGATCTCCTCCGAAAGACGACGCATGATGGGCAGCGCGATTTCCACCAACCCCTTGTTTTGCGGGCGCTCCATGCCGAGCATGAATAGCCGGTTGGTCAGCAAGTAGCCTGTATCACCCTCACCGCGGGCGATATATTTGCGCTCCTCCAGCCTCTGCAACATGCGAAATATCTCGCCCTTGGAGTATCCGACGCCGCTTGCGATCTCCGTTAAATTCAATGGTTTGGAATGGCCCGCGAGCAACTCCAGGATGTCGAGCCCCTTATCGAGGGCCGGCGCACGGTATTTGGGCATGTCGCTCACTCTGATCCTTCACCACTGCTGGCTGAAGAGTTTAACGCCGTCCCGGGGCGGGGCGATGATGTTCGCCCCTTGATGTACGGCGTCAATGAAACAAGAATCCACGGCGCCATCGTGGTCATGGGCAAAACAGTATTTCAGATTTACAACCTGACACGCAAGCAGTAACCTGATCATCGACGCAAGATGCCGTACGGGGGAGTAAAGCAATGCAATACGCCGACGGCGCGAGGCCGGCGCCGCGCACCATCACGGGCGGCGCGACTGCCTCCTTGGCTGTCGCACTTGTCGTCAGCCTGTTCTTCCTGTGGGGAGTTGCAAATAACCTCAATGACATTCTGATCAAGCAATTCAAGAAGGCCTTCGAGCTATCCGACTTCGAAGCCGGCCTGGTGCAAAGCGCGTTCTATGTCGGATATTTCGTGCTTGCGATTCCTGCCAGCATCTGTATGCGCCGGCTCGGTTACAAAGCGGCGCTGCTCGCGGGGCTCACTCTTTATGCCACAGGTGCCTTTCTATTTTATCCCGCCGCAGCGAGTCACACCTACGGATTGTTCCTTTTGGCGTTGTTCGTCATCGCGAGCGGCCTCGCATTTCTCGAGACCTCTGCCAATCCTCTTGTGACCGTGCTCGGACCCCCCGAGCGTGCCGCGTGGCGTCTCAATCTCGCCCAATCGTTCAATCCTGTGGGGTCGATCACCGGAGTTCTGATCGGTCAACATTTCATCTTGTCGGGGGTCGAGCATTCGCGGTTCCAATTGGCAGCCATGTCCGAGGCCGCGCGGCACGCCTATTACGTCTCCGAATCTGCCGCGGTAAAGGCGCCTTATTTGACCATCGGAGCAGTCGTGGTGTTGTGGGCGGCGCTCATCGCCTTCACGCGTTTGCCGACCGTGGTCCAAGATGGGGGCGATCGACGTTCCTTCCGCTCTCATGCGTCCGGACTTGTAAGGAATTCGAACTTCAGGTTCGCCGTTGTCGCGCAATTCTTCTACGTTGGTGCACAGGTCGGAATATGGAGTTTCTTCATCCGGTACGCCCAGCGTGCCCTGCCCGGCCTTCCGGAAAAAAATGCAGCGAACTTTCTAACTCTTTCACTGGTGATGTTCATGCTCGGCCGGTTCATCGGCACTGCAATGATGCGATATTTATCTCCGAATCGACTGCTCGCCGCCTTTGCGATCATCAATATGCTGCTAGGAGCGATTGCCGTCGGGTATCCGGGAAGGGCGGGGGTGGGTGCGCTCATCGCGATGAGCTTTTTCATGTCGATCATGTTTCCCACGATCTTCGCGTTGGGCCTGCGCGGGCTCGCTGACGATGATCGCAAGCTTGGCTCTTCGTTTCTGGTCATGGCTATTATCGGTGGCGCGATCTTGACTGCCGCAATGGGGGCCGTTTCCGATCGCGTTGGCATCGAACGCGCCATGGTTGTGCCGATAGTGAGTTTTGCAGTCGTGCTCGCGTTTTCCCTTCATTCCAAACGTTCGACGCCCGTGTATGAATGAATCCATTTCGCGCCTCTACTTCGCTCTCGATTTGAGAGACGACGACTCACTGATTGCGGAGTACGAGGATTGGCACCGTCCAGACAGGGTCTGGCCGGAAGTAGTGGAGTCGCTTGGCGCCAGTGGAGTCCGTGAATTGGAGCTTTTTCGCTGCGGCAATCGTCTCGTGATGGTCCTAGAAGTAATCGGCGAGCCGAGAGCGGCAGATACCGTACCGAGCGAATCCACCAACCCGCGTGTGCGAGCTTGGGAGGAACTCATGTGGCGGTATCAGCAAGCGCTACCCTTCGCCAGGCCTGGGGAGAAGTGGGTGCCCATGAAGCGGCTATTCTCGCTAAGTGAGGCGTTTGCGCACAGGGCGGCTGGGAAGTGACGTCCCGCTCATTCGTAATGAGCGCGCTTTTGTTGCTGGCGACATTCAGCGAAGCGCTCGCGATCCAGCAATCGGTCGGGCAAAGGGAAATTCCGTCCCCGGGATCGCCCCAGAGGTTCCTACCGACGGAAGAGTCACTCGCCAGGCACCGAGTTCCATCGTGGTATATGAACGCGAAGCTTGGGATCTTTATTCACTGGGGAATCTATTCGGTTCCGGGCTATGCGCCGCGCGAGGCGCGAGAGTTCAAGACCGAAGAGATTGGCGCGGAGCAGAAAGGCGTCAACCCTTACGCGGAGTGGTATTACAACACAATGCGTATTCCGAACTCACCGACGTCGCGGTTTCACCGAAATGCCTACGGTGCCGAGTTCAATTACTACGACTTCGCGCATGTGTTCAACGCCGACACCCGCCTCTGGAATCCGTCGGCCTGGGCCGATTTGTTCAAGGAGACGGGCGCCCGCTATGTGGTGCTCACGACCAAGCATCACGACGGCTTCACGTTGTGGCCGAGCGCCGTCATGAATCCGCATTTGCGTCCGGATCAGAGTCATAGCCCGCGCGATCTGGTGGGGGATTTGGCTAGAGCGGTGAGGCAGGACGGCTTGAAAATGGGAGTTTACTACTCCGGTTTGTACGATTGGAGTTTCGGGTCAGGGCCATTCCTTGCGGAAGACAACGTCGCCGTGGCCCTGAGGCAACAGGGATCGGCCTATCCGGGGTACGCCGATGCGCAATTGCATGAGCTCATCGCCAAATACAAGCCGGACATCCTTTGGAACGATATCGGTTATTCACCCGAGGGAAAGGCGTTGGAAATCGCCGCGCATTTCTATAATTCGAATCCCGACGGCGTCATCAACGACCGATGGAAGCCGTTCCTCTTTCACGATTTCACGACACCGGAATACGCGAAACCCGATTTCATTTCGACCGAGAAATGGGAGGAGTGCAGAGGGCTCGGGAAGTCTTTCGGTCTCAATCGGATGGAGGGTCCAGATTGAGACCATATCCGCCGCGGCGCTGGTGGCGCTGCTGGCCGACATCGTGGCGAAGAACGGCAATTTGCTGCTCGACGTGGGGCCGGAGCCGGACGGGACGATTCCGCCTATCCAAGTCGATCGACTTCACGAGCTCGGTGTTTGGCTCAAGCAGAACGGCGAGGCCATCTTTGATACCAGGCCCTGGATTCGTGCGACGGGTAAAACGGCCGACGGCATCGATGTGCGCTTCACAACGAAGGACAATGCCCTATATGCGGTACTTCTCGGCAGACCCAAGGGGAATACTGTCACCCTGCTCGACGTGGGTGCATCCGGGCATAGTAGAGCAACCATGTTGGGATCGGAGGCAGGTCTTGGGACACTGGCGCAAGGCAACGATCTCCGGGTAAACCTTCCCCCTGAGCTCCCTGGGGATTACGCGTGGGTTATCCGCTTGGATTGACCGTCATTTGCCGGTTGTAAATATGAAAAGATATTTTGCCGATGCCATAAGGGCGACGCGCTATTAGTGGCCCGGAACGCTTGGCCAGCGCTCGTTGACCAGCTTTGCCACTGACGCTGCAAGGAGGCGCCGTGTGTGTTGGGTCAGGTGTCCATAACCGGCAAACATGTAGGTCTCATCGGCGTTCTTCTCGACGTAATCGGCGGGTCCGCAAATTGTAGACCTGTTGGCGCACGCATCCTCTGTCACGTGTCGGAAGCCCCGGTCGCTGCGGTCCTGGGCAGCGTCGACGAGTATCGCATCGGCGTCGACCAATAGAACCCTCGCGTCGTCCGAAATCCCTGCCGCCAAAGAGGTGTTGTACAGGGTGGTCAAGCGCGATGCCATCTTGACCCCGGTCATGGTGGTATTCGGTTGACAACCCAGGTCGACGATATTCATCACCGCAATGTGGACCGCACCGTTGTCCAATAGCGCTCGCACGAGACCGAGCTCGTCCTGGACCGCCTTGCGTACGCCTGCTTCGGCAGCCGCGTAGACCGGGGAAGAAGGGCCTTCTTTCGAATTCAAGATCTGCTGATCGGCGCTCAAAGGCCCTTCCGCACTGTTGCCAAACGGCGCCAGAATGTCGTTACAGCCGGTCCACAGCACAATCAACTGATCGGAGCGAAACCGCCCGAAGGCTCTTAGATGATTCCGAATCTGCACCGCCGCGGAGTGCGGAATAGAATCTTCCGCGTCTCCTTGTTTCGCGGGTGTCGCGGTCTTTGATCCGCCCTGCGCATAGTCCAACCCGCCAAGGATAAGTATGGGCTTGCCTTTCTCGGCAAACAGGAACGGCGTTTGGTCATCGCCATAGGTTCTCGCCAGCAACTGGCTCCAGGAGGAGCCCGGGGTAGTGCCATAGATCGTGCCGAAAGAACCAGCATCGCTCCAGCTGTCGCCAAAGGTCACCACCGAGTGAATAGGCCCCGAGACATTCGCTGCGTTGACTCTCAGAGAAGCCACAGCAATCAGCAGGAGTACGCTTGTTGCAAATCTCGACACAACTAGGTTCTCCAAACTCGGCAATATATAAAGCCGGAGGTTGTCAGGCCACCTAATCTGCTTTGGTTTTTTGGAACCACATCCTCACTTTACAGATGTCGGTGCGTGATTTTATTAGTATATTGTAGTTTCACCAAAGATAAAGGATTATTGGGATACCCTATGAAGATAGTTGATCTGGCGATACCGGCAACATTAATGAGCTTCGATTTGGCGACTGTGCCGTCGGTGTAGATACAAGGGATTCCATCTCGCCTCGATGGTCGTGGTCGTTTCAATGGATAGGACTTTGTGGCAAATCGACTCATTACGATGAACCGCAATGCCTCAAAGGAGATTACTACCATGACTGACAAACTCAACCGACGTGGACAGCTAACCCGTGACAACGCGGCCCTACTCCTGGTCGACCATCAAGTGGGGTTGTACACCGGCGTCCGAGATATCGACACGCTCGAACTGAAGCACAATGTGGTAGGCATGACCAAGGCCCTCCGTGCGTTGAAAATTCCGGTCGTTGTCACGACCACCACGGAGAGAATGTGGGGTCCGTTGATCCCCGAGCTCGCCGAGGTGGTAAGGGGCATCCCTACGATCGAAAGAACGACGGTGAATGCTTGGACCGAAAAACGAGTCGTGGATGCGGTGAAGGCAACCGGTCGTAAATCGCTGATCGTGACCGGAATATCCACTGACGTATGCCTGGCATTCCCGGCGATCCCGGCGCTCGCGGATGGCTACGAGACATACGGCGTGGTCGACGCGTCCGGTGCATTTACCAAGAGGCAGGGCGAGATGGGCATGGCGCGAATGCAGCAGGCGGGTGTCATCCCGGTGGCCTATTCCAACGTATGCGTGGAAATTCTAGCCGACAACGCGGCCCCAGAGGCGGAGGTGGTATACGCCGCTCTCGGCATGCCGTTCGTCAGCTTGGTCTACGGCCTTAACCAGTACTTCTCCCACAAGTAAGCAGTGCCGTCCGGCGGGCGCTCCCTAGTTCGGTTGCGCCCGCCACTGGGCTTGCGAAGCAAACGGTTCGGGTCAGCCTCTATTGAGAGCCAGATTCGCCACGGGATGATCTTTCCGAGCAGCGATATGGCCCGCTAGGTATTCGGCATCGTGCCAGACACCCCAGATGAACGGCGAGGCCCTTCTCGACAGCCATGCTAGCCCCAGGAAGTAAAGTCCAGGCACGGCCGACACACCTCGTTGATGCACGGGGCGATCCTTTTCATCGAAAGCGTTGACCTTGATCCAGCCAAAATCGAGCGCGTAGCCCGTCGCCCAGACGATCGATGTGATGTTCGAGAGATTCAACTGAGCAAGCGGATGGGTGACGCATTGCGGATCGGCGCCAATCTGACGGGCTTGAGGCTCTTCAGGCAGATCGATACCGTTCTGGGCGACATAGGCGTCGGCAGCGTCCAGTACGGACAGATAATTCGCATCGCCCCGAGCAATGTTTTCTGAAAGATCCGGCGCGAATCGGATAACGCTGTCTTTGACGCTGCTCGCGCTGCCCAACAACGTGACGCCACGCGTGGCAAGATCTCGAAAATCAACCGTGTGGCCGCCATGGGCCCCACTGACGGCGATCGTGACGTGCTCGGTACCTGGGACGACGGTCTTCGTGTCCCACTCACCCAAGACTCCGAGCCACCAGACGAAGTCACGTCCCCGATAACGACGAGGAGGGCGATTGTGCGGGCCGACGGACAGGTAGACGCGCCGTCCGGCACGGACCAGCTCGTCGGCGATCTGAACACCGGACGAACCAGCACCGACTACCAGAATTGCGCCATCACGCAGCTGGGCGGGATTCCGGTAGTTGGCGGAATGGATCTGCTCGATCCCAGGGTTTGATGGGACGACGTTGGGGATGAGGGGACGTTGAAACGGACCGGTCGCGACGACGACGTTGGTGGCCTCGATAATGCCCTCTGGAGTCTCCGCGCGGAAGCCTGAACCGGCCGCCTTGGCGCGAAGTGCCGTAACTTCAATGCCACAGCGAATAGGAGCTGCAATCTGCTCCGCGTAAGCGACGAAGTAGTCGACGATTTGGTCTCTGGTCGCAAAGTCATTCGGATCGCAGGAAAATTGCTTGCCGGGAAACCGATCGTGCCAGGCTGGTCCATTTGCGACCAAAGAATCCCAACGTTCCGAGCGCCAGCGTTCAGCAATCCGATGGCGTTCGACGATGAGATGAGACTTTCCGCGCTTGCTCAGGTGCTCGCTCATCGCCAAGCCTGCCTGACCACCACCGATGATGAGCGTTTCCACGTTCACTGCTGACATTTTTGTACCTTGGCGAAGAGCAAGCGAAATTCATTAATTAGTCGTGGATTTCGACGGCGCCAGTATCCCCACCGGGGCCGAAGTTGCCAATTCGTATTTCATTGGGCGTTGATTAGGTTTTTCTGGGGTACAAACCTTCTTCAAGGCCCGCGGGCCGCTTTGCGAAGACGTAATACGACACGGACGTAACCGCCAGGCCGACTAGCCACGAGAGATCCGCATCTCCCAGCGCTCGAGCAACAGGTCCGCGATAGAGGGGCGTAGACACGAACGGCAGCTGTACCAGAGTCCCCAGAAAATAGCAGACAAGCGCGGGCACGTTGTACCGCCCATATACCCCGCCGTCGTGCCGAAGGAACGACTCGACATCGTATTTACCGTGGCGCACGAGGTAGTAGTCGACCAAATTGATCGCCGTCCATGGAATCAGTACGTAAAAGAGCAAAAGAATGAAGCTCGTGTAGGATTCGAGGAACGAGTCGTGGCCCAAGATCGCGAGGCTGAGCGCGATCGCCAGCAGGATGATCGCGACGGCGGAGCGCGCTCGCCAGCCCGGGTTCCACGCCGGCCGCCATGTCTGCAACCCCGTCAGTGTCGAGAGAGCGCCGCAATAGACGTTCATCGCGTTGTTGGTCAGCATCGCGATCGAGAAGATGATGAACGTCACGGGCGCAATTCCCTTGGTCATGACTCCCAAGGTGGCTATCACGCCACTGCCCTGATCGAGTAGCCCAATCACGGTCCCCACAATCATTGGCAAGGTAGACCCTAGAACGCTTCCCCAATACGACGCCCAGAAAGCGGGACGAACACCGGTCTCGGGCGGCAGATACCGTGAGTAGTCGGAGACATAGGGCGCGTAGGCAATTTGCCAGAGGGCTGCGACCGAAACGGCCCCGAGGATGCCTTGGGGGGTCACCGTGTTGCGCGATAAGAGATCTGGGGGCAATGAGTGGCCGATCGCGAGCCACGCCAGTGTCAGCGCGAAAGCGGCACCGGAGGCGTAACTGACGAATTTGGTGCAGGTGTGGATGAGGTCATAGCCGAGGATGGTTCCCGCAATGCTAAGGACGCCCAAGAGGACGATGACAGCCGTTTCGGGGAGCGGAGGTACAATTGCTCGAAGGGTTTCGGCGCCCAAGGCCAAATTGGAGGCAAAGAAGCCGACATACATGACAACCACGACGGCGATGACGACCAGCGCACCGACCGAACCGAACTGTCCTCGCGTCTGGACCATTTGCGGGACGCCGAGCGTTGGACCTTGGGCTGCATGCAGTGCCATGAAAATCCCACCGACGAGATTGCCGAGAGTGAGGCTCACGATTGCCCAGACCAGAGGCAGATGGAATACCGTCACGGCCAACGCGCCGGTGACGACCGTCAGCAACATGAGATTTGTGCCGAACCAGACGGTAAAGAGATCCCGCGCGCGACCGTGGCGCTCGCTCAGGCTGATGGGACGGATTGTGTGCTGCTCGAGCTCCATGTTCACCGGCGACCCTGGGTCTCATTCTGATACTTTTCGGCAGCTGGAGGATAAAACATCGAGATAGGCCACCTGAGCACGAATTCCAGAACCCAAAGATCCGTTTTTCCGAGCCTAGGGGAGCCGCAAACAATGGAGGCACCTGCCCAGATTGGGAATTGCGAAGCAAAGCCCTCGAAAAGGCGATGCGCGAGTCGCTCGATATCGCCGATCATGAGCCACAATAGCGATTGTGGTTAGCGCTGCTCATGTCTAGCGCCATTATCGCCTGGGCCGCGCCTTTCGACCCAGCAATCATGAACGCCGAGAATGGAGAAACCTCAATGCACACAAGAATTCGCAAGTTCAATACCCAAGATACCTACCCAGAGCAGCGCTTGGACAATGACTTGTGCCAGGCGGTCGTCGCGCGCGGCAGCACGGTGTTCGTCCGTGGGCAAGTGGGGCAGGATTTGGAAACCGCCGAGAGCGTATCAATCGGCGACCCCGTCGGACAAGCGGAGCGAGCCATGAGCAACATTGTCACGCTTCTCCAAGAGGCCGGCGCGCAACTCGAGCACGTGTGCAAGATCACGATCTATCTCACGGATCCACGCTTCAGAGAGCCGGTGTATCGCACAATAGGCCGATGGTTGAGGGGTGTCTATCCCGTGTCAACGGGCTTGGTTGTCTCCGCTCTTGCCCGGCCCGAGTGGCTGGTGGAGATCGATGTCATCGCCGTTATTCCGGAGAGCGAGTAAGTGACCTTCTCGGTCGTTGCCCGGTCCAAAGACGCCGGGATGTTCGGTGTCGCCATCGCCTCCTCGTCGCCCGCCGTGGCTGCCCGATGCGCTCATGCGAGCTCGGGCGTCGGTGCGGTAGCAACGCAGAACGTTACAAACCCAGCACTCGGGCCGGCCGCGCTGGCGGTACTCGAGCGTCAGGCGTCCGCGCGCGAAGCCCTTGACACGGTGATTGCCTCTGAGCTTCATCGAGACTTCCGGCAATTGCTCGCCATCGGTCGAGTTGGCCCCCCCGCGATCTGTTCCGGTTCCCGAGTATTGGGCAAACACGGCGAGGCCTTCGGGAAGGATTCGGCCGCAGCTGGAAATCTTCTTGCTCGATCAACTGTGCCTCACGCCATGGTTCAGGCGTTCGAACAAGCGGATGCTCCGTTCTCGCATCGACTCCTAGCCGCCCTTGAAGCAGGTCTGGGCGAGGGAGGGGAAGCTGGTCCGCTACATTCAGCGGGCCTCCTGATAGTAAGGAATGATATCTCGTGGCCGATCGTGGATCTAAGAGTCGACTGGATCGATCACGATCCAATTGCATCATTGCTTGCCGCGTGGGAGGTTTTTGGGCCTCAGGTAGAGGATTACATTCGCCGCGCAATCGACCCGGAAGCTGCGCCAAGCTATAGCGTACCGGGCGATCCTTAGTACACTGTACGGAGATCACATGGACATTGACCGGCGCGGTTCGGCACCTTGGCGTCCGGTGCGCAACGAGATTGCCGACAATGGATGGCCACTATGAAGTTCACATTGCGCCACCTCCAGTATTTCATCGCCGCCGGTGAGACGGGAAGCATTACCCTAGCCTCGGAGCAGGCGAACATTTCGCAGCCCGCGATTTCGACTGCCATTGCTCATTTGGAGCAGGAACTCGGTGTCCAACTCTTCGTACGCCAACACGCTCAGGGGCTGTCGCTGACGCGGTCGGGCAGATCCGTCCTGCGTGAGGCAAAGGAATTGATCAAGCGGGCAGAGAACCTCTATTCGGCGGCCTCTGAAATGGATCAGCCCCGAGGCGCTCTATCGGTCGGAGCGCTCGTCACGCTCGCACCCATGGTGATGCCGGAATTGTCGCATTCATTCATGAGTGTGTATCCGGGCACTGATATTCGACAAAGCGAACGGGATCAAGGAGCCCTTCTCGATGGGCTGCGCCGAGTCGAGATTGACGTTGCGGTCACATACGATCTGCAGATCAGTAACGACATTGCTTTCACGCCACTCGTACCGCTTCCACCCTACGCGCTGTTCGGTGAATCCGATCCTCTCCACGAACGCGAGAGTGTGACGCTTACCGAGTTGTCTGCCCGACCGATGATCCTCTTAGACCTTCCCATCAGTCGAGATTATTTCCTGGCGATGTTTGCGAAAGAAGGTGTTACCTCTAACGTGTTCTGGCGCTCCCCTCACCAGGAGGTGGTTCGCACCATGGTAGCGAACGGATATGGTTATGCGCTGTTCAATGCTCGACCGAAAGCCAATGTGGCGCTTGATGGTAAACGCCTTTATCGGATTGCACTTGCCGGTCAGCATGCGCCCGCGGTAATCGGATTGGCCACACTGCGCCAACTCACAAAATCCCGTCTTCTCCAAGTATTTGAGGCGCATTGCCGCAGCCTCATTCTCGAGGGCAACATTCCCGGCATGGATTTGCCGGGGTAGGAACCCTGCCAAGCTGTCTTTCGCCATTCGCAGACTCGGAGAACGGGCCTCTATGACGACTCGATCGGTTGCACCGTTATGGTTGATGGGGCTAACCAATTCAGTCTTCGGTATGTATGGTGGAATCATCGCGATTTCAGTGCCCCAGCTGCTAAGTATTCGGCACGTTCCTGAGACGACGATTGCAGCCATGTCCGCGGTTATGGTTTCGCCAGGAATGTGGGCCTTCCTGGTGAGCCCAGTGCTGGACGTTCGTTTTAGCAGGCGCTGGTATTCAGCGGTGAGCGCAGCGATGGCTGCGGTGTTGCTCGTGGTCGCGCTGCTCAATCTGGATCACCTCGCGCTGGTGGAGGTTCTGCTCGTCGCGGGCTACTTCTTAGCGAACCTTTATCAAAGCGCACTTGGCGGCTGGCTTTCCAGCATTACCAGCGCGGAGCAGGAAAATAAGCTCAGTTCGTGGGTCACGATTGGCAACTTGGGGGCCGGCGGTGCTATGGCAGTGGCCACAGGTGAATTAATAAGAAACGTATCACCAGGGGTTGCAGCACTCGTGCTTGGCGGAATAATCGTGCTTCCAACAGCTGTATTTCCCTTTATGCCGGCGCCAGGGCCTGATCGACGGCTCGCGGCCGAAAGCTTTAGCCAGTTCTTCGGCGATGTTTTGAGCCTTTTAAAGCAGCGGGAAGTGTTGATCGCTATTGTGCTTTTCATTGCTCCGGTGGCAACGTTCTCGTTGACCAACTTTCTGGGTGGCATCGGCGATGACTTTCACGCTTCGCCTCATTTTGTCTCTCTCGTAGGCGGCGGAGGCGTGGTGTTGGGCGGTACTGCTGGATGTCTGTTATTTCGACTCATCGATCGTTTGTTGCCGCTTCGATTCCTATACTTGGCGGTCGGTGTGACGGGATCACTGTTCACCCTGCTGCTCATACTACTGCCGCGTTCGCCTGCGTTTTTTGCGGTCGCTTTCATCGGCGAAAACGTATTTCAGGGACTGGCGATCACCATATCCATCGCGATCGCGTTTGAAACCATCGGCCGTCGTAACCCACTCGCAGCCACCACGTTTTGTTTATTAATCTCGGCTTTCAATATTCCCATCACGTACATGCTGATCGCCGACGGGTGGGGATACGGGAAACAGGGTGTTGCTGGTAGCTTTGCCGCAGATGCCTCGCTAGGCGTCGTTGCGAGCGTTCTTTTGGGAGCGCTCTTGATCTGGTTCACGCTGCGTCGCCCGGCGGCGCCGATGGCGGAGACAGGAACGTCGTGAGCCTGCACGATTTGGCCGTATGAGGGGGCATAGATGAAGTTCAAATACATGCAGCCTAGACTCATGGGTGTAAAGAACACTTTGTCGGCAGTCGCGCTGCTATGGTTACTCACGTGCGCGTGCGCTCCCGTCTACGGGCAAGTCTATGACGTGGTGATTTCCCATGGGCGTGTCATGGACCCGGAGTCCGGATTTGACGCGGTCCGCAATGTGGGAATAGCTGGCGGCAAAATCCGCGCATTATCTACGAGCCCTTTGGTTGGGAGAGAGACGATTAATGCGCGGGGACTGGTCGTCGCGCCAGGATTCATAGATCTGCATGAGCACGGACAAGAGAACGCGAACTACCGGTTTCAAGCGCGCGACGGCGTAACGACCTCGCTCGAGCTCGAGCTGGGCACCGATGATGTCGAGAAGTGGTATGCCGCGCGGGATGGCAGGTCGCTCATTAACTACGGAGTGAGTGCAGGCCATATTCCCATGCGAATCCGCGTGATGGCGGGACAGGCGGGCACCTCTCTCATCACGATGAACACCGCGGTGGCGGAAGCTGCAAATCACCGCGAGGCCACAGCCGAAGAACTCAACAGGTTACGCACAACCATGGAGGCAGGCCTGAAGCAGGGTGCGCTCGCCGAGGGAATGGGTATTAACTACACGCCCGGTGCATCGCACTGGGAGATTCTGGAGATGTTCCAGGTCGCGGCGGAATATCATGCTCCCCTGCAGGTTCATTTGCGCTACTCATCGTTACTCGAGCCGGAATCCGGAATCGCTGCGCTGGAAGAGGTCATAGCGGCCGCGGCTGCCACCGGAGCCCAGCTTCACGTGGCGCATATCACGAGTATGGGACTGAAGTACACCCCTCAAATGCTCCAGATCATCGCCGGCGCGCGACAACACGGGCTCGATATCACCACAGAATGCTATCCGTATACTGCCGCCAGCACCAACCTGAATTCATCCGTGTTCGACGACGGTTGGCAGGAAAGGTATGGCATTACCTACCATGATCTGCAGTGGTCGGAAAACGGTGAGCGGTTGACATCGGAAACGTTCGCAAGCTACCGCAAACAGGGCGGACTCGTAGTGATCCATGAGATTCCCGCAGAGGCGGTCCGAGCAGCACTGGCAAGTCCGCTGGTTATGATAGCGAGCGACGGTTTGCCGATCACTGGTTCCAAGATTCATCCTCGCGGACAGGGGACATTCGCGCGCGTGTTGGGACAATATGTGCGGGAGGAAAAGACGCTGGATCTGATGACGGCGCTGCGGAAAATGACGCTAATGCCCGCACAAATGCTTGAGAAGCGCGCGCCTGCATTCGCGGACAAAGGGCGCATCCGCTTGGGAGCCGATGCGGATGTTACCGTGTTCGATCCTAACCGCGTGATCGACAAAGCCACCTACGAGGAACCCCTGCGATATTCCGAAGGGATTCAGTTTGTGCTCGTAAACGGTGTTCCAGTCGTAAGAGATGGTCAACTTGTAGAGCGTACATACCCCGGAAGGGCGGCGCGAGCGCCGATTTCGCACTGAGGCGGGTTCAAGCGGAGCCCACGGTAGGGCCAGTACGGCATCGGATGTCGGAATTGAAAGTCATATTGGGAACGTAGGGCGTCACACCCAAGCCGGCGAAGACCTCACGAGGCCGACCGCCGACTGGCGAACAGCAGCACCACACCGATGAGGATCACGCTGACGGCGATCCATTCCCGCGCCGTCACGATTTCGCCGCCCCAGGTCACTCCCAGCAAGAGCGCCACGACGGGATTTACCAGCGTGTAGCTCGACGCGACGCTGGTCGTGGTTCGTGCCAGGAGCAGCATGTATGCGCTGAAGGCGATCAACGTCCCGAAGCCGACCAGGTAGAACCAGGACAGCAGGGGTCCCCATGCCGAGGGCCAGTGCCAGGGCTCGCCGCGCAGAGCGGAGATGACGAACAACGCGGTGCCTCCGCACAGCATTTCGCTCGCGAAGCCGGTTGCGCCGGGAGCGAGCGGTAGGATGCGGAGGCTGAGCATGCTGCCGAGCGACCATCCGGTGCATCCGATCATGATCGCGGCGAGCCCCACGGGAGAGGCGCGTATCCCTTCGCCTTGCGTCAGCATCAGCACGCCCGCGAAGCCCAGGCACACCGCGAGCAGCTCGCTGCGCGGAGGGTGGACGCCGAATGCCATATTGATCGCCACCAATATGAGCGGGATCACCGCAATGAAGGCCACGACGAGGCCGGACGCGATCGTCATTTCCGAATAAGCGACGCAGCCCATGCCTCCGCCGATCATCAGCGTGCCGACGACCGCGGCGTTCAGCCATTCGCACCGCGTGGGCAGCCGGGCGCCGCGCGCCAATTGCCATGTCATCAGCAGGGTTCCCGCGCACACGAATCGCGTCGCCATCAAGAAGAAGGGCGCAAAGCCCACCAAGGCGAATCGAATCACGAGATAGGTGGATCCCCAGATGAGCCATGTCGCCGCGAGGCACCCGACGATCAGGGGGGAGATCGACCGGCGCGACGCGGGGTCGCCGCGGTCGGCCGTGCCGCCTGAGGCTGAAGTTTCGGATTTCTGGAGATCGTTCACTCGGATGCCGCGTCGATGGAATGAGGGCGCGCAGAGTAGCGGAAGCTCTGAACGGCCGTACAGTACTTTGTGGATGTCCAGGGGGAATCGAGGTGTATCTTGAAATGACGATGAGCCGCAAAGAAAGAATCCCGCGCGACGCCATGCTGCGCTTTTGCCTGCTGTGCTTGGGCGTCTGGCTGCACTCCGCCGATACGCTCGTCACCGCCACCGTCGCTCCGTCGATCGTCGCCGACCTCGGCGGCATCGCCTACATCAATTGGACCATATCGCTTTACGAGGTCGGCGCCATCATCGCGGGAGCGGCGGCCGGGGTGTTCTGCCTGAAATTCGGCATCAAGCGCGCGTTCACCAGCGCGGCGGCGATCTATACCGTCGGCTGCGTCGCGGCGGCTGCGGCGCCCGACATGGCCGCGGTCATCGGCGGACGCTGGGTCCAGGGACTGGGCGGCGGCATGTTTCTGTCGGTCTGTTACGTGGCTGTTGAGGCCTGGTTCGAGGAGGCGCTCTGGAATCGGCTGTTCGGCCTCGTGGCGCTCGTTTGGGGCGCGGGCTCGCTGCTCGGGCCGCTCATCGGAGGTGTGTTTTCTGGGCCGCATCGATGGCGCTGGGCGTTTTGCAGTTTCGCGCTCCAAGCGGTCATCGTCTGGGCACTTGCGCAGCGCTGGCTGCCGCGTTCGGCGTCCGCGCAGGTACCCGCGCAGGCACCCGCGACGTGGCCGGTCGTACCGTTGATGCTGCTTTCCGCAGCGACGCTGATCATCGCCGAATCGGGCGCGCTGTCGGGAGGGGCGACCGCGTATCGGATTCCGGTGGCGGTGGCGGCCGGCGTGGCCGGTCTCGTCCTCCTCTATCTCGCCGCGCGGGTGGATCGGCGTTCGACCGTGCGCATGTTGCCCCGGCAGATGCTCGAGCCGCGGCATCCGCTCGGCGCGGGACTCTTGATGGTGTTCGCGCTGTCGGCGGCCACGACGGGGTTCTGGGCATACGGCCCGTTGATCCTCAACATTCTCTTCGGGACCCGACCGCTGGTGACCGGATACATCCTGGCGGGCGAGGCGGTCGCCTGGAGCGTTGCGACCTTGGCGGTCGCGTCGGCCACGCCCGCCGCTGACTATGGGCTGATCCGCGGGGGTGCGCTGGTGGTCTTCGCGGGGAGCGCCGGATTTGCGATCGCGGTGCCGTCCGGCTCGCTCTCCTGGATGGTCGTGTGCGGCCTGCTGCAGGGCGCGGGATTCGGGGCGTGCTGGCCGGCGATCGTGCAGCGGGCGGTACGCTTCGCCGACACCGCGGAGCGGTCGCTGGCGTCGGCATCGGTCTCGACGGTGCAGAGGATCGGGTACGCCGTCGGGACCGCGGCGGTGGGCATTGCGGCAAACGCGGCCGGTCTGGCGGAAGGTGCCCCGGCGCCGGCCGTCAAGGCAGCCGGCTTTTGGGTGTTTGCGGCCTTCATTCCGGTGCTTGCAATCGGCCTCGTGGGTGCATGGAGATTCACGGCGGCCCAAGAGCGATGGCCGGTTGGGGCACCTAGCCCAGATTCATGATATCGTGGTACATTGGTACCATGGGCGACGATGAATTCTTGCGCGCACTGGAGAGCTGCGAATTGCCTCCCGAGGAGTTCGGGCATTCGGCCCATGTTCGCGCCGCCTACCTGTATTTGAGGCGCGCCGATTGGGACGAGGCGCTCGAGGCGGTCCGGGGTTCGTTGCAACGGTACGTGGCTCACCTCGGCAAGGTCGATCGGTATGACGAATCCATGACCCGGCGGTATATGGAGCTCATTCACCGGCGCATGACCGAGAGAGGCGATGCCGGCGGATGGGCGGCGTTCTCGCAGGCAAACGAGGATCTCTTCGCGATCCGGCTGAATCGGTGACGGGCGGTCCTCCCCCGAGAGCTACCCCATCTCGGCCATCTCGCGAGCGCACCGGCCCATGCTAGTCTTACGGCATGGAAAACGTTCGAACCGCCTTTGCCACGTCGATAATTTCGCTGGCCCTCGGGGGCGTGCAGCTCGCGCACGCGACCGTCTATACGCTGACCAACAAGGACGACGAGGTCTTCGGCGAGGACCAGACGGTCACGACCGTTTATGAAGACACGCTCTACGATCTGGCGGCGAAGTACAGCCTGGGGTCGGAGGAGATCATCCGCGTCAATCCTGGATTGGATCCCTGGATTCCGGGTGCGGGCAAGCAGGTGATCATTCCCGGCCGGCATATCCTGCCGCCCGGTCCGCACGAGGGCATCGTCGTGAACCTGCCCGAGCATCGGCTCTATTACTATCCGAAGCCCAAGCGTGGTCAGCCGCAGCAGGTCATCACCTATCCCGTCAGCATCGGCAAGATGGACTGGCGCACGCCGCTGGGACTGACGCATGTCATCGGCAAGCAAAAGGATCCGACCTGGTACCCCCCGGAATCGGTGCGCAAAGAACACGCCGCGAACGGCGACCCCCTGCCGGCGAGCGTTCCCCCGGGTCCCGATAATCCTCTCGGGCAATATGCGATGCGCCTGGCCGCGGGCAACGGCACGTATCTCATCCACGGAACGAACAATCCGAAGGCGGTCGGGATGCCCGTCACTCATGGCTGCATCCGCATGTATCCGGACGATGTCCAGGCCCTGTTCCCGCTGGTTCCGGTGGGCACGCCGGTGCGGCTCATCAACGAACCGATCAAGGTCGCCTGGGTGGACGGCGAGCTGTTGCTCGAAGCGCATCCTCCGGTGGATGCCGAGGGTCAGAGCTTCGAGCCCAACGTCGATCAGTTCTCGGATCTTCTCCAGAAAGCCGTTGGAGATACCACCGTCGCCATTCATTGGGACTATGCGCGCGAGGTGCTCCAAAAAGCCGATGGCGTGATCGCCACGGTCGGGTTGGAGGCGGAGAATCCCGACGCACCGGCGCCTGCGAGCACGGCCCCATCCCCGGGCGCCGCTCCTGCTGCCGATGACGGCGTCGCGAAGTCGGCGCAGTCCGACCCGCCCCAGGGACGCTGAGTCCGGGCGCTCAGGCGTGATGCACGGCGCGGGCGATGGCGCGGCTCAGACAGTCGGCGGCCGCCGACCCGATGCGGGCCGTGTGCGCGGCGCGCGACGAATCGCGGCCGAGCGCGACGGCGCCGCTCGCCAGGGAGAACACCGTGTCGCCGTCGAAAGGCGTATGCGCGGGCCGGATCGCACGCGCGATGCCGTCGTGCGCCATCATCGCGACCCGCTTGCATTCGGCCGTGGAGAGATCCGCGTTGCAGGCAACGACACCGAGGGTCGTGTTGGCGCCGGCCTGCCATCGTCCCAGCGCTTTCAGGCGCGATTCCTCGGGAGCCGGGTCGCTCAAGTCCATGCCCGCGCCCGGCGGCGCTGATCCTCCGAATTCGCCGTCGATCTCGAATGCCCAAGCCCAGTAGGTCTTGCCATCCGGCATGAGCGCGGACCCGACCGAGTTCACCGCGACGAGCGCTCCGACGATGATCCCGTCGCCCAAATCGAGCGAGGCGGAACCCACGCCCCCTTTGACGAGGCCGGCCATCGCGCCGCGGCCGGCGCCGATCGAGCCGAGAGCGAATTCGGCGGCGGCGCTCTCCAGAGCGCGAATGCCGAGATGGCGATAGGGTGGAGTCGCGCCCCAGCGCTTGTCGCCGCCGTTCCCGAGATCGTGTAGCACGGCACTCGGGATGATGGGAATGGCGGGTGAATCCTGCTTGAAACGCAATCCGATGTTCCGGTTGGACAGAACCGAGGCGGCACCGTCGGCCGCGGCGAGGCCGAATACCGAGCCTCCCGACAGGACGATGGCGTGCGCGCGGCCCACCAGATTCTCGGGCGCGAGCGTTTCGGTTTCGCGGACCCCGGGGGCGCCGCCGCGGACGTCGACGCCGGCCGCCCAGTCCGGCGCGCAGACGAGCGCGGTTACGCCGGTTCGGACGGCCTCGTCTGTGGCGTGGCCCACCAACAGACCGGGGACATCGGTGATGAGATTTCGAGAGCCGGGGCGAAGCACGGAACTCTTGGGGCGCCAGCGTCGGGAGCTTAGGCGGACTGCGCGGCGATCACGGCGAGGCCTTGCAGCACGAGATCGGGAACGAGCTCGCCGCGTGATCGCATGGTGCCCGTGATCATGCCCGCGTCGCCCCCCGTGATGAACAGCTTGGGTTTCACCCCGGTGCTATGTTCGATGACCTCCGCCGCACGGTCCGCCATCCCCGCCAGCGCGAACACGGCGCCGCGCGACACCGCGCCGACGGTATTGTTGGCCAGCACCCCGGCGAGCGACGGCGTGCTGTTTTCCGCCGCCTTGGCGATGTCGCTGGTCTTGCTCATGAGAGCCTCGCGCATCATATGGATGCCGGGAGCGATCAGCCCGCCCAAGTGGTGGCCTGACGCATCGACGCTGTCGACCTTGACCGCCGTACCCGCATCGACCACGCAGATCGCGGAGCGTGTCTTGGTCCACGCCCCCACCAACGCCAGCCATCGATCCGCGCCCAACAGCTTCGGATCGAGGTAGCCGTTGACGAGACCATGGAACTCCGGCGCGGCGGTCACGAATTCCGCGGTCACCTTGAAGACCTTCTTGGTCAATTTGGCCAACGTCTTTCCCATCAAAGGACCGGCGACGTTGGATATCAACACTCGCCGGGGCTTCTGTCCGGCCTCGAACAACGCGGCGGTCCACATGCCCGGCTTGGCATCGCGATGGACCACGGCCTGCTGGTCCGAGAGGCCCGTGCTCGTCAGCCACGCCCATTTCAGGCGGGTATTGCCTACATCGATGACCAGAATCATTCGAGACTCGCTTCCCTCGGTCAGCCGCCGATTTCACAAAGCGGCCAAGGATATCATCGCCGGGTGGCGGCCACCCCGGGTTGATCAAAGCGCCGACGGAGCGGCCGCTGGATCCTTGGGGGTCAGCCCGGAAATCACCTGCAGGAGTGCCTTGGACATCCGTTCGTCGATTTCGGCGGAATGAGACAGATGAACCGGATAGCGAACGTGGGCGTCCACGCCTTTCACGGAATAGGCCAGCTGCACCGTCGGTAGCGCCTCCCCGCCCGCGCTCGACAAGGTGGTCCGTTTCAGCTCCCGGGTTTGACGCTGGATCTCCTCGCGGTAGTCCCCGAGGGCCTCGTTGGCGGCGGCGAACAGTCTTTCCTTGACCTGCGAGTAGTCCGCCCCCGCGGGAACGCCCAGCGTTATGTCATGCCAGGCGAAATTGACTCCGGGGATCTGCTTGAAGAGACCGGCCGATACCTGGAAGACCACGGAGTTGGGAAACGCCGCGACCCGCCCGGTCGGGCTCGCCGAGCCTTGGCCGGCAAACTCCATGAGATACATCCGCACCATGCCGAGCTCGATGACCTCGCCGCTGACCTCGCCGATCTGTACGCGGTCGCCGACCCGGATGCCGTACTTTCCGATCAAGAAGAAATAGCCGACGATGGACACGAGCACGCTCTGCATCGCGACGGCGAGGCCGGCCGTGATCAGTCCTGCGAAGGTCACGATCGAGCTCAGCTCGCTCGCGAACGTGAAGCCGACGATGACGACGACCAGCGACCATAAGGCAATCTTCCGCAACAGAAGGAGCTGATAGCGCCGCCGCGCGTCCTGTACGTATTTGAGCACCGCCCGATGCCAGATGTGCGCGAGGGCAAATACCACGCCGAGAATGGCCAGCAGGATGCCGAGCCGAACTCCAAGCGACCGAAGGGCATCCCGCGACTGAACTTTCACCGCATCGTGCCAGTTCTTCAGGTTGTGCCGGTATTGATTGAGGAGTGTCGCTTGCTTGCTCAGCGGAATGAGGATCGCCGAGGCTTGTTTGATCTGGCCGGAGAGCGCGTCGAGCTGGCCGCGCAGGCCGTCGAGCGTCGCACTGTCCGCCGCATCCGCTTGCGCCATGAGCGAATCACCGCGTGCCGACAAGGCGCGCATCTGCGCGACGACTTTCGCGCGAACCTGCGCGTAGGTATCCTGCAGCGCCGCCGTACGCCGGTCGACGGCGTCGAGGGCGCTCATTTTCTCGGACAGCTTGAACACATTCGCCGCGACGTCCCAGATTCCGAAGCGCGAGCCTTCGGCGGCCGAGGGCGCGGCCGGCGCATGAACGGCCGAGGCAGCACCCGGGGCGCCGGCAGTGGTGGTGCCCCCCGTAGCGCCTGGAGCCGGCGACTCCGTGCTCGCCGGCAGTGCGGTGGCCATCGCGTCGATCTGCGCGCGCAGGGCGTTCGTTGCCGATCCGCCGGAGGCGCCGCCGTTCACGACGCCCGCGATGCTCGCGAGGATGCCCTTCTTGGTGTTGAGCAGATCGGTCTCCCCTTGGAGCTCGGCGATCTTCGCCTGCAACTGCTGCCGGGCTTTCTTGGGCGAGGCGGCGAGCTTTTGCCGATCGGCATCCATCTCGCTCTGCACCGACGCGGCCTGTGCATCGATCTTCGATTGCAGTTGCGCCAGGCTCTGCGATGAGGAAGCGGTCGCGCCGCTCTGAGGCGCCGATGCGTCCTTGGGGAGGAGTTTGGCGTCGACGCGCGCCATGTCGAAGGCCAGGGCGGTCACCTGGCTCGCGAGCTGCCGGTTCTCGTAGAGGATCAACAGATCGCTCGGTTCGGTGGAGAATTGCTGCTGGGTGGCGAGGGTGCGGTACCAGTCGACGGTCTGATCGAGCATGTCGATCACTTCGGTGCCGCTCATGGGTGCGGCGAGCATATCGGGCGCGGGCGCGGCAGCTGCCGCGGGCGGGGCCGCTGTCGTTGTCGCGGCAGGCTGCGGGCTCGGCTGCGGTGGGGCGAGGCCCGGGGGTTTCGCCGTGACCGCCGGGGGCGCAGCCGCGCCGGCCGTGCAGGCAGCGATCAGCCCGAGCAAAGCCCGGGCGAAGAAGTTCGAGCGAGGGCTCAGCATCCGGGAATCGTACCTCAAATCGGCAGCGGGACCGATGGGGACGTTCGCGGACGGTGAAAGTTTGGCGATTTCGCGGCATGCTTGCGGATTGGCCGCGATACCTGCGGCGACGGGAGACTGTATATATGAAATTCGACGCCGGCCTCGTGCTGTGCTCAGCCTGGCTGAGCATGGCGGCCGCTTTCTGCACGCCGGCTTACGCCGATCACGCCTCCTCGAGCACCGCCGACACCAAGCCTGCGGCCGAGGAGCCGAGCGAGTCGCCGCGCTTCCTGCACGACGATCATCAGACGACCTCGGGGTCGGTGATCATCGGCGGCAAGCCCATCGCCTATCAGGCGGAGGCGGGCGTGATGGTGGTTCACGTCAAGGATCCGATGGACGACGATCCGCCCGCGCCGCGCGAGGACCACGCTGCCGCCGCCGCCGCAGCCGCCGGAGGCGAGCATGTCCTACGTCGCTTATTTCCGGGGAGACAAGGAAGATCCCAAGAGGCCGATCACCTTCCTATACAACGGCGGCCCCGGCTCCTCGACCGTCTGGCTGCACATGGGTGCGTTCGGGCCGAAGCGCGTGCGGACCGCCGACGATACCCACAGCGCCGCCGCCCCGTATCGGGTGATCGACAATGAATACAGCCTGATCGACGTGAGCGATCTCGTGTTCATCGACGCGCCCGGCACGGGCTTCGGGCACCTGCGCGGGGCCGACAAGGAGAAGGCGTTCTACGGCGTCGACCAGGATGCGCACGCGTTCGCGAACTTCATCGTCGAATTCCTGTCGCGCCACAAGCGCTGGAACTCGCCCAAGTATCTGTTCGGCGAGAGCTACGGAACGACCCGCTCCGCGGCGCTGTCGAGCATCCTGGAAAATGAAAAGGAGCTCGACCTCAACGGCATCATCCTGCTGTCGCAGGTCCTGAACTTCGACGACGGAGTGGACGCGCCGCAGTTCAATCCCGGCGTGGACTTGCCGTACGTGCTGGCGCTGCCGACCTATACGGCGACCGCGTGGTATCACCACAAGCTTCCGAACCGGCCGGATGAGCTCGAGCCGCTGCTGCGCGAGGTCGAGAATTTCGCGCTGACCGATTACACCCAGGCGCTCGCTGCGGGCTCGACGCTCGGTGCGGACAAGAAGGCGGCGATCGCGGCGAAACTCCACGAGTACACCGGCCTGGCCGCCGACTACATCGAGCGCGCGAATCTTCGCGTCAACGGCGGAGAGTTCGAGAAGAGCTTGCTCGGCGCTGAAATCACCACCGGCCGGCTGGACACGCGCTTTTCCGGCCCGACGCTGGATCCCATGAGCAAGGAAGCCGAATACGATCCGCAGTCGGCCGCCATCTCCTCGGCGTACGTCTCGGCGTTCAACGATTACGTGCGCAACACGCTCAAATTCGGCGAGAAGATGAACTACAAGGCGGATATCGACGTGGAAAAGAACTGGGATTTCCTGCATCAGCCGCCGGGCTCCGAGCAAAAGATGCCGGGCACCCTCAACGTGATGCCGGATCTCGCGGTGGCGATGAAGCAGAATCCGAAACTCAAGATCATGCTCAACGGCGGCTACTACGATCTGGCGACGCCCTACTTCGCCGCGGAATTCGAGATGCGCCAGCTGCCGATCGAGCCTTCCCTGCAAAACAACATCGAGATGCATTTCTACACCTCGGGACACATGGTGTACGCGCACGAGCCCGACCTGAAGGCTCTGCATGCGAACGTCGCCGCGTTCATCGACAAGACGAAGAGCGGCATGGCGGAGGCGTCGCCGTGAACCGAGCGGCTCGCGGACGAGCTGCGCGGCGCCGTCGTCGACGTACCGGATTTCCCGAAGCCGGGGATCCTGTTTCGGGACATCGCGCCGCTGTTGCGCACGCGTTTCGACGACGCCATGCAGGCGCTCGACGGGCTGCTCACGGAGCAGGAGTGGAAGAGGATCGATGCGCTCGCCGGCATCGAGTCGCGCGGATTCATTCTGGGGGCCGCTCTCGCCCTGAAGCGCGGAAAGGGCTTCGTGCCGATCCGCAAGCAGGGCAAGCTTCCGCCGCCGGTGGTCGATGTGGCCTACGATCTGGAATACGGATCGGGGGTCCTGGAGATGCAGCGGGGCAGCGGCTGTCTGTTCCTGGTCGACGATGTGCTGGCGACGGGCGGCACCATGACGGCCGCCGCGGAGCTCTGTCTCAAGGCGGGCTATGAGGTGACGGCGCTCGGGGCGCTGATCGATCTGCACATCGTCGCCGACTATCGATGGCGCGACATGCCGCTGCGCGCCGTGATCCATTATTGACCGGATGTCGGAGCTTTCCCCCATCCTGGTCGTCATGGCGCTCGTTGCCGAGTCGGACGGGGTATTCGAGGCAGCGGGAATCCCCGTGCTCTACTGCGGCGTCGGCAAGGTGAATGCGGCGATCGCCCTCACCCGCGAGCTGCGCCGGTACCTGCATGCGGGGCACCGGCTGCCGCTGGTGCTGAATTTCGGTTCCGCCGGCAGCCGCGTTCACTCCACGGGATCGCTCGTGTCCTGCCACGAGTTCGTTCAGCGCGACATGGACGTGAGCGGACTGGGATTTGCCCTGGGTGTCACGCCGTTCGACGACACGCCGGCGATGCTGACCTTCGAGCGCCGCTTCGGGCACTTGCCGAGCGCCGTGTGCGGAAGCGGCGATTCGTTCGCGATGAGCGCCTGCGCGGTGGAGTGCGGGGTCGTGGACATGGAGGCTTACGCGCTCGCCAAGGTGTGCTGGCTGGAGAGCGCGCCGTTCGCCTGCGTCAAGTACATCACCGACGGCGCGGATCATGCCGCCGCCGATCACTGGCGCGACAATGTTCACAAGGCCGCGGAGGAGTTCCTGCGGCTGTACCTCCGGGTGCGCGACGCGGCCTAGTACCCGGCGCGGTGCAGCAGCGTCACGGCGATGGACGCGAGCAGGCAATAGATCCCGAACAAATACCACCGTCCGCTCTCGAGCCAGCGGCTCAGCCATTTCAGCGCGACCAGACCAGCGAGGAAGGCAAGGAAGGCGCCAAGAATGCAGAGGAGCGCCACCGACGACAGCTCGCCCGGATGCAGATCCGGTGCATGGCGAAGCCGCAGCACTTCGCGCACGACGACCGGCGGCGTCAGCACCACGGCGAGCGCAAAGCTGAAGCGCTCGGCCCTCGGTTTCGTGATGCCCAGAAGCATGCCGCTCGAGATGGTGGCCCCCGAGCGCGAGAAACCTCTGAAGGGCAGGCACAGGCCCTGCACGAAGCCGATGATGCCGGCGTGCTTCATGCTGAGCTCGTCGGCGCCGGCATCGGCGCCGACCGCCGGCGCGGACTGAGGACGCCGCTCGCGCATCCCCGCGGCCAGAATCAAGAGGCCGGCGGCCGCCAGAGCGGGGGCGATGAATTCGAGGTGGCTGAACATATCCTCGATTTCGGCGTGCGGTACGTTTCTGAGCGCCGTCTTCTCCAGGATCTTGACGATGATCTCGCCGACGACCCCGGTCACAAGGGTCGCCAACACGATCCGGCCCGCAATCGGACTTGAAGGCGGCGATGCTGCTGAAGTACGTGCCGCGCCATTGCCGCCAGAAATACGCGATGACCGCGAACATGGTGCCCGTGTGGAGCATCACCAGCAGAAGGGTCATGGGCGGCGAGGAAGGGTCGAGACCGAGGAGTTTCTCGGCGACAACCACGTGTGCGGAGCTCGAGACCGGGAGGAGCTCCGCCAGGCCCTGAACGATGGCTAGAATGACGACGTTGAGAATGGACATCGAGCAATGATACCCGTCCAACCCGGGCGAGGCACAGCCTAGGGCGGGCTCTGCCGCTGCCAGATTTGCGTCCGCCCCAACAGCGATATGCCGATGTATCCGCGAAGGACGAGCTTGGCGCCGCCCTCCTCGAGATGAAATTTGCAGCGGTACACGGAGCCCGATTCCGGATCGAGTATGTCTCCTCCGGCATAGCCATCGTCGGTCCGGCTCATGTTGCGTATGATGATCAAACCGAGCATGGGCTGATCTTTCCGGTAATCGGTACAGGCCGTGCAGACTCGGTGCTCGGCGCCCGGCGTCATGCTGCGCTCGATCTTCCCGAAGAGCTTGCCGTCCTGCTCGTAGATGCGCACGATGGCTCGCGCCTGGCCGGTCTTATCGTCGAAGGTCTTCCATGCTCCGATGGGCGAGTTTGCGTCGGCGGCGAACGAGAGGCCGCCATGAAAGGCAGCGATCGCGGACAACATGAGCGCGATGGCAATGCGCCGGGCGGCGGCGTGCGATGCCCGTGGAAGCGGCGGGTTCATGAGCGTAATCTCTCCGAGACAGAATCCCCGGATGCATCTTATCATCGTCGGACGGCGGCGCGCCTCCATGAACCTGCAGGACGAATCGATGGACGAAAACGCGATGCTGGTGCTCAACAACGAGCATCGCGAAGAGACCTCGGAGCTCGACGGGACGAAGCTGCACGCGCTCATCGCTCAGGGCTTCCACGTGGGGCTGCGCAACGGCGGACGCGATGCGTTTCTCATCGCGTTCGATCAGGACGCCATCTCGGCGAGCCCGAATTTCCAGTGGTTCAAGTCGCGCTACAAGCGCTTCGTGTACATCGATCGCGTGATCGTCGCGCCCGATAAGCGCGGGCGCGGCGTGGCCCGCGGCCTGTACGGCGATCTGTTCGCCGCGGCCGCGCAGGCGGGGCACTCGCTCGTGGGCTGCGAGGTGAACGTCGAGCCGCCGAATCCCGTTTCGGACGCCTTCCACGAAGCGCTCGGGTTCGCCGAGGTCGGCCGGGCGACCTTGTTCGGCGGGGAAAAAATCGTGCGCTACCTGGTGAAGCCGGTCTGAGCGCTCTCAACGCCGCGCGGCGTAAAAGTAATAGTCCGCCGAGTAGGCCACCCGGGTTCGCTGTCCCGCGTGGCCCGCATCGCAAATCGCGGTAGGCGCAATACCGCCGATGGTATGCAGGCGCTGAATGAACTGCGTCTTGCCGAAAATACCTTTGCCTGAGTTGGATTTCGAGCGCAGCAGGAGCCACTGGATGGCTGCTGCGGAATTCGGGGCATTGTCCCGTGCCACGACCTCGCCGACGACTTTGCTGCCGTCGTACCCCTCCCAGGTCGGACCGTCGTAGTGCCGGCCGATTTCCTTGCCCGACCGATCGGACAGATCCGCCGCAGGCGATTGGTATATCCAGGCAAAGCGTTTGGCATCCTGCGCACTCGCCCGGCATTCGTAGATCTGCACGCCCGTGCCGTGCAGGGCGGCGGTCAGCACCTGCCCATCGGCGACCTTGAGCGCCGCTGGAACATCCGTGGGTGCCAGGGGTTGGTGGCTCGCGCATCCGGCGACCGCGCACAACAGGATGCAAAGCCGAATCGAGGAGGCGGGAGTCATTCGGCGCTCCGGTGATCCAGGCGGGCACCTTGACGGAGATCCGCGCTTCGCCACAAATACATCGCCAACAAAGGCTCATCGCCGGTACGCATCGCGTGGGGCTCCTCGCTCGAGTGATGAATCAACGTTCCCGGCGAGCGGCGCCGCCAGGAGGCAGCGTCGTCGCCTTGCCGCCACTCGGCCGTTCCCGCCAGCGGCAGGTAGATCTCTTCGGCTTCATGACGATGCGAAGGATAGAACGTGTCCGGTCCCAGCACTAGCACTCCGCAGGAGATTTGGACGGCGCCGGTGATGGCGCCGGGACTCACGAGCTCCGCCCAGCCGTAGTTTTCCAGAAACCGTGCGCCGACCCGCCCGCCGACTTGAGCGAGCGTATAGGTCTGCCGCCAATGGAGCGAGGCGGCCGATCCGCAGAGAAGCGTCACGAAGTCCGCGCCGAAGCGCTCGGCGTCCGCCGCGATCCGCGGCAGCCAACGAAGCACCGGGAGCGTCTTCGGTGGCGGGACGGGCGGCGGCGGCGGAGGCGGAGGCGCAGCCGGCCAGTCCGCCAGGAAATGCGCGAGGGCCGTGCTCTCGGGCGCCGTCGACTTCAACGTCCTCCATAGTCGATGCGCCCCGTCACGCAATGATGAGTCCATGGCGATGAATTATACTCGCGGGCCTCGCAGCACCCGGACGAGGTTCTGACCATCGCGGAACATTCCCCTTTGAGACCGCTCGTCGTACGTTGCGGGGCTTTCGGCGACATGGTGCTGTTGACCGCGCTCATCCGGCCGCTGCATGCGCGATTCGGCTCGCCCATCGATATCGTCACCTCGGGCCCGTGGAGCAGTCCTCTGCTCTCGGGCCAGCCGGGCGTCGGCGACATCCTGACGGTCCGCAGCCGCAAGACTCCGTACTGGCTGGCGCCGGATCAGCGCCGCGTCGTTCGCCGGCTCCGCGCCCGGCCGCCGGGACCCACCTGGCTCTGCGACGCCAACGATGCGGTCTGGCCGATGCTCCGGCGCGTGGGAATTCCCCGGGATTTCATCGTCGATGTCAGAGATCATCCCCGGCACCCCGGGGAGCATACGGTGGAGCAGTGGCGGCGGTTCGCGGAGGTGATGCCGGCCGGTGTGCAAGCCCCGCTGCCGGGCGGGGACCCGGCCACGGTCGTGCCCGGCTGCTATCTTTCCGTGAGCGGCGAACAGCGCTCCGAGCTCGATGCCTGGCTCGAGGCTCGTGGGATCGGGGCGGTCCCGCTGCTGCTCCTGCAGGCAGGCAACAAGCGAACCATGCGTCGGGGCCTGCGCCGATTGGCGGTGAATCACAAGTACTGGCCCACCGAGCGCTGGGCTGACGTGATCCGCTTTCTACGCGACC
Source organism: uncultured Gammaproteobacteria bacterium (assembly GCA_963795475.1). Lineage (GTDB taxonomy): Bacteria > Pseudomonadota > Gammaproteobacteria > Steroidobacterales > Steroidobacteraceae > Bog-1198. Next base: position 791,485 of record CAWCIE010000010.1, read on the forward strand.
GCCATCCGGCGCATCGCGTGGTTCTGCTCGGCACCGGGCCCGAGCAGGAGCTGAACCGGGAGTTGATCGCCGCGGCGCGCACGGAGGGAGTCGTGAACGCGGCGGACGATCTGCCGATTCCCCGGCTGGTCGCGCTGCTCGCGCGCGCCTCGGGTCTCATTACGGTCGATTCCGGACCTGCTCACGCCGCCGCAGCGGTCGGCTGCCCCCAGGTCGTGCTTTTCGGGAAGGCCTCGCCTTCTCTCTACCGGCCCTGGGGTGCGGCCGGTGCAGACGTGCGGGTGTTGACGGGGGAACTGGACGGCGAACCGAGCATGCTCGGAATCTCGGTGACGGATGTGACCGCCGCCTGGGCATCGCTCAGGCTTCGCGAGACCTCGGACTAGCGCAGCGCGCGCAGCATCTCCTTCGTCACCAGCACGACCCCTCGCTTGGTGACGAAGAAGCGCTCCTGATCGAGTACCGGGTCGTAGCCGATCTGCAGACCGTCCGGAACCACGCAGTTCTCGTCGAGGATGGAGCGCTTGATCTTGCAGCGGCGCCCCACGGTCACGCTCGGCAGCAGCACCGAGCTGTCGATGGTGCTCTGATCTTCGATGCGGACGTCGCTGGACAGGAGGGACTCCTTCACATAGGCGCCCGAGATGATGCATCCGCCGGCGACCATGGAATTGACGGCCATGCCGCGCCGGCCTTCCTCATCGAGCACGAATTTGGCCGGCGGGTGCTGTGCCTGGTAGGTCCAGATCGGCCACTGATGATCGTAGATGTTGAGCTCGGGATCGAGCGCGACGAGCTCCATGTTCGCCTCGTACAGCGCGTCGACGTTGCCCACGTCGCGCCAGTAGTTCTGCGCCCGCGTCTCCACGTCGTGGAAGGGGTAGGCGAAGACGCGCATCCGCTCGATCGCCGGCGGAATGATGTTGCGGCCGAAATCGTGCTTGCTGTGGGCGTCGGCGGCGTTTTCTGCCAGCAATTTTTCCAGCCGCTCCAGCGCGATGACGTAAATGCCCATGGAGGCGCGCGCCATGTTCTCCACGCCGATGATCGGGTCGGGATTCTGCGGCTTCTCCGCGAACTTGGTCACCCGGTTGGTCTCGTCCGTGGTCAAGATGCCGAACTCGTGCGCTCGGTCCAGGGGCACGTCGACCACCCCGACCGTGATGTCGGCCTCGCATTGCTCGTGATACGCGATCATCGGACCGTAGTCCATCTTGTAGATGTGATCGCCGGCGAGGATCAGCACGTGCGTCGGGTTGTGCGAGCGGATGAACTCGAGATTCTGATAGACCGAATCGGCCGTGCCCCGGTACCAATGCTCGCCGATCTGCTGCTGGGCGGGAATCAGCTCCACGAATTCGCCGAGCTCGCCGCGCAGATAGCTCCAGCCTCGCTGGATGTGCTGGATCAGCGACTGTGCCTTGTACTGAGTAAGGACGGCGATCTGGCGGATCCCGGAATTCACGCAGTTGGACAGCACGAAGTCGATGATGCGGAACTTGCCGCCGAACGGCGTCGCGGGCTTGCAGCGATGCAAGGTGAGCGCCTTGAGTCTCTCGCCGCGTCCGCCCGCCATGACTACCGCGAGGGTGCCGCTCGTCAACCGACTGACGTAGCGTCCGGTGTTCGTTCTAGCGGCGTGTCGCATACCCATCCTGGCGTCGTCGAGGCAGCCTTCTGCGCACTGAGGAGGGTGCCATATTTGTTAAACTGACGCCATGGCTCCGCTCAAAGTCTGCATCCTGAGTTCCGAGATCATGCCGTTCGCGAAGACCGGCGGCCTGTCCGACGTTGTCGGCGCATTGATACGGGAACTCGCGCAACTCGGACATGAAGTTCGAGCCTTCATGCCCTTGTATGCTTCCGTCCGACGTGCGCATCCGGCCACGCAGCCCGTCCTGGGTCTTCAAAACGTCGGACTGATGGTCGGCAAGCGGGTGTACGCCTTCTCGGTGCGAACCACGAACCTGCCCGAGACGCAGGTGCCCGTGTACTTGATCGACTGTCCCGAGCTCTTCGATCGGCCGGCGATTTACACGTTCGATCCCGACGAGCATCGGCGATTTCTACTGTTCACGCGAGCCGTCGTCGAGAGTTGCCTGCGACGCGGCTTCGCTCCGGACATATTCCATTGCCACGACTGGCATACGGGCTTCCTGCCGTTGTTCCTGAAGACTCTCTATGCGCCCGTGCCGCTGTTCGCCGCCTCGAAGTCGGTGCTCACCATCCACAACATCGGCTATCAGGGAGTCATCGCGAGGGATTTCATCGGCGATCTCGGACTCGCGGGCGCGGACTCGCAGCTCGATGCCGCGGATCTTCGGGCCGGCGTCATCAACTCTTTGAAAACCGGCATAAAGTTCGCCGATACCGTGACGACGGTGAGTCCCACCTACGCGCGCGAGATCACCGAGACATCACTGGGAATGGGCATGGAGGCGACGCTCCGTGCGCGCGCGAATCCGGTCGTGGGCATCTTGAACGGAGTCGATTACCGCGAGTGGGACCCTCGACACGACCGTTATCTCGAGGCGCATTTCTCCGCGGAAGATCTCGCAGGTAAACGCGCCAACAAGCAGGAACTGCTCGCCTTCAGCCGTCTCGAGCGCTCACCCGACAGTCCGTTGATCGGCATGGTGACCCGGCTCGCGTCCCAGAAGGGCATCGATCTGCTCATCGACGCTCTGCCGAAGGCGTTGCGGGAGCGGGACTTCGGGCTCGTCGTCCTGGGCAGCGGGGACGAGCGCTACGCGGCGTTCTTCGATTCGCTGGCGAAGGATCATCCGCATCGGGTCGCGTTTCACTCCGGCCACGACGAAAGGCTGGCACACCTGGTGGAGGCGGGCAGCGACATGTTCCTGATGCCCTCGCTGTACGAGCCGTGCGGACTCAACCAGATGTACAGTCTGCGGTACGGGACGGTCCCAATCGTGCGCCGAACGGGCGGGCTGGCGGATTCGGTGCGGCACTTCGATGCGTCGACCGGAGAAGGCACGGGCTGTGTGTTCAACGATTACGATGCGCCGGCGGTCGACTGGGCGATCAACACCTCGCTCGACTGGTTCGCACGCCCGGAAAGCTGGCATCGACTGATGCAAAATGGCATGCGGGAGGACTTCTCCTGGGGCCGGCAGGTCGGCAAGTACGTGGACGTTTTCCGAGCCGCTCATCCTGCGCGCTGAAGCAGCGCGTAACGCCGCCCGTTCGGCAGCGCATAAAGACGGACCACCTCGAGAGCGGCCGCCGCGGCCCACGCGGGCTCCGGCCGCTCGAGCGACGACGAATCGAGGGTGATGCCGACGGCGTGTGCGATGCGTCGCACGGCCGGCGTGGCATCCCGGCCCGGCCACTGCGCGACCACGAACGCACGGGGGTGAGCGGCGATCATTTCCCGCAGACGAACGATCGCCCGGTCATCGATCGGTCCTTCGATCAGATCCGCGTCCGTCCGAGCGTACATGTCGATGAAGGCGCGCGTGGTCTCATCCGGTGCCATCAGAATCAGCGGGCCGGCAGCGGTATCGGCACCCACGGCGCGCCCGATCGCCGGCAAATTCTGCCAGCCATCGACGGCACGGTAGATCTCGGCGGCGGGCACCGACAACAGCAGGCAGTATGCGAGCACCAGCAGATACGGGCCGCGCAGCATCTGTCCCCGGCGCGCCGCCGCCTCCGCCCTGACCGCCAGCGCGGCCGCCGCGATCACGCCGAGCGCGCCGGTGAGGCCGCGCGAGGAGTCCAGGCCGACGATCGCGAGCACGGCCGCGAATCCCAGCGCTGCGGCGAGCACCAGAGCGGCCGTGACGCGCACGGCGCGAAGATCCCATGCATCGTGCTTGCGAACCGTCTCGGCCACCCACCAGCCGATGAGCAGCGCGAATCCCGGCATGGCGGGCGCGAGGTAGACGTTGCGCGCCGTCGCTGCCACCGACAGCAGGGCCAACGTGGGAACGATGCATGCGACCGCGAAGCGCAGGGCCCGGGTTGCGTGCGCCGGTGCTCGTCGCTCGAGCCACGCCCGGCGCACCGCCGCCGCGACCAGGAAGATCCATGGCCAGAGATAGGTGGGGAGCTCGAGGAGATACTTGCCGGGACTGTTGCGGTGTCCGGCCGCATATTGCAAATCTCCAGGAGCATCGACGTGAGCGAAACGTCCCGCCAAATTGTTCCAGAAGAATACCTTGAGATGTTCGAGCCCGTCCTCGCCCCGGTACACGAACCAGACCCAGCCGAGAATCATGGCTGCCTGAAGCGCCAATCCCGCGTAAAGCTCCCAGCGCAGGAGCTCGCGCCAGCGTTTTTCCCACACCATCAGCGTGGCGAGCGTGAGTACGGGGACCATCCAGGCAGCGGCACTCTTGCTCAAGAAGCCGACACCCAGGGCGGCGTGCATCAGGGTGTAGCCGCGGAACCGATCGGCGCTGCCCTCGGCATAGAATCCCCGGTAGGCTCCCAGCAAGGCGACGGATACCGCGGCCAGGAGCGGGGCGTCGGTGGCGAGCCAGATGACGGCTTGGTAGGAAAGCAAGAAGGTGCTGATCGCCGCCGCCGCGGCCCACCCGGCCAGGGGCCCCGCCGCTCGACGGGCCAGCAGCCAGACGCCGAGCGCCGTGATGAAGGCGTAGAGGAGATTGGGGAGACGGGCGGCCCACGCCGCCTTGCCGAACATCCGGATCGTGGCGCCGGCCACCCAGTAGGTCAGCGGGGGCTTTTCGCAAAAGGCCTCGCCGGCCAGCAGCGGTACGGCCTTGTCGGACTGCCAGCTCATCCGCCAGGCTAGGTCGGCTTCGCGCGGCTCGTCGGGCGTCCAGTAGCCCCGCCCGAGAATGCCGACGGACCAGGCCAGGGTCAGCGCCAGCGACAGGAGAATCAGGTGAGCGCGAGACGGGTTCAGCAAGGCATTATACTTAGGGACTGGACAAGGAGCTCGCATGGCATCTGCTGACTATACTTCACGCGGCGCAGTCGCCGTGATCACGCTCGACAATCAGCCCGTCAATGCGCTCGGCTTGAGCGTGCGCCGCGGGGTGGCCGACGGCCTGGAGCGCGCCGCGGGCGACGCCTCGGTGGGCGCCGTGGTGCTCACCGGCGCGGGGGCCACGTTCTGCGGCGGCGCGGACGTGAGCGAATTCGGCTTGCCCGCCATGGCCGCCTCGCCGCATCTCACCGATCTTTGCGCAACTGGTGGAAAGCTTCCCGAAGCCCGTGATCGCCGCGTTGAACGGTCTCGCCCTGGGCGGCGGCTTGGAACTGGCCATGTGCTGTCACTACCGCGTGGCGCTCGCGACGGCGCAAGTCGGATTGCCCGAGGTGAAACTCGGGATCCTGCCGGGCGCCGGAGGGACCCAGCGCCTGCCGCGCCTCGCCGGTCCCGAGCGCGCCTTGAACATGATCGTCAGCGGCACGCCGGTGACGGCGCGCGAGCTCGCGAGCACGGCGCTCTTCGACGAGGTCGTCGAATCGGATGTGGTGTCGGCGGCAATCGCCTACGCACAGCGCGCCGTCGAGGCGAAGCTGCCGCTGAAGAAAGCGCGCGACATCAAGATCCAGTTCCCCAACGCCGAGGCCTTCTTCGATTTTGCGCGCGGGGCCGTCGCGCCGCTCGCCAAGAACTATCCGGCACCCGGCAAATGCATCGATGCGGTCGAAGCGGCGGTGTTGAAACCCTTCGACGAAGGGATGAAGGTCGAGCGCACCGCCTTCACTGAATTGCTGAACAGCACCGAATCGAAGGCGCTGCGGCACGTGTTCTTCGCCATCCGCGCGGCCTCCAAGATTCCCGATGTTCCGTCCGGAACGCCGCTGCGGCCGGTCGAATCGGTGGCGATCATCGGGGCCGGCACCATGGGCGGCGGCATCGCCATGAATTTCGCCAATGCCGGCGTACCGGTCACGGTGCTCGAGACCAGCCAGGCGGCGCTCGACAAGGGACTCGGCGTGGTCCGCAAGAACTACGAAGGGACTCTCAAGAAGGGCCGGCTGACTCAGAAGGAATTCGACAAGCGGCTCGGTCTCATCAAGGGCACGCTTTCCTACGACGACATCGCGCAGGCCGACTTGGTGATCGAGGCGGTGTTCGAGGACATGCAGGTGAAGCAGCGGGTGTTCGAAACGCTCGATGCCAAGATGAAGCCCGGCGCCATACTCGCCTCCAATACCTCGACGCTCGATCTGGACAAGATAGCCGCGATCACGCGCCGACCGGGCGACGTGGTGGGATTGCACTTTTTCAGCCCCGCCAACGTGACCAAGCTCCTGGAAATCGTGCGCGGAGCGAAAACCGGCAAGGACGTGCTGGCGACGAGCCTCGGAATCGCGAAGCAGATCAAAAAGATAGGCGTAGTCTCGGGCGTCTGCGACGGCTTCATCGGCAATCGCATGCTGAACGCCTATTTTCGGCAAATGGATTTTCTGCTCGATGCGGGCGCTCTGCCGGCGCAGATCGACAAGGCGCTCGAGGCATTCGGCTTCGCCATGGGGCCGTTTCGAGTCAGCGACCTCGCGGGCAACGACATCGGCTGGTCCATCCGCAAGCGCCTGTATGCCGAATATCCGGACCGGGCGTTCTCGAAGATCCCGGATCGCATCTGCGAGCTGGGCCGGTTCGGACAGAAAACCGGCGCAGGTTGGTACGATTACAAGCCCGGCGAACGCAACGCGCTCCCCTCCGAGGTGGTGACGAACATCATCCTGGAAGAGTCGAGCCGTCTTGGCCTCACGCGCCGCAAGATCGGCGACGCAGGAGATCGTCGAGCGTGCGCTCTACGCCCTGATCAACGAGGGCGCGCGAATCCTGGAGGAGGGTATCGCGCAGCGCTCGTCGGACATCGACGTGGTGTATATCGCGGGCTACGGATTTCCGGATTTTCGAGGCGGCCCGATGTTCTACGCCGATACGGTCGGACTGCCGAACATATTGCGTGCGATGCGCACCTTCGCGAAGGGATATCAGCCCGATGCGTGGCATCCCGCCCCGCTTCTGGAGAAATTGGCCACCGAGAACGGCAGCTTCGCCGGCTGGAGAAAGCAATCGTGACCGACGCAGTCATCGTTTCGACCGCCCGTACCGGCCTTGCCAAATCCTGGCGTGGTGCGCTCAACATGTCGCATCCCGTCGCCTATACGGGCCATGTGCTGCAGCACGCGATCGAGCGGGCGCGCATCGATCCGGCGGAGATCGAGGACGTGATCGTGGGCGCGGCCTTCCTGGAAGGCGCGTCGGGCGCGAACGTGGCGCGGCAGGTGGGTCTTCGCGCCGGCTGCCCGGTCACCACCGCCGGCGTGTCCCTCAACCGCTTTTGCTCGTCCGGATTGCAGACCATCGCGCTGGCCGCTCAGCGCGTCATGGCGGGCGAGGGCGAGATCTACGCGGCCGGGGGTCTCGAATCGATCTCCTGCGTCCAGAACCAGGCCAATACGCGGATGCTCAAGGAGGACTGGATCGTCCAGCACAAGCCCGAAGTGTATTGGAACATGCTGCAGACGGCCGAGACGGTCGCGAAGCGCTATGGGATCGCGCGGCAGGCGCAGGACGAATTCGGCGTCCAGAGTCAGTTGACGCGCGGCCGCCGCGCAACAAGCGGGACGGTTCGATGCCGAGATCGTGCCGTTCACGACGACCATGGCCGTGGCGGACAAAAATCAGGGTACGGTCGGAACCGCCGAAGTTACCTTGAGCGCGGATGAGGGGATTCGTCCCGACACGACCTACGAGGGCGTCGCCAAGATCAAACCCGCCCTCCCCGGCGGTGTGATTGCGGCGGGCAACGCCAGCCAGTTCTCCGACGGCGCTTCCATGTGCGTCGTCATGGACGCCAAGCGGGCCGAGAAGAAGGGCTTGTCTCCCCTCGGCATTTTCCGCGGGTTCCAGGTCGCCGGCTGCGAGCCCGACGAGATGGGAATCGGTCCCGTGTTCGCGGTGCCCAAGCTGCTCGCCAAGGCGGGCCTCAAGGTCGAGGACATCGGCTTGTGGGAGCTGAACGAAGCGTTCGCCGTCCAGGTGATCTATTGCCGCGATCGGCTCGGCATTCCGAACGACCGTTTGAACGTCGACGGCGGCGCGATCGCCGTCGGGCACCCTTACGGGGTGTCGGGCTCTCGCCTGGTGGGCCATGCGCTCATCGAAGGCAAGCGGCGCGGCGTCAAGTACGTGGTGGTGACCATGTGCATCGGCGGCGGAATGGGCGCCGCGGGATTGTTCGAAGTGGCGTAGGGAACGGAAGGCTTCAGTCCATGATTCTCTATGAATATTTGATGAGCTCCGCCTCGTACCGCGTGCGCATTGCCTTGTCACTGAAAGGCGTCGAGGTGACCTCGGTGACGAAGCAGCTGCGGCGCGGAGAGCAACGTCTCAAGGATTTTCTGCAGTTGAATCCGCAGGGCCTGGTCCCGGCCCTCCAGCTCGACGATGGACGAGTGCTCACCCAGTCCCTCGCCATCATCGAATACCTGGACGAAGTCTATCCACAGCCCCCGTTGCTGCCCGCATCGCCGGTGGAGCGGGCTCACGTGCGCTCGATGGCCCAGCTCATCACCTGCGACATTCATCCGCTGAACAACTTGCGGGTGCTGCAATATCTCGAGGGTCCGCTCGCGCACGCCCCGAGTACCCGCGAGGCCTGGTATCGCCATTGGATCGAGGCGGGGTTCGCGGCACTCGAGGAATTGCTCGGGCGCGATCCGTCGAGGGGACGATTCTGCCACGGCGAATCGCCCAGCATCGCGGACGTGTGTCTGGTGCCGCAGGTGTTCAACGCGCGGCGCTTCTCCGTGGATTTGAACCCCTATCCGCAGATCGTCGCCATCGACGCCGCGTGCCATGAGCTGGCGGCATTCGCCGGCGCGGCGCCGGAAAAGCAGACGTAGTCGACTCTCCTACAGCGATCGCTGCGCGGCGCCTACGACGCTCCCGCGCGGGCGGGGCGAAAATCCCCCTGCGTGGCTTACACATTCGGATATAAACTCGCCGGTTTTCTCTGCGGGCCGGTTCTCGCGGCGGCGACGCTGGCTGCGTGCAATTCGCGGACACCGCCTGCCCCGCAATCTCGCGAGCAGGAGGCCACCGAGGCGCAGCGCAAAGCGGCAAGCGTCGAGACTGAGATGAACAAGGACGCCGAGTCGGAGGACATCGCCAAGAAGCCCGGCGAGCCCCCTCCGCAGTAAGCGGATCGGCCCGTGCGCAGGCGGGCACTCACAGGTCGGGAATGCCCCGGCGGATGTCGGCCGAAAACGTGGGGCTCTGGTCGGCGCTTATTCCCCGCTCGCTGATATAACCCAGCTTGCGCAGCTCCTCGAGCGGATAGCGCATGTCGAGGCCTCCGACGCCGTACACGTATTCGGGCATGTAGCCGGACAGCCACAGGCGATAGCTCAGGGGCAGCGGCCCGACGATGCGCCTCAGCATCTCATAGACCAGTATGGTGCAGTTTCCCGTGAGCGTGTGATAGAACCGCGGCTGGTTCACCAGGCTGTTGGCCTCGTCGAGGTAGGCGAGGAACAGCGAACGCATGGCGGACGGCGCTATTCTCAGCCGATACAGGTAAGTCCTCTCCCGCCTCACATTGGTACGCAGACGTACGATGTCGCGCTCATCGGCGGCGATCACGATCAGCGCGAATTCCTTGAAGAAGCCGCCGATCTCAGAGAAGGTCTGGCTCCGCTCGCGCCGGATCTCGACGGAGAACACGACATGGCTGCCGTCGTCGAAACCGAAGGAGATGAGGGTGTGAGCGATCGCCCGGCCCGACCAGTACGACATGATCATGTCGAGCGAGACCAGACGCTCGAGATCGTAGCGGCGGGTCTCCCAGCGTTGAATGTAGTCGGTGGCGGTGCGCCACTCGAAGTCGCGGACGTTGTGGAGGGTGACCTGATTGCCCTCGATCGTGCCATGCGCCACCCGCGCGACATCGTCCGCCCAGTCGCGATCGTTCGACGGCGTGAGGCTCCTCCACCAGATCAGGAGGGCTGTATAGCCGGCGGCGAACACGGAGACTCCGGAGGCAAGCCATCCCGACCAGGCGGCCGCCGCACAGAGAACGCCGAAGGCCACCCAGAGCGCCGAGAGCGACGACTTCCAGCCGCGGCCGCCGGGTGCCTGGTACCAGAGCGCGAGCGCACCCCAGGCCAGGAACGCCGCCATGATGAGCGTGACTAAGAAGAGGTGGGCCACGATGCCGGGGGCGTTCAAGTTACCGGACGGCGCGTTCGCTCAGGAATTTCCCGAGAATTCGCGCGGTGTGGCTCTTCGCCGCCTTGCGCGCGACGGTATCCGGGTCCCCTTCCGCGACGACACGGCCGCCGCCGCCGCCGCCCTCCGGCCCCAGATCGACGATCCAATCGGCTTCAGCCATGACATCCAGGTTGTGCTCGATCACCACCACCGTATTACCTGCATCCACGAGACGCTGCAACACCTTGATGAGCTTCTCCACGTCCGCCATGTGCAGACCCACCGTGGGCTCGTCGAGCACATATAGAGTGTGCTGGCCTTCACGGCGGGCGATATCGAGCCCGACGAAGTCGGTCCGCGTCTTCGAGAGCTCGGTCACGAGCTTGATGCGCTGGCTCTCGCCGCCGGAGAGGGTCGGGCTCGGCTGGCCGAGACTCAGGTAGCCGAGGCCGACGTCGGCCAGGAGCTGCACGGGATGGTGGATGCTCCGCTGCGCGCGGAAGAATTCCGCGGCCTCATCGACGCTGAGCGCCAGCGTCTCGCCGATGCTCTTGCCCCTGAACAGGATCCCCAAGGTCTCCGGATTGAACCGCCGTCCGCCGCACACGTCGCACAGCACCTGCACATCGGGCAGGAAGCTCATCTCGATGCGCTGCATGCCCTGCCCCTCGCAGGCTTCGCAGCGGCCGCCGGCGGTATTGAATGAGAACCGGCTGGCGGTGAATCCGCGGATGCGCGCTTCGGTGGTCTCCGCATAGAGCCGCCGTATCGCATCCCAGAAGCCGATATAGGTGGCAGGGCAGGATCGCGGGGTCTTTCCGATGGGCGTCTGATCGACCTCGAGCACCCGGCTGATCGACTGCCAGCCCTCGATCGATTCGCATCCCTCTACTTCGACGGGGATCGCGCGCTGCGCGCGCGGGCGCCGCGCCACCAGGCGCTCGAGATTGCCGAGCAGGACCTCGCGGGCCAGCGAGGATTTGCCGGAACCGGAAACCCCGGTCACCACCGTCAGACGGCCGAGCGGAATGCGTGCATCCACCCGCCGCAGATTGTGGAGGCTCGCGCCGGCGATGCGGATCGACGCCGTGTCGCGGTCGACCGGCCGGCGGCGGCCCCTGGAATGCCGGAGCGGTGAGGCGAGGCATCGGCCCGTGGGAGAGCCGGCGAGCCTCGCGAGCTCCGCGGCGGTTCCCTGCGCGACCACATGCCCGCCGCGAGTGCCGGCGCCCGGACCCAGATCGATGACATGGTCGGCGCGGCGGATGGTGTCTTCATCGTGCTCGACCACCACCAGGGTGTTGCCCTTCTTGCGTAAACGATCCAGGGTGTCGAGAAGGATGAGGTTGTCGCGCGGGTGCAGGCCGATGGTGGGCTCGTCGAGCACGTAGCACACACCCTGCAGGTTCGAGCCCAGCTGGGCCGCCAACCGGATGCGCTGGGCCTCGCCGCCCGACAGGGTCGGCGCCGCCCGGTCGAGCTGCAGATAGCCGAGTCCCACATCGCAGAGAAAGGCGGTTCGGGTACCGAGCTCGGCAAGGAGGTCCCGGGCGATCTCGAGCTCGCGGCCCGCCAATTTGAACTTGCGCAACGCCGCTGCGAATTCCTCCAGCGGCAGATGCGTGAGCTCCGCGATCGAAAGGCCGCGGAACAACACGTTACGTGCCACGGGATTGAGCCGTGTTCCGGCGCAGTCCGGACAGGAGGCGGGCTCGCCGTCGGCCGCATCGCTCGATGTCTGCCACTGCGATTCCTCGCCGGTTTGCTCTGCGTCGAATTCGGCGAGCTTCAACCCCGTGCCGAAGCATCCCTTGCACCAGCCGTGCCGGGAATTGAAAGAGAACAGCCGCGGATCGAGCTCCGGGAAGCCCGTGCCGCAGTTCGGGCAGGCGCGCTTGGTGGAAAAGACGGCGGGCACGGCATCGCTCGCGGCTCCCTTCTTCGCCGTGGACGCGAGCACCTGCACCACGCCCCGTCCGTGTTCGAGCGCTGCGGCCAGCGCCTGCCGCAGCTCGGATTCGTCCTGCGTGCCGACCGTCACGGTCGCCACCGGCAGCTCGATGCTGTGCTCGACGTATCGATCCAGGCGCGGCCATTTTGCGGTGGGAATCATGGTGCCGTCCACGCGCAGTTCCGCGAAGCCCTTGCCGCGCCAGGTCTTGGCGAGCGCCGTGTAGAGGCCCTTGCGTGCCACGATGAGCGGTGCCAGCAGCGTGATCCTGCGTCCGCGGTATTCCTCGAGCAGCCGCGCGGCGATGGCGTCGGCGGATTGAGGCTCAATGCGCGCCCGGCAGACGGGGCAGTACTGCACGCCCAGCTTGACGTACAGCAGGCGCAGGAAGTGATAGAGCTCGGTCAGTGTCGCCACGGTGCTCTTGCGGCCGCCGCGGCTGGTACGCTGCTCGATCGCGACCGTCGGCGGAATGCCGAAAATCGCGTCCACGTCGGGACGGGAGGCGGGCTGAACGAACTGCCGTGCGTATGCATTGAGCGATTCGAGGTACCTGCGCTGTCCTTCGGCGAACAGGATGTCGAACGCGAGAGTGCTCTTTCCGCTTCCGGACACGCCGGTGATCACGGTGAATCGATTGCGGCCGAGATCCACGTCGATGTCCTTGAGATTGTGCTCGCGAGCCCCGCGTATCTCGATGGCCAGGGGCGCGCGCGCGGCCACTTCCGGTCCTTCGACATCGCTCACGCTGCCGCCGAACGAAGCGGCCGGGTCGAGGCTCTCGCGGAGCGCCCGTCCGGTGTGCGAGGCCGGAAGACGCATGATGTCTTCGGGCGTGCCGGCGCCCATCAGCGATCCGCCGGCATCACCGCCCTCCGGACCCAGATCGATGATCCAGTCGGCGGCGCGGACCACGTCCAGATTGTGCTCGATCACGAGCAGCGAATGGCCGGCGTCGATCAATCGCCGGAATGCGCGCAGGAGCTTCGCGACATCGTCGAAGTGCAGGCCGGTGGTCGGCTCGTCGAATAGAAAGAGAGAGCCGCGCCGCGGGGCGTCGCCGTCTTTGCCGTTTTTGCCGTTGCCGCGGCGTTTGGAGTTCTTGGATTTTGCCGCGGTTTGCACGGCGTTATCCGCCAGATGGCCCGAGAGCTTGAGACGCTGAGCTTCACCTCCCGAGAGGGTCGGCACCGGCTGGCCGAGGCGCAGATAGTCGAGTCCCACCTCGGCGAGCGGCGAGAGGCGCAGACACACCTCTTGATCGTCGCGGAAGACCTTCAGCGCCTCGGAGACCGTGAGATCGAGCACGTCGGCGATGCTCAAGGGCCCGGAGCCGGCGCGGGACAGCGTGACCTCGAGTATCTCGGCCCGATAACGCCGGCCGTTGCAATCCGGACACCTGAGATAGACATCCGACAGGAACTGCATTTCGACATGCTCGAAGCCGTTTCCGCCGCAACCGGGGCAGCGGCCATTGCCCGAGTTGAAGCTGAAGGTGCCCGCGGTGTATTTGCGCGCGCGCGCCTCGGGGAGCTTTGCGAACAGCTCGCGGATCGCATCGAACGCGCCCACGTAGCTCGCAGGATTGGAGCGCGTGGTGCGGCCGATGCTCGATTGATCGACCATCACCACATCGCCGAGCGACTGAGCACCCACGATCCCCCGGTGAGCGCCGGGGTTCTCCGTGGGCTTGCCAAAGATGCGCCTCAAGGCGGGAAAGAGAATGTCGTGTACCAGCGTGGACTTGCCCGAGCCGCTCACGCCCGTGACGCACACCAGGCGATTGAGCGGGATGTCCACGTCGATGCGCTTGAGGTTGTGCTCCTCCGCGCCTTCGATGCGCAACGTTCCGGGCGAGGCGGGACGCGCGGCAGCGGGCGGTATCTCGACCCGCCGGCGGTGAAGCAGATAATCGGCGGTCAACGAGCCCTTCGCCTTCGCAAGCGCGCCGGGCCGGCCTTGAAAGACGATCTCACCGCCATGCTCGCCGGGACCCGGCCCGATGTCGATCAGCCGGTCGGCCGCTTGCATCACCTTGGGGTCGTGCTCGACCACGATCAGCGTGTTGCCGGCATCGCGCAGCCTCTGCATCACGCCGACGATGCGGCCAACGTCGCGTGCGTGAAGACCGATGGAGGGTTCGTCGAGGACGAACAAGGTATTCACGAGCGAGGTGCCGAGCGCCGTGGTGAGATTGATCCTTTGCACCTCACCTCCCGACAGGGTGCGCGATTGACGGTCGAGATTGAGATATCCGAGTCCGACATCGGTCAGATACTTGAGCCGCGTACGGATCTCGTTCAGCAGGAGATCGACGGCCTCGTCGAGAGGCGGCGGCAAGGAAAGCTCGGCGAAAAAGCGCAGATTTCCATCGATGGGGGCGAGCATCACGTCGCGGATGTCGATGCCGGGCGATCCGGGTGAGCCGATCCGCCACAGGAGCGCCTCCGGCTTCAGCCGCGACCCCCGGCAAGTCGTGCATTCGGTGTACGAGCGGTATCGCGACAGCAATACCCGAATGTGCATTTTATACGCCTTGGTCTCGAGCCAGGCGAAGAAGCGTCTGACGCCGTACCAGACGTTCTTGGTCCATTCGCCCTCTCCATCCAGGACCCAGGCGCGCTGGGCATCGGTGAGATCGCGCCAGGGTGTATCGAGCGGAATCCCGCGTTTTTTGGCGAATCTGACCAGATCCGCCTGACACTCTTTGTAGGACTCCGTCTGCCAGGGCTTGATCGCGCCTTCCCGCAGCGACAGCGCCGTATTGGGAATGACCAAGCCGTAGTCGACGCCGATCATTCGTCCGAAACCACGGCAGGTCTCACAGGCGCCGATGGGCGAATTGAAACTGAAGGTGCTCGGGCTCGGGTCCTTGTAGGTGATGTCGCAGTCCGGGCAATGCAGCTCGGTCGAGAAACGCCAGGGTGCGCCGGCCACCCCGTCCTCGCTCTGCGGATAGACGTCGAGGCGTCCCTGACCGACCTTGAGAGCCGCCTCGATGGCGTCGTTCGCGCGCGCCGCCTCGACCGAGGACCAGCGGAATCGATCCTGGATC
The DNA here is from genome assembly GCA_963795475.1 of uncultured Gammaproteobacteria bacterium. Lineage (GTDB taxonomy): Bacteria > Pseudomonadota > Gammaproteobacteria > Steroidobacterales > Steroidobacteraceae > Bog-1198. Next base: position 806,662 of record CAWCIE010000010.1, read on the forward strand.
ATGTACAGGATGCCATCGCGCTGCTCGTGAATGCGCGTGTAGCCCTGCGCGGCGAGGAGCTTCTTGATCTCCGCCTCGTCGAAATTCTTGGGAATCGGCACGGGGAAGGTGAGCAGCAGCCGCGGATCGCCCGCGGCGCGGGCACGTTCGTCGAGTCCGGAGCGGATGGTATCGACGGTGTCGCGGCGTACGGGCCGTCCGCAACCCCGGCAATGCAGTACCGCCGCGCGCGCGAACAGGAGCTTCAAGTGGTCGTTGAGCTCCGTCATGGTGCCCACGGTCGAGCGGGAGGTGCGCACCGGATTCGTTTGATCGATCGCGATCGCGGGCGGGATGCCCTCGATGGCATCCACCACGGGGCGATCCATGCGATCCAGGAACTGCCTCGCGTACGGCGAGAAGGTCTCGACATACCGGCGCTGACCCTCGGCGTACAAGGTGTCGAACACCAGCGAGGATTTTCCCGAGCCGCTGACTCCCGTTACGACGATCAGCTCGTTGATCGGGAGGTCGAGGTCGAGATTCTTGAGATTGTTTTGACGCGCGCCGCGAATGCGGATGGCATCCGGGCGTGACGGATCGTTAGGTGGCATGGATGATTTAGTTTACCGGGAATTTGCGGCAAACGAAGTGCGGAATCGTCGGCGGGCGAGGCGTGTTTATACAGTGTTGGGGAGCGCCGAATACTGTATGGGAGCGTCGAGGGTCAAGATCGGGTATGGCGAGGGCGGCCGAGAAAACGGGGAGGAATTGAACATCGACACTTAATCCAATGGATAAGGTGCTGTATAGAAAGAGGATTCTCAGGGTGGCCGATACGACGTTCAGAGTTTCACCCAGCCGCAGGCAATTGCCATCACGGCGGTTGTCGATTTGGGGCGGTCTCAAACGTCAATAGGTACAGGCAACCCAAAAGGAGATAACCATGAAATTCATGATGCTGATGATTCCCGCTGTTTACCAAGGTGGCAAACCGGCGCCGGGATTTACGCCGGATCCGAAGAAGGTGGAAGTGATGGGACGGTTCAACCAAGAAATGGGCAAAGCGCTCAAAATTGAATCGCTCAACGGCCTGCATCCGCTGGCCAAGGGTGCGCGCGTGTCGTTCGGCAAAGGCAAGCCCTCTGTGATCGACGGCCCGTTCATCGAAACGAAAGAAGTGTTGGGCGGTTACTGGCTGGTGGAAGCGTCCTCCAAGGAAGAAGTAGTGAAATGGGCGCAGCGCTGCCCGGCCGACGAAGGCGACACCATTGAGATCCGGCAAATCTTTGGGCCCGAAGATTTCGCGAAATAGGGAGCGTGCTTGTGGCTGCCAGAGGGGCGCGTGCGGATCGCGCCCCTCGCGTGAAGTCGGGATTGCCGCAATCACGCCACACTTGTCACTCCCAGCGTTCGATGCAAGAGCATTAATCTGTCTCGCAGCCGGGTACGGAAGTGCGCGGTGGTCAGGAGCAACGGCGATGAAGCAGTTAATTGAGTTGGGCTCGGTGCGGATAGGCGCTGCAATCCAAAACGTCTACGCGAATGTCGATTTCGACGTTCTGTCGTTGCCGGGCGGAAGCTTGATCGCCGCCCTGCTTTGGCTTTACGCAAGGGCAGCCAGCTCCATGAGGCGCGCGACCATGAGGGTGCGCCACGAATCAATATGAGGGCGTCGAGGGTGGATCATAGGGAATGCGGTTCGCTTGGCGTGGAGAGCGAGTGCACATCAGTAGTCGTCAGATCGGACTGTGGATGGGGCGCCTGTTACCGGGTGTCACCCGCGCTCGCACAATCCGTGGACGCTTCACCGATACCCTTGCGGATATCCGCGCCCCGTCGGCCGAGGGGCACAGGTCAGTGTGATCGCACCCTCATGCTACGGACTCGCATCGGTTAGTCCTTGCTGGGTGCTGGCGTGCAAGGTATTGATTGTATTAATTTTTATCAATATATTGCAACATGCGATAAGGCGCATCTTAGCGGCCGTTATCATTCACAAAGTGTTGGCAGCCGCGTCACCTTCGCCGGCGGCGAACATCTAACGAATTGCCCAGTCATCCTGGAGCTGCTGAAGTGATCGCCACGACCAAAGTGTTACAACCAATCCCGCGTCCGAGTCGCGCCTTGGGAAAGGTAAACCGCAGCAGCACTCCATTCATGGCTTGTATCGCACCGCCACCGAGACCCTGACAAAAAACGCCCTACGAGGAGCACGTTCAACCGGGTCGACGCAACGCAAAGAACCGATCCCGCAACAGACACGACCAATCCCGTCAGATAAATGCGGCTGGCTCCGAAACGCTCGCTCAGCAAAGCAAGAGGCAGGAGCACAATGGTGACCGCGATCTGGTAGCTGCTGACGATCCAGACAGAGGCGGCGGCGGTTATTCGCAATTCATTTGCCATCATCGGCAACGCCACGTTGACGACTGTTATGTCCAGGATCGACATGAATATGGCCAACCAGATGGCAAAGATCGCCCAGTAGCGTCGCGGCGCGGGCAATCCGTCCGGCCATACCGACCCATGTGTGGATTTCACGGAAGAGCTCGGTTACGGGTTTAACAGCAGCTCGCCTGTTGCCGACATGGGCATGCTCGGAGCCCAGACTATCTCCCAGGAATTTCCCTCCGGATCAGCGAAATAGCCACTGTAGATACCAAAGTCTCTTTGGCGGGCGGCGCTAGTCAGCGTCGCGCCAACAGCGACGGCCTTGGCGATGTCCTCGTTCACGGCGGCTTCGGACTCGACGCAGATCGCCAAACTTGCCCTGGACCCTGCAGAGAGGCCCTCGCCGCGCTCCTTTGAAAGGTAGTCTGCCTTGAGAAACACCAACACCGAATACCCGACCTTGTACATGATCGAACCCGAACCGCCGGAGCGCCAAGGCGTCCAGCCCAGGCCCTGTTCGTAAAACCGACGTAGCGCCTGGATGTCCGTCGCGCCGACCATGATCATGTTAACCTGCTGCGCCATTGGGCTGTTCCTCTGTTTATAGGCCCGCTTCTCTCGTGGCAGTGGAGCCGGGAAGTACGATGTCAGGAGAATTTGGTGCGGGCTGACGGAGTCAGAGCGGAGAAAGCGGCTGCAACGCGTAAGCTAATCATCATCACCGCCCGCAAGCTTTTCAGCACGCAAGGCTATAGCGCCTCTCCTATCGAGCAGATCGTTGAGGAAGCGCAGATCACGCGCGGCGCTCTGTACCATCACTTTCAGGACAAACGCGAATTGTTCCGTGCCGTTTTTCACGCGGTAGAGTTGGACCTTGCCGCGCGCGCCAACCCAGTTCCTGCTGAAATCAGTGTTCATTCGTGGCGACGCTTCCGGCACCGAATTCAGACATTTCTTGATGCCATCCTGCGTCCGGAGTTTCATCGTATCTTGTTGATTGATGGTCCCGCGGTGTTGGGTTGGGCCGAATGGCGGGCCCTCGAATCTGAGTACGGTCTTGGCGCGATCAGCAAAGCTCTGGATACCGCCATGCGGGAGGGGCATGTGCGAAAGCTAGCGATTTCACCGCTTGCGCATATCATTCTTGCAGCCATTGATGAAGCGGCTTTGCTGATCGCAAACTCGCCAGAGCGTGCCCTAGCCAGGCACGAGGCCGGCGCAGCTCTTGATGCGTTCCTGAATGGGTTGATCACCACGAAGTAAGACATATTGATACGCCATCGCCGAGGTCGTCGCCTTTCACATACCGACAGTATGTGAAAATATCGAACTTTGTCAAGCAAAACCATTGATTAACACATCGACCATCTGAGTGTTGTAGGAAGGGCGGATCGGCAGATGGACTTACTGCGCTGAGGCCACATACTGATCCGATACCTTCATTAATGAGACTGGGCGGGAGGAGTTCGTCCCAGCATCGGGCGCGGTAGTCGGGATTGGGTTGGCTCGCCGAGCGCGCTCAGCGATGGCCGCCTTGTCAGCAACGCGGGCGCGCGTGGCTACCCCTGTGAAGCGGGACTGCTGCTCGCGTTGGACATCGGATCCCGTGGCTCTTGCACTATCGGAGGCAATCTTGCGACGAACGCAGGGGGCAACCGGGTGCTTCGCTATGGGATGGCGCGCGATCTGGTGCTGGGTCTGGAGGTCGTGCTGGCGGACGGCACGGTGCTCACGTCGATGAACACGATGGTGAAGAACAACACCGGCCTCGATCTGAAGCAGTTGTTCATCGGGACGGAAGGCATGCTCGGGATCATCACGCGCGCGGTTATGAAGCTGCATCCCCGGCCGCCCGGGATGCTCAACGCCTTCTGCCGCTGTCCCGATTTTGCAGCCGTGTTGCGGCTTCTGCAGACCGGGCGGGAGCGGCTCGCGGACAGCGTATCCTCGTTCGAAGTGATGTGGCCGAGTTTTTATGATCTGGTCACGACGCGCCTGCCGTTGCTGCGCCAGCCGCTGCCGCCGGCGCCTGGGATCTACGTGCTGTTGGAAGCGGCGGCGTTCGATCCTGACGGCGACACGGCGCGATTCGAGTCATTTCTGGGCGCGGCCCTGGAGAGCGGTACGCTCGAAGACGCGGTGATCGCCAAGTCTCAGCGCGAAGCCGCGGACTTCTGGGCGGTGCGTGGCGCCGGGAGCGAGTATCCGCGCATCCTCGGAGAGATCAACAGCTTCGATATCAGCTTCCGTCGCGCTGTGATCGGGGAAGTGGTGGAGGAGCTCCAACACGGCCTCGAATCGCAGTGGCCCGGCATCCAGGCGCTGGTATATGGCCACGTGGGGGATGGCAACATTCATCTGATTTTGAATCTTCCGGGCGCCGATCACCAGCCGAGGGACGAGCTTTCCGCGTTCGTGTACGAGGTGGTGCGTCGTCGGGAGGGCTCCATTTCAGGGGAGCACGGCATCGGTACACGCAAGCTCGACTATCTGTGCAACAGTCGGAGCGGACCGGAGATCGAATGCATGCGCATGGTGAAGCGCGCGCTCGACCCGAATAACCTACTCAATCCCGGCAAAGTGCTAGCCGCCGCATGAATCACGCCGGCGACCACTCGGGGGTCCAAAGCCGGCGACTGCTTACAGTCATTGTCTACCTGCAGCGTCAAGCGGCGAATCGACGCTCAAAGCGAGCGTCCGGCTGATCGAGGTCAAATCCAATCCAGACTGCTCCTCCCATCGGTTGAATGCCTCTTGCGTGGCCTGAGAATCGCGTTTGCCGCTAGGAGCCTTGGCGAGCACGCCAAACCCCTCACTCAGCAGCGGGTCGGCGCATCGGAGGCAACATCTGACTGCTCTTGCCGTGACGCTTCGAATTGACGCATCCGATCCTTGAGCGCTGCTAATTCCCGCTCGACGGAAGCTATCCGGTCGAAGGTGTAGTCGACGCCCGAGTAATTCAGGGCTTCTTCCCATATCGCCACTTTTTTCATCAGACGACGAAACACCCCGGGTCCCCCGCTCATGTCAGTTGCCATGGTCATTTCTCAAGTGAATTGCTTCCGATAACCCGTCAGACGCGCCGCGGCAGGAGCACTAAGTCGGCCGCTTCCTGAGCATCTTTGAGGAGCGTCTTACGCGGCGTGCCTAGCTGCGCACGCATGGTCAGCCCACGCGCTAAATCCGTGACTTGGATTGCACGCGCGGCTACGGGAAAGTCAGATGGGATTTCTCCCGCGCTGATCCCGTCCCGGAAGCGGCGCTCCGCCAGCGCCACGCCGCCCGCGACCGCGCTCTGCAGGAACCGCTGAACCTCAGCGTCGTTCACAAGCGGCGCGACGCACACCATAAGGCAACCCCGGGCGGACCCTCTCTCGGTCGCACTTTCGACGGCGTACCTCAGAAAGCTCGCGATCGAGTCGCGAAGACTCTGTGGCGAGAGGAGTGCCTTCGCGGCTGATGCGCCCTTCCGTTCGGCGTACGCCCTAAGGGCGCGCAAGAATATCGCCCGCTTGTCGCCAAAGACGGCATACAGGCTCGGCCGTCCCACACCCATTCCGGCGACGAGATCGTCAATCGTCACTCCGTCGTAGCCTTTCGACCAGAACACCTGAGTCGCCTTTTCCAGCGCCCTAGTCTCGTCGAAGCTGCGCGGTCGACCCCGCGGCCTAGCTGTATTTTGAATCATTTGGTTCAAATCTCATTGACAATCGTCACGCCGCCAATATATAACCGAACAGTTCGAAATTAGCAAGCCGTATCTGGCCTCGCGAGGCCTCACGACTGAACCTTCACCCTTTATCACGGAGACGCCCATGGAACATTCGATCGCTCTCGTCACCGACGCCTCCGGGCTCGGTCACGCCGCAGCCCGCTTGCTCGCCGCCGAGGGCTACCGCGAGGTCTTCGTCACCGGACGCAGCCTGGCCCGGATTCAGGAAGCGGCCGGATTGCTCCATTCCCCGAGTAACTAACAACCTAAGAAGGACAAGAAAATGAACGAAAGTATCTTGATAACCGGAGCAAATGCTGGGCTTGGGAAAGAGACTGCCCGACAGTTAGCATTGAAAAAAGAAACAAGAAAGGTAATTCTTTTTTGCAGAAATCGTGCGAGAGCAGAGGCAGCAAAAAAAGACCTTCAGGAGAAAACGGGGAAAAAGATTTTTGCAATGGTTATTGGGGATGTTACGGATGCAATTTCTGTAAGAAAAGCGGTAGAAGAAATAAACGAACCTATTGATGCAATCGTTTTAAATGCAGGTGGAGTAATTGGGAAAACGGCTGCGAAATCTACACCTTCCGGCATGAATCAATTAGCTGCTACGAATATTTTAGGCAATGTAATTTTAGTGGAGGAATTGATTAAACGGGACAAGTTAAGGAAAACAGTCCTATCAGTCAGTGCGGAAGCTGTTCCAGGCGTAAAGATGCTCGGAGTAAAACCAGTTTCAATGAGGACTTCTTCTGTAGATGAGTTTGCTGCTGTTCTTGATGGATCATATTTTGGTAAGAAGTTCAATGCATTGCAAGCGTACGCATATGTCAAGTATGCGGAAACCATGTGGACGTTATCAATGGCAAGAAAGTATCCTAAGCTCAAGTTTGTTGTTGTGAGCCCGGGGAATACAAAAGGAACTCAGGCGCCAAATGCTCTTCCCCCGCCAATGAGGTTTATGTTGAACTATTTGATGATGCCTATTGTGTTCCCATTGATGGGCGGAATGGTGCATACGCTGGAAGTAGGTGCAAAACGCTTTGTAGATGCCATTTCGGATGAGCGGTATAAAAGCGGCGTTTTTTATGCCAGTAAAGAGGGTAAGTTATCAGGGGACATGGTGGACCAGAGCACTTTTTTTACTGATTTAAAAAATACTTCATTTCAAGATAACGCCAACGAGGCAATTCACCATTTCATAAATTAGGCCTGACAAACAGAATCTCTAGGATTGCTATACAGGCTGAATCTGCTGTGATAATTCTCATTAACCAGCACGCATCGGCGTTCGGAACCGACGTCTCGGGCCAATTCTTCGCCTCGGCGCCCAACAAATTCACCGGCCCAATCGAGGCGATGTGCCACCCGCACTTACGCGATCGCGCCAGCCAGGAAGCCGCGTGGCAGGCCGTCGTCAAGGTGTCGGGCGTCGATTTCTCTCCACAGCATCCTTGAGCGCGGTGCCCTGAGCCCGATCGTGGCTGAACTGATCCCGGCAACCCGAATCAGCTGGCCATTGTCCACGGGTCTTGCGGAATTATGAAATAAATAGTTCAAAACTCCTTGACCAGGGTCATCGTGTCGAATATCGTACCAACCAGTTAAAAAAACAGCAAAGTAACCCTAACCTCACGAGGAGATACACATGGAACGGTACCGAGGCAAAAAGGCGGTAATTATCGGCGGCACGAGCGGCATGGGGCTCGCGACGGCGAAGATGCTCCTCGATGGGGGCGCGCGCGTACTGGTGACGGGTCTCTCGAAGGCCGGCCTGGAATCGGCGCAGAAAGAGATTGGCAAGCACGCCATTGTGGTTTCGAGCGACGCGCGGTCGTTGACGGACATCGACGCCCTCGCCGCTCGGGTGAAGGCCGAGTTCGACACCTTCGATCTGCTCTCCGTCAGCGCCGGGTTCGCCACCCGAGCGCCTCTTGGGAGCATCACCGAGGCTGACTACGACGAGATGTTCAACCTGAACGCCAAAGGGCCGCTTTTCGCGGTGCAGAAGCTCGCGCCGCTGATCAACCAGGGAGGCTCTGTCGTCCTCACGACCTCGTTCGCCAACGCCAAGGGAATGCCCGGTAACCTTGCATATGGAGCTGCCAAGGCTGCGCTGCGATCATTCGCTCGGACGCTCGCCACCGAGCTGCTTCCTCGGGAAATCCGCGTCAACGCGGTGTCACCCGGTCCCATTGACACACCGATCATCGGCAAAGTGTTTACCAGTAAAGACGAGGCCGCCCAGATTAGGGAGAAGATGGCCGGTATGGTCCCGATGAAGCGCTGGGGGACGTCGGAGGAAATCGCGAAGGCGGTCCTCTTCCTTGGGTTCGATGCGACCTTCACGACCGGCATGGAACTTCCGGTCGATGGCGGTTGGTCGCAACTCTGAAGGCCGCGCGCCGCCGCCACCTAAGTAGACGGGCGTTTCGCATATGAATCGATTGCAAGGTATCGCCATGACGCAGATTGGAATAACGAGAGATGCAAACAATGGAGGAATATAGTGATGGCAAAATTTCCGTATAAGACCGCCCTCATCGTCGGCGTCGGACCAGGCATCAGTGCCTCACTCGCGCGTCGTCTTTCGGCGCTTGGTGTGGGAGTTGGCCTGGCTGCTCGCGATGTCGAAAAGCTCAAAGGGCTGGCCGATGAGACAGGCGCAAAAACTTTCGCCGTAGATGCCTCCGACCCTTCGGCCGTCGCGAGGCTTTTCCTCGACACCGAGCGCCTACTCGCCGAGCCCGACGTCGTCATCTACAACGCCGGCTCTCGCGTGGCCGGAAGGCTGGCTGATCTGGACCCTGCGGCCGTAGAAAGGTGCGTCGCTATAAATGCTTTCGGTGCCTTTCTCGTTGCGCAGCAGGCGGCAAAGCGGATGGAGCGGCGGGCACACGGTGCGATTGTATTCACGGGCGCGACGGCCGGCGTGAAGGGGTTTGCTAAGTCGGCCCCCTTTGCCATGGGTAAGTTCGCGTTACGAGGCCTTGCCCAAAGCGCGGCAAGGGAGCTGGGGCCGAAAGGCATTCACGTGGCCCATTTCAACATCGATGGAGGTGTGCGTTCCGCCAGCCGCCCGGATCGTCCCGACCACCCGGACGGTACACTGGACCCGGATGCGATTGCTCAAACGTACATTGACGTGCTTTCACAACCACGAAGCGCTTGGTCATTCGATGTCGATCTCCGCCCGTGGACGGAGCAGTTCTGAGATGAATACGCGGCGGGTGCCGCGTTTGTTCGCCAGATTCGCCTCGGAATTGCGGATGTCACGCAATTCTGTCACTTTGACTTTTTAATTACGTCTAAATCGGCAATGCGGCGCAATTATGGGGGGACCTCGACAAAGACTACTGAAACCAGTTGAGCGCAGCAAGCCTGCCGATAATCTCATTCTCGGCTGCCGATCTGATCTTCCGTGCGGGGACTACGAGTTGGGCTTCTGCCGATTCAAGCGAGACATCACGAATGCGAATAGCCCTAAGTCGTCCAGACTTCAATTCGGGCGCAACCAGTATCTTCGGGAGCAACGTCAAACCCAATCCCGATGAGACAAAGTGTCGAAGCGCTTCCAGGGAATTCGTTACCATCATGCGGGTAAGCGACACCTGCGTATTGTGCTCGGCCATTTTGGTCAGCTTCCCGATTCCGAATTCCTCTGGGACAAGACAGAAGGAATAATTTAACAGACTGCGCAAGTTCGGAATAACCTCGCGGGATGCCAGCGGGTGATCGTGGCGAGCTATCACGTAGAGTGGATGTCGCTTTCGCGCATAAACTTGAACCGTATTATTGGGCGGTGGCGCAAAAGCAAGCCCGATGTTCAACCGCTCTTCGCCGACCAAACGAACGATCGATGACGCCGGCACTGAATTGAGAGTGATTCGGACATTGGGGTATTTCAAGCAGAAGTCGTTCAAAACCGTTTCTATGACGGCTTCGATGAAACCTTCACTGGTCGCGATGTGCACATCGCCTCGCTGCAGGCCTTTCAGCTCCCCCAGTTGCGACAGCATTATTTCTTCATTTGTGACGCGGCGACGGTAAAAATCCAATACGAGCCGAGCCGCTTCGGTTGGACGAACACCGCGCCCATGGCGATCAAGCAACACTGTGTCGAGCTCGCGTTCCAATATCTGAATCTGCCGGCTGACTACAGAAGGCTCAATGTTGAGTTTGTCCGCGGCACCGCGAATGGACTTGGCCTCAATCGCTACGGATAAATAGCATAGCCTCCGCTCACTCAGCCCGCGTCGGACCGCCTCTCCGAATTCATTGCTAGACATTACATCCGGCTCTATGGCGTTGCCGAAAAAGCAACGATGTGGCGCGAACCTTGACATCCATGAGCAGTCCTTGTCAACGTTGCGAATAGTGAAGGGGAGAGCTGTGAGCAGATCAGAGGCAAAGTTATCGCAGGGTCTGCCCGACATTGCGCAGGACGTCAGGAATTATATCGCCGGCGACTTCGAGAATAGCGAGCTCGAAACGTTCCAGGCTCGCAACCCTGCCAACAACGGCGTTCTTGCCCATGTCCCCAAGAGCCAACGTGTCACCGCACAGCGCGCAGTGGTGGCGGCGAAGGCGGCGCAACCTGCTTGGGCCCGCGTCCCGGTGTGGCAGCGCGCCGCCCTGTGTTCACGGCTTGGAAAGGCCATCGAGGCGAATGAGAAGGATCTGGCTCGCGTCCTGTCCATGGAGCAAGGTAAGCCATTGATCGAGGCGATCATCGAGGTGCAAGCCACCGGGCATGGTTTCCATATGAGCGCCGATCTCGTGAAATACACCAACGGTGAAATCCTCGTGGGAGCTACGCCTGATCGCCAGGTCCTGTCTCGCCGCTTCCCGCGTGGGGTTTATGGGGTGGTCACGCCGTGGAACTACCCTCTCATGATCCCCGCGGAATACCTGGCGCCGGCACTTGCCACCGGAAATACCGTCGCGTGGGCTCCTGCACCAACCACTTCCGTTGTCGCTTATGCCTTCATGCGCGTATTGGCTGAAGCTGGACTACCTGACGGTCTGATCAATCTCGTCTTTGGTGAAGGTGCGGTCGTGGGCGACGAGATCGTGGGTCATGCTGATGTGAACGCGATCGGCTTCACCGGTTCGTCCAAGACTGGGGCGCTCATCGCGAGGCGCGGTGCTGGAAAGCCCATGCTGCTCGAGCTGGGTGGCAACGGTCCGCTGATCGTCCGGCGCGATGCCGATCTCGACAAGGCGGCCGCGGCGGCGGCCCTCGGTGCTTTCAGCAACTCAGGCCAGATTTGCGCCGCCACTGGCCGGGTACTTGCCGACGCGGCGATCGCAGCGGAGCTGGCCGAGCGCATCAGCGCCATCGCGCAAGCGGAGAGGCTTGGCGATCCGCTGGACTCCGGCACCACGATGGGGCCGCTCAATAATTTCTCGGTACTGACCAAAGTTCGCGAACATGTCGATGAGGCCATCGCCGCTGGCGCACGGTGCCTCACCGGCGGCAACAGCGCGCCGGAGTTCGGTAGCGAACTGTTCTACCGGCCCACAGTCCTGAGTGCAGTGACGTTGCAGATGCGCGTTGCTCGCGAAGAGACATTCGGCCCCGTCGTGCCGGTTTTCTCGATCAAGGGTGATGACGAGTTACTCCGCATGGCTCAGGAAACCGGGCATGGTCTGTCCATGGCGATATTCTCAAGCGACATCGAACGGGCGCTGGCGATGTCAGCGGAGCTGCCCGCCGGAATTGTCAACATAAACGCAGCGACGATCCAGTGGGAAACGCACATGCCCTTCGGCGGCGCGTCGGGTACCAGCAGCGGTAGCGGACGCCTGGGCGGACGGCATGCCCTGGAAGCAATGACCGAAGTGCGCAGCGTTTCGATTCCGTTCCCGACCTACGGTTGAATCGGTTCGGCCGTCTATGCCCGGCAGTCCGATATAGCCCACTGCGCTTTAGTCGTTGCCCAAAAGGCAACGACTGAGTGCTAAACGCGCTATTGGATGTCAATGCGATTCTGCATAGACTGAATGCGATTAGTGGTTCCCAACACAGCAAATGCCTCGATCTCAGCGTTAGGTTCGCCTGTCAAATCTAAATCGCGCGATCTGACTATTTGGCGATTTTATTAAATGGGGCGAAGCGGGACGGTTCCGGGAATATCAGGACACAAAGAAATGAAGTCTATTCAGTTTGCCTAAAACGGGGGATGAGCGGAATGCGTAGATCCTTTCAGCAGTTGCTTGCGGCTTCTTGTCTGGCTACAGGCTTCAGCGCGGTGCTTGTGGTTCCTGCACTGGCGCAAACAGCCGCTTCGCCGTCCGCGGGATCGGGCGCACATAGCGACGCAGCAGCGCCGGAACTCGAGGAAGTGATCGTCACGGCCCAATTGCGTGAGGAGAAGCTCGAAGATATGCCTATGTCGGTCGCCACCGTGTCTGGGGAGGCTCTTCAGTCGCAGCACATCACTGACATCGCAGATCTTTCGTACTTGATCCCAAACCTCGATGTTGCGCGGATCGGGCCTAGTGAGCAGATCATTGCGATTCGCGGCATGAGCGGAGAGCGCGGTAGTTCTTCGCTAACGGGTATCTATCTGGACGACATTCCTGTCAACGGTCTTCAGGACGGCTTCCTCGCGACGTACCCGGATGTCGGTATGTACGACCTGCAGCGAGTCGAGGTGCTCAAAGGTCCACAGGGTACTTTGTTCGGCGAAGGGGCCGTGGGCGGTGTGGTGCGGTTTTTAACAAACCGCCCGGATTTGACCGCGTTTGGCGGCAGCGTCAGCGTCACAGGCTTTGGAACGGCCGGCGGTGCGCCCAGCGAGGAGATGATCGCTGTCGTCAATGTCCCTATTATCACTGATGAGTTCGCAATCCGACTTGCTACCGATCTGCAAAACAACGGGGGCTGGATCGATCAGCCCACAACCGGTCGTACGGATATCAATTATTCTTCGGCCGCGAACGTTCGCGCGACGGCGCTTTGGATGCCGACGGATGCTCTTTCGGTCTCGGGTCTGGTGGCAATTCACCGAGGAGAGGCGGGCGCTTCAGATATCGTTAACTCGGGGCCGCCAGATAACAGCAATTTCATCCAGGGATATAACCTTTACGCGCCCACGAACCTCTGGGACGACTTCCAGATGTACAACTTGAGTGTCACGTATGATCTCGGATTCGCCAAGCTGCTGAGTTCGACATCCAACGTCGAGCGCAATACCATGCAGAACCTCACGCAGGCTTGGGCTGGAGATACGGCAGTATCGCCGTTCAATGCAGTTTATGTTCCCGATTACACTCAGCATGTACTAACGACTTCTGAAGAATTGCGATTGACCTCCTCAGGTCAAGGGCCGCTAAAGTGGCTCGTCGGAGTCGAGTATAAAGACACGGCGTTGGCCTTCGATTATCCATCAGAGGACGTGTCTCTTTTCAACGGGGCTTTCAGGTCAGCCGTTCCGGTAGGACCCACCACAGATACCTCGAAGAGCGCAACGGCATATGGAGATGTGTCGTACGAGATTGCTAGTCGCGTCGAGATCGGCGGCGGACTTCGCTATTTTGATGACGACCGAGCCGCTTTCGTTCCCGGCGTTACCGACTCGCGGGAATCAGCGAGGTTCAATAACCTTACCTACCGATACTACGGTTCTTACGCATTTACTCCGGATGTCAAGTTATATGCCACGGTTGGCACTGGGTTTCGAAGCGGCGGGTTCAATCTACCTCTGTTCGTCAGCGAGGGCGCGCCGGAGAGCTATGGACCGGAGAACGATACCACTTATGAGGCCGGGTTGAAGTCGACTCTCTTCGAGCGGCGCATCAGTTTCGATGCGGCGGCGTTCTACAGTCTGTATAGGCACCTCCAGGATGACACCATTGCCATGGGCAACGCTTCAACCGGAGGGAATCCGATTCAATTCACCACCAACGGCCAAAGCGCGGATCTGAAGGGCGTAGAGTGGAACGTCGCCTGGGCAGCGAGCACTCATTTGACTCTATCGCTGGCGGGAGACGTGATCGAGACCGATATCACCAAAACCCTTCCCGGCAACTCCTACAACGTCGGAGATCCGATTAGCTTTGTGCCACGGTATAGCGTGGCGGTGGCGGCGGACGATACGTTCAATTGGACCTCCGATATACGGGGCTTTGTTCACGTGGATGTGGATCGGAAGGGTGCGTCGTTCGATACGCTCAATGGCCTTTTGGTCTATGACACGCCCAGACAGACCAGCGTGCCCGGTGTCACTTTTGTCAATCTCAATCTTGGTGCGAAGCGTGACAACTGGAGCTTGACGTTTTTCGGGCGAAATCTCTCTGATGAACGGGGGTTCATTCGAGCCAGCGCGTTTGGGGAAACCACGCAGGCCCGGCCACTCAGCTATGGGGTGACGATCGAGCGCTCATTCTGAATAGAGTTGCGCCGACCTACGAAACGCCGCGCAATGAGCGAACATTGTTGCGCTTGTCTCGACGCCACTCCCAATACGCAAGCTTACAAGGAGTTCGAGAATGATCACGCCCAGCGCTATCACGGATGCGCGAACCGCACTCTTGAGTTTGGGATGCTGTTACACCCGGGTTTCACTCTGCTCGACCTAGCCTAGCTTGCGCTTGGTGAATAAATGACTACGCCCCCGACCACTCCGGCGTCATACGACTTCCTGTTGCGCGGCGGAACGGTAGTGGATGGAAGCGGCGGAGCGGCCTTTCGATCGGATCTCGCGATCCAAGGCGATCGCATCGCCGCGATCGGCGACCTGAGGGGCACATTTGCGAGCCGCGAGATTGATGCCTCGGGCCTAATCGTGGCGCCCGGTTTCATCGACGTCCACACGCACGACGACGCGGCTCTCATCGTACGCCCGGAGATGCTTCCCAAACTCACGCAAGGCGTCACTACCGTGATCGTTGGTAATTGCGGGATCAGCGGCGCGCCGTATCTCAAAGCAGGGGATCCTCCGGATCTTCTTCGATTGATATTCAAGTCAGATCGGTGCGTTGCCCCGACGCTGAATCAGTATCTCCAAAGGGTTGCCGAGGCAGGTCCGGCCGTGAATGCCGCGGTGCTGACCGGGCATACCACCCTTCGCATGCAGGTGTTGGGCGCCGAGCTTAAGCGCACGGCAACTGGGGAGGAAATCGCCGAGATGCGCGGCCTGTTCGCCGCGTGCCTGGAGCAGGGCTCGTTGGGTCTGTCCACGGGGCTCTTCTATCCGCCCGCGCGCGCCGCTTCCACGCAAGAAGTGATCGGGGTGGCACAGCCGCTGAGAGACCACCGGGGGCTTTACGTCACTCATATGCGCGATGAGGCTGACGGCGTGATAGATAGTATCGAGGAAGCCCTCAAGATCGGCCGCGACGTGGGAGCGGATGTGATCATATCCCACCACAAGTGCATGGGACATAGGAACTTCGGCCGCAGCGTCGAAACGCTAGCGCTTCTGGAGAGGGCGCGTCATCGCCAGAGTGTCGCCTGGGATGTCTATCCCTACACGGCCGGATCATCGATCTTAAATATGGACCTTGTCGAGCTCTCCTCCAAGACACTGATCAGCTGGTGCGATCCGCATCCGGAGTTATCCGGTTACGAGTTGAACGCTGCGGCGCGCGCTTTGGGTTGCACGCCGGAAGAAGCGATCACAAGGCTTCAACCTGCGGGCGCCGTGTACTTCATGATGGACGAAGCGGATGTCGTTCGCATCCTGTCATCCTCCGCAGCCATGATCGGCTCGGATGGTTTGCCGGAGGACGACCACCCGCATCCGCGTCTCTGGGGCACCTTTCCGAGGGTCTTAAAGCGCTACGTTCGAGAGCAAAATGTCCTGTCAATAGAAAATGCGGTTTATCGAATGACCGGGCTCTCCGCACAGTACTTCGGGCTACGCGATCGCGGAACCCTCAAAGTGGGCCTCTATGCTGACCTAACGATCTTCGATCGGCAGGCGATAGCCGATACTGCGACGTTCGAAGACCCTAAACGACCGGCGAGCGGAATACATTATGTATTTGTCAACGGACAGCTGGCATTGAACCAAGGTGCTCCGACGACGACCCGGTCAGGTCGGGTGCTGCGGAGAGAAGGCGTGGCTGCATAAAAGCGCACCCCCTTTCATTTTTTCGGCGCATTCTGGGGTCGAACTGCGTCCGCAGTAGCCTGTATGAAGGCCTTTAGCTTCTCCACGTCGTCGCGACTCAATTTGCCGGTGAAATCCGGCATGCCCTGGTCCATCAGCGGGCCTCTAAACACGATAGCTTCGAGGTTCGAGATGAGGGTGGTAGGCACATAACCCAAGTTGGGGATGTCTCCCCCCTTGTCGACGCCCGGCACACCGTGGCAGAAGGCACAGTTGCTAATGTACAGCGCCTTCCCCGCCGGCACGTCCTCGGGTTTGTACTTGACGCCGGCGATCAGGTCGCTGAGTTGATAGGCAACGAACGCGGGGGGCTTTGCGGTTCCGCCGAGTCCAAAGGTGTAGATCGTCCCTGGAGTGTTGTGGTCGGTGAATCGTTGGACCTGGCCGCCACCGCCGCCCCACCCGACGGCAATCGAAATATATTGCTTGCCGTCGAGTTCGTAAGTCATGGGCGCAGCGACCACTCCTGTCCCGACTGGTGTTTCCCATAGCTTCTCGCCGGTCCTGCCGTCGTAGGCAAGGAAGCGGCCATCCGAGGTGCCCTGGAACACCAGATTGCCCGCGGTCGCGAGCGTGCCCCCGTTCAAAGGAGCCGCGTAATCGACACTCCAGATCTGCTTCTGCTGAACCGGGCTCCACGCGATGAGTCGGCCATAAGGCATGCTGGTGGGCGGCACCGGGTTCAAGAATTCCGCCAGGTTCCAGCCCAAGTTGCTCATGGGCTCGCCTGGCTCTCTGGAATCGTAGCCCTTCCAGTTGTTGTCGGTGGCCAGTACCGTCGGCAGATCTTGCGCTGGGATATATGCGAGTCCGAGTGTGGGATTCCAGGACATCGACTGCCAATTATGGGCGCCGAAAGGCGTGCCGCCTATGAGTTCATGCGGCTTGTCGTCCGAGCGCGCAGTCGGTATCTCGACAGGGCGGCCGTGCGCGTCGTAGCCGCTCGCCCAGTTCACGTCGATAAATTTCTTTGCCGATATAAACTCACCGGTGGCGCGATCGAGAATGAAGAAGAACCCGTTCTTTGGAGCCTGCATCACGACCTTGCGCCGCTGCCCGTCAATGACCAGATCGGCGAGGATCAGGTCCTGGACTGCGCTGAAGTCCCAGTCATCCGCCGGTGTATTCTGGTAATGCCAGACGTATTCGCCAGTGTCTGCGTTCAGGGCCACAATCGAGCAGGTATACAGATTGTCGCCGCCTGCTGGACTGCGCTTGCGCGCCGACCACGGGCTGCCATTGTCGGTACCGATGTAGATGAGGTTGAGCGTCGGATCAAAGGCCATCGCATTCCAAGTGCTGCCGCCGCCGCCGTTTTCCCAATACTTTCCGCTCGTGTCCCAGGTCTTGGCGGCCTTCGCCATCGCCGCGTTCTCGAAGGGCTTCGAAGGATTTCCGGGTACGGTAAACCAGCGCCATCGCTGCTTGCCGCTGTCGGCGTCGTAGGCGGTTACATAACCGCGCACTCCGTACTCTGCGCCCGACATGCCGATGATCACCTTGCCCTTGTAGACGCGCGGCGCACCGGTGATGGTGGTGATATGCGCATGGTCGGCAACCGTGTCCTGTACCCACAATTGTTGGCCGCTGGATGCCTCGAGCGCGATAAGCCGGCCATCGACGGTGCCAACGAATACCTTGCCCCTGTAGAGCGCTACTCCCCGATTGACCACATCGCAACACGCCCTCCAGCCGCCCGTGCGTGGCACTTGTGGATCGAACGTCCAGAGCTTTCTGCCGGTGCGTGCATCGATGGCGTGTACCACACTCCAAGGCGCGGTCACGTACATGACACCATCGACGACAAGGGGCGTCGCCTCAACGGCGCGCGATGACTCGAGGTTGTAGGTCCACACCAGACCTAGCTTCTTGACGTTCTCGACGTTGATCCGCGCAAGCCGGCTGAATCGCGTTTCCGAGTAATCCAACCCGTAGCTCGGCCAGTTTCGAGTGGCGCTGGTGTTGGCCTCGATGTAATGGTCATCCACTTCGAGCGCGGCGCCGGTTCCCCTGGTCGCCAAACCATCGGCCGCACCTGCCGCCGAACAGCAGAGCAACAGTGTTGACGCCAGAATGATGGGTCCCAGGTGCGGTATTCGCTGAACTGCACTGCCTGACATGCTTCCCCCTCTAATACACCAAATCATGCATTTCAGCAGCCAGAACTACTTTGCGCTGGATGTGCGATCTTGCTCGAGTTCCCACTCCTGAGCGACCAAGTAAGCGTGAATGGCTTCGGCGTCGCTGCGGGTCAGCACATCGTCCCAGCGGGCCATGCCCTTCATTTGATAAGCTCCCTCGAGAACAATTTGGTAAAACATCGCATGAGTGGCTGGCGACAACCGGCGCAAGTCCGGCAGCAGTGCTCGACCAAACGCATGGCAGCGGGAACAGAAGCGATTGTAGAGCACCTCGCCTTGCGCGATCGTTGCGGGCGTCCCCTCGCGAGCGGGGAGATGTTCTTGCGGTGCGTCGACCACTGGCGCCGGCTTCGGCACCACGCCGCCGTCCAATCGAAAAGTGACGATGCGCCCTTCATTGCCGTATTTGTACGCGGCGCTATCTTGCGGGAAGGGGTTGAACAGCACACCGCCTCCATATGCTGCCATCACGGAGATGTACTGGACATCGCCGAGGCGATACGTCATCGGTGCCGCCATGATCGATGTGCCGACACCCAAGGTGTAGAGCAGCTTGCCGCTATCGGCGGCATAAAAATTCAGATCGCCCGCGGTATCTCCGCGGACCACGAGATTGCCGGCTGTGGAAAGTATGCCGCCGTCCCAAAGGCTGTGCGTCGGCCGCTCCCAGACGAGCTTTCCAGTGCTCGGGTTGTAGGCCCGAATGAGGCCACGAGACTTTGGCGTCTCGCCGCCGCCGGATAGCTCCGCGAGCGATGGGAGCTTTCCGTACAGGCTCTCCAGCTCATTCGGGTCGTAGTCCTCAGGAAAGAAAAACGCAAGATCGAAATTGCCTTCAATGAGGCCGGCGCGACGCTTTGAGGTATCGACGAACACCATCGGAGCATCGATCACGGGTATGTAGACCAAATTGGTCTTAGGATCGAATGACATCGGCTGCCAGCTGTGAGCGCCGACAGGGGATGGAAAAATCAGCGTGGGTTTTACGGCCCAATTCGCAGCCGGCTCTTCAATCGGTCGGTGCGTCCTCGGATCGAGCCCTTTGGTCCAGTTCACATGGGTAAAGGGCTTACCGGATATAAACTCTCCCGTCGCTCGATCAAGGACATAGAAGTAGCCATCCTTGGGCGCGTGCATAATGACTTGGCGACTCCTGCCTCCGATCTCCAGGTTCGCAAGCACCAATTTGCTGGTGGAATCGTAGTCCCAGCGGTCGCCCGGGACCTCCTGGTAATACCATGCCATCTTTCCTGTATTAGCGTGAACGGCGATGATCGATGCGGCAAATAGTTCGTCACCTCGATACTCACCGTGGTAAGGGGACGCGTTGCCGGTCCCGAAGTAGACCAGTTGCAGATCGGGGTCGTAAGCGAAGCCGTCCCATGCCGACCCACCGCCACCGTTGGTCCAGTCGTAGTCGCGCGGCCAGGTCTTGACCGCCGCGTCGAGATGGGGCTGGTCTTGCTTTCCCAGACGGGGATCGCGCGGTACCGTGTAAAAACGCCATTTGAACGCGCCGGATTGCAAATCGTAGGCGGAAATAGATCCGCGCGCTCCCTTGAAGTCCGAGCCTCCGTTGCCGATGACGATGGTATCGCCGGCGAGTACCGGCGCACCCGTTATGAAGTAATGAAATGCATGAGCCCCACGTGCCGGCAGGGTATCCACGCGCCAAATGCGCTTGCCGGTCCTGGCGTCGATCGCATGTAGGTACCCGTCGAGGCTGGCGACATAGATACGGTCTTTCCACATGGCCAAGCCTCGATTAACGACATCGCAGCAGGCATAGCGCCCGTACTGCCCGTCGACCCCGGGATCGTACTTCCATAGCTCGTGGCCGGTCGCGGCGTCCAGCGCGTAGACGCGCCCCCAGTTGCCTGACGCATACATCACTCCGTCCACAACAATAGGGGTGCCCTGAAGCCCCCGCTTTGTTCCGAGCTTGTACTCCCAAGCAAACCCCAAGCGCGTCACGTTCTGGGCATTGATCGAGTCAAGCGGAGAAAAGTAGGTACCATCCGCATCCCGACCGGGCGTGAACCACTGGTCGGGCTCTCCGTCGGCGTGGCCGATGCGTGCGCCGTCCACCTGTGCAGAGACGGCTGCGGGAAGTAGGGCTGAGACGATGAGCCACCCAATGATGAACCGGTGAGGTGCTGCCATGAACTTCTCGCTCGTTAAAAGTGGTGGTGCGAGTCAACCCTGAAGACTCAGTGGCTGGGTGACTGCCAGCGGGTTTGTTGGTTTTACGGTGCCCCCCCATAACAATTGCCAAATGGAGGTGAGCGCCTCCCCCGCGGGACGATGGGACAAGTTTCACCCTTAAGTATTGTGCTTGAATTCTATCAGGAGACGCTATACTCCTGTCAAGAGAAGAAATCTCTGGGAATAGACATCCATACCGCGAACTCGAGGACAACTCGCAACATGACGTACGATTTCATTGTGATTGGCGCAGGAATCGCGGGAGCATCCATCGCATACGAACTGGCGCGAGCGAGCCGCGTATGTATCATCGAGAGCGAAGCCCAACCAGGTGTTCACGCCACGGGACGCTCAGCCGCACTCTTCGCCCCCAGTTACGGTGGGAAAGAGGTGCGTGCGATGACTCGCGCCAGTCGGGCCTTTTTCCATGGGCCGCCCGCCGGATTTTGCGAGCAGCCGCTTCTGAAAGCCCGAGGATGTTTGTATATTGCGCACGAAAATCAGTGCGACCAATTAGGTCGCATGGTCGCGGCCATTCGCAGTTCGGGTGGGCGCGTTGACGTGATCGACAAGACGCTCGCGTTCGGTCTCGTACCGCTGCTTCGCAAAGGATACTTGGCGCGGGCGGCGCTGGATCCCGAGGCGATGGACATCGACGTGGATGCGCTCCATCAGGGATTCCTACGCGGGGCGCGCGCGGCTGGCGCGACGCTCCTCAACAACAATTTCGTCAGTCACGCGCGGCGGCAAAATGGTGTTTGGTGCATCGAGTTCGGCGTTGATTGTTTAAGGGCGCCCGTCTTGGTCAATGCAGCGGGCGCGTGGGCGGATGATGTCGGCGCCACTTGCGGCGCCCGTCGGATTGGCTTGCAGCCACTTCGCCGAACCGCGCTTTTGATTGACGCGCCTGCCGGAGTTGACGTAGGAAGCTGGCCTGCCGTAATCGATACGGAAGAGAAATTCTATTTTAAGCCCGATGCGGGGAAGCTTTTATTGTCGCCGGCTGATGAGACACCGGACGTTGCAGGCGATGCGCAACCCGATGACCTGGACGTCGCCGTTTGCGTCGATCGCGTAGAAGCTGTGCTCGACATCGAAGTGCGCCGAATCAGCCATCGCTGGGCTGGGTTGCGAACGTTTTCTCCGGACCGGGCCCCCGTGGTGGGGTTCGACCCCGAGGTGGCGGGGCTGTTCTGGTGCGCAGGGCAGGGCGGGTATGGCATCCAAACCGCACCGGCGCTCGCGCGAAGCGCAGCGGCGTTGGCAATGCGGGAAAAGCTACCCACCGACGTAGTGGCCGAGGGACTCAGCGCGGAGCAACTTTCCCCTCGGCGGTTCGTGGGATGAATGGGTCATAATTGGCTGTCGGCGTCCCGCCGGGCACCGAGCCCGCCGGCACAAATACATTGGTGTCTCAAATATCGAAGGACCGTGCGCAAATGACGAAAGGGGACCGTACATTGGGCAGCTTGATCCGGCTTTTGCGGCAGCAGAACGGCTGGACCTTACGCGACATGAGCAAGAAAGTGGGAATTCCGCTCTCGACACTCGGGAAGGTGGAAGCCGACAAGCTCTCGCTTTCCTACGACAAGCTTCAGCAATTTACCTCGCGGCTTGGCTTGACCATGGTCGAATTCCTCGCCCATGAAGTGCCCGGCACGGCACCTTCTGCGCCCATCGTTACCGCGCGCCGGAGCCTCTCGGGCAATGGAAACTCCATTCAGGTCACTACGGCAAATTACGATTACGAGTACCTGTGCGCAGATCTGCGAGAGAAGCGCATGGTCCCGATCATCACCCGTATCCGAGCCCACAACATAGCGGAATTCGGTGAACCGATTCGGCATCAGGGTGAGGAATTCATCTTCGTTCTTGAAGGATCCATCGAGGTTCATCTTCAGTTCTATACGTCCGTGATTCTCGCCAAAGGACAGGGCATCTATCTCGATAGCACCATGGGCCACGCTTATGTTGCAAAGGACTGCGAGAGCGCTCTAGTGCTCGCCGTGTGCTCGAGCGAGGACCCGAATCTCGCGGGGGATCTGATTACGCTCGCTGGAAGCGAAACGGTACGGGCGATGTGACTTGCGTCTGGAACGACCCTAGGTCGCTCGGAGCTTTGGATCCGTGATCGACACATAGATGATGGGAAGAATGAAGATGACTATCAGAACCCAGGATATGAACCGGTATCCTTTGGCGATCAAGTCTACGAGCCCTATACCTTGTGCCGCGTAAACCGATATTGCCAGGACTCCGAGAGTCGTGGCGCCGCGGACGGCCGCGCCGGGGTCCTTGCCTGTGCGATCACGCAGTGCGCGGCGAACTCTCTCCATGATCGCATGAACAACCCCGCATCCACTTTCCAAAAGTGCAAAGAAGACCATGCTTTGAAACAGCAGGCGCGCCAACGGTACATTTATTTTCATCAGAAGATAATCGGACGGCAGGATACTATCACCGACGGCCGGATACCAAGCAATCATCGATAAGAAGAAAAAAAGTCCTGGCAGCATCGCGAGGGGTCCGGCAATAATCCCCGCAATCAGCGCCTCGCGTCGCGTGGTCATGTGCCTCAAAACGGGAAGTATGACGACCGCTGCCACCGCGTTGTAGCCTGCGTAGGTTACTCCCCCGCTGAGCCAACCGCCGTTCACGTGCGATAGATGCAGATTCCATAGAATCTGAGGTCCAAACTTAGAAAGGCTCAGTGCCAAAAAAACCGCGTACGTAGCGTAGAGCAGAGCCGACACATACTTGAAGAGTCCTTCGACCACGCCGGGTCCAAGTCCCACACATGCTGCGATCGACAGTAGGAGAAGGACCGTGCCGGCAATCGCCGGCCAACCGAAAAGTGCTTGGCCGATCGCGCCGGTTGTTGCTCCGAAGACCGAAAGTATGATGAGGACGAGTAGGAAGTAGGTGATCTCGAACAGGATCCATCCCCGACCCAGCAACTTGCCGAAGAAGGCCCGATAGTCGAGTAACCGATAACGAAACGCGTACGAGAAGGTCAACGCGCACACGAGACTCCAGACGAAAGTCGCAACGAGGATTGCGAGCAGGCCCCCGATCGGGCCGCTAGGCAGGAAGAACTCCGCGAGCTCGCGTCCAGTGGCATATCCACCGCCGATAACGACCGCCTTGAATGCCAACCCCGGAAGGATGTAGCGCTGTAGCCAGCTCGGTCGCGGGGAGGAGTCCATCGCCTGCCACATTATCCGACCTCCAATAAGAGACAAATGTCTCTTGACAGGATACACGGCTCTGGTGATAGAGTCAGGCGACAAAGAGAGACGGGTGAACAAGTACGAGTCTATTTCGACAACGGCGACCACAGTTTCGGGCAAGCGGCAGTTCCAATGACCACCTCTACGGCTTGGGGCCTAACTAGTGCTCGGTTGCGCCATTGATCCGCATACCCGTGTCCAGGGGGAAATAAGGATGGCGCTTAGAAATCGTCTTGGCCCGAATACGGCTTTATGGGTTTTAACGAATATCGGTATTGCGGGAAGCGCCTTTGGGCAAGCCCAAGCCCAAACCATATCCCCGGCCGATCAATTGGAGCAGATCGTGGTCACGGCCACGAAACGCGAGACGACGCTGCAGAATACCCCGATCAGCATTACCGCCGTCTCCGCGGCAGATATTGAGGCGCGCGGCATCACAGACTTCGACTCACTCGCGCGATCTATCCCTAGCGTATCGATGAATACGGCTGGGCCAGGCCAGACCATTTTCGAGATGCGGGGGGTTGCCGCAGTGGGCGGTAACTCATCGACGGTGGGATTCTACCTAGACGACACGCCAATAACTACAAGCACGCTGGTCGTGATCGACCCGAACCTGTATGACCTGAACCGTGTCGAGGTCTTGCGCGGTCCGCAAGGAACTCTATACGGAGCCGGCTCGATGGGAGGCACGATCAAATTGGTCCCCAATGCGCCGAATCCCGAGGCGTTTGATGCCTCCGCGCAGACGAGCCTTTCCCACACGGATGGCGGGGACAATCTCAATCATAGTGAGAATGCCATGGTGAACCTCCCGTTCGCGGGGGGGACCGCGGCCTTGCGCATCGTTGGTTCTCAGGAACACGAAAGCGGCTGGATCGATCGGATCGTGATTGCCGAGCCGGATTTTCCGCTCGAGACCGATAACGTAAGCAAGCGAGGAAATGTACTGGCCGCACCGGTGGCGGCAAACTATAGGGATGTCAATGACGAGGATCTGACGGGAGTCAGAGTCGCGCTACTTTGGAAGCCGACCGACAATTTGGCGATCACGCCGTCGTATTTTTATCAGCAAATTAGACAGAATGGCCTCACCGCCATCGACAGCGACCCGGGGACCAATGCGCACTATCAGCCCTTCAACACCCCGGAACCGTACTCGGACCGATTCGACCTTGCCAGCGTCAACCTCAAGTACCGATTCGATGCCTTCGACGTCATATCGACGACATCTCGGTTGTATCGTGATCAGACGCTTCGTCAAGACGGCAATGAGAATTTTCAATGGGCGCTTTCCACCCCCACGGCAATCTTCCCGTTCTATACATCCCAGGGCGGAATTGGACCCGTTGATCCCACCGGTCTACTAAATTACATATCAAAACAGACCACCGAGGAATTGCGGGTGGTCTCGACCGGTAGCTCACCTTTTCAGTGGTTGATCGGCTATTACTATAGCGATGCCTCGGACGTCGGTGCGATCGTTGATCTGGCCCCCGGAGCGGCGCCGCTGTTCGGCACCGCGAACCTGTTCACGAACAGTTTCCCCACCAAACTTATCCAGAACTCGCTTTTCAGCGAGCTATCCTACCAGTTGACACCGGAATTGAAGGGAACGGTGGGCCTGCGACGGTACTACTACACCGAATCAGTTAGCGACGCGTCGTCGGGCGTTTTTAGTCCGACGGGTTCCGATACTTACTCTTATACTGCTGCGCGAGCGCGCGATCAGGGCGTGAACCCAAAATTCAACCTCGCGTACGAAATGGACCAGAACCTGCTGCTCTATCTCACCGTAGCCAAGGGCTTTCGGCCCGGAGGTGGAAACTTTACAATTCCGACGTCGGGTTCCACGCTAGGAAATGCGTGTGAGGCAGAACTCCAAGCGAACGCGGGCACGACCGCGTTCGTAGCGCCGCCCTCGAACTTCGGGCCCGACAGCATCTGGAGCTACGAACTCGGCGAGAAGGTCTCGCTCCTCGACAGGCGCCTGACCATTGATAGCGCCGTGTACTTTGAGAACTGGAGTGGCGTGCAGCAAAACGTGGGGCTTGCTTGTGGCTTCGAATATACTGCGAACGCAGGGGACGCACACATCTACGGTGCTGAGACCGAGGTCAACGCTCTGTTGACCCAGGGCTTGATCCTGACAGCGAACGCCGGTTATACCCACGCTAGGATCGTCGAGGGCCTTCCGGGAACCGGCATTACCCCGGGCGAGCCCGTACAAAATATTCCTGGACTGACGTTCGAGCGTGTCGCTCGCATACCGGCACGGGCTCGCGGATAACCTCGCATTCACCGCGCGGATCGAGAACAACTACGTGGCGGGGCACTATGACGTCACCTCGGAGCTCACTCACTTGCCGGCGTATGACCTGACCAATTTCCGTATGGGCCTCGAAGGTGGCCGTTGGGCAGCGGTGTTGTTCGCCAAGAATCTCCTCAACAAGAGAGCGTTGTTAACGGATACCAATCAGGGGAATGTCAGCCTTAACATACCAACATTCGACCGCGTTGCGGTCAGCCAACCGCTGACGCTCGGGATCGATCTCAGTTACCGCCTTCGGCCATAGCGCCGCCCAGAAGCCGGCCACAGGCATTTTCAGCAGGCAATGTGCGCACAGCGCATGCGCGAAAAAGACATGGTTACGCGAGGACGATTGATGACAAAGAAATTAGTATCTCGTCGGACTTTCGTAGAGACTGTTTGCGCGGGTACCTCATTGTTGGCTCTCAATCCAATGGTCCGTGCGGCCGAACCGGAAATCGTCCATCTTCCGGCTCAGGGCAAGCTCCGCGGTTCGCGCTCTGGCTCTGTTCGCTCTTTTAAGGGAATTCCCTATGCGCGAAATCCCGGCGGAGCTTTGCGATTCCGTGCCCCAAAACCAGGACCATCGTGGTCCGGAGTCCGAGATGCCACGCAGTATGGCTCTCCCTGCATTCAAAACAACCGGGACCAACCTAATTGGCATGATCCAAAGCCAGGTAGTGAAGACTGTCTTTATTTGAACGTGTGGACGCCTGCATCCGACTCACATGCCGCCAAGCCGGTGATGGTCTGGTTTCACGGCGGCGCATATACGTCTGGTTCCGGCGGTCTGCCGACATACGACGGCAGCATGCTTGCGCAAAGCGCCGATGTCGTCGTCGTCACCGTCAATCATCGCCTCAATATCTTTGGCTATCTTTGGCTGGGTGATGTGCTGCCTGCTTACGCAGGCGACGGGAACGTCGGGCAACGCGATCTCGTGGCCTCGCTCCGTTGGGTTCGCGCGAACATCGCGCGATTCGGCGGTAATCCTGACAACGTCACCATTTTTGGTGAGAGCGGCGGCGGCGGCAAGGTGAGTTCTTTGCTCGCGACTCCGGCCGCACGGAATCTGTTTCAAAAGGCCATTGTCGAGAGCGGCTCGCAGTCGTTTGTTTCAACACGAGAGGAAGCCTCCGCGACCACGCTCGAGGTGCTCAAAGCGCTGAATCTGACCGAGCGAGACGCCGCGAGGCTCCTGACCGAAAGCCCTGGCCGTTTGCTCCAAGCGTCGAACGCGGTCGAAGGGAAAAAAGGGGTCCTTGCCTTTCAACCGGTGGTCGACGGCGATCTCATGCCCCATCAAACATGGTCGCCGCTTGCTCCCGGCGAAAGTGTCGACATTCCCATGATCATTGGAACCAACAGCGATGAAGCGGCCGCCTTTTTACCCGACATGCGCGAGCCGCTCGTGGATGACGGCGCCATCAGATCACGTCTGAAGGAGTCCATCCTGCCGAGTCCCTTGTCCGATCAACAATTCAGCGATGTATTGACGAATTATCGCAAGCTGCTGCCGGGAGCAACGCGATTGGAGTTGCTCGTCGCGATAGGGACAGACCTCAGTATGTGGAATTCGGCGATTCATCAAGCCGAGCGAAAATCCGCCCAAAAGGGAGCTGCGGTTTTCATGTACGAGTTTGCCTGGAAGACGCCATGTTTCGGTGGCATGTGGGCCATTCATGGAATCGAGCTCCCGTTCGTATTCGGCAATCTCGTCTACGGGACTGCCTGGGACGGCACCGACTCGGATGCGCTGCGCGCCGCGGCCGATCCGGGAGACCAGCGGTTGATCCTCGCCCATCAGACCATGGCGGCTTGGGGCGCATTTGCTCATACGGGTAATCCGACAACCGCAAGTCTTTCATGGCCCGCCTATGACACAGAGAAGCGAGCGACTCTTATGCTGGGTCCGTCTACACATGTTGTCGAAGACCCGAATCGCGACCGGCGTGTTCTCATCCACGACATGCCTGCTGCCTGGTGATGGGATTCGCGCTGCCGAGTTCCTCAATGACCGCCGCGGCAAGCGGCCCCGAGGACGCGATCTACGAAGCGCTCAAGTGGCGGCTGATCCCGGTGCTGATGTTGTGCTACGTGACGTCCTATTTGGACCGCGTAAACATCGGCTTTGCGAAGCTGCAAATGTTGGGCGACCTGCATTTTAGCGAGACTACCTACGGGCTTGGGGCAGGCGTCTTCTTCATAGGCTACGTTCTCTGCGGCGTTCCGAGCAATTTGATACTGCATCGGGTCGGC
Source organism: uncultured Gammaproteobacteria bacterium (assembly GCA_963795475.1). Taxonomy (GTDB): domain Bacteria; phylum Pseudomonadota; class Gammaproteobacteria; order Steroidobacterales; family Steroidobacteraceae; genus Bog-1198. The sequence continues at coordinate 835,014 of CAWCIE010000010.1, forward strand.
GCAAAGGTCTGGATCGCCCTCATCATGGTGACCTGGGGTGTGCTCTCAGGACTCATGGCGTTCGTCACGACTCCCGCTCAGTTCTATATCCTTCGTTTGCTCCTCGGTGCCGCCGAATCAGGTTTCCTTCCCGGGGTCATCTTGTATCTGACCTATTGGTTCCCCGGTGCGCGTCGGGCGCGCATGGTATCCATGTTTCAGACGGCCATTCCGATCTCCGGGATACTCGGAGGAATATTGTCCGGATGGATTCTCGATCACGTAAATGGGCCCCTCGGCTTCCGCGGCTGGCAGTGGCTGTTTTTGATCGAAGCATTGCCCGCCATCTTTTTAGGTTTGGCGGTCTGGTTCTACCTGGACGACGGGATCGAGCAGGCGCACTGGCTTACGCCTGCTAAAAAGGAGTTTCTCGCACGTAACATCGAGGAGGAAGACGCGTCCAAGGAGAGTTTGCCTTTACGCGCCATTCTCGCGGATGGGCGCCTTTGGCGCTTGTGTCTCTTGATACTGGGACTGGTGATTGGCATATATGCAGTCAGCTTTTGGATGCCGACCGTGCTCAAGGAGGCGGGAGCGCGCTCGAGCACCCAAATAGGATGGTTGAGCGCCATTCCGAATCTTATCGCCGTCCCCGGGATGCTGCTCTTCGCCCGTAGTTCGGATTTGAGACGAGAACGCCGCTGGCATGTCGCGAGCGCAGCCCTCTTAGGGGCACTCGGATTGGCTTGCACCGCCATGTCCACTCATGAGTTGGTCTTTGTAGTGATCGCCTTGTCGCTGGCCACCACGGGACTCCTCAGCGCGGTGCCGATGCAGTGGAGTTTCGTCACGGCCTTTCTCGGCGGCTCCAGTGGGGCTGCCGCAATCGGGCTGCTTAATTCTGTCGGCAGCCTCGGGGGTCTCGTCAGCCCACCCCTGCTCGGCTGGCTCAAAGACACGACCGGAAGTCTTCAGACGGGATTGCTTGCGATCGCAGCCTGCGCGACGGTTTCCGCACTCCTCGCCCTCAGCGTGCCGGCACGTCTGGTGAATAAGTAGGTAAATTCTCCATGAATCTCCTTTTACCGTCGGAAACGACCTCCGCCGAGCCACCGGTCAAACAAAGTCGGTGGCACGGGCCACTCATCGACTTCCTGGCTAGCCCGGGCCCGTTCAACACTCCTGAGCCTTCTACGCCGCTGACCGTCGCCATGATCGACAACGTTCGCGCATCCGGCATCACTGCCGTGAATCTAACGGTTGACGGTGAGTCCGTCGAGGAAGTATTCCGAAATCTCGGCCGATGGAATAGGCAAATCGCTGCGGATCCCGATGCTCTGGCCGCCATCCTCGATTGGAACGACCTGGCGCGCGCAAATCAGCTGGGCCAGCTGGGTTTGATTTACGGATTTCAGGATCCAGTGTCCATCGGCACCGATCTCTCGCGCGTCGAGTTGTTCCATCAATTCGGCGTCCGCGTGATTCAACTAACCTATAACACACGTAACGTTTATGGCGACGGCTGCCTTGAGCCGTCCAACGGAGGCCTCACCCGTCTGGGTCACGGCCTCATCGAGGAACTCAATGCGCGTAAGATAATTATTGACCTCTCTCACTGTGGTCAACGCACAACGACTGAGTCGATTAAAAGCTCCAAAGCTCCCGTGGCCATCAGCCACACCGGATGCCGTTCACTCGCCGACCTGCCCAGAAACAAGAGCGATGACGAGCTACGACAGCTGGCTGATCGAGGCGGCGTCGCTGGTATGTACTTGATGCCCTTCCTGACGGTCGGATCTGTACCTTCCGCCGCGGATTTGCTTCGGCACGTCGACCATGCGGTCCAGGTGTGCGGCGAAGATCACGTTGGGATTGGTAGCGACTTATCCATATCGCCGCACATCGTCACGGCGGAGTATCGCAGTGCGCATCGCGCATTTGTTAATGCGCGCCAAAAGGCAGGGGTGGCCGCGCCGGGCGAAGACCCCGATGTATTTATGTTCATACCCGATTTGAACACGCCTACGAGGCTCCTCGTCATCGCGGATCTTCTGCACGGTCGGGGCTATTCAGATTCTCGAATTGAAAAGATCATCGGCGGCAATTGTGCCCGCCTCTTGCGAGGCGTCTGGCAGTAGATTGCGAGGACGATTGACTTATTGGAGCCGGCAAACTCACGGGGATTCCAGCAGTCCCCCGACTCCCGTGCCGCGACAAGCAGCTGAGTTAAATGGTACTTCCGGTCACGGATGGGGTGCGCCGTCCTTTTCGAATTGCGTATCTTAGATAAAGCCCTTGAGCGCGCCATGGGGCTGTTCTGGCGACAGGGCTATGAGGGCACGTCCCTGGCCGATCTCACACGAGAACTTGGTTTAACTCGCCCAAGCCTTTATGCCGCTTTCGGAAGCAAGGAGGGGCTCTTCTTGAAAGCGCTCGATCTATACGAGATGCGCGCAGGATATCGGCAAGCCGCACTCACGGCGCCGACGGCAGCCGCCTATGCGCGCGCCTTGCTGGAGGGGGCTGCCGATCTGCACGGCGACAAAAGAAACCCTCCGGGATGCCTGGGAGTCCAGGGTGCTCTCGTTTGTGCGCCGCAGTCGGATTCGATCCGTAAGGAGCTCACTCGGCGCCGCAAAATCGGGGAGAGCAACATTCTGGATCGACTGAAACGCGCCAAAGCAGAAGGAGACCTTCCTCCGGACGCCGATCCAGCTGATCTCGCCCGTTATCTATCGATCGTCATATATGGCATCACAATACAGGCAGCAGGTGGTGCTACGCGAAAGGAACTACGAAGCGCCGCGGAGCTCGCCCTCCGAGGCTGGCCGCAATCCCCCAACGCTGAGTGATCGGTACTGAGATTTGATGAAGTCGAAATTTGAATATACGGCGGGCTCACTTCGTTCTTCGCAAGATTACGCAACCAGCACCCTGCGCACCGTCTCGGTTGGGGACTTTGTCGATCCCACCGCACGCGCGTGTCCATTCGTCACCGATCATCCGGGCGGCCTGCCGCCGGCCACGATGATGGGTTCGTCGAGGGCTTGCCGATATTCCTCCTCGCCGATCGCATCCACCGACCGAAGTTTCGCCAGCAGCTCGTCGATCAGTGAGCGCAGCCCAGGCCCCGGGGTGCCATGCGCGAATGAGCTTTGGTATTTGATCGGCCCAGGAATGATCGCGACAAGAAATGCCATTTCGGCCGGCGTCAGCTCTCGGGGTTCGCGACCGAAATAGCGGCGGGCCGCGGGCCGCAGGCCACGCAGGTCCGGTCCCCATTCGATGATGTTCAGGTAGATCTCGAGAATACGGTCCTTGCGGAGCGCCGACTCGAGCAGGAACGTGATCGCCAGTTCCTGGAGCTTGCGTCCAAGCTGCTTGTCGCGCGACAGGAACAGGTTCTTGGCCAGCTGCTGGGTGATTGTCGACGCGCCGCGCGCGGCGCCGCCGCGCGACCAGTTGGTGAGCAGTGCGGCGGGTAGTTCGCGCAGGTCGATGCCGCGATGCCCGTAGAAGCCTGCGTCTTCTGAAAGCAGCAGAGTGCGCACGAACAGCGGCGGAACGTCGCGCAGGGCGATGAAGTCGGCGGACGCGAGCGAGACGTTGATGGGGCGGTGCGGCCCGGGGCCGTCTTCGGATCTAAAGATGAAATCGCCGCGCAGGCGCGCGACTGCCGGCGGCATCTGACGTGGCGGCCTGAAGTCGATCTTCTGGCTCACCGAGAGCGAGGCAGGGTCCGCCAGGCGTCCGCGTACACGCACGTCGATCGTGGCCGAGCCAAGGTCACGGCCGGCGCCGGGCGCCATTCCCAAGCTTTCGGGCACCGCGAGCCCGGATGCACCCAGCAGTTGCGCGAAGTCCAGATGCTGCATGCCGAGTGCGAGATCGACAACCGGATCGGTGTCGAGATCCCGCAGTGTGATCGAGCCCGACAGGGCGGCACCGGCCACCGTCGCGTGGACCTCGGGGACCTCGATCGTGCCCCCGATCCGGCGCCAGGCGCCATTGAAACGTATGGTGACGTCCGTCGGATCGCCGAGCTGCGGCTCGTCGTCGGCGTTATCTGCCAGCGCTCCCAAGCGCGCGCCGCGCGCACCCATGTCCACGCGAAAACGGAGCGCATCGGTGCTGGCCTGAAGGTCCACGCGGCCATCCGTGATACCACCATCGAGCAGCGGGTGGGCGTCGCGCCGCACGTCGAACAGACGTCCGACGTCGAGCCCATGTGCCACGATGTTCCACGCGCTGCCCACCGGATACGCCAGCTTGCGGATTGACAGGCCGGCCTGTGGCTCCACCAGCGTGAGCCGGAGGTCCTCGCCGAAAATGCCCGCCATGTCCCAAGTAGCGGCCGGCGATCTGACCCTGACCCCTGCTGGCCCCGCGAGAGTGGCGGCGCGAACTGCGAGTCGCAAGCGGCCGGGCCACGTGGCCGCGATCATGTCGGCATGCAGTCGCACTCCATGACCGAGGTCGAGATCGAATCCCTCCAAACGCAGCAACGGCCAGACGCCGACGTGTACCAGCCCGATTCGGGCAACTACGCCATGGCGCACGGCCGCGGACTCGATCCGCGCTCGCACCGCGTGCTCGAGCATGGGTCTCAGCAACACCGCGGTCAGGCTTACGACCAGGGCCGTGGTGATCGCTCCGAGCCACCACCGTCGCCTGCGGGTTCGAAACGTAAACATCCACGCAAGGATGCCACAGCCGGATTGCGCGCCGGCTGTTAGGCGGCTTCGGGTCGCTGACGGCGTCGATCAGGTCTGTTTCAATCGGGCCCTTAAACATTGGTGCTGCATCGCAACTTCGCATTGTCCATTAAGGAAGCTGGTATCCGCGGCTGGTATCCGCGGCCACGCATGTCGCGAAAGTGGCCAGGCAATCCATAGCCGAGCATCGGCGGTGAATCGGTGTAACAATGTGCGATGGTGTTGCGCGAAAGCGGGGTTCGCACCGCGCGACCGATCAATCGATCATCAAAAAACAATCAGGGAGAGAACTATGCGCGTGGGATGCTTTTCGATCCGGGAGATGACTGGCGTGGCAGCGCTTGCGGCTGCCTCTTGGCTGCTGGCTTCAACCGCAGCGATGGCGGCGACGCACATTCGCATCGTCGGCAAGGTGAAGCAAAGCACCGAGCAGGCGCCGACGGATGCCGAGTGCCGCAGCTCGCTTTATCCATCGCCGTGCTATTCGCCGCAGGAGATGCGCAAAGCATACGGTGTCGATGCGCTTACCGATGCCGGGTTCGTGGGCAAAGGGGAGACGATCGTAATCATCGATTCCTACGGTAGCCCGACGATCCAACAGGATCTCAAGGCCTTCGACAAAGGTTATGGTCTGCCGGATCCGCCGTCGTTCAAGATATTAGCGCCCCTCGGCACGGTACCCTTTGATCCCAACAACTCGACCCAGGTCAGCTGGGCGGCCGAGGCGACGCTCGACGTTGAATGGGCACACGCCATGGCGCCGGGAGCGGCCATCGTCTTGATGACGAGTCCGGTGGCCGAGACAGAAGGCGTGCAAGGGTTGCCGCAGTTCCTGGCGCTCGAGAAATATGCTGTAGATCATCAACTCGGCAATGTCATCTCCCAAAGCTGGGCGGCGACCGAGAACACCTTATTCGATGCTGCAGGCCGCCAGATCGTTGCGCAGATGGAAGAGTTCTACAAGTACGCGAGCACGCAGCGAATCACCGTGCTCGCGAGCGCGGGCGATTCGGGCAGCAGCAACGTCAAACTCGACGGGGTGACGCTCTATCCAAATCCCACCGTGAACTATCCCTCTTCCTCGCCGTGGGTGACCGCCGTGGGCGGCACGAGCCTGTATGCGAGCACCGATGGTCAATATAGCTACGAGCTCGTTTGGAACGACCAGGGCGGCGCGGGCGGCGGCGGCATCAGCCAACTATTCGACGAGCCCGACTATCAGGTCGCCTCACTCCCGGCCGTAACGAGTCAACAGCTCGGCGGCAAGCGCGGTCTGCCGGATGTCTCGTACAACGCGGACCCGTACACCGCAATCTTGATCTATCTGAGCTTTCTGGGAGCCAACAACGCGGGCTATTACGCGATCGGTGGAACGAGCGAAGGTTCTCCGCAGTGGGCGGGCATCATCGCGGACCTCGACCAGTTTGCCGGGCAGCCCGTCGGATTCCTGAATTCCGCGCTCTACGCCGTCGGCGGATTGGGAGAGTTCGGTAAGTACGGTCGCGACATCACGAACGGCGGCAACAGCTTGAATAACATCCCCGGGTACTACGCGGCGCCGGGCTGGGATCCGGCGAGCGGCTGGGGAACGCCCAATCTGGTCGAGGTGCTGAGAGAGCAGTTCGATCTGTTAGGGCAATAGCCTCGCACCGCATCGGGCACCAAAACACGCGCGGCGGAAACACAACTCTAAGCCGGCGCCAGGACTCGGCGTGCGGTTCCCGGGGCTCAAGCTCCTCGGCCTTAAAGTCCGGGTCGGCGAGAATGTTCGGCTAGGCCAACCCTAGTACGCGACGGACTGTTTCGCGAAATGTTCCGGAAGCTGAAATCCGTGGTCACGAAATGCTGATGTCGACAACTAAGCTCTGCTGACGTGAATTGGCGGCCGCCGCCCTCGCCATGGAAGAGCTTCTTCGAGCGCAGAGGAAAGCTGGAGCAGCGTCGCCTCATCACCGAAGCGCGCCACGAACTGGATGCCGATCTGCGCGCCGGCTTTCGTCTGATACAGTGGCAGCGAGATGGCCGGCTGTCCCGTGACGTTGAATACGGGGGAGAACACATCGTTTTGAAACACGAGTCGCGACCAGTCCTCGGCACTAAGGGGGAGATCCTGGTTTTGGGCAGCGTGAGGCGCTGCAAGCTGGGTGCAGGTGGGCGTGATGAGGATGTCCCAGTCCTGAAAGAATTCGCCTGTGCGCCGGCGCACCGTATTGAATTCATCGAGCGCTGATAAGAAGTCGCTCGCCGTCAGCGTCGCACCGAACCGGTACATGGCCCAACTCGTGCGCATCAGGTTCTCGGAAGATGGCTTGCGACCCACGAGCTTGCCGAGGGAGTCGCATCCGTAAGTTACCTCGGCAGACCACACCACGTGGGTGGCCTTCAGGAAGGGCTCCCAGTCTAGGACGGGGGCAGCTTCTTCGACATCGTGCCCCATCGTCCGGACCAAAGCCGCGGCCGCTTGGACCGCATCTGCGATCTCGTTATCGAGGATTCCGCCATCGAACGGGCGTGTTGAAAAGGCCACGCGCAGCCTACGCGGTGAGCGACCGATCTCCTCGAGAAAAGGTCGTTCCGGAGCGGGCGCAACATGTGGGTCGCCGACCGCTGGGCCACCGAGCACATCGAGCATGGCCGCCGTATCGCGTACCGTACGGGTGACGGCGAGGTTCGCCGACATTCCGCCCGTGGGATCCGCGCTGTCGGGGCCGTCGCTCACGCGACCGCGCGTCGGCTTCAGCCCGACAAGACCCGTATATGCCGCGGGGCTGCGTATCGAGCCGCCCCCATCACTGGCATGCGCAATCGGCACGATGCCCGCCGCCACGGCAGCCACGGACCCGCTGCTAGAACCGCCAGGATAGGTGTCAAGGTTCCACGGGTTGTTGGTGCGCCCGTGGATGTGTGTATCGCAAGTGCTTGAGTAGGCCATCTCCGGAACTGCCGAGCGCCCGAGGATTATCAAACCGCCGCGGCGTAGACGCAGCACGACCTCACTGTCATACTGACCTACCAGGCCTCGCGTCAGCTCGGAACCGCCTTCCGACAAGCATCCCTTTTCGAACTTGTAGAAATCTTTGAGAAGCGTCGGCACTCCGCCGAGCCGGCCAGACGGTGGTTGTGCGGCGAGAGCCGCGACCCTCTCCGGATAAACCTGAACTACGCAGTTCAGCACGGGATTGAGCCGCTCAATGGCGGCGACCGCGCATCGGCATACCTCGCTGGCCTTGATCTCACGTTTCGCGATGAGCTCCGCAAGTCCAACTGCGTCGTACTCTGCGTATTCCGATAAATTCATGCGCCCCTCGACTTGAGCCGCTAAAGCTGTGGAGCACCAAATACCGTCGCGCCGTTCCGCGATGAGTACGCGCTTACGACATCATGTTTGCACGCTCGGGTGCGATCCGCTCACTAAAAAATTCATTGTATTATGCGGTAGGCTAATGGTGAGCATGCGCGACGCGGGTCCGCTGAATTATATTCACCGCGGTCATTACCAATCAGACGCTGTCGTTCGCCGCTCTTCAGCGGCTTGCCGCTCAGGTCCACAACTCGATGGCACGGGCGAACCAGCCGTTCGGGACGGAGGAAGATGGAGACATGCTGTTCGCCGTCACGTGCCAAGGCACTCTGTGATCCGATACATACGAACTATGACGCTGGCTCATACTAAGATGAGTTTTTTGCGAGGTCTATTCCCAAAGGTGGCGGCTATGCTGGGGGTGCGACAAAGCTGAATAACATAGGCTCAGCAAGGGGAAAGGGGAATGTCAAAGAGACGCTACGCACGACCTGCACGCTCATCTCCGAGTATGATCGGCATCGCGGTCGCATCAGCCTTGTATGGCGTTCCTTTCGACCTAGTTGCGCAACAGGCGCCGGAGAGCGCACAGCCTTCGAGCGGCGAACTCGGGGAGATCATCGTAACGGCGACGCGCCGCACCGAAACACTCGAGTCGGTCCCCTACAGCATCTCCGTGGTGAGCGCCGAACAACTCGAAAAAGCGGGGGTGACCGATCTGGCATCCCTGGCGTCCCAAGTGCCCGGGCTCAGCATCTATGACCTTGGCGCACGCTTCGCTGCGACGACGCCGCCCATCATTCGTGGCATCAATGCCACGAGCGAACCGCGCGGCTTTCGCTCCTTCGAGCAGGATCCCGTCGGCACCTATATCGGTAACTCGCCGATCTCGGGCTATTATCAGCTGGAGGACATCCAGAGAGTCGAAGTGCTCCGAGGGCCTCAGGGCACCCTTTATGGCGCGGGCGCGCTGGGTGGCGCCATCCGCCTGGTACCCAACTCACCCGAACTCGGTAAAACGTCCGTGGAAATCGAGGCCTCCGGCTCGCGCGATGCGCACTCGGACGGTACGGGCTTCTCGGTTTTGGGAATTGCAAATCTCCCGATCGGCGACACGGTTGCCTTCCGCGCATCGAGCAAATATGAGTATGATCCGGGCTTCATCAATGTCTTCGGGCTGCTGTCACGAACCAATGAGGGGTTGTACGGGACGCCGATTCTCGCGGACCCCGGCGATCCCGTGAACAGTCCCGCGATTTATCACAGCCAGGCTGACTGGAATTGGCAGCGTAGCTTTACCGGACGCGCCGCATTGCTCTGGAAGCCGACAGGGGTCTTCAGCGCGGAGCTTGCCGACTTGTACGCCGATGTGCGCGGCGACGGATCACCCCAGGTGAACTATACGTTCGCCGGTGGCCCCTTTCCGATTGATCCGCGGATTACTGCCCCCGCAGGAGGACACTACCAGGATTTTTCGCAGATCGATCAACCGTGGTCGCGCTACACGAATCTCACCAGCCTGGACGTGAGCTACGATTCCGGCTTCGCGACCCTCTCGTCGACTACCTCCTACCACACCACGTCGGGCTCGACTTTACAGGACGAGACCTACAATGGGGTTGGCGTCGACGGCGGCCTTTTGGTGCCGTACTATGCCGGCACGCCGAGGAGCCCGCGTTTCATTTGGCCCTTTTTGTGGGCCGACTCTTCGCACGAGTTCACCGAGGAACTGCGACTGGTATCCAACGCGGCATTGGAACGGCCTGTGGACTATGTGATCGGCGCCTTCTATGAGCGCTCCCAGTCGATGGGTTCCTGGTACGTGACGAACCCCGGCAGTCCCGAGCGCTCGGTCGCGCAGGGTTGTCCTGCAACGACACCTTGTCTCGTCGCAGGTCCGAACGACCTCGACTTCTACCAAATCGATAGTCAGAGCTTCCGCGATGCCTCAGTTTTCGGTGAAGCGACTTGGCATGTGTTTTCGAAGACACAGATCACCATCGGCGCGCGGCATTTCTCGCAGGAATTCACCGATGCGCAGATCTACGCGGATTACACATTCGCCACGTTCGTTCCGCCGGTGCCGCATTCTTCACCGGCCTCGAAGACGGTCGGGAAGGTGAATCCTTCCTTCGAGTACGCACCTCACCAATTCGTATACGCGGAATGGTCCCAGGGTTTTCGCCGCGGCGGCGCGAATTCGGTGCCGTACGCCGGGATTTACAAGGAAAGTCCGCTGCTGCGTTACTATCAGCCTGATACGACGAACAATTATGAGGTCGGCTTCAAGGGGCGGTTTGACAATGGCATGTCCTATACGGCGGATGTGTTCGACATTAGGTGGAACAAGCCGCAGATTTCGGCAGACCTTCCCTCCGGGAATCTCGCTGTCTACAATGGCAATACGGCGGAATCCAGGGGGTTCGAGCTGGAATCGACCGGCCCGCTATTCCTACAGAGTCTGTCCTACGCCGCGAGCTTTGCCTACACCGACGCTTATCTTTCGAGCGACTTCTCTCTGCCGGCAAACAATGGCTTCGGTCAAATAGTCCCAGGCGAAATTACCGGGAAATCGGGGACGCAGCTGCCTGGAAGCCCGAAGACCAGTGCCGCGGCGACAGTGACCTACACCATGGCGCTCCAGCCCGACTACGATCTCGCGTTCTCGGTGAATGGGGTCTATCGTTCTCCCGTGCGCTTCGCACTTCAGGGAGGGCCGGTCTTCGTCAACGGCTATACCGCCGTACCGGCATCGTCGAGCTATCAGGTGCTCAATGCCTCGGCAACGCTTGCGCACAAGCCGTGGCGTTTCACCGCGTACGTCACAAATCTGCTGGACAAGCAGGAGGTAATGGTCCCGCCGGCGCAGCTGAATCAGGTCAACAACCTGACAAACGACACGATCGTCAATCCACCGCGCCAGATAGGCGTTCGCATCGCATATAAGTTCGGCGACCGTTGATCTGCACGTGATTCGCCACCTGTGAGAAAAATGCTCCCGGCGGTGACCGCGCTCAACGTGATCTCCATCGCGACCTTCGACATTATGCCGACGTTCGTTCAAGGCACACGCCAAACTCTACATTTTACTGAACGAGAGGCGCTGCTGTTTTCCGCCCTTTTCATGGGCGGGAATGTTGTGGGGTCAATGCTCACCAAATATTGGGTCCGTGGCGTCTCATGGCCCCGGGCGGCTGCCGCCGCGCTTGCCGGCATCGTGATCTGCGATGGCCTTGGCGCGGCTTGCACGGCTCCGACAGGCTTCTTGCTGAGTCAAGTCGCCGCAGGCATCTCGGCCGGCTCTTTATACTCCCTGACCTTGACTATTCTGTCGGATCAGCACAATCCAGACCGCCATTTTGGACTCTTGATTTCCGCGCAGGTGGCCTTCCAAGCGCTCGGCCTCTATGCCGGACCGTACTTATTGGAGGCCGGAGGTTTGCACGCCGTGCTGATCGGCGTTACTACGATAAGCGCAGTCGGCTTCGCATTGCTGCGTTTTTTGCCTGAGAGCGGACGTGGGACCGAACCGCTCGTCTCCTTTCGCAAGCTGATGCGGCCGGCGACGATGTTTGCATTTGCCGGCTGCTTTGCGTTCTTCCTAAACGCCGGTAGCTACTGGGCGTTCATCGAACTCTTGGGTCATGACCGTGGATTCTCGGAACCTGAGATTGCTCGGAGCCTCGTCGCCGGCGTCGTCGCCGGATTCGTTGGGGCGTTGATCGCGTCCTGGATCGGCCAGCGTTGGTCCCGTCTGGGAATGATTGGCCTGGGAACTGCAATGGTTCTAGGCGCCGTTTGCGTCCTCACGGGGCAAGTCACCATACCGATGTTCCTGTTGTCGAACTGTTTGTTCAACTTTTCATGGAACTTCTCGGTCGCCTATCAGTACGCCCTAGTGAATGCCACGGACCGCACGGGTTACGCCATCGCGCTCACTCCCGCTTTCCATACGGCGGGCGCCACGGCAGGTCCTGCCATTGCCGCCCTACTGATTCGTCCTCATGATTACGCGGGCGTCCTTTGGCTGGTGGGTCTCGGGGTTTTCGCCAGCTTTCTACTTTTTGGGGTTGCTACGCTCGAGTCACGCCGCCGCGTACTCAGCTAGTGTCGCGGCGACTAATCCCGGTGGTTCGAGTCTTGCGCTTCGCCCACCCCTGCCGAGCGCAGCATGGCATTGATCTCCGACAAGACCAACGGGTCTTCTATCGTCGCTGGAATACTGAAGTCCTGGCAATTCGCCATCTTTGACAACGTAGCGCGCAGAGTCTTTCCAGACCGTGTCTTGGGGAGGCGAGAAACAGTCACGATTTGTTTGAGTGATACGACGGCGCCCATCAAATCGCGCACCCGCTGAATGACCTCCTGACCGACCTCATGTTGACTCCGGGCAACTTGTGGCCTAAGCACGAGCAAACCGAGCGGGACTTGCCCTTTAACGGAATCATCGAGACCGATCACGGCACATTCTGCGACATCGGGGTGCCCGGCGATCACTTCCTCGATGGCTCCGCTGGACAGTCGGTGACCGGCCACGTTGATCACGTCATCTGTGCGGGTCATCACGCTCAAATAACCATCTTCGTCGAGGTAACCTGCGTCACCGGTCAGGTAGTAGCCCTGGTATCGAGAGAGGTAGGCATCGGCGTAACGATCGGGTGCCTGCCACAACGTCGTGGCTGCGCCGGGCGGCAATGGCAATCGGCAGACGATATCGCCCATTTGTCCAGCGCTGGCTGGCCTGCCTTTTTCATCGAGCACCCGCACATCCCAACCCGGCATCGGCAGCGTAACCGTGCCATGCTTGGTGCGAAAGCGCTGAATCCCGAGCGGATTTCCCGCAATGGGCCAGCCCGATTCGGTTTGCCACCAATGATCGACCACAGGTCGCTCGAGCTTCCGTTCGATCCACTCGGCCGTTGGCGGATCACATCGTTCGCCGGCTAAAAACAGTGCGCGAAGTTTTGCAAGCGGGTAAGTGCGCAGGAATCGTCCTTCAGGATCTTCACGCCGGATTGCACGTATCGCCGTGGGCGCGGTGAGGAGGGCCGCCACCCCATGTTCGTTCACGACGCGCCAGAAAGCGCCCGCATCCGGCGTACCCACCGGCTTGCCCTCGTATAATACAGTTGTACTCCCGTTTATAAGGGGACCGTATACCAGGTAAGAATGACCGACTTGCCACCCGATGTCGGACGCGGCCCAAAAAATCTCTCCGGGTTGAGTGTCGTAGAACGACGACATGGACCATGCAAGCGCCACGAGATGTCCTCCCGACGGGCGCACGATCCCCTTGGGCTGGCCCGTGGTCCCGGAGGTATAGATGATGTAGAGCGGATCTGTGGCGGATACGGGTACGCATGGGCTGGGCGTCGCGGTTTCCATGAGCTCATGCCAAGCATAGTCGTGATTCTTGCGTATCCGTGCGGGCATTTGGGGGCGTTGTACGATGACGCAGGCTTGGATGATTCCCCGCGTAGCCTCACATGCCGCATCGACTGCCGGCTTGTACGGCACGATGCGATTGATCTCGATTCCGCAGGAGGCCGCCAGTATCACTTTGGGCCGACAGTCACGAATCCGTGCGGCAAGCTCGGCCGCCACAAATCCGCCGAAAACTACAGTGTGGATAGCCCCAATCCGCGCGCAAGCGAGCATCGAGATGATGGCTTCTGGTATGGCAGGCATGTAAATCATTACACGATCGCCTATCGTTACTCCGAGGGATTGCAACATCCCGGCCGCGCGGGCGACAAGCTCCGTCAACTCTTGATAGGTAAAGGATTGCTGTGTCTGGGTAACCGGGCTATCGTAAATCAATGCCCGGTGATTGCCACGACCGCCAGCGAGATGCCGATCAAGGGCATTCCAGCATGTATTCGTCGTCGCGCCGCGGAACCAAACCGCCGCGCCACTCTCGTCGAAGGAAAGCACGCGGTCCCATGGATTGCTCCAATCGACCGTTTGAGCCACATCGGCCCAGAATCGCGTGGGGTCATCCAGCGACCGGCGATACATCTCCCGATAATCTTGAGTCTTCATCCTTTTCTAACGGACTCACCCACGGGTTTGAAGCTGCGCGGTTGAGTCCCATCTTGGAAATCATATATGACGTCGTCAAACGCACGTCGGGCGAACCCGTAAACAATGGAGAGTCCTCGGTCGCCTGCGACCACGCCGTGGTCCGTGTTTCCAGGTATGAAAACCGCAATCCCCTGCGCGATCCTAAAAGGGACGCCGTTGGCGAACACGGTCCCTTCACCCGTCAGACCAAAGTAAAACTCGGCCGCCTCGTGTCGATGCGTGTTGAGGGTTCCACGCGGCGGGAAGTCAGCAACTCCTAAAGTGATCTGGTCCGATGGCGTTCGATCGCCGGAAATCAAGGTTCTCCAAGTCAAATTGCCTGACTGTAGGTCGCCCGCGCCCTCCAAAGGAGCCTCTCCGACACCGACCGAGAAAGGTCGCACCGCTTTATCGTCGCCCTCCTTCTCGGGGCTTAGCCCATCGATATTCATCGGTTCCTACAGTATCGGCAGCAAGTTTGAGATGTCGGCGCAGCTGCATGATCTTAACGCGGCTTTAGTCTGACGAATCCCAACCTGGTCAGGCGCGCAAAAATCTCATACTACAATGCATGCAGGTTATTCCTTGCAGGCGGGACAGATTGGCTAGCATCCCCGCGTATCGCGCTATCGAGCAGCCAGCGAGCAATTGCGCGCGCAGGCGCATTGGGAGGCAAGCCGACCTCGTGTGTCACGAAGTATCCGCGCGGCGAGGGCATGGAGAGCGGACTCAGACGCACGAAGGCGCCGGACCCGAGGAAACTATCCAGAAGCCCCGCCCAGCAAAGACAAATTCCCTGGCCGGCGAGCGCGGCACTGACCACCAATGGATAACTATCGAAATAGAGGATTTTCGGTGCGCGGTTGACTGCCGTTCCGGCGGCCTCGAACCAAGAGTTCCAATCATACCAAGGCTGATTTTCCACCTTCATGTCCAACAGGCTTGCGACTTTCAGCTGATCGAGCGAGAAGGGAGCCTTGCGACGGCCGAGGTAAAAAGGACTGCATATGGGGAATACCTCTTCGCCCAACATTTTGGTCGCCTCGGTGGCTGGCCAGCTGCCTTGCCCGAACCGAATTTGTAGATCGCCCGTGCCATCATCCTCGTACTGATGCGACTGACTCACGATTTTGAGCCTCAGCGACGGGAAGGCCGCCTGCATCTCCGGCAATCGTGGTATTAGCCAGTAAGCGGCCAGTCCTGAGCCAGCACTTATAGTCACCGATTCAGAGTCCGTGGAGCTGCGAAGTCTACGGATGACGGCTTCCAAGCGGCTAAGGCCGGATCGAAGCACATCGAAGAGCTCTGCGCCGCTCTTGGTCAGCGACAATGGTTTGGTGCGACGATCGAATAAAGGATGGCCGAGGTCCGCCTCGAGCGCTGCCAATCGCCGGCTGATCGCCGGCTGCGAAACGTTGAGCTCTTCGGCCGCGCGCGTCAAAGTGCCATGACGCGCAATCGCGTCAAATGCAATCAAATTCGAGAACGAGGGAAGTCGTAGCAAACTATAACCTCACCGCATCATAGAATAATTTTTTGGGTGAGCCCAAATATAACTCTGATAGTACTTTGTGGCTAGATTGGCAGCGGCGCAGAGAGACACTATGAAGGGGTGGTACCGCATGACGGATCGGTTTCAGGCGTATCGAATCTACGAGACGGACGGGCATATTAGCACCCGAGTCGAATCGTTGGAGATCGATGACCTGAGTGCGGGCGAAGTCACGGTTCGAGTGCACTACTCGACCATAAATTATAAGGATGCGCTTGCCGCTACAGGAAAGGGGAAAATACTCCGGCGCTCGCCGTTGGTCGGCGGCATCGACCTCGCCGGTGAAGTGATAGCCTCCGAGGACTCCAGGTATAAACACGGTGACCTCGTGCTGGTGACCGGGTGCGGCTTATCGGAATCACACGACGGAGGGTATGCGGAAGTCGCGCGCGTCAGGGGCGATTGGGTCATCCCTCTGCCATCCAATCTGTCCACAGATGACGCCATGCGCATCGGTACCGCGGGGTTTTCTGCGGCCCTTGCCATCGACCGGATGGAGGCAAACGGTCAGCATCCGGACCAAGGGCCAATCGTGGTGACAGGAGCCACCGGCGGAGTAGGGTCGCTCGCCATAAACATGCTCGCCAAACGCGGCTATCAAGTAAGCGCGCTCACCGGCAATGCCGCTGCGCATAGTTATTTGAGGTCGATTGGTGCGCTGGAGGTTTTAGGACGGCGGGATTTCGCTTTCAGCGGGCGCCCGCTTGAAACGGCACGATGGGCCGGCGCAATCGATAATTTAGGCGGCGATATCCTCGCCGAGTTGACGCGAACCATCGACTACTTCGGAAATATCGCCAGCATTGGGCTCGTCGCCGGCGCGGAGTTCCATACGACTGTCATTCCCTTCATCTTACGCGGGGTGAATTTACTAGGTATCAACTCAGTCGCTAACTCTCGCGAGGTTCGATTGAAGATTTGGGATCGACTTGCCTCCAACCTCCGCCCCCGCGATTTAAATCTCATCTGTCCGCGCACGATTCCCTTCTCGCAGCTCCCGTGCGCGCTGTCGGAGTTCTTGGGCACAGAGAGGCGCGGCCGCACACTCGTTGACATGCGGGAGTCGTACCAGCCTGCATGAGTCGCGAGTGAAACAACGCTGCTGAACATTGAGGTTTTGGCAGTAGGGGCATGCACGCCCCAAGTGCGGCGGCTCTCGCACTGCAAAACCAGAAGGCCCGGGCCCGCGTCACTACTTGAGCTCACGGTTCTCGCACAACAGCACCCCACGGACGGGGCGAGCGCAGCATTGCTGCCAGATCCTTTTTTTGATAGCGTAATCGCGGGGAAACGTCTATGAAACTTTCGGTGCGACGTGACCGACCGTGTGGCACATTGACCGCATTTATCCTCCTGTGCGGTGTCCATATCTGCTGGAACGGCGTCCACGCGCTCATGAGTCAGCAGCTTCCCGACGACAACACAGACGATCGGCGCAGCCAAGAGATAGTGGAGGGTGCTTCATGAGGCAATCCAATTTCCGATCTACGCAGCTGTCACGGCGGGACCTTCTCGCACGCGCGGGAGGTATGGGCTTGGCTGGACTGCTCGGCGCATCGCCGTGGAAGGCCATGGCGGCGACAATCGTCGAGCTTCCGTTCGTCAATGGTCGGCGTGAGCTGGTCACCAACTTCCCGCAGAAGGGCGCCATGCTCCTGCAGCGTACCCGCCCGCCGTTGCTCGAGACGCCGTTCGAGGTCTTTGATCATGGCGTGTTCACGCCCAATGACCGCTTCTACGTACGCTGGCACCTGGCGAATATTCCCACCACCATCGACCCGGCCACGTTCCGGCTTGAGATTCACGGACATGTCCAACAGCCGATATCGTTGACGCTCGATGAACTGGTCGACAAATTTGAGCCCTACGAAATAGCCGCCGTCAACCAATGCTCCGGAAATTCGCGGGGTTTCTTCAATCCGCGCGTGCCCGGAGGGGAATGGGCCAATGGAGCCATGGGAAACGCCCTCTGGAAGGGGGTGCGTTTGAAGGACGTGCTCGATCGTGCGGGTGTCAAGGCGGGGGCGCTGCAGGTGCGCTTCAACGGACTCGATACGGGCGTGATACCGCAGACACCCGATTTCATGAAATCGCTCGCCATCGATCACGCGCGCGACGGCGAGGTCATGATCGCCTATGCGATGAACGGAGAGCCGCTGCCGCTCTTGAACGGCTTCCCAGTTCGACTGGTCGTGCCGGGGTGGTATGCGACCTATTGGGTGAAGATGCTCAACGATATCGAGGTGCTGAACACACCCGATGATAACTTCTGGACAGCCAAGGCCTACCTGATTCCTGACACACCGTTCGCCAACGTCGTACCTGGACAACAGGGCGTGAAGATGATCCCGATTAACCGCATGCTGCCGCGTTCGTTCTTCACCAATGTGAAGGACGGTGCCGTGCTGAAGGTTGGGCAATCGACGCCGGTGCGCGGAATCGCATTCGGCGGTGACACCGCGCTCGCACAGGTTCTCTTTTCCCCGGATGCGGGAGCCCAATGGCAGGAAGCGCGGCTCGGGCCGGATCATGGAAAGTACAGCTTCCGACAATGGAAAGTACCGTTACGCCTTGCATCCCGAGGTGCGCACAAGTTGATGGTCAAGGCAATTAACACGGCAGGCTCCGCGCAGCCCGATCACGCCAACTGGAACGCAGCGGGATTCATGCGCAACACGATCGAGTCGGTATCCGTGCAGGCGGTCTGAGTTCTCGGGGGCCTAATATGACTACGAGCCGACGCAGCATTGCTCCGAATCGGGTGGTTCCCGTCCTGCTCGGACTCGCGCTCGCGGTCGGTTTGGCGTGGCCGCGCACCACTGATTCCCAACCCACTGCAGAAAAGAGCGTCAGCGGCTCTGCTCAGCGGTGGAGCAAAGTCAGTGTCGTTCTGCCGACGAGCGAGAATCAGTTTCCGCGGGGCAACGGTTCGCAGATCGCCGTTCAATGCCTGATTTGTCATTCCGCTGGAATGGTGTTGCGCCAACCCCCGCTCACGCTCGCTGAGTGGGTGGGGGAGATCAACAAGATGCGCAATGCCTTCGGCGCACCGCTGCCGGCGGATCAAGTCGACTCCCTGGCCAAGTATCTGTACACCATCAATGGCCGTCACTCCCCGGGCGACCCAACCACAGTGGATGGACACGGCAGTTGATAGACTCCTTAGATTACGATGATCGTCAAGAGTCCCACGACGCGGCTCTCTCAATCCGCCGTGACGGCGCAATTCGTGGTCCGCGACGGGCCGGCGTGTCTCGCTCACTTGGCTCGTCGTAGCGAGGCGCAACCAGCACCCTGTGCACCTTCCCGGTTGTCGAAGTAGCACACTTTAAGTTCTGTTGCCGACGTGGCTTGCAGCGTGGCGCGTCCTCCAGAATCGATGCAATTCCACTCCGTGGGGCTCGTTTGCGCGCAGACAAAGTGCTTCCTGTAGTCCTCGGCGGCCCAGGTCCCGACGATCAAGCCCTTGTTCTGGGTCTCGATGACAAATTGCAGCGCGTTGTCAACGAAGCGGGCCGGCGCCGCGCTCTTGTTATCGTCCTGCACGTGACCAAAGGGGCCTCGTTCTGCGGGCATCTCAATTTGAACCCCCACGAATTGTCCCGTCCATTTGCCGACCAGATCCGACTGGGCATGCGCGGCGGCCGCGCCGATGAAGAGAAATACCGCCAACGCGACAGAGTTGTAGCTTCGCATGATAGTCACCTCCCTCAGTAGATTTCCCGACGCGGGCCTTGCTCGTCGCGGGGCCCGAGAACTACGGGCTTGCCTATGGGCGCGGCGCCGAGCCCAAACCATCGCGGTCCAAGATGGGACCCTAGCAATGGCAGTCGGTAAGATCTTGTGAAAAAGCCGCGCTTTTGCAGTTTCTTCTCGGGCGGCGAGCTCAAGCGTTCGTTTCGCTGCATCGTTTAATTGATGAGAAGTCCAGCCTCGGAGAAAGCGTTGACCGCGCCGTGAGCGGCGAGCCAGACGAATCACTTCACATCCCTCAGAGGTACATCTGACGCGGAATGTTCAGAATGTACATCCCGTATTGAAAGGAATAGTCTTGGAATTGACCTCCAGGGTGCAGCCTCTTGCGCCCTCGGTTGCCGGTGTCCGTCGCTTGTCAGCGCTTGCCGGGTGCAGTCATGCCAAGAAAAATTGAAAAGCAAGTCGCCCTGGATCGCGCGTTGACCGTGTTTTGGGATCACGGGTACCGTGGCACATCCATGGATATGCTGACGGAGCGGCTGGGTGTCGAAAAGCCGAGCATTTATGCCAGCTTCGGTAGTAAACACAAACTCTATCTCAGCGCCTTGGGGCACTACCGGGAATGGCTCATTGGTTCGGTACGACACATCGTTTCGGCTGCACCTTCTGCTCGCGCGGGCGTGGATCAGGCGGTACGAATGATGATGCTTCGCCGCTCAGCCAAGTCGCGCAAAGGATGTTTCGCGACCAATGCCACGCTCGAGGTGGCGGATCATGATCCACTCGTACGGCAAGAGGTCCGCAAAACCTTTGCTGAACTGGTCGAGGTATTCAGCCATGCCCTGACGCTAGCCCAATCCGCGGGTCACGTTCGGACAGATTGTGCTCCTGAAATCTTGGCTCAACTGCTGGTCAATGCCATTGGCGGAGCCAGAATCATGGAAAAGACAAAAGCGTCAAACTCGGCAACAGAAGCCGTAGTGGCGTTGATCATTGGAATTCTCGATGCCCCGGCCTTGGGCGCTGAGCGGACAACCCTGAGCTAGTGTGCATCGATCGTTGACGGCGTGTCGTGGTGCGCGCCCCGAGTTTGGAGCCGCACAGCGATGGTGGGCTTCGGCAAATGCCGAAAATTCGGCAGTTGCTGATGCCCTCAGCATCCGGCAGCTGAGGTTGGGTCAATAAATCCAATGGGTTGCCAGTTGGTCCAAATCTTGCTGTCCTAGATTCAAGTAAATTCGGAGAAGGGGCCATGACGACTGACTCTCACCTTGAGCCGGCTTACGGCGCGCAAATGGCAACCTACTTTCGGCTTCCGAAGGCCTCGAGCTTGGTCATCCAACCTGTCGCAAAGCCTCCGATCGCGATCACCCGATTGGTTTCCGAGACGGGTCTGCCGGAGCGCTCGGAGAGCATTCCGGCGGAAAGAGCGTTCGTCGTGTCAATGCACCTCACGCCGGCAAGTTCGGAGGGATGTGAGATCTGGGTCGATGATCATCACTCCCGCATCACGAGTTGGCCTGCGGGTGGTGTCGGCATTTACGATCTCGAAGCGAACCCTCGCGTCCGCAATCGGGGTCCCGTGGATTGGGTGCACTACCATATCCCCCGCGGGACATTCGATGCGTTCACCGATGAGAACGAGATTTGTCGGATCGAGTCGTTGGACGTCTTACATGGCACGGTCGATCCCGTTCTGCACCAACTAACCCAGTTGATTCTGCCGTCCCTGACGCGATCCCAGGCATTCTCGGCCCTGTTTCTCGAATACTTTCGACTGCTGTTCTGCGCTCATGTAGCCCAAAAGTACTCGTCCTCGATGGACGGAGTCACGCGTCCGCGTGGAGGCTTGGCGCCTTGGCAAAAGAGGCGAGTGATCGATTTGTTCAGGGAACATCTGGATGGCTCGATCAGATTGCCTATGCTGGCTCGCCAGTGCGGCCTGTCGGTGAGCCATTTCTCACGCGCGTTCAGGCAGTCGTTCGGAACGCCGCCGCACCACTACCTGGTCCGGCAACGAGTCACGTGCGCGAAGCGGTTGCTCTCGGGGACAAACCGCGCGCTCTGTGAAGTCGCTCAACAGACGGGATTCTCCGATCAGCCCTCTTTCAGCCGCACCTTCAAAGCCGTGGTTGGCATCACCCCGGGCCAATGGCGAAGGCAAATGAGGATCACGAATCGGGTGTCCTCGTCATAGACATGGTTTCTGTCCCTATCGCGGGAACTTGCGTTCGAGGGCCATCCACTCTGAAATGTACGGAGACGCATTGGCGATGGAAACGCCGGATGCCGCACAGGAGTTGAGGAATCGGATCCCTTCGACACTGATCAGGGAGATACCACCAACGTCGAGCGCGCTCGCGCGACCCGCGGCGCTGATTTGTGCCTTCAATTCGTCGAGATGCTCGAGGCGTAAGTTACCCACCAGGTGAAGAATCACGCGCTCGCCCTCCACGTGGCGCTCAATCTTGAGCGTCATCGGCCCGAATTTGCGCCAAGTGGCGGCGGCGAGCGCAGAGATGCCCCGAGGCCTCTGGCGAGGCAGAATCTTGCGTTGCAAGAGCGAGCGGAACGGATGCCGAAGGGTGTCTTGGGCAATTGTGGTGCCTCTATCACTTTCCGCGATTCGGGTGCAGCAAGTTGAGTGCACCGTAGGCTAGCGGCGGCACAAGAAATGATCTTGCCGGAAACGGTCACTTTGTTTTAAAAAAACCAATTCAATTGCGCCTTTCCTTCGGGCAACTTTGGTTGTCGTGCGCCGGTGGGTGAAGCGAAACGGCTGGCTGTTAGTGACTATATTTGCCGGAGAAAGCCGCGAATCAACAGTGACTACGTATGCTCAGTCGCGCGCTCTTGCCGCCCGCACTCGCGTGGGGTCCGATCCTTTGATCATTGATGAGAGCAATTCGATGAACACCTCAACCCTGGGCGCTCGAAAGCGTGCCGAGGGGAATACGGCGTGGATGCCGCCGTCTGGCAAGAGCCATTGCGGCAGTGCATGAATCAGACGCCCGGCTGCGAGATCCTGTTTGACCATGAAGTCCGGCAGGATCGCAAATCCAGCGCCTGCCAGAAGTGCCGCAACGACTGCGCCGGTGCTGTCGACGGCGAGCGTCGGCGTCCCGTTGAATGCCATTCGAGTACCGGCATCATTGGTGAAGGACCACGCTCTGTGTTCGGGCAACGCCGTATTTCCCACAAACGGAAGCATTGCCAAGTCTTGAGGGGACTTCATCCCTTCGAGCGCGCCGGCGAATTGTCGCGACGCCACCAACAGCTGCCGAAAACCCCCTAGCCGGCGAGCGCGAAGGCTGCTATCGATAAGCCAGCCAACTCGGATCGCGACATCGATCTCGCCGGCAAGAATGTCGACGATTCGATCGTTGAACCTGAGGTCGGCACGACAGTCCGGATAGTCGCTTAAAAACTTGGTGACAGCGGGCACGATCATGATCGTGCCGTACGCATTCGGGGCAGCGATCCGCAGAGTCCCCTGAGGTCGGCTGTTGGCTTGGGCGGTCTCTGCGATGGCGTCCTGTGCATCCTGCAACACGCCAACGGCGCGCTCGTATAACACGCGACCGGTCTCGGTCAGTTCGACGCGCCGAGTTGTCCTCACAAAGAGACCGGTGCCGAGATCCGCCTCTAGGCGCGCAATCTGCTGACTGACAACTGCCTTGGTGATGCCGAGTTGTTTGGCGGCGCGGGTAAAGGCCTGCGTCTCCGCGACCGCGGCGAAATAGACCAATCGGCTCAAGATCCTCGGCTCGATCACGCTCTATTGTTCACCATCAGCATACAGTCCGTCAATATTGATGGTCTTTTGCATTCAATGCAGCGGTGCCATTCTGTAACAGCGGGTATT
Source organism: uncultured Gammaproteobacteria bacterium (assembly GCA_963795475.1). GTDB lineage: Bacteria > Pseudomonadota > Gammaproteobacteria > Steroidobacterales > Steroidobacteraceae > Bog-1198. Next base: position 858,185 of record CAWCIE010000010.1, read on the forward strand.
GCCCTACAAACTCACAGAGGAGTACGCCAATGAAAATCGCACTTATCGGCGCATCAGGTAATGTTGGATCACGTATTGCCGCCGAACTCTCCGGCCGCGGCCACGAGATCACGGCGATTGCGCGAAAGGCCGCCAAGATTTCCGCATTGCCCGGCGTCAAGCCGATCGCTGTCGATATTGCCAGTAGCGAAGCGCTAGTGCCTATCCTCAAGGGGCACGCTGCGGTGATCAGCTCCGTCCATTTCGTCGATAGCGACCCGGATCAACTGATCCGAGCCGTCAAGGCCGCCGGCGTGCCGCGCTACTTGGTCGTTGGGGGCGCTGGGAGCCTTCAAGTGGCGCCCGGCAAGCTTCTCGTCGACTCGCCAGACTTCCCCAAGGAGTATGAGAAGGAAACTCGAGCCGGCTGTGCCTTCCTCGATCGATTGCGCGCGGAGAAAGATCTTAACTGGACGTTCCTGTCGCCATCCGCCCTCTTCACTGCGGGCGAACGCACTGGCAATTTTCGTCTTGGCAAGGACACCCTTCTGACAAACGGCAAGGGCAGCTCCATCTCGTTCGAGGACTATGCGATCGCCCTTGCCGACGAAGTCGAGAAGCCGAAGCATCCGCGCCAGCGCTTCACCGTCGGCTACTGATTCCATGGGTCCGCAACATCGGGTCAACACTGATGAACATCACATCTAATGGCATTCAGCTACACGTGAGTGATAACGGACAAGGAAACCTGGCTGTGGTCTTCTTGCACTGCTGGGGCGGCTCCTCCCGTACTTGGGACCGGGTTCTCGCCGCCCTCCCGCCCAGGTACCGAACGGTGGCGATCGACCAACGCGGATGGGGCTCATCCGAGCACCCCAGCAGTGGCTTTAGCATTGCGGATCTCGCCAACGATACCGCCGGCGCCATTGAGGCTCTCGGCTTGGAGCGCTATATCCTCGTCGGTCACTCCATGGGCGGCAAAACAGCGCAGTTCCTGGCGTCACGCCGCCCAAAGGGCTTGGTCGGCCTGGTCCTGGTGGCGCCCGCTCCGCCTTCGCCGTTGAACCTGCCCGAGGTAACGCGCGCCAATATGAGCGGGCCCAATGTCAGCGAGGTTGTGACCGCGGCCCTCAAGCAGGTCCTGACCTTCAAACCAATCAGTCGCGAGGATGCCGAACTGCTCGTTTCCGACGCCGTCCGGGGTTCGCCGGCCGCCAGAACCGCGTGGCCTCGCCAAACCAGCCTCGAAGACATCACCAGCGCAGTTGGGCAAATCAACGTGCCGACGCTGGTCATTTCAGGCGATCAGGACAAGGTCGACCCCGTCGAGACCCTCAAACGCGAACTCCTGCCGCGAATCTCCGGCGCCGTTCTTCAAGTGCTCCCGGACGTCGGGCATTTGTCTCCGTTGGAAGCGCCAAAGGCGGTCGCACTTCATCTCGACAGCTTTGCTAAGGAGCTGCAGTCCAAGCACTGATCCTCTGACACCGCCCGATGCAACCCGACGTTGTCTTAACTACCACAGGAGAAAACCGTGTCCCAACCAGCAGCTTCCTCCCAGCAATCCGCCCTGCCGCGTGAAATAGCCGGCGTCAGGATTCCCGATAGTGCTCTGGCGAAGAAGGCCGTCGACCTGTCGTTCCGCGTCTCGCCAGCAGTTGTTCACGCTCACGTCATGCGCACCTTTGTATTCGGCGCCCTGGTCGGCCAAGCCCAGAAACTACGTTATGACGAGGAGCTTTTCTTCCTCGCGGCGGTGCTGCATGACCTGGGACTTACCTTACAATTCCGAGGTCTTGAGCGTTTCGAAGTGGTCGGGGCCGACGCCGCCGACGCGTTCCTCAAAGATCAAGGCGTGAACCCCGAGCGGCGCGAGATCATCTGGGACGCCATCGCGCTTCATACCTCGATCGGTATCGCGAGCCGGAAGCGTCCCGAGATCGCGCTGGTCCATATCGGCGCCGGTGTCGATGTCATCGGAAGGGGACTCGACAATCTGCCGAAGAACTTCGTGGCGGAGACGATCGAGGCACTTCCACGTCACGATTTCAACAATGCGTTCTTCAAGGTGATCGTTGACACGATCGCCCATGCGCCGCAAAGCGCCGCAATGACCTGGCTGGCCCAAACCGCCAACGCGCATGTGCCGGGATGCCCTTGCCCGAGCCTGGAGAGTCAATTGAAAGCCAGTCCTTTCAAAGAATGACTCGCCGCTCCACAACAGCGTGCGCATACCCTCGCTGGTCGGCTCCGTCCGTTGTTTGCTTGCAACGTCAGCATTGCTCGAAAAGGCGGGTAGGCGAGAGAGTTCTGTCGCGGTCACCGTGCTCACGAAAGAGCGGTCAAGGAATTTAATTCATCAAAAACAGCAGAATTGGACAATATTTCGCGGGACCAAAAACGACTCACTATGCCGATTGCCTCTGTCGAGCGTTCGAGGGCCAGGAAGCAATCGACAGGGTAGATTTGCGCCCTGTCGTCCCCCATGGCAATGGACTATACCGTTTGGTACAGTCAAACGCTGAAGTCTTTGCCAGAGCGACAAGGGGCCCCATTCCGCGCGCCTCGATTGATCCAAGACCGGCAGCAGATCGCCAACATCGTGCAGCAAGCCAATCGCAAGGGACTGACGATCGCAGAAGATCGAAGGCGGAGGCAATCGCTGCACGCCGCGCAGATGCGCACGCTGGAAATGATAATCAACGGCGCAAGTCTGACCGACATCCTCAATCAGCTGTGTGCTGCCATTGATTGTCAGGTAGCTCCGTCAAAAACGGTGATCCTACTGGCAGATCCGGACGGGAGAAAGCTCTGGCCAAAAGCGGGTCCGGAGATTTCGCCAGACTGGATGCGGGCGATCTCGCCCTTGCCGGTTGCGCCGGAGTTCGGCCTCTGCGGCACCGCCGCATGCCTGAAGACTCCTGTCATCGTGGAAGACGTTGCGACCGAGCCGCACTGGGGCTACGAAGGGCATCGCGAGTTGGCGCTTCGATGTGGCATACGCGCGGCGTGGTCTCAGCCAATTCTAACCAATGACAACCGAGTTCTCGGGACGTTCGCGGTCTATTCGAGTGAGCCCGGCGCCCCCACGGATGCAGACCTCGCGTTGACCGAGTCAGCCGGATGTATCGCGCACCTCGCCATCGAATTCCAACGGTCTCATGAGGCGCTCACCCAGGCTCTCGACAATATGCGCGATTCGGAAGAAGAACTTCGCCGCACGACCGATGCCATTGCTCAGGCGATCCTGGTGCTCGACCCCGATGGGACGGCAATCTACGCCAATCGCGTCGCTCTCGACTACGCAGGTCTCACCCTCGAGGAGGTGCGAGGCGAGGGGTTTCGTGAGCGGATCATCCACCCAGAAGACCTCGAGCGACTGCGCGAAATTCGGCAAAGCGGTCTCGCGCTCACGGCTCCCTTTGAACTCGAACAACGAGTGCGCGGAAAAGATGGCCATTATCGATGGTTCCTCAGCCAAATTAACCCGTTGCTCGATGACAAGGGGCGCGTGCTGCGTTGGTATTCGACTGCCACCGATATTCACGATCGCAAACAGTCGGAGAACAAGCTTCGGCAGGACGAGCGCGAGCTACGACAGTTGATCGACTTAATGCCCCAATGTGTGCTGGTCCTCGATGGCGACGGCACCGTGCTCCAGGCGAATCAAACGATGCTCGACTATCGTGGCTCGACGTTGGACGAAGTCAAACAAGCGGCCCCCGGAGCGTGGTTTCGCGCCGGTCTTCAACCTGATGACTCGGAGCGCGTGCAGGCGGAGCGCAAAGCGGCGCTGTCCGCCGGCGCGCCCTTCGAACTCGAACAAAGACTCCTTGCCAAAGACGGAAGCTATCGCTGGTTTCTCTTCCGCTATAAGCCTGTCCTTGATGAATCCGGACTCGTGGTGCGCTGGTTTGCGACCGCGACGGATGTGGAAGACCGCAAGCACGCGGAAATTCGCATGCGCAACGAAACCGTTCTGTTGCGCGAGGACTTGGTGCGCTCCTCGATGTTCGAACAGGTGGTAGGATCCGCACCCGCGCTGCGCCGCGTATTGACCCAAGTGGAAAAAGTCGCTGCAACGGATTCCACGGTTTTAATTCTAGGAGAAACTGGGACTGGCAAAGAATTGATCGCGCGCGCGATTCACAGCCGCTCGAAGCGATCGAGTCGCGCCTTCGTTACTGTAAATTGCGCGGAAATTCCACCGTCGCTCATTTCCTCGGAGTTGTTCGGGCACGAGAAAGGAGCGTTTACGGGTGCCACTCAGCGCCGCGTGGGGCGCTTCGAATCCGCCGAGGGGGGAACGCTATTTTTGGACGAGATCGGAGAGTTGCCGCTTGAGACTCAGGTCGCCCTTCTTCGTGTGCTGCAGGAACGACAATTCAGTCGCGTGGGCGCGGAACGTCCGATTGCTGTCGATGTGCGGGTGCTCAGTGCGACCAATCGGGATCTGAATCGTGGAATCGAACAAGGCACCTTCCGCGCAGATCTCTTCTACCGCTTAAACGTGTTCCCCATCAAGTTGCCAGCGCTTCGTGACCGGCCGGGTGATATTCCCTTATTGGTCCAATATTTGGTCGAGCGCTATGCTCAGAAAGCCGGAAAGCGGTTTCGTCGCGTCAGCAAAGACACACTGGACCTCTTCGAAGGCTACCCGTGGCCCGGCAATGTACGCGAGCTGCAGAACGTAATTGAACGCGCGGTCATACTCTGTGAAGGGGACATCTTCTCCGTCGAAGCGAACTGGTTAGGAACCGAAAGTCCACGAGTCGCTCCACGTCGTGCGACTTTGGGTTCTGATATTGCCGGCCGGGAGAGGGGAATGATCGAGAACGCCTTGCGCGAGGCTTCGGGCAGAGTATCGGGCGCGAAGGGCGCCGCCGAAGTCCTGGGGATGCCAAGACAAACACTTGAATCGAAGATGAAACGACTCGGAATCCTGCCCCATCGATTCAAGGGATCGTGACGGAGATCTTCGGCAGCGCACCAACTTCTTCCGGACCTCTTCAAGAAAAAACAACAAAAGCGCCGGTTTTCCGCAAGCCTCAGTGGCGGCGCATTGATAGCGTTCAACCCGTTCTAACGGAGGCTAATCATGGGTCAGCGGGCAACGACATATCGAGCCGTACAAGCGGTAGCACCGGGCAAGCTTGAACTTGTGCAGAAACCCTTCACGGAGCCCCCGCCAGGTCATGTTCGAATACGAGTAGAGGCCTGCGGCGTGTGCCACTCAGATTCGGCGACGGTCGAGGGAATCTTGCCAATCCAATGGCCGCGGGTACCGGGTCACGAGGCGGTGGGTCGGATCGATGCCATCGGCGAAGACGTTCAAGGTTGGGCCGTTGGGCAGCGAGTCGGTGTTGGCTTCCTCGGCGGTAGCTGTGGGTACTGTGAGTACTGCCGCGACGGCGATCTCGTCAACTGCAAGAACCAGAGTTACACCGGCGTTCAGCAGGACGGTGGCTATGCCGAGTCGATGATTGCCAAGACCAGCGGGCTGATGTCCGTGCCCGACGACCTGTCTTCCGTCGATGCCGCCCCACTTGTGTGCGCAGGCCTCACGACATTCAGCGCTCTGCGAAACTCCCCCGCGCGAGCAGGCGATCTCGTCGCCATACTCGGAGTGGGAGGGCTGGGGCACCTTGGCGTGCAATACGCTCGCCGCATGGGCTTCGAGGTCGTTGGAATCGATCGTGGCGCCGGCGATCGAGCGGAACTCGCGAAAAGATTGGGCGCGCACCACTATGTCGATAGCTCCGTCTCCGACGTCGCCAAGTCACTCCAGGCTCTCGGGGGCGCGATGGTCGTCTTAGCCACTGCCTCGGGTGGCAAGGCGGTGGCGGCCGCCGTCAACGGACTGCGCCGCGGCGGGGTCGTGATCTCCCTCGGCGCGACCGACGAGCCAATCGAATTGTCGGCCTTCGCACTGTTGTTCCAAAGCTTGGCCGTCGAAGGGGCGTTGACGGGGACCCCAGCGGCCGGCGATGCGACGCTCCGGTTCAGCACCCTAACCGACGTCACGGCCATGGTGGAGACCATGCCGCTCGAGAGAGCCGCCGAAGCCTACGCAAGGATGATGGCGGGACAGGCACGATTTCGGATGGTTCTGACCATGGGCTAAGCACCGCGCATCGATATTCCGCGCGCCGACACGGAGGCTACGTGAATAGAGATTTGAAAGCGACCACTAAGAAATTCTTCGCCGCTTATGATGCGCATGACGTCGACAGCATGCTCACTCTTTGCGCCGAGGGGGCTCAAGGGCGATACGTCCCGTACGGCAAGAACAGTGTCGTGCCAATCCGTGGCGGCCTCGAACAAATTTGGCGCGGCTTTCCGCAGGCCGTCCCCGACTTCGGGGCCGAAATCGTCGAGATGATCCAAGCCGAAGAGAACACCATCGTAGTGCAGGCGTTGGTCGGTGGAACGATGCCTTCGGATGTCCCCGGCCTCGTAAAAAAGGGTGAGGTCGGACGGATCGCCCACGCTTACATCGTACGCTTCAACACGGACGGCAAGATCTCGCGCTTGGATTGCTATTGGGACAACACCGCCATAAACGCCATCAAGGCGAGCGCCCTCTAGGCGCATTTATTCGAAGACCGACAAGGACGTCGAGCGCGACGGACCGTGGCATCTGACCTTTGAGAATGCCTTTCATATTTCGAGCGAGGTCCCCATGAATCGATTCCAGAAAATCTTCGACGCACAAAAGGCGCTCTTCGCCTCGGGAATCACCCGGACTTACGAGTGGCGCGTCGAACAGCTCGACCGCATGGCGCGCATGATCAGAGAGAACGAAAAGCGCTTCCAGGAGGCGATGGCCAAAGACTTCAAGACGGCCTCGCAGGAGGTCATCTTCGAGACCCAAGCCTCAGCGGGCGAGACAGAGGTCCAAAAAAGCCAGCTGAAGGAGTGGATGAAGCCAGTTGAAGCGCCCGTGCCACGCTTCCTCGCCAAAACTGGCCACAAGGGGATCGTCTACCGAGAACCTTATGGCGTCGCGCTGATCATTGGTCCTTTCAACGGGCCCTTGCTGCTGCTGATCCGCCCGGCATTGGCCGCACTCGCGGCAGGGAACACCTGTCTTCTCACATTGAGTGAGGCGCTGCCGGCGACGACCGACGTGTTGCTGGACCTGGTCCCACAATATTTCGACCCGGCCGCAGTGACCGTTGTGGCCGGCGGCAAGGAACAGAATACCGAGCTTCTGAAGCTGTCGTTCGACTTTATCTTTTTTACCGGCAGCACGGTGGTCGGCAGGATCGTCGCACGCGCCGCAGCGGAGAACCTCACGCCCGTCCTTCTCGAACTGGGTGGCATGAACCCTGCCGTCGTCGACCAGACCGCCAACGTACCGGACGCCGCAAAAAAGATCGTGTGGGGTGCGATGGCGTGGGGCGGCCAGTGGTGCACTTCGCCAGGCTACGCCTATGTTCACGAATCCATCGCAGGAGCTTTCGTCGCGGAAGCCAAAAAGGCGCTGTTGGAACTCTTTGGCAAAGATCCGAAATCGAATTCGGACTATTCCCGCATCATCAACGCGCGCGCAGTGGAGCGGTTGGCCTCACTCGTTGACCCCTCCAAGGTAATTGCCGGTGGTAAGTCAGATCCGCAATCGCACTACCTCGATCCCACGCTCCTGTATCCCATCACCTGGGAGGACAAAATCATGGAGGATGAGATATTCGGTCCCATCCTCCCAATCCTGACATTCAAGTCCTTCGACGAGGCGATGAAACGCATGGCGGCGACCCCGCGGGCGCTCGCCGGGTTTATCTTCAGCCGCGATCAGAAGACGATCGACCGTTTCATAGGCGAACTCTCCTACGGCGGTGGCGGGGTGAACCTCGTGAACGTTCATTTGTTTGTTGAGACGATGCCCTTCGGTGGCACAGGATCCGCCGGGATGGGCCATTACTACGGAAAATACGGGTTCGATGCACTCAGTCACGCTAAGTCGATGCTGATCTCCCCGCCCGACGTCGCGATCGAGCATCTCTATTCACCCTTCGACGACGCGAAGAATCAGGCGCTCAAAGGGTGGTTCGAATACTAGGCGCACAAATGCTTGCCGAATCCGCCCCGAATTCCTCTGGGACAAGACAGAAGGGGCGGAGTATCGCAGTGCGCATCGCGCATTTGTTATTACGCGCCAAAAAGCTGGGGTAGCCGCGCCGGGCGAAGACCCCAATGTATTTATGTTCATACCCGATTTGAACACGCCTACGAGACTCCTGGTCATCGCAGATCTTCTGCATGGGCGGGGCTATTCAGACTCTCGAATTGAAAAGATCATCGGCGGCAATTGTGCATGCCTTTTGGGAGCCGTCTGGCAGTAGATTGCGAGGAGGATTGAGTCTGGGTCGTCATGCGGGGCTGGTCGTGGCTTCGCCACCGTCATCGAGCTATCAATCCTGACCCCAACGTCGCTATAAAAGCATTTGTGATCATGCAACTATCTGTCAATACATATGTATTGACATGCGTCGCCATAAGCCATATCCTATGGAGCATGCAGCTCCGTTCGAAGCGCTCGCAATTGCAGATTCGTGTGTCGGAAGAGGAGAAGGCCGCCATTCGCGAGGCGGCCGAGCGCGCCGGCATGGACATGTCCTCATACGTGCTCAGCCGCGTGATGCCGATTCCGGAAAGGGAGTTTCAGGAGATCCTCAAGGCGCTCGCAGCGGGGCGCTCGCCGTCCTCGTTCGCACTTGCCGATCTCAACTCGCTGCTCTCGAAACTGGCTCCCACTGAGCTTGCTTCTGCCATCGCCATGAGACCTGCGGTCGAGCTGACCACTTTTCTCGCCAACTATGTCGCGGCAATGGTTGAATCCGCGTGTGCGATGCACGCTATTTCGGTACCTGCGTGGACGCGCAAGGTCGCGCCGCTCGATGAACCGTTTTTCGGCTCAAGCCTCAAGCACCTGCGCCTGCACCTTCTGACGCGCGCTCCAGCTGCTTTCCGTCGGCGTAACATCTTCATCGACTCAAGCCTCGGTGATCGGGTTTAGAAATGCCCGCGCTCGCGCAGGCGGACATCCGGCGACTATTCGAGCTCCTGAACGACGAGCTGCGTGAGTCAGGCACCTCCGGCGAGCTCTATCTAGTTGGGGGTGCAGTCATGTGTCTCGTCTACGACGCGCGCCCCTCCACAGCCGACGTTGATGCTCATTTTCGACCTAGCTCAGACGTGCGCAGAGCCGCAGCACGCGTAGCAGCCAAAGCCCATCTTCCCGAAGACTGGCTCAATGATGGCGTCAAGGGGTACTTGAGTGCAGAAGGGGACTTTGCGCCCTTTCTCGAGCTCGATTGCTTACGCGTCATGGTGGCGCAGCCCCGGTATCTGCTGGCGATGAAGTGCCTAGCTATGCGGATCGGGGCTGAGTTCCACGATGAGGAGGACGTGCGCTATCTGCTGCGCCTCCTCGAGGTTCGCTCCTATGATCAGGCGCTCGAGATCATCGGGAAATATTATCCGCTCGAGCGCTTCCCGCAGAAGACACTTTATGCGCTCGAGGAGCTGTTACCGAAGCGCTCGATCTAAAGTGTCGGTAAATGCAGCTTTCGCGAGATCAGATATCAGCCGTCGTGCCAAATAGTCCTCGCGGAAGATTGGCAGGATCGCCTATTTCTTAGGGAATACCGTGTTGGGCTCACCCGTCCTCACCGTGTAAGCGATTAGAAACTTCATAGGCTTGGTGTCACTGCCGTTGCGTACGATGCGGTGATAGCTGGCCGGATCTACGAAACTTTGGCCGGCGACGAATGTCTCCTCTGGGTCGTCGTCGAAGGCAGAGACCATGGAGCCTTCGAGCACAAAGCCGACACCCACCACCGGATGCGAGTGATTGTTGGCATCGGCACCCGGTGGATAAGAAATAAGGAACAGGCGCACCTCCCAGCCGGGCAAGTCCGCCAGCGGAGTTGTCTGCAACAATTCACGCGTGATTTCTGTGCTCATAAATCCTCGCCCTGACAATCTGCATTGTGATGAGCGATGATTGTACTATGCGCCCATGGCGTTGAGCTCCACGATGTATGTGTTTGCCGTGCGCATCGCAGATGCGGACCGCAATATCTATGAATCCCTGACGTTGCGCGTAGCCCAACACCCGTCGGAGGCGGCGGAGTATTTGGTTACGCGGGTTCTGGCATATTGCCTGGAGTATGCGGAAGGGATCACTTTCTCCAAAGGCTTGTCCGATCCCGAGGAGCCCACGATCGGAATACGGGACCTCACCGGGGTATTGCAGAGTTGGATTGACATCGGCGCTCCGGAGGCGGCGCGATTGCATAAAGCCGGCAAGGCAGCGCGACGAGTCGCAGTCTATGCACATCGGGATGTGACACCGTGGTTGGAACGCCTTGCAGGCGAACGTATCTATCACGCCGAAGCGTTGGAAATCTATGTGATGGATCGAGATCTGGTGGCGGCCCTGGTCGCACGGCTTGAGCGACGCATGGACTTTGATTTATCCGTGTCGGAGAGAACCCTCTACGTGTCGATGGGCGAGGAGACGCTGACGGGGGCGGTGGAGTTACGACGTCTCCATTCATAAGAATCGGGTGCGCGCCGCAGCGGCCCGGCCGGATTATGCCGCGGCGCGTTATCGGTTAAGCGGAGGACGAGCGGCTTGCTAATAGTTTTCTCGGTGTTGCGATAAGCCCCTAGATTGTCGCACTGAAGACTAGCTACCGACACTCCCCCAATTCAGATGCGGGAATCGCGACATCTGACCTGCATAAACGGGACGGAGAGTAGCGAGACTGGACCGTCGGTCCTTCAGGGTTACGGGAGCCATTCCGAGTGGTCCCGGCCAAGACCCAAAGCTTGGTTCTGGTCAACGCCCAATCACCGGTTCGGCAACTCGTAGCCCACCAGTCGGTGCAGTCCGAGTTGCCGCGCGGCCACGGCGAGTTGCTTGAAGGTGATGGGCTTCACGATGAACCTATTCGCCCCTAAATCATGGGTGGATGCAATGTCCTGCTCCGCGCGGCTCCCGGTCAGGATTACGATCGGAATGCGACGGGTCAGCTCCTCGTCTCGCAGGCGACGCAGCAGCGCGAGCCCGCCGATCTTAGGCAGGTCGAGGTCAAGCAGAATGAGCGCCGGCATGGTTTTCACTTGCGGTTCGACGCGACCGGGCGTCCCAAAGAGGTAGTCGAGTGCTTCGACGCCATCGCGAACGAGAACGACCTCGTTGTGAGCGTTGCCCTGTCGGAGCGCGCGCGAAGCGAGCTCCGCGTCTTCCTCGCTGTCCTCGACGAGCAAAATGAGGTGCCCACTTTTCATTGCCTACTCATCGTATGGAAATGCAAGATCGACGCCGCCAGGCCCGCCGCATCGGACACTCACCGAGTCTTCGGATCTCAGTGCTATGCGGGACACTCGATCCCGTGCCACTCGAACTGCTCTACGCATAGGTCATCACGGGCGCTCGAACACCAAGTGATTTTTATATCTCTTCCCCTTCTCATCCCTCCCTTGATCAACCTCCCGAAAGATTTTGCCATCCGCGGAAATGGTCTCCAACTCGCGTTCGACGACCTTGCCGTCCTTGGTCCAAACCGATTCCCACGTAGTCGCGTTGATCATAGTGTCTGTCACGCAATCCGCGAGCGGGTACTCAATGATCGAAATGGGCTTCCCATCGAATGCCGTAGAATATTCCACGTGACCGACAGTGCCGTCCGCGTCGATCCAGTCACTCTTGATGAGCAAATGATCCGCCCCGGCATCCACCACTTTCATGGTGTATTTCTTCATGGGAGGGCTCGGCTCAAACTTGGATTTTACAACGTTCAGATCCCAGTCCCCGAGCAACCCATCCAGCTTCCCCGCAAACGCAGTGCTGATCAGCGCGGTCATCCCAAGAGCAGCCGCCGCCGAGGTCGTCACAACCCCCTTCACACTCCATATGTCTTTCATGCTTCTCCATGGCGCCCGTAAACGTGCGGCTAGCTTGCAATGCACGGTGGCGAAGCGTCAAGACGGTAGCCCCAGGTCATCGCTCATTTCCGAATCAAGCCCCCGGCGGACACCTCCTCAACCCCGTGCCGCGGCTCGCTGTCAGCGGCGCTGTGGCTCCGCGGGAATCACTGACTACATTTGAACTATTTGGTCGATTCCTCGCGGCACCGACCCAGCGCCTCCCGCAACTCCCGCAGCTTCGGCGGCTTGCTGAGCAAAATATCCACATGCTCAGGCAGATCCCCCTCCGTCATGAGCCGGTGCCCCCACCCCGTAAGCAGAATGACCGGCGTCGAGGGCGACACCCCCTTCACAAACCCCGCGACCTGGCGCCCGTCTACATAGGGCATCCCAAGATCCGTCACGACCGCATCGAATAGCTGTTTCTCATCCAGCGCCGTCCGAAAGAGATCGATCCCCTCCTGCCCCCCGCTCGCAACCACGATCGTATGGCCATCTCCCTCCAGCGTGTCGCGCAGCGATTTGAGCAGCAACGGATCATCGTCCACCACCAGGATCCGCAGAGCCGCCGTCACGGCATGCACTGCCGTGGATGAAGCAGGCGCAGCGCTCGCGCTCGCCTGTGCGCCAAAACTCAACCGGATTCGCCAACCCCCGATCAACAATCAGAATCATCTGCGCCGTTACTTCAGCGTCGGCGAGCCACACGCTCCCCATGCCGCCGTGCCGGAGGAGCGCGATCCGACCCCCGGGACAATGATCGGATTTTGTCAAATCGTGTAACGAATAGTTAACACCACCGGCGACCGCTTTCGCTGTGCCGCCGCATGGCGGGACCCTCGCGCTCGGGCGAAGCATTTGCCAGCCATTTATTTATGGCACGCAAAGTGCCCAAGTGCTATTTTTTACTCACAGAAGAACGAGCGGATCAACCGCATAACTCTAAAACAGGGGATCAAATCATGGCTGGCTTCTTGCGCGCACCGCGCCTGCTCATCGGCATGGGCCTGATTACCATCGCGTCGTGGCTGGCTGCGGACGGCGCGTGTGCCGAACCCGTCACCGTGGCGACCTATCACTACAACCCCGAGCGCACCGGATGGAATAACCAGGAAACGGTGCTGAGCGCGAAGGCGTTCCCATCGAATTTCGGCGTGCTCGCCACGGTGGCGCTCGACGACCAGGTCGATGCGCAGCCCCTGCTGGTGCCCGCGCAGTCGATCGCCGGCGGCGTTCACGACGTGCTGTACGTGGTCACCGAGAACAACACCGTGTACGGGCTGGACGCGCACACCGGTGCGGTGCTGGTCTCGCGAAATCTCGGACCGCCCGTGCCGACGCCGCTCGGGTGCGGCAACAACGGACCGAATGTCGGTATCACCTCGACGCCGGTCATCGATCTCGACGGACATCACATCATCGTCATGGCGTACGTGAACGGCACGCCGTCCCAGTATCAATTGCATGCGATGGATCTGGTCACCCTGGCGGATGATCTTGCCCCGGTCACCGTGGCCGCGTCGCACACGCTGACCGACGGCACGACGTTCACCTTCGATGCCACCTATCAGCGCCAGAGGCCGGCGCTGCTCCTGCAGGGTGGCAGGATCTATGCGGGCTTCGGCAGCTTCTGCGATTTCGAGGCCAATCATTCGCGCGGCTGGGTGCTCGGCTGGCACGCCGATAATCTCAAGCCGCTCCCCAACTCGGAGCTGAACGACACGCAGGCGAGTTCGCCGACGGATTTCTTCTTGAGCTCCGTGTGGATGTCCGGATTCGGGCTCGCCACGAACGGACGCACGATCTTCTTCTCCACCGGAAATTCCGACTGCAATTTCTATGTGAGCCCCGAATTCTGTCCGCCGCAGACCACTTATGACGGCGTCACGAACGTCCAGGAGAGCGTGATCGGTCTGATGCCGAACCTCGCGCAGCGCACCGGCGTCTTCACGCCGAGCAATGTGTATCAGATGGACATCGATGATGCGGACCTCGGCGCCGCCGGCGTGCTCTTGCTGCCGGCTCAACCGAGCGGAGATGAGCTCGCGGCGATAGTCTCCAAGGATGGGCGTCTGTTTCTTCTCGATCAGAACGCTTTAGGCACCCAGCTCGATCTGCGGCAGCTGGGCTCGGGTTGCTGGTGCGGTGCCTCCTATTATCGGGGCGCGGACGGCATCGGCCGCGTGGTGACCGCGGCGGGGTCGCTGCAGACCTGGCAGGTGAGCACCTCGCCGGTACCGCATTGGGTGGCGGAATCGACGACGACCACCATCCCCTCCTCGGTGCAGGATCCCGGTTTCTTCACCGTCGTGAGCTCCAATGCGCGCAAGGCCGGAACCGCCATCATCTGGGCCGTCGGCCGCCCGACATCGACCACGGGCTTGATGCTGTACGCCTTCTCCGCGACGCCGGTCAACGGGAGCTTGCCGCTGCTGTATGCCGCGCCCGCCGGCCAGTGGCCGAATCTAGGCGGCAACGCCAACATCGTGCCCCTCGTCGCCAATGGACTCGTTTATGTCGGCGCCTACCAGACGCTGACCATCTTCGGGCCGAATGGCACGGCACCCGCGGCCGCGGGCGGCGCGGCCGAAGTACCCGGCGCGCTGTCTCCCGACATGAGGCGTCTCACGGGAACACTCATCGCGAGCTCGGGCGCAGAGCTCACCCTCGTCACACGCACCGGCGCTAAGGTCGGGGTTGATGCGACTGCGGCGCTGGAGCGGCAGCGGGCGACCATACTCGTCGTCGGTCAGCCCTATACGGTGCTCGCCACGGTGCGCGCCGAGGATGGTGAGCTCATGGCCTCATCCGTCATGCGCGCCAAGCCGGGGAAGGACGCCTGGCCCACGGACCGGTGATCAAAGGGGCATGATTGGGGTGCCGACATGTTCAGTCTATCGGTGATCGTCGCGTGCGCTTCCCTCGCCTCCGCCATCATTTGCGGCTTGGCTGCGTGGCTTGGTCTTATCTGGCCCGCACCGCTCATCGGGGGCGTGCAAGCCAGGCGCGCACCCCTTCGAGCGACTTGAACTCATCGACACCGCGGGCGGCGACGCCCGGATGGGAATTCGCCGCCATCTCCGCCAGAGCACGGCCGGGGCCCAGCTCCAGAAAGGCGTCGGCACCCGCTTCCACGCAGGCATCTAGACAGGCGGCCCACTGCACGGGTTGGGACAACTGCGATGCCAACTTGCCCATGGCGACCGGCCCGTTCAACACCACCGCGCCATCGATGCCGCTGAAAAGCCGGGTGCCGGGCGCGGGCGTGCCGGCAACGGACACCTGGGCGAGCTGCGCGCGAAACGCGGCGCTGGCCTCGCGCATCAACGGGGAATGTGAGGCAATTTCCACACCGACGGGAACGACGCGCGCCGCGCCCTGACGCTGGGCGGCCGCCGCGATCGATTCCAGCGCCGCTTGGGTACCGGCCACCACGAACGCGTCCCCCGGATTGACGATGGCGATGGCCGCGTCTTGCTCCACGAGCAGGCCCTCGATGACAGTGCGGTTCAAGCCGCGGATGAACAGCATGCCCTGCATGACGTGCCGCGCGGCATCCATGGCCTCGGCCCGAGCGGCCGTGAGCGCGAGCGCGTCCCGCGGCGCGAACAATCCCGCCACACTCCAAGCGGCGATTTCACCGACGCTGTAACCTGCGATGCAGCGTTGGCGCGGCAAGGCATTCTCGAGCGCTGCTGCCGCGCACAGCGCCTGCAGCACGCACAGCAGCTGCGCCGTGCGATTGGCGTGCAGTGCTGCCGGCTCGACGCTGCTGACCCAGGAGCGAGGATCGTGGCCAAGCAACGTCTCCGCCTGTGCGAACAGTGCTTCCGCAGCCGGGCACGCGCCGGTGAGCGCAAACATGCCGGCATGCTGGCCGCCCTGTCCGGAGCAAAGAATCGCCAACGTCATGCGAATGGTCTCCTTGGCCTTCAGTCGCTAACCATAGAGCCAGGCGAGGGTGAGCGCCAGAGTCCCTGCGCCCGCCACCGTGCTCGCAATCACGATGGCGCCCGAGTCCTCCGAGGAGAAGCCGGCACCAGCGCCTGCAGGATGACGGCCACTAACCCTCCGCACGCTCGAGGTCGGCGGCGAACAGGCTCATGGCGAGCACATCCGCCGTTCCCCCCGGGCTCAGACGCCGCTCGACGAACGCGTGATGCACCGCCTGGGCGCACGCTTCCCAGCGCGGTTGCCGCACGCCGCCCGCATCCAGGAAGCGCTGCGCGAGTTGCTGCGCGTAGCGCAGCCCCTCGGCGCCTCCCCGATAGAGCAGATTGGTATCCTCCAGTCTGGCAATGAGCGCAAAGCAGGCCTGCACTCGGGCCGCGGCCGCATCCCCGGCGGTTTCGCGCAACGCGGTCCGCAAGGCAGGCAAGCCGACCTCGTACACACTGGGAAAGCCCCGCGCGGCTTCCTGGCGCGCACCGCCCGCGCCATAGCGGCGACTCGCCATCTCACCGTGGCTCTCCGGCAGTCGCGGACCACCCACAATGTCGCCCCCCCAGCGCGCCGCCACCAGCCACCCCAGCGGCACATTCACATAGCCATGACCGCTCGCGCGCAGACCCGCGGCCGCACACAAGAGACCCACGCCAAAGATCGCCCCGCGGTGCGTGTTGATGCCTCGTGTTGCCTCGAGCATCGCCCTCTCGGCACGCAAGCCGATCCGACGCAAGGTCTCCATCTCGGCGTTGCACAGGCCTGCGACGGCGAGTTCACGGAAGAACGGTCGGATCACCGCGGCGCTCCGCCGGAACATCGTCGCATCCATGTCCGTGTGACTGCCGTTGTCGACGTCGCTCACCAATCCTGGTTTCGGGAATGTGGACACTTCCAACAACAGGCTGTGCTCTGCCATCGCGGCGATACGCTCGGCCCATGGTGCGATCCTGAGCCCGCGCCTCGAGTTCGAAGCGTCTCGCGCTGCGACCGCAGGGGCGGCGACTCGTGATGCGGCTGCGCTCATCGCGCTGCTCCGATGAAATCCGCCCGTGCATAGAGCAGCACACGGCTCGCGGTCTTGAGGGCGAGCTCGGGGCCGCCGGCGTGCAGTTCGCGCCAGTTGGCGCCGGCGCCGTCTGCATGCACCACCTCTCCATCGAGCCGCACGGGTGCACGGGCGTCGATGTCGGCGAGATCACGGAGAAACCCCTCGAGCCGGTCCGCCCGCGGCAACGTCCATGCGATGTCAACGTCCGAGTACGGACCCAGATAGGCCAAGCCCGTGAGGTATTGCCAGCACAAGCTACCGAATACGCCGCCGCGGACGCTGTACGCGCGCGAAAGGTCCATCAATTCTTGTAGGCAAGGACGCCAAGCGACGGGGGCCGTGCCCAGCACCTCCGACACGCTCGGCAACGCACCCACCGAGGCGACTTCGCCGGCCCGAACCTCCACCGCGATGCGCCGTTTGCCGGCCGACGGCGGCAGCGGCAGCCCGAGCAATACGCCGTCGCCGTCGAGTGGGCCGCGGCGGCGCGCGACCAGCGGCCAGCTCTGTGTCGCCCAATCGTGCAGCAGCGGTTCGCCGGCCAGATCGGAGCGCGCGCGCAGGAGAGACTCCCACGCTGCCGGGTAGAGCCGCACCAGCTGGTGGCGCCGCAGCGGCGGCTCAGCGAGCGGCGTGGGCGAGCTCACGGACGCGTGTCGCAATGTCGGCGGCCTTCGGGCGACCCTGACGTTCCTTCCCCAGCTGATCGCGGGTGTCCGACGCGCGAGCCGCCGCACCGGCGGCCATGGCCAGCAGTGCGGCCTCCAGCTGCGCGGCGAGCGAGGCGCGAGGATCGAGCACCTGGGACACGCCACCGCTCTGCACCATGTTGTCGAGACCCGGGGCGAACACCGGTGTGCTCTTCGCCTTGTCCTTCAGTACCTCGATCGGCAGCTTCGTGACGCGCGCCATGGACGGCAGATCCATTACGGCAGGCTCCGCGCCGGGCAGTGCCAGGAGCGTCCGGGTGGCGAGCGCCGTGGCGATGAATGCGCCCGCGGCCGTATGCCCGTACAACAAGCCCACCGTGGGATGCCCCTGCGCATCGGCATAGATCAGACACTTGGCGAGATGCGCCAGGAACTCGCTTAGGCCCAGCAACTCGTCGCGTCTACTCATGCGCTGGCTGTCGCTGTCGACGAGCACCAGGATAGGATCGGTGCCGCCGGCGCGCAGCGACTCCAGGACCTTGCGGGACAGCCACGCGGCCTCATCCACGCCGACGGCCGCACGGCCGTCCACGCCGATGACGATGGTGCGGCCTCGCGGCCGCGTGCCGTGTCCGAACAATAGGCCGTGCTCCAGCACGACGTCATGGCCGTTGGGAAATAGCGAACTCAAAATCTCAGCGAGCATCATGACGAGAGGTCTCCAATCGGTCGGCGAGGGCGACGAAATCCGCATAGGCCATCGCGGGAATGCTGGGCGCATCGGGGGCACCCAAGGAGGTCCAGATATTCACTGCATCCTCGCAGCGGCCGAAGCGCGCGATACGCTCCTCGAGGCGCGTCTGTTCCGCCTCGAGGGTCTTGGCCGTGAACGGCGGCGCGTGCTGAAGAAGCGACAGGGCGGCGGCCCGGAAACTCGCCATGCTGTCGTCGGCAAAGAGCTCAGCGCCGCCGATCAAGCGCCGGTGTTTGCCGCCCATGGTGCGCCAGACCAGGGCCCGATCCTTGCTGTCGAACTCCTCGACGCCGCGGTTGGTCTCGATGACCTCGGGTCCCGAGACGCTGATGCGCCCCTGCTCCGACACCGCGAGCGCCGAGCAGCAGCCGGCGATCAAACCACCGCCGCCATAACAGCCGGCGCGGCCCCCGATCAGACCCACCACCGGTGCGCCGGCGAGGCGCGCTTCGAGCAACGCGCGCATGATTTCTGCAATTGCGAGCTCGCCGGCGTTGGCTTCCTGCAGGCGCACGCCCCCGGTATCGAACAGGATCACCACCGGCATCGAACCGATGTCGCGCGCTGCGCGCAATAGGCCGGTCAACTTGGCCCCGTGCACCTCACCGAAGGCACCGCCCATGAAGCGGCCCTCTTGAGCGGCCACCAACACGTGCGTTCCCTCGAGCCGGCCCCAACCCACTATCATCCCGTCGTCGAACTGCGCGGGAAGATCAAAGAGGGGCAGGTGCGGGCTGGTTTCGCGCTGCTCGGGACCGATGAACTCGACGAAGCTGTCTGGGTCGAGCAGTCCCGCCAATCGTTGCCGAGCGGTGGATTCGTACCAGCTCAATTCGCCGCTCATACGCGATCTCCGGCAACGGCTCGCACCGCCTGCGCGAGCCGCAGAGAGACCATATCCGGCCGCGCTCCGCCGTCATTCACCGAGAGCTTCAATCCCCCGGGCGAGCGCAGCTGCACGAAATCCGCGACCACCGCCCGCCAGACATCGCCAAATCCAGTGATCGGTGTGCGGATGTCGACTTCGCACTCCCCGTCGGGCAGGATGCGTTCCACCAGTACCTCAAGGTCGCCGGAGGCGACCACGCCCACTACGGCCTGGAGCGTTGAGCCCTTGGCGCCGGACAGCGCGGTGTGACGATAATTCAGCTGTTCCACGATTTGTCTCCTACCAGTTCCGGAATTTTGACGGCGGCGCATACAGACCGCCCGACCAGTGCACGAGATCCTTGATGGAGCGGGCCGCCAACAGGCGGCGGTCTGCATCCAGCGGGTCGATACCGAGGTCCTCGGGGCGGCGGATCACGCCGCGCTCCCGCAGGCGCTGTACCATCGCCGCGTCACGCGCCCGTCCGATCTGCGTGTAACCCGCAACGCCGCGGATCGCCTGTTCGCGCTCGTCGGCGTCGCGGCAGAGCAACAGGTTGGCGATGCCCTCTTCGGTCACGATGTGCGTGACGTCGTCGCTATAGACCATCACGGGCGCCAGATCCAGATGCAGCTTCTCGGCCAAGTTCAATGCGTCCAGGTGCTCGACGAACAGCGGCACGTTCTTGTCGCCGAAGGTCTCGCCGATCTGCACCACGAGCTTGCGGCCGCGGCGCAGCGCCGCCGGACCATCCGGATCCGCTTCCTTGCCCGCCTGCAACCAGGGCTTGCTCGGGTGGCGCCGGCCACGCGCGTCGCTGCCCATGTTGGGAGCGCCCCCGAAACCGGCGACACGCTCCACCGTCACGGTGGAGGAGTTGCCCTTCAAGTCGATTTGCAGCGTCGAACCGATGAACATGTCGCAGGCATAGAGTCCCGCCGTCTGGCAGAACGCGCGATTGGAGCGGAGCGATCCATCCGGTCCGGTGAAATACACATCGGAGCGGGCGCGGATGTAGTCATCCATCCCAACCTCCGAACCGAAACTGTGGATTTGTTTCACCCAGCCCGACTCGATGGCGGGGATCAACGTCGGATGGGGATTGAGCGCCCAGTGGCTCGCCACCTTCCCCTTGAGACCGAGCCGCTCGCCGTAGGTGGGCAGCAGCAATTCGATCGCGGCGGTGTTGAAGCCGATACCGTGGTTTAACCGCTGCACGCCGTACGGTGCGTAGATGCCCTTGATCGCCAGCATGGCGGTGAGGATCTGTGTCTCGGTGATGGCCGCCGGATCGCGCGTGAACAGCGGCTCCACATAGAACGGTTTGCCGCTGTCGACCACGAAGTGCACCCAATCGCCGGGAATGTCGACGCGCGGAAGCGTGTCGACGATCTCGTTCACCTGGGCGATCACCACGCCGTCCTTGAAGGCCGTGGCTTCGACGATCGCCGGCGTGTCCTCGGTATTCGGACCCGTGTACAGATTGCCGTGACGGTCTGCGCTGACCGCGGCGATCAACGCCACCTGCGGCGTCAGGTCGATGTAGTAGCGTGCGAATAGCTCCAGATACGTGTGCACCGCGCCCAGTTCGATCTTGCCGCCGAAGAGCAAGCGCGCGATGCGTGCCGATTGGGGACCGGAATAGGCGTAATCCAGACGCTTGGCGATACCTTTCTCGAACACATCGAGGTGTTCGGGCAGCACCACGCCGGACTGCACCAGGTGCAGATCGTGAAGTTTGGCGCTGTCCGCCGCCGCCAGCGCGACGGCCAAGAGGTCGGCCTGCTTCTGGTTGTCCCCCTCCAGACACACGCGGTCGCCCGGGCGAATCACTGCCTCCAGCAACGCCGTGGCGTCCTGCCGGCGCACGCGCTTGCCCTCGGCATGACGAGCGCCGGCCTGCAGGCGCCGGTCGCGGTCGCGCCGTCCACTATCTCGCATACTCATGACTGCCTCCCGCGGATCGCCGCGGCGACCGGCTTCGCCGCGTCCGTGGGACAGTGGTTCAGTACACCCATCATGGTCGATTCTCCTCGACGTTCACTTTGAAAGGATCCTAGCTCGGCAACCGCCATCGATTGGTGATCTCTGCGGCACCGATTCAGTGGGAATTCCAATGGCCGCCAGGTGCGCGCATCCGCGGCAAACGACGACGACGACGACCGACGCCGCGCACTGCTCTACGGGGGCGAAGGCACCCCGTCGCCCGCATCACTCAGGTAATGGCATGCCTCTGGTCTCCCTCGCGAACGGGATCACAAGCAAACCCAAGACGAAGGCGATCGCGGTTGCGGCAACCGGGACACCAATGCTGCCATAGCTATGAATCATCGATCCGAGTAAGAAGTTCACACCGGCGCCGATAAACCGGCCAAAGGAGGTCGTAAACGCAAAAGCCGTGGCGCGGATTGATGTGCTGTATTGCTCTGGGAGCCAGAGACTGAACATCGCAAAGTTGCCGCCGAAGAATCCCAAGAAGAAAAGAACGACGACAAATGGCAGCAAGCCGTTCTGCAAATAGAACGCCCACCCAAAGCTCAAGTAAATGCAAACGGCCATGCCGACGAAATACAATCCCAAGGTCTTCCTCCGGCCCATTCGCTCCGCCAATGGGGGCAACGCCAAGCAACCCAAAATAGTGCCGACGGATAGGAGCGCAGTAGCCATCGACGCCACCCGCACCGCCATGGGTGCTTTCATTCCCTCTTGTTTGGCGAGAGCGATCACCGCGGTGGGCTCATACACAGCGCCGGCCCACAGGCCAATGATTGCGACAGTGAGCAGTGCCGCATTGACCACCGTGCGTCGCCGATATGGCGGATTGAATATTTGCGCGAGCGGGCTTCGAGCTTTGGCCGCAGGGTCTCCGGCTTTCTTCTTCCAACGTTCCGGTTCTTTGACCTTGAGGACGACATAAAGAGACAGCGTGGCGGGCGCCAAGCCGCAGAGAAACATCGCCCGCCAGCCATAATGAGCGCCGATGGTAAAGTTCAACGCCGCTGCCAGGAAGAATCCGACGTAGTAGCCGGTTTGCAGGTAGCCCGCGCCCATTTTTCGCCTATCTTCGGGCCAAGCCTCCGCCACGTAGGTCCCCGCGAGCGCCCATTCTCCGCCAATGCCGATGCCCGCGAGCAAGCGGAACAGCCCTAATTGCCATATATTTTCGGCGTACGCGGCAGCGCCTGTGAAGACTGCGTACATCAACACCGAGGCCGCCAATGTGCGGACGCGGCCGAACCGGTCTGCAATGGGTCCCCAAATGAATGCGAGGCCCCAGCCAACGAGAAAGATGGCAAACATGACCGATCCGACAAACCCGACATTGGTGGGCGTGCCTGCCATCCCCGATTTTGGTAACAGCTCAGTAAGCGCAGGACTTAGGACGAGCGCGTAAATGAACGAATCCATACCGTCCAACGTCCATCCTGTCCAAGCCGCCCAAAATCCAGTGATTTGCGGGCGCGAGAGGGGGGTAGGGGCGATTCGGGAGCTCATCGGTTCTCGTTCCTCTTTAAGTGTACCGCGCCCGACCGGAACTGCCGGTTCTACTGTATCGGACCCAGGAAATCCCGCTTCCCGAGCTCGACGCCGTTCTTCCGCAACAATGCGTAGGCCATGGTCATATGGAAGAAGAAATTTGGCAGCACAAAATTCGTTAGGTAGTTCAGGCCGGTGAACTTCAACTTGCTCTTCGGAAACTCCAACACGATTTCGCGGGTCTCCGCGCCCTGCAATTGCTCCGGTTTGATTGTCTTAATGAACTCCAACGTCTTCTCGACTCGTGCCTTCAGGTCGGCAATCGTCGCCTCCGTATCCTCATGTTTGGGCACGGGCATACCAGCCAGGCGCGCAGCCGCGCCTTTGGCATGGTCGCAGGCGATTTGGATCTGAGCGGACAGCGGCAGCATGTCCACGATGAGGCGGGTTTGGGGAAGGGCTTTTGGCTCGATCTTCTTGGTCTCTGCATGGCTCTCAGCCTTGTCGAGGATCGCGGTGAGGTTGTTCAAGCTGAGAATAAAAAGCGGGATGGATACGTCGTACATAGAAATTGACATGCGACACCTCTCAGGTTGAAGAACGCGATACCAAAAGCTCTATCAACAAAGTCTAACACCACAAACGCGAGGTTTTCCGGATGGAGCCGTGTTGTCCTGATCTCGTTGTCAGCGACCCAGAATCACATCGATTCCCGCGATGACAAGATCGAGGTGACGACGGGGGATTTTGCGCCGCGCAATTTTTCGCAGGCGGAGCTACACCGCTTGTTCGAAGCTGTGGGAAAAGCTCGCGCCGAGGCGGGATTGCCACCGGGGGAGCTGAAGGCGAGCGCGCGCTATCGGGGGCCGGCGCAACGAAGCCCTTCCGCTAAATGCGCTGGGGGAGGGCGGCAGCAAAGTACTCAGTGGCCCGACGCAGGCGCGCCGGTACGAAACGACGGTTTCGGCCAGATGAGGCTGACGTCTCTGACGTCGCCTATAAAATATCGTCGAGAACCGTGATCACATCCGGATGTCGGAGTTCATCGGCGAGCGAGACCTTCGCAAACAGGCCAATTCCAACTCCGGCCAGAACACCAGCCCGGATCGTGTACCGCTGGATGGGCTGCTCGCGCGGCTGGAACGCGGCGAATTCGATTTGGTGGCAGTCGGACGCGCGTTGCTGCAGGACCCTGCCTGGCTTAAGAAGGTGCGGCAAAATCGCGGTGACCAGATTGCCGACTTCACGCCGGACGCGTTTGCCACCCTGCGTTGACCACTCGGGCCCGCCGCTGAAATTGTCGAGCGCATAACTGTCTGGGGAACAAATCAGCGTTGAGGTTCGCGGTCACGAATTCCCAACCCAGAGGGTGTGACGTAGTTACTTTGACGGGCCTCCCAAGATCAGTACAAGGACTCTCATGGGACCTGTAATCGTCATCGCGGTGCTCGCCTGCCTCGTTGCCGCGGGCATCGTTGAATTTAACACGTGGCGTTCCCGTAAGAACCTCAGTCCCAGCTTCACCGCGGCGTTCATCGCCGTTGCGCTACTCGGGCTGACTTTCTTCGCCTCCAGCTTCTCCCTAGACCTCTGGCCGGCTGCGGTCGTCTTGCTCGCAATCTTCGCTTTGTCTCAGCAAAACCGCATCGAGAGTCTCCTCATACACGGCCGGCACAAGCCAAGTAAAATCGCAGGCCCCGACGGGTAATAGCATCGATCTCCTACCAAATAACACGCCACCCCAGCATGCGCGACCCCCAAATTACAGTCGCAATATCAGTAAGTTACGATGCGCGGGCTCCGCTTTCATCTCCTTGCCAAATGGTGCTACATGTAGCACAATCCCACTATGAAAGAAGCTGGAATCCGCGAAGCCCGCCAAAATCTATCCGCGCTGATTGAGGAAGTCCGGAAAGGGCACGAAATTACCATCACGGATCGCGGAAAAGCCGTCGCGCGACTCGTCCCGCCGCGGCCGAAAAAGTCCAAACCTTTCCGAGGTCGGGCCGACTTCCGACGCACCATGCCACGTCTCGCGACACCGCTTTCCTCAGCGATTCTCGATGACCGAGCCGAGCGGGGCTGACGAGACGGCTATTCCGGCCGAGGTCGCGCTATACGTCGATTCGAGTGCCTTGGCGAAACTCTATGTACCGGAAGCCGAGAGCGACCGACTCGATAGGTTTCTCCGCGGTAGGGTCGGTCTGATGATCTCCGAGCTCGCGATCACCGAGGTTCTCTCTGCCGTCGCACGCAAAAAACGCGCCGGGGAGTTGAAAGCGGAGGTTGCAAACCAAATCCGCGACGCGCTGCTGGCCGATGCCGAGTCTGGCTCCTTCGCGCGTCTCCAGTTGGATCCTGCGACCCATCGAGAGGCTGAACGTCTTCTCAGCGGGTCATCGGTACCATTGCGCACTCTCGACGCACTTCACCTCGCTTTGGCGTTCACGGGCTCTGCCACCCACCTCCTGACCTTCGACCATCGAATGCGCGAGGCTGCGGTAGATGCGGGTCTCCACCCCGTCGATCTCTGAGGAAGGACGTCAGCGCATCGCCCAGAGCGGCCCGCAGAGAAGCAAGCCAGGGCTCGTAGTTTCGCCACTGGTCGATGCCTTCGCGGCTGATGGGCTGCCGCACCTGCTCGGAACTCGCCGTGCGCACATTGCGCGGGGTTTCGTGGAATTCCAGACAGGCCGGCTCGAAGGGCAGACCGCAGAAGTCCAGGATGCGGCGCACGTTGCCCTCGAGGTCATCTACCACGTCTTCGTGATGCACGGTCAGGATCTGCCCGGGCAGCGCCACGTTCCAGTGCCGCATGATTTCAAGGTAGGCGCGGTAGTAGCGTGCGAGGTCATTGATGTTGTAGCTGAACTCCTGCCCGCTGTAGAACAGCTGCTTGAGATTGCCGAAGCAACAGGCCATGGGTTCGCGCCGGACATCGATGATCTTTGCGTTCGGCAGCATCAGATGGATGAGGCCGATGTCGCGGAAGTTGTTCGGCATTTTGTCGATGAAGAACGGGCGCCCCGTCCGACGGTACACCCGCGTTTCAGTTAAGAAGCGTTCGCCGAAGCGCATGAACTCCTCCGCGGTTAGCTCCGTCAGCACACCTGGATAGCGGGGATTGTCCAGGTCCGTGCCGCGGCCCCGCAGCTCCGTGACAATGCGTTGGACATCAGCGAGTTCCTGGGTGCCCTCGACTTGGGGGTGCGAAGCCAGGATCTGCTCGATGAGCGTGGAGCCGGAGCGAGGCAGGCCGAGGATGAAAATGGGATCCGGATCCGCCACGCCCCAGTCTTGCCGTGCTGCGAAGAATTCCTTCGTGCACACCTGCTTCGACAGCCGGGCGTGGGTCTCTATGATCTGGGGCAGGTGGCGAATCTCAGCGTGCTTGAGGGCATTGCCGCGCTCATAGAACGCCCAAGATTCTTCATATCGGCCCTGGTCCTCCAGCGCCTTGCCCAGCGCGAAGCACAGGTGGTATCGGTCTACCAGGGAGGTGGCCGGCGCCGCTTCCACTGTGCGCATGCGCGCGATCTCATCTTCAGCAAAGCGGTAGGTCTTGAGGTTAGCCAGGCTCCACCAGGCCTCGCCCGAGTCCGGCAAGGCGGCGATGGCAGCGTGATATTCCTGAATGGCTTCCGGCTGCCGACCAACGGTCTTCAGCAAGTCTGCCAGCCAGAGGTGCAAGTCCGCGGTCTCGGTTCCGGTTGCCGCGCCTTCCGCCAGCATCCGGCGGTACAGGCGAATGATAGGTTCGTAATCGCCGAGTCCCACGCAGGCCGCCGCGTACAGCTTCAGATAATCCCGGTTACCGGGCTCGAGCTGCAGTAGCGTGTCCATTTCCTGCCGCGCCCGCAGGTGCTTCTGCCGCTTGTACAGCACACTGGCGTAGTCGGCTCGCGCTGCCCCGTAGTCCGGTGCCAGCTTCAGGACGGATTCCAGCAACCGTTCGGCCTCATCCAGCACGTCGCGCTGGATGCCGATGCGGGCCAGCAGACGCATGGCTTCGACATGATCACCGTGCTGAAGCAAGTAGGCGCGGACGATGCTTTCCGCCGGCGTCAAATCGCCATCAGAGAACAGGCTGCCTGCCTGGACGATGGGCAGTGGCAGCTTCTGTAGAACCGCGATGTGCTCGGCTGCGGTGGCGGCGTTGTGCTGGTCTCCCGTCATACGGTATAGACCGTGCAGCATTTGCCAGCTGTCGGGCAGCGCCTGGTTGATGTTAACGCCGCGCCGGAATGCCTCGATGGCCCTGGGGGCATCCCTCAGTGCGACGTAGCAGTGGCCGCGCTCCTGGTGCAGTCGGCTGTATCGCGGGTGATGCTGCTCCAGGCGTCGAAGGAGTTCGAGCGCGTCCGGGACCCGATTCAAATAGCGCAAGTTCATCGCCGCCAGGTACAACAGGTCACGGTCTTCGGGGTGCCGAGCCAGCAGCGGGTCGATGCCTGCCAGCGCCGCAACGTAATGACGTGTTCGCGTAAGTTCTTGCAGGCGAAGAATCTCCTGCTCCAGCAGCGTCGTTTGGGCCGTTGCGGGTGAGTTCATGGTGCTAGGAATCATGCACCTTCCAAGTGTCCGCCGCGGCTGGACCAGCGGCCGCGGCGGCACACTCCGCTCATCGCCTCAGATCAGACAGGAACTTTCAGGGTGACAAGGCCACCCATCGCCGGATCCGAGATGCTCTCGCGGCCGGTCTCGATGTGGCCCGCGAAGCGATACTCGAAGGTCGGGTCCTGCTCGACCGTGATGACGAGGTCATACCAACCCTGGAACTCTTCCAACGACCAGTCGTACACAAATTCCTCGCCATGGCGGGTGAAGAACGCCGGGACGATCTTACCCGTATAGGCGTCGGTCACCGTGACGCTCGCCTTGTTATTGGTCAGGTTGGCGATTTGCAGCACGAACGAACCGCAGCCCCCGAATCCGTGCGTCGCAGTAACGCCAAGCACCGCGGCGGAGCTGTCGTTGCTGCCGTTGAACTGGCGCAGGAAGCCGTTCGGGCCGTAAACCGACAGGCCGTAGACCGACGAAATGTCCCAGGTGCCCGACAGCGACTTGCCCGATTCTACGGTGTAGGCACGCACAGCGTCCGCGGCGTTGACCGAACGCACCGAGAACACCGCGGCCTTGCGGCCGGTGTTGATGAACGTCAGGGTCACGGTGCCGGCGGAGGCGTTCACCTCGGCGGTGACCTCCAGGTCGTACGGCAGCGCGCGCGCCGGGCGCACGCCCTGCTCCTGCTTCGGGATGCCTAAGGTGATCTGCGAAACCGATGACGGAGTCAGGCTGGAACCGCCACCCGAAGGCAGCTCCTCCGGCAGCCACGCGGACGTGTTCGGCAGCCGCCGGGGTCGGACCGTTGGGGTTGGCGAAGTTGAAGAAGGAGGTCAAATCACTACTCACTGCACGGCGCCAGGGCGTGATGTTCGGGCAATGCACCCCGAAGCGCTTCTCGATGAACTTGACGACCGAGGTGTGATCCGACAGTTCGGAGTTCACGTAGCCGCCCTTGCTCCAGGGCGAGATTGCCAGGAACGGTACGCGGAAGCCGAAGCCAAGCGGCAGCGCGGGGAAACCCGCTTCCGAACCCGCCGGCACCTGCTCGTAGTCGGCGGTGATCGTCGTGGCACCGTCCGAACCGTCAGTGCTGATCGCCGGGACTGGCGCCGGCAGGTGGTCGAAGGAACCATCGTTCTCGTCGTAGTTGATGATGAACACGGTCTTGCTGAACACCTCCGGGTTGGAAGTCAGGATGTCCAGGACCTGAGAGATGTACCAGGCACCGTAGCCGTTCGGGGCGGCCGGGTGCTCGCTATAGCCGTAGGGGGCGACCAGCCAAGACACCTGCGGCAGCGTGCCGTTCTTTACGTCGCTCTGAAACTCGGCAAACAGGCCCTCGGCCCAGGTCTCCCACGCAGCGCGGGGCGCCGTGAGCGCGGGGGTGTTGTAGGCGAGGGCGGTGCCCGTCGCGGCCTTCTGGAACAGCGGCGAGCTCGCCGGCGCGTAGGCGTACTGCTGGAAGTACAACACCGGGTTGTCGGTGTAGGTACCGACGAAGCTGCCATTGCAGACCGGTTGACCAGCGGAGTTCGTCGGAATCGGCCCGCTGCCCTGGTCGTTGGTGATGACGGTCGGGGTCGACACCGAGTCACCCACGATATCCTGGTAGATGCGCCAGCTGACGCCGCCGGCCTGCAGCATCTCCGGGTAGGTCGGCCACGACAGCGGATAGCCATTCACATAACCGTTGCTGAGCACGATGCCGCCGCCATGGCCGTTGGTGCCCTGGGCGGTTGGGGTACCGTTGGGCAGGATGTTGCCCGGGATGTTGCCGTTGCAACCCGTCCACAGGTAGCAGCGGTTCACGTTGGTCGGACCACGGAACGAGCAGTAGTAGTTGTCGCCGACCGTGAAGGCATCGGCCAGCGCGCGGTGATACGGAACGTCCGGGCGCTCGCGGTACGCCATGGTCAGGGGGTTCTTGGCCGGGACCCAGCCATCCCACTCACCGCCGTCTCGAGCTTCGGTGCCGAGAGGCCAGCCGTGGTCCAGTCCCGGACGGTACACCAGATTCAAGCTGTCGGTCGGAAGGGTGGCGGAGGGCGCGTTCGCCGCGGTCGCGGCCGACGCATTGATCTGGAATGGCGGCACCACCAGATCGGCGGTCACACCGCCGTACTGATTGGCGGGCCAGCCATAGGTCACGCCGTTTTCCACATAGCCGGTGGCGGGAGCGCCGAACGTCGGCGCGGCCGGCTGCAGGAACACGGGGTTACCGTTCTTCTGCTTGACCGCGCGCGGGTCGGAGAAGCCGCGCACGCCGCGCAGGGTACCGAATACCTCGTCGAACGAGTTGTTCTCCTGCATCAGGATGACGATGTGCTCGACGTCCTTGATGGTGCCGGTCTTGAAGTTCGCCGGAATGGTCAGCGCCTTGGCGATGGACGAGTTGAGCATGGCGGCGGCCGAGCTCAGGCCCATCAGCTGCAAAAATTCACGACGGTCCGTCAGCTTGCGATCATTTGCCACAAAACCTCCCTTGCCCGGATAGAGATCCAGGCGTTGAATTCAACGAAGTGGTGGCGACCTGCTGCCACCGGGCTGCATCGCCAGCCTAGGGCCGGATTGTTAAGTCGTCGTGAAGGGTTTGTGACGCGATCACGGCATCCCATAAGGCTCCTCTTCGGGACGCGTTGGCAGCCTGCGGCTGGACAACATTTCTCGCCTCGGTGTTGCTGTAGAATCATGTGTCGCAGAGTGCTGACCGTCCCGATTTTTTCCCCTCATTGCTTGCGGTTGTCATGAGTTCCTCAGCCGAACTGCTGTCGCAATTCCCGCAGAACCGCGGCGAGCTTTACCTGCAGGCCATGAACTTGCGCTTGCTCAATCACTTCGATGAGGCGCTGGGCGTACTGGAGCGGCTGCAGCAGCTGCATCCCCGTTACAGCCGCTTGTACGAGGAGCGTGGCCACTGTTACGCCGCTCTGAGCGATGCCCCGAAAGCCATCGACGCCTTCTGGCAGGCCGTGAACATCAACGCCGCCCTGCCCGCCAGCTGGCAGATGCTGCACACCCTGTATCAGGGAATGGGGGATGAAGAGAACGCCGCCAGGATCGCGGATCGTCTCGCCACGCTGCGCAACCTGCCCGCTGAGATCATCGAGGCCGGCAGCCTGTTCGCTGACGGGGAGCTTGTCCATGCCGAGCGCGTCCTGCGGATATACCTGGCGCAGCATGGCGAGCACATCGAGGCCATGCGACTGCTGGGGCGCGTCTGCATCGCACGCGGGTTGCGGGACGATGCGGAGCTGCTGCTGGAAGCAGTCGCGCAGCGGGCCCCCGGCTACCGCGCCGCGCGTGCCGACTACGCCCGCGCGCTGCTCGATCAACACAAGTACGTGCGGTCCCGCCAGGAGATCCAGCAGTTGCTCGAGCTCGATCCGGGTAACAGAGCCTACCTCCGGCAGTACGGAGAGGCCTGCATCAGGTTGGGGGACTATGAGTCCGGTATCAGTCTGTACCGTCGGCTGCTGAGCGATGCCCAGCCCGGACGGGAATCCGCAGAGCTGCATTTGTGGATCGCGTTCTCCCTGAGAGCCAAGGGGCACCAGACGGAGGCGATCGAGGGCTACCGTGCCGCCATCGCCGCCTTGCCGGACTCGGGCGAGGCCTGGTGGAGCCTGGCTAACCTCAAGATCTACCGCTTTGCTGAAGAGGAGATCGCGCGCATGCGCACAGTGGAAGCGGCGCCGGCCACCTCCCTGGTAGACCGATACCACCTGTGCTTCGCGCTGGGCAAGGCGCTGGAGGACCAGGGCCGATATGAAGAATCCTGGGCGATTCTATGAGCGTGGCAACGCCCTCAAGCACGCGGAAGTTCGTTACCTGCCCGGGCCCGCCGAGGCCCACGTCCGGCTGTCGAAGCAAGTGTGCACACGGGAATTCTTCGAGACGCGCAGGGGCTGGGGCGTCGCGGACGCGGATCCCATCTTCATCCTGGGGCTGACGCGGTCCGGCTCGACACTCATCGAACAGATCCTGGCTTCGCATTCACAGGTCGAGGGTACCCAGGAACTGGCGGACATCCAACGCATCGTGAAGGCGCTACGCGGCCGCGACACGGATCTTAAGAACCCGCGCTATCCGGAAGTACTGGCCGAGCTGGGGCCGCAGGACTTCCGCAAGTTCGGCGAACGTTTCATGGCCGATACCCGGATCTACCGCCGGACGCAGCGCCCGTTCTTCATCGACAAGTTGCCGGACAACTTCCGCGACATCGGCCTCATCCACCTGATGCTGCCGAATGCGAAAATCATCGATGCCCGGCGCGAACCCATGGCCTGCTGCTTCGGCAACCTCAAGCAGCTGTTCTCGGGCGGTCAGGAGTTCAGTTACAGCATCGGGGACATTGCGCACTACTACCGCAACTATCTCGAGCTCATGCGGCACTGGAACGAGGCGTTGCCGGGGCGGATCCTGACGGTGCAACACGAAGACACGGTGGAGAACCTGGAGGGCAATGTGCGCCGCATCCTGGACTTCTGTGGCCTGCGCTTCGAGCCGGCCTGCCTGGAGTTCCACAAGACCGAGCGTAACGTGCGCACGGCGAGTTCCGAGCAGGTGCGACAGCCCATCAGCCGCGAAGGCGTCGACCAGTGGAGGAATTACGAACCCTGGCTGGGCCCGCTCAAGGGTGGCCTCGGCGACGCTCTGACCACCTACAGGGACTGAACTTCTATAGAGTACTGTCAAGCTGTCCGGCTTGTACGTGGCAGGCGTGGGGAAACCCGCCGGTGTCGAGATGCCGGGAGAGCCGTCACAAGCCGTCGAGTTGACCCTCGGCGAATAGATCCTGGAGGTTCATGAGAGCCAGCGCCTGCTGGTAGCGCATCTCGATGAGTTCCAGCTCTTCGTCGACAAACTCGCGGGGTTCCATCAACGCCGACGGGGCGGAAATGTGGCGGGGTTGAAGTTCCCGATGGCCTTGCGCGGATTCAGACCGCGCGTGTGGGTGCGTTTCCAGGCGTCCCGGTAGCGTTTCCATCGTCAATCTCCTAGGTCGTTGAATGCGCCCAGAGACAGCCGAACTCCGAACCATATCGATTGTGCCGCGACGGTGTGAACAAACAATGACGCCGGCGCGCCGCGTCATTGCGGCCATGTTTCGCTAACGCGTCATCCACGGCGTCGCTCATCGTCGGCTGAGTGGACTGAGTTACGGAATCAGCGGCATCATTGCCGTTGGAGGCGAGATAGCGTGGCGCAGATTGTCCTTTAACGCCAATAGTCGCCTACCGCCGACAATGAAGGATATCCTGCGGGTCCCCCCGCGCTGTCGATGCAACATTTGCAAAGCGAGTCAGCGGATCGAAGACGAACGTAGTGGTCGCGCCAAGATGCAGTCGGAGGGATGCGAGAATGGGTCCATGTTGAGATCGTTGCGCCGTTTTTTCAAGAAGAGGCTCGGCGCGTGGGTGCCGCATGCGGCGCGGCCAGGCGAAGCGGGGCGTAGTCGCTTTCTTATGGGAAGGTTCACGGATCCGCGCGCCCCGGCAGCACGCTGGTTCGGAACACGCCGCGCGCTCACCTATCGTCTTTATCTACCGACGGGCTCCTCGCGTCGTAACAGCATGCCACTCATGGTGATGCTGCACGGATGCAAACAAGATTCGCTCAGCTTTGCTGGGGGCACGCGCATGAACATGCTTGCGGAAGAATATCGCTGCGCAGTGCTGTATCCAGAACAAAGCGCGCACTCGAATCCGCTACGCTGTTGGAATTGGTTCGAATCAACGTCACTTGCGGGGCAGGGTGAGGCAGCCTCGATTGCTCATATGATCGATCAAGTCACACGGCGCCGGCCAATTGATCCTCGACGCGTCTATGTTGTTGGCATGTCGGCTGGTGGGGCAATGGCCTGCCTGTTGGCCGTGCGCTACAGTCGATTGTTTGCCGCCTGTGCTATCCATTCGGGCGTTATGTACGGCGCCGCAAGTTCGCCTGCACAAGCGCTCGCGCTGATGCGGGACGGCCCGTCGCCCAGTTCAATCGAAAAAGCGCGGCAACTCGTACGCGATGCCGGCGAGCTCGGCGCCGCCGTACCGACGCTTGTTATCCACGGCGATCGGGACATGACCGTGAATCCAGTGAATGCGGATCAAATCATCGAGCAGTTGAAGACGCGTATTGAGGAGCTTGCCGATCCAAGTGCCGGCCCGGTGTTATCGCGCGATGAACGGCGGATAGAAGGCGGGGGCTACACCTATCGACAGCTGGACTCAACGAGGCAGGGGGAGATCGTGCTTCGAAAGATTGTGGTTGAGGGGCTGGGCCACGCCTGGAGCGGTGGCGACATGAGCTATGAATTCAACGACTCCAACGGACCAGACGCCAGTCGACTCATCCTCGACTTTGTGATGGCGTATCGGCTTCCCCATGCATTTGATGTCAAAGATCCCGCTTTGGGCGCGGCGCTGCAGCAGCAGATAACGCTCTAAGCGCCGGATTTCGGCGAAGCACTGGATTTCATTTGGACGCTTGCGACTGGTGGAGCAAGCCGACCGCCGCCAGCCGTCGCTGGTTGTCAGCGGCCCAGAATCACATCGATTCCCGCGATGACAAGATCGACCTGACGACGGGGGATTTTGCGCACCCGCTCTGTAAGCTGCTGCTTATCGAGTGCGACGATAAGAGAAACGTTTGCGACGGAGTCCTTTGGAAGTCCCGTTATGCTCGCGCGAAGAATCACGTTCCCCGGCGCGTCGCCCCACTTCAAGTTGCTCGTCAACGGGACACATACCGCGGTACCGATGTGGCTGGCATTGATGGCATCGCACTGGACGACCAGCACTGGGCGCCTGTAACCAGGAGCGGACCCGATCGGTTCGCCCAGATCCGCCCACCAGATCTCGCCCTGTGCGATCACCACTCGGTGCGCTTAAATACTCGTCGGGCAGCCTCCGCGTGAAAGCCGTCGGGCTTGCCCTCCCCTATGTCCCGCACGACCTGGTTCATCTGTTCCGTAACCCGCTCGGGTGCATGGTGGCCGACAAACTCGGTTAGTGCGCGGCTGTAAAGCTCGCTGCGGGAGGTATTCAGACGTTGCGCAAGACTCTCAGCCTCCGCGAAGACATCATCGGGGATCGAGACTGCGATTTTCATACCAAAAGTATAACCAGCCAGGCGTCTTCGTGTCAATTTCGCATCACGCGTCGTGAGTTAAACGCGCTACCGCTCGCTCCGGTTGCCGGCCGACAGAGATTCGTCGTTGACGCGTTGCGCCGGCGATCAGCCGAACGTTCGGCGGTATAACGCGATGGCCTCCACGAAAACGCGATCGGCCATCGCCGGATCGTAACGCGGACCCTCGTCGCGCATGAACGCATGTTCGCCGGGCAATTCCAGATAGGTATGCCGCGCGCCGGATGCTTGCAACGCCGAGCGGATGATGCCGCGGGCAGGCCCAGGCACATGCGGGTCGGCATCTCCGAACACCAACAGTAACTCTCCTTTGATCTCGGCTAGCCGTGCGAGCGTGCCGGCATCGGGTTCCGCGCCAAGGTTTCCATTGTGCACACCGGTGGGATAAGCACACACCGCGGCGCGGCATCTAGGATCAAGTGCCGCACGGAGCGCGAGATGTCCGCCGATGCAGAAGCCTATGGCGCCGACCGAGGGGCCCGAGGAGTCCCGCTTCAAATCGTTGCGTGATTCGAAGTGATCGAACACCGCAGTGGCCGTGGCATCGAAATGCGCCACGGGCGTGGTATGGGCCAGATAATTGCCATGCATGCGCCCGGGGTCGTCGTAAGCAATTACCAGGCCGGGTGGGCAGGTTCGATGGTAGATTTCGGGCGCCGCCACCACGAACCCATGCCCGGCCAAGCGGTTTGCCGTTCGGCATATCGGGCCCGTCAGCTGAAATATCTCCGAGTACAGAATGATGCCGGGATACCGGGCGCTTGGCTGCGCGGGTTTCGGAGCGGCAATGTAGGTTCGGCAGGGGAAGCCGTCAATGGTCAATTCGACGTTCGTCGTGATGATTTGCACTTGGTCGGCGTTGCTCAATGCAGTTCAAAAACGCCAACACGAGCAACAGTTCCATCATAAAGCGAATCTGCCGAGGCTGCAGCTGGCCCCGATAGCACCGACTTAAGTGAACGCCGCAGGCTAGGTTTACATTTCGTATCAGGGTGCGTAATGGGTGAAGACATAGTCGCGAGCTTTGACCGGCACATGACACCCAAAGCACGCGCTGAGCAGCGTCTCTTCTGCGGGTTTGCCGTCCTTGAATTGAGCGAACCCCCATCCACCCGTCGAAGCGTATTTTGTGGAGTCCTTGACCATGAACTGGACGTTCGTGGCAGGTCCGGCCACGAAAGATTGGGGATGCCCAAAGACTTTATTGTTCTCCTCCGATGGGACGTAATTCCAGGCGAGCCGGGCAATGATTGCGCCGTCCGGGAACGGAAGCGTCCCTTCCCGGTAAGCCTTGATCGCGATGTCGTTGCCCAAAATGGCTCGCAAATCGTTGAGGTTGCCTTCTTCGTGTGCCACGGAGATCAGCCTCCAGTCGCGATATCCCGGGGGAATTTTGATTCCGAAGATGGGGGCTGCCTCACCATCAGCGTATCCAGATGGATGGGCCTCGTAGACGACGGCGACGGTGAGCGCTACGGCTAGACCCATCAAGCATGCGGCCGCTCTCATACGATTTCCTCCTTAGGATCAATGGCCTTACAAATCTCTCCGCAGAAATCCAGAAATGCGTCGACTGCCGCAGGCGGCAGACGGCGGGATGGCCGAACGGCGTAGAGCGGAAATGTTTCGCCTGGCCATTCAGGAAATAATTCGATCAATACGCCATTTGCGATCAGATGCTCAACACCGAGTGCAAGGACCTGCGCGATACCTGCGCCGGCAACACAGGCCCCGACCATGGTATCGACATCTGTTAGCGTCAGCCGGCCGGTTGTTTCGACGGGCACGATTTCCTTCCCTCGATGGAATTCCCACTCGAAGGGTTTTCCCCGCTGGGGATCGATGTACTGGATGCAGTCGTGTTCGGCGAGTTTCTCCGGCTTCTTCGGCCGTCCGTGCTTCTTGAGATAGGACGGCGACGCCACGGTCAGCACACGAGTTTCGAGCAGCCGCCTTGACGTCATGCTGGACGATGGCTGTGGTCCGAAGCGCACCGCGACATCGATACCCTCCGCAACCAGATCTCCCGCATCAGGTAGCAGCACCGATATCAGTTGGAGTTCAGGGTGGCGTTCATTGAATTCCGGCAGCCTTGGGGCTAGCACATGGCGGGAGAACAACGGATTCAAGCTCACCCGTAACGCGCCGCGCACCGTCGCGGCTGCCCCCGAAACCACATTGGCGGCTTCTTCCATGCCCGAGAGATGCGGCGCGGCCAATTCGTAGAGCCGAGTACCCTCCCCGGTGAGATGAAGCGCACGGGTTGTGCGGTCCAGCAATCGGACCCCCATGCGCCCTTCCAGCCGTGAAATGGCCCGGCTCACCCCCGACGCAGACAGCCCTAGCACCTCACCGGCCCGCGTGAAGCTGCCCGTCTCGACTACGGCCGCCAATACGCTCATGCCGGAAAGCAGCCTCCCATCGAAACCCATCATCCGTTCCTTTGACTTTTAGCAAAGATGATTTGAGTACCCCTATCTTAATCAAAAATGATTCCGAATCTATCCTTTCATCACCGACTCGCCAAAGCGGCCGCCGCCACTGCCTTCAGCGCCGCACGCAGTGACCGATCAGTCAATCGAATGGAGTACCGCAGCATGTCCGACACCGCACGCACCCTCTTCAAAGGCGGCACCATCGTAACGATGGATGCCAAGGTCCCCAATCTCGTTACCGGCGATGTCCTCGTCGAAGGCGATCGCATCGTGGCCGTCGAGGCGAACATCCGGGCCGATGGCGCCGAGCTTGTTGACGCCGCGGGCAAGATCGTTTTGCCGGGCCTGATCGACGCGCACCATCATGCATGGCTCGGCGTGATGCGCCGGCTCATGCCCGACGTCGATGATCTGTTCGCCTACATCGATGTGGTCGCCGAAAAGCTGGGCGCGCATTACCGCCCGATCGATATGTACGTGAGCACGAAACTCACCGCCGTTGCCTCGCTCGATGCGGGCATCACGACCATCGTCGATGCATGCCACAGCTCGCGCAGCCCTGAACACACCGATGCGGCGCTCGAGTCCTTGAATTCGGCCGGTATCCGGGCCCTGCACATGGTCGGCGCGGCGATGGACAAGAAAGCATCGGCCGAGCATCTGCCGCACGATCTCGAGCGCCTGGCATTGAACTGGAACACATCTAATAGCCTGGTTCGTGTCGGCCTGTTCGGTCAACTCAATCTGGACTGGTGGAAAGTCGCCCGCGGCCTGAACATGCACATCCTGACCGAGTTCATCGGCGATCTTGCCAAGCTCGGTCCGCAATTTGCGGAAGCCGGCATTTTAGGGCCGCATAACATCTTCAATCACTGCACCCGCGTGCCCGAAGAAACGTGGAAGCTGTTCGCGAACGCCGGCGTCAATATCACCGTCAATCCGCGCTCGGACGCGCTCTTCGGTTTCGACGACGAGGGCTTTGCCTATCAAAAAGCGATCGATCACGGATTGATGCCGGCGCTCGGCATCGACTTGGACACCGCTTTCGGCAGCGATATGTTCGGCGAGATGCATGCCCTGTTCAGCCAACAGCGCGCGGCGATGCGCTATCGCCGCTTCCGCGGGGAGGCGGATGCGCCCGCCCCAATCTCGGTGGATGAGGTGCTGCGGGCTGCCACGGTCAACGGCGCCCGCGCCGCGGGGCTGGAGACATCGATAGGTACGCTCACGCCGGGCAAGCAGGCCGACATCATCATGCTGCGCACCAACGGAGTCGCTGTATTCCCGGTGACCAATGCCATTGGCACCATCGTCCAAGCGGTCGAGCGGTCGGATGTCGATACCGTCATGGTCGCAGGCCGGCTTCGCAAGCGAAGCGGCCGGTTGATCGGCGTCGATATCGAGAAACTAACCGCCGAGGCAACCGCCTCGCGCGACTACCTGCTCGAAGCGAGTGGCTACCGGACGAACCTGTTCGGGACATCCATTCCTGCAATCGGCAAGACAGCTTGAGTTGCATGGGGCGCCCCCAAAGGGGCGCCCTTTCCCAACTGATCGCAAACCTGGAGCTCGTCATGTCAACAACGACTATCGCAACGGTGGCGCAGGCCAACGCCACGCCAACCTACCTGGCTCGTCCCGCCCTGGCTGTCATCTCGGCGCTCTTCTGCGGTTATCTCGCCGTGGGCCTGCCGTTGCCCGTCATTCCACTCTTTGTCCACGAGAAGCTCGGCTTTAGCAACCTCATTGTCGGACTCGTGATCGGCATCCAGTTCTTGGCCACCGTGCTGACCCGTGGTTACGCTGGGCGCGTGACCGACCAGCAAGGGGGTAAGCGGGCGGCCCTACAGGGTGCCGGCTTTTCGGCCCTTGGCGGAGTGCTGTATATGATCGCGGCGATTCCTGGAATTTCATCCGGTGTCAGCCTGGGCGTCGTCGTGGCAGGCCGTCTGGCGGCGGGCCTGGGAGAAAGCCAATTCGTCACCGGTTGCGTCTCGTGGTCAATCGCGTCGGTCGGTCCACAGCGCTCCGGTATGTCGATGTCTTGGACCGGCATTGCAATGTTCGCCGCACTGGCGATCGGTGCGCCGGTCGGCATGACGCTGTATCACCGATGGGGCCTTCAGGCGGCCATGATTGCATGCGTCATCGCCCCGATGCTGGCGACGGTGATTGCGGTGGGTGCGACTTCCTATATTTCGCCCGCCGGCCATCGGTTGCCGTTTCATCGCGTGATCCGTCAGATCTGGCGGGAAGGGCTCGGCTTGATGTTGCAGGGCGTTGGTCTATCCGGGCTCACCGCGTTTGCCTCGCTGTATTTCGCCGCACGGGGCTGGACGCATGCCGGCGTCGTCATGACCGCGTTCGGTGTCGGATTCATCTTCGTACGAGTCGTCTTGGGACATTTACCCGATCGGATCGGCGGCTTTCGTGTGGCCTTGTGGTCGCTCGTCATCGAGGCCATCGGCCAGGCAATGCTGTGGTGCGCGCCACAGGAGTGGATGGCGCTGAGCGGGGCGTTCGTCACGGGACTGGGGTGCGCGCTGGTTTTCCCCGCGCTCGGCGTCGAAGCACTCAAGCGCGTGCTGCCTGCCAATCGTGGCAGCGCAATGGGTGGCTTCGTTGCCTTCCTGGACATCGCCTACGGACTTGCGGGTCCGGCGGCCGGCTTGGTTGCCGGTCAGTTCGGCTATGCCGCTGTGTATTTGCTAGGTACCGTCAGTGCGCTGCTCGGCGCGGCTCTCGTCATCGCCAGCCGCTCTACCCCAGCTTGACTGTCACATCTCACATCTCCACTTTATAGAGGAGCACTCATATGTCACGCATCTTCATTTCCGGTTCGTCAACAGGTCTCGGTCTCATGGCGGCCGAACTGCTCGTTCAACAGGGGCATCAAGTGGTCCTGCATGCCCGCAACGCTGCGCGCGCCAAGGACGCACGCCTCGCGCTACCCCGAGCCGAGGCTGTAGTCGAGGGCGACCTCGACACCATTGCGGGGCCAAGGCGGTCGCGGAACGCGTCAACGAACTCGGTCGCTTCGACGCGGTGATTCACAATGCCGCGGTCGGATATCGCGAGAGGCACATCCTCACCGAGGACGGTCTCCCGCACGTCTTTGCAATCAATACACTGTCCGCATATATCCTGACCGCATTAATCGAACGCCCGAAGCGGCTTGTTTACTCAGCTCCGGGATGCACCACCACGCCGATGCCAACCTCGACGATATTCTTTGGAAGAAGCGCCGCTGGGACGGTTCGGCAGCCTACGCTGAGAGCAAGCTCCACGATGCGATGCTTGCGTTCGCCGTTGCGCGACGTTGGCCTCGACGTCTTCTCCAACTCACTGGAACCCGGCTGGGTACCGACCCAGATGGGTGGCCCCGGCGCGCCCGATGACATGGAACAGGCGCATCTGACCCAGGCTTGGCTTGCCTCCGGGGATGACCCCAAGTCACAGGTGACCGGGAAATATTTCTATCACCTGAGGCCTATGGAGCCGAATCCGCAAGCCCACGATCCGGCACTGCAAGATCGCCTCATCGCGATCTGCGCCGAGATCTCGGGCGTGACCCTGCCCACTTGAGCCGGCTCGGCCTGGCGTTTCACATCGATACACAATTCGGCCCAACAGAGAAGGAGATGTTCTTATGGTTATCAACAGACGTACTTTTTCGGCTGCCCTCGTAGCAGGTGCCGCCGCTTCGTTCGCATCGACCCGCGGACTGACCGCCACGGCTACGCCGACCAAGGCGCGAAACGTCGTGCTTGTGCACGGACTCTTCGCCGATGGGTCATGTTGGTCCGAAGTAATTGCACGACTGCAGGCCGCGGGGCTCAACGCCACGGCCGTGCAAAACCCTCTGACGACGCTGCCCGAAGCGGTTGCCTCGGCGCAGCGAGTGCTGGCACGACAGGACGGCCCGACAGTTCTGGTCGGGCATTCCTTCTCTGGAATGATTGTCACCGAAGCGGGCATGCATCCGAATGTTTCGGCCCTTGTCTACGTGGCAGCACGCGCGCCGGACGCGGGCGAGGATTACACGGCGTTGGCCAAGACATTTCCCACGCCCCCGGCCTCCGCCGGCATCGTTTTCGACGGCGATGAAGGGCGCTTGAACGAAGAGGCGTTCTTGCGGGATTTCGCAGGCGATCTGCCGGAAGCGAAGGCGAAGGTGCTTTACGCGGTCCAGGAACCGTTCCAGAAGGCTCTACTGACAGGCAGGACCACCCAGGCGGCTTGGCGATCGAAGCCGAGTTTCTACGCGGTCTCGACCGAGGACCGCACCATCAATCCGGATCTCGAGCGATTCATGGCCAAGCGCATGGGCGCCAAGACCATCGAAGTGAAGGCAAGCCACGTCTCGCTGATCTCCCAGCCGGACGTAATCACGGGCTTGATTCTGGAAGCCGCGCAAGGCGCGACCCGATGAATGGATAACTCGCCGTTTGCCGGGCGATGGCAGGGGGCCCGAATAGCCTGGGCCCCCATACACAACTCCGTGAGGGCTCTTGAGCACTTACGCAAATGGATTGAGTAGCCGTGCGCCAGTCGGCGCAAAGTGATCCGTATTCCGGGTCACCACCGTGAGATCATGAATGAGCGCCGTGGCTGCAATTTGCTTGTCGAGCGGATTCTCCGGATTTGGTACCCGCAGTCGCCCCCAGACATGTGCCGTCTCTTCGTCGAAGGGTAAAATCGACTCGGCATAGATCGTCGTCACCTGTTTGAGCCAGCGGCCGAGACGCTTTGCCTGCGCGACATCCCCTCGATGCCGGATGCGTTCCACGCCCTGCCGTAGCTCTCCGATCGTGACGACCGACAGATAAAGATCGACTGACTCGCGACTCGTGTCCGCGAAAAAACGCCCGGACGCCGGGATTGGCCTTGTCGCCTTTACGGATCTCACTGATGACATCCGTATCAACCAGGTACATATCAACCCCGTTTGTCGGTCTGCTCGCGTCCGAAATCACCTTCCTCGCCGACATTGGGAATCGCCGCGAGAACGTCCGCCAAGTGTCGCCGCTTTGGACCCCGCAGTACCGATTTGAGGATTTCGCGATGCTCCTGCTCCGCGCTGCGATTGCGTTTCGCAGCCCGTTGCTTGAGCGCCTTGACCAGATCTTCCGACAGGTCACGTACGATGAGTTGTGCCACTGAAGCCCCCTCCGTCGTCACATCCAGTAATTCTATCGCTTCGACAATCTAGATGCTAGCATTGATAGCAGTCAACCCCTCGATTGCCACCGTCGCCGAGGCGAAAGGCAGCCACGCGATCTATGTTTCGCAGCCGAAAGCGGTCGCCGAGCTCATCGAGAAGGCGGCGATGAGTCTGTCGACGAAATAGGTCCTTCGGCGCCGGCGGAGGACTTCCTCCACCGTCGGCGCCGACTGGGGGCGGCCCCGCGCCGGATGCCCCCGATGCAAACGGGAGCGCACCCGACGATCGGCCATGCATATAAATCCCCATGACGATGACCATCGT
Source organism: uncultured Gammaproteobacteria bacterium (assembly GCA_963795475.1). GTDB lineage: Bacteria > Pseudomonadota > Gammaproteobacteria > Steroidobacterales > Steroidobacteraceae > Bog-1198. Next base: position 900,478 of record CAWCIE010000010.1, read on the forward strand.
GGGTACAAATCCCCATTGCTACAAAACGAACCGCGATGCAGTGTGCGTTGCGCATTCAGAAATCGATTCATTCAAGAACCAAGACTAATGCGGGCGAAGGGGACACTAGCATGACCGACGCGAACTCAGGTCCGGGTTGGCTGCCGTGAGCTTGTCAAGGCTCACCGCCGTGGCCACGCTCATCCTCGGCGGATCGGCGTTCATGCTCGTTGCGCAGCAGGCCCGCGCCATTCCACCCTTCGCCCGGCAGACGGGTTTGGCCTGCGAGGCCTGCCACACGCTGCCGCCCGAGCTCACGCCGTTCGGCCGACGCTTCAAGCTCAACGGATACACCCTGACCACGAGGCCGCCGCTGGTCAATGACATCGATGATCACAAGAAGAACACGTTGTGGCTCACGGATCTGCCGGGAATCGCCGTCCTCATGCAGAGCGGCTACGATCATTATAATCGGGCGCCGCCGGATACCGGTCAGCCTTACCCCGCGCACGCGCAAAGCGACTCATTGCAGTTTCCAGATCAGTTCAGCCTGGTGTACGCGGGAGCCGTCTCGGATCGCGTGGGCGGCTGGTTGCAACTGACCTACAACGGGCAGGCAGGTAGCGTGGGTGTCGACAATATCGATATCCGATACAGCGATCACACCGAGGACAACAAGTGGGTGTGGGGCATCACGGCCAACAACTATGCGACCTTCCAGGACGTTCTGGAACGGAATCGGCAGCTATACCATTCCGAACTTCAATACCGTGACCTTGTGGAGCGGTGGCGTCGCCGGTGCCGGGACGAGTGGGCCGATCCTCAATGCTTTGGGGCCTGGGGTTGCTGCCGGTATCGGCGCCTATGTTTTCTATGACGACTCGCTGTACTTCGAATTTTCGGAATATCACTCTGCGGTTGCCGGCGGCAATTCACCCACCGTTGACAGCGTCAGTCTTGCCGCCAATGGCGGTGCCATCGATCGTTTTGCGCCTTACGCGCGCATCGCGTACGAGCGCGACTGGGGCTACCACTCGGCGGAAATCGGCGCCAGCGCGCTGTACGTCAACTGGATTCCATCGGTCGGCTACATCTCGGCGCAGCAACAGCTAGCTGCAAATGAAGCGGCAATTGCGGCTGGAACACCCGGGACGCCACCCTACACCCCTGCGCAGACCTTCAACCCGGGCGCCATCAATCGTTATACCGATCTCAGCGTCGATTGGCAGTACCAGTACATCGGTGAACACAACATCTTCGGCTTTTTTAGTCATGTCACCCACGAGCGGCAACAGAACAGCAATCAACTGGTAGCGGCGACCTTCACCGGTGCATCGTCACCGATCTACACCAACCCAACGGACACGCTGACGCAGTTTTTAGTCACGGGTGAGTACTTCCGTGATCGCCACTATGGCGGACTGGTCAGCTTCACGCGGACGACCGGCACGTACGATCCGCTCGCGAATGGGGGTAATGGCTCACCGGCCAATCAATTCGAGGTCTATGAGCTGGATTACGTCCCTTGGTTGAACGTCAGGTTCATCCTGCAGTACAACGCCTATCAGGTGGTGGCCAACAACCAAAGCCCCTTTAATCTGAGCCACGCCACCTTTCCCAATTCCCCCGGCTTTCCGAATATCAAAGCGTCGGACAACAACACCTGGGTGGTGGGTCTATGGTTGGACTTCTGATGAGAAAGTTTGCCGTAATCTCGCTCGCGGCCGCTGCGACTCGCGCTCGCCACGATGGACGTTCGTGATGCGCACTCGGCGGCTCTCGTCGTGCCGCCGGATCCATCCACCTTGGCCGCCAAAGATCTCGTCAGTGCCGCGTGCTCCAAGTGCCACGGCCTCAACGGGGTCAGCATCTCGCCACTTTTCCCGATTCTGGCTGCGCAGATACCCGGCTACATCGAGGCGGAGCTGAAGCTATTCCGGATACGTGGCCGTAGCGATCCGCGCGCGCGAGCCTTTATGTGGGGTATATCCCGGGGTCTTACGGATGAGCAAATCAAAGGGGTCGCGCAGTACTTCTCGAGCCAACCACCCGTGAAGGGCGAGGGCTCGAGCAACCCGGCGCTGGCCGGCAAGGGCAAGTTGATGTACGAGAACGGGGCGCCGGCGCGTGACATCGAGGCCTGCACCGTCTGCCACGGCCACAGCGGCGAGGGAATCAACACCCAGCCACGCCTCGCCGGCCAGCATAGAGACTATGTTACGACAGCGATGTTGCAGTACCGCAGTGGACTGCGGGAAAACAAGGTCATGCAACGCGTCACCGGAAAAATGACCGACGATGAGATCGCCGCGGTAGTCGACTATGTTTCCACCTTCTAGATTCTGATGGCCACCCGCGACGCGGCGGTCCTGCCGGTTCTGGTCACGCTGTTGCTGTTGGCGGGCACGGCTTGCGCGCAGGAAACGGGGGACGCGCAGCGGGGGAAACTCGTCTATGAGAAGTATTGCGTCCTCTGCCATGGAGAAAAGGGCGACGGCAAGGGTCACTTTTCCGAAGCGACGACCCCGGTGCCGCGCGATTTCCGGCAGGGCACCTTCAAGTGGCGCACCACGCCGTCGGGCTCGTTGCCGACCGACGCCGATCTTGAAAAGGTCTTGATCACGGGTCTGTACGGCACGTCCATGTCAAGCATGCGTACGACGTTGAGCCACCAGCAAAGACTCGATGTCATCGCCTACATCAAGACTTTTTCGCCGCGCTTTGCATCCGAGAAGCCTGAGCCGGCGATTGTCATTCCACCCGAGCCTCCGTACACGGACAAATCCGTGGAACGCGGTGCGGCCGTCTATCAAAAGTTCAACTGCGCGCAATGCCATGGTGACGGCGCCGAGGGCGACGGTCCGTCGGCAGACGATCTCACCGATGATTGGGGCAACCCGATCGTGCCGTATGACCTCACCGAAGGCCACATCAAGTGTGGTGACACCGGACCCGAGATATACCGAGTGTTCATCGGCGGCCTGAATGGCACGCCGATGCCTTCGTTCGCCGACTCCATCAGCCCCGAAGAGGCTTGGGATCTGGTGCATTTCATACAGAGCTTGAGTCCGCTTTACCCGAAGAACCTGGCCGGGGGGGCGCCGGCCAAGCCCGCCGACGCGGGCCCGCGATGAAACAATACTGCCGAATTCGTGGGTACATCTACCCATTGCGGCAACTCCGATCGCGATGCAATGTGCGACTGGCGATTGATTCACGTACTCGTTCCAGAATGTGACCAGCGATGCAGGTAAGAAGAAATCGCATGGGGGGGATAGTGATTGAATTTGCCGTTGGACCATACTTGCCGAAGGCCTGCCCCAAGCCGCGCCTTCTGTCGTGCACCGTGGCGGTCATAAGCAGCACGTTGCTGCTGGCACAACTGGCTCTGGCAGACTCCTATACGGTCGTTGCGGTCTCCAACGGAGGCACCATCCAGGGGGTGGTAAAGCTCGCTCACGCCGCGCCCACCATCGCCCCCATCGTGGTCACCAAGAACCAGGACTATTGCGGTGAGTCGATACCGAACCCTGTGTATGTGGTCGGCAAGGATGGCGGACTGCAAAACGTCGAGGTGTACCTGAAGGACATCACCAAGGGCAAGGCACTGCCGACCGAACCCGTTGCCATTTCTCTGGTGAACAGCCACTGCATGTTCAGCCCGCGGGTGCAGGCTGCAACCGTCGGTCAGCAAATCACGATTTCCTCCGAGGATCCGGTTCTGCACAACACGCATCCGCAAAACGCTGAAACCAACGCCACCATCTACAACATTGCACTGCCTTATAAGGGGTTCTCGGTAACCAAGCCGTTGCCCGCGACCCCGGAGCTCATCAAAGTCAAATGCGATGCGCATGAATGGATGCGTGCGTGGATCTGGGAGTTCGACCATCCCTACTTTGCGACCACCGGGGACGACGGCAGATTCACCATCAAGGATGTGCCGCCTGGTACCTACACCCTTGTGGCATGGCAGGAAGCCGCCGGCGAAAAATCAGTGCCGGTCACGGTGGCCGCAGGCAAGACCGTGACCGCCGACTTCCAGCTCGCAGCCCAAGTAAAGATACCCTAAGGGAGTCGAGCACGAAGACGCCGGCGCGGATTCACCGGAACACCCACCGGTCAAAGACGGAGTGAGCGAATTATGGCGGAAGCGAGGATGACAGGGACAACATCGGACGCATTGCACGGTCCGTACGCGGGACTCGACCTGGATGCACTGGTCGACTGGCCGGTAGTACGGGCGTGGCTCTACTGGGGCATGTTCTGGCTGATGTTCGCGCCCACGGTGGGAGCGACCATCTCCGGGATGTTCAATTACCCGGATTATCTTGGGACGCATCTGCCGCTGACATTCGGGCGTCTGCGCCCGGTGCACGTCAATGGCGTGATCATGGGCGCGTTCTCGGGCCTGTTCATCGGAGAGTGCTATTACCTGGTTCCGCGACTGTGCGGCGTGCGGGTTGCGTTCAATCGCTACGGCGTGCTCGTCGCCTGGGTGTGGAATGTGTTCCTGGCCGCGGGGCTCCTGTCGCTGCCGCTCGGCTACAATCACGGTCTCGAGGCGGGCGAGCTGCCTTTGCTCGCCGAGATTCCGATCTTCTTCTGCACCGTCATCGCCACGGTGCAGTTTCTGACCACCATCGGCCGGCGCCTCGACCCATCGCTCTATGTGGCACTGTGGTATCTGATCGGTGCCTTCGTGTGGACGTCGCTCAATCTGGTGCTCGGCAGTTTCATCCTGCCTTACACGATCGCGGGCATCAACAGTGCCGCGTTCCACGGACTCTATATTCATTACATCGTCGGTCTTTGGATCACGCCGGCGGGTTACGTGCTGATCTACTATTTCCTCCCGCTCAGCGTGCGTAATCCGCTCTACGCTCACAAGCTGTCGCTGGTCGGGTTCTGGTCGCTGGCGCTGTTCTACCCGTTCGTCGGCATTCACCACTATCTCTACAGCCCGATCGCGGATTGGGCGGAGACGCTGGCGATCATTACCTCCATGATGCTGATCATTCCGGTGTGGACCGTGCTGGTCAACTTCTTCGGCACGGTGAAGGGCCGCTGGCGCGAGTTCGGGCCGAACCTGTCGGCGAAATTCCTGATCATGGGCTCGTTGATGTACTTGTTCGGCTGTTTTCAGGGTTCGGTGGAGGCGTTGCGCTCGATCCAGCAGCCGACCCATTTCACGGACTTCGTGATTTCACATTCGCACCTCACGGTCTTCGGCACCTTTGTCGTTTGGGCGATGGGCGGATTGCTCTATCTCTGGCCGCGCATGTGCGGACGAGAACTGTGGTCGTTCAAGCTCGGTAACTGGTCGTTTTGGCTGATCACCTGCGGCATCTCCACCATGGGTCTGGTGCTGAGCGCCGGCGGTCTGCAGCAGGGTTTTCAGTGGATGAACGGCACCGAGTGGGTCGATACGGTGGTTCAGATGCGCGCGTATTGGCTGGTACGCACCCTCGCGGGGGTCTCCATGGATATCGGGATGTCGCTGCTGATCATCAATCTGATGATGACCGCGCTCAACAGGTCGGCTACGGCCATCGGTTTCAGGCCTGAAAGTTCCGGGCCTGACGGCCAGGCTGCGCTACCGGCCGGAGAGCCTGCAAGATGAGCGCGCGCTTCGTTGCACTGGTGGCCGGAGTCGGCTTCTTCTTTCTGGCCCTGATCACCCAGGGTGTGCTCCCCTTTCTCGAGCCTTCGGCAACCACCCATCACGTCACGGCCGTGGTCCGCAATGATATCGGTCAACTCAAGTGGATGGAGACCTCGGCCACCGACTACACGCCGCTCGAGAACCTGGGCCGGCGTGTCTATCTGCGAGAGGGCTGCTGGTATTGCCATTCCCAGTACGTGCGGCCGGTGACCGGCGAGACGCGTCGCTGGGGACCGGTGAGCGAGGCGGGTGAATATGCCTACGACGTGCCGCATTTGTTCGGCACACGGCGCATCGGTCCGGACCTGACCCGAGTGGGGCTCAAATACAGCGACGAGTGGCATCTGGCGCATTTCTGGAATCCCCGGATGCTGACGCCCGACTCGATCATGGACCCCTATTCGGGTCTGTTCGATGCGCCGTCGGGGGCGGTGAAAATCGTCAAAGCCCGGTCGGGCAACACGCTCGAACGCAATGCAGTGACCGAAAGGCTGTTCGACTTCGCCAGCAAGGAGCAGGTGAGGATCACGCCCAACGCGGATGGCCTGCTGTTCGTGCCGATGGTCGCGCAGGGCAAATACCCGCTGGTCTGGACGCCCAACAATGAGTACGCGGGCGCCAGCGTCAAACTGGTCATCGAGACCAAGGAGGTCGAGGGGCTGATCGCCTACGTGCAGAAGTTGGGGATGAACCGCGGCAAGTGGCGGGATCTGTTCGAGCCGCAGGAAATGCAGGCCGCCGGGATCACCATGCCGCGCTCGGCGGAGTGGATAGAGCACGGTAAGGAGGTCTATGAGCGCCGCTGCGTCGGTTGCCACGGAGTGAAAGGCGACGGCAACGGGCCGGCCGCGACCTTCCTGTACAACCAGCGTCCGCGCAACTTCACCCAGGGCGTCTTCAAGTTCCGGCTGACCGAGGACCCCGTGCCGAGCGATGGCGACATGCTGCGCACCATCACGCGCGGGGTGCGCGGCACCGCAATGCCTCCCTGGTACGACTTGCCGCTGAATGATCGACTCGCCGTGATCCAGTACATCAAGTACGTGCTGGCGGTAGACCGCTCCGATCCCAAGAAGCCCGCACTATTCTTCGTCAATGCGCCGCCGGGCCAGCCGCTGTATATTCCCGCGCCGCCGGCGCCCACGCCGGCCTTGGTCGCGCACGGCAAGGAAGTCTGGGTCCAGGCCAAGTGCTGGGAATGCCACGGTGAGACCGGTAAGGGCGACGGGGAAGAGGCCGCCGGGTTGAAGGATGACTCGGGTTTCACGATTCACCCCGCGAACCTGACCAGCGGCCAGTTCAAATCCGGGCCGTCGGTGACCGACATCTACCGGACCATATCCACGGGGCTGAGCGGAACACCGATGCCATCCTTCCACGACTCGTTCTCGGATGCGGATCGCTGGGCGTTGGCTTACTATATTCTGTCCTTGTCCGCCTTCACTGACCCGCTCACCGGGGAGCCGTTGAAGATCTCTGCTGCGGATCGCGAAGCACTGAACAATCCTAATTTGGAGACGCCGGGTCCGGAGCAGGCGTATGGACTGTTGCAACCCTAGCAGGAGGTAGGTCACATGGCGGACTACGAGATACTGGGCCCGTATGCCCTTGCAATTCTGATGGGCTTGGGCTCAACCTGTGTTTTCATCTGGGGGGTCATGGGCGGCGCGCTGAGTGAGACCGACCAGGCAGCCCTCAAGTTCTATCACGCGGAGATGGCACATGACCGATACACAGACCACGCTGACCGGCCATAAGGCTGCGGACAAGGGGCCTGAGACGCACGACCTGCATGAGTATGCCGGTGGCTACATCAAGGCGCACGAGGGCGTGATTCCGATCTGGTTGTTGTTCGTGTATTTCGGCCTGTTCAGCTGGGGCTGCTACTACATTCTGACTTACTGGGGCGGAGTCGGGCCGGGCCGGATCGGGTGATTGCCGTCTATCAAGCGGAGATCGAGACAATGCTGGGCGTAAAGATCATATTCACCATCGCTATCATCAATCTGATGTTCCTGGGTTTCGAGCTCGCCATGAACGTGATCCGCACGGCCATCGGCTGAAGAGGACCAAACCATGTGGGCGCAAACTGGATTCTCGTTTGCTCGGGCCAGCGTGCAGCAGGAAGTTGCGTTCGTCGGCTTCGCGATCTTCTCGATCGGGTTCTTTATCTGGCTCGCCCTACTGGCGCGTAGGAAATAGCGGCCAGTCACCCGCCGTGATCGCCGGCCATGACCTATTACGCGCTGCTGTTCGTCGCCGGCTTCGCGGGCAGTTTTCATTGCATCGGCATGTGTGGAGGTTTCGCCTGCGCCTTGGGTCCTGACGGGCGCGGCGCCGGCGCCACGTCGCTCCGTCACCTGCTCTACAACACGGGCAGGTTGTCGACCTACTGTTTCCTGGGCGGCCTGGCCGGCGCGCTCGGCCGGGTGATCTGCACGCCTCTGGCAACAGGCTCGCAACGCGCAGCTCCGCTGCTGAGCGCATCGCTCAACCTCGGGCAGCGCGCTCTGGCCGTGACGGCCGGACTCCTGATGATCTTCATGGCGCTCAGCTTCTTCGGCCTGCGCGGCGGGCACCGCGTCCCGGGCGGATTCGGCGGCTCGACGCTGGTGGTCGCGCTGCGGAGCCTCCTCGGCAGGCGCGGCTTTGCGGCGCCGCTCGCTCTCGGTGTCCTCAATGGCTTTCTGCCGTGTCCGCTGGTCTACGCCATGATCGCCCAGGCCGCGAGTACCTTTGACGTGCTGTCCGGCTGTCTCACCATGGCGGCCTTCGGCCTGGGAACCTTCCCGGCCATGCTCGCCATGGGCGGCATCGGCCGCTTGCTTGCGCCCAGCTGGCGGCAGCGCGGTGTCCGAGTGGCCGGCAGCTTCATCCTGGTGCTGGGGCTGGTCACGCTCGGCCGGGGCGTTGTCCCGATGATGGCGGGCCACGGCCTGCACCACCTGTGGCATTTCGCATGACGCCGTCCCCAAACGCTCTGTGCCGCCATTGCTTGTTGCCGGTCGGCCGGCGAGGTTTCCAGCGCACCGTGAACGGCGAGGGTTGCCAGTTCTGTTGCTATGGCTGCTGCATCGCCCACCAAGTCAAGAGCGGCAGCGGCGATGCGTCGGAAGCCGCGTGGTTCCTGGTGCGTCTGGGCGCGGGCAGCTTTCTGTCCATGAACATCATGCTGTTCAGCCTGCTGGTGTACTCGGGGGCGTTCAGCGGTGCCGACCGGCGGGTCCTGCCCACGATTCATCTGCTGCTCTGGGGGCTTGCGACGCCCGCGGTGCTGATCCTGGGCGAGCCTTTCCTGCGCGAAACCTGGTCGCAGGCCCGGCGTGGACGTTTGACCTCTGCGGCGCTCATCGTCATCGGCAGTCTTGCCGCCTATGCCTACTCCACGCTGGCCGTGTTCCAGCGGGGCGGCCACCTGTATTTCGATACCGCCTCGATGGTGCTGATGCTGTTCACGCTCGGACGGTATCTCGAGGCCGCCGGGCGCGCCCGGGCGTCACGCGATCTGGCGCCGCTGTTGGCCGCGGAAAGTGAGCTGGCGACCGTGCTCGAAGGCGGGCAGGAGCAACGCCGCCCGGTGCGCGAGGTGCGTGCCGGAATGCTGATCCGGGTCAGGCCGGGCGAGCGCATCCCGATCGACGGTCTCATCGTGGAGGGTTGTTCGCATAGCGATGACTCGGTGATTACCGGCGAGAGCCGGCAGATCGCGAAAGCGGTCGGCGACGCCGTCCTGGCGGGCAGCATCAATCTCGACGGTCCGCTGCTCATCCGCAGCAGCGGTTCCGGAGGCGAGAGCCGCTGGGCGCAGATCTGCCGATCGGTCCGCGAGGCGTTACGACAGTCGAGCCGCACGCAGCGTATCGCCGATCGACTGGTGGGTGCCTTCGTGCCGATGGTGCTGGCCGTGGCGGGCATGACCCTGATGTATTGGGCGCAGCGCCTGCCGCTCGATCAGGCGCTGCTCACCGCGCTGTCAGTGCTGGTGGTGGCCTGTCCCTGTGCGGTCGGCCTCGCCGCGCCGATGGCCCACTCGCTCGGCATCGGGCAATTGGCGAGGCATGGCTGCCTGGTGCGCAGCCCCGGTGCGCTCGAAGCGCTGGCCGGCGCGCGCCTGATCGCCTTCGACAAGACCGGTACGCTCACTCAGGGCCGGCCGCAGCTGGTCGATCTTGCGAGCGATGGGGTCGCGGAGGATGAGGTCTTGGGCCGCCTGGCTGCACTGGAGCGGCATTCCGAGCATGGCTTGGCGCGCGCGATCGCACGGGCCGCGCGCGCGCGCGGGCTCGAACCGATCGCCGCCGAGGATGTACAGATCCTGCCCGGGCGTGGTCTGCGCGGCATGGTGCAAGGAGAGGAGGTTGCGGCCGGCAGTGCGGCTTTGATGCGCGAGCTGGGCTGGCCGCTGCCGCCCGTGCTCCTCCAGCGCGCCGAGGTGATGGCGGCGAGCGGCCATTCGGTCGTGTTCGTCGGCTGGTGCGAGCATGCTCTGGACGGGCGGGCCCGTGCCGCTCTGTCGTTCGACGACACGCCGCTGCCCGAGGCGCGCGCGACCGTCGATGCGTTGCGCGGACTCGGATTGCACGTGATGCTGTTGAGCGGCGATCACGCCGGCGCGGCCGCGCGTGTTGCGGCCCTGGTGGGCACGGATGATTGGCAGGCCGGCCTGCTGCCCGACGCCAAACGGACCGCTCTCGATGAGTACCGGGCACGCTACGGCGCGGTGGCGATGGTCGGCGACGGCCTGAATGACGGTCCTGGTCTGGCCTGGGCGGATGTCGGCATCGCGGTGGGCTCGGCCACTGATCTGGCGCGCGAGACCGCCGATCTGGTGCTGCCGGCGGACGGCCTGTGGCTGCTGCCCTGGGTAGTCGGCCGGGCGCGTGCGGTGCGTGCCACCATCGTCGCCAACCTGGCCTGGGCGTTCGGCTACAACCTGGTGGCACTGACCTGTGCCGTCCTTGGACTGCTGCAGCCGATCCTGGCGGCCGCCGTCATGGCCGGTTCGAGCCTCCTGGTGGTGCTGAACTCGCTACGCCTGGAACGCCTGCCGGGGCCATCTCGTCCCAGCGTGCCGGAATTGGCCGCGGCCGCGCGCTCGCCAAGCGCGCCCGCTCCGACGGCACAAGGCCGAAGCCGTGCGCCGGCGCTGCTCAAGGCAGAGTCTTGAAATCCCCAGGTCGGCAGGGGAGGGAGATGCCCGCGACCGGAGACCTAGCTGCGCGTTCCTCGTTGCGAGGCGGTAGTTTGCGCCGGCCATGCGCCGGCCTCGGCGGACCCATGCACCGGACCCGGCTCCCGTGCTCCGTCATCGGCGTGCAGGAGACCGTTATCCATCGCATAGCGGGTCGCAGCCGCTGCGTTCTGCAGCCCCAGCCGGTGCATCATCTTGAATCGATGCTTTTCGATGGTTTTGACACTGCGCCCGAGATTCCCGGCAATTCGCTTGTTGGAATATCCCAGCGCAACGCCTATCAGCACCTGACGTTCGCGCGCCGTCATTTCACCAATCTGCGGCTTCGCGGATTGCGCGGCCGCCCGCTCCTGGCTGCCCAGGGCGCGCAAAGGCAGTTCAGAATGCTCATCATCAGAACCCTCGGAGTGGATCGCGCGAAGCAGGACGTCGAACGGCGAGTGTTTGAGGATATAGCCGTGGACACCCGCGGTCATTGCGGCGCGCATGCATTCCGGGCAACTATGGCCGCTCAGCAGCAGCACGCGCACACCTGGACACTCGCGCCGGAGCCGGCCTAAGGCCTGAACTTCGATGCCATTCGAAAAGGCGATATCCGTGATCAGCACATCGGGCAGCAAGCGCCGCGATAACGCGATTGCGTCCTGCATATTGCTCGCTTCACCGACTACCTCCAAATCGGGCTCGGCATCCAGAATTGCCCGCAGACCATGGCGAAGTATCGTCTGGTCATCGGCCAGAATCACCCGAAGCCGGGAGTACGGAAGCCCCTGCGCGCGCTCCTTGTTGTTTTTTCTTGCCATAAGAGCAATCCAGCCCTTTTTCCCGCTCCGCTCCAACCCCTCGCGGCAATGCCGTGTAGCTTATGGTCGTTGCTGCTCCCCTGCAAGCCTCAATCTCGTAGGATCATGAACGTCTCATGGAACGGCTAAGGGCAACTTTCTGGATTTACGTCACCGCCTGCGTGGTGGTGGTGCACCTGGTGCTGTTACCGGCCCTCTATTTCGGCATGGGTTACGTGATTCGAGAGAGCCACGAGGACCTGTTCGTCGATCATGCCAGGACCTTTTCGCGGGTGCTTGCGGACGAATTCGAGGTCGGGGCGGCAATGGACTCCCAGACGCGAATCGAGGACCTGCTCGACTTCGCGATCACTCACGGCGGCGCCCGCTATGCGGAGCTCTACGACCGGGGCCAGAGTATCCGGAGCCTCTATGGATCGTCGGATATCAAGACGCCACGCTCCACGGATTTGAGCTTTGGCGACGGCGGCGACGGCATTTACTTCGTCGTACGGCCGATCGAGCACCCGAGGCACCGCGCCGAATTGCGCTTGGGCTTCGACGAGCAGCCTACGCAGGAGCGAATCCAGCTTGCACTCACCCGAATGCTTTGGCTGCTGGCGGGATATATGGTCGTGGCGATCGCCGTCGCCATCATTCTGAGTCATCGCCTGTCGCGCCCGATCCAACGCTTGCAGGCGGTCTCTCGCGCCATTTCCTCCGGCGACTACACGCGCGCGCTCAACGTCAACACGGGCATTCGCGAACTGCATGCATTGGCAGTGGATCTCGAGGCCATGCGCCGTGAATTGGTGGGTGTGAATGTCCGGCTCGAGGCGAAGATCAAGGAAAAGGAGATATCCGAAGTCAGGCGCGAGGTATTGCAGAAGCAATTGCGGCATCGTCAACGACTGGAGACAGTGGGTACACTCGCGAGCGGCATAGCGCATGAAATCAACAACGTGCTGGTTCCCATCATCCTTTTTACCGACACGGCGCTGCAGGATCTGCCACCCTCCAGTGCACCGCGTGCGAATCTCGAGCGAGTGCTTGCGGCGGCGCGCCGTGCGAAGGATGTGGTGAAGAAGATTTTGATGTTCAGCCGCGAGCTCGACGAGGCGAAGCTCGCGCTGATCGACCTGCGGGAGGTGGTGGACGAGGCTCTACACCTCTTTTCCGTGCTTGCCCCGCCGACCATCGAGATACGGACCGAAATCGACGAGTCGCTTCCGTTCGTGAGAGCCGACGCCACGCTCGCAGCGCACTTGCTCATGAACTTGTGCACCAACGCCTACCAGGCGATGGAGGGGGCGAAAGGCGTCTTGACGATCGGCCTGAGATATCAACCAAGTACCTTGGGTGGAATGTCGCAGGCGCGGGTCGAATTCTCGGTTCGCGACACGGGCCGGGGAATGGATGCGGCCACCGTTGAGCGCATATTCGAGCCCTTCTTTACCACGCGGTCCGTCGGACAGGGCGCGGGTCTGGGCCTCTCCGTGGTCCATGGCATCGTGGAGAGTTTCGGTGCTAGCATCAGGGTCGAATCCAAAATCGGGGTGGGGACCACGTTTCGAATATTTTTCCCGGTTGTCGCTCGCGTCGAAGTGATTGGCGATCTGGCGGCGCCGGTCGTGTGAGGTGAACATGCAAAGCATTCTGATTGTCGACGATGAACCCGACGTGCGCGATTCGATGAAATATGTGCTCGATCGCGCGGGATATTCGGTCCGTACCGCCGAGAGCGCGATGGACGCGCTTTCCGAGCTCGCGTGCAGCCCGGCGGATCTGGTCATTACCGATATCATCATGCCTCAGATCAACGGCGTGGAAGCAATCGAATCGATTCGCAAGGCATTCCCTTCGGTGCGGATCATCGCAATTTCGGGCGGCGGCAATTTTGGTGTCACGGAATACCAGCCATCGGCGATAACGACCACCGCCTATCTTGCATCGGCCGAAAAGGCGGGAGCACATCTGGTTCTCACCAAACCGTTCGAGACCTTCGAGTTGATTCAATCGGTTGAACAAGTCCTCGGCGTCGGCCATGCCTGAAGGGGAGCTAACTATGAAGTTGCATTTGCTTGCATTGTGCATTGCCGCCTTTCCCGCGGCGATTTTCGCCCAGCCGGCAGATCCATGCGCGGGATTGGCGGGCTCTGCGTTGGGTCAGTGCCGGGGTGATCAGCAGAGACTTCAACAGCAGCAGCTGGAGCAACAGCAAAAGCTGCTTCAACAACAACAGGAGCGACAGAACCAACTGGCCGAACAGCAACGTCAGATGCAACTACAGATGGAGAATATGCGGCTCCAAAACGAGCTTCTTCAAAAGCAGTTGGAGCATGATAAATCCGTGAATCAACCGGTTCGGGCACTGGCGACGGATTATTCGAAGACTCCGGAGCTCAGGAACTGGAAATCCGAGAATCCGTGGTTCGGGACAGATTATGCGAAAACGGCGTTTGCGATGCGATATGCCAAGCAGCTTCAAGGGGAGCAACCGGATCTGGTTGGTCGTCCATTTCTTGAGGCAGTATCCGCAAAGGTGAGCGCCACATTCGGCACCAGTAAATGATACTGATAAAGGGGCGAGGCAGTCGCGATTAGACGGCTCACCAAACTTCACAGATCTTTTCAATGGGAAATTGGAGCCCTGCGAGTTTCCAAGCCGCCTCGACCCGATCGATCGCCGGGCACGCGCGCTCGATCCAGTCCGGATGCAACCGGCGCGCTTTCTCAGACACCTGAAATTCCGATGCTTGCAACCCGCTCGAGTAGCGATCGTGATAGGCGCGGGCGCAGGCTTCCAAATCGGCCTTACCGAAGGCGACGACGCGCAGATTCCGGCTGGCCGACAGCCCGGTCAATGCAACCGAGAGCTGGTACTGTTCCCAGTAGCGGAGATACGCGTCGAAGTAGTCCATGTTCTCGAGCAGCTCCGCGCCGCAACCGAGAAAGCGCAGATCCCGGCGGCACCACTCCTCGATGTTCGAGCGCACGGCGAAGCGTCCGTCGGCCGGCAAGCCGCCGGATTTTTCATAGGTGGATACGCAACTTGCGACGGGGTGCCGTACCGTCAGTACGTATTCGGCCTGCTCGCCGAACACATGATGAAAAAAGCCGCCCGAGTACGCGCCTTTGGTGAGTTTCTTGGGCACGACGATCTTTCCGGAGTGCGGCTTGCGGTCGCCGAAGCAGGTCTCCACCATGGTCAGGTACTCTGCCATCGTCTTCAAGCTCATCACCCAGCCGTTGATTCCGTCCTGCAGCTGAAAAGGCCCGGCCTCGGGAAAGCTGTCGTGTGCAAGCCCGTTCGCCACCCGCTCCGGCTGCATCCCGAGTGCTCGAAACAGCTCCGCGGTGAGGTACGAGCCGCCGGTGCGCGGGATGCCGACGAAGCTCACGAAATGGTACCGTGACTGCAGATCGTGCAGCGGCGCCAGGTCGCCTGTGAGAAGGGCGAACAGCAGCGTGTAGGCTCGGGTCAGCCGCTCACGTCCCATCTCGCTGCCCATGACCATCGCTACAGCCTCGGATTCGGCGCGAGAGTCCCTGTCGTTCGGCGACAGCGCTTCCGAGCGCTGCTCAGCCCAGTTCTCGCCATCGAAGGGTCGACCGGAGAGAGCCTGCGCCAGAAAGCGGATGAAGACCGGGGAGATCGGCAATTCGTGGTCGGTGAGCTTGAATTCCAGACCCATGACGTCTGCGGATCGCCGAATCAACACGTCGCCGGAAGACTTGCGGCGCTTCTGGACGGCTGGAACTTAAGGGGGCGCATTGGTGACCAACCCTACAATATTATAAATCTCATCGAAAGCAGGGGGACGTATGGGTTTGCAAAGACGTTTGTTGCCGGTGGTGACGATCACGGGCAGCTCGCTCGTGGTGGGGTGCAACGGCGGGTCGGGTGGTTCATGCGGGTCCGCCGGGTCCGCTTGTCCCCCTCCCAGCGTGATGGGCCCCGGATATTACGAGGGTACGCTGACCGCGCAATCCAACTCGCAGTCCACCCCGGCCGTCGCCATCGTCTCCGAGACCGGCAACGGAGCGATGAGCGGGCAGAACGGGACGTACTATCGGTTCAATGTCGGCTTTTCGGGAACGACTCTCTCGGGAACGTATGACGGTCTTTCGATCGGCGCCGGTGGAACGCAAATAACGTCCGGATCGATATCCGCGCAAGCGACGGCGACCAGCCTGACCGGTACTCTGACCGTCGGAAGCAGCACCGCGGATTCCTTTCAGCTGACCTTCGAGGCCGTGTACAACCAGCCCTCTGCGCTCGCCACGCTGATGGGCACTTGGAGCTATACCGCCAATGGCTTCAGCTTGACGGTCACGATCGCATCGAGCGGCACCTTTACCGGCACCGATTCAAATAATTGCTCCTACTCGGGTGCCTTCGGAATCATCAATCCGGTTTTCGACGCGTACAGTGAGACCTACACTCGCACGTGCAACGGCGCAGCCCTGACCTTCACCGGTTTTGCAACATACTTACCGCCCAGCGGCGCCACCGGCGCAAACATCAGAGTTCTGGCGGACGACAATGCCACCGAGTTCCTGGTGGCGGATCTGCAATGATGGAGCGGTGCGGGCGCGCGCGCCGAGTCAGCGTCCCGCGAATTGCTCCATCATGAGACCGGTGCCGCCGCGGGTGACGTGCGCGACGATGGCGGTGCGGCGATGTATTTTCGTGATCAACCCTAAATTGATGGCGAACGCGAGCTGCACCTGCTGTCCTTTGCGAAGACCGAGATTCTCGGTTTCTACGAACACGCCGTTCGCGCTCAAATTCTTCGCCTTGCATATCCGGCTCTTGCGGCCCGACATGACTACATAGACGGTGGTGCGTGCGCGATGACGCGTATGCAGACGACGCTCCATCCGAGGGGCCCTTCGTTGATCATGTGTTGAAGTAGCCATTATGCACACCCATTGGTCGTTCGCGAAGCGTTGGTTGCAACCGCCAATCGATAAGTAAAATACGGTGGGATTACGTCCAAGGCAAGCGGGCTTTGGGGGCACGCACGGTCGGACTGTGCTGAACGGAAACCTGAAGGGGGAGGGGTTTGGCGACCCTCAGGAAAATCGGGCGCTTAAGCTACGTCTTTGCGGCGAATGGCGAGCTGTTCGGGAGCTTCGATGCCCATCTTGATGCGGCGGCCGGTACCGCCCAGCAACGTGATCAATATGGGACCGTTCGCGAACAGCTGCGCGAGCGTCATGGTCGCATCCACGCCGTCGGCGGGTTGGATGATGATGGACTCATCGGCTCTGCGGCTGAGGACCAGCATGGTTCAAGCCTTGGCCAGCGCGCGCAGCGCCTTGGCGAAAGTTTTGCCTTGCGGCGTGTACGTGAGGGGCGATACGCCGCGCACGATGCCAAGCAGCTGATTGATCTGCCCCTGGCGCAAATTGATGATGTAGCCGTTGATTTCGTTCGCGGTCCGGCAGCCGGCCATGAGCTCCATCAGAATGCGCCAGCGCTCGGCGACAGTGGCCGCGATGCCGGTTCCGCGGGGGACGCGCGCACCGGGGAGTCCCTGCTCCGCGACGACCGAGACGGCGCGGCGCTCGTCCTCGAGCTTCTCGATGGCGCCCAAAAGGCGTGTCTTTTCGGCGGCTTGCTGCTCGACGGCTTGAGGGGAGGTGCCCGTCAGGGCTGCCCGCTCGGCGTCCAGCGTGGCGGCCAGGGTACGCGCGGCCTCGATCTCGCGATCAAGCAGGTCTTCCAGGCGGCGCCGCGCATCCTCGTTCATGGCGTTACTTCAACCCGTTCTCGAATTGAATCATCTTGTCCGCGACCCTCGCGGAGTCGATCTGGTAGGTGCCGTTGGCGAGCGCCTGCTTGATCGAGGAAACCTTCGCCGAATTCACCACCGGGGCTTGCGCGACGGCGTCGGACAGCTTTTGTAGCGAACGGGCAGAGTTCGTGAGCGTTACATGATCGCCCGTCTGGGAGGTCGAGGCCGCCGCGGCCGCGTCGCTCTGGGTCTTCTCGGCCGCAACGCCGCCGGTGCTCGAGCCCTTCAGGGGCGCAAGCGGCTCCGACGTTGAATATCCACTGATCTTAGCTGGCACCGAAGTCTCTCCTGGGCGAGCGTGAGCCCTTACCCTCTGTATCGTCAGGGAATAGATGATCTTTAGCCATTGCGGATCAAAACCACCCTCCGGAACACTTATCGGCTGTGACGCGGTTCACTTAAGAGCTACTGCAAAATAATTTCCACAACCTGCTGGGAGCGCGCGATTCCTTCGACCACTTTCCCAGATGACAGATTCTCGACCTTAACTCGTTGATTCACCAGGCCGTCGCTCAGGGCCCGGCCCTGCATGCTGACGCTCATGCCGCCGGCATCCGCCACCAGGGTGACGGTTTGGCCGCGCTCGACCGCCTTGGTGCCGAGCAACAGCTGATTGGTAATGACCGCTCCGCTGGAGATCGGCCGGCCTGCGGTCAAGCCAATGGTGACGGCGGGGTCATCCATGTAGCCCGGCGGAAGCTCGGAGATATCCCGTTGCTCGGTGCGCACGTCGGCCGCCGTCAATACGCTGCCGGCGACGATGGCGTGCGCGGCAATCGTTACCTGGGAAGTGCCCACCACCCGGACGGATACATAGATGTGCCACGGGGGGGTGCCGGGGCAGCTGAGTTCGACCAGGACCCGGTCACGCATGTGACCACCGGGGCCCACGGATGGCTTCACCGCCTGACTGCAGCGGCCCAGCCGGGTGATGGGGCTGATGGGACCGGCGACCAAACGCTCATGCGGCGTCAGGGGGGGTAAGCGCAGGGAGGCTTCGGACCGGGCGAGCGCCTCGAGCTGAGCATTATCCTGAAGTTCTCCGGACGCTTCGATGGCCGAGACCGCCGGCCGACCCGCTGTGAGCGCTCCCGCGAGGCAGGCGCCCACGGCCCACCGCCGATATTTTGACGATATTTGCATTCTGATCTCATACCTAGCAAGGGACGTGCCATCGAGGTCTCGGTGCCCCGACCCGGTCCGGCAAATAGCCTCCGCGGCCGCGATGCCGGCCGGCGGCAAGTCCTTGCCGCCGGCGACCTGCCGGCGACCCCTCTCGGCGTGCCGCGTCGTGACGGCCGTCGCATTTGAGACGCCAGGGGCCCGCAATCGGCGCGCGGGCCGCGAGAAATGCGCCTCTGCGCGGGTTGGCACAGCTCTTGCTCATAGCTACCCCGAGGAGCAAACCCATGTTCGAAAATATCTTCGGCATTCACGAACAGGCGCTGATGGTGCAGGGCCAACGCTTGGGCGTGCTCGCCGCCAATCTCGCCAACGCCGACACGCCGGGCTTCAAGGCGCGGGACATCGATTTCGCCGCCGTGCTGTCGCAGAGCCAAGGCGATACCGCGCTGCCGCTGGCGGCCACGGACGCCGCGCACATCACGCTCGGCAGCACCGACTCGCCCGCGGCCGATATGAAGTATCGCAATCCGTATCAGGCATCGCTCGACGGCAACACGGTGGAGATGCCGGTGGAGCAGGCGGCCTTCTCGGAGACCAACGTGCGCTATCAAGCGAGCCTCAACTTCATCAACACCCGCATATCCGAGCTGACGCTCGCGATCAACGGTTCGTAAGCCGAGTTCCCGGAGAACCCGCATGTCCTTATTCGATGTCTTCAACGTGTCCGGCAGTGCGATGAACGCCGAGACCATCCGCCTCAACACGACGGCGAGCAACCTCGCCAACGCGGAGAGCGTCAACGGCGACGCGACCAAGGTGTACCGCGCGAGGCATCCGGTGTTCCAGGCCATGATGAACACCGAAATGGGCCTGGACGACGCGCAGGATGCATCGAGCGGAGTCCGGGTGATGGGCGTGGTGGAGAGCACGACGCCGCCGGTGCAGACCTACCAACCCGGCAATCCGCTCGCGGACAAGGATGGCTACGTCTATAGCTCGAACGTCAACTCGATCGAGGAGATGGCCAACATGATCTCCGCCAACCGGTCCTTCGCCACCGATGTCGAGGCAGTCAATACGGCGCGGGACCTCCTTCTCAAAGTCATCTCGATGGGCCATTAATATGATCAATCCGATCAACCAAGTCATACACGCGACCACCAACGGCACGGGCAGCGGCGGGACTACCGGCACGAACGGCACGAACGGCTCCACGGGCACGACGGGAACGGGCAGCAGCACCGGCAACTCCGCCAGCGGCGCCGCGAACGGCGTCACCCTCGGCGGCACCGACTTCCTCACTCTCATGCTGGCGCAGCTGCAGAACCAGGATCCGACCAGCCCGGTCGACAGCAACGAGTTCCTGAGCCAGCTGGCCTCGCTGAGCGAGGTGCAGGGCATCACGCAGCTCAATACCTCGTTCACCGCACTGTCCAACTCGCTCACCTCGAGCCAGGCGTTGCAGGCTTCGTCGCTCCTCGGCCATCAGGCCTTGGTGGCGAGCTCGACGGCGACCTTGCCGACGGCCGGCGCGTCGATCTCGGGAGCGGTGAGCGTGCCGCAGACCAGCGCTCAAGTGGTGCTCAACATCAGCAACAGTGCGGGTGTCCTGGTGCAGTCCATCAACCTCGGCGCGCAGTCTGCGGGCCTCGCGAATTTCACCTGGAATGGGCAAACCTCGAACGGCGGCGCGGCGCCTCCCGGGGCCTATACCCTCAGCGCTCAAGTGAGCGGCGTCGCGAGCGGGACCGCCGTCCCGACGTTGGTGAGCGGCACCGTGGACAGCGTCACGATGGGATCCGGCAGCACGGGGTTGACATTGAACATCTCCGGCCTCGGCAGCGTGCCGTTCGCCAACGTTCAGCAGATTTCCAACTAATTCATTCAGGAGTCTCGAGAATGTCCAGCTTCAGTATTGCGTTATCGGGATTGACCGGGGCGAATTCCGCCCTGGACATCACCTCCAACAACATCGCCAACGCCGACACGACGGGATTCAAGAACTCGCAGGCTGAATTCGGCACGGTGTTCTCCTCCGGTGCGGTCAACTTGAATACCTCGACGGCCGGCGAGGGTGTACAGCTGGTCGCTTCGCCCCAGCAGTTCACCCAGGGCGACATCACGACGACTTCGTCGCCGCTCGATATGGCGATCAGCGGCAACGGCTTCTTCACGGTGAGCGGCGCCAACGGATACGTCTACACGCGCAACGGCGAATTCCAGGAAGACCAGAACGGCAACGTGACCACCGCGACCGGGCAATTCCTGCAGGTCTATCCGCCGCTCGCCAATGGCGGCTTCAACACCGGCGCTCTGCAGAATCTCAACCTCAACACGGCGCAAAGCGCGCCGGTGGCCACGTCGACCGGCGCCGTGAACGTCAATCTACCCTCGAACGACACCGTACCGACCGCGGCGCCCTTCGATCCGACCAATCCGGCTACCTACAGCCAGTCCACCTCGACCACGGTGTACGACTCGCTCGGCAATTCGTACCCTGCGACGTTCTACTACACCCAGACTGCGACGCCCGGCCTCTGGGATGTCGACATGACGGTCAACGGCACCCAGGTCGGCGGTACCCAAACCCTGCAATTCTCGAGCGCCGGCACGGTCACGGCACCCGCCAGCGGCAATCTGACGTTCGCGGGATTCACGCCGACCGACGGCGCGTTGCCGATGACCATGACTTTCAATTACGGCAATTCCACGCAATACGGCACGCAGTTCGGGGTGAACTCCATCACGCAGAACGGCTACACCACGGGCCAGTTGAGCACGGTCTCGGTGGACTCCACCGGCATCGTATCCGCGGTCTACACCAACGGGCGCTCTACGCAGCTCGGTCAGCTGGCGATCGCCAACTTCCCGAACCCCCAGGGCCTGCAGCAGCTGAGCGATACCGACTGGGCGCAGACCTTCTCGTCCGGGACGGTGGTGCAGGGCACCGCGGGGTCCGCGGGCTTCGGCACCGTGCAGTCGAGCGCGCTCGAGAATTCGAACGTCGATTTGACCACGGAGCTGGTGAACATGATCACCGAGCAGCGCGCCTTCCAGGCGAACGCCCAGGTCATCACCACCGCGGATCAAATGTCGCAGACCGTCATCGGTATCGCCACCAATGGATAGAAGTCTCTACGTGGCAATGACCGGCGCGAAGCAGATCATGCAGGCGCAGGCGGTCAACAACCACAACATCGCCAACATCAACACCGTGGGCTTCCGCGCCGACTCGGTGACCTTCTACAGCCAGCCCATCTATGGCCCGGGCCTTCCGACCCGGGTCAACGCGGTGGCAGGCGATTCGGGCACGGACTTCTCGAGCGGCGTGATGCAGAGTACCGGCCGGCCGCTCGATGTGGCGGTCAACGGCAAGGGCTACATCGCCGTCCTCGGCAAGGACGGCACGGAAGGCTACACGCGCGCAGGCGATCTGCGCGTCGGCGTCGACGGGTCTGTGACCACCGCCGCCGGCCAGCCCGTGCTCACGACGTCGGGGCCGCTCAACATTCCGCCGTCCACGACGGTGACCGTCGGCAACGACGGTACGGTGTCGGTCCTGGCTCTCGGCCTGACCCCGATGGGGGTCACGCCGACCGACCAGATCAAACTCGTGAACCCGCCGGAGAAGGATCTGCAGAAGGGCTCGGACGGTCTCCTGCGCATGAAGGACGGCAGCAAGGCGGACCCGGATCCGAGCGTGACGCTCACCTCGGGAGTGCTCGAGTCGAGCAATGTGAATGCGGCGCAGTCGCTCATCAACATGATCGAGCTTCAGCGCCTGTACGAGTTCCAGGTGAAGAGCATGAACTCGACCGATCAGAACGAACAGATGGCCGAACAGTTGCTGTCGAACGCCGCGTAACCCGGCGACGGCAGGAGGAAATCCAAGATGAATCTCGCACTATGGTCCGCGAAGACCGGACTCGACGCCCAGAACACGCAGATGGCGATCATCGCCAACAATCTCGCCAACGCCAACACCACGGGCTTCAAGGCGCAGCGCGCGGCGTTCCAGGATCTCATGTATCAGAACCTGCGGCAGGTCGGCGCGCAGAGCACCCAGAACACCCAGTACTCGACCGGGCTCACCCTCGGCACGGGCGTGCGCATCGTCGCCACCGAATCGAACTACGCGCAAGGGAGCGTCACGACCACCAACGGGCCGCTCGATATGTCGATTTCCGGGCAGGGGTTCTTCCAGATCACCATGCCGGACGGGACCCTCGCCTACACGCGGGACGGATCGTTCACGCTCGACAACCAGGGCAATGTCGTTACGGCGAGCGGATATCCGATTCAGCCCGCCGTCACCGTTCCCGTGGGCACCCAGTCGGTGACGGTGGGCACCGACGGCGCGGTCACCGCCGTGGCTGCCAGCGGCAAGGCCACGCAAATCGGCCAGGTACAGCTCGCGCAATTCATCAACGACCAGGGCCTGCAGAACATCGGCAACAACCTGGTGGTCGAATCCGCGGCCTCAGGGTCGCCGCAAACGGGAACTCCCGGCTTGAATGGACTCGGCACCGTCCAGCAAGGCTCCCTCGAGACCTCGAATGTGAATACCGTGACCGAGCTCGTCAACATGATCGAGTGTCAGCGCGCCTACGAGATGAACTCGAAGGCGATCACGACCAGCGATCAGATGCTCGAGTACCTGACGACCAACCTGTCGTGATCTCCATGCGGATTCCACCCAAGGTTTTCCTGCTCGCCGCGGTGTCGCTTTGCACGGGCGCGGCGCTACCGGGCTGCTCGACGTTCTCGCACAAAGACAAGGACCACAAGGTCGATCCTGTGGCGCCCCGGGTGTTGCCGCCGCCGGTGCCGCGAACCGATGGCGCGATCTACCAGGCCGGTCAGGAAATGGCGCTGTTCGCCGACCTGAAGGCGCGCCGCGTGGGCGATGTGTTGACCATCGTCCTGAACGAGGCGACCGCCGCCAGCAAGAACGCCGAAACCACGACTTCGAAGACCTCGGCCGTGACCGATACCGGACCCACCATCTTCGGCAAGTCCATCCTGACCAAGGGCGTGCCGATCCTCGATACGACGCTCTCCGGGTCGCATACCTTCGACGGTCAAGGGTCGGCGACACAGGGCAACAGCTTCGTCGGGAGCCTGACGGTGACCGTGACCGAGGTCGAGAGCAACGGCAACCTCGTGGTCGAAGGCGACAAGACTCTGAAGCTCAACCAGGGCGACGAGTTCATCCACATCTCCGGCGTGGTGCGGCCCGCGGACGTTGCGACCAACAACACCGTCACGTCCGACAAGATCGCGGATGCGCACATCAGCTACTCGGGCAAGGGCGTGATCGCCAATGCCAATCGCATGGGCTGGCTGACACGGTTCTTCAACTCGGTTTTGTCGCCGTTCTGACGGCGCGCAGGGCACATGAACACATTGTTTAGAAATTGCGTGGCTACGGTGGCGTTGACGGCGTTCGCCGCCGCGGCGCCCGCCGAGCGCATCAAGGACATGGCGCAGGTCCAGGGTGTGCGCACCAACCAGCTGGTCGGCTACGGCCTGGTGGTCGGTCTCGACGGCACCGGCGATCAAACCAGCCAGGCGCCGTTCACCATCCAGTCGCTCACCAACATGCTCGCCCAGCTGGGTGTGGTGGTACCCACCAACGTGACCCCGCAGCTCAAGAACGTGGCGGCTGTGGCGGTGCACGCCGTGATGCCGGCGTTCGTCAAGCCCGGCCAGACCATCGACATCACGGTGAATTCGCTCGCGAACGCCAAGAGCCTGCGAGGCGGCTCGCTCCTGGTCACGCCGCTGCACGGACTCGATGGACAGATCTATGCCATCGCGCAGGGCAACCTCATCGTCTCGGGCTTCGGCGTGCAGGGCAACGACGGCTCGAAACTCACCGTCAATGTGCCGAGCTCCGGCCGCATTCCCAACGGAGCGACCGTCGAGAAAGCGGTGCCGACCCAGCTCGCCCAGGGCGATGCCATTACCCTGAATCTCAACGATCCGGATTTCACCACCGCCACCCGCCTGGTTGCGAGCGTGAACAAAGGAGTGGGCGACGGCACGGCCAGTATCATCGACGGAGGATCGGTGCGGGTGCGCGCGCCGATCGACATGACCCAGCGGATCGCCTTCCTGTCGACGATCGAGAACCTGCAGGTGGAGCCGGCCAGCGCCGCCGCCAGGGTGATCATCAACTCGCGCACGGGCACCGTGGTCATCAGCAGCAACGTCCGGGTGAGTCCGGCCGCCGTGTCCCACGGCTCGCTCACGGTCAGCATCAAGGAGGAACAGACGGTGAGCCAGCCGGGGCCCTACGCCCGGGTGGGGAACACCACCGTGACCAGCAGCTCCACCATCAATGTCGACCAAGGGCCGAATCGGATGTTTTTGTTCAAGCCCGGCGTCGAGCTGGAACAGATCGTGCATGCAGTCAACGAAGTCGGTGCGGCTCCCGGCGATCTGGTCGCCATTTTGGAGGCCCTCAAGGAGGCGGGAGCGCTGCAGGCCGAACTGGTCGTGATCTGAAACTGCGTGAGCTCAATGACTGTATCGCTGACGTCGCCTTCATCCATACCGCTGTCCTCGGCCGCCGGCGCGCCCGACGCCGGGACCTATACGGATCTCAACGGCCTGGCGGCGCTGAAAAACGCCCCGACCTCGCCCGCGACCATCAAGGCGGTGTCCGAGCAGGTCGAGGCGCTGTTCCTGCAGATGATGCTGAAAAGCATGCGCGACGCCACCGACGCGGAGGGCGGCGAGACGACCAGCAACGAGACCAGCATGTATCAGGACATGTTCGACAAGCAGGTCGCGCTGACATTGAGCAAGCGTCAAGATCTTGGCATCGCGAGGCTGTTCGAGCGGCAACTGGGCGGCAAGACGGCGCCGTCGCCCGCGGCGACCGGCTCGTCGGCGCCGCTGCGGCCGGGCCAGTCGCGCACCGAGGCGGACGGCCGAGGCGCATCCACACAGTCCGCCGCAGCCACCGGCGAGCACGCGGCGCAGTTCGTGAAGGCGGTGCTGCCGACCATTCAGCGCGCCGCCCAGGCTCTCGGGGTGAACCCGTTGGGGATGCTGGCGCAGGCCGCCCTGGAGACCGGTTGGGGGCAGCGGATGCCGCGCACCGCGGACGGCGCTCCGAGCCTCAATCTGTTCGGCGTCAAGGTGGGCGAGGGATGGAGCGGCGCGCGGGCGGTGGCGGACACGATGGAGGTCAGCGGGGGAGTGGCGAGTCAGCGCCGCACCGCCTTTCGGGCCTACGGATCGATCGAGGAAAGCGTCAACGACTTCGCGAACCTGCTCGCGAGCTCTCCGCGATATCGCGATGCAGTCGCGGCCGGCGGCAGCGCCCAGGACTACGTGGAGAGCATCGCCAGGTCCGGCTACGCCACCGATCCGGAGTATGGCAATAAGTTAAATCAACTGCTGAACAGCGGCACGATGCGCGCCGCGCTCAATGCGCGTCCCGTCGCGCTTTAGAAATGCCGGGCCCGGCCGATAGACCGTGAAGTAAATCCAAAAGCCGGCGATCCGGAGAAACAGCTTGTCAAATGTGTTTGGAATCGATGTCTCGGCGCTTCAGGCCTTCCAGCAGGCCATCGAGGTCACGAGCAACAACGTGGCCAACGCCTCGACGCCGGGCTACGACGTGGAGTCGGTCAACCTTGCCACGGCGGCGCCGCAGGATTCCGGCGACATTCCGATCGGCGCCGGCGTGCTGGTCTCCGGAATCAACCGGGCCTTCAGCCAGGCGGCAGCCAATCAGCTCAACACCTCGCAGAGCAGCCTCGGGCAGTTGAACGCGCTGCAGAACTACACCAGCCAGATCGACAATCTGTTCGGCACCACCGCGGGCGGGTTGAGTACGGCGCTGCAGACCTACTACAGCGGCTGGTCGGCAGTGGCGGACGATCCGACCTCCACGGCCGCCCGTCAGGCGCTCTTGAGCGATGCGACCGCACTCGCTCAGAACCTCAACACCACGAGCACGCAGCTCAACAATCTGAATTCGGACGTGAATACCCGGATCACCGCCGACGTGCAGCAGATCAATTCGATCAGCACCCAGATTTCCGCTCTGAATCAACAAATCGCCGCGAGCACGGGCAGCGGCCAGGCGCCGAATACACTGCTCGATCAGCGCGACCAGCTGGTGTCGAACCTGTCCCAGATTGCCGGCGTGACCACGACCAGCAACAGCGACGGTTCCATCAACGTATATGTCGGAAACGGGCAACCCTTGGTGCTCGACAGCAATACCTATTCGCTGACCACCGTCCCCAACCAGTTCAACGCGTCGCAGCTGGAAATTGCCAGCTCGACCTCCAACGGCAACTCGATCTCGAGCTCGATCACCTCGGGCGATCTCGGCGGGCTGCTGTCGGCGC
Source organism: uncultured Gammaproteobacteria bacterium (assembly GCA_963795475.1). Classification (GTDB taxonomy): domain Bacteria; phylum Pseudomonadota; class Gammaproteobacteria; order Steroidobacterales; family Steroidobacteraceae; genus Bog-1198. Next base: position 927,396 of record CAWCIE010000010.1, read on the forward strand.
GAACGCAGGCGATCGATCCGGCACTGAATCAGCTGGGCCAGATCGCGACCGCCGTGGCTCAGAGCGCCAACACGCAGCAGGCTTCGGGTCTCGATTTGAACGGTCAGCTCGGGAGCGCGCTGTTCTCGGTCGGCGCGCCCGTCGCGACCGCCTCGACTGCGAACACGGACGGCACCACTGCGAGCGTCACGATCTCCAATGTCGGTGCTCTGACCTCGGATAATTATCTGCTGTCGTACACCGGCGGCGCCTATACCCTTACCGACCAAACCACCGGCGCCAATGTGGCGCTGACGGGAGCCGGCACCGCGGCAAGCCCGTTGACGGCCGCCGGATTATCCATCGTGCTCTCGGGGACCCCGGCCTCGGGCGACCAGTTTCTCGTTCAGCCGACGGCGCAGGCGGCCGGAACGCTGAGCGTCGTCTTGACCAGCCCCTCCGGCCTCGCCGCCGCCGGCGCGGTCCAGACCTCGGCATCGGACAGCAACACCGGCACGGCCACCATCGGCGCCGGCACGGTCACCGACCCCGCCAATCCCAATTTGCTGAGCACGGTCACCATCGCGTTCACCAGTCCGACGACCTACTCCATCAACGGCGCCGGGAGCTTTGCCTACGCCTCGGGCGGCAACATCGCCGATAACGGATGGCAGGTACAGATCACGGGCACTCCTGCGGCCGGCGACACGTTCACGGTCCAAAGCAACGCCGGCGGCACCGGCGACAACACCAATGCGCTGGCATTCGCCAATCAGCAGTCGCAGGGCCTGTTGTCCGGCGGCACGGTGAGCATCTCCGGCGCGGTGAGCGGGCTGATCAGCGGCGCGGGCGCGCAGGCCCAGCAGGTCAACACGGCACAGACCGCGCAGACCGCCGTCAACAGCCAGGCGCAGACCAACCTGCAATCCGTGACGGGCGTAAATCTCGACCAGGAGGCTGCCAACCTCATGCAGTGGCAGCAGGCCTATCAGGCTTCCGCGCAGGCGCTTGCGGTGGCAAACGGCCTGTTCACCACCCTGATCGATTCCGTCAACGGCACGTATTCGTAACCAGAGGCAACGGCGATGCGCATAACGCAGGGAATGGAACAAGCTCAATTCTTGACCGCGTTGAATCAGCTCGAGTCCACCATTGCGACCACGCAAAACGGCATCTCGACCGGGCTCTCGTTCAGCACCGCGTCGCAGAATCCGGTGGGCGCCGGCCTGGTGAGCGGCTACAACCAAGTGCTGGCGCAAAGTCAGCAGTTCACCTCCAACGGCCAGAGCGCCCAGGGGAGCCTGAACATCGAGGACAACGCGCTGACGCAGGTTCAGAGCCAGCTGCAGAGCCTGCGCGACCTCGCGCTGGAGGCGAACAACGCGACCGAATCCGGCGCCAATCTGAACGCGATCGCCACCCAGGTGCAGCAGATCCAGCAAAGCCTTCTCTCCGTCGCCAACACCCAGGACGGCAGCGGCAATTACATCTTCGCCGGCTACTCGACCCAGACCCAACCTTTCGCGCTGACCGCAACCGGCGCAACCTACTCGGGCGATCAGGGCCAGCGCCAGGTTCAGCTCGCGGCGGGACAGACCGTGGTCGTGGGCGACAACGGCGATCTGGTGTTCAATCAGATCAAGACGGGCAACGGTACTTTCAACGTCACCGCGGGCGCCGCCAACACGGGGAGCGGCGAGATCGGCGCGACCTCGGTGACCGATCCCACGGCGTACGACGGCGGGACCTACACCATCCAGTTCACCGCACCGAACGCCTACGAAGTGCTCAATTCCGCCGACGTGGCGGTCAGCACCGGTACCTATACCAGCGGCCAGGCCATCTCCTTCGAGGGCCTGCAGGTTACGTTATCGGGAACGCCGGCCACGGGCGACACGTTCACGGCGGCGGCAAGCACCGATCAGAGCATCTTCACCACGGTGCAAAATCTCGTCAACGCCTTGCAGCAGACGCCGTCGGCGAGCTCCGGAAGCACTCAGCTCAACAACTCGATCGCGAGTGCCATCGACAATATAGACCAGGCGCTCGATCAAACCCAGACGGTTCAAGCGAGCGTCGGCGCCCGCTTGAACACGATCACGACTCAGCAGTCCGCCGCGACGGCGCAGCAAACTCAGCTACAGCAATCCATATCCACCCTGCAGAGCCTGAACTACCCGCAGGCGATCACCAACCTCGACTCGCAGAACACGACGCTGAGCGCGGCGATGCAGGCCTATACCCTCACCGAAGGATTGTCTCTGTTCAAGTATCTCTCCTGACAAGAGGTTTCTCCTGAATGACCAGGTATCGCTGATGGCAAGAGCGCGCATCACGGCAGTCGACAGTACCGTTCCCTCGGCCGAGGAAGAGCGGCAGACCCCGATCTATGTCACGCGGCCGGAGCTTCCCCCGCTGGAAGCGTTCATTCCTTATCTGCGCAAGATCTGGGATTCGAAGATCCTCACCAACGGCGGCCCCTTCCATCAGGAGCTCGAGCGCAAACTGTGCGAGTACCTCGGTGTCAAGCATATCGCGCTATTTGCCAACGGCACCTTGGGACTGGTTACCGCGCTGCAGGCGCTGCGCATTACCGGCGAGGTCATCACCACGCCCTATTCGTTCGTGGCGACGGCCCATTCGCTCCTGTGGAACGGCATCAAGCCGGTATTCGTCGATATCGATCCCGATACGTTCAATCTGGATCCGCGCAAGATCGAGGCGGCGATCACGCCGCAAACCACGGCCATCATGCCGGTTCATACCTACGGCCATCCCTGCGACGTGGATCGGATCCAGGCGATCGCGGACAACTACGGCCTGAAGGTGATCTACGATGCGGCGCACGCGTTCGCCGTGAAGTGCCATTGCGGCAGCGTCCTGACGCATGGCGATGTGTCCGTGCTGAGCTTCCATGCAACCAAGACCTTCACCACCTTCGAGGGCGGCGCGATCGTTTGTCCGGACGAGAAGACCCGCCAGCGCATCAATCATCTGAAGAACTTCGGGTTCGTCGACGAGGTCACCGTGGTCGCGCCCGGAATCAACGGCAAGATGAGCGAGTTCAACGCCGCGCTCGGGCTCCTGCAACTCGAGGGCATCGACAGGGCGCTCGCGAGGCGCGGAGCGGTCGACCGGCGCTACCGGGCCGGGATTGCCGATATCGCGGGGATACGGTGCATCAAGCCGGCGGGCGAGGAGCGCTCGAACTATGCGTATTTTCCGATACTGGTTCAGCCGGACTATCCGCTGACCCGGGATGCGCTCTACCAGAAATTCCGCGACAACGGGATCATCGTCCGGCGCTACTTCTACCCGTTGATCAGCGATTTCCCCATGTACCGCGGCTTGCCGTCCGCTTCGCACGAGAATCTTCCCGTCGCGCGCAAGATCGCCGAGCAGGTCCTGTGCCTGCCGATATACCCCGACTTGCCTCTCAATCAAGTCGACCGCATCGTGGACTTGTTGAGAGCGACGGCCGCCTGACGGCGGGCTTCCTTCGCGGAATCGCGGCACATGAAGCTGGCGATCATGCAGCCGTATTTCCTGCCCTATCCGGGCTATTTCCAGCTGATCGCGGCGGTGGACGTGTTCGTCGTCTACGACAACATCAAGTACGTGAAGAGCGGCTGGATCAATCGCAACAGGCTTTGCCGGAACGGCGAGGCCGCGACGTTCTCGCTCCCCTTGAAGCATGCGTCGGACTCGCTCGACGTACGCGAGCGGGAGCTCGCGGCGGCCTTCGATCCGGACAAGCTTCTCAACCAATTTCGCGGCGCCTACGGCCAGGCGCCGCAATTCGCCCGGGTGTTCGCGTGGCTGGAGCAGGTCGTTCGCCACGGGGAACGCAATCTGTTTCGCTATCTCGAGCACTCGATCCGGGCGGCATGCGATCTGCTCGCCGTCGGCACGGAGATCCGCACTTCCTCGGACATCGCCATCGACCACACCTTGAAGAAGCAGGACAAGGTGCTGGCGCTGTGCCGCGCCGCGGGCGCCCGCACGTACGTCAATGCGATCGGGGGAACGGAACTGTACGACAAGGAGGAGTTTCGGCGGCAGGGAATCGAGCTCCAGTTCCTGCGCTCGAAGCCCTTCGAGTATCCGCAGCTCGAGCCGGGATTCGTGCCGTCGCTGTCGATCGTCGATGCCCTGATGTTCAATTCCCTCGAGCTCGTTCGCGCACGCGTCGCGGACCATTACGAGCTGATCTGACCGGGAGCGTATAGATCGTGTTCACGTGGGAGAAGCTCGGGAAGGTTTTCACGCCGCAGGAGGTCACCGGCCGCCCGTGGCTCCGGGAGTTTGCGCAGGCGCCGTGCGCGCTCCTGTTCGACGACTTCGTGCGGGTCTATTTCTCCTGCCGTCCCGCCCCCGATGCCCGAGGACAGTACGTCAGCCGATCCGCGTTCGTCGATCTGGATCGTGCGAATCCGCTCATCGTGAGGCGCGTCGCCGAACAGCCGATTCTGCCTCTGGGAGACCTCGGCGAGTTCGACGAATTCGGCACCTACCCCGTTTCGGTGATCCGCGACGGCTCGGAAGTACGCGCCTATTACGCCGGCTGGACGCGCTGCGAGTCCGTGCCGTTCAACGTGGCGATCGGCGCCGCCGTGAGCCGCGACGGCGGCGCGACCTTCGCCAAGCTCGGCAAGGGTCCGGTGCTGCCGTACTCGCCCGATGAGCCGTTCGTGTTGAGCGGCCCGAAGATCCGGCGCTTCAACGGCCTCTGGTATCTCTGGTATATCGCGGGACGCAAGTGGAAGCTCGTCGACGGCAGGGCGGAGCCGGTCTACAAAATTCGCATGGCGACCTCGAGCGACGGAATCCGCTGGACAAAGATCAACACGGACTTGATCGAGAGCCGCATCGAGGAGGACGAGGCGCAGGCGAGTCCCGACGTGTGCTATGCCGGCGGCAAGTATCATATGTTCTTCGCCTATAGATATAGTGCGGGCTTTCGCGGCAAGGAGCGCGGCTATCGGATCGGCTACGCCTCGAGCTCGAACCTCACCGACTGGGTGCGCGACGACGCCAAGGCGGGGATCTCCGTGTCGGAGAACGGCTGGGACGCCGAGATGGTGAGCTATCCGCACGTGTTCGATCTCGACGGCCGCAGCTACATGGCGTATCTGGGCGACCAGGTCGGGCGGTACGGCTTCGGCCTCGCGGTGTTGCGCGGTACGCTGGAATAGCCAACCGGTGCGCGATATGAAATTTCGAAAGCTGGGGAAGATTTTCGATCCGAACGAGCACAGGCTGCCGAACGGATGCCTACAATTCGCGCAATCTCCGCAGGCCCTGGTGCTCGAGGACCGTATCCGTATCTTTTTCTCGACGCGGGCGGTTGACCCGCACAACGGCAAGTTCTTGAGCCACGTCGCTTATGCGGACCTGACGCGGGATCTGCGCGGCGTCCTCGAGGTGTCCCAGGAGACGGTGATCGCACTCGGCGGTCTCGGTTGCTTCGACGAGCACGGTATTTTTCCGATGAACGTCGTGCGCATGGGCGATGCCGTCTACGGCTATACCTGCGGCTGGAGCCGGCGCGTGTCGGTGTCGGTGGAAACCGCGATCGGGTTGGCGGTGAGCCGGGATCAAGGCGTTACGTTCCAGCGCGTCGGCGAGGGTCCGGTACTGTCGGCCTCGCTTCACGAGCCGTGCTTGGTGGGCGACGGGTTCGTGAAGATCATCGGCGGAAAGTTTCACATGTGGTACATCTTCGGAACCGGCTGGAAGAAGTACGTCCCGGACGCCGAGCCGGACCGCACGTACAAGATCGGCCATGCGACTTCCGATGACGGCATCGTCTGGATCAAGGAGGAGGCGCGACAGATCGTGGAGGACCGGCTTGGTGCCGATGAGAGTCAGGCGCTTCCGACCGTCATCGAGATCGGCGGACGGTTTCATATGTTCTTCTGCTACCGGCAGTCGTTCGACTTTCGCAGGAACAGTGCACGGGGCTATCGGATCGGGCACGCGGTCTCGGATGACCTGGAGCACTGGGCTCGCGACGACCGGAATCCGTCGCTCGAGCCGACGCCGGGGGAGTGGGACTCGGACATGCTGTGCTACCCGCATTCCTTCGAGTGCGATGGGCGCGTGTATCTTCTTTATAACGGCAACGAATTTGGACGCCACGGTTTCGGCGCGGCGGTGCTGGAATGAGGCCCCCGGCGCCGCGGATCGAGCCGGCGGCGGTTGCGGCGATCACTTACGCCGTCAATCGGGCGGGGGTTGCCGAGGTCGCCGCGCACCTGGCGCATTGCGAGGCGCACTTCGTCCCGCCGCTGAGCGGCCGGGTCGACATCGACGCGTACGCGGCCAAGATTGCGGGCCATGCGGAGCGCTTCGAGGCGTGGGCCGGGAGGGCACTCGTGGGAATGGTCGCCGCCTACTGCAACGATCAGTCGCGCCATGCCGGATTCATCACCAGCGTGAGCGTCGCCCCGGAGCGAAGCGGGGAGGGCATCGCCAAGCGGTTGCTCGAGGATTGCATCCAGCACGCGCGGCGCGCAGGCTTCACCCTCATCCGGCTGAGCGTGGACCGGGGAAACGCAGCGGCCGTCCGCCTGTACGAGAGCTGCGGATTCTCGGCGGAGCCGGCGCAGGGGTCCGATATCCAGATGACTCTCGATCTCAGCGAGGTTCCCGAACGCCATGCGTGACTATGACCGGGAGATGCGGGACGGCGCGGAGCGCCGATACGCGTACGGGTTCGATTTCGACGTGATGCATCCCTTCATGATCCGCTCGTTCGCGCCATTCTTTCGCGCGGGCGGCATGCTCGAGCTCGGCTGCTTCAAGGGGGATTTCACCCGGCGGCTGCTGACGCACTTCAAAGAGGTGACTTGCGTCGAAGCGTCCGATGCCGCGCTCGCGGAGGCGCGCGAGAAACTGGGGGAGGCGGCCACCTTCGTCCACTCGACCTTCGAGGAGGCGGTGCTGCCGCGGCGCTACGAGAACATCGTGCTGTCGCATGTACTGGAGCACCTTGACGATCCGGTCGGCATACTGCGCCGGATCAATCGCGAGTGGCTGTCCGATGGCGGGCGGCTCTTTCTCGTCTGTCCGAACGGCAACGCGCCGTCGCGTCAAATCGCGGTCAAGATGGGGCTGATCAGCCACAACAGCGCGGTGACGCCGGCGGAGGCCGAGCACGGCCACCGGCGAACCTACACTCTCGATACCCTGGAGCGTGACGCGGCCGCCGCCGGCCTCCAGGTGGTTCATCGAACCGGCATCTTCTTCAAGGCGCTCGCGAATTTTCAGTGGGATCGATTGCTGCAGACGGATATCGTATCCGCGGAGTACCTGGAAGGGTGCTATCAGCTGGGACAGCAATATCCGGATCTTTGCGCGAGCATTTTCCTGCTGTGCGAGCGGGGCGAGCCGGTCAAGCCCGGGCCATGAGCCGGGACAGCCGTCGCTGAACGTCCGGCCACTCGTCCGCCAGGATGGAGAAGCGCATGGAGTTGCGGGCGGTGTGGTCGGCCGCCAGCCGGTGAGCGCGAAGAACGCCTTCGAATTTGCCACCGATGCGTTCGATCGCCGCGGCCGAACGCTGGTTGCGAGCGTCGGTATGGAGGCAGACGCGGAGTGTCCGCCATTCCTCGAAAGCGTGCGTCAGCATCAACAGCTTGGCCTCGGTGTTGGCGGGCGTGCGGACTGCCGAGCGGGTCAGCCAGGTGTAGCCGATCTCGCAGCCGTCGATGGAACGACCGCCGTGACGCGGATGGCCCTGCGGCCACGACCACCGTTCCAGGTTCCAGAAGCGGGTAGAGCCGATGACGGTGCCGTCGCTGATCCGCACGATGGCGAACGGCATCGCGCTGCCGGCTTCGCGCCAGGCTATTGCGGTGTCGATGTATTGCGACGTGTCGCGTTCGCCCTGCGGGACGGGACTCCACTGGTAGAGGGATGGGTCAGCCGCGGCGGCTGCGACCAGGCCGTCGAGATGTCGATGCTCGAGGGGCTCGAGGCGGATGTGGGTGCCGGTCAACATGAGGGTTACAACGCCGTTCATAGCGTGGATAATCGTACACTCCTGACGGGCCCAGGTGATCATGGATGATGAGCGCGGGCTCGCTGCGCGAACCGAGGATTTCTGTATGAAGGCATCCGTCTTCGTAGGTACAAGCGTTGATGGCTTTATCGCACGACGCAATGGCGATTTTGACTTCCTTCCCGAAGGCGGGGGTGAGCCTCATGGCTATGATGAGTTCATGTCGAGCGTGGACGTGCTGGTAATCGGACGAAATACCTTTGAAAAGGTGCTGACCTTCGAAAAATGGCCATACGCTGAGAAGCGCGTTGTTGTTTTAAGTAGCCGCACCATCGACGTCTCGAATGTTCGTGGTGCGACGATTGAGCACATGTCCGGCTCACCCGCGCAGATAACGGATCGCCTTGCGACCAGCGGAGCCAGCCATGCCTATATCGATGGCGGCATCACCATCCAACGCTTCCTGCACGCACGGTTGATCCAGCGACTTATCATCACGCGCGTCCCGGTGCTTATTGGCGAAGGCATTTCGCTATTTGGATCGCTGCCTCACGACGTGCAGCTTCGTCACGTTCTTACGAAGACCTATCCAAGCGGAATGGTGAAGAGTGAATACGAGGTTCTGAACTGACGCCACATCTTCAGAGCTCAAAAAATGAACGAGGCGCGGCCAGACGAATTACCCAATCCCTGCTCCGTTCTCTCTCGGCGCCACAAAATACAAAAGGAAGGATCATCATGAAAATCATTGGCCTGATTTGCGCTTTTGTCTTTATCGTGTGTACGTGTCTGACACCACCGGCTTATGCCGACGGCGTAAAAGCTGCCATAGAGGCAGCGAACGGCCAGTTCTCAGCGGCTGCGGCTCAGGGCGATGGAGCAGCCCTCGCGGCGCTGTATTCGCCGGATGGGCAAGTGATGCCGGCCGGCAGCGACCCCATCCGAGGCGCAGAAGCGATTCAGAAATTTTGGCAAGGAGCGCTAGATTCAGGGGCCGCAGCCATCCGGCTCAAGACCATCGAAGTCTTCGGCCATGGTCCAACGGCCACTGAAGTCGGTGAGTATGAATTGCGCGACAAGGCGGGCAAGGTACTCGATCATGGCAAGTACATCGTGGTCTGGCAGCACGCGGACGGCAAGTGGAAGCTACTCCGCGACATGTTCTCGACGAATGTACCGCCTCCCAAAAAGTAGTCCTTGACCGACGAGCAAGCCGGCGACCCACCCGAGAGCGGTCAGCCCTGACTGGCGTCTGGGTTGCGACCCGCCGATGGGCGCCGGTCGTGTCCGTATCGGACGGCAGATCCCGGCGGCGCGAGCATCGAAAATAAACCTGACATAACGTCTTTTAGCCCGCGACAGACGGCGGGATTTTACAGCGCCGGCGTTGCTGCGAATCGAAGATCGCACGAACATCAATGCTTGGTTGCGGCGGTGGCGCCGGGATATCTCGGCAATTGCGACAAATATCGCTATCCCCGTCGCAACGCCAACTCCGCGCTCGCAACGCTTTCGTTATGGCCAAGAAGCATCATCGACGCACTGACGATTTAATTGACGCACTGGTGTGGATGCGCAGGCGCGAATCGAAATTTATTGGCGCCGCTACGGACAATAGGCAAGTGGACACGGATGTCATCTCGCGCCTGGCGGTATCAGCAGTCAAACGACTGCATCAGTCCGTTACTCTGTGCCGCCGGGTCGTCCACATCGGAGAGTGGACGCCGACCGTGAATCGCTGCCACGACAACGTGGCAATCTGGGTAGCCAAGAGACCGCAGCACAAGCACGTGCGCGGGTTCGTCTACATGGACTTGCGACCAGGCGCGCCGTGCATCCGGTTGATGGCGCACAGCGCCGTGGAGACCGAAGACGGAACGTTGTGGGATATCACACCTCATGGAGCCTCGGTCAATTATCCGTTCATTCGGCACTTGGGAACCGACGAGGAGTTCGAGTTATTCGGCAAAGTCCGGTACTTCGATCTGCCGGTGCGCGCGCGGATGCGGCGGAAGAAGAGGAAGGCGGCGGCCAAGCGAGGGCGGGAAAAAGGACAGCAGCAGTAAAATCGTGGCGCGCGGGCCCAATTGATTTGCCTGGCGGAAAGCGGCCGTCCAATATGTCCACAAGTCAGAGTAGGGCATCTATGTAGATACGGTACCGCGATAGCTCCTTATTTGGTACGTCGTTCAACTCGAGGAAAACCCATGCAATCCATTCCGGTCGGCGCCGCAGGCTCCTTCAGTCTTCTGGTGATGCCCGAGCATCTAGCCAGCCGCTTCAAGGACTCGACGTTGCCGCCCGTGCTGGCGACACCGGTCATGATCATGGCCATGGAGAACGCGGCGCTCAATGCGATCAAGCCCTATCTCGACGCCGGTGAAAGCGCGCTCGGCACCCGCGTCGACGTGCGCCATCTGGCGGCTACGCCGGCCGGCCGACACGTCACCGGGGAGGCGAAGGTCACCCATGTCGATGGTCGGCGCATCGAGTTTTCAGTTCGTGCGACCGACGGGAACGAGGAGATCGGAGTCGGAACTCACGAACGTGTCGTGATACTTCTGGCGAAGTTGTCCGAACGCATGAAGGCCAAATTCGGCTAGGCGCCGATAACGCCGATCACCTGGGCGACGGCCTCGCCGGCACGGTAGCCGCGGGTTTCGGCGCGGCCGTCTGCACGGCGGCATCGTTGGGGCGCGCCGTGGGCCTCGCGGCCGGGTTCGGCGTTTCGCTCGCAACGGTGCGCGCTACAGCGGCAGACGGAGCGGCGGAGCCGGATGTGGCGGAGCCGGATGTGGCGGTTCGTCGCGCGCTCGTGGTGGCGGATCTGTGCACGGATACAACGGCGGGATGGCCGGCGTCGGCCCTGGCCGCGAGCGTTGGAGTTTTGACGGCTTGCTGCGCGTATTGCCGCTGAAGCGGCGTCGACAGGATATGCGGCTCGGTGGCGACCGCTCGTTCTTGGGGAGTCGGAGTCGCGGCGGTACCGCCCGGGCCGCCGTTGTAGCTCACCTTGCCGGCGTCGGCATTGCGGATCGGGGGTTCGTCGTAGGTATTGTGAACGATGCTCGAGTTGAGGTTGCTCACCGCTCGATTGTAGGCAAAGGTAGTGCCCACCCAGCGCCCACCCGCAAATCCGCTGCCCGCATAGCCAAAGCCGTAGTTGATGCCGCCGTAGTAGCCCACGTGGGGCGCCCAATACCCAGGATGGAAGACGTAGTAGACCCCTCCGGCGAATCCCCAATAGCCCGGAGTCCAGAGCACGCCCGTTTGCGGCGGTGGCATCCAGGCCCCGCGCACCCAGAAGTATCTTGCGTTCCAGGCCCAATAGCCCGGGGTCCAGATATAGCCATCGTTCGGGCAGGGCGTCTGGGTGTCGTCCTGCAACGGCGGGGGCGCTTCGGCGGTTCGAACTTCTGCGTCGGCGATGCCGGCCGTCGACGATGACATACGCTGGTCTCGCTCCGCGTTGCTCCCGGGCAGGGTCTCGAGCGCAGCGCCCCACGCGGCCTGGATATCGGTTGCGGACCTGCCGGCCACGGTGAGGTCGACCAATAGTCCGTTCGATATCCGACCTTCGTAGGTCACATCTGCGCTGAATCCGTTCCACGCGGCGGGGGCATCGTGACGGTGCAAGAGGAAGGACGTGGGCGTGAAATGATCCACGGTCCAGGTCTCGTTGGTGCCGTCCGCCCGCCGGTAGACGCCCTCCTCGAACACGAGGGTAAAGCAGTTCGCCCAGCACCAGTGCATCACGTGGGGCGGCGCGTAGGTGTCCTCGAGGTGCACGATGGTTGTCTGTGCCGTAGGGTCGGCGTGATCGGAGTAGACCACGTGTCCGTCGGCATCGACGGACTTGAACACCTCGTCGGCCTGCAGCCATGCCGGCGCAGAAACGAGCAGGATGAGCGAGGCGAGAATATAGCCGCGATGACGAGGGGGCGGGCAGTACATCGGCACAACCTAGCGCGGAAAGTAGGGCCTTTCGCAGACCCTTGTCACAACCGGCTCAAGGACCGCGTCGAGTAGACATAATCACTCTGCGATCTCCATCACCCCGTGATCTCCATCACCCCGCGATCTCCCACGACTCCGGGCCGAGCCCGGCGCACCAGCCCCTCCACATCTGTCGCAAACCCTGCGCGAGGGCGTCGGCGATGAGCTCGGGCCGCCGTGCCGGCGATTCCTGCCACCGGTCTCGCAGCCCGGCGCGCAGCGCCGCGAGATCGCCGAGATGAGACGCCCAGTAGCGGCCCTTGACGGCGAGATCCGCGGCGTCCGAGGCGACGAACTCGTCGAGTCCCAACTGGCCCAAGATGGCGGCGCCTTGCCGGGAGCCGGGCGTGGCGCCTGCCACCGTGAGCGTCGGCACTCCCATCCACAGTGCCTGAATGGTGGTGGTGCCGCCGGTATAAGGATAGGTGTCGAGGCAGAGATCCACCTGATGATGCAGCTTCAGATATTCCTCCATCCCGCATCGGGGGTGGAGCGTCAGGCGTTTCGATTCGATGCCGTGCGCGGCAAACTGATCGAGCAGCGGTTGGCCGGAGCCGTCGACCGCTCCGATGAGCATGCGGGCATCCGGCACGGCCGTGAGCAATCCGCACCACATGCCGATGGTTGCGGGATTGATCTTGCCCATCCGATTGAAGCTTGCGAAGCACAGGCTGCCGGAGGAGAGCGCCGGCAAGGAATTGACGGGCGGCGCCGCCTGGAACGGCTGGAACGGCACGTTGGCGGGCAAATACACGATTTTCTCGGTGAAGTGCCGATCGAACCGTCCCGGGGGAAGGAAATGGCGGTCCGCCAGGTAGTAATCCATGGCGCGAAGCCCCGTGGTGCCCGGATAGCCGATCCAGCTCACCTGGATGGGCGCGGGTTTGCGCGCGAACACCGGCAAGCGATTGGCGCCCGAGTGACCCGAGAGATCCACCAGGATGTCGATGCGATCGCGGACGATGTTCTTGGCCATCGTGGCGTGATCGAGATGGGCGACCGGATGCCATTCCCGGAAGTGGCCGCGCAACCGCTCGTTGACCGAGTCTTCGATGGTGTTGTTGTAGTACGCGTGCAGCTCGAGGGTGGGCTGCTGCTCGAGGCATGCCAGCACCGGGTCGATGAAGAAGGCGACGGCGTGATGATGCAGATCGCCGGACACGAAGCCGACACGCAGAATCCGCTCCGGGTCTCTGTCGTTGGCATGCCGCGGCCAGGATTTGCGGAATTTCGCCTCCAGATGATCGCCCGCCCGGCGGTGCATGGCGAACAATTCGTCCGCGTCCACCGCGGGGTTATGGCTCGCCAGGAACAAGAGGTTGGAGAAGCTCAGCTCGAGGTCGCCCGGTACGTAGTCCGAATTCAAGGCGAAGCCGCGCCGCAGACATTCCTCGGACTCCGCATAGCGATTGCGCAGGCCGTAGATCATCGCCAGTCGAAAATGCGCCGAAGTGAGCGTCGGGTCGAGGGCGATGGCCTGCTTCAGCTGAGCCTCCGCCTCGTCGAAGCGATCGAGGCGGAACAGATTCATCCCCAGGTTCACATGAGCCTCGGCATCGCCCGGCATCAGGCGCACGGCGTTCTGCATCGGAACGAGCGCGTCCTGGAATCGGCCTTCGGCCGATACGAACGCGCCCAACACCTTCCATCCCAATCCGTGCTCCGGGAAGCGCTCGGTCATGCTCCGCGCCAGGGCGTGGGCGTCCGGGAACTTGCGACGCTCCACCAGCGATAACAGGCTTTTTTCCTGTTTTCGCAACAAGAGCGCCTCGCTGCGGCGCTCGGCCCGAGACGGGGTGTTCGGGGGTGTGGGCGGCGGCGCGAGGGGCTTCGCCGCGGTTCGCGCCTGCAAACGTCGCGCGAACTCCTCGACGAGAGGGCCCGCGAGCCCGTGTTGCCGGGCGAGGGTGAGCGTGCTCGCGGCCTCGTCGCTGCGCCCGGCCTGTAGGAGGGCCTCGAGATATCCCAGCCAGTAATCGAAAGTTTCGGGTTTCGACTCGAGCGCCGCTAATAGATGAGGAAGCCCCTCGGCCGGCTGTTGCAGCTGCACCTTGAGCATGCCGATGCAGTAATTCGCGGCCGCATGCCGGGGGTCGGCCTCCAGAGCCGTTCGGTAGAGCTTCTCGGCCTGGTTCAGATCCCCCGCAAGCTGCAGCCGCATCGCCTCGGCGCAGCTCGTATCCGGGTCCGCGGCCGGGGCCTGGGCCACTAAAGAGCTCCGTCCCTAGTGATGATGTCCGCCCGCGCCGTGAACGTGTCCGTGCTCCAGCTCTTCGGCCGTCGCGGCGCGGACACTGACCACTTCAACGTCGAAGTGCAGCGTCTGGTCGGCGAGCGGGTGATTGCCGTCGAGCGCCACCATGTCGCCCACGATGGCCGTGACCGTGAATACGCGCAGGCCTTCGTCCGTCTGCGCCCGAAATTGCATTCCCTTGCGGATCTCGCCCGAGCCCTGCAGCGATCTCTTCGGAACGCGCTGCACCAACCCCTCGTTGCGCGTGCCGTAGCCCTCGTCCGGGGACAGCGTCACCGCCAAGGCGTCGCCGTCTTTCTTGCCCTCGAGGGCCTTTTCCAGGCCGGGCACGAGATTTCCGTGGCCCTGAATGTAGGCGAGGGGTTCGCTGCCGTCGGAACTGTCGAGTACCTTGCCGTCGTCGTCCTTGAGCGTGTAGTGAATCAAGACCACCGCGTCCGCCGCTATTTGCACGATCGATTCTCCAAGATTCGGGTTGATCGAAAAGCTTACACAACTACTCGGCCGGGCGCGCCTCGAGATCGTAGGGGCCCGCCGCGACGATGCGGACTCGCGCGAAGTCGCCCGCTTTCAGTGCGCCGGGCGATGCGATCCGCACCAGGCCGTCGATCTCCGGCGCATCGCTCGCCGAGCGTGCAATCGCGACGCCGTCCTCGACCCGGTCGACGAGAACCTGCAGAGTGCGGCCGACCTTCCGCGCGAGCCGCTCCGCGCTGATTTCGGCCGCGAGCTCCATGAAGCGTTCGCGGCGCTCCTTCTTGACCTCATCGGGGACCGTGATCTCGGGCAGTGCGTTGGCTGCCGCGCCTTCCACCGGCGAATACTCGAAGCATCCGACGCGATCGAGCTGCGCGGTACGCAGCCACGCGAGCAGTTCCTCGAAGTCCTTCTCGGTCTCGCCGGGAAATCCGACGATGAAGGTGCTGCGCAGCGTGATATCCGGCACGGCTCTGCGCCAGGCGGCGATCCGCTCGAGGGTGTTCTCCGCCGCGGCCGGACGCCGCATGAGTCTCAAGATGCGCTCGCTCGCGTGCTGGAAGGGAATGTCGAGATAGGGCAGCACGCTTCCATCGGCCATCAAGCCGACCACCTCGTCGACGTGCGGATAGGGATAGACATAGTGCAGCCGAATCCAGATGTCGAGCTCGCCCAAGGCCGCGGCCAGATCGTAGAAGCGGGCGCGACGCGGCGTTCCCCGCCAGGTGTCTTCGGCATACTTGAGATCCGCCCCGTACGCGCTCGTGTCCTGGGAGATGACCAGGATCTCCTTCACGCCGGCGCGGGCCAATTTCTCCGCCTCTCGCAGCACCTCGCCGACGGGACGGCTGGCGAGCCGGCCGCGCATCGAGGGGATGATGCAGAAGCTGCAGTGATGATTGCAGCCCTCGGAGATCTTGAGGTAGGCATAGTGGCGCGGCGTGAGTTTCACGCCCTGCTCCGGAATGAGGTCGGCGAACGGCTCGTGCTTCGGCGGCAGATGTTCATGCACCGAGGCGACCACTTCCTCATAGCGCTGGGGGCCGGTGATCTTCAATACCTGCGGGTGCCGATCGAGGATTTTTTGGGGCTGCGCGCCGAGGCAGCCGGTCACGATGACCTTGCCGTTCTCGGCGAGCGCCTCGCCGATGGCTTCCAGCGATTCATCCACCGCCGCATCGATGAAACCGCAGGTATTCACGACGACCAGATCCGCGGCGCGGTAGCTCGCGGCCACTTCGTAGCCCTCGGCTCGCAATCGCGTGAGAATGCGCTCGGAATCGACCAGCGCCTTGGGGCATCCCAGGCTGACGAATCCGACTTTGGGCGTTCTGCGGCGAACGGGTATCTTGCGGGTGGCGGTTTTCAAGGAATCCGGCATGGCGTTCGGGGAAAAGGGCGGCATTCTACTCCAAACCGCCCCTTCGACGGCCAAATCGCACTGTCAAATGGGCGATTCGAAAATCGTGACGTATTGCTACGAAAGGCCCCCGAGGGGGCCGCGATTGCTCTCAAGTATGGGCGACCCCGTCCGATAAACCCTTTGAATGTGGTCACCGGTCCGCCCGCTTGGCGGGTGAAGTGAGCACAAGAGGAATTTGGGGCCTGGACGGGCCGGTAGACAATACGGAGTATCAAATGGCTTTAACTCTCAATACCAACATCGACTCGATTGTTGCGCAGAACAACCTCAACGGTTCTCAGTCGCTTCTGTCGCAGTCTTTGACGCGTCTGTCATCGGGTCTGCGCATCAACAGCGCCGCCGACGACGCCGCGGGTCTCGCGATCAGTCAGCAGTTCACCACTCAGATCAACGGCACCAACCAGGCGATCAGCAACGCCAACGATGCCGTGTCCGAAGCGCAGACGACTGCCGGGGCGCTGACCACCATCAACAACAACCTGCAGAGCATCCGGACCCTCGCGGTCGAAGCCGCCAACGGCTCGAACAGCGCCTCGGATCGCGCAGCGCTCAACAACCAGGTGCAGCAGCAGATCGCGGAAATCACGCAGATCGCGCAGCAGACCACCTTCAACGGCTTGAACGTGCTCAACGGCTCGAGCGGCACCACGGTGTACCAAGTCGGCGCCAACGTCGGCGACACCATCGCGGTCAGCCTGCAGCAGGGCGTCGGGGCCAACCAGATCGGTCAGTATTCGACCGAGACCGGCACCGCGACGACGGCCGCAGCTCTTACCAGCACGTCCACCGTGACCATCAGCGACGGCACTTCCAAGGTGACCGTGGGCCCGACCGCGAGCTTCGTGGGTTCCACGACCTACCAGGGCGCCACCTCCGCGTACGCGAAGGCCGCTGCGATCAACGGCGCAGGCCTTCAGGGCTTGACGGCGAGCGCCTCGACGACCGCTGCAGACAATGCGGCGTTCTCGCAGATCGGCGGTGCGGCGGCGACGACGGCGAGCACCTATAACCTGACCATCAACGGCACCCAGATCTATTCGGGCACCAACAATATCGCTGCCGGGACGACTCTGACGGCCGCGGCTGTGGTGGCGCAGATCAACTTGAGCTCGAGCACCACGGGTGTCACCGCCTCGATCAACGAGACTGCTCCTTCGGGCAGCGTGACGACGCCGATCGGCGCCATCGTGCTCTCGAACACCGACGGCAGCGACATCACCGTGTCGCAGGCCGTGACCCTCGGCACGGGCGCGACAGGCTCCGGGCTCGGCAACATTGCTGGTTCCGTGGCGACGCCGGTGACCACCAAAGGCACCGTAACGCTGACGGATTCCGTCCCCGTGACCATCACGGACGTGGGTACGGCCGGCGGCTCTGCGGCTCTCGGGTTCACGAGCGGCGATGCGACTCCCTACGCGACGACCGCCGCGGGCTCAACCTCGACGCTCGCCAACCAGGACGTGCTCACGGTGGCTGACGCCAACAGCACGATCTCGTCGGTGGACGCCGCGCTTGCCACGGTCAGCGCGTTCCAAAGCCAGCTGGGCGCCATCCAGAACCGCTTCACGGCGGCGGTGAGCAACCTGCAGTCGACCAGTCAGAACCTGACCCAGTCGCGCAGCACCATCCAGGATGCCAACTTCGCGCAGGAAACGGCGAATTTGACCCAGGCGCAGGTGTTGGAACAGGCGGGTATCTCGGTGTTGGCGCAGGCCAACCAGGAGCCGCAGCTGATCCTCAAGCTCCTGTCGTAATTGCCGATAGCTTGAAGTAGACGAGTAGAGGAAACCCACGGCCCGGCCGCTCACGCGACCGGGCCGTGGTCTACAGACGAAGCATTCTCAGACGAAGCATTTCAGATGATTCATAGGTCCAGGAGCGAGTTTTCATCCCGGTAACTTGAAGCAGGTACCATTATGGCGAGCGACGCAAACCCGGTACAGATACCGGCGATAAGCCTCGTGCACGGAAGTCAGGCGCCTACCAAGGTTACAGTTCCACCATCCGGCGGCAATTCCCTGCCGCCTCGCGGCAATGCTGCGGCAGGAGCGGCAACCGCCGCGTCGAAGTCGACGGGGGTTTCGCGTGCCGGCGACGCTCAGGTGCAAGTCGCCTTTCTCAACAAGTATCTCAACGACTCGGGTAAACCGGACCAGTTCCGGGTCGCCCCGAACTCGAATTCCATGCTCATTCAGGAGGTCAATCCGGCCACGGGCGAGGTGATCGGAGAGTACCCCGTGATCGCCTTCCCGGCGTTGGCCAAGAGCCTGGGGGTATCGAGCGCCTTGATCGACGAGCACGCCTGAGGGGTCCCCCTCCGACCGGGGTACGACCGACCAGCGGACTGGTACGCGTCTTGCTTAAGTCCTCAGGATGACGGCCGATACGTTCAACATGCGCACTAGAGGCTTGCACTCATGAGTTCAGTTTCGTCCACCGGAGGCGCGAGCACCGCCAGCTCGGCCGCCAACTCGCTGATCACCTCCACGGGCATCGGCTCGGGACTCGACATCAGCGCCATCGTAACGGCGCTGACCTCCAGCTATGGTGCGGCGCAGACCAACGAGCTGTCGACGGAACAGACGACGTTGAATGCCCAGGTGTCGGCATTCGGCACTTTCTCGAGCGCGCTCAGCACCTTGCAAGCCACGCTGTCGACCCTGGAGGATCCGTCCCAACTCGCGGGGTATGACGCGACGGTCGCCGACAAGACCATCGCCTCCGCGACCACCAGCTCCGACGCGGTGCCGGGAACCTATTCCTTGGAGGTCCAGAACCTCGCCACGGCTGCCTCGCTCACCTCGCAGGCGTTCACCGGCGGGGCGGCGAGCACCGTCGGCACGGGCACCTTGACCATCGCGGTCGGCGGCGCGTCCACCTCCATCACCATCGATTCAAGCGACAACACGCTCGCGGGCATCGCTTCCGCCATCAATTCCGCGTCGAACAATCCGGGAGTGACGGCGAGCGTCATCAGCACCTCCGGCGGCGCCCGGCTGGTCATTTCGGGGACCTCGACCGGCACGGCGAACGCCATCACCGTGACGCAATCCGGAGGCGACGGGGGCCTGTCGTCCCTGGTGTACGACCCCGCAGACGACATCACCAACCTGACCCAGACCCAGGCGGCTCAGGACGCGAACTTCACCATCAACGGCTACGCCGCGACCAGCGCCAACAATCTGGTAAGCGGTGCGATCACGGGCGTGACCCTGGATCTGCTCGGGACATCGGCCGCCAATACGCCGACCACGCTGTCCATCAGCGCGGATCCTTCGACGGCCTCGACCTCGATCGGCACCTTCGTCACGGCGGTGAATGGGGTGCTCAGCGCCATACAGACACTGACCGGCTACGATGCATCGACCCAGACGGCCGGCCCGCTCAACGGCAACGCGACGCTCCAATCGTTTCAGAACCAGCTCGAGAACATTCTGGACACGGTGAAGCTCGGGAACAACACCGGCGGGACCGCCTCGCTGGCGGATCTCGGTATCACCGCGGACGCCAATACGGGCCAGCTCGACACCGACTCGACCACTCTGAGCAATGCGCTGACCGCCAATCTGACCGCGGTCGGTAATTTGCTGGGCGGCAGCAACGGCATCGCGACCCAGATCGATAACCTGATCAATCAGTACACCGGGCCCGCCGGGTTGCTGTCTTCCATCAATCAGGGCCTGCAGACCAGTTTGAGCAACGTCTCGCAGCAGCAGACGGCGCTGCAAGCGGAGCTGGCGACCTATTCCGCCACGCTTACCGCGCAATACAACGCCATGGACACCGCGGTCGCGGCGCTCAAGGAGACTCAAACGTACCTTACCGCAGAATTCAATCCGAACCAGTCCAGCTCCAGCTCATCGAGCTCTTCGAGCTCCAGCTTGGGCGGCGGTACGCTCGGTACCTGAGGGCGACGGGGATGATGCACTCTCAGCGAGGCGCGGCGCGATATACCGCAATGCGCAACCAAGGACTGGTCGCCGACGCAAGCCCCACGCGGCTGGTGCAGATCATGTACGAGCAGATCGTGTCCGAGCTCGCGACCGCTCAGGGTTGCATGGAGCGCATCAAGAACAACTTGCCACTCCCGGACGTGATCGCCAAGGGCAAGGCCCTGGGGAAGGCGATCCGGCTGATCAATCAGCTCAACACCACCCTCGACCTGGAGCGGGGAAGAGAAGTCGCGGCGAATCTGCACTCTCTTTATGTGTATATGCTCGCCCGCCTGACCCATGCGAACGCCAGCAACGACGCGCAAATCGTTGCCGAGATCAGCGCGCTGGTGCGCAAGGTGAAGAGCGGCTGGGACCAGATCGTCAGTGATAAGCGATGAGGGAAGGACCCGCCAGGACCCGCGAGGAAGCAGCGGCGGCGCTCGAGCGGGCACTCGAGCTCTCGCACGAGCTGCTCCAGCTCGCCGATACGGGCGAGGCCGAGCGCGTGATCAGTCTCGACGCTGAACGGTTGAGGCTGATAAAGTCAGCGCGCCACGCCCTCACGCCCATGAACGAGAAGGATCGAGCGGTGCTTCGCGAGATTGCCGATTTGAATGCCCGGTCGCTCGGTCGAATGGAGCATCGCTTCCGCGCCAAGTGCCGCGATATGGACATGCTGGCCGCGGGGCGGCGCGCCCTTCGAGCCTACTCGAATCACAGGCTCTAGCCGGCGCGCCCGCCCATGCCCTCGTTCCTCGGCGACGGCTTGATTTTCGAGGAACTGCTGCCCCTTCACTGGTTGCCGGGTCAGATCCCGCAGGGTCTGGCGCTCGCGCGCCTGAATGCGGATAACCAGCAGCTGCTCGGCGCCGAGTCCTCGCTGGACGAGGTGCGAATCTCGGAGGCGCTCAAGGACGAATCGCCGGCGCTGGTGCATGAACTGCAGCGCTTGGAATACAAACTGAATATCCTGCTGCGGCTCACGGCCGAGATTGCGCTGCGCAGCGCCGCCTTGCCGCCCCTGCAAAAGACACGTCTCGGGGCGCGGGGCCTGGAGTGGTTCGGCGCGTCGGCGCCGCCGATGGGCGAGGCGGGCCTCGTGCATATCTACATCAATCCCGCGCTTCCGCAGCCGCTCAAGATTCCCAGCAGCGTCGCGAACGAACGTGAGGAGAGCGGCGAACGCGTCGCACAGCTTGAGTTTCGCGATATGAGCGAGGGCGTGGTGGACCTCCTCGAGAAGCTCATTTTCCGCCACCATCGGCGCCTCGTTGCCGGTGCTCGAGCATCCTCACCTAACGCTCACTAGCGAAAATCCGAGCCTCTGCTACCTGAATCTCTCATAGCGAAATTGAGAGATGACCTTACATGCGTTGCGGGTGTTTGCCGCCTCCTTTTCTCTCAAGTTCATCAGTTAGTATGTGGCCCGACCTGAGATTGAGTGAGCAATCTCAATAAGTTAGATGATATGTTTAAGACGGGACCGGAGATCTGTGGAGTCCGTCACACTTTTTCGAGGGAAGGAGTCCCATTTCGTGGTCGACGCCAAAGTAATTGTGATGGAACCCTCAGACTCGCAAGCGTCGGAGCTTGCGGCGTTGCTGCGGTTTCTCGATTTGGAGCCGGTTCGATTTCACGATCTGGCCGAGCTGGGCCGTAAAACGGAGGGTGCTCACGACTGGCTGGCGCTCATCGTCGGCGCCGAGACCATCGCCCGGGAAGGACCTGAGCTGGTCGCGCGCCTGCGGGCGATGGCGCAACCGTTGCCGGTCATTTTCCTCTCGAGCGACGGCCTTCCTAAAATCGCTGAGTCAAGCGGCGACATCGCATGGCTGCATCTCGATCTACCCGTGAAGCAGCGGCGGCTGTCCGCGGTCCTGAACCAGGCGCAGAGCGTGCGCAACGGCCATCCCACGCAGCCGGGGGCCCATCGCTTCCGGCCGAGCGGTAACTCTGCCGCGATGCGGGTCGTTCATCGATTGGTCGAACAAGTCGCGCCGTTCGACACCAATGTGCTCATCCTGGGAGAGTCCGGCACCGGCAAGGAAATGGTCGCACGCCATGTCCATGAGCTGTCCGGCCGCGCGGGACACCCCTTCGTGCCGGTCAATTGCGGCGCGATTCCGGCGGATCTCCTCGAGAGCGAGCTGTTCGGACATGAAAAGGGTGCCTTCACGGGCGCTTTGTCGACTCGCCTCGGCCGATTCGAGTTCGCCGAGGGCGGAACCCTGTTTCTGGACGAGATCGGCGACATGTCGCTGCAGATGCAAGTGAAGCTGCTGCGGATCCTGCAGGAGAGGAGCTTCGAGCGTGTCGGCAGCAATCGCACGATTCACTGCAACGTCCGCATCATCGCGGCGACCCACCGGGATCTGGATGCCGCCATCCTCGCGGGGCGTTTCCGGGAGGATCTGTTCTACCGCCTGAACGTATTCCCGGTGCAGATGCCGCCGCTTCGCGAGCGGCTCGAGGATCTACCCGTGCTGATCGACCATCTGGTCCGCCGTCAGGGCCAGAATGCCGGGCGCCACATCCGCCTCGACAAGGGAGCCATGCGCTGCCTTTCGGCCAATCGCTGGCCCGGCAACGTGCGGGAGCTCGCCAATCTCCTCGAGCGGCTTGCGATCCTCTACCCCGATCAGACCGTGACGGCGGACGATTTGCCCGAGCGGTATCGCACCAGCGGCACCGGCGCATGGTTCGGCGGCGGCATGTCCATCATGCCCGCCCCCCAAGAGGTGCTCGAAGGCTTGACGGCGGTGACCGCCGTGAGCCCCGACGAACCGTTGGATGAGTCGAGCGACGGTGAGGACGGCGATGCGTCCGATCTTCTCGAGGACGCCGAGGCCGCGGGCACGTTGTTGAAGAGCGGCGGTATCGACTTGAAGGATCACCTGTCCGCCATCGAGATTGGCCTCATTCGCAAAGCGCTCGAGGAAGCCGACGGCACCGTCGCGGGAGCGGCGCGGCTTCTGAAGATCCGCCGCACGACCCTGGTCGAGAAGCTGCGCAAATATCGTCTGAGTGCCTGACAATTAATTGACGCTCGCCCCGCGGCTGCCGGGGTCCTCGCCGTAACCGGTTGATCGGCGGGACAAAAGCGGCCGAGGCACAGAAGTTGCTTTCTTCTCCGCCATGGCAGCGAACCCTCTCGACCTCATCGACTCTCAGCGCAGCGAGCTCACCGCCGCGTTCCGCGCTTTCGGTTCCGTGTCGGAACAGCTGTCCGGCGCCTTCGATGCGCTGCGCGCCCAGGTGGCGGAGCTGCGCCACGAGCTGGGCGAGGCGCATGCGGGCAATGAGCATCTCGCGGCGCGGCTGTCGGCTCTGATCGAGGGACTGCCGGGCGGCGTATTGGTGCTCGATGCGCGCGGGGAGGTCCAGGAGGCGAACCCGGCAGCCGTCGTGCTCCTCGGGGAACCCTTGGTACATCAAACCTTTGCGGCGGTGCTCGCGCGCGCGGCGGTGAACTCCGGTGCCATCGGCGAGCACACGGAGCTGCGCACCGGCCGGTTCGTCAACATTTCCCGCCGCGATCTGCGTCACGGGGGAGAGGTGGTGCTGCTGACCGATGTGACCGAATCGCATCTCATGAACGTTTTTCTGGCGCGTCAGCAGCGCCTCGTCACCATGGGCGAACTGGCCGCGGGGCTCGCGCACCAGATTCGTACGCCGCTGGCCGCCGCGCTCTTGTACGCAACGCAGATGTCCATGCCCGGACGAAGCGCCGAAGATCTGACGCGCTGCTCGGAGAAGACCGTCGGCAGCCTGAAGCAGCTCGACAAGCTGGTCAATGACATGCTGGCGTTCGCCCACGGCGGCGCCACCCGCGAGCTGGTCAGCGTCAGCGCGCTCCTGGAACAAGTAGCACAGTGGCTCCGTCCGGCATTGCGCCGGGGCGTGCGCCTGACCATCCGCACCGAGGCGCCGGGGCTCACCGTGCGAGCCAATGCGCCGTCGCTGGTCTCGGCGGTGCTGAATCTCGCCACGAACGCGCTGCAATCCGCCGGCGCGGAGCTCGAACTGGAATTGCTCGCGCGCCGCGCGCCGGGCGGCCGCGCCCAGATCGTCGTGAGCGACAACGGTCCCGGCGTACCGCTACCCATCCGGGAGCGGATATTCGAGCCGTTCTTCACCACGCGCGCGCGCGGCAACGGCATCGGCCTCTCCATCGTCAAGAGCGTGGTCGAGGCTCACGCCGGAAGCATCCGGCTCGCCGATCCAGGCCCCGGCACCGCAGGCCCCGGCGCGACATTCATCATCGATTTACCCGTAGAGGAAGCCGCATGAACACGCTGAAAGAATCGGTCCTGATCGTCGAGGACGACAGCGACTTGCGCGAGGCGCTGGTCGATACCCTGCGCGCGGCAGGCCTCGCCGCCGTCGCGGCGGGCGATGCGGACCAGGCCCTCCGGCTGCTCGAGTCGGAGGAGGTCGCGCTGGTCATCTCCGACGTGCAAATGCCGGGCCCGAGCGGTTACGAGCTGCTTTCCTCCATCAAGCGGTTGCGGGCGGATCTCCCGGTGGTGCTCATGACCGCCTACGGGACCATCGCGCAGGCCGTATCCGCCATGCGGGAGGGTGCCACCGACTACATCGTCAAGCCCTTCGAGGCGCAGGCGCTCATCGACATGGCGCGCCGGCAGCTCGCCAATCGCGTGACGCCGAACGAGCTGGTTGCGGCGGACCCGGAGTCCAAGCGCTCCGTATCGCTGGCCCGCAAGATCGCCGAGAACGATGCGACCGTGCTCATCACCGGCGAGAGCGGCACCGGCAAGGAAGTGTATGCGCGCTTCATCCGCGACCACTCGGGCCGCTCGGACAAGCCGTTCGTCGCCATCAACTGCGCGGCCATCCCCGAGAACATGCTCGAAGCCACGCTGTTCGGCCACGAGAAGGGCGCGTTCACCGGTGCGCTCAGCGCGCATGCGGGCAAGTTCGAACAGGCGCAGGGAGGGACGCTCCTCCTGGATGAGATTTCCGAAATGGACCTGGGGCTGCAGGCCAAGATTCTGCGGGTTCTTCAGGAGCGCGAAGTGGAGCGTGTCGGAGGCAACCGCACCATCAGCCTCGACGTGCGGCTGATCGCGACCTCGAACCGCGATCTGCCGGAGGAGGTGCGCGCGGGGCGCTTCCGAGCCGATCTTTTTTATCGCCTCAACGTGATGTCGCTGCGGCTGCCCGCTCTTCGCGAGCGTCGCGGCGACATCCTGCCGCTCGCCCGCCGTGCCATTCAGGCGTGTGCCCGCGGCAACCAGGCGGCGCTTGCACTCACGCCCGCCGCGGAGCGCAAGCTGGTGGAACACGACTGGCCCGGGAATGCGCGAGAGCTGACCAACATCGTCCAGCGTGCGGCGTGGCTGGCAACCGGCGGGAGCATCGACGCCGACGATCTCGACCTGCAGTGCGGCGGCGTTCCGCCGGCGGCGGGCGCTGCGGCAGGCGCTGCGGCAGGCACCGCGGCGCCACCGATGCCGGGCGCGACCGATGCCGAACAGTCGGCGGGCCTCGATCGAGGATTGAAGCAGCGGGAACGCGAGCTCATCCTGGCGACGCTCCGGGTCACCGGCGGGAGCCGCAAACTCGCCGCGGAGCGCCTCGGCATCAGCCCGCGGACGCTCCGGCACAAATTGCAGCAGCTCAAGGCCGCCGGCGTGAGCGTGCCGCGGCTGTACGATCAGGAGTTCGCGGCGGTGGCGCCGTGAGCAGCCTTCAGATTCAACAGGTGCTGGCGGAGATGCGCTCGCTCCAGGCGCGTGCATCCGGTACGCCGGCCGATGTCGCCCCTTCGGCGTCGCAGCCGATGGATTTCGCGGCGCTGATGAAGGACTCGGTCGATCACATCGCCTCGATGCAGAACCAGGCGACGCAACTCGCGAGCGCCTACGAGAGCGGCGACAAGAGCGTCGATCTCACCAAGGTCATGCTCGAGGTGCAGAAGGCGGATCTGGCCTTTCGCGCCATGACCCAGGTGCGCAACAAGCTCTTGGACGCCTACACACAGGTAATGAACATGTCGGTGTAACCGACCGCGAGGAATGATCCATGGCTGAAATCGTACCTGCCCCTTCGCGAGGCCTCATCGAGGCGATACCCGCTCTCAAGCAAGTCGGATTGCTGGCCGGCGTCGCAGCCGCCGTGGCCGCTGCGATCTGGCTCGTGATCTGGTCGCAGGGACAGAACTACACCGTTCTCTACGGACAGCTCTCGGAGCGGGAGAGCGGCCAGGTCATGGACGCGCTGACCGCCGCGGGCATCGAATACAAGCTGAGCCCCTCGGGCGCGGTCTCCGTTCCCGAATCCAAGGTTCAGGAGGCGCGCATCCGGCTGGCGACTCAGGGCCTGCCGCAAAGCGATGCCATGGGCATCGAGATGATTCAGAAGGACTCGGCGCTGGGCACGAGCTCCATGATGGAAAACGCGCGTTATCAGTCGGTACTCGAGACCGAGCTGGCGCGCACCATCGTCAAGGTCCAGGGCGTGCAGAACGCGCGGGTCCATCTGGCGCTGCCGAAGCCCTCGGTGTTCCTGCGCGATTCGCATCGCGCCACCGCCTCGGTCATGCTGCAGCTCTATCCGGGCCGCGTGCTCGATCAGGGTCAGGTCGGCGCCATCGTGCACCTGGTTGCCTCCAGCGTGCCGGATCTCGGCGCGAGCGACGTGACGGTGGTGGACCAGGCCGGCACGCTCCTGAGCTCTCCGGACGACAACTCGGAGTCCGCGATCAGCAACCGGCAGCTCGAGTACACCCATAAGCTCGAGGAAAGCTATCAGCGCCGCATCGTCGAGCTGCTGGAGCCCCTGGTCGGCGCCGGGCGCGTGCGCGCGACGGTGACGGCCGACGTGGATTTCACCGTCCAGGAAGAGACGCGCGAGAACTACGATCCGCAGAAAACCGCGGTGCGCAGCGAACAAACCAGCAACGAGACCCGCAAGGGCGGCGACGGCGTCGAGGGTATTCCGGGCGCGCTCAGCAACCAGCCCCCGGGCACTTCGGGAGCACCGGTCATCGCGGGCGCGACTCCCACGCCGGGATCGCCCGCGCAGGCGGCGCCGCCCGGGCAGGCGACAGCGGCCAGTACGGGCCCCTCGGAGAGCTCCCAGCGCAGCACGCGCAACTTCGAGGTCGATCGGACGCTCGCTTACATCAAGGAGCCGGTCGGCGCGCTGAAGCGCTTGAGCATCGGGGTCGTGCTCGACAACTGGCAGAAGACGGACGAGGACGGCAAGGTCACCACGACGCCGATGAGCGAGGAGGACATCAAGCGCTTCACCCAGCTGGTGCGCGAGTCCATCGGTCTCAAGGACGACCGCGGCGACAAGATCGACGTCATGAATCAGGCCTTCAAGAGCAACGGCCCGGTCGGCCCGGTCGATGGGCCGCCCCTGTGGCAGAACCCGATGGTCGGACAGATCGCCAAGCAGCTGGTCGGCGCGGGCCTGGTGCTCCTGGTGGCGTTCCTGATCTTGAGGCCCTTGATGAAATCCCTGACCAAGGGCGGCAAGGGGGCCACGGCGAGCCTCACCGGCGGCGATGTGTCCCCGGACCGTGTGAGCCTGTCGGGCAAGGGCGGCGCGAATGCGATCAAACTATCGCCGAGTTTCGAGGCGCAGATCGCAGCGGCTCGAACGCTGGTGGGGCAGGATCCCAAGCGGGCCGCACAAGTAGTGAAGGATTGGGTTGCCGCCGATGGCTAGCAAGCCGGGCGATCTCGCAGGGACCGATCGCGCCGCGATCTTGCTCATGAGCCTGGGCGAGCAGGACGCGGCCAATCTCCTGAAGCAGCTCGACGCGCGCGAAGTCCAAAGACTCGGTGTCGCGATGGCCGAGCTCAAGGAGGTGTCGCGCGAGCAGATGACCTCGGTGCTCGATTCTTTCATCGGCGTGGTCGACGGAAAGGCCAACATCGCCTCGGGCTCGCAAGACTACGTTCGGCGGGTGCTCACTCAGGCCGTGGGCAAGCACAAGACCGATCTCCTGCTCGATCGCGTGTCCACCGGACAGACCGGACAGGGCATCGAGGCGCTGAAGTGGATGGACGCCAAGGCCGTGGCGCAGATCATCTCCGGCGAGCACCCGCAGATCGCGGCGATCGTGCTCTCGCATCTGGACGCCGAACAATCGGCGGCCATTCTGCCGCTTCTGACCGAGGAGATGCGCACCGAGGTATTGATGCGCATCGCCACGCTGAACGAGGTCCCGCAGACCGCGCTGACGGAGCTCGATCAACTGGTCGAGAAACAGGCCAACGTCGCACCCCCCGCGCCTCTACGCCGCATCGGCGGCGCGCGCACCGTCGCCAACATCTTGAATGCCATGGAACGCGATAAGAGCGGCGAGGAGCTCGGCAAGATCGAGAAGGCCGACACCGAGATGCATCAGCAGATCAAAGATCTGCTGTTCATCTTCGACAACCTCCTCGACGTGGACGACCGCGGCATCCAGGCCCTTTTGCGCGAAGTCGGCTCCGATACGCTGGCCGTCGCCCTGCGCGGGGCCGAGCCCGAGGTGCAGGAGAAGATACTCAAGAACATGTCGAAGCGCGCCGCGGAAATTCTCAAGGACGACATGGAGGCACGCGGTCCCGTGAAGCTCGTCGAGGTGGAGGCGGCGCAGAAGGAGATCGTCGTGATCGCGCAGCGCCTGGCGGAGGAAGGCAGCATCAGTCTCGGCGGCAAGGGTGGCGCCGAGTTTGTCTGACACCACCGTCAAAGTCTGGTCCGCGCCGGACATGGGCAAGGGCGCCGCCGGGCACAAGCCGCCGACGGTGAGCGGGCTCGCGGATCTGCAGGCGGAGGCCCACAAGGAGGCCTTCGAGCAGGGTCTGGCGGAGGGACGCGAGGCGGGCCGGGCGGAAGTCCGCGCCCAGGTCGAGAGGCTCGAGGGTATGTTCTACGACCTCGCCAAGCCGTTCGAGGAGCTTGACACCGAGGTGGAGCGGGAGCTGTTGACGCTCGCCATGACGCTCGCGCGGCAGATCGTGCGGCGCGAGCTGAAGACCGATCCCACCCAGATCATCGGTATCGTGCGCGAGGCGATCTCGGCGCTGCCCGTTGCCGTGCGCGACGTGCGGGTTCATCTGCATCCCGAGGATGCCGCGGTGGTGCGTCAGAACCTGGCGCCGACCGAGAGCGAGCGGGCCTGGCAGCTGGTGGAAGATCCCGTCATGGCGCGCGGCGGCTGCCAGATCACCACGGCCACGTCGCGCGTCGATGCCCGGCTCGAGACGCGCCTCGGGGCGATATTGAGCGAGCTCATGGGAACGGAGCGCCACGGGACGGGCTCCCGTGGGAGCGGCGCGTGAGCGCGGCGAACGCGGCGCGCGCGTCCGCCTCGAAACGATGGACGGAATCGCTCGTGCAAGCGCGCGAGCGCATGGAGAACGCATCGGAATTCGTGGTCGAGGGCACGCTCAGCCGCATGGTCGGGATGACGCTGGAGGCCGTCGGTTGCGAGGCGGCCGTCGGCGGCCGCTGTCTGGTCGACACCGCCGAGGGAAAGCAAATCGAGGCGGAAGTCGTCGGCTTCTCGGGCGACAAGCTGTTTCTGATGCCGACCGGCGATATCCGCGGCATCATGCCGGGCGCTCGGGTCATTCCGACGCGCAGCGTGAGCTCGGTGGCGGTGGGAGACGAACTCCTCGGCCGGGTGCTCGACGGGGCGGGACGCCCGCTCGACGGCATGGGGGAACTGCGTTGCGCGGATCGGGTGTCCTTGACCGGCGAGCCGCTGAACCCCCTGCTGCGGCGTGCGATCCGCGATCCCTTGGATGTGGGCGTGCGCTCCATCAATTCGCTGCTCTCGGTGGGCGGGGGACAGCGCATCGGCTTGTTCGCCGGGTCGGGCGTCGGCAAGTCGGTGCTGCTCGGGATGATGACGCGCTACACCAAGGCGGATGTGACCGTGGTGGGCCTGATCGGCGAGCGCGGTCGCGAAGTGCAGGATTTCGTCAGCAATACCCTGGGGCCGGACGGCATGCGGCGCGCCGTGGTGGTCGCAACGCCCGCCGACAACCCGCCGCTCATGCGGATGCACGGCGCGTGGCTGGCACATGCCATCGCCGAATATTTCCGCGACCGGGGAAAGAAGGTCCTGCTGCTGTTCGATTCGTTGACCCGCTTCGCCCAGGCGCAGCGTGAGATCGCGCTCGCCATCGGCGAGCCGCCGGCGACCAAGGGTTATCCGCCCTCGGTGTTCGCGCGGCTGCCGCAATTGGTCGAGCGTGCGGGGAACAGCGACCGCGGCGCCGGCTCCATCACCGCGTTCTACACCGTGCTCGCCGAAGGCGACGATCAGAACGATCCGATCGCGGATGCCGCGCGTGCCATCCTGGACGGGCACATCGTGCTGTCGCGGCGGCTGGCGGAAAGCGGGCTGTATCCCGCGATCGACATCGAGGCATCCATCAGCCGCGCCATGCATCAGATCGCGACCCGCGAGCAACTCGACCTCGCGACCCGCTTCAAACAGGTCTACTCGACCTATCAGCAGAACCGGGATCTGATCACCGTGGGCGCTTACCGGCGCGGTGCCGACGCTCGGGTGGACCTGGCGGTCGAGCAGTGGCCCCGAATTCAGGAATTCCTGCGCCAGGACATGTATCAGCCCGTGACTGCGGAGCGTAGTTACGCCGACCTCAAGCAACTCGTGACGCAGTTCTCGGCGCCGCAGGCGGCACCCGGCAGATAGTATGCAAATTATGACAAAATCCAAGCGATTCGAGCCCATCCAGGAGATTGCCTCCAATTCCGCCGATGAGCTGAGCCGCCCCATGGCGGACGCGGCGCGCAAGGTGGCGGATCTGGAGCGGCAGCTGACTCAACTCAAGACCTACCGCGACGAGTACGTGCGCAACTCGGCCGTCGCCGGCGGCGCGATGGACGCGGTGAAATTGCAGAATTACCGCTCCTTCCTCGATCGCCTGGGCGATGCGATGCGCCAGCACATCAAGAATCTCGATGCGGCGCGCGCCGACTACGAACGCAGACGGCTGCAGTGGAGCGAGAAGCGCATCGAGGCGGAGTCGCTGGGGCGCGCGGTCGAGCGCTTCCGCGCGGAAGAGCAACGCGCCGCCGACCGGCACGATCAGCGCGAGCTCGACGATGCCGCGATCCGCATGTCGCTCGCGGCTCACGCCGAGTCAGGGAATAGATGAACGCGGGGCCGGCGGACGTCTCGCCGGCGCTGTTCGCGCTTCATAACGGCGCGCGCTACAGGACACCGATCGATCTCGAGATCACCCCGGATCCGGGGGCGCGCTACCTGGTGGTGGGAGGCTGCCTCGCCGAGCCGATTCCCCAGGTGGGCTCGCTGATCGACAAAGCCTGGCAAGGCGACTTCGTGCTCCTCAATAATTTCGATGCGCTTCCGGAGATGGCGGACGGCAGCGCGTCCCAGTACGACTTCCAGATCGTGCACATTCCCTTGAGGACGATTCTGGGCACGGCCTATTTCCGGCTCGAGGACAGCCTCGAGGCGCACGAAGAATTCCTGCGTCAGACCGAGGACTGCCTGGCACGCTATCTCTCCAACGCCATGAAGCTCAACGCCGAGAGCAAGCTCCTGACGTTCGTCCTGGGATTTACGGTGCCTCAGCAGCACCAGCTCGGCCGGTTCCAGGCTCGCTACGACTTGCGCAACGTCATGCACTTCGTCGAGCGGCTCAACATGTTCCTCGCCGCCGAGACCGCGAAACGGGAGAACGCCTACTTCGTCGATGTCGATCAAATATCGGCGGGCGTCGGCAAACAGCATTGCCAGGACGACGGCGTCTGGTCGTTCACGCACGGAACCACGCTGAGCGACGGGGACCACGATCACGATCTCGGCAGGATTCATCCCCCGCTGCCCATGCAGAAGCACTATTCCGCGAAATGGTTCGAGTTCTTCGAGGCCCTGATGCGCGAGATCTTCGCCATGTACCGCACGCTCGGCAAGCGCGACACGGTGAAGCTCGTGGCCGTGGATCTCGACGACACGCTGTGGCGCGGCGTGGCCGCGGAGGGGACGCTCGGGATACTGGAAGGCTGGCCGATGGGCTTCATGGAGACCCTGCTGATACTCAAGAGGCGCGGCATTCTGCTCGCCATCGTCAGCAAGAACGACGAAGGCTTCATCGTCGAGCACTGGGACAGGATCGTACAGGGCCACCTTCGTCTCTCGGACTTCGCCGCGCGCAGGATCAATTTTCGCGCCAAGGCCGAGAACCTCGCCGAGATTCTGGCCGAGCTCAATCTGCGTCCCCAGAATACGGTGATGATCGACGACAATCCGGTGGAGCGTGCCGCGGTCCAGGCGGGATTGCCCGGATTGCGCGTGCTCGGGTCGCACCCGTACTACTTGAGGCGGACGCTTCTGTGGTCGGCGGAAACGCAGCAGCCGTCGCTGACCTGGGAATCGAGCCTGCGGACCGAGATGGCGCAGGCGCAGGTGAAGCGGGAGGCGATTCGCAAGACGCTGCCTCAGGAGGAGTTCCTGAGCACGCTCGAGATCAAGGCGACCGTGGCGCCCGTCCGGTCGGTCTCGAGCCTGCACATGAATCGCGCCCTGGAGCTCCTCAACAAGACCAACCAATTCAATACCACCGGGGTTCGGCACACCTTGGAGCAATGCCACGAGAGGTTCGAGGGAGGCGAGGCGCTGTACGTGATGATCGCGGAGGATCGGTTCACCAAATACGGACTCATCGGAGCCGCCTGGATGGCGCGGGATTGCATCGACCAGTTGGTGATGAGCTGCCGCGCGCTCGGCTTGGGGCTGGAGGACGCCTTGCTGTCGTTCCTGGTGAACGAAAAACGTGAGACCATATTCGGCAAGTTGCTCCCCACCGAGGCCAACATGGCTTGCCGTCCGATCTACCGCCGAAACGGCTTCGTTCCGGTCGAGGGGGACCCGGGTCTGTGGTGCCGCGCGGCCGCCGCACCGTTGAACCGGCCGACCCACGTGGCCCTTGCCGTCGCCGATGGAGGATGACTCCGGCGGCTCGGCGCAGTCCGCCCCCGTGAGCGTGCCGCATACCGCACTCGCCCCGGACGTTTTGAGGGCGGTCATCGAGTCCTTCGTGCTGCGCGAGGGCACCGATTACGGCGAGCGCGAGCTCTCGCTCGACGACAAGGTCGCGCGGGTCATGCGGCTCCTCGAAGGCGGCGAGGTGCGGATCGTGTTCGATCCGCAAACCGAAACCGTGGATATCGTCAAGCCGTGAGCCGTCCGGTCATTGCGGGGCATCCGGCGATCGTCGATTCCGAGGGACGGCTGGCGCCCTGGATTTCCTGGAACCGGGCGCTGGACCTGGAAATGAGCTTCTATCGCCAATGCCCGTGGGACCGGGGCTATCCGCGTTTCGCGTACGTCACGTTCCTGGATGCGGACTGGACGCCGAGCGCGGACCGCACCGATACCATTCCGTCGACGCAGATCGGCATGGGGATCCTCTCGTATCTGAAGTTCGCGCAGCTGCGCGCCGAGCGCGACGGCAAGTCGCTGTCGATCGCCCGCGGGATGGGCGACTATCTGCTGAACGAGGCGCTGACGCCGAAGAGCGGCAAGTATCCCTCGTTCACGCGCTCCACCGGGAGGCGCGATTGCTTCCCGCTGCCCGACGATGCGGGCTCCCAGGCCGACCGGCCGTTCGAGATCGAGCCGGACAAGGGAGGTGTGGCCGGGTATGCGCTGGCCTTGCTGGCCGAGGCGACGGGCGAGCGCAAGTATCTCGATCAGGCCCTGCAAAATGCCCGGGTGCTCGCCGCCAACCAGCAGGACGGCGACGCCTTCCATTCGCCGTGGCCCTTTCGCGCGGATTTTCGAACCGGCGAGGGCCGCGGGCCGGTATCGGGCAATACCGCCTATATCTTGCGTCTGTACGACGAATTGATCGCCCGGGGTTTCGGCGAATTCTCGGCGCCGCGGGAAGGGCTGTGGAGCTGGATCACGGGCTATCAGCTGCCGAGCGCGCTCGGCGACGGACTACTGTTCGCGCAGTTCTTCGAGGATCACGACACCCCGACCAACCGCACCGCCTGGGCGCCGCTGAATCTCGCGCGCTACCTGCTCGAGAAGAAGGAGTCCTTGCACCGCCATTGGCGCACCGACTGCGACGCGCTGGTCGATTTCGTCCGCCGAACGTTCACTCACACCGAATTCGGCGTGACCGTGTGCCACGAACAGGACGAGGACAAACAGGCGTGGGGCGGCGTCGTGTCCACCTACGGCGCGGTGCTCGCGATGTATGCCAAGGCGGTCGGCTCCGACTTGCTGGCGTGGGAGGCGAGGGCGAGCTCTCACGTTCGCGCTCTACGCGGTCGATGGCGAGGGCCGGCCGCGCGACATCTTCGTGAAGGCCGAGCCCGGCGGATGGCAGGAGGATGCGCATACGGATGTGATCCACAACGTGGTCGACGCTCTGCGCGAATACCCCGAGTGGGGCGACTGACTATCGCGGAGCGTTGTTCCAGCCATTGCCGCGTGCGGCGATCTCGCCCGCCCGATCGAGCGGCTCGCCCGCCATCTGCCGCTCGACGGCTTCGAGCACTTTCGCGGGCATGGCGGAACTCGCAGTCCGAAATCCCGAGCCGGCGCCTTCCGCGGAAACTCCCTTCTCCAACGCCAGGATTTCCCATCGCCCCGCACGGCGGCACGCGAGGCCGGCGTCGGTGGACAGAGAAAACGTGCGACAGTAATTGCCGGATTTCGCCACGAAGCTGAGCCCGATCCTCACGGTGGAACCGGAGGGGCCCGAGCCCGAGGGAGCCGGGCCCGAGAGTTGATCCGACAGGCCGGTCGCGAGAGCGCCGCGGGCTATCAGCGTGCCGTCCACATTCTCCGTCGATGCCGGATGGGAATGCCGCCACGCAAGAAATCCCGCGCCGACCGCGATCAGCACGCTCGCCGCCAGCGAATAGCGCCAGCGAGACGCGACGGCGGTCCCGCGCGCCGATTTTTGTGCGGTCCGGAGATCGGCGACGGCGGGTGACGGGCGAGGCGCGGGGGTTCGCAGCGCCGCGAGCAGGCGATCCGGCACCGGCTCGTTGAGCTCATCGGCGTAGGCGGCTTGCAGCTGATTCCGCAGGGAGCGGTAGCGCGCGATGCGCTGCGCAATGCTGGGATCCCGGCGGACCGCCTCCTCGATCTCGGCGCAGGCGGCGGGATCCAGCTCGCCATCCACGTAAGCCGCCAGGGTTTCGTCGGAGAAGCTCATTTGATTCCTCCTTCAGGCGGCGCGAGCATCGCTTGCAGCGCTTCGCGGCCGCGAGCAAGCCTGCTGGTCAACGTGCCGATGGGGACTTCCAACACCTCGGCGGCATCCTTGTACGGCAATCCCTCGATCAGCACCAAACTGACCGCGGCGCGCTGATCCTCGGGGAGTCTCTCCATCGCGGATTGCACGGACAGAAGATCCACTTCCCGGTCGATCGGCGACTCGCCCACATACTCTCCGGCCTCGGGGCCGACGAAGATCCGACTCCGCCGGCCTCTCGAGCGGAGCTCATCGATCCAGGCATTCCTGATGATCTTGAACATCCAACTATCCAAGCGGGCATCCGGCCGCCATTGGTCCAGTCTGCTCAACGCGCGCTCGACCGCGATCTGTACGACGTCATCGGCGTCGTGCGGGTTTCGCGCCAAATTGCGGGCGAAGCGCCGCAGACGCGGCAGCAAGGCCGCAATCTGCTCCCGGACGGTTTCGCTCGTGCCAGTCGTATTCATCTGGAGATACGTT
The DNA here is from genome assembly GCA_963795475.1 of uncultured Gammaproteobacteria bacterium. Taxonomy (GTDB): domain Bacteria; phylum Pseudomonadota; class Gammaproteobacteria; order Steroidobacterales; family Steroidobacteraceae; genus Bog-1198. The sequence continues at coordinate 963,184 of CAWCIE010000010.1, forward strand.
TGAACTGTGACGTTTCTTCCGCTCAGTGTAACCGCGGAGGAAATATTATCGGCGGGAGGTTCTGCGATGCGATTTCTCATACTGATGGCGGCGCTGGGCGCGGCGGCGGGAGCCGAGGCTCAGATCCGCCTGCCGGTGCAGCTCCCCTCGCTCCCCCTGCCGACGGTGCAGCAAAACCTCGGCGTGCCGGATCAAGCGCTCGGCGACGTGCGTCGACGGGCAACCGACCTTCTGATTCGAAACAATCGCCGTCTGATCGAGGCGGACCCGGACGGGGAGCCCATCGTGCGCGGTGAGGTCCTGGCGTCGGGTATCGATGACGCCATGCTTTCGCGATGGGCTGCCCGCGGCTTCTCGATCGAGCATACCGAGACCGTCGCGGCGGCGAACCTGCGGGTCGTAGTCCTCAAAGTTCCCGAGCATGTGTCTACCCGCAAGGCACTGCGGGACCTGCGGGACGCCGATACCCAGGGCGTCTACGACTACAATCACATCTACTTGGGGAGCGGCCTCGCGGCGGACGCGGATGCCGCGGATGCCACGTTTGCCGCGGCCCCGGGCGCGGAACCGCCGCAGCCCCGAACGCGGGTGGGCCTTCTGGATTCGGGCGTCGACGATACTCACCCGGCATTTCATGCATCCGTCATTCATGCTTGGGGATGTGCGGGCAGGCGGGTGCCGGATGCTCACGGTACCGCCGTGGGGTCGCTCCTGGCAGCTCACGGCGGCAGCGAACTCTACGCCGCCGACGTGTATTGCGGGGAGCCGACGGGAGGCTCGGTAGACATCATCGTCGCGGCGCTCGGCTGGATGGCCGAGGAGCAGGTCGCGGTGATCAACGTCAGTCTGGTCGGTCCGAAGAATTTGTTGCTCGAGCGAATCGTCGGCGCGTTGATCGCGCGCGGTCACCTCATCGTGGCGGCGGTGGGCAACGACGGTCCGGCGGCACCTCCTCTTTATCCTGCGGCGTATCCCGACGTGGTGGGAGTGACCGCGGTCGACGCGCATCGGCGCGTGCTCGTCGAAGCGGAACGCGGGCCGCAGGTGATGTTCGCCGCCTTGGGAGCGGACCTCGAGGCCGCCGCCCTGAATCACGGTTATGTCCGCGTGCGCGGCACCTCATTTGCCGCGCCTGCCGTAGCGGTGTTGCTTGCCCGGGCGGTAACGACACCCGAGCGGAAGACCGCGCTCGAGGCGCTCGACGCGCTCGCCAAGCGGGCCGTCCATCTCGGTACGCCGGGCAAGGATTTGACATATGGCCTTGGTCTCGTCGGCGTGGACACTCCTTAAAGAGTTCGTAACGGAAGAAGCGCCTCGTCTCCGTCGTATGACCGGTGAAGGCAGCGGGAATGTCCGCGGTCACACAGGAGAGAGACGATGAATACCAAGCAGGCTGTGTCGGCGATGACGGTCGCGGCGGTGCTGGCGATGGCCTCGCCGGTATACGCCGGTCCTTTGGGCGGTGGTTTCGGCGGTGGCCTCGGTGGGGGCTTGGGCGGCCGGTTGGGGGGCGGCCTCCACGCGCAGGGCGGCCTGGACGGCACGGTCACCTCGCCCAATACGCATGCAGTGAAGCAGGCCGCGGGCAAAGCGGACTCGAAGGCGAAATCGGCGGCGAGCGATGCGGCCGGAAAGGCCGATTCGAAAGCGACCTCGGCAGCGAGCGATGCGGCCGGCACGGCCAATTCCGAAGCCGGCAGCGTCAAGGCCGGCGAGCCGGCGACGGCTGTGCAATCCGCAACCAGTGGGTCGATCAGCGCGCAGCATTCACCGGGTACAACGTCGGCCGCGGCCTCGGACAACGTGTCGGTCGGCGCGTCGTCGCACTGATGAGGGAAGGTGACGGGGCGTATTTCGTCAGCAGAAGTACGCCCCGTCGTTTTTTGACTGCGAACACCACCGTTCGATTCGGCGGCCGGATTTTCGGTACACTGCGCTGCAGAAAAAGAACTCGCCGTAGAAACACATTCGCGGATACCTACGAGATTCCGGGTTGACCTTGGCTCTACATCAAATCATTCAGAGGATTCTCCTGATCGGCGTGCGGCTCGAGGCGCCGCCGGTCTCCGTCGCGGCTCCTCCACCGGCGGCGCTGGAGCCGCTGATCGAAGCCGTCGAGCCGGTTCGCGCCGATTTCGATCGGCAGGCGATGTCCTTCGGCAATCGCTATCGAAGCGGCTTCTGGGCCATCTACCTGCTCAGCGCGGTTGCGGTGCTCTGCGCCATCCTGCCTCTCGCCCTGGGCTGGGACGATGGCCGCCACGCCCTGCATCCGTTCATCGGCATGTGGGCTTTGTTGGAAGTCTTGATCATTTGCGCGGTCGGATCGATCTACTGGCTGGGGCATCGCCGCGACTGGCAGGGTCAGTGGCTGAGAGCCCGCACCACGGCAGAACTCATCGGGTATCTCCCGCTCCTCGCCCCGGTCGTGGATTTCACTCGCGCCGGCGTGGACGCCGATTGGTATTTGCGGGTATTCGATCCGGGCCAGCATCTGCGCGAAGCGGAGGACGTCGCCGCGATGTGTCGCGGGCTCGAGCCCTTGGCGCGCGATCGGCTGAGCCATGCCTGGAACGATCCGGTGTTCGTCTCCGGCTACGTTCGTTGGACCATCGGAGTACTCGAGGGCCAGCGTCGCTACCACCACCGCGTCGCGCTGCGACAGAAGGCATTGCAACACCGGGTTCACGGCCTGACGGCGTGGTTGTTCGGCTTGACCGCGCTCGGCGCCCTGACGCACCTGGTCGTTCATACGTTGTGGCTCTCGCTGGTCACGACGTTCTTCCCCGCGCTGGGCGCTTCCTTGCACGGCGCGCTGGCGCAGTCCGAAGCGTATCGGCTCGGCGTCACCTCCGAGCGTCTCGGCGCCGACCTTCAAGGCGCCATCGATCGGATAAGGGGGGCCGGAACGGTCGCCCCGCTCAAGGAGTCGATCGAGGCGGCGCTGGCGCTCATCATCGAAGAGCACCAGGACTGGCACATGCTGGTTCGGCCGCATCACCTGCCGCTGGCGTGAGCCAGCGGCTCGCATAGCGGTAGCGTGCCTCAGTTTTTGCGGAGCACCGCAGTCAGCGCGATTTCCGGAACGCTCGCGAGCGCCTTGGAGAGCGGGCAATCAGCCTTGGCCTTGGCCGCAATTTTCTGAAAAGTCGCCTCATCGATTCCGGGCACACTGGCCTCGAGCGTGAGGGAAATGTGCTCGATCGAGAAGCCCCCGCCCTTCATGACCAAGCGCACGGCGGCTTTGGTGTCGACGTTCGCGGTGTCGAAGCCCGCCGAGTCGCAGGCAAACGAGAAGGCCATGGTGAAGCACGCGGCATGCGCGGCGGCCAATAGCTCCTCCGGGTTGGTACCCTTCTTGTCATCCTCGAATCGGCTGGCAAATCCGTACGGATAGGCTTGCAGCGCGGCTGTTTCAGTGCTGATCCGGCCGACGCCCTTCTTGCCTCGACCTTCCCAATGCACGGTGGCGACTTTATCGGCCATGGCGGCTCCTCTGATGATGGTGAGTAACGGTCGCGGTAGGCTACTACGATTATGTTACCGGGCGCAGCGGCGAGCGCGCCGAGATTGGCACGTGATTTGCTCAATCAAGGCATGAACTCAGTCACCATCGCTTTCAAGCCACCCGTGGTTTCGGTTGCCAAAGCCCCCGCACCGAGCGACTCGGCCTCGCAAGGGAGCCCCCAATCGGCCGATTCGACGAAGAATACCGGCAACGCCTCGGATTTTGCCGGCACAATGAGTCAGGTAAACGGGAAACCGGGCAAGAAGAGCGAGCCTGCCAAGAACGCTCCGGTCCCGGCGGGCGGCGGTTCCTTGCCGGCCGACGGCAGCGCATCGCCGCCTGCGGCGGCTGCGGCTGCGGCTGCGGCTGCGACTACCGCTGCCGGTACGTCTGCGGCTGCGTCGGCACAATCCGGCACCAGTTCGCCGTCGGGAAGCGCCGGCGACTCGACGCCCGTCTCATCGCTCGGGGCAGCGGGCAGCGGGGCGCCGGCCCCGACGGCCGGCCCGGCGAGTGGCCCACAGGCCGGTGGCGCGAATTTGCCGGCCGGCGGCGCTCAGCTACCCTCCTCGGGCGAATCCACGGCTGACGCCGCCGACGCTCCGCCTGTCGGAGGCGGCGTACCGGACGCGGTCGCGAAGTCAGCGCCCTCGGCAACGATCCCTTCACCACCGGCCGGCGCGTTGGGCGGCGCCGGTCAGAGCCCCGGCACCACGGATGCGGCGGGCAACGCGGTGACCACCGGCAGTGCCGCTACCGCCGGCAGTGCACCCGCTTCGACGCCGTCGTCGGGATCCGGGGGATCCGGAGCATCGTCGGCATCCGCGGGATCGAATTCGACCGTGACCGCCGAGGCCTCCAGTGCGGCTGCCGGTTCTGCGGGTTCCGCTTCGGGCGCGGCGGCTCGCACGGCCGGGGAAGGAACGAGCGCGGCGTTCGCAAACTCGCTTCGCTCCGCCGGGAATGACCAGGATGACAATAGTGCCGACGGCGTCGGAGGAGCCGATAACGCCTCGAGCGCCGGCCAGAGCACGCAGCCCCTCGGCCAGGCGCAAATCAATCTCGCACTCGCCGAGGGTTCGGATGCCACCGGGGCGACAGCCTCCGCACTGCAGGCAGCCAACGCGGCCGCCTCGACGCCGCCGGCCCCGCTGCAAGCGCCCGTCATGCCGGGTGCTGCTACTCCAACCGTCCCGGACGGCTCGACGTCGATTTCTGCGATAGCGTCGGTGCCGACGGCGCTGCCGTCCGCGTCGGGGTCGACGGGCCTCACGAGCGACGACAGTTCCCACACACACGGCGGCGCTGGGGACCTTGGAGCGGGTCTCGGCGGCAGCGGCAACGGCAATGGGAGCGACGGCGCCGCTGCGCTGCAGCAGCTCACGTCCACCCCGACCTCGTCCTCGACCGATTCAACCCCTCCCGCCACCTTGCGCGTTCAAGCTCCGGTCGACAGCGCGGATTTCCCGCAGGGCGTGGCGGACCGGGTGTCCTTCGCGGTCGACAACAATTGGAGCAGCGCCAAGCTGCAGGTGAATCCTCCGCAGCTCGGGCCGATCGATCTGCAGATCGCGGTTCAAGGCGATCACGCTCAGGTCATGATGAGCACGCACAGCGCGGTGACGCGCGAAGCGCTGGAGTCGAGCCTGCCCAAGCTGAAGGAAATGCTGGGATCGCAGGGGTTCACGCAGGTCAGCGTCGATATTTCTCAGCGCTCGTTTCAGGACCGCTCGGCCTTCAGCCAGCCCTACACGTGGACGAAGGCGGCCTCGGGTACTCCTTCGGCTGCGGCGGTGGCTCCCGTCGTCGGCGCCGTCGAGCGCTGTGACCCGCGCCTCGGCCGGAGTGCTGGACGCTTACGCTTAGGCCATGCCGCCGCTGATGGATATGATCTGTCCGGTGATGTAGCCCGCTTCCGCCGAGGCCAGATAACCCACCAGACTCGCCACTTCGTCCGCAGTTCCCGCACGTTTCATGGGCACGAGATTCGCAATCGCGGCGGCGTCGAACACGGAATCGCTCATGTCGCTCGCGATGATGCCGGGCGCCACTGCGTTGACCGTGATACCGCGGCTGGCGACCTCGAGGCTCAGCGACTTGGTGGCGGCATTCAGCGCGCCTTTCGCGGCGGCGTAGTTGACCTGGCCGCGGTTGCCGATGAGGGCCGTCACGGAGGACAGGGTGATCACCCTTCCCCAACGCGTGCGAATCATCGGCAGCATGAGGGGCTGAGTCACGTTGTAGAAGCCATTCAGCGAGACGTCGAGCACGCGCCGCCATTGATCCACGCTCATTCCGGGAAATGCGGCATCGTCGTGCACTCCCGCGCTGTTCACCAGGATCTGGATGGGCGCCTCCTCGAGCAGTCTCTCGAGAACCGCGCGGGCCGCCTCGGTGTCGGTCACGTCGAACGCCACCGGCCGGGCCTGTCCTCCGGCGTCGATGATGTCGTGCGCCACCGCCTGCGCCTCGTCGAGCCTGCGATTCGCATGAACGTATACGAAGTGCCCTGCGGCGCCGAGGCAGCGGCAGATCGCGGCGCCGAGGCTGCCGCTGCCGCCCGTGACCAGGGCCATTTTGGGCGACCGGCTCACGGCGTCGAACCGGCCGGCGCGGCACGGGCCACGTCGAGCACCACCGCTGCCCGACCGCTCATCAGGCGCGACGAGGATGATCGCAGCTCGAATTCGTAGAGGGCCGTCCCTTGATCGCCCATGATGCGCACCGCCTCACAAAGCAAGTCCGATTCCACGTCATCCAGACGCAGCGCCCACAGACGTACGCCGCGAACGCTGGCAAGAAGCCCGGCGCGAGGTCGGCCTTCGGAACCCTCGGCCAGGATCGCGCCGTGCACGGCCATCGTCTGCGCCGCCAATTCTATACCGCAGGCGACGCCGAGCCTGCCATGCGAGCGTAACGGGTGGTCGGCGGCGCGGTGTCCGCCGCTCGAGCAAAGGATGCGCTCGGCGCTCCATTCGATCACTCCATCGATGAGACACATGCGGCCCTGGTGCGGGATGCGCCGCTCGATCCAGGCGCGGTCGATCGTCAGCGGCACGGTGCCACGTCCACGGCGAGGTTCCACACGTCCAGATACTCGAGGACGACCCGCCCCGGGTCGCCGAGCGCGAGCTGTCTGATCAAGGGCAGCGCGCGCGCGGCCGGAATGGAGCGGCGAAGCGCCTCGAGCCGCGAATCCTGCAGGATGTCGGCGCGCCCGCCCTCGAGCGCCGCTTCGAGCCGCGCCGCTGACCGCTCATCGCGGTTCGGCGTCAGGACCATGGCCACGCCGAAGGCGTCCGGCACGGGGCGCTTGGCATGCAGGGGCTCGGGATACTCGGTGTCGTAGGCGACCAGCAGCACGGGCTCCCGATCCACGCTCACTTGCGTGAGCGCTTCCAGGAGACCCGCGCAAAAGCTGCCGTCGAAGGCGCAGAGCACCGTCGAGGCCAGGGTCGCGCCGGTCGCGATGCTCCAGTAGCCGGCGGACGTATTGTGGACCGAGTTGGAGAATCGGGTCGGCGAGATCTCGCGCGGCTCGGATGCGAGCGCCTGACAAATTTCGTGACAGTTGTGTCCGTCTCCGCCGGATGAGGAGAACACGCTCCGCAGCTGCCCGGACGCCGCTCCGGCGCATGCCACGGCCTCGGAGGCGATCGCGAGCGCGAGCTTCACGACACGGCCGGTGCGGCGGCGCTCCGTCGGCGGCAGCAGCGAGGGTACCGGCAGCACGGCCGGCTGCGGCGCGTATTCGCGGCGGCCGGCGAGCACCGCCGCAGCACCCGGCCAATCGGAGAGCCCTGGTCCGAGGATGCCGATGCCTTGAACGAACGCCTCGAGGCTCATCCCGCCCGCCCCAGAATCAGGCTGCAATTCGTGCCGCCGAATCCGAACGAGTTGCTCAGCACCCGTCTGAGCGGGGCGGCGCGCTTCGTGGTGAGGTAGTGTGCGGTCAGCGCCGGGTCGACCTGCGTCGTATTCACACCGGCCGGCATCACGCCATGCCGCAACGCCAGAGCGCGCGATCACCGCCTCCAACGCGCCGGCGGCGCCGAGCGTATGGCCGGTCGCGCCCTTGGTCGAACTGCACGGAGTCGTCGGTGCCGAACACATCGCTCACCGCCTGGCTCTCGGAGCGATCGTTGCTCGGCGTGCCCGTGCCGTGCAAATTGATGTAGTCGATGTCGCCCGGCTCGAGTCCGCGCGTCCGACAATGCGAGCTGCATGGCGCGTCTGCGCGCCGTGCCCCTCCGGATGAGGCGCGGACATATGGTAGGCGTCGTTCGACTCGCCGACTCCGAGGAGCAGCACATCGTCCGCGGCCGCTCCGTCGGGACATCCGTTCGAGCGAGCGCGAATGCGGCCGCCTCGCCGATCGAGATGCCGTCGCGCGCCGCGTCGAAAGGACGGCAGGGCGCCGGCGAGCACAGCTGCAGCGAGTGAAAACCGTAGAGCGTCGTCAGGCAGAGCGAGTCGACTCCGCCGACCAGTGCCGCGTCGATCAGATCCGCCTGCATCATGCGCCGCGCCGTCGCGAACACCTTGGCGCTCGAGGCGCACGCGCACGACACCACCACCGCAGGCCCCTCGAGCTCGAGCCGCCGGCGCAAGTAGTCCGCCACCGAGAAGGAGTTGTGCGTGGCGCCGTAGTCGAAGTCGGGCGGCAGCGCGCCCGAGACCGGATCGCGCCGGCGATAGGCGAGCTCCGTTTGCAAGATGCCCGACGTGCTCGTGCCCATGAAGACGCCGACGCGCCGCCGGCCGAAGCGCTGCGCCGCGCTCTCGACGGCCTCATCGAAGCCGTCTTGCCGCAACCCGAGCTCCGCCAATCGATTGTTCCGGCAATCGAATCGCCGAAGCTCCGCCGGCAGCGTCCGATCATCGACTCCGATCACCTCGCCCACGTGGGTGTCGAGAGTCACCGTCTCGAATCTGCACGGCTCCAAACCGCTGCGCTCCCCGATCAAGGCCCCAAGCGTTTGCTCGAGACCTCGGCCGATGCAACTCGCGGCGGTGAATGCCTGGATGACCAAAGGCCTCATCGTGCGGTACCGCTCACGAGAACGCCGCGCGCAGGGTGGTGGGCTGCAATTGCTGTTTGCGCAACGTTTCCAGCAATCGCGGCAGCACCTCCACGATCACCGGAGTTCCCAATCGTCCTCGGGCGGCGTGGCCGTCGTGCAGGAGAAGGATATCGCCGGCCGCGAGCGAGGAGGTCAGGCGCCGATAGACCTGGTCGGAGTCGCCGTTCACGGTATCGAACCCCCGGCGCGTCCAGGTCGCGAGCTCGAGCCGCAGACGACAGAGCACCGGATCGAGAAACGGATTGCGCAGGCCCGCCGGCGCGCGAAAAAAGCGCGGGCTGTCGCCCGTGACGCGAGCGATGCTGTGCTGCGCCTCGGCGATTTCCCGTTCGATTCCGCGAGGACCCAGGAGCGAGAAACTATGCCGATGATGCTGGCTGTGGTTCTCGATGGTATGTCCCAGGCGCACGATCTCGCGCGCAAGCTCCGGGTGGCGTTCGACCTGCTCGCCCACGCAGAAGAAGCTCGCCCGCGCGCGATATACGCCGAGGAGCGACAGGACTTGGGGAGTCACCTCCGGGTCCGGACCGTCATCGATGGTGATGGCGATTTCACCACGATCCGCGCTCGAGCCGGGCAGGCGGGTCAGATTGGGGCCGAGCCAGCGGCTCCTCGGCCAGAGCCCTGCTCCCGTCAACACGGCATGATTGAGCGCCACGGCTCCCAGCATCCAAGGCCATAGCGGCGGACGGATGAGCGTCGCCGCCGCCGCGCCCGCATGCAGCGCTGCGGAGGCGAAGAGAAGGGGCGAGGGGACCCAGCGGGGCGGGGGTGTGTCCGGGTTCATGGAAACTTCGATGTCAAGAATCGCTCCCACAATGACTGCCACGTCGGCCAATCATGGCCGCCCACCGCCACATCGACCATGTCGGGCGCCAGCGTCTCGGCCAGCAGCGCATGGCCTCGCGCAAAGCGGTCCTCGCTGCCGTAACCGAGATACAGGGGTCTCGCCTCGGAACCGTGCTCGCTGCGCCGATCTCGGATGAAGCACCATATTCGACGCTCCTCGTCGGATTCCGCAAGCGGCCCCGCGTCCCACTCATCGAGGCTCGGTGCCGCGGCAATCTCGGCGATCAGCTGGCGGCTGCCCAGGTACGGTGCGAGCAGGCAGAGCCCCTCGCACGCTCCTGACTGCGTGGCCGCGTAGTCCAGCGCGAAGAAGCCGCCGAGCGAGATACCGCCCAGCCAGATCGAGCGGCAACCGGCGGCGCGCGCCGGGGCCACGACCTCGCGCGCCAAATTCTCGATCACGCGGCGGTCGCCGACATGCTCGAGCTCGACCTGCACGAATTGAAGGTCGACGGCGAGATGTCGCTTCCGCACCGCGGCGTCGAATCCGGCGTCCAGAAAATCCTGAGGAACCTGGAAGGCACCCGGAAGCCATATCATGCGGACGGGCGCCACCGTCCCCGCCTTTGCCTCGCAGACTATACTACGCATGCACGGGCGTCAGAATCCCTGCGAATATCAGGGCCAGCAGCGCTCCCGGTGCCACCGTCGTGCCGAGCGCCTCCAGCACGGGAACGCCCGACAAGGACAAGAGCCCGAAGCCCATGACCGTGCACGCATTCGCGAGGCAGAGCGAGACCAGGGTCGGACCGGCGTCCGCGCCTTCCCGGTCGCGAGAGTCGAAGAACAAGGCGTAGTTCGAGCCGATGGCGACGATGAGCAGCATCCCGACCAGATGCAAAATCGTCAATCGCACCCGAGACAGCGCCAGCACTGCGGCGACCGTGAGCACGGCCAGCGCGAGCGGGGCGAGGACGCGGGCCGCCCGGCGGGGCGATCGCAGGGCGATCAGGAGGAGCACGACGATGGCGAGGATACCCGCCGAGGACAGGCGCATGGCCTCGCGCAGGTAGTCCGAGTAGAGCGCATCGGATTCTTGCTTGAGATCCAGGACCTGAGCGCTCGACTGCGCGGAAGCGAGTGCGCTTCTCACCCGGGCGATATCGAGGGTCGGCCGGGAAGCATCGGCTGCGTGCAGCGGCAGCAGCGCACTCCAACCCGCCGCTCCATGCATGGTCAATGCGTCCAGGCCCGCGGCCAGCGAGGTGCCCGCGAGATCCGCAGCGCCGATCAACGGGCCGCGGCGCGCGGACTCGACATCGCTCTTGAAAGGACCCAGCTGACCGACATCGAGCGGCAGATTCCGCGCCGCCTCGTCGAGATTTCGCGCGAGCGTCGCCGGAGCCGGCAGGCTGGCGCGCCGCGCAGTTTGGGTGGCGAGGCTCGGCAGATACACCGCTGGGTTGTCGAAACCGCCGATGACCTTCTCTGCAATCAAGGGCTCGAGCGCCCGCGCCGCGAGTTCGGCGCCGGCGAGCGCCGAGTCGAGGCTCGCGCCCTGCACCACCACGAGATCCAGCGAATCGGGGGCGCCCAGATCCGCTCGAAGCCGAGCGTCCTGGCGCAGCTCGGCGGCAGGGATGGGACTCAAGCTCGACAGTTCGCGGCTCCACAGCGCATGACGGGAGAGAAGCAGCACCGCGATCGACCCTGCCGCGAGGCAGGAGGCCGCGATCCACGGGGCGGCCGCGCGGGTTCCGCGGATCGCCCGCAGCCGCCGGGCGACCCGCTCGCCCGCGGGCGCCAGATCGCGCACGGAGAAATTGCGCGGCAACAGGACGGGCAGCACGAACCGCGTCACCGCTGCGGCGGCGATCAGGCCGCACATCGAATAGGCGCCGAGCTGTGCGAGGCCCGGAAATCTTGACGGCAGGAGCGAGGCGAAGCCGCACACCGAGGTGAGCATGCCGAGCCGCATCGTGGGCCAGAGGCGCCGCTCCCAGCGCTCCGTTGCGCCGCCGGCGGATTGAATGAAGAAGTAAATCGAATAATCCACCGCCTCGCCGATCAAGGTGATGCCGAATCCCAGCGTGATCCCATGTACGACGCCGAAGCCGAGTGCCACCGCGGCCACCCCGATGAGCGCGCCGGTGGCCACCGGCAGGAGACCGAGGATGAGAGCGGACGGCGAGCGGTACACCATCAGCAGAATGATGATGACGAGTGCGCTGCCGGCAGCGGAGAGGCGCATGACCGCGTGCTCGATCTTCGCGCGCGAGGCCACGGCGAAGACGCCTGGACCGCTCATCACGAGCTCGACGCTTCGCGCCGGCGCCACCCGGCCATCGCGAACCGCGCCGGCGAACGCGGCGCGTACCGCGGCCAACGCCTGTTCTTGCGCATCCGTGTCGGAACCCGCCGCGGCCGTCTCCGCGATCAGCAACGCCCGTGCGCCGTCCCCCGACGTCCACACACCGTCCCTGAGCCGCGGCACCTGAGTGCGGGACAGCTGATCGATCACCGTCAGCATCTCTCCGGTGGGATCATGGACCGCCAGCTCTTGAAGTGTGAGCCCCTCGGGCGACGCGAGATCCGCGACGGTCTCCTGCATGGACTCCTTGAGGCCTGAGGCAGTGAAATGCTCCGGGGTGACCGCGTTGCTCAGCAGGTAGCGATGGGCGAAAAGAAATTCGCGGTCGCGAGCCGCCGTGACCTGATCTCCGTTGCCGACGTGGGAAAACTCGCGGTCGCTTCGGAGCTTGCGTGCGAGCACCGCGGAAAGCTCGGCGCGGGTCTGGGCGTCGCCTCCCTGCAGCGCGATCAAGATGAGGCGCGAACCGGGACCGTCGCGCAGCTGGTCCACGAGCAGCTGCTGCCGCGGAGTCGGTCGAGACGGCAGGAAGGCGGAAAGATCGGCGACATAGCGCGCATCGAGGGCGGCCCATGCCGCCAAGGCAACACAGCAGAGCCATGCTCCGACGGTCCATGCCCTGCGGGCGTTCATGGCGCCGGATGATCGCGCAAGGTCATGAGCGAGCGATCGCCATTGGCCTCGAGAATCTCCACTTTGAGGAGAACGTCGCGGGAACCGTCGATGCGGACCCGCGAAACGATCTTCGAGACTTTCGAATCGCGCGGGGAGAGAGCCAGCGTCCAGCGATCCAGGCTGCCGGCAAAATCGACGGTGAAGACTCGCTCCAGCGCGGGCAAGTCCCCGGCGAGAGTTGCCCGCAGGCTCTCGATGAACGGCAGAATCGACGGGTACGCGGCGAGATTCAGCACACGGGTACGGCCTTTGCGTTCGACGCTGAGCTCATGTCCCATCGAGCACCAATTTCTCGGGTCTCGGTTCGACCGTGCGCTTCTCCAGCCGATCCGGTGCGTCGTAGATCATCACCCCGTAGGATTCGACCGGCCGCTTGAGCACCGAGAGGAAATGCTGTTCGACGAAGTCCGCCTGGCCGTGCCTTCGGGCCGCGAGCAGGCGCATGACTTCCTGGAGATCGTCGGCGGCGGCACGCGCGATGGGCGTGTTCAGGGCCAGCAGAGCGGACAGGGCCAGCATTGCCAGCCCCCGTGGCGGGCGCCGCTTCATGCGTCCGGCTTATCGGCTTGTCCGCGCCAGAAGTCGAAGAAGTTGAACCAGTTGAAGGGATCGGAGCGGCAGTAGCGGTCGAGGAGCCCGGCGTAGCGCTCGATGGCCCGGCCCACCTCCGCTTCGCGATTCCCCGCGGGCGTGCTCGAGAAATCAGCGACCGGCTCGAAGACGACGTGATAGCGGTTCCTGCCCCGATAGAGGCCCGCCGTGAAAATCACCGGCCGCCGCAGAATGGCCGCCGCCCGCATGGGACCCGTCGGCAGCCAAGCTTCACGGCCCAGCAGCATGACGCGGTGCACGGGCTCCTCGCCCAGCGTCCGATCGCCGAGCACGCCGACGAACGCTCCCTCGTCGAGCCGGTCGGCAATGCGCAGCATGGCGTCGATCTGCCCGAGCGGAATGATGTCGGGTCTCGCGCGGCGTCCGATCGCGGCCAGCATGGCGTTGATCTTCTGGGCGTTGTGCTCGTACATGGCCATGGACACGTGCAGGCCCGGCTGACGGCGCCCGACGCTCGCGATGATCTCGAAGCTGCCGAGATGCGCACCCATCAAAAAGGCGCCTCGGCCGGCGTCGAGCTGCGCCTGCATGAGCGCCTCCCCTTCGACGCTGCACTGAAAGCGCTCGTATTGTTCGTTGACCAGGTAGAGCCGATCATGGATGCAGGTGGCGAAATACAGCACGTGCTTGAAGCAATCGCGAGCGCGCGGCGGCCGGCCGAGGGCGAGCCCGAGGTAGCGGCGCGAATGGCGAAGGGCGCGCGGAGAGAACAAGAAAAAATAGAAGGCGATTGCATAGAGCACGCCCCGGCTCAGCCGGCGTCCCAGACGCAGCGACAAGTAGGCCATCAGCCGTAGTAGCCGCTGACTGCCGCGTTCGCGGTAGCCGATCCACTCCGCGGGTTGACCCCGGATGGAGTCCCGCCGCTCGTGGATCCTCGAGGGTTCGGCCGTCATGGAGAGGCGCCGGCCGCAACTCGCGACAGCGTGCCCGCAACTGCGGACCGATCCGCGACTCGAACGGTAAATCGGACTCCGCCGTCCGCGGTTCCCGTGTGCTCGACCGTGAGTGGGTCGCCGGGGCGAACGCTCTCCAGGAATTTCGCCGACGCCAGCTGCCATTGGGTGAGATCGATGCCGAGATCCCTCTCGATGATGCGCAGCACCTCGTCGAGCAGGACTGCACCTGGAAGAATGGGCATTCCCGGGAAGTGGCCCGCGAAGGCGGGATGATCGGCGGCGATGCCGATCGAGTGCACGTACGCGATGTGGTCAGAGGTTGCCATGGGGCGAGCGCTTGGAGGCGCCGGGCGTTTCGATTTGCGTCGGCAACGATTGATCGAGCAACGCCTCGAGCGCCTGATGCGGCAGTTTTCCGGTCGTATTCCTCGGCAGCCGGCCGACCAGGAGCAGCGGGCGGGGGAGAAACACGGGGTCGATGCGTTGACGAAGACTTTCGAGGATCGAGGCCGCGTTCAAGGAAGGCGCAACCACCGCGGCCGCCAAGCGCGCGATGCCGGTAGCTCCGCCCTGATCGCGGTCGCGCAGAAAGAAGGCCCCGTCCCGCACGCCCGGGATGGCGTTCAACTGCGCATTCAAATAACCGAAGGAGCTGCGCTTGCCGGCGACGTTCACCAGATCCGCCGTGCGCCCGAGCAAGAGGAATTCCCGCTCGCCGCAGAGTTCGATCACGTCACACATCGGCGACATCTGCTCGATGTGGCCGCCGTGCGCGTACGTCTGGCCGTTGTCCGCGCGGAGCTTCACGCCGGGGAACAAGCGAAACGCCTCCGATTCGCCCGTTCTGCGTATCGCGATTTGCCCGGTCTCGGTGGATCCGTAGATCTCGAGCAACCGCGCACCCGAGCGGCTTTCGGCCTCTTCGGCCAGTTCGCGCGACAGGGGGGCGGTGGCGGAGACGATGAGGTCGAGCGCCGGCCAGGCAAGATCCGCCGCCAGGAGGGTGCGCAGATGGATGGGGGTGGTGACCAATACCCGCGGTCGCGGCGCGGCGGCGACAGCGGCCGCGATGTCCGCGGGGTAGAAAGGGCGTTCGGCCGCGAATGCGTTGCCGCTCTGCAGCGCGACCAGCACCGTGGACTCGAAGCCATACATGTGTTGCGGCGGTACCGTTCCGATCAGCGTGAACTTGCCGCTGTCCGCAATGCCAAGTTCCTCTGCCTCGGCGCTCACGCAGCCGGCGAGCCGCCCCCAGGTCTTGCGGTACGGGAGCGGAGTTCCCGTCGATCCGGACGTGAACACGATCGCGGCGAGCTGATCGTCGGGAATCTGCGGCACGCGGAACGGTCTGGATGCGCCGTCGGCGGGGATGATCGAGCCCGTGATGTTGCGATAGTGAAACAGCGGCAGCTCGATGGCACACGCGTCGTCGTCCGTGAGGCAGAAGGCGTCGGGAGCGAATTGAATCAGGTGCCTGATGACCTCGGCGGTGTGCGTCGACGGCAACAGACTCACACGGCCCGTCATCAGGCCGGCCGCGAATCCGACCGCGAAGCGATAGCGGTCCGCGCAGGCATTGAGGAGATGTCGCCCCGGCGGCAGCGATTCGGCCAGACGCTCGGCGTCGGCGAGGAATTGTGCGGCGCGCAGGGTTCGTCCGCCGCGGTAGGCGACGGTCGAGTCGCCCGAGGGATGAGAGAGGAGGGCGGTCACGTCCATGCGATCACCGGCTCGATAGGAAAATCCGCACCGACGCGAGAATGCCGTGCCGTTCCGTCTCGGGCAGCGCTTGGCGCCGAACGGCATATTCGGCCACGAACATCAGGGCGACCAACGGCAGGGCGATGAAATTGACGAACAGCGACCAAATGGCGAGCGGTGCGAACAGATACAACGACAGGATCGTCAGCGTCAGCGCAGCAAAAAAGACCGCCCATGCAGCCGTGACCTGGCGGGTATATCGCAGCTCGCGCGGCGTCAGAGGACCGTGCAGCCGATCCGCCAATCGAGTACAGAGGGCCGTGTCTCCAGGACCCAGGGAGTGCCCGAAACCGAAAGCCAGCAGACCGTACATCCCACATTCTTGTAGCAGATAAACCATAGAAAACATCTTCTCGAGCTGCGGCCACCAATAATACAAGAGGAGAGCCGCGGCCACTGTCAGCGGACCGGCCATCCAGGGAGGAGCAAAGCGCCATAGCAGACTCAAACCGAGGACCAGTGGCGGCGCGAGGGCCAGAACCGCTCCCAGCCCGCGGACGCCGTGGGTGTTGCAGTAATGCGATAGCCCCGTGTAGGCCGCGAGCAGGACGGAGGCCGCAGCGAGCTGCAGCCCTCGCCCGACGCGTGGGATCACTTGGTTCTCTGGGTCGCGATGTAGTCGGCCAAATGCCTCAAGGAGCGGAAGATCTCGTGGTTTTCCCGGCTGTCAGCCCGCAATTGAACGCCGTATTTCTTGGACACGATCAGTGCGACCTCCAGAATGTCGATGGAATCGAGGCCCAGCCCCTCCCCATACAAGGGCGCGTCCGGATCGATGTCCTGGGGCGCCACTTCCAGATTCAACGCTTGCACGAACAGTGCAGCAATTTCCCGCTGTAAATCGATCTCGGCTGACGTCGCCGATGGTTGCAAGAGCGACGCTTTGTCGGGCATGGGACTCTAGCTTGATTAGGTTTCTGTAAGAGTACTTCGGGTAGGGCATCCAAATGCCGCTCCAAGGCATTATATAGGTGCGGCCGGGGGCGGCAACCCGGGGCGGGCCGACCGGGGGCGGTGCCCGTTGCTTTCCCGCGGCGTGACCTGCGTCTGATAAGCTGCATCACCGAGGCCGCGATCGTGGCGGCGGCGACCCCTTGTAAATTGTTCCACGAATGCGCAATCGCCGGCCTAGCGGACGCGTATGCCTATTGTGGCGCACTCCTCTTGACTGGCCGTCGTTACTAGAACATCGTTATCGCAGAAAAGTCGCCCGCAGGCGAAGGCTTCCGCTCAAGGCCGGCAGCTTCAATAAGAGGATGCTCACACCGCGATGCAGGCGCCCCATTCACCCCTGAGCGGTTACTACGGCGAGGAACGAGACCGAGCCGAGTGGGTGTGCAGTTTGTTCGATCGTACCGCGGCGGACTATGACCGGATCGAACGGGCCATGGCCTTCGGCAGCGGCTCGTGGTATCGGCGGCGCGCCTTGGCGCGTGCCGGACTCCAACCGGGGATGAGGGTGCTGGACATCGGGGCGGGCACCGGGCTCACAGCGCGCGAGGCTGCGCATCTGGTGGGGCCGGCTGTCGAAGTGATCGGGGTCGATCCGAGCGCGGGCATGATGGGGCGTGCCAAGGTGCCGGCGGGGGTGCGCCTGGTTCAGGGTACGGCGGAAGAGATTCCATGGCCGGCTTCGTCGGCGGAATTCGTTTCCATGGGGTATGCGCTGCGGCATGTGGGTGATCTGTCGCTGGCGTTGCGGGAGTTCATGCGAGTCTTGGCGCCCGGCGGCCGAATCTGTCTGTTGGAGATCACTGCTCCCGACAGCTGGTTGACCCGCGCGGCCCTCAAGATCTATATGCGCGGTGTCGTGCCGCTGATGGCGCGGTGCATGGCTGCTCACCGCGACATGCCTGAGCTGATGCGCTATTACTGGGATACCATCGAGACCTGCGCCCGCCCGAGCCTCATTCTCTCGGCCATGCGTGAGGCCGGTTTCGTCGATGCCGTTCGGCACGTGGATCTCGGTATCTTCTCCGAGTATTGCGGCCGAAAGCCGCCCTAACGGGGTGGAGCGGGGCGCGCGCGCCTGAGATGCGCGAGATGCGTTTCAGGGAGTAGAGCTCGGCAGGGAACCTGACGCGGAAGGTCGAAGCAATGCTTTGCCCTTGAGGCTGATGAGCCTTCTCTTCGCGCTCATGGACAGGCTACGGTCATCCAGTATCTTCCGGGCCTCCTGGTTGAACTTCGCCACCTCAGTATCGAATTCCCTTTCCGCCTGGGTTACGGCGCGTTGCTTCTTCATCACCGAGCTCCTTTGACGTTTGAAGGCTCTGCAATACCAGCAGCGTATCGTCCCGAATCCCGGCAGCTTGAGTTCAAGTATCGCCATCTGTGACGGCATCGAGCATTTCTCGGATGGGGTCCTTGGCGCGAGACTCGAGCCCGATCACTCGCTCGGCACGAAGATCCACAGCAACAGGTACACCAGCAGCCCCGCCCCCGCGCAAATAAAAAGCGCCGCGAAAATGAGCCGCCAAACCCAGGATGCCATGCCGGTCGATCGGGCGATGCCGCCGCACACCCCGCCGAACCAACGATCGTTGCGGCTGCGTCTGAAGGAATTGACCGCGGATACCACGGGGTCACCGGAATGCGCTTGCTCCGAATGCAGCAGGCGCTCCTTGGCCCGTATGAATTCCTCTTCGGTCAGGCTGCCGGAGGAGCGCAGTTCGGCGAGCTTGCTCAGCTCTTCACTCAATGTCATGGCGCACTCCTCTTGTCCGACAGTCTTCACCTAGAACACAGTTATCGCAGAAAAGTCGCAGGCAAGCCAAGAGCTTCCGAACGACGCCGGCTCTAGCGGTGTGGACCGGCGCGCGCGCGCCTGGCGGCGAGCAGCGGCAGCCGCAGCAGGAACCCCATGAACAGGCGCAGGTGCATCCAGGTGAGCAGCGCGTTGTCGCGCCAGTAGTTGAAGTGCGAGACGCCGCCTTCGTCGGAGCGGAAGTAGCGCACGGGCGCGGGCACGTTGATCGCCCTCACGCCGCGCCAGGAGAGCCTCACCGCCGCTTCGGCATCGAAATCGAAACGGCGCATCCACGGATGCCGGTGCATGATCCTCACCAGCGGGGCGATCGGATAAACGCGAAAGCCGTATAGCGAATCGCCGATGCCTGACCATAGCGTCTCGACGTTCACCCACCAGTTGCAGATTTTGCGGCCTCTCACGCGCAGGAGCGGTGCGCTCGAATCGAACACCGGGCAGCCCAGGACCATGGCGCCGGGCTCGGCCTGCGATGCGCGCATGAACTCGGGGATGAGATCGGCGGGGTGCTGCCCGTCCGAGTCCATGGTGAGCACGTGCGTGAAACCGAGCGCGGACGCCTGTTCGAGGCCGTGCAGCACGGCGGCGCCCTTGCCGCGGTTCTGCGGCAATACGAACACCCGAAGGCCGGGCTCGTCAGCGGCCATCGCCGAAAGGCGCGCAGCGGAATCATCGGTGCTGCCGTCGACCACGACCCACACCGGATGCCATCGATCGAGGGCGGCACGCACGGTGTCGTACACCTTGGGCCCGGGGTCGTAGCTTGGAATGAGCACCAGATGAGTGGTCGAACGTTCGGGCATCCTAGACTCTCTCGAGCCAGCGGGACTGCAGGGCTCCCTCGAGCTCACGCCGATAATACTCGTCGAGCGCGGCGGTGAATGCCAGGGCATCCTGCGGCGCCTCGAACCGCTTGCCCAGACGCACCCGGTACACGATGGGCAGATCGGGTCGCCGAAACAGCGGCCAGCCCTTGCTCAAGAACGGCGAGTCCGTCTCGATGATCAGGGTCTGCACCGGCACGCCCGCGTGCTTGGCGATGAGACCCAAGCTCCCCGCCAACGAATTGATGGGCAGGCGCGTCGTGCGTGTTCCCTCCGGGAACAGGAGCAGCAAGCAGCCGCGCTGCAAATGGGCCACGGACTCCCTGATCATCTGCCGCGAGGACTCGTTGGGTACGTAACGCGCCAGGCGCGAGCCGGCGCCGAGGAACGCGTTTCTCATGAGCTCGGCCTTCATCACGCACACGATGTTCGGATGGCGGGTGAGGATGAGCAGCGCATCGATGAGCGAGGGATGATTGGGCGCGAGGATCATCGGCGGCTCTCCGCGCAGCGAGTCGAGGGCGGAGAGGTCGAGGCGGTAGCTGCGGGTGACCGAAAGCGACCACGCGTAGATGCGAAAGCCCCGCGTGATGCCGTGCCTGCCGACCTTCGTGCCGAGACTGCGCGGCAGGAGGTAGTACAGCGGCAGCGCAAAAGCCGACCAGGTGAGGCATATGAGCCCCAGCAGCGTCAGCGACGTGTAGAGCGCGAAGTATTCGTACGCGGTTTTGAGGAGGCGCGGCATCGGTGGCGGGTCGACGATGGATGGGCCTCAATCGGGAACTTCGACTCGCTGAGAGGACGTGCGAAGCGGCCACGCTATACCGAAACCCGCAGTCCAGTAGTGGTCGCGCTGGACCAGCGGGCTGTCCTCGAATGCCGCGCCCGAAAGGCTGTCGTAGCGCACGAACGCACCCACCCAGTATTTGGGAAAGCGTTTCGACAGGGCGCTGAGGAATTCGGTGCCCGCATATCCGCCGGAGGCCTGGTACTCGGGGCGGGAGGGGTTCGCGTATTGCGCCTGCACCGAATAGAAGTAGGAGTTGTAGCGGCGGTTCGCGAACAGCGGCCCGGTCAGGAAGCCCAGTTTCCAGGCGTCGTATCCCACGTGGTCCAACAAATCCAGCACGAGCCCGGGCGAGAACGTCCAGCCGATCGCCTCGGGCGGCGATTCGATCGCGAACGCCGAGCGCACAGGCATCCTCAGATCCCATTTCACGCGGGCGTCGTCGCTCTGCCAGAGATGAAAATCCAACGAGACCCCCCCCTCCACGGTGGGCCGGAGCTCCGGCATCCCGCTGCGAGTCCGGTCGTTGCCCACCGGAGTAGTGGCGTTGAAACTCAACTTGAGCTCCACCCACTCCTGATTGAAGAGGCGGGCATGAACGCCGTCGCGATCGGTCTTGAGGAAGGTGCCGTTGTAGAGAACGTACGGCACGGGAACCGGATAAACGTGCGAGCTGTTCGCGCCCCGATAATCGTCGTAGCCGAGGACGCCGACACCGAGACCGACCTCCCATAGAGGCTCTTCGGCGGCGCGGCCGGCCACCGGCGCGAGCCAGGCCGCGAAGAGCACCGAGGCCGATAGCGCGAGGAATTTCGGGCCGCGGCGGCCGGCCTCCGCCTGCCGAGCCATCAGCCGCCGGTCGATGACTCTGACTCGACGGGGCGAATGTTGAGGGCGCGGCGCCGCGCCGCGCGCAACGAGCGGCCGAGAGTCACGAACGACATCGCGTAGTAGAGTCCCTTGAACGCCCGGAGCGATCCCCAGATGGGCGTGCGCCCGAAGATGTCTCCCGCGAGCATCGACAGAAGGGCCTCCTTCATCCTGAGGACGTTGCGGGGGCCGAGGAACAATTCGCGCATGGCGGGATTGGTGATGCGGTAGATGAACCAGGAGAATTGTCTCGGACCGTGGCGCACCAGCCGGTCGTACCGCTTCATCGCCCGTGCGGCAAACTCGGGATTCTTGCAGCAGTCGTCGATGGTATCGGCGGCCGCCGCCGCGCTGGTCATGGCCAGCATCACGCCGGTGGAGAACACCGGATCGACGAACGCGTAGGCATCGCCCACCAGAAGGTAGTTGTCGCCGTGCGTGATATCGCTGGTGTACGAATAATTGCCCGTCGCCTCGACTTCGCTCGCGAGCGTCGCGCCGGCGAGCCGTTCCGCCAGCGGCGGACACAAGGCGATGGTCGAGAGGAAGAATTCTCGCAGTTCGACCGCCCGGGTTTTCATGTGGCTCGGCCAGACCACCGCGCCGATGCTGGTGTATCCGTCGGAGAGCGGAATGAACCAGAACCATCCGTGATCGAACCAGTAAATGCCGATGTTGCCCTCGCGCTTGCCGGCCTCGCGGCGCGCGCCGGTGAAATGAGCGTACATGGCGGCGCTGTTGTGCTTCTTGTTACGCTGCTTCGCCTTCAGGCGATTCGCCATGAACGTGTCTCGGCCGGTGGCATCGACCAGATACCGGGCTTCCCAGCATCCGGTGCGGCCGTCCTCGTGCACGGCCTCGACGCGGGCGCTTCGGCCCCCGTCCGGAAACTGGACCTCGCGGACGCGACAGCCTTCGATGACGAGCGCGCCCGCCTCGGCGGCACGGCGGATGAGTATCTCGTCGAACGCCGAGCGCCTGACCTGATAGGAGAGGGCCAGGGATTTGTCCCAGGCGTCCGCGAATTCGAATTCCTGGTGCCTTCCGTCCCACGGGGAGATGAACTCTGCGCCCCATTTCTCCATGCCGATGGCGCGGATCCGGTCCGCCACCCCCAGGCGCTCGAACAAGGGTAGATTGGCCGGCAACAGCGATTCGCCGATGTGAAAACGCGGATGACGCGCTTTCTCCAGCAGGACCACCCGGTAACCTTTTCCCGCCAGCAGGATGGCCGCCGTGGAGCCGGCCGGGCCGCCCCCCATCACCAGAACATCGCACGCGCGCGCCGCTCCGTCCGTTCCGGCGTCGGCCGCGCCGCTCCCGGTGTTCAACATAACCGTCCGATCGGGGATTTATCCGGCCGGGAGGGTGTCAAAGCAGGGCCTCCGATTACAATTCTGTGTGGAATAGGCGACTCCCCTAATCCTCAAGCTTATCGTGCCGACCAACAAGGGTCCAACGTCTGTAAAATACCCCTCATGCATATTTTGATCGTTGAAGATGATGAAGTTGCACGCGATTACTTGGCAAAGGCACTGCGAGAGGTGGGACACTCGGTAGATGTAGCCGGGGACGGGCTCAAAGGGCTGCACATGGCGTCCTCGATCGCGATCGATCTGGCCATCGTCGATCGCATGCTGCCCAAGCTCGACGGCCTGGCGCTGGTCCAGTCCCTGCGGGCGACGGGACGCAAGCTCCCGGTACTCATCTTGAGCGCTCTCGGCGATGTCGATGACCGCATCACGGGATTGCGCGCCGGCGGCGACGATTACCTGACGAAGCCCTACCATATGTCGGAGCTCCTGGCGCGTATCGACGCGCTCGCCCGGCGCGGGGACAGCGGCAATTCGGAAACCACGGCGAAATTGAAATTGGCCGACCTGGAGCTCGATCGCATGACGCGACGGGTGACCCGCAACGGCAAGAAGATCGAGCTCACCGCGCGCGAGTTTCAGCTGCTCGAGTTCATGATGCGACATAGCGGCCAGGTCGTGACCCGGACCATGCTGCTCGAAGGGGTCTGGGACTATCATTTCGATCCGCAGACGAACGTGATCGACGTACACATCAGCCGCCTGCGGCAGGCGATCGACAAAGATTTCGACAAGCCTCTGCTGCACACGGTGCGCGGCGCGGGCTACAGCCTGCGCGAAGACGAATAGTGGCCGCCTGGCGCCGCCGCGTGCTGAGCGCCGATCAGAGGTTTCTCGGGCTGCTCGATACCTCGCCGTTCCGGATCGCCATCGTCTATTCGATGGTATTCGCCTGCGGCGCCGCGCTCCTCCTGGGAGTGGTGGATTTCGCCGTCTCCCGGATCGTCGACGGCAGTACCGACAATCTCATCGAGGCCGAGGTACAGGGCCTGCGCGAACAAGTGCTGGTGCTGTCGCGGAGCGACTTCATCGAACTGATCGAGCAGCGTTCGCAGGATCAGGACGTGCGCGGCGCGGTGTACCTCATGGTCGATCCGCAGCTCCGTCCGGTCGCCGGCAACGTACCTGCCTGGCCGAAAATCGGATCCAGCGACGACAAGTGGATTCAATTCAAGGTATCGGTGCCGTTCGGCGACGAGACCCGGGAGCACGAGATGCGTGCTCAGCGGTTCCGACTGCCCGGCGGCTACCGCATGCTGGTCGGGCACGACGTGCAGGAGCGTCAGGACGTGAAGAACCTGATGATGCAAGGATTGATCGCGGCCGTCGTGCTGACCCTCCTGCTCGGACTCGGCGGCGGCTTCTGGATGGGACGGCGCATTCTGGCGCAGGCCGGCGCCATATCGGCGGTCGCGATCCAGATCATGCGCGGCGATCTCTCGCAGCGGCTGCCGGTACGCAATGCGGACGACGAAATAAACACCCTGGCGCGCGAGATCAACAGCATGCTCGACAAGATCGAGCAGCTCACGCTCGGCATGCGCACCGTCCTCGACAGCGCGGCGCACGATCTGCGTACGCCGCTCAACCGTCTGCAGGCGACTGCCGAGGGCGCGATGAGCGGACTTGCGCCGGGCTCCCCGGAACGCAAGGTGATCGAGCAGGTCTCGACCGAGGTGGATCATATGCGCTCGACCCTCGATGCGCTCCTGCGGATCGCGCTCGCGGAGACCGGCACCGTGGCCCGCGAGCCGGTGAATCTCTCGGAGCTGGTTGCGAGCATGGTCGAGCTGTACGCGCCGGTGAGCGAGGAGCGAGGCATCCGGCTCGAAAGCTCGGTGGCGCCCGGGGCCGAGGTGCAGGGGAGCCGCCAGCTCCTCGCGCAGGCGCTCGCAAACCTGCTCGACAACGCCATCAAGTTCACGCCCGACGGAGGCCGCATACGTGTCCTCTTGAAGGCGCCGGGCGGTGCGCCCGAGGTCGTGGTGGAAGACGACGGACCGGGTATACCCGCGGACAAGCGCGAGCTCGTGCTGGGCCGGCGCGTTCGGCTCGACGAGGCGCGCAAAGTCCCGGGCTCGGGATTGGGATTGTCGCTGGTGGCCGCGGTGACCAAACTGCACGGTGCCCGCTTGATTCTCGACGACGCGGCGCCCGGATTGCGGGTATCGCTCAAATTCTGACAGGAGGATTCGGATGACTGACTGGACGAGGAGCATCTCTGGGGTATTCGTGTCGGTGTTGCTGATCGGATCCGCCGGCGGCGCGGAATCGCGTGCCGGGGCATCCCCGGGACCGCGCTCGGGCATCGACACCGAGTACAGAAGCCCATCGACTCGGCCGCAGGACGATCTTTACCGATATCTCAACGGCAAATGGCTCGACGAATTCCAGATTCCCGCCGACAAGGGCAGATACGTTTCGTTCACCGAAGTGGCGGATCGCACCGAAGATCAGCTGCACGGACTCGTCGATGACCTCTCGCATCGCGCCGCAGCCGCGGGCGCCGTGCCCGCCGGCGCCGCGCGGGCGGACGACGATGAGCGCAAGCTCGCCGATCTTTACGCGAGCTTCATGGACGAGCCCCGTCTCGAGGGCCTCGGGATCAAGCCGCTGGAACATACGTTTGCCGCCATCGATGGGCTGTCGTCCAAGGAGGAGATCCCGGCGTTGATCTCGCGGTTCAACCGCTCGGGGCTGGGCGCGCCGTTCGATTTCAGCGTGAGCCCGGATCCGAAGGACTCCACCCGATATGCCGTTCGCATCGTCCAGAGCGGTCTGGGCATGCCGGATAGGGACTACTACCTGAAGGACGATCCCAAGCTCAAGGCGATACGCGCCAAGTATCTCGCCCACGTGGAATCGATGATGCGCATGGCGGGCGATGAGGACGCGCATCGAAGCGCCGGAGAGATCCTGAACCTCGAGACCGCGATCGCGCAGAGGCAATGGACCCGGGTCGAGAGCCGGGACCCCCAGAAGACCTACAACAAGGTGGCGTTCGCGGATCTTCCCAAGCTGATGCCGGGCTTCAATTGGACCATGTATCTCGAGGATAGCCGGCTTACCGGCAGGACCGACTATTCGATCGTCTCGGAGCCGACCTATCTCACCGCTCTCGGCGCGCTGATCGCGGACACGCCGATCGAGTCCTGGCGCAGCTACTTCAAATGGCGCGTGCTCTCGGAAGCGGCGCCGTACCTGTCCAAGGCGTTCGTCGACGAGCGCTTCGCGTTTACCGGCACGGTGCTGCGGGATGTTCCCGAGAACGAGCCGCGCTGGAAACGCGGAGTGGAGCTCCTCGACGATTCGATGGGGGAGGCGCTCGGCAAGCTGTACGTCCACAAGTACTTTCCGCCGGAAAGCAAGGCGCGGATGTTGACGCTGGTCGACAATCTGCTCGACGCCTACGCCCGCGACATCGATCGATTGGATTGGATGGGCCCCGAGACCAAGAAGGGCGCGCGCGAGAAGCTCGCCAAATTGACCAAGAAAATCGGCTATCCCGATCGCTGGCGCGACTATACGGCCCTCGAGATCTCGCGCGACGACCTGTGGGGAAACGTCGTACGCGCCTCTGAATTCGAGTACCGCCGCGACATCGACAAGCTCGGCAAACCCATCGACCGCAGTGAGTGGCAGATGACGCCGCAGACCGTCAATGCGTATTACGATCCGGTGATGAATGAGATCGTATTTCCGGCGGCCATCCTTCAGCCGCCGTTCTTCAACGCGCGGGCGGACGATGCGGTGAACTACGGGGGAATCGGCGCCGTCATCGGGCACGAGATGAGCCACGGCTTCGATAATCGCGGCAGCCAGTACGACGCGGACGGCAATCTGAGGGACTGGTTCACGCCGGAGGACCATGCGAGGTTCGCGGCGAAGACCAAGGCCCTGGTCGCGCAATACGATGCCTACGAGGCCGTACCCGGATTCAAGATCAACGGCGAGCTCACCTTGGGCGAGAACATCGCCGACAACTCCGGTCTCTCGATCGCCTACCAGGCGTACCACCTGTCGCTTCATGGGAAGCGCGCACCCGTGATCGACGGATTTACGGGCGACCAGCGCTTCTACCTCGGGTGGGTCCAGGTCTGGCGCGGCAAGGTTCGGGAGGCCGAGGCCATCGAGCGTGTCAAAACGGACCCCCATTCGCCGCCTTCCATCCGGGGCACCGTCCCGGTGCGCAACCAGCCTGGCTTCTACGAGGCGTTCGGAGTCAAGCCGGGAGACAAGATGTATCTGCCGCCCGCCGACCGGGTGACGATCTGGTAGCGGTCTCGCAGCGTCAAAATCCCGGCGGCGGTCCGGTCGTGTCGGCACCGGATCCCGGCCGCGTCCGGCGTCTTCGCGACCCGGATTTCGTAACTAATTGAATTACAAGGGTAAAAATATGTAGCGGCTCCGTGGCATAGAACTTGCTCCAGTGCTGGAGCGGCATTGAGCCGCAAAAGGATCAGCACATGGCAGACGCAGCCGACGAAGCAACCCCTCCTCCTCCGCCCAAGAAATCCGGCGGCGGACTGATGAATGCCATCGTGGTCTTCGTCATGGCTCTGCTGGCCGTCATCGCCGGCGGGTTCATCAACGCGAAGCTCTACCCCATTCCCGAGTTGAAGCTCGGCAAGGATGGGACGATCACGCCCGTCGTCAAAGTCTCCTCCGGGGAACATGGGGCCGAGGGCGGCGCCAAGGCGTCCGTCTACTACGCCATCGATCCCCCGCTGGTGGTCAATTTCGAGGATGGCTCGGTGGTGCGGTTCCTGCAGATCAGCATGGAGATCATGGCGCACGATCAGAAGACGATCGACAGCGTGCAAAAGAACATCCCGTTGATCCGCAACAACCTTCTCTTGCTGATGAGCAACCGGAACTATCAATCGCTGATGTCGCGCGACGGCAAGGAGAAGCTGCGCGCCGAGGCGCTCGCAGAGGTCAATGAGGTTCAGAAGAAGCAGG
The DNA here is from genome assembly GCA_963795475.1 of uncultured Gammaproteobacteria bacterium. Taxonomy (GTDB): domain Bacteria; phylum Pseudomonadota; class Gammaproteobacteria; order Steroidobacterales; family Steroidobacteraceae; genus Bog-1198. Next base: position 990,466 of record CAWCIE010000010.1, read on the forward strand.
GCGGCGACAACGTCGACGATGTCCTGTTCACGAGCTTCGTGGTGCAGTGATGGCCTCGCAACCAGTCCCGGCCGAGGAGCCGGCGCCGGACTCCGCGCCCGGCTCGAGCGATATTTCGGAAGAAGAAGTCTCTGCCCTTCTGGAGAAGCCTCACGCCGACGGCGTGAGGCCGTTCGACTTCTCCTCGCACCGGATCAATCGCACGCAATTGCCGATGCTCCAGATCATCGGCAAGAGTTTTGCGGAGCGGGCCAAGGTCGCGCTGTCCGGCTTGCTGAGCCGGGATGCCAATGTCGAGTTCAGCTCCGTCGATTCGGTCAAGGCCGCGGACCTTCAGGCCTCTCTCCCGAGCCCGGGCAGCGTTGCCGTCGTGCGCCTGAAGCCGCTGCCGGGATCTGCATTCGTGTCGGTGGAGCCCAAGCTCCTGCTGGCGTTGCTGGACGGTTTTTTCGGGGGATCGGGCCGAGCCGCCGCGGAGGCTCAGGCGGCCGTCGCACCTGCCGCGCTTCGGTTCCTGGCGCTGATGCTTCGCACCCTAGGTCCCGAGCTTACGGCCGCGTGGGCCCCGGTGACGCCGATCGAGCTCGAGATCGTGAAGCAGGAAGTGAACCCGCGGCTTCTGCAGCTCGGCGGACCCCACGATTCGCTGACGGTCATGAGATTCACCGTGGAATTCGCGGCGCATAGCGGCTCCATCGACCTGGCGATGCCCGACGCATCCCTGGCTCCGGTCCGCGAGACGCTCGCCTCGGACGGGGGCAAGCCTCCGGCCCGCAAGCATGAAGCCTGGGGGCCCGCGCTCGGCCTGGGGTTGCAGGACGCCGAGCTCGAGCTTCGCGCCGTCCTCGCGCAGGCGAAGATCAGTCTGGGCGATCTCGTGCGCCTCACGCCCGGCGACATCATTCCCATCGAGCCCCCGCAGAACGTCACCTTGCTGGTGGGCGACGTTCCATTGCACCGAGGCCGTTTCGGCGTCTCCCAGGGCCGCAACGCGCTCAAGATCATTCCCGGAGGTCCCGTATGAGTGTTCCCGATCCCAAGGCGTCTCCCGTGGCGCGTGCGCAATTCAACGATCTGGGGCCGAACGCCGCGGCGGGTTCGGGCCAGGAAATGAATCTGAATCTGATTCTCGACGTGGCCGTCACGCTGGCGCTCGAGGTCGGACGCGCGCGCATGCCGGTGCGGGAGCTCCTGCAGCTGGCGCCGGGAGCCATCGTGGAGCTCGACCGCCTGGCCAGCGAACCCCTCGATGTCCTCGTTAACGGCGTACGCATCGCGCGCGGCGAGGTGGTGGTCGTGAACGAGAAGTTCGGCATCCGGCTTACCGACGTGGTGAGCGCGACCGAGCGCATGGAGCAGGCTCGGTGACGAGTCTCGCCGCGCCCGCATCCCCGCTGTCGGTGGGCAGCGTTGCGCAGCTGACGTTGAGCCTGGCGGCGATCGTGGCGCTGATCTTCGCCCTCAGCTGGATCGTGAAACGGCTCAAGCTCGGCACGCCGCGCAGCCGCGGTGCGATTGCCGTCATCGACGAGCTCGCGCTCGGGCCTCGCGAGCGGGTCGTGCTGGTGCGCGTGGGCGATGCGCAGGTGCTGGTGGGTGTCGGTTCGGGCGGCGTGATCGGCCTGACGCCGCTCGACAAGCCGATCGCCGTCAAGGAATCGCCCGAAGGTCCCGCGTTTGCCGATCGGCTGCGTGAGCTCATGAAGCGGCCGGGCGGTTCGCCGTGAAGCGGATCGATCCCGCGGCCGTGCGAGCCGTGCGCTGGGTGGTCGCCGCGCTTGCGCTTCTGGCGATCCCGGCCGGCGCCGCCATGGCGCAGGCAACCCTCCCGGCGCTCGCCATCAAGTCGGCCGCCGACGGCGTGCAGACGTATTCGCTCACCTTCCAGGTCCTCATCCTGATGACCGTGCTCACGCTGTTGCCGGCCATCCTGCTGGCGATGACGGCGTTCACCCGGATCATCATCGTGTTGTCCCTGCTCCGACAGGCGCTCGGCATGTCGACGACGCCGTCCAACCAGATTCTGCTCGGGCTCGCCCTGTTCCTGACGTTCTTCGTCATGAGCTCCACCATCGATCAGGCGTACGCGGACGGCATCAAGCCCTACCTGGACGGCCAGATGGCCGGGGAGGTCGCGATCGACCGCACCCTGCAGCCGCTCAAGAAGTTCATGCTCGCGCAGACCCGCGAGAACGATTTGCAGCTCTTCACCAAACTGTCGGGCAGGACGACGCAGTTCGCGAGTCCGGATGAGGTGCCCTTGGCAGTCATCGTGCCAACGTTCCTCACCAGCGAGCTGAAGACCGCCTTCCAGATCGGCTTCATGGTGTTCATACCCTTTCTGGTGATCGATCTGGTCGTCGCGAGCGTGCTCATGTCCATGGGCATGATGATGCTCTCGCCGACGCTGGTGTCGCTGCCGTTCAAGATCATGCTGTTCGTAGTCGTGGACGGCTGGACGCTGCTGATCGGAACCCTCGCCGGGAGCTTTCACCGATGACGCCCGAGAACGTCATGGACCTCGCGCACTCGACACTCACCGTCACCGCGATGATCGCGGCCCCGCTTCTTCTGACGGCGCTCATCACGGGTCTCGTGATCGGCATGCTGCAGGCGGCGACTCAGATCAACGAGGCCACCTTGAGCTTCATCCCGAAACTCCTGGTGCTGGTGCTCGCACTGTTCATCAGCGGCCCCTGGATCCTGCGCGTGCTGATCGATTTCACGCGCAACCTGTACGCCAGCATCCCGGGCATGATCGGTTGACCGCAGCACGCATGGCCACCATCCACCCAATGATGATCGACGCCGCGGACGTGTCCCGATGGGTCGCGCGCCTGTGGTGGCCCGTGCTCAGGATCGGCGGCTTCGTCCTGACGGCGCCGATCGCCAGCGAAGCGACCGTGCCCGCACCCGTGAAGATCGCGCTGTCGATCGGGCTTGCCTTCGTCCTGTCGCCGCTCGCTCCGGTACCCGCAGGCCTGTCGATATTCTCGGGCGCCGGCGTGCTGGCCGCCGTGCAGGAGATCGTGATCGGGATCGCGATCGGCATGGTGGTGCAATTGACGTTCGAGGCGCTCACTTTCGCGGGCCAAAGCATCTCGACGACCATGGGTCTCGGATATGCGACGTTGATCGATCCGCAGCACGGCGCCGACACCCCCGTGCTCGGACAGCTCTTCATGATATTCGGCACGCTCGCCTATCTCGCCGTCAACGGCCATCTGGTGCTGATCGGCGCTCTGGCGACCAGCTTCAAGAATTTGCCCATCGGCGGCGCCAACATCGACCAGAGCCTCTTGTGGTCGATGGGCGTCTGGGGCGCGCGGATCTTCGAGACCGGGCTCCTGGTGGCGCTCCCGGCCGTGGTCGCGCTGATCATCGTGAATCTCGCGCTGGGCGTGGTCACGCGAGCGGCGCCGCAGCTCAATCTCTTCGGCGTCGGGTTCACGATCACGCTGATGTCGGGATTCGTGGTGCTGATCGTCGGGATGGACGGTTTCATGGTGGGCATTTCCAGTCTCCTCGATAGCGCGCTCTCGGCCGTGGTGGATCTCGTCGGCTCGGCGCCGCGGCTGGTGCACTGATGGCCGAGGAAGCCGAAACCGGCGGTGAACGTACCGAAGAGCCATCGCAACGACGCCTGCAGGAGGCGCGCGAGCGCGGTCAGGTGCCGCGCTCGCGCGAGCTCACGACGTTCGCGGCCATGATCGGCGGCAGCGTGGCGCTCGCTGCCACGAGCTCGGATTTCGCCGGCAGGATGGCTGAGCTCATGCGCCGCTTCATGTCCATCGACGTGCAGCAGCTGGAGGATACCCAGTCGATGTTCTCCTCGCTGCGCGAGGCGGCGACGCTGGCGCTGTCCGCGCTCTTGCCGATTTTCGCCGCGCTCGTCACCGTGGTCGTGCTCGCAGGAACAGCCCTCGGCGGGTGGAACTTCAGCCCCGCCGCGCTCACGCCGGACTTCACGCGTCTGAGCCCCTTGAGCGGGTTGAAGCGGTTGTTCGGATTGCGCGGCGCATCGGAGCTCGGCAAGGCGCTGCTGAAATGCGCGGTGGTCGGGGGCGTCGCCGCGGGCATCGTGACGTGGCTCTTCCCGCAGGTGCTCGCCTTGGGCCGCATGTCGCCGAGCGCGGCGATCGGCCGCGGTGCCGGATTGATGAGCATCGCGTTCGTGTGGCTGTGCGCATCGCTCGCCCTGGTTGCCGCCGTCGACGTACCGCTTCAGCTGTTCCAGTTCAAGCGCATGTTGCGCATGACGCGGCAGGAAGTGCGCGACGAGGCGAAGGAGAGCGACGGGCGTCCGGAGACCAAGCAGCGAATCCGCCAGGCGCAGCAGGCGATCGCGCGGCGCCGCATGATGCACAAGGTGCCGACGGCCGACGTGGTGATCGTCAATCCGACCCACTTCGCGGTGGCGTTGAAATACGATCCCCAGAACATGCGCGCCCCGCGGGTGCTGGCGAAGGGCGCCGATCTCATCGCGCAGAACATCCGGCGCATCGCCGAGGAGCACCGGGTGCCGATATTCGAGTCGCCGCAGCTCGCACGGGCGCTGTATCGATCGGTCGATCTCAATCAGGAGATTCCGGCGGGTCTGTATCTCGCCGTGGCGCAGGTGCTCTCCTACGTCTTCCGAATCCGCACCCTGAATCCGACCCTGGCCGCGCGTCTCGCGCGCCCCGAGCCCAAGCTCGGCGATGAGTACGCCGACGTATGAACGCCCGCGCCCTCGGAAACATGACGTTCGGAATTCGCGCGCAACGGCCTGGGTGTTCCGGTGCTCGTCATGGTCGTGCTCGCCATGATGGTGCTGCCGTTGCCGGCGTTCCTCCTGGACGTGCTCTTCACCTTCAACATCACCCTGTCGCTGGTCATCCTGCTTGCAGTGATCTACGTGCGGCGAGCGCTCGAGTTCGCGAGCTTTCCGACGGTGCTGCTCGGGGCGACGCTCCTGCGGCTCGGGCTCAACGTAGCCTCGACCCGGGTGGTGCTGATCAGGGGCCACACGGGCGCTCACGCGGCCGGCCACGTGATCGCGGCCTTCGGGCAGTTCGTGGTGGGCGGCAATTACGCCGTCGGTATGGTGGTGTTCACGGTCCTGGTGATCATCAACTTCGTCGTCATCACCAAGGGCGCCGGGCGCATTTCCGAGGTGAGTGCGCGGTTCACCCTGGACGCGATGCCCGGCCGGCAGATGGCCATCGACGCCGATTTGAACGCCGGCCTCATCACCCAGGCCGATGCGATCGTACGCAGGCAGGAGGTGCGTGAGGAGGCGGACTTCTACGGCGCGATGGACGGCGCCAGCAAATTCGTGCGCGGCGACGCCATCGCCGGCATATTGATCGTATTCATCAACCTGTTCGGCGGCATCATCATCGGCGCCGCCCAGCACGGGATGTCGGTCTCGGATGCGGGCCGCACCTACGCGCTCCTCACCATCGGCGACGGCCTGGTCGCGCAGATCCCGGCGCTCCTCTTGTCGGTGGCGGTCGCGATCCTGGTGACGCGCGTGTCGAAACCGCACGACATGAGCCAGCAGATCATGTCCCAGGTCCTCGGGCAGCCCCGGGCGCTTGCGGTGACCGCGGGCATCCTGGGGCTGCTCGGCATCATTCCCGGCATGCCGAACCTCGTGTTCCTCGGCATGGCGGCGGCCTGCGGGACAGGCGCCTATCTCATGACCACGCGCAGGGCGGCCGAGAAGGCTGCCGCAGCGGCGGCTCCGGCCAAGCCCGCGTCCGTGCCGGCGGAGCAGCGCGAATTGTCCTGGGACGATGTCGAGCCCGTCGATGCCGTCGGCCTGGAAGTGGGCTACCGCCTGATCCCGCTCGTGGATCGCGCGCAGGGCGGCGAGCTCATGGGGCGGATCAAGGGGGTGCGCAAGAAACTGTCGGAGGAGCTCGGGTTCCTGGTGCAGCCTGTGCACATTCGCGACAACCTGGAGCTCGGTCCGAACTCCTACCGCATCACCATCCTGGGGGCTCCCGTGGGCGAGTCCGAGATATTCCCCGACCGCGAGCTCGCCATCAATCCCGGTCAGGTGTCGGGCTCGCTGCAGGGCTCCGCTACCAAGGATCCCGCCTTTGGCCTGGACGCGGTCTGGATCGAGAAGTCGCGCCGCGATCAGGCGCAAGCTCAGGGCTACACGGTGGTCGACGCGAGCAGCGTCATCGCCACCCATCTGAGCCACTTGCTGCAGTCGCATGCGCAGGAGCTCCTCGGCCATGAGGAGGTTCAGCAGCTCCTCAATCGGCTCGGCAAGAGCGCGCCGAAGCTCATCGAGGATCTGGTGCCGAAGCTCCTGCCGATGAGCGTCGTGGTGAAGGTGCTGCAGCTCCTGCTGCTGGAGCGGGTGCCCATCCGGAATCTGCGCACCATTTGCGAGACGTTGGCGGAGCTTGCACCGAAGACGCAGGATCCTGCGACGCTGGTCGCCTCGGTGCGCGTCGCCCTCGGGCGCAGCATCGTGCAGAACATCGGCGGCCTTCGCGAGGAGCTGCCGGTGATCACCCTGGATCCTTCGCTCGAGCAGGTGCTGCAGGATTCCATGTCGGGCGGCGGCGATTCGCCGGGCTTCGAGCCGGGCCTCGCCGACAAGATTCAGCAATCGCTCGCCGACCGGACGCGGCGCCAGGAGGCTGCCGGCGAGCCGGCGGTGCTCCTGGTCGCCCCGAAGATCCGGCCCTGGGTTGCGCGCCTGATGCGCTACTCGAGCCCGACGCTGTCGGTGCTCGCCTATAACGAGATTCCCGAGAGCCGCCGAATCCGCGTGGTTTCGGCGGTGGGGCGCTAGGGATGCCCCCTCGTGCCCATGAATTTGTTGCCTCACGGAGGTTGACGTGAAAATCAAGCGTTACATGGCCGCCAGCATGCGCGCGGCGCTCGATCAGGTAAGGCTCGAACAGGGGCCCGACGCCGTGATCCTGTCGAGCCGCCGGATCGACGAAGGCGTGGAGGTCATCGCCGCGGTCGATTACGACGAGGCCCTGATCGCCGGGGCGGCGCGCCAGTACGCAATGGCGGCGAGCGCGGCGGCAAACGCGGAAGGGGCGGCCGCTGCGGCTGGGGCGAAGAAACCAAGTGCGGCGGCGCCGACTGCGCCGGCGGCAACGGGTGCGGGCGCGGCAGGTGCGCGGCAACGAAGCCTGCGGCGCCCGTCGCCGGGACCGTCCGGCCGCCTGTCTTGCCGGCGCCATCGGCGGTGCGGCGCGCGGTGGAGCGGCGCGCACCGTCTGCGCTGGCTCGCGATCTGGCCGCGGTCGCCGTTCCGCAGGACGCGCAGCGCGGATTCGCCACCGTGCAACGGGAGCTGAAGGACCTGCGCCACCTGGTGGAGAACGGGCTTGCCGGCCTGTCCTGGCACGATAAGCGGGTTCGCGAGCCGTTGAAGGCGCGCGTGCTCGAGCAGTTGTCGGCGATGGATATTGCGCCGGACGTCGCGGCATCTCTCGCCGCGATGACCCCGTCGCACACGAATCTCCGCGACCCGTCGAAGCTTCCGCTGGCGCTGCTCCTGCGTCATCTGCCGGTCGTCGATCAGTTGAGCACGGTCAACGGCGGTGTATTCGCGGTGGTGGGTCCCACCGGAGCGGGCAAGACCACGACCATCGCCAAACTCGCGGCGCGCTGGAGCATGTGTCACGGGAGCGAGGGTCTCGCTCTGGTGAGCACCGATTCCTATCGCATCGGCGCTCGCGAACAGCTCATGACCTACGCCCGGATTCTCGGCGCCGACATGCACGCGCCCAATTCCGGGCGGGAGCTGGCCCGCGTGCTCGACCGGCTCAAGTCCAAACGCCTGGTTCTGATCGACACCGCCGGCATGGGGCCGAGAGACGTGCGCTTGAGCGAGCAGCTCGAGGCATTGCAGCTCGGGGCGGCGCGCGCGAAGGTGATGCTGGCGCTGCCTGCGCAGGGAGAGGGGCACGCCCTGGAGGAGATCATTCGCGCCTTCGCCCCGGTGTCGCCGGCGGCGTGCATCATCACCAAGGTGGACGAAGCGGCGAGCCTCGGCGCGGTCATTTCGACGACGCTCCGTCACAAGCTGAAGATCGCCTATCTTTGCAACGGTCAACGCGTGCCGGAGGACCTGCACGCCGCCCATCAGCGGCGGGTGTGGCTGGTGCGTGCCGCGCACAAGCTCATGGAGCATGCGCCGCTCAAGCGCGACGATGCCTACTACGCCCGTAACTTCGGACGAGCCCAAGCCCATGCGTGACACTCGACTCTCCAAAACCCAGGCCGAACAGCTGGAACAGCTCAACTCCTCGCGGCCGGTGAAGGTCATTGCGGTCACCGGCGGCAAGGGCGGGGTGGGCAAGACGACCGTGTCCACCAATATCGCCGTGGCCATCGCGGCGCAGGGGAGGGACGTGATGCTGGTGGATGCGGATCTGGGTCTCGCGAACGTGGACGTGCTCCTGGGCGTGCACACGAGGTTTCATCTCGGTCACGTGATCAACGGCGAATGCGCTCTCGAGGATGCGATCGTCACCGGGCCGCATGGGCTGCAGATCGTACCGGCGTCCTCCGGCGTCAAGCGCATGGCGAGCCTGTCGCCGGCCGAGCACGCGGGCATCATCCGGGCGTTCAGCGACCTGTATCACCAGGTGGAGGTCCTGGTCGTGGATACGGCGGCGGGTCTCAACGACAGTGTGATGACCTTCAGCCAGGCGGCGCATCATGTGCTGGTCGTGGTGTGCGACGAGCCCGCCTCCATCACGGACGCCTACGCCCTCATCAAGGTACTGAGCCGGGAGCATGGGGTACAGCGCTTCCAGATCCTGGCGAACCAGACCCGCCGGTCGGGCGAGGGGCCGGCGCTGTTCCAGAAAATTTCCCGGGTTTGTGACCGATTTCTCAATGTGGGCCTCGAGTTCGCCGGCTCCGTCCCGTTCGATGACTATCTACGGCGTGCTGTGCAGCGGCAAACCGCCGTCGTGGATGCGTATCCGGCCTCAAATTCATCCGTTGCCCTCAAGAATCTGGCCCTCAAGGCCGATAAGTGGTCTGCGCCGCAAGGTGCGCGAGGTCACCTGGAGTTCTTCGTTGAACGCATGGTGGGGGCCCGGATCGGTCCTTCGACGGTATTGCAATGAGAGCAAGCACACAGTACTCAAACACGCAGAAGCGGAGTCCCAAGCCTTCGGCTGACGACGGGATTCCGGTCGACCAGGTACCCCAGCAAGAGCTCGTGGTGAGGCATGCGGATTTGGTGAAACGCATCGCTTATCACCTGGTGAGCCGCATGCCGCCGAACGTGGAAGTGGATGATCTCATTCAGTCGGGGATGATCGGCCTTCTGGACGCGGCCAAGCATTATTCGGCCAACAAGGGCGCGAATTTCGAGACTTACGCGGGCATACGCATCCGTGGGGCGATGCTCGACGAGGTGCGAAAGTCCGATTGGACCCCGCGCTCCGTGCATCGAAACATGCGCGAGATGGCGGATGTGATCCGCAAGATCGAGAACGAAAAGGGTCAGGATGCGAGTCCGTCGGACATCGCCCAGGCTCTCGGCGTGACCATGGAGGATTATCACAAGCTGGTGCAGGACGCGGCGAGCTGCCGGCTGTTCAGCTTCGATCAGATGAGCTCGAGCGACGACGAGTCGAGTCCCGCGGACCATGCCCGGGACGAGCGGCCCGGGCCCTTCGACCATATCGAGGATGCGGGCTTTCGCAGCGCCCTGGCCGGTGCCATCGGGGGACTCCCCGAGCGCGAGAAGCTGGTGTTGTCGCTTTATTACGATGAGGACATGAACTTGCGCGAGATCGGCGAGGTGCTCGAGGTGTCCGAATCGAGGGTCTGTCAGATCCACGGACAGGCCCTGGTCCGGTTGCGCTCCCGCCTGTCGGAGTGGCTCGCGCCCGATTAGCCCATGGATATCCTGACCATCATCGGCGTCGTGCTCGGCCTGATCGCCATCATCGGCGGAGCCATCCTCAAGGGCTCGAGCGCCGGAGCGCTCGTCGGAAGCGCGGCCTTCGTGATCGTGGTCGTCGGCACGATGGCCGCAAGCCTGGTCCAGACGCCGATGTCCACCTTCATCCGGGCGTGGAGCATCATCAAGTGGGTCTTCATGCCGCCGGTCACCAACCCGGCCGCGGTGATCGAGAAGATCGTCGAATGGAGCAATATCGCGCGCAAACAAGGGTTGCTGGGGCTCGAGTCGGCGGTCGAACAGGAAAAGGACGACTTCCTCAAGAAGGGTCTGCAGTCCCTGGTCGACGGCGGCGAGCCCGAGGCGATTCGCTCGAGCATGGAGATCGAGCTCGACACCATGGAGCATTTCGACACCCAGGCCGCCAAGGTATTCGAGGCCATGGGCGTGTACTCGCCGACGCTCGGCATCATCGGTGCCGTCATGGGCCTCATGGCGGTCATGCAGAACCTCAACGATCCGTCGAAGTTGGGTCACGGCATCGCCGCCGCATTCATCGCCACGATCTACGGCATCGCGTTCGCGAACCTCCTGTTCCTTCCGATGGGCAACAAGTTGAAGTCGGTGATCCACGGGCAATCGCAGGTCCGAACCATGGTCATCGAGGGAATCATCGCGATTGCGCAGGGTGAGAATCCGCGCAACATCGAATCGAAGCTCCAAGGCTACTTCCATCACTGAGCTGCCCGGATGGCCCGCAAGAAAAAGCACGAAGAGCATGTGAACGCGGAGGCCTGGGCCATTCCCTACGGCGACCTCGTGACGCTGCTGTTCGCGCTGTTCACGGTGATGTACGCCATGTCTTCGGTGAACGAAGGCAAGTTCCGCGTGCTGTCGGATTCGCTGATCGCGGCGTTCCACGGCGCGCCGAAGAGCGTTCAGCCGGTGAACATCGGCGACAGACAGCCCGGCAAGGGAGGCGAGAAACCCCTCGTGGGGATTCAGCCGACCGCCTTCATCAAAGTCAGGGACCAAAGAGGCGCGGTGGACGCCGATCAGGCACCGCGCGACCCGGATGCGGCGGCGCCTGCCCAGGATTCGAACAAGGCGCTCGGCGCTCTGATCCGCATGGAACGCCAGGTGCAGGATGCGATGCAGGCGTTGATCGACGCCAAGCTGGTCACGGTCCGCCGCGAGAGCATGTGGCTCGAGATCGAGATCAACACCGATATTTTGTTCCCGAGCGGCGCGGGCGAGTTCTCCCCTCAGGCGGCGCCGGTCCTGGACAAACTGGCCGACGTTTTGAAGCCGTTTCCCAATCCCATCCGGGTGGAGGGTCACACCGACAACCGGCCGATCAAGACCGCGTCGTTTCCCTCGAACTGGGAACTGTCGGCCGCGCGCGCAGCCAGCGTGGTCCATGAATTCACCAAGGCAGGCGTCGATCCTTTGCGGCTCGAGATCGTCGGCTTCGGCGAATTCCATCCGCGTCAACCCAACGATACGGTGGAGGGGCGCAACGCGAATCGCCGGGTGACGATCCTGGTCCTCGAATCCGTCGCTCCCGGCGCTCCGGTCACGGCGAGATCGGACGGGCAACCCGCCGCATCGGCGTCGGGTTCCTCGGACGTCGCGATTGCAGATGCAGATACCGCTGAAAATCGGCTACTATGGCGTGTGCAGCCCGCCGACTTGGCGAAGACGGTTCTGGTGAAGGATCGATCGAAGGCGGATGCGGTCAAGGATTCGGCTGTGGTGAAGGACACGCCCGCAGCGTCGGGTCCAGCCGGAGTCAAGGACACGCCCAAGACCGAATAAGCGAGGTCACCCATGAGCGAAGTTGATCGCTTGAGTAACTCCGGTCTCTATCCCGCCTTGCCGATCGCAGACAGGAAGAGCCGCAAGGACGGCTCGAACCAGCAGCCGCCCGCAGACAAGCGCCCGGGTGTGACTCCCAACGCCGGCGAGCCTCAAGACCCCAAATTGCCGCGGCCTCCGAAATCTCTCATCGACGATTATGCCTAGGCGTCGCGGACCGACCGGGTCGTGACCCCCTGCGGAGTGTGAGATGAAACGGCTGTCGCTTGTGTTGTTCGCCGCCCTGTCCGCGGTGCTCGGTTCCGCAGCCGTCGCGGGCAACGCCTACACTCAAGGCGAAGTTCACCTTCGGGCGGGTCCGAGCACCGACTATCCCATCGTCACGAGCATTCCCCCGAACAGCTTGCTGGCTGTCAACGGATGTCTCGACGATTTCACGTGGTGCGACGTTGACTGGGAAGGCAATCACGGTTGGCTCTATGGCAACTATCTGTACTACGACTATCAGAACCGGCGGGTGCCCGTGCTCGATGCGGGCGCGGCGCTCGGCATCGGGATCATTGCCTTCAATCTCGGCGATTACTGGGGCCGCTACTATGTCGGCCGGCCGTGGTACGCGCGGCGTTCGTATTGGATCGGCCGTCCGCCGCCGCCGCGCCGCCCGCGTCCGAGGCCTCCCTATATACCGGGGCGACCGCCGCACGGGGGTCCCGGCGCACCGCCGCCCCCGAGACCCGGACGCCCCACTCCTTCGAGACCGGTGCCGCCGCCGCGACCTGCACCGAGTCCGCGGCCGGAGCGGCCGTCGAATCCAGGAACGCCGGGACGGCCCGGTGGGCCCGGCGGTTCGAATGGGTCCGACGGGACCGCTGGGCCCGGGCGACCGGGCGGCGCGGGCGGCGGCTCGTCTCCGCCAAACACCAGGCCGGCTCCCCGGCCGTCGATCAAACCGGCGCCGCGTCCGGCACCGCGTCCTTCGTCGTCGTCGCCTCAACCGGACGACAAGCCCGGACCGGGTAATTAGGCGCCATTGCCGCGGAATCTGATGCGCAAAGCTCTACTCGACGAATTCGTTCCCGCCGAATTGCGCTCTCGGAATTAGGGCGCCGTGTCAGTCACCGCCGCACAGACCGTGATTGTCTGCCCGAATTGCCGCGGGCCGATGCAGCCGCAGGAGTTCGAGCGACACGAAGAGGGCACCGTCCGGGTGGATCTGTGCTTCGGCTGCGCGGGCATCTGGTTCGATCATCTGGCAAGCGTGCAGCTCGCGCCCGGCGCGGTGATCAGCCTGTTCAAGGAGATCTATGCGCACAAGGACGACGCGCGCCGGCCGAGGGAGAGCCGCCTCCAATGTCCCCGCTGCGACGACGCCCTCGCTCAGAGCTTCGACTTGAGCAAATCCGGCAGGTTTTCCTATTTCCGATGCGTGGGCGGCGATGGCCGATTCACCCCGTTCTTCCAGTTCTTGCGTGAGAAGCAGTTCATTCGCACCTTGAATCCGGCCGAGCTGCAGCGCGTCCGCGCAGAGGTCCGGCAGATCACTTGCTCCGAGTGCGGCGCACCCATCGATCTCGAGCACTCGAGCGAATGCAAGTACTGCCATGCGCCCGTCTCCTTCCTGGATCCCGAGGCCGTGGAGAAGGCGGTCAAGCTGTGGTCCGCCGCCGAGGATCGCCGCCACCTCGCCCCGACGCCCGAGGCGGTGGGAAATGCGATGCTGGCGCTCAGGCTCCGCCCTGACGACAAGCCCGCCTCGCCTGCGGGCGGTCTCACCGATCGAATCTTCATGAGCGGCCTCGATGCGCCGGGCAGCGGGGGGCTGGGCCTCGATCTGGTTGCGGCGGGAATCCACGCCATCGGCCATCTGTTCAACACCTAGGGTCGGAGATCCATGCTTCGGCGCAGGGACACGCTCTGGAGGCTCGCGGCCGCGGGCGCTGCCGTGGTTGTGAATCTCGCGGCACCCGCAGCCGAAGAGTACGCCGCTCCGGCGGGTGCCCCTACGGCCGACATCCAAGTCGACGCGAGGGAGGCGCCGCGCGGGATCATGTCCGCGCATCTGACGCTGCCCGTTGCCTCGGGGCCCCTGACGCTGGTCTACCCGAAGTGGTTACCGGGCTATCACAGCCCGGCAGGTCCTCTGACCTCGCTCGCCGGCCCGATATTCAAGGCCAATGGACAGACGCTGCCGTGGCGCCGTGATTCGGTGGATCTCAATGCCTTTCACCTGGAGATTCCGGCCGGGGTGACTCAGCTCGGCGTGGATCTGGAGATCGACACGAGCATCGCGCCGGACGGCCTGGTTCAGGGATTGGAAGCGCCGCGGACGGCGACCGAGTCGCTGCTGATCCTCGAATGGAATCAGCTGCTGCTTTATCCGGCCGCGACGCGGAGCGATGGTTTGAGCTACCAGGCCTCGGTACGCCTGCCGGCCGGCTGGAAGTATGCGACGGCGCTCGGGACGGTGTCCGCCGGATCGGACGGGATCCGGTTCGCACCGGTGTCGCTCACGACGCTGGTCGATTCCACTCTCATCGCCGGGCGATACATGCGCGACATCGCGCTCGGCGGCACCCCTGCGGTGACGCTGCACATCGCGGCCGACACCCCGGTGGCGCTCAATATGAGCGCGGACACGGAATCGCATTATCGGCGGCTGGTCCGAGAGGCTGCGGCCCTGTTCGGCGCCACGCACTACGATCACTACGAGTTTCTCTGGTCGCTCACCGACCAGATCACGCCGGATGGTCTGGAACATCATCAGTCGAGCGACAATCGTTCGCCGCTGCGCGCGCTCCTCGACGATCCCATCCGCCGAGCGGAGGCGAATCTCCTGGCGCACGAGTACGTCCATTCGTGGAACGGGAAGTATCGACGGCCGGCGGGACTCGCCACCGCGAATTATCAGGATCCCATGCTCGGCGACATGCTCTGGGTGTACGAGGGATTGACCGAATACCTGGGCGATGTGCTGGCGGCGCGCAGCGGGCTTCTTGCCCCCGAGGAATTTCGAGGCGAGCTCGCTCACGATGCGGCCGCGATGCAGTCGCACAGCGCGCGCGAGTGGCGGCCGCTTCAGGACACCACGGTGGCCGCGTCGCTCCTTTATTATGAGTCGCACAATTGGACGGCGAGGCTGCGGCGGCAGGAAGATTTCTATCAGGAATCCGCGCTGCTCTGGCTGGAGGCCGACACGCTCATCAGGCGGCTGTCGAAGGGGCGCAGGAGCCTGGATGATTTCTGCAAGCTCTTTTATGGGCCGCCGAGCACGGGACCCGAGATGGTCCCGTACGATTTCGACGACGTGGTGAAGGCGCTCGCCGCGGTACAGCCCTATGACTGGGCAGGATTCTGGAAGGAAAGGCTGAACAGGCTGCGCCCCGAGGCTCCGCTCGAGGGACTCGAGGCCTCGGGTTGGCAGCTGGTCTTTACCTCTACACCCTCGGTGATGCACCTCGCGCACGAGGCGGACGATAAGGATCTGGATCTGCGGTACTCGCTCGGGTTCGTCGTGGATGACGATCAGGCGACCATCGGCGATGTGATTCCGCGCTCCCCGGCGGATGCGGCCGGGGCATCGCCCGGCAGCCGTATCATGGCGCTCAACGGCTACAAATGGTCCAAGGAGCTTCTGCAGGACACGCTTGGCGCGCCCGCCGACCCGTCGGGAAAGCTCACCTTGCTGGTGCAGAAGGACGATACTTTCAAGACGCTGGAGCTTCGCTACTCCGGGGGCGAGCGCTATCCGGACCTCGCGCGTGAACCGGATGCGCCCGACATTCTCTCGCAGATCGGGCAACCCAGAGCTCGCGAAGAACTGACCCCGGGGCCTCCGCTGCCGGACGTGGTTTACATGGAGCTCGATCTCGCGAACCGGAATCAGTGCGACTGCGCCTCGGGATCGGCGTTCGAATAGCGTTTGCCGGCCGCTGGATCGACGGAGGCCCGGTCGACCGCCGGTTTTTTAGGCGCGCGCCGCTCGCTCAACTTGACCTCGGTCGCCTTGATTTTCGCGTCGAGCCCGCGCATGCCGGGTTCGAGCGTTTCGGCGCGGCGGTAGTCGCGAAGCGCCTCGGGCAAACGCCCCGTGCGCGCCAGCGCGTCCGCCAGGGCGACGATCAGCGGGGGGTCGCCTGGATTCCAGCGGACCGCGTCGGAACAGGAGTCGAGATCCCTGTGCGTGTGGCAGAGCGCGGCATAACGGGCCCGCTCCCTTGCCGCGAATGGGTCCTCCGAGGCCGACGCTGCCTGTCCCGAGGTCGCCCATGCTGTGAACAGGAACAGCAAAGTCCCGCACAGCGGCCGAGCCGCGGAGCTCACGCTCCGATGTGACCTCACGGCCCGATGTCCCTGACCAGTCTGATGCCGGCGGTGCTGGTGCGGTAATCGGCGGGGAAGCGATTTCGGTAGTCGGCCCGGACATAGGTGGGATTGCTGAACCACGAACCCCCGCGAATTTCATGCAGGGAGCAATCGCCATCGGTCCATGCGCTGCCGTCGATGGGTGCGCCGGCATAATTCTCGTGCCAGCAATCCTCGGTCCACTGCAAGACGTTGCCCAGCATGTCGCTGAGGCCGAACGCGTTCGCCCTGAACGCCCCCACGGGCGCGGTGTACACGTAGCTGTCATCGCACGGGAATACCGCCCATCCGGGATAACGGCGTCCCGCACTCTCGTCCGCGATGTTCGCGTTTGCGCAAGCATCCTGACCGCCCGCGCTCCAAGGTTGCGGCGTGTCGGCACCTGCCCGGGCTGCGTACTCCCATTCCGAGGCGCTCGGCAGGCGATAGCGATGCCCCGTCGTGGACGACAGCCACTTCGCGTAGGCCTCGGCATCGTTCCACGACACGCAGGTGACCGGATGCGTTCCCGCTTGTGCGAATCCGGGTTGTTCCCAGCTGTCCGCGGGGCGATGTTTCCACTCGCCGTCGTAGGTATCGCAGCCTTGCATGTCGCGTCCGGTCGCGGTGACGAATTGCGCGAAATTCTCGACGGTGACGGGGGCCGTCGACATCGCGATCGGATGGCCGATCACCACCCAATGCAGCGGCTGTTCATATCCGCGATCGCCCGCAGACCCTTGTTTGAACCGACCTGCGGGCAGCACCGTCATCTCGGGACAGGTGGGACAGTCGCGGATCGCCGTGCCGGCAATCGGGACTGCCACGGATGGCGCCGGCGCAGGCCGTGGAGACGAGCGCTGCACGAACAGCCAGAACAGTCCGGCAACCAACAGCGCCGCCGCGCTCCAGCCGATCGCGCGGGCGCGTCCGCCGAGCCGCCCGGAGCCTCGGCGCTGCGGCACCGGTTTCGCCACTGATGGATTCGCCGCCGGCGGTATCGCGGACGTAGGTATTGCGGGCCTTGGTATCGCGGCCGGCGCTATCGCCTCCGCTTCGTGCTCCGGCTCCCGGCTCGTCCTGGCTTCCGGCTCGACTGCTTCCACGCGCGCATGCACGGCACGCAAATCGGCCTCGAGCCCCGCGGCGGCCTTTGCGCGAACCTCGAGCGCGGTCTGGAGCGCCGTGCGATCCCGGGACAGGCTCGCGATCCGAGCCTCGCGGTCAGCGAGCGCCTGCCGGAACTGCTCGAGGGCGGCATCGCGCTCGGCTATCGTCGCGCGCAACGAGCTCAACTCGCCCAGGTATTGCTGCGCCTCGCGCATCGCCGCCAGTGCCGCTTCGCGCGCGGCCTCTTCCGATGCGATGCTTTCCGCCAGCCTCTGCTCGATTTCCCGGAGCTTCCCTTGTTCCGCCTGGAGTGAAGCATGCGCGGCCTGCAAGTCGGCGGCCAGCGACGCGGCACGTTCTGCGGCGGCCGACTCCCCTTCCTTGGCCCGTTCGTAGGAGCGCGTCAGCGCCTCGAGGTTGGTGCCGCGCGCGGGAGCCCGCTGTTCGACGGAGCGCAAATGCCTGGCGAGAGCGGATAGATCGAGCTCGGAGGCACGCAGCCCTCTGCGTGAGTTGAGCTCCTTGCCGGAGGCGTTGAAATCCAGATCGACGACCACTTCATCCCCGTGCGGCTCCGGCTCGGTCGCAGGCGGCCCCGGCGGGTGGGCGGGCATCGATACGACGGTCGACGGGGCGGCCGGCGCCGATACGCCCGAGTCCGCGGGAACCGGATCCGGGATTCGATCCGGCGCGCGGTCCTGAGCCTCGTTCTGCGCAGCGCGCTCCGCCGCCTCGACGAGGAGAGCCTCTATGCGCGCATATTCCGGCATCCGCTCGGCGGATTCCCGGCGCCGTAGGACGGCCAGGAGCTCCTTCGGCGATGCGCCGGTCGCCAGCAGCCGCCGGAGCCGGGCGAGAACATCGGAGTAGGCGATGCCCCGGGTTTCGAAGGCGCGCAACACCTTCTCGAACATGGAAGCCGCAGGGGAGGGTTTGGAATTCATCTGAGTGGCCATCGGCGTGTCGATCGCTTTTCCAGCGTCGCAGTAGGGATATTCATCTCTACTAGACTTTGGGTTCGCAGATTTGTTCTCGCCTGGAAGGCCGCCTCATGCCGGAAATTGACCGATTCATTGTGTCAACTCGAGCGCCGTCGGTCCACCCGCGACCGCACGATTCGCGTGAGCGCTCCGATGAGGGGCCCGCGGGCACCGAGCCAACGAACCCTCCTTTATTGCATGCTCACTCCCGGGGTTTCCCGCCGCCGATCTCCTGCGCCGCGCGTTGCAGGATCTTCGCGATTCGCTCCTGCTCCTCGGCCGGGCTGTCCCACTTGCCGTCCAGTACCGCCTTGAGGGCTCGCCGCGCCCGCATCAGGGGCTTCGATCCCTGCCGCTCGTCGTCGGCGCCGACCTCCTGCTCGCCGGCGCGCATGGCTTTGCGCAGGCTCTCCATCCTCTCCCCGACCCGTCCGAATTGGGCGAACAAGGAGTCGGCGGCCGCTCGATGCTCCTCCAGGTACCCGCGTCCCAGCTCGGTGATGTGATATCGCTTGCGCGTGCCCTCTGTCTCGACGGTGGCGTGCTCTATTTCCTCGAGGTAGGTGAGCGCCGGGTAAACCATGCCGGGGCTGGGCGCATAGAAGCCTTTGGAACGCTCATCGAGCGCCTTGATGATTTCATAACCGTGGCGCGGCTTGTCGGCCAGCAGGCCGAGAATCAGCAGTTGCAGGTCGGAGGAGGCCAATTTGCGCCCCATGCCGAAGCCCCGGCCGCCCAATTCGCCGCCGTCCGCGAACCAGCCGCCGAAGCGGCCTCGACCCCCGGCGTGTCTGCCGAAAAAATGGGGGAAATGATGATGACGATGCATGTCCAGCTCCTGTGTGGCTATCGTAAAACCTGTCGTAAGATAGTCTTACTATATCTTACGATAATGTCAAGCGAGGGATTCGAGGGCCGCGGAGTGCGAGAAATCGGGTTGCGGCGACCCCGGGTGGGGGCGCCGGACCGGCGAATGGGGAGGGTGAGCCGGACAAGCTGTGCGCTGCTCGTTTGACATTGACAGCAGAGGGTGCGGGCCGCAAAATACGCGGCTCATTTTGTGGAGGGGTACCCAAGCGGCCAACGGGGGCAGACTGTAAATCTGCTGGCTTATGCCTTCGTAGGTTCGAATCCTACCCCCTCCACCAAGAAGCGGGTTGAGGTTCGGTGCCATTGGCCTTTGCGGCTTATGAATGCGGGTGTAGTTCAATGGTAGAACGTCAGCCTTCCAAGCTGATCACGTGGGTTCGATTCCCATCACCCGCTCCAGGTGGATGCGGCCCACGTAGCTCAGTTGGTAGAGCACGTCCTTGGTAAGGACGAGGTCAGCGGTTCGATCCCGCTCGTGGGCTCCAATTTTTTAACTGAGAGGTACTTGCCGTGTCGAAGGGGAAGTTTGAGCGAACGAAGCCGCACGTGAACGTGGGGACGATTGGGCATGTGGACCATGGCAAGACGACCTTGACGGCGGCCTTGACGAAGGTGATGGCGGAGAAGCATGGCGGGGAATTCAAGGCGTACGACCAGATTGACAAGGCTCCGGAGGAGCGGGCGCGCGGGATCACGATAGCGACGGCGCACGTGGAGTATCAGTCTGATGCGCGTCACTACGCGCACGTGGACTGTCCTGGGCACGCGGACTACGTGAAGAACATGATCACGGGAGCGGCGCAGATGGACGGGGCGATTTTGGTGGTATCGGCGGCCGATGGTCCGATGCCGCAGACGCGCGAGCACATTTTGCTGGCCCGTCAGGTGGGGGTGCCGTACATCGTGGTGTATTTGAACAAGGCGGACATGGTGGACGATGCGGAGCTGTTGGAGCTGGTGGAGCTTGAGGTGCGGGATTTGCTGACGGTGTACAAGTTTCCCGGGGACAAGACACCGATTGTGACGGGCTCGGCGCTGAAGGCGCTCGAGGGGGATACGAGCGAGATTGGGGTGCCCTCGGTGATCAAGCTGGTGAAGGCGCTGGATGACTACATTCCGGTGCCGAAGCGGGCGGTGGAGGGTGCGTTTTTGATGCCGGTGGAGGATGTGTTTTCGATTGCGGGCCGCGGCACGGTGGTGACGGGGCGCATTGAGCGGGGGATTGTGAAGGTGAACGATGAGGTGGAGATCGTGGGGATCCGAGCCACGCAGAAGACGACCTGCACGGGCGTTGAGATGTTTCGCAAGCTCCTGGACGAGGGGCAGGCGGGGGACAACGTGGGGGTGCTGTTGAGGGGCACGAAGCGCGAGGAGGTGGAGCGCGGGCAGGTGTTGTGCAAGCCCGGCTCGATCAACCCGCACACGAAGTTCGAGGCCGAGGTGTACGTCTTGACGAAGGAGGAGGGCGGGCGGCACACGCCGTTCTTCAAGGGGTATCGGCCGCAGTTTTACTTTCGCACGACGGATGTGACCGGGGCGGTGGAGCTGCCGGAGGGGACGGAGATGGTGATGCCGGGGGACAACATCAAGATCGTGGTGGAGCTGATTGCCCCGATTGCGATGGAGCAGGGGTTGCGCTTTGCGATCCGCGAAGGCGGCAAGACCGTCGGCGCGGGTGTGGTTTCCAAGGTGATTGCGTAAACGCCAAAGTGTAAACAGAAGGGCAGTAGCTCAATTGGCAGAGCGGCGGTCTCCAAAACCGCAGGTTGGGGGTTCGATTCCCTCCTGCCCTGCCACCTGAGCAGGTCCCAAGGTCTAACGGCAAATGGCTGAAGTGCAAACCACCGAAGGAGCGTCCGCGAAAGACACGGCGCTCATGGCGCTGTCGATATTCGTGCTCTTTGCGGGCATCGTGGCGTTCTACTGGTATGACGAAGACGCCCTGGCGCTTCGTTTGGCGATGGTCGCCGGCGGGCTGGTGGTCTCCGGGGGGCTCCTCTGGATCAGCTGGTACGGCCGCGAGTTCCGCCAATTTGCGCAGGCCGCGCGGGTGGAACTTCGCAAGGTGGTCTGGCCGAGCCGCGAGGACACGGTCAGGACCACGGTCATGGTGATTCTTTTCGCCATTGCGATGGGCCTGTTTTTTTGGGTTCTCGACATGATTTTGACCTGGCTGATCCGGTGGTTGACCGGCCAGCCGCCCGCCTGAGGAACTCGGAGAGTTTATGTCTCTGCGATGGTATGTAGTTCACGCCTACTCGAATTTCGAGCACAAGGTGTCCGAGTCGCTCAAGGAGCGCGTCAAGCGCGCGGGCCTGGAAAGCAAGTTCGGCGAGATTCTCGTGCCGACGGAGGAAGTGGTGGAGATGCGCGATGGTCAGAAGCGCAAATCCGACCGCAAATTCTTCCCCGGCTACGTGCTGGTTCAGATGGAAATGGACGAGGACACCTGGCATCTGGTGAAGGAAGTTCCCAAGGTGCTGGGCTTCATCGGCGGCACGAGCGACAAGCCGGCCGCGATCACCGACAAGGAGGCCATGTCGATCCTGCGCCGTGTCGAGGAGGGCGTCGACAAGCCGAAGCCGAAGGTGCTGTTCGAGCCCGGCGAAGTGGTGCGCGTGACCGACGGTCCGTTCAACGACTTCAACGGCGTGGTCGAGTCCGTGAACTACGAGAAGAACCGGCTTCAGGTGGCCGTACAGATTCTGGGGCGCTCGACGCCCGTGGAGCTGGATTTCTCGCAGGTCGAGAAGGGTTGAGTGATTTCCGGCGCGTGAGCGCCCAACAGGGGAGCCGCTCGAAGAGCGGCGCTTGCACCCACAGGAGCTGATCGATGGCGAAGAAAGTCACCGGGTATATCAAACTGCAGATCCCTGCAGGGCAGGCCAACCCGAGCCCGCCGGTGGGTCCCGCGTTGGGCCAGCAGGGCGTGAACATCATGGAGTTCTGCAAGGCGTTCAATGCCCAGACGCAGACCTTGGAAAAAGGATTACCGACCCCAGTAGTGATCACGGTGTACAGCGACCGCAGCTTCACGTTCATCATGAAGACGCCGCCGGCGTCCGTGCTGATCGCGAAGGCCCTCGGGATCCCCAAGGGCAGCGCCACGCCGAATACCGCCAAGGTGGGCAGGATCTCGCGCAAACAGCTCGAGGATATCGCCAAGCTGAAGACGCCGGATTTGACGGCGGCCGATCTGGAGGCTGCCGTGCGCACCATTGCGGGAAGCGCGCGCAGCATGGGCGTCGACGTGGAGGGGGTGTGACATGGCGGCCGTAGCGAAACGCACCAAGAATTGGAAGGAAAAGCTTCCGCCGGGGAAGTCCTACGCCATCGACGAGGCGCTCAAGCTCGTGAAGGAGCTCGCCACCGCGAAGTTCAACGAGTCCATCGACGTGGCCGTGAATCTCGGCGTGGACGCCACCAAGTCGGACCAGCAGGTGCGCGGCTCGACGGTCATGCCGCACGGCACCGGTAAGACGGTGCGCGTGGCGGTGTTCACTCAGGGCAAGAACGCGGAGGCTGCCAAGGCGGCCGGCGCGGACATCGTCGGATTCGAGGATCTGGCGGAAAAGGTGAAGGGCGGACAGATCGATTTCGACGTGGTCATCGCGAGCCCGGATGCCATGCGCATCGTGGGCCAGCTCGGCCAGATCCTGGGTCCCCGCGGCCTGATGCCGAACCCCAAAGTGGGCACGGTGACGCCGGACGTGGCGGGCGCGGTGAAGAACGCCAAGTCGGGCCAGGTCCGCTATCGCACCGACAAGGCGGGCATCGTGCATGCGCAGATCGGGCGCGCGAACTTCGAGCCGACGGCGCTGAAGGAGAACCTGATGGCGCTGATGGCGGATCTTCAGAAGATCAAGCCGGCGACGTCGAAGGGTGTGTATCTGAAGCGGGTGACGCTGTCCTCGACCATGGGGCCGGGCGTCGCCGTCGATCAGACCAGCCTTGGGCTTTTATAGATATAGGTCGGGGTCGCTTCGACCCCGTTAATGTTGCGCGCAAGCGCAGACGAAGCATATTGAATGTTTGCGCGCAAGCGCATTGATTAGATGGAGGGTTGCGCGGGCCACACGACGCGCACTCACCGTCGAAGACCGCAGGCGAGCCGGGCTCCTGAAAGGAGCACAAGGGCTCTTAAGCAAGGCCTGCGCAGATGGTGGGACCCGAATCAGGATGGCCTGGTAACGGTCGCACCGAAGGGGTACGGCGGCGTACCCGCCCAAGGACGGGCAATGGTGGGCGGAAGCGGCGGCGCTTGCGCCCGGTGTGACGCTTCTAACCGGGAGGACTCGATGGCACTCAAGTTGGAAGACAAGAAAGTCGTGGTGGCGGAGGTCAACGCGGTGGCGGCCAAGGCGCTGTCCGTGGTGGGCGCCGAGAATCGTGGCTTGACCGTGTCGCAGATGACCGAATTGCGGGCCAAGGCGCGCAAGGAAGGCGTGTATCTGCGAATCGTCAAGAACACGCTCGCGCGCAAGGCCGTTGCCGGCACGTCTTTCGAGTGCATTTCTCCGGCGCTGAAAGGACCCATTGTTCTCGCATTCTCCAACGACGATCCGGGCGCGGCGGCGCGCATCGTCAAGGCGTTCGCGAAGGACAACGACAAGCTGGTGACGACGCTGGTGTCGCTGGGCGGGCAGTTGCTCAAGGCCCAGGACCTCGACCGCGTGGCTTCATTGCCGACGCGGGCGCAGGCGGTATCGAAACTGCTGGGTGTTCTGCAGGCGCCGATTTCGAAGCTCGTTGGAACGCTGGCGGCTCCCAACTCCAAGTTGGTGAGAACGCTCGCTGCGGTGCTCGAGGCCAAGAAGAGCGCTGCGGCTGCGGCAACCAATTGAACTTCATCATCAACCTGATTCGGGTCGAAAGACCTTTTGGAATTTTTTCTGGAGACAACGATGGCTGTTACTAAAGACGAAATCCTCGATACGATTTCCAAGATGTCCGTCATGGAAGTGGTCGAGCTGATTGCCGACATGGAAAAGAAGTTCAACGTCACGGCGGCTGCTCCGGTGGCGGCGGCGGCGGGCGGCGGCGCGGCCGCGGCGGCGCCGGCTGCCGAAGCGCAGACCGAGTTCACCGTGACCATGACCGAGTTCGGCGCCAACAAGGTCGGCGTCATCAAGGTCATCCGCGAGATCACCGGGTTGGGCTTGAAGGAAGCGAAGGACCTGGTCGAAGGCGCGCCTTCGACGGTCAAGGAAGGCATTCCGAAGGCCGATGCCGAGACCATCAAGAAGAAGCTCGAGGACGCCGGCGCCAAGGCTGCTATCAAGTAGTGACCGCCGTCCATACGCGCAGCCCGACGGAGGCCGCCATGACGGCGGCGGCCGCCGGCTGCGCGTTCGATTTCGATTCGATTTTGGATTCATTGATCCGATAGCCGGTTAATTTCGGCGCTTAGCGCCTGGGAAGGTCGAGAACATGGCTTACTCTTTCACCGAAAAGAAGCGCATCCGTAAGAACTTTGGCAAGCGTCCGAGCATCCTCGGCACGCCGTACTTGCTCGCGATCCAATTGGACTCGTACCGCCGGTTCTTGCAAGCGGATACGCCGGAGACCAGTCGCGACGATGTCGGCCTGCATGCCGCCTTCGACAGCGTATTTCCGATCTCCAGCTATTCCGGCAACGCGACGCTCGAGTACGTGAGCTATCGCCTGGGCGAGCCGGTGTTCGACGTGAAGGAATGCCAGCTGCGCGGCCTCACTTACGCCGCGCCGCTCCGGGTGAAGGTGCGTCTCGTGGTGCTCGACAAGGAAGCGAGCGGCGCCAAGAAGCCCGTCAAGGACGTTCGCGAGCAGGAGGTGTACCTGGGCGAGCTGCCGCTCATGACCGAGAACGGCACCTTCATCATCAACGGCACCGAGCGGGTCATCGTCTCGCAGCTGCACAGAAGCCCCGGCGTGTTCTTCGATCACGACCGCGGCAAGACTCATTCGTCCGGGAAGCTGCTCTTCTCGGCGCGCATCATTCCCTATCGCGGCTCGTGGCTGGACTTCGAGTTCGACCCGAAGGACTGCGTGTTCGCGCGCATCGACCGGCGCCGCAAGCTCCCGGTCACCATCATTCTGCGCGCTCTCGGCTACACCGAGGAGCAGATCCTCGATATGTTCTTCGAGAAGAACGTGTTCCATCTGTCCAAGAAGGAGATCACCTTCGAGATCATCCCGCAGCGTTTGCGCGGCGAGACGGCCTCGTTCGAGATCCGCGTCGGCAAGAAAGTGATCGTCGAGGAAGGCCGGCGCATCACCGCCCGCCACGTGCGCGATCTCGAAGAGGCGGGCGTCAAGCAGCTGCCGGTGCCGATCGAGTATCTGCAGGGCAAGGTGCTGATGCACGACATCGTCAACACCGAGACCGGCGAGATCCTGGCGAAGGCCAACGAGGTCCTCACCGTCCCGACGGTCGGCAAGCTGATCGAGAACGGCATCGCCGAGATCCGCACGATTTTCGTCAACGATCTGGACCGGGGTCCCTACATCTCGGACACGCTGCGCATCGACCCGACCAAGACGCGTCTCGAGGCTCTGGTCGAGATCTACCGCATGATGCGTCCCGGCGAGCCGCCGACCAAGGATGCCGCGGAGAACCTGTTCCAGAACCTGTTCTTCAATTCGGAGCGCTACGACCTGTCGCCCGTGGGCCGCATGAAGTTCAACCGCCGCGTGGGCCGTGAGGAAATCACGGGCTCGGGCGTGCTGTCCAAGGAAGACATCATCGATGTCATGAAGACCTTGATCGACATCAGGAACGGCAACGGCCAGGTGGACGACATCGATCACCTGGGCAACCGCCGCGTGCGCAGCGTGGGCGAGATGGCGGAGAACGCCTTCCGCATCGGCCTGGTGCGCGTGGAGCGCGCCGTGAAGGAGCGTCTCACAATCGCCGAGAGTGAGCCGATCATGCCCCAGGAGATGATCAACGCGAAGCCGGTGGCGGCCGCGGTGAAGGAATTCTTCGGCTCCTCGCAGCTCTCGCAGTTCATGGACCAGAACAACCCGCTGTCCGAGGTCACTCATAAACGCCGCGTCTCGGCGTTGGGCCCAGGCGGCCTCACGCGCGAGCGCGCGGGATTCGAGGTGCGCGACGTGCATCCGACCCACTACGGCCGGGTATGCCCCATCGAGACGCCGGAAGGTCCGAACATCGGCCTGATCAACTCGCTCGCGGTGTACGCGCGCACCAACGGCTACGGGTTCCTCGAGACCCCGTACCGGCGCGTCTCCAACGGCAAGGTCAGCGATCAGATCGATTATCTGTCGGCGATCGAGGAAGGCCAGTACGTGATCGCGCAGGCGAACGCCACGCTCAACGAGAAGGGCGAGTTCGTCGACGATCTCATTTCCTGCCGTACGCAGAACGAGTTCACCCTGTCGGCTCCCGACAAGATCGACTTCATGGACGTGTCGCCGAAGCAGATCGTCTCCGTGGCGGCCTCGCTGATTCCGTTCCTCGAGCATGACGACGCGAACCGCGCGCTCATGGGCTCGAACATGCAGCGCCAGGCGGTGCCGACCTTGAGGTCGGAGACGCCGCTGGTGGGCACCGGCATGGAGCGCGCGGTCGCGATCGACTCCGGCGTCACGGTGGTGGCGCGGCGCGGCGGCAGCGTCGACTCGGTCGACGCCTCCCGCATCGTGGTCCGGGTGAACGACGACGAGACGACCGCGGGCGAGCCCGGCGTCGACATCTACTCGCTCACCAAGTACACGCGTTCCAACCAGAACACCTGCATCAACCAGCGTCCGCTGGTGAAGGCGGGCGATGCCATCAAGCGCGGCGACGTGCTGGCGGACGGCCCGTCGACGCATCTGGGCGAGCTCGCGCTCGGCCAGAATCTCCTGGTCGCGTTCATGCCCTGGAACGGCTACAACTTCGAGGACTCGATCCTCATCTCCGAGCGTGTGGTCGAGGAAGACCGCTTCACCACCATTCACATCGAAGAGCTCACCTGCGTCGCGCGGGATACGAAGCTCGGTCCCGAGGAGATCACCGCCGACATTCCGAACGTCGGCGACTCCGCGCTCGCGAAGCTGGATGAGGCGGGCATCGCCTTCATCGGCGCCGAAGTGCGTGCCGGCGACATCCTGGTGGGCAAGGTCACGCCGAAGGGCGAGACCCAGCTCACCCCGGAAGAGAAGCTGCTGCGGGCGATCTTCGGCGAGAAGGCGTCCGACGTGAAGGACACCTCGCTCCGCGTACCGCCCGGCATGGACGGTACGGTGATCGACGTGCGCGTGTTCACCCGCGACGGGGTGGACAAGGACTCGCGTGCGCTCTCCATCGAGAAGGCCGAGCTCGAAAGGGTCAGGAAGGATCTGGCCGACCAGCAGCGCATCCTCGAGGACGACTTGTTCCAGCGCGTGCGCGGGATGATCGAGGGCAAGGCCGCCGAGGCCGGCCCGAAACGGTTGAAGCCCGGCCTGCCCGTGGATGATGCTTACCTTGCCGATCTGCCCCGTGAGCAGTGGTTCGAGATTCGCTTCAAGGACGAGGACCTGAATGCCCAGCTCGAGACCGTGTCCGAGCGGCTGAAGGGTCAGCGCAAGGCGTTCGAGAAGCGCTTCGAGGAGAAGAAGGCCAAGATCACGGCGGGAGACGATCTGGCGCCCGGCGTGCTCAAGATGGTCAAGGTGTACCTCGCGGTGAAGCGCCGCGTGCAGCCCGGCGACAAGATGGCGGGACGGCACGGCAACAAGGGCGTGATCTCCTCCATCGTTCCGGTCGAGGACATGCCGTACATGGCGGACGGCACCCCGGTCGACATCGTGCTGAATCCCTTGGGCGTGCCTTCGCGCATGAACATCGGTCAGATTCTCGAGACGCACCTCGGATGGGCGGCGAAGGGAGTGGGGGCCAAGATCGGCAAGATGCTGGAGGCCCATCAGGCGATCTCCGAGGTCCGCAAGTTCATCAGCCAGGTGTACAACGAGACCGGCGGTCAGAAGGAGGACATCAAGTCCTTGAGCGATGCGGAAGTCGTCGAGCTGGCGGGGAACCTGCGCCACGGCGTGCCGATGGCGACGCCGGTGTTCGACGGCGCGAGCGAAGAGGAGATCAAGAGTCTCCTGGCGCTCGCGGACCTGCCCGCTTCGGGTCAGACCACCCTGCACGACGGGCGTACGGGCGAGCAGTTCGAGCGGCCGGTGACGGTCGGCTACATGTACATGCTGAAGCTGAACCACCTGGTCGACGACAAGATGCATGCCCGCTCCACCGGGCCGTACAGCCTGGTCACGCAGCAGCCCTTGGGCGGCAAGGCGCAGTTCGGCGGTCAGCGCTTCGGCGAGATGGAAGTGTGGGCGCTCGAGGCGTACGGCGCCGCGTACACGCTGCAGGAAATGCTCACTGTCAAGTCCGACGACGTGAACGGGCGTACGCAGATGTACAAGGCCATCGTCGACGGCAACCATGAAATGAAGGCCGGAATGCCGGAATCGTTCAATGTCCTGGTCAAGGAGATCCGCTCCCTGGCCATCAACATCGAACTCGAGAGCGAGGCTTAATCCATGAAAGATTTACTCAAGTTGTTCAAGCAGCAGGTGCCGGTCGAGAACTTCGACTCGATCAAGATCGGGCTCGCGTCTCCGGACATGATCCGCTCCTGGTCGTACGGCGAAGTGAAGAAGCCGGAGACCATCAACTACCGCACCTTCAAGCCGGAGCGGGACGGACTGTTCTGCGCCAAGATCTTCGGACCGGTGAAGGACTACGAGTGCCTGTGCGGCAAGTACAAGCGCCTGAAGCACCGCGGCGTGGTGTGCGAGAAGTGCGGCGTCGAGGTGACCCAGTCCAAGGTGCGCCGCGAGCGCATGGGACACATCGAGCTCGCGAGCCCGACGGCGCACATCTGGTTCCTGAAGTCGCTCCCCTCGCGCATCGGCCTCATGCTCGACATGACGCTGCGCGAGATCGAGCGCGTGCTGTACTTCGAGGCCTTCGTGGTGGTCGATCCGGGCATGACCTCGCTCCAGCGCGGCCAGCTGCTCACCGACGAGATGTACCTGGAGTCCATCGAGGAGCACGGCGATGAGTTCGACGCCCGCATGGGCGCCGAGGCCGTGCACGAGCTCTTGAAGTCCATGGATCTTCCCGCCGAGGTGGTGAAGGTCCGCGAGGACATGGCGAACACCAACTCCGAGACCAAGATCAAGCGGCTGTCCAAGCGCCTGAAGCTGATCGAGGCGTTCATGGAGTCGGGCAACAAGCCGGAATGGATGGTGCTCACCGTTCTGCCCGTGCTGCCGCCCGGATCTGCGTCCGCTGGTGCCGCTCGACGGCGGCCGCTTCGCGACCTCGGATCTGAACGATCTGTACCGCCGCGTCATCAACCGCAACAACCGCCTGCGCCGGCTGCTCGAGCTGAATGCGCCGGACATCATCGTGCGCAACGAGAAGCGGATGCTCCAGGAAGCCGTGGACGCGCTGCTCGACAACGGCCGCCGCGGCCGTGCCATCACGGGCACCAACAAGCGTCCGCTCAAGTCCCTGGCCGACATGATCAAGGGCAAGCAGGGCCGGTTCCGCCAGAACCTGCTCGGCAAGCGCGTCGACTATTCCGGCCGCTCGGTCATCGTGGTCGGCCCGACCCTGCGCCTGCACCAGTGCGGATTGCCGAAGAAGATGGCGCTCGAGCTGTTCAAGCCCTTCATTTTCTCCAAGCTCCAGCTGCGCGGCGAAGCCTCGACCATCAAGGCGGCGAAGCGCCTGGTGGAGCGCGAGGGACCGGAGGTGTGGGACATCCTCGAGGAGGTCATCCGCGAGCATCCCGTGCTCCTGAACCGCGCACCGACCCTGCACCGCCTCGGCATCCAGGCGTTCGAGCCGGTGCTGATCGAGGGCAAGGCGATTCAACTGCACCCCCTGGTCTGCACGGCGTTCAACGCGGACTTCGACGGCGACCAGATGGCCGTGCACGTGCCGCTGTCCATCGAGGCGCAGCTCGAGGCGCGCGCCTTGATGATGTCGTCGAACAACATCCTGTCGCCCGCCAACGGCGATCCGATCATCGTACCGTCGCAGGACGTGGTGCTCGGGCTCTACTACATGACGCGCGAGCGCGTCGGGGCGAAGGGCGAGGGCATGGCGTTCGGCGACGTGGCCGAAGTGCATCGCGCCTACGAAAGCCGCAACGTCGATCTGCAGGCCAAGGTCAAGGTTCGCCTGACCGAGCATGTCGCGCAACTCCGAAGGGCAGGTGGCACCCAACACCCGCGTGGTCGACACCACCGTGGGCCGGGCGCTTCTGTCCGAGATCCTGCCGAGGGGCCTCTCGTTCGATGCCATCAACCAGGACATGACCAAGAAGACCATCTCCGGGACCATCAACATGTGCTATCGCACAGTGGGCCTCAAGGAGACCGTGGTGTTCGCGGACCAGCTGATGTACACGGGCTTCCATTACGCGACCCGCGCCGGCGTCTCCATCGGCGTGGACGACATGGTGGTCCCGCAGCAGAAGACCAAGATTCTGTCGGCCGCCGAGAAAGAGGTGAAGGAGATCCAGGAGCAGTACTCCTCCGGTCTCGTCACCAACGGCGAGCGCTACAACAAGGTCGTGGACATCTGGTCGCGCACCAATGACCAGGTTGCCAAGGCCATGATGGAGAAGCTCGGCACGGACGAAGTGACCAATTACAAGGGCGAGAAGGTCCGTCAGAAGTCCTTCAATTCCATCTTCATGATGGCCGACTCCGGCGCCCGCGGTTCCGCGGCGCAGATTCGCCAGCTCGCCGGCATGCGCGGCCTGATGGCGAAGCCGGACGGTTCCATCATCGAGACGCCGATCACCGCGAACTTCCGGGAAGGCTTGAACGTACTGCAGTACTTCATCTCGACCCACGGCGCGCGCAAGGGCTTGGCCGACACCGCCTTGAAGACCGCGAACTCGGGCTATCTCACCCGGCGACTGGTCGACGTGGCGCAGGACCTCGTGGTGACCGAGATCGATTGCGGAACCGTCAACGGCCTGTCGATCACGCCGATCGTCGAAGGCGGCGATGTGGTCGAGGGTTTGGGCGAGCGCGTGCTCGGCCGCGTGGTCTCAGAAGACGTGGTCGTGGCCTCCTCCGGCGAGGTGCTGGTCAAGACGGGCATGCTGATCGACGAGAAGCTGGTGAAGCTGCTCGAGAAAATGGGTATCGACCAGGTCATGGTGCGTTCGCCCATCACCTGCGAGACCCGCTACGGCGTGTGTGCGCAGTGCTACGGCCGGGACCTGGGCCGCGGGCATCGCATCAACATCGGCGAGGCGGTGGGCGTCATTGCGGCGCAGTCCATCGGCGAGCCGGGCACCCAGCTCACCATGCGTACCTTCCACGTCGGCGGCGCCGCGTCCAGAGCGGCGGCGGCCAACGGCGTCGAGGTCAAGAGCAAGGGC
Organism: uncultured Gammaproteobacteria bacterium; assembly: GCA_963795475.1. Taxonomy (GTDB): domain Bacteria; phylum Pseudomonadota; class Gammaproteobacteria; order Steroidobacterales; family Steroidobacteraceae; genus Bog-1198. The sequence continues at coordinate 1,021,860 of CAWCIE010000010.1, forward strand.
ACGATCCGACTGCACAACATCAAGACCGTGCGTCACGAGAAGGGCCATCTGGTCGCGGTCTCGCGCTCGGGCGAGCTCGGGGTGGTGGATGAGTTCGGCCGGGAGCGCGAGCGCTACAAGATCCCGTACGGCGCCACCATCACCGTGAACGATGCGGATACCGTCGTCGCCGGACAGTCGGTCGCGAACTGGGATCCGCATACCCACCCGGTGGTGACGGAAGTCGCCGGCATGATCAAGTTCTCCGACTTCGTGGACGGGTTGACCGTCGCGACCCAGGTGGACGATGTCACCGGCCTCACCTCGACCGTGGTCCTGGATCCCAAGCAGCGCGGCTCCGGCGGCAAGGATCTGCGTCCGGTCGTGCGCCTGACCAATGCCAAGGGCAAGGAAGTGACCTTCGCCAATACCGATATCCCGGCCGTGTATGCGCTGCCCGCGGGCGCCATCGTGAGCTTGGAGGACGGAGCCAAGGTGTCGGTGGGCGATGTCATCGCCCGTATTCCTCAGGAATCCTCGAAGACCCGCGACATCACCGGCGGTCTGCCGCGCGTGGCGGATCTGTTCGAGGCCCGCAAGCCCAAGGACTCGGCAATCCTCGCCGAGCGCTCGGGCACGGTCAGCTTCGGCAAGGAGACCAAGGGCAAGCGCCGCCTGATCATCACCAACGAGCAGAGCGAGAAGTACGAGGAGCTGATTCCGAAGTGGCGTCATCTCAACGTGTTCGAGGGCGAACAGGTGGAGAAGGGCGAGGTCATCGCCGACGGCGAGCCGAATCCGCATGACATATTGCGGCTCCAGGGCGTCGAGGCGCTGGCCAACTACCTGGTGCGCGAGATCCAGGACGTGTACCGGCTGCAGGGCGTCAAGATCAACGACAAGCACATCGAGGTCATCGTGCGGCAGATGCTGCGCAAGATCGAGGTGCTGGACACCGGCGATTCGGCGCTGCTCAAGGGCGAGCAGATGGACCGCGGCCGGCTCCTGGACGTGATCGCCAAGCAGAAGACCGAAGGCAAGCATCAGTCCACCTGGGAACCGCTGCTCCTCGGTATCACCAAGGCATCCCTCGCCACGGAGTCGTTCATCTCCGCGGCCTCCTTCCAGGAGACCACCCGCGTCCTCACCGAGGCTGCGGTCCGGGGCTTGAAGGACGACCTCCGGGGCCTGAAGGAGAACGTGATCGTCGGCCGCCTCATTCCCGCGGGCACCGGCTTCGCGTATCATGCACGCCGTCGACGCGCTTCGGATGACGGCCGACGCCGCAGCTTCATGGACGTAAGCGGCGGTATTGGCGAGACAGACGATGCAGTGGTACCGGCGGGGGACACAGAAGCAGCCGAATAAAGATAACTAGAAAACGAGCAAAAGAAATGGCCTCGGTCTCGAAAGAGTCCGGGGCTTTTTTTTAGGTGGCGGCGTTTCTTGATGGCGGCATTCAAATCCAGCTCAACTTCCCAGGCCGGCTCCAGCCTTCACGGAGTCGCCTTCGGTCTCGCCGGCTTTTTCGTGTTTCCCATCAACGATGCCTTGGCAAAGCTCCTCGTCAGGGATATCTCGGTCTGGCAGATCATGTTCGTGCGAAGCAGCGTCATCCTGCTGCTGGTTGCCGTATTCAACGGAGTCGGCCCGTTTCCGCGCGCGCTCAACTCGCCCTTTCGAGTGATCCTGGGTACCCGCGCCTGCCTTATCGTGGGCGGCTGGGCGCTCTATTATTCCGCCGCCCGCTATCTCCCCCTCGGCGAGCTGGTCACCATCTACTTCGGGTCTCCCATCCTGGTCGCCTTCATGGCGGGCCCCATCCTGCGTGAACGCGTTACCGCAGGGCGTTGGCTCGCCGTGGCGATGGGTTTCATCGGCGTGCTCATCGCCTGCCGGCCCGGTCTCGGCGCCTCAGGGCCGATATTGCTCGCGCTCGGGGGCGCGGTGCTCTGGTCGGTGTCCACCATCCTGATCCGATTGACCAAGCTCGCGGAGCCGACCAGCGTGAACATGGTGATGACCAATTTCGGATTCTTCTGTCTGGCCGGAATGATGCTGCCCTGGGTATGGAAGACCCCCTCGCTCCTCGACTGCCAGCTCCTCGCCGCGCTCTCCCTGGCCGGTGCGCTGTCTCAATTCCTGGTGTTCGAGGCGCTGCGGCGGGCGTCGGCCTCGACCATCGCGCCGCTCGAGTTCACGAGCCTCGCGTGGGCGTTCATCATTCAATATCTCGTCTGGGGCAGCCCTCCCGACGCGTTCGTTCTCCTGGGGGCGCTGCTGATCGGGGCGAGCGGCTTGATCATCATTTCGATGGAGTGGCGGGCTCGCGCGAGGTCGCGGCTGCCGGGTGCGTGAGGAAGCCCAAACGACTTTCTCAACGCCGAGCGGAAAGAATCGCGCCCTCATCGCCCAAAGGCACCGAGGAGAAAGCAACAACGGTGCCGCGGGTATTCGTAGAGCAGCGCGCGCGCGCGATCACTACGCCGGTCTTCGGATCGTGGGCCTCAAGATCGAATGTCTCATTGCCAGGAAAATAATCCGCAATCGAGCCCGGAAATCGATCGACGTGATATCGCAGCTGATAGCTCGGAGGCGCGGCACCAGCAACGGCCATGCTGGCAGCCAAAGCGCGTGCTCATGTGTAGCCAAGCGCCGCACCTCAGTCAACAGGACGACTCTAGACCTGGGTGCGCAAAATTAGGGCGCCGAAATTATTTATTGCGCGCTCGTGGGGCGGCCGGGCAGCCCGGCGGTCGAAACCAGGCGTCCGGGAAATGCGTCGGAACAACTCGAAAACGCTGTTTTTTCCCCGGAAATACCAGCAGTCGTGCAAAGCGCGCCTCTCCAGGCACGGCATTTGCACAGCAGTAGATGAAATGTGCGTCTAGGGTTCCGGCCTGCTGCGGCGGGTGACTGGTCCGAGAGAGGCAGTCCTTAAATCAAGGATACACGGCGGGATAAAAGCCCGGGAGAACAATGTCGAGGAGGCTCCTGCGTCCTCGGGATGGGCTCCCTGCGGTGGGAAAATCTCGAAATTCGCGACGGGTCTTCTCGATGGTGGCACGACCAGGTTCAATCGAGGAGTTCCGCATTGAAGCCATTTCCCCGAGCGCGTCAATACCTACTCTCCCACCGGCGCAGCCGGCTGACCACAGCGAGTTCCGTCACGGCCGCAGTATTCACGGCACTTTACGGTACTCCTTCGGGAGCGGCGCCGGACACTGCACCGACGGAGGATTTCGGATTACAGGAAGTCGTGGTCACGGCGTCACGCCGCGCCGTCTCCGCGCAGGATTTACCGGTCAGTATTACGGCGGTGACCGGTGCCGAGCTCGATCAGGCCGGAATCGTGGACATGGCCGGCCTTGCGCACGCCATGGCGGGTGTCAATTACACCGACAAGGGCCCATTTGGCGGCGTCAACGGCGCCAACCTGATCATCCGCGGCTTGAACAGCGAAACGACGGCCGGGCTGCCGGCCGCGGCCTCGCCGGTCGTGCCTCCGGTCGCGACTTACGTCGACGATACACCCTTGTTCGTCAATCTTCGGCTGCAGGATCTCGACCGTGTCGAGATTTTGCGTGGGCCGCAAGGCACGCTGTACGGCTCAGGCTCGCTCGGCGGCACGATTCGTTTCGTACAGAATGCCCCGGATCCGACCGCCTTCGACGCCAAGGCAGAAGCGGGGGTGAGTGATACGGCGCATACCCACGCTCCCAACGAAGATGTCAGCGGCATGCTCAATCTGCCGGTAACCGATACCTTCGCGGTACGCATGAATGCCGGTTGGACGTATGACGCCGGTTTCGTCAATCAGCCCAATCTTTATGCGCTCGATTCATCGGGTGTGCCGATCGCCGCGCAGCCCGGCAACTTGTTCAGCCCGCCGGAGATCGTCGCGAAGGACGGCACCAATTCCTATGACTATCGGTCGGCTCGCGTTGCCGCGCTGTGGAAGCCGAGCGAGGTATTCCACGCGCAATTGTCCTATTACTACCAGCTATCGACTGCCAACGGCTTTCCGTACGCGTCAACGAGCACCAAAGCGTACAACGAGCCGATCAGCCCGCTGCTCCAGCCGTCGGGCAATTTCACCAACCCCGCTCTCGCCACGCAGCTGTTCAATGCGCCCGTCCCGGCGGGCGTCGACTCTCTATCCAACGCGCAAAACAGCATGGACGTGACCAACGACAAAGTGGACCTGGTGGCGCTGACGCTGGAATACGACATGGGCTTCGCCACCTTGACGTCGGCAAGTTCTTGGGCACAGCACACTAACCAGACGACTGCCGACGAGACCGGGGAGTACATCAACTTCTCGTTCTTTCAGAGTCTATACGGCCAGAACCCGCGCACCTTCATCCAGGGGGTCGAGGGTCTCGATGATAAGCCATGGTCGCAGGAGCTGCGCCTGGCGTCCAAGTCCGGCGGGATGCTCGACTGGGTCACCGGTCTTTTCTTCAAGAATCAAACAACGGTGATCGAGGAACACGATTACTATCCCGGCTATCTCGGCTTCTACAATGCCTGCGAACCGATTTACGGTCAAAGCAGCGGCAACGGCGTAACGCCTTCGTACTGCGGGGTCGGAGAGACGGCGTACACCCCTGGCGCAACGAACACCATCGACGGCATTGCCATCAACAAGGATCAGGCCTATATCGGCGACTTCGAGACCAAGTTCAAGGACCTCGCCATATTCGGCGAGCTTACCGCGCACCTCACATCGGCGTGGAGCCTGACCGGGGGTACCCGGCTCTTCAAGCAGACCCTCTCGCAAGCGCAGCAGACCGGTCTTTTGTTCGATGGTGGCCCGCTGTTCGGACCGGTGGTACCCATCGCCAATACCTCGTTGAGCGATTCATGGAGGAGGGCTCTTTGGAAGATCAATACCGCCTACCAAATCGACAAAACCAACCTCGTCTACGCCACCTGGTCGCAAGGATTCCGGCGGGGCGGGGTGAACGCCCTGCCGGCCAGCGAACCGGGTGAAAATTATGTCACTCCCACGGCACTGACAAAGCTGGCGCCCGATACCGCCGACAACTATGAAATCGGCGCCAAGGGAACGTTGCTGAACCGCTATCGCTACTCTGCGGCAATCTACGACATCCAGTGGCACAACATTCAGGAGGGTGTGGATTTGACGCCGCTGGTGCTGCCCGCGTCGCTCAATATCGGTCAGGCGTACAGCCGCGGACTCGAACTGGAGTTCGACGCCCTGCTGACGCAGCATTTCGAGGCGAATCTGGACTATACCTACGATCAGACCAAGCTCACGTCGATCAATCCCTTGTTCGTCTATCCCAATGTGTCCGCTCCGCCCCCCGCGCTCGGCAGCCCATTGCCCGGAACACCGAAGTCCAGCGTCGCAGTCAACCTCGAGTACGGGCACGTCCCGATCGCCGGAGGCCAGTTGCGCTACGCCATCGGTGCTCACTACCAAAGCTCGGTCATCCCGGCACTCTCGGCGACCGTCCCGACCGTGGCGGGCTACACCTTGGTCGACACTCGCTTGAGCTTTGCGCGCTCACATTGGATCACGTCGCTCTATGTCAACAATCTAACCAACAATCTAGGCATCACGTCCTATCAGGATCCGGCCATCTTCGGCAATCGCTTTCAAGCGGTGGTGTCGCAGCCGCGCACCTTCGGGATCACGGTGGGTTATTCGTTCAAAGAATGGTGAGGAGCATCGAATGAAACTGACGCGTTTTCCAAGTGTGCTCGTATGGGCGAGCCTGCTATTCACCGCTCGGCTTGCCGGCGCCGGCACCCCCGTCACCTTGGGGGTCGTCACGTGGATCGGCTACGGCCCCATTTATTGCGCGGCGGCCAACGGTTACTACGAGAAGTACGGCATCGACGTGAAGCTGGTCAATTTCAGCGACAATTCGGTGATGCCGGGGGCGGTCCAGAGCGGAGAAATCGATGCGACCACTCTGACCTACGATCAAGTGATTGCGGCCAACGCTCGGGGCTGGAAGCTCAAGGTCGTCATGCCGCTGGATTACTCGGTGGGCGGCGATGCCATCCTCGCGCGTGCCCAGATTCAGAGCATCAAGGACCTGAAGGGCCGGAAAGTCGCCTTCATGTCGGCATCTCCGTCAGATTTCCTGCTCGGCTATGCCCTTGCCAAGGGCGGCCTGTCGGAAAGAGACATTCAACCGGTGAACACCACACCGGAGGGCGTTGTGGGAATCATGGCGGGCGGTTCGGCCGATGTCGGCGTCAGCTATGAACCCAATGTCTCGGTGATCGTCAAATCGAGCGGCGGTCAGCGTTTTCACGTCTTGTTATCGTCGCGCGAAGCGCGCGGCATGATCACCGATGTGCTGGTGTTCAAGGACAGCGTGATCGCCAAGAACCCGAAGTGGGTCGCCGCATTGATTCGGGGCACGATGGACGGTCTCGCGTTCATGAGGGCCGATCCGGCCAAGGCTGCCGCCATCATCGCCAAGACCTTGGAGATCAGTACGGCCGAAGTGCGCGAGCAGCTAACCAACGTCGAGAATCCGGCATGGGCCGACCTTGGCGATGTCTTCAAGAAGGCAACGGCACTCCCTTCGTTTTATGCCAGCGGCAAGATCATCGCGGAGATCCTCAAGCGCGAGGGACAGATCGACGTGCCTCCGCCGATCGAGGGGACCTTCGATGCAAGCTTCGTCAACGCTCTGCAAGCCGGTCCCGGAGGATGAGATGAGCGCAACTTCCCGGCGTCCCGGCCACGCGTGGCCCAACCTGCTGGTGATGTCCTATACGTTGCTCGGATGGCCGTTCGGCATCTGGATGCTGACTCGGCCGGCCCTGTGGCTGAATGCGGCCGGCGTGCTGCTCATCGCTCACGCACTCATCTACTCGGCCTATCTGATACACGATTGCGTTCACCATGCCCTGTTTGCCACGACCGCCGCCAATGATCGGCTCGGTATGCTCATGAGCTGGATCAACGGCGCAAGTCTCGCGGACTATCAGCGGCTGAAGAAAAAGCACCTGCGCCATCATTCGGATCGGCTCGATGTCGTGACATTTGACTACCGCGCGGCGCTGCGCCGAAGCCCCCGCTGGGTGCGAGGTGGCGTGCTGGCTTTGGAATGGGCGTATGTGCCGGCGGTCGAGTTGTGGATTCGCGGCATGATCTTGACCGCCCCTTTTTCATGGGGCACTGCGGCCGAGCGGACTCGCGTCCTCGGGGTGCTGGCGGTGCGGCTCGCCTTTTTCGGTGCGCTGGCGCTGATCTCGGTGAAGGCGGTACTGCTGTATGGCGTGGCCTATGTGCTTTTCCTCACCGTCATGCGCTTCCTGGACGCGTTCCAGCATACCTACGAGGTATTCGCCTCACACTCCCTGGAGGCCGCTCGGCCCGACCCGCGGCGCGATCTGCGTTTTGAGTATGAAAACACTTATTCCAATCTCCTAAGCAAGCGCTGGCGGTGGCTGAATCTGCTGGTGCTCAATTTTCCCTATCACAATGCTCACCATGTACGGCCGGGCGTGCCTTGGTACCGGTTGCCGGCGTTGCACCGCTCGCTATATGCCGAGAAGGACCGGCAAGTGATTGCCTGCCGCGAACTGCTGGGCAGCTTCCATCGACATCGTGTTTCGCGCGTGATGGCGGAGAATTACGGTACGGTGTCGGCCGGCGGCGATCGCGCCGGCGGCTTCGTCGGCGCGGTGGGCGTGTCATTCCTGACCGCAGTTTGAGCGGTATGGCCGCGCCACGCGCAAGCGCGTTGTTGGTCATCGACATGCAGCGAGATTTCCTCGACCCCTTGGGCTATGTCGCGCAAACCGGGGTGGATGTGGGCATCCTGCGCCGGACGATCGCGCCGGTGCGGCGACTCCTGGCGGCCGCGCGCGCGGCCACAATCCCCGTGATCCACACCCGCGAAGGGCACCGGACCGATTTGTCCGATCTCACCGTGTTCAAGCAGCGCCGCGCGGCTGGTTCCGGCGCACCCATCGGCAGCGTCGGGCCGCTCGGCCGCCTGTTGGTGCGCGGTGAGCCGGGGCACGCGATCATCGCCGATGTAGCACCGCTCCCCGGTGAAACGGTCATCGATAAGCCGGGGTTCGGCGCTTTTTATGCCACCGATCTGGAGCCGATACTGCGTGCCGCAGGAATATCTTCCCTGACCATCGCCGGAGTGACCACCGACATTTGCGTCCACTCGACGCTGCGCGAGGCGGTCGATCGCGGATTTGACTGTACCACCGTTGCGGATGCCTGTGCGGCGGGGGATCCCGCCGTGCACGCGGCCATGCTCACCTGCATCGCGGGCGAGGGCGGAATCCTCGGCCGGGTCTTGGACACCGACGCCGTCGTGGCCGAATGGTCTTTGTGAAGCGCGCCTTGCGCGGCCCGCTCGACGGCTCATCCGGGTCGTTGCGCGCGCATTCACCGTTGTGGACCATTCGAGGGTCGCTCGATCGCCCGCGATACCTGTCGATCGCCGCAGCGAGCTTCGCCCTGTGGCTCGCGTTGTGGTGGGGGGTCACCGCGCTGGGGCTGGTCGATCCGTTGTTTCTGCCGGGACCCGCAGCGGTGCTGCGACGCTTCGTCCGGTGGCTTCTCGACGGCGATTTACTGGAAGATGCGGGAATCAGCACCTTCCGCGTGACGGCCGGATTCCTCGCCTCGGCGGTGATGGCACTGCCCCTCGGTCTCCTCATCGGTGCCTATCGGCCGGTGCGCGCCTTCTTCGAACCGCTCCTGGAGTTTGCCCGCTATTTGCCGGCGGTCGCGTTCGTGCCGGTCGTGTTGCTGTGGACCGGCATCGGCGAGACATCCAAGATCACCGTGATCTGGATCGGCACATTCTTCCAACTGGTGATCATGCTGTCCGAGGACGTCGCGCGCGTACCGATGCCACAGGTCGAAGGGGCGCGTACGCTCGGCGCCACGGACCGAGAAGTCCTGATGCTCGTGTTATTGCGCTCGGCGATGCCGGCCATGTTCGATACCCTGCGTATCACGCTCGGTTGGGCCTGGACCTATCTGGTCGTGGCCGAACTGGTGGCCGCCAATAGCGGACTCGGATACGCCATCTTGAAGGCACAGCGCTTCCTGCAGACCGATCGCATCTTCGTCGGCATCATCGTCATCGGCTTGATCGGTCTTGGCACCGACCAGCTATTGCGCTGGGCACACCGGCGATTGTTTCCCTGGGCCGGCGCGCGATCGACATGAACGACAGACTCAACGTACGCGCGCTCAGCAAGCGATTCACGACCTCCGAGGGGTGCTTCGACGCGCTGACCGACATCTCCTTCCGCGTCGCGCCGGGCGAATTCGTGGCCTGCGTCGGTGCCTCAGGGTGCGGAAAATCGACCTTGCTGAGGATCATCGCCGGCTTGGAATCATTGAGCAGCGGCGAGGTATTGGTCGACGACCGCCCCATCCTGGGGCCGGATCGCGATCGTGCAATGGTTTTTCAGGACTACAGCCTCTATCCCTGGCTCACGGTGCTCGAGAATATTCGCTTCAGCCTGCGCCTGACCGTGAACCGTCGTGCCCACACGCTCGGCGACGCGCACAGCGCCGCCGAGCGGTCGACGTTGCTGCTGGAGTTGATGGGCTTGACTCACGTACGCGACGCCTATCCGCACACGCTGTCGGGTGGTATGCGCCAGCGGGTCGCCATCGCTCGAGCGTTGCTCACCAAGCCGCATATCCTGCTGATGGATGAGCCGTTCGGTGCGCTCGATGCACAAACGCGCGAGGTGATGCACGACCTGATTCTGCACCTCCTGGCCTTGGAGAAGCTCACCATCCTCTTCGTCACCCACGACGTGGAGGAGGCCGTCTATCTCGCCGACCGCGTCATCGTGCTGGCGCCCGGACCGGGTCATGTCGATTCCATTTGGCCTATCGGCCAGCCGCCGGCGCTCGAGCGTTCCCAGGACCTGAAGCGATCGCCGGGGTTCCTCGCCATGGAGGGCAAGATATTGGCCAGGATTCGCGCGACATCAGGGCTGCAAAGCGATCTTGCCGCGCTGCATCGGCTGACCGGCCAGATCGATCGCCGCGCAGCGTCCTGAAGCGTGCCGCTTCGCTAGTCGCGCCACCCGGGAAATGCCGCCCAAGAACGGTATGCGTCAAAATCGTGATTCGGCCACAGTTCGGCGTTCTCGGATCGCGACAGGGCCTTGAGTCTTCGGATGCTGGCGATGGCAAGGCTCTCGTTGTCTTGCCAGCAATAACCGGGTGCCACCTCGTCGGTCAGATTCTCCTCCAGGTCCGCCGCATCACCGCATAGGATCACCGGGCGTCCCTTCGGCAGCTCGATGAACAAGGACATATGGCCGGCGGTGTGGCCGGGGGTGGCGAGGGCGCTGACGCCCGCAGCGACCTGGTATTCGCCGCTGTGCAGGGTCCACCGCGCCGCATCCGCCCATTCGTCGTCGAACACGCCTTCGTCGAGCCTCGTCCCGGCCGCATCGATCTCGTTGCGATGTACGTGCACTTCGCAGCCCGGAAGATCGCACAGCCCACCCGCGTGATCGAAGTGCAGATGGCCGAGGAAGACGACGTCGATATCCTTCGAGGTGAGGCCGAGCCTCCCTAGATAGTGCGGTATTCGCATATCCTCCGCCATCGTGGGTGGCTCGAACATCGGGCGCATGGGATCGAAGTATCGGGACCGCAGTTCCGGCGTGGCTACCTTTCGATAGTCACATCCCACGTCATAGAGGATTCTTCCATTCGGCGTCTCGATCAAGTAGGCGAGGATCGGGGCGTCGATGAACTCGCCCCGGCCTCGGTGTCGGGTGGAGACGATCTTCTCGTATCGATGGGTACCGGTCAGCAGCGGCCAAAGCCGCAATGCGCGCGACATCAAACTCTCCGAATCATAGGGGACTCTCCCGAGAAGAACTGCGGTTCACGCAGCAACGACGGTTGGCAAGCCTCTGTGACCCTTGAGGGGAATATTGTAGGTGATCGTCGCACCAAATCGACTCTGATCTTGTGGATCGACACGAACCTTATCGAAGACCAGCAATCTGGTGCCGAGATGGAAACTCTCCTTCAAATCGTGAGTGACCATGACAATGGTCATCTTATTCATATTCCAAAGTCTCAATATCAGCTGGTGCATATCGGCGGTGACTCCGGGATCCAAGGCACCGAACGGTTCGTCGAGCAGTAGAATTCCCGGCTCGCCGATCACCGATTGGGCAATGGAAAGCCGTTGCTGCATACCACCGGAAAGCTGGGCGGGATATTTATTGCGTGAAGCGTTCAAGCCGACGGCATCGAGTAGATGATCGGCCTTTGCGATCGCTTCGCGCCGCCGCGCGCCCATCAGGCGCCCGAGGACGCGGGAGCCGCGCAATTCCAGACCGAGCAGCAGGTTCTCCATCACGGTCAGATGGGCGAACAAGGAATAGCGCTGAAACACGATGCCCCGATCCGGCCCAGGTTCCTGGGGGAGGCGCCGACCATCGATCAAGAACTCGCCTCGGCTGGGTGTCTCGACTCCCAAGAGCATTCGCAGAAAAGTCGTCTTCCCGCATCCTGATGCGCCTACGATGGTGACGAATTCGTGATCGCCGATGTGCAGGTTCACATTTTCCAGCACCACCTGGGTGTCGTATTCCTTCCAAAGATGCTTCACGGTGATTTGCGTCATGGGATTACCGCCCTGCGTCAGCCCATGGGAAGGCTTTCGCACGCACCACCCGGAGCAACCCATCCATCCCGAATGCCAGCAGCGTGATCCACGCGACATACGGCAGGATCACGTCCATCGCCATATATCGCCGGACGAGAAAAATTCGATAACCGAGACCGTCGGTCGATGCGATGGCCTCCGAGGCGATGAGGAACAGCCATGCCGACCCGAGATTCAGGCGTAATGCGTCGATCAATCGAGGCCACATCTGCGGCATGATGACTCGAATGATCAATTGCCACGTGGATGCGCCGAGGGTTTGAGCCTTGATGATTTGTTCCGCCGGCAACTCCGAGGTTCGCAACGCGAGATCGCGCACGATGATGGGTGCCACTCCGATGATGATCAGCAGCACCTTGGCGAGCTCACCCAGTCCGGCAACGATGAACAGGATGGGGAGGATCGCCAAGGGGGGAATCAACGACAGAAACGCGATGAAACCCGCCATCGTAGCCCTGATATAGGGGATGGCGCCGATGGCAAGTCCAAGCGTGAGACCCAGAAATGCGCTGATTCCCAACGCCGTGAGGAGTCTTTTGAGGCTCGCGGAGGTATCCGCCCAAAATAGGATATCTCCGCTGCGTTCATCCTCTTCGAAAGCGTAATGGTGAATCGTCTCGGCGAGCGTGGCGGGCGAAGGCAGTAACTTGTCCCCGGGGTTGGCGGCGAGCCGCGCTGTCGAACAGATCAGATACGCCGCAATCAGCAAAACGAACGGCATCACGCTCAGGCTGAGCATCGCTCCTCTGCCGGGCCGCTGATTCACGAGACGGCGCACGGATTGGGTCCTTACAGCTGACCGTCCGCGGCCAGCTTCGTGAATTGAGGATCGAAGCGCATCTTCAAGTTATTCAAATCCCCCAGCGATCTGCCCGCGGGGAATTGGATCCCCACAACGTCGGCCGAACTCGCGCCTTGCCCCAGTATCCCGTGCTCGAATGAGAATCGACGGACCAGGTCCATGGTCTTGATGATCGAATCTCCCGTCAGGAAGGCGTAAGCATCGCCTGGCGTGACGAACAGATGCGTCGTTGCGAGCTGGGCATCGAAACCGGCGGAATCCGTTCCCGACGCCTTGGCCATGGCCGTTCGAGCGGCTTTGCCGGCGGCATCATCGCGCAGCATGAGTGCAAGAGTTTCATACCAGGCGCCGATCAGCGCCTCGCCGAGCTTCGGATTGGCGGTGAGGGTGGCCGTATTGACCACCATCAGATCGATGATCTCTCCCGGAATCTTGCTCGAATCGAAGACCAGCTGAGCGTGCGGCGATGCCAGCACCGAGCTCAATTGGGGCTTCCAGGTGACCACGGCTGAGGTGGCCGGCGCGGCGAATGCACCCACGATGTCGGCGTCCGAAGTGTTGACCACCTTGATGTCGCGTTCGCGCAGCCCGATGCTGGAAAGCGCGCGAACCAGCAGGTAGTGCGAGACGGAGAGTTCCACCAGGTTGACCTTCTGTCCTTTGATGTCGGCGAGTCGCTTGCCGTCGCCTTTGAGCACGACTCCGTCGTTGCCGTTCGAAAAGTCGCCCACGATCAGCGCTGTTGAATCGACGCCGCCCGCGGCCGGGATGGTCAGCATATCCATATTCGTCATCACGCAGGCATCGAACCCTCCGGCCGTATATTGGTTGATGGATTCGACATAGTCGTTGATTTGGGTCAGCTTGATCTTGATGCCGTACTTATCCGCCCATTTCTTCAGGATTCCGCTCCGATCGGCGAAATCCCAGGGCATCCAACCGACATAGATGCTCCATGCGACATTGAATGAGGTTCTCTGCGTGGCGCCGCTGGCCGGGGCAGCCATCATCAATGCAGCCACGAGCGCGAATGTCTTGAGAGCAATGTTTCGATACGGGTTCATTGAATGAAGACTCCCCTAAACCGGCACACCCTAGGCAACCGCACGGGTGTCGTGACGACACAGAACCACCAGTGTCTGCGCGAACAACACGCCGCGTCCTTCCGCACAGCGCAATTCCGACACGATCCCGTCAACCGGCGCTGCCACCGCCACCTCCATTTTCATGGACTCCACCAGCAGCAAGGTATCGCCGGCCTTGACTGTTTGCCCAGGCACGGACGTGATGCGCCAGACGCTGCCGGACACCGGGCTCGACACCGCTACGCAACCTGCCTGCAGCTCGTCAAATGCCGACTCATCGTGAGAATCGGGCAGATCCGCGGTGTAGCCGATTTGGCCCGTCGCCTGCCAGCGACTGCGTTCTGCTTCGAACGCGGATTGTTGGCGCGCCTTGTGCGCGGCGATGCTCGGCGCGTTATCCGCGAGGAATCGACGGTAATCTCGCAGTCGAAACATTTCCTCGCGGACTGATACCTGGGAGCACCCATGCAGGAAATCCGCCCGAAATTCCAGCAGCTCACTCGCGGACACGGGATAAAATTGAATCTGATCGAAGAACCGCAGCAGCCAGGGTCGATCCTGCGCGAATGCATCGGTCACTGTGTAGGTGTTCCACATTTGGCAGGTGCGGCCGACGAACTGGTATCCACCGGGTCCTTCCATGCCGTACACGCACAGGTACGCACCGCCGATACCCACGGCATTCTCGGGGGTCCAGGTCCGCGCGGGATTGTACTTGGTCGTCACCAGCCGATGCCGCGGATCGAGGGGGGCAGCGACCGGGGCACCCAGATAGACGTCGCCCAAACCCAAGACCATATAGCTCGCCTCGAAGACGATTCGCCGTACTTCCTCGATGCTGTCGAGCCCATTGATGCGTCGAATGAATTCGATGTTGCTCGGACACCATGGCGCGTCCGCGCGCACGGATTGCATATATCGGCTAATGGCGAGCCGTGTGGCATCGTCGTCCCAGGAGAGCGGCAGTCTGACGATACGGGTCGGCACCTGCATGTCATCGATGGCCGGTAGCGCGGTTTCCGCGGCTATCAAGGTCGATAACAACTGATCAAGCGGCAGGATGCGATTGTCAAAGTGCACCTGCAGGGAGCGGATGCCGGGGGTGAGATCGATGATGCCGGGGAGATCCCGCTGCCGCAGCCACGACATGAGCGCATGGACGTGCAGGCGCAATTCCAGGTCGAGTACCATGGGCCCGTATTCCACCAGCACATTGCAATCGCCCGCCCGCCGATAGGTGACCGCGGGCCGGTTCGGCCGCGCCGGAAAACTCGCCAAGATCGGGGTTATCGCCCCTAGGACTGCGCGCCGCGAGACCACGATGGCCGACGGCTTACGCAAGGTCTCGATGGTCGACTCCTGCGTGTCGTTCAGCTCCTGCGCCTGCTGCGGCGTCAGACGTTTGAATCGCACCCGATTGCCGGCACGCAGTTGCCCCAGCTTCCATAACTCAGCCTTGACCAGCGTCACCGGGCAAACGAACCCGCCGAGCGAGGGTCCATCGGGTCCCAAAATGACAGGCATGTCGCCGGTAAAATCGACCGCCCCGATGGCGTAGGCGTTGTCATGAATATTGGAGGGATGCAGTCCCGCCTCGCCTCCGTCGCTGCGCGCCCATTGGGGCTTGGGGCCGATCAGGCGCACACCGGTCCGGCTGGAGTTGTAGTGAACCGTCCAAGTGCCGGCAAAAAAAGCTTCGATATCCCTCGCTGTGAAAAAGTCCGGCGCACCGTGAGGCCCATCGAGAACGCCGAGCTCCCACTCATCGGCGATCTCGGGAAGGAGTTCGGCGGGCACTGCCTGGGGCTCCGCCGCCCCTGAGATCGGATTCAAATGCAAGATATCGCCCGCCAACAGGGCGCGACCGCCATGGCCGCCGAATTTGCCCAAAGTGAACGTAGCGCGGCTGCCCAAATACTGCGGCACGTCGAATCCGCCGCGAACGGCCAAATAGGCACGGCATCCGGTCTCTTTCGCAGCGCCCACCCTCAGAATCGCACCGGCCACCACAGAAACGGGAATCCACATGCTGATCGGCAGCCCGTCGATGTCGGCGAGCACCGCTGCGCCCGTCAGGCAAATGACGGCATCGGTGTTGAACGTCAGCGTCGGACCGGACATGGTAATCTCGAGCGCCGCGGCATCGCTTGGGTTACCCACCGCCCGGTTGCCCAGGCGAAACGACAAACTATCCATGGGTCCGGATGGCGGCACACCCACGTGCCAATAATGCAGCCGCCCCGGATAATCCTGGATGGTCGTCTGAGTGCCCGGACTGACAACCTCGATGGTGCGCGGCGCGTAGCGAAACGACTCGAGCACCCGGGTCGTCGTGCCTCCGGCCGCGAAAACATCCGCAGCGGCGAGTTGCCTGAGGTAATCGAGATTGGTCTCGATCCCCGCGAGTTGAGTGCCGTTCAAGACGCGCCGCAGTTTGGCCACGGCGGCGTCGCGATCCGAGTCCGTGACGATGATTTTCGCGAGCAATGGGTCGTAGTAGGGGGTGATGGCCGTGCCGTCCCGCACCCAGGTGTCGACCCTTGCTTCCGCCGCGAATATCGCTCGCGTGAGGGTTCCCGATGAGGGACGAAAGCCGCGCGCCGGGTCTTCGGCATAGATTCGCGCTTGAATCGACGCCCCGGATGATGCCGGTGTCACGAGCTCGAATTTGTCGTTGGCGGCGACCCGCACCATCCATTCGACCAAATCGATCCCGGTGACTTCCTCGGTAATGCAGTGTTCGACCTGCAAACGAGTATTGACTTCGAGAAAGTAGAACTCGCCCTGGTCGACGTCGTAGACGAATTCCACGGTGCCGGCGGACTTGTAGCGGACCGCTCGGCCCAAGCGAACGGCGGTGTCATGCAGGCGAATTCGAACCGCCGCGGACAAGCCCGTCGCCGGAGTCTCTTCGATCACTTTTTGATTGCGGCGCTGTACGGAGCAATCACGTTCGCCAAGTGCGATCACTTCGCCCGAGCCGTCGCCGAATATCTGTACCTCGATGTGACGGGCATGCTCGACATAGCGCTCCAAGAACACGCCGCCGCGGGCAAAATGCCTGCGCGCGAGGCGCTCCACGGCCTCGAGCGCGGGCGCAAGCCCCGCTTCGTTCCTCACCAACTGCATGCCGATCCCGCCGCCGCCCGCGGTGCTCTTGAGCATAATGGGATAACCAATGCGGCGCCGCCTCCCGTGTGGCGTCCTCGATGCCGGATAGCAGGTCGCTCCCCGGCAGCAGCGGGAGACCGGCGCGAGCGGCGATATCTCGAGCCGTATCCTTCGAGCCGAAGTCGCGAATCTGAGCCGGCGTGGGCCCGATGAACACGATACCGGCGGCCTCACACGCCGTCGCAAATGCCGCGCTCTCGCTCAAGAAGCCATAGCCCGGATGGACGGCGTCGACGCCCGCATCGCGAGCGGCCGCCACCAGGAGGTCCGCACGCAGGTAGCTCTCAGCCGCCGGAGCCGGCCCCAGACGGATTGCCTCGTCGGCTTGCAGGACATGCGCGGCGTGCCGGTCGGCGTCCGAATAAACCCCCACCGACCGGATGCCCATGCGACGCAGGGTGCGAACGATGCGGCACGCGATCTCGCCTCGATTGGCGATAAGGACCTTACGAAACATCAGAGGCCCAGATCAGAATCTCCAGGGGTGTCGGGTTGTAGGCGTTACACGGATTGTTGAGCTGCGGGCAATTGGAAATGAGTACGATGACGTCCATGGCGGCACGCAACTCTACGTACTGTCCCGGCCCGCTGATGCCGTCGGCAAACTCGAGCCCGCCGTCCGCCGTGACGGGAACGTTCATGAAGAAATTGATGTTATGAGTCAGATCGCGCTTGCTCAGTCCGTAATGCTCATGTTCGGCCACGGCCAGCAAATAGCTGTCGCGGCAAGAATGCATGGTTCTCTTGTCCAGCGCGTAACGCACGGTGTTCGACTCGGCGGCGCAGGCACCGCCGAGCGTGTCGTGACGACCCACCGTGTCGGCAACGATCTGCGCCAGCGTATTGCCGGCGGAGGACAGCAGCTTCGAACCGACACCGAGGTAGACGTTGCGCTGTTCGCGCAGGGTGTCGACGATGCTGTAGCGCTCGCCCGGGTCCGCCGCGGAGAACAATAGAGTGTCCGCCGCTTGATTCCCTTCAACGTCCACGATCCGAAAACACCGTCCCTTCTTGACGACATCGATCCAATACTCGCCGGCCGGTATGATTTTTCGATATTCGGCTGCGTCGGCCGCCAGCTCACTCGGTCGCTGCATGGGTCAAGCCTCGCCGCGATCACAGGCGCATTGTCGATAGAGCTCCGTATTCTCAAAGCCCCGGATATTTTCCGGACGCGCCAGTCGGCAAAAATCGTCATCGGGTACCGCGGCGGCTCGACATAGCTGCAGGCGGACGGGCGCTCGCGGGTACTGCGGCGCCGGATTCAGCGGATGTGGACAGGTATGTAGGAGCACCAGCGTATCCATTTCGAAGCGCAGATCCACGAATGCATCGGCCTGCGAGTGGGAGGAGTCGAAGATCATATCCCCGGCATCGTCGATCGAGACCTTGCTGAACCAATTGACGTTGGCGGCCAGATCGCGTCGACCGAGACCATATTTGCCGCCTTCGATCAGCAAGGAATCATGGCCGTTTTGGGTCCAGTCATTGTGGGCGCTCTGATAGGTCTTTTGACCCCATCGCTGGGCCACCAGTGTTTTGTTGGAGTTGCCGCACACCGTATCGTGCCATCCCACCGAATCCTCGATGATGGAGCAAAAAATGCGTCCCATATCCGAATACAGACAATGGCCCCTGGTCAGCTTGAACGTGTGCTGGCACTTCAACGTGTCCGGTGCGTTGTAGCGTTCGAGAAGGTTGTAGGGATTATAGAAAAGCATGCCGACGTTGGCGCCGCCGTTCAAATCGATCAGGCGAAGTAGCGTGCCGCTGCGTAAGGTCAGCGACCAGTGCTTGCCACCCTCGATCAATGCCTCGTGGAATACGCTGCGCGAATAACCCATGGAGCAAAGCCTCTTCGTCGTCGTGCCGTTGGCACTACCTCGGGAAGGCTTCGTCGGCTTTCGGGCTGCCCCCTGTAAGGGAGACAATCCCGAGGACGCGCGGGCCTCCTCGACATTGATCTCCCGGGCTTTTGTCCCTCCGTGTATCCACGGCCCCCACAACATCGGATGTCGCTCGCGGCCACGGACTGCCTCTCTCGGACCAGACACCCGCCGAAGCAGGCCGGAACCCTAGACGCACTTATATCGACTGAAAGAACAGCAAGAGATATGCCAGGCTCATCGACCCTCGGCAGAACGGCACGATCTCCGGGCAAAACTCGCCATTTGCGATCACCGAACAAACTGCCGTTGCAAGCATTCGTTTGACCGGTAGGTTGTCCTTGCACCGACAACGCGCAGGTGCCGCGGCCGGTGCCCTGTTTGTGTGCGCACAAATCACGCACGCGTGGCGGTGCGCACGATATATTTCGACTCCATGCACTCGACCGACCGTTTTCTGATAGCCGATCTCCTGCGCGGCTATCGCGCTCATCGCTTCACTCCCACCGACGTGATTGAACTCGCGCTGCGGCGCGCAGATCAGGCGGCGCAGCGGCATGTGTGGATCACACGGCTGTCACGCGACCAATTGTTGCACTATGCGCGCGCCGTGGAGCAACGCTCGATCGAGGATCTGCCGCTCTACGGCATTCCCTTTGTGATCAAGGACAACATGGACCTCGCCGGCGTGCCCACCACCGCGGGATGTGCGGAGTATTCCTATGTACCCGAGAAATCATCCGCCGTCGTGCAAAGCCTGCTCGATGCGGGAGCGATTCCACTCGGCAAGACCAATCTCGATCAGTTTGCAACGGGATTGGTCGGAACGCGCTCGCCGTACGGTGCGTGCCGGAATAGCTTCAATGCAGACTATATCTCGGGTGGATCCAGTTCCGGCTCTGCCGTCGCGGTGGCCACCGGACTCGCAAGTTTTGCGCTTGGAACCGATACGGCGGGGTCCGGGCGGGTTCCGGCAGCATTCAACAACATCGTCGGATTGAAGCCGAGCGTCGGCAGGATCAGTACTCGGGGAGTGGTACCAGCCTGTCGATCGCTGGACTGCGTGTCGATATTCGCCCTGACTACTGAAGACGCGGCCACGGTACTCTCGGTGGTCGAGGGATTCGACTCCCAAGATCCCTATTCTCGTGTGATCGGAGATGCTGCGATCGACGGTCGGCGATTCGGGGTGCCGCGTCCCGACCAGCTACAATTTTTCGGCGACCAAGAATATGCCCGATTGTTCGATCAGGCGATGACCCGAATCGGTTCGTTGGGCGGTTCCTTGATTCAGATCGACTTCGCCCCCTTCCTGGAGGCGGCACGACTATTGTATGAAGGACCCTGGGTCGCCGAACGCTACGCCGCGGTGGAAGATTTCATCCATCGTCACGCCGGCGCGATGCATCCGGTCACGCGCCAAATCATCGAGGCCGGAAAATCGCCTTCGGCCGTCGATGCGTTCAAAGCCGAGTATCGACTCATGTCACTAAAGCGCGCGAGCGAGGAAGTATGGGGCGGGGTGGACGTGATTCTTACGCCTACGGCCGGCACCATATATGAAATGGCGCGGGTTGATGCGGAGCCCGTTCAAACCAATTCGACCTTGGGGTACTACACCAACTTCATGAACTTGCTGGATCTGACAGGAGTCGCAATACCCGCAGGATTTCGCAGCGACGGGCTGCCCTTCGGAGTGACCATTGTCGGGCGCAGCGCAACCGATCATGCGCTGCTCGCGCTCGCCGGCGAGCTGCAGCACGCGTTCGTGGATGTGCTCGGAGCGGTGAAGTGGACCCTGCCGGAGCCGACCAAGAGCGCCTCTGCGACGCGCGAATCGTATATCGCGGTTGCCGTGTGCGGCGCGCACATGGATGGCCTGCCACTGAATCCGCAGCTCCGCGATCGTGGCGGGTACCTGGTGCGAAGCACGCAAACCGCCGCCAAGTATCGCCTGTTTGTGCTATCCGGGGGGTCGCCACAACGCCCTGGGCTCGTGCGGATGAGCAGTGGCGGGACCTCGGTAGCGGTCGAAGTGTGGGCCGTACGCTCGGCGGACTTCGCTTCGCTTGTCGAGAGCATTCCTGCGCCGCTTGGAATCGGCAAGATCGAGCTTCATGACGGAGAAAGCGTTCCAGGGTTCGTATGCGAGGCATACGCCACCGAAGCCGCCGTAGATATCACAGAGCTTGGCGGATGGCGCGCATATCTGGAGACTCTGCCGGGCTAATTGCCCCGCCGGCGAATTTTCCCTGCATCCATTGGAGAGGGGGCATCCAGCGCCGACCAGCCTCCAGCGGCTGGGGTTTCCGGATGCCCCTCGCCGAACCCGTGTGCCGTAGTTGACGAAGAGACTTAGTCGTTTGATGACGGTCGGTCCGGTCCCGGCACGAGCGGACGCCGGCGCGGTTCGACGTTGGGCAGCAGTCCCGCGAACAGCCCGAGTGCCGGAAGATACGAACAGAGGTCATAGACTCGCTCGATGCCCCACGCGTCGGCGAGCGCCCCGAGGGCCGCCGCGCCGAGTCCCCCCACGCCGAAGGCCAGCCCGAAGAACAGTCCCGACACCATGCCGACCTTGCCCGGCGCAAGTTCCTGCGCGAACACGACGATGGCCGGAAAGGCCGACGCCAGGATCAGTCCGATCACGACCACCAGCGGACCGGTCCAGAACAGGCTGGCATACGGCAGCGCCAGCGTGAACGGGAGCGTCCCCAGGATCGAGAACCAGATGACCCGCTTGCGGCCGATGCGATCGCCGAAGGGGCCGCCCACCATGGTGCCGACCGCGACCGCCGCCGAGAACGCAAACAGCTCGAGCTGTGCGTCGCGCACCGACAAGCCGAAGCGATGAATCAAATAGAACGTGAAGTAGCTGGTCAGACTGGCGAGGTACACGTACTTCGAAAATACCAGCACCAAGAGGACGCTCATGCCGCGGCGCACACTGCCCCGGGGGAGTGCCGCGTGCGCTGCCTTGTGCGCTGCGTGGGCGCTCAGGCGCGCGAGACCGTGGTGTTTGTACCAGACTCCCACATTCCACAGGATCGCAGCGGATACCAGCGCCAGCAGCGCAAAAAACGCGAGGCTCGATTGTCCCCATCGCACCACGACCAGCGCGGCAGCGAGCGGACCGAGCGCGCTGCCGATATTGCCGCCGACCTGAAACAGCGACTGCCCGAGACCATGCCGGCCGCCCGCGGCCATGCGCACGACGCGAGAGGATTCCGGATGGAACACCGATGAGCCCACGCCGAGCAGGCTCGCGCCGACGAGCAGCACCCCGTAGCCATGGGCGACCGAGAGCACCATCAATCCGGCCAGCGAAAACAACGTGCCGCCGGGCAACGCCAGCGGTGTCGGGCGCCGGTCCGCATACAGCCCTACCAGCGGCTGCAATATCGACGCCGTGATCTGATAGACCAGGGTGACGATGCCGACCTGACCGAAGCTCAGGCCGAAGTCCGCTTTCAGATTCGGATAGATCGCCGGCAGCAGCGCCTGCATCATGTCGTTCAGCAGGTGGCAGAAGCTGACCGCGAGGATGACCGCGAACACCGTGTGTTCGCGTTGGAGCCTGGCCCGCTCGTCATTGGGATTCAACGCCAGTTCTTGCATGCACCGCTCCGCCGGAATAGCTGCTAACTATAGAATCCCGGCCGGCGGCCCGCTATACTGATTGGGTCGAGTATCTTTGCGAGTGGGCCATGGACAAGCCGATCGATCCGAACGAGCACGATGCCATCGATCGGCCTGTGCTCGCCATCGGCAACAACTATCCGCCCTCCTTCGAGCTCGCCACCCATCAGCATCGGCGTGGCCAGTTGCTTTACGCTGCCTCGGGCGTGGTCGCAGTGAGCACGCCGCACGGGCAGTGGGTCGCGCCCCCGGAGCGGGCAGTCTGGATTCCCGGCGGCATCCCTCACGCCGTACGCATGGTGGGCGCGGTCAGCACGCGCAGCGTCTTGATCGAGCCCGGCGTCTGCAGCTCGCTCGGCACGGCCTGTCGCGTGCTCGAAGTCTCGCCGCTCCTCAGAAACCTGCTGGTGGCCGCGGCGGAGTTGCCGATGGAATACGAGCTGACCGGCCGCCATCAACAGATCATCGAGCTGCTTCTGACCGAGCTCGAGCGCGCGCCGGTGATCCCGATTGCCGTGCCGTTTCCCAGTTCG
Source organism: uncultured Gammaproteobacteria bacterium (assembly GCA_963795475.1). Taxonomy (GTDB): domain Bacteria; phylum Pseudomonadota; class Gammaproteobacteria; order Steroidobacterales; family Steroidobacteraceae; genus Bog-1198. The sequence goes on from CAWCIE010000010.1 coordinate 1,044,633, forward strand.
CGGGGATTGGCGCGCAGGTGCCACGCCTTTCTCGAGCATCCGACGCCGCACGAAACCATTGCCCGGTGGGCCGATGAACTCGACGTGAGCCGGCGCAGTTTCACGCGCAGTTTTCGGCGCGAGACCGGCATGAGCTTCGCCGAGTGGCGCCAGCAGGCCTGCCTCCTGATTGCCTTGCCGCGCCTCGCAGCCGGCGAGACCGTGACTTCGATCGCGCTCGATCTGGGCTACGACAGTCCCGCTGCGTTTGCGACCATGTTCAAACGGCGGCTGGGCCTGTCGCCGAGTCAGTACCAATCGTGAGCGCGTACATAGTATTCTCGTCCCGGGATGGTACCCGCAGCGATGGGCCTCGTCATCGCCGCGGATCATGCAGGGTCTGAACCGAAGGGCCGCCTCGTGGCGGGGAGGCTGGTGATGGCGAGCGAAGTCAGGGGATTGGGCCGCGGTCTCGGAGCGCTGCTCGGCGCGGAGCTTTCCGTCAGTCCCAGCCGCGGCGGGGGTACTTTGCCGGTGTCCCTCATGCGGCCGGGGGCGTTCCAGCCGCGCCGCGACATCCAGCAGGAGCCGCTCGAGGAACTGGCGGCCTCCATCAAGGCGAACGGCGTGCTGCAGCCGATCGTGATCCGTCCGTTGCCCGTCCCGCTGCGCGACGGCGCGCGCTACGAAATCATCGCCGGCGAGCGGCGGTGGCAGGCGGCCAAGCTCGCCGGGCTCAAGGACATACCGGCCATCGTCCGCGACCTCACCGATCGGGAGGCCGCGCTGGTGGCGCTGATCGAAAACATTCAGCGCGAGGAACTGACGTTCGGCCGAGGAGGCGAGAGCCTTCAAGCGGCTGGTCGAGGAATTCTCGCTGACCCACCAGGAGATCGCGGAACTCGTCGGCCGCTCGCGTGCCGCGGTGACGAATCTCATGAGGCTTTTGGAGCTGCCGCCGGAAATCGTCGCATTGATCGACGACCGGGTGCTCGCCATGGGACACGCGCGGGCGCTACTGGGCCTGGAGAGCGATGAGGATCGCCTGCGGCTCGGTCAGCTGGTTGCCGACCGCGACTACTCGGTGCGCGAGACCGAGCAGCTCGTGCGCAAGGCTCTGGAGACGGACGAAGACGCAGCCGAAGAGCCGGCCGCGCCCGTCGTCAGCGAGCTCCTCAAGACAAAAACGCTCCACGTGCAGCTGCATCAACGTGCCGCCGGGTCGGGCAAGCTGATCGTGAAGTTCACCGACCTCGAATCACGCGATGCACTGGTGGCGGCGATCAAGCGGATCGCGGAGACGTGATGGGTGCGGAGGCACCGCGGGGGTGCCATTGGCGAGACTCACTGCGTGACCGATCACGTTAGGCGATTGCTCCCGTCAAAAAAGCAATTGGACGGGTTCCTCGCCATCTTCGAAAGTTGCGCCTTGGATCGCGCCAACTGCTCACAGGTCGAGGTTAGTGGTAATTATAACTCATAGATTATATTTGATATTTATAATCTTTGAGTTATATTTTGAATATAGAACTTAAAAGTTATATAATGCAGACATGAACACTCTACTTCTGCAAAGCCCTTCGCAGCTTCCCCTGCATCTGAAGTCACTGCGCAAATCTCGCAAGATGACTCAGGCCGATATGGCCAAGCGCCTGCAGATCACACAGGAACGCTACTCCAAAATGGAGCGCAATCCACAACTGATCGCCACCGGTCGACTTCTCGAGATTCTCGGCCATCTCGGGGTGGATGTACTGCTGAAATTGCGCCCACCTGAGAGCTCTCGTATGCCAACGTCCACGCCCACCCCCACTCGTCGCGGTGAGGACTGGTGAGCACGCTCAGCGTATGGATGAACGGCCGCTACGTCGGTGCTTGGCAGCAGGTGCGCGGAGGGCGGGACCGTTTCAGCTACGCCAGGAGTTGGCTCTCCGATCCACAGAGTCGTGCGCTATCGCTGTCGCTACCGATGACCTCGGATGCTGAGATCACAAGCGATGCGGTCGGGTATTACTTCGATAATCTTCTGCCGGACACTCAGGGAATACGGGATCGAATCCGGACGCGATTCAGCACGCGCTCAGCGAGCACGTTCGATCTGCTCGAGGCCATAGGCCGCGACTGCGTCGGCGCCGTGCAGCTGCTACCGCAAGGCGCGGAGCCAAGCGGTTGGGATACGCTTAACGTAGAGCGCTTGAAGTCCAAAGAAATCGAGGCCATCCTGCGTGCGGTACCGACGAGCTCAGCGCCGCTCTTGAACCGCGCCGATGAGGGCGGTGATTTCCGTATCTCACTCGCCGGCGCGCAGGAGAAGACCGCGCTCACCAAGATCGGTCGGTACTGGTACAAGCCCTTAGGCTCGACCCCAACGACACACATCCTGAAGCTACCGCTCGGATTGGTCGGCAACCGTAGACTCGATCTTTCTCATTCCGTCGACAATGAGTGGCTATGTGCGGAGTTGCTGAAAGAGCTGGGATTGCCTGTAGCCAGCACGGACATCGGTCAATTCGGCGATCAGCGCGCACTCATCGTGGAGCGCTTCGATCGTCGCTGGCAAAACGTGGGTGATGGTGACCCGCACGCCGCGAACTTCGCGCCGCTCAAGGATACGTGGATCGCGCGGCTCCCACAGGAAGATTTTTGCCAGGTCACCACTCGTCCGCACACTGCGAAGTATGAAAACGAAGGCGGCCCTTCAATGCGCGGCATCCTGGATGTGCTCGCGCGCGCCGAGAGTCCTGCCTCAGATCAGCGCCTATTCATGCTGGCGCAGCTAGTATTCTGGATGCTTGCAGCAACCGATGGGCACGCCAAGAACTTCTCGATCTACCACCATCGCGGAGGAGCCTTCGGCCTCACTCCGCTCTATGACGTCTTGTCGACTTGGCCAGTGGTCGGCAAGCGTGCCGATCAACTCGACATCCACGAGCTCAGACTTGCGATGGCTCTTCGCGGCAAGAGCGCTCACTATGAAATTATCGAGATCCAGCCGCGACACTTCCGGGCGCTCGCCGATGAATATCCGGATGCGAAGGCCTGGCCGGCAATGATCGATTTGGCGCATCGTGCCGAGGGAGCGATTAAGGCGGTGGAGCAGCGACTACCGAACGGATTTGCGCAGGCGGTGTGGGCACCTATTTCCGAAGGGATGCTCAGGCAGGCGAAGTCCTTTCTCTCTCACCTGACGACCTCCAACGCCGCCAATGCATCGATGTCCTGAGTGAGCAGTGGACGCGCGAGGAGGGAGGTGAGTGGGCACGCCCCCGGCAAAACTCTCTCGAGTCCCGCGGTCTCGAACGCGCTGCGATTCATGCCCGGCTGGCTCGAATCGCAGCGGTTGGCGCGAGAGAGCGGCTACTTCCCGAGAAATTCCTGGGGACCGAGCGATCCGGTGTGGTTCTTGTCCATCATGTCGAATAATTTCGTCTGATACGCGATGAACTCATCGTGCGAGACCGTGCCGTCCCCATCCGCGTCGATCTTGTGCATCATCGCCTTGGTCTGCAGGCCGCGCGCATAACCGCCGGTGGCGAATGTCGCCATCTCATGCGATGGGGCGAGGAACTCCTTCTCGTCGACCGTTCCATTCTTGTCCTTGTCGAGCGCGGTCCAGACCTTCTCCTGGTAGGCGAGCCATTCAGTCTTGGAGACCGTGCCGTCTCCGTCCGTATCGATCTTGTGCATCTCGGACATGGTACGAAGGCCCCGGGCGTAGCCGCCGGTGGCGAACGAGGCCATATCGTCGGCGGAGGCGAGCGAGGCGCAGGCGAGGCCGGCGAGCAGAATGACGAGCGGGTGCATTCGGCGAATCATCGGTGATCTGGACATGAGATTCCCCTGGTTGAGTTTGGAAGCTGTAACGCAGCGATTTTTTCAGCAACTGCCCATTGGACCGGCAGTAGAGGCGGATTATTGCGGCTGGTATATCCCTCCCTGCACCACATATCAACGGCTGACGGTGGGCCGAGGTAATATTGCCATACAAGTGCCTGCCCAGGGCCCCGCCAAGTGGAGAATCGCGGTGACGAATGCCTTTTGATGTGATCGGGGACGTGCACGGTGAATTCGAGAAGCTCGTCGCTCTGCTGGAGCATCTGGGATATCGTGAGCACGCGGGAGCGTTCCGGCATGCCGGGCGGACGGCGATTTTCGTCGGGGATCTGGTCGATCGCGGGCCGAAGCAGCTGGCGACCGTGGATCTCGTGCGACGCATGGTTGAGGCGGGATCCGCCCGGTGCGTCATGGGCAATCATGAATTCAATGCCATCGCCTGGGTGACACCGGACCCGGAGCACCCCGGCAAATTCTTGCGCGATCATCAAAAGCCGGGAAATCGGGAGCAGCATCAGGCCTTTTTGGACGAGGTCGAGGGCACGTCACGACAGCGGGAGATCACGGATTGGTTCAGGACGCTACCCCTGTGGTTGGATCTCGGGGGACTGCGAATCGTGCACGCGTGCTGGCATCAGCAATCGATGGATGCCTTGCAGCCCTTGCTGGGTCCCGATCAGACCCTGACCGGCGAGGCGATCATTCTCGGCAGCCGCAGGGGTCACCCCGCCTTTGAGGCCATCGAGGTGATCTGCAAGGGGCCGGAGGTCGCGTTGCCCGCCGGGTTATCGTTTTCGGACAAAGAGGGAAAGATCCGGTATGAAGTGCGGGTGCGCTGGTGGCTGCCGGAGGCGCGGACGTTTCGAGAAGCCGGAATCGTCCGTCCCGGCCATGAGGGCGGGCTTCCGGATATGCCGCTGCCGGCGGAGTGGGAGGGGCATCCGTACTCCGGACCGCCGGTGCTCTTCGGGCATTACTGGTTCTCCGGGCCGCCGCAGGTGATTTCGTCGAAGTTCGCGTGCCTGGATTACAGCGTGGCAAAGGGCGGCCCGCTGGTGGCTTACCGATTCGAGGGCGAGACGGAGCTGTCGTCCGAGAACTTCGCGTGGGTGTAGGAGACTAAGCTGCGCGCAGCCGCCTGCCCTCGATCCATTGCCACGAAAGAAGAAACGGCACTCCCCAGATCACCTCGCGCATCCGCTTGACCATCGCGACAGCGAGCGCCGTCTCACTGTCGATTCCGACGATCTGGCCGAATATGATCAGGCCGGCCTCCTGAACGCCGAGGCCGGCCGGTACGACGAACGCGATGTGGCGCACGGCCTGGATCATGCTCTCGAGCACCAGCGCCCCGCCGATGCCGATGGGATGATCGAATAGCCGGAGCGCAAACCAGGTTTCGAGCGAGCCGGAAAATAGGGCCGCGAGCTGCAGAATCCCCGCGATCAGCAAACCTTGCGGGCGATGCAATGATGCGCGGATCTCCTCGTCCAGGGATGCCGCTCCCTTGGATACGGCACTTTCGCCCGCGAACGAGTGCATGAACTTCTTCAGGCGCTCGAGCACCGAACCGCTCCGTAGAAGCATCAAAGCGACCACAGGAACGGGCAGGCTGAGCAGGAACACGGCGAGCACCCGGCGAAATTCATGGCTTCCGGTTCCATACTGCGCCAGCAGCATCAGGCCGATCGCGGTGAACAGATAGACCACGACCAAAGTCAGGAAGATCTCGATGATCACGCTGGCCGCCGCCGGCGCGCCCCCAATGCCGCGCCATCGCAGGATACGCACGCCGACGAGGCTCCCCCCGACGCTCGCAACGGGAAGCAAGCGATCGACCGCGTCCCGCACCGCCGTCGCCCAGAAGAAATACCCGAGTCCCGCGCGTCTCGCCGCGGCGTTCGGTCGCAAGAGGGCCAGCCAGCCGACGGCATACAAGAGAAAAAACAACGTCCGATACGGGATGACCCACAGCAACTCGAGACCGCCCAGATGCAGCACGTGGACCATGGCCGGAACATTGGCACGCACGGCGATGCCGACCAGCAGCGCCAAGCCGATCAGGCCGCCGATATAAACCGAGATTTTCATCGATGGCCGGCGCGGCGGCGATCAGGGCAACGGATGCATGACACCATCGGCGTCGACGTCGAACTCATCGTTGCGCCACGCGATACGAGAGGTGAACAGGCTTCGAAACCAAACCCACAGAATCAGGATGTCGCACAGCGGCAGCAGCCATAGATCCGAGAGGATGAACCGCGTCCCTCTGATCCGATGCACGAAGTGCAGGGCAACTCTTGCGGTTACCCCGACGCCGAAGAGGCTCCATGCCGCCGGCGAGAGCGCCGCCGTATCCGCCATCAACGCGATGCCGAGCACGCCCAGCGGCAAGCTGAACGTCAGGAATATCCCGAGAAAGCTCCGCGGCTTCAATGCGCGGATGGTGCGCATCCAGCGCAGCTCGTGACGCGCCACGGATCGGAGATCGGACTCATGGTGTTCTCCATCGATCACATAAGGAGAAAGTTCGATCTTCAAGTTCGAGCCGCGGACCAGTTGGCCCAGCCGGTGGTCCTCGGCCAGTTGATCGGCGAGCGCTTCGAGGCCGCCTATCGCACGAAGGGTCGAATGGCGCATGCACAAAGTCTGACCGGAGACGTAGCCCCGGTATCCGAACAGCCAGCTGAGGAGAACCAGCGGCATGTACCACTCGTTGACGTACATGGCGCCGAGCCGGGACCAGATGCCTCCGGTCGGCATCGCGCGGTAAAGGCAGGTGACGAGGCCGACCGCGCCGTCGTGCAGCGGCGCGGTGACCGTGGACAGATAATCGGGACCGACGAGCGCATCGCTGTCCGCCATCACCAGAAACTCGTGCCTGGCGTGCGGCAACATGTTGATCAAGTTGCTGACCTTGCGGTTGCTGCCGTGGAGCTTCGGGTCGACGATCAATCGGATCGGTGTCGCGGGAAATTCCCTGCGGAGACGCTCGACCACCGAACAGGCGGGATCGGCCGCGTCCCGCACGCCGAATACGATCTCGAAATGCGGATAATTTTGAGTGCAGAACGAGCGTAGGTTTTCATGGAGCCCAGGCTCCGCGCCGCACAGCGGCTTGAGGACGGTGACGGGCGTCTGCGACGAGGACGAGGTCGGCCGCAGGCGCCGGCGCGCGGTCAACACCGCGACGACCGCCAGGACGATGTAGCCGGCGGCTGCGATCAAGCTGAGGAAGCCGAGCGAGATGATGATGGGATGCATGGTTGGGCTCATTGGGTGCGCGTCGGCTCGTTATACGCGCGGCGCCGGGAATTGTCCGACACCCTGCCGGGCAAAGTCACGCGGGATTTTACACTGCGGTGGATGAACACCTGATGTTAGATAGCGAATGTGACGGCTGTGTTCCCGGTCAACGGCCGTCTTTGGGGCCTTGGCGCGGCCACCACCGCTCGAGCAGCGCCGCCGCCCAATCCTTGCCGCCGAGCCCGAATGCCAGGGCGAGGGCCAGCACGATGCCGCCCAGGATGACCAGAAACGTACGCTGGACGATGTCGCCGCCGACCTCCACCTGGCTCAGCGCGATCATGATCACGAACGCCATGATGAGATACTGAGCGAGCTTGCCCAGGAGGTCGGCATCCGGAATCCGAGCTTCCAGGCAATAGGTTGTGACCGCGCTGCCGACGAACCGGGCGAAATACGAACCGAATACCACGGCGAGCATCGCGATCAGGAGCTTCGGTGCGAACATCACCATCTGATGCAGCAGATCGGTGACGTGCGTGAGCCCGAGGGTGCCGAAGGCGCTCATGAGCGCCGCCAGTATCACCAGCCAGTAGGCGAACAGGCCGAACAGGGTGGTGGTATCGCCGCGCAGACCCCCTTGCTGCAGGAAGTGGTCGGTTCCCGCACGCTCGGTCAGAACATTGAAGTTGATCGCGCGAAGTCCGCGCTCGACCGCGAAACGAATGATCTTGGCGATCAGCCAGCCGGCCAGGACGATCGCGAGCGCCATGGCGAGGCGGGGAAGGAACTGCGCCGCCTGGTGCAGGAACTCGCGTGCGGCATCCGGCAGCAAGTCAAGACTTTGCATGAATACCTCCGGTGCGAGCGCGGCGCATCGCCCGATGTTCGACGATCATGTCACGCCCCACTCGAGAATGCCTTGCAACGGTATGCCGGCCCAGGCCGGCCGATTGCCGATTTCATAGCGCAGCTCGTACAGCGCCTTCTCGAGCTCGAATAGACCCAACAGGCCGGCTCCCGGCATGAGCGCATCGTATAGCGATGCGCCGCGCGCGGCACCCTCGTAGGCCGCGAGGAAGGCCGACCGCACCTCCGCCGTCCAAATCCGGGCGAGAGGAGCGAGCTTGGCAAGCTCGACATCGTCGTGCGCCACGCTTCTGAGCGCGCTGTGCCCGACGTAGCTGAAGGAGCGCAGCATCCCGGCCACATCGCGCAGCGGCGACTGCTTCGCCCGGCGCTCCTCGAGGCTGTGGCCGGGCTCGCCCTCGAAATCAATGAGGATGAAGTCGTTGCGGGTCAGCAATACCTGTCCCAGGTGATAGTCGCCGTGGATGCGGATCTTCGTCCCCTTGTGCTCGGCGGCCACGCAGGCCGCGATGCGCTTCAGAATCTCCTCCCTTGCGCCGAGCACGGCATCGGCTCGTTCTCGATCCGCCCCCGCGAGCTCGTTCAAGCGGGTCTTGAGCAACCCCAGCGCATTCTTTGCCTCATCCGTAGCGCGCTGCTTGTATGCCTCGAGATCCGCCCGGGTGATCGGCTGCGGCTCGAACGCAGGGTCCCTGGTCGGTGTGGCGAGCGCTCGATGCAGCTCGGCGGTACGCACCGCGAGCACCCGGATCAACGCCAGGTATGCCTCGTGTATGTTCGCGGGCGGAACGTCGGCGGCCGGAGCGGTACGATGTTCCTCGAGGTGACGGCGCAAATACTCGAGAGACCAGGTCCAGCCGTCGCCTTGATTGGCGATGTAGGCCTGCAGCATCGCGAGCAGCGCGGGCTCGCCGTCCTTGTTCCGATATTGGAGCACGCCGGCCAGCGGCGCGCAATTGGCGAATTTGACGGCGTCGGTGAGGTACAGCCCCATCTCGAGCTCCGGACTCGCACCCGTACGGAGTCTTCGGTAGCCCTTGAGGATGAGGCGTTCGCCGAGAACGACGATGGTATTGGAACTCGACCCCTGCGGCCTGGCGGCGGGGAGCGATGCGAAATCCGCGCCTGCGAGGCGGCCGAATGCGCCGGTCGGACGAAACTCGAGCTTGCCCTGCGCGGTCGCGATGTCGCGCGGTTCGGCGATGGCAGCGACCAATGCCTGGCAAAAGACCTCGTCGGCGAACGCATCGCCCATCACACCGACGCTCGATTGCTGCCGAATCCTGGCGATGGCGGCCGTGGTGAGGTTTCGGACGCGTTCCTCGTCGCGCTCTTCCCAGGCGAGCGCCAGCGGCATGAAGTAGCCGGTGGTCTCGCCGCCCGCGGCGACCTCCAGAAGCGCGACGATCCAGCTCGCTTTGCCCACCTGCCAGAGCACGTGATCGGATATGCGCGCACGTTCGATGGTCGTGCCCTTCGATGCGTACCAACGCTGAGCCTCGATGAAGCGCGGCAGGGTGTCGGTCTCGAACTGCTGGCGGGTCTTCTCGGCCATGCCGATGCGCCAGGGGACCACACGGTCGCGGAACAGGCTGCTCCAGCCGTCGAACAGCACCAGCACCGGGCGCTCGTCGAGAGAGAGAATCTGCTCGTGCCATGACGGCGCCTCCGCGTCCTTGGTAAGGTTGAACCAATAGAAGCCGTAGGCGCCCAGCGTCAGCAGGTAGGGCAGATCGCCGATGGGCGGGAATGTCGTGCGGCCGAGCATCTCCACCGGCACTCGCCCCTTGTATTCCGACAAATTGAGCTCCACCGGCTGCGCGGAGCGCGACAGATTGGCGACACAGAGAATGTTGTCCTCGCCGTATTCGCGCAGGTACGCCAGGATCTTGCGGTTCCCGGGCCGGAGGAAACGCCGGGTGCCGCGTCCGAACGCCTGGCTGTTCTTCCTCACCGCCAGGATGCGCTTGGTCCAGGAGAGGAGCGAGCTCGGATCGCGGGATTGCGCCTCGACGTTGACGGACGGGTAGCCGTAGATCGGATCCATGATCGGCGGCAGGTAGAGCCGCTGCGGATCGGCGCGCGAGAAGCCGGCGTTGCGGTCGGGACTCCATTGCATGGGCGTGCGGACGCCGTTCCGGTCGCCGATGAACACGTTGTCGCCCATGCCGATCTCGTCGCCGTAGTACACGATGGGCGAGCCGGGCATGGACAAGAGCAGGCTGTTCATCAGCTTGATGCGGTCGCGGTCGTTCTCCATGAGGGGCGAGAGGCGGCGGCGAATCCCGAGGTTGATGCGCGCCCGCACGTCCGCGGCGTAGGTCGTGTACATGTAGTCGCGCTCTTTGCTCGTGACCATCTCGAGCGTCAGCTCGTCGTGATTGCGCAGAAAAATCGCCCATTGGCAGGTATCGGGGATGTCGGGCGTCTGCTGCATGATCTCGGAGATGGGGTAGCGGTCCTCCTGTGCGATGGACATGTAGATCCGCGGCATCAGCGGGAAGTGATAGGCCATGTGGCACTCGTCGCCGTCGCCGAAATACTCGCGCACGTCCTCGGGCCACTGATTCGCTTCGGCGAGCAGGAAGCGGTTCTTGTAATTGGCGTCGATGGCCGCGCGCAGCCGCTTGATCACATCGTGCGTCTCGCGCAGGTTTTCGTTGTTCGTGCCCTCGCGCTCCACGAGGTAAGGGATGGCGTCCAGCCGGAAGCCGTCCACGCCCATGTCGAGCCAGAAACGCATGATCTCGAGGACCGCGCTCATGACCTTCGGATTGTCGAAATTGAGATCCGGCTGGTGGCTGAAGAAGCGGTGCCAGTAATAGGCCTTCGCGACCGGATCGAAGGTCCAGTTGGAGATTTCGGTGTCGATAAAGATGATGCGCGTGCCGAGATACTTCTGGTCGGTGTCGCTCCAGACGTAGAAGTCCCGCTCGGGCGAGTCGGGCGGCGCCTTGCGGGCCGCCTGAAACCAGGGATGCTGGTCGGAGGTGTGGTTGATGATGAGCTCGGTGACCACCTTCAATCCGAGGCGGTGCGCCTCCCGCAGCATGGTGCGGAAATCATCGAGCGTCCCGAATTGCGGGTGCACGTTCTTGTAGTCGGCGATGTCGTAGCCGTCGTCCTTGAGCGGCGAGGGGTAGAACGGCATGAGCCAGAGGGTGTTGACGCCCAGGTCGCGGATGTAGCCGAGTTTGGAGGTCAAGCCCGGAAAGTCGCCGATCCCGTCGTCATTGGAGTCCAGGAAGGACTTGACGTTGAGCTGATAGATGACCGCATCCTTGTACCAGAGCGGATCGTCGACATTGAGCCCGGACAGCGTCGCGGGATCGAGGGCGGGAGGTGCACCGTCATTCATGAAGGGCTCGTGTCTTACACGAAGTAATCGAAATCATGCTCGCTGCGCAGGTGTCGGCGCAACACGAATACGTGTGCCGGCAGCCGCGCCGGGTCCAGCATCACGAAATTGCGTCCGCCGCGCCACTGGTAACGTTGCTCGCTCAGGACATCGTGCACCTGGTAGGGCCGGTCGGGGTCGAGCCCGAGGGCCTCGAGCTCGAGCTCGACCCATCCCGACTGGACGTGATGCGAATCGAGGTTGACCACCGTCAGTACGATGTTGCCGGTAGCCTCGTCGCTCTTCAGGTAGGCGATGAGAAGCTCGTTGTCGACCTCGCAGAATCGCAACGAGCGATCGGACTGCAGCGCGGTGTTCTCGCGGCGCGCGCGGTTCATGCGGGCGATCAGGGAGCGCAAGCTGTCGGGGCGATCCAGGCTCCAGTGGCGCAGCTGGTACTTCTCGGAGTCCAGATATTCCTCGCTTCCCGGCTCGCGCGGAGTGCTTTCCATGAGCTCGAACGTTGGTCCGTAGATGCCGTAGTTGGCCGAGAGCGTGGCGGCAAGGATGAGCCTTGCGGCGAACGCGGCGCGCAACCCGGACTGCAGGGTCTCCTGCAGAATGTCCGGCGTATTCGGCCATACATTGGGACGAAAGTACTGGCGTCCGGGGCCTTGCGCCAGCTCGGTGAAATACTCGGTCAATTCCCGCTTGGTGTTGCGCCAGGCGAAGTACGTGTAGGACTGCGTGAAGCCGAGCTTCGCCAGGCGGTGCATCACTTTCGGCCGCGTGAACGCTTCGGCGAGGAAGATGACATCCGGATTTGCGCGCCGGATCTCCTCGATGACCCATTCCCAGAACGGAAATGCCTTGGTGTGGGGATTGTCGACGCGGAAGATCCGCACGCCTTGATCGATCCAGAACTCGATCACGCTCTTGAGCTCTTCCCAGAGCGCCTGCCAATCATCCGTCTCGAAATCGAACGGGTAAATATCCTGGTACTTCTTGGGAGGATTCTCCGCATATTGCACGCTGCCGTCGGGGCGGTGCTTGAACCAATCGGGATGCGCGCTCACGTACGGATGATCGGGGGCGCACTGATACGCAATGTCGAGCGCGATCTCCAATCCCAGACTCCGCGCCCGGACGTTCAGGCTCCTGAAATCCTCCAAAGATCCCAATTCCTGCAAGATCTGCTTGTGGCCGCCCTCCGCGGATCCGATGGCCCAGGGACTCCCGACGTCGCCGGGCTTCGCCTCGAGCGCGTTGTTGGCGCCCTTGCGTTTGACGCGCCCGATGGGCTGTATGGGAGGAAAGTAGAGCACGTCGAAGCCCATGTCGGCGACGTAGGGGAGACGAGCCTCGACGTCCTTGAAATTTCCGTGACGCATGGGTTCCGGGGAGGAAGAGCGGGGAAACAATTCGTACCAGCTCGAGTACGCGGCGCGCTTGCGGTCCACCGCAATCTCGAGGGCGGCGGCGGCGGCGAAGCGCCGATCGGGGTAGCGGGCAACGAGGCTCGCCCGGGCCGGGTCGAGTGCGAGCGCCTTGAGTGATGCCAGGTCGGGCGCTGCGACCGACTCGTCCTTCGACCGATCGGAGAGGAGCGAGGCCCAATCGGAGAGCCCGTCGGCATCGTTCCCCCGGGCACGGGCGGCGGCTTCGAGCGCGAGGGCCGCGCCGACCTGCAAGGCGATCCGGACATCGACGATGTCCTCGCGGCGCTCCAGCTCATCGCGCCAGGATTCGAAGTGATCCACCCAGGCCGAAATCTCGCAGCGATAGCGGCCCGGCTCGGGAGGGGTGAATTCGGCAATCCAGACATCATTGCCCTGTGCCGCCATGTCCGTCTCGTGCCTCGCCGATGCCGGACCTTCGAGCGCCCCCCAGCGCATCGTCACCCGGAGCTTCTCGTGTCCGTCGGCGAAGCAATGAGCTTCGATGCGCACCGGCTCGCCGGCAATGCGTTTGGCCGGGAAGCGTCCACCGTCCACGGTGGGCGAGAGAGAGTCGATGATGGCGCGGATTCGGCCGTCGCCGCCGGAGGGTCCGGCCTTGACGCGCCGTTCAGCCATGGGGCTCCCAGCGGAGCATGATGGTCGACAGCGGCGGCAGGGTGAGATTCAGCGATTCGACCCGTCCGTGGGTGCTCACCGGCACCGACTCCACCGCGCCCAGGTTTCCCCAGCCTGCGCCGCCGTAGTCGCCGGCATCGCTGTTCAATATCTCGCGCCAGAGGCCGCGCTTCGGGACACCGATCAGGAAATTGGTACGCGGGACCGGCGTGAAGTTGCAGGCGACGAGCACGGGCGGAGTCTCGCCGCCGCCCTTGCGCAGAAACGCGATCACGCTCGCGTCCGCATTGTCCACGTCCAGCCACTCGAACCCTTCAGGCGAGAAGTCGATGCGGTGCAAGGCGGGCTCGCTGCGGTAGACGCGATTCAGGTCGCTCACCCAGCGCAGAATGCCGGCGTGCTCGGGCAGTCCCGTGACCCACCATTCGAGCTCGCCCTCGTGCGTCCACTCGCGCCGCTGCCCGAACTCCCCGCCCATGAACAGGAGCTTCTTGCCGGGATGGCCCCACATGTAGCCGAACAGCGCCCGGAGATTGGCGAATTGCTGCCAGCCGTCGCCCGGCATCTTGCCGATCAGCGAGCCCTTGCCGTACACCACCTCGTCGTGCGACAGCGGCAGCACGAAGTTCTCGTTGAAGGCATAGATCAAGGAGAACGTCAGCTGGCCGTGATGGTAGCGCCGGTACAGCGGATCTTGCTGCATGTACTTGAGCGTGTCGTGCATCCAGCCCATATTCCATTTGAGGCCGAAGCCGAGTCCCCCCACATCCGTGGGTCGAGACACCATCGGCCAAGCGGTCGACTCCTCGGCGATCATGGTCGCATCCGGGTGATCTCGATACACCGCCCGGTTCAGGTCGCGCAGGAAATCCACGGCCGCGAGATTCTCGCGGCCGCCGAAGCGGTTCGGGATCCATTCGCCTTCCTTGCGCGCATAGTCGAGGTAGAGCATCGAGGCCACCGCATCGACCCGCAATCCGTCGATGTGGTAATGCTTCAGCCAGAAGAGCGCGGACGAGACCAGGAAGCTGCGTACTTCATTGCGGCCGTAGTTGAAGATCGCGGAGTTCCATTCGGGATGAAAGCCCTGGCGCGTATCGGCATGCTCGTACAGATGAGTTCCGTCGAAATAGATCAGCCCGTGCGCATCGGTGGGGAAGTGCGAGGGAACCCAGTCGAGAATCACGCCGATGCCTTTCTGGTGCAGGTGATCGACGAAGTACATGAGGTCCTGGGGGGTGCCGTAGCGCGCCGAGGCCGCGAAATAGCCGGTAGTCTGGTAGCCCCAGGACCCATAGAACGGATGCTCGGTGACCGGCATCAGTTCCACGTGCGTGAAGCCCAGGTGGAGCATGTGGTCGGCGAGCTCGTGGGCGATGCCGCGGTAATTGGGTAGATTTCCGTTCTTGCGCCGCCACGAGCCGAGATGCAGCTCGTAGATGGACATCGGGGCGTCGAGCCCGTTGCGCGCCGCGCGCGATTGCATCCAGTTCGCGTCCTGCCACCCCCACTCGAGCGACCATACCCTGGAGCCTGTGGCCGGTGCGAGCTCGGAATAGAACCCGATGGGGTCCGCCTTGTCGCCGGCGTAGTCGTTCGCCGCCGAGCGAATCCGGTACTTGTACGCCTGCCCGCGTTGTGCGGCGGGCACGGTGCATTCCCAGATGCCCGATCCATCGCCGCGCGGGGCGAGCGCATCCTCGTGCGCCCCCCAGCCGTTCCAGTCGCCGATGACCGAGACCTTGGCGGCATTCGGTGCCCAAACGCCGAACGAAGCCCCGCCATGCTCGAGCAGATGACATCCGAGCTTGGCGAACAGCTCGCCGTGAGTTCCCTCCTTGAACAGATAGATGTCGTGCTCGGTCAGCAAGTGATTCAGCTCCTTAACAGGCGCAAAGCATAGGGTCTCAGAGCATAGGGGTTGCTACGCTCCCGAGCTGTAAGCCGGCCATGGGGTCCCCCTGTAGGACTTTAGCCGAGGGCCGGCGAGCGCAGTAACCGCTCCGCAGCCAATGTACCGGATTGCAGCGCTGCGTGGACGGTTCCCCAATGACCGGCGACATCCGTGTGCTCCCCGGCGAAATACAACGTGTCCTCGACCGGGAGAGTCATTCGCTCGGGCGCGTCCAAGGCTCCCGCGGGGACGTAGCTGTAGGCGCCGCAGGCGTAAGGGTCCGCCAACCAGTCGTGAGTGTGCCAGCTCACGAGCGATTCCTGGAGATCGGTTAGCGGGCGATTGAATGCCTTGGCGAGGGTCGACAGACAGGAGGTCAACAGGGCGGCACCGGCGCCGGCAGAAGCTCCCGCGGCAGAAGCCCCGGATCGAGCCAGAGATTCTGCCTTCGGGCCGCCTGCCCACCCGGTGAGGGTCGGGGCGCCGTTCGGCATCGGAGTCCACCAGGTCGCGGGCCTCTCCGAGGGGGTGAACAGAAAGCTCAGGTTGTCGGGCCAGAACTTGCTGCCGAACACGAGCACGACCCGCAAGGCCGCGCCCATGGCCAATCGATCCGCTTGACGCAGGATTTCGGCAGGCCGCGGCTCGAATTGAATGCTGCCCGCCTGCAAGACGCCGAGGGGAACGGTGATGAGGGCGCACCGGGCATGAATTTGCCTGTCCGTTCCCCCTGCGGCGCGCGCCAGCACGGTGACCGACCCGCGGCTCCACTCGATTCGGCGAACCGGCGCTTGCAGCCGGAGCGTTCCGCCCGCCCGAGCGAACTCGGAGGCCAGATATTCAGGAACCGCGTCATACCCCGAGGCGATGCGGAACAGCCGGCCGCCTTCGATAACATCCTCCGCACGCTGTTGCTTGGCGAGCGACGCGATACCGATGCGGCGCCGGTCGGCGGCATTGAACCCTTCGACGTAATAGGCCGCGGCCTCCGCGGCTTCGGGCGCCGGGGCAGTCGATTCGAGATACTGCTCGAACGTCATGTCGGTCCCGGCGGGCCTCTGCTCGAGCCATTGCATCATGCCCTCGAGGACGTGGTGGGCGTGGCTCGGCAGATCGCTTCGGGCGCTCAACCGGCCGCCCTCGTAGCGCAGCTCCGACCCCTCGAGCTCATAGGTCGGCAGGCCGGCCTCGCGAATCAGCGTGCAGAGCGCGGGCGGGCGGCCATGCACGAATTCTGCGCCGAGCTCGATGGGGATGCCCGGCGCCGCCCGATGCGTGTAAATCCGTCCGCCCACGCGATCGCGTGCCTCGAGGATTGCCACGCGTCGGCCCGCGCCCGCGAGCCGCCGGCCGGCGGCGAGCCCCGCGATGCCGGCGCCGATGATCGCGATGTCGAACGGAGCGTTCATAGGTATCATTTTGGCATATGCGCATCATCCGACAGTCCTCGTTCGCCGCCGTGCCATGGAAGAACGGCGGCGGCGTCACTCATGAAGCCATTCGGGTACCGCCGGACGGTGACTCGTTTCAGTGGCGGGTGAGCGTCGCCCAGATCAACGTCTCCGGTCCCTTCTCGGATTTCGCCGCCTACAACCGCTTCATGGTGTTGTTGAAGGGCGCGGGCGTGGTGCTGAAATTCTCGAGCCGCGCCGGTCCGGCGGCCTCGGGCGCCCCCGCGCCGCGGGTCCGCGAACTGCGCGGGGTCGGGGATCTGGAGGAATTCGACGGCGGTCTCGCGACCCATTGCGAGCTTCTGAACGGTCCCTGCGTGGATTTGAATCTCATGGTCTCGAAGACGCTGCCGGAGGTAAGCGCGCACGTGGAGACGTTGCGGCAGCCGTGGTCCCCGGGCCTCGAAAGCGCCGAGTCGATGCTGGTGTTTCCCATCGATGCGAACGTCGAGCTGCGATCCGGCGTAAGCACGCACCTGCTCGAGCCCTGGGACCTCGCGCTGATCTCGGGCCGGGAGGATCGGCAAGTGCGTATCTCGGCGCACGACGGCGGCGAGGCGGCGGGCGCGGTGAAGGTGTTTCTGGCGACTCTGCCTGGCTAGCGGCGGCGGTGTATCCTATGTAACGGTCGAATCTAGGTGCTAACCATTCCGGAGGAGCATTTATGATTGCCGGACGCCTCACGCATGACTATGCCGCCCAGGCTCGCACCGCGAGCGGCACCAATATTCTGCTCGGAGTTTGGCTGGCCGCCTCGCCCTGGGTGTTCGATTACAGCGGAAGATCCGCCGTGGTGGGGAGCGTGATTGTCGGTTTCGTGATTGCGCTGCTCGCCGCCGTCCGCCTGGCCTCCTTGCACAACAGCATGGGATTGAGCGGCATCAACCTGACGCTCGCGCTCTGGACCATAGCTGCTCCCTGGGTGTGCGAGTACGCCGATAATGTCGGGGGCACGGCGAACAACGTGATCGTGGGTGTCCTGATTGCGGTGCTCGCCGTCTGGAGCGCGAGCGCGACGGTGGCCGATGAAAGGCACCCGCCGCGCGCGGCGGCGCATTGAGATAAGAGCTTACCTCGAAGGCTTCATTCGGATTCCTCGAACGAATTGAATTGCTCGTAGTTGTGCTCTTCATCGAATAGAGCGAGAGACGGTTTGATGAGATCGCTTCGGGCGACGATACCCAACAGCTCGCGCGACTGACAGTTTTTGACCACGGGCAGCCGTTCGAGATGATGCACGGCGAGCCGCGTGGCGATCGTCCGGCAAGTCTCCTCCGGCAACGCCATGACGGGGCGGTTCGCCCCAAAGAGGTCGCTCATGCG
This sequence comes from uncultured Gammaproteobacteria bacterium, assembly GCA_963795475.1. Lineage (GTDB taxonomy): Bacteria > Pseudomonadota > Gammaproteobacteria > Steroidobacterales > Steroidobacteraceae > Bog-1198. The sequence goes on from CAWCIE010000010.1 coordinate 1,062,642, forward strand.
AGGGGTGGGCGCGGTGGCCGCGTGCTTGGCGAGGAGGGCGCGGTCCACCATCCCGAGGAAGACGCCGTCGCGCACCACCGGGAACGCTCGATGAAATTGATTCGGACCGAAATGGGTGCGAAGCGCGTCCGTGATCAAGGTATCGGCCGCGATGGTGGTCACTTCGCGCGTCATGACCTCTTCGACCGTATGCCGTTCGAGCGGGTCGATGCCGTATTCCCGGTAGATGTGATAGCCCCGGCGGGCTATTTTTTCGGTGAGGATCGAGCGAGGCATGACGAGCACGGTAAATCCGTAGGCCGTGACGCACGCCGTCAATAAGGGCACCAGCGCGCTGGAATCGTGCGTCACCTCGAACGCGAACATGAGGGCCATGATGGGCGCGCGCATCATGCCGCCGAGCGTTGCCGCCATGAACACGAGCGGCCATAAATTCTCGTTGCCCCCCGGGAGGTACGGTCCGAGCACGACGCCCAGCCCCGCTCCGAGCATCAGCAACGGAGCGAGCACGCCGCCCGACGTTCCCGACCCCAATGCCACCACCCACATGATGGCCTTGCACGCCAATAAGGCGAGTGCGGCGTCGACCGCTAGATGATTGTGAAGGAGATCCCCGATCACGTCATACCCCACGCCCAGTGCCCGCGGTTGCAGATAACCGCCGACGCCGACGATCACCGAGCCGATCGCGGGCCACCACATCCAGTGGATCGGCAGGCGGCTGAAGGCATCCTCGATCTTGTAGAGCGACGTCGACAGGGCCCAGGAGAGTGCTCCGCTCGCAACGCCCGCGAGGACGCAGGAGAGGAGGATGATCGGGGTGACCGCCGCCGTCTGCAAAGGGAAGAGGGGGCCGGCATCGAAAAAAAACGGCCGTGCGAACGCCGCCACCGCACAGGCCACGGCGACCGGCAGGAGGCTGCGCGGCCGCAATTCAAACAGCAAAAGCTCGACCGCCAGCATCACCGCGGCAATCGGCGTGCCGAAGATCGCGGTCATCCCGGCCACCGCGCCGGCAACCAGCAAGGTCTTTCGCTCGGCGCCCGTGATGCGCAGCTGTTGCCCCAGGAGCGAACCCAAGGCCCCGCCCGTCATGATGATCGGACCTTCGGCGCCGAAAGGGCCGCCGCTCCCGATCGCAATCGCGGAGGACAGGGGCTTCAGAAGCGCTACGCGAATCGACATCTTGCTCTTGCCGAAGAGGATCGCTTCGATCGCCTCGGGGATCCCGTGGCCGCGGATTTTGTCCGAGCCGAAGCGCGCCATGAGTCCGATGATCAGGCCGCCGACCACGGGAATTGGGATCACCCAATAACCCAATGTGTTCAGCGCGGGCGAATGGGCCGTCGTCGACCACGAATGGAAAAAAAACAGGTCGGTGAACAGGCGAATCAGCCGCAGCAGAAGATACGCGGCGCCGGTGCTCAAGAGACCGATCACCGCGGCCGCTCCCGCGATGCCCACCAATCTCGAATCGGCGGCGAAATCCCCGCGCGTGTCGGATGTCAGCATGAACTAGTCGTCCTCCAAGTGAACGGGAACTACGCCTCGAATGGATTTGAGCTCGCTGCGATGCAAGGACGCGAGCTCGACCAGCAGGTGCTCCCCCTCCTGAAGCAAATGCACTTCCACCTCCCGTCCATCCCGGGCACTGGGGCGCCGACAGACGAGCCCGCGCAGCTCGCAGCGGGTAATCAGGGCCACCACGCTATGCGGCTGGGCCTGCAGGCGCTCGGCGAGCTCACCGACATTGGCGTATTCACGCCCCGGATAGCCCTTGATGTGCAAGAGCAACAAATACTGAAGCGGCGTCACCCCGTGGGCGCGCGCTGCCCGCTCCGAGAATCGCTCGAAACGGCGCAATTGATAACGAAATTCGGAGAGTTGCTCGAAGGCTGCCTTCGAAATCGTTGCGCTGCGAGGCCGAGTCATCGTCGCTCCCATGGGGTTTACCGAATTATATCATAGTGTGATATAATGAAATCCAAAGGCGGCGTCAGAACGAAGGCGGGAATCGAGTGAGTAAAGCGACCGACGAAGAAGACGCGACACGACGGCTCGCCTCCTCACCCTGCGGGCTCGAGGGGCTGCGGGCGGACGGCACGGTGGTTACCGACGCGGAGCAAGTGCGCGACGTGGCGCGCTGGCGAAAAGCTGAGCGCGAGCGCCTCATCCAGGGGCGGTGCCTCCTCCCCGTGAGTTACCGCACCGATCGCACGGCGCTGATCGGGCGGCAGCTCGATCGGCTGGTGGCCGAGAACGGTGTGGTGTCACCCACGGTGAGCGTGTATTGGCCGATCCGGGGTGAGCCGGACCTGCGCCCTTGGATGCGTACTCTCATCCCCTCGGGGGCGAGCGTGGCGCTACCGATCGCGCTCGCCCTCGGGGAACCGCTGGTTTTTCGCACGTGGTACCCCGAGAGCCGGATGGCACGGGGCCTTTGGAACATCCCTTATCCCGCCGATGGAGACCTCGTCGTACCCCAGATCGTCATCGCGCCGCTGGTCGGCTTCGATCGTCAAAGCTATCGATTGGGCTACGGGGGCGGCTTCTTCGATCGAACCCTTGCGGCTTTGAGTCCGAAGCCCTTCGTCATCGGGGTCGGTTATTCGAGCGCTGAGCTGCAAACGATTTTTCCCCAACCCCATGACATTCCGATGGATGCGCTGGCCATCGGTTGAGATTCCGGCGTGCGGCACACTCCGGCGCAATCATTTGTGCGTCGAGAGCAGCAAGCTCGTCTCCGTGTTGGAGATGCCATCGATGAGCCGGATCCGGCCGAGCACCCGATCGACGGCCTCGAGGCTGTCGGCGCGAAGCTCGGCGACGATGTCCCAGCGCCCGTTGGTGGTGTGAAGCGCGCATACCGCCGGATCGCCCCTTAGCGCCTTCAATACCTCGTCGGTACGGTTGCCTTCGACGGCGACGGTCATGAGTGCCCGGATGCTCTGATCCTCCGCGGAGCTTCTGAGGCGCACCGTGTAGCCCAGCACGATGCCGTCGGCTTCCAGGCGGGCAATGCGGTTTTGCACCGTGCCGCGCGATACCCCGACGGCCTTCGCCATGTCGGCGACCGTCATGCGGGCGTCATTGCGCAGCAAGGAGAGCAGGTGGCGGTCAGTATTGTCCACAAAGTGACAGAATAGGCTAGCGATATGCTCAACTATAGTAGCTTTTTGATCAGTTTTCTATCTATTAATTAGCATCGGCCGACATCACACTGACCGTCGGGCATGGGGGAGTCCCTGCCATCACCACAAGAGAGAACATCATGGTCAGCTATATCGGCACCGCGCGCGTCGGCGAACTGGTTTCCCGCGTCGGCCTTGCTCCCTTCATCGAGGCGCTGGCGGGGGAGATCGAGGCGGATTATTTGCGCTGGGGCGAGTTCGAGAAGTCGGCGCGTCACGCCATTCATTCTGCCTCCGGGGTCATCGAGCTGATGCCCACCAGCGACGGTCGGCTGTACTCCTTCAAATACGTGAACGGGCATCCCAAGAACACGGCCGCCGGTCTTCTCACTGTTACCGCGTTCGGTGTACTGGCGGATGTGGCGAGCGGATACCCGATGCTGCTCTCCGAGATGACGTTCGTGACGGCGCTTCGCACCGCCGCCATGTCGGCGCTCGCTGCCCGCCGAATGGCCGGCGCGGGGAGCCGCGTGATGGCCCTCGTCGGCAACGGCGCCCAAAGCGAATTCCAGGCGATCGCGTTCCACCGCATGCTCGGCATCCGCGAGCTGCGGCTGTTCGATACCGATCCCGAGGCGACGGCCAAGCTCAAGCTCAATCTCGAGGCCGAACGGTTGCCCGGGCTGGCGGTGATCGCTTGCTCGAGCACCCGCGAGGCGGTTCGCGGCGCGAATATCGTGACCACGGCAACCGCGGACAAGCGCAACGCTCTCATTCTCACCCCCGACATGATCGAGCCGGGGATGCACTTGAATGCGGTCGGCGGCGACTGTCCGGGGAAGACCGAGCTGCACGTCGATATCTTGCGCTCGCCGCGGGCGCGCATCGTGGTGGAGTTCGAGCCGCAGGCGCGAATCGAGGGGGAGATTCAGCAGCTCGCGGCCTCCGAAGGTGTGGTCGAGATCGCCGACGTGTTATCCGGCAAGCACCTGGGACGCACGGACGATCGCGACGTGACGATCTTCGACTCGGTGGGCTTCGCCCTGAACGACTTTTCCGCGCTTCGGTATCTCGAGCGGCTGAACCGCGAGCAAGGCGGCGGAGCGACCATCGACCTCATCCCGAGGCTCGACGACCCGAAGGATCTTTACGGGGAACTGAAGCTCGGCGCTGTGCCAGGGAAGGGCGACGCGCAGCGGGGCGATGCCCGGCGGGGCGCCAAGAAGCAGGAAAAGTCCGGCGCCCGGGTGCTCCCGGCATGAGCGCCCTCCGCATTGGCCCAGGTGCCCCCGGCCCTTCACTCCCGCGCGTGGCAAGTCTCATCGGCGCGCCCACGGATGTCGGCGCGAGCGATCGCGGCGCCTCGATGGGTCCGGAGGCGCTGCGGGTCGCGGGGCTGCACGGGGCGCTGCAAGCACGCGGTTTGCAGGTCGTGGATTGCGGCAACGTGAGCGGGCCGCCGAACCCCGGATTTCAGCGGATCGACGGCTATCGGAATCTGCGCGAGGTTGCGGCGTGGAACCGCGAGGTGCACACCGCGGTGTATCGGGAGCTCGAAGACGCGAGGCTGCCGATCCTGCTGGGCGGCGATCACAGCCTGTCGATCGGCTCCATTTCGGCGGTGGCGCGGCGCTGCCGCGAGTCGGGCCGGCCGCTGCGGGTGCTGTGGCTCGACGCGCACGCGGACTTCAACACGCGCGAATTGAGTCCCAGCGGGAGCCTCCACGGAATGCCGGTCTCGACGCTGTGCGGCTTCGGGCCGCCGGAGCTTCATCTGGGCGGCGCCTCGCCTGCGCTCCGGCCGCAATGGGTGCGGCAGGTGGGCATCCGCAGCGTCGATCCCGGCGAGCGGCGCTTCGTTCACGATCAGGAGCTGCCGGTGTTCGACATGCGCTCCATCGACGAGATGGGCGTGCGCAGAGCCATGGAGCTGGCGCTCGACGGACTCACCCCCGACACTCACGTTCACGTCAGCTTCGATGTCGACTTCCTGGATCCGGAGATCGCGCCCGGGGTCGGCACCACCGTCGCCGGCGGCATGACCTACCGGGAAGCTCAGCTCTGCATGGAGATGATCGCCGACACGGGGCTCGTCGGCTCGCTCGACATCATGGAATTGAATCCTGCCCTCGACGTACGCAACAAGACGGCCGCGCTGGCGGTGGATTTAGTGGAGTCCCTGTTCGGCAAGAGCACGCTGATGCGGCTGCCGGGGCCCTCCGGAGACGCCGATTGGGCGCAGCGCGAGAGCGGTGCCGTGCGGGCGACGGTCGGGATGCGGGCGAGGGCAGGGACACCGGCAGAGGGCATGCCGGCAGGAGTCGAGACCGCCTAACCGCGCCGCTGCCGTCTTCCGCGCGGCAGGCTCGGCGGATCACCGTCGGACCGGCGCGGAGGGTGCGCGCGGCCCTGCTGGTTTTCGCCCTCATCCTTGCCGATACTATCGCCCGCATTCCTGACCGTTCCGAGGACCTCCGCCATGGCCGCTCACCCGCATGATCCGACCCCGCAGCAATCGTCCCCGCTGCCCTCTTCCGACCGGGCGCGGGCGGCGTCCCGGGAGCATGCCTTGTGCCCCGAGGACCAGGCGGTCGATCGCCTGCTGCACCGGCTGGAGCTCACCGGCGGGGCGCGTCATCGTGCCGTGTCTTTGGGGGTGGCGCTGGTCGAGGGTGCGAGGGCGCGCCGCGACGATCGGCCATTCCTCGATGCCTTCCTGCAGGAATTCGGGCTGTCGAACCAGGAGGGCATCGCGCTCATGTGCATTGCCGAGGCGCTGCTGCGCATCCCGGACGACGCCACGGCGGATCGGTTGATCGCGGAGCAGCTCTCGACTGGAGACTGGTCGGCACACGCGGGCAAATCCGAATCTCTGTTCGTCAATGCCTCGACCTGGGGGCTCATGTTGACGGGCGGGATTCTGGATCTGGACCCTTCCATCAAGGCGGACGCGGCCGGCTGGATGCGAAAGCTGACGCGCAAGGCAGGCGAGCCGCTGGTGCGCCTGGCGGTGCGCCGCGCGATGCGCATCATCGGCGGCGAGTTCGTCGTCGGCCGCACCATCGAGGAAGCGCTCGAGCGCAGCGCGCGCGAGCCGGAAGTGGCGCTGTGTTCCTTCGACATGCTCGGCGAGGGCGCACGCACGCTCGACGATGCAGACCGGTACCTCAAGTCGTACGAGCATGCGATCGACGTCATCGGCGCGCAGGGATCCGGCCGTCCCGCGCACGAGCGGTCGAGCATCTCCATCAAGCTGTCGGCGCTCGAGCCGCGCTACTCGCTGCTGCAGCATGAACGAGTCATGAGCCGCCTGGTGCCGAAGGCGCTCGGACTCGTGCGGCGCGCCGCGGCGTGCGGCATCCAGCTCACCATCGATGCGGAGGAGGCGGACCGCCTGGATCTGTCCCTCGATGTGATCGAGGCGCTGGCGCGCGATCCGGCCACCCGCGATTGGCCGGGTCTCGGTCTTGCGGTACAGGCGTACTCCAAGCGCGCCCCGGATGTCATCGACTGGGCCGCCGCGACTGCGCGCTCGACCGGGCGCCGCATGACGGTGCGGCTGGTCAAGGGCGCGTACTGGGACAGCGAGATCAAGCGCAGCCAGGAGCGGGGGCTCTCCGGTTATCCGGTCTATACGCGCAAAGTCACGACCGATGTTTCCTACCTCGCCTGTGCGGGGCAGCTCTTCAAGCACGCCGATGTGATCTACCCGCAGTTCGCCACCCACAATGCACACAGCATCGCCTCCGTTCTCGAGCTCGCACCGGCCGGCGCGGCCTACGAATTCCAGCGGCTCCATGGGATGGGGCGGCTCCTGTACGCCGAGGCCGCCCGCCGGGTCGCGAATTTTCCGGCGGTGCGGGTGTATGCGCCGGTGGGCGAGCACAAGGACTTGCTGGCTTACCTCGTGCGCCGGCTGCTCGAGAACGGCGCCAATACCTCCTTCGTGAATCGCTTCATGGACGAGGAGGTTCCGGTGGCGGACATCGTGCGCGATCCCATCACCGAGCTCGAGCGGCTGGAGACGTACGCGCATCCGAAGCTGCCGACTCCGGTCGCGCTCTACGCCAACCGGCGCAACTCCTTGGGGATCGATCTCGGCGACCCGCGCGCGCTGGAATCGCTCCGCGCGGGCGTCGCCGGGCGGCGCTCCGCGGAGCATTCGGCAGCGCCCACGCCGCCGGCCCCCGCCTCGGCGCCCGTCCTCGCCGGTGCGCCGGCCTCCGGGCAGCGGCACCCGATCACCAACCCGGCCGATCGGCGCGAGACCGTCGGTCTCGCGCGCGATGCCACGGCCGAGGAGATCGCGCGAGCCTTCGATGCGGGCGCGCGGGCCCAGCCTGCCTGGGACGCACTCGGCGGCGCCGTCCGGGCGGACTGCCTCGATCGAGCGGCGGCGCTGCTCGAGAAGTCGCGCGCCGATTTTTACGAGCTGCTGGTGCGGGAGGCGGGCAAGACCTATTCGGACGCGATCGCCGAAGTGCGCGAAGCGGTGGATTTCTGCCGTTACTATGCGGTGCGCGCACGCGAGGAGTTCGCCCAGCCCGTGCGGCTCGAGGGTCCGACCGGAGAGCTCAACGAGCTGTCGATGCACGGCCGGGGCGTGTTCGCCTGCATCAGTCCGTGGAACTTTCCGCTGGCGATCTTCGCGGGACAGGTGACGGCGGCGCTCGCCGCCGGCAATGCCGTGGTGGCGAAGCCCGCCGAACCGACGCCGCTGATCGCCGCACGTTTCGTCGCGCTCCTGCACGAGGCCGGCGTCGCGCCGCAGGCGCTGCACTTCACCCCGACCCCCGGCCGCGCTTTCGGCGAGGCGGCGTTCACTCATCCCGCGCTGTCGGGAGTCGTCATGACGGGGTCGACGGCCACGGCGCTCACCATTCAACGCATGCTTGCCGCCCGCGACGGCGCCATCGTCCCGCTGATCGCCGAGACCGGCGGATTGAACGCGATGCTGGTCGATTCGACCGCGCTGCCGGAGCAGGTGACGGACGATGTGGTGACTTCCGCCTTCATGAGCGCGGGTCAACGGTGCTCGGCGCTGCGGCTGCTGTTCCTGCAGGAGGAGATCGCGGACACCGTGATCGAGATGATCGCAGGCGCCATGGAGGAGCTCGTGATCGGCGATCCGGCCGATCTTCAAACCGACGTGGGGCCCGTCATCACCCGGGCCGCGCAAGAGGGACTCGACCGCCACATCGAGCGCATGCGCCGGGAGGCACGCATCATCAAGGCCTGCCGCCTCGGCGAGTCGCACGCTCATGGCAGCTTCGTCGCACCCCATCTGATCGAGTTGAGCCATGCGGGCCAGCTGACGCGCGAAGAATTCGGCCCCGTGCTGCACGTGGTGCGCTATCGATCGAGCGAGGCCGCCAAGGCTCTCGCCGCGATTCGCGCCACCGGCTACGGTTTGACGCTGGGCGTGCAGACCCGGCTCGAGTCCTTCTGGCGGGAGGTATTCGACAACACGTTCATCGGCAATACCTACGTCAATCGCAACATGATCGGCGCGGTCGTCGGCGTGCAGCCGTTCGGCGGCAGCGGCCTGTCGGGTACCGGACCGAAGGCCGGCGGTCCCCACTACCTCGCGCGTTTCGCGAGCGAGCGGACTCTGACGGTCAATACCACGGCGACCGGCGGCAACGCGGCTTTGCTGAATCTCGGGACCTAGCGTCTGAGTCTCGCCGCCGCCCGCGATCCGACCGGCCGCTACTTCAAGCTCGTCGGCGGCGACGTCAACGGCTTCCTGGGCCTCGCCGTCGACAATCTCTCGGTGCTCGCGATTCTGGCGGCGCTGCTCATCGGCGCATTCGGGATGCCCGCGGACATCGTGTTCGAGCGAATGTTTCCCGGGACCGCCCTCGGGGTCCTCGCGGGCGATCTGATCTACGCGTGGCTCGCGCTGCGCCTCGCCCGGCGGAGCGGCCGCACGGATGTGACGGCCATGCCCTTCGGGCTCGACACGCCTTCGAGCATCGGCATGGCGCTGCTCGTCCTCGGCCCCGCGTTCCAGCGCTATCGTTCGCAGGGCCTCGCACCCGCGGAGGCGGGAATCGCCGCCTGGCATCTGGGCATGGCCGCGACCCTCACCATGGGGCTCGTGAAGCTCGTGCTCGCCTTCGTGGGCAGGCGCGTGCAGCAGCTCGTACCGCAAGCCGGGCTTCTCGGTTCGCTGGCCGGGATCGCTCTCATGATGATCGGCTTCCTTCCGCTCGTGGAGCTCATGAAGGCACCCGTCGCCGGCTTCTTGACCCTGGGCCTCGTGCTCTATGCGCTCGTTGCCCGGGGGAACATTCCCCTGCGCATGCCGGGCGTGCTGTTCGCGGTTCTGGCGGGATCGATCGTCTATTACGGGCTCGGCGCGTTGCACGTTGCCGGCATGCGCATCGACCTGCCGGCGGCGCCTCCCCTGAGACTCGCGTTTCCTCATCCGGACCTCGGCTTCCTGCCGGGCTTCCGCGACTTGCCGGGGTATCTGCCGCTGATTCTGCCGTTCGCGCTTTTGACCGTCGTCGGAGGCGTGAACAACACCGAAAGCGCCAAAGTCGCGGGCGACGACTACGACGTGCGCGGGATTTTATTGGGCGAGGCGGCCGCGACGGTGATCGCGGCCCTTGCCGGCGGGGTCGCGCAAACGACGCCCTACATCGGTCATCCGGCTTACAAGCGCATGGGAGCCCGTGCGGGATACGTCATTCTTACCGGCCTCTTTATCGGGATCGGCGGCCTGCTGGGCTACCTGTCGAATCTGATCGAGCTCATCCCGATCGCGGTGCTCGCGCCGGTGATGGTGTTCGTGTCCATGGACATCACGGTACAGGCGTTTCTGGCGGTTCCCGCCCGCCATGCGGGCGCAGTGGCGCTCGCCTTCTTTCCCTCGATCGCACGCCTGCTGACGATCGAATTGTCCAAGCCGGAGTTCATTTCGGCGAACCGGCTGTCCGAACTGATGCTGCCATCCTCGCATTCCTCGCTGCCCGCGATCGTGGCGCTCGGCAACGGATTCATCGTCACCGCCACGCTCTGGGGGGCCTTTGCCGTCGAAATGATCGAGCGGCGTCTGCGCGCGGCGGCGGCCTTCCTGGCCGCCGGCGCATTCCTCTCATGTTTCGGGATCATCCACTCCGTGCGCCTCGACGGAAGCTCCTACGCCATCTGGCGGCTGGGCGGCGCGGAACGCGAGTTTGCGGTTCAGCTGACTCTCGCCTACGCCGCGCTCGCGGCCGCGTTCATGTTGTTGTCCCGGCGAGGAACTCAAAGCTCCCGGCCGCGTGACGCGGGCTGACCCGCGGGCTGACCCGCGACCTCGGCGGACGCAGGATCAGGGCTGGGTCGAGGCTTTCGCCGCCTTCGCGTTGGCTTTGGCAGCCTCATAGTCCGCGTCCGCCTGGTCCTTGCAGACCTGCTGATCGTGACCTTGCAGCGTCTCGCACTTCTGGAGCGCGACTTTATGGTCGCCGTCGGCTTGAGCGACCGCGACGTTATACGCATCGGCGCTCATGTCCTTTTGAGCATCGCGCTGTGCGTCGGCAACCTTGGCTGCAGCGGAATGATCGGCCGCCGCGATGTCATTCGCCGCGGTGTCGGGTGATTTTGCGTTATTGCACCCGGCCAGTACCGCCAGTGTCGCCACGCCGACCCATGTGATAAATGTTTGTTTCATCGTACGGCCTCTGTTGTGCACCCATCGTGCCGGGCCACTCTCCGGCAATATCCCGGCGCAATCTGTCCGGGTTCGACGGCAGGACGCGGTAGGAGCGCGCCCGTCAGCGGACGCCTACCGTGCCAAGTCAATCGCTGCGGGCCTGAACGGCGGAATTCGCGGGTCTCGATGAACTTCCGGTCGGCGCTGCTTCCCGCAGCGCCGTGTAGGAAGATTCCCGCAGGATTTGCGCCTAACGGGGACAGTTCACCGAAAACGGCGACTCGTGGCACACTTCGCAATCGCACCCAAGCTCGAGCGGCGGTCGTTCACCTACATGCAGGCTCCCACCTCAGAGAAGTCGCGCGGCTACCCTACGCCGCCGGGCGGCTGGCATGACACGGTGTTCGCCATGGAGCCGCGCACGTTCACCGGATTCCTGGTGGCCGTCGCCGCCGTCATCATCATCGCGGTCCTGTCCTACGATTCGTCCAGGCAGACCACGGCCACCTCCCAGGGCCTCACGAGATCCATCGAGGCGCTCTCGCAGCTTCAGGCGATGCTCTCCACGCTGAAGGACGCCGAGACCGGGCAACGCGGGTATTTGCTCACCGGGCGCGAGAGCTATCTCGAGCCCTTCGAGACCGCCACGCAAGCGCTGGCTCCCGAGACCGCGGCCGCCAGGTCTCTGGTGGCCGACGAGCCGGCTCAGCGCCATCGCCTCGAAAGTCTGATCGCGCTCGCGAACGTGAAGATGCAAGAGCTCACTCAAACGGTCGATCTGCGCCGTGCCGGACAAGCCGATGCCGCAATGGAACTCGTGCTGTCCGATCGGGGCAAGGACACCATGGACCGCATCCGGGCGTTGAGCGAGGAAATCCAGAGCGATGAGCGCCAGTTGGTGGCGGAAAGGGCCCTCGCGTGGCGCAAGGCGGCGACATTCTCGTTCGCCGTCACTTCCGGCGGCTCGCTGGTCTTGCTGTTCCTGATCGGCCTTGCCGCCGCCATGGCCTCGCGGGACTTCCGCGCGCGGCAGCGCGAATCGTGGTTGCGGGCAGGACAGCTCGGCTTGAGCGAGGTGATGCAGGGCGACCTTCCCCTCGAGCGCTTGGGCGACAACGTGGTCAAATTTCTGGCGCAATACCTGGATGCGCAGGCCGGAGCGGTATTCATCGCCGAGGGGAGCGCCTATCGTCGCGTCGGCGGCTACGCGCTCCCGCCGGGCGAGCCGGCGCTCGTGCGCCCCGGCGACGGGCTCGCGGGACAGGCGGTGAAGAACGACGGGCCGCTCCATGTGCGCAACGCACCCGCGGGCTATCTGCCCGTGGTGTCGGGGACGGGCGAGGCGCAGTCGGCGCAACTGTTGATCGCGCCCGCGTCCGTCGACGGCCGAGCCTACGGCGTGGTGGAGTTCGGGTTCTTCGGCAAAGTCGATGCGGCGAAGCCGCAGCTCCTCGCGCGGATCGCGGAGCCGCTGGCCGCCGCCATCCGCGCATCCAAGGATCGAACGCGGCTCGAGGAGCTGCTGCAGGAGACCCAGCCGCAGGCGGAGGAGCTGCAAACCCGCGAAGAGGAGCTGCGCGTCAACAACGAGGAGCTGGAGGAACAGTCGCGGGCGCTGCGCGAGTCGCGGGCACAGCTCGAGTCGCAGCAGGCGGAGCTCGAGCAGATCAACGCCCAGCTCGAGGAGCAGACCCAGACGCTCGAGCATCAGAAGGACGCGCTCGCAGCAGTCGCACGCCATATTGACGGCGAAGTCGGCCGAGCTGCAGCGCGCCAACGAATACAAGAGCGAGTTCCTGGCCAACATGAGCCACGAGCTGCGCACGCCGCTCAATTCCACCTTGATCCTCGCCAAGCTCCTGGCCGACAACAAGGAGGGCAACCTCAACGAGAGCCAGGTGAAGTACGCGCAGACCATTTCCTCGGCGGGCAAGGATTTGCTGACTCTCATCAACGACGTGCTGGATCTGTCGAGAATCGAGGCGGGGAAGATCGAGGTGTCGGCCGAGGCCGTGAACCTCGCGGCCACCGTCGAGTCGCTGACGACGATTGTTCCAGCCGCAGGCGGCGGAGAAGAGACTGCAATTCGCGGCGACCATCGAGCCCGGAACGCCGGACGAGATCCGCACCGATCCTCAGCGGCTCGGCCAGATCCTGAAAAACCTGCTGTCCAATGCGCTGAAGTTCACGCAGCAAGGCGAGATCGACCTGCGGGTTTTCCGCGCCGGGCCCTCGACCGTGGCGTTCGCGGTGCGCGATTCCGGCGTCGGCATCGAATCGCACCAGCACGAGGTCATCTTCGAGGCGTTCCGGCAGGCCGACGGCAGCATACATCGCAAATACGGCGGCACCGGACTCGGCTTGTCCATTTCGCGGGATCTTGCGCGACTGCTCGGCGGAACGATCTCGGTCCGGAGCACTGCCGGGCAAGGGCAGCACGTTCACTCTTGCATTGCCGCTCGAATACTCCGCGGCCGTCCGGCCGGCGGCCCCCGGCCGCAAGGCGGTGCCGCGCGAGCCGGCGGCAGCGGTGGCGGCTGCCTCGAGCACAGGCGCGGCTGCGGCGCCGGCCGTCTCCGGGGCCGCGAAGGCGCATCCCGCCACGCTCGCCGCCGCGGCCATCGCGGACGACCGCGACAGGCTGACCCCCGGCGTGCGTCTCATCCTGGTGGTCGAGGACGACGTGCCGTTCGCGCTGATTCTGCGCGATCTCGCTCACGAAATGGGCTTTCAGGCCGTGGTGGTGCACTCGGCGGGCGATGCGCTGATCGCGGCCGAGCAGTATCGGCCGAGCGCGATCCTGCTCGACATCAATCTGCCGGATTTCTCCGGGCTCGGCGTGCTCGATCAGCTCAAGCGCAATCCGCGAACCCGCCACATCCCGGTGCACATGGCCTCGGTCGCGGACTACAAGCGCGAGGCGCTGGAACTGGGCGCGGTCGGCTATGCGCTGAAGCCCGCGAAGCGCGAGGAGCTGGTCGAGGCGCTGCACCGGCTCGAGGCACAAGCTGTCGCAGAGCGTGCGCCGCGTGCTCATCGTGGAGGACGATCCGCGGCAGCGCGAAAGCATGCGCCAGCTGCTCGGCAACGGCGACGTGCAGATCACGGCGGTGGAAAGCGCCGGCGAAGCGCTGCGGGAGCTCTCGGCGGCGACCTTCGATTGCGTGGTGCTGGATTTCAATCTGCCCGACTTGAGCGGCTACGATCTGCTCGAGCGAATGGCGCAGCAGGAGGAGGTGTCGTTCCCGCCGGTCATCGTCTACACGGGCCGGTCGCTGTCGCAGCGACGAGGAGCAGCGGCTGGGCCGTTACTCGAAGTCGATCATCATCAAGGATGCGCGATCGCCGGAGCGGCTGCTGGATGAAGTCACGCTGTTCCTGCATCAGGTGGAGTCGAAGCTGCCGCCGGCGCACCAGCAGATGCTCAAGACGGCGCGCAATCGCGACAGCTCGCTCGAGGGCCGGCGGATCCTCGTCGTCGAGGACGACGTGCGCAACATCTTCGCGCTGACCAGCGTCCTCGAGCCCAAGGGCGCCACGGTCGAGATCGCGCGCAACGGCCGCGAGGCGCTCGAGGCGCTCGCTCGGAGCACCGCCGTCGCCCTCCGGCGCGCATCGATCTGGTGCTCATGGACATCATGATGCCCGAGATGGACGGCCTCACCGCCATGCGCGAGATCCGCAAGCGGCCGGAGTGGGAAAAGCTGCCCATCATCGCGCTCACCGCCAAGGCCATGAGGGACGATCAGGAAAAGTGCCTCGCGGCCGGCGCGAACGACTACATCGCCAAGCCTCTGGACGTCGAGAAGCTGCTGTCGCTCGTGCGCGTATGGATGCCGAAATAGAGACCGCGCATGCCGCCGCGAGCAGGAGATTCGAGATCGAATTTCACCTGCTCATCGAGGCGATCTACCATCTGTATCACTACGATTTCCGCGGCTATGCGGCGGCCTCGCTCCGGCGGCGCGTGAAGACGGCCATGGTGCGCTTCGGCTGCGAGACGCTGTCGCAGCTGCAGGACCGGGTGCTGCACGAGCCGGCGATCTTCCCGGCGCTGCTCGATCACCTCACCGTGCAGGTCAGCGAGATGTTCCGGGATCCGGCCTATTTCCGTGCCCTGCGCGAGCAGGTCGTGCCGATGCTGCGAACCTATCCCTCGCTCAAGGTCTGGGTGGCGGGCTGCAGCGCCGGCGAGGAGGCTTATTCGCTCGCCATTCTGTTGCGGGAGGAAGGGCTTCTGGAGCGCACGCTGATTTACGCGACGGACATCAATCCGCATACGCTGCAGCGTGCGGAGGCCGGCGTCTACCCGATCGACCGGATGGCGGGGTTCACCGTGAACCACCGCCAGTCCGGCGCCACATCCTCGCTGTCCGACTACTACACCGCCGCCTACGGCCGCGCGATTTTCGACAAGTCGCTCCGCGAGCACATCGTGTTCTCCGATCACAGCCTCGCGACCGACAGCGTGTTCGCCGAGGTTCAGCTGGTCTCGTGCCGCAACGTGCTCATCTACTTCAACCGCGCGCTTCAGGACCGGGCTCTGGGGTTGTTTCACGAGTCGCTGTGCCGCAACGGTTTCCTCGGCATCGGCTCGAAGGAGTCGCTGCGCTTCTCGGCGCACGACGGCGCATTCCAGTCTTTCGTTCGCGAGGACAGGATCTACCAGAAGGGAGGTGCCGCGTGAACGGCCATTCCAGCCCCCCGCGGACGTGCGGCATCGAACGGAGTGCGGTGGCCGGGATTCAGGCCGTGGTCATCGGCGCGTCCGCGGGCGGTGTCCAGGCACTCGCCGAGCTGCTTCCGGCGTTCAGCGACCGCGCCGCCGCCGCGATTTTCGTCGTGCTGCATCTTCCGCGCGATCGGCCGAGTCTGTTGACGGAAGTGTTTTCCCCCAAATGCGCGCTCGAGGTGCGCGAGGCGCAGGACAAGGAGCCGGTGGCACCGGGAACTGTATACTTCGCTCCTTCGAACTACCACTTGCTGGTGGATGAGGGGCCGCAATTGGCCTTATCCGCCGACGATTTGGTGCATCATTCCCGCCCTTCGATCGACGTGCTGTTCGAATCGGCGGCGGAGGTCTACGGCCCGCGGCTGCTCGGCGTCATCTTGACGGGGGCCAACGAAGACGGCGCGGAAGGCTTGGCGGCGGTGCATGATGCCGGAGGAATTACCGTGGTGCAGGAACCCGAGACGGCTCAAGTTCCCACCATGGTACTTTCGGCCATGGATCTCCGGGCGCCGGATTTCGTGCTGCCGCTCGAGCGGATCGCCGATCTTTTTCGGACCGTCGGCATCGCTTCATCTTTGCGGACGGGTTGACCTCTTGGATAGGTGCATGCCGGGAATCAAATGCCTGCTGGTGGATGACCTTCGCGAGAATCTGCTCGCGCTGTCCGCGCTGCTGCAGGGCGACGGTATCGAGATCCTGACCGCGCAATCCGGCGCCGAGGCGCTGGAGCTCCTTCTGGTCCACGATTTCGCCCTGGCATTCCTGGACGTGCAGATGCCCGAGATGGACGGCTTCGAGCTAGCCGAGCTGATGCGCGGAAGCGAGCGGACCCGTCAGGTGCCCATCATCTTCGTGACGGCCGGCGCCCGCGAGGCGCAGCGCGTCTTCAAGGGCTACGAATCCGGAGCGGTGGATTTCATTTACAAGCCGATCGAGCCGCATATTCTCAAGAACAAGGCCGACGTATTCTTCCAGCTTTACCGACAGCGCGTGCGGCTCGCGCAAGATCTCAAGGACCGCACCGAGACGCTCAGGCTCAATGAGATGTTCAGCGCGTTGCTCGCCCACGACTTGCGCAATCCGCTGAGCGCCATCCTGGCATCGGCGCAGCTTCTCAAGCGCCGCTCCGAGGATCCTCATGCGCAGGAGGCCTCCGCCCGCATATTGGCGAGCGGCAAGCACATGGGGCGCCTCATCGAGGACATGCTCGATCTCGCCCGTGCGCGCCTCGCCGGCGGGATCGTGCTCAAGCGCGAGCCCGGCGATATCAAAGCCTTGGTGGAGCGAGTGGTCCGCGAATGTCAGGCCTCCTCGCCAGGACGCGTCATCGAGACCGTCTATAGCGGCGGCTTCGCGGGCCATTGGGATGCCGAGCGAATCGCCCAGGTCGCCACTAATTTGATCGGCAACGCCTTGAAACACGGCGACCCGGCGGGGCCTGTCGTGACGCAGCTGGACGGAACCAAACAGGAAGAAGTCATCCTCAACGTGGCCAATCGGGGCACGATTCCGGCCGAACTGGTGAACCACCTCTTCGATCCGTTCCGCGGCGGCCATCGGCCTGCCGGCCGCAGCGAGGGCCTGGGCCTGGGCCTTTACATCGTGTATCAGGTGGTCAAGGCGCATGGCGGGAACGTCGAGGTGGTTACCGGGCGTGACGATCGGACGGTGTTTCGGGTTTCGCTGCCCCGCAGCCCGTAACCCTGAGGTTGCGGTTCCGAGTGAAGATTGCGAGGCAGCAAATGTAGGACGAATCCGACATCGCCTGAGAAATTCGACTGATTCCGTGGCTCCGAGCCGCAATGAAACCATCACATTCCTGTGCTCAATCCACATCTGGGTGAGTGACGAACATGGGAGACTCCACCTTATCCGGCCCGCTCGTTGAGCCCCGCGCGCTGGTTCACCCGTCGACCGAGGGGGTGGAACCGGCCGGTGCCGCTCCCTATCGCGGAACCGAACTGGCTGCTGCGCTGCTCCGACAAGTGTTTCGGCACCTGCCTTTCAGCTTTGCGGTCCGCCTGTGGGCGGGTCCCTCCTTCGCCGTGGGCGCCCCGGCGGCGACGGCGGCGGATTCGCGCTTCACCCTCTGGTTCCGAAATCCCCACGCGGTCAGCGTGCTGATTCTCGGGAAAGATCCGCTGCGGCTGGCGGAAGCGTACTTTCGCTCGGATGTCGACATCGAGGGCGACCTGTTCGCCGCACTGCGCTTGAAGGACCATCTGGACGCGCTGAGGCTGCCGGTCGGCGAGCGGTTCAGCGCTTTATTGATGGCGCGGAAATTGCGCAAGCTCAACAAGCATTCGCTCCGTGAGATCGAAGGCCGCGCCGAATCGTGGGACTCGCGCCTCGCTCCTTCCCACGGGCGAGAAGTCCGCGGACATTCCAAGGATGAGAACCGGGACGCCATTCACTTCCATTACGACGTATCCAACGAGTTCTACCGGCTGTGGCTCGACCGGGCGATGGTCTATTCCTGCGCCTACTTCGAGGAGGCGGACTACAGCCTGGACGACGCGCAGCAGGCGAAGCTCGAACACATCTGCCGGAAGCTCCTGCTGAAACCGGGCGAGCGGCTCCTGGACATCGGTTGCGGTTGGGGCGCTCTCGTGATCCATGCCGCGCGCCACCACGGCGTGCAAGCGCACGGCGTCACCTTGAGCGAGAGACAGCTGCAGGTCGCGCGGCAGCGGATCGCGGAAGCGGGGCTCGAGAAGCGGGTGACCGTCGAGCTCAAGGACTACCGCGATCTCGAAGGGCTCGAGGTGTACGACAAGATCTCGAGCGTAGGGATGTTCGAGCACGTGGGTCTGAAGAATCTGCCGCTGTACTTCGACGCCGTGCATCGGCTGCTGAAGCCCAGCGGGCTGTTCTTGAACCATGGGATCACGCACGAGGAGGCGGGCTGGGACAAGAACTTGTCGACCGAATTCATCAACCGCTATGTTTTTCCGGACGGACAGCTCGACAACATCAGCAGTATCCAGCGCTACATGGAGAATGCAAAGTTCGAGATCACGGATGTCGAGGCGCTGCGCGCGCATTACGCACTGACCTTGCGCGCATGGGTCGAGCGGCTCGAGCGGCGCCACTCGCGGGCTCTGGAGTACGTGAGCGAGGCCACCTATCGGGTGTGGCGGTTGTACATGTCGGCCTGCGCTCTGGAGTTCGAATCCGGCCATATCGGCATCTATCAGGTGCTGGCGAGCAAGCGGGGTCCCGAGCATGCCCGGTTGCCGCTGACGCGGCGTCATCTATACCTGCGGCCCGCCAGGGAATCCGAGGTCGATCGCTCCGTCAGGCCGCGCAGAGATCCATGATGAGCGAGTCGATCTGATCGGCCTCGAAGGGCTTCACGATCGTACGTACATTGGGGCCCAGATCCGATACGACCGAGGTGAGCGCGTAACCCGAGGCGATGATGATCGGGACGCTGGGCTTGAGCAGCAGAATGTTGCGCGCCAAGTCCAATCCCGACATGACGGGCAGGCTGATGTCGGTGATGACGACGTCGAAAGGCTTCACCTTGAATTCGTCCAGCGCCTCCTCGGCGGTCGCGAGGGAGACGATCTCTCGTTGGTCCTGGGCGAGCAGCTCGGAGGTGACTTCCCGCACGAGCTGGTTATCCTCGACATACAAGATGCGAAGCGTCATGAGCGTCCAGTATCTATGGACTCGCAAAACGACCTGTCGGGAGCCGGCGCGAGTCGGAGTAGGTGCTGTCCTACGATCAAGGAAGTTTCTGGATCAGCCAGATTCCCGGCTTGCCGCGTTGGTTCAACCCGAGACTCACGAGCGCCGAGCGGCTTTCGAAAAGCCTGGCCACCGGCAGGCCCTCGCGCCGGAAGCGGTGCGCGATCTGCTCTGCCCGGCTCATCGTTTGCATTGCCGGCAGATCGCTCGCGACCGACGGAAAATCTTCCCGGAGCCCACGGCGCTCCGCATCGCCGCTCGCACGGCGCGCGGAAGGGAAGGTGGGCGTGCCGGCGGCCGGAGGCGGGCAATTCGCCGGCGCCCGCAGATCGAGTCTCGAGGCGGCGGGGGATTCAGCGCGCGCGGTGCTCCTCGTGAACATGTCCGCGCGGCTCTGTGGGGGACCCGCCGTCGCCGCCGTGGCGGCTGCGAGACCCCAGAGGGCCCAAGAGACCCATTTCAAGAGCTCTCTCCATCCGGTAGCCATGGAAACAGTTCAGCATGACCCGACTGCCTGTTTTAGACGAGGATCCGAGATAAAGTTTGTAGGAGCCCGTGCGGGAGGCCGTCGCCCGATTCCTAATCCCGTGCGCGCGTCATCAATACCCCGGCGCCGATGCCGATGATCGCCCCCAGTCCCAGTGCATACCAGGGATATTCGCGCAGATAACCGTCGGTCGTCGCTGCGGCCCGGCGCGCCTGGCGGCCGATATGAGTGGCTCCATCCCCGACGGCGCTCTTAGCCGCCATGAGCGCCACCCGGGCCTTTGCGCGGATCTTTTGAATCTCCGGGCTGTCGATTTCAGCGACCCGCTTGATCAGATCCTCGACGTCGTCGAATAAATCGTGAAATTGATCGCTGAATTGATCGCTCGGCGAGTCACCCTGCGCAGTGGCACCCATGGCTGGTCTCCTGTCTTGCTTGGAATTGAATTGCACATTCTGCGGCCGATCGCGCGCGAGGCAATCGGACGGAGGCTCGTCGTATCGTCGGACGCAGCCCACGCCCGGCCGGGCCGGTGCGACGCTACCGCTTGGCCGGCCGGCCGACCGAGGACAGCACGTCGAACAGGCTGTCGTTGGGATTGCGGGTGCACTGGGTCTTGAGGGCGTCGGCGAAGCGTTCGACGCCTTCCGTATCGAGTATATGGTTGCCGGACAGGCCCACCGAAAAGCCGAACAGCCACATCATGATGGTTCTCGCGCTCTCCGGGTCCGATTTCGCCGACTCCTCATGCCGGGACTCGAAGGTCTCGCAATTGAGCGCGGCCAAGTCCATCGGCTTGTCCCGGTTCGGCCTCACGGAGGCGACGGCTTGCAGGAGACTCGTGCTCGGCGCGCTCTTGCATTCGGCGTCCAGCGCGAAGCCGAACGAGGTCAGGGCGTCGCTGTACATGAAGTGATCTCCGGTCTTCGCCACCGAGAAGCCGAACAGCCACATGACGGTATTGATGGCGTCGGGACGCGCCGGCGCCGCGGGAGCGAGCACCGGACCCTTGGGGGCCGCTCCGGACGGGGATTGCGCGGCGTCGGGCGAGCCGACGATTTCGTTCTCGTACTTGTTGCAGGTCACCGTGGCGAGATTCAATTGTGCCGCGGGGCTCGAGGGTGCCAGGAAGCATGCGGCGGCGAGGGACACGAGCAGAAGGGCGGGGACTCTCATCACATCAGGCTCGAGACGGCAGCAGCCGCTGCACGAACGGCGAGAATCGGCCGCTTTTCACCCATTGCTTCGCGGTTTCGATGTCCGGAGCAAAATAGCGGTCGGCCGCATAATGCGCGACCTCGCGGCGAATATCGGCATGTACCGTCTCCAGCGATGCGGATGAGCGCGCCGGACGATGGAAGTCGATGCCCTGAGCGGCCGCGAGCAATTCGATCCCGACGATGGCCGCGACGTTCTCCACCATCGGACCCAGGCGGCGCGCGGCATGAGTGGCCATGCTGACGTGATCTTCCTGATTGGCCGAGGTTGGAATGGAGTCCACGCTGCAGGGAGCGGCCATGCTCTTGTTCTCCGACACGAGCGCCGCGGCGGTCACCTGCGCGATCATGAACCCCGAATTGAGGCCGCTGTTCTCCACCAGGAACGCCGGCAGGCCGCTCATCTTGGGGTCGATCAGCACGGCCATGCGGCGCTCCGACAGGTTGCCGATCTCGGCAAGCGCGAGCGCCAGCGTATCGGCGGCGAATGCCACGGGCTCGGCGTGGAAATTCCCCCCCGACAGCACGTCGCCCTGTTCGACGAACAGCAAGGGATTGTCGGTCACCGCATTCGCTTCGGTGCGAAGCGTCCCGGCGCAGTGCCGGATGAGGTCGAGACAGGCGCCCATGACCTGCGGCTGGCAGCGGAACGAGTAGGGGTCCTGCACGCGCGAACAATCCAGGTGCGAGGCACGGATTTCGCTGCCGGCGATCAGGCGCCGATATTCGCCGGCGACCGCAATCTGCCCGGGCTGACCGCGCGCCTGGTGGATGCGGTCGTCGAACGGCGCATCGCTACCCTTGAGGGCATCGACCGACATGGCGCCGGCGACGATCGCCGATGCGAGCGCGTCCTCGGCTCCGAACAGCCCGGCGAGCGCAAGCGCGGTGGAGACTTGGGTGCCGTTGATCAGCGCGAGCCCCTCCTTGGCGCCGAGCGTTGCGGGCTCGAGACCGGCGCGCGCGAGACCTTCCGCTGCCGGCAAGATCTTACCGCCGACACGCACATGGCCGATGCCGAGGAGCACGGCGGAGAGATGTGCCAGCGGCGCCAGATCGCCCGAGGCGCCCACCGAGCCCTGCGCCGGAATGAGCGGGTAGACCTCGTGCCGCAGCAGCGCCAAAAGCGCTTCGATCAGTTTCGCGGAAACGCCCGAGTAGCCGCGCGCGAGGGCATTGACCTTGAGCGCCAGGGTCAATCGCACCACCGGATCGGACAGCGGTTCGCCCACCCCGGCCGCATGCGACAGCAAGAGGTTTCTCTGCAGCAGCGCGAGCTGATCGTCCGGAATGCGGGTTTGTGCCAGCAGACCGAAGCCGGTGTTGATGCCGTAAGCGGCATCGCCGGCCGACACAATCCTGCCGACCAGAGCCGCTGCGGCGGCGATGCGGGCGCGGTCGTCCGGGCCGAGCGACAGCGCCGCGGGAGCGTGGAAAATCCGCCGCAGGACCGCGAGCGTCAGGTGGCCGGCGCGGAGCTCGACCGCCTCGGTCACGAGGGTCCGCCCGACCTTGCTCCGGGGCCTGCGATCATGGGCAAGTCCAGGCCCTGTTCGCGTGCGCAGTCGATGGCGATCGGGTAGCCGGCGTCCGCGTGGCGCATGACCCCGGTTCCGGGATCGTTCCACAGCACGCGCTTCACCCGGCGGCCGGCGGCTTCGGTGCCGTCGCACACAATGACCACGCCCGCATGCTGCGAATACCCCATGCCCACGCCGCCGCCGTGGTGGATGGAGACCCAGGTCGCTCCGCCGGCGGTGTTCAAGAGCGCGTTCAACAGCGGCCAGTCCGACACGGCGTCCGACCCGTCGCGCATCGCTTCGGTCTCACGGTTGGGGCTCGCCACCGAACCCGAGTCCAGATGGTCGCGGCCGATCACGACCGGCGCCGACAGCTCGCCGTTCGCGACCATCTCGTTGAAGGCAAGCCCGAGGCGGTGCCGCTGACCGAGCCCCACCCAGCAGATGCGCGCCGGCAAGCCCTGAAATTGAATTTTCGACCGCGCCATATCCAGCCAATGATGCAGGTGCGGGTCGTCGGGAATGAGCTCGCGCACCTTGGCATCGGTCTTGTAGATGTCCTCCGGGTCGCCGGAGAGCGCCGCCCAGCGAAACGGCCCGATCCCGCGGCAGAAGAGCGGGCGGACGTATTCGGGAACGAAACCTGGGATGTCGAATGCCCGAGCGACTCCCGAATCCTTCGCCACCTGCCGCAGGTTGTTGCCGTAATCGAACACCGGCAGCCCCATCGCCTTGTAGCGCAGCAGATACTCGACGTGCTTCGCCATCGAACGCGACGCGGCCGCGGTCGTGCCCTTAGGGTCGCTCTCGCGCCGCTCATCCCATTGCTCGACGGTCCAGCCCTGCGGGAGGTAGCCGTTCACCGGATCGTGCGCCGAGGTCTGATCGGTCAAGGCGTCGGGACGGATGCCGCGCTCGAGCATCTCGGCGAGCACGTCGACCACGTTGCCGAGCAGTCCGACCGAGATCGGCCTGGCTTTGCGCTTCGCATCCTCGAGCATCGCCAGCGCCTCATCCAGCGATCTTGCCTGCGCGTCGAGATAGCCTGTCTTGAGCCGCATGGCGATGCGGCTCTCGCGGCATTCGACCGCCAACATGCTGAAACCCGCCATGGTGGCCGCGAGCGGTTGAGCGCCGCCCATGCCGCCGAGGCCGGCCGTGAAAATCCACTTGCCGGCCACCTGGTCGGAGTGATCGCGCTTGCCCATCTCCGCGAAGGTCTCGTAGGTGCCTTGCACGATGCCCTGGCTGCCGATGTAGATCCACGAGCCCGCGGTCATCTGCCCGTACATGGCGAGACCCTTGCGGTCGAGCTCGTGGAAATGTTCCCAGGTGGCCCAGTGCGGCACGAGATTCGAGTTCGCGATCAATACGCGAGGTGCGTCGGGATGGGTCGGGAACACGCCCACGGGCTTGCCCGATTGCACGAGGAGGGTCTCATCCTCGGTCAGCCGCTTCAGCGTCTCGACGATCTTGTCGTAGCAGTTCCAATCCCGCGCGGCACGCCCGATGCCGCCGTACACGACGAGCTCATTCGGATTCTCGGCGACTTCGGGATCGAGGTTGTTCATGAGCATCCGGAGCGGTGCCTCCGTCATCCACGAGCGGGCGGAGAGCGCGGTTCCATGCGGGGCGCGGATGATTCGAGGCTTGACGGGTGCGAGCATGATCACTCCTTGGGGCGGAAGCGCCCCGACATTTCATATCGGGAGCCGGGATGGTAAAGGCGCGCCACGGAGGCGATCTGCCCCGCGGTCCAGGTACGCCGGATCACGAGCAGGCACGGCTCGTCGCGTTTCATGGCCAGAAGCTTGCGGGTGCGCTCGTCGGGCATGACGGCGCGCAACAGATGCTCCGCCTCCTGGAGCGGAGCGACATCGATGAGATAGTCGTGCGGCGTGGTGCGTCCGAAGTCGACCGACAGATAGTCAGGCGCCAGCACGGGCGACACGTAGCGATCTTCCAGCTGCATCGGCCGGTCGTTCTCGAAATGCACGATCACGGAGCAGAAGAGCTCGGTCCGCGGAGCGACTCCGAAGTCCTCTGCCAGGTCGGCGACCGCGCGCACGCGTTCCAGCGCGACGATCTCCGCGCGATGCGCGTGGCCGCGTTCGCGGATCTGGTCCGCGATGCTGCGGATTTCGAGCGGATGGGCGCGCGCGTGCCGATCCGCGACGAAACTGCCGACACCGGCAATGCGCACCAGAACTCCCTCGTCTCGCAGCTCCTTCAAGGCGCGATTGGCGGTCATGCGCGACACGCCGAACGACTTGACGATCTCGTTCTCGGAGGGAACGCGGGCCGAGGTGGCCCACTTCCCGGAATCGATATTGTCCAGGATGTGCCGCTTCACCTTGAGGTACAGGGGTTGCAGGGCTGCGGAGGACTTGTCCATTGGCTTAGCTTAAGCTGTATATACAAGTACAGTCAACTTCCGCGACTTCAGACGGCGGGGCCGCCGGCGGGGCCGCGGGCGGGTGGGCCGTGCGGCGCACTAGGATCGAGGGAGACTCCGCATGAGGTCCCGGAACGGCCCGGCCAGGGAGTCCGCGAGCGCATGCCGGCCGTCCTTGATCACCCAGCGGCCGCCCACCATGACGTCGCGAATCGCCGCGCTGCCGCCCGCGAAGATCACATGGTCCAGGGCCCCCTCGGCGGTAGCCCCCACCATGCTCGGGTGGTCGGGATCGAGCACCACCCAATCGGCCCGCGCGCCGACCTCGATGACGCCCGTGGGTTGACCGATCGCGCGCGCTCCCTCCCGGGCTGCGTCGCGCCAAAGGCGCGTGCCGACATGAGTTTCGGTCTTGTCCGCGAGTACGCCGCGGCGCCTTTTGCGCAATCTCGCCTGGTACTCCATCCAGCGCAGCTCCTCCGCCGGGCTGACCGTCGATTGGCTGTCGGAGCCCACGCAGACGCGGCCGCCGAGCTTCAAGAACCGGGCCGCATCGAAGAAGCCGTCGCCCAGGTTGGCCTCGGTGGTGATGGATACGCAGACCGAGGCGCCTGCGTCGGCGATACCCTTGAGTTCCGCGGCGGCGCAATGCGTGGCGTGCACCAGGCACCAGTGCCGATCGATGAGCCCGGTATCGAGCAAGAGCTCGACGGGCCGCCGGCCGGTATGCGCCAGGCATGACTCGACCTCCTTGACCTGCTCGGCGATGTGAATGTGCAGCGGCAGGTCGGCGGCGATCTCCCGCAGCACTCGCGCCGCCCGCGTGAGCACCGGCAGCGGCACCGCGCGCAGACTGTGAAACGCGACTCCCGTACGGCGGGTTCGCAGACCCGCGGTCCCGTCCTCGCGCAATCGCGCTTCGACGGCTTGCAGGAACCCGTCGGTCGTCAAGCGCGAAACGCGATTGCTCCGGCTTGAGCGGTGCCGCGCCGAAATCGCTGGTTTGATAGAGCGTGGGAAGGAACGTCATCGCGATGCCGGCGTCCTGGGCTGCGGCCGCGACGGCGTCCCACAAGGCATTCGATCCCGCATACATCTCGCCGTCGATCCGGCGATGAATGTAATGGAACTCGGCGACCGCGGTGTAGCCCGCCTTCAGCATCTCCACGAACAGCTGGCTCGCGAGTACCTTCAAGTCCTCGGGCGTGATGCGATTGGCGAGGGCGTACATGGCCTGGCGCCAGGTCCAGAAGCTGTCGCGGGCGGAGAGTCTGAACTCGGTATTGCCCGCCATGCCGCGCTGAAAGGCGTGGCTGTGCGCATTGGACATGCCCGGTACCACGATGCCGCGGATCTCTTCGGCGGCCTCGGCGGCCGCACCCAAGACCGCGTTCCCCTCCGGGATGTCGATCCGGCCAATGGCGCCGTCCTCGCCGATCGCGACCCGCGCATTGCGCACCCAGCCCTGCGGGAGGAGCGCCGATTCCAGCTGAAATAATCGAGTCATAACCTGCCTATGCCTGTATAGACAGCCGAGCTTGCCGTATCATCGACCATACGGCAAACGGCGTGAGGACGGCCAACCAGTGCAAGCAGCGATCGGGCGCGAGTGGGATAGGGTATGGGTGGGGGCGAACATTGCCACGATGGTCGCCGGCGCCGGTGCTTACGGCAAGTCACCGGGAGATGCCCTGGCCGTGAAGGGCGGACGCATCGCGTGGATCGGCCCGTCCGGCGAGGCGCGGCGCCGAGCCGGCGCGCAGGGCATTCCCATCGTGGAGTGCGCGGGACTGTGGCTGACGCCGGGACTCATCGATTGCCACACTCACCTGGTGTACGGCGGCAATCGAGTGGAGGAATTCGAGAAGCGGTTGTGCGGGGTACCGTACGAGGAGATCGCGCGCGCGGGCGGCGGCATCCAGTCGACCGTCAATGCCACCCGTGCCTCGGACACCCAAGAGCTTGCGGCCGCGGCCAGGATCCGGGCGGTGAGACTGATGTCCGAGGGCGTCACCACCCTCGAAGTGAAGTCGGGTTACGGCCTGGATCTCGACACGGAGCGGCGGATGCTCGAGGCGGCGCGGGGGCTCGGCCGGGAGCTGCCGGTTTCCATCAGGACCACTTTCCTCGGGCTCCATGCGTTGCCGCCGGAGTTTCGCGATCGGCGCGCGGCATTCGTCGCCGAGGTCAGCGGGCCGTGGCTCGATGCGCTCGCCTCCGCGGGATTGATCGACGCCGTCGATGCCTTCTGCGAGAACATCGCCTTCACGCTCGAGGAGACGGAGACCTTCCTCCGGGCCGCCCGGGACCGGGGATTGCGCGCACACGTGCATGCCGGACAGCTGAGCGACATGGGTGCCGCCGAGCTCGCGGCGCGTTACGGCGCGCTGTCCGCGGACCATCTCGAGTATTTGAGCGAGCGCGGAGCCCGCGCGCTCGCGGCTTCAGGGACGGTGGCGGTGCTGCTGCCCGGCGCCTATTTCACGCTGCGACAGACCACGCCGCCGCCGGTACCCTTATTGCGTGCGGCGGGTGTTGCCCTGGCGGTGTCGACCGATGCGAATCCCGGCACCTCGCCCTGTACGTCGATCTTGCTGGTGCTCAACATGGCGTGCACGCTGTTCGGCCTCACGCCGGAGGAGGCGCTCGCCGGGGCGACGCGGCATGCGGCGCGGGCGCTCGGGCTGCAGGATGAGATCGGAACGCTGGAGCTTGGGAAACGGGCCGATTTCGCACTCTGGCGGATCGAGCGGCCGGCGGAGCTGGCGTATAACCTGGGCGCCAATCCCTGCGAGGGGGTGGTGTTCGCGGGCCGTCCGCGTCAGCTCATCACGTCGGCGCCCAAAGTTTCCTCACCCGGCGTCTGACCGATTCGGTCCGGCGCTCGAAGAGGTACCAAAGACCCGTGGCGATGATCAGCACCGCGCACAACAGAATCGCGAATTCGCCGTAGGCCGATGCGCTCGGCTGGCGCTGCGCCAAGTGCAGCGAAAAGAAGCAAAGCGCCAGCAGCGGAAAATGAAACAGGTACAGCGTGTAGGAAATCTTGGCCAGATGGGACGCCGCGGACTGCACCCACGGAAACGCGGCTGAATTCGGCAGAAGCCTGAGACCGGTGAGCAGTGCGGCCACGGCGACACCCAGATAGATGGCGGACCCGGTGATCGGTCGATGCTTGAAGAGGACGAGCAAGCCGATCGTGAGGATCAGGGAGGCGAGGGCCAAAGGCATGGCCGCCGACGCGCGCACCCGCGGGAACAGCAGGGCGGCGAGCCACCCGAGAAGCCAGACGACGAATCCGGCTTGGATGGCGGGCGGCAGCGAAATCAGCATCGCCGCACCCGCCGCGGCAAACCCGAGCGTGCGCCAGGAGCCTCGCCGGTGCCAGGCCCAGCCGAACAGCGGAAATACTGCGTAGTACCAGAATTCGTAGGCGAGGCTCCAGAGCGGGCCGTTGGTGCCGAGCACGGGCACGAGGATGGTCTGCAGGAAAAGCGCGTTTCCGGCGAAAGTCGTCATCGACAGGTCGAGAGGCGCCGCGCCGCCCGGCCCGCTGGACGACATGGCGAATCGGCTCCCGTCGTACCCGAAGCCACCCGAGATCGAAAACCCGATGTGGTCGACCGCTTCGGTCCAGAGAAGCGCCGGAATCAACACCAACCAGAGCCGGGTCAATCGAGCGGTCCCGTAATCGCGCCAGGAGAAACGTCCCTCGCGCTGCTGACGCCAGACCGATCCGCCCACGAGCCAGCCGCTCATGACGAAGAAGATCACGACGGCTTCGTGACCGAGGCCGGTGGCAAAATAGAAAACGCGGTCCAGGGCGGTGGGCTGGGCGACCGCCGCGAAATTGACCAACAGAAATGAGCGCAGATGGCTGGCGCAAACCTCGACGGCAGCGATGCCGCGCACCGCATTAAACCAGACAATCTCTTTCTGCTCGGCCTGCGCCAACCGCCGCTCCTGTAGACACTCTCGCCGAGCTTGCCTTTGCATCTGAGTGACGATTCGATATTTTGTCAAGCCAGCCGACCGCCCGCGGCGGGCGGGGGCGCAGTCGCCGCGGGCACTCGGCGAGCGATGCAGCATCGGCGCGGGCGAGACGCCCAGGGGAGGATTTCGCAAGGCGCCTACCGCCTGCCCGCCGGCCTTTTGGTGTGCCCCGACACTCCGTCACCTTGACACCCAGGCGACCCCTTCCTACAATCGCCGGCCTTTGTCGCCCGACCCGGGCGCGGCTCGCTTTACGTTTTTCAAGGTATGGGACCTGCTTTGGCGGGCTCCTTAATAAGGTATTTATGGCGACGACGACCCAACTCATCCGTACCGGCCGCAACGAGCCCGCCTGGAAGTCCAAGGTGCCGGCGCTGGCGGCCTCGCCGCAGAAGCGCGGGGTATGCACGCGCGTGTATACCACGACGCCGAAAAAGCCCAATTCGGCGCTGCGCAAGGTGTGCCGGGTGCGGCTGACCAACGGTTACGAGGTGTCGAGCTACATCGGCGGCGAAGGCCACAACCTGCAGGAGCACTCGGTGGTGTTGATCCGCGGCGGCCGCGTCAAGGATCTCCCGGGCGTTCGATATCATACGGTCCGCGGCGCCCTCGACTGCGCCGGCGTCGGCGATCGTCGCCAGGGACGCTCCAAGTACGGCGCCAAGCGCCCCAAGAAATAAGCCCTTAAGGCTCATACGCAGAGAAGGTTTCCATGTCCCGCAGAGCAGCAGCACCGCATCGCACCATTCTTCCGGATCCCAAGTTCGGAAACGACATGTTGGCCAAGTTCATCAATATGGTGATGGAGCGGGGCAAGAAGTCGGTGGCCGAGAAGATCGTCTACGGTGCCATCGACCGGATCGGGGACAAGACCGGCCGCGCCGGGGGCGACGCCATCGCGCTCTTGCAGCAGGCGCTCGACAACGTGAAGCCGGTGGTCGAAGTGAAGTCGCGCCGCGTCGGCGGCGCCACCTACCAGGTGCCCGTCGAAGTACGCGCCAACCGCCGCCAGACCCTCGCGATGCGCTGGGTCATCGAGGCGGCGACCGACCGGAGCGAGAAGTCCATGGCCCATCGGCTGGCCGCCGAATTGCTGGAGGCCGCCGAGAATCGCGGCGCCGCCGTGCGCAAGCGCGAGGACACGCACCGCATGGCCGAGGCCAACAAGGCGTTCGCGCACTACCGCTGGTAGGCGCAGGGCGGCGGCTGGTAAAGCGCCGGCCCGACCTTATATAGAGACAGTCAGGGGCGGCGACGGGCCGCCCTTTTTATCGAGGAATCGGATCGTGTCACGTACGACGCCCATCGAGCGATATCGCAATATCGGTATCTCTGCGCATATCGACGCGGGCAAGACGACTGCGACCGAAAGAATCCTGTTCTATACCGGCGTCTCCCACAAGATCGGCGAGGTGCATGACGGTGCGGCCGTCATGGACTACATGGAACAGGAGCAGGAGCGCGGCATCACCATCACGGCCGCGGCCACCACCTGCTTCTGGAAGGGAATGGACAAGGGCTTTCCCGAGCACCGCATCAACATCATCGATACCCCGGGCCACGTCGACTTCACCATCGAGGTGGAACGGAGCCTGCGCGTGCTCGATTCGGCCATCGCGGTGTATTGCGCGGTGTCGGGCGTGCAGCCGCAGTCGGAGACCGTCTGGCGCCAGATGAACAAGTACGGCGTCCCGCGCGTCGCGTTCGTCAACAAGATGGACCGGGCGGGCGCGAATTTCTTGCGCTGTGTCGACCAGATCAGGACGCGTCTGCGCGGCAACCCCGTCCCGATTCAGCTGCCCATCGGCGCGGAGGACGCGTTCGTCGGCGTGGTCGATCTCGTCAAGATGAAGTCCATCTGGTGGGACGACGAAACCCAGGGCATGAAATTCGAGTACCGGGACATCCCGGCCGACATGCTGAAGGAGTGCCAGGAATGGCGCGGCAAGATGATCGAGGCCGCGGCCGAGGGGTCGGAGGACCTTCTCAACAAGTACCTCGAGAGCGGCGATCTTGAGCGACGAGGAGATCAAGCGCGGTCTGCGCAATCGCGCGCTCAAGAACGAGATCTGTCTCGTGACCTGCGGCTCGGCCTTCAAGAACAAGGGTGTGCAGGCGGTGCTCGATGCCGTGGTCGAGTACATGCCCTCGCCGGTCGATGTTCCGCCGGTCAAGGGGCAGAGCGAGCGCGGCGAGCCGTTGACCCGCCATGCGGACGACAACGAGCCGTTCGCGGCGCTCGCCTTCAAGATCCTGAACGACCCGTTCGTGGGGAATCTCACCTTCTTCCGGGTCTACTCGGGGACGCTGAATTCGGGCGACCAGGTGTTCGTGCCGAACAAGAACCGCAACGAGCGCATCGGCCGGTTGCTGCAGATGCACGCCAGCGAGCGCTCGGAGATCAAGGAAGTCCGCGCGGGCGACATCGCCGCCGCCGTCGGCCTCAAGGACGTGACCACGGGCGACACGCTGTCCGACCCGCACAAGGTCATCATCCTGGAGAAGATGGAATTCCCGGAACCGGTGATCTCGGTGGCCGTCGAGCCGAAGACCAAGGTCGACCAGGAGAAGATGGGCCTCGCGCTGCAGCGTCTCGCCAAGGAAGACCCCTCGTTCCGCGTGCATACCGATCAGGAATCGGGACAGACCATCATTTCCGGCATGGGCGAGCTGCACCTGGAAATCATCGTCGATCGCATGAAGCGCGAGTTCAAGGTGGAGGCCAACGTCGGCAAGCCGCAGGTTGCCTACCGCGAGACGATGCGCGGAACCGTCGAGTCCGAGGGCAAATTCGTGCGCCAGTCGGGCGGCCGCGGCCAGTACGGCCATGTGTGGCTCAAGATCGAGCCGCTGCCGCAGGGCAAGGGCTATGAATTCGTGAACGCCATCGTCGGCGGCGCGGTGCCGCGCGAGTTCATCCCGGCCGTCGACAAGGGCATCCAAGAAGCGGTGCAGACCGGCGTGATCGCCGGCTATCCGATCGTCGACGTGAAGGTGACGGCGTTCGACGGCTCGTATCACGACGTCGATTCGAACGAGATGGCGTTCAAGATCGCGGGCTCCATCGGGCTTCAAGGAAGGCTTCCGCAAGGCCAAGCCCGTGCTGCTCGAGCCCATCATGAAGGTCGAAGTGGTGACGCCGGAGGACTACTACGGCGACATCGTCGGCGATTTGAATCGCCGCCGCGGACAGATCATCGGCATGGAAGACTCGCCCTCGGGCAAGGTGGTCACCGCCGAGGTGCCGCTCGCCGAGATGTTCCAGTACTCGACCGCCATGCGCTCCATGAGCCAGGGCCGCGCGAACTACACCATGGAGTTCGCGAAGTACATGGAAGTGCCGAACAACGTGGCCGACGTGGTCATGAAGAAAGCGTCTTGACGGGTTCAATTACTTTTATCCGATTCATTTTTTGAGAGGTACTTGCCGTGTCGAAGGGGAAGTTTGAGCGAACGAAGCCGCACGTGAACGTGGGGACGATTGGGCATGTGGACCATGGCAAGACGACCTTGACGGCGGCCTTGACGAAGGTGATGGCGGAGAAGTTTGGCGGGGAGTTCAAGGCGTACGACCAGATTGACAAGGCGCCGGAGGAGCGGGCGCGCGGGATCACGATTGCGACGGCGCACGTGGAGTATCAGTCGGATGCGCGTCACTACGCGCACGTGGACTGTCCTGGGCACGCGGACTACGTGAAGAACATGATCACGGGAGCGGCGCAGATGGACGGGGCGATTTTGGTGGTATCGGCGGCGGATGGTCCGATGCCGCAGACGCGCGAGCACATTTTGCTGGCCCGTCAGGTGGGGGTGCCGTACATCGTGGTGTATTTGAACAAGGCGGACATGGTGGACGATGCGGAGCTGTTGGAGCTGGTGGAGCTTGAGGTGCGGGATTTGCTGACGGTGTACAAGTTTCCCGGGGACAAGACACCGATTGTGACGGGCTCGGCGCTGAAGGCGCTGGAGGGGGATGCGAGCGAGATTGGGGTGCCCTCGGTGATGAAGCTGGTGAAGGCGCTGGATGAGTACATTCCGGTGCCGAAGCGGGCGGTGGAGGGGGCGTTTTTGATGCCGGTGGAGGATGTGTTTTCGATTGCGGGCCGCGGCACGGTGGTGACGGGGCGGATTGAGCGCGGGGATGGTGAAGGTGAACGATGAGGTGGAGATCGTGGGGATCCGAGCCACGCAGAAGACCACCTGCACGGGCGTTGAGATGTTTCGCAAGCTCTTGGACGAGGGGCAGGCGGGGGACAACGTGGGGGTGCTGTTGAGGGGCACGAAGCGCGAGGAGGTGGAGCGCGGGCAGGTGTTGTGCAAGCCCGGCTCGATCAACCCGCACACGAAGTTCGAGGCCGAGGTGTACGTGCTTGACGAAGGAGGAGGGCGGGCGGCACACGCCGTTCTTCAAGGGGTATCGGCCGCAGTTTTACTTTCGCACGACGGATGTGACCGGGGCGGTGGAGCTGCCGGAGGGGACCGAGATGGTGATGCCGGGGGACAACATCAAGATCGTGGTGGAGCTGATTGCCCCGATTGCGATGGAGCAGGGGTTGCGCTTTGCGATCCGCGAAGGCGGCAAGACCGTCGGCGCGGGTGTGGTTTCAAAGGTTATTGCGTAAGGCGCCACGCGCCGTAGGACATCGTTATGGCTAATCAGAACATTCGTATTCGCCTCAAGGCTTTCGATCATCGCTTGATCGACAAGTCGGCGCGCGAGATCGTCGATACCGCGAAGCGCACCGGCGCGACCGTCAAGGGTCCGGTGCCGCTGCCCATCAAGATGGAGCGGTTCACGGTGCTGGTCTCGCCCCATGGCGACAAGGATGCGCGCGATCAGTTCGAGATCCGGACCCACAAGCGGCTCATGGACATCCTCAATCCGACCGACAAGACGGTGGATGCGCTGATGAAGCTCGAGCTGCCGGCGGGCGTGGACGTTCAGATCAAGCTGAACTAGGCGGATTCGAAGTCTCCAACCGGGGGCTTCGACAAAGCGCGAGGAGCGTGTTCCGGCAGCGATCGAAATGCGGCGTTGCCTGCTCCAAAATATGCGCATCCAGCTGGATCTGGTCCCGGCCACCGGCTGACTTCACGACCCGCGCCGCCTTGATGCTCTCCGAGGGGTCGCCCCAGCCCGCTCGTCCGGTGGTCTCGAAGATCCTGTAGTGAGGATTCAATTCGGTCGCGAGGCCGAGCCACTGCGTCAATTCCCGCAGAACCAGAGCCGTGCGGTCGAGGAGAAGCTCGGAGTCGAAGAAGAAAGCGGGCGACGCGCCGACAGCGGCGCGCGTTTTCGCGATCTCCTCGAGCTGGTCAAGCCTCGTGATGTAGTATGCGAGCACCTTGCCGGGATCGCGATGCCAGTCGTCGCCGGCGTAGCTCCGTCCCATGGCGATGATGCTCTTGAGACTCGATTCCGGCTTCCGGAGCAGAAAAATCAGCTTGGTCGCGGGCGCCGCCAATATCCGATGGCTCAAGGTGTAGCCCTTGAGCACCTTATCCAGCACATACCGCCCCTCGAGGGTGTTCGAATTGTCGATGGAGACCTTGCATCTGAGTTTCAACAGATCGAGGGAACCCGAGTATCCCTGATGCATCTCCGAATGGCCGGTGACCTCCGGATGGCTGCCGAGGATGTGCGACAGAAGCGAGGTATGGCAGCGCATATGGCTCAGAATGAACAGATATTCCTTCCGAGGAGACAGGACCAGAGGATTTCTTGCCGTCGCCGCCAGGTATCGAGCAAATCGGGACGCCATGGAAAATCCTCAGAGCTCGGCGGCCGCTTCCGGACGACAATTGCCGGTGAGCAGGTGGCCTATTCCAATGATGTTTCCGCCGAAGCGGCCCAGGCGGTCGATGTGCTTTTCCGGACGAATGGTCTTCGCGGCGTTCATCAACAGGGGCCGCAAGCTCTTCGACCAAGCTTCCCGCGCCGACAGCGTCCCCTTCCTGTGCAGATACCACGGATTCACCATCTGCGAGTAGCCGTACCGTTTTCCGGAGATCCGCCCGGACTTGATACCCAGATGCACGCCGACCATCGAGCCGCATTGAATCAGCCGCCCCTTCCGGCCGACCGTCCTCGAAAAGTCCGCATCTTCCATCCACCCGTACAGCACCAGCCGTTCGTCGAAGCTTGCACCGGCGATCGCGGACATCCGATACGCCATGTTGCATCCATACAGATCTTTACACTCCGAAACCAAGGGAGGCTCGGCCGCCGCGGGAATGTCCGACTCGATCAGCCTCCCTGCTTCTTCCCACGAGACCTCGTCCAGTTGCGCCCCATCTCGCAGCAACACGCCCATCGCGCCGACCACGCTCTCCTGGGCCCGGAAAACCTGCGCGCACCGCTCGATCCAAAGGGGCGCAGGCGCAAAGTCGTCGTCGAAGAAGATCACGAGATCGCAGGCTGACCGAATCCTGTTCAATCCCCTGTTGCGCTGAATGCACGTGCCTGCCGAGCCGAAGACGTAGTCGACGTTCAGCGTCGTGAGGAGATCGCTGTCGACGTCGTCGCGGGCGGTCGCCGAGACGATGACGAGCGAAGGACGCAGCGTTTGCAGCTCCAGCAGCCGCAACACGTGGGCCATGGCTCGCGGCCGGCCCTTCGTGGCAATTACAACCCCAGTCCGCATCGTCGGATACATCGCGACGTTTCCTATGTTCACGGAGTCCCCTGCGGGACCGGTGCCTTCCAAGAAATTCGTCGCCTCCGTGGCGAGCGTCGATCCGAGGTTACATCACATAGGATCGGCATTACAATCACACGAAGATTTCTCGTTGCGATCGGGCGTCGCGGGCACACAGCGCGCGCCATCAGGGCTCCGTTGCGATCGGGTCGGCGATGATGCGGCGAATTTCCGGCAGACAGGAGCCGCAATTGGTGCCGGCCTTCAATCGGCGCCCGATCGACAACAAATCGCCGGCACCCTCGGCAATCGCCGACTTCAATGGAATTGCCGGCCGACGCCGAAGCACGCACACACCAGCGCCGGTGTCCAGGCGCGGATCGGGGCGGCTCGTCAGGAGGCCCAGCACGCTCGCCCGCCGACAGGCGCGACCTGTCGAACAGCGAAGCCAGCCACGAGCGGCGAAGGCAGCTGAGGCCGGGGACCGACGAAGAGACATGTCTCGAGACGGTCGTCGCAAAGGACGCAGCCCGATACGTGCCCGCATGGGCATCCTCGTAGTCGATCCAGTCGGCGGCGTTCGGCGCCGGACCAGCGAGCGTGCCCAACCCGGCCAATTGTGCGGTACGCCGCGGCCGGCGATTTCGTAGCGTCGGAATGCACCGCCTTCCGCGCAGGCCCACCAGCTCAAGAGCTCAAGCGCCAGCGGGCCGCGAGCGAGCGCGAAGCCGTACCAATTGACCACGAAGGGTTCAATGCGGGCCGGCGTGGCCTTGAACTCCGGCTCGCCGCTGAAGGGGTCGACGCTCGGCGAGACCAATGCGCCCACGCGAGCATCGGACGCGTCGAGTCGCTCCAATGGATCGGCACGAAGATCGACCCGCGCGCAATTTCACCGCTGGTGCGCAGGCGCGCGACCATGCGGCCCCATCGGGTGACGACGCGCACGAGCGCTCCGCCGCGAACTCCGAAAGGGCAGCGCATCCGCGCGATGCATGTCGACGAAGGGCTCGGGAAGGTGCGCGCGCGAGGCGCGGCGAGCGGCCGGTGCGGGTCATGGTGTGCCACTGATCCCGGATGCGCCCGGTGTTGAGCACCAAGGGGTATTCGTCGTCCAGCGCGAATTTGGCGGGGCACGAGGGACGCGTGGCGATCAGTCGCGCGCGCCCGTCGGCGTGATAGAAGCGGCCGTCGGCGAACAGGCGCGGCGTGCCGCGGCGCATGCCGCGTCCGGGACCGGCCATTGGGCGGGCTCGAGGTCCGCGTAGGCCGGCTCGCCGAGCGCCGCCAGCCCGCCGAGATCGAAGGCGCGCGCAGCCGTCGTTGCCCACCGCGCTGAGGCGCGCATGCTCATCGAAGATCTCGGCCGGACGCTCGAGTAGTTGAAACCGTGCGTGGAAGCCCATCCGCTCGGCCGACTTCGGCAGATGATCCACCAGTCGGGTCGTGCCTCGCCCGGCAGCCGGCAGGAAGCGCGCTGGCGGGAAATATGCCGGTCGGAGTTGGTGACTGTGCCATCCTTCTCTCCCCACGCGGCCGCCGGCAGCAGTACGTGCGCGAGGGCGGTGGTGTCGGTTTGCGCCACACAGTCGGACACCACCACGAGTTCGCAGCGCCGCAGTGCTTCGCGCGCGCGGTCCGCGTTCGGGAAGGCTCACGACGGGATTGGTCGCCATGATCCACAGCGCCTTGATCCGCCCGCCGATGCATGGCCTCGAACAGATCGACGGCTTTGAGGCCCGGCCGCTCCGCGATCCGCGGCGCTGCCCAGAACTCGCTGCACGATGACGGCGATGCTCGGCATTCTCCAGCTCCATATGGGCGGCGAGCGAGTTGGCGAGACCGCCCACTTCGCGCCCGCCCATGGCATTCGGCTGGCCGGTAATGGAAAACGGTCCCATGCCCGGCCCGGCCGATACGCCCCGTCAGCAGGTGCACGTTGATGATGCTGTTGGCCTTGTCGGTGCCGGCGGAGGATTGATTGACGCCCTGCGAAAACAGCGTCACGACGCGCTCGGTGCGGCCGAACCATTCGTAGAAGAGCTGCAGCGCCTCGGCATCGATGCCGCAGCTGCGCGCGACGGCGCCGACATCGCCCGCGGTGTTGTCCGCCACCAGCAAGGCGCGCGCTGCGCCCCGCGTGTGCGCGGTCGACGAAATCGCGGTCGGCCGCTCCGTGACTGCGCCAGCCAGCTCAGCAAGCCGTTGAACAGCGTGAACATCGGTGCCCGCGCGCAGCGGCAAGATGCAGATCGGCGAGGTCGCAGGTGGGAGTGCGCCGCGGATCGATGACGACCAATCGCAGCGACGGGACGCCGTTCCTTGGCCTCGAGGATCCGCTGGTAGAGCACCGGATGGCACCAGGCCGTGTTCGATCCGACCAGCACGATGAGGTCGGCGAGGTCGAGATCCTCGTAGCTGGTCGGCACCAGGTCCTCGCCGAATGCGCGCTTATGAGCGGCGACGGCCGAGGACATGCACAGGCGGGAATTGGTATCGATGTTGGCCGAGCCGATGAAGCCCTTCATCAGCTTGTTGGCGACGTAGTAATCCTCGGTCAGCAGCTGGCCGGAGACGTAGAAGGCGACCGAGTCCGGGCCGTGCTCATCGATGATGCCCGGCGAAACCTCCGCGCGACCGCATCGAGCGCAGCGTCCCAGCCCACCTCTTCTCCGAGCACACGCGGGCGCAGCAATCGCCCTTCCAAGCCCACGGTTTCGCCGAGCGCGCTGCCCTTGGAACACAGCGCGCCGTGATTGGCCGGATGTGGTGGATCGCCGCGGACTCGCACCACGCCGTCCTCGATCTTCGCCAGGACTCCGCATCCCACGCCGCAGTAGGGGCAGGTCGTCCGCGCCTCGGCGGCCGTCATGATGCCGCCCGCGGCGCGTCCCTTGGGCTCGCCGAACAGCAGTTCGTTGCGGAGCGAGGCAACGCTCTCGCCCTTCTCGATCAGGTCCAAGTACCAGCGCCCGCCGCTGGTATCGCCGTAAAGCACCGCCCCCGTGACCCGGTCGCTGATCGAGCAGCAAGCGCCGGTAGACGCCGCGTGCGGCATCGCGCAGGACCAGCGACTCGGTACCGGGTCGCCGGGGCGCAATCCCCGGCCGAGAACAGCTCGATGCCTCCGACCTTCAGCGAGGCGGAGACCGGTTGCGGCCGAAATACCACGCACCGCCCGCTCGGCCAGATAGGCGGCGCAGATCTCTGGCCTGGTCGAACAGCGGGGCGACCAAGCCGAAGGTTCGGCCGCGGTGCTGCACGCACTCGCCCACGGCATAGATCGACGGGTCGTTGGTGAGCAACGTGTCGTCCACGAGCACGCCCCGATCGCAATGCAATCCCGCAGCGCGCGCCAGGTCGATGTTGGGGCGGACTCCGACGGCCATGACCACCAGGTCGCCGGCGACCTCGCGGCCATCGGCCAGCCTCACGCCGCTGACCCTCGCGCCCCCCAGGATTTGCGCAGCCCGGGCGGGCATCGCGAACTCGATTCCGCGCTGCTCGAATTCGGTGCGCAGAAGCCCGGCGGCGGGCTCGTCGAGCTGACGCTCCATCAGATGTTTCTCGATATGCACGACCGTGACGCTCATGCCGCGCCGGCGCAGTCCATGCGCCGCTTCCAGACCGAGCAGGCCGCCGCCGATCACGATGGCGCGGCGCTGCGTGCGCGCCGCCGTCACCATCGATTGGACGTCGCGCAGGTCCCTGAAGGAAATGACGCCGTCCAGCGAGGCGCCCGGGATCCCGAGCATGATCGGCTGCGAGCCGGTGGCAATCAGCAGCCGATCATAGGGCACTTCGAGGCCGCTCCGAGAGCGCACCCGGCGCCGGGTGCGATCGATATGCTCGATCGGATCGGCGGCCTGGAGCTTGATACCGCGCCGTCCGTACCAGTCGGGAGGATGGGTCACGACCTCTCCCAGGGGCCGGTCCCCCGCGAGGAGCGGGGAGAGCAGCACTCGGTTATAGCTGCCCTGCGGCTCGCTGCCGAACACAGTGATATCGTGCAGCTGCGGCGCGAACTCGAGCAGTTCCTCGAGCGTGCGCGCTGCGACCATGCCATTGCCGATCACCACGAGGCGGGGCTTGTGCGCAGACCCGCGCCGCGGCACCGCCTTGCCGCGGATCCAAATCTCGCCGTCCATGACGCGAGCGAGATAGACCGGTACGGAGAGCGCGGGATCCTCGAGGCAGCGCCCCGAGATCAAGCTGAAGTGCTGCTTGTACATCGGCGAGGCCACGACGATCTCGCCGCCCAGGTCCCCGACGATGCCGCGTGCGATGACATTGGCCCCGCTCGCCGGGTCGAGATTGCCGATCGCGTAGACCGCATCCCGCACGCGAAAGACCGCGACCTCCTGCCCATCGACCCACGCGGCCGCGCCGCTTTCGGGCAGGATGTCGTCGAGCCCGCACACCCGCGTCCAGTGGCGTGCCGGGGACGAGGGCTCGGAGGGGCCTCTGAAGGCCGGGTTCATGCCGGCTCCCCGCGCTCGGCGCGCTCGTCCGCGCGCGCCGGCCGCGGCTGTCCGCGTTCGTCGACGAACACGATGCGGCTGTCGGCTCGGTCGCTGTTGACAAAGTGGCGGAAGCGCTGCAGCGCTTGCGGATCGTCGAGGGTCTTCTTCCACTCGCATTCGTAGGTGTCGACCACGCGCTGCATATCGGCCTCGAGCTCAGCGCCGATGCCGAGACTGTCCTCGCAGATGACCTGTTTCAGATACTCCAAGCCGCCTTCGAGGTCGTCGCGCCAGACGGAGGTGCGTTGCAGACGCTCGGCGGTGCGGATGTAGAACATCAGGAATCGGTCGATGTAGCGGATCAGGGTGGCCTTGTCGAGGTCGCCGGCCAGGAGCTCGGCATGGCGCGGCTTCATGCCGCCGTTGCCGCAGACGTAGAGATTCCAGCCCTTCTCGGTGGCGATGATGCCGACGTCCTTGCTCTGCGCTTCCGCGCATTCGCGCGTGCAGCCGGAGACGGCGAACTTGATCTTGTGCGGCGAGCGCAGGCCCTTGTAGCGGTTCTCGATGTCGATCGCGAGACCGACGCTGTCCTGCACGCCGTAGCGGCACCAGGTCGATCCGACGCAAGACTTCACCGTGCGCACCGACTTGCCGTAGGCGTGGCCCGATTCGAAACCCGCGTCGATCAGCTCGCGCCAGATCGAGCGGCAGCTGATGGACCTGCGCGCCGAACATGTCGATGCGCTGGCCGCCGGTGATCTTCGTGTACAGCCTGATACTTCTTCGCGATCTCGCCGATCGTGATGAGTTGCCGCGGCGTGATCTCGCCGCCGGCGATGCGCGGCACGATCGAATACGATGCCGTCCTTTTGAATGTTCGCCAGATAGTAGTCGTTCGAGTCCTGCAGCGGCGCCTTGTCGGCGCGCCAGCACGAAGCCGTTCCAGCACGAGGCGAGAATGGACGCCAGCGGCCGGCTTGCAGATGTCGCAGCCCAGGCCGCGGCCGTGCTTCGCGCAGCAGTTCCTCGAACGTGCGCAGTCCGCCCACCCGCACCAGGTGATGAAGCTCCTGCCGCGAGTAGTCGAAGTGCTCGCAGAGATGATTGTTGACCGCCATCGCCCCGGCGCTCGAGCTCGGCCTTCAAGATCTGCGTCACGAGCGGCGCGCAGCCGCCGCACGAACTGGCCGCCTTGGTGCGTTGCTTGAGCGCGCTCACGGTCGTCGCGCCGCCGGCGATCGCGGCGCATAGGTCGCCCTTGCTGACGCCGTTGCAGGAGCAGATCTGCGCCGTATCCGGCAGTGCGCCCGGACCGAGACCCGGCTGCCCTTCGCCGGTCCCACCGGACTGCAGGATCAGTTGTTCCGGCGCCTCGGGCAGCGGCAAGCGCGTTCTGCACGATCTGCAGCAGCGTGCCGTACTCCTCGGCGGCGCCGACCAGTATGGCGCCGAGCAGGCGCGTGCCGTCCTCGTTCAGGACCAGTTTCTTGTAGAGGCGTCGTCGTTCGTCGACGAGAACGCACGCAGTCGACCCGGGCGTCGCGCCCTGGGCATCGCCGATGGAGGCGACGTCCACGCCCATGAGCTTGAGCTTGGTGCTCATGTCGGCGCCCCCGAACCGCGGCCCCGGGTCACCGTTGAGCTGTGATGCGACGACGCTCGCCATCTGATAGCCGGGGGCGACCAGACCATAGTGTTTCCCCTCGAAGACCGCGCATTCGCCGATGGCGAAGATGGCGGGGTCTGAGGTACGGCATGCCTCGTCGATCACGATGCCGCCGCGCTCCCCCAGCGCGAGCCCGGCGGCGCGCGCCAACTCGTCGCGCGGCCGAATACCCGCCGAGAACACGACCAGATCCGTGTCGAGCTCACTGCCGTCGGCGAAGCGGACGCGATGCGCATGCCGGTCTCGCCGTCGACGATCTCGACCGTCCGCTTGCCGGTGTGGATCGCCGACGCCCAGCTCTTCGATCCGCCCGCGCAGCATGCGTCCGCCCGCATCGTCGATCTGCACGGCCATCAGACGCGTCGGCGAATTCGACGACGTGCGTTTCCAGACCGAGATCGAGGAGCGCCTTGGCGGCCTCGAGACCCAGGAGTCCACCGCCGACCACGACGTCCCGAGTCTCGCCTCGCAGACTCGCGCCTCGTATCGCGGTCAGATCCTCGATGGTCCGATAGACGAAGCAGCGGCTGCGATCACTTCCCGGGATGGGCGGCACGAAGGGATAAGAGCCCGTTGCCAGCACCAGCCGATCGTAGGAAAGCTCCCGGTCCCGGCAGGTGCGAACGATGCGCCGCTCGCGATCGATGGAGACGGCCCGCTCGGAGAGCGAGAGCCCGATGCGGGCCCGCTCGAAGAACCCGGGCTCGACCAGCGACAGGCCCTCTGCGGTCTTGCCAGAAAAAAAGGAGGTGAGATGCACGCGATCATAGGCGGGCCGGGGTTCCTCGCACAGGACCGATATCTCGAATGCGCCCCGGCCCGCCTCGAGCCGCTCGAGGAGTCTGTGCCCGACCATGCCGTTGCCGATGACGACCAGCTTCATGACCAGGGCAGCGTCATTCGAGAGGTGCCGCACTCGCATCGAAGTCGAGGTCGGCGAGACGGTCGGGTACGGACCAGGACAACCATTGCCGCTGCACCGCGATCACCAGGATCAGCGCGGTCGCCGCCAAGATGCCGAAGGTGGCGAATCCGGGTTGGTAACTCCCGCTCCGTTCCTTGGCCAATCCCATGATGACCGGCAGATAGAATCCTCCAATGCCGCCCGCCGCGCCGATGATGCCGGTCATCAATCCGGTCTTGCCCTGCCAGCGCCGCGGAACCAGTTGAAAGGTGGCGCCGTTGCCGAGGCCGAAGCAGAGATAGAGCGCCGCGAGCAGTGCCACCGCGCCGGCGATCGGCGGCATCCTGAGGGCGAAGCTCACGTTGCAGAGTGCGATGCCGAGCAGCAGCACCTTGAGCACCTTGACGCCGGACAGACGGTCTGCGAGAAAACCGCCGACCGGGCGCACCATCGCGCCGGTGAACGACAGCGCCGCCATCACCATGCCGGCATTCACCTTGGACAATTCGTATTGTGTCGTGAGCAGAAGGCTCACGTAGGAGGACATGCCGACGAAGCCCCCGAAGGTGATGCTGTAAACGAGCATCACGATCCAGGTATCGCGCTGGCGCAGCACGGCGAGGTATCTGGCGGGCAGCAACGCGAGCGCGACTCCGGCACCGAGCGGCGGAAGGAGCAACAGGCCCATCTTACCGGTTCCGAGCCAGCCCTCC
Organism: uncultured Gammaproteobacteria bacterium; assembly: GCA_963795475.1. Taxonomy (GTDB): domain Bacteria; phylum Pseudomonadota; class Gammaproteobacteria; order Steroidobacterales; family Steroidobacteraceae; genus Bog-1198. Next base: position 1,105,842 of record CAWCIE010000010.1, read on the forward strand.
TCGACCGCCAGCACCAGCGCCATGATGCTGCCGAGCGACAATGCGAACCCCGACAATGCGCGCGCGGTCCCGCCGCTCTTGACGCTGCGATCCTCCGCCCACAACAGCACGGCCGCGGCGGTGAGGAACAGCAGCGGAAGCGCCGCGGCCGTGGCGTGCTGCCAGCCGTAGTGCTGGGCAAGCGTGGGGAATACGAAGCCGTCGATCACGGCGCCCACGTTGCCCGCAGCGGCGAGTCCCAGCACGAGGCCCTGGACCCGCGGCGGGTAGCTGCTTCCCGCCATGGGCAGCGCGACGGCAAAGCTCGCGCCTCCCACCCCGAGGAGCACGCCCGAGGACCAGGAGCAAGGTGTATGTAGGCGCGACGGGAAACAATAGAACGAGCGATGGAATGGACGAGAGCGCGATCCCGAGCAACGCGAGCCGCCGTCCGTCGACGGACTGAAACAGATTGCCGAACGTCACGCGCACGATGGCGGCGCTCAGTACCGGGACGGCGACCAGGAAACCCGATTGAGTGGGAGACAACGACAGTTGCCTGGAGATGTACGGCGCCAGGGGCCCAAACATCACCCACACGGTGAATCCGGTATCGAAATACAGGAAGCACGCCAGCAGCGTTTTCCAGTTTCCGGTTCTCAACGACGCGATCACTTGCTTCATCGGCACGCCCTGCATTTCAAACACCCAAAAAAAACCGCCAACGGTACGCACCCTTCAGGGGCGCGTACGGGTTGGCGGCGTTGCCAGTGCAGACTCTTTGAAGAGGCCTGCCCCGTGCAGGCGGCATGCCTGCCTGCGAACGAGAATGAAGCAACATCTGTGCCATGGGCGTGCCATGAGCTCGGCGGCGCGTGCGATCCCATAGATATCAATTTCTTACGGGCCGAACGCGGCTCGCCGGCGAGCCGCGCATACGGCGCGCATGATTCATTAGGGGGCGGGGCGTACGTTCCTTGCACGCAAAGCGTGCGGCGCATCCGGCGCTTGTAGTTGCCGTTGGATCGATGGCAGAGTCGTCGATGCGAGCGACATTTCACGCGTTCCCTACGGGAGATCCATGGATCGCCTCGAGACCCCGATCGACGCAAACGAGACACCGCCGGCGCGCGAGACACCGCGGGCGCGCTTTCTGCGCTACGCCGACGCCTGCCGCGCGCTCGAGCTCGAGCGGCTGATCGTCGCGGCGGATATCGTCAAAGGCATCGGTGAGCTCGTTCATTCGCTGCAGAGGGAGCGCGGCGTTTCCTCGATATTTCTCGGGTCGAACGGCGCACGTTTCGGCGAACGCCGGGACGCGCAGGCGCGCGCGAGCGGCGAGCTCGAGCGGCGGCTGCGCGAGCGGCTCGAACGCATCGACGAAAAGCTCGATCGAACGAGTCTCGGAGCGAGATTCTACGTACGCGTCGCGTTCGCTCTCATCGCACTCGATACGCTCGCCGACACCCGCGGGCAGATAGCCGCGCTCGCGCCCGCTCCGCAGGATGCGGTCAAGGCATTCACGGACATCATCGGCGCGCTCCTCGCGGTGGGCTTCGAGGCGGCGAACATCGCGGCGGACCCCGCCGTCGCGCGAGTCCTGATCGCGCTGGTCAGCTTCGCGCAGGGAAAGGAGTATGCAGGCCAGGAGCGCGCGACGGCGGGAGCCGGGATCTCACGCGGCCGATTCGACCCCGCGGAGCTGCGCCGGCTGCAGCAGGTGCAGGCGGCACAGGAGCGGGCTTTCGAAATCTTCGCCAATTTCGCCGGCGAAGAGCAGGCTGCAGCGTACCGCGAGTCGATGGATCGCGGGGGAGAGGCTGAAGAGCTCGCGCGAATGCGCGAGGCGATCGCGGAGGAGCATTCCGGGCAGCATGGCGAGGGCGAGCCGGCGCGGATCAAAGCCGATGAATGGTACGATTTGACGACGCGGCGGATCGACAAGATGAAGACGATCGAAGATCGGCTCGCTTCGGATCTGGAGCGGCTCTGCGCCGGCAAGCTCGCGCAAGCCCGGGTCCACGACAAGCGCGGCGGCGAGGCCGCGGCTCGGAGTGCCTTTCAACCTGCCGCACCGATCGCCATGCTGGTCGCGGAAATCGACTCCCCGGCCGAGGGGCTCGGCGTCGAGGGCGGCATCGGCTGCTACGCGCTCGACGCCGCGTTGCCAAGGCCCATGCGGTCGATTCTCGACGTGATCGAAGCACAGTCGCGCCACATCGACGACATGCGCACGCAGCTCGAGTCCGCCCGGCTTGCGTTGACGGAGCGCAAGAGCATCGAACGCGCCAAGGGATTGCTGATGCGCAGCCGCCGGCTGTCGGAGAACGAGGCCTATTCGTTGATGCGCCAGACGGCGATGAAGCAGAACAAGCGGATGTACGAGGTCGCGGAGGCCATCCTGAGCATGGCGGATCTTTTGCGGTAGAGGCCGCCGCTGCGTTGCGTACTGCGCGGCAGCTTGCGGAGCGGGCCCGTGCTACAGATCCTTGACCAGCCTCAGGGCGTCGTAGATCGCGGCATGGGTGTTGCGCGCCGCGACGGCATCGCCGATTCGAAACAAGCTAGATACTGCCCTTGCGGATTCGCGGCGATGTTCTGCGGCTGTCCCGCGATCAGGCGATCATGATCGACGGCGCCGAGATTGAGCGAGTTCGGCTTGAGCGCGAAGTACAGCTCGTCGTTCGGCAGCGTGCCGTGGTTGATCACCACGTGATCGACGCGCCGCTCCTTGCGCACGCCGCCGTAGTCGCTCCCCACGGCGGCCAGCAATTCGCCGCCCGCGCGTTCGACGCTCTGCAGCCGAAACGTCACCGTGAAGGTCACGTCCCGCTTCTGCAGGCTTCGCATGTAGGGGACCAGGTTCATCGCCATCACCTCGGGAGCGAACGAGCGGTCGGGCGTCATGATCTCGAGACGTGCCCCGGCCGCCGCGATCAGCTCGGCGGCCTGCAGCGCCGCGTGATCGCCGGCATCGTCGAACAGCAGCACCCGGCCGGCCGGCTTGGCGTCGCCCGCGATCACGTCCCAGGTCGAGACGACGAGCTCGTTGCCGGATTCCAGCACGCCGGTGTGCGGCAGGCCGCCGGTTGCGATCACGACGATGTCCGGCCGCTCCGTCAAGCACCTCCGGCTCCTCCGCCGGACACTCGAACCGAAACTCCACTCCGAGCGCCGCGCACTCGCGCATGCGCCAGTCGATGATGCCGAGCATTTCCCGGCGGCGCGGGCTTCGCGCGGTCAGCCGTACCTGGCCGCCGGGCTCTGCCGGCGGCCTCGAACACGATGACGGCATGGCCGCGCTCGGCGGCGACGCGCGCGGCCTCGAGGCCTGCGGGCCCCGCGCCGACCACCACCACCTTGCGCTTGATCGCGGCGCGCCCGATCTCGTGGGGCATGAACAATTCACGCCCGGTCGAGGGGTTGTGAATGCAGTAGGCGGCGCCTCCCTGGTAGATCCGGTCCAGGCAGTAGTTGGCGCCGACGCAGGGACGAATGCGATCCTCCCGCCCCTCGACGATCTTGCGCACGATATGCGGATCGGTCATGTGCGCCCGGGTCATGCCGACCATGTCGACCTTGCCGGCCGCAATCGCGTGCCGCGCCGTCGCCACGTCCTGGATTCTGGCGGCGTGGAACGTCGGGAACTGGGTGGCCGCGCGGATCTCGCCGGAGAAATCCAGGTGCGGCGAGCTGGCCATGCCTTGGATGGGGATGAGATCCGTCAGTCCGGCGTCGGTATCGATGTGGCCGCGCACGATGTTCAAGAAATCGACCATGCCGCTCGCCTTGAGGCGCCGGGAGATCTCCAGGCCGTCTTCCTTGCGTGAGGCCGCCATCGAGAATCTCGTCGCCGGTGTAGCGCACGCCGACGATGAACTCCGGCGCCGACGCGTCGCCGGATCGCCGTCAACACGTCGAAGGTGAACTTCAGGCGCCGGTCGAGCGAACCGCCGTAGGGCGCCTCCAGCGTATTCGTCAGCGGCGACCAGAACTGGTCCATCAGATGCCCATAGGCCTGCAACTCGATGCCGTCGAGACCGGCGGCCCGCATGCGCTCGGCGGCATCCGCATAGTCCCTGATGATCCGCGCGATGTCCCAGTCCTCGATCTTCTTCGGAAAGGCGCGGTGCGCCGGCTTCCTTGCGATGCGACGGCGAGACCACGGGCAGCCAGTAGCCGCGGTCCCAGCGCGTGCGCCGCCCGAGATGGGTCAACTGGATCATGACCGCGGCGCCGTGCTCGTGGCACTCGTCCGCCAGGGCCTTCATCCAGGGCACGACCTCGTCCTTGAAGGCGAGGATGTTGTTGAACACCGGCGGACTGTCGCGCGAGACCGCGGCCGACCCGGCGGTCATGGTCAAGGCGACGCCGCCCTTCGCGCGCTCGACGTGATAGGCGCGATAGCGCTCCTTCGGCATCCCGTCCTCGGGGTACGCCGGCTCGTGCGAGGTCGTCATGAGGCGATTTCTCAGCGTCAGGTGCTTGAGCTGAAAAGGCTGAAGAAGCGGATCTGTGGGCATCTCGAGTTCGCTCAAGGGCGCCGGCGGCAGAGCCTTACCGGCGACGATGCCACAATAGCGGCCGCGCCCGGCAAAGACCTTTGCTCGAGGGCGCAATTGCTAGGAGTTCCACCGTTTGTCCTCAGGAATCCTTTTTGCGGGATTTCACGCGCCGCACATCGATGGGCCGCATGCCGAAATGGCGGCGGAACGCCGTGGTGAAGGAGGTGGGGTGCGCGTAGCCCACGGCCTCGCTGGCTTTGGCCACCGACCAGCTTTGATCGCGCATCAGCGCCATGGCATGGCGCATGCGGCAGCCCAGGCTGAATTCGAGGATGGTCTCGCCGAACACGGCCTTGAAGCCCTTGGTGAGCGTCGACTTCGCCATGCCCACCGAGCGGGCCAGCTTCGCGATCGTCGGCGGCGGGGCAAGCTCGCGCGTGAGCATATTGCGCGCGGTGTGCAGGCATTTGAGCTCGCGCTCGTTGTATTCCTCGTAGGGGATGCGCGGCGAGGCCGCGAAGCTCCCGACCGCCGAGCACAGAAGCTCGAGCGCCAGCGCTTCGGTGTAAACCAGCGCGAGGGTCCCGGAGAAGGGATTGTTGAGCAGTCGGGTGGTCACGTCGATGGTTTGAGCGCTCAGCGGACGCTGCAGATAGACGATCTGCTCGCCCTTGTCGGCGACGAAAGCCTGCAGCTGCGGCGGTGCGTCGAGGCTCGACGTGAGGAAGTGTTCAGCGAGGAACTCGGGCCGGATGCTGATGATGATGAACCGCTCGCGCGCCGCGGGCGCCGTCCATTCGCTGATGTCGACGCCGGCGGGCTGGGCCCAGACCAGGAGCGATGGCCGGTTCCAGCGCAGCGGCTCGGTCCGGCTCACCGCGAGCGACATGTCGCCCGACAGCTTGAAATTGAATTGCACCAGCCCGTCGCCGGGAACGAGCTCGACGCGCGGATCCTTGTAGGTGAAATTGGCGACCACGACGTAGATGTCGTCGCGGATTCGGGTGAGATCCCAGTAACCCTCACCCTCGTCGGGCGGCAAATTGATGCGGGCGCCCAGAAGTCCGCGCTTCTGGTGCCGGGTCATGCGCTCCACCTCCGGCGCCTGCTCGAGACTCGAGAACGCGTCGGCGAGCGTGTGGCCCGAACCCGCCAGAATCGTCCTGAACAGGCCCACATTGCGGGCGCGGGGGGTCGAACGTCATGCCGGCAGAGCGTACCAGCAATTCTGCAGCTCAAAAAGAATATCCGACCCGCACGCCGACGGTGCGCGGCGGATTGACCACGTAGTCGTCGGCCAGCTTGTCGAAGTTGTTGCCCGGGCTGACCTGCGAGGGCGGCACCAGGACCTCCTGCTTGTCGAGCAGGTTCGTGACGTAGCCCATGAGGTGCCAGGGTTTGTGGGTCAACGTGGCGCTTGCGTTCAGGATGCCGTAGGAGGAGGACTGCTGCACCGTCGTCGACCCGAGCGTCGGCGCCAGCTGCATGGTGACCTTGCTTCGGTACACGCCGTTCAAGGACAGCGCGAGGTCGTAGCCGGCCGCGATCGGCGTGTCGTAGAGAAGTGCCGCGCTCACGCTGGTCTTGGGGCTTCCCGGCATCTGCTCGCCATCCTTTCCGGAGAGCAGGCCCGGCACGATGACGCCCGTGCCGTTGTCGGCGGGCAGCGAGAAATCGCTGCTGAGCTTCGCGTCGGCATAGGCGAAGCCGACCGAGTACGCGAACCCCGGCAATCCGAGCGGACCTGCGGTCTCGAACTCGAAGCCCTTCGAGACCGCCGTGTTCGCGTTGTACACGGCTAGATTTCCGGACGGTAAGCTCGAGGAGATCTGCGGGTTGTGCCAGTTGATGTAGAACACGTCGGCCGTGTAGCTCAGGCCGTTGGAGAACCGGCCTTTGAGACCGGCTTCGTAGTTATCCGTCGTGTCGGGTTTGTAGGTCGACAGCACCGGGCTCTCCTGGAACGGGCCGGCGAGCGGAACCGAATTCGCGCCGCCGCGGCGGAAGCCTTGCGACCAGAGCGCATAGACGAACTGGTCCTTGGCGTACTCGTACGAAGGGTCGACCTTGCCCACGGTCTTCGAGGCGGGCGAGCTGTGCGGGGTGGCCGGGATCAAGGTCGGGAACGTGTAGTCCTGATACAACTGGGCATCGGTGAACTCCTGGGAGAAATGGCGCACACCGAAGGTGATCTGGCCGTGGGTCAGGAAGTGGTACGTGAGCTCGCCGAATACGGATTTGTCCTGGAAGTTCTGGGTGTCGATCTGCTGGAAAGCCTCGTCGTTCGGACCGACCAGAATGTCGCAGGCCGGCGCGCAGGGCAACGCCGCCGCGCGCTCCGAGCGAGCCCGGGATCGGCGATCGTCCACGCACCGGTTCGCTCCTGTTTCTCGTAGAACAGGCCGACCACGTAGTCGAACAGGTTGCCGGGGTTCGTGTTCGAGACCAGCCGCAACTCCTCGGTGAAGGTATGCGCCTGGTCGGTGAACTGGTAGTCGTACACGAAGCGCGGATTGGTGGGCGTTCCGGCGTAGTAGGGGAGATAGGCGCCTGAATCGATTCCCGCGAGATCGTAGGTGTTGTCCTCGATGCACCGAGCCGCGTCGTCGTGTAGTAGGAGCTGGTCGAGGATATGGTGGCGAAGCCCGCGTCGTAGCTCACGTCGAGGCTGGTCAGGTTGGTGTAGCGCGAGTACGGCTGATCGACTTGCGAGAATTCCTGGTAGTGCCCGCCCGCGGGCAGGGTGACGCGCGGGTCGATGGGCGACGGGACCGCCGGCGAAATCGGGATTGACCTGCGGGCCGCCGTCGCCTTGCACGTCGGAGTGCATGAAGGCGAGCTGCACGCTGAACGCGTCGATCGGTTTCCACAACGCCGCCGCGCGTCCGGTGAAGGTCTTCTGGAAATTCCAATCCTCGCGGCTCGAGTATATGGCGGGGCTATCGACGATGTCGCCGGGGTCGGCGAGGACGGGTATGCCGCTCAGCCCGTTGTTGGTGCGCTTGAGGAGCCCGTAGACATCGATGAATCCCGGCTGATAGTCGTACTTTGCGGACGCCCGGAAGGCGATCGTATCCGCGAGCGGCACGTTCACCATGCCCTTCATGGTGTAGCCGGTGCCGCTCGAATGGGCGAGCCGGTCGCCGCCCGCCTCGAACGATCCCGCGAAGGCGCTGGGATCCGGGGCGTTCGGAATGAGACGCAGCGCGCCGCCCAGGGCGCCGGCGCCATACAGGGTGCCCTGGGGACCGCGCAGCACTTCGATCTGCTTCAGATCGTCGAGCTGGAAATAGCCGTCGATGGGCGAGTTGCCGATGTAGGTGCCCACCGGATTCTGCTCGAAGGTGCGAAAGCCTCGCGTGGGCTCCGCGGTGGCATTGATGCCGCGAATGATGGGCGCGACCGCCCCTGCGAAGCGCGCGCCGAAGTCGTACATGCTGAGCCCCGGAACGTTGGCCGATAGCGAGGCGAGGTCGGTGACGTTCGCTTGCGAGAGCTGCTCGGCGCTGATGACCGACATGCTGTAGGGTACCGCCTCGAGAGTCTGCTCCCGGCGGTTCGCAGTCACCGTGATCTCCCCGAGCTCGGTGCCGCCGGCGGCGTCCTGCGCTGCGGGTGCGGCTTGCTGCGCTTTGGCCGCGAACGGGAAGCCGTAGAGGGCGCATAGCACCGCGGCGCTCACCGATAACTTTCCCGCAGAGCTCGGGGCAGTCTCGGGCCTCCGCGCGAGAGTCGTGGACCTGGTACGCATGTGGATCTCCCTTGTTTTCTGATTTCCGGCGCATCGAACATACCTGTCACCCGGCCGTCGGGCCTTTGCTTGCTCGATCGATTTGCTAGTAGATCGGCCGCAAAGGGCGCCCGCTCGCGGTGCAGGCTCGATAGCGGACCGCGCTTTCGGGAGAATGGCGACGAGAGGAGAGTAGCGGCGAGACGACAGGGGAACAGCGACGATGAATCTCAAACAGCTCTTGCCGGTCTGCGCTCTGGTCGGCCAAGTCGGTCTCGCCCTCGTCAGCGGGCAGGCAGCGGCGGGTCCGCGCGCCGCCGTCGGCGAGCCGGGTCCCAACACGCCCGCCGCCACCGCCTTGGAAGCCGCACCCGTACTGGCGGCGCCGGCCTGTGATACGCCGCAACACCATCAATTCGATTTCTGGCTCGGCGACTGGCAAGTGTTTGACGCGGCGACCGACAAGCTGGTGGCCTTCGATCGGGTGGAAAAGCACTCGGAAGGATGCATCGTCGAACAGAACATGACGTTTCTGACCGACCTGTACCGCCGGCCCGGTGCCGCCTATCGTCTGTCGGGGATGAGCATCAACCGCTTCGACGGAGAGGCGTGGCTGGAGCTGTGGGCCGACAATCAGTGGGGCGCGATCGCGATGCGCGGGTCGCTCGATCCGGGCGGCTCCATGGTGTTCAAGACGATCACGCCGTCGAGGAATCGCGATCTGAAAATCGTCTGGGAGAATCGGCCGGATGGGACCGTGCGCATACTGCAATACGTGTCGCCCGCCGGCAGCGGACGCTGGCAGAAGTACGGCGACTTGATCTACCGCAGAAACCGATAGGACGAGGAGGCGATCTTCCATGCCGCGTTATGAAACCTCCCTGCCTCATGCCGTCGAAGACATCGAGAACGTCTGGATCACGCTGTCGGACGGCTGCCGGCTGGCCGCGCGCCTCTGGCTCCCGGACGGCGGGACCCGGCCGGTCCCCGCGATTCTCGAATACATCCCCTACCGCAAGCGCGATTTCATGCGCCGGCGGGACGAGGGCATGCATCACTGGTTCGCGGGACACGGCTACGCGGCGGTGCGCGTCGACATGCGCGGCTCGGGTGAATCGGACGGGATCCTGCACGATGAGTACCTCGCGCAGGAGCAGGACGACGCGCTCGAAGTGATCGATTGGATTGCGCGCCAGCCTTGGTGCTCGGGGAAAGTCGGCATGATGGGCAAGTCCTGGGGCGCTTACAACTCCCTGCAGGTCGCCGCGCGCCGGCCGCCCGCGCTCAAGGCCGTCATCGCCGTGATGGGGACCGATGACCGTTTCGCCGAGTGCATTCATTACTCAGGCGGTTGCCTGCTGAACGATAACTTCTGGTGGGGCTGCGTGATGCAGATCTTCAACGCCCGGCCGCCGGATCCGGCGATCGTCGGCGAGCGATGGCGCGCAATGTGGTTGGAAAGGCTCGAAGCCGAACGATTCTGGCCGGAGATCTGGCTGGAGCATCAGGCGCTCGACGACTACTGGAAGCACGGCTCGGTATGCTTCGACTACGGCGCAATCCAATGCCCGACCTGGTTCTGGGGCGGCTGGGCGGATCTGTATCGCGACACACCGCTTCGGTTGGCGGAACATCTGCGGGTTCCGCACCGCGTGACCGTGGGTCCCTGGGCACATCTGTATCCGCACGAGGCGATTCCTGCGCCCGCCGTCGGTTTTCTGCAGGAGGCCCTGCGGTGGTGGGACCACTGGCTGAAGGGCCGGGACCTCGGGGTCATGAGCGAAGCGCCGTTCAATTTCTATATGATGGACGCCATCGGGCCGCAGTCTTCCCATGCTGCGCGCGCGGGGCGCTGGATCGCCGAGGAGCGCTGGCCCAGCCCGAATGTAAGCATGCGCACATTCACCTTGAATGCCGATGGGCTGGAAGAGCGGCCCGGCGAACGGCGCCTGCTGACGGTGCGGTCGCCGCAATCGACCGGACTCGCCTCGGGCGACTGGGGGAGCTTCGGCAATCCCGGCGATGTGCCGGGCGATCAGCGCGAGGATTCGTCCGGATCGCTGGAATTCACCGCGGCGCCGCTCACGCAACGATTGGAAATCCTGGGTAACTCGCGGGCGGTACTCGAGCTCTCTTCGGATCAACCCGACGCCTTCGTCGCGGTCCGGCTGATCGACGTGGCACCGAACGGCGAGGCAACCTGCGTTGCGCGGGGGTTCTTGAACCTGACGCATCGCGACGGCCGCGAGGCCCCGAAGCCCCTGGTGCCGGGCGAGCGCTACCGTGTCGAAGTGCAGTTGACCGGTACCGCCTACGCCTTCCCGGCGGGACACCGGGTGCGCCTGGCGCTGTCGAGCGCCTACTGGCCCATCGTCTGGCCGTCTCCTGCCTCCGCGACGTTGACGCTGACCGCCGGGAGCTCGCAGCTTCTGCTGCCCGTGAGATCGGCCGAGGCGCCGTCGACGGCGCCCGTCGAGATGCCGGAGCCTGTTTGTGCAGAACCGTCGCGCGCCACGGTTCTTCGTCAGGGGCGCGTCGAGCGCTCGGTGATCACCGACCCCGTGACGGGAGAAGTCAATCATCGGCTCCATGTCGACGGCGGCGTATTCGGGGACTGGGGCAAGTTCCGGCTCGAGGCCGTCGACCTGGAGATGGGCCACGTGTTCGAGCGTAACTACCGCATCCGCCCCGATCGGCCCAATTCCGCCAGCGCCACCATGACGCAGTCGTATGAAATGGCCCGCGGCGGCTGGCAGGTGAAGATCAACGCGGGCGCCGAGATGACCTCCACCCCTCAGACCTTCGAGCTCGCCGCATGGCTCGAGGCTCTCGAAGGCGATACAGTGGTCTGCCGTCGCGACTGGCGGTCGAGCATTCCACGAAGGCAGGTGTAGCCGATGGCCACTTCCGAGGATCCCATCAGCTTGGAGCGCCTGGAGCGGGTGCTTCTCCCCGTCGGCGAGGCTTCGGGGCTCCCGAATGCGGCCTATGTCGACGAGGAGCATTTTCGCCGCGAACGCGATCAGGTGCTGGGCCGAACCTGGACGGGTCTCGCCTTCTCGGACGCCCTCCCGGAGCGGCCGTACGCGTTGCCGGTGGATTTCATGGGATTGCCCCTGCTCATCACCCGCGACCGGGCGGGTACCTTGCGAGTGTTTCACAACGTGTGCAGCCACCGCGGCATCAAGCTGGTCGCCGGGCCGACCGAGGTACAGGGGGTCATCAACTGCCGGTATCACTGCTGGGCCTACTCGGTGAACGGGGATCTGAAGGCCACACCCCACATCGGCGGCGTGAACCGGCACAGCGCCGAGGGCTTCGACAATGCGGAGCATGGACTCAAGGCGGTGCGGAGCGCGGAGTTCATGGGCGTGATCTTCATCAATTTGAGCGGCGATGCGCCGGACTTCGAGCGGCATATCGGCGAGCTTCGGCGTCGCGCGGCCGCGCTCCTGGGCGAGAGCGGTTGGCGGGAGCTCAAGTCGGGGGTCACGCATTCCCGGCTGGTCCTCGATGTCCGCTGCAATTGGAAGCTGGCGGTCGAGAACTATTGCGAGGCCTACCATCTGCCGTGGGTGCACCCGGCGCTCAACGAGTATTCGCGGCTCGAGGATCATTACTGCTATTTCGACGCGGCAGATTTTGCCGGCCAGGGCTCTCTCGCCTACCGGCTGAGCGATGTCGCGGGCACGCGCCTGCCCCGCCTCGCGCAATGGCCGGCGGATCGAACCCATGTGGCGGAATATCCTTCGTTGTATCCGAACGTGCTGCTCGGATTCCAGGCCGACCATGCCTTCGCCGTCATTCTGACGCCGGTCGCTCCGGACCTGACCCGGGAGGAGGTCCGCATTTTCTACGTGGGAGACGGAGCTGCGTCGGACGCCTACGGCGCGTGCCGGGCGGCGACTCACGCGGCCTGGGACGTGGTGTTCCGCGAGGACGTGTTCGCCGTGGAGGGCATGCAGCAGGGGCGTGCCTCGCCCGGCTACCAGGGCGGGGTGTTCTCGCCGGTCATGGATGCACCCACTCACCACTTTCATCGCTGGGTGGCGATGAAACTGGCGTCAGGCCGTACCCGCGAAGCGCGGTGAACGATACGGGCCCGCAAGCGGCGGATAGCGGCGGGCCCGCCGCGGTGAGCCCGCCGGGGAAGACGCTGTTCGGTCAGCCGCGCGGGCTCGCGACCTTGTTCTTCACGGAGATGTGGGAGCGCTTCACGTATTACGGGATGCGCGCCATCCTCATCCTGTTCATGGTGTCGGCGGTGTCGCAGGGGGGTCTGGGCATCGACGACAAGACGGCGAGCTCGATCTACGGCTTGTTCGTCGCGGGCTCGTATCTATTTTCGCTGCTCGGCGGATGGATCGCGGACCGGCTCGTCGGAGGACAGCGCGCCGTGATCGGCGGCGCCGTGTTCATCATGCTGGGCAATGCGATGCTGGCGTTCGGCATCACCCAGGTATTCTTCACGGGGCTCGCATCGATCGCCTTGGGCGTGGGATTGCTCAAGCCCAATGTCAGCGCGCTGGTCGCAAATCTGTATCCGGAGGGCGGCTCGAGACGCGATGCGGGCTTCTCGCTGTTCTACATGGGGATCAACGTCGGCGCGCTTCTGGGCGCGCTCCTGGTGCCGCTCTGCGCCGCGCGCTTCGGATGGCACTCGGGTTTCGCGCTACCCGCGGCGGGGATGCTCATCGGACTCACGCAGTTCGTGCTGACGCGCCGATATTTGAGCGCGGTCGACCTCGGTGTGCCGGTGAACGCGAGGCTCTCGGCCTGGATTCCGGTGATCGTGTTCGCGCTCGCGGCCCTCGGCGCCGTCGCGCTGGTCGCGAGCGGTACGCTTTCCATCGATGCGCCGGCGGTCGCTCGCGCGAGCTCCTGGCTGATCGGGTCGCTCGCGGCGGGGTACTTCGTCTATCTGATATTTTTCGCGGGGCTGAACGCCGCGGAACGGCGCCGCGCCTATGTGATGCTGGCGCTGTTCATCGCCTCCACGGTCTACTATGCCGGCGTGGAGCAGACCGGCACCTCCCTGACGCTGTTCGCCGACCGCTATACCGACCGCGATCTTTTCGGCTGGGTGATGCCGGCGGGTATTCTCCAGGGGGTGAGCTCCATCGTCGTCATCCTGTTCGCTCCGCTGTTCAGCGCGCTGTGGATCGGCCTCGGGCGCCGCGGCAGGGACCCGTCGACCCCCGTGAAATTCGCGGCCGGCTTGATGCTCATGGGGCTGGGATTTCTGGTGATGTACGTCGCCTCGATGCGGGTGATCGGGGGCCATCGGGTGCTGCCGACCTGGCTCGTGCTCTGCTACCTGGTGCAGATGTGGGGCGATCTGTGTCTGGCGCCGGTCGGGCTCTCCTCCATGACCAAGCTCGCGGCGCCGCGCTTCGTCGGACAGGTCATGGGCGTGTGGTTTCTGTCCATCGCCCTCGGCAACAACCTCGCCGGGCAGCTCGCGACGGAATACGACGCGGGCAACCTGGCCTCGCTCCCGGCACTGTTTCTCAAGATCTTCGAATGGGGCGCGGTGGGAGGCGCGGTGATGCTGGCGTTGAATGGGCCGCTCAAGCGGCTCATGGCGGGAGTGAGGTAGCCGTCGATCCGCAACCACCAATTCAGCCGATCGAGCCAGAAAATGGCGTGGCGGAAGCATCCCCTGTTCTGGCACGATCCGCTCCCTGATGGAGAGGACACTCGACACCGTGGACGACGTGCTCGCGCAAGCGCGCGCGCTCATCGAGCTTCCCGCGGCTGCAATTGAATCGACGCTCGACCGGTTGCGGCAACGCTATCGCGAGACGCCGCTCCTGTTCACGCCGGAGACCCTGGCGCTGCTGCGCGAGGCCTCGGCACGCGCGAGGGAGTCCCGAGTTGCGGACTCGGCGGGTGCGGCGCTCAAGGTGCTGAAGGAGGTGTTCGGCTATTCCTCGTTCCGTCCCGGGCAGGCGGAAATCATCGACGCCGTGATGGCCGGCCGCGACTGTCTCGCCGTGATGCCCACCGGCGCCGGAAAGTCGGTGACGTACCAGATCCCGGCGAGGCTCAAGGGCGGAGTGACCTTGGTGGTATCGCCGCTGATCTCCCTCATGAAGGATCAGGTCGATGCCATGGGCGAGCTCGGGATCCGTGCGACTTTCCTCAATTCCTCGCTGGATGCCGCCGAGCGCTCGCGGCGGACGGCGCGGCTCCGGGCGGGGGAGCTCGAGCTGCTGTATGCCGCGCCCGAGGGCCTCGACGCCTCCGTCGGGCAGTTGCTGGACTCGCTCGATCTGAAGATGGTGGCGGTCGACGAGGCGCATTGCATCAGCGAGTGGGGGCATGATTTTCGTCCGGCCTACCGCAATCTTGCGGGCCTCAAGCGGCGCTTTCCCCGAGTTCCCGTGCTCGCCCTGACCGCCACCGCGACGCCCCGCGTCAAGAACGACATCGCCGAGCAGCTCGCATTGCGCGATCCGCTGCATGTGCGCGGTTCCTTCTATCGTTCCAATCTGCGCTTGCACGCCGTCAAGAAGGGGTCGGGGACCGGCGTGCGCGACATGATCCTGCGCCTCGTCCGCGCGCGCCGCGGCGAGTCGGGCATCGTCTACTGTCTCTCACGCAAGGCCGCCGAGACCACGGCGGAGTTTCTGCGGGAACGCAGGGTGCGGGCGGCGGCGTATCACGCCGGGTTGACCCCGGCAGAACGCGCCCGGGTTCAGGAGGAGTTCAGCCGCGACGATCTCGACGTGGTGTGCGCGACCATCGCTTTCGGCATGGGGATCGACAAATCGAACGTGCGCTACGTGCTCCACCGCGACATGCCCCGCTCGATCGAGGGGTATTACCAGGAGATCGGGCGCGCCGGGCGCGACGGGGCGCCCGCCGATTGCGTGCTGTTCTATTCGTGGGCCGACGTGATTTCGCTCGACCGGCTCATCGACAACTCCGACGCCGCGGACTCGGAGGTGGCGGATCAGCAGCGCCGCGCGGTGCGCCGCATGTTCGATCTGGCGGACACCGGCTCCTGCCTCTGGCACCGTCTCGCGAGCCATTTCGCGGAGGACGTGGCGGTGTGCCGGGAGTCGTGCGGGAATTGCACGCAGCGGGATGTGGTGGAGGAGGCACGGGGCGCGCGGGGGCCGATTGCGGGTGGCGCGGGCACGGGTGGCGCGGGCGCGGGCGCGCCGGGCCGGGCGAGGCGAGCGGCTGCGAGGCAGGGTGCGCCGCTCAGGCGGACGGCAGGGAACGACGCCGAGGTAAGGCACGACGTCGGCGGTGTAATGGCGGCCGACGCCGATCTGTTCGAGCGTCTGCGCGCGCTTCGCAAGCGGCTTGCGGATGAGCGAAAAGTGCCCGCCTATGTGGTGTTCAGCGACCGCACGCTCCAGGCCATGGCGGCGCAGAAGCCGTGCACCGCCGATGGGCTGCTCGAGATCCATGGGGTGGGGCAGAAGAAGCTGGACGAGTATGGGGAGGCGTTCCTGGAGGAGATCACGGGGCGGGAGTGAATCGAGAAAGCGACTTTGGGCGAGCCTCGAAGAGGATGCGCCGCGGTAACCCGCTGTAATGCGGTATGGAGCCCAACGGCTGGCCAGTGGATTCCCGCTAAAAGCGTATTTCGAGGACATCGACCTGGTCGCACACGGCTTGATTGATAGGCCGTAACGCGTTACATTGTAACGCGTTACACTATGGAGAGAAACCATGGCACAAACTGCCGAGCGAATGAAGGCGATGCGCGAGCGACGCCGTGCTCGCGGCTTGCGCGAATTGCGCTTGGTCGTACCGGATGCACGCTCGAAGGCGGTCCGCAAGCGCGTCGCCAAACAGGTGGCGGGTTTGGATCGATCTCTCGAGTTGGCGGCGATGCGATGGACGGAGTCGGTTTCCGAATTTGATGCTCAATGAAGCGCGGCGATGTGGTGACAGTTGCGGCAAGCGGCGACTATGGTAAGCCGCGTCCTGCGGTGATTGTACAGACGGATGCACTCCCGGCCGGCCATGCATCTGTGGTGATCTGCCAGATGACTTCTGAGTGCAGCGATGCGCCTGATTTCCGCGTGACGATCGATCCGACTGAGAAAAATGGGCTGCGAGTGAGATCACAGGTTATGGCCGATAAGCCCGTCACAGTTCGACGGGAGCGAATCGGGCGACAGGTCGGCCATCTCGACGACAAGGACATCTCGCGGCTGAATATCGCTTTGGCATTCGTCATGGGTTTGGCGGACTAGCTCCTGCGGCACGCCTGCAATCCTGCCCCGCGCCGCGTAGAATCAACTCCGCTGCCATCCGCAATTCCGCGGCGCTGCGTGCAGAACTGAGCTGAGGGGGCGGGAATGATTTACTTCATAGCGTTGATCCCGGCGACAGCGCTGACCATCGCCGGCTATTTCGTTCTCTATCTGTCCAACCGTTCGGAAGGCACTTTCCAGAAGTTCGGGAGGTACCTTGGCTTCTGGGCGTTCACGCTGGCAGGGCTGGTCGTCTTGGGGGCGATATTCGCTGCAGCTCACGGTGGCCGCCATGGCGCCATGCACGGGATGCACGGCCGGATGTACGGGCCCTGGCCGGGTGATCCACGGTTCTTTGGGCCTCGCGAACATGAGCCCGAGACCACGCCACAGCCCCCGGCGAGTGCTCCGAATCCCACCGCTCCGCCGGGTCCCGCATCGGACTCAAATGAACACTAGTGGCAATGACGCCGGCGGCTGTCTCTGTGGCGCGGTGAGATTCTCGGTAGCCGCCAAACCCATCTGGAGTGCGTACTGCCACTGCGAGAGTTGCCGCCGCGCTACCGCTTCTCCCATCGCTGCATTCGTTGGGTTTGACGAGGGTTCCGTACAATTCAGAGGTGATGCCAGGCGATTTTTCAGCTCGTCGTCAGGCGTGGAGCGAAGCTACTGTGCCAACTGCGGAACGCCGTTGTCCTACCGTTCAACCCGGTGGCCGGGTGAGATTCATCTCTATGCTCCGACCTTCGATAATCCGGCGGCATATCCTCCTACCTTCCACGTGCATTGGGCCGAAAAGCTGGCTTGGCTTGGCGTCATGGACTCATTACCTAAACACGACCACGGGAGCAATGAGGAATGACCAGCTTTACATGAGCGTGGGGTGAGTACGAAGCCGGTGGGGTCGAATGACCCGTCCGGGGCGCCGTAAATCGGAGAGTAGGTCGCCACTACGGACGTTTCCGCGGAAGCGTGCGCCACCACAGTCAAGGAAAATCAAAAGCTTGGGAGAAGGCCGCGTTCGGCGCGACCCAATCAGGGCCGAATCCCGCGAAGCTCGCCCATGTGCGTCGCAGCATCTGACTGGGCGAGAGCCCGGCACTCCCTTCGGTATTTCCCTGCCGCACTGTTTCTGTTATGTACCGTCTAACGGTATAATATGCAAATGGTACAAGGAGAATCCGATGATGACGGACACCGCGTCCGCGGCCGAGTGGCGAAGCTACTTGATGATCTGCAGTCTCGCGGAGATCTCGTTGTGTCGGTTGAGGAGGCCGCCAAGCAGAGCGCTGTGAGCAGGATCGCCGCACAGCGTCAACTCGAGCGGCTTGCCCCACGCGCGACTCGGCTTCCCGGTCGTCCGTCCGTCTTCCTGATCGTAGCGCCCGAGCATCGAATGCGCGGGGCGCCACCCACCCCTGCTTGGCTCGATGATTACCTCCGCATGCAAGGCCGCGACTACTACGTTGGCCTCCTCTCGGCTGCGGCTCTTCACGGTTCCTCCAGCCAAGCTGTGCAGGTCACTCAGGTGCTTGTCCGCCGGCCGCGGCGGGCAATAGTAGTAGGGAAGATCCGCCTCGAGTTCTATGTGAAATCGAAGCTCGAACTTACGCCCCTTGCCGAGATTCGAGGGCTCCCGGCACCGCTTGCCGTCAGCAGTCCCGAGTCGACCGCACTGGACCTCATCTCCTTCAGTCACCGACTCGGCGGCATCGAGCGCGCGCTCGAAGTCATCGACGGGCTCCGGCATGCCATGACGGTGAAGGGAATGAGGAATGCGATTGGCGCCGGGATCCCGGTCACTGTCTTGCAGCGGATTGGGTACGTCTTCGAGAGGCTTCAGTTCGACTCTCTCGCGGACACCGTGCGGCGCGCCCTGCCGGAGCGCTTTCCGCCGGCGTTCCTACAGGCGCACGGCGCGCGCGCAAAAGGCCATCTTTACGCACCGTGGGCCATCATCGACAATGTCCCGCTTCGCAGCCGAAAATGATCGCGCTGACGCAGAAGGACATCCTGGCCCACGAAGCGGCAGTGCCTTGGTCCGAGCGCTACCAGGTCGAGCAGGATCTACTTCTCTGCCTCGCGATGCGCGCGATCTTCGAAGACCGGTTCCTTTCGAGTCAGGTCGCCATGCGCGGCGGGACTGTGCTGCACAAGGTGCACCTCGCACCCGCGGCCCGCTATTCCGAGGACATCGACCTGGTCGCCGTCGGCGACCGCGCGGAGGGCCACATACGAAAAGCCATACTCCGCGTCCTACGCCCCGTGCTCGGCCGCGAAAAGTCCTCAGTCTGGGACTTCGTTCAGCTCGCCGTCCGGAATGCCGCGAAACCGTCGAGGATCTTGCGCTGCATCTACAGGATCCCGAGCGTCACAGAGCCGGGCCGCGCGCTCGCCATCGAGGTCGAGGTGAATGTGACCGAACGGACTCCGTACCTGCCGGTACAGCGATTGCCCTTCGCGATCGCCTTCCGTGGTGCGCAGCTCAAGACTGAACTCGTCTCCTATAACATCAACGAGATGCTCGCGACGAAGATGCGGGCGCTCTTCCAACGCAAGAAGGGTCGCGATCTCTTCGACCTCTACTGGGCGCTGTCCACCCAATCCGTGCTCCCAGTTTCGGTCCGTGAAATACTCCGTGCCTTTGACCACTACATGCAGGCGGAAGGGGCGTGGGTGGCGCGGGAGAAGTTCGTCGCGCATCTGCGCGAGTGCCTTGGCGACCGGGCTGGTTTCTGTACCGACCTGGTCTCGTTCCTGCGAAGCGACCTCACCTACGAACCCGATGTTGCCGGCGCATTCGTGGAGCAGAACCTGCTCGCGTTACTCGCGGAGTGATCTGCGCAAAAAGAAGTGAATGGCTTCGGAAGTGGCCCGCAATCGCGTGGAAAACCGCATAGGCGGTTCTCGGCCTAGAGCGGAAGTAGACCACCTCCACCTGAATGACCAAAAGCAGTCGGTGGAAGAGCGCGGTATGCTATGGCCACCGTGACGAGGAACAAGACAGCGGGTCAATTTGCCGATGAATTCATCGCGAACCCTCATAGTTTAGCAATTGCACATAGCGTGCTCGGCATCGTGGCTGCGTGCGCCTACTGGATGCGTCCGGGGACGTTTACGCCGTACTTGGAGATCCATCCCCATGGGACGCAAATTAGATCGATACTCTTGACGTTTATTGCTTGGTTTCCGTACGTAATATCTGTGACCGTTTCTCGGAGGGTTCTCGGCGTACGGGACAAAAAAGCCGCGACCTTGTTTATTGTCTTGGCAACCGCAGTCACAGCATCCTCGGTGGTTCTGTTTCTAAAATTAATTGTAATTGCGCCGCCAATATCCCCAATTGTCGTATCCATCGGCGTCACGGTGGCATTGCTGTCCGCATGCGGCCTTTGTGCGTTCATGTGGCCGAACGATGCACCCGAATAGCGCTTATCAGCCAATTTTCGGACGATCACGGAGCTCAACTGATTTCCTCAAAGCTTCCATTCGGGGTCTACAATTGAGGCATCTTCGAGCGGGCCGAGCATAAAGCAACGATGATCCAAAGACGACCACCCTCAAAGAGTCGATTGCTGATGAGAATGGCGCTGATCTGGGGCGTTCCCATGTATGTGTTTATGGGCGGCATGTTATGGAAGTTCGATGCACTCACAGTTGCCACAGCATTCGGACTTGCCATCATCTGTGCGCTGTGCAGTTTCGGCTTTGCGGCGGGGATGGTGGCATATATGGATAAGAAGTTCGGGCCGTTTAAAGACTAGGTAGTCAATTCACGGGTAGGCTGCTCCATAGCGGACTGTCGCCACCGGCAGAAACGGGTCGACTGGAGCCGTTGGAAGAGTCGGACGAAGTTTGCCGAAAATAGATATTGGGAGTCTCGATCATAGTCAGTGAGAATGCGAAGCTGCCGATGATAATTCCAGACATTCCAAGTCCCGTTGATCTCCGCTTGATGTCGGATGCATCCGAGTGGGAAGCCGCGGCCATGGAGAAGCGGCCATGGCGAACCCAATTTTTCGAAAAATTTGCCGACGAGCTTCTACACTTGGAGCCGCCCGCCGGCCGCGTTTTGGAACTGGGCTCGGGTCCGGGGTTCCTTGCAATCAAACTTCTGAGCGAGTTCGCCGATTTGCGTATGACGCTTTTGGATTTCTCCGAAGCGATGCATGCGTTGGCGAGGAAACGGCTGGGACCCATGCTCAACCGGGTCGAATTTCTCGTTAGAAACTTCAAGGAACCCGAATGGAGCCAAGACTTGAATGGGTTCGACGCCGTAGTTACTAACCAGGCCGTACATGAATTGCGTCACAAGAGATACGCCGAGCAATTGCATCGACAGGTGATGGCGGTGTTGCGGCCGGGCGGCACCTATCTCGTGTGCGATCATTTTCTCGGGCCGGGAGGGATGACGAACGATCAGCTTTACATGAGCGCGGCGGAGCAGAGATCTGCCATTGAGGCCGCCGGCTATAGGTCCGTACGGCAAGTTCTTTTGAAGGGTGGGCTGGTAATGCATCGAGCGACAGCGCAGTAAATCCGCCCGAGTAAAAGGAGAGATCGGCGATGACGTCCGGGACCATCGAAGCTGAGCTGCGCGTTCTGGAAGAGCGCCTGGCAATGCCGGGGCCTTCCGAATCGCGTGATACTTTGGGCGCTTTGCTCGCACCCGGGTTTCGAGAATTCGGGAGCTCAGGTCGCGTTTACGATGCGGCCTCGACGCTCGATGTGCTGATCCCTGGCGGGCGTCCTCGCGTCGTGATCGAGGACTTCAAGGCGGCTTCCGTGGCCGAGGGTGTGGTGCTCGTGACGTACCTATCGCGCAGTGTCGCGGGCCCTGAGTGGAAGCCGCCGGCGCTGCGAAGTTCGCTTTGGATCCGCGGCGCCTCGGGGTGGCAAATGGTGTTCCACCAGGGCACACGCTTGCCGGCGGAAGAGGCGAGTACGAAGTCGGTCGGGTCGAATGACCCGTCCGGGGCGCCATAAACCGGAGGGCAGGTCGCCACTACAGACGTTTCCGCGGAAACGTGCGGCCACCACAGTCAAAGAAAATCAAAAGCTTGGGAGAAGGCCGCGCCTTCGGCGCGCACCCAATCGGGGTCGAATCCGCGAAGTTCGTTGATTGTGCGTCGCAGCATCCGACTCGGCGAAGGCTCAGCACCCCTTCAGCGGCCGTTCGCCAACCCCAAAAGCTTGTACTGCCCACCAACTCCGGTATACTCCGCCGTCCAATTTTGAGGTCGGAGCGCGTGGGCGCCGACGCCAGTCATCCAAGGAATCCGTACCGGCAATAGCGGCCGGGCGTACCAAGGGTGCTGGGGTCTCGAGCATCCAAACCGCCGGCTTATTGCAACGTCGCGGAACCTGCGTGGTTTCCGCGATTATGAAGGATTGACAATGACCATCGGTCTGGTTGGCCGCAAATGCGGCATGACCCGCGTTTTCACTGACGCCGGCGTTACCGTCCCCGTGACGGTGGTCGAGGCGCTCCCCAATCGCATTTCGCAGGTCAAGAGCGAGAAATCCGAAGGCTACAGCGCCATCCAGGTGACCATCGGCAGCCGCCGCCCTTCGCGGGTATCCAAGGCGCTGGCGGGGCATTTTGCCAAGGCCAATGTGGCCGCCGGCGACGCTTCCCGGGAATTCCGCCTGAAGAAAGGCGAGGGCGAGTCGCTCGCCGTCGGGCGGCGAGATCAAGGTCGACATGTTCAAGGTGGGCCAGGTGGTCGATGTCACCGGCACCACGGTCGGCAAGGGCTTCGCCGGCACCATGAAGCGCCACAACTTCGCGGGCGGCATGAAAACCCATGGAAACTCGCTGTCGCATCGCGCCCCGGGCTCCATCGGCCAGCGCCAGACCCCGGGCCGCGTGTTCAAGGGCAAGCGCATGTCGGGACACATGGGCGTGCGCAACCGCACCATCGAGAACCTCAAGATCGTCGACATCGACGTGCCCCGTAATCTCCTCTTGATCTCGGGCGCCGTGCCGGGCTCAGAAGGCGGCCGGGTGATCGTGCGCCCCTCCGTCAAGGCGGAGGCGAAGCTGCGCCGCAGGCGTCTCGCGCCGAACAAGGCGCCGGCCGCCGCCCGGGCAAGCCCGCTGCGGGGGCCAAGCCTGCCGCAGCCCCCAAGGCCGCCAAGAAGTAACCGACGAGAAGTGACCGCCATGAAGTTGCAGTTAAAGAATGCCGCGTCCTCGAGCGAAATCCAGTTGTCGGATGCCGCGTTCGGGCGTGCCTACAACGAGGCGCTGGTGCACCAGGTCGTGACCGCCTATATGGCCGGCGGCCGCGCGGGCACCAAGCGGCAGAAGTCCCGCGCCGAAGTGCGCGGCGGCGGCAAGAAGCCCTGGAGCCAGAAAGGCACCGGCCAGGCCCGCGCCGGCTCGATCCGCAGCCCCCTGTGGGTCGGCGGCGGCCGCGCGTTTGCGGCCCGCCCGCGGGATTTCACCCAGAAGGTGAACCGCAAGATGTATCGCGCCGCGATGCAGTCGATGGTGTCCGAGCTGGTGCGCCAGGATCGCCTGGTCGCCGTCGAGAGCCTCGAGCTCTCCGCGCCGCGGACCAAGCTCCTGATCGGCGAAGCTCGCGGAGCTCGGACTCACGCCGCGCATTGATTCTGGTCGAGGCGTTCGAGGAGAAGCTGTTCCTCGCGGCCCGCAACATTCCCCACGTGGAGGTGATGCCGGTCGCCTCGCTCGATCCCGTGAGCCTCATCAAGCACGACAAGGTCATCGCGACCGTCGGTGCGTTGAAGCTGCTCGAACAGCGTCTCGGAGGCGCGAATGAATAAAGAACGACTGATGAACGTGCTGGTGCAGCCGCACGTGTCGGAGAAGGCGGCGACCCTTGCCGAGAAGGGCAATCAGTACGTGTTCCGCGTGCTCGGCGATGCGACCAAGGGCGACGTGAAGGCGGCGGTGGAGCTCATGTTCGAGGTCAAGGTCGAGGGGGTGAATCTCCTCAACAAGCCCGGCAAGACCCGCCGCTTCAAGAATGTTCCCGGCAAGCGCAACGGCCACAAGAAGGCCTACGTCCGCTTGCAGGCCGGCCAGTCGATCGACTTCACCGGCACCGCGAAGTAAGGATTCAAGGATCATGGCACTCATCAAGATGAGACCGACTTCCCCCGGCACGCGCTTCGTGGTCAAGATCGACCGCTCGCACCTGCACAAGGGCGGACCGATCGAGTCGCTGACCGTCAAGAAGAACCGCACCGGTGCCCGCAACCACTCCGGCCGCCAGACCACGCGCCACATCGGCGGCGGTCACAAGCAGCGCTACCGGCTGATCGATTTCAAGCGCGACAAGGACGGCATTCCGGGCGTGGTCGAGCGTCTCGAATACGATCCGAACCGCACCTCGCACCTCGCGCTCGTGCTCTACAAGGACGGCGAGCGGCGTTACATCCTCGCGCCCAAGGGCGTGAAGGCGGGCGACGAGATCCGCTCCGGCGCGGATGCTCCGATCAAGGCGGGCAACGCCCTGCCGCTGCGGCACATCCCGGTCGGCAGCACGGTGCACAACATCGAGCTCAAGGTCGGCAAGGGCGGTCAGCTGGTGCGCAGCGCCGGCGGCTCGGCGCAATTCGCCGCGCGCGAAGGCCTGTACGCGAGCGTCCGGCTGAAGTCCGGCGAAATCCGCAAGATTCACATCGATTGCCGCGCCACCATCGGCGAGGTCGGCAACGACGAACACAATCTGCGCGTGTTCGGCAAGGCGGGCGCGGTGCGTTGGCTCGGCGTGCGTCCGACGGTGCGCGGCGTGGTCATGAACCCGGTCGATCACCCGCACGGCGGCGGCGAAGGCAAGTCCGGGCAGGGTAATCCCCATCCGGTGAGTCCGTGGGGTCTGCAGACCAAGGGCAAGAAGACCCGCCACAACAAGCGCACGGACAGCATGATCGTCCAGCGCCGCAAGAACAAACGGCTGTAACGGTTCAGAGCTCCCTAGGAGATAACGCAGTGCCTCGTTCGCTCAAGAAAGGTCCGTTCGTCGATTTGCATCTCGCCAAGAAGGTGCAGACGGCGAGTCAGAAGAACGATCGCCGCCCGATCAAGACCTGGTCGCGACGCTCGATGATCATTCCGGACATGGTGGGTCTCACCATCGCGGTGCATAACGGCCGCCTCCATGTCCCCGTGCTGGTGTCGGAGAACATGGTCGGCCACAAGCTCGGCGAATTCGCCCCCACCCGCACCTTCAAGGCGCATTCGGGCGACAAGAAAGTGTCGGCGGCGGAGTAGGCATGCAAACCACAGCGAAACTGCGCTACGCGCGCATCTCTCCGCAGAAGTGCCGCCTGGTGGTGGACACGATCCGCGGCAAGTCGGCGACGCTGGCGGTGAACACCTTGAAGTTCATGCCTAAGAAGGGCGCGAAAATCGTGGCGAAGGTGCTCGATTCGGCCATTGCCAACGCCTACAACAATTTCAACGCCGACGTGGACGACCTCAAGGTCACCCGCATCGAGGTCGATCCGGCGCCGATGTTCAAGCGCTTTCAAGCGCGCGCCAAGGGCAGAGGCGTGCGCATCGCCAAGCGCAACAGCCACATCTTGGTTCAGGTTTCAGACGGTAAGCGAGAGGCCTAACGGGAAAACAGCATGGGTCAGAAAGTAAATCCGATTGGCATCCGCCTGGGCATCACGCGCGACTGGACGTCGAAGTGGTATGCAGGCTCCAAGACGTTCGCCTCGAACATTCACACCGATTTCCTGGTGCGCAAGTTCCTCGCCAAGAAGCTCGCCGACGCGTCGGTCAGCCGCATCCACATCGAGCGCGCCGCGCGCCGCGCCAACATCACCATTCACACGGCCCGGCCGGGAATCGTGATCGGCAAGAAGGGCGAGGACATCGAGAAGCTCCGCGCCGCCGTCGCCAAGATCCTCGGGATGACGGTGCAGGACGTGCGCCTGAACATCGCCGAGATCAGAAAGCCCGAGCTCGACGCGAAGCTCGTCGCGGAAGGCATCGCCCAGCAGCTCGAAAAGCGCGTGATGTTCCGCCGCGCCATGAAGCGCGCCGTGACCAACACCATGCGTTCCGGCGCCCTCGGCATCAAGGTTCGCATCTCCGGCCGCTTGAACGGATCCGAGATCGCCCGCACCGAGACGAATCGCGAGGGACGCGTGCCGCTGCACACGTTCCGCGCCGACATCGACTACGGCCTCGCGGAGGCGCAGACGACCTACGGCGTGATCGGCATCAAGGTCTGGATTTTCAAGGGCGAAGTGTTCGATCAGCCCGAGGTCGAGGCCGCCGAGGCCGAGCCCCAGGCCGATGCCGCCGCTCCGGGAGCGAAGCCCGCCGAGGCTGCCGCACCGGCGCCCGCGCAAGGTTGAACCCAGGTAATCAAACATGATGCAGCCGAAGCGGACCAAGTTCCGCAAACAATTCAAGGGCCGGATCTCGGGCAGCGCGCAGCGCGGCAACTCCGTGGCGTTCGGCGAGTACGGCCTCAAGGCGACCGACCGGGCGCGCATGACCGCCCGTGAGATCGAGGCGGCGCGCCGCGCCATCTCGCGCTACGTGAAGCGCGGCGGGCGGATCTGGATCCGGGTGTTCCCGGACGTGCCCATCACCCAGAAGCCGCTGGAAGTGCGCATGGGCTCGGGCAAGGGCAACGTCGAGTACTGGGTGGCCAAGGTGCTGCCGGGCAAGGTGCTGTTCGAGATCGAGGGCATGAGCGAGGAGATCGCGCGCGAGGCGTTCCGGCTCGCCTCGGCGAAGCTCTCCGTATCGACGGCGTTCGTCAAACGACAGGTGCGGGCATGAAGGCTAAAGAACTGCGCGAGATGGCGCCGGCGGGTCTGGGCGAGGAGCTCATCAAGCTCCGCCGTGAGCAATTCAATTTGCGCATGGCGCGCGCCACGGGACAGGCGGCGAAGCCGGACCAGTTCGCCAAGGTCCGCAAGAATATTGCACGAGTGAAGACGCTGCTCACCCAGGCGGGCGCGCGCGCTCAGGGCGGCGCACGCGGAGGTAAGGTTTGATGTCTACCACGACGGAAACGACGCTCTCCGGAGCGGATGCGGCAACGACTCCCGCGACCGGCCAGCGGCTGCTGACGGGCAAGGTGGTGAGCACCAAGATGGACAAGACCATTGCGGTCTCGGTCGAGCGCCTGGTGAAGCACCCGACCTACGGCAAGTACATCCGCCGTACCACGAAGCTCCTGGCGCACGACGCCAACAACGAGTGCAAGCAAGGCGACACGGTGTCCATCAAGCCGTGCCGTCCGCTGTCCCGGCGCAAGTCCTGGATGCTGGTGCGCGTCGTCGAGCGCGCGCGAGCGGAGTAAAGGGGCCGACATGATTCAGCTTAGAACCATGCTCAACGTCGCCGACAACTCGGGCGCCAAGCGCCTGATGTGCATCAAGGTGCTCGGCGGCTCGAAGCGGCGCTATGCCGCGGTGGGCGATGTCATCAAGGTGAGCATCAAGGACGCGATTCCGCGCGGCAAGGTCAAGAAGGGCGAGGTGTACGACGCGGTGGTGGTGCGCACCAAGCGCGGCGTCCGCCGGGCGGACGGCTCCCTGATCCGATTCGATACCAACGCGGCGGTGCTCCTGACCAACAAGCTCGAGCCCATCGGCACGCGTATTTTCGGACCGGTGACCCGCGAGCTGCGCAACGTCCAGTTCATGAAAATCATTTCGCTCGCTCCGGAAGTGCTTTGAGATGAAGAAGATACGCAAAGGCGACCTCGTGATCCTCACGGCGGGCCGCGACAAGGGCCGCAAGGGCACGGTCATCGAAGTGTTCGCGGACGACCGCGTGCGCGTCGAGGGCCTCAACATGGCGAAGAAGCACCAGCGCCCGAACCCGAACGCGGGCGTTCAGGGCGGCATCATCGAGCGCGAAGCCCCGCTCCACGTCTCGAACGTGGCGGTGGTCAATCCGGCCACCCAGAAGGGCGATCGGGTGGGATTCAAGGCGCTCGCGGACGGCCGCAAGGTGCGCATTTTCAAGTCGAACAAAGAAATGGTCGACGCGAAGTAGCGAGAGTCACATGGCAGCAAGATTGCAAGAAATATATCGCGACAAGATCGTGCCGGAGCTCAAGAAGAACCTGGCGCTCAAGAACACGATGCAAGTCCCGAAAATCCTCAAGATCACCGTGAACATGGGTGTGGGCGAAGCCGTGGCCGACAAGAAGGTCATGGATGCCGCCACCGCGGATCTTGCGAAGATCACCGGGCAGAAGCCCGCCGTGACCAAGGCCAAGAAGTCGGTGGCGACCTTCAAGGTGCGCGACGGACAGGCGATCGGCTGCAAGGTGACGCTGCGCGGCGCGCGCATGTACGAGTTCCTGGACCGCCTGGTGAATATCGCGATTCCGCGCATCCGCGACTTCCGCGGCATCAGCTCCCGTTCCTTCGACGGCCGCGGCAACTACAGCCTGGGCGTGAAGGAGCAGATCATTTTTCCGGAAATCCAGTACGACCAGATCGATCAGATTCGCGGGATGGACATCACCATCTCGACCTCGGCCGCGGACGACAAACATGGACGCGCGCTGCTCGAAGCCTTCAACTTTCCGTTCCGTAAGTAGGGTAATAGCCCATATGGCGAAGACGAACATGCTCATGCGCGAGAAAAAACGCTTGAAGGTGGCGAAGAAATACGCCGCCCGGCGCGCTGAACTCAAGGAGCTGATCCGCGCCCCGAAAACCGGGGCGGAAGAGCGCGTGGCCGCGCAGACCGAGCTGCAGAAGCAGCCGCGCGATGCGAGCGCCATGCGGCAGCGGAATCGCTGCTCGATCACCGGGCGCTCGCGCGGGGTGTACCGCAAGTTCGGCCTGGCGCGGACGAAGCTGCGCGAGGCTGCGAACCGCGGCGAGATTCCGGGCCTTTCCAAGGCGAGCTGGTGAGGCGCGCACTATGAGCATGACTGATCCGATCGCCGACCTCCTGACCCGCATTCGCAATGCGCAATCTGCCGGCAAGGCCACGGTGGGCGTGGGCACCTCGAAGCTGAAGCTCGCCATCCTCAAGGTATTGAAGGATGAGGGCTACATCGGCGACTACGGCATCGATGCGGCAAGCGCCGGGAAGGCGCTGTCCATCGAGCTCAAGTATCACGACGGCCGCCCGGTCATCGACCGCATCGAGCGCATCAGCCGTCCGGGACTTCGCATCTATCGCGGCAAGGACGAGCTTCCCAAGGTGTTGGGTGGACTGGGCGTCGCCGTGGTCTCGACCCCGAAGGGCATCATGTCCGACCGGCAGGCCCGGGCGGCGGGCACCGGCGGCGAAGTGCTCTTCGTTGTCCAGTAGTCGTTCAATAGTGGATTCGTAAGGTAGACACCATGTCTCGAGTTGCAAAAATGCCGGTAGATCTTCCCCAGGGCGTCAGCGCCACCATCGGCGCGGACTCGATCACGGTCAAGGGCGCCAAGGGCTCGCTCTCGTTGTCGCTGAAGAGTGGCATCAAGGTGGTCCAGCAGGACAAACACCTCGCGGTGGAAGCCGATTCGGCGGGCGAGGGCCTGAATGCCATCGCGGGGGCCACCCGCGCCCATCTCGCCAACATGGTCACCGGGGTGACGAAAGGTTATGAGAAGAAGCTCGAGCTCGTCGGCGTTGGCTACCGTGCTGCAGTGCAGGCGAAGAGCCTAACGCTGACGCTAGGCTATTCGCACCTGATCAACTACGCGATTCCCGAGGGCATCACCATCGAGACGCCGAGCCAGACCGAAATCCTGGTCAAGGGCATCGATCGCCAGCGGGTCGGCCAGACCGCCGCCGAGATCCGCGGTTTCCGGCCGCCGGAGCCCTACAAGGGCAAGGGCGTGAAGTATTCGGACGAGAAGATTTCGCTGAAAGAAGCGAAGAAGAAGTAGGCCCATGAAGCTAGACAAACGAGACACCCGGCTCCGCCGCGCGTTGCGCGGCCGCGTCAAGATCAAGGAGCTGGGCGCACTGAGACTCTCGGTGCACCGCACACCGCGCCACATCTACGCCCAGATCTTCGAGCCGCAGGACGAGAACCGGCGCGGGGGCGCGGGCGACAAGGTGCTGGTGACCGCCTCCACGCTGCAGAAAGAGGTGCGCGGCGATTTGAAGACGACGGGCAACATCGAGGCTGCGAAGGCCGTGGGCCGCGCGATCGCGGAGCGGGCCAAGGCCAAGGGTATCGGCAAGGTCGCGTTCGACCGGTCCGGTTTCATGTATCACGGCCGCATCAAGGCGCTGGCGGATGCAGCGCGCGAAGCGGGCCTCGAGTTTTAACGGAAGTCCCAGAGGAACTATGGCGAGAACAGAAAAACCCATGTCCGGCGACGACCTGCTCGAGAAGCTGGTCGCCGTGAATCGCGTCGCGAAAGTCGTCAAGGGCGGCAAGCAGTTCGGGTTCACCGCGCTCACCGTCGTCGGAGACGGCGCAGGCCGGGTCGGATTCGGCTACGGCAAGGCGCGCGAAGTGCCGGTCGCGATCTCCAAGGCGATGATGCAGGCCAGAAAGAGCCTGGTGAACGTCTCTTTGAAGAACGATACCTTGTTCTACGCTGTCAAAGGACGGCATGGAACCACCCGGGTGTACATGCAGCCGGCCGCGGACGGTACCGGCGTGATCGCCGGCGGCGGAATGCGCGCGGTGTTCGAGTGCGCGGGCGTACGGAACGTACTCGCCAAGAGCTACGGATCGCGCAACCCAATCAACGTGGTGCGCGCCACCATGGATGCGCTCGGCAAGCTCCGCACTCCCGACGACATCGCGGCCAAGCGCGGCAAGAGCGTCGAAGAGATCGTGGGGGGTTGATCATGACCGACTCCCTCAAAGTCACGTTGATCAAGAGCCTGGCTGGGCAGCTTGCCAATATCCGCAATTCCGCCCGGGGGCTGGGATTGCGGCGGATCGGGCACAGCGTCGTGGTGGCGGACACCCCTTCCAACCGCGGCATGATGAATGCGGCGAGCCACATGCTGAAGGTCGAGCAGGCGCTGACGCCTGCAGCGGCTTCGGCCTCGAAGAAGAGAGTTCCAGAGAGAGAATGATATGCGTTTGAACACCATCAAGCCCGCTGCGGGGGCCAAGCGAGCGCATCTGCGCGTCGGCCGCGGCGCTTCCGCCGGTCAGGGCAAGACCTGCGGCCGCGGCGTCAAGGGTCAGCGCGCACGCAAGGGCGGCTACCACAAGGTGGGCTTCGAGGGCGGCCAGATGCCGCTGCAGCGGCGCCTGCCCAAGATCGGTTTCAAGTCGGCCATGAAGGCTTCGCGCGCCGAGTTGACGCTCGACGATCTGATGCGGATCGAGGGCGGCGAAGTGACGCTGGCCGGGCTCATCGGGGCAAGCCTCGTTCCCGAGTACACCGAGCGGGTGAAGATCATCCTGTCGGGCAAGGTCTCCAAGGCCTACGTCGTCAAGGACAAGGCCATCACCGCGACCAAGGGCGCCAAGAGCGCGGTCGAGTCCGCCGGCGGCCGTTTCGAGGCCTGAGAGACTTCCCGTGGCCACATCCAGCGCCAGCGCCGCAAGCGCACTAGGAGACATGACGCGCTTCCAGGAGATGCGTAAGCGTCTCTGGTTCCTTCTGGGTGCGCTCGTGGTCTACCGGATCGGAACGTTCATTCCCGTCCCGGGGATCGACGCGGCGCGTTTCGCCGCGTTCTTCTCGGGTCAGCAGGGCACGCTTCTCGGCATGTTCAACATGTTCTCGGGCGGCGCGCTGCAGCGCTTCAGCATCTTCGCGCTGAACGTGATGCCGTACATCACCGCCTCGATCATCGTGCAGATGGCCTCCATGGTGTATCCGCCGTGGAACCAGATCCGGAAGGACGGAGAGTCGGGGCGGCGCAAGCTCATGCAGTACACCCGCTACGGCACCGTCGGACTTGCCTTATTCCAAGGCTTCGGCGCGGCTCTTGCCATCCAGAACGCGGGCAACAATCTGGTCCTGAACCCCGGCCCCCAGTTCATGTTCGTCGCCACCGTGTCGATCACCACCGGCACCATGTTCGTCATGTGGCTGGGTGAGCAGATCACCGAGCGCGGCATCGGCAACGGCATCACCATGATCATCGTGGCGGGCATCGTCGCCCAGCTCCCCCGAGCCATCGGCTCGACGCTCGACATGGTGCGGAGCGGGGAGATGAACCCCCTCATCGTGCTCCTGATCCTGGTCATCGTGGTACTGGTGACCCTGTTCTGCGTGTTCATCGAGACCGCGCAGCGCAAGATCCAGGTGAACTACGCCAAGCGCCAGGTCGGCCGGCGCATGATGCAGGGCCAGAGCACGCATCTGCCCTTCAAGCTCAACATGGCGGGCGTGATTCCCCCGATCTTCGCCTCGAGCCTGCTGGTCTTCCCGGCGACCATCGCGCAGTTCTTCGGCTCCAATCCCAACCCCAATTTCATCCAGCGGGCCTTGCAAAGGATCGCTGCCGCCCTCAGTTATGGACAACCCCTGCACGTGGTGCTGTTCGCCCTGCTGATCATCGGATTTGCGTTCTTCTACGTGGCGCTGGTGTACGACGCCCGCGATACCGCCGATAACCTGAAGAAGGCGGGAGCCTTCATCCCGGGCATACGCCCCGGCCAGCAGACCGGAGATTATCTGGACAAGGTGCTGACGCGCCTGACGCTATGGGGCGGCCTGTACATCATGGCGGTGTGCTTGTTGCCGGAGATCGCCCGCATGCTGAATCCCAGCATTCCGTTTCAGTTCGGCGGCACGTCGCTGTTGATCATCGTGGTCGGCGTCATGGATTTCGTGGCACAGGCGCGCTCGCACATCATGTCGCATCAATACGAGGGGCTCATGAAGAAGTCGAGCCTTCGAGGCATCGGGAGTAAGAAATGAAAGTTCGTCCTTCGGTCAAGAAGATCTGCAAGAACTGCAAAATCGTGCGGCGGCGCGGCATCGTCTACATCATTTGTTCGTCCGATGCGCGCCACAAGCAGCGCCAAGGATAGGACGATGGCTGAGGACAGCGTGCGAGGGCAGTTACCAATGGCCGGCGAATTGATATTTGGGGCTTTTTCTTCTATACTAGCGCGCTTTTTCGCGTGCGCTATTGTTGTCCGCGTAGGGGTGAAATAGATGGCGCGTATCGCCGGCATCAACATACCGATGAACAAGCATGTTGTCATCGGCCTAACCCACATTTTTGGCGTCGGCAAGAGCCGTGCGATCCGCATTTGCGATGCGGCCGGCGTGAAGTACGCCGTCAAGGTGAAGGATCTGACGGACGCCGAAGTCGCCTCGCTCCGCTCCCAGGTCGCGAAGTTCGCGGTCGAGGGCGACCTGCGGCGCGAAGTGTCCATGAACATCAAGCGTCTGATGGACCTCGGGTGCTACCGGGGCATCCGGCACCGCAAGGGCTTGCCGTTGCGCGGTCAAC
This sequence comes from uncultured Gammaproteobacteria bacterium, assembly GCA_963795475.1. Classification (GTDB taxonomy): domain Bacteria; phylum Pseudomonadota; class Gammaproteobacteria; order Steroidobacterales; family Steroidobacteraceae; genus Bog-1198. The sequence continues at coordinate 1,138,620 of CAWCIE010000010.1, forward strand.
GCACCCGCACCAATGCCCGTACCCGCAAGGGTCCGCGCAAGCAGGCGGTGAAGATGAACGCGCCGCCGGGCAAGGTCTGAGCGCGCCCGACGGGCACATGAACGGGTGGGGCCACCTCGCGGTCGGCCCCGTCGAAAATTGGCTTAAGTATTGTCGATAGACGCCAGGAACGTCATTTAAACATGGCAGATCAAAAGCAAAACGCCGCTTCCGCCGCCGGTCAGCAGGGCGCGAAGCCGGCGCGAAAGAAGGCTCGCAAGAACGTGCTCGATGCGATCGCGCACGTGCATGCGTCCTTCAACAACACCATCATCACGATCACCGATCGTCAGGGCAACACGCTGTCCTGGGCGACCTCGGGCGGCTGCGGCTTCCGCGGCTCGCGCAAGTCCACCCCGTTCGCGGCACAGGTGGCGGCCGAGCGTGCCGGCACCGCGGCGCAGGAACACGGCGTGAAGAACGTCGAAGTCCGCGTCATGGGCCCGGGACCCGGACGGGAATCCGCGGTGCGTGCCTTGAACGGCTGCGGGCTCAAGATCACCAACATCGAGGACGTGACGCCGATTCCGCACAACGGCTGCCGTCCGCCGAAGAAGCGCCGCGTCTAGCGCGCTGCACCTCGTACACCGATACGCCTCACTCAGAATCGTCAAGGGTTTCTCAATGGCAAAGTATACTCGGTCCGAAGTGCAAGCTCTCCCGCCGCGAAGGAACCGATCTGTTCCTGAAGAGCGGCGTGAAGCCGCTCGAGTCGAAGTGCAAGCTCGAGGTGCCGCCGGGCGGCGTGAAGAGCGAGCGCAAGCAGCGCCTGTCGGAGTACGGCTTGCAGCTGCGCGAGAAGCAGAAGCTGCGCCGCATGTACGGCGTGCTCGAGCGCCAGTTCCGCAACTACTATCAGAAGGCCGCCGGCCGCCCGGGCGCCACCGGCGAGACGCTGCTGCAGTTCCTGGAGTCCCGGCTCGACAACGTGGTCTACCGCATGGGCTTCGCCGCGACGCGCGCCGAGGCGCGCCAGCTGGTGAGCCACAAGGGCGTGTCGGTGAACGACAAGCTGGTCAACATCGCCTCTTACCAGTGCAAGGCGGGCGATGTCATCAATCTGCGCGAGAGGGCGAAGAAGCAGACTCGCGTGCAGGCGGCGCTCGCCATCGCGGCGCAGGTCGGCTTTCCGGATTGGGTCGAGGTGGACGACAAGAAGTTCTCGGGAATCCTGAAGTCGGTTCCCGATCGGCAGGAGATCCTGCCGGACATCAACGAGAGCCTGGTCGTCGAGTTGTATTCCAAGTAATTGCGCATCGCAGCGGGCGCTGCGAGGCCGTCTGAGGTTTTGGCGAGTGTTTTAGCGAGGGTATTCCATGCAGGGATCGATCAATGAGTTTTTGAAGCCCCGAGTCGTCAAGGTGCAGCCCGTGTCGACGCGCCATGCGCGCATCGTGATCGAACCGTTCGAACGCGGTTTCGGCCACACGTTGGGCAATGCCTTGCGCCGGGTGCTGCTGTCCTCCTTGCCGGGCGCGGCCATCACCGAGATCGAGATCGAAGGCGTGCTGCACGAGTACACCGCCATCGAGGGCGTGCAGGAGGACGTGGTCGACATCCTGCTCAACCTGAAGGCCGTGGCGATCCGCATGCATACGCGCGACGTCGCGGAAGTGCGCCTGCACAAGAAGGGTCCGGGACCGGTCACGGCCGGCGACATCGCGGGCGACCACGACATCGAGATTTTGAATCCGGAGCTCGTGATCGCCAATCTGACCAAGGCCGGCGAGCTGTCGATGTCGCTCAAGGTGGAGCGCGGCCGCGGCTATCGTCCCGCCGCGCAGCGCATGGCGTTCGAGGAGCAGACCCGGGCGATCGGCCGGCTGCAGCTCGATGCCTCGTTCAGCCCGGTGCGCAAGGTGACGTACAACGTCGAGAGCGCGCGCGTCGAGCAGCGCACCGATCTGGACAAGCTCATCCTCGACATCGAGACCAACGGCACCATCGATCCCGGAGGAGGCGATTCGCCGCGCCGGCGGAATCCTCAAGGATCAGCTGTCGGTGTTCGTCGATCTGCAGGGTCAGGACGAGTCGACCACCAAGGCGACCGAGACGCAGTTCGACCCGATCCTGCTGCGTCCGGTGGACGAGCTCGAGCTCACGGTGCGCAGCGCGAACTGCCTGAAGGCCGAGAACATCCACTACATCGGCGATCTCGTGCAGCGCACCGAGGTCGAGCTGCTGCGCACGCCGAATCTCGGCAAGAAGTCGCTCACCGAGATCAAGGAAGTGCTCGAGAGCCACGGCTTGACGCTCGGCATGCGGATCGACAACTGGCCGCCGCCGGGATTGAAGCGCGACGACGAGCGCGACAGCATTTAATATTCGATCGCCGGTACCCGCGCGGGCGGGGCCGGCGAGCGGATCATCGACAACAGGGTCTTCAGGTTATGCGTCACAGAAACAGCGGGCGTCAGCTTTCGCGAAACTCCTCTCACCGCCATGCGCTCCTGCGCAACATGGCGACGTCGCTCCTGCGTCACGAGACCATCCGCACCACCGTGCCCAAGGCGAAGGAATTGCGCCGCGTGGTCGAGCCGTTGATCACGCTCGCGAAGATCGATTCCGAGGCCAAGCGCCGCCTGGCCTATTCGCGTCTGCGCGATGTCGAGCGTGGTGGAGAAGCTGTTCGGCGAGATCGGTCCGCGCTTCAAGGCGCGCGCGGGCGGTTATACCCGCATTCTCAAGATGGAGCCGCGTCCGGGCGATTCGGCCGACATGGCGCTCATGCAGCTGGTCGAGGAATCGGTCAAGGCCGAGAAGTCCGCCGACGCCAAGGGCAAGGGCAAGGCGAAGAGCGCGAAGAAGCCCAAGAAAGGCGATGCTCCCGAAGCCGCCGCGCCGGAAAAGGCCACCAAGCGGCGCAAGGCCGCGGCGGCCTGAACCGACTGCCTCGGCGGGCGCCACGCCCGCCGGAGCCTTACGCGCTCGCTGTGGCCTGAGCGCCCCTTCCGGGCGGGCTCATCGCCAGCCGCGCGAACGCGTCCCGGGTGATGTTCTCCGGCGCGCCGTGTGCCGCGACCACGTTGTCCTCGATCCGGATGCCGCCGTACGGCCGGAGCTCGCTCGACCACCGCCCAATCGATATGCGCGCCGCGCTGGTCCTCGCGCGCCGCCTTGAGCAGCGAATCGATCAGATAGATGCCGGGCTCGACCGTCACCACCACGCCGGGCTCGAGCATGCGGGTCAGCCGCAGGTACGGATGCCCTTCCGGACGCTTGCGCTCCCCGCCCGTGCAAATCGCCCATGACGCCGCCGACATCGTGCACCTGCAGTCCCAGCAGGTGACCGATGCCATGCGGGAAGAACACGCCGGTCACGCCCTGCTCCAGGGCCGCCTCGGCCCGGCAGCGTTGGTCACGCCGATCGTCGTGCAGCACATCGCCCAGGATGCGGTGCGCCGACAGGTGTACCTCGCGGTAGTCGCTTGCCCGGGACGATCTCGCGCGCATAGCCGCAGCTGGGCCGCGTCGAGGCGCTCGACAGGTCGGCGAAGCGGCCCGGGGCCGCGGCATAGGTGCGCGTGATGTCCGAGGCATAGCCGCGATATTGCGCCCCGGCGTCGATCAGGAAGGAGCGCAGGACGCGCCGGCGGCCGGCGATCGAGGTGCTGGTAATGCAGCACCGCCGCGTGCTCGTTGTAGGCGACGATATTGTTGTAGGGCATCTCCTCCTCGCGCTGTGCGCAGGCCGCGAGATACTGCATGTGGGCCTCGTATTCGGATGCTCCGCGGCGAAACGCCGCGAGCGCTGCCCGAGTGGCCGCGGGCGCCCAGCGCGCTCGCCCGGCGCAGGCATTCGAGCTCGTAGGGCGGTCTTGACCGCCCGGTCGTAAGTGCAGCCGCGCGAGCAGCTCCGCGATCATTGAGCGACGGCGCCGCGTCCGCCGCGAAACCGGCGAAGCATCCTGGCGGCCCATGAAGGCCACGCGGCCGAGTGCGGCCCAGTCGCGGCCTGTGCTTTGGCGGGATCGGGCATCGGCGTCAGCTCGACCGACCTCCGTCCAGGGCTCGCTCGGCAGGCTCGCGGGCTTGATGCCAGTAATCGTTGGGTTGATGAAACAACACCCTGGGGCGCGCTCCCGGCGACATAGATCGAGCACGCATGCGGGATTGTCGACAATCGGAACCCACGCCTTGAAATGCGGATTCACCTTGTAGGGGTACGTTTGATCGTCCAGGAACTGCGATCGGCGGGACAGCCCGCGTGGATGACCAGGGCGTCAAAGCCCGGCCGCCGACAGCGCAGCGTCCGCCCGCCGCATCAGGTCTGCAAATGCTCCGCGATAGAGCTGTATCCGGACTCGCTATTGCGCACACTGCACTCCCGGAATCGTGACATTCTTCGCAAAGGTTAAGCGCGACGTTAAAGGCGCTCCATGATCGCGAAAGAGATATGAAATTGAGCCGAAACACTCTAAAATCGGCCCGGACATTTGGGTGGAAGCCCAAGACAACACGCTTGCCTAAAACGTTATCATTAAATTTCTGGGGTATCGATAGATGAAGACCAAACTTGCATTAAGCGCTTTTGTCGCTGCACTTCGTGCTGAGTGCCTGCGGCAGCAAGACCGAGGCTCCTGCTCCGACGACCGACACGACTCCTCCGCCTGCCGCTACGCCAGCTCCGGATGCAGCCGCTTCCGCCGCCGCCGATTCGGCCGCTGCTGCCAGCGCTGCCGCCGACGCAGCTTCGTCCGCAGCATCGGCTGCATCGGCTCCGAAGCAGTAATCGCTTCGATAGCTGATCCCATGCCCGGGCGGACGGCCTTCACGGTTCGTTCGCTCGGGCAGTGTCTTTTAAGGCGCAAGGAAAACGGCTTCGTTGCTCGTCAGCATTCGCGACTGCAGACACTCGAAGAAGGATCGCCAGTGGATCCAGGAAGTCTATCCTGAGTACCTCGATGCGCTGGCCGATCTGAACACCGGCCTCTTCTCCGTCCTCGGCGCCAGCAATCCGCACCAGGACGAGATATTCGCGAATTGGTTCTGCGAACGACCACTCCCATCCCCTGGTGATCTCCAAAGGACCTGATTCGGTCGGCTTTGCGCTGGTCACGCGCCCGCGGGTGGCGGCCGCCGGCGAAGCGGCGGTCAATTATCATATGTCGGAATTCTTCATCCGCAAGGCGCACCGCCGCCTGGGCATCGGCCGGGACGCGGCCAAGCTGATCTTCGACCGCTTTCGCGGGCGACTGGGAGATCGTCGAGTACCAGCGCAACCCCGGTGCCGTGAGCTTCTGGCGGCGGGTCCTCACCGCCTATTGCGAGGGCCGCTTCACCGAGCGCACCCGCAACGGCGAAGTGCACCAGCGCTTCACCAGCAGGCCCGCTGCAACTCGTTGAATAATAAGTGAGTCGTGAGCGCCGCCGCGGTCCGCCGTAGCGAGCGCGGATCGGACGCTCAAGTCTCGCCCGATCCGGCCGACTCTAGAAGAAGCGATCAACCCGATGGCAAGACGCCATGACTGTCGAGAGTGCGAATTGACTGAGCGCCCCGTTGCAAAAATCCTCGAACTTGCCCCCCACGACAGTACGAGACCGCGTTCGATTTCATTCGCGCTCTTGGCGGGAGAGCTGTCGGGCGGAAAGGTGGATCTGCCTTCGTTCCCCGAAATCGCCGTGCGCGTGCGGCAGCATCCTCTCCGATCCCAAATCCTCCGTCGATCAGGTCGTGCGGGTGGTGGGATCGGAACCCGCGCTGGCTGCGCGGCTTGATGCGCATCGCCAATTCGGCCTCGCTCAATCGCAGCGGCAAAGTCGATCACCGAACTTGCGCACCGCGATCAATCGCATCGGCTACAACATGGTGCGCAGCGCCTCGATCTCCTTCGCCATGGCGCAGATCCGCAACAGCAACAAGCTGGCGGGGCTCGAGCACCATTTGCAGGACGCTTTGGCAGCGCAGCACCCGGGTGGCCGCCTTTGGCTACGTGCTGGCCAAAGCCTGCACGCGCACGCGGATCAATCCGGACGAGGCCATGCTGACCGGGATGATGCACAGCATCGGCAAGCTGTACGTGTTGACGCGCGCGGCCGCGCATCCTGAGCTGTTCGCCAACGCCGCGGTGCTCGATGAGATTCTCGAGCAATGGCATCCCTCGATCGGCAAGGCGATTCTGGAGAACTGGGAGTTCCCGGAGGCAATGGCTCAGGCGGTCGGCGATCAGGAGGAGCTCGACCGCACCGAGCCTGAAGTGGCCGATCTGAGCGACATCATCGCGATCGCGGTATTGATGACCCGGCATGCCGGGGATTTGCCGGCGCTCGAGGCGGAGCTCGAGGGCCTGCCCGCCGCACCGGCGTCTCGACTTGAACCGAAGCGCGCCTCACGAGCGTGATCCAAGACGGCGCCTCGGAAGTCAGCGCGCTGAGCGAAGCGCTCGGCGCCTGAGGGGGGCGAGGCGCCCGCCCGTCCACGCATCAACGCTCTGCGGCGATCGCCTCTGCCACATAGGCCACGTTGCCCGGCGTGATTCCCGCGAGATTCATGCGGCTGTCGCCCAGCATGTAGATGTGGTGCCGGGCGCGCAGCGCTTCGACAGCGGCACCGGACACGCCGAGCAAGCGAGAACATGCCCGCGCTGCCTCGCCGAGGAAATCGAACCTGCCGTCCGCCGTCAGTGCCCGCAGGTGCGAGGCCAGGAGCGAGCGCATGTCGGCGATGCGGTTGCGCATGGCCGCGAGTTCCTCGATCCAGGATTGGCGCAAGCGCCTGATCCGCGAAGATGCAGGCCGCGATCGCGGCGCCGTGGTCCGGGGGCATCGAGTAGATGCCGCGTGCAATCTGCAAGCACGTGGCTTTGCGCCGCATCGGCCCGCGATTCGGTGTCGCTGACGGTGATGAGGGCGCCGACGCGTTCCCGGTACAGGCCCAGGTTCTTCGAGTACGACACGGCAACGAGCGCCTCGGGGACGCTGTCGAGAACGAGCCGAATCCCGGCCGCATCCTCATCCAGACTCGAGCCGAATCCCTGGTAGGCCAGATCGAGAAACGGAGTCAGCTGCCGTCGCAGCAGCAGCTCCGTGAGCGCCCTTCCACTGACTCATGGACAGATCGGCGCCCGTCGGATTGTGGCAGCAGGCATGCACCAGCACGACATCTCCCGGCGCGGCGCGGTTCAGCCGCTCCAGCATCTCCTCGAAGCGCACCTCGCCGCTCCTGGCGTCGTAATAGGGATAGCGCTCGAGCTTGAGTCCGGAGTTCCCCAGGAGCGGTACGTGATTGCCCCAGGTCGGATCGCTCACGTGCACCGTGGTCTTCGGGGCCGCCGCGCGAATGAGCTCGGCGCCGACGCGCAGCGCTCCGCATCCGCCGGGGGTCTGCGCGGTGCGCACACGCCGCGCGCTGCGCGCCCCGTGCGAGGCGCCGAGGACCAGCTCCTCCACGGCCTCGTTGAATTCCTCGCGGCCTGCGGCCGCCACGTAGGATTTGGTCGACTGCGCCTTCGAGCACGGACTGCTCCGCGCGGCGCACGCACTCGAGTATCGGCGTATTGCCGCTCAGGTCTCGAAAAACGCCGACGCCCAGGTCGACTTTTTCCGCGGAGGGGTCGGCGCGAAATTGCGCCATCAGCCCCAGGATGGCGTCCGGGCTCAGCCGGTCGAGATGTTGGAACAAGTGAAGGACTCGTGAAGTTTCGAGCTGCGCAGTATAGACGATGGGCCGCGGCGCGCCGTGCGCCGTGTGCCATGCGCCGCACCGTGCACCGTGCGCCATGCGCCATGCGCCATGCGCCGTGCGCCTGCGATGCGCCGTGCATCCTGCGCCGCGCCGGTCCGGCCCGCTCTACCCGGGTGACCGAACGGCCCCGCAGGGCATCAGGGACCCCCGCAAGGAATATGCAGTGCCCGCCGCACCCGGTACCGTCTCCAATCTAAGACACTGGTCCGATAACATTTTTAAGCGGTAGCGTGTAGTCTTTAGTTCCTCACACGCGGGAGAATCCAGTATGGCACTTTGGAACGAGAAACCCTCACCTGCACCGGCACCTCGGAAAGAGCCGATGACGCCGACACCCGCGGGCAGCATGGCTCCGCCGCCGGCCCCCACGCCGGCTCCGGCCCCCGAGCGCTCCGAGCGCTCAGTGAGTGCGAGCGAGGCCTCCCTGGCCGCCGCACCGCGCCGGGCCGCCCCGGCCCCGGCACCCATTCCGCGCGAGGCGGGCGGCGAATCGGTGATCGCGGCCAACCTCACCATCGAGGGCAAGATCGAGGGATCGGGCAACGTTCGCATGGCCGGGCGCTTCAAGGGCGACGTGCGCATCGACGGAAACTTCAACATGGAACCGGGTGCCCATTTGACCGGACAGGTGCTGGCCGCCGTCGTCGTGGTCGGCGGCGAATTGCAGGGCAACATCGAATCGGCGAAGCGCGTCGATGTGCTGGAGGGCGGCGTGATCGTCGGCGACGTGAAGGCCGGATCGATCACGGTGGCGGCCGGCTCGCGCATGCGCGGTCATGTCGAGTTCGGTTGGGACGACGAGAAGAAAGGGAAACTTCCGGGCTCGGCGGTGGGCAGCTAGGCCGAGGGCCCCGAGTTCATGGTGAACGTCGTCCGGCAGGGCAGTCTCGGCGCCACGCGAACCTGTCCGCACTGCAAGGCGGTGGTTCTGCAGAGCGCCAACGATCTGCCCGGGCTGTCAGCATCACCTGCGGTTCAATGTCGGCGAACTCCGAGCCGCAGGCCGCCGGCCACTCGGCGATGCGGCTCGAGGGTTCGATCCAGCACCCGGACCGCGGCAGCTGCGAATACTGCGTGGTCGTGTCGATCACCAACGAGCAGGGCGAGAAGATCGCGCGGCACGTGGTCGGCGTCGGTGCGCTCTCGGCCCGGCGAGCGCCACAAGTACAGCTTTTCCGTGGAAGTGATTCCGGCGCGCGGATCGGGCGGCGGCGTCAAGCGCTAGTCCACCCCCGGCGCGCTCCTCAGCGCGAGCGTGCTGCCCTCGATGTCGATGAAGCGCAGAAACTCGGCGCGCGTGCTGGCATCGGCGCGGAACGTGCCGAGCATGCTCGACTGGTGATCATCGAGACGCCGCGCTTGTGCACGCCGCGCGTGGTCATGCATTGATGGACCGCATCGATGACCACGCCGACGCCGCGCGGCTTCAGCACCTCGTTGATGCAGGTGGCGATCTGCGCGGTGAGCTTTTCCTGTACCTGGAAGCGCCGCGCGAAGCCATCGACCACCCGCGCGAGCTTGCTGATGCCGACCACGCGCTCGCGGTCGGCAGATAGCCGACGTGCGCGCGGCCGATGATGGGCGCCATGTGATGCTCGCAGAAGGATTCGAACGCGATGTCGCGCAGCACGACCATCTCGTCGTATCCCTCGACTTCCTCGAAGGTGCGCCGCAGATACGCCCTCGGATCGGCGCCATATCCCGAGAACCAATCCTGGTAGGCATCGACCACGCGCTTCGGCGTGTCGCGAAGGCCCTCTCGCTGCGGATCTTCGCCGGCCCAGCGCAACAGCGTCCGCACCGCCGCTTTCGGCGGCCGTGCGGCTGACGCGGCGCTTTGCTACTCCTGGCCATGGGGCGCCTCCGTCTGCGCTCGTCACGTCGGCATCGAACACGACCTCGCCCTGCAGCAGCGTGATCTCGCAGTGCAGATTGCGCAGCTCCGCCGACGGCATGCCGTAGGGATTCTTGTCCCAGACCGCGATATCCGCGTCCTTGCCCGGTCTCGAGCGATCCCGTGCGGGCGTCCAGGAACAGCTGCCGCGCGGCCCAGAGCGTGTAGGAGCGCAGCGCCGCGTGAATGTCGACCGCCTCCGCGGTGCCGAAGGGATGGCGCCCGAAGGTTCCCTTCAAGCGTCTCCCGTTCCACCGAGGACCAGAGTCCGTAGCGCGCCGGCAGCGGCGTCACCGGATAGTCCGACCCGCCGCCCCAGCGGATGCCCTTGTCGAGATAGGTCTTGAGCGGTATCAGGCGCAGCGATCGCTCGCGGGCCGAAATTCCCCGCATAGGTATCGCCGATCCACCAGGTGAAAGGGCGCTTGCGCTTCCGGATAGCCGGCATCGTACTTGCGCTCGCAGGAGCGCCATGGTCTCGATCGCATGATCGCTGGGAATGTTGGCGTGGATGATGCTGTGCTCGAAGCCGACGGTCGGCTTCTCGGCAAGCACCTGCGCGTAGGTGTCGACCACCCAATCGATGGCGCGATCGCCGATCGCGTGAGTGCCGACGTGCACGCCGGCGTCGTGAAACAGCCGCACCTGCTCGGCGATAGATCTGCGGGATCGACGGACGGATAGCCCGAGTTTCCCGCATCGACGCCGGTGGAATTCTTGTTCCAGTCCTGGTACAGCCACGCCGTGCGTCGCGCCGCCGCTGCCGTCCATGAAGATCTTGGCGCCGCAGGACAGAAGCCGCCCGTCGCCCAGAGCATGCGGCGGCCGCGGCTGCGCCTCGATCTCCGCGAGCGCCTGCCGCGCTGATTCGAGCGTGCTGCCCGCCTACCAGAGTACGCAGATGCGCTCGCTGAGCTTGCCTTCGCGCAAGAGCTCGGCGTAGGCATCCCAGATCGGACGGGTGATCCAAGGGTCCTTGACGGCCGTCATCCCTTCGCGGTGAAGCAGCTCGATGCTCTCGAGGATGCCGGCCCGCCGCTGCTCCGGCGAAGGAGGCGGGATGAGATCGCCCACCAGATCCTGCGCCGACTCCTTGAGCACGCCGGTCGGCGCGCCGTTCGCGTCGCGGTCGATGGTGCCGGCCTTCGGGTCGGGCGTCGCGGCCGAGATGTTCGCGAGGCGCAGCGCCGCTGAGTTCGCGACCCCGTAGTGACCCGTCGTGTGGTTCAGCCATACCGGGTTGTCGGGCGATACCGGATCGAGATCCGCGGCCGTCGAGGTAGCGGCGCTCGGCGAGCTTGCCCTCATCCCACCCGTCGCCTTGCAGCCATTCGCCGGGCTTCAGACGTGCGATCCCCTCGCGCACGCGGCTGCACGGCCTCCGCGACCGTCGTCACGTCGCTCAACTTCACGTGGTAGAGCTCGGCAACGCCGCCGTCGGCGATATGGGCGTGGCTGTCGATGAGCCCCGGAGTTGCCGTACGGCCGTTCAAGTCGATCCGGCGGGTGCGTGGCCCCGCGAGGCGCAGGATCTCGCGGTCCGTGCCGACCGCGATGATCTTTCCGCCGCGGACCGCCAGGGCCTGCGCGACGGAGTCCTTCGCGTCGACCGTGAGGACGGTGCCGTGGTAGAGCACCAGGTCGGCGGGCGGCGCGGAGGCGTGAGCCCGCCTCACCGCACATGCCCGGCCGAGCCGTCATGATCACGAGCGCGAGGGCAGCGAAGGGCACGATTGCATTGACTCGGGTGAACATTAGCGACATCCTCGCCTTCTTTTTTCGTCTTCGTTTCGCAGGAGATGCTAGTGGAACACCGTGCCCGCTTGAAGTCGATCGGCATCTTGCTCTCCGCCCTGGCCGCACCCGCGGCCTGGTGCGCACCGCTCAGCGATTCCGCCGCTCACGACACCGCGCACGAAATTTTCAAGCAGCTGATCGAAATCAATACCACGGATTCTATCGGAAGTACCACGCTCGCGGCGCAGGCGATGGCGAAACGGCTCCTCGATGCCGGCTTTCCGGCCGCCGACGTGACCGTGCTCGGCCCCAACGATCGGAAGGGCAATATGGTGGCGCGCTACCGCGGCAAGCCGGGATCGAAATTGAAGCCGGTGCTGATCATCGGTCACACCGACGTGGTGGAGGCGAAGCGCGAGGATTGGACCACCGACCCCTTCCAATTCGTCGAGAAGGACGGCTATTACTACGGGCGCGGCACCCAGGACATGAAGGACAGCGATGCCATCGCGGTGACAGCCTTCATCCGCATGAAAAAGGAAGGCTTCGTGCCTGACCGCGACATCATCCTCGCGCTCACCGCGGACGAGGAGGGGGGACAGTCCAACGGCGTGAGCTGGCTGCTCGATCACCATCGCGACCTCGTCGATGCGGGATTCGCCTTGAATCCCGACTCCGGCGGAGTCGTCACCGAGCACGGCAAGCCGATGACGGTCGAGTTCGAGGCGACCGAGAAGCTCTATGCGGACTATCAGCTGCTCGCGACCAATCCGGGCGGCCATAGCTCCCTTCCCCGGCCCGACAATGCGATCTATCACGTCGTGGACGCGCTCGCCGTGCTGCAGAAGTCACCGTTCCCGTTCGAATTGAACGAGGTTACGCGCGGATATTTCGAGGAAATGGCGAAGATCGAGCCCGCCGATACGGCCGCGGACATGCGTGCCATCTTGAAGTCACCGCCGGACGCGGAGGCCATTGCCCGGCTGTCGAAGGATCCCCGCTACAACTCCACCATGCGCACGACCTGCGTCGCCACCATGCTCGCCGGCGGTCATGCCTACAACGCCCTGCCGCAGCGTGCCGAGGCCAACGTCAATTGCCGCATCTTTCCCGGCCATTCGCAGGAGGAGATCCGCCTCGATCTGGTCAAGCTGTTCAACGATCCGTCGCTTTCGATCCGATACCGGTCCGACAGCGGCACGCTGTCGGACCACGGCTCGGACCGAAAGGCGATGGCCCCGCCGCCGCTCAATCCCGAGATCATGGCGGCGCTGCGCGGCGTTTCGAACAAGCTCTGGCCGGGCACTCCGGTGGTGCCGATCATGGAAACGGGAGCCTCCGACAGCATCTACACCATGATGGCCGGGATCCCGAGCTACGGCATCAACGGCGTCGCGATCGACCGGGACGACTTGCGCATGCACGGCAAGGACGAGCGCGTGAAGGTCGCATCGTACTACCAGGGCGCGGAGTTCTATTACGAGTTCTTGAAGGCCTTGACGACCCGCAAGCACTAGAAGCTTGTCCGAACTCGAGTTCGGCCGGGGCTCGGTGGGGCGGCGCGGGCCGCCCCTCAATCGTGATAGTACATCTGCACCGGCTCGTCCGCGGTGTTCGGGATGTCGGGGGCCGCCGATCCGTCCTTCGCGTCCATCCTCCGGTATTTTCCGCGGAAGAAGATGAGCGGCTTGAGGGGCTCGACACCCCGGTGCAGCTCCCGCACCTCGAGCGTCACCAGCCAATGGTCGCCGGCATCGTAGACCTCGCGCTTGCCGCAGATCAGCGCGGCCAGACAGCCTTCGAGCCTGGGGAGTCCGCCCGATTTCACGAATCGGTATCGCGGCGGGTCGGGGTCTTTCCAGAACCCGGCGAAGTAAGTGGACAGCGCTTCCTGCTCGTCCCGCAGGAAATTGATGGAGAACCCCGCGGCGGCGGGCAGCAGTTGCGAAAAGCGCGCGCGCTTCGCCGGGCAGAACAGCACCAGCATCGGATCGAGTGAGAGCGAGGATACCGCGTTCGCGGTCATGGCGTGGATCTGCCCCCCGATGTCGGTGGCGATGACGGACACGCCGGTGGCGAAGAGGCTGAGGGTCTCTCGGAACGCTTTGGGATTGGGGGCGCTCAAGACTTGCGTGCTCAGCGGGTTGCCGAGCCGAAAGCCTCGTCCCGCCCCTGCCGGACGAAGGCGCTGACGCGCTCCGCCCGCTCCAGAATTTCCGATCGGTGGCTGGCGAGCAATGCGCCTGCCATGCGCACGGGATCGCCGAAGAAAAAGCGCTCGTATAGCACCTGGCGCGAGGCGAACGAGGAGAGCGATGCGTCCCAGGCGAGACGGAACAGGGGAATGCGGTCGAAAGCCTCGGCCCGCGCCGCCTGGTAGTAGTGCTTCACGTCCGCGGCGAGCGGACCCTTGAGATCGGCCTCCACCGGCATCGCGACGAGGCCCGAGGCGCCGATCTGCTGGATGATCTCGACCATGCGCGGATAGAGCCGGGGGAAGAGATTGCGCGCGGCATCGAGCGGATTCCACGCGGGGCGCATGACGCCCCATTCATCGAGCGCCGCATCGGCCTCCGCCGCGCGCAGGAACGCCTTCATCGTTTCCATGTTGACCCAAAGCTCGGCGAGCTTCTCGTGGATGTGCTGGAATCCCTCGGCGCCGATGGCATCCACCAGCAAATGAGCGAGGCCCATCATGAACTCCGCCTTGGCGATGTTCTTGACGACCACCTGATGGGTCATGTGCACGACCGCCCCGGTGCGCGAATAGGCCTGATTGCAGCGGTTGATGTCCCGATAGAGAAGGATGTTCTCCCAGGGCACGAACACATCGTCGAAGATCACCACGGCGTCCATTTCGTCGAACCGCGAGCGTGAGCGGGTGATCGAAGTGCGAACCGCCGTCGTCGAAACCTTCGCGGCAGAGGAATCTCAAGCCCGGCGTATGCGTCGGAATCACGAAGCCGAATGCATAGGGCGCGTCCTCCTCGGGACTCTTCAGGAGCGTCGAGGGGAAAACCATGATCTCGTCGGAGATCGGGAGCGTCGCGAGCATCCGGCAGCCGCGGACGACGATGCCGGCGTCCGTCTCCTCCTTGACCCGGGCCGCGAGGAACGGATCTGCCTGCCGCGCCTGATTCACGGCACGATTCGCCTGGGGCGGAATGAGCGTGTGAGTGAGGCACAGGTCGTTCTCGCGCAGATATTGGTGATAGCGGATGGCATTCGCGCCGAAACGCGGATCCGCTTCTCCGAGGAACGCCGCGCCGGCGGCGTATCCCGACATGGCGCGATTGATGTAATCGGGAACGCGTCCCATCATGCCGTGCGTGTGGTCCGCCCAGACGCGCATGGCCGCCGAGATGCTGCCAAGCTCCTCGCGGGTTTTCGGCAACATGAACGAGCGCGCTACTTTTTTTCCGCTCGAGGGCGAGTCGAACAGCGTCCGGTCGGCGTGCTCCCATTGAAGGTCGTACAGGCGCGCGAGCGTATGCACCCCGCCCTGAAAGGTGGGGTGGGCCGTCACGTCGCGGACCGGCTCTCCCCGATACCAGAGGGTCGGCGGGAATTCGCGCAGCCGGGCGAGGACCTGGTTCCCGCGCCTTGCTCCGCCGCCCGAGGAGCCGGGGAGCCCGGCCGATGTCGATTCGTCGCTCATGAGGGTGCACGCCAGAGTTCGGGGAACAGGGAATGATGCATCGGTGCGCCGGCCGGGAGTTCCGCGGCGAGCCCCGGGAATTCCGGCGAGGTCTTCCACCGCCGGGGCGCATGGACGATGTCGTCGCCCAAGAATCGCACCGAGAACACCCGCCTGCGCCGCGTGCCGTCGACACCGCGCGAGGCATGCAGCGTCAGCATGTGAAAGCACACGGCGTCTCCCGGCTCGAGCTCCCAGCCGAGGATGGGATGCTGCTCGCGGTTCGCCTCGATGTCCGGCAGGTCCGCGAGACTGCCCTCGGGGAACCACTTCGCCTGCGCGTCCATGAAGGAGCGCGGCATCAGCCAAGGCCCGAGATGCGAGCCCGCCACGAATTCCAAGCGTGGATGCGCGGCTCACCGGATCGACCGGTATCCAGAAGCTCGACGTTCTGGCGGCCCTCGATGTTGTAGTAGGGCTGGTCCTGGTGCCAGGGCGTCGGCTGGCGGGTGGAGGGCTCCTTGGTGAGCATGTGATCGTGATAGAGGCGCGCGGTCGTGCTCCGCATCAGGCGGCCGGCCGTCTCGGCCAGAGGGGTGTCGAAGATGAATCGGCGATAGTGCGGGTTGTCCTGCCAGTTGCAGAAATCCTCGACGAACCGTCCGGGGTCCGTCGGCGGCGCTCGCATCTTCGCGCGCGGGCTCGGACGCGCGAGATTGAGCTCGATGCCGGCCTCGAGCTCGGCGATCTCCGATGGAGCGAACAGCCGCGGAATTCGCGCGGCGCCGTCGCGCTGAAATTGCTCGATGAGGGCATCGCTGATCATCGAGCGATCATACCGGCCGATCGGAGGCGAGATCCCTCCGTCTGCACAACGCGTCGAGCACTGCCTCGATGAGGGCATGGCCGTGATAGGCAAACCCTGTGTAGACCTGCAGCAAATTCGCCCCCGCGCGCAATGTCGCCAATGCCCGATCGGCATCTACGATACCGCCCACGCCGACGATGGGGAAGCCGCCGCCGAGCTCGGCGCGCAATTGTGCGATCACCGCCACGGACCGGGCATGGAGCGGCGCGCCGCTCAATCCCCCGCGGCGCTCGTCCGGCCAGTCGGGGCCCAGGGCCGACAGATCGGTCGTGGTATTGGTCGAGATGATCCCATCGATCCCGAGCGAACGGACGACGGCGGCGAGCTCCGCGATCTGGCCCGAATCCAGGTCGGGGGCGATCTTGACCAGCAGAGGAACCTGTTTCGCGTGGTCCTTGCAGAGCGCGGCCCGCGTCTCGAGGAGCGACCCCAGGATCCGTTGCAGCCCGTCCGGCTCCTGCAGCTCCCGCAGGCGCGCGGTGTTGGGCGAGGAGACATTGATCGCGATGTAATCGGCGTGCGCATACACCTTGCGCATGCAGGTCACATAGTCATCCGCCGCTCGATCGATGGGGGTGTCGGCATTCTTGCCGATGCTGATGCCGCGAATTCCCGGATAACGGGCTCGCTGGAGCCGTGCGACGAGATGGTCGACGCCTTTATTGTTGAACCCCATCCGGTTGACCAGCGCTGCGCCGCCGGGCGGACGGAACATGCGCGGCTTGGGGTTGCCGGGTTGCGGCCGCGGAGTCACCGTGCCGAGCTCGATGTGGCTGAAACCGAGCGCGCCGAGTGCGTCGAGATAGTCGCCGTCCTTGTCGAAGCCGGCGGCAAGGCCCAGCGGGTGGGCGAAGGTGAGCCCGGCACAGGAGACGGCAAGCGCCGGAGGCACCACGGGAGCGGTCCACAGGGGCCGCAGGCGTTGCAACCCCGCGAGGCCCAGATCGTGTGCCGTCTCGGGGGGGAGCCGCCTCAGCACGGGAAGCGAGGCACGGGCGACGGCGCCCGCGAGACCTCCACGCCCGACACTCATGGCGATGCTAGGATTTCGCGGGCTTGGGCGCCGGGGAATAATGCACGTGCGTGATTTTCCACCCGGCTGCCGTCTTGAACCAGATATCGGTCTCCTGGAAATCCTCGTCGGTGACCGACTTGTCGGCCTCGCGCGTTCTCACATGCAACTGATAGCTGGCGATGGCGGTATCGGCCGCCGGACTCAAGCGGATGTGCAGATCCGAGAGCTTCGCTTGCTCGAGGGCGGCGCCGCCCTTGATGTACTCGGTCCATTCCTTCTCGTAGGCCGGCACGTCGGTGCGGCCTTCCGGAAACCAGAGGATCGCGTCCTCGGCATAGTAGCCGAAGTACTTGTCCAGATCGTTGGCGGCGTAGGAGGCGTTGAAATCGTCCTCGAGGCGGCGGATGTCGGCGGACGGACCGGCGAAGCTCGGCGCCGAGAGGGAGAAGGCGAAGAATATGGTGAGGGCGGCGAGGGCGGGGATTCCAATGGCGCTCTTGTTCATGGGACGACCTTCGTAGGGCATTTTGTAGTGGGTAGACGATAGCACGAACGAAGAGGGTGGACGGCGGCCGCGGCGGCCGATTTGCCTATTCCAAGTCAAGCAGCCAGAAGGAGATCGCCTAAAACCGGACGACTGCAGGAAGCAGGCTTTTGTCCTTGAGGGGCTCAATCATCGAGTCCGAGCCCTTTCAAAATCCTGGGTGCGTGTTTCTCCACGCGTGCGGTGCGGGTCGCCGATTGTTTCGCGCCGGCGAAATGCAGCAAATAACCTTTCTGCCTTCCGGGGGTGAGCGCGTGAAAGGTTTCGGCGAGTTTTGGGTCATCATCCAAACGCTTTTGAAATTCCTCGGGCACGTCGAATTGTGCGGCGCTTTTCATCGCCACCTTGGCGCCGGATTTCTCGACTGCGATGGCCTCCGTGATATAGGCCTTGACCGCCGCTTTCTGCTTGTTGATATCCGCAAGAGAAGCAAACCGGATTTGCCTCGCGGCCTGCACGTTCTTGGTCTGCTGAATGAGGATGCCCTTGGGATCCTTGAGCAAAGCGCCTTTCATGAAAAGCAAAGCGCAATAATTCTTGAAACCATGGATCAAAACCACGTTGCTGCCGCTCAGATCGTAGCAAGCTTGGCCCCATTTCAGTTCCTCATTGAGACCCGATGCAAGGCAGAGCCGGCGGAGCGCGGCATATTCGGCGCTCCAGCGTCTTTCCTTGCCATGGACCTTGCTGACGAGTGGATTCATTCTGTTGACCGGTTGCGATCGCCGCGATGGATATGATGCCATGCCGCGCCCGACTTCCGAAAGCAGGCCGGTCTGAAGTAAGGTTGCAGCTCCTGGAGGCGTCTTGCGTCAGGAGTGATATCGAAGAGGAGTGATATCGAAGGCTGGTGACACTGGAGGCACATATGAGAGCTGAGGAGATACGCGCGGCGCTGGATCGTCATTGGATCGCATCCGATGCCGACGATTTTGAAACTGAGCACGACATCTATCTCGAGGACGCGGTGCTGGAATACCCCCAATCGGGCGAGCGAATCCGCGGCCGGCGCAACATACAGAGCTCGCGCACCAATCAGCCGAGCAAAAAGCGCTTCGCCGTGCGGCGGGTCATCGGCAGCGGTGATCTTTGGATCACCGAGTATATTCTGACGTATGACGGGAAGCCTTCCTACACCGTGAGCATCATGGAGTTCAGCGGCGACAAAGTTGCACGGGAAACACAGTACTTCGCGGACCCCTTCGAGGCCGGAGCGTCGCGCGCTCAGTGGGTCGAACGGATGGGCGAAGGGGAGGCCGGAATGCCCCGGAAATGACAACCGGATTGCAATCGCCAACTGAGCGGCGGCGACCGGTGGGATAGCGATTGCTGACCACGAATTTGTCCGGGGCCGTGACGAGTGCCCGCGCCTTTCAAGCCCTCTTGCGCTGCGCGACCGGCTCGCGCCGGGCCCGCCCCAGCGCCGCCTTGAGATACTGCCCCGTGTACGACGCGGCGCTCTGCGCGATCTCGTCCGGCGTTCCGGTGGCGATGATCCGGCCGCCGCCGTCTCCGCCCTCCGGGCCCAGGTCGACCACCCAGTCGGCAGTCTTGATCACGTCGAGATTGTGCTCGATCACGATGACGGTGTTGCCCTCGTCGCGCAATCGATGCAGGACCAGCAGGAGCTGCTCGATGTCGGCGAAGTGCAAACCCGTGGTCGGCTCGTCGAGAATGTAGAGCGTCCGCCCCGTGGCGCGCTTGGACAGCTCCTTCGCGAGCTTCACCCGCTGCGCCTCGCCCCCCGAGAGCGTCGTGGCGCTCTGACCCAGGCGCACATACGATAAACCCACGTCGAGCAGCGTTTGCAGCTTCGGCTGTACCGTTGGTACGGCGGAGAAGAACGGCAGCGCGTCCTCGACCGTCATGTCGAGGACTTCCTGGATATTCTTGCCCTTGAAGCGGATCTCGAGGGTTTCCCGGTTGTAACGCAGGCCGCGGCAGACATCGCAGGATACGTAGACGTCGGCCAGGAAATGCATCTCGACCTTGATGACGCCGTCGCCCTGACAGGCCTCGCAACGGCCGCCCTTGACGTTGAAGCTGAACCGCCCGGCTTCATACCCGCGGGCGCGGGATTCGGGGACGGAGGCGAAGATCTCGCGGATCGGCGCGAATAGTCCGGTGTAGGTGGCCGGATTGGAGCGCGGCGTGCGGCCGATCGGACTTTGATCGATCTCGATGACCCGATCGATGTGCTCCAGGCCTTCGATCCGGTCGAAATGCGCGGTGCCGGGCGATGCGCGATTCAACTGTGTTGCGACTGCGCGAAACAGGGTGTCGTTGACCAGCGTCGATTTGCCCGAGCCCGAGACTCCCGTGACGCAGGTCAGAAGCCCGAGCGGAAACTCCGCGGTGACACCCTTCAAATTGTTGGCGGTGGCGCCGAGGACCCGCAGCATGCGTTTCGGATCGGGCCGATGACGCATGGAAGGGATCTCGATGCGGCGCCGTCCGCTCAGGTATTTTCCGGTGATCGACTCGGGATTTTCGGCGACCTCCGCCGCGGTGCCCTGCGCCACGACCCTCCCGCCGTGCGCGCCGGCTCCGGGCCCGAGGTCCACGACGTAGTCGGCCTGCCGGATCGCATCCTCGTCGTGCTCGACGACGATGACGGTATTGCCGAGGTTCCGCAGGTTGACGAGCGTGTCGAGCAGGCGCTGATTGTCGCGCTGATGCAGGCCGATGGAGGGCTCGTCCAGGATGTACATGACGCCGACCAGTCCCGATCCGATCTGACTCGCGAGACGAATGCGCTGCGCTTCGCCGCCCGAGAGCGTGTCGGCGCTGCGGTCGAGGGTGAGATAGCCCAGCCCGACGTTCGCGAGGAAGCCGAGCCGATCGCCGATCTCCTTGACGATCTTCACGGCGATCTCGCCGCGCCAGCCCGGAAGCTTCAGCGCCTGGAAGAACGCCACCGCGCGGGCGACCGAGAGCGAGGAGATCTCGGGCAGGTTCTTGTTCTCGACGAACACGTTGCGTGCGGCGCGGTTGAGCCGGGTGCCGCCGCACTCGGGGCATGCCCGCGACGAGCGGTACTTGGCGAGCTCCTCGCGCACGGTGGCCGATTCGGTCTCGCGGTAGCGGCGCTCGAGATTCTTGACGATGCCTTCGAAGGCATGTTTGCGCTTGACGGTGCCGCCCTTGCCGTCGAGATACTTGAATTCGATCTGCTCGTCGTCGCTGCCGAAGAGGACGAGGTTCTTGATTTTCTGCGGCAGGCTCTCGTACGGCGCTTCGATGTCGAACTTCGCATGCCGCGCCAGGGACTGAATCACCTGGAAGTAATAGGCGTTGCGCCGATCCCAGCCGCGTACCGCGCCTCCGGCGAGGGACAGGTGCGGATTGGCGACGATCTTCTCGGGATCGAAGAAGTCCTGCGTCCCGAGGCCGTCGCAGCTCGGACAGGCGCCGATCGGACTATTGAACGAAAACAGCCGGGGCTCGAGCTCGGTGAGCGAGTAATTGCAAATCGGGCACGCGAACTTGTTGGAGAAAACGAGCTCCGGTCGCTCCGCATCGTCCATGAACGCAACGCGTGCGACGCCCGCGCCGAGGCGCAGCGCGGTCTCGAAGGATTCCGCGAGACGCTGCGCCAAATCGGGCCGAACGCGAAAACGGTCGACGATCGCCTCGACCGTGTGCTTGCGGCGTACGTCGAGCTTCGGCGCCTGATCGAGCTCCATCACGCGCCCATCGATGCGTGCACGCACGAAGCCCCCGGCCTGCAGCTCCTCGATCAGCTCCGCATGCTCGCCCTTGCGCTCCGATATGGCGGGTGCCGAGGAGCATCATCGCGGTGCCTTCCGGATGCGCCAGCACGGCGTCCACCATCTGGCTCACGGTCTGGGCAGCGAGATCGATATGGTGATCGGGACAGCGCGGGATGCCCGCGCGGGCGTACAAGAGGCGCAGGTAGTCGTATACCTCGGTCACCGTGCCGACGGTGGAGCGCGGATTATGCGAGGTGGACTTCTGCTCGATGGAGATCGCGGGAGACAACCCCTCGATCGTGTCCACGTCCGGTTTTTCCATCATCGACAGGAACTGGCGCGCATAGGTGGACAGCGATTCCACGTAGCGCCGCTGGCCCTCGGCATAGATGGTGTCGAACGCCAGGGAGGATTTGCCGGACCCCGACAGGCCGGTGAACACGATCAGGCGGTCCCGCGGCAGGTCGAGGTCGACATTCTTCAGATTGTGCGTCCGGGCGCCCCGGATTCGGATATTTTGCATGCAACCAAATACTATACGCCCGGCGTCAAGGGGCGAGGATAGGGACGGAGGCGGCGCCCGAAATCGAGCGGCCGGCGGCCCGACCGCGCATTTCTCCATCAACGCGCGGGGGTAACCCCACTATGGGGGCTGCCGGCGCGTGTACAATATCGGCCATCCACAGTGGAGAGGAACCTCATGGCTCGCGGAGTCAACAAAGTCATTTTGGTCGGGAATTTGGGCGCTGACCCCGAGACCCGCTCGATGCCGAGCGGCATGACGGTCACGAACATCCGCATCGCCACCAGCGAGTCGTGGAAGGACAAGGCTTCCGGGGCGCAGCAGGAGCGCACCGAGTGGCACAGCATTGCGCTCTTCGGGCGCCTGGGCGAGATTGCCGCCGAGTACCTGCGCAAGGGCTCTCAGGTATTCGTCGAAGGGAAGCTCCGTACCCGCAAATGGCAGGACAAGCAGGGCAACGATCGCTACACCACCGAGATCATCGCCGACAACATGCAGATGCTCGGCGCCCGCGGAGGCGGCGGGGGTGGGGGCGGCATGACTCCGGAACGCGGCGGCACGAGCGCCCCGCCCCGGGACGATTACGATCAGTCGCCGGGTCCGGCGGCCGGCAAAGAGGATTTCGACGACGACATTCCGTTTTAGGGGCAGGTGAAAGGCAGCGGGTCCACTCTTGCGCTGACCGCCGCTCTGGCCTCGGCGGTGCTCTTTGGCGCGACCACGCCGATGGCGGCGACGCAGAGGCCATCCGAGTTCCCAAGCTTTTGATTTTGCTGGTGTACTGCAGCCACATCCAGGTACGGCTGCTTCCGATATAATCGCCCTACGCCGGTGGCGCAACGCCATTGCGGAATACCAACAAAGACATAGGGAGATTGCATCATGAAGATCATCCGTGCAGCCGGGGCTGCCTTCGCTGTACTCGCAACCCTGTATTTCCCCTCGAGCTCCATCAACGCGCAAACGGCGGAGGTCAAGGAGAAGCCTCCTCTGTATAGCTATTACTCGGAATGGGCCATACCGCGCGCGAAATGGGCCGACATGGATAAAGCGCGTGCCGGCAACGCGGTCTTCACTCATGCGTTTACCAGCGGCACTCTGGTCGGCTACGGCGATGACGAGACGGTGGTGCATACCGCGGACGGCTATACGCACGACGGCTGGTTCTCGTCCATGTCGATGGCAGGTCTTCTCACGACGCTGAGCGATCTCATGCAGGGCGGAAACACGACCACCGCGGTGTTCGCGAGCGCGACCAAGCACGACGATCAGATCTTTTCCAGCCGCTATTACAGCTGGAAGAGCGGCTCGTGGAAGGGTGCCTACACGCACAGCGCGATTTACAAGCTCAAGGACAGCGCGCCGGACGATGCCGTCGATACGCTGGCGAAAAGCTTCATCGTGCCGCTCCTCGAGAAGCTGCTGGCCGAGGGTACCATCGTCGAATATGAGATCGACGAGCAGGCCATTCACACCGACTCCCCGTCACTATTCTTCATCGTCTACATCACGCCGACGGCGGAAGGGCAGGACCGGGTCAACAAGGCGCTGGGCGAGTCGATCAAGGCCGACCCGCTGGCAGGTCCCGCGTTCGGTTCCATGGTCGACTTCTCCGTGCATCGCGACTTTCTGGTCCGCGGAGATGCAACGTATAAGTAGCCCTCGGCGATTGGGTGCGGCGGGTCGAGGGGTCAACTCTCGCCCGCCGCAGCTACGTCGAATCAAATCCGCGCAACCAGGGGATTGAGTAAGGTCATGAGCCGCTGGGCACGTTTTCGCTCGGATGACGGGCGTCTGAGCTTCGGTATGTTCGAGGACACTCACATCCTCGAATACGAGGGCGACCTTTTCGCGGACAAGCGGCCGACCGGCCGTACCCTGGCGCGGGATGCCGTCACGCTGCAGAGTCCCTGCGCACCGTCCAAGATCGTCGCCCTGTGGAACAACTTTCACGCGCTCTGCGACAAGCTCGGCAAGCCGGCTCCGACGCACCCGCAATTCCTGTTGAAACCCGGTACCTCGGTGATCGGCCCGGACGAGCCGATACGCAGGCCCGGCACCTACCCGGGCAAGATCGGCTACGAGGGAGAGCTCGGCATCGTCATCGGAAAGCGCTGCACGGATATCCGCCCGGACGAGGTGGATGCTCACGTGTTCGGCTACACCTGTGTGAACGACGTGACGGCGATGGGCGTGTTGAACGAGAACGTCGACTTCGCCCAGTGGTGCCGGTCGAAGGGCTACGACACCTTCGGTTGTCTCGGCCCGGTCGTTGCCACGGGGCTGGAGTGGTCGCGGCTCAAGGTGATCACCCGGCTCGACGGAGTGGAACGGCAGAACTATCCGCTGGCGGACATGATCATTTCACCGCCGGAATTGGTGAGCCGGATTTCCCACGACATGTCGCTGTTGCCCGGGGACGTGATCGCGTGCGGCACCTCCGTAGGCGTCGGATCGATCAAGGATGGTTCCTCGGTGGAAGTGGAGATCGAAGGAATCGGCGTTCTTCGGAACGTGCTCGGGCCCGGCGCGCCGCGACCCTGAACCGGGGCCGGGGTGGGGGCCCAGGCGGGTCGCGGCGGGTCAGTGCGCGGCCTCGCACCCGCGCCCCCGGTCGAGAGCCCGTTCGAGCGCTGCGGCAATGGCCAGCACCCGATGATCGGAGTCGCCGAGCGCGGCCAAGGTCAGCCCGACAGGCGGCTCTCCCGGTGTGTGGCAGGGAAGGCTGACGGCGCAGCCGCCGAGGAAATTCACGATGGAGGAGTTGCGCAGCACCCGCTTGTTGGTCTCGACGTAGACCTCCTCTGCCGCCAGATCGGCAATGCGCGGCGCGATGATCGGCACCGTCGGCATCAGCCATCCGTCGAATCCCTCCAGCGCGCGCCCGGCGGCCGCGATGGCGGCGGTCCGGCAGCGCAGCGCATCCAGATATTCCCAGGCGGAATAGGCCGCTCCCCGCTCGAGGCGCACGCGCACGCGCGGATCGTAGAGCGAGCCGTGGGCGGCGATATTCCGGCGATGCCAGGCGTACGCCTCCGATCCGACGATCACCACGCCCGCGCCGACCGTCGGGACCTCGACGATCTCGGGCAGCGGCAACTCGGCGAGTACCACGCCCGCCTTGCTGAGCGAGGTGAGCGCTCGGCCGACGGCGGCCGCGACCGGGGAATCGGTGTCGGCACTCAAGAGCTTGCCCGGGACGGCGAGGCGCACACCCTTGAGGTCTTCCCGGGGTTTCTCCCGCGCCGATTCACCGCTGAGTACCTGGTCGATCCGCACGCACGAGGCGACATCGGCCGCGATCGGACCGATGGAATCGAACGAGGTCGAGAGCGGATACACGCCCTCGCGCGATACCCGTGAAACCGTGGGCTTCCACCCCACCAGGCCGCACAAGGCCGCCGGAATGCGGATCGAGCCTCCGGTGTCGGTTCCGATGGCCGCAATCGCCATGCGATCGCTCACCGATACCGCCGCGCCCGAGGAAGAGCCCCCCGGGATGCGCTGCGCACGGCGATCGAAGGGGTTCAGCGGCGTACCGAAATGGAGGTTCAGCCCCAGCCCGGAATAGGCGAACTCAGTCATGTTGGTCTTGCCGACGATGATCGCTCCCGCGGCCCGCAGGCGCGCAATGGCCGGTGCATCGGCTGCGGCGGGGGAGGCATCGGGGAGCGCCAGGGAAGCGGCCCGGGTGACCGAGCCCGCGATATCGAACAAATCCTTGACCGATATCGGCAGCCCCTCGAGCGCCCGGGCGGGATGCCCGCCCGCCCCACGGGTATCTGCGTGGCTCGCCTCTTCGAGCGCCGACTCGTCGAACAGCTCGGTGAAGACGCGGGCTCCCTCGCCGCCGGGATCTCGGGCCGCGGCCAGACAGTGCTCGGTCAGGGCGGTCGCGGAGGGCTCGCTCAATCGTCTACCAGATCCTGGCCTGGGAAGAGCACGTCCGTGAAGCCGAATTGGGTCAAGTCGCGGATTCTCTGCGGGTACAAAATGCCGTCCAGATGATCGACCTCGTGCTGCACGACCCGGGCGTGAAAGCCGTCGACGGTGCGGTCGATCGGGTGCCCGGCGGCATCGACGCCGCGGTAGCGCAGGTGCCGGAAGCGCGGAACGACGCCCCGCATGCCGGGGACCGAGAGACAGCCCTCCCAGCCTTCCTCCATCTCATCGCCGAGCGGCGTGAGCTCGGGATTGATGAGCACGGTGTAGGGGACCTGCTCGGCATCGGGGTAGCGCGGATTCGCCTCGACGCCGAATATGACAACTCTGAGGCCCACCCCGATTTGCGGCGCTGCAAGGCCGGCCCCATTGAGATCCCGCATGGTGTCCCGCATATCCTGGAGCAGGCTCTCGAGCTCCGGCGAGCCGAATTCGGTCACCGGCTTGGCGATCTCCAGGAGCCGCGGATCGCCCATTCTCAAAACTTCACGGATTGCCATGGTTCCTTGTATCTTAGCGGCCTTTTCAGCGTGAGCCTACGGCGAGCTATGTCAGGTCTTGTCTACATCAAAACCTTCGGCTGTCAGATGAACGAGTACGACTCCAGCAAGATGCGGGATGTGCTCGAGGCGGCCCACGGGATGACCCGTACGGACAATCCGGCGGAGGCGGACGTGCTGCTGGTCAACACCTGCTCCGTGCGGGAGAAGGCCCAGGAAAAGGTGTTCTCGCTGCTCGGCGAATGGCGCGCGTTCAAGCAGCTGCGGCCCCAGGTGGTCATCGGTGTGGGCGGTTGCGTGGCCAGCCAGGAAGGCGATGGCATCACCGCCCGCGCTCCGTACGTGGATCTGGTGTTCGGTCCGCAAACCTTGCATCGGCTCCCGGAGATGATCGAGGGACTGAGGCGAACGGGCCGGCCGCAGATCGACGTGAGCTTTCCGGAGATCGAGAAGTTCGACCGCCTGCCCGAGGCGAGAGCAGACGGTGCCGCGGCTTTCGTCTCCATCATGGAGGGCTGCAGCAAGTACTGCACCTTCTGCGTCGTACCCTACACGCGGGGCGAGGAGATCAGCCGGCCGTTCTCGCAAGTGCTCGGCGAGGTCGAGACGCTGGCGGCGCAGGGCGTGCGCGAAGTGACGCTGCTCGGACAGAACGTCAACGCCTACGCGGGTGAGATGGACGATGGGAGCCGCGCGGATCTGGCGACCCTGATCCACTTCGCCGCCGCGGTGCCCGGCGTGGAACGCATCCGTTTCACCACCTCCCATCCGCTGGAATTCAACGACAGCTTGATCGAGGCGTACGCGAGCGTTCCGAAGCTCAACAACTTGCTGCATTTGCCGGTACAGAGCGGCTCGGATCGCGTGCTGGCGGCGATGAAGCGCGGCCATACGGTGCTCGAATACAAGCAGAAGCTGCGCAAGCTCCGCGCGGTGCGGCCGGATATTTCGATCACCACGGACATCATCGTGGGTTTCCCCGGAGAGACCGACGAGGACTTCATCTGCACCATGAACCTGATCGCCGAGGCGGGTTTCGATCAATCGTTCAGCTTCATCTACAGCCGGCGCCCCGGCACGCCGGCCGCCTCCTTTCCGGACGAGGTCCCGCCCGAGGTCAAGCAGCAGCGTCTCGATCTCGTTCAGCAGCGGCTGAATGCGCAGGCGCGCGCCATCTCGGAGCGGATGGTCGGGAGCCGGCAGCGGGTACTCGTCGAGCGGCCCGCCAAGCGCAATAGAAACGAGCTCGCCGGGCGCACCGACAACAATCGTTGGGTGAATTTCGACGGGCCCTCGGCACTCCTCAATCGATTCGCCGACGTGATCATCACCGAAGCACGGCCCAATTCGTTGCGCGGCCGGTTGGTGACGGAGGCCGCCGCGGTGGAAAGCCCGGCGTGAGTTCCGCTCCCTCGCCGCGCGATGTGGTCCTTGCGCCGGTTGACAATATAAGGCTGGTCGAGCTTTGCGGTCCGCTCGACGAACACTTGCATCAGATCGAGGCCAGGCTCGGCGTGGAAATCCGCCGTCGCGGCAATCGATTCCAGATCCTCGGGCTGCCGGCCGCGGCCAAGCGCGCGGAGGGGGTGTTGCAGGACTTGTATGCGCGCGCGGAGCGAGAGCCGGTTGACTCCGAGCGGGTGCACATCGCGCTGCAGGAGCTCGACATGGGCCGCGGGGACGCCGAGACCGGCGCGGAACCATCGCCGGTCGAGCGAGCCGCGGCTGCTCCGCCAGGCAACGGCGAGGCGGCGGACGAGATCAAGGTGCGCACCGCGCGCGGGACGCTGCGGGCGCGGGGTGCGAATCAGACCGAGTATCTCAGCAATATCCGCAGCCACGATCTCACCTTCGGCATCGGGCCGGCCGGAACCGGCAAGACCTATCTGGCAGTGGCCTGCGCGGTGGAGGCGCT
Organism: uncultured Gammaproteobacteria bacterium; assembly: GCA_963795475.1. GTDB lineage: Bacteria > Pseudomonadota > Gammaproteobacteria > Steroidobacterales > Steroidobacteraceae > Bog-1198. The sequence continues at coordinate 1,166,631 of CAWCIE010000010.1, forward strand.
GCAGTCGGAGAAGGTGCGCCGCATCGTGCTGGTGCGTCCCGCGGTCGAGGCGGGAGAGCGGTTGGGATTCCTGCCCGGAGACCTCAGTCAGAAAGTGGACCCGTATCTGCGTCCGATGTACGACGCGCTGTACGAGATGCTCGGCTTCGAACGGGTCGCCAAATCGATCGAGCGCAACATCATCGAGGTAGCGCCGCTCGCCTTCATGCGCGGACGGTCGCTGAACGATTCCTTCGTGATCCTGGACGAGGCGCAGAACACCACCAACGAGCAGATGAAGATGTTTCTGACACGAATCGGCTTCGGCTCCAAGGCGGTGGTGACCGGGGACATCACGCAGGTCGACCTGCCGAATTCCAAGCAATCCGGCCTTCGCACCGTGATCGACATCCTGCGCGGTGTGCGCGGTATCGCGTTCACGATGTTCACCTCGCGCGATGTCGTCCGGCATCCGCTGGTGCAACGAATCGTTCAGGCGTACGAGGCCCAGGCACCCGACGACGGTTCCAGGGGCTAGCCGTGCCGCCGCGGCTCGAGCTCGACGTGACCTTCGCGGCGCGGCGCCCGTGGGCGCCCCGCCGTGCCGAATTCCTGCGCTGGGCGGGCACGGCTCTTGCCGACAGGGGCGCGCAGCCGCGGTCCCGGCGCAGCGCCCCCCGGCGGGTGAGAATCTCGGTCCGCGTCGTCGGCACGGCCCGGAGCCGCACGCTCAATGCGCGCTATCGGAATAGAAATGGGCCAACCAATGTGCTGTCGTTCGGCGGCGCGGGGTTGATGCCGGACGGTTCGACCGACCTGGGGGAGCTGGTGATTTGCGCGCCGGTCGTCGCCCGGGAGGCATCCAGCCAGGGTAAGAGCGCCGCGGCGCATTGGGCGCATCTGACGGTCCACGGCGTGCTGCACCTACTGGGTTTCGATCACGAACTCCCCGCCGGGGCCCGCAAGATGGAGGCCCGGGAGATTCAAATCCTTGATCGGCTTGGGTTTTCAAACCCCTATGTCTGGCCGGAGGCCTGATCGAGTATGCTGGAGCCCACATGTCCGAGCAGCCCACTGGCAACACCGGCCGCTGGTTAAAGCGGATCACGCAATCGATGTCGGGCGAGCCGCGCGATCTGGCCGAGCTCATCGAGGATCTGCGCGAGGCGAGCGAGCGCGGGCTGTTCAACGGTGATGCGCTGGTCATGCTGGAGGGGGTGCTTGCGGTCGCCGACATGCAGGTGCGGGACATCATGGTGCCGCGCGCGCAGATGGTCTTCATCGAGCGCGACGAGCCCCCGGATAAATTGATCGAGCTCGTGGTCGAGTCGGGACATTCGCGCTTTCCGGTCATCGGCGAGGACCGCGATCAGATTCTCGGCATATTGCTCGCCAAGGATCTGCTGCGGCTGCAGATCGCGGAGGGCGAGCCGTTCGAGATCCGCGAGTTCATGCGCCCCGTCGTGTTCGTTCCCGAAAGCAAGCGGCTCAACGTGCTCCTCAAGGAATTTCGCGTGAGCCACAATCATCTGGCCATGGTGGTGGATGAGTACGGCGGCGTTTGCGGCCTGGTGACCATCGAGGATGTGATCGAGCAGATCGTCGGGGAAATCGACGATGAGCACGACGTCGAGGACGACCAGGCGATACGCCGCGAGAGCCCGCGCGAGTTCTCCGTTCGCGCGCTCACGCCGATCGCCGAATTCAACGGCTACTTCGGCACGGCATTCTCCGACGAGGAATACGACACCATCGGGGGACTTCTCATGCAGGAGTTCGGCCGTCTGCCGCGGCGGGGCGAAACCACCCAGATCGGCGATCTGGAGTTTCGCGTCGTGCGCGCCGACCGGCGCCGTATCGATCTCTTGCGCGTGATTGCGCCCCGCGCCATCGACAAACCCGCCTCGGAACAGGACGGCGACTAGCGTCCCATGAATCAGAATGCCCTTCGGGGCTTGGTCGCGAGCGGCCGCCTGCACGCCAGAGCGTCGTACGCCAAGACCGTTCAATGGCTGACCAAATTGAGGCTCCTCGTGCTGGGACACGAGGAGCTGACGGCCATCATCTTCTGGGCCGCGCTCATCGGCATCGCCGGGGCGCTGGCGAGCGTCGCGTTTCGCGAATGCATCCATGCCTTCGAATGGGTGATCACCGGAAGCTCCACCGGGGGGCTGGTGGAGGCGGCCATGGAACTGCACGGCGTGCGCCGCGCAATCGTTCCCGTGATCGGGGGTCTTGCCGCGGGGCTGGTCATTCAGTACGGCGCGGCCTGGGTCGCCTCGCGCCGCTCCGTCGATTACATGGAAGCGGTGGCCGTGGGCGACGGTGTGATCGCCGCGCGGCCCACGCTGATTCGCAGCGTCTCCTCGCTCCTGACCATCGCCTCGGGCGGATCGATCGGCCGCGAAGGACCCATGGTGCAGATGGCGGCGCTGATCGGCTCCAAGGTCGCGCTTCTCGGCAAGGCGCCGATGCCCAGACGCAGATTGCTGGTGGCCTGCGGAGCGGCCGCCGGCATCGCCTCGGCCTACAATGCCCCGATCGCGGGGGCGCTGTTCGTCGCCGAGATCGTGATGGGCTCGTTCGCCATGGAAAGCTTCGGGCCGCTCCTGGTCTCGGCGGTGAGCGCCGATGCCACCATCCACCGCCTGCTCGGGTACGGACCGGTGTTCGAGATGCCCCCGGTCCATTTCGGCGAGAACTGGGAGCTCATTCTCTACGCGATGTTCGGCGTGCTGCTCGGGCATCTGGCGCCGCCGTTTCTGGCCTTGTTGGCGTGGAGCAAGCGGCGGTTCGCGATGCTTCCCGGCCCCCTGTATTTGAAGTTCGCGCTGGGCGGTCTGATCGTCGGTTTGATTTCCATCACCTTTCCGCAGGTCTGGGGCAACGGCTACAGCGTCGTGGATTCGATCCTGCACGGCCGGCTGCTCGGCTGGATGCTTCTGGCGGTGCTCTTCGCCAAGGTGGCGAGTACCGCCTCCACCGTCGGGTCGGGGGCGGTGGGCGGCGTGTTCACGCCCACGCTATTCATCGGCGCCGCGGTGGGAGCGCTGACCGGCTCGACGCTGCGCCTGGCCCTGCCGCACATGAGCTCCGATTCCAGCGCGTTCGCCGTGGTCGGGATGGGAGGGTTCCTCGCGGCCACCACGCACGCGCCGCTCACCTCGGTGCTGATGATCTTCGAGATGACGCTCGATCACCAGGTGGTGCTGCCGTTGATTCTCGCCTGCGTGACCGCGCATTACGTCGCCAAGGTGTATCGGGGCGGTGCCTCGATCTATCGGGAGTCGCTGATGCCGAGCGCCGAAGGCGGATCGGCCTGGCAGCTGCGCACCGTGGCGGATCTGATCCGGCCGGCCGCCGCGGTCGTCAAGGAGACGGTGACCGTCGAGGATATGCTGCGGAACCTCCCGCGCCGCGCGGTACGCGCGGTGTACATCGTCAACGACGAGGGTGAGCTCACCGCCTCGATCGACCCTCGCAAGGCGTTCGCCGACATGCAGCAGGGTCTGATCAATCCGTACACCCGGGTCCAGGCGGTGTCCACGCCGATGAACACCACATTGACCCCGGACATGAGCCTGACCTCGGCGCTCGACCTTTTTCTTCGGGAAAACGAGACCGTACTGCCGGTGATCTCGGGTCCCTGGCGCACGACCTTGCTCGGCGAGATCGCCCGTCACGACCTGATGCTCGCCGTCCAGGACAGAATGACCGAAGCGCTCCCGCATTAGGAGCGTCATTACTCGGACAGGCTCCTACCGGCGGGCAAGTTCGCTTCACCGCGCTCGCGCTCTATACTGGCCCCATGGGAGGCATTGGCGCATCGTTCCGGCGCTCGCCGGCTCGGCAGGGAGGCGGGCTGCCCATGCGGGCGGCGTTCCTCGTCCCCGCGCTTCTGGCAGGCTGCTCCGCGCAGCAGTACAAACCCGCGCCTCTCTCGCCCGAGGCGTCCGCGGCGGCCCTCGAATCACGCTCGCTGGCGGATCCCGGCCTGCGATCCTTCGAGGATTCCTATCTCGGGCATCTGCAGTCCGAGTGGCCGCCGGGGACCTGGGACTTTCAATCGCTGTCGCTCGCTGCCTTGTATTTCAATACGGAGCTCGATGCGGCTCGGGCTCGCGTCGCGGCATCGCGAGCCGAGCTCGTGACGGCGGGCGCGCGGCCCAATCCGACCTTGGGGATCACGCCGGGGATTCCGAGTCCTTATTTGCTCACCTTGGATCTGTCGTTTCCACTCGAGACGGCGGGCAAGCGCCGCTACCGCATCGAGTCGGCGCAAAGCTCGGTGCTGGCGGCGCAATTCGATCTGGCGCAATCCGCCTGGACGATTCGCGGGGCGGTCCGCGCCGCGATGCTGGAGGACATCGTCGCCGTTCGCACCGTAGAGCTGTTTCGCGCGGAGGCGAAGACTCGACAGGATCAAGTCGATTTGCTCGATCGGATGGCGTCTCTCGGCGAGATACCGCGCCTGCAGGCGGACGCCGCCCGCATCGAGCTGTCCAAAGCACGCGCCGCGGTGGGCGCGGGCGAGAGCCAAGCGGCAGAGGCGAGGGCGGCGATGGCCGCCGCGATCGGTGTTCCCGCCGCGGCCCTTCAGGATGTGCATCTGTCCTGGCCCGACATGAGCAAACCGCCCGCCGCAGCGTCTCTGCCGGTCGCCGATATCCGGCGAGAGGCCGTGATCAATCGCCTGGACGTGCGCGGCGCGCTCGAGCACTATGCGGCCGCCGAAGCCGATCTGAAGCTGCAGATCGCGAAGCAATATCCGGATGTGGACATCGGTCCGGGCTACACCTACGAAGAGAAGCGGAGCTATTTCACCCTGGGGTTCTCGGCCGCCGTTCCGATGTTCGATCGAAATCGCGGGCCGATCGCCGAGGCCGAGGCACGAAGGCTCAATGCGGCTGCCGCGTTTGAGGCGACTCAGGCCGACGTGATCTCGAAGAGCGAGCGGTCGCTGGCCATGTATACCGCTGCGCTCGCGGAGCTCGAGGAGGCCACGCGTCTCGAGGAGCTGACGGCGGCTCGGCAGCGTGCCATTCGGGAGTCGGTGCGCGCCGGCGAGGACGGAAGGCTGGAGCTCGACGATGTGGAGATCGAACAGCTGATCGCTTCGCGCACGGAGCTCGAGGCGGTGGCCCGCACCCAGCGGGCGCTCGGCGATCTCGAGGATGCCGTGCAGCGCCCATTGACTCCGGGCGATCAGCTGCCGGCGGGAGCGGCGGTCGAGACGCTCGGGCAGAGGCCCGAGGAACGGCCTTAAGGGACCACGGCCCTTTAAGTCCGAACGCCAGCATGGGGCGACACTATTTCCACTCAGTCAAGCTTATGATGCGCCCTCTTGCGCGTGCTGCGCGGAGGTAACGTTCGTCGGCGGTGACGAGTGTGCAGTCCGAGTTCTCCAGCGCTATGCCGTGATAGTAGGTGTCAAACAGGTGCTGCTTGATCTCGGTGGCAAGCTCAACTCCTCGCCGCAACACGCGCGGATCGTCTGTCGTGGGCAATTCCAGGGCGGTCAACATCTCGACATCGTCTGCCGCGGTGGATGGACTCTCGCGAGCAAGTACAGCGCCGACCTCGACAACCCAGTGCGTAGGTTGCAACACTGACTGCTCCCCGCTTGCTATTAGGTTCATCAACTGCGTTGCTTTGTCGGTGTCCGCTTCGCGCTCCGGGTCCTGCAGCAGCCATTTAACGACGACGCTGGCATCTACGACGACGGTCACGGCCTGCCCGTCGTCCGGGAGTCGCGAATTTGCGCGTCAGACAGCTTTGGCCGCTCCGTTCGCCGCTGTGTCAGAGTACGAAAGACATCCATCCGACGCTTGCGCAGCTTTGCGTCGGCAACGGCCTTCCGCATAAGGTCCGCAATGACCGCGCTTTTGTTTTGTCTTCCGAAGGTTTTATCGAACTCGGCTTTGACGTCATCGGGGACGCTGAAATTGACGGTGGCCATGTATACAGATCCATTGTTGAAAATTTCAACAAAGCTAATTGTATCGGCATACGGATGGCCGTCAAATCGCATTTCCGGCGGAAAAATACCGTAAATCCCATATCTGATGTATGTACATGATTTTATTGACGTTATTGCATGTGTTGTATCCCACATAACGTGAGCATGTGGGATACGGGCGCACCGAGACTTGTTAACTCTGTCGCGGACACCCAAGAGCCGCACGGATATATTGACGCCGGGCAGCTTATGTTAAGGATGCGAAATGGCGACGCCGAGCGAAGAACAAGCCAAGACTTACATGACCAAGCTGCTCACTGCGATGACTCGGGCGGGCGGCTCGGATCTTTTCATTTCGACGGATTTTCCGCCGAGCATGAAATCCCAGGGCAATATGCACCCCCTCGGCACGCAAAAGCTGGGCGCAGACATTACCCGGGAATTGGCGCACTCGATCATGAACGAGAGCCAACGGGAGGAGTTTGCCAAAGAGCTCGAGTGCAATTTCGCCATCGAGATACCCGCTGTGGCGCGCTATCGCGTCAATGTGTTCGTACAGCAGCGCAACGTCGGCATGGTCATCAGAACCATTCCTACGGAGATGCCGACCATCGAACAGTTCGGACTTCCCGAGACGTTCAAGGAAGTGGTGATGGCCAAACGAGGCATGGTGCTCATGGTCGGCGCCACCGGCTGCGGCAAGTCAACGTCCCTTGCGGCCATGATCGATCACCGCAACCGCTCCTCGGCGGGCCACATCATCACCGTCGAAGATCCGGTCGAATTCGTGCATCAATCGCAGAAGTCGCTGGTCACGCATCGCGACGTCGGCATCGACACGCATACTTGGTACCGCGCGCTCAAGAACACATTCCGCCAAGCTCCTGATGTCATCTTGATCGGGGAAATCCGGGACGCCGAGACCATGGACCTTGCGATCACATTCGCGCAGACCGGGCACCTGTGCCTGAGTACTCTGCATTCCAACAGCGCCAGCCAGACGCTCGACCGCATCGTCAATTTCTTTCCGGATCAACGCCGCGCTCAATTGCTGATGGACTTGTCCAGCGATCTGAAAGCCATCATTTCGCAGCGCCTGGTGCGCACGGCGGACGGAAAGGGGCGCATAGCCGCCATCGAAATTCTGCTCAATACGCCGATCGTCGCGGACAAGCTTCTGAAGGGCGAATTTCACGAGTTGAAGGAGATCATGGGCAAGTCGCGGGAACTCGGCATGCGCACCTTCGATTGGTCACTGTTCGAGCTGTATGACAATGACATCATTAGCTATGAGGAGGCGATCCTCAACGCCGACTCGCAGAACGAGCTGCGTCTGAACATCAAACTGAACAGCAAGCATCCGGACCCGGCGGCGACCACCTTTATCGGCAAGGCCTCTCTCACCGCGGGAAACAGCTCGAAATAGGAATTTGTACCAGCGGACTGTTTGTCCCGGCGAGGCCGTCATCCTGCCGGCTGCGGTGGTCTCGCTCCTGCGGATGCACCCATGCTGACCGGCCTTTCGTTCAATGACGTTTCCCGCGCTCGACCTGCAGAAGGGCTTTGACACGCTGCTGAGCCAGCACGGAGACAAAGGTCTTGATGCGCGCCGAACGTTCGAGTTTATCGCGCTCGACCCGGTAGATTTCCTGCACCGTATCAACGGGGGTACCCGTTTCGCGCGCCAGCAATTCAAGTGCCGATTCTCTCGCCACGGTTGACCGAGAATTTAACGTCTGATCTTTCATATCTCAAAAGCATTCCGGGCTATTTAGATATATTAGATATTAGCCTAAGGTGCAATCTCAAGTCACCGGGACTCTCCAATACTGCTTTTCAGAGGCCCAAGGCTCCAATATCTCAAACTCTATTCGGGCACGGCCGGCACCGGCGCATCGGGCTGGGATACCCGGGCGGAGCGGAGCATGGCGATGGCCGCATACGCGATGACGCCCGTGACGGCCCAGCGCATCAGCGTGAGGTGATCGCCGAGCGTCTTGACGAGCGGAAAAGCGGCGAACGTGCCGATGATTCCGCCGAGCGTGAGCCCGACCGCAACCGCGGGCGCAAAGCGGCCGGAGCGCAGGAAGCCGAGACTCGCGACCGGGATCAACACGCCGTCGCTCGCGATCATGATCGGGTAGGCGGCGATGGGGTGCATTCCGAGGAGCGCGAGCAGCGCCATCGAGGGCGCGTAGTTGCCGATGCCGACGCACATGAGCGCGCCAAGGATGAAATTTGCCGCGACCGCCACGGCGAACCGCCAGCCCGCGAGTCCCATCGCCGAACCAGTCGGCGGGATGATGCCGAGGTTGGTCATCGTGAAGAACCCGGCGGCGAGCAGCAGGGCCACGCCCATGAACACCTGGATCACGCGGCGACGCATTCGGCTGACGATGCCGGCGCCGATCCACGCGCCCGCCCCGGCGCTGATCACCATCGCCATCAGGAGCGTGGGCTCGACCTGGACCGTCGTGATGAAGAGCGCCGAGCTGATGAGGATCCCCACGGAATTGCCGACGTTCAGAGTTCCCGGGATCAGCTCGTCCGGCGGGTGCCCGCGCAGTTTGAACAACGCCGTGATCTGCGCGTAGTTCCCGATGCCGAGCGTGTCGAGGAAGCTCGTCGCGCCGCCGATCACGAGGTCGCCGCTCGACGGGCGGACCGGCCAGCGGTGCCGGCGCGTCGCGGTTACCCAGGCGACGACGACGGCGATCTCGACGGCCACGAGGCATACATAGACGATTACCAGCGCCGCCGACATGGCTCCCCCTCGCGGCCGATGTCTCACCTTGCCCAAACAGCGTCGGCCGCTGTTAGCTTAGCCGATTTCTGCCGGGCGCTCCCGGAGGCTCGGCCGTCCGCGGACCGGTCCACTCGCGGCGCAATACCCAAGAGCACCTCGCGACAATGACATTTTTATCCGATTAAGGGCATTTCCATTCAATAAAGTCGGGCAACCGCCGGCTAAGCTGATCCTGAAAGTCGGGCAACTGCCGCCCAAGCTGATCCTCGCCGTGACGCATCACTGAAGAACCAAGGAGAGGCGTATGCAGAGTTTTCTTGTAATCGAAATGGTTCTAATGCTTATGTTGGTGGTGAAGTTGGACATCCGAAGCATCGAGCAGGAATTGGGGCGCAAGTCCATTCGATGCGACGACGCTGATTGAGCGATCGGAGACGAGGCGCGAGTTTACAGCCCCTTCACCGTGATCCACATTGCCGCACAACCTGGCTGACCATCCCCCCCACTTACAGCCGCGGCATATTGGTGAAGGGGCTCTTTATTCGGTTGATTGCGGCCACGAATCGCGTGGCTATCCCCATCCAAGTTGCGGCTGCTTTGTCCAAGAACCCAGCCGCCAAGGTTCGATATTCTCATGTTCGATCAATCAACGGAGTGCGTGTGAGGCTCAAGAGTGTCTGATCGGAGCGCGAATAAAGGAAAGCCTTGGTGCATCGTGGTCGCGGACGACCACGGACCCGAATATGTGCCCTGGATGGCCGGTGCTGCCAAGACCTCACCGGTCCAGTACTGCGGCTTCGGGGAGCCTACGACTCTCCTGCAAAGAGCATTGCACCGTGCCAAGCAGATTGCGCCGGCTGCGCAGATCCTTGTGACCGTCAGGGAAGAGAATCGCGAGCGCTGGGAGCCCGCGCTCTGGTTCGTTCGCCCCGAACACCGTTTCGTCAGTGACAGCCGGCTGACCGCCCCGTTGACGACGGCGGCGGCGCTCCTCTCGATAGCTGCGGACTCGATCTCGAACGTGGTCACGATTCTGCCGGCGCGTTGCTACGTGGCCAACGAATGGATCCTGGCAGCGGCTCTCCATCAATTGCAAACGATGCTGCCGAGAATCCCGGAAGGAGTGGGAACGCTCGGCATGATCGATGTCGGGGACGGAATCGACGAGGACTACCTGGTACCGTTCGAGACCCGCGTGGGCCCCGGTCAGACGGTGCAAGCCATGGCGCGTCGACCCGCCGCGTGGATAGCACGGCACCTGAGGCAGCACGGTGCCATGGTGGCCTCAGGGATCTTGACGGGTTACGCGCGGGTGTTCGCGATGCATGCGTCCAGGCACTGGCCGGGACTTGCCGGAACGCTCGCCAAAGTCATGCGGGTGGCGGCAAACGGCGAGAGACGATTACTTGCCGATGGGTATCGCGGAATGCCGCGGAGCGGGCTGCGGTGGCTGCGGTGGTGGCCGCCTACCTTTCCTCAGCGTGCGATCCGAGTGTATCGCTGCGGCTTCAGGGGACTGCAAACCGCCCGCGCCGTGGCGAGTATCAGTGCATCTTGTCCCGCCACCATCGATTCGGTACTGCAGCATGCCCCGGAGGCGGATTTCGAGCCATGGCAAAGTCTGCCGGCGACCCTATCCGGAGATTTTGGCCGCGTCGTGAACGGCACCGATTTCCAGTACGCCGATTCGAGCGCGGCGCCTCGACGCGAGCCGCCGCGCCGATGCGTCGACCATGGGTGGGTGGATTGATCGCCGGGAAGATGAACTATCTACCACAGCCGTGACGCAGCAACGAGTTGGTTCACGAAGAGGCGTTCAAATCCAAGGGTCCGATCGGATACCATGCCAGGTGAGTTGCCGGATCGTGGCACCGCGCGATGAGGCGAAATGAAGGGCTTGATGGATGACGCTGATTCAGACCTTGGGCATCGGCCTGCCGATCATTCAAGCTCCGATGGCCGGAGTGTCTTCTCCTGCATTGGCCGCAAGCGTATCCAACGCCGGTGCGCTGGGGTCCATCGGGGTGGGCGCGACCGATGCCGAGGGCGCGCGCAGGATGATCGCTGAGGTGCGTGAGCGTTCCCGACGCGCTTTCAATGTGAATGTATTTTGCCATCAGCCGGCGAAAGCTGACCGCACCGTCGAGGCCGCTTGGCTTGATTATTTGCGCCCGCACTTCGCGAGGTTCGACGCAAGGCCTCCTGACGCGCTGAAGGAGATCTACACCAGCTTCGTGGAGGACGACGCGATGCTGGCGGCGCTGCTTGCCGACAAGCCGCACGTCGTGAGCTTTCATTTTGGACTGCCTTCCGCCGAGCGCATTCGCGCTCTGCGTGAAGCGGGCATCGTACTCCTCGCGACTGCGACGAATGTCGCGGAAGGCCGCGCGATCGCAAAGGCAGGAGTGCATGCGGTCGTGGCGCAAGGGTATGAGGCGGGCGGCCATCGGGGCGTATTCGACCCGGATGCCGAGGATGACTGTCTTGGAACCCTGGCGTTGACGCGTGTCCTGGTGCGCGAGCTCGACGTTCCGGTCGTCGCCGCGGGAGGCCTCATGGATGGCGCCGGGATTGCCGCGGTGCTGCGATTGGGCGCGAGTGCCGCACAGCTTGGCACGGCGTTCATATCCTGCGCGGAATCCGCTGCGGACGCGGGCTACCGTGAGGCGCTGGCCGGCGATGCGGCGAATCACACCGTCATGACGCGCGCAATCTCCGGCCGCCCCGCACGTTGTCTACGCAACCGGTTCACCGCGCTGGGCGGCGGAGTCTCACCGGGGCAGATTCCCGCGTACCCCATTGCCTACGATGCCGGAAAGGCACTGAACGCCGCCGCGAAGACCGCGCATGAGGCGGGATACGGCGCGCAGTGGGCCGGGCAGGGTGCGCCGCTCGCCCGGAAGCTGCCGGCGGCAGAGCTCGTGGCCGCTCTCGCGCGCGAGCTCACACAGCACGCTTGAGTTCCCAGCCGACTTCGGCTAGCGCCCCCGGTCTCCCAAGATCGCCTGCCAGTTGATGAGCGTATTCCACAGGAAGCGCTGATCGCCCCGGTTCATGTCCCGGTGCAGCGGATTGAAATTGAACGCCACCACCCGGCCCTTGCCCACCGGCATGTCGAGGATGGCCGGATGGCCGATCAGATTTTCCCCGCCCCAGGCCTGGCCGCTGACGACCAGCGGCGCGCCGCCGCGGTCGCCCCATTCCATGATCACCCCGCTGGGGTCGAAGGGTCCGTCGAGGCAGGTGGTGCAATAGGCCATCCGCAGCCAGCGGCGCGGCGTCGAGTAGATCGCGTAGTTCTGGCGGAAGACGAAGGTATGGGCCGGATAGCCGTAAACGATGGGACTGTCGGGCCGATCGAAGGACACGCGCAAGTGCGAGCCCGGTGTTCGAGTCTCGGCGGCCTGGGAGGCCGCGGCGGAGGCGGCACCGCCGCCCTGGGTACTTCGCGGCACGCCGCCCGACTCGCGCCGAACGCCCCGCACGATGCCGCCCTCGAGCGCGAGCATCGTCCCGTTCCCGAGCGTCACCAGAAGACCTCCGTCATCGACGAAGCGTTGGAGCTGGGCGAGGCCTTCATAGCCGATGCCGCCCGTGATGTCGTCCGATTCGGCCGGCGTGCCGAAGGCCGGCGTCGCGGCCGTTTTCTTGAAGGCCATCGGACCCCACGCCTTGGGAATTCCCTCGATCTGCTCGGCCAGCTCGAGGTCCACGTGCCCATAGACGATCACGTCGAATTTCCTGTTCAAGTTTCCTTTGCGGATGTCCTCGTCGCGCACGTACGTATAAGGAATGTGGCGCTGATCCAGGGAGTAACGTTCCCAGCCGATGGTGTCGGTATCCGCCCACGGCACCCAGATGCCGAGCCGGGGAACCGGCGCCTCATGCGTCGGCGCGGCGGGCGCCGCGGCAAGGCTCGTGAAATTCAGGCCCAAGCTCGCCGCGGTTTCCCCGAGCGCGGCCGCAAGCCCCGGCTGCGCGCGGAAAATCCATGAGCCGCGCGGATATGCCATGCCGTCCGCGGTGAACGGCTGCTCGGCGATCTCGAGTTTGAAGCGGGCGAGCCGGAAGCGCGCCTCGAGCAAGCCCTCCTGGCCCGTGTCCTCGAGCACGAAGACCGGCCCCGATCCTTGGCTGTGTCCCGCCGGATGAGGCGGGGACGTGACGGGCGAGAGCGCGGCGTCGCGAATGCGGCGGTCGGCGGTCGCAACCGCCTGGAGATGGAAGTTGGCGGGGAGCTCCCAGGAGATGTCGTCGTAGGGCTCGCCGGCATCCTTCGGGTAGAACTTCGGAGCCAACAAGTCGACCGCGAAATTTCGATACGGCTGATCGAGCCGCACCACATAGGTTCCGGGGGGAAAGGTGCCTTCCTGGAGCGTGATCTGCGCGGTGGAGCGATGCACCTCGATGCCCTGGGCCATGAGGCGCGCTACCATCTGCGCGACCCGCGTCGGATCACCCTGATCGTCTGGGATCAGGAACGCGAAGGGTGCTTGCTCGACCCCCTTGCGCCATGAATCGAAACCGGCGTGATAGAAATTTTCCAGCATCGTTTTCGACTGCTGCGCGGAGAAGTCGAGCGCGGCGAGCGCCGCTGTCTCCATGTAGTTCACGTTGTCGCGGGCCGACCATCGGAACGGCTCGCTCGGCGGCGGAGACGGACGGTACCAGTCGCGGCTCACCTCGTCCGAGGGAGAGGTTTGCACCAAGGTCTCGGCGGTCCCGTTGCCGAAGGTCTCGTAGCCGCGGCCCAGCGCATTGTGGTTGAGGCCGATCGAATCCATGAACAGATGCGCGAAATCGTCGCCGAAGTTCCAGCTCCAGACCCCCGGCATGCCGAAGCCGGTCAAGGTCGTGACCTCGTGAAAGCTCATTTCGAGGCGCTCGTCGTAAGCCACCGGATCGACGTCCTCGTTGGTGGGGCCGGTGCCGTTCCAGGTGATCAGCAGCGCCACGCTTTCGTGCAAGTCGTGGACGACGGTCGGATGCCAGTCGAAGAACATCCGCTGCACCGCCTTGGTGGTCTCATGGGTCAGCTGGATCGCGTCGCGGTTGATGTCGACGAAGGCATAGCGGGACCAGTAGGGAGGCGCCTGCCTCGGCAAGGTGGCGAGATCCGTCTTGCCCTTGAGGTATCGGTAGAACCACTCGACCTGCTTGTCGCGCCCGTCCGGATTGCAGACCGGGTTGATGAGGACCACCATGTTCTCCCGGATCCGCCGGATCATGGGCTGCTCGGAGACGGCGAGCCGATAGGCGAGCTCCAGCATGGTTTCGGTCGAGCCGGTTTCGTCCGAATGCAGCGCGGCGTTGAAATAGTAGATCGGCCGGGCGTCCTGGATGATTTTCTTGGCGGCCGCGGGGTCGGTCTTGCGGGGATCCGCGAGCGCGGCGGTCGCGGCCTTCAGCCGGTCGAGATCCTGGATGCCTTTCTCATCGGCGATCGCGAGAAGCACGATGTCGCGTCCCTCCTCGGAGCGTCCGATGGTGAAGAGACGGACCCGGGGCGATGCCGCCGCGAGTGCGCGGCTGTAAGCATAGGCGGCGGCCGAATCGGCCAGCTCGCCCGGGGCGCCGGGGATTCGATGCAGGAAGGCGCGCGGCGAGGGCACGGTCGCGGACTCGGGCAGATAGGAGACCCAGGGGGACAGGAACCGGGGCTCGGTGGTCGCGGCGGCGATCTCTTTCGTGGCGGCCTCGTCGGGCGTGTCGGGCCCCGAGGCCGATTGTGCGCAGACGCCCAGGGGCGACAGCGCGACCATGAGGACGATGGCGCAGTGATGGGCGAGTCTGTCGTACATTAGCGGCTTCCTGGACACGAGGGCGGGCCAATATTACCGCACACGGCGCACTATTGAACGATTGATAAGCAGCCACCTTGGGGCAGGCCGCCGCCGGTTCGTTTGACGCGACGTATCGGCTTCGGCGTATTAAACTGATGCGCTCGCCGCAAGCGGGCCGCGGTGGGAGTGCGGAAAACTCTTTGCTCATCCAGTTTCGAGGACTAGCCATGCAATTGCTCCGCTGTGGGCGTGCCGGTTCGGAGCAGCCTCGGCGCCTGATCGACGACGCTGCATGAGCGCACTGAGCCGTGCAATATCGGTATCGGACTATCGCGCTGCGGCTCGGCGGCGCCTGCCGAAAATCTTCTTCGAGTACATCGACGGCGGCGCCAACGATGAGGTAACTCTGCGCCGCAATGTCGAGGACATGGCGCGGCTCTCGCTGCGGCAACGCGTGATGCGCGACATGAGCTCGCTCGACACGGTCATCCACAGCCTGGGGCAGCGCTTCAGCATGCCGGTGGGACTGGCGCCCGTAGGAATGGCCGGCATGTACGCGCGGCGCGGAGAAGTCCAGGCGGCGCGCGCCGCCGCTGAAGCCGGCATTCCGTTCAGCTTGTCGACGGTGGGCATCTGTTCGGTGGAGGAGGTCGCGAGCAATGCCTCGCCGCCGTGGTTTCAGCTCTACGTTCTCAAGGATCGCGGCTATATGCGCGAGCTGGTTGGCCGCGCCAAGGCCGCGGGCTGTCCTGTGCTGGTGCTGACCGTGGATCTGCCGATGCCCGGCACCCGCTATCGCGATGTTCGCTCGGGATTCCATAAGCTCACGGGGTATTCCGCCCTGGCCAATCGATTCTGGGATGGCGTCACGCACCTCGGTTGGGTCGGGGACGTTTGGCTCCGCGGACGCCCGCACACCCTGGGATGCGTGGCGGGTGCCTTGCTGGACGCCGGCGGTTCCGGCTCCGCCGGCGACTTCCATGCCTGGATCGCGAACAACTTCGATCGCTCGGTGACCTGGTCCGACCTCGATTGGATACGCGCCGAATGGGACCGGCCGATCGTCGTCAAGGGCGTTCTGGACCCCGCGGATGCGCGGGACGCCGTCAAGGCCGGAGCGCAAGGGGTCGTCGTATCGAATCACGGCGGTCGGCAGCTCGACGGCGTCTGCTCCTCGATCTCCGCGCTGCCGCGCATCGTGGAGGCGGTCGGCGACGATCTGGAGGTATTTCTCGACGGCGGGGTGCGCTCCGGACTCGATGTCCTGAAGGCTCTGGCCCTCGGGGCGAAGGCCTGCTTCATCGGCCGACCGTGGGCCTACGCGCTGGGCGCCGGGGGCGGGACCGCGGTCGCGAAGCTCTTGGGTACGATACGCGCGGAGCTCGAAGTGGCCATGGTGTTGACCGGCTGTGATTCGCTCTCGAAAGCGGGTCGCGAACTGATCGATAGGGAGATCTGATCCCTATCCGAGCGCCAATGCCTCGATCATCGGTCCGTAATCTTCGATCCGTGGCGTCTTGAGTCCGTCGACCTTGCCTCGATCGTCGCAGCGCCGGATGAGCACCGCGTCCCGATGGAACGCCTCGGTCTCGAACCGAGCCGCTTCCCCGGGCGACATCGGACCTCCTTGCAGCTTCAATGTGACGACCGACGCCGGGCTGAGCATCGCCAGATAATCGGCATCGGTAGCAAGCAGGTACCGTTTGGCCGGCACATGCAGCCGGACGGGTTCGGACACCGCCGGCGGAAAGCGGCGCGCGAGCCAGGCGCCTCCGACCCGCTCATGTTCCGCATCGGTGGTCCAATCGGCGAGGTCGTTCGCGACATCCTCGACGAGGTGTCCCACATCGTGCAGCAGGGCGGCGACGATCAGCGCCGGCGCCGCTCCGGCTTCGCGGGTAAAATGCGCGGCCTGCAGACCGTGCTCGGTCATCGAAACGCATTCGCCGAAATAGGCTTCGGACCCGCGCCTCGCATAAAGCGCGAGTATTTCGTCAATGACCGCCATGGCTGTTCCCCCGATCGAGCGCCCGGCGCAATACTGCGGCCGTACTGTACACACTGTCGCGCGTGAGATAACACCCGCGCAAATGGCGCGGATGCCGCGCGGAGGAGAATGCAGTCCGTCCGTGCAGGATGCGCTGATTGTCGAACACCACGATCTCTGCGTCCGCGAGCTTGAACTTCAATTGAAAGCGGGGCTCGCGCAGCAGCATCGCGAAGCGCCGGTAGGCCGAATAATAATCCGCCGTACCGGGATATGAGGGATCGAGGGGAGCAATGGAGCGGCTGTTGTAATGAACGGCTTGTATCTCTCCGCGGCAGGATAGCTGGATCAGCGGACGTTCGGCGTAGAGCTCGGCGTTCAGCGATTGGTAGCGGAAGGGCACGGAGGTCCCGCTCAGCAGCGCGAAATCGTCCGGACGCGTGTCGCGGACGTGCTCCGCGAGCGCGAAGCCGTCGGCGAACAGGCTGTCGCCCCCGTCCGGCGAGGTGATCAGCGCGTGCAGCGCCTGGAAGCCGGGCACCGGCTCACGGTAGGGGTTGTCGGTATGGAGTCCCAAACCGAGGTCGGAATAGGCGAGATTCTCCGGCTGCGGTACGGAGCGCACATCGAATACAAGGCCGTAGTTGGTCTCGGCCACCTGCCCGACCAGCTTCATGGCCTCCAGGATACCGCCCTCGCCGGGCGGCGCCTCCGATAGGAACGCGACGCCCTCCCGAAGGAGCCGGGTGAGCCACTCCAGCCGTACGGCCCCCTCGTCGCGGGCTTGGGCGAATCCGGTCCAGGCGAAGTCGGAGGCTTTGAGCGCGGACCCCTGGAGCCATGGGCGCACCGCGAATTCGGGGCGGCGGCTGGTCTCGGCCTGCGCGGCAAGCCATTCCGCGTCGAACGACGACGCATACGCTTCGCCGTCCCATTCGATTTGCACCCCGCCATTGCGAGCGGACGCCGAGCGGATCCGGGGCAGAGCGGGCAAATCCGTGACGTCGATCAGACGCTGACCGCTGTGCGGATCGCGGTGTTCCGGCAAATTGTCGCGAAGCCAGATGCCGGCAAGTTCTTGCATGGTGCCATCGGCCCATTCGACCGCGAGGACGTCGGGCGTCGCGGAAACACGCTTGATGAAGCCGTGCGAACTCATGGAAGATGACTGCCTCTCTGGAACGCTTTGCTGCCCAAATAATACAGCCGACCGGCGCCGACCGCCGCCAGCGCGCTGACGGCCGCCAGCGCAACGAACACCCCCTGCCAGCCGGCAGCCACCGAAATTCTACCCACGCTGTCGCCCGCCGCCACGGCCCCCAGGTAACCCACGCCGTCGATGATACCCGAGGACACGGCGGACGCCTGCTTGCCGCCGAAATCCAGGGCGAAGGCACCGCCCAAATACGAATAAGGTCCGAGGAGGCAGAAGGCGATGAGTCCGATGGTCAGCAGGGGAAAAGAAGGGTGAGCCCCGGCGGAGCGAAACGTCATCAGCATCAGAAGCGCCGCCGCCGAGGCCGCGAGACCGACGAACAGGATCAGGGCGCGCCCGTTGGCGCCCAGCCGGTCGCTCAGCCATCCGCTCAGCAGCACCGACACCGCGCCGACCGCGGGAAAGATGGCACTCGTGCCGGCGGCGGTACTCGTTGAATACCCCAGGTAGTCACGCAGATACACGGGCGTCCAGATGTTGAACGTCTCGCGAACGATGGTGCAGCCGAGAGACAGCAGGCAGACGAGGACGAACGCCCGGCTCCGCAGCAGCGGACGCAGAAGTGCGCCGATGCTGGGAGCACGGCGATTCCGTGGAAGCGAACAGGTTGAGCGGATTGGTCTGCGCCTCGGGGAAGCCGCTATCGACCCGCGACTCGCGCAGCAGGAACCAGTTCGCGATGAACAGCATCGCAGTCACCGCGGCCGCGTAACAGAAGAGCGCCTGCCACGAAAAGCCATGCGCGATGAGCACGCCCATGGTCTGACGCGCCGCCGCGTCGCCGACCAGGTAGCTCAGGCTGAGGATGCCCAGAATCATGCCGTACGAGGAATAGTCGAACCACTTGGAGGAAACCTTGATGAGACCCGCCCAGGCGATCGACTGCGTCAGACGGTTCCCGAACCAGGCGGCCATGAAGAGGGGAATGGTGCCCGCCGCTGCGAATTGCAAAGTAAAGATCGTGGCGCCCGCAAGTCCGATCAAGAAACTGACGCGGCCGCCCCAATAATCGCCGAGACCGCCGAGGAATAACTTGCCCAGCGCATAGGCGAGCACGCCCAGAGACGAGATGGTGCCTATGCGCACGATGGCGTCGTCGTGACTCACGCCGTGACGGGTGAGCTCATCGACGATGAGCGGTGCGCCGACGGACAGATCGGCTCGGCAGAAGTAAAGCGCCCCGTAGCCGGCGAACAGCAGCGCGAGGACCTTGCCTTGTTGTAGCCGCAGCGAGCGCATGAAGATCCCCCGAAACGAAGGATCATCCCATTACGGGCGTTGGCACGGAAGCTGCTTGGTTCTGGGGGGCCCGCCCGCGAACGTGGGCGAGAGCCGATCGATACACCGGATTACGAGGTCAGACATGCGTTATTCGCAGGCTGTGCCGCCTCAGAGCGGCAAATTCGCCGCCACGGCGGCAACTCGAGGCCGCACCCGGCAATGCCGCGGCGGCAAATCGTTGCCACCCCGGCCGGTGACACCATTCACGATGAAGGAACACTCATGAGCTTAAGCGCCATTTCCTCCGCCCCCTCGACGGCCCTTCCCACCGTCAATTTCCACCCGCACGGCCATCGAAAAGGGGCCATGCCCGACCGAAGCACCACGTCCAGCGCTTCCGCCGCCACGAGCACGTCGAGCAGCGCCAGCGGCATCACCATCGGCCAAATGCCGATAGGAGCCTCGACGCCGCTGTTCAACAACATTCTGCAATCGCTTCAACAGACCGTCGGCGCGCAGGTCGCGGTCACGGCCGCGCCGTCAGCTGCGCCGGCCGTTTCAACCGCCGCCGCGGCGGGGTCCACCGTCTCGACCGCAACCGGCGCGGCGACCGGTACGGCAGCAAACGTTCAGGCGTTCATGCATTCGCTGTTCCAGGCCTTGAAGCAGGATGGCCTCGGCACGGGCACGAGCACCAGCTCGGGAAGCGCCCCTTCCTCGAATCTCCTCTCCTCGCTGCAGACGTTGATGGGACAGGTGGGGTCGGGCGGCGCGGCCGGCAGTGCAACGGCGAATTTGAGCGCGGCTTATCAGAATTTGGTGAAGGGAGCGGGCGCGGGAACCGCGGTTTCGGCGGCCTCGACCGGCGTGTCGGCCGCTCAGTCGGGCGCCACCGGACTTCAGAACTTCCTCGGGAACCTGCTGCAGAACCTTCAGGCCGGCGGCGTTCATGCGCTGAGCAGTATCGGCAACAACGTGAACGCCAACGTCTAGGAGCAGGTTCGAGCTGCGCCGGCGTCGTCCGCCGCAATTGACGGTGCCTATCGCCCGGGCTACGCTGGCTTGGCCGGAACCCGGGACTCGTGGACGCCATGAACACACTGCCGACCTTGTTCATTCCGCATGGCGGCGGCCCGTGTTTTTTCATCGATCCCCCCGCGGACGATCCGCACATGTGGGACGGGCTGGCGTCGTATCTTCGCGGCATCGATGCGAGCTTGGGTACCAGGCCGAAAGCGGTGCTGGTGGTTTCCGGGCACTGGGAAACGGAGCGCTCCACCGTCAACATGGCGGAAAGACCCACGCTCCTGTTCGATTACCACGGGTTCCCGGAGCATACCTATCGTCTGAAATATCCGGTCGCCGGAGCTCCCGATTTGGAGCCGCGCGTGCGGTCATTATTGGCGGAGGCGGGGTTCGATCTCGCCCTGGAGTTCAAGCGCGGGTTGGACCACGGCGTGTTCGTGCCTTTTTTGCTGATCTACCCCCACGCGGATGTGCCGATCATGCAGCTGTCGCTGCACGACAGCCTGGACCCCGGCACTCATCTCGCGATCGGCCGAGCGCTGGCCCCGCTGCGCAGGCAGGGAGTGCTCATCGTCGGCAGCGGCATGAGCTATCACAATCTCGCGGCGATGTTTTCGGGCGGCGGTGCGGAGGCCGCCGCCGCCTTCGACGCCTGGCTCGGCGAAACGGTCGCCGATCCCAAGTCGCGCGAGGAGCGCCTGACGGCGTGGCGCAGCGCGCCGGGTGGACGAGCATCGCATCCGCGCTCCGAGCATCTCATTCCCCTGATGGTGGCCGCCGGCGCCGCCGCGGGAGATCCGGCCATACGTACCTTCAACGAATCCATCGCGGGAAAGCCGATCTCCGGCTTTCGATTCGGCTAGCGCATCGCGCGTCAGCGTTCGCTTTTCCTACAACTGAACAGCACTCTCGCCGATAGGCGCACCCTGAAGACGCGGCCGACACTTTCCACTGTGCACGTGCTGCTTCGTGGGAGACGCCATGCAAAATGCTCTGGTTTTCAGGGGTTTCGAGAGAGCGTCCGGTGCGTCGACGGCACCCATCGCCGCAGACCACCGGTCGAAGATGCTTGCGAAGTATCCTGCGTGGACGCCGGAAGATGGGGCCTTGCTCGTCGTCGCCCCTCACCCGAACGATGAGATCCTTGGAGCGGGCGGACTGATGCAGACGTGGGTGGCGGGCGGCCGGGAAGTGAGCGTGCTCAGCGTCTCGGACGGCGAGGCCGCGAATCCCGGGTTCGAGGGACTGGCGAACGTCAGGCGGGAGGAAGTGAGAGAGGCCTTGAGGAAGCTCTGTCCGACGCACGTGTCGGTGACTCGACTGGGACTTCCGGACGGAAGGGTCACGGAGTACTTGAACCGGGTGCGCAACGCCATGCTCTCTTTCTGCCGGGATCGATTGACGCTCATCGCGCCGTACGAACACGATGGACATCCCGATAACGACGCCGTGGGCGCGATGTGCGTGGATTTCGCCCGCTCCTGGAATATCCCGATCGCGCGGTACGCGATTCGCGCTTGGGGTCGCCCCGCCTGTAGTCGCCCCGATCCTGCGGCAATGAGCAAGGAGCGGTGGGTCAAGTTCGCCCTGAGCGATGAAGCAAGGCGTGCCAAAGCCCGCGCGGTTCAGTGCTTCCATTCGCAGATGGAGCCCGCTGCGAGCGAACCGGCGGGGCCGCCGCCCCACGCAGCCGGTCAAGAACCCGCTTACGAGGCTTTTGTCTTGTGAGGACGGCCTATAATGCGGATCACCTCCCGGGGCGCGGGCCATGGCGAACAAAGCACTCGCGGTCTACCGTAAAAAGCGCGATTTCTCGAAGACGGCCGAGCCGAGCGGAGAGAGGAAGGCTGCGGCCTCCGGTCGTCTGAGGTTCGTCGTCCAGAAGCACGACGCGCGCCGCCTGCATTACGACCTCCGCCTCGAGCTCGGCGGTGTCTTCAAGTCCTGGGCGGTGACGCGGGGACCGTCGAACGACCCCGCCGATAAACGGCTGGCCGTCGAGGTGGAGGATCATCCGCTCGACTACGGCGATTTCGAGGGCACGATTCCCGCCCGGCAGTACGGCGGCGGAACGGTGCAGCTCTGGGACCGGGGCTACTGGACCCCCGAGGGTCCCAAGTCCCCCGAGCAGTCACTGCTCTCCGGCGATTTGAAATTCGTCCTGGACGGAGAGCGTCTGCACGGCAGCTGGGTCCTCGTCCGCATGAAGCGCGACCGCAACGGCGGCAAGCGAACGAACTGGCTGCTCATCAAGCACCGCGATGCGAGCGCGCGCTCCGACGGGGGCGCGGAGCTGCTCGCGGAAGATCGCTCGGTGGCCTCGGGCCGCGCGATGAGCGAGATCGCGGCGGGGAAGGGCCGCGCCCCCAAGCCGTTCATGATGGCCTCAGCCAAAGGTGCGCGGGCCGATGCGGTTTGGACGTTCGAAGGAGGAGGAGGCTCGCCGGCCGGAAAAAACCCCCGTGAAGCCGCCCGGGAGGGCGGTCAAGCGCATTCCCGATTTCGTCGAGCCGCAGCTGGCTCGTCTGGTGGAATCCCCCCCCGTGGAGGCGGGTTGGGGGCACGAAGTGAAATTGGACGGCTATCGCTTGCAGCTTCGCGTCGCCGGCGGCAAAGCGACGCTGAAGACGCGCACCGCGCTCGATTGGACCGACCGGTTCTCATCGATTGCCGATGAGGCGGCCGAATTACCCGACTGCCTGATCGACGGCGAGGGGGTGGTCCTGGATAAGCGGCAAGTACCGAATTTCTCGGCCCTGCAGGCGGCGTTGTCTGCCGGTCGATCCGAGGAGCTGGTGTTTTTCGCGTTCGATCTTCTGTTCGAAAAGGGGAGCGATTTGCGTGCCTTGCCGCTGTCCGCACGCAAGGAGCGGCTCGAGCGGCTGCTGGAAGGTGTCCCCGGAGAGCACATCCGCTACGTGAGGCACCTGGAGTCACGCGGGGATTCCGTCTTGAAATCGGCGTGCGACATGGGGCTCGAGGGCATTGTCTCCAAGCGCTTGGCGGCGCCTTACCTGTCGGGACGAGGCGACGGCTGGAGAAAATCCAAGTGCCGTGCGGGGCACGAGGTCGTGCTGGGCGGCTGGACCACGGAGGCAGGGACCCTGCGATCGCTGCTTGCGGGCGTCAATCGCGACGGCCGCCTCGTCTATGTCGGCCGCATCGGTACCGGCTATACACGAAAGACCGCCGAGCAGCTCTTGCCGCAGCTCGAGGCACTGACCGTCGAAGAGAGCCCGTTCGGCGGCGACAACGCCCCGCGCCAGGAGCGCAACGTGCGCTGGCTTCGGCCCCGGCTGGTGGCGGAGATCGAGTTCGCCGGCTGGACGGATTCGGGAATGATTCGGCAAGCGGCTTTCAAAGGGTTGCGGCAGGACAAGCCCGCGAGCGAGGTGGTGGCCGAGCAGCCCGAGGCCGTCGAGAAATCCGATGCGACTCCGGGCCAAGAGCCGGCGCACCGCGGGCGGCGCACGGAGACCAAAGGTCGCGGCAAGGGCGCACGCCGAGCCCGAACCGCCGCGGCGTCCCGAGCGGGCCCCGCGCGCCGAGCCGCTGCCGCGCCGGGAGCCGCTGACGCGCCCCGAGCCGGCGCGGATTCGTCCACGGTCATGGGCGTCAAGATATCCAAGCCGGACAAGGCGCTGTGGCCGAATGCGGGCGACGGGCGCCCGGTCACGAAGCTCGATCTCGCGCGGTATTTCGAAATGGCAGGAGCGTTCATGTTGCAGCATCTCGAAGGGCGCCCATGCTCGATGCTGCGTGCGCCGGACGGCATCGGCGGCCAGAGTTTCTTCCAACGCCACGCAATGGCGGGCATGCCGACTCTGTTCGATCTGGTCAAGGTGAAGGGAGACCGCGCGCCCTACGTGCAGATCGACCGCATCGAGGCGTTGGCCGCGGTGGCGCAAATCGGGGCACTGGAGCTGCATCCCTGGAATTGCGCCCCGCACCGTCCCGAGGTTGCCGGACGGCTGGTGTTCGATCTCGACCCCGCGCCCGACCTGACGTTCGATGCGGTGGTCGACGCCGCGCTGGAGATGCGGGAGCGCCTGAGCGCCGCGGGTCTGGAGTCTTTCTGCAAGAGCACCGGCGGCAAGGGGCTGCACGTGGTGACGCCGCTGCTCCACTCTCGGCCTCACGCCGTCGAATGGCCCGCGGCCAAGAATTTTGCGCACGTGGTGTGCGCGCAGATGGCGCAGGACAGCCCTGCAAAATATCTGGACACGATGTCCAAGAGCCAACGAGTGGGCCGTATCTTCCTGGACTACTTACGCAATGACCGGATCGCCACCGCGGTCGCGCCGCTGTCGCCGCGCGCACGGCCCGGTGCCCCCGTGTCGATGCCGCTCAACTGGCGCGAGGTCCGCCACGGACTCGATCCGATGCGGTTCACGGTGAGATCCGCGCCGGCGCTGCTCGAGAAAAGCAACGCGTGGAGCCGCTATGAGGAGTCGGCTCAGTCCCTCGCCGGCGCGATCCGCAAGATCACGGGCTCGCCCGCCGCTCGCAAACGCTGACGCGCCCCGGCCGCCGATCGTCCACGAGACCCGTGGGCACCCCAGGACGCGTTACACTACGGCGAGTCCAACCCCGAAACGTCAGAATGAGATCAAGGACCAGCCCACCCTCGCACCCGGACCCCACGCTGCTCGCCGCCGATGCCGTCGCCTGACAACGGCACCGAGCAGCTGAATACCCGCGCCGCCGGGATCATCGGGCTTGCGGTCATGTGCAGCCGGGTGCTCGGCCTGGTGCGGGAACAGGTCTGCGCGGCGCTGTTCGGCGCAGCGGCGATGGACGACTTCACGGCCGCGTTCCGCATTCCGAATCTGCTGCGAGATCTGTTCGCGGAGGGAGCGCTGTCGACCGCGTTCGTCACCACCTTCAGCAAGACGATCGCGCGCGAAGGAGATGCGGCGGCGTGGCGGCTCGCGAACAAAGTGGCCACTCTCGCCGTCCTGGTGCTGGGAGCACTCTGCGCTCTCGGCATGGTGTTCTCGCATCAGCTCGTGGGGTTCATCGCCCCGGGCTTCGATGCCGAGAAGGCACGGATGACGGCGCTGCTCACGCGCATCATGTTCCCCTTCATCCTCCTGGTGTCCCTCGCCGCCCTGGTCATGGGCGTACTGAACGCCAAGAGCATCTTCGGCAGGCCGGCCCTGGCATCGAGCTTCTTCAACGTGGGGTCCATCATCGGCGGCGTCGCATTCGGGGCGATGATCGATCCGCATTTCGGACCGCGTGCACTCGTCGGTCTCGCGATCGGCACGCTCATCGGCGGCGCCCTGCAGCTCGCGGTGCAGCTGCCGCCGTTGAAGACGTTGGGCTACCGCTTTCATCCGGATTTCGAATGGCGCGATAAAGGCGTGTTCGCCATCCTCGCTCTGATGGGACCCGCAGTCATCGCGGCGAGCACGACGCAGGTCAACGTCCTGGTCAATTCCGTGTTTGCCTCCACGCTCGGCGACGGCGCCATCTTCTGGCTCGCCATTGCCTTCCGGTTGATGCAGCTCCCGCTCGGTCTATTCGGCGTCGCGCTCGGCACGGTCACGCTGCCGCTCCTCTCGAGGCTCGTGGTCGCCAATCAAATGGCTGCGTTTCGATCCGAGCTCGCGCGGGCCATGCGGCTGATGTTCCTGCTGACCATTCCCTCGACCATCGGACTCATGATGCTCGCCGACCCGATCATGTCGGTGCTCTATCAGCACGGAAAGTTCGACGCCTTTCAAGCAATGCAGGCGGGCGGGGCTCTGAAGTTCTACGCCGTCGGCCTTGCCGGCTACGCGGCGCTCAAAGTGCTGGTCAATGCCTTCTACGCGCTCGATCGCCGCAAGACACCCATGGTGGTGAGCTTTCTGGCCGTGGGCCTCAATCTGTTGTTCAACTGGCTGTTCACGTTTCACCTGGGCTGGGGGCACCGCGGGCTGGCGTTCTCGACCGGCTGCGTCGCGACCTGCAACTTCCTCTTGCTGTATGCCTTGATGCACCGGCACTTGGGGAGCATCGAGTCGCGCCGCATGCTGGTCACTCTGGTCAAGATCGGCATTGCCGGGTGCGTACTGGCGGCGGTGTGCTGGGCTTCCACGCATTGGCTTCTGGCCGATTGGGCCACCCAGGCGTTCTGGAGCAAGGCCTCGGCGCTGTTCGGCACGGTGTTCGTTGCAGGGGCTGCATTCCTGGGGGCTGCCGTCATGCTCAGGATCGAGGAGCTCACCTCGCTCCTGACGGCCGTCCGGCGGCGCCTGCGGGGTGCGACCTGACTGGCAGGTCTTTGCAGAACTTTTCCCACGCTGCCCAATACTTTACCGGCCCGACGGTTGCATTGACGGGGCATCGCGACGATCATTCGCCCCATCATGCGAAGAGTAACGATATCCAAAACCGGCTACGCGTTTTTATTGTGCGCCGCGTCTGCGATGGGCGCCGGCAAGAGCGAGCCGGAGACCTTCTTCATCCCTGCCACATTTAGCGGATCTGAAGCCACGATCAAGATACCGGTCGGGGCCGTGTCGTCGTTTTCCGCGAGCAATGCCGAAGCGCTGACCAATTATGCCGGCCCGGAAATCGAGGCGATGCGTCTGTCGGGCGACGTTCGCATCGATGTCATCGGCACCGGCGAGCCGATTGAGATCAAGGCCGACCGGGTCGTCCTCGAGTTGACCGCCGACGATGCCGTCCAGCGGAAGGGCTCGCTGCCGCTGACCGGGTCCCGCCAACTGCACTCCAGCCGTATCATCGAGGACGGCGATGCCACCCAGACCTTCGTCGGTGACGTTGTGTTCACGCTGCAAACTTCGTCGGGTGCCCTGCAAATCAGGGCGGATAGGATGGAGCATACCGAGCGCATGACGGTGCGGACAGGATCTCGAGAAGGTGTCTAGGCGCTTGGCGCCGAACCACGCGGGAGGCTGATCATCGTCCGAGTGACGGAGCGGATCGGCGCCTCTTGAAGGCAATCGCGCCCATCAGCGCGAGCGCTGCCGTGCAGGCATAGGGAAACCAGCAGCCGAGCCGCAAGAACAGCGTATCGCCCGGCTCGAGGAGCGGGGCACTCACCACGATTCCCTCGGGCGGACGAGGCTCGCGATACGGATCGACGGCGGTGGTCCTGACGAGGAGCCGCCCGTTGGGGTCGATGAGTGCCGAGATGCCCGAGTTCACGGCTCGCACCATGGTCTTGCGCAATTCGACGGTGGCGAATACCGCCAACGCGAGGTGTTCCCACGGTTCGGCGCGTTTCCCGTACCAGGAGTCAACCGTCATGTTCACCAGGAGATTCGGGCGAGCGCGGCCGATCTGGACCATGTAGTCGGGCAGAATATCCTCGTAGCAAATGACCGGACCGAGACCCCAGGTATTCCCGGCGGCGTCCCGAAACTTCAGTACCGCGGGGCCCGCGCCCGCCGTGAAGCGCGCGCTTCCCAGGGGTACGATCTGCTTCAGCCATGGGAACCACTCGACTCCCGGAATGTATTCGCCGAAGGCCAGCAGCCGCACCTTGTCATACCGTCCCGTCATCGCGCCCTCCCGATCGAGGAGGATCGCCGAGTTGTAGACGTCGGCGGTCGTCGAATCGTACGTGTCCGCGCCGATGATCACCGGGCCGGCGAGACCGCGGCGGATCATCGCCGCCGAGTCCGGCGGGAAATCGGTGTAGATCTCCCGGGGCAGCGCCACCGGATAGCTGCCTTCGCTCCACACCACCAGTTCCGCACCCGCCGCTTCCAGGCGGCGCGATTCCTCTTGAAGGGCGGTCAATTCGCGGCGCGCTTCCTCGGGCGAGAAATCGGGGTCATTGCTGTAGGCGATGTTCGGCTGCACCAGGCCGACTTTCAGCCGGGGCGCATGCACAACGAGCGCGTCGATCTGACGCATGCGCACGGCGCCGAAAACGAGGGCGCCTGCGAGAATCGCGGCGGCCGAGATCGCCGCGACTCGCGCGGATCGCGGGCTCGCCCAGAGATCGTAGATCGCCCCGTTCACCATCATCAAGAGCGCCGTCACGCCCCACGGTCCGGTGAGCTCGGCGATCTGAATCACCAGCGGGTGCCAGGCCTGGGTGATCCATTGTCCGCAGGGAAATATCTGCGGTACGAGAAATTCGCAGGCGGCCATGCCGACCGGTGCGATGAGCGTCATGGGCACGGCGACTCGCCGGCGAATCGCGCACACCACCGCCGTGAACAACAGGAAGATCAATGCGCGTGCCGCGCAGAACAGCGCAAGCACCAGGAGGCCCGCGATCCATGGGAATCCTGCGAATCGCTGCGTGGTATCGATCAGCCAGTAGAAACCGCCGGCGGTTTCGACCACCCCGGCCCACCAGCCCAGGAACAGGGCCCGCCGATAGCTGGGTGCCCGATCCACCGCCGCGAGCATCGGAACCGCGGCGACCCAGGCGGCGGCCGACCAGTCGAAGGGCGTGCAGGCGAGGAACCAGAGGCAGCCGCTGAGCGTGGCCAGGCCGAAACCGACGTGGAATCGACCCAGCGATCGGCCCAGAAATTGCCCCGGAAATCGACCAACGAAGCTGGATGCGGGCTCGGCTATGCGCATTACATTATTGTCAGGTCGGCCTGCCGCGGTTCGCGGCGAGTGCGCATCTTAAGGTATTCTGCTGCGTAACCATGCAAGAAAGATATGAACCTGCCGCCGTCGAAGCGCAGGCACAGCGCTACTGGAACGAGCACAAGAGCTTCGAAGTCGCCGAGAATCCGGGCTGCGAGAAATATTACTGTCTGTCGATGTTCCCCTATCCGAGCGGACGCCTGCACATGGGTCATGTCCGCAATTACACCATCGGCGATGTGGTCACCCGGTTCATGCGCATGCACGGCAGGAACGTGCTTCAGCCGATGGGCTGGGATGCGTTCGGATTGCCCGCCGAGAACGCGGCGATGGCGAACGGGGTGCCGCCGGCGAAATGGACGCTCGACAACATCGCGACCATGAAGGGGCAGTTGAAGGCGCTGGGATTCGCGCTCGACTGGAGCCGCGAAGTCACGACGTGCCTTCCGGATTACTACCGCTGGAATCAATGGCTGTTCCTGCGCATGCTGGAAAGAGGCATCGCGTACCTGAAGACGGGCGTCGTGAACTGGGATCCCGTGGACAAGACCGTGCTTGCGAACGAGCAGGTCATCGATGGCCGCGGCTGGCGCACCGGCGCGCCGGTCGAGCGGCGCGAAATCCCGATGTACTACCTCAAGATCACGGATTACGCCGAGGATCTGCTCGATGCGCTCGCGCGCATGCCGGGATGGCCGGATCGCGTGCGCGCGATGCAGGCCAACTGGATCGGCAAGAGCGAGGGTGTGCGGATCGGATTCCCGCACGACATCGTCGGCGCGGCGGGTGTGCTCAACGCGTTTACGACGCGAGCGGATACCGTGATGGGAGTGACCTTCTGCGCGGTGGCGGCGGAACACCCTCTGGCGACGCATGCGGCCCAGGGCCATGCGGCGCTCGCGGCCTTCATCGAGGAGTGCAAGCGCGGTCCCGCCGTCGAGGCCGAGATCGCCACCCAGGAAAAAAAGGGCATGGCGACGGGGCTCTCGGTTCGCCATCCGCTCACGGGCAACGCGGTGCCGCTGTGGGTGGGCAACTACGTACTCATGAGCTACGGCGAGGGCGCGGTGATGGGCGTGCCCGCGCACGACGAGCGGGACTTCGAATTTGCGAAGCGATACGGACTGCCGATCGAGCCGGTCATCGACGTCGACGGCCGCACTTATTCGACCGAGGCCTGGCAGAGCTGGTACAGCGAACACGGCCGCTGCGTCAATTCGGGCAAATACGATGGCCTGGATTTCCAGGCCGCGGTCGACGCGGTGGCGGCGGATCTCGAGCGGATGAAGCTCGGCGAAAAGCGGATCACGTGGAGGCTTCGCGACTGGGGTATTTCGCGCCAGCGCTACTGGGGATGTCCGATCCCCATCATCCATTGCGACGTGTGCGGCGTGGTACCTGTGCCGGATGATCAATTGCCGGTGGTGCTCCCCGACAATCTCGTGCCGGACGGCAGCGGCAATCCGCTCCTCAAGAACGAGGCTTTCCTCGCTTGTACCTGTCCCCGTTGCGGGCGCGCGGCCCGGCGGGAGACGGATACCATGGACACGTTCGTGGATTCTTCCTGGTACTTTCTGCGCTATGCGTGCAGCGACAACGGCCGCGCGGCGCTGGATGAGCGGGTCCAGTATTGGCTGCCGGTCGACCAGTACATCGGCGGCATCGAGCATGCGATCCTGCATCTGCTGTACTCGCGCTTCTGGACCCGGGTGATGCGCGAGCTCGGCGCGGTGTCCTTCAAGGAGCCTTTCACCCATCTGTTCACGCAGGGCATGGTGCTCAACGAGGCTTTCTTCAGAAAGTCCGACTCCGGCCGCATCGAGTACTTCAATCCCGCGGACGTGGAGGTGAGCACCCGCGGTCAGCGCCGTGTCGCGATACTGCGCAAGGACGGGCGTGAGGTGGAGTCCGCCGGCGTGATCACCATGTCGAAATCCAAGAACAACGGCGTGGATCCGCAGGCGCTGGTGGACGAGCTGGGCGCCGACACGGCGCGATTGTTCACCATGTTCGCGGCCCCGCCGGAACAGACGCTCGAATGGTCCGATGAGGGAGTGCAGGGCGCGTTTCGCTTCATCAAGCGGCTTTGGAAGGCCGTGTACGAGCATGTCTCGGCGAGGTTCCGTCGCCCCGCTCGACAAGATGGCCCTCGACGATGCTCAGAGAACGATCAGGCGCCAAGCGCACCACACGCTCGACAAGGTTACCGACGATATCGGACGGCGCCGTACCTTCAACACGGCCATCGCGGCGGTGATGGAACTGCTGAATACCTTGTCGAAATTTCCCCAGCGGACCTCCCAGGACCGCAGCGTGATGCACGAGGCGCTGGAGATCGCGGTGATCGCACTGTCGCCCATCATCCCTCATGCGACGCATGTTCTGTGGCGCGAGCTCGGGCATACCACGGCGCTGATCGACGAGACCTGGCCTCAGGTAGACGCGGCGGCCCTGGAACAGTCGATGGTCGAGATCGTGGTACAGGTGAACGGCAAGCTTCGTTCACGCCTCACCGTGCCCGCGGGAGCGGATGAGGAGACGGTCCGCCGAGCGGCACTGGCCGATCCTCACGTGCAGAAGTTCATCGGGAACGGGACCGTGCGCAAGGTCATCGTCGTGCCGGGCAAGCTCGCCAACGTGGTGGTCTAGATGGCCCGCGGGCCCCGGGTTCCGCAGCCGGCCGCGGTGGGCGCCGTGGGTACTCTTGCCGCGGCTGCGCTCTGGTGCGCCGGCATGCTCGCCCTGTCCGCGTGCGGGTTTCGCCTCGCGGGAAGCGACCATCTGCCCCCGATCCTGGCCCGGCCCTACCTGTCGGTCAAAGATCCCTACACGGATTTCGCGCGCGAATTCGAGCGCGGACTGAAGAGCGCCGGCGCGGTGCTCGAAGCCGGGGCGGCAGGATGCCACGGCGACCATCGAGGTCACGAAGGATCTGGTGGAACAGCGCACCCTGGCGGTGTCGGCGCGCAACATTCCCACCGACTACGAGCTGACCTACACGGTCACATTCGCCGTTCATGGGGTGGATTCGGA
Organism: uncultured Gammaproteobacteria bacterium; assembly: GCA_963795475.1. Classification (GTDB taxonomy): domain Bacteria; phylum Pseudomonadota; class Gammaproteobacteria; order Steroidobacterales; family Steroidobacteraceae; genus Bog-1198. The sequence continues at coordinate 1,198,149 of CAWCIE010000010.1, forward strand.
GCTCCTGGCGCCGCAGACCATCACGCTGTCCAAGGACTACAGCTTCGAGGAGAACGTGCTGCTCGCCAAGGAACACGAAGCGGACATCCTGCGTGCGCAAATGGCGCGGGACCTGGTCGCGATGGCCATGCATCGGCTGACCCGGTTGAAATAGGGGCGGGGAGTACCGTGTGCTTTTGCTCAATTCCATCGACCGTCTCGAGCTCCTCGTGCTGCTCGATCGGTTCGGGCTGGATCTGGTACTGGTGGCCCCCGGCGAGGTGATTCCCGGTTCCCACTGGGGAGAGCGGGAGGCGGGCCTCATCGGCTCGAAGCTCTATGCGCGCCTGGATACGCCGCTTCATTCCATATTGCACGAGAGCGCGCATTTCATCTGCATGACGCCGGAGCGCCGTGCGGGACTGCATACCGATGCGGGCGGAGACGATGCCGAGGAAACTGCAGTGTGCTACCTGCAGATTCTCATGGCGGGCGCGCTTCCGAACGTCGGCGCGGAGCGGATGTTCGCGGACATGGACGAGTGGGGCTACAGTTTCCGTCTGGGAAGCGCGGGGAGGTGGTTCGCAGAGGACGCGGACGATGCGCGGCAGTGGCTGTCGCGGCACGGCCTCATCGATCATCGGAGCCGCATTACCTACGCGCTTCGGCAATGAACTCGAAACTCGGCCGGCTGTCGAGGGGGCGATCGGGCTGCCGGGACCCTATGATTTCCTTCCGTTTCGGGAGGACGACATGCGAGATATCTCGGTCCGCCGGAGCTTTTGCGGCGTTCGTCAATTCGCCCAACCGTGACGCGACTCCCCCACGAAAGCAGCAAGGCGATGCTGCGGTAGTCAGTCGAGGGTATGCCCCCGAGATATGCAACGCATTTCGAGAGATGATTGGAGCCTGACCGGCGCCGGATTTATGGTTTCAACCCTGCGAATGCAGTTCAACGCTCAGCGCCATGTCGTCGGGGTACGAGGTCGAATTTATGATCGGCAAGGTCGGACTAGAAGAGCATTTCGCCATTCCCGAGACGCTGCAGGACTCGGCCGGCTTTGTCCCGGGCGACTACTGGATGGAATTGAGCCGCAGGCTGCTGGATATCCAGGACAACCGATTGCGTCAGATGGACGACAACGGAATGGAGATGATGGTGTTGTCGCTGAATGCGCCCGCCGTGCAAGCCATACCGTCACCCGCGCGCGCCAATGCACATCGCCGTGTCGGCCAACGACTTTCTGGCGGAACAGGTTGCGAAGCGACCGGACCGATTTCAGGCATTCGCCGCGCTGCCGTTGCAGGACCCCGAGATGGCGGCAGCCGAGCTTCTGCGCTGTGTGAAGCATCTCGGCTTCAAAGGGGCGCTGGTCAACGGCTTTTCGCAGATCGGGTCAACCGAAAACTGTGTTTACTACGACGCCCCGCAATACGCGGATTTTTGGGGTCTGGTCGAAGAGCTGGATGTGCCCTTTTACTTGCACCCTCGCAACCCGATCCCCTCGTGGGCGCAGATCTACGACGGGCATCCATGGTTGATGGGGCCGACCTGGGCCTTCGGCCAAGAAACGGCGGTCCACGCGCTGCGTCTCATGGCGAGCGGCCTGTTTGACCGCCATCCGGGGCTCAAGATCGTCCTGGGCCATATGGGAGAGGGGCTCCCCTACAGCATGTGGCGGATAGACAATCGAAACGCCTGGGTAAAGGCGCCGAAAACCTACCCCGCCGTGAAGACCTTCGGCGAGTACTTCCAGAATAATTTCTATCTCACCACGTCGGGCAATTTTCGAACGCAAACCCTGATGGACGCCTTGCTGGAAGTGGGCTCCGATCGGATCCTGTTTTCAACCGATTGGCCTTTTGAAAATGTCGACCACGCGGCGCAATGGTTCGATACCGCCTCCATCAGCGAAGCGGACCGCTTGAAGATTGGACGAACCAATGCCGTCAAGCTCTTCAAGCTGGATCTTTGAGCTACCCAAGTTGGGCCGCCGGGCGAGGAGGAGCGGATCATGGTAAATATCGACGAATGGACCATTACCAAGGCGGTGCTGGACGCACAACAAGGATGCGCCGATCCGCGGCTGAAAACGATCTTGGACAGCCTGGTGACGCACCTTCATAACTTCGCTCGCGAAGTGCAGCTGACCGAGGGCGAATGGCGAGCCGGCATTCAATTTCTTACCGAGGTCGGGCGCTTCACGGACAGTAAACGGCAGGAATTCATTCTTCTCTCCGACACTCTTGGCCTCTCGACTCTCGTTACCGCGCAAAATAATCGCAAGCCGGAGAACTTCACGGAATCCACGGTATTCGGCCCGTTTTTCGTGGACGGCGCGCCCCAGTACGACAATGGCGACGATATCGCCAACGGAGCGCACGGTGAACCCTGTTTCGTCAGCGGGACGGTCAAAGGTGACCAGGGAGAGGCCATTGCGGGTGCGCACATTGCGGTGTGGCAATCGGACGAGGATGGGTTCTACGATGTCCAGCGGCCGGAACTGAGTCATTTGCAGGCTCGCGGCAATTTACGCAGCCTCGGTGACGGGCGCTTTTATTTCAAATCTATCGTTGCGGCTCCTTATCCGATCCCGAGCGACGGCCCGGTGGGCAGGATGCTGTCGGCGGTGGGTCGTCATCCGTGGCGGCCCGCTCACCTGCACTTCATGATCACGGCCCCGGGCTACGAGCCGCTCATTACACACATTTTTCGGGGGAATGGACCATACCTTGATTCGGATGCGGTGTTCGGGGTTCGATCGTCGTTGATTGCGGATTGGGAGCGACATGAAGCCGGGTCGGTGCTTGCAGATGGCACCTCATCAAGTGCGCCCTTCTACACGCTGCGCTATGACTTCAAATTGTTCCGCGCGGGAACCCGCACCATCCGTCCGGAAAACGGGCGATCCTCGTCCCGACCTCGCCGATTCGAACGTTCACGCCTTTACCTACCATGCGCCGCCGTCGCGCGTCTTGTTTGGCGTCAACACGTTGGATGGACTGTCCGACGAGATGACTCGCCTGGGCGGGCGACGAGCGCTGGTCGTGTGCACGGCTCAGCGGCGTGTCGAAGGTGAGGCGATCGTGAGCCGCCTTGGGCGAGCAGGCGGTAGGACTTTTCGCCGGGGCTCTGGCGCATGTGCCCATCGAAGTTGCGCGCGAGGCACGGACCCATGCTCGGCACATTGGCGCGGACTGCATCATCGCGATCGGCGGCGGATCCACGATCGGCCTCGGCAAGGCGATCGCGCTCGAGTCCGAATCGTCTGTTTTGGCCATACCCACCACCTATTCAGGCTCGGAGATGACGCCGATCTACGGCATTACAGAGATGGGGCTCAAGAAAACCGGTGTCGACTCCCGGGTGCTCCCCAAAACGGTCATCTACGATCCATTGCTTACACTGGGATTGCCCATCGCCATCTCGGTAAGCAGCGGCATAAATGCGATTGCGCATGCCGCCGAGGGGCTGTATTCCAGGGACGCCAACCCGATCACGATGTTGATGGCGGAGGAGGGAGTTCGCGCCTTGGTCGGCAGCCTGCCGATCATCTATCGGGACGCCGGAAACGTTACGGCGAGGACCCATGCTTTGTACGGCGCGTGGTTGTGCGGCTCGGTGTTGGGACAGTGCGGCATGTCGCTGCATCACAAACTCTGTCACACCCTGGGCGGTAGTTTTGGATTGCCGCATGCAGAAACTCACACCGTGATCTTGCCGCATGCGCTGGCCTACAACTATCAGCATGCGCTTCCCGCCATGCAGCGAATGTCGCGGGCCATGCACGGCGAGCGGCCGCCTTCGTTCCTATATGCGTTCGCTGCGGCGAATGGCGCGCCAACGAGCTTGCATCAATTGGGTTTTCAGGAAACCGATATCGAGCGCGCCGCGGATATTGCGCTCGCGAATCCGTATTGGAGTCCGCGGCCGCTCGAGCGCGCCGCGATCGGCCGGCTTCTGCGTCGCGCATTCGAAGGAGCTTCCCCCGAAATCGATTGAAGGGCCGCCGCTCCGCGCCCGCCGCAACGGCGCGTGCGGCGACCCTTCCAAGGACGGGGATTCCGAAGCAAAGAAATACCTTGGCACACGAAAGGAATGATCGATGTTGAAATTTTACTTCAATGCCTCGCCCAACCCCGCCAAAGTGGCCTTGTTCTTGGAGGAGTCGGGTTTGCCCTATGAAGCCATTCCGGTCGATACCCGTAAGGGCGAGCAATTCAGCGCTGAGATCGTCGCCCTCAATCCCAACGGCAAGGTGCCGATCATCGTCGACGGCGACGTCCGGGTATTCGATAGCACGGCTATCTTGCTGTATTTGTCGGAGAAGACCGGCCTGTTTCTTCCCGGTCATGGTGGACACGCCCGCGGAGAGCTGCTTTCGTGGCTCATGTTCGTCGCAAGCGGGATCGGACCCTACTCCGGCCAGGCGGTGCACTTCAGACACTTTGCGCCGACGGGGCAGGACTATGCATCCGATCGCTATCAATACGAGGCACGCAGGCATTACTCCATATTGGACGCCCAGTTGGCGTCCCGGCCTTTCTTGCTGGGAGAGGTGTACACGATCGTGGACATGGCCGCGTGGGGCTGGGCCCGAGCGGTTCCATTCATTCTGGGTGATACGGCTTGGAGTACGATGCCGCATCTACTACGCTGGTTCGACGCAATCAGTGCGCGGCCGGCGGCCGTTCGGGCCAATGCTCTGAAAGATCGATTCACATTCAAGGCCGAAATGGACGAGGAAGCCCGCCGTATCATGTTTCCGCACACCGTGAAGGCGTGAACTCAGCGACTTGGTTTCTGGTTGCCGGATGAAGAAGCCACCTTGTGGCAGATTCGAGATGCACCGCAACAATACGCTCGTCTCGCAGACGCGCCATATGTCGGTAGTGGATTAAACGTATGTCGAGTTTTCATTCGACAGGTCCCAATTGCGAGCCGTAATGTCCTGAAACTGTAAGTGGCATCCGATACTGGGCTCTGCCGAAGTTGAGGGCCGGGGCGCCAAGGAGCGAGGACGATGATTTCTCTAAAAGATATTCGCTATGTGCGCTTGGGCACTTCGAATCTCGACGATGCAGTGCGCTATGCCACGAAGGTGCTGGGCCTCGAATTGGTGCGCCGCGACCGCAGCAGCGCCTACATGCGTTCGGACAGCCGCGACCATACTCTGGTGTATACCAGCGGTGATGCGGGTGATCATGCGGTTGCATTTGAGCTCGGATCGCTGGCCGAGCTCGATGCCGCCGGTGCGGAACTCGATAATTCCGGCTACATCGTCAAAGCAGCGACGCGAGCCGAATGCGAGCAGCGCTGGGTGGATGCGGCCATCGTATTCGCCGATCCGAGCGGCAATACCATCGAACTCATCGCGCGGCCGGCGCACAGCGGCCGCCGCTATTTTCCGACCCGCGATGCCGGCATCACCGGCTTTTCGCATATCGGATTGCATTCCATTGCGCCGCGCAAGGATGAGGAATTCTGGACCACGCTATGTAACGCGCGCGTCAGCGATTGGATCGGCGAAGCGCCGCTTCTGCGGATCGATCCCGTGCATCACAGAATGGCATTGTTCCCATCGAAGCGGACGGGCGTACAGCACATCAACCATCAGGTCGAAAGCATCGACGATATCATGCGTTCGTACTACTTCCTGCGTGAACAAAACGTCAAGGTCCGCTTCGGACCCGGCCGCCATCCCACTTCCGGCGCGATGTTTCTTTATTTTGACGGGCCTGATGGGATGATCTACGAATACTCGTCCGGCGTCAGCCACATTACGGATGAAGCGGGTCATCGGCCGCGGCAGTTCCCTGCGGCAAATTCATCGTTTTGCGCCTGGGGTTCCAAGCCGGATATTCCAGAATTCGAGGGCGCCAAAAGTTTTGCCGAAACAGTCGATGCCTGATGCGGCAGCGATCAATCCGACCGTCACCGCCTCCCGCGTTCGGGTAGCTGCCCGTACGCTCGCCAAAGCGGGGCTGGTGCACGCCTATGGCCATTGCAGCGCGCGCCTCGGGGAGCACCAATTTCTGGTGAGCCCGCCCAAACCCCTGGGACTGGTCGCGGCTGAAGATACTCCGGTCGTCGTTGAGACCACCGGCAAGCTGCCGCCGGGCGCGTTGCCCGAAGTCATTGCGCATCAACACATCTATGAGCGGCGGCCGGAGGTGGGAGGGATTGTAAGATTTCAATCGCCCCATGTCATGGCGCTGTCGGCGATTGGACGGACCCCTCGCGCATTGCATGGATTCGGCTGCCTACTTTGCCCCGTGTCCGCCTCTGCACTCGGACCCGCGTCTCGTGCGCGACGGCGCAAGCGCCGCTTCCCTGGCCGAGCGCATGGGCGCGGCGCAGGGCAATCGTGATGCGCGGCAATGGCGCCATCACTGCGGGCGCGTCGCTCGAAGAGGCCGTGGCTCTGGCCTGGTATCTCGAAGATGCGGCCAGGGTCGAATTGGCCGTGCTGAGCACCGGGCTCGAGCCGCAGGTATTCACCTTAGAGGAAGTGCGTGATCGGGCCATCGACGTGGCATCGATGCTGCACCGAATGTGGAATTGGATGTCCGCGAACGATCCGGAATTATGAATAGCTCACGGGGGTTTTATGAACGACGCTACGACAGAAGCTGGAAACGTAGAGCAGCCAAAGCCGGCTAAAAAAAAGCAATCGACACTCGATCTGAAGTTCCTATCACACGGAACACTCGAGAGCAAGGATCTGGATTTTACGCGAAGATTCTATGAAGAATTCATGGGGTTCGAGGTCATCCGGCCGGCGAAAATAGCGCTGTGGATCCGATTGGGCGGAAACAATATCTATGCCGTCGTGCAGGTGATGGAGGGTCGCAAAGACTGAAATGACTTTCCTCAACCATAATGGAGTGGACGTCGAGACCGAGGATGACGTGGACGAGGCCCATCGGCTCGTCGTGCGCGATGCGGAAAAATGGAAACTTCACAAAATCAGCAAGCCGGCAGTGCAGCATGGCACGTATAGTTTCTACTTCTGGGACTGCGACGATAACGCCTGGGAGATTCTGGCCAATCCACCGGGTGGCTATAGTTGGATGTTCGAGCGGGGCGATCAAGAAGGGCTGGGACATATGAGCCGCAAATTCGAGACGGCCGGAGTCGACCAGGCGCCGAACAAAGACCGAGGGATGATTTCCGCAAGGACAAATCCAATGTCGAGGACAGTTCTATGATGACTGAAGAACAGCGCAAGCAGGCCATCGCCAGCCTGGCTCAGGCGCACCGTACAAAGAAGCCTTGTCTGCAGCTGTCGACCACGTTCCCGTCCATCGAGATCACCGATTCCTATGCGATCTCCTCGGCCATGGCCGAGCTCAAGGTCGCAAGCGGCTCGAGGCTCATCGGCCACAAGATCGGATTGACCTCCAAGGCGATGCAGGCCTCTTCACAAATCGACGAGCCGGATTACGGACATTTGTTCGACGACATGTTGATTCAAGATGGGGCCAAGGTGCGGCACGCGGATTTCTGCGTACCCCGGGTGGAGCCGGAGCTGACCTTTATCTTGAGGGAGCCTTTGAAGGGACCCAATGTGGGCCTGATCGATGTGCTGCGTGCCACCGACTACGTCGTGCCGTCCATCGAAATCATCGACGCCCGCGTGCAGAATCCGCGAAAGATCTTCGATACCGTCGCCGATAACGGTGCTGCCGCGGGTTTGGTGCTCGGCGGCCGGCCGGTGCGCCCCCAGGATGTCGATCTTCGGTGGGTGGGGGTCTTGTTCTATCGAAATGGGGAAATCGAGGAGACCGGACTTGCGGCAGGCGTGCTCGGCCACCCGGCGATGGCAATTGCTTGGCTGGCCAATAAGCTCGCGCCGTTCAACGTCACGCTGGAGCCGGGCCACATGATGCTGTCGGGCTCGTTTACTCGACCCTTGTGGGCGCAGAAAGGCGACACCTTGCACGCCGATTTCGGCCCGCTCGGCGGCGTTGCCGTGCAGTTCGTGTGACGCCATGCCGTTGCCGCACAACGCATTCAAGAGCGCCCTGCGACGAGGGCCGCCGGCAACTCGGGATCTGGAGCTCCTTTTGCAGTCCCATCGCCGCCGAGATATTGGGAAAGTCCGGATTCGATTGGATTCTATTCGATTCGGAACATTCCCCGGTGGAAATCGCCGGGTTGTTGCCTCTGCTGCAGGCGGCGAACAGCGGGCCGGCCTCTTCCGTCGTGCGGCCGGCCTGGAACGACCCGGTGCTCATCAAAGCGCATATTGGATATTGGGGCGCAAACCGTGTTGCTGCCTTTCGTGCAAACCTCTGAGGAAGCGCATCGAGCCGTGCAAAGTTGCCGCTATCCTCCCGGATGGACGGCGGGGCGTCTCAGGAACCACGCGCGCCAGCGATTTCGGCCGGACGAGCGATTATCTGAAAACTGCCGCGGAGCAGATCTGCGTTTTGGTGCAGGTAGAGACCGGGGAAGCGCTCGGACAGCTCGAGCAGATCGCCGGCGTGTCCGGGCGTCGACGGCGTCTTCATCGGACCTTCGGACTTGTCGGCCTCCATGGGGCATCTCGGCAATCCCGGCCACGCCGACGTACAAGCAGCCATCAAGGCGGCGGTTGAACCCATACGCGCCGCCGGGAAAGGCCGCCGGTATTCTTGCCACGTCGGTTCCCGATGCCAAGCGCTATCTCGAATGGGGCTATCAGTTCGTCGCCTGCAATGTCGATGTGCGCATCTTCGTGCAAGGTCTCGATGCATTGCGTACCGAGATGAGCAAATAGAGCGTTAATTCGAGCGCGGCGGATCCCGCCTGGCCCCGTCCGTCCACGTGCTTTATGCGCATATGGAAACCGCTCCATTCCCGTTTGTCATTGGCGTTGGGAATGGGGCTCTATCAGTATAAAAACAGCAATTCAGGCGTCGCCGTGATGGTGGCACGATGCGGAAATCGTGCAGCGCCAGCCTCAAGGGCGGTGGTCGGCGAACCATAACGATTCACCAATATTGGGAGCTGGCTGCAGTGGCAAAACAAGAAATTACTCCATCCGAACTATTGCGGCCGCGCGCCACGCGTCGTTGCGCGGTGTTGACTCATGGCTGAGGGAACCCAATCGGCCTCGACGCAATCTCCGCGGTACGATTTCGAACCCATCATCAATCGCAAACCGGTGCGCTTTCCCGGAGGCAAGCGCCTTGCGGTGATGATTTACGTCAATATCGAGCATGTGCCGTTCGGTTCCACCTCTCTGGCGCACGCTGTGTATCCGCTCACGATGCAATACAGCCCTGACATCTTGAATCACGGCTGGCGCGATTACGGCAATAGGGTGGGCCTGTGGCGCATCATGAAGGCGATGGACAAGCACGGATTTCGCGGCACGGTGAATTTGAACAGCGACGTGTGCCGGGAATACCCGCAAATCATCCATGAAGGAAATCTCAGGAACTGGGAATGGGGCGGTCAGGGCGATAACAACACCAGCATTCTCACGACGATGGGCGTAGATGAGCAGCGTGCTTCATCAATAAAAACATGCGTCATCATCGAAGAGGCCACGGGGAAGCGGCCGAAGGGATGGTTGAGCATGTGCTCTCGCCGAGAGCTTCGATACACCGGACTTGCTCGCTGAAGCCGGTATCGAATATGTCTCGAATTATGCTCACGATGAGCTGCCTGTGGCGATGCGAGTCAAGAGCGGATCGCTGATCACCATGCCGTACACGCTGGAATGAATGACGTTCCGGCCATCATGGGCAAGGGCACGTCCGCCGAAGTCTTCGGCCAGATGATCAAGGATCAATTCGACGTGCTGTACGAGGAGGCAGGACGAGCTTCCACGGGTCATGTCGATCTCGGTGCATCCATTCATCTCGGGTCATCCGTTTCGGATGAAGCATATCGAAGCGGCTCTTGGCTACATTGCCTCGCATAGCGCCATCTGGCGGACGACGGGCGGTGAAATTAAGCGACTGGTACCGCGCTCACTTCATGAGCGCGGGAATCGAAAGGCCCGCCAACCCGGAAAAATTATAAGGTCGCGCGGTCGGCAGCCGACGCACGATGTTTGCGGCGTTCAATATGGGGAGGAGAATATGGCACGAAGTCTTTCAAGAGGTGTCGGTCTGCGGGCATTCGTTCTGCCTGACCGCGCTGCAAATCGCGGCCGCCGACACGCCGACGGAGACCGACGCGCTCGCGGAAATCACCGTGACGGCGGAGAAGCAACGGAGAACCTGCAGAAGGCGGACGCGGCCAGTCACGGCGATATCCCGCGATCGCTTTGGTTGATGCGGGCGATAACGGACTTGCGTCAGGCCCAAATGATCGTGCCTTCCGTGCGCTTCCAGGCGGAGGGAAATAACACGCAGGTGTTCATCCGCGGCGTCGGCGCGAATCTCGACTTTGCCAACGTCGAACCCAACGTGGCGTTCAACCTTCGCCGGCATCTACATGCCGCGAGAGGCCACCAGCGCCGCGTTCTTCGACGTGCAGCAGCTGGAAGTTCTGCCCGGTACGCAGGGCACCTTGTACGGTCGCAGTGCCATCGGGGGCACGATCAATATCACGCCGATGAAACCGGACTTCAACAATGATGGGCAGGTACTGCTCGACGTGGGTAACTACGCCGCGGTGCACGTGACGAAACGCAAAATCTCATGCTCTCGCAGACCGTGGCCCTGCGCGCGGCGATCGACTACGACCGCAACAGCGGATTCGAAGTGACCGGCGCCGACTCGAAGAACAACATCAGTGGGCGCCTATCCGCCATCATCAATCCGACGGATCAGCTGTCCATGTATCTGTGGGCACAGGGTTCCGGGAAGAACGGATGGGCCGAGAACCTCGTCAACAAGGGCATCAATCCCGTCACCGGCAAGTACTGTGAGGAATGCTTCTTTTACGGCAATGTGTGGAACGACACCCGCACCGGACCTTACGCAGCGCCGTATGGCATCCCTGAAAAGGAGAAGAGCAACTACAACACGGAAACGATCGGCGGACAAATCGATTACCACTTCGACTTCGGGACCCTAAGCTACATACCGGCTTACCTCTATTTGAATGCGGACCCGCTGTACTGGCTGAGCGCCATCGAGTCCACCAACACCGCGCACTTCAACCAGCTCACGCAAGAACTGAAGCTCACCGGCGGCACCACCGGGCCGTTCAAATGGTTGGCGGGCCTCTACTGGTACGATTCGCGCAACTATGGCAGCGAATATCTGTTTACCAACCTGCCGTTCTCCTTCTATCAGATCAACGTGAACAACAATCAGCTGAAAGGGGAATCCGTCTATGGACAGGTCACCTATAGCGTGACCGACCGCCTGCGCTTCACGGCCGGTACCCGCGGCAGCTCCACCAAGCACACCGCCGATGGCTTCGAGGTGGTGGCTTTGGGGGGCGATCCGTACACCTTCGACAAAACCTATAATCACGTGGACTGGAAAGCCGGCATTGAATACGATCTGACCTCCAAGATCATGGCCTATGGCGTGATCCAGACCGGGTACCAGGAGGGCACGTACAACGCCCTGCCCAATACACCCACATACAGTAACGAGGTCAAACCCGAAGAGCTCAAATCCTACACGGTCGGCCTCAAGTCACGCTGGCTGGACGATCGGCTGCAGATCAATAACGAAGCCTATTATTATGATTTCCACAATCTCATCATTCAGGCCTACAGCATTTCGTTGCCGTACAACGATATTTTCAACGGTGATAAAATCGAGATCTATGGCGACCAGTTCGACGTGCTGGCGAAGGTGTTCACGGACGATCAACTCAACTTGAACGTCGGGTACTCGCACGCGCGCAACATCGATGTGGTCGATCCCCTCGGCAACAACGTGGATGGCCTGCAGCCGGCCTATGCGCCGGATTTCACAATTCTTGCCGGCTACACCCACAATTTTCCAATCGGCTCCGCCACGCTGCACGCGCACATCAACTGGCGCTACGAAAGCGGCTGGTGGGCCACCTATTTGCACAACACCGGCACGGAGCAGCTGGCCAACAGCAAGGGCGACGCCTCGCTGATCTATGACACCAATGCCGCGTGGACGGCCGGTCTGTGGGTGAAGAACATGACAAACAAGGCGGTAATTGCGGCTACAGCCGCCGCGGGTGTGCCGGGCCCTGCCACTGCGTATCTTGAAGATCCCAGAACTTTCGGCGTCAGTCTTTCATTCAAATATTGAACACCCAATCGTGACCGACGGAACGCGGCTAAAGGACAAGGTTTGCATCATTACCGGCAGCGGCAGCGGCATGGGCCGTGCCGCTGCCCTGCTCTTTGCCGCCGAAGGCGCCAAAGTGGTGGGTTGCGACATCAATGTCGCGGGCGGCGAGTCCACGCTCAAGGCGGTAGCTGGGAGAGGCGGCACCATGGTGTCGATGCAGCCTTGCGACATGAGCATTCGCTCCAACGTCGATAAATTGATGCAGTTGGCGAGCGAGACCTACGGCGGGATCGATGTGCTCTACAACAATGGCTCCATGGCATATTTTGCGTGGCTGGCCGAGATGACTTACGAGCAATGGAGCAAAACGCTGCGCGAGGAACTGGATTTGGTGTTCCACGCGTGTCAGGCGGTGTTCCCATACATGATCAAGCGCGGCGGGGGATCCATCATCAACGTGGGTTCCATCTCCGCGCACGTGGCGCTCAAGGTGCTGCCGGCCGTGGCGCACATGGCGGCCAAGGGAGGTGTGGTGGCCATGAGCAAACAGATCGCGATGGAGGGCGGCAAACATCAAATCCGCTGCAACACCATATCCCCGGGACTGGTGGAGACCGCGCAGACCAAAGTCGCCATGAGCGACCCCCAGTGGATGGCAGCCATGCTCGATAAATTGATGCTGGGACGGGCGGGCCAACCCGAGGACATTGCGCCTTTGGCGTTGTATCTTGCCTCGGACGAATCGAATTGGGTTACGGCGTCGGATTTCTCCATCGACGGCGGGACCACCGGTTGGTGATGGACGTAAATGAAGGTGGTGTGAGATGAGCGATTCTCTGTCACTCGAGCAAAAAATCAACGTCCTATGGACGCGGGCCGAGATCGAGAGGGTGATGCTCAATTTCGGACGCGCCCTTGATCTCGGCGATTGGAAGCTGTATCGGAGCTGCTTCGCCGATCGCATCCAGGTAGATTTCGAGCGGCTCACGGGGAACCCGGAAGTCTACGTCGATGCGGATCTGTGGACACGTTTTGCAGAAATCATTCTGACGCCGGTCCGCCGTCATCATCAGTACTCCAACTTCTCCGTAACCATCGATGGCGAAATTGCCGACGCGACGATTTATATGCTCGCCCGCCATTGGAAACCGACCGATACGGGAGCGGCCGAATATACCCAGAACGGCTGGTATGAAAACAGCTTTGCGCGTCTGAATGGGGAGTGGCGAATTACGCGGCTGGTGCACAAATTTCAGTGGATCACGGGAAACGGCGGATTGTTCGATTTCTCCGATCCCGAATTGGTGAAAATCATGGGTCAGGTGTTTGCCGAGGAAAATCGCGTCAAGCGCTAGGTGGCTCGTCGGTTAGGTGACTTTCCAAGGGCGCAACGGATTCTTGCCGTCCCAGCCTCTGGCGGCACCGGCGATCTGTCCGAAGAAGTCGTCAAGAAGCGCGCAGTGGCGGTGCACTTCAATTGACTGGCCCAGGCCTTCCCGCCCGGTTCAATCGACGAATTCGTTGATCAGCGTTCCCAAATGATCGACGCTGATTTTCACCCTGTCCCCGGCTTTCAGGAATATCCCGCGAGGCGTGCCGCAGCCCGCGGGCGTACCTGTCGCAATCACGTCGCCGGGCCTCAGCGTAAGGCGGGTGCTCAAATGGGCGATCTGTTCCGCGACCGAGAAAATCATGTTGGAACTCGATGAGTCCTGCATCAGTTCCTCGTTCACCCAGAGACGAATGGCGAGATTCTCTATGTCATCGACGTCGTCGAGCGGGCAGATCCAGGGGCCGAATGGAAGTGCGCCGTCGAAACATTTTTGGCTCACCCAATCGAAGTGAAATGGAGAATCGATCTTCACGCCGGGGCGCTTGAGGTGATCACGCGCGGATAGATCGTTCACGATGCTGAGTCCCGCAACGAAATCCATGGCCTGTTCCGCGGCGACGTTCCGGCATTCGCGTCCGATGATGACCGCAATCTCGGCTTCCCAATCCACTTTCTTGGAATAGGACGGCAGCCGTATCAGCTCGCCGGTTCCGCGCACGCATCCGGCCGAGGCCTTCATGAAATGCCATGGCTTGAGACCCACTTCATGAGGATCGGGCTCAGCCGGCAGGTTCAAGGCCTTGGACATCTCGGCGACATGATCGCGATAATTCGCGCCGGCGCAGAAAATTGCGCCTGGGTAGAGAATGGGCGCCAAGAATCGTACGTCGCGCACCGGAGTGGCGTCGGTGCCAGTCTTGCCGCTGCGCCGGTCGCACGCCGCCTGCTGAAGAAGCGGATGGAGTTGCTGCCACTTTTCGAGTACTTGCAGTACTTGGATGGGCGACGTACCGGGGGATTTCGCGACATCCCTCGCCAATACTGCGCCCACGTCGAGTAGCGCTTCGTCTACGACGATGCCCGCACGCGGTCCCTCATGGCCGCGAGCGTAGGTGGCCAATCGGTAGGACTGTTCTCGCATCGGTGGTGCCATGAGGGTTGATCAGATTTGTACGGGGTCCTGACGGGGCATCAGGTTGCGACGCATACATTTCGTAGTTCGGTATAGAACTCGAGCGAATGCACGCCGCCTTCGCGTCCAATTCCCGATTGCTTCGAGCCGCCGAAGGGAGTTCTCAAATCGCGCAGAAACCAAGAATTGATCCAGATGATGCCTGCCGTAATCGAAGTGCCGAGCCGAAACGAACGGCCGACATCGCGGGTCCAAATGGTTGCCGCCAGTCCATAGGGCGTGTCATTCGCGAGGCGAACCGCCTCATTCTCGTCATCGAACGGATGAATGTGACAGCAGGGACCAAAAATCTCCTCGCGCACAACCGCGGAGTTCTCGGCCAATCCCGTCCAGATGGTCGGTTGTACCCAGGCGCCGCCGGCCAAGGATTCCGGCATCTTGCGGTATGCCGCCGCCGCAAATCAAGGTCGCGCCGTCTTCCATCGCGCGCTTGTAGTAGCGCAAGACCTTGTCCCGGTGCGCCAAGCTGATCAGCGGTCCGATGCCCGTGGCCTTGTCGGATGGGTGACCGGGCCGCATGGCTTCCGCCTTGTCCTTGAGCGCAGCGACGAACTTGTCGAAGATCGGCCGTTCCACGTAGACACGCTCGGTGCCCAAACAGATTTGGCCGGTGTTCAAGAATGAAGCGCGTGCGATGCCGGCAACGGCGGCTTCGAAATCGCAGTCTGCGAACACAACGCCCGGATTCTTGCCGCCGAGCTCCAGAGATACCGGTCGAATACCATCCGCCGCCGCTTTCATGATGGCGGCAGCCGGTGGCGCTCTCGCCGGTAAAGGTGATTGCGTCGACGCCGGCGTGTCGGGTCAGGTGTTCGCCCGCCGAGTCGGCGCCCAGGCCGTGTACCACGTTATAGACTCCGGGCGGCACGCCCACGGTTTGCATGACTTCGCCCAGCAGAGTCGCCGTTCCGGGGGTTTCCTCCGAGGGCTTGACGACCACCGTGTTGCCGCATGCCAGCGCCGGTGCAACTTTCCAAGTCATCAGCAACAGAGGCAGATTCCAGGGGCATATCACCGCGATGACGCCCTTGGGCGCGCGCACCGAGTAGTTGAAGGCTTTGCGCCCTCCGGCGTGGTCATTTCGAAGAATTCCGTGGGCACATTTTTCACCGCGTCCGCAAAGACGCGGAAATTGGCCGCGCCCCGCGGGATGTCGACATGCGAGGCGATGGATCGGGGCTTTCCGGTGTCGGCGACCTCGGCATCGAGGAAATCATCGAAGCGGCGATCGATTTCCCGGGCAACGGCATACAGCATCTCGGTTCGCTGTGCGAGGCTCATGCGCCCCCACGGACCCTGACAGCGCCTCACGAGCCGCGCGCACCGCGGCGTCGACCTCTGCCGCGCCGCCTTCCGCGATGCTGCCGAGCAAGCTGCCGTCGACCGGGGAGTGTTTGTCGAAAAATCGCTCCGGTGTCGAGGCCACGAAGGAATTATTGATGAAATGCAGAAATGTGGTGCCGCTCATTTGGCCCGATGACATTACGTCGGCCGACCAGGCGAGGGTCTAATGAAAACTCGACTATACCGGCAATACGGGATCGACATAATGTGCCTGAGCCCGAGAGCTCATATTGCCGCTTTAGAAGGTGCGACGCTCACGCGACGGCGGTAGTATGCGGGCTAAGGGGTGAGTCTATGAGCTTCAATCGGCTGGATCTCAATTTATTGCACGTATTCGATGCAATCTTCCATACGCGCAGCGTAACGGTGGCGGCGTCCAACCTGCATCTGACTCAACCCGCGGTGAGCAAGCAGCTCAACCGACTGCGTGAGTTGCTGGATGACCCGTTGTTCGTGCGCACCAACGAGGGGATGGCGCCGACGCCGCGCGCCGAGGCGCTGGCGGGCCCCATTCGCCACGCATTAAGTGAAGTCCACCATGCCATCGAGCGGCAGTTGGGGTTCGATCCGATGACCTCGGATCGCACCTTTCGCATCTTTCTCAGCGACCTTGGGCAGATGGTGTTCTTGCCCAAACTGCTCGACTTGATAGCCCGCGAGGCGCCCTCGGTGAATATCCATACCGTCCAAGTGCCTCCTTCGCGGATGCGCGGCGTGGCGCTTGAATCCGGTGACGTGGATCTGGCCGTGGGGTATTTCGAGGAATTCGAAGGGTCCATCCATCAACAGGTGTTGTTCGAAGAACACTACGTGGGCATGGTGCGGGCGAATCATCCCAGCATCCGCGAGAACGCTGTCGTTCGAGCAGTTCCTGGCGACGCCGCACTTGGTGTATCAGCCTTCCGGCGGTGGACACAGCTCGCAGGAAAGTGTCGTGGACAAGGCCTTCTGGTCGGCCGGCGTGGAGCGCCGCGTTGCCGTCCTCGTCGCGCACACCATGGGCTTGACCTCGATCGTGTCGAATACCGATCTATTGGTGGTGGTGCCGCACCGGCTCGCGCTCGCCTGCGTAGCCTTGGTCGATGTCAACGTGCTCGAGCTACCCATTGAAATTCCTCGATTTTCCATTGCTCAGTACTGGCACGATCGATTTCACGCCGATCCCGGAAATCGCTGGCTGCGCAGCGTCTTCTTGCGTCTCTACGGCAGGGACAGCGCGTCGAGCTCCCCTGCGCTATGTTGCTCCCCGAGCATTGGACGTCAGCACCTAAGACGACATGCCTGGCGGATATTCCGCTCATTTCGAGAGGTGATTTGACTCGGATTCCGTACGCACCTATCGTCGGCCGCAATGGGCGAAAACCGCGCAGTTGGCAAAGTCCCCGCAATTGGCGCGCTCGCATGAGCATACAAATCGAGAACGATAACTATGGCTGGAATTCTTCAGGGTAAGTCCCTCATTGTGACGGGGGCGGGCGGAGGAATAGGCCGAGCGGCCTCGTCTGGTGTTGTCCGCGGCCGGGGCAAAGGTGCTGGTCACCGATATCAACGAGGAGGCCGGGAAGGTCACCGTCGAGGCGGTATCGGCCACCGGCGGCATAGCGGCCTTCGTCAAGGCCGATCTGGCCCGGGAGAGCGATGTAGAGGCATTGGTTGCGAAGGCCGTATCCACTTATGGCCGGTTGGACGGCGCATTCAACAATGCCGGCCTCGAACAGTGCGCGGTCCCCTTGCACGAGCTGACGACCGAACAATGGGAGCGGGCGATCAGGGTGGATTTGACCAGCGTCTTCTGGTGTATCAAGTACCAGGTGATCGCGATGCTCTCGAGCGGCGGGGGCGCCATCGTCAACACGGCTTCCTCGCTCGGGCAAGTCGCCATCAAGAACGCCGGCGAATACATCTCCGCCAAGCACGGGGTCATCGGGCTGACGCGTGCCGCGGCGGCGGATTACGGTGCGCGGGGCATTCGGGTGAATGCCGTACTGCCGGGCATCACGCTTACGCCGATGATTTCTCGCCTCGTGGGCGATGAGAATTTCAAGCCCATATTTCGACAGAATTTTGGAACGCCATCCGATCGGCCGTTTTGGTCAGCCCTCCGAGATCGCGAGAGTCGGTCAAATGGCTGCTTTCCGGGGATGCCTCATTCATGAATGGGGCCGCATTGGCCGTGGACGGGGGATACCTTGCAACCTGATCAGCGTCGGAAGCGGATCCGGCATGGCTCGAGCCCGCAACCTTATAACTTCGCTAATTTTCGGGGTAATTCGTGTACAAACTCAGCCGTACCATTCTCGTCAACGAGCCGTCGAAAACCACTCTGAGCCGCCATGACGTATGGGCCGGGCTTGTTGATGAAGGCCAACAACGCACTGCCCTATGTGCCGATCATGAGCAAATGCGAAGTCATTGAACGGGGCGAGGGCTGGCTGACCCGCGATATTCTTCTAAAGGACGTTCCGCTTCGGGAGAAGGTAAGTTTCGAACCCGAGTCGCGCGTGATATTCGATCGAATCGGCGGGGATGAGCTCGGCCGGATCGAAAATATCATCGGCGAGGACGACAAGGGCAATCTTACGTTGACGTTTTCGTTCGGGCTCACAAAAAAAGGCATTCCCGAAGGAAGCGACGCGGAACAGAAGCATTTCGCGCAGATGGAAGGAGCATATTTCGGTGCCGTCGCCTCGACCCTCGCTGCCGTTCGACGCACGGTCGACGAGGACGGACGCGACAAATTGCCCCTGACCGAGCCAATCGACGCAGAGGGCGATACTGCGTGGATCTACGAATTCTTCAGGTCGGCCGATAGTCTGGACATCGGGCGTCTTGCGGCGCATATGACCGACGACGCGCGCCTCACGTTCGGCAATTATCCCACCGTTACCGGCAAAGCTGCGTTCAAGGAAGCGATCGGAGGCGGTGTTTACAGCCGCGTCAAAGCCATGTCACACAGTCTGACGGGCACGTGGTCCTTGCACGGCGGGCGGGTGGGAATCGCCGAGAGCATCACGATATACACGAGACTCGATGGCAGCTTATATCCCATCACATCCTGCACGGTGTTCCGCCGCCGCGGCGATAAAGTTTACGATCTTCGCATTCACGCCGACGCGACGCAGCTTTAGAGGGCAAGCACAGTGTCGCAGGCCAGCCAATTCATCAATGTGAGCCCGGTGGATGAAACGGCGCCGGGGCGCTACTCGCCGGTCTCCGGCGCGCCGGCGCTCGGCAGCCTCGTGGCTGCCGCCAATGATCTCGTTCCATTGCTTCGAGAGAGGGCGCAGTCGACCGAAGTGGCACGCCGGGTATCTGCTGAAACCACGGAGGCTTTCCGCAAGGCGGGTTTTTTTCGTCTGATGCAACCCGCCCGATATGGCGGATTCGAATATGGCTTCACAGCATTCATCAACGTCATTTCGGAGTTGGGCCGCGGCTGCACTTCCTCAGCCTGGTGCTGCGCCATCGGAACCATTCATCAGTGGCTCATTGCCGGATTCCCTGAGCAGGCGCAGGACGATGTCTGGAAAGGCAATCCACGCGCCTTTGCTTGCGTGTCTTACGCCCCAACCGGGACCGCGGAGATCGCCGACGGAGGGTATCTCCTCCAAGGACGCTGGCAGTTCGTCTCGAACGTGGACAACTCGGATTGGGTCATCTTGGGCGCACAGCTCCCCTCATTGGAGAAAGGCGCGCCGGGGGATCCGGGTTTTCTGTTGGTCCCCAAATCCGACTGGAGCGTTGAGGACAACTGGCATGTGGCGGGGCAAGCCGGCACGGGGTCGAAGACCGTCGTGCTCGAGAAACCGACCTTCGTGCCCGACCATCGCAAAGTCTTGGTCGCGCACCTCGCATCAGGGTCTGCGCCGGGAAGCAGCATCAATACGAACCGAATTTATCGTGTCCCGATGCTGTCGGCGCTGCCGGTGGCCCTGGTAACACCCTTGCTGGGCACGGCACTCGGCGCCGTGGAGGAGTTCATCACGCTCTGCGGCACGCGCGTCACCCGTGGAGGGATGGCCGGCGGCGGGAATCGAATGAGCGAATTCTATCCCGTGCAATCCCGCCTCGCGGAGGCGTCCGCGATGGCCGACGCCGCTCGACTCCTCATCAACCGAGATACTGCTGAAGTCGAGCGTATGACGATGCAAGGTCGGCCGCTCACCGTCGATCAACGGATACGTAACCGGCGAGACCACGCCTTTGCCGCGCGTCTGGCGCGCGATGCGGTGGACACGCTGTTCGCCGCGGTTGGGGGCAATGGTCTGGCTCTCAACCAGCCCATTCAGCGCATGTGGCGCGATTCGAACGCCATCGCTCGCCATATCACCCTCAACTGGGACGCAGTCTCCTCCATGGTGGGCCAGCACTTGCTGGGTCTTACTCCCAAGGGCCAGTACTG
>CAWCIE010000011.1:0-372665 GCA_963795475.1 uncultured Gammaproteobacteria bacterium
GGACCTTTTTACGATCGACGACCGTGATATAGCCCTCGTCATCTACGATGGCGAGATCGCCGCTATGAAACCAATCGCCCTCAAACGCCTGCGCGGTGCGTACATCATCATTCCAATACCCCTGCATCAATTGCGGCGAGCGATGCACAATCTCGCCAATCTCACCGGGCTTCACATCATTCAGAGTGTCATCAACGACTCGCGTCTCCACGTTCACTGCGGGGCGGCCAGCCGATCCGGCCTTACGCAGCTGGTCCTCGGGCTTTAGAACGGTTGCCAATGGCGCAATCTCAGTTTGACCATAGAAGTTCCAAAGGCGCACCTCCGGCAAACGCCGTGAAACCTCTTTGAGTATTTCAACGGGCATGATAGATGCTCCGTAGTACGCCTTGCACAACGACGCCAAATCCCACGCGAGGAACAGTGGTGACCGCAACAGCGAGATCCATACAGTGGGGGGCGCGAAAATGGATGTGATCCGATGTTGCCGAATGAGCGCTAGCAAATTATCAGCCACAGGCTTACTTGTGATGACGTTGGTTGAGCCCAGATAAATGCTCGGCCCCAAGAAACAGTCAAGTTGTGCGCAGTGATACAGCGGCATAGCGTGAAGTACCACATCATCTGCCGACATCTCGCCGTCAATAATGCAGCTCACATATTGTTGGATAATGGATTCGTGCGTCAACACGACCCCTTTGGGCAAAGACTCCGTGCCGCTGGTATAAACGATTTGCGCGATGTCGGTATGTTTCAAATTCGGAGCTCGAAGCGCCAATGTAGATTGCACGAGCAATTCGAAATTCAACATATCGCCTTGCGGATGGCTGCGATATTCACTCGGCATCCATAACAGCGTCTCCACGCATGCGGCTTGACAAGCAGCGCGCGCGACATCCGCCAATTCGCTGTCCGTCGCCATGAGCTGCGCGCCTGAATGACGCAGCACGTAGGCCACTTCGTCGCTCTTGAGCATAAAGTTTATCGGCACGAGTATGGCGCCAAGACGCGCCAGCGCGAATCGCATGGCAGCAAACGCGTGCGAATTCCGCGCCAGAATCGCTACGCGATCTCCCTGCGCTATATTCACGCCCTGTAAGGCGGCCGCGAGCCGATCACACTGTTGTGCAAACTGCGCGTATGTCCAGAGTACGTCTCCGCAAATGATGGCGGTTCGCTGCGGATAGCGTGCGGCACTACGCCTCAACAGATCTCCGAGGCTATGGCGGCGAAGTTCCACTGACACGGTGCTTATCCTTCATTTCGCTCGCAGAAAGTTCCACACCATGGGGGCCACTTTGTCCCTACTGGTGACCAAAAAAAGATGCCCATCCTCAACTAGTTGTAGCCGGGCATTCGGTATCATCAAAGAGAGAATCCTCCCATTCATCGCAGGGACAAGCGGATCATCCTTGCCCGACAATACCAGCGTCGGCTGATGAAGCAGGAAGAGCCAACGCATGCTGGTCCAACCTAAGAAGGCCAATTGCTGGTAGAAGTATCCGAGCCGTTTGGGCGGTTTCAGATGAAAGGCGAGCTCACGTATCAACTGCGGCTTGCGCCTGAATGCGCCGCCGTAAAGCTCAGGGGCAATGCGCACCAAATAGTCGGGATCTTGGTGCCGTCGGCGACTTAACAACGATCGCAGTAACCAAATGCGGCCCGGGACCATTAGTACGCCAGGCGTTGTGGCGGCGAGGACCAAGCGGCGACACCGCTTGCTGCAAGTCCAAGCAAATTGTTGTGCCACGGCACCACCCCAGGAAACTCCCAGCACATCGACTGCACCGTGGTAACCGAGCGCAGTCAGCATCTTGTCGGCGAGTCGTGCAAGTCCAGAAAAGCGATACGGCAGGCTTGGAGACGCCGACTCACCGACTCCTGGAACATCGAAGAGAATGACCTCCGTATCTGGCAATGCCCGAACAAACGGCTCGAGCAGTTCAAAGCGGGCCCCAATGCCATTGAAGATCAGTAACGGCATCCCCGTCCCTCGCTGGATCCCAACCCGCAGCACCTGCCCTTCAATTTCCACGGTTCGAGTTTCAATGGGCGAATCGACGGAGGTTGGGATGGGAGCTCGCGGCGCGACCGTCATTTTGGCGCCGCAATCGTAAGCACGTTCGCGATAACCGCCGGCTTTTCGTAATGTTCAATTTCGATGATATTCTCCGTTGTGAGAAGCGCGCGACCGTTCGCTTTGGGTTCGATGGCAAGAAGCTTAATGCGATTCCGAATGCGCGCATCTACAGGCACGGGCGCGATGAAACGCACCCGATCGAGTCCATAGTTTATTGCCGTTGCAATTCCTGCGGGCTTAATCCATACCTCGAGGGATGTGGGTCCGACAATTGCGAGTGTGAAGAATCCATGCGCGATCGTCGAGTTGTACGGACTCTCCCGCCTGGCTCGCTCAGAATCCACGTGAATCCATTGATGATCTCCGGTGCAATCCGCAAACTCTGAAATTCGCTGTTGGCTTATCAAAATCCAATCGGACACTCCCAATTCCCGGCCAACGAATTGATCCAGTGTCTCGAAACTGAACGATTCACTCTGCACTTCACCTTCTCCTGCCATGTAAACTACCACCGCGCGCCGCTACATCAGCTCAGGCTTGCGCTTTTATATACTCGCCCGGTGCTGCCGCCAGCGGCGGATAGCGCTTATTGCCCAATTGAACGGGAGCAGAGCGCTCTGGCCCGCTTCGCTTTAAGACCCACTCGCTCCAAGCCGCCCACCAAGTTCCCATGTGCTTTTGCCCACTTCGCAGCCACTCTTCTGGGTCGGCGCCTGGCTTCGGGCCGGTGTAATAACTTGCCTTGGGATTCCCCGGAGGATTTACCAAGCTGGCGATGTGACCCGCGTTGCTTAAGATAAAAGTGCTCGGGCCACCGAGGAGTTGAGTGGTTCGATAGCATGCTTTCCACGGGGTCAAATGATCGCTCAACGCACCGGTGACAAAGGTCTCGATCTTAATGCGCTTGAATTCAAGCGGCTTGCCGAGCACTTTAAAGGCACCTGTCTTCAGCAACACATTGTGCTCGAAGATATCGAGAAATTGCCCATGCAGGGATGCTGGTAGGTTCGTGCCATCAACACTCCAGGCTAGAATGTCAAACGACGGCGGATCCTTCCCCATAAGATAGTTGTTGCACCAGTAGTTCCAGACCAGATCATTAGGCCGCATCCAGGAGAACACGCTCGAAAGACTGCTAGCGGGCAGGATGCCCTTGCCCGTTGATTGCCGGCGCGCCAGCTTTAACAGCGGTTTTGATTGAAATGCAGCGATCGGCGCTTGGGCCTCAAAATCAAGAAGCATAACGCCGAAGGCCGCTACGTTAATCCGCTTGTCGCGTGTTGCCGCCATGTAATTAAGCATCAAGGTGGCAATGATGCCGCCGGCGCACAGTCCCAAAATGTTAACTTTTGGGCTATTGGTAATGCCGCAGATAGCGTCGACCGCCTCGAGGCACGTCTTCACGTAGTCGTCAAGTACCCACGCCGCGTGTCGGGGTTCCGGATTGCGCCAGCTTGTGGCGAAAATCTGTACGCCGCGTGAAGCGGCAAATTCCACGAAGCTTCGCCCTGGAGCGAGATCCATGAAGTAGTACTTGCCAATTGTTGGGGCGATCATCAGCGTCGGGTATTCTCGAACCGTGGCCGTGGTCGGATGGTATTGCAGCAGTTCCATCATCTCGTTCCGAAATACCACCGATCCGGGTGTCACTGCGAGGTTCTCGCCAACCTTGAACGCGGTCGGGTTGACTTGCGTTGGCGTGGATTTTTTTTGGGCCATATCGGAGAGCATGTTCTGCATTCCGCGCAGCAGGCTTGTACCACCTGTCTCGTAGGCGCGCTTCAATGCAGCGGGGTTACCCAGTAATGTATTTGTCGGCGCCAGACTGCTCGTCAAGATTCCTGTGAGGAAGCGAGCCCGTTCACGTTGACGCCAATCCGGGTTTTCATCGACAACGCTGTCTACGGCGTCGCAAAAACTCAGGTATCCCTGCGCGAGTCGGCGGTATAGGGGATTGTCACGCCATCCCGGATCTGCGAAGCGCGGATCCTTGGCCGGAATCTCCCGGTCAGAAATGCCGCACAGAATCTGAAGCCAATCTTGATATAGGCGAACTGATTGTCGCGCGATCGATTGGACGTGGCCAACGTTTGAAGCAGCATCCGCAGGCCCGCCCGACGATGAATTCACGCCATCGGTCCCCGAGCCGCCGACCTGCTGATTGGTGTTGGGCCTGACATGTTTTTTGGGTTTGCGATTAGCCATTTAAGTATCCTTCTTGTTCCTCGCAACTAAACGACGCGTCCCTGCGCAATGATGAGTGCCGCTTGCATCGATTACACGGCCTTGACATATTTACTTCTGAGATAGCTCAAATAGGCGCGTGCCTGCGGCTCAACATATGGGGTGAGAAGAGTGAGCACTTGGTAAGCCGCGTACCCGGCATCGTTTGACCTCCCGTCACTCTGCGGCAAGAGTCTCACGAATGTGAGCCAGCACGTGGTCGTGAACGTCATTTGCAGCGCAAGACTATCCACTTCGTCACTTTGCGCCAAAATTACCGAAACGCCCGCAAGCCCGTGGCACATCTGTCGGACAGAGTTCAATTGACTTGCAGTAATACTCCGCACGCGCTCCGCTATTTTCGGGGACGCATTCAGCAGGTAATCCACGTCCCGATAGATGAAGCGATACTCCTGAATGGCCTCGAACATGAGATGGAGCACCAGCCATAACTCATCGAGTGCGAGGATAGCCCCGGATGCGGACATAACTCCCATAAGCCGCTCATCGAAGCGCCGAATCAGCCACTCAATGATTTGCTCTTTATTGCGAAAATGATAGTGAAGGTTCCCCGGGCTGATATCGAGCGTGGATGCTATGCGATTGACCGATACTTTGGCGACACCTTCATCGTTGAAGAGGTTAAGCCCGGATTCGAGAATGAGGGTCCTGGTATGCTTCCGGTTGGTTCGCCGATTAAGTCCCGTTGGAATGATCACCGAGACAGACTCGCTCGCCGCGCTACTATTTTTTGCCGCGACGCGAAACCAGTCGGCTTACCAGGACCTCAAGCTTTGCAACCCGATCCTGCAATGCACGAACCTCGCGCGGCGTAGGCATGGAATTGCGTGCAAGCGAATCGAGCACGCGTTGGTCAAATACATCTTCAAGTTTCTTCAATCCCACTTGAAGGGTCTTTGTAATCTTCTCGGCAGCAACGGGCGCCATCGTCAGTTTACTTCCGTGCGACAACACCGAAACGCCGGTTTTCCACATGGTGCGCTGTACGTCCAGCATTTGCTCGGCAACGCCTCGCTTCGACTCTGGTGTCAATTCTGTCACCGGCGCCTCCAGGTTCGCCTTAGTCCTGCTACTCCGTGCCTGTCGGCGAGACCTCGGCACCTTTTTGCGCATTCTCATATCTTCGGTGACTTCCTGCGAGGTGCTCTGGCGGGCTTTGACGGGAACTCCGCATGGAGCGTTTGTTCGATCGCCTGGCTTATGCGTTCCCGAAAGACACTCATAAGAAATCCTAATTGAATCTCGAGCTCAAGTTCCGACCCACTCAATGCGAGCTTTCCCGAGAGACCTGTTCGCTCAAAGCGAAGGATCGAGCCCTCCCATCGAGACAGCACACCATATTCGTTCTCTAATCGCGTCGCGATCCTGTTTGCCGCGTCGATTGCTCGAGCGTGCGGTAATCCATGTTCACGGTGGATAAAGATATGCGACACGTTCGTCTCCAATAAAGCTGCCAGCGCTTGGAGCCACAGGAACAGGGGTCACGAAAAACCGCTACAACTGAATATTAATAACACGGAACGGGCAAACCCTACAGAGGGCCCTTCGAATCAAGGCTTCCGCAGGGTGCGACCGGGTACCCCCCTACTACACACCGCATTTCTCACTTACGAACCGCGCATTGCTTGGGCACTTCTCTATTTCCTCCCACGACGTCGCTTAGTGGCTTTATGAGTCGGCTTGGCGGGTGTCTGTTGAGCCCTAATTGGGTGAACCCTACCGGCTGTGGCAGCAACCGTCGCACTCACGTGGCGCGCCAATTGTGCGCCCGGGAGCGTTAGTTGGCGAGCTATGTTGATAGACTTCGGTGCGTATTGGTCGGCGAAGTCATCGACTCTCGTGGCGACTTTCACGACGGCTTTGGCAGTCGTGTCGTACACTTTGTCTAATGCGATATCAGCTGAATCCGATGCTCTGCCGATGACGGATTGAAGTAATTCCTTCACGTGCTGAGCACGATTCCCGAGCGCTCCGGGCAGGCTTCTCTCGAGCAACTCGGTACCGCCTCGGCGATATAGGCTGACAAGGGCTCGACCCACTTTGCGATTGTTGTTAAGTAAATCAACAAGGACTGAACTGACAGATTCGCTGGTCATGACTCGGTACTCCTTCGACGTTTGCGTGCCAGGCATTGTCCAATCACGCCGTTCGCAATGAAACCTACAAAAAGCCGAAACTTAGAATAGTTAACCTAAAAAAGCATGCGTTGAGTAAGCTGATCTTCACAATGCGATCAATGACCCCATCGTTCCGATGCTGCTCAGCATTAGTCCCGTCGTTGCCGAGCTTCCCGGTCTCTCATGCTCAAACTTGTCCTCTCACTTGTGTAAATTATTGCTGATCTGCATACAGGTGAACAGGGTCGCGAAGAGGCAAGGGAGGGCCTTCAACCGCGGACATACGGCTCTCGAATTGCAGCGAAATCAACCTTCATTGGCGCCGTCGGATCTCCTCGTCCGTAGCAAGCAGGCGACGAGCATGCTCGACGTGCAGCAATTCAATCATTTCGTTGCCTACGCGAATCGCGCCCTTTCCGGCGTGTTCTGCACGAGCGAACGCCTCAAGCACTGAATTCGCCCATGTCAGATCTTCTGTGCGCGGTGAGTATGCCTCGTTGCAGACGGCGACCTGTTTTGGATGGATAATTGTCTTGCCGTCGAAGCCGAAAGCGCGGCCCTGTTGGCACTCGCGGCGAAGCGCGCCGGCGTCGTCGATCCAGTTAAAGACACCATCCAAGGCCGCGATCCCGCACGCTCGGGCCGCCACAATCGTTGCGGATAATGCATGGAGGAGCGGCGCGCGATCGGCTGCTCGTTGGATGCCCATCTCTAGGCATAGATCATTGCTGCCGACAACCAGGCCGCCCAGCCGCGTGCATCGGGAAGTCCGCGCGATGGCCGACATCTCTAACAATGCTTCGCAGGTCTCGACCATTGCCCAGAGACGCACGGTATCCCGCGCCCCAGCAATTGCTTCATTCGCGTCGACAACATCCCGAGCAGTTTTCACCTTTGGGATCAGAATTCCGTCAATTTCAAGGCGAGCGGCGACGGCGAGATCGGCTGCGCCCCACGGTGATGAGAGACTGTTCACGCGGAGTACGACCTCCCGGTGACCGAACCCTCCGGCCGCGACGATTGCAGCCGCCGCGGAGCGAGCCTCAGCCTTTTCCGCGGGGGCGACGGCGTCCTCTAGGTCGAGGATGACCATGTCCACTGGAAGAACTCGCGCCTTCGCAATAGCGCTCGCCTTGGATGCCGGAACGAACAGAGCACTGCGACGCAGTTTGATACCATTTAAGGCCACGGATGTGCGGCTCCCCTCATTGAGATCCTGAAGAGCACAGCGCCGGCGGTCGGTTACGGTGAGTGTGCGCGAATCTTTGGATATAGATGCTCATCGAAGCTGTCGAGACTTGGGAAATTGAATGGCACGACATTCTCAATCGTTGAAAGATACTTTCGGTAGTCGGCGAGATAACCCTGGCGCACCGCGTCGCTCACATATGGCACATGCCAGGCGATAAAGGGCGGTAGCACCTCGCAACCGACGTAGTAGAACGTGCCGCGCAGCAGCGGCCTGAGCATCGTATCCAATTCGCCGTGCAACGCCCCGGCACCGAACATGTGTTCGCGGCCGCCGAGCGTGAAGGCGGCCAGCATTTTCTTGCCTCGAAGACCGCCGCGATCGTAGAAACGGCGGCCGCCATAGCACAATCCGGAAATCAGAACTCGGTCATCTCAGCCCTTCAAAATTGCGGGCACCGAGAACCAGAATATCGGGAAGCTCAGAATGACGAGGTCCGCGTGCTTGAGTTTCTCAACCTCAATCGCAATGTCCTCGGCAAGCGTCTCCGCCTCATAGGCGTGCCGCTGCTCGAGCGCGTACACGAGGTAATCGTTATTCTGGCGTTCGCGAAAATCGGATGCCTTCGCGACCGGATCGAAACTCATCGCATACAGATCAGATACCACCACCGAGTGACCACGGGCCGAGAGCTCTTCTATCGCCGTAGCTTTCATTGCGGCCGTAAATGACCCGGGCTCCGGATGCGCATGGACAATTAGCACATTCATGGGTGTGGGTATCGATCCCGCGTTGCTAATTCGGACGATTCTGCCGCATCGCGCACGCCGCCCGGGTCCGCTTCCGACCGAGCCGGAACAAGGTAATTTTCGGCCCCCCGTCTAGCCATTATCGGGTCCCCGTGTACGTGTCGGGATTTCGCTTCCGAGGCCATGCTCGAGGGTAGGACCGCCGAGACGCTGTGGGAAACCGTGGCGGGTACGGCGGCGGCGTTGCACGGGCGTCGCTAGTTCCATGGCAGACTCGCTATGTAATCCGCGCGAGCCAAAGCCGTAACTTCAATGCGTGTCGGCTTGGCGGCATTATGGAACAGCACGACGCGTTCGAATTCATTGAGTGTCGGGCCGCGGGCCAAGTCCGACGATTGAGCGCGCTTCCCCGGGTGTTGCGATTGTGCCGCCGAGATCCTCTACGATCCGCCGCGCCTTCGTTACGAGCGCCGCATTTGACTGCGCCAGCACTCCTTGCGATAGGTACACGCCATCTTCGAGGCCAACGCGCACATGCCCACCCGCGAGGTACGAGAGGGCGACCGTGGGAAACATCCAGCGGCCGATGCCGATTGCGGTGAACTGGGCGTCCGATGGCAGCAGATCGCGAGCGTACAGGATCGTTTCCACCGACGGCTGGAAGCCGTACTTCACACCCAAGATGAACGAGCACAGAAGAGGTGTGCGCAAGGATCCGTCTGCGATTAGATCTTTCAAGAGCGCTATATCGCCCGAGTCGAATAGTTCCAACTCCGGCAGGACGCCGGCGCCGAGGATGACACCCGCCATTATTCGCACGTTGCGCGGCGTATTGATCACAACGTCTTTACCGGAATTCATGGTGTTGAGGTCGAGCGTGCAGACCTCCGGTTTCAGTTCGGCGACGTGCGCTACGCGCGGTTCGGGCGGCAGCAGCGTCGTTCCGGGCGCAGCAACTTTCGGGTCTTGATCGGACGGCAGGAATCGGCCGCCGGGGCCAGTGGTAAGGTTTAGGATCAGATCCGTATTGCTAGCGCGGATGCGCTCGATAACCTCGCGATATTGGGCGATCGCCATCGAGGGCGCGCCAGTCACCGGATCGCGCACGTGAATGTGCACGATCGAAGCGCCGGCGTCAGCCGCGCCAAGTGCGCTAGAGGCGATCTCGGCAGGGGTGATCGGAAGGTACTGCGTCTGATTCGGCTTGGTCAGATTACCGGTGATCGCGCACGTGATGATCACTTTTTGAGGTGATATTCGCATTAGTGAAGCCTCCAGCCGGACTCCGGGATCGATCCACTCAAGCATCCAAGCGCACACCTCGATCGCAAGTCGAACGGGCTTGGTGGCTCATCTCCTGGCAGGGCGCCCACCGCCTTCTGTACGCCAAGGAATGCTGCAACACAACAATTAATACAAGTACGCATGTCGATGTGCGTTATTGTCCCAGATGGTTGGTTGTCGCACAAGCGGCATTTTACGGTGCGGAAGAGTTGCCTATGCGTGCCACTCTAAGAGGCAAACCCTCACCTCTTTGTAACATTGCGTTACGGTTGTAGATGCCGCTACCCCGCAGAATCGGTCCTCTTGGCCCAATTAGCATCGCCTGGGCGAAACCAAGACGGGCGCCTAGTTTAGGCACGGTAACGCGACTCTCAATCCAGTCTCCACAGGGCGCCGGTGCAAGGTAGTTGAGAGTCATGCTAATCGTCGGAAGCGGGCCAGACACATCGGGCAGCTCGAACAAGGTGCAGGCGAGCGCTACATCCAGGAAGGTCGCCAGCATGCCCCCGTGACAGACCATGCGCGGATTGCAGTGCTGCTGGCTAACCCGAAAGCCGAACCGAACCGGCTCGTATTTCTCCAACTCCGCTTGGGACCTGTAGATGGGGCCGACTAGCTTGGTAAAGAAGCCGCCGCGTTCGATCAAGGCCCACATCTCTTCCGCCGGTGGGCCGGATTTGGACTGAGGCCCTTGGGCGGTCTCGAGAGCCTCCGTTGCCGGCCTATCCACGTAACCCACCGTCGCAGCGCACGATCGTGCCGCTTACGAAACTTGAACTGGGGCTGGCAAGATATAGAGCGGTCGTAACGATCTCATGTGGCCGGCCGGGACGACCTGCGGCGTTCGGAGCCGTCTCCCGATGTTCCTCTCTCCAGGCTTTGGAGATGTCGGTTAGAAAGGGTCCCGCCGCGATCGCATTGACTCGGACATTCGGACCATATTCCTGTGCCAATGATGTCGTCATGGCGTTGAGTGCTGCCTTGGCGCCCGCATACGGGACTATGCATGGAACCGCCTTCCACGAGGCAGCCGATGAAATGTTAATGATGGATCCACCCTGTCCTGTCGACATTCGCTGGCCGACGAGGGCCGCCAGTCTGAAAGGCCCCTTGAAATTGAGCGCGATCACCTTGTCAAACAGCTCCTCGCTCACCTCGTGAGAGGGCATGGCGGGCGTCATACCGGCGTTGTTCACGAGGATGTCGATGCGACCAAAGCTCGCGTAGGCGTGCTCGACTAACGCGTCAATTTCATCCCACCGGCCGGCGTGGACTCTAAGCGCCAGCGCACGACGACCTCTGTCGCGAATCCGCTCCGCCACCGACTCACAATTCTCGATTTTTCGGCTAGCGACGATTACATCGGCCCCGGCGTCGGCGAAGGCAATCGCCATCTCAAGCCCTAGCCCGCGCGACCCGCCCGTGATGAGTGCCACTTTGCCGCTGAGGTCGAAATAATTTTGCATTTGGTGAGCCATCGATTGCACCGCACTGTTCAGACTCGAACTTCGACTGATAAGGCGTTTACCCTGACGATCGGACTCCAATTCGAGTGGCAGCATCGAGGCCTAGCCTCAGAACGACGGCTAGGAGAACAGACGAACTCGGGAAATCTCGGCCACCGACCAATCGATAGATCATGCCAGCCTCCAATGTGCCCTCACCGAATGGTGGCGACATATCGGGCGACATCGCGGACATCCTGTTCGGAAAGCGTCGCTGGATATAGGGTGGGCATAGGGGATTTCGGATGCTCGATGAAGGTCACCAATGCATCGTAGGTGTAGCGCACACCGACACCTTTCAGCGTCGGACCACCGGGACCGCCAGCCCCACCATCACCATGGCAGCCAACGCATGCTGAGTGAAGATACTGCGGCCCTTTTCAGGGTCGCCCGGATCCTTAACCAGCGATGTGGACCCTGCGCCAGGAAGCGCGTAGATCACGACCGAGGGTACGCCGCCTCCGGTTGGCCAGGTTGATCGCGAAATGTTTCCCGATGTGATCGCGACATACTGCCGCCCGCCGGTCTGTAGGTAATAACGCCGCCGGCGATTGCGCCACGGGTTTCGATCTTCTTCAATAGTTCGCCATTGCTGCTGCGAAAAACGTAGAACACACCAGCCATGTCGCCAACGAACGTAACGTCGCCGGCTGTTGGCGTCACCCCCGACGTCCACAGGGGCCTGGGTTTTATAGCGCCACCGCGCGTTTCCGGTTTTTGCGTCGAACGCCGCCAGCCAGCCCGCACTCTCCTTATCCATACTAGGCACCCCACCCACATAGAGCTTGCCGGGGGAATACGGAGGGGGCGGAGTCATTCGCTTGACGGTCGTGCACCAGTCGGTCTGTCCGGTCACGAACGTCTGGTTGAGAGAATCGAATGCGGGACTGTTCCACTCGGACCCACCATTAGTGCCGGGGCAGAAGCGAACTCCCTCATCCGTTGGCGGAGCCTCCTGGTTCAGAATGGTGGTCGCGGCAACCTTGTAGAGAAGTTTGTGTGTGTGCCGGTCGAGGACGTATAAAAAACCATCTTTGGGAGTGAATGCGACGATTTGGCGACCGTCCTGCAGCGTCGCTAAGATCGGCGGCGAGGACACGCATAGTCGCGAGTGTCGTGCGCGATCGCCTGGTAGTGCCAAAGATATTTGCCGGTATGCGCATCGAGTACCAATATGGAATTGGTAAAGAGATTGTCACCCCGCCGAGCATCGCCATTCCAAGTCATGGCCGGATTGGCAACTGGCACGGATAGCTCGCCGGTCTTAGGATCGATTGTGTAGGACGTCCAAGTCCCGCCCCCGCCGCGCTCCCAGGAATCGCCGGCCCAGGTGTCGTTTCCGAGTTCGCCCGGACCGGGAATGGTATTAAAAGACCAGAGCTTCCGGCCCGTCTTCACGTCGAAGGCCATTATCCGCCCCCGGATCCCCCAGTCACTGTTTGCAATTCCCACAAACACCCGGTGATCCCATACTTGCGGGGCCGAGGGAACGGAATTCCCCGACCCTCGGGTCCCCCACCTTCACCCTCCATCGCTCTTGCCCCGAGGCCGCATCGTAAGCCAAAAGACGACCATCGGTCGTGCCGCGCACGACTAAGCCATCCCCGTAGCCGACGCCCCGATGAGAATTAAACACCTGCGCTTCCTCGAGCGTGTAATTCGATTTCCACAGGACATCGCAGTTCGTGGCGTCGAGTGCGATCGTCGACAGCCTGCTCGTGACGTAGAGCACGCCGTCCACCATCGTGATGCTGCTGCTGAACGGGCCGGGGCCGCTGACACGCACGCGGCACAACTCGCTAAGCTGCGCGACGTTGTGGGCGCTGATGTCGCTGATATCACTGAAGCGCAATCCGGTCAGTTCGCGATTGTAGTAGACCCAGTCAGACTCCCGAGGCTGGTTCATTGTGCCGTTTGTCGAAACCGGCGTACTCGTCGTTTGCGCCAGAACTACATCAGCCGTCGTGAGGAAAGCCAAGCATAGGCAACAACTCAGTGCCGCCTGCGCTTTCACTATGCGCCGCATCCTTTCCTTCATCTGTTCCAATATAGCTCAATTGTGCGAATAGAGGAACAAATACTCCTATCGTGGACGCCCGAATACAGATCACCCACATGTGGCCGAGGCTTTCATCGATCCCCTCCCATCTAAGCCGGCTCTGTAATGTATGGAACAGATGAGCTATTATCGCACACCAGACGCCTACGAATCTTGTCGGACAAGCCCGACGGGATCGGCGTTTCTGGGTTTGTTGGCCCTATCCACTGTGGCCGGTACGGAGGAAACAAAATGAAGCTTCTTGGAAATTCGGCGGTCGTGACGGGCGGCGCAAGTGGGCTCGGCGAAGCGATGGTACGGGCCTTTGCTGCAGAAGGCGTAAAGGTTGCGATATTCGACCTCAACCGTGAACGGGGCGAGGCCGTGAGCGCTGCCGTTGGCGGTGTGTTCTGCCAGGTCGATATTACAGACGAAGCGTCGGTCGACGCCGGCTTTACCAAGGCGCGTCAAACAAATGGCCAGGAGCGCATCTTGGTGAACTGCGCAGGCCGGGGAAATGCTATCAAGACAGCGACTCGATCGAGGGAGACTGGGCAGATCGCGCACTTTCCGATCGAGGCCTTTGAGCGAATCGTCCAAATCAACCTCGTCGGGACGTTCCGATGCACGGCGAAGTCCGCGGCTGGGATGCTTACGCTCGACCCCCTAGAAGACGGCGAGCGAGGAGTGATCATCAGTACCGCTTCGATTGCCGCTGAGGATGGCCAGGTTGGCCAGGCGGCGTATGCGGCTTCCAAAGCTGGCATCGTCGGCCTGACGCTTCCCGTGGCGCGCGATCTGATGGGTGCAGGTATCCGCGTGAACACGATTCTTCCAGGCATTTTCGATACACCTCTGTTTGCCACCTCGAAACCCGAAGCGCGCGCAGCATTGGAGGCGAATGTGCCTTTCCCGAAACGTTTGGGACACGCGTCGGAGTTTGCCAGTCTCGCAATCGAGATCTGCCGCAACTCCTACATCAACGGCGAGGATATCCGGCTCGATGGCGCGCTTCGCCTTGGACCACGCTAAGACCTATCCGGGACTTCTCCGTCGATCGTTTTAAGCGGGTGACGCACTCGCTGAGGCACGCACGGGAGGGTGATTGGCTCGGGGGTGACGTGATCGCGCAGTGTCAAACATCGGATAACTGGACTACCATGGTGTTCCCGGTGCATGTGGGAGGATTTCGACAGTGGAGTCGTCATGACAGAGAACGTTTACAAAGTAATTGAACTCGTTGGAACCAGCAGCGAATCCTGGGAAAAAGCGACTGCCGCCGCTATAAATCGCGCTAGCAAGACGCTACGCGATCTAAGAGTGGCGGAGGTAGTGAAGCTCGACGTGCAAATCAAAAACGGTAAAGTCGAAGCTTATCGATCACGCATTAGTGTGTCATTTAAGTACGAGAGAGAAAAGTAGTCTCGCCAGCTGCTGCCCTTCCGATTGATCCTGCTGCACCTGTCACTATCGCTACCTTACCTGCCGGTGTGCGCATGAAGAGGCGACTCTCTCAAATGCTCGCTCACGTGTATAGCGCTTTCAGCGGGGTCGACGGGTCCCGCAGCTTTTCGACGTTGGGGGTGAGGCTATCCGCCACGAGTTTTCGCCCCTGCAACGAAATCCCGCGCGGCGTTGATGCAATCGAGCGCGATCACCCTGCCGCGCTGCAAATAAATCACCGAGAAACTGCGCGTTGCGGATATACCCCGAACAACGGTTTGGTCGTGACCGACCGATAAGCCGAACTGTTTGCAAACGCAGATCGTACTGGTTGGACCAGAACCACGGCACCGCGTCATACGAAGCGGGACTGCCAGTGATCGTCTTTGCGACGACCGTCGCCTGGCTCGTGCGCGTTCTGCACAGACTCGAGACGAATCGCGCCGCCCGGCGCAAACCGATTTTCGTGCAGTGCGCAGTCTCCAATCGCAAAAACATCGGGCAGGCTCGTGCGACAGTGAGCGTCCACCCATACGCCGTTGCCACCCCGCGCGCCCGCCGCAAGTAAGGGCGCGACGGCCGGGAGGATACCAATCCCAACGATCACTAGATCCGCACCGATAATCTCTCCCTGAGCAAGGCGCACACCCACAACACGGCCGTTTTCACCGAGCAGAGATTCGACCGCGGCCGAGGTGCGCAGGTCAACTCCCTGCGCCCGGTGCTCAGCTTCAAAGAACCGTGACAACTCGACGCCGGCGACGCGGGCAAGCACCCGATCGAGCGCTTCGAGCAATACGACCTCCTTGCCTAACTTGATTAACGTTGCCGCCGCCTCCAGCCCAATGTAGCCCCCGCCGATCACGGCCACACGGTGCGAGGTTTCGAGTTCGCTGCGAATCCGGTCGAATGTCGCCACGGGTGCGAAGCACGTGAACACCCTTCAAGTCATGGCCTTGGCAGGTCAGCCGCCGCGGGCTGCCGCCGGTTGCCCATATCAAGGAGGAGCCGTATTTAAACCCTGCACCGTCGGTGAACTCGATGTGGTGCATCGCCGGTATGACCGTAGCGACTTGTCGCCCTAACATCATATTGATGTGAGCTTCCTCCCAAAACTTGGGCGCTCGAATCGCTAGTCGTTCAAAGGGCTTTTCGCCCGCAAAATAGTCCTTTGAGAGTGGCGGACGTTCGTAGGGCAATTCCCGCTCCTCGCTGATCATCGTGATGGATCCCGCAAAGCCACTCTGGCGTAGTGAGCATGCAGCGGCCGCCCCGCCATGACCCGAGCCGACAATAACAATGTCTGCAGCGTCCATCAGCGATGGTCCCATTGATCCAGTGCGCGGCGTTCGGCCTCCAGCCCGGCGGCGAGCGCAGCTGTCTCGGCGTCACGCAGAGCTAGCAATTGCGCCGCAATGGATTCTCGATGAGCGCCTGCTATCTGCGCCGCCACCTCTAGACACCGATTCAGCAAATCGGGGTTAATCTCGTTGATGAGCCCCCACTCAAGCGCGGTCTCTGCGTCAATGAAGGTGCCCGTTAGCATCATCTGCCTGGCGCGTCTCGCACCGATGGCATTCGGCAACAGGGCCGTTTGACCCCACCTCGGGATCATACCAACCTTTGCGTGAGTGTCTGCAAACCGCGCCTGTGGTGAGGCAATGATGAAGCTGCAGCTCAACGCCATCTCCAGTGCCCCCGTGACACAGGGGCCGTTCACTGCGGCGATGATGGGTTTGCGCACTGCGCGAAGCACATCCCCGGGATTTGGTGTGATTGGAGGTGCAGGCGTCCCACTCCCTCGATCCTTGAGATCCACTCCCGAACTGAAGGCCGGGTCCATACCCGTCAGGATCACGACAGCTATTGAATCATCGCGATCGGCCGCTGCGATGATCTCGGGAAAATCACGGCGCATCTGACGCGTGAGCGCATTGCGCGCAGCGGGTCGATTCATCACGACAATGCGTGCACGCCCGCGATCTGCTATGAGAAAGGGTTCCGCGCTTCACCGACGATCTCGGCTACTGTTGTCACGGTCGCTGGCTCCGCAGCCGCCATGGATTCTTGGCGTAGCAATGTCGGGAACTTGGGCCGCCTCGTACTGAGGTACCGCGCAGGCAGCCACGTACTCACGCCGTAAGCGCAAAACGAAATCCGCTACCGACGGAACATCGTGGATCAGATCGATACCCTGCCCGCAGCTCCAGATCTGGCGCCAAGGGCGCACGTCGGCGGGCAAATGTTGATAACGTTGTCCGGTAACGGGCAGCGGCAAATCGTTCGGATCTAAACTCATCCGTCGCAGGGAGGATTTGAGCCAATTCGCCGGAATTCCCGTGATTCGCTCGGTGTACAAGAGATCCTCAGAACTCTCGCTCACAAGAAGCGATTTATATGGCTCCGGTGCGAGAGATTCTCGAGTCGCGATGAAACGCGTGCCCAGATAAGCAAGGTCGGCGCCGAGGACCTCGGCAGCGCGGATCGCGGCGCCCGGTGCGACGCAGCCCGCGAATATGATGGTGCCATTCCACATCTCTACGAACCCGCGGAATGAAGGCCAGGGCGTTGAGCGTGCCGGAGTGACCTCCGCCGCCGCTGCCGATGCAAGTCAGCCCGTCGACACCAGCCCTCAATGGCCTTGGCTGCAAAGCGCAGACTCGTCACATCGTGAAACACCTGGCCACCCAACGGCGTGCACGATCTGTGTCGAGCTCGGCCGGATTTCCCAAGCGCGCTGATGAAATATTTCACACCGTAGCGCGCACACAGCTCGACATCCGCGCGCAGCGTCGGCGGCGCTGACGTGCAATGATATTGACGGCAAGGGGGCCAATGATGGTCCTGGGATGCTCGGCAGCATGGGCATCAAGGTCACGACGAATGTCAGCGAGCCAGGACTCGAACTCCTCGCGCGCTGCCGGCATTATGCCGCGGCAAGCGCACCCATGATGCCGCTGCGGCAGGCTTCGCGCACCAGCTGCAGGTCCCGACACCATGGTCATCGGCGCGCACACGGCTGGCAGCACCAGGAGTTCTCAATTCAGGATCCAGCGACATCAGCCGTTGGCCTCAACGGTTGGTAATCGCGCTACTCGAGCCGCTGCATGAAGTCGCTCGCCGAGTTCGTTCCAATGACTCTGCGACGGCAGCGGACGCAGCCAGGTTGCGGTCGAGCGCCTGCACCGACGGACAGCCCAGATCAGCCAGCGTCGCGAGAATCCCGCGGCGGAACAGCTCGAGAATATCGCGCACGCCGGTCTCGCCCTCGGCGGCGAGACCCCAGAGGTAGGCTCGGCCAATGAACACGGCTCGGCACCGAGCGCACAGGCGCGCACCACGTCGGCACCGCGGCGCACACCCCCGTCGAGCAGCACATCCAGTTTGTGACCCACCGCATCGACGATCTCCGGCAACACCGCGAGGGCGGCCGGCGTGCCATCGAGCACTTTCGCTCCGTGATTGGAGACAGAAATGCCGTCGGCGCCGAGCGCCGCGGCGCGCTCGGCATCATCGGCGCGCATGATGCCTTTGAGCACCAGCGGTCCGGGCCACTGCTCGCGAATCCAGGCAAGATCATCCCAGGTCGGCGGCGTGCTCACGATCAAGCTGCCGATTTCCGCGAGCGCGTACTCGCCGCCGTCTCGGCTTGCGGGGCGCATTGGGCGCGTGCATGGTCAGACCGCCCCGCAAGAAGGCCATGAGCCAGCGCGGCTGACGCAGCGCCTCCGGCAGAAATCCCAGCAGCGGCGCCGAGAGCTCAAGGAGCTCGGAAGACGCTCGGATGGATCCGGTCACTGGGAGCCACGCCGGCGACATCGACCGTGACCACGAGCACGCGACACCCGGCCTGCTCGTGCGAGGTCCATGGCATGCGCGCGCCTTCGCGTCCATCGAGCATATAGAGCTGGAACCAGGTGTCGGGATTGGATCTCGCAAACAGAGTCTGGAGCGGCACGCTGCACACGTTACTCATTGCGATCGGAATCCCGGTGGATGCTGCCGCGCGCGCTACGCCCATCTCGCCGTCCCGCATGCACGATGCGAATGAAACCCGTCGGCGCAATAATCACCGGCATGCTGGTTCGCTGTCCCAAGCACGGTGGTCGTGAATTTCTGGCCGGGTGATTCCGGTCCGATCTTAGGGCTGAACAGCACCCGGCTGAAGGCAATTTCGTTCGCGATGGCTGTGCTTTCGGCCTCCTTGCCCGCCATCGACATAGCCGTAGACCGACGGGCGGAAGGCGCCGTTTCGCGGCCCGCCTGGCCGCTTCGACGCTTCCGGCTGGTGCTCCGCATGCGCCATTTCCTCAGACGATGGACATGCCGGCGTCCAGTCGTGAGGGAACTGCCGGTCATGTACGAGGCCTGCGTCCGAAATCATCCATACCGCTCCGTTGGCGATTTCCGCCGGATCCGCCATCCGGCCGCTAGGGACTGCGACTGGCGCCGCCGAGTTCCTTGTGGCTTGGTGGCCAGCGCGCGTTCTACCATGGGGGTCATCGGGTCGAACCCGGCAGCAGAGCGTTCACGCGGATGTCGTCCTTGGCATAGTCGGTGGCTGCTGCGCGCACCAGACCCGTGACACCCGCCTTGCTTGCACAGTATTCGCCGCTCATTGGGAAACCAAGGTTTGCCGCGATCGAGGCAATGGCGACGATGGCGCCGCCGCCGGTCTCGAGCATCGACAGCGATCTCGTGTTTCATACAGAAGAACACGCCGCGCAGGTTGATGTTGCAGACGAAATCCCATTCCGCTGCCGAGATCGTCCGCGACACGCTTCCAATGTTGCAGCACCCCGCGGCGTTGATGGCAGCATCCGAGCCGGCCGTAACGCGACTACCGCGGCGTCGACGATGCGCCTTGAACGCTATCCTCGCTCGATACGTCGGTGCGCACGAACTGTGCCTTCGCCGTCGCTGTCGCGCACCCTTGCCGCGTCACGACCGCGTTGCCGCCGGCCTCGTTGAGGTCGGCCACGGTGACCCGCGCGCCCGCGTCGCAGAGGATCTCGACGGCGGCGCGTCCGATGCCGCTGCCGCCGCCGGTGACGATGACCGATTTACCCTTGAGACTGCTCATGCTGACTCCTCGCATACGTTAGCCGTTGAAAAAATCGCCTGTACAGTCGGTCGTGCTCGAACAAGCAGGCGGCGCCGGCGATCGCAAGTCGAATGGCGCCGGCGAAAGCAGACTGCGCCGCTCGATCCTTATGCTGCCATGATGCCGCCGAACAGGGCTGGCATCGAGCGTGGCGCGCTTCAGAAACAGGTGGCACTCGTGATCCCAGGTAAAGCCGATGCCGCCATGCAGCTGCATCGCATCGCCCGGCGACCTGCCACGTAGATTTCCGATGAGCGCGCGCCTTGCGGCCGCGGAGACCATGCCAGAGCGTCGCAGCTTCGTGCATCGTCGCATGCAACTCAGCCGCAGTGACGGCGTAAGAGCGCGTGATACCTTCCGACCATCGATCTTCCAAGGTCGCCGCGCGATGCTTGAGTGCCTGAAAACTGACCGATCGGCCGGTCGAACTGTCGCCGCTCCCCGAGATACGTCACCGTGTCGGCCAGGATGCGCGTCGGTGCCGCCCACCGCATCGCTCGCCATCGCAAGGCAGGCATGATCGAGGAGTCGCCGTCCAGGCATGCCGCATCGATCGGCATGAGACGAGCGTAGCTTTCAACACCGGCCCCCGTGAAACTCCAC
Source organism: uncultured Gammaproteobacteria bacterium (assembly GCA_963795475.1). GTDB lineage: Bacteria > Pseudomonadota > Gammaproteobacteria > Steroidobacterales > Steroidobacteraceae > Bog-1198. The sequence goes on from CAWCIE010000011.1 coordinate 20,357, forward strand.
CTCCGCCGAGCGTGCGCGTCAAGATCGATGGCAGGGCGGGCGATTGAGCGTGATCTCAGCGCCCGCGCAGGTCACGATTGAAGAGACCCAGATGACAGGCGGCCGTCGGCATCCTGCAGGGAGAATCGAGATCATGCACGCGTCGACTTCTGCGCCATCGGGAACGATCGCCGAGCGCGCCAACGATGTGCCGTCGGGATCCAAGACGCGGGCAGCGCCTGCGACGGCTCCGGTGGGCAGCGCGAGGCACGCGCGCGACTGGTCGCCGGCGACCAGCGCGCGGGAGCCAGCGTCGCTGCTGCTCCTCGCTGCCCGCCAGCGCGATGGCGTCTGCGGCCAGCAGACGTGCTCATCACGGGCAGCGGCGTGAGATAACGGCCAAGCTCTTCGTAGAGCAGCGCCAGATCGCGGTAACCGAAGTCCAAGGCCGCCGTGCTCTCCGCCATGGCGAGTGCCGAACCAGCCGAGCGAGGCCATGCTTGCTGCCACAGCGCCGCGCGCGGCTCACGCTCGCCTCGCGATCGAGTCCGCACGAGGGTGAGCGGTGCTTTCGGCGCTCAAGCACCTCGCGGATCGAATCACGCAGCTCGCGCCGTAGTGATACTCGGGTCATCACTCACTATCTGCTCTCGAACCAGCGGAAATCGAGGCAGCGGCGTCTCGGCTCTTCGCTCTTCCAGCGATGTCGCAGCCACATCGAGCGCCGATTCAACCATGCCGCCGGCTTCGGTCTGCAGGGCGCGCAATCGATAGGTCCACAGGTGAAGCGCAGAACTCGTTGGTCACGCCCATGGCGCCGGTGAACTGATGCAGGTCGACGACCAGTCTTCTTGACATGCTGCTGCGCGTAGCAGGCGGCCACGTCGGCGTCATAGGCCTCGCCGCTCCAGGCCGCTCGCAGCGCAAGATAATAGAGCGCGGTCGCCACCATATGACACTGCACCAACCGATGCTGCACGGATTGAAACGCTGGCAACCGGATGACCGAAGAGCATGACGTTGTTTCACATGATTGAGCGTAAAGTGCGACCGCGGCTTGCGCTGCGCCTGCGCTCTCCGCCGCCAGCGCCACGCGCCACCAGTGCCGCAGCTCGCCCCCTGGCCACGCAGCCGGCGTGCCGCTCTGCAGGTCGGGTCGGCCGCCGTGAAGCGACCGAAAGGGATAGGCCAGAATGCTCGGCGACCGGCTCAACATCGGCGGCATCGACCGGCATCAACCGCGACATCGTCGCCGAGGTCAACGAAGGCGTGCCGGGCTATCGGCAGATTGCGGTGCGCACCCGACAGCGTCGCGGCCCAGCCAGGATAGCCGCAACGGGACCCGTCGCAGTGTCGCTCTGCCGAGAAGCCGCGGGGCGACGAGCGCGGAGGCGGACGACTTCAGTCAGCACCGGGACTTTGGCTGCCTCGATGACCACCAGCGCAGCCTCCAGAGCGTCCGAATTCGCGCCCCACGTCGAGATAGCCGTTTCCGCGCAGCAACGCCTGCAGCGTGCGCATCGAACCAATGGCTAGTCCCGCGGGCGGACTGCGGGAGATCGGAATGATCCTGCAGAATCGACTGTACGTGCCGGCGACCAGCGCTGACTGCTCTTCGGTCAGCTGAAAGTTCATTTGCCACTCGGCATCCCCATGCCCGAGTCGAGCGACCAGGTCGAGCTGCAGCTCATTGGTCCCGCCGGTGATGCCGGCTGGGATATTGATGCGGTAATAGTCCTCCAGCAGCGCATCGCCGCCGGTCAGGCAATCCGGGACGTATACTGCACCAGGAAATCCATCAGATCCTCGACGGCCTCGAGTGCAGTGATGCGACTACAGATTCGCTTCGGAGGTATCAGGGATCGTGTGCACACGTTGATCCACCACACGATACGTGAGCAGTCGTGCGGCTTCGAATTTCGAAGCGATGATGCCGGCGCGGGATTGCATCACTGGATCGTCGAAGCCGGTTCTCCTTCTTCAGGTCGCGCAATCGCGAGGATCAGCGCCTCTAGTCCGGCGTGATAGCGAGCGAACGCCCACGCGCTCATACGACAGCGCGTGGGTAATGATTTTCCAAGCCTCCCCCTCCTCTCCCAGCCGCCTGATCATCGGAACCTCAACGTCGCTCAGAAAGACCTCATTGAGATGGCCGTCTTTGATGAGACCTGGAAATGGCACCACACTGATTCCCGGGGTCTTCATCGGTATGAGGAAAGCGGAGATTTCCTTACGTCCAGAGCCGGTTCGCGCCAGCAGAAAGCACCAGTCGGCCTTGCGCGCATAAGAGGTCCAGATTTTCGAGCCATTGATAATATAGTGATCGCCGCGGAGCTCCGCACGCGTCTTAAGGGCTGCGAGATCGGTGCCCGCTCCCGGCTCGGAGAAACCTTGACACCAGATCACCTTGCCACTCGAAATGCCCAGCAAATGTTCACGGCGCTGCTCTTCGGTGCCGAAGCGCATGATTGTCGGCCCGATCCAGTTGACGTTCATGTATTGAGGTCCGCGAGGCTCCCCCGCTGCTTTCATTTCCTCGCCGAGAATAAAGTGCTGCCAGTCATCCGCGTCATTACCGCCGTATTGCTTCGGCCAATGTGGCACGAGAAGCCCGCGTTTGGCCAGTTGCGGGACAAAAAGTGCGGGAGAACTCCATCTGCAGCATCCGAGGCATAACTCTGCGGCACATAGACTTCATCCCAATCCGATGGCAACAATTCATGCGAGCGCTGCTCGAACACGCTCGCGGAACTCAACTTGCTCTGTTGTCCACCCAAATTCCATGGTTGTTACTTACTATATGTCTTCATGATGCTCCCCGAATTCATCGCCCGCCCGAGAATTTGGGTTCGCGCGGCAGGCCTAGCGCCTCTCGGCGATAATGTTGCGTTGAATCTCGTTGGCACCTCCGGCGATGGTGCATGCCCAGGAATACAGATAGTCGTGCATCCAATAGCCCGTCTCATATCCACCGCCCATAAGCACGGAGCGGACGTACTGCGCGGCCACGCCGCCCATCTCTACCGCTAGCCGTGTAAAATCGCGCAGCAACTCGCTGTGAAAGATCTTAATAATCGATGGCTCCGTTCCCGTGCCACCGCCTCTCAGCATGATCGTCAACATGTCATTGATCAGACACGCGAAGAGTCTCGATGCGAGTGTGGATATCCACCAGGCGTCGCCTAATCTCGTCATCGTCGATGAGCCGGCCGCCCCAGGGTGCTGCGCCTGTGCATCCGTGATCAGCAGTTGAAATGCATTGCGCATCCGCTCCGCGAATTCTAGCGCCGTAGGCCGCGCTCGGAGGCGAGCGTCGACTGGGCCACGCTCCAGCCCTGACCCTCTGACGCCACCAGGTTCTCCGCAGGGATCTGCACGTTGTCAAGGAAGATCTCATTGAAGTGCGCACCGCCGGTCAGCATCTTGATCGGACGCCGCGTGACCCCGGGGCTTTCGAGATCGAGAATGAAATACGAAATGCCCTTGTGCTTCGGCGCTCGCGGTAGAGTCGGTGCGCGCCAGCAGCAGGCAGTAGCGCGCCAGATGCGCACTCGAGGACCAGGTTTTTTGTCCATTGACGACGTACATCGAACCCCGGCGTTCGGCGCGGGTTCGCAGGCTTGCCAAGTCCGAGCCCGCATTCGGTTCCGAAAATCCCTGACACCAAATCTCATCGCCCGTCAGGATCGCGGGAAGATAGCGCTTGCGCTGCGCTTCGGTTCCCCACTCGAGCAGCGTCGCGGGCGTGTGAAAAAGTGAAATGAAATAGATGACAAGACGCGGTGCGCCGGCGCGGGCAAGTTCCTCGTAAAGCACAATTTGCTCGGCGAAGGAGAATCCTGCGCCGCCCCATTCCACCGGCCAATGCGGTGCGATGTAGCCACCGTCTCGCATGATGCGAAACCACGACCTCTGGAATTCGACATACTGCGCTTCGGACGCCCCGAGCATGCGACGCTTCCAGTCCCGAGGCAGAGTTCGCTGCAGCCATTCGCGGACCGTGTGTCGCGGAACGGCGAGAGTGACTTTGAGCTCCTCGATCACGCCCGCATGCCCCAGTCGGTCACTTCACCGTCCGGCCCAGCGCGGTAAGCGTTTTCGATAAAAGCGCGAGGTCCTTCGATAGTAGTCGGAAGTTCTGGGAGTTTCGTTCATTCGCCTTGACGGTCATTTGCTTGAGCGTCGCATCGTCGTAGTCGGTCGCGACCCTGCGCGACTTTCAGACTCTTCGCCACAGCGATCGGCGCGCACCGCACAGATTGTAGTCGCGAGTGCAATCGCAACTTCCACCGCCTGACCCACCGGTGTCAAGCCGGTTCACCATACCGAAATCGTGCGCGCGAGAGGCCGGCAAATTCGCGCCAGTGGCGATCAGTTCCAGCGCGATGTTCCGCGGCAAGGCCCGAGGCAGTCGATAAATCCCGCCTGCTGCCGCGATCAGTCCGCGCTTCGGTTCTGGTAGTCCGAAATCGGAGGCTTCCGAAGCAACGATAAGATCGCAGGCGAGCGCTATTTCACATCCCCCGCCTACTGCAAATCCCTCCACCGCCGCGATCCATGGTTTATCGCGCGGGCGGTGCGTGAAGCCTGCAAATCCTCCCTTCTCGGTTCTTAGGCTCATGGCTCGTCCCGCAGCCACTTCCTTCAAATCGGCACCCGCGCAGAACGACTTACCGCCCGCGCCTGTGATTACGATCGCCCATATCTCAAGGTCGGATTCCGTAATATCGACGGCGCGCGCGATGCCTTGAGTGACTGAGACGTTCACTGCATTGCGTGCCTCTGGTCGCTCGATGGTAATCAGCGCGACGTGCGGCACCGGCCTCTTTAAAGTCACGCAGTCGGACAAATTAACGTTACTCATGACAAGCGTTACGCATTCGCCTTTGGTGAATTCGGTGTACGGTGCGAAGGCATGCCGTCAAGCAACACTGTCTTCGTCTCGAGATAGGGACGCAGACCCTCGAGGCCGCCCTCGCGGCCAATTCCAGACTGCTTGAAGCCGCCGAATGCAATCGAGAAATCTACGCGCAAGGCGTTGTGTCCTACGGTTCCGGTCCGCAGCCGTCGAGCTACCGCCCACGCACGGTCGACGTCGTTGGTGAAGACCGATGCATTCAAGCCATAGGGGCTGTCGTTTGCGATATCCACAGCCTGCTCATCGCTGTCGGCCGATATGACGACCAGGACTGGCCCGAAGATCTCCTCCTGCGCAATCGTGGATCGATTATCCACGTTGCCAAACACCGTTGGCTCGATGAAAAAGCCGCGCGATAGATGCCGGGGCCGACCGCCGCCGACAGCGAGCCTGAACCCGTCCGCGCGGCCTTTCGCGATGTACCGTTCGACGATTTCGCGCTGCCGGCCGCTTGCCAGCGGCCCCATCTGCGTCACTGAATCGAATGGATCTCCCACGATCACTTTGGAGAATTCCGAGGACAGGGCATCAACCAGACTGTCGTGGCGATTTTTGTTAACGACCATGCGGGTCAGAGATGCGCAGACCTGACCGGTCAAGTCGGTCGCGTTGCCGCGGATAGTCTTTGCAGCAGCTTCGATGTCGTAGTCATCGAGCACGATTGCAGCAGACTTACCGCCAAGTTCGAGCGTATAGCGACCCATTCTGGCACTCAGTATCGAAGCGATCGACTTACCGGTGGCGCTCGATCCGGTGAACGCAATCTTATCGATACCCGGATGTCGCACCAGCACCTCGGATGCCACGCGGTCCGCTGTGACGACGTTTATAACGCCAGCGGGCAGCTTCACCGCCTCGGCGATCTCCGCCATGAGGAGCGCATGCCCGGGTGCTTCCGGCGAAGCTTTCAAGACCACCGTACATCCAGCAAGCAGCGCCGGCGCAATTTTCATGGCAATCAATGCGATCGGTCCATTCCACGGAATAATTGCCCCGACGACACCGACCGGCTCACGAACCAAGAATCCGTGTTTCGCTCCCGAAAAGGTTCGATGCTCTTCTTCAAAGGGGTAACGGGATGCGAGCCCCGCGTAGTACTTATAGATGCCCGGCATGCCGCCCGCATACGCCTGAGCCATCGAGTGGACGATCCCCATTTCGTTCGGCCAAATGCTCGCAACGTCCCCTGTCCTGTTGGCGAGTTCCGTGGAAATCGCCACGAGATAAGCCGCGCGCTCCGCGTGAGACAGGCGAGGCCAAGGTCCGCGGTCAAAGGCCGTCCGGGCCGCGTGAACTGCATAATTGATGTCCTTTTCTTCCGCCGCAGCGACGCGCATATAAATCTCTTCGGTCGCAGGACTGATCACCTCGATCTGGCGGTCGGTCGAGGGCAACGTCCATTTACCGTCGATGAAGAACTTGTCAGGGCTGCGCAGGGGCGCTCGGCGATTCTCGGTTAGGGTCATTTCGTATCTCCGTACTCGCAAAGCTAGCGTTAGTCCGACGGAAGTTGAAACCTCTGACAAGTCCCTTTCTCATCGCACATCGACGGCTACCGCGAACGCCGCAGAGGCGACCCCATGCGCCGCAGGCGATGCCGGCCCATACCGGCGCCCTTCCCACGGTTAACTGAATCGCAAGTGGAAAACCGTCACATATCGCACATTCGTTCTATCTTGTATCAGTCTGCGAAATCCAAAAGCACTTGTCAAGGACAAATGAGCCAGGCCGGTGGAGCCCCCAACGGGAGCGCACGCATCCGGAGTCCTCGATATAGATTCTTGACTGCCGACCGCTCGACGGCACAAGGTACCGGCGTGCGATCACCGAACGAGCCCGCGGGAGTATCTGGCTTGATATTAATGATCATGGATTTTGAGATGAATCGAGCGTGGCTCGATGCGACCGCTCAGGCAAGGCACCGACGGAGGGTAAGAAATGATGTCCGGTTACGACTACGTGATTGTCGGCGCCGGTTCAGCAGGATGCGTGCTCGCCAATCGTTTGTCGGCTGACCCAAGGTCGCGGGTGCTCCTGATCGAGGCCGGTGGTCCTGACCGCCATCCGTTCATTGAAATGCCGCGGGCGCTCGCCAAGATCATGGGCAATCCACGGTATATCTGGCCGTTCATGACCGAAGCCGAGCATGCGTCCAATGATGCGGGGGAGGTTTGGACTCGCGGGCGTACATTGGGCGGATCCAGTGCGATCAATGGAATGATCTATGTGAGAGGGCACGCCTCCGACTTCAACGAACTTGCGGAGCTGGCGAGCACAGATTGGAACTGGGAACATATGGGAGCAGCCTATAAGGCGCTTGAGAATCATGAACTTGGCGCGGCGGCTACGCGCGGAGACAAGGGACCGTTACATGTCTCTTTGCCCACATCGCGCTCAGCGCTCAGCGAAGCATTGATTGGGGCGTGCGCCACGATGGGCATGAAGCGCACGGAGGACGTGAATGATCCACGCGACGAAGAGCGCGTTGGGTACGCGCAGTGGACTGTATATCACGGTCGCCGCCAAAGCGCGGCGGAAGCGTTCCTTCGACCGGTTCTTGCGCGATGCAATCTGACAGTCGTCACAGACGTTGTCGTCGACAAATTAGCGTTTGAAGGGCGCCGCGCCGTGGGTGTCGCAGCCTTCAAGAACGGCACGTCGATCGCTTATCGTGCCGAGCGGGAGGTCATTAGATGTGCCGGCACGATCGCATCACCGGCTATTTTGCAACGATCCGGCATCGGCCCGGCCGAGCGCTTGCGCGAGCTTGGTATAACTGTCCTAGTGGAGAATGACGAGGTTGGTCGAAACTTGCGCGAGCATCGCGGGATCGTCATGCAGTGGAGCGTTCAAGATCGCTACTCCGAGAACCGGGAGTACCGGGGTGCACGGCTCTTGGCCAATCTCGCCCTTTACTATCTCAGTCGCGGTGGGCCAATGGCCAAGGCGGCCTTTGACATTGGCGCTTGGTTCAAATCGCGCAACGATCTCAGGCGACCTGACGGGCAGTTATTGCTCAGCCCCTTTTCGTTCGACTACGGGAGCGCATCTCCGCGCGTGGAAGCCGCTGGTGGCGCTATTTGCTGCGTATATATGTTACGACCTGAATCGACGGGCAATATTTTGGTGAAGTCGACCGATCCCTCCGTGTTGCCGCGCATCACGGCGAACTACGGCTCGGTTGAGAGCGATAACCGCTTAATGATTGAGATGATCCGATACGCCAGACGTTCTTTTTGACAGCCCGCGCTCGCGCCTTACGACCTAAAAGGAAACGCGGCCCGGCTTGCAACACCAGAGCGATGAGCAAATCAGCGAGGCACACCGCAAGATGGGTTACACAAACTATCACGCGTGCGGAACCTGCCGCATGGGCAAGGATGAAAGTCCGTTCTCGATCCAAAGCTAAATGTACGCGGCGTCACCGGTCTGCGCGTCGTTGATGCGTCAATCTTTCCGTTCATGCCAGCCGGCAACACCAATGCGCCCGTGATGGCCGCCGCTTGGCGGGCGGCGGATCTCATCCGCAATACTGCGTCGGCGGATGGTTTGGCAGGAGACTAACGATCAGGCCACCGCGCAACGTGCCGCTGCGACCCGTCGCATCTCCAATGGCGGCGGGCCTCGCTTGACAAAGCGGGACCCCCGGCCGCAGTATTTGATACAAAGGTGCGGATATCGAACGAATCGGCGTGGGGGCGATGCATCTCAATGTGTATATCTCCGCGAAGCGACCTTTCGATGCCGGTTCGTTACGACCGGGGACGACTGACGGGAGGTGCTCGAACGTCCTCGCCCCCGTCGGATTGCAGAGTCCTTTAGTTCGCATCGCAGCTGACTGGCCGGGGGCGGCATGTGGACGGCGGTCGAGTTCCGAGTGTAAACGGAGAAAACCGATGATTGATCCAGAATTGCGCAAGCTTGTTCCAGACCATGTCCGGGACGATCAGATCGTCGACTACGACTATGTTGGCGATGCCCGAATCGAAAAGGTTGGTGATGTGCAACTCGGGCTACATGCGCTTCATTCAGAAGCGCCAGACATCTTCTACTCACCGCGCAACGGGGGATTCTGGGTAGTCACGCGCTTGGATCTTATGTCGAAGGTGCTTCCCGATACGGAGCATTTCTCCAATCGCGTTTTGGAGATTCCGCGGATTTACAGCGACAACCTCATGATTCCGCTGAATTTGGATCCTCCCGAACATTTGCCGTTCAGGATGGTTTTGATGCGACATTTCGATCCCAAGAGCATCCGAGCCATGGAGCCGACAGTTCGCAGTTGGGCAAATCGGCTGATCGATGCGTTCATCGATAAGGGTCGATGCGAGTTCGCCGAGGAGATCGGTGCGGCATTCCCCGTCTCGGTGTTCATGGAATTGATGGGCTATCCACTTGAGCGATTTGAAGAATTCCGCAGTATCACGCATGATTTTTTCAGGCCGGACATTTTGCCGCCCGATCGCGTGAAGGTGCAAAACAAGATTATTGGCATCGTTGCGGAGTTCTTCGAAATGCGACGCAAGGAGCCGCGTGACGATCTTCTGACCAAACTCTCGGAGGAAAAGGTTAAGGATCGAAAGCTCACGTCCAACGAGCTCAACTCGATGGGGTTCTTGCTGTTCCTCGCCGGACTTGACACGGTCGCAAACACATTAGCATTCACCTTTAACTACTTAGCTCAAGACTCCGCATTGCAAGCACGTTTGGCGGCGCATCCGGAAATCATTCCGACTTTCGTTGAAGAAGCCTTACGACGCTTTTCGATCGTCCAACAGCCACGCATCGTGAAGAAAGACTTCGAATTTCTTGGAGCGCAGTTGCGGGAAGGCGACATGATCGTATGCTCGCTGCCGCTCGCGGGTATGGACGAGCGCAAGAATCCTAGCCCGGAAATCTTCGACGTAGACCGCAAGAATCGAGCGCATATTGCATTTTCTACCGGACCGCATACGTGCATCGGCAATTACCTTGCGCGAATGGAAATGCGCGTCCTAACTGAAGAATGGACGAAGCGCATACCGCACTTTTGGCGGGCACCCGGCTGCATACCCAAATGGCGTAGCGCCGGCGTAGCAGCGCTGTCAAAGGTCTATCTTGAGTGGCCACGTCAAACGGAAGCATCACCACTACGGCCGCAAGCTAGCCTCGTTGGCACACCGACGGGCCCTCGGGAGCCGACATGAGCAATCCGGCGAATGGCCCCGCCGCTGCTGAGTTCGAGAATTTCGATATTCATGCGCGAGATGCCCGCAAGGACGCCGAATGCGTCTGGGCGCGCATGCGAGCAGAACCCTCGCTCGTTCATGGTGAGAAGTACGGTGGCTTCTATATCGCAACAAGGTTTAAGGATATGAAGGAGGCCTTGCTCAAACACGCCGTTTTTTCTTCGGGCTCGGGAATAACCCTGCCTGAGGCGCTCAACCGAAGTCGGCATATACCAGCAGAAATTGATCCGCCCTTGCACAAGGGATATCGCGCGATCATGCAGCGCTCATTGACAGCTGAAAAGATCAAGACCATGGAGCCCGGAGTACGCGAGATCGTCCTCGGATTGCTCGACGGTTTTCGCAGCGAGCGACGAGTGGATTTTTTCAGCGCCTTTGCACGCCCGCTACCTGTCTACGCCATGCTCCAATTCCTGAACCTACCCCGCGAAGATGGGGTGATGATTGATAGGTTGGTGGTTGAACTACACGAGGAAGTCGCCACTGGCGTGGTGACTGGAGGGGCCAAGAAACTCACCGAATACGCGGAAAGCGTTATCACGAGACGACAAGAGTCGCCGGAACACATCGAGGACGATTTCGTGTCCAACGTGCTCAAGGGCGAGATCGATGGCCGTCCCTTAACATTGGACGAAAAGGCCAATATGGTGCGCCAAGTCTTGATTGGCGCTTTTGACACCACCAGCTTGACCATTGCATCCGGCGTGTGGTGGCTTGCCCAGCATCCTGAGGATGCGCAACGACTCCGAGACAATCCGTCTCTTATGAACACGGCGAGCGAGGAAATCGTAAGATTTGCCTCCGCATCAACCTACCTTCGTCGCACCGTTACCCAGGAGGTCGAACTCGGAGGAACTGCGCTGAAAAAAGGAGACAAGGTCCTTCTATGCTTCAGTGCGGCCAACCGGGATCCCAGCGTCTTTGCCGACCCTGACAAAGTGATCATAGATCGAACTCCCATAAACCACCTTGGGTTTGGCCTTGGCCTGCATCGGTGTGTCGGCTCGCATTTAGCCAAGCTGCAACTGCAGGTTGCATTGACGGAAATATTAAATCGATATAGGGAGTTTCGCCTCGATCCCGAAGGGGACATCAAATTGTGCGCAGGTTTGGGGCAAGGCATCATCTCTTTGCCGTTAATACTCGGAACGGCGAATGCCTAGCGAACACTTTAGGCAAGACAGCCAATGTGCTGGCCGGCGCCACAATCGGAATTCACGTAGCAGTTGAGCCCAAATATGCCAAAACTTTACGTGCGAACGCGGGCGGGAATAACCCGAACAATCGAGGCGCAAGCGAACCAATCTGTCATGGAAGCGCTGCGCGATAACGGCATTGACGAAATTGAAGCTCTGTGCGGGGGATCTTGCGCGTGTGCTACCTGCCAGGTGTACGTTGATGATTCGTTCAGGGACAAGCTTCCACCGCTAACAAGCGCGGAGGATGATCTGCTGGGGGCGACGGATGTTCGACGCGAGAATTCGCGACTCTCGTGTCAGATCACTTTTACAGACGAGCTCGATGGCATTACGGTGGAAGTGGCCCCGGCACAGTGAACGGTGGACCGGTCCAATAGCGTGCCCCGCGCTGCGTCGTACTGAGCTTGTAGAATTGCCGCACAACGACCGGCGGCCGCAGCCGGCTGCGCAGTTCGTTAAGCGTCATTTGGCTGCGGAGTTTAGGCAATCGCTAACGGCGTCATGGAACATGCCGAATCTGCACCTCCATGCCGCCAAGCTGTATCTCCTTGAGAGTTCCGGAGCGCAGGCCCTGGTCGCACATTTCCGCCGCCCAATAATCCTCTTTGGCAAATACCTGCTCCATCAAGTCAAACGCCTCCCGCATCTTGCCCGCGATGCGCTCTCGTCGGGAGGCGGCTTATTGTATAACTGGTAGTAGTCGACCTCAGTCCGATCGATTGCGATCGGCCGTACGACGCCCAGGCTGATGTAGTGCGGGCTGACGACGACAATGCCATTGGGGAACGGAATGTAGGAGAAGACCATCATGTGGCGCATCTCGCCAAATCGGCTGGTGATCTTCGCGCGGTCGAAATTGCCGCGATGCGCGGCGTTGCGGATATGCAGGCCCGATCCGATCGATCATGTTCTCGGAGTCCACACCGAAGCGAGCGAGCGAATCCTTGTGCAACCGAGTGACGTGGTAGCTATCGAGCATGGAGTCCATGATCAGCTTCCAGTTGGCATTGACCTTGAAGGTGGCCTTGTCGAAGAGAAAGAGATTTCTCATGTTGAAGGCGTTAAAGTCGGCGCAAGATCTCCTTGGACGCGGGAAAAGTCAGGCGGACTGTTGGCGTCAAGTCCCACCCAGATCAACCCGCCCGCTTCAACGCAGGGTAACTCGAGGAGTCCGAGCTCCTGCTTTGGGAGCCCTGGGAAGATCTCCGAGCGCGGAAGGCCCACGAGCTTGCCGTCGAGATCGTAGGTCCAAGCATGATAAGGGCAGACGATACGCGGGGCAGCGATCGGATCGCTCGACAGACAGAGCTTCATTCCCCGATGTCTGCATACGTTGGCGAACGCATTAACGGTGCCATCCTTCGTGCGCGTCAGGAGCACTGGCATCCCCGTGATATCAATGCCGAGATATTCGCGTGGCTTACTCAGCATGGCGGACGGGCCAGCGAGTACCGGGACCTTTCGAAAGATCGCTTTCATCTCCGCGTCGAACCGGGCTTGATCGATATAGTTCGAGGCCGCGATCGTATCTCGGACTTGCGGAAGACGGATGTCCGCGATCGCGGGCATTGCATTCAGCAGCGCCTGCTGGCCCTCGGAGAGGACATCCTCAGGAACCGCTTGATCCAACGTCTGCTCACTCATAGGTCGAAATTCCCTCGATAAAGGAAGTGCGACGCATAAAATCAGTTGGTCGATTGTCGCACAGATGAGCTTTATTCTCCCGCATTCTATCACTCCACCGGCGGGTTGTATTCCGGATCAGCACGCCCCTCATCCAGAGTAACTCCGCATTCCAATAACAGAGGTTGGATCTGTTCAGCGGCCCAACCCTTGCGCCGGAACAATGTGTCAGTCGGGAAATTACCCTTTGCGGGCCGATAGTCGCGCAGCAGTTGCCGCGCAACATTGGAAAGATGCAGCTCGGTAACGCCATCGGCGACCCCCTCATGCAATGCAATAGCGAGATGGCGGCCGAACTGCATCTCGTTCGAAAGACCTACCGATCCGTGCAGATGGAGCGCGCGGATCGTCACATCCTGCGAGATCTTGGCCATGGCTGCCTTGACCGCCGAGATCATTTTTCGACCCTCTCGGCCGTGCTCCTCCCGCGCATCGAACATCCAAGCCGTATAGAGCACAAGCAAGCGGAATTGTTGATACTCGATGAAGCTTTTGGCGATATCCATCTGCACTGCTTGGTAACTGGATATCAGCTCGCCGTACGACTCACGGCTGAGCGACCGCTCGGCCATCATGTCGATCATCTGTTTGACACGCCCGATGGTGCGCTGGGCGTGGTGCAGGCGGCCTCCTCCCAGGCGCGATTGCGCTAGCTTGAACCCCTCGCCAACAGGACCAAGACGCTGGCTGTCGGGCACTCGGAGGTCGGTTAAGCGGATCCACGGATGACCACCGCTGCGATAGTCATCGCAGAACAGGCCGACGTTACGGACGATCTTAAAGCCCGGCGTGTCCGTGGGTACGATGAACATCGTGGCGCGTTTATGAGGAGGCGCATCAGGATCGGTAACCGCCATCACGATGAGGAAGGCAGCATGGTTGGCGCTCGAGGCGAACCATTTGTCACCGTTGATGACCCAGTGATCGGCGTCACGAACGGCGGACGTACGAAAGTTGGTAGGGTCGGAACCTCCCTGCGGTTCCGTCATGGCATAACAAGAAAACACGTCGTTCGCGAGCAGCGGCTTTAGGAAGCGCTCCTTTTGCTCGTCGGTGCCGAACATGGCCAGGATCTCCGAGTTGCCGCTGTCCGGTCCGTGACAACCAAACACCACAGGCCCGAACGCGGATGTTCCGAACTGCTCGTTTATGTACGTGAGCTTCACCGCACCGAAGCCCTGGCCGCCAAGATGTTTCGGCAAATGTGCAGCCCATAGCCCCGCGTCCTTCACATCTTGCTGTAGCCGCCGGATCAGCTTGCGGAGCGGTTTGTTTTGAATGTCGTAAGGTGCATCCTTATCGTAATCATAAAGATATTCGAGCGGATATACCTTGTCGCGGATAAAGGACTTCATCCAGTCCAGCTTTTCCTGGAACGCCGGCTCGATCGAGAAATCCACCATCGCTGATGCTCCTTTACGCTCGAACGCTCAGGCCGAAATGCCGCCGTCAACCACAAGTTCGGCACCCGTCACATAGCTCGCCGCGTCGGACGAGAGAAACAGTACGGTTCGGGCGATCTCCTCGGAACTGGCTACACGCTTGAGCGGCACCTGCTCAGCAAATGCAGACTTGTCGGCGCCTGACGTGGCGTCCTTGATCATCGTCACATCGACCGCACCCGGCAGCACGAGGTTAACCCGCACGCGGTCCGCCGCAAACTCACCCGCCGCATAACGCGAAAGGCCGCGCAAAGCCCATTTGCTGATGCCGTAGCCCGCCAATCCCGGCGTGCTACGCAGCGCCGAAATCGAGCAGATATTGACGATCGCTCCGCCGCCGCGTGCGCGCATCGCCGGTAAGACCGCCTGCATGCCGTTTAGCGCACCGATCACGTTCACATCGAAATACCCGTGCATGCGCTCGGGCGTCAGCGTCCCAACAACGTCTCGGCCCGCGATGCCGGCGTTGTTGACCAGCACATCGATGCCACCGAAACGTGCGACCGCCGCCAAAACCACTCCATCCCACTCCTCGCGCCGCCGAATGTCGTGGCGGATGAACATCGCGTTTGGCCCGATCGTATTCGCGACTTCGACACCACTTTCGTCGAGATCAGTGAGTATCAGGCGTGCGCCGGCTTCCGCGAAGACCCGCGCTGCGATCCGTCCTTGACCGCCCGACGCGCCGGTAAGAACCAAGACTTTGTCGGTCAGCGTGCCAGTCACCGCCGATTCTTCAACATCTCGCGCCTTCCATGGGCCGGGAAGTGGCGTGTCAGAAATGCGATCATGCCTTGGTTAAAAATGTCGTTACGGTCCCCCGCTACCATGTGTCCCGCGTCAGGTACGTCGAAAACCTCCAGCGTCGGCAGCACTTCTTGCAGCTCATCCAACCCGCCCTTGGTGACGACATCACTGCTTAGACCGCGAATGAGCAGCACAGGTACGTCGCCCGCAGAACGCGCGCCCTCGATTGTTTCGTGGAGTTCGGCGAGTTCCGTAGGGATCTCACGACTAAGAAATGCTGGATCCCAGTGCCAACGCAATCGGCCGTCCTCGCGCACGCGTAAGTTGCGCATCAGCCCTTCAAGTTTCGTGGGCCGAGAACGATTCGGATTGTACGCGGCGATCGCGTCCGCAACGTCCTCGATGGAGCTAAACCCTTCGGGACTACCCAGCATGAAATCCCGAATCCGCTGAACGCCACGCGGATCGGGGCGCGGCACAATGTCGACCAAGACGACCGCGGCCGGGCGCATACCATCCGCCATAGCACGCAGCGCGGTTGCACCGCCGAGCGACGCCCCGACGAGTGCCACCGGATCTTCAGGCTGTTCAATGACATGCGCGAGGTCACGTGCGTGTCGTGCCAAGCTGTATCCGCCCTCACCTGCCCAGTCGCTCTCGCCGTGGCCGCGGGCATCGAAGTTGATGACCCGATAGCCGGCCTTCACCAGCTGATGCATGGCGCCCTGCCACGAGAAGCGCGTCTGCCCACCGCCGTGCATCAGCACCACGCAAGGAGCGCTAGGATCACCCGCAACGTCGGCGACGAGTTCGATACCGTCGTCTGCGGTGTAGCGTCGGGTCTGTGACTGCATCGAGGTCCTAAATCCGTTCAATTATCGAGGCCGGTGCGAGCCCTCCGGCGGCACACATCGTGACCAGACCGACCGCAACGTCCTGTCTCTCCATCTCATCCAGCAGCGTGCCTGCGAGAATCGCGCCCGTTGCGCCAATTGGGTGACCGAGCGCCATCGCGCCGCCATTCACATTGACTTTAGCGGGATCGATGCCCAGGTCGTTCATGAATTTGAGAGGAACAACCGCGAAGGCCTCGTTGACCTCAAACAGGCCGATGTCGCCGATCTTCATGCCCGCTTGGGCAAGCGCCTTCCTCGCCGCGGGGACGGGACCGTTCAGCATCAGGGTCGGATCATCGGCCACAGTCACCAACGCGCGCATCCGAGCTCGGGGTTTCAGCCCGTGTGCCCGCGCGTAATCCGGCGATGCGAGCAGCAGCGCGCCTGCACCATCCACCACGCCCGAGCTTGTGGCAGCGGTGTGCATGTAGCGAATCTTGGTATCCGGATAGACTTGGCGCAGCAGTGCCCCATAGGTAGTGCCTTCTTGGTCGATCGCGCGATCATAGAAACCTGCAAAAGCCGGTTTGAGCGCCGCAAGCGCTTCGGCGCTAGTCTGAGGGCGCGGATATTCTTCTCGGTCAAGCAAGATCTCTCCCTCATCGTCGCGCACCGCGACTAAGCTGCGCTTGAATCGGCCCTCATTGATCGCTCGATCCGCGCGACGCTGGCTTTCAAGCGCCAGCGCATCGAGTTGCTCGCGCTCGAAGCCTTCCAGGGTAGCGATAAGATCAGCACACAGACCTTGATGCGGCTGTGGAATGCGCTTGCGCAGCGCCATGTTGCCGGAATCCATCATGGACTCGCGCGCAAGCGTACGGGTGTGAGACATCTGTTCGACACCGCCGGCCACTACCAGCTGCTGTGCGCCGGACATGATGCCCATCGCAGCAAGATTCAACGCAGTCAGGCCGGAACCACAGAAGCGATCCAGCGAGAATCCCGGCACCGTCTGCGGAAAGCCGGCATCGAGGACCGCCATGCGTGCCAAGTTGAGGCCCTGCTTTCCCTGTTGCGTGTTAACGCCAGCGATCACATCATCGACGTCCGCGCAATCGATGCCGGTACGTTGGGCAAGGGCACGGAGTAAGTTCGAGAACAGCCTTTGAGGATGTACCTCCGTGAGTGCGCCACCGACCTTGCCGATTGCGCGCGGCGTGCGCTGCATCGATGATCCATGCGTCGTTCAAGTTGAATCTCCTTGGGCTATACGCCAGAACAACTCCGTTCTTGCTTGAGCGATTATCGCACGTTAGTTCTATATCGTACAACCAAAATTGATCCCTCCCGGTTTGTCAAGCTGCGGTCTATTGGATCCGGCGTTTCTATCGCGGTTGGGGGCTGGGTCGCCCGATGACTCAGCGCCTTCGAGAGGGTCTCGCGAGGAGTCGCAAGGAGCAATTATTTGACACAGGCTCATCGTTAGCGTACTTTTGTGCGGAATGCGCCCATTTGAGCGGGCGCACTTGATAAGAAACGCGCGAAGTTAAATATATTACGGGGGAAAGAAACGTCATGCCGCATCTAGCTTTTGACCAATTGAACCGTCGCGCGAGGGATTTATTGGTTGCGACCGCTGTCGCCGCCCTGGCCATAACCGCAGCGGGCCCAGCGCTTGCGCAAACTGATTCCAATACGGCGACCCCCGCAACGGCGGGTGCGCTCGAGGAAATCGTCGTTACGGCGCAGAAGCGAACTGAACGAGACGTAAACGTGCCGATTTCCGTTGCCGTCGTCACGGGTCAGGAACTGATTCAGAACAGCATCACTGATGTCCTATCCCTTCCGCAGATGGTCCCCGCACTCCGGATTACCTACTCCGGCACGTTCGTGCAGCCTACAATTCGTGGCGTTGGGAGTGGGGTAGCAGACCCCGGTCTGGTGCAAAACATCTCGACCTATGTCGATGGCTATTATGTCCCCGACCCGGCTGCCGACAACTTCAACTTGATTAATATTGATAGCGTCAGCGTCCTCAAGGGTCCTCAAGGCACGCTGTTTGGTTACAGCGCGACCGGCGGCGCGATTCAGATCACAACGAAGGACCCCAGCAGGCGCCGTCGGCGCTTGCCCGGTTGGGCTATGGTCGATACAACACTCTCAACGGCGGCGTCTACGGTACGACGGGTGTCACTGATACGTTGGCGGTCAACCTTGGTGCCGCCTACGAATACAGCGATGGCTACGTCAAGAACCTCGTGACCGACAACGATCACGCCGGCGAGTACCACCAGTGGTACGTAAGGCCCAAAGTCAAATGGACCCCGAACGATGATATGAGCTTCACGTTCGCTTATGCGCATGACTACGAGAACAACCCCCTGACCCAGAACGTGAACGCCCGCAATCAAGAGACAGTCGCAATCGCGGTCCCCGGCGCTCTTATTCCGACCAGTCGCGGCACCGTGGCGCTCGATGCACCAAGCTACTCGTTTTTGACTTCCAATTCCTACACACTCACAAGCAAATTCAATTTAGGCTTCGCCGACCTGACTTCCTATACGGGCTATCGAACCGACACAGAGTCACAGGGCTTGGACTACGATGCCACGTCCGCGCCCATCAACGGATCTAACTGGAATGTCCCCGACAAGACCTTCACGCAGGAGCTAGATTTATCGTCGAAATCTGGTGGTCGAGTTACTTGGGTCGCGGGCCTCTATTATCTCTGGTACCAAGACGATTACAACTATTTCACCAACAACAATGCCATCTTCGTGTCGACTAACAAGACGAATTCTTTTGCAGAGTTTGCCGACGTAACGTACGAGGTCGTCGACAAACTTTACTTGACAGCCGGCGCTCGCTATAGCGAGGACCGTCCATCCGTGTCCTGGGATCTTTTCCCCCTATCCTTCGCCGACAGCGGCGCCACCAAATTTCATAATCTGTCCCCGCGTGGCGTGCTTCGGTATGAACTGACCCCAGATTCAAGTGTGTACGCCTCATACACTCAGGGCTACAAACCGGGTGGGCTACCGGCCTCAGCTTTTTCGTTGGTACCTGTCAAACCTGAAACCATCGACGCCGACGAAGTCGGATACAAGTTTGCGGGGCCCGTCTTTCGCGTTAACGTCGCTGGGTTTTTCTACAATTACAAGGACATTCAGGTCGTCACTTACGGGGCCGGTGGTAGCGGCTTCGTGGTCAATGCAGCCGTTGCGCACATCTATGGCATTGACGGCGAGGCGGCATATGAGGTTACCCACGATTTAGAACTCACTTTGAGTGCAGGCTGGACCCATGCCAGGTATCAAAGTTTTACCAATGCGACTTCCACGACGCAAAATCTCAATCCTGCAAGTCCGAACTACGGCGCCATCAGCTTGGTCCCCTTTGATGCGACCGGCTCTCCCGTGGAACGAACACCCGATTTCTCCGGCAGCCTCGGCGCAAACTATGGCTTCGATGTCGCGGACGGGCGCTTGGTGTTGAACGGCAATCTGTTTTACACGGATCGCTTCAATTTTGACGTGGCTGGGCAGCTGCCGCAGCCCTCCTATGCGTTGCTCAACCTTCGAGCGACTTGGACCAATCCCACGAAGCTCTACGACTTGGCGGTCTACGGCACCAACGTGACCAACCGCTCGTATTACATTTCAAGCTTTACGGACCCCAACGCTAGCCGCGCGGTGTACGGTGACCCCGCGATGTTCGGTGTGTCGGTTACCTTTCACTTTAAATAGTGGAATCCCGCTAGCCCTGTGCTGCTCTAGTAGACTCTAAAAATGCCTTACCATTGTGATCCGCAAATTAAAGAGGCGCTGGCAATTGCACGGATTGCGACCGTGGCTCTAAAGGTAGGTGATTGGAAAAGCCCCCGGGCACAATCTAACTTGGGATTGGCTACGATGACCGCAAAGGCCCTGTGAAGGTATGGCAAAGGCCCGCAACGGGAGACTTACACATGGAATACAGCTTCGAGAAGCACAAGATCATCGGCGCCATCGAGGCCGACGATCAGTATTGGCGATCGCTCGAGGAAGGCGAATTCAAGCTCCCGAGATGCGCTTCTTGCCGGCATTGGACGTGGCCCGCGCACTTCCGCTGCGGCCGCTGCGGCGCCTGGGAATTCGAGTGGGTGGCGGTCGAAACCAAGGGCACGATCTTCACCTGGACCCGGACCCATTACGCGTTCGATCGCGTTCTGGAACGCAAGCCGCAGATGTCCCTTACGTCACCATCGTCGCGGAGATCCCCGGCGCCGGACGGCGCGCGCGTAATGGGGATACTCAAGGGCGATGACCGCGACTTGCGGACCGGCATGCCGGTACGCGGCAGCATCGAGCCGCCGGAGCGCCCGCAGCAAATGGTACCCCTCGATCCGCTGGGAAGTGGTCCGCTGAGGGCGGTCTCGCCAACGGCGACCTCAACAGGAGCACTCGCAGTGATGAAATTCCGAGGTTCGGCCGCCGTCGTCGGCATAGCTCAGACGCCCTACTACAAGCGCGGCACCTCGCCGGAGCCCGAATTGAAACTCGCACTGCGCGCGATCACGGCAGCAGCCGAGGACGCCGGCATCGACGTGCGCGACATCAATGGCTTCGTCTCCTACGCCTCCGAGCGCAGCGATCCCGCGAAACTGATGCCCGCGCTGGGCACGCGCGAGGTGAAGTTCGCCTCGCTGGTGTGGTTCCACGGCGGCGGGCTCCCCGCCACACTCAACATCGCGGCCTGCGCGATTTTGTCGGGACAGGCGGAGGTCGTGGCCGATTTACCGCTCCATGGCCGAGCGCAGCAGCCAGCGGCTTCGCGTGATCGTGGCGCAGAACGACACATCCTCGCAATACCTCGTCAATGGCCTGGATTCGCCCGCACAGATCCTCGCATTGCGCGCGCAACGCATGATGCAGCATCACGGCGTGCCCCAGTCGGCGCTGTATGCGACCGTGGCCGCCTCTTACTACCATGCCAAGAACAACTCTCGGGCATATGGCCGCAGCATCGACATGAGCGACGAGGTCTATGCGCACGCGCGCATGATCTCCGAGCCCTATCGGTTGTTCGACTGCTCCCGCGAGAACGACGGGGCGGCGTGCGTGCTGGTGGTCTCCGCAGAGCGCGCCAAGGATTTGAAGCAGAAGCCGGCCTACATTCTCTCGGCACCCATGGGGACGATGGAGGGCGGCGGGGCGCTCGAGGAGAACTGGCGCCCTTACTACGCCACCGCCGGCCAGAAGGAACTGGCGCGAGCGGATGTGGAAGGAATCGGGCTATGGCCCGAAAGATGTCGACGTCGCCCAAATCTACATGAACATGAACTCCATGGGCATCGGCGCGATGGTCGACCATGGCTTCTTCCCCATGGAAGAGGCCGGCAGAGTTTTGCCGCCTCGAGAACCTGATCGCCCCCGGCGGCGGCTTCCGATCAATACCTCGGGCGGCGATCTCGGCGAAGGTTTCATCCACGGCATGGGTCTGCTGCCCGAGGCGGTCCGCCAGATCCGCGGCACCTCGACCAATCAGGTGCCCGAATGCCAAGCTGTCGCTGATGACCGGCGGTCCCGGCGACCTGATGAGCAGCACCGCCCTTCTCGGCGCACGAGGAGACACTCTAGGCATTGATCGAGAGGCAAGACATGCGCGGCAACAACTCTACACGGGGTAGTAGCACGTGGCCTTCACAGTTACCAGCGCATTTAAGTGGTGGGTGCGCGAGCACCCGACCGTCTGGCCTCGACTACGACGGCGAAGAGGTCAGTTACTCGGAGCTGCACGGCTGGGCGTCGCGCGAGTCGCGCGAACCTCATTGCGAACGGGTGAAACCCGGCGATCGCGTATCGGGGTTCGCGATAAATTCCCTGGAGTACGCCGTACTGATTGTCGCGACACATGCTGGCCGGCGGCATCAGCGCTCCGTTGAGCTTCCGCTCGAGCGTGCGCGAGCTGAATCGCACCTCGACACCCTGCGACCCGCGTGCTGTTCAGCGGCGAGAGCAAGCCGGCGGCGGCGCGCCAAGCGATCGGCAGAGACGGCGCTGCCGCTTCGCTCGCTCTAGGAAATCCGTCCGCTGCGTGATGCGCCGCCACCCGAGCCCAAGCTGCATGAGCCGCACCCGGACGAGCGCTTTGTTCATCATCGGCACCAGCGGTTCTACCGGCGACCCCAAAGGTGTCATCTACTCGCATGGCTCGACCATGGTATATGCGGCCGAGTTCGCAATCATGGAACCACGTTGCGGCAATGGCGGCAGCATTCTCGCCTCGGGTCCCTACAGCTCCGCCTCGGGCACCCTGCTGCTCTGCAGTTTCTGCGACGGGATCCACCATCTATGCCCAAAGCCGATTTACAGCCGACCGGGCGCTGCAGCTGCTGCAAGGAAAAGAATCACCACCTTCCTCGCCTCGGTGATTTTCTTCGAGCGCATTGCGGCGCTCCCGGAATTCGAGACACGCTGATCTCTCGACATCCAGTTTGCGCAGATCAGCGGTGCACGGGTGAACCCCGCCTTGCTTGCCCGCTATCGCGAGCGCGGCGTGGTACTGCGCCAGGCGTATGGCTCTACCGAGGCAGGGGGCGCATGGGCCGCCCGCGACGAGACCGCGGTTACCGAGCCCGAGAAATCGGGCCCGGGCGCGATGTTCACCGAATTTGCGATCAAGGACGAAGACGGCGGGTTCGCACCAGCCGGCGTCGCCGGAGAGATCCTGATACGCAGCGCCGGCCTATCAACCGGTTACTGGAACAACGAAGAGGCCACCAAGGAAGCCTTCCGCGACGGCTGGCTCCATACCGGCGATTTGGGCGTGCTCGATGAGCGCGGCAACCTGACCTTCATCGATCGCATCAAAGACATCATCATCTCGGGCGGACTCAATATCTCCGCGATGGAAGTGGAAAGCGTGATCGCCGAGGTCGATGGCGTCGCAGGAGGTCGTGGTGCTCTCCGCCAAGGATGAACAGTTCGGTGAAACACCCCTCGCCGTAGTTCACGGAGATCCCGAGAAGCTCAGCATTCCCGCAATCATCGCGCACTGCAACGCCAGTCTGTCTAATTACAAGGTGCCTCGTTACGTCGCCATCGAGCCTGAACCGCTGCCGCGTCTGGCATCGGGCAAGATATCCAAGGTTCCCCTTCGCGAAAAATACAAGGACGCTCCCTCCTTCCTGCCAAAGGTGCGCTGATGGCCGAACCGACACGCCGAAGAGGAGATCTTTATTCCGCGTCGAGGACGGCCTTGCGATCGTGACGATTAACCGGCCGAACACGCTGAACGCCTTCACTCGAGAGATGGTTGATCGGCTAAGAGCCATCGCCGACCAGGTGGAACGCGATCCCACCGTATTCGCAATCGTAATCACTGGCATTGGCCGGGCCTTTTGCTCTGGACTGGATGTGACCTTGCTGTCCAAGGCGGCGGAATCGGGCGGCGCCGAGGCACGCATGCCGGCCAGGCGAATTACCCGGCCTGTTCGTCCATCTTCTCAAAGTCTCCAAGCCGGTAATCGCTGCGGTCAACGGTATCGTTGCCGTTGGGGGCTTCGTGCTCGCGATGATGTGTGACCTACGTTTCGCATCCGACGCGGCGAGCTTCACTATGGCAATGAGCAACCGCGGTTTAATCGCCGAACATGGCACGAGCTGGCTGCTTCCCCGACAGATCGGGATCAGCCGCGCACTCGATCTGATGTGGACGTCGCGCCGCATGGGCGCTGAGGAGGCGCTGCGCATCGGGTTGATAGATCGTGTTGTTCCAGCCGGGAGCGAATTGCAGGCAGTTAAGGACTATGTCGCAGATCTTCGTGCGCGGGTATCGCCGCGCGCGGTCGCTGAGATGAAGGCACAGGTCTACGGGCATTTGGACGCGACTTTCGCTGAAGCGGTACAAGATTCGATGCGCCGTATGCTGGCTGCGCTCGAGCATCCGGACATTCGGGAGGGCGCGAGAGCTTTCATCGATCGTCGGCCCCCCGACTTTGAGCCGTGGAGCGGACGTGACTGAATTGCCTTACGAGCACGTACTCCTGGAGGTCGCCGGTGCCCTCGCCACTGTGTCCATTGATCGACCGGAAGCACGCAACACTTTGACGCCGAGGGACGGGGCTTGAGCTCTACGACGCTATGCGTCGGGTGGCCGACGATAAGGATGTGCGAGTGTGTATCTTCCGTGGCGTAGGCCGGGATTTCTGCTGCGGCGCTGACTTGAAGGCGAAGGAGTCGACTGAGATCGGCAAGCGCGTACCTGCATTCGACACTTATCAGGTGTCCGTGCTGCTGCACGAGATGCGGCAAGTCACCATCGCTGCTATCCGCGGCGGCTGCGCGGGCGCCGGTTTCGGCTGGGCCTGCGCGTGCGACTTGCGGGTGGGTGATGAGACGGTCATCATGAACACGGCATTTCTCGACGTCGGGGTCGCCGGCGACATGGGCGTACCGTGGACGTTGCCGCGAATCGTCGGCGCGGGCCGTGCTCGTGATCTATCCTTGTTCCCGCGCAAGGTGCTAGCCGCTGAAGCACTGTCGATCGGCCTGCTCAACCGGCTCTGGTCGCCCGACTGTTTTGAGGAAGAACTAGATCGGCTTGTCGGACGCCTGACACAAGCCGCGCCTCAGGCACTAACCTTAATGAAGGCCAACTACGTTGAGGCCGAACGCGTGGATTTCCGCAGTTTCATGACGATCGAAGCCGAGCGACACATGCGATTGCTGGATAGCGAGGACCGCATCGAGGCATTTCGTGCGTGGATCGAGAAACGGGCTGGCAATTTCACCGGCCGTTGAACGGCAGAGTTCTCTGGCGCTCAACTTTGTACAAGTTGAACTGCGCGTTTGAACAAAGCGAGAGTGCGCAAGTGAAACCGCTCTCCGATCCGCATGTCAGCTTTGCCCGCGCAGGCACGCGCAAAGGTGCCTTCCAAGAGGATGCCCAACTTGAAACATGCTAGAACCACGTACCAGGGCAGCGAAGATAAATCTCGGTCCGAGTTCGCTGCATAGGCGGACGCCAACTCTGCGGCATTCACAAATCCATCCCATGGTTCAATTTTCATGGAGGTGGGGTCGTCCGGGCGGGGCCACGTTGTGAGAACCAGTCCAAGATCAAGCAACGGATCGCCGATAGTTGCCAGCTCCCAATCCACGATTGCCGCAAGCTCCGGGCCATCATTGCGATACATGACGTTCGCCAAATGATAATCGCCATGCATGATCCCGGGTTGGAAGCTATTGGGACGATTGCGGTTCAGCCAGTCCGCGACCCGATCCACACCCGTAATTTGGCCAATCCCCGGCCAGCCATTGTAGTCCCGATAACTCTCCAACTGTCTTTGCCAGCGACTGACTTGTCGCTCGAGAAATCCTTCGGTTCTGCCCAAATTGCCCAAGCCGACGCCACGGTAATCAACTTTGCCCAGGCGGATAAGCCCATCAATGAGGGCGAGGCCCATTTCGCGACGGATGGCGGGATCGCCCGCATGGAGGGTTCGGGAGGCCGGCTGTGGGGTTAAAACCTTCGATCGGCTCCATCAAGTAGAAGCTCGCGCCGAGCACATCGGTTCCCTGACAGGCGGCGATTAGCCGAGGATGGGGCACGTCACTATCGGCAAGAGATGCGAGCACTCGCATTTCTTTGCGCATAGTCTCGTTGCCATCTGCCCGCGGATGAAGTGGTGGCCGTCGAAGCACATAATGCCGCCCGGCACGAGAGAACCTAATCAGGATGTTCTGCGTGCCTCCCGTCAGGGGTTTCACGGAATTGATCGGGCCCTGTCCCAGACCCTGCTGGTCCATCCACTGCGACAACGAGTCGAGATCGACCAGCACCTTCCAACTTTCCGCTGTGCTCACTGTAAAACCACTCGGTTTGCGGCCGCGATCTGCAACAAGACACCACAGAAAAATGAGTGGCGCACAGACCGAGGCCGTCCTCGACCCTGTTGTCTCGTCAGCCTCCGCTTTGAATTAACGTGTAGAACGTTCAATTATCGCCCATTCAGTCGATTATTAGACAAAGACAACACATTTGCAATCTCCTTGATAGACTCAAACCTGCGCCGCCCGAAGGAAATTAGTTCTCTCAAAAGTACCCAACAAGAGAGCCACTTTGTGGAAATAGCACTGGAAGAGAGCAGGCCGCGATTCTCGTACCGCGGCCCCTATGTTATTATAATCAACAGCTAACCTCCGCGACTGGCTGGCGGGCAATTGAAACTAATTGAAACTCACATCTTATGGCAACAACCCTCGATGCTGATTTACCGGCCGACGCTGCAGAGGCGCCCATTCGTGCGGTTATAGACCCAGAGAAATCCGCTCGTCCAACGAACAGTGGCGATCAGATGGGCGGCTTTGGCAAGGGTCTTGCCGTCATTGAGGCTTATGGCCGTGGCCGGTCATCTCTTACCATCGCCGAAGTTGCAAAGCTGAGCGGACTTGACCGGGCCTCCACTCGCCGGTGCCTTTTAACGCTGGTGAATCGGGGCTATGCAACGACGGATGGGCGGTATTTCGAGCTGACGCCGCGGGTTCTGCGCCTTGGCTATGCCTACCTCGCGGCGTCGCTGCCGACACTGATTCAACCCACGCTCGACGAACTATCAAGTTCCCTTCGTGAGTCCTGCTCCGCGTCGGTACTCGATGGGACCGAAATTGTTTACATCGCCCGAGCGGCCCGGCATCGATTGATCGGATTCGGTCTGCATCCCGGAAGCCGATTGCCCGCCTATTGCACCTCTATGGGTCGCGTGTTGCTCGCCGCGCTCCCGCCAGATGACAGTCGAGCCATACTCGAGCAAAGCGACCGCCAGCCACTTACTGAACGAACACTAACGGACGTCGGCCATCTGGTCGGCGAGTTAGCCCGGATTCGGGCTGACGGTTATTCGATCGTGGATCAGGAAATCGAGATCGGCTCGATGTCCATTTCCATTCCAGTCCACAATATCTCGGGTCGGACCATTGCCGCTATGGTGGTCGCAGCACACACAACTCCCGCCATGTCCGTGCGGTTTCGGACCGAGATCCTGTCGGAACTCCTGATTGCTCAAAAGCGGCTGGCGGAGATTCTCCCCTGAGCTATGCGTCGCCGACCGATCGTGTAATCGCTGCCATCTTAGATCGAGAAGCGGATTATCTGCGCGGATGTGTTCGTCACATCGAGAACCGCGCAGCTCATTTCCAGTCTTTCATCTCTGACCCGTGATTCTCCGGTGGAGCCGGGATTTATCACGAGCGCGCGGCCTGCGCGCGTGACAATTGGTTCGTGCGTGTGCCCGTACAGAACAATATCCGCCGTTGTCTCCCCAAACCGGTAGAAGTCGCGGTCGTGAGCGCACACGTATTGCGCACCGGATGACCAAGGCGTGGAATGTACGAGCAGAATCTCTTTGCCCTCGCGGTGAAGCACGCGTCTGTTCGGTTGGACTGCCAGCCACTGCATCAACTCCCGATCAATCCACGGGACCGACCGGGATTTCTCGCCGACCCTGCTAAAGAAGACCTCCTCGTGATTACCTTGAATGGTAATGAATCCTCGGCCGCGTAACAGCGAGACAACCTCGTTAGAGAAGCAATATTCTCTGATGCTATCGCCGAGACATACCCACTCGTCGGCCTGGCCTATCAACTCCATCGCCCTTATCAGGGCGGCAGAGTTGCCATGCAGGTCCGACACGATGCCGATCAGCATGTAGCAATCCCCCGCTCTGAATTCGGCGGCAGCTCGGCATGCCGTCGTGCCCGGACGCAGCTATGGCAGGTACATCCGGCCATAGAACCAGCATTCCCCTCGGCCTTGAGTTCATCGACGCCACTAGTACGAAGTCTTCCCACGAGCGAGCAACTCGACCCGTGCTCGAATTTCTCGTGTAGTAAAAAAGCTGTTGGCATGGGAATCGTTCGAGGATCCGGCGCACACGCTCCTGGTGGAGGGTTAACAGAGCAACGATTGAGTCAAACGTATCGTTCTGGCTGCCCTTCCGTACCGCCCAAGAGCAACTGGATGCGGGTGATGCGCGCAGTCTTAATCAACCAACCCGCTGGACCTTTTTCATACCTCTCATGGTAATGCCCGCAACCGCGCAGTACCAGCCGGTGGCCGACATCCCGAATCTCGTCCGACATCGCCCAGATCCCTTTCGCTGTCAGATCGTCAAATACTTCTATTTCAGGCATATACCCGTAATGGACCGTCCGAAAATCGGCGACGGCGTCGCGCATCATCTCAACTATTTGAGCCCTGCCAGAACGTACATCAGGCTCCTCGGGTAACGGCGGGATCCACGCCCCGCTCCAGGGATCGAGCACGTTCACCGCACCGCGTCGTTCGAATTGCGCATCGGGCGCAAACAGGGTGGCGATTCCTTCCCAGTCCTTCGTATCGACGAAGCGAAAGTACCTCGCCTTCAGCTGCTTAATCTCCTCGATCGCCAGCAGGCGTTCGATCGAATTCATGATCTACGAACCAGTGAATTTCGGCTTGCGCTTCTGCATAAATGCGTTCGCGCCCTCCTTATGGTCTTGGGTATATAGGGTCAGTTGGTCGTACGCCATCGACGTCTCGAACCCACCCACGAGCAATTGTTTGAGCATGGAATTGATCGACAGTTTTCCGTAAGAGATGGCGAGCGGCGCCCCGTCCGCCAGTTTGCGCGCCATTGCATCTACCGCTGCATCCAATTCCGCATCGGGCAAGCAATAATTTATAAGGCCGATATCCGCAGCTCGTTTCGCATCGAGCGGCTCTCCGGTAAGAAGGTATTCCTTCGCACGAATGAACCCGATGAGCAAAGGCCACAGCGCGGCGCCGCCATCTCCCGGTGCGATTCCCATTTTGACATGGGAATCGCAAAACCGAGCACTCTCAGCGGCAAACACCATGTCGCAGGAAAGCGCGATGTTGACCCCTAATCCATACGCGTACCCTCGGACTTTGGCGATGATGGGTTTCTCGCAATCGAGCATATTCCAGAATATGCGCCGGGCCGGGCGTGTTCGCGGACGTCCCCTGCGCCCCTCCTCGTTGTGTTTCTGTTGAACGCCAAGATCCGTTCCGGCGCAGAACGTCCCCGCTTCGCCGGTCAGCACGGAGACGCGAATATCGTCATCGGCATCCACGTCGTCCCAAATACGCTCCAGTTCAGAGTGCATTTGTCGGGTCACGGCGTTCTTCCGCGCCGGATTATTCAAAATGATCGTCGCCACGCCTTCATGCGCAGACACCTTGAGCATCTGGTAATTACTGGGGTCAATCGTTGGCATTTAATTACTCCCGGGAACTTTCTGTCCCTTGCTGTAAAGCGGCCTGCAATTCATCGGGGTGTGGCGGTCGACGAAGATGCATTCCCCCATCGACGTGCACACATTCTCCCGTGATCCACCGGGCCGCCGTTGCGAACCATATGGTGGCTTCGGCGACCTCGGCCGTGGTCGCGGTTCTACCAAGAGGAACCTCCCGAAACAGTGCCTTGCGCAAGTTCGGATTCGAGAGAAGCGCAGACGCTGTCGGGGTTTGAATTGGGCCAGGGATGACCGCATTGACTCGAATGCCCCGCGATGCGTATTCGAGCGCCGCGTATTTCACAAGTGTCTGAACCGCGGACTTGGCGCATCCATAAGAGAAATAGCCAGGCCAGGGGTTGGTCGCTGCTATGGAACTCATCAGTACGATGCTCCCGCCATCACTCATGCGCCGCGCCATATGTCGTATGAAATACACGGGTCCGAGCAGGTTGAGCGACACCGCTCGCTGCAGCTCAGGCTCCGCAATATCGTCGATCATCCCGCGAACTCCATCACCAGCGACAAGGATCGCTGTATCGATCAGCCCGTGGCCGGCCTTCACGGTGGCATCAGCAAGGGCCTCGACCTGCGATTCGGACGTCACGTCGCAAGTAACTGCCGTCCCTTCGATTGCGCTCGCCAACTTTTCGATGCCTTCACGCCGACGGGCGGCAACCGTGATATGGCGATAATGCTTCCTAAGCAGCTCGGCAACCGCCCACCCCGTACCGCCCTCCTTCGAGGCGCCGAGAACAACCGCATTGCCAGCATGTTCCTGTGTCATCTCGCTCTACTCCTCGGGGGCAACGGTGACGGTGAGGCCATCCAGATCATCAGTCGGAATGACCTGGCACGATAGTCTTGAAGTAGACCGACGGTTGTCATGGATTCCCAGCAGATCATCTTCCTGCGGCCGCATTCGCGGCACGCGCTCAAGGTCGGCAGGGTCCAAGAACACATGACACGTGCCACAGGAACAACAGCCGCCGCAGTTGCTGAGCGCGTTGATCTCATCGACCCCGCCGTCCATCAACACCTCTTTGACCGACAGGCCCGGGGTAGCGTCAATCGAGCGCCGCGCGCCCGAGCGCATTACCACGTTTACACGCGGCATTGCCGCCAGCCAAGCATGGAGGACTCCTTCCGCAACGCAGCACCGCCGCATGGTAAATTGCCGTTCACGCCCCGCGACACCATCTTTGTGCGCCATTTGAGCATGTGGCACAATATCGCACAGCATGGGGTGCAAGGGAAGCCCCTACCGCTCATGTCTCGGTACCCGCTCCAGCGGCGCGTCCACGAACCGGTCAATGAACCAATAGGGATAGACCAAAGAAGGGGACGTCGCCTCATCCAAGGCGTCAGTATGTTCAGAAGCCAGTGTTATACCCACCGCCGCAAGATTCTCCTCGAGCTGCGAGATCTGCGTGGCCCCCAGTAGGACACTCGACACCGCTTTCTTATCGAGGAGCCAACGCACGGCGACCTGGGCCACCGTCGCAGAATATTGTTTGCCAATCTCGCGCATTTTCTCCACAAGCCGAAACCCTTGCTCCTTGTCAAAGGGCAGCAAGTCATTCTCCGAGAATCGCGTTCCAGCGCTCTTGATATTTTCGCGAGTGAACTTGCCCGACAGGAATCCAAAGGCCAGCGGGCTCCACACCGTCAAACCGATTCCATAATTCGCCATCATCGGCACCATGTCGCGCTCGATGTCGCGCCCCAATAAGGAGTAATGCATCTGGCCGTGACTGAAACGTGCCCAGCCGTTTGCCTTCTGCTTCTCAAGCGCGGCCGCAGCGAGCCATGCCGGCCAGTTGGAGAAGGCGAGATATCGAACTTTACCGTTGCGCACGATTGCGTCGAACGCGGCTAACGTCTCTTCTAGCGGCGTAAAGGGATCATACTTGTGCGCGATGTAGACATCGATCCAGTCCGTTCCGAGTCTGCGCAAACTCTCATCTACCGACATCAGGATATGACGGCGCGATAGCCCTGCTTGCGTTAGCGAACTACCAGTCCGCAAGCCAACCTTAGTTGCGATGACAACATCGTTGCGGCAGCTCTTAAGCGCTTTACCCAAAACCAATTCGGATTCGCCGCGATCATAAATATCTGCCGTATCAAACAGGTTGATACCGGCATCGCGAGCCCGGCCGATCATGGAATCGGCGAGCTTTTGATCAACTTTGTTGATCGAGGCCATCATTTTGCCGCCATTGGTAAAGGTCATCGCTCCGAAAGCGAGCCGCGACACGACCAATCCAGAATTGCCGAGCATTACATAGTCCATGGCTACAACCTGCGGTTAAGGGAATTCCGATTGACGCCGCTAACGTTGTCAGAGCGGGTCGATCCGTTCAGAAGACGCCCTGGTAAGCACCTCCATCCTGGACGATGTTCTGCCCCGTGAGGTAACCCATTTGCGCGGAAGCCATCATCGCGATGAGGTCGCCAACTTCCTGTGGATCTGACAGTCGCCCCGCCGCGCAGCGTTCGCCGACTTCGGCGACAACGGCCTCATAGCTGATGCCACGCTTCGCAGCTCGTTCTCGCAATGCGGATCGCAGCGCTTCCGTATCAACGAGGCCAGGCAAGATGCTGTTGATCGAAACATTGTGCGGCGCTACCTCTCGAACCAGCGCGGCGATGGCGCCGGCCAGCGCCAGTCGCGCGGCATGTGAATGTCCCGCATTCACCTGCGGGAATTTAATGAAGTTCGCTGACACGTTGACGATCCGGCCGAACTTGCACCGCATCATGCCGGGCACGTAGGCATAAATCAGCTCGATTGCCGAGAAGAAATGAGCCTCAAGCCAGCCATCCCAATCCTCTCGTGTCAGAGTTTGAAATGAGGCGAAGCGTTGTGGCACTCCCGCATTGGTCACCAGGATATCGGCCTCCGGACATGCCTCCAACAGCGTCGCACGACCCGCTCTCGAGGTCAGGTCTGCGGCGACGAAACTTAGCTCGCTTCCGGTATCCCTTGCGATCTCGGCCGCGGCCTCGGCAAGCGTTGCGGCGGTCCTCGCCACAAGCGTAACGCGGGCGCCCTCGCTGGCCAGGCGAAGGGACGCTGCACGGCTAATACCGCGACTCCCACCGCAGACGACTGCGTGTTTGCCTCTGATCCCGAGATCCATAACGACAACGCCTCCTAAACTTTGTGCAAACGGGGCCTACCGAGTGGAAAACGATATCAGTCGCCGTCGACCCCGACAGGCGCGCTCAACCTGCTGTCCGACCCCCATCTACCGAGAACGCGTGTCCTGTGGTGAAGGTGGCATCGCGGCAGAGAAAAAGAACTGCATCCGCGACCTCTTCCTTGTTCCCGACTCGACCGAGCGGATGCTTGGAGAGCGCCAATTTCGCACGTTCGGGATTCTCGGACGCGAATTTCGCCCACATTTCACCCGTGGTCGCGCCGGGACAAACCACGTTTACCCGGACGCCGTCCTTCGCACACTCCAGTGCACTTCCCCTGGTCATACCGACGACGGCGAACTTTGCAGCCGCATAAGCCACCTGTAAGGCGCTCGGAATAAGCCCCGCCGCCGAGGCGTTGTTGCAGATTGCGCCTCCGTTAGACGCTTTGATCGCAGGAATCATGTATTTCAGGCCTAAAAACGTGCCCTTCACATTCACATTCATGAGTCGTTCGAATTCTTCCACCGACAGGTCAACTAGCTCGGTCACTGACTGCGCAGCCCCCGCGTTGTTGAACCCATAGTGCAGGCCGCCGAAGCGGCGAACGGTGGCAGCGATCGCGTCGCGGAAAGACACTTCGTCGGTGACGTCACCGGCGAGCGCAAGGCAAGACGCCCCTTGCGCCTCTATCAATTGTCGAGCCTGCTCATTCTGATCTGCGCGTCTGGCGAAGATCGCAATATTGGCTCGCTCTCGAGCGAAGCGGAGCGCAGTTGCCAGGCCGATGCCGGAATTGGCGCCGGTCACAAAGAAGGTACGCCCGAGCAACGACACCTAAACCTCCCACTCAAATGTGCGGCTATCCTCTGCCGGCGCCCGTCGAACGCGCCACAGTTCCTTTCACGGCTTAGGCGCGGGCAGGATGGTCTTCCCGCACCGCGCTTCGCGGATTATCTGGGTGGCTAACTGTAAGGTCGAGCCGCGCCTGTTTATGCCGGCGAGCAAGATAGAACAGGAGGAAGACAATAGCCGGAACAATTAGCGCGCCGATCAATGAAAGCGCGATCGACAGCGGTTGGGCCGTGAAGGTCAGGTGATCACTGAGGACGCCCGCGAGTACTGGCCCCAACCCCGTCCCGAACAGCGCAGCCACCATACTCAGCAGCCCCAGCGATTGAGCGCGAAGGTGGCGCGGCGTGACGTATTGAAAAGGAAGCGATGACAAGCTCGTCACCGAACTGATCAGAAAGAGAGCGATACCCATCAGCGTGAGCTCGAGCCACAACGACTTGGCGAGAAGCCCGAAGGCCGCGATTGGCCAAAGGATGATGGTAGCGGTGGACATGTAGCGCAAGACCGCCCTTACGGGGTCAACACCGCCCCGATACATGATGATCAGGCCGGCGGACAGCGTACCGGTGGCCCCTGCGATAAGATAGATTGGGCCGAACAGCGAGCCTAACGTATGCTCGTCGATACCCTTAGACCGCATGATCGCCGCCGGCAGCCACGTCACATAGCTACTCATCAGTGTCATAACGAGGCCCATCGCCAGGCTGTAGACCGCCACGAATCGCCACTCGCGCCGGAAGAAGGAGAACACCACAAAGCCGCTAACTCGCGTTGCGTGGCGATCGTGTTTGGACTTGTCGACAATAAGAAGCAATAGGGCGGCGACGACAAACCCTGGCACCCCGACCAGGACGAAGACGACCTGCCAGTCCTCGAGTTTGCCGAGAAGGGGAATGAAATTGCGGTGCCAACTCTTGACCGCTGCATACAGCGCACCGCCGCCACCAAGGGCCAGCCCCCCGCCGATGAAAGGAGCGAGCATGAACATTGAAGTTGCCGTAGCCAGTCGGCGAGGGTCAAACCTCTCTGAAAGCGTTGCTAGCGCAGCCGGAGGAAGACCCGACTCGGCGACGGCCAGGCCGATGCGAGCGAGGAGCAATTGCCAGAAATTTGAGGTCAGGCCGCAAAGCATCGCCATCGAACTCCATCCGGCCACGCACGCGCTCATCACCCTGGACCGACGGTACCGGTCAGACAGCCAAGCCAACGGCAAACATGCCGCAACATAGAACAGAGAAAAACTGATGCCTTGGATCAAGCCGAATTGAGTGTCGCTGAGACTCAATGATCGCTTGATCGGTGCAACCAAAATACTGATTGTCTGACGGTCGAAATAAGAGAGGGTGTAGCAGACAGCCAGCAGCGTCGCTATAGCCCATGAGCGCCGGGTGGGGGCGGTAGACATTTGCGCTTGAAATGCGCTGACTTCTGCTGGTGGCCGCGTCAAGCCAGTTGACCATGGTCAGAAACATGGCAGCACGTCGCCCGGGCGACACCATTTACACTATCGGCGCGATCCTCTGGCTCGAAACTTGCGACGGTCGAGATGGGCCGCCACCCTGGCTGTGCGAGAGTTAGATACATATCGTTGACCGAAACAATAGCACAGATGCGCGATAATCGAACACATTTAAGAGAAATCGATGCCCGGTGGCCCGATCGCCTCGGATGAAACCATCTGCCTTAATCGCGCACCGGGCTCAAACGGCGCTGTTGTTCGGCATCCTGCGCAGGTGTGCT
The DNA here is from genome assembly GCA_963795475.1 of uncultured Gammaproteobacteria bacterium. Classification (GTDB taxonomy): domain Bacteria; phylum Pseudomonadota; class Gammaproteobacteria; order Steroidobacterales; family Steroidobacteraceae; genus Bog-1198. The sequence continues at coordinate 55,408 of CAWCIE010000011.1, forward strand.
CGCGACCTGCCAATTTGATTTAGGTCGTCGATGACCGTCGGCCTAGCCGCTGGTGCCGGCGGCCCGGAGCCAAGGATTTATTGAGAAGCATCGTGCTTGCCTTAAAGACACGTCGATAGGCCACTTCCTTCGGAAGCCGGCGATATTCTTCCGACAAGACTTCATTACCCCACGGACCCTCAAAACCCGCTCGTGCCACGGCCTTAATGAAGCCGGCGACATCAAGGTCGCCCTCGCCGGGAATTCGCCGCATATTTGCGGCCTGTTCACGAAAACTCGGGAAACCAACGGCGTCGAGATAATCAGTCGGCTGAGGCTCGATAGTCAGCCCGTCGCTTAATTCGACGCCGACGATGTCACCGACATTAAGCGATGCAACATCGGCGCAGCTAATGCCTGCCATTTGGGCCACATGCCACGAATCGAGAAACAAGCCGCCATTGTCGACGCCACGCACCCAGTCGAGCGCCTGATCCAATGTTTGCGCATTCGGATCGGGCATGTAGATCTCCATCCCCACCCGAGTACCCGTAGATTCGAATTCACCGCACAATCGACGAAAGGCGTCGCGAAGTTTGCGCGGTGGCATTGGAATGCCGAAGTTACCAATCTTGATGTGGCGAGCCTTTAATAGGTGGGCAGCCTGGAGAAGCAATTCCCGAATCGGCCGCTCCGCTTTCCGCCGAGGATCATGCTCCGGCAACATCCACGAATTAAGGCATTCAAGTTCGACGAGGGAGATCCCTTTTTGCTCCAACAGCTCCCTCACCCAATGAATTCGGTGCTCGCGGGTCTCACCTTGCGCTTCGTATTTAAGAATGTGGGCCAAGTCATCATGAAAGATTCCAATGCCAATGAATCCCGCGCGATGCAATTCGGTCACGCGACTCGCTAGACTCCAGGGACTCCACCTCCGTCCCATTTCTGGATTCCCCGGCCCGGCCTGCATCCAATGTGTCGCAATGAGCTCGTGGCGTATGCCACGTCTTGTCTTGACCAACTCTTCGATTTTATTCATCTGTTTGTCCGTGATTCGCCCGCTTGACACCGGCGCACCGAAACCCATTACGAATAGCATATCGGGTCCGATGATTGATCGGTCGCCGTTCGCGCAAGCGGAACAATTTGGATTTCCATAGCGTCGAAGATTAATTAGATATCGCTCAATTTACGGAGTTTGCCGGCGAATTGGAGTTCATGGGACACAACTCGATGCGGACAATTGTTCTCCGTTTCATCCGGCGCCTGCCGTGTTGTCAGCTCTTGGCAGTAATGACCAGCTGTGCGCACGACATACCGATTGGGGCATGACTTTCCACGTACGGTCGTAAGATCAAATCCCTGTTGACGATGATCCGCAAAGGAAATCCCGGTCGCACCGAGGCAACCGGAGAGTCTTACCGTGCCTCCTTGAAATTCCGCGCGTTGCTGATCGTCTATTTGGGGGTGCCTGATCGGCGTGTTCGTCTATTCTGTCGCGCAGCTATAGCCATCGCGCCGAACGCTTCTCGAGGAAGGCGGCGATGCCCTCTCGGCCCTCGGCGCTTGCGCCGCGCGCCGAAATCGATCGGCTCTCCCGAGCGAGCTGCCCCTCCCATCCCGGATCGGACTGAGCCAGCAGCCTCTTCACGGCGCCGAAGGCGCCCGTAGGTCCCGGTACCAAGCGCGCGGCGAGTGCGGCGGCGGTCTCTGCCAGCTTGTCGTCATCGACAACCTCGTTGATGAGACCCCACTCAAGCGCCTGACCCGCGTCGAGCACCCGGTTCGTCAGGAATAGCTCCATCGCGCGCTTGTAGCCGACCGCACGCGGCAGCAAAAAGGTGCACCCGGCGTCCGGCGTGAGCCCCACGCCGGTGTAGGCTGGGGCGAATTTCGCGCTCAGCCCGGCCACGGCGAGATCCGCCGCGAGCACGAGGCCGAGGCCGGCGCCCGCGGCGGTTCCCTGGACGGCGACGATCACCGGCGCGTCCGCCCGCGCAAGGTGCGTCATGCCGGCATGCAAATTCGTCGTGAGCTCGCTCAAGTACGCGACGACATCGACGCCCGAGGCCATCATTCCCTTGAGATCGCCGCCGAAGCAAAAATTCTTGCCTTCGCCCGTCATCAACACCGCTCGCACCGCCGGATTGGCCTGAACGGCGCGCGCCGCGGCGAGGAATTCGCGGCCAAATTGCAGATTCATCGTGTTTGCGGCGTCCGCTCGCGTCAGCATCAAATGCGCGACATGCTCGCGCACTTCGAGGCGTATCGTCGGCGGGACCGCAGTGCTCATCGATTCAGTTTACCCGCTCCGCCCCGGTCCCGTAACCATCCCCGCCGGGCGTCGAGATGACGAACACATCGCCCGCCATGCCGAAGGCGCCCTGCTTGCGCCCGTGACCGTGAAACCGCATAGCCGCCTGCCGCACTGTGAGCACCGCAGCCGCTTTACGAAATTAGCGTGTGCGCAAAGACCTTATCTCGAATCGCTCGGTATTCTTCGATGTGGCGGTGAGCTTTGTCGGAGTTGGCTATTATTATCCGATGCTCCGCGAATCTATGAAGCCTGACTTCGGTGTCCATTGAACGGCGAACAAATCGAGCCCTAGAAGACGCTGCGGCAAGATCCCGGCAGTTGTTTGAACGCCCGGTGATTAAGGATGGTGAGCAGCGGCCGTATCGCCGGAAGGTTCGTCGGGATTCTGGTTTTCGCCATGGTGATCACCGTGTTTTACGGTGTGCTCAACTGAGGCAGATGCAGACGACCTACGACGCGTACTGCCCACCAAGAGCTTCGAAGTAGCAGGCCGAAGACGGAGTTAGTGTTCGTCCCTTTGGAAACTGGACCGGCGATCAGCAGATGCTCGCACACGCGCAAGCCGGCGACGGTGCGCGCATCGACTTAGCACGAGCCCTGCGCATCGATCCCCGCGAGGTCCTCTCGCAACTCATGCATTAGATTGGCATTGGCGAGAGTTTCGCTGAATTTTCCGCGAAACTCTCTCAATATTCACCTGGTTTAGGGAGCATCATGGCGCCAGACGTGACAACTTAGCCCTGAACGACCGGAACCGCACATATGAAGGTCGTTTATGGACCCGAACTCTGTCCAGGTCGGCGCCGAAAACAGCCAGCGTCTTAGTGCGCCAGCGAATCTCGATCTCCCGATGGGGGAACAACTCATCATGGAAGGCACGCGGTGACTGACCGCGTAATCATCCCGATTGCTGGCGTTGGCACCATAGTACTCGACGCCGAGGCGTACCAAGCCGCGCTTCGGCCAGCGTCTAAACCTTCGCCGGAAATCCAGCCTGAGGCGCCGCTATTGGTGGATGCGGCCAAATTGGGCAAGCTAACAAGCACTACGGCATCATGGTGGGAATCCGCAGCAGGGACTCTGACTGCCCTTCCCTCTTCGTCGGCAAGTACCGCCGATTCAATGTCGCCGATTGCTTGAGCTGGCTTGCGAAGATACAGGAACGCGACGGCGCCGGCCGAGCGCGCCGATGTGGTGCAGCGCCAAGGGCTGGCACCTGAGCATGAGCAACGACCGGACAGCTAATGAGTTGCGACCGCGCCCCGCTGGCGCGGCAGAAACGAAGTGCCGATCAGCGAACTCCAGGCCGCGCGGTGTTCAGCTGCTCCTTCGATAAATGTGTCCACCTCCCGTCTGCGTTAGCTCACAATTAACTCCGCAGGAATTTGCGTGCCGAATCAACTGACCGGCACGCATGACCTTGCGGTTGGGGTCTCGATCGGTTCGTGACGTCATCTTCTTCCCACTTATCTCCTTGATCGCGGCCGCCCCTGGGGAGAGGAGCAAAGGAGAGCGCGAGTCCGGTCAGCGATGACACGTCACATGGATCTGGCGTAGACCTGGTAACCCCTCAATGCTCCAGAGGCTTAAATCGCAGGCATTGATCGCCCGAATACGCGTGGATTATTTGTCCTGAATTTGTCCTGTCTCTGCGTCAATCAACGTCAGCGAACGTGATTCATGCCGAACGTAACCCACTGAATTGATGAGTAATGGATGACGATCGATCACGGTCACCGACCGCCGAAGCTGGCTGTTAATCCGTTGGTCGGCGGTTCGAATCCGTCCCGGGGATTCGCAATTCACTTATGATCCTCGATAGAACGAATTGGACGAGCGATCAGCCAACTCGTTGCAGTGGTGTGAATGACCATCCTGGCAAACGGAGTGCGCTCAGTGAGCGTTTCGCTGAATTTTCCGCGAAACTCGCCCACCATTCGCCAGGCGTAAGGCACATCATCGCGCCATACGTGATGACTTGACCCTAAACGACCGGAACCACACATGCAGGTCGTTTATGAAACCGGACGAATCTTCGCCCGTTACGCCGGCTCGGCCGGCTTCATCGCATCGCGTTGGTCTCTCGCCTTACGTCAATCAGCAATTGCTGAAGCGGGAAGAACCCTGCTCCGCCCACAATGTGGCTCGCATGGGCCAATTCGCTGACCCTTCCGCGTGTGTCTTGACGCCACGATTTATCCGCTTGCGCGATGCACCGCGGTACTTAGGCATGGACAAGAACCGTTTCAATCGGGAGGTCCGCCCCGCACTCACCCAACTTCCCATCGGCGTGCAAGGAGTGGCGTTTGATCGCCTTGACCTCGATGGCTGGGCAGACGACTATAAGAGCCGCAACGGGCATCTCGCGGCTCAATCTGAAAGGAAAAAGCCATGGGAAACCAAAAGACGTCGGGTCTCACAAAACGCGGTGGGATTTGGCATATCGACAAACAGTTCAGAGGCGTCCGCATTCGGGAGAGCGCTTCAACAAGCAACCTCACGGAAGCAGTAGCGCTGCTCGCAAAGCGTATTGAGGCGATTCGAAAAACGTTGATTTACGGGATTCGGCCCGAGAGGACTTTTCGAGCGGCGGCAACGAAGTATCTGCAGGAGAACCAACACAAGAGAAGTATCAGCGATGACGCGGGTCATTTGGCGATTCTTGATCCGTTCATCGGAGATCTTTGTCTCTCTGGCGTGTACATGGAGAAGTTGCAACCGTTCATTGAGAAGCGTCGCAAGGATGGGGTCAAGGCGAAGACGATTAATCTGTCACTTGAAGCGGTGCGTCGAATCTTGAGACTGGCGGCATTGGAATGGCGGGACGAGCGAGGGATGACGTGGTTGGAGACGGCGCCAAAGATCAAGCTGTTTCCGGTCACGGATGCTCGCAAGCCGCATTCCCTCTCGGTCGAGGAACAGGAAGTTCTGTTTCGCGAACTGCCGGTTCATCTACTGCGGATGGCATCGTACAAGGTGAACGCTGGCAATCGCGAGGAGGAAGTGTGCAGTCTGAAATGGGAATGGGAACGAAAGGTGCCTGACTTAGAGACATCCGTCTTCGTAATTCCGGGTGACAAGGTTAAAAATGCGGAGGATCGATTGGTGGTGTTGAACCGGGTTGCGAGATCGGCGGTGGAGGCCGCGCGAGGAATGCATCCCGAGTACGTTTTCGTGCGCCAGGAAAAGGATGGTCGCAGCATCCCGATTAAGAAGATGTACGGCACTGCCTGGAAGAATGCTCGGGAGCGAGCAGCCGACGAGTGGGAGCGAGTGCATGGGACTGCAGCGCCCGAAGGGTTTAGGCGCGTGAGAGTTCACGATCTGAAACACTATCCCGAGCGCCGGACTATGCCGAGTTCTGGTGATTTGGCCCTATTTTCTTTGCATTTGCCCGAGCCAGACTCGGCATAGTTGAGTGTCTTCTCCTACCACTTGATTGGGGAGAGAAGACATGACGATCTGCAAAACCTCAGTTCCAGCCGCAGTACTGAACGCGCACGAGGGGCCGCTTGGTTGCTACATCGATTTGTTCACTCAACGCCTGCGTGAGCAACAGTTTTCATCAGAGTCAGTCCGCGCACAGGTCTTGCAGGTAGCGGATCTGAGTAGATGGCTGCACGCCAAGAAGCTGAAGCCTGAGAAGCTCACTGCCACCGCGATCGATGCCTATTGTCGCGAACAGCGAGCAGGTCCACGATTCCGGCAAGGCTACCGGGCCGCTCTGCATCGATTGCTCGGGATAATGCATGAGCAAGGCATCTGTCCGCAGGGTGCACCGACTAAGTTGAACGCGCGGCAGCGCATTGAGGAGGAGTTCAAGCGATTTCTGGCTGTTGAGCGCGGGTTGGCGCCGGCGACGCTCTTGAACTACGTGCCATTCATCAGTCAGCTACTGAAGGAGCGTTTCGGTCGGGGGCCGATCCGCCTGCCTCGACTGCGGGCGACGGACATTATCGGATTCGTGCAACGCCACGCCCATGATTTTTGCCCTGGACGCACCAAGCTCATGCTCACCGCGTTGCGTTCATTCCTGCGTCACCTGCAACTTCGAGGCGACATCGGCGCGGAGTTGGCCGGGTGTGTACCGTGCGTGCCTCGATGGGCGCTGACCCAGGTACCGAAGTTTCTTCCGCACGGTGCAGTCCAGCAGGTCCTCAAGCATTGCGAACGGCGCAGCGCCTGCGGCATGCGCGACTATGCCATCCTGTTGTTGCTGTCGCGACTGGGTCTGCGCGCTGGCGAAGTGGTCAGCCTCACGCTCGATGATATCGATTGGCGGGCCGGCCAACTGACGCTGCACTGTAAAGGTCACCGCTCGGCCCAAGTCCCCCTCATCGCAGAAGTCGGGGAGGCCTTGGCGCACTATATTCAACATGGTCGGCCACGGTGCAGGACGCGGCGCGTCTTTATTCGCGGTTGCGCTCCGCGAGACGGATTCGCCAACTCAAGTACGGTCTGCTGCATCGTCGAGCGCGCTTTGAGCCGTGCTGGCGTGCACTCGCAACGTAAAGGCGCTCATCTGTTTCGTCATACACTCGCCACGCAGATGCTGCGCCATGGCGCTTCGCTCGGTGAGATCGGGCAGGTGCTGCGGCATCGGCATCCGGACACGACCCTGATCTACGCCAAGGTGGATCTGGGCGCGCTGCGCACGCTCAGCGTCGCCTGGCCGGGAGGTGTGCGATGAAGTCCCTTAGGGCAGCCGTTGAGGATTATCTAGTATTGCGTCGAGGTTTAGGATTCAAGTTGCGATTGCCCGGGCCGGCGCTGCTCGACTTCGCCGCCTTTCTCGAACGCGAGCACGCCCCCCATATCACCAGCGAGCTAGCGGCACGCTGGGCCATGCTGCCGCGCGAGTGTCAGCCGGCGCTGTGGGCAGCGCGGCTGGGATTTGTGCGTCGCTTCGCGCAGCATCATCGGGCAACCGATCCACGTACCGAGATCCCACCGGCGAGTTTATTGCCCTTCCGACCGCGGCGCGCTCGCCCGTATCTCTATAGTGAACGGCAGATCCAGCGACTGCTGGCGGCGGCCTCGGCTCTGCCACCTCGCGCCAGCCTACGGGGCGCAACCTACTACTGCCTGTTTGGACTCTTGGTGGTGACGGGACTGCGCATCAGCGAGGCGCTTGCCCTGGAACTGCAGGACGTGGATTTGGAACACGGCGTGTTGACCATCCGCGGCGCCAAGTTCGGCAAGACTCGCCTGGTACCGCTGCATGTCTCGACCATCCGGGTACTGACGCATTATGCGCGACGCCGCGATCGGTATTTGGGCGCAAGCTGCGCGCCGCGCTTTCTCGTGAACGATCGCGGACGATCCCTGGAGAGTTCCAACGTACGGCGCACCTTCTATCGGCTCTCGCGACAGATTGGCTTGAGAAGCCCTACGGATCGGCACGGCCCGCGCTTGCACGATTTTCGCCACCGATTCGCCGTCAAGACCTTAATGCGATGGTATCGATCTGGCCAGGATTGCGAACGACGACTTCCGGTGCTCGCGACCTACTTGGGACACGGCCACATCAGCGACACCTACTGGTACTTGAGTGCCCACCCCGAGCTGATGGGCTTGGCCAAGCGGCGCCTGGAGAAGCGCTGGGAGAACTGGCCATGAAGGACACCCAAGACTTTCCGGTACTGCTCGAACGCTTCTTCACGCAACGTCTGATGGCTCAACGGCGCGCGAGCGTGCACACCATTGCATCCTACCGCGACACGTTTCGTCTGCTGCTGCGTTTTGCCCAGCGACAACTACGTAAAGCACCCTCGCTCCTATCCCTTACCGATCTGCAAGCGCCATTGATCGGGGCCTTCCTCGACGATTTGGAAAGCGCACGCAGCATCACGGCTCGCAGCCGCAACCTGCGCTTGACCGCCATCCGTTCCTTCTTTCGCTTCGCGGCCTATGAGGAGCCCGCGCAGGCGGCGCTCATCCAGCGTGTCCTGGCAATACCCAATAAACGCCACGAGAAGAAGCTCGTGGGCTTTCTCAGCCGCCCCGAGATCGCCGCGTTGCTCAACGCCCCCGACCTCGACAGTTGGGCGGGTCGGCGAGATCGCGCGCTTCTGCTCCTCGCCGTCCAAACCGGCCTGCGCGTTTCGGAGATCACTGCCTTACGCCGGGAAGATCTGGTGCTGGGCACGGGCGCCCACGTGCGCTGCCAAGGTAAGGGGCGCAAAGAGCGCTGCACACCGATGACGCGACAACTGGCCAGGATACTCGCTGCTTGGCTCGCCGAACCGACCCATCGCACGACAGACCTCGTCTTCGCCAGCGCGCGAGGATCTCGCCTGAGCACCGATGGGGTTCAGTACTTGCTGGCCAAACATCTGGCTATTGCACGTCAACGTTGTCCGTCTCTGCAACAAAAAGTGGTGTCTCCCCATGTTCTTCGACACACAGCAGCCATGGAGTTGCTGCAAGCCGGGGTTGACCGTTCGGTCATCGCGTTGTGGTTGGGTCACGAGTCGATCGAGACCACTCAGATCTATCTTGATGCCAATCTGGCCATGAAGCGGCAAGCATTGGCGAGGACCACACCAACGCAAAGTAAGCTCTCTCGCTATCGAGCCGATGATCGACTCATGAGTTTCTTGACTGCCTTGTAAATACTCACTAACTATGCCGAGTCCGCCGACTCATCAATTCGGTCAGTGGCCCGCAGGAAAGCTGCCATTCGTGCCTGCCACGAGGCGACTCGGCATAGTGCGGCCCTCGGGATAGTGCTTGCTATGCCGAGCTCGGCATAGGAGGCACACCTTCGGCCGCAGGCTGCGCGCGGCGGGTGTGTCGTTCGAGGATCGACAGGATCTCTTAGGACACAAGAGCCGGCGGATCACGACGCATTACTCGGAAGCGGAGCTTGAGAATCTGATTACTGCCGCAGAAAAGGCGTGTGATCCAAAGTCCCGCAAAACTCCCGCAATCTCCTGGGCAGCAGGGGCGATCGGAAGTAAAATCGAGGCTAACTCGTTGAACTAGAAGTGGAAATTGGTAGCGGGGGTAGGATTTGAACCTACGACCTTCGGGTTATGAGCCCGACGAGCTGCCAGACTGCTCCACCCCGCACCGGAATTAACGTCTCGTCGAGCCCGGCAGTATACGCGTTTTCGCGTCAACAACACAATCCGGCGATTCAGTTGACGTGCGGTCTGCCCTAAGGCAGCGCGTGCTGGCAAAGCGCAATCAAGCTCCCCGGTACCACGCCCAACGCGAATGCGGCGAGCGCATTCAAGCTGAGTACCGTACGCATCAACGCCGACCCTCCGATCTGCGCACTGTCGGTCGGATCGTCGAAGTACATGAGCTTGACCACACGAAGGTAGAAGTACGCCCCCACCACCGAGAGCAGCACCGCGACGACCGCCAGCCAGGTATAGCTCACACCGAGGACCGCCTGGATCACCCCCAGCTTGGCCCAGAAGCCGATGAAGGGTGGCACCCCCGCCAAGCTGAACATCAGCATGGCCATCATGCCGGCGAACCAGGGGCTGCGGGCGTTCAATCCCTTGAAGTCCACCAATTTGTCGGACTCGAAGCCCTGGCGCGCGAGCAGCAGGATCATGCCGAAGGCCCCGCCCGCCACGAGTACGTAGCTGATCATGTAGAACATCGCAGCCTGATAGCCCTGGGACGTGCCCGCGAGGATCCCAAGCAGGATATAGCCGATATGGGAGATCGTGGAATAGGCCAGCATGCGTTTGAGGTTGGTCTGCGCGATCGCGACCACCGTGCCGATCACCATCGAGAGCACCGCCAGCACCACCAGCATCTGGCTCCAATCCGGCTGCGACGCCCCGAGCGCCTCGGGCAGGAGCCGCATGGCAAGCGCAAAGGCGGCGAGCTTGGACGCCGTGCCGATAAACACCGTGACGCAGGTCGGGGATCCCTCGTACACGTCCGGGATCCACATGTGGAACGGTACGGCGCCCAGCTTGAAGCCGACGCCGACGATGATGAATGCGATGCCGAACAGCAGTCCGACATTCCCTGCGTAACCCGAGCGGACCACGAGCGCGATGCTGGCGAGCTCCAAGTGACCGGTCACGCCGTATACGATGGACATCCCGTAGAGCAGCGTTCCCGACGCCATGGATCCCAGCACGAAGTATTTGATGGCGGATTCCGCCGCTATCCCCGAGTCGCGGTCGAACGCGACCATGGCGTACAGACAGAGCGACATCAGCTCGAGGCCCAGATACAAGGTGATCAAGCTGGCCGCCGAAATCAGCGCCATGGCGCCGAGCGTCGCGAACAGCCCGAGTACGTAATACTCGCCCTTCAATATCGCGCGGCGCCTCAGGTAGTCGGTGGAATACACGAATACCACCGCCACCGAGAGGAGCGTGACGACCTTGAGCACCTGCGCCATGCGATCCAGCTCGAACAGTCCGCCGAGCGCGAGAACGCGCGCTCCCACCGGTTGCACCGACGACAGGACCGCAGTCACCAGAAGCGAGATGACCGCCAGCACCCCAGTCCAGGAGCGGCGCGAATCGGTGAGCAGGAGATCGAGCATGAGAATCGCGCACGCCGCCAACCCCAGAAATATCTCCGGCGTGGCGTAGTGCAGGCCTGCATTGAATTCCGCGACGTTGAAACCGTTCATAGCTGACTCGACTTAAGGGACTATCTTCGAGACCAGGATCTGCTGCACCAGATGCTGCGTCGTGGCGCGCATGGCATCGAGCACGGGAGCCGGCCACACGCCGACCAGAAGCACCGCAATGGCGAGCGCCCCCAGTATCAGGAACTCGCGCCCGTTGAGATCGGTGAGCTCGCGCACGTGATCGTTGGCGATGTCTCCGAATATCACCCGCTTCACCAGCCACAACGTGTAAGCAGCGCCGAGAATCAGAGTCGTGCCGGTGAGGAAGGCGTACCAGACATTCGCCTTGAACGAGGCCAGGATCACCAGGAACTCGCCGACGAAACCCGACGTGCCCGGGACCCCCGCGTTAGCCAGCGCGAACAGCACCATGAAGGCGGCGAACTTCGGCATGGTATTCACCACGCCGCCGTAGGCGCTGATCTCGCGGCTGTGCACGCGGTCGTACATGACGCCGACGCAGAGGAACATCGCGCCCGACACCAGGCCGTGCGAGAGCATCTGCATCACCGCGCCGTCGAGACCAAACTCGATGCCGCTGGTCTTGCCGGTGTGGGAGACGATCTGGAAGCCGATGAACGCACCCAGGGTGACGACGCCCATGTGCGCGATCGAGGAATAAGCAATCAGCTTCTTCATGTCGCGCTGGGCAAGCGCCACGAACCCGATGTACACGACGGCGATCAACGAGAACGCGATGATCAGCCAATCGAGCTCGCGGCTCGCATCGGGCGTGATCGGCAGCGAGAAACGCAGGAAGCCGTATCCGCCCATCTTCAGCATGATGGCGGCCAGCACCACCGAGCCGCCGGTCGGCGCCTCGACGTGGGCATCGGGCAACCAGGTGTGCACCGGCCACATCGGCACCTTGACTGCGAACGCCGTGAAGAACGCGAGAAAAATGAAGGTCTGCTCTCTCAGGGTGAGCGGCATGCCCTGGAGCAGCGAAATCTCATAGGTACCGGATTTCAAATACATGTAGATCAGAGCGACCAGCATCAGGAGCGACCCGATGAAGGTGTACAGGAAGAACTTGATGCTCGCGTAAACCCGCCGTGGACCGCCCCAGACGCCGATGATGATGAACATCGGCAGGAGCATGGCTTCCCAGAACACGTAGAAAAGCGCGGCGTCGAGCGCCGAAAACACGCCGATCATCAGGCCTTCCAGGATCAGGAAGGCGGCAAAGTACTGGCTGACTCGCTTGGTGACGCTCTGCCAGCCGGCGATCACGATCAGCACGGTGGTGAACGTCGTCAGGAGAATCAGCGGCATCGAAATGCCATCGACGCCGATGTTGTAATCGGCATGGATGGACGGGATCCAGGAGGTATGTTCGACGAACTGCATGTCCGCCGTGCCCGTCTTGAACCACGCGTAGAGCGGAATGCTGAAGGCCAGCGTCGCGAGCGAAACCGCGAGCGACAGCCATCTCGCGGCGCCGGCGCGCTCGTTGCCGAGGCCGAGCACCACGAAGCCGCCCAAGAGGGGCAGCCAGATCAGAATGGAAAGCAAATGATCGTTCATATCAGGGCCGCCAGATGAGCCACAGGAGCAGCGAGGCCAGGCCGAGAATCATTGCGAACGCGTAGTGATACAGGTACCCCGACTGCGCGTAGCGCATCACCGAGCTGAACCAGCCGACCAGGCGCGCGCTGCCGTTGACCGCCGCGCCGTCGATCAGCATCTCATCGCCCCCTTTCCAGAGCCCCGCGCCCAGCGTGCGCGCAAAGGCCGCGATGACGTGCTCGTCGAACCAGTCGAAACCGTACTTGTTGATGAGAATCGTATGCAGCCACTTGAACGAGCGCTCGGCGGAATCCGCAAGGGCAGGCTTCTTGAGGAAGAACAGCCACGCGAAAAACACCCCGGACAGGGCGAGCCAGAGCGGGACCGAAGTCAGCGCCGAGATGACGAACGCCCCCGGCCCGTGAAACTCCTCCCCGACGCGCGCCAGCACATCGTGCGCCGGGAGCACTCGAATCGCACTCCCGAAATAACCGCCGAACAGCAGGGGCTGGACCGTGAACCAGCCGACCACCGCCGAGGGAATCGCGAGGAGCACCAGCGGCACCCACACCACCGCCGGACTCTCTTTCGGCACACCGCCGTGGCCGTGGTCCTCGTGCGCGTCCCCGCCGCCGTGCGCAGCCGCGTCATGCGCGTCGTGCCCACGCGCATCGTGCGCGCCCTGCCCCGAGCGAAACTCGCCGTGGAACGTCATGAAAAACGCCCGAAACGTGTAGAGCGCCGTGATGAACACGCCCGACAGCACGCAGAAGTACGCGTATCCCGAGCCGAAACGATGCGACTCATGCACCGCATCGATCAGCATATCCTTGGAGAAGAAGCCGGCGGTGCCGGGAAACCCGATCAGTGCGAGAGAGCCGATCAGGAACGTCCAATAGGTGATGGGCATGTACTTGCGCAGACCGCCCATCTTGCGCATGTCCTGCTCGTGATGCATCCCGATGATCACCGAGCCCGCCGCGAGGAACAGCAACGCCTTGAAGAAGGCGTGCGTCATCAGGTGGAAGATGCCGGCGCTATATGCGGAAGCGCCGAGGGCCACTGTCATGTAGCCGAGCTGGGACAGCGTCGAGTACGCGATGACCCGCTTGATGTCGTTGTTCACGACGCCCACAAGCCCCATGAAGAAGGCCGTGGTCGCCCCGATGATCAGCACCATCGAAAGCGCCGTTTCCGATAGCTCGAACAGCGGCGACATGCGCGCCACCATGAAGATGCCCGCCGTGACCATGGTGGCGGCGTGGATCAGCGCCGAGATCGGCGTCGGACCTTCCATGGAATCCGGCAACCATACGTGCAGCGGCACCTGTGCCGACTTGCCCATCGCGCCGACGAAGAGGCAGATGCACGTGAAGGTGATGGCGGGCCACGCCACCGTGCTGGAGATATGGACTTGCGCGGCGGCGATCTGGCCCGCATGAGCGAACACCGTACCGTAGTCCAGGGAGCCCGTGTATCGAAGGACGGCCGCGATCCCGAGAATGAAGCCGAAATCGCCGATGCGGTTGAGAATGAATGCCTTCAAGGCGGCGAAGGTCGCCGTGGGGCGCGTGTACCAGAAGCCGATGAGCAGGTACGACACCACGCCCACGCCTTCCCAGCCGAAGAACAGCTGCATGAAGTTGTTCGACATGACCAGCATCAGCATCGCGAAGGTGAAGAGCGCGATGTAGCTGAAGAACCGCTGGTAGCCCGGATCCTCTTCCATGTAGCCGATGGTGTACACGTGCACCATGAGCGATACGAAGGTCACCACGGTCATCATCATCGCGGACAGGCGGTCGATCAGGAATCCGACCTCGATCCTCACCCCGTCGCTCAGCAGCCAGGTGTATACCGGTCCGTCGTACGGCGCCATGCCCTCGAATACGAGCTTGTACAGCACGTACATCGACAGGCCGCAGGAAATCGCGACGGCCGCGATCGTGACGGTGTGCGCTCCCACCCGCCCGATGGCGCGGCCGAACAAGCCGGCGGCGAGCGCGCCGACCAGCGGCGCCAGCGCGATCGTCAGATAAATCGACTGCATGTGTCCCTTCTTACCCTCATCTTGGACTCAGCCCTGAAGCGTATCGAGATCTTCCACATCGATGCTGCGTCGCTCGCGGAACAGCACGACCAGGATCGCGAGGCCGATCGCGGCTTCCGCCGCGGCAACCGTCAGGATGAAAAACACGAAGATCTGGCCGCCGAGGTCCCCGTTGAAGCGCGAGAACGCGACGAAATTGAAGTTCACCGCGAGCAGCATGAGCTCGATGCACATCAGAAGGACGATGACGTTCTTGCGGTTCAGGAACACGCCGGCAACGGCGATGGCGAACAGGATGCCGGAGAGCGCGAGTACGTGGGTGAGCGTGATCATGGACCTTTCTCGGAGGCCATTTTGACGAGGCGGACGCGATCCTTCGCGCGCACGGCCACCTGAGCGGCGATGTCCTGCGGCTTGTGGCCGGTGCGGCGGCGGAGCGTGAGGATGATGGCGGCGACGCTCGCCACCAGAAGAATCACGGCCGCGATCTGCGCAGGATAGGTGTAGCGCGTGAACAGCACCTCGCCCAGGGCCCGTGTGTTGGAATAGTGCGGCGGCAGCGCCGGGGCGAGCTTGAGATCCGCGCCGCCCAGGTTCCTGACGACGATCACATTGATGATGGCGAACACCACGAATCCCGCGACCGCAACCGCCAGGGGCCAGTAGCCCGCCAGTTCCTTGCGGAACCGCTCGGTGTCGATGTCGAGCATCATGACCACGAACAGGAAGAGCACCATGACGGCGCCGACATAGACGAGCACCAAAACGATCCCCAGGAATTCCGCATCGAGCATCAGCCAGATCACCGCGCTGTTGAAGAAGCACAGCACCAGGAGCAGCGCACAGTGCACGGGGTTCCGGGCCAGGATGACCCCGAGCGCCGCGCCGATCAGCACGATCGAGAATAAGACGAAGAGGATGGATGCGAACATCAACGGTACCGTGCGTCGGCGGCGCGATCGGCCGCGATCATGGCTTCATAACGCTCGCCGACCGCGAGGAGCTTGTCCTTGTTCATGATGTTCTCGCCGCGGTTCTCCATGTGGTATTCGTGCAGGCGGGTCTCGACGATGGCGTCCACCGGACAGGCTTCTTCGCAGAAACCGCAGTAGATGCACTTGAACAGATCGATGTCGTATCGGGTGGTACGGCGCGTGCCGTCGTTGCTGACGCCCGATTCGATGGTGATCGCGAGCGCCGGGCACACCGCTTCGCAGAGCTTGCACGCGATGCAGCGCTCCTCGCCGTTCGGATAGCGGCGCAGCGCATGCAGCCCGCGAAAGCGCGTGCTCTGCGGCGTCTTTTCCTCCGGGTAGTTCACGGTGATCTTCGTTCGCCAGAGCTCCTTCCAGGTCACCCACAGGCCCTGCAGCAATTCGCCGAGAAGGTAGGTCTTGATCAAGCTGCGTGCGCTAGCCATTCGCCCTCCAAGGACCCACGTGGGCATAGACCATGAATCCCTCGACCGTGAGCCAGATCAGCGTCACCGGGATCAGCGCCTTCCAACCGAGCCGCATGATTTGATCGTAGCGGTATCGCGGGAACGTCGCGCGCAGCCACAGGAACGTGAACATCGGCACCAGCGTCTTCAGGCCGAACCAGAAAAAGCCCGGCTGCGCGAGAATCGAGGATTGCGGCACCCACCAGGCCCCGCCGTCGAAGGGCGACAACCAGCCGCCGAAGAAGAAGATCACCGTCAGCGCCGAGATCAGGATCATGTTGACGTATTCGGCGATGAAAAAAAGCGCAAACGCCATGCCGGAATAATCCACGTGAAATCCTGCGACGATCTCGGACTCCCCCTCCGCCACGTCGAACGGCGCCCGGTTGGTCTCCGCCACGCCTGAAATGAAGTAGACCATCATCAATGGAAAGAGCCAGCTCCAGTTCCAGGTGAACCATCCGCCGTGCTGCGCCTGGATGATGTCGCCGATGTTGAGGCTCCCCGACGCCATGAGCACGCCCACCATGGCGAAACCCATGGCGATTTCATAGGCAACGATCTGCGCCGCCGAGCGCATGGCGCCCAGGAACGCGTACTTGGAATTGGCCGCCCAGCCGGCGAGGATGATGCCGTAGACGCCCATCGAGGTAAGCGCCAGGATGTAGAGGAGCCCTGCGTCGATGTTCGCGAACGTGTGCTCGGGCGCGAACGGAATCACTGCCCAGATGGCGAGGGCGGGGATGAGTGCAAGGAACGGGGCGAGCCGGAATAGAAATCCGTTCGCGTCCGCGGGGATCACGATCTCCTTGAACATCAGCTTGACCACATCCGCGAACGGCTGCGCGAGGCCGGGGATCCAGAGTAGGTTGACGCGGTTCGGTCCCTTGCGTGCCTGGATCCAGCCGATGACCTTGCGTTCCGCGAGGGTGTAGAAGGCCATTATCACGATGAGGCACACCATCACCATCGCGATCTGCACCGCGGTGAGGAGCGGCGTCGCCCAGTACGCGCTGATTTGCGCGCTGAGCCAGTCGCGAATGGGATCCCACTGCCACATGGTCAGAGCACCGTGCGGGCCAATTGCCCGTCCTTGGTCTTGGCGAGCGATTCGGAGCCGCGCACCAGCACGTCGATCTGATAGGGAGGAACGTCGACCCAGGACCCGGAGGGCGCGCCCCCGCCGCCATCAGCAGCGCTCGCCGCACCGATGCCGTCGAATCCCGCGCTGCTCGGTGTCTGCGTCAGCCGCGAGCCGCAGGCTTTCTTCAGCGCCTCGCGCACTTCCTCCGAGCTCACGTAATCGACGCCTCGGATGTTCAGCAGGTTGGCCAGCACGCGCAGCACTTTCCAACCCGGCCGGCTCTCGCCTACCGCGCTCGCCGCTCCGGTCCAGCTCTGCCAGCGCCCCTCGATGTTCACGAAGGTGCCGGCGCTTTCGGCGAAGGTACCGACCGGCAGTACCACGTGTGCCACTTCGCGCAGCTTCTCGGTCAGGTGTGTCGTCGCCGCGATGACCAGGTCGGCGCCCGCGAGTGCATCGGTTGGGCCCGCCAGATCGGTCGCCGGGTCGATCCCGCCGAACAACACATAAGCCTTGAGCCGGTTCTCGAGCATGGCGCGGGCCGATAGGCCCGGCGCGGCGGCCGGCGTGCCGCCGGATTCGCGATGCGGCACCGCGCCGGCAAGATACGCACCCGCGGCATTGGCACCGTCGGTGACGAGACCCAGGCTCGCGCCAGAAAGCTCCGCGAGAGCGGCCGCGAGCGAGCGAATCTCCGCATAGGCGGGGTGGCGTTGCGCGAGCGCTCCCAGGAATATCGCGCGGCGCTGGCCGTGGCCGAGTGCAGCCGCGAGGGAGCGATGCGCATCGTTCGCCGCCGCTTCCCGCACTCCCGACGGTACGGGCTTTCCCGCCGCCGCCGCCGCGGCCCGCACCACAGCCGCCAATCCACTCACGAGGTCCTCATCGGCGCCGTAGCCGGCGACCGGAAACAAGAAATCGTACTTGCGCGGATTGAGGAACGCGACCCGGGCGCCTCGATGCACCGCCGCCTTGCGGATGCGATGCGCCAGGAGCGGCATCTCGTGGCGCAGATTCGAGCCGACCACGAGCACGCCTTCCAGCATCTCGACGTCGGCAATCTTCAGACCGAGGTTCGGGAATACGCCCTCGCGCTCGCCGCCCCGGAAATCGAGCTGACGCAGGCGGTGATCGACATTGTTGCTGCCGAGACCACGGGCGACCTGCGCGAGCAGATACATCTCCTCCACGGTGGCGCTCGGCGAGGCGAGAAACCCGAGGCTCGCGGCGCCGTGGGCGGCAGCGGCCTTCTGCAGCCCTTCCGCCGCCGTCGTCAATGCGACCTCCCAATCCACCGGCTGGAGCACACCGTCGACGCGCACCATCGGCTGGGTCGCGCGCTCGGGCGAGTACATGCCCTCGAATCCGAAGCGGTCGCGGTCGGCGATCCAGGTCTCGTTGATTTCCTCGTTCTCCCGCGGCACCACGCGCATCATGCGCCCTCGCAACACATGGCCATAGATGTTGGTGCCGAAGCCGTCGTGCGGCGATACCAGCGCACTTTGCGTCATCTCCCATGCGCGCGCGTGATAGCGGAACGGCTTGTTGTTGAGCGCACCCACCGGGCAGAGATCGATGATGTTCGCGGACAGCTCGTGATCCAGGCTCTGCTCGACGTAGGTGTCGATCCGCATGTGCTCGCCGCGGCCTGTGGTGCCGAGCTGCGGGAACCCTTGGATCTCGAGCCCGAAACGCACGCAGCGCGTGCACTGGATGCAGCGGGTCATGTCGGTCGAGACCAGTGGCCCGATATTCTCGTCCTTGACCACGCGCTTGCGCTCGGAAAAGCGCGAGATGTCGCGGCCGTAGCCCATCGCGAGATCTTGCAGCTCGCACTCCCCGCCCTGATCGCAAATCGGGCAATCGAGCGGATGATTGATGAGCAAAAATTCCATGGTGGCGCGCTGCGCGGCGACCGCCTTCGGCGAGCGCGTGAACACCTTCATGCCTTCCATGACGGGCGTCGCGCAGGCCGGCAGGGGCTTCGGAGCCTTCTCCACCTCCACCAGGCACATGCGGCAGTTGGCGGCGACGGTGAGCTTGGCGTGATAGCAGAAGCGCGGGATGTACACATCCGCCGCGTCCGTGACCTGCATGATCATCTGGCCCTTGCGGGCCTTCATGGGCTGCCCGTTGACTTCGATATTGACCTCGTCGCTCATCGTGCGCGCTTACCTTGTTATGCCGCCGCCGGTGCCGCCACGGCTGCCGGCGTGCCTTCGACGATCGAGCGGCCCTTGTGCTCGATCATGTACTGGAACTCGTGCTTGTAGTGCTTCAAGAAACTTTGCACCGGCCACGCCGCCGCATCGCCGAGCGCGCAGATCGTGTGACCCTCGATCCGATTGGCCACATCGAGAATGAGCCCGAGATCCTCGCTCCTCCCCTGCCCCGCGAGGATTCGCCGGAGCATGCGGTCGAGCCAGCCCGTGCCCTCGCGGCAGGGCGTGCACTGCCCGCAGGACTCGGAATAGTAGAAACGCGACAGGCGCTGCAGCGCGCGCACCATGCAGGTGGTCTCGTCCATGACGATGACCGCGCCCGTGCCGACCGAGGAGCCCGCCTTCTTGAGCGAGTCGTAGTCGAAGTTGATCTGCATCATGATGTCGCCCGGCACCACCGGTACCGAAGAGCCGCCGGGGATCACCGCCTTGAGCTTCCGGCCCTTCCAGACGCCGCCGCAGATCGCGAGCAGATCTTTGAACGGGATGCCAAGCGGCAGCTCGATGTTCTGCGGCTTTACGACGTGGCCCGAGACGGAAAAGATGATGGTGCCGCCGGAGTTCGGCGGACCCAAGCCCGCGAACCAGGCAGCGCCCTTGCGCAGGATGGTCGGCACCGACGCATAGCTTTGCGTGTTGTTGATGGTGGTCGGCTTGCCGTACAGACCGAAGTTCGCCGGAAACGGCGGCTTGAAGCGCGGCTTGCCGGGCTTACCCTCGAGGGACTCGAGAAGCGCGGTTTCCTCTCCGCAGATGTAGGCCCCTGCGCCCGCGAACATGTGCAGGTCGAAGTCCACGCCTGACCCCAGAATGTTCTTGCCGAGCAGGCCCGCCGCGTATGCCTCCTCGAGCGCCGCCTCGAAGCGCGGAATGGGCTCGGCCATGAACTCGCCGCGGATGTAGTTGTAGCCCACGGTCGCGGTCATCGCGTAGCCGCCGATGGCCATGCCCTCGATCACCGAGTGCGGGTTGTAGCGCAGGATGTCTCTATCGTGGCAAGTACCGGGCTCGGACTCGTCCGAGTTGCACACGGCGTATTTCTGTACCGGCGATGAGCGCGGCATGAAACTCCATTTCACCCCGGTCGGGAACGCGGCGCCGCCGCGCCCGCGCAGGCCCGAGGCTTTCACTTCCTCGATGATCTTTTCGGGCGGGGTCTTTTCGCGCAGGATCTTCTCCCACGCCTGGTAGCCGCCCCACGACCGGTAGCTGTCGAGCGTCCAGGGCTTGTCGTGCTTCAACGCCTCGAACAGAACGGTGTTGGTGTTTTCCTCGTAACTCATGCGCGCCCGCCGTTCATTTCAGCTCGTCCAGGATCTTGTCGATGCTCTCGGGAGTCAGGTTCTCATGATAGACGTGATCGACCATCATCATCGGTGCGTTGTTGCAGGCCGCGAGGCACTCCTCCTCGCGCTTCAAGTAGATCCGCCCGTCGGGTGTGCTCTCGCCTGTCTTGATTCCGAGCTTCTTCTCGACGCGGTCGACGATGTCGTCGGCGCCGCGCAGCATGCAGGAGATGTTCGTGCATACCGAGATGTGATGACGGCCCACGGGCTTGGTCTCGAACATGGAGTAGAAGGTCGCGACCTCGTAGACCTGGATGGGCGGCAGGCCGATGTACTCGGCGACGGCGTCCATGAGGGCGGGCGTCAGAAAGCCGTTGTTCTCGTGCTGCACGGCATGCAGAGCGGAGATCACGGCCGAGCGGCGCCGGTCCGGCGGGAATTTTGCCAGCCAGTGATCGATTTCGGAGCGGACGTGGCTGGACAATTGCACGGTCATGTCGCCATCACCGTCAGCACTGCGTAGCCGTAGTCGGAATCGGACAACTGCACTCTCATCGCGCTACCACCGCCATCACTTGTAGTCACCGGTCGATCTCGCCGAACACGATATCCTGCGTTCCGATCACCGCCACCACGTCCGCGAGCATGTGCCCGCGCACCATTTCATCGAGCGCCGCGAGGTGCGCGAAACCGGGTGCGCGTACCTTCAAGCGATACGGTTTGTTGGCGCCGTCCGACACCAGATAGACGCCGAGCTCGCCCTTGGGCGCCTCGATGGCTGCGTACACCTCGCCCTCGGGCACGCAGTAGCCTTCGGTGAACAGCTTGAAGTGGTGAATCAAGGACTCCATGTCGCCCTTCATTTCCTCGCGGTGCGGCGGGCGCACCTTGCGATCGTCGATCATCACCGGGCCGGGATTCGCCTTCAGCCACTTCACGCACTGTTCGATGATGCGGGTGGATTGCCGCAGCTCCTGGACGCGCACGAGGTAGCGGTCGTAGCAGTCGCCGTTGACGCCGACCGGGATGTCGAAATCCATCCGATCGTACACGTCGTAGGGCTGCTTCCTGCGAAGATCCCACTCGATCCCGGAGCCGCGCAACATCGGACCGGAGAACCCCAATTGCATGGCCCGCTCCGGGCTCACCACCGCGATGTTCACGGTGCGCTGCTTCCAGATGCGGTTGTCGGTGAGCAGGGCCTCGTACTCATCGACGCAGGCGGGAAAACGCGCCGCGAAGTCCGCGATGAAATCGATCAAACCGCCGGAGCGGCGCTCGTTCAGACGATCCACGTCCTTGTTGCTGCGCCACTTTGAGTGTTGATACTTGGGCATCACGTCGGGAAGATCGCGGTACACGCCGCCCGGCCGGTAATACGTCGCGTGCATGCGCGTTCCCGACACAGCCTCGTAGCAGTCCATCAGGTCCTCGCGCTCCCGGAAGCAGTAGAGGAACACCGTCATTGCGCCGATGTCGAGCGCGTGGGAGCCCAGCCACATCAGGTGGTTCAGGATCCGGGTGATCTCGTCGAACATCACGCGGATGTACTGCGCGCGGATCGGCGGCTCGATCCCCAGGAGCTTCTCGATCGCCATGACGTAGGCGTGCTCGTTGCACATCATGGAGACGTAATCGAGCCGGTCCATGTAGCCGATCGATTGATTGAACGGCTTGCTTTCGGCGAGCTTCTCGGTCGCGCGATGCAGAAGTCCGATGTGCGGGTCCGCCTTCTGGATGACCTCGCCGTCCATCTCGAGCACCAGCCGCAGCACACCGTGCGCCGCCGGATGCTGCGGACCGAAGTTCATGGTGAAGTTGCGTATCTCGGCCACTCTATGCCTCAGCCATTGGGTTTCGCGGCGTGCCCGTCGACCGGTGCGTTGGTGAGCTGCGGATCGTAGCGGTTGTCGTGGCGGATCACCTTGGGCACCAGAACTCGCGGCTCGATGGTCACCGGTTGATACACGACGCGGCGCTTCTCCGGGTCGTAGCGCACTTCGACGTTGCCGGACAAGGGGAAATCCTTGCGAAACGGATGGCCGATGAAGCCATAGTCGGTGAGCAGCCGACGCAGGTCCGGGTGACCCTTGAACATGATCCCGAACAGATCGAAGGCCTCGCGCTCGAACCAATCGGTTCCGGCCCAGATCGGCGCCACCGAATCGACGGCGGGCTGCGCATCGTCCTCGCAAAACACTTTCAAGCGCAGGCGCTGATTCTGCGAGATCGACAACAGGTGATACACCACGGCGAAGCGGCGCCCTGGTTTCTCGTCCCCGCCGCTCGACATGCCGCGCGCGACGCCGCGGCTGAAGCCGGACATCGTGGCATGCTCGGTCTTCCATTCCGCGCGGCCGTGCTGCAGGTAGTCCACGCCGCAGACATCCATGCACATCTGGAATTCGAGACCGGATCGATCGCGCAGCGTCGCCGCGACCTCCAAGAGGTCGCTCGGACGGGTTTCGTAAGTCAGCTGGCCGGCGTGGGTCGCGGCGTGCGCGAGCTTCCCCGGGAACGCATCTTCGATGAGCGCCTTGAGGCGCTCCAGCCGCGTCGGAACGGCCGGGACGGCCGCGGAACCGGCGTCGTCACTCATCGGATAATGGCCTTGTTGCGCCGGATCTTGTTCTGAAGCTGAATGATGCCGTACAGGAGAGCCTCCGCAGTCGGTGGACAGCCGGGTACGTACACATCGACGGGCACGATGCGGTCGCAGCCGCGCACCACCGCATAGGAATAATGGTAGTAGCCCCCGCCGTTCGCGCAGGACCCCATTGAAATGACCCAGCGCGGCTCGGCCATCTGGTCGTACACCTTGCGCAAGGCGGGCGCCATCTTGTTGACCAGGGTGCCGGCGACGATCATCACGTCGGATTGACGCGGACTCGGACGGAACACCACGCCGAACCGGTCGAGATCGTAGCGGGCCGCACCCGCATGCATCATCTCGACGGCGCAACAGGCGAGCCCGAAGGTCATCGGCCAGAGCGATCCGGTGCGGGCCCAGTTGATGAGCTTGTCGACGGTGGTGACTTCGAAGCCGCGCGCCGGCCCGGCATCGGCAGTCGCCGCTTCTAATCCCATTCGAGCGCTCCTCGACGATAGTCGTATATCAAGGCGACCACGAGCACCAAGCCGAAGATCAGCATGGAGACCAGGCCGAACACTCCGGTCGCCTTGAGCGACACCGCCCATGGAAAGAAGAAGGCGATTTCGAGATCGAACACGATGAAAATGATCGCTACCAGGTAGTAGCGCACGTCGAAGCGCATGCGCGAGTCTTCGAAGGCCTCGAAGCCGCACTCGTAAGGGGATAATTTCTCGGGATCGGGGCGGCGCGGACCGGCGATCCAACCGAGCGTGAACAGCACCACGCCCAGGCCTCCGGCCAACCCCATGAAAATCAATATCGGCAAATACTGTCGCAACATCGTCGGTGTCGGTGACTGGGCGGTAGTCGATAAGTATATCAGGCAGACGCGCTCGCGTTCACCCGAAAGAGATGCTCGTCCAAATGATGAGATGATCGTCCAAACGAAAATCTGGTGCCGACGGCCGGACTCGAACCGGCACAGGTTGCCCCACTAGCCCCTCAAACTAGCGCGTCTACCAATTCCGCCACGTCGGCTTTGCAACTCTTGCAACTCAAGTGTAACTCGATTCCTAAGGCTTGTTGGTCGTCGGCGGGGGCTCCGCAGGCGGTGTAGTCGCCGGTGCAGGAGCGCTGCTCGCGGGCGGCGTCGACATCGCAGGCGCTGAGCCCTGCGGCGCCGGAGCTGTCGACGCAGGCGCGGCCGACCCGGCAGGCCCTGTCGACGCGGGCGGCGCCGCTGCGCGCGCCGCGGCCGCCGCTTGCGCTGCACGCTCGAGCACCGAGGTCGCTTCGGCCGGCGAACGCGTCCCCATATAGGCGAGCGTCAAGCTCGTCACGAAAAACAGCGCCGCGAACACCGCGGTCAACTTCGAGAACAAGGTCGCCGTACCACGCGCGCCGAATACGGTGCCCGACGCGCCGGAACCGAATCCGGCGCCCGCCTCCGCACCTTTTCCGCGCTGCATGAGCACCAGACCGATGATCATCAGCGCAAGCAGAATGTGCACCGACAAAATGAAACCACGCAGCATGTCGATCTCTCAATGTCGCGCGGCAGCCGCCGCGCATATCTGAAGAAACTCATCGGCGCTCAACGACGCGCCGCCCACCAATCCGCCGTCCACATCGGGCATCGAGAAGAGCTCGGCCGCATTCGAGGCCTTGACGCTCCCGCCGTACAGAATACGGACACGACTTCCTAGTTTAGCATCTTGCGCGGCAATCCGGCTGCGCAGGTACCCGTGGACCTCCTCCGCCTGTTGCGGCGAGGCATTGCGCCCGGTACCGATGGCCCAAACCGGCTCGTAGGCGACGATGCCGTCGGCGAAACTCGCCACCCCGTTCATCGCGATCACCGCATCGAGCTGGCGCGCCACGACCGCCTCGGTCCTCATCCCCTCCCGCTCCTCCAGCGTCTCGCCGACGCAGAGCACGGGCGTGAGACCGGCCTTGAGCGCCGCGCCGAATTTGCGAGCCACCAGCACGTCATCCTCGTGATAGAGGCGCCGGCGCTCCGAGTGCCCGACGATCACGTATTTGCAACCGATATCCTTCAGCATGGCGGCGGCCACCTGTCCCGTGAACGCGCCGATCGGCTCGGCACACACGTCCTGCGCGCCGACTCCGACATCCAGCCCCTCGAGCAGGCGCACCGCATCGGCGAGATAGACGTAAGGGGGAAACACCGCCACGTCGGTCCGCCAATCCGGATTCAGGCGTTCGGCGAGATCCGTGAGCAACGTCTCGTTGGCGGCCCGCGATCCGTGCATTTTCCAATTACCAGCGACCACCGGACGACGCATAGCCAACCCCTTGGGACCTCAAGGCCCCTGCCGGAAAGGCGGCGAAGAGTAGCCGCGCGGACCGGTAACTGCAAGCCCTCGCGCGAAGCCTTCAGGCCGCGGGCTTGGCGGCCACTGCCTCGACGGCGGCGGCGATCTCGCTCGCACCGCGCTTGACCAATTTGGCGTCGTATCCCTCGACCATGACGCGAATCACGGGCTCGGTGCCGGATGCCCGCAGCACGATGCGGCCTCGCCCCTTGAAAGAGTGTTCCACGGCGGCCGCGGTCTCCACGACGCTCGGGCTTTCCATGGGGTCGAAGCGTCGGGCGACCCGGACGTTCAGGAGCACCTGGGGATACTTGGGCATGGGCGCACAGAGCTCGGCCAGCCCTGCACCGGTGCTCTTCATCACGGCGAGCACCTGCAGCGCGCTGATCATGCCGTCGCCCGTGGTGGTCTTGTCGAGACACAGGATGTGCCCGGACGTTTCGCCGCCGAGCGTACCGCCCACCTCCTGCAGCATGGCAAGCACATGGCGGTCGCCGACCTGCGCGCGGCGAAACGGGATGCCGAGCTCGGCGAGCGATTGCTCCAACCCGAGGTTGCTCATCACCGTGCCGACGACCGGGCCTTCCAGGGTCCCGGCGTCGCGCCGCGCGCGCGCCAGGACGTACAGCAGCTGGTCCCCATCCACGCAACGGCCCAGCTCATCCACCATCATGACCCGGTCACCGTCGCCGTCCAGCGCGATCCCGACATGCGCACGCACGCCCGGAACCGTCAGCTGCAAGAGCTCCGTGTGGGTGGATCCGCACCCGTCGTTGATGTTGCGGCCGTTCGGCGAGCATCCGATCGGCACGATCTCGGCCCCGAGATCGGCGAACACCCGCGGCGCCACCTTGTAGCCCGCGCCGTTCGCGCAATCCACCACGATCTTGAAGCCCTCGAGCGTCATGCCCGCGGGAATGGTCGATGCGCAGAACTCCTGATAGTGGGTGCGGCTGCGGTCGGTGCGCACCGCCTTGCCGAGGCGCTGCGATTCCCGGGTCACCACGGGGCCGTCCAGCAGCCGTTCGATCTGGCTCTCGAGGGTGTCCGACAGCTTGCTGCCGTTGCCGTCGAAGAACTTGATGCCGTTGTCCTCATAGCCGTTGTGGGAGGCGGAGATGACCACGCCGAAATTGCAACCCAGGCGCTGGGTCATGTAGGCGATGCCGGGTGTCGGCAGCGGACCGATCAGCAGCACGTCGACCCCGGCCGCGACGAATCCCGCCTCGAGCGCGGATTCGAACATGTAGCCGGAGACGCGCGTGTCCTTGCCGATGAGCACGCGGCCGCCCTTGCGGCGCCAGGATGCGCGCCGCAGCGCTCGCGAGCTTGAGCGCGAAATCCACCGTCATCGGGGGCTCGCCCACCCGGCCGCGCACCCCATCCGTCCCGAAATAATCGCTCAAACGCCTCTCCCCACCATGACCGCATCGACCATCAGTATGGCATCGCGGGTCGCCGCGACATCGTGCGTACGCACGATGCGAGCGCCTTCGCCCACAGCCCACGCCGCAAGTCCGAGCCCGCCGGCCAGCCGGTCGGCGGGAGGCCGCCCCAACACCCGGCCGATCGTACTCTTGCGCGAAACACCGACGAGGAGCGGTGAGCCCAAGGCCGCGAGATGCGCCAAATTCTTGAGCAATGCCAGGTTGTCCTCGTGCCGTTTGCCGAATCCCAGTCCCGGATCGAAAGCCACCGCCTCCCGGGCAATTCCCGCCGCGAGGCAGGCCGCCCGCTGCTCGATCAGGAAGGCAGCCACCTCGCCCACCACGTCATGATAATCCGGGTTCTCCTGCATGGTGAGCGGCTCACCCTGCATGTGCATCAGGCACACACCCACCCCGGTGCCGGCCGCCCACTCGCGCACTCCGGGCGCGCGCAGCGCGCGAATGTCGTTCACGATGCATGCGCCGGCTTCCACCGCGGCGGCCATGACCTCGAGCTTGCTGGTATCGATGGAGATGGCGACATCGAAGGCCGCCGCGATGCGTTCGATGACCGGAACCACGCGCTCGAGCTCGGTCCCGGCATCCACTCCGACCGAGCGCGGACGCGTCGACTCCCCGCCCACGTCGATGATGGACACCCCTTCCGCCACCATGGAGCCTGCGCGCTCCACGGCCGCCTCGAGATCCAAGAAGCGGCCACCGTCGGAGAAGGAATCAGGGGTGACGTTGAGCACGCCCATCACCGCCGGGCGCGTCAGATCGATGGTTCGCTGTCGGCATTGCCAGTGCATCGGCGATCGCCAAGTCCGAAGGTCGGCGGTGAGCCGGCGTAGCCGGCAAAAAGGGCCGTCAGGCCGCGGCGTCCACGCCGCCCTTTTGCCGGCGGCAGCGGAGCTGCTGTCCGAAAAAGGGCCGCAGGCCGCTTTTTCCCATAGACTAGTGCTGCCCCGCGGGACTCACGAGCGGCGTGGTGGGTTTCTCGGCCGCCGGACCCTGGCCTCGCGCCGTCGGCGTCGGCGTATCGTCCCAATCGCGAGGCGGACGCGGCACACGGCCCTCCATGATGTCCTTGATCTGTTCCTCGTCGATGGTCTCGTACTTGATCAACGCCTCGGACATGAGCTGAAGCTTGTCCATGTTGGTCTGGATGATCTTGTACGCACGCTGATAGTTGCTGTCGATGACCCGGCGCACTTCCTCGTCGATGACGTGCGCGGTGACATCCGACACCTGCTTGTGCTGCGTGACGCTGCGTCCGAGGAAGACTTCTCCGGACTCCTCGCTATAGGTCTGCGGTCCCAGCCGATCCGATAAGCCCCAGCGCGTGACCATGTTGCGCGCGAGCTCAGTGGCGCGCTCGATGTCGTTGGAAGCCCCCGTGGTGACGGCATCGGGGCCGAACACCAGTTCCTCGGCTACGCGGCCGCCGAAGAGAGTCGCGATGCGGCTCTCGAGCTGGCGCTTGCTGGTGCTGTAGCGGTCCTGTTCCGGCAGGAACATCGTGACGCCGAGCGCTCGGCCGCGCGGAATGATGGTGACCTTATAGACCGGATCATGCTCGGGCACCGACAGGCCCACGATGGCGTGGCCCGACTCGTGATAGGCGGTATTGCGCTTCTCTTCCTCGGTCATGACCATGGAGCGCCGCTCCGCACCCATCATGATCTTGTCCTTGGCGCGCTCGAATTCCTCCATGGTCACCGAGCGCTTGTTTCCCCGAGCCGCGAACAGCGCGGCCTCGTTCACGAGATTCGCGAGATCCGCCCCGGAAAAGCCCGGCGTGCCCCGTGCGATCACCGACGGCTTGACGTTGTCGCCGAGCGGCACCTTGCGCATGTGGACTTTGAGGATCTGTTCGCGGCCGCGCACGTCCGGCAGCGGCACCACGACCTGGCGATCGAATCGCCCGGGACGCAGCAGCGCCGGGTCGAGTACGTCGGGCCGGTTGGTCGCGGCGATGACGATGATGCCCTCGTTGCCCTCGAAGCCGTCCATTTCGACCAGCAACTGGTTCAGGGTCTGTTCACGTTCGTCGTGACCGCCGCCCAAACCGGCACCGCGATGGCGGCCGACGGCATCGATCTCGTCGATGAAAATGATGCAGGGTGCGTGCTTTTTCGCCTGCTCGAACATGTCGCGCACGCGCGATGCGCCCACGCCGACGAACATTTCCACGAAATCGGAGCCGGAAATGGTGAAGAAGGGTACTTTCGCTTCGCCGGCGATCGCGCGGGCGAGCAGGGTCTTGCCGGTGCCCGGGGAGCCCACCATGAGCACACCTTTCGGGATCTTGCCGCCAAGTTTCTGGAATTTGCCGGGATCTTTCAGGAAGTCGACGATTTCGACCACTTCCTGCTTCGCCTCTTCGACGCCCGCCACGTCCGCGAAGGTGATATTGACCTGGTCCTCGCCCAAGAGCCTCGCCCGGCTCTTGCCGAAGGACATGGCTCCCCGGCCGCCGGAGGCGCCTTGCATCTGTCGCATGAAATATGCCCAGAAGCCGATCAGGATCAGGATGGGGAAGGCGGAAATCAGGAGCTGCAGGAGCACCGATTGCTGTTTCGGGGGCTCGCCGCGAAATTTGACGCCCTGGCCGCTCAACAGCCCGATCAGCGCGCTATTGCTGGTCTCGGGGTTGTAGACCACGAACTGGTTGCCGTCCCGGCGCTTGCCCTCGATGATTTCGCCTTTGAACGTCACCGAATCGACGTTATTGCTCTTGACGTCCGTCAGGAACTGGGAGTAATCGATGGTCTGCGGCTGACCCGTGCGCATCCCGAATTGGCTGAAAATCGCGAGGAGGATCACGGCCAACGCGACCCACAAGAGAATCTGTTTGGTCAAATCGTTCAAGTTTCACCTACGGCCGCAGTCATATTACGACAAAAGAACCCGTCCCGCGTTCCATTCCTCCAGTCCTGGAATGGCTCATCGAACTTACACCATCCCAAACTGCCGCGCCAACAGGTAGATCTCGGGACTTCGGGTTCGTGACGCCTTCGGCTTTTTCGTCACCACCCGGCCATACCGTCGCCGCGCCTCCCGTACGATCTCATCGAATCCGGCCCCCTGGAACAATTTGATGAGAGCATCACCCCCGGGGATCAGCACGCGATCGGCGAATTCCAGCGCCAGCTCCGCGAGGTACATGGATCTGGGCTGATCGACCGCGTCGATTCCTGCCATATTGGGGGCCATGTCGGACAATACAAGATCGACTCTTTCCGAGCCCACCGCGGCCAGCACCTGCTCGAGGACCGCCTCCTCGCGAAAGTCGCCCTGAACGAACTCCACCCCCGGAATCGCGTCCATCGGGAGGATGTCGGTGGCAACGATGCGGCTCGAGCCCCCGACGATGCGCGCGGCGTACTGGCTCCATCCTCCGGGTGCGGCCCCCAGGTCCACGCAACGAATCCCGGGCCTGAGCAGGCGCTCTCGCTGCTGGATCTCGGCGAGCTTGAACACGGCCCGCGAACGCCACCCCTCCGCCTTCGCACGCTTGACGAATTCGTCGCTCGCGTGTTCGGCGAGCCAGCGGGCACTGCTCTTGGTGCGTTTAGGCATTGAGACGACGGCGGGACTTCGGGGTGGCAGGATCGAGAGCCCCTATAATGACGGTCATGGAACTCTCAGAAAAGCAAAAGAAGCACCTTCGTCGGCTCGCTCACCCGCTGCACCCCTTGGTGATGCTGGGCAACGCCGGGCTGACGGATGGGGTGGTGAACGAGCTCGACCGGGCACTGAACGACCACGAGCTCGTCAAGGTCAGCGCCCGGGTCGGCGAGCGGACCGAGCGCGACGCCGCCCTGGATGAGCTGGCGCTCCGCACCTCGGCGGTCATCGTGCAGCGCATCGGGCACATCGGCGTGTTCTACCGCCGCGGCGAGGGCTTAGCGAAGGTTCTCCTTCCAGACCACTAGCAAAAGTCCCAGGCACGCGACGATATAGAGGACCGCCGAGACACCGTGCCAGGCGCCGAAGGAGAGCCCTGCGGCCGCCCCGTGCGCGCGGGCCGACTCCATGAAGCGCTTGAGCACCCATTCGTTCACCGCGAGAAGAGCCGCCGCGGCGTACACCCCGCCCATCCGGGTTCTGCCCGGAAGCACCAGCGCCATCGCCGCCGAGGCGACGCCGAGATAGGACTCGATGCTGAACAGGCGCGCCGCCAGAATGCCCGCGAGGTGCCGGTCGCCCTGGGCGTAGAACAAAGTTGGAGTCACCCAGGCCGCGAGCGACCAGAGGCTCCCCGCCCACAGCACCAGAAGCACGCGAAACAGGTTGCGAACCACGCGAGGGGCATCACACGTAGCGGACGGACACGATCTCGTAGCTCTTGGTACCGCCGGGCGCCGTCACGTCCACCACATCGCCTTCCGACTTGCCGATGAGCGCGCGCGCGATCGGCGAGGAGACCGAGAGCAGGCCGTTCTTGATATCCGCCTCGTCGTCGCCGACCAGCTGGTAGACGAGCTTCGCGCCGCCGTCCTGGTCCTCGACTTCGACCGTCGAGCCGAACACCACGCGCCCGCTCGCGTTCAATTTGGTCACGTCGATCACTTCCGCGTTCGACAGGCGGCTTTCGATTTCGTTGATGCGTCCCTCGATGAAGCTTTGCTGCTCGCGGGCCGCATGGTACTCGGCGTTCTCGGACAGATCGCCGTGGGAACGAGCCTCGGCGATCGCCTTGATGACGTTCGGACGAGCCTCGCTCTTCAATTGTTTGAGCTCCTGCCGCAGGCGCTCGGCGCCGCGCAGAGTCATCGGAGTTCGTTTCAAGCCAATTCCTTGTGCAGATCCTGCAGTCGATTGACCTCGATGTCGCCCAAGTGATCGAGCGCATCGCAGGTGGCGCGGGCGCCGGCCACCGTGGTGTAGTAAGTCACCCTGCGCGCCACCGCCTCGCGGCGAATGGAGCGTGACTCGCGCACCGCCTGTTTGCCCTCGGTCGTATTGACGATGAGGGCAACCTCGTCGTTTTTTATCATATCGACGACGTGGGGGCGACCCTCCCGCACTTTGTTGACTCGACGGCAGACGATCCCCGCCTCCTCCAGTACTTTGGCGGTACCGCCGGTGGCCGCGATCTCGAAACCCCGCGCGATCAGCATTTGCGCGAGCTGCACCGCCCCCGGCTTGTCGCGGTCTCGGACGCTCACGAAGCAAAGTCCCCGCGTCGGCAGGATCACCCCGGAGGCCGCCTGCGCCTTGGCATACGCTTCCCCGAACGTGCTCCCCGTGCCCATGACTTCGCCCGTGGATTTCATCTCGGGTCCCAGGATCGGGTCGGCCTCGGGGAACTTGATGAACGGGAACACGGCCTCTTTGACCGAGAAGTAGGGCGGCACGCGCCCGACCGTCTGTCCCTGCGCGGCGAGCGATTTGCCGGTCATGACGCGGGCGGCGACCTTCGCGAGGGGAATGCCGGTGGCCTTGGAGACGAACGGCACCGTCCGCGAGGCGCGAGGGTTGACCTCCAGGATGTAGATGACGCCGCTCTGGATCGCGAACTGGACGTTCATCAAACCGACCACGTTCAGCGCCTTGGCGAGCTTGCGCGTCTGGGCGCGCAGCTCCTCCTGGGTTTCCGGCGACAGCCCGTTCGGCGGCAGCGAGCACCCGGAATCGCCCGAGTGCACGCCGGCCTGCTCGATGTGCTCCATGATGCCGCCGATGAGCACGTTCTCGCCGTCGCTCACCGCATCCACGTCCACCTCGATGGCGAGATCCAGGAACCGGTCGAGCAGCACCGGGCTGTCGTTCGAGACCTTCACCGCGTCGATCATGTACTGGCGCAGATCGTCCTCGTTGAACACCACCTCCATGGCGCGGCCGCCGAGCACGTAACTCGGACGCACGACCAGCGGGAACCCCACGTCGCGGGCCATGATCACCGCCTGCTCCTCGGCGCGCGCGGTCGCATTCGCGGGCTGTTTCAGCTTGAGGCTCGCGACGAGCTTCTGGAAACGCTCGCGGTCCTCGGCGATGTCGATGCTGTCGGGCGTGGTTCCCACGATCGGAGCGCCTGCCGCCGCGAGCGCCCGCGAGAGCTTCAAGGGCGTCTGGCCGCCGTACTGCACGATCACCCCTTCGGGCTTCTCCTTCTCGATGATCTCCATGACATCCTCGAAGGTCAGCGGCTCGAAGTAGAGCCGATCCGAGGTGTCGTAATCGGTCGAGACCGTCTCCGGATTGCAATTGACCATGATGGTCTCGAAGCCGTCCTCGGAAAGCGCCATGGCCGCGTGCACGCAGCAGTAGTCGAACTCGATCCCCTGGCCGATGCGGTTGGGGCCGCCGCCCAGAATCATGATCTTGCGGCGCGTGGTCGGATTGGCCTCGCACTCATCGTCATAGCTCGAGTACAGATACGCCGTCGAGGTGGAGAATTCGGCGGCACAGGTGTCCACCCGCTTGAAGACCGGGTGCAGGCCGAGCTTGCGGCGTCTGCCGCGCACCTCGTGCTCCTGGCGTGCGACCAGATGGGCGATGCGCGCGTCGGAAAAGCCCTTGCGCTTCAACATGCGAAGCCTCGGGAGCTCGAGGCTGTCGAAGCCCTCCTGGCGCAGCCGCGCCTCCTCGCGAAGCAGGTCCTCGATCTGCGACAGGAACCAGGGGTCGATCTTGGTGGCATCGAACACCTGCTCGAGCGACCAGCCGGCGCGGAACGCATCGGCGACGTACAGAATCCGGGACGGCCCGGGCCAGCGCAGCTCGTAGGAGAGCTTGTCGGAGGCCTCTTCGTTCAAGGGGAGCGGCAGCTGCTCGTCGAATCCGTCGTAGCCGAGCTCGAGGCTCCTCAGCGCCTTCTGGAAGGACTCCTGGAAGCTTCGGCCGATGGCCATCGCCTCCCCGACCGACTTCATCTGCGTGGTGAGGCGGGTGTTCGGCGCCCGGGAACTTCTCGAACGTGAAGCGTGGAATCTTCGTGACCACGTAATCGATCGTCGGCTCGAAGGACGCCGGCGTTCCGCCGCCGGTGATCTCGTTCCTGAGCTCATCGAGCGTGTAGCCGACCGCGAGCTTCGCCGCGATCTTCGCGATGGGAAACCCGGTCGCCTTGGAGGCGAGCGCCGAGGAGCGCGACACGCGCGGATTCATCTCGATGACGAGCACCCGCCCGTCGTCCGGGTTGACCGCGAACTGCACGTTGGAGCCGCCCGTATCGACGCCGATCTTTCGCAGCACGGCAATCGAGGCGTCCCTGAGCCGCTGGTACTCGCGGTCGGTCAAGGTCTGGGCGGGCGCCACGGTGATGGAATCCCCGGTATGGACCCCCATCGGATCCACGTTCTCGATCGAACACACGATGATGCAGTTGTCGTTCCGATCGCGGACGACCTCCATCTCGTACTCCTTCCAGCCGATCACCGACTCTTCGAGCAGCACCTCGTTGGTCGGCGAGGCGTCAATCCCGCGCGCGACGATAGCCTCGAACTCCTCGCGGTTATAGGCGATACCCCCGCCGCTGCCGCCCAATGTGAAGGAGGGGCGGATGACCGTGGGGAAACCGATCTCCGCCTGGACGGCGAGCGCCTCTTCCATGCTGTGCGCGATGCGAGCCCGCGCGGTCTCCAGGCCGATGTCGGCCATGGCGCGGCGAAACAACTCCCGGTCCTCCGCCATGTCGATGGCGCGCTGCGAGGCGCCGATCATTTCGACGTTGTACTTCTCGAGCACGCCCTCGCGCACCAGATCGAGCGCGGTATTGAGCGCAGTCTGGCCACCCATGGTGGGCAGGAGCGCGCTCGGGCGCTCCTTGTCGATGATGCGTTCGATGGTGCGCCAGTTGATCGGCTCGATGTAGATCGAATCGGCGCTCTCCGGATCGGTCATGATGGTGGCCGGATTGGAGTTCACCAGAATGACGCGATAACCCTCCTCTTTCAGGGCCTTGCACGCCTGAGCTCCGGAGTAGTCGAACTCGCATGCCTGACCGATGATGATGGGCCCGGCGCCGATGATGAGGATGCTCTCGAGGTCGGTACGTTTCGCCATGATCAGCCCCCGCCTTCCGCGGTCTTGGGACCGCCGTCGGGGGCCTTGATGTCCACCGCCCTTGATGTCCGCGGCCTTGGGCCCGGAGCCTTTGGCCTCGGCCGCCCCGCCCTCCGTCGTGCCGCCCTCGGAGGCCTTGCTCTCGGCCGCGGCCAAGTCCGCGCTTCGAGTCTCCCCGGCCTTGCTTTCCGCGGCCTTGCTGTCCTTGGCGAACTTGGATTTCAAGGAAGTTCGCCCGCGCGAATTCGATTGGATGCGCTTCACCATCAGATACATGAAGTGTTCGAAGAGCAGCTTGAGGTCGTGCGGGCCGGGACTCGCCTCGGGATGTCCCTGGAAGCCGAAGGCCGGCCGGTCGCTGCGCGCGACCCCCTGGAGCGAGCCGTCGAACAACGAACGATGGGTGGCCCGCAGATTCTCCGGGAGCGTCGCCTCGTCCACCGCAAAGCCGTGATTCTGGCTGGAGATGAGCACCCGGCCCGAGTCCAGTTCCGAGACCGGGTGATTGGCGCCGTGATGTCCGAACTTCATCTTGACGGTCTTCGCCCCGCTCGCGAGCCCGAGAAGCTGGTGACCGAGGCAGATGCCGAACACCGGAATATCGGTCGTCAGGAATCGGCTGATGGCCGCGATGGCATAGTCGCAGGGCTCCGGGTCGCCGGGACCATTACTTAAGAAAATACCGTCAGGATTCATTGCAAGTACTTGTTCCGCCGGCGTTTGTGCCGGTACCACGGTCATGCGGCAACCATGCTCGGAGAGGATTCTCAGAATGTTTCGCTTGATGCCGAAATCGTAGGCGACGACGTGCAGGCGGCTCTGCGGACGGGGCGGCTTGGCGGTCGATTTCCAGATCACCCCGTCATTCCACTGGTAGATCTTCTTGGTCGACACCGCCTTCGCGAGATCCATGCCCTTCAGGCCCGGAAATTTCTTGGCGGCGCGCACGGCGGCGCTCTCATCGATGGTGTCGCCGGTCATGATGCATCCCGCCTGAGCCCCTTTCTCGCGCAAGAGACGCGTGAGCTTGCGGGTATCGATGTCCGCGATCGCGACCACTTTACAACGCAGCAGGAAGCTTGCGAGCGATTCGGTGGAACGCCAGTTCGAATGCAGCTGCGGAAGATCCCGAATCACGAGGCCCGCCGCGAACACCGCGCCGGACTCCAGGTCCTCGGGCGTCGTGCCGGTGTTGCCGATGTGGGGATACGTGAGAGTGATGATCTGACGGCAATACGAGGGATCGGTGAGGATCTCCTGGTAGCCGGTCATGGCGGTATTGAAAACTACTTCACCCGTCGTGTTTCCTTTTGCGCCGACAGAGACGCCACGGAACACGGTGCCATCCTCGAGAGCTAGCACTGCAGGTGTCGACACTCCGGTTTCCTCTCCTCGCGCGAACTCGCGTTCGGCAGATGTGCAAAGCGGGAGGCGCTCTCAAGAACGACCTCCCGCTTCGTTGATCAAATCGCGGTTAGTTTCCGGGCGCGAATATTAGCGGTGGGCAGCGCGGCTGTCCATGCTCTTCACAACCCGAGCACATCCCGCATGCCATACAGACCCGCCGGACGGCCAATCAGCCATTCTGCCGCCCGGAGCGCGCCGCGCGCGAACACCATTCGGTCCGTGGCGCGGTGAGTCAGCTCGAGCCGCTCGCCGGCCGAGGCGAATGTCACCGTGTGCTCGCCGACGATGTCGCCGGCCCGAAGCACCGAAAATCCGACGCTGCCCGTCTTGCGTGGATCGGACACGCCATGCCGCTCGTACACGGCAATGTCTGCTAGTGCGGCGCCGCGCGCCTGCGCCACCGCCTCTCCCAGGGAAAGCGCCGTGCCCGACGGGGCATCGCGCTTGCCCCGATGATGCGCCTCGCTTACTTCCACGTCGAAGCCCTCACCGAGCGCCGCGGCCGCGAGTCCGACGAGCTGTCGCAACACACCGACACCGACGCTGGTATTCGGAGCGATCAACACAGGGATACACAGCGCCGCCGACTCGAGTATCGCCCGGGTTGGAGCGTCGAAGCCCGTAGTACCGACCAAGAGAGGCACCCGCCGGGCCGCACAGGCGCCCGCATGCGCGCCCACCTCGAGCGGCGTGCTGAACTCCAGAGCAACCGCGGCATCAGCGAGCGCCGCCCCGAGATCGGCGCTCACCCGCACACCGGTCGGAGCGCCCTCCGCCGCCGCGTCGAGCCCCAGCCGCCCGCTCGAGGCCGATGCCAGCGCACCGGAGAGCCGAAGCGCCTGCGGGGACTCCCGCAGCGCCCACGCCAGCGACTGGCCCATCCGTCCGGTGATCCCGAACACGGCAACGCCCGGCACTTGCAAGCCCATCCCGGCGGAGGGTCCTGCGCCAACCACGCTAGTCGACCGCGCCGGTAAAGAACTTCTTGACGCCCTCGAAAAACGATTGCTCGCGCGGCTTATGGTTCCCCTGCTGGAGCGAGGCCTCGAATCTCTTCAGGAGCTCCTTCTGCTCGGCGCCCAGACTCACGGGCGTCTCGATCACCACCCGGCAAAACAGATCGCCCGCACCACCGCCGCGAACGGGCCGCACGCCCTTCTCGCGCACGCGAAATACCCTCCCGGATTGGGTCTCGCTCGGAATCTTGATGACCACCTCGCCGTCCAGGGTCGGCACTTCGACCGATCCGCCGAGCGCGGCGGTGGTGAAGCTGATCGGTACCTCGCACGAGAGATGGCTTCCTTCGCGCTCGAAAATGGCGTGTTCCCGTACGCGGATCTCGACGTAGAGATCTCCGGTCGGGCCGCCGTTGCGGCCCGCTTCCCCCTCGCCGTTCAGACGAATCCGA
Source organism: uncultured Gammaproteobacteria bacterium (assembly GCA_963795475.1). GTDB lineage: Bacteria > Pseudomonadota > Gammaproteobacteria > Steroidobacterales > Steroidobacteraceae > Bog-1198. The sequence goes on from CAWCIE010000011.1 coordinate 93,097, forward strand.
TCCCCGGTATCGACACCCGCGGGAACGGAGACCGCCAAGGCCTTCTCCTTGCGGACCCGTCCCTGACCGTAGCAGGTATCGCAGGGGTTGCTGATGATCTTGCCGCGGCCCTTGCATCGGGGACACGGCTGCTGAATGGTGAAGATGGATTGCTGCACGCGCACCTGACCCTGGCCGTGGCAGGTATCGCAGGTCTTTGGGGTGGAGCCCTTGGCGGCTCCCGAGCCCTTGCAGGTCCCGCACTCGGCGAGCGAAGGAATCTTGATCTCGGTCTCGGTGCCGAATACCGCCTGTTCTAGATCCAGCTCGAGCTCGTAGCGCAGGTCGGCGCCTCGAAAAACCTGGGAGCGGCTGCGCTGTCCTCCGGAAAAGATATCTCCGAACATCTCCCCGAAGATGTCCCCGAAGGCCTCGCCCGCGCTGAATCCGCCCGCCCGTCCGCCCTCCAGTCCGGCGTGGCCGAACTGGTCGTACACCGCGCGCTTGCGTGCGTCGGTGAGGACTTCGTAAGCCTCCTTGGCTTCCTTGAACTTGTGCTCGGACTCCGGATCGTCGGGATTTCGATCCGGGTGATACTTCATGGCGAGGCGCCGGTAGGCCTTCTTGATGTCGGCCTCGGACGCGTTTCTCTGCACTTCGAGGAGCTTGTAGTAATCCTGCTTGGCCATTACCCCCACCTTGAATCTACCTCACCACAAAATCGAGCTCATCCCAATCCTACCGGCCCTGAATCTACCCCACCCCAAAAAACAGAACTCTGTCCCGGTCCTACCGGCCCTGAATCGCGCTCGGCCCCATGGTCTCGTCGCGCCGCAACCCGCCCGCGCCGCACATAAAAACGAACCGCCGGCACCTGGATACCGGCGGTTCGTTGACCTCGATCATCGCGCGATCCGCGCCCGACGTCTCAAGCCTTCTTGCGGTCGCTTTCCTTGACCTCTTCGAACTCGGCATCGAGCACATCGTCGTGCTTGCCGCCCTTCTCGCCGCCGCCCGCGCTTCCCGCCGTAGGTCCCGAGCCCTGGCCGGCGGCGGAGGCCTGTTCGTACATCTTCTGCATGAGCGCCGTCGAGGCCTGTTCCAGCGCCTGGGTCTTGCGCTCGATGTCCTCGCGGTCGTCGCTCGACATCGCCGACTTGACGGCCGCAATCGCCTCGTTCGCCGATTTCTTCTCGTCTTCCGAGATCTTGTCGCCGCCTTCGGCCAGCGCTTTCTCGACCGCATGCACCGTGGCGTCCGCCTTGTTGCGCGCGCCGACCAGCTCACGGAATTTCTTGTCCTCCTCCGCGTGGGCCTCGGCATCGGACACCATGCGCTTGATCTCGGCCTCGGACAATCCGCTCGAGGCTTTGATGACGATGCGCTGTTCCTTGCCGGTCTTCACGTCCTTCGCCGACACGTTCAAGATGCCGTTCGCATCGATGTCGAAGGCCACCTCGATCTGCGGCATGCCGCGCGGCGCCGGCGGGATATCGGTCAAGTCGAAACGCCCGAGCGACTTGTTGTCGCCGGCGCGATCGCGCTCGCCCTGCAGCACGTGAATGGTAACGCCCGTCTGGTTGTCGTCCGCCGTGGAGAACGTCTGCGACGCCTTGGTCGGAATGGTGGTGTTCTTGTCGATCACCTTGGTCATGACGCCGCCGAGGGTCTCGATGCCGAGCGACAGCGGAGTCACGTCGAGCAGGAGCACGTCCTTCACGTCGCCCGACAGCACGCCGCCCTGAATGGCTGCGCCGACCGCCACGGCCTCGTCGGGGTTCACGTCCTTGCGCGGCTCGCGGCCGAACAGATCCTTGACCGCCCGCTGTACCATCGGCATGCGGGTCTGGCCGCCGACCAGGATGACCTCGCCCACGTCCTTCATGGAGAGCCCGGCATCCTTCAGCGCGGTGCGGCACGGCTCGATGGTCTTCTGCACCAGATCTTCCACCAGCGATTCGAGCTTCGCCCGGGTGAGCTTCATGTTGAGGTGCTTCGGACCCGCGGCATCCGCCGTGATGTACGGCAAGTTGATTTCGGTCTGCTCACTGAATGACAGTTCGATCTTCGCCTTCTCGGAGGCTTCCTTCAGGCGCTGCATGGCGAGCGGGTCCTTGCGTACGTCGATGCCGCTCTCCTTCTTGAACTCATCCGCCAGATAATTGATGACCCGCAGGTCGAAATCCTCGCCGCCGAGGAACGTATCGCCGTTGGTCGAGAGCACCTCGAACTGGCGCTCACCGTCGACCTCCGCGATCTCGATGACGGAGATGTCGAAGGTGCCGCCGCCCAGGTCGTAGACCGCGATCTTGCGGTCGCCGCCGTCCTTGTCGAGGCCATAGGCCAGCGCCGCCGCGGTGGGCTCGTTGATGATGCGCTTGACGTTCAAGCCCGCGATGCGGCCGGCGTCCTTGGTCGCCTGGCGCTGCGAGTCGTTGAAGTAGGCCGGGACGGTGATCACCGCTTCGGTGACCGGCTCGCCGAGGTAGTCCTCGGCGGTCTTTTTCATCTTCATGAGCACACGGGCCGACACCTCGGGGGGCGCCATCTTCTTGCCCTGCACTTCCACCCAGGCGTCGCCGTTGTCGGCCTTGACGATCTTGTAGGAAACCATGCTCATGTCGCGCTTGACCACGTCGTCCGTGAACTTGCGTCCGATCAGACGCTTCACCGCCGCGACCGTGTTCTGGGGATTGGTGACCGCCTGACGCTTGGCGGATTGTCCCACCAGCACCTCGCCGTCCTTGGTGAAGGCAACGATCGACGGCGTCGTCCGGTCGCCCTCGCTGTTTTCGATGACCTTGGGCTTGCCGCCCTCCATGATCGCGACACAGGAGTTGGTCGTGCCCAGATCGATGCCAATCAATTTTGCCATGTTGGATGTCCTCTAAGAATTCGAACCATGCCGGCTAAGTTGGGGGGTTTTCGAATAATTTCAATTGGTTTCCGAGGCCGATTTGCTGACGATGACTCGCGCGGGGCGTAACAGCCGGCCGTTCAGCGAATACCCTTTCTGGATCACCGTGAGCACCGTGTTGGCGGGTACGTCCCGGCTCTCCTGAGCCACCATGGCCTCGTGCCAATTGGGATCGAAGGGCTGGCCCAAGGGGTCGATGACCTTGATCCCGGCCTTGTCGAACGCCCGGTTCAACTCCTTGAGCGTCGCCTGCGCACCCTCGAGGAGCGCGGGCCCCGGGGTCGCGGCGCCGGCCCGGATACCGGCCTCCAGCGCATCCCCGACCGTCACGAGTTCCTGCGCAAAACGTTCGATGGCGAACTTTCGGGCGTTGTCGAGCTCGCGCTCGGTGCGCTTGCGGTAATTATCGAGCTCCGCTACCGCCCGCATGTAGCTGTTCCAGTTCTCCTGTGCCTTGGCCTCCGCAGCAGCCAGTGCATCCGCGGCGCCCGCCGCCTGGGCCGCCGTCTCCGGATATGCGCTCTCTCCACCCGGCTGCTGGTTGGTCTCATTCACTGGCAATGCCCTCGAAGATGGCGGGTAATCCCGCTCGAAGCCGCCGAATTGGGGGCTACTTGCGCGCGTTCAAGGCCGAACCGAGGAGTTTTGCGGTCACATCCACGATGGGGATCACCCGTTCGTAGGCCATCCGGGTCGGGCCGATGATCCCGAGCACTCCCACCACCTGGTTGTTCTGGGTATAGGGCGCCGTGATCACGCTGATGTCGTCCAGGATGTGATACCCCGACTCCTGGCCGATGAAGATCTGAATCCCCTCCGCCCGCAGGCAGCTGTCGAGGAGCCTCAGGATGTCGTGCTTTTCGTTGAAGGCCTCGAACAGCCGCCGCAGCCGGTCGACGTTCGAGAGCTCCGCGAACCCCATGAGATTGGTCTCCCCGGCGATGACGTACTCGACCTGCCCTTCGGTCTCGGTCTCGAATACCTTCTGGGCGACCTGGATGGCATCCTGCATGAGCTGGTTCATGCTCTGGCGGGTCTCCTGGAGCTGCTTCAGCAGGAGCGACCGGACCTCGGGGAGCGAATGGCCCGAGAAGGCCTCGTTCAAGTAGTTCGCCGCGCGCCTGAGCTCCTCCCCGGAGTAATGGCGGTCGAGCTGGACTACCCGGTTCTCGACCTCGCGGTTGTTCATCACCATGATGGCGAGCGCACGGTTCTCCGAGAGGCCGATGAACTCGATCTGCGAGAGCGCCACGTAATTCGGGTTGGGCAGCGTCACCAGGCCCGCCATGTGGGTCACGCTCGACAGCATCTGGGAGACGGTCTGAACCAGCGCCCGTCCGTTGGACGCATCGTTCTTCAGCCGCCGTTCGATATCCTCGATCTCCTCGTTCTGCAGCGGCTTCAACTTGAGCAGGGAGTCGACGAACAGCCGGTATCCCTTGTCGGTCGGTATGCGGCCGGCCGAGGTGTGCGGCGAGACGACGAATCCGAGATCCTCGAGATCCGCCATGACGTTGCGGATGGTGGCGGACGACAGGCTCAGCCCCGAGTCGCGCGACAAGGTACGCGAACCTACCGGTTGACCGTCGCGGATGTAGCTTTCGATGAGCGCCTTGAGCAGCAGTTGCGCCCGCTCACTGAGCGATTCGTCGGCACCCTCGTTCATATAGGGTGATATACCATGTTTGGAGCTGCTGGGAGTACTCCCAAGGCGTCCTTTGCCATGGGGAGGAAGCCAACCCGCCGAAATCGGTCAAATCGCCCGCCCGCGCGAGTGACCGGTCTGCGGCTAACATGCTACAAGGGCGATGTGCCGCACTCATTCAAATCCATTGCCCTGGTCGGCAACCCCAGGGATCTACGCGTTGCCGAATGCATGCTGAGCGTCGCCGGATACTTCCACGGCCGCGGCCAGCGGGCGCTGGTCGATCCCGGCGTCGGCATCGAATTCCCGCCCGGCACGATCGTCCCTTGCCCGCAGGATTCCTTCGCGGAGCGCGCGGACCTGATCGTAGCGATCGGCGGCGACGGAACGCTCCTGTATGCGGCGCGGCTCCTCGCCGGGCGCTCGGTCCCCCTGCTCGGCGTCAACCGGGGCCGGCTCGGCTTCCTCACCGACGTGAGCCCCGCCTCCATGCTCGAGGACATCGAGACCGTCCTCGCGGGGCGCTATACCGAGGACCGCCGTTCGATGCTGTCGGCCCGCCTCGAGCGCAGCGGAGCGGCGCCGCTGCGCTCGCTCGGCTTGAACGACGTCGTGCTCAACAAGTGGGAGACCGGGCGCACCCTGGATTTCGAGACCTCGATCAACGGGCGCTTCGTGAATTCTCACGGGGGCGACGGCATCGTCATCGCCACGGCCACGGGGTCGACCGCCTACGCGCTTTCGTGCGGCGGACCCATCGTCGAGCCGGATCTGGACGTGTGGGTGCTGGCGCCGATCTCTCCGCACACCTTGAGCGACCGGCCGATCGTGGTCCGCGCCGGCAGCACCATCAAGCTGCGCCTTTCCGACCGCCCGCAAGCGCGCGCCCAGATCACCTGCGACGGCACTGCCCTCGGCGACATGGAGCGGGGCGACGAGCTGATCGTCGAGGGAGCGGACGCCCAGATCACCTTGATTCATCCGCCGGCCTACGATTTCTACCGCCTGCTGCGCTCGAAGCTCCACTGGGGCAGAGGCGGCCACAACGGCGGCAACGGCGACTGAAGCGGCCGCACTCATGCTGACGCACCTGAAACTGCGCGATCTGGTGATCGTCGACGAGGCCGAGCTCGAGCTCGGCCCGGGACTTCTCGCGCTGACCGGCGAAACCGGAGCCGGCAAATCCATCGTGGTCGATGCCTTGATGCTGATCGCCGGCGGCCGCGGCGCCGGCGACATCGTGCGCCACGGGGCAGAGCGCGCGGAGGTCGCGGCCGGCTTTTCGCAGCTGTCGTTGGGCGCGCGCGCATGGCTCGATGCGCAATCGGTGGAGCACGAGGGCGAAGTCATCGTGCGTCGCGTGATCGGCGCGGACGGCCGTTCGCGCGCGTACGTGAACGGCCAGCTCGTGCCGGTCCAGTCCCTGCGCGAGCTGGCGGAATTTCTGATCGAGATTCACGGCCAGCAGGAATATCAGCACCTCGTGAAACGCGGCGCGCAGCGCGAGCTCCTCGACGAGCGCCTGACCGACCGGAACCTCGCCCCCGCGGTCGCGGAAATCTACGCGCGCTATCGCGATTGCCGGGTCGAGCACGAGGCGCTCGCCGCCGCCGCCGAGAACCGGGATGCCCGGCTGGACCTCCTGCGCTATCAGCTGGCGGAGCTCAAGAACGAGGTCACGACCGTGGCGGCCATCGAAGAGCTGTTCATCGAACAAAAGCGCATCGCGGGCCGCGGACGTTTCGCCGCCGCGGCGGGCTCGGCGCTCGGCGCCGTCTACGAGAACGACGAGGCAAGCGCGCACGACTTGCTCGCCAAGGCGTCCACCGCGTTGCGCGGTGCGGCCGATGCCGATCCCGGCCTCAAACAGCCCGCGGATCTCATCGGCGAGGCCGCCATTCTGGCGCGGGAAGCAGCCGAAACGCTGCGGCATTATCTCCAGGCGCTCGATGTCGATCCGGCGCGCCAGGAGGAGATCGAGCGCAAGGCGGCGGCGGTCGAGGGGCTCGCACGCAAACACCGGCTGAGCGTGACCGAATTGCCGGGTCAGCTCGCACGGACCGAGGAGGAGATCGCAAGACTGACGGCGGCGGAGACCAGCTTGGCGGCGATGGAGCAAAGAACGGCCGAGCTGCGCCGCGAATTCGAGGCGGCGGCGGACCGCCTTACGCAGGCGCGCACGCTGGCCGCAGACGCGCTCGGAGCGGAGATCACCGCGTTGATGCAGGAGCTCGGGATGGCGGGTGGCCGATTCGCGGTGGGCGTCGCCCAAAGCGCCGACGGGGTCGGCCCTCACGGCCGGGACGACATCGAATTCCTGGTGAGCGCCAATCCCGGCCAGCCGCTCAAGAGTCTCGCCAAGGTCGCCTCCGGCGGCGAACTATCGAGGATCAGTCTCGCGGTGCAGGTGGCCTCCGCCGGCCGCACCGCCGCCTCTCTGTGCATGGTCTTCGACGAGGTGGACTCGGGAATCGGCGGCGCGGTGGCCGAGATCGTCGGCCGCCAGTTGCGCGCGCTCGGCGAGCGCGGTCAAGTGCTCTGCGTGACGCACCTTGCTCAGGTGGCGGCGCAGGCGCACGGACAGTTCCGGGTCACCAAGCTCACCGACGGCAAAACCACCCGCACAGCCGTGAAGCCGCTCGGCACCGAGGAGCGCGTGGATGAGATCGCGCGCATGTCGGGAGGGATCGACATCACCGATCAGGCGCGGGCGCATGCGCGCGATATGCTCGCGCGCGCCGGCAGCGATGCACAGCCGAAGAAGAGGCGCGCGCCGGCGGGACGCCGATAGCTACTTGGGCCGTTTCTGATACGGACAGTTGAGCTTGCGGCAGTGACCGTACAGGATGAGGGAGTGGTCGCTGATCTCGAAGCCGAGGCGCTTGGCGACCGCCTGCTGCCGCTCCTCGATGCCGCCGTCCATGAATTCCTCCACCCGCCCGCAGTCCACGCACACGATGTGATCGTGATGCGCACCGTGGTTCAGCTCGAAAACCGCCATGCCGCCCTCGAAGTGATGCCGGGTCACGAGTCCGGCGGCCTCGAATTGAGTCAGTACCCGGTAAACGGTCGCGAGTCCGATGTCCTCGTTCGAGACCAGGAGCTTCTTGTAGATGTCCTCCGCGCTCATGTGGCGGGCCGAGCCGTCCGCGAGGATGTCCAGTATCTTGAGTCGCGGCAGCGTGACCTTGAGGCCTGCATTGCGCAGGTCATTGCCTTCGGCGGTGGGAGGGGGTCTGAGGCGCTGCGCCATGGTGCGGCATCCAGTATGATAGGACCCGATTATCGACCTTTTGGGAGCGCTGCACCACCTTGATGAAGATTCTTCGACCCCTGCTCCTCGCCGCGGGTCTCGCGCTCGCCGCGACGGGCTGCGTCTACCGCATCAACATCCAGCAAGGAAACTTCCTGGATCAAGCGGCAGTCGACCAGGTGAAAGACGGCATGACGCGCAGCCAGGTACGCTATCTCCTCGGCACCCCGATGGTGGCGGACCCCTTCAACAAGGAGCGCTGGGACTACATTTACTACCTCAAGAAGGGCCGCAGCCGCCACGTCGACTCGCGCCGCGTCACGGTGTATTTCGACGGCGAGAAGGTTGCGCGTCTGGATAAGCCGACCGATGCGGTCGCCGCCGAGCAGGCCGCATCGGCTGCCAAGATCAAGAACGGCCGGACTTACTAGGCGGCCGCCCGGCCGTTCGGTGGGATCGGGCGCGCTGCACGCGGTCCCGGCGCGCTTCCTTCGGATCGGCTGCCAGGGTGCGGTAGAGCTCCACGCGATCCCCCGGCATCAGAACCCGGTTCCGGGCCACCGCCGTTCCGAATATCCCCACTGCCGATCCGATCACGTCGATGCCGAAGAAATCGGGATCCGCCGCGGCCAGGGCCAGCGCATCGGCGACGCTCGCCGGAGAGCTCACGCGATACGATTTGATCACCGCCCGCTCGGGCAGCGCGCAAATGACCTCGACGGTGAAGGGATCGGCCGCGGCCACGGGAAGTCCAACCCGGCGGTCAGCGGTAAATGCTTTGTGCGCGCAGCACGAACGCGTCCACGATGGAATCGCAGACCGACTGGAACATGGGGTTGAATGCCGCGGCCATCATCCGGCTCTTGAATTCGAAATCCACCCGGAACAGCACGCGCGACCCGCGCTCGCCCACCGCATCGAAGGTCCAGCGGCCGGTGAGGCGGCTGAAGGGGCCCTCGGCGAGCTGCATGAGGATCTCGGCGTCCGGCCGCAAGGTATTGCGCGTGGTGAATTGCATTCGGACCGGGCCCTTGGCCGCCTTCACGGCCGCGAGCCTTTCGGTGGGCGAGACCTCCTCGACTCGAGCGCTCGCGCACCACGGTAGAAACTCCGGATAGCGCGCCACATCGTTCACCAGGGCGTACATCTGCGCGGGGGAGAACGTGACCAGCGCGCTGCGTTCGACGATCGGCAATCCGGGGCTCCTCGACGGCGCTGCGGTGCGCCAGTCAGCGCTGAATTCTCGCACAGCGCATCCGATTCGCCCACGAATCGCGGGCGCGGGCCGCGATGAGATTGTAGACTTCGACGCCCAGCAAGAGACCATCGACATGGCGAAAGACTCGGACAAACTGCCCCCGATCGCGGTGAATCGCAAAGCGCGCTTCGATTACTTCATCGAGGAGCGCTACGAGGCCGGCATCGCGCTCCTCGGCTGGGAGGTCAAGAGCATGCGCGCGGGCAAGGCCCAGGTGGCCGAAGCCTACGTGTACCTCAAGAATGGCGAGGCGTTTCTCTACGGTGCGCACATCAATGCGCTGATTTCGGCCTCGACTCACGTCGATACGGACCCGACGCGGACCCGCAAGCTGCTGCTGACCCGCCGTCAGCTCGACCATCTCGTGGGTGCGGTGGAGCGGCGCGGCTACACGCTCGTGCCGCTGCAGCTCTACTGGAAGGAGGGGCGGGCCAAGCTCGAGATCGGCCTCGCGAAGGGCAAGAAGCAGCACGACAAGCGCGCGACCGACAAGGATCGCGACTGGCAGCGGGACAAGAGCCGCATCATGAAGGCGAACCGTTAAAAACCGCGTGCGAGATCGATGGGGGATAAACGGCGGGCTGAAAGTCCATTTTCAGCCCTCCAGTTGGTGGAGCCGGGGGGAATCGAACCCCCGTCCATAAGCCCTACGCTTCAAGACCTACGTACGTAGCCACAGTCTATTGGTCTCGCCGCTCACTACCCGACGGGCAGGGAAAGCGAACAGCCAGCCCGGTAACGATTCGCAAGATACACCCCAGACACGTGTATCCCGCTAGCTGATGAGCGCTACCCCTGAACCGTTCGCATCAGCACAGGCCGGTCAGGGTTCAGCCGCGATTAGGCGGCTAGAGCGTAGTTGTCTTCGTTGGCAACTATAAGTTTGCAAGTAGTTTTACGAGGTAACTCGCACCTCGGTACGCACCTGAAGTTTCGCGACCCATGTCGAAACCGGTCGGCCCCAAAACCTCTTGATAGAAGACCGCGGTCGCATTGTACGCGCTTCAGAACCTCATGTGGATGCTGAGTTTCGCCGTGCGCCCGGCACCGGGAATCACGTGATTCTCGGACGCGGAGGTGTAGTAGGCACTGTCGTAGTACAGCCGGTTGGCCAGATTGAAGGCGTTCAATTGCAGAGAAATCTTCTCGCTCACTTTGTAGGACACCATCGCATTGAGCACCACGTAGCCCGGGATGGTTGCCGTCTGAGCGGAGTCGGCGTAGCGGGCGCCCAGCCAATTTCCGCCGAGCCCGACCTCCCAGGTATCCGTCAGCTCGTATTCCGCCCAGAGGTTCATCGCGTTGCGGGCCACGTTCGGCAGCGCCTGGCCGACGTAGGCCGGCGTGCCCGACGAGAGCGTTTTTCCGTCGAGATAGGTGTATCCCGCGACCATCTCCAAGTGCTGGGTGAGATAGCCGTTGATTCCGAGCTCGAGGCCCTGCACGCGCTGGTCGCCGTTCAAAATGGTGAGCGTCGGGTTGTCCGGATCGTTGGTCTGCGCGTTGTCGACTTCCGTATGAAACAGCGCCGCGCTGGTATTGAACCTGCCGTCGAGCCAGAGGGTCTTCGCCCCGACCTCGTAGGATTTCGCCTTCACCGGTCCTAAATTGGCGGTCTTGGTCGTCAAGGTCAGCGCCTCGGCCGATGGATCGAACGACGTACCGTACGACACGTAGTAGCTCTGCTGCGGCGTGGGCTTGAAGATCAGGGCGGCGCGCGGACTGGTGACATCGTCGGTGTGATGCAGATCGAGAACGGCGCGTGTCGCCACGGTGGTCTGGGCATAGCCGGCCGAAAAGCTGTCGAAACGCACGCCGGCGACGAAATCGAGATACGGCGTGAGCCCCAAGGTATCCGTGGCATACACCGCGGCCGAGTGCGCCGTCGTGTCCTGGTACGTGGAGATGGGCTGCACGCCGGGCAACGGCTCCTCCGGGTTGGGATCGAGGAGCGGCGTTTCCGCCACCCAATCGTTGTCGGTATTGAACGGGTTGGCGTACCGCGCCAGATCGTTGGTCTGACGTGCCACCTCGATGCCAGCAAAGAGCGTGTGCGAAATCACCCCCGTGCTGAAGTGCGCTGTGAGGTCAGTCTGGTTGGTCAGGTTGGTCTGCGAGCCGGAGCTGCCCGGCGCATCGCGTCCCACCAGGATGTCGCCGAGCGGTGCGCCCGGCCCGGGCACGTCGCCGCCGAAATTGGGCATGGTGCTCTGGAAATCGAATTCGTATTTCGCAAAGCGCAGCGTGTCGGCGATGGAAAAATCGGGATTGAAGTCGTGCTTGAAGCGCAGCGTCCCGATGTTGTCGTCCGCGGTCTGGCGGTCGGAAACCAAGCCGAAAAAGGCGCCGCGCGGCGCGGGCGCCGGGCGCCCGTCGACGAACGGGACGCCGGCGTAGGGAAGATTGTCCTCCTGCTGGTGCAGGAAGGCCGCGATCAACGAGTCGTCCTCGCCGATGCCGAACGCCACGGAGGGCGCGACACCCCAGCGCCGATTCTTGGCTAAGTCTTCGTCGGCCACCACCGAGGACTCCCCCATGGCATTGAAGCGAAACGCGGCGCTCGAGCTGAACGGCACGTCGATGTCGGTGGTCGCCCGGTATTCGTGATTGGTGCCCACATCCGCGTCGACGGCGTACAGCGGCGCCAGGGTCGGAGCCTTGCTCACTTGATTGATCGCGCCGCCCGTGGACCCGCGGCCGAACAGGATGGCGGACGGCCCCTTGAGTACCTCCACGGATTCGAGGTCGAAGCTGTCCCGATCGTAAACCGCGGCGTCGCGTATGCCGTCGAGGAAAAAGTCATTGAAGGCTGAGAAGCCGCGCAGATTGACCGTGTCGCCGCGCGCCGCTCCCTCGCCCGCGTTGAGGGTGATGCCCGGAACGTTCTTCAAGGCATCCTCGAGCCGGGTACTCGCCTGCGCCTGCATGAGCTCGCTGCTGACGACCGTGACGCTCTGCGGCGTGTCCTGCAGATCGGGCAGCTTGTCGTCGATCAGCGGTCTGATCCCCCGGACGACCACTGGATCGAGCGGGTTACTGTCGCCGGCCGCGCTGGAATCGCCCGGATCGGCGGCCGCCGTGTCTGCCGAGGCCGCGCCGGCGTGCGCCGCCGACACGGCGGCGAGGGACGATGCGCAGATGCCGACGGCGCCGAGCGCCTGCAAGGCCGTGCCGCTGATCTTGGAGTGTTGGGTCGGAGCGACTGGGCGAACAAGGGAATGCATCGGTGGGGCCCCGTAAAGGTGTTGATTATTTAATGCAAATAATTATCATTTGTATTCACACTGAAGTCAACGAACGGTGACCCTCGATGAAAACGACTGCCTCGCCCTCTCCTCCCGCCTACGCCACGACGTGTTGACACGCCATGCTCGTGCATATCCCGCACTTGCTCGCTCTGGACGAGGTCGCCGCGATGCAGACCCGGCTGGACGCCGCCGCGTGGGCCGATGGGCGGCTGACCGCGGGCCACCAATCGGCACGGGCGAAATCCAATCTGCAGCTTCCACAGGAAGACGCTGCCGCCCGCGCGCTCGGCGAGGAGGTGCTGCGCGCACTGGAGAAGAGCCCGCGCTTCATCAGCGCAACGCTCCCTCGCCGCGTGTACCCGCCCTTGTTCAATCGCTACGACACCGCGATGAGCTTCGGGGCGCACGTCGACAACGCGATCCGGCAGATTCCCGGCACGCCACACCGGATGCGCACCGATATCTCCGCGACGCTGTTCCTGAGCGCTCCCGAGCAATACGACGGCGGCGAGCTGATCATCGAGGACACTTACGGGACGCAGTCGGTGAAGCATGCGGCGGGCGACCTGGTGGTCTACTCGGCAACCAGCGTCCACCGCGTTCTTCCGGTGACCCGGGGCACGCGGACGGCTGCGTTTTTCTGGATTCAAAGCATGGTTCGCGACGACGGCGACCGGGCGCTGCTGTTCGACATCGACAACTCCGTGCGCGACCTGACCCGCACGGGCGGGCACGGCGAAAGCATCGTGCGGCTGACGGCCTGCTACCACAATCTGTTGCGCCGTTGGGGCGACGTTCTGAGCCAAAGCACTCCCCCCATGAAGCTGAGCCCGGAGCAATTCGAACGCGCGCAGGAGGCGCAGGAGAGTCAGCTGCGCATGCAGCGCCTCGAACGCATGAGCGAGCGCGAGCTTCGGAGGCTGCTCGGCGGAGCTCCGAGCACCGCGGCTCCTTGGGTGAAGAGTGCCGCCGAGCACGGAGTGTCCGCCGCGCAAATCCGCTGGGGGCGCATGCTGCTCGACGGCACGGGAGTTGCGAAAGAACCTTCGCTCGCCCTGCGGTGGTTCCTGCGCGCCGCGGAGCAGGGCGACGCGGAAGCGATGAACATGGTGGGGCGCTGCCACGAGAACGGCTGGGGCGCCTGCGTGGATCTTTGCGCGGCGGCGCATTGGTACCGGCAGTCCGCCGCCCGCGGTCACGATTGGGGCGAATACAATCTGGCTAACTTGCTGTTCGACGGCCGCGGGATCGCGAGCCGATCGGTCCGCCGCGCTCGTCTGGTACTTGAGGGCGGCGAGCCAAGGGCACGCCCGCGCGATGAATCTCCTCGCCCGCTGCTGCGAGGAAGGCTGGGGATGTACGAAGGACCCTCGCCAGGCGCTCCACTGGTATAGACGTTCCGCAGAGGGAGGATACTTTCGCGGTCAGTTCAACTACGCCAGCTTCCTGGCGGAACGCGGTTTCATATCGGAGGCGGCGGATTGGTTCCAAAAGGCGGCCGCTGCCGAGAAAGCAGGGCGACCATCTGCGGATTTGTGTTCCGCTGCGCCCAGTCCAGGGCGGTGAGATCGAAATGCCGGTCACTGGAAAAGTCCCCGTCACTTATTTATCTTGAGGGAGTGTCCACGAACGCCATTCCTCGAACCAGAGAGCGATTCCCGGGCGATTCGGGAATAAATCCCAGGGAATATGCACGAAATGCACAGGCGCATGAAGGAGCATCGACGTGGCTGAGCGCTCGAAGAAGCAGATCAGCATTCTGCTGGTGGACGATCACGCGGTCGTGCGCGAAGGATACCGGCGGCTGCTCGAGAGGCAGGGCGACATCGTCGTCATCGGCGAGGCCGCCGACGCCGCGGAAGCGCACGCACTTTTCAGCGCTCTCGATCCGCAGATCGTGGTGATGGACATCACGCTGCCGGGAGCGAGCGGGATCGAGGCGATGCAGCGCATGCTGGTGTATAAACCCGGCACGCGAGTGCTGGTGTTCAGCATGCACGACGAGGCGATTTTTGCGAGGCGTGCCCTGCAGGCCGGCGCCTTCGGGTATCTCACCAAAGCGAGCGCACCCGACGTGCTGGTCGAGGCGGTCCACGCCGTCGCGGAGGGCAAGAAGTACCTGAGCGCCGACATCGCCCGCAAGCTCGCGCTGCGCGAAGCGGGCGTCGAGCAGCAGGGCGCGGATAAATTGTCCGCAAGGGAGCTGGAGGTATTACGGCTATTGACGCAGGGCCGCTCGGTGAGGGAGATCGCCGAAAGCATGGGGCTCAACGCCAAGACCGTCGCCAACCATCAGTCGATCATTAAGCAGAAGCTCGGCGCGGATACCGCGATTCAGCTGCTCATCAAGGCCAACCAGCTCGGGATGGAAACCGGCAGCTGAGGAGGCAGACCTCTTCTCCTCAATCTTCCCAGCCAAGCCTGACTGCCCCGTTACCTGTCAGGCCATACTGTCTAGGCAGCGACGCGGTGGCCAGGCGCGCCACCTCGTAGCGCCACGCGATGGCGCGGCGCGAAGATGCGGACTACCATGTCGCCCGGTCGCAACGAATTCGAAGGCCCACTCCCCATGACACGGCCCGCAACATGACCCCGACAACCGTCCCCTCTTCGCCGCGCCCGCGCGGCCGCCGCGGCATCCTGTATGTCTCGATCTTGCTGATCCTCATCGTGCTCGGAGCGTCGCTCTGGACCTGGCTCACGCTCTCCTGGGCGTATGCGGACGGAACCCGCGCCGGAATGCTGCAAAAACTGACGCACCGCGGCTGGATCTGCAAGACCATCGAGGGCGATCTCGCTCAGTATCTCGTTCCCGGCATATCGCCTCAGATCTGGAAATTCAGCGTGCGCGATCCGGCGGTGGCGGCTCAGCTCGAGAAAATCGTGGGTCACCAGGTGCAGCTGCACTACACCGAGCACCCCGGCGTGCCCAGCGCATGCTTCGCCGACACCCGCTTCTTCGTAGATCAGGTCACCGTGACGGACAGCTCGAGCGGCGCGGCCGCTCCGCCGACGGCGCCCGCAGCGCCCGCGGGAGCTCCCGCTCCCGCGACAGTCCCCCCGTCGGCGGCGAGCGCGCCCGCCGGGAACCCTCCGCAGTAGCTCTCGCTCCCGCGCGGGCTAAGCGAACCGGGACATCGAGGCCGCTACCTGCTCGTTGATGGCCAGAGCGACCGTGAGCGCGTTGAGACCGTCCTCACCCGTCACCGGCGGCTGCCGGCCGGCGGCGGCGGCGGCCAGGAAGGCCTCGATTTCCGCCTTGAGCGCATCGCCCTGATCGTAGGTGGTCTCCTGGATGTCGACCAGCGGCATGCCGTCCGCACCGCCGCCCCCGGTCTTTCGAATCACGGTGAGGACCTTCTGATGGAGGTCCACCGAGACGTAGGCGTCGTCCTGGAACAGCCGCAGCCTGCGCTCGGTCTTCAGGCTCACGCGGCTCGCGGTCGCGTTCGCCACGCACCCGTTGGCGAAGCGCAGGCGCGCGTTGGCGATATCGATCTCCTTCGAGAACACGCTGCTGCCGATCGCATCGACCGACACCACGGCAGAGCCCACGATGCTGAGAATCAAATCGATGTCGTGGATCATCAGATCGAGTACCACGTCCACGTCGGTGCCGCGTTGCTTGAACGGGGCGAGCCTCGCCGACTCGATGAACCTCGGCACGGACAAGATGGGCTGCAGGGCCTGCACCGCCGCGTTGAATCGCTCGAGGTGACCCACCTGCAGGATCCGATTCGCGCGGCGCGCAGCCGCGATGAGACTCTCGCCCTCGGCCAGCGTCGCGGTCATGGGTTTCTCGACCAGCACGTGAGCCCCGGACTCCAGGAACTCCTTGGCGATCGAATGGTGGAGCGGCGTGGGTGTCACGACGCTCACCGCATCGACGGCTCCCAGGAGCTCCCGATAATCGGCGATTTCGCGCACGCCCAGCTCGGCAGCCACTGCGGCCCTCGCCTGCGGCGATGGATCAGCCACGCCGACCAATTCGGAGCCCGCGAGACTCGAGTACTTCTGTGCGTGAAATCGACCGAGGTAGCCGACGCCGACGACGGCGGTGCGCATTATGGCGGTGTCTCGCGCCGCCATTTGCTGCGGGCGCGGTAATCCTGGCGCATCTGCAGCGTCGCCCCGCCGACGATGCCGAGCGCGGCTCCGGCGAACAGCGACAGGCCCCGCCACCAGGTCCAATAGCCCACCGACAGGGACCAGCCGCTCATGCCGAGCGCGAGCAAGGCCCCGAGGCCGATGAGCAACCAGGGCTTGGCGTCGTACACGGACTTCGGCATCCAGGATCGCATGAAGGTAGTTTACAGCCACGGGCGGCAGGCGATGCATTTCGTTACAATGACGCAGTATGCGTTTCTCGCAATTTTCCGGGCGCCTGAGAGGGTTGCCGGGCTGGTCCCGCGAAATATGGCTGACCGCGCTCGCCCTGGCGTTCGGCTTCCTGATCATGCCCGTGCTCATTTTCTATGCCGGTTCTTCGCTCCTGGGACGCTACGAGGGGGCGAGTCTCAAGCATATGTTTCAAAGCCTCTACGCCGGACTCGAGACCGGATCCGCGGCGTCGTGGATCGTTCTCCTGGGTCCCTACGGCTTGTGCCTCCTGTTCAGGGCCCTGAGGCTCTGGTGGAGGCTGAGCGCAGGGCTCGCCTGACATCCCCCCTCGAAACCCCTTAATAGCCCCTTAAGTTATATGGAACGCGGACGCTAACCTCACTAGGCCAATGGTCCTTGAGAGTGGGAGTACCCGCGCGTGAATCCTGAGATCGAAGCCCATCTTCGCTCACTGGTGAACTTTCCGTCCCCGCCCGGTGTGGCGACGCACATCATCGAGCTCGCCCGCGATCCGGAGATCGAGATGGGCAAGGTCGCCAAGGCGTTGAGCATGGATTCGGCGCTGTCGAGCAAGGTGCTGCGCATCGCCAATTCGGCGCTCTATGCGCAGCGCCGCAAGAGCGAGAATCTGCGCCAGGCGCTGGTGGTGCTCGGCCTGAACGCGACGTTGACCCTCGCGTTGAGCTTTTCGCTGGTCAAATCGCTTCGTAACGGCAAACCGAACGGCATCGATTATCCCCGGTACTGGCGGCGCGCATTGGTGGCCGCGACGGCTGCGCGCGCCCTGGCCGACGCGTTGCGTCAGCCGATGGCGGAGGAGATCTTCCTCGCGGCGCTGCTGCAGGATGTGGGCATGCTGGCGCTGGACCAGGCAGTGCCCGACCTGTACCGCGGCACCGAATCCTTTCAGCACGATCATGCCGCCCTCGCGGCGCACGAGAAAAAAACCCTTCAAGTCGATCACGCCGCCGTCGGCGGCTGGCTCATGAAATCCTGGAACCTGCCTTCCCGCCTGTACCGGGCGATCGAGCACAGCCACCGGATGGACCTGCACGCGACCTCCGATCCGCTGCAGGTCTTCGAACGCTGCGTCGCACTGTCCGGGCCGATCGCCGATTTATTCCTGCGCGCTCCCGAAGAGCGGCAATTCGCCGAAACGGCGCTGTCCGCGGAGCGCGGCCTGGCCATGGACAAGATGGCCTTCGGCCAGGTGCTCGGCACCATCGGCTCGATGCTTCCGGAGACCGAGGCGATCTTCGAGACGGATCTACTCGCCAATCAGCATCCCGAGCTCATCCTGGAGCAGGCCCGCGAAGCGCTGATGCTGCGCAATCTGTTCGCGCTGCGCGAAATCAATACCCTGCGGGCGGTGGCCGAGATCTCCAGCTCGCGGACGCAGGAGCTCGAAGAGGAGACGCGGCGCGATGCCATGACCGGCGTCTACAACCGCGCTTATCTCGACCAGGTCCTGACCCGGGAGTTCGAGCATTCGACCCGGCACAAATGGCCGTTGAGCGTGGCGTTTGCGGACCTCGATGACTTCAAGAGCATCAACGACAAGTACGGGCATCAGGCCGGCGACCGGATTTTGCAGGCGACGGCGCGGATTCTGCGCGGCAACACACGCGAAACCGACCTGATCGCCCGCTACGGCGGCGAGGAGTTCGTCGTGATCCTGCCCGCGACCGACGCCGAGACGGCTCGCGGGGTCTGCGAGCGCATCGTCGCTGCGTTCCGGAACACCGGGCACGTGATCGGCGCCGATCATGCGCGCGTGACGATTTCGATCGGCTGCGCCACGCACGGACCGGACATGGTGTTTGCCAACGTCACCGAGTTCGTCAAGGCGGCCGATCAGGCGCTCTACACGGCAAAGATGCGCGGTCGCAACCGCACCGTGCCGTTCGATCGGCAGCTGCCCAACGTTCTCGCCGGTACCGCCGTCAAAACCGCTTCCTGGAGACTGTGACGGGAACGCGGCGCCCGCCGCGCCGGATTAAGTCCTTTCGCGGCCGCGTTAAGTCGCCTGCCGTTTGAAGCACGTCACAGTTCCTCAATCTTCCGATGGAGCGGCTGTCGCAATTTGGGAACATGTACCAAGAGGGCCGCACCTGACATACGACGGCCTCAGTCGATGACGAGTTTTTGTTCGAGGGAAAGCACGATGGCAAACGGTAACCAGGCAGACGACCGAGATCCGAAGTTCAGTTTCGGCACGCGAGAACTTCGCGAGGCACGCCGCGCACAGTCTTTGGCGCTGGCCGGGGCCGAGCCCCCGCGCAAGAGCGCGCCGAGCGCCGGATCGGATGCGGGGTTCGATCCCTACAATACCTCCGGGAGCTTCGACCGCCGCAAGCATTGGGAACGCGTCGGCAGGCGCTGATGCTCCGTGAACGGCGCGCTCCGGCCAAGTGGGCCCGCGGCGAGATCGGCACACAGTCGTCCCTAATCGGCAGGCAGCGCGTGGGCGCGGTTCCCGCTGAACTCGCTGTTCGGAAACCAGCGCGGGAATCGGCGGGTATTCGCCAGCCGTAATCCGACCTCGCGGTATAGCTCGAGATCTTCCACCGCGCCGCGCAGGTCCCAGTCCTCCGAATATTTGTCGCCCACCTGCCGGTAGCGGTGCGCTCGATAATCCTCGTACTGCGCCTGCCCCCATTGCGGGCCGCGAGCCTCATCGTCCACGCCCGATTTCACGTATAGGGCGGGTACGCCACGCAGCGCGAAGCTCAACTGATCGGAGTCATAATACCGTCCGAGCTGAGGCTGATCGTCGGGGCGCACGTCCCGTCCCTGTAGAAGCGCGATTCCTCGAACGGACTCCTCGAGCTCGGAGTTGCCGGCGCCGAACACCATCACATCCCGGGTGCGTCCGCCGATGTGGAGCCGGTCGAGATTGATCGCACCGCTGATTTGCTCGAGGGGAAACACCGGATGCTCGACGTAGTAGCGCGAGCCGAGGCGCCCCGATTCCTCGCCGGTGAAGGCGATGAATACGATGGATCGATCCGGCGGCGGGTGCATGCGGCTGAACGATTGCGCGAGCGCCACGAGCCCGGCGACCCCCGAGGCATTGTCCTCCGCCCCGTCGATCACGGCGCCGCCCGCATCCCGGCCCAATCCATCCCAGTGAGCGCAGTACACGACGTATTCATGCTTGCGCTCGCCGCCCGGCAAAAGCGCGATCACGTTGCCGGAATCGAATCTGCGGATGACATTGTCGATCCGCCCGTCGACCTTGAGGCCCATGGGCAGCGCCTTGAATCCGCGGCGCGCCGCGGCGTGCGTAAGGCTCTCGTAGTCGAGACCCGCCGCCGTGAACAACGCCCGGCCCGCCTCGCCCGTGAGCCAGCCTTCGACCGTGGCGCGGCCTGAGTGGCTGTCCGGCGCAGCAAGCTCGAGCTGAGGTCCCGTCCAGGTATTCACGACCACGTTCCAGCCATATCCCAGGGGCCCTGCATCGTGGATCAGCAAGACGGCCGCCGCGCCATGACGGGCGGCCTCGGCGGCTTTGTACGCCCAGCGTCCGTAGTAACTCAAGGAATTGCCCTTGAACAGCGTGGGATCCTTGCCTGCGTAGCCGGGATCGCCCGCGAGCACCAGCACCGTCTTGCCGCGCACGTCGATCGCGGCGTAGTCGTCCCAGTCGAATTCGGGTGCCACGATGCCGTAGCCGGCGAATATCAGCTCGCTTTGCGCGAGCGAGACGGCCGGCACCTCGCGCTTGGTCCAAATCACCATATCCTTGCCATAACTCAAGGGATGCACGCCGGCGCGCCCCGCAATCGACAGCTTGGCGTCCTTCCCGGCGGTGATCTCGACCATGGGAACCTGCTGCACGTAGCTGTCGCCGTTGCCGGGCTTCAGGCCGAGTTTCTTGAGCTGGTCGGTCACGAACGCGACGGTCCTGTCCTCGCCGGCGGTTCCGGGCCTGCGTCCCGCGTAGTCGTCGGACGCGAGGATGCGAATGTCGTTCCTGACGAGCACCTCGTCGATGTCGGTGGATGGGGGCGGTACGCGATTAGCGGTACACGCGGCCAGGAGCACGGTCAGGCACCCTCCCGAGAGAGCGCAAAGACCCCGTGGTGGCTTGAAAATCGAAGTTCTCCTCGAGGGGCCGGCTCAGGCGCGATGGGGCCAGTATATGAGCACGATCCCACTCAGCACCGCCAGGGTCGCCATGTGCGCCCAGGGACGCCAGGAACGCCCCTTGACCTGGCCGAGGAAACTACCGGCGCTCGCCGCGGTCAAAACCCCGAACGCCAGCAAACTCAGCATGAGTTTGGGTAATTCGCGCGACAGATCCGGATGTCGGCCGGCCAATACGCCGAACACGATCAGCACGGCGCCCAGGCTGAAGGTGATCGAGGCGGCCGTGCCGAGGACGATACCGATCAAAACCGTGAACGGACGCATATCTTCAGGCTCGTATACACTTGGCTTGGGACATAGGCTGGTCTAGCCTTGGACTGGTTGCGCGGCTCATTTTACAGGAGAACGGGAACGGTGATGACGGTCGTGAGGAAACGGGGACCCCGAGGCAAGCGCTCGCGCTGGGTCACCGGGATTGCCGTATGCTTAAGCGCTGTCGGACTCGCCGCCTTGCTGGGCGCCGCCATGACGCCCTCCACCCCTTCCGCGGCTCCGGCTGCCCCTGCGGCCCTGCAGCCGACGGAGCAGGAGAACTACGTGGCCCGCCGCGTCAGCGACATCGTCGCGCGGGAACACTATCGCCGGGCGCCTCTCGACGATCATCTCTCGAGCTTGATCCTCGACCGGTACCTCGACGCCATCGACAGCCAGCGAAGCTACTTCTACGCGAGCGACATCGCGGAATTCGAGAAGTATCGCTACCAGCTCGACGACGCCATCAAGGCGGGTGACGTCGAACCCGCATTCGTCATATTCCGGCGCTTCCAGCAGCGCAGCCGGGAACGCATGAACTACGCGATCGAGCTGCTGCAGAAAAAACCCGATTTCGATCTCGACGAATCCTTCACCTTCGACCGCGAAAAGGAACCCTGGCCGGCGAACGCCGCCGAGATGAACGAGCTGTGGCGCAAACGCGTCAAGAACGATGCGCTATCTCTGATCACGGCGGGCAAGCAGTGGCCGGAAGTGTCCGACATCCTGCGCAAGCGCTACGAGCACGTCGAGAAGCGCATGGATCAAAGCAAACCGGAGGACGTGTTCGAGGCGTTCATGAACGCTTTCGTGCTGTCGCTCGATCCGCATTCCAATTATTTCTCCCCGCGCAATTCCGAGGAATACAACATCCAGATGAGCCTCTCGTACGAGGGCATCGGCGCGTCGCTTCAATTGACCGACGACTATGTCACCGTGATCGACGTGATCGCCGGCGGCCCTGCCGCCGTCTCCGGAAAGCTCGCCGCGAACGATCGCATCACCGCGGTCGGAGAAGGCAAGACCGGCGAGCTGGTCGACGTGATCGGCTGGCGGCTCGACGATGTGGTGCAGAAAATCCGCGGCCCGGGCGGCACGACGGTCCGCCTGCAGCTGCTGCCGGCGGGCGCTGCGCCGGGCTCGCCTCAGAAAGTGGTCGAGTTCACGCGCAACCGGGTCTCGCTCGAGGCCCAGGCCTCGCACAAGGCGATGAAGACCGTCGTGCGCAATGGACACGAGATCAAGGTCGGGATCATCACCGTCCCGAGCTTCTATCAGGATTACGACGCGAGCCGCGCCGGCGCCAAGGACTTCCGCAGCACCACGCGCGACGTTCAGCGGCTGATCGGCGAGCTGCGCAAGGACGGCGCCGAGGTGCTCATCATGGACCTGCGCGCGAACGGCGGCGGCTACCTGCCCGAGGCCGAGTCGCTCGTGGGCCTGTTCATCGACCGCGGTCCGGTGGTCCAATTGCGCGACACCACGGGGCGCATCGAAGTGGATGACGACCCGGACCCGGCCGTCTTCTACAGCGGCCCCCTGGTGGTTCTCGTCGACCGATTCAGCGCCTCGGCCTCCGAGATCTTCGCCGGCGCGATCCAGGATTACGGACGCGGTCTGATCATCGGACAGCAGACCTACGGCAAGGGCACGGTGCAGAACGCCCACCCGCTCAACTACACGATCTTCGGCCGCAAGCCCGAGCTCGGTCAGCTCAACGTGACCATCGGAAAGTACTACCGCATCACGGGCGAGAGTACCCAGGACCGCGGCGTGACCCCGGATATCACGATCCCCTCGCTCATCGACGCGAACGAGGTCGGCGAAAGTACCCGCGACCGGGCGCTGCCTTGGGATCACATCGAGCCGGCGGCCTTCAAGGCCGAAAGCGACATCACCGCGCCGCTGGTCGCGACGCTCACGAAAGCGCACGAGGAGCGCACGGCGGGGAGCGCGGACTTCCGCTACTTACGCGCGGACATCGGCGCGCTCGACGCGATGCGCAGTCAGAAGACCGTGTCGCTCAACCTGAAGACCCGCGAGGAAGAGCGCAAGCGCCAGGACGACGATCGGCTGGCGCGCGAAAATGCCTTGCGCGCGGCGCACAACGAGCCTCCCGTGAAATCGCTCGAGGAGATCAAGGACGACGCGTCCGCCGGTATCATCCTCGACGAGGCGACGCAGATCGCGGGGGATCTGGCGGTAGCGACCACGGGCCGCAAGGGCGGCCCTACGCAGGCGCGCCGGATGGACGGCCACTAGCCGCAGCAACAAGCCGCCGGCACGGCAAGCAACTGACCGCTAGCGCAGCAACAGGTTATACAGGTCCCAGTAATCCTCGGCGAGCACGTTCCAGTTCGAGGCGGCCGCGGCGGTTGCGGCCGCCAGCGAATCCGCCGTCGGCACGGTATCCGCGGAGTTCCGGTATTCGCTGGTCCCCCGTAGCCGCTCGAGCTTCGCCCTGACGCCCGCGGTGATCTGCTTCTGATTCGCGATGGCAGCCTGCGCCTTCTGCACCCGCTGCATGTAGCCCTCGCAGTCCGTCCGCGAGCCGAAGCTCATCTCGTGAACGCGCCGCGCCACGGCCTCCTTGGCGCGCGCCGCCAACCCGTACGCGTCCACGTGCTCGCAAAGCGATTCGGCGTAGCTGATGATCGCAAGGTTGATGTTGCGCCGGGCTGCGAGAGAGATGCCCGGAAACTCCGGCAGCGCCTCGTTGCCGATGGCGCTGCGCTCCGCGTGCAGCTCGCCGACTGCCGCATCCGCGGCGACGACGCCCTGCTTCAGCACCTCGAGCGATTTTTGCAGGCGGCGGCGCCTGAAGTAGTGCCAGAAGGCCGTCAAGCGCGTGAGCTCGTTCTGCGCGGCGGCCAGGTGTTCGCGCTTCAGGTCGGCATCGGCAGCGGCCTCCTGGAGCCTCGAGTCCACGTCGGCGAGCCGCAAATTGCGCTCCGTCTCGCATTCCGCCTTGTGGCGCGCGGTCTCGCGCGCCTCTTGCTGGCGGGTCAGATCCGTGGCGAACTGCGACAGCTGCTGATGACAGGTCTTCCAGAGGCCGCGAAGTTGATAGAACACCAGCGCGGCGAATCCGGTACGCACGTCGGCGAGGAGATCGCCGAGCGAATCCAGCTGCTCCTGGACCCGGATGGTCGCGCCTTCCTGCTGCTTCAGGCGGTCGCGCAGAAGATGGAATTCGTCCTTGAGATCGGCATAGGCCTTCTTCAAGCCCGCGCGATTCTGGAAGAGCTGCATGAGCCGCTCTTCTTCCGCGCTCACACTACTCCCCTCGGACCCTCCCTTGAGAAAGCTCAGCTTGTCGATCAATGTCCCGCCTCGAAATTGAACCGGCCTGCGGGACCCAAGGGCCTCTGTCAAAAACGATGGCCCCGCTCGGCGCAGTATTCCAGCCATTTATTTAACATCATGTTGCGGGTCCAGCGCTGATCCAGTTCACGCTTGAGTCCCGATTCGACCCTGGCGAGATCGGTATGGCGCCGGAATCCGCGGAAGCTTCTCACTTCCGCCAGACGGGCATCGTGATACACGCACACCTCGAGGTCCGGGTCGCGAATGCACTCTCCCTCGAGCGGGAATTCATATGTGAGGCGAAACACACTCGTGTAGCGCGACAGCTCCAGCGGTGTGAGATAGAGATCACAGTCCGAGGCGGCATGCGAAACCGACCGCCCGGAAATCGAGCGCAGATCGCCGACCAGCCAGCCCAGGCGCACGAAATTGCTCTCGTACAGCGTCATGAGGCTGACGAAACTGCCGGGGCGCGCCCGCCATGTGGTTTCACACCATTGGTCCGCGATCATGGTTCGACTATACCATGCGCGTGCGCTTTGCCAGCGACGCAGTCTTCATCACGGGCGCAGGCGGCGCTCGATGCCGGTGCGGTCGAGAATCCGGCTCGAGATCTCTTCGATGGAACATTCGGTCGCATCGATGAACGGAATTCCGTGACGCTCGTACAGCGATTCGGCCGCCCTCACCTCGAAGGCCACTTGCCGCGGCGATGAATAACGGCTGTCGGGGCGCCGCTCGTTGCGGATCTGCTGCAAGCGGTCGGGCTTGATGGTGAGGCCGAAGAGCTTGCGCGAATGTGCCTCGAGCCCGCGCGGCAGTTTCCGGGATTCGAGATCGTCCTCGGTCAACGGATAATTCGCCGCGAATATTCCGTATTGCATGGCGAGGTACAGGCACGTCGGCGTCTTCCCGGAACGCGACACTCCGATGAGTATCACGTCGGCGCGCTCGTAATCCCGCAGCACCGAACCGTCGTCGTTGGCGAGCGCGAAATTGGTGGCGTCGATGCGCGTCGCATAGGAATGGGTGTCGGCCATCCGATGAGTCCGACTCATGGCGTGGGAGGATTGCGTCTTGAGTTCGTTCTCCAGCGGTGATAGGAAGGCATCGAAGAAGTCCAGAAACAGGCCCGTGCTTCCGCGCACCACGTTGCGCACGTCCTCCTGGACCAGCGTGCTGAACACGATGGGCCGCACGCCCTCCTGTTTGCCCACCAGATCGATCTTCCGCACCGCCTCTATCGCCTTGTCAACCGTGGAGATAAATGGCACAGTCACCTGCCTGAATTCTATGCCGTCGAACTGTGTCATGAGGCTGTGCCCCATCGTTTCGGCGGTGATGCCGGTCTGGTCCGATACGAAAAACACTGTTCTTTTGTTCACGGTCGTTCCATGGGCCTCTTTGGCCGGAAGTGTTTCACTTAACCCATGCGCGGACAAGCGGCGATTTTCACGAGGACCCGTATCATGCCGGCGCCGGAGAAGCGATGAATCCCTACGTCATTCCGTTCGAGAAATTGAAGAGCAAGGATATCGAGGTCGTGGGCGGCAAGAACGCCTCGATCGGCGAGATGATCTCGCGCCTCGCGGGGCTCGGGGTCTCGGTCCCCGGCGGTTTCGCCACGACCTCGCAGGCCTACCGTGATTTCCTCGCGCAGGACGGCCTGGGCGGGCGCATCCGCGAGGTGCTCGCGACGCTCGACGTGGACGACGTCGACCGTCTCGCCGCCGTCGGCAAGCAGATCCGCGGCTGGATGCTGGCGACTCCGTTTCCGGCGAAATTGCAGAGCGAGGTGACCGAGGCATGGCGCAAGATGGGCAAGGGCGAGGACTTCGCCGTCGCGGTACGCTCCTCGGCCACCGCGGAGGATCTGCCCGAGGCCTCGTTCGCCGGCCAGCAGGAAACCTTCTTGAACGTGCGCGGCGAGCAGCATTTGCTGTCCTGCATGCACGAAGTCTACGCCTCGCTCTTCAACGACCGCGCGATCGCGTACCGCGTGCACAATAACTTCGACCACAACGCCGTGGCCCTGTCCGTCGGCGTGCAGCACATGGTGCGGAGCGATCTCGGCGCCGCGGGCGTCATGTTCACGCTCGACACCGACTCCGGTTTCCGCGACGTGGTGTTCATCACCTCCTCCTACGGACTGGGCGAGACGGTGGTTCAGGGCGCGGTGAATCCCGACGAGTTCTACGTCTACAAGCCCGGCCTGCGCGCGGAGCGGCGCTCGATTCTGCGCAAGAACCTCGGACAAAAGGCGATCAAGATGGTGTACGCCGATCCCGGCTCCGGGGAGCGCGTCCGCACGGTCGATGTCTCGCAGGAGGAACGGCAGCAATTTTCCATCGACGAGGCCGACATCGTCGCCCTGGCGAAACAGGCGCTCATCATCGAGGAGCACTACGGCACGCCGATGGACATCGAATGGGGCAAGGACGGCTCGACCGGCAAGATCTACATCCTGCAGGCGCGTCCCGAGACCGTTCAGAGCCGGGCCGGCCGCACCATTCAGCGGTTCACCCTCAAGGCCCGTTCCACGGTGCTCTCGACCGGGCGCAGCATCGGCCAGCGCATCGGCGCGGGCCATGCGCGGGTGATTCGCGACGTGAAGGAGATGTCCCGGGTCCGCGCGGGCGACGTGCTCGTCGCGGACATGACCGACCCGGATTGGGAGCCGGTCATGAAGCGCGCCGCCGCCATCGTCACCAACCGCGGCGGCCGGACCTGCCACGCGGCCATCATCGCGCGCGAGCTCGGCATTCCCGCGGTAGTCGGCTGCGTGAACGCCACGCACTCGATTCGCGAGAACCAGGCGGTCACCGTGTCCTGCGCCGAGGGCGATACGGGCTACGTGTACGACGGCATGCTGGAATTCGATCAGCGCAACATCGAGCTCGACTCGCTGCCCGAGATTCCGGTGAAGATTTCGATGAACATCGGCAATCCCGACCGCGCATTCGAGTTCGCGGGGCTGCCGAACAAGGGCGTGGGCCTCGCGCGGCTCGAGTTCATCATCAACCGCATGATCGGCGTGCATCCGCGGGCGCTCCTCGAGTTCGAGAAACAGAGCCCGGAGCTCAAGGAAGCGATTTCGCAGCAGATCGCGGGATATCCGGACCCGGTGAGTTTTTATGTGGACAAGCTGTCCGAGGGGATCGCGCAGATTGCGGCCGCATTCGCCCCCGAGCCCGTCATCGTGCGGCTGTCGGATTTCAAGTCGAACGAGTATGCGAACCTGATCGGCGGCAAGGGCTATGAGCCGCACGAGGAAAATCCGATGCTCGGGTTCCGCGGCGCGTCACGCTACATCGACAAGGCGTTCAGGCCCTGCTTCGAGCTCGAATGCCGCGCGCTCAAGCGCGTGCGTGACGAGATGGGCCTCACCAACGTCCAGGTCATGGTGCCGTTCGTGCGCACGCTCCTCGAGGCGAAGACCGTCACCCAGCTTCTCGCCGACAACGGTCTGAAGCGCGGCGACAACGGATTGAAGCACATCATGATGTGCGAGCTGCCGACCAACGCCGTGCTGGCGGACCGCTATCTGGAATATTTCGACGGCTTCTCGATCGGCTCGAACGACATGACCCAGCTCGCGCTCGGCCTCGACCGCGACTCGGGCGTGGTGGCGAAGCTCTTCGACGAGCGCGACGATGCCGTCAAGGCCTTCATGGCCATGGCGATCAAGGCGTGCAAGTCGCAGGGCAAGTATGTGGGCATCTGCGGTCAGGGCCCTTCGGACCATCCCGAGCTCGCACGCTGGCTGGTGAAGCAGGGCATCGACAGCCTGTCGCTGAATCCCGATACGGTGGTCGAGACCTGGATGTTTCTGGCTGCGGACAGCGCCGCGCAGCCCTAGTCGGGAACCTGCCCGGGTAATGGTGCGCCTAGAGCGGGCGCAGCAGCCTTTCGCGATAGAACTCGAGCTCGCGTATCGACTCGCGCACGTCGTCCATCGCAAGGTGCGTGGAGCTCTTCTGGAAGGCCTGTGCGATCTGCGGCGCCCAGCGCTGCGCCAGTTCCTTGAGCGTGCTCACATCGAGATTGCGGTAATGGAAGAATCTCTCGAGCGTGGGCATCAGACGGGCGAGGAAGCGGCGGTCTTGACAGATGCTGTTGCCGCACATGGGCGAGCGGCCCTTCTCGGCCCAGCTGTCGAGGAAGGCGAGCGTCTCGCGCTCGGCGGCGGCCGTGTCGGTTCGACTCGCGAGGACTCTCGCGCTGAGCCCGGAGCCGCCGTGCTGGCGCCGATTCCAGTCGTCCATTGCATCCAGCACCTCGGCGCTCTGATGCACCGCGATGACCGGCCCTTCGGCAAGCACCCGGAGGTGCTTGTCGGTTACGATCGTGGCGATTTCGATGATGAAATCGGTGTCCGGCTTGAGCCCGGTCATTTCAAGATCGATCCAAATGAGATTGTCGGGGGATTTCATCGTGAGTCCGCATGGTAGCAGAGGCCGCAATTGATGGGCGCGCGCGGCGCCGGGATCGTCCTCGCAAGCTACGGGCGCGGGGTGCTGGTGGAGTCCGGCTCGGAGCTGCTCCATTGTTCGCTCAAGAGCCGCAAGCTTCGCATCGTCTGCGGCGATGAGGTCGCCTGGACCCAGACTCCGGAGGGCGGTGGTCCCGCGATCGAATCCCTCGAGCCCCGGCGCAACTTGGTGGAGCGCATCGACGCCCGCGGACGCGCAGAGCCGGTCGCGGCCAACGTCGACCGGCTGATCATGGTGCTCGCGCCGGAGCCGGAGCCGGATTGGTTCCTCGCGGACCGCTATTGGGCCGGCGCGCGGCTCAAGGATCTGGACGCGCTGCTGATCGTCAATAAATCGGATCTGGGCGGCGGCTCCCTGCGGAGCGAGCTCGACGCCTACGAGTCCCTGGGTCTCGCCTGCCGTGAAGTGTCCGCCCTCGCCGGCCACGGGATCGAAGCGCTCAGGGGCGCCCTCGCCGCCGGCACGGCGCTCCTGGTCGGACAGTCGGGCGTGGGTAAATCCTCGCTGGTCAACGCCCTTGCCCCGCAGGCGGCGGCGCAGACTCGAGAGCTCACGCGCGATGTCGAGGGACGGCATACCACGACCACCGCGCGCCGTTACCGGCTGGGACCGGATTCGTGGGTCATGGATGCGCCCGGTGTGCGCGATTTCGCCCCGCCGGCACGACTCGTGCGCGCCGCGGAGCGCGGCTTCGTGGAAGTTCACCGCCTCGCCGCCGATTGCCGCTTCAACGATTGCACTCATATGCACGAGCCGGGCTGCGCGGTGCGCGGCGCCGTGCCCGCCGGCCTCATCGGCGCGCGGCGTTACGAAAGCTATCGGCGATTGTTCCGGCTGTACGAGAAACTCGCGCCCTGAACGTTTCTAGGAAACGCTGGTGCGCCCGGCGAGCGCATGCGCCAAGGTGCCGCCGTCGACATACTCCAGCTCCCCGCCGACCGGCACTCCATGCGCGATGCGCGATGCCTTGAGTCCCGCTCGCAGCGCGATTTCGCCCAGATAATGTGCGGTAGCCTCGCCCTCGACCGTGGGATTCGTGGCGAGAATGACCTCACGCACCTCCCCGTCCGCCAGCAATCGCTCGAACTCGTCCAGGCCGAGCTCCGCCGGACCGATACCGTCGAGCGGCGACAGATGCCCCATCAGCACGAAGTAGCGGCCCCGGAATCCGCCCGATTGCTCGATGGCCACGACATCCGCCGGGGACTCGACCACGCAGAGCTGCGCGGTATCGCGCTGCGCGGAGGAGCATATCGTGCAGAGCTCGCTCTCGGTCAGCATGCGGCAGCGCCGGCAGTGCCCTACCGCCGCGAGCGCCTCGGCGAGCGATTGTGCCAGCGCGCTGCCGCCGTCGCGATCGCGCTCGAGCAGGTAGAAGGCCATGCGCTGCGCGGACTTCGGGCCGACGCCCGGCAGGCAGCGCAGAGAATCGATCAATCGGGCGAGAGCCGGCGTGTATTTCATGGAATCAGAATGGCATCGAATCAGAACGGCAGCTTCATGCCGGGAGGCAGGTTCATGCCCGACATGAGGTCCGCATATTTTTCCTTGGTGCGAGCCTCGAGCTTGCGGGCCGCATCGTTGATGGCGGCCACCACGAGATCTTCCAGAAGGCCGATATCCTCGCCCACGACCTTCGGCTCGATGGCCACCCTCTTGGCCTCGTGGCGCCCGTTGATCACCACCTTCACCATGCCGGCGCCGGACTCTCCCGTCACTTCGAGCTCCGCAAGCTCCGCCTGGGCCTTCTGCATGTTCTCCTGCATCTGCTGCGCTTGACGCATGAGATTTCCCAATCCGCCTTTCATCATGTCCTGCTCTCCTAAAGCTGTTGGTCCGCGGCCTTCACCGACGCGCTGTCGACTTCGGCGCCGAAGCGCTCTCGAAGGCCCTTGACGGCGGGATCCTGCTCGAAAGCCGCCGCCGCCCGGAGCGAGCGCTCCTGATCCGCCTGGACGCGCTGCCTCGCGGGGGTGGCAAGGCCGTCCGATATCTCGAAGACGATCCGAATGTCGCGGCCCAGGTACTTGGACAGGCCCTGTGCCAACTTCTCCTCGATGGGCTTCGAGCGCCGTGCGTCCGCCGCGGCATCGAGCCGCAGCACGAGTGCGGCGTTGTCGTAGGAGGCCGGCACGCAGTTGAAGGCGAGCTGGCGCACCATGCCGCCGAGACCCGCCGCCTCCACCACGGATAGCCAGTTCTCGGCATCGATGGCGAACGCGCGCCGCACGGGTAGCGGCTGTCTCGGTCGCGGCCGCGGA
Organism: uncultured Gammaproteobacteria bacterium; assembly: GCA_963795475.1. Classification (GTDB taxonomy): domain Bacteria; phylum Pseudomonadota; class Gammaproteobacteria; order Steroidobacterales; family Steroidobacteraceae; genus Bog-1198. Next base: position 124,202 of record CAWCIE010000011.1, read on the forward strand.
TGGCGCATGCTCCCGTGCCGCCGCCCCGCGCTGATCTCGCGGCGGGGAAGCGGCACTCCGGCCCGGAGGCATCCCCGCGCTCGCTGGGGCCGCACCGACGACGGCCGAGGCCGGCGCAGCATCGGGCCGAAATGCCAGCATACGCAAGAGCGTCATTTCGAAACCCAGCCGCGGATCGGGCGCCATGGGAAGATCGCGCCGCCCGGCGAGGGCGATCTGGTAGTAGAGCTGCACGTCCTCGGGGACCATGGCCTTGGCGAGGCGGGACGAGCGTCTGCGCATCGAACTCCTCATCCTCGAACGCGGCGTCGGGGACGATCTGCACGATGGCGATACGCTGCAGGAGCGCCGCCAGCTCGACCAGCGCCCGATCATAATCGGGCGCGTCCCGATCGAGCTCGCTCACCCGCGCCAACAGCCCCGCGCCCGTCGGCGAGCGACAGCGCCTCGGCGATTTGCGTCGACGTGGCCGCGGTCGATGGTGCCGAGCATCGCCCGCGCACCCGCTTCGGTGAGCGCGCCGCCGCCGAAGGCGATGAGCTGGTCGAGCAGGCTCAGCGCATCGCGCATGCTGCCCTCCGCGGCGCGCGCGAGCAGCGCGAGCGCCGCCGGCTCGTAGTCGAGCTTCTCGGCCGCCGCGATGAATTTGAGCCGCTCGCCGATGAGATTCGCCGACAGGCGCTTCAGGCTGAACTGCAGGCAGCGCGACAGCACGGTCACCGGTAATTTCTGCGGATCGGTGGTCGCCAGCAGGAATTTGACGTGCGGCGGCGGCTCCTCGAGCGTTTTCAACAGCGCGTTGAACGAGTGATTGGAGAGCATGTGCACCTCGTCGATGAGGTACACCTTGTAGCGGCCGCGGGTGGGGGCGTACTGGACGTTGTCGAGGAGCTCGCGCGTGTCGTCGACCTTGGTGCGCGAGGCCGCGTCCACCTCGATGAGGTCGACGAATCGTCCCTCGTCGATCTCTCGGCAGGCAGCTGCACACACCGCAGGGGTTCGAGCCGACGCCGGTTTCGCAGTTGAGGGACTTCGCGAGAATGCGCGCAACCGTGGTCTTGCCGACGCCGCGGGTCCCGGTGAACAGGAAGGCATGGTGGATCTTGCCCGAGTCCAGGGAATTGGTCAGTGCCTTGAGCACGTGCTCCTGCCCCACCATCTCCTGGAAGCGCTTGGGGCGCCACTTTCGCGCCAATACGATATAGCTCATACCGATCAGTTTATCCGCAACATCCGCCCACGGGTGATAGGGAGGCGGCCCGCGTCAGCAGGACTTCGGCGCCCGACTTGATCCTCTACCGCTGCTCCCTTCCGGGCCTGACGGGGTTCGTGGCAAGTCGCCGCGAAGATGCCGACGCGAGCCACCATGGACTCGAGGAGCGCATTGGAATTCTCGGCCGTTTGCGCGGAGGCTAACAGCCCCGAATTCTAACCTATTGGCGGAGGAGGGATTGCTCGGCGCTGCGCGCCTCGTCCCTTCGCTCCGCTGCGGGACCGCCGGCGCTCGCGCCGGCGTCTCCCTCCCTCCTCAACCGACTGCATTTCTTCGCCAATTTGAGGGCAGGCTTAACTGCTGCCGAATTCTAGCCTATTGGCGGAGAGGGAGGGATTCGAACCCTCGAACATCTTTTGGGATGTTACTCACTTTCCAGGCGAGCGCCTTCGACCACTCGGCCACCTCTCCGCGGAACCCAAGCCGCCAGCGGCAAGGGTACCGGAGGCCGCCGATGCGAGCAAATCGGCCGTTGGACGCCTAGCTGCTCGGGGTCCCCGCCTTGTTGGCGGGCGCGGGCTTGTAGCGGGGCGGCGTATCCAGGCACGCCTCGTGGGGACCCGGGGGAGGCGCCGCGAGATCCACCGTCGGGATGACCAGCGCGCCCTGGGTATTGGGCGAATCCAGCCCTTCGGGCACTTTGAGGGGCGCGCGCTGCACGGCACGCTGGTATTCCTGGGGCTTGTGACAGTTCGTTTGATAGCCGCCGTGTATCAGGCGGCAGCCGTTCAAAAGCACTGCCGCGGCGACGAACGCTGCCGGTCGAATTGGTCTCACGCTGCCTGATCCTCGAGTCTGATGCCCGCCGCCCGCATGGCCCCGAGCACGGCGTCGTGCTGGGCAAGCGGCAGCTCGACCAATGGCAGCCTGAGGGTGCTGCCGATGAGTCCCATACGGGCGACCGCCCATTTTACCGGGATCGGGTTCGCTTCGAGGAATAAATTCTTGTGCAAGGGCTGCAGGTCGGCATCGATGGCGAGCGCCACCGCCGTATCCCCGGCCAGCGCGGCCGCGCACGCTTCGCGCATGCGCCTCGGCGCCGCATTGGCGGTGACCGAAATGACGCCATGCGCGCCCGCGCACATCCATTCGACGGCAGTGGCATCGTCGCCCGACAATATCGAGAAATCGGCCGGGCAGGCAGCTTTCAGCTCGCGCAGGCGTCCGAGGCTCGCGCTCGCGTCCTTGAGCGCGACGATCCGCGGGTGACGCGCGAGGCGCGCGACGGTCGCGGGCTGTAAATCCACGGCGGTTCGATTGGGTACGTTGTACAGCACGACCGGCACCTCGGAGGCGTCCGCGGCCGCGCTGAAATGCCTGAAAAGACCCTCCTGCGGCGGTTTGTTGTAGTACGGCGTCACGAGCATGACGCCGTCCACGCCCAGCCGGGACAGCGTCCGTGTCCGGGCCACGGTGCTCGAGGTCGCGTTCGTCGCGGCGCCGACGATCAATTTGACTTTGCCCCCACAGCGCTCCACCGCGCGGCGCGTCAACTCCTCGGTTTCCTCGAGCGACAGGGCCGGAGACTCGCCGGTCGTGCCGGCGATGACGATGCCGTCGGTGCCTTCCCGCACGTGAAAATCGAGCAACCGACCCCACGCCGCCCAGTCGAGGCTCCCGTCGGCGGTCATCGGCGTGACGATGGCAACCAGGCTTCCGCGCAACATTCAAGTAGCTCCTCCAGGGAATCAGCCGCTACCTTAATTGTCCGACATGCACCGTGGCAAGCGCCCATCCGGTAGAATTTGACCCGATGAAACAACATATCGTGATAAGCGCGGTCGGCGGAGACCGCGTCGGCATGGTGCACGAGCTTTCCAAGGCGGTGGCGGATTGCGGGGGAAGCATCAGCGAAAGCCGCATGACCTCGCTCGGCAACGAGTTTGCGATGCTCCTCCTCGTGAACGGCAATTGGCACACGCTCGCGAAACTCGAAGGCGAGTTCAAGAAGCTGGGCGACGCGACCGGCATGAACATTCAGCTGCGCCGCACCGAAGAACGGGCAGCCCGCAACGACATGCTGCCCTACTCCATCGACGTGGTGTGCCTGGATCAGACCGGCATCGTCGCCGGCCTGTCCGGCTTCTTCTCGCAGCGCGGTGTGGACATCGCCGAGCTGTCGACTCGTTCCTACGCCGCCGCCCATACCGGAGCGCCGATGTTTTCCGTACAGATGATCGTGAACGTCCCGAGCCGCCTGCACATCGGGGTGCTGCGCGAGGAATTCATGGATTTTTGCGATCACCTGAATCTCGACGCCATCCTCGAGCCCGTCAAGAGCTGAACCCCCGCGAGCACAACCATGAGCAGGATTGAGATCGGCAAGAAGGCGCCCGCCTTCACTCTCGACGGCACGGCCGGCAAGTGGCGCCTCGCCGATGCCGCCGGCCAACCGTTGGTCATTTACTTCTATCCGCGCGACAACACGCCGGGCTGCACCCAGGAGGGCGAAGCGTTCGCCTCCCTTCATGCCCAGTTCAAGAAGGCGAAGGCCTCGATCGTCGGGATATCGCCCGACACCGTCGCCTCGCACGTGAAGTTCAAGGAAAAGATGGGCTTTCCGTTCGAGCTCTTGAGCGATCCGGAGCGGTCCGCGTGCAAGCTGTACGATGTGATTCAGGAGAAAAGCATGTACGGCAAGAAATACATGGGCGTGGAGCGCAGCACGTTCCTCCTGGACGCCAAGGGCCTGCTGCGGCACGAGTGGCGCAAGGTCCGGGTGAACGGCCACGCCGAGGCGGTCCTCGAGGCGGTGACGACACTGTGACGTCCCGCGCTGTGACCTCCCCCTTGCGGCCGGTGTCGGCCGGGGCCGCGAAAGCTGCCAAGTCGAAACCCCAGCGGCGCGTCTTCGTGCTGGACACCAATGTCCTCATGCATGACCCGACCTCCATATTCCGTTTCGAAGAGCACGACGTCTACATTCCGATGACGGTGCTCGAGGAGCTCGATGCCGGCAAGAAAGGCGTCTCGGAGTCGGCCCGCAACGTCCGCCAGGTCAGCCGCTTTCTCGACGAGCTGATGCGCGACGCGACCAAGAAGGAGATCGATCGCGGGCTCGCGCTGCCGGCCGGAGTTCAGATCAATCACGGCAAACGCCCGCCCGCGGGGCGGCTGTTCTTCCAAACGCAGCTCCTCGATTCCTCGCTTCCGGACGGCTTGCCCGGCCAGGGCGCCGATAACGCGATTCTCGCCAACACGCTCGCGCTGCAGAGAAAGTTCCCGGACGCCCGGGTCACGCTGGTCTCCAAGGACATCAATCTCAGAATCAAGGCGGCCATCGTCGGGGTGCAGGCCGAGGATTATTCGAGCGACAAGACCATCGAGGACGCCGACCTGCTCGAGAGCGGCGTACAGAAGCTGCCGGCGAATTTCTGGGACAAGCACGGCAAGGGGATGGAGTCCTGGCAGCAGCACAGCCATACCTTTTACCGGATCCGCGGTCCGCTGGTGCGCGAGTGGCAAACCAATCAGTTCGTCTACGATCCCGGCGAGAGCGGCGTCGAGGCCATCGTGCGCAAGCTCGAGGGCGACTCCGCGGTGCTGGAGCTGACCGTGGACTACCGCACGGAGCGCAACAACGTCTGGGGAGTAAGCTCGCGCAATCGGGAGCAGAACTTCGCCCTCAATTTATTGATGGACCCGGAGATCGATTTCGTGACGGTGTTGGGACCCGCGGGCACCGGAAAGACGCTGCTCACGCTGGCAGCCGGCCTCGCGCAGACTCTGGATCACAATCGCTACAGCGAGATCATCATGACGCGGGTCACGATCCCCCTGGGCGAGGACATCGGATTTCTGCCCGGCACCGAGGAGGAGAAAATGGAGCCCTGGATGGGTGCTCTCATGGACAATCTCGAGGTGCTGACCCAGAGCCAGGCCGGGGGCACCTGGGGGCGCGGCGCCACCACCGATCTTCTGCGGCATCGGATCAAGATCAGATCGTTGAATTTCATGCGCGGACGCACTTTCTTGAACCGATTCATCATCATCGACGAGGCTCAAAATCTGACGCCCAAGCAGATGAAGGCCCTGGTGACTCGTGCCGGCCCCGGCACGAAGATGGTATGTCTCGGCAACATCGCCCAGATCGATACCCCCTATCTCACCGAAACGACCACCGGGCTGACTTATGTCGTCAACCGTTTCCGCGGTTGGACGTATTCCGGGCATATCACCCTGGTACGCGGCGAGCGCTCGCGGCTGGCGGATTATGCGTCCGAAGTCCTCTGATGGCTGCTACGGGCGCCTCACCCGGCAATTAGAACTTTGGGGCGCTCCGTGCACTCCAAGGTTGTTTATGGAGGTCGGATGAGGCTATTGAAATCATTGACGGTTTTCGCCGCGGCACTGGCCGTGGGCGCAAGCGTCAGTGTGGCGTGGGCTGCCGGTCTCCCCCCCGCCGAGACACCAGCCGAGCAGGAACAGGAACTGCCCGATTTGGGCAGCCCCGCGACCGCGGCGGTTTCCCTCGAGGAGGAGTACCAGGTGGGGCTGGCCTGGACTCGACAGATGCGCGCCCAGGGCCTGGTGCTCGAGGACCCGGAGGTCAGCGACTACATTCAGACCATCGGTCACTCGCTCTCGAGCCACGCCGAGGAGGGCCAGCACCAGTTCAACTACTTCGTGGTGCGCGATCCGGTGATCAATGCCTTCGCCATGCCCGGCGGCTTCATCGCGATCAACGCCGGCTTGTTTCTCGCCACCCGCAACGAGAACGAGCTCGCCGGCGTCATGGCGCACGAAACCGCGCACGTCACCCAGCGCCATCTGGTGCGCGGGATGATCGACCAATCGCACTCGGGCCTGCTCTCCACGGCAGCCATGCTGGCCGCCATCATCCTGGGCGCGACCGCGGGGCGCGGCGACCCGTCCGTCATGGAAGGGGCCATCCTCGGCGCGCAAAGCGCCGCCATCCAGCACCAGATCAACTACACGCGATCGCAGGAATTCGAGGCCGATCGGATCGGCATCGGCACCATGGCCGCGGCCGGCTACGATCCTCTCGGCATGGCGAGCATGTTCGAGGAACTGAACCGCAATTCGCCGAGCCCGGACCGGGTCAAGGCGGTCGAGTTTCTGATCGATCACCCGCTGTCGGCGGAGCGTGTCGCGGAAGCGCGCAACCGCGCCGAATTGATCGGCCGCATTCATCACGAGGATTCGCTCGGCTATCTGCTGATGCGCGAGCGGCTGCGCTCGCTCGTCGGCAACCCGCAAACCGTCCGCGAGTATTACGCCAATCTGGTCAAGAACGGTGCCGGTCTCACCGTCGAGGAGCGCTACGGGAAAGCGGTCGCCGACATCAATGCCCGCCTGCCCGCCGCGGCCATACCGGATTTGAAGGCTCTGATCGCCGAATATCCCCTGGTCACTCAGTTCTACGGCGCATTGGGCCAGGCGTATCTGGCGAACGGACAGACCAGGGAGTCGCAGGCGATTCTGGAGAAGGGCCTGGGGCTCTTTCCGCGCAACGTGCCGGTGACGATCCGGCTCGCCGAAACGCTGATGCACGCGGGTGACAACCGGCGGGCCCAGTTGATCCTCGACGATCTGTTCAACCAGGTGGAGCCGACGCCCAATCAGGCCCGCCTGATCGCCAAAGCCGCGAGCGCCGCCGGCAACATCGCCGATTCCTACTACTACATGGCGGATTATTATTTGATGAACGGCGACCTCTCCACCGCATCGAACCAGCTGGCGCTCGCGCTGAGCCTTCCGGATCTGAACGCGATCCAGCGTGGCCGCATCAGCGCTTTGCTCGAGGAAGTGCGTGCGGCGATGCCCAAAAACCGTAAGAATACGGTGGCTGACGACAACGGCTCCGGCAACGGTCGCCACTAGCTACGCGCTCCGCCGACCCGCCGTACCATCCTGGGGCAGCCCCCGGGCGCCGGTGCGATCGACGGCAGACGCTCAACACCTCAGGGAGACGGAAAAAAATATGACGAAAGCACGATCGATACGCATGACGCTGGTCATCGCCGCCGCCTGCATTTCGAGCGCCTGCGTGACGCTTCCGCCGGGCAAACCCCGCTCCCCGCAGGATCCTTGGGAATCCTGGAATCGCGGCGTCTACAAGTTCAATACCGTCGCGGACAACGCGATCGCCCGTCCCGTGGCGAGGGCCTACGTGAAAGTCGTGCCCCGGCCGATTCGCACGGGCGTCAGCAATTTTTTCGCGAACCTCACCACTCCGACGGTGATGATCAACGATGCGTTGCAGGGCAAGTTCCTGGCCGCGGCCAACGACCTCGGCCGCTTCGTGCTCAATACCACCGTGGGCATAGGTGGTCTGCTCGATCCGGCCACCTCGGCGGGGCTGGATCGCAACGAGGAAGACTTCGGACTCACTCTGGGACATTGGGGAGCTCACACCGGCCCGTTCCTCGAGCTGCCGATCCTTGGGCCCTCGGATTTGCGGGACGGGGCGGGGCGGGCCGTCGGCATCTTCACCACGCCCACGCATTACATACATAACGACTACATCAGCTACGGGATATACCTGCCGTATCTCATCGACGCGCGCGCCTCCCTCCTGCCACTAGACGAGACCCTGAAGAATGTCTACGACCCGTACGCCTTCGTGCGAGACGCTTATCTGGCACGGCGGGCTTACCTGGTGTCGAACGGAAAGGTGACGGAGGAGCCCTTGGTCGATCCGGGCGCGGACGACAGCCCGGCGCCCGGCGGTCCGTCGATCGTACCGCCCCCTGGCACCTCGCCCGCTGCACCGCCGCAGCCCGCTCCGCCGGCCCCGCCCGAGCCTCCGCCGGAGCAATGAGCTTGGCCGTCAGGCGCCGAGGAGGAGCTCGTCGACGTCGCTCAAGACGCTGAGCTGGCGGAGCTGGGAGGGAATGTTCTCGTAGCGCAGGGTACGGCCCGCAGCCTTCGCCACGCTCAGCCATTCGATCAGGAGCGCGAGTCCCGCGCTGTCGCTCAGCGTTACGCCGGATAGATCGAGCGCCGAGGCGCGGCCCTGCTCGATCGCCTCGGTTCCCGACGGCAGGAGCGCGGTGACGGTGCGGAATTCGAGCGCGCCGCCGACGCGGGCGCGGCCCTCCGGGAGGATCTCGAACGACGCCGCTTCGTGCTTCTTGGTCTTCTTCAAAATCGGCGTCTTCAAAGTCCGCTCCTCATTTGGGCGGGGAGACGCCGTTCGGGCGGACGGTGCCTTCCTTCTCCAACCGCGAAATCACCTCGTCGAGACCCTTTTGCTGGATCTCCGAGGCGAAGTCGGTGCGGAAACTCTTGACGTAGGAGATGCCCTCGATGACGACATCCCACGCCTTCCAGCCCGAGTCGGTCTTGTGCAGGCTGAAGTTCACCGCGACCTTCTCGCCGCTGGATTTCTTCACCTCGGTCCGTACCGTCGCCTGAGTGTCCCCGGGATCTCCCTTGTACGGGAGAATCGTGAAGTTGTCGCCGGTGAAATTGAGGAGCGCGTTGCCGTAGTTTCGCAGCAGCGAGTGGTAGAACGCATCGACGAAGCGCTTGCGCTGGTCGGGTGTCGCGGTGCGCCAGGACTGGCCGAGCACCAGCCTCGCGGCGTATTCGCTGTCGAAGTTCGGCAGCAGCACATTCGCCACCAGGCTATCGAGCTTGGAGGGATCCTTGGCGTACATCGCGCGATTGGCGTCGAGCTCCATCAACATGCGCTTGGCGGAGTCCTCCACCAGCTGTTCCGGGTCGAGCGTATTGGGCGCGGCGGCCGGCGCGCCCGCGGGCTGAGCGGGAGGGTCCGCCAGCGCCTGTCGATCCGCCAAACCGGCCGAGCCGAGGAACAGGCACGCTCCGAGGGCGCTGATCGCCTCGAATCGCCGGAATCGCGTGAGCTTCATTTGTGTTTCTCCGTGGGTGCGGGGGCATCGTTCTTGGGCGGCGCGGAATCCGAGGAGCTCGATGAGCTCGATGAATTCCCGCCTTTGGCGAAATTCGCCAGCAATTGGCCGATCAGGTTCTCGAGCACGAACGCGGATTGCGTGAAATCGATCTCGCTCTTGTCCTTGAGATAGGTGTCGGCACCGCCGGCGGTCAAGCCGATGAATTTGCCGCCGAGCAGACCCTGCGTATAGATGCTGGCGTCGCTGTCGGTGGGAATCTGGTTGTACAGGGAATTGATGCGCATGAGCACGACCGCCTTGTATTCCCTGAGGTCGAGGTCGATGTGGGACACGCGCCCGACTTCCACGCCGGCCATCGACACCGGCGCACCCACCTTGAGGTCGCCGATGTTGTCGAACTTGGCGATGACATCGTAATGCGGCGCGCTGCCGAAGTGCAGCCCACGGCTCGTGATCTGCGTCGTCAGGAACGCCAGCGCCGCAAAGCCCAGGAGCACGAAGGCCCCCGTTCCCAGATTCAGTGTATTCGACTTGCGCATTGCCCCCATTCCCCTATAAAAAAGGCCCTACAAAAATGCCGACGTCAGCAGATAGTCCAGAAACAATACCATCACCGCGGAGGCGACCACCGTGCGCGTCGTCGCGCGTCCGACCCCCTCTGCCGTGGGAATCGCGTAATAGCCTTGATAGACGGCGATCAAACTGCATGCCACGCCGAAGATGCAGCTCTTCACCAGACCCTCGTTGACATCCCTCATATCGACGCCCGCGCGCATCTGCGACCAGAAGCTGCCGGAATCGACGTGCATGATCTGCACACCCACGAGCTGCGCGCCGTAAACGCCGATCACGCTGAAGATCGCCGACAGAAGCGGCATGGCGATGACGCCGCCGAGAAAACGCGGCGCGACCACGCGCTCGATCGGATCCACCGCCATCATCTCCATGGCCGACAACTGGTCGGTGGCCCGCATCAAGCCGATCTCCGAGGCGAGCGCGGTGCCCGCACGGCCGGCGAACAGCAGCGCCGTGATCACCGGACTCAGCTCCTTGACCAGACCGATGGCGGCGGCGACCCCCAGCGCCTCCTCCGAGCCGAATCGTTGCAGGAGCTGAAACCCCTGCAGCCCCAACACCATGCCGACGAAGAGTCCGGACAGCATGATGATGACCAGCGACAGCGCCCCGGAGTTGAAGATCTGACGCACGACCGAGTCGAATCGCATGAGCACGCGCGGTATTCGAACGATGATACGCAGGAGGAACCGGCTGATGTCGCCCAGTGCCACCAGTGCCTCGATCAGGCTTCTCCAAAGCTCCTTGATGGGATTCAAAGGTCCTCACCGCGCGCGAGCAGCTCGCCGAAATAATCCGGAGCCGGAAAATGGAAGGGCACGGGCCCGTCGGGCAGGCCGCCGATGAATTGACGGACCACCTCGGAAGGACTCGCCTTGAGGTCCCGCGGCGCGCCATGCGCAGCCACCTTGCCGCCCGACAGCAGATATACCGCATCCGCCACCGTGGCGATCTCGTGCACGTCGTGGGATACCAAGATGCTGGTGAGGCCCAGCACGTCGTTCAAGCGGCGGATCAGCCGCAGGATGACGCCGAGCGAAATGGGATCCAAGCCTACGAAGGGTTCGTCGTAGATGAGGATCTCGGGATCCATGACGATGGCACGGGCGAGCGCGACACGCCGCCCCATGCCGCCGGAGAGCTCGGCGGGCATGAGCTCCGCCGCCCCGCGAAGCCCCACCGCCTGCAGCTTGGTCAGCACCAGCTGGCGGATCAGCCGCCCCGGAAGATCCGTGTGCTCCCGCAGCGGGAACGCCACGTTCTCGAAGACGTTCAGGTCGGTGAGCAGCGCCCCGTTCTGGAACAGCATCCCCATGCGCCGGCGCAACGCGTACAGCGCGGTGCGGCGCACCGCGCGCATGTCCTGTCCCGCGACGATCAGGCTCCCCGAGTCCGCGCGCAGCTGCCCGGTGATAAGACGGAGGAGCGTGGTCTTGCCGGTTCCGCTCGGTCCCATGATCGCGGTGACCCGGCCGGGCACGATGTCCACGTCGAGTCCGTCGAAGATCGGCCGCCCGTTGATTGCGTAGCGCAGATCGCGGATCTCGACGATTGATGCGGGTGAGTTCATGATCGCGCGCCCGCGGGATTCTTGTTGAGCCTAATTAACCTTGAGCCGTTCGGAGCCGATCACGCCGCGGAGCTTTCCATCGCCGGCTGGTACTTACCCGCCGCGGCGAGGCCGTTCAACTTCGCGCGCAGGTGAAGCTGCTGCTGCCCGTCCGCGACGCCTTTGGCAGCGCCGCCCCAAGCCCTCAGCGAGGTGTCCTGCAATGCCCGGCCGTAGCTGAAGGTGAGCGGCCAGGGGAGCGGACCGCCCGCGTTCATCAGACTCAGGTGCAGGGTCGCCTCGGTCGGACTCTGGCCGCCGGACAGAAACGCGATTCCGGGCACAGCCGAGGGGACATGCCGCTTCAGCGTGCGCACCGTGGCTTCCGCCACCTGCTCGGGCGAGGCCTTCTTGGCGCTTTTCTTTCCGGCGATCACCATGTTCGGTTTGAGCACCATGCCCTCGAGCACGATACGGGCGGCAAACAGATGATCGAAGACGGTCTGCAATACCGCGTTCGTGACTTCCTCGCAGCGCTCGATCGGATGATCGCCGTCCATCAAAACCTCGGGCTCCACGATCGGAACGATTCCGGCTTCCTGGCAGAGCGCCGCATAGCGGGCCAGGCCTTCCGCGTTGGCATCGATGGCGTAGCCCGTCGGAATCCCCGCGCCGATATCGATCACCGCGCGCCACTTCGCGAAGCGCGCACCCAGCTTGTAGTACTCGGCCAGCCGCTCGCGCAGCCCGTCGAGGCCCTCGGTGATGGTCTCGCCGGGAAAGCCCGCGAGAGGCTTCGCGCCGGTGTCCACCTTGATGCCGGGAATCATGTTGTGTTGGCTCAGGTAGGCCGGAAACGGCACCCCGTCCTTGGTCTTCTGGCGGATCGTCTCGTCGAACAGGATCACGCCGCTGATGTATTCGCTCGCGCCCGGGGTGGTGAACAGCATCTCCCGGTAGGAGCGCCGGGTCTCCTCGGTCGAGTCGAGCTTGATGGTGTTGAAACGCCTGAGAATGGTGCTCGTGCTTTCATCCGCGGCCAGGAGGCCGCGATTCTTCGATACCATGGCGTGTGCCGTGGCGGCTAATTCAGCTGTATTCATACCGGGCATCTCTCGCTGTTGATTTTCGGTGAATCACCCGCTCAAGGATATCAAAACCAGGTGCGCCGCGCGCCGCGGCTGGCGCTTGGAACCAATTAGGACTAAACTAGTCCCACTTGAGGAAACCTTGAAAGAAGGCTGCTTTCATGCTGCGAATGGGCAAGTTGACCGACTACGCCACCGTGGTGCTCGCGAGTTTAGCGCAAGAGCCTGCTCGGCATCGTGCCGCGGCGGAATTGGCCGAGCGTACACGACTCAGCCGTCCTACGGTGAGCAAGGTGCTGAAAGGCCTGCAGCGCGCCGGCATGGTGATCTCTTCGCGCGGCGCCCAGGGCGGCTACCGTCTGGCGCGGGCGCCGGAGAAAATTACTGCGGCGCAAATCCTCGACGTCTTCGAAGGTCCGATTGCGATCACGGAGTGCAGCGGCGCCTCGAGTCAGTGCGGTATCGAGCGGCAATGCCGCGTCGGGGGCGCCTGGCAGAGGATCAACGCCGCGATCCGGCGCGCGCTCGAGGATGTGACGCTCGATCAACTGGCGGGAATCGATTCGTCTTCGTTCCGCGTCGCGGGTTTGGGCCCGGATACGCGGCGCCCCGCCCCGTAGATCGGCCGGAAGCCGTAGTCAACCCTTGAAATACGCGGCTGCGAGCCGCAAGTGCAAGAGCAACGGGAAGTTCATCGTGTCAAGCAAATCACAAGAACGTCGAGGCGCTGCTCGGGCAGAAGTACCGGCACGGCTTCGTCACGGACATCGAATCCGACAGCCTCCCTCCGGGGCTCGACGAGGACGTGGTGCGGGCCATTTCGCTCAAGAAAAATGAGCCCAAATTCCTCCTGGACTGGCGCCTGAAGGCGTTTCGCCACTGGCAGACCATGCGCGAGCCGACCTGGTCGCGGGTGCACTACAAGCCGATCGACTACCAGGACATCTCCTACTACTCGGCTCCGCGCGCGCCGGCCGACGCGCCGAAGAGCATCGAGGACGTGGATCCGAAATTGCTGGCGACCTACGCCAAGCTCGGCATACCGCTGCACGAGCGGGCGCGCCTCGCGGGCGTGGCGGTCGATGCGGTATTCGACTCGGTGTCGGTCGCGACGACTTTCAAGGAAAAGCTCGGCAAGGCCGGCGTCATCTTCTGCTCGTTCTCGGACGCGGTTCGCGATCACCCGCAGCTGGTCGAGCGCTACCTGGGCACGGTGGTCCCCACGGGCGACAACTTCTTCGCGGCGTTGAACTCCGCAGTGTTTTCGGACGGCTCCTTCGTCTACGTCCCTCCCGGTGTGCGTTGCCCCATGGAGCTGTCGACCTATTTCCGCATCAATGCGGCCAAGACCGGGCAGTTCGAGCGGACGCTGATCGTCGCCGCGGAGGGCGCCTCCGTGAGCTACCTGGAAGGCTGCACGGCGCCGATGCGCGACGAGAATCAGCTGCATGCCGCTGTGGTGGAGCTCGTGGCCCTGGACGATGCCCGGATCAAGTACTCGACCGTGCAGAACTGGTACCCGGGCGACGAGAACGGCGTCGGCGGCATTTATAATTTCGTCACCAAGCGCGGCGAGTGCCGGGGCCGCAATTCGAAGATCTCCTGGACACAGGTCGAGACAGGCTCGGCCATCACCTGGAAGTACCCGAGCTGCATACTGCGCGGCGAGAACTCGGTCGGGGAGTTCTATTCCGTCGCCGTGGCGAACAACTATCAGCAGGCCGACACCGGCACCAAGATGATTCACATCGGCAGGAATACCCGGAGCACCATCGTCTCGAAGGGCATATCGGCGGGCCGCGCCGAGAACACCTATCGCGGGCTCGTGAAAATCCTGCCGAGCGCGGCGGGCGCGCGCAACTTCACGCAATGCGATTCGCTGTTGATGGGCGGCAAGTGTGCCGCGCACACCTACCCCTACATGGAAATCAAGAATCCGACCGCGACGGTCGAGCACGAGGCGAGCACCTCGAAGATCGGCGAGGATCAGCTGTTCTACTGCCTGCAGCGGGGCATCTCCGCGGAGGACGCGGTCAACATGATCGTCAGCGGCTTCTGCAAGGTGGTGTTCAAGGAGCTGCCGATGGAGTTCGCGGTCGAGGCGCAGAATTTATTGAGCGTGAGTCTGGAAGGAGCGGTCGGTTGACCGGGCGATGAGTACGATGCTGAAAATTACCGATTTGAGCGCCCGGGTGGCCGGCAAGGAAATCCTCAAGGGGATCAACCTCGAGGTCAAACCGGGCGAGGTGCACGCCATCATGGGCCCGAACGGCTCCGGCAAGAGCACGCTCGCCCAGGTTCTGGCGGGCCGCGAGGACTACGAGGTCACCGGCGGCTCGGTGTCCTTCGAGGACCGCGATCTCCTGGCGCTGCCCGCGGAGGAACGCGCTCGCGCCGGCCTGTTCCTCGGCTTCCAGTATCCGGTGGAAATCCCGGGCGTGAACAACGTCTATCTGCTGAAGGCGGCGCTCAACGCGAAGCACAAGGCTGCAGGGCAGCCGGAAGTGGACGCCTACGAGTTCCTGGCGCTCGTGAAGCAGAAGATGAAGCTGATGCACATGAGCGAGGGCTTTCTCACGCGCGGCGTCAACGAGGGTTTCTCGGGCGGAGAGAAGAAGCGCAACGAGGTGCTGCAGATGCTCGTGCTCGAGCCCAAGCTCGCGATCCTCGACGAGACCGATTCCGGGCTCGACATCGACGCTCTCAAGGTGGTCTCGATGGGCGTGAACAGCCTGCGCGATCCGAAGCGCGCCGTGGTGCTGGTGACGCACTATCAGCGCCTGCTCGATTACATCGTGCCGGACAGGGTTCACGTCCTGTCGGGCGGCCGAATCCTGATGTCGGGCGACCGCTCGCTCGCGCTCGAACTGGAGCGGCGCGGGTATGACTGGGTGCATGGAGCCCAGGTCGCATGAGCCCTCCGCTGCAGACTTCCGCCGCGGCCAAGACCTCGCCCGCCCTTCGATCCTTCGAGGCGCAGTGGTTCGCGCGCGACGCCGACCCTTTGTCGCCGTTGCGCGAGCAGGCGATGGAACGGTTCCTGCGGCTCGGCCTGCCGACCTTGCACGACGAGAGCTGGCGCTATACGAATCTGCGCAAATTGTCCGCGCAGAGCTATGTGGACGCACCGCGCGCGCCGTCCGGGACGCTCCTGCCGACCGCGCAGCTGTGCCTGCTGGGCGAGGATGAGCGCGCCGCGACGGTGCTCATGGTGAACGGATTCCCGATTCTGCCTCAGCGCATGGATCTGCTCGTCAACGGGATGGAAATCGACAGCTTGCAGGAAATAGCCCGCACGGATAAGAAGCTGGTATCGCATCTGCTGGAGCCCCTGCCGGACAGCGACATCGGGCGCTTCCGGCTGCTCAACACCGCGCTGTTCGTGGATGGGCTGTATCTCAGGGTCACCACGCGGGTGGAGACGCCGCTGGTCATCGTGCACGTCGCCACGGCGGATCATCCCGGAACGGCGGCCCATTCCCGCGTCATCATCGACGCCTCCCCCGGTTCGAGCGCGACCATCATCGAGCACCACGTTCAGCAAGGCACCGATACCCCGCTTTGCAACTCCGCCTCGCTGATCAAGCTCGAACGCGACGCCGCGATCGAGCATTACCGGGTGTTCGCCACCGATCATGGAACCACCCACCTGGATTCGCTCGAGGTGCGCCAGCGCAAGGACAGCCGCTGCCGGCAGTTCACCATCGCGCTCGGCGGCGGGCTCACCCGGTGCTCGCTCGAGGCCGAGCTGGCCGAGCCCGGCGCGGAGCTCGACAGCTATGCGCTCCTGGTCGGCCACGGCGAGCGCCACGTCGATTGCGTGAACGCCGTCAGGCATGCCGCGAAGCACACCACGAGCCGCCAGACGATACGGGCGATCGCGAGCGGCACCAGCCGCGTCGTCATCGACAGCAAGGTGGTGGTCGATGCCGGCGCGGCGAAGGCCGATTCGAAGCAATCCTGCCGCGGGCTCCTGCTCTCGCCGACCGCCGAAATCGACTCCCGGCCGCAGCTCGAGATCCACACCGACGAGGTCAAGTGCGCGCACGGCGCCACCACCGGCCGTCTCGATCCGAATATGCTCTTCTACATGCTGTCGCGAGGTCTGGATCGCGACACCGCGCAGAGTCTCCTGGTCTATGCGTTCCTCGCCGACGTGCTCACCGGGATGAGCGTGCCCTCGGCGCGCAACGCGATCGAGAACGCGCTGATCCCGCAACTACCCGATTCTCAAATACTCCGGAAATTCCGATGAACAGTGCCGCCATTGCAAGAAGCGCCGTACCCTTCGACGTGCACGCCGTGCGCCGTCAGTTTCCCGTGCTGGCCCGAACGGTGCACGGGAAGCCCCTCTGCTACCTGGACAACGGCGCCTCCGCGCATCGCCCCTTGTCCGTGATCGAGGCCGTGGACGACTACGAGCGGAATCATCATGCGAACATTCACCGCGGCGTACATACGCTGAGCCAGGAGGCCACGGGGCTGTACGAGGGTGCGCGCGACCGCCTGGTGAAATTCATCAACGCCCGCTCGCGCCACGAGATCGTGTTCGTCCGCGGCACGACCGAAGCCATCAACCTCGTGGCCCAGAGCTACGGCCGCTCCACGCTGGCGCCGGGGGATGAAGTGCTCATCACCTATCTCGAGCACCACGCCAACATCGTGCCCTGGCAGTTGTTGTGCGGGCAGACCGGCGCGAAGCTCATCGTCGCCCCCATCGACGCACGCGGCGAAGTACACGCCGACGCCGTCGAGGCCCTGATGACGCCGCGCACGCGGATCCTGGCCTTCGCCCATGTATCCAACGCCTTGGGCACGATATTGCCGGTACGGCGATTGACCGCCGCAGCGAAGGCCCGCGGCATCGTCACGCTCATCGACGGCGCCCAGGCCGTTCCGCACATGCCCGTCGACGTTCAAGCTCTGGGATGCGACTTCTACGCCTTCTCCGGACACAAGCTCTTCGGGCCGACCGGGATCGGGGTGCTCTACGGCCGCGAAGCGCTGCTCGAGCGCATGCCGCCGTGGCAGGGCGGCGGCGACATGATTCTGTCGGTAGCTTTCGACAAGACGACCTACAACGCCCTGCCCTACAAGTTCGAGGCCGGAACGCCCAACATCTCCGGCGCCGTCGGTTTGGGCGCGGCGGTCGATTTCATGCACACCTTGGATCTCGATGCGGTGCACGCGCACGAGAAGGCGCTTCTCGGCTATGCGACGTCAAAACTCGAGCAAATCGACGGGCTGTCCATCATCGGTACCGCGCGGGAAAAGGCCAGCCTGATCTCCTTCCTGGTAGCCGGCGTGCATCCGCACGATCTCGGCACCATTCTGGACGAGGACGGCATTGCCGTGAGGACCGGACATCATTGCGCCATGCCCGTCATGGAGTTCTTCAAGGTGGCCGCGACCGCCCGCGCCAGTTTCGCCCTGTACAACACATTCGAGGAAATCGACAGGCTCGCCGCGGCCATTCCGCGCGCAAAAGCCCTGTTCGCTTGACGGCACCCGCTCATGGAACTCAACGACCTGTACCGCGACGTGATCCTGGACCACAACCGCCGCCCTCGGAACTTCGGGCCGCTCGAGCCCTCCGACGCCAGCGCCGAGGGCGTGAATCCCCTGTGCGGCGACCGGCTCACGCTCAGACTCAATCTCGCCGAGGACACGATTCGGGACATCCGCTTCGAGGGACAGGGTTGCGCGATCTCCACCGCATCGGCATCGTTGATGACCGAGGCCGTCAAGGGCAAGACTCGCGGCGAGGCGCTCGCGCTGTTCGATCGAGTGCACAAACTCCTCACCGACGACGAGGCGGGCGCGGAGGATCTCGGCAAGCTCGCGGCATTGTCCGGCGTTCGCGAATACCCCGCGCGCGTGAAGTGCGCGAGCCTGTGCTGGCATACCCTCGCCTCCGCGCTGAGCGCGCCGCCCTCGGGCGCCGTCCCAGCCGTATCGACCGAGTGACTGACCGATGTCGTACGAAAACGAGCCCATCGTCGTTCAGCGAGAGGTGAAAGCCGTCGCGATTCCGGCCGGTGTCGAGGTGAACCTCAAACTCGGATCGGTGGGCTACATCACCCAAGCCTTGGGCGGGAGCTTCACCGTCTACATCGACGGCAATCTGTTCCGGATCGCCGGCCAGGATGCGGACGCCATCGGCAAGACGGCGGCCAAGCCCCCCGAGGTCCCGCCCGGCGCCTCCGAGGAGGACATCAAGAACGTGGTGTGGCAGCAGTTGAAGACCTGCTACGACCCCGAGATTCCGGTGAACATCGTCGATCTCGGCTTGATATACGTGTGCAACGTCACCAAGAATGTGGACGATACCCGCACGGTCGACATCAAGATGACGCTCACCGCTCCCGGCTGCGGGATGGGTGAGATCCTGGTGCAGGACGTACGCGACAAGGTGCAGATCGTGCCCACCGTCTCGCGCGCCAACGTGGAGCTGGTGTTCGATCCGCCATGGAATCACGGCATGATGTCCGAGGAGGCTCGTCTGCAGACGGGAATGATGTGAGTAACTCGATGAACGGGGCCGGACGGCGGTGGTCGCGCGCAGGCTGACTCTCTTGCGCCACGGAGAGGCGCAGGCTCTCGACAGCTGTCCGGAGGACTTCGAGCGCACGCTCACCCGCCGCGGAGTGATCGAGGCGCAGGAAATCGCCGAGCGAATCGTGCGGCGGGACCTCATCCCCGATCTCATCCTGGTGAGCCCGGCCGAACGTGCCTGGAGCACCGCCGAGATCATCGCCTCCGCGTGCGAGCTCGATACGAAGCAGCTGCAATGCGCCCGGGAGCTCTATCTCGCCACCCCCGAAACGACCTGGAAGGTGCTTTCGCGGCGGGATTCCTCCCTCCGTCACATTCTCATCTGCGGTCACAATCCGGGCTTGAGCCAGGTCGCCAGCCGCCTGGGCCCGATCCCGAGCCGGCGGAATCTCACCACCGCGGGACTCGCCACCGCGGTCTGGTTCGAACGCGGAATGGGATGAGTTGCAGCCCGAGACCGCTTCCAGCTGCGATCTGGACGATCCGGAGAGCATGATCGATCTGTGAGCCTGGAGAGCCCGCTCGAGCTCCAGGGCGATCCCACTTTCAGCTCTGATCCCGGTGCAGGCGCATCAGCCGCCGGCGGTCGCGCTTGTCCGGGCGGCTCTCCGGACGGGGCCTCGAAACTTGCGCCAATTGCTGCTGCTCCTTGAGATGGGCGCGGCGCGCCGCGCTTTGCGGAGTTTCCAGATAATGAGATTGCGCCTCGGAGGCGGGACCGCGGCGCTCCGGCAGTCCCAGCACCTCGATTTCGGCGATCATTCCCTGCAAGGACAAACTGAGCCGATCGCCGACTCGAACCCGGTGCGCGGGCTTCACGCGTTCGGCGTTCAGATGCACCTTGCCTCCGTTGATGGCTGCGGTGGCCAAGGAGCGGGTTTTGTAAAACCGGGCATGCCACAGCCACTTGTCCAGGCGGTGGGTCTCCGTCTCCTCGTCCGGCCTCACGCGTACACCATCGCATTTCCTCTGCCCTGTCCGGCGGTATAATAAGCCATCCGCCCCACCCAATTTTCAAAGGACATGGTGCTCAAGGATCTCCGTGAACGGCTCGAGCGCGACACCCGGGCGCTGGACGATGCCGGCCTTCTCAAGCGAGAGCGCCTCATCGGCTCCGCGCAAGGCGCGGTCGTGAGACTCGCCGACGGCCGCGAGATGATCAATCTCTGCGCCAACAACTATCTGGGGCTCGCCAATCATCCCGCGGTGCTTCAGGCGGCACGCGAGGCCCTCGATCGCTACGGCTACGGCGTCGCCTCGGTGCGATTCATCTGCGGCACCCAAAGCGTGCACCGGGAGCTGGAAGAACGGCTCGCCGCGTTTCTCGGCATGGAAGACGCCATCCTGTATTCGTCCTGCTTCGACGCCAACGGGGGCCTATTCGAGACTCTGCTCGGAGAAGAGGACGCCGTGATCAGCGACGCGCTCAATCACGCCAGCATCATCGACGGCATCCGCCTCTGCAAGGCGCGGCGCCTGCGCTATGCCAACAACGACATGAACGAGCTGGAACGGGCGCTCGAGGACGCCGCCGCCGCGCGCGTGCGCCTCATTGCGACCGACGGGGTGTTCTCGATGGACGGCTCGATCGCACGGCTCGGGGAGATCTGCGAGCTGGCCGGGCGCCACGGCGCGCTGGTGATGGTGGACGACTCGCACGCCACCGGCTTCATCGGCGCGCGCGGCCGCGGGACTCACGAATTGAGAGGCGTGATGGACCGGGTGGACATTTTGACGGGCACCTTCGGCAAGGCGCTCGGCGGCGCGAGCGGCGGCTACGTCGCGGCCCGTAAAGAGATCGTCGGCTGGTTGCGCCAGCGCTCGCGCCCGTACCTGTTTTCCAACAGCATCGCCCCGCCGGTCGCGGCCGCGACGCTCAAGGTTCTGGAGCTCCTCGAAAGCTCGCAGGAGCTGCGCGAACGCGTGCATTCGAACGCCCGGTATTTCCGGGAACGGATGCTGCGCACTCGGTTTCGATTTGCTCCCGGGCGAGCACCCCATCGTTCCCGTCATGCTGGGCGAGGCGCCGCTCGCCGTACAGCTCGCCGAACGCATGCAGGCGGACGGCGTGTACGTGGTCGCGTTCTCCTATCCGGTCGTCCCGCACGGCAAAGCGCGGATCCGCACGCAATTGAGCGCGGCGCATTCGACTTCGCAACTCGACCGGGTGATCTCCGCGTTCTCGGGCGCCGGGCGCGCGCTCGGCATCATTCATTGAAGGCAGGCTCATGAAAGCATTGGTCAAAGCTCGGGCGGAGCCCGGAATCTGGATGCAGGACGTCCCGGAGCCCGCGGTGGGACACAACGATGTTCTCATCAAGATCCGCCGTTCGGCCATCTGCGGCACGGACATGCACATCTTCAACTGGGACGCCTGGGCGCAGAAGACCATCCCGGTGCCGATGGCGGTCGGTCACGAATATTCCGGCGAGATCGTCGATGTCGGCAGCGAGGTGCGGGGCGTCAAGACGGGCGACCGGGTCTCCGGCGAAGGACACATCACCTGCGGACATTGCCGCAATTGCCGCGCCGGCCGGCGTCATCTGTGCCGCAACACGCTGGGTGTCGGCGTGAATCGGCCCGGAGCCTTCGCGGAATATCTGACGCTGCCCGCTTCCAACGTCTTCAAGCTTCCGTCCGCCATCGACGATGAGATCGCTTCGATTCTCGATCCGTTCGGAAACGCCACGCACACCGCCCTCGCCTTCAATCTGGTGGGCGAGGATGTGCTCATCACCGGCGCGGGTCCGATCGGCATCATGGCCGTCTCGATCGCCCGGCACTGCGGTGCGCGCCATGTGGTCATCACCGACGTGAATCAATACCGCTTGGATCTGGCGGCGAAGATGGGTGCCTCCAAGGCCATCAACGTATCGCGCGAATCCCTCGACGACGCGATGCGCGAGCTCGGCATGGAGGAAGGTTTCGACGTGGGCTTCGAGATGTCCGGCAACGCGGCGGCGCTTCGCGAGATGCTCCGCACCATGCATCACGGCGGCAATATCTCCATGCTCGGCATCCCGCCCGGCGAGACCGCCATCGACTGGAATCAGGTGATCTTCAAGGGCTTGGTGATCAAGGGGATCTACGGACGGGAGATGTTCGAGACCTGGTACAAGATGGCCAGCATGCTGCAGAGCGGGCTGAACGTCCGGCCGGTCATCACGCACCGGCTCGGGATCAACGACTACCGGGAAGGCTTCGAGATCATGAATTCGGGGAAGTCGGGGAAGGTCATTCTGGACTGGGCGGCACTGTAGCCGAACCAGTCCCGCTGTGATGGCACACGTTTCCGCGGAAACGCCTGTACTCCGCATTGCGGCAAGGCAATGCGCTTAGAATAGCCCTGGAGTTTTGGATAGACTTCCAAAAGCCAGTCCCCCATCAGGAGTCAGCCATGGCCGCATCCGTCATTCCGAGCTCGCACGCCGACCTGTTCAAGAAAAAGGCCTTCGCTCACCTGGTCACATTGATGCCGGGAGGTCAGCCGCAAGTCACTCCCGTGTGGGTGGATTACGACGGCCGCCACGTACTCATCAATACCGCACAGGGCCGGCAGAAGGACAAGAACCTGCAGAAGGACAAGCGGGTCGCGCTGTCGATCCTGGATCCGGAAAACCCATATCGCTATCTGGAGGTCCGCGGGCACGTCGCCGATCGCACGCTGGCCGGCGCCGATGCGCACATCGACGCCATGGCGCTGAAGTATCTGGGCAAGGAGAAATATCCCTTCCGGCAGCCGAACGAAGTGCGGGTCATCTACAAGATCGAGCCGGAGCACGTCACGTCGATGGCGTGAGAGCCGAGGCCGGTCCGCCCATCGGCGCGCCGGGCCTCTAAGTCGAGCGATCCCGGGGAGGCCGTGCGAACGCATGATTCATGCGCCGCACGGCCCCATGCTCGAGCGTTATCGGTGCCGCCGCTTACTGCGCGCCCACCGGCGCGCTGAACTGCACTGTGACGCGGCGATTCTCGGCCCGGCCGTCCGCGGTCTTGTTGCTGGCGATCGGGTTCTCCTCGCCGAACCCCTGCGCCGTCAGGATGCCCGGCGGCACTCCGTGCGACTCGAGGTAGTCCTTCACGGCGTTCGCCCGCCGCTCGGACAGCTTCTGGTTGTAGTCGGGCTTCCCGACCGAATCCGTATACCCTCGGATGTCCACTTTCGAGCAGTGGCACTGCTGAATGGTGGACGCCACGCCATCGAGGATCGAGGTCGACTCCGGGCGAAGCTTGGCTGAAGCCGTCTCGAAGTTCACACCCTTGAGCACCATTTCGCGGGCCGGTGGGGGCGGCGGCGGCGGCGGAAGCGGCGCAGGAGCCGCGGCCGGCGGGGGCGGCGGGGGTGGGGGCGGCGGCGGGGGTGCGGCGACCGGCGCAGGCGCAGGCTTCGGACCGCCGGCAAATTTGAAGCTCGACGTCGAGTCCGAAGGTGAGCGGCTGCTCCATCGCCGTGCGATTGAACGCCGGAACGTTCACGTTGATGGCCGCCGCATTGGTGAGCAGCGCCAGCCTGTTGGCCGCATTGTCGATGAATGCCGCGACCGTCCAGTTGCTTCCCTCGAGACCCATACGAACGTTCGTCAGGTCATAGGCCGGCAGGTAGTTGGCCTGCGCGGTCGTATCGATGCGGGAACCTACATAGTTGTTGTCGATCCGAGCCAGGAATCCGACGTCGTCGGTGATCGGATGCCGATAGGCAAGCGACCCGGACAAGGTGATCTCCGGGACGTTCTGCACGCGATCGTCGATGGTGGTGCTCGCCACCGTATTCGCCAGGTACTCCGCGTGCAACCAGCTGGTGTTCACCGAGGCGATGAGCCCGGATACCACGACGGCGCTGACCTCGAGTTCCGTGCCGTAGATGTGCGCGTCCCCGGCGTTGCTGGTGAACGGGAAGCCGCAAAGCAGCGGAACGTTTTGCTGGATGTGCTGCCAATTCTCGAAATAGCCGGCCGAGTTGATGGTGATACGGCCGCCGCTGTCTCGGAACTTCTCGCCGAGCTCATAGCTCCAGATCTTGTCCGGCTTGAAGCCCGGAGGCGCGGCATTCAACCCGATCGCTTGCAGATTGGCCAAACAGCCGTCCGGGCCGCTGCCGAGGGGTCCGGTCGTCGGAATGGGTTGATTGCCGCCGCCCGGCCGAAACCCTTGAGAGACAGTCCCGTAAAGGAGCAAATCCGGGTCCATCTGATACGAGAGATTGAACTTGGGTGTCACACCCGAATCGCGCTCGCCCGTCGAGAAGTAGTCGTACGAGGCGTTGGTGGACGAGCTCAGCCAGCCCGACACCGCGGTGTTTACGCTCCCGGTGTAGTAGTACCGACGCAATCCGGCCGTCGCCGTGAGTTGATTGAAAAAGGTATAGGACGCTTCGCCGAAGAAGGAGTTTTGCAGAATCTTGGTCGGCTGGTATTGAGTGAATGCATCCCCGGTTCCAACGACGGGCACCGCCTGCGGCGTGTCCACGAACAGGTCCCAGTCGGACTCGAAATCCTGGTAGAAATAACCCACGATCCACTTGAACGCCGTGTCGCCCGACGAGGTCAGGCGGACCTCCTCGCTCACCTGCTTGGACTTGTCATCCTCGAGCGAGGTCGGGGAGTTCGCACCGATGCCGGGACCGAAGGGTCCATTGGCGTAGATCGGGAAGTAAGGGAAGTCGGCAGGATTGGCAGGGTTATAGGTGACGGTCGCGATCTCCTCCGCGCCGTCTTGGCGCAGATTCTCGTCGCGCAACCAGTACGATGTCGTCGAGGACAGATCGGCGAAATCGAAATGATACTTGACGTTCAGGCTCGAGATGTCGATCCGATCCTCGAACGGCTCCGGCGCATTGAACGGCTGATAGTTCGTGAGCGTACCCGGATTGCTGTCGATGAGATTGAGACCGCCCTGGGTGATCTCCTGATACATGAAGCTCGGCTCGATCGACAGCCGGTCCATCGGGGTCCACAGGACCGATGCGCGCACCGTGCGCGCGTTTTCATCATTCACGTCCTTGTAGTCGCTCTGAATCGGGGCCGCCGCGACGTTGCCGCGGGTGCCGGTGACCGGGTTCGGCGCGGGAAAGTCCGGCTGCGCAATCACGATCCGATCGATCCAGCCGCTCGTACGGCTGATCGAGGCGACGAGGCGCACGGCCATGGTGCCGTCGATCAGCGGCAGGTTCACCATGCCGTTCTCGGCATTATTCACTCTGTCGCCGCCGTGCGTGCCGCCGATGATGAACTGGCCGGACGTCTCGAACTCGTTCGGGTTCGGCGCATTGGGTACCAGCTTGATCGTCCCGCCCATCGATCCGGCGCCGTACAGGGTGCCCTGGGGCCCGCGCAGCACTTCGATTCGATTGAGATCATAGAGATTGGGATCGATCACGACCTTGCCGTTCTGCGCCGAGGCCGGCGCGCTCAAGGGCGTATCGTCCAGATAGAAGCCGACGGTCGAGGAATTGCCGCCCGAGGAGGTCAAGCCGCGGATCTCGAGCTCGGTTTGGCCCGGGCCGCTGGTTCGCATGGATACGCCCGGAACGGATTGCACCACCCCGCTGATGTCGGTGATGCCGCGATCCTGCAGGTCGGCGCCGGTCAGCGCCGTGATGCTGATGGGCGTGGTTTCAACGGTCGACTCGCGCTTCTGCGCGGTGACGGTGATCTCTTCCAGCTGGTCGCCCTTGTTCACCGACTCGGTGGCAGCCTGCTGGGCGAGCGCCGGGCCGCTTGACCCAAGACTCCAAATCAATACAGAAATGAATCCGATTGCTCGGATCGATGTCTGTCCCTTCATGTTGTTCGCTCCCTTGTACCCAAACCCAATAATCTCGCCGTTGCGGTAATGCTACGACGATATGGGGCGAAATCATAGCATCCGTCGGCCCTTCGCGACCGCGCCTACGAGGTTGTCGCATCAGCCCAACGCCGGGGAAGCGACCGCCTCAGCCGAGCGCAGGAGGTCTCGGTACCGGCTGCACGGTCTCGAAGGCGCGTGCCGCCCGCAGGACCAGCGCGTCGCCGAACATCGGTCCAACGAGCTGCAGTCCGATCGGCAAGCCCGATGCCGTGAGGCCGCAGGGAATGGTGCACGCCGGCTGCTGGGTAAGATTGAAGGGGTAGCTGAAGGGGGTCCATCCGAGAAGGGCCGCGGGCGCCATGTCGCCCAGCCCCGGCGGCCGAGCGTCGAACGCCGGCACCGCCACGGTGGGCGTCACCAGAAGATCGAAGCGCTCCATGAACTGACGCAAATGCGCTCCGAGCGCGCCGCGCCGGAGGTAGAGCTGCTGCACCTCGAGGACGCCGAATGCGGAGCCGAGCCGCGCTTCGGCCGCGAAATCCGGATCGGTCAGGGTCTGCTGGGCCGGGGTCAAGGTGTTCCACAGGGTCCATGCGCCCACGAACCAGAGTCCACAGGTGATCTCGAGCGGATCCTCGATGCCCGGGTCCACCGCCTCCACCATCGCACCGAGGTCCGATAACCGGTGAGCCGCCCGTTCGCAGGCCAGCGCAATTTCCGGATCGACATGGCGGGCGTAGCCGAGCCTCGGCGACCAGGCGATGCGCAGGCCGCGAATTCCGTCCTCGAGCCCCGCGAGATAGTCGCGCCCATCCGGCGGGAGCGAGGTCCAATCGCGGGCATCCGGCCGGCTCAGCACGTTCATCACGAGCGCCGAATCGCGCACGCTCGAGGTATGCGGCCCGAGATGCGACACGGTACCGAAATAAGAGAGCGGATAGGCCGGCACCCGGCCGAAGCTCGGCTTGAATCCGACATTGCCGCAAAAGGCCGCCGGAATACGCACACTCCCCGCCCCATCCGTGCCCACCGAGACCGGACCCATCCCGGCCGCCACTGCGGCGGCGGTGCCTCCCGATGATCCGCCCGGCGTCTTTTGCGGGTTCCAGGGATTTCGGGAGATGCCCGTGAGCGGCGAATTGGTTTCGCCCTTGCAGCCGAATTCCGGAGTCGTGGTCTTGCCGAGGAACACCGCTCCCGCCTCGCGCAATCGGGCGGCGGCCGGCGCGTCGACGTCCCACGCCTGGTTCGGGTCGATGGTGCGGCTGCCTCGCAGAGTCGGCATGCCGCGGGTAAGAATGAGATCCTTGATCGAGACCGGCACGCCGTCGAGCGCCCCGCAGGGCTCGCCCCGGCCCCAGCGCTCCTCGCTCCCGCGGGCGCTCTCGAGCGCCTCCTCCGCCGCGACGTGGCTGAAAGCGCGGAGGATCGGATTCCATCGCTCGATGCGCGCGAGCGCGGCGCGGGTAGCCTCGAGCGGCGACGCCTGCCTCGTGCGGTATAGATCCAGGAGCTCGAGGGCGGTGCAGTCGGCGAGATCCGTCTTGGCCATGAGGTCTCCGGCTATCGGACGGAGAGTATCCGTTCCCGACCGGAAGGCTGCTCGCACCAGCAATACGCATACAGCCCGCGCGGATCGTTGAGCTCGGCGATTTCCCGGGCACGCTCGACGATGGGATCGAGCGCGCGCTCGATGTCGTCCTCGGGAGCGAACAAGCCCGCCATGCGTCCGACGCGCACCATTTCGGAACGCAGCTGCATCAGCAGCTCCTCGCGCAACGAGAGCTCGGGTTCGATGTAATCCACGTCGTAGTTCGAACCGAGTTCGGCGAGCTTCGCCGCGGCATCGGTCGCATCCTTGAGGCCGCCCAGATAATCCACCAAGCCGATGCGTTTGGCATCGACGCCCGCCCAGACGCGCCCCTGCGCAATCTTGTCGACATCCTCCACGCTCTTCTTGCGTCCTTCGCCGACGCGATGCAGGAATTCATCGTACGCGTGATCGACCGAGCTCTGCAGAATGCGCCGGCTCGCATCGTCGAGCGGCCGGTCCAGGCGCATCGCCCCGGCCAGCGGCGTCGTCCCGAGGCCGTCCACCTTGACCCCGATCTTCTCCAGCGTGCGCTGGAACGTCGGTATCACGGAGAACACGCCGATGGATCCCGTGAGCGTCGTCGGGCTGGCGAATATCTGGTTCGCCGCCGCGGAGATATAGTATCCGCCCGACGCCGCGTAGGTGCTCATCGAGACCACGACGGGCTTGCCCGCCTTGCGCAGCGCCTGTACTTCCCGAAGGATCAGCTCCGAGGCGAACATGCTGCCGCCGGGGCTGTCGACCCTGAGCACCACCGCCTTGACCGCCTTGTCGTAGCGCGCCTGCCGCAAGAGGTCGGCCGTGCTCTCCCCGCCGATCTTCCCCGGCGGCTGATGGCCGTCGAGGATTTCCCCGGCAGCGACCACGATTCCCACCTTCGCATCGTTCTTCGATTTCAGGCTGAGCTTGGAACGTACCGCCGACAGATACTGGCTCATGCCTACCGAATTGAACGAGTGCGTGTCGGCATCCTCGCCCACGATGCTCTTCAAGTCCTCGGCGAGCTGGCGGCGGCTCTTCAGGGCGGTGACGAGCCCACGCTGCATCGCGAGCTTGGCAGCATCGCCGTTCACCGCGGCCAACGCCGTCGGCGCTTCCGCCACGTAGTCATTGAGCGCGGTGGGAGCGAGCGACCGTGCCCGCGTCACGTCCTGACTGTAGGAGTTCCAGAGCGCCTGAAGCCACACGGAGCTCTCCTCCCGCTCGCTCGGCGCCATGTCGCTTCGGGAGAACTGATCCGTATAGCTCTTGAAGGTGCCGGCGCGAAACACGTTCACGTCGACGCCCAGCTTGTCGATGGCATCCTTCAGGAACATGCGGTAGTAGCTGAAGCCGTCGACGTACACGAGTCCGAGCGGATCGAGGTACACCTCGCCCGCCTGTGCGGCGAGATAGTACTGAGTCTGATCGAGCGAGTCGGCGGCCACCACGACGCGTTTGCCCGCGCCCTTGAAGTCCCGCAATGCCGCGCCGACCTCCTGCAATTTCGACAGACCCGAGGTCTCGAGGTTGCCCAGATCGAGCACGATGAGCTTGATGCGCTCGTCGCTCTTGGCCGCCTCGATGGCGTCGATCACATCGCGCAGCAGCGTCTCGGGTGCGGGACCGCCGGAGGCCTGGCCGAATGCCCGGCGCACGGGGTCGCCGGAGAGTTGCTCGACCAGTTCACCCTC
This sequence comes from uncultured Gammaproteobacteria bacterium, assembly GCA_963795475.1. Classification (GTDB taxonomy): domain Bacteria; phylum Pseudomonadota; class Gammaproteobacteria; order Steroidobacterales; family Steroidobacteraceae; genus Bog-1198. The sequence goes on from CAWCIE010000011.1 coordinate 153,140, forward strand.
GGGGGCGATCACCAGGGCGGCGATTTTCGGGACCTTGGGAACGCTGGTGTGCAGTGCCGCGAGCAGAAAGCCGAAGATGACCAGCAACAGGATGAGATGGAGGACCTTGCGTACGCCCTCCAACATCCGCCAAACCAGTGCGAAAAAGCCCATCAGCGCCGACTCGGACCGCGTTCAACGTCCCTCGCCCGGCGCCCGCGCACTACGGGTCAGACCTTCTCGTCGATGCGTGCGGCCTTGCCGGACAGGTCACGCAGATAGTAGAGCTTGGCGCGGCGCACCGATCCGCGGCGCTTGACGCTGACCTCGCTGATCGACGGACTGAAGGTCTGGAACACGCGCTCGACGCCTTCGCCGTGCGAGATCTTGCGCACCGTGAACGAGGAATTGAGCCCGCGATTCTTCTTGGCGATCACCACGCCCTCGTAGGCCTGAACGCGCTCGCGGTCGCCCTCGACGACCTTGACCTGCACCACCACGGTGTCGCCCGGATTGAACTCCGGCATCTTGCGCGTCGCGCGCTCATCGTTCAGTTGCTGAATGATCTTGTTCATTGCTCTCGCCCTCATCATAACTTGCGTCGATGTTCAGACCGTCTTCCATGCGCAGCGCGGCCGCCGCGCGCTTGAATTCCTCGAGGAGAATGCGCTCCTCGCCGCTCATCCCGCGCCGCTCCAAAAGCTCCGGCCGGCGCAACCACGTCCGGCCCAGCGACTGCTGCAATCGCCAGCGCCCGATCGCGGCGTGGTCGCCGGAGGACAGCACCTCCGGCACCCCGCGGCCGTCGACGCTCGACGGCCGGGTGTAATGCGGCCAATCGAGCAGATCGTCGGTAAACGACTCCTGCACCGCGGACTCGGCGCTTCCGAGTGTCCCGGGGATGAGCCGCGCGATCGCATCGATGACCACGAGCGCGGGCAGCTCGCCGCCCGACAGCACATAATCGCCGATCGACCACTGCTCGTCGATCTCGCGCTCGACGAAACGCTCGTCGACCCCCTCGTACCGCCCCGCCACCAGGATCAGCCCCGGCCAGCCGCGCGCCTCGCGCGCCCGCTGTTGATCGAACCGAACCCCGTCCGCGCCCAGATACACCGTCCGGGACCCCGAAGGGCTTGCCGCGCGCGCAGCCCGCAGGGCATCACGCAGGGGCTCGACCTTGAGCACCATGCCGGGGCCGCCGCCGTACGGTCGATCGTCCACGGTCCGATGCACATCGACCGCGTGGTCGCGCGGATCGAAACAATCGACCTCGACCACGCCCCGTTCGAGCGCTCGCCCCAGAACACCGTGCGCCAATGCCTCGCGAAGCATCGACGGGAACAAGGTCACGACCGCGATATGCATGCGTTGGCAACCTCAGTCGGTCGGGTCGTCCCAATCGACCACTACCTGCCGCGCCCTGAGATCCACGCGCTTCAAATGCCGCGGAACGGCCGGCACCCAATACTCCCGCTCACCACGCACCACCATCAAGGCATGCGCCGGTATCTCGATGAAATGCGCCACGGCCCCGAGCCGGACGCCCGCCAAATTCACCACCTCGCAGCCGATCAGATCGGCCCGGTAAAAATCCCTGTCCTCGCGCGGCGGGAGCTCGCTCCGCGGGACCCCGATCACCGCGCCCCGAAGCGCCTGCGCCGCGTCGCGATCCTCGACTCCCTCGAGCTTCACCGTCAGCCGGCCGCCGCTCCGTCCGTCCGCCTCGACCGCGTAGGTTCGCAAGGCGCCGCCCAGCTTCAGCTGAAACAGCCGATGATCCAATAATCGTTCGGGAGGATCCGTGTAGGAGCGTAGTTTCACCCACCCTCGGACGCCGAAAGGCGCACCCACGATCCCCAGCTCGATGAGCTCAGAAGCTTCAGGGCTCATCGCACCCGCTCGACCCTGGAGGTTCCTTTGGGGGGTTTCCTCAGGCAGCCTGTTTACGGTACACGGTCAGCAGCTGCTTGACGCGATCCGACATATGGGCACCCTCTTTCAACCAGTGCTCGATGCGCGCGACATCCAGGCGCAGCTTGATTTCAGCGCCCCGGGCTACGGGATTGAAGAGTCCGACGCTCTCCAGGCTGGTGCCGCCCTGACGTTTGCGGCTGTCGGTCACCACGACGTGGTAGAACGGCGTTTTCTTGCCGCCGCGTCGAGTCAATCGGATCGTCACCATGATGCTTCACCTTGCAATGCCAAGCCGCCAATTGTACTGGCTAACGACGCAGCTCGGCAACAAAAAGCCGGACCGAGCCTCCGGGAAGAGGCTCGGCGGCCTTTTCAGGGCTTCGGGCGGAATCCCGGGGGCATTCGGCCGGCCATCCCCCGCATCATATTGAGCATGCCCCCCTTGGCGAATTTCTTCATGGTCTTCTGCATCTGGTCGAACTGCTTGAGAAGTCGGTTGACCTCGGGCAGCGGGACGCCCGCGCCTGCTGCGATGCGCCGTTTGCGTGAGCCGTCGATGATCTCCGGTCGCCGCCGCTCACGCGGGGTCATGGAGTCGATGATGCCCATCTGCCGCTTCAGGACCTTGGGGTTGACCTGACCCGCCGCGGCCGCGGCGTTGGCCTGCAGCTGCGCCGGGAGTTTCTCCAGCAGGGCCGACACGCCGCCCATTTTTTGCAGCTGACTCAGCTGATCGCGCAAATCCAGGAGGTCGAAGGACTTCCCCTTGCTGATCTTCTTGGCGAGCTTCTCGGCCTTTTCCTGGTCGACCTGCTCCCGAACCTGCTCGACCAGCGAAAGCACATCGCCCATTCCGAGGATGCGCGAGGCAATGCGCTCCGGCTGGAACAGTTCGAGCGCCTCGGATTTTTCGCCGGTGCCCACGAACAGGATGGGCTTGCCGGTGATCTGGCGGACCGAGAGGGCCGCTCCGCCGCGGGCGTCGCCGTCGGCCTTGGTGAGAATGACGCCGGTCAGGCTCAACGCGTCGTTGAAGGCCTTGGCCGCGTTCACCGCGTCCTGCCCGGCCATGCTGTCGACGACGAACAGCCGCTCATGGGGGTTGATGGCCGCCTCGAGGTGCCTCACCTCATCCATCATCTCGGCATCGACGTGCAGGCGCCCCGCCGTGTCGATCAGGAGCACATCGTAGGCCTGCAGCGTCGCCTCCGTGAGCGCCCGCTTGGCAATCGCCACCGGCGCTTCCTCGATGTTCGCCGGCGCGAATCCGGCGCCCACCTGAGCGCTCAGAGTCCTCAATTGGTCGATGGCGGCGGGCCGGTACACGTCCGTACTCACCAACAAGACCTTCTTATGCTGCTTCTCGATGAGCCAGCGCGCGAGCTTTGCGGCGGTCGTGGTCTTGCCCGCGCCCTGCAGTCCCGCGAGCATGACGACGACCGGGCGCTGCGCCCGAAGATTGAGGCCGGCGCTGGGTTCCCCCATGAGCCGTACCAATTCCTCGTGCACGACCTTGATGAAGGCCTGGCCCGGGGTCAGGCTCTTCGTGACCTCGACGCCGATCGCGCGGCTCTTGACCGCCTCGGTGAAGGTCTTCACCACCGGGAGCGCAACGTCGGCGTCGAGCAGCGCGAGCCGTACTTCCCGAACGGTGTCGGAAATGTTGTCCTCGCTAAGATAGCCGCGGCCGGAGAGCGCGTTCAGTGCGGCGGTGAGGCCGGATGACAGACGGTCGAACATGGGCGCGAATGATATCGCATTCCGGAGCCCTCGCCAGGCGCTCCCCGCTCGCCGGGCGCTCCCCCGCTCGCTAGGCGCTCCCCGGTCGTTGTGTCATCATCCGATCCTCGTGATCGTCGCCGTTTCCTTGTTCGCGCTCTACGCCGCCAGTGCTTGGATGATGCTTCGGAGTGTCAGCAAGCCTGCGTTGGGGCCCCTCGCCTGGGCGGTCGCGCTGGGCGCGATCATCGCCCACTCCTACGCCATCGCGTACATGATGTTGCGCTCGCTCGGACCGTTCTCGATCGGTCTTCTCGAAGCCGCCTCCATGCTGGCGTGGACGCTCGCCATCCTCGCCTGTCTCATCGCCATCGAGAGGCAGAACCGCGCAATTGCCGCGATTCTCCTGGGGCTTGCGGCATTCGGCGCCGCGCTCACCGGGCACGGGCATGCCTACGCAGAGGAGAACGCCCCGGGCTGGGAGCTGACCGCGCACATCCTGCTGTCCATGGCGGCGGCGGCGCTGCTGCTGGCCGCCGCGGTCACCGCGCTGGTCCTGGTGTACATGGACAGAAGTCTGCGCGCGCGGCGGATCGCGGATCTGCCCGCCGCGCTTCCGCCGCTCGATGCCATCGAGAAAGTGATGTTCCGGCTGATCGGCGCGGGGTTCGCGCTGTTGACCCTGGCGCTGCTCACCGGGTTCATCTTCGTCACCAATCTCTGGGCTCAGCATCTTCAGCACAAGACCATCCTGTCGTGCGTCGCTTGGATCATTTTCGGCGTGCTGCTGATCGGCAGGGTGCGCTACGGCTGGCGCGGACGAGCTGCCGTGACATGGACCTTGAGCGGGTTCGGATTCCTGATCCTGTCGTATTTCGGGTCGAAGTTCGTGCTCGAGTATCTGCTCGGGCGGCACTGGGGTTGAGCGGTAGGCGTTCAGGCGGTAGGCATTCAGGCGGTCAATGGAACATTTCTCACTCAGGGTACTGTTCGCGGCGCTCGGAGTTCTCCTGATCTTGGCCGCGTTCTTCGCAGGCAGCGAGACCGCGCTCATGAGCTTGAACCGCTACCGACTGCGGCACAGGGCCAAGACGGGCCATCGGGGCGCCCGGCTGACGGAAGCGCTTCTCGCCCATCCCGACCGCCTGATCGGCCTCATTCTTCTGCTGAGCACCGTGGTGAACGTGGTGACGCCCACCCTGGTGGGTCTCATCACCTTTCGCCTGGGCGGAGACTATCTGGTCGCGGCAGGCGTGATCCTGCTCACCTTCGTCATGCTCATCTTCTGCGAGGTCGCGCCCAAGACCTTCGGTGCGCTCCATCCCGAGAGTCTCGCGACTCCCGCCGCCTACGTGTATACGCTCCTGCTGGCGGTCCTGTATCCGTTCGTCTGGGCCACCAACTTGTTGGCGAACGGCGTGCTGCTCTTGCTTGGAGCCTCGCGCCAGCAGGCCTCCAATTCCCTGAGCAGCGAGGAGCTGCGCACGGTGGTCGCCGAGGCCGGCGCCATGATCCCGCAACGGCATCGGCAGATGCTGGTGAGCATCCTCGATCTGGAGAAGGCCACCGTCGAGGACATCATGGTGCCGCGCGTGGAAATCGTCGGCATCGACATGGAGGATTCCTGGGACAAGATCCTCGAGCAGCTGCGTCAGAGCCAGCACACGCGCCTGCCGGTGTTCGAAGGCGACATCGACCGCATCCTCGGCGTGCTGCACATGAAGCGCGTGGTGCATGAGCTGGCGCGCGGCCGGCTGGATCACGACAGCCTGATCGAGGCCGCCAGCGCGCGCGACGTGTACTTCGTTCCCTCGGGAACGCCGCTCAATACACAGCTCTTGAATTTTCAGCGCGACAAGCGGCGCCTCGCCTTCGTGGTGGACGAATACGGCGACATCCAGGGACTGGTGACGATCGATGACATCCTCGAGGAGATCGTGGGCGAGTTCACCACCGATCCCGCCACCATGATGCACAAGGACGTGCATCGCGAGGCGGACGGAAGCTTCGTCGTGAGTGCCTCCACGACCATCCGTGCACTGAATCGCTCCATGCGCTGGAATCTTCCCACCGACGGCCCCAAAACCCTGAACGGTCTGATCGTGGAGTTCCTGGAGACGATTCCCGAGCCGGGCACGACCCTGAAGATGTCCGACTACATGCTCGAGGTTCTGCAGACCGGCGACAATGCCATCAAGACAGTCCGGATCCGCCCGCCCCCCGCACCCGCCTGAAAGCGCGTTCCGGCCCGGCCATGGCCCCGCCGCGGCGCCGCGGGCGAACGGCGGGATTACGTCGCATCGCTCGGCGATTTTTTGAGAACGTCCGTTGCGGCACGCCCGCTCCGTTGCGCACAGACTGATGCGCATGAAAGCCATCGCGATATGCGCAGGACTTCTGTTCGCACTGGCGGCCGGCGCGCAAGACCACGCGCAAGACCCGCTGCGCGCGAAACTCATCGGCCGGCGGGTCGTCAGCACCTATCCAGGCACGCCCATTCTGGTATGCCGGTACGCGGGACCCGACGCGAAATACGAAGTCGTCTCCTCCGACGCGAACTGCGCCCGGTATCTCAAGCTCAACTAGCGCGCCGCCCGGTCGATGCACACGGCGAAGCCGCGAGAGCCGCTTCGCACCAAACCCGACGGGCCCGCGCGCGCACGTGCGGCATCCGCGCTCTTTTGCTTTAGCATAGTGCAGGTGGCAAGCCCCTCATCCATCCACGTGCTGATCGCGGGCGCCGGACCGACCGGGCTGGTGCTGGCGCATTGGCTCACCCGGCTCGGCGTGTCGGTGCGCCTCATCGACAGTGCGGCTGAGAGCGGCACCACCTCCCGGGCGCTCGCGGTCCAGGCCCGGACGCTGGAATTCTATCGGCAGATCGGCCTCGCGGACGAAGTCGTCGAGCAGGGTGTACGGGTCGGGGCGCTCAATCTCTGGGTGAGCGGAAAACGCGAGGCACACGCCGCATTCGGAACCCTCGGAGAGGGATTGAGCCCTTATCCCTTCGCGCTGGTCTACCCGCAGGACCAGCACGAACGGTTGCTGGCCCGTCGCCTGTCGGAGCTTGGCGTCGAGATCGAGCGCCGGACGGAGTTCGTGGGCTTCGAGGAGACGGCCGGCCGCCTCATCGTTCGCTTGCGCCGCCCGGACGGGAGCACCGAGACCTGCGAGACGGCTTTTCTCGCCGGCTGCGACGGCGCGCATTCCGCGGTGCGCGGCGCACTCGGCATCGGCTTCGAGGGGGGCACCTACGACCACTTGTTTTATGTGGCCGACGTGGAGGCCACAGGCCCGGTGATGAACGGCGAGTTGCACGTCGCGCTGGACAGGTCGGAGTTCTTGGCGGTCTTTCCATTGAAGGGCGGAGGCGCGCGTCTCGTCGGTACGGTCCGTGATGAGGTCGGGACCGCCCGGGAGCGGTTGTCCTGGTCCGACGTGAGCAAGCGGGTCATCGAACAGCTCGGAATCGACGTGACCCGGGTCAACTGGTTCTCGACCTATCGCGTGCATCATCGGGTGGCGGATCACTTTCGCAAGGGCCGCGCGTTTCTGTTGGGCGATGCCGCGCACATTCACAGCCCGGTGGGCGGTCAGGGCATGAACACCGGCATCGGGGATGCGGTCAATCTCGCTTGGAAGCTGGCCGCGGTGCTGCTCGGCAGAGCGGGCGCAGCGATCCTCGACAGCTACGAGCCCGAGCGCATTGCCTTCGCGCGCCGGCTGGTCGAGACGACCGATCGCGCCTTCACGGCGGTGACGAGCGACGGCTCGATCGCGCGGCGCGTTCGACTGAACGTCGTACCGCTGATGATGCCGGCGCTGTTCAAGTTCGCGGCCGCGCGGCGGCTGCTGTTTCGTACAGTCTCGCAGACGGCCGTGAATTATCGGGGCAGCCCCTTGAGCGTGGGCCGCGCCGGACCGGTGCACGGCGGAGACCGGCTGCCCTGGGTAAAACTCGGTGATTCGAGCGACAATTTCGCTCCTTTATGCGCGCTCGACTGGCAGGTTCACGTGTACGGCGGCGCCGCGCCCGACATCGGAAGGGTCTGTGGGGAGCGCAGGCTCCCCCTGCACCGCTTCGACTGGAACCCGGACATGCGCCCGGCCGGCATCGTTCGCGACGCCACGTATCTGGTGCGGCCCGACGGCTACGTCGCGCTCGCCGGCTCGCCGGGGAGCGGCGCCACGCTCGCCGCGTATCTCGACGCCCTGAAGCGCTGATACCGGCCGGGTGCCGGTCTAGCGGGCGGCGGCCTTCATCAACTCGAGCCCCGTATCCCGCTGTCCTGCCGCGAAACCCGGTCGAATGCCTCGAGCGCCTCGCTGAGGCGGGTCACCCCGCGCACCGTCATTCCTTCCGGCACGCGCCTCGGCACATTGGCCTCCGGTATCAGCGCCGACTTGAATCCGTGCTTGGCTGCCTCGCGCAGCCGCTCCTCGCCGAAGGGAACGGGGCGGATCTCCCCCGCCAATCCGAGTTCGCCGAAGACGATGAGGGAAGCGGGCAAGGGCAGGTCGGAAAGGCTGGAACGCGCGGCGAGCACGATGGCAAGATCGCCCGCCGTCTCGGCGAGCCGCACGCCCCCGACGACATTCGCGAACACATCCTGACCCTGTAGCGAGAGACCCGCATGACGGTGCGCCACGGCCAGGAGCATGGTCAGACGATTGCCGTCGATGCCCACCGCAACGCGCCTCGGGTTGGAGCCCAGGCTCGAGTCGGCCAGCACCTGCACCTCGATCAGCAGGGAGCGGGTACCTTCGCGCATCACCGTGATCACGCTGCCCGACACGGGCCTTTCGTGCCGCGACAGAAAAATCGCGGAGGGGTTGGTGACTTCACGCAATCCCTGCTCCGCCATCGCGAACACGCCGATCTCGTTCGCGGCGCCGAAGCGATTCTTCACCGACCGCAGGACGCGGAACCGGCTCCCGGTATCGCTTTCGAAGTAGAGCACCGTATCCACCATGTGCTCGAGAACCCTGGGCCCCGCGATCTGGCCCTCCTTGGTCACATGCCCGACGAGCAGCACTGCGGTGCCGCTCGTCTTCGCGAAGCGCACCAGTTCCGCGGTGCATTCGCGCAGCTGCGAGACGGCACCGGGTGCCGTGTCGATGCGCTGCGAATACATGGTTTGGATGGAGTCGACGATGAGCGCCCGCGCTTTCAGGCCGGCCGCCGTTTCCACGATGGCCTCGACCTGGGTTTCGGCGACCAGCCGGGCGGTCGACTCCGCGAGCGACAGACGCCGCGCGCGCAACGCCACCTGCTTGATCGACTCCTCTCCGGTCGCGTAGAGGACCGGCCCGGCGGCGGCGAGTGCGGCGGCCGCTTGCAGCATCAGCGTCGACTTGCCGATTCCGGGATCGCCCCCGATCAAGGTCACCGAGCCGGTCACCAAACCTCCCCCGAGCACCCGGTCAAGCTCCGCGGATCCGGTGGAGATGCGGGGCTGGTCGGCGGCCGCCTCGGCGGCAAGGGAAACCGGCGGGTCCGCCCGGCCCGAGCGCCCCGCCGGCGTCGCCGGGCCACGGGATCCGGTCGACCGCACCTCGGCCACCAGCGTGTTCCATTCACCACATCCGGCGCACTGCCCCTGCCATTTGGGGGACGGGGTCCCGCAGGACTGGCACACAAAAACCTCTTTTACCTTCGCCATCGGGTTCCTTGGGCGCATTTTGTGAGCTTAGCATTGCAGTCGGGGTCGCCCGATCACCTATACTTCGCCGCTTCTGTAAGCGGATTATGTCTATAGCATGCGCAAGTTCGGGATGATCGCGGCAATCGTGGGGTTCGGCCTGTTGGGGCTGGACCTGTTGCTTCGGTCCCACGTCAATTTGAGCCCATGGGCCTGGTTGCCCGGGGCGGTGCTTTTGAGCGGGGGCAGCACCCTCCTCTTCCTGTCCATCTGGGCCTCCGCCTCACCCGCGGCGCCGGCGCCCAAGATTCCCCCGCCGCCGGGGCCGGACACCGCCCGCCTTCTGGACAACTTCGAGCAGCGTTTCGCCGAGCTCAAGGGCCGCAAGGGGAGCACCACCGTGCTCGGCGAGCTCTATGCGCTCGGGACTCAGCTCGAGCAGCGCGGGCGGGGAGTTCAGGCGACCGCGGTGTACCGGCACCTGGCCCGCATCGACAATACCTACCGGGATGTCGGCGCCCGGTTGCGGCGCCTGATGGACGTCGAACGCGCGGCGGCCAAGGCCCGGCCTGCCGCGACCGGCACCCTCTCACGGCCGCTCGCCCAGGCACCCGCGCCGCGCAAAGCGTCCCCCGCTACGAGCCCGGCCACCGCGGGGCCGGCCGCCGCGGGCCCGGCCGCCACGACCGGCGGCAATGCGCCGGCGACCGCTTCGGCCGGCGAGCTGCGGCGGCTCGGCCGCTATCAACTCGAGCGCGAGATCGGGCGCGGTGCGATGGGAGTCGTATATCTCGGCCGCGACACCGCCATCAACCGCCTGGTCGCGATCAAAGCCATCCCGCTCGCGAGCGAATTCAGCGAGTCGGAATTGACCGAAGCGAGAAGCCGCTTCTTTCGCGAGGCCGAAACTGCGGGGCGTCTCAACCACCCCAATATCGTTACCATCTATGATGTCGGCGAAGAGCACGGACTGGCGTACATCGCGATGGAATATTTGAAGGGCCGGCATTTGAGCGACTACGCGACCTCCGATAACCTGCTGGAACCGAGAAAGGTGCTGGAACTGATGGGTCGAACCGCCCAGGCGCTCGGATTCGCCCATAAACAACAAGTCGTCCACCGCGATATCAAGCCCGCCAACATCATGTATGACCCCAACGCCGATGTGTTGAAGATCACCGATTTCGGGATCGCGCGGCTCACCGGTACGGGCACCACCCGCACGGGGATCGTGCTCGGCACCCCCTCCTTCATGTCGCCCGAACAGCTCGAAGGGCGAACTGTGACCGGTCACTCAGACTTGTTCTCGTTGGGTGTTAGCCTGTTTCAGCTGCTGACCGGCCACTTGCCGTTCACTGCCGACTCCATGACGGGCTTGATGCAGCAGATCGCGGAATCCCCGCATCCGCCGCTGCGGTCCTATCGGCCCGATCTTCCGGCCTGTGTCGAGAGCATCATAGACCGCGCGCTCGCCAAGACTCCGGAGGCGCGATTCGAATCCGGGGCGCAAATGGCAGCGGCTTTGGAAGACTGTCGGTCGCGATTGCCGACGGGACTGCCATGATCGAGAGACATTCATGAGCTTGAGGGGAAAAATCGCGAGCGTCGCGCTCACCGATACGGGCAAGGTGCGCGAACACAACGAGGACATGATCGGCACCGAGGCGGACATCGGTTTGTTCGTGCTGGCCGACGGCATGGGCGGATACAACGCCGGCGAGGTAGCGAGTGGCATCGCCGTCAAAACCATCATCAACCTGGTACGTGATGCGGTGGCGCGGGAAGACCTCTCGGTACGCGACGCCGAGAGCGGATTGACGCGGCCCAGCATCATTCTGCGTGACGCGATTCACAGAGCCAACAAAATCATCTACCACACCTCCAAGACTCAGCCTCAATGTGAGGGTATGGGTACGACCGTGGTGGCCTGCCTGTTCCACGACAACAGGATGTCCATCGCGCACGTCGGCGACTCGCGGCTCTACCGGTTGCGGGACAATCGGTTCGAGCAAATGACTCTGGATCATTCGCTGCTGCAGGAACTGGTAGACCGTGGCTTCTATTCTCAGCAGGAGGCACAGCGGGCTACCAACAAGAATTATGTTACCCGGGCGCTCGGGGTGGAACAGAATGTCGAGGTCGAGATCCACGAGCAGCCCGTACAGAAGAGCGACTACTACGTTCTCTGTTCCGATGGCTTGTCGGACATGATCGAAGATGAGGATATTCATTTAACAATCAGCACCTTTAGTGCTAATCTTGATACGGTTGCTAAACAGTTGATTCAGCTTTCGAACGATAATGGCGGGCGGGACAACATCTCAGTCATCATGGCGCATGTGGCTGAGCCGTTCCCCGCGCAACGGCGTATATTTGACAAAATACTGGGATGGTTCGGTTAGGGAGATGTGTCTGTGGCACGCCTGATGCTCAGCTTGGATGGTCAAATCCTCGCGGAATACAACATGAACAAGGAGCGCTACACCATTGGGCGCCTCCCGGACAACGACATCCGGATCGACAATCCGGCGGTCAGCGGTCATCACTCGCTCATCATCAATATCCTGAACGATTCGTTCCTCGAGGACCTGAACAGCACCAACGGCACCTATGTCAACGGTAAGCTGATCAAGAAGCACGCGATGCAGCACGGCGATGTGATCACCGTCGGGCACCATCAGCTTAGGTTCGTCGACAGCCAGGATGGCGATGCGGAACAGGATGAGTTCGAGAAGACCATGGTCATCACCCCGAGCTCACAGGGCGAGGATCGCATTCGCCGCGTCGGTGCCGCGGTCGATCAGGCCGCCAAGGCCGTCGCCGCCAAGCGCCCTGCCAACGCCGGCCCGATACCCGACAACGCGGCAGCGCTGCCCAAGGCGAAGCTGCAAGTGCTGAGCGGTGCCTTCGCGGGCCGCGAGCTGGAATTGACCAAGGCGCTCACGACGCTCGGGCGGCCCGGTGTTCAGGTGGCAGCCATCACGCGCCGCGCCGAAGGCTACTTCATCGTGCACGTCGACAGCGGCAAGGATAATGACTATCCGCAGGTCAACGGGGTGCCGATCGGACCTCAGGCGCGGCGGCTGAACGATAACGATGTCGTACAGCTCGCGGGCGTGAAGATGGGGTTCTTCGAGAGCTGATCGACGGTCCTGCCCGACGGCCCCGGGACCGCGGCCTCGACCTCGAGGCCTCAACGGGTCATGGCGCGATTCCGCGGCGATTGAACTCATCGGCCACCTGCGGCCATAGCGACTTTGCACGTTCGATGTCGCCCTGCCCCTCGGAAACCTTGTTCAGCCGCAGCTCGTCGATGCCGCGGCCGTACCATCCCCAGGGATTCTTCGGGTTGATTTTCAGCGACGCGTCGTAGTCGGCGATGGACTTGTCGAAGTTGCCCATGCGCAGCAACACGAGCGCTCGCGAATCCAAGATCTTGGCGAACTCCGGGCTGGATTTCTGAACGCGGCGCTCAGCCACATTGCAATCCTTGAGCGCAAGCGGCAACTCCTCCCCCTGCATGGCGCGCGCCCAGCATCTGCCGTTGAGCGCAGTGGGATAGCGTGCGTCGGCCGGATGAGATTCGATCCACAAATCGTATTGCTTGATGGATGAACCCAGAAGATCGGCCGCTTCATAGGCGTGTGCCATCTGAAACCGCAGGTCCGATTCTTTCGCCGCAGCGGCGTCCGCGGCGTCGAGGTCCGCCGCCGCGCGCGCCTTCTCTCCACGCCGGAGCAGGAGGGACGCGCGTGAAATCAGAATGAGTACATCGTTCGATCTCATACTGAGCGCCCGGTCGAAATCCGTCAGCGCGAGATCCGGCTGCTTGTGCTGCAGGTACGCCAGACCTCGCTGATAGACATATTCCGGTACCTCAGGCGCGAGTACGCACGCCTTGGTGAGGTCCGCGATGGCGTTATCGAGATCGCCGCGAGCCGCCGCTGCGGTCCCTCGGCGGCTGAGCTCGGCGGCTTCTTGGTCATGAGGCACGGCCGGAGCGCCTTCATTCGTCGCTGACGAGAAGGCTTGTGTGGGCACAGCCGGATCGGCCGCCGGGCGCTTGACGGCCAAATTGAACACCGGGCCGCCGTTGTAGGTGAAATATAGCTTGCGCTGGCTGTTGGCCACGTAGATCCGATGCGACAGGAAGAAATCCGGCCCGAGCAGCATGTCAGCGTTCGGAAGATCGATGTCGCCGATGCGCAGTTTGGTGTTCTTGATTTCCTCCTCGCCGATCTTGAAGCTCGCGAATGGAGCGATGTAGGTCGGATAGGTAGTTTTCCCGACTCCGTAGGAATCCCCGGCATACACGACTCCGGGAGAGTCGGGTTTGATGCCCGCCCGCGCGGCCGCGCGCAGCGATAATACCGAGCCTCCGGCGCCGGTATCGAACATCACCCGGATTTCGGCGCCGTTCACATAAGCGGTTCCGCCGGTGTGGCGGTCCAGCCCGTTCGACGCATCGATCGAAAGCACCGAATACGGCGTCGAGGCATCGGCCCAGTAGGCGAGGATGGTGTTTCGGCAGTCCATGGGCTTCATCAAGCGAACGACGCCGTTTCCCAAATCGTATTCCACGTCGGCAATGTGCAGGACATTCTGGCCCAACAGCCCGACGCTGCCGACTCCGATCTCGCTCCCGCCGACCAGAAACTCGACGTTCTTAATCGGAACACCCGCGAGCGTGAATGTCTTGACGGTGGCGATGGAGACATCCGCCCTCCCTCCACCCACGCCCTGCATGTAAAACCCGGTCGGCGCAAAATGGGTCTCGAGCTTGAGCTCGGCGGCGCTCGCCGGGCTGATCGTGCTATAGAAAGCGCCGCTGTCCAGCAGGAATTGAACGTCGGTTCCATTGATCCCCGCGGTCATCAGCGGTCGCAGGCCCAGCATGGTGATTGGAAACTCGGCGATCTCGCCGAGCTTGCAATGGCTTTCGGCCGTGAAAGCGGTCGGCTGATAGGCGACCGCGAGTGCCAGCGTCGCGATGCCGGCTCGGGCGTGGCGGACGAGGTGCCCGCGAGACCTCCATGTCCAGATCATCGCGCAGATTCTGCCGGGAACCTTGGATTCGGTCAAAAAAGCCCAGCGGACGGGATCTGGGTCTAGGAAATCCTCCCGCCTTAATGCTTAACATGAAGGATGGCCGAGATATCGACCGACGCCCTGCCCGATCTCGCCGTCCTGGTGAGACGCGACGGCGTCATCATGGATCACGTCGGCGGCGGGGCCGTGGCCGCCCTCCTCCCGCCGGCCGATGCCGCCGGTGCGCGCCTGGACTCGGTCTGGCCGGAGGCCGCCGCGCTACCCGTCAAGCACGCGGTGCGCCGGTGCATCGCCCAGCGCAAGCCGGTCGAGACTCGCTTCGAATGCGACGATGTGCGCTACGAGCTGCGCGCCTACGCGCAGGGACCGGATCGGGCGCTGTGCGTCATTCGGGCCCTCTCGGGGGGCTCGCCGTCGGACGAGGCGGCGCCGTCCGACGATCCGCAATTCGACCGGCGCGGATTCCTGAGCCGCTTCAACGACACCTTGTCGCAGGCCGCAATCCAGGAAAACCCCGCCGCATTGGCGCTCATCTATCTGGACGGGCTGGCCGAGATCGCACGTGTCGTCGATGCCAAAATCTCCGAGCAGGTTCTGAGCGCTGCCATCCTGCGGCTGCCCGATGAGACACGGTCCACGCCGGACGACGGCTCCGAGTCGAGCTGGTATCTCGGTCAGCTGAGCGCCGAGCTTCTGGCGATCGTCATCGAGAGCTCCGACCGTGACACGATCGAGCGCTGCGTCTCGAGAGTCTGCGCGAGTCTGCGCGAGCCGGTGAAGATCGGAGATGCTGCGTTTCATGTGACGCCATACGCGGGCGTCTCCATCCTCGGGCAGGACGGTTCCTCGCCGCGCAGTCTCCTCGACAAGGCAAGATCGGCGGCAGCCGAGTGCCGGCGCGCGAGCTCGGACCGGATTCAGTTCTTCACGGACACACTGAAGCTGCGCTCCATCGCCCGTCTCGATGCGGCGGGCGAGATTCGCGAGGCGATCGCGAGCCGCGAGATCCGGCTGCGCTACACGGGGCGCCACGATCTCGCTTCCGGGGCTCTGGTGGCGCAGGTGGGTTATCTGCGCTGGATCCACCCGCTGCGCGGTGAAATCGCGCCCACCGAATTCCTGGGCATGGCGGAGACCACGGGCCTTGCGACCTTGCTTTCGCGCGCGTTGCTCGACGGTCTGCGCGAGGACTTCGAAGCGCTGGCTCCCGAGCTCCCGCCGGACGCCCGCCTGTCGTTCGGGCCCCTGAGGCATCACCTGCTGCAGGATGACTTCGTGGACGATATCGCCCGGGTAATTTCGGCGGGGGGACTGTCCGCCTCGCGGCTCGAGATTCGGATCTCCGAGCGCACCTTCGCCACCATGAATCTTTCCGTGTATCAAGCGCTCCACGAGCTGGGTGTGCAGATCGTCATCGACGAGATGGGCCGCGGATTCGGTTCGCTCGACCGGCTCGCGCGTGCTCCGATCTGGGGACTGCAGCTCGACCGCGCCTGGGTCACCGCTCTCAGATCGGATAGCGTGGCGCTCAAGGTCTGCCGCGCGGGCATCAGCGCCGCCGCGGCGCTGGGGATCACCCCGATCGCGACGGGGGTGGATGATGACGCGCAGCGCGAGGCGCTGCTGGAACTCGGCTGCCGGCACGGAAGCGGCGATCTCTACACGGAGGCCGGCAGCCGCCGATTTGACACCCTGGTTATGAGACGCCCGTCACAAATCGCCTCCTGAGACGTGAGTCCGGCTCGACCGTAACTGGTTCAACTTCCGGATGTAATGCACCGCAATCCGGACTGTCGGGATCCGGCGACTCAGGTAAGGCGCATGAACTCAAAAACGTTGCTTCTCTCTGTCAGCATGTCGCTGATCGCGGCCGCGGTGACCGCCGCTGTCGGGCCTGGGGCCCGCAGCTCCGTCGACGCGCCGCGGTTCCTGGTCCAAGCGGCAAGTCTCGATAGCGCCCGCCGGGACGTGGCTTCGGTCGGCGCACCGATCGAGCACGATCTCGCCATCGTCAACTCGGTCTCCGCGCACCTGTATCCCTGGCAGGCGGCGCAGCTTCGCTCCATGCAAGGTGTTCGTGTATTTGCCGACCGGGCCCTGAGGCCGTCGGGATTGCTCAACGGATTACTGAGCGACACGGTGTCCACCGTAACCTCGACGGTCGACGATGTCGCGTCGACGGCCCTGGTGACGGCAAATCAGCTGCCGCTGGTTTCCGCGGTCACGACGCCGGTCGTCGCGGCCGCGAGCGGCAGCACGGTACCGCAGGACGGCACCGGGGTGAATACACCCACCCTCCTGTACCAGACGAACTATCCGATGCTGGTCGGCGCCGATACGCTGCAGCAGGCCGGCATCACCGGCCGAGGCGTCACCATCGCCGTGCTCGACACCGGCCTGTGGCAGGCCCCGAGCCAGAACTACGGCGCGCGCGTGCTGGCCACCATCGATGTGACCAACGGCGGTTCCGGTCCGGTCACGGGCGATCCCTACGGCCACGGCACGCACATCACCTCGATCGCCGCCGGCGGCGCGCATGAACCTCTCCGGCAGCTACCTGAGCATCGCGCCGCAGGCGAATCTCGTGATCGTGCGCGCCTTCAACGGCGAGGGCGGCGGCCGCTACGTCGACGTGATCAGCGGCCTCAACTGGATCGTCGCCAACCGCGCAGAAATACAACATCCGCGTGCTGAACCTGTCGTTCGGCGCGACGCCCGAGTCCTACTACTGGAACGATCCGCTCGATCAGGCCGTGATGGCCGCCTGGCAGGCGGGCATCGTCGTGGTGGTGGCCGCCGGGCAACGAGGGCCCGAGCCCGATGACCATCGACGTGCCCGGCAACGTGCCCTACGTCATCACGACCGGCGCGCTCACCGACAACTACACGCCCTACAATCTGACGCGACGATCGGCTCGCCTCGTTCTCCTCGGCGGGCCCGACCTACGAGGGCTTCGTCAAGCCCGAGGTGGTCGCGCCCGGCGGCCACATGGTCGCCTCGATGTCGAGCAGCAGCTACCTCGCGAACATCGATCCGGACTCGATGGCGCCCGACCGAGCAGATGTTCACCATGTCGGGCACCTCGATGGCCGCGGCCGTCACCACGGGCGTCGTGGCGCTGATGCTGCAGTCGGATCCGGCGCTGACGCCCGATCAGGTGAAGTGCCGCCTGCTCGCCTCGGCGCGGCCGGCGGTCACCTCCGAGCGGCACGCTCGCCTACAGCGTCTTCCAGCAGGGCGCCGGCCTCATCAACGCCGTCTCCGCGGTCAACAGCTCGGCGACCGGCTGCGCCAATCGTCGGGCTCAACATCGCCGCCGATCTCGCCGGCACCGAGCACTTCGGCGGCCCGGCCAACCAGGACGCCAACGGCAACTACTACATCATGAACATGGCGGGCTCGACCTGGGGCGCGCTCGCAGCGCCGTCCGACGGCTATTCCTGGTCGAGCGGCTATGCCATGGGACCAGGGCTACAGCTGGAGCGAGGGCTATGCTCTGGACGCCAGGGCTATACCTGGACCCAGGCCTACACCTGGACCAACAGCTACACCTGGGCCAAGGGCTACACCTGGGCCAAGGGCTACACCTGGGCCAAGTCCGTGCCCTGGTGGGGCACGAGCTCATCGCCGGCCGGCTCGGCCTACGCCCGCGTCGATCGAGCACTGGGTGCCCAACCAATAGCGCGGAATGTGAACGCGTATCTCGTAATCCCGCCGGCCGATTGCGCGGATTGGAAGCCGGTCAAGCCGGTCCGGCTCGAGCTTCATGCATCGTAGGCAGGTGAACGCGATAACGCCGCCGGTTGCCGGACATGCTGGGTGGCCGCAGTCGATGTGGCTGGCTGCCGGCGCCGCTGCGGCCGCGGATGCGCCCGCCGCTCGTTCTCGAGCATCTGACGACCTCCGAGGGCCTGCCGCAGGGCACGGTCTACGCGACCCTGCAGGACTCGCAGGGCTTCGTCTGGCTCGGCACCGAGGACGGCCTGGTCCGCTACGACGGCCACGAACTGGTCCGCTACGCCTACTCGCGCAGCGTCGGCGGTGGCTGCCGGGGAACTTCATCGCGCAGATCGTCGAAGACGCGCATCACGATCTGTGGATCGCGATCAAGGACTGCGGGACTCGCCCGCTGGAACCGGGCGACGGACAGCTTCACCGTCTATCGCCACGACCCCGCCAATCCCGCCTCGCTCGCGAGCGATGCCACGCGCACCGTGCTCGTGGATGCGCGGGGCCGCGTCTGGGTCGGAACACGATGCCGGCATCGACGTGCTCGATCCCGCATCGGGCCACATTCGAGCATCTGCGCCACGATCCGCGCGAACCCGAACTCGCTGGGCGACGACCAGATCTTCACGCTGACGCTCGACCGCTCCGGAGCGCTCTGGGTGGGCACCGCCGCGGGCTGGATCGCTGGCAGCCCGAGCGCCGCGCATTCGCGCACTTTCGCCACGACAGACGGGATCCGGCACTCCCTCGAGCGGCAACCAGGTCTCGCAGGTGCATCGAGGATCGGAGCGGCAGCTTCTGGGTCGGCACTTTCGACGGCGGCCTCGACCGGATGGATCGCGACGGCCACGTCGTCGAGAGCTTCCGCCACGACCCCAAGCGCCGCGGCCTCGCTCGCGAGCGACGAGGTGCGCGCCCTTCTCGAGGACCACGCGGGCCACCTGTGGGTCGGAACGCCGGACGGCCTCGATCTGCTCGATCGCGCCACCGGACGATTTTCGTCACTATCGTCACGACGACAGCGACGCCGGCTCGCTGCGCGATTCGTTCATCCTGTCGCTGTACCAGGATCGCGCCGGCCTGGTCTGGATCGGCACGCGCGACGGCGGCGTCAGCCGCTGGAATCCGCGCAGCTGGGAGCTCGGCGGCCATCGCCCGGATTGGCTCGGCGGCAAGCTGGTCACTGTCCTTCGCCGATGCGCCCGAACGGCAAGGTCTGGATCGCATCGCATGGGCGGCGGCCTGGTCCAGTTCGACGACGCCACGCGGCGAGGCTACCGACATCGACGCCATCGTCGGGCGCCGCAACGCCTCGGCGATCAGCGCGTGATGTCGCTGCGCTCAGGATCGTCACGGCGCGCTGTGGATCGGCACCATGGCGAGCGGTCTCGAGAAGCTCGACTCCCAACGGACAGCTCGAATCGATTCCGGTCAAGGCCGGCGATCCGCGCAGCCTGAGCGCCGCGGGCATCATGACGATCTTCGAGGCGCGCGACGGCCAGATCTGGATCGGCACCCACGGCGGCGGCGCGAACGTGCTCGATCCGGCCACCGGACTGATCCGCCAGCTGCCCTATGTGCGACCGCGGCACGCCGGCGCGGTCAGCGCGGCGAGCGTCACCGCGATCGCCGAGGACATGCAAGGGCAATATCTGGATCGGCACCGATGGCGGCGGCCTCGATCTGGCGCGCGCCGGACGGCACGGTGGTCAAGGTGTTCCGCCACGATCCGGCGACGCCGCCAGCCTGCCCGCGAATACCGTGTACGCGCTCGAGGTCGACGCGCAGGGCCGGGTCTGGGTCGGGACCGACGGCGGCGGCCTCGCCGGTCGTCGGGTCGCGCCGCGTCTCCGGACTCGATCCGCTTCGAGGTGGTGTCGCGCGAGGAGGGACTGTCGAGCGACACCATCTACGGGGTGCTCGAGCGACTCCAAGGGACGCCTCTGGCTCAGCGGCAACGCCGGCCTGATGCGCTTCGATCCCGAGACGCGCGCGGTCAAGACCTATCACCGCGAGCAGGGCCTGCAGGGCGAGGAATTCGATTTCGAACGCGTACCTATCGCTTGCGCGACGGCCGCCTGTGCTTCGGCGGCCCGGGCGGATTCAACATCTTCGATCCGTCGCGCCTGACGGACAATGCTCATCGCGCCGCGCGTGGCGCTGACGCGTCTCGAGGTGCTGGGCGTGCCGGTGCCGAGCGCCACGCCGTACTGGCTGCTCGATCGCATCGTCGTGGATTATCGGGCCAGCATCGTCTCGCTCGATTTCGGCGCGCTCGACTTCACCTCGCCCAAGCGCAACCGCCTCGCCTACCGGGTGGCGGGGCTGTCCGATCGCTGGATCGACCTGGGCACGCAGCACCGCGTGACGCTCACCAACCTGGATGCGGGCGACCACTTGCTCGAGGTGCGCGCCGCCAACGCCGATTCGGTCTGGAGCGATCCGCCGCTGCGGTTGACGATTCACCGAAATCCCGCCCCCTGGCGCTCGCCGTGGGCCTACGCGGTCTACGCGCTCGCCCTGCTCCTGTTCATCGTCTACCGGGTGCGGGCGCACCGCGCCAAGATCCGCGGCATCGTCGCGCGCCAAACAGCGACTGGAGTCCGAGGTCGCGCTGCGCACGCGCGAGCTGGTCGAGAGCAACCGGCAGCTGGCGGAGGCCGCGCAGGCGAAGAGCAACTTCCTGGCGCGCATGAGTCACGAGCTGCGCACGCCGATGAACGGCGTCGTCGGCATGACCGAGCTGCTGGCGCGCACCGCGCTCTCCTCGACGCAGGCGCGGCTGACCCAGACCATCCGCTCCTCGGCGCAGATCCTGCTGCAGATCGTCAACGACCTGCTCGATCTGTCGAAGATCCAGGCGGGCAAGGTCGAGATCGAGTCGCTGCCCCTCGATCTGCTGCGCATACTCGAGGAATGCGCGACGCTGTTTGCCGGCGCGGCCGAGGCCAAGGGCATCGAGCTGATCGTGTGCCCGCCGCTGCCGCTGCTCGTCGACCTTGCTCGGCGATCCGTTGCGGATCCGCCAGATCGTGATGAATCTGGTCGGCAACGCCGTCAAATTCACCATGCAGGGCGAGGTCGTGGTCAAGGCCGACGTCGACGCGGACGGATTCCGGCCGCGCGATGGTCGCGCATCACCGTGAGCGATACCGGCGTCGGCATGGACGCTGCGACCATCGAGAAGATCTTCGAGCCCTTCACCCAGGCCGACGAGTCGACCACGCGCCGCTTCGGCGGCAGCGGGCTCGGGCTCGCGATCTGCCGCGAGCTCGCCGAGCTCATGGGCGGCACGGTCACGGCGGAGAGCCGTGCCGAAGGTGGGATCGACTTTCCACGTACGCCTGCCGCTGAAGGTCTCGGCCGACCGCAGCGCCGCAGGCCGACGCCTCGACATTGCTCGTCGCGGGCCGAGCGTGCGCATTCTCACGCGGCGGCCGGCGCTCGCGGAGTCCCTGGCACGGCACGTCTCGGCGCTCGGCCTCGAGGCGGTTTGCGATCACGGCGAGCAGCGAATCGATCGCGCGCAGATCGGCGAGGAGCTCATCATCGCGGACCTGAGCACTCACGCGGCCGCGGTCGAATCGGCGTTCGAGGGCGCGGAACCGCCGCAGCCGCCGCTGGTGGTAGTCGTCGCGACCGCCGCCCAACTCGACGCGCTCGAGCTGCAGGCGCCGGATCGACCCGGAGCGCGATCGTCTCCAAGCCCGTGCATCGCGAGGCGCTGCTCGCGGCGCTCAGCGTCAGCGGCCGGACTGCGGCCGCCGGCGGTCGACGGGCCGTCTGCATGCCGCGCCCGGCCGCTCGAGCATCGGCGGCCATGTGCTGCTGGTCGAGGATGAGCCGGTCAATGCCGCCGTCGCGCAGGGCTATCTGGCCGCGCTCGGCTGCACCTCGGTTTGGGTGGACAATGGACCGGAGGCGATCGCGCGCAGCGCCACCGAGCGCTTCGACCTGATCATGATGGATCTGAACATGCCGACGATGGACGGCTTCGCGGCCACCCGGCTGATCCGCCAGCGCGAAGGGCAAGGCTGCCGGGTGCCCATCATCGCGCTGACCGCGCACGACTGCAAAAGACTATCGCGATGCCGTGCCTGGATGCCGGCATGGATGACTTGCTGAGCAAGCCGTACACCCTCGATCAATGCGCGCAGCTGCTGCGCCGCTGGATCGCGCGACACGGTGCGCCCGCCGCTGAGCGGCAAGCACGGCGCACGGAACGAGCATCGGCGCCCGCGACGAGTGCGGATGCGCCTACCGGCATCCGAAGCAGCGGCGGAAATCGACGCGGGCACGGTGATCGGGCTCAAGAATCTGCGCGGCGGCGGCCAATCCGATCTCTACTCCAAGCTCGTGGAGCTGTTCCGGCCGGCTTCGACCAAGACCATCGACCAGCTCGCAGTCTGCGCTGGCCGCGGATGATTTCGGCACGGCGAGCGCGCGTCTGCCACAAGCTCGCGTCCAGCGCCGCCAATGTGGGAGCGCTGGCGTTCGCGCAGTACATCCGTCGATTGGAGAAAGCCTGTGACGAGCGCGACCGGGTCCGCGCGCGAGCGTCTGTACGACACGATCCGTGCGGCGCATCCGCCGCTGATCGAAGAGCTGACGCGGCTTCAGCTGCGGGAGAGCGCATGAGCGAGACTCCGGCCGCAACCGGTCGCCATCATCGCCGACGATGAGGATCTCGGCCGGCTGCTGCTCGCCGAAACGGCGGTGGCTTCCGGACTCGCCGCGCTGAGCTTCGACAACGGCATCCGCGGCGCTCGAGGCGGCCCTGTCGCAGGAAGTGGCCATCGTGCTGCTGGACGTCGACATGCCGGGGATGGACGGATACGCCGTGTGCCGACGGCTGCGCGCCGAGCCGCGCTTCGCCACGGTGCCGATCGTCATGGTGACGGGCCACGAGGACTCCGGCCGCGATCAGCCGCGCCTTCGAGGCGGGCGCCACCGACTTCATCTCCAAGCCCGTCAACTGGGCGCTGCTGCCGCGGCGCCTCGCCTACATCTTGCGCAATGCCGCCGCCGCCGAGCGCATCGAGCGGCTCGCCTATTTCGACACCCTGACCGGCTTGCCGAACCGGCAGCGCTGCATCGATACGGCGGAGCGGCTGTTCGCCGATGCGGCGCCGGACCAGCCGGCAGAGTCGCGGTCATCTATCTGGATCTCAACAGCTTCAAGCGGGTCAACGACACCTTCGGGCATTCGGTCGGCGATGCCGTGCTGAAGAATGTCGCCGGCAAGCTCGCGCGGGTTCTCGCTCCCTTTCAGGCCGCGCACCACGCGGTGTCGGTCGCCCGCTTCGGCGGCGATGAGTTCGTCGTGCTGGTCGGCGAGGCGCAGGCGCGATCCGTTGCGCTCGAGATCGCGACCGCGTGTTCCACGATGCTCAACGAGCCGATCGCCCACGACGGCCTCGAGTTCTACTCGGCGCCGAGCATCGGCGTCGCCGTATACCCCGATGACGGTCCGGATGTCGCGACCGTGCTCAAGCACGCCGACACCGCCATGTACCAGGCCAAGGCAGGCGCATCCGGGTCCATCGTCATGTATACCGCGGCCATGAGTGCGAAACTCCGCGACTGGCTCGACCTCGAGGGCCGTCTGCGCCGCGCGTTGCAGGACGATCAGTTGCAATTGCACTATCAGCCGAAGTTCCGCCTGCGACGATAACCGGCTCGTCGGGCGTCGAGGCGCTGCTGCGCTGGTGCGACCCGGAGCACGGCGAGATACCGCCGACCCGATTCATCGAGATCGCCGAGGACAGCGGCCTGATCATCGATCTGGGCGGCTGGGTCATCCGCGCCGTGTGCCGCCAGCTGCGCGCATGGCAGGACTCGGGCCTCGCGGTGCCCGTGGCCATCAACGTTTCCGGCAAGGAGCTGCTGCACGGCGATCCCGCGCGGGCGATTGAAGTCGAGGCCGCCGCCGCCGGCGTGCCCACATCGCTCATCGAAGTCGAGATCACCGAGTCGCTGCTGGTCAAGGACTCCGCCAGAGTGCGCGGCGCGCTGGAGAGGCTGCGTCAGCTCGGTTGCCGCATCGCGCTGGACGATTTCGGCACCGGCTACTCCTCGCTGGCGTACATCACTCGGTTTCCGCCCGACCGGATCAAGATCGACAAGGCGTTCGTGCACAACCTCGATCGCTCGGCGAGCGATGCGGCGATCGCCAATGCCATCCTGTCGCTGGGCGAGAGCCTGAACGTGACCGTCACGGCCGAAGGCATCGAGCGGCCGGCGCAGCTGGAGTGGCTGCGCAGGCGCGGCTGTCACGAGGTGCAGGGGTTTCTGCTGTCGAGGCCGCTGACCGCGGAGGCGCTCACGCGCCGTCTGCGTGAACGCGAGCGGCCGGCCGACGGCGATTCGCAGGAGCACGCCGCGGCAAATGATCGGCGGCGCTGACCCGGGCGGCCCATCGAAGCGGCCGGCGAGCCTCAGACCAGCGGGACGCCCTTGCGCACCCGGACCACCACGGTGCCCGCGATCTTGTCGTGCCAAGCCTGCTTGCCGGCGTCGAATGCGATCCAGAAGAATCCCAGTCCGATCACCGCCAAGGACAGGAAGCAGCCGAGCGCCCGGATGATCGCCGTCTCCCAGTCGACGGGGCGATCGTCGAGACGTACGACCTGCAGATCGAAAACGATGCCGCCGACCGTCGAACCGCGCAACTTCCACATTACCGCGCCGTAAATCGCGAGCATCAGGAGTTCCGCGTCGAACTTGTGATGCAGCACGCCCATCAAGAACCCCACGAGCAGGGCATCGAGCAGCAGCGCCGCCATGCGGATCCAGAATCCCGCCCGCGGCAACCCCGTGGCCGAGATGACCGGCGCCGCGGCGCCGGGAGGGTGAGCAGAACTCGCGCGCACGCCGGCATCGGGCGGAACCGCCGGGTTCGGCGCGGCTTCCCCACCGGGCGCAGCGGCCGAGCCATACGCGGCGGTCCCCGCGACGCCGGGGGCGGCCGAGGCGTACGCCGTCCCCGCGACACCGGGCGCGCCTCCCGAGTTCGCCGCCGCCAGGTGCTCCGAATGTTCCGCCCGCCGCGCGCGGGCGAGCTGCACGAGCGTGTAGACCACGGCGCCCAGCCCGAATAGACCGAGCGCCTTGTACACGATGAATCCCAGCACCGGCACGAGATACAGCACCAGCACGATGAGGCCGCCGACCAGTACCGCAAAGACCGGATGCCCGAAGCGCTCCGCCCCGCGCGCGCCGACGGCGCGATGGCCGAGCCATGCGAGCATCACCGTCTTTCCGAACAGACTTGCGCAGAAAAGGCCGGCCGCGACGAAAGGCACGGCCGCGATCCCAACGAAGGTAATGCACAACAGGACCAGCAACACCGGCGTCAGCAATACCGTGAGTAGCGCTGCCACGAGCGTCATGCCGGGCTGCGTTTCGAGCGTCTGCACGCACCGGGTCACCCCGTCTCGAAACAGCAGCGCGAGCCCGCAGTACAGCGCGAGGAAAGACAGCGCCAGGCCCCACGCCCAGCCGAGTCCCGGGGCGAGCGCCAACGGGCGTCCGTAGAGCAGGCAATTTTGGACCCATGGCTTTGAGCCACGCGAACCCGGCGAAGCTGCCGACGACGGTCTGCACCGTGCCGTGCACCTGTGCGGCCGGATCGCGCTCGACCTTGCCGCCGACCGCGACCACATCGCCCCCGACGTTCGCGTTCGGGCCGAGCTCCACGTTCCCGAGCACCGACACCACGTCACCATCGACGGGCCCGTCGATCACGGTGTTGCCCAGGACCGCGACGGCGCTCTGCCGCACCGATCCGGTCACCTTCGTATTGCCCAGCACCGACACCACGTCCATGGCGTCTCCCGCGGCGGTGGACGAGCCGAAGATCGACACCACCGAATCGGCCCGCTGGCCGGCGGGCAGGTCCGAGTCGTGCCCGATATTGACGAGATCGTGGCCGTGCCGATGTAAACCGTGATGGGGGCGCGCCTCCCCATCATCGGGCGAATCGGCCGGCGATTCGGATTGTGCGGAGGACGGCGCATCGGATTCATCGGATGCATCGGACCAAGCATCGGATGCAGCAGATGCGGCGGCTGCCGCAGCAGAAGCTGCTGCGGATGCAGCGGATGGCGCATCGGATGCGGCCGCCGGTTGAGCGATGCCGCTCCAGACGATCGCCGAGATCATCCACAGAAAGACGACTCCACAGGAGCGCAGCGTTTTCATGATCGATCACCCGCCGAAGAAGAATTCAGATAAAGCGTCCGGTAGGCGGCCGCACCAAGCCCGAACAGGGCTACATACGAGATCACTCCAGCGGCCATCGCACCGTACAGCCACTCGAGCGGGACCGCCCGGACCAGCGCGGCATCGAGCTCCCGGGCCACTTCCACCAGGGCCAGCGCCGATCTCGCCCACGGCAGCCCGAGCGAACTGCCGGCCGCCCACGCCCCGGTGCCCGCCAATGCCCCGCCCCACGTCCAAGGCCAGGTTGCCGCGAGCACCGCCGCGCCGATGGAGCCGCAGGTCACGGTGAAACCGGCGCGAGCAAGACGCGGCCAGCGCTCGAAGCTATGACGCCACCAAGGCAACGCCGCCCGCCGGCCGAGTTCCCTCAGCACCCGCGACTCGAGCGTCGGCGGCGCACGCCGCAAGGGTGTCTCGAGCAGCGCACGCCCCACCAAGGTCTCGAGCGGGTCGCTCATTCGCCCGCCCCCTCGATGCCCCGCGATTTGAGGATCGGCAACATCGCCGCGCGGGCGCGGGCGATGTCGGTCTTGACCTTGGCGAGCGAGACCCCGAGCCGCCGCGCGATCTCTTGATACGAGAAGTCCTCGAAATGATAGAGCACCAGCGGCACGCGCTGATGGGGCGGCAGCCGGCGCAGAGCGTCGTCGATCGAGGTCTGGCGCTGCTCGGCGCTGAGATCCGCAATCATGTCGTCGGGAACCGGTATCTCGGGAACCGCCGATTCTTCGGAAAACAATCGCCAGCGCTTGCGGTATCGGGTCAGGTAATTCAGGGACAGATTGGTGGCCACGGTCTTCAGCCAGCCGCCCGCCGCCGGACTCGTCCGCAAGTGCTCGAAATTCTCATAGGCCTTGACGAACACGTCCTGCGCGATGTCTTCGGCCTGAGCGTCGCTCCCCGCCAGTCGGAAGGCCGTCGAGAAAACCATGTCTTGGTACGCACGCATGAAAGCCGTGAACTCGCTCGAGCCCGAAGGCTCCTTGGTTGGTGTCTGCACTGTCGTGTGTTCGTTTGAACCCATAACACGGTTCGGCCGGAAAAGTTGCAATCCCGCGGGCGCGCCCGCCCGGGCCTGTATATCATCCTCTTCGAGGATTTCTTTCGATGTCCAAAACAAGAATCGACGCCCGCTACGCCGCGTGGCTCGCCATCCTTGCGCTGCTGCTCGCCCTGCCGGCATTCGCCGGCTTTGCGGGAATCGCCTGGGAAGCCTCCCAGGCGGCGGGTTACGTTGGCGCGCTGGCCTGTATCGTGCTCGCCGGAGCGCCCCTGCGGCCGAGAAGCTCGGTTCCGCCCGCGCTCGTATCGCTGCGCCTTCATACCCTGCTCGGCTGGGCCGCATTGATCGCCGTTGCCGTCCACATCCTCGGCCTGGTGCTCGCCGACCACACGGTCATCGAGTATTTGAAGTTCACCGCTCCGGTCTACCAAATGGCCGGCATCGCGGGGACCGCACTCCTGCTGTTTCTCGTGGTCGGCGGACTCGGGGCGGTGCGCCGCCGCCTGTGGCACAGTCATCGGGGCTTTCAGGCCGCGCACGTCGTCGCCGCCTACCTGGCGGCCTGTCTGGTCGCCGTGCACGTCGTCGTGACCGCGCGATATCTCGGTGGGTGGGGGCGGCGCACGCTGTTCGTTGCCGCCGCCGTGAGCGCGGTATTCATGCTGCTACGAGCCCGCCGCCCGCCGCCGCCGGCATCAGCGCCGCTCGCAACGTCGGCAGCGCCAGCGCCGGCACTCGCAACGTCGGCGCCGCCGGTGCCTCTCCGAGTGCGTCGCCAGCTGGTCTTCGGCAGGCACTCGACCTTGATCGTGATCGCTGCCATTGCGTGCGCCATCGGGATCGCCGCGCTGGTGCCCGCCAAGGTCGACGCCACGCTGCGGGAGCCGATCGCCCGGCGCACCAGCACCCTCCCGCTCGATTTCCCGCACGACAAGCATGGAGCGGTCAATTGCCTGACCTGCCATCACAACTACGCCGACGGGCGAGGCATGGAAGCCTGCATCGCCTGCCACCGCAGCGCGCGCGCCGACCTTCGAGAGGGCGTCGAGGCCCGGTTTCACGGGTTCTGCTTCGATTGCCATCGTCATCCCGATGCCGCGCTCCGGGGGCATGGTCCGGTGTCGGGCTGCAGCGCGTGCCATCGGGCGGGTTCCCCGAGTTCGCCGCCGTAGCGCCGCAGAGAGTATATGATTTTGCCGCTCAACCACGATGCATCAGGAGCAACGTATCGATACAAATCGCCGCCGTCAGGGAGGCCGGGGCCGGCGCACTGACGGAACCGCCGTACCGCAATTGCCCTGGACGGAGGTCGTCAGTCCTTACCCGCCCATGGAGGTCCTCTCCGCGGATCAGCTGGAAGCGGTGCATCTCACCTCGCTCCGCATCCTCGAAGAGCTCGGCATGGAGATCATGTCCGAGCGAGCGCGCGGAATCCTTGGAGCGGCCGGTGCCGAAGTCGACCCCCTCACCCGCACCGTACGCCTCGATCGAGGCCTGGTGGAGAAAGCGCTGGCCACCGCGCCCTCCTCCTTCGTTCTCGAGCCCCGCAATCCCGCGCGGCGCATCTTGATGGGCGGCAACCGAATCAACTTCGGGCTCGTGGCCGGACCGCCCAACGTACATGATCGAGAGCGCGGCCGCCGGCCCGGAAACTTCCGGGATTATTGCGACTTCGTCCGGCTGGCGCAGTATTTCAATGCCATTCATCTGCTCGGCAATCAGGTGTGCGCGCCGATCGAGATGCCTGCCAATACCCGGCATCTCGACACCTACCGGGCGAACCTCATCTATTCGGACAGAGTCTTTCATTGTTCGGCCATCGGCGCGGGACGCGCCCTCGATGCCGTGCGGATGGCGGCGATTGCCCGCGGCCTCACGCTCGAGGAGATCGCCCGGAGTCCGAGCGTCATTACCATCATCTCGGTGAACAGTCCGCGCCGTTTCGACGAAGCGATGTGCGAGGGGCTTCTCGCGCTGGCGGAGCATGGACAGGCGGTCGTCATCACGCCGTTCACGCTCATGGGCGCCATGGCTCCGGTGACTCTGGCGGCCGCGCTGGCGCAACAAAACGCCGAGGCACTGTTCGGCGTCGTGCTCGCGCAGGCCGTCCGGCCCGGCACACCGGTGATGTACGGCGCCTTCACCTCGAATGTCGACATGCGTTCCGGGGCGCCGGCCTTCGGAACCCCCGAGAACGCCAAGGCGAACATCGCCGGCGGACAGCTCGCACGCCGTTATCGCCTGCCCTACCGCACCTCCAATGCCAGCGCCTCGAATGCCGCCGACGCGCAAGGCGCCTACGAGACCCAAATGTCTCTCTGGGGAGCGATCCTGGGCCACGGCAATCTCATCTACCACGCGGCGGGATGGCAGGAAGGCGGCCTCACGGCGTCGTTCGAGAAACTGGTGCTCAACGTCGAGATGCTTCAGATGATGATCGAGTTCTTGAAACCGATCGCCGTCGACGAGGCCGCGCTCGGATTCGACGCCATCAAGGGAGTGGCCACGGGAGGCCATTTTTTCGGCGAGCCGCACACCATGGAACGCTACGAACACGCGTTCTACCGGCCGCTGGTGTCCAATTGGCAGAACTATGAGAACTGGCAGATCGCCGGCGGGAAGGATGCGACGCAGCGTGCCACCGACATCTGGAAAAGCGCCTTGAGGGAGTACGTGGAGCCGCCGATGGATCCCGCGGTCCGCGAAGCGCTCGACACGTATGTCGAGCGGCGGCGCAGCGAGATCGGGAGCGACGAGCCCTGACCGGATGCGATCCTCAGGACCGCGACCGGCTCACTGGAACGGCGCCAAGCGATCCACGGCGCGGATGGTCACGGGTCCGTCGTCGGAGCGGGTTTTTTCCGCGCCGAGGACCTCCTTCGAGGTTTTCGCCATGACGATGGAGATCATCCGGTTCGGATATAGGATGATCTCGTTGTCGCCGGAGCCGTACATGCTCGGCAGGTACTCCACGACGCCGGCGCGGTTCACATAGCGCAGAAAATGCAGGCCCATCTCGTAAAGGCCGTCCTCGCCGGACTCGGGTAGCGGCCCCGGCACCGGTCCGAGCGATGCGTCGGCGTTCTTGACGACGGCACCGTGCGCCGACAGGAGCTCTCCGGTCAGCTCGCGATCGAGGATCTGCACGCCGCCGTGCGCGCCGCGTGCCTGATACAGCATCGCGATCTTCGCCAGATCGTCGAGTGTCGGGTAGTACCCTGCGTTGCACCAGAGGAGCCCGTCTCGGCCGCCCGCTTCCCGCGTGCGCACGGCCGGCTCGTGATGGATGCCGATCGGCTCGAATATTTCCTTCGCCACCATGTCCCCAAGATCCGCCCGGGGCCCGCGCACCGACTTCAGGAATCCGTCGAGGGCGGCACCGAGGAGATAATAATCCTGATCCCGATAGCGCATCACGGTTCCCGGTTCCCACGGATACGGACCGAGACTCGCATCGATCTGCCGGATCTTGTCCGCGTGCGACGGGGCCGTGTACCACGCGTCGTAATCGCCGCCCAGGTAGCCGTCGAGGGGATCGTTGGGGTGCGTCTTGAGAGTACCGGTGCCGCCGAACCCGGTGGCCATGTTCGCCGCGTCGATGAAGCGGATGCGTCGCCATTTGGGGTCGAGGCCGGGCACGTAATCGCCGATCTTGAGCGTCAGCACCCAGGGCCCGTAAATCTCGGCCAGGTGCAGCAGCGACAGCGGTGCGAACACGCTCTTGGTGACCGAGCGCACGCCGAAGCGCATCTCCAGGGGGTAGGGATACGCTCCATAAGGTGTCTGCGACTCCTGGTAGTAGAGCGTCCCATCGCGCACCAGCGCCGCCGCCACTCGCCACTTCGCGTAGACCGGGCCGCCGAAACCGTCGAGAGCTCCCGGCGGCGCGGCCTCGACCAGATCGGCCCAGGGCTTCGCGGGCAAGCGGTCGGCCAGTTCGGCCTGCGCTCCCGCCCGCTGGGCATCGAGCGAGCGCGCAGCGCCCGCCGCGAGTTCCATCGGCGCGAATCCCCACGCCACGAAGTACTGCTTGATGAGATAGGGACCGCTTTGCTGGATGAACTGGATCCTGAGCCCCGACACCCGGCCGGGGCGATACAGGAATGTCGCGAGTCCCTGCTGGGCATGATTCTCGGTATCGTTGGCCAGCATGATCGGGAAGGCGGCGCGCGACCAACCGCCGTCCGGCTTCTCGTGCCAGACGCGGCCGAATTGCGGAATGACCCGCCAGTAGCTGGGCGTCGATCCCCCGCCCGTTTCGGACACCATCTCGCCGCGTTGCACCGGGACCAGCACGTTGCCCAGCGTAAAGAATTCCAATTGGACTCCCGGAAAGATCCGCGCGTCCCGTCCGTGGATGACGGGGTCTCGGAGCTCGGGCAGGGTTTGCATCCGCGCGGCATGAATCCGGAGCAGGCCGGCGAAGGGCGGCGCACGCTCGGCATCCTGCGGAGGAAAAAATACGGAATTCGGCGGCGGGGCATCGAGCGCGCGCGCGGAATCGAACGTTGACGCCGGCAGTATCGCCGCGGAACCAGCCTGCGCCGATACCGACACACGCCGATGCCAGGCAAGCCGCAGCAACGGCCGCCGCGCGGAGTGTTCGCGACGGCATCCGGGCGAGCTAGCGGTAGCGTCCCATCAGCTTCTCCAGCGCAGCGCCGCCGGGCGACAGCTTCTCGTAGGGAATGCGGCTGAGGGGCGTCGAGCTCGACCGGTTCAGGGTATGAAACTCCGTCTTGCCGCTCTCCTCGATATGGATCAGACCGGTGACGTATTCGTTGTGCTTGAGCTTGCCCTCGATGAAGGCGTAGGCGGCGCTCCGGTCGGCGGGGTCATAGCTCGTACCGAGCTTGCGCAACACCACCCGGCTGCCGTCGTGAAGCTCCACGGGAATGGCCTCGCCCGGCGGATAATCCACCGAGATCTCGTGCGCGGGCGGCACGAAGTCGGCTTCCATGGCCGGATGATAATGCTCGCGCGTGAAGGTGTAGCTCTTGGTGGACCCCTCATGATCGTTGAAGGTCACGCAGGGAGACAGCACGTCGATCAGGGCGAAGCCCCGATGGCGCATGCCGGCCTGGATCAGCGGCACGAGCTGCGCCTTGTCGCCGGAGAAGCCGCGCGCGACGAAGGTCGCGCCGAGGGAGAGCGCCAGCAACACCGGATCGATCGGCGGGCTCTGATTGATGTCGCCTTTCTTCGCCTTGGTGCCGATGTCCGCCGACGCCGAAAATTGACCCTTGGTCAGTCCGTAGACGCCGTTGTTCTCGATCAGGTAGAGCATGTTGACGTTCCGCCGGATCGCATGCACCAGCTGTCCCAGGCCGATGGACAGCGAATCACCGTCGCCGGAAATGCCCACATAGGTGAGATCGCGATTCGCGGCGTTCGCGCCGCTCGCGACCGAAGGCATGCGTCCATGGACTCCGTTGAAGCCGTGCGAGCCGCTCACGAAGTAGGCCGTGGTCTTGGACGAGCAGCCGATGCCGGAGAATTTCGCCAGCTGTTCCGGGCGCATGTCGAGCCCCCAGCACGCCTCGACGATCGCGGCGGTGACGGAGTCGTGGCCGCAACCCGCACACAGGGTCGACATGCTGCCCTCGTATTGGCGCCGGGTCATCCCGAGCGCATTGGTGGGAAGCGAGGGATGGGCGACTTTCGGCTTGTTGATGAATGACACGGAATTCTCCTAGCGTACGCCCTTACCGGTGATCGCCGACAGCCGCGGCGCATCCGGCAGCGTCGCACGGATGCCGTCCACGACGGGATCGCAGGCCATCGGAAATCCGCTGTAGCTCAAGATGGATTTGAGCTTCGACTTGTCGACCGCGGTCTCGAGCGTCAAGAGCGAGCGCAGCTGCGCGTCGCGATTCTGCTCGACCACGAAGACGGTGGCATGCAGGCTCAGGAAGGTCTCCACTTCGTGCCCGAAGGGGAAGGCCTTGACGCGCATGTAGTCCACGGCAATCTTCTGGCGGGCGAGCACATCGATGGCCTCGCGCACCGCGCCGTCGCAGCTGCCGATGCTCACGATGCCGATCTTGCTGTCGCCCTTGCCGAGGATTTCGGGCTTGGGGACGTAGCGTGCGGCGGTCGAGAACTTGCGCTTCAGGCGGTCGAGCACCCCCTGATATTCGGCGGAGTCCTCGGTGTAGGCTCCGTACTGGTTGTGGCCGGATCCGCGCGTGAAGTAGGCGCCCTTCGGGTTCACCCCCGGCAAGGTCCGGTAGGTAATCGCATCGTCGTCGCGGTCCACGTAACGGTAGAACTTGTCGAGATCGGCGAGCTCCTCCGCCGAGAGAACCTTGCCGCGGTCGGGCCGGTACGCGTCGTCCCATTCAGGTCCCGGCACATCCAGTCGTTCATGCCGATGTCCAGATCCGACATCACGAACACCGGGGTCTGCAGACGCTCGGCGAGATCGAAGGCCTGCGCCGCCATGTAGAAGCACTCCTCCGGATTGGCAGGGAACAACAGCACATGCCGCGTGTCGCCGTGCGAGGCGTAGGCGCAGAGCAGGATGTCCGACTGCTGGGTGCGGGTGGGCATGCCGGTGGAGGGACCGACGCGCTGCACGTCGAAAATGACGCATGGCACCTCGGCGTAGTACGCGAGCCCGAGGAACTCGTTCATGAGCGAGATGCCCGGGCCGCTGGTGGGCGTGAATGCCCTCGCCCCGTTCCAGGACGCGCCGAGCACCATGCCGATCGCGGCCAGTTCGTCCTCCGCCTGGATGACGGCGAAATTGCGCTCGCCCGTCTCGGCATCTACACGATAGCGCTCGCAGAAGCCCTTGAACGCATCCATGAGCGAGGTGGACGGCGTGATGGGATACCACGCTCCGACCGTCGCGCCGGCGTAGACGCATCCGAGGCCCGCGGCGGTGTTGCCGTCGATCATGATGTGCCCGCGCGTCTTGTCCATCTTCTGGATTCGCAGCGGCAACGGGCATTCGAGGCGCTGCTTCGCATGCTCGTAGCCGAGGCGCAGCGCCTTGGTGTTCGATTCGAGGAGCTTGGGCTTCTTGCCGTAGCTGTCCTTCATCATGCCGTCGATGATGTCGAGATCCAGGTCGATGAGCGCCGCGATCACGCCGGCGTAAGCGATGTTCTTGAGCAGGATGCGGTTGCGGACGCCGTCGAAATTCTCGTTCACCATCTGCGCGAGCGGCACTCCGATCACCGTGATGTCGCCGCGCTGAAGGAGGGCGCTCCGCGGCCAGGTGGAGTCGTAGATGAGATAGCCGCCGGAGGTGACCTCGCGCACGTCCTTCGAGTACGTCTCCGCATTCATCGCCACCATGATATCGACGCGCCCGGCGCGCGCGGCGTAGGCCTCGCGGGTCACCCGGATCTCGTACCAGGTCGGCAGCCCCTGAATGTTGGAAGGAAAGTAGTTCTTGCCCGTGACCGGCACGCCCATCCGGAAGACGGCCTTCATGATCAGCGCATTCGCGCTCGCGGAGCCCGTGCCGTTGACGTTCGCGAACTTGACCACGAAGTCGTTCACACGGTCCTGCGCAGTGACTAGATTCGGCATGTCTCGCTCTCATCCTCGGCATAAGGAATCTTGATCGTGGATTTCTGCATGTCCCAGGCGGCGGTCGGACAGCGCTCGGCGCAAAGCCCGCAATGCACGCAGACATCCTCGTCCTTGACCATGACGCGTCCGGTCTGAGGGAGTCCCGCCGATACGTACAACGCCTGCTGTGGGTTGGTGGCCGGCGCCTTGAGCCGCGAACGCAGGTCGGATTCCGGGCCGTTGGGCGCGATGGTGAGGCAGTCGACCGGGCAGATGTCGATGCACGCGTCGCATTCGATGCAGAGCTTCGCGGCAAACACCGTCTGCATGTCGCAGTTGAGGCAGCGCTGCACCTCGAGCGCGGCTTGCTCCGCCGTGAAGCCGAGCTCGACCTCGACGTTGATCTTCTTGAAGCGCTCGATCAGGCCGACGTGCGGCACCAGACGCCGCTCCACGGCGCTGTACTCGTTCTTGTAGGACCACTCGTGCATGCCCATCTTGCGGCTCGAGAGCGTGACCCCGCGCGGCATGCGGCTCGTCACCGGCTCGCCCTGGCAATACTTGTCGATCGAGATGGCCGCCTGATGTCCGTGCTCCACGGACCAGATGATGTTCTTCGGGCCGAACGCGGCGTCGCCGCCGAAGAAGACTTCGGGGCGCGTCGATTGGAACGTGGTCTTGTCGACCTTCGGCATGTCCCACTTGCCGAATTCGATGCCGATGTTCCGCTCGACCCAGGGAAAGGCGTTCTCCTGGCCGATGGCGAGAATCACATCGTCGCACGGGAAGAATTCCTCCTCCAGCACACGCGTCGAGGTGATCTCGCCGTTCTCGATGTCGTACTCGAGATGCTCGAACATCATCCCTTTGAGCACGCCACCCTCGACCACGAAGCTCTTGGGCGCGCGGTTGACGATGATCTGAACGGTCTCGTGCTCCGCGTCCTCGAGCTCCCATTCGGAGGCCTTGAAGAACTGCCTCGGCTTGCGAGCCATCACCTTCACATCCTTCGCCCCGAGGCGAAGCGACGTGCGGCAGCAATCCATGGCCGTATTGCCGACGCCGATGATGAGCACGCGCTCACCGATCTTGTCGACGTGCTGGAAGGCCACGGACTCGAGCCACGCGATGCCGATGTGCACGCGGGTACTCTCGTACCGGCCCGGCAGTTCGAGTTCCTTGCCTTTCGGCGCCCCGGTGCCGACGAACACCGCGTCGAACTTCTTCGACTCGAGGAGGCTCTGCATGCTGTCGATGGGCGTGTTGAGTGCGAGCTTCGCCCCCATGCCCACCACATAGCCGATTTCTTCGTCGAGCACCTTCGCCGGCAGGCGGAAGGCGGGGATATTGGTGCGCATCAGGCCGCCGGCGACGCCGTATTGCTCGAAAATCGTGACGTCGTAGCCCATGGGCACGAGATCGTTGGCCACCGTCAGCGAGGCCGGTCCGGCTCCGATACAGGCTACGCGTTTGCCGTTCTTTTGCTGCGGCGCACTCGGCAACAGGGCAGTGATGTCATCGCGTTGATCCGCGGCCACCCGCTTGAGCCGGCAGATCGCGACGGGCTTCTCCTCGATGCGGCCGCGGCGGCAGGCGGGCTCGCAGGGGCGGTCACACACCCGGCCCAGAATGCCGGGGAAGACGTTGGAGGCTCGGTTCACCATGTAGGCCTCGGTGAACTGCCCTTGAGCGATCAGTCGGATGTATTCCGGAACGTCCGTGTGCGCCGGACAGGCCCACTGACAATCAACCACCTTATGAAAATATTCAGCTTTCCCGGTGTCGGTCGGTTCCATGGTTCCTCAAGTTGAATCGCCCTCCCGAAGGCCATGTCAAATTATAGGCCCTTGGGGGGACTAACGGGGGGTGCCTGGCGCACACAGTCGGTGGGAGGCGCCTCGACGCCCCGAAGGGGGCCGTCAATGCGGCCGCTCGGCGTATTTCGCCACATCGTCCTCGAATTCGTACCACTCGGCGCGATCGGCGAAAAAAATGTGGGACTGCGGTTTGATCTTGAGATAGGAATCCAGGGTACCGACCCGGACCCGGATGATCTCCGGCGGCCCGGGTCGACGGCTGATGATGGGCGACCCGCAGTTGCGACAGAAAATTCGATGGACGCCCGGCGAGGACTCGAAGTCCCCGAGGCTCTCCGCGCCCGACACCAGCCGAAACTCGGAGGGGTTGACTTGCGCCGCCGCAAGGAAGGCCGAGCCGTTCGCCTTGCGGCACCGTGAACAGTGACAGAGGCTGATGGGCCCGATCTCTCCGGCGATTTCATAACGGACCGCTCCGCATAGACAGCTTCCCCGATGCATTCTCGATTCCCCCTACGACTGATCGCCTGTGCGCGAGTGATCGGCCGGATGCGCCCGATATCCAGGCCCGCGCAAGACCTGGCCCGGCAGCGCGTGAGTGGCTGAGCCGTCGGCGATGACCGGCACGCCGTTCACCAGCACCCACTGCATGCCCAGCGACAACTGGTTCGGAGCCTGAAAGGTCGAGCGCTCGGTGATGGTGTTCGGATCGAACACCACGATGTCCGCCCAGAGCCCGGTCTTGATGACACCGCGATCGTTCAGCCGCAGCCGCGATGCCGGAAGGCTGGTGAACTTGCGGATCGCCTCCTCGAGCGTGAGACGCCGCTCCTCGCGCACGTACTTTCGCAGCACACGCGGGAACGTGCCGTAGGCTCGCGGATGTGGGAACTCCTTGCCGAGGAGCCCTTCCGGAGAGGTACCGGCGCTGTCGTTGCAAAACGATACCCAGGGCTGGACGACCGCCAGTTCGATGTCCGGCTCGCTCATCGCGAACACGGCGGCATCGGTTTGCGCATCGTCCTCGACCAGGATGTCGAATAGCGTGTCCATCGGATCCGTCCCGCGAGTCTTGGCGATGTCGGCGAGCGTATGACCCTGAATGCCGAGAAGCTTAGGATTGGTCACGGTGGAGATGAGGATGGCCTCCGCTCCGGGCACCGCCTGCCACTCGTTGTCCCAATCCGAAGAGACGGTGGCGAGTTCCTTCTTGAGACGCACCCGGATCGCGGGATTCTTGAGCCGTTCGACCAGCTTTTCGTTTCCGCCCTCATGAGCCCACGGTGGAATGAAGGCCGACAGCTCATTCGCCCAGGCCGGATAGGCGTAGGTATCGGCGGCAATGTCCACACCCGATGCGCGCGCCCTATCGATGCGTGCGACGATCTCGGGCATCATACCAAAAATCCTTACAGATCCGGCTTTTATATGCCATATCTCAACTGGAATATGAGCCTCTCGGCCGATGCGGATGGCCTCATCCAGCGCGGTCAGGATGCCCTCTTGCTCGGACCGCATGTGCGTCGCATAGATTCCGCCAAACTCGGCGGCCGTCTTGGCAAGCGCGATCAGCTCCTCTGTGCTCGCGTAGGGGGCGGGGGCATATTCCAGCGAGCTTGAAACACCGACGGCGCCCTGGCGCATGGCCTCGGCGACGAGTCCCTGCATGCGGACCAGTTCCTCGGACGTCGCCGCGCGATCCGCATAGCCGACCACCATTTCCCTCGCCGTCGTCGCACCCATGTACGAGGCCAGATTGATGCCGATGTGCTGCTTCTCGAGCCGCGCGAAGTATCCGGCGAAATCGGTCCAGTCGCGCTTGATCTTCAGATGCTGGAATTCGGCCGCCTGTTCGCGCGCGATGGCATCGTCCACGGGTGCCACCGAATTGCCCTCGCCCGTGATTTCCGTGGTGATGCCCTGAAAAATCTTCGAGGGCACCGTGGGGTCGACGAGCAGCGTGAGCTCCGATTGACCGAGCATGTCGATGAATCCCGGGGCCACCACGCGGCCGGCCGCGTCGATCCGCTGTTTGGCGGGCGCTCGATCGAGGCGGCCGATGGCGGCGATACGTCCGGCCCGAATCCCGACATCCGCCGCAAACCAGGGCGCACCGGTCCCATCGATCACGTGGCCATGCTCGATGATCACATCGAAGGATGGCGGCCCGCGCTCCGCCGCCATGGGGGTCGTTGCGGAGGCCGTCGCGGCGAAGGCTGCCGACGCGGGGGCGACCGACGCGGAGAAGGCCGCCGCCGCCATGACCGCGGCCGCCGCCAACACCGCCCATCGAGACATCGAAAGACGCGAGCCGCCTCGCCGGTGCGCGCCGGCGCGCACGATCGCCCTTGCCATGAGTCCCCCCCAAGCAAAGGCGCGATCATAAACTCAAATGCGGCCCGTGACGGTGACTCCACGCCTTGGGCCTCGCGCCTCCCATCGGCGGCCGCCCCGCACATCGCCGGCGGGGCCGCGCGAGGGCCAGTCGGCCGATTCTTGCACCGGACCAAGAATCACCGTATATTTAATGACTTACAGCCAGCTGTTGAGCAAACGTCGAGTTTGACTCCGCCGGCATCAAGGGAGAAGGTGAGAGACATGCCAACACAAGCGCGATCCATTGCCTCGCTCACGATTTCTTTCGGCCTCGTCGCGATTCCGGTCAAACTGTATTCCGCCACCGTCTCCTCGGAGCGCATGTCGTTCAACCTGCTGCGCCAGAAGGATGGGTCGCGCGTCAAGCAGCAATACATCGCGGTCGCGGACGGCGAGCCGGTGGAGCGCTCTGCCATGGTCAAGGGCTATGAATTCGCCAAGGACCAGTACGTCATGTTCTCCGCCGAGGAGCTCAAGGCGCTCGAGGACACCACGACCCATGCCATCGACATCGGACAGTTCGTCCCGCTGCAGTCGGTCGATCCCGTGTACTTCGACGGCACCTATTACCTCGCGCCCGACAAGGGCGGCGCCAAGCCGTATACCTTGCTCGCCACGGCGCTGCGCAAGGCCGGTCAGTGCGCGGTGGGCCGCTGGGTATCTCGGGGCAAGGAGCACATCGTCGTGATCCGCCCCATGGAAGACGGGCTCGCGATGCATCAGCTGCACTTCAAGGAACAAGTGCGCGACCTCAAGGACCTGGGCATCGAGCCCGCGCAAGTGTCGGATCCCGAGTTGAAGCTCGCCCAGCAGCTCATCGATCACCTGGCTGCGAAGCGCTTCGACCCCAACGAGTATCACGACGAGTTCAAGGGACGGGTCGAAGCGGCCATTCAAAAGAAGATCCAGGGCAAGCAGATCTCGTTGTCGGAGGCACCCGTTCCGTCCGCCGGCGGGAACGTCATCGATTTGATGGAGGCCTTGCGCGCCAGTATCGATACCCGCGGCTCGAAGGCCGCCCCGAGCTTGAAGGAGCGCAAGGAACCGAAGCGCGCCGCCGGCAAGACGGCCGCCCGAAAGTCCGCTCGTCGATGAGATGCATGAATTTGATTCGAAAGATCTCAAGCGCTTGTTCGGGATCCCGGCGTCCCAGGTCCGCTCGCTCATCCGCGCGGGCCACATCCATCCCCTGAAGAAGGCCGGACGGCTCAGCTACTCGTTCCAGGATCTGATCGTACTGCGCACCGCCGGATCGCTCCGCGCCGCGAAAATCCCCGCGCAACGGATCAACCGGACGCTGCGCGAGATCCGCGAGTCGCTGCCGGGCGAGCTGCCCCTGAGCGGGCTTTCGATCGTGGCGGTGGGCGACAGGATCATGGTGCGCGAAGGCCAGGCGCTGCGCGAGGGAGACACCGGCCAATACACCCTCGAGCTCGAGGTCATCGACCGCGGCGGCGACCTCTTGGTCATCGATAAACAGGCGCAGAGCGGCGGAACGGCGGGAGGGACGCCGGCCGCGCGCGGCACCTCGACCAATGGTGCCCCCTCAGCAACCGGCGCCTCCGCGGCGCCCGGCGGCGACGGCGTGGCGCCCGACGCTTCCGAGGCCGGCGCCGCCGACGAGGCCTTCGAAAAGGGACTCGAGCTCGAGGACACCGATCCCGCAGCGGCACGCGCGGCCTACGAGGCGTGTCTCGCGGCCGACCAACACCATCTCGAAGCGCGGCTCAATCTTGGGCGTCTCCTGCACCTGGACGGGCGGCTCGACGAAGCCGAGAAAATCTATCGGAGCACTCAATCCGGCGAGGCGATTCTGTCGTTCAATCTGGCCGTGCTGCTCGAGGACTTCGAGCGCATGGATGAGGCCATGACGGAATACCGGCACGCGCTCGCTCTCGACCCGTGCTTCGCGGATGCGCATTTCAATCTGGCGCGGTTGCACGAGCGAGCCGGTCATCCCAAGGACGCCCTTCGCCACCTGCTCGCGTATCGGCGGCTGATGAACGATTCATGAGCGTCGCCGAAAGCGCCGTGATCGGCGTGCCGCATCCCGACTTCGGGGAGGCCGTGGTGGCGGTGATCACCGCCGAACCCGGCGCCTCGCCGGACCCGGCGGCCCTCATCGCCGAGCTCAAGACCAAGATCGCGAACTTCAAGGTGCCGAAACGGGTGTTCGTGATGAAGGAGCTGCCCCGCAACGTCATGGGCAAGGTTCAAAAAGCAATGCTGCGCCACGAGCACAGGGGGCTGTTCTGAGGCCCGACGACCTATGCTTTCTGCCGGCGCATGAGCTGGCGCGCCTGATCCGCGAGCGCAACGTGTCCGCGCTCGAGGTCATGCAAGCCCATGTCTCGCGTAACGACCGCGTCAATCCGGCGGTGAACGCCATCGTGACTTTTCTTCCTGAGCCTGCGCTCGCGGCCGCCCGTGCGATGGACGCTGCCCTCGCTCGCGGCGAGCCGCAGGGCCCGCTCGCCGGCCTACCGGTCGCACACAAGGACCTCGTGCCGACGCGCGGCGTCCGTACCACGTTCGGGTCTCGGATCTTCAAGGATTGCGTGCCCGAGGCCGACGCGATCATCGTCGAGCGGCTTAGGCAAGCCGGCGCGATCATGATCGGCAAGACCAACACGCCGGAATTCGGTGCCGGCTCGCAAACCTTCAACGCAGTGTTCGGCGCCACCCGCAATCCCTACGATCTCGGCAAGACCTGCGGCGGCAGCAGCGGCGGCGCGGCGGCCGCGCTTGCCGCCGGACTCGTTCCGATCGCGGACGGTTCGGATCTCGGCGGGAGCCTGCGCAATCCGGCGAGCTTCTGCAATGTCGTCGGTCTGCGGCCTTCGGCCGGACGGGTGCCGAGCTGGCCGAGCCTGTCGGCCTGGTTCGACATGCCGGTACTCGGGCCGATGGCGCGAACGGTGACGGACGTCGCGCTGATGCTCTCTGCGATGGCGGGGCCGGACCCGCGCGCCCCGCTCTCCTTGCAGGAGGACGGCTCGATCTTCGCCCGGCCGCTCGGGAGGGATTTCAAGAACACGCGCATCGCGTGGAGCTCGGATCTCGGCGGACTACCCCTGGAACCCGCGGTTCGACGCGTGACCGAGGCGCAGCGCCAGGTGTTCGCCGATCTGGGCTGCATCGTGGAGGACGCGACACCGGACCTCCGCGATGCCGACGAGGTGTTCCGGGTGCTGCGCGCGTGGGACTTCGAGCTCTCGTTCAACGAGCTGCTCCGCAAGCATCGCCCGCTGATCAAGGACACCGTGATCTGGAACATCGAGCAGGGCTCGAAGCTCACCGGCCCGCAAATTGGCGGGGCCGAGATCAAACGCACGCAGATCTATCACCGGATGCGCGAATTCATGGAGACCTATGACTACCTGGTCGCACCGGTCGCCCAGGTTCTACCCTTCGATATCGGCATCCCCTTCGTCACCGGCATCGGGGACATCCAATTCGAGACCTACCTGGATTGGATGAAGTCCTGCTACCTCATCACGGTTACGGGCGCCCCGGCCATGTCGGTGCCGTGCGGATTCAGTGCCGCGGGGCTCCCGGTCGGTCTGCAAATCGTCGGGCGGCATCGGCAAGAAATGGATCTGTTGCGGATGGCGTACGCCTTCGAGCAGGCGACGGAGTGCGGGAAGCGACGGCCGCCCCTGGAATAGACGCACCGCGCCGATCCTGTTTGTCGGCTATGCTTGCGGTCTCGAGCGTTACCGGCGACGCTCGACGGGGATGGGGATCGGGATGCCGGACCAGAAATACAAGATCCGCCGGCCCCCACCGGCGAGGGGAGATCGAGGTTGGTATTCAATACCCTGACGTTTGCGGGGTTCTTTCTCTGCGTGCTCGTCATTCACTCGCTGCCCTTGCCGTGGACCTTCCGCAAGGTCAACTTGCTGCTGGCGAGCTACGTGTTCTATTCGGCATGGAACCCGCCCTTCGTGGTGCTGCTCTGGATCTCGACGGTGGTCGACTGGTACGCGGCGCAGGGCCTGGTCAAATCCGAACGGCCCGCCGCGCGGCACGCCTGGATGCTCTTGTCCGTGATCGCGAACCTCGGGATGCTGCTGTATTTCAAGTACGGCAACTTCCTGCTCGCCAATTTCACCGCGGCGGTGAATGCGGCCGGCCTCGATTATCATCCGCCCAGGATGGACATCGTGCTGCCGGTGGGCATCTCGTTCTACACCTTCGCCACCATGTCGTACACGCTCGACGTCTATCTGCGGCGGGCGAAACCGGCGCGAAACTTCCTCGACTATGCGCTGTTCGTGACCTTCTTCCCGCACCTCGTGGCGGGACCCATCATGCGCCCCACCGAGCTCGTGCCTCAGTTCGAGAAGCCGCGCCGCGCGACGGCGCGCATGCTCGCGTTCGGGCTCGGCCTCATGACGCTCGGCCTATTCAACAAGGTGGTGCTCGCCGATACCCTGCTTTCCGGAGCCGTCGAGCGCGTCTTCGACGCGAAATCCGCTCCCGGGATGCTGGACGCGTGGACCGGAACCCTCGCCTTCAGCGCCCAGATATTCTGCGATTTCGCCGGGTACTCGACCACCGCGATCGGGGCCGCGATGTGTCTCGGCTTCGCGATGCCCGACAATTTCCGCTTCCCCTACGCAGCGGTCGGCTTCTCGGATTTCTGGCGCCGCTGGCACATCACGCTGTCTTCCTGGCTGCGCGATTACCTGTACATCCCGCTCGGCGGCAACCGGCATGGCGCCGCGCGCACTTACGCGGCGCTCATGACCACGATGCTTCTCGGCGGCCTGTGGCACGGAGCGAACTGGACGTTCGTCGCCTGGGGTGGATTGCACGGTAGCTATCTCGCCGGCGAGCGCGTGCTGCGAAAGCGATTCCATGGCTATCACCCGGGACCCTGGGCGCTGGTCGGGCTGGGTCTCTTGACCTACCTGCTCATCGATGTGACGTGGGTGTTCTTCCGCGCGAAGGACTTTCCGCGCGCATGGCACATGCTCAGCGGCATGGCGGGCGGCAACTCCGCTGCGAAGCCGCTTTTGGAAACCCCGTTCATCGTGATCACTGCGGCGGTCGTGCTCGGCCTTCTGACCGCTCATTGGGCGATGCGGCAGCGCACGCTGGAATCGGTCATCGCACGAACGCCGGCCGTGGTCCTCGGAGCAGCCTGGTCGCTGATGCTGTTCTTGATCGTCATTTCTCAAGGTAGCGGCAATGCGTTCATCTACTTCCAATTCTGAGCGCCCCAACCCGGGGCGTCTGACGGCGGCGGACCGCCCGGGCGTGGCGCAACCGGTTCCCGAGCGCCCCGTGCCGGATCG
The DNA here is from genome assembly GCA_963795475.1 of uncultured Gammaproteobacteria bacterium. Classification (GTDB taxonomy): domain Bacteria; phylum Pseudomonadota; class Gammaproteobacteria; order Steroidobacterales; family Steroidobacteraceae; genus Bog-1198. The sequence continues at coordinate 197,422 of CAWCIE010000011.1, forward strand.
CCCCTTCGGCCGAATACTGCTCGCGGCCGCGGCGATCGCTGCCATGCTGATAGGCGGCTGGGAATGGCACTGGCGCTCGCTCGGCGTGGTCCCCGACTATCGCGACGACGAAGCTCTCTGGGCGATCCAACGGCGACGCATCGATCAGGGCGAGGGCGATGCCACCGTGCTCACCGGTGCGTCGAGAACCTTTTTCGACGTGCAGCTGCCGGTCTGGGAGAAGATCGCCGGCCGGCGTCCGATCCAGCTCTCGCTCGACGGCACCTCGCCCGTCGGCATCGTCGAGGATCTGGCCGACGATCCTCGTTTCACGGGGCGACTGCTGATCGGCATCGCGCCGGATATTTTCTTCACCGGATTCGAGTTCGAGGACGGGCGGCCGCGATTCACCCGCAAGGAGTCGCCCTCGGAGCGCGTCGGCAAATGGCTGTCGATGCGTACGATCGAACCGGCCTTTGGGTTTTACGACGACGATTTCGCGCTGTTCACGATCCTGCGGCGGCAACCGTGGCCGGACCGTCCTGGGCGGCCGCGAATGCTGCACGTGCGTAGAATTCAAGTCGTGGAGGCGGATCGCAACAGCTACATGTGGGACCGGGTCGAGACCGATGCCGCGTACCGCGATCTGGTTCGCCGGACCTGGGCGCAGAACTTCGATCCGAAGCCGACCGACCCGAAGGAACTTGCCGAGGACGCCCGCACCCGCGACGAACAGATCGATCGCATGACACGTGCGATCGCAAAGCTTCGCGCCCGCGGCGTCTTCGTGGTGTTCGTGCGCGAAATGAGCACAGGCGACTATCTCAAATTCGAGAAGGAGAGCTTCCCGCGCTCCGAGACCTGGGACGCGCTGTTAGCGAAGACGGGGGCGCCGGGGATTTTCTATGCGGATTATCCGCAGCTCTCGAACTTCGAGCTGCCCGACTGGTCGCACATGTCGAAGAGCAGCGCGGAGCGCTACACGGCCGAGCTGGTCGATCTCCTGCGGCAAAAGTACCCGCAGGCCGGTTCATGGTGAGCGGAGCGGGAGAGTCTCAGCACACCGTTCATCCCCTAACATGCAACTCATCTCGTTCAAGAACACGGTTCTGTTGAAGCGCGGCATTTGGATCAGCGCCGCGGCCTTGGTCGCGTATGCGGCCGCTCCTTCATTGTTGAGCGGCGAATTGTGGCGGCGGCCGGCGGTGAACCTCATCCCTCTCGGCATTCTCGGCGTATTTTTCGTGTATCTCCTGCGCAAGACGGCCTTTCATCGGATGGCCGACCAGGTGGTGGATTGCATCGATCACCTGGAGGTCCGAAAAGGACGAACCGATCAGTTGGTTTCGTTTGCGAACATCGCCACGGCCGAGGTGTCGACGCACTTTCGGATGCACTGGATCACGGTTCGCCTGCGCCAGCCGACGAAGCTCGGGGATCGAATCGACTTCCTGCCGCAGGCGAGTCTGTGGGGCAATTTACCGGCGATTCAACAAGTGGCGGCACGCCTCACGGCTCGTGCGCAACAGGCGGGAGGCGGGAATCCCTGAGGCCGGGTCATTGCAGGCCCGGCTTCTCGGCCGCGCGCAGATTCGATGTGATGACCTGCCCGGTATCGAGAAATGTCGCCTTGTCGAAGGCTCCGCCATGCTTGCCGTCGCGCAAGGGATTGAACTCGAGCTCGATTCGATCGCCGGGCTTGAAAGAGTGCCGGGTCCAGCCACCTCGCGTGAGATTGCCGGGACTCGTCAGCTCCATGGACCAGACCTCCGGCGCGGCCCCGGGCTTCGCATCGAATTGCACCAGCAGCGCCACGTGCGGATTGGTCCAGCGAAACTCGGTCACCGTGCCCTTGACCGTGGTGGTCTTGGAGAAATCGAACATCGCGAACGAATGGTGTGCCGCGGCGGGAACGGTAAAGGCGAGCGCCCCCAGCAGGGTCATCGCGCAGAAGGCCGGCCAAAGTTTCATCGTCATCGTGGTTTCCCTGATTCACTGTCGGAAGGAAGCGTGTTGCCGCCCTCGGTTTGCGGCACGGGAACGAATACGGCATTGCCGTTCGCGTCCTTGCCTTCGGAATAACTACCCTGCAGGCACACGCCCTCAACGATATCGTATTTCCGCGCCCGTTGGCGAAAGAGGAAGCGTGAGGTCTTCCAGGGCCTGGTGAGCACGCGCGGCGCGATGATTTCGAGGTCGTCGCGCAGGACGTCCGGCTTGTCCAGATGGATTCGCTCGATCACGTGCAGGTCGCCGTCGTTCGGAACGCCGACGGCTTCGCTCACCGCAATGTAGGCCTCGGGCAGGACGGCGACGGTGTCGACCACCAAGGTGTCGTTCTCCCAGTGCCCTATGGAGTGGCCGAAAAAGGTGGGATCGGGATCGTCCGGATGTCCGCGGCCGTCGGTATAGATGCGCCTGAGCCGGTTGCCGTCGGACTCGCCGAGAATGGTGACACGGCCCGGGGTGAACAGAAATTCCAGCGCGTTATGTGTGATCAGCATCCAGCTTGGCATCGCCTCCGGCAGGCAATTCACGAACAGCCCCTTCGGATCCCCGCGTTTCTCGTCGGCCTCGAGCTTCGCGACTTGCGCGGCGGCCGCCTTGTTCCAGGGAACGGGGTCGCTCTGAATACGCCGCCCCTGGTCCGATATATTGGGCGTCCAGACGCCGCTCCAGTCCGGGAGGCTGGCGAGCGCCGACCAGTCCTTGGCCTGGGGAGGCGGATTGAGGACGGTGCCGGCGATGGCGGCGGGCGCCTGCACGGCAAGCCCGACCAGTGCCGCCGTAGCGACTCTCCATTTACGCGCAGTCAACGACATCGCGAATTCTCCCCGGTTGCTCACCGCTCACGGAACGGTTGCTCACCGCTCACGGGATCAAGTCGGCCCATTGATGGTAAATCCGATCCACCGGCCGCATGCCGCGACGGCGATCCAGAGCGCGAGCGACACGCCGCCCGCGAGCCGTGCCCGCAGGGGTGTCAACGCCGCCGTGTGCCAGGAAGCGGCGCCGCGCCCCACCACCAGATGATATCCCAGCATGTTCAGGCCCGCGAAGGCAATGAGCGCGATCTTTGCCTGGAAGAAGGAATTGTGGGCGTAGGCGATCGCGTTCGAGGAGAACATCAATCCCCCGGTGAGGACCGCGAGCGCGAAAGCCGACCAGGTGATCGGCAGCGCCTCGGACGTCGTCTCGAGAACGCTTCGATCGCGGTAACGCAGCCCGAGCAATCGCAGATCCACGATGGAGATCGAACCGATGACCAAGGTGAGCGCGAGCACGTGGACGCATTCGATCCAGGGGAACAGCGTCGCGCCCTCGCGGATCGCCGTGGCGATCCGCGTATCCTGGAGGTATTGAAGAGCGGAGTCGAGCATCAGTTCTGCACGTAGGCGATCCAACGGCCGGCGAACAGAATGGCAATCCAGAGCGGAAGCGACAGGAACCCGATCAGCCTCACCCTCCGCCGTCGCGACTCCGATTCATCCCAGTAACCGGTGTCCTTGGAGAGCGGGAGCTGGCAGAGGAGCGTGACGCCGGCGGCCAGCAACAACAGAGACATCTTCAGGAAGAACACGGGGTTTTGCAAAGCCCGTGAGGGCTCGGCAATGATCAGCGTCGCCCCCGTCACCAGCAAGACGGGCAACGCATACCAGACGGGCGGCAAATATCGCTTCGCGACCGCCGCGATCGACTGACGGTGGGCGGCAAACCCCATCAGGCGCAGATCGACCATCAGGATCGAGATCATGACGGTAGCGACGGCAATGATGTGCACGGTCTGGACGGCCGGTATGACCCAGTCCGTGGTCTGAATGGCCTGGCTGAGAGCCGTCTCGGATAGGTGCGTACAGAAGGCGTCGAGCGAGCGCAACACTATCGGCCAAATCCTTTGATTACTGGATTCATCGGCGCAATCGGATTCATCGGCCGCTCCGCGTGTTCACCGACGGGACTGCGCCTGATTCGGATACCAATATATCAGGTGGCATGCTTCGCAGGCCTCGTCGATGAGACCTCCGGCGCTCATCAAGGCGTCTGCGTCCTGGGCGTCGATGGCGGTGAGCGCCTTTTTCGCGGCGGACTCGAGGACCCGGGCGTGCCGTGCGAATGCGTGCGGGTTCGCATCGATGCGCCGTTGAATCTCCGACGCGCGCAGCTCGCCCGGTCCGGGCTCCTTGTCGATGGATGCCACTTTGCGGCCCGGCATGCTCAGATCGTTGACCGCTGCGATCAACGCGAGCGCGCTTTGACGGACGGTGTCCCATTCCGCCGGCGTCCGCGGCCGGCGATCTTCCTCACCTTTGGCGGAGGCGATGAAGGCGACCGAGTCCCAGAGCACGTCCGCGGAAGGATCGATCCGTGCGTCCATGAGCTCCTGAATGGTCAAGGACGGCTGCGATGGGTCGGCGGGCGTCGCGGCGGGCGCCGGTGCCGCGGCCGGCGCCGCCGCCTCGGCGCAGGCGAATTGCGCGAAGATCCCGGCCGCAATCCAGCAGTACATCGAAAGGCGCATCATCGCTTCTCCACCCCATCGTTCCCATGCCAGGCGCCCGGACGCGCTGTTCGAAGTGTAGACGTTTCGACCGCCCTGCGTGACGGCCGATCAGCGATTTTTAGCGCAAGGTGACGGCCACGCGCTGACTGATCCCGCACAGGAGCTCGTACGGAATCGTGTCCGCCCATACCGCGATCTCCTCGACCGGCAGCCCCTCGCCCCAGAGTATGACCGGGTCGCCGAGTTTCGGCGCTCGAGAGAGGTGGGTCACATCGATGCCGATCATGTCCATGGATACGCGGCCGGCCAGCGGCGCCCGTTCTCCATTGACCAGCACGGGGGAGCCGGAGGCCAGCGCGCGCGGGTAACCGTCTCCGTACCCCACCGCGGCGACGGCCAGCCGCGTCGGCCGCAGCGCCGTCCAATCGCCGCCGTAACCCACCCGCTCGCCCGGCTGCAGATCCTTCAACGCGATCACATGCGAGATCAGGGTCATCGCGGGCTTGAGTCCGTAGTCCGCGCCGATCGAGCCGCCGAAGGGGGAGACTCCGTACAGGAGCAGCCCCGGCCGCACCCAATCGGCCTGTGCGTCGGGGAAGCTCAGCATGCCGGCGGAATTCGCGATACTGCGCTCGCCCGGAAGCGATCCGGTCGCCTGGGCGAAGAGACGCAGCTGCTCGCTGGTAGTCGCAAGCTCCGGAAGATCCGCCGATGCCAGATGCGTGAAGAGATTGACCGGACTTTGCACCCGCGCCAACCCGCTGAGCGCCGACAGTGCCTGCTCGAATTGAGCGCCTTTGAATCCGAGGCGATTCATGCCGGTGTCGAGCTTGAGCCAGATCTTGAACGGCGTCCCGGGGCCCGCATTGCGCAGCAATTCGATCTGCTCGGCCGTGTGTACCACGAGCTCGAACTGCGCGGCTGCGGCGGCGTCCAGCTGTCCGCGGTCGAACACGCCCTCGAGGAGCACCGTGCGCTTGCTGATCCCGGCATCGCGAAGCGTAAGTCCTTCGTCGACGCGCGCCACGGCGAAGGCGTCCGCCGCGTCGAGCGCCCGCGCCACGCAAACCAGTCCGTGGCCGTATGCGTTCGCCTTGATGACCGCCATGACGCGCGAGCGCGGCGCCCAATGTCTGATTCGTTCGAGGTTGTGATTGAGCGCGCCGGTATCGATCGTCGCGCTGACCATCGGCGTCATCGGGGCATCATCGGAGCGTCATCGACGGCTCATCGGAATACGCCTTCGGCGTACGACTCCGGTGCGTAGTTCTCGAACTTCGTGTACTGCCCGAGAAACGTGAGCTGCACGTCTCCGGTTGGGCCGTTGCGCTGCTTGGCGATGATGATGTCGGCGATGCCCTTGCGCGTGGTGTTGGGGTCGTAGACTTCTTCGCGGTAGATGAGGAGGATCAAATCTGCATCCTGCTCCAAAGCGCCGCTCTCCCGAAGATCCGACATCACCGGCTTCTTGTCCGTGCGCTGCTCGACGCCGCGATTCAACTGCGAGAGCGCGATCACTGGCACTTTCAATTCTTTCGCGAGCGCCTTGAGCGATCGCGAAATCTCGGATATCTCCGTCGCGCGATTCTCCTGGGTGCCCGCGACCTGCATGAGCTGCAAGTAGTCCACCACGATCAGATCGAGCCCGCGCTCGCGCTTCAGGCGCCGCGCTCGCGCGCGCACTTCGGTGGGGGTTAGCCCCGGCGTCTCGTCGACGTGGATGTTGGCATTGCTCAACTGGGTCATGGCCGAGTCGATGCGCGGCCAGTCCTCTTCCTGCAGACGGCCCGAGCGCAGGTGCCCTTGGTTGATGCGCCCGAGAGAGGACAGCATGCGCAGGGTGAGCGATTCCGCTGACATTTCCATGCTGAAGATCGCCGCGGATTTTTGCGAGCCCAGGGCCGCGTTCTCCGCGATGTTCACCGCAAGCGTCGATTTGCCCATGGAGGGGCGGCCCGCGATGATGATCAGATCGCCAGGCTGAAGGCCGGAGGTCATCTCATCGAGCTGCCTGAAGCCGGTCGCGATGCCGGTGAGCATGCCCTTGGAATTGTAGAGCTCGTCGATGCGGGTCACGACATCGGGCAGAATGGACTTCACAGACCGAAAGCCCACCTTACCGCGCGAGCCGCGCTCAGCGATCTCGAAGACCGCGCGCTCGGCATCGTCGACGATCTCGCGCGCCTCGCGGCCCTCCGGCTCGAGGGCGTTGGTGACGATGGAATTGCCGGCCGTAATGAGCTGCCTGAGCACCGAGCGCTCGCGCACGATGTCTGCATAGGCCTTGATATTTGCCGCCGTCGGCGTGTCGCGCGCCAACGTCCCGAGATACGAGAGTCCGCCGACTTGATCGATGACCCCCTGACTCTCGAGCAATCCGGCCAGCGTGACCGCATCGCAGGGTTGATTGCGCTCGATCAACCCCTGCGTAGCCGCGAAGATCAGCTTATGATCGTGGCGGTAGAAATCATCGGAGGAGACCCGATCCGCGACCTGATCCCAGGCCGCCGAATCGATCATCAGGCCGCCTAGGACCGCCTGTTCCGCCTCGATGGAGTGCGGCGGCAGACGCAGCCCACCGTCGCTTCCGTCGGCGCCCGAGTGTGGATTGAGGCGACTGGCCACGTGCAAAGCCTGCGCGCCGCGGCTTTGCCGGCCGCTACTCTTCGGCGACGATGGTGACCGTGAGGGTCACGTTGATGTCGGTATGCAGGTGCAGCTGCACCTGGTGCTCGCCGGTGGTTCGGATCGGACCGTTCGGCATGCGAACTTCGCTGCGCGAGATCGGCTGACCCGCCTTCACGGCGGCCTCGGCGATGTCGGTGGTGCCGATCGAGCCGAAGAGCTTGCCCTCGGCGCCCGATTTGGCCTTGAGCTCGAGCTTGAAGTTCTCGAATTTCGCGGCGCGAGCCTGCGCGGCCGCGAGCTCCGCGTTCGCCTTGGCCTCGAGCTCGTGGCGCTGCGCCTCGAACTTCGCGATATTGGCGGCAGTCGCCATCGTCGCTTTACCGGTCGGCACGAGGAAGTTACGGGCGTAGCCCGACTTTACCTTGACGCGATCGCCGATCTGACCGAGGTTCGCGACCTTCTGCAGCAGAATGATGTCCATGATGCGGGCCCGAGGTTAGTGCTGATCGGTGTACGGCAACAACGCCAGGAAGCGTGCACGCCGGATGGCGAGCTGCAGCTGACGCTGATAGTGAGCGCGAGTACCGGTGATACGGCTCGGTACGATCTTGCCGGTTTCGGTGATGTAGCTCTTGAGCGTCGCCAGATCCTTGTAGTCGATCTGCTTGACGTCATCGGCCGTGAATCGGCAAAACTTCTTGCGGCGGAAAAAACGTGCCATGAGGTGCTCCTAAGCCTTAACGCTCGACGAATGCGCGGGGCATGTCGTCGTCATCGCCATCGTCGCCGAAGTCATCGTGGCGGCGGGCATTCTCGTCCGGCGCGCGGGCCATCGGTGAGGGCTCGGTGACCGCCTCGTCCATCTTGACGACCAGGCTGCGCAGCACGGCGTCCGAGAACCGGAACGAGCCCTTGAGCTCGTCCAGCACCTTCTGATCGCATTCGATGTTGAGGAGGATGTAGTGCGCCTTGTGGACCTTCGAAATCGGGAAGGTCAGCTGACGCCGGCCCCAATCCTCGAAACGATGCACTTGGCCGCCGCCGGCACTCACCATGCCTTTGTAGCGATCGACCATCGCAGGAACTTGCTCGCTCTGGTCCGGATGGACCAAGAGCACGATTTCATAATGCCGCATTGTGGCTCCCTACGGTTGTAGCCTCCCGTTGCGAGCGGTGAGGCAAGGAGTAAAGCCGGATGGCCGGCGAAAAAGAGCGCGAATGTTACGCGTTCCGCCCTCGTTTGGTCAACTCGGGCGCCCGCTGCCGCCTCGCCTCGAACAAGGCAATGCCTGCCGCCACCGACACATTGAGCGATTCCACCTGGCCCGCCATGGGGATGCGCACCAGAAAATCGCAGCGCTCGCGGGTCAGGCGACGCATTCCGTCCCCCTCCGCACCCAGCACCAGAGCGAGCGGCCGGTTGAGATCGGCCCCGTAAAGGCTCTCAGGCGCCTCCCCGTCGGTCCCGACCACCCAGACACCCCGCTCCTTCAGCGTATCGAGGGCGCGGGCCAGGTTGGTCACCGTGGCAACGGGAACGAATTCGGCCGCCCCGGCGGCCACCTTGCGCACCACGCCATCCACCGCGGCAGCCCGATCTCTGGGGAGGACCACGGCATGAACGCCGGCCGCGTCGGCGGTACGCAGGCACGCGCCCAGGTTGTGAGGATCCGTGACTCCATCCAGGACCAAGAGCAAGGGAGTGGCGAGTTCACTTATTGCGCTGAGAAGATCGTGCTCGTCCCAGGGCTTGAGGGGCCTCACCGCGGCTAGCGCCCCCTGATGTGCCACCTCCCCGGCGAGCTTCGCGAGCGCGTCGCCGCTCACGGTCTGCACCCGGATTCCCGCCGCTTGCGCCCGGTCTCTCAGCGATCGGGCCCGCGCATCCTGTCGCGGCTCGGCCATCCAGAGCTCGAGCAGCCGTTCGGGCGAGCGCTCGATGACGGCGCCGACGGCATGCAAGCCGTAGACGAGATGGCGCTTTGCCTCAGCCACGCCGGCCGCGGCCGCCGCTCCGGGAGGAACGGCGCGAAGAGCCGCCGTTACCGCGCCGCGGTCGCTCCTCTCCCGCGCCGGAGCCGTGCCCGCCACGGGGGCGCTGCGAGGCTCCCGCGTCGGCGTGGGAGCCGGCCCCGCTCTCGACCAGATCGAAGTCGATCTGGCGCTGCATGAGATCGACGCGGCTCAGGCGCACTTCGACCGCATCACCCATGCGCCAGCGCCGTCCGGTGCGCCGCCCGACGAGACCCATGCCGCCCGAGTCCAGTTCCCAGTAGTCGCCCGGAAGCTTCGAGATATGCACCAGCCCGTCGATGGGCATGTCCTTCAATTGCACGAACAGCCCGAATTCCAGCGCGCTCGTGACGGTGGCCTCGAAGCTCTCGCCGATCCGCGGTTGCAGGTAAAGACACTTGAGATAGCCCATGACATCGCGGGACGCATCGTCGGCGCGCCGCTCCCGCTCCGAGCTCTCGGCGCCGAGTGCCTGTAATTCTCCGGCGCTGTAACGATGTCCCGAGGCCGAGCCCGGCACCACAGCCGCCTTGATGGCCCGATGGACCAGAAGATCGGGATAGCGCCGGATCGGCGAAGTGAAATGCGCGTACTCCTCGAGCGCCAACCCGAAGTGGCCGATATTGGTCTGCTGATAGACGGCCTGCGCGAGCGCGCGGATCACGAGACCCTCGAGCAGCGCCCCGTCGGGGCGCGCGGCGATCCGCTCGACCAGCTGACGAAACTCGCGCGGCGTCGGACGCTCGGAGAACGTCGCGCCGATCTTGAGCGCATTCATCACCTTCATGAGCTCGGTGACCCGCTTCTCCTCCGGCTGACCGTGCACACGATACAGGCTCTTTGCCTTGGCGAGCCGCAGCGCCGTCGCCGCCTGCACGTTCGCGGCGATCATGCACTCCTCGATCAGCCGGTGCGCATCGTTGCGCAGCACCGCGTAGAAGCCCTCGATCCGGCCATCCTCGCCGATGCGGGCCTTGACCTCGCCGCCGCGAAAATCCAGCGCACCGCGCGCATCGCGCGCCTGCTTCAGCGCCCCGTAGACCGCATAGAGCTCCGTGAGCGATGCGCGCACCTCCGGCGTCAATGCGGTGTCCGAGGTATCGGCGGGGTCTGAGAGAAAGCGCCATGCCTGGTCGTAGGTCAGCCGCGCATGCGAGCGGATCACCGCCTCGTAGAAATGGGCGCGCCCCGGAACCCCTGTCTTGCCCACGCGCATATCGCACACGAAGGCGAGACGCTCGACCTTCGGCATGAGCGAGCACAGATGATTGGAGAGATGTTCCGGGAGCATCGGGATCACGCGGTCCGGGAAGTACACCGAAGTCGCCCGGGCCCGGGCTTCCGCATCGAGCGCGGTGCCGACGCGGACGTAGTGACTCACATCGGCAATCGCCACGACCAGTCTCCACCCGCCGCCCTTGAGACGCTCCGCGTAGACCGCATCGTCGAAGTCGCGAGCGTCCGCGCCGTCGATGGTGACCAGCGGCAGAGTGCAGAGATCCTCGCGCCCGGCCTTGTCCGCCGGCAGGACCTTCGGATCGAACGCATTCGCCGCGCGCATCACCTCCGGGGGAAATTCCTGGGGCAGATCGTGGCGTACGATGGCGAAGCGCGCCGCAATATCGGAAGGCCTGAGCCCGGCCAGCACTTCGACAACCCGACCGTGCGCGGGATTCTCGCCTTGCGGCCGCCGGGTGATCTCGACGATGACGTTATCGCCGTCCTTCACCCCATGCGAGGAACGCGCTGCGATCTCCACTGAATACCAATGTCCGGGATCCTCCGGCTCGACTCGGCCATGCCCGCTGCTCGAATGCCAGATGCCGCCGATGAGTTTCGGCGCCTCGCCGATGCGGCGAATCAAGCGTGCGACTCGGCGGCCGCGCTCGTTCATTCCCACCGCGCGCACTTCCACGCGGTCGCCGTGCATCAGGTTCACCGTATCGGCGCGCGCCAGGAGCAGCGCCCCCGAGGCATCCTCCGGTATCACCAGCACGTCGCCATTGGCGCGGCCCCGCACCAGTCCCACGAGATGTTCGGCCTCGCCCGCGGTTGCGAATCCCTTCGGTCCCTCGATCGCCTGCCCGTCGCGCACCATGGCGGCAAGGCGCTTCGCCAAGGCGTCGCGCTGCGCATCGGTGCGCATCCCGAGACGTTTCGCAAGGCGCTCCGCAGTCAGCGGCTCGGGAGCCTCCGACAAATGCGTGAGCAGGAGCTCTCGGCTCGCGATCGGATTCTCGTAGCGCTGCTTCTCGAGCTCGAGGTTCGGATCCTCGGCACGCCAATCGCCCGGCTTCCCTGCAACGGACTTGGCCTTCTTCTTCGAAGGGTGCGAGATTTTGCCGCTGCGGCGTGTCATGGGCTTGGAAATACCTTGAAAATCAAAAGATGCGTGAGGTTAACAGCTTTGCGCCTTGAGCTCCCGACGGCCTTGCGATCGCCTCGGCGCGGCCGTGGCACTCGCGGCGACCCGGGCCAACCCTCTCTCGAGCTCGCCCACCGCTCCGGCCTATTCCTGATGTCCCTTCAGGTCGATCCCCTCCGCCGCCAATGCGTCCCTCAGCTCGCCCAAGCGGGCCTCGTAATGACGCCACTGGGAAACCGACGAGTCGTACAGAGGCCGCCGCACCTGGGAGGCGCTGGCAGTCGTCGAGGGCGTCGGATTGCGGTGAAACTCGAGGCAGCGATCGTCCCATTCGAGTCCGCAATACTCCAGCAACTTGCGCGTCTCGCCCGCCTGATCGGCGATCAAATTCTCGTACTCGAGATCGTAGATGACGCCGGGCATGGTGCTCTGCCAGTGGGCCATCAAACGCCGGTAGGCGGCGTAATACCTGGCGATCTCCTTGAGGTCGTACGAGAAAGGATATCCGCTCTTGAACAGCGTCTTGAACATGGCATAGCACACCGCCATCGGGTGCCTCACCAGGTGGACGATGCGGGCGTTCGGCAGCGCCCGGCGGATGAGCCCGCAATACAGATAATTCAACGGCATCTTGTCGACGAAGCGGCCCGATCCACCGTAGGCGGCGCGGGCGCGAGCAAGGTAATCCAGGCCGAGCGCTGCAAAGTCGAGCGTTGCGGAAAGCGCCACCAGCTCCTGCCGTGGCAGGGTCCGGCGCCCGCTCTTGGCGCGTGCGGCTTCGACCAGACTCTGAGCGAAGCTGTCGAGCTCTCCCGCCGACGATATCGAGGGATGGCTGGCGAGAATCCGCTCGACCAAGGTCGTGCCGCTTCGCGGCAATCCGACGATGAAGATCGGATCTTCCCGGCTCGCCTGCGGCGGCGGTTCGGCCGGTCCAGTGGGGTAGCTTTTCGCAATCCACTCGACCGTCGCCACATCGATGGCCACGTCGTAACGCAAATGTTCCCGCCGCCGGCGCGCGCCGCGCTCGAGATGCTCGAAGGCCTCGGCGTAGCGGCCTAGATCCTCGCACTCCTTGGCGAGCGCGTACCGGATTTGGAAGTCGCCTCGCCAGTCCAGTTCCGGCCGCCGCAGCAACGCCTGGAGCTCGTCCACGTGATTGCGCGCCGCCGTCTGCACACGCAGCTCCGACCGGTTGAGGTAGGCCTCGAAGTCCAGCGGACGATGCGCGATAGCGCGGTCGTAGTCCGATTCCGCCCCCTCGAGATCCCCCAAAAAGCGCCGCACCGAGGCGCGATTGAACGCAATTTGCGATTCCTCGGGCGCGAGCGCCACCGCATGGTTGTAGGCATCGAGGGCGCCCGGCTGATCGGCGGCGAAGCTGCGCACCGTGCCGATGGCGTCCCAGGCGGCTGCGTCCTTTCCGGCGGCGCTCTCGGCGGTCCGCGCAGCTGCGAGCGCCGCCGTCCTTTGGCCGAGAGCCAGAAGGCACTGCACGCGTTGAATGGCGTACCGGACATTGGCGGGTTCGATCGCCGCTGCGCGCTCGATTGCGGCGAGTGCAGCCTCAGGCTCCTTGAGCGCCATGGCAATGTGGCTCGCGGCCCGCCAGCCGTCCGCAAATTGCGGTGCCCGATCGTTCAGCCGAAGGCAGGCGGTACGAGCGCCGGTCCAGTCGCCGGATCGCATGAGGCGAGAGACTTCGCGTAGCTCGCGGTTTGCGGAGTCGTCGCCGCGGTTGCCGTCCATGCGCCTATTTACCGGTCGCCAGGCACGTGAACTTACGGATACGCGTATGCATGCGGGGCCCCGGTGGGAAATCGGCCAACGAACGGCGTGCCGCCGATCATAAACGCTGCGGCACACCGCACGCGATTGGCATAGATTCAGCGGCAGGTCCCGCCTCGCCCCTCGATTGACAAGGCCCGGACGGGTGCGTAGATTCCCCCCGCCTCATCGTCGGCGGCCCCTCTTGCCCAGGTGGCGGAACTGGTAGACGCGCTGGTTTCAGGTACCAGTGGAGAAATTCGTGGAGGTTCGAGTCCTCTCCTGGGCACCAATTCCCTTATTTCTCAGTGCAATACAACCACTGTTTAAAGTAATTTAAATTACACAGCGTATTTGTGCGCAGCGCCGTACGATGTGTGGAAAATGTAACGCTAGAGAGTTCCATGGAGACGATAGGCGAAGACCTGCGCCAGATGATACGAAGACCACTTGCTTCCTCGCATGTGGAGGCATTGCGGGCAGCGGGCAAAGTCGTGACGTATCCCCAGGGCACGATCATGGCCCAGCCGGGCGAAAAGGCGAACCGCTTCGTGTACGTCGAGGAAGGCGAGATCGAAGTGGTCAATCCGTTTACTGGCGAACGCCATTATCCGTCCACCATTGGGCCAACCCAGTTTATGGGCGAGATCAGCCTGCTCTACGGGGGTACCGCCTCCCTCCCGCTGCGCACGGTAGTCGATACGCGAGTGATCGAGGTACCGCGCGAAACCTTCCTTACGCTCATGTCTCAGATCCCCGAGATGTCGGACATCATCATCACCGTGTTTGCTGCCCGACGCCGGCGGCAACTGGAAGACCGCGGCAGCGGCCTTTACCTGATCGGGGAGGAGGCCGATCGCAACGTGCGTCGCATCGCGGAGTTCGCGAGCCGCAATCGGTTGCCTTACACGTCGGTCCCTTTGCACAGCCAGGAAGGCGAGGCATCGGCTAAGAGTTGCCAAATCGATGCGAGAACTCCGGCCGTTATTTTCGGCAGCAAAGTACCGATCATCGATCCGACGCCGGATAAGATAGCGCGGCTCCTAGGGCTGAACATCGACTTCAACGGCGATGAGCATTTCGATGTGCTGATCGTCGGTGGCGGTCCGGCCGGTGTGGCGGCAGCAGTCTACGCCGGCGCTGAAGGTCTGCGCGCCCTGGTCGTTGAGGACATCGCCTTGGGAGGCCAGGCGGGAACGTCGAGCCGAATTGAGAACTACATGGGTTTTCCAACCGGCATCTCGGGCGCGGACCTCTTGTGGCGCGGCGAAGTGCAGGCCATGAAGTTCGGCGCCCAATTTGCGATCCCGCGCCGAGTCACGGCACTCGAGGCGCAGGAGAACGGCGCCTTCTGCGTGGTATTCGAGAATGGCCAACGTGTTCGTGCAAGTGCGATCGTAGTGGCGAGCGGTGTGCAGTATCGGCGGCTTCCCTTGGAGCGACTCGCCGATTTCGAGGGCTCGGGAGTGTACTATTCGGCCACCGACATGGAAGCTCGTTATTGCAAGGATACCGAGGCCGTGATCATCGGCGGCGGTAATTCTGCCGGCCAGGCTGCGATGTTCCTATGCCGCTACGCGCGGTGCGTCCGTGTGCTGGTCCGCGGTGCCTCGCTCGCCGCTTCGATGTCGAGCTATCTCGCCAACCGGCTGGAGGCTGCTCCGGCTATCACCGTCGAGTACAACTGCGAGGTGACGGCACTCGAGGGTGGCGAGCACATGGAAAGCGTCACCATCCGCAATGTCAAAACCGGGCAGTCGCGGAAGATTGCGACGCGCGCGCTATTCATCATGGTAGGTGCCGCTCCGAACACCGAATGGCTTTCTGGCTTGGTGAAGCTCGACGACAAAGGGTTCGTCATCACCGGCGTCGGGCCACCAGATTCGCCGTTTGCGACTTCCTACCCCGGAATTTTTGCTGTCGGCGACGTGCGGGCCGGGTCGGTCAAGCGGGTAGCCTCGGCAGTGGGTGCAGGCTCCGTCGTGATCTCCAAGGTGTGGGAGCACATCAATCAGAAGACCACCTGAGGCGCGTAATGGGTTGGTCACGCGACCAGGCGCCCTCCTCGTTCGGCAGCGGTTCGGGCAGCAGACTCCGACATACTGCTCGCGTTTGGCGGCTGGCCGGCGAGAAAAGTAGGGGGCGTGTCGATCCGGCTCGGGCTCGTTCGTCGTATGACTGGAAACCCGAGGAGAACCCATGAAATACCTGACCTTCATTCGCCATTCCGAGTCCTATCGCCAATCCGGGCCGCCGGCCGCACTAATGGAGGCGATGGGTAAATTTGTAGAGAAGTCCCTCAAGGACGGGACCCTGGTTGATACCGGCGGTCTGCTGCCGAGCAAGGACGGCGTTCGCGTGCGGCTTGGCAACGGCAAGATCACCGTGATAGACGGGCCCTTTACCGAGAGCAAGGAAATTATCGGTGGCTGGGCGATCTTGAATACCGACTCGAAGGCGGAAGCCGTCCGAATTGCAACTGAGTTCATGGAGCTGCATCGAAAGTACTGGCCCGGATTCGACGGCGAATCGGAGGTGCGGCCGATGTTCGACCCCGGCATGGGGCCGTAAAGCCCGCAGTTCGCTCGTGCATTCGAGTGGATACCCTATCCGGGGCATTATCGCGCGACGACCGAGGACGGTCAGCCGGTGAACTCCTGCTACCCATTGGGGATTCGGTTTCAGCTGAAGAGATAATGCGCAGGGCCCCTGCTCAGAGCCTCATCGATCCGATGACGGGCAGCGCGGCTACCGCCGGCCCGGCTACGCCGATGCGCGCAGCGGCAATCGGGCGCTGAAGGTCGTCCCGCCCTCTCGACTGGAACTCACCGACAACTGACCGCCGTGCGCCCGCACGATCTGGGAGCAGATGTACAAGCCGAGTCCCAAGCCCTGCCGTTTATCCGAGGCCGAGTGGCGCCAGAACGGCTCGAACATGCGACCGTAGCTTTCTTCCGGGATGGGCTCGCCGGCATTGGCGTTCCAGACTTCGAATAACAAATTCTCGTCGTCCGCGCGAGCGGTGACTCTCACCGGGCTTCCCGGCGCGCCATGCGTGAGCGCATTGCTGATGAGATTCGAGGCGACCTGCTGAACGCGCCCGAGATCGCACCGGACCTGGCGGTTCACGCCGATATTCGCGACGATCTGCCGCGCCGGTTGGCCGTCTTGCAGCTCCTTGACGACCGCCTGAAGACTCGCATCGAGGTTCTCGACGGTGTCGAGATTGATGCCGATCCCACCGCCAAGCCTTCCGCGCGCGAAGTCGAGTACGTCGTTGATCAACGAGGACATGCGGCGCGCGTTGGTCTTGATGCGATCCGCCATGGCGGCGAGCGCCGTGTCCCCCTTGAGCTTGCGCTCCAACAAGGTGCTGGTGGCGTAAATGGCCTGCAGGGGATTGCGGAGGTCGTGACCCAGGATGGCGATGAATTGCTCCCGCAGATCGCTCGCGGCGCGTTCGTCCTGCAGCGCCGTTTGCACCTGTTCACGTTTGAGCTCGTTGTCGAGCTGTACGGCGACGAGGGCCGCGAACTTGGTGAACAGGCGCACCGTCTTCTCGTCGGACACCTTGGCCGGTGCCGGATCGATCGCACAGAGATTGCCGAAATAACGTCCGTTCGCGAGGATGATGGGGACCGAGACGTAACTTTCGATTCCATACATCTTGGGAGTATGGTGATCGCGATATCGGGCGTCGGTGCTGGCATGGTCTATGACGATCGGATGATTGGAGCGCTTCGCTTCGATGCAGAGCGTGGTATCGATGTCCAAACGGCCTCCGGGCTTCAGTCCGAACCCGATATCATCCTTGACCGCGCACGCCGTCCACGTCGAGTCGGTCACGCGGGCTACGGCCGCAAAACGCATGCCGGTGATCTCGCACAGTGCGTCGAGGAGCGTTGGAACCGCGGTGATCTGGCTTACGGCTTGTATGTCACGGGCGATCTCTTCGGGGGTATCGCCGTCTGAAGAACGCTGATCGGGAGAGGATATCGGCGGCAATTCTGCCAGTTTCCAGTTACTCGAGGGTAGTGCCGGGCCCGGATATCGGGGGCCCACGAGCGGTCTACTCTACCACTTATCCCGACCGTTTCGCCCTATCCTGGCGGCGTCACCCTGTCCTGGCCGCTTCGCCTTATCCCGCCCGCGCGCCTTATCCCGCCGCGCGCCTTATTCTGGCCGCATCGCCCTATCCCGGCTGTCTCGCGCCTTACAGCGTGACCCGAAGCGCCCGCCGCACGCCGGTGGTGTTCACCTCGTAGTCCCCATTGGCGATCCGCACGAGATCCCGGCCTTCGTTCTTTGCGATGTAAAGCGCCGCATCCGCCCGGGCGATGAGCTCCTCGAGCGAGCGGGTCGACTCGTCGAAGAAAGCGAGACCCGCGCTCAGCGATACCTTCAGGCCGCTGCCCGTCGGCGGCAACCCGATGGCGAACATCCGAGTGCGCAGCCGCTCGAGGCTCGCATGCGCCACCTCGATCGGCGTGTTCGGCATCACCAGCAGGAACTCCTCGCCGCCCCAACGCCCGAGAATGTCGGTGTTGCGCAACGCTTCCCGGCTGGCCTGCGCGAACTCCTTGAGCACGTGGTCGCCTGCGCCGTGACCGCAGCGATCATTGATGGACTTGAAATGATCCATGTCGATCACGGCGATGGTCACGGGCTCTCCCGCGGCTCGGGCGGACCCGAGTGCGGCCTCGGCCAGCTCCGCGGTGCGCCGGCGGTTCGGCAGCCCGGTGAGCGGATCCTGGTTCGCGAGCATAACCAGCTGCGCCCGGTATCTGCGATTCGCGAGAAGAAAATACACGAGCAGAGCGATGACTGCCGCGCCCAGCACGGCGAGCACGGCATTCCAGCGGAGCTCCTCGCTTTGCTGCTTGGTTTTTTCACGGGAGGATTCGAGCTCGCGCTTCAGCGAGGTGTTGCGCTCCACCTCGCGGTCGGTCGCGAAGCGGGCCCGCAGCGCTCCCGCTTGCTTCACCCGGGCGGCATCGTTCGCCGCGGTGTAGCGATTGAGGTACTCCTGGAGGTCGTTGTAAGCCTGCCGGTATTTATGTAAGGCCTCGTTCGCCCGCGCCCGCCATTCGTAGATCGCGGCGACCTGGCGCGGCGGCAGATCCTCGCCTCCGTGATCGAGGATGCCGTCGAGAGTAGCGAGCGCCGCCCCCGGCCGGCCGAGCCCGAGGTCGATGCGCGCCTCGAGCACCCGGGTCTCCTTGACCGACAGCAGCGCATGGCCGAACAGCCGGAGGGCGTTCTTGCATTCGCGCTGTGCCGTCTGGAGTTCGCCGAGCTCGATGTGCGACTCGCACATCGCCATGTCGGCGAATGCGATGGCCTGAGAATCGTTCAGCGAAACGCTCAGGGCGCGGGCCTTGGTGAATTCGGAGATCGCCTCTGGATGATCTCCCATCCGCTTCAAGATCTGGCCGCGCATGAAGTGCGACAGCGAGAGGCTGGTCGGTGCCTCGTGCGCGGTGTCCCAGTCGATCTTCTCCTGATTGAGGCTGAGCGCCTGGCTGTAGTCACCCATGGAGCGCATGACCAGGGACAGATTGTCGGCGGAGGCGATGTGCACTTCGGGGATCGTGTTCCCCTCGCTCGCGGTGTACGCCTGTGTGAGGGTCGCAACGGCGAGATCTTCCCGGGCCGACCGATGTTCCAGTAGCCCGCGGTCGATGAGCAGGCAAAGATCCGCCGCGGAGTTCGGCGGCTGTAACGATCGTTCCTCCTCCACGGTCTTCAACCCCGCGGCAAGCCCCGCGCTGTCGTACACACTTCCCAGATAGCCGAGCAGAAGTTCCACATGCACCTGACTGCGCGGGTCGGTTGCGAGCGCCAGGCCCTTCTCGGCGCTCGCGCGCGCCTCGTCGTCGAGCTCGAGGATGCCCTGTGCCTCGGCGATGACGGCGTACAGGGACGCGATCCGCGACACCGTCGCCGCTCCACCGCCGATCGCCGCTCCACCGCCGGGCGTCGTGCCGGCGCGCGCGGCCGCCTGCATGGTGACCAGCATCTGCTGTGAGTCCCGAAGCGCGGTCTTCGCGTTCCTGCCGACCTGCTCCTGCAGCTGGCGAATCTCGGGATCCCGATCGGCCAGACAATAGCCGAACGCCGACAAGGGCAGGCAGGCCGCAGCCGCGTACAGCCAGGGCCACCACCCAAGTCTCGAGGAATTCGAGGTGCGCAGCCCGGGCTGCTTGGAGGAGTGCATGGAGGACCTCAAACTACTTCGTCCGGGCCTCCGGGGCGACCCCAAATGTCACGTTTCTTGCTTCACCATTTGTATACACTCCGGATCGGCTCGGGGTTTTCCTCAAGCGCCCCGGCAACCGGCGGGTTTGTGACAGAACGTCATAGTGGCAAGTTGCAGACGGCTGGCGCATATTTGGGGACAACAACAACGGCGCTGCCCGGAAGCGAACATCGCATGGCCTCATCTTTCTTGAATCGCGAAAACACCATCGCGCCGGCGGGATACAACCGGTTCCTGGTCCCCCCGGCCGCGCTGGCCGTGCATCTGTCCATCGGTCAGGTCTATGCGTTCTCGACGTTCAACCTGCCGCTCACGAAGATCTTGGGCCTCACGCACTCGATGCCCGGGGATTGGAGCCTGGTGGACATCGGCTGGATCTTTTCCATCGCCATTGCCATCCTCGGCGTGGCTGCCGCCGTATTCGGGCGCTGGGTCGAGCGCGTCGGTCCGCGCAAGTCCATGTTCGTCGCCGGCCTGTGCTTCGGCGGCGGGTTCATTGTGTCGGCGATCGGCATTCACTACCACGCCCTGTGGCTCCTCTATCTCGGCTACGGCGTGCTCGGCGGCTGCGGACTCGGGATCGGCTACATCTCTCCGGTCTCCACGCTGATCAAGTGGTTCCCGGACCGTCCCGGCATGGCGACCGGCATGGCCATCATGGGCTTCGGCGGCGGTGCGCTGATCGCCGCTCCTTTGTCGGTCATCTTGATGAATCACTTCAAGACCGCCGCCTCGAACGGGGTGCTCGAGACCTTCGTCACCATGGGCGTCATTTACTTCATGTTCATGATGATCGGCGTGTACTCAGTGCGGGTCCCCGCGGAGGGCTGGAAGCCTGAAGGGTGGACGCCGCCGCCGAAACCCCCGGCGTTGGTGACCCAGGCGCAGGTCGCAGTCGACGTGGCCTGGCGCACGCCGCAATTCTGGCTGCTGTGGATGGTGCTGTGCATGAACGTCACCGCCGGCATCGGCGTATTGAGCCAGGCCTCGCCGATGATTCAGGAAATCTTCACCGGCCGGGTGACGCCGCAAATGGCGGCCGGATTCGTCGGCCTGCTGAGCCTGTTCAACATGATCGGCCGGTTTTTCTGGGCGAGCGCGTCGGACTACATGGGCAGGCGCAACACCTACTTCGTGTTCTTTGCGCTCGGCATTCTCTTGTACTCCACGGTGCCCTCGATCGGCTACGCCGGTTCGATCCCGCTGTTCATCGCGGCTTTCGTGATCATCATCTCCATGTACGGCGGCGGGTTCGCCACCATCCCGGCGTATCTGCGCGACATCTTCGGCACCATGCACGTGGGCGCCATTCACGGACGCCTGTTGACCGCGTGGTCCGCCGCGGGCGTGCTCGGACCCGTGTTGATCAACTACATCCGCGAGTACCAGATCGAGCGCGGCGTCCCCAAGGCACAGGCCTATTCGGTCACCATGTACATCATGTGCGCTTTGCTGCTGATCGGGTTCATTTGTAATTTTTGCATGCGCGCGGTGAACGAGAAGTACCACTACCGCGCGCCGGGAAAAAACACCTGAGGACCGCACCATGAAGGCACGAGGGATAATTCTGTGGCTGGCAGTCGGCATTCCCCTACTATGGGGTGTGATGAAGACCCTGCAGAATGCCATGAAGCTTTTTTAGACCACGGCAGGAGAACGGTCCATGAACTTGAATATGAGTCTGAGTTTGGCGCCCGTCGTCGCTCTCATTGCGGGCGTCCTGATCCTGATCGTTCCGCGGCTTCTGAACTACATCGTCGCGATCTATCTGATCGTCACGGGTCTCCTCGGGCTTTTCCCGCACCTGCGCTAGGAATGGGCGGTCGAAACGACCGGACCCCCTACCTCGCCTCCAGGTCGCCGCCGGCGCGCAGTCGCAATCAGATCAGCCGCGCGAGCACCGCGCCATTGGGGCTCCCGAGTCCCGTGCAGGCATCCCATCCCGATGCCGCGGCGAAATCACCGTTGTTGCCCTGAGTAACGTCGCGGCAGGCTTGCGCGTCGGGATAAAGCGCGGGGTTGACGAAGCCTGCAGCCTTGCCGGTCGAGGCATTGATTCGCGCGATCAGCGCCGCCCACAGCGGCGCCACGGCGCTGGTGCCGCCGATGACGGTATCGCTACCGTCGACGCGCACGTCATAGCCCGTCTCGGGGTCTGCATCGCCGGCCACGTCGGGCACGCCGCGCATGGTCAGGGCGACCGTCTCGCCATCCGTCATCAGCGCGCTCAATCCTTTTTGCCAGGCGGGCAAGGCGAAGAAACTGCTGATTCCGCCGCCCGTCGCTCCGCCGCTCGCACCGTCGTTCCACACACTCTCGGCCGCGATCTGGGTCTGATTCGCCTGAAGGCTCGTGCCGCCGCAGGCGAGCACATGCGGACTCGACGCCGGAAAATCCACGTGATCTCCCCCGCCGCTCACGCCGTCCGAGGAGCCGCCGTCGCCGGCGGCAACGCACACCGTGATGCCCATGGAAGCCGCCGCCTGGAAGGCCTCATCCATCGCGGTCATCGCCTGCGAGGTCCAGGTCGACTCCGCGCCACCCCAGCTGATGGACAGCACGGCCGGAGCGTTGGTGGTGTCGTGAATGGCGCTGGTGATCGCATCGAGAAAGCCGGCGTCGGTGTTGGGCGCGAAGTAAACCGCGATTCGCACCCCCGGCGCGATGGAGCCCACGACCTCGATATCCAGCATTACCTCGCCATCGGGTCCGTCGGCGTCGCCCGTTGGGCTGTTGGCCGCGTGATCGACCGACACCGCGACGACCGTCGGCGCAGTCACGTTCAGACCGCCGAAATAGGTGCTGAGATCCGCGGGCCGATATCCGCCGCCGAGTTCGATCAGCGCCACGCACTGGCCGGCGCCGGTGCCGGAAGGATATCCGTAGAGCGTGGCCACCTCGGGCGGCGTGAACGATACCGGCGCCACCGCGCGCCGAAAAATGTTTCCGATCGGCCGGCGCGTGCGGAAATGAGTTCGAGCCTGGGGCCGGTTGTCGAGCCCGAGAATCGCATCGACGACGCCGTCCCATTCGGCGGGCAAGTAGATGCCGCCCGTCCGGCCCCGATAGGTACCGCCGGCGTGCGACATGTGGTGCAGCTGGATGCCGAACGCGGCCGTGAATTGGGCGACGGTCCCGGACAGGATGACCGTTCGACGCGCCGCATGCTCCTGAACCACGGATAATCCCTGAGCCTCGGCGAACGAACGGACCCGCGCGATGTCCGCCGGATCCGCGCCATGCTCGCGCGCAAATTGCTCCCTGCTCAAATGGCCGATGCGCTTGCCCGCGGCGAGACTTGCCAGACGCGCTTGCATCGCCTGCTGGCCCCGGCGGCGCACGAACACGCTCACCTCGAGCCGCTCCGACGGATTGGCCGGGCCGACCACTCGTGAGCCCGGAACGGCAGCTCGCTCGCTGCCCTTCAAGAGGATCTTCGCCATCTCCCGACCTCCCGGTGAAATTTCTCGTAGTCTACGACGGCGCCCAAGCGGCTGCCGCTGTCGCTTCGGGCGAACAGTCGTAGGAATCGTGAGACGGAAAACCGGGGCCGGCGCTATTCGCGGGTGGTGCGGCGGCTCGGCGTGCGCCTGCCGGCGGCGCCGGGAGCGGCTCCGGCCAGACGATCCATTTCGCCGCGCAACTGCGCCGCGGCTCCGGTGGATATCGCCCCGAGTCTCGCCTCGATGGCGGCGAGATCCGGCTTGGGCCCACGTACGTGCGACTCGAGCGCCCTTCGCATGACCTTGAGATGGTCCGGCGTCGTACCGCAGCAACCACCGATGATCCGCGCGCCGGCATCGAGCGCCAGGCCGGCGTACACGCCCATGAGCTCCGGCGTGCCGTTGTAGTGGATGGCGCCGTCGACGTACTGCGGAATGCCGCAGTTCGACTTGGCGACCAGCACGGCGCCCGAATCCGACGCTGCCGCGAGATTCACGATGGACGCCACCAGCTCCGAGGGACTCACGCCGCAGTTGCTGCCGCACGCCGCGAGATGATGCTTGCGGTGGAGCCCCGCGAGCTCCGACGGCGTGATGCCCATCATCGTGCGTCCGTTGGTGTCGAAGCTCAACGTGGCGACCACCGGCAGACCCGCGGTTTGCGCTCCCGCGACCGCGGCTTCGGTCTCCTCGACCGAGGCCATGGTTTCGATCCAGAGGAGGTCCGCGCCGCCGCGTGCCAGCGCCGCCGCCTGTTCCGCGAACGCCTCGCGCGCATCGTCCAAGCTCAAGGGGCCGAGCGGCTCCAGGATCTCTCCCGTCGGCCCGATGCTGCCGGCGACAAGCACCGTGCGCCCGGCGCGGTCCGCTTCGCGTCGGGCGATGGCGGCCGCCTTTTCGTTGAGCTCTCCCACCCGGTCGGCAGCCTGGTGCAGTTTCAAGCGATAGCGGGTGCCGCCGAAGCTATTGGTCAGAATGATGTCGGCGCCGGCCTCGACGAAGGCGCGCTCGAGCTCGGCGATGCGCTCGGGGAGCGTGCTGTTCCAGAGCTCCGGCGCATCGCCCGATTGCAATCCGCGATTGAACAGGTTACTGCCCGTCGCACCGTCCGCGAGCAGCCAGGGCCTTTCGGCGAGTAATGGGGTCAATCGATCGGTCATGGCGATACTCAGGCGAAAGGGTGCTTGCGAAAAATGGTCTGGTTGCGGTCTGGCCCGGTCGAAATGATGTCGATCGGCACATCGAGAAGCGCCTGGAGACGCTCGAGATAGCGGCGTGCGTTCCCGGGCAACTCCTCGTAGCGGGTCTTGCCGATGGTGCTCTCTTTCCAGCCCGGCAGCTCCTCATACACGGCCTCGCAGTTGCCGAACTGATCGCAGAGCAGCGGCGGCGTGGTGATGAGCGTGCCCTCGATCCTGTAGCCCACGCAAACCCGGATGGTGTCCAGGCCGTCCAGTACGTCCAGCTTGGTCACGCAGAGCGAGGAGCAGCTCGAATTGACGATGGATCGGCGCAAGGCAACGGCGTC
Source organism: uncultured Gammaproteobacteria bacterium (assembly GCA_963795475.1). Classification (GTDB taxonomy): domain Bacteria; phylum Pseudomonadota; class Gammaproteobacteria; order Steroidobacterales; family Steroidobacteraceae; genus Bog-1198. The sequence goes on from CAWCIE010000011.1 coordinate 221,905, forward strand.
GAACCAGCCGCAGCGGCGCTGCCGCCCCGTGACCGAGCCGAACTCGTGCCCCACTTTCGACAGATGCTCGCCGTACTCGTCGAACAATTCGGTCGGGAATGGGCCGCCCCCGACCCGGGTGGTGTACGCCTTGACGATCCCGAGCACCTCGTGAAAGCGCCGCGGCCCGAGTCCCGTGCCGGGAGCGGCGCCCCCTGCGGTGGTGGTCGAGGAGGTGACGTAGGGGTAGGTGCCGAGATCCACATCGAGCATCGCGCCTTGCGCCCCCTCGAACAGCACGTTCGCGCCCTCGATGCTCAGCGACTCCAAAATGCCGGTCACGTCAGCCACCAGCGGTTTCAGGCGTTCGCCGAGCGCGAGATTCGCCTCGAGCTCGCTCTGAAAATCCACCGGCGGCGTTTGAAAGTAGCGCTGCAGAATGAAGTTGTGATAGTCGAGCACTTCGCCGAGCTTCGATGCGAAGCGCTCGCGATGAAACAGATCGGACACGCGCACCGCGCGCCGCGCCACCTTGTCCTCGTAGGCCGGACCGATGCCCCGTCCGGTGGTGCCGATGGCGTTCGCGCCTTGGGACTTCTCGCGCGCGCGGTCGAGCGCCACGTGCGAGGACAGGATCAACGGACACGCCGGGCTCACACGCAGGCGCTCGAATACCGGCACTCCCTGCTCGATGAGCATTTGCGCTTCCTTGAACAGCGCTTCGAGCGACAGCACCACGCCGTTGCCGATCAGACATTGCACGCCGGCGTGCAGGATCCCGGACGGAATCAGCGACAGCACGGTCTTCTTGCCGCCGATCACCAGGGTGTGTCCGGCATTGTGCCCGCCCTGAAACCGGGCGACGGCGCGTACCTTGTCGGTGAGCAGATCGACGACCTTGCCCTTGCCCTCGTCGCCCCATTGCAAGCCGATCACGACCAGATTCTTAGCCATTGCGTGCCATCCATAAAAGGGCGAGCCCCACGATCATGCTGATCAATCCGCCCCACCTGAGCTGTGCGGGCTCGGTTTGCGACAGCTTCGTCATGAGTCGCTTGGCGGCACCGGGATTCACGAACGGCAAAATGCCCTCGAGCACCAGGTACAGGGCGAACGCACCGCCCAGATAGCGCGCCAATTCGGCCCAACCGACATCCATCCCCATGATCTCAGCGCTGCGGTTGCGTTTGAGGCTTGTTGAAGTACTTGAAGTACGCATTGTCGGGCGGAATCACCAAGAGATCGCCCGGCGTGCCCACCGAATCCCGATACGTCTGCATGCTCCGGTAGAAACTGTAGAACTCCGGATTCTTCGAGTACGAATTCGCATAGACCTCGCTCGCCGAGGCATCGCCCTGACCGCGAGTCTCGCTCGCCTGACGGGTCGCATCGGCGAGGATCTCCGTGGTCTCCTTGTTCGCCTCTCCGCGGATGCGATCCGAGGCCTCCACTCCTTCGGCTCGGAGCTTCGCCGCCTGGGCCTTGAAGGTCGACCGCATGCGGTCGAACACCGAATCCTGCACCTGCTGCGGGAGATCGATCTTGGTGATGCGCACATCCACGAGCTCGATGCCCAGCTGGTCCGCGAAGGGACGGGCCGTCTTCATCATGGCGTCGGTGAACTCGGCGCGTCCGGCGGTCACCACTTGCTGCAGGGTGCGCTGCGTCACCACTGTCTTGATGCTGTCCCGGATGGTCTCGCGCAAGCGGGCATTCGCCACGTCCTCGCTGCCGCCCGTGGTCTCGTAATACAGCCGCAGATTGACGATGCGCCACTTGACGTAAAAATCGATGTTGAGCTGTTCCTGTTCCCGGGTGAGGAAGTGCTCGGCCTGGTACACGTCCGTCAGAATGCGTCCGTCGAACTTGGTGACCTCGTTCACCAGCGGGATCTTGACGTGAAGGCCCGGCTTGAAGTCGGACTCGACGATCTCGCCGCCGGTCGACTTGATGGCGAGCTGGCCCTCGTTCACCGTGAACAGGCTCGCCCGGGCGAGCAGGATGATCACCACCAGCGACAGCATCACGTACAAAAGTTTCGTTTGCATCAGCGCACCCCGCGCGCGCGCGCAGGGTCCTCGGGCGGGGTCACTTGAACTTCCGGCAGCCGCGAGGACGAGGCGGTTCCGCTGTCGCCCGAGCCCGCGATGGGCTGCATGCCGGGCGGCAGGAGTTTGTCGATCGGCAGGTACAGCATGTTCCCGGTGCCCTTGGTATCGACGATGACCTTGCGGGCGTTCTTGTACACCTGGGCCATGGTATCGAGATACATCCGTTCGCGGGTCACGGCCGGTGCGTGATCGTATTGGGCCAAGACCTGATCGAATCGACCGGTTTCTCCTTGGGCGAGCGCGAGCACCTGCTGCCGGTACGCCTCGGCCTCCAGGAGCAGCTTCGCAGCCTCGCCGCGGGCGCGCGGAACCACGTCATTGCGGTACGTTTCCGCATCCTGCTGATAGCGCTGGCGATCCTTGTCGGCTTTGATCGCATCGCGCTGCGAGTCCTGCACGGCCTCGGGGACCACGACCTCCTCCAGCCTCACGCCGATGATGTGAATACCCATGTCGTAGCCGTCGATGGTGTGCTGGAGGGTCGCCTTCGCATGGTCGGTGATGCTCACATCGAAGGCGAGTGCCTTGTCGAGGGAGGACTGCCCCACCGCCTCGCGCAACGCGCTCTCGCTCACCTGCCGCACCGTATCCTCGACTCCCTTCACCCTGAACAGATACTTGCGCGGATTCGGCTGGGTGTATTGAACCGCCGACCGCACCTCGACCAGATTGGTGTCGGCGGTGAGCATCTGCGCATCGTCCTGGACGCTGTTGGGTTGGGACACATTGACGATGATCTTGCGCTCGATGGGCCAGGGCATGTGCCAGTTGTAGCCCGGCCCCACGGTCTTGACATAAGCGCCCCACCGAAGCACCACGGCACGCTCCTGGGCATCGACCCGATAGGCGCCGCTCGACAACCAGACCGCGCCGATGAGCACCACGACCGCGCCCAATCCCTTGGAGAAGCTCGGCGTTCCCTGACCTACGCCCCCGCTCCCGCTGCCGCCGCGCCCGAAAAGGGCCGCGAGACGCCGCTGCAAGTTGCGCAGAACATCATCCAGATCGTTCTGCGAGTTTTGGGGGCGATTCCAGGGATTGCGTTTCTCGCCGCCAGGTTCGTTCCAAGCCATGCGTATTCTCGAGTTCTGTTGCGGACGGGAGCATCTATTGATAGGAGGCCGGGCATTTTAACAGCCGACCGGAACCTCACAAGGTCGGCTAGGCCACGCGCTGCTCGTGCGGTTCGAGCACTTCCACGAGATCCACGCCCCGGCTGCCCAAAACCTTGGCCATTTCGGAGGAATCGAGCTCCACGTCGAGCTCCCAGCTGCCATCGTCGCATTGGCGCTCGGCGCGCACGGCATTGCGTCGATACAAATCGGAGCGTACCGCCGCGGCCGGCATGTCCAGGTGCAGGGTACGGCGGATCTGGTTCGGCCGAACCGCCTGGACGATCGCCTGGCGCAAATCCTCGATTCCCGCCCCGGTCACCGAAGAGACCCAGGCCTGGGCGGGCAGACCGTCAGGTCCGGCGGTCACCCGCGGGCCTTCGGCCGCCGCCCCCTCGAGCAAGTCGATCTTGTTGAATACCGTGAGCTCGCGAATCTCACCGGCGCCGATGCCCGAGAGCACCTCGCGCACTTGGGCGATGCGTTCGCTGCGCAGGGGATCGCTCGCGTCCACGACGTGCAGCAACAGGTCCGCGTCGCGCGCTTCCTGCAAGGTCGAGCGGAAAGCCGCAATGAGTTCGTGCGGCAATTGGCGCACGAATCCGACGGTATCGGCCAGGACGACGTCGCCGAGCCCGGACAGTTTCACACGCCTGACGGTAGGATCGAGGGTGGCGAACAGCTGGTCCGCGACGTACGTATCGCTCCCGGTCAGACAATTGAAGAGCGTCGATTTTCCGGCGTTCGTGTACCCGACCAGCGCCACGGTGGGGACCGGCACCTCGCGCCGTACGTGACGGCCGGTGTCTCGCTGGCGAGCCAGCTTATCGAGCCTGCCTCGAAGCGTTCGAATGCGCTTGGCGATCAAGCGCCGGTCGGTCTCGAGCTGCGTCTCGCCGGGACCTCGCAGACCGATGCCGCCTTTCTGCCGCTCGAGGTGGGTCCAACCGCGCACCAGGCGAGTCGCCAAATGCGATAGTTGCGCGAGCTCTACCTGGAGCTTGCCCTCGAAGCTGCGCGCGCGCTGGGCAAAGATGTCTAGAATCAATCCGTTACGATCTAATACTCGACACCCTGTAAGCTTCTCGAGGTTGCGCTCCTGGCTCGGGGTGAGCTCTTGATCGACCAGCACCACTTCGGCCCCAAGCTCCGCCGCACGGCCGCGGATTTCCTCCGCCTTGCCGGTACCGACGAAGTACTTGGGATCGGGCCGGGGTCGGGTCGCAAGCACCACCCCAACGGGGATGGCGCCGGCCGAGGCGGCCAGCGCCTTGAATTCGGCGGCGTCGTGGGGATCAACCGGATGTCCTACTCCCACACCGACCAAGAGCGCCCGCTCGCCACCCCGGGGGCGTTCAAACAATGGACGAGCGCCTGCCGCGAATCATTCGACGATGGCCGGTTCCGTAACCTCGCCATCCTCACCGGTCGGGAGCCGCACATTGCGCGCCGGAACGACGGTGGATATGGCGTGTTTGTAGACCATCTGACTCACACTGTTTCTCAGCAGAACGACGAACTGATCGAAGGAATCGATCTGTCCCTGTAACTTGATGCCGTTCACCAGATAAATGGATACGGGCACGCGTTCTTTACGCAGAGCGTTCAAAAAGGGGTCCTGCAGAGACTGGCCACGGGCCATGGGAGAGCTCCTTGTTTTTAGTGTCGTTAACATTGCCTCGTCACTTCCCTGCGCCAGGCAAATTCCAGTTAAATCCTAGCACAGCGGGGTCCGGTGGCGCTAAACGAATGACCATCCTGCAAACCCGCACTCGGACAGTGCATTTGTAGCCATCGATGCGACCTGCGGATGCATGGAGTCGAGCCATGTCGCCGGTTGACGACGCCGGAGCCACGTCAACTGCCGCTTGGCAAGTTGCCGCGTCGCCGCAACCGCTTTTTCTTGAGCCTCATCCAAACCGCATCGTCCTGCTAGGAACATCCATGCCTGACGGTATCCGACCGCACGCATCGATGGATGTTCCGCTGTCAGGTCGGTTCTTTCGTACAAAGCCTGCACCTCTGCGAGAAACCCCGACGCCATCATGGCCTCGAAGCGCGCGGCGATTCGCCGGTGCAGGTCGCTGCGATCGCGCGGTGCCACCGCGATCTCCAGCACCTCGACGCCCTCGAATACACTCCCACGGTTTTGTTGCAAGCGAGTGATGGGGGTACCGGTGGCTCGATACACCTCCAGGGCGCGCTGAATGCGCTGAGGATCGTTCACATGGATGCGGGCCGCCGCTTGCGGGTCCACCCGCGCGAGCTCTTCGTGCAGGCTCGCCCAACCCGACGCGGCCGCCTGCCCGTCGATCTGCTCCCGAATCCGGGCATCCGCCTCGGGCAATTCCGCGAGCCCCGCCGTAAGTGTATGGAAGTAGAGCATTGTGCCCCCGACCAGGAGCGGCTGGCGCCCCTTGGCCCAGATGTAGCGCATCGCCTCGGCCGCATCGCGCACGAATTCGCCGGCCGAGTAGCCCATCGCCGGATCGCGAATGTCGATCAGGTGGTGCGGAATCTTCTCGCGGATCGCAAGATCCGGCTTCGCGGTGCCGATATCCATGCCGCGATAGACCTGCGCGGAGTCGACGCTCACGATCTCGAACGGGAATCGCTGGGCCAACTCGAGAGCGATGTCCGACTTGCCCGCGCCGGTCGGGCCCATGAGCAGCAGCGCGCAACGGCGGCTGCGCATCAACGCCCGCGCATGAACAATCGGTCGAGATCCTCGAGCGACAGCCGCACCCACGTCGGGCGCCCGTGGTTGCACTGATCCGCCCGCGGCGTGCGCTCCATCTCGCGCAGCAGCGCGTTCATCTCCGGCACGGTGAGCATGCGCTGGGCGCGCACCGCGGCATGGCACGCCATGGTGCCAAGCAGGTGATTGATCGACTCTTCGACCCGGCGGGAGTGGCCGGTTTCCAGAAGATCCGACAGCACGTCGCGCACGACGCCGGCGGGATCGCGCCCCGAGAGCAGGCTCGGAATGCCGCGCAGCGCCAGCTGATCGGGCGCGAGCCGGGAAACGTCGAACCCCAGGGCCGCGAATTCGGCTCGATGCAGCTCGGCGGCTTCGGCCTGGGCCGGCGTCACGGTCAAGATCTCCGGCACGAGGAGCTGCTGCTGCAACGTCTCGCCGGACAGAAGCTTTTTCATGCTCTCGTACATCACGCGCTCGTGAGCGGCATGCATGTCGACCAGCACCATGCCGTCCGAGGTCTGCGCCAGGATATAGACCCCATGGAGCTGTGCCACCGCGAACCCGAGCGGTTTCGGCGCCTCCTCGTCCTCGACGGCATCGATCTCACCGTTCGAACGAACAGGCTCCAGGAATTGGCGGTACGCATCGATCGCACCGCGGCCGGCAGGCCGGTCGGGTAGCACGAAACGCCTCTGGCTCGGCGGCATGGTTCCCGAGGCACGCGCCCCGCCGGTCAACCAGGCCGCCGACGCACTGCCCGAAGACTCCGTCGTCGGCCGGGTTTGCGCGAGCGCCCGCTCGAGCGTGCGAAACAGGAACTCGTGCATGCTGCGCGACTCGCGGAAACGCACCTCGAGCTTCTGAGGATGCGCATTCACGTCCACGAGCGCCGGATCCATGTCCACGTAAAGCACGTAGGCGCAATACCGGCCGCCGAACAGGACATCCCGATAGGCGAGCCGCGCCGCGCCCGCAACGAGCTTGTCGCGCACGAAGCGGCCGTTGAGAAAGGCGAACTGCAGATCGGACTGACTGCGGGAGAAGGTCGGCAGCGCGATCCACCCCGACAGGCTGAGCGTCTCGAAGTCCTGGCGCAGCTCGATCACGTGCGCCGCGAACTCCTCGCCGCAGATCCTAGCGACCCGCGCGAGGCGCTCTTCGGGCGAGCGCGCCGGCGGCAGCGTCCAAACGGGCTTGCCGTTGTGCGTGAGCGAGAAGCCCACCGAAAAACGCGACAGGGCGAGCCGCTCCAGCATGCGCAGGATGTGCTGATACTCAGTCGTCTCCGCGCGCAGGAATTTGCGGCGCGCCGGCACGTTGAAGAACAGATCCCTGACTTCGATGCTGGTGCCCGGCGGGTGCGAGGCGGGCGACGGAGTGCCGGTCACGCCCTCGCGCGCGTCCACGTTCCACGCGTGCTCGGCCTCTTTCGAGCGCGTGGTCAGCGTCAACCGGGATACCGAGGCGATGCTCGGCAAGGCCTCGCCGCGAAATCCGAGGGTCGCCACGCGCTCGAGATCCGACAGGGAGCCGATCTTGCTGGTGGCGTGCCGCGAGAGTGCGAGTGCGATCTCCCGCGGCGGGATGCCGATGCCGTCATCGCGCACGCGAATCAGGCCGCACCCGCCCCGCTCGAGCTCGACCTCGATGCGCCGGGCGCCCGCATCCAGCGAATTCTCCACCAGCTCCTTGACCACGGAAGCCGGCCGCTCGATCACCTCGCCGGCAGCGATCTGGTTGATGAGCTCATCGGCCAGTACTTGAATGGACAGGGGGCACCTCGCGAAGGGCGCATTTTCGCACAGCGCGGCGAGGATGAGGGATCGACGCGCTAGAGCGTCGGTGCGGTTGCCGAGCTGTCGCGTTCCGTCGTGGCGAGCTCGGCCTGCGGCTGGTGCTGCGCCATTTGCGCAACGCGCGTGCCCGCGGGGGGATCCGAGTAGAAATATTCGCGCAATCCCCGATCGATCGCGGCGGCGAGCTTCGCCTGATGAGCCATGCTGCGCAGGCGGAGCTCCTCGGCGGGATTGGAGATGTAGGCCGTCTCGATGAGCATCGAGGGGATATCGGGTGACTTGAGGACCATGAAGCCGGCCTGCTGAACCAGCGGCTTTCTCACCTCGCCGACGAGGTTCAGCTGCCGCAGCACGTGCTCCGCGGCGGTGTGGCTGGCCGTCAGCGAGGCCGTCTGCGACAGATCGAGGAGCACCGAGGCGAGCATGTCGCCCTTGTTCTCGAGCGAGACGCCGCCGATGAGATCCGCCGCGTTCTGGCGCTCCGCAAGCCAGCGTGCCGCCTCGGTGGTGGCACCGTGCTGCGAGAGGATGTACACCGAGGAGCCGTCGACGCTGCGGTCGCGTATCGAGTCCGCGTGGATGGACACGAACAGATCCGCCTGGCGCGCCCTGGCGCGCCGCATGCGGTCGCGCAGCGGCACGAAATAATCGCCGTCGCGCGTCAGCATGGCCTTCATGCCGGCCTCGGAATCGATCCGCCGCTCGAGCTCGCGGGCGATGGCGAGCGTCACGTCCTTTTCGCGCGTACCGTTCTTGCCGATGGCACCGGGATCCTCACCGCCGTGGCCTGCGTCGATGGCGATGACGAGATCGCGGGCTTCGGGTCGCGCATGCTCCACCTTGATGGGCGCTTCGACCGCCGGCTGTTCGGGCGGCTGAATGTGCGCGGACACCGGGGCGTTCCGCACCGGAGTTGTGGGGCCATCCGATGACGGAGCGTGGCCACTGCGCTCCGGAGCTCCGTCGTTCACGGAGCCTCCGTCGTGCACCGGAGTCCCATTGTGCACCGGTGCCTCCGCGCCGTGCACCGGCGTGTCTGCACTTCGGCCGGCCAGTTCCACCACGAGCCGATATCCGGAGCGGCCGCTCGCGATGGAGCTCACGCTTTTCGGCCGCATCGAGCGCGACAGATCGAGCACGATGCGCTCGCCGGATGCGTTGTGCGCCATACGGACCTGTCTCACCACGCCGGTTCCCATCGGCGCCCGCCGCGCATCGCGCGCGAGCCGCGCGCCGGACAAGTCGATGACGATGCGATCGGGATTGGTGAGTGTCATGACGCTGTGGGGGGTGCGCGCCGAGAGATCCATCACCACGCGTGTTCCCTCGGGACTCGCCGAGAGCCTGACGGCGCGGATCTCGACGGCTCCGGCGGGACCCACCAGCAGGATCGCGACAAGCAATGCCACGAGACCGGAGCACGGAAATCTCATGGGAAGTAAATTAACCCATGAGCAAGTAGTTTTTCAAGTCAAATTAGATAGATAGGGTATTAATCTGGTGTCATTCCGGAGGTTCCCGAGCCAGCTCTCGCCAAGAGGTCCGCTCGCGCGAAGTCGCGCGACACGACCGTCGACAGGGTCAGCGAAACTCAACGCCAGGTCGACGTCAGGCGGCGGCAGCGCCCTTGCGCCTTTGCTCGGCCATTCGACCAGCAGCAGGCACCCTGCATCCAGATAGTCGCGCAGCCCGAGTTCCTCAACCTCCTCCGCTCCGTTGAGGCGATAGAGATCCACATGTACGCACGTGAGCTCGGCGAGCCGATAGGTCTCGACCAGTGTGAAAGTGGGGCTGCGAATCAAGCCCATGACTCCCAGAGTGCGCAGGAGGCTCCGCACGCAGGTGGTCTTGCCGGCTCCCAGATCGCCCTCCAGATGCAGACTCGCCGATCCCGTGGACGCTCCCGGGAACGAACGGGCGAGCGCGGCACCGAGCGCCTCGGTCGCCTCGGCGTCGGGGAGCGCGAATTCAATCGGGGATTCTTCGGGCTGCGGCATGGGCCTCGGGTTCGATGTTGTGGGGACGCGGTCTCGCGGCGCCGGTTGACCATTATAGGGGGCGACGGCGTAGCCTTTGCGCGTGAGCGCCACGACCGTGACCAGTTCCTTCGATGCATCCGCCCTGCTCGCGGATATCCGAGCGTGGGCGGCAGAGCTGGGCTTCGCACGGATCGGCGTGGCGAGCATCGATCTGTCGGCCGACGAGACCCGCTTCCTCGAGTGGCTGCGCGAAGGTTTCCACGGCGAGATGGCGTACATGTCCCGGCACGGGATCAAGCGTTCCCGGCCCGCGGAGCTCGTGCCGGGCACGGTGAGCTGCCTCTCGGTGCGCATGGACTACTGGCCGAGTGAGGCGGCCGATGCGCAACAGGCGCTCGCCGACCCGAGCATTGCTTACATCTCGCGCTACGCCCTGGGCCGGGATTACCACAAGCTCATGCGCCGTCGGCTGCAGCAGCTCTGCGACAGAATTGCCGCGGCGATCGGACCTTTCGGCTATCGAGCCTTCGTCGACAGCGCCCCGGTGCTCGAGAAGGCGCTCGCGCGGAACGCGGGATTGGGCTGGATCGGCAAACACACGAATCTGATCGAGCGGAACTCGGGCTCCTATTTCTTTCTGGGCGAGATCTACCTGAACCTCGAGCTGCCCGCCGATACCGCAAGCACGGCTCACTGCGGCACCTGCAGCGCCTGCATCCCGGCCTGCCCCACCGGTGCCATCGTCGCGCCCTATCGCCTGGACGCCAGGCGCTGCATCTCCTATCTCACCATTGAACTCGAGGGCTCCATCCCGATCGAGCTCCGGCGCGCCATGGGCAATCGAATTTACGGCTGCGACGATTGCCAGCTCGCCTGTCCGTGGAACAAATTCGCGCGGCCGGCGGCCGAGAAGGATTTTCAGGTGCGGCATGGACTCGACCGCGCCGCGCTCGCCGCCTTGTTCGCCTGGAGCGAGCCGGAATTCCTGGAAAAGACCCGCGGCAGCGCCATTCGCCGGATCGGCTACGAGCGATGGCTGCGCAATATCGCGGTGGCGCTCGGCAATGCCGTGAGCTCTGCCGGAGTGATCGGGGCCCTTCGCTCCCGCGAGCACGACGCATCGGCTCTGGTGCGCGAGCACGTGCGCTGGGCGCTCGCCGAGCACGCCGGGAGGAATCCCGAGGCTGAGGCGGGTGGCTAGGAAGCGGGCAGGAGGCTCGAGCCCGGATTGAAGAAATGCCGTCCCCGCCGCTTCTTGCTGATCTCCGCCAAGAGCAGCCGGTAGTCGGCGTCGTTGTTCACCGGATCGATCGCCGCGGAATTGACGATGAGAAGCGGCGCGGCATCGTAGCTGTGGAAGAAGCGCGCATACGCCTGGGTGAGTTTTTCGAGATAGCTGCGCTCGATATGCTGCTCATACCGTATGCCGCGCTTCGAAATGCGGTCCATCAGCACATCGACCGGCGCCTGCAGGTACACCACCAGGTCGGGCTTGGGCGCATCCACCACCACCCGCTCGTAGACCCGCTCGTAGAGCGCGTACTCCGCATCGTCGAGCGTCACGCGCGCGAACAGCCGATCCTTCTCGAGCAGATAGTCTGCGATGCGAACCTCGCCGAATAAATCCTGCTGCCGAACCTCTTCGAGCTGGCGTGCGCGCTGGAACAGAAAGAAAAGCTGGGTCTGAAACGCGGCCGCGCGCGGATTCCTGTAGAAGCGCTCGAGGAAGGGATTCTGATCTGCCTGCTCCAGCACGAGCTGACCCGCGAGGGACTGCGCCAGAAGCCGCGCGAGGCTGGTCTTCCCCACGCCTATGGGCCCCTCGATGACGATGAATCGATGCGCGTTCTCGGTCACTGACGATGCCCTGCTCAATCCAAAAGTGAAATTCCGTCCCCACCCACCGCAAGCTTGAGGTCCAGGACACGGCCATGTCCCGGAATGTCGAGGGTGGGGGCGATATCGCTGAGAGGATACAGGACGAAGTTACGCATCGACACTCCGGGATGGGGCAACGTCAGACCCGGATCCTCGACGGTGGCCCCGACCATCCACACGAGGTCCAGATCGATCACCCGCGGCCCCCAGCGCTCCCCGCGAATCCGTCCCATGCGCCGCTCGATCGCGAGCAGTGCGTCGAGCATGTCGTGGGGCGACCGTCGAGTGAGGAGACCGACCGCCGCATTGACGAACTCCGGTTGATCCTGCGGGCCCATGGGGCGGGTACGATAAAGCCGCGAGCGCGCCTCCAGATGGGTCTCCGAAAGCGATTCGAGATGCGTGCATGCCTCGGCGACCCGCTCGCCGGGATGATCGAGGTTGCTGCCGATCGCCACATAGGCGGGATGCCAGCACGTTTTCACGGCGGCGCCTCGATCCCGTTGGAGATGCGGTATCGCACCTAGCTGCGAGATGCCCCGCCCCGCCGTCGTCGTCGGCGCCTGCGCCCCGGCGAGGGGGCGCCGCCATCCGTCGACGCTTCCTGGGGGCGCGCCTGGACCAGCGCGACCCGCTCTTCCTGCGGCAGTACCTGAATCCGAGTCCACCATTCCGCCAGTTCCTTATCGGCGACACCGACCTCCGCCCGCAGCAGGAGGAAATCGTAGGCCGCGCGAAAGCGCGGATGCTGCAGGATGCTCAACGCCTTGACGCCGCTGCGGCGGTTGAACCGCGGCTGCAGCATCAGAAGCTCGCGCATCGGCACGGCGAAGCGCCGCGGGATCGACACGCGAGCCTGCTGCGCCTTCAACACGGCATCGCACGCCTGCATGAGCAGAGCAAGATCGGGCGCCGGACCCGCCGCCCGCTCGTTCAGCTCCCGGAGCACGGCGCTCCACAGCAAAATGGCGAAGAGGAAGGTGGGCGTCACCGGCTTGTCGGCGACGACACGCGCGTCGGTGTTCGCCAGGCCCCGCTCCAGCATCTCCCGAGCGTAGGCGTAAGGCGGCAGCTCGAACGCCTCGGCCGACAACGGGAACAGATGCTCGAACAAACGGTATTTCTGCAGGAGCTCGAACGACTTCGCCCCGAACCCCGACAAGAAAAGCTTCAGCACCTCATCGAACAGCCGGGCCGCCGGCACTCCGTCGAGCAGATGCCCGAACCGGCGGATCGGCGCCTCGGTGTCGGCCTCGATGCTGAAACCGAGTTTGGCCGCGAAGCGCACGGCCCGGAGCATGCGAACCGGATCCTCGCGATAGCGGGTCTCCGGATCGCCGATGAGTTTCAGGCGCCGGGCCTTCACATCCCCCACTCCGTCGACGAAATCCCAGATCGAGAGATCCGCGATGTTGTAGTAGAGACCGTTGGCGGCGAAGTCGCGCCGCCACACGTCCTCTTCGATGGAGCCGTAGCTGTTGTCGCGGAGAATGCGGCCGGTGGTGTCGAAGGCGCGATGTTCCGAATCTTCGACCGCTTGTACGGGTTCGGGCCGCGGCGGCTCCATGTCCGCATCCGGTTCGTCAACTCCTTCGGCAGCACCGTTGGCGCCGCCGTCCGCGGCATCGTCGGCGGCCTCGTCCGGGAGGTCCTCGCGCTCCGGCGCCGCGGCCGCCCGGAAGGTCGCCACTTCGATGATCTCGCTGCCGAAGTGCACATGCGCGAGACGAAAGCGGCGCCCGATGAGCCGGCAATTGCGAAACAGCCGCCGCACTTCCTCGGGCAACGCGTCCGTGGCCACATCGAAATCCTTGGGCCTGAGGCCGAGGAGCAGATCGCGCACGGCGCCGCCCACCAGAAATGCCTGGTATCCCGCTTCTTTGAGCCGGTACAACACCTTCAGGGCATTGGGCGAAATCGAGGCCCGCGATATCGAATGCTCGGGGCGGGGAATGACCGAATGGGGAAATTGAGTCGAGGGTGAGTTCAAAAAAGCTGGTTCCGCTTGAGTCAAAAAAATTGGCCCGTATACTACCAGCCCTCTCGGGTTCAGGCGCCCGAGATCCAAGCCAAGCTCCCTTCGTCTAGAGGCCTAGGACACGGCCCTCTCAAGGCTGTAACACCGGTTCGAATCCGGTAGGGAGCGCCATAAAATCAATGACTTAGTCCTGAGAGCGGCCGCCGCGGCTCCTGTATCATAGTGCCCATGACGACCTCGATCGGTGTACCGAGACTCGAGCCGCGCCAGATCGCGCTGTTCGAGCGCGACGGATTCGTCGTGATTCCGGGATTCTTTAGCGGCGCGGAGATCGCGCCGCTCCGCGAGGCCTGCATCGCCGATCCCACCATCGGCGGGCGCCTTCGCGCCGTGGCCGACAGCTCCGGCAAGGCGCAGGACATCATCGAGTGGACCACGTTTTCGGATGACTATCTCGGGATGCTCCCGCGCCTCGCACGGCTCATCGACGGCTCGGAGGCGTTGCTGGGGAAGCCCGCCTACCATTGGCATTCCAAACTCTCGATGAAGTCGCCGCATAGCGAGGGCCGCTGGGACTGGCACCAGGATTACCCCTACTGGTATGACGAGGGGTGCCTCAGTCCGGACATGCTCACCTGCATGATCGCGGTCGATCGAGCGACTCGCGCCAATGGGTGCGTCAATCTGGTCCCGGGCTCCCATCGCTACGGACGCATCGATCATGTCCGGATCGGCTCGGCGAGCGGCTGCGATCCCAAGCGCCTCGAATTAATCCTGCGCAAGTCTCCCGCCGTGCCCGTCGAGATGGAGCCCGGCGATGCGTGCTTCTTTCACTCCAATACCCTGCACGCCTCCTCGGGCAACTCGACCGATTCTCCGCGGACGCTTCTACATTGCACCTACAACTCGATCGACAATTCGCCGTTCATCGAGGAAGGCCAGGAGCATCATTGCTATCGGCCGTTCGACAAGCTGGCCGACTCGGCGCTCCTCGAGCACCGCTGGAAGGAGGTTTTCAAGAACCATTCCTTCAACAGCTTCGGTGACGCCGGCGCCGTCAATCGCTACGGATATCAGGTCATCGGGCGTGCATGACGGCGGCGCCGCCCTCGACGGGCGCCGCGGCTCATTTTAAACAGGGTCGGCACATCGATGCCGGGAACCCTCTCAGTGTCGAGTTCCATTCGTGGATCATCAAGTAGGCGAGGCGATTCGATCGGCGGGATTGAGTGCCGCTCCGGCGACCCAGGTCCCCGTTCTGAGCGTCATGGGCGAATAGTCAATGAGCGCGCCCCGCATGGCGGCGGCGCGCGGCCGGTACCAGCCGCGCGCCATCTGGAAGTGCCACACTCGCTCGGCGCCCGCCACCCGTTCCGCCGGGCTCCAATCGATGCGCGCCCGGCCTTGCAGCTGTATGACGTCCCCGCTCTCGAAATCGACGAACAGGAGCGCGCAGTGCGGCTCGCCCAGCAGATTGCCGAGGGTATTGAAGTAACCGTTGCCGCGAAAGTCCGGAATGGAGAGAACGTTGCCGTTCACCCGCACGAAACCCGGCCGGCCCCCGCGGTGTGAGATGTCGGCGCCACCCGAGGATCCGAGCCTCGCGCTCGAATGGCTCGCCACGAAAAAGGTATCCGCGCGCTCGATCAATTCCCGCGCTCGATCGACGGGAGTCGTGAACGTCCGCACGCCCTCGCCCTCGCCCTCGCCTGCGGCGTCCGCACGCTGAAGCGCGCGTCGCTGAATGTATTGCGGGCAATTGCCGAAGCTCTCCTTGACCACGATCGTGAACCCGGCCGTGTCGAGCTCCGTGACGATCCCATTCACGCGGTTGCGGCGGCGTGTGCCGAGGTCGATGCCGAGAACGCCGATATCGCCGCCCACGCGGAGCATGCCGGCAGCGGGGTCGCCCGCCTTCGGCCGCGCGTCGATGCGCAGGGTTTTGGGATCCGGCGAGTGAACGAAACCCGGCTCTCCCTCGAGCACAGTGGCGAGCGGCCAGCCGCTCGCATCCACGCTCGCCACAAAAATCTCGGGGAGTCCCCGAAAGAAGGTGCGATGCTGCTCCGGCATGAAATTCCGGATTGCGCCGCTGCCCGGTCGCGTACCGGCCCGCGACTGCGCCTCGAGCTCGTCCGCATTGAATGTCTGCGAGCTCACCGCCGGCTCAGGTGGCGACTTGCGGCTGCGCGGATCTTTGAGAACTGGAAAAAATAGTTCGGGGATGACGATTTAGGCCTATCTCGAACGTCGAAGTAAGTGAACGGTCAAATTGCGCATCCAGCACTCAATGAAAAATCCGGCAAAGGAGAAATCATCATGCCCCTTCCGATGACCCCCACCATTACCGCCTTTGAACGGTCGCCCGATCGCGGCAAGGGACTGGCGCGCGACATGCGCGTTCGCTGGGCGCTTGAAGAGGTGGGCCAACCTTACGAGGTTCGTCTTGTTTCGTTCGATGCGATGAAGGAACCCGCGCATCGAGCGCTTCATCCCTTCGGGCAGATTCCGACCTACGAAGAGGGCGATCTTGTCCTGTTCGAGTCGGGGGCGATCGTGTTCCATATCGCAGAGCGCCATGCAGGCCTGCTGCCTGACGATGCGAATGCGCGGGCACGCGCGATCACATGGATATTTGCCGCGCTCAACACGGTTGAGCCGCCGATCCTCGATCTCTCAACCACCAGGATCCTGGAGCGCGACAAGCCCTGGTACGAGCAGCGCCTGCCTGTCGTCGAGGATCGCATCCGTGACCGCCTGGACAAACTTTCCGATCGCCTTGGCGATGCCGACTGGCTCGATGGTGCGTTCAGCGCGGGCGACTTGATGATGGTGGCGGTCCTGCTCAGGTTGAGACCATCGGGAATGCTGGGCAAATATCCGAAACTCTCCGCCTATGTCGCCCGCGGTGAAGCGCGGCCTGCCTACAAGCGTGCTTTCGATGCTCAATTGAGGGTTTTCACTGGCAAGCCGCCGACCCCCTGATGAAGGTCAACTCTGGGCTCAGCGGCGGTGTCGCCAAGGCCGCGATGTTCCCGGGGACCGAGTCCTTCTCTTGGCCGGGAGCAATCGCGCATCGAAGGTATAGGTCTCAGGGCCGCTCACGATCCATTTCGATGAGAACTGCGGGTGCTGAGGGTTGATGAGAACATTCCATTCGCCCGGCGTGATGATCGTGGGCACGAGCATCGCAGGCGTGATCTTCGCTTCGAGCCACGCATCGCCGAATGCCCGGCTGACCGCGATCCGGCTTTTCCATCGCGCCGGATAGGAATCCGGTTTCAGAATCTGAGAGTCCGGTACCTCCGCCGAATAGGCATTAAAGGGCTGGATGTCATTCGTTTGCTTTAGGCGGACCAGGATCTCGAGGGCCGCAAGCGACAGAGATTGCGCTGTGTAAACCACCGGATGGCCTGCTGTGTGCCAGCGGGCCGAAGCGTACAAGCCGCCGTTTCCGCTGAAAGCCTCTTTCCGGGACCGTGTGAAGAGCGCTGCGCCAATGCGGAATACCCTCATGCACTTCAGACGAAGTGGCCGTAAGCCAGCGCGCGCAGCAGATTCTCCACTTCACGAGCGCCAATGTCAGTATCCAACAAGTCCAAGGGTGCCATATTGCCCAAGCTCGCATCGGGCTTCGACAACCATTTCGATACCGCTTCGTCCGTCGTAAAGAGCGTGCGGCCGAGATTGCGCACACGCGCCGCTCGCAGAAGCTTCTCGGAGGTCTCACTGGATAGCGGTGCACCGTTGCCCCGCTTGCGGGTTACAGTGCGCCGGGCAATCCCCAATTTCGCGGCCAACGCGCCGGTCGAGAGACCCAACGCGGAGGCGACCTGCTCGAACATGGCGGCCGGCAATCCATTGCGCACCTGGGTGAGGATCTCCAGAAGGGGTTTTTCAGCCAGAACAAATGC
This sequence comes from uncultured Gammaproteobacteria bacterium, assembly GCA_963795475.1. Classification (GTDB taxonomy): domain Bacteria; phylum Pseudomonadota; class Gammaproteobacteria; order Steroidobacterales; family Steroidobacteraceae; genus Bog-1198. The sequence goes on from CAWCIE010000011.1 coordinate 239,353, forward strand.
GGATTGCATGAAATCACCTTGGGCCAAATGGCTCATCATCATGAGCCATAATACCCTCCGAACGGATGGCGCGCAACCAAGCTTCCGGGCGCCCGAGTGGGCGCTGACCCGCTGAGCGAGATCGATGTCCCGGAGCTGGGGAAGGTTCGCCATCTCCTTTCCTGGGAAGCGGCGGTCGCATTGGGCATTCAAGGCCGGAGCTCAGTGACCGTCCTGTCGAGCTCGACCGCCCGTGCTCTGGCTCCGATCCAGCGACCGTAGCGCGACAGCTTCGGTAATGTGCCTCGCTTCGATCCGCGGCTCGCCATTCATGTCGGCGATGGTTCGCGCCACTTTCAATACACGGTGGTATCCGCGCGCCGACAGACCGAGGTGCTGCATGGCGCGTTCCAGTATGCCCAGGCCGTCGGCGTTTGGGCTGCAGTAGCGCTCGACAGCCGCGTTGCTCAGAAGGGCGTTAGAGCCCCCCTGCCGGTGAATCTGCAACTCTCGGGTCTGCATGACGCGAGCAGCAACCATCGCGCTGGCTTCGCCGCCGTCGTTCGGCCCGTGCAGGCTCCTGAACCCCACGCGCGGAACGTGCACGTGCAGGTCCAGACGATCGAGCAGCGGACCGGAAATGCGGGTGCGATAGCGTTGCACTTGATCGGCGGTGCAGTGACAGCTATCGATCGGGTCGCCGAGATAACCACAAGGACAAGGATTCATTGCCGCGATCAACTGGAAGCGCGCCGGAAATTCCGCCTGAAGGGCCGCACGCGAAATCGTAATCGAGCCGGCTTCCAACGGTTCGCGGAGCACTTCCAGCACATACCTTTCGAATTCCGGCAGCTCATCGAGAAACAGCACGCCGTTGTGTGCAAGGGAAATCTCTCCGGGCCGCGGATGGACACCTCCGCCGACGAGAGCAGCGGCCGAGGCTGTGTGATGCGGACTGCGAAATGGCCGAGCGCGCCACTCGCTCGGCTTCAGCGGACGGCCGGCAATCGAGCGGAGGGCCGCCACCTCCATAGCTTCCGCGTCGCTCATCGGCGGCAGGATGCCGGGCAGCCGCTGCGCCAGCATGCTCTTTCCCGCCCCCGGCGAGCCTATCAACAGCAGGCTGTGTTGACCCGCGGCTGCGATTTCCAACGCGCGTCGGGCATGCAGCTGGCCGCGCACGTCGCGCAAATCCGGAAGCACGGTCGGTGGGCCCGACGGCGACTCCGCTCGATAGAATCCAAGGCGGCCGGAGCCTTCGAAATGAGCGCAAACCTCCGGAATGTCTCGCGCTGCAATCACCTGACAGTCCTTGACCAAGGCGGCCTCGGGAGCGTTGGTGTGGGGCACGATGACGGAGTGCCGAGCGACGGCAGCGGCGAGGGCCGCCGGCAGCACCCCCCTCATCGACCGCAACTCGCCGCTCAACGATAACTCACCGTACAGTTCGGATCCTTGTAGCTCCGAACCGACGCCCGTCAGTTGACCGGAGGCACTGAGGATGCCGATGGCAATGGGGAGGTCGAAGCGGCCGCCCTCCTTGGGCAGATCGGCGGGCGCCAAATTGACGGTAAGGCGCCCCGGGGGGAATTTAAAATTGGAATTGGTGATGGCCGCCCGCACACGATCCTTGCTCTCCTTCACCACCGCTTCGGGCAAACCGACGATGCTGAAGGTTGGAAGCCCGGAGCCGATGTCCACTTCGACTCGAACCTGAGGCGCATCGATTCCGCGCTGTGCTCGGCTGAGTACTGTGGCGATGGCCATCCCTTGCCTCTTGGGATTCGATGATTGAGTGTCTTTTATCGGGCCGAGCGCCGCAACATCCTCGGAGAGAAACTATTGAAACGCCATCGTTTCTCGAAGGAGCGGGCGGCGAAAGCTCTCAGTACTCATTCGGGTCTATTGGCTCGCCGCTCCGGCCTGAATCCCTTGATTGAGGGCAGCGATGGCGCGGCAGGAATTGCTCTCCTTGACTTGTGACCTATTGCCGGCCTACCCCACCGCTCGTGTGTTCCAATCCTTCATACGCCAATCACACGTGTGGGCTTTCGATGAGTGATACTGCCGCCGCCCCATCTCCCTGTGTTCGCAGTTGCTGCCTGGACGATGACGATATGTGTCTGGGGTGTTTTCGTTCCTTGGAGGAAATCAAGGAATGGGGAACCGCGGACAACCATCGGCGGCTGGTCATTCTCCAAATTGCGGACCGGCGGCGAGAGGCGTACCAGGCACTTTACCAGGGCGACGCTTAGTACCGACGCGGGCGACCTATCCCGAGGCCTTCGCCGTTAGGCTTTCGCTGTCGGGCCTCTGCTGCCAAGCCTTCGCTGCTAGGTCTTGGCCGCCCCAAATCGCCGAGCATGCAGCGCCATGGCGATCAAAGTCGATCCGCCGAACACCATGTTGATGCCCACGAGAAGCCCGATGGCCCAGGCGGCCGTACCGGGAAGCCCCATGATGATGATCCCGGCCAATATGAGGTCCACGATGCCGCTGATGAGCAACAGCGTCCACCGAGCCGAGAATCCGTGACGGTGATTCAGCGCCATCATGATGGAAGCGACGCCCTCGAAGATCAGGAACACCGTCAACACGACGGTCAATGACAGAGCGCCCGACAGGGGCCGCGCAAGCAATAGAACACCCGCGACGATCGCAACCGCCGCGGATAGGAGCGACCACCCAAATCCGGGGGCGCCCCGCATCCGGAAGGTGCTGATCAATCCGACGACACCGCTCGCCAGCAGGATCCAACCGATGAGAATCGCCACGGCCAATGTGGCGACCGGAGGTATCAATACCGCTGCGAGGCCGAGAATGAAGAGGACGATGCCCTCCGCGAGAAAAAGGCGCCAGTGCGCACTGAGGGAAGTCGCCATGGCCGCGCGCATTTCCGAGCCGTCGATGGACATCAGCGTCTCCTTGTAATGAAAGTCCTCGCCACCAGCATAATCCTTCGCGGTCCTGCAAGGCCAGACAGCCTGATCCGGGTCTTTACCATGCGCCCTGCTTCTGCCCGAACCACCAAACCGAGCCCCAGACCGATGGTCTGCTGCGAGGTCTCGAGCACCCCCCCGCGCATTGCTCAGAAGTCGACCGGCCTCGGTCGAGAGAGATTGCGCTACCGTGCCGCGAGCTTCGTCGCCGTCATGGCGCCGAAGCTCCCATCACCGCGGCGGCCGCCGCATGCGCGCCGCTCACCCTTCGATCGATGAAGTACATGAGCGTGAGCGACACGAGCGTCGTGCAGATGAGGACATACCCAAGCGTATCGAAATGCAACAGCACACCCGCGCTCGTCTGCACGACGATCATCCCCGCGACCATGGCCGCGACGCCGCCGGCCGCTTGCTGGAGCGAAGAGCTGATGGACATGAAGGACCCACGGTCGCCCGGCGCCGGAAGCGCCGAGGTAAGCGCCGAGGCCGAGATCATCCGCGAGAAAATACCGATCTGCAGCAGCACCATGACCCCAACCAGCGTACCGAGTCCGACTTTGCTGAGATGCGTGTAGACGACCACCATCACGATCGTGACGGCGCAACCGAACGCGAACACTCTGAATTTGCCGAATGCATCGCTCGCTCGGCCGATCAGCGGGCCCATCACGATCGAGAATCCGCCGGTGATCATATAGACCAGGGGCAGTTTTTCGATGGGCAGTCCGACGTTGTTCACCACGAAAACGCTCATGAACGGCATGAGCATGAACCCGCCCACGCTGAGGATCCCCGTCGCGAGAAATCCCAGAAGATACGAGCGGTTGGACACCGTGTGCAGCAAGTGGTGCAAGGGGCTGCGATCGGGATGATGCTTCAGGTGCTCATCGATGGGACGGAGCTTTGCGTGAATCGCCACGCCGACCACCGTACCGACCACCGCCGTCATGAAGAACGGCGCGTTCCAGCCCCAGTGATTCGACAGCAGGAGGCCGAACGGGATGCCCAGAACGCTGCTCGCGGCGAACGCCGTCTGTAGCACTCCCATGACGCGCCCGCGCATCTGCAGCGGGAAGAGGTCGGTGACGATCGCGAAGGCCACCGAGCCGACAACGCCCGCGAACACGCCGGTGACCATCCTTGCAAGCAGCAGCAAGTCATAGCTCCAGGCCAGTCCGCAAAGCAGCGTGCCGACCAGAAAGCCGGCATAGAAGAAAAGCAGCAGCTTCTTGCGATCGAAGCGATCGGCAAAGCCGGCGGTGAGGAGACCCGATACGCCGGCGCTCAACGCATAGGCCGAGACGACCAGCCCGAACTGCGATGTCGTGATCTTCAGTTGCGGTATCACCAGCGCGCCCAGCGGCGCGAGCAGCATGAAATCGAGCACGATCGTGAATTGAAGGAAGGCCAGAGCCACCACGACGAATTTCTGATAGCTCGAAAATGTCGATTCGGCCGGCTGCGCGGGATTCTTGGACTCGGGAATTGTCATGGCTCCATGATACTTGACGGACCGATGATGAGGGTCGTGACCCGGCTCCGATTGCGGGACATACTCTCGTCCATGTCTATCGCAATCGGACCCGCAGCGCGATGACGGCCGCAAAGCCGTTGCTGGCCGGCGTCGAGCTCGGCGGCACGAAGTGCGTGTGCCTCGTGGGTTCGGCGCCGGACGACATCCGATTTCAGGCGTCGGTGCCGACCGGCGATGATTCCGCGGCAACGCTCGCCCGAATCGAGCGCATTCTGCGCGACGCGATCGCGGCCCACGGCCCGATCCGCGCGCTCGGTATCGCCTCGTTCGGGCCGGTCGACCTGACCCGCGGCTCCGCGACCTACGGGTTCATCACGTCGACGCCGAAGCCCGGTTGGCGCAATACCCAGGTCGTCGGCCGGCTCGCTCAGGCGCTCGACGTACCGGTCGGTTTCGATACCGATGTGAACGGCGCGGCGCTCGCCGAGGGTCGATGGGGCGCGGCCCGCGGCCTCGAGGATTTCGCTTATGTGACCGTCGGCACCGGGGTCGGCGTCGGCTTGGTCGTCGGCGGGCGGTTGGTGCATGGCTTCGGTCACCCCGAGCTCGGTCACATCCGCATCGCGCGCAAATTCGGCGACGACTGGCCTGGCTCCTGTTCCTTTCACGGCGATTGCGTCGAAGGACTCGCCTCGGGCGTCGCGATCGGCGCGCGCGCCGGCATGGCGGCGCACGAGGTGCCCGAGGACGATCCCGCCTGGGAGTTTGCGGCACACGCGCTGTCGCAGCTGATGCACACGCTGGTGCTGGCCACCGCACCACGGCGCATTCTGGTCGGCGGCGGGGTCATCGAGGCGCGGCCGGCGCTGCTCGAGTCAATACGCCGGGAGATGCTCTCGAGCTTGGGCGGCTATTTGGATCTCGGCGCGCTGGCGGGCAGCATCGACCGTTACGTCGTACCCCCGGGGCTCGGACCTCTCGCAGGGCCGCTGGGCGCGCTCGCGCTCGCGCTCGCCGCGGATGCCGTGTGAGACGTTGATGCGCACGGCCCGCCATCCTGGCTCAGGCCGGTACCTGCTGCGGAATCCCCCGCGAGGGTACCGCCTCCTTGATCGGCAGATTCACCGCCGCCGCCGCGAGCGCGAGCACGATGTCGGCATACCACACCCATTGATAGGAACCGAGCTGCGCCATCGCTACACCGCCCAGCCAGGCGCCGAGAAACCCGCCGATCTGATGGGATAGGAGCGTCAATCCGAACAGCGTGGTCAAATATCGGGTGCCGAAGAGCTTTCCCACGAGACCCGCCGTCGGCGGCACCGTCGCAAGCCAGGAAACGCCGAGCGACGCCGCGACGATATACACGTTGAGGGCCGTCTTCGGCATCAAGAGATAGCAAACCACCACCGCGGCCCTGCTCGCGTACAAGAGCGCCAGCAGGTACTTCATGCGGTAGCGTCCGCCCAGCCAGCCGATCCCGAGACTGCCGGCGACATTGAACATACCGACCAACGCCAGCGAATTCGCGGCCACCGTCGGTGCGAGTCCGCACATGCGGAGGTCGCCGGGCCAGTGCGTGACCAGAAAGGCGATGTGGAATCCGCAGGTGAAAAAACCGGCGTTCAAGCACAGATAGCTTCGATCGCGCAGGGCGATTCGCAGTTGCTGCCGCAGACTGAGAGAGCGCACGGCATCGGCCGGTGATCCGCCGACGGCGCCGGTCTCGCCGCTCGCCCCGCCGCCCGCGTGAGGCGCCGTGGCGTGAGACGCCGCCGGGCTTCGATCTCGAAACAGCCACGCGATGGGAACGGTCACCAGCCCCGAGACCGACAAAGCCAACATGGCGATGGTCCAACCCGCTCCGCTGATCACGAACTGAGCGAAGGGAGCGAACAGGAACTGGCCCATGGATCCGCCGGCGTTGATCAACCCGGCCGCGAAAGAACGGCGGTGCGCCGGCAGATACTGCGACGTGACCCCGATCAGGATTGCAAAGCTTCCCGCGGCACTACCGGCCGCGACCAGCACGCCCAGCGACAGGATCAATCCGAGCTCGGTGGTGCTGCGCGAGGCAAGGGCCGCGCCGGCAGCGAGCAGAAACCCGCCGACGATGAGCACGCGATAAGAACCATAGTGATCCGCGATCGCACCGAAGAGCGGCTGCGCCGCGCCCCAGACCAGCTGACCGATGGCGAGCGCGAAGCTGATGGCGGCAATGCCGACACCGGTGGAAGCGACGATGGGATCGACGAACAGCCCCATGGACTGCCGCACGCCCATGGTGATGAGAAGAATCGCCGCGGCGGCCAAGAGCATCGCCGACGATCGCGCCGCGGGGGACCGTTCGATCGCCTCAGGCGCGAGGCTCATGCGGCGCGTCCGAGGAGGCTGCGGCGCGCCGCGCTTAGAAATTCGTCGGAGAGTTCGCTCCCTTGAGTGGCCCGCGCGAGCACCATCGCCCCGACCAGCGTGGCCATTTGAACCACTGCCTGTTCATGCGCATCGTACGGCTCGCGCGTCGGCTCCACGTCCGCGAGGATTTCGATCAATTTCTCCAAGCCCTCGCGAAACGCGGCCCTCACCGGCCTGCCGTGGGTTTATTATATAGGCTCCCTGTCGAGTCCAAAAGGTCTTGCTGCCATGCCCCTAGTTCGCATCGATCTGATCAAGAGACCGGACCCCGCGTTCGCCCGCACCGCCGGCGTCGTGGTCTACGAGTCCATGCGAAGCACCATCAATGTGCCGGAGCACGACAATTTTCAGGTGCTGTGCGAACACGAGCCTCGGCATTTCGTGTTCGACACCAGCTATCTGGGCATCGAACGGACCGAGGGCATCCTGTTCATCCAGATCACGCTCAACGAGGGCAGGACGACCGAGCAAAAGAAGCTTTTGTACAAAGCCATCGCCGAGGGCCTGAAGCACCGGCTGGGCGTGCGGCCCGAGGATGTGCTCGTCAACCTCGTCGAGGTCAAGAAAGAAAACTGGTCTTTCGGCAACGGCATCGCACAATACGCCGGCTGACCCCTGCTGACCGCACCGCCTGTACGAAGCAGGTCATCGTCGAATCAGCAGCTGCAGCGCGCGCCGCGCGCGCGTTCCATAGGGCGGTCTCAATCCCACGAGCCCCGCGACATCGAGCCATGTTTGCCGGAATATGGCCCGCGCATGGCTGAAACGGGCAAAGCCGGTTTCGCCGTGGTAAGCGCCGATGCCGCTCTCGCCTACCCCACCGAACGGTAGTTCGTCCGCCAGAAAATGCACGGCGATGTCGTTGATCGTCACACCGCCCGATGCCGTGTGCGCGAGCACCCAGCTCATCTCATGGCGGTCCCGGCCGAAATAATAGAGCGCCAGGGGCTTCGGCCGCGCGTTGATCTCCGCCACCGCGTCCTCGATCCGATCGTACGGTCGCACGATGAGGAGCGGCCCGAAAATCTCCTCGCGCATCGCGCGCATCTCGCCGGTGACCTCGAGCAACAGCGCGGGGCCGACCCCCCGCCGTCCCGCTGCCTCCGGCGACCCTTCCGCGCTGCCCAAGGGAACGACGGTCGCGCCCTTGGCCGCCGCGTCCGCGATCAGCTCCCGCATGCGCTCCGCGTGACGCTCGCTGATCATGAAGGTGTAATCGGGGCTCGCCGTGAGGCCGGGATAGGCCCGCCTCACCCACGAATGGGCCTCATCGACGAAGGCAGCGCACCGTTCTCGCGGTACGCAGACGTAATCCGGGGCGATGCACACCTGGCCGGCATTATTGAGCTTGCCGATCAGAATCCGGTCCACCGCCCGCGCCAGGTCGGCGGACCGGCCCAGCAGCACGGGGCACTTGCCGCCGAGCTCCAGCGTGACGGGCACGAGATGGGCGGCCGCCGCAGCCATCACCCGCCGGCCGATCGGCGTCGAGCCGGTGAATACCAGATGGTCGAAGGGCAACCGTGAGAACGCGTCGGCAACTTCCGGCCCTCCCGTCACCACCGACACTTCCGAGGGGTCGAAATACTCCGCTATCAGGCGCTCGAGGAGCCCGCTCACGACGGGCGTGAATTCCGACGGCTTGATCAGGCACCGGTTGCCGGCGGCAAGGATTCCCGCGAGAGGGCCGAACGTCAGCGTGATCGGAAAATTCCAAGGACTGATGACGCCGATCACTCCCAGCGGCTGATGCGCGATTTCCGCCCTGACGCCCGGCGCCCCCGCGGGCAGGCCGATGCGTCTGCGCCGCGGACGCATCCAGCGGTGGACATTGCGCCGCGCGTGTTTCAGGGACGAGAGCGCGGGCAAGATATCGACGAAGCGCGTCAGCGTCTCCGGCCGTTGTCCGAAATCGCTCGAGTGCGCATCGCAGATAGCCTGCTGGTGCGTCACGAGCAGATCGATCGCCCGCGCCAGCCGCTCCCGCCTGACCCGTTCTTCCACGAATCCCTCCGCCTGAAACGCTGCCCTCTGTGCCTCTAGCAAGCGCTCCGCCCGATTCGAGTCGTTCATGGGTCGCCCTCAGAAAGCGGCGGGATACTCGCCCCCGTCCATGAGAATGTTCTGGCCGGTGATGTAGCCGGCGTGGACACTGCAGAGGAAAGCGCAGGTCTGCCCGAGCTCGGATGCCTGGCCGAATCGGCGCGCCGGTATCGCGCGGCGCCACTCCTCTTCGATGATCGCCTCCGAGACGCCCCGTCGCCTGGCGGCGGGGGCAAGCCCGGACTTGAGCCGTGCGGTATCGAAGCTCCCCGGCAGCAGATTGTTGATGGTGACGTTCTTGTCGGCGACATCCCGCGCCACGCCCGCCAGGAACGCCGTCAAGCCGGCACGTGCGCCGCTCGACAGGTCGAGTCCGGTTATCGCCATCTTGACGCTCAGCGAGGTGATGTTCACGATCCTTCCGAACTTGCGCGCCGCCATACCATCGATCACCCGCTGTATGAGCTCGATCGGCGTGACCATGTTCATGGTGACGCCGCGGAGCAGATCCTCACGGCCCAGCTGGCGAAAATTCCGGAACGGCGGACCTCCATTGTTGTTCACGAGAATGTCGGGCTCCGGACAGGCGCCGAGGAGAGCGTCCTGGCCCTCCCGCGTGGAGACATCGGCGAGCACCGGCGTGACCTCGACCTGCGCCGCCTCACGGATCTCGCGCGCCGTCGTCTCGAGCGGCTCGCGGTGGCGTCCGTTGATCACCACGGAGACGCCGGCCTGTGCGAGCGCGAGCGCGCAGCCCTTACCCAGCCCCTGACTCGATGCGCAAACGATCGCCTTGCGCCCGTTTAGCCCCAAATCCATGATTCACCCATTGAGTTCGCTCCCCGCCCGTGCCGAGGCCGCGGTGCATCCAAAAAATCGGTCCGCCACAGTAGTATAGGCGCACTGCATGGGGTGGGGACGCCTCGCGTCCGGCCTCGAGGAGCCGCCATCTCGATCATCGACCGCTTGCTGGAATCCGCCACCGAACATCATCGCGCCGGCAATCTGCCGGAGGCACGGCGGCTGTATGCGCAATTCCTGGCAGCGAATCCCACCCATGATCTGGCCCTGTTCCGCAGCGGCCTGCTGGACCTTCAGGACCGCCGGCTGGACGCATCGCTCGGCTCGCTGCAGAAGGCCGCGCTCGCCGTCCCGGGCAATGCCCGTTATCAGTTCGGCCTCGGACAGGTGCTGGACGCTTTGCAACGTTGGGACGAGGCGGCGGACGCCTACCGGCACGCGCTGGCCAACGATCCTGCCTCGCATGAGGCTCACGTCGCGCTGGGCATGGCCCTGCAGCAGGGCGGGCGGCCGGCACAGGCCGCGGCGGCGTATCGTGCCGCTCTCGCCCTCAGGGCCGAGGACCCCGTTACCTTGAGCAACTTGGGCGCTGCACTTCGGGAAGCGGGGGATGTGGATGAGGCGATCCGCGTCCTCGAGCACGCCTGCGCGCTTGACCCGCGGACAGCCGCGTGTGCCGTGAACCTGGCCGTTGCCCTCAACCAACGGCGCGATTTCGCCGTCGCCGCATCGACGCTGCGCACCGTCCTCGATCGCGAGCCCCGAAATCCCGATGCTGCGTTCAACCTCGGCAATGCCTTGCGCGGCCTCGGGCGGACGCGCGAGGCCGCGGCGTGTTTCCGCCTCGCCGCCGATTCTCGTCCGGGATACGCCGACGCCCTGAACAATCTCGGCAACGCTCACAAGGAGCTCGGCGATTTTGCGTCGGCCATGTCCGCGTTCGAGGAGGCGCTGCGCGCCCGGCCCGATCACGTCGCCGCCCTCAACAATGCCGGCTGCCTGCTGCGCACGCTCGGGAGGAGCGAGGATGCGGAGGAGATGCTGCGCCGGGGACTCGCGATCGATCCCCGCCACCCCGCGCTGCATGACAATCTGGGCAATGTGCTCAAGGATGCCGGAGACCTCGATGAGGCCATCGCCTGCTTCCGGCGATCGCTCGACATCGATCCCTCCAATCCTGTGACGCATGGGAATCTGGCCTACGCCCTCTGCTTCCAGTCGACTCGGCCCGAACCCGTGCGTGCCGAATGCGAGCGCTGGAGCGCGCGCTTCGCCGCCCCGGTGCGCCGTCTCGCCGAAGACACCACCCGCGATCGGTCGCCCGATCGGCGCCTGAACGTGGGCTATGTCTCCGCCGATTTTCGCGATCATTGCCAGACTCTTTTCACCTTGCCGCTGCTCTCGCGGCACGACCACAGCCGCTTCCGAATAGTCTGCTATTCCGGCGTCGAGCGCCCGGACGCCTATACCGAACGCATCTCCGCGCATGCCGACACCTGGCGCGAGGTGCGCGCGCTCGACGACGATGCGCTCAGCCGGGTGATTCGCGACGACGGGATCGACGTGCTGGTCGACTTGACCATGCACATGTCCAACGGTCGCCCGCTGGTCTTCGCGCGCAAGCCCGCGCCCGTGCAGATCGCCTGGCTTGCGTATCCCGGGACGACCGGCATGGACGCCATCGACTGCCGGCTGAGCGACCCGCGCCTCGACCCGGAGGGCTTCGACGCTCACTACACCGAACGCACGCTGCGCCTGCCGGACTCGTTCTGGTGTTACGACCCGCTCACCGACCCCCTGCCGGTCGGTGCTCTGCCCGTCATCGAGCGCGGTCATCTCACGCTGGGGTGCCTCAACAATCCCTGCAAGCTGACCGACCGCACGCTGGAGCTTTGGAGCGGTGTGATGCGAGCGCTGCCCACGGCAGGGCTGCTCCTCATGGTTCCCGAAGGCCGGCACCGCCGGCGTTTGACCGAACGGCTCGCGGCGCGAGGCGTCGATCCTCATCGCGTGGATTTCGTTTCGTTTCGTCCCCGCGCCGATTATCTGCGCACGTACGGGCGCATCGACTTCGCGCTGGACACTTTCCCGTACAACGGCCACACCACGAGCCTCGACGCGCTGTGGATGGGTGTCCCCACCGTGACGCGCGTCGGCGAGACCTGCGTCGGCCGCGGCGGGTTGAGCCAACTCCATCAGCTCGGGCTCGCGGAGCTCGCGGCGCACTCCGACGATGAGTTCGTCGACATCGCCGCGGCGCTCGCCGCGGATCTGCCGAGACTCGTTGCGCTTCGAGACTCGCTGCGCGCGCGGCTCGAGAGCTCGGCCCTGATGGACGGCGCGCGCTTCGCGCGCCATATGGAAAATGCCTACCGCGCGGCATGGATGCGGTACGCGCACGCGCATCGTTCGCCTCGCGCTGTCTCCGATTAGAGACGGCAAATCCCGCGATTTCTCGGGGCTCCCTTCACGTTAGTTGTCAACGCGCCAAACGCTCGGGCGTTGGGAAGACATCCGCGGCGCGCCCCATGAGAGGCGCCTCCGGGCAAGGCAATTATCGTTAAACGGAGGAGTGTTCGATATGGAAAAGTCAGTCCGACTAATACCTGTCAGTCTCGCTGCATCGATCCTCGCCGCGTGCGGCGGCGGTGGGTCCGGCGGGTCCATCGGCTCGTCGATGCCGCAGGGCTCCGCGCCGCAGAATGCGAACGTCGCGGTCATGGTGAGCGATGCGTCCTCGGAGGATTGGGCGACGATCGGCGTCAAGATCCTGTCGATCGCCCTGGTTCCTCAGGGCGGCGGCTCGAATGTGACCGTGTATACGGCTCCGACGCCCGTGCCGGTCACGAACCTGGTGATGCTCGATCAACTCGATGAAATTCTGGGCAATACCAGCATCCCCGTCGGCACCTATACGGGCGCCGTGCTCACCGTGAGCGGCAACGCCGGCGACATTCTGCTCACGACGTCCTCCGACCCGGAGGTGGGATTCGCGGCGCCCCCGAGCACCACGATTCCCTCGAGCCAGATCCAGGTGCAGCACACCCAGGGATCCGGCACCAATCTCACCGTGCCGGTCACCGTGAAATTCGATACGCCGCTGAGTGTGAGCGCCACCCAAAACAACGCGCTCGATCTCGAGTTCGATCTGGCGCATCCCGCGTTTCTCGTCGGTCACGTCCCCGTCGGCGCGGGCGGTACCGTATGGGCCGTCAATTTCAATGGACCGCTGCGGCGCAGGCCGCACTACGATCTCGCGCGTCTCGTGCTCCGGCATACCTACGGCGACGTGGCCGCCATCTCCTCGGACGAGAGCTCGATCACCGTCACGAAGGAATTCCCGACCGAGCCCCCGGTCAGCCCGGAGACCGCCATTGCCGGCACGCAGTCGCTGCAGATCTCGGCCGATTCGACCAACGGAACCATCTTCTACGATCTTGATGCGAAGACCCGGACGGTCATCGACAACTTCTCGTCGGAGAGCTCTCTGGTCGGCAAGTACGTACGGATTGCCGCCCGCTACCAGGAGGACGGTACTCTGGTCGCAGTGCGCATCTGGGCGAGCAGCGAGTTCAACAACGTGTGGCTGAGTCCGGAGGGCCATGTCATGCACGTCGACGCCACGAACGATGTCGTCACCGTTCTCAATGAGTCGGGTGTCGGGGTGCCGCTCACCGTCAATGCCGGTACCCAGTTCTTCTTTCGCGAGCCTCAGAATCCGGCGGCGGACTCTCAGCCGATCGCGACGGGCACGGCGTTCCTCGCAAACCAGAATCTGGTGCGGGGTTTCAAGGTGCATGCCACCGTGGTCGACCCCCTGGCGACGCCGCTGGTCGCCCAGAGCATCGACATCGAGCGCGCGGAATACAGCGGCGCCATCTCGGCGCCGGGTACCACCAACTTTACCTACACCCACGACTTCCGAACGGCAGGAGACGATTACGTCTACACGCTCGATTACATCTCCGGCGCCACGGCGAATGGAAGCGATGACGGCGGCAATCCCATCACCGGGTACAAGTGGTGGAACTTCGCCTATCCGACACTGCTCACGAGCGGGCCGGATGCAGTCGCCGACTTCGTCTCTGCCACCGACGGCAGCGTGAACTTCGGCGGCACCGTGGGCGCCGTGCCCTCGTACGGCGTGAGCTACGTAACCTGGAACGATTCCGCCAATCCGAACGGATGGGCGGCCGCGTTCAGCATATTGCTCCCCTCCAAGCTGCCGCTGGGAACGGTGGCGACGGGGCTCACGGACAATGCCTTCACCATGAACATCGCAGGCGGCTCCATGCCCGCGACGGTCGAGATCAGCACGGCCGGCGGCTCGGCGACCCTGGTCTACCAGGTGGATCGAACCAACGGGGTCGTGACCGTGAGTCCGATCGACATCACCACGAGCGCCGGGCTCATGGAGCTTACCAACGGACTCGCGGCCGGCGCGCCGGTGGGGGTTTACGGGACGCCCCAGTCGAATTCGTCGATCAAGGCCTACGTACTCACCTACTTCACGGGAGAGATGCCGACCAGCAACTAGCCGACTGCGCGGACTCAATCAGGGTTGAGTCCGCGAAATTCGGCTAAGCGTTCCACTGGGGAAATCCGTGCGGGTCGCTCCCGCTCGGTCCCTCCCGCGCGGTCCTTCCGTCGGACCGCGCGGTTTTTTTTGCGGCATGCGGCTAACGCATGGCGTGACGGGCAAGCACATGCGCCACCGCCGCCGTGAGACGCTTGGCATAGTCGATGTGCAGAAACTCGTTCGGTCCGTGGGCATTGGAATGCGGGCCGAGCACGCCCGTCACCAGAAATTGCGTGCTCGGGAACCGTTCGCCCAGCATCGCCATGAACGGTATCGTTCCGCCGACGCCCATCGCCATCATCTCGCGCCCGTAGAATCGTTCGGATGCCTCCTGCGCGGCGCGCTCCAGCCAGGGCTCGAGCGGAGGAGCGTTCCAACCGCCGTTCGCTCCGGACGTGAAGGCGGCCCGCGCCCCATAAGGAGGATCGCTCTCCAAGGCGCGGCGAATCGCCCCCGCCGCACGCTCCGCATCGGCAGTGGGCGGCAATCGAAAAGACAGCTTCACGCTGAGTCGAGGCACGAGCACGTTGCCGGCATTGCCCACGTTCGGCAAACCGTCGATCCCGGTGATGGTCAGCGTCGGCTTCCAGGTGGAGTTTTCGAGGAGCATTGCCGGGTCCCGCGACATCGCCCGCGCCCCGGCGACAAACGGCATGCGTTCCGCCACGGAGTCCCCCAGGAGTTTCGCCGTGGCGGCGATTTGCCGCCGGCGCTCCTCCGGGACATCGGCGCGCAGCTCCGCCAGTTTGAGTTCGCCGGTATTCTCATCGGACAGCCGTGACAGTAGTTGACGAAGCACGTCGAAACACGACGCGGCGATGCCGCTTCCGGCGCCCGAATGAACGCCTTCGGTCAACACGGCGATATCCAGCGTGCCGACGATGTTCCCGCGAAGCGACGTGGTGAGCCATAACCGGTCGTAGTCGCCCGCCTCGGCGTCCAGGCATACCACGAGGCTCGGCGTGCCGATCTCGCGTGCGAGCGCCTCGACGTGCGCCGGCAAATCGGGGCTCCCGCTCTCTTCGCACGCCTCGATCAGCACGACGCAGCGGGCGTGCCGTATATTGCGCGCCTGCAACGCCGCGATCGCCGTGAGCGAGGAAAACACGGCATAACCGTCGTCGGCCGCGCCGCGGCCATAGAGCCGCCCATCGCGGATCACCGGTTCCCACGGACTCAACCCCTCGTGCCAACCCGTGAATTCAGGTTGCTTGTCGAGATGGCCGTACAGGAGGACCGTATCGCCGTCGCCGGGTATGTCCACGAATATCAACGGCGTGCGTCCGGGGAGCCTCGCGACCTTGACCTTCATTCCCGCGATGGGCTGACGCCGGCACCAGTCCGCCATGAGCTCTACCGCCCGCTCCATGTGGCCGTTGCGTTCCCACTCTGCATCGAACAGGGGAGACTTGTTCGGAATGCGTACGTACTCGCAAAGGGCCGGGACGATGGACCGGTCCCAGGTTTCGTTCACATAGCCGGTCACTGCGGCAGTTTCGATGTCTTGGTTCATAGCCCGTTACTCCTTCGCAGCATGCGCATGGACGATCGCGCCCCTTTCCAGACCGACCCCGTATCGATAGACGTTCTGACCGCCCCGGTATCCCGTGACGATGAGCGCCGCGGCCACGGCCCAGAGCACGGCCAGGAACAATCGGGAGGGCCGAGCGTCCTGTGCGTGGCCCGCGCCACGCCAGACCGCCAGCAAGAGGAGCGCCATGGAGGTGAAGATCGCCCATTTGACGTGCAGTCCCACCGCCGCGCGCGCTTCGCGGTCCACGTGGATGCTCACCACGGCCGCCAAGCCCGTGCCGAGCGCGAACAAAGAGGCGACGGCACCGAGACACACATTCCAGGTGCCGACCGTGGCGAGCGCCTTGCTCTGAGGCGCGAGCTCCTTGATGTAGGAGGCGGACAGGGCGAGTGCTCCGGTGAGCACCAGCGCGAGGGGGAAGTGCACCACCATGGGGTGCCATTCGGTCACGCTAATTGCCACGAGCCCCCCTCTCCCCTGCACGCCCGGCAAGCTCGCTTTGCCACCAGCGAATCGTGTCATCGAGGCCGGCCTCGAGCGTCCATCTCGGCTCGAAGCCCACCTCCGTGCGCAGCCGCGCGGTATCCGGAACGAGCAGCGGCGGCTCCGACGGCGGCATGGCGCGCGCACCGAGCTTGAGGAGGTCGGGCCGACCGATGCGCTCGGCAATCCGCCCGAGCAGGTCGGCAATCGCAATCGGATCCGCCGAGCCCACGTTCACGGCGCCTTCGACATCGCCGCTCACCAATGCGGCGAATGCGGCCCCGACATCGTCCACGTGCAGGAAGCTTCGGACCTGCGTGCCTCGAGTGCAGGCTGCTTCGCGGCCGGACAGCAGATCGACGATCACGGACGACACCAGCCGCCGAGGATCCTCGCCCGGACCGTACTGGAAAAAAATCCGCCCCCAGGCGGTCGACAGCCGATGCGCGCGCCCGAACTCCTCGAGCGTGCGGGACATCGCGATCTTGCACTCGGCATACGGCGTCGCATGACTCCAGTTGGGACCGTTCGCGAGAGGAGTGGTTCGTTCGTGGCAAACGGAGGCTCGCGACCAGTCGTATTCCGCGCAGCTTCCGGCCATCACCGCGCGAACGCCGCCGCGCCGCCGAAATACCTTCAGCAAGTGGGTGCTCGCCGCAAGCCAGCGGTAGTTGTCGGCGCTGTGTCCGTATTCCCCCGGGGTCGCGATCCAGGCGAAATGCAGCAAATGGGTCGCGCGCACGGCATCGGCCAGCGCATCGATCTCGCGGGCATTCAGCAAGTCGGCGCGATGGACCGACACGCCGTCCGGCAGGTCTCCCGGACTAACGCCACCTCGCACTTCGTAGTCGCCGCGCGGCGACAGCACGGCATGCACGTCGAATCCCGCCGCCTTCAGGGGCCCGAGACTTCGCCGGCCGATGAAACCGCCCGCGCCCGTCACCAGTACGCGTCGGTCCGGCGTCACGCGTGCGGTCGGAGCGTCGAGCAGTGGATAAGCCGCATCCCGATCGGCCATCCACTTCGGCTCGAGCGGCCAATCGATCGCGAGCGCCGGGTCGTTCCAGCGCACGCCGCGGGCAAAGCCGGGAGAATAAGCGACCGACATCATGTACAGCACCTCGCTGCCGTCCGTTAGGGTGATGAACCCGTGGGCGAAGCCCTTGGGAACGAACAGAGCGTGCCGATTGTCGGCCGTGAGCTCGAGCCCGATCCAACGGCGGCGGGTGCGGGATTGCGGGCGCAAATCGACGATCACGTCGAACACCGCGCCCGCCGTACATCGAACGAGCTTGTCCTCGGCGTGAGGATCGGCTTGAAAGTGCAAACCCCTGAGCGTCGCGCGGCGCGAGTTGAACGACACGCTGCACTGAGGCATGGCGGCGGCCAATCCGTGGGCGGCGAATTCCTCGGCACAAAAGCTTCGCGCAAAGAAGCCTCGATCGTCCTCGATCCGATCCATCTCGACGAGATAGGCCCCCGCGAGCTCCGTCTCGGTGAACTTCATGGATCGATCGTAGCGACGGGAACCGGAACGACGAAACGGCCGCCCCAGTCGGAGATGGCCGCCAGCTGCCGCCGGATTTCGCCCTGCAGGTTCCACGGCAGGATCAACACGTAGTCCGGCCGCGCGCGCATCAATTCCTCCGGAGCGACCACGGGGATGTGCGTCCCCGGAAGGAATTTCGACTGCTTGTGGGGATTGCGGTCCGCGACCATCGGAATGTCCTCGGCGCTCACGTTGCAAAAGTTGAGCAGCGTGTTGCCCTTGGCGGCCGCGCCGTAGGCGGCTACCGTCTTGCCCTCGCGCTTGGCGCGCGCGAGGAACTCCAGGACCGATTTGCGGCACACCTCGACGCGCTCGGCGAAACGCTCGTACGTCGCGAGCTCCGCGAGCCCCGCCGCCGCTTCGCGCGCCCGCAGTCCCTTCAGACGCGCGGCGTCCTCGAGGCCGGCCCGCGCGGCGTGCGCCGCGAATATTCGCAGCGAGCCGCCGTGCGTAGGCAATTCCTCGGCCTCGTAAATGCGCAAGCCGTGCCGGGCGAAGACCCGTTCGATCGAGTAGAGCGACAGGTAGGAGAAGTGCTCGTGGTAGATGGTATCGAACTCGACCTGTTCGATCAGCTTGAGGAGATGCGGGAACTCGATGGTGACGGTGCCCGCCGGATTCAACAGCGTCGCGATCCCCGCGACGAAATCGTTGAGCCTCGGGACGTGCGCGAGAACGTTGTTGCCGATGATCAGATCGGCGCGGTGACCCTCCGAGGCCAGCTTGCCGGCGAGCGCGCTGCCGAAGAACTCCACCAGCGTCGGCACGCCGATCTTCTCCGCAGCGCGCGCGACCGTATCCGACGGATCGATGCCGAGCACGGGAATGCCCATCTCGAGGAAGTTCTTGAGGAGATAGCCGTCGTTGCTGGCGAGCTCCACCACGAGACTGTCCGCGCCGAGCGCGAACCGCTCGCGCGCCATCTCGGCGTAGCGCTTCGCGTGTGCGAGCCACTCGTCGGAGTAGGAGGAAAAGTAGACATAGTTGCCGAACAGCTCTTGCGGCGCCACATCGTAGTCGACCTGCACCAGCCTGCACACATCGCACACCTTGGCGCGAAGCGGGTAGCGCTTCTCGTGGCGGGCCTCGGCCATCGACGCGAGGAACGCATTGGACGGCGGCTGCAACCCCAGATCCGCCATGGTGGCGGAGAGGGTCCCGCCGCAGGCGCGGCAGGCGGTTACCAGGCCGGCCATCTGATCGCCATCGGCGCTAACCCTGCCAAAGCTTCCACGGTGCGGCACCGCCGTCCCACAGTGCGTTGAGGTGCTGTTTGTCGCGCAAGGTATCCATCGGCTGCCAGAAGCCCCGATGCACCCAAGCCGCGAGCTGGCCATCGGCCGCCAGGGACTCCATCGGCTCCCTTTCCCAAACGGTCCGCGCTCCGTCGATGAGCTCGAGCACGCTCGGCTCCAGCACGAAGAAGCCGCCGTTGATCAATCCGCCCTCGGCCTGCGGCTTCTCTTCGAAGGATGTCGCCTGCGTACCCTCGATCACGACCCGGCCGAAGCGCGCCGGGGGGCGCACGCACGCCACGGTCGCCTTGAGGCCGCGCTGCTTGTGAAAGGCGATCTCGGCGGCAAGGTCGATGTTCGCCAACCCGTCCCCATAGGTCATGCAGAAGGGCTCGCGTTCCTCGAGATATTTGCCGACCTGCAGCAAGCGGCCTCCGGTCATGGTCTCCTCGCCGGTATCGACCAAGGTGACCTTCCACGGCTCGCTGCGGCAGTCGTGATACTCGACGCGGTTGCCGCCCATGTCGAACGTCACGTCAGCCTGATGCAGGAAGTAATTCGCGAAATATTCCTTGATCACGTAGCCCTTGTAGCCCAGGCAGACGATGAATTCATTCACGCCGAAGGCCGCGTAGAGCTTCATGATGTGCCAGAGAATCGGCCGCCCGCCGATCTCGAGCATGGGCTTGGGCCGGACGCTCGACTCTTCGGCGATCCGGGTCCCCTTGCCGCCGGCGAGGATGACGCACTTCACGAAGCGTCCCTCGAGGTCTCGTAGCGCGCGATCTGTGTCTGCGAAAAACTCACCATGTTCTCCCCGGCCGCGAAAGCCCGGTACCAGTCCGCGGTCCATGCCAGCGCCTCCCCGATCTCGAGGCGTGGCCGCCAACCGAGGGAGCGCTCGGCAAGCGCGGACGACAGAGTCAGCGCGGTA
Organism: uncultured Gammaproteobacteria bacterium; assembly: GCA_963795475.1. Classification (GTDB taxonomy): domain Bacteria; phylum Pseudomonadota; class Gammaproteobacteria; order Steroidobacterales; family Steroidobacteraceae; genus Bog-1198. Next base: position 259,318 of record CAWCIE010000011.1, read on the forward strand.
GATTCGGGCGGATTTTCGGAGGGGTCCTGCTTCCAGCCCGGATTTCCGCCGAAGCGCGCGCTGAACCCGTCGACGACCTCGCGTACCGCGCGAAAGGATGCCGCATCCGGCCCGAAATTGACAGCGCGCGGCACCCCGGCGGGCGCACGCACCAGGGCTTGCGCGAGTTCGAGATAACCGCGCAAGGGCTCGAGCACGTGTTGCCATGGACGTACCGCCGCCGGGTAGCGCAAGACGACCGGGGTACCCGCGGCCAATGCGCGAACGCAGTCGGGAATCAAGCGGTCGGCGGACCAGTCGCCTCCGCCGATGACGTTTCCGGCTCTCGCCGTCGCAATCGGCGGTCCGTCGCGGAAGAAGCTGTCCCTGAAGCTCCCGGCGAGGAGCTCGGTGCACGCCTTGCTGTTGCTGTACGGGTCGTGGCCGCCGAGCCGGTCCTCCTCGCGAAACGGCCGGCCGGCGCCGTCGTTCTCGTAAACCTTGTCGCTGGTCACCACGACGATGCAGTCGAGCGAGCTCAGCTCGCGGCACGCCTGCAGCACGGCGCCGGTGCCGAGAACGTTCGTACCGTAGGTACCGAGCGGATCCCGGTAGGATTCGCGCACCAGCGCTTGGGCCGCGAGGTGAAAGACCACCTGCGGATCGGCGCGGCGCGCGGCATCGCGAACCCGATCGGCATCGCGCACATCGCCGATGATCGACGTACCGCCGTTGCCCACGATCTCCCAAAGATTGGGGGAGCTCGGCGGCGCGAGCGCGTAACCCGTGACATGCGCCCCCATCGCACGCAGCCATAGCCAAAGCCAGCCGCCCTTGAATCCGGTATGCCCGGTGATCAAGACCCGGCGTCCCCGCCAAAATTCGTGCGAAACCGGCACTTGCTCACCCCTCATTCGGGCCGGACTGCCAGTAGGACTTGAGCGCACGCAGCGACGGCCGCACCCGTCCGACGCCCAGCGTGTCGCCGAGACGAACCTGCAGATTCAAGAAACGGCGTGCTCCGCGCACGAGATAGAACACGTCCCGATACTGGCGGCGACCCTGGGTAGCATAGGCGATCTTGAGCGCGTCGCAGACGACCGCGAGCGGCAGCTTGTAGATGCGGGCCCGGGCGGCGAAGGGATCCCGCGCATGGGCGGTGAACGTGCGGTCGCGCGTCAGGATCCAGGTCGCCATGCGTTCCATGACGAAGATCTTCATCTGCACGTCGCTCCGGCCCCGATACGCCGTCGGCGCGCGCAGCTCCGCGCCCAAGGGGTCGTCCGCCGTTTCTGCGATCTCGAACAATCGCTCGTTGACCGCGAGCCACGCCCGCCAGAACCTGGGTTTCGCGACGAAGTAATTGGAGTGGACCGTATTTCGGGAGTCGGAGACCAGCTCGTCGAGCGCCGCCGCCGGATCGATGCGGGCGATGAGGCGCGAGGCGACCGCGGCGAGTCCCGGGTGCTCGGACTCGCCGTGCTCGAACACGTTCAGAAAATAGGCGCTGTTGTGAATGCTCGGGCTGAACAAAAAAATGTCCGGGGCGAAACCGGCACGGTCGATGATCTCGCCGACCGCAGCCGCGCTGAGATTGGTCTTATGGCGGAATTTGGGGGACAGGAATCCGTAATAAGCATTCTCGTCCAACGCTTCGCCGAGCAGGAATTTTCGCATCGGCCAGTATTCGAACCAGTCCGGCCGCTCGTTGGCCGAGTTATCGAGGACGCCGAATCCCGGGTCGAGATCCTCCCGCGCCGTGTAGTGGTTCAGGATCTGGTAGATGTGAACGGGAGACATGCCGGCAAGGATACCGGCTTCCTCACGGGCCAGCGACTTTCGCGAGGAGCGCGGTATAACGGGCACGGTACACCTGCATCGAGTAGCGCCGCTCCACATGCATGAGACCGCCTGCGCCGAAGCGCGCCCTCAAATCCGGCGAGACGATCAGTTCCTCGAGCCGGTTTTCCCAATCCCGGACGGTGGAGGCATGGAAGCCATTGACCCCGTCGATGACGGCTTCGGTGTTCGCGCCGACCGGCGACGCCACGCAAGGGAGCGATGCCGCCATGTACTGGAGCAGTTTGAACGCGCATTTGCCGCGCGACCACTCATCGTCGGTCAGCGGCATGATGCCGATGTGCGCCGCCGCGAGTGCGTCGGCCTCCGTGGCTTCGCTCCAGGCGATGCGCTCGACATTGATCTCCGGCCATGCCGGAAACGCGGAACAAATGATCCTGACTTTGAGCGCCGGGTGGCGCGCCGTCAGCCGTGCAAGTGCGGGGCGGATCATCTCCAGGTAGATGAGATTTTCGGGACTGCCGATCCACACGATGGTCGGGGCAGCGTCGGTGCCGTGCACCGCCGCCCGATAGCAGGCGACATCGATCGACGTCGGCAGGATCTCCACCGCGCGGGCCGCGGGCCGCGCGACACTCGCGAGGACGTCGTTGCCCGCCGCGACCACATCGACCCAGCGGCAGGTCGCCGCAAATTTCTTGCGGCGCCATCGCGAATCGCCGACAGGCTCGCCCAGCCGGCGCGGCTTTCGGACATAGATCGCATCGTCCACGTCGAATATGCGCCGCCGGGTGAGCGCGCCGAAAAGCCGCGCCTCCAGCGGCACTCAGCTTGATCTGATGCAGCACCGAGACATCCGCCCACCGCAGCAACCCGCGCCGCTCCCAGGTACGCACCCCATAGCGCCCGCTCGGAAAGCGCTCCACTCTGACCTGCCACCCCGCCGCCTCGAGCGGCGCCACCAAACTCCTCATGCGGTGACGAAACGAAGGCTGGTCAAGGTCGTAGCCCAGAAGCAATACATTCGGCATAAAACACGGTTCCCTACTTTCGAATCATTCATGAGCACGACACAGAACAGGAGGAGCCGGGTTTGGGAGGGGATTTCCCGGGGCGTGGAAAACATGGATGTTTTCCCCGCAGCCTCCATGGACGGATTCACGGCGGCCCGGGAAATCCCCTCCCAAACCCGGCGACGGAGTATAAAACCGCCCTCCTCCAAGAATAACCCGAGCTAAAGGGCCTCGAGGTAAGGACCGAGCGCGCTCAAAGCAACCGCAACACCATCCGCCAGCGCAAGTCCCCGCGCCCGTTTCACCAACTCCGCCCGCAAAGACTCGTCACGCAGCAGCCCCCGCGACCTCGAAACGATCTCCGCCGCCGCGAGCGGAGCCTCGACCGCGACGCCGGCCGCGACGCAGCGCCGAATCCGTTCCCGTTGATCGCCCGCGATGGGCACCGCGACGCAAGCCGCCCCGCAGGCGATCGCCTGCAGGAGACGTCGAGCCTCCGTTGACCACGATCAGCCGCGCATCCCGCATGAGCCGTGCGAGCTCCGCCTGAGGAATCGAGCCCAGCGGCAGGAAATGAGCCGATCGGGCCGGCATCGTGCCCGCTCCCGCGGGCCCCACGTATCGGACTGCGATGCCATCCTGGGCCAACGCCTGAGCTGCGGCCAGAAAATGCCCGGTCGCATCCTCCGCCCCCGGATGTCCCGTGCCGCCGCCCGGGACCACGAGCACGAATTCGCCGGGCCCCTGCGATGCCGCCGCCCCCTCCCCGTCGCGCGAAGGGCTCGCGGGCGCGAGGATCACATCGAGGTAGCGCACCGTCGGGCGGCGCAGTAACCGCACCTTCAGCCGCTCGATGAGCGTGAGGCTGCCGGCGATGAATTCCGGATACGCAATCCAGTGCTCGTCGATGAGCTGCATCCACCGCAGACGAAACGCCTTGCGGCGCTGGCGGCGGCGGGCGCTGATGTATACGACGCGCGCGCCCGAACCGTGCGCGGCCCTCAACTGGGCGGTGCGGCCCGCATTGTCGAAGACGACGACGTGCGGACGCCAAGTACGGATCAGCTCGATGACCTCGGCGCTGTGAAAGGTCGGGGATGCAGGCAACAAGGTGACGGGAAACGGAACCTCGGCGGCGTAAGGCGCCTCGCGGCTCAAGACGAAGTGAACGCCGGCAGCCGGCCAGCGCAGCTGTACCGCGCGCGCGAGGGCCGAGGAGCGGGCGAACTCCCCCATGCCGAACCGGCCCGACACCGGAACGAACAACACTCGCGGACTCGCTCGCGGAGTTCGGTCACTCAAAGGCGGTAAACCACCGGTCGAGCACCAGCAACGACCAGGCGCGTCGGAATTCCACGCCCACCGCGCGGCGCAATACGCCGCGTGCCCTCAGGCGTTCGACTGCCTCCTGCAGTACGCGCGGGTGCGCCTTCAGCCAGCGATGCACCGGCAGTCCGAAGCCTGACTTCGGCCGCTCCAGATGTCCGGGCGGCAATCTCGGCTGCATCAACCGGCGCACCAGGAGCTTCCCGCGCCGGGCGCGTTCGTCGACCAGTAGCGCAGGGTCGACGCTCAGCATGAACTCGACCAGCCGGTGATCGAGCAGCGGCGGGCGCACTTCCAGGGAATGGACCATGCTGGTCCGATCCACCTTGGTCAGCAAACCCTCGGCCAGATCCGTATGCAGATCGAGCCATCGCAGCCGGGCGAGGGGCGATAGATCCTCGCGCCAGAACTGCCGGTAGAACCACAGATAGTCGTAGCCGATCTCGCGCCAGGAAGGATCGAGCAGATCGTCGATCTGCACCGCGGTCATGCCGCCGAGGGCCGCGGCATAGGCCGGCAACCCTACATACGCATGCCGCTGCATCGAGGAAGCAAAGCGGCCGAGCGGCGGCAGCATTCGGGCCAACGTCCTGTTCACCATCGTCGATCGATCCCCGACCCTCGACCAGTAGCGCGGATATCCGCAAAAGACTTCATCGCCGCCCTCCCCGCTCAAGGCGACCGTAACCTCGCGGCGGGCGAACTGCGCGATCAGATAATTGGACCAGGCGGCGCTGTCGGCGAAAGGCTCGTCGAAGATCGCCGGAATGGCCGCGAGCGCCTGCTCGAAATCGGCTGCCTGAGCCGTCATGTCGGTGTGCACCGTGTGGAAGTGCGCCGCGGCGCTGCGGGCGGCATCGAGCTCCGATCGGCCGCTCGCCTCGAAGCCGAGACTGAAGGTTCGCGGGCGATCGAGATAGTACGTGGTAAGCGCCGAGTCGATGCCGCCGCTCAAGAACACGCCCACCGGTACATCCGAGAGCAGGTGAGCCGGCACGACCTTGCGCAGCAGTTCATCGAGCTGGCCCACGGCCTCGTCCGCGGTTCTCTGCATCACCTCGGCTGAAGGGTCCCAATATCGTTCGATCGAGACCCGCCCGCTTTCCCAGGTCAGCGCATGGCCGGCCGGAAGCTTCGAGATCCCGCGGAAAATCGTCTTCGGCGCCGGCACGTAGCCATGAAACAGGTAATCCCGCAGGGCGCCGGCATCGACCTGCGGCTTGCCGAGCACCATCAGCGCCTTGAGCTCCGAGGCGAACGCGATGCCGTCGGGCAGGAGCCGATAGTAAAGCGGCTTGATGCCGAGCCGGTCGCGCGCCAGGAGCAGCCGCTGGGCGCGCGCGTCCCAGCTCGCGAAGGCGAACATGCCCACCGTCCGCGCCAGGCAGGATTTGCCGTACCGGGCAAGAAGGTGCAGCAATACCTCGGTATCTCCCGTGGAGTGCCACGGACCCGGCAGCTCCGCGCGCAGCGCCTGGTGGTTGTATATTTCCCCGTTGTAGGTGAGCACATGATCGTCGAACACCATCGGCTCGTCGGCCGCATGCGACAGATCGAGGATGGACAGGCGGCGATGACCCAGGACCACGCCGGGCGCGCTCCAGATGCCGGCCCCGTCCGGGCCCCGATGGCGCAGCCGGTCGGTCATGGCCGTGACCGTGTCGATGTTCGCGCTCGAGCCGATAATTCCTGCGATCCCGCACATGACGGGAGTCTAGCGCGGAATTCGTAACTTAAGATCCAGGAGCCTAGCCATCGGCCGGCCGTTCGTTTAGGGTACACCCGGAGCTTCGGACCCATGGCTACACCTGCCGATCAACGCCTGCTGGAACTGTGCGACAAGTGGCTCAAGAGCCTCGAATTGCACATTCGGTATTCGGGCCTCGATACCGAAAGCTACTGGAAGGTTCAACCCTGGCCGGAGCATCAACGGCCGAGCCGCTGGATCATCGATCTCGCCGTTCAGAAGGCGGTCGCGCTTCGTTCCCAGGTACAGGAGCGGATCAAACAGGGCGACGCCAAGTTCTCGGACGCGCTCGAGCTCATGACTTTTCTCGCCAACCTGATCGGCTCGGAGCACATCGAGCGGTTCATCCCGTTGGCGGACCCCGAGAACGAGGTCGATCTCAGGGCGCCTGCGCCCGAGGATGCGGCCTCGGACGGCACCACCGGAACTCGACAGATGCCGGATCTCGCCTCGGGCGTGCCGCCCACTGCGCCCACCGAGCCTTCCACGCGGCCCCCCGCACACGCCGCGCCGTCCCCCGCACGCGCCGCGCCGTCCCCCGCACCGCCGCGCCATCCCCCGCCGTAGAGCCGCCGCCCGCCCCTCGCCCGCCGCCATCGCCGGAACCGCCTCGCGCCGCGCCGGCACGCCCTGCGCCGGTCCGGGTGCCTCCGGCCCCGGTCGCGCCTGCCCGTGCCGAGCCGCAGCCCGCCGCGCCGTCGCGGCCGCCGTCGCGGCCGCCGGCGCCCGCTCGGGCCGCGCAGCCGTCGGACCCGGTGAGCGCGACCGCGACGCGGGAAATGCCGGAGTTCGTGCCGACCAAACGGCGTGCGCCGCCGGTCGGCACCTCGCACGTCGCGCGCGCCGAGCGCAGATCGGCTCAGACAAAGCCCGCCCCTCGGCCCTCGGGCAGGCAACCTGGTAAGCTGGAGGTGTCGGAGGAGGCGGCGCGCGAGCAGGTCATCGCCGACGCGGCTCGCCTGGTGCAATGGGGCCGCAAATGGTACGAGCTGGCGGAGCTCATCGCACGCATGGCTGACCGGCCGTCGCTTCCCGAGGTCAGAAGAATATTGAAGGACAACAAGACGGCCATCGAAAAGAAGGCCGGCGGCGGCTAGCGGAAGCCCGCCGCCGCCGAAGAAAAAATTTAGGGAACCTGCTCCGCTCTCACGCGCTCAAAGGCGGCCATGATCACGACAAAAAATCTATCCAAGCGCTATGGCGAGATTCTTGCCGTGGACGATGTATCGTTCTCGGTGAACCCGGGGGAAGTGCTCGGGTTTCTGGGCGCCAACGGTGCCGGCAAATCCACTACGATGCGCATGATCGCGGGCTTCATCGCGCCGTCCGCGGGCACGGTCTCGGTGTGCGGCCACGACATCGAGCGCTCGCCCGTGCAGGCCAAGTCCTGCATGGGATATCTACCCGAAGGCGCCCCCAGCTACGGCGAAATGACCGTCGGCGAATTCCTCGACTTCGTGGCGGACATCCGCGGCCTCGGCGGCGCGCAGCGCCGCGAACGGCGCGGCGTCGTGGTCGACCGTCTGGCGCTCGCGCCGGTCATCGACCAGGTGGTCGAGACGCTGTCGAAGGGCTTTCGCAGGCGTGTCGGCCTGGCGCAGGCACTGATCCACGACCCCAGGGTGCTGATCCTCGACGAGCCGACCGACGGCCTCGACCCGAACCAGAAGCACGAGGTGCGCCGGCTCATCAATGAGCTCAGCAAGGACAAGCTGGTGATCGTCTCGACGCACATCCTCGAGGAAGTGCACGAGGTCTGCACCCGCGCCATCATCATCGCCGCCGGGCGGATCGTCGCGGACGAGACACCGGCCGCGCTCGAGGCCCGCTCCCGCTATCACCACGCCGTCAGCCTGCGCTTCGACAAGCCGGAAGATCTCAGCGCAGCGCGCCGCGAAATCACCGGTCTTTCCGAGGTGAACGAGGTGGAGACGGATGAGCGCGAGCTCAAGTTGACCGCCGTCCCGCGGCCCGGCAAGAACGTGCTGTCCGCCGTGAGCGCATTGATCACGCGGTACAACTGGGACGTCCCCGAGCTGCACCTCGAATCGGGACGCCTGGACGAGGTATTCCGGACGTTGACCGGGGCCGGTCCGCGGGCGGGCGTATCGCCCGCGCCGGACGTGCCCTTGGATGAAGGGGGAGCGCGGCTTTGAACAAGACCCTGGTGATTTTCCGGCGCGAGCTCCGAAGCTATTTCGCGACACCGCTGGCGTACGTGTTCATCGTGATTTTCCTCGTGCTCGCGGCCGTGTTCACGTTCCAGGTGGGCGGACTGTTCGAGCGCGGACAGGCCGACCTGCAGCCGTTCTTCCGCTGGCACCCCTGGCTCTACCTGGTGCTCATCCCCGCGATCTCCATGCGCCTGTGGGCGGAGGAGCGCAACAGCGGCAGCATCGAGCTTCTGATGACGCTGCCGGTCACTTTGACGCAGGCTGTGGTCGGTAAATTTCTCGCCGCCTGGAGCTTCGCAGGCGTTGCGCTGGCGCTCACCTTCCCGGTCTGGATCACGGTGAACTACCTGGGGAGCCCCGACAATGGCGCCATCGTCGCCGCCTACATCGGGAGCTTCCTGATGGCGGGCGGATTTCTCGCCATCGGCATGTGCCTGTCGGCGGCCACGCGCAACCAGGTGGTCGCCTTCATCACCGCGGCCTTGGTGGGATTCGTGTTCCTGCTCGCCGGGTTTCCTCTGGTCCTCGACTTCGTCCGCGGCGTCTTCCCGCAGGTCATCGTCGATGCAATCGCCTCCTTGAGCTTCTTTACTCATTTCGAGGCGATCTCCAAGGGCGTGATCGACGTGCGCGATCTGGTGTATTTCGCCGCGCTGATCGCCTTCTGGCTGACGGCCACGGCTCTGGTGCTCGACATGAAGAAGGCGGAATAAGTGAACGCCGATAATCAGCGAAGAATGGGTTGGAAGAGGATGGGCTACGGCGTGGGCGGCCTCTTGGCTCTCGCGGTGCTTTTCCTCGGCGTGGTGATGCTGTCGAACCTGGGCCTCCGGGGCATGCGTCTCGATCTCACTGAAAATCACTTGTACACGTTGAGCCCGGGCACCAAGCAGGTGCTCTCCGAGCTCAAGGAGCCGATCAACCTGTATTTCTATTTCTCGCGGGAGTCGGCCGAGAAGCAGTCGCCTCTGCTCATGCCCTACGCGAACAGGGTCCGGGAGTTCCTTGAGGAGATCACGGCGCGCTCCGGCGGCAAGATCCGCCTTCAGGTGATCGACCCTCAGCCCTTCTCCGACGATGAGGACCACGCCGCCGAGGCGGGTTTGCAATCGCTTCAGAGCAACGATGGGGGAGGCGAGTCGCTGTACTTCGGTTTGGCGGGAACCAATTCCACCGACGGCCGTTCCGTCATTCCGAGCTTCACGCCCGACCGTGAGGAATTCCTGGAATACGACGTGGCCAAGGTCATCCAGGAGCTGGCCAACCCAAAAAAACCAGTGGTCGGCCTGTTGAGCTCGATTCCCATGCAAGGCCAGTTCAATCCCATGACCGGGCAGATGGGCGACACCTGGCCCGTGCTGTCGCAGCTCGAACAGCTCTTCACCGTGCGCTCCCTGACCTCGGATATCGACCACATCGACAAAGACGTGGACGTTCTGATGATCGTGCATCCGAAGAATCTGCCGCCGAAGACGCTCTACGCCATCGATCAATTCGTCATGCGCGGCGGGCGGGTGCTGCTCTTCGTCGATCCGAGCAGCGGCGCCGACTCGAGCGGTCAGGATCCGCAGAATCCTTTTGCGGGCGCGACGGCGAACCACTCCTCCGATCTGGAGCCGCTCCTCGCCGCCTGGGGCGTCGCCTACGATCCCACCCAGGTGGTCGGCGATCTCGATCTCGGCCTCGAGGTGCGGGCCACCATGCAGGGGCCGCCGACGCGCCACATCGGGATTCTGGGTTTGCACAAGGACGACATGGACAGGAAGGACGTGGACACCGCCGCGCTCGACACCATCAATGTCGCCACCGCCGGCTTTCTCGCGCCTCGCCGCGGCGCGACCACCAAGTTCGAGCCCCTGCTCATGAGCTCGACCAGCGCCGCGCCCATTCCCGCTTCGCGCTTCAGCGCCTTGACGGATCCGGCGAGCCTGCGCGACGGGTTCAAGCCCACGGGCACCCGCTACGTCATCGCGGCGCGCATCACGGGTCCCGTGTCATCGGCCTATCCCCAGGGCGCGCCGCCCGACCCGAAACCCTCCGCGGGACCGCCCGTCGCGCATCTGTCCAAGTCCGCCGTGCCGGCGAACATCGTCATCGTCGCGGATACCGACATGTTGATGGACTACATGTGGGTTCAGACCCGCGAGATCCTCGGCCAGCGGATCGCCCAGGCCTTCGCCAATAACGGCGACCTCGTGGCCAACGCCGTCGACAATCTGACCGGCAGCAACGCGCTCATCAGCATCCGCGGCCGTGCGACGTTCTCGCGTCCCTTCGAGCGGGTGGAAGCTCTCAAGCGCCGGGCGGATGACCGGCTGCGCAGCAAGGTGCTCGAGCTGCAATCGGAGCTGCAGCAAACCGAGAGCAAGCTGACGGAGCTGCAGAGCAAGAGGAACGACCAGACATCGCTCATGCTGACGCCCGAACAGGAGCAGGAGCTCAAGCGCTTCACCGCCGAGAAGGCTCGGGTCCGCAAAGAGCTGCGCGAGACGCAGCGCGGACTCGACGTCGACATCAATCGGCTCGACAACTGGCTGAAGGTGATCAACATCGCCCTCGCGCCGTTGGCGGTCGCCATCGCCGGCGCCTTCATCCTCTCGCTCAGGCGCAAGCGCAAGAGTGCGGGAGTCAAACCATCATGACGCGCGCACGCTTTACGCTGCTCCTGGTCGCGGCGCTGGTGGCCATCTGCGGCGCGATCTATCTGAGCTCGCAGCGCAACTTGCAGAGGGACACGCGCGGCGCCCCCCTCTTCCCGACGCTCGCCCCCGAGCTCGACACCGTCAGCGAGGTGAGCATCCTCAAGGGAAGCGCGACGCCGGCCGTCACCCTGCACAAGACGGGCGAGCATTGGTCGGTCGCGCAGCGCGCGGACTATCCCGCGGACTTGTCCAAGCTCCGCAGACTCCTCGTGACTCTGGGAGACGCCAAGGTGATCGAGGAGAAAACCTCCGATCCGGCGAACTACCCGATCATCGGGGTCGAGGACCCCACCAAACCGGGCGCCGGCGGCGCAGAGATCAGCGTGACGGCACGGGACGGCAAGCACGCCGTCATCGTAGGCAAGCCGGTCGGCGAAGGCACCTTCGCGCGCCGCGACGGCGAGAGCAGGAGCTACACGGTGGAGCCGGCGATTTCGGTCGATGCCGAGCCGCATTCCTGGATCGACACCCGGCTCATCGACATTCCCTCCTCCTCGATTCAGAACGTCGAGCTCAAACCGGCGACGGGTTCCGGATATACCCTGCACCGGCTCAAGCCCAAAGAAGAGGACTTCGCGCTCGACAAGATACCCCCGGGGCGCAAGGCGCTGGATGGCAAGGCATTGGCACCTTCGGTGAGCACGTTGAGCGGCCTCACGGCCGAGGATGTCGCGGCCGCCAAGGACATCGACTTCACCCAATCCGCGCAGGCGCTCTTCACGCTGGACGACGGCAACGTCATCACGATCACCGGCGCGACGGCCGGCGACAAACGCTGGATCGAGGCGCAATCCTCCAAGGATACCGCGCTCACGCAGAAGGCCCAGGGCCGTGCCTTCGAGATCGCGAGCTACCGCTACGATGCGATTTTTCGTCCGCTGGATCAGCTGCTCGTCCCGAAAGAGACAAAGGCCCCCGCCAAGGCCGGCACGTCCGGGAAAAAGACCGGCGCGGCGCCGACGATAAAATCCTCATCGCCAACGGCTCCGTGATCTCGGGCACGAGCGCCGGCTTCGGGCGGCGCTTCGCCGCCTTGATCTACGACTCGCTGCTGCTCGCCGCCCTGCTCCTCGTTTACACGGGCATCATGGTCGGGATACGCGGCGGCGCAATCACCGAGACCGGCGGCGGCTATTGGTGGTATCTCTATCGGGGCGGCGAAGTGACGATCGTCGCGGCCTACTACGTGGTCAACTGGATGCGGAGCGGCCAGACCTTGGGGATGCGCGCGTGGCATCTGCGCGCCGTCAGCGAATCGGGCAAGCCGCTTCGCTTCCTGCCCGCCCTGTGGCGATGCGTGTGCGGTTTTCTCGCCTGGGCGCCGGCCGCGCTCGGCGTGTTCTGGCTCTATGCGGACCCCGAGCATCTGGCCCTGCACGACCGGCTGTCGGGCACCCGTGTCGTGCACCTAGCGCGTTCTTGATATCGCCACCAGCGTGACCAGGCCGATCGAGGCCGTCGGCAGCCACCCCACGAGCAGCGGGTTCAAACCGAAGAGCTGCCCGCCATTCTCCACCGTCCGGGTGATGAGAAAAAACACGACACCGAGCATGACGCCGATCACGGTGCGCGTCCCGGCTCCGGTAGTGCGCAGCGGTCCGAACACGAACGGCAGCGCGAGCAGGGTCACGATGATGACGGCGAACATGCGCGCGATGCGCGACCAGTAGCCTATTTCGTAAAACGACGTATCGAGGTGGTTGCTCTTAAGGTGGTCGATGTACGAGGCGACGCCGCGCAGCGTGAGAAGATCGGGGTCGGTCGCCGCCAACGCCAGAAAGTCCGGATTGACGGTCGATTGGATCGTGACCTCCTCGGCCGTGCTGCTGCCGACATGATCGTCGCCGAAGAGGGTCGTGGCGACGTTGTGCATGCGCCAGTGATGCGGATCCGCCACGGAAATACGGTCTGCCCGCTGGATCGAGCGAAGTTTGGTCGGCCCGTCCAGCTGGAACAGCGAGACGCCCCCGAAGGATTGGTCGACCTCGCCGGTTTGCACCCGCAAGATGAGATTGCCGTCCTTCACCCAGGCGCTGCTCGAGCCGGCGAAGCTCACGTCGGCGAGCTTGCTCGTGGTTTTCTCGCGCTTCGCGAACTGCGCAAGCGGCGGCGCGACGTATTCGCCCACCGCGTACATGGTCAACGCCAAGGTGAGGCCCGCGAGGCCCACGGGCCAGGCGATCCGCCACACCGACACGCCGGAGGCGCGAGTCACGACGAGCTCGCTGCCCGCGGCGAGATTCCCGAGACCCATCAGGGCGCCGATCATCGCGCCGATCGGCAATAGCTCGAAAATCTGCTCCGGAAGATTGAGAAAGGTATATAGAAACGCATCGGCCGTCCCGTAGTCCCCGGTGCCGATGTCGCTTTGCTGGCTGATGAAGACGAACAACGCTCCGAGCGTCAGCAGCACGCACATCGCCATCAGCGTGTAGAGCAGCACGGTGCGGTAGAGATAGCGATCGAGCGTGTTCACGTGCCTCGTCCCTCTCGGTAGATCAGGTACAGGGCGAATGCCAGCAGGAGAATGTGCACCCACCACACCCCGATGGCGGGCGGCAGCTGGCCCTTCTCGACCCAGACCTTGGAGGCGGCCAAGAGGTTCGCGTAGATCACGTACACGACGATCGCGAACCCGACGCGGGCATAACGGCCCTGCCGCGGGCGCAGACGGCTCACGGGCACGGCGAGCAGGGTCAAGATCAGCGCCATGATGGGGCTCGACGCTCTGAATTGAAGCTGCGCGATGTCCTCGGGCGCCGTCGAACCGAGGAGCTCCCGGGTGGGCCGCGTGTCGGGATCCTGTTCGGTGCCGAGCTTGTCCTCCGGCGTGACGATGGGGATCCCATGCTCGCGGAATTCGATGATGCGGAAGTCGCTCTGGCCGGGGACGCCTTCGTAGCGGCGCCCGTTGAACAGGGTGACGAAATGCATGCCGTTCGAGGCAGCCTTCGAGTAGGTCGCCGTATCGGCGAGCGCCACCTCGACCCGACCGCCCGTCTCGCGGCGCACGAATACATTATGCAACACGCCCTCCGCGTCCACCCGTTCGGCGTAGAACACCGCGTCGCCCCCGCCGCTCACGAAGGAGCGGAAGCGCCCGGCGTCCAGTTGGCCGAACTGCGCCTCCTTGACGGCCGACTGCCGCAACAGCTGAGCTTGGTGGTCGGCGCGGGGCACCTGGACAAAGGACAGCCACGCGAGCCCCACGGCGATCACCACGGCGAAGCACGACAGGGGCACGAGCATGCGCGTGGGCGCGAATCCACAACCCTGCAGCGCCGTCATCTCGCTATCGTGGTACAGCCGGCCCAGGGCGAGCACGATGGCGAGCAACAGGCCGGCCGGCACGATGACCGACAGGTTCATGATCGCCCCGAGCGCGATCAGATCGAACACCACGTGGCGGCCATAGTTGTCGGTCGCCGCCCGGCCGAGCACCCTCGAGAGCTGATTCGACACCAGAATCGCGACCAGAATGCCGGTCACGGCGAGCCAGGTCTGCATCACCTCGCGTAGGACATAGCGTTGCACGGTCCACTTCATGGCATTGAGCTTAGAGCCTTCGCGTGAATCTAGTAAACTAATTGCCATTCGAGGATACGCAACTTTTATCCAACAACGGAGTGGGGATATGGAATTCAAGGCAATCGTCGATACCAAAGCGCGGAGCGCCTGCGGCTGCGCGGTGATCGGCGTCCACGAGAATGGCGATCTCGGCTCCGCCGCGCGCCTGATCGATGCGCAAATCGGCGGAATCATCGGCCGCCTGATCGCGAGCGGCGATTTTGCCGGCAAGGTGGGCGACACGCTGCTGTTGCCGCACCCGGCGGGCGCCGCCGCCGAGCGAGTGCTGTTGACCGGCCTCGGGCCGCAGGCGAGCTTCGGCCGCAAGCCCTACCGCAAGGCCGTGCAATCGAGCGCACAGGCGATACTGAAGACCGGCGCGAAGGATGCGACGGTGTACCTTGCCCAGCACGATGTACCGGGCATGGACGGTCATTTCCGAGCGCGTGCGATCGCGGAGATCTTCAGCGCCGCCGCCTATCGGATCCCCGATTTGAAGAGCGGCGCCAAGCCCAAGCCGGGCAAGCTCGCCGCGGTGAACGTGGCCGCAGAAAACGCGCGCGCCTTGAAATCGGCCGCTTCGGGTCTCGAGATCGGCGCCGCCGTCGGCTCGGGGTCTGCCCTGGCGCGGGACCTCGCGAACCTGCCCCCGAACGTCTGCACGCCCACCTACCTGGGCGAACGTGCGATGCAGCTGGACAAGGACTGGCCGCGCATCAAGACCAAGGTGCTGGATGAGGAGGCGATCAGGGCGCTCAAGATGGGCGCATTTCTGGCGGTCACGCAAGGATCTGCGCAACCGCCGCGATTCATCGTATCGGAATATCGAGGCGGAAAAAAAGGCAGCGCCCCGATTTGCCTGATCGGCAAGGGCATCACCTTCGACTCGGGCGGAATTTCGCTCAAGGATCCGCCGGGGATGGACGAGATGAAATTCGACATGGGCGGTGCGGCGGCCGTGCTCGGCGCGCTGCGAGCCGCGGCCGAGCTCGCGCTTCCCATCAACGTGATCGCGATCGTGCCGACTTGCGAGAATATGCCCGGCGGTAAAGCCGTGAAGCCCGCGGACATCGTCACGTCGATGTCGGGTCAGACGGTGGAGATCCTGAACACCGATGCGGAAGGCAGGCTCATCCTGTGCGATGCCATCACCTACAGCCGGCGCTTCAAGCCTGCGGCGGTCATCGACGTGGCCACGTTGACCGGCGCCTGCATCATCGCGCTCGGCAATCAAGTGAGCGGCATGATGAGCACCGACGACGGGCTGGCCGGAGAGATCGCGGCCGCCGGCAGCCGCGCAGACGACCGGGTCTGGCGCCTGCCTGTCGGAGAGGACTACGCGGATGCCTTGAAGAGTAATTTCGCGGATTTCGCCAACGTCGGCGGCCGGGAAGGCGGCGCCTGCACCGCGGCCACTTTTCTGTCGAAGTTCACCAAGGATCTCGATTGGGCGCATCTTGACGTGGCCGGCACCGCGTGGCTCGGCGGCTCGCATAAAGGCAGTACCGGCCGCCCCGTGCCGCTGCTCGTGGAGTTTCTGGTACACCGCACGCGCCGCAGATGAGGCGTCGGAATGGCCGATAGAGTCGACTTTTACGTACTGCAGAGCCAGGCGCCGCAGCGGCGCTGGAGCTTCGCCTGCCGGTTGACCGCGAAAGCCTATTTGCAGGAACTTTCCATCGTCGTCTGGAGCGACAGCGCCGGCGACGCCAAGCTGTACGACGACCTGTTGTGGACGTTCGACGATCGATCCTTCGTGCCGCATCGGCTGACCCGCGCCGGTGAGCCGCTCGATGAGGGCACGCCGGTACACGTCATGCACGAGCTCGACTCGGTCGAGCGCGCCGATCTCCTGATCAACCTGGCGAGCCGGTTTCCGGCCGGGCTCGGGCGCTTCTCCCGGATCGCCGAGATCGTCGATGCCGATCCGGAGTGTCGGCGCCTCGGGCGCGAGCGGTTCAAGACGTACCGGGATCACAAGCTCGCGCTCGAGACGCACCAGCTGAGCGACACCGCCGACATCTAGTCCGCGCGGCCGCTATAATCGAGCGGCCATGGACAAAGCTTTTTCCCCCGCCGATATCGAACTGCGCATCTACGAACGCTGGGAAACCAACGGATATTTCGAGCCGAGCGGCCGTGGGCCGCCCTACTCGATCGTCATTCCGCCGCCGAACGTCACCGGAACGCTGCACATGGGCCACGCGTTTCAAGACACCATCATGGACGCCCTGATCCGGCACCGCGCGCATGCGTGGCTTCGATACGCTGTGGCAGCCCGGCACCGATCACGCCGGCATCGCCACGCAGATGGTGGTGGAGCGCCAGCTGAACGCGGCCGGCCGGAGCAGGCTCGATCTCGGGCGTGAGGCCTTCATTGCCAAAGTCTGGGAGTGGAAAAGCACCTCGGGCGGCTCGATCGCCCGGCAGTTGCGCCGGCTGGGCGCCTCGGTGGACTGGAAGCGCGACAAGTTCACGATGGATCCCGAGCTCTCCCAGGCGGTCACCGAGGCCTTCGTTCGTCTATATCGGAACGGATCGATCTACCGCGGTAAACGGCTGGTCAACTGGGATCCGGTGCTGAAAACGGCTCTGTCGGACCTGGAAGTGGTCTCGGAGGAGGAGGCGGGCCATCTTTGGCATCTCAAGTACCCGTTGCACGACGGCGGCCACCTCGTCGTGGCGACGACGCGGCCCGAGACCATGCTGGGGGACACCGCGGTCGCCGTGCATCCCGACGACGAGCGCTACCGGCACTTGATCGGCCGGCAGGTGCGCCTGCCGCTCGCCGAGCGCGACATCCCGGTGATCGGCGACGATTACGTCGACCCGGCGTTCGGCTCCGGCTGCGTCAAGATCACGCCGGCGCACGATTTCAACGACTATGAAATCGGACTGCGTCATGGACTGCCGATGATCAACGTGATGACCCTGGACGCGTCGCTCAACGACGAGGTGCCCGCGCCCTATCGCGGCCTCGACCGCGCCGCGGCCCGCGAACGCATCGTCGCCGATCTGTCGGCGCTCGGGCTCGTGGATCGCATCGAGCCGCACAAGCTCGTGGTTCCGCGGGGGGATCGCACCAACGCGGTGCTCGAACCGCTCCTCACCGACCAGTGGTTCGTCGACATCAAACCGCTCGCGGCGCCTGCGATTCGAGCCGTCGAGGAGGGCCGCATACGCTTCGTGCCCGACAACTGGTCCGGCGTCTATTTCGAGTGGATGCGGCACATCAAGGACTGGTGCATCAGCCGCCAGCTCTGGTGGGGCCATCGCATCCCGGCCTGGTACGACTCCGAGGGACGCTGGTACGTCGGGCACAGCGAAGCGGAGGTGCGCGCGGAACAAGGTCTTGGACCGGAGGTGGCGCTGCGGCGGGACGAGGACGTGCTCGACACCTGGTTCTCCTCGGGCCTCTGGCCCTTCTCGACCCAGGGCTGGCCGGGCGAGACCCGCGCGCTCGAGACCTACTATCCAACGTCGGTCCTCGTGACCGGCTTCGACATCATTTTCTTCTGGGTCGCCCGCATGATCATGATGGGCATCGAGTTTACCGGCGAGGTGCCGTTTCGAGAGGTCTACGTCCACGGCCTGATCCGCGACCACGACGGCCAGAAGATGTCGAAATCGAAGGGCAACGTGATCGACCCGCTCGACATCGTCGACGGCATCTCGCTCGAGGGTCTTCTTGCCAAACGGACCACCGGGCTCATGCAGCCGCAGATGAAGCCGGCCATCGAGAAGGCGACCCGCAAGCAGTTCCCCCAGGGCATCCCACCGTTCGGCACCGACGCGCTGCGCCTCACGTTCGCGGCACTTGCGACCCAGAGCCGCGATCTTCGATTCGACATGGCCAAGGTCGAGGGCAACCGGAATTTCTGCAACAAGCTCTGGAACGCGGCGCGCTATGTGCTGATGAACGTCGAGGGACAGGACGGCTTCGCCTCGGCGCAGCCGGGCGACGGTGCAGAGCCAAGCGGCAGCGCAGCGAGGAGCAGCGGCACAGCCGAGGGCGAGCTGAGCCTGGCCGACCGCTGGATCCGCTCGCGCCTCGCCGCGATGATCGAGCGGGTCGACGCCGGCTTCACCGGGTACCGTCTCGACATCGTTGCGAACGCGCTGTACGAATTCACCTGGAACGAGTTCTGCGACTGGTATCTGGAGCTCTCCAAGGCCGTGCTGCAATCCGACACCGCGACCGCGGCCCAGAAACACGCCACCCGAAAGACCTTGATCGGCACCCTGGAAACGCTGCTGCGCGCGCTGCACCCGCTCGCGCCGTTCATCACCGAGGAGATCTGGCAGCGGGTACGTTTGGGCGCGGGCGTGAACGGCGAGTCCATCATGCTGGCTCCATTCCCGAAGGCGGATGAGTTGCGTGCCGACGCGGCGGCGGAGCCGGAGATGCGCTGGGTGATGAATTTCATCCTGGGCGTGCGTCAGATTCGCGGCGAGATGGACATTGCTCCGAGCCGCCGTCTCGATGTGCTGCTGCAGAACGCCGGCCCGACGGATCTCGAGTATCTCGTGCGCAATCGACACTATCTCTCGCGGCTGGCGGGCATCGCCGAACCTCGCGTGCTCGGCCCGTCCGAGGCGGCGCCGATTTCGGCCACCGCCCTGGTGGGAAGCCTCGAGATCTTGGTGCCGATGGCGGGGCTGATCGACCCGAAGGCCGAGCTCGAGCGATTGGCGAAGCGCCAACGGCGGGCGGAAACCGAGTTCGGCAAGTTGCGGGGCAAGCTCTCCAACGAGGAGTTTGCGAGGAACGCCCCGCCGGAGGTGGTGGCGAAGGATCAGGGACGGCTTTCGGAGCTCAGCACCGAGATCGACCAGCTGGCCAGGCAAGTCGCGCGGGTCAACGCGCTCGATGCCCAATGAATCCGCCGGCTGCGAATGCTGCGCAGGCCGGCGGTGCCGCCGGGTCCGGCATCGGCGCGGTCCTCGCGCAGATCAACCGCATCATTCTCGGCAAGGACGGGCAGATCCGCCTCTGCCTGGCCTGCCTCTTGGCGAGAGGTCATCTGCTGATCGAGGACATCCCCGGGGTCGGCAAGACCACTCTCGCGCACGCACTCGCCAAAACGCTCGGTCTCAGCTTCCAGCGGGTTCAATTCACCAGCGACCTGTTGCCCGCCGACGTTCTCGGCGTGTCGATCTACGAGCGCGACACCGGGACGTTTCGATTCCAGCGCGGTCCGATCTTCGCGCAGCTGGTGCTGGCGGATGAGATCAATCGCGCCTCGCCGAAGGCGCAAAGCGCGCTGCTGGAAGCCATGGAGGAGCGGCAGGTGACGATCGACGGGCAATCGATGCCTTTGCCCGAGCCGTTCTTCGTCATCGCCACACAGAACCCCCAGGAACAGGTGGGCACGTTCCCGCTGCCGGAATCCCAGCTCGACCGATTCCTGATGCGCGTCCACCTGGGTTATCCGGCTGCGGCCGCCGAACGCGAATTGCTGAGCGGCACGGATCGGCGCGAGCTGGTCAATTCGCTCGGCAGCGTGCTGAGCGTGGAGGCGCTGCAGGCGCTGCAGCAGGCGGTGCTCGGTGTGCACGTGGCGCCGGCGCTGCTCGACTACGTGCAGGCGCTGGTGGCGCATACGCGAAGCGCCGCGGGTCTAAAAGCCGGACTGTCGCCGCGCGCGGCGATCGGATTGCTGCGCGCGGCGCGGGCCTGGGCATTGATCTGCGGGCGAAGCGCGGTGATCCCGGAGCACGTGCAGGCCGTCTTCGGAGCGGTCGTCGAGCATCGCCTCGAGCAGCGCGACAGCGGCCCGGCCGGCGCCGGCCGCCTGCTCGAGGCCGTCCCGGTCCCCTGAGCGAGGCCTGAATTGCGGAGCCTCCCGGACACGGCCATCGCTCGAATCAGAGCCTGGTCTGCCCGCCGCCACGGCGTGGACGGATTGCCGGTCAAGATCGAGCGGCGGCGCATCTATATCCTGCCGACGCGCTTCGGGCTGATGCTGACGGCGCTGCTGATCGCCATGCTGATCGCGGGCCTCAACTACTCGAGCAACCTGGGTCTGGCATTCGCCTTCTTCATGGTGAGCACGATGCTGGTCGCCATGCATCATTGCCACCGCAATCTCCTGGGTCTCACAGTGGACGTAAAGGTCGAGGTCGACGCGTTCGCCGGTGCGGACGCGTATTTTCAATTCATGCTGCGCAACGAGTCCGCCGTCGATCGCTGCGATGTCGCGGTGCGTCTCGGCACCGCGTCCGGCTCGCCGCTGGCGGAGGCGACACGAAGCGTCGCGATCGGCAGCTACGAAGAGGTCGTGCTCGCGGTCCCCGTCGCGAATCGCGGAGTGAGCCGCTGGAGTCAATTCGAGTTGCGGACCCGGTATCCCTTCGGTTGGTTCCGTGCATGGACCTATGTGCAGGCGCCGCTCACCGCGTTCGTCGCTCCGAGTCCGCGCGGCAACCGGCCGTTGCCGGCGGCAAACGCGGCGACGGGCGAGTCGAGGCGTGCCGAATCACGGGGCGAGGAGGATTTCGCGGGACTGCGCTCCTACGCGCCGGGCATTCCCTTGAAGCACATGGCATGGAAGACCCTGGCGCGCGGCGGCGAGGCGGCCGTCCGGATCTACGGCGATCTGGGAGCGCGGCCGGACTGGCTCGAGTGGTCCTCGCTCGACGGGCTCGATGCCGAGACGCGCCTCTCGCAGCTCTGCCGCTGGATCACCGAATGCGAGGCCGGTCTCCCCCGCCCCTACGGACTTCGCATTCCCGGGATCGACATCCCGCCCGGCCGCGGGCCCGCTCATCGGTCGCGATGTCTGCGCGCGCTGGCCTGTCACGGAATACCGCCGGCATGAAGCTCGCCGTGCCCTCCGCCACCCAGGTGACCTATGACCAGCTGCGCTGGATGTCCGTTTGCCTCGCGCTCGCCCTCGCGGTACATGCCGCTTCGCTTCCCGTCTGGCTGCTCGCCGCGATCGCTGCCGCCGTTGCCATCCGGCTCGCGCTGGCGGCGCGCGGTTACGCGGCACCCTCGCGCACAATTCGAATCGTGGTCGCGGTGGTCTCCATCGGCATTCTGTTCTTGCAGCTTCACACGTTCAACGGCGTCGCCGCAGGATCCGCCCTGCTCAGCCTGGTCGCGGGACTGAAGCTCTTCGAGACGCAGTCGCGGCGCGACCTATACGTCGTCGCGCTGATCATCTACTTCCTGAGCCTGGCGGCGCTTCTGAGAAGCGAGTCGTTCTGGCTGTTCGCCTACCTGCTCGCCGTCTCCTGGCTCACGACCGCGACGCTGCTTCGCCTCGGCGATTCCACGCAGCCGTCGGATTGGCGGCGCAGCGCGCGCTACGCGGGACGCATCTCCGCCCAGGCGCTCCCGCTTGCACTGGTTCTCTGGTTGTTTTTTCCGAGATTCGACGGACCGCTATGGCGCGTACCCTCGGACGCACGCGGCGCCGAGACGGGTTTGAGCGACACCATGAGCCCCGGCGACATCACCGATCTTGCGCTGTCGGACGACATCGCCTTCCGGGTACACTTCGACGGCCCGCCCCCGCCGCCGGCCGAACGCTATTGGCGCGGCCCGGTATTGCACGACTTCGATGGGCGCACCTGGCGGCGTACGATCGCCTTTCGCGGCCCTGGGACCGGTCTTGCGCCGCTGGGGATCGCCTATCGCTATGTCGTGAGCCTCGAGCCAAATCGGCACAATTGGATATTCGCCCTCGACTGGCCGGACCGCTGGGATTCGAGCGACGCCTACCTCACCGACGACGGCATGCTGATACGGCCTTCGCTCTTGTCGCGCCCGCTCGACGTGAGCATCTCCTCGCACACACATGTCCAATCGACGGAGCCGTTGAGCGAGGCCGCGCGCCGCCGCGACACACGGCTCCCGAGAGGAACCAATCCCAGAACCCGACAGCTCGCGCTCGACCTGCGCCGATTGCATCCCGACGACATACAGTACGTGAATGCGGTCCTCGACATGTTTCACCGGCAGCAGTTCTTCTATACCCTGGAACCGCCGCCGCTCGGCGTGAACTCGGTGGACGAATTTCTGTTCGACACCAAACGCGGTTTCTGCGGTCACTATGCGTCCGCCTTCGCGGCGCTCATGCGCGCCGCGGGGATTCCCGCCCGGGTGGTCACGGGCTACCACGGCGGACTCTACAATCGATTCGCCGATTACTGGATCGTCGCCCAGAGCGATGCCCATGCGTGGGACGAGGTATGGATCGAGGGGCGCGGCTGGATGCGGGTCGATCCGACCTCGGCGGTCGCGCCGGGACGCGTGGAGCCCGGTTCGGAAGGTGCCCTCGCGGCGGGCTCGCGCCTGTCGGGGCCCTGGCGGCAGCCTCTTTCCTGGCTCGCGGACGCGCGCCTCGAGCTCGATGCGCTGCGCCAGCTCTGGCGCGAGCGAATCCTGAGCTTCGATCAGCATTCCCAGGACAGCCTTCTGGGCAGCCTCGGCATACCCGAGCCCGACGGGCAGAAAGTCGCGATGGTGATGGGCGCGGGGCTGGTGCTGGTGTTCATCTGGCTCACCTGGCAGATCCGGCGCGAGCAACGCCCCGATCCGAAGGATCCCGTGCTCCGTGCCTATCACAAACTGTGCCGCAAGCTCGCGGCGGCGGGCCTGCCGCGCCGTCCGTCCGAGGGGGCCGAAGCCTTCGCGGCGCGGGTTGCGACCGAGCGGCCCGATCTGGGCGCCCGCGTGGGTGTCCTCTTGAGGCGCTATTCGCGCCTGCGCTATGGCGCGAGCCGCCGCGCCGCCGCCGAGCGATGGTTCGTCGCCCGAGTGCGCGCGTTCAACCCGCGGCGAGCCGCGCTCGAGGCGCGCTCGAGTCAGGATCGCGCGCGAACCGCTCGGTGAAATCGGCGAAGACGCGGGGAAGACGCGGGCATGCTGGACCCCGCCGTTTATTCGTCGCCATTCATACCTTTTGTGCATGAACGTTCAATACCTTTTCGGGCATGAATGTTATTCCCTGATCGTGGGTTATCCATATTCGAAGGCAGACGGATAATACCTCCACGGTTTCAATCAACTCTGGAGCAGCGGACATGAACAAGCTGAACGGCAAAGTCGCGGTGATCACCGGCGGGACCTCCGGTATGGGGCTCGCCACCGCCAAACGGTTCATCGAGGAAGGCGCTCATGTGTTCATCATGGGCCGCCGCCGAGAGGAGCTCGAGGCCGCGGCCGCCTCCCTTGGATCGCACGCGACCGGCGTCCAGGGCGACATTGCCAAGCTGGCCGACCTCGACCGGCTGTACGAAACGGTGAAGCGCACCAAGGGCCGCCTAGACGTGCTGTTCGCAAATGCTGGGGTGGGCGAGGTGTTGCCGAGCTCCGCCATCACCGAGGAACACGTTGACCGCACCTTCGACGTGAACGTGAAGGGTACGCTGTTCACCGTGTTGAAGGCGCTTCCCTTGCTGTCCGACGGCGCCTCGGTGATCCTCACCGGATCGATCGCTTCGGTCAAAGGACTTCCCGGCTTTGCGGTCTACAGCGCCAGCAAGGCGGCCATCCGCTCGTTCGCGCGCACCTGGGCGGCGGAGCTCAAAGACCGCAAGATCCGTACCAACGTCATCAGCCCCGGCACCATCGATACGCCGATCCTCGGGCCGATGCCGAAAGCCGCGATCGATCAGATCGTGGCCGGCATCCCCATGGGCCGCATGGGGACCCCGGACGAGATCGCGAAGGCGGCGGTTTTCCTCGCCTCCGACGATGCGAGTTTCGTCACCGGTATCGAGCTGTTCGTGGATGGAGGCACGGCGCAGATCTGACGAAGAGCGCGACCGGGGAAGGCCCTCGCAAATCGGCCTTTCCGCTGTCGCCGAATTTCGAGGCGTGGGATACTGCCTCCGGCAAAGGAGAGGCGGTGGGGATAACAGACCAAGGCGACGGCGGCTCAGGCCTCGTAATGGGGTGCCCGTCTACCATGGGCGACGACTACCCGCTCAATACCACGACCCTCATCCGGCATGCCGCTCGCACCTACGGCGATCAAGAAATTCTTTACCGGAACGAGGCCGGTGGCTGGGCGCGCTACACCTACCGGGATTGCTACGAGCGGGTCGGCCGCGCGGCCGGCGCTCTTCGTTCGCTCGGCGTCGGTCCGGGCGAACGGGTCGGCGTGCTCGATTGGAACAGCCGCCGCTACTTCGAGCTGTATTACGCTATTCCGGGGCTGGGAGCCGTTCTGCTGCAGCTCAATTTGCGGCTCTCCGTGGACGAATTGAGCTACATCGTCAACCACAGCACCGCCACCTACCTATTGGTGGACGAGACCATGCTGCCGCTGGCCGAGGCGCTCGCACCGCACGTGCCCGGGGTCAAAGCCTGGATCGTCATGACGGATAAGCCGCTCGAGGAGATCGAGACGACGCTGCGGCCGCTGCATCACCACGAGGAGGGGATGGCGGCCGCGGCCCCCATCACCGATTGGCCGATGATAGACGAGCGCTCGGCCTATGCCGCCTGTTACACGAGCGGTACGACCGGCCGCTCCAAGGGCATCTACTATTCCCACCGCTCCATTTATCTGCACTCCCTGAGTCTCGCCGCCATGGTCGGCGTGACGATGGATGACTGCACGATGTTGGTCACGCCGATGTTTCATGCGCAGGGCTGGGGATTGCCGCAGGCTGCCACATTGATGGCCAACAAGATCCTCCTGCCCGGCAGGTACTCGGTGGACGATGCCGCGTTTCTGATCGATTCGATCGTCGCCGAGGGGGTAACCATCGCGAGCGGCGTGCCGTCGATCCTCTTGCCCCTCCTGAGCTACATCCGGACCCTCCCCACCAAGCCCTCGTTGGGCCGCTTGCGGCTCCTGTGCGGCGGCTCCGAAGCCCCTCTTTCGCTCCTCGTCGGTTGGCACGAGCTCACCGGCGCCGAGATCATCCATGCGTACGGAGGCACGGAGACCAGCCCCTTGATGACCGTGAACCGGCTCAAGCCGACGCTGCGGGGGCGGCTCTCGGCCGACGAGGAATGGAACCTGAGGCGCACGCAGGGCCTGCCCGGTATCGGGGTGGACGTGAAGATTCTCGCCGAGGACGGCCGGGAGCTCCCCCACGACGGCGAGTCCGTGGGCGAGATCTGCGCGCGGGGTCCGTGGGTCGCGGTCTCTTACCATTGTCTGCCGGAGGCGGCCGATCGCTTCGTCGACGGCTACTGGCGCTCCGGCGACGTGGGTACGATCGACGCGTACGGCTATCTCAAGCTCACGGATCGGCTCAAGGATGTCATCAAGAGCGGCGGAGAGTGGATTTCGTCCATCGATATGGAGAACGCGCTGGTCGGCCACGCGGCGGTGCGGGAGGCTGTGGTCGTCGGGGTACCCCATCCGCAGTGGCAGGAACGGCCGCTGGCGCTCGTGGTGCTCGAGCCCGGCAGACAAGCGACCTTCGAAGAGCTCCTCGCGCATCTCACGGGTGCGTTCTGCCGCTGGCAATTGCCGGAGCGGATTCTATTCGTGGCGAGCATCCCGAAAACCAGCGTCGGCAAGCTGAACAAGAAAGCGATCCGCGCCGAGTACGCGGATGTTTACACCCGGGCCGGCGGCGGCGGAGCTTGACGCGAGCGGAGGCTCGCCCGAACACTCTCTTCGCCTTGATGCCCGGGTCGCTCTCGGCCAAGGGAATCGCCGCAAGACCCGCGCGGCCGCGGCCATCAGGCGGCGAGGTTCTCGCGCGTCTTGGTAAAGACGATCTGCGGCCAGCGTTCCTCGGTCAATTGGAGATTGACGCGCGTGGGGGCGAGATACACCAGCTCGCCCGCGTGGTCGATCGCGAGGTTGTCGTATGCCTTGCCGCGAAATTCGCCGAGCCGCTTCTCGTCCTCGAGTCTCACCCAGCGGGCGGTGGCGACGTTGATGGGCTCGAACACGCATTGGACGCTGTATTCGTCCTGCAGCCTGAAAGCCACCACCTCGAACTGCAGCTGCCCGATCGCCCCCAAGATGAGGTCGTTGTTGCGCAAGGGCTTGAAGAGCTGTGTCGCGCCCTCCTCGCAGAGCTGCGAGAGCCCTTTTTGCAAGGCCTTCATGCGCAGCGGATCTTTGAGCACGGCGCGGCGAAAGATCTCCGGAGCGAAGTTCGGCACGCCCGTGTACGTCAGGTGCTCGCCCTCGGTGAAGGTGTCGCCGATATTGATCGTCCCGTGATTGTGCAGTCCGATGATGTCGCCGGCATAGGCTTCCTCCGCCTGGCTTCTGTCGGCCGCCAGGAACGTGAGCGCATCGGCGACGCGGATTTCCTTCTCCAGCCGCACGTGACGCAGGCGCATGCCGCGCGAGTAGCGGCCGGAACAGAGCCGCATGAAGGCGATCCGGTCGCGGTGTCCGGGATCCATGTTCGCCTGGATCTTGAAGACGAAGCCGGTCAGCTTCGGCTCCTGGGCCTGCACCACGCGCTCGAGCGCGGTCCGCGGCAAAGGGCCCGGGGAGTGCTTGACGAAGGAGCTCAGAAGCTCGCGAACGCCGAAGTTGTTGACCGCCGAGCCGAAGAACACCGGGGTCTGCCGTGCCGCGCGGTAGCGCTCGACATCGAAGAGGGGACTCGCACCGCGCACGAGCTCGACTTCCTCCAGGAAATCGGCATACCGGTCGCCCAGGAGCTCCCTGGCCTCCTCGCTCGCGAGACCGTCGATGGTCTCGTGGGTGCCGACCCGTCCCTTCTCCACCGGCACGTAGACATAAATCCTATCCTCGAGAAGGTGGTATACCCCCAACAGCTCGCGTCCCATGCCGATCGGCCAGGTCACGGGCGTGCATTGGATCTTCAGCACCCGCTCGATCTCATCCAGCAGCTCGATCGGCGATCGGCCGTCGCGGTCGAGCTTGTTGACGAAGGTCATGATCGGCGTGTCGCGCAGGCGGCAGACCTCCATGAGCTTGATGGTGCGCTCCTCGACGCCCTTGGCGCAGTCGATGACCATGAGGGCGGAGTCGACCGCGGTCAGCGTGCGGTAGGTATCCTCGGAGAAGTCCTCGT
This sequence comes from uncultured Gammaproteobacteria bacterium, assembly GCA_963795475.1. Taxonomy (GTDB): domain Bacteria; phylum Pseudomonadota; class Gammaproteobacteria; order Steroidobacterales; family Steroidobacteraceae; genus Bog-1198. Next base: position 286,604 of record CAWCIE010000011.1, read on the forward strand.
GGCCCGGCGTGTCGAGGAGATTCACGATGCAGTCCTCGAACGGAAACTGCATGACCGAGGAGGTCACGGAAATTCCGCGCTGCTGTTCCAGGCGCATCCAGTCCGAGGTCGCATGGCGCGTCGCCTTGCGTCCCTTCACGGTCCCCGCCATCTGGATGGCGCCGCCGAACAGCAGGAGTTTCTCGGTGAGGGTGGTCTTGCCGGCGTCCGGGTGGGAGATGATGGCAAACGTCCTTCGACGGTTGATTTCCTTGGATATTTCTGTGTCGGAGAGCAATCTGATCCTCGTATATGGACATTGCGCATGGCCGCCAAGGCCTTGTCCAAGCGAGCTAGGCCGTGGAACGAGCAGGTCAGTGGCTCAAAACATTATACGCGATTCGATCTTGCGCATTATCCCGCTGCCGGCGAACACCATGACACCCAGCTTCGCCCAGCTTCAGCGAGTCTCATTGAGCCGATGGCGAATCATCACATGCAGCCCTTTGTCTCCGGTCCGCACCCGTCTGGGTGGGGACCAGTGAGCATGTCTTTCCCCGATCGCTCTTGATCTTCGATCTGTCTTGCGGTCAGACAGACTTTGGTCTGAAGGTTGGAGCCGGTAATCATCTCGTTTCGGCAATAGACGCGCTCGCCGCGAAATAGCGCCGGCTTATATCCCCGCTTGCGCATGGCGCCATCCACATCGGCCTGAGACGCGCCGCCGTCGGAAAGTCGACCGGGCGGCGGAGCCTGCGTCGAGACAGCGCGGGTCGGCGAGTTCGTGCAAGCGCAGGCAAGTGTAACGGCCAGCACGCCGGCAGACAGTCGAAGTAAAGCTCGAATCATGTTCCCTCGCTCTTCCGGCACTATCCGGTGTTCAGTGATCGTTGCGCAGCCGTAACTGAAGTTCATGGCGGCGATAATCGATGATAAAGGTGTCCAACAGTCCAATCACATCCATCCCGAGCAGCAGAGCCGGCTTCTGAGTGAAATGCCAATGCTCGAAGACCTGTATTTCGCCATAGGCGATGTGCGCACCGACGATCTTCAAGGGCCCGAGCTCGATCGGTGGACATGGAAGGAATTCGCCGGCTTGCGACTGGGCAGTCACGTCAAAAATCTCGACGGACTGCCCCTGGCTGTGGCGGCGTTCCAACGCCTCCCGCATTGCCAAGTTACCGATCGTTCGTTGTCCGCCGGTATCCACGATCACCTGTACGCGCACGCCGCCGACCCGCGTGTGAAACATGAGCAATCCGGTGTCCGACCGCTCCCACGGGATGGTGATGAAATCTGCGGGCGTGCGTTCGTTTCGCGAGTGGCGGATGTCGATCCGGTCGTGCTTGAAGTCGATCAGGATGCGCTCATCCCGAAATTCATTCGTGGCGAGCACTCCCTGAGCCCCGCCCAACGCATCGTTGACGATCGGCAGAGTCATCGGACCGAGCGTCAGATCGCCGACATCGAAGGTGTCGACGTGGATGGCGGGAACCATCACGATTCCCGTCACGCCGCGCAGTCGGACGGGGGGCGCCAGATCGCGCGGAACGCCGAGCATATCGGCAACCACGCCGGTGATGCCGGAGTGGTTCGCACCCGTGTCCAATACGAGCCGGAACGGGCCCTTGCCATTGATCACTACCGGCGCCCAGATTCTGCCGATCCGATCGCGATGTGTGGGCGCCACGAACCGCGGTTCCGGCGCTTGAATCACCACTTCTGAAAGGTCGTCCTGCCGTTCGGACGCGGCGGCGCTGTAATTGAACAACGAGCACATCAGCAGCGCGCTCAACGTCGGAAGAAGGCGTCGATTGCCGTCATGCGACAGTGATATTCTTCCACTCCGGGAGAAGTGCGATGTGTCTGCATGATGAAAAACGCACGCCGGATGGTTTGCAGCCAACACGCCATCCTCATGTTGCGACGAGCGAGGGATTCCGTCGCAGCGTCTTGCTGTGGGTCTTTGCCTGCATACCGGCGCAGGCCATCGGCCAGACCCCTCTTGGCCCGTTGATCGCATGCACCCAGCTCAAGGCGGACACAGAGCGATTGGCCTGCTTCGACCGGGAAATGAAGGGAATCCGCAAGGATGGTTTGCAACCGTCGGCGCATGCGGCCCCGTCGCCCGAGGAGGAATTCGGGCTGTCGAGCACGCAGGTTTTGGGTCCGGCGCCGGCTACATTGCATGCGCATATCGTCAGTGTTTCGCGCGCTGGAGCGGACCGGCAGGTTTTCGTACTGGACAACGCACAGACCTGGCAACAAATCGAGCTCGACCCTGATTTTGCGGTGCGCGCGGGCCAGGCGGTCACGATATCAAAGGGTGCGTTGGGCTCATTTTGGCTGGCCATCGACTCTCACCGTGCGACGCGGGTCAAACGGATCCTGACGTCGAAATCAAACGGGTCCTGACATCAAAATCCAGATAGCCGGGTGTCGATCCGATGTCTGCGAGGAGGCGCCCCGTCTGGCCGGCGCCTCCTCGCCATACTCCGCTCGCCGCATTCCCCGTCGAGTGACATACTGAACTTGAATCACTCCTGCGCGGCCTCTTGCGACCGCTCGTGCCGGTTGGCGCGAGAGGGCCGTGTCAAAACTTCGCCGTGAACGCGACGAACAGCTGCCGGCCCAATAAATCGTAAGCCCCCCAGGAGTTCGACGCGCCGGCATTGCCGGTGATATCGCCCGAGGGGACGAGCGGCGGGTCCTTGTCCAGCAGGTTGTTGACTCCGGCGCGCAGTTCCAAATTGCGACATCACGTGCCACACCGCCGTGAGGTCGAAATAGCTGTAACCCGGGATTCGCGCATTGTATTGATCATAGTAGGGAGGCGGCGCGCCGGGGCCCTCGGGTCCTTCCTCCGCTCCCGCCAGCAACGGGTTGGTGGAATTGTTGTCGAAGCTCGTGGGTCCGATGAACCGCCACTGCATCGAGAAGAGGAAATTCCACGGCGTATCCCAGCTCACGCGCATGTTGTGCCGCCAGTGCGGATTGACCGTGCCGTTCTGGCAGCTGTCGCCGAATAGTCCCGCGCAATCGTAGCTCCCCGAGCCCGGATAGGGGGTGACCGTATCGTGCAGCAAATACGCACCATTGAAGGCCGTGTTGATCGACCCCCAATTGCCCGGCAGGTTGAACCGGTAATTCATCTGGGTGTCGAATCCGGAAACGATCGAGACGCCGAGGTTGTAGTCCTTCTGAAGGAAGTACCCGCCGCCGTCGACCGTGGCGCCGGTCAGCGCCCCGGTGATTTTGTTGCGTACGATCTGACTGCAGTAGATCGGGTTATTGTCCTGCAGGCATCCGTTCAAGATGACGGCGAACGGATAGGTCCCAACCTGATTTTCGAGCCGGATGTGGTAGTAGTCGATGCTTGCGGTGAACCCCCGCAATTCCGTCGGAGTGAACGTCAACCCGAAAGACCAGGTCTTGGCGACTTCGGGGACCAGCTGGCTGTTTCCCTCGATCACCTGCGCCGCACTGGCCGGAGACGCACTGGGGTACCAAACCGTATTGCGCCGCCGACACGCCGGTATTCTTGCAGGCGGCCTTCGAGGCCGAGGGTGTGGCGCCCGCGCAGGGATCGGCGCCCACGACGTCTTCCTGCCCGTACGAGGGTGCCACGAACAACTCGATCAGATTCGGCGCGCGGACCGCTCGGTCGAAAGAAAAGCGCGCGCGCACATCCTCGATCGGCGCGTACTGCACCTCGAATTTGTAGGTGTTGGTCTGGCCCGTGGTGTTGTAGTCGGAATAGCGGTACCCCGTATCCACCGTCAGGTCCTGAACCCCGGGCAGGTCATGGGCGAGAGGCGCGCGCACCTCGAAGAAGGCCTCGTTGATGCCGTAGCCCTCATCGATCGGGACGGTCGCGCCGGAAAAGCCGGCGAGGGCGCCCGAGAGCTCCGCGCCGTCGGGACTGAAGGTCACGGTGTCCGTGCGGTGCTCGTAGCCGAAGTTCACCCCCAGCGCCGTCGTTGGCAATCGGGGACTTCAGGCCGTATTTGCCCAAGTCGCCGGTGATGTCGACGTGCTCGACCTGCTCGGTGTTGACGCCCGAGGCGGTGCCCGGAGTGTCCAGATAGTTGAGGGCCGCCTGGGTCACCCCGCCCGTCTGGAAGATGTTCCACGGCACGCATCGGCCCCCGCTGATACAGACCGGAACGCCCTGCGCGTTGGTCGTGACTTGTAGCGCGTTCCCGGCATTGGCGTAGTCGAGATAATTGTCATTCGCCTGGAACGTGTTCACCGTAGTAGTACGAGGCGTACAAATCGTAATTCCACCCGTCGATCACGTCTCCCTTGGTGCCGATCACGAAGCGGAAATTCTGGTGCTGATAGATCGAGGTGCGTCCTCCGCCCTCGATGTTGCGCCGGCCAATCGAGACATCCGCGCAATTCGTGGAGACCACACCTGTGGCAGACACCTGGCAGGGGGAGCTCGGGTTCGCGTTCGCGTAGGTGATCATCGCCGGGCTGCAGATGGTCCCGCGCTGCTGCGCGCTCAACAGCGGGTTGTTGCAGTTGATGAGCTCATTGTTGTCAGGCGTATAAGGATAGCCCGCGAGGAACAACCCCGACGGGGCGACCACCGCCGTCGGACGTGTCTTGCATCCAGAAGAATTCCATGTACGGCTTGACGTAATCATTGAGGTCGTCATGGGCCATGAACCCAGCCTGATAGCGCTTGTCTTCGCGCTGTAGGTACTCGAATTGATTGTAATCGTAGATCCCGGGCGGGCTCGATCCGGCCTGCGGCCAGGGAAGAAATTGATTGCCCACCACCGTGTAGGCGTTGTTAGGCCCGTAACCCGGAGCGGTGGTCGGTTGCCGGCACGAAGCGGTTCGAGTTCGCGCTGCCGTAGCAATCGACGCCGGTATACTTATCGATATAGTCGAAGACAGAGTTGGAGTAGAGCGCGCAAGCTGAGAAGTCGCGCGCCGCGGCCGAGACCGGCTGCTGATCGTGGTAGACGAAGTAAGCGGTGATGTTGCCGTTGCCGTCAGCGAAGTTCGTGCCCATCACCATCGAGAGATCATGCTTGTAGCCGTCGCGGACATTGCCGGTCACCGGCGCGATCGCGCTGAAACCGGTGTGGGGGTCGTCATGCGTCAAGAGATCCTCGACGTAGCTGTCGTGCTGATCGTGATCGTTGAAGCCGTACTGGCCGTCGATTTGAATGCCCTGAAAGTCCTTCTTCAGGATGAAGTTGACGACGCCCGCGATCGCATCGGAGCCGTAGGTGGCCGATGCGCCGCCGGTGACCACGTCGACCCGCTCGATCAACGGCACCGGAATCTGATCGATGTCGGGTGCGACGTTCTGATTCGTGGTGCTGGGGTCACCGGCGCCCAGGCGCCGGCCATTCACCAGCACCAGGGTGCGCTGGGGACCCAGGCCGCGCAGATCGACGGTCGAGAAACCGCCTGTCGAGGTCAAGGGACTCGATGTGTTGCCGAAATCGGCGTTTGACCCGATGATGTTCTGCGGCAGTGCGTTGATCAAATCCGTGATGTCGGTGTGCCCTTCCAGCTGGATTTCCTGGCTGCTGACGATCGTCGTCGGACTCGTCGCCGAGATGTTCGCCGGGACGGGAATACGCGACCCGGTGACGACGACCTCCTGCAGAACCGGCTCCGGTTCCGCGGTTGTGGCGGGTGCCTGCTGTGCCACGGCGGGCATCGATACAGCGGCTAGGCACGCGCACATCGACAAGGTCAGCTGGCATCGTTTTACGAGCGATCTGACGCTGATTTGGTTTGGCCACCTCATTTCGGCACCCCTCGAAGTTAGTTATTGACGGCGGCGCGTTTGCAGACGCGAAGACTCCCGTTGTGTTCTCGCGACACGAAAGGCCGACGATCGCCGCTCTAGTTGAGCGGACGATAACCGTCCACCCACCGATGGGATTGAAAATGGGATGAATGCCGCCGGCAGCGTGATGAAGGCGGCTGGCGAACGGACGAAAGTCGGACCGGATATCTGCGCCGCACTTCAATGGGCGAGCGGTCGGTCGCGGGGAGCTGTTGTCCGGGAATCACCGTGCGAGCGATTGACAGCCCGGATGTCTTGGTTAATACTTTCCTATATGGTGAACTTTCAAGAACGACTGGACCGCACCTTCATGGCGCTGGCCGACCCGACGCGGCGGGCGATTCTCGCGCACCTCGAGCGCAGCGACAGCGCCTCGATCAGCGAGCTGGCGGAGCCTTTCACGATCCGGCTGCCGGCGGTGATGAAGCATCTCGGCGTACTGGCGAACGCCGGGCTCGTCACCCGCTCGAAATCCGGCCGCACGGTGACGGTGCGGCTGCGGGCGCAGCCGATGCGCGAGGCAATGGAATGGCTGCAGCGCTACGAGCGGTTCTGGTCGGGCAGTCTTGACCGGCTTGCGGCCTATGCCGAGAGCAAGGAAGCCGAAGCGCGAAGGAAAGGCCGATGACGAGTCTCACGCTGGTACGCCGCATCAGGGCGCGTCCGCAGATCGTATTCGATGCAGTCACGACCGCCGAGGGAATCGCCCAATGGTGGGGCCCCGACGCGGGACCGGTGCTGGTGGCGGAGGCCGATCCTCGCGTCGGCGGCCGCTATCGCGTGCGCTTCCGTATGCTCGACAGTACCGAGCACGAGACCAGCGGCGAGTTTCTGGAGATCGTCCGGCCGGAGCGCGTCGTCATGAGCTGGCGCTGGAGAGGCGGCGTGGAAGACCCCGGCGAGTCGCGGGTCGAGATCACGCTCAAGGCCGTTACCGAAGGCACTGAACTCACCTTCGTCCATTCGCAATTGCACGATGAGAGCACGCGCCGCAGCCATGAACAGGGCTGGACGGGGTCGCTCGACAAGCTGGAGTCTCATTTCGCGTCCGGGAACCCGCGTGAAGATATTGATAGTCGATGACCAAGCGCATGCGCGAGATAGCCTGATCCGGCTCTGTGAGCGCAGCGACGACGTGCAAGTGGTCGGAGAGGCCGCCAGCGGGAGCGCAGCCATAGACGCGACCGGCAAACTCAACCCGGACATCATGCTCCTGGATGTGGAATTGCCGGATATGTCCGGCTTCGAGCTCTTGCGAGCCGTGGGGGCGGACACCCATCCTCTGGGCATCATGGTCTCGAGGTGCACCGATCACGCGGTCAGGGCTTTCGCGGAAGGCGCCATTGATTACTTGGTGACGCCCGTGACGGCCGAGCGATTTGACCGGGCGATGGCTCGCGCCCGGCATCAATGCGATTCCGCCCTGCCCGGGTACGGCCGCGTTGCTTCGAAGTCACCGGACTTCGGCCGCACGGCGCCGGTTTCTCCGCGCTATTTGGTGGGCGAGCGGCAACGGCGGCTGTATCCGCTCGAGCCGAAGTCGATCGACTACATCGAGGCTGACGGCAACTACGTGACCCTGCGCGCCGGCAGGGTGGAATACCTCAGCCGAGATTCGATCAAACGTCTGTCGATGCAGCTTGCGGAGCTCGGCTTCATCCGCATCGAGCGGTCACTGCTGGTGAATGCCGCCGCGGTGTCATACGCCGAGGCGGCGGGTCATGGGACATTCGCCTTGACCCTGAGTTCCGGTGTTTGCCTGCATTCGAGCCCTGCCTATCGCGATTCGATATTGCGCATCATCCCGCTGCCGGGCTTGTCGCACCGCTACCGAGGCACCGCTTCGTAGAGCCGAAAAACTCCCCGCCGTCGCCCCCTCGAAGATCGATGACCGGGCTTCGTTCTGCGACGAACGGGACCCCATTCGCGACGAAGCGGACCGGCACAAGATTCGTAGAGCTTACCTGATGCGCGGCGCGGTACACTGTAGTCCGATGACACCGGGACGACCTTCATGACCCTCGGACGCTCGGATTACGCCGAGCTGCCCGCCACGAATCCTTCATCCATTAGGTTGGCATCGGGCAGAGAGATCTCCAAGGCCAGCCTGTTCAACGTGCTTCAAGCGGGTGGATGGGCAGCCATTATACGCAGTCTGCGCGCTTGCCGCGGAGCAACGACAGGGTCTTTGGTCGAGCCTGCTCAATACCTTTATCTGGGCGATTTCGGGATGCCTCATCACACTCGGCCTACATCACGTCTACCGGCGATCACGTCGGCTGCACCACTCCTATGTAATGTTCGCCGCCATCGCGCTGACCGCAAGCGTACTGCTTGCGCCACTGTGGTATTTCATGGAGGAAGCGTCGCTCCGCATGGCGTTGACCGCGGTGTGCACATTCAGATTCGTTGAGGCCGTTGTTTGCCGAGGACGCAGTAAGAACTGCGAGTGATCCACCGCATCTAACCCGCTACCTATGGCCCTTTTACTCCATCATCCTCTTTACGTGGGCATCGCTCTATTTTGGCATCAACGCGATCCTCGATCTCGAATCGGAGCGCGCCAATGTCGTCAATGCACTCAAATTGGCCGACACGGCTCGTCTTCGTGCCCTGCAGTCGAATTTGAACCCGCATTTCCTGTTCAACGCGCTGAACGGTATTGCGACCCTGGTCCGGGAACGAGACTCCGTGAGCGCTGCGGCCATGATCGATGCCCTGAGCACCTTTCTCAGGTCGACGCTGCAGCGTTTGGATACTCCTGAGCTTCGCGTTAAAGAGGAAATCGAGCTCATTGAACAGTACTTGCGCATTCAGCGTTACCGGTTTGGTGCGCGTCTGCACGCGGTGGTGGAGGCCGAGCGGGAGGCGCTCGACGCGCTCATCCCGACCCTCATTCTTCAACCGCTCGTCGAGAATGCGGTACGCTACAGCGTGCTGCCCCGCGAGGCCGGCGGCTCCTTATGGGTGTCGGTGCGCAAGGAACTCGCGGTTTTGGTTGTGTCGGTGGAGGACGATGGCCCCGGACTCCATGGGGGCACGTTGGACGCCTTCGGCATGGGCCTGCAAAACTCCTCCGACCGGCTGAAGGCATTGTATGGTGCCGCCGCAAGCCTGACGATAGGCAGCAGAACCGACGCCACTGGCTGCGCGGTCGTCATCAGACTCCCCTTTCGGCCGGCGCCTGTGGGGCAACCCTGTGACAGGGCAATCGAGGCACACGAGCGTGAAGATTCGCACGGTAATAGTTGATGACGAGGAGCTTGCGCGACGAGGTCTGAGGGCGCTTTCGCAGCGATGCGAGGATCTGGAGCTCATCTGCGAGTGCCGCAACGGGCGGGAAGCCGTGGACGCGATTCACCGGCATCGGCCGGACTTGGTGTTCCTGGACGTTCAGATGCCGGGAAAGACGGGATTCGATGTCATTAGTGCCATTGAAGATGCCCAACGGCCGCATGTTGTATTCGTGACCGCCTACGACAAATTTGCGCTGCGGGCTTTCGAAGTGCATGCGCTGGATTATCTCCTGAAGCCGGTGAACGAAGAGCGGTTCGATGCGGCATTGGCGCGTGTACGGGAGGCGATGTCGCACGCTACGGACAACGCCATCGTTCAGCACGTTCGACAGGCGGCCGCGGGTCTGCAGGGAGCAACTTCGCCATCGACGGTGTCGGCTGTGGGTCGCCTTCCGATCAAGGCAAACGGTCGGATAATCGTTATTCGATCGGCCGACATAGACTGGATCGAGGCGGAAGGAGACTATGTATCGGTACATGTGGGGGGCAAGACCTGGTTGATGCGCGAAACCATCGCCGCCGTGGAGCTTCGGCTGGCGCTATCCGGATTTGTGAGAATTCACCGCTCCACCCTGGTGAATGCTGAACGGGTCAAGGAACTTCGGCCACTCGACAAAGGCGAATATATCGTGGTGCTCAGTGACGGCACGGAACTCAAACTCACCAGAAACTACCGAGCGTCCGTTGAACGACTGGTCGGCGCAAACCTCTGAGCCTCTTATCGGCGATCGGCGGCCCGCATAACCCACGCGGTCCGCCGCTGAGCCAAACTCATTGCGTATTGCGTGATGGGATCCGGAAAGTTCCAGCGCGACGGTTGATCCGGCGACGCGAATTCAAGCAAGCGCCGCGGGGTACCGCCGCGCCGCACAGGATTCCGACGGCAACGTGTCAATTCCGCGACTCCACGTGTCGCGAGCTTCTCACAAAATGCGGCTGGCTGAATTTGGACGCCCTTTAAATCCGCTTTGTCGCGCTTCTTGCCCGCAATGTCGCAAAGCGATGCACGCCCTTGATCCCCGGCCATACACTTGCACCCTGTTGTTTCGGTAGAGACATACCGAGTCACGACCGAGAGCGCATGTGAAAGTATTGATAGTGGAGGAGCAAGCCCGCACGCGAGACAGCCTGATTGGGCTGTGCGAATGCAGGGACGATATCAAAGTAGTCGGCGAGGCCGCCTGCGGCAAGGCGGCTATTGACGCGGCGGGCATGCTCGACCCGGACATCGTGCTCCTGGATGCGGAATTGCCGGACATGTCCGGCTTCGACCTCTTGCGCGCAATGGCGGCAGACGCGTGTCCCTTGGGCATCATGGTCTCGAGCTGCGCCGATCATGCGACCCGGGCCTTCGAAGAAGGCGCTTTTGATTACCTTGTGATGCCCGTGGCTGCGAAGCGATTCGACCAGGCGCTGACTCGCGCCCGTTATCGACTCGATTACGCGGCATCCAGGAGCGGTCACTCTTCTTCGTATTCGCCGGAGCCCGCCCGCATCGTGCCGGTTCCGCCGAGGTTCTTGGTGGGTGAGCGACAGCGGAAACTATATCCGCTCGATCCCAAATCAATCGATTACATCGAGGCGGACGGCAATTACGTGACTCTGCGCGTCGGCAAGGTCGAATACCTCAGCCGCGATTCGATCAAGCGTCTATCGATGCAGCTGGCGGACCTTGGCTTCATTCGAATCGGGCGCTCATTGCTGGTGAACGCAGCCGCGGTGTCATATGCCGAGGTGGCAGGTCATGGAACATTTGCCTTCACGCTAAGCTCCAGCGTATGCCTGCATTCGAGCGCTGCCTACCGCGATTCGATTCTGCGCATTATTCCCCTGCCGGCCTTGTCGAAGCGTTACGGGGGCATTGCGTCGTAGAGGTCCATCGCTTCTGTCTCAGAAATGGATGGGTTCGTCACGATGACGGCTTGCGTCATCCCAAAGTGGTTCCGACGGTTTGCGGTGCTGCTAGTTTTGAGGGATGAGATTGGCCGATCGTATCGCGCAATGTCGAACGCCGTTCGTCGTCGAGAACACCAAGGACGGCTCTGTCACGCGTTTGAGCAATGCGGCCGAGTTCGCCGGCGACATCAACGGTTGTGCTACGCGGTTCGTCCTGAGCGATGAGCTGACGCGTTTATGCACGGCGCTCGCCTACTCGAAAGGAGCGAACACACTCGCCTGTGCAGACCTGCTGCACGTACCGGCGGAGCGCGTATGGGTGGAATGGACCGAAGCTCCCTGGCGGACCGAGCTTGCGCGTTACGGCTTCAAGAATTGTGCCGACTCGGCGCGCCTGGGCCGGAGGGGCGTCTTCATTCAATCCACGCCCCAAGGACGGCGCGGCCTGTTGAGGACGTTCTGGACACAGGAGCAGTCTCAATTGAATGTGCTTTCCAGCAGCATGGAAGCTTACTTCGACTTCGATACACGAGCAGGCGAGGATCCCGAAGCGTTCGGCCGGCGGCAGCGATCTTCGATCTGCGTCTCGGACGATGCCGTCGGGGATGCGGATATCTTGCGGCGTTGCTTTCGATTCCGTTTCGAGCGCTCCTGGCAGGACTACTACGAGAGGGCACCGTTGACCTCCGTACAAACCGCCGCCATTCGTCATCACGCACTGGGTACGATAGCGATCGATATACCCGTGTTGCTGGCATTCTTTTTGCTCCTGGTTACCCGTCCAGGCCTGCCGCGTCGGCCTCTGATGCTCGAGCGCCTCAATAGAGCGCGGGCAAAGTCCGGAAAAGCGGCGTATCTCGAACAGATCGAGGTCTTTGCCCCGCTTCTGCCCGAGTACACATCCGCGTGCACCGGCGGTTCAGGGATAACTCGGCGGGCGCGCAGGCTTCACCATGTGCGCGGCCATCTCGTGCGACGGGGCAGCAAGCTTTTCTGGCGGGTGCCCCATCTGCGCGGCAGTGCACGCGCCGGCTCCATTCGGAGCCGCACGGTCACTTGGCTCGTCGATCCGTCGAAGTCCTCGTCGCGCGGCAGCGGCAATCCGGAGCAATCAGCCGCCCGGATGTCTTGAACGCCGCACCGCTCCCGGTGCTCAGCCCGGCGATCCGCCTTCGGGGTGGAGCATCCGGCGCAGCACCTCCGCATCCTCGCGGCCGACTGCCGCCTGGTAGTAGCCCTTGCGGATCCCCACCTGTTCGAAGCCCAGGGACCGGTAGAGCCGCGAGGCCACCGCATTCGACGGGCGAACCTCGAGGAAGGCCTCGTACATTCCGGCGATCCGCGCCCGATCCAGCAAATACAGCAGCATTCTCCGGGCGAGGCCCCGGCATCGATATTCCTCGCGGATGCAAACATTGAGGATGTGCGCCTCGCCGGCGCCGACGGACATGATGCCGTATCCCGCCATGTCCGCGGCCACTTCGACGACGCGGCAGACGTAGCCCACCCTCAGACAATCCCGGAAGATGCCCTCGCTCCAGGGAAACTGATAGCCCGCCCGCTCGATCACCCCGACCACGGGAACGTCCAATTCACTCATCGGCCGGATATCGGCGGCCGGCAGCTCGCGCTCCCGCTTAACGCTGGACACGGGCACACACCTCGCGCGCGAACTTGAGATCCTCCCAGGCCTTGCGCTTGTCGGTCGGCGTGCGAAGCAGGTAGCCCGGATGATAGGTGACGACCAACGGTACGCGGGCGATGCCGAACGAGTGCACCTGCTGCCGAAGCCGCGCGAGCGGCGCGTCCGTCTTGAGCAGGTTCTGCGCGGCGATGCGCCCCACGGCGAGCATGATCTTCGGGCGCAACAGCGCGATCTGCCGCTCGAGATACGGCAGACACTCGGCACTCTCCGGCGGCGCGGGGTCGCGGTTGCCCGGCGGACGGCATTTGAGGACGTTGGCGATATAGACCTGCTCCCGCGCGAGACCGATCGCGCGCAGCATGGAATTGAGCAGCTGCCCCGCGCGCCCGACGAAGGGCTCCCCGCGCCGGTCCTCCTCGGCCCCGGGCGCTTCTCCGACGATCAGCCAGTCGGCGTTTGGGTCGCCCACGCCGAATACGGTTTGAGTACGACTGGTACTGAGCGCGCAACGGGTGCACGCGGCCACCCGGGAGCGAAGCTGCTCCCAATCGAGATTCTCTTCGCGCAGCGCCGTTTGCGGGCCGAGCTCCACGGACCCGGCGGCTTGCGGTTCGGCGGGCAGCGCAGGCGGGGCGGCCGCCTCGGCGGACGCCCGCGCCGAGCGCAGCACCCAGGGCGTGAAGCCCATGGCTCTGAGATATTCCTTGCGCAGCGCCGGATTCATGCGGCAGTCGGGAGATTGCGCGACCGCCGGCGGAAGAGCTTGCGGTACAGCCATACCGTCGGCGCGGACGCCGCGTAGGTCCCGAAGATCAACAGCAGCGTGATGGCCGGATACAGGAAGATGAAAACGAAAGCGAGCGGAACCAGCACGATCTGGGTGAACCGCACTCGCCCGCCGGCATCGATGTGCTTGAAGCTATGAAACGCGAAACGGCTGATCATCAGCGCACCGGCGCAGGCCGTCACCACGAATGCCACGATGAGTCCCGGCAGGCCGATGTTGACCTTATCGCTCGCCAACCAGATCAAGGCGGCCACGATGGCCGCGGCGGACGGACTCGGCAATCCCTCGAAATAATGCTTGTCCTGTGTCGCCGAGCGGGAATTGAACCGCGCCAGTCGAAGCCCGGCTGCAGCTGCGTAGAAAAAGCAGACCAGCCAGCCGAGCCGGCGCCATAGCGGTCCGTATTCGGCGATCCGCGCCACGCCCCACTGGTAAGTCACGATGGCGGGAGCCAGCCCGAAGGACACCATGTCGGATAGGCTGTCGTATTCCTTGCCGAACGCACTCTCGGTATGAGTCCATCGCGCGACCCGGCCATCGAGTCCGTCGAACACCATGGCCACGAATACGGCCACGCCGGCATGGTCGAATCGCCAATCGATTGCGGCCACGATGGCGTAGAAACCGGCGAACAATGCCCCCGTGGTGAGCAAGTTCGGCAGCCAGTACACCCCCCGAGGCCGGGATTCTCGATCCTCAACGTCGCTCATGGGCTTCCATGATACAGGAGCACGCCCGTAAGATACCCGCCCATGCGCTTATCCCAGTATCCGATTTCCACGCTCCGAGACGTTCCGGCCGACGCCGAGGTCCTCAGTCATCAGCTCATGCTGCGGGCCGGGATGATCCGCCGCCTCGCGGCAGGACTGTATTCCTGGCTCCCCATCGGCCTCAGGACCTTGAAGAAGGCCGAGCGGATCATCCGCGAGGAAATGGACCGTGCCGGTGCCCTGGAGCTGTGCATGCCGACGGTGCAGCCGGCGGAGCTCTGGAAGGAATCGGGCCGCTGGAGCAAATACGGGCCCGAGCTCCTGCGCTTCAAGGACCGACATGATCGGGAATTCGTCTATGGACCCACCTTCGAAGAGGTGATCACGGACATCGCGCGCCGGGAGCTGCGCAGCTACAAGCAATTACCGGTGAATTTCTATCAGATCCAGTCGAAGTTCCGCGACGAGATACGGCCCCGGTTCGGCGTGATGCGCGCCCGCGAGTTCCTGATGAAGGATGCCTATTCGTTCCACATCGATCAGGCAAGCCTCGCGCAGGGCTACCGGATCATGTACGACGCCTACACGCGCATTTTCTCGCGGATGGGCCTCAAGTTCCGTGCCGTCCAGGCCGACGGCGGCAGCATCGGCGGGGACGTATCGCAGGAGTTCCATGTGCTTGCCGACTCGGGAGAGGATGCGATCGTTTTCTCCACGGCAGGCGATTACGCCTCCAACATGGAGACTGCGGCGACTTTGGCGCCGTCCGGGCCGCGGCCGGCCGCGAGCCAGCCGCTCGCCAAGGTGGCGACGCCGAACGCGCACACCATTGCCGAGCTCACGGCCTTCCTCGGAATCGACGCGAAGCGCTGCGTGAAAACCCTGATGGTGGACGGGAGCGACGGCGACGTCGTGGCATTGGTGCTGCGCGGCGACCATGAGCTCAATGCGGTGAAGGCCCAGAGACTGGCGGGAGTCGCGAATCCTTTGCGCATGGCGAGCGCCGAGCGCGTCCGCCGGGCGACGGGGAGCGACCCCGGATCGATCGGCCCGATCGGCCTAGCGGGCAAGATTTATGCCGATCACGCCGCCGCCCATCTCGCCGACTTCGTCTGCGGGGCGAACGAGAATGACGCGCATTTCACCGGCGCCAACTGGGGCCGTGATCTGCCCGAGCCCGCATCGCAAGATATCCGCAACGTGCAGCCGGGAGACCCGAGCCCCACCGGCAACGGTGCGCTCGAGGTCGCGCGCGGCATCGAAGTCGGCCACATCTTCCAGCTCGGTCAGCTGTACAGCAAGGCCATGGAGGCGGCCGTGCTCGATGAAAGCGGCAAATCCATCGCCATGTTCATGGGCTGCTACGGCATCGGCGTGACCCGCGTAGTCGCGGCGGCAATCGAGCAGAATCACGACGCCAACGGCATCATCTGGCCGGAACCGCTCGCCCCGTTCAACGTCGTGCTGGTGCCGATCAACTATCAGAAATCGGAGCAGGTACGCCTCGCGGCTGACCGGTTGTACGAAGACTTCAAGGCCGCGGGAATCGACGTGGCGCTCGACGATCGCGATGCGCGCCCCGGCGTGAAATTCGCGGATGCGGAGCTCATCGGCATTCCGCACCGCATCGTCATCGGCGATCGGACCCTGGCGGGCGGGAAGCTCGAATATCGTCACCGGCGTGCGACCGAGTCCACGGAAATCCCGCTCGCGGATGCCGTAGCCTATATCAGGGACCAGCTGAGCTGCTGAGGAGGAGTTTGCCACCGCGCCTCGGACGATTTGCCGGACCGCTCCTGGCGGCCTTGATTGTCGGCGTTTCGCTGCCGGGGGCCGTGTGCGCCGATCAACAGCGCGATCCCGAGCTCAAGGAGCTGCTGGAAAAAATCATCGTCGGCCACGATTGCTTCGTCGACAAATACGAGTCCGAGGTCTGGTACAAGACCATGGAACCGAGGCTGGCGCCCTATGTTCCCTCGCACGAGGATCGGATGAGCATCCTCGATCACGTGTACTGCGAGGCCAAGCGCGATCCCTCCCTGGTCCTTCCCCCGGACCTGGTGATGGCCATGATCGATGTGGAGAGCCGTTTCGACACGTGGGCGGTGTCGCCGGCCGGCGCGGTCGGCTTGATGCAGGTGATGCCATTCTGGCCGCGCCAGCTGGGCGTCCAGAACCAGCTGGTTCGCATCGCACCCAACATCCGGATGGGATGCGAGATTCTGCGCTTCTACCTGCGCCAGGAGCATCTGAACTGGGCGCGCGCGCTCGCGCGCTACAACGGCAGCGTCGGCCGCAACACCTACCCCGCCCTGGTGATGCAGCGCTGGCAGCGCGTCTGGCGGTTCTGACCGGGTAGGGGCGCCGGCCCGCGCGGGTGGGGCGCGGCGAGCGGCGCTGGCGGACCTAGCGGACCTCGAACGCCGGCTCCGATTCGCGAGGGGGTTCGAGCTCCACGGTGAGTTCCGCGACGCCGTCGACGCGGGCGCCTCTCGGTCCCCGATGCAGCCACAAGAGGAGCTCCTCGACGGCGGGGACGGTGCCGTGAGCCAGTACCTCGACCGACCCGTCGGGCAGATTTCGAGCGTATCCCGCAATCCCCAGGCGCTCGGCTTCGCCGCGGGTGCTGTGCCGGAAATACACGCCTTGAACTTTTCCCTCGATACGGAATCGACGAGTAACCCGGCTCATGGAATCGGCGATCGGGTCCCGGTCGTCAGGGCGAGACGGGCACTTTGGCGGGTTGACCATCCCCGCGCTGGGTGGCATTGAGCGCCGCCGCCGCATGACGCTTGGCCTCGAGCGCGGCCAGGCGCGCGCGTACGTACTCTTTGGCCTCGAGGTGTGCCTCGGCTCGTGCGATGGCGGCCTTGGCCGCATACAAGTCGGGAGAAGTCGAGGCCGGGGCACCCGCCGCCGTAGCTGCGGCGATTGCCTGACGTGCGTCGCTCATCTCTTGCACGGGCGGGCCGTGGCAGCCTAAGAGGCTGATAATGCCCACGAACACGGCAATCAGGCGCAACATATCGGTCGGACACTAGCAACAGCATGCAGGGCCGTCAAACCAACGGCTCTGGACAATCCCGCAGCCGCTGCAAATAATTCGTTGCGCCGACGCAGCACCCTCCGCAGGACGGCGCCATTTCCCACGGGAAGCAACCATGCATGAAATTCTGGTTTTGTATTATTCACGCCAAGGCAGCACGGCCGCCCTGGCCCGGCAAATTTGCCGCGGCGTGGAGACGGTCGCGGGGATGAGAGCGCGCCTGCGTACCGTGGCGCCGATCGCCACGACGGTCGAGCGCTCGGACCCCCAGATACCCGACGACGGCCCGCCCTACGCCGCGCACGAGGATCTCGAGATCTGCAGCGGGCTCATTCTCGGCAGCCCGACGCGATTCGGGAACATGGCGGCTCCTCTCAAGCATTTCTGGGACGGCACCAGTTCACTCTGGCTTTCGGGGGCCCTGGCCGACAAACCCGCCGCGGTATTCACCTCCACCCAGACGATGCATGGCGGGCAGGAGTCGACGCTCTTGTCGATGATGCTGCCTTTGCTCCATCACGGCATGTTCCTGGTCGGCGTACCGTACAGCCAAAAAGGACTCTCCGAGACTCGCAGCGGCGGTACTCCCTACGGTGCGAGTCACGTAGCCGCTTCCAGCGGGCATGGCACCTTGGCGGAGGCAGAACGAGAACTCGCTCAGGCGCTCGGTGCCCGCGTGGCCTCGCTGGCGTCCCGATTGCAGCGCGCCGCTTGAGCTTTGCACAGAAGGCCCGCGTCGCGACCGTGTGGCTCTGGGGAGCGGTCGCGGCGAGTTTGCTGTGCTGGTATACGGCAGGCTATTCGTGGCTGCTCTGCGTGCTGGCGGCTGCGCCGCTCCTCGCGCCGTTGCCGGGCCTGGTCCGCGGGCGGCGTTATACCTACGCGTGGGCGAGTCTCTTCGCCGTGCCCTACGTGGCGTTCGCGGTCACCGAGCTCCTGGCCAATCCGGCCGCGCGCGCTGTGGCATCGCTCAGCTTGTTGCTGGTGTTCGCGTGGTTTTGCGCTATGGTTCTGTATCTGCGTGCTTCTCGAGCGCATCCCGAATGAACGGCACGGTGAGGCGGCGCTGCGCGACGAGCGATGCCTCGTCGAGCTCATCGAGGACATCGAACAGCGAGCGCAGATCGCGCGGAACGCGCTTCATCAGGTAGTCCAGTGTCTCCGGGGGAAGCTCGAGCCCGCGCTGCTTTGCGCGAAGCCGCATCGCCTCTCCGCGCCCGGCCTCGTCGAGATCGTGAACGTGGTACACGACGCACGCGCCGGCCCGGGAACGCCAATCGTCGAGCCGCCACCCGATGTGCCGCGGCGCCGCCGCCGCCGCGAATATCAGGCGGCAGCTCGATTCGGACGCCTCGTTGAACAGGCTGAAGAGCGCCCGCTCCCAGTCCAGATCGCCTGCGACCGCCTCGGCATCGTCGATGCACAGCACCCGGCAGCGCGCATACCCGCCGAGCGCCTCCGGCGGGAGCCTCGCCGTACGATCCAACGGGAAATACGCTGCTCCCTCGCCCGTCTGTGCGCATACGGCCTGCAGCAAATGCGTCTTGCCGCAGTCTTCGCCGCCCCACAGCCAGAGCGGATCGCGGCCCGGCCCCCGGAGCGCCGCCACCAACTCGGCATTCTGGCCGGCCGCGAAACTGGCGAAGACCGCATGGGCTCGTGGGCGAACGCCGAGCGGAAGCTGTTTCATGTGAGGCCGGAGCGATCCGCGGGGACGCCCGAGCGCCGAGCATTGGCCTCCCGGAGCGCCGATTCCCCGTACCGAAGAACATAATCCATGCCGCTGATGACGGTGGTCACGAACGTCGAGGCACCGAGCGCGAGCAATGCCCACGCGGGAGGGACCGCGAACTGCTCACGCCCGATCACGCAGAGAATGTAGAGCGCCTGGCAGAGCGTGTTCACCTTGCTGATGACGCTCGGATGCGCCGTGATGGGACCGAGGCACCATCGATAGGCAATGGCGCCGAGCACGATGATGAGATCGCGCGCCACCGCCGTGGCCGTTATCCATATGGGTACCAGATGAAGCACGGCGAGTACGATGAAGGCGGTCGCGAGCAGGAGCTTGTCGGCGGCCGGATCGAGGATTCCTCCGATCGTCGTCTGCCACCCGAAGCGCTTTGCGAGATAGCCGTCAGCCAGGTCCGAGGCCGCCGCCGCCAAGAACAGGCCCAGCGCAACGACCAGCTCGCCTCGAAGCAGGGCGAGCGCGATCGGAATCACGAGGAGAATCCTGAGTGAGGTGATGAAGTTCGGTATTTGGCGGAGCCAGACGGGTGTCAATGACGCAGCTCGAATCGTTGGATCCCATTTTCACCGGCGCTCCCCGGCTGCAAGCGGCCGCTCAAGGGGAGCGCATTCTGCAACGCCTCGGCGCCGCCCCGGGTCGTCAGGCGGAATCGGACCATGTTGCCGTTCAAAGCGTCCACCCCGACGTGCGAGATGAACGCGAGCGATTCGAGATAGCTCTGGACGAAAGCATAATCCTTCAGATCATTCACGCCGACGATCTCGATGACCACGGGCGCCGCGGCACCGCTCACCGCGAAGAGACCCGCATACGTGTCGGCGGCGCGGTTGATGCCCTCGGCGGCCGTGCCGGAGAACTCGCTGCTCCGGTCCTGAAACAGGAACGTCCATCGGACCCCCGCAGCGGCGCCGGCAGCGTTGGCATGTCCGATCAGCGTCGCCGTCCCACCGGCCCGATGACCGATGTCGGCAAGCGTTCCGGCGCTCGCCGAGCCGACCGCCGCATAGTCCAGATGATTGCGCTGCAAATCCGCGGCGCTCGGCCACATCACCGGCGCTCCGCGCTGATAGGCGGCTGCATCGACGGCGGTCTTGAGGTCCGAAGTGTCCTCGGCGGTGATGACGGTACCCGCCTGTGGACCGCCCGGCACCGTGAGCCAAACGTAGGTCGAAGGCCGCTCTCGGCCCCAAAGGGGTTGATTGTTCTGCGCCAACCAGCGGTCGATGGCGGCGGCGTCGAAAGACACCCAGAGCTGGCCGTCCTGGGTGTCGCGGTATTGCTGTACGTAGCGGCGCGCATTGCCGAGGAGCGGGCCGAAAACGGGATCTGCATCGGCGGTCCTCCGTCCCGTCACCCGCGTGAGGACGACGGCAAGCGCTGCCTCGAAAGCAGCCGGCTTCGAGGCCTCGGAGCGATCGGTCACGGGGACCTTCGCCTGATAGAGTTCCGCCCGGGTCAGCGCGGCGCTCGCGTCGGCGAGGCAAAGACCGGCGAGGCTCAAGCACAAAAGCGCCAGAGGACGCAAATATCGAGCGCAAATGCCGCGGTAGTCTCGTGCCATGGGGTAATCGCGTAAGCCCTTAAGTTATAGGTGTAAAATACCACAATGCCGGCCCGCCCCGGGCCGGCGGAAAAGGGAATCGAATGACAGAGCCTGAGCGTGCACCCGCCACCTACCGCGCCGCCGGCGTCGATATCGACGCCGGTGAGGAGCTCGTCGAGCGCATCAAGCCGCGAGTCAAGCGCTCGCTCCGGCGCGAGGTGCTGGGGGGCATCGGGGGCTTCGGCGCGCTGGTGGAGATCCCGCTCGAGCGATACCGCAGGCCCGTGCTCGTGTCGGGGACGGATGGCGTCGGAACGAAACTGCGCCTCGCCATCGATACGGGGCGGCACGACACGGTGGGCATCGATCTGGTCGCCATGTGCGTGAACGACGTGGTGGTTCAGGGCGCCGAGCCGTTATTCTTCCTGGACTACTACGCGACCGGAGCGCTGGACGTGAATGTCGCCGAGCGCGTCATCGCGGGGATCGTCGAAGGCTGCGTGCAGGCGGGCTGCGCGCTGGTGGGCGGCGAGACGGCTGAAATGCCCGGGATGTATCACGGAAAGGACTACGATCTCGCCGGCTTCTCGGTGGGGGTCGTCGAGAAAGACCGCATCATCGACGGATCGCGCACCGCGCCGGGGGACGTAGTGCTCGGACTCCCCTCCTCGGGCCCGCACTCCAACGGCTTCTCGCTGATCCGAAGGATTCTGGAGATCAGCGGCGCCCAGGTCGCGGCGCCGGTCCAAGGAACCCCGCTCATCGATCGGCTGATGGCTCCCACCCGGATCTACGTCAAACCGCTGCTCGAGCTGATGGCGGAGATCGAGGTGCATGGGGTCGCCCACATCACCGGCGGCGGACTGGTTGACAACGTACCGCGAGTGCTTCCCGACGGACTGGAAGCGGTGCTCGAACGCCGAGCGTGGGGCGCTGATCCGGTGTTCGAGTGGCTGCAGAGAGAGGGGCGCGTCGCCGACGGAGAAATGTACCGCGTATTCAATTGCGGCATCGGCATGACCGTGCAGGTCCGCGCAGCGGATGCCGACCGCGCCATGTCCATTCTGAATCAGGCCGGTCAGCAGGCGCTTGTGATCGGCGAAATACGGGCCGGCACCCGCGGGGTGGTTATCGCTTGAGCGCTCCTGCCGATCGAGTGCCGGGGGTCGATCGAGCGCCCGTCGCCGATCGAGTGCCCGTGGTGGTGTTGATTTCCGGACGCGGGAGCAACATGCGGACACTCGTCGAGCGCAGCAGTGATCCCCGTATGGGCTACCGCGTCGCGGCGGTGCTCTCCGATCGGCCGGACGCGGCGGGACTTGCGGTGGCGACGGGCCTCGGTGTGCCGGCGCGCGCCCTACCCGCACCGGGTCGAGGCGCCTCGGCGGCCGCCCGGATCGCCTACGACGCCGAGCTCGCCGCGGCGATCGGAGAATACAAGCCGTCCCTGCTCGTACTCGCCGGATTCATGCGCATTCTGTCGCCGGTGTTCGTGGCGCGCTTCGCCGGCCGCGCCTTGAACATCCATCCCTCGCTCCTGCCCAAATACCCGGGCCTCGATACGCATCGCCGGGTGCTGGACGCTCGCGACGAGGAGCACGGCGCAACGGTGCATTTCGTGACTCCCGAGCTCGACGGCGGCCCGCCCGTCATCCAGGGCAAGTTGGAGGTAGAGCCGGGAGAAAGCGCCGAGCACCTCGCTGGTCGCGTCCACGTGATCGAGCACCGGATCTACCCGTTGGCGGTCCGGTGGTTCTGTACCGGACGGCTGCGCTATGCCGACGGCCAAGCCTGGCTCGACGGCAAGGTACTCTCTCGTCCGGTGCTTTACGATGGCACCGAAAATCGCTGATGCGGAAGGGGTCGTTGATGCGCGAACGGGCAGCACGCGGATGGGTGGCACGCGGGAGGTGGGCGGCCGTGGCGTCCTGTGTTGCGGCGGCATCGTTCTTGTCAGCGACAGCGGCGGCCCGGTCGGCTGACATGCCGGCCACCCCCGCGGAGTCGTTCCCGGAGCCCTTCGGGGCGCACTACGTCGCGGCGTGGCGGGACATTTCCGTTGGCACGAGCGACCTCCAACTGGAGCGGGACTCTCAGCCGGGACACTACCATTACACATGGACCATCAGCGCCCGCGGGATATTCCGGCTGGCCTATTCTCACGACGTGACTCAGCAGAGCTGGTTCGGCGTGATCGATAACCACGTACGCCCGGAGCACTACCGCGGCGAGGAAGGTTCGTCAACCGTGGCCTTCGCGTTCGATTGGGACACGGGGCATGCCTTCGGATCGTCGGAGGGCAAACCGATCGATCTCGCACTGAAACCGGGAGCCCAGGATCTCATGTCCATCCAAGTCGAGATCATGCTCGACCTCAAGAACGGCACCATGCCTCCGACCTTCAACATCATCGACAAAGATCAGATGAAGGAATTTCTGTACACGCGCGAAGGGACGGCGAAGCTGCAAACGGAGATCGGCACGCTGGACACGGTGATCGTCGCCAGCCGGCACACCGCCACGGACAGCCGGGTGCTGCGCATGTGGTTCGCCCCGGACTTGGGTTACGTTCCCGTGCAGGCGGAGCGCAGCCGCGACGGCAAGCTCGAGTTCGCGATGCGGATCAAGACTCTGACCCGCGCCGGCGTGAGTTATCCGCAGACGCCCGCGGAGGATTGAGCGCGCCGCCGCGCGCCGGCCGAAGCTCGGAGAGGCCGCGGACAGCGCTGCAATGGCGCACGCCGGCCGTTCAGGTCTTCGGAAGCGTGACGCCGCGCTGTCCTTGGTATTTCCCGCCGCGGTCCTTGTAGGAGGTTTCGCAGACCTCGTCCGACTCCAGGAACAGCATTTGCGCGATGCCCTCGTTCGCATAAATCTTCGCGGGCAGCGGCGTGGTGTTGGAGAACTCGAGCGTGACGTGGCCTTCCCACTCGGGTTCCAAAGGCGTTACGTTCACTATTATTCCGCACCTTGCGTACGTCGAATTATGGACGATGAAATCATTGGCGACGAAGTTGTGCAGCGTCGGCACGGTGATATCGAAGACTTCCTCGAGCCCTGCGGGCTCGATCCGCTCGACCTCATCCCAGACGGGTCCATCGACAAGCGGAGTGACATACCGGTCACCGGTCATCAGGGCAACCCGCGCAGCAGCGGACTTGGGCATGGATTGATCCGGCCGGGTAATAATGTCGAGCGAATTCAAGCTCAGGCCGCCCACCCGTGCCGCGGCGCCGGCGACGGCCCATGTCTCCTTGGGCAACGTGTCGAAATTGCTCTTGCGCCGCGGTTGCGCGGCGATCATCGGAAGTACTTTCTCCTCGAGCAGGCGCTGCTTCACCGAGCCGGGAGAGAAGCCGACTCTCACTGAAAAACGTAGGATCTGATCCTTGTCGGTAATCTGTATTTTGCACGCCCGCGTGCCGATGGCCGTGGTTTTTTCGCGGATCAGCGAGAAGATTCCGAATCGCAGCAGAAGATGGTGCACATCCTCGATCAGCCGCCGCGACTTCGAGTAATACTCGAGGAAGACGCACTTATCGGAGTGATAAATGCTCCCGTCCCCGCTGAATAGCGCCTGCAGGAACAGGCGAACCGACGATTCGTGCGCCGTGAAGATGATCTGCGGCACGAACTTGTCGCCCGCGCCGATATTGAGTCCGAGATTCTGCAGCCATCCATGGGCACGATTTCGCTCCGCGATACCCCCCCTTCCCTTGCGATTCACCAGTCGATAACCGTAGCGTCCTTTGTACGTGATCTCTCCCAAGCCGGAGGCCGCCATGGCGGATTCGAGCAGAGCGACCATGGCCGGATCTGCCGTCGTGTAGGTCGGGCTGTGACCGGGCGTATTGCACTGGCCTTCCGAGATCATCAAGCCGAGGAGAGACGCTTCCCAATCAGGGATGGGCGTCTTGCCGAACACAGGAATCTCCCGGGCAACCGCGATACGATCTCCGGCCCGCAAATTGCTCAGGGGCACCCACCGATCGAGCATTCGAAACGGGTGATTGGCCGTCGCCCGGATGCTCAGCCCCGTCCGAGTGCGCAACTCAAAGATCTCCCGCTTGCCCTGCGGGATGAAGGCCGATACTTTCGCCGGCTTCAAACGCCAGCCGTCCCAGGCCAAGGTGCGCTTGCCCCAGTGCATCTCCGTGATCGGCACGTAGGCCCCGGTGTCAGCGTCGACCAGGCGAGTATCGCCCGTGACACATTTCCCGAGACACACGGTCAACACCGTGCGCGGGATCCGAAAATACTCCACCGTCCTCGCCAGCGCGAACGAGTTCGGCGGAATGATGCACACCGGCCCCTTGAAATCGACGAACGATTTCTCATCGAAGTTCTTCGGGTCGACGATGGTGGAATTGATGTTGGTGAATATCTTGAATTCGTCCGCGCAGCGCACGTCGTAGCCGTAGCTCGAGGTACCGTAGGAGACGATTTTTCCGCCGTTGGCGACGCGCACCTGCTCCGGAGAGAAGGGCTCGATCATTCCATGCTCGGCGGCCATGCGCCGGATCCACCGATCGCTCTTGATGCTCATGTCGCCTCGACCGTGATCTTGGGGAACACCGAGCTGTAGTCCTTGTTGAGGGTCGCCAGACGCGCCGCCGCGCGCCTCGCCATCTGCCGATAGGCGAGCGCCCGGGCGCTCCCGGGGTCCGCGGCGACCGTCGGCGATCCGCCGTCGGCCTCCTCGCGAATCCGGATGTCGAGCGGCAGCTCGCCCAGCAACTTCACCCCGTACTGCTCGGCCATGCGGGCGCCCCCGCCGCTGCCGAAGATGTGCTCGGCGTGCCCGCACTCGCTGCAAATATGGATGCTCATGTTCTCCACCACGCCGAGCACCCGGACCTCCACCTTCTCGAACATCTTGAGCCCTTTGCGGGCGTCCAGAAGCGCGATGTCCTGGGGAGTCGTGACGATGATGGCGCCGCTCACGGGAACGCGTTGCGCCAGCGTCAATTGGATATCGCCGGTACCCGGCGGCATGTCGACGACCAGATAGTCAAGCTGTCCCCAGCTGGTGTCGCCCAGGAGCTGGGTAAGCGCCTGGGTAACCATCGGTCCCCGCCAGACCATGGGCTGCTCGGCATCGATCAGGAACCCGATCGACATCACCTCCACGCCGTGGGCCCGAAGCGGCGTGATGTGCTTGCCGTCGGTCGTCTGCGGCTTGATGCCCGCCAACCCCATCATCTGCGGCTGGCTCGGCCCATAAATGTCGGCATCCAGGAGCCCCACCCGCGCGCCCTGCGCCGCCCAGGCAAGTGCCAGATTGGCCGCCGTGGTCGATTTGCCCACGCCGCCCTTGCCAGAGGCCACGGCCACGATATTCTTGACGTGCGCGAGCGGCTTCAAGGTACGCTGAACGGCGTGCGAGGTGATGTCCGATCTCAATGTGAGGTCGAGAGGGACCCCGCCCAGCTCCGGCTCCAGGAAGGTCCGCAGCACCGGCAGGAGTTCCGCCCCGTAGTCGGCGCAAGGGAATCCGAATTTCAATTCGACCCGTGCTCCATTGCGATGCACCGAGACGGACTCGACCGCGTTGGCCTGGGCCAGGGTCTGCCCCAGATAGGGATCGATATAGGAGGCCAGTTTGTCGCGGATCGGCGCCGCGGCGTCTTGAGGTGCAGTCATGGGCTTTATTCTAGCGCAGGCGGCCTCGAGCGTGCGGTATGGCATAATTCGTGAAAGTGAGAGAAAAGCCCCCATCAACGTCCCGGATACAGTGAAAATAGGCGTTATTGCAGGGAGCAGGATTCAAGGCAGCGAATGAGCTTATTCGCCAACTACCGTGCTGATCGGCTCATTGCCGATATCAAGTCCAGCGGCAATCCAAGCGGTCCCGAGGCCCAAAAGGCCCTGGAGAAATTGATCGCGCTCGGCCCGAACGCGATCGACCCCATCATCGTGGCCCTCACCACCGCGGAAAAGAAGGAGACCCTGGTCTACGTCGAGGCTCTGTCGAAGCTGATCGACTCAAAAACTTTGCCGCACGTGCTCAAAGCCATGTCCGAAGCGAACGGCCGGGCGGTCTCCGGTATCGCCTGGGCGCTGTCCTCGAGCCGCAGCTACCCGCCGAGCGCCTTGCTGGACGCCCTCACCAAGGAGGACATGCCGAAGCCTGCGATCCTCGATGTGATCGCGGCGCAGAAAGCCCGGTTCACCGTGCGGGACCTGTTGAACGCCGCCTACCAGCAAGACTCCACCGAGCGATCGGGCCTGTTCAAGATCATCGCCGAGATCGCCGACGAATCATCGATCGACGACTTGGTCTCCCGCATCGAGGGAAAGGACCCCTTGGCGCGGCTCCACATCATCCAGGTGCTGTCCCGCTTCAATCGCCCGGACGTGCAGCAGGCCGTACAGCGGCAACTCAAGGACAACAGCAAGCTGATCCGCTCGGCCGCCCTGTCCGCGCTCGCGCGCATGGACGGGCCCATCGACGTGGCGCTCATCACCAGCATGCTCCGCGACCCCGAGATCGAGGTGCAGAACAAGGCCGTCGATGTGGTCGTGAAAGCGAACCATCCGGACACGGTCAAGCATCTGGTCGAGGTTCTGAAGGACGAGAACGAATACGCGCGGCGCGCGGCGGTGGAAGTGCTGAATGCCGTCGGCAACTCCAAATCGGTGAAGTACCTGCTGGAGGTGATTGCCGACAGCGATTGGTGGGTACGCACCCGGGCGGCGGACGCGCTCGGCAAGATCGGCGGTCCGCGCGTGGTCGACGCGGTGATGACCTTGATCAAGGATGAGAACCAGGACATCCGCCGGGCTGCCATCGAGATTCTCAATCAAACCAAGGACGAGCGCGCCGTGTCTCAGCTGATCGAGGCGACTCGCGACCGTGATTGGTGGGTGAGCGAACGGGCCGTGGATGCGCTGGCCGAGATCGGCACCACGAAAGCGCTGCCCCGGTTCATCGAAATGCTCCAGGCGGGAGAGGCCAAATCGCTGCCGACAGTGGTTCGAGCGATCGGCAAGGTAGGCGATCAAAAGAGCATCGAGCATCTGCTGCCGATGCTGCAACGGTCGGAAAACGAGATCAAAGTCGAGGCCATCGCCGCGCTCACCAAGCTCGCCGACGAGCGCCGCGCCGAGACGATCCGCGTCAGGCTCCAGGCGATCTCGAGCGGCGACGGAACGATCAGCCAGGCCGTGGCGCGCGCCATGACGGAGCTCGACAATCGTTTCTCGAGCACCCAAGTGGCCGCCAACCAGCGTGCGGTCCAGATGCAGGAGCCATCGAAGACGCTGCTTATCGACAATCAGGACCTGGCGGCGGTCATCAAGGAAACCGAGACCCAGGCGCAATCCGCCAAACTCGACATCACGACATTGAAGCCGGGCGACGTGATCGAGGGACGCTACAAGTTCATCGAGAAGATCGGCAAAGGCGCGTTCGGCACGGTTCTCCTGATGGAGGACACCGTGGTGGAAGAGCGCCTGATTCTGAAGTTCCTGAACGCCAACGTGTCCTCCGACGAGGAGATGATGAAGCGGTTCGTGCACGAGTTGCGCTACAGCCGCAAGATCACGCACAAGAATGTCATCCGCATCTACGATTTCCTGTACATCCGCGGCAATTACGCCATTTCGATGGAATATTTCCCCTCTCATACCCTCGGCGGGGAGATCGTCAACGAGAAGCCGGTCGAACTCAAGCGCGCGGTCAAATTCGGCATCGATATCGCCACCGGCATGGCGGTGGCGCATCAGGCGGGAATCGTTCATCGCGACCTGAAGCCGGCCAATGTGCTGATCGATAACTCCGGACTCCTGAAGATCGTGGACTTCGGCGTCGCCGCGGCACAGACCCAGGGCGACACGCAGCTCACGAAGACCGGCTACGTCATCGGCTCTCCCAAGTACATGGCGCCCGAACAGATCCTCGGCAAGAAAGTGGACGAGCGCGCCGACATCTACAGTCTCGGCGTCATCATGTACGAGCTGTTCACCGGGATCCCGCCCTACTCCCGCGGCGACCATATGTCCGTCATGTACCAGCACGTCCAGGGCAAGGCCCGCCCGCCCATCGAGGTCAACAAGGCGCTGCCGGTCGATCTCAACGGCCTGATCGTGAAATGCATGTCACTGGACAAGGCGAAGCGCGCTCAGTCGATGGACGAGCTGCGCCTTTCGCTGGAGAAGTTCCTCTAGGCCGGGTCGGGCCTGGGGCCTACTCGGACCCCCCTTCTGACCGACAGATGGACGCCCGGGCTTAGACGCACCTCACGTTTATCGCGCATCGGCGGGCTAAACACTCGTAAATCCAAGCGCTTACGGGTAGCCTTTTACGTTATGGCAAGAATCGATGCCTTTCTAAAGCTGGGTGTCGCCCAGGGCTGCTCCGATTTGCACCTGGCGGTCGGCGTGCCGCCGATGCTCAGGATGCATGGCGATCTGTTGCCGATCAAATTCCGGGACCTGGCCGAAGCCGAGCTCGAGACCTACATCACCGAGGTGCTCACCCAATCGCAGATGAAGACGCTGCGCGAGGGGCACGACCTGGACTTCTCCTACGTATCCGCCGAGGGCGGACGGTTTCGCGTCAACGTCTTCCGCAAGGAGACCGGCATCGGCGCCGCCTTCCGGTCGATTCCGACGCTGATGCCGAGCATCGACCAGCTGGCGCTGCCGCCCATCGTGAAGAAGCTCTGCGATCAGCATCAGGGCATGATCCTGGTCACGGGCTCCACCGGCACGGGCAAGACCACGACGCTCGCCTCCATGATCGATTACCTCAATACGACCCGGAATCTCAACATCATCAGCCTGGAGGATCCGATCGAGTTCGTTCATCGCAGCAAATCGAGCCAGGTCATTCAGCGCGAATTGGGCACGCACTTGCCCTCGTTCGCCGAAGGGGTGCGCGCGGCGATGCGCGAGGACCCCGATGTGATTCTGGTCGGTGAAATGCGCGACGCCGAGACGATCTCCATGGCCATGACGGCTGCCGAAACCGGGCACCTGGTGCTCGGCACCCTGCACACCACCAGCGCGACCAAGACCATCGATCGCATCATCGATGCGCTGCCGGTCGAGGAGCGCGAACAAACCAAGAGCTTCCTGGCCTCGAGCCTCATCGCGGTCATTACCCAGGTGCTGCTCAAGACCCCCGACCAGCGCGCGCGGCGGGCGGTCTGCGAGGTCATGGTGCTCACCAAGGCGATCGGAAAGCTCATCATGACCGATCAATCCCACCAGATCCCGAGTCAGCTTCAGATGGGCAAGGAGTACGGCATGCAGCTCATGGATCAGGCGCTTCTGCAAGCCATCAACGCGAAGGAAATCGACCCGGACCAGGCCTACCTGCACGCCAGCGACAAGCGCCAGTTCCAACGATTCGTCACCGATCTCTCCGGCGCCCCTCCGGTCGAGAGCGTCGCTTCCTAAACGCCATGGCCGCCATCGACGCATTCTTGACGCAGGTTCTGGAGCGCGACGGCTCGGATCTGCATTTCCTGGCGGGGGATGTACCCCGCGTGCGCCAGTACGGAGAATTGAAACCGCTGCGTCCCGAGCCTCTCGAAGCCGAGACGGTCAAAACCACGCTGTACGAGATCATGCCGAAGCTCGCGGTGGAACGCTTCGAGTCCAAGGATGGCACCGACTTCGCCCACAGCATTCCGGGGGTGGCGCGCTTCCGGGTCAACGTCATGCGGCAATTGAACGGCATGGGCGCGGTATTCCGGGCGATCCCCTCGAACGCGAAGACCGCCGACGATCTGAAGCTCCCGCCGGCGGTGCGCGATCTGTCCAAGATGAACAATGGGCTGATCCTCGTCACGGGCAAGACCGGCTCGGGCAAATCCACGACGCTTGCCGCGCTGATCGACGACATCAACACGCGCGAGAAGGGCCATATCCTCACCATCGAGGATCCGATCGAATTCGTGCACAAGAGGAAGAACTGCCTCATCAGTCAGCGCGAGATCGGCGTGCACGCCTCGAGCTTCTCGAGCGCGCTGCTGTCCGCCCTGCGCGAAGATCCCGACGTGATCCTGGTCGGCGAGCTCCGCGACCTCGAGACCATGAGCATCGCCGTCACCGCCGCGGAAATGGGCATTCTCGTGATGGGGACTCTCCACACGAACGGCGCCGCGGCCACCGTGGACCGGCTGATCAACGCATTTCCGGCGGACAAGCAGCCGCATGTGCGCACCATGCTGTCCACGAGTCTGCGCGGGGTGGTCTCACAGCAGCTCATCCCGAAAGCCGACAAGAAGGGCCGGGTCGCGGCCCTCGAAATTCTGATCAATACCCCCGCGATAGCCAATCTGATCCGGCAGGGCAAGATGGACCAGCTGGAGAACGGCATGCAGACGGGGGCCGGCTCGGGTATGCGTCTGATGGATGCGGCGATCCAGTCGCTGCTCGATCAGCGCATCATCACCGGCAAGGAAGCGTACAAGAAGGCCATCAACAAGAGTCGATTCGAGCCGCTGCGCGAGGCCGGCTAAGCGAACGCGGCCCCGCGGCCGCATTTGCGGCGCCCGCCGGTGCGCCGCCGTGGCATAATTTTCGGATGTCCAATCGACGCCGAATCCTGGTTACCAGCGCCCTGCCGTACGCAAACGGCCCCATTCACCTGGGCTACGTCCTCGAGGTCGTACAGACCGATGTATGGGTCAGATTCCAGAAATTGCGGGGCCACGAGTGTTATTACGTCGGCGCCGACGACACCCATGGGACGCCCATCATGCTCAAGGCGCAGGCCGAGGGTATCGCGCCGGAGGCGCTGATCGACAGGGTGAACGGCGAACATCGGCGCGACCTGGCCGACCTGTTGATCGGCTTCGACAACTACGGCTCGACGCATTCGCCCGAAACCCGGGCGATCTGCGACAGGATGTATTTGCGCCTTCGCGAGGGCGGCTGTATCGATAAAAAGAGCGTCCGGCAGGCATACGACGAGAGCGCGAAAATGTTTCTCCCCGATCGCTACGTCAGGGGCGTTTGCCCGGTGTGCGGCACGGCGGATCAATACGGAGACTCCTGCGAGAACTGCGGCTCGACCTACACGCCGGCCGATCTGAAAAATCCGGTCTCGGTGGTCAGCGGAACGCCGCCGGTCTGGCGCGAATCGGAGCATTATTTCTTCAAGCTGAGCGCGTTCGAGGAGCGGTTGGCCGGGTTCGTGAAGAGCGGGGCGGTCCAGGACAGCGTCGCGCGCAAGCTCGAGGAGTGGTTCTCGCAGGGACTCAAGGACTGGGACATATCGCGCGACGCGCCGTATTTCGGCTTCGAGATCCCCGATGCGCCCGGAAAGTACTTCTACGTCTGGTTCGACGCGCCGATCGGATACCTCGGCAGCTTCACCCAGCTCTGCGAGCGCACCGGACTCGAGTTCGACGACTTCCTGGCCGCGAATTCGACGGCGGAGCTGCACCACTTCATCGGCAAGGACATCCTGTACTTTCACTCGCTGTTCTGGCCCGCCGTGCTCGAGGCCGCCGGCATGCGAAGACCGACCAGCGTCCATGCGCACGGCTTTCTGACCATCAACGGCCAGAAGATGTCCAAATCCCGGGGCACTTTCATCACGGCGCGCCACTACCTCGACATCCTCGAACCGGAGTATCTGCGCTATTACTTTGCCGCGAAGCTCGGCCCCGGCATCGATGATCTCGATCTCAACCTGCACGAATTCGTGACGCGATTGAACTCGGACATCGTCGGGAAGCTCGTCAACATCGCGAGCCGCTGCGCGGGCTTCATTACCAAGAGCTCGGGCGGCGCGCTCTCGGCGGCGCTGCCCGACCCTGCCCTGTACGCGGCGTTCACGGCTGCCGGGGAGGCGATCGCGGCCTCCTACGAAAAGCGCGACACGGCCGGCGCAATGCGCGAGATCATGGCCCTGGCGGATCGCGCCAATCAGTACATCGATTCCCACAAGCCGTGGACCCTGGCCAAGCAGCCCGACAAGGGCGCCGAAGTCCAGGCAGTGTGCACTCAGGGCCTGAATCTGTTTCGCGTCCTGATGATTTACCTGCAGCCGGTGCTTCCGCGCATGGCGGGCCGGGCACAGCGGTTCTTGCGGGAGCCCGAGTGGAGCTGGGAAAGCGCCTCGAAGCCTTTGCTCGGCACGTCCATTCTGCCGTACGAGCCGCTCGCCACCCGGCTGGATTCCAAAGCCGTGTCGGCGTTGATCGCGCCCGAGGTGGATGCCGGAGCGGCCGAGCCGAAGGCCGCGGCCTCGGCGGCAAGCGCGTCTGCCTCGGCGGCGGGTGCATCTGCCCCGGCGGCCGCCGCGTCCGCACCGGCGGCCAAGCCTGCTACCGCGAGCGCTGCCGCGGCGCCGGCTACCCCTCCAGCACCGATCTCCATCGACGATTTCATGCGCGTCGATCTGCGCGTGGCCAAGATTCTGGAAGCTGACCTCATCACGGGCGCCGACAAGCTGCTGAAACTGCGCCTGGATGTGGGTGAGCTCGGCGAGCGGCAGATCTTCGCGGGAATCCGTGCGGCCTACGACCCCAAGGCGCTGGTCGGCAGGCTCATCGTCGTGGTCGCGAATCTGCAGCCCCGCAAGATGCGCTTCGGTACCTCCGAAGGCATGATGCTCGCCGCCGGTCCGGGAGGGACGGACATTTTCGTGCTGTCTCCCGATTCGGGCGCGCAGCCCGGCATGCGCGTCAAGTGACTCATGCGCCCGGATGAGGGAACCGTCGATACGCCCGGCGCCGCACGCATCGACGCGCTCTTGCCTCAGACTCAATGCACCCGCTGCGGATATCCGGCCTGCCGCCCCTACGCGGCCGCCATCGACCGCGGCGAGGCTGACATCAATCAATGTCCTCCGGGCGGCGCCGATACGATTCGGGCGCTCGCCGCCTTGCTCGGGCGGGAGTTCAAACCCCTGAATCCCGCGAACGGCGTCGAGTCCCCGCCGAGTGTCGCCTGGATCGATGAGGAGCGCTGCATCGGCTGTGCCCGCTGTCTCGCCCCCTGCCCGGTCGATGCCATCGTGGGGGCCCGCAAGTTCCTGCACACGGTGGTCACGGACCGGTGCACGGGCTGCGAGCTGTGCCTGCCGCCGTGCCCGGTCGATTGTATCGAGATGCGGCCGGGGCCTCCGAGCGCCGCCGATCAGCCTGCCCGCAACCGGGAGCGCTACGAAGCTCACAACGAACGCTTGCAGAGACGCGCGCAGGAGCGGCAGCGGGAACTCGCGGCGCTCAAGGCCTCCGCGGGACATCGAGCCGCCCCTGCTCGGCCGTGATGCGCCGATCGTGAATCCTCAAAAGCGGCGGGCGATTTTCGAGCGGCTCCGCGAGCACAATCCGGCCCCGCGCACCGAGCTGAACTATCGCACGCCGTTCGAGCTGCTGATCGCAGTGATCCTCTCGGCCCAGGCCACGGACAAAAGCGTGAACAAGGCGACGGCGGAACTGTACAGGGCCGCCAACACACCGGCGTCCCTGCTCGCATTGGGTATTGCCGGGATTACTCAGCACATCAAATCGATCGGACTCTACAACAGCAAGGCGAAGAACATCATGGCGACCTGCGAGGCGCTCATCGCCCGGCATGGCGGCGAGGTACCGCGCACCCGGGAGGCACTCGAGGAACTGCCGGGGGTCGGCCGCAAGACCGCCAACGTCGTGATGAATACCGCTTTCGGCGAATCGACCATGGCCGTCGACACGCACATCTTCCGCGTCGCCAATAGAACCGGCCTCGCGCCGGGCAAGAACGTGCGCGCGGTGGAGGACAAGCTGATGAAATTCGTGCCGGCGGAATTCTTGAAGGATGCTCATCATTGGCTGATCCTGCACGGACGCTATGTGTGCACGGCGCGTAATCCCGCCTGCCCACGATGCATCATCGAGGATCTCTGCGAATACCGGCACAAGACGAAAGCTCCCGCGCCATGAGGACTCCCGCGCCATGAGCAGCGGCGATAAAGCTCCGCCCATCGGTGCCTACACCCGGGATCAACTGCGGCAGAGCTACGCGGATGCCTGGCGAAAGCACCTTGCGCGATCCCCATTGACGCCTCTCGAGGCACTCATCGCGGATGTGCTGGTGCTGCACCCCGAATACCATGCGCTCGTTCAGGATGCCCCCGCCGCCCTCGCCTTCGACCCGCCGGCCAGCGGGACCCAAGAGAATCCTTTTTTACATATGGGGCTGCATCTCGCCGTCCGGGAACAGCTCTCGATCGACCGGCCGCCCGGCATCCGCGCGCTGTTCGAGTCGCTGACGGCGCGCCTGGGCGATGTTCACGACGCCGAGCATGCGCTGATGGAATCGCTCGCCGAGACGCTCTGGGAGGCGCAGCGCAGCGGCCGCGCGCCCGACGAGGGTCGCTACCTGGAACTTGCCAGAGCCCGGTTGAGTTCAGCCGCACGCTGACTCCTCCAAGGTTAAGGAAGTTTCATGCGCGCTTCATCGGTGCACAGAACCCCCGACGCTATTCTCGCACCATAGTACGCCCGGCATCGGCCCATAGGGCCGGCAGGGCGAGCACGCTCGAGGGTACATCATGCGCACGTTTCTACCGGCGGCTCTCGCCTGCCTTGCGCTGGCTTCCGTGATGGGCGGCTGGCTGATCGCAGCGACGGCCGGCGGCAATCCGGCCACAACGCCTGCACCGGCATCTTCGCCGTCGACTCCGGCTTCGCGGCCCGCCCCCGCGCCGGCTTCATCGATCGACAACGACGCGCCGGCGAGACACGCCCGGCGAACCGCTTGTCTCAAGACCGCAAAAAGCAAGAAGCTGGTCGGTGCGCAGCGCAATGCCTACGTCAAGGATTGCGTGGGCGCTCGCTGACCCCCGCCGCTCAGCGTTTCGGAATGTACAGATCCGTCAGAGTCCCCTCGAACGCTTCCGCCGAGAACGCCACCGTCTCCGACAGCGTGGGATGCGCATGGATGGTCAGTCCGATATCCGCGGCGTCCGCGCCCAGCTCGATCGCGAGGCATACCTCGGCGATCAAGTCGCCCGCATTCGTGCCGACGATACCGCCGCCGATCACCCTGCGGGTCTCCTTGTCGAATAACAGCTTGGTGAACCCTTCGTCGCGATTGATGGAGAGCGAGCGGCCGCTCGCCGCCCAAGGGAACATTCCTTTCCCGTAGTCGATGCCGCGCGCCTTGGCCTCGGTTTCGGTGATTCCGGTCCAGGCGATTTCCGGATCGGTATACGCGACCGACGGAATGCAGCGCGCGTCGAAGGAGGACTTGTGCCCCGCGGCCACCTCCGCGGCGACCTTGGCTTCATGCATCGCCTTGTGCGCCAGCATGGGCGCCCCGGCGATATCGCCGACGGCAAAGATATGCGCCACGTTGGTCCGCATCTGCCGGTCGACGCTGATGATGCCGCGCTGGTCGACCTTGACGCCCGCCGCCGCGGCGTCGATGGCATTCCCGTTGGCGCTGCGGCCGACGGCGACGAGAACGCGATCGAAGTCCTGCGGAGCGGGAACATCGGCTCCCTCGAAGGTCGCCCGCAATCCTCCCGCATGCGGTTCGAGCTTCGCGACGCGCGTACCGAGCATGATGCGCCCGTAGCGCTTCTCGATGCGCTTCTGCAGCGGGCGCACCAGGTCGCGATCCGTGCCCGGCATGAGACCGTCGCTCAATTCGACCACCGTGACCGTCGAGCCGAGCGCATCGTACACGCAGGCCATTTCGAGACCGATGATGCCGCCGCCCACCACCAGCATCCGTTTGCCCTCCTCGGGCAACTCCAGCGCGCCGGTGGAATCGATGACGCGCGGATCGTCCGGGAATCCGGGCAGGCGCACCGACTCGGACCCAGCGG
Organism: uncultured Gammaproteobacteria bacterium; assembly: GCA_963795475.1. Taxonomy (GTDB): domain Bacteria; phylum Pseudomonadota; class Gammaproteobacteria; order Steroidobacterales; family Steroidobacteraceae; genus Bog-1198. The sequence continues at coordinate 322,858 of CAWCIE010000011.1, forward strand.
CGATGATGCATTGCTTGAAATCCACACGCCGGACGCCATCGCCCGAGCGCAGCTCCAGCGAATACGGACCCGACGAACTTCGCTTCGCCGCGCAGCACCTCGACCTTGCGCTGCTTGGCTAGCACGCTGAGACCGTTGGTCAGCCTGGTCACGACTTTGTTCTTCCAGCCGCGAAGGCGTGCGCGATCGATCTGTGGCGGCGGAAAGACGATACCGCAGTCGGCCATGTCCGCCGCGTCCTCGATGACCTTGGCAGCGTGCAGGAGCGCCTTGGAGGGAATGCAGCCGACGTTCAAACACACGCCGCCGAGCATCGGCCAGCGCTCGATGAGCGTCACCTTGAGTCCCAGATCGGCCGCGCGAAAGGCCGCCGTGTAACCCCCCGGTCCCGCGCCGAGAACGACGAGATCGAGCGCGCCGGAGGGTGCGGCGGTTGCTGCGCCCCCCGAGATCTGCCCCTTCGCGGCCGGAGGCGATTCGGCGCCGCGGCCGGCCGCGGCCGCCGGTGCGGACGACCTCTCGGTGCCCGTGGGCTTCTCACCCTTCGCCTGTTGGGCCGGGGGTTCCTTCGCCGCCCGCGGAGCCTCATCGGGCTTCTTGTCCGCTGCTTTCGGCGCCGCTTGATCCGCCACCTCGACGGTCGCGATCACCATGCCCACCGACACCTGCTGTCCCTTCTTGACGCCGATCGAGATCACTTTGCCCGCCACGGTCGAGGGCACGTCCATGGAGGCCTTTTCGCTCTCGAGCGTGATCAGCGGATCGTCCACGCGGATCTCGGCGCCCGGCGCCACCAGCACATCGACCACGGCGACATCCTTGGAGTCGCCGATGTCGGGAACCCGGACTTCGACGGTGCTCACAGCAGCGCCTTCACATCGCCCAGAGTCTTGCTCAGGAAAACGACGAAGCGCGCAGCCTGGGCTCCATCGATGACTCGATGATCGTAGGACAGCGACAGCGGCAACATCAGCCGCGGAATGAACGTACCCTTGTCGAACACCGGTTTCTGGGCCGATTTGGACACGCCGAGAATGGCGACCTCCGGCGCGTTGATGATCGGCGTGAAGGCGGTGCCTCCGATGCCTCCCAGACTCGAGATCGTGAATGAACCGCCCTGCATTTCCGCGGCCGTGAGCTTGCCGGCCCGCGCCTTCTCGGACATCGCCGCGAGCGCCCGTGCGATGTCGAACAAATTGCCGCGATCGGCGTCGCGAATCACCGGCACCACGAGACCGTTGGGCGTATCGGCGGCGAAGCCGATGTGAAAATATTTCTTGAAGACGATATTCTGGCCGGAGGCGTCGAGGGAGGCATTGAATCGCGGAAACTCCTTCAGAGCCGCGACGCATGCCTTGACGATGAAGGCCAGCGGCGTCAACCGAACGCCTTCCTGTTCCGCCTTGCCCTTCAGGGCTACACGCGCAATCTCCATATCCGTGATGTCCGCGTCATCGTGCTGCGTGACGTGAGGTAGATTGATCCAGCTCGCCTGGAGCCGCGCACCGGAGATCCGCTGAATACGCGACAAGGGCTGGACTTCGACCGCGCCGAATTTCGCGAAGTCTACCTCCGGCACCTTCGGGAGCGACGCGCCCGCCGCGCCCGTGCCGGCACCGGTGACCGCGCCCGCGCTGAGGAGATTCTTGACGTACGCCTTCACATCCTCCTGCGTGATGCGAGACTTCGGTCCGCTCCCCGAGATCTTGCCGAGATCGGCGCCGAGCTCGCGCGCGAACTTGCGCACCGAGGGACTCGCGTAGGCCTTGGAGAAGGCCGCCTCGTCCACGGCCGGCGCCGGACTCGAGCGGGCCGCCGTCGCCGCATCCCCGGAAGTTGCATCACCGGCGGGGGAGACTGCCGATCCGCCCTTACCGGTGGGCGGCGCGCCCCCGGTGCCCTTCGCGGCATCGCCCTGCTTCGGGTCGGCGGCGGACTTCGCGGCGGTGGCTTTGGCAGCACCCGCAGCTTTCCCATCACTGGAAGCCTTCGCAACACCAGGAGCCTTCGCCTCACCGGCAGGTTTCGCCTCACCGGCGGGTTTCCCATCACCGGCCGGCTTGGCTCCGCCCGCAGGCTTGGCGCCTTCGGACGGCTCTGCCGCCGCGCCGGCCCCTTGGGCCTCGCCGCCGCTCTCGAGGAGCAGTATCAGGCTGCCTTCGGAGACCTTGTCGCCCTTCTTGAGTTTGACCTGGGCCACCCGCCCGGCGGCGGGAGAGGGCACGTCCATCGCCGCTTTTTCCGTCTCGAGCGTAATCATCGGCGTTTCCTTGTCGATCTGTTGGCCGTCCTTCACCAACACGTCGATGACGCTCACGTCCTTGAAGCCGCCGATATCCGGAACCAAGACCTGGAGGGGATTTGCCACGATGATCGCCTAGACCGACAGCGGGTTGGGTTTTTCGGGATCGATGCCGAAGGCCTGCATCGCCTTCGTGACGGTGCGCACGTCGATCTTGTCGTCGTCCGCGAGCGCCTTGAGCGCGGCCACGACGACATAGTGACGGTCCACCTCGAAGAAGCGGCGCAGCTCCGCGCGGCTGTCGCTGCGGCCGAATCCGTCGGTGCCGAGAACGGCAAATCTGCCCGGTATCCATTGGCGGATCTGATCGGGGACCGTCTTTATGTAATCGGTGGCCGCGATGAACGGTCCTTGCCGGTCACCGAGGGCTTCCCGTATGTAGTTTTGCTTCGCGGGCTCGGTCGGGTGCAGAAGGTTCCAACGGCTCACCTCGAGTGCATTCTTGCGCAGCTCGCTGAAACTCGTCACCGAGTACACATCCGCCGGCACGCCGTAATCCGTTTCCAGGAGCTCGGCCGCGGCCAGCACCTCGCGCAGAATGGTGCCGGAGCCGAACAGCGTCACCCGGACCTTGCCTTTGCCGCCGCTCTTGATGAGATACATTCCTCTTAGGATGCCGAGCTCCGCGCCGGCGGGCATGGCCGGATGAACGTAGTTCTCGTTCATGCAGGTGATGTAGTAGAAAACGCTCTCCTGCTCCTTGTACATGCGCCGCAATCCGTCGTGGACGATCACGGCGAGCTCGTAGGCGTAGGCGGGATCGTAGGCCACGCAATTCGGTATGGCAGTCATCACCAGCTGCGAGTGGCCGTCCTGATGCTGCAAACCCTCGCCCGCCAGGGTGGTGCGCCCGGCAGTGCCTCCGATCAGGAACCCGCGCGCGCGGCTGTCGCCCGCGGCCCACATGAAGTCGCCGACCCGCTGGAAGCCGAACATCGAGTAGTAGATGTAGAACGGCACCATGCTCACGCCGTGATTCGAGTAGGCGGTCGCCGCCGCGATCCACGAACACAGGCTTCCCGCCTCGTTGATGCCTTCCTCCAGAATCTGACCCTGCTTGTCCTCCCGATAGAACATCAATTGATCGGCGTCCTGCGGCGTGTACAGCTGGCCGACCGATGAATAGATGCCGATTTGCCGGAACATCCCCTCCATGCCGAAGGTGCGCGCCTCGTCCGGGATGATGGGAACCACGTGCTTGCCGATGTTCTTGTCGCGCACCAGGGTGGTGAGGATGCGCACCAGCGCCATGGTCGTGGAAATCTCGCGGTCCTGCGTGCCCTCGAGCAGTGCGCTGAAGGTCTCCAGGGGCGGCACCTGCAGTTGCGGCGACGCCGAATGACGGGCCGGCAAATATCCGCCGAGCTCCGCACGGCGTTCCAGGAGGTACTTCATCTCCTCGCTGTCCGGCCCGGGTTTCCTGAACGTGAGCCCCGCGATCTCCTCGTCCGAGATCGGAATGTTGAACCGGTCGCGCATCACCCGGAGATCTTCCTCGCCGAGCTTCTTCTGCTGGTGCGCGACATTCAGTCCTTCGGCGGACTTGCCGAGTCCGAATCCCTTCACGGTCTTGGCGAGAATCACGGTCGGTGCGCCCTTGTTCGCCACCGCGGCCGCGTAAGCGGCATACACTTTCACCGGATCGTGTCCGCCGCGATTCAGGCGCCAGATTTCCTCGTCGGACATGTTGGCGACCATATCCTTGAGCTCGGGATACTTGCCGAAGAAATGCTCGCGCGTATACGCGCCGCCCTTGGATTTGAAGTTCTGGTATTCGCCGTCCACGCATTCTTCCATCAGGCGCTTGAGCAGGCCCTCATGATCGCGCTCGAGCAGGGGATCCCAGCGCGAGCCCCACAGCACCTTGATGACGTTCCATCCGGCGCCTAGGAATGCAGCCTCGAGCTCCTGGATGATCTTGCCGTTGCCGCGCACCGGCCCGTCGAGGCGCTGCAAGTTGCAGTTGATGACGAAGATGAGATTGTCGAGCTTCTCCCGCACCGGCATGGTCAACGCGCCCATCGATTCAGGCTCGTCCATCTCGCCGTCGCCCAGGAACGCCCAGACCCTGCGATCCGAGGCAGGCACGATGCCGCGGTGCTCGAGATAACGGACGAAGCGCGCCTGGAAAATCGCCATCATGGGACCCAATCCCATGGACACCGTCGGGAATTGCCAGAATTCCGGCATCAGCCAGGGGTGCGGATAGGAGGACAGGCCGTCGCCGCGGACCTCCTGACGAAAGCGCAGGAGCTGCTCCTCGTCCAGCCGCCCTTCGAGGTAGGCGCGGGCATAGATTCCGGGGCTCGAATGCCCCTGCATGAACACCATGTCGCCCGGATGCGCGGCACTCTTGGCGCGCCAGAAATGATTGAATCCGACTTCGTAGAGCGTTGCGGCCGACGCGTAGCTTGCAATATGTCCACCGTACTCGGAGCTCTTGCGATTCGCCTGGACGACCATGGCGAGCGCATTCCAGCGCATGTAAGCCTCGTTGCGCCGTTCGAGCGACCGATCGCCCGGGTAGTCGGGCTGCTGGGCCCTGGAGATGGTATTGAGGTAGGCGGTGTTGGGCTTGAACGGCAGATAGGCGCCGGAGCGGCGAGTGAAATCGACCAGCTTCTCGAGCAGGAAATGCGCGCGCTGCGGTCCGCGCGCCCGCATGACCGAGTCGATGGAATCGAGCCAGTCCTGCGTCTCGGTGGGATCGATGTCTTCGAACGGTGACTGTTGGGTCATAAGGGAGCCTTGGCTTGGGAGGAACGCGCCCATGCACGTACCCACGTGTCCTGTTAAGATGGCAAGCACGTTACAGCGCGCTTGCGCGAACTGCCGCTATAGCTGTCCGAGTTGGCTGTCCGAGTCGGGTTAGCGCGCACTATCTTCGAGGTTTGGCTTTTAACGGTCAAGGCACGGGAAACGGCCGGCAATGCTAGCGAGCTCCGGGGGCCACGCGTGCGGCGCACCTTAGGCTTACGCTGGCGGTTCATGAGATATGCCGATTCGCTTGCCCTTTGAGAGTTTGATCGTCCCCGTGCGGCAAGTCCGCGCGCAGATTTCCCCATCGGCGCTCGCCCGCCATGCCGCGGCCATCGTTTTTCTACCCCTGAAACCCTCGGCCGAGGATTGGGCGGCGCTGCCCCACGGGGAGGTGCTGCGCGCGCTCTACGCCCGCAAGGTCCGCAAGGAGGGCGATTGCTGTCAGCTGCGCGTCGGTGCCGGCGCAGAAACGCTCCTCATCGCGGTCTGCCCCGCCGCGCAAGCGAGCACCTTCGAACGGTTGCAATCGGCCGCGAAGCTCGCGCGCAGCGCCCTGGATTCGGAGCCCGAGACGCTGCTGATCTGGGAGCGGAACTGCGGCCTCGAGGCGGTCGGGCCGGCGTTGCACGCGACCCTCGCAGCCCTCCAAGCGGCATCGTTCCGCTTTGCCACGTTCAAGAGCAAACCGAAGCCGCGCACCCGGCTCGCACGGATCGATCTGGCTCTTGCACGCAAATTGAGCGGTCTCGATGCGACGTTGGCCACGTCGGGAGGCAACAACCTGGCACGCTGGCTCACGGCACTCCCGCCCAATACCTTGAACGCGGCGGCGTATCGCCGGCTGCTTCAAGAGCTCGCACGCCGCCTGAAGCTGTCGTACCGATTTTACGGGGAGCCCGAACTGAAGCGCCTCGGCGCCGGCGCATTCCTCGCGGTCTCGCAGGGCAATGGAACGCGCGACGCGGGCATCGTCCGGCTGGCCTACCGGCCGCGCGGCGCGGCTTCCCCGGCGGTGAGCCTCGTGGGGAAAGGGATCTGCTTCGATACCGGCGGCACCAACCTCAAGGCGCACAAAGGCATGCTGGACATGCACATCGACATGGAGGGAAGCGCGGTGGCCGTGGGAAGCCTGTACGCCCTGCACGCGGTGGGCTCGCCGCAAGCCGTGGATTGCTGGCTGGCGATCACCGAAAATCGGATCGGGCCGCTGGCGTACAAGCCTCAGGACGTGGTCCGCGCCCAGAACGGCACGACCATCCAGGTGATCCACACCGATGCCGAAGGGCGCATGGTGCTCGCGGATACGCTCTGTCTGGCCGCGAGGGCCAAGCCCGGCACGATCATCGACTACGGCACGCTCACCGGCGCCTGCATCCATGCGTTGACCGAGCGCTACAGCGGTGCCTTCACCAATCGGCCGGAAGGACGCGAGGCCATCGAATCCGCCGGTGCGGCGAGCGGCGAACGCGTCTGGTGCTTCCCGATGGACAAGGATTTCGACTCGGACCTGGAGAGCGCGGTCGCGGACGTACTGCAATGCTCCATCGACTCCAAGGGCGATCACATTATCGCGGCGCGTTTCTTGAGCCGGTTCGTGCCGAAGACCATTCCCTGGCTGCACCTCGATCTCTCCGCGGGCACCCGGCACGGCGGCCTCGCGCACATTGCCACCGAGATCACCGGCTTCGGCGTGCGCTACACCCTGGAACTGCTGCGCGCCGGATGGCCGTCCCTGCCCGGCGAGCGCCGCACGCGCGCGTCTCGGACCGGCTCCTGACCGATGCACGAATTATCGATTCGCCGTCCGGATGACTGGCACGTGCACCTGCGCGACGGGACCGGGCTTGCCTCCGTGGCGAAGTTCACGGCGGAGCGGTTCGGTCGCGCGATCGTGATGCCGAACCTCAAGCCGCCGATCGTGAGCGTCGATCAAGCCGCGGCCTATAAAGCCCGGATCGTGCAGGCGCTCCCCGCGGGATGCCGATTCGAGCCGCTCATGACGCTTTACTTGACGGACGCAACCGCGCCCGCGGAGATCGACCGGGCGGTGCAGAGCGCAATCGTGCACGGCGTGAAGCTTTATCCGGCGGGAGCGACCACGCATTCGGAAGCCGGCGTCACCGACATCGCAAAGACCTACGCCGTGCTCGAGCGCATGCAGAGCGTCGGACTCCCCCTCCTGGTGCACGGCGAGACGGCGCGCCCGGAGGTCGACGTGTTCGATCGCGAGACGGTGTTCATCGACGAGCTGCTGGCGCCGCTGGTCGAACGATTCCCGCGGCTCAAGGTGGTGTTCGAGCACATCACCACGGCGCGTGCCGCCGAGTTCGTCGCCGGCGCGCGGGCGGGCGTCGCCGCGACCATCACGCCGCAGCATCTGCTGCACAATCGAAACGCCATTTTCTCCGGCGGAATCAGGCCGCATTTCTACTGCCTGCCCGTGCTCAAACGCGAGCGCGATCGCGAGGCGCTCGTGCGTGCGGCCACGGGCGGCAGTCCGAAATATTTTCTCGGCACCGACAGCGCTCCGCACGAGCGGTCGACCAAGGAGAATGCCTGCGGATGTGCCGGCATGTTCACGGCGCACGCGGCGATCGAGCTCTATGCCGAAGTGTTCGACGAGGCGGGACGGCTGGATCGCCTGGAAGCGTTCGCGAGCCACTTCGGTGCCGATTTCTACGGCCTGCCCCGCCATGAAGAGCGCATCACGCTGGTCAGGGAGCCCTGGATCGCCGCGAGGACCTACGAGTTCGGCGCCGGCTCCGTGGTGCCGTACCGGGCGGGTGAGTCCGTCGCCTGGCGCCTGGCGCCGGGGAGGCGCCGGTGATCCAGCTGCCGCCCATCACGTTTGCGACGCGCTTTCGAGGCTTCCTGCCGGTAGTGATCGATGTGGAGACCGGCGGCTTCAACTCGCAGACCGATGCGCTCCTGGAGATCGCTGCCGTGCTCATCGAGATGCGCAGCGACGGGACGCTCGCGCGGGGCGAGACCCACCGCTATCACGTCAAGCCGTTCCCGGGCGCGAATCTCGAACCTGCCTCGCTCGCGATCACCGGGATCGATCCGTTCCATCCGCTGCGCCCTGCCATCTCCGAGGAGGACGCGCTGCAGAGGATTTTCCGCGAAGTGCGCACCGCGGTGCGCGCCGCCGATTGCACGCGCGCCGTGCTGGTCGGCCACAATGCCTCTTTCGATTTGAATTTCCTGAATGCCGCCGTCGCCCGGGTGCAGATCAAGCGCAACCCCTTTCATCCGTTCTCGAGCTTCGACACGGCGACCTTGGGGGGCGTCGCGTTCGGCCAGACGGTGCTGATGCGCGCGACGCTCGCCGCGGGATTGGAGTGGGACACGGGTTCCGCGCACTCCGCAGCCTACGACGCGGAACGCACCGCAGACCTATTTTGCGCCGTGTGCAATCAGTTTCAGGGAGTATTCGACTCGAGCCGCCGGCGCCTGGCCGCCATGGGCCCTCTGGAGGTCGATCCGGACCCCGCGGTCGCCGCGGAGCCCGGCCCGGATACCATCTAAGCGGTCGCCACCGCGCCGGCCTCAGCCAGGAGCTGCTTCAACTCGCCGCTCTTGTACATTTCCAGGACGATGTCGCAGCCGCCGACGAGCTCGCCGTTGACGTACAGCTGGGGGAAGGTGGGCCAGTTGGAATAGGTCTTGAGGGCCTCGCGCACTTCCGGGTCTTCGAATATGTTCACGTGCGCGAACTGCGCCTTGCAGGCGCGCAACGCACCGGCGGTCTGGGCCGAAAAGCCGCATTGCGGGAAATCCGGCGTGCCTTTCATGTACAGCACCACGGGGGCCGAGCTCAGTTGACTCTTGATTCGTTCAATCGCATTCATGATCCGTCTCCAAAAAATGACTCAATCAGGTTCGGCCGCACGAGCGGCCACACGCGTAGGCAACTGCCGCAGCACCGCCCATTGCTGCGCAGCGGAGAAGCTCCGCCAGCTGGCGATCTCCGCAATTGTACGATAACAGCCGGCGCAATAGCCGTCCGCGTCCAATACGCAGACGTTGATGCAGGGCGAAATCGGGGGCAGATCGGCCATTTCGTTGCAGTATTGGGGCTGTTTCCCTAATCTTCCAGGGTTTTCGCGCCCAAGGCAGCCCATATGACGCCGGTACCGGTTCCCAGCGACCTTCCGCAGCAAGTCGAGCGCGCCCTCGACGAGGATATCGGTACCGGAGACCTGACCGCGGCCCTGATCCCCCGAGAGGTCCTCGCACGAGCCTCGGTGATCACCCGCGAGGAGGCCATCGTTTGCGGTATTCCCTACGTCGATGCCGTGTTCAGGCGCCTGGACGAGCGGGTACGGATCGAGTGGCTTACGCAGGAAGGAGCACGGACGCCGGCGGGCGAGGTGCTGTTCCATCTTCAGGGGCCGGCCAGGGCGCTCTTGACCGGAGAACGAACGGCCCTCAATTTCCTGCAGCTTTTGTCCGGCACGGCGACCGCCGCCCATGCCTACGCCGAGCGGCTCGAAGGCACGAGATGCCGGCTGCTCGATACCCGCAAGACCCTACCCGGGGCTGCGCACCGCGCAGAAATATGCGGTGCGCGTCGGCGGCGGACGGAATCACCGCATCGGTCTCTTCGACGGAATCCTGATCAAGGAGAACCACATCATGGCGGCGGGCTCGATTGCGCAGGCGGTCGCGGCGGCCCGCGCGACCGGCGCGAAGGTGCCCGTGGAGGTTGAAGTGGAGAATCTCGAGGAGCTCCGTCAGGCGATCGACGCCGGCGCGGACATCGCCATGCTCGACGATTTTTCCCTGGCCGACATGGCCGCGGGTGTGGACGCGAATCGCCGCGCGGCACGGCCCCTGAAGCTCGAGGCCTCGGGCGGAGTGAGTCTCGATACGATCCGCAAGATCGCCGAGACGGGGGTGGATTTCATTTCGGTCGGGAGCATCACCAAGCACGTGCGCGCGATCGACTTGTCGATGCGGTTCGAGTGGTGAGCGCTGCGCGCCGCTCCCTGGCGCGCAGCGCTCCCATCATCGTTTCCTCAGAAATTGTTCTTGTATTGCAGGATTATCGTAAACGGCTGCAACGTTGCCACCTGCGGTATGACGGTCCCGCCGGCCGTGAACTGAGCGTAACCGAGATAACCGATGTCGCCTAGGTTCGGCTTGGCATTGGTTAGATTGTGCAAGTTGAGCGATATCTCGGATTTGTCATGCTGCACCCCTAGGCGCAGATTCAGCAGCGAGTAAGGCGAGCGTTCTGCCTGCGTGCCACCGCCTCCGTTGAGCAGCGAGATGCTGTCGCCCGTGTAGCTGTAGTCGGCGGACACCAATGCGTCGTACTGCGCATTGATCGGTTGGGTGTAGACGGCACCGAGCGTGCCCGTCCACGCCGGAGTTTCCGGAATGCGCTGATCGGCGGTCACTCCCACCACCGACAGGATACCGGGATCGTTGATCTCGGTTTTCTCGAAGCCCATCCCGAATCGCAGCTGAAGCGCGGGCAACGGCCGGCCGCTGATATCGAGCTCGGCGCCGTTGATCCGGGCCTCGCCGCCATTCAGCAGCACGTAGAATCCGCAATTCAGTGCGGCCTGCTGCTGAAGATTTTTCCAATCGATATGGAACGCCGCGGCGGACAAGAGGATGCTGGGCTCCGAGAGCTGTGTTTTGGATCCGACTTCATAGCTCCATAGCGTGTCCGATTTGACGTGCGTGATCGCGTCCACCGTGAGCCCCGCCTGTGGGCAGCCGGGAAAGTTCGCCTGTGCGCCGCCCGCCCTGAATCCCTTGGAGGCGGATGCATAAACCAGGGTCGCATCGGTCGCTTGGTATGAAAGGCCGTATTTCGGGTCCACGCCGGATTCCTTGTTCTCCTGCGGGGAGCTCGTAGTCGGGCCGAAATTCAAGAATCCATCGGCGGTGTAATCGGTCGTTTGTTTCAACCAATATTTACGGGCGCCGAGAGTCAACGTGAATTTATCCAGGAATTTGTAGTAAAGCTCGCCGAAGACCGACGTGTCGTCCTGGGTACCCGGGTTATTTTGGGTCCAGATGAGATCGTTGGGCCACGGCCCGACGGTGCTGCCGATCGAGGCGGCGGGCAGGCCCGTGGCATAGGTATTGGGAATGAAGAATAAAGAGCGCGTGCGCGAGTAGAAAGCGCCCACGGTGCCGCTGAAGTTGTAGATCGGATCCCAGGTCAGACGCAGCTCCTCGGTGGCCTGATTGTGATAACGCTCGCCATCCCAGAGGAACGGTTGATTGGGCAGCGTCGTCGCCTGGTAGAACCCCGTGGGACTGGTGAGAATGCTGGCCGTGCCGTAAGTCGAATCCTCGAGGTCGTGAGTGTGCCGATAGAAATAGCTCGTGGACGATACGATGTCGAAGCCGCTCCCGTGGTACTCGAGTTCGAGCGAGGGCAACGCCCAGCGGTCTATGGCGTCCGGCTGAACGTTGAAGGCACGATTCAAGGTATAGACGGGCTGAAACGCCGGCAACGGTGCGAAGGTGGCCGGAAACCCATGGATATCGGCGTCCTGATACATCACGCGAAACCGCGCTTCGAAACTGTCGACGATTTTGAGGCGCATCGAGACGGAGCCGCCGTAGGTGGTCTCGGCCCCTTGATTGCCGATGCTGGTGCGCGGTACGACAAGGTCCGGATCGCCGGTCCCAGGGCTCGATGAGTCCGTTGGAAAAGTCCGCGTCAGGTAGCCGGCGTCGTGATTGCCGAACATCACCACGCGAAGCGCCAGGACGTCGGGACTCAGGACGATGTTGCCGATGATCCCGGCGCCGGCATCGGCGCTGCCGCCTCGGGAAGTCCAGCCGCTTTGCGCCATGTAGCCGAAATCATCATTGTTCAGGTTGGGCTTCTTGGTCACGATGCGTACGTTGCCGCCGAGCGAGCTCTCCCCGTAGAGGGTTCCTTGAGGCCCCTTGAGCACTTCGATGTTGTCGATGTCCAAGATTCGCGGATCCACCGAACCCGGTACCGGCGTGTCGTCGATATAAAATCCGGTGGCACCGGCAGTGCCGAACAAATTCTGGCCGGTGATGCCGCGGACCGCCACGGTTCTGGCGTCGGCAAAGCCGGTCGGGCCGCCCCCGTAGGCGAACGAAATGTTGGGCGTCTTGGTGGCGTAGTCGTCGAAGGACTGTATGTTGTAGTCCTCGAGCGCCTGCGCCGTGAACACAGTGATCGACACCGGCACTTTCGACAGCGACTCATCGCGCTTGCGCGCGGTGACCACGACGGTATCGAGGGTGGTGCTGTCTGCGGCGGCGGTCGCCGCGGCATCCTGCGCGCAGGCGGTTCCCCCGTGAAGCGCCGCGCCGCACGCGGCGGATAGACCCAGCAGTTGTGCGAAGAAGTTTCTGCGAGGCATTTTGTCTCCTGGATTGGCGGGCGCTTCGGCGCTTGGCGTGGTGGAACGGTCGTGGTCGGGCGAAGGTGCGGGCGCAGGAGTCGAACCGGACGTCGAGTGCTTGCGCTCGGGACCCATGATGGCGATGGTGTGCGGATTGACAAATTCGAAACGCAGCCCCGTATTGCCCAGGAGCCGCTGGAGCGCCTCGGCCGCCGTCAGCGACCCCCTGACCTCCGGGCTCTTGAGCCGTGCGACCAGCTCCGAAGCGAACATGACCTGGAGGCCGGATTGCTCCGCCAAGTCATTGAGCGCATTCGCCAAAGGTTCGGCCGGAATGCTGAGATTCCTGGGCTCTCCCGTAGACGGAGTCTGCGCGGTCGCGGAAGCCGTCGCCCACAGCACGGCGGCCCCGACAGCCACGAACGGCGTCGTCCGAGAACTCATTGATCCCCCTCCCTCCGCGGCACCCGCCGTCCCTTTCTCCTAAGTGGGGTCCAGGAAACAAAAGCCGGTAGTCGATTCGAACTACCGGGTATTCGACTCGTAACTACACTTAGAATATATACATGCTGGCAGATCGGACCGAAACCTCCTCGAATCTGGCGGGAGCCGCTTTTCGCGATCACTCGCGCGAGCTGCACCGGTTCCTGGCGCGCCGGGTCGGCCACGCAGAGGACGCGGATGACCTGGCGCAGGAGGTGTTCGCGCGGCTCCTGCGGGTTCGAAATGCCGAACTCATCAGAAATCCCCTGTCCTATCTCTTGGGAATTGCGACCCACGTGATCCGCGAATTCAGGCAGCGGAAGCTGCACGATCGGGTGCTCTACGACTCGGATCTCGCCACGGAGCTCTGCGACAATGCGGACAACGTCCAGGATCAGCGGGTCAACTTCCCCGAGCAGCTGGAGCTGCGGCAACGGCTCGACAGGGCGTTGAGCCAGCTGCCCGCGGCGCATCAATTGGTGCTGCTGCTGGTCAAACGCGACGGGCTCTCGCACGCGGAAGCGGCGCTGGCGGCCGGGTTGTCGATCCACACCGTCGAGAAATACGTGGTCGAGGCACGGGCCAGGCTTCGCGTCATTCTGGCGGAAACACCATGAGCCCGAGCCCCATGGACGCCAAGACCCGTCAACTGGAATCACTGCACGCCCAACAGGCTTCCGCCTGGCTCGAGACCCTGCGCCGCCCCAACGCCGGCGACGAGGCCCGGTTCGTCTCGTGGCTCAAGGAGTCGCCACGCAACGTGCGTGATTTCCTGATCATGCTCTCGCTCGACCACGCCTTGGGCGAGATCGACGCGGGCCGGTCAATGGGCATCGACGCGCTCCTCGCCCAGGCAGATGCGCGTATCGCCCCCCTTCCGCTGCGCGCCGGCACCCGGGCGTCGGGCGCCGGCGGTCCGCAGCCGCGATCGCCCGCCGCACTGGAGCAGGCCCTCACGGGCAGCAACTGGCGTCGGCAGCTCGCCGCCCTGGCGGCGGCCGTGCTCATCGCGGCGGGCGGCAGCTGGGCTTGGATTGCCCACACGCGGTCGGACTGGACTCAGTTCGAGACGGCTACCGGGGAACAGCGCACGTTCGAGCTGCCGGACGGATCGGTCGTCTATCTGAATACCCACTCGCGCGTGGCCATCCGCTTTGCTGCTCGCACCAGAGACGTGCGGCTCCTCAAGGGCGAAGCGCTCTTTCAGGTGCATCACGACACCTCGCGCCCGTTCCGGGTCTACACCGACGATGCCATGGTGCAAGCGGTCGGCACCCAGTTCGACGTCTACCGGCGCGAGGACGGAACCGTCGTCTCGGTGATCGAGGGACGGGTCAACGTGACCCCGGCCTTGCTGCCCACGGCCCCCGAGCGCACGCCGGGAAGCGCGTCGCAGGGGTCCGGACCGGCTTTGCCTGCAAAGGCTCCGAGCCGCACATTGAGCGCCAGTCAGGAGGCCCGCGTGAGCCACGCCGGTTCGGTCAGCATTCGCGAGGTGAGCAACGTGACGGATACCGTGGCCTGGCGCGAACGCCGGCTCATTTTCACCGATCAGACGCTCGGTCAGATCGTCGACGAGTTCAACCGCTACCGCGCCAATCCCATTCGCCTCGAGGGCACGGGAGTGAGCGAGCGCACCTACACCGGCGTCTTCGATGCCGACGACGCGGACTCGCTGGTCGAGGTCCTGGCGCGCGACCCGGCGCTCGCGGTCGATCGGTCGCCCGAGGGCATCACCGTCAGAATGAAGTAGCGGTAGGCGCGCCCGCTATCAGCGCGGTGCCCGCTCGGTGTGGCGCTCGCCATTGGGGCGCCGCACGGGCTCAGGCGATGTTGGCGGCCTTGAGCACGCGCTGCGGCTGCGACACGCCGTAGCCCTGCGCGTAGTCGACGCCGAGGCTGCGCAGCATGTTGATGATCTCGACGTTCTCGGCGAACTCGGCGATGGTCTGCTTGCCGGTCAAGTGGCCGATTTCGTTGATCGAGCGCACCATCTCGCGGTCGATCGGATCGTGCAGGATTTCCTTCACGAAGCTGCCGTCGATCTTCAGGAAATCCACCGGGAAGTGCTTCAAGTAGCCGAACGAGGAGAGGCCCGTGCCGAAGTCGTCGAGCGCGAACTTGCAGCCGAGCTCCTTCAGCGCCTGGATGAAGCGGTTGGCCTGGGAGAAGCTGGCGATCGCCGCGGTCTCGGTGATCTCGAAGCAGATCTTGGTGGCATCCAGGCCGCTGCGGTGGAATTGATCGATGACGTACGGCAGGAACTTGTCGTCCCCCAGGCTCTGGCCGGACAGATTGATCGAGCACATCGACAGTTCGCGCTCTTTCATCGGCCTCCGAGACCAGCCAGCGGAAGGCGTTCTCGATGACCCAGCGGTCGATGCTCGGCGTGATGCCGTAGCGCTCGGCGGCGGTGATGAAATTGTCGGGCGCGACGATCTTGCCGTTCTCGTCGCGCATGCGCAGCAGCAGCTCGTAGTGCGCCCCCTCGTCTTGCTGCTGCAGCGGCAGGATGGTCTGCCGGAACAGCTCGAAGCGGCCCTCCTCCAGGGCGGTGTTGATGCGCGCGGCCCACTGCATCTCGCGGCGCCGGCGCATGAGGTCGATGTCGTTCTCTTCGAAGCTGTGAACGCGGTTGCGCCCGGCCTCCTTGGCCGCCTGGCAGGCGCTGTCGGCCGCGGAGAGCACGGAGGCCACGTCGGCGTTGTCGACCGAGATCGGCACCACGCCGATGCTCGCGCCCAGGCGGAAGGTGCGCTCTTCCCAGGTGAACTTGAAATTGCGCACCGCCTCGCGCAGCGCCTCGGCCGTGCGCATCGCCTCGTCCAGCGTGCAGCTCTCGAGGAGGATGCCGAACTCATCGCCGCCCAGGCGGGCGAGCGTATCGCGCCAGCGTACCTTCGACTTGAGGAGCGCACCGACCTGTCCGAGCAGGGCATCGCCCGCGCTGTGGCCGCAGGTGTCGTTCACGATCTTGAACTGATCCAGGTCCAGGCAGCACAGCGCGTAGGAGGTTTCGCGCGCCTTGGCGCTCTTCAGCGCCCGCTCCATGCGGTTCTCGAATTCGCGCCGGTTCACCAGGCCGGTGAGCACGTCGTGGCTCGCGTGATAGGACAGGCGCCGGTTCAGCTCGCGCGCCTCGCTCACGTCGTGGAACACCAGCACGCCGCCCGATACGGCGCCGCTCCCGTCGCGGATGGGCGAGGCCGTGCTCTCCACGTAGATCTCGTTGCCGTCGCGGCGGATCAGCAGCATCGGGCGGACCGACTTGATCGAGCGGGTTCGGCGGATCGCGACCGCCAGCGGGTTCTCCAGGGGCTCGCAGGTCTCTTCGTGGAACGCCCGGAAGATCTCCTCGATGGCCCGCCCCTGGCTGTCCTCGAGGCGCCACCCGGTAAGCGCCTCCGCCACCGGGTTCACGTAGTCGATGACGCCTTTGGCGTCGGTCGTGATGACGCCGTCGCCGATGCTCTGGAGCGTGATCTGCGCGCTTTCCTTCTCGCGGAACAGCGCTTCCTCGTAGAGCTTTCGTTCCGTGATATCGAGCTCGACGCCGACCAGCCGGAGCAATCGGCCCTTGTCATCGACCTTGGCCTTGGCGCGGCTGATCACCCAGCGCCATTCGCCGGTGGCATGACGCATCCGGTGCAAACTCTCGAAGATCGGCGTCTTGCCGGCGACGTGATCCCGGATCGCGGCTTGGACGCGTGACATGTCGTCGGAATGCACGAGCGTGCGCCAGTCCGGTGCCTCCCCGACGTCCACCTCGTCATAGCCGAGCATGGCCTTCCAGCGCGGCGAAAGGTAGACGCGGTTATTGAGCGTATCGAAATCCCAGAGTCCGTCGTTGGCGCTGTAGAGCGCCAGCTCGTTGCGCTCTTCCAGGTCGCTCAGCT
Organism: uncultured Gammaproteobacteria bacterium; assembly: GCA_963795475.1. Lineage (GTDB taxonomy): Bacteria > Pseudomonadota > Gammaproteobacteria > Steroidobacterales > Steroidobacteraceae > Bog-1198. The sequence continues at coordinate 339,651 of CAWCIE010000011.1, forward strand.
GGCTCTGGATCTCGATGCGCTCGAGGCCGGTGGCGAGGCTCGAGCCCACGAGCTTCATGAGCAAGTGAAGCTGAACTTCCCAGTTGTCGCGCGGCCGAGCGCCGGCAATTCCCAGAAGTCCCGCCGGGCGCCCGTCGATGAAGTAACCGATGACCAACAGGGAGCCGATGCCAAGATCCGCCCAGACGCCGGCATCGTCCGCCTGGTCGGGGCGGGGGTGACCGGTATCGCGCAGCTCCGAGACCCGGAGCGAGGCAAGGCGCGACTTCAGCCAGGGCAACGCATCGAGACCTTGGCCCTTGAGCTGCTCGGGGTTGCCGGTCGCGAGCAGGCCGCGCGCCGCCTGGACGTCGACGATGACGTTCCCCTCGGTGTCGAGGCTCATGTGGAACACCGTGTCCGCGCGCGTCGCTTCGCGCAGCAGCTCGAGATTGATGCGGATGCACTCGGCGGCGGTCTCTGCCGTCATGGTCTGAAAATCGACCGCTATCTTGGTGCAAATGACGTCAAGACCGACGAGGGACCGGATACCGCGCTTCGGCCAGGAGTTGGGCGACAGAACATCCGACGCCGTGAGATCCGGATGTCGGGGGTCGTTGGGTGCTATCGCCATGCGCGTGCGAGGGTCCCCGGGAAGTAATTGCACTTTTGGATCAATAGTTTGCCACCCGAACCCGCGTGAAAGACGAATGAATCACACAGTTTTCCCACAGGTTACTCAGTGGCACATACACCACGATTCTCGCACAACTTATCAGGAAAACAAGATAAGCGGTTGTATTGTTGAGGCTTAACTCGATTTTACGTAATCAGGCTGCGCGCCTCCTGGAAGAGACTCTCCAGGTTTCGTTCCATCTCGAGCTGAAGCGCCGACAACCCCTCGGCGTCGAGTCCCTTGGCGACGTACACCGGAGGCCCCACCACGATCGCCACGCGGGCGAAAGGCTTCGGGATCACGAATCGGTCCCATAGGATTCCCCAAGCGCGCGAGGCGGCATAGGCCATGGGTACGATGGGCCGCTGCGACATCTGCGACAGCAGGATCGCGCCCGGCTTGAACTTCCACGGCGGTCCGCGCGGGCCGTCCGGGGTGATCGCCGGCGAGATGCCGTCGTGCGCAAGCGCCTGGTAGTAGTCGCGCAACGCCCGCGCCCCGGTATGCGAGGAGGATCCGCGGATCACCTCGCCGCCGAGTCTTTGGACCATCATGGCCGCGAATTCCCCGTCGACCGACGGCGATATCAGGAAGCCGAGCCTGACGCCCGCGCCGCGCATCTCCGAGAGCTGCTTGATGCAGAACAGCTGATGCTGGTGCCAGTACACCGGGATGAACGAACTCGCACGCGCGAGCGCGGCGCCGATGTGCTCGGCGCCGACCACCCGCACGATGCGGGTCCATCGCCATACGAGGCGTCCCAGACCGAACGCGATCGGCACGGCCAGCTTGTAGAGCAGCAAGCGCCCGCGACTCAGCCGCCGGCCGGAGCGCGTTTGCTGATCGTAAAGCGTATTGCGAAGGCCATCGGCCGGTTTTTTCTCCACGCCGGTCATTGTCGAGAAGCACGCCGAGCGGTGCAAGCCTTTAGAAAGAGCGCCTGCGCTACAATATTGGGATGCACACCACGGCCACTCCTCCCGGCCCGCCCGAAAGCTACGATCTCGGCGGGAGCGATGAGACATTGTCGAAGCTGCGCGGGTATTTCGCGCAATACGGCGATGTTTATCGGGTTTTTGCGCCTGCCCGCGGCGTCTACGACTATGTGATCAATCACCCGGACGACATCAAGCACGTCCTTTTGTCGAACCACCGCAACTACACCAAGGGCCAGGGGATGGACCGGGTGAAGATCCTGCTGGGAAACGGCATCATGACCAGCGAGGGCGACTTCTGGCGGCGGCAGCGGCGCATGATGCAGCCCGATTTCCATCGACGGGTGATCGCCCGGTTCGGCGAGCTCATCCACGAAGTGAACGAAAGATTCGCCGAGCGCTGGGCCGCGCACGCGGCGCGCGGCGAGCCGGTCAACCTCACCGACGACGCGAGCGAGCTCACCCTGGACATCGTGCTGCGCTCGATTTTCGGTGACGATCTCGACCGCCTGGAGCGCAAATTGGGCGCGAATCCCTTCCAGGTCGTTGCCAAGGAACAAAACCGCGATTTGAAGTTCGCGTTCCGCTTCCGCTCCCTGAGCAAGCTCATCGACGAGGTCATCGAGCACCGCCGGGGAGAGCCCGGCGAGGCAGAGGACTTCTTGAGCATGCTGATGGCCGCGCGCGACCGCGAAAATCAAGCCGCCATGAGCAACAAGGAATTGATCGACGAGGTGATGACGCTGATCGTCGCCGGCCACGAGACCACGGCCGCCGCCCTCACCTGGACCTGGTACCTGATCAGCCAGCATCCCGATACCGCCGCCGCGCTCGAAGCGGAGGCCGACCGCACGACCGACGGGGCGCTCGCGCTCGATGCCGCCGAATCGCTCGCCTTCACGCATCAGGTGGTCCAGGAGGCGCTCAGACTCTATCCGCCGGGCTGGCTGTTCACCCGGCGCACGATCGAGGCCGATGAGATCGGGGGCTACCCGATCGGCCCCCGGACCGATGTGTTCATCAGCCCCTATATGCTGCATCGGCACCCGCAGTTCTGGAACGATCCGGAGGAATTCAAGCCCGAGCGCTTCGCCGGCGTCGATGCCAAGGAGCGGCATCGCTTCGCCTACATACCGTTCTCCGTCGGCCCGCGCCACTGCATCGGGGAGAACATGGCGATGTTCGAGATGCTGGTCCACGTGAACCGGATGTCGCGCCGCTTTCGCCTGAAGCGGGCCGACGACCGGCCCATCGAGCTCGAGGCGCAGATCAATCTGCGCCCACGCTCCAATCTCATGATGACGGTAGAGGTCAGATGACGCACAAGACTTTGGTGGAGCTGCTGGAGGCGAATCGCGATGTCGACCGCGTCGTCACCTATGTCGAGGGGGAGAACGCCGAGCGGCGGGTAAGCTTTGGAGAGATCCACGCCCGCGCGCTCGGGATCCTGCATCACCTGCAGTCGCTCGGCGCGCAGCGCGGCGACAAGCTCATCATCTTTCTCAACAACAACGAGCAATTCCTGGACGGATTCTGGGCGGCGCTCGCCGGCGGCATCGTCCCCGTGCCGCTCGCCGTCGGGATCAGCGACGAGCACCGTCTGAAGCTCCTGCGCGTCGCGCGCAAGCTCGGCAAACCCTATCTGTACACGGACAAGAAGAACCTCGAGCGCCTGCAGGCGCTCGCCATTGAGGCCGGCGAGAGCGAGCTCATGGCCGACATCGCCTCGCGCTGTTTCCTGGTCGAGTCGATCACCGACATCTCGCGGCCGGGGAAGATCCACCGGCCCGATCCCTCGGAGCTGGCCTTCATTCAGTTCTCCTCCGGCTCGACCAGCGAGCCGAAGGGCGTGATGCTGACGCACGGCAACCTGATGGCCAATATCGGGGGCGCTACGGTGATCGGCCGGTACAGCCGGCAGGATGTAAGCCTGAGCTGGATGCCGCTCACCCACGACATGGGCCTCATCGGATTCTATCTCGTGCTGTTCGCCAATCACTCGCACATCAATCTCATGCCGACGGACTTGTTCGTCCGCCGGCCGCTTCTCTGGATGCAGACGGCCGCCCGCAAGCGGGCAACGCTCACCTGCTCCCCGAATTTCGGCTACCGGCACTTTCTCAAAGTGCTCGGCGACCGCAAGCTCGAGGGCGCCGATCTGTCGAGCATGCGCGCGATCTACAACGGCGCCGAGCCGATCTCGGTGCCGCTCTGCAACGAGTTCATGCAGGCGCTCGCGTACACCGGGCTTCGCAAGAGCGCGATGTATCCCGTCTACGGCCTCGCGGAGGCCTGTCTCGCCGTCGCGTTTCCCGAGCCCGGCACGGATTACCGCTGGATTCGAGTCAACCGGCACAAGCTCGGCCTCGGCTCGTCCATCGAGATCAACCCCGTCGACGCGCGGGACGTGATCGAATTGATGAGCGTCGGCGGAAGTCTTCCCAACATGGAGATCCGCATCGCGGACGATGCGCGCGCGCCCGTGCCGGCCGGCCAGGTCGGCCACATATTGATCCGCGGACCGAACGTCACGCAGGGCTATGTCGGTGATCCGGAGGCGACTGCGCTCGTCCTCGGCGCGGATGGCTGGCTCGATACCGGCGATCTCGGCGTGATGCACGAGGGCAATCTCTACATCGCCGGCCGCAGCAAGGAAATCATCTTCGTCAACGGGCAGAACTACTACCCCTACGATCTGGAGAACATCGCGCAACGCGCGCCGGGGCTCGACCTGAATAAGGTGGTGGCTGCCGGCGTGGCAAAGCCGGGGGCCCAGGGCGAGGAGCTCATGGTATTCGTCCTGCACCGGGGCGGACTCGAGGAATTCGTGGCGACCGCCGGCGCCGTCAGCCGTCTGATCAGCGAACACACCGGCATCGAGGTCGCGCAGGTCATTCCGGTCAAGCGGATCCCGAAGACGACCAGCGGCAAAGTCCAGCGGCATCTTCTGGAGAAGTCCTTCGTCGACGGCGAATACGATCAGGATCTGGCCGAGCTCGCGGCGCTGCGCCATGCGCACACGGGCTCCCAGGTCTCGGGCTCGGAGCTCGAGGGAAAGCTGCAGGCGATTTGCGAGGCGGCGCTGCCGGGCAAGCGCATCGACGTGACCGACAACCTATTCGAGATCGGCGCGAGCTCCTTGAAGCTCATCGAAATCCACGAAAACATCGACCGGGAATATCCGGGGCTCATCGATCTCACCGAGCTGTTCGATCACCCCACCATCCAGGATCTGGCGAAACATCTCGAGGGTAAGTTGAACAAGCCTGCGGCGTGAGCGGATAGCTTGCCCGGCCGGGCCGGGCGGCGTCAGGCTGGGCGTGGGCTGGGCGGCGTTGGGCCGGGCCGTGTTGGGCTGGGCGGCGTCGGGCTGGGCGTGTTGGGCTGGGCTGGGCCGCCAAGGGAAGGCCCGGCGCGCTCATTCCGTCCCGTACAGGGGCTTTTTCAATTTCCAGCGCCGATAGGACCACAGCCAGTCCGCCGGATGCGCGTACACATCCGCCTCGCAGGCGCGCGCGTAGCGTTCGGTGATTCCGTTGGGCGGCACGACCTCCCGGCCGTCCCAGAGTTCGCGCGCCTCGATCTCGTAGTAGCCGCGCTTCATCCGGCGCATCAGCAGGTAGATGATGGGCAGGCGCGTTGCGCGCGCGATCTGTTCCGCGCCGACGTAGAACGCCGTGTCCTGACCGAGGAAGGAGGTCCAGTAGCGCTTGTCGGTCGACACAGGCGCCTGGTCGGAATTCATCGCGACCGCGCGCACGATGCCCCGGCGGCGCAGGAAATCGGCCAGCAGCTCCTTGGCGGGGATGAGCCTGGCGCCGAACCGGCTGCGCACCTCGAGCATCAGGCGCTCGGCCCAGGCGTCGTGCAGCGGCTTGTACGCCGCATCCACCGGGAATTCGAGCTGCAGGGCCACACCGTGCAGGAGCCATTCCCAGTTGCACAAATGGGAGGTGACCAGCATCACCGACTGGCCGGCCTGCAACCGGTTTCGTACCGGCGACGGATCCACGAAACGCACGCGCTCGATCATCTCTCCCGGCTCCATCGAAAGAGACTTCAGCGTCTCGACCAGCACGTCGCAGAAGTTCTTGAGGAAGCGTTTGTGGATCGCGATTCGATCCTTCTCCGGCAGGTGCGGAAAGACTCGAGCCAGCTGATCGCGGATCACGGTCTCGCGATGCCGGGCGACGTAGTAGGCAAGGAAGTAGATGAACCCGGAAAACGCATAGAGCGCCCACCAAGGAAGGCGCGACAGGAGCTTGGCCATGAACTCAGCGCTTCTCGAAGGTAAGGTCTTGTAAACGAGGGTCGCGACGGTGTTCGCGACCTGCAGGGGACACCACGCCGTCCATCTCTCCATAGTCGGTATCCTGAGGTAAGTCGTGCTGCACGATACGGCCCCGATCGTCGATGGGCGCAGTAGTATCGAGAGAACTCGTGACGATGGCACGTCTGTCGATTGTAGTCACGGCCCTATAGCCTGTCCTCAGCCTTCGGCGCGCGGCGCAGATACTCGAGCATGTCCTTCGGTTTCGCCGTTCCAGCACGCTTCCGCAGGAAGTCAGGCGCCCTAGCGGCCTCGCGCTCGAACCGATCGAACTGCGAGAGCACGAGCCGATCAGCAAAGCTCGGACCGTTCAGTCGCTCGACGAATCCGCAGTGGCCGCCGTGGCGGGTGCCCACGATGGTCAAAAACGGCGAAGGAGCGAGCCGCGCAAGATCCCCTGCCGGGATCATCGGATCGTCTTCAGCGAGCAGCACCGTTGCCGGAAAGCGCAACGACGCGAGGCGCCGGCCCGTGACGGCGTAGCCGTCGAGGTAGGTTTGGAGGCTCTGGAAATCCGTGAACTGCCCGACGAGCCCCGCCGTCATGGCTCTCAGATCCTGGGTCCGCAAGATCGGCTCGATGTCGGGCAGGTCCGGCCACGCCGACCGCTTGCGACGCAGCGAGCGCGACCACCGCTGCACGAAGTAGCGTCGGTAGATCCACCAGCCGCGCTCGAGCGCCACCAGGGTCGCGGCCGGATCGAGTACCGGCGAAACGGCCACCGCGCCCGCGATCGTCGACGGCGCATCGGCGTCGGCCGATACGCGCAACATGAAATTGCCGCCCAGAGAGAAGCCTGCGAGGAAGATTCGCGCGCCGCCAAATCGCTCAGCCACCGACCGAACGGCCCCGACGACCTCTGCCAATCGACACGAGTGGAAAATCCCACGGTTTAGCTCATGGCTCGTGCCGTGGTCTCGCAAGTTGAGCCTCAGCACGTCGTATCCGCGCGCGAGCAACTCCGCACCGAGCGAGATCACGTAGCACGACTGCGCGCTACCCTCCCAACCGTGCAGCACGATGGCGATACGGCGCCCGATCGACTCCGCCGATCCTTCGACCGCCCCGCCTGAGTTGCCGATGCCTCGCGCAGTGCTCAGAAATCCCTGGAGCCGGACACCGTCGCCGCAGTCCAGAAGCAGTTCCTGCGCGCTCGAAATCAACGCTGCGCCCCGCCGGTTCGCGAGCCACGACATCGGCGGCAGGTTCCCGATCAGGGTCTGCAGCTGCCCGTTGTGAAGCACACGCGGCGGCGTGTATCTCGGCGGCCCTGACCCCGTATCACGATGCGACACAAACCTCTCCCGCACTTTGCAAGCTCCACCCTATTCTATAGCGAGGGGCAAAACGAGGCGGTCTATGTCGACGCGATCGAGGGAGGCAATCGATGGAGGACGAATACATCCGATTTTATTTACTGCCCGCTGTCACCTTGGCCTCGGGGTCCGGGCCACGCGCACACATACATCAACGCAACGTCAGTGTCAGTCTGTAGCCAAATGTTCTGCGGGTCGGATCGCTCCCATTTTGTAATGGTCCCGTCCGCCAGATGATTTTCTCCGGATTCCATCTGGGATGCGTGCTTCTTGCAGTCAAAGACCATGACCGAGATATCAAACATGAGCCGTTTGGCGCGTTCAATCGGCGCGGGCGGCACTAAACTCATGTCGAGTTTAACTCGCGCGCGTCGTAGTCCCGAGGAGAGCATCTCGATGCTCGCGGTATCGACCGATACAGATACCGGCGCCTGCACCATAAACCACTGCTCAGGTGCAGCGCTGGCAGCGCCAGCAACCAAGCACAGCAGACAGAGCGTGTTCGTGCGTTTCATGAAAGCCCCCGATCTCGACTTGGTTCAGTGCCGGATGATACCCCGGAGGCTCGGGAACGGGTCCGAGCTATAAGGAAGAGTATGGTGCCGCAACCCGGATTCGAACTGGGGACCCACGCATTACGAATGCGTTGCTCTACCAACTGAGCTATTGCGGCATGCCTCGAAAGGGCGTGCATTCTAACCCGTGGTGGTCTCGGACGAAAGGCTGCCGGTGCGCTTGTGGACCTCGCGAAGCGTGCGGGGCAGCGCAAAAATCACGTGTTCTTCCCGGCCCTTGAGCTCCTCGGCCACCTCTCCGCCCCAGGCGCGAAGCTGGGTGATGACACCCTGCACCAGGATCTCGGGCGCCGACGCGCCGGCCGTGACCCCGACGGTCTTGGCGCCGTCGAACCACTCGCGGTGCAGATGTTCCGGTCCGTCGACCAGGTAGCCCGGGATTCCGGCCTTGTCGGCCATCTCGCGCAGCCGGTTGGAGTTGGAGCTCGACTTCGACCCGACCACCACCAGCCGGTCGCAGCGATGGATGAGGTCCTTGACCGCATCCTGACGGTTCTGAGTGGCGTAGCAGATATCTTCCTTGACCGGCGCCTTGAGGCCGGGGAAGCGAGTACGCAGCGCCTCGACGATGGACGCCGTGTCGTCCACCGACAGGGTGGTCTGAGTGACGAATGCCAGGTGAGCTGAATTTCGGACCTGCGACCTTCTGAACGTCCTCGACGGTCTCGACCAGATAGATGCTGCCGCCGTAGGAGGTGTCGAACTGGCCGATCGTGCCCTCCACTTCCGGGTGCCCCGCGTGACCGATGAGGAACACCTCGCGGGCCTCGCGGGCGTAACGGGTCACTTCCATGTGCACCTTGGTCACCAGCGGGCAGGTGGCATCGAACACCTTGAGCGAGCGGTGCGTGGCCTCCATCTGAATGGCGCGCGAGACGCCGTGGGCGCTGAACACCACCGTCGCGCCGTCGGGCACTTCGTTCAGCTCCTCGACGAACACCGCGCCGATGGTGCGCAGCCGGTCGACGACATACTTGTTGTGCACGACCTCGTGCCGGACATAGATGGGTGCGCCGAACAGGTCGATGGCCCGTTCCACGATGTCGATGGCGCGGTCGACGCCGGCGCAGAATCCGCGCGGATTGGCTAGCAGTATTTGCATAATTAGGCCTTTACCTTGGTGCCCTGTTGTCCTCTGGGTTCGAACAGGGCATCCAGAAGCAGAAACGCCGCCCCGACGGTGATCGCGGAATCGGCGACATTGAAAGCTGGAAAATACGCGCGATCCCAGTGAAAGTGGATGAAATCGACGACATATCCCAGGCGGATGCGGTCGATCACGTTACCGAGCGCCCCGCCAAGCACCAGCGACAGGCCCGCAGCCAGCAAAACCTTGGACCGGGGCATCCGAAACAGCCAGACGATGATGCGCGACGCTCACCCCGACCGCCAGGACGATGAACAGCCAGCGCTGCCACCCGGATGCGCCGGCGAGGAAGCTGAAGGCGGCGCCCACGTTGTGCATGCACGTGATGTCCAGAATGGGCAGCACCGTGGTGAACTCGAATTCGCCGTAATGGCCGGTGATGTAGCTCTTGCTGAGCTGATCGACGAGCACCACCAAGGCCGACAGAATCAGCCACTTTGCCGCGCGGCCCTGGTTTTCCTGATCGGTCATGCGAATTTTCGCTCCTCGCCGGGCCCGTCGATGTTGACGACGCAGCGTGCGCAAAGTTCCGGGTGCCGGGGATCGCTCCCCACATCGCTGCGCAAATGCCAGCATCGCACACATTTCGGCTGGGAGCTCGGCTTGACCTCGATCCACACGTTCTCCGCATGGCTCGGGACCGCCTCGATGGGCGGCGTGTCGGCCTCGATCACGCGCGCCTGGCTGGTGATCAAGAGAAAGCGCAGCTCATCGCGCAGCGCGGAGAACTTTTGGGCCTGCTCCGCGGGTGCGTAAATGGCCACCTCCGCCTCGAGCGGCGCACCGATCTGTCCGGCCGTTCTGCAGACGCTCGAGCTGGCGCGCCACATCCGCCTTGAGCGCGATGAATGCCGACCAATCGACCTCCGATCCACGCTCCGCGCCCGCCGGGAATTGGTGCCAGACGTTCAGGAACACCGACTCGTTGCGGACGCCCGGCATGAAGCTCCATACCTCCTCGGCGGTGAAGCTCAAGATCGGCGCGAGCCAGCGCACCATCGCATCGGCGATGTGATACATCGCGGTCTGCGCCGAGCGGCGCGGCAGGCTCCCGGCACCGGTGGTGTAGAGCCTGTCCTTGATGATGTCCAGATAGAAGCCGCCGAGCTCCACCACGCAGAAGTTGTGCACCTCTTGATAGATGTCGTGAAACTCGTAGTTGCGAAACGCCGTGACCACGTCGTTCTGCAAGGTGAAGGCCGCGCCGATCGCCCATTGATCGATCGCCACGAGATCGCTCCAGGCGACGGCATGCGCGGCCGGATCGAAGCCGTGCATGTTGCCGAGGAGGAACCTCAAGGTGTTGCGGATGCGCCGGTAGGAGTCGGCCATGCGCTTCAAGATCTCATCCGACACGCTCATTTCATTGGCGTAGTCGGTCGCCGCAATCCACAGGCGCACCACGTCCGCGCCCAGCGTACTCGTGAGCTTCTGCGGCGCCAGGATATTTCCGACGGACTTGGACATCTTGCGGCCCTTCTCGTCCACCGTGAAACCATGGGTCAGCACGCCGCGGTACGGCGCGCGCCCGTGCATGGCGACCGAGGTCAGGAGCGAGCTGTGGAACCAGCCGCGATGCTGGTCCGACCCCTCCAGGTACAGATCCGACGGCGACACGATCTCGGGCCGCGCCTGCGTGACGGCATGGTGCACCACGCCCGAATCGAACCACACATCCATGACATCCGTCGCTTTGTCGTAGCGAGAGGCATCCGCTCCCAGGAGCGTCGCGGGATCCAGCTCGAACCAGGCATCGATGCCGCCGCGCTCGACCATCTTGGCGACCACTTCGATGAGCTCGGAGGTTTTCGGATGAAGCTCGCCGGTCTCCTTGTCGACGAACAAGCGGAATCGGCACGCCCCAGGTTCGTTGCCGCGACACGCACCAATCGGGGCGCCCGGCGATCATGCCGCTGATGCGCTGCTCTCCCCAGCCGGGCATCCAGTCGACGTGCGAGATGGCCTCGAGCGCCGCCTTGCGCAGCCCCGCCTGGTCCATGCTGATGAACCACTGCGGCGTCGCACGAAAGATCACCGGCGTCTTGTGGCGCCAGCAATGCGGATAGGCGTGATAGTACGGTTCGCCCTTGAGCAGGCGGCCGCGCTCTCTCAAGACCTCGATCACATGGGCGTTGGCATCGAACACCCCCTCGCCCGCGAAGATGGGTGTCGAGGGCAGGAAACGCCCGTCTCCCCCGACGGGATTCTCCACCTCGAGTCCGTAACGGCGCCCGACGATATAGTCCTCCAGGCCGTGGCCGGGCGCGGTGTGAACGGCGCCGGTCCCGGCATCGAGGGTGACGTGATCGCCCAAGATCACCGGAACGCGGCGCTCATAGAAGGGATGCTGTAGCTCGAGCTTCTCGAGCACCGCCCCCTTGGTCTCGGCGAGCACGGTCCAGCCGGAAATGCCGAGCGTCTGCATCAAGGGTTTGATGCGCTCGGTCGCGACGATCAGCCGTTCGCGTCCCGTCCCCTGGTCGAATTCGACCAGCGTGTAATCGAATTGCGGATGAACCGCCACCGCCTGATTCGCCGGCAGGGTCCACGGTGTGGTGGTCCAGATCGCAACCGAGGTGGGCACGCCTTCGTCGACCTCGCTGCCCTCCGTCACCATGCCGAAACGGCGCGAGAGATCCAGCCGGTCGATGACCTCGAACCGCACGAAAATGCTCGGCGAGGTGATGTCCTCGTACTCGACCTCCGCTTCGGCCAGCGCCGAACGGCAATTCAAGCACCAGTGCACCGGCTTGAAGCCCTTGTACACGTGGCCGTTCTTGATGATGGCGGAGAAGGCGCGCAGCTGCTCCGCCTCGAACCGGGGATCCATGGTGAGATACGGGTGTTCCCAATCGCCGAGCACGCCGAGGCGCTTGAAGTCCTTGCGCTGCGAGTCGATCTGCTTCTCGGCATACGCTCGGCAGGCGGCGCGGAACGCCTTGGCGTCGATCTTCTGCCCCACGCGCCCGTGGGTTTTCTCCACCTGCATCTCGATGGGGAGGCCGTGGCAATCCCAACCGGGAACGTACGGCGCGTCGTATCCGTCGAGGGTGCGCGACTTGACGATGATGTCCTTCAGAATCTTGTTGACGGCGTGGCCCAGGTGAATGGCGCCGTTCGCGTACGGCGGTCCGTCGGTGAGCACGAACGAGGGGCGCCCCTGGGATGCCGCGCGAATCTTCTCGTACAGCCCCTCTCGCTCCCATGCAGCCAGCATCGTGGGCTCGCGGTGGGCGAGATCCGCCTTCATGGGGAAACCCGTCTGCGGCAAGTTAATCGTCTGTTTGTAGTCAGCCACCAGTCACCTTCGACAAAAGCTCGCGAGCATTCGCGGCGTCAATCTTCATTTGCGCGATCATCGAATCCACGGAATCGAACTTGATCTCGTCGCGAAGTTTCGCGACGAACTCGACCTCGATCAACCGTCCGTACAGATCCCCGTGAAAATCAAATATATGCACCTCGAGCAGCGGCTCGACCCCGTTCACCGTCGGCCGCGTGCCGAGGCTCGCGACGCCGTCCCGCGGACCGGCCTCGATGCCATGCACCCGCACGGCGATCACGCCCCAGGTCGGGGACTTGCGCCGCATGAGATGCAAGTTCGCGGTGGGAAACCCGAAGGTGCGCCCGAGCTCCCTGCCGTGGGCCACATGGCCGATCATTCGGTACGGCCGGCCCAGAAGGCGCGCCGCACCCGGGTAATCCCCGCGTTCCAGGCGCTCCCGCACCACCGTGCTCGACACCCGCACCCCATCCAGCACGAAGGGCGCGATCTGCTCCACCTCGAAGCCCCGGGAATGGCCGGCGGCTTTCAGGCTGTCGATCGTGCCGCAGGCCTTGCTGCCGTAGCGAAAATCATCGCCCACCACGACATGGCAGGCGCCGAGCCCGCGCACGATGAGCTGATCCACGAAATCGTCCGGGCTCATGGCGCGCATGCAATCGTTGAACGGCAACGTGACCAGCCGATCGACCTCGAGTGCCGCGAGCGCCGCGAATTTCTCGCGCCAGCGCGTGAGGCGCGCCGGCGCCGCGTCGGGATCGATGAATTCCTTGGAGCTCGGCTCGAATACCAGGACGGTCGACGGAACGCCGGTCTCGGCCGCGCGCCGCTTCAACGCCCGAATCATCTGCTGATGGCCGAGATGCACGCCATCGTAATTGCCCACGGTAAGAGCGCAGCCCCGGAGGCCTTTGGAGACACTGTTGAGACCGCGCACTAGTTCCATGGCGAAAGCCCGTCATTATACGCATCTCGACGCGGCCGCCCGGCCCGAAAATGGGCCTCTCCTGCGGGGAAGGCCGCCGCGGCGTGCATTGACAACGCGGCGCCCGAGCCGGAGAATGTGCGGCTCTTTTGGGGGCGCTAGCCGGCCCTCATAGCCTCGAGGAGTCTACGCTTGGCGAATACGAAATCTGCTGAAAAGGCAGCCCGACAGTCTGACGTGCACCGTGCCCGAAACGATGCCTTGACCTCGCGCCTGCGCAGCGCCATCCGTAAGGCGACGTTGGCGCTCAAGGCCGGAAAACATGACGATGCCGCCGCCGCGCTCGCCGCCGCCACACCCATCATCGACAGCATGGTGAACAAGGGCATCATTCACCGCAACAAGGCCGCTCGGCACAAGAGCCGGCTGACCAAACAAGTCCGGGCGCTGGCGGCGAAGTAGCCGAATCCCGCGCGTCAGGCCGACGCCGCGGCTTCTGCACCGCCGGCGGCAGGCCGGGGATGCTCCTCGAGATAGCGCATCACCGATTGCTTGAGCTCATCGGTACCCTCGCCGGTGGCCCCTGAAATCATCAGCACCGGTCCCTTCCAGCGCAGCCGCCGCACGATCTCCTTCGAGCGCCGCTTCGCCTCGGCAGGTTCCAACAGATCGATCTTGTTGATCACCAGCCACCGCTCCTTCGCGCCGAGGTCGGCCGCGAATTTCTTCAGCTCGGCGACGATGGTGCGGGCATCCTTGACCGGATCGGCGTCCGGATCCGGCGGTGCGATATCGATCAGGTGCAAGAGGATCCGGGTGCGCTGCAGATGCTTCAGGAACCGGATGCCGAGGCCTGCACCCTCCGCCGCACCCTCGATCAGTCCCGGAATATCCGCCATGACGAAGCTCCGGCCGGGGCCTGCGCTCACCACCCCGAGATTCGGGTGGAGCGTCGTGAACGGGTAATCGGCGACTTTGGGCCGCGCCGCCGAGACCGCGCGGATCAGCGTCGATTTGCCGGCGTTCGGCAACCCCAAGCAGGCCCACGTCGGCGATCAGCTTGAGCTCCAGGCCGAGATCGCGCTTCTCGCCTGGTAGTCCGAGGCCGGCCTTGCGCGGGGTTCGATTGGTGCTCGACTTGAACCGCGTGTTGCCCCATCCGCCCTTGCCGCCCTTGGCGACGAGCAGCGTCTGACCCTCGACCATCAGGTCGCCCAGCTGCTCGCCGGTGGCAAGATCCGACACCACCGTGCCCACCGGAATGGGGACGTAGATGTCATCGCCGCCGTGACCCGTGCAATCGTTGCCGCTGCCGCCCTCGCCGTTCTGACCCCGGTAGGTTCTGGAGATGCGAAAGTCCGCGAGCGTGTTCATCCCCTCGACCGCCTTCAAGTAGACGCTGCCGCCGAGTCCGCCGTCGCCGCCGTCGGGTCCTCCGAAGGGCACGAACTTCTCGCGCCGGAAACTCACGCAGCCGCGGCCGCCGTTGCCGGCTTGAACCTTGAGCTTGGCTTCGTCGATGAACTTCATGGGATGGGAGCCGCGAAAACTAAAAAGGGGAGCAGGTTTGCCCTGCCCCCCTCTCGATGTCTAGCTGCGGCGAGCGCAATCGCCCGCCCCGGCGCTATTTGGTGACGACGTTGACGTAGGTGTGCCCCTCGGCACCCTTGACGCGAAACTCCACGACCCCGTGGGAGGTGGCGAACAGCGTGTGGTCCGTGCCCATGCCGACGTTCACGCCGGCGCGATACTGGGTGCCGCGCTGACGAATGAGGATGTTGCCCGCGAGCACGTCCTCGCCGCCGAACTTCTTGACGCCCAAACGCTTGGAATGCGAGTCGCGGCCGTTGCGAGTACTGCCGCCGGCTTTCTTGTGTGCCATGTGAGTCTCTCCTTCGGAATCTTAAGCGACGATCGACGTGATCTTCACGTCGGTATAGGGCTGCCGATGCGTCTTCTCGCGCTTGTAGTGCTTGCGCCGGCGAAACTTGACGATCCGCACCTTGTCGCCCTTGCCGTGCGACTCAACCGTCGCGGTCACCTTGGCGGTCTGGACGTAAGGGGCACCCAACGTCACGCTGGAACCGGCGCCGACCAGCAGCACCTGGTTGAATTCGACGCTTGCGCCCTGGTCGGCGGCGAGCTTCTCGATGCGGACAATCGCACCTTCTTGGACGCGGTATTGCTTCCCGCCCGTGGCAATCACGGCATACATGATGACAACTCCAGCTGGGCGGGCTTCGAGGGCCCGCAAAAGAGCCGCGAATTGTACGGTGGGGCCGGAAAATGGTCAAATACCCCGTCCCCGCCCGCCCAACCTTCGCTGGGCCCGGCCGCCCACGTCCAACTGGTCTGGTGCACTGCGGGGTTTTATCAGGGTCCGATCAGCCCCAGCTGCGGCTTTCTTAGGTACCATGGCGCATTGCGGCAGGCTTCCCATGACACTTGAACAGATTCGCGACCTGGTCACCGCCGACTTCGAGGCGGTCGACCGGGCCGTCACACATCGGCTCTACAGCCCCGTCGCGCTCGTCAATCGGGTGGCGAACTACATCATTTATGCCGGCGGAAAGCGGCTGCGGCCCTTGCTCGTGCTCCTCGCGGCACGCGCCTGCGGCCACCGGGGCGAGCAGCATATCGAAGCGGCGGCCATCATCGAGTTCATTCACACCGCCACGCTCCTGCACGACGATGTCGTCGACAGCTCCTCCCTCCGGCGCGGCGCCAAGACGGCGAACGAGGAGTTCGGCAACGCGCCGAGCGTCCTGGTGGGCGATTTTCTCTACTCGCGCGCGTTCCAGATGATGGTCAAGCTCGACCGGATGCCCATCATGGACATCATGGCCGATGCCACCAACGCCATTGCCGAGGGCGAGGTCCTGCAGCTCATGAACGCCCGCGATCCGAATACCAGCGAAGCCCGCTACCTCGATGTCATCAATCGCAAGACCGCGCGGCTCTTTCAGGCCGCGGCCCAGATCGGCGCGGTGTTGAGCGACGCCTCTCCGATCGTCGAAGAATCGCTCGCCCGGTTCGGGAAGCATATCGGCACCGCCTTCCAGCTGGTCGACGATGCCCTCGACTACCAGGCGGACGAAGTCAGCCTGGGTAAGCATCTCGGCGACGATTTGGCCGAGGGTAAGCCCACCCTCCCTCTTATATATGCCATGCAGCACGGAAACGACGCCCAGCGCGCCATGATCCGCGAGGCGATCGAGGAAGGCGGTCTCAAGCATCTGGGAGAAATCACCCTGGCCGTTGCAAGCCTCGGGGGCCTTGCGTACACTGCGCGGCTCGCGCAAGGCGAGGTAGATCAGGCGCTTGCTGCACTCGCACCCCTTCCCGAATCCAGTTTCAAAGAAGGATTGAGCGAACTGGCGAAGTTCGCGGTGGCACGCAAGCACTGAAGATTAGCGATTTCGGGGTGTAGCTCAGCCTGGTAGAGCACTACGTTCGGGACGTAGGAGTCGCAGGTTCAAATCCTGTCACCCCGACCAATTAAATCAGGTCCGTTCCGGGCACATCGGTAACGTTTTATACCGGAGACATAGGTAACACTTTAGCGCCGAAGGGATTTTCGGCGCTAGTCGACCGTCCCGCACTCCTGATCGAAGAAGCCCAGGTCGTATTTCATAAAGCTCACCAGCCAGATCTTGTCGCTGACCTCTTTGATGCCGACGTTTTGGCCGGCGAACACGGTGCTGAGGTTGATCTTGCGCCTCCCGATGCAGATGCGGCCGCAGTTGGTGACTATGATGGTGCGATCGTGGAAGGGGTACTCGAGCTCGCCGATAGCCCTGATAGGGCCGCGCCGAGCGCTCGTAGAGCTCTGCCGGGATATTTCATGCCGATCGCCTGGTGCGGCCGATCGTGGTTAAAGTACTCGATGAAGCGATCGAACTTGGCTTGCTGCTGCAGGAAGTTCTTGGCGGCCGGTTTGGTCGCTTCTTTCTTCAGCGTCAGATGCATGCGCTCGTGCCGGCCGTTTTGCTGCGGGTTGCCGGGTTTGATGCGTTCGATCCCGATCCCGAGGCGCAGCCACCAGACCGAGAGCTTGGTTAGGCCGAAGAAGGCAGTTGCGGGCTGGCGAAGGGCACGCCGTTGTCGGTGCGGATCGCCAGGGGCAGCCCAAAGTCCTTAAAAACCCGCTCAAACACGGTAAAAGCGTACTTCTCCTTGGTGGTCTCAGAGCGTCGCAGCACAGCAGATACCGGCTGGCAAAATCGGTGATGGTCAGCGGATAGCAGTAGCGCTTATCGGCGAGCATGAACTCGCCCTTGTAGTCCGCGCACCAAAGATCGTTCGGCCTGGTGGGCCGAGCAGAGTGCGTACCTTGCGCTTTGTAACGCGCGCTTGCGGCCTCGGCTGACCAGATCGTGCCGATCCAGCACCGCGTGCACGGTGCTGATGGCCGGCAAGCTGATCTCGCTGTGCCGGCGACGGAGCTTCTCGCGGATCTTCGGGGCGCCCCAGCTCGGGTGCTCCTTCTTCAGCTGCAACGATCAGCGCTCTCGATCTGAAAGGGTAGCCGGTTGGCTTGCCGGTAGGGCCGTGCGGCTGCGGTCGGTCAGCCCTTCCAGACCGCAGTCTTTGTACCGATTGAAGATCTTGTGGCCGGTTTTGCGGGAAATATCGAACTCCCGGCACAGCACCGCCATCTTCTCGCCTTCCAACAACCGGGCCACGAACTGCAGTCGTTCGTCCACCTTGGAACACTCCTGCCACGGCATTTGCGTCTCCCGCAAATGCCGGAAAGTGTTACCTATGTGCCCGGAATAATGTGTAACCTCGATGTCCTAAAAGACATCAATAAGTTGGCGATGATTTAGCACCGAGCGGCCGCCGAGTCACACTCGAAATAGCGCGCTGATAGCGTCGCACACCATGAAATGGCACCGAGCGAGCTAAACGCTCGCTGCTGGCCGCAGCGTCGTCAGCGGCACGCATGTACGTCAAATCGATCGATCGGCCGCCAGCGAGCGCCAGCTTTGACCTGACCGGGCGCCGTGACGCCGAACGTCGATGCCTGAAAACGCCGCCGCGTAGTGCGACGCACTGACCGGCGTGCTCGGCCGCGACGATCGTCACGCTCGGCTCGCGCCACGGCTGGTGCGACAAAGTACGGAATACCTCCTGAGATATCGATCGACTCTCCTTAGATTGGATTGCGACGTGCGGCCGTCGCCGCGCGCACCATCAAGGAGTCAAGCAAATGAGCGAACCCAAAAAGAAAGCCGTGAAGGCGAAGCCGACCTCTGACGGCATGATCACGCTGGCGGCGCTCGCCGCTGAGCTGAAGATCGAGCCCAAAGCCGCGCGCGCCAAGCTGCGCAACGGCGAGGTCAAGCGTGGAGAAGGTCGATGGGAATGGAAAGAAGGATCGGCCGAACTGACGAAGGTGCGCAAACTGCTGAGCGAATAGATCGAAACGGCGGGCAACCGCCGTCTGCACGTCACGCGTGCACTGATGAGATCAATCGCAGCATCAGCCGCCCCGCTGTTGTATTCTTCGGTGAAGGGATTTCCAGCGGGGGCTCCATTGAAGGTCCGTGACTCCGGTTGGGTTTGGTTGCTGATCATCGTTGCTGTGATCGCATACCTCAGTGGAATTACTGATACCAAGTGGTGGTACTCGTTTGATCGCAATGTCAGTTCGGAAAAAATTACGATCGAGAATAAACCTCATGACTGTGAGTTTCTGACTGCGCCACTCGGGAGCAAGAACTGCCATTACAAGAAAGTCATGAGTACGATCGAATGGTCGATGTCTACGACAAACCACCCGATCGTTTCATACGATGGCGGTAAATCTTGGGAACCATTCACACCGGACCCAGGAATAAGGTCCCGCAAACCCCACAAATTGAAAGCCTGATCGTCTCCTGGGATCGAGTGACGGACTAGGTTTTAGCGCGTTCGACGAGGCTCCATCAATCGAGGGGACATGACGCCGCGACACGGAAGCCTCACACCTAAATCGCTTGCGCTCCAAGCCACAATGCTTCGTAGGCTCCTATTTTCATTTCGGCGATTTGACGATCAACTCGAATGATTGACGCGGGTGAACGGGCAGCAAAGTCCTTAAGTGATTGTGTAAGAACCCACGCTTCTTGTTCATCAATAACGATCAGTCGATCGTGGAGAGAGCGGGCCGCAGCAAGCCTCACTTCTAGCGGATGCGCGGAACCGTACTGAATTGACCATCTTTTCGCCGCAGGTACAAGCGTCGGCTTGCTTGATAGCGCATCCGAAAGAAGACGAATATTAATGCCGCTGGCTATTAGGGGTGCGAAGTCCGTGACCGCTTTGTCGTCCATGTATGGATCGACGATTAGAACGCCCACCTTTGCGGTCGCCAAGCACCTTGCCAATGGCGGTGTAGGCATCGAGGACATCGCCCGCGCCAATGAAGGCTCCATCACCGGCGACGGGTGTCAGCCGCTCTCCGAGCCTCTCTAGGGCTTTGGCGCGTACGTCATGGAATGTAAATCGATTGTTACCCATGTCTTCCCATTCGCGCAATGTTCGTTGCCAGAGGGCGCGAAAACCGTCATCGGTATAGGGCTTGCCGCGCTTTGACGGGGCCGCCGTGTTGATTACATAGGCGCTGTCGCCGGAATGATTCCGACAATCATCGAGGACTGCGCGCAACGCGGGAGTAATCCTTACAGCAACCGTTTTGCGTGGTTTGGCGTCTCGAAACATGATTTCCTTTTCATGTACCTGCGACCATCTCAAGCGGACCAGTTCTGCTTGATTCCGGCCAGTCAACAAACATAGTTTCAAGACATGTTGGAGGCTTATGCTCGCAATTGAAAGCAGCCCTTCAATCTCCTCGTCGGAGACCTGTCTGGCACGGCTCTTTATTTCGTGGCGCCGAACACCGGGACAGACGTTGTGATCTAACCAATGCCACTCCTTCACCGCTTTAGACAAGATCGACGAAAATGTTGTTAACATTTTGTTCCGATACGCCTTCCCCGTCGAAACACTCATGAACTCTTGAAAATCAGCCGGGACCAAGGTGTTTGCTATCTTTGTCCCAAAGTAGCCTCGCAGTATCCTGATATTTTCCAAGTAGCTTCGCTGAGTCTTCGGGGCAAGCGTCGGAATGACATCCGCAACAAAGCGATCAAATATTTCATCGATTGTTCGTGATTGATTTCCCATTGCATGCAACTCTAGTTTCTTGCTTCCTTTATGTTTTTCGATTTAGCCCCAACGTTTTTTTAAGATCCTGCGCCGCTGCCGAAGGTTTACCGCCTGACCCGCGAATGACGCCTGCAATTCCCCATTTTGCGCGATCGGTTCCTCTAACGTTCAACAGGTTTTCGTTTCGAGACACGGCGGTTTGAATTAGATAATCCTCCAATTCTCGAATCGCTCGTAAATTTGGCTTTCCTTTGTTTGCCTGCGGCACGAGAAAAAACAACACTGGGTTTCCTTTTCCAATGTCGGCCAAACAGCGCTGGTATTTTTCAAGCTTGTGATAAGTGAATACCTCTTGCTTGAAAGTTTTTGTCGCGCGACCGACATATTGAGGTCGAATACCTTTGCTAGCACGGATGGCAAATACGTAGCAGCCACGCCGGGTCGCCATTTCGCCGGTTGATACCCAAAAATCCGAGAGCTTTTCCGAATTGACAACTTTTGCCGCCTTCCCGTTATAGGTTGGGACTCGAAACGGCCCTTTTACTTCGAACATGTGCATAAGTGTTTGCCTCCATTTGTTCTTTTCGTCGCATCCATACGCGGGCATAGATCAAAATCGTCAATGGACTCGCGCGTTCGGACAAGCACGACACCCGCGCACGCCACGACCCGACGATCATCATCGAGAAATGCGGATGGTACTCGATGGCTGTATAGATGTAAGGGGTATCCGCTTAGCTCCACTAAGCGGCCGATTGGACGATATCAGCATAAGTAACGGGATCGGTGACGACCGCTTGTTGGAGCAGGCGATAGAAGAGCATTCCCCGGGACGCCGATGAGCGGCGATTGAAACGGAACACGAATTCGTCGAGGTAAGCATCCAGGTGTTCTGGCTGGACCGATCCATGGTGTGTTCCGAGTATCCAACGCTTCAACAGCGCGGCAACCCGATGCACGCCCGCCATGGAGACATGGGCCGGTGTATCGGATCCGAGCATGACGGTGCGCTCATGGTCATAGCCCAGTTCGTGTAACGAACGGTAGGCTGCTGAGCCATCGGTTCTCACAATTGAGCCCGGTTCGATCGAGGTTTGCACGAATGGCACCACACACTCTGCGGAGTCGTTCGCTATGCGCCGCAGACGGATCCGCCCGAACCCCTTGGGCTGAAGGATTTCCACCGCCAGACGATCAAGACCTTGCTCGTATTATTCTTTCGTCCCACCGCAGAGATGGGCTGTTCTCGATCGGTGATGGCCAGATAGGCCTCATCGACCTCGACCAAGCCTTTGAGACGGCTCCGATCAGGACGCACCATGGCGCGACGAAATCGGTGCAGCATGCTCCAGGCGGTCTGATAACTTCCCAGCCCCAACACACGCTGCAGGCCCAAGGCGCTGACGCCTTGCTTTTGGTTGGTCACGTACCAAGCGGCGGCCAACCATACCCGCAACGGCGTACGGGTCTTGTCAAAGATGGTGCCGGCCGTCACAGTACTTTGGTGCCGGCAGTCTTTGCACATCAGTCGAATGCGACTCGCCCGATACGGCGGTGTCATGCTGCCGCAGCTCGGGCACGCAAAGCCGTTGGCCATCGCAGTCGCTCAAGGTATGCGCCGCACGCTTCGTCGGACGAAAATCAATCAAGGAACTCGCTCCAGGTGCGCGGGTAGTCTTGACTGGGCTAGGGGCATCATGCTGTATATAATACCAGCTCCATTAGCCTTTGTGGAGCTAAGCGGATACCCCTTATAGATGTACAGTCCCAGGGAATGCGGGATGTACACGTCGACCGGCTGGACGATCACTTCGGCCAATACGTCATTCTTCTAAGCTGTGGATGTGGGCATATCCGCGAGTGCACGCCGCACACGCTCGCCGCGTTCGCTGGTTGGGACGCGCTACTCGCCGATGTCGTGCGCCGCATGCGCTGCTCGAAATGCCATCAAAAGCGCTGCACCGCTCGCACGATGATGCCGCCCCCCGCGACGCGGGTATAAAAGCCACTGATCCGCGCGTACATTGGACGGTGACGGACGGCCAATTGAGAAACCCTATGGGACCGGTAGCGCTTTTTGATAAATCGTTTCTGCAATCACTCAGCGTTGATGAATCAGTATGGTTCGCCCATTTCTTTTCGCCAGTAGTCACACCACTATTTTATGTAGAAACCCTGGCGGACCTTGAAAAGTCGCGCGAAGGGAGAACACCAGAGCAAGAAGTCGGCATCATTGCCGAGAAATTCCCAGATGCCAGTGCTTCCCCCTGCTCGCACCACATGTCCATTGGTTTAAACGAATTGGTGGCTGGGAATGAGGTTCCCTTCGACGGACGTATACCTCGCCCCGGAGGTCGAACAGTACAACGAGGCGACAAGATCGGTGTCGTATTCGAGCAATCTATGGAGGAGGCCGCGTTTTCGCGATGGCAGCAAGGCAAATTTATGGATGTCGAACGTGGCATAGCCAAGCAATGGCGCGAGATGCTGAATCAAATTGACCTGGCAGATATCGCGCGGCGGCTACGCGAGATCGGCGTCGATGCCAAAACGTGCCGCTCGCTCGATGACGCACTTCAATTATCCAAGGCAGTGGTTAGCGGTCGCGAAAAGCACTTCGAACGAATGGCATTACTGTTAGCCGTCCTGCAAGTCCCCCGCCAATATCACCGCTCGAGCGTAGAGCGCTGGAGCCTCGAAGGGTACCCGCCTCTCGACACCTACGTCCCTTATTGCGCCCACTTACTAACCGTCGAGCTATTCTTCGAATTTGCGTTGGCGGCTCATAAAATCGGCACCTCTCGGCCTTCGAACCGCGTTGATATCGCCTACCTCAACTATCTGCCATTCAGTAATTTTTTTGTCTCAAGCGACGACTTACATCGCAAGTGCGGCCCACTCTTCCTACGGCACGACCAGCATTTCGTCTGGGGTCCAGATCTAAAGAGTGACTTGGCGCAAATCAACGCGCACTTCTTAGCTACCACTTCCGATCAAGAGAGAGCTCTCGGTCTCTCGTCGTTTGCGCATGCGCCACCCAAGCGAGAAGGCTCATTGGTCAGAAGTCTGCGGGCCGAATTTATGGGCTCTGGCTACGACGACCGGCCGCCCGTTGCCATCCCCAAAGCAGGTGATCCAGGGTTGACTGAATTGGTTCGCGAAATTGACGAATGGGACAAAGCGGATCTTGCGCCAGGAGAGTGGACGGATTATGAGGACGAACGTGTCGAATCCATGACGATTAAGAGGTCCGTTCGCAAAAAGAAAGGTTCTTGGTATCAACTAGACAAGAACCTCACGAACAAGGACCCTTAATTCCCAAGTCGCGCGATTGTTGCGCTCGATGTCGCAGTTCGACTCGCCGAAGTTGTGGCGGATCGAATCCCGGGTGGAGTGCATACCCCGATCAACTTATCCGTCGCAATTTCGGAGGACGAGCAACGGTTGGCGAATTTTCTGACCGCAGTGACCGAGGTCA
This sequence comes from uncultured Gammaproteobacteria bacterium, assembly GCA_963795475.1. Lineage (GTDB taxonomy): Bacteria > Pseudomonadota > Gammaproteobacteria > Steroidobacterales > Steroidobacteraceae > Bog-1198. Next base: position 363,447 of record CAWCIE010000011.1, read on the forward strand.
ACAATATCCATGTTCCCGTTCACATCTTGAACGCCTCGCGCGGTTTGGATGCCTTCGATGACCCGCGCGGCCAGCGCGTTGCCGCGTTGGCGAGCCGCCGCGCGCGCCTAATCGCTGGAGAGTTTCTGAAGGAATATTTGCTTCGTGAAGTCACGCTTTTGGAAATTCATCGTTTCGACCCCAACGACACGCAGTTTGATGATGCCCTCGTCTCGTCCACAATCGTATGGTTTAGGAAGGCGAAACCACCTGCCAATCATCAGGTCCGCTTCTCCTTCGGAGGCACTCAGAAAAATCCGGCGATCGTAAGGCAAATTTCGACTCGCGTGCTCGCAGGGGCAGAAAAATGGACCCGATTTCCGAAACAAGGCCCCCAACGAGAATACCAAGGATACCGACTCGGTGATCTCTTTGTCATAAAGCGTGGGATCGTCACGGGTGCGAACGATTTCTTCATTATCGATGAGGCGAAGGCCCGAGCACTCAAACTACCCAAGCGTTATCTGCGCCCTATCCTGCCCGTCTCGCGCTATGTCGCTAAAGATGAAATCAAGAGAGATGCGGCCGGCATACCTTTGTTGGCCCGGGAAAGACTCTACTTGATCGATTGCCGTTTGTCAGAGCGGCAAATCGCGCAAGACGAGCCAGCGCTGTGGGCCTATCTCCAGTCCGGCATCGCAGACTTCGCGCAGGGTTATATCTGTCGGTCACGAAAACTCTGGTATGCGCAGGAACAGCGGGCGCCCGCAGCCATCCTTTGTACCACCGCGGGCCGCAGCGACAGCAGCCGCCCGCCGTTCCGGTTTCTACTCAATCACTCTCTCGCGATTGCCACCAATACACTGCTCATGCTCTATCCGAAGGCGATACTCGGAAGACGTTTCCTGGATAGCGCAGAGGCACTTCGGCCGCTTTGGCGAGCGCTGAATGCCATCAATCGCGATACCTTGCTTGCCAATTGCCGCGTATACGGTGGCGGGATGCACAAAATGGAGCCAAGGGAGCTTGCAAACGTGCCCGCCGACACCTTGGCAAGATTGGCCGGACTTCCAACGAAACCGAGGGCAGTTGCAGGATTTCGAGTGATTGGACCCGCCTGATTTCGTCGGAATGAGACCACCCGATTTCGTCCCAGTGGGACCACCGGCTGGAGCCGCTTTTCGAGCCTGAGCCATGCGTCTGATTGCGCGTCGTCCGGGGTCCCCGGAGCGGACGGCGATGACAGCACAGAGTTGGTCGGTTTTCCAGGGTAGTCTTTGATCCGGGTGCTCCCCGATCGTGGCTCCTGCGCAGTCTGCGGCGGTCCGTTTTCCATCCTCACCCCCCAATCCAGTACCGTCGTGGCACGACACACACGGGAGAGCTGGATGGGGCGAAGGACACTGACGTTGGATAGACACGAAGAAATCAAACGCCGCCTGGCCGACGGACGGAGCCTGCGGGAGATCGCCACCGCCCTGGGGTGCTCACGACGCTTGGTGCGCCAGATCCGCGACGACGAGCGCCTGACGCACGAGACGGCGGCGCGTCCGGAGCTGGAGTACCAGAAGGGGTGTTTTCCGGGAATAAGGCGGATAGGTCGCACAAAGCCCCTATCAGTTAACAGAACCTGCTTATCTGCGAAGTACGAACGGGCTGAGCCGAGGGGGTTGGCCCCTGAATTGATCGAGTCCCCGGGCGTCAGAACGGTGCAGACGCCCCTTTTTGATGCTGTTTTAGACCGTCCGATGCAGTGGAGGAGCTCGCCGGCGCGAAGAGACGCAGGGGTGAAGCGGCCGATGCTTTCAGAAGCTCAGCCGAGGGGGGTAGGAAGTTAAAAGTGGGGTGGCGGCGATTTTCCGAACAGATCCGCCGAGCCGCTCGGGGGGCCGCGTGGCGGCGGCAGTGGCGTGGGCGCGCAGGCCTCGTTCAGATGGGAGAGAATCTTACCCACGGTGAGCTTATCTTGAATGCAAGCAATGATCTTCACTGCACCGCCACAGTGCTCACAGATCGAAATCTCGATTCGGAACACTCGCTTCAATCGCTGCGCCCAGGTCATCGCCACGTGTCGCGGAACCTGGTCCGCGTCGGCGCCGCCTGCGCCACCCTCCCCTGTCTTTTTCCGACGCTGCGCTGGTACGATCTTCGCGCGTAAGCTTGCGTGGGGGGCGAAGACCCCGTGGAATCGCGTCAGGTTCACGCGCGGGGACGGCACGAGCGAAGCCAACCTCGCGATGAAATCCAGCGGCTCGAAAATGACGTGGGTCGTTCCGTCTCGGTAGGGCGTCTTCAACGCATACTTGATGTTGCCCTGGGGCGTGAGCGAGAGCCGGTCGATCGCCACGGGCGGGCGCGTGATATACCGACACAACCGCTCGAGCCTTTGACGCTGATGAACGTCGGCGGCGACGCCGGCGTGCAGCGAGAAACCGGGCGTCTGCGCGAGGCGCTCGCCGCTGCGATCCCCGGTGAGGGGCGGCAGGGTCCGTAGCCTGAAGGCGGGATGGCCTTTGTGCGGACCTAAGGCGATGCTGTACCTGATGGAATGGCCTTGCAGATCTGGCAACACGTCCTCGCCCTGCCCGTCTGACTCCAAGGCCAGGTGACTGCTTTCCTCATCCCGAACGAGCACGCCTTTTGAGCATGGCCACCTTTCTTGATGGCGAATCGCTCTGCGGCGGTCAAGTTTGATGATGGTTTAGGTCGGATCCCCATCGGGGATCTTGATTAAAAGATCCCCTCCGGGGAGTCTCCGGTTTACCAAGACCAGGAGACAAACCGAAGTGTGCCACGCCGTATTGCAAGATCCCGCCTTTTTTCATTTTCTGACCCGGATTGATGCAGAGTTTGCTGCCGCGACTCGCCTGGGGCGTTGCCGCGGATGCGAAGGTCCGCTGCATGTGGCGGATTACCCCCGTAAACCCCGGGGCTGTCCGGCTGCGGTGCGGGAGGATTATTCCCGGCGCTTGAGCTTCACCTGTGGCCGGTGCGACGGCCGCGCGACATCGCCGTCGGTGCGGTTCGCTGGCCGGCGCGTGTATTTGGCGGTGGTGTTGATGTTGTCATCCCCGCCGGGGAGTTCCTCAGGTCAAGCGCTGCGCGATTTGCTGAGTATCCCGGCGCGCACGTTGAAGCGCTGGCGGACGTGGTGGCGAGTGGATTTTGCGTTGACGCCGTTCTGGCAGTCGGTGCGCGAACGGTTCATGCCGCCGGTGAGGATCACAGAACTTCCGCCAAGCCTGCTGGAGCGCTTCGATGCCGAGCAGATGCCGGATCGACTGGCAGCGCTGCTGCGCTTCATCGCACCCTTGAGCATCCGCGCCACGACCAAGTAATCCGAAGGTCGAGACGCACCCGCAGAGGATGCCGGTAGCCGGTATCCGGAGGGGCTGTAGCCTTCGTTCCCGTCAGCGAGGCCCGAGGACGGCGTGTCGCAAGGGAGCGAGGGTGAGTGACGAGTACGATCTACCGCAGCGGGATCGATGGGCGCGGCTGCGCTTCGCGATCGTGGGACCGCTATTGGCGGCGCCGCCGGCGGCCGGCGAGTTACACGAGGCCTTGAACGCATTAGCCGCCAAGGCCTGGCGCCATCCGTTCACGGGGCTCGAGATCCGCTTCGGCTGTTCGACGCTGGAGCGCTGGTACTACGCGGCCAAAAGGGCTGCCGATCCGGTGCATGCGCTTCGCAATCAGGTGCGACACGACGTCGGTCGCTTCCCCAGTTTATCAGCCGAGGCGGTGAACGCGCTGACCACGCAGTACCGCGCGCATCCGGGCTGGACCGCCCAACTGCACCACGACAATCTGGGCGTGACGCTCGCCGCCGTCGGGGCGAAGTGTCCGTCCTATCCGAGCGTGCGCCGATACCTCAAAGCGCAAGGGCTCCTGCGCCAGCGCCCGCTTCGCCGGGCGAGCGAAGGCGCCCTGGCCGCCCGTGATCGGCTCGAGCAACGCGAAGTGCGCAGCTACGAAGTCGAGCACGTGCTGCAGCTCATGCATCTTGACTTCCATCATGGCTCACGCAAGGTCCTGACCCGGGGTGGGGAGTACGTGAAGCCGCTTCTGGTCGGCTTCATCGACGACCGGTCGCGGTTCCTGTGCCATGCCCAGTGGTACACGAGCGAGGGTACCGAGGAGCTCGTCCACGGGCTATGTCAGGCGTTGCAGAAGGTGGGGCTCCCGCGCTCGCTCATGACCGATCGGGGCTCGGCGATGATCTCCGGGGAGTTCACCGCGGGGCTGCATCACTTGGGTATTTTGCATCTACCCACCTTGCCGTACTCGCCGCACGTCAAGGAATACGCTGCATAGTGCACCTCAGGGGTGGATTGGAGTGTCGTTTGGCGTGGATGCGGCTGTTTTACCGCGTAATTTGGCTTGGTGGCGATACTTGACCGGCGCATCGGTACCGGGGTGTTCGAAATAGCATTGTCCTTTGTCGTTGTAGCGATGGCCGACCAGCAGACCGGCCCGACGCCAGATCTTCACGGTGCAGTAGGAGACATCGAGAAGCTTGCCGATCTGATGCGCCGTCAACAGGCCCCGTGCGCGCAGCCGTTCACGGCGAGTCTTGAGTTTGTACGACTTACGGATTTGGGTGACCATCAGCCTGTTAAAGCGGTGGCCGGCCCCGGAGATAACGCCGTTTTGGTTGAGGACTGCGGCAATCTCGCCTGCGGTGTGATGATCGAACAGCCGGTCGATCTCGGCGACGACCGCGGCCGGTGTCTGAGTGACCATCCAAGAACGCAAAGGCAGCGGAACATGAAGTGTTTGTGCCGCGCCGCCGTTGAACCGCACCTGCGCGCGGACGTCGTCGCCTTTGAGGAGCGTCACGTCGGCGATGAGCAGACGTAGCATGCGCTTACGCTCACGAGCGGGTGTGCGTGGGTCATTCCACAGTCGTGGAAAATCTTGCGCGAGCGCCATGATGCTGGCGCGTTGTTGGTCATTGAGTCCCGCGCGGCTAGTTTGTCGTTGCTTCTCATAGCGCTCCTGAGCATCGGCGAGCGCACGCAGCGTCTCGTTCCACTCGGCTTCGAGAGAATCGGCCACCAGTCGATTGTCGGGGTCGACTTGCATGAACCGGCGCCGCGCCAGATCGGTCTGGTAGCGGGCGCGCTCGACTTCTTGGCGACGCAGGCGATCGCCCTCTTCGGAGCGACTCTCGATCTCCTGTTGAACTGCCAGCGCAACTTCGAGCGTGACCGGCGTGACCTGTTGCACGAGCAAGGCAGCGATCGCTTTATCGACACCGTCGCCGTGGATCATTTGGCAGAACCGCTGGCCTGTCTCGATGCCGTGGCGTTGGCACATGTAGTCCGGAATCCGACGTGTTCCCTGCTGATGATAGCGGACCGTCATACGTTGGCCACATACGGCACAGATGACCAAGCCCTGCAGTAGCGCGGGACCCTCCCGCGGTATGCTCTTCTCACGGTCGTGGCCGAGAGCGTTGCAGTTATCCCGTAGACGTTGAACGTTGTGCTCGAAATCTTCCCAGGTGATATAGGCTTCGTGCGCATCGCGAATCAATGCGATCCACTCTTGCTGCGGAAGCCGTACAAAGATATGGCGGCCGTCCGGATGCTTTCTTTGCCGGGAGCGTCCGAAACAGAAGGTGCCGGTATAGCGTGGATGGTGGATCACCCAGAGCACGCGCGTGTGACCAAGCTCAGTCCACACCACATCCCCTTTACGCGATCCAATAAAAATACGGCGCGGAAACTTCAAGCCCTCTTGACGAAACGCCTTGACGGTCGCCGATGCAGAACCGGTGCGTCGAAAGGTACGAAAGAGTTGGCGTATGCTCTCCTGGATGCGCACGTCCGGATCGATGCGGCATTGGCCTTGGCTGTCGTAGACATAACCGATCGGCAAACGAATCTCCAGTTCTCCGCGGCGTGCTTTGTTGAGGATACCGCCGCGAAGCCGCGCGCGCAGGACATGCAGCTCCGCTTCACTCATCGTGCCTTTGAGACCGAGTAATAACCGATCGTTGAAGTGTGCCGGATCATAGATGCCGTCTTCATCCAGAATGAGGCTGTCGGCGAGCGCGCAGATCTCGAGCAGCCGATGCCAGTCGGTGGAATTACGTGCGAGGCGCGACACCTCCAGGCCCATCACAATGCCGGCGCGTCCGAGGCTCACCTCGGTGACCAGACGCTGAAATCCCTCTCGATCCACCGCGGATGCACCTGACTGGCCAAGATCCGAATCGATGACGATGATCTGGTCTAACCGCCAGCCGAGCGCGAGGGCGCGGTTGCGCAAATCGTATTGGCGTTGGGTGCTCTCCGTGTTCTCAAATACCTGTCGCAGCGTCGATTGACGCACATACAGATAGGCGCCTCTCTTGAGGTGCCGTGACTGTATTTTGGAGTGGGTCTCTGAAATCATGAGATAGCCTCCGCCGTAGTGGCCAGTGTCATAGTCGCTAAGATATCGACCAGCGATTGTTCAATACCGACAGGCAAGGACCGCTCCGTTGAGCGCCGTACGGGCGCGGGAGCTGGCACCATCGCCTCGCTCATGCTCTTCATCCAGATCGCCATACCTTGGCGTATCAGCAGTGCAAGACCTCGCACAGCGTGGGTGTGCCCGTCGAAGTCGACGACGTCTTTGCGTAATGACTCGTAGTGCTCGACCATCGCGTGACCTTCGGCGGCGATGGTGGGCTCTTTCACGGCCGTTTTTTTTTGGAACGCGCCAGAGCGCGTTCCACGGTGCGCCGATGCACGGCGAGGCCAAATCGCGCGGCAATATCCTCAGTGAGCGACTGAACCTCCCGGTCCGGGTCATTTGCGCGCAGGTCTTCGATATAGCGCAGGACCTCAGCGGTGATCTTATGAGCGCCGCGCGGACCTCGCTTGATCGGCAGAAGTCCAACTAGCCCGGCGTGCGCGAAATCGCTCTGGGCCTTATAGAACGTCGGCCGCGAGACGCCGAAACTGGAGGTGGTCTGGGCTATGGACTGACCTTCGGTGCGCACTCTGCGCAGCATCTCGTATCGCACCTGAACCAGGTCCCGCGGATCGAAGAAGTCACTCTGCGAAAAGGCCGGATCGTGGACGTCTTGAGCGTGGGGGTTGGTCGTACCGCTCTCTTTGAGGGCGGCAAGCTTGGCGTCGGGCTTTAGGGTACGGGCCATGTGTAAATGTATTTATGCCTATCTCAGTACGATGTCAAGCTAAATATGCGATATCTAGCAAGAACAGCAGAGCGATTTAATATGGAATATGGCAATAAATGTCGGTAACGGTCCGGTTGAAACGGAGGCACATCTAAACTACCTCCGGATCTTTGTCGGCATATTTTATTTTACACAGACGGCATTATTTACTTGACGGTCGACGCCGCCGGCTCGTCCGGCCCGGCAAGGGTTGTACTTCCCTCTGCCGCGCGATGAGTGCAACCAGTTGCAGAAGATCCGATGCACAAAAGTGCGATCGTCCCGCCGACATCGTCTCGCACGCGATACCCGTTGCAAGGCTTGTCCAATCGGTTGGCAAACGCCTCAGCTTCCCAGTGCTATCGTGAAAATAGACGCGATCTTCTCCCCACGTATTGCGCCGATCGACCAGCGCGAACTCCTGCCCCAAAAGCGGGTGGAAGGGGTGAGTGACCTTGAAGACCTGCGTTCGATCGGTTGGCTCGCGTGTAGTTGACTGCTCTTGTGAACGGTAAGCAGGAAAATATCTGGGGCCGCGTCGAGGGACGGCTGCTGGCCATGCTCGAAGGGGAGATCAGTCTCACGCTCGAGCAACTGAACCTCGCGACCCAGGCCTGGGTGACCCAGGAATATCATCGCACCGTCCACAGTGAGCTTGCGCAAACGCCGATGCAGCGCTACCTCGCCGGCCCCAACGTCGGGCGCGAGTGTCCTGGGAGCGACGAGCTGCGCGCGGCGTTCCGCATCGAGGTCAAGCGCAAGCAACGTCGTTCCGACGGCACGGTGAGTCTCGAGGGCCAGCGCTTCGAGATCCCGTCCCGCTATCGGCGACTCGATGAGATCCATCTGCGCTACGCCCGCTGGGACTTGAGCCGCGTCGATCTGATCGATGGGCGCTCGGGCCATATCTTGTGCCCGGTGCGACCACTCGATAAGGCCGCCAACGCCGATGCGCTGCGCCGGCGCGTGGATCCGACGGCGATCGACACGAGCGCGATGCCGGCCACCGGCATCGCGCCTCTGCTCAAGAAGATGATCGCCGACTACGCCGCCACCGGCTTACCGCCCGCCTATTTACCCACCGAGAAGGACGACTGCGCATGAACCAGAAGCTGCTGGCCCTGTATGGCCTCAAATGGAACCCCTTCACCCCGGAGGTGCCGACCGAGGCGCTGTATGTGCCGGCGAAGGTCGAGAACTTCTGCTGGCGCATCGAACAGGCGCACCTGCGCGAGGGGGGCTTCGCCTTGATCCATGGCGAGCCTGGGTCCGGCAAAAGTGTCGTCATGCGCTTGCTCGCAGAGCGGCTCGCACGCCTGGCGGACCTCTCCGTCGGTGTCATCCACCATCCGCAGAGCAACCTGAGCGATTTTTATCGCGAACTCGGCGATATCTTCTCCATCTCCATCCGCGTCAGCAACCGCTGGGGCGGATTTAAGGCGCTGCGCGCCCGCTGGCTCGATCATCTCGGCTCCGCCAGCCGCCGGCCCGTCGTCCTGGTCGATGAGGCCCAGGAGATGACGCCGATGGTGCTCTCTGAACTGCGGCTACTTGCGAGCGCTCGGTTCGACTCCCAGTCACTGCTGTGCGTCGTGCTCTCCGGCGATGCACGGCTCCTCGACAAACTGCGGCGCGAGGAGCTGATCCCCCTGGGCTCCCGGATCCGTACGCGCCTTGCCACCGGCGTCGCTACTCGCGAGGAACTCCTGGCGTGCCTCGAACATCTGCTCACCACCGCAGGCAATGCGAGCCTCATGACCAAACAGCTGCGAAATACCCTATGCGACCACGCTGCCGGCAATTACCGCATCTTCATCGGCATGGCGGCCGAACTCCTGATGACGGCGGCGCAGCGCGAGATCACCGAACTCGATGAAAAGCTTTATCTGCAGGTGTTTGCACAGCCTGAGACTCAAACCCCGCGCCGCGTCGGGGCTCGCTGACATGGCCGACGACGCCGATCCGTTCGTCTTCCCCGACATGCCCGACGAGGCGGTGGTCGCCATCGACCAGTTCCTCGAGGACTTCTACCTCTGCTTCCAAAACCATTACTTCGCTCAAATGCA
>CAWCIE010000012.1:0-853621 GCA_963795475.1 uncultured Gammaproteobacteria bacterium
CCGATCACAGACAGAAGGGAAATTGCGCGATCAGCCCGACCAGCCGGATAAAAATTCAAGTAGCAGCTTATTTACGACTTCCGGCCGCTCTTCCTGCGGCAGATGGCCACATTGCGGTATCGCGCAAGTGCGCAAATTTGCCGCCATCTCGGCCCAGACCTGGGCCATGTCGAACATCTTGCCCACCGCATAGAAATCGGCGCCCCAAAGCGAAAGCGTCGGGCACGCAATTCTCACCTGTGCGTCAGCCAGATCTTGCTCGACATCCTGGGAATTTGCCCTGTAATCGGCCATGGCTCCGCGTACCGCACCAGGAGCCTGGTAGGCCCGAACGTAAACCTCGAAATCATCGCCGGAGATGGCATGCGGGTTGTAAGTCCAGTCCGAAAAGAAAGAGCGAAGCCAAATGTGCTCTCGGCCTGCAATCAGCGCTTCCGGTAGGTCAGGAACTTGATGGAATATGAAGAACCAATAGGCCCTGGCGATTCCCGCATTGAACTCACGAGCGACAATTCGGGTAGGAACGTTGTCCATCACGACCAGCCGATCAATCGCTTGAGGGTGGTCTTTGGCAAATCGAGTTGCCACACGCGCACCTCGATCATGACCCACCAGGGCCACCTTGGAGAGTCCGAGTGCCCGCATGAGCTCGAGCACATCCATGGCCATCGTCCGTTTGTCGTAGCCGTGGTATGGCTTTTCCGTCTCACCATATCCTCGCAAATCGGGCGCGATTACACGATAGTGCTCGGATAGCTCCGGAATCTGATAACGCCAGGCAAAGCTCGTCTCCGGAAACCCATGCAGCAAAATGACAGGGGCCCTTCGCCCGTGTCCAGATAGCGCTGCCGAATGCCATTAGCTACGACCGTATGATATTTGATCACGGTTGAATCTCACGCCGGAAGAGGCTCTAGCTGTGCAACATCGTCTCGAATGTCGAAGCGATGGCGGCGTCGCCAGCCGCAAAGCCCCGGGCTTCGGACCGCCGGTTGCCCAATCGAGCAACTCCACGGTATGGACCATAGGAACTCCAACGGCGGTCGCTAGCTGCGTCATGCAGCCGATGTTGCCGGTGGCGACGATATCGGCCCCGACAGAGCGAATGCTCGCAGCCTTACGCATTTTCAATTCCTCAGCAATCTCGGGCTGCAGAAGATTGTAGACACCGGCGGAGCCACAGCACATGAAGCCGTCGGGCACCTCCAGAACGCTGAAGCCGACCCGGCGCAAAAGCTCCAGCGGTTGATGCACTATGCGTTGTCCATGCTGCATCGAGCATGCGGATTGATAAGCCACGCGCAGGTTGCGCGGACCCTGTTGCGGTAGGAGATCGTGCTCAGTCAGAAATTCAGTGATGTCCTTCGCCAGGGCGCTAACCCGGGCGGCTTTATCTTTCCAGAATTCGTCTAGCCGCAACGCATGACCGTAGGCTTTGAGCGACGTGCCGCAGCCTGAAGTGTTCACGATGATCGCGTCCAAGCCGCCGCCAGGCTTATCAGCTTCACTCAACCAGGCATCGATATTGGCTTTGACGAAGGGCAGCGCACGCCCTTCCAAACCCATGTGCTCTGACGGGGCTCCGCAGCACCCAGCGCCCCGAGCGACGACGACTTCAACCCCATGTCGCTGCAGGAGGCGAATCGTTGCTTCGTTGATACGCGGATCAAGAACGGTCTGCACGCAACCATTGAGGATGCTCACCCGCGCTCGACGGGTGCCATGTGCCAGAAACACTTGTGGACGGTCAACCTCACTCGGCCGAGGTAGATGCGCTCTAGGCGTCATGTCCAGCATGGCGCGAAGCGAGCCCGAAAACACCCATTTGAATGGCTGGGCGAGCTTGCCGGCCAACAGCCCCAGTCGAAAAAGCCCGGGGTGTTGAATCAACAAGGTCAGGGCGCGCCTGATCAACCTTTGCAACAGAGGTCGGCGGTAGGTCTGTTCGACATGCTGCCGGCCATACCCGATCAGCTTTGAGTACTTCACGCCCGATGGACAGATTGCCTCGCAAGCCAGACAGGTAAGACAGCGGTCGAGGTGCTCTACGGTCTTGGCGTCCGGGGTGCCTCCTTGCTCATACATATGCCTCATCAACATGATTCGGCCACGCGGGCTGTCGTTCTCATCGTGCCGTACTTGATACGTAGGGCAGTGCGACAAGCAGATGCCGCAGTGCACGCAGTCGCGAATGATGTCGTTGGATAGGGCGATATCGGGATTAGCGCAGAGCTGCTTCAGGGATACTGGTCTTCACGTCAGGCTGCTCCGCGAATTACCGCGGCGAGCTTGCCGGGATTGAGGACGCTGTTGGGATCGAAGCTCGAGCGGATGCGCTCGGCAAGCTCCTGATGGGCCCTGGGTCGGGGTTGGAATGTGCCGAGGTCCAGGCGTAGGGCCGCTGGGGCCTTGAACAGGCAAGCGCTGCCACCTGCTTCTCCAGCCAGGCTCCGCAGGGACTGGCCTGGCTTCGTGCGCCCTCCGCGGACGTCTTGATAAAGATCTGGGAGCCGCCCCAGTCATAGAGAACCTCGCCGCTGATCGCAGCAACCACTCGCGCGGCTTTGGTGGCAGGGAGGAGCAGGCGCCACACGCAGGCCGCGGATCAGGATAGGCGAAGTCGGACAGGTCTCGCTGACGACGCCAGAATGCGGTGCTCTCGTCCCCTGCCATCGAAGTGACTGGACCCATGTTTTCGAGATATTTGCGAAGCTCGCGCTCGCGAGCGGCCACGGACTCTGAGAATCCCTCCAGGCGCAAGGCCGTGACGGAATCGGAGGAACGTCCCGAGAGATGTACGGCGGCGCTGATGTCGAGCGGCATCCTCAAGGCGCCGCTTAGAACTTGTAGGGCTTCGGCGTCACTGAGCCCGGTGAGCACAAGCGTGACTTCCTGCGCCGGAGCGGGATGAATTTTCAAAGTGATAGAGGTGATCGCCGCCAGCACTCCAAAGCTTCCGGTGAGAATCCGTGGAATGTCGTAGCCGGTTACGTTTTTGACGGTTCGACCGCCACCTTTGAATGTTTCGCCGCGGCCGTTGACTGCCTCTATTCCCAGGACGGCATCACGCACCGACCCGGACAGGATGCGGCGTGGACCACTCAGATTACAGGCAACGATGCCTCCGATCGTGTCCTCTGCGGTGCAATTTCCAAAGAGAGCCGCGTACTGGGGTGGCTCGAAGGCCAGCTGCTGGTTCCTCTTTGCCAACACCTGGCGGATATGGGATACGGGTGTTGCGGCTCTGACTTTCAACACGAGCTCGTCCGGCTCGTACATCTCAATCCCTGCGATGGCTGACAGGTCTAACTGTAAATCCGCATCGACGGGGTTGCCGAGGGAGCGCTTGGTGCCTCCCCCGACGATCTCACAGCGCCGGCAAGCCGTGTTCGCCTCGCGGACGATCTCAGCCACCTCGTCGGCGTGATTCGGCGTCAGACGGTGCGGTGGTGAGGGAAGCATAGGATCGTTCACGGGATCCAGCAGCACTAAAAGCGGGGGATGTCGGCGAAAGGGCGCGACTTGCTGCTCGCACGTGGGGGGCCAAATTCCCCGCACTTGCAAGGCGTCGGGAAAACTTTGCCGGGATTCAAGAGTTCATGAGGATCAAATGCGCACTTCAGACGTTGCTGCTGGGCGAGGTCAACGTCCGTGAACTGACGAGTCATCAGGTCGCGCTTTTCGACACCGACGCCATGCTCGCCGGTCAGAACGCCGCCCAGATCGATGCATGCGGTCAATATATCCGCGCCAAATGCCTCCGCCTTGGCCAGATCCTGGGGCTTGGCGGCATCGAACAAGATCACCGGGTGCAGATTTCCGTCGCCCGCATGGAAGCAGTTTGCGTAGTCCAAGCCGTGCTTCCGGGACAATTCATCGATCCGTTTCAGGATGTCGGGAAGCTTACCGCGGGGGATCGACCCGTCCGTCACATACAGATCCCTGGCAATCCGCCCCATGGCCCCATACACCGCTTTACGACCCCGCCAGAGTCGAGCTCGCTCCTCCTCCGTCGTGCTGATCTGGAGCTCCGCGAGTCCGATATCCCTGGCAATCGATTCCACCATGGCGATGAGCGAATCCACCTCAACGGCTGGGCCGTCGAGCTCGCAAAGCAGCAAGGCCTCCACGTCCGGCTTTGTGGTATCGCCCATGAATGCGGCGACGGCGCCGATGCATTTCTTGTCCATGAACTCCAGGCCCGCCGGGATGATGCCATGGGCGATGATCGCTCCGACGCATCGGCTGGCGTCATCGACGCTGCGGAAGCTCAAGGAAAGCACCCGGGCGGACGGGGGCTGGGGCACCAGGCGCAGCGTGATCTCGGTGACCAGGGCCAAGAGACCCTCCGAGCCGATCATGGCCGCAGTCAGATCGAAATCCTGCTCTGTGCCGCCGAGAAAATCTCCGCCGAGCCGCACGATGTCTCCGTTCAAGAGAACGGCTTCGAGACCCGTCACGTGGTTGGACGTGACGCCGTACTTCAGACAGTGAACCCCTCCGGAGTTCTCCGCCACATTGCCGCCGATGGTGGATATCACCTGACTCGAGGGGTCCGGCATGTAGCACAATCCCAGATGCTGCACGGCCTCGGTCACCCGAACGTTCTGCACGCCGGGCTGAACTCGGGCAATTCGGTTCTCCGGATCAACCTCGAGGATGCGATTCATCCGGGCGGTGGTCAGAAGAATCCCGTCCTCCAGAGGAAGCGCACCCCCTGAAAGGGAAGTGCCGGATCCTCTCGGGACGAGCTTGATGTGCTCATCACGACAATAGATAAGAATCTGCCTGACCTCTTCAGTGCTCTCGGGCAGCACGACGAGGAGCGGCAATGCGCTGTAGGCAGCCAACCCATCGCTTTCGTAGGGGCGGCGCTCCGCCTCATGGTCAATCACCCACTCGCGCCCGACGATCCGGCGCAGCTTGGCGGCGATGATTGCACGGCGTGCAATGACCGACTGATCGAGCTCCGGCATTTTCATGTCAGGGGCGCGGCCGAATCAGTTTCGCGCCGGCGGGGCGATGATCGGATTTCGCAGGATGCCGAGCCCGGAGATCTCCACTTCGCAAACGTCACCAGGTTTCATCCACAGGGGCGGGTGGTGGGACATGCCAATGCCGCCGGGCGTTCCGGTGACAATGATGTCTCCCGGGAACAGCGTAAAAGCATCGCTCAGCGACACGATCAAGGTCTCGACGTCGAAGACCATGTCCGATATGCCGGCGCTCTGCACCGTCCGGCCGTTCAGGCGTGTCGTTAAGCTCAGACCCTTGCAACCCGGTGGAAGGGCTTCCGAGGCCACAAAAAACGGCCCGAACGGGCCCGTGCCGTCGAAATTCTTTCCCACCGTCCATTGGGTGGTCCTCAACTGATAATCCCTCACGCTGACGTCGTTGAAGATCGAATATCCGGCGACGTGATCGAGTGCGTCTTCGCGAGAAATACTCCGACCGCCGCGGCCGATCACGGCGACGAGTTCTCCCTCGTAATCGAGCTGTGTCGATTGGCTCGGCATCGGGACAGGGACACCATGCCCGATGAGGGTGGAAGCGAATCGGGCAAATACCGTGGGATATTCAGGAAGGGCGATACCGACTTCTGCCGAGTGATCGACATAGTTGAGACCGAGACAAATGATCTTCCCGGGATTCGGGAACGGCGGCAGGAGTTGCACGGCATCGACATTGATGGGCTGCCCCGAGTTCAATGCCTTCGCGGCTCCGTGAAGCTCGGCCTGGTTGGCGACGAGACGATCCAAGTCTCCGGGATAACCGGATTCATCTCGGAACAAGCCTCTGAATCCTTCTCCGCGATCCACGGCCAAACCGCGGCGGCCGTTAAGGACGTAGACTGCAAAGCGCATAGTGCCCTCCTCTGACTCTTCCGGTTCAGCTCGCGGGTCGAATCCGCATGCAAGTGGTAGTCGAAGCCCGCTCCAAAGAGGCCAAGTCTCGCCAGGAGCTCAAGAGTGCTTTCATCGTCTAATTCCTCACTCGTAGATACGGCATCTTCGCAATCCGGGCTCTCTCCCATTGTTCACAATAGAACTCGGGGATCAGTTCAGGCGAGTGACGCTTCTCGGCAAGCCATACCCAATGACAGCGTACGTGCATGTGGGACCTTTCATTGGATCCAATTCCACCATTTGTATGAGAGTCGCATTTCGTCTGGGCCTAATGCCGATCGCTTCTAACAGCGGCCCAACTCAGGATGGGTCAACGCCTAAATCCACAATGGTAGGGAGTTGATCATGCCTGCCCGCTCGATGATTGACTGCCTCCACCTTATTTGAAGCGGCGTATCTCTGTAAGCGAGCCAGAGCGGCGCCTAGTCGATGCATTAATCGCCAAAATGGGCACTCGCCGTTTGCCACCCGCCTCCAAGCGATTTATAGAGGGCCACGAGCGCGAGGGCCGAGTCGCGTTCACTTTGGGCAAGCGCATCATCGGCCGCGTACAGCGAGCGCTCCGCATCGAGAACGGGCAAGAAGCTTTCGACGCCCCGCGCGTAGAGAAGCTTCGCGATCTCGGTCGCTTCGGCATCGGCGGCGGACTCCGCCGCCAGATCATCGCGGCGCACTTTTGCGTTGGCGTACGAGACGAGCGCCGTTTCCACGTCCCGAAACGCGTCCAGCACCGAGCGTTCATAAGCGGCAGTCGCAGCGGCGGTGCGAGCCGACTCGGCCTGCACCTGAAAGCGTATTCTCCCGGCATCGAAGATGCGCCAGGTGACGCCTGGGCCGATCTGATAGTAGCCGCTCGAGGCATTTCCGAAGGAGGAGAAACTCAGGCTTTCGAGGCCGGCCACGCCGATGAGGGAGAAGTGCGGATACAGATCCGCTTGCGCGATTCCGATGCGCGCATTGGCCGCGGCAATCCGCCGCTCGGCCGCGCGCACGTCCGGACGGCGCTTGAGCAGATCGGAGGGCAGACCCACGGGAATCTCCGACGCCGATTGCGGGATGGGGCTTGGCAGGGATAGCTCGGCGGACACCTCGGCGAAGGGCCGGCCGATGAGCGCCGCTATGCGATAAGCCGCGGCCCGCTCGTCAGTCTCAAATTCGGGAATCGCGGCCTCGATGTCGCGAACCTGCGCCTCGGCGCGCAGCACGTCTTGTCGCGGCGCCAAACCCGCTGCCAACAGGGACTGTGTGAGCGCGAAAAGGTCCCGCTCGATGGCGAGATTTTTCTGCGCGACCTCGATACGCCGTTGCGCTCCGCGCAGATCGATGTAGTCGCGCGCCACTTCGGCGAGGAGGGTCAAGGTCACATCGGCGCGATCCTCGGCAACCGCCTGATAGTTGGCGCTCGCCGCCTCGATGGTACGGCGAATGCCGCCGAAGATATCGATCTCCCAGGAGGCATCAAACCCAGCCTGGTAGAGATTACTGCGAATGCCCGGCCCGAGTCCGCCGGGCGGCACGCCGGTCGGGACGTTGCCGCTGCCCAAGTTGCGCGCATATTCGCCGTCGGCATCGGCGATGGGGTAGCGGCCCGCGCCGGCAAACCCCTGAAGCGCCCGCGCTTCACGCACTCGCGCCTCGGCCTCGGCCAGGTCGGGCGCTGATTTCAGCGCTTGCGCAATGAGAGTATCGAGAGTGGTGTCCGTGAAATTCTTCCACCAGGCATCGTCGATGAAGGGCGCTTCGCTCGCTTGCCCTAAGGTGCTCCCGGGCACTTCGGCGAAACTCGCCGGCAGAGATGGCTTGGGAGCCACATAGTCGGGGCCGACGGCCCTGCAACTGGCGAGGAGTACACCGAGCCCCGCGAGGACGGGAGCGAGCGAGGATCGCTTTGCCCAGGCCACTTTGGACTACCTCGAGACCGTGACTTCGGCCTCGACCGACATCCCGGGCGAAATCCACTTGATCGCCTCCCCGGGATCGTCGAACACGATCTTCACGGGCACTCGCTGCACGACCTTCACGAAGTTGCCCGTGGCGTTCTCCGGCGGCAAAAGCGCAAACACAGACCCCGTACCACGCTGAAAGCTGTCGACGTGGCCCTTTAATCTAAGATGCGGGTAGGCGTCCACTCGGACCTGGGCGGGCTGCCCGGTCCGCATGCGCTCAAGCTGCGTTTCCTTGAAATTGGCCACGACATAGGGGGCGACCGGGACGATGGAAAAGAGCGTCTGGCCGGGTTGTACGTAGTTCCCGTCCTCCACGAGTTTGTTGGCGATCGTGCCCGTTTCCACCGCCGTGATCTTCGTGTATGAGAGATTCAGTTGCGCCTGGTCGAGCGCCGCCTGCGCCTGCGCAAGGGCGGCGGCGGCCGTCTTCACTTGCGATCGAGCCAGCTCTGCCGCCGCCGCGGTGGAGCGCACCTTGGTCTGCGCCGCCGTAACGGCTGCCCGGGTGCTATCGGCCGCCGCCACGCCCGTATCGAGCCGCTCGTTCGATATGGCGCGCGCGTCGGACACCGAGCGCAGCCGCTTCAGGTTTGCCTCCGCGAGCGTCGCATTGGCGCTTGCGACGAGAAGTTCGGCCCGCGCTTGGGCCGTATCGGCGTCCGCGATACCGACCCGATCGTCAGCTTCTTTGCGCCGGCCTGCCGCGGCCTCGAGATTGGCGCGGGCGATCTCCGCAGCCACTGCATAGTCCCGGGGATCCAGCTCCACCAGTAGTTCACCGGCCTTTACCGCGGTATTGTCATCGATATGCAACGTTTGCACATAGGCGGGGACTTTCGCGGCCACCGTCGTCAGATGTGCCGTCACGTAGGCATCATCGGTGCTCTCCCAGTACCAGCCCGAAATGACGAAGTAGGCACCCACCAGAACGAGCGCGGCGATGGCCACCGCGCCGACAATCATCGGAAGCCTCGAGGCTGGCGCGGCCGCCGGCGAATGGGCAGCTGGAGCACTGGCCGCTGTAGGACCGGGTGCGGCCGGATGTGAGCGGGGGCGTCGGGGTGGGCGTACTCATTTGCGGATCACGGGCGTAGGCGGCATGACCCGGACGAGGCATAGAGCTACGATCCCGATGAGCGCCATGAACGAGAACGCATCCGCATAGCTCAAGGTCGCCACCTGCTCCCGGGCTGCCTCGGCGAGCTGTGCCAATGCCAGGCCTTGGCTGTCGATGCTCGCATACCCGTGTGCCATTGCATTCGCGCTTCTCGTGGCGAGGGATGCGGCGGTGGTGTCGCCACCGCCTTGCAAGTGCTCGAATAGACGCGAGGAATGCAGCGTCTCGCGATGATCGATCAGGATGGTCAAGAACGCGACGCCGAGCGATGCGCCGAACTGGCGAAACGTCATGTACAGCGATACCCCATCGAGCAGCTTATCTTGCGCAATCTGCGCCACCGTGCCGCTGCCGACCGCGGGCAGAAGCGGCGATAAGCACAGGCCATACAGCACCAGGGGCAGAATGTAATACACCGCCGCGGTGTCCCTCGTCAGGTAGTGCTGGAAAAGAAGCATCGAGGCAACCAGCAGCGACAGCGCGCCCACGATGGTCTTTCTCTGCCCGAGGTGCGCAATGAGCGGCACCATGAGCGGGCGCACCGCCGCGGCGGTGAGCGCATACACGCAGATGATCTGCCCGGTCTGCGTCGCGCTGTAGGTATGGGCGCTGATGTTGCGCAGGTACTCGGGCAGTACGAACAAGCTTCCCGACAGGATCATGCCGGTAAAAAGGCCAATCAGAATGGCCGACATCACACGCCGATCGCGTACCAGCGCCAAGTCAAGAAGCGGCGCCCGATTGCGGGGGCTATACTGCCACAACAAGAACCCAGCCAACGTGGCAACACTCAGGCCCGCGAGATCGCGTATGAGGGGCGAGCCCAGCCAGTCATCGATTTCGCCGCGGTTGAGCACGATCTGCAGCGAGATGAGCGCCACGGCGAGCAGGCTGATGCCCAGCCAATCGGCTCCCGCCACCCGCGAAGGCGATGGCGGCGCAATCGTCGGGTAATATCGGAGCAGCAAACACACGGCACCCGCCGCGTAGAGCAGATTCGGTAGGAAGATCAAGCGCCAGTTGAACTGATCAGTGAGATAGCCGCTCAAGAGCAATCCGGCTGCACTCGACAGGTACAGGACGGTCGAGATGCGCATCAGCGATGGGCTTCGCTGGGGCTTCGGCATCAGAAGGTACACGCTCGCCCGCCACCAATTCACCAAGCCTGCGCCTGCAAGTCCCTGGATCGCTCGCCAGATCAGCAGGGTCCTGAGGGTCGAGGATATAGCCCCTCCCAAAGAGGCGATGGCGAACAGAATGGTGGTTGCTATAAGGAAGCGCTTATAGCCCACGTGTCCCGCGAGCCAGATCGATACGGGCACACCGATGAAGAGCGAGCAGCTATAGACGGTGAGCAACCAACTGGCCTCATCCGCGGAGAGGCCGAGCGTGCCGGTGATATCGGGAAGGACCAGGTTCACGCTGTCGAACGTGTAGAACTCCATGCCCGTCGCCAAGGCAAGTCCGAGGAGTAACCAGCGGGTGTGAGCCGGTGAGACGAGGGCTGCCGCCGCATGTCCGGGCACGGCGGATACGGCGAGCTCCGTCATCGAGCCACGCCGAAAGCTGACGCCCCGTACCTAACGAGTTGCGCCGGGGAATGATCGATCAGGCTCATGGGTCCGCTGCCCAGCGCGACAATCACCAGCAACCCGCCGACGATGGCGAGGTTCGAGAGAAAGTGATCCGCCTCGGCGACGAGCTCCGCTCCCGAGCGCTTCCAAAACGGGTGATACATGACGGTCACCGGAATCAGGAACAGCAACAATAGCAGTGCACCGAGCCGCGCTTCAATCCCGAGCGACAAGGATAGTCCGCCGCCGAGCTGGAGCACAACGGTGACGAGATGAAGCAAGGTCGGCAAGGGCAGCCCGCTGGCAGCCACCTCGCGCTGGGCGGCGCTCCAACGCCAGCATTTGTCGGTGCCGCTGTAGAGAAAGGGCGAGGACAGAAGCACACGCGCCAGTAAGATCAAGTACGAGACGTCGCTTGGAGTCGAATAGACTGACATCGATGTGGGCCGTCAGGTAAGAAACGCCAAGATTCTCTTGAGCAGGAGCGTGGCGAGCGCAAGTGCCGCGACCGATGCGGCATACAGACTGATGAACCATGTCCATCGATGGCCGGCTTTCATCCACCCCACCCCTCTGCCGGTGTCTTGCCGCGAAACACCCGGTAGGAAAAAGCGGAATAGGCCAAGACCACCGGCGTCACGACCACGGCGCCCGCCAGGAGAAAGACATGGCTCAGGGTCGAGGAGGCCGCCGCCCACAAGCTCAAGCGAAACGGCACGATGTCGGGGTAGATCGTGACGCCAAGGCCGGCAACCCCCAACGCAAATAGTCCGAGCCCCAGAAAAAACGGGCGCCCGTCGGGGCGCAGGCCGATGACGCGCATGAGGACGGCGGCAACGACCAGGAACAGCACTACGATCACGATGAGAGGTAACTCATGGACCGACCAGGCCGCACGCACGCCCGGTTGAATGTGCGCGAGCGGCGATGCAGACGGTGGCGGCCAGCGCGACGAACACGGGTGTCGCGCGCCGCAGTACGCCTTCCGAGAAAGTGCGCAAGGCGCCGATTGCCTTGAGGTGTAGCCAGCCGCCGCCTAGCACCGTGTAGCCCACGAGTACGCTCAGCGCCGTGAGCAGCGCAAAGGGTCGAAAAACATCGAAGACGCTGCCGGCAAAGCGCTCGCTATCGGCGACGGCGACGCCCTGCAGGAGTCCTCCGACGATAAGTCCCTGGGTCAGCGCCGCGACAATGGATCCCACGCCGAAAAGCCGGTCCCAGAAGCGCCGGTCTTTATCGGCTTGATAGCGGAACTCGAAGGACACCCCGCGCAGGCCAAGGGCCAGCAGCATCGCGATCAGCGGCAGGTAGAACGCGGGCAACAGCACGCCATAGGCAATCGGAAAGGCGGCGAGCAAGGAAACTCCGGCCATGATCAGCCACGTCTCATTGCCGTCCCAGGTTGGCATGATGGCGTCGACCATGCGGTCGCGCTGAGTCTCGTCGGGCTGGATGAGGAGCAACGCCCCGACTCCGAGGTCGAATCCGTCGAGCAACACGTACAGGGTCAATGCGAACGTGGCAAACAAGGCGGAAGCCAGGGGCAGGCTCATCGTCATGGCTGCACGCGCACGATCGGCCCACGGCTTGCCGCGCCATCCATCACCTGGGGTCGCAGGGCGTTCTTCACCGAGCCTGACGCTTCGGTCTGCGCCGGGGACAAATCCGGCCCGCGCCGGATCATGTACCGTGCAAACATGAGGAAGGCGGCCATGAACAGGCTGTAGACGCAGACGAACGCGATGAGCGTCGAGAGCAACGCCGCCGCCGGCACGGGAGAGACGGCCTCGACGGTGCGCAGCAGACCGTAGATCACCCAAGGCTGACGTCCGGTTTCCGCGACGTACCAGCCGCCGAGTGTCGCGATCACGCCCGATGGGGTCATGATCACCAGCGCGCGCAGGAACCAGCGGGTGGTGAATAAGCGCCCCTGCCAGCGCAACCACAGGGAGGCCACGCACACGCCGAACATGAGAATCGCAATGCCGTACATCACCCGAAAGCCGTAGAAAACCCAGCCCATGGCGGGCTGACGGTCGCGCGGCGTGTTCTTCAGCCCTTCGACCCGTCCGTCGAGGCTATGCGTCAACCAGATACTGCCGAGATAGGGTATGCCCAGCGCAAATCGATTGCGCTGATTTTGTTGGTCGGGAACGATGAACCAATAATAGGGCGCCGGCGAATCGGATTGCTTCTCCCAGAAGCCCTCGGCCGCCTGCATCTTGGCGGGCTGATGCTGCAGCATCGACCCATAGACGAGATCCCCCAGGAACACCTGCCCGGCAATGAGCACGGTCGCAAATGCGGTTCCGATCGACACCGTTCTGCGAGCGAACGCTTCATGCTTACCCTGCAACAGATACCACGCTCCCACCCCGGCGACCAGGAACGAACCGGTGATGTAGGCAGCAGCCAGCATGTGCGGCAGGCGGTAGAGCCAGGAGGGGTTGACGATCACTCTGAGCCAATCGGTCACGACGAGATGACCGTTCTGCATGGCGACGCCGTCCGGGGTCTGCATCCAGCTATTGGCCGAGAGAATCCAGGAAGCGGACAGCAAGGTGCCCAGCGCCACCATGCAGGTGGCCAGAAAATGCAGCTTGGGGCCCACTCGATGCAGACCGAACAGCATGATGCCGAGAAAGCCCGCCTCGAGAAAGAAAGAGGTCAACACTTCCAGTGCGATCATCGGGCCGATCGCCGGCCCGGCGATTTGTCCGAACCGGGCGAACCCCAAGCCAAACTCGAATGACAGCACGATGCCGGTGACCACCCCGACGCCGAACCCCATCGCAAAAATTCCCAGCCAGAAGCGATAGATCTGCAGATACAGCGCGTCCTTAGTTTTGAGCCACAGGCCCTCCATGATGGCCAGAAACATCGCGAGTCCGATCGAAAGGGTCGGAAAGATGATGTGGAAGCTCACCGTAAACGCGAACTGGACACGTGCGATGAGGGCCGGATCGAGAGTCATCGCGGAATGCCCTCGGCCTGCGGCCTGCGGAAAAGCACGGATGCCAGGGCAATGAACACAACCAGAGCAACAATCGCCACCGGCAGGCCGAACACGCCGACGATGGCGAAGAAAAAGCCGACGCCGATGAGCGTGGCGGCGATTGCCCCGATGATATGCATGGCAGAGATCAGGCTCCGCATGCTCACACCGCCCAGCATGAGCACCCGAGCGCTCCCCAGAAACCCTTCAGATCTGCGATCGGCAGGTTCGCCGACCAGACCGCCGCGTGATCATGGTTGTGGACATTGCAGTGACTGGTGCAGGCCGGAGCCGCGACTCGCCGCATCGGGTCACCCCACGCCCCGTAGCCACCGTAGGCTCGTACCGGCGACCAGTCTGGCATCGCGGGTGGCGGTGCCTGATCTTCGAATCGAGCGAAGCTCCCGCTCCCATACACGACGCGGCCGCCAACGACGGTGAGAAGTGAGGTGATATCCGCAATCTCCTGCTCGGCGCAGCTGAAGTAGTCGCGGTCGGGCACAATCAAGTCGGCTAATTGCCCAACTTGGATACGTCCCTTGCGCCCTTCCTCGTTCGAAAACCACGTGACCTTCTCGCTCCACATGCGAAGTGCCCTTTCTCGATCGAGACAGTTGCGCTGGGGATAAAGCGAAAGGCCGCCCACTGTCCGCCCGGTCACCAGCCACGCCAGCGAGACCCAAGGGTTGTAAGAGGCGACTCGAGTGGCATCCGTGCCGGCGGACATCTTCACGCCCGATTCGAGGATGCGCCGCAGGGGCGGCGTGGATTGGGCGGCGCCGGGGCCGTAGCGTTCAACGAAGTATTCGCCCTGATACGCCATGCGGTGTTGCACAGCAATGCCCCCGCCCAGCGCAGCGATCCGATCGATCGAACGCGGCGAGATCGTCTCGGCGTGATCGAAGAACCAATTCAGCCCGGCCAGCGGAATCTCACGATTGACCTTCTCGAATACGTCCAGGGCGCGGCTGATGGTCTCATCGTAGGTGGCATGCATCCGCCACGGCCAACGGTTCTCGGCGAGGATGCGCACCACCCCCTCGAGCTCGCTCTCCATCTGCACCGGCATGTCGGGGCGCGGCTGCCGAAAATCCTCGAAATCCGCCGCCGAGAACACCAGCATCTCGCCGGCGCCATTATGGCGAAAATAGTCATCGCCCTGTTTGTACTTCGAAGTCCTCGTCCAATCGAGAAAATCCTGCTTCTCGCCCTTCGGCTTTTGCGTAAACAGGTTGTAAGCGAGCCGTATCGTCAACTGCCCTTCATCGTGTAACCTCTGGATGACGGCATAGTCCTCGGGGTAATTCTGAGAGCCGCCCCCCGCATCAATCGCGCCGGTGACCCCGAGGCGATTCAGCTCGCGCATGAAATGCCGCGTCGAATTCAGTTGATACTCGAACGGCAGTTTGGGTCCCTTGGCAAGCGTGGCGTAGAGGATTGCTGCGTTAGGCTTTGCTAAGAGCAGGCCGGTTGGTTCTCCGTCACTGTTGTGGACGATTTGACCGCCGAGGGGCTCAGGGGTGTCCTTGGTATAACCGCAAGCGCGCAGTGCCGCGCCGTTCAACAAAGCGCGATCGTACAAATGCAGCAGGAAAATCGGAGTCTCCGGCGAAATCGCATTGATTTCCTCGAGCGTCGGCAAGCGTTTCTCGGCGAACTGATGTTCGCTGAATCCGCCGACCACACGCACCCATTGCGGTGCGGGCGTCACCGCGATCTGGCGTTTCAGCAGCGACATGGCATCGGCGAGCGACCGTACGCCGTCCCAGCGTAGCTCCATATTGAAGTGGAGGCCTCCGCGAATGATGTGCAAGTGGTTATCGATGAGCCCCGGAAGAACGCGCCGACCTTGTAGATCCACCATACGAGTCGTCGGGCCCGCAAGCGGCAAGACTTCACGATCCTCGCCGACGGCGGAAAAGACGCCTTGCTTGATCGCGACGGCGGCGGCGGTCGGCCGGGAGCGATCTAGCGTTGTAATGAGTCCGCGATGCAATACAAGATCGGGTGCGGCGTCAGAATTCCTCATTGGTGACCCCCTTGAGTCCGTAGATTGCCTCAACTAGTTACTCCAACAGAAAGGGAAATTAGAGGCGTCATCGAGTACATGTCCTCAAATCATTGGATCCGATTCAAGTTGATGAGCGCATGATTGGTGGGACTTAGCAGAGCCTTACTCGGTTGCGCCTTCGCGGTGTTCATGAGTTTGTCCTCTATTGGGGGCGGCGGTTGCATGAAACTTATCCTCCGATTGGCTGCGACAGATCGGTTTACACGTCAATCCGTGCGCCCTATTCGGGATCGAGTAGACCAAGTTCGTCCCCTCAATGATTGACGGCGTCTCCCCTATTTGAAGCCGCGTATCTTTGCGCTCGAGTCCGAGCGGCGCCTGATAGGTATCGATTGAGAGCCGCGCACGGTTCTGAGCGGGGGCGGCACTTCTTCAGTTTTTGCTTATGGCAGAGAGGGTGATGTTGGCGAAGGTCTTCGCGTTCTTGTTTTTCCCCTCATGCAAGCCATACATCATCTTTTCCAGACAGACTGCAAGGCAGCGTGGGCTCGGCCTGCGCTCGCGATCGCCGTAAGGCCTGTCAACCTTAAATAATCGGTGCCAAATCGGTGCCAACAGATCCCGCTTCCACCTGGGTTTAGTTGAGTTCTATTGCGCTCTCTTGCGTGCTAACCTACTGATGGATCGAGCAATTTAGTCACGTGCAGGCGGGTTTGGTTGCGTTCGGGACGTAGGAGTCGCAGGTTCAAATCCTGTCACCCCGACCATTGATTTCACTAGATTTTTTCTATCACAAACCGCCAACGGTTCCAGATATTTCTAGCTGACGGTTCCAAAAACGGTTCCGGTTTCAGCGTAGAAAAATCGCGCGAAGTGTCGGCTGTCCCTGGACGCCTGCGGACGAAGCCGAGGAAGCAAACCACCACCCCCTGCGAGAGGCTAGCGTTCGGCGTGACTGGTCAGATTTTACCTGGACTGAGGCAAATCCCTCTCACACAGCGCGATGAATGCGGGCATGAGGTCGGCCACTTCGTTGTACGAATGGCCAGATGAACTTCAGCGGGTGGCCGAGCCCGAGCTTGTGGATGATCACCGGCCACTCGAGCTGCGACATCCACAAAGGATCCGGGCTCACCGCCGTCTCGTGCGTGAGGCGCTCCCCGTCGCGGATCTGGCGCACCAAGCGACGGGAGCAGCCCAAGGCGGTGGCGATCTCCCGCAAGCTCCGTCCGTCGGCCAGACGGCGCTTGATCTCCTCGTGTCTATCCACCGTCAGCTTCCTTCGCGCCATCCAGCTCACCCGTTCGTGGTGTACCACGACGGTACTGGATTGCGGTGTGATCGGGCCGAAGCCCGTTTTTGCGGTGCGCGGCTGGAAAACGACCGCCGCCGTGGGCGCAGGAGCCACGATCGGGGATCACCCCGACCCAAACTACCCCGCAAAACTGACCAATCTGTGCCGGCATCGCCATCCGCTCCTGGAGCCTGGCGAGATTGGTGGCGGCCGGCGGCCGACGCAAAAACACGCCGCTCAGGGTCGAAAAGCGGCTCCGGCCGGTGGTCCCAATGGGACGAAATCGGGTGGGTCCATTACCCCGATATCGGGTGGTCCCATTCCGGCGAAATCAGGTGGGTCCAATCACTCGAAATCCTGCAGTAAAACTCGCGGCCGTTTAAATTACGCACCGCCAATAGTCGAGCATAGTGTGACCAGGGCAGCGGGAAGCAAGCGGCAATGGAAACCACAGGGTTGTCGTTTGCAGATTGTCCAGACACTGTCTGGATTTTCCGGAAGCCCGGAGCAGATTCTCCAGACGGCGTCTGGAGAATGTTGCGATAAGCAAGGTAAAAGGAACGCATCTGGAACAGGTTTGCGCGCCCGAAACCTCGCATAAAGGACATTCCTCACGTTTTTTACCCCTCGAGACGCGCTGGGTGCGAGCTTAAATCCACTCTGGGTGTCAGCTTGGGCAATCACGGATCAATGATGCCACATCGATTTTACGCGGGGCATCGACTGTTCTGATCGAATAAAAGCGGACCACAGCAGATCCTCAGCCCACGCTGTACCATGTTCCTTTGCCCTTCCCGTGCTGAAGCAAATAGCCGCTTTTGATTAATATCGTCAGATGATCTTTAACCGTTCCGCGTGGCGCACCCGTTACGCGGAGAATGTCTTCTACTTTGATTTGACCCCGGTCCTTGGCAAGCTCGAAAATCCGAAGAGAAAGTTCGGGTAGTTGGCCGAGAATCTTCTTCTCGCGATCCACCTTGATTTCTAGCCGCTGCTTTTGCTTCTGAAGGGCACGCAGGAAGTACAACACCCATGGCTGCCAATCCGGCTTGCGAGTACGCGTCGTCTTTTGCGTGCGACGAAGAGCCAGGTAGTAGGCATCTTTACTTTGTTCAATTACGCTCTCGAGCGAACTGTAGGGGACATAGGCATACCCCGCCCTGAGCAGAAGCAGAGTGGTGAGCGCACGCGAGAGTCTGCCATTGCCATCTTGAAACGGATGAATTTGCAAGAAAACCACAATGAAAACAGCGATTGCTACCAGTGGATGCAGCGTGCGTCGTGCCAGAGTCTCTGATATCCACTCAACTAACTGCGTCATCAAGCGCGGTGTATCGAATGGACTCGCGGTCTGAAATACGATGCCAACGCTTTTTCCCTTCGCATCGAACGCCACGACGTGGTTATCGAGCTTCTTGTATTCACCGCGGTGCCGTTTGTCCTTCGTCGAATAACGCAGAAGATCACCGTGAATTTGCTTGATATGGTTTTCGGTGAGCGTCAGCACCGACCACGATGCGAAGATTGTTTCCATTACGGCGGCGTAGCCTGCCACTTCCTGCTCATCTCGTGTATTAAAGGTTTGAATTTCAATAACTGAGAGAAGTTTCTCCACGTCGCGATCCGAAAGCTTGTTTCCCTCGATACGCGTGGACGAGCCGATACTTTCAATCGTCGCCACGCGGCGTAATGCGGATAGCCTATCCGGCGCGAGAGTGCTCAAGGCGCGCCAAGCACCCTTGAACTCGTCGAGTTCCGAGACAAGGTCGAGGATTTCGGAGTCGATGACCAACGTCTTGGTATTGATCGCTACAGCCATATTATCAGCCATATCCAGCCATATGGATCCCTACCTTATACCCCAATTCGGCCATAAATGCAGCCATATCCAGCCATATAAATCTTTGTGAGTTGAGGCCGACGCTAGGAAGCCGGCGACGCCAATGGAGCGCAGATCGCTGATCGGAATAGTCATCAGTGCCGCGAAACCAATGGCAACCGTCGAGCCGGAAATCAGCACCGTACGGCCCGCGTGATGTGCCGCCGTATCCGCCGCGTCGGCAGCACTTTGACCGGCCGCCAAGGCTTCTCGAAATCGGCACACCATCAACAGCGCGTAGTCGATCCCGAGCCCAAGCCCCAACATGGTGGCGATATTCTGGATGAGAATTGATAAGTGCCACCACCTGCCGAGCAACGCTGCGACGCCCAGCGTCATCGACGTGGCCACGAGACCCACTCCGAGCGGCACCACGGCCGCGACTACGCCGGCAAACGTCGCAAGCAGCAGTAGCAGGAGCGCGGGAATGACTCGGCTTTCCGCTTTGCGCACGTCGGCCGAGTTGATCTTCCTGAGGTCGAAATTGACCGGCGTATCGCCCGTCAGTTCGAATTTCAGCGCCGGGTAACGCTCATGCAACCGCTCCCGCAAAATGTGCACCCGCTCACGCAGGCTCGGTACGATGGTGTCCGTGAGGCCGACAGCGTCCGACAGGCCGACGACGATAAAGGTTCCGCCGTCCCGGCCGAGGAACATGGGATCCGTGCGATCGAGATAAGAAAGCGTTCCGGATACGCCCGGCTCGCTTTTGAGCGCAATGGTAATCTGCTTGAGAGCCTGCAGGCCTTCTTTGGAGTCCGCGGGTGGCAGGCCCAAAATGACCAAGACCGCTCGCTGCACGAATGAGGAGTGGAACTCCTCGGCGAGTTGTTGGTCGACGTGCTCCGCTTCGCTTCCCTCGACATGCGCAACGGTCTCAAAACGGTCCGCAACGAGGAATGAAGATACTGCAAGCGCCAAGGCCATGGCACCGCTCAAGGCGGCGAGCCAGAACCTACGATGCCAAGTGCGCTTCAGCGGCCGTACTCAGTGCGTTCTCGAGCGCTGCGACGACGAGCGTGTTCATCACCTGGTTCTTTACGGCAATTCTGAGTCCGCGCGGACCCACTTCGCTACCCATGGAGGCAACATCGCGAAGAAACACTCCGCCTTTGCTGCTCCGGCTGATCACGGTCGCCGCGTCGGGATGCTCCGGCTCGAGATGGAACATGACGAAGTTGACCGTGCTCGGCACAATCTCCCGGATGCCGATACTGCGCAAACCGTCGATGAGTTGCGCACGTAAACCGTGCGTCTCCTGATAGCGGTCCCGGTAATAGGCTGCGTCAGCCAAAGCCCTGACCGCGCTGACTTGAGCCGGCAGGCTCACGGCCCATGGCGGAGTGATGGGGATGAGCGTGGAGAGCTGATGCATGGCCGCGCACAAGTATGCGACGCGCATCCCACTAAGCGCATACACCTTCGACATGGATTTGCAGACGATTACATTTTCGCTTCTGGCGGCGAAGGTCTCAAGCGATTCACCGGGCCCGAGATAATCGACGTAAGCCTCGTCCACCCACACCCGGGTGCTCGCAGGAACTCCTGCCACTATACTGGTGAGGTCCTTGCGCGCGATGTGCTGGCCCGTCGGATTGTTCGGGTTCACAAGAACGATGAGATCGTACCCCATCTGCGTTTGCGCTCGCAGCTCGTCGAGATCGACGGCATATCCTTGATGGCGCCGCAGTACCAGCCTATGAATCTTGCAGCGAATTACGTTTTCTAGAATATGCGCGTACTCGCCGTACGATGGATCCAAGATCAGCACGCGCGAGTTCTTGTCCAGCCAGTGCCGAAACGCGAGGTAAATCAGGTCTGACGAACCGGCCCCGGGTAATATGTTCTCCTCATCGACCCTCCTCGCCCGAGCGATGGCCCTTTGCAACCCCTCTCCTGCGATCGGCGGCGAGGTACTCACCAGCCAGGGTAAATGTTCTTGCAGCGTATCGATCACTGTCGGCGACGGTGGAAACCAGGCGTCGAGGACATCCGCATTGACGATCGAGGTTCGGCGTTCCAAGGTATCGAAACCTGCCCCGATCGTGTCGAAAAACGCGCCGCCGTGAAAACAACGGTTGGGCTTGAAAAATGGCATGTGCAGCTACAGCCCATCGTCAAACGGAAACGGCAACGTGTCGCGCGCGATGTATTTGTCAATGGAGTATTTGCCGAAGCCCGGAGGAGTAATGCTGATGAAACCGGCCAACTCGCCATCGATGCGCGCAGTGATGTAGTGATTGAAGTCATCGAGCGCATCGGATAGCAGGTGCCCTGGCGTGGTTCGGTGCTGGCCGAGCTCTTCCGCATAGACATCGTGCCGCATCTGATAGATTTCTGGACGGTCACCGGCCACGGCTGCTGCAATGCGCGCTTTTCTCGGGCTTTCCTGCCTGACGTATTGTTCCTTGAGGCCGAGCCTCAGCTCATTTTCCCGCGCGTCAATCATGGATTGCTCAGATGGACCCGATCTACCAACTATAACTCAACATGACCTTAGGGCGGTGCTGTGACCTGCACGGAGTACGTGAGCGTGCAACTCGTTTGCGCGCAGGTAGCCAACGAAACCGCGCCCCTCAGGGCCAACGATGGCTGCAAGACACGCTTTAAGTACGACTTCGCCGTGCCGGCGAACTCGATTGGCGCCGCACCCGCCACCCGATGCGCGTAACTGTTTCCACAAAACTCGATTAGCTCGCCCGCGTAACCAGGCGGATGCAAGGTCACGCCGAGGAACTCCGCAGTATTCTGTCTATACCGTCCATGGATCGATGACATCAACGCCGCAGTCCTCAAAGTCCTTTACGTTGCGCGTGGCGAGGCTTGCTCCTCGCGAACGAGCCATCGCGACAATCATGGCATCGAACTGGCTGATAGGTTTACCTTGCGTTCGCCGCGAGGCAGCGATTTCCGCATACATGTCCGCCGCGTCGCTGTCGAAACTCAGCACTTGATCGGCGAAATCGTCATCAAAAATCTTCTTTGCGGCATCCCACAATCCCCGCCGACGCTTTCCATCCGAGAGCAATCGAATGCCGTAGAGAATCTCGCCCCGAGTGACGGTAGTAGTAAATAAGGACGCGCGCGGCTGATTCGTCAGCCAATCCAGGACGGAGGGTTCAGGCACTGGTCGTAGCGCCTCAGAAATCACGTTGGTATCAAGAACGATCATGTATCCAAGTTCACCGGCTCACGAATGGCCTCGCGAGGCGCAATTTCCAACTCCACGCCTCCCAAAGGCTCAATACGAGCGCGAATGCAGGCCACGAGAGATCCCTTCCGTGAACGTCCGGTCGACAGCGCCGTCCGCAGAATGTCGCGTGCTTCCTCCTCCATTGAGCGGCCATGGTGGGCTGCCTGCACGCGAAGTCGCGCTTTGAAGCGCTCATCGATGTCTCGGATTGTTATACTCGCCATACTTCTCCTCCATTAATCAATGATTGCATATTAATCATTGATTGCATTGGATGCAACCCCATCGAGGGTTTCATGGTGGCGACCCTGGCCGAGACTTAAGAACTGAGGCGGGACCACGGATGGTAAGCCTTGATTGCTCTACGGGTCCCAATGACCGCGCACAAAGTGCCACTGATTTCCGATCGGGTCCCAATGGTCCGCAACCCAATGTCGGTTTCGGCGTTCGAGTATCCACGTGCCAGATACCC
The DNA here is from genome assembly GCA_963795475.1 of uncultured Gammaproteobacteria bacterium. Taxonomy (GTDB): domain Bacteria; phylum Pseudomonadota; class Gammaproteobacteria; order Steroidobacterales; family Steroidobacteraceae; genus Bog-1198. The sequence goes on from CAWCIE010000012.1 coordinate 22,388, forward strand.
AATGGAAAAAGCGACCATTCCATTCCCAATAACCCGGTGCCCAAGCATATCCATCGCGGTGCGGTGGCTCGTGTTCGACGCGCGGCGCCGGCGGAGGCGTATCACTCAGGATGTCGCCCGCCAATACAAGCCGGGCGGCGAGCAACGAGGTGGCAGCAATCAGTACCAGCAGGGAGGTATTTTGCAACGTCTTCATAGTTGGCTACCTTGATAGTAAAGAACGAACGATCGTGCTTTTTTAATTGAAATGACCGCAGGGGCAGGCAACTCTGCTGACTCAATTCAATGAAGAAGGACGCCGACTGCGATCAAGCAGCGATTTGAAGGCTCTCTGCGCACGCTCTCCCGCGGCCTGGTCGCGCATTAGACCGTGCATCTGTTGATACATCATCGTAATCCCGTCGAACTCGTACCCAAACTGCTCCGGATCCAAATCGATCCGGAAATGCCCTTCGTCTATCGCGGTCTGAGCACACCTCGTCAGCAACTCTCGCCAATCTTGCAGCGCATGTACCGCGCGCTCGCGCACCGGATGCCCGAAGCGATTGTGATACTCGAGCGAGGCCTTCTGCAGCAAGCAGCCACGGAGTTCCTGTTCACCACGAATCCATTCCAATTTCTTCTCGAACAAGACACACACGCGGGGCTCCCCGCGCGGTGAGGCCAGTGCTGGCTGCACTACGCGTAGGATGAAGCGAGTTACCACTTCCTCTATTACGCCGAGTTGCAAGGCCTGCTTTGACTTGAAATGCGCAAACAGGCCGCTCTTGGACAGCTTGCTCTCTTCAGCGAGCGCACCAATGGAAAGCCCTTCGTAGCCCACATCACTCACGATGCCCAGCGCGCGCGACACAATCCCGCGCCGGGTTTGTTCCCCCTTGGATTCGCGTTTACTCATCTTGCTCCCGACAGCCGCTGTAAATACGCGTCAGACCATCAACTGGCACCGCAACGTTCGCGTTTAGCCATACACACATAATAGCACGATCGGTCGGTCTATTACCAGCGCTTGCGAGGCTGTTGGTGCGCGATCGCGGCAGATCAGTGGTTACATTAAAGGAGGCGCACCTTGGTTGACGTTGAGAGAGCCGTTTATGACTCGCTATTTGAGGTTGCGCTTCGCCAGATGAAGCGATCAAAAGTACAACATCATCAAGCCTTTCCCGACTTCCCTCGCGCCGACCGCTTGCCGACACGGTTTGCCGACTTGGCCTTGCGAGCAGCCACCGACTTCCTTTTCTTGCCGATTGGTTTATGAGATGACTTTGGGTCTGCGGCACCGAAATCGATGCCGAAAACGTCGGCCAGTCTTGACGAGTCCAGAATTCGACCGGCGCCGGGCAGTTTGTGAACCGGTGTCCCGCCCTCTCCTGCGCGTGCGATCAACTCTTTTGCGTCGACCTTGCGCAAGCCGAACAGAAGTTCCGGCGCCGAGTCGAGCCGAGCGCCGATTCCGTACAGTGTCGCGGCGACATGCTTGCACATCGCAGCGGAATCGGGGCAGCTGCAGCTGAAGGAAATCTCCGTCGGTGACGGGAAGAGGCCGGTTCCCGGCCGTGTGATGCGTTCCATGACCGAATTTGACAGTTGCCCCTGCAGCAGCTCGACCAACGTGTCGATGGAGCGGGCACAGTCTCGTGCAATCGCCTTCCAGTGCGCGCCGGCCACCTCGCTGATACTAACGGTGATTCGGTACAGAGAGGAACCCATCACCTGGGCGGTCACTTCGCCCGGACCGATCGTAAGATCGATCACCGAACCGTTTCTCAGATACGTGCGTCCGCGCGGCAAACGATTCGAGTAGTCGCTATAGCGCTCGAGATTCCGGCACCAGGCCTTACCCCAGAACGATTTCGCGATCGCGCCTCGGCTTGCGGCGACCGGCGAGAGCATCTGACCCCCCTTTTGCATTTTCGCGATCGTCCGGTCCGCCGTCTGTCGACGCGCCGCCGCAGGAACGTAGGGTTGCCGGCGAAAATACATCAGCATTGCTCCGATGATCGATTCACGTCAGACATTCGCCTGGGCCGAATGAATATCGAGGGCCACGAGATTCAGTAACGCCTGGTCGCTGAGCTCGGTCAACTGCAGCTCCGCACCGCCTTCGAGTACGTCCTTGACGAGCGTCTGCTTCGACTCGATCAGCTGATCGATCTTATCCTCGACCGTGCCGCGACAGACGAACTTATGCACGAGAACATTACGGGACTGCCCAATCCGGAACGCCCGATCGGTTGCCTGATTCTCGACGGCCGGATTCCACCAACGATCGAAATGCACCACATGCGAGGCGGCGGTTAGATTCAAGCCGGCGCCGCCCGCTTTCAAGGATAGAACGAAGAATGGGGTCAGCTCCTCGCCCTGGAAGCGCCGAACCAGCTCCTTGCGCTTCGATACCGGCGTGCCGCCATGCAGAATCAACCCTCCCCGCCCGAATACGTGGCCGAGGAATGCGGCAATCGGCTGGGTCGCCTCGCGGAACTGTGTGAACACCAGCATTTTCTCCTGCTTGGCGGCGATCACCTCCGCGAGTTCGCGCAGGCGAGCGAATTTCCCGGACTCTGTTTCGGCCCACGCACCGTCGCCGAGCCACTGCGATGGATGATTGCAGATCTGCTTGAAGCGCATCAGGAAGGACAGCACGACCCCTTTGCGCCCCATGCCTTCCGACCGATCGAGCGCCTCCGCGAGTTCCTCGACGGCCTTCTGGTACAGGGCCGCCTGCATGGCGCTCAAGTAACAGAACGCTTTCATCTCCGTCTTGTCAGGAAGATCGGCGATTACCGATTTATCGGTCTTGAGGCGCCGCAAGATATAAGGGCGCACGAGTTCGCGCAGCGGCCGATAGGTTTTCGCTTCAGCGAGGCGCCGAACATAGCGCCCGAACGCCTGACCAGAGCCCAACAGACCGGGATGAGTGAAGTCGAAAATCGACCAAAGGTCTCCTAGACGATTCTCGACCGGCGTTCCGGTGAGCGCGATCCGGGTGTGGGCAATGAGCTGCTTGACGGCGCGCGTCTGCTTGGCGCCCGGATTCTTGATTGCCTGTGCCTCGTCGATGACCACTACCCGCCACTCGGTGCTCGACAGCCAGTCGTAGCGCAGCAGCGCACCGTAGCTCGTGATCACGAGGTCAACCACGGCGAGCCTCTCGGAGGTCATCGCCTTCAGATCCTCGGCACTCGATGCCGAAGGATGCGCGATGAGGTATCTCAGCGTCGGTGCGAAGCGTTCGATCTCGGCGGCCCAATTCGCGAGCAACGAGGCTGGCGCCACGAGCAGGCTCGCGGCTCGCGTCAGCGGCGCCGTGCGTTGGGCCGTCGATTCGTGCTTGAGAATCAGGAGGAGCGACAATACCTGGATGGTTTTGCCCAATCCCATATCGTCCGCGAGACAGGCGCCCAGCCCGAGACGGTGCAGCAGGTAGAGCCAACGGACACCGGCCTGCTGATAGGGCCGCAACGTCGCCTGAAGCGCCGGCCCCGGCTCGATGCGGGCGAGCCCGTCGGGGCTGCGCAGGCCCTTGAGAGTCTCCGCGAGCCATGACCCGGCGCTCACCGTCGACCAATCGGGATCGGATGGGTCGCCCAACTGTTCCTCGTCTACTACGACGCCGGCCACCAGCCGCATCGCATCGGCGAACGGGAGTCCGCCACCGGCCGCTGCCGTTTCAATCCTGCGGAATCTATCGAGGAGTTGTTTGAGCTTGTCTCGATCCACCTCAACCCAGCGTCCGCGCAGAAATTGCAGTCCGTTGGACCCTTTGAGCAAGGCGCGGATTTCGGCCGCCGTGAGTCGCTCCTCTCCGAGCGTCAGCTCCACCTGAAAATCGAGCAGCGCATCCTTGCCGAGCATCGACGGCACCCGGCCGCCGATGCTCGCCCAGACCTTGGGCCGGGGCGGTCGGCCCGAGCCCCACACACTCGGTGCGCGCACCACGATTCCGGCGGCCTCGAGCTTGGGCACATCGGTCAGGAATTGGAATGCCTCGGCCGCGGACCATCTGAGGGGGTGGTAGAGCTCCCCGGAGTCCACCATGGCAGTGAGCCATGCGCATTCTCTCGCAGCTTCCTGTACCGGTTTTAGAAGCGAGAGCAGACGCGCCTTGTTCTTCGCGCCGGCGTATTCGCGCAGCGCCTCGGCAAGGGGCAGGTGCTGCGCGCGAGATTGAGCTGAGAGACGCGTCGTGTAGGTCGCAATGAACGCGAAAGGTGCTTCTTCGTCGGAGCGGTTCTCGGCCAGATTGAAATGCACGCGGCCGACGAGGTGCCAGGCGGGATTCCTCCCTTTCAGGAATTCCTGCAGCGTTTGCTTCGCGTCGGCGAGTTCGGCGCGGCACGCCGTTTCAATTTTTTCCCACAGCGCAGCGAGCACATCGGCGTTCAGATATTCCCCGCCCGACATCGGCGGCGCGGAGCTCGCCAGCTCCACAAGCGTTTCCGCAGGCGGTGTTTCGATGGCGCTCGCCGCAGCGGGGCTCACGGCCCCTGCAGGTTGGGCGGATGTGCATAGCATGGTGACGTAGCGGCCGGCAAAATCCCGCCAATATGCAAACTCTGCGGGTAGAGCGGTACCGACCTCGCGAATCCCAAGCTCGAGCAGCCCGTGTCCGGCACCGCGCTCGAACGCAGCTTCAAGACGCTCTTGCAGATTGCCCGGCAACGTACGCGCTTCGTCCGTCGGTGCGAGCACGAGGTGCCCCTGCGGCGTGAGCACAGGAATTCGATTCGAAGTCGTCATTTCATCAATGGGCCTTCACCGATCACACTCGGTGTAACACTAGACGTGGTCGACGCGTTACGCGCGACGGTTGTATGGACCCGAAGGTGCAACACGGCCGGCTACTTGTCGCGTCTCGCCTGGATGCGCTCCTGGAGTTCCTTGTACTTCTGAACTTTGCGCGCGAGTAATCGCATCATCTGTGGTACCCGCAAGTTCAAGAACTCTTCAGGCATCTGCGCTCCCGTGTAGATCCCCTCTTCCACGTGCAGCCCATCGTCGTGTCGCGCCCGTAAGGCGGATCGCAAGCAAGAGAGCGTATGCACGTGCTCTGCGATATCCCGGGCCTTTTGGATGTCTCCGCGTTCCGCGCATTGCTCCCCCATGCGACGGCAAGCTTCGATCGCGAGACGGACCCGGCTCACATAGCGCTGTCCGTACGCGGAGGCTCGACGGTTCAATGAGGTGCCATAGATGTTCTCGAGCTGCGCTTGCAGGCAATGCATTGGGTGCATGACCGAGAGAGGCGCCATCGAGGTATTACAAAGCGGAACGGTAAGCGCCCATTCAAGCGCCGCCGCAAGCTCCAGGGGCTTAAAGCCCGCCATCTGTGCAAGAAAATCGATGCTGTGTGTTTCGCCTTGGAAATCAAAGGTCACGACCCCGGAATTCGGGCTGTGCGAATCGTCAAAGCCTGCGATACGCGCTTTGCCGCCCACAGCCTGGGCGAACGCCCGGACCGCTTTGACCGACCCCATGATATCGATGTCCTCGCTCGTCGCCGCTCCGTAGATTCCGGTCGACCTAGCGTCCGCTATCCCGAGCGTCTCGGCCCAGTAATTTAAGGCCTGACCGCCCACCAGCATCATTCCGGATAAATCTGGGACTCGCTCGATGATGCTGGCGACATCCTGGATGGACAGCTCCCGTGTCACGGCGACGGTATCTTGAATCCAATGCGCCCGATTTTAAGTGCGTTCTTGGCATTGAGCTGTTGCTCGGAGAGCTTGCCGGCGGTAAGCGCCTCAACGTCGGCCTCACGGCTTCGAGCCTTCTCCCGGGCGCGCGCCTCGCCGTCCAGGATCTCGGCAACGGTGTCCTTTTTCACAAACACCACGGCAAGCCCGAACACCTCGGCAATCTTCTCGATCGATGCAAGCCCCGGGTTCCCCTTGCCGGACTCGAGCGCCTTGATCACCTTGAGATTGACCCCCAACATCGCGGCAAGATCCGCCTGGGAGAGCCCGTGGAGCTGTCGCAGCAATCGGCATCCGGCGCCGAGCCTAAATGCCCCGGTCTCGAGTGCGGCTTTCAAGTCCTCGCGCCGCTTCGGATCCGCTGCCCCTAGTTCGTGGATTCGTGCCATGCCGCCTCCTGTGAGGCTCCATTATGGGTCCATATATGGACCAATATCAAGAGAATATAATCCATATATGGATTATTTATAAATAATTATGATCCATATATGGACTGTTAGCGCTCGCACGAGCTCGTGTATGAGTCCTCCGGCTTTCCAGCCTCTTTAGATCCATGCTCCGGCGACCGAACGCGCGGGCCACTCGCCCAGCACTGACCAGCGTCCTTCGCGCTGCATCATCTCAATGGCGCAGAGATTGCCAGGATGCGCCACTTTATTTAGACCAATACATCGAACCCCCGCCACTTCGCCGTGCACTCGAGCGTGGTGATGCCCAAAGAAGCACACGCGAGGTTGGACGCGCGCTATCAGGTCGGCGAGGCCGGCAGCTTCGCTCACGAATTCACCGCCCCGGTGCCGCGTGTATCGCACGCCCGCGGGTGCATCGTGCGTCAGCACAATATCTATGGAGCCCTGTCGAGCTTGGTGTGCTAGGCGCTCTACTTCATCGTGCGTGAAATGTCGCCGCGCGTAACCACGAAGTTGACCGATTGGCGCTCGTAGTCGGAAGGGCCGTAGCAGCCACCAATGCCACCTATGCGAATCGACTCTGCACCCTCAACCGTCAGATCGATCGTCTCACCGTTCGGCAGATAGGTGAGGTTGGGCAGCACCTCCGCAGCTGGCTGCGCGTCGAGCCACTGAAAGTCCTCGTGATTGCCCTTGATGAATACGGTCCGGCGTGGCGCCGCACGCTTAGCTTCGTGCCAAGCAGAAAAGTCCCCAGCGCCGTCGTGGTTGCGCGTCCCTTTATCTATCTTGGTAGGGTCAGGCCAGATGCCGAAGTCGCCCACATGCAGCACGAAGTCGAACCGAATCCCGAGCGACGCCTCGAAATCCAGCACTTCGTCGTACAGTTTGTTCATGGCGCCGTGTATATCGCCGGCCGCGCAGATGTACATGAGATCAAACCCTCAATTGGGCCGCACGCGCCGAGGCGCATTTTTTATGTCACACTCGATTTGCAGCTGATCGAGCCACTCTTCCGCAGAGAGCTGAGTATCGAGCGCGATGCATTGGCGCTTGACCGTCGCAAAGTCTCCAGGGGTCAAGAATTTCATGAGCGTGAGCTTCAGCTGCCACCGCTCTTTCGTGGCGGGCGCTATGGTGGCGACTGTCTCGGTAAGGCTTGCTTCGCGCAAGAACATGGACCAGCGCTGTGCGGCATCGAGTTCGAGAAACTCCATTTTGAACGTAAAGCGGCGCAGCGCCGCGGCATCGAGGTCTCGAAACAAGTTGGTCGCCATGATCACGATACCGTCGAAGCGCTCCATTTTTTGCAACAGTTCGTTGACCCGAGTCACCTCCCAGCCAGCGCTCGCATGTTCACGGCTCTGTAAAAAGCTGTCAGCCTCATCGAGGAACAAAGCCCCGTCTTCCGCGGCTGCTTCTTCGAACGCGGCGGCGATATTCTTCTCGTTGTCCCCTACCCATTTGCTCATCAAGTCCGAAGCGGTTTTGGCAATCAAGGGGATGCGGAGCTGCTGGCACAAGTGCTCGGTGAACTGGGACTTGCCCGTGCCTGGTGGCCCGTAGAGAAGCACCGAACCGCGCGGCCGCTTTTTCAAGCACTTCAAGATGTCTTTTGGTGTAAAGCGCCCGGCGGTGTTCAAGTAGTCGAGGGAATACGAGGTCACCGAGAGTTTGTGCTTATCGGTCAGATCGCGCGACAATGCTTTTTGGCTACGCCTGATCGCCTGCACGACCGCCGCATCGTGATCTACCTTCGAGAGGTTTCCCGCGAGGCGCGCGGCCTTCACGGCGGATTCGAGCTGCGCGCTCGACACACCGTCGAGATTCAGAATCTCGGCGGTGGCCGCCTTGGATAACTTCAGCTTCTTCATCCGCTGTTGCACCAAACGTGCATGTTCTGCGCGATCCGCTTTCTTTAAGGGGGCGTGGAACACGAAGCGAGCAATCGTATCTTCCGGCAAGCTCGCGCTGTCCGAGGCGAGCCAGATGGCCGGAACTGGATTCGTCGCGAGCAAGTTTTCATCGAATGGAAGCGTATCCTCCGCGCTGATTTCCACCCCGAAGAGCGCCCGTAACATCTGCGAAGGATGAGTCTGGAGCACGTCCGCCGGACGCTCGATGATGAGAACCGCCGGATCCTTCCTGGCCGCGAGCACCGAAAAGGCGGCGAATGTCAGGGAGGGCAATACCGCCCAATCCGGGCTATCGAAGCGGCGGACGCGGAACGCCTGGCGCCCTGATTTACCGATGACATCTTGCAGCAACCGGCGCTTTTCGAGCGATGGCGCGCCGTAGAATAGGAGGTTCACCCCGGGTTCAGCGTCATTTTTCAATATCTGGGTGGCGAGAATACGATCCTCCTCGAGGAGGCGCGCCGGACGACCGGAGCCGATTTTGTCGTCGAAGGGCTCGAGCAGTGAATCAAATACCGACTCGCCACCCGCGATCAAGTCGATCCAAAATTCCGATACCCGGGCGATCTGTACTCGCCGGCCGGCGGCCATCAGCATCCCGCTCAAGCGCAGCGGCGAATTGGGGCGCATGGCCTTGCCGAGCTCCTCAGCGTTCGTATTGAACAGCGCAGTCCACAATATTCCGGCAGTCCAGCGATTCTCGGCGAAATGCTCGAAAATGCCTGCGAGTTCTCGCGACGCGGTAGTTAAGAAGGCGAACGCGAGGATGTCCTGCTCGAGAGCCGAGAGGCCGAGTATCCGCCCGAGCTGATGCAGCCGCGCGGCAAACGGGGAGATGGCTTCGCGGGCGTGGTCGGAGAGGCCATCCAGCGCCCCGAGGGTCACCTGCTCATCCGATGCGAGGGCACGAAATACTAGGGAATTATCAGAGACCCAATCATGGACCGCGTAGCCTTCGAGGAGGAGTTTCGCCTGCTCGGCACTCGCGCGCCCTGAAAAGGTGTGGTTCATTTGGGCGAGCAACTTCATCACACGATCGAGCGAGAGCTTTTTCGCGCGCTCGGTCCGTTGGATCGTTTCGACTTCATCCGGCCAGTGGAGCAGGCCGTTCGCCGCCGCGTACCACGCCGCGAAGGCGACCGCGTCGCGGCATAGGTTATCGGAGAGCTGCGGGTGCGCCGCAAGACGTAAAAGCCAGGAGGCGGCTTGCGGGATGGAAATCTGCATCTGGCTCCCGGTGTTTGCTACTTATATATAGTCTATCTTTAAAGTGGTAGCGATGGAAGTAGTAGATGAATACCTTGCCTTAATGAGGGAGGAAAAGCTTCTGACGAGCCTCGGCGCCGCAATTCGCAAGCGTCGAACGGCTTTAAAAGTTAGCCAAGAGGCATTTGCTGATCTAATCGGAATGCACCGCGCGTATTACAGCGCAATTGAGCGCGGCGAAAGAAACTTAACTCTCGGCACCCTCCATAGGGTTGCCAAGGGTCTCGGTGTGCGATTGGCAGATCTTATGCGGGATTGTAATGTCTAACGTCCATTCCGTTCCAACCTCGTACGCAAGGTCATCCGTCAGGCCCCGCGCGCCACGACAGAGGGTCGATAATCATGCGTGGCGCGGTCCGAGGACGATGATGACCATGCCAAGTACGGCGACCCCCGCGCCCAGCAGATCCCAACGAGTCGGCCGGAGCCCATCGACCAGCCAAAGCCATGTGATCGCAACCCCGATGTAGACCCCTCCATATGCCGCATAGACGCGGCCGGCCGCTGCCGGGTGCAAGGACAACAGCCAGGCGAAAAGCGCCAGGCTCACGGCTGCCGGGACCAGCAGCCACGGTGAACCATCTTTCTTTAGCCACAGGTAAGGTAGGTAGCAGCCTAGAATCTCGGCAATCGCGGTGATGACAAAGAGGGCGAAGGTTCTAACGATCAGCATGGTGGGGAGCCTTATGGTTCGTGTTTCGAGACAGACACACAGTTCACGATCTCGGAACAATATGGCACAGGTCCGCTGCGCGATGCTCATTACCCGATCTGTCGGTCCCGCCCGGAGCTAGAGCAGTTCCTGCTCACACTAATTTGAAGGCCTATTTTGTCGAGGGACTGGGGCGCCGCGGCGAATATCACACGCCGCGCGCGGTCACGAAAGAACCTGCGACAGCATCCCCTCGATGGGGGACTCATCGAGGGGCGCTGTGGATAAAACGTCGGAAACAACAGCCTTTGAACTAGAGGCTTAGCTTTCCGCGCCGGCGAGGAAACGGCCTCGGTAGTGTGAAGGCGCGACACTGAAACGCTGCGTAAAGGCGCGGCGAAAACTGTCAGGATCGTGAAAGCCGACCGAGCTGGCGACGCCCTCCACGGTACAGTTGGGGGCGGATAGCCGTTTTCGTGCCTCGTCAAGTCGAAGCCGCTGCACAAAAGCGCCGGGACTGCTCTTGAAGTCCGAGCGGAAACGGCGCGAGAACTGCCGGGGACACAGGTTCACGTGCTTCGCCATCGCTTCCGCAGGTCACCGCCGACTATCTGGAGTATCACAGCGAGCTGTGGAAGAATCCGCAATACGGCCCGCTGAAGCCGGTGGCCGCGTCGAAGTGATCTCGCGTGTTGGCTAAATTGACTTCCACGCCTTCGCCATGGCAACAAGAAGCCGATCAATATCCTGCGTCGAATTGAGCAGATGCGGAGCGATGCGGATTCTACCCTCACGCAGCGCAACTACGAACCGCTCGTCTCGCAGCGCCTGATATAGCGATTCCGTATCGCTGCGGCTCCCGACTTCGATGCAACCGAATACACCCCGCTGCGAGGCCTGCCGCGGACTCGCGAGCCGATAGCCCTCCGGGAGTCGTTCGAAGAAATAGCTAATCAGACCTTGACTGTGATCACGGATCCGCGCCGGACCTGCATTCAGCACAAACTTCGCCGACGCTTCCATGACAGTGAGATTGAAGTTGTATATTGACGCCATCTCGGCCGAATCCCAGCGACTCAGCGTTGGCGCGGGTTGGGGATCCAAGTAGTTCAGGCGCGCGAAGTTATCCACGCCCTGAGACAACCAGTTGTAGGGTCCCGGGCGTAGCGAATCCAAATTCTCCTTCCTCGTCCAAAGGAATCCTGTGCCCCAGGGGCTCAGTAGATACTTGTAACCCGCACAGACCACAAAATCGGCTCCCAGACTGCGCACGTTCATAGGTATGGCTCCGCAGGATTGACTCACGTCCAGAATCAACACGGTTCCATTTCTACGGCATGCTGCGGCCACCCGCGGTACGTCGAGCATCGCTCCGTCATCGAATCGCACGTGACTCACCGAAATGACTCTGGTCTTCGGCGTCATTGCGGCGATCAAGTCGTCAGCCTGTATGAATTGCCCTTGCGGGGCTGCAGTTCGAACGTTAACGCCTTCGCGCGCTTCCATCGGCTTCCAAGTGGCGTAATGCGCAGGAAATTCGCCGCGTGCGATGATCACCTCATCACCCGAGGACCACTCGAGTGCGTATGCTATGGCTGCCAGACCCGCCCCCGCTCCGCTCGTCAGAGCGATTTCATCCGGGCTCGCCCCGATCAAGGTTGCCAGTGTCTGGCGCAAACTTGCGGCAATGGAGAAGAAGGCTCGATCGTTGACGATGTGCGGTTGCGCTTTTGCCCCAACTGATTCCTGTACGGCGTTGAGCGCTACCCGCGGAATCGCCGCGTGGGCCGCGAAGTTCAAGTACGTAGCATCATCGATTGGAAACCATTCATTTTTCCAGTCAATTGGCTGCTTTGCGGTCATTTCCGGCTCGGTACACTCGGGGTTACAAGGAACTATCCGGTGGCAGGCTGTAAAACGATTGGGCGGCCCTATCCAACTCGGCTGGAATTCCGTACGCGTCTCCGCAGCGGCAACGCGGACAGAATGGTATCCCGATACGCGTAGCCCGAGCGCAGGCGTGCTCCGGCGGTCAGGGTGAAGGCGAATGTACCGTGACCAATCGGCTGCACATAGGCGATCGCACGGATGTTCACGAGCAGCGAGCGCTCAATGCGAATAAATCCAGCTGGCGCGAGCATCACGTCGAGTCGCTTGATCGATTCACGCGCGACGTAGCTGAGTTGGGCGAGATGATATTTCACGTAGTTGCCCGCAGATTCGACAAAATCGATTTGATTGGGATCCAGCGGATAGAGGCGATGCTCGCGCTCACCAACCAGAAACATGGGTCGGCCGGATTCGGTCTCGTAATTCAACCCGCCGTAGCCGACCGATGGTTTCATATTGCTCCCTGCAGTACGATATTCGACGCTAAAGCAGGGTTGCTCCGCGAATCGCGCGCGCAGCCTGAACTATCCACTTGGCATATTGAACGCGTATCACAATTTCATTTTAAAATAAGTTCACGAATATATTCACTGCCCAGAACCTTTCTGTATTCATTCCGGCCCACTCTGGCCTTGTTCTGACACTCGGTGCTACAGATCACTTTCTTGGCCACCGCTTCTAGCTCGACACCTTTATCTAAAGCCGCTGCCGCGTTCTTATAAGTGATCATCAAAAATATATTGGGCTGATCCGGTGATTTTGGAGTGGCACTGAAGACCTTGTAATCGATGATCAGTCCAGCTTTCTTCGTGGCTTCCATGGTCGGCTTCCATGTCGAATTTAGCCAATCGATGTACTCTTCAAAATGCCCGTATTCGACGTATATGTAATCCACCTGAGTGACCGGGCCGTCACTATACTGGCGCTCATCCTGAGCACGTGCGTTGAGTGAAAGTGAGGAAGCTGCGAGACCCATCGATAAGATAATGGTCTTAATCATTTTCTATTCACCTGTTGTGATATATCTCTACCCGGCCAACACCCGGATTAACCTGACCTGTCCCGAGTGTTCGCGACATCTTTGTGCAAAATAGTAAATTACACAAATTCATTATTATCACGATAATGGTTCCCTTCGAGCACGATTCCGTCGGGCCGGGCTGTTCGTCCGCCGCGCTCCTGAGAGAGCCGAAGGGAGGCAGCCATCCTTATTACTTAGGTTTGCGGAACTTCAGGATGAACTGGTCGGTGCGTCCGCGAATCGTCGAGTCGAACACTTTGGCCGTGCGTGGGTCCGCCGGATTGGCGAGAATCGAACTCTCGGAGACGAACTTGAACCCCGCGGCTTCGACCTCTCGGCGCACGGTCGAGGCCTCGATGCGATGCAAGGTCTCGGTTACATTTGCGGGAGCACCCTGAGCTGCGGAATGATCGAGAATTACATATACCCCGCCGGGCTTCAGTGCACTGTAGACGGCCTTGTTAAACGCAGCGGTGTCGACCGGGCCCATGAAATCGTCGTGTAGGTCGTGGTAATTTTGGGAAATCCAGAACAGGTCGAGCTTCTCGGGGAACTTTAGTCCTTCGAGCGCCGCGGCAGTCGTAACCGTTACGTTGGGATGAGCGACGGCGTAGACCTGAAGCTCGGCGACCGCCTTAGGGAAACTCTGGTACTTGAAGAATGCGGTGGGCTCCACTGCGTAAACGTGACCCTTGGAGCCGACGACGCTGGAGAACAGACGCGTGAAATAGCCTGAGTCGGCGACATAGTCGGCGACCTGGTCCCCCGGTTTGATGCCGCTGAAGGCTAGAGTTTGCTCCGGTTTTCGGTCGGCATCCCGTGTGGTGTCGGAGTCCGGGCGCGAGGAGTCGGCGACTGCCGCGGCAAGGGCCGCGGATACATCGGGCAAGGGACCCCCCGCGGCAAAGGCGATAACCCCAAAAGCAAGAGCGGAGGCCGCGAAGGCGATAGCCATGATTTGCATGGGGGCAATCCGAAGACTGGGCTCCTCCGGGCGGTGGGTGATGCTCGTATTGATGACGCTAATTTTTCTCATGGTTCCAATCTCCCGATGACACAAGCGCGGACGGCGGCACCTCGATTTCGCCGCTTGCGATGTAGGCCGTGGCACCACTAACGCTGACGGAGGTCACGAGGGCTCCGCTCTTACGCGCCTCCGCTTCGATTTCACTTCGGCGCCCCATCGAGACACCTTGCTGGATCGAAAGGTGATAGGCCGTGCCGCCAAACTCGGGCTTCGATGCCATGGCGCCGACGAGGGCGGCACAGGCGCTCCCAGTCGCGGGATCTTCTTCGACTCCCAGCGCGGGTGCCCACATGCGAGCATAGAGCTCGCCGCCATCCCGGAGATTTCCCGCGAAGAGGAAGATGTGGGGAGACCACGCTCGCGAGAGGGTTGCCGCCCAGGCAGCCCGATTGATCGCCGCTCGATCGACGGCCTCGTTCGAGGTCAGTTGCGCAAAACAGAATGGAACACCGACGCCCGCGAAAAAGACTCGGCTCACCTCGGCGGGCTCGACGGACAGAATCGCGGCGAGGTCAGTCGGGGAAGGTGCGCCGGTCGGTGCGTCGATCTTCCCCGCTAACGTCAACGTGCCGTGGAACCCCCCGTTTCGCTGAGCGACGTCCACCGTCACGGGACCGACATTCTCCTCCAGAATGAGCCGGATTGGATCACCAAGCCGTACATGCTGTTTCATCACCAGCGCACAGGCCGTGCCGACCGAGGGATGCCCCGCGAAGTCGAGTTCCGTCCGAGGTGAGAAGATGCGCACTCGATAGGTGCTGGGATCTGTCTTCGGAAGGACGAAGGTCGTTTCGCCGAAATTGAATTCGCGGGCAATCTTCTGCATGCCCTCGGTCGAAATGCCGGTGGCGTCCGGCAGAACCGCGAGTTGATTACCGCCGAACGGTGTAGAACTGAAAACATCGACGATGTGAAACGGGTACTTCATGAGATCAATCTCCAGGTGTTGCTCAAGCCTTGGCGACGAGGTCGATCTCAACGCAGGCCCCAAGCGGCAGCGCGGCGACCGCGATCGCCGTGCGGGCGGGAAAGGGCTGCCTGAAATGCTTGACGTAAATACCATTCAGCGCCACGTAGTCACTCATGCTTGTGAGATAAACACCGACGCGCACGACATCATCGAAACTCTTGCCGGCCGCCTTGAGGACCGCCGAGAGATTCAGGAAGACGCGCTCCGTTTCGGCCGCAAGACCTCCCGCCACCAGCTTGCCGGTCGGGTCTTGACCGACCTGACCGCTGAGATAGATGAAA
Source organism: uncultured Gammaproteobacteria bacterium (assembly GCA_963795475.1). GTDB lineage: Bacteria > Pseudomonadota > Gammaproteobacteria > Steroidobacterales > Steroidobacteraceae > Bog-1198. The sequence continues at coordinate 37,517 of CAWCIE010000012.1, forward strand.
CCACTGACTTCGATCGCCTGGGAAAACGGGCCGACCGGCGGCGCGAGTTCGGGCGAGGTAATTGCGGTCTTGCTCATGGCAAACTCCTGTGGACAGTGGGTTAGATGGTGAGGATGGCGGAGCCGGAGGTGGCGCGCGCTTCCATGGCCTGGTGGGCGTCAGCAGCATCCTCGGGCGCAAAACGCTGATTGACGTTAATGCGCACCTTTCCCGAAGCCGCCACATTGAACAGCTCGTTAGCGGAAGCTTCCAGCTCTCCACAAAAGGATAAACTTCCTGCTCTTTGTAATGGAGACCCGGCAATTCCACAAGTTCATTATTCTCACAATGATCGTGCCGTTTACGCACGATGCTGTTATTGTTCGTAGGAGCTTTTAAGAGTGCCTTAGGAGGCTTCCGTGCTCGATGATCTACGCGCCCTCGTAGAGTTTGCCCAGGCCGGGTCCATAGCCGGTGCAGCCGATCGTCTATTTCGGACACCCTCTGCTATTACCCGGCAAATGCAAAGGCTGGAGGCTGCATTGGGTGCCGAGTTGCTTGACCGCTCGGTAAAGCCGCCGCGCCTGAACTCGCTGGGCTCCAGGGTGCTCGAACAAGCGCGAGATCTGCTGCAGCGGACGGAGGCGCTGAAATCTCTTACGTCGAGCGACGCTGAACCTCACGGCCTCTTGCGCATCGGGCTCGCGCATCCCCTGGCTGAGCGGACGCTTATCCAACCTATTCGGGCGCTGACGGAAAAATACCCCAAGGTTCGACTGCGGCTGTTGAGCGAGCTCACGGGTGAACTATTTAACCGGCTGCTCGCGGGTGAGCTCGACGCTGCAGCCGTGCTTTTACCCGTAGGTAGAACCGCGCCTCCACCCCTTCTGACGAATATCATCGCGACGGACCGCGCGGCGATCGTTCAAGGCGGGGCAGGCAACGTCGGCGGCGATTGGAAAAGCCTAGGCCGAGCACCCTGGGTGCTCAATCCGCCCGGGTGCTTCCTTCGGGCAGCCCTCATCGATCAGATGGGTCGTGCCGGCTTCAGCCCCATGATTGCGGCTGAAATCCACAACATGCATCTGCAGCTGGCGTTCGTTCAGTCGGGATATGGAGTCGGGCTGCTGCCGGCGAGCTTTATTGCCAGGAACAATTCTCTCGACACGGTTGAAGTGTTGCGCCCCCCATCATTTGACTTGCACATGTCCGTCGCGATAGTGCGGGTTGGACAACTCGGCGCCCTGGAGAGGGCCGTCGGATTGTTGGAACACGGCATTCGGCACCTGTTTGAGGCAGCCGACACAAGGAAGCCCGTAACGAGGAGCCGAGGCAGTGTACCCGCGAATCGACGGAAGGCGCGACCGCGCAAGTAGTCGCCGAGCATCGCCTGTTGCAGTTCGTTTTTACAATAAGCTAGGCCCCATTCATAGACCTTCACGCGTCGCCAGGGCCGTTGGCGATTCTATCCAGGGCTGTTTCCAGCCGCGGGTCTGGTGCCGATGATATGCACTCAAGCTCTCGCTGTTCACATGAGTCACTGCCTCCGCCACTGCCTTATCGAAACACTTGTGCCAGCGAGCTTTCTCTTCCAATGAGGCACCGTCGAGCCTGTTGCAAACGGCTGACGCCGCTTCGCGGATGCGGCGGTACAAACGGGATATCCCCTTTGGAGTGCTCAGATCGGCGCCGTGGAACTGCAACGTGACGGACGGTGCTTCATCGTCTTGGGCTCCCGCTTGAACCCATTCGATGGGTGACACCATCAGCACAGCGATCAATCCGACTCTCAAGAGAGGATTGCGAGGGCGTTCGGTTTCGATCATGTTAACTCCTTGACTGCCCTACTCACCTTATGTGGATGGGAAGAGCGTGCGAGCGAGGATCATGCCCATAGCGTAACAAGAGCAACCACCGTCGATGAAAGTTTGTGACAGTGCATTCACTTCACGTGATAAGACGCACGCTTGCAGATGCCAACGAGCCAATGTCCTGCTCTCGCAGAGGGTTTTTGATGCACGGGAGGCGTCACCGCCTCGACGCCATCAGAAGTTGAATGTTATCCGGCCGTAGAAGGTCCGGCCGAGCGCACTCGAAAAAATCGGGTTATAGCCGGCCTGCCAATTCTGCTCTTGGTTGGAAAAGGGCGGATTGGTATCGAGAAGATTGTTAATTCCCGCCAACAACTTCACGGCCGGAATGGGCCTGAAGGTCACATAGCCATTCCAAATGGAATAGTTGCCCACCGTGAGGAGGTTACCCGCAGCGTCCGGCGCATAATCGGTATAGTGCTCGAGAAAGTGGTTGTTTAGACCGGCGCCCCACTGCCCCAATGTCCAATCGATCATCAGCTCGTGCTGATAACGAATTACCGGCTGATTGCCCTGATTGAATTGTCCAACCAGATTGAGCTGCGGACCGCCCACATACTCCTGGAATCGGTAGCCGGTCACAAAGGTGCTTTCCAGAGCGATGCGGAATTTGCCGAAATCCGAGTCAATTAGATAGTTGGCGCTCAGATCGAATCCGTCGGTCGTAATGCCACCCGTGTTCTGGAATTCCGTGATGATGTATCCGCACGTGGGCGCTTTGTATGTCGGACACTGGATGTTGGCGTACGGCCCCGCAGTGAGCGTTCCGGCATTATTCAACACATACAAGTCCGCGAATGTCGTAGGGTTTTGATAGATCGTCGAGGCGGGGAGCGTTTGAATCTGGTTCTTCAGGTTGATCTTGTAGAAATCAAGCGTGACGTCCAGATCGCTGAGCGGTTGAACGACAAATCCAAGATCAAAATTCTGCGATGTCTCCGGCTTTAAGTTAGTGTTTCCGCCGTTCAACGACAAGCCTTGCGAATTACAATTTAATTTCGAAAATACCGTGTTGTAATTTCCCGACGCGCATCCCGGGCCGTCCATGGTGCCGAATACGAAGCCAAACGTATTGGGTGAGTACTCTTCAACGAGCGTAGGCGCCCTGAAGCCCGTGGAGGCAGCCCCTCTAAATTTCAGGATGCTGATTGGCTGATAGGCAAACGAGACCTTCGCGTTATTGGTAGTACCGAAATCGCTGTACCGATCCTGGCGATCCGATACCGTGAACTCCGCTTCCTTGGTCAGGGGAACATTCAGTTCCATATAGGCAGCCTCCGACACTCGACTTCCGGTAACCACGGTGGGCGGGAAACCAGTTGCCGTATACAGCGTCGCCGCCAACGGTGTCGGAATGTCGCTAATTTGTTCATCTCGATAATCGAAGCCAGCGGCAAATTGCGCCGGCCGACCTGCGTCAAAGAGGTCGCCCAGAGGGTGACTCGCGTGACCGTTGAGGTCATACAAGGACAGCGTCCCCACCTCGAGATTGCCGTTCGTGTAGGCGCTGTTGATCAGAGCCTGCCCGGCGGCGGATTGCGGACCGAATGGGTTGATCAGATTGCTGAGGATGCCCCCGGGCGCGATGATCGCGTAGTTTGCCTCGCCTCCCCGGACCTGTTGTACACCCTTGTTCACGCTCCAGTCGAAAGCCGTCGAGTAGTCCCACCCGCTGTTCGAGCCGGAAAAGGTCACGAGAGCCCGTTGCTCCGTATTGATATTCCCGAAATAGCGATTGTTGTTCGGGTCGGTCCAACCCGCAACGATGGGGTCGGTCAAATCGGGTGTGGCGGTGCTGCAGGGTACGGAGAAACACGTCGAGTTCGCTGCCGTCGGGAAATAGGCGGGGTTGGTTGCAGGGGTCATCTTGAAGGAATACTCCTGAGGACCACCCCAGGTTTGTAAATCAAAGCGGGCCCAGAAGTATTGAATGCTCAGCTGGTTATTGCCCGGAAGCGTCTTGGTAAACGCGACCAATGCAGACTCGGAGCTTGTTTGAGGAATCAAGTCCACCGCTGCGGAGTACAGGTATTCGCAAGTGCCGGCTACCGCGGCCAAATGCGGATTGCCCGCGCACGCCGGATAGCCGGTCTGCCAGAGGTTGCCGTTGTTGTCAGTAAAACTGCCCGGCCAGGGTCCTGCTGGTCCATTTAGGTTTTCAAGTCCCAGCTGCGGATTGTAGCCCGTAGCGGCAAATGGCCTCTGTGATGCGGTCAATTCCTTCTGCTGGGTGAAGTTCCCCGTAACCATGAGGTTATAACCGTCAGACTTCAGATTCCCGATCCCATAGGTGAGATCTGCGTCATCCGTAGAGCCCCCGGGGTGCTGCGGGTGCGAATAATTGAGATTCAGTTCACCACCCTCGAGATTCTTCTTGGTGATGAAGTTGATGACACCTGCGATGGCGTCCGACCCGTACAGCGAGGAGGCGCCTTCCCGCAGTACCTCGATGTGGTCAATGGCCGCAAACGGGATCGTATTCAGATCGACCCCGTTTCCAATCGTCACGTTGTTCGCAAGCCGCTGGCCATCCAACAGCACCAGGGTCTTGCTTGCGGGCATGCCGCGCAGGGCCGCCACTGAGGCGCCGCCGTTGAATGTCGCAACGTTGGACGCGGTGGTTATCGTGGCATTATTCGAGGTAATCAGCGAAAGAGCTTGCTCCACCGACGTAACGCCGAGGTCTTTGAGGGTGTCCATCTTGACGACCGTGACGGCCTCTGCCGTTTCGGCATTGACCCTCTTGATCATCGAGCCCGTGACGACGATTTCCTGCAGCTCGGGGGTATCAGAGGAAGAAGCGGCGGGGGCCTGCTGGGCGAATAGCTTTCCAGATGCGAATGTTGACAACGCGGTGAACATGCAAACGCGAATAAGCAATGAAAGCCTACGCATGGCATCTCCTAATCCGGTAGCCCGTCAATGCATGCTACGACTGCGCATGTGCAATCCATGCATGCCGATGGCCGCGCGGATTTACCTAAAAATTACACCCCAAAGGCTGAACGTTGCGTCATGGCGACAAGTTCAGATCATGGTTTGAAGAATAGACCACCGATGAAACGTCAATAAAAGAATGTGACGCACCGGCCTGTTATCGTGATGAGCACGACCCGTTGGGGTTGCAATCACTGCAACACCACGGCGTACTACTCCCCGGCACGTCAATGCAATCGCCGCTCAGACCAGACATGCGCCCCCACAACATCGGAGAAGCGCGGATGGCGCTCCCGCGATGAGTCCGTTCTCCCACTGCGAGTCTCATCAAACGTCCACACAACCGTTCGGGACTGCACGCTCCCCGCTCGAGCGCTCCCCCTAAGGTGCGGGACGCGCCAGAACAGCGAGCTGCCCCGTCGAACCAGGTGTCCCCGCACGTGATGAAGCCGTGGGCGACGGCGCGCGCCGTGCTGGTCCGCGCGCTGTTGCTCAATGTATTCCGGCAGCAGAGGCGCACCCACGTGAATGTGATCGAGCAATGCAGTCTTACCGGATCTCTGTCGGGCGCGATTCAGTCGCTCGTAATCGCTCGTGCGATGCGGCAGGCCGCTGCGAGTCGAGAGCAAAAGCACAAACGCCAGAAGCATCGGAATATCCACGGCGATGGTGCCGAGCGTGTGACGCCAAAGAGCGCTGCGCACGGCCTCCGCCAGCCCCGCTTTTCCGTAGTATTCGGACCAACTATGCTCGTAACGAAACCGAAAGCAACGAGCCAGCACGTCGTTGCCGTCCGCGCGTAACTCATCACGAACTTGCATGGCTTGCAGGCTCTCTTTACCATCCGGTGGTTCTGGGCCTTCACCCTCTCGCGCGTCGAAATCAAAAAACGCCTCAAGGCTGCTGGCGAGAACCTCCGCTTCGCTCTCTCCGGAGCTCCAAAATGTTCGGACCATGCCCCGGCGGCCATCGAGCGAGGACTTTATCAGTGCACCTCGGCGACCCACCCACTGGCAGGCCCCCTCGATCAGCGGGAACCCGTAGTGCTGTAACGCTCTTTGCCACGGTCCATTACACCACTCGACCCAGAGTGTAGGAGCGGGGATATGCAGTAAGTCTGCGCACGCCACCGTACGGGCCCCTTTGGAATACGCAAGGTCCGCGCACAGACGCGTCAAATCATCGGCCAGCACATACCGTGTGGGGCATGTCCTCACTTCCTCGGCATGGTCAGCGGTGTTATCGAGCCGCCAGAGATGCCCGCCGTGATCGTCTCGCACGACAAAAGGGGTTCGACACTGGGCGACACGATCAGCGAGAATCATGTCCATAACGTAGCAAGCGCGACCACCATCAATGAAAATTTGTGACGGGGCATTCACTTCCGGTGATAAGACGCATGCTTGCAGATGCCAACGAGCCGGTGTCGCGCTCACAGAGGCTTTTTGATGCGCGACAGGCGTCGCCACCTCGCGCGCTATTGCGCGACAATCCGTGGACCAACAGCAAGTTTCCGGCGGCCTGCCGGAAGCGAGCGTTCATCGCGTTCCACGGGTCTTGGAATCGCGCACCAGGCCCTCAGGGCGGCTATAACGGAGTCTTCCGACCGATGGCCGCCGACGGGAAGGCATCGGGGGACTTTAGGGTCGTGACCGCATTTGGGTGCCCACCGACCGTCTTTGCGACGGAGCCCCCATTGGCCAACGCCAATTTAGTGACGGACTCTACGGTGAGCTACCGCCGAGTTGCCATAAGGTGATGCGCAGTCTCGTCACGAACGGGCCGGGATACTTGTGAGCATCATGGGCATGTCCAAGTCATTTGACGCGAGCTTTCGATGACCCGGGCCGGTCTGGCGGAGATCGACCCGTTCTTGGAGCCGCAGGTCGCGCATGCGCCGACCATTCTGCTGGACCCCGCAAAAATGGGGGTCGACACCGCATCGAGTGCCACCCGCTTGGGCAGCGGCAGTATGCTGCTCAACCGCTTCAAGCTGCTGGAGATGATTGGCGAAGGCGGCATGAGCCGCGTCTACAAGGCGGTCGATCTGCGAAAGGTCGAAGCCGGCGCCGCCGATCCTCACATCGCAATCAAGGTTCTCACGGTTCCTTTCGCAAGCCCCTCGGACGCCATGGCGGTGCTATCCCGCGAGGCCCACAGCCTTCAGAGCCTGACGCACCCAAACATCGTGCGCGTGTTCGATTGCGATCGCGACAACGACATCGTGTTCATGACCATGGAGCTACTCTGCGGCCAGTCGCTGTTTGACAAAATGCGCGCCGCAAAGGGCGAAGGCGGCCTGTCGCGCGACACTGCTCGGCGGCTGATCAAGAGTATTGCCGATGCGCTGGAATTTGCGCACTGCAAGAACATCCTGCATGGCGATTTAAAACCGGGCAACGTCTTCATCACTGATACCGGTGAGATCAAGGTCATCGACTTTGGCCTGGCGCGCCTCATGGTTCAGCCGGGAGAAGTACAGCCGAAGTCCGTCGCGAATGCGGCGGACCGAATGCGCGCCCTGACGCCCGCCTACGCCAGCCCCGAGATGCTGGAAAACGAGGAGCCTGACCCGCGCGACGATGTGTACGCATTGGCCTGCGTCGCCTGGAAGCTGCTGACGGGCAAGCTTCCCTTCAAGGCGAAGGACCCGTCCGCAGCACGCAATGTGGCTCAATTGGCGTGTCCGCGTGAGCTCTCACGGCGCGAATTTCGCGCCCTGTGCCACGCCTTGCAATTCGAGCGCGAGAAGCGCACGCCCTCGGCGCGGCAGTTTCTCCTCGAGTTCAGCGGCGCCGGCAGCAAAATCTCATGGCCCGTGGCGGCGGGCATTGCCGTCTCGATGACGGCCTTGATTGCGGCGGCTGCCTTCTTCGCCCCGCACCCGGCCGCTCAGAAAACACGAACGCCGCCCGTCGCGCCCGCGGTTGCAACCGCACCGCCCGCACTCGCACTCGCACCAGCGCCCGCACTCGCGCCCGCGCCCGCGCCCGCGCCGGGACAGGTATTTCGGGATTGTCCGACATGCCCACTGATGAAGGTCTTGGCCCCCGGCGACTTCCAGCAGGGCACGCCGGCTGGCCCCGACGCCTTGGCGTTTGAAATGCCGCAGCACAAAGTCACCATCGCCCATCCCTTTGCCGTCGGCGTCTACGACGTGACGGTGGGTGAATACTCGGAGTTTGTGGCCGCAACGGGCGCCGGCGCAAATGGTTGCGCAACGTACGACGGCGCGTGGCGAGTCAACCCATCCGTGACCTGGAGGAACGCGATCGATTCGCAAACACCGTCGCACCCGGTCAGTTGCGTGTCCTGGCAAGAGGCCAAGGACTATGCTGCGTGGTTGTCTCACACCACGCACCAGACGTATCGATTGCCGAGTGCCTCGGAGTGGGAATATGCCGCCCGCGCCGGATCTGCCGCGCAAGTTCCCTGGACCACGCCGGCCGAGGCCTGCTCCTATGCGAATGTCGCCGACCAGACCGCCGCGCGGCATTACCAAGGTTGGAAGGCATTGCCCTGTGCAGACGAATACGTGCAATCGGCGCCGGTGGGTTCGTTCAAAGCAAACGCATTCGGCTTGTACGACATGCTCGGCAACGTTTTCCAGTGGACCGAGGATTGCTGGACCGATGACTACCGGGGCGCACCGATTGACGGATCGGCGCGATCCACGGGAGACTGCACCCAGCACGAATTGCGCGGCGGATCCTGGTTCACGCAACCCGACTTCGTCCGGACTGCTTATCGGAATCGCTTCGACGTCAACTACCGCAGCACCAGCGTCGGTTTCCGATTGATTCGCGAGATGCCCCAATGAGGCGGCTCGCGCGAATCGTGCCGAGCGCGGCGGCCCTGTTGCTGCTGGCACTGCTGGCCTCGAGCCGCGTTGCGGTTGCAGCCTCGGAGAGCACCTGCGTGAATGGCGGACAGCAGAATTCGGACATCGCGGCTCGGAAGACCGCGCTACAGCGATCACCCACCCTGATCGGACAGCGCATAGAGCTGGCCAATCTGCTCGAAAAAGCGGGCTGTTACGACGAGGCGGTTCACTTGCTGGAGGAGGGGCAAAAGTACAATCCCTTCAGTCCGGCTCTGCTGTTCAGTCTGCGGCGCGCCCGCAATATGGCCAGAGAGGAACACTTTCTCGAGGGCATCAAACAAGCCGAAGCCAGCGCGCGACTGAAGCGGAAAATGGAGCGCTGTACGCGCGAGCGCGACGTTGCTGCTTGCGACGAGGTTTTGAGCCAACAGCCGAACAACACGAAAATACTCATCGCGAAGGGTGATGCCTTGGTGGAGACACATCGGCCCGCAGAGGCCTCGAAAGCCTACCTCCGGGCGAACGAACTGGCGCCCAATGACACCGCCCTCACCGGCAAGCTGCAAGCCCTGCGGTCGCCGCGCAAGAACGCGATTGCGCATAAAGAGCCGCCGACCCAGGTGGCTGCCGTCAGCGCAGGCGCGGAGGCCAAGGCGGAGCTGCAAACCTTTTCGAATGTGGCGGAGGCCACCCGTTCCAATTAGGGCGCGAGGGCGGCCGTCCGGTCTCTACCACAGCCTCAACTCGCTGAGTCGGCAAGCGATGCCTGCAACGATTTGTCGATTCCGGCACCGGCCAGCAGATAATGCAGGACTGCCCAGCCGAAGAAACCCGCCGTCACCAGGAGCCCGCGTCGACTCGCAAGCGCGAGCGCGGACTGACACGCCGATCGCACCGAGGCATCGGCGCCCGCCGCGGCCATGCCGCCCGGACAGCTCTCCCGGAAAGCGCGCCCGCCGGCCACGGCGAAGCTCGAATCAGCGAACCGATCGATGAGCCAGCCGACGCAGAGCGGCCCGAGACCCAGAGCGATCACGCTGAGGCAGATGTAGAGAAATGCCGTGGCGGTTGCCCGCCGGCGCGCACCGATGACGTTTTGCACGACACCGAAGGTCGGGCCCAGCGAGCCGTACCAGAAAAAACCGGCAAGCGACAAAGCGCCCGTGGCAGCCTTCCACTCGTGTGAGAGTATGGCGAGCGCATAGAGCGGCAGCGAGATCGCACCGCCCAGGGCGGGCACCAGGGCATACCAGCGCAGGCTCGTGCGCGCGAGGTGATCCGATACCCATCCGCCGGCGAGGATGCCGATGCCCACGGCGACACCTCCCGTCAAAGCGCTGATGAGCCCGACGGTCGCCGAGCCGAGATCGAACTCGCGGCTAAAATACGCCGGAATGAAGTAGTAGAATCCATATCCCGCGAAAGCGCCGATGGTCAAGCCCAAGACCATGTGCAGGATGGGACGGTCGAGGATCAGCGCCGCTCCGACCGCCTTGAGCTCGGCGAGCTCCGCTCGCAGCGAGAAGGGTGCCAACATCGGGGCCGAGGATTTCGGATCGGTTCCTCCGCGCAGAGGCTCACGCACCACCGCCTTGATGACGAACGCGGTAACGACACCCGGGATAGCCACCGCAGCGCAGGCCGCCCGCCAGCCTGCGTGCTGCGCGATATATCCTCCGATGGCGGCGGCCAGAATATAGCCGAGCGAGATTCCGCAGGAGTAGACGGACAAGGCGGACGCACGCCGCGCCGGCTCGAAGTAATCGGAAATCAACGAATGCGCCGGCGGGGCGCAACCGGCCTCGGCTATACCGACGCCTGCGCGGATCATCAACAGCTGGCCGAAGCTCGCCGCGGCAGCGCAAAGAGCCGTAAGGCACGACCATGTGAACAGTGCGACGGCCAAGATGTTCACTCGGCTCATCCGCTCGGCCATGCGTGCAATCGGAAGGCCGCCGAGCGCGTAAAGCATCGCGAATGCGGTTCCCCCGAGAAGGCCGAGCTCCGTATCGGTCAACTTGAGATCCGCCTTGATCGACGGCGCGATGATGGAGATGATGTTACGGTCCATCGCATTGAACGTGTACGCAGCCATGAGTAGGAACACGACGACGCGTTGGTAGGCTGCGGAATATGGACTCATTTCAGGCGCTAAAATCCCCTTTCACACAGCATACCCAAGCCTTCCAAGATCACCAACCGAATCGGAGCTCCACTCCCAGGTAATTCTCATTCACGCCCCCGGCCCGGCGGATCACATCGCCTACCTGATACTGAACTCCCTCGAGCGCGGCGGCCCAGTGACGGCCGATCGCCCACTCCGCCCGCAGCTGCTCATACACTCCGGTCCACCGCCCGGGTTGTCCAGCCGTACCTGCAAGGGGTCTGTTGGGTATCACATAGACCGCGTCGGCCGTCGTCTCACGCCATTGCAGCCCTACCCCGGCGACGAGCTTCAAGTTGCGTAGCGGCCGTAGTTCCAATGACGGCCGCACGTGGATCAGATTCGCATAGGTGGGGGTGCTCGCCAGCGTGAAGTAATATGCGTTCGGAAACAACGGATTGAAGGTTCCGATGATTCCATCTCCCGGCCGTCGATAGCCTGTGGCCACGTCGAACTGCAGCCCGATCCGTGGGCTCCAAGGGACGTTCTCGAACGTGTATCCGCCGCGCGATCCGACGGCCCAGGCTCGAATCGGTTCGTCGCCGACCCGACCTGTCTGCCGCATGCCCTCAAGGTCCCAATCAACGGCACCTCGCGCGATTGCATAACGAACGTCGAGGTTGTCGCGGCGCTCGTTCCCGCTGCCATCCAGGTATTGCGCCGCCGCCTCGTTGTACCGGGAGTAATAAGCGGACAACTTCCCCGGCCCCACATCGTCGCGCTCGATTCTGAAGCCGCCGTACTCGAGGCGCGGGCTCGAATAGTCATTGAAGGTCTTGTCGGGGACATTCTGTACCGGGTGACTCCAGAATGTGATGAATCGCCACGACGATTTCTCCCAGTCTGCCCAGACGGCATCGAAGGATTGGCGCACATTCGGGCCATCTCGAACCCCGACGAACCGCTGCAGGTCGAAGCCCATCTGCTGGCGCCCCACTCGAACTTTCAACGTCCCTCCTCCAACCTCGTTCGTGTAGGTAGCGAACGCCTGCTCGAGATCGAGTGGATCTTTGTCTACGGGTGTAATGACGTCCTTGCCGAAAGCTCGATCGTCCTGGAGCTGCACGAAAATCTGCCAATGGATGTCGGGATGGATATCCGCGTGCATCTCGAGGCGCTGGATCACATATGTATTGGTCTGGGAGTTGCCAATTCCGAAGGGTGCGATCTGAGTCGATTCAACCCGGTCGCGCAAATCGAGTCCGAGCGAGGCGTAGCTGCTGGGATCATCGCTCCATAGCGGAATGTATTTCAGGTTGTCCAGCGGCTCGGATCGCAGCTCAGGGTCGGCAAGCACGGACCAATCTTCCTGCCAGCGATTGAGCTGAATCACGGGCCGCTCGGGGGAGTCGGGAGTCGTCGACGTGGCGCCGTCGTCGGCGCGGATTCCATGCGCCGCGAGGAACGCGACTCCTCCCGCCAGAAGCGAGGCCCATCGCGCGCGTCGCGCACGGAGCGGCCTCTTACCAGTCGAAAATATTTCCGAACGAGCGCCGCATCGCCCCACCCGAATCGCATCGTCATCCGCTTCCCACGCACTCACGAAGCCTGCTCCTGAGGGTGACGATAGATAGTTTTCTAAGATAGCGGCGGATAGGGCGGATAGGCCTATTTCGCCGATGCGTGAATCTCGGCGATGTATCCACCCGGAAACTGTACGATCGCCGAGGTCCTGTCCTCGGACGTGAAGGGCTCGACAAGAGTGGTTGCTCCGGATGTGGTCGCCTTGGCCAACGTGTCCTTAAGATTGGCCACCTCGTAACCTGTGAGCTCGCGCCCGTAAGGGTATGGGAGGTGCCCGTCTGTAACGAGCACCGTCATCTTGCCGAACACGGACTCAATGCGGATTCGGCGAATCGAATCGTTGGGTCGTCCCACTTCGATACCTGAAGCATGCGACTCGTCCGAGGCCACCTTTCCGTGCGAGAAGCGAAGAAAGTCGCGCGTGAAGGCGTCTGCTCGCTCCGGCGAGACGTAAACGCGATTCTCTGGAATTGTTTCGAACGCAGCATAGGAGGGCTTCGCGGTGTGCCAATAGATTTGCATGTTGATCCCGCCCGGCCATTGGATGACAGCGTCCCGACCGATGGGATCGGGAAAGGCGGCCACCACAACGTCCGCCCCAGATGCCTTGGCGAGTGTGATCGCTCTGTCGAAGTCGGTGACGAGATACCCGGTTCGCTCGGCGCCGAAGGGATAGGGAATCGGCGTCTTGAACCCGAACACGGAAACCGTCCCCACAGGGGTCTGAAGCAGCTGCGAGGTCGTGCTGCTCGGCGTTGGGGTCACGGTGGCGACGACCTGCTTGGTGCTTTGACCGCCGAAGGTCGCGAGAAAGCTTTTGACGAAACGGTCGACGTCATCCGGTGCCACATAGACGTGGGTGGTGTCGTATTGCGGGCCGACACCGATTTGCGATGCGGGTGCCGGCGCGGCATTCCGCGCGATGGCGTTCGACGCCACTGCCAGCAACGAAAGCAACAGGACTTTTGGCAGGCGTTGGTCACGGGTCATGGGAAGCCTCGATGGACTGAAGTGGATCGGTGGTGAACTGTGGACGCGGCGTACGCACCGCCGCGACCGACGCGAGCAGGAACCCCGCGATCAAACCGAGGTGCTCGAAGAATGCGTTCAAGGCCGCGAAACGATCATGGCCTGTCATCGTCCAGAAGTTGTTGGCGGTGAGCATGGCGACTGCGGTCAGCACGCCGAGGCCGCCGGCGCCCAACCACACCCAGCGTCCGAAGATCACCAGTGCGGAACCCCCGAGCTCGACGATGATGGCCGCCGTAGCCCACAGCCACGCCGGTTGAAGGCCGAAATGCGCCTGCTCCGCGACTGCACCCGGGAAGTCGATCAGTTTCTGTATGCCGCCGATCAGGAAGGCCGAGGTGAGGGCGACCCTGGCAACCGGCAAAAGCCAAGGCCAGGAGAGCACTAGCTCGATCCAGCGCGGCGTGTCCGTCTTTGCCGACACCTCACACTGCCCAGCAGGCGCAGCCGAGCGCGCCCCAAAAGCTCTTGAGATCCGAAACCGGAATCCTGCCGAGCCACGCGCGGGCATGATCATGCCCGTGTACCGCGCAAGGCGTGTGGCAGCCGCACGCACTCATCGCCCGCGCCGCTGCTCCTTCAGCGTTCTTTCCCGCATTAGCCCAATTGCCATAGCCGCCGAAATTGCGGACGGGCGACCAATCCGGCATCGCGGGCGGGGGCGCACCGTCGTCGAGAGACTTGAAGTCTCCGGCGCCATAGACGATGCGGCCGCCGACGACGGTCAAGTTGCTGGTGATGTCGGCAATCTCGTCTTCGGAACAGCTGAAGAAATCCCGATCGGGCACGATGAGATCGGCAAACTGACCGGCCATGATGCGGCCTTTCTTGGCCTCTTCATTGGAGAACCAGGTGACATTCTCGGTCCACATCCGCAGCGCGGTCTCCCGGTCCAGGCAGTTGAATTCGGGATATAGGCGCAGGCCTCCAACCGTCTTGCCGGTGATGAGCCAGGCAAGCGAGACCCAGGGATTGTAGGAGGCAACGCGCGTTGCATCCGTGCCCGCCGAGATCTTCACGCCTCTTTCCAGTATTTCTCTCACCGGCGGCGTCGCTTCCGCGGCGCCGCGACCGTAGCGCTCGACAAAGTATTCTCCCTGATAGGCCATGCGGTGCTGCACGGCGATACCGCCGCCTAGCGCGGCGATGCGATCGATCGATTGGTCGGAGATGGTCTCCGCATGGTCGAAGAACCAGTGCAGACCGTCGAGAGGCGTGTCCTGGTGAACCTTCTCATAGACATCGAGCGCACGTGAGATCGTCTCGTCATAGGTCGCATGCAGTCGCCAGGGCCACTTGTTCTGGACGAGAATGCGGACCACATCCTCGAGCTCGCTCTCCATTTGCGGCGGCATATCGGGGCGCGGCACACGAAAATCTTCGAAGTCCGCCGCCGAGAACACCAGCATCTCCCCGGCGCCGTTGTGACGGAAATAGTCGCTCCCTTGCTTGTACTTCGAAATCCTGGTCCAGTTCAGGAAATCGTCCTTTTCGCCCTTCGGCTTCTGCGTGAAGAGGTTGTAGGCCAGGCGGATGGTGAGCTGCCCTTCGTCGGCCAGCTTCTGGATGACGGCATAGTCCTCCGGATAATTTTGAAAGCCGCCGCCCGCATCGATCGCGCCTGTAAGGCCGAGGCGGTTCAGCTCGCGCGTGAAGTGGCGGGTTGAATTGAGCTGGTACTCGAACGGCAGCTTCGGCCCTTTGGCAAGGGTCGCATAGAGAATCGCGGCATTCGGCTTCGCGAGCAGGAGTCCAGTCGGGTTTCCGCTTGCGTCGCGCTCGATCTCGCCGCCGGGCGGCGCGGGCGTGCTCTTCGAATAGCCCACCGCCCGCAGCGCCGAGGCATTCAAGATGGCGCGATCGTAGAGATGCAACAGGAACACCGGCGTGTCGGGTGCAATCGCGTTGAGTTCGTCGATGGTCGGCAGCCGCTTCTCCACGAACTGATGCTCGGTAAAGCCGCCCACCACCCGCACCCACTGCGGCGGCGGCGTGATCGCGACCTGCTTCTTCAACATGGCCAGCGCGTCGGCAAGCGATCTCACTCCGTCCCAGCGCAGTTCCATATTGAAATTGAGTCCGCCGCGGATGATGTGCAGGTGGTTGTCTATCAGCCCGGGAAGCACCCGCCTGCCCCGTAGATCGATCACTTTCGTCGACGGACCGCGCAGCTTCATCGTCTCGTGCTCGCTTCCGACCGCGGTGAACAACCCATCCTTGATGGCGACCGCGCTTGCCGTCGGATTGGAGCGGTCCAGGGTCGTAAACAGACCGCGATAAAGAATTACATCAGCCATGCTCATGGTGCCTTCTCCACAGCCTGTTCACTAATGGGTGCAGCGCCATCCTTGGCTGCAGCGTCATCCTGATGCCGTCCCGGGAGCATGCCGAAGAGGTGCGAGGCGCAGTGCGCCTCGCGGCAGGCGCCAAGCAAGGGCAAACCCGCCAGCATGTGTTTGCCCACAGGGACGATCTGCTCGCCGACGAGAATGCCGAGTAAACCAACCAGCGCGACCAAGGGCGGCGCGGGCGACCGCACATTCAGCAGGCTATAGATCACCCCGACGAGGAGGCCGGCACTGAGCGACACCAGGTAGATCTTCATGACGGCGACCGTGCGTCACGCGACCTTGGCGCCCGACTCCGAAGCGTGCTCGCCGAGCGCCCATTTCGAAAAGCGGACCTGGATGCCGTAGGGAGAATGTGCGCGCAGGATGTTCATCACACCCTCATAGGTTTCAGTGCGAGCCCAGTCTTGCTGCAGCTCGAAGACGTATTGGAGCGATGTGATCGGAATGGCTCCTGCCTGGACCGCGCGATCCATTGCGCGGTTGTGCGCCTCCGGGGAGATATCGCCGCAGGCGTCCGCCGGAATGTAGATTTCGTACCCCTCCTTCAACATATCAAGCGTCGGAAACATGACACACGCTTCGGTCCACAGTCCTGCGATGACGAATTTCTTCCGACCTGTCGCTGCCACCGCCTTGCGGAAAGCGGGATCGAGCCAGGAATTCATTGACGTGCGGTCTATCACCTTGTGATTGGGAAATAGTTCGATAACCTCAGGCATGAATGGGCCGGAAAAGGTGTCCGCGGCCACCGTGGAAATAACGGTTGGGATCTTGAAGAGCTTCGCAGTCTTCGCCAGGACCTGGACATTGTTGAACGGAACGAGCCGGTCGTGCGATTGAACGCCCTGATACATGGCCGGCTGGTAGTCGATGAGCGCGATCGCGCTGTTTTCCGGAGTCAGCATTTCGACTTTCGACATTTTCACACTCCTCACGTTGATTGCACTATCGAACTGGCGAGGCACGAGACAACATCGCCTTGATATGGTGTCGCGAAACGGTTTCGGACGATTGGAGAAATCCGCCGTGGAAAAGTAGGATGCTGCGATTATGGCGCGCTCCGCCGCTCGGCGGTCCTGCCATGGGAGAAAAATCGGACACAACGATAAGCTTTGAGACGCTGGGGCCATGACGCTGCGCCCGGATGGTGTGAATATGGCGACCGGGGAAAGCCACACCATCCGACGCCGGGCGGATGGATCGGCGTGAGCGACGCCATCGATACGGGTAACAAGGGGGCGCAATGATAGGTCACTTCATCCACGGCCATGGCCCGGAGCATGTGCTGGTACTGCACGGCTGGTTCGGGGACTGGCGCGTGTTCGAGCCCATGTTGCCGGCACTCGACGAATCGCGATTCAGTTTCGCGTTCATGGATTACCGCGGTTACGGCCGGTCGAAGGCGCTCGGTGGCCCATTCGATATTCCTACGATTGCCGGCGATGCCGTGACCCTCGCGGATCATCTGGGATGGGACACCTTCAATCTGGTCGGGCACTCCATGGGGGGCAAGGCCGCCTTGCGGCTTGCTGCGGATCATGTGCGGCGGGTGAGGAGAATTCTGGCAATTACTCCCGTTTGGGCCGGTCGGGTGCCGTTCGATGATCAATCGCTCGCGTTGTTCCGGGGGGCGGTGCAGGACGTGCGATTGAGGGAAGCCATCATCGGCGACACTGCCGGGGGCCGGGAACCGGCGGTCTGGGCGCGAAATCTGGCGGCCCAGTCGTTTCGGGTCAGCCTGCAGGAAGCCTTCGGCGGGTATCTCGAATCGTGGGCCCTCAGCGATTTCGCAGAGAAGGTCCAGGGGCTCCCGATCCCCACGCGGGTGGTGGCGGGCGCCCACGATACCAGCATCACCCGCGACGCGGTTTCGGCCACCTGGCTGGCCCGTCTATCGAAGGCGTCGCTCGATGTCCTGCCGGAATGCGGTCATTACCCCATGCTGCAGACCCCGCTGGCGCTCGCCCGTGTGTTCGAATCCTTTCTTCTGAACGATGCCGCGGAGGCAACATGAAACCAGATTCGTCGTATCAAGGGTGCTGCCCCGCTCACGATCCTTGTCCGCGCCACGTATCCGCTGCCGAAACGGCGATGGCGGCACCCCGTGCGATGCTCCTCGAGGGCACGAGCCGCCACGCTCTGGAAGGCATCCTGGACCAGAGAGGCATCAGCCGGCGCGATCTCGTCCGGTTCGCCGGGTTGACCGGCGTCGCCGCCACATTCGCCGCGAGTTCCGTCGCCATCGCACACCCACAGTCGGCTCCGGCCGGTGGCGCACCGGTGTTCGATCCGCGCCGAGTGGGAACGGTACACACGCTGCCTTCCAACCAAGACACCGTCCGCGTCGGCGCGATGGATCCCGCGACCCCCGTCGTACTTACGATCCGTTCCGGCGATGTGGTCTCCTATCCCAACACCTGGGTCAATTGGGGCAACGAAGCGAAGGAAGGCATGTCCTTTGCCGAGCGCGAACCCATCCGCAAGCGTTACCCGCAGGGCCCTTATTCGCTGATCGGCCCGGTCGCCGTCGAGGGCGCGGAGCCTGGTGATGTCATCGAGTGCCGAATGCTACGCCTGCGTCCGATCAGTTGGGGATGGAACTCGGCGCCCAAAGGGGTCGGCGCGCTTCCCACCGACTTCTCCGAACCCTATCTCCACTATCTTCAATTCGACCGGGAACGCGAGTACACGGACTTTGCCCCTGGCGTGCGCGTTCCCTTGGCGCCGATTCAGGGAGTGATGGCGGTGCAGCCCGCGGGCGACAAACCCGTGAGCGCCATTCTCAGCGGCCATTACGGCGGCAACATCGTGCTTCGTGAACTGGTGGCGGGCACGGCGCTGTTTCTGCCCGTTGAAGTGGCCGGCGGGCGGCTGTGGACCGGCGACTCCCACGCGGCCCAAGGCGACGGTGTGGTCGATCAAACCGCCATCGAGACCGCCATGGAGGATCTTCGAATCCAGTACGTGCTGCACAAGAGCGTCGATCTCGCGGCACCCATCGTGGAGACACCGACCCACTGGATCGTCATGGGTTTCGGACAAAGCATGGAAGACGCTCTGACGGCTTCGCTCCGGCAGACCATCGATTGGCTGAGTCGTGCGACCTCGCTGTCGAAACTGGATGTGTACGCGTTGAGCAGCATCGCCGCCAGCTTCCGCATAACCCAATACTCCCATCAGACGAACACGGTTTACGCCTCCGTTCCGGCAAAAACGGTGCACGGGATGCTCCCGAAGCAGGTCTTCAGTGCGGATCTGCTGCGCCGGATCTCGGCCAGCGTTCGTCCGGGTTCATGATACGGATGCGGTCGTGATCGAATCCCATCCGCCGTCCCTGCGTCGACGTGTCGTGATGCTGTGCTCGCTCGTCGCCTTTTTGGACGGGTTCGACACGCAGTCGATAGGACCCGCCGGGAGCGCGATTGCCGCGCAAATCGGGATCAAGCTCAGTGCCCTGGGGTCAGTGTTCAGCGCCTCGCAGCTGGGGTTCTTGGCCGGCGCATTGACGTTCGGCGCGCTCGGCGATCGCTTCGGCCGCAAGCGCATGCTGATCATCGCGACCGGTATCTTCGCGGCCTGCACTCTCGGGACCGCGGGGGTGAGCACCTACGGCGCTCTGCTTGCATGGCGCCTGCTGACGGGATTCGGATTGGGCGGAGCAACCCCCAACTTCATCAGTCTCGCGTCCGAGTTCTCGTTGCCGTCGCAGCGCTCGCGCGTCGTGACCATCATGTGGGCTGCCGTACCCTTCGGCGGCATGGCCGGATCGTTTGCGAGCGCCGCCGTCATTCCTCGTTTCGGCTGGCAAGCCATATTCTTCATCGGCTGCGCCGCGCCCCTGATTCTGGTCCCCGTGCTGATGTCGGCCATGCCCGAGTCGGCGGAGATAGATCCCGCTCGCGTGGCCGCCGCGAGACATTCCACCGTCGCGGAACTGTTCACCGACGGGCGCGCGCGTACCACGCTTCTATTGTGGGGAGTGTCGTTCACCACCTGGATGACGCTGGTCGTCGTGGCTTTTTGGACGCCGCCTTTGTTGCAGAAGGCGGGAATGGCGGCGCGCCTCGCGGCATCCGTATTGGCGTTCAACAACGCGGGCGGCGTGATAGGCACGGTCCTGATCGGCGTGCTCCTGGGCTGGCTGCGTCCGCAGAATGTGCTGATTACCTCATTCATAGCATCGGCTGCCTTCATCGCCGCAATGGGAGCATGCATCGGCTACTTTCCCGGTTTGGCGGTTACGGCGGTCTTCGCCGGCTTCTTCTCCTCCGCCGCCGGCGGTGGGCTCATCGCGGTCGCGGCCGGCGCGTATCCCGTTGATGCGCGCGCGACGGGGGTGGGGTGGGCGCTTGGATTGGGTCGTCTCGGTTCGATACTCGGACCGCTCGGCGCAGGCCTCCTGGTCGCGCAGGAATGGCAGGTGCCGCATATCTATCTCGCGTTGGCGGGTCCGGCTCTGCTCGCGGCAGGATTGATGATGCTGCTTGCCCGCGAGCTGGCCTCGAGTCAGCGCGGCACCCAGCGGGTTGCGGAATCAATTGTTTTGTAGGAAATCAACCATGCCAGAACATGAATCCGAATCGGTGAATCAATCGCTGATCAGCTATAGAAAGGCAAACGACGCCATTGCGGCGGCGATGGACTATGCGCGCGGCAAGAACGTCAGGCTCAGCTTCGTCGTCGTCGACACCGCGGGCCATCTCGTGGCCGCCGGCCGCATGGATGGTGCGCCCTTCATCACCATCGAGGTCGCGCGCGGGAAGGCTTACGCCTGCGTGGCCACCGGGGGGCATCCCGGAAGTGCTCTGGCGCAGCGCTTTCGCGACAACCCGATGGTATGGGGAAACTCCGCCGGTCTCGGATTCGGCGCTCCCATGTTGCCGGCGACCGGCTCGCTGCCGATCTTTTTCGGCAAGAACCTGGTGGGAGCCATCGCCGCCAGCGGCGCGCCCTCCGATGTCGATGAGGCCGCAGTGCTCGCGGGAATTCTAGCCATCAACGCCACCTCTTCCCGGTAACATCGCCATGAAAATCATTTGCTACGAACATGCCGGCCAGCCGGGAATCGGTGTCATGGTCGACGAGGCGCGAATCATCGAATTGCGCCAGGCCGCTCCGGGGCTGCCGCCGACGCTTCTGGGTATCCTGGCGCAGGGTGAGGATCTGGAACCGGTGCGCCGATCCGTCCAGGGCCGCAAACCCACTCTGTCCATCGCGGAAGTAACTCAAAGGCCGCTGCTGGATCATCCCAATGCGCTCTGGGCGCTCGCGCTCAACTTCAAGAGCCATATCGCGGAAACCGGTCTGACCACCTCGCGCGAGTTTCCGCAGGTGTTTCTGCGAACCGCGGCATCCTATGTCGGCCACGGTGAGCAGCTCCTGTGTCCGCCCCCCGACATTGCCCGTGCCTTCGACTATGAAGGTGAGCTGGGTGTCGTGATCGGACGGCCCGGCCGGCATATTCCCATCGACCGGGCGCTCGACCATGTCGCCGGCTACACCTGCGTCAACGAAGGGTCGGTGCGCGAATACCAGATCCATAACCGGCAGTTCGGTCTGGGCAAGAATTTCGAAGCGTCGGGCAGCTACGGGCCCTGCCTCGTGACTCCGGACGAGTTCGGAGATCCGGCCGCTCATCATCTCCTGACCCGCGTGAATGGGATCGTCCGGCAGCGCGTGCCGCTGGATGACATGCTGTTCGACGTGGCTTCGGTAATCAGCTATCTCTCTCAAGGCTATGAGCTGCGCCCGGGAGACATGATCGCCATGGGTACCCCGGGCGTGTTGCCCGCCGAGGCGAAAGACGCCGAGGGCTTGGACCTTGGGCGCCAGCATGGACCGTTCAAGATTCCTGGACTCGTCCATATGAGACCGGGCGACGTGGTTGAAGTCGAAATCTCCGGCTTAGGGGTGCTGCGAAACCCGGTCGTCGCGGATGCGCCGGCCCATTATCGGATTCGCGGTGCAGTGGCGGAGGGGTTGCCATGCTGACCCTCTGGGGCCGTGCGACCTCGACCAACGTCCAAAAAGTGATCTGGGCCTGCGATGAGCTGGGGCTGGCCTATCAGCGCATCGATATGGGCGGGCCTTTTGGCGGGAATGACGATCCCGCCTATCGGGCCAAGAATCCCAACGGGCTGATTCCCACCCTCGAGGACGGCGACTTCATCCTGTGGGAATCCAACGCCATCCTGCGGTATCTCGCCGCCGGCGATGCAGAGCACCGGCTGCTTCCGGCGGAACTGAACCGCCGCGACCGCGCCAATATCGATCGTTGGATGGACTGGCAGCTGGTCAGTCTGGGCCTGACTCTGCGGACATTGGTTTTGCTCTTGCTGCGGCCGTCCGGCAAGACGCCGAGCGAGTCGGACATTGCGGCAGCCGCCGAGAAAGCGGCCACCTTGTTTTGGATTCTGGACACTCATCTGTCGACTCGGCGGTATGTCGGCGGCGACCGATTCACGCTCGGGGACATTGGGGTCGGGATCAGCACCCACCGCTGGTTCAATCTCGGCGTGCAGCGGCCCGTGATGCCTGCGCTCGAGAGCTGGTACGAAAGGATCAGCGGCAGACCCGGATTTCAGAACGTGCGCGCACTGCCTCTTCGCTGAAGTCACGATGCCGCCGAGCGCGGCTCGCGGTCACCGGATCGGCGGACATGAATACTGCTCAGCGACCGACCGTCAGAATACGGAATGTGGAGGGAATGATCGCCGGGCGCGCCGGCACGTCGCCGAATTTGGGAAGCAGCGGACCCAAGTCGGCGGCGGGCAGGAAAACTCGTGGGCCGTGCGGATCGACGGCCAGCGTACGGGCGGCAGGGGTCGTCAGCAGATTTTGGACCACACCGTAGCGCGAGGCCGTGATTGCTTTGATGACCGTCAGCGTACCGTCATTGCAGCTGACGAAAATCAGGCTCGAGCCCGGATCGTAGGCGATGCCGTCCGCGCCTTTGCCGATGGGGAGGCTCACAATCAGCGCATGCGTTGTCGCATCGACCACGACCAGAACCCCGCTGCGGCATCCCGCGAATAGACGCTCATGGACCGGGTCGACTGCCAACGGCGTCGGCTCCTCGCACCCGCCCCCGATGGGCCAGTGCCCCGCTACGGTCCAGGTACGAGTATCGATCGCAGCGATGGCCGACATGTCCGAGAGATTGACATAGAGACGGCCTTTCCCATCCGCCGCCGCAGCCTCGGGCGATCCAGGCAGCTTGACGCGGGCCGAGATGCCGCCGGTTCGAGGATCGAAGGCGACCGCCAGATTGTCGTCGCCGTCGAACCCGACTCCTTGGTGGCTTGCCGGATCATAGACAATAGCGTCTGGAGCAATGCCGAGGGCCACACGGCGCAGCGGCGCCAGGGTGGCCAAATCGAATACGGTGGATGTCTGATCGTTGCCGTCGCTGGTCATGCCGATCCCGAATTCCCCGGCAAACGCCACCCCATGCACGCGGGTGCCCGCAAGAGCCGGTATGCTACCGGCCGCTTTCATGGTATTTGCGTCGAGAACCAGGGTTCCGCCGACGCGGGCCACGAATAATCGATGACGGGCGTCGTCGTATGCCGCGTAGTCCCAGCTCCCCTCGCCCCCGATTCGAGTGGTCTGGGTTATGCGAAATTCGTTACCGGCCGATGCGTCGGCGCCGGCGGGGGCGCTCCAATACGTCAACGCAAAGAGCAGTCCGGCCGAACTCCAGCCGAGCCGCCGCCCACGGTAGGCAGGTGTTTGAGCCTGAAACCGGCTCGAGTCACGGCAGGCGCCGGCATGCTGGGTTGGGTTCATTCTCGATCTCCTCGATGTTCTCGGTGTCATTCCAAAAGTGCCCTGGAGGGGCGGCACAGTGGTGTTCCGCACAGCATGAGTCCATCGAGCACGCCGGTCGTGGCCACAACGTCCGGTACTTGATCAAACAATCCGATTTTCGTGCGCGGGCCGCTCCTCGTGTGCGCCCCGCGGCAAGAGGCGGCGGGCGGTAGGACGCGGTTGAAAATCCTCGCCAAAAAAAATCGGACACGGCGGTAAGCCGCGGGACGATTCGGCTATGGCATGGCGCCCCGATGCGGTGAGTATTGACTGGGAACCGGAATAGCGGGTTTGCGCCGACAGATCGATGTCGTCGTTACGAATAAACGCAAGGGGAGATGGTTACGATGGGCAATCGGGCGAAGATTTCAACGTCAGCATCATTGGCCAGGGCTTCCCGAGTGCATCTGGCGCTGGCCATCGGCACCGCCCTGGCGGCCGCCGTGGGCGGCAGCGGCTTCACGGCGCGGGCCGCGGACGATGCCGCGCAAACGCCGCTCCCCGCCGCGGCCAAGAGCGAAGCACTGGAGGAGATCGTCGTCACCGCCCGGAAACGCAGCGAAGATCTGCGCGATATCCCCGCATCGATCGTGGCCATCAGCGACTCCACCATCACCGACGCGCACATGACGCAGATCGACGATATCGGCGCCCTCGTGTCGAATCTCCACATCGTTCAGCGCAATGACAACTCACCGGACGTGACGCTGCGAGGCATAGGCTCCTTCGGTGTCGTGCAGGGCGTCGGCTTCTTCGTGAACGATGTACAGCTGTTCGAGGGACAGATCATCCGGCCGAACGATATCGAACGCATCGAAGTGCTGAAGGGTCCGCAAGGCACCCTGTACGGCGGGGCCAATATCGGCGGCGCCATCAAGTACATCACCAAGGATCCGACGGATACGATGCAGAACGAGGCGACGGTCGAGTTCGGCGAGTACGATACGCGCAATTACGAGGCGATCCTATCGGGTCCCCTGATCGAGAATAAGCTCGAAGTGCGAGCCAGCTTCTACGATGACAATCACGACGGCTACACCTACGACACCACTCGAAACGAAGAATTCGGCGAGACGGCGGACCACGGCGGCCGTGTGACGGTTTTGTACAAGCCCGAGGAGAACACGAAAGTCCATCTCTATCTGTCCGGCGACGACTTCGATACGTCGGCCCAAAATCTGCTCTACACGCCGCCCAACGACAATACCTATTATTATTCCGTCAACGACTATTTCGTTCCGTCTTTCGTGCGCCGGCTCTGGTCCCCGACGCTGCAGATCGACCATCAATTCGACGGCGATGTCGCGGTCACGTCGAACACGTCTTATTTCTGGTCGTATAACCGCGGACAGACGGATCTGTTCAAGCATCCGGTGCCGGTCGGGGACGACCTGGATCAAAACGAGGACCACAGGGTGCTCAGCCAGGAGGTCCGTCTGGCGTCCACCGGGGATTCGAACTTCCAATGGCTCACGGGCCTGTTCTTCCAGCGTCACCACATCGAGCTGGAGAATGTCGACAACTTCCTCACCGAGGTGGACAATCCGACCCTCGTCGGCACCGATCTCGATCGAGATGAAAAGGTTCAAAAGGAATACGCTCTCTTCGGAGATGTGACCTACCGCTGGAACGACTGGCAGTTCGAGCTCGGTCTGCGCGGCGATTACTATACGAGCTCGGAATCGGCTTACAACAACTCGATCGTACCGATCCTCGATACCGCGGCGCATCTGGATGGGCACGAGTTCTCCCCACGGGTCTCCGTACAGTATAAATTCAGCCCCACCTCGAACGTCTACGCCACGATGGCGAAGGGCTTCGAGCCCGGGGATGAGATCGAGGAGAATGGCGTGGTGCATCCGTACAGGGCGGAAACCGCGACGAGCTACGAGGTCGGAATGAAGTCGCTCTTGACGAGTTCGGTGCAATTCAATTCGGCACTGTTCTTCATCAACTATGACGACCGGCTGTATCAGAGCATCCAATTCAGTCCCTACGGCATCATCGAGGTGACGCAGAACATCGGGGCGTCGCGAAATTACGGCGGCGAATTCGATTTAACGGCCGCGTTGCCGTACGGATTCAAGCTCAGCGGCGGTTTCGGGTTCACCATCGCGAAGTGGGAAAATGTGCCCTTCATCGACCCGGCCACGACGCTGCCGATCAATCTGCAGGGCAGAACAGCGCCGTTCACGCCGGCGTATTCGGGCAATATCACCCCCGAATGGAGTCATCCGATCGGCGGCGGGTACACTGTGGGCGCGCGAGTGAATGCATCGTTCACGGGTCGATCCTATTGGGACCCTCAAGACTCCACGATGCAGCACGCCTATCATCTGGTGGATATCGGCGCCCATGTGGGGAACGAGCGATGGACCGTGTCGGCGCATCTGGCGAACGCGACCGGGACCCGGTACAACACGATCTACGATCCGACCTACGATGTGGGCGCACCCTTCAATGTGGCGCACATCAACCCGCCACGATGGTTCGTGGCCAGTGCGACGGTGCACTTCTAGCGTGTGGCCGCGTCGCGGTCGTCGGGACGATCGTCGGAGCCGTCGGACGCGGTGATGGTCTGGCGCCGGAATTCACTGGGAGACACACCGACATGCTGGGTGAAGAAACGGGTGAAATTGCTGTGGTTGCCGTAGCCTAGCTGATCGGCCAGCTCCATCAGCGGCCGGTTCGTGGTGCTGAGCAGGCGAGTCGCAATGGTGACCCGGCTGCAGTCCAGATAGTGCTGAGGGGACGTACCCACGCAGCGGCGGAATTGCTCGAAAAAACGCGACCGCGACAACCCCACGCGGCGCGCGATGTCGTCGACCCTGGGATTCTCCATGGCGTGTTCGTGGATGTATGTGAGAGCTTTGCGGATACGGTAATCGATCGGCCTTGCGGTAGCGACAATGTCGCGGTCCACCGTTGGGTCCGCGTACTCCCGCGTCACGGCATCCGCCAGGTCGGCGACGAAGTCCTCACAGGCGCCGGCATCAACGTTGAGCTGAGTGGACATGACCGCCGCCAGGCGGTTCGCATGCAGCATGACTTCGGGAGAAATCTCCACCCTCGCATTCGGGAATAATCGCTCCATCCGTGGTACGCGTGCCGAGAGCACGCGTACCAGCCAGGACGGCTCTATGATGAGCGACAGGATCATGGTCGGTCCGTCCTGGTTGGCGAGCTTGGCGTGTGGAACCCCGGGATTGAACAACAGGACCGAGCGGTCATCGAGCGACAGGGTGACATCGTTCGAACGGAAGGTCGCGTCGGCTCCGCCGAGCTTGAACAGGATGTTGAATTCACGGTGCAGGTGTTCGACCAAGGCTCGGTCGATTAAATTGACCGTAGCCCGCCCGAACCGGCCCTGCACGATCCAGATCGGCGCACTTCGTTCCATAAGCCCCCCCTCGCCCTCTTAAGGTACCGCAATTGAGGGGGCAGTGCATCCCGGCGTCTATGCGCCGGATCGCTGATTTCAAAGCTGGAAGGCTGCTTCCCCGGCCATGATCTCGATCAACGCAGCTCGCTTATGTAATCCGCGACCGCCTGCCGCTCCTCCGGCTGCAGGTGCGGGACAATCATGGTCATGAGCTTCCCCGGCTTGCCGCGCACCGCCATCCAGCTCGCGAGCTGCGAGTCGAGATACTCCGCGCTTTGCCCGGATAGTCTCGGGAAATCCGGTCTGATTCCGGAACCGGTCGGGCGATGACAGGTGATGCAGGCAGGCAATCCTTCGGCCGGATTGCCTTCGGTGTAGATCCGCTCGCCGAGGCCGAGCCGGGCGGAGTCGCGTGCCGAGCCCACCCTCGGTTTGAGCTTCCAATAGTAGGCTGCAATGTCGCGAAAGTCGGCTTCGGTCAGCGCAGCCACGATCGGAGTCATCACCGCGCTGGGCCGCTTCGGCTTGCCGCTCGTCTCGGCCTTGAACGCCTTCAATTGCTTCACGAGATATTCGGGAAGCTGTGCGGCCAGAGCTGGAAATTGCGGCGCGATTCCCCGGCCGTCCGTGCCGTGGCAGGCCGAGCACGTTTGTGCGGCGATCTGCTGTCCGTGAATGCGATTGCCGATGAACTCGGACTCGCACTGCTGCGAGCGGGCATGAAGCGACAATAGGACACAGATCAGTGCCGCGCCGGTCCTGGATCCCATGGCAATACGTGGATGTATCCGATTCGAGCGCATGGCCCCCTCTGCGAGTCTCCAATTGAACTCGCGGCAAGGATAATGCGTACGCGCGTGCAAAAACCGAACGAGCTCCGCCAAGGTTTGCCTTATTGTCCGATTTTATTCCGCCGGCTCATACGCTCCCATCATCGATCCCCGCCCGCTTCACCTGGTCCCGGAATGACGGCACAGACCCGCGCTTGATCGCGCCCCACGCCTCGAGCTGCTTCTCGAGCTGCGCATGGAACCCGGCATAGGTCTCGACCTCCTGCTTCGTCGGCGCGGTGTCGGCATCCTCGAGATCGTTCGCGAACGCATAGATCTGCTCGTTCAGCATGTCCGGGAAATTGAGATTGCCTTCCGAGCCCTTGATGTCGACCTGCATCAGCTGGCGTTCGATTCTCTCGGCCGCCGCAACGAGCGCATCGCCTTGGGCGAGCAGCTTCCTCTGCGCCGATTGGCTGTCGAGCTTCTTGTGCAGCGTCGCGACGTTCGCCTCGAGTGCGCGAATGTCGTTGACGGCGCGATGCAGGGCATCCATGTCATGCCACGCCTCGACGGAGAGCGCGAATTTCCGGCGAAGATCCTCTTCCGGTCCCTTCACCCGCGGGTCGCGCAGCAGTTGCAGCGGCACGGTCTGGCTCTGTCCGTCGACGGTGAGCTTGACGGTGTAGGTGCCCGGCAGCCCGATCGGTCCCCGCGGCGCGAGCCCGGCGTAGAACGCGCCCGGAATCTGCACCGGATCGTCATAGCGCAGATCCCAGACGAAGCGGTTCATGCCGGGGGCCTTGGGCAGCGTGTTGCTTGGGATGACCTGATCGGGCCACTCCGGCGGCTGCTGCTCTTTCGCGGGGGCTGCGCTCGAGAGATGGCGCACCGGGTTGCCGTCGGCATCGAGGATGTCGATCGTCACTTCGCCCGACGGCGGTGCCGCGAGATAGTAGTCGATGAGGGCGCCGGCCGGCGGGTTGTCCCCGACAGGACGGCGCGTGTCCACCTGATCGGGATAATACAGCCGATGTGCGGCTTCCGGCATGTAGAGCTGAACGGCCGGAGCGGGAGAGCCCTCGGCGATCTGGCGCAGCGGCGTTACGTCGTCGAGAATCCAGAAGGAGCGGCCGTGGGTCGCGACCACGAGATCGTCGCCGTTCACGACCAGATCATGCACCGGCGATTGCGGCAGGTTGAGCTGCAGGCTTTGCCAGTGCGAGCCGTCATCGAAGGAGACGAATACCCCCGTTTCGGTGGCGGCATAGAGCAGTCCGCGTTTCGCGGGATCTTCGCGCACGGCATGAACGAAGGCGCCGTCCGGCAAGCCGGCATCGAGACGCGTCCAGCTCTTGCCGCCGTCGGAGGTCTTGAAGATGTAGGGGCGGATGTCGTCGAGCTTGTGGCGGTCGACCGCGACGTAGGCCGTGCCGTCGTCGAAATGCGACGGCTCGATCATGCTGATCGTGCCCCATTGCGGCATGTCGTGCGGCGTGACGTTCGTCCAATGGCCGCCGTCGTCGTGCGAGACCTGGATCAGCCCGTCGTCGGTGCCGACCCACAGCTGCCCCGCGCAGGAGCGGCGATTCCGCGATGGCGAAGATGGTGTCGTAGTATTCGACGCTCGTGATGTCCTTGGTGATCGGTCCGCCGGAGGCGATCTGCTTGGACTTGTCGTTGCGGGTCAGATCGCCGCTGACGGCGGTCCAGCTCTTGCCCCCGTCCGTCGTCTTGAACAGCCGCTCCGCACCCCAATAGAGCGTATCGGGATCGTGCGGCGACATCATCAGCGGCGAGGTCCAGTTGAAGCGATGCTCGAGGTCGGACGCCGGGCGTCCCGACGCATCGAACGGCCATACCGAGATGGTCTCGGATTGGAAGGTGTGATGATTGAAGCGGTTGATCGCTGTTTTCCGAGTCGGAATAGATGATGTCGGGATCGCGCGGATCGGCGAGCACGAAACCGCATTCGCCGCCGCCGGCGGCGTCCCAGTCGCGTTCGTCGATCGCGCCTTCGTCGTCGGCGCTCTTGATCCAGACATTCGAATTGTCCTGCTGCGCGCCATAGACGCTGATAGGGAAAGCTGTTGTCGACCGACACGTGATAGAACTGCGCCGTCGGTTGATTGTTCGCCTGCGTCCAGGTCTTGCCGCCGTCGATCCGAGATGATGGCGCCGCCGTCGCTGCCGTTGATCAGCCGATCGGGGTTGGCCGGATCGATCCACAGCCCGTGATGATCGCCGTGCCGCGCCGACACGAGGTTGAACGTCTTGCCGCCGTCGGTCGATTTGAACATGCCGGTGTTGAGCGCGTAGACCGCGTCGCGATTCTTGGGATCGGCGTAGATCTTCGAGAAATACCAGGCGCGCTGGCGCAGCCGGCCGTCGTCGTTGACGAGCTTCCAGTGCTTGCCCGCATCGTCCGAGCGAAACAGGCCGCCGTCCTTGGCTTCGATCATCGCGTAGACGCGCTTGCGAATCGGCGCCCGACACCGAGACATCGATGCGCCCGAGAATGCCCGCCGGCAGGCCGTTGCCCGACGAGCTGCGACCAGGTCACTCCGCCGTCGCGTCGAACGGTAAAGACCGCTGCCCGGGCCGCCGCTCGAGAAATTCCACGGCTGGCGCAGCGCCTGCCACAGCGCTGCGTAGACGATCTTCGAATCGTGCGGATCGAACGTCACGTCGATGGCGCCGGTGCGGTCGTCCTTCGAGAGCACCTTGGTCCAGGTCTTGCCGCCATCGGCGGTGCGAAAGACGCCGCGCTCCGCATTGGGCCCGAAGGCATGGCCGAGCGCCGCGACGAGCACGATGTCGGGATTCTTGGGATCGACGATGAGGGCGCCGATCTGGCGGGTATCGGCAAGCCCGAGGCTCTGCCAGCGTCTTGCCGCCGTCGAGCGATTTGAAGACGCCGTTGCCGTAGGTCATGTCGCCGCGCGGACTCGCCTCGCCCGTGCCGACATAGAGGATGTTGTGATCGGAGGGCGCGACGGCGATGCGCGCCGATGGAGGTGATCGGCGTGTGATCCGTGAGCGACGGTCCAGGATGCGCCGCCGTCGCGTCGTCTTCCAGACGCCGCCCGCGACGGCGCCGAAATAATAGACATTCGGCTCGCCGGGTACGCCCGTTACCGCAAGCACGCGGCCGCCGCGATAAGGTCCGATGCCGCGCCAGTGCAGCGCCTGGAAGCGGCTCGGATCGACCCCGATTGCCGCTGAGGCCGGCGGGGCGGCGAGCCAGACCAGCATGAGTGCCGCCGCGCAAAGTGTCGTCTGAAAAGGCACGGAGAATCGAGCGTGCATCAGGGGTCCCCCCATTTATGAAGTCGTCGCCGAATCGCCACGGCACCGCGAGTCATGGGCCGGCGACCGGCGCTTGTCCCGCTGCACCGAGCTCGCGATTCAGCGTCGTCAAGTCTTGATCCAGGAAATGACGCCACTCGGCGAGCGTGGCGGCAAGCGTTCGCGAGAGCGCCGCGTACGCGGTCCGCGCGTCCGGTCCTGGATCGGCGTCGGCGCCATCGACTGCGCCCTCGAGCTTTTTCAGATCGGTCGAGAGCGCCTGCAGGCTGTCGGTGCGCAGAGGCTTGAGCCCGGGCGCATTGGGTGGACGCGACGGCGGCGACATACCCGACAGCGCCATCGCTCTCGCCATGAGTGAGGCGATCTTTGCCTGCGGGGCACCGGGCTGTGCGAGCCGCGGCTCGAGCGCTTCGAGCAGCTTGCGCGCCTGATCGCGGGCGGCTGCTGCCTGCGCGCCCGCCTGGTCGATCAGCCGCGCGAGCACGAATTCCCGCTGCAGCGCTGCGGTGGAGACGCGCACCCGCGGATCGGGCTCGACCTGCAGAGGTTGCTCGTAGCGGCGCCCGCCGACGTTCGAGCTCGACCGTGTAGCGGCCGGGCGGCGCCCACACGCCGGCCTTCGGCAGTCCGGGCTCCGAGGCGGGTGTGAGGCTCGGGTAGCGCAGAGCTCCAGACGAAGCGATGCATCCCGGGCGCGGCGCGACACGATCACGGACGAGCGGAACCCATTCAGGCGCGAACTTGAGCTTGGACGGGTCGGGCGGTGTCGAACCTGGTCCGCGCTGCTGTAGCGGCGGACAGGATGGTTTTGCGCGTCGAGGATGGTCAGCGTCACGGGGCCCGCGATCGCCGCCGGCAGCGCATAGTCGATGAGGGCGCCGTCCGGAGGATTGGCCGCCAACGGCTCGTCTCTTGGGCATGGGCGTGCCGGTGAAACCCGACGGGCGCACGCGGATGGCCGCCGCGGGTTTGAACAGCGTGACCTCATCCGGTGCAGCGGGCCCATCTGCCGCAGCGCCGAGACGTCGTCCATGATCCAGAAGCCGCGGCCATGCGTGGCGATGACGAGATCATCGCCATGCACATCGATATCGCGCACCGAGGTCATGGGCAGATTCTGCTGCAGCGGCTGCCAATGCGCGCCGTCGTCGAACGACACGAACATGCCGCGCTCCGTGCCGGCATAGAGGAGACCCCGCCTCACGGGGTCCTCGCGCACCACATTCACGAAGGCATCGCGCGCGAATGCCCGCGTCGATGCGTGTCCAGCTCTTGCCGCCGTCTGCGGTGCGATAGATGTACGGGGCGTCATCGTCCAGGCGATGCCGGTCGATCGCGAGATACGCGGTCGCCGGATCGAAATGCGAGAGCTCGATGCCGCGCCACTTTCGACCACGGCGTCGAGCGCCGGCGGCGTGACGTCTCGCCAGTGCGCGCCCGCATCGTGAGTGCGCCAGACCAGCCCATCATCGGTTCCGACCCAGAGCGCGTCTGCGGCGAGCGGCGAGGGCGCGATCGTGTAGATCACCCCGCGGCGCTTGTCGACATGGTCATCGTCGGCCGCGGTCGGGGCATCGAGGTTCGGCGGGATGCCGGCATCGGGGCGCGTCAGATCGGGGCTGATCGGCGCCCAGTGCTCGCCGCCGTCGGCCGTGCGGAAGAGACGCTGGTTGGCGAAGTACAGCATCTTGCTTGCCGCGCTTGGAGAACGCGAGCGGCAGAGTCCAGGCGCTGCGATAATGGATCGCCGGATACGCGAGCGTCGGATCGACGTCGCGCGTCTGGCCGGTGCGCGTGTCGAGCTTGTCGACCTTGCCGCCGTAGATGATGTCCGGATCGTCCGGGTCCGGCGCGATCATGCCGCTTTCGCCGCCCGCCGTGATCTCGTGAAACTGCTGCATGGTGATGCCGTCGACGCTGTCGGTGCGGCTCGGCAGAGCCACGGCGCCGGAGTCCTGCTGCGCGCCATAGACCCAGTACGGAAAGCGATTGTCCGTGCTCACGTGATAGATCTGCGCGGTCGGCTGGTTGAACCAGCTGCTCCAGGTCTCGCCGCCGTCGAGCGTGATCAGCGTGCCCTGATCGACGCCCAGGATCTGGCGGCTGCGAATCGGTGGGATCGATCCACATCGCGTGGAAATCATCGCCGGTCGGATCGCCTTTCTGGCGCGATGAAATGCTTGCCCGCCGTCATCCGAGCGCAGCACGATGGTGTTCATGACGTAGATGCGATCGGCGTTCTTCGGATCCACCGTCAGACCGCAGAAATACCAGCCACGATTCCAGATGCGCGAGTCGCCGGACACATGACGTCCAGTGCACACCGCCGTCATCCGATCGATACAGGCCGCCCTCATCGCGGCGCTCCGTCGACGAGCGCATAGAGCCGGTCGGGGCGCGCTCGGCGCCACGGCGAGTCCGATGCGACCCGGGTGCGCCGGAAAGCCGTTGCCGATGATCGGGCTCCAGGTGATCGCCGCCGTCATGCGAGACATAAAGGCCGCTGCCAGGACCGCTCGACGGCGGATAGACGCTCCAGGGCGGACGCCGCGTCTGCCACAGCGCCGCATAGATCGTATCCGGAGCGCCGGGTTTGAAGGCGAGATCGATGGCGCCGGTGTCGGGATTCTCGAACAGGACCTTGCTCCAGTGCGCGCCGCCGTCCTTCGAGCGGAACACGCCCCGCTCCGCGTTGCGGCCATAGGCATGGCCGAGCGCCGCGACGAACACGACGTCGGGATTGCGCGGATCGACCAGGATGCGGCCGATCTGCCGGGTGTCGGCGAGTCCGATGAAGGTCCAGTGCTTGCCGGCATCGGCGGATTTGTACATGCCGTTGCCGTGCGCGATGTCCGAGCGCATGTCCGCCTCGCCCGTGCCCACATAGATCGTGGCCGGATCGGACGGCGCGATCGCCAGCGCGCCGATCGAGCCGCCGGCTCGCTGTCGAAAATCGGCTGCCAGGTGCGGCCGGCATCCTGGGTCGCCCACACCCCGCCGTCGACGGCGCCGAAATAGAAATGCCGGCTATCGCCCGGGATCCCGGTGACGGCGAGCACGCGTCCGCCGCGAAAGGGACCGATCAGGCGCCACTGCAGAGCCTGGTACAGGGCAGGATCGACCGCTGCCGCGCGTGCGCTGAGCACGCCCAACAGTCCCGAGAGGAGCCAAGCAAGCGTGCGCATCGGCACATTCTGGCATCTAAGTACGCTTCATGCACCTACCAGGTGGCGCCTGCCTACGCCTCCTAAAAGGTGTACGTCACGTTGATGCCCACGTCCCGCGGCTTCTGATAGAACGACACCTGCTGCCCCTCGCTCCCCGCGAACGCATAGGTCAGCGGCCGCGTGTCCGTGAGATTCGTCACCCACAAGCTCGTGTCCCAATGCTGCACCGGATTCTTGAACCCAATGCGCGCACCGAGGTCATGTCCCCGGCCGAAAGTCGTGGGATCCCCCAGATAGGGATGCTCCGCGCTGACGTAGTGGTCGTTGGCTTGCGCATACGTCGCGAGGCTCGCACTCACCGGATGCTCGTAAAGCACCATCCAGGTGCCGCTGAAGGCGGGTGCGTCCGGCAGCATGTGGCCGACCGGCACGGGCGTGAAGAGTGCGAGGCCGTTGTCGTTCGTCAAGGTCTCCGTCACGCGGGCATGGAGATAGGTGGCGCTGAGATGGATCTGCAGGCCGCGCAGCGGGCGAGCATTCGATATCGCTCTCGACGCCGTCGATCCGGGAGCGCGGCACGTTGCCGAGTCCCGCGATCAGGGGCTGGGTGCCGACCGGCCCCGCCCAGAGCGAGAGGCTCGACTGGCGGTCACGGATGTCGGTGTCGAATGCCGCAGCATCGAACTGCAGCGAGTCGTGCGAAGAACCGGCTCTTGATGCCGAGCTCGGCGGTGCGCACATGCTCCGGCTGCACGTAGCCCCAGTCCACCTGCACCTGGGCGGGCTGGCCGTAGTAGATCCCCGCCTTGTAGGCGGTCGCGAGGCTCGCGTACAGCAGCACCTTGTCCGTAGAGGTGGTAGTCGGGCTCGAGACGGTAGGAGACATTCTGACTCCAGCGTGACTCATCAAGCGAGGCGAGCACGGTGTTCGGGATGATCGGCCCGGCGAAATTATTGGCGGCGTGGGTCGAGCAGGCCCGTCGGATCGATGGTCTTGCCGTCGAAGCCGCCTCATCGTGCGAGTAGCGAACGCCCGTCACGAGGGTCCAGCGGCTCGAGAGATGGGTTTCCGCATGGGCGTAGAGCCCTTCCGATGACTGTGTCTGGATGAAGTTCGTCGCCGGTGATAGCCTTCCCGCCCTGAGTGATGTAGTCGGCGAGCCCATAGACGAATGTCCAGTCGAGCGAGTCGCGGCAGCGGAACCAGTTCTTGCGCGTACTCGGCGCCCACGATCCAGTCGACGAAGCCGCCGGATTGGCGGAGGCGAGGCGCAGCTCCTCGCTGAACTGCTGCTGCTGGAAGTTCTTGGTCCAGTTGTTGTCGGCGGCCGGGTACCCGTCGTAGTTGTCGAGGCTGTGGCTCGAGAAGTAGTCGAAAGCGCTGATCGAGGTGAGCACGAGCCCATCGAACCGCACATTCAGAGTCCCGGCCGCCCCATCGCCGTCTCTCGTGCTTGTACAGCGGCAGGCCGCCGACTCCTCACCAGCGTGCCGCCCGGCGGACTGTCGAGCAGGCCCGCCGTCGGGAACGGCAGGCCGGGCGGCGAATCAGCGCCTCGACGTTCGGAGTCGACGGCGAGGACGGTATCGAGTGATCGTAGACGTAGTGCAAGTTGAGCAGCAGATCCGCGGCGTCGCTGAGCCGGAAGTCGAACAAAGCCCGGGCGCCGCCGCGGTCGAGCTTGCCGTACTTCATGCCCGTGTCGATGTCCGTCTGATAGCCCGCGCCCTGCATCGTTTGCGGTACCGGCGAGCCGCGCCTTGATCGGAATCGGTCAGCGGACCGCCGACCGCCGCCGTCACGTCCGAGCGTCTCCCAGCGGCTGTAGTCGACATCGACATAGCCCTCGAAATCATCGGTCGGACGCTTGGAGATGATATTGATCGCGCCGCCCGCCGTGTTCTTGCCATACAGCGTGCCCTGCGGACCCTTCAGAATCTCGACCCGGTCGACGTCGTAGAGCGCCTCCGTCAGAAAGCCGGGAAGCTCGCGAATACATCGTCGAGGTAGGTCCCGACGCCACTGCTAGTTATTGATATTGAAGTCGTCGAGCCCGATGCCCCGGATCAGAAACAGCGGAGTGCTGTCGGTGGTCGCATTCATGGTCGAGAGGCTCGGCGAGATCATCGAGAAGTTCAGCGGCTGCTGGATGCGCAGCGCATTGAAGCTCCTCGCCGCTCGCCGTATCGATGGCGACGCCGATGTCCTGCACGTCCTGGCTGTGTTTCTGCGCGGTTACCACCACCTCGTCGAGGGTGTCGGGACTTGCGGCGAGACCCGCATCGCTATCCGCGGCCTTGGCGGCAACGGACAAGAGCAGCAC
The DNA here is from genome assembly GCA_963795475.1 of uncultured Gammaproteobacteria bacterium. GTDB lineage: Bacteria > Pseudomonadota > Gammaproteobacteria > Steroidobacterales > Steroidobacteraceae > Bog-1198. The sequence continues at coordinate 73,956 of CAWCIE010000012.1, forward strand.
GGCCAGCGACAGACAGACTGATTCGGCAGTTGGCATGAATGAGGGGTGTTACGTACGCGTCGACGAGAAGGTCAAAACGTGCAGAGCCGTAACAGTAACCGTTTGTTTTTATTGTGCTTTACAATCCGCAATTGTTGCCTCCAGTAGGAACCCCGCCTCGGGCCGACTGTCGAATCCCGGGGTCGCTATTCGTTGTAGTGTAGAGGGGTTGCTCTGAAGACGAACGAACGGAGACGAGACTATGGCCAAAAACGTGATTTGTCTTTGGTATGACGGCACGGCAGAGGATGCCGCCCGGTTCTACGCCCAGACGTTTCCGGACAGCGCCGTGACCGCGGTCCACCACGCCCCGGGCGACTACCCGGCCGGCAAACAGGGACAGGCCTCACCGTCGAGTTTACGGTGCTTGGCGTGCGCTGCCTCGGCCTCAATGGCGGGCCGGCGTTCAAGCACTCTGAAGCCTTTTCATTTCAGATCGTCACCGACACCCAGGCCGAGACGGACCGCTACTGGAACGCGATCATCGACAACGGCGGCGCCGAGAGCGCGTGCGGATGGTGCAAGGACCGATGGGGCTTGTCCTGGCAGATCACCCCGCGGACGCTGATGGACGCAATGACCGATCCCGACCGTGCGGCCGCCAAGCGCGCGTTCGAGGCGATGATGAAAATGAAAAAGATCGATATCGCCGCCATCGAAGCGGCGCGGCGCGGAACTGCTCGCGGAAGCCCCGGCGCTCAGCACTGAATGCCGACGGAATACTTCCATGAATAGACTCAGCAAGTGGGAAATCTTCTACAGCTTCCTGATCATCGTACCGATGGCCGGTTTCATGACGATAGGCGATTACATCCTGCGAAAGCGCGCTACCAGCACCTGAACAACGCCCGAACGGCGATTCGCACATGGCTGCGGAGTGCTGTCATGGCCGCGCATTTCGTTCGGCCGCCGCAGCCTCTCGGTCCTGAAGCTCGCGCCACTGGATCTTGCCGCTGCCGGACTTGGGCAACGCATCGACGAAGGCGACGATGCGCGGCACCTTGTAGGCCGCCATGGTGCTGCGGCACCAGTCGATGAGCGTCAGCTCCTCGACCCGACCGCGCCATTCGGGCCGAAGCACCACGAGGGCCTTGACGGTCTCGCCGCGGTGGGCATCGCTCGTGCCGATGACGCAGGCCTCGAGGACGGCGGGATGCCCGTACATCAGCGACTCGACCTCGCTCGGCCACACCTTGAATCCGGAGGCGTTGATCATTCGCTTGAGCCGATCGACCATGAAGAAATAGCCGTCGTCGTCCACTCTGCCGAGATCGCCGGTACGCAGAAATCGCTTTCCGTCGATCTCGAGAAACGCTTGAGCGCTCGCCTCCGGCTTGTTCCAGTAGCCCAGGAACACCTGCGGTCCGTGCGTGACGATCTCACCGACCCCGCCGGCGGGAAGCTCGGCCAACGTGACGGGATCGATCACGCGCGAGTCCACTCCGTAGATGGGGATCCCCAAACATTGCTGCTTCGCGCGCGCGAGAGGATTGACATGCGTGGCCGCCATGGTCTCGGTCAGGCCGTATCCCTCGTAGAACGTAATGCCTCGATCCTTGAGCCGCTGCGCCACGGTCGCCGGCATGGCAGCGCCGCCTCCGCTCAGCTTTCGAATCGAGGACAGGTCGTACCGCTCGATATTCGGATTCATGAAAAAATCCTGAATCATGGTCGGAACGGCGGTCCAGCTGGCGACCCGGTAGCGCTGCACGCACTCCGCGGCGACGACGCGGTCCCAGCGCGGCAACAGGACCACCGTGTTGCCGTTGTACAGCGGGCCATTCATGCCGCCCTGCATGCCGGTCACGTGAAAAAAGGGCGCCACGGCCAGCAGCGTCATCTCCGGCTGTACCGCGAACCAGTGCATGTTGGCGACGAGCGTATGCATGGTGCTGCGGTGGGTGTGCATGCAGCCCTTGGGTTCGCCCGTGGTGCCGGAGGTGTACGGCATGACGGCTAGATCATCGGGTCCGGTCGTCAAAGGTCCGGGAGACAACCCGCTCCGCAGCACATCTCGCCAGAGCGTCACGCGCGGGCCCGACAGCTCCGCGCGCGGCGCGGAAATGACGTCGGGCACGGGAAGCTCTGTGGAACTTTTCAAATAATCCGAATAGACGGCGACGATCACGTGTTCGATATCGGCGCCTCCGATCAAAGGCTCGATGCGAGGATACAGCTCTTGCGAGACGACGACGGTGGCGGCTCCCGCGTCCTTGGCACAGCGCAGGAACTCCTGCGTGAGGTTCATGGGATTGAGTGGCACCACCACGGCGTCCGCGCGCAGGATTCCGTAGTAGGCGATCACGAATTGCGGGCTGTTCTGCATGAACAGGAGCACGCGGTCGCCCTTTCGGACTCCGCAACGCCGCTGTAGATAGCCGGCGATACGCTGTGCTTCGTCGAAGACCTCGCCGAAGGTGATCGAGGTGTCATAAAACACGAGGCTCGGCTTGTTCGGATGGCGCCGCGCCGACACCTCGAGATTGTAGAACACACTGGTGGCGGGCAAGTCCAGGTGGCGCATGGCGTGGTCCGGCCAGAACTTGAAATGTTCATCCGACATTGAGCCGCCCTTGTCTATGCCGCCTCGAACATCCCGGCAACGCCCCGGCCGCCGCCGATGCACCTGGTCACATCTGCTCCTCCGGGGTGCCGAGCCGGTCGCGGCAATATGGTACCCGGCGGGCGAAGGCCTCGTTCGGTCCCATGGATCGACGTCGCGCCTTAGAACTTGGTCCGCAACGTGATGCCGAAAGTTCGCGGATCACCGAGGAAGGCATCGATCTGATCGTACTGGAACGGCGCATCGAAAGCGACCTGGTAGAAGAGCTTGTCGGCCAGGTTATTGCCCCAGATTTCGACGGTCCATTTGCCGTCCGGGGAGCCGAGGCCGAGCCGCGCATTCAGCAATCCGTAGGCACCTTGGATTTTCCGCGGATCGAGATCCGAGCCCGTGTTGTACGAGGAGCTGTATTTCTCGTTGATGTTCGCATGAAATTGCAACGACCCGGAGAGCGGCACGGTGTACGTGGCCGACGCCGTGCCGGACCAGAGCGGTGCAAAGGACAGCCGGTTGTTCAGGCGGTCGAGCGTGGTGGCCTGGTTGGGTGCGAACAGCGGCTGGGATTCGCCGAACTCGGTGATGTTGGTGAAGGCATAGACGACACCGCTCGAGAGACTCAATCCGGACAGCGGAGTCGCCCAATCCGTATTGATCTCTGCGCCCTTGGATTCGACCCGGCGCACCGAGCTCACGACGAATTGCAGGCCGGTATAAGTGTTCAGCTGAAAATTCGTGTATCGCTGATCGAACACCGCGGCATTCAGGCGCACGGTCCGATCCGCCAGTTCGCTTTTGAGTCCGAGCTCGTACGACTCCACCGATTCGCGCGGGAATTCGGTATCGAAGTCCGGTGCAACGCCCGTCAGGCCCGCGGTGACGCGGGCCAGGTTGAATCCGCCCGCCTTGTATCCGTTCGCCCAGGACAGATAGCCCATGATTTCGTCAGTGAAATGATAGGCGAGCTTGACCGTGCCCTCCACGTTGCCCTCGCTCAAGGACTGGGCGGTCGACTTGCCGGCAAAGAAGGGATTGAAGGGGGTTGCACATCCTAGGGCGATCAGGAATTGATTTTCAGGACTTGCGAGATTCCCGACGACTGCCGGGTTCGCGAGCAACTGACCGCATGCCGAGCCTCCGTCCGGACTCACATAATTCGAATCCGCCGTCTTCTTGGTGGACGTGAATCGCACACCGGCGGTCAGATCCAATTGCTGCGTGATGCTGTAGGTCTCGTCGGTGAAGAAAGCATAGCTCTTGGAGTTCTCGCGATACCAATCAGCCTCGCCGGAAACGCCCGGCACGAACAGGCTGCCGGGCGGCTTGCCGGTGAGCATCGTGGTCAGCAGGAAGTTGGGCGGTCCGACCGATGCCGAGGACACGCCGCTCAAGTACAGATCGAAATCATCACCGGCGTAGATGGCCGTATTCGAGACCAGCAGCTCGTTCGAGAAGAATCCACCCACCAACCAATCGAGCGGGCCATTCTTGCCGGCCAGGCGCAGTTCCTGGCTGATCTGCTTGAAGTCGACCAGGTTGCCCTCGTCGGCGGGTTCTTGAACGATATCGATGGAGGTGTAATCGACGTCGTTGCCGGCAATGAGGGTGTTGTCGCGCCACGCGGAAATCGAGGTGAGCTTTCCAAAGCCCAGATCCCAATCGAGTTGACCGGAAATTCCCATGTCCCGGATGCGCTGCGCGATCGGCTGGTTGGCCCAGGCATTCCGGTCCGAGAGCGCGAGCGGCGGGCTGGCGATGCCGGTCGCGCCGGTCGTGCCGCCGAGTGCGGGAACCCCCGCCAACGCGTTGATGATGCCGTAAAAAGGACCGTCGGCCGTTTGAATGGCGCCGCAGCACGACTCGTTGCGCTTCGAATAGTCCCCGATCACCAGAAAGCTGACTTTGTCGCTGGGCGTGAGCAGATACTGGCCCCGCATGGTGTACACATTGCGGTCGTCGGTGTTGTTCTCGGTGTTCGGGCCGGCACCGGTATCGACATTGAGAAACCCGTCGCGCCGCTGGTATCCCGCATAGAATCGGCCCGCAGAGATGGCCCCGAGGGGTCCGGTGACCGACGCGGAGATCTCCCGGTCATTGTAGTTTCCGCCCGTGACCTCGGCGGTCAAGCCGAAGGTATTCGAGGGTCTCTTGGTCACGATATTGATGACACCGGCATCATTGTTCTTGCCGAACAGTTCGCCTTGCGGCCCCTCCAGAACCTCGATTCGTTCGATCTCGCCGAGGTCGCCAAACCCCACCCCGTTGCGGGCCCGATACACCCCATCGATGATCACACCGACGGAGGACTCGAGGCCTGGATTGTCGCCCACGGTGCCGATACCGCGAATGCGCGCGGTGGTCACGTTCTCCGAGGTGGTGGAAGTGACGGTCACCCCGGGGGTCAAAACCTGCAAGTTCTTGATGTCTTTGACGCCGGCGTCCTGCAGCTCCTGCCCGGACAACGCCATGACCGAGACCGGTACATTTTGGATGTTCTCCTGGCGTTTCTCGGCGGTGACGATGATCTCGGTCAAGGTAGGTTGGCTCGCGGTGTCCGCTGCCCGGGCATTTCCCACCAATGTGGCTGAAATCGCTAGCAATCCGGCGAATCGGCGCCGGCGGCCCGCGGCTCGTTTTGACTGATTTTGCACTGCGACTCTTGTCGTGATATTCATTTTGATTCTTCCTTTGGCGAGTTCATGCGCGTTTCCGCCTCGGCGACCCCCAGCCGGCCGTTGTGTCCCGCTCGCCCATGCACCCCGGACCCTGGTCGTCGAGGATGCACCTTCCCCCAGCAACCCCCGGATTGGAGCTTACGGAAAACGGCCGGCCCCGCAGCACCCCAGGCGCCAACGTGTTGACCTTGGACGCCAAAAAGAGAGAGCGTCGTGCCGGCGCAACGAGCGCCGGGCGCCCAAGGGCGCACCGAAATGCGATCGACGTTCCCCACTCTTTGGAGCTAAGCTCAAACCTGACCGAGGCTGGAAAGGGAGGTCGGGGAACATGCGGACACATGCCGCAGTCGGCCGGAATTCGATCCTGGGAAGCTACGTGAAAGCCGTCGGCCGGGCGCTGGACGCCGCGGGCTGTGATGGTGCGGCGCTTCTCGCGGAGGCTGGGTTCGATTTAAAGGACTTGGACGGTCCGGATACCCGGTGTCCCCTGGTCAAGACCGGGCATCTGTGGCGAATCGCCGTGGCCGCCACCGGCGATCCCGCATTCGGCATCAAGGTCGCCAATCACTACAAGCACACCACCTTTCACGCCCTGGGCTACGGCACCAGCGCCAGCTCCACCCTGAAAGAGGCCTTTGAGCGCGTACAGCGATATTGTCACGTGGTCAGCGATGCGGTGGATTATCAATTCTTCCGGCGGGGCACGGAGTACCACTTCATCATCGAGCCCGCCGTCGAGATTTCCGTCCCGGCGATCGACGCCCTGGTAAGCACCTACCTGCGCATGTGCCGCTCCATGCTCGGGAGCCACTATTCGCCGCTGTCGATAGAGTTGCGCCGTCCGCGACCGGCGATCACCGATGACTACGAACGGCTATGGCGTGCGCCGCTGCGATTCGGCGCCGAACAAAACCGGTTGATCTTCGACAGCGACAGCATCGAGCGGCACCTGGATACGGGCAACCCCGAGCTCGCGCGCCAGAGCGATGCCATCTCCAGCCGGTATCTGGCTCAAATCGAGCGCTTCAACATCGTCGCGCGTGTACGCGAAGTGCTCACCCAGCGGTTGCGGGGCCGTGAGCCCTCTCAAGAGGAGGTTTCCGAGATCCTCAACGTGAGTGCACGCACCCTGCAGCGCAAGCTCGGCGACAGCGGCACCACGTTCAAGGAAATCCTCGACGAGACCCGGCGCGCGCTCGCACTCGCATACCTGAGCGCACCCCACAGCGTCAGTGAAATCACGTATCTGCTGGGCTTTTCCTGCAACAGCAGCTTTACTCGCGCGTTTCGCCGCTGGACCGGTCTGACGCCGTCGGACTGGCGTGCCAGGAGCGCTTCGCGATACCTGCATTCGCCTCAGCGACTGTTTCGGAACGACGCCGAATCCCTTTCGACGAGTCAATCGAACTCGTAGTGGTGCCGGCGATGGGTGCAGGCAAGCCTGCGATGGGTGCAGGCTTGCCGGCGATGGGTGCAGGCTTGCCTGCGATGCGGGGTAAGCTTGCCCAAATTCAGGAGGACCGCCGGTGGATTTCGCACACTCCGAACGCACTCAATCGATCATGCAACGCCTGTCATCATTCATGCGGGACGAGGTGAGGCCGGCGGAACCCGCCTACGCCGCTGCTCTCGGCGGCAGCTCCGACTGGCGGGACTGGCGGCAACCCGCCATCATGGAGACGCTGAAGTCCAAAGCCAAACAGGCCGGACTGTGGAACCTGTTTCTGCCCGATACCGAGCTCGGTGCCGGCCTCACCAACGTCGAATACGCGCCGTTGGCCGAAATCATGGGACACTCGTTCATCGCGCCCGAGGTGTTCAACTGCAACGCACCCGATACGGGGAATATGGAGGTGCTCGCTCGCTATGGGTCCGAGGCACAGAAGTCCCGCTGGCTGACGCCGCTGCTGGCCGGAGAGATCCGCTCAGCCTTTTGCATGACCGAGCCGGATGTCGCGTCCTCCGATGCGACCAATATGCGGGCCATTGCCGCGATCAAGGGCGGCGAGGTCGTGCTCAACGGCCGAAAATGGTGGTCCACGAACATCGGTCATCCGCACTGCCGGTTCGTCATATTCATGGGTCTCAGCGACCCGGCGGCGGCGGCGCATCAGCGTCACTCCATGGTGCTCTGCCCCCTCGATGCTCCCGGGCTGAAGATCGAACGCATGCTCCCGGCATTCCAGGATTACGACGAACCCTCCGGCCACGGTGAGGTCAGTTTCACCGACGTGCGACTGCCCGGCGATCACGTGATTTTGGGACCTGGGCGCGGCTTCGAGATCGCGCAAGGCCGCCTCGGGGCCGGCCGGATTCATCACTGCATGCGCGCCATCGGCGCGGCCGAGCGCGCGCTCGCCCTCCTGTGCGCGCGCGCCACGTCGCGTACCGCCTTCGGCAAGCCGCTGATTCAACTGGGCGGCAACGCAGCCATCGTGGCCGATCTGCGCACCGCCATCGAACAGGCGAGGCTCCTGACCTTGAAGGCGGCATGGCTGATCGACACACGCGGAGTCAAGGGCGCGATGAGCGAGATCTCGCAGATCAAGGTGATTGCACCCGCCGTCGCGCAGAAAGCCGCCGATGCTGCCATTCAGATTTACGGCGGTGCGGGCGTGTCCGGTGATTTTCCGCTGGCCGCGCTGTACGCTCATGCACGCGTGCTGCGTCTGGCCGACGGACCGGATGAAGTGCACCGCGGCGTGATCGCCAAGTTGGAGTTGAAGGCGCAATTGGCGGCGGCCTCCCCGCCGCCATGACGGCCGGTTTGGATGAGGCCTGCGAGGTTCGAGACGAAGACCGTCTCGATGGCGGCAACATCGATGCCTTCCTCAAGCAGCACGTTTCGGGCCTGCAAGGTCCGCCGGTCATCCGACAATTTCCCGGCGGTGCCTCCAACCTGACCTATCTCATCAGTTATGGCGAGCGCGAACTCGTGCTGCGCAAGCCGCCGGCCGGCGTCAAGGCAAAGTCCGCGCACGACGTGCTGCGCGAGGCGCGGGTCATGGCGGCGCTGAAACCGTATTATCCATTCGTGCCGGCCATCCTGGCCGGTTGCGACGACCACGCCGTGCTTGGCAGCGATTTCTACGTGATGGAACGATTGCGCGGAATCATTCTACGCCGCGATCTACCCGCCGAGCTCGGGTTGGACACCGCCGGCGTGCGTCAGCTATGTCTCGATTTCATCGACCGGTTGGTGGAGCTGCACCGGGTCGACGTGTCGCGGCCGGGCGTGACGGCCATCGGGAAAGGCGAGGGCTACATAGAGCGGCAGGTGACCGGGTGGAGCCGCCGCTGGCGTCAGGCGCTGACTCAGGACACGGATCCCGTAGAAGACGTGATGGCGTGGCTCGCAGAGAAGCAGCCCGCCGGCGAGACCGCCATCTGTGTGATCCACAACGACTACCGATTCGACAACGTCGTGCTCGGTTTTGCGCATCCGATCGAGATCATCGGCGTACTTGATTGGGAGATGACCACGCTCGGCGATCCGATGATGGATCTCGGCGGCTCGATGGCTTACTGGGTACAGGCCGACGACGACCCCACGTTCCATGAATTGCGCCGCCAGCCATCGCATGTGCCCGGCATGCTGACCCGCCGCGAGGTAGTGGCCTACTACGGCGAACGCAGCGGTTGGAGCGTCGATTGCTTCGATTTCTACGAGGTGTTCGGTCTGTTCCGGCTGATGGTGATCCTGCAGCAGATTTACCGACGCTTCGTACTCGCCCAGACCACCAATCCGCGATTCGCCGATTTCGGTCGCTCTGCCGCTTACCTCGGCCGGCGCTGCCGCAAGCTCATCGGCGGGTCGGCCCTATGAGCTTGGGCAACGCTTTCACGCCCCGTCAACTGCCATCAACGGCACCGGCTGGGCTTTGGGAAAGGGCCTGAAGGTCGATGCGATCAAGGCGGCACCAATTCCAAGACCACAAGCGCCGACATAGAGCCAACGGTAACTGGCAAAGGTGTCGTAGATCAGACCGCCAGCCAGCGGCCCGGTCGCCATGCCCAAACTGCCGGCCATTGCCGTTCCGCCGATGATCGTGCCCATCATCCGCAGCGGAAAATTCTCACGCGCGAGGACGGCGTAAAGGGGCATGACGCCGGCATAGACGAAGCCGAACAGCACCGCTACGGCATAGAACGCGCTCAGCTCACGGACGAAGGAATAGGCCAGCGCGCCGAACGCCTGCAGCAGCAGCCCTGAGACCAGCACGCGCTTGGCTCCAAACCGATCCCCGAGAAGACCGAAGGCGAGCCGGCCGCCCATGCCTGCCAGGCCTTCCACACTGTAGATCGAAACAGCGGCGACCAGAGGGATCCCGCAGGTTATGGCGTAGCTCACCGTATGGAATATCGGACCGGAGTGTGTGGCGCAACAGAAGAAATTCGTCAGCAGCAGTATGATGAATTGCGGCGATCTCAATGCCTGCCCCACGGTCATGGCTGATTGCGGCTCCTCACCTGGGGAAGCGACGGCATCGTCGCCGGCCGGTGGGCGGCGCACCAGCAACGCCACCGGGATCATCACGGCTGCGACGAGGGCGGCGATGATTTGCAGGGACGTTCTCCAATCGTAGTTGGAGATGAGGCGCGCCGCCAATGGAGACATGGTCATCGGCGCCATTCCCATGCCGGCAGATACGAGAGACACAGCCAGGCTGCGATGTGTGTCGAACCAACCTGTCACGCAGGCCATCATGGGCGCGAAGATTGCGGCGGTCGCAGCTCCGACCACGAAACCGAACATGAGTTGAAACTCGATAAGCGAGGTCGCCCGACTCGCCAGAGCCAGACTTGCAGCCAAGGTACTCGATCCAATCAGCACGATCAGGCGCGGGCCGAATCGGTCGGACAGGCCTCCCCAGATGATGCTTCCCAATGCCATGGCGATAAAACCAAAGGTCATGGCGCTGGACACGCCGGCGATGGACCATCCGGTATCCCGTGCGATGGGCCGGATCAAAACCGGCAGTGAGAACATGGCGCCGATTGCGACGCAGCCCAGGAGGCCGCCTGCTGCAACAATCACCCAGCGATAGTGAGATTTGGTCATTTGCACCTCCGTTCCAATCCGACTTTACCTCGCATAACGTCATTCGTCCTGCTGCAGCGTGATCCGGCGCTCGGCCTGGGCCGGCTGAGGGCCCGTCCGAGAAATGGGCGCTCCCCCTTCCGGGGGAGCGGGGCGGAACGGCGAGTGAATTACGCAGCAGACGGCCGGCTTCATTGGGGCCGGCGATTACATCGGTGAAGTCAGTCTGCTCACCGGCGCACCGTATGCGGCTACGGCGACGGCTCGCACCCATTGCAAGCTCTATGGGCTCGACTGCAAGGTCATAAAGCCCCTGCTCGCAGCGAACTCGGACTTGTATGCCGAATTTGATCGGGCTGCCCGACGCGGCCTCGCGATTCTCAGTCGAGTCGTGGCTGTTCGTGCCACCGACGACAGCGCCGGCCTGTCGCTATTGCATCGCATCCGGACATTTTTCGACGATCCACGCTAGCGGCCCATTTCAGCGTTCCGCAGGGTTGCCGACCGCCCTCCCCTGATCCTTGCCGACCGCCCTCCCCTGATCCCTGCTCGCTCTCCCCCAAAGGGGGGACTGCTGCCGATCGACAAACCGATGACACTGTCTTCTCCATGAATGTCCCGACAAGATCTCCCGAACGAGGCGGCGCGCACCACCGCTTTGCGCCGGCGGCTCGGTTGTGGCGCGCGGCTCCGATGCTGGGTTTACTGGCCGGCTGCAACGGCGCGCCCTCGCGCAACATTTTAGGCTCGTATTTTCCGTCCTGGATGGTCTGCGCCCTGGTCGGCATTGCGTTGGCACTGGTCGCCCGTGCGATTTTCAAAGCCTCGGGACTCCTCGAGGAACTGCCCGTCCCTTTCGTCGTCATGCTGGCGATTGCCTGTGCAGGCACGTTCGCGATGTGGCTGATCTGGCTGTCCTGATGAGCGATCATGAGTGAAGGCAAGACGCTGCGGGGAAAACTGATTGCCACGACGGCAATCGGATTGGCCGTCGTTCTGGGCATTCTCGTCATCTTCGCGATCGATCGGCGCCCCCGCACCCATGACGCGTACATTTTTGCCTACAGCGCGGAGATGGCGTCGGAGATCAGTGGACGGATCATCCAGATCCCCGTGACCAATGATCAAGACGTCGCAAAGGGTGCGCCGCTCCTCCTCATCGATCCCGCGCCATATGAATTTCAACTGCGCCAGGCGCGTGCTCAGGTGGCCGCTCTCAAGGCGCAGATCGCTCTCACGGGGCGTCAAGTCACCGCCCAGGGTTCCGGCGTCCACGCGGCCGAAAGCCAGGTTCAGAAGGCGCGCGACCAGCTTCGGTACGCCCAGGACACGCGCAAGCGCCTCGAGCCGTTGGTGAAGCCCGGCTTCGTTACTCAGCAGCAGCTGGACGAAGCAAAGACCAACGAAGCCGCTGCCGAGGCGTCACTCGAGCAACTCACCCACAGCGCGACCGAGGCCCGCCAGGCGGTGGGCGACACCTTGAGCCTCGAAGCTCAATTGCAAGGCGCGGAGGCGGCGGAGGCCAACGCCGCGCGCAACTACGATCTGACCACTCTGCGCGCTCCGTTTGCGGGAAAGGTGGTCGGATTGCAGATTGCGGAAGGCACCTTTGCGGTGGCGGGCCAGCCGCTCTTCAGTCTCATCAAGTCCGATGCGTGGTATGCCATCGCCGATTTTCGGGAAACCGAATTGCCGCGGATCGCCGTCGGCGATCGAGCGACGGTGTGGACCATGTCCGAGAGCAATAGCGCCTTTACAGGGCGGGTGGAAAGCCTGGGCGCGGGCGTGCAATCGACCAGTCAAGGCGGCCCCGGTCTTCCCGTCGTCGGCCGCGACCTCAACTGGGTAGTGGTCGCGCAGCGATTTCCTGTCTGGGTTCGGCTCGATAACCCGCCCCTCTTTGCCATGCACGTGGGTTTGACCGCATCCGTCAAAGTGCATCATGACGGCGCTCGCTGAGTCGCAAAGATCCCGCCAGACGTTCATTGAACTCCTGGCCATCGAGCTGGCGCCGCGAGAGGGCCGAGGGGCGGCCGTCGCCCGCATTGCGACTGGGTGTGCCATCACCGTCGCCATCGCGATGGTGTTTCAGATACCCCAGCCCACCTACATGACCTATATCGTTTTTCTGCTCAGCAAAGACGAGAAGAATGCGACCGTGACGGCGGCACTCGGCGCCTTCGCCGCCGCCACCCTCGCGGTTCTCCTCATCCTGGGCCTGGAGCTCATCGACACCGCCGAACCTGCGCTGCGATTGCCCCTCATGGCGATGGCGACGTTTGCCGGCATGTTTACCGCGCGTACGTTTGCACTGGGTCCCATCTCCTACCTGGCCGGCTTTCTCATCGTGTTGCTGCAGACGCTGGTCGACGACGTACCCAGCCCGGAGGTCCTGACGCGCTTGACCTTGTGGACATGGGTCGTCGTATTCGTGCCGGTGGCCGTGACGGTCATCGTCAATCTGCTGTTTGGCCAGGGCGCTTTGACATTCATGGACCGCTCCGTCCGGAAGGTGCTGAATGAGTTGGAGACCTCGCTTGCGAATGGCGCCTACCGTAAATGCCTTCCTGAATGGCGGGCGCGTCTCGTACCGCTGCTCGCGACCGCTCAACACAACGCCGAAAAGGCGCCGCGAAGGGGCCAGATCACCGTGTCTGTGATACGCACGCTTCTCGAGGTGCTGGTGATCCTGGAAGCCGTACCCGACGATCTGCCGGATACCGTCCGAGAAGATCTGGCAAGCAGGCTGCGAGCGTGCCGACGCGCCATCGAGTCGGGCAATAACGCCCCAGAGGTGCACGACTCCATGGTTCCGGTCTCGCAACGTGTCGACGCGGATATCGAACGAGCCCCGGCGGTGATTGCCTTGTTCAGCAAGCTCTCCGTCCTCTACGCTGCCATAGGCCGCCCTGGCTCATCGCCCGAGACGACGAAACCACCTCCCGCGCCGCGACGATCCTTCGTTCCCGATACCTTCAGCAATCCGGTGCATTGGCAATTTGCCCTGAAGACCACGATGGCGGTGATGATCTCGTATTCCATCTACACGCTTCTCGACTGGCCCGGGATGCGCACCGCAGTCGTCACCTGCTTTTTTGTAGCGCTCTCCAGCCTGGGTGAGACCGTGCACAAGCTGCTGCTCAGGCTCTCCGGTGCCGTCATCGGCGGGCTCATCGCCGGCCTGTGCATTGTCTTTGTCCTCCCGCATCTCACGGATATCGGCCAGCTATGTCTGCTGATTGCCGCTGTATCGGTGGGCGCCGCCTGGATAGCGACGAGCAGCGAACTGCTCTCCTACGCGGGCTTGCAGATCGCATTCGCCTTCTTCTTGGGCGTCCTACAAGGTTATGCACCCGCGACGGATCTCACGGTCCTTCGAGACCGGATCGCCGGCATTCTGCTCGGGAATATCGTGATCACCATCGTATTCAGTTCATTGTGGCCTCAATCCGCCAGGTCCGGCGTTCGTGCGGCACTCGCCGAGGCGCTGCGCGCGATTGGGGCGGTCATCCGTCGGTCACCCAATGTCGACGAGGCTCGCACGCGCGCGGTCCAAGCACTGGTGCAGGCCGATCACTTGCGCACGTTGAGCCTCTTCGAGCTGCGAATGCTGCCGGGCAATGTGCCGGAGAGCCGGAGTCTTCCCCCTCTTTCGGATATCGAGCGGCTCGCGGGGGCCGCCTTCGTCGTGACGACCGATTCGATTTCTCCCTATGTCCAACCGGAATCCACTGCCCGGTTGGCCCAATGGGCCGATTCTGCCGCAGACAGCCTCTCGCGAAATCAGCCGGCGGCTCCGAGCCCCGTGCCGGCGGGCCCCTCGGCGGCGCCCGCCGCCATGGAGCCCGACGCCCGCTTGGCACGACACGCCATCGAACAACTCGAGTCGGAGGTTCAGCATGTTGCCTCGGCAATGCACTGAACGCTCGACGGTCGGATTGGCTGCTATCGCCGGCCTGCTGAGCGCCCATCTGGCAGTAGCGCAAGCGCCGCCGAGCGCCGAGCAACCTTGGCCTATCCCGGAATCGGCCATCCGCCGCGCCGCCTCTCTGGGCGATACCGGCTTTGCGGTTCCGCATAAGCAGTACGATCTGGCCGCGCTGGTCGATCTGGCAGAAAGAGAAAATCCCAATACCCGAGGGGCCTGGGAAGCAGCGCGTGAAGCGGCCGCGAGTATCGGCCTCGCCGAAAGCGCGTATCTCCCGCAGCTTTCTCTGCAGGCAATCGGCGGGTTTCAGCACACGCCGTTGCCCATGCCGAAGAACCTGGTGCCCGCGGGCTACTTCGTCTCCGATACGCGGGAAGTCATCCCCGCGCTGGCTCTGAAATGGCTGCTTTTCGATTTCGGCCGCCGTGATGCCCAGCTGCAAGCCGCACGCGCGGACTCCTTCGTCGCCAACGTGACGTTCACCGGTGCTCATCAGAAAGTCATATTCGACGTGTCGCAAGCGTACTTCGACCTGGGCGCCGCGCGGGGGAGGCTCCATGCCGCGCAGAAGGCCTTGAGTACCGCTCTGACCACCGAGGATGCCGCCACCGCCAAGCAGAATAACGGCCTTGCCACCGTGGTTGCGGTGGCGCAGGCGCAGCGGCAAACGGCTCAAGCACGCTATACGCTGGCGGCGGCCGAAGGCGCGGAAAGAACCGCACGCGCCAATCTCATCGCGGCCCTCGGCGTGCCGGCTGCTGCGGAAATCGATGTAGTAGATAGCTCCGAATTACCGCTGCCGCCCGCTCCGGCGGACAGCGTGTCCAAGGCGGTCGATCAGGCCCTCGCGCATCGGCCGGATGTCATCGCGGCACTCGGCAAAGTGGATGCGGCCGAGGCCGAGCTCAAGGGCGAGCGGCGGTCTTACTATCCCCAGATCGAGCTCGCAGGCCAGGCTTTTCAGAATATCGGGTCCTTGAATTCCGACGGCAGCCGTTATTCGAATATCGACCGGCCCGGACAGAGCATTTTCCTATCGTTCAGCATCCCCCTCTTTGACGGCGGCATGAGGCGAAGCCGCATCACCATGGCGGACGCCAAAGTGCACGAGGCAGAGCAGCAACTGGCGGCGGCGCGGGACTCTGCGTCGGAACAAGTGGTACGCGCCTACAACGGCGTGGTCACCAGTCTGGCCGAGTATGACGCCGCCGTCGTGTTGAGTCAGGCCGCGCATACCGCCTACGATGCGGCCTTGCGTTCGTATCGCCAAGGGGTCGGGACGTATACGGACCTTGCCACCGAGGAGAACGCCCTGATACAAGGCGACACGCAAGTCGAAGATGCGCGTGCCGGCGCTCACACGGCTGCGGCAGCGCTGGCGCTTTCCATGGGAGCGATTGACGTTGCAGGCACGGACGTCACGCCCTCGGAAGTCACCCCCTCGGGAATCACGCCCTGACCGGTCGCCCGAACAACCCGCGGGGACGCTCCAAGATGAAGCATCGGCGAAACCGGTTTACCCCCTTGCCGGTGAATCCCTAACCGGATCCGGAACCTCCGATCGATGTTCGGCACGAAGCGTCGATGTCCCTCGTAGAACCTGTCAACCCCGCTACGATGGCGTCGGCGAGCGCCGCGACCTCCCGTTGATACCCCTCGACCATTCCCGCGTAGCCGGTGCGGATCTCTTCGTCGACCCGGAAGGCGCAGGTCGTAACTCGCGTGCCGCCGGATGGCCGGCCCGCGCCGGATAATCTCGCGCTCCAGGACGCCTCGAGCAGCGCGTACCGCCCGAGTTCCGCCTCGAGACGTTGCACGTCGATGTCGAGCGCCAGCTTCGTAAACGACGGGGGTAATCCTGTGGTCCCGTCCAATCGGCGCTGCAGCTCGAGGCGCACCGCATTCTTGATTTCATCCTTCATCGGGGACGCCCATCGCTCGTTCTCGAGAAGCGTAGTCTCCACCGGCCCGGTGCGAACCATGAGCTCCAGGCGGTCGAGTTGGGGTGGGATATGCACGACTCGCACGTCGATCGCGAGCGTCGCCTCCTCGGCTCGCGGGCGCTTGTCGGGTGGCGGAGTCAGCGTGTAATACCGAATCGGCGCAGACGTACAGGCAGCGCCCAGGCTCACGAGACACGCAAGAGCCAATCGCGTGTAACAGGCGTTCATGGTTTGGCGTCCGAGGATGGCGCTGCAAGGGTCTTCGGCATCTTCTGCGGCCGCCTGCCGCGCAGGAGCGCGTCCGGATGACGATCGACATAGTCGGCCAATTCGCGCACGGACTGCAAGGTGCTGCGGGTCTCCGACAACGTGTCAGTGAGACTTCGTTGCAGGGGCGAACCCGCATCCAGGGTCCGGTCGGCAGAATCGAGCGTCTTATGCAGCGCCGACAAAGTGTCCACGGCGCTCGGTAGCACGCGGGTGTGGAGCGCGTCCAAGGTCCCATGCAGATCCTTGAGGTCCGTATCCAAATCTGTAGCGATCTGTTCGAGCGGCAGGGCATTCACCTTCTTCACCATCCGGTCGATATTCCCTTCCAGTTCTTGGAAAGTGCCGTTCACCGTCGGCAGTTCGAGCGGCCGAAGCAACGGGTCAAAGGCGACTCGAGGGCTCGCGGGCAGAAAATCGAGCGCGATATAGAGCTTCCCGGTGAGCAGGCTTGCCGATCGCGGCTGTGCGCGCAGGCCCCGGCCGACCAAGGCCCCCACGAACACCGAAAGCGTCTCCTCGCTCTCGGTCTTCCCCTGCGCAGAGAGCGTCTCATACGCTTGGCCCATACGGCGGGGATAGAGTTTGGCGGTCACGATGACCGGAAAGGACTTGTCTCGAGGCTGGTAGCCCAGGTCGACAGCGACGACAGACCCGATGTTCACCCCGACAAATTCGACCGGCGCGCCCACCTCGAGGCCCCGCAGCGCTTGCGAGAAGCGCATCCGAACGTAGTGCGGCTCGCCATCGGGCGGCGCCACCGCCTCGGTTTCGTTCTTGTACAGGGTGAATTCACCCGGGGCGCCGGTCGCCGCCGGGACCGCTGAGGCGGGTCCGTCATCGAAGGCAACGCCGCCGGCTAGCACCGCGGCCAATGATTCGGTTTGCACGTTGAGGCCATCGGCGCCCAGACTGACGTTGACCCCACTGGCATTCCAGAAGCGCGTCAGCGGCTTTATGAACCCATCGTAAGGCGCGTCGACGAACACGCTCACTCGCGTGCTGCCGTCGGGCAGCAGATTCTCATCGATCACGCGGCCGACCTGGAACTGCCGAAAATAGACCGGCGCACCAATTGCGAGGGAACCGGCGCGGGCGGCGCGCAACTGAAGCTCGCGGCCGTGCGGCCCGTGCGATAGAGCGGGTGGATTCTCCAACCCGACGAACTCACGCGCGCTGACCCCGGCGCCCCTGGTCTTCATGCCGATATACACTCCCGATAGCAAGGTATCGAGCCCCGATACCGAGCCCACGCCGATGCGCGGCCGCACGATCCAGAATTGGGTGTCCGTCTTCAGCAAGCTCGCCGTATCTTTCGACAGATCAGCGCTGACCAAGACGGTTTTGTGGTCCGCGCTCAGGACCACGGCCGACACGTGTCCGACCGTGACGTCCCGATACTTGAGCACGGTCTTGCCCACTTGGACCCCCTCGACGCTCAAGAAGCTGATGGTGATTCGCGGACCCGCGTTCGCCCAATTCCTGACCAGCAGTGACATGCCGATGACCGCCGCCACGATCGGCACCACCCACACCAATCGGGGAATCCAATGGCGATTGCGCACCGCCGGCGTGGGAAGCTCTTCCCCGGAAGGCGGCGCGGGTGCTTCGCTCATGCGCGTCGATCCCAGATCAACCGAGGGTCAAAGCTCAACGCCGACAACATGGTCACCACCACGACGGCGCAAAAGAAGGCGATGCCCGTGCGCGGCTCGGCGGTACCCAATGCCTGGAACTGCATCAGCGCCGAGGTCAACGCGACGACGATGACATCGAGCATCGACCAGTAACCGATGAACTCCACGATCCGGTAGAGCGTCGTTCGTTGATGCTGCTCCCATCGGCTTTTCGCGCGTACGGTGAAGAGCAGCAAGCCGATCGCGATGAACTTCGTGAACGGCACCGCAACGCTGGCAGTGAATATCAACAGGGCGATATCCCAGTCACCCGAGCGCCAGAACTCCAGAATCCCGCCGAAAATGGTGCTGTCCTCCTCGCCCAGCAATCCGCTCGTATGCATCACGGGCAAGAGATTCGCGGGAATGTAAAGGACCATACCCGCAATCAGCCACGCGAGCGTCATCTCGGTGCTGAGGGGTATGCGAGGCTCGATCCGGCTCCGGCAGCGCGGACAGCGCCGATTGGCCCCGAGGGTTGTGCGGGATACGGCATGACCGCAGGTTCGGCACAGGATCAAGCCGAGCTCGAGTGATCGCTTCAACGGCGCCATGTCTCGACCTCGGGGGCAATCGCCCACCATGACGCCGGGTCACAGCGCCCGAGTAATGCCAGCACCGCCGTCAGCGCTGCCATTGCCCAGATGCCGGCCCCCGCCGTGATAGGCACCCAATTCGCGAGTTTGACGATGGCGACCAGGGCGCCGAGCAAGAAGACCTCGGTCATGCTCCACGGCCGCATCCGGTGAAGCAGCTTCATGATCGGTCCAAAGGCAGGCGGCCGGAGCCCCAAGCGCGCAAACAGCAACACCCACAACAGGAGGGCTATCTGCACCGCCGGGACGAGAAAGGTCGTGAAAGCAAGCCCCAGGGCGGCGACCGAAATCCAGCCCTGCTGCAGCGAGCGAACGGCAAACCAGATATTGGCCTGGGTCTCCACCCCCCCGATGTCGATGCTCAGGATCGGTGTGAGATTGGCGATGGCGAAAAAGATGGCCGCGGCGCATACGAGCGCCAATCCGGTCTCCGCGTTCGCGCCAAAATAGCGTGCCAGAACGGCATCACAGCGTCGGCAGACGGCTACATCGCCCCGGCGCAAGGGAACAGCTCGATACACCGTGTCGCAATCGCGACAAATGAGTATCGAGTTCACCGGCGCCGGTCCTATCGTTGCATTTGAATCAGCCGATCCATGGGCATCATGTTGTGGTTCAAATGAGCCATGATGATCATCGATCCGAATACCAGGAGTCCCACCACGAAAATGCCGAAGGCGAGTGCCAGAATATTGTTGGTCTGGTCGGGTGCGCTCGAGATGTGCAGGAAGAACACCAGGTGGACCCCCATCTGAGCGATCGCAAGAACCCCCAATAGAATGGGCACGCCATGCGGATAGATTACATCGGTCGAGGAAGCCCAAAAGGACGCCAGTGTCAAAACGACGGCATACCCCAAACCAATCAGGTAACTTCGGTGCGTGCCGTGCGTGCGCACGTTGACACCCGGAGCGGCGCCTTGAGCTGCGATGTCTGTATTCATAAGTGAGCCCCCAGGTACACGATGGTAAATACGCCGATCCAAACGATATCGAGCGCGTGCCAGAACAGGCCAAAGCAGAAGAAGCGGCGGCTCACCATCGGCTGAAATCCGAGGGTGGCCACTTGCACCAGCATGACGATGAGCCAGCACAGGCCGATGGTCACATGCAGTCCGTGGGTGCCTACCAAGGTAAAGAAGGCCGAGAGAAAGGCGCTGCGGGACGGCCCCGCGCCGATGCTCAGCATGTGGCTGAACTCGCTCGCTTCGAGACTCAGAAACGCGACTCCCAAAATGAAGGTGATCGCCATCCAAAAATAAGTCCAATTTCTGTCTCCGCTCTGCACCGCGAGCGAGCCAAACCCGCAGGTGACGCTCGAGGCCAGCAGGCAAGCGGTCTCGATCAGCACGTGCCTCTTATCGAACAGGTCAGCGGCGGTCGGGCCGCCGGCGCTTTCCCCGGAGAGCACTGCATACGCGGCAAAGAGGGCGGCGAATATGATGATGTCGGATAACAGGAACAACCAGAAACCGTAGCCCGCGACCACGCGCGTCGACGCAGGACCCCGAAGCGAGAGCGGCACCGCATCGGCGCTCGCGAGCGCTTGTTCCGCAGCGCTCATACCGCCCTCTCCTTGAGCCCATGGACCCGCTCGAAGGCGGCGACCTTCTCCGCGGGCACCTCGATCTCGCCATCGGTGCGCCAAGCCTGCATGAGACAAACCACGAGTGCCCCCAGAAGTCCTAATCCGGCGCCCCACCAGATGCGCCAGATGAGAGAGAATCCCAGCAATACCGCAAAGAACGCGAGGAAGAAGCCCGTCGGATTGTTCCGAGGGACACGGATCGTTTCATAGGTCCGCTTGACGATGCCATCCCGCGCAGTGCCGCCCTGCTGCTTCATGGCCCAGAACGAGTCGGGCCGGTCCACTTGCGGCAGAAGCGAGAAGTTCCACGGCGGCGGCGGCGAGGGGGTCGACCACTCGAGCGTACGGCCGTTCCACGGATCCCCCGTCACATCGCGATTACGTTCGCGCTGGCGAATACTCACGGCGAGCTGCACGCCGGTCAGCACGATACCCAAGAGGATCAGCAGTGCGCCCGCGAGGGCGACGAGCATGAGCGGCTGCCAATGCGCGTTCGAATAGTGCTGCATGCGCCGCGTCGCCCCCATGAGTCCCAGCACATAGAGCGGCATGAAGGCGAGGTAGAAGCCGAAGAACCAGCACCAGAACACCGCCTTGCCCAGCCGCTCATTCAGCGTGAAACCAAAGGCCTTTGGAAACCAATACGTGATGCCGGCCATGACCCCGAAGACGACTCCGCCAATCACCACGTTATGAAAGTGCGCGATCAGGAACAGACTGTTGTGTAGGACGAAGTCGGCCGGGGGGATCGCCATGAGGACACCCGTCATGCCCCCGATGACGAAGGTCACCATGAACCCGAGCGACCAATAGACGGGCACCGTGAAACGGATGCGGCCACCGTAGAGAGTGAACAGCCAATTGAAAATCTTCACTCCCGTCGGCACTGCGATGAGCATCGTCATGATGCCGAAGAAGCCATTCACGTCTGCGCCGGCCCCCATGGTGAAAAAATGATGCAGCCATACCAGGAAGGACAGCACGCAGATCACCATCGTTGCCATCACCATCGAGCGGCGGCCGAACAAGGGCTTACCCGAAAAGGTCGCGACCACTTCCGAGAACACCCCGAACGCGGGCAGTATCAAAATGTAGACCTCCGGATGACCCCAGCACCAGATGAGGTTGATGTACATCATCGGATTGCCGCCCAGATCGTTGGTAAAGAAGTGAAAACCGCAATACCGATCGAGCAGCAGCATCGCGAACGTCGCCGTCAAGATCGGAAAGGCGGCGACGATGAGGAGATTGGAGGCGAGCGCGGTCCAACAAAAGATCGGCATCTGGCGGTAACCCATACCCGGCGCCCGCAGCTTCAAGATCGTGGTCAAGAGATTGATGCCCGATAACAACGTTCCCAAACCCGAGATCTGCAGGGACCACAGGTAATAGTCGACGCCCACCCCCGGGGAGTACGCGACTTCGCTCAACGGCGGATAGGCAAGCCAGCCGGTGCGGGCGAACTCGCCGACCACGAGCGACACATTGACCAGGAGCACTCCCGCCGCGGTCAGCCAGAAGCTGACGGAATTGAGCACGGGAAAGGCGACATCGCGCACCCCAAGCTGTAGCGGCAGGACGAAGTTCATGAGCCCGACGACGAACGGCATGGCGACGAAAAAGATCATGATGGTGCCGTGCGCCGAGAAGATCTGATCGTAATGTTCGGGCGGCAGATACCCTTGGGCGTGCCCGGCGGCAAGGGCCAATTGGCTGCGCATCAGCATGGCGTCCGAGAAACCGCGAACCAGCATGAGGAGCGCCAGACCGATGTACATCACGCCGATCCGCTTGTGATCGACGCTGGTGATCCATTCGCGCCACAGATACGGCCACCAGCCTTTGACTGTCACCAGCGCCAGCACGCAAAAGATGACGAAGCCCACGCTGCCGGCGGCGATCATGACGACCGGAACATTGAACGGAATGGCCGCCCAGCTGAGCCTGCCTAACATACTACTGCCCTCGTTGCGGCGGGACCGCCGCCATATGACCCGACGAAATGCTGTCGAACAGACCCTCGCTCACCTGGGCGTAGGTCTGTGTTCCGTCAGCCTTGGCGGGCTTTACCAATTTCTCGAATGTCCTCGCGTCAAGGACGCCGCCCTGTGTCTTCGTGGTGCTAACCCAGTCCTCAAAGTCCTTGGGCTCCATCGCCACGAGATCGAAACGCATGTCGGAGAAGCCATCGCCGCTGAACTGCGCCGAGAGACCCTCGAAGGTGCCGGGCTGGTCAGCCTCCAGATTGAGCCGGGTGACCATGTTCGGCATCGTGTAGATCTGACTGCCCAATTGCGGCACGAAGAAGCTGTTCATGACCGTGGTCGAGGTCAGGCGAAATCGAAGCGGCACCCCCGCTGGAACGACCAGACGGTTCAAGCTCGCGATCCCCTCATGCGGATAGATAAAAAGCCAGCGCCAGTCCAGGGAGACGACCTCGATATCGAGCGGTGCGGTAGGTTCTTGTAGCGGCACCGGAGGATCGAGGTCATGTGACCCCGTCCACGCTATGCCGCCGAGAAATAGGATGATGAGGGCCGGAATGCACCAGATAATCATCTCGATCCGGCCGGAATACTCCCAGTCCGGCCGGTAACTCGCCCGCGTATTTCTGGCTCGAAACCACCATGCGAATACCAGCGTGAGCACGATCACCGGAACAACGACGGCAAGCATGATGGCCGTTGAATCGTAGAGAATGACCCGCTCCGCCTTGCCCACGGGACCGTGCGGATCGAGCACACCCTCGTTGCATGCCGTCAACAACATCGTGGCACCCGTCACTGCAATCGCCCGCAGCCGGGTAGCGGATGCGCTGGGTGTTCTCGGGACGTCCGGGGACAACCGGTCGGGGCTGGCGGCACGCATCACGGACTCCATCGGTATCCACCGGCGCGATTGGGCATGCGAGGAATTCTGTGCAAATCCCGCTCCCTTCCCAATCCCCCCAATGGGGGGCTTGCTATCACGACGACCCATCGAAGCGCCGAAGGTCGCTGCGTTGCGCTCCTCCGCCGGCCGCTCCGTGCCCTCGCCGAACTGAGGCGGTGACTACCCCCCCCATCGGGGGGATATTCCGCAGCCGGTGCATCGCGGAGGCTGCCGATTAGCCTGTCATGACCTATATGGAGCTCAACAATGAGTAAGAAGGTAGCGCGAGTCATCATTGATGCACTGAAGGAGGCCGGCGTCGAGCACTGCTACGGCATCGTCGGCGATACGTTGAACGCCTTTGCCTCCAACCTGGCGCCGGCGGGCATCAAGTTCATTCACATGCGGCACGAAGAAGCCGGCGCGTTCGCTGCGCAGGGTGAAGCGCTGCTGCTCAATCGGCTCACGGCCGTGGCAGGCAGTTGCGGCCCGGGCAGCCTGCATTTCATCAACGGCCTGTACGAAGCGAATCGAAACCGTGCGCCGGTGATACTGATCGCAAGCCAGGTGGTCCGACGTGAGCTTGGGTTCGATTTCATCCAGGAGGTGGATTTCAAGGCGGTCTACAAAGGCTGCAGCGTGTTCTGCGAAATGGTCCTGACGCCCGAGCAGGCTCGACGCCTGACGACGCAGGCATGCCAGGCGGCGATCACGCGGCGCGGCGTGGCGGTATTGATCCTGCCGGTCGACGTGGCCGACTCTGCCGCGGTCGACGAGTTGCCGTATCGTGTCCACACCAACGTCCCCGTCATTCGTCCGAGCGAGACCGACCTGGACGAGATGGCCAGCCTCCTGGCGAAAGGGTCCAATATCACGATCTATGCGGGCGCCGGATGCGCCGGTGCGCACGATGAGGTCGTGGAGCTCTCGAAGCGCCTTCAGGCCCCCGTGGCGCACACTTCGCGCGGGAAAGACGCGCTCGAGTACGACAACCCGAACAATGTCGGTATGACGGGCGTCCTCGGGACGGAATCCGGCTATCACGCCGTCCTCAATTGCGACACGCTCCTGCTGCTGGGGACCAATTTTGCCTGGTCGCAGTTCTATCCAAGCCGCGCCACGATCATTCAGGTGGACAGTGATCCGATGCGTATCGGACAGCGCCATCCGGTCCAGCTTGGGGTGGTCGGCAACGTCAAGGACACGCTACAGGCCCTGCTGCCCCGGGTCTCGCAGCGGGAGGACTCGAGTTTTCGCGATGCCTACGTCCAGCGGCACGAGAAGGCCCTCAAGGCGCAGGCGGCCAGGTCGACTCCGGACAAGCGTGGCTTGATTTACGGCCAGTATCTGTCGTCGGTTATCAATCGCAAGGCGGCCGAGGATGCGCTGTTTGCGGCCGATGACGGCACCTGCGGAGTGTGGATGCTGCGCGTTATCGCCGCGAACGGGAAACGGCGGATGTTCGCCAGTCTGCTGCATGGGACCATGGCGAGCGGCATCGGTACGGCCATTGGATTGCAGACCTGTCAGCCGGGGCGGCAGGTCGTGTGTGTCGCCGGCGACGGCGGAATCACGATGCTGCTCGGAGATCTGATCACCATCGTCTCGGAGAAGCTACCGATCAAGATCGCAGTCTACGACAACGGCAGCCTGGGCTTCGTGGAGCTGGAGCAAAAGAGCGAAGGGCTGTTGCCGACATACACCGATCTCAAGAACCCGGACTTCGGCAAGGTCGCAGAAGCGATAGGCCTCTGGGGCCGCACGGTTACCGACGCAGCCGAACTCGAATCCGCGGTCGACGAATGGTTGGCGGTGAGCGGTCCGGCGCTCCTGAATGTCAAAGTGGCCCCGATGGAGCTCGTGATGCCGCCGTTCATTGCCCCGGAGGCCGCTTACGGTATGGCCATGTACTCCGTTCGGGCGGTCCTGCACGGTCAGACCGGCGACGTATTTGAAATGATCCGGGAGAACTTCCCTAAATAGGTCGTACGACCTGCAGGTGCGGCGATGCCCGATGAACGCTTGGCGACGCGGCCCTTGAGCCGGGGTGCGGGTGCGCGAGATGGTGCGACGAGAGGGTTGCTCTCGGCGCTCTGGTCTTTTTGCAGCATCCGGCGGCAACCTTCGGAGAACACCTGACTGCGCTCGAGGAGCGCATCAGGGCGCTGGAGGCGCGGCTCGCAGGCGATCTCAGGACCTCGGTCGACACGGGGATCATCGCTGTCGAAGAGACCGTCGCGGGCGCGGAGCATCGACTCGAGGAAGATTTGAAACACGCGATTCGAGACCGGGTCGCGGGGATTTCCCTCCGGGCGCAGGGAAGACCGCGGCCTGAAAAAGGCCGGCGGCAGTAGCCACGAGATCCACCTCGAGGCCAAAGCCGCCATCCAATCCTACTTCCAATCCTGGATTACTGGAGCGTCACGTGCATGCCGCTGGCCGACAGGTTGAAACGCACCCCTCCGGTCTGCGAATGCAGCTTGATGACGACGCCTTTGTCGTTCTTGAGATAGGCGATCGAACCGCCCTCGCCGATCGTCACTCCGGCCGTGACTGCCGAATAGTCGCCGTTGAGGTCCGCGGGGCTGGTCAGATTGTAAACCTCACCCTCGGCGGTAATACCGGCGCCACCAACGTCGGCGACCGAAACGCCCGAGATCTTGAACTTGTATTCCTTTTGGTCCTTGCTGTTGTAAAGCGTTCCGTGACCCCAACTGTAGCCGATACCGATGGCGATAACGCCGCCGCTCAGCCACACGTAGCCGGACGGTATGGATCCCTCTGCAACAGGGGTTGCAGCGGACGAGGCGCCTTCTGCCGCCACCGCAACGGTCGAAGCCAGCACGGTAGCAACGAGGCTCAGAAATATTTGACGCATGTGTCTTCATCTCCTTAGGTTCTTGCCGAATAAGCAGCCAGCGGCTGCGACGCACGGACGTTAACCCGGCGGCACTCACCGCTGACTCACCGATCGACCCGGCCTAAGTGCACGCGTTCACAGCGCGCTTCCGACGGCGGTGTAGGCTGCACGCTCGCGCACGCTGAGGTAGAGGGCTTGTGTCTTTGCGTTGGGTGGTATGCCGAGGAAGCGCGTCAGCAACTCGCGGCAGCGCCGGTAGGCCTGTAGCGCCTCGCTGTGATCTCCGAGCTCCTGGTGGCAGAGCATCAAGCCCCGATACAAACCCTCATTGAGGGAGTCGAGCTCGATCCCGGATCGATAGAGGTTCGCGGCATCCTCCCAACGGCGCGCATGCTCGCACTCACGCGCCGCATCGCGGATGGCCCGCAGCATACGATCACGCAACTCCTGGCGCGCCCTCAAGATCCAGGGTCTTTCGGTCTCGCGCTGGAGAAAATGCCCCTGATAAAGAAGCCGGAGACGGCCGATCCTCTCGATGCCCCCCGCCTGCGGATCACGAGGACGCTGCAGTTCCTCCTCGAACTCCCACATGTCGACCCACAACTGATCCCGGTTCAGACTCGCCTTCCCACCCTCCATGCGTACCGCGTCGCGCGCGCCGAGCAGCTGGCGCAGCCTGTAAAGTGCGCTTTCGAGCGCGTGGTACGCGGCATCGCCCTCGGAGTCCGGCCACAACGCATCGATCAGCACATCCGCGCTCACTTCGGTTCCACCGAACGCGATCAGCGCCTGCAGCAGCTCCAGCGGTTTTCGTAAGCGTGGAGGAACGGCGACAGGGGTATCCCCCGTGAGCAAGCGAAAGCGCCCCAACACATGAACTCTGAAACGTTCGCGGCCGTACATAGCAATCCTCATTTTTAGACCTCAGCTGCCGAGACAGGAAACCACCAGTGGACGGCGTAAAGCCATTGCACATGTGTAAGGGGAAAATGCACGCGAGCAAATTCCGTGACCCGAGGGATACGAAAAGATGGACGTTGGTAGAGATCGGCTACGACTTGGGGACGAGGCCGCCGCTCCCGGGCGGCAGGCGACAGACCGGTCCCCGGCTGTCGCAGCACTGTGATCAGGGGACAAAGCGAATGTCGCATCGAGCGATGACATGTCCCGAAGCCTAGACCACAGACGTTCGGGTGCGCTTGTAGTTAGAGAACACCGTATTGTGGAATCCTGCGGACGTGGTGGAACGTGCCGTTCAACACACGCCTCCGGGGTGATATGAGGCTCACCCTTTTGAGGGTTATCGCAAGCAGGGCTCCTGACTTACACTTGGGCGTGCAAAGGCTGTTTTCGACATTCCCCAATTCGTGGCCGGGAATCGGGCTGTTGATTCTTCGATCTGCCGCCGGGCTCTCGTTGGCCTCCGTAGCATATGTGGCGGGCGATCTCGCCGGCACGGCAAGCTTGCTTGCTCGATGCGTGGTGGCCGGCGTGGCAGTGTTGATCTGGATCGGGTTATGGACACCGATTGCAGCGCTCACCGGGGTGGCGATTCAGGTCATCGTCATCACCCTCGGACACCAATTCAATTTGTCGTTGATGGTCTTCGCTGCCATGGGCTTGGCACTCGCCATGCTGGGGCCGGGAGCTTGGTCCCTCGATGCCCGCTTGTTTGGCCGCAAACGCATCATCTAGATGCGTCACTGCGCGCGACGCGGGCCTTGGCGGCCTCTGCCGCTGCCAGCCTAGCTTGCCCTGGACGACCGCAGCCGAAAAGCGCCGAGTCGGCTGGATATGGATGCCGGGGGCTGTGAGTATGCGATATGAGCCGGGATGCGAAGCTCGACCTCCGTACCCGCATTTCCCTCGCTCCAAACATGGAGGTGACCTCCCAGGCTCTCGCTGCGCTCGCGCATTCCGGGAAGTCCCCAGTGGCCGGAACGCTGACCATGTGCGAGGATCTTCGGATCCACGCCTATTCCATCATCGCGCACGCGGATCGTGAGATCTGCGTCCCCAAAGATAACTTCGACCTCGATATGGCCGGCCTTTGCGTGTTGGTACGAGTTGCAGACGGCCTCGCGCGCGATGCGGTAGGTCTCGTCACGAACGACGGCGGTTAACTCGCGGGGCCTGCCCTCCACGACTACGCGAAACTCCGGCTTTGACGAATCAATCCCCGCCCCGAGGTCGGTGCCGAGCGCGCTCAGCGAGCTCGCGAGATCCCGGTCGTCATAGGAACGCAGATTCTGGACGGTGTCGCGTCCCTCACCGATCGCTTGGTCCCCGACCTGCATGGCGGAGTCCAGGAACTTCGCGGCATCGCCGGGACGTTCGGGGAGCAGCTGCCGCACTGCCTGCAGTCGAAACATCAAACCCTGGAAGCCCTGCAACAGGGAATCATGCAGCTCTCGGGCGATCCTGGTCCGCTCGTTGAGACGTTCATCCATGCGCTCCTCGAGCCGCCGGTGTACCTGACGGACCCGCAGCCGGACCAGAACCCACACCGCGGCGGCACCGCCTGCGACACACAGGGCGATGAACCATCCCGTCTGAACAAACGCCGCTGGGATCACAAAAGCCACCGATGCGCCCGACCCGTTCCACACGCCATCGTTGTTGGCGGCAATCACCCGGAAGCTATAGTGTCCCGGGCGCAGGTTGGTGTAGAGCGCCTGGCGCGCGGCGGTGAGCTCGCGCCAGTCGGTATCTGCACCGTCGAGCCGATAGCGATAGCGCACCTTCTCGGCTGCCGTGAGGCTGAGACCCAGGTAATCGAAGCCCACCGCAGTCGTGTACACCGGCAATGTCAATCCGGGGATCGGCTCGATCGTGTGGCCGGCCACCGTGAGCGCGCGAATCAGGACCGGCGGCGGCACGCGGTTGTGCACTCGGTGCGCCGGATCGATGCCGTAAATGCCGCTGCCGGTGGCGAACCACAACTTCCCATCCGAGGCTTCGATCGCGGTCGGCAGGGGTCGCACCATCGCACCGCTGCCGACGAGGCCGTCGAAAGCGCCGAGCGTCTCGCCGTGCACGCGATAAGCGGGGTCCAGGCGACTGCGCTCCAGCTCGCTCGCTCGCGATATGAACTATTCCGGCGCGGTCGTTGAGCCAGAGGTCGCCGTCGGTGGTCTCGACGATACCCGTGATGCCGTCGAGAGACAGCTCCGCCGCGGACTGGACGCTCTGAAATCGCTCTCCGTCGAACCGCGCCAGTCCCAGCTCCCCGCCCAACCATTGACCGATCCGCCCCGGATAATTCGCCATCACATTGCCGATCTGCAGTCCGTCCGCGGCACCGTAGGTGCGCACCCGCTCACCATCGAGCACCGCGACGCTGCCGCCGGGATAAGAGAACCATAGGCGATCGCGCCGGTCGCGCACGATGGTGATCGCGGGACGCCGCGGCAGTGCGGCGATGCCGCCGTACGGTGTCCACATCCCGTCCTTGAGCCGAAACACCCCGCCACCACCTAGGACCGACGCCCAGAGGCCACCGGACTTGTCGTCAGCCAACGCCTGCGTGTCGTGATCCGGTCCAGGCGGCGCCACTGATTCCAGCTGCCCTTGCCGCTCGCGCCACAAGGACTTGCGGCCTCCGAACCATACCGTGCCGTCCGCGGCCCGGAACAGAGTCTGGACTTTCTGCCGGATGATGGGCGGACCCATTCTCCCGTCCTGGTAGCGCACTACCGCATCGGCGCCGTTGGTGACCCACAAGCCGCCCGTGTCATCGGCACGGGCCATACCTGCATCAGCGATTTGGGGGACGACCTTCACGTTTTCCGCCACCTGCAGCGGGATTTCCAGGCTTGGCTCGGAAAAACGATCGAGCCCCTGAGTCGTCCCGACCCAGACATTGCCTTCGCGATCGACCATCAAGGCTCGCACAGATCGCGAGGTCAGTCCGTCCGCGTCGGTGTAGTGATCCGCGATATCCTCGACGCGGATGGCGGCGCCCATGGTCGGGTGTTCGGGATGGGCAATGCGTGACACACCGGTCTGCGGGTCCCACAACGTACCATCGTGATCGAAAGCGAGGCCCCCGTAAGACGACCTGCCGGGCTTCCCGGGCGGCGGGTTCTGGGCGACGGGCACCAAGTCGAAGCCCGCGTCCAGCCAAACGGTTCCGGTGCTGGATTCCGCCATGCCGTTGCCGTCCCACGGCGTCGGCACAGCGACCGGTTGATTGCGAAACTGATGCTCGCCCGGACGCAGAAAGAACAATGCGTTCCCGCCGCCGGCCCAGAGCGTGCCCTGACTATCGACGAACAGGATGGGGTTGTCGCTCGCCGGAAGACCCATCTGGGCGCCGACCATGGTCCAGCGAGCACCGTCGAAGCGGGCGAGGTCACGGCCGGTCGCGACCCACAGCATGCCGTCGGGCGTCTCGGCAAACTGCCACGGTGATGACTGCGGGAGGCCATCGGCGACGCCGAATACCTGCCAGCGCCCCTCCTTGAGGAGCGCTACGCCTCCAAACGTGAAGCCGACCCACAAGCCGCCGCCGCGCGGAGCAAAAGCCGAGAACAGACTCAGCGACGAGAGCTTCGGGTCCTGGGGCAGCTCGACGCGCTCGAACGCAATTCCGTCGAATCGAAACAATCCGCTCGGGCCCGCGATCCAGAGATACCCGTCGTTCGTCTGCGCGAGGGCGGCGGCGCCGCCCAGAGGCGCGCCCTGGCCCGGGCCCCAGGCCGTGTGGTGCAGCTCCTTGATGGTCCGATCAGGACTGAGCGCGCCGGCGCAGCCGCACCAGAGCAGCGCAGCTATCGCGAACCAGCACCGTTTTGGGCAGCTCATGCTCCTCCCGCTAGTCGCCGGCCGCATCGTGCCTCTGCACGGCGCGGCGCACACAGGCAAGCAGCTCGTCCGCAGCGAACGGTTTTATGAGATAGCAAACGACATTGGCTTTGATTGCCTGCGCCTGCGCCCGCTCGTCCGGATAGGCGGTCATGAGAATGGTGGGGATCGCCCGATTCGAGGCGACCAGACCCCGATGCAGCTCGAGTCCGGTCATCTTCGGCATCCGCATGTCGGCGATCAGGCAGCGGACCTGGCTCAGCCGCCTGGACTTCAGCAGCCCTGCGGCACGCGCAAACACGGCTGCCGAAAAGCCGGCAGACTCGAGCAAATCCTTGGTCGTGTCCCGGATCGACTCATCGTCGTCAACGATCGCGACCAGCGGCCCCTTGGGCACTCCGATCTCCCGATTGGCAGTTGAAGAGCGACACTAGTGCTCAGGGAGCGTACAAGACAATTGCACGAGCGGGGGGCGGGTCCGCACCTGCGGATATTCCGGGCGAGGAAGGTAGGGAAGTGCTACGACTTTGGTATAGGCCGCGTACGACGTTGCGGTAGACTCGCCCAGCCGGTCCGCCATTCGCACCAGGTCGGGCAGCGATCCCGCGTGCATCTTGCGCATGACTTGCCCGCGATGGACTTTCACCGTCATCTCGCTCAAGTCCAGCTCCCCGGCAATCTGCTTGTTGGCCCGCCCGATGACGACGAGCGCCATGATCTGCCGCTCGCGCTCGCTGAGCGTGGCGAACCGCTCGCGCAACTCGGCAACGCGCACCGCCTCGCGATGTCTTTTCCGGTCCCGCTCGATCGCCGCGTGAATGGCATCGAGCAGATCCTGATCGTGAAACGGCTTGCTGAGGAACTCGACGGCGCCCGCCTTCATCGCCCGCACGCTCATCGGGATGTCCCCGTGGCCGGTGATGAAAATCACCGGCAGCGCCAGGCCCTCTTTCGCGAGTTCCTGCTGAAACGTCAATCCGCTCATCCCCGGCAATCGCACATCGAGCACCAGACAGCCCGGTACGTCCGGCGGCTTGCTCTGCAGAAAGTCCTGCGGCGCGGCGAACGCACGCACCTCGAGGCCGACGGTGCTCACGAGATCCTCGAGCGCCGCGCGCATCGATGGATCATCGTCGATGACGAAGACGATGGCCCGTTCCTCAACCATGATGAGACTCCCCGCGAATCGATCCGGACCCGCGCACGGCCGGCCGATTCATCCAGTATACCAAGCGACCGCGCGTATCTACGAGGCTGGCTCGTTGACCGGCAAAGAAAAAAGGAACACCGTGCCATGGGGCGGGTTCGCCGCCGCCGAAAGGCGGCCGCCGTGTGCTTCGGCGATCGAGCGGCTGATCGATAAGCCGATGCCCAGCCCCTCGGCCTTGGTCGTATAAAAGGGCTCGAACAGGTGGGGTGCATGCACCGGGTCCAGTCCCGTCCCGGTATCGCGCACTTCAACGGATACGGCATCCGGCCCGTCCGAAGCTGATACTATCGTCAACTCGCGGGGCCGCTCTTTGATCGCGCTCATCGCCTCGATCGCATTGATGATCAGATTGAGCAGCACCTGCTGCAGCTGCACCCTGTCGCCGCGGACGAGCGGAATCTCGTGGCCGAGCCGCGTTTCGAGCAGGATTGCGCTTCGGCGCAGCTGGTATTGCGCGAGCGCTATCACTTCGAGAATCGTTTCATTGATGTCCAGCCAATCCTTGCGCGGCACCTGACGCTTCATGAGTGCCCGAATGCGCCGGATGACTTCGGCCGCCCTCTTACCATCATTGGCGATGCGTTCCAGCGCCCGCTGGGCCTTGTCTATTTGCGGCGGCTTGGTCGCCAGCCAGCGTGCGCCGGCGGCTGCACTCGTGACAATGGCGCCGAGCGGCTGATTCACCTCATGCGCGATCGACGCGGTGAGCTCCCCCATGGTCATCACGCGTGTCATGTGGGCGAACTCCGCCTGCGTGGTGCGCAGCGCTTCCTGAGCCTGCCGCAATTCGTGCACGTCGGTTGAGGTGCCGACGAACCTGAGTATGTTCCCCGCCGGGTCCCGTACCGGTACCGCACGATTCAGATGCCAGCGGTACGTCCCGTCCCGGGCGCGAAGCAACCGTGCTTCCATGGTGAAGCCGCGCCCGGACCGTATGCCGTCCCAGTAGCTCTGGGATGCTCTTTCCCGGTCCTCAGGGTGAAGGGTCGCCATCCACGCCTCGGGATGGGAATTCACGAATGCCGGTGTCTGGCCGGTGTATTCGTACCAAAGCTGATTCACGATGTCGGGAGTCCCGTCCGGCGTTACCGACCAGGCGGCGACGGGAATCTGCTGCAGCATGTTCACCCGGAGCTGCAGCTCATCGACCGCCGCAGCGCGCTTGGTAAACTGCCCTATCTGGTTGCCGATGGTTGCCATCATGTCGAGCAGGTCCTGGTCCGCTTGCCAAACGTCGCGGCTGAAGAATTCGATGACGCCGAGCACATCGCGACCCAGCAGGATCGGGAAGGCAAAGGCCCCGTGCAAGCCTTCGCGTGCCGCAATGTCCACGCGGGGAAAATTCGGATCACGGGCAATATCCGGGATGTGCGCCGGCGCACCGCTCGCCCAGACTCGGCCCGGCAGCCCGCTGCCCGGCGAGAAGGTGCTCCTCCGGGTGACAGCCTCGAACTGCGGGGCCTCGAGGGAAGGTGTCCGCCACAGCTCGGCGCAGCGGAGCACGCCTGCATGCCGATCGTTTTGCCACAGAACACCGAGATCCCATCCCGGCCACTTGCCGATCATCTCGAGGATTCTCGGTATGGCTTCCTCGACAGTGGCGGCCTCCGCCAAAATGCGCGTGATGCGGTGTTGCACGACCAGGCGGTGCTCGGCGTGCTTGCGCTCGGTCACATCCATCACCGTTCCGAAGTACTCGACCAGATCTCCCGCCTGGTTGAGAACCGGATGCCCAATCGAGTGCAGGTGCCGGACTGTTCCATCGGGCAGCACGATCCTGTACCGTTGCTCGTATTCGGATTTGTCGCGGAATATCTGCGCGAGCTCCGCGAACACGCGCTCGCGGTCCTGCGGGTGAATCAGCTGGCGGGTCTCTTCGAGTTGCGGCGGCCCGCCGTCGCGGCGGGGATCCAGTCCAAACAGACGGAACGCCTCATCCGAGTAGTGCTTCACCTTCCCAAGCGCGTGATCGTAGGCCCAGCTCCCGGTGTGTGAAAGCCGCTGCGCCTCGGCGAGATACGCCTCACTTTGCCTTAAAGCCTGCTCTACGCGCTTGCGCTCCGTCAGGTTGAGCACGGCACGCCCAGCCCCGGCGGTAGAGCACGTTCACGAGAGTCAACGTCGAAAGCTGTCGTACTCATGTGCTGCCTGTTGCTTCCCGCGCTGACCAGCTTTCCCCAAAGCCCGGTACTCGGGGTCCACTTTAGCCCGTTTTCACCGGTCGCAACGCTACTTTATCATGAGCATGCGGTACGCGATCATGAGCACGCGATACGCGGCTCAGAGCAGCCCCAGAGCGTTGGCCGTCGATACGGCGTGAGCACGCGTTTGCACGGCAAGCTTGATGAAGATGCCTTTGACGTGGGACTTCACGGTCTCCGGGGCAATCTGCAGCTCTTGCGCGATGCGTTTGTTGGATAGTCCGCAACTCATCGAGCGCAGGACGCTGCGTTCGCGGGGACTCAGCGACTCCGTGACGCGCGAGACGCGGGTCGGCGACGTGCGCGTTCGCTGCTGAGCGCGGTCCGCGAGAATGCTTCCGATGTAGGGCCTGAGCTCCGGAGGCAGGCGGCTGTCCTGCGGGGTGGCGTGGTGAAGGGACACCAGGAGCTCGGCCACATGCGCCCCGGCATCGACGAATGTCTGATACACCCCCGCGCGCGCGCCCACCTGAAGCGCTTGAACGAGCATCGCGCGGCCTTCGGCATGGTCTCCGCACGCGAGCAGAGCATCGGCCAGCTGAACCGACAAACGCAATGCCCAGTAGTTGTTTCGCTTGCCGCAGCTTGCTGCTTGAAGCTCCCGGAGAATCGTCGCCCCTCGGCCCGCGTTCCCGGTCGCGACCAGCACCTGTGCACGTGCCAGGACATGGCTCGCATGCAAGTCGCCCGAGGAGAAGTCGCGCACCAGTGTCTCGATGCGCTCGGCACAGATCGCCGCATCGCGCGTTCGACCCTCCCTGAGGAGAAACTGAGTGCGCAGCGTCAAGCACTCCGCCATCATCCATGTCCAATCGCGCGCCGCCGCCAGGGCCTCCGCCTCCTTCAGGATGAGGAAGGCGAACTCCGTGTCTCCCCGACGGGAAGCGAGACGAGCGAGAACCCTATATCCTCGCAAGGCGCTCTCGTCGTCCCCTGACGTCCGGACCGCCGTGAGGCTCTCCGTGACCAGAGCCTCCAGGCCGGCGTGGTGCCCTTCCTCGAAGAGCAACTCCGCGAGCACGACGGCCGCCCGGGCTGTCACCGGTGATCGCTTTCCGAAACGACTCATGGCGCGTTCGTGAGCGCTCCTGGCGAGTCTCGTCGCAACGGCCAGCCGGAGTTGCTCCGCCTCCACGATAGCTTCGAACGTCGGGGCGATGATCGTCGCAAGCCCGTGCGTGCCGCGATGAGCCGCCATCGCGTGCTCGAGACGAGGCACGGCATAGTATCGATCGAAGTCCCTCACCTTCCAATACCCGACGCGCAGCGCTGCCGCCAGCGCCGGACTCTTCCCACCTGACCGATGACGGATCTCGAGTACGGCGAGCGCCGCGCGCACCGTCGCACCATCATGGCTCTTCAGCACAAGCAGCACGGCTCGGAGAACCTCGGCGAACTCCCGCGATCGGGGCGCGATCGGGGCATCGGAACGCGCGATCTCATCTTCGAATCGGGCGACGGTCGCCAAGGCATCGTCGATACGCAGCTCGATGAGTCTCCGCCAGGCGCGCACGAGCAGAGAGTTCGGGGAAAACCGGGCACCTCGTGATTCCAGCGCGCTGAGCGCGGTACCCCGCGGGCGACTGTCGCGGTTCAGGGCGGTGGAATCATACTGCCGGACAACTGCGAGAGATGATCGACGCACAGCTTGAATTGATCCTCCCGAACACATGGATCGCTCGTCAAACAGGCGGCTGTAAGCCACCGCCTGATGGATGCGGAACGAGCGTAGGACGCGCCGGCTCACGGCAGGCTCACGGGAAGGATAGGGAGGGCTCAGGGGCCTCGGCTGCTCGGATCAAGGCTGTACGCACTCCGGTAGATACCGCGCAAGGTAGTCGACGAAGATCCTGACGACGGGCCGCAGCCCAAGACGATGCGGCAGCAGCGCGGTGAAGGTGGATTCGCCGGCGAGCCACCCCGGGAGGACTCGGCTTAGCTGCCGGCTGCGCAGCTCACTTTTGCAAACGTACGCGGGTAGAGCGGCAATCCCCATTCCGTTGATCGCTGCTTGCTTCAGAGTGGACAGGTCATTGCTGACCATTCGCGGCGCCAGGTCAGGGTCACGTCGCTCTGGCGTCGCTGCGTCTTGGCTTGTGGTCGAAGTCGCCAC
Organism: uncultured Gammaproteobacteria bacterium; assembly: GCA_963795475.1. Classification (GTDB taxonomy): domain Bacteria; phylum Pseudomonadota; class Gammaproteobacteria; order Steroidobacterales; family Steroidobacteraceae; genus Bog-1198. The sequence continues at coordinate 110,329 of CAWCIE010000012.1, forward strand.
GCAGGCGTTGTGTTCGCTCTCCATAGGAAAAGAGATGGAAAGTGTTTCAGGTCATGAGGTGTCTTGGGCGATCCCCCTTGCTTGAGAGAGTCGGTTCCAGAGATCCTCAAAGACAACAGCCGGCCGGATGCAGGCCCGGTCTACGCGGCGCTGGCCATGCCGTTCGCGGTCCTGGTGGGACAGATCGCGCGCGCCTATGGACATTAGGCCGCGTACGGATCGGAATTCACCTACTTCCCGAATTGCAGACCGAGCGCCGCGACGAGTAGCCGAACGGGCGTGACTTCGATCGCGCCGCTCCGTCCAGCGTTGGGCTCGATCGTCTTCCACAGATTTGGCCATAAGTTCAAGGGGAGTGGTTGCCCGAGCATCGAGGGAGGAATCAGCTCATTGAAGTGCACGAGCTCCGCGCTCGACCGAAACCCCGGGCAGCCGTATTCGGGCTGGCATCCCGCGCAGCGGCTCCACGTGATCTCTCGGCTCCTATAGCAGCACATCGCCACCCATTGAGGGTCCGCCATCGATAACCTCGGTGAACTTGGCCGGGTGTTTCCGGCACTCGGTCGGTAAGAAGCGCGAGTTTAAGTCAGCGAAACCGACAAGACGGCCTCCCTGATGCGCGTTCGCTCGTAGGAATTGTCCGTCAGTGCACACCCTCCACAAAGCGGCATCGACTTTCATTTGTCCTACACGCGACGACTGCCATTTTCGCGCAGACACAAGCGGCCGCGGAAGCCGTGATGGCCCAACGCTGTCGTGCTTACGTCGGCGTATCGCTCCCCAGGGGTCGGTCTCGCGACCGCCCCTTCGGGGAGTTTATCGGCCGGGCCATTCCCGCCTGCCGGGCCATTCCCGCCTGCCGGGCCATTCCCGCCGGGAATAATCCACATGCGCGCGGGACACCTACTTTCCCGGCCCGGGCAAACATATCGTCCTCTATAGCCAGGCCCACCGACACGGACCTGCCGAACTTACCCCTGGCTTTGCCCAGCGCGAAGCTCGGGGACAACCGTAACCAGAGGAACGACCCATGACACTTCAAGCAAGACTCGACGCGTTCAAGGCTGACTTCGAAGACGGCAAGCCCCCCTACAGCGTGCCGCGCTCCGTGATCGAGACCATGCACCGCGCCACCCAGGAACTGATCGAATCCGGCGCTGCACGGCGCGCGTTGAAGGTCGGTGATCAAGCGCCGCCGTTCACGCTCAAGGACCCCGATGGCAACGCGGTATTCTCGTCGGCGCTCCTGGCGCGTGGTCCACTCATCGTCAGTTTCTACCGGGGCGTGTGGTGCCCCTATTGCAACATGGAGCTGCAGGCGCTCGAAGCGGCACGCCCGGAGTTCGAGCGGCTCGGGGCCAAACTCATCGCGATCTCGCCTCAAACGCCGGTGAACAGCCGCAAGTCGGTTCGCCAGAACAAACTCAGTTTTCCCATTCTGTCGGATACCAACAACGAAGTGGCGAGCGCTTTCGGCCTGAAGTTTGCCCTGCCGGACTATCTGGTCGAGCTCTACCGGAGCCTGAAGAATGATCTGCCGACCTTCAATGGCGATCCAAGCTGGACGCTGCCGATGCCCGGCCGCTTTGTCATTGCGCCGGATGGCACGATCGTCTATGCCGAAGTCAATCCGGACTACACGCGTCGTCCGGACCCTGAGGCCATGCTGCCCGCATTGACGAAGATCGCGCTGGCCGCTGCCTGACAGGCAAACCGCGCCGGCGCCATCTCGGACAAGCAGCCCTCGCATGGGCGTCCGACTCGACGCGCAACGGCCGGTAATGAAGCATCAGGTTGGCCGTTCGATCGTCGCTGTTGACTATCCGCTAGCGGCGGTGGTCGCTGCCTGACCTAATCACAGCAGCTGCGCTTCGCTTGAATGGGCGGGCAACGGACCGATCCGTAGGAGCAGAACACGCAGCAGTCACCCGCCTTCGGTTTCAGCAACGTCTTGCAACGAGTGCACTCATAGAAATACTGGCACGCATCCGTGGGCATGATTTCCTGCCTCTCATGGCCACAGCTCGGGCAGGTCAGCACCGACTCCAGGATAACGGTGCTCACGGCCGATTCACTTTCAACGTTTGCGCGACTGCGAACGATTTTGCTCATCCAGCCAGGCGGATAGCGGCGCAAAATAATCGATGATGGCGCTCGCATCGATATCGCGTTCGCCGCTGAACGCCGCCAGTGCCTCCGGCCAGGGTTTGGATTGACCCAGTTTCAACATGGCCGCGAACCTCGCACCCACCTCCTTGTTGCGATAGATGCTGCAGCGATTGAGAGGCCCCTTCGACCCCGCGAGCCGGCAAGCCGCCCGGTAGAATTGAAACTCATAGATATCGGCCAGAAAATACCGCGCATACGGCGTGTTATCGGCAATGTGATATTTGGCGCCCGGATCGAAGGCATCGGCCGGTCTAGGTCCAGGCGGCATGAGACCCTGATACTTGGCCACGAGGGCCCACCATGCATCATTATAGTGTTCTGGAGTGATCCGACCGGAAAATACGCCCCAACGCGAATACCTGAATCGCGCCGGCTGGGTCCAGGCAACCTACATCACCGGCGACACGAGTTGGCTCAGACTTAGTCTTTTTAGAACCACTAGTCAAGCCGGCACAAACAACCTGCGGAGGCCTCGCAATGTCTCCAAAAATAATGCTTGCCCGCCGTGATTTCCTGAAGCTATCGAGTCTAGGCCGACTACTCGCTGCGGATTGCCACGGGGCTCGTCGAGCTGGCACCCGAGCACATCGTTTCAACCACCCTCTATAACGGCGAATTTCCGGGGCCGCTATATTCGACTATGCGTGAGATCGCAAGCAGGTCAAGGCTTGCCTTTGGCCTGCCGTGGATTATTCTTTGTTACGCAAAGTGGAGGACCCCTCATGAGTTCCGATATCAAGCGTTACCGAGACAACCTACGTGACGAACTCAACGGCGCCGCTCTGTATACGGCGCTCGCCGCCGCCGAGACCGACCCCACCCGCAAGGACCTGTTCTTGCAGTTGGCACAGGCGGAATCGAGCCACGCGCAGCTGTGGCGCGAGAAATTGACGGCGGCCGGCATCCGCGATGAGCGTTTCGTGCCGGGATTTCGTACCCGGCTCCTCGCGAGATTGGCGCAGCGCTTCGGTCCTCGCTTCGTGCTGCCGACAATCGCGGCGGCAGAATTCCAGGATCAGAACAAATACGCCGGTCAAAGCGATGCGCAGAGCATTTCTGCCGATGAACGCGGCCATGCGGCCGTGATTCGGGCAGTGGCAGGAAACACCAGCGGGGGTACAGCGGTCGGGGCGGACATTGCACGTGCGGAGCCCTGGCACCGCGGCGCTTCGGGCAACAATCTGCGAGCGGCAGTGTTGGGCGCCAATGACGGACTGGTGTCCAACTTCTGCCTGGTGATGGGCATTGCCGGAGCGGGGAGTGCCAACAAGACCGTGCTACTCACGGGGCTTGCCGGTTTGACGGCCGGCGCGTGTTCCATGGCGCTCGGCGAATGGCTCTCGGTGACGAATGCGCGCGAACTCGCCCAGACCCAGATTGCTCGCGAGGCTGAAGAAATCGAGCAGACGCCGTTGGCGGAACAACACGAGCTCGCGCTGATCTTTCAGGCCAAAGGCATGCCGAAGGAGGATGCTCAGCGGGTCGCCGAGCAGATGATGAAGGATAAGAAGGGCGCGCTCGATACATTGGCCCGCGAGGAGCTTGGGATCGATCCGACAGAACTGGGAGGCAATGCCTGGAGTGCCGCTGCCACCTCGTTTGCGTTGTTTTCGGCCGGCGCAATTTTCCCGGTCGCGCCGTTTTTCTGGATGCAGGGCCCGTGGGCGATCGGAGCCAGCGCGCTGCTGAGCGCCGTCGTACTCGGCGTCATGGGCATGTTTTCGTCCCTGTTCAACGGCCGCAATCCCGGCTACTCGGCTCTCCGGCAATTGGTGTTCGGCTGCGTCGCGGCGGCCGTCACCTACTGGATTGGGGCGGCACTCGGGACGACTTTGTCGTGAACATCATCCCATGATGATTTCGCGGCGCGACCTTCTGAAGCTGTCCGGCTTGGTCGGCCTGGATTCGTCATTTCCTGCCTTTGCGCTGCCCCTGACATCGGCGGATTACAAACTAGAAATCGCGCCTCTTATACTCGAGCTCTCGCCGCGGCACACGATGAAGACCATCGCCTACAACGGTCAGGTCCCGGGTCCCCTGTTGCGCTTCAAAGAAAATCAACCGGTAACCATTGAAGTGACCAACCGCACCGACCGCTCGGAAGTCGTGCACTGGCATGGCCTTTTCATTCCTCCGGACGTCGACGGCGCCGTCGAGGAGGGGACGCCGCCCATCACGCCGAGCGCCACCGCCCGCTACACCTTTACCCCACGCCCCCCGGGCTTTCGCTGGTACCACACCCACACCATGGCGATGAATGACTTCACGCGGGCGCAGTACAGCGGGCAGCATGGGTTCTTGATGATAGAGCCGCGCGAGAATCCTGCGCGTTACGATCAGGAGTTCTTTCTCGCGCTGCATGATTGGGCCGGCTATATGCTCGCCAGCGACGATGGCGCGATGAACCCAAGCTATGCGGTTGCTACGATCAACGGCAAAGCCATGGGTTCAGGAGAGCCGCTTCGCGTCAAACAGGGGCAACGTGTCCTGCTGCACGTCCTTAATTCGAGTCCCACCGAGGTTCACTGGATCGCCTTCGCCGGCCACACGTTTCAGGTGCTGGCTCTCGACGGCAACCCGGTTCCCAATCCTCAGGCGGCAGCCATGTTGCGTCTTGCCCCCGCCGAGCGCGTCTGCGCCCTGGTAGAGATGAACAATCCCGGCGTCTGGGTGCTCGGTGAGGTGCGCAAACACGTCCAGGCTCTAGGCATGGCAATCGTCGTCGAGTACCAAGACAAGCCGGGCACTCCGCAGTGGCAGCAGCCGTCTGAGCTGGTTTGGAACTACGAACGGTTCTCGGGTTCGCACATCGCCGGGCCCTCGGCGGAATCTCCGATTCTCATTCCACTGGTGTTCGAATCCAAGTTCCGAGGTCATGGCGCCATGGAAAGTTGGACCATCAACGGCGAATCGTACCCGAACGCCCGGGTCGCGCCGCTCCTCAGCGGCCGACGCTATCGTTTGCAGTTCATCAACAAGAGTGTCGACGACCATCCCGTGCATCTTCACCGGCACAGCTTCGAGCTGCGTCGTCTCGGGATGCCCCTCACGGGCGGCCGAGGGGCGCCCCCCGATGACCTCGGCGGCATCATGAAGGACGTCCTGCTCGTCGACTCGCAGACCCGCGCGGAAGTCGAGTTCACGGCCAACCACCCCGGCGCCACCCTATTTCACTGCCATCAGCAGAACCATATGGACCTGGGGTTCATGCTGCTGCTCGACTATGCCTAGCCGGCTGACCTATCCGTGGCATCCACGTCCCAGCGTTCTGCTTGCGCTTGCGTTCGTGCCGCTCCCTGCTCCGGCCCAGACAAATTACGAGATCCAGGTCTACGGTGCCGAGACAGTGCCCCCGACGACTTTGATGATCGAGCTGCACTCCAATTTCACGGTGGAGGGCCAGCAGCAAACTGTTGACGGTGTCTACCCGACATACCAACAAGAACACGAGACGGTCGAGCTCACCGAGGGCCTCAATGACTGGTCGGAGGTCGGCTTCTACATCTTCACCAGCGAGCAAGACGGTCACGGCGTGCAATGGGTGGGCGATCATATCCGTCCGCGCATTCGCGTTCCGGATTCGTGGGGATGGCCGGTCGGGGTGAGCCTCTCGACCGAGATTGGCTTCCAGCGCTCCGCATACTCCACCGACACCTGGAATTGGGAGATCCGACCGATCATCGACAAGAGCATCGGACGCTGGTATTTCGCGGTTAATCCCGCTCTCGAGCGAACTTTGCATGGCCCCGACGTAAATCAAGGCTGGGGCTTCGCGCCCAGCGCCAAAGTGAGCTATGACTTCACCCGCGTCGTCAGCGGCGGGGTCGAGTGGTATGCCGACTACGGTGCGATTGGCAACATCTCGCCGGTCCACAACCAGCAACAGCAGATCTTTGTCGTCACGGACCTCAACGTCTCACCGCTTTGGGAGGTCAACATTGGGATAGGCATCGGCGGCACCGCATCCACCGATCATCTGATCGTGAAGGCCATCCTCGGCCGCCGCTTCGACTGGAGTCGGCACTCTCCGATCGACTAACGGTGTACTTTTGCCTTCGCGGCCCGACTCTTGGGCGTCATTCGAGCAGCCAGTAGCGAACGCCTTGGTCATCCAAGAACGCCCGCGCGCGATCCCCCTGCAACAATGCCATGGTCGCGAGCAACCCGGCTTCCGTGCAACTGCTGGCCGCGACGGTGACTGAACGGGGTGCGCCGAGCACGGGCCATCCGGTACCCGGATGTAAAATGTGCCCGTACCGAATGCCATCCTTCAGCAGATACCGACGCGAGTCGCCGCTGGTCGCGAGCGCGCCGTGCTCGAGATCGAGCACCATCGTCGCCTCCTGGTCGGTATCCGGCCGCTCGACACCGACCTGCCACGGACCATGTGACGGTGGGCGGTTGGCGCGCAAATCGCCGCCGAAATTGACCAGGAAAGGTGTCCAGTCGCGGGCCGCGAGCAACTCATAAGCCCGGTCCACGGCATATTCTTTGCCGATGCCGCCGAAATCCAATTCCATTCCGGCCGGGAGCAACAGGTGCGGCGATTCCCATTGAAGCTTGTCGAAACCCACCAGGGGCAGAAGACGCTCGATGGCTGCGGCTTCGGGAACGCGGTCCGACCCGTCGAACGTCCAGGCGCGGCGCAGTACGCCGGAGGTGATGTCGAACAGACCCTCGCTCAGATCGAAGCACTGCCTCGCAAAATCAATCAGCGATGCCGTTTCCTCGTCCACCTCGATGGTGGTGCCTCGATTTTCATGGATCCAGGCGGTAACGCTATCGTCCCGATAACGGCTGTATTTCTTCTCTACACGCCAGGCCTCCCGGGCAGCGACCGTGCCGATCGCCAAGGCCGCATGGCGGCTCATCGGAGGCAGCAGAATCTCGCAGGCACTCGCCATCGCGTTGAATGTAACCGCCAGGAGCCGCTCGCCTCGTGCCTCGACGATCAACTCCTCATCAGGCACGTGGATCTCCCTTCGCCGCGCGACCGTCGCGCAGCCGCAGGTCCATACTTCAGAACCGCCATCCAATCTGGACCAGAATCGCCTTGACACCCGGGTACAGATCGAGCCCTTGCAGAGCCTCGGGTACGGGCATCCGTACATCCAATGTCTGCTGATAATACTCCGCGCGGACGCTGAATTCCGAGTCGGCGCGACTGCCGAGACCCGGAAGCTTCTGTGCGTATTTCACACCGTACGTGATGGCGTGAAATGCAGCCAAGCGGGCGTCCGAGGACTCGTAGCCCGTGGTCGGTCTTTCCGTGGCGAGAATGAACGGGGTGTAGAACTCCGCGGCCGTTTGACGATACCAGCGCATGGTGGGTTCGATATAGCGATCTCGATTGGACAACGACCAGCGCAGATGCAGCTGCGCAGTATCCGATCGCACCCCCCAGTCATCGCTCATGTAGCGCAGCGATAGGGCGGTGGATATCCGGGAATTCCAGGCGACACGATTTTCCCAATAACCGCTCTTGCGTATGCGCTGATCGGGGCGGCTCTCGTACTCGTAACCGGTGGTGCCGCCTGCGCCGTTGATGATCGAGGTGAATTTATACGGATCGTTCAAATATCCCGTGAATCGATCGACCGAGATGTTGAGCTCGGACAGCCAGTTTCGAGTCATCACCTGCGTCACGCCGAGCAGCAGCCCAATCCCGTCCTTGGTCTTGCCGCCCGTTTGCTTTTCGGCCAATGCATAATCGCTTCCCGGTACCGGTGCGCCGCCGATCGGGTGGATCGAGTCGTACTCGTTATCAATTCCGAGCGATAGCGTGGTGTTCTTTTCATTGAAGTCGTGGGCGATGGAAGCGTTCGCCGTGGCGGAGAAGAAGTCGTCCTCCGCGGACACCTTGCCGCCGACGGTTACTTGATCGACTCGCGTGAATGGCACGGTCCAGTCGCCGCCCACTGCGATCCGGTCATCGTGATAATCCGGATCGACCGGCAGCTGCCCCGGAGCCGTGGTGTATTGGTGCTGCCGCTTTCCCGAGGGCGATGAAAACGTCTGTGCCGTGCGGCTCGGCAGCGCCCCATTGGGACTTGCACCCGAGAGCGCGTCAAAGGTGACATTGAAGCTGAGTGAGTGGCCATCCGCAAAGACCTTGGCCACGTCAACCATGGGCTCGACCGCCTGGATCCGGCCGTCCTCGTGGTAGTACGCGAGCGCTGAATCGACCGACCAGTCCTCGAGCAGCCCACTGTCGACCGGGGCCATGTTGGTCTGCTGGCTACGAGCCGCGCCCGCGCTCAAGAGCGCGCAGCTGGCGGCCATCAATCGCCGCCGGACGGCCGCCGGCCGGGGGAGCGGTGCTTTCGACTTCAATTGCATCCGCAGCCCCCACCGGCAAATGAACGCCCGCCCGAGGAGGCCTCCTTGCTGAAGTACAGGTGATCATCGATGGCCGCATCGAGCGGATCGGAATCAAGCTGCATTTCTTCGCGCGCCAGCACATCGCGCTGCCACGGCTTGACGCCCAGGGAGCTGCAGCCGGAGACGCCCACCGTGATGAGGATCGCCATTGAGACACTCACGCGCCTATTCATCGTCCATCCTCCCGAGAATTAGTGTTCAGCCAACAGCTCACGCACTTGCGCCTCGTAAACCGGACCATCGACCGGGCGGAAACCCACATGCGCAAAACGCACCGCGCCATGACGGTCGATCACCACGCTCGAAGGCATGCCTCGCACTTTATACAACTCGGCCAGATCCCCCCTCGGATCGAAGCGCACCTCGAATGTGGGATGAAACCGGTTCAGGAATTTATCCGCCTCGGCGCGGTTCGTGTCGAGATTGACGGCGATCACCGTCAGTCCCTGATCCTCATAGGTGCTTTTCATCGTCTGCATCCAGGGAAATGACTGCCGGCAGGGACCGCACCATGAGGCCCAAAAGTCCAGATACACCACCCGGCCGCGGAACCCGTGCAAATCGAGCGGAGCGTCTGCCTGCACGACGGATACCAGCAGCAGGCAGGCCAGGAACCATGGATGCGTTGGGCGCCTTAAAATACTCCGTCCCTCCCCGATCGGACAGCCGGTTCCGGCGCCGCGGCTGAAAAAAAATGTGCATAGCCCCCGCCGTCGCATTTACTTTGCATTGCAAAGTCTCGATACTTTGTGCCGCAAAGTCTACGAATGTCAAGCACGCGAAATTATGCGCGGCAATATCGAGCGGGCACCATCTGTTTCATCGGGCCATGTTCGGGCTTGAAAAAGCTCAGTCCCGGGTATCGAGCCGCCGCACGGCGGCCGCCCAGGCGGCAGCGCGGGCTCGGCCGTGCCTGGTGAGATCCACAGTAGCCCCGGCCGCTACCAAATGGAGTTCGGCCGCGGCGTCCAACAGGTCGCGGTCGGCTGCGGTTCCCTCCACGCGCACGCTATCCAACGCGAGCGCACCCGCGAGAAGGCGTGCGCGGTCCGGAGTGCGGCCGGCTGCCAGTTCATCCAGCGCATACGCTGCATCGAGCAAGGTCATTCTGCGTCCACAAGCGTCAGCTACGGTAACGATCGCCGTGTGCGGCGAACTTAGCCGAGGTTTATCATACACCGCACTTTGTCACACAAAGCATAGGCGGTAGCGCAGGGCGCAGCGCAGACCTTGGAACGGGGCCGGCCATTGTTGGTAAGATCCCGCAGGTCGACCGCTGCAAAGGCGCCCGCGCGTGCACCCTACTAATTCGATCATTCGATTGCCACGGAGCATGCAGAGCGGGCTCGAAGCCGGCATCCGCGGGCTCTTGAATCCGAAGAATGGCCCGAGAATCGACTTCACGCGTCCCCTCGGAGAAAGCGCTTTGCTGCCGCCCGATTCCCTTTCGTGGCGCATCTTCAAGAACCCAATGGCGCTTTTGATCGGGGGGCTGGCCGCCGTCATCCTCGAGTTGGCAGAACCGGCCGTGCGTACGGGTGTATGGGAACATTCTTCTTTTCGCAAGGATCCGATGCATCGTCTGCAGCGAACGGGGTTGGCGGCCATGGTGACGGTCTATGGCGCACAAAGCATCGCGGAGCCGATGATCGCCCGGATCGTACGAATGCACGCCAGGATTGACGGGAAAACGCCTTGCGGTATGCCATATTCCGCGAACGACCCCCGCCTGTTGAGTTGGGTGCAAGCGACGGCAGCGTTTGGCTTCGCGGAAGCCTACAGCCGCTATGTGAGGCCGCTGAATCGGGAGGAGTTCGATGCGCTCTATCGAGAGGGTGCGCCGGCCTCGAGGCTTTACGGCGCGACCGAGGCGCCCTTGTCGAACGCCGAGCTTCACGCGCTCTTCGGCAGGATGCGGGGTCGCCTGAACGCTTCCCCCATCATATTCGAGTTCCTGCAAATCATGCGCACCACTCCTGGATTTCCAAGACCGCTTCGTTGGATGCAAGGAATGCTGGTGCGTGCTGCCGTGGAGATAGTCCCGGACTGGATACGCGAATGCCTGGGCCTGACTCACCAATACGGACTCAGACCGGCCGAACAGTGGATCGTGGAATTGGCCGGAGCACTATCGGACAGGGTCGTGCTGTCCGAAGGCCCCGCCGCACAATCGTGCATGCGGCTTGGGCTGCCGAGAATGCACCTTTATGGAAGAGGTTGCGACGCGAGGTGAAATGGCCCATATTCGCCTCATTCCGCGAGGAGAATATACGCGCGCCGCGATTGGCAGCGTGCGGTGTACACTTTGATCACCCCCACGACTTACGATAGACACACCATGGCACAAGAAACCTTTCCCATCGATCTCGGCAAGCTCAAACCGCTCAAGCTCGACCCTGGGGTCGCCACGCTCTCCGAGGAAGACAAGGCCACGCTGCGGTACAACATTCAATTGTGCCGCGATACCATCATATTTTTCACCGCCCTGGCCGGCGCTAAAGGACTGTCGGGACACTCGGGGGGCGCGTACGACACCGTTCCCGAGGTCATGATCGTCCGTGCCTTCATCGCGCAGGGCGCGCCCATCGTGCCGGTGATCTACGATGAAGCGGGACATCGCGTGGCGACGCAGTACCTTCTCAGCGTGCTGAACGGCGCCATGCCGGCGGAGCGCTTGCTGCACTATCGCGAATACAACAGCGGTTTGCCCGGGCATCCCGAGAAGCTGCTCACGCCGGGCGTCGAGTTCAGTTCGGGACGTCTCGGGCACATGTGGGCGTTTTGCAACGGCGTGGCCATGGCCAATCCCGGCAAGGCGGTGGTTCTACTCGGTTCCGACGGCAGTCAGATGGAAGGGGACGACGCCGAGGCAGCGCGCCTCGCTACGGCCAAGCAGCTCAATATCAAGCTGCTCATCGATGACAACAACGTGACCATCGCCGGCCATCCGCAGGAATACATGGCCGGCTACGATCTCACTCGCACATTGTCCGGTTACGGATTGACGACCGAAACGACCATGGGTGAGGACCTCGATGCGCTTTACATCGACCTGTGCCGTGTGTTCAACAATCCGATGCCGCATGCACTGGTGATCAAGCGACCCATGGCGCCCGGCATCGTCGGCGCCGAGGGCAGCCCCCACGCCCACGAAGTGCTGAAGGCCGAAGTGGCCATCGGCTACCTCGAGAAACGCGGCGGCTATGCCGAAGCGATCGCGATGCTCAAGGCGGCCAAGCCGGGAAAGAGTCCGCTGACCTATCGCGGCTCCTCCGGCGTCGGCAAGAACCGCGACGACTTCGGCAAGCTGATCAACGAAATACTCGATGGCATGGACGAGGCCAGGAGAGTCGCGACCGTGCGCGTGTTCGACAACGACCTCGAGGGCTCCTGCGGACTGCACCATATCCGTAAGAAGCACCCGGAGGTTTTCGTACGGGGCGGCATCATGGAACGCGGCAACTTTTCCGCGGCCGCCGGCTTCGGTTCCTCACAAGGCAAGCAGGGCATCTACGCGACCTTCAGCGCATTCCTCGAAATGTGCGTCAGCGAGATCACCATGGCACGCCTCAATTTCTCCAACGTGCTCGCGCACTTCAGCCACAGCGGTGTCGATGAGATGGCAGACAACACCTGTCACTTCGGCATCAACGGCATGTTCGCGGATGGCGGCGTGAAACCCGGACACGGCGAGGACACGACGCGTCTGTACTTCCCGGCGGACCAGCACCAGTTCGCCGCATGTGTGAAGCGCATATTCGACGATCCGGGGTTGCGCTTCCTGTTCAGCACGCGCGCGCCGGTGCCCGACATCCTCGATGAGGACGGCAAACCTTTCTATCAGGGCAAGGCCTTCGAGCCCGGCAAGGACGATCTGCTGCGCAAACCCAAGGAGGCCGGCGGCTATGTGGTGGCGGTCGGCGAGGCCGTGTACCGCGCGCTCGATGCAGTGATCGGTCTCAAGGAGAGGGGTATCGAGGCGGGTCTCGTCAACAAGGCGACGCTCAACGTCGTGGATGAATCGATGATGCGAACCCTCGCCAAGGCTCCATGGGTACTCGTGGTCGAAGGCTGGAACGTCAAGACGGGCCTCGGCAGCCGCTTCGGCAGCTATCTGCTCAGCTATGGATTCAAAGGCAGGTACGATCATCTCGGCACCCATCTCGAAGGCAGCGGCGGGCTATGGCAGCAGATGGGCTATCAAGGCATGGATCCGGCCGGCATCGGTTCCGCAATCGAGAAGTTGCAGGTCGGCCGCTAGGCCGACTTTGCGGGGTCGGCGCACGTTTGCCGGACCCCGCTCGATGAAGGAAAACTAAACCGAGCTCAATAATTTCTGTTTGTTCCGAGGGGCGCCTGGAAGCACAGTGGCGCCATGAACACATCAGCAGTCGGACACTTACCTCATGTCGAAGCCGCGCTGACCTATATTGAGCCGATGAACGGCAAGCCGCGCTCGCTGGAATATGAGCCGCCGGCGGGTGTACCGCGCACGACGGCCGTCTACCGGGATCACGCGGTCACGATCCGCGACGTTCGCCCGGTCGCCTCGACCCTCTCACTGGAACGGGAGGGATTTCAGCTGGTCACCGCCGCGAGCAGCGTCAGTGATTTCTCCGATCAGGAGGCGGTGCGGAGCCGCTACTACGCCGAAGCCGTGTCCCTCCTCGAGAAGCTGACCGGTGCATCCCGCGTGGTCGTGTTCGACCATACGATTCGTCACCGCATCCCGGGCGCGACTGACAGAACCACTGGAATTCCGCGCCAGCCCGTGCCGCGCGTCCACAACGACTACACCGTGAAATCCGGTCCGCAGCGGGTCCGTGATCTGCTTGGCGAGGACGCGAGCGACCTGCTGCGCAGGCGCTTCTCCATCGTCAACGTCTGGCGGCCTATTCGCGGGCCGGTACGAGATGCGCCGCTGGCTGTCGCCGACGCTCAAAGCGTTGACAGCGGCGATCTCGTCGCCACGGACCTCGTCTATCCGGACCGGACCGGTGAGATCTACTACGTCAAGTTCAATTCATCTCATCGCTGGTTCTACGCGCCCGCCATGCGCGAGGATGAAGTCATGCTCATCAAGTGCTTCGATTCAGCTGAAGACGGACGCGCACGCTTCGTGCCGCATGCGGCATTCGCGGATCCGACCACTCCCCCCGACGCCCTGCCCCGCGAAAGCATCGAGTTGCGGACACTGGTGTTCCACCCGGACCTCTAGTCGGAAAGACCGGACTCGATATCCCGAGGACTCGCTCGGCAGGTGATGTCCAGTTACTTCGCTTTCATCCCCGCCGCGATGCGCTCACCGAGATCCTTGTCGACCTTGCGCCAATAGTCGAGGGCCCGCGCAAGCACGGGCGCGGAAACCCCATCCTTGAGGTGCCCGACGATATTGCTCACCAGGCGCGCGCGGGCCGCGTCATCGAGTACGCGGCGCACCAGAGTGCCGGCCTGACCGAAGTCATCGTCCTCGGCGCGCAGGGTGTACGCCTTGCGCACCATGTCGCCGTCGGCGTACCAGAGGCCCGCCGCGTCGGTGCGCGCCGGGTCGGCTTTGGGGCCGCCGTAGGAGTTCGGTGCGTAGACCGGGTCCGATACGTTCTGGATCCGCATGGCACCGTCCTTGCTGTAGCTGTGCACGGGTGACTTCGGCCGGTTCACCGGAATTTGCTTGTAGTTGACGCCGAGCCGCGCGCGGTGCGCATCGGAATAGGAGAAGCCGCGCGCCAGCAGCATCTTGTCCGGGCTCAGCCCGATCCCGGGCACGAGGTTATTCGGCTCGAACGCCGCCTGCTCGATCTCGGTGTGGAAATCGGTGACGTTGCGGTCCAGCGTCAGCTTCCCCACTTCGATCAGCGGATAGTCCTTGTGCGGCCAGACCTTGGTGAGGTCGAACGGGTTGAAACGATAGGTCTTGGCGTCGGCGAACGGCATGACCTGCATCTTCAGCGTCCAGCGCGGGAATTCGCCCTTCTTGATCGAGTTGAACAGGTCGCGCCGATGATAGTCGCCATCCACCCCCGCCAGGCGATCCGCTTCGGCCTGGGTCAAGAAGTCGATGCCCTGATCGGTCTTGAAGTGATACTTCACCCAGAACTTCGCACCCTGAGCGTTGACCCACATATATGTATGGCTGGAAAAGCCGTCCATATGACGCCAGGTTTTGGGGATGCCTCGATCGCCCATGAGCCAGGCCACTTGGTGCGCCGACTCGGGCGACAACGTCCAGAAGTCCCATTGCATGTCGTGGTCGCGCAGCCCGTTGTCCGCGCGGCGCTTCTGCGAGCGGATGAAATGCTGGAACTTCAAGGGATCGCGAATGAAGAAGACGGGCGTGTTGTTGCCCACCATGTCGTAGATGCCCTCGCTCGTGTAGAACTTCAGCGAGAAGCCGCGCGGATCGCGCCAGGTATCGGGACTGCCCTGCTCACCCGCCACCGTCGAGAAACGGATCAAGGTCTCGGTCTTGGTCCCCGGCTGGAAGACGGCGGCCCGCGTATAGCGGCTCACGTCCTGGGTGACCTGAAAATGACCGAAGGCGCCGCCGCCCTTGGCGTGCGGCTGACGCTCCGGGATGCGTTCGCGATTGAAGGCCGCCATCTGCTCGATCAGGTAATGATCGTTCAGAACGATGGGACCGTCCGCGCCTATGGTGAGTGAATGATCATCGCTCGCCACCGGGGCGCCCGCGTCGGTCGTGGTGGGTTTTGTCGATTCAGTCATAGGTTGCTCCTCGGGTGGGGCTGGAGTGACGATAGAGCCGGTACGCTCGATAAGACTGAACCTCGCGACTCGATAAGTGAAATAGAATCTATCTATGCGCGGAAGAGGATCTATCTATGCAGGAGCGGAGACCTATTCGGAACAGTAAACGCCATGTTCGGATTCGGAGGCGGCGCATTCAGCTTCATCGATGGGACACGCCATCCCCGATCAGAATTTGCTCACATCGACTGCGCGCAAGATTTGCCGAAATCTTGTATCTCCGTATCGTCCTTTAGACAATCCCCTCATAAATGTGGCCTGGACGGCCCATTGGAGCTTCCTGACATCTCGAGTATCAACGCAGCGCCAGCGTGTCCCGTCGCCACGCAACATCCTGCCATCGGCCGAAGTCCCGCAGGAGCTCCGGGCTGCTCGCCTGCCGCACCAAGGCGAGGTCATCGAGCCGCAGTTCCTCGAAGCTCCGCCGGAATCGCCCGCGCTCCTTTACTTCTCTCGCGATCAGCAGGCGCCGGGTGCCGCGGCGCGTAGCCCGCAAAATCCACGTAGCCTTCCTCGGGATCGTCGAGCCCCGGCGAGAGCACATCGATCGTCCAGCTTCCGGCCCGTTTCATGAAATACCCAGAGCTCGCGCCAGCTCTCGAGCGGCTGCACCGCGAGCACCAGCGCCGGACCTTGAGGGATGACCTGGATCGAGGCCATCCTCACGATCCCATAGGTACAGCGCCGGATGATTGGCGGCGGCGCGCGGCCGATGTGCATCCTCCAGGGCAACGCAAGTTTGGCCCGGACTCCCCGGCGACGTGCTGAGAGCTAGCCCGATCTCACGGGCTGGCGGTCCCGGCTGCGGTGCGGGCACCGCTCCGGCCCAGCGGATGGCGCTGACCCGCAGCACCGCGTCCACGTACTCCGGCCGCCGGTCATCACCCAGATCATCGGGATGCACGGCGAGAAGCTCCGCGAGTGCGCGCTCCGCCGCAGCACCGGCGGGTTCGCCGCGGCGGTCCTGGCTCATAGGCAAGCGCGGCCCAAACCCCGGCACGCCGCGCATGCAGGCGGCTCCTCGTCATCGCGCTCAATTCGCCGTCTTTGACCTTCGTCGAGCAGTTGGGAGCGTTCGGTGTCGAGGGCTGCGCGCGGGGCAGGGCCCAAATCCGGATCGATGCAATCGGGCCGCGTGAGGCCGAGGACTGCACGCGCGCGCTCCTCCGGCTGCGCCCCGGGGAGCGTCAGCACGCGATGAAACAATTCGCCGTCGTAGCAGACTCGCATCCGGCCGTTGCGCTCGAAATTGCGCATGCGAACGCCGAACTGTTCTACGACTTCCAGGTGCGGGGCGAAATCGGCGAGATGGTCCGTGCTGCCTGAGGCCTGATCGGCGAGCCGCTCGGCCATTTGGGCGATGGCGTCGAACGGCTCGGCGGTCATGGCTCTGCGGCGGCACGGCCTTGAGATACGCCGCGCCATAACTGATACCGAGCGCCTCGGATCCCGGGCTCTCGCGCAGGAAGCGCAGCACGGCGAGAAGCTCGGGGGCAGCGGTCTCGGAGAGCTCGACCGGCCGGGCCGCATCCCCTCGCAAGTATCCGCCCCGCTCGCGGCGATAGTCGTAGACTTTCAGGTATCCGGCGTGTTCGCCGCGGATCTCGAGCACATCTCCCTGCCAGAGCCGCGTGAGCTCGGCGGCGCTCGAGCGCGGCGCGGCGCGCAGCGCCGCGTGGTCCTGGACCACGATGGCGAGCGTCGCTGCGAGGGCGAGAATCACCGGGAAACTCCCGCCTGAGAGGTCACGGCGGCCGCCGCGTTCGTCGACCGGGTTCACCGGGCTCTGGTCGCCGATGAGGCTCGAGCCGATGAATTTACCCGCCGCCGGGAGCGGTGCGATGATGACCTGCACCTTGTCGGATAGCTTGTCCGCCAGCGTCTTCTGGATCAGAAGCGGATACCGCGCCACCAGCGCGCCCTCGCGCTCCATCTGGCCGGCACTCGCCTTGCCCACGAGATCGAGCCGATAGGCCTCCGCATCCGCGAGTTTTTGCCGCGAATCGGCCTCGCCCTTGGCCTCGATGCGGCGCGCCTCCGCGGCGCCCTCCGCGGTGCGAATACGCGCGACTTTGTCGGCTTCAGCCTCGAGCTGGCGCTGCTCGATCTGCTTCTGCTTGAAGGGCAGGATGTGCTTCATGGTCTCCTCCTGCGCGCGCGCTGCGATGACTTGCTCCTGGCCGGCGGCTTCCGCCGCCGTTTGCCGCCGCACCTTGTCGGCCTCGGCCTCGAGCTGCTGCTGTTTGACCTGCGCCTCCTTGAGCTGCAGGGTGTAATGAATTTTTTCGGTCTCGAGCTCCTCGGAGAGGAGCTTCTCCATTCCGGCTCGATAGTCGGGAGGCAGATCGACCTTCCCTATATCGACTTCGCGCAGCACGAGGCCCATGGCGGTGAATTTCGGCTTGAGCTCCGCAGCGAGCTGCCTGTTGTATCTCCGTCCGCCGTTGCGAAAAGATCTCCCGCACGGAGTAGCGGGCAAAGGTGGGATAGACGATTCCCTGGACGGCGGGCGCGACGAGATCCGCGCTGATGTCGTCCGGAAATTCCTTCGACATCTGGGCCAGGCGGGCAAGGTCCACGGTCCAGCGAACCGCGAGATCGACGCCGATCGACAGACCCTCGACCGACTGGAAGGGGGCCGGGCCGGTCGCGCTCGCACTATCGCGTCGGCCGATACACCTGATCGCGAATCGAGTAGCGTCGCACCTGATGGATTCCGGGCAGCACCAGAACCGTGCCTGCGGTGTAGACGCTCACCGATCCGTCGAGCGCGTCGGTGCGCGCCAGGACCTCGCCGCGGCGTACGGAAGCAAACGGCGGATGGGTGCACAGACCATAAACGATCAAGGCCAGGACGGCGGTAATGACGACGCGCCAGCGAAAGCGCCAGAGGCCCGCGGCGAGAGACCGGAGGGCTGCCACCAAGAAACCACCGAGCCGGCCCAGCGGTTCGATGAGCCCCCGCCGCACGAACTCGAAAAAGGCATCCAAGCGACCAGACATTGTTGCCACACTCCCGTTGCAGAGCCGGACCGGCTCGACCGGAACAGTCTCGCAATCCTTTGTGGCGAGGCCGTGGGGCAACTGTGGCGGAGTGTGGCATGAGGAGATTCCCTCGTATGGCTTGTCGTATGGCTTGACATGTATATACCCTTTACCGTATATACGCTAAATGGAATCAACATTCGCCATCATCGCCGAGCCGAGCCGGCGCGCCATCCTGAGTCTGCTCGCATCCTCCGAGCGGTCCGTGGGAGATATCGAGGAGAAGCTGAAACTCCCGCAGCCCTCGGTCTCGAAGCATCTGCGGGTGCTTCGAGAAGCCGGATTCGTGGAGTCGCGCATCGACGCGCAACGGCGCCTCTACAGGATCAAACCGGAGCCGCTCATGGAGATTGACGCATGGCTCGCACCGTTCCGCCGATTTTGGTCGGTCCACATCGACGCTCTGGAACGCCACCTCGATCAGATGAATCCCGTACCGCGCAACAAGGGTAAGAAACGATGAGCAACCGCGACGAGTACCTGCCGGGGCCTGCCGCCGGCACCGAGGTCCGAAAGGAGGGGGAGAAGTGGACGCTCATTGTCGTCCGTGAATTGAGCCATCCGCCGGAGAAGGTCTGGAAAGCATTGACCGACCCGGCGAGTCTGCGCGAATGGGCGCCGTTCGATGCCGACCGGAGCCTCGGCGCTGTGGGGCCCGTGAGGCTCACTACCGTCGGAACACCAACGTCCCAGACCTCGGAGACGCGGGTGACGCGCGCCGAGCAGCCGAGGCTTCTGGAGTATCGCTGGGGCGATAATGACATGCGATGGCAGCTCGAATCCTCGGGCGGCGGCACACGCCTAACGCTCTGGCACAACATCGATCGGGGTTTCATATCCATGGGCGCAGCGGGCTGGCACATCTGCCTCGATGTGCTCGAGCGGCTCGTTGCCGGTGATCCCATCGGCCGTATCGTCGGCGGCGACGCGATGAAATTCGGTTGGCCGCGCTTGAATACCGAGTATGCGAAGCGGTTCGGTGTCGAACCGCCGAGTTGGCCGCCGAAGACCCCATAATCCTAGCCGCCCAAGACGTTATACTTCTGAGCGCGCCTGAACAAGGTAAGACCGCCCTGTCACCTGATCATCAAATGCATCGTTTCCCTCGATTCTCGATGGCTCCTCATGGCCGAACCCGCCGGCCGTCCGACATTTTCTCGATCAGCCGCGCCCTCGCGGCTTCGACCTGCGCGAGAGGATGCTCGCGCGAACGTTGGATTTCAGCCGAGGAATACCGGACGAAACGGAGAGGTGCTCCACGGGGACGTACCCCAAGGTCGCTCAGATTCTCGATCATCCAGTTGAGCAGCTCCGCCGTGTCATCGTTGGAAAGCGGGGATTGCGCGACTCCGGGCACGCGGATCACATAGTCCCTACCCTCCCGCGTCGTCGAAAAAAGTGCCAGCGAGCGGCGTATGGAGGGCACGCGACCCGGCTCACCGGAGCCGTCGGCGAGGTGGCACCCCATGCAGTGCAGCTCGAAATTGACCTTGGGCTCGTATCCCCGAGCCACCCCGGCGGCCCCGGATAGCGCAACGCTCACGATGGCGGCAACGACCCGCAATGACGGCTACCGGGCGGTTCCCACGATGCGCGCCGTCGAGCAGTGATAGGGAATGTTCGCCTTGGAATTGCCGGAACACCAGTTGTAATCGTTGGACTTGCCCGGTTGAAATAGCGGTGCATCACCTTCATTGCGGTTGCAGAAACAGCGGCCGCAGGCGCTCTTGCCGCAGCAATCGTTGTAGGAGATGACATAGTCCATGTCCGTCGCCCGGGTTGTGGCAGGTTCCGATCCAGGTGATCGGCGACATGTCGGTGCCCGGCGGGCACATGGACTGAGATCCGCCGCAACATCCGCAAAGAATCCATCGATCGCGCAGTGCCTCCAGTAGTCGCAGCACTGCGGATCACCCGGGTCCGAACTCGCCCCGCCGGGGTTCGGCTTGGTATCGGCGCCGCGCGCTACCGGCAACAAGGGAATCGCGCCGGCGCCCAGGAGAAAAGATCCCAGGCCCGCGAGCACGCTGCGTCGCGAGGTGCGCCGCGCGAGCGTCCGAGCCGAATGTTCAGCGAACAGCATCCAACCATTTCATGGATATCTACTCATGCGAGAGCACCCGGTCGTTCAGGCCGCCCGATTCTGCGCCGCGGCCTCGAAATAATCCTGAATCGAGGCGAAGCCGAGGCGCTTCGCTTCGAACAGGCTCTCCAGGTGTTCCCGGGAATTGACGATCCCGCGCGCGCGCAGAATTCCTTGCGCATCGACCAGAGCCGCAAACGGCAACCGGCTCACTTGGTAGGAGATGCCGAGCGGCGCAGAGACGACATACGGGAAACCACCCAGCCGGTTGGCCAGCACGAACGCTCGCTGACTTTCCGGGTCGCCGTCGCTGGCCAGCAGGATGTCGAGCCAGTCCCGCTCCGAGGCCAGACTCGATTTCAGGACCGGCAACAAGGTCTTGCAGACGGGGCAGGTCGGCGATACGAACATGACCAGGGTCGCACGCCCGTCGCGTCCGCGGCGGCTCCCACGATGTGTGAGCGGCCCTCGAGGTCCTGGACCGCGACCTGCGGCGCCGATTCGCCGATTTTCACGCCTTTGGCGAGCATCAAAGCGCCCACCGGCGCAATGCGTTCGTGCAGCACGCCGAGTTGGCGGATCACCGCCAGCAACGCCACGGACAGTGCGATGACGATCAGCCAAAGCGCTCCGTTGGATACCGCGAGTGCCGTCACGATGCGCTCCTCAGGATCGAAGTTCTCGGCATGACATCCCCCAACAAGCCGATCGATCGAGGCATAGAGCGTCGCGCCGACGATGAGGCCCCCGATGACGGTCACGAGATCGACGCCGCTCAATGGCCGAGACGACCAGGGCAGCGCCGCAATTCCCGCCGCCCCCGCAAGACACAGATTGCGGTAAACCATCCACGTCGCAATCGCCCGCCGCCCCTGGCCGCATGGTGCAGCCGCAATCGAGATCTCGTCTGCCCCGAGCGAGATTGATGTACATACCGCCCGCATAAACGACCAATACCGCGACCGCCGGCACGACGGCCGCCGCCCGGCCGGCGGGCGGCCACAACAGCACGATGGCCACCCCAAACTCCGCGAACGGGAACGAGCCAGGCCATGCGCCGCCCCAGCCGTTCCGGCAGCATCCGATACGCATCGAAGATCGTCGTAAAGCGCGACAGATCGCGCAACTTATGAATACCCGCGCTCGCGAACAGAAGAGCACCGCCCGTCAGAATCACGTATCCAATGGCGGGATCGAGCAACGGCATGGCGCTATGGATTGACCATGATGGCGGGTGTGGTGCCGACGTGCTCGACGGACCGCAATAGCTTGCCGCTCGATGCATCATAGATATCGAGGTTCGCGCTGTCCATGAAGATCGCGAACAGCAAAGGATGCGAATCGTTCGAGATCTGGATCGAACTCGCCAAATTCTTGAGCGCGAACTGTTGCACGCGCTGTCGGGTCGATACGTCGAAAACCCATACGTCCTTTCCGGGATCCTTGTGCGTCGCGAGACTGCCGCGATGCATGATTGCATACAGGCGTGACTGAGTGGAGCCGGCGGCGAACTGCTGCAGCCCGCCGGGACGCCAGCCCGCCTTGCGCTCCGCCTCGGATGTCAGCCACCAGGTAGTCCCGACCGCCGCATGGGACGAATCGACCTCGAGCGGAAACACGTGCCCGTCGAAGGTGACGAAAAACCACGTTGCGCCGATCCGCACCGCCTTCTCCGTCACGGGGTCATCTCCCATGCTGAGCAGCGGTTCCGTGCGCTTCTGGTGCGACCCCCCCTGCTCGTCCAGGGTCACGAGCAGCAACGCACCATCGCCGCAGACTGAAAAGAACGACCGCGGTCCGGTGGGATAAATCAGCGCGCATCCGGGGCTTTCGACCTCGTGCACGAACTTGCGCGTCTTCGTGTCCACGACGCTGATGCTCTGCGCTGGATTGAAATTGTAGATCAGCAGGAAACGTCCGTCGTCGGTCAGCACCTGATTGCCCATCATGGGGAGATTCGACGAGCGTTTTGGCGGTATCTCGATTTCACCGATCGGGCTGAGCGTCGCAACGTCGTACAAGGTCACGACGTTCCGTACGCTTGCCCCGCGTGCCACGCGAGAAATACGTTTCCGGCGAATAGAGCAGCGTCCCGTCGGGCGATGGAACGACATGCGCGAATCCAAACCCGGTGCTGAGCGTTCCCAGATATCGGCCGCTGTCGCCGTCGACCAGATAGACCATTCCGTCGACCATGTGCGGAAAGACGAAATCGTTGATCCATATCCAGTGCTTGGAGGGCGGCAGCGAAACCTTCGCGGAAGTCGGACCATGCCCCAGGTCCGATGGAAGGTCCGCGTGCGAAATTCCTGCCCAGGACAGACAGAGCGCGAGCATTGCGGCGATGAGCGGCCCGGTGGGTCGCCCTCGGCAATTCGCGTTGATCTGCGCAAATCCCGATGACATGGCTTACCTCGCCGCGTCGCTTTTCAGAAGGACTGCCTGAACTCGATTCCGAGCGTCCGCGGCTGGTTCACGAACAAGCGCGGCCTTCCGGGCGTCTCTGCCGCGATCGAGCGGCTGTCGCCGAGATTGGCGACCTCGTTGGCGAGATTCTTACCGACCAGCGCAACCTCGAACGCCCCGCGATCGAACCCCAGGTGCGCGTCAATGAGCCTATAAGAAGGCCGCAATCGAGGGTCCTCCGGCTGGTTGTTGCCGCTGAAGCTACGCCCTATGTAAGAGTAGTCGGCGTTGCTCACCATCTTCCACTGGGCAGTGAGCTCCGTCGCGTATTGCACGGAGGCATTGCCTGTCCAGTTGGGCACTTGATAGACGGGCGAGCCCACCGTCTGCGGAGATTCTACGCCGACCTGAGTAATGGTTGCATTCTGGTAGCCCAGTCCCAGCGACATCTCCAAAGGGTCTGCCGGCTTTGCGCGGATCTCCAATTCGCCGCCCTTGCTCACCGCGGCCCCGGCATTCGCCGTGTACTGAAATCCGCAGGAAAGCAGTATCTCTTGCTGAATGTTCTTCCACTTGATGTAGAACGCAGCCGCATCCACCGATAGGTGGTGATCGAGCCATTCAGTCTTGGTGCCGAGCTCATAGTTCCAGAGCGAGTCGGACTGAAAGGTGCGTGTCTGCGCGATGGTGATGTTGGGGTCCACGGCCTTCAAAGACGCCGTGCAATCGATCGCGGTGCCCGCGGCGCCGTTCGGCACCACTGGCGAGATGCCGCCGGGCCGGTAACCCTTGGCCACATTGGCGTAAATCATCTGGTCCGGGGTGAGGTGGTAATCCGCCTCGAATTTCGGATTGACGCCGCTTTCGGTGACGGTCTCGGGCGAACTGACGACGGGCGGACCGCCGCCGGCGGCCAGACCCAGCTCATACCCTGCCGAGTAGGTCTTTACCTGGTACCAGCGCAAGCCGCCGGTCAGCTTGAGCGGGTCGATTGGTGTGTAAGATACTTCCCCGAACACCGCCGGCTCCTTGATGTCGGTGTGAAAGTCCTGGGCGAAGACCGTGTTTGGGTAGCCCGGGGTGTACTCGCCCCCACCCGGGCCGAGCAGGGTCGCATCGAGTCCCGGCGCCGTGGCGGGCGGATAGTAGGCGGCAAATGGCAAGCGGCCGTGCAGGTCCGAGTAGAAGGCGCCGGCAACGAACTGCACCGGTCCCTTCAGGGCGGACACGAAGCGCACTTCCTGGACGAATTCCTGGTAGTCCTTCTCTTCGGTGATGCCGCTCGGCTCGGGCACGCCTCCTGCGCCCGATGTGACCCCCGCGTAGATGAAGTCGGTCTCGTCTTCGGTCTCGACCACCTTGCGGGAGAAATAGGAGCTGGAGGAGACCAGCTCACCGAGTTCCGACTTCCAATGCACCGACAACGAGGTGAGCGCCCAGTCATCGAAGCCCCCTTCCGGAACATTGAACCAGCGCGCCTGGGTGAAGCTGTTCGGAACCATTTTGGACGGCGTGGGCACTCCGGCGAGCGGCGTCGGCACGGGATAGCCGATGCCGTTCGCAGTATCCGTGGGATAATCCGCCATCGGGAAGCCGTTATAGCCGGCGCGCTGCAGAATGAACTTCGGCGTGATGGTCAGAGAATCCGTGGGCTTGATGCTAAGCGCCGCCGTGACTCCCGAGGTGTCGATCGCGCCGACATTGTCGACCGTCGTGATGCCGGTGGAACTGAGCGGCGTGCAGCTCAAATTCATCGCCGCCGCCGGATTCGTGCAGTAGCTGCGTTTGAAATACCCGGCCTCATAGTCGTCGAAGGCACTGATTCGCAAGGCGGCCTCGTCGCGAATCAAGGGAATGTTGACGACTGCGTCGCCGACGTAATTCGGCTCATCGGTTCGGGCGGTATCCGACGCCCCACCATGCACCGTCGCGCTGAATTCCTCGAGGTCCGGCTCCTTGGTGACGGTGCGTACCAGGCCGCCCATCGAACGCGCGCCGTACAATGTGCCCTGCGGCCCGCGCAAGATCTCAATGTGATCGAGGTCCAGCACCCGCGGGTCGATGGAATCCGGCAGGGGCGTGTCGTCGATATAGAAGCTCGTCACGTTGTTGCCGGATACACCGCGGATCGAGACCGTCCGCGCGGTCCCTACACCGTCTCCGGTCGGCGCAAAGGCCAGATTGGGGACCTTGGTGGCGTAGTCGAAAAACGAGTTGATGTCCTTCTGTGCCAGAGCGGCCGCGCCGAAGGTCGTAATGGACATCGGTACGTTCTGCTCGCTTTCCGAGCGCTTCTGCGCCGTAACCGTGATTTCTTCCAGCTCCCCCGACGGCGCCGGCGCCGTGTCGGCGAGCGTACACAGCGGCACCATGAACGCGGCTGCGCTCAGGCTCGCAACAACAGCTTTGGTCATCCCCATGGTCGTTCTCATTATAGTAAGTCGAGTTCTGCACTTGCTGCAACGCAAACGTGTCTCGCGTCGCTTGCTCGAGTGTCGCCCAGCACGAAGCGATGCAGCTATCCGAAACGCGAAGATTCTTGCCCCGCGTGTACAGTCAGTTTACCTTGATTGCCCGCGGTGGGACGGGGGTCCCTATGAATTTGCATCCGATCGATCGCCGAGCCGAACGGTTCCCGGTGCCTGACCCGCACCGACTCATGGTTGCCGATAACCTGGATGAGGCCGCCTACCTGGTCGGCACCGCCATTTGCCCCCACCGTCTGCGCGTCAACGAGCCTCCGCGCAAGAGCCTCGCATTTCTCTCCTCCTTGGATCTCGGCGCCTGCGGTCTCACCAGCCTCAAGTACGGCTTTGACGTCGACATCGACGCGGGCTCCATCGCGGATTCATATCTGGTGAAATGGACGCTTGCCGGCGAGGGCCGGCTGCAATGCGGCGACCGTACCGCCATCACCTCGCCGCGCTCGATCGTGATCACCGATCCGGGCGAGCCTACCAAGATCCGCATGACCGCCGAATGTCAGCACCTGACGGTCCGCGTCTCCCGCGGTGCGCTCCTGGACACCCTCGCGGCCAAACTGAGACGCACGCCGCGCAAGGCGCTGCGATTCGATCTCGAATATCCCGTGGAAAGTGATTTCGCGCGGGCCTGGTGCGGGCTCGTTGCCCACATCTGTCACCTCTCGGCCACCGCGCCGGCGGCCCTCGTGAGCGAAGGGGTCCGCCGGCAATATGCCCGCACATTGATGGAAATCCTGGTGGGCGCAGCTCCCCACAACTTCACCGACGCGATCGATGAGCCCGGGAATCGAGCGGCCGCATGGCATGTCCGCCGCGCCCGTGATTATGTGCATGAACACCTGTCCGAAAACATCTCGGTGGCGGATGTCGCCGCCAAGGTGGGTGTCACGCCCAGGACTCTGCAAAACGGCTTTCGCAAGGCCTTCAACCTGTCGCCGGCGGAGTACATCCGCAGGGTCCGGATCGACGCCCTGCATCGCTCATTACTCGAGGCCGATGCCACGGAGGGGGTAACGACCCTGATGATGAATCTCGGCATCGTCAATTTCGGCCGTTACGCTCAGTATTATCGTGAGCAAATCGGCGTTTCGCCCTCGACGACGCTCAGAGAGAAGGCACAATGAGGGTGTAGCGGGGCTCCCACCAGACTCCCAGCACGGACCCGATGTTTTTTCCGATAGCGTACCCCGCTTTCTCAATAAGGGCTCGCGCCCCCATTCGCGGCTCATTATCGTGCTGAAGCGGCCCCGGCCGTTTGCACATCACACGGGAAGCAGCCATGTTGAATTACATGCTCACGATCGACGGACGCCCGGTATCGACCGACAGCCGCTTCGAGGTATTGAACCCCGCCGATGGCAGCGTCGTCGCAAGCTGCCCCGCAGCGACGCCGGACGATGTAGATGCCGCGGTCGCAGCCGCCCGCCGCGCATTCCCGGCGTGGTCCGCGACCACCGATGCGGAGCGCACCAAGAAACTCAAACTGGTCGCCGATTTGATCGAGAAGCACCATCAGGAACTTTCGGAACTCGTCACTCGAGAGCAGGGCAAGACCCAGAGCGGACCCGGCGCCAACCTCGAGGTCGGCGGAGCGGTCGCGTGGACCCGGGTCACCGCCGACCTCGCGCTGCCGGAACAGACCATCCAGGACGATGGCTCCGGCAAAATTACCGTCCGGCGCAAACCCGTGGGCGTGGTCGGATCGATCACCCCGTGGAACTGGCCGCTGATGATCGCCGTCTGGCACATCGTGCCGGCGTTGCGGGTCGGCTGTACCGTGGTGATCAAGCCCTCGCCCTTCACGCCCTTGTCGACCTTGCGGCTGGTCTCCCTGATGAACGACGTACTGCCACCCGGCGTGGTCAACGTCGTGACGGGCGGCGCAGAGATCGGCAATCATATGTCGCAGCATCCCGGCATCGACAAGATGGTGTTCACCGGCTCCATCGACACCGGAAAAAAGATCATGGGGGCCGCCGCACGCACACTGAGGCGGGTAACACTGGAATTGGGGGGCAACGACGCAGGGATCGTTCTTCCCGGAACACATGTCGCTCCGCTGATCGAGAAGATCTTCTGGGGATGCTTCATCAACGCCGGCCAGACCTGCGCCGCCTTGAAGAGACTCTACGTGCACGAGCATCAGTACGAGGAGTTCGTCGATGCCTTCGCGGATTATGTGTCGAAAATTCCCGTCGGCAACGGCCTCGACGCCGCCCATCTGATCGGACCGCTCACCAACGAAGCGCAACGCGACAAGGTTGCCTCCATGGTGGACGAAGCTCGCGGCTTGGGTGCCCGTATCGTGACCGGCGGAGTCAAGCCCCAGACGCCCGGCTATTTCTATCCACTGACCGTGATCGCGGACGCCACCGACCAGATGCGCGTGGTGTGCGAGGAACAGTTCGGCCCGGCCATCCCCATTCTGAAATACAAGACCGTCGATGAAGCCATCCAGCGCGCCAATTCGCTCGCCGTCGGGTTGGGCGGATCGATCTGGGGAAACGACACCGAAGCCGCCGCCGAGTATGCGGCGCGGTTGGAGTGCGGCACGGCCTGGGTAAACCAACACGGAGCATTGCATCCACTGGCGCCGTTCGGCGGCGTGAAGAGCTCCGGCATCGGTGTGGAATTCAACGTCGACGGACTCAAGGAGTACACCACCATCCAGGTGCTCAACGTGGCGCGCTGACCGGACGTTGGTGCTCGCTTCCCGTCCGGGAGACAACGCGCCGCCCGAGTGGTCGCTGGAGACGCACGCGTGGTGCAGGAGCGAGGTACTACGCCTCGAGCTTCGCCGCGCTGATCGGGAGCTTGCGCACTCTCCGGCCGGAAGCTGCGTAAATCGCGTTGCAGAAAGCAGGCAGCGTCGAGGGATAGGCGGGTTCGCCGAGCCCGGTCAGCGGATAGGTCGTCTTCAGGAACTCGACCCGTATTGACGGAATCTTCGCGTTACGAAGCAAGGTATAGTCGTGGTAATTGCTTTGCACGACCCTGCCCTTCTCGAACGTGATCGCCTGGCCGAGAGCGGCGGATATCCCATCCATGATGGAGCCCACGACCTGGTTCTCGGCATTGGTGGGATTGACGATGTGCTTGCCGACATCGACGGCGGCCCAGATCGCAAGCGGCGTCGCGCTGCCATCGCCGTGCACGACGACCTGGTGCACCTGAGCGCAGTAGCCCAAGTGACTCCAGTAGCACGCGAAACCCATTCCGGTACCCTTCGGAAGGCCGTGACGCGATTTCCAGTCCGACATCTCGCGCACATGCTCGAGCACCGCAATCATGCGCGTCGCAATGAGTCCCGGGGCGAAGGCGCTGCCGCCCTTTCCCTCCCCTTCGCCGGGCAACGGATTCGCCAGGAGCTCGATCTGGAATTCGATGGGATCCCGGCCTGCGGCGTGAGCGATTTCGTCCAGGAAGGATTGAAAAACCCACGCATGAGCGTTGTCGCCCGGCGCGCGCAGCGGTCCGACGGGAACGTTGAACGAGATCCGCGAGGTTCGCAGCGCATAATTCGGTAGGAACCCGGCGGGAAAGGCATCCGCGCCCGGCACCGCGAGCCGCGCGAAGTAGTCGTTCCGGGCAAATCCCGCAAAGTGATTGTTCCAGGCCACGAGCTTGTGCTCGGCGTTCAAACCGGCCGATAGCTTGTGATATCCCCCGGGGCGATAGAAGTCGTGCTGAATCTCGTCCTCGCGCGCCCAGAGCACCTTCACCGGGGTGCCGATCTCCTTGGAAATGACGGAGGCTTCGATCATGTAATCGTTGGCCAGGCGGCGGCCGAAGCCGCCCCCGCAGCGGATCATATGAATGGTGATGTTTTCCGGATCTATGCCGAGTGCCTTCGCGACCGCCTTGCGCCCGGCCCCGGGATTTTGTGTCGGCGCCCAGATCTCGACCTTGCCGTCCCGGTAGGAGGCCACGCAGTTCTGCGGTTCCATGGGAACGTGCGAGATGAAGGGGTACGAATAGGTGGCGGTTACGATCTTCGCAGCGCCCGCGAGCGTCCCGTCGGGATCGCCATCGACGCGCACGACGCCCTCGGCCGGCTGAGCGAACAGCAGGGTGGCTTTGGCATCGAAGCCAGGCGTGGAGTCGTTCGCATGCGCACCCTCGTCCCACTCGACTTGAAGCTTGCGGCGCGCCTTTTGCGCGCGCCACCAGGTATCCGCGACGATGGCGACGCCGCCGCGCAATCCATCGTCGATCCCGGGACCCGGTTGACCGGGCGGCGTTTCGAGCTGCCGCTCTGCGCCCTTCAACACCAGGACATGGCTGACTCCGGGCATCGTCTTGATCTCATCCGCGTTGACAGTCCTCACCTCGGCGTCGAACACCGGCCCCTTCTGAAACACGGCGTAGCGCATGCCGGGGACCTTCACGTCGATGCCGAACAACTGACGGCCGGTGACGATCCTGGGCTTGTCGGGGTCCACCACCGAGCGGCCGATGATCTTGAACGTGGACTCGTCTTTCAACGCGACCGTGTTCGGATCGGGGACCGGCAGTTTGGCGGCGCTCTCCGCGAGCTCGCCGTAGCTCAGCGAACGGTGGCTGGCGGGATGGCTCACCACGCCGTCCGCCGTCGAGCACTCGGAAGCGGCGACACCCCAGCGTTCGGCCGCGGCCGCGATCATCATTTGTCGGCCCGCTGCGCCCGCTTTGCGCAGCGGCAGCCAATTGGAGGGAGTGGAGTAGCTCCCGCCGGAGGATTGGCTCCCCATCTTTCCGCCCTCGTAGTCCGCCATTTCGATGGTCACGTCCTTCCACGCGACATCGAACTCCTCCGCGAAGATCATGGGCAACGCCGTTTTCGTGCCCTGCCCGACTTCCGGATTAGGCGCAAGGATGGTCACCGCGCCCGACGGATGGACACGTGCGTAAATCGTAACGGGGTATTCGTCGCTGTCCCCGGCCCACGCCGTATTGCGGTAAAGCGGCAGGGTTGCGGCGAGAAGCAGCCCGCCCCCCGCCGCGCTGCCGGCGATCAGGAAGCTCCTTCGCGACATGGCGGGACGATCGTTCCAAAGATCAGCGATACCGGTAGCCATGGTCGGGGCCCTCAAGCCGTGCGTGAGTCGCCGATGTGCTTGATCGCGGCGCGAATCCGCGGGTAGCAGCCGCAGCGGCACAGGTTGCCGGCCATGGCGGCGTCGATGTCCGCGTCCCCGGGCCGGACCGTGTGGGTGAGCAACGCGGTGGCCGACATGATTTGGCCGCCCTGACAGTACCCGCATTGCGGCACGTCCAGCGCCAACCACTTCTCCTGCACCTTGCGCCCGATCTCGGTGGCGCCTACGCCCTCGATGGTCGTGATGCTCAAATTGCCGGCGCGCTCCAACGGCAGCATGCAGGAGCGCACAGCGGCCCCGTTCGCGTGCACGGTGCAGGCTCCGCATTGGCCCACTCCGCAACCATACTTGGTGCCGGTCATGTCGAGGACGTCGCGCAGCACCCACAGGAGCGGCGTGTCACCCTCGGCCTCCACGGTGTGCTTGCTCCCGTTGACTTCGATGGTATAGCTCATGGACGGACTCCCGGACTTCATCCCGCGGCGGACGAGCCTTCCAATCCTTGGATGAAGGGTTGGCAAGCGAGTTCCGGACAGCGGCGATATTTCTGTGGTCGCGTCGAGCCCGGAGATTGCGGAGATCCCCTCTTCCGGCACCCGCAAGACCGATTACGGGGCGCTCACGGCTTTGCTGAGCTCCTCGACGAGCACCCGCTGATTCTCGGAATAATCGATCGGCACGGCAACGAGATGCACGCCGCCCTCGGTGAACGCTTTCTCGAGCGTCGGCAGGAACTCGCCGATCGCCTCCAGCCGCGTTCCCCGGGCACCATACGCCTCGGCGTATTTCACGAAATCGGGATTGCCGAAAGTCATGCCGAAATCCGCGAATCGATCCACCGATTGTTTCCAGCGGATCATGCCGTAGGCGCCGTCCTCGATCACCAGCACCACCAGGTTCAACTTCAGCCGCACGGCGGTCTCCATCTCCTGGCTGTTCATCATGAAGCCGCCGTCGCCGCAAACCGCCATCACGCGCCGCTTCGGATAGAGCATCGCGGCCATCATGGCGGACGGCAATCCGGCCCCCATGGTGGCGAGTGCGTTGTCGAGCAGCAGGGTGTTGGCGACGCGGGTTCGATAATTGCGGGCGAACCAGATCTTGTACATGCCGTTGTCGAGCGCAACGATGCCGTCGGCAGGCATGACGCGCCTGATGTCGTGTACCAGGCGTTGCGGCGTGAACCGCTCCTCCGTGGCGCGGTCCGCGATTCTCGCGAGAATACCCTCTCGCAGCGGCAGCAGTGCGCTCGCGTTCGGTATCTTTCCCTCGATGCGGTCCGCGAGAAGGCGAAGCGACGGGCCGATGTCCCCGACCACCTCGGACTGCGGAAAATAGACCTGCTCGACGCTCGCGGGCTGATAGCCGACGTGCACCACCTGAGGCCCTCCCGGCCCCATGATGAAGGGTGGTTTCTCGACCGTGTCGTGGCCGATGGTGATGATGAGATCGGCGCGATCGATGGCCTCGTGGACGTAGTCGCGCTCAGAGAGCGCGGCGGTGCCCATGTACAGTTCCGTACCGCCCGGCACGGTGCCCTTGCCCATCTGCGTGGTGAAATAGGGAATGCGCGTGCGCAGCACGAACTGCGCGATGTCGGAGGTGGAGCGCGGCCGCGACGCGGCCGCGCCCAGCATGGCGAGCGGCCGCTCGGCGCGGGTGATCAATCGGGCGGCACGATCGAGTGCCTGCGCGCCCGCCAAGGGCAGCTCGACGGCGTGAGGCGCCACCAGCGCAACGTCTTCGCAGCGTTCGGCGGCGATGTCCTCGGGAAGCTCCAGGTGCACGGGGCCCGGACGCTCCTCCTCCGCGACCCGAAAGGCCTCCCGTACGAGCGTCGGTATCATCCGGGCCGAGACGATCTGACGCGACAGCTTGGTCAGCGGCTTCATGGTCGCGACGACATCCACGACTTGAAAGCGCGCCTGCCTCGAGGAGAGGATTCCCTTCTGGCCGGTCAGCATGATCATGGGCATGGCACCGAGAAGAGCGTACGCCGCACCCGTCGCAAGGTTCAACGCGCCGGGCCCCAAGGTCGAGATGCACACGCCGGGCTTGCCGGTGAGCCGGCCGTAGGTGGCGGCCATGAAGGCCGCGGCCTGTTCATGGCGCGTCAGCACCAGCTCGATGGAGGAATTGCGGATCGCCTCGACGACATCGAGATTCTCCTCGCCGGGAATACCGTAGATTCTCTCGACGCCCTCGTTCTGCAGCGCCGCCACCAGCAAGGTCGATCCTTTGGTCATCGTCATTGCCTCTGCCGGCGCGCCGGCGTCAGATTTGCCCTGCATCGGATATACAATGGCTGACGCATCGGCGCAACGGCCCGGGGGGCGCTAAATTGAACACGATCACTACCGAGTCTTGAGTAAGGCTGCATGAAGATCTCGGGCACGCACTATCGCACGATCTGGCCTACGGCCTCGGGGTCGGTCCGCGTCATCGATCAATCGCGCCTGCCCTTCGAATTTGCGACGGTGGATCTGGCCGGTCTCGACGACGCCGCGCAGGCGATAAAGTCCATGGTCGTGCGCGGCGCGCCGCTGATCGGGGCGACCGCCGCCTACGGTCTGGCGCTCGCCGTTCGGTCGAACCCGTCCGACGCTCATATCGATCATGCCTCGCGGACGCTCGCCTCGACGCGGCCCACGGCTCACAACTTGGCCTGGGCATTGACGAGGATGCGCCGGGCGCTGGCCGGAACCGCGCCGCCGGAACGCGCGGATGCGGCATTCCGAGAGGCTGCCCGCATCTGCGAGGACGACGTGGAACAGTGCCGGGCGATTGGATCTCACGGACTCGCGCTCCTTCGCCAGACCGCCGTGCGATCTCCCCGCCCCCTGAACATTCTCACCCATTGCAACGCCGGCTGGCTCGCGTGCGTGGACTTCGGGACGGCGCTCGCCCCCATCTACATGGCTTTCGACGCCGGCATTCCGATCCACGTCTGGGTGGATGAGACGCGGCCTCGCAACCAGGGCGCGTCGTTGACCGCCTTCGAACTGGGTGCGCACGGCGTGCCGCACACGGTCATCGCGGACAATCTGGGCGGTCATCTCATGCAACGGCGCCAGGTTGACCTGGTGCTGGTCGGCAGCGACCGGACTACCTCGACCGGGGACGTGTGCAACAAGATCGGCACGTATCTCAAGGCACTGGCCGCGCGCGACAACGAGGTGCCCTTCTATGTCGCATTACCGATGAGCACCATCGATTGGTCCCTCGCCGACGGCCGCGATATCCCGATCGAGGAGCGATCGCCGGCGGAGCTCACCCAGGTCACGGGCATGACCGCCTCCGGCACTCTCGACACCGTGCGGGTAGTGCCCGAATCGAGCCCGGCGCTCAATGTGGCGTTCGACGTGACGCCGGCGAGGCTGGTCACGGGCCTGATCACCGAGCGGGGCGTCTGTCCGGCGAGCCGATCCGGCCTCCTGGGGCTGTACCCCGACCAAGGAGCAAGGCCATGAGCGCTCCGCGCGGCGCGACGGCGGATGAGAAACTTCGCAATTCCATCGTGCTCGGCTGCCGGGAACTGACGCGCCGCGGCTTGACCTACGCGAAATCCGGCAACATCAGTGTGCGCCGCGACGAGCGCACTTTCTTCGTGAGTCCCACCGGCATGTCCTATGAATCGCTCGCGCCCGACGATATTCCGCTGATGGACTCGCAGGGGCGCTGGTTCGGCCGGCGGCGGCCGTCGAGCGAATGGCGCTTCCATCGCGACATCTTGAATGCCCGGAGTGAAATCGGCGCCATTGTCCATACCCATTCGCCGAAGGCTACCGCACTCGCCTGCACGGGTCGTGGGATTCCCGCATTTCACTACATGGTCGCCATGGCCGGCGGCCGCGATATTCGATGTGCGCCCTATCACACGTTTGGGTCCGAGGAATTGTCCGCCGCCGCCGTCGCGGCACTGAAAGACCGTGCTGCCTGTTTACTGGCCAATCACGGCGTCATTGCCCTCGGGCGGGATCTCGAGGGTGCCTTGTCGCTGGCGGGCGAAGTCGAAGATCTCGCCGCCAAGTACTGCGCCGCGCTCGCCCTCGGGGAGATCCGCGTTCTCGACGACGCCGAGATGGAGCGCGTCATGGACAAATTCCGCTCCTACGGAAAACAGGAGGCTGTTGACCCGGACCTGGAATTTGGTGGACCCGTTGCGCCCGGGACTCGGGTCCCCGAAGGTTAGCCGTGGCGGACCCCCGTACTGACGGCGGCGACATGAACACGGGCTACCAAATCCTGGATGCCGAGCGCATTCCGCCGCTCATCGCGGGGCTCGACGGCGTGCGCACGCTGCTGGGCGGGCGTCCCGAGAACTGGCGGGTCCGGGAGGTAGGCGACGGCAACTTGAACCTGGTGTTCCTGGTGGATGGACCGGCGGGGTCCGTCTGTCTCAAGCAGGCGCTGCCCTATGTTCGCGTCGCGGGTCCGGGATGGCCCATGTCGCCGGAACGCGCTCATTTCGAAAATGCTTATTTTCGCAGCGTCGCTCCCCACGTCGGCAAGCTCATTCCCGCCATCTATTACTACGACCCAAACCTCCACTTCACGATCATGGAGCGGCTGTCCCCCCACATCATCCTCAGGCAGGGACTCATTGCCGGGCGCCGTTACCCGAATGCCGCCCGCGACATCGGCGAATACATTGCAAGCGCGTCCTTTTTTACTTCCGATCTGGCCTGTCCCTTCGAACGCAAGTTGGACGGCGTCGCGCTGTTCGCGGGCAACAAACCGCTGATTCGAATTAGCGTGGACTTGATCTTTGCCGAGCCTTATTTCACGGCCGACCGAAACCGCCATACGTCCCCGCAGCTGGACGAGGCGGCCGCGGAGCTGCGGCGGGATGCCGCTCTCAAGGTGCGGGCCGCGCGCTTCGGTCAGAAGTTTCTCACCGAGGCCCAGGCGCTCGTTCACGGCGATCTGCACTCCGGCTCGGTGATGGTCACCGACGTCGATACCCGCGTGATCGATCCGGAGTTCGCGTTTTACGGGCCGATCGGCTTCGACCTCGGCGCGTTTTTCGGAAATCTTCTGCTCAGCTGGTACTCTCAGTTCGGCTACGAGACCGCCGGCGACCGGTCCGCGCAGCGCGGGTGGATACTCGACCAGGTGAAGATCTTCTGGACCGCGTTCCGGATTCGCTTCCTCGCGCTCTGGGCCGAGCACGCGGCCGGCGATGCATTTCCGAATGCCATGTTCTGCGCGCCAACGGATGCTGCCGCGCTCGAATCTGCGCGCGCGGTTTTCGTGGACACGCTTTTCCAAGATATGCTGGGATTCGGTGCCTGCAAGATGATCCGGCGCATCCTGGGGTTCGCGCATGTCCTCGATCTCGACGGCATCGCGAATCCCGACGTGCGTGCGGACTGCGAGCGCGCCGCATTGGGCATGGCCGCCGCGTTGCTGAGACATCCGGAACATTTCAAATCGATCGACGATGTCACCGAGGCTGTGCCGCGCTTGCAGCCGCATCCTCGACGATGACCAACGGGCCTTTGCTTATGCGCGATCGGCATCGTGACCGGCACCGACACCCGGTTACACTTACCCTCCGATGTCCAATCCCCTGCTCTATGTCCTCTGCGGCCTGATCGTCGGCGCACTCGTGGGCCTCACCGGCGTTGGCGGAGGCTCGCTGATGACGCCCATCCTGGTGCTCGTCTTCGGGCAGCCTCCCGCCGTCGCCGTCGGCACCGATCTGATGTTTTCCGCCGGCACGAAACTGGTCGCCACCGCCTCCTTTGGCTTCAGCCGGCGAGTCGATTGGCGCATCGTCGGGCGGCTCGCCGTCGGCAGTATCCCGGCCGCTGCCGCCGTCCTTCTCTGGTTCTGGTTCGATCATCGGCCGCCCGGCGCCGTGGATCAGCTGATCTCCCGGTGCCTTGCGGTGATCCTGGCGCTCGCCGCCGTTGCGGTGCTCTTGCAGGATCCGCTGAGGCGTTTGGGTTTGAGTTTTGCGGCCACATGGCTCAGCGGCGCCGAGCGGCACAAGATCGCGCTCACGGTGGTTGCCGGCGCATTACTCGGCGTGGGAGTCACCATGACCTCGGTAGGCGCCGGCGCGCTGGGCGTGACGGTACTGGTGGCGCTCTATCCGCTGCGTCTGCCATCCGATCGCCTGGTGGCGACGGATATCGCCCACGCTCTGCCGATCACGGCGATTGCGGCGGCGGGGCACGCCTTCTTAGGTCATGTAAACCTTCGTGTGCTCGCGTGTTTGCTCGTGGGATCGATCCCCGGCGTCATCCTCGCGACGCGGGCGACCATCCGTCTCCCGCCGCAGCTCACGAGGACGCTGATCGCGATCATGCTGGCCATCGTGAGCGAGCGCCTGTTCGTCTCGTGAGCGGCGTTCCGCCCCGCTCCGGTAATGCGCCGCCGCGCCGGCCCTCATCCCTCGTGCAGACCGCACTCTCGCTTTAGCCCAAAGAAGCGCAATTCCTCCATGCTGTCCACTTCGGCCAGCGAGCGCGTCGTGTGCCAATCGCCGATCGAGAGATAGCCCTTCTCCCACAACGGATGATAGGGAAGCTTGTGCTTCGCGAGGTACCGGCCCACGTCCCGATCGGTCCAATCGAACAGCGGATGCACCTTGTAACGCCCCCGCTTGAATTCGATGGGCGCGATTCCAGCCCGGGTCGCGGCCTGAACCCGCCGCAGTCCCGCAAACCAGGTCTCGGCACCCAGATCCCGCAATGCTCGATCCAAGGGTTCCTGCTTGTTGATCCGATTGTACTGTTCGATGCCTTCGAGGCCCTGATCCCAGAGCTTGCCGAAACGAGACTCCTGCCACGCCGGCGACGCATCGGATCGGAACACCTTCAAATTGAGGTCGAGCTTCTCGGTGAGATCGTCGACGAACCGGTAGGTCTCGGGAAACAGGTAGCCGGTGTCGATCAGCACCACCGGGATCTTCGGGATCACCTCGTTGACGAGATGGAGCATGACAGCAGCCTGGGCCCCGAAACTCGAGGTAAGCACATGCGCTCCGGGCAGAAACTCCGCCGCTTGCTCGACGCGTCGCTCGGCCGTCAAGGACTCGAACGCCTGGTTGATTTTCTCGAGGGCGCTTTGATCGGCGGGTTCGGTTCCGCCGGTCAGCCAGTCAGTGAAAGTCGATCTTAAGGCCATGCTCCACACGTCGATCTCCGGCATAGAGGACCCGATCCGAGTCTGTCCGGATAATGATATCGCGGTGGTCGCGACACCCTTAGTCTCAAACGTTATGAACTCATAACCAACCCTTCGGGAGCGCTGAAATCGGCCTGAATCAGAGCTCTCTCTCGAGCGGCAATACGGTCAAGAGTTTGACCTCGACTCTCTGCCAGCCGCTGCGGGCAGGCTCCCGGGTATACTCGATGTCCGCGCCGTATTCCTGGGTTCGCCATACGAGGCCCGGCGAGACGCCCGAAGCGGTGGACGCCCGCAAGCCGAGGATGTAGCAGTTCTCGGGTTTGACCATTTCCTCGAAACGATGGGCCGTTTGCTGGGCGAGTTCCTTGCTGTCGATGATCAGCCCGATTTCCGTGTTGATGTGCTTCGATCGCTGATCGTAATTCATCGAGCCGATGAATACCCGCCGGCGGTCGAAAACATATACCTTTGCGTGCAGTGCGTAGTTGCCGAAACGGGACACCCTCGCTGTCTGACCGCTTCCCCGCGCATTGCCCAGTCGCGAGCGGACTTCGTATAGCTCCGCGCCCTCTTGCAGCAGCGGCACGCGAAGACGGTCGTAACCCGACTGCGCGGCGATTTCGGGCGTGGACTCGAGAGAATTGGTGAGAATTCGCACCGACACCTCGCGCTGGCGAAGATCCTTGAGCAGCTGCAATTCATCGGGAGCCGGGACGAAGAAAGGGCTGATCATCAGGATCTCGGATTTCACGTCACGTGCCGAATCCATCACGGCACCAACGATCAGCCGGCCGGGCTGCGCACCCTCGACCACTTCTTTCTTGTCCGGACTGTCGTGAACCACCCGGGCCTGCGCCCACGCGAGGGGAAGCCTCCCGGAGACGATTCCCGCGAACGGCTCCTGGGTCTCGAGCAGCGCGGCGTAGTCGATTGCGCCCGGGTGCCCGGATTGCGCCGGCAATCCTGGATTCACATGCCCCAGAGCTTGGGCGGGGATGGCCAGGTCGCTATTCCAAAACTCATCGAACGTACCCGAAAGCCGAGCGACCATCGGCCCGACGGTAAACACATCCTCGTCCGCGAACTGCGACTCGGGATCAATCTGAAAGTACTGGTTGCCGATGTTGCGTCCGCCGACGACCGCCAACGCGTTGTCGACCACGAACAGCTTGTTGTGCATTCGATAGTTGAGGCGGGACGCATGGAACAGGAAATCCAGGTCACGCATCACTTTCGAGTGCCCACGGTACCCGTAAGGATTGAAGATTCGCACTTCGGCCGAGGGAAGGTCCAGCAGCCGCAGGATCTGCTCGTCACCGGGGACCGTATCCGCGTCATCGATCAGCAAGCGTATCCGCACACCGCGCTTCGCCGCGCGCGCGAGGCCGTCGGTCAACAATCGGCCGGTCACGTCGCCGCGAAAAATATAATATTGAAGATCGAGCGTCTTTTGAGCGGCATCGATCATCTGCATTCTGATGCGGAATCCGTCGGCACCGACGCTGACGATGCGAAAACCCGAATCATCCCCGTGTTCGTGTGCCTCGCCGGCAAATTGCCGGCCGAGCGGAGTCTCTTCGGGATGGGCGATTGCCGTCGAGGCGCTCTTGTGGACCTCCGAACCCGGTGGATGTCCCGCGCAACCCCATAGGGCCGCGGTGAGCAACAACGCGGTCATCACCCTCGCAAATCTTTGCATCGCAGCATCCTTTGGTGGCGCGGAACGCGCACGGTCTCTGCCGGCTTCGTGTGTCGGGCTCGTGTGTCGGGCTCGTCTTATCGTTCCCTGTCGCGGAGTTGGTGTACAGTCGGCGGCCAGCGGCAGCGGTCGCCCACTCCATGGGCCGACGCCGTCTGTCAAGAAA
The DNA here is from genome assembly GCA_963795475.1 of uncultured Gammaproteobacteria bacterium. GTDB lineage: Bacteria > Pseudomonadota > Gammaproteobacteria > Steroidobacterales > Steroidobacteraceae > Bog-1198. The sequence goes on from CAWCIE010000012.1 coordinate 149,744, forward strand.
GGGTCTCATCAACAAGAAATCTCATCGACAAGAAGAAGGGGAGCATGTCATGCGTATCAAAGCTATTCTACTCTGTTTGACCATGAGCCTTGGTTCGACCGCGGCCTTCGCCGATCTCGAGCCTTGGAAGGATTATTCGATCAGCGACGCGGTCTGGTCGGTGACCACGATCAAGGTGCACTCCAACATGGACGATGCGTATCTCGAGGGGCTGAAGAGTACCTGGGTAGCCTCGAGCGAAGTAGCAAAAAAGCTTGGGCAGATCGAGGACTATCACATCTATCGAAGTGACCTTCCCGAGAGCGGCAGTTTCAACTTGTTGCTGGTGGTTCAATTCAAGAACAATGAGATGCTGGCGCCGAACAAGGCCCGATATCAAGCGTTCATGAAGGAATGGGGCGAGGAGCGCAACAAGAAAACCATAGACACTGCGCAGCACGCCTATCCGGCGATGCGCGACATCACCGGAGAGTACAACGTGCGCGAGATCACGTTCACCAAGTAAATCGGCGGCCGATGCGGCGGGCGCCCGACCTATGGCAGGAGGGCGCCCTCCTTCGACTATTCTCCGCAAGTCGACGGGCAAATCCCCGGGAGTTATGATGCTCACCGCCGCGCTGATAAGCGCCGGCGCCCAGCGAACACGCCGAAGCAAAAACGAAACTATCCGGAGACCGACATGCCTCAGTCGAAATCCGCAGCCACCGCGACAGGTTCCCTGATCCTCATCGCCCTGCTCGTCGGCGGGGCCGCCGCCGCCTTCGCGTACACCGCAGGGTGGTTCTCCCCCGGACGCCTCACCGCGAACAGGATGGTGGATGCCTTTACGTCGCCGAGCGGCCCGCCCCTCGGCCATCGGCGCAATCACGCGAAGGGGATCTGCTTCACCGGCGTATTCGACTCGAACGGCGCGGGCACGGAACTGTCTCGGGCGCAGGTATTCGCTCCGGGTGAGTATCCGGCACTTGGACGCTTGAATCTCGCGACCACCGATCCGAACGCGGCGGACCCCTCGGCGCGGGTAAGGGGCATGGGTCTTCAGATCTCGGCGCCCAACGGCGAAGAGTGGCGCACGGCGATGATCGACGCCCCGGTGTTTGCCGTATCGACGCCGCAGGCGTTCTATCAGCTGCTGCTGGCATCGAAGAGCAAGGCTCCGAACGCCATGCCGACATTCGCTGCCGAGCATCCCGAGTTCGCGGCATTCGCGGCGTGGGCCAAGACTGGGCCGTGGACGGGAAGCTACGCGGAGGAGCGCTTCAACAGTCTCAACAGCTTCATCTTCGAAGATTCCAAGGGAACCTCGCACGCGGTGCGCTGGTCGTTCGTGCCCGCAGCGCAACCCGTGCCCGTGTCGCCCGAAGAACTCGCCGCGCGAGGCCCGGATTTCCTCGAGCAGGAGATCACCGAGCGGGTGCAACGCGGCCCGGTACGCTGGACGCTCTTCGTGACCGCGGCAAATCCCGGCGATCCGACCGCGGACCCGACGCGTCCGTGGCCGCAGGATCGACGCACCCTTGAAGTCGGGACGCTCATCGCGCGGCAGATCGAGGCAGAGCGCGACGGCCCATGTCGCGACATCAACTTCGATCCGACCGTCCTGCCGTCGGGCATCAAGACATCGGACGATCCGTTTCCGGCAGCCCGTTCCGCCGCCTATGCCAAGTCCTACGACCGACGCACGGCCGAGGCGGCGGACTATCCTCGAACGGTGACCGGGGGCGCGCCATGAACCGGCTGAGCTTCACCCCGTTCCAAAGAGTCCTGCACTGGGTCACGGCCGTGTGCGTCCTCGCGATGCTGTTCATCGGTGTCGGCATGGTATCAACCGTCATGCCGAAGTACCTGACGCTCGTGTCGATCCACAAGCCCCTGGGGATCGCCATCCTGGTTCTCGTGCTGGTACGCTTGGCCGTGCGCCTGCGCCGTGGGGCACCTCCGCTGCCTGCGGACCTTCCCGAGCCCCTGAAGCTCGCCGCCCACCTGTCGCATTACCTGCTCTATGCCCTGTTGATCGCGATGCCGCTGATTGGTTGGGGGATGTTGTCGGCCGCGGCTTATCCGGTACGGATCTACCCAGGGCTCTATCTCCCGGCGATCTTGCCGCAGAGCGATCGGCTGCATACGATCCTCTGGGACGCGCATTTCTACCTCGCGTTCGCGTTTTTCGCGCTGATCCTCTTGCACATCGCCGCGGCGTTCTTTCATTTGCTGGTGCGCAAGGACGGCGTGTTCGAGACGATGGCCTCGATCTCCGACACGTCCCCGCCGCGCACCGCTAAATAATGCGCGGCACTCAGCGCGGCGCAGCTCCAGAACCTTGGACAGTCTCCGACCGCGATCGCAGGAAGGGCATCGTAAGAAGTGCCGTCAGAAGCATGGACCCGACCGTCAAACTCAGCGACCCGGCCGTGCCGCCGTGGTCGAGGACGTAACCCATGGCGCCGGCGCCGACGACCGAGCCGAGGGCGGAGAACGGGGTTGCCGCCGGCACCAGCAGGTTATTGGCGTCGATGAGTGCAGAATAGAGATAGCAGTTCAGGAAGATCCAACCGATCTGCAGCAATGAGATGTAGCAAAAGAACAGCGCTTCCGAACGGGAGTCCAGGATCATCCCGAACAGCATGCCGATCATCAAGAGAATGGCGCCTCCGATCGGCAGCCTGAAGTCGACTCGGTCGTTGAGCCAGTAAGCGGCCACGGAGCCCAGCGAACTCAACACCACGGAAATCCCGATGGCGTGCAGCGTCGCGTCGACGGAGAGGTTTGCCGCGACGCGGCCGAATTCCCCGAGAAAGGTGTACACCCCCGCCTGCACCACGATGAAGGGGACGAAGGACAGGAGTAACGGATAGGCGCGCCATGGTCCTTGGGGTCCTTTGGGCTCGCGTGGGTCCGCGGCCGGCGCCGTGGGCCACCTCGGCGGCAATAGAGTCAAGAAGGGAAGGAGCGCAACGAAAAGCGCTGCCATCAAGAGGAACAGGCCCGCACTGCCCAACCGCTCGAGCACGGAAGCGCTGGAAAACATGAAGGCCGCCTCGACGCCGATCTGAATGAAAGTGGTCACGGCGATGATGCGTCCCGGCGATCTCGAATTGGCCAATACCGCTGAATAGAGCGCCGTCAGCAGCCCTCCCGATATGCCTACCAGGGCGCGGAGTACACAGACACCGAAGAAGTCCTTCACCATCATGCAGGCGAGATTGCCGGCGATAGCCACCAAAATGGAAGGCAACGCCACCGGGCGCCAGCGCCAACGGCGCTGCCAATACAAACCGGACAGCGAACCGAGCGCGAGACCGGCGAGTTCGACGGCGGCGACGGCCCCGAGCCGAGTCGCCGACCAATTCAGGTGCGCCCAACCCTCGAGCATTGCCGGGGTGATGAGCGTGCCGAGCGTGCCGATGATGAACAGCGCGTTTACATAGGCGAGGCTCGGCAGCGAATCGAAGCGCGGCCCTCGCGGCGGCAGACGGGTCACCCGAAGAGCATCGGTGTGCGGGTGAGGAATTCGGGCGCGCCGGTGGTTACGATGAGGTTTTGCTCGAAACCGGCGGTGCCGACGCCTGGATGTGTCAGAAAAACCTCCGCCCCCATCACCATGCCGGCTTCGAGCGGCACATCGTAATGGAGCGCTCCGTCGGGATCCGCTTCGCCTTCGCCGATTGGAATGACATAGGGAATGAAATTTGTGCCGAGGCCATGCCCGAGCAGTGGAACCTTCAACTGCGGATGGTCGAAGTAGCCGTGCTTGCGGGCGATCGCTCCTCCGAGAACACCCAACTGCCGCGGCGTGATACCCGGACGCATGGCTGCTGCCACTGTGTCCACGATCTCAACGGCGCCTTCCAGCAATGCGCGCTGTGCTTTGGTCGGGCGGTTGCCGCAGATCAACGAGCGACCAGGGTCCATCCAATAGCCCTGGAAAATGGGTCCCATAATCCAGGCGCGTACCACGTCCCCGGCCGCGGGAGAAGTGGTGTCATAGCCATATAGATTCATACTGATCACGCGATGCTCGGTATCCGCACCGTGATGAATATCGATGCGGTGAAAGCCGCCGCCGGCACGCATCAAGATGCCTGCCGCGAGGGCGGCCGCTTCGGCGCTCGAATGTCCGGTCAGCAGGGACTCGCAGGCTGCGCTCAGCGCGTGGGTGACGATGTCCCCCGCCGTGCGATACGCCTCCAGCTCTCGGGCGCTCTTGATGGATTGAGGGCCAAACAGCAAGGTCTCATCCGAGTGCCATGCTATCTGTGGCGTATGCCGGCGCAGCAACCGGTCATACATGCCCGGCAATACATCATCGCCCACCACTGCGATCCGGCCTTCGATGCCCTGAGCCTCCAGATGTGCGGCAAGACCGGTCATCAGATTGGCCGTATGAGTGATGACCTCGCCGCAGACCACACGCGACAAATCCAGATCCTCCGCCGGCAGCCCCACGTGAAGCTCCGGTTCCCGCCCTCGCCGAATCAGCACGGCACAGAAGGTGTACGGCGCCGCGATCTCCTCGCTCGCAGGATCCTGGCCGGAGCCGTTCATCACGAAATTCGTCAGCCACCAGACATCGCCTACCCGGTCGAAGGTGCCTGCTCCGCGCTGCCAGACGAGCAGATGCTCATGACCGCGGGCGGCCATGGCCTGATGAACCCTCGCCCAGCGCGCCTGATACTCCTCAGGCCGGAAAAACAAGTCGGATCGCATGCCCTTCATGAATCCCCGCGGCGCGTGGTGCAACAACTCAAGAATTCCTCGAGCAGCCGATTGAACCGGACGGTTTGATCGATGTACATCATATGCGCGCATTCGGCCATCACGACCAATGTCGCGCGAGGCAAGGAAGCGCGGCTGGTGTCCGCCGTTGCCGTCGACACCAGATCGCGATCGCCGATCACGACGAGGCTCGGAGCCTGCACGCGCGCAAGTGAATGAGTGAAATCAAAGCCCTTGAGATTCCCGTCGATATGAAAATCGGAGCGACGCACCCACATCTCGCGCAGCACCTCCATGCCGAGCTCGGCAGGCTGTTGGTAGCGCGGCGACGGCGCTTTCGCGTACATATAAGGCGCCAGGGCCTGCGCGGAGGCTGATGCATAATCCTGCTCGTAAGCGCCGTCGGCCTGAAATATCCCGGCTTTTTCCCGGCGCGCCAGCCGAGCGCGCAGGCGCGCCGATAGGCGCTTGCGGATGTTGCGAAAATCCCTATCGATGCATCGCGCGCTCGAGCCCGTGCCGGCGAGCACCAATCCCAAGATCCGTTTGGGATGACGCACCGCATAGGCCTGCGCAAGGATGCCGCCGAAGGAGTGACCCAGTACCACGAGCCGCGGCAGCTTCAAGTGCTGTCGCACCCGCTCGATGTCCTTCACCATGTGATTCAGGGTGTAGCCCTTCGGGTCCTCGAGGCGCTCCGAGCGGCCGGATCCGCGCTCGTCGATCAACACCAGTTGGCAGCGGCGCGCCAACGGTTGAAGCGCGGGAAGAAAGTCCGAGTGATCCGCCCCGGGTCCCCCATGCAATAACAGCAGCGGCACACCGCGGCCCAGGGTTTTGAAATAGATGCTTGCGCCGCCTCCCTCGACATAACCCTCGCGCACTCGCGATCTCTTTGAATGGCCCGTGTGCTTTGCGCGCCGCATATCAGAAATGCATTTTAAGGTCGATGCCAATCGTGCGCGGCGGGGTCGATATGCGGGTTGCGAACGTATTGCCGAAGCTGTACGTGGCGCCTTCGAGGATCTCCAGGATGCCGTTGGAGTTGGTCAGATTGTGCCCGTACAGCGATACGTCGTAGTGCCCCGTACGCACGCCCAAAGCGGCTTCGAGCGCGCTGTACGCGGGCCGCACGGCGTCATAGGTGAAACCCGCCGGGACGCTCCCCAGGTGGCTCCAATCGAGGCGCAGGTACCCGGTATAGGCGGCGACCACGGCAGTGTATTCGCCGCCGAGATTAAACTTTTGCCTCGGCACGTCGGGGACCGCTTCTCCGGGCCGTGCCGTACCGGCCCCCTGAAATGGAGCATCGATCGAGGTGAATTCGGCGTGATCATAAGAGCCGCTTGCGTTCAGCAAAAGCGATTCGACCGGCTTGAAATTGATCTCGGCCTCAAGCCCTTTGCTCCGCGCGCTGCCGACGTTGGCAACAAAAAGATAGCCGCAGCCGGGATCGTCGACCGATTGCTGCACATTCTTCCAGTCTATCCGGTAACCGGCTACATCAATCGATAGCTTGCGGTCCAGAAATTCCAATTTCGCGCCGAGCTCGTAGTTCCACACGGTGTCCGGCTGATAGAGCGGCGAATAAGCGTTGTTCAGCGTACAACCGATTCCGGTGGGGAGTCCGACGTTAGGGCCGCCCGGCCGGTAGCCCCGCGCCGCCGTCGTATATAGGGTGGTGTCCTGAAACGGATGGTACGTCAGCACCAGCCGGGGGCTGTTGCCGCTGGCCTTTGCATGTACCAATGGCTGACTGGGCGCGCCGAGCACCCCACTCTGCGTGTTCTCGAGGCTGTCGCGCAACTCGTAATACCTTTCACCGGCGGTAATCTCGAGACGCGGCATGATCTTGTAAGTCAGATCCACGAAGGCCGCCGTCTGTTGATCGATTACCGACTGGTCGAAGATGTATAAATTGGGACCTGTCGTTTGCCCTATGGCGTCCGCAAACGCAGCGCTGTCCGAAGTCTCCGTCGAATGCTGGCGATAGTGGCTGAAGTACGCGCCTCCCACCCAGCGCAGGACTTGGTCCGTCGGAGACGTTAGCCGAAGTTCCTGAACGAAGCCTGTGTTGTGCGACGTATCGAAGTCCGTCTCGGGATAGTTGGGCGGATAGGCAATGCCGAAGGCCGGCGCAAGATTTGCCAACAGAAGCGTGAAATCGCTCTGCGTCTGCACATCTCGGGACAATACCGAAGTCGATGACATCAGCGTTGCAAAATCGAAAGCATAGTCCACTTGCAGATTACCGACTTCCAGTCGGCTGTCTTGCGGGCTCGGATAATAGTCCGCTGTGGTGAAATCCGGCAAATTGCTGAAATAATTCGAGTTGTTGCCGGCATCGACTTCCGAGATCATGAAGGTCGGCTTGATAGTCAACGCATCGGTCGGCTTCCACAGACCGATGATCCGACCGCTCTTGAGATCCACATCGTTGATCCGCCTCGCCGTCACCGGCAAGTCCGGCTGCGCAACGGTGAAGTCGCCGAGTGCTGCCTGATTGATGTAGCCCGGCACATGCTCGAAGGCGCCGACAACCCGGACGGCGGCATCGGCTGTTAACGGCAAATTCACGGCCGATTTCGCGAGATATCCTGCGCCGCCGCCCTGCATGCTCGAGCCGCCGACTTCGGCATTCACGGCGACAGCGCTCGTATCGGGCTGAGCGGTCAGGATCCTGACGGCGCCACCCATGGAGCTCGACCCGTAGAGCGTTCCTTGGGGCCCGCGGAGCACCTCGACGCGATCGACATCGAAGAAGTCAATGTCCGGGGCGCCCGCAAAGCCGTCTGTACGAATATCGAGTGGCGTTTCGTTGATATAGAGCGACACCGTCGGCTCGAGCCCATACGAAGTCCCGAGTCCGCGAATTGCCAAGGTAGTCTCTCCTGGACCCAACACGTCGAAAGAGAGACTGGGAACGTACGCGGCCAGATCCGCGTTACCTTGTAGGCGCATCTGGTTGAGCATATCGCCGCTCATTGCCGAAATCGCTTCCGGCACATCCTGAAGGCGCTCGGCTCGTCGCTGAGCCGTGACCACAATTTCGTCGAGGGAATCGCCCGAACTCGCCGGCGCCGACGCCGAGGCCGAGGCCACCGGCTGAACGGCCAGGAAGATACCTAATACGAGCGCCGTACCGATCAGTTTCATGACGTTCCCTCGAAGATAGTCACTGCTCGAATGCGGCGTTTCGCCCGACGACGCGGGCATACACGTCGCTCCCATAGCGCACACCCGGCTTTCTGTCGTAGCTGAAGAGGGCAATGACGCGCGGCACCTCGCCGCGTACCGGCGGCACGCGGTGCAAGGCCCTGCGGCCACAGAAAAGCAGCAATGTTCCCGCCTCGACTTTGATGGAGCGTACCGCTTGGGAACGACCATCCAGGGCAGCGGCCACGACCGGATAATTCTCCTCGCCGTCTTTGCGGATGTTGGGCGCAAAATCGAAAGTTCCGCCCGCCTCCGGTGCTTGCAGCAAGATCGAGACCACGAAGTCGTTGAGATCAAAATGCCAGCCGTGCGTGTCGCCTTCGTACATGACGGTTGAGGTGCACGCCGTCACGGGATCGGCCAATTGGAACAGCGCCGGCTCATCGAGCATTTGCGCGATGCGCCGCGTGAGGATTTCGCTGCGATAGAGCGTCCGCAGTTGCCCCGCTTTACTCAGTACATCGGTTGCGACGATGAATTGGCGGCTCTCGTGTTTGCGATGCCGGACGTGACCCGGCGGGTACTGTTCCAGTGTTGATTCATCGTAGGCGCTGAAGGATTGTTCGCGCCGGTAGGCCCGGGGTATCGCGGCCAACACTTCGCCGGTCATCGCCTCGGCCACTCCAGGGCGCAGAAAGCCGGGGAGACTTGCGAAGCTCGACTCTTTGAGCTGAGCTTTGCAGCGCTCGGCGAGGGGTGCGAATTTTGCGTCATCCTCGAGGGGGTAGCGCTCCAAGTCCACCAACGCGGATAACGACAGCGATCCGGACATGACTTCTCCAATTCCCGGCACGTTGATCTACGGTTTATTCGATGCCTTTTCTGTATTTATATTCTAAAATATCTCTATCTAACCTAGAGATTTTCTATCAGTTCGTTATAATTTTGATATGCTTACCTTGCGACGATCGCTACCCCCGATCAATGCCCTGGTCGTGTTCGAAGTCGCCGCCCGGCATCGGAATCTCACGGCGGCGGGCGCCGAGCTCTGCATTGCCGCTTCTGCGGTCAGTCGTCACGTCGCCACCGTAGAGCGCGAAACTGGTCTCAGCCTTTTCACGCGCAATGGAAACAGGCTCGAGTTGACCGCGGCGGGACAACGCTTGGCCGACGCGATAGCTGCCGGACTCGGGCATGTGCGCGATGTGCTCGCGTCGCTCAAACAGCGCGAACGCAAACCGGTGTTGACCATCGCATGCAGCCATGACCTGGCCCAGATTTGGTTGATGCCCCGCTTTCGCGAGCTCGCCGAACACATCGACGATCGGCAACTTCGGGTCATAACCGCTGCCACCTACGAAGGTTTCGATGCACCCGATATCGACTTGTCGATCCGGTTTGGCGACGGAAAGTGGTCGGGTTTCACGGCCGCCCATCTGTTTGACGAGGAAGGGTTCCCGATATGCGCTCCCGAGCTCCTCGCACGCCATCCGGAACTGCTCGACGCTCCGCCGCATGTATTGATGAGATTCCCTCTGTTGCGGCTCGCGAGCGAGGAAACCATAGGACTGAAGTGGGCGGACTGGTTGTCCGGCCAAGGCGCCAGGTTGCCGGTGGTCTCGGGTCCGATGTTCTCAACGTTTTCCCTGCTGCTCCTGGAGCTGGTGGCGGCGCGCGGCATTGCGCTGGGATATGAGCACATCGTCGATCAACTGATCATCGATCGACGCGTCGTTCGGCTGTCCGACCAATCGTTCCGAACCGGGCTGGGCTTCTATCTCGTCTATCGGGAGCCGCAGTCAATTCCGATCGAAGCGTTCCTCGGTGTGTGTCGGAAAGGGCTCGCACAGCAAGGCATGAGCCAGGACGTCACCGGTCGAGCTTGACGAACTCGCCCCCCTTCATGATGGCCGCCAAGCTCCGGCCGTCCTGAGCGAGCACGCCGATGTCCTGGAGCGGGTCGCCGTCAACGATCAGAATGTCGGCGCAGCAGCCTGGCTGGATCTTACCAAGTTTCGGCTCCATCAAGATCTCGGCATTCACGGCAGTCGCCGAATGCAAGATGGCGGCGGCCGATTGCACTTCCCGCCGGATGCGAAACTCGCGGGTCTGATGAGTGTGCAGATGCCCGAGAAGATCCGTTCCAAAACCCATCTTGAGTCCCGAGCGACCCATGAGTTCCAGACCCCTGAGTGATTGATCGCCCACCTCGGCGAGCTTCGCGCTCATCCAGGACGGCAGTCGGCCTGCTTTGGCATCGTCGAGCAACGCTCTCACGATCACGGTCGTGGGCACCACAAATGCGCCCGCGGATTTGACCGCTGCCGCACTGCTCTCGTCGATCAAGGTCGCATGCTCTATGGTGCGGACGCCGAGCTTCGCCGCTCGTGCGATAGAGCTCGGCGGATGGCAATGGGCGGCGACATATTTTCTGCGCCGAGCGGCCTCCTCGACTGCCGCGATGACTTCCCGATCCGTGAATTGATCCATCCAGATGGGATCTGCGGGCGATAGAACGCCGCCCGACAGCATGATCTTGATGCAATGAGCTCCGCGTCGGAGCTCCTCCCGAGCCGCCGCTCGGACCGCGTCCTCGCCATCCACGACGAGCGCCACGCGGCCGTCCGCCGAGCACCCACATGCACCTACTCCACTGAACGGGTCCCTGAAATCACCGTGTCCGCCTGTCATGGACAGGGCGCGGCCCGCGAAGAACACGCGAGGCCCCCGAATCAGCCCCTCCTCAACGGCTCTCGCGATACCCGCATCACCGCCCCCGACATCTCGCACCGTGGTGAAACCACAGTCGAGGGCATGGCCCAGCATCTTGGAGGCATAGCCGGCAACGTAGGTCAACGGCTGCGTCTCTACATCGGTCACCTTGAGACTCGCGCCGAGGACATGGCAGTGTGCGTCGATCAATCCGGGCATCAGGGCCTTGCCGCCGACATCGACCACGTCCCCGCTGATCGAAGCGCCCGGCGTTCGCTCCACCGCCACGATACGGTCCCCCTCGACGACCACCACCGACTCGTCGAGATACTCACCCTGCACACCGTCGAAGATCCTTGCGTTCAAGAATGTCGTGCGATTCACAAGTTGCCTGCCATTGCTTCCGCTCGAGGAAAGGATCTCATTCTGCATCTCTCCATGAATCTCTCCCTACAAATTTGGCATGACGGCATAGCCTTTTAAGCACGGAGTTGCGGCTGCTCTGATCAGTAGTGCGGCGGCCGCTCGTCCTCCGGCGTTCGAGGTGCGGCATCCGAATCGCGACCCGCCTGCACCAGCGCCACCAGCGCCTCGAGTCGATCGCGGAGCGCGTCGATGTCGCGTTGCTGGCGCGCTACTACCTCGCTTAGCACGGCGTTTGCATGGTCCAGAAATGCCATCTTGGTCTCGAGTTGTTCGAGCGCCTCGGTGCTCATGGTAGGGCGTCCCTCATTACCGCGTGCTGCGGCTCACGCATTCTACCCGTGCACTTCCACGTCCCGGCCGCGCACCGCGAAATAATACGCCGCACTCACCACGACGAGCCCCACGATCCAGGAGAAGTCGATGCCACCGATGGCGCGGGCGATCGGGCCGGTATACACATCGCTTGCAATGAACGGAACTTGCACGAGTATTCCCAGGAAGTAGCATCCCAGCGCCGCGACATTGTAACTGCCGTATATCCCGCCGTCCGCGGCAAAGAACGACGGCACGTCATAATGGCCGTGACGGATCAGGTAATAGTCCACGAGATTCACCGCGGTCCACGGCACCATGACGTAGAGCAGGATTTCGTTGAAGCGTCCGTATAGCGGCAGAAAATTGCTCGCGCCGACCAGACCGATCAGCAGCGCGGCGACGAAGATGGCGGTCGCGATCAGCACTCTTGCCCATGAATGGGCCCGCCAATCCGTCACGAATGTCTGAATAAGCGTGATCACCGCCAAGGCGCCGCCGTACATGCAAATCGCTCCCGCGACGGCGACGCCCGGAGCGAACAGCAGCACGATCGGGATGCTGGCTCGTCCAGTGAGCCGCGAGATCGCCTGCACCACGTCGCCGTCCACCACGGCAGGCCCGATCAGCGCGCCGAGGATCATGGGCAGAACCGCCCCGATGACCGAACCCCAGTAACACGCCCAGAACGCCCGGCGCGGGCCGGTATCCGGGGGCAGATAGCGGGAATAGTCCGAGACGTAGGGCGCGTAGCCGAGCTGCCAGAACGCGCCGATGGAAACCATCTTGCAGAAGCCGATCGAGGAGAACCCTCCCTGCGTGAAGTATGCCTCCGGCAATGGATGCACGAACAAGACCCACACGTAACACAGCAGCACGGCGCCGCCCGCGACGTAGGTCATCATTCGCGTACACACGTGGATCAGATCATGTCCAAAGATCGCGGCCGCGAGACTGACGAGGCCGATGGCGACGATGCACGAAGGCTCGCCGGCCGCGGGCAGGATGGCGTGCAGCGATTGTCCGCCGGTCACGAGGGCGGTCGCCGCATATCCCAGGTACATGACGATGACGAGCGCGACGACGAAGGCGGCGCCGAGCGCGCCGAACTGACCCCGGCTTTGCACCATCTGCGGCACGCCGAGTCGCGGACCTTGCGCGGCATGGAGTGCCATGAAAATGGTGCCCACGAGGTTCCCCACGACGATGGCGATGCTGCCCCAGAGGAAGGACTGCCCGAATATCGTCGTGGCGAGCGCACCGGTCACGACGGTCAGTACGTTGATGTTGGCGCCCAGCCAGAGAGTGAACAGATGGCGCGCCTTGCCGTGCCGCTGATCGAGCGGGATCTGATAGATCGTGTTCTGTTCGATTCTCGCCGGCCGTTGTCGGCCTCGCACCACGGGAGAGCTCATCGTGACGGGAAATCGTTGGCCTCGGTCATCGGCGAGCAGTATAGTCACAAAGAGAGATGCTCATCGATTTTCCTGATTTCGGCCTGACTCCCGCACAACGCCGCGAAGCCGTGTTCGGGCATCGCTACGAATATCCCGGCATGTACGGTACGCGCGGCGAGATCTGGTGCTATACCGACGCCTTCTCCTATCCTCCCGGCGGCACCGTCCGTCTGCACGTGAGCTCGAGCGTCGATCGGTATCGGCTCGCGATACTCCGCGACGGCGCGACTCCCGTACCGGTACTGGAACGAGAAGTCGCCGGGGCGCGCTGGCAGGATACACCGGAGCAATGCTCGGTCCTCGGCTGCGGCTGGGACTCTTCTCTGGAGTTCAAGATCGGCGAGGACTGGCCCTCCGGCGCCTATCGCGTCACATTGACGGCGGAGGGCCGCAGCGGCGCGGCGATCCACGCGCATCACCTCTTCGTCGTCCATCCGCCCGCCGGCCAAAAGCCGCATCGCGTTCTCCAGGTGGCGGCGACGGGATCATGGACCGCCTACAACACCTGGGGCGGCTCGAATCATTACCAGGGAATCACGGGATCGAAGCGCAATCAATACGCGACGTCGGTCAGTATCGAGCGTCCCTGGTGCCGCGGCTTCGTCGTTCTGCCCGAGGGCGCGCCGCGGGTTCCGCTCGAAATCTCCACCCCTCCCGCTACGGCGCCGCGCTACCCCCACCTGGAATGGGCCTTCGCCAACGGCTATTCCAACAAGTACGGCTCCTCGGGCTGGGCGAGCTACGACAGGCACTTCTTCCAGTGGGCCGAGCGCTCGGGCTTCGCCGTCGATCTGGCGAGTCAGCACGAATTGCAGTTCAGCCCGGAAATTCTCGACGGCTACGACTGCGTGGTGTGCGTCGGACACGACGAATACTGGACCTGGGAGATGCGCGACGCCATCGACGCGTATGTCGAGCGAGGCGGCCGCATCGCCCGGTTCGCGGGCAATTTCATGTGGCAGACGCGTTTGGAGCGCGGCGGCAAATCGCAGGTGTGCTACAAGTATCGCGCACGAGCGGAGGATCCCGTCTACCGCTCCGCCGACCCCTCGCGCACGTCCGGGTCCTGGGAGGCGCGCGAGACCGGACGGCCGGGCGCGATGACCTTCGGACTCAACGCGACCAACGGACTCTATGCCGGCTGGGGCGGCTGCGCGCCGCGCGGCGTACGCGGCTTTCCCGTGTATCGGCCTGAACATTGGGCGTTCGAAGGGACCGGTCTTTATTACGGCGACCTGCTCGGCGCGGAGGGTCACGCGTTCGGCTACGAAGTCGACGGACTCGACTACGTCATCCGCCATGGGCTTCCCGAACCCAGCGAGACCAGCGGTGCGCCCGCGGGTCTCAGCATCCTCGCGCTCGGCCTGTCCTCCCTGAAAGAGGAGCCGACCGGCCTCGCCTTCGATGATCGATTCCTCTCCGACGATGACGCTAGATTCGTCGCAGAGATGTTGATCGGCGACGACGGCGATGCCTCCGTCGAGCGCGTCAAGCGGGGCGCCGGCATGATCGTCCACTTCAATCGCGGTCGCGGCGAGGTGTTTCACGCCGGCAGCTGCGAATGGGTGGCCGCGCTATCCCGGGCCGACGCAATGGTCGAACGCGTCACCGCAAACGTGCTCCGCCGCTATCTTGGTCGTTGAGCGCAGCCCCTTTCGCCGCCGGCGCGACGCGCTCGTCATCGCGTCCGTGATGGCAACCATGTGCATGGTCGCCCTCGAAGCGACCATAGTCTCGACCGCCATGCCGCAGATCGTGGCGCAGCTCGGCGGTCTACGCCTGTACAGCTGGGTGTTCTCCTCGTATCTGTTGGCGCAGACGGCGATGACGGTGGTGTTCGGCAACCTCGCCGACGTTTACGGCCGCAAGCCGGTGATGCTCGCCGGAATTGCGATCTTCCTGATCGGCTCGATACTCGCCGGAGCCGCGTGGGCGATGCCGGCGATGATCGTATTCCGGCTCGTCCAGGGCGTCGGAGCCGGCGCGATGCAACCCGTCGCGATGACCATCGTGGCCGACCTGTATCCCGCACGCGAGCGCGGTAAGATTCAAGGATATCTTGCGAGCGTCTGGGCGATTTCTGCGGTTCTCGGACCCGTGGTCGGCGGCCTCATCATCCGCAACGTATCCTGGGCCTGGGTGTTCTGGATCAACATCCCCGTGGGTTTGGTCGCGGCCGGGGGTTTCGTGGCGTTTTTCCACGAGAGCGCGAAGCACGAGCGCCGCTCGATCGATATCGCGGGAGCGATCTTGTTCGCTCTTGCGGTCGCTTCATTGTTGATCGCGCTCACGGAAATCGGCGCCTCCGGCATCGGCTTGCTTGCGGCCGCGGGCGTCTGCTGCGTATCGACGCTGGCTTTTGTGATGCAGGAGCGGCGCGCCGCCAATCCCTTGGTGTCTTTCGCGCAA
Organism: uncultured Gammaproteobacteria bacterium; assembly: GCA_963795475.1. Taxonomy (GTDB): domain Bacteria; phylum Pseudomonadota; class Gammaproteobacteria; order Steroidobacterales; family Steroidobacteraceae; genus Bog-1198. The sequence continues at coordinate 164,932 of CAWCIE010000012.1, forward strand.
TGGAGTCACCGGCCCATCGCCGCCGCCAACGGAGTCGGCGTGCTGGCAGGCATGGCGCTCATCGGGCTGACGACATTCGTGCCCATCTACGTGCAGCTCGTGCTGCGTCGATCACCGGTGATTGCGGGTCTCGCCCTCACCACGATGTTGGTGGGGTGGCCACTCGGAGCAACCCTGGCGACCCGCCTCTTTCACCGCTTCGCCCTGCATCGCCTCCTGATCACCGGCACGCTGCTATTGCCGGTCGGCGCGACCTTGTTCGTGCTGTTGACGCCGGGGAGCTCACCGCTCACTGCCGCGATGGGTTCCCTCATCATGGGCTTCGGCATGGGACTGAGCAGTGTCAGCGCGCTCGTTCTGGTTCAGGAAATCGTCGACTGGTCGCAGCGCGGCAGCGTGACCGCTTCGAATTTGTTTTCTCGCAACCTCGGCAGCACCTTGGGAGCGACCGTTCTGGGCGCCGTTCTCAATCATGGGCTCACGCGAACGAGCGGCAGTATCATGGTGACCTCGGATCAGCTGCGTCAGCTTCTCGAGCATCCGCCGGGCACCCTGCCCGGCGATGCGGCGATTCGACTCGTATTGCAGCATTCGCTCAACTCGACGTTCTGGGCGATACTCGCGATCGCGGCCGCCACGTTTCTGGTGGCCCTGTGGGTGCCCGCGATCGCGCTCAGCCCGAGCAGCACCGCGCCGCCGCTGGAGTGACCCGGCCACAAGCGCAAAACCTTACTAGCGACTTTACTATTAACGTTTTATAAGGGGCGTTGCGGCCAGGCGCCGTCAATTATGGCGAACCCCCGTCGCCTGCCGCTTCAGCGACCAACGCCGCAAGACCCGAGATATTCTTGCCGAGCTCCGCCGGGAAGCCGTGCCGGCGGCGCAGATACTCCGGATCGTTGTAGGCGACGGTGGTCGACCGGCCGTCTTCGGACCACGCGAGAACCTTGAGCGGCAAATCGATGGCGACGCTCGGTTCCGCCTCGATCAGGGGAGTGCCGGCCTTGGGAGCACCCGCGATCAGAAGTTGCGTCGGCCGCAGGCGGATGCCCTCCGCCGCCGCATCGGCGCTGAAGTCGAGGTGCGCAAAGACCCGGATTCCGCGCGCCTTCATCAGCGCCTGAAGCCGCTCCATCACGTCCGGTACCGTGCGCAGGGAGTGCACGACCCTCATCCCGTCGACAGTTTTATCGCTGCTCATGCGATCTCCGGCAGACGAACTCACCGTACGATAACATTCTTCCGATGAATGCCGCATCCCTGGAGGTTTTTCGAGCATTTCTCAAGCTCGGCTTGAACGTCCTTCGGCGGACCGATCGCCCACCTCGGCTACTTTCGAGAAGAGTTCGTCGTGCGGCGGCGCTGGCTCGACGATGCGACCTACACCGATCTGGTGGCGCTCTGCCAATTCCTCCCCGGTCCTGCCTCGAGTCAAGTCGGATTCTCGATCGGGCTCTTGCGCGGCGGCTATCCGGGCGGAATGACAGCCTGGATCGGCTTCACATTGCCGTCGGCGATCCTGCTCGTGTCGTTCGCTTTCGGCGCGGCCGAGCTGAACGGACCGATCGGGCTTGGGCTCGTGCACGGCCTCAAGCTGGTCGCGGTTGCCATCGTCGCGCAGGCGGTCGCAGGAATGGCGCGCAGCCTGTGCCCCGACCGGCCGCGCGCTTCGATCGCCGCCGCGGCCGCCGTCATCATTCTTGTCAGCGGCTCCTCGATCGCGCAGATCGCCGTCATCATGATGGGCGCACTCGTCGGACGTTGGCTCTGCCGAGAGGACGCACCGGCGCAGGCATTGGCGGATGCCTCCGCATCGACACCCGTGCTTGCGATACCCGTCTCCCGCAAGGCCGGGATGGTATCGCTCGCGGCGTTCGCTCTGTTGCTGATCGGCCTGCCCGTGGCACGGCGCCTCGGAGCCGGCTCCGCCATCGCACTGTTCGACTCGTTTTATCGATCCGGGGCCTTGGTATTCGGCGGCGGACACGTGGTGCTGCCCTTGCTGCGCGAGGCATTCGTCGCCCCGGGCTGGGTCGGCGACGGCACTTTCCTGGCAGGCTATGCCGCGGCGCAGGCGGTGCCCGGCCCCCTCTTCACCTTCGCAGCTTTCCTCGGAGCGGTCGCAACACCCTCGCCTCACGGTCTGGCGGGCGCCTCTCTCGGCCTGATCGCGATCTTTCTGCCGGGGATGCTGATCCTCGTCGGCACGCTGCCGTTTTGGAACACGCTTCGAGCCCGCGCAGGAGCGCGCGCCGCCATGCGTGGCGTGAATGCCGCGGTCGTCGGACTACTTGCGGCCGCGCTATATACACCGGTGTGGACGAGCTCGGTCAAAACCGCGGCAGACCTCGGTGTGGCGATTCTCGGGTTCGTCGCGCTGACCGTGTGGCGCGCCTCCGCGCTATGGGTGGTGATCTTGGGCGCACTCGCCGGCGTCGCGCTGAGCTTCACCGGGTAACAGCCCCAACGGCGCTGCGATGGATCTCGATTGCTCCCGAATCATCGCACGGCGAGCCAAAGGAAGCTCGCCAGGGCGGCGATCAACGCGGGCGGCATGACCAGACACCCGATGGCGAGGAATTGCCATGCGCTCACCTGCTGACCCTCCCGACGCAGCGCCACTAACCAGAGAATGGTGGCCAGCGATCCGGTCACCGAGAGATTGGGCCCCACATCCACGCCGATCAGCAGCGAGCCGGCGACATCGGGATTCAGCTGAGCGCCGGTCACGAGCGCGCCGGCGAGCAACCCCAGCGGTAGATTGTTCATGGCATTGCACAGGACCGCCGCGATGCCGCCGGTCGCCAGCGCCGCCGCATGCGCGGACGGCTGGCGCGTTAGTAACGCCTTCACGGGCTCGAGCAAACCCGTCTTCTGGACGCCCTCGACGAGTACGAACAGCCCCGCCACCAGCGGCAGTACGCTCCAGGAAATCTCCTTGAGCACGGGCCGGGGCGAGGAGCGCTTGACCGCCAGGATCGCGATCGCCGTCGCGCTGCCGGCGATGAAAGTCGGCAGTCCCAGTCGCCAGCCAAGGCCCGAGGCGACCAGTAGAACGACGCCGGTCACCGCGATCCCGCCGCATGCGAGGCGGCCCCCGACATTCAGAGACGGCATATCGACCTCGCGAACAATGTCCCCTTGCAACGCCTGATGCTGGGTCCATCTCAACACCGCGTACGTGAGAGCGATCGAAGCGACGGAGGCGAGGCCGAATTGTTCGAGCCAGGTCCCGAGCGGCGGCATGTGCGCTCCATAGACGACGAGGTTCGCCGGGTTCGAAATCGGCAGCACGAAGCTCGCCGCATTCGCGATGAAGGCGCAAATGTAGAGGTATGGAAGCGGCGGCGCGCGAGCGCGCTGGGTCGCCGCGTAGACGGCCGGCGTCAGCACCACGGCCGTGGCATCGTTCGACAGAAACACGGTCACCACGATGCCGACGCCGTATACCAACGTGAACAACTCTCCCGCCGAGCCCCGCGCGTGCCTGACGGCATAGGCCGCCAGCCAATCGAACAGCCCCTCTTGCCGCGCGACTTCCGCGAGCACCATCATGCCCACGAGAAAGAGATACACATCGGTGCCCTTGAGAATCGCGGCCATCGCCTCCGGCAGCGAAATCAAGGAGAACAAGACAAGCGCGGCCGCCCCGAGCGTCGCCCACAACGCTTCCGGCAGCTTCCCCGGGCGGACGATCACGCCCAGTACGGCAAGCGCCGAGATCGACCAGGTGGCGAGATGGGCGATGGGCGCTCCGATCAGCATTGCCTGCCATTTCGATGTTCGTGAGTTTCGGGTATGTCGCGGACTCGGCTGCCATAAAGGGCAGTCTTATCTGAAAGGTTAGTCACAGCCTTCTCCGGTTCATATAGAATCACGGCGGATGTCCTGTAATGTACGCGAAACTTGCGATTTCGAATAAGCCTTCGTAGGTTATCCTTGCATACCTGGTGAGCATGGTAAGAGCAATGGAACTGCGGCATCTCCGTTATTTCGGTGTCGCGTTGCTGCCATGAGCGATTCCAATCTCGAGCGCAACCGATTCGACCGGATGGAGTGGGCCGGCGCATTCGGTGATCTGGGAACATTCATTCCCTTCGTGGTCGCGTACATCACCGTTCTCAAGATGGATCCGGTCGGCGTACTGTTCGCCTTCGGAATCGCGATGATCGCCTGCGGCGCTTACTTCAAGACGCCGTTCCCTGTTCAACCGATGAAGGCGATCGGTGCGATCGCCGCCACCCAAGCGGCACAGACGGCAGTGATCACCCCATCGAGCGTCTACTGCGCGAGCCTGGTCACGGGACTCCTCTGGTTGGCGCTCGGACTCACGGGGGCAACGGGACGCATCGTCAAACTCGTGCCGCGGACGGTCATCGTCGGCATCGTCCTGGGTCTTGGCCTGAGTTTCATGCTGGAGGGAATCAAGATGATGCAGACCGGCTGGCTGATCGCGGCCATCGGTCTCTTCGGAACCTTGATGCTGCTCACTAATCGCCGAATTCCCGGCATGTTCGCGGTGCTGATCTTCGGTGCGGTCTGCGGTGCACTCCAGCATCCGGATCTGTTGAGCCGACTGCAGGGGTCGAGTTTCGCCATTCGGCTGCCCCGCTTCACGCTGCTCTCCAGCCTCAACTGGTACGACCTGTCGGTGGGTGCGTTCCTGCTCGCGCTTCCGCAGTTGCCGCTGACTCTCGGCAACGCCGTCATCGCCATCAGCGAGGAGAACAACCGGCTGTTTCCTCAGCATCCCGTGAGGGTAAACACCGTCGCCGTCTCCACCGGCATCATGAACCTGGGAAGCGCGCTTTGCGGCGGCGTACCCATGTGCCATGGGGCCGGCGGTATGGCGGGACACGTTGCCTTCGGCGCTCGAACCGGCGGCGCGCCGATCATCCTCGGAACGATCCTGCTCGGCTTGGCGCTGTGCTTCGGCAGCTCGATCGAGGCCATCCTCGGCTTTTTTCCCAAAGCGGTTCTAGGCGTGATCCTGTTCCTGACCGGCGCGCAGCTCGCCTTGGGTTCGTGCGACTTCAGCAAGAACAAAGTGGAACGCTTCGCGACCCTCGTGACGGCCGCATTTTCGATGTGGAACGTCGGCCTCGCGTTCCTGGTCGGCCTGACCCTCTGTTACATCGCCAAGCGCGGATGGCTTCGTCTCTAGAGCATCGCGGCCCGGGACCGATCAAATCGCTCCGAAGTCCCGTCTCAAGTCCTCGAGCCTCAGCTTCTGCCGCCCTTGGGCATCGAAGTTACCGGGATCGAGCCATGCCCGGTACGCCTTGCGAAGAGCCGGCCATTCCCCGTCGATGATGGAGAACCAGGCAGTGTCGCGATTTCCGCCTTTGAAGACGACGTGCTGACGAAATACTCCCTCGAATTTGAAGCCGAAGCGCGCGGCGGCTCGCTTGGACGGCTCGTTCATATCGTGGCACTTCCATTCGAAACGGCGATAGCCCAGTTCGCCGAACACGTAATCGGCGAAAAGATAGAGCGCCTCCGTGGCCCCCGGCCGGCGTGACACGAGGGGACCCCAGTAGATACTGCCGATCTCGATGACGCCATGGTCGGTGTCGATCCGCATGAGCGCTTGCCGGCCGGCCGCCTTGCCGGTCGACTTGTCGAGGACGGCGAAGAACAGCGGGTCCTCGCTCGCTTGAACCTTGTGGAGCCAGGGCTGAAACTCCTGGCGATTCCGCGGCGGGTACTCGAACAGCCAACGGAAGCGCTCGGCCGCATCGCTTACGCTCGAGGCTTCGAACAGCTGCTCGCCGTGCCTCGACGCGTCGATCGGCTCGAGGCGGCAATAGCGGCCGTCCAAGGCCTTGCGAATCGGCCTCGCGCGCGGTGTCCACTCTTTCAAGTCGCGCATCATTTCGCGCAGTATGCCAGGAGCGGGAAAGACCCGACGGCAGATTGAGGCGCCGTATCCATCGGACTATCGCGGTGCGGGATCGGAGGCCGATCGGGGGCTCTGGTCCGCCCTTGGGATGAGGAACTTGCCGGAATCGCACTGCGCTGCGGCACAATGGCACGATGAGCACCGTTCGCGGCTTCATATTACAGGCAAGTTACCGCGTAACGTCCGGCGGCGACGGGCGCCGCGCACCGGTTGTACAGCTCTACGGGCGTCTCGAGAACGGACAGAGTTTCCTGGTGCGCGACAATCGTCAGCGGCCGCACTTCTACGTACGCGCGGCCGACGCGGCGAAGGCGGCGCAGCTGCGCGCAGGCCATCAATCTCCCACGGACCGCCGGACCTTCGACGGCGAAGCGGTCGTTCGCATCGAAGTGGAAGTACCTTCCGACGTCCCTCCCCTACGTGACCGCCTGCATGACGGCGGCATCGAAACCTTCGAAGCCGACGTGCGCTTCGCCATCCGCTATCTGATCGAGCGCGGCATCAAAGGCGGTTGCGAGATCGAGGGCGGCTCCGAGGTCGAGGGCGAGGCCGCTCCGGTCGGCGGACTCGCCCGGGTATTCGACAATCCCGTGCTGCGCCCGGCCGACGTATCGGCCGAGCCGCGCGTGCTCTCCTTCGACATCGAAACGGATTCCAAGAGCGAAAGACTCCTGGCCATTTCGCTGTTTGCCCCCGGTATCGACGAGGTGCTCATCGTCGACGGCACCGACCGCGCCATGCCGGAGCGCGCCACCCGCTGCGCGACCGAGTTCGCCGCCCTCGATCTCTTTGCGGAGCGCCTCCGTGCCTTCGATCCCGACGTGATCACGGGCTGGAACATCATCGACTTCGATTTGAGCGTGATCGAGCGGATCGCGGCGCGCCTTGGATACCCGATGCACCTGGGGCGCGAGCCTGGCGCGATGCGCATCCGCAAGGCCGAGGGCTATTTCGGGAGCGGACAGGCGAACATCAGCGGACGTCTGGTGCTCGACGGCATCGATCTGTTGCGGGGCGCCTTCGTGCGCATGGACGACTACTCGCTCGATGCGGTCGCCCGCGAGGTGCTCGGCGAGGGCAAAGCCGTGGCCGGCGACGCGCGCGATCGCCTGGGCGAGATCGTCCACAATTACAAGCACGATCTCCCGGCGTTCGCACTCTACGCCCGCACCGATGCGCGCCTCGCCTACCAGATCGTCGAGAAGCTCCGCCTCGTCGAGCTGGCCTTCGCGCGCAGCCGGCTCACCGGCATGACGCCGGATCGCGTCGCCGCGAGCATCGCCTCCTTCGACTTCCTGTACCTCACGGAACTCGAGCGCGTGCGCATCGTCGCGCCGAGCGTGAGAGGAAAAGATACGCAGGCTCCAGACGCCCGGGTTCACGTGGCGCAGCAGGGCGGTCACGTCCTGGAGCCGGTCACGGGCCTGCACGCCAACGTATGGGTATTCGACTTCAAGAGCCTGTATCCGAGTCTCATTCGAACGTTCAACATCGACCCCGTCGGCTACGTGCCTGACCAGGCTCCTGCCGGGGACCTGGCTCCTGCCGAGGATCTCATCGATACCCCGGGCGGAAAGTTCCGGCGCGCGCCCGCGATCCTGCCGCGGCTCCTGGACGAGCTTTTCCCGCGCCGCGAGGCCGCCAAGAAGCGGCGCGACGATGTCGCGGCGCACGCGATCAAGATCCTGATGAACTCTTTCTACGGAGTGCTCGGCACCTCGGCTTGCCGCTTTTACAACCCTGCGCTCGCCAATTCGATCACGGGCATGGGCAAGCACATGCTGCTCTGGTCGAAGAGCTGGTTCGAGGCGGCGGGATTCAAGGTCCTCTACGGCGACACCGACAGTCTGTTCGTGAGCGGGGCCGGCGCCGATCCGATCGACGCCGGCCGCCGCGCTCGAGATCTCGTCCTCGCCCTGAACCGTGATCTCAGCCTATACATTGAGTCCCGCTGGCGCCGCGAAAGCCGGCTCGAGCTAGAATTCGAGAAACTGTACTTGAGGCTTTTCCTGCCGCGCGCCAGGCACAGCACCCGTGGCGCGAGCAAGCGCTATGCCGGCTGGCTGAGCGGCGATGGCACGGAGGGAGTCGAGTTCGTGGGCATGGAGGTCGTGCGGCGGGATTGGACGGCCCTCGCAAAACGCGTGCAGCGGGAGCTGTATCAGCGGCTGTTCACCGATCAGCCCGTGGACGCTTACCTGGCGGAGATCGTGAACCGGGTACGCAAAGGCGAACTGGACAAAGAGCTCGTATACCACAAGAACTTGCGCAAGGACGCCGAAGAGTACACCGCAACCACCCCGCCCCATGTCGCCGCCGCGCGTAAATCCAGCCGGCCTCTCGGCCGCTCGATCCGATACCTCGTCACCACGGCCGGCGCCGAGCCGCTCGACAATCTGACCCATCCAATCGATCGGGAGCACTACGTCGAGAAACAGGTTCGGCCGGTCGCCGAACCCGTACTGGAGACCCTGGGCCTCGACTTCGAGCAGGTGATCGGCGACACGCGGCAGATCGACTTCGGCTGGTCATGAGCTGCGACGCGCGCGCGCAAGCACCCCGATCAGTCTCGACGGTCAGCCGGGTTTTGCGCGCGTCGATGACGGCAAGTCGAGCTCCGAATACCGCCGAAAGATCCCCTCGTTGTTGAACGGAATGCGGCGGGGTGAGGCAAGGTACGCGGCGATGCGCGGACGCTCCTGCACGCGCTCGTGCAGGGCAAGGAGGCGTGGGTATCGACGTGTCGCCCGTGCCATCGCCCTCGGAAAGGCGAAACTCAAGCCGGCGATGATTTGAAACAGCGACAGATCGACGTACGACAATCTCAGGCCCAGCAAATAGTGCCGTCCGCGCACGTTCCGCGCGAGCAGCGACTCGAAGTAGCCGAGGTACTTGGGCGCGCGGCCCCTCCAGAAGGCCGCGGCCTTGCGCCGCGCCTCTTTTCGCTGCTCCTCGAAATAAAGCTCGCCCGAGATCGGATGGTGGGTATCGTGGATCTCCGTCACGAAGTCCCCGATCGTCAGTTGCAGTTGGTGCGCCCACACGCGGGCGGCCGCCTCGCGGGGCACGAGACCGTGGCGGGGAGCCAGATATTGAAGGATGTTGGCGGTTTGAGCGATTACCAATCGTCCCGATTTCAGAAAGGGCGGCGCGAACGGAGGCCGATTGCCTCTGCGGTTCGCCAGGTATCGCATCAGCGCCGCGACGCCGCCGCCCCGCGCCGACTCGCGGGCGACATCGCGGTAGGGTGCGCCGGCCTCTTCGAGCGCCAAGCGAACGTATTCACCCCTTCCTTGAATGGTAGGCCAATAATAGAGCTCATAACGCATACGAATCTCCCCCGGGAAACACGTAGCGATCTCGATCCGCGGCGGGCGGCCGTGCTCTCCGCCCGAGCGGCCCCCTCATCCGCGCGGGCGCATCGCCTCCCGCGGGAGGCGAATCGGCAGCTTTTCCCGGATGGCCGCGTCCACGGAATCCGAGAGGTGCGTCGGATAGTGGCTTGCGAGAATCGACTCGAGCTTGCGCGACGCCCGGTCCACCACGGTCGGCCGTCCCTCATCGACCCACTGGTTCGGACTGGTGCGATCCCCCACCGTCGGGTAGATGTACTCCCGCTGCATCAAATGCAGCGTCTGATCGGATCGCCGAGATAATGCCCCGGCCCTTCCAGGCAGACCTTGCGGATGGTCTCGAGCGACAGGGATTCGTCGGTGACCTCGATGCCCTTGATCGTTCGCTGCACGGCGCCGATGACGTCGTTGTCGATGATCAGGCCCTCCATGGAGAATCCGAGCAGGCTCGCCAGCATGCCGGCGGACTCGTAAATCAGGTTCGCGCCGGCGTTGCCGACCAGCGCATGGTTGTACGCCTTTTCGTACCCTGCCTGCATGTCGGGCAATTTGGCATCGCTCATGCCCGAGGCGGTGCCGCCGGTCAGATCGTAGAACCGGGAAAGCTGGGCGCTCGCCGCGGACAAGCAGCGCCTGCTCAGGGCTGCCGCCCGACATCGCGCCGGTACGAAGATCCGACACGAAGCACCAGGTACCGAAGATCGCGGTCGCACCCGGCTTCATCGCATTGACGTACACCAGACCCGCCAGGCACTCGGCCACTTCTTGCACGAGCGCGGAGGCGAGCGCGGCGGGCGCCGTCGCGCCGGCTTGGCCCGCGGACAGCAGCAGAACCGGCATTCCGCCGCGCACCGCGGTCTCGAGGCAGAGACACGCATCGTAGGCGAACTTGAGCGGGGGCACGACGAAGCAATTGGACTGGCTGACGAACGGGCGCGCACGCCACTTGTCCTCGCCGCCCGCCATCAAGATGGAACATCTCCAGGCTCGCCTCGACGTGCTGCGGCTGGACCCAGCTCGTTCCCACGTGCTTGGTGGTGCCCGCGACGCTCGCATAGGCGGTGTTGATGTCCATCTCCAGCGGGGTCGCGACCTCGCGGCACACCACCGAGCGCTGATAGAAATGCAGATGCTCCAGCGTATCGACCACCCGTGCGATGTCGTACAGATCCTTGGTGGTCGAATCCCGATAGTCGCCGGTCTTGGCATCGACGATGTGCACGGCGGCGCCCGCGGTTCCGAAATAGACTCGCGACCCCCAGGGCTCCATGTCGTGCTTCGGATCCTGGCCATGGAGCACGAAGTGCCGCGCCGCGCGTGCGACCGTGTCCTCGACCAGGGCGCGCGGGAAAATGAGACGCCCGGCGGAATTGAGAACGGCGCCCGCCTTGGTCATGTAGTCGATGCCGCTCGGCGTCGCGTCGGCGAGCCCGATCTTCTCGAGCACGTCGAGGGCAGCGTGATGGATGCGCAACACATCCGAATCCTCGAGCGGCTTGTAGCGGCCCCCGGGCATTCCGGGCCGGACCGGGCGCAGGCTGTCGGGCAGCGGAGCGGAGCGTGCTGCGCGTCGTGCCGCACGGGCCCCGCCGCGCGCGACCTTGGATTCAACCTCGCTCATCGGGGCCCCTCCGCTGCGATTCAACCGTTCAATTAGCGATTCTAACGGTTTCGGCGCATCCCAGGGGCGGGCTGCGGATAGCGCAACTCCAAATACGAATGACTCTCGTTCGCAGAACGATTATCATTCGTGTCCGATGCGTAATATTTCATTCGTTCTAGGGCTCGCCATGGCTGCGGCGCCCCAGGCCGGTGCGGCCGACCTTGCGCCTGGGCCGCTGCTCGAGGCAGCCGCCCCGGGGTCCGCGGGCTCAGCCTCCGACACCGAGCTGAGCCCGATCGTGGTCAACGCGCAACGACTCTCGGAGGTTCTTTGGAAGGAGAACGAGCATCTCGACGAGTCGCGCGACAAGAACCTGTTGCCCAAACTCGGGGCCACAGCCTACGACATCGATCAGGCGGCTCTCCAGGCGCTGCCGCAGGGGAAGAACACGCCAATCGACAAGGTGCTCCTTCAGGTTCCCGGTGTGTCATACGATTCGGCGATCAGCAACCCCGATTTTCACGTTCGCAACGAATATGCGAACGTCCAGTACCGCATCAACGGCATCCAACTCCCGGACGGGGTCTCGGCGCTGGGTCCGGTATTGGAGACCGGTTTCATCGGCAGCCTGAATCTGCTCGACGGGACGCTGCCTGCCCAGTACGGGCTGCGAACCGCGGGGGTCATCGATACCACCACGAAAACCGAGTTCGATCCCGGCGGAAACCTGGACATTTACGGCGGCAGCTGGGCGACGATCAGCCCCAGCATCGAGTACGGCGGCAGCGCCGGGCAGACTCAATACTTTCTGACCGGCCGGTACTTGCAGAGCGACCAGGGCCTGGAGAACGCCACGCCGCTGGAGAACCCGATCCACGACCGCACGGCGCAGGAGAAATTCTTCGGGTACGGATCAACCCTCTTCGGGGATTCGAGCCGCCTGACCTATATGGCCGGCGGCTTCGTCGGCCATTTCCAGATTCCGGACGTGGAGGGCCAGGAGCCGCTCGGGGATTTCGGCTCCCCCACCCTGTCCTCGACCACCCTGGATGAAAACGAGACCGACCGCTTTTTCTTCGGCGTCGTCGCGCTGCAGACGCACTATGACCGGATCGACACGCAGTTCTCGGCCTTCACTCGTTACGCTACCGTCCACTTCGTTCCCGACCTGTACGGCGACCTCGCCTTCGATGACGTGGCCTCGAACGTCGTGCGCAAGAGCCTGCTCGACGGACTCGAGTTCGACGCCGCCGACCGCCTGAGCGATGCGCATACGCTGCGCGCCGGATCGACGTTCAGCATCGAGAAGACGCAGGTCCAGGATCTGGCCACCGTGCTGCCGCTGGACGCCGATGGCAATCCATTGCCCGCGCCCGTGACGTTGAACGACTACACGCCGAAAACCGGCTGGATCGCGGGAGGCTACGTTCAGGATGAGTGGCGGATGAGCCCGGATGTGACTCTGAATACCGGGCTGCGCTTCGATCAGATGAACCAATTCGTCTCGGCCAACCAGTGGAGTCCACGCATCGCGCTCCTGTTCCGGCCCGCCGCGGACACGACCCTGCATGCCGGCGTGTCGCGCTATTTCACACCGCCCATGCAGGCGCAGTCGACGCCCAACAACCTGGCGTTGTTCCGAAACACCACCCAACAGCAAGCGGTCGCGCTCGATGACCCGGCTCGACCGGAGCGCGCCACGTATTTCGACGTTGGAGTGGACGAGAAGCCCCTCTCCGGTCTCACCGTCGGCCTCGATCTCTATTACAAGCGCTCGACCGATACCTTGGACGACGGGCAATTCGGCCAGGCGGTGGTGCTCAATCAATACAACTATGCGCAGGGCTTCAGCCGGGGAGCGGAATTCAAGATCAACTACATCCAGGGAGGGCTGCGCACGTACGCGAACGTGTCCGGCGAGGTGACCCGGGTAAAAGATGTGGTCTCGAACCAATACCTCATCGACGATCCCGTGGAACTCGCCTACCTGGCGGATCACTACACTTACGCCTCCGATGCTCAGACGGTCACCGCTTCGAGCGGCGCCTCCTACCGCTGGCACAGCCTGTTCGCGAGCATCGATGGCATCTACGGCAGCGGGCTGCGCGCCGGCTTTGCCAACGAGCAGCACTCTCCCGGATACACGCAATGGAACGGCGCGGTCGCCCGGTATTTTTACCCGTGGCACGATCCGGAGAAGCCTCTGACGCTGCGCTTGAGCGTCATCAATCTCTTCGATCGCAGCTATGTGCTCCGCGCCGCAACCGGTATAGGCGAATTCGCTCCCCAATACGGGCCGCGGCGGGGACTGTTCGTGGAGCTGACTCAGGCGTTCTGAGGCCGAAGGCGGGGCCCCGCCCGCGCGTGGGCAGCACAGGTACAATGCCGGCGCACCGGGAGATACAATGCACCGGCCACTATTCCGGGGAGCGTCCATTGGCGAAGGGATTTGTCCGTGAAGCATGAACACGCCCGGCGAGCGCATACCCCGACGTGTTGACCGGGGCGCTTGCGGCGTTGGTTCTTTTCGCCCTGGCGGTTCTCGCCGCCGCCTGGATCCGCCGTCTCCACCGATTGCGGCGGGCGGCCGAAAGTGCGCTGGCGATCGAGATCGACGAGCGCCGCAAGCTGGAAATCGAATTTCGCAATGCGGCGCAATCGTCCGCCTTCGCGCAAGCCTCGGCGGGCATCGCAACGTTCGACATCGATGTCGCAAAAGATGCTCTCGCCGTCTCGGGAAACTACTTCCAGTTCCTGTCGCTTCCCGAAACCACCCGCGCGTCGGACCGCGCCCACTTCCTCGCCCGGATCCATCCGGAGGACATCGCCACGGTACTGAGACCCGAGAACGAGATCACCGGCGACGCGGCAACTTATCAGCGCGAATACCGCATGGTGTTCGACGATGGACGGGTGCGCTGGATCAACGAAAAAGGCAATATAACGCGCAACGCCCGCGGCGAAGCGACGCGCATCATCGGTGCGGTGATGGATGTCACGGACCTCAAATCCGCGGAGGCAGCGCTGCAGGCCGCGGAAGAGCGGCTGGCTCGAGCCGTTCACGGCACTCAGGACGGACTGTGGGAATTCAACGCGGCAGACCAGTGCTTCTGGTTCGCGCCTAGATTCGCACAGATGCTCGGATACGATCCGCCGGAGCTGCGCACCGATCTCGGAGCTTTTCTGGATCTCGTTCATCCGGAGGACCGCGAACGGGCCAAGACGGACATCTGGGCACATCTCGGCAGCGATTCCGCTTACGACGTGGAATTCAGGCTGCGCCACAAAACAGGGCATTACGAGTGGGTGCGCTCCCGTGCACGGCGCGGCTTCGACGCGCGCGGACAATCCCCGCGGCTCGCGGGCTCGATTCAACTGGTCACCGATCGCAAGGAGGCGGAGCGGGCGACGCTCGAAGCGGTGCGGATCGCGGAATCCGCCAACCGGGCAAAGAGTGAATTCCTCGCCAACATGAGCCATGAGATTCGCACGCCCATGAACGGCGTTCTCGGCATGACCGAGCTCCTGCTCGACACGCGAGCTCGACGCGCTCCAGCGGGATTATGCCGAGACCATCCGGGACAGCGGCAGCGCACTGCTCACCGTCATCAACGACATTCTGGATTTCTCCAAGGTCGAGGCCGGGAAGCTCGAGCTCGAGTCGCTCGACATCGATCTGCGCGATACGTTCGAGGACGTCGCGCGGCTCCTGTCGATCCAGGCGCATGCGAAGGGACTGGAGCTCACGGCGCAGATCGATGCCAGGCTCCCGCGCCTCGTCAAGGGGGATGCGGGGCGAATTCGCCAGATTCTCCTGAATCTCGCCGGCAACGCCATCAAGTTCACCGAGAAGGGCGAAGTGTCGCTGGACATGCGCGTCCTGCATAACGGCGAGCAGGGCACCGACGTGCGCTGCGAGGTCAGGGATACCGGCATCGGCATTCCCGCGGACCGCCTGCCGTCCCTCTTCTCCCCCTTCATGCAGGTGGATTCCTCGACGACCCGAAGGTTCGGCGGGACCGGCCTGGGTCTCTCGATCGTGCGGCGGTTGGTCGAGCTGATGGGCGGCGAGACCGGCGTCGAGAGCGTCGAGGGCTCGGGCTCGCTGTTCTGGTTCACTGCGCATTTCGCGCCGGTAACCGACAGCTCGCAGCCGGTCTATCTGGCGCCCGCCACCGTCAAGGGACGGCGGGTGCTGGTGGTCGATGACAACGCCACCAACCGCAAGGTGCTCATGGGCCAATTGCTTTTGTGCGGCGTCGATCCGGTCTCCGCGAGCTCCGCGGACGAGGCGCTCGCGCTCATGCGCCAGGCGAGCGCCGCCGGCAAGGCCTTTGATGCGGCGTTGCTCGACCATCTCATGCCCGATTGCGACGGAGCCGAGCTCGGGAGGACCATCGTCCGGGATGACAGCATCAAATCGGCGCGGCTCATCCTGCTGACCTCCTCAGGGCAGCGCGGCGACGGACAGCTTTTCGCCGACATCGGCTTCGCAGGCTATCTGTTGAAGCCGGTCACACAGCGCGATCTGACCGAGTGTCTGATCCTGGTCCTCGCCAACACGGCGCAGTCCTGGCATCTGCAGAGCCAGCCGATGATCACGCGGCATGCCTTGCGTGCACGGCGCGTACGCTCCGGCAACCGGATCTTGTTGGCCGAGGATAATGCGGTCAATCAGAAAGTCGCGGTGCGACTGCTGGAGAAGCTCGACTACCACGTAGAGGTAGTGGCCGACGGCCGCGCGGCGCTCGCGGCATGGCAAACGGGAGGCTTCGACCTCATCTTGATGGATTGCCAGATGCCCGAGATGGACGGCTACGAGGCGACGCGGGCCATCCGCGGGCTCGAGCAGGGCAAGAGCCATATTCCGATCGTCGCGCTCACCGCCCATGCCATGAAGGGCGACGAGGAGAAATGCCGCGCTGCCGGCATGGATGATTACCTCACCAAGCCGATCGATCGGGACCAGCTCGAAATCTGCGTGGACCGGATCCTGCAAAGCGCTGCGCGGTCCCGGGATCCCGTCGATTGGGAGTTGCTGCTGCGCTCGATCGACGGCGACGACGGCTTCGCGCGCGAGCTGGCGGCAGCTTTCATCGGAACGGCGGAACGGGAGATGGCGGCGATCGGCACGGCCTTGGAAGCGGGGAATACCCAGGCGATGAGCGAGAGCGCGCACGCCCTCAAGAGTGCCGCCGCGAACCTGCACGCATCGGCGGCCGCATCGGCGGCCGCGCAGCTGGAGAGCACCGCTCGATCGGGCGACGACGCGCAGATCGCGGGGCTCGTGGAACGCTTGAGAAACGAATTAAACGCGGCGATCGCGTACCTAAAATCCAGGCTCGTCTGACCCGTGGGACCAACCCCTCCCCCGTCACAGTGCCCTCTTGAGGGCCGTGAGCAGCGCCTTTTGCGCGGGAGGGGGCTGCGCGCTAAGCCGAATCCACCGCGGCAATCCGAACGAGCTGCAGTCGCGAACGCGCACATCGTGATCTCGCAGCTCCCTGCTGATCCGTGCCGCGTTTCCCACGTTTGCCAGCAGGAAGGTCGCAGGACTCTCGCGCACGGAGATTCCAAGCTGCTCGAGTAAAAAGGCGCTTCGTATGCGCCATCGCTTGAGCTGGGGGATCCCTTGGGCAAGCCACTCGCGGGCGCGAGGCTCGCACGCAGCCTCCAAAAATGCGACCGCGTCGCGGCCGATCACCCAACTGGGTGCGAGGTTGGCGAGGTGTCGATCGACGTCGGGCGTAATGAGGTACGCGCCGCGCACTCCTGTCAGCCCAAAAGCCTTGTTGGGCGAATAGAGCCGATACGCTCCGCCGCTCGCGGCCTCGATAGCCGCCGTATGCCGCCTTTCGCAGAGCGGCGCGTACGCCATATCCACGACCAGGGGGCCGGCCGCCGCCGCCGCGGACACGAAGTCGAGCGGCCAAAGATCGCCTGTGGGATTGTTCGGCCAGCAGATGAAGCCGATGCCCGGATACCTTATCTGGGCACGCGTGAAGGCGGCGGGCGAGCGAGCCGATATCAATCGTCGCCTCGCCAGTCGCGCGCCGCGCGCGTATTCCGAGAATGTCGGAGCCAGTTGCTGAACGGTTCCCTTGATTCGGCGAATCAAACGCAATATCAATTCGCTGGCGCCGGCACCCACCACAATCCGATCCGGCGTTGTCTGGTGATAGAGCGCCAGCTTGGCACGAAGCTCCGTATACTCGGGATCAGGATAGCGGGTGACATCAGCGCTTCGCACAGCGGAGAGCACCCAAGGGCAGGGCCCCAACGCGTTGGCGTTGCTCGAAAAATCGTACCGCGGTTCGGGTAAGGAGTCGGTGCCGCCATGTACGGGATCGAGGCTAGCCATAGCCGATCCTCGGCACGAGCTGCATTCCGATCGCCAAGAGGCCCGCGATGATCCAGGCGGCGAGCTCGGCCCTTCGACGCGCCGTCAGAACATCCTCGGCCGCCGGCGGAGATCCGCCTTCGTTGAGCACATAGACTTGGGGTTTGCGCAGCTGAACGTTCAGAGACAAAGCCATTGCGCTCATCGGCCATCCCGAGTTGGGCGATGGGGTTCGAGCGGCCTCTTCCGGCAACCGCCGCAGTAGCGCGATCCGATTCGGCCCGACCAGGAGAAGTCCCAGAGCCGTCAGGCGCGCCGGGATGATATTGAGAAGATCGTCCAGGCGGGCCGCGAATTTTCCGGCCCACTCCCAACGTCCGCGGTAGCCCCACATGGCGTCCGCCGTATTGGCAAATCGATATACCGCCGCGCCGGGTAATCCGAAGAGAGCAAACCAGAAAAGCGGCGCCACCACCGAATCGGACAGATTCTCGGCGAGCGATTCCAATGAGGATTCCCGTACCTGGTTGGAGTCCAGTTCAGCCGTGTCGCGGCTGACGATCATGCGAAGGCGGGCGCGGCCGCATTCGAGGCCGCGGCCCAGAGACTCCTCGACGGCCTGCACCTCGCCGAGCAGCATGCGCAGAGCCAACAGCGGCTTCAACAACAGCGCCGTCACCAGAATGTCCAGCCACACCGGAAGCTTGGCCGTCGCCAAATCGGCGTACCCATAGAGCACCGCGACCGCCGCCGCGCCGGCTATCCAGAGCACCGCACCCAGCAAGAAGGCCGCATGGGGTCCATGGTCCGGCAAATCGCGCCCGGCGCGCTTCAAGTAGTGCCCCATCCATATCACCGGATGGATGCGCGCGGGCGGCTCACCCCACCAACGATCGATGAGCAAAGAAAGGATGATGATCACAGGGTCCCTGCTCCGACATCAATGGTGTTGCCGCAAGGGGCCGTAGTCGGCGGGACACCTGAAGCGGGGGTACTGTACTAGCTGTCTCCGGCTCGGGGCAAGCGGAAGATGGATCGACGGGAAGTTTGCTATTGACCGGCGGCCTGCATTGCTGCAACGTAAAGAGACACAACAAGTTCCCCTGACGGGGATTAAAGGGAACTCGGGTTTGAAGCCCGGGCTGCCCCCGCAACTGTGAGCGGTGCGCCCTGCATCGAAGACCACTGGATCGAAGATCCGGGAAGGTGACGCAGGGACTTTCAAAGCCGCGAGCCAGGAGACCTGCTTGTCGTGGTCGCCCATCGAACAGCCGGGGTGTGCTGAGCGAGAGGAGTATCCCTAGTGGCGACGGAGGATGACTGCGCGTGCGGTCATTGGGATCATCGTCATCAGGGAGCTTGCCTTGAATACCCGTACCTTGCGTTATGCACACGCTTTGGCATTGTGCGCGTCCGTTGCTTTCAACATCGTAATCGCGCCGACCGCGTGGTCCGATGAGGGCGACGAATCATTGGACGAAGTCGTCGTCGTGGCCAACCGCGCACCGGAACCATTGTCCAGAGTGGGCAATTCGGTCACCGTCTTGGATCAGCAGGCTATCCAAGACAGCCAGAAAGTCGACATGGGCGCCTTGCTCGCCACGACTCCCGGCATCACCTTCAGCCGCACCGGCGGCCCAGGCAACAGCACGAGTGTCTATATCCGGGGTGCCGATTCCGATCACACGGTCGTCCTGATCGATGGCGTGGTATTGAACGACCCCTCCTTGACCGGCGGCAATTTCGATTTCGGAAACCTCCTGGTCGGCGATGTCTCGCGCATCGAGATATTACGCGGCGCGCAGTCCACCCTGTACGGCAGCCAGGCGATCGGCGGCGTGATCAACATCATTACCACTGAGCCGCAACCTGGGCTCGGCGCTGATATGCAGGCAGAGGGCGGCAGCCTCGGCACCGGCATGGTCAAGGGGGGCATCGGCGACAAATCCGATAATTGGAGCTTCCGGTTGGGGGCTACTTACTATGCGACCGACAGCATTCCGGCACTCGACAACCGTTATGGCGGTACAGTCTCGGATCCCTTTCACGACACGGTCGTCTCCGGGCGGGCCACTTACGATTTCACCCCCGGCGTGCAACTCGATGAGCGCGCTTATTGGACCCAGAGCCGGGTCTTCTACGATGGCTATTCCCCCATCACCTTCTTGCTCGCCAATTACCCGCAATATGAGGACGTGCGGCAGCTATTCGACTATACCGGCCTCAACTTCGATTTCTTCGATGACCGTCTGAAGAATCGTGTTGCATACGAATACACGACGACGCAGCACTCGGACTATAACAGTGCCGTCGACCCCATTACCCAAACCGACAGCTACAAGGGCGACAACAGCCGCGTGGAGTATCAAGGCACCTGGGCCGTCGCCGACGGCTATCAGACCGTGTTTGGCGTTCAGCAAGAAAAAAGCTGGGCAGATATCACGCCGTCTGCCCCCGCGCATGCTGAAACCGGTCAAGTCGGCGAGTACGCGCAGCTGCAGGGCGAGGTAGTGCCCGGCCTATCCCTGACAGCGGGTGGGCGGCATGATCACTACGACACCTTCGGACAGCATTACACGGGGCAGTTTGCCGCGGCCTGGTCTCTGCCTTCCTCGACGGTGCTGCGCGCGAGCTGGAGCCAGGGATACAAGGCACCCTCGCTTTACCAGCTCTACAGTCCCTACGGCAACGCGACGCTCAAACCGGAATACTCGACCGGCGGGGACGGCGGCGTGGAGCAGCATTTGTGGAACGATCGGGTAACACTCTCCGCAACGTACTTCTTGACGCGTTTCAAGAATCTGATCGAGTTCGAGGATTGTCCCGGGAGTCCCCTCTGCGCCACCATCGGACAGGCCGGCGGTTATTTCGCGAACCTGGATCGGGCAAAAGCGAGCGGCGTTGAGCTGCAGGCCTCGGCCGCGCTCACGTCTGCGCTTGCTGTCTCGGCGAATTACTCCCACATCAAGACCGCCGACGAGACTCCTGGATCCCCGACCTATGGTCAGCAGCTGTTTCAGCGTCCGGAGGACGCAGCCAACTTATCGTTGAGCTACACCTGGCCGCATAGCGTCAAGACCACTGTCGCTGCGCGCTATGGTGGACCCAGCTTGGACCAGAACTTCAATGTCTACCCAACAGCAAACGTGCGCTTGGGCGGATACACCCTGCTCGACCTGCGCGTCTCTTACCCCGTGACAGACAAGCTCGAGCTTTACGCTCGGGTCGATAACGCCACGAATAAATGGTACGAGACCATTTACCAATACGGGACCTGGGGCCGCACTGCTTTCCTCGGCCTGCGCGCCAAACTCTAAAGGGAGCCGGCGGCGAGGGGTCTCAAATGTTTCGGCCAATCCGCGGGTCAATCGGCGGTATCGCCGCCGCCCTCTTCCCCTCGGCCGGCGGCGTCCGACCAGTAGTCCGTGTGCACGAGATCGGCGATTCCGCAACCCCGGGTCCATTCGGTCATCTCGAGCATGGGGCGCGGGTAGAACTCGGTGACGTGGCCGAGACAGAGCACTGCCACCGGCCGGCTGCCCTCGGGCATACGCAGGAGCGAGCGCAAGTCCTCCGGTTCGAACAGCGACACCCATCCCATGCCGATGCCCTCGGCGCGTGCCGCCAGCCAGAGATTTTGAATCGCGCAGGCTACGGAGGCGAGATCCATGTCCGGCATGGTGCGGCGCCCGAACACGTGCTTTTCCCTGCCGGGCGCCAAGGCTGCCACCAGGAGCTCGCCGCATTCCAGGATTCCTTCCACCTTGAGCCGCATGAACTCAGCGGCGCGCTCCCGGAGTGCGTGCGCCGTTCGGCGCCTCTCCTCGTCGACGAGTGCATGAACCTCGAGCCGCAAGGATCGATCGCGGACTCGGATGAACCGCCACGGCTGCATCAGCCCGACGCTCGGGGCGAGATGTGCGGCGGCGAGCAATCGATCGAACAGCGCCGGATCGATCGGGTCGCTTGAAAAATGCCGCATGTCGCGCCGAGCGGCCATCACCCGGTAGAGCGAATCGATTTCGTCCGGGGTGAAATCGGCCATGAATTATGTCGTACCGCGTGGGGCGCCGAGGAGTGGCGCAAGTGGGGAAATCATTGCACGCTCCACGGCGTGTTGAAAGCGCGGCGTTGACCCGGCCTTTATTCACGAGCAGACTTACACTGCGTTCAGGAGTCCGTCGGCCCAGGCCGATGGGTGAAACGGGAAGCCGGTGAAGTCCAGAAGGACGAGTCCGGCGCTGCCCCCGCAACGGTAAGTGAATGAGGCGAGTCTACATGCCACTGCGTCCAGGGCGCGGGAAGGCGACTCGGCCGCGATGCACGATTCACGAGCCCGTAGACCGACCTGCAACGCGACGGCACGCGTTGCGGTGGGCGACTTCGGTGCGGAGCGGGGCGACATCGCCCGCGTTTGCCGCGTCGATCTTCCAACCATGACTCGGCCATGAATTCTCGAATGCGCACGGCGGGTGCGCGAGGTTGGAATCACGATGACCTTGGCTGTTCCTGCGGCGGATGAAGCGATCCGCGCCGCGGCAAACCGCAGACTCGACACGCTCACCAAGCCCTTGGGGGCGCTCGGCAGACTCGAGGCTCTGGCCGCCCAGATCTGCGCGATCCAGAGAACCTTGTCGCCCACGATATCGAAGCCGGTGGCGGTGGTATTCGCCGCGGATCACGGCGTGGCGGACCGGGGGGTGAGCGCGTATCCGCGCGCGGTGACCGAGCAGATGGTCAGGAATTTCCTGAACGGCGGCGCCGCCATCAACGTGCTCGCGCGGCTTCAGGGGTTCGAGCTTTGGGTCGTGGACGCAGGCGTCGATGGCGACTGCGGTCCGCACCCGCGGCTCATCGAGGCAAAGCTCGGACGCGGCACTCGCGATTTGACCGTCGGCCCCGCCATGACGGCGGAGGAATGCCGCGAAGCCCTGTTTCGCGGCCGCGAGGCGCTCGATCGTGTGACGCCGTTGGGCGGCAACACCGTCGTACTCGGCGAAATGGGCATCGGCAATACCGCCTCGGCGGCGCTTCTGATGCACGGGCTCACGGCCCTCCCCCTGGCCGAGTGCGTCGGGCGCGGGACGGGACTCGACGATGAGGGACTTCGGCGAAAGATCGACACGCTGAGCGGCGCTTGGGGCCGGCGGCCGGCGCCGACGGATCCCGAGGAGCTTCTCGCGGAATTCGGCGGCTACGAGATCGCCATGCTGGTCGGCGCGATTCTGGGCTCGGCCGCGAATCGGCATCTCATCCTCGTGGACGGCTTCACCGTGACCGTCGCGGCGGGGCTTGCAGCGCGCATGGAGCCCCGCGTCATCGATTACTGCATCTTCGGGCATTGCTCGGCCGAGCGGGCGCACCGGGCGTTGCTCGCGCATCTGAAGGTGGAGCCGCTGCTCGATCTCGGCATGCGCCTGGGCGAAGGGAGCGGTGCCGCCGTCGCGCTCTCGGTGGCTCGGGCCGCAGTCGCACTCTTTACCGAGATGGCGACCTTCGAGGGCGCGGGAGTGAGCGAGAAAATTGCATGAATCGGCAGGTCGCCCTGTTCATGACCGCCGTACAATTCCTGACGCGGCTGCCGACACCCGAATCGAAGACCTTCGACCCCTCATGGCTCGCCCGATCGGCACGTTATTTTCCGCTTGTGGGGGTGCTGGTTGGGGCCATCAACGTCGGCGTCTGGTGGCTCGCGAGCCGAAGGCTCCCGACTCCTGTCGCCGTGGGACTCACCCTCGCCGTCTCCGTGCTCGCCACCGGCGCCTTCCACGAGGACGGTTTTGCCGACGTTTGCGACGGCTTCGGCGGGGGTACTACGCCCGAGCGGGTGCTCGCGATCATGAAGGATTCTCGCGTCGGCGCTTACGGCGCGATCGGGGTCGTTTTGATGCTCGGGCTCAAATGGGCGAGCTTGGATGCGCTTGCGGTCGGCACGGCGGTATTCGCACCGCTCGTGATCGGCGCACACCTGATGAGCCGCTGGTGCGCCGGCGCGCTTATGTGGAGCTTGCCCTATGTGCGCACCGATGGGGATTCGAAGTCGCGGCCCGCCGTCGAGGGATTCACCGTCCGGGAGTGGCTGATCGGCGGGATCATCGGGCTCGTGGTATTCGCGCCGATCGCGGCGTCGTGTCTGCGCGAGAGCGGCGTAGTCGAGGCTTGGGCGCTCCTCGCCGGTGCCGTGAGCGCGGCGGCGGCCGCGTGGGCTGCAGCCCGCTACTTTCGCCGGCGCATCGGGGGCCATACCGGAGACTGTCTCGGTGCCGTTCAGCAATTGACCGAGCTGGCGTTTTTGATCGCAGGCCTGGCGGTGATCCATCCGGCTTCAGGCCGGGCGGGAGAGATCGCGTGGCGTTCCATTTAATCCGGCATCTCGAGCCACGGGGCGCCCGCGGCATCTGCTACGGACGCCGGGATCTGCCGTGTGACGAGCGGACGCTCACGTCCGGGTCGGCCGCCCTTCGCGCACGGTTGCCCGAAGAGCTGCTGCGCGATTCGCCGATTTTCACGAGTCCCCTGTTGCGCTGCCGTGCGCTCGCACAGGCGCTGGCCGCTCCGCGCACGCCCTCGATCGCCGACGAGCTGATCGAGCTGGACTTCGGCAGCTGGGAAGGGATTCGCTGGGACGCTCTGCCGCGAGACGAGATGGATGCCTGGGCACACGATGTCTGGCGCTACCGCCCGGGCGGCGGCGAGTCGGCCGCCATGGTTGAGGAGCGCTGGCGCCGCTGGTGCGCTCGAGTCGCTCCTCTCGGCGTCGAGTCCGTGATCGCGGTGACCCACGCCGGCGTGATCCGCGCGGCGCTCGCCGCGAGCGGCGCCCTGCCGCGGGACGAGGCTGCGAGCGCAAGCATCGCCTTCGGGTCGTCGTATCGGGTCGACGCGCCGTCGCGCGGCCTCCCCGCGCGCGAGGCGCAACCTGCAGCTATCCGCTCATGCACGACGATCTGAAATCACGCCGACCGGCGAGCACCCTGATTCTGGGCGGGGTTCGATCCGGCAAGAGCCGTCATGCCGGCGAGATCGCAAAAGCACGACCATCTGCCGTTACCCTGATCGTCACGGGAACCGCGCAGGACGCGGAAATGGCCGAGCGCATCGAGCTGCATCGCGCACATCGGCCCAAGGACTGGGTCGTCGTCGAGGAACCGATCCGTCTCGCCGCAGCACTCGATGCGGCCTGCGCGCCGTCTCGAATCGTCATCGTGGACTGCCTGACGCTCTGGCTCACGAATCTGATGTGCGGCGACGACCCCAGCGCATTGCGGCGCGAGTCCGCGCGGCTGCTCGAGACGCTGCCGCGGTTGGCAGGAGACTGCGTGCTGGTTTCGAACGAAGTGGGATTCGGCATCATTCCGGCGAACGCTCTGGCGCGCCGATTCGCCGACGAAGCCGGCCTGTTGCATCAGCAACTCGCGGCGCTCTGCGATCGGGTTATTCTGATGGCGGCCGGTCTGCCGCTGCGCCTCAAGGGACCGGACCGCACGCCTGGCGCGGCCGACTCCGGAAGCCGCTCGCCATGACCCGCGCGGCATGGCGCAAGTCGACCCAAGGCATCAGCCGCATCCTCGGTGCGGCGGCGGCCTGCAGCCTTGTGTTCGGCATCGCGGCCGTCGCGTTCGCGCCGGCTTGCGGCGCAGCGCCCGCGCCCCCCATCGTCGTCCGCGACGACTTGGGTCACGAAATCACTTTGGAACATCCGCCCCAGCGGCTCATCAGCCTGCTCCCGCCGCTCACGGAAACCGTGTGCGCGCTCGGCGAGTGCGGACGCCTGGTGGCGACCGATCGATATTCCAATTGGCCCGATTCGGTCAAGGCATTGCCGAAAACCGGCGGCCTCGAAGATCCTCTCATCGAAGCGATCGTGAGACTTCACCCCGATCTCGTCCTGCTCTCGAATGCCCAGCGAATCACCCCTCGCCTGCGGGAGTTCGGTATCGAATCCGTCGCCCTCGACACGCAAACCTATGCCCATATCAGCCATGTGATAACGGTCATCGGCACGATTCTCGATGTACCGGAGCGCGCGGCCGCGCTCAACCGCCGGATCGACGCCGAGGTGCGCGAGATCGGCGAGCAGGCCATTGCGGCGCGCCGGGGCGCGGCGCCGTCGGTCTACTTCGAGGTCGATCCTGGACCCTATGCCGCCGGACCCGAATCGTTCATCGGCGAGATGCTCGCGCGATTGGGCGCACGCAACATCGTCGATGCGAATCTCGGCCCGTTCCCCAAGCTCAATCCGGAATACGTCGTTCGCCGCAATCCCAACGTCATCTTCATCTCGCCCGCGGATGCCCCGCATCTAGCCGACCGCCCGGGCTGGGACCAAATCCGAGCAGTGCGCGAAGAGCGGATTTGCTCCTTCCCTCCGGACGTACGCGACACCATCGTGCACGGCGGCCCGCGCATCGCCGACGGGATGCGCGCGATCGCCGGCTGCTTGGCACGGATGACGCCATGAGCACGGCGCAACCGCTTCCGCTCGATCTCGGCACCGGACATCGGACCGTGCTCGCCCGTCATCGCTTGCTGATATGGGTAATGTGCTGTCTCGCCATCACGGCGTTGCTAGCCTTCGGAAGTCTCGTCGTCGGGACATCGAGCGTCGAGACCTCCCTCGGCTGGCTCCTCAAGCCCGAAGCGGATTCGGCCGTGGTGCTGTGGCAGATTCGCCTTCCGCGAACTCTCGGGGCTTGGTTCGCCGGAGCGCTTCTGGGACTTGCGGGCGGAATCGCCCAGGGTGTGTTCCGAAATCCCTTGGCGGAGCCCTACCTGCTGGGTACGGCATCCGGGGCCGCACTCGGCGTGACCGTCAGTCTGATCGCGGCTGACGCCTCGTTCGAAGGTCTCGCCTGGGCCGCGAGATTCGGCGTCACCGGCGCGGCATGCCTGGGCGCGGCCGGAGCGACGCTCCTCACCGTGAGCCTGTCGCGGGGCGTCTTGCAGACTCGAAGTCTTTTGCTGTCGGGCGTGGTGGTCGCCTTTTTGCTGGGGTCGCTCACCCAGTTGCTGCTGCTCAGCCGTCCGGAGATCTGGCGCACCATGCAATCCTTCCTGTTCGGCAGCACCGGTTTCCTGAGCTGGTCGGCCGCCGAGCTTCTCGCCGGCGCGTTCTGCGTGAGCATCGTGCCGGCAGTGCTGCTGGCACGGGGCCTCGACGCGCTGACCCTGGGCGAGGACACGGCGCAGTCGCTGGGTCTGTCGCTGCCGCTGCTGCGCTTGACGCTGCTCGGCATCGTCTCGCTCGCGAGCGCGGCGGCGGTCGGTCAAATAGGCGTGGTAGGGTTCGTCGGACTGATCGCCCCGCACATCGTCCGCGAGACGCTATCCGTCAATCATCGGCAACTGCTGATCGGCGCGCCGCTTTGCGGCGGCGCCATTCTTCAGGCTGCGGACCTTCTCAGCCGCTGGGTGATCCGGCCGCAGGAGCTGCCGGTCGGCGCCGTCACCGCCTGCATCGGCGGCTCCTACCTGATCTTTTTGCTTTGGCGGCGGAGCCGCCGTGGTTGAGGCGCCCTCACGCGCCGGCGGCCGCATCCGTACAGACAGCGGGACACCGGCCTTGTCGTGCCGGGACCTCTCCGTCGGCTACGGTGCGCACGTCGTGATTCGGAACCTCTCGATAGCGTTTCTGCCCGGCCGGTGGACCAGCATCGTCGGACCCAACGGCTGCGGGAAATCGACGCTTCTGCGCGCGCTTGCCGGTCTCGAGCCGGCACGCTCGGGAACCGTTTTACTCGACGACCGGGCGCTCTCATCGTGGCCGCGGCGGGCGCGCGCACGCCGGATCGCATGGCTGGCACAAAGCTCGGCCGTCACGGACCTCACGGGGGCGGAGGTGGTCGCGCTCGGACGGTTCGCCCACAGCGGATGGCTGGCGCATCGAGAGGCGGAAGACGAGGCGGCCATGTACCGCGCCATGATGGCAACGGGATCGCTCGCGTGGGCACACCGCCGGCTATCGACCCTGTCGGGAGGGGAGCGTCAACGGGTGCATCTCGCCCGCACCCTGGCGGTCGAAGCCTCGGTGATGCTGCTCGACGAGCCGACCACCCATCTCGATCCCCCGCACCAGGAGGACATCGTGCGCCTCTTGCGCGAACAGGCGCGCGGTGGCGGGGTCAGCGTGGTGAGCGCCATACACGATCTGTCGCTCGCGCTCGCCGCCGACCGGATCATCGTGCTCGGCTATCGGGGTCTCGTCGGCCACGGGACCATCGCCGAGGCCCTCGACGGCGACTGGCTCTCAGTGGCTTTCGAGACGCCGGTGCACGTGGTCGCGCACGCGGGCGCGTATCTCTGGCGCCCGTCGCTCGAGCCGCCGCTCCCATCCATTGAGAGGTCTCTGCCATGATCGAATCTCCTCCGAGCGAGAAACCTTACACCCGGCCGGACGGCCCGCGCCGCGGCCTCTTGATCGTCAACACCGGCAACGGCAAGGGCAAGACCACCGCCGCGATCGGTCTCGCCGTTCGAGCGCTCGGGCGGGGCAAATCCGTTCGTTTCTTTCAGTTCATGAAAGTCGGCGTCGCTCGATTCGGCGAGCACCGCGCGCTCGAACAGCTGGGCCTGAAGCTCGAAGGGTTGGGCGACGGCTTCAGCTGGAAGAGCAAGGATCTCGATCATTCCGCGGAGCTGGCTCGGGAGGGATGGGAGCGTGCCGCGGCCGCCATCGCCTCCGGCGATCACTTTCTCGTGGTGCTCGACGAGCTCACCTATCCGCTGATCTACGGCTGGATCCCGCTCGATCCGGTCGTCGAAGCGCTCAGAGCCCGGCCTGAGCACGTACACGTCGTGGTCACCGGACGGCGCTGCCCTCCCCCGCTCATCGACATCGCCGACACGGTCACCGATATGCAAGCCACCAAGCACGCATTCGCGGCCGGCATTCCCGCGCAAGCAGGCATCGAGCATTGACGCCGCGTGCACCGTGAAAGGGCGCGCCGTCATGGTATGCGGCACGACCAGCGGAGCCGGCAAGAGCTTCCTCGCCACCGCGCTCGCCCGCTGGTACGCGCGGCAGGGATTGAAAGTCGCGCCGTTCAAGGCGCAGAACATGAGCAACAACGCGCGGGTGGCGGCCGGCGGGGAGATGGGGAGCGCTCAATATCTTCAAGCGCTCGCCGCCCGGGCGGTGCCCGACGTGCACATGAACCCCATTCTCCTGAAGCCCGAGCGCGACACCGAATCGCAAGTGATTCTCCTCGGACAGCGGCGCGACGATCTGGCCCGCATGGAATGGCGGTCGCGCGCGGCGCTGCTGTGGCCGACGGTAAAAGCCTGTCTCGACGAGCTTCTTCAGAACCACGATGTCGTCGTGATCGAAGGCGCCGGTTCTCCCGCGGAAATCAATCTTCAATCGACCGATATCGTCAACATGCGCGTGGCCCAAGCCTCGGGAGCGGCGACACTCCTTGTTTGCGACATCGATCGTGGCGGCGCCTTCGCCCACCTCTACGGAACGGTCGAGCTGCTGCCGCCCGAGCAGCGGGCATTGATTCGGGGATTCGTGCTCAACAAGTTTCGCGGCGACCCTCGGCTCCTGGCTCCGGGTCCCGAGACGCTCGCGCAGCTCACGGGCGTTCCGACGGTCGCCGTGCTTCCCATGTGGCGTGAACACGGGCTGCCCGAGGAGGACGGGGTATACGACGCGCGGCCGTCCGGCTCCGGCCTGTCGGTCGCCGTGCTCGCCTATCCCTACATCAGCAACCTCGACGAATTCACGCCCTTGAGGAACGTGCCCGGACTGTCGCTCTCCTGGGCGCGCGAGGCGCAGACGGTTGCGTCCGCCGATCTCCTGGTGCTTCCGGGATCCAAGCACGTGGCCGCGGACCTCGAGTGGATCCGCCGGCGTGGACTCGACGCGGCGATCGCC
This sequence comes from uncultured Gammaproteobacteria bacterium, assembly GCA_963795475.1. Classification (GTDB taxonomy): domain Bacteria; phylum Pseudomonadota; class Gammaproteobacteria; order Steroidobacterales; family Steroidobacteraceae; genus Bog-1198. The sequence goes on from CAWCIE010000012.1 coordinate 194,005, forward strand.
GCGCACGTCGCCGGCGGCAAGCCGACGCTGGCGGTCTGCGGCGGTCTGCAAATGCTCGGCGAGCGGCTCGACGATCCGCACGGCGTGGAAGGCGATGCGGTCGGACTTGGGCTCATGCCGTACCGTACCGAGTTCCTGCCCGCCAAGACGTATCGCAACGGCCGGTATTCGTTGTCGGAACTGCACGGATTCTGGGCGCCTCTGAGCCGGCTCGGCTTTGATGGATACGAGATTCACCACGGCGTTACAGAGCCTTCCGCAGATCATCCGGACATCTCCGCGATGCGACCGGCCATAACCGCGAATTGCGGGTGGCAGCGCGGCCAATTGCTCGCCCTGTATCCGCATGGGCTCCTCGAGGATCCCCGGGTCATCAAGGCGCTTTTCGGTGCCGAGGCGCGCACGCTCGACGAGGTGATGGACGGTCTTGCGGACTTCATCGATGCGCGCTTTGCACGAGAGACCCTGATGTCCTACATCGCCGGGCCGAGCCGCAGCGCTTAGCGCCGGCCGCCGCGGGCGGCCGCGCCGGTCAGACGCGCGGATCGCCCGCCCAAATGGCGCATCGAGACAAGTCCGCGACGCAAATTGATCAGCCGCCCGGACCGACAGTGACCATACTGCGGGGATAAGACCAAATACGCCGTCGCCATGGCGGCCGCAACCGAATCCGGAGAGCGACGAATGGACGAGCAGCAAGCGCCAACCACCCACGCCCGACGGCCGAGCGGCCGGGACGCGAAACGCGCCTCCCGGGCCGCCCGTGCATCATCGTCGATCCCCTACATCACCCGAAAGATTCCCTATTACGAAGTCCTGGGCGAGGAGGGACTTTCGTTGATGGAACGGAACGCGGACACCATTCTCGAGGAGATCGGCATCGACTTCCGCGACGATCCCGAGGCGCTCGAAATCTGGAAAGCAGCGGGGGCGGACGTGAAAGGCGAGCGCGTGCATTTCGCGCGCGGCATGTGTCGCTCGCTGGTGCAAAAAACCGCCCCTCGACAGTTCACCCAGCACGCTCGAAACCCGGCGCGCTCGGTGGTCATCGGTGGGCAGAACACCGTGTTCGCGCCGGCCTACGGCTCGCCCTTCATACGCAATCTCGACGAGGGGCGCCGCTACGCGAGGATCGAGGACTTCCGGAATTTCGTGAAGCTCGCCTACATGTCCACCTCGCTCCATCACTCGGGCGGCACGATTTGTGAGCCCGTCGATCTGCCGGTCAACAAGCGCCACCTCGACATGGTGTACAGCCATCTGAAATACAGCGACAAGGCCTTCATGGGATCGGTGACCGCGCCCGAGCGCGCCGCCGATTCGGTCGCCCTGGCGAACATCGTGTTCGGCTCCGAGCTCACGGATCCCGCGACCGGCCGCCCGAAGACCACCATCATCAACCTCATCAACGTCAATTCGCCGATGACCTACGATGCGACCATGCTGGGCGCCGCCAAGGTCTACGCGCGCGCCAATCAGGCGCTCATCATCACGCCGTTCATTCTCGCCGGCGCCATGTCGCCCGTCACCGTGGCGGGCACGGTGGCGCAAACTCTGGCCGAGGCGCTCGCGGGCCTGGCGTTCGTGCAGCTGGTCAATCCCGGCTCCCCGGTGGTGCTCGGCAGCTTCGCCTCCTCCATTTCCATGCAGTCGGGTGCTCCCACGTTCGGGACTCCGGAACCCGCGCTGGTGCTCTACACCATGGCCGCGCTCGCCCGCCGCCTCGGCATCCCGTTCCGCTCGGGCGGAAGCCTCTGCGCCTCGAAGATTCCGGATGCGCAGGCGGCGTTCGAGTCGGCGAACACGCTGCTGCCGACCTGTCTCGCGGGCGTCAACTTCGTGCTGCACACCGCCGGCTGGCTCGAGGGCGGCCTTGCCATGGGCTATGAGAAGTTCGTCATGGACGCGGACCAGGCCGGGATGATGCACACCCTCCTCGCAGGGGTCGATCTATCCCCGAACGGCCAGGCGCTCGACGCCATGCGCGAGGTCGGCCCCGGCAAGCACTTTCTCGGCTGCGCCCACACGCAGGCCAATTTCGAGAACGCCTTCTATCGCTCGCCGCTCGCGGACAACAACAGCTACGAGCAATGGGAGGCCGAAGGCGCGACCAACATGTCGAAGCGCGCCAACGGGCTGTGGAAAAGGATGCTCGCCGAATATGTGCCGCCGCCGATGGACCCCTCGATCGACGAAGCGCTGCTCGACTACATGGCACGCCGCAAGGCCTCGTTCCCCGACTCGAACGTCTGACCCGGAGCGCCCCCGCGCCGCCATTCCGCATCGACGCTGTCGACGTGGGATTCGGTTCCGGAACCGGTTTGGCCCGCGTTGCGTGCCTGTGCTAAAACAGTTCCATGAACAAAGTCGACATCCGAACCCGCGACGGCATTTGTCCGAGCTATGTCTACCGCCCTACCGCCGCCGGCCCCTGGCCGGCGGTGCTCGTGTACATGGACGGCCTCGCCATCCGGCCCGCGATGCTCGAGCTCGGCGAACGTCTGGCGGGCTACGGCTACTTCGTACTGCTCCCCGACCTGTTTTACCGCTCAGGTCCCTACGAGCCGATGGACCCGCACACGGTGTTCTCCGATCCTGAAAAGCGCAAGATTCTGATGGAGAAGTACTTCGCGCTCGCCACGCCCGCCAACATCATGTCGGACACCCGCGCCTTCCTCGATTTTCTTGCCGCCCAGCCCGAGGTGAACCCCGGCAAGATCGGCACGACGGGCTATTGCATGGGAGGGCTCATGTCGCTCACCGCGGCCGGCACGTATCCCGACCGCATCGCCGCCACGGCCTCCTACCACGGCGGCAGACTGGCCACGGATGCCCCCGATAGTCCGCATCTGCTCGCTCCCCGGATCCAATCACGGGTTTACATCGCCGGAGCGATCGAAGACGCCTCGTTTCCGGAGGACATGAAGGCGCGGCTGGACCAGGCACTGCGCGATGCCGGCGTGAATTACCAGATCGAAACCTACCCGGCCAAGCACGGATGGGTATTCCGCGATACACCGGTCTACGATGCCGAGGCGGCCGAGCGGCACTGGCGGAGCCTGACTGCGTTGTTCGATGCGGTGCTGAAACCACAGTAGGCCGGCGCCCGGCATCTCGAAGACGCTGCCTCGCCGATGCGTAGGCATAGTCTGACTCCGAATTCCGGCAAAATGCTAGAGCCACCCGTGGACGGACTCACGCATCATTCATCGGCGGCTTCCCCATTGAGGCTGCGGAGAATGATCATGAAACTCCCTACCGCCTTGAGCGCCGTCGCCGTAGTCGGATTTCTGATTGCAGGCATGATCCTCGCAGGCGCCCGCGCCGCCGCTCAGCAGAATCCCGGTGATTACAGCAACATCCCGGCGACCGATCTGGTCAACAAGACACCCAAGGGCAAGCTGCACAATCCTTACAAGGACAGCCAGAAAGATATCGTCGCGCAGGGGCAGACTCTGTTCCGCAGCTATCCATGCGCCGGATGCCATGGGGGCGACGGGGGCGGCGGCATGTGCCCGCCGTTGACGACCAGCGACTGGATATACGGCGGAGACGATGACACGCTGTTCCGGCTCGTCACCCTGGGCAGTGATCAGCTGCAGAAAAACGGCTACACCCGCCAGAGCATCGGCGCAGTAGTGGGTCCCATGCCTCCCATGGGTCCCATCATCAAGAATTCGGACGATCTTTGGAAGATTCTCGCCTTCGTTCGCTCCCGCTACGACGGTGACCCCACCTACAAGTACGGAACGCCGCCCTCGGAGCAGTGATCCGGCTCACCCCGTCTTGGGACAAGTAAAATCTTTCGCGGCCGTCTTCGCCGGCGGCGGTATCAGTTTCCAACCTGCCGGAATGTCGAACTGCGCCGGCGCGATCGGGCCCGGGGTGATGGCGGTCGTCTCTACCGTGAATTGCGCGGCCTGCACCATGCCCGGCGGCAGCGGGTTGGATGATGGCGCCGGATCCTGTTTCTTCTTCGCGAACAGGCCTCCCATGAGTTTCCCGCCCAGGCTGCTCGCGACCGATCCGAGACTCGCGCCGCTCGAGAGGCTGGGAGAGCTTTGCGCGGCACTCGCGCCATCGCCGCCGGCGGCGTTCTGCTGTTTTTGCGCTGCGGCACAGCGCTCTCCGCCGAATGCGATCCTCACTGCGCTTTTCAAAGGATAGCCTTTGATGTCGCCCGCCTTGCCCGCGAGCTGCTTCAGGCTCTCCGCGTATGGCGCCAGGAATTGGCGCATCTGTTTTTGAACCATCGGACCGGCATCCTCGAGTCCCAATTTGCGCAAATACGCCTGTTGAAATGCGCGCCGATCCTCCAGCCCCGCGATTTGCTCCTGCGTGAGCCACGAATCCATGCCGATCTGCAAATCGCAGGTATCCCCGGTGTCAGGATTCGTGCAGCTCTGAGTCATGGTGATTTGGGTGAGGCGGGCATCGTGCCCGAGCAGTGTGGCGCGCGTCTCCGTCTGGTTCACATCGAACTTCGGCGGCGACATCTGACACTTCGAGGTATTCGGCGCGGGCGCGGTGCTCTGGGGAGCGGCCGGACATTGCTTCATCTTCTCCAGGGTGGCCTGCGCCTCCTGCATCGCGGCTTGGCGCTGCGCGGCCGTCATGAACGGAGTTTCGCGGTATTCCTGCTTCTTGGGCTCCAAAGTCCATACGACGTCGCGGTCGAGCCGGGTGATTTCGCCACCCTGCGCATTCCCGCAGAGCAGCGACATGAACCCCTCGCAATGGACCGCGTTGTCGCGGCGCTGCTTGTCGGATGTGGTGAGCTCCGTCATGGTGCTCTGCGCCTTGATGATGCTGAAATCGAACGTCGATTGCTCCACGATGGTGACGTCGGCACCCGCGCCGAGCGGAAACCCGCAGAAGAGCGTACACGCAGTGACGGCGCGCCCAATCGACACCGATGTAAGGCGATGGATCGTATTCATTGTTCTCCCCTTGACGGTCGGAGTGGATGGATGCCGTATCTGTCCGGAGTCTAACGCGCGGGCACAATGAATTCGCCAATTTGGCGCCAAATGGACGTTATGGATGTATATACAGTTGCGGAGCTGTATGCTAGTGTTCAGCCTTCATTCGATGTGATCGGGTACCGCCATGACTAAGCGACAGTTGGCTTCCGCGACCCAAAAAAGCAATCGCTCCCCGAGAGGCAAGAGGCCCGCCGCTCATCGGGAATCTGGTCATAAGAGCCGGCAAAAGCTCGGCTCGGCGGATCAAGCATCCGGCGGGTCGCTCCCCGAAGGTTTGCGCGACGCGATAGAGATAGAGCGCGGCAACCTCTCCACGGCCGAATCCCTGCTTGGTTGTATGGCGACGTTGATGGAGTACGAGACCGATCCCGTGAACGGGCCCTATTACCCCGATGTGGCTCGGCTCGCTCGCGATTTGTTGAGGCAGTCGATCAACGGCCTGGATTCGCTATCTCTCAAAAAACACCTGTTGCGCGACAAGGTGAAGGAAGACTCCAGCCTGCCGGCCGACCGGGGATCCTCGATTGCGGCAGAGGGGGACACCGCCATTCGTCAAAGCACGACGGCGTATCTATCGATGGCCGCCGAGACCCCGATGCGTGTCAGTTATGTCGCAATAAGAACAAGCCATAGTGATAGTTGGGGTCGATCCAGCGGCGTACCATAGAAAAATTCATTTGGCCCAAAAGCGTCTCGAGGTCCCCCGGGTCGAACTTGTACATCACCTCAGCCTCGATCAATTCGGACTCCCCGAACGACACGCTGAAGCTCAAATCGCCCAGCGTCACTTCCTGATCGACGAGGCTTTCGATGCCGACCTCATTTCTCCTCGAGCGGGCGTTGTATTGCGACCGGTATGCAAATTGCCGCATGACGAAATTGCCGTGGTACCTGCGATTGAGATGTAAGAGCATATTCAGAGTCGATCTCGCGCCCCATCCGGCCGAATCGTTGTAAGCCCGATTGATGATCGCCGGGTCTTTGTCCAAGTCGACGCCGAGCAACAGATGGTCTCCCTGCGAGCTGCAGCCGGATAGTTGCGACAACAGTTCGTCGATTTCCTGCAAGCCCATATTGCCGAGAGAGCTGCCCAAGAACAGAAACAATCTGGCTCGAGCAGAGGGCGGCAGTACCCCCAGACTTCTTTGATAAGTGGCGCAGAGACAATGAACGAGAAGACGCGGAAAAGATTCGACGAGCGAACGCGCCGCCTCAACGAGGGTCTCCGTGTCGACATCGATTGGAAAGTAGTCGCAGCAGAGCCGGCGCCGCTCGTACTCGGCCAATAGAATTCGCGTCTTCTCTGCGGTTCCCGCTCCCAACTCGACCAGCGGCGGAAATCCGCTGAGCTCGACGATCTCACCGGCATGCGCCCGCAACAGCTCGGCCTCCACCCGCCGCAGGTAATACTCGGGCGTCTCACATTGCCGCTCGAAGAACTCCGTACCTGCCTTGTCGTAAACGTACACCGACGATATTTTCTTCGGATATTTGGTCAGATTGGCAATGACGTTCGGGGCGTCCTGAGCCAGCGGATCCTCGGTTTCTTTGACCAGAAACCGCACACGCTCATCGGTGCCCGGCTCCATCGGGAGCGAATCCATCTGACCGTCCTCGCTACTTGAAAATCAGCGTGTCCAACTCGTGAAACATCTCTTGATAAAGATCGAGATAGGTCTCGGCTCCCTCCCGCAAGAGAACGCCGTGCCCGGGGAGCACATCAAGATACTGCGAGATGCACTTTCTAGTGTTGGTGGTGTGATCCGGCTCATGAGTATAGTGCGCACGCATGTACTCGAACTCCGGTAAATCCCGCGAGAAGCGGTACTGCGGAAATATCAGGAAGACATCGTGCCATGACATGAATTCGTTCACGCTCGTGACCTCCGATGCGGTATGTGTGCCGAGGGCAAAAGCCACCGGCTCGTCGCGATACCAGGAAAACAGTGCATCGCCCAGCTTCACGGCGGAGGCGCATGCATTTTTGCTCGCCTCTATTTCGTCCGCCGAGATACCGAGGTGCTCTGCAAATTTACGCGCCAACTCGACGTGATTTGCGGTCTCTCTCAAGCCGTACTCGTCAACAGCAGCATCCAGGACGTAGGCGGCGATCTCATGACCCGTTCTCGGCAAATGACTCAGCATCTCGTCCGACAATCTGCCCGCGAGAATCGCAATGCCGCCGATCGTATGTCGGTTGAAAGCCGCCATGCTCGCGAGGAATAGAACCAGCTCTGAGGGAGTCAGCGGCCGAGAGGAAAAGTGCCGGTTGAATGATCTCAGCGCTGTGATGGCAGGGTGCCGGAGGCACCGCCCGTATATCTCGTCGGCGCGGAGGAGGCTGTCCTCGAGAACGACGGGGTTTCCAATTGCGGCGGCGTCCAAGGCGTGCTCCTTATGCTCATGATCGCGTGGGGTTAGATTGCCGAACAACCAAGGACTCGATCAAGCGCCTTTTTGTGCCGCGTCGAGTGACTTTCTGGCACTCATCGACCCCGCACGCTCACGCTCTGGATACTTCTCAATAGCCATGCCCGAAACGCCTTGACAACAGGACTTGGCGAAGCCCTCTCGGAGACGAGGAAATAATAGGCGTTCTTCGACAGTACGGCCGACTTGAACGGCTTCACCAGGCGGCCCTCGGCCAGATGAATGGCCGCAAGGAAGTCATCGCCAAGCGCTACTCCCTGGCCACGTACGGCCGCATCCAGGCAAAGCGCAGTCTCGCCGAAGATAATACCCGTCGTCACATTCAGATCGATCGTCGCGCCGCAACTCCGAAGGTACTCTCCCCACTCGGTCACCGATCGATCATGCAACAAAAAATGGTGGTCAAGGTCGTTCGGCGACTCCAGCGGTGCCTGCAACATCAAGTCCCTGGCGCAGACCGGAAACAGCTGCGATCTGAACAATATCTCGCCAATTTCGGGATCTCGGCCCGCTTCCCCATAATGAATGGCGCAGCCTATTCGAGGGTCCCGTAGATCGGCCACGCTCCTTTCCACCAGAATTTCAACGAAAGTATTGGGCACGAGGCTGTAGAACTCGCCGAGCCTCGGTACGAGCCACAATCCGGCGAAGTCCGGGTCGACCGCTATGACGAGTTTCTCAGGCCGCTGCTTGCGGCTCAATTGCATGAACGCATATTGAATGAGGGAGAAGCCCATCGTGACTGCTCCATGCAGCGCCCTGCCTGCATCCGTGAGGACCAGTTGCCGGTTACGCCGCTCGAATAAGCGGCGGCCGAGATACTGTTCCAATTTGCGGATGTGCCGGCTCACCGAGGAATGGTTGACGTGCAATTCGGCGCAAGCCAGCTTGATGCTTTGATGCCGGGCGGCCGCCTCGAAGGCTCGCAGCGAGTTGAGCGGCGGAAGACGAAATTGCAGCATATGCGCCCCAATCCCTAGGGTCCACTTGATAAGGCGGTTCCGAATTTACAGTACTAAGCGCGGTACACGCTAGGGTCAAACGCGGATCCGGCCGGACATTTTCTGCACCATCGCAGTACAAATACCTCTTGCCACTGTTCAAGGTCAGCCCTTCCCCCTGTCTTTCGCGTGACTTTTTTGCACAGACCGTCGTCAAAAGAGGCACGCAGGGTTTGTTGACCCGATCCGACCCGGTGCCGCAACGTAGGAGCGCCTGCCGGCAGGCAACGTTCCAAAGTCACTACATCGAGGAGAATTGACATGACCACGAGCAAAGTGATCGAGCTTGGCAGAGTCTCGGAGGAGACGAAGGGCGGCTTCGGTTTGGCAGAAAGTGTCATAGAGCCCCACCAGGCCGAACGCTGATAGTCGAGCGCACGATGCGCACTCTTTATGCGCATCGTGCCTTTCCAACTCGATGGCAGCCCCACCGTGAGCGGTCGGACCTATTTCCTATCGCCGGATTGCTTCGTGTGCAGAGCGCAGGGTTACTGGGTCATCCTCAGCTTGAATCACGACAAATACCTTTGCGTCGCGCATGACGATCTCGCGCCCGTTGCCGACCGGCTCTACGGATGGCAGGACCGATGTCGCGAGGCGGACTGTACGCAACGCGACGAGGTGGACGCCATGATCGCATCGTTACTTTACCAGGCAGTTCTCACCGAGAACCCCAAGGAAGGGAAGCCGTTTGCAGAATCCGTGTTTCCTCCCCGCGAGCGCGCGATCGAAACATCCTTGCAGACTGCCTCAACGAGGCCTTCCCTGCCTTGTATCGTAAAATTCTTCCTCGCATGCGGCAAGACGGATTGGCGGCTGCGCACGAAAGAGCTATCGCGAACTCTCGGTGACATCGAACGGCACCGACACCGCAACGAGCGGTCTACGGTGATGTGGAATGCGCAATATGCCGCGGCACTAATAGCAAAGTTCAAGACGCTTCGACCTCTGTATCCTCGTCCCTATCTTTGTTTATTCGAATCGCTCTCGCTGCTCGAGTTCCTGGCGAGCTATCGCCTGGTTCCACAAATATACTTTGGGGTCGTAGCGGATCCTTTCCATGCCCATTGCTGGCTGCAGTACGGAACCACGGTGCTCGACGATGACTTGGAACGATTGAACAGATACAAGCCCATTTTGAGCATGTAATGACCATGAATACTGCTCCATGTATCGCTACGTAGCATTCGTCCGCAATGTCCGAAGGACCCGAGCGGAGACCGTTGCGCGATCATTGCTCGATCGGCTTCGCCACATTTATCCCGGGTGGAGTAGTTTGGATTGGGGTAAGGGCGTGTCGATCCTGCATTCACCACCGGCCGGGCGGGCGGCTCGTGCGCTCGAGCTTTCCGGGGATCATGGAGCAATCCTGGGCACCCTATTCCCCGTGGATTTGGCGACGTCGCCTTGTGACGGGCGACCCATCATCGACGAGGGGGTCGCCGAGGAAATAGCGCGGACGCGGGGCCGCCACCTGATGCGCAACTTTTGGGGTGGCTATGTCACGTTTCTCAATAACCGTGAAGGCGCCGAGCACTACATTTTGCGGGATTGCTCCGGCAAGATCCCCTGTTACACGATTGCCTGCGGCAACGTCACGATCGTGACTTCGAATATCGAGGATCTTGCCGGCCTTTCGCTGCCACCGTTTTCCGTTAACGCCCGGTATCTGGCCGGCTTCATCTCGAGTGCCGAACTCGCACAAAGAGAGTGTGCGTTGAACGAGGTAACGGAACTGTTGGCGGGGGAATGCCTCGAGTTGACCGAAACGGGCGCCAAGCAATTTTCGATGTGGGATCCGCGGATAATTTGCAGAGAACAGGCCATTGAGGGCTTTGATGAGGCCTGTTCTCAAGTCCGCGAGGTCACACAAATTTGCGTGGACCTCTGGGCATCGAAGTACGATCGCATCGTGCACCTGCTTTCGGGCGGATTGGACTCCTCGGTCATATTGGGATGCCTGAAACGATCACCGCATTGCCCTCTCGTGACTTGCCTGCACATCGATTCGGACGGGGCGGGTGAACAGGAGCTCGCATTCGCGCAGCTTGCCGCGAAAGCTGCCGGCACCGAACTCATCGTCCAGCCGGGATATTCACGGGATGCGAAGTATGACGAAAGAATTTTCCGGCTTCCGAGGACACCCAAACCGAGCGTAAGCGCGCTGGGGATCGCGGTCGAATCCGGTCTCCGCAATCTCATTCCGTCGCGATACGGGGCCGAGGCGATATGGGACGGACAGGGCGGCGACCATCTTTTCTTCGAACCCCGCTCGGCGTTGGGCGCGGTCGACTATGCGTTCCGCCATGGGATTTCCGGCGATTTCTCCCAGCATGTTCGCGACGCGATACGCCGCTCGAGATTATCCTATTGGGGCGTCATCGGAACATCTCTTCGATTGGGATTGTTCGGAGGCACGTGGCAACCCGAAGACGAGTACGATCGAGTAACTGCCTTTGTAAATCCGGACATCGTCCCCACAAACCTCGCCGATTACATCTGGCAACCCTGGTTGGCAGATGCGACAGACCTGCCTCCCGGCAAACGATGGCAAATCTGCCTGCTGGGATGCCTGATACACAGGCATCGCCCGATTCCCGAGCTTCAATATGCAACCGAACATCATCCTCTGTTCTCGCAGCCGCTGTTCGAGCTCTGCTTGCGTATACCGATTTATACCCTGCTGCGGGGAGGGCTCAATCGCGCGCTCGAACGAGCGGCGTTTCGCGATCGAGTGCCTGAGCAAATCATTCGCCGAGAAAACAAGGGATCGGTCGCGGCCACCCTCATGAGCAAAATTCGGGAATGCCTTCCCTTCCTACGCGAGCTGGTGCTGGACGGTGTGCTGGTTCAACAGCGCATCATCGAGCGGGAAGCGCTGGAGCCCTTTTTAGCGGGAAATCGACCGGTCAATCCGCGCCTGCTGTGGCCCTTCTTGTCCTGCATCGCCGCCGAAGTCTGGGCGCGAAAATGGGAGTCCGCTGGGTGGCGTCTGTAGCGACGATACCATCGTCAGCGTTGAGTGTCGCCGCCGGCAAGGATCATATCCCCATGCGCGTCGCGCTCGATATGCAAATAATGATCGAACCAGTAAAAAATCCGATGCCACATGTCCCGAATATTAGCCGGGCTCGAGGGCCCGTGTCCTTCGCCCCGATAGATGCGCAGCTCCGCTTCCTTTCTATGGGTGTAAAGCGCGGTGAACATCATGTCATATTGCGGCCCCCACCCATCCATATCGGAGTGGATGAGAAGTACGGGCGCCGAAACGGCCGGCGCGTTGAACAGGGGGCTGTTGCGGATGTATTTTTCGGGGTCTTTCCACGGACTCGCTCCCATGGCAAGGTCGAATCCCGCAGTGGCTTCATATCGTGCTAGATCTCCCATGAACGGCATCTGATCGGGATAAAGCTCAGATCGCAGATACCCCTGCATGGACTCACTGTACATGTCGCTCCAGCCGTTCACCGAGACCACCGCCGAATATCGCTCGCTTTGGGTTGCAAGCCACAGCGAAGCAAATCCCCCTTGACTGAAGCCCATGAGCCCGAGCCTGGCCGGATCCGCGTAGCCCGCGGCGATGACGGCGTCTATTCCTCGATCGACCGATGCGTTCATACCCGCGAGCGGTCCGGCGCCTGAACTCGGCGGGACGCGATGCGTGTCCGGGCGGAACACGATAAAGCCTCGGGCCGCGAGCAGGTACTCGGAATATGCCCCGGGGTGAGCTCCCAGCGCGGGGCGAGAACGATACGAGGGATCGGAACAGAAAGCCGGCCGGTTCGGATAGACTTCGACGATCGTCGGATATTTTAGCCCGCTGCGGTAGTGCGCCGGGAGCAGCAGGCACCCTTCAACATCGTCACTGGATGCGTCCAGTTTGTAACGAAACGAGGACCATTCAAGCTTCTCGACATCGTCGAGGTGCGGATTCAGTCGAAGTAGAACGCTATATCCTCCTTCGGCCGTCTGAAGGGCGATCTCGCTGCCCTGACCGACACCATTTCGCAGCAGCAAAGCGCGACCCGAAGATGATGCAGTCAGTGGAATGCTCCCGGGTTTCATCGGCAGCAAAATCGCGTCGCCCGACTGGAGATCAACCAGCACCATGGCGCTGCCGGCGGCCGTATTGCTCACCAAGGTGATTTCCGGGCGAAATCGCGCACGCTCATCTGAGGTCAACGCCGCGGGTGGAAGAGCCAGGCGGCCCGAAACCGTCGGGTCCAGTTGCGCGGGCGCTCTTCCGGGGGTTAGCTGCCATAGTTTGCCGCGAGCCAACACGAACAGAGATTTTCCGTCGCCGTACAGGGGCACGGCCGATATATCGTCAAGACCCTCGGTCAGGCTCATCGGATTCCCTTCGGGATCCAGCAGATACCAGTGCCGGTTTCGCAAGTTGGAGCTGCCGCCGGCAGTCTTCGGATCGCCGCTCGATAGATCACGGTCTCGGTAGGTAAACCGCGGCGACCTGTCACCGGCCTCATTCTGACGAGCAAACACGGCCAATCTGCCGTCGATCCAGACGGCGCGCTCCGGTCGCTGCGGCCCTCCTCTCTCTCGCTCCGAGACCAAATCGAGACCCGCGTGGGGCATTGGAGTGACCACGCCCGTATCAGCCTCCAGCGCATGAAACGTTCCTGCACGAACGCCGCGGCCATCCTGCCAGGCGAAAAATGCCAGGCGGTCGGCATCCGGCGCCCACTCCAAGGTGTCAGGTAGAACGTCCTCGCCTTCGGCGACAGGCTTCCCGGGAGCGTGGGCGTTGAGGTCAAACACAAAAAGCCGCGAACGGCTGTACACCCAGTCGAGGTCCGGTACTCCGGGAGCTGGTTGCGCTCGCGGCCATTGGCGCAAGGCCGCCAGATATCTGCCGTCGTGGGAAACGGTGAGGCTCGCGAACCGCCCTTCGGCGAGCTCTCGTGTTGCGCCCGTGGCCGCATTGAATTCAAGTAGTCTGCCGGGCAGCGGCAGCGGCGCATCCGCTGCATGGCTGGCCGCAACGTCCACCGAAGTCATTTTCCCTCGCCAGCTCTTCCTCCACGAGGCAGCCAACCGATCTCCGGCGCCCTCCCGAAACACCAGAGATATCGGCCCCTCCCCACGGGGAAATACGGCGCATACCAGCCGATCCCTCGATATCCATTCCGCTTCGGGCCGGGACATTACGGAGCGCAGGAGCGGCGCGGCGCCGATTTCCCGGGTCCTCCGATTCAAAAAATCAAAAACACCCAAGTGCACCCGCCCGGCCCGGACGCTGACGAAGCTGAGATACCGGCCGCCCGGCGAAAACCCACCCAACGTATAAGCCGTGGCCGGTGCCGGCGGGAACAGCGGTGCGAGGGCACCGCGATCGAGGTTTATCGCCATCAGCCGAAAGCTTCCGCCCTGCCAAGTGCCCGTGATCCCCTGGCCATAATCCTGCAGCTGGTCATAAGGCGGCGCTTGTTCCCACACGATCCAATGTCCGGTGGGATCGGCGATGGCGGCACCGGTGTCCTCGAGCTTCAAGTAATCGTCGACGCTGTAGGGCCGCAGGCCCTCGGACAGAGCAGCGCGATCGACGAGTAGCGCCAGGGCTCCGAGGATGATGGCCGCCAATCCGATCGACCAGCCGCCATGCCGGGCATGCGCGCGACGAACATGACCCGCGCGGCTCACCAGCGCTTCTGCAGCCGAAGGGAAAAGTACCTGCCCAGGGCGTTGGCATTCGCGCCGTCATAGGTGATAAAGGTGTAGCCGGAAGGACTCGCCACGGAGGGTGGGTCTTTATTGGTCAAATTAATGACGCTGAGCGAGACCGATAAGCCTTGAAGCGGTCCAATGCCCGAGCCTGACTGGTAACTGGCAACGGCGTCCTCGGTGGTCCATGAGGAGATGTGTCCGGGCGGCGTCAAGTTGGTATTCGAGTACGCGTTCGCGAAGTTCAAATAGACGCCGGCGCTCAGCGGCCCACGCGTCACGATCACCCGGCCTCGAAGCCGTAGATCGGTCGGGTTGTACGTCGTATTCAGTAACGAGGTGACCGGTGCCGTCACACTAAATTGTTCATCGTAGGTGAGGATTCGAGTTCCGTCGAGTCCGGTCTCCCATTGGGCACCGAGCAACCCGGTCTTGTAAGCGAACTTGAAATCCAGTCCTCGTGTCTTCACCGTCGATAGATTCATGTAGCGTCCATCGAAAATGGCGCCGATGGTGGCGGGATCGACGCCAAAGGGATTCGAGTACGTCGGCAGGGATATCAACTGTTGAACAAGCGAAGCGGGTGGATTTCGCTGCACCACGTCCGGTCCAAAGATGGCCTCATCGACAAACGCATCGCATGAACAAATGGTCCCGCCGGCCGCGGCAATCTGATCGCGGAACGCGATGTCATAAAAGGTAAACCTCGCCGTGAAGCCGGCAAGCTCCGGCGGCTTGAAGTCCAGCCCGACCGTCCAGACGGTCGCTTTCTCCGGCTTCAGATCGGGATTACCGCCGATGATACCCAAGGTATTCGGAGTTCCGCCGGGTGCCGGAGTGAATGTATAACCCGGGAGCGGAACGACTTGCGATGGAATAGGATCCAACTCGCTGAGGAGCGGTGCCTTGAACGACGTACCGTAGGTACTGCGAAGCGCCCAACCTTCCAACGGTTTCCATATTGCCCCCAGCTGAGGATTGTTGGTCGATCCGAAATCGCTGTAGTGTTCAGCCCTGTCGGCCAGCGTCAGCTCGAGAGCCGGATCCGCGCTGCTGCCCCTGGTCGGGCCCACCAGCGGGACATGAAACTCTACGTAGCCCGCGTCGACTCCTCGCGTCGGATAGAATGTATTGGCAGTCGCGGGAAAATCATACGTGTTACCGAAAGATTCTTTGCGGTACTGTGCGCCAAGCGCATAGCGCACCGATCCAGCGGGTACCACCGCCAAAGTCCCATCCAGATTGGTATCCAGGGAAATGATGGCGGACTTCGTCTCGAGCAGGAACACCAATGGAGAGGCGGAGGGCGTTGCGAACAATTGCTGGAGCGTGTCGCTTTCCGAATAGGTCGCCGTAACATCGAGTGCACTTTGATGAGGCAGCTTGATAGTCGATCCGACTGAGGCACTGTAGCTGTCGATGCGGGAAGGGGACGACTGGACCGCACCCTCAACCGTGGGGCTGTAGCCGGCGACAATGACGCTGGCTGTCGCTCGGTGCGAATAGATCAAGTCACCGTGCAGATCAAAGCCCGGCGCGACTTCCTGGTCGATGTTCGCGAATAGCGAGTGCTCGACTTGCTCGGGCAGCAAGTCGAACGGTAAAGGTACATCGTTGAGGTAACTCCTGCTCGATGCGGACAATGCCGTCTGATCGAAATATTGGTAGCTCAACACCGCCGATCCGCTGCCCCATTCGTGTCCAAATGTCTGGCCGGCCTGAACGTTATGCATGGAGCCGGTGCTGACCGAACCATATTGAAGTCGGCTCTCCGCGCCTTCGAATTTGCTGCGCAGAATGAAATTGACGACGCCGCCGACAGCGTCTGATCCATAGATCGCAGAAGCTCCGTCGGTCACGATCTCGACGCGTTCGACCGCCGTCAGCGGAATCATGGAGACATCCACGAAGCTGCCGTCGCTGTTTCCCGGGGCGACCCGATGTCCGTTGATCAGCACCAGGGTTGCGTCCGTTCCCAAGCCCCGCAAATTGGGCGCGCTGCCGTTCACCGTATTGTTCGTTTGACCTGCACCTGTAATTGCGCCGATGGTGTTCTCCGACGCACCGCCGCCGAAGTTCTGCGGCAGCGTCTGCAGGAACTGTTGCACCGTGAACATACCGGTCGCATCGATGTCCGCCCGTGTAAAGATCTCCACGGGAGACGCCAGGTTGGTCTCACCCCGGATATGCGTGCCGGTGACGGTGATTTCGTCGAGCTCCTTGTCGCGCTCTCTTGCGTCATTTCCAGCTTGAGCATCGGACGATGTGCCCGCGGGCGCTGTTGCGTCCGGCGCCCCGTAGGCAACGCGCATGCCGGCGTCGCCGAGCCGGCTCGTCCGGCCGGCGTCGGCCTGCGAGGTTACCCCCGGCGCCTCGAGCACTTGAATCGTGTTCTTGTCGACATTGACCACGATGAGCCGGGTGCCGGCCAGCATCATCGACAGCACCTTCGCTGGTAGGAACTCCCCTTTGATCGCCGGTGTCTGGAGTCCGGCAACCAGCGACGGCACGTACGAAACATTGCAGTGCGCTTGAATGGCGAAGTCCCGAAGTGCCTTGTCCAGTGGCTCAGCCGGAAGATCGAAACGCGACTTCACGTCCGTGCCGGCTGCGCACGTCGAGATATGAAGCGACAATGAAACGGCCGCGATCGTGGCGCAGGCGATCCTCACGGGTCGGCACATGGATCAATCCCTCCGGCAATTTCCTTGGTCGTACGTCTGGAACGACTTTCTTTTGAGAATCTATTCGATACCCGAATAGTCAAGACGTAATCGGCAAGGCGGAAGGGATCACTGGCCTCGTAATATTTTCGTCACCTCGAGTCATTCCCTTTGTCGGTGAGAATGATCTCGCCGGCTCGAGTGACGATGCGCAGGTGATAAGCGTTCGCCATGGCGAGCGCGAAACTCGACGGGTCGCCGATTCTGAAAACGCCGCCCGTACGCAGATCTCCGGCGGTTGGGCTGTCGATCGTAATCCGGGTCGAGCCGTATCGATTGAACTCCCCGGCTGCCTGCGTCAGGGAAGTGTCGTCGAAAATCAGCTCGCCCCGCTCCCACGCCGTGA
Organism: uncultured Gammaproteobacteria bacterium; assembly: GCA_963795475.1. Taxonomy (GTDB): domain Bacteria; phylum Pseudomonadota; class Gammaproteobacteria; order Steroidobacterales; family Steroidobacteraceae; genus Bog-1198. The sequence continues at coordinate 211,169 of CAWCIE010000012.1, forward strand.
CCTTATCTATCGAGGGGGAATCCACCGTGCCTGCCGATTCGCCTTCGAAGCGCAGCCTTTCGCCGGGATTCAGAAGCGTCAATCCCGGTGCGCCACGGCTCGGCAATGCATCCGGCCCGGAAATCGGCTCGACGGCCACCCGGCCCTCGAGGAGGGTGACAGCAAAGGCGGTCCCGGCAGGCGCCTCGCGGCGAATCACGAAGGATGTGCCCACGGCGATCACCTTCCGGCCCCCGGCGGCCACGACGAACGGCCTCGCCTGGTGCTTGGCGACATTGAACAGCGCCTCGCCGGCCACCAAGGTCACTTTCCGCACCCGATCGTCGTACTGCATCAGCACTCGGGTATTGGCGTTGAGCGCGATTTGGGTCCCGTCGCCGAGCTCGACGGTCCTTCGCTCTCCCGGCCCCGTCACCAGCTCACCGTCCCGCAGGAAATATGCCGTGGCCATCAATACGCCGCAGATCACCGCGGCGCCCGCGAGCGCTGGACCCAGCAATCTCGCGCGGGATCGAGGCCGTATCCAGCCCGAAGCGCGCTTGGGAAACGGCGCCGGCAGATCGCCGCTCCGTTGCCACGCCTCTGTGGCAAGTTCGAAGGCAGCGGCGTGCCGAGGATCCTCGGCAATCCATCGTCTCACCCTGGCTTCGAGGCTCGCATCGCGGTCCGGTCCGTGTAGATCCGTGACCCAGACCGCGGCCTGCACGCGGATGTATCGTGGGGCGATCTTATCCAGCTGCGCGCTTCGCGGTCGCATGTGTCTCCGCCTCCCCGTGCTCCATGATGGCGAGCAGAGCGCGCGCGATGTGCCGTTTGATGGTGATGTGCGATATGCCCATGTGCTCGGAGATTTCTGCGTAGCTATAGCCTGCCCGATGCGCGAAATAAATGTCGCGGGTCCGTCGACCCACGGCATCCAGCACCGACTTGATATGATCCAGGCGCTGCTCCGCGTCGAGCGTTCGCTCGGGAGTGGATTCCGGGTCGATCAAACGCGTGTCGATCTCGTCGATCGAAACCTCCATCCGAAGGTCCAGGCGATCCCGTCGGTGTTGATCGACGGAAAGATTATGCACCGCATGCCGCAGGAAAGCCTCTTCGCTCGCCACCGGTACTGCCTGGCAATAGACATGCAGACGCAGCAGGGCTTCCTGGATGAGATCCTCGGCATCCTCCTGCGAGCGGCCTTTGCGCCGCAGAAATCGCAGCAGGCCTTCGAAATACGCGGGGCGGGCCACTTATGCCACCCATCGCGCAGGAGCCAAGAGCGCCATCAGCTGCCTGCACCAGGCCGCCCGCCGACCCCTCTCGCGGTCCCGACGATTTCCCCGCGCTGAATGGCGATGTCACGAGGAGCCGCCACGCCGATTCGGACTTGGCTGCCTCTGATCTCCAGAACCGTCACGGTGATACCGGTTCCGATGATCACCGATTGTCTGGGCCGCCGGCTGAATATGCGCATGATCGATGACCCCTGTCTCGTTATCTTCCCTGTCCGACTGCGTCATACCCGGCATAGCCGGGAAGCGAAGATCATAAAACTTGCTGCTTCGAAAATCAAAGCGGCGAGTTCATGGCTTATTTATATGTGCTCTGTTAATCGGAGCGCACATTTGAGGGCATTACGAAGTGCGGCGGCTCAAGCCACTGCGAACGTCATCAGGTCGGCACGCGAAGGAGCCGGGCTGAAGCAGCGCGATCTGGCAATGCGCCTGGAGTGGCCTCACTCGGTGATTGCGATGATCGAGATCAATCAGCGCCAAGTAAAAATGCCTGAGTTCATCGCGATCGCCGAGCAGACCGGCGTTGATCCGGTAAGACTTTTCAAGACCCTGATGCGCGAGATGAGGAAGCTGGAGCGGCTGTCGGCCGCCACGATTCGATAGCTGTTGACCTGAAACGGTCGATCGACCGGCTCATCCCTATCTGTGACCCGTCAAATCCGGATGCCCCGAGGTCGATCGGGCTGCGGTCTGTCATCTTGGCCCGCCAAGCCCCTTGGACCTGTAATTATTATCGCGGAATCGCAACACTGCTTGTACAGTGGAGCCCGTGCCGGTCCGACAAGAACGATCTCGAGAGATTTACGCCGTCCGGCGGAGGGATCTAGAGCGCTGATGTCCGACTTCTGGAGGCAATGGGAGAATCAGGTCATCGACGGACGGTTTCCGTTGCGCCGGTTCTTGGGCGAGTCGAGCCACAGCGCGGTATTCCTTACCGAATACGAGGCACAGGGTGCCGATGCGGCGATCAAGTTCATCCGCGACGAACCCTCCCTCACGGATATGCAACTCGATCGCTGGCGGGCGGCCGCCGCGCTTTCTCATCCTCACCTTGTACGGCTTTTCGAGACCGGTCATTGCCGGCTCGGCAGCCACGAGCTCCTGTTCGTCGTCATGGAGTATGCCGAGCAGACGCTCGCTCAGATTCTCACCCTCCGTGCCCTCACGTTCGACGAAGTACGGCACATGTCGGGCCCCGCGCTCGCGGCCCTGTCGTTCCTTCACCGCAACGGCTGGGTACACGGTCAGGTAAAGCCGCCGAACATATGCGTGGTCGATGACGAATTGAAACTGGCGAGCGACACGCTCCGCCCCTCGAGGGAACTCTTGGCCGGAACGGTGGATACTTCCCCGTTCAAAGCACCCGAAGAAAATGGCGGCGGTGCCTCGGCGGCCGGCGATATCTGGGGAATCGGCATGACCGTGGTCGCCGCGCTCAACCAGCAGCCGGCGCCTCCGCCTGACGGGTCCTCCCAGCCTGTATTCATGCCATCAACGGTTCCGCCGGGATTCGCCGATGCCATCCGGCGATGTTTGAGCCCCGATGTCGCGCAACGGCCCACGGCAGCCGACCTTCAAGCGCAACTCATGGCGGTGGACCTCGACCGGCCTGCATCCAGACCTAAATCGAACGTCGAGACCGAGCCGACGAACGTCGAAACCAAGCCGCCGCCCCTGACCGCTTCCACGGGCACGTCTCGCAGAGGGGTCTCACGCGTCCGGGTCGTCGGCGGCATCATCTTGTTGTCTGGCGCCATATGGGGCGGCGTGCGGCTCATGCATGGACATGCCGGTCCCGGACCGGCCGCCGACGCGAACATTGCCGGGACCCAACCCGAGTTGCCGCAGCCCGTTTCCCATCCCGCGCGCCAACCCTCACCGCAAGTCGAGGTTCCGTCGGATCCTGTCCTGCACAAGGAAATACCCGTCGTACCGCACAGCGCGCTCAGGACTATCCGCGGTCAGATCCAAGTGCTGGTAAGCGTCACCGTCAATACTTCAGGCGGCGTCGTCGATGAGACGCTCGAACATCCGGGCTCGAGCAAGTATTTCGCGCGGGTGTCAACCGCAGCCGCACGAAAATGGCGGTTTGCTCCGGCGGCCGAGCCGGGGACCCGGAGGTGGCTCCTGAGCTTCGAGTTCACGCGCGCCGGTGTCTCGGCAAACGCTGCGATTGCACCTCGACGGTGAGGTGGGGCTCACTCCGCCTTCGACGGCTCCCCGCGCCGTCCGCGCCGCCCGCGCGTCTCGGTCTGACTCGTGGATTCCTTCGGGGGCGGCAAATCGACCACCTTGCGCAGGTTCGGATAAGGCGCGGTCTTGTGCGGAATCGCCATCGCCTCGACGAAGTGGTGCTGAAAGCGCGGTTCGATCGCGGTCTCCACCTTCTCGATGCGCCTCACCAAGTTCTCGATGACGGGCCGAGACTTGGCGTCGAGCAACGCGATGCGCGCCCCGGTGCCGGCGGCATTGCCCGCCGAGCGCACGTGCTCGAGATCGCAATCCGGCACCATGCCGAGCACGGTCGCATACTTCACGTCGATATGGCTGCCGAACGCGCCCGCGAGCCGGATGCGATCGACGTGATCGACGCCGAGCCTCTCCATGAGAAGGGCGATGCCGGCGTAGAGCGCCGCCTTCGCCAGCTGAATCGCGCGCACGTCGTTCTGCGTGATCTTCATCTCCACCACGTCGGAATCCGCGGCCCGGCGGTGCAGGACGTAGGCGAAGGTTCGGCCGTTCTCGACGATGCGCGAGCGAGCGCACGGCCAGGCGGCCGTCGAGGACGCCGTCCTGATTGATCACGCCGGCGAGGTACATCTCGGCGATGACCTCGATGATGCCGGAGCCGCACACCCCCGTGATGCCGATGCCGGCGATCGACTTCTCGAACCCGGGATCATCCGACCACAGATCCGAGCCGATCACCTTGAAGCGCGGCTCGAGAGTCTCGCGGTCGATGCGCACCCGCTCGATCGCTCCGGGCGCCGCGCGCTGCCCGCAGCTGATCTGCGCGCCCTCGAAGGCAGGACCCGTGGGGCTGGAGCAGGCGACCAGCCTGTGATGGTTGCCGAGCACGATCTCCGCGTTGGTGCCGACATCGACCAGCAGCGTCATTTCCGGGCCAAGGTCGGGCCGCTCCGAAAGCACCACGCCCGCGGCGTCGGCCCCGACGTGGCCTGCGATGCACGGCAGAACATAAACGCGCGCGTTGCGATGCAATTTCAAGTCGAGCACATTCGCCCGCAGCGTCAACGAGTGATCGGTGGCGAGCGCAAACGGTGCGCCGCCGAGCTCGACCGGGTCGATGCCGAGCAGCAGATGATGCATGATCGGGTTGCCGACCAGCGTGGCCTCCAGGATATCCTCGTGCGAGACGCCGGCACTCTTGGCGACGTCCGCGGCGAGGCCGTTGAGCGCCTCGCGCACCGCGGCGGTCATCAAGCGCGGCGCCGCCCGGATTCATCATGGAATACGAGACGCGGCTCATCAGATCCTCGCCGAAGCGGATCTGCGGGTTCATCACTCCGGCGGATGCGACGACTTCGCCGCTGGTGAGATCGCACAGGTGCGCCGCGATGGTGGTCGAGCCGATGTCCACCGCCAACCCCAAGGCCGTCTCGTGCAGGCCCGGCCATACGCCGATGATCTGCTTCTCGCCATGAACCGCCACCGTGACCTGCCAGCCGCCGGCGCGCAACGCGGGCTGCAGCATCTGCAGCACGGACAGGTCGCAGGTGAGATCCTTGAGGCTCCACTCCTCTTCCAGCGCATCGAACAGCCGGCGCAGATCGCCGGACGGGTCGTGCATGTCCGGTTCCTTGACCTGCACGTAATGCAGCCGCACGACCGGATTGAGCTCGATCGCAGCGCAAGTCGGCTTCCTTGCGCACCACCTGCCGATGCACCTGGCTGCTCGCGGGAACGTCGATCACCACATCCGCGAGCACCCGCGCGGAGCAGGACAGGCGCCGGCCGGCGGCGAGCGGCTGGCGCCTCGAGAAGCGCGTCTCGGGCTCCGAGAAGGGCGATAGGCTGGCGCTCGAGGAGGACACGCCGTGCTTGGCGAACTCTCCCTCCGCGACCAGCACCTGGCAGCGTCCGCAGAGCCCACGCCCGCCGCACACCGAGTCCATGTCGACGCCGAGGCTTCGCGCCGCCTGCAGCAACGGCGTGCCCACGGGGAAATTGCCCCGCTTGCCGGAAGGCATGAACACCACGAGCGGATCGCGAGTCGCCATGCAGAAGCGCCGGGTGCGCCGGACTCTTAGGCCGGCCGGCGGCGGTGGCCGCCTTCGCGCCGTCCGCGCGGACCCTCGCCGGCGGGGGTGCCGGGTGCCGCGGCGGGCGGCGCTTCGCGGAAGCGCCGGATCCAGCGCGCGCAATCGGGATCGTGGCCCAGCATCACATCGCCGCCCATGACGGCTTTGACGACCTCGACGTGCATCGGGTTGGTGATCGCCGAGGTCATACCCGCGGCCATCGCCATGGTCAGGAACGCCCAGTTGATGCCGTCGCGGTTCGGCAGTCCGAAGCTCACGTTCGAGGCGCCGCAGGAGGTATTGACCTTGAGCTCGGTTCGCAGCCGATGCACCAGCCGCATGACTTGCACGCCGGCCTGATTGATGGCGCCGATCGGCATCACCAGCGGATCGACCACCACGTCGCTCGCCGGGATGCCGTGATCCATGGCGCGCTCGACGATTTTCTTCGCCACCGCGAAGCGCACATCCGGATCCTCGGAGATGCCGGTCTCATCGTTGGAGATCGCGATCACCGCGGCGCCATGCTTCTTGACCAGCGGCAGTACGGACTCGAGACGCTCATCCTCGCCGGTCACGGAATTGACCAGCGCCTTGCCCTTGTACACGGCGAGCCCCGCCTCGAGCGCGGCGACGATGGAGGAATCGATGGACAGCGGCACGTCGGTGATCGACTGCACCAGCTGGATGGCGCGTGCGAGAATCGCCGGCTCATCGGCCAGCGGAATGCCCGCATTCACATCGAGCATGTGCGCGCCGGCCTCGACTTGCGCGCGCGCATCGGCTTCGACGCGGCTGAAGTCGCCGGCCGCCATCTCCGCGGCGAGGATCTTGCGGCCCGTCGGGATTGATGCGCTCGCCGATGATGACGAACGGGCGATCGAAGCCGATGACGACTTCCTTGGTGGCGGAACTGATAACGGTATCGGTCATTTATGCGGTCCTTTGAGAGGCTGGAGGGGCTCGTCGCGCCCGGGATACCAGGGCGAGCGGCCTTGAAGAACTTGCGATCTATCGACGATCTCGGCCACCGATTCTTCCTGGCGATAGGCCATGATGTGCACGCCGCTGATGCCGCGCATCTCGCGAATCGTCTGGATCAGCTCGATGCAGATCTTGCGGCCTTCGCGCGCCTGATCCTTGGCGCCCGCGAGGCGCGCGATGAGCGCGTCCGGTACGTGCATGCCGGGAACGTTCTTGCGCATCCATTCCGCGGTCTTCGCCGAGCGCAGCGGGCCGACGCCCACGAGGATGAACACCTTGCCGATCAGGCCGAGCGCCTCGACCTGGTCCATGAAGCCGCGCAGCAGCGGCAGGTCGTAGCAATATTGCGTCTGGATGAACTGCGCGCCCGCGGCGACCTTCTTCGCCAGCCGCTGCGCGCGCCAGTCGTGCGGCAGCCCCGACGGATTCTCGGCGGCGCCGAAGAACACCCGCGGCGCGAAACGTGATCTTGCGGCCGCTCTGAAAGTGATGATCGTCGCGCAGGGTGCGCGCGATGTCGAGCAGCGACACGCAGTCCAGATCGAACACGGGCTTCGCCTGCGGATGATCGCCCGCCTGCACGCCGTCGCCGGTCAGGCACAGCATGTTGCACACGCCCATCGCGGCGCCGCCCAGAATGTCGCCCTGAATGGCGATGCGATTCTTGTCGCGGCAGGAGATCTGCATGATGGGCGCATAGCCCACGCGCGTGAGCAGCGCGCACACGGCGAGGCTCGACATGTGGCAGTTGGCGCCGCTGCCGTCGGTGGCGTTGATCGCATCGACATAGCCGTCGAACACCCGCGCCCGCTTGTACACATCCTCGGGATCCGCGGAATCCGGCGGCGCGAGCTCCGTGGTGACGGCAAAGCCGCCCGCGCGCAGCACGCGCTCGAACCGGCCCGGCGAGGTGTGTCCCGGCAGAATGGGCAGCGGATAGCCGGGAACCGGCTCGTCCTCGAATCTCATTTTGCGCCCGATCCGCTTTTCGCGGCCGGCTCGGGATTGAGCTCGCGCACCACGCGGAGCCACGAGGAGCGGCCCTGCAGGCGCTGATCGACCGCGAACTGCATCTTGCTCATCGCCTCGACGCCGCCCGGAATGCGCTGGCTGCCCCGATAGGCCTCGACCCAGACGCAGCGCATCTCGGGCTTCACCTCGCAATGGCCGTTGTCGCGCACGCCGCCGCAGGGTCCGTTGCGCAGGGTCTTCGGACAGTTCATCGGGCAGGACATGCCGGTCGAGCTCAGCACGCACTGGCCGCACATGCGGCAGTCGAACAGGGCCCCCTTGACGGTGCGCTCGATCGCCGCGACCGGCCGCTCGATGCGCTCGTATCCGAGCGCCCTGAACAGGCCGTGCATGCGCTTGAGCGCGCCTTCGAAGCCGCGATAGAACGCGTTCAAGCCGCGCGCATGGCGCACGGACCACAGGCGGACGGCGTACATCAGGAACCCTCGGCGTCTGGAGCGGGCTGCGCGGCAGCGGGTTGCGCGAGGCCCTTCGCGCGAATCAGGCGTTCCAGGTCCTCGTCGGTGAACTGCGCCTCGAGCCGTGCCGCCTCGGCGCTCGCCTCGGCCTGGAGATCCTCGCCGCAGGGACGCGGCGCGCTGCGCTGCCAATCGGCGAGATAGGCATCCGAGCTGCCCTTGCCCGCGCGCATCGCGGCGCGGTCCACCGCTTCCTGAAAGCGCTGCGAGAGCTGCACCTTCGCGGTTTCGCGGCCCCGCTTGACGATGACCTGCGCCGGGATATCGCGCCAGGAAATGATGATCAGCGATGCCACGTTACGGCCTCCGTGGGGCGGTGCACGTCGTCGCGCCGCATCTCGTCGCGGCGCGCATCGTCGCGCCCGACGGCGGCTTTCAGCGATGTCTCCAAGGTGCCGTAGCCCGTCTCACGATATTCGAAACTCGAGACCCATGCGTTTCGCGACCGCCTTCGCCTGATCCACGGAATCGGGTTTGGGCGCCTGGGCCAGATAGACCAGCTTGCGGTAATGGCCGAAGTAGCTCGAGAAGAGCTCCGGATGGCGGTCGAGCCCGAGACCCTCGATCACCAGCCGCTCGAAATGCCGCAGCAGGAAATCGGTCAGATAGAACGTGCCGAGCTCCGCCTCGGCGAGCGCCGCGAACACCGGTCCCGTCGCGAAGAACTCATAGCAGTGCGCGCCCGGAATGCGCTCGACGCCCTCTTCCCTCAGCACCGCGTCGAGAAGGCCGCCGGTTCCGCAATCCGCATAGGCGACGAAGATCGAGCGGTAGTGGCAGCGCGAGGATTGAATCAGCGCGCGCACCGCCGCGGGAATCCGCTCGGGCCGATTGTGCAGCTCGGCGGGCAGGCACCGCACGTCCACGTGATCCCAGCCGTTCGCGCGGCGCAGCGCCGTGATCTCGTGCGCCAGCGCGCCGCAGGCGATGATCAGCATGCCCTGACCTCTCGTAGGCACGGCGGCGCTCACCGCTCTTTCAGTGCGCCGCTGCGCGAGCGCTTCGCGGCCAGCAGCCCCTTGGCGGTCTCCACGGCCACCGCGGCGTCGCGGCAGTACGCATCGGCGCCGACCGCCTTGCCGAATTCTTCGTTCAGCGGCGCGCCGCCGACCAGCACGATGAAGTCGTTGCGGATGCCGCGCTCCTTCAGCGTGTCGATCACCACCTTCATGTAGGGCATCGTGGTGGTGAGCAGCGCCGACATGCCGAGGATGTCGGGCTTGTGCTGCTCGAGCGCCGCCAGATACTTCTCCACCGGATTGTTGATGCCGAGATCGATGACCTCGAAGCCCGCGCCCTCGAGCATCATCGATACCAGGTTCTTGCCGATGTCGTGAATGTCGCCCTTGACCGTGCCGATGACGATCTTGCCGATGGGCTCGACGCCGGTCTCCGCCAGCAGCGGCCGCAGGATCTCCATGCCGCCCTTCATGGAGTTGGCGGCCAGCAGCACTTCGGGCACGAACAGGATGCCGTCGCGAAAGTCGATGCCGACGATGCGCATGCCTTCCACCAGAGCATCGTTCAGAACCTTCTCGGCGGACCAGCCGCGCTTCAGGAAAATGTGCGTCGCTTCCTCGACCTCGGGCTTGAGGCCGTTGTACAGGTCGTCGTGGACCTGTTCGGTAAGCTCTTCGTCATTGAGCGAGTTCAGGTCGAACTCGGCTTCGCTCGGCTCTGACATCTAGGTAAACTCCAAGGTTATTTTACGAGCAGCAACGGCAGCTTAGACGCATTGACACGCGCGCCATGTTAAGTCCCCGCTGCCCCCGGGACTTGTAATATCGCGACGGCGGCGTGTCCGGAAGCGACATGATCGGGTTATGCGGGACGGCGCGCAAGCGGCTCAAGTGATCGGCGGTGCGCCGCCCTCTTCGGTTCGCTTGGCCACATACGCGTCGAGGGCCTCGACCACCGCGGGATCGCGTTTCGGTGCGACATAACGCGCGAGCGTGCCCTGCCAGATGCCGCTGGCGCGCTCGGTGGCCGTCTTGCCGCCGTCCTCCGCCCAGCTGCCGAAATTGCGCCAATCGGATACCAGCGGCGCGTAGAAGGCACTGCGATAGCGTTCCATGGTGTGCGCGCAACCGAAGAAATGCCCCCCGGGCCCCACCTCGGCGACGGCTTCGAGCGCGAGATCGGCGGCACCGCCTCCCACCGGCTGGAACACCTCGGCGAACATCTGCAGCATCTCGATGTCGAGAATGAATTTCTCGTACGAGGTGGTCAGCCCGCTCTCCAGCCAGCCCGCCGCGTGCAGCACGAAATTGCAGCCGCCGAACAGCGCCCCCCAGAGGCTCATCTGCGATTCGTAGGCGGACTGGGCGTCCGGGATGTTCGAGGCGGTGGCGTTCGAGGATCGCCACGGCAATCCGAGGAAGCGCGCCATCTGGCCCGCGCCGAACGCCGCCTTGACGTATTCGGGCGTGCCGAAAGCAGGGCGATCCGGATTTCATGTCGACGTTCGAGGTGAAGCTGCCGTACACGATCGGCGCCCCGGGCCTGACGATCTGCGCGAGCGTCAAGCCCGCCAGACACTCGGCATGCGCCAGCGTCAGCGCTCCCGCGATGGTCACCGGCGCCATCGCTCCGGCGAGCGTGAACGGCGTGATGATGAGCACCTGGCCGGCGATGGCGAAATCGATGATGCCGTCCGCCATGGGCATGTCGAGCTGCAGCGGCGAATTGGTGTTGATGATGGTGTACACGTATGGACGCGAGCGGAACTCCTCGGGCGAGATCCCATGCGCCAATCGAATCAGCTCGAAGTTATCCGCGACCTGGCCGTGGCCGCGCGAGAAAATGAACGGGATCTTGTCGCACAGCATGAGCTGCGCGCGCGTGACATGCAGATGCCGGAACTGCACGGGAAGGTCCTGCGGCTCGGTCGCGCCGCCGAGCACGTGAATCACCTCGAAGCTCTGGCACAGCTTGATCAGGTTGCAGAAATCCTCGAACGTCCCTGCCCGCCGTCCGCGCGCCGTGTCCATGATGTTGGGCGGCCCCGACGTGGGCGCGAACGCGACGCATCCATTCGACAGCGGCACATGCCGCTGCGGATCGACCGCATGCAGCGTCAGCTCCTTGGGCGTCGTCGCGAGAGCGGCGGTGACCAGGCCGCGGTCGAGCCGCACCATCTGTGTCGGTTCGTCCACCGTGGCGCCGGCGTTCGCGTAGCGGACCCGCGCGTCCGCCGACAACACTTTCATCCCCTGCGTCTCCAGCATCGAGAGCGCCGCCTCGTGCATCGCCGCCACCTGATCGTCCGAGAACACCTTCATCGGCGTGAACGGATTTCGCAAATGGCGATACGGCAGCGTGCGGTCGAACACCGCATGGCTGACTTCCGCCGCTCCGGGGCGGCGGCGGCTGCGTCTTGCGCTGGTTTCGTCGGGTGGTTTCATTCAGGAGGGGCTCTTTGTGGTCGGGGCAGGCGGGTTCCCGAAAATCGCCATTGTCAGGCGCCGATGATTATAAGGAACAACCCCTCTCGCCGCGCCGTGATGCGTCGCTATTCCGCACTCATTGCGATACCTTTTTTCGATATCGCCCCGGGCGGCATGCGTTAATGCGATACGAGGGGTCTTCCCACGGCCGTCGACCGTACCAGAGCCTCCGCGAGGTAATCCGTGCCGGGCCCGACCTGTGCCCGCTTCTCGCTCACTTCGGTGTCGACGTGCGGATCGGCCGCGCCGGCGCGGCGCGCTGCCTCGAGCGCCAGCGCGCGCGACACCCGATGCGCATGCTCGAGCGCGGGCTCGGGTTCGGGATAGTCGCGGCTGCCCGCGGGATCGTGAACCCGGAACACCTTGAACGTCGGCTGGTTGACCAGAATGTCCACGGTCTGCGACACCACGCCGGCAACCGCGCCAACGGCATTGCAGACCGAGGCATGTTCCGGAATGGAGAGCGGCGAACCGAGCCGTCGCGCAACCTCGGGATAGTACGCACCGACCGGCGCACCGATTGCAACCAGCGGTCGGGCAAGTCCGATGCCCGTCTGCAGCAGCGTCGACAGGCGCCGGCCGGCGCACACGGCCTCCAGCAGCGGATCGCCGAGCACACCCCAGCCGGTTGCGGAGGCCTCGAGCCCCGGATCGTTCGCCAGCGCGGCGGCCAGCAGCACCCGCGCGGTCTCGCGCACCACGTGTTCGTGGGTGCGTTCGCACATCTCGACGGCCGATACCGCCGCGGTCGCCGCCCGCGCGTTGCGCTCCTCGGTCGCGAGAATGCGCGCGCCGCATTCCGCCGCCTCGCGGTTCCAGCCCTCCTGGCGGCCGAGCACGTGCATGGCATCGCTCGGCGTGAAGGCGGCGATGGTCGCGAGACCCGCATCCGCCAGGCGCCGCAGCGCCTCGAGACCCGAGCCGTTGCGCACCAGGGCCGAAACCTGGCGCGGCTCGAGGCTGAGCGCCTCCCACACCCTCTTTTCCGTCGACGCGAGATGTGCCGGGGCATCCCGCTCGGGATTCCGGAAGGCGAATTGGGTCGCGAATTCCGGCAGGTGCTCGAGCTCGGCGAGAGAGCGGAGCTCCACGAGCGTTTGCGGAAAGATCTGCGCCAGCAAGCTCAACGGCATCGCCTTGCGCGGTCCGACGCTGAAGCGCATTCGCCGGTCGAAGTACACCTCGCTGTCGCCGCCGAGGCCGCTGGTGCGCACGTCGACCGCCTCTACCATGGTGCGCCAGCCGCCGACCAGAGCGCCTTCCGCACGGATGGCGGGCCGGCCGTTCGACACCACGGCGATGTCGGTGGTGGTGCCGCCCATGTCGGAGACGACGAAATCCCTCATGCCGGTCAAGAATCCCGCACCGACGACGCTCGCGGCAGGCCCGGACAAAATGGTCTCGACCGGATATTCGAGCGCGACTTGGGCCCTCATCAGCGACCCGTCGCCCTTGACGATCATGAGCGGCGCATCGATCGACTCTTCGACCAGCACGCGCGACAATGCCTCGATCAGATGCCGGATCTGCGGCGTGAGCCGCGCGTTCAGCACCGCCGTCAATGCGCGGCGCGGCGCGTCGAGCCTCGAGCTCAATTCGTGTGCACAGGTGACGGGCTTTTTGGACAGCCCGCGGATGATCTGACGGGCGCGCAGCTCGTGCGCCGGGTTGCGCACGGAAAAATTCGCCGCCACGGCGAACGCCTCGACCCGCGTGTCGTGCAGGGCGACGGCGGCTTCGATGGCCGCCTCGTCGAGCGCGCTCCATTCCTCGCCGGTGGCCGAATGGCCGCCCTGAATCCGGGCCACCGCTCCCGCCCCGCGCCTGCCGATGCCCGAACGTTCGGTCATGGCCTCGTCGAACCCGATCAGCAAGGCGCATACCGGGCTGAAGCGATTCTCGACGACCGCGTTGGTCGCAAGCGTAGTCGACACCGACACCAGGCTCACGTCGCCGCGGGCGGCCGTCGGCGGCAATTCCTCGAGCACGGCACGAATGGCCTTGCCGATTCCGATCGCCAGATTCCACGGGGTGGTGAGCGCCTTGGCGCTCGCGATCACGCGGCGCCCGCCCGCGAGCAGCACCGCATCGGTGAACGTTCCTCCCGTATCGAGCCCAAGCCAGAGACCTTCGATCGGCCCCGCAGAAATATGTGCATTCATCTGTCTGGATACTCCGCCCTCGGCATCGCCGCCGGGGCGCGTAACATACCATTGTTGTTCCGGCGCCTGATTGAGGACACTTCAGAGCGGCCGTGGCGCAGGGGCGCTCCCAATGAGCTTGATCCGTCCTCAAATGGAGACAGTTCTGACTCCCCGCGCCAGCCCCCTATTCTAGGATCGTCGTAGGCCTCGCTTGCGCCGCATACAGGGGACCGGCTTTGAATCGACCCAGCGCTCGAGTGCACTTCGGGATCCGGCACACCGTACTCCTCTTCCTCGGCATCATGGCCGCCTGGACCGCACCCCGCCGAGGCGAGGCCCAGGCGGACCTCTCCGCCCCGTACGGTCAGCACGGTGCCTTCGAGCTCGTCAAAAACTGGACGTTCGGCGCGCACCGCGCCGACGCCACGATCCGCAGCCGGGCCGATTTGGACCGAAGTTTCTACTATCGCTACATCCAGGCCGGCGGCAAGCTCGACGGCCTGCCGACCTACTGGTCTTACCATCGGGATTATCCGGAGGGTGATCCACGCTCGCTGCACGTATTCGGCAGCGACACACTCACCCTCAAGGCGCGCATTCCGGTGGGGGGAGGCCTGTGGCCCCGCGGCATCGAGTCCGGCATCTTACGCGCCAAGTTCCCCATCACGCCCGGCATGTACGTGGAGATGCGTGCGAAGCTCCCGTATGGCCTCGGGTCGTGGCCGGCGTTCTGGCTGGCACCCGGCGTGCAGTACGACAACGGCACCTTTTCCCCATTGCCCTGGCCGCCCGAGATCGACATCTTCGAATTCTTCAATTGGCAGGGGCGCAATCAGACCCGCGTGATGACGGCCAACGTACAATCGAGCGGCAAGCCCGAGAAATTCGGCCATCCGCACGACCTTTGGACCAAGTTCGTGAAGGGCGAGTACATCCCGGGTTTCGACTTTTCCGAGGACTTCCACGTGTTCGCGCTGGACTGGCGCGCGGATGACCCCATCTGGTTGCTCGATGGCGTTCCGATCAAGCAGACTCACTACGAGTGGCGCGCGCCGCCCGCCAATCTCTTGGTCACCAATCAGATCGGCATGACCCTCCCGGGCGCCAACCTCTCCGGCATGAAGGCTGATGAATCGCAGTGGAACTACGTCATCGACTACATCCGGGTCTGGAAACCCGCACCGTGATCACGCTGATCGTCCCGACGCGTAATCGCGCCCATACCTTGAGGATCGTGGCGCCGAGCTATTTCGTCCAGGACGATGTGAGCGAGCTGATCTTCGTCATCGATGCCGGCGAGGACGACACCGGCACCGTGCTCACCGAGATCGCTCAGCACCATCCCGAGAAGCGCCTGCGCATCCTCACCAATGACCGCAGACTTGGGGCATCCCAATCGCGCAACGTCGGGATTGCCGCAAGCTCCAACGAGCTCATCCTGTTTTGCGACGACGACGAACATCTCGAGCCCGGCTACGCGCGCGTCCTTTCGCGCAAGCTCCGGGCGCTGAATGCGGGCGCCGTGTCGGGTCGGCGCATCTACCTGCGCCCCGGCGAGAGCAAGGCGCAGGCGCTCGAGCGCTTCGGCTCGGGATTGCGTCCGGGCAGGCCGTTCCGGCCGCTGCTCTGCGAATACGTGAATGGCGCGAAGTTCGCCCGCGATCTCGCGCTGCCCATCACCAACGCCATCATTCTGACGAAAAAGAGCCTGCTCCTCGCCTTCCCCTTCGACGGCCATTACGCCCGCGGCAACGGCTATCGCGAGGAGACCGATTTTCAGATGAACTTGTTCGTGAATGGCTTCGATATTTACGTGACAAACGAGTGCCATAGCTTTCATCTGCCGTTGTCGCAGGTTCGCACCGGAGGCCAGCGAACTCGGCCGCTGCAGCGGCTCTACTGGTCCGTCTATTACACGCGCTATTTTTTCGGCAAATATTATGCGCGCTATGCCCGGCGGCTCGGGTTGCGGTCGCCTCGCTGGCTCGCGCTCGCGGCGTTCGCGCTCTTTGCCGCGTATCGGGAAACCCTGCGCCCGGGGCTGCACGGCGTCGCGATGTGGGCGCTGACACGGCGCCGCCCCCCCGCCGCACAGCTGCCCGCGGCATAGGCGAACGCACCATGGACAGACCGGAACCCGACCCCCTCCTGACCTTTGTCATTCCGCTGCGTCACCCGCAGAATTCCCCCGATTGGGGCGCCCTCAAACGGCGCCTGGAGCAGACCATCCGCTCCATCGCCGCTCAGGACGATCCCCGCTGGCGCGCCATCATCGTAGCCGATGCGGGCGCGGACTTGCCGGAACTGCCGCGACGGTTCCTGTGCAAGCCGGTCGATTTCCCCCCGAATCCGATGTTCGAACAAGGCGATAACGACCGCGAATCGTTCCGCGATGCCTGCCGCCTCGACAAGGGCCGCCGCGTGCTCGCCGGGATCCTGGCGGCGGGCACCGCCGGTTACGTCATGGTGGTGGATGACGATGACCTGGTGAGCCGGCGCCTGACGGGCTTCGTGGCGGAGCATCGGGGCAAGAGCGGCTGGTACGTGGAGAAGGGCTATCTGTGGGGAGATGGCGGCAAACTCCTCTTCCAGTACGCCGATTTCTCCACCTTCTGCGGCACCTCGCACATCGTCCGGGCGGATCTGTACGACGTATCCCCCGGCAGGCCCCTGCCCGACTCCGCGCTCGTCCGCACGCTCTTCGGCAGCCACATCTTCATCCGCGAGTACCTTGCGGCTCGCGGTCGACCGCTCGAGCCGCTGCCCTTCCTCGGCGCCGTTTACCGCATCGGCCACGCGGGCGCCCACAGCAGATCCCCAGGGTTGCTGAGACAGGTGTTCTTCAAGCGCGAAATGCTCCGGCATCCGCTTCTGAGTGTCCGGCGGTTATCGGGGCTGCGGCTTCTGGGGCCGAGCATCCGCCGCCAGTTCTGGGGAATCCGTCCGTGGCGGTGAATCGCCGCACGACGGCAAAGTCCTTGATCTGGAGCACGGTCGAGAACGGCGGCCTCGCGCTGATCTCGTTCGTCTCGTTGATCGTCTATCTCCGGCTCCTGTCGGCCTCGGACTTCGGCCTGTACGCCGCGGCGCTCGCCCTCGTCGAGGTGCTGGGCGTGCTCGTCACCATGCTGTTTCACAACGCGCTGGTGCAGCGGCTCGAGATCACCGAGCGGCATTTCGACACGGCATTTTGCGCGACCCTCGGCTTGAGCCTCATCATGGCGCTCGCCTGCCGGGCGCTGGCGCCGCTCTTTGCCGCTCTGCTGCATCGGCCGAGCGCGGCCCAGGTGCTCTCTTGGATGGCGCTGGTATTTCCATGCTCCGGCGTGAGTGCGACGCTCGTCGCCCGGCAGCGCCGCGAGCTCGAGTTTCGCTCGCTGGCCATGCGCTCGCTCATCGGCCGGTTGGCGGGCGGCGGCATCGGCATCGCTGCGGCCTTGCTGGGTGCGGGGCTCTGGAGCCTGGTGCTGCAACAGATCCTGATCGCCGCCATCAGCTCGGCCGTCCTTTGGATGAGCGCCGCGCGGCGCCCTCGATTGCGGTTTGGTTACGCCGAATTCAGACAATTGATCGGTTTCGGCGCGCTGTCCGTGAGCGGGCTGCTGCTGTCGACATCGATCCGGCGCATTTTCACCCTGCTCGCATCGTTCCTCCTCGGCGTGGAAGCCGCGGGCTACCTCAACCTGAGCTTCCGCGTGGTCGATGTGTTCTGGGCCATCGCGGCGACGGCCGTCTCGCAAGTGGCGCTGCCCATGCTGGCCGGGTTGCAGACGAATCCCGCGCGATTCAAGCGCGCCTACCAGTTCTCGACGCAGTTTTCCTGCCTGGTGCTGTACCCGTGCTTCGTCGGACTGGCCGCGGTGGCGCCGGACGTCATCGAGCTCTTGTTCGGCCGCCGCTGGCTGCCGAGTACACCCTACGTGATGGCACTCGGCTTCCTCGTCCTCGTGCAGGCGCCGCGCCTGCTGATCACCCCCGTGCTGACCGCACTCGGGCGGCCCCGGGATCCGTTGGTGGGCTTGGCGGCCGAACTCGTGTTCATGCTGGGCCTCACCGCCGCGCTCGGCATGAAATCGCTACCCGTAGCCATCGCGATCTGGGTGGCGAGCGAATGCGTGCTCGCGCTGGTCTCCACCGGAGTGCTGCGACGGGGGGCCGGCTACGGAGTGCTCGAGCAGTTCCGCGGGATACTGAAACCCCTGCTCGCCTCCTTGCTGATGGCCACGGCGGTGATCGAGACGCGATTGCAGCTGCCCCTGGAATGGAGTCCTCTGCTGCGCCTGATGGTGCTCCTGCCGGTGGGCGCCATCGTGTTCACCGGTGTGGCCGCGTTTCTGGATCGGCGGCTGGTGATTGATTTCCTCGACTTCGTTCGGGCGGGCTTCGATCGGAAGTGGAGGCGCACCGAGACACCCTAGTTAATGGGAAAAACCGGCCTGCGGCCGTTTTTCGGACCTTGGCTCGTCTCCGCCGGCAAAAGGCGTGACTTTTGCCGGCGGCCTCGTCGGGCTTTATGTGCCGCGCGGCCAGTCGCGCGCGAAGGTCTCGAGCCGAGTCAGGGTCCGGTCGAGCGCACGGAGGTGAGCGACGTCAGCACTCAGATTGCCCGCACTCGTCTGCAAGCGGGCAAGCTGCTCCGTCGCCGTGTCGAAAAGCCGCTCGCTGTGAGCAATTCCCCTGTGTGGGGCGGGTCTCAACCCAAGTCTTGCAAGGCGCTTAATCAGGATCTCGAGCCCGATGCTCGCGTTCCAGCGCCATGCCTGGTCGATGCGGCGGCCGATGGTATCGAAATCCGCCATGAGGTTGTCCATGGTGTCGAACTGCATCCGATGGCCCTGCGCCACCGCGGCGGGCGCGGGATAGTCGATCGTGTTCGCATGCACGCTCCACTGCAGCAAGGCGTTGCGCAGTGACTCGATCCGGTTGCTCGCAGGCAGGCAAACGGGCCGGTAGGGCAGATCCAGCGACGCAGCCCAATCGACCCACTTGAACGGCGATACCTCCCGCGACAGCGCAATGGGTATCCACGGCACGCGGAAGGCGTCCGCAACGATGGCCGCATGCATCGATTCGGCGATCACCTTCTCGGCCGAGGCGATGCGTCGCACCACCGCTTTCGAATCTCCGCACGGATCGACGAATTCGATTCCCAGCGCCGCGCAGATCCGCTCCCAGTAACCGTAGCGCACGCTCTTCCAGTGAGGCACGAAGATGACGCCGCGGCGGGGCAGTCCACGGAACTCCTCGAGCGTCGCGAGCAAGATCGCCGGATCCGTCAGGGCAAGGCTCGGATCGAGTGCGAGCGCTCGCGCAGTGAGCGGCCCGCGCACGCCATAGAGCTGCCAGCGGGAGGAGTTCGTCGCGATATCCGGCGGCGGCGTTGTGTAGCCTGCCCCCGTCCCGAAGACGATCGACTTGCGGGCGCTCGGCAGGTTCCGGTCGAGAATGGTGCCGATGCCCACGAACAGGATATCGCCGTCCTCATCCCACATTCCGGGCAACAGCGCGTGCCACAGCCAGCGGTTCAGGTCGTCGCCGAAATTGCCGTGCACCGCCTCGAGTAAATGAACTCTCATAACTGACACTTGAAGGTGACGTTGGCAGTCACGACGTTGTCGTCGAAGTCGAGGGTCGGGCGGTTGGAGTCGCGGCGCGCATATTGGTAGGTGAGCGTCGCAGTGAGGAAAGGCGCTGGATCGTAGGTCAACCGTGCCTGTTGCGTCGTGACGGTATCGTGCCGCGATGCGTAGGTGAGCGCGCTCGGGCTCGATCCGATGTAGTCGTGATTCTCGTAGGAGAGTGCGAGCGACAGCGTCATCGCCGGCGTGGCCTTCCATTCGGGCTCGATGCTGCCGCCGTTCGATATGAAGTAATCGGACTCCGAATCCACGTAGGCGCGCAATTCGTGCCAGCCCTTGAGCACCACTTGCAGCGCATCGGTCGGCTGCCACTGGAGCGCTGCGCGACCGATGCTGCCCGAGAACGCCGCGAACTCCGAGAACGGATAGCCGCGCCTCAGATAGCCGGCGCTCGCCTCGAACTGTGTCGCTGCCGAGAGGGCGTACTTGACCGTGACGAGCGCGGTGTCCTCGTCGTAGTCCGAATTGAACGGCGCACCGTTGAGCACGAACACCGTCGGAAAGCGCGCGTCGGTGTAGCGGTACTCGACGCTCACGGTGTTGCCCGAGGCGGAGGCATACTCGACCCCGCCGTTGCCGGCCTTGCTGCGAAAGTCATAGATCCGCTCCGGCAGCGCGCTGAGCGAGGTGTCCGCGCCGTCGATCCCGCCGAAGAAGGTGAACCGCGATCCCAATCCGTAGCGCGCCCCGGCGAAATAATCGACCCGGTCGACCATGTCGCGCGCGTAGTAATCGGTGCTCGCGAAGCTCGTGAGCGCGCGAAAGTACTGCGCGCCTGCCTGCCCCGAGAGCTTCTCTCCGAGCCGCCAATCCCAGGTCAAATCGCCCTGCCCCGAGAAGTTGCTGAGCGGCTCGTTGTCGAGAAAGCGATTGTCGTCCGCCCGGCCGTGCAGGCTCACGGCCTGATTGGCGTCGTACCAGTGCACATCGGTGCCGAGCGAGACGGTATCGATGAGCTCCTGCCGGCTCGCCCCCGCTCCCACCAGCTCCGCCAGATTGGCGGTCGCGGGCAGGCGGTACAGGTTGTCGTCGTAGGACAGCTGTTCGGCTGCGAAGAGCGTATAGGTGCTCGGCCCTTGAGACTCCGGGAAGGGGCTCGGTCCCTGAGACCCCGGGTAGGGGTTCGGGTCCTCGAACGCCGCGAGGGCGCGCGCGCCGCTCGCCAGCAGCGAGCAGGCGATCGCGGACATCGCAAGAATCCTCCACGGTCGCTTAACCCGGCTCATCCATTCTTCAACTCGATCAGGCAATACCACGCGTAGCGGTTGAGCCCGGGCACGCTGCACAGCACCCGGTCGAGCCACCATGTGAGCCGAGTCGCGAACGAGTCGGATTTCGGAGCGGCGGACACCAGGCCCAGCATCGGGGCAACCAGACCGAAATAGGTCACTTTCGCCGACGCGAAGCCGCGGGCGATCGCGGAGAGATCAGCCGTCGTCAAAGGATGCTCGTCCGGCGATCTCAGCTCTGGGGTCCGGCGCCGGTACCATTGCAGCGCCGGATTGTGCGCGAGCGGCTCGGCGAAGATGGCAACGCCGCCCCGCTTCAGAACCCGCCGCACCTCGGCCATCGCCTTCGGAATGTCGAGATGATGCACGATACCGCTGCCGACCACGACATCCACGTGCCGGTCCGGCAATTGCATCGATTCCGCGTTGTCCACGACGAACCGCGTGTTCTCGAGCCCGCGCCGCTCTGCTTCGCGCCGGGCCCGTTCGATGGCCACATCGGAAATGTCGATGCCGATGACCTCGCCGGCCTCCTTCGTGAGGGAAAACGCGAGACTTCCGGTACCGCAGCCGTACTCGAGCACCCGGCGGCGGCGTGACTGCTCGGCGACTCGTTCCTCGTACAGATCGAAGCCGTAGCGGATGGCGGAGTAGAAGCGCCCCACGCGCGTCTCCCGCTCGGAATCGTCCGAAAATCTCAGGTTGTGATACTCGCGCTCGCGCGCAATTCGATCGGCTTCCATCATGGAATCTCCCGCGTTGAGTCAGCTCACGGCCAGATCGATCCGCGGCGCGGGCAGATTGTCCCCATCCGCGGCCGTGCGCGCTGCCTGTTGTTGCACTTCAGCGATCGCCTGCCGCAGCTCATCGCCGCGCGTGTTCCAGCGGTAACGCTCCTGGGCAAGCGCGAACGCGCGCTCCTGCATCCGATTGAGTTTCTCGAACCAATCCATGTGGGACACGATCGCGCGCACCAAATCGTCGAGGGTGTCGCCGGTCAGCAGGGTGCGGCGCAGTTCGGGCGGCAATCCCGCAGCCGCCTGCGAAAGGGTCGCGACGGGCAGGCGTCCGAAGATATAGTCAAGGAACTTGAGCTTGAAGCCCCCGCCGATGCACTCGGGCACAACGCCGAGGCGTGCTCGCGCAAAGAGGGGTTCGACATCCGAGACGAAGCCGTGGAACCTCGTCGCGCGACAACGCGCGCGCAGCTCGGGCAAGAGATCGGCCGGGACCTCGCCGATCACGTCGAGCTCGATCCCGTGTTCCAGGAACACGGGATCGGCGAGGGCGAGAAAACGTACGAGATTCTCGCGCTTCACCACCCAGTGGAAAGATCCCATCAGAATGACGCGCCGGGGAGTGTCCGTGCCGATGCGGCGAGCGGGCGCACTCCAGCCGTCATACCCGGGCGTGAGGACGATCGCGAGCGTGTCGTCCAGCGCGGCGCCCAGGGAGCGCCGGTCCTCGTCGCTGACGGTGGTGAGCAGATCCGCCGCGCGAACGAGGCGCCGCTCGAGCGTACTCGCCTTGTTCGCGTTGTTTCGCAGCGCGATGCGCTTGAGCGCCGATCCGCGATACTCGCCGGCCATCAGCTGCCAGAGGTTGGCTTCGTGATTATGCGACACGTGCACCAGGACGGCCGGCCGCGATTCGGCGTCGCTCCGATAAGCGAGGCAGCGATTCAATGCCCATCCGCTGCCATAGCCGTCGAAGATAATGGCGTCCCAACGCTCCCCAAGCTGCGAGTCGAGGAGCGTCCGGAAGGCCCGGGTCGCATCGATCGCCGCCGCGATCGGCAGTGAGCTGAACGCCGCGGCGGCGTACCCGCGCTTGTGCCCCGGCACCTCGCGCCATTCGATGTTCGGGCCGCGCTCGGGCACGGCGCGGACATCGCCGAAGCCGAGGAATCGCACCATCGCGCCCGCCTCCGCCAGGGACTCGGAAAGCTTGGCCGAATACACCTTGGCGCCGGCATCCAGGGGATACGGGATATAGCGTGCAATCCAGAGGCAGCGCAGGCGATGGCCGTGCGGGGCCGGGCTCGGCGCGGGCAGATGCTGCGCGGTGGCTGCCGTCCGTGGGATCGGGGCGAAGAGTTTGCGAACCCGCCTGGCGAGCCGGACCTCGAACAGCGACCAGGAGGCCCAGGACACCAGAAGCCCGAGCGCAAGACTCGACATCAGAAAGAACAGGAATCCGGCCGGCACTCCATAACGCGGCACGAGGTAGCCCAATGCAACGCGCTTGGTCGCGGACATGATCAGCGCGTGCCACAGATAGAAGCTGTAGCTGATGGTCCCGAGGAACTGGAACACCCGGCTGGTGAGGAACGCGAATTGCCGGCTCGCATCGAGCGTGATGCTCGCGAACAGATGGAGCGAGGCGAGAAAGGCGACCACGGCGGCAAGCCATTGCCCCTTGCCGATCCATGTGAATAAAGTATCCCCCAAGCTCGATTTGTCGGCGCCCGTCAGGCGCCAGGCGACGAGAAAGAGCAGCAGGCTCGCCATCGGTCCCTTCAGCCAACGCTGGTGCCGACGGAACCAGGCCTGCCCGCTGAACACGATGACGCCGGTCAGAAAAAACAGCGAGCGCGGATAGAGGCACACGAACAAGGCGCTGAGCGCGATCCACGCCCCGATCGGCCAGGACCGCGAGGCTCGCCGCCGAACGAGCCAGAGGCCCGCCACGGCGGAGAGATAGAACACCCACTCATAGGAGAGGCTCCACGAGCCCTGATGGATGAGCGGCAGTGGCAGCAGGGGTGGCAGCAGGAACAGGTTGCCGATGAACATGCCGAGTCCCGCCGAGACGCTCGTGCCGGCGAACATCTTCATGTCGAGCACGACGCACACGGTCGTGACCGCGATGAGCGCGGGTATCCAGGCGGAATAGATGCGCACGAACCGATCCTGTAGAAATCCGCGCAAAGTCGCATGGCGCAGGAGGCTCCCCAGGATGACGAAGCCTGAGATCATGAAGAACATTTCGACGCCGTATGCAAGCGAGGTCCAAAGCTCCGTGGCCCCGTCCCTGAGCCAGCTTCCGTGCGGCAGCGGCACGATCCCCGCGCTGCCCAAATGAAAACCGAACACCAGCAGTGCGCAGAATCCGCGATAGCCGTTGAGCGATGGGTTGAAGTCGCGCTTCTCGTGCTGGAATGTCTGGCTTGACATGGGGAGTGTCCTCCGTCACTTGCGAATGGACGCCGCCGGCGTCCAGGTCTGATAGCGCTCGCCGCGCAGCGAACGCCACACGCCCAACCCCGTGCCCGCGAAGGCGGACAGGATCTCGGCGGCCTGCGCAAACGGCGTCACCGACGAGAAACGACCGAGGAGCAGCGCTGCCGCCGCGCAGGCGGCTGCGGCGGCCGCCAGGCCGCCGTGTCCGGAGACGAGCAGAGCTGCATCGAAGGCGATCGCACCGGCCGCGAGCAGATAGATCGTGAACCAGCGGATCAGCTTATGAGAGACGTACTTGTAGAGCGTGACGCCGTCCAGCCGGCGCAACTGCGGCCAGAGCAGCCGATGTACGTTGAACGCCTGACAGGCGATGCGGATCTTGCGCTGGTACTCCTCGCGCGAGGAGACCGCGGATTCCTCGTAGGCGAAAGCATCGCTTGCCTGGATGACGCGATACCCGGCACAGAGGATCATCAACGACACGTACATGTCGTCGATGATGTGTGCCGGCGGCGGACAGTGAAGCGATCGGCGGATCGCGAACAGCGACCCGTCGGCGCCCATCACCGAGCCGCTTTCCATCTCGAGCTTCTTCACAGCCTCCTCGAAGCGCCAGTACGCGCTTCCGGTCGAGGCGGTCACGGAATCGCCCTGATTGGTGTAGACCAGATTACCGCATACGCAGCCGATCTCGGGATCGGCGAAGTAGCGCCGGAAGTCGCGCACGCACGCGAGGTCCATGATGACGTTCGCGTCCGTGAAGATGAGCACCGGCGCGCGCGCCTTGGCGGCAAGCAAGTTCATGCCGTAGGTCTTGCCATGCCGCTCCGCCGACACGTGCAGATCGATCGCAGTGCCGTACTCCCGCAAGATGTCCGCGGTCCGGTCCTCGGCGCCGTCCACGTAGATGAGGATCTCCAGATCGGGCTCCTGCGCGCGCAGTGCGAGGAGGTTCTCGACCTTGCGGGCGATGACGCGCTCCTCGTTGTAGGCGCACACGCACACAGCGCAGCTCAAGCGATCCGCGGGTCGGGCCGCGCCGGCAGGCCGGGCAGGACGCAGCGCCTGCAGCACGACGAGCGACCAGGGATAGGTCAGGAACGGGTGGCAGGCCGCGAGCAAGCAGAGGATTCCGACAAGCGTCAGCACCGTGGTCATGGTCAAGACTCCGCTGGGAATGTCCGGGGAGGGAGCGCGCCCGTCCCGCCGGGCGTCGCGCGCCGCGGCGAGCGTCCCTCCACCGGGCACCACAATAAGAGCCCTAGCGCCATCCCATGCGCGAAGGACGCATACATGCCGTTGAGCAGATAGGTGATCGCCACCGCGAGAATGAGCAGGCGCGGCGCGGTAGAGGCGGACAGGCAGCCGAAGAGAAACCCGAAATAGAGTACGGCGCCGAACAGCCCGTACTCGAACACGATCTTGAACAGGGCCATCTCGGCCACCGGATAACGGGCATGCGGCGCGTAATTCGAAAAGGCACCCGCCCCGTAGCCGAACAGGGTGCGCCACGGATCGTTCCACAGAAACTGATCGAAGAGGAAGAAGCCGCCGACGAAGCGGGCAAAGCCGCTCGAGTGCGTCGAGTTGAACTCGCCCAGCCGGGAAAACGCGCGATCCAGATGCAGGACATCGTGTAGCGCTATGACGAGGATGAGCGCGAAGCAGCCGAGGATCAGCAGATCCCAGCGCCGTCGCGCGGCGAGGTACAGGGGCAGGCAAACGGCCAGTACCAGCACTCCCGTGCCCGAGTACGACACGATCAACGCTGCGCCGAAGATGGCGAGGCGCAGGGCGCGCGCCCGCGTGCAGAGCTCGGCGACGATGGCGACAGCGAGCACCTGACTGAAGAACGACGGCTCGAGCATGAACACGCCGTTGGGGCGGTAGACCTGCGAGCCGTAGGAGAGCGCCGCCTGCGCGTTGTAATGTTGGACGATGAACGAAGGCGGCGCGAAATTCTCTATCGGGAAAAGAAATCGCGCGCCGACGACGAATTGCAGCGCCCACTGGGCGATGCCGAGCAGCGCCAGGAGAGTCGCCACGCCCAGAAAGAATTGTACGATTCGATCGCCCTCATCCCCGCGCGGCACGGCGAACACGTAAGGGAGATGGAGGCCGGCGAGCAACAGCATCGAGGGGATGGAAAAGGTCTCCGGCTGAAGGCTCTGGATGAGCCCGAGGATGCCGATCAGCACCAGGTAAAGCGTCAATCGGGCGGGATTGACCCGGATGCAGTTCGCGGCTACGCCCGCCGCCACCGCTCCCAGCACCAGAAAGAGCGACACGTCGATGCCCTGCTCGCCCAGCGGGGGAATCGTGAATTTCGAGAAGAACGTGACGCCGACGATCGGGGTCACCAGGACGCCGAAACGCAGCAGGCCCGGCGATGCGGCCGCGCGCGGCACGGCCGCTTTGGGCCGCGCCGCGGGGCCGCCCGGCGCGGTCACCAAGGTTAGGAGCGTGCTCACGCGCCTCTCACCCGTCGATCACGGCGCCGAGCAACACGGCTCCGGCCGGCTCGAGCTGCGATTTGACGCGAACCGCATCGGCGAGCCGGCTGCGATGTCGCTGCGTGGCGAGCAAGACGCCGCCCGCGCGCGCCGCAATGACCTGCGCATCCGCGCATTCGAGCACGGGCGGGGTGTCGATGATGACCACGTCGTACTGGACCGACGAGGTCTCCATCAAATAGCCGAAGGATATGTGACCCAGCAGCTCCTGCGCGTTGACCGGCGTGCCGCCGGCGCACATGACGGACAGGCCGCTGAATCCCGGCACCGCCGTGAATGCCTTATCCAGGCTCTCGCGGCCCTCGATGAAATCGACGACACCGCAGTGGGGCGTGAGGCCGAAGAGCGACTGCTGGGCGGAGGTTCGGAGATTCCCGTCGATGAGGAGCGTCCGCTCGCCGAGCTGTGCGAACGTCACGGCGAGATTCGCGGCGAGCACGCTCGCGCCGTCGCCCGCTCGGGCCTCCACGACCGCGAGCATGCGATTGCCGCGTCCAAACCAGCGTAGCACCAGCTCGCTGCGCAGCGTGCGCAGCTCCTCCGCGCGCTTGCTCTGCGGCCGGTACGCGGCGACGATCTCGGTGCTCAGCGCCGATTCGCCGAAGTTCACGAGTGGAAATTGGATTTGACGGGCGAGCGCCCGCTGCACATCCTGCTCGCTCAGGAATCCCAGCCGGGTCGCAGCCTCGCCGAAACGCTCGCCCCGCTCCATCTGCGCGGCGAAGATCGCCTGAATGTCCTGCTCGGTGAGGGTTCCGTCGGTTTGCAAAAGCTCACCGAGCTGGGTATCGACCAGGCTCGGCGCCACCAGGCTCGGGGCCGCCGGCGATCGCCGGCTCGACATTTTCGCTGCTGCCATGATCTCTCTCGCCTCAAGCGGGCTCAATCTGTGGGGTTTTACCGAGCAAGGGAATCCAGCGCGCATACCGGCCGCGCGCGGGACCGCGCTCGCGCGTCAGCTCCGAAAGCACCGCGATATTCGCTCCTTGCAGAAGATCCTCGCGCGAGCGGATGCGCCGGTCGAAGCGCTCGCTTGCCAGGCTCGCACCGGCGCCGAGCAGCAATCCGAGGATCACCGCCAGGGCGCAATCGAGAAACAGCCGCGGCCACGCCGCTCGGATCGGCGGAAACGCATGGTTCAGAAGCGCGATGTTGGTATGGTCGAGGTGGCTCTCCAAATGAGTCTGGCTGCCGCGACCGAGCGCCGTGTCATACGCCGTCTGGGCGTTTTCCGCATCGCGCTTCAAGACCGCGTAGTCATCCTGGTTGTGCTGCAGACTGAGGATGCGCCGGCGCTGCTCTTCCAGGGAGCGCTGCAGATCCGCGGTGCTCTGGCGCGCGATGCGGGCCTCCTTCACGACCGACGCGTTGGCCTTCTCGACCTCGCTCGCAACCTTGTCGCGCAACGAGTTGCGTTCCGCGAGCGCGCTGAGATACTGCGGGTGATTGCGGTCGTAGCGCTGCGCGGCATTCGCCAGCCGGGCCTCGGAGCGGGCGAGCTCGCCCTTCAGGTCTTGCAGCAGCGGATTGTTGAGCACGTCGACGGCCGCATCCGGTCCATCCTTGGCCAAGGCCTCCTGGAGCTGGCGCTGACGCGATTCGGCCTCGTACATCGTCGCCTGCGCGGCCACCAGGTGATTGGAGATCTCCGTGAGCCTGGCGCTCTCCGCGTCCAGCCGGTTGTTGCTGTCGTCGGTGCCGATCACGCCGTGCCCGACCTCGTACGCGGAAACCTTGCGCCGGGCGTTCTCCAGGGCACTGCGCAGGCCATTCAACTGATCGTCGAACCAGCCCGCTTGCCGGCGTGCCGGATCGACGTTGAGCTCGAGACTCGTCTGCAGATAGGCTTCGCCGAACGCGTTCGCGGTGGCTGCCGCCTTCTGCGCGTCCTTGCTGGTGAATTGGAGGTAAATCACGTTGCTGTCCTTCGACGGGCGTACGCTGAGGAACTTGAGGAGTTCCTCCGCTCCCCAGTCGCGCAGCGCGCTCATGGGCGCATCATCGCCGTTCGCAGCGTGAAATTTCTCGATGAATTCCGGATCGCCGGCGAGTTTCAAGCGGTCGATCACCTTCAGGGCGACGTTGTGGCTGCCGATCACGTCCACTTGCGTCGCGACATAGTTGGTGGGCGGCTGAGCCGGTACCTCGCCGTCCTGCGTGAGCGGATCGCTCCCGCGGACGTCGACCACCACGGCCGCCTCCGCTTTGTAGCGCTTCGGCACGAGCAGGCTCACCGCGCAGGCGAGCACCAGCATGGCGATGACCATGTACAGATGGAGCATGCGGTGTACCCAGAGAATTCGCATCAGTTGAGATAAGGGCATGCCTCGTCCTTAGGTTCAGAACCAACTCGGTTTGATCAACAACACATCGTTCGGCTGCAGCATGTCTTGATCGGCCACGGGCAGCTTGTGTTCCTTGCCGTCGGCGTCCAGGCGCTTCACGATCGCGCCGCGCTGAGTGCCGCGCGGCGTGAGGCCGCCGCCGATGGAAATGGCCTGGGAGATGGTGGTATTGCGGGTCAGGCGGTACTGCCCCGGGTGTTGCACCTCGCCGTAGACGTAGAATTGCGCGGCACGCTGGACGAACACCGTATCGCCGTCGTGCACCGGCAGATTCATCGCCGGATCGCCGTCGAACAGCCTCGGCAAATCGATGGCGACATGCGTGCCGTCGGCGCGCACCAGGGTCGCATCGTCGCCGGCGGTATCGCTGAGAAGACCGCCCGCGAGAGCGAGCGCGTCGAGGACGCTCTTCGAGGAATCGAGCGGATACTGCCCCGCCTTGGTGACCTGACCCATCACGGAGACCTTTTGGCTCTCGTAGTCGGAGACCAGGATCGACACCTGAGGCTGGCTCACGAACCCGCCCTCCGCCAGACGCTTCGCGAGCAACAGTTCCGCCTCCCGGGTCGACAGCCCCCCCACCGGGACCTGTCCGACCAGCGCAAAAGTGATATTGCCCGTCTGACTGACCCGCGCATCGAGGTTCAATTCATCGTGATCGAACACCACGATCTTGAGCAGATCGCCGGCGCCGAGCCGGTAATCCTCGGATGCGGCCGCCGTCTGCGTCCACAAAAGTCCCGTCATGAACGCGACGATGATGAGCCTCGCCGCTCGATGCGCGAGGGCGTAGGAACGGGAGGAAGATCGGTCAGTAGGCATCGCGGTCGCCCCATATCACCGGGAACGTACGCAGCATGATCCGCAGGTCGAACCAGATGGACCAGTTCTTGAGGTAGTGCAGATCGAATTCGATTCGCTTTCTCATGGTGCGCAGATCGTCGCCGCCTCGATAGCCGTTGACCTGGGCCCAGCCCGTGATGCCGGGCTTCACCTTGTGGCGCAGCATGTAGCTCGGAATGAGCGCGCGATAATGCTCGTTCACCGCAATGGCATGGGGGCGCGGGCCCACCAGGCTCATGCTGCCTTCGAGCACGTTGAGCAGCTGCGGCAGCTCATCGAGCGAGCTGCGGCGGATGAACGCGCCGAAGGGCGTCACGCGGCTGTCGGCGCGCCGCACCTGGGTGTAGCTGCTCGCCCCGTCCTCCGTGACCGTCATGGAGCGAAACTTGTAAACCATGATCTCGCGGCCATCGAGGCCGTAACGGCGCTGCCGGAAGATCACGGGACCGTCGGAGGAGAGCTTTACGCCGATACCCACCGCGATCAGGAGCGGCGACATGCACAGCAGAGCGAGCCCCGACAGAACAATGTCGCTCGTGCGCTTCGCCAGGGGCCGCACGCCGAAGAACGGCGAGGCGTACACCGCGAACATGGGGATGCCGTGCACCACGTCGACCCGCGCCTGGATGTCATTGAGCGCGTGCAGATCGGGGACGAAGTACACCGAGGCCACCGTGTCGCGCAAGGCGCGCAGCAACTTCGCGAGCCCGGGACGCGGCGAGATCGGCAGCGTGATGTAAACCACGTTCACGCCGTGCCGGCTCACGAACGCGGCCACATCCTCCATACGGCCGAGCACGGATTGCGGCGGCGGCCGTGTCCTCGTCCCACGGCGATCCTCGAAGAAGCCGAGCAGCTTGATGCCGAGGAGCGGCTGGTGTTGCAGCATTCTGCTCAAAACCAGGCCTTGCGCATTGACGCCGACGATCACGGCGGTCCGGGGCTTCTTGGAGTGGATGCCGACGTAGATCAGGAGCTGCCGCACCTTCATGGCACCGGTCCACTGCACGAACGGTGTGATCGCCACCCAGACGATGAGTGCCGGATCGGTCAACGCGACGTCGATCCCGGCCAGATACAGGACCAACGCAACGCATGCGCAAATGGCCAGCCATCGCACCAGAATGGCCCAGAGCCAGCGAAGCTCGCGCGGCGCCGGGTGGTCGCGATCGATGCGCACATCGCCGAGAAATTCGGCCGTGCCGGCGAACGTGAGTACCGCCATCAGGAAGTGCGCGCCGGTATAGGGTCGCTCGGCCACCCACAGACAGAGCGCCAGCAGCCCCACCGCCGTCACGGGATAGAACAGGGCCTTGACGAGAAACACCGCGCCGGTATCGAAGGAGGTCACGTCCTGCAACAGGTCGTACCCCGACGACCGCCGCATCAATCCCCTGACCGGTCTTTCCTCATCCATCCCAGTTCCTTGGACCAAAGCATTACCGCCGTACGCTCATCACTCCCGCATCAGCCGTAAGGCGCGATCCGTCGCTGCGGCAAGGACTTGTGCTTCCGGCGCAGCTGAAGCATGACCAGCCCGCAGCCGGCCAGCGCCGTCAGCCAGCGGCTGCGGCTGCCGGCGTTGTTCGCCTGTTCCTGCACGAAGGTGGTGGTGGCTCGTACTTCCCGCACCATATCGTCCTTGAGGTGCGCCAACCGGCCTCCGGTAGCTTGCCGATCCCGCTGCCAGCGCGCGCCGAGTCCGGCGGAGGAAATTTGCACCGGCCGGTCCGAGATGCTCGCGCCCTGCGGTGCATGCGGCGGCGGCCGCAAATCCAGGCTGTCCGCACTCGCGCCGAAAATCGCCAGAAGACCAATCAAGAGAGATTCGCCGCGCTTCATGTCCAGTCCCTCCGTTGTCGACCCACCTTGGATCGGGCAATCACTCACGCGCGCGCTCCGTAACGCGCACGGCATTCAAATCAAGCGCCAGCCCCCTCGAGAACGCGGATGTTTCTTCTTCGAGCGTTCAGCGGTACAAGCAAATCCGTCACAGTCGTTATAGCAAATGTGATTCGACGTTCGCATACGTCTCTGTTTTGAGACGTGCGGCCGCAAAAACCTTAGGAAGAACTCCTACAAAACACTGTTAAATCGAATGCGCGAAGCACGCGGCTGACGATGGCCGGGTTGCGCGAAGACGAAATCTCACTCGAGCGCCTGATTCAGCACGGCGGCGTGCAGCGGTTGATGGAGGTCGCCGACGAAATGCAACAGGAACTGCAGCGCCAGGAGCCGCTCTCGAGGATCGGTGCGGGGACTGCGGAGCTCGGCGCCGAACTCCTCGATCTTGTCGACGATGCAGTCGTCCCGGGCGGCCGATGCAGAGATAGATCGCGAACCAGAGGCACCACGCCCGGAAATGCTGCCGCATCGTTCAGGCACTTTAGCGCAGATCGCCGGCATGCCGAAAACTCTCGAACCCGGGGGATTGCTTCAGTCGGCCGCCGCCTGGCGCTCGACGCCGCGGTAGCCGTAACCCACGCGGTAATAATAGCGGCGGATGATGCCGTCGCCCCGGGTCAGCACGCCTTCCTCGACGGGACCGAGCCGCTCGACGGCGGCGGAGACCCGATCCGACATGAGATCTGCGCGGTTCCAGGCAACCAACAGCAGGTCCCTGCCCCTTTCGTCGGCCGGCGGAAACCAGCGCTCGTACATGAGTCCGACCTGCCCGAACAGATGTCCGCTGGAGGTGCGGCCGACCCCTTCGGTGCGGTCGGGCGCGTAGTACGCAAGCTCGCTCGCAATCGCGTAGCGGTCCATCCCGACGACCAGCGGAGGCCGCCCGGTCTCCTTGCCGATCCGCTCCGCAATGGCGTCGATTTGGCCGCCGAGCTCGCGCCAACCGATGGGCACGAGCTCCGCATGCCTGCCATATCCCACGCCGGGGATGCCCCACGTCAAATCATAGAGTCCCGCACCGTAAATCAGCAGCAGCACGACGAGCGTCGGCATCCAGGAACGCCGCAGGAACGCGCGGAAGCCGGCGGCGATGCCCCGAGCGGAGTCGACGATTCCGCAGGCGAGCAGCGGCACCGCCGCGACCCACGGCGCACCGGTCCAATCCAGCTTCACTTCGCGCCGCAAACTGAACACCACGAATATCGCCAGCGGCGTGAGTGTGGCAACCTGGAGGAATCGCCAGCCACGTTCTCGACGCTCCTTCGGGGCCGGCGCGGACTCGAGCTCGGGTGCCCCGTGCGCAAGCGCCGCGGCAGCGGCCGTGAGCCCCGTCGGGGTCAACAAGACGATCGCGGATGCGATGAGCTTGTGCAGCGCGAATTGCGGCCGGTCCGCCAGCCGATGCGACGTTTGAAAAAGAAAGGACGCCCACTCGTGGTGGGCATTCCAGACGATCACCGGCGAGAACACCGCGAGCGCCAGCATCGCGGCACCGTAGGGAACGGGCCGGCGCAGCCATCGTCTCGCTTGCGGATCGACGAGCGCGAAAATCAGCGCCGATAGGGCGACGAGCGCGACGGTGTACTTGGACAGCAATCCGAGTCCCAGGCAAACTCCCGCGCCCCACCACGCCTCGCGCCGGCCGGCGACCAGCGCGCGCTCCAGAAAATACAGAGACGCTGCCCACGCGGCCGTTAGAGGCGCATCCGGTGTCATCAGCATGCCGGCCAGGAAGAAGAACGGCAGGGTCTGCATGAGCACCGCTGCCGCCAGAGCGCTCGGCCGGCCGAACAGATTCTCCGTCAGCCGATAGGTGAAGAACGTCGCCACCGCCCCGGTGCAGAGCGCACCGACACGCACGCCGAATTCGCTGCTCCCGAAAACCGAGGTTCCCGCACCGATCAGCCACGCCACCATGGGAGGATGATCGAGATATCCGATGTCCAGATGCCGGGCGTAGTTCCAGTAATAGGTCTCCTCGGGCAACAGTTCGACCTGTCCGCTGTAGACCAGCCGCAAAGCGGCAGCCGCGACGATGATGCCGACCGCTCCCGTCCGCCACCCCGCACCGCCGCCGAGTCGCCACTCCCGATGGGACGCGCAGTAACCGAACCCCGCATACATCATGAACGAAGCGGCGATCGCGGCCATGGCGATGGCAGCGGTGGCAGTGGCAACGGTGGCAGTGGCAGCATGCCCCTGCCATCCGGAGGCTCCGCTCAACGCGAACAGCACGCCGCTGCGCACGAAGAAGGCGAGCAGCGTCACCACGGCCAGATGCAGAGCGAGCCCGGCCGTCCATCCTCGAGCCTCGAGGTCCGGATGCGATCGCAGCCACGGCAGATAAGCGAGCCCCACGGCCGCCGCGAAGGAGATAATCTGGGCGCGCTCGGGGGAAATGCCCCAGAGCCCGGCGGCGAGCAGGTACGCGGCGATGTCGATGCCGGGGCCGAGCAGGACGCCGAGAGGGGAGCGCATAAGGGCGCCCACGGTATCCTAAAATCGCCGGCTGCGGGATCCCTCCCGACGTACGCGTTCATTGCAAGCCGTACACGCTCACTGCAAGGGGACGAAACCGTACGCCTTGAACATCCGCGCCGCGGCGGGACTCGAGATGAAAGCGATGAATCTGAACGCCCCGGGTTGCGCGGCCCGGGTGAGCGCCACGGGATAGACGATCGGTGCATGGGTGTCGGCGGGAAACACGTCGATCACGCGGACGTTCTTGTCGATCAACGCGTCAGTCTCGTAAACGATGCCCAGCGGCGCCTCGCCGCGGTCCACGAAGGTGAGCGCGGAGCGCACGCTGTCCGCACGGACGACCCGGTCCTCGACCTCTTTCCAAACTCCCAGCTTCGTCAGCGCGGCTTCGGCGTAACGGCCGACCGGCACCGCGGCCGGGTCGCCGGTCGCCAGATGTCCCTGCCCCAACGCGGCCGCCAAACCGAAATGCGGCTCGATCTTGAGCTTTAGCGTGCTGTCGAGCGGGGCGATCAACACCAGGCGGTTTCCGACCACATCGTGCCGAGTCGCATCCTGGATCAAATGGCGGGTTTGCAGGTAGTCCATCCAATCCGTATCCGCGGACATGAATACATCGGCGGGCGCCCCGTTCTCAATCTGCCGGGCGAGCGTCGAGCTTGCCGCGAACGAGAATTTGACCGCGATGGAGGTCTCCTTGGTGAAGGCATCGCCGAGATCCTGCAGCACGTTCGTCAAAGACGCGGCGGCGAATACCGTCAGGGTGGTCTGCTCGGGGGGCGCCGCACGGCCGTACGGCGCGGATGTCAACGCGCAAACCGCGGCCAAGATCGCGATCAATCTATTCATGCGTGCATCCCTGGTGATCTATATCCGATTATATATAGCGAGTATATAGCGAGTGCGCCGCGGCGCCACCCCGCTGAACTCAGGGTCTGCGGGGAGCTTTTGCCCGCGCCTCCGAAGCTGCGCTCCGGCGGGAGGGCGCGTCGGCGGGCTCCCACGGTGCAAGGCGGCCGAATCGGATCCTCGCAGTGCCGGCCGCCGACAGGCATTCTCGCCGAAGCGCGTAGCGTTGGCGGCGTGGGCTCATTCGACTCACCAAACTCACGGAGCAATCAATGCAAACCAATTACGTTTCACGCGATACCTACGGTATGTACAAGGACTACAGCACCATCGGCGGCCCCGGTCCGGCGCTCATGGGAGCGGATACGCTGCTCGGCAACGACGTGTATAACGCCGCTGACGAGAATCTTGGGACGATCAAGGAGTTCATGATCGACATGCAGAGCGGACGGATCGTCTACGCAGTGCTGTCGTTCGGCGGCTTTCTTGGAATGGGCGATCGGCTCTTCGCCGTTCCCTGGCAAGCCCTGAAGCTCGACACCGCCAACAAGCGGTTCCGGCTCAACGCCAGCAAGGACAAGTTGAAGAAGGCGCCGGGATTCGACAAGGACCATTGGCCGAGCATGGCGGACACCACCTGGGCGACCGACGTTCATTCGTTCTACGGCGTCTCGGGATCCTACGATTCGCCCCCGACCAGGCCCATGTAGCTCACGGCAAGAGCGCGGCGCGGCGGCCCGTCGTCGACAGGGCCGCCCGCACCGCCCGGGCGATCGCCATTTCCCGCCCGGCGGCGCGCAAATCGTAGGTAATCTCGAGCTGCGCCCCCTTCCCGCTCGAGCCGCGGTTGCAGATGTTCGAGGGATGACGTCCGGGATATCGCGCACTCGGCCATTCGACGCGGAATCCCGCGGCGGACAACTCCGCCGCGAGGCGGCCCGTCAAGTCCTCGTCCAACCCGCCGACATGAATGCAGGATTCACCGAGACACCCGTGGACGCTCAGCACGTGCGTGCTGCGCGAGGCAAGCTCGAGGCAGCGCGGATGATCGAATCGGTGGCTCGTGATGTGCAGCGCGCGGTTCTCGCCATACGGCTTCAACCCTTCGAAACCGAACAGATGGTATTCCTCGCCCGCGATCGATGCGGCGATCTGCGAGGTGCCCGCCTCGATCATCCCTCCATGCGGCGCGACCACGAGCACCGAGGAGTCGGTTCTCTCGCGGACCTCGATTCGATAGTCCTTGCCCGCAGTCTCGTGGCGTGCAAGCTCGGCGAAGGAGCCGTACTTGCCTCGGGCGGTCGAATCAGTCATTCGTATCGATTCCTCCCGCGGCCCGCTACAACCCCACCGAATCGAGAGTTCGATACGCCCAAACGGAGGGTGCCAGGAACCAGGCCGTCCCGCGATAGTAGGGGCGCGTGGGAAATGAAAGCCCGTCGAGGGCCGTCCGTCCTCGCGCGAGCCCCGCCATCTGCTGTCCGATCTTCATTCCGAAGTAAGGGGCGAGCGGCACCCCTTGCCCGCAATAGCCCATGCAATAGTGGATGCCCTCCCGTTCTCCCAGATGCGGCATGGTATCGAAAGTGTACGCGACCCAACCCGCCCAGGCGTGATCGATTCGAACCGATAGGAGCTGCGGGAAGATGCGCGTCAGCATCGACTTCAGCCGTGCGACGCACGCGAGGGGATCCTGTTCGAACAAGGCGGCCCGGCCCCCGAACACGATGCGCTGGTCGTCGGCGGAGGGCCGGTAATAGACGACCACCCGTCGGGAATCCGAGATGGCACGCCCGTGCGGAATGAGCGCCCGCACTCTCTCGGCGCCGATGCGTTCGGTGCAGATCTGATAGCTGCCGATGGGAATCACACGCCGGCGATGCCACGGCGATAGCGCACCGGAGTAGCCATTGGTCGCGATGAGCACTTTGCGTGTCTTGACGATTCCTCTGGAGGTCAGCACCTCGAAACCGCCTGTCATCGTGCGGATGCTCTCGGCGCGGCATCGATCCGATATCAGCGCCCCTTGATCCTTGGCGCGCTTGAGGAGCGCGAGCAGCAGTTTCATGGGATCCACCGAGGCGTCATCGTGGTAGACGCAGCCTCCGTGGTAGTAATCCGTGGCAATCTCGCGGCGCTGTTCGGCTCGCGGTATCACGCTGATGCGCTGCTCCAGGCCTTTCGGCTGATGCTCGGCCTCATGCGCCATGCGCTCGAAGTGCCGCGCCGTATGCGCACCATAGAAGCCTCCGCGTTCCTGCCAGTCGCAATCCGCGCCGCCTTCGGTCGCGAAAGATCGCACGTGGGCGATCGCCTCGAACGCTTCCCGGCAGATGGCGTGGGCGCGCTCTCGGCCATGCAGCGCGCTCAAGTGCGTGAACGACGGCTTGAGGCTGTACGCCACCTGTCCGCCGTTCCTGCCCGAGCATCCCGTGCCGATGTCGCCCGCCTCCAGAACCAAGGTGGAGAGGCCTGCGGCCGCGGTCTCCCGCGCAGCCGACAGACCGGTATAGCCGCCGCCGACGACGAGGACATCGACTTCGGCCGGCAGCGGGATACTCTCGAGCGCCGGTACCTTTCCCTCTTGCCAGAAGGGGGCCGCCGTGATGATGCCGGACCTGAGCGTCATCACGCGCCGGTGTCAGGTCCCGCAAAAGGTCTGCAACACACGTTCTTCGGGTCGCGGCGGGCGCTCATAGGCCTCGAATCGGGGCTGATGGTCGTAGGGACTGGAGAGCACTTCGAGCATCTCGTGGAACGGCGCGAAATCGGCGCGCTCGACCGCGGCCGAGATCATCGCCTCCACCCGATGGTTACGAGGAATGACGGCGGGGTTGACCCGGCGCATGACCGCACGGCGTCCTCCGTCCGGCTCGGGTTCCCGCGCGAGCCGCGCTCGCCACTCCCGAGCCCAGGTATCGAGCTCTTCCGGCCGCCGGAAGGAGGATCGGAGCGAGGCCTCCGCGGCCATTCCCGGGCCGTCGCCCGGACCCGGCGCTTGCGCCGCGTCGCAAAGCCTGCGGAACGTCAGCGTGAAATCGCACTCGTTTCGATGCAGGAGCTCGAGCCAGGCCCGGATCAACGCCGTGTCGCCCGGCTTCTCAATCTGCAATCCGAGTTTTGCGCGCAGCCCGCAAAGCCAGCGCTCCTCGAAATCCTCGGAGAATCGTTCCACGATCGGGCCGGCCGCCTCCACCGCGCGGCCGGGATCCGCATCGATGAGCGACAGCAGCGTCTCGGCGAATCGCGCAAGATTCCATTGCGCCGCGTGCGGCTGATTCGAATACGCATAGCGGCCCATCGAATCGATGGAGCTGAACACGGTCGCCGGGTCGTAGGTATCCATGAAGGCGCACGGACCGTAGTCGATGGTCTCGCCTGATACCGAGGTGTTATCGGTGTTCATCACTCCGTGGATGAAGCCCACGTGCATCCAGCTCGCGACCAGCGCGGCCTGCCGACGGCAGACGGCGCCCAGCAGCTCGAGGTAGGGGCGGTCCGCGGACTTCAGTTCCGGATAATGGCGCTCGATGACGTAGTCCGCCAGCCGCCTGACCGCGCTCTCATCGCCTCGTGCCGCGAAATATTCGAACGTCCCGACGCGCACATGGCTCCTCGCGACACGCGTCACCACGGCGCCGGGGAGCGGGCCGTCCCGCACGACGGACTCTCCAGTCGTCACGGCCGCAAGCGCCCGGGTGCCCTCGATCCCGAGCGCGTGCATGGATTCGCTCACCAGATACTCGCGCAGCACCGGTCCCAGGGCGGCGCGGCCATCACCGCCCCGCGAATAGGGAGTCCGCCCCGATCCTTTCAGCTGAATGTCGCGGCGAACCCCCGCCCGGTCGATCACTTCGCCGAGCAGAATGGCCCGGCCGTCCCCGAGCCGCGGAACGAATTGGCCGAACTGGTGACCTGCGTAGGCGGTGGCGACCGGATCCGCGCCCTCCGGTACTGAGTTTCCCGAAAATATCCCGGCCAGAGCGGCATCATCCAGTGATCCGCGCTCCAGGCCGAGTTCCGACGCCAATGCCCGGTTGAATACGATCAGCCGGGGGTCGGCGACCGGAATCGGATCCAAGCGCGCGTAGAAATCGCCCGGTAGCGACGCATAGCTATTGGAGAATGCCCAACCCGGGGTTGTCTGCGATCGCGGGAGCCGGGACGCTGTCTCGGGGGGGTACGGCTTTGGGAGCATGCAGGCATGTTACCAGCGATGCCGGCAGAAATTCGTCCCCTTCCGCCACGGAAGTCAGCGTCGGCACCGAGCGGGCGCGCGCGAGCCGCGCGTACAGCTTCAGGTAGTTCTGCGCCATGCGATGCGCCGTGAATCGGCGGTCGAATTCGGCGCGGATGCGGTCGCGGTCGAGCGAGCCGATCCGGCCCGCGGCATCGACCGCCTCCTGCTCGGTGTGCACGATGAATCCCGTCACGCCGTTCTCCAGCACCTCGGGCACCGAACCGTTCTCCATCGCGATGACCGGCGTTCCGCAGGCCATCGCCTCGATCATGACCAGCCCGAACGGCTCGCGCCACGCAATGGGAAACAGGAGCCCGGCAGCATTGCCCAAAAACTCTTCCTTCTGGTCCTCGCGAATCTCGCCGATGAAGTCGACATCACCGAGCGAGAGCAGCGGCTCGATGGTGCTCTTGAAATATTCCCGGTCGACTCGATCCACCTTGGCGGCAATCTTGAGCGGCATGCCCGCCTTGGCCGCGATTCGTATCGCCGCGTCCGGCGCCTTCTCCGGCGAGATGCGCCCCAGAAACGCGAGATACCCTCCCCGGCCCGAACCCTTTGCCAGCAAATTCTGCGGCAGGCCGTGCAGTACGGTCGCCACGTAGTTGGCCTCGGGCAGCGGTACGCGCTGGGAATCGGAGATGGAGACCACCGGAATATCCCCGTACAAGTCGTAGAGGGCGGGCAGCTCGGGCAAATCCAGCCGGCC
Source organism: uncultured Gammaproteobacteria bacterium (assembly GCA_963795475.1). Classification (GTDB taxonomy): domain Bacteria; phylum Pseudomonadota; class Gammaproteobacteria; order Steroidobacterales; family Steroidobacteraceae; genus Bog-1198. The sequence continues at coordinate 250,713 of CAWCIE010000012.1, forward strand.
GTGCAGGGTGGTGATCGACGGGGTTCCCAGACGCCGCAACAGCGGATAGCCGAAGTAATCGAGATGAGAATGAATGACGTCGAACTCGTGCGCGCGTCGCGCCACCGTCTCCAGCTGCATGAACATCGGTACGAAGTGGTCGCGCACTTTCGGATCGAGGCGCAAGGCCCTCGGCCAGATCGGAGCGAGTGTGGCCTTGGTCACGCTGTCTCCCGAGGCAAACAAGGTAACCTCGTGTCCGAGCTCCACGAGAGCATCGGTGAGGTACGCGACGACACGCTCGGTGCCGCCGTAGAGTTTCGGGGGCACGGCCTCGGTGAGCGGTGCAACTTGCGCAATTTTCATGGGTTCCCCACCTCGTGTGATCCATCGATGATGAACCGTATCCTATCCGTTGCAAATCGGATTGTCGGCTCTCATTATGGAACCGAACGTTGTAAGAGAACTCTTATGTTGCAAGTGCAGATGCTTTGCACGAGGCTCGATCGCGCCTTGACGCGCGATGAGTGAAAAAGTTACATCGAACCTCCTCTCATGTCTGTAATCGGGAACACGCGCGTGAATACATCATCCCTGCCGGACCCATTGCCCGAAAGCCAGTCGGTCGACGAAGCACCCTCTCCGCAGTTCGCCATCGCCGTGAGCTCGACGTTGCAGCAGCGGCGCACCCGCACGCTGAAGCACGGAGACACCTTCGCGGTGTTCGATCACCGCGGCGATATCGGCGGCGAGCCGGAGAATCCGGAGGGGCTCTACCACCGCGACACGCGCATGCTGTCGCAGCTGCAGCTGCTTCTCGAAGAGGCGCGGCCGCTTCTCTTGAGCTCGGTGACCCAGGACGACAACGCCGTATTCACGGCGGATCTCAGCAATCCCGATCTTCTCGAGAACGGCAAGATCGCGCTGCGCCGCGAGACCATTCATCTGAGTCGCATGAAGTTCATCTGGAACAGCGCGTGCTACGAGAGGCTCGTGGTGCGCAACTTCGGCGACCGGCCCCTTACGTTGCGATTGACTTATCGGTTCGCGTCGGATTTCGCGGATCTGTTCGAGGTGCGCGGTGAACGACGCGCAGCGCGCGGCGAATGTCGCGCCGCGCTCGAGAGCGATCACAGCGTGAAGCTCTGCTATCTGGGTCTCGACAAGATCGAGCGGGTCACTCACATTTCGTTCTCTCCGGCGCCCAAGACCTTGACCACCGCGAGAGCGGCGTTCGACGTATCTCTGAGACCGCGCGCCTCGCGCAGGTTCTTCATGCGCTGCGGCCTCGAGGACGCAGCCGGCGGCGATTGGAACGGAAGACTCTTCTACCGGCGTATGCGCGCCGCCCGGCACGCACTTCACGAATCGAGCAAACGCGCGGCGAGCATCGAGAGCTCGAACACGGTCTACAACGAGATCGCGCGCCGCTCCGTCTCCGACCTTTACATGCTGGTCACCGACACTCCCGAAGGACCCTACCCGTACGCCGGCATTCCGTGGTTCAGCACGCCGTTCGGGCGGGACGGGCTCGTCACCGCGCTCATGACCCTGTGGCTCGATCCTGAGATCGCCAAAGGCGTGCTCGGGTTCCTGGCGGCCACGCAGGCGACCGCCCTCGAGCCGGAGCGGGATGCGGAACCGGGAAAGATCCTGCACGAGATGCGGCATGGAGAGATGGCGAATCTGCGCGAGGTGCCGTTCGGACGCTATTACGGAAGCATCGATGCGACCCCGCTCTTCGTGCTGCTGCTCGGCGAGTACTTCCGGCGCACCGGCGATCTGGTAACGGTGCGCTCGCTGTGGCCGAATGCCGAGGCTGCGCTGGCGTGGATCGATCGCTACGGCGACCGCGATGGCGACGGCTTCGTCGAATATTACCGCCAGACGAAGGACGGGCTGGCCAATCAAGGTTGGAAGGACTCCTTCGATGCGATCTTTCATCACGACGGCCGGCTGGCCGAAGGGCCGATCGCCCTCTGCGAGGTCCAGGGCTACGTATACGGCGCCAAGCGGCATGCCGCGGTGCTCGCCGAGGCGCTGGGATTTTCAGAGCGTGCCGCCGCGCTCGGCGCCGAGGCGGAGGCTCTTCGCCGACGATTCGAAGCGCGCTTCTGGTGCGAGGAGTTGTCGACATACGCCCTGGCATTGGACGGCGCGAAGCAGCCGTGCCGGGTGATCGCCTCGAACGCCGGGCAGGTGCTGTTCACCGGCATCGCCTCCGCCGAGCATGCGCAGCGGGTCGCGCGCACGCTCGTCTCGCCGGCCTCCTTCAGCGGATGGGGCATCCGCACCATTGCCTCATCGGAGGCGCGCTACAACCCGATGTCCTATCACAACGGTTCGATCTGGCCGCACGACAACGGACTGATCGCCATGGGCCTCGCGCGCTACGGTCTGCAGGGGGCGGCCGCGCAGGTGTTCGGTGCGCTGTTCGAGGCGGCCTCCTATATGGATTTGCGCCGGCTGCCGGAGCTGTACTGCGGTTTCACCCGGCTCGAGCGCAACGCGCCCACTCAGTACCCGGTCGCCTGCTCCCCGCAGGCGTGGGCGAGCGCGACTCCGCTCTGCTTGCTGCAGGCGTCCCTAGGCCTCGAGCTTCTCGATCGCACCGGCGAGGTGAAATTCTACCGGCCCATGCTTCCGAGTTTCCTGGATCACGTGCACTTGCGAAACCTCAAGCTGAGCGGCGGCTCGGTCGATGTGCTGCTGCATCGACAGGACAAGAACGTTGCGGTGACGGTGACCCGCCGCGAGGGCGACATCGTGGTGGTTGCGCGCTACTAGCCGCACCGGCCGGGAGCGGGTGCGATCGGCCTACGCGCTGTGCCGGCGCGCCGACGCGCGATACCGGTCGGCGATATCTACCGGCGGGCGTCCTCCTCGTCCGCCGTTGGCCGGGTCTCGGGCATCGCGAACGCCGCGAGCAGCACCGCCGCGAGCCCCGTGGCCGCGAGGAAGTAAAACGCGAACCGCATGCCGAAGTGGTCCGAGATCCAGCCGGCCGCGGAGGTGCTCACCGTGCTGCCGATGCCGATGGCGAAGCCGACCGCTCCGAGTGCAAGGTTGAAGCGCCCCGAACGTGCCGCTACGTCGCTCACGATGAGCGGCACCAGGATGCCGAAACCGGCGCCCGCGATGCCGTCGAGCACCTGCACCGCGATCACCAGCGTCGGATTGGCCGTGGTCGAGAATATGAGCGCGCGCAACGGCAACATGGCAAAGCCGGCGATGAGCACGACGCGGCGTCCGTAGCGGTCGGCGAAGCGTCCCACCGCGGGCGACGCGACTGCGACGACGATCTGAGGCAGTACGATGCACGCGCCGATCAGCAGGCTCGGATTGCTGCCTCTCGCGGTCAGCGTGCCGCTGATGAGCATGAGAAGCGGTGCGTTCCCGAACGTGAACAGCATCGCGCAACCGCAGAAGATCAACAACCGGCGGTCCGCCAGAATTCGAAAGCTGCCCGCACCGGCCGCCGTCTCGCGTGGCTTTGCGATGGTGGTATCGGGGGCCGCCGCGAAGCGCCGCAGCGGCAATAAAGCGACCAGCGCCGGTAAGGTGAGCGCGGCGGTCAGATAAAACACCGCCCGTTCCGAAACGTACTGCCCGCATGCGCCCATCAATGCGGCGCCCACGCCATTGCCCACCGCCGCATAGCGCGCGTTTCGGCCGAGGCGGAGCGCCATTCCGAGCCGGCCGGCGAGCATGAGACTCATGGCTGCGATGGCCGGCCCGAGAGTACAGCTCGAGACGCCGTGAAGGATCTCCGCCAGGTAAACGAAGAGTCGAATTGGATGAATGGCGAACATCAGCGCGCTCGCGGTGAACACCAGCACGCTGAACGCGGCGATACGCGTCTTGTTCCTCATCGCGTCCACCAACGCGCCGGCGGGTACCTGGCTGGCCATGGAACTGACGGTGCCGATGGAGAGCGCCAGACCGATCGATGTCTGAGTCCAGCTCTGCCCGCTGAGATACACGGCGATGAACGGACCGAAGCCGGTTTGGATATTGGCTACGAATAGATTGAACCAGTCGAGGCCGCGACCGGCCGATGCGCTCGAAGGACTCGCCCCCGAGGGCTCGTTGCCCGGTGGCGGCGGGGCCGGCGGCGCCGGTCCGCCCGTTCCTGACGCCTGCCCGGCCGTTGCCGGCACCGGTCGGGCCGCGGGCGAGTCACTTCTTGGGGCCGGCGCCTGCAGCATCGGGTGCCGCCGCCGGCGGTATGAGAACTCGGGGACTGGCGGCGCCCTTGTATTCCGGCGCCGACTGCAGCTTCTCCCGGGTGACGGTGAGCATGAGCGGCTTGTCCTTATCTCCCGGCGTGAAATGCAGCAGCGGCCAATCGACCGCGATGCGGCGAGTACCCACTCCCAGGAAGCCGCCGAAGTCGACGATGGCGACCCGCACTCGGCCCTCCGGGTCGGCCAAGAGGTCGACCACTCGCCCGAGGTCTTCCCCCTTGGGGCTGTACACGTTCCTGCCGAGAATGGAGGTGAGCGGACCATCGATGCGCCCCACTTCGGCGTTGACGACGGTCGCGGCGGGCGGCGGGACGGGTCCGACCGACTGCGGTTCGGACTCCTTCACCGGCTCCTTCCGTTTCCGTTTGTGCTTGGGGCGAGGCTTCGGCGGGGGCTGACTGCACTGGCACGGCGGCGGAGTCGAGTCGGCGGTCGCGGGGTGAATCACCTCGACGGGCGGCGGCGGCGCAACCGGCGGCGGCGCAGCAGCCGGGGTGCCGGTTTCCGCCGGTGCTTGCGGGCCGGCGGTCTGGGGGGACGGCTGGGCGGCCGGCTGGGCGGCCGGCTCGGCGGGCGGCTGGGCGGCCGGTGACGTTGTCGGCCGCGTCGTGTTGCAACCCGAGAGCCCCGCGAGCGCGATGAACGTCAGGACGCCTGCCGGTACGACGCCCTGGAACCGCCCGCTTTGCCGGCCGGCGGCATTCACGGGGTCTGCTCCGCCCCGACGCGAATCTGGCGCCCGTACATCCGGCTGTACACGCCCCCCTTGGTCTGTAAGAGCCGCCGGGGCGGTCCGTCCTCGACGATGTGCCCACGCTCGAGCACCACGATGCGATCGAAGGAATCGAGCGTGGAGAGGCGATGGGCGATCGCGATGACCGTGCGGCCTCGGAACAACCGGGCGAGCGCCTCTTGAATCGACTGCTCGGACTCGGTATCGAGCGCCGAGGTGGCCTCGTCCAGGATGACGATCGGCGCGTTCATCAGGAACGCGCGCGCAATGGCCAGTCGCTGGCGCTGCCCTCCGGAGAGCTTCATACCGCGTTCGCCCACCAGCGTTTCGTATCCGTCCGGCAACGCCGCGATGAACTCGGCGCAGCCGGCGGCCTCGACGGCGCGAAACACGTCCTCGTCGTTCGCTTCCGGGCGCCCATACCTCAGGTTCTCGAGGAGCGACCGATGGAACAGGGAAATGTCCTGCTGCACGACCGCGATGGAGGCGCGCAAGCTTTCCTGCGTGACGTGCGAGATGACTTGCTGGTCGATGAGTACTTCTCCTCCGTCCGGGTCGTACAGTCTCTGCAGCAGCGCGATGATGGTCGATTTCCCGGCGCCCGAGCGGCCGACGAGCCCGATTTTCTGACCGCCGGGTACGGCGAGCGAGAAGTTCCGCAGCACCGATTGGCCGCTCGGATAGCTGAAGCTCACGTCCCTGAATGCGATCGAGCCCTTGCTGACCACGAGCGGCCGCGCCTCTCCGGCGTCGCGCATCTCGTGCGGCAGGCCGAGCACCTGCACCGCCTCGCGCAGCTTCGCGACTTGCTGAACCATATCCACCATCGCCATGGCGAAATCGCGCGACGCGTGCAGTACCGTAAAGCCTAATGTCGTCGTGAGCACCACGTCGCCGGTCGAAATCTCGCCGCGGCGCCAGAGCTCGACCGACCAGACCAGAACCCCGGCGGTGACGAGGAACACGGTGATCGCGTGGAACTGCCGCAGCCTTTCGAGCGAACGCAGGCTGAGGCGCTGCGCCTGCATTTCATCCTGGATTTTCATGGTCAGCCGCTGCTGTTCGCGCCGCGCGGCGCCGAATGCCCGTACCAGACCGATGTTGCTCACGACGTCGGTGAGATCGCCGCTCACATGCGCCGCGTGCCCGGCGAAATTTCGATGAAGCTCCCGCCCGTGCGCCGCCCACCACGCGATGATGGCGCCGAGCGCGAAGACCACCACCATCAGCACCGCGGTGAGATGCCAGTTGATGGTACCGAGGACGAGAATGCTGGCGATCACCGCGACGCCGGGCGGAATCGTCGTCCAGGTCAGGGAGTTCTCGATCAGCCACGCGGCGTTGGCGGCCGCGGTGATCCGGCCGGCCAGGGCGCCGGGGAACTGTTCGATGAAGTAGTGAGTACCCTGACCTGAGAGGTGATCGAACAAGTCGAGCCGGATGTCGCCCCCGACCGCGACGAAAGCGTGAGTCGAGGCCCATCCCGCGACGCGCCACAGCATGTTGTCGCCGGCCACGAGTCCCAGGAGAATCGCCACCGCCCCCCAGAGCACCTCGGGAGGCGGCTGATGAGTTCCGAGCACATCGACCAGATGCTTGACCGCATACTGGGATCCCACGTTGCAGGCAACCGCCGTGAGAACCGCGACGATCACCACGGTGTGACTGAAGAATCGCCGCCGCACGTAGCGTGCGAGAAATCTGATCGCGCCTCTCGACGCGTGGCGTGGCAGCGGCATGGCGGGATTTGCGCACCTCGAGAACCGGGTCGACCTATTCTTCGTCAACTCCCCGAGACGGCCGGACGGATAAAGCTGCGAGTGCTTGTCAGTTTCCGCTGACAACCCGTGCCGCGTCGTTCTGACCGGCCACCTTGCGGCACACTATGAGGATCTCGTCGACTTCGGCGGTGTCGATCAACCCGGCGGCAAAACTGAGGCTCTTCTGAAAACGCAGGCCGAGCGGCATGAACACGCGGTTGTACCACCACATGGCCCGCTCGCGCCGATGAGTGAGCCACCAAATCCCGAGATCGAGAAGGCGGGAGGACTTTGGCTGCATGCCGTAAACCGCGCTTTGCTCGATACGAAGGCCGTGACCCGCGAGGGTGTCCGCAAGCCGGCCCGGTTCGTAGCGGCGCCTGTGCCCGACGAAGTCGTCGAACGCCGTCCAGCGTTCGGGATGCAGCGGCACCGAGATGAGGATGACGGCTCCCGGCTTCGCCACCCGGGAAATTTCGTGGAGCGCGGACGCCTCGTCGTCGACGTGCTCGACGATGTCGAAGGCGCACACCAGATCGAACGCCGCATCCGCGAACGGCAACGATGTGACCAGGCCCACCGCCACCGAGGCGCCCCGCAAGCGGAGTTTCCCGGCGGCCGGCGCGCTCAGGTCGACGAAATGCGTGCCGTCGATCGGCAACCTCGGCCGCAATCCCGGCGCGACTTCGAGCCGCGAAGGGGACTCCGGCAGCAGGGTTTGAACCAGGGGCCAGGTGTTGAACCGATGCGGCTCGACCAGCCGCGCATCGGACCAGAGCGAGTCGTAGTAACGACGGTTCGTCTCGAGAAGCGCGCGGGGACTTGCGGGGGCCGTTTGCATCTTGGCCGCACTGTACACCACCGTGCGCCGCCGCCGGGTTGCGTCATCCATGACGCTCGGTTGCGCGGACCCGATCCTCGGCCGCTGTGAGCCCTCAGGCGCGTCCGGAGCCGAACACCGCGAGCATGTCCTCCTCTTCGGCGGGCTGCGCCTCGCTTCCCAGCAACGCGAGGCATTGATCGGCCGGCATCGGCCGCGCGAACAGGAAGCCCTGGCCGACCGTGCAGCCCAATTTCAGCAGGATCTCGGCCTGCTGATAGGCCTCGATCCCCTCCGCGATCACTTGAATGTGCAGGTGGCGCGCGATGGCGATGATGGCGCTCACGATGGCCAGGTCGCTCGAATCGGTGACCAGGTCGCGTACGAAGCTTCGGTCGATCTTCAGCGCGTCGACCCGCCAGTTCTTGAGATAGCTCAAGCTGGAGTACCCGGTGCCGAAATCGTCGATGGCGATCTTGATCCCGAGATCGCGCAACTGGACCATGGTGTCCTGCCGGTTCTCGCCCGACTTGGCTTGATGGCTGTCGAACACGGCGCGCTCGGTCATCTCCAGCTGGAGCAGATCGGGCTTGAGCCCGTGGGTCTTCAGGAGCGTGGCAATCGTGGACTGCAGGTCGCCGCGCTGAAGCTGCGCAGGCGCCACGTTCAGGGACACCGGTACCAGGCTCACTCCCGCTTTCTGCCAGGCGCTCAACGTCTGCAGCGTCCGGTGCAGGACGAAGTTTCCCATGGGCACGATGAGCCCGGTCTCCTCCGCGACCGGAATGAACTGGTCCGCCGGGATCATGCCGTGCACGGGGTGCTTCCATCGGATGAGCGCCTCGAGCCCCACCACCTTGCGCGTGATCAGGCTGACGAAGGGCTGATAATGCACGTCCAGCTGCTTCAGCCTCAGCGCGTCACGGATCGAGGCCTCCATCGCGACCCGGTGCTTCAGCTTTCGATTCATGATCTGACTGAACATCTGCACGTTGTTGCGGCCGCGGTCCTTCGCCTGATACATCGCGGTGTCGGAATGCTTGAGGAGCTCTCCCATGTCGGCACCGTCGCGGGGGAAGAGGCTCACCCCGACGCTCCCGGTGGTCTGCAGCGGGTGCTGGTCGATGACGATCGGCTTGTTCAGGCTCTCGATGATGCGGTTCGCGCCCAGGGTGACTTCGTCGTAAGACTTCACGTTTCGGAACACGACGACGAATTCGTCGCCGCCCATGCGGATCACCACGTCGCTGTCACGCACGCAGGTGCGCAGCCGGCGCGCGACTTCTTGCAGGAGTTTGTCGCCGGTCTCATGGCCGCGCGTGTCGTTGATGTGCTTGAAACGGTCCAGGTCGAGAAACACGACGCCCAGCATGGTGTTGGCCGCCCGCGCATCGGCGATGGCCTCGGGCAGGAACGTGGCGAGATGATGACGGTTGGGAAGCCCGGTGAGCTGGTCGTGATGCGCCATTCGATCGAGACGCTGCTGATTGTCGATGAGCTGCTGCTCGGCCTTTCGGCGCACCGAAACGTCATGAGTGACGTAGGCGAACCCCTCCCGCCCGTCCGCTTCCAGCGGATTGCACCGCACCTCGATGTCGACGAGAGTTCCACCCTTGCAGCGCAGCTGCAGATCGAGCGACCGCTTGGGATCGGCGTCCTTGAGCCGCTCCAGCATGGTGTCGGGCGACGAGCCGGCATCGGCGAAGATGTCGGTGAGCGTCAAATCGCCGCTTTCGCTCTCCGAATAGCCGATGCGCGCGAGGAAGGCGGGGTTGCAGTATTGGACCTTCAGGCTCTCGGCGTCGACGATGACGATGCCGTCATTGGTTTGGTCGATGATCGCCTTGTAGCGCGAATCGACCGAACGCCGATGCCGCAGATACGCCTTCACGCCATAGACCGCGGCTGCGGCAAGCGCCGCCGCCAGCAGGACTGCGAACGCGAGCAGTGCGAGAGTCAGGCTGCGGCCGGACCGAAGGCCCGTCAAACCTCGCGGGCCCACCGTCGCGGCGGCCGCTCCCCGCGGGACCAGTTGAAACACCCAGGCGGGCTGGCCCGACGCATCGCGCAGCAGCGCATAGGCGGCGCGGTCGCCGGATACCTCGGTTGAAATCGCCGCCGCTGCCGCCGTCTTCGAGTCGAGCCAATCGCGCACATCGGCCGGTGCGGCCGACCGGTCGAATTGCCGAAAGGACCGGCCGCTCAGCTCACCGCTCACCGGGCGTTGAAGCCGTGCGAGCATGGCCGGCGACACGCGCCGGGTGACGATCACCCAACCGATCGGCGCCGACGATGTCCGGCCCGCAATCGGCCGCGCGGCGATGAGGCGATCGTCGATCATCGCCGCGGGCACGGCCGCTGAGTCCGTCGCGGTACGCGCCGCCACGCCGGAGAGATAGCGGATCTCTCCCGGATCCGCAGAATGCTCGACCAGCCGGCCTCCATCGAGCACGGCGCTGAATCGCACGCTTTGTGCGGCCGTCGCGACGGCGACGGTGCTGAGGTCGAGCCGCGCGGCGCTGGCATCCAGATGCGCCGTCTCCGCGGCGGCCTGCCCGGCATCGTCTTGAACCCATTGGCTCATTCCCTCGGATTCAGCCAGCGTTCGAGCTGCCGAGTCGAGATCCGCGAATTCCTTCTCGACGCTCGAAGTGAGCTCTCGAACCTGGAGGGACAGATTTTCCCGCCGCAGCGATTGGGCTTGCTCCTGCCAACCCCGTTGATTCAGGATGTACAAGATGACGAGCGCCGCGAACGGCACCCCGCACCCTGCGATCAGAACCGAGCGGCGATGCGTGATCCCGCTATGGGCGGACCGAAGCCAATTCGACATAATGAATCTTGATGAATATTCTGGTTGCAGTATGTTTCATGCCTTGCCGCCTCACTGATATGCAGAGCACAAATCCCTGTAGGACGCGGCTTGCGGAGCGCCGTAAACGGTGATCTCCGTCAAATCGTCCGCATCCGCGGCGGCGGCCGCCGCAAGACTCGATACCAGTCTCGAGCTTCTGTCCGAACACGCGCCCATCGGGAACCCGGCGCGAGTTCTCGCCACCGTCGTCGCGACGGCGGGCTCGACGTACCGCAAGCCCGGCGCCAGGATGCTGATCATGGCTGACGGCAGCTATCTCGGACTCTTGAGCGGGGGTTGCCTGGAGGCGGACCTGAAGCTTCACGCGCAGGAGGTTCTCGACGGCGGGGCGACACGAGCGGTCGAATACGATATGCGCGGCCCGGACGATGCGCTGTTCGGCATCGGCGCGGGGTGCGAAGGCGCGATGCGGGTGCTCCTCGAGCCCGCCAATGCCGCCGATCCGGCCGCAGTGGCGTTGGCGGCGGCCGCGCGGATCACCGCCGCCGGCGACTCGACCTGCCTCGTGTGCGTGCACGAATCGGGCGATCTGGCGCTCGGCACCTACAGCGCGGAGCGCGGCGCTTCCCCGATGCCATACGCACTGACCGCGGCGGCCGACGCCGCACGCGCGGACCAGTCATCTCGCGAGGTCGTGATCGGCCGCGGGCCCGAGCGGCTGCGTGCATTCGTGCAATTCCTGGCGCCGCCTCCGCACCTGTTGTTATGCGGTGCCGGACCGGATGCGCAGCCCGTCGCGGCGGCGGCTCGCGCATTGGGTTGGAGGGTGTCCGTGGTGGATCATCGGCCGGCCTATGCCCAGCCGCACAGATTTCCGGGGGCGCGGGTCGCGCTCGCAGATCCCGGCGCGCTCCGCGACACGGTCGATCTCGGCCGATGTCACGCCGTCGTGGTGATGAGCCACCACCTTCCCTCCGACATCGCCTACCTTCGTGCGCTCGGTGCCGCCGAGGGTCCCGGGTATGTGGGAGTCCTCGGACCGTCGGCGCGCCGCCTGCGCATCATGGACGAACTCGGGCCGGCGGCCGAAGCCTTGAGCTCACGATTGCGCGGCCCCGTCGGTCTTGACATCGGCGCCTCCACGCCGGAGGCCATCGCTCTGTCCATCTTGAGTCAGATTCATGCGTGGCTCGCCGACCGGCCCGTCGCACGGCCGCAACAGTAGGGCCTGAGCATCCAGTCGCCTCAAAGCGTAGACCTTTCACTCCAATAGCGTAGAATCGCCGCCCACTGGGCTGGTATCCGCCATACAACAAATACACTGAACGCGGGCGCCGACAATTTGTTGCGCTTTTGCGGCAGTATGGAGAGAGGGCATGTTCAAGCTTTTGAAGCTATCCGCTTTCGCGCTGGCAGCGGCGTATCTGGCCGCCTGCGGCGGCTCGAGTTCGCAGACCGGCGCCGAGAGTACGTCGACGAGTCCGGGGACTTTGTCCGTGACCCCGCCTTTCCGCATCGCGTCGCTCAACGCCGCCGCCTTTCAGGACGAGCTCGCGGCGAGCCCGACCGGCGCGCAGCTCCTCGAGCTCACCGGCAATCCCGTGTGCGGCGTCGACTTCTACTACATCCGCTTCTGGACCGTCGGCGGCGCCGGTGAGACCACCGAATCCTCGGGTGCGCTCATGGTGCCCACCGGCGCGGCGCCCGCTTGCTCGGGTCCGAGACCCATCGTGGAATACGCGCACGGCACGAACCCGAACAAGGCACTGAACATCGCCGACATCACCAACACCGCGAACACCGAAGGTGCCCTCATCGCCGCCATGTTCGCGGCGCAGGGCTACATCGTGGTGGCGCCGAACTACGCCGGCTACGACATCTCGACGCTTGGCTATCATCCGTTCTTGAACGCGGCCCAGCAGTCGGGCGAGATGATGGACATCCTCGCCGCCGCGCGCACCGCGCTGCCGACCACCCTGTCCTCGGCCACCAGCGACAACGGACAGCTGTTTCTCACCGGCTATTCCGAGGGCGGCCACGTCGCGATGGCAACGCTGCGGGCGATGCAAGCCGCGGGAAAGACCGTGACGGCAGCCGCGCCGATGTCGGGCCCTTACGCGCTCGAGGCCTTCGGCGACACGATTTTCTTCGGCGGGGTCGATATCGGATCCACGGAGTTCGCGCCGCTCCTGGTGGCGAGCTATCAGCACGCCTACGGCAACGTCGACAGCACCGCGAACCCCGTGTTCTCGTCGACTTATGCCGGGGTCGAAACGCTGCTGCCGAGCGACACGCCGATCGATACGATCTTCGAGGAGGGACTGCTGCCGGAGACCGCGCTGTTCGACAGCACCACTCCCGTGGTCAGTATTGCCGGCGAAGCTACGCTGTCCGCCGAGTTGACCGCACTGCTGGGAGTGCCGCCGACTCCCGGCCTGCCGCTCAGCCCACAGACGCCGATCTTCCAGCTCGGATTCGGCAATCCCTACCTCATCAACAACGCGTTCCGGGTGAGCTATGCGGTGGATGCCGCGACCAATCCCGACGGCGCGGTGCCGACCGCAAAGCCGGGCGTGCCGCTGGCCGCGGTCAAACCGACGCAAGGACTGCGGCAGGACTTTTACCTGAACGACATGCGCAGCGGCTGGTACCCCAAGGTACCGACCCTGCTCTGCGGCGGCGATCAAGACCCCACGGTGTTTTTCAGCGTGAACACGGAGATCATGGCTGCCTACTGGAGCGCCTTGCCGGCGGGCGCCGTCACCGTGCTCGACGTGAACGGCACGCCGAGCGGCCCATTCGAGAAACTGCAGGTCGGCTTTCAGGAGAGCGAGGCAGCGGAGCTCGCCTACCTGCAGACCGCGGCCGGCGGCGGTCTGTCGCTCGCCGCCGCCGAGGCGCAGGTCATCGAGGGCTACCACACGGCGGTCGCTCCTTTCTGCGCGGCGGGTGCTCGCGCGTTCTTCAGCCAGTTTTAAAGGGATCGGCTCATGAGAAAAATCAAATTCGGCGCAGCGGCCGCGCCGCTATGCTGGCAAGCTCGTATGCGGCGTCCGCCGTCGCGGATGACGATTTCCTCGCCAACGACGTGAGACTGGGCTCGTACACGGTGCTCTACCACGCCAACGCAAACAATCTGAACGGTCCGTACGTCCCCGATGGCGTCAACTTCACGGCGGAGAACCTTGAAACCTTGTACGGCGCCTATGTTCGCTGGTTCACCCCGAACATCGATGCGGAGCTTGCCCTCGGCTACCCGCCGCTGGCAAAGGTCAAGGGGTCGGGGCCGCAGACGCTCGGCTCCGTGCCATACGACGGGCAGGTGATCTCGAGCGCTCGCTGGATCTCGCCGACGCTGCTCCTGGAGTACAACTTCTTCAGCCCGAATTCGGCGTTCCGACCCTACATCGGGGCCGGTGTCAACTACACGACGTTCTATGACCGCGACTCGACCGCGGCGGGCAATGCGGCGAGCGGCGGTCCCACCAAGATCTCCCTCACCGCCTCGGTGAGCGCGGCGTTCACGGCCGGATTGACCTATCGGCTCAGCGACCGGTGGCACCTCCATGGATCCTTCGGGTTCTCCCAGGTGAAATCGCATCTCACCACCAATACCGATGGAATCGTGCGCACCTCGAACATCAGCTTCGCACCGACGCCGATCATCATCTCCATCGGCTACTCGTTCGGCCATTAGGCGCGCGCCCGGTCCATGAGCACCATCCCGCCCGATTGGCGTCTCGAGGGTGTACGGGTCGTCCGGAGCGATCGGCTCGATACCCGTACCGCCCAGACACCGGGCATGCTCCGAGCCGCCGCCATCGACTTTCGCCGGGTCGGCTCGAAGAAATTATGGGCGGGGACGGTACGCATCGACCCCAACGCCAAGACCGGTGCCCATCATCACGGCGCGTTGGAGAGCGTCATCTACGTGGTGCGCGGGAGAGCCCGCATGCGCTGGGGAGAGCGCCTCGAGTTCACCGCCGAGGCAGAGGCCGGAGACTTCATTTTCGTGCCTCCCTACGTACCTCATCAGGAGATCAATGCGCTCGCCGATACGCCGCTCGAGTGCGTTCTCGTCCGCAGCGACAACGAGTCGGTGGTGGTCAACCTCAACATCGAGGCGGCGGAGCGGGTCGAGGAGGTCTACTGGATCGACCCCGTCCATGGACGGCCCTGATCCATGAACGGCCAGGGTCCGTGGCAGGCCCGGGGTTTGTGCTAACCTAATCGCGCATCGGGCGCGTGGGAGCGGGCGTGAGATCCGCCGCGGTCGGCGCGTATATGGCACCGTCGACGAGGTGAATCGATGAGACGATTGTTGCTCTCCTGCGTGGCGCTCGGGCTCACCTGCATGTGGGGCATCGCCCGTGCCGACGCCCAGAAGCTGCGCATCATCACCTGGGCCGACTACGTGCCGGCGGATCTCATCGCCGCGTTCAAGAAGGAGACCGGCATCGAGGTCGAGGTGACGCTCTCGAACAACGAGGAGATGATCTCCAAGCTGCGCGCAACGGGCGGCGCGGGCTACGATCTCGCCCAGCCCTCCCAGGATCGCATCACGTCCGTGCAGCGCGACTTCGGCATCTACAAGCCGATCGATCTCTCGCAAGGTCAAGCTCGAGCAGTTCCAGCCCGCGCTCCTGGACATCGTGCAAGCGCAACGCCACCCTCGACGGCAAGCTGTACGCGCTGCCCTATCTCTGGGGCACCGACGGTCTCGTGGTCAACACCAAGCAGCGCGACGATCTCCGACTATCCCGATCTGTGCCGGCCCGATCTCAAGGGCAAGACCTCCATCCGCCTGCGGCGCCCGATCCTGATGGCGTTCGCGTTCGCCGCCGGCAAGGATCCGTTCGCGCTGTACGGCGATCCCAAGGCGTACGGCGCGCTCATGGATCAGGTCGGCGATACGCTGATCGCCTGCAAGGAGAACCTCAAGTTCTTCTACGACAACAAGGACCAGCTGCTCAACGGCATCCGCTCCGGCGAAATCTGGGCGGCGGCGATGTGGGACACCGGCGGCTGGACGCTCAATCGCGAGAATCCGGACATCAAGTACGTCGTGCCCAAATCCGGCGCGCTCGGCTGGCTCGACACCTTCGCGCTGCCGGCGCGCGGCCGCAACGACGCGGCGGCCTACGCCTGGATCAATTTCACCATGCGCCCGGAGAACGCCGCACGGGTCATCAAGTCGGTCGGCAACTTCTCGGCCGCCAAGGGCACGGCGCCCTTCGTCGATCCGCGCCTGAAGGCGCAGTTCGTGGCAGCTTTCCGGACGGCGCCTTCAAGGACATCCACTGGTATCCGGCCATACCGCCCGGGCTCGAGGAGATCGAGGGGCGCGTGCTCGATCGCATCAAGGCCGCCAATTGAGCGCGACTGCGGATCTGGTCGCCGACGGCGTCGTCAAGCGCTTCGCCGATCACATCGCGGTCGACTCGCTGTCGTTCAGCGTCGAGCGCGGCAGCTTCTTCTCCATCCTGGGACCGTCCGGCTGCGGCAAGACGACGCTGCTGCGCATGATCGCCGGATTCATCGCGCCCGACTGGCGGCGATATCTCCATCGGCGGCAGGAGCATGCGCGGCATGTCGCCCAATCGCCGGCCGGTGAACATGGTGTTCCAGCAGCTCGCGCTCTTTCCCATGATGTCGGTGGGCGAGAACGTGGCGTTTGGCCTGGCGCGCCGCGGCGTGGATCGCGCCGAGCGGTCGCGCAGGAGCCACGCCATGCTCGAGCGCGTGGGCTTGGGCGGCGCGGCGGCAAAGCGGGTCGATGAGCTGTCCGGCGGCCAGCGCCAGCGCGTCGCCATCGCGCGCAGCCTGGTGCTCGAGCCGACGCTGCTGCTGCTCGACGAGCCGCTGGGCGCGCTCGATTTGAAGCTGCGCGAGCACATGAAGATCGAGCTCAAGCAGCTGCAGGCGGCCTTCGGCACGACCTTCGTGTACATCACGCACGACCAGTCCGAGGCGCTGGTGCTGTCCGATCGTGTGGGCGTCATGAACCACGGCCGCTTCGAGCAGCTCGGCACGCCGCAGGATCTGTACTACCGTCCCCGGACTCCGTTCGTCGCGGGCTTCGTCGGCGCGAACAACCGCATCGTCGGGCGCGTCACGAGCGTCTCGGGATCGGCCGTGGAGCTGACCACCGCAGGATGGCTGGGCGGTCCGCGCGCTCGCCGAGGGCGGCCTCAAGCGTGGGCGACGCGGTGGAAGGCTTCGTGCGGCCGGAGGTCGCCAGCCTCGGGCGCACCGAGGCGGATCTGCCGTCCGGCCAGCCCGCTGCATCGGGGCGAGGTGGAGAGCCTGCTGTTCGACGGCGCGAACTCGGCCGTGCTGCTCAAGGAGGAGCGCACGCGGCGTCGAGTTTCGCATCGCCCTGCCGCAGACCGGCCGATTCTCGGATTTGAGGCCGCAAGAGAAAGTCGTGTTCAGCTTCGATCCGGAGCGCGCCGTGTGCTTCCCCGCCCGCCCCGGCGCGGTGGATCGGAATGTCTAGCGCGGCCGTCGAGTCCAGGTGGCAGGCGCGCCTGGGGCTGGGGTTGCTGCTCGCGCCCGCGCTGCTGTGGCTCGGCGCGCTCATCGTTCTGCCGCACGTCGATCTCGCGGTGCTGTCGTTGCGCGAGCGCGTCGGACCGCGGCAGTACGTCCCGAGCCTGGCGCAATACAGGACTTTCTTCACCGAGCCGCTGTACTGGCACGTGTTCGTGCGCACCGCCGTCATGTCGGTCATCGCCACGTTCTTGACGCTCTGCTGGCGTTTCCCATCGCCTGGATCATCGCGAAGCTGGCCCAGGGCCGCGCCGGCTCGCTGCTGTTCATCCTCTGCCTGATTCCGTTCTGGGTGAGCGAAACGGTGCGCACGCTCGGCTGGATGATTCTGCTGCGCGAGTCCGGCGTGCTGCCCTCGTTGCTGGTGAAGCTCGGAATCACCGCGGTGCCGGTCGAGCTCCTGTATCACGATGCGACCATCCTGGTGGGCCTGGTGTACACCTCGCTCCTGTTCATGGTGATGCCGCTGGTGTCGAGCCTGGAGAGCCTGGACAACTCGCTGATCGAGGCGGCCTACGATCTCGGCGCCGGCGGCTTCACGATCTTGCGCACCATCGTCATTCCGCACGCCGCGCCCGGCATCACCGCCGGCTGCATCGTCGTGTTCATGCTCACGCTCGGCAACTACCTGACGCCGACACTGCTGGGCGGCAAGAACTCGCAGTGGTTCACCGAGCAGATCTATACCCAGTTCATCACGCGCTTCAACTGGGAGCAGGGCGCCGCGTTCGGCTTCCTGCTGCTCGGGCTGTCCACCGCCATGGTAGTGATCGGCCTGCGGCTCGCGGGCAGCGCTTCGGCGACGTGATGCGGCGCACATGATCCCCTCGCTTCCGCGTCCCGTCTGGCTGCGCACCGCGACCGCCGCGTACCTCGCCGCCTTCCTGGCGTTTCTGTTCCTGCCGCTGATCGTCGTCGCCGTATTCGCGTTCAACGACGCGCCCTACCCGGCGCCGCCCTGGCACGGCTTCACCTGGACTGGTTTCTGGGAAACGCGAAATCCGGGCCGGGTCGGGTCTGTTCAAGGATGCGGATCTGCTCGGCAGCATCTGGACCAGCTTCGTCGTGGCCGTCTGGGTCACGGTGCTGTCGGTGCTCATCGGTCTATGCAATGCGTTTCTGATCGAGCGCAGAAACTTCGCCGGCAAGCAGGTCCTCTCCATCCTGATGCTGGCGCCGCTGGTGATTCCGGGGGTCATCCTCGGCATTTCGATTCTCGCGTTCGCGAGCCGGGTCGCGCAATTCGTCGAGGATACGTTCGGGTTCGACTGGGACTTCCTGCGCCCCGGGCTTCCGCTGGTGGTGCTCGGCCAATTCTCCTACGTCGCCACCATCGCGACGCTCACCATCAGCGCACGCCTGCGCCGCTTCGACCGCACGCTGGAGGAGGCCGCGTTGAATCTCGGCGCCGGCAAGACGGCGGTATTGCGCACCATCGTGCTTCCCTATCTGCGTCCGGCGCTGATCGGCTCGGCGGCAATCTCCTTCCTGATGTCGTTCGCGGATTTCAACACCACGCTGATGCTGGTCGGGGCCGATGCGCCCCTGACGGTGAAGATGTACGGGCGCATGCGCGAGGGCGCGACGCCGGTGCTCAATGCCGTGAGCTTGTTCCTGATGCTGGCCTCGGCGCTGCTGGCCTTTGGATTGATGCGCGGCGGCCCGCGAGCCAAGGGGTCGGAGGCGCGCTGAGGACTCTCGACGCCGGGCAGCGAGGCCGCTCGCCTCCTTCATGCATCGAACATCCCCTGATGGAGGAAAGGAGCGCGCCGGTTCGAAATCATTTCGTCCTCCGGCGCGAGCAGCCGGCGTTCGCGCCGCCAGGCGGCGGGCGTCCTCCCGGTCATTTGCCGAAAGATCTTGCAGAGATGCGGCTGATCGGACATGCCGCAAGCCAGGGCGATGTCGCTGAGCGAGTCATCGCTCATCAGCATCAGGTGACTCGCCTTTTCGATTCGCCGACGCAGGATGTAGAGATGCGGACTGACACCGAAGGTCCTTTTGAAGGCCCGCGAGAAATGCGCCTGGCTGCGCTGAACGATGGTGCTTAGGTCCGAAACCAGGATTCGCCCGCTCAGGTGCGCATCGATGTAGTCACTCACTCGCCGAATCTGCCAACCGAGCAATGAGGAATGGCCGGACGCGTCGGGCTCGAAATTCTTGTTGGCTTCCACCCAGAGGAGCGAGGAAGCGCGCGAGATGGAGGCACGCGCCGCCTCCCTGTTGACTTCGAGCTGCTGCTGAGCCGTGTTCAAAAGATCCACGACGCTGGAAACGAGCACCCGGAGCTCCGTGCGCCCCCACGGAGCGCCGATCATCGAAGGGGTTGCGACATGCACATTGATTCCTGAAAGAGTTGGGCCGGTTTCGATCATTGGTTAAGCTAGCCCTCAATGGGCGCTGCGTAAATCACACGATACAGGCAGCAACTCCTCACCCTTCCGAGGCAGGCGCAGGGACGTGGGCCGGCGTTGCAGACCGGCGCTCCGCAACTCCCCGGCGCAGACGGTGCGTGTTCGGCTTGCGCGGTCGTGGTGGTTGCCCCAACTCGGCTCGCGCGGTAAGGTACCGTCGGGAAGTCCCCGCTGAGCCGCTCGACCCAATGACCATCCGGATCCTGTGCGTCGATGATCATCCACTGCTGCGTGAGGGCATTGCCACGCTCGTGGCGACGCAACCTGACATGGCGCTCGTCGCGGAGGCCTCCAGCGGGCGCGAAGCGATCGAGCAGTTTCGCCTTCACCAGCCGGACGTGACGCTGATGGACGTTCAGATGGACGGGATGAACGGCATCGAGGCCATCATCGCGATCCGCGCCGAATGGCGCACGGCCAAGATCATCGTCCTCACCACCTATGCCGGTGATGTCCTGGCGCAGCGGGCTCTGAAGGCGGGAGCTCATGCGTACGTGCTGAAGGGCTCGATACGCAAGGAGATACTCGACACGATTCGAGATGTCTCCCGGGGGCTGAAACGGATTGAGCCCAACGTCGCCGCAGATCTCGCGATACACCAATCTGATGCCTCTTTGACGCCGCGCGAAATCGAGGTGCTGTCTTTGGTGGCCGCCGGCAACTCCAACAAGTTGATCGCGGCACAGCTGAAGATCAACGAGGAAACCGCGAAGACTCACGTCAAGAGCATCCTGGCCAAGCTCGATGCCAATGACCGCACCCATGCCGTCATGCTGGGATTGCAACGCGGCGTGATCGGCTTTCTGAACCGATAGAGGGATACGCCTCGCGAACTCCTCTTCAGGCGACTAGCTGAATGTCCTGCATGTTGCGCTCCCATCCGCGATATCACTCGGTTGGGGGAGACGAATGAGCGAGCCACTCGAGACCGAAGGCGGCATGTGCACCTCGCTGCAAACGACCCGGCTTCGGGGGGTGGTAAGCAATCTTGCCCGGCACACGCAACTCCACTTCCGTCCCGGCGCCGAGCTCGCTCCGTACATCGAGCGCCCCGCCGAAGCTCACGGCCCGCTCGCGCATCCCGAGCAAGCCCCAGTGATCTTCCCGCCGGCCAAGCGCCAAGATTCGAGCGTCGATGCCGACCCCGTCATCCCTGATACGCACCGACAGTTGAGACACGCCGAAAACCAACTCCGCTTCGATGCGGGTGGCCCGCGCGTGGCTGAAAGCATTGCGTATCGCCTCGCGCGCAACCCGGTAAACCTCATCGTGAATCCAGGGCTCCAGCAGCACGGCCTTGCCCTCGATGAGGACTTCATACTTCGCCCTCGGCTCGGGAGTGCTCCCGGCGAATTCGTCCCCGAGCGCCATCAGCGCTTCCACCAATCCGTCCCGGGAGAGGGGCGGCTCCCGCAAGTCGCGCACGGCCTGCCTTCCGTCGGCGATCGCCTGATCACCCCTCTCGAGTGCGGCATCGAGAATCGTGATCGCCTCCAGCGGCCGCTCGGGCAACAGCTGGCGCACCGCTTGCAGGCGAAATATCAGCCCCTGGACTCCCTGCAGCAGCGAGTCATGGACCTCGCGCGCAATTCGGGCCCTTTCCTCGGCCCGAGCGACGAATCGATCCTCCAAGCGCCTGCGAAGGCGGCGGCTCTTCGGGCGCAGATACGAGCACAGCGGCGAGGCGAGGAGTGCCGCGGTGCCAAGGACGCAGAGCAGCGGGAACCAGAGCGTACGAAACAGGATGTCAGTCATGAATGTTCGGTGGCGGCGCAAAAGTTGAGTTGAAGAAAGTGTCCACGAGGGATGTACCCGCGGAGCACGATATCCGGGACCCGCCTCCATCCGCCCCTACCGGAAGTTGGGATTTGGTTAGGGTGCGTGCGCGGCATACGTGCCGGCGACCCGGGGCTCTCGCCTTGGGGGGCCGCGGGCAGTAGGATCAGGCAGCCGCCATGACCGATCAGGAACGCGAGGCACCGATCCTCGAGGGCAAGCTGTATCCCGCGACTGGGACCCGAAGGCCGTTGTCCCGACCGCGGCTGGATTCATGCACCGCCGTGCTGGACGGCGTGTACCGGGTGACCCTGCTCAGCGCCCCGGCCGGCTACGGCAAGTCGACGCTGATGGCGCAATGGCACGGTCACCTGGTCGAGCAAGGAGTTGCCTGCGCCTGGCTATCCCTCGATGAAGACGACGCCGATAAGGTGCGATTCATGCGGCATTTGATTGCTGCACTGCAGAAGGCTGACGTGCGTCTGGGACGGACGCGCAACCTCGACCTACCCGGCGGCGCAAAGCCGGTGTTGGAGGCGCTGGCGGCCGACCTTGCGACGGCTCGGCAGCGCCTCGTGTTGTTCCTGGACGATCTGCATTTCGTCCAGGATCCCGAGCGTTCTCGAGATCGTCGATTGGCTGGCGAATTACGCTCCGCCCAGCATGCAGCAGATCATTGGCAGCCGCGAGACGCGGCATCTGCGGCTGAGCGCCCTGCGCGTGCGCGGACAGTTGTTCGAGCTCGATCTGCGCCAGCTTCGATTCGACGTCGAGGAGGCGTCGCAGTTCTTCCGAACGCGGCTCGGCCGGGATTTGCCGGCGCGGGATCTCGAGCGGCTGCTCATCAAGACCGAGGGCTGGCCCGCGGCGCTCGAATTGGCCGCGCTCGCGATGACCGCGCTCGAGGACCCGGTCGAGTTCATCGAGGACTTCGCGGGCACCGACAGCGGCCTCGTCGACTATCTGGGCGAGGTGGTCCTGGCGCGGATGGACGAGCGCACTCGGACGTTGGTATTCCGGCTCTCGATGTTCGATCGCATCAGTACCGCGCTTGCTCGGGCGGTCTGCGGCACCGATGATGCCGCCGAGCAGCTGGCGGGGTTGCGCTTGGGCAATCTGTTCCTGATTCCGCTCGACCACACGGGCACCTGGGTGCGCTTCCATCATCTGGTGGGCGAGTTCTTCCGTGAACGATATTTGCGCGTCTCGCCGTTGCAAGCCAAGGAATGCCTGCAACGAGGAGCCCGCTGGCTGCACGCCAACGGCCATCTGGAAGAAGCAGTCAACTGCATGATCCGCGCCCAGGACTGGGAGCAAGCCACACGCTGGGTCGCCGAGAGCGTCGAGGAGCTCGTCTTTCGCCGCGGCTATCATCAGACGATTCTGCGCTGGATGAACGCGCTTCCGGATGCCTTCGTCGACCGCTTCCCGGTGATCCGAATTCAATACGCGTTCGCGCTGTCGTTCTACCCTCGGCATCGGGAGTACGAAGCGCAGATCTATCGCCTGCGGCAGCTCCTGGGGAGCCTCGATGCCCAACCTCAGCGCGACGCACGCGTGATCGACGAGCTCCGCTGCGCGGTCGAGCTGCTGATCGCGATGTCCACCGGTCTGCGCGATGAGGGAGCCCGAGGCGGCGAACTCTCCGCGGCGTGGCTCGCCGCGTGGCCGGACGCGTCGCTCAGGCGCAAGGGGGTGATGGGGAACGTCCTCGCCTTCGGGCACAAGACTGCGGGCGAGATCGGCCGAGGACTCGAGGTCATTGCGCAAACGCGCCGATGGCTCGAGCAAGGCGAGGGCTATTACGCGCTGGCTTGGACGGCGTACCTCGAGGCGCTGCTGCATCTGAAGCGCGGCAGTTATCTCGAGGCGAGACTCGCCTGCACCGGTGGGCTCGAGCTGGTCGAGCGGAGAACTCGAGGGCCACCCGGCTCAAGCGAGCCTTTTCCACGCCTTGCTCGCGGGCATCACCTACGAATTCGACGAGATCGCGCAATCCATCGAGCACACCGAACAGGCGATGAGCAATGTAGCCGAATGCGGTCATGCCGACGGGATGATCCTCGCCTACTTGACTCAGGCTCGCCTGCAACGGCTGCGCAACGACGAAGGCAGCGCACTCGCGATTCTCAAAGAGGGACAGGAGCTCGGCGAGCGCTGCGAACTGAAGCGCGTGACGCTCTCGCTGGCCGCTGAAGAGTGCTCCCACCTGGCACGCGCCGGGCGGTACGAAGAGAGCAGGCTCGTGGCAACCCGCTTCGACTTCGCCGAGCTCCCCGTCCGCGCGACCGCCGAGGGCTTGGTTTCCGACAAGGCGCTGCGTGCCGCGTCGCGCTACTTGATGCGGGATTCGCCCGGGCTCGTCATCGGCGGCCTGGATGGGGCCATCGAGCGCTGCCGGCAACGGGACTGGCCCACCGCTCGGTGGAGCTCCTGCTGATTCGCGCCCAGGCACACAAGCACGACGGCAATTGGGGAAACGCGCTCGACGACCTGCGGCGCGCCTTGCTCATTGCCGCTCCGAGGCGTTACCTGCGTGTGTTCCTGGACGAGGGCCGCGAGCTCGGAGCGCTGGTTGACCGCCTGGACCTGGAAGCACTGCGCGGATCGGAGGCCGTGCCGCTGGCTCGCCGGTTGCTCGAGTCGATGCGCACACGCGATGGCGAGCAGCACCAGAGCTCGGCTGCCGTCGGGCAACAGCTCACCAAGCGCGAGGTGTCGATCCTCAAGCGCCTGGAATCGGGCCTCAGCAACAAGGAGATCGCCGAGGCGATCTTCGTCTCCGAGGGCACGCTCAAGTGGCACCTCCACAACGTCTACAGCAAGCTCGACGTCAAGAACCGGCCGGGAGCGGTGGCCAGGGGCCGGGCGCTCGGTATTCTTTGACTACCTTGCCGCCCGCAGCCGATCGGCGGCGCTCTCGATGCCGGTCACCACGCGCTCGAACATGACCCGGCGCTCCAATCCCGGCGGGATCGAGGAAGCACCTCGACCGTGATGATGCCCGGGGGTCTCAAGAAGGACCGGCGCGGCCAGTAGAGTCCCGAATTGAGCGCCGCCGGCACACACGCCACGTCGAGCGCCGTATAGAGGTGACTGATCCCGGTCTTGTAGTCGGCCGCCTGCCCGACACGCGTCCGTGTACCCTCCGGAAAAATGACCACCTGCTTTCCCTTCGCCAGGGCGGCCCGTGTCCCGCGCACCATGGTATCCAGCGCACTCTTGCCGGTTCCGCGCTTGACCGGTATGCATCCCAATCGCGCCAAGGCCCAGCCGAAGAACGGAATGAACATGAGCTCGCTCTTCAATACATAGACGGGGCAGTCGAAGATCGCAAACATGGCGCACGTATCCCAGACTGACTGATGCTTCATGGCGATCACGCATCCGCCGGCCGGAACATTCTCACGCCCACGAACCTCGTAGGACACCCCGCAGATCGCCCGGTACATGGTGAGCCAGGTACGCGACCAGAATCGGACAAAGCTCTGAAGGTGCCTCGGCAAGACCAGCGAAACGAGGGTGGCCAGCACGGCGCTCACGGCGAACCACGCATAGAAGAGAACGGAAAAGACGATGGAGCGCAGTGCGAGCATCCTGAAGACCACCCGATCCGCTCAAGGACCGCCGATGGAGGCGACCTCGCCTGCCGTCGGTGCCGACGGTCCGGTTCCTGACCGCAGCATCTCGAGCCCCGCCGCCTCGGTGCGCTGAAAGCCCTTCCAGACCGTGATGCCGGGGGACCCCGGGCTGTACGCATCGTACGGGGTGGGAGGGGAGCCCGGCGCGGCCGGCCATACCCCCTCCGCGGATTTCGTCACCGGTGCGTCCAGATATGCCGCGCGCGATTCGTCACCCTTGACGTAACGATCCAGAAACGCGGTGATGAAGTGAGCGTTGATTTCGTTCACCCGCTCCGCTCTCCATACCGGATCTTGAAACCATTCCTGATCCCATAAGCGTTTGCGCATCGATGCCGGCGGCGGGTTGAGCCCGATCGCGTGGCCGCCTCCCAGAAAGGTCAGGAGATATCGCGGCGCATTGACCGCGCCCTCGAAAATAGCGTGCGCGCCGGTGGCATAGTCGACGGTACGGTCGTGATCGCCCTGGATGAGGAGCAAGGGTACGTCGAGCGCGCGCAGTCCCTCGGCGCCCCAGGCCGCGAGGGTTCCTCCCCCGGCGGGCGAGATCGCGACCACCGCCTTCAGATCTTTCACCGACACCTCGCCGGCCTGCGCGGCCCCGCGGACGAAGGGCATGCAGGAGTCCGCCGGGAATCATCTGAGTGGGCGGACCCTTGGGATCCAGCGTCGCCCCGGCGGCGGTCAATACGCCGTACCCGCCCATCGAATACCCGATCAACGCGGTCAGCGACGGATCGATCAATTCTTCCGCCCCCAGCATGCGCTGGAGGTTCCGTGTCACGTAAGCGATGTCGAGCGGCCGGCGCAGCAAGGGGCCGATGAATTTGCTGCGATCCGTGATGGGCGGGTCGTCGTGATGAATGGCCGCGACCACGTAGCCTTTGGAAGCGAGATTTTCGGTCAGCCAGGTCATCGCCGCAGGGTCGTTGCTGTAACCGTGGGACACGACCACCAGCGGGAAGCCCTTGCCGGCGGCGGGCGCGTCGCGGACCGCGAGCCCCGTGACGCTGAAGCTCGCGGGCGGCAACGGCGGTTCCGAAGGGAATTGCGCCGAATACACGGCTGGCGCCGCGCCGGGTTTCGGCAGCGCGGGGTACCAGAGATCGACGGTGAGATCACGGACCCGCAGGGGCGCCTTGCCGCTCGCGGGATCGAACGCCAGCACGTCGGGCTGCGCGGCTTCGCGCAAGTGCAGCGTCCTGACGCCCACCGCATGACTCCCGAGCGGCGCGAGCTCGGGCGCGTCGACGCCGAAGCGGCTGGGAGGCGAGGCCTCCGCGCCCTGCGCAGGGGCCGTCGCCGGCGGCTGGAGTATCGAAAGAACGAACGCGGCAGCCGCCATCGTGATCCGTTTCATGAGGTCCCCGGAGAAGTTGAGGCCGCCCGCCCGTCGACGCCCGCCAATAACAGGGGCGGCAGTTGCGATAGATCCTCGATCAGCGCGTCGCACGGCAGCTCGCGCGGATCGTTTCCTTCGTTGTAGCCGTAAGGTACGCAGACGACCGCGATTTGCGCCGCCCGCGCAGCCTTAACGTCGTTGATGGAGTCGCCCACCATCAGCGTGCGCGCGGGCGGGCGCGTCCAAACGCCTGCAGGCGTAGAGCAGCGGTTGCGGATCGGGCTTCCTGCGCTCGCAGCTATCGCCGCCGACAACCAGATCGATCCATTGTTTCAGGTGAAGGCGCTCGATCAGTCCGGTGGCGAACCGCTCTTGCTTGTTGGTGACGATCGCGGTGCGGAGTCCGGCGCCGTGCAGCCGCTCGAGTGCCTCGCTCGCGCCCGCATAGGGCCGCGCGCTGAACTCTTCGTTTTCCTGCAGGGCTGCGTAATGATGGAAAAAACGCTCCAGCATCGCGTGTTGAGCCGCCTCGCCGAGAGCACGGCCCTGAGCCGCGGCGGCCCGCTCGATCAAGATCGGCGAACCTTGGCCGATCATGCGGCGCACGTCGCTTTCGGGCAGCGGCTCCCAGCCGGACTCGGCCAGCGTCCGGTTGAGCGCGACGCAGATATCCCCCGCCGTATCCAGCAAGGTGCCGTCCAGATCGAACAGCACGGCATCGAGCAGCCGTCCCCGCCATCGAGGCTGAGGGGTCATGGGGCGAGAGTGACGCTGACGGGGCAGTGATCGCTTCCCATCACGTCCGCGTGAATGTCCGCGGCGGCGACCCGCCCGCGAAGCGCCGCGGAGACCAGAAAGTAATCAATTCTCCACCCGACGTTGCGCGCCCGCGAATTCGCGAAATGGCTCCACCACGAGTAGTGCCCGTTGCCTTGCGTGAACAGCCGGAACGTGTCGACGAACCCGGCGTCGATGAAATTCTGAAAGCCCTGCCGCTCCTCTTCGGTGAATCCTTTCTTGCCGCGATTGGGCTTGGGATTCGCGAGATCGAGCTCGGTGTGGGCGACGTTGAGATCGCCGCACAGAATGACGGGCTTGGTCCGTTCGAGCTGGCGGCAGTAAGCAAGAAACGCGGGATCCCAGTGCTTGTGGCGCAGGCTCAGCCGGCTGAGATCATCCTTGGCGTTCGGGGTATACACGGTGACCAGGTGGAATTTCTCGAATTCCGCGGTGATCACCCTGCCTTCTTCGGCGCTGTCGCGCTCGAGCTCGTCCGCGAACGTGTAGCGCCCGGCGAATTCGCGGGGAAACCCGTTGACCACGCGGATCGGCTCCTGCCGCGAGAAGATGGCGGTCCCGGAATATCCCTTCTTGACCGCGGAGTTCCAATATTCGCGGTACCCGGGAACCTCGATCTCGATCTGGCCGCGCTCCGCCTTGGTCTCTTGAAGACACAGCACATCCGGCTCGTGACTACGCAAAAACGACTGAAACAGCCCTTTTTTGAGCACCGCGCGGATGCCGTTGACATTCCAGGAATACAGCTTCATTGGGAGGACATAATACAAGCAAAATGAATGACTTGCCTGACGCCAAACCCTGGATATTGACAATCATTCGCATTCGCGTTCACAATACGCACATGATCGTATGCGTCTGCAAGGCAGTATCCGACCGGCACATCCGGGCCGCCGTCAAGGACGGCGCCACTCGGCTGCAGGAAATCAGCCGTCGGACCGGACTCGGAACCTGCTGCGGTAAATGTCTTCCCGAGGCCAAGCTCGCGATGGCCGGCTGCCTCACGGGCGGGGATCTCCGCCCCTCCTTCTTTCCGACGCCGGTGGAAGCCGCGGCCTGACCACGGCCGTTCTGACGGCACGGCCGTTTCGACGCTACAATCCCTCTCCCGCCTACGCTCGAGAGGTTCGCCGTGCACGCTGACGCCAAGGTCCTGGACTTCCTGAATCAGGCGCTCAAGAACGAGCTGACCTCCATCAACCAGTATTTCCTGCACGCACGCATGCTCGACAACTGGGGCATGAAGCGGCTGGGCAAGATCGAATACGACGAGTCGGTCGACGAGATGCGTCACGCGGACCGGCTGATCAAGCGCATCCTGTTCCTGGAGGGACTGCCCAATCTGCAGGACCTCGGGAAGCTCTTCATCGGCGAGGATGTGCGCGAGATCCTCGAATGCGATCTGAAGCGCGAGATGGCCGCTCACCCGCTGTACCAAGCCGCGATAGCGCATTGCGAGTCGGTCAAGGATTTCGTGACGCGCGAGCTCTTGGTGCAGATTCAAAAGAGCGAAGAAGAGCACATCGATTTCATCGAGGAACAGCTCGGCCTCATCGAGAAGATGGGATTGCCGAACTACGTTCAGAGCGCGACCGGCGAGTTGCACGAGGCCGGATCGCCCTAGTGTCCATCCGCGGGGCGCGTGGACGGGCGCCCCGCGGACGCGATGCGGAGGGACGACCTGAGTCAACTGCGCGGAGCCGCCGCGCAAACCGCGCGCACCATGTCGAGGGCGGCCTCTCGCGACTCCAGGCGCTCCACGAGCTCGAGTACGGCGGCTTCGCTCACCGTCTGGTACGCGTCACCGGGATTCCGGGCCCGGTTGTGCGCGGAATAACACAGGCTCACCGCGAGGCGCGCCCGCATCAGCGGCATGAGCGCGCGTTGTTCGGACTCGGTGAGCGGGCTTACGCGATGATAGCCGCGGATCACGCAGGCGGCCGCAGCGAGCGGATCCGCCTGGCGAAGGACTGCGTATGCGAGCGTCACGGCGAGATCGCAGACCACCGCCGAGTGAACCATATCCCCGAAATCGAGCAATCCGGATACGCGCCCGCGGTCGACGAGCACGTTGTAGTCGTTGACATCTCCGTGGATCACGCTCGTGCGCAGCCGCGGCCAGTCGATTTGCTCCCATTCCTCGAAGGTGTTCTCCGCCCATTCCCGACGCGGTTGCCCGAGCAAGGCCGTTTTGTCGCGTGCCAGGTCCGCATGACGCAGGTCCCATTGGAGCGTGCGGTGCATCGCCGGGTGCGTGAAATCCCGAAGCGCCAGATCGAGTTGAGCCACGCACGCGCCGAGAGATTCCAGGAGCGGTGCGCCGCGAACGGCCTCATCGCCGAGGATCGTACCCTCGATCCAGGTGAGCGCCCGGAAGCAATGCCGGACGCCCGCGGCGCCGGCGATGGTACCGATCTCCGCGCCGGAGCGCGTCGGAACGATCTCCTGTATCCGGCAAGCGACGACGGCGCCGGCCCGGCGCATGGCTTGGTGCTGAAAATCGAGCAGCTCCGGCGAATCGTCCCGGTTGGCGATCTTGAGGACGATCTTGCCGCGCGCCGCGTCGTGGATCAGGAAATTCTGGTCCCGCTCGCTCGGCAGGACCGAGATCTCGCCCGCGATTCCGTACTCGCGATGCGCCAGCGCGAGCGCCGCCGACGCGCTGAAGCGCGGAATGCTGTCGAGAGCGATCGCCACGGGGGCGGATCAGCCGGGCGCC
Source organism: uncultured Gammaproteobacteria bacterium (assembly GCA_963795475.1). Lineage (GTDB taxonomy): Bacteria > Pseudomonadota > Gammaproteobacteria > Steroidobacterales > Steroidobacteraceae > Bog-1198. Next base: position 280,309 of record CAWCIE010000012.1, read on the forward strand.
GGCGCCGCCGCGAAAAGCTGCCCCTCGATGTCGCGAAACGCCTTGAATTCCAGGGCATTGCCCGTCGGGTCCATGAAGAACATCGTGGATTGCTCGCCCACCTGGCCCTCGAAGCGCGTGCAGGGCTCGATGACGAATCGAGTCCCGAGGCGCCTCAAGCGCTCCGCCAGGGCGGTCCACTGCGCCGGGCGCAATACGACCCCGAAGTGGGGTACCGGCACACCGTGGCCATCGACTGGATTGAAGTGGCTGCCGAGCCGGCCGTCCTTTCCCAGACCTGGATTCAAATGGCAGACGAATTGATGACCGTAAAGATTGAAGTCCACCCAATCGGTGTCGCTGCGGCCCTCCGAGCACCCTAGAATGTCCCGGTAGAAGCCGCGCGCCTCGGCGATATCGCGCACCTGCACGGCGATATGAAAGGGCGTCAACGGCTCGCTCGAGATCGAAGGATTCTGCATGTTTCTACTCCGCCACGGACAAAGCTATTTTAACCTGCACTTCAATCGCACGCGCGTCGACCCCGGGATCGAGGATCCCGAGCTGACCCCGCTCGGCATGGAACAGGCCGCCGCCGCCGCCGAGAAGCTTGCCGGCGCCCCGCTCACGAGGATCATCGTGTCGCCCTACATGCGTGCGCTTCAGACCGCGCAACCGTTCCTCGGACGGCACGATGCGCCCGTCGATATTATGCACGAGGTGCGCGAACGGGCCGCCTTCGTGTGCGACGTGGGAAGCACGCCGGATCTTCTTGCGGCGCGATTCCCGCATCACGACTTCGCCCACCTTCCCCGACGGTGGTGGCACCCGGGTGTCGAGCCCTCGGGGGAGACCATCGCGCGCGCGAATGCGTTTCGCGCACTCGTCGCGGCGCGTGGGGACGGCGTCACGACGCTCCTGATCAGCCATTGGGCATTCATCCTGGCGCTCTCGGGCAAATCCGCCGCGAACGGCGAGATCCTGGAATACGACCCAGCCCAGAACCCGCCCGAAGGAGTGGAGCTGCGGTGATCGGAAGAGTGCGCCTGTTCGAAGGTCTGCGGCCCCTCGCAAGGCGCGGGGTGCTGCGGGACGCTTTGGCGGGACTGAATCTCGCGACCATCAACATTCCCCAGGTACTGGGCTATTCGCGCATTGCCGGCATGCCGGTGGTCACGGGCCTCTATACGCTGCTCCTCCCGCCGCTGGCGTTCGCGATTTTCGGCTCCTCGCGTCATCTCGTGGTGGCCGCGGATTCGGCCACGGCGGCGATATTCGCGGGCTCCGTGTCGCATCTGGCCGCACCGGCGAGCGCACGCTACGTATCTCTGGTCGGCGTGGTTGCGCTGACGACGGCCGCGCTCCTGTTCCTCGCGCGCATATTCAGGTTGGGATTCCTGGCCGATTTCCTGTCGAGGACGGTACTCACCGGGTTCCTCGCGGGAGTCGGCTGTCAGGTCGGCATCTCGATGCTCGGCGACATGCTCGGACTCGAGGTCAACGCGCACAACTCCTTGGCGAGAGCCTGGCAGATCCTGGACGGCCTGTCCGGAGCAAGCCTTCCCACGGCGCTCCTGTCCATCGGTATCGCCGCGGCCGTTCTTTGCGGCAATCGTTTCGCCCCGCGCCTGCCGGTATCGCTGGCGGCGGTCATCGCCACGATCGCCGCGGGAAACTTGCATCCCTTGAGTTCGCTCGGCATCGCGGTCCTCGGACCGATTCCCGGGGGACTTCCGCCCTGGACGATTCCACGCGTCAGCTGGAGCGAGTTCCTGGCGCTTGTGCCCGTTTCCGCCTCCTGCTTCGTCATGATCGTGGCGCAAAGCGCCGCCACCGCCCGGGGTTTCGCTTTCAGGTACCGGGAGGCGGTGGATGGCGATGCGGACATCCTCGGCCTGGCTGCGGCCAACGCGGCCGCTTCGTTCAGCGGTACGTTCGTCGTCAACGGCAGCCCGACGCAGACCGCCATGGCGGAGCACGTCGGCGCGAGGAGCCAGGTGGCGCAGGTGGTCTTGTCCGCGGCCGTTCTGCTCGTGCTCTTGTTTCTCTCGGGACAGCTGCAATACCTGCCGCGGTGCGTATTGGCGGCCATCGTATTCACGATTGCGGTGGGGATGATCGACGCCAAGGGGCTCTATGGCATCCGCCGCGAAAGCCCCGGCGAGTTCTATCTCGCGCTCATCACCGCGGCCACCGTGGTCGCCATCGGAGTGGAACAAGGCATCTTGCTCGCGATGGCGCTCTCGCTGTTTCGCCACGTCCGCCACAGCTACAGGCCGCACACCATGATGCTCGAGCCGGACGCGGGCGGACGCTGGGTGCCGCGCCCGGCGATGCCCGGCCGGGTCACGGCGCCCGGACTCATCGTCTATCGATTCGGCGCGGATCTCTTCTACGCCAACCAAAATCAATTCTGCGACGAAGTGCGCCGGTTGGTGGCCCAGGCGCCGGCCCCCGTGCGCTGGTTCATCGTCGACGCCGATGCGATCACCGACATCGACTACTCCGCCGCACGCAGCATCCGGGACTTGCTCGATGATCTGAAGCGCGAGGGAGTCGGCGTGGTTTTCGGGCGCGTCAGCCCCTACCTGCACTCGGACATGGATCGGCACGGGATCACCGCCGCGGCGGGCGCGGAATGGATTTTCCCGACGCTGCACGAGGCGCTCGCCGCGGCCGGACAGCGTGCGCCGGCGGTGGGATAGGCGGCTCCACCGTTCGAGCCTAGCTGCTCGCCGCTCGAGCCCAGCCGCTCAGCCGTTCGAGCCGCTCAGCCGTTCGAGCCGAGTATTTCCGAGATTTGCTCGGCGAAGCGCTTAAGGTCGATGGGCTTGACGATGTAGGTGCGACAGCCCGCCGCGGCCGCTCTCTCCTCGTCGCCCCGCATCGCAAAAGCGGTCAACGCGACCACGGGCACATGCTTGAGGCGATCATCCGCCTTCAACCGGCGCGTGAATGTCAGGCCGTCCATCCCGGGCAGGGCGATATCCGTCACGATGAGATCGGGAACCCGGTGAAGAAGAACGCGCTGCGCCTCTTCGGCATCGGCTGCGCGCTCGACCTGGAAGCCGTGAACTTCCAGGAGTTCGGCGGCGAGCTTGAGATCGATCGGATTGTCGTCAACGATGAGGATGTGTCCGCGCATCGACTGTTCCGGGCGGCGCCTCTGGTCGGGCGTCAAGTGTATACGCTAATGCGGATGTACGCTGCACCTGGGTTGCCGGGGGCAGGCGCCGCTCCTCGGGCAGATCACGCTCGCCTGCGAATCGAGCGCGTCGGCGATCCACGCGATGTTGAGCACTTGCGAGGCGGCGCGAATGCTGCTTGCCGCCGCGGCGGGGATCTTGCCGTCGCCTGCGCCGCGCCGGCAGGAGTCCGCGACCTGCGCCACCACGCCTTCGCCGTCGAACCCCTGCGCGTCGAGCGCCGGTACGAGGTCGACTCCCACCGACAGCACATGCCACTCATCGAGTGCATCGCGCGTCAGCAGCGAGTGGCAGCAGTACAAGCGGGCGCGTTTGCCGTCCTGCATGACCGATATCTGCGATTTGGGCTTCTGCGATGGGGGCGTCGCCGACGGTGTCCGGAGCAGCCTGAACACGGCCCACCGGGGGCAGGGATCGGACACCAGGCTCATGTTGCCCCACGGCAGAGGAATTCCGTTGCCCCGATATACCGCACGCAGGTATCCGGGGTTGTAGGCATCGAAGAAATGCCAATGCCTGTAGGGCGACACCGCCGTCATCCGCCGCATGACCAGCGCCGGCGTCACACCGAGCTTCCGGCAGGCGGACACCTGGTGCGCTTCGCGGATCAGAAACCGGCGGAACGGGACTCTCGGACAGAGCAGCGCGCCCGCGAAAAAACTGCACTCGAAGTCGCGCCATGCGTAGAGCACGTCCTGCGCGCCCATGCCCGCAGCCGAGGCCATCACCTCGGTCTCTCCCGCGTGAACGGCGCTGTGCGGCGAGATGGCGCCGTCGCCGTTGTGCAGGATCTTGTGGCCGACGAAGAACGCCAGCTCGTATTTGAGGCGCTCCTCCTGATTGCGCAGACGCTTGTTGATGAACACCGTGCCGGGCGCCTCGAATCGCGAGCGCACCAGGGCTCCGCCCGGCTTGCGGCCATCGCCGTCGAACCAGCGGATCTCGAGCCCGTGATGTTTGCAAATATCGAGTACGGCGTCGAGAGTCAGCGGCATCTGCCGCTGACCGCCCTGCTCGGCTGCTCTTTCGATGTCCGGGAAACTGTTGTGATGCGTCTCCTGCCATACCCTGATCAGCAGCTGCGCGAATTGCCGGCCGGTCGTGCCGGTCTGCGACAGGAGTTCCGGCAGCGCACTCTGCAGGAGCTCGTGCGAAAACAGAAACGCGGGCTCGAGCGGCATGGCCGCGAGGCCGCCGCGGGCGCGCTCGCGCGGCACCGCCTCGACCTCGGTGTTCTCGTCCAGGAACCAGCGCGGATCCTTGCTGAAGATGCCGGCGAGCATCGAGAGCGTGCCGGCGGAGGGAATGCGTTTGCCCGTCTCCACCATGCTCAAGTACGACACCGACGGCGCGCTCTCGGCATCGACTTGCACGCAGCGTGCCGACAGCTCGTCGAGGGTGAGCCCGTTGCGCTTGCGGAGCGACCGCAATTTGGCACCCAGCAGATGTCCCTGGCGAATCAGTCCGGACATCTTGGACCCGTCCGGTAACGATCATCCATCGCAATCATTCAGATATCCATTGTGAAATTCACATTGTGAAATTTCGATTGTGTAAATCCTCTTCTCTTCACTTTAGACTCTACGCCTACCCGAACGCAAGTCGGCGAATCATCGATCCAGGAGATCGGCAACGTGTGGACGCCTAAGGACCAAGCGGGCGCGATCGCCGAGCACTTTCGCGCCTACAACGAGGAATTCGGCCGCATCACGCGGCGAGCGGCCCTGAATTTCCTCGCGGAGGATTGGCACGCCGCGCAGGAGGACGCGGTCGCCCGCATCGAGCTGTACGAGAGGCGCGTCACCGGCTGCGTGCAGGCGCTCGCCGAGGAATTGATGCCGCAACTCGGCAATGCGGCGCTCTGGGCGGAGATCAAGCGCTCGTACGAGGTCCTCGTTGCGCGCCGTCCCGACAGCGATTTCTACCGCACGTTCTTCAATTCCGTGACGCGGGATCTGTTCGGCACGGTGGGAGTGAATCCGGAGGTGGAGTTCTGCTCGACGACCGTCGGGCGAGCCTCCGGCGCGGTGCCCATCCGCGTCTACCGCGTCGCCGGGTCGCTTCCGACCGCGGTGCGCGAAGTTTTGGCCGATCTGCCGTTCGGTGCCGCCATGCAGAACCAGGATGCCGCCGTCCACCGTATCAGCGCCGAGATCGGCCGGTATTTCTCCACCGGCAGACTGAGCGGAGCGCCGGAATCGATCGAGCTCATCGAGCCCGTGTTCTACCGCGGCCTCAGCGCCTTTGCCGTCGGCCGCATCATCGGCGACGGCTCCATCACTCCTCTCGTCATCGCGTTCAGCAACTCCGCCCAAGGGGTGCGGGTCGACGCCATCATGATGTCGCGTGCCGAGGTGGGATCGCTCTTCGGGTACGTGCGTTCGTATTTTCACGTCGATCTTCCGGTGGTGAGCGCGGCGATCACGCTGCTGCGCTCCTTCATGCCGAAAAAGTCCATCGACGAGCTGTACACCGTGCTGGGCCGCGCCAAGCAGGGCAAGACGGAGCGCTTCTTCGCGCTGCAGCGCCATCTCGCTGCCTCCATCGACAGCTTCGTGCATGCGCCGGGCGAGCGAGGCCTGGTGATGATCGTGTTCACGCTGCCCTCGCACGACCTGGTGTTCAAAGTCATCCGCGACCGCTTCGGCGCTCCCAAGACCAACACGCGCGAAGACGTGATGGAGCGCTACCAGTTCGTGTTCCGGCACGACCGCGCGGGCAGGCTCGTCGACGCGCAGGAGTTCAGGCGCTTGAGGTTGCCGCGCGATCGATTCATGCCCGCGCTCGCCAACGAACTCCTCAGCGAAGCCGGCGAGAGCTGCCGCATCGAGGGCGAGGACCTGATCGTGGAGCACTGCTACATCGAGAGGCGCTTGCGTCCGTTGAACTTGTTTCTGCGCGAGGCCGACCCGGCGGCTGCGGAGGCCGCCATCCTCGACTACGGTGCGGCGCTCCGTGATCTTGCCGCCAGCAACGTGTTTCCCGGCGATCTGCTGCTCAAGAATTTCGGCGTCACCAGCCACGGGCGCGTCATATTCTACGATTACGACGAACTATGCCTGCTGTCCGACTGCGTGTTCCGCGATTTGCCGCAACCGCGCTACGAAGAAGAGGAGACCGCGGCGGAACCCTGGTTCCACACGGGGCCGAACGATGTGTTCCCGGAGCAGTGGCTGCAATTTCTCGCCATTCCGCCGGCACTGCAGGAAGTGTTCCTTCAACGCCATGCTGCGCTGTTTACGGCGGCGTGGTGGCGCGAGCAGACCGCGCAGGTCGCAGCGGGCACGCTGCCGCCGACGCCGGCCTCCCGGCGCCGGGTTGCGGAGGACCTCGCGATCAGCAGTTCCTAGCGCTGACCCCACCCGGATCAGGCCTCCCGGTGGCGGACCGTGGCCGCAGAGTAAGATCACGACCGCCTTCTGTAGATCCTGATTCCCTGGGCCGGAACCTGCACGGCGCTCCCCTCGCTCGCCTTTCCCGGCATGACGCCGTCCGTTTCCGCCGGCTCGTGCTGCGGATCCGAGTCGAGCGCAAGCTCCCACGATCCGGAGGGCAGCGGCACGCGGCGGAGCGAGGCGCCGAAATTGAAGAGCGCAACCAGTCCCCCATGTTCGACGCGCAACCACTGCGCCCGCTCCTGAAATTTGACCTTGGGTTTCGCCCGACCGAGAGCGATGGAGCGGGTCGCGCGCAGCTCGATCAGCCGCCGGTGCCAGTCGAGAAGCTCGGCATGGGCAGGTCGCGTCATTTCCGACCAATCGAGCTTCGATCGCTCGAACGTGTCCGGCGCCTGGGGGTCCGGCACCTCCCCGGCCCACCGGAAGCTCGCGAACTCTCGAGTGCGGCCCTCCGTCACGGCTCTTGCGAGACTCGCATCCTGGTGGTCGGTGAAATACAGGAACGGCGTATGCGCGCCCCACTCCTCGCCTTGAAACAGCATGGGCACGAATGGTGACAGGAGGGTCAGCGCCGCGACCGCTTTGAGCCGCGGCACGTCGAGCAGCATGGACAGCCGCTCGCCCCGCGCGCGGTTGCCGATCTGATCGTGATTCTGCGCACACACCACCAGCTGATCCGCTGCGACTCCCACGGGCGGCCGCCCGTGGCGGCGTTGGCGGAATCGAGAGTATTGACCCTGATAGACATAGCCGTCGCGGATCGCTGTGGCCAAGTCCGCGAGGCCGTCGAAGTCCGCATAATATCCGGCGCTCTCGCCGGTGAAAAAGCGATGGACGGCGTGATGGAAGTCATCGCTCCAGTGCGCGTCGAGACCGTAGCCGCCGCGCGAGACGGGATGCACCAGCCGCGGATCGTTCAGATCGCTCTCGGCGATCAGCACCAGGCTTCGACGCAGCTCCTCCCCCAGCCGCCGCACCGCGGCCGCCAGCTCCTCCAGGATGTGCGTCGCCTCGAAACTGTAGATCGCATGCACCGCGTCGAGCCGCAAGCCGTCGAACCCATAATCCCGCAGCCACATGAGTGCGTTGTCGATGACGAACCGGCGCACCTCGTCGCTCCCGGCGCCGTCGTAATTGACGGCCTCGCCCCACGGCGTCTTCACGCGGTCGGTGAAGTACGGTCCGTAGCTGCCGAGGCAGTTGCCATCGGGACCCAGATGGTTGTAGACCACATCGAGCAGCACGGCCAATCCTCGCCCGTGGCATTCCTCGACGAACCGGATCAGGTCCGCGGGAGTGCCGTACGCCGGCAAGGGGGCGTACAGATCCACGCCGTCGTAGCCCCAGCCGCGCCGGCCCGGAAAAGTGGCGAGCGGCATCAGCTCGACATGAGTCACACCCAACTCCGCCAAGTAGGGGAGCCGCTCCGCCGCGGCGGCATAAGTGCCCGCCGGCGTAAATGTTCCGACGTGCAGTTCGTAGATGATGGCCTGGAACATCGGCTTTGGACTGAACCCTCGGGCCCGGTGCGGCGCCGGCGCCTCGGCCTCGATCACATGTGAGGCACCATGCACGCCGCCCGGCTGCCAGCGCGAGCGCGGATCCGGCAAGGGACCCCGGCCGTCGATCGAGTACCGGTAACCACCCCGGGCGATCGCGGCCTCGACCCGCCACCATCCACCCTCCTCCTCCTGCATGCGGGTCCTCTCGGCGCCGCCGTCCGCTTCCGTCACCAATTCGACGGCCTGCGCGGAGGGCGCCCACACCGAATAGATCACGCGCCTTCCCGATGCAGCAATGCGACCGGAAAGGCGCCGAACAGCTCCCCGGGCGCGGCTCCGTCCGAGACCCGCGTCTCAGTGAAGCAGTTCCTCCACACTCCCCGCGGCAACGGCAATCGCGTGTCGCCCCATTCGCCGTTGATCGTCATGTTGAACCGGGGGACCACCGCGATCAGATTGTCGCCGCGGCGAAATGCCAGAAGATTCCCGAGATGCGTGCCCTGAGCGACCAAGGGCTGATACCGGCTGTCCGGCTTGAAGTCGTCCGCCAGAGCGCGCCTCACCGCCAGCACTCGGGCGGTCATCCAAAGTTTGGGCATCCCCGAGTCCCAATCCCGGATAGCCTGCGCCGCGGTCAGGCCCCGGCATTCGCGCAAGAGCCTCGAGCGCAGCTCGAAATCGACCGGACGCCGGTTGTCGGGATCGACGAGACTCAGATCCCACAGCTCCGTCCCCTGATAGAAGTCGGGCACGCCCGGCGCGATCATCTTGATGAATGTCTGTGCGAGCGAATTGATGCGGCCCGGCGTGATCAGCGGCTCGATGAAGCTCTCGAGGCTAGACAGGAATGCCTCGGTCTGGAACACCCCCTCGACGAATCCCCGGATATTCTCCTCGTAGCTCACGTTGGGTTCGTGCCAGGACGTGCGAATCTTCGCCTCGCGGCAGGCCTTCAGCATGTATTGCCAGCATCGCTCGTGATTGATCGGCCATGCGCCGATCAGGGTTTGATACAGCAGATATTCGGCGTGACGATCGGGCGTGCGGTTCTTCCAGGCGGGCGCGGTCAACTGCGCCCACTGATGCAAGGCTTCCGCCCATCGGTCGGGAATCTCAGACAGCAGCGAGATTCTCGTGCGTACATCCTCGCTGCGCTTGTTATCGTGCGTGGAAGTGGCGAGCAGATTGTTCGGCCAGCGCTCGCTCAAGGTATGGCAGAACTCGTGGAACTTTTCCGCCGAGATCCCGACGAGCGACGCTTGCGCCCCGACCTCGTTGCAGGACACCAGCCGGTCGAAGCAGTAAAACGTCGTGTCCTCCACTCCCTTCGCCATCACCGCCGGGGAGAGCTGCTGCCAGCGCGCGATGAACTCCTCCTCGTCGCCATCCAGCCGGGGCTTGGAGAAGAGCGCCGCGAGGAAGTCGAACACCCCTCCGTCGATTTCCGGCGAGCCGATGCGTGCATTTTGCACGGCTTCGGCAAACACTTTCTCGTCGCTCGGATGCAGCGTATCCGCCGTGCGATAGGTGCGGTAGACCGCGAGCGTCGTGGTGACCCGCGCGAGCGCCTCCCGTAGTTGGCGCGGGCTCAGGTCCCGCGTGCGCCAGTGGGCGCGCGCGATGCGTTCCGCGGTCTTTCCGAGACGGTCGAATTCGGCGGAGAAGGCCGACTCCACGATGGCCCGTTTTTTCTCGCGCACCAGTGCGCCGAAATTCACCGGATGGCCGGTGAAATCCGAGTAGGTCGCGGTCAGCGCATCGATTCGCTGATCATCCATCCAGAGCCGATTCACCTTCGCCAGGAAATCGTAGCCCACGGTCCCGTCGACGGGCCAGTCCTCGGCAAGCCGCTCGTCGTTCTCCAGGATCTTCTCGACGTACAGGCGGCCCTCGGGCAATAGCTTGCGAAGCCGTCCGAAATAGCCGCGCGGATCGCGCAGACCGTCCGGATGATCGATGCGCAATCCGTCGACCTCGCCCTGCGAGACCATTCTGCCGATCCGTTCGTGCGAGGCCTCGAACACTCGAGGAAGCTCGGTACGAATGCCGACCAGGGAGCCGACATCGAAGAAGCGCCGGTAATTAGTCAGCTCGCTTGCGAGCTTCCAGCCGTGAAGCGTGAAGAATTGCCGTTCGATGATTGCGTCGACGGCGGCGGGGTCGCCCTGCGCGCGGTCGACCGCCCGCTGCAGCCGCCCTTCGCGGTGCGCATCCTCGAGAATGTCCTGCGCAATATCTGCCGCGAGCCGGTAGGCGGTGCGATCGGCGGCGCTCAGATCGGCGAACCACCGCAAGCGCTCGAGGTCCTCGAAACATCCGCGGCGGCCCTCGGCCGACACCCGGTCGTCGGCCGCCAGCAGCACACCCCACGAGGCGGGGCCCAGCGGCCAGGAATTGTCGTAGTGTTTGAGCCGCGGCCGCCCGCCGCGCACTTCGAGCTCGAGCTCGCGCTTTTCCAGCGATTCGCCGTAGTCGTGCGCCAAGGAACAGATGTTCACCCGGAACGGCCGGTGGGGCTCGGTGCGGATGTCAAAGAACTGCGCATAGGCGCTGAACGGGCCGTGCATCAGCACGTCGTCCCACCATGGGTTGTGCTCCGAGGCCGCCATGTGGTTGGGCACGATGTCGAGCAGGATCCTGAGGCCGTGCGCACGTGCGGCGCCGACGAAGGCCGCCCACGATTCTTCGCCGCCCAGATCCTCGCTGATGCGGGAGGGGTCCGTCACGTCGTAGCCGTGCATGCTGCCGGGCATCGCCTGAAGACACGGGGACAGGTACACGTGGCTCACGCCGAGGTCGGCAAGGTAGGGGAGAATTCCCGCGGCATCCTCGAGCGTGAAACCGGCGTGCACTTGCAGTCGGTAGCTGCCTACCCAGTCAGCGCTCATGGGTCAGCACGACGAAGGAGCGCGGAGCGAGGTCAACGAGACGGTTGCGCTTGACCGCCTCCTGCTCCACGGCCAGGTCGGGGCGCGCCGTGTCGAAGGCGACCTTCCAGCCGGCGTGATAGAGCTCGTAGGAAATACGGAAGGGCACCGGCTCGTGGTGCGCGTTCAGCAGCAGCAGAAAGTCCGCGTCCTCCGCGCACTCCCCCGCGTTGTCCCGGATCTCCGGGGCGGCGCCGTTCAGGAACATGCCGAGCGTCCTCATCCAGCCGCCCTTCTCCCAATCCTTGCTGCTCATGCGCTTTCCATCGGCGCGGAACCAGACGATGTTCTTGTCAGGATGCGTCGCGTCCGGATCGTGATCGTAGAAGGCGTAGCGATGAAAATTCGGGTGCTTCCTGCGGTATTGGGCCACGCGGCGCGCGAATTCGAGAAAGCTCTTGCGGCGCTCGTCCAGGTCCCAGTGATACCAGGACAGCTCCGAATCCTGGCAGTAGGCGTTGTTGTTGCCCTGCTGGGTGCGGCTCAACTCGTCTCCGCCGGAGATCATCGGCGATCCCTGCGCGAAGATCAGCGCGCACCATAGGTTGCGCTTCTGCCGCTCGCGCAGATCGATGATCGTCTCATCGTCCGTGGGTCCCTCGGCCCCGCAATTCCAGGTGTGGTTGTCGTCGCCTCCGTCCCGATTTTCCTCGCCGTTGGCCTCGTTGTGCTTCTGTTCGTAGCTCACCAGATCCTGGAGCGTGAACCCGTCGTGGGCGGTGACGAAATTGACGCTCGCCGAGGGCGGGCGGCGGGTGGCCTCATAGAGGTCCGCGCTGCCGGCGAGGCGCGTCGCGATCTCGCCGTGAAGACCCATATCGCCCTTCCAGAACTTGCGCACCGTATCGCGGTACTTGCCGTTCCACTCCATCCACCCCAGCGGGAAATTGCCGACTTGATAGCCGCCCTCCCCAAGATCCCAGGGCTCGGCGATGAGCTTCGTCGGGGCGAGCGTCGGATCCTGATAGATCGCGTCGAAGAACGCCCCGAGCTGGTCCACATCTTTCAGCTCGCGCGCGAGCGCCGAGGCGAGATCGAATCGGAATCCATCCACGTGCATCTCGGTCACCCAGTAGCGAAGGCTGTCCATGAGCAGCTGAATCGCGTGCGGATGCACCATGTTGAGGGTATTGCCGCAGCCGGTGAAGTCCATGTAGTAGCGCTGATCGTCCGGCATCGTTCGGTAGTAGGCGAGATTGTCGATGCCGCGAAAGGACAGAGTGGGACCCGCATGATTGCCCTCGGCGGTGTGGTTGTAGACGACATCCAGGATGACCTCGATGCCCGCGTTGTGCAGATCCTTGACCATCTGCTTGAATTCGCGGATCGCGTCGCCCGGCCGGCCGGGGTTGCCGGCGTAGCTGGGCTCGGGCGCAAAGAATCCCAGCGTGTTGTAGCCCCAGTAATTGTGGAGCCCCTTCTCCGTCAGATGACGGTCGTCGACGAAGTAATGAACGGGCATGAGCTCGATGGCGGTGACGCCGAGCGAATGCAGGTGCGCGAGGATCGGCTCGGACGCGATTCCCGCATACGTGCCCCGGAGCTTCGCCGGCACATCCGGATGCATCATGGTCATGCCGCGAACGTGCGCCTCGTAGATGAGGGTCTCATGGGCAGGATAGCGCGGCCGCCGTTCTCCCCTCCAGTCGAAAGCAGGATCGATCACTGCGCCCAAGGGGGCAAACGATGCGCTGTCCCTCTCGTCAAATACCAGGTCCCCGTCCGGATCTCCGACCTGATAGGCGAACAGCTCATCGGCCCATTTCAATTCCCGGCCGATCGCTTTCGCGTAGGGATCGAGCAGGAGCTTGTTGGGATTGAAGCGAAGCCCGGTGTGCGGATCGTAGGGACCGTACACGCGGTAGCCATAGAGCTGATCCGGCCCGATATTGGGCAGGTACAGATGCCAGGCGCCATTGGTGCGCTCGCGGATGCGGATGCGGGTTTCGTTTTGACCGGAGGGGTCGAACAGGCACAGCTCGACCGATTCCGAGTTCTCGGAAAACAGCGAGAAATTCACGCCCTGTCCGTCCCAGGTGGCCCCTCTGGGAAAGGGGAGCCCTGCGGACTGATGCGCTCGTTCGCGTTGGGACGCAGGCAACGTCACGGGCGCGGCGGGCGGTGTCACGGGCGCGGCAGGCGATGTCACTGGCGCGGGTGTGCCGGGGTGCCGCGCGCGGCGGCGATTTGTTGGTTCATGGAGTGGACATCCTCTGGACGGTGGATAATGGTGCGGCGCGCTCCTACCGGCTGTCGGCTCGCCCCGCAAGGGCGTGTAGGACAAGCGCACCGCGGGGACAATTGCACTGCGGCAGGCGACCGACACCCGGCTGAGCTCCCATGTTTGGCGCCAGGATCACAATGGCTTCACTCGTCAGGATCGAGCACCTGCGCGGTGAGCTGCGCGATCACCGATTCTTCGTCCGTGCGGATCACGCGAACCCTCACCGCGGAATCGGCATCGTCCGAGATCACATCCGCATTTCGCGCATTGCGCGGCGCGCTCAATCCGATGCCCAAGAACGCGAGATCCGCACAGATACGCGCCCGGATATCGGGCGAGTTCTCGCCGATGCCGCCTGCAAATACCAGCATATCGAGGCCACCCAGCGCGCCCGCGAACGACGCGATGGCTTTCCTCGCCAGATAGCAAAACAAGTCGATCGCCTCCGCCGCGCGGACATCTCCGGCTTCGCGTTTCAAGAGATCGCGGATATCGGCGCTGCTCTCCGAGATTCCCTTGAGCCCGGATTCGTGATTCACCATGCGCCGGAGCGCCGCCGCGTCCATGCTCTCGCTGTCGGCGAGATAAATCAAAGTCCCGGGGTCCAGGTCGCCGGATCGCGTGCCCATCATCAGTCCGCCCGTGGGCGTGAAACCCATGGTGGTATCGATGCAGTGCCCGTCGCGAACGGCCGCGAGACTCGCGCCGCTCCCGAGATGCGCCAGGATCACCCGGCCGCGCGCCGCGCAAGGCTCGCGCAGCCGCGCGAGCTCCTGCATGAGGTAGGTGTACGACAGGCCGTGAAATCCATATCGACGAATGCCTGCCGCATCGTATCGCCGCGGAATCGGCAGCAGCGTCGAGCGGCGGGGCATGTCGCGATGGAAGGCGGTATCGAAGCAAAGCACCTGGGGGAGCCGGGGCAGCTTCTCGCGGAAGGCCTCGATGAGCTGGATTTCCTGCGGGATGTGCTCAGGGTCCAATGCCCCGAGCCGCTTCAGTTCCTCGAGCAGCTCGCCCGTCGCCCGTTGCGGCGCCGTGTGCGACATCCCGTGAACCACGCGATGGCCGACGGAATCGACCTCGCCGAGCCAGTCCTGGGATTGCAGCCATTTCAACAAACCATCGGCGGCCGACGGGAAACTGCCGCCGTTCAGCGCGGCGCGCGTCGGCGTCGCGCCCGCGTCTCGCTCGGTCACGGAGAGCTCGGCATCTGCATGGCCGATGCGATCGATCTTGCCGCCGCGTACGCGGGCGGGCGGAGCGCCGTCGTCGAACAGCGCGAATCGAATGCTCGAGGAGCCGGCGTTGATCGCCAATATCGGCATCCCGTGAGTCTGCCACAGCGAGTGTGACATTGATCCCATCGACTCGCAGGAGAGGTCGAGGCGGCGCGCGAAGGCCCCCTCTTGGCCATCCGAGTACCCATGGTAAAATTTTCAATACCCGCACGCTCGACCTTGCGGGGTCTGGCGAGAGCTTTGACGCGGTGCCTGGTCCTGGGTTGGACGCCAGGGGTCCCGCACCTCTCGGGGGGCGTATCACCCCAGCCGCGGCCTGAGGCTGCGCACGTCCCGAGAAGAGACCGCACCCAGCAACTGGTCATTCTCGTCAGTGATGGGCAGGGCCCGAAAGTTATAGCGCTCGAAAAGAAGCGCCGCCTCGCGGAGCGTCGCGTCCTTCGGTAAAGAGATCACGTGCTCGGTCATGATATCGCCCAGCGTCTGGCCCGGTTCCGCGGCGACCATTTCGCGAATATCCACGACACCCTTCAAGGCGCCCGCCCCATCGGTGATGTAGACGTACATTACAACCTCCTTGTCCTTCGCGAGCTCGCGGTAACGGTCGAGCACTTCCGCAGCCGGAGTCGTCGGCGGCAGCTTGATGATTTCGGGCGACCCATAGAGAAGAATTTGCTCATCGTGCTCATCAATGATGTGCTCGACCTTGGAGGACTTGTCCCCATCGAGCAGCTTCAAGATCGCGCCGGCCTGGGCGCGGGGCAGAATGGCAAGGATGTCGGCCGCCTGGGCGGGGGTCATTTCATTGATCAAGGCCGCGGCGCGCTCCTTCTCGATGGCCCGGATCAACTCCCGCTGCACCCGCGGCTCAACCTCCTCGAGTGTGTCGGACGCCTGTTCGGCATCCAGCGCATTGAACAGCGCGACGCGCTGGCCGCCCTCGAGTTCCTCGAGGATATCGGCAAGATCCACCGGGTGGATTTCGCTCAAGCCTGCCTTGGGCACCTTGAGCTTGATGTTCCCGGCAAAGCTCCCCAACTGCTCGGGGAGCGGCTGCACGTACAGCCAGGACACTCGATCTTCCTTGTTGCGATTCGTAAGGAGCTTCGCCAGCTTGCGAAGCCCTAGTCGGCGAAGCGCCCGATAATGGCTGAAATCGACCTCCGCGGCGTATAGCTTATCGTGCTGAAAAGCGAGCTTGACGTCGTAAACGATCTCGACCTCGTGGTCATCCAGATCCAGAATCTTCTTGTCGAGGATATGATCCTGAAGCAGGATCAGATTCTCCTGCGGCGCTCGCTCGAATGGCGCCAGATCCTCGCCGATGTCGAGAACGATCTCCTGATTGGAAATGAGCCGCACTCGATCCCATGGAACCGTCAGCGGCACGTAGCCGAAGGAGCGCGAAACGACGAGTTGCGTGACTTCAGGGAGTTTGCCGGTTTCTACGATCGCGAGGTCACTCAACCGGCCAATCTGCCTTCTCTTCACGAAGACGCGGCGGCCGAGGATCTCGCTCAAGAAGAACTCCTGCTCGATGACGGTAGCCATGCTCCTACCCCTGCGTCACGATGAGAACGAACTTGTAGATCATCAGCGCCACCAGAGCCAGCAGGTACACCCTGAGCACCAGCAGCGAGAGTCGAACCGTCCCCGACATCTCGATGCGCGGCTCCCGATATCGGGAATTGATTGCGGCGAATTTGCCGAAGAGATTGCGTAATTTGCTCATATCAGCGTTCTCCCCTATTTGAACAAGTTGGGGAACAAGACGGAAAATCCGTACAGGGTCGACAGGACAATGATCGACACGACAATGAAACCGCCGATGAGATTCTGAGCGGCTGTATTGCAGCGCCCGCCCATGGTCTCCCGGTCATTCAGAAGCAAGATCAAGAACACCAGAGCCGCCGGCAGCAGCGTCACGGCGATCACCTGAACGAACAACGTGATCAGGACCAGCGGCGCCTGCGGAATGAGAACGACCAGCCCCGAGGTTATGAGCATCAGGAAGTAGGTCGCGTAGAACCACGGCGCCTGGCGGATCTTCGTATTGAGGGAGTGCGCCCAGCCGAAGATTTCTCCGAACGCCCAGGAACTGGCCAGCGAGATGCAAATTGCGCCCAACAAGCCGGCATCAAACAAGCCGATTGCCAGAAAGGCTCCGACGTAGCGGTCCGTTTTCATCAGTTCGGAGGCGGCCTGCGCGGCACTGTCGATGTCGACGCCCGGGAGCACGGTCCCGGTCACGATGACGATGAATACGGCCACGATCACCGTGACGATCGAGCCGAGCAGGGTGTCGAAGCGGCCCCAGGGGATATCTTTCTCGAGCATCCCTTTATCGACGACGGCACTCTGTTGGAAAAACAACATCCACGGGGCGATGGTTGTGCCGATATTGGCCATCAGGAAGAAGAATAGCTGGCCGTCGAATCCCCCGGCGAAGTTGGGGATCAGACCCTGGTGCAGTACGTCCCGAACGGACGGGTGTACGAGAAAGGCCCCGGGAATGTAAACGAGGTTCAAGGCGCAGAACAGCAGCGCCAGCTTTTCGAAGGTCCAATATCTGCCATTCAAGACGATGACCGCCATCAGCACGATAACCACGGCGACGGTGATCCACGGCGGCACGCCGAATATGGCGAGCGCAGCCGTCATGCCGACAAACTCGGTGACCAGCGTCAGCCAGTCGACGATCATCAGATCCAGCAGCGAAAACCAGCCCCAGAACGCCCCGAAGCCGTCGAAGATCGCTTCCGCGTGGCCCCGCTTCGTGACGGCGCCAAGCCGCACGGTCATCTCCTGAACGTAGTAGGCGACCGGGATCAGGATGAGCAGAAACCAGATCAGGTGGTACCCGTACTTCGCTCCGGTGGCCGCGTAAGTCGTGATGCCGCCTGCGTCGTTGTCCGCCACCATGACGACGATGCCCGGCCCGGCGATGACCAGGTAGAGTCCAACCGCCTTCCAAGCCTTGCGGAGCGGATAGTAGAGTCTTGCAAAGAAATTCACGTCGTCGTCCTTATCTCTACTGCGGTGTTGTAGGTCATGACACTATTCCGGATGATCATCACTGCCATTGACGGTGCCGGCGTCAGAACTGCGCGTGGACCCGTATCGCGAATATCGATACGGGTCCGCGGTCGACGTTGTAGGCCGGGTTCTTGACGAATTGGTAGTCAAAAGTCAGGTGGACCTCCGACAGGAGCCCCAAGTTGTAATAGGTCTCGAGGATCTGTTCGGCTCCGGGGTGCGGCAATTGACCGTCACCGACCAAGATACCGAGACCTCCCAGGTTCAAATACTCTTCGCGCTCGGCCGAAATCCCGTTGTCGATGACGGCAACGCCGGCCGTGTCGTCGGGGCGATGCCAAAGGAGCCCTTTGACCGAGGTTCCGATGGCGACCGAACGATCGATATCCGCGAATTCGTAGGTTTCGACGTTGCCGGCGGCCTTGCTCGCGCGCGCAAACACCCCGATCGCCTCCGTTATGGGCTGCTCGAGGCCGAGCACACCTCCCAAGCGGCTCCGGTACCGACGAACATCGACGAGGGCGGTATTGATATTCACGCCGGTCGTTTGCGCCACGCTGATCGTCTGATCCAACAGCGCCATACGACCGCGGCTGTCGAATCCAGTCAGGAGCACACGGCCGGTTTGTCCCAGCAACTCGTACCGTTTCTCGACCTCGGCATCGATCTGGAATTCGTGCATTCCCGGATCTAAGTGAATGCTGTTGGGGATGTTGGAGAGATCAAATACCCCGGCACGCACGGTCCAGGAACCGATGTAGCGCTCCGCCGCAGCACCGACGGTATAGCCCCATGCATCCGCGGCGTAATCATACGCCCCGCCATCCACGGCCGACCAATTGAGGAAATCGCTGCGCGGATCGTGCGCATATTGGTTGGTATCGAAAACATCGGTGACAGCGAACTTACCGGCGGTAAACACCCACCTGTTCGCGCTGCGATAACCGCCGAGCTGATCGGCAACCCCTTCGACTGATTCCCATTCACCGCCCTCGTCGATGGTTTGGCACACGAAGGCCCGGGCCCAGCGGAAGTAAGGATGGTAAGCGCCCACTTTATAAGCTTCTCCGCTTGGGAAACCGGCCACGCCGAGCGTGTCGTCGAGCCCAAAACCCTGGTCGATTTCAGGCTGAATCCAGATCTCCGCCCCCCGCCAAAGCCGCGCACCGAAAAAAAGGTCCGCGTCGACGGTCTCTTCGTTGCTCGCAGGCGAGAGACTGTTGCGACCGTGGTAGGGTGCATGGAAGCCGTCGGTTGCTTGTACCACGTAAGTCGCCTGGCCGTGAATCGCGAAGCGCTCCTCCGTGATGGGTGGCGAGTCCGTGATGGGTGGCGAGCTGCTGTCCTGGGCCTCATCGGCTGCTTGACCACGCGGTGCGTGCAAGAATAGAAGCCCCGCGATCAGCGAGATATTCACGGCAATGGACGTGGCGCGCACATGGCGCCGCCGATTGCGCCCGGCTCTTGAACGCGAGGTGTCTCGAGTCGGAAGGCCCATGAACCACCTACGCGAACAAGAATCCCGCAGCGACCATGCCAAAGAACGCGATCGCCAGGGTCGCCCACAGAAACACCACGATCTGGGCGACGGTGCCGCTGACCCGGGCAGCGAGCTCCGCGCACTCGATTGCCGGGCGCCATTTCAGGCTCCTCAGCGCCGGTCCGCGGGCGTGCGATGCAAAATAGAAATTCAACAATGCAGCCATGTTTCTCTTCCTCACATGCTTGAAGCGCCGTTGCTCAAGCCCGGGAGGAAATGGCTTTCGAGGAATTAGGCGATCAGGGCGAAATTCCTATCGGCGATTCTCTTCCAGGCCTTTCGCTCCAGCCAGACCGACAGGCCGCGCCGCTGCACGCAGCGGCACGTCGCCTGCGTCGCGAAACGGGAGCTAGGATGGGGGTCCATAGGGGCTGTAAATCTCCGATGGCTATCTAATGGCCCAAGATACCCTACCAGGGTATAGTTGCGCAAGAGGTCTCACGATGAGTCATATTGCGAAAGAAAAAGCCAAACTGCTGAATCGCCTGAAGCGCATGCGCGGCCAAATCGAGGCCATGGAAAGAGCGGTCGATGCGGACGATGAATGTGCCACGGTGCTGCAGCAGGCGACCGCCTGTCGCGGCGCTTTGGACGGTTTCATCGCAGAGGTCATCGAGGACCACATCCGCGAGCACATGGTCGATCCGAAGGCCGGGCGGGATTCCCCGCAAGTTCTCGCGGCCGAGGAACTGATCGAGGTCGTTCATCAGTATCTGAAGAAGTAGATGCGATGCCCCCGCCTCGCGCGCGAGTCCGCGCTATGCGCGCAGCGCCAGAACCCACGCAGCGACGATGACGGCGAGCGCAGCTGAACCCGCGACCCACTGCGGGGCGCCGGCGCGGCTGCGCGGAATGCCTAGACGCGCGTAGATCCAGCCGAGAGCGATGCCCATCGCGAAGCCGAGCGCATGGCCGAGAACGTCCACACGTTCTCCGCCGGCCCCCAGCATCGTCAACAGGAACAGGCCGCCGAACAACGGGGCCCAGCGATATCTGAATCGTTCGCGAAGACTGAGTCTCAATCGCCAGGAGAATCCCGAGAGCAACCCGAGCGCCGCGAATACCGCGGTGGATGCACCGGCGGCTCGATGCTCCGGGGGCGATATCAACATGTCCAGGTAATCGGCGAGCGCTCCTGCCGCCAGAATGCTCGACCATGCGATGCCGGGGCCGAACGCAGCGCCCGCCAGCGTGCCGAAGACGGCGCCGAACAGGAGATTGCCGAGCAAGTGCGCCTGGTCGAGATGCAGCGTGAGCGCCGTGATCGCGCGCCACCATTCGCCGGCCCCCCCTGCCCGGGCGTCCAAGGATCCGGCCGCCAGCCAGTCGACGCCGAACGCCTGGATGCCGGTGCAGTACGCCGCAGCCATCAGCACGACGGCGAACACGGCGGTGCCGAAGCCTGCGCCCGGAAAGGCCGTGAGAGTGGGCGCCCGCGGACGCGGCGCGCGGCGCTCGACGGCGTAGCGCGCCAGCTCATCGCGGGCCGGGAGCGAGGAGGCCGGGGCCGTCTTGAGTACCCAGCTCGCGCCCGAGGGCTCGAGCTCATACGGGATGCTCTTCGCTTCGAGCACGAGCGCGGCCTCGGCGCAGGCCGAGCGCGAGCCTTCGAACACAATGTCGAGGGCGGCGCCCTCCTCGTCCGGACTCGTCAAGACAAGATATGCAGCGCTCCGAGCGCAAGCAGGCTCATCGCGGGGCGCATTTTCAGGGCGACGGCCATTTCAGCGGCCTCTTTCATGACCATGACATCTCCTGTTTGGTTCGCGGTCTGTCCGAACGCGAAGTTTACGGCGCCGGCGAGGGCGGCGCGCGGTCGGGCGGTCAGGTGCTGCTCGCCTGCTGGGCGAGCATGCGATAGATCTTGAGTACCTTGGGTACGTAGGCCATGGTCTCCGTGAACGGCGGGATCTGGCCTCCGTTCCGGTCGACGGCTTCCTCGCCTGCATTGTAGGCGGCGAGTGCGAGGCGGATATTTTGGCCGAATCGATCCATCAGAAACTTGAGATAACGGGCGCCCCCGTGCACGTTTTCCTTCGGATCGTAGGGATTCGACACGCCGAAGCGGCTCGCCGTGGCGGGCATCAGCTGCATCAAGCCCACGGCACCGCGCTTGGAAACGGCGCGCGAGTTGAATCCGGATTCCACGACGATGACCGCGCGCAGCAAATTCGCTTCGACCGAGTTGGAGGACGCGGCCTTCTCGATGATGGCGTCGTATTGAGTGGCACGCGCCAGCAGGGCGGGGTCGTAGCGATCCCCGCTTTCCGTCATGTCCTGCGGCGACATCACCAGCAGACGATAGCGGTTGTCGTCCGGCACGTCGGTGAAATGCCGGGTGCCTTCCGCGTCCAGGTAGGTATAGATCTTCGGGTGCGCCTGGGCCGCGGTGGCGCTCAGCACGGCTGCGAAGAGTACGGTGGACTTGAGTGACATCGGGATTTCCGGCTTCTACCACTCGAAGGCTAGCGGGAAGCGCGGCGTGCCGATGGGACCTGCATCAAAGGATCGGACAGCTTGGATTAACATATTCGCGCGAGGAGCGCGCATGCACGAGCGGATCGCTGATCGCGGCTCTCGCCGCGGCGAACGAAGCGTGGCGCAGGCGAGGCGTTGCGCGCTCAGGCAAGCATCTCTGCATCGCCGCTTGATCGAGATAACGGAGATTTAACGTGGGGTTTGCGCCCCGCGCACGCATTTTCAGGCGACCTGCCGGATAGAATTCCAGAAACTCCAGGGTCGTGCCCTCATCTACGCCAGGCGGTCGGCTCAGAGGGCGTTCGCTGAATGCTGCAACGCCGCATATGAAGGTACCATCGTTCCCATGAGCACACCGGAACCCACGCTGCCGCAACCATTGACGGAACCGCCTATCGGTTCGTCCGCGGGCTATGCAGGCGCCGCCGCACAGGGCCGCAGCGTTGCCGGCACGCGCAGCTGGATGCTGACGGCGCTTCTGTTCCTGATACCCCTGATGGCTTACTGGCCGACCACCTTCCACGACTTCGGATTGCGCGACGACTACTCGAATCTGCGCGAGGCGCACGAGGAGCCTGGGAAGATTCTGCAGTTTTGCGCGTCGCATGCGCGGCCGATCTATGGGCTCTTGCTGCAGTCGACCTATGGGCAAACCACGACCGTCGACAATTTGCGCTGGATGCGCCTGGGCGCATGCCTCATTCTGGGCGCGATCTCTTGGGTCGTGTACCGCGGCCTGCGCGCGCTCGGCTGGCCGTTCGAGGCAACTCTTTGCGTCGCTCTCACCCTCGGCCTGCTGCCCGCCTCGCAAGTGATCGCAGCCTGGGCCGTGGGATGGCCTTACGCGGCGGCGGCGCTGCTCGCGCTAGGTGCATTCTTCGCGGTCGACAACGCACTCGTCTTGGCGCCCGGCGCCGTCAACCTGCGGCTTCAAGGGCGGCTCCTCGTCCAGTGGCTGGTGGGCCTCGCACTCATGGTGGCCAGCGCGCTCATCTATCAACCCAGCGCGATGTTCTATGTGGTGCCGCTGGCCGGCGCGCTGATCGCTCAACGCCGGCGTGGATTGAAGGATACCGCACGATGGGCAGGTGCTCACTTGTCGTTCGTGGCGGCTGCGCTCGGCCTAACCTATTGCGCGATGACGGTGCTCTATTCAATGGGAGTTTTCGTCAAGTCCGGGCGGGTATCGTTCGAGCACCATGTGGGGGAGAAGATCGTCTGGTTCCTGGGCGAGGCACTGCCCAATGCCCTGAGCATGCTCGTGTTGAACGACAACAATCATCGTGACGGCTGGCTTTACCTGGGGTGCGCCGCATTGGTGGGCGGGTTGCTCATTGCCGGCGGGCGTCTGGAATGGCGGCGCCACGGCCGGCAGCGTGGCTTCATCTGGTTCTCGGCGCTCCTTGCCTTGCCGGTGGCCGCTTTCAGCATCAGCTTGGTCGCCGCCGAGCGATACGCCACCTACCGGACCTTGCTCGCGATGAGTGCCGTGCTGGTGTGTTTCCTGGTGGCGAGCTTGAGCGCACTCACCGAACATTGGGGCGCGTCCAACCGGCGGCTCCTCGCCTCGATCCTGCTGTCGGTCGCTTTTCTGACCGCCCGGCACCACGCCTATGCGCTGATCGCCGTTCCGCAGGGCAATGAGTGGCAGCTCGTGCTCGAGGGCGCCAAGCAAGTCCGATTGAGCGACCGTTCGCGCCCCCGCATTTTCGCGATCGCATCGCGGGCCGCCGACATCTCTACCTCGAGCATTTATCACGACGAATTCGGCTCATTGTCGTCGAACTCGGAATGGGTGCCGAAAGAGATGTTCAAGCGCGCGATGCATGACTTGCATCCGGACATCGCGAACCTCGGCTCGCGCTACGTATTCGCGACCGGCCCCGCGCTGCCCGCGGGCCGGCAATACGATGTGATCATCGATATGCGCCGGCTGAGGCAGTTCTACACCGACAACTAGTTCGGGACCGGCCGGCCGTCCCGCCGGTCTTGGAGGGCGGCCTGATCTCCCGTGCCCAAAGCTTGTCGTCGTCCCCTACGAAGCAGCCTCTCCGAGCCTTATGTTCCTGGATAGAGCTCACCGTCCGAGATAGTCGGTCATCCGGCCGTAGAGGATGGCGGCCTTCACCCCCGCCGGCCAGAACGGATGCAGCGCGATCGTCTTCATGTCCGTCACCGGCATGTCGAAGGGAAGCTCGG
Organism: uncultured Gammaproteobacteria bacterium; assembly: GCA_963795475.1. Taxonomy (GTDB): domain Bacteria; phylum Pseudomonadota; class Gammaproteobacteria; order Steroidobacterales; family Steroidobacteraceae; genus Bog-1198. Next base: position 304,039 of record CAWCIE010000012.1, read on the forward strand.
GCCGGGTGATTCGGCGCGCGAGCAGCGACCCCATGGCAGTTGCCATCGCCACCCCGCGGCCGTTGTAACCCAGGCAGACGAGCACTCCGGGTTGGGGTTCGTGAACGTGCGGGTAATGATCGCGCGTCATGGCGAGCCGACCTCCCCAGGCGTGCGTCCAGCGCACCCCATCGAGAATCGGCCAGAGCTCCCGCGCATAGGCGGTCAGATGCGGGATGGCGCCCGTTGAATCGATTTCCCGCATCGGTCCACGTCCGCCGATGAGCAGCCGCCGATCGGCATCGATGCGGTAGTACACGGTGATGGCGCCGCTCTCGTAGAGAACGGCGCGGCTCGGCATGATCGCGCGCCCCGCCGGCTCGGAAAGACAGTCGGAGGCCGCGATCGCGCCGAACAGGGGCACGATCGTGCGCCGCAAGTCAGGCCACAAACGGTCGGTATAGCCATTGGTGGCGATCACGACGTGGGGAGACACGACGCATCCGCTCCCGGTCTCCAGGCGCCACGCGCCCGCTTCCCGCCGCATGCTCGACACGCGGCTCCCGCCGTGGATCGCCGCCCCGGCGCCGATCGCCGCCCGCGCAAGCCCGCGGGTGTAGGCGAGCGGATTGAGATCCCCGCCCCGCCGATCGAGCATGGCGCCCAGGTACCGGTCGGTTCCCGTCAATGAGGAAATGGCGCTGCGCTCCAGATACTCGACCGGCGCGCCGCGGCGCGCGAGTTGCTCGACCGTGGTACGAATCGAGGCGGCGTGTTTGGGGCGAACGGCCGCGCGCAGGGTTCCGTTGCGCCGCGCCTCGCACGCGATCGAATGCCGCTGGATGAGATCGAACACGAGCGACGGTGCCGCAGCCTGCGAGGGCGTTCATGCGCCCGCCGAGATCCAAGCCGAAGTCGCGCTCGACCGTATCCGGGTCGAGCTTCAGGCCGGGGTTGACTTGACCGCCGTTTCGCCCGGAGGCGCCGAACCCCGGATCCTGCGCCTCGAGCAGCACTACTTTGGCGCCGGCCTCGGCGGAATGAAGCGCCGTGGACAGACCCGTGATCCCGCCCCCCACGACGGCGATATCGGCGCGCATTTGCCCATCGAGCGGCGGCGTCGGCGGAGCGGGCGACGCGGTGTCACGGTAGAGAATCGACATATTTCTCGAGGGGCCTACCCGGTCGCGTCCCCTCGAGCACGGCCATCTTGATTCGCATCACGCCGGCGTCCATGATCGGATGAAATGCAAAAGGGACGATAGACCATGCAATACGAAGGGATAGGCGGACTGATCGTTCTGGTCGCGGACGTGTGGGCGATCGTGAACATTTTTCAAAGCGGCGGAAGCACCGGCGACAAGGTGCTCTGGACCGTACTGGTGCTGGTGCTGCCCATTCTGGGGTTCATCCTCTGGTATTTCTTCGGACCACGGACCGGCCGCGCCTGATGCGGCGCGCGCCTCGCGGGCGCCGATCGAATCCCGACTTCAGTTGATGCGCACCTCGGCAACATGCCGACTCGGGCCCACGAGCATCGCCGCCTCGTAGTAGCTGTCGCGCAACGCGCAATCCACGGCGGTCAGGAGCCTTTCGCGCGCGACGTGAGACTCCGGCCCCGGCGGGTTGGCCATCGTTTCCAGGCGAAACACCGTCGTGTCCAAAGCCTTCTGCAGGTTGGACGCGCGGTCCAAGGAGGCGCCGCCGACGGAGTCCTTCGCGGACACGACGCTGCGATCCAGGAGCCTGAGCTCGTTGGTGAGCGCGGCCAATTGACGAGTGCAACGTTCCACCGCGGCAACCGCCCGAGGACTCTCGAATCCCGCGAGTGCGCGCACATCCTCGCGCGCGCCCTTCAGTACTCGGTCGAGCCGGTCGAGCCACTCTATCCAAGATAGCGAGCTCTGCATGCGTTCCAGTCCTGTGAAGGTGGTGTTCAGGGATCGTCTCAACCGCGCATCGATACGCGCTATTATTTTGGACGGACAGAGTACCTTCGTTCCCGACCCATCACCAGAGTCGCGATGACCGTGATGCGGTCGCCTACTGAGGTTACTTCGAATAAGATCTCATAACACATTGAATGTTCTTCGGAAACAACAGAAACAAGGGCTATCCATGCGCCGCCACCATGAATGAGCTGATCAATCGCCGAATTGTCCTCGCGTCGCGCCCGGTCAAGGCCGCCACGCTCGACTGCTTTCGCCTCGAGACTCAACCCGTCGGTGACTTGCAGGACGGTGAGCTTCTGCTTCGAACCGTTTGGCTGTCCCTCGATCCCTACATGCGCGGACGGATGAGCGATGCACCCTCTTACGCGGCGCCGGTTGCAGTCGGACACGTCATGATGGCCGAGACCGTGGCTCGGGTGGAGCGATCGCTCCACCCGAACTTCCGCCAGGGCGACTGGGTACTGGCTCCGAGCGGCTGGCAGGAGTATGCGATTTCCAAGGGAGCGGGAATCGTCAAGCTCCCGCCGCAGATCGGCTCGCCGTCGCACGCATTGGGTGTCCTCGGCATGCCCGCATTCACCGCCTTCGTCGGACTGCTCGACATCGGCAAGCCGAAGCCGCGGGAGACCGTCGTGGTGGCCGCGGCAACCGGCGCGGTCGGCTCCATGGTCGGACAGATCGCAAAACTCAAGGACTGCCGTGTCGTCGGTGTCGCCGGCGGCGAAGCCAAATGCGCCTGGGCCGTCCAAGGCCTCGGGTTCGACGCCTGCATCGATCACCACTCCCAGGACTTCTCGGTGAAGCTCGCGGCAGCGTGCCCGCAGGGCATCGATGTGTACTACGAGAACGTCGGCGGCAAGGTCTTTCGTGCGGTGCTGCCGTTGCTCAACGCCCATGCGCGCATTCCGGTCTGCGGACTCATCTCTCAGTACAATGAAGCTCCCGCCGCGACACCCGCCGAGTCGGTGCCCGGATTGATGCGGCAGATTCTGGTCAAGCGCCTCGCGCTGCGCGGATTCATCATCTCCGACGGATTCGAGCATCGCCATGCCGATTTCCTGGATTCGATGAGTGGTTGGCTGCACGAGGGCAAGATCAAGTACCGCGAAGACATCGTCGAGGGACTGGAGAATGCGCCGAGCGCCTTCCTGGGGCTCCTGGCGGGTCGCAACTTCGGCAAGCTGGTGGTTCGTGTGAGCCCGGACGCATGACCGGTGCATCCGACCCGGCGGCCCTGTTGCGGGTCTCGCAAATGCAGGAGGCCGATCGTCTCACGGAGGCCGCGGGAATCTCCGGCGAGGATCTCATGCACAACGCCGGGAGCGCGGTGGCCCGGGAGGTGATGGCCCGCTGGTCGGCACGGCCCGTCACCGTCCTTTGCGGGCCGGGCAACAATGGCGGCGACGGCTTCGTCGCCGCCGCCGCACTCGCATCCGCCGGATGGCCGGTGCGCGTTGCTCTCCACGGCGCCATCGCGCATTTGCGCGGCGATGCCGCTGTGCACGCGGCGCGGTGGAGGGGGCCCGTAGAGCCGCTCGACGAAGGCGTCCTCGGCGGCGCAGAGCTGGCCGTGGATGCGCTCTTCGGCGCCGGGCTGAGCCGGCCGCTTGGCGCGGACGTGATACGCGTGCTCGCCGCCGCCGCCGAGCGGCGTATTCCCCTGGCCGCGGTCGACGTGCCGAGCGGCGTCATGGGCGACACGGGTGAATCGCTCGGCGCGATTCAAGCGCGGCTCACCGTGACGTTCACGCGCAAAAAACCCGCCCACCTCCTGCTGCCCGGGCGCGATTTATGCGGTACCCAAGTGCTCGCCGACATCGGCACGCCGGCGAGCGTGCTGGAGCGCATCGAGGTCGACACTTGGGAGAACGGACCTGCCCTCTGGCGTCAGCGCCTGCCCCAGGTCGGGGCCTCGGACAACAAGTACAGCCGCGGACATGCGCTGCTGATCGGCGGATATCCGACCACCGGCGCCGCACGCATGGCGGCGCGGGCCGCTGCGCGCATGGGCGCGGGCCTCACGACCATCGCCGTGCCGGTACGGGGAATCGACGTGTACGCCGCGGCGCTCACCAGCATCATGGTGAGGCCGCTACCGAGCGCTCGCGACCTGCCCCGCCTGCTGGAGGATCGGCGCTTCACCGCCTATTTGATCGGGCCCGGGGCGGGCATCGACGAGGAGACTCGGGAGCGTACGCTGGCGATGCTCGGCACCGGCCGCCCCGTGCTGCTCGACGCCGATGCGCTGACGGTGTTCGCCGGGCGTCCGAAGGAGCTCTTCGAGGCAGTTCGGGGTCCGTGCGTGCTCACCCCGCACGAGGGCGAGTTCGCCCGGTTGTTCGATGCATCGGGAGACAAGCTGACGCGGGCTCGACGCGCGGCGCGCGACAGCGGCGCACTGATCGTGCTGAAAGGCGCCGACACGGTGATCGCCGCGCCGGACGGAAGGGCGGTCGTCAACGCCAACGCGCCGCCCACGCTCGCGACCGGCGGTTCGGGCGACGTATTGGGCGGCATGATCCTGGGCCTGTTGACCCAGGGAATGGACGCGTTCGCGGCCGCCGCAGCAGCCGTGTGGCTGCACGGCGCCGCGGCCCTGGACTTCGGGCCGGGTCTTCTGGCGGAGGATCTGCCGGATTTGCTGCCGGGTGTGCTGCGTCGACTCACATGACAGCCTGGTTCCCGCGCCTCACCGCCCACTCGCTGGTCGTCGTACTGAGCCTGCTTACCTACGTCCTCACCACACGCGCGGAGCGCGAGCGCCGGCCGCCGTCGATCGCCATATCCTGGGTACTGGGACTCATCGCCCTGCCTTATGCGGCGCTGCCGATGTACCTGCTCTTCGGCCGCCGCAAGCTCGCGCGGCGGATCGTCCCGTGCCTCGCGGCTCCGTCGCCCACCGCGAACTGGGCCGAGGAGCTCATCGAGAGCTTCGGGCTGCCCGGCTCGGCGCCCGCGCGGGTGCGCATGCACCAGAACGGCGAGGAGGCGCGAAGCGCGCTGTTCGAGGTCCTCGGCCGCGCGAACCGGCGCCTCGACCTCTGTACTTACATACTCGGCCGCGACGCGTTCGGCGAGGAGGTCACCGCACGTCTGATCGGCTGCGTCGAGCGTGGTGTGCGCGTTCGATTCTTGATCGACGGCGTCGGTGCCATCTGGCTGCCGCGATCGTGGTTCAAACGCATGCGGGCGGCCGGCGTGGAGATTGCGGTATTTTCGCCGCTCCTCGCACGCAGGACCCAGGGTCCGCGGAACTTGCGCAATCATCGCAAATGGGTGATCGCCGACAGCGAGGCGCTCTGGAGCGGCGGGCGCAATCTTGCCGCGGAATACTTCTGCGGAGCGCCCGGGGTACCGGCATGGTCCGATCTGTCGTTCGATCTCGAGGGCTCCGTGGCGGCGTCGGCGGCCAATCAATTCGAGGCGGACTGGACCGCGGCGGGCGGCAAGCCGGCCGGGCGCACCGCCATCGGCGCGCAAGAGGAGGCCGCCGGCCGCACGCAATTCCTGCCGAGCGGCCCCGACCAGACCGAGGACACCGTGCGCGCGCTCCTCATCGATGCCTGCTTCCATGCGACGGAGCGCATGCTGGCAGTCACGCCCTACTTCGTTCCGGATTCGAGCCTGGAGACGGCCATACGGCTCGCGGCGCGCCGCGGCGTGAAAATCGACCTGTGCATTCCGGCGAAATCGAACCATCGGCTGGCGGATTTCGTGCGCAATCGCGCGCTGCGCTCCTTGTCCGGCGCCGGCGTATCGTTTCACTTGTTGCGCAGCATGAATCACGCGAAGGCCGTGGTGTTCGACCGCAGTCTGGCGATCTGCGGCTCTCCCAACCTGGACTCCCGCAGCCTCATGCTCAATTACGAGTCTGCGGTCGTGTTCTATGACAAGCGCGACATCGAGTGGCTGGCGACCTGGATTCACGATCTGATCCCCGATGCGGATGCGTTCGACAGCCGGCCGCCGGGGTTGTGGCGGGATCTTGGAGAAGGATTGCTCCTCACCATCGCATATCAGCTGTAGGAAGTTCCCTACAAGGGGATTATCCAATCCGCTCGCGGTCCACGCATAGTATTCTGTCGGTGAAAGACGGATTGCAGGTGCCAGGTGGAGTTCAAGGATTATTACAAGGTCATGGGCGTGGCGCGCGATGCCACCGAGGCGCAGATCAAGCAGGCGTATCGCAAGCTCGCACGAAAGTATCATCCCGATGTGAGCAAGGAGCCGAACGCGGAAGCTCGATTCAAGGATGTCGGGGAAGCCTATGAGGTGTTGCGCAACCCCGAGAAGCGCGCCGCCTACGACCGCCTGGGATCGGGTCCCCGCCCCGGCGAAGAGTTCCGTCCGCCGCCGGACTTCGGTTCCGGGTTCGAATTCAGCGGCGCGGGTCAGGATGGCGGAGCCCCGGGAGCGGATTACAGTGATTTCTTCGAGTCGCTGTTCGGCCGGGCGAGGGCCGGGCGATACGCCGGGCAGGGCCGCGGCGAGGCAGGCCGGGGCGAGGACCATCATGCGAAAGTGATGCTCGATCTCGACGCGGCGCTCAACGGAGGGTCGCGAAGCTTCACGCTACGCATGCCCGAGATCGACGCCGAAGGACGGCTATCGATGCGCGAACGCGTGTTGAACGTGCAGATACCCAAGGGCATTCTGCCCGGACAGACCATCCGTCTGGCGGGCCAAGGGGCCCGGCCGCTCGAAGCGGCCGGCCAGCCCGGCTCGGCCACGCCGGGCGATCTTTACATCGAGGTCGAATTTCAGCCGCACCCGCTGTATCGCGTCGACGGCCGCGACCTGTACCTCGATCTGCCGGTTGCCCCCTGGGAAGCCGCGCTCGGCGCGACGGTGAAGACGCCGACGCCCGGCGGCGACGTCGAATTGAAAATTCCGGCAGGATCGCATGCCGGCAGCAAATTGCGGCTCAAGGGCCGCGGAATGCCCGCCTCGCCCGCGGGCGATTTTTACGTCGTGCTGCAAATCGCTCTGCCGCCGGCATCCGACGACAAGGCCAGGGCAGCGTACCGCGCCATGGCGAATGCCATGCCCTTCGACCCCCGCGCAAGCCTCGGAGTGTAACCATCATGTCCCTGCCCGACGAGCCTCGTCTGACCGGTGAGATCCTCGAAGAAAGCTCCGCGTTGAGCGTGAGCGAGTTGACGCGCCTGATCGCGGTGGAGGAGCGGCACATCGTCGAATGGGTGCAGGAAGGCGTCATCAACGTACTCGAGATCGATGCCGCCGAGTGGCGATTCAGCGGTGCGCAGCTGCGCCGGGCAAGGATCGCGCTGCGGCTCGAGCGCGATCTCGGAGTCAATGCGGCCGGCGTGGCGCTGGCGCTCGAATTGCTGGAGGAGCTCAGGGAATTGCGGCGCGCGCAGAGGATGGGCCGCTCATGAGCGCCCTCCAATCGGACGCCTTCGTGTTCTTCGGCGCGACCGGCGACCTTGCATTCAAGCAGGTGTTTCCGGCGCTCAACTCGCTGGTCAACCGGGACGGTCTCGCGATTCCCATCATCGGCATGGGGCGCGCCGGGTGGAACATCGAGAAGCTGCGCGCCCGGGCGCGGGAGAGCTTGGAGCACGCGGGAAAGTACTGCGCCGGGGAATTCGAGAAACTGTCCGCGCAGATGCGCTACGCCGACGGCGATTACTCGGATCCGGAGACGTTTCGAAATTTGCGCAAGGCGCTCGGTTCGGCGGCGCGTCCGATTCATTACCTCGCCATACCGCCAAGCATGTTCGGCCGCGTCGTACAGGGACTCGCCGATTCTGGCTGCGCCCGCGACGCGCGTGTCATCGTCGAGAAGCCTTTCGGGCGGGATCTCGCGACGGCACAGGCGCTCGATGAGACCCTTCACGGGGTATTTCCCGAAGGGTCGATCTTTCGAATCGATCATTACCTCGGCAAGGAAGCGGTGCAGAACCTGCTCTACTTTCGATTCGCCAACACCTTCCTCGAGCCCATCTGGAATCGGGATTACGTGAAGGATGTGCAGATCACCATGGCCGAGTCCTTCGGAGTACAGGGCCGGGGCGGGTTCTACGAGGAGACCGGCGCGATCCGCGACGTCGTCCAGAACCATTTGCTGCAGGTGATTTCGCTCCTTGCCATGGATCCGCCGGGCGGTCACGAATCCGATGCGCGCCAGGCGGAGAAGCTGCGGCTGTTCCGCGCCATGCGGCCGCTCGACCCGCGCGAAATCGTACGCGGCCAGTTTCGCGGCTACCGCGACGAGAAAGGCGTCAAAGCGGATTCCCAGGTGGAGACGTTCGCGGCGCTCAAGCTCCATATCGACACCTGGCGGTGGGCGGACGTGCCGTTCTACGTGCGGACGGGCAAGTGTCTGCCAATAACCGCCACGCAGGTAGTCGTCACGCTGAAGTGCCCCCCGCTGCCTCTGTTCGATGGGGGCGAGAAGCTGCCCAACAACTATTTCCGCCTCCGGCTCAGTCCCGAGGTGGTGATCGGCACCGGCGCGCTGGTGAAGCGCAGCGGCGAGGAGATGCGCGGCGAGCCGGTGGAGCTGATTGCCCGCCATCGTACCCAGAGCGACAAGTCTCCCTACGAGCGCCTCCTGGGCGATGCGGTGCGCGGCGATACCTCGCTCTTCACCCAGGACGATTGCGTCGAGGCGGCCTGGCGGGTCGTCGATCCCGTGCTGCACGATCCACCGCCGGTGGTGCCTTACGATCAGCGGAGCTGGGGTCCGGCCGAGGCCGACAAGATCATCGAGGGCGACGATACCTGGCACAATCCGGTCGCCGAGACGTCCGCGCCATGCTGAACACAGACCAGATCGTGTTCCTGCTGGACGTGGACAATACGCTCCTCGACAACGACGAGTTCGCGGTCCGGCTCGGCGCCCGGCTGGAAAGATCGTTCGGCGCGGATCAGCGCAAGCGCTACTGGGAGATCTTCGAGGAGCTGCGCGCGAAATTCGGCGTCGCGGACTACCTGGGGAGCCTGCAGGCGTTTCGCGCCGGACTCGATGACGATCCGAGGCTCCTGGAGATGTCGCAGTTCCTGCTCGAGTTCCCCTACCCCACCCTGCTCTTTCCCGGGGCGCTCGACGCCATTGCCCACCTTCGCGCCATGGGGCGGCCGGTGGTATTGTCGGACGGCGACGTGGTGTTCCAGCCGAGGAAGATCCAGCATGCCGGTATCTGGGACGCCGTGCAGGGCGCGGTGCTCATTTATCTGCACAAGGAAAAAGTGATGGATCACGTGCAGAAGCGCTATCCGGCCTCGCATTACGTGGTGGTCGACGACAAGCCCCATTTGCTCGCCGCGATGAAGCTCGTCATGCGGGATAAATTGACCACGGTATTCGTACGCCAGGGGCACTACGCACTGGCCGCGGGGTCCAACGACGTGACCCCGGCGCCCGATCGCGTGATCGAGCGTATCGGCGATCTCACGACCCTCAACTCAACCGACTTCAAGGTGCGACCATGACCACGACACGAGACCTTCACAAACTCGGGCAGAGCCTGTGGCTCGACAACATCACCAGGGGAATTCTCGACGACGGCACCCTCAAGCGCTACATCGACGAGTTGTCGGTGACCGGCCTCACCTCGAACCCGACTATTTTCGACGAGGCGATCGGCGGCTCCGCGCTGTACGACAAGAGCATCCAGCAGAAGGCGCGCACCGGTCTGTCGGGCGAAACGCTGTTCGTGGAGCTGGCACTCGAGGATCTGCGCCGCGCCGCCGACCTGTTCCGGCCGGAGTTCGACCGCACGCGCGGAATCGACGGTTGGGTGTCGATGGAGGTCTCGCCGCTCCTCGCCAATGACACCAAGGCAACCCTCGAAGCGGCCAAGCAAATCCACAAGCTCGCCGACCGCCCCAATCTGTACGTCAAGATACCGGGCACCCCGGAAGGGGTCCCCGCCATCGAGGAAGCCATCTTCGCGGGTGTGCCCGTCAACGTCACGCTGCTCTTCTCCCGCGAGCAATACCTCGCCATCGCGGAGGCCTACCTGCGCGGCATCGAGCGGCGGATCGCGGCCAAGCTCGATCCGCGGGTAAGCTCCGTGGCGTCGGTCTTCATCAGCCGCTGGGACCGGGCGATCGCCGGCAAGGTGCCTGGCGAGCTCGCCAATCGGCTGGGAATCGCCATCGCGGGACGCACTTACCGCGCGCACTGCGACTTGATCGCGAGCAAGCGTTGGCGAGATCTCGCCTCCGCCGGTGCGGTGAAGCAGCGCATGCTGTGGGCCAGCACCGGGATGAAGGATCCCAAGGCGTCTCAAACGCTCTACGTCGAGGCACTTGCCGCTCCCGAGACCATCGACACCATGCCCGAGAAGACGTTGCTGGCCTTTGCCAAGGAGGGCAAGGTCGGCGCCCCGATGCGGCCGGACGGCGAGGATGCGGAGAAAATGCTCGCGCGTTTCGCCGCGGCGGGCATCGATGTCGCCGCGCTGGCGAAGCAGCTTCAACTCGAAGGCGCACAATCGTTCGTGAAATCGTGGAAAGAGCTCATGCAGAGCCTCCTCGACAAGAGCAAGACGCTGGCCGCCGCGTCGTGAGCGGGAGGATCGACCCGCTGGCAGGTCAGCCGGCGCCGGCGGCGCGTCTCACCCACATACCGAGGCTCATCACCGCATACTACAGTCTGAGGCCCGACCCGGGCGTCGCCGCGCAGCGCGTCGCCTTCGGTACCTCCGGACATCGCGGCAGCTCGTTCGATTCGAGCTTCAACGAGGCGCACGTCCTGTCGATCACTCAAGCGATCTGCGATTACCGCCGACAAAAGGGCATCGACGGGCCGTTGTTTCTGGGATTCGACACGCACGCCCTCTCCGCGCCCGCCTTCGCCACCGCGATCGAAGTCCTCGCCGCGAACGGCGTGGAGGTCATGACGGCCGCGGACGACGAATACACACCGACGCCGGCCGTGTCCCATGCCATCCTGACCTACAACCGTGGACGCACCGCCGGCTTTGCGGACGGAATCGTGATCACGCCCTCCCACAACCCTCCCGACAGCGGCGGATTCAAGTACAACCCGCCCGACGGCGGCCCCGCCGACACCGAAGTGACCGCGTGGATCGAAGCGAAGGCCAATGCCCTCATCGAATCCGGCCTCACCGGCGTGGCACGGATGGACTTTGCCCGTGCGCGGCGCGCGCCCACGACCCACTCCCACGATTATCTGACGAGCTATGTGGACGACCTGGCGCACGTGGTCGACCTGGATGTGATCCGCGGTTCGCGCGTGCGCATGGGGGTCGATCCGCTGGGCGGCGCCGGCGTGCACTACTGGGCCCGCATTGCGGAGCGCTTCGGGATCGATCTTCACGTGGTGAACGAAGTGGTCGATCCCACATTCGCCTTCATGTCCCTGGACTGGGACGGGAAAATCCGGATGGACCCTTCCTCGCCGTATGCAATGCGGCGGCTCGTCGGCCTCAAGGACCAATACGACATCGCCTTCGCCTGCGATACCGATCACGACCGCCACGGCATCGTTACCTCGAGCGCCGGCCTCATGCCTCCCAACAATTATCTGTCGGTGGCCATCGACTACCTGTTCCGCCACCGCCCCCGGTGGAAAACGAGCTCCCGGGTGGGCAAGACCATCGTCTCGAGCGCCTTGATCGACCGGGTGGCGGCGCGGCTCGGCCGCTCGCTGTACGAAGTCCCCGTGGGGTTCAAATGGTTCGTCGCCGGACTCAAGTCGGGCGATCTCGGGTTCGGCGGCGAGGAGAGTGCGGGCGCCTCATTCTTGAGGCTCGACGGCGGCGCGTGGAGCACGGACAAGGACGGCATCGTACCCTGCCTGCTCGCGGCTGAGATGACCGCGCGCAACGGCCGCGATCCCGGCGAGGCCTACCGAGCTCTCACGAGCGATCTCGGGGAACCGTTCGCCGATCGCCTCGACGCGCCCGCGACTCCGGATCAGAAAAAGAACCTTTCCAAGCTGGACCGCTCGCAAGTCCGCATCACGGAACTCGCCGGCGAGCGCATCGAGCAGGTGCTGTCGCGTGCGCCCGGAAACGATGCGCCGATCGGCGGCGTCAAGGTCTGCGCGAAGAACGGCTGGTTCGCGGCAAGACCGTCCGGCACCGAGGACATCTACAAGATCTACGCCGAGAGCTTCTCGAGCGCCGAGCATCTGGCGAAGATCCTGAGCGATGCGCAGGCCATCGTCGACGCTTCATTGGCGCATTAGCCCCCCGGAGAACGGGATCGTGGTCAGTCCGGGAGACGGCATCTTGGTGCACGGCGGTTCGCGCTGCGGTTCGCGCTGCGGTTCGCGCTGCGGTTCGCGCTGATGCCTGCTCCGCCTCATCCGGCCCGCGAGGTCGAGTTGACCGCGGCCGCCAAGCGGCTCCTGCCCTGGCTGGTGGCTGTAGGCTTCTTCATGGAGTCGCTCGACACCACCATCCTGAACACGGCAGTTCCGGTCATGGCGCACTCGCTGAAGGTGCCGCCGCTCGACATGAAGGCCGTGCTTGCGAGCTACACGTTGAGCCTCGCGGTGTTCATTCCCATCAGCGGCTGGATGGCCAATCGCTTCGGGACGCGCCGGGTATTCGCATCCGCCATCGCCGTGTTCACGCTCGGCTCTTTCTTGTGCGGCATTTCGACCGACATCCACGTGCTGGTGGCGTGCCGGATCCTGCAAGGCTGCGGCGGCGCCATGATGCTGCCGGTGGGCCGGCTGACCCTGGTGCGTGCGTTCGCGAAATCCGAATTGATCCGCGCCCTCAGCTTCGTGGCCATCCCGGGGCTGGTCGGTCCGATGCTCGGACCGCTGCTCGGCGGACTGATAGTCGCCTATTTTCATTGGAGCGTGATTTTCTTCGTCAACATCCCGATCGGCCTCTGCGGACTGGTCCTGGTGCGCAAGCACTTGCCGGACTTCATCGCCGCCAGGAATTATCCGCTGGACTACGTCGGACTGGCGCTGTTCGGATCGGGCATCTCGCTATTGTCCTACGTGCTCGAGGTATTCGGCGAGCACACCCTGAGCGGGCGCGAGATCGCCGGCGCTCTGGCGATCTCGGCGGCGCTGCTCGCGGCCTACGGCCTGCATTCGGTGCGCACGCGGCATCCGCTGCTGCAGCTGAGCCTCACCCGCATCCGGAGCTTTCGGGTGGCGGTATCGGGCAACTTGTTCACCCGCCTGGGAATCGGCGGCCTGCCTTTCATGCTGCCGCTCCTGTATCAGGTGGGATTGGGTTTCACGCCGATCCAATCCGGACTCATGATCATGCCGCAGGCGCTCGCCGCCATCAGCTTCAAATTCACGCTGCCTGCCATCCTGAGGAAATTCGGCTACCGGCAAGTGCTGATCGCGAACACCGTGATGCTCGGCGTGATGCTGATGCTGTTCTCCCTGATCGACGTGAGCACGCCCGGCTGGCTGATCGCTCTATTGGCGTTCGCATTCGGATTCTTCACCTCGACGCAATACACCAGCATGAACACACTGGCGTATGCGGATGTGAGCAGCGAGCAGGCGAGCGGCGCCAGCACCATCGCCAGCACGGTGCAGCAGATGGCAGTGAGCTTCGGAATCGCCTCGGCCTCGCTGGTGGCGGCGCTGTTCATTCCCGGTCACACCCAGGCCACGCCGCCGGAGATGATCCACGGCATTCACCTCGCGCTGCGCACGCTCGGAGTCTGGACCATCCTATCGACGGTCGTGTTCAGCGAACTCAAGGCGAACGACGGGGACGCGGTGAGCGCGCACAAGGCCGGGGTTCCCGCGGGGTGATCGCTTCACCCCGCGCGGCGCGCAGCCCCGCGCGGCCCGTCGCTACCATTCGGAATAGTCGGAATCCTCTTCCACCCGATACCCCTTGGGCGGGTCCCAGAGCGATGCACTCGGAGTGTCGGGGTGTATCGCCGTGAGCGTCACCTCGCGAATGAGGCTGTCGTATTTGAATTCGCGTATCAGCAGCGGCACACCGCCCAGGTGGACGACGTCCGGCCACCAGTCGGAGAGACCGAGATCCACGCCGAGCGCCCACCGGGCACCGTGCCGGAAGGCGCTCAAGACGTGCATTCCATTCAGTAGGTCGGCGCCGCCGGGCACGGCGGCCGTCGGCGCGACGCAAAGCTCCAGTCGCTTCGCCCCGCTCTCCTGCTCCTCCCAGATCCGGCACGAATGGCCGTCGACCGACTCGAACCGCGCCGTCATGCCGTATGCACGCGGCACGGGCTCGAGCAGCCGATCGCTGGCGGCTTTCAAGTCCGAGGCTTTGCGCTGCGCCTCCGCGCGATTCTCGGGCGGTGCGGCCGCGGCCGCTTCTTGGAGCTGCCTCACGGCGTCGGTATAGTGCGCGGCGACCTCGCTCAATGTCGCGTGCTTCAGAACGCGAACGGACTGAGACCCCTCGTCGATGGCGTACACCGTCCGATCCTCGATCAAGTACACCGTCTTGGCGCCGGCCCCGCCCACCCGGACCTTGCCGTTCTCGACGAAATACCGGGTGACTGCGGGCGAGGACCCGGTCGGAGACGGGAGCGCCATGTTCGATTGATCGACCAGCTGCGCGTTGAAGTCGTACACGACTCCCGCGCCGGCGATAACTGGACAAAAAAGCAGCGCGAAGGCATATCTCAAGGCCGGCGTTCCTCCGATCGTGGTGAGGGACGGAGAGTATCAAAATTCAGATGATCCGCTTTCTTCAACCTGAATGGTTCTGGCTGCTGACGTTGGTGCCGCTGGTGATGGTCTGGCGCGGCCGACCCGGCCCCGTGGCCGCCATCGAATATTCCAGACGTGGGTCTCGCGCGCGAAGTCGCCCGGGCCAGCCCGAGCCGCGCGGGACGCTGGCTGTGGCTCCTGGCGCCGGTCGCCGGCGTCCTCATGATCGCGGGTCTCGCACGCCCGCAGCGCGCTGCACAGCCGCACCGTCGTCAGCCTGAACGGCATCGACATCGTTCTGGGGCTCGACATTTCCGGTTCGATGCAGGCACTGGACTTCGCCATCGAGCATCGGCGCATCAACCGCATCGAAGTCGTCAAATCCGTGGTCTCGAAGTTCATCGAGGAGCGGCCCAACGACCGCATCGGTCTCATCGCGTTCGCCGGCGTACCGTCTTGGTCAGTCCGCTTACGCTGGATCACGACTGGCTGCAGCAGAATCTCGACGAACCTGCACCGTCGCCACGGTCGACGACGGCACCGCCATCGGCGTCGGCGATCGCCGCCTGCGTCAATCGCCTGCGCATGACCCCCGCGAAATCGAAGGTCGTCATTCTGCTCACGGACGGCGTGAACAACACCGGGAAAATCAGCCCGATGGCCGCGGCGGAGGCGGCCAAGGCCATGGGGGTGAAGGTCTACACCATCGGTGTCGGCGTGCGCGGCAAGGCGCCGATTCCGGTCAAGGACGACGCCGGACACGTGCACATCGATCATGGCCGACGTGGATGTGGACGAAAAGACCCTGCAGTCGATCGCGGACGAAACCGGCGGCAAATTCTACCGCGCGACCGACACCGATTCCTTGCAGAAGATCTACGAGGAGATCAATCGGCTCGAGAAAACTGCGCAGACGGTGCAGAAGTTCGAGCACGTCGAGGAGCTGTATCCCTGGGCGCTGATCCCGGCGCTCGGCATTCTCGGCATGGGCTCGCTCCTGCAGCACACTCGATTGCGGAGATTGCCGTGAGTTTCAGCCATCCGTGGTGGCTGCCCGCAGGCGCCGCCGGGTGCTTGCTGCTGATCGGGCTGTGGCACCGCTACGATGCCCGCCAAGCGACCGACACTCGCAAAGTTCGTCTCGGCGCACTTGCGGCTGCAACTGACGCGGTCGATATCGGTCGCGCGGCGCCGGGCGCGGCGCGCATCTGTTCTTGGCGGCCGTGGCACTGTCTGTTCGTCGCGCTCGCGGGACCCTTGGTCGGGTATCGCTGGGAGCTGATCACCCGCCGCGGCATACGACATCGTGTTCGCGATCGACACCTCGCGCAGCATGTCCACTCCCGATGTGCAAGCCCGATCGGCTGACGCGGGCGAAGCTCGCCATCGACGACTTTGCGGGCCAACTGGACGGCGACGCCGTGGGCATCGTCGCGTTCGCGGGCCGCGCCTTTCTGGTATGCCCGATCACGCTCGACTACGGCGCGTTTCACGAAACGCTGAACGCCATCGACACCAACACCATTCCGCGCGGCGGCACCAATATCTCAGCGCGCCATCCGAGAGGGCGCAGGCCGCGCTCGCGCCGCCGCCCGGGCAGCGACAAAATACTGATCCTGGTGACGGACGGCGAGGATCTCGAAGGCGACGCGCTTGCCGCGGCCCGCAGCGGCCGCCCGGCAGGACGGGCTCAAGATCTATACCGTGGGCGTGGGGACCCTCGGCCGGCGAGCTCATCCCGCTGCCGACCGGCCGAGGGCGGGGGATTCGTCAAGGACGACGCCGGCGCCTTCGTAAAATCTCGGCTGGACGAGGCGGCATTGAAGGCCATCGCGGCCGCCACCGGCGGGATCTATGCGCCGCTCGGCGCGCAGGGCGAAGGGCTGGAGGCGATTTTCAAGGCGGTGTTCGGCTCCGTGGGCAAGCACGATCTCGCAGTGCGGCGGCGGAAGATCTACATCGAGCGCTACCAATGGCCGCTGGCGGCGTCTGTGGGGCTGCTCTTCGCGAGCCTGCTGATCGGCACGCGGCGTCGGCGCCGGCGCTCGCAGGCGTGCGCGGCGTCGCGGAAGGTCGCGGCCGTCACCACGGCACAGGCCCTGCTGCTGTTCGCGATGATGCCGATCGGCGGGGACGTCATGCCGCAGGCACGAGCCCGACGCAACGACGAGGACTGCAAAGGACACGGCCGCTTACCGGTCCGGCCAATTTCCCCAGGCTGCGCAGGCTTTCGAACAATCGATCGGCCGCGCGCCCTCGAGCGATGCGCAGCGGCTGGCCGTCCAAGAGGACGCCTACTACAATCTGGGCAATGCCCTGTATCGCTCCGGCCAGAAGACCGAGAAGAGCGATCCCAGAAACGACCATCGAAAAATGGACCGAGGCGGTCAAGGCCTACGAGACGGCCCTCGAGCTGCGCGCCGACGATGCCGATAGCAAATACAACCGCGACCTGGTGAAGCGCAAGATCGACGCACTCCGCCGACCGCCCCCGCCGCCGCAGAACCAGGGCTCGGGCAAAGGTCAGAGCCCCCGCCGCCGCAGAATCAGGGTTCGGGCAAGGGCCAACCGCCGCCCGGCCGCGCCTCGAACCCTCCTCCGCAAGGCAACCCCCCGCCGAACGGCAATCCCCCGCCAGCCGGCGCCCACGGCAATCCGCCGCCGCCGAGCGCCGGCACCCCACCTCCGGCGGCGCCGCCCGGCGAATCTCGGCAACAGGCCCAGCCGCCGCCCGGCCAGATGAGCCGCGAGGACGCGCGCGAACTCCTCGACTCCGAGAAAAGCGACGAGAAGCATCCCCTGGCCGTGCCCAACGCGCGCCAGGCCGCGGATGGGCCGCCGGAAAAGCCGTACAAGAACTGGTGACATGGATACGAATCCGGTCCTTCGCGGCAGGCGGCCCGCGGCGCTTCTCGCAGGGTGGGTCGTCGCGTCCGCGTTCGCGGCACCCACGGCATTCGCTGCCGCGCCGGTCATCGACGAGACCATCGCACCGGCGCAAATCAGCATCGGAGAATCGGCGGAGCTTCGAATCAAGAGCTCGGGCAGCGACTTGCAGTCGCCAAGGCTGCCGGTAGTCCCCGGACTGGAATTTCATGTCGTCCAACAATTGCAGGGGGTGGAGTTCATCCGCGGGGTGACGCTCGCGACGACCACGCTGGTGGTGCGCGTGACTCCGGAAATCGCGGGAACGTTCCTCATTCCCGGGATCGCGCCCAAGTCCCCGCCCCTGATGCTGCGGGTCACTCCGCAGAACGTCGGCGGCTCCTCGATGACACGGTCCGGCAGCGTCGGCGAAACGGCGGCCGACGGTATTCGCATGACCGAGGACGGCTCCGCATTCATCAGGCTTTCCACCGACCGACGAGAGGTCTATGTCGGCGAGAGCGTTCCGATCGCGATCGAGCTGGGGATGCGGGCCGGAGCCGTCACCTCGCTCAACGGACTGCCGACGCTGACGGGGAGCGATTTCACCCTCAACGATTTGTCGCGCCAGCCCGACCGCAAGGAGACGGTCATCGGCGGTCAGCCCTTCCTGCTATTGACCTGGCACAGCGTACTGGCGCCCGTCAAACCGGGAGACTTCCCGCTCGCCGTCGAGTTGCCGATGACCGTTCGGGTGAGCAGCCGGCCCAAGCGTGAAGCGCTGCTCGAGGACCAGCTGGGAGATCCGTTCATGCAGAACGTCTTCGGGCCCTCGGTTCGAAAGGACATCAAAGCGGCCAGCCCGCCGCTCGACTTGACCGTCGACGCGCTGCCCGCCGAGGGTCGTCCCCGGGAATTCAGCGGCGCCGTCGGCACGTTCAAGATGTCGAGCGACATCTCGTCGGCCACGGCGGCCGCCGGCGATCCGCTCACGCTCAAGATGCATGTCACGGGAACGGGGAATTTCGATCGCGTCGACAGCGCCATGCTGGAGCACGTCGAGCATTGGAAGACCTACCCGCCGACCTCCTCGTTCAAAGCGAGTGATCTGCTGGGGTTCAAGGGAGAGAAAACTTTCGAGCAGCCCGTGATCGCATCGGCACCCGGCGCGCAGGTGCTGCCGGGCCTGACGTTCGCCTATTTCGATCCCGTGGCGCGCCGTTATGAAACGCTGCGCACGTCGCCGCTGAACGTCGCGATCTCCCCGTCGGCTGCGGATAGCACGCTCAACCCCCCGCAGGGGCCGAGCGCGACGGGGCCCAAGTCCCTGACGTCGATGGGACTGCGGCCGGACCGCAGCACGCCCGCGCCCGGATCGCTCACGAGCTCCCTGATACCGCTTTACCTGCGTCCGTCGTTTCTGGCGACGCCGTCGCTCCTGACGGTGCTTCTCGCCGGAGCGTGGTTCAAGCTTCGCGCCCGCGAGAATTCGAGCTACGGCGCCTTGCGGCGCAACCGCGGTCCATCGAAGGCGGTCCAGCGAGCGCTCGCTCAGATGGCGGAGGCGGCGCGTGCCGGCGACAGCGCGCGTTTTTTCACCTCGGCGCGGCGTGCCGTTGGAGAGACGCTGGCCGTGCGCTGGGAGACGGCTCCGGACCTGATCACCGCAGCCGAGTTGGAAGTGAGGCTTGGCCGGGATCCCGACGGCGAAGACATACGGCGGCTGTTCGCGCTGGCGGATGAGGCCAGCTACGCCGGCCACGGTCTCGATGGAAATGATCTCACGCGATGGACGGAGCTCGTGCATCGACTGACTCGGGGAGAGACGGCATGACGAGCTACCCGCGATGCGTCTTCCCGGTCCTTGCTCTGCTGTTGTGGAGTTGCGCGGGCGGGCGCATCGAGACGCAGCCCCCGCAAGACGGCTGGTCCTCGGCGGCGCTCTACAACCTCGCGAACGCTGATGCCCGTGCCGGCAAGACCGGCCTGGCGGTTCTCAACTACGAACGGGCCAGCCTCATCGCTCCCGGCGATCCAGACATCGAGGCGAATCTCCTCCTGGTTCGCCGTTCGATGGGGCTGCCCGCCGAACCCCGGAGCTGGCTGAACCGCGCCGTCGGAGCCGTCGATCCTACGCTTGCTTCATGGATCGGCGTCGTCGGATGGCTGCTCGTCGTGGCAGCCCTGGTCGCCGGCCGGCTGCACGCTGCGCGCCCGCTAGCGCGCCGCGCCGCGGTCATCTTCGGGATCGCGCTCGTCGGCTTCACCGTGGCGAACGGGATGATGCTATGGCCGAGGTTGCACGAGGCCATCGTGATCGCCGGCACGGCGCCCGTCCGCGTCTCGCCGGCCCCCATGGGAGAGGCGCTGTTCTCCCTCAAGGAAGCCGAGGCGGTCAGGATCGCCGGCGAGCACGAGGGTTTCGTGCTGGTGCGCGCTTCGGCGGGACGCACCGGCTGGGTATGGCACACGGATCTCGTGCCGGTCGTGCCCAACCGCATGGGCGAACCCGTTCACTGATCGTACCGGACTTCGTGCGGCACTGACGCGGCGAGGTGCTATCCGGCAAATGGACTTCGGCGTTTCGACGTTCGCGCCTTCGCATAGTCAGCAGGGTTGAACGCCCGTCTCTGGACTCGAAGCGGGTCGCCGTCGATGCGCTGGGCCACGCTCTCGAGATCGGCATTCGTGACGCCGCAGGCGGCGAAGTGCTCTCGCCATCCGTCAATCGCCTGGATGACGCGTACGGCTTCGGCAGCCGCCTGCGCCGGCGTGTAGCCGAAGAGCTCGCATTGCGACATGGCGTTGGACAGCGTCGAATCCCTCTGATCAACACCGACAACAAACTCCTGGTAGCCTTGACCCGAGTTCGTGGTCAGGATGTCGTACGCAGGTGCCAGGCGATATCGGCCCTGCCGCGCGGGCGCGACCACTTGAAGCGCGTGATTTTTCTCATGGTCGTCGGTGTTGTCGATGAGGATGTTGAACACCATCCGCCGGAAGAGCTCGCGCATATCGCGCAGATTCTGATCATCGTCCGAGACACCAGCGCGGCGCAGTAGCTGAGCCAGAGCCGGATAGCCCAACTCCGGTTCCTGTCCCGCAATAGCCTGCGCACGCAATGCGGTGCCGGCCGAGATGCAATGAATCCGCCGGGCGCCCTCTCGGTCATATCGACGCACCGCCAGCGCGTGCTCGCCGGCAAGCGGAATCACTCTCGTTTCGGACACCGTGATGCCGGCTTTCGCGGCGAGCGTCATCGAGGCATGCTCGATGAGCGGCGCATCGATAGGCTCGTTGTCAAAGAACTTGATGATCCATTGCACGCCGCCGATATCGATGAGCGCCTTCGGCTTGGCTCCGCCGAAACTGCCGCCGGCATTCAGCATCTGGCGCTCGACGTTCGTGACCTGCGCCCTCGCGCTGACTTTGTGGACGACTTCGCTGAGTTCCTGCGCTTGTTCCAACCGCGGCAGCGGACTCGTGGTCCGCGGAACGTAAGCATTCCTCGATGTCGACACACCGAGCGCACCAAATCGATCATCTCCCGCGTAGTACAAGTACTCCATGAGGGAGAGCCGCGCGGGCTTATCGAGATATTGAATGACACGCTCACCCCAGCGATCCGGACGAGCATCGTCAACGGCACCTACAGCCATGCCCTTCCAGCGAGGTAGCTGCTCGATGTCGGTGAGCGGCAGATCTTCGCTCAACGCGAACGCGCCGGCCAGCCATTCGGCGCCATACTGCAAGGAGACACCCTTGCCCGCCTCAACGAGGCGCAACTGGCCAACGTAACGCGGCTCTCGGGGATCAGCGAGAAACCACAGAAAGAGATCGTCGTATCTCATGGTCGCCGGGCCGCCCTCTTCAATTTGGCGTGGGCTGTTGCACGCGCGCGGTCCTTGCCCAATATCTCTGCTTCTCGTATATCGAGCTCCAGCGCGCCGCGGTCTTCCTTCGGTGTGGCCAAGACCCCGAGTGCCGCATCGCGGCCGATCAGCCATAGTGCCGTCGCGAGCACACCGAGACTGACACCGGGTTCACCGGCTTCAAGACGGATCAAGGTCGGGACACTCACCCCGAGGCGTTTCGCCCAGCTCTTGAGCGACTCTTTGCGGCGAAGGCGGGCAACCGCCAGGTCAGCCCCCAACTGTGCGAGCGCCGCGAGAGTGGAGGGCGGCATCTGGGTAAGCGCTGCCGAAGTCTTTGCCATAACATATACTTTATCGATATGGCCATATACAGTCAAGTATATGTGTATGCTATCACGGCTACCCGAAGCGCCGGCCTACCCCTCTACGGCATCAATCGCTTCCGGCATCGCTTCGAGCCGTTCCTTCGAAATTGGCCGGCCGCTCGAGTCGGACAGGCCGTATGTCCCGTCCTCGATTTTCGCCAGCGCCCGCTCCACCTGAGCCAGGCGGCGCAGATCGTGAGCTACCAGTGTTCCTTCCACGTCGAGCATGGCCAGTTTCTGCGCATCATCCTCAAATTCATTCGGCTCTCCCTGAGACTGGGAGTTGAGACTCGTTTCCTCGGCTTCGCCGGTCCGCGTTGCATCTCGTAGTTGCGCGCGCAGCTCCATCAATCGCCGGCGTTGCTTCTGGATGAAGGATTGGTCGAACCGGGATGAGGCTGGACTCATGACTTTCTCCTCATTGGATTTGCAAGCGCCCGCCTATCATTCGGACTTGATCGCATGCCCTCCAAACTGGTTGCGCATGGCGGCGAGCAGCTTGTCCGAGAACGAATCCGAGTCCTGCGAACCGAATCGGGTGAACAGCGACGAGGTGATCACGAATGCCGGCACGCCGAGCTCGATGGCCTCCGCGGCGGTCCAGCGGCCCTCGCCCGAGTCGGATACGTAAGGAGCGATGCCTTTCAGCGTCGGATTCTTTTCGAGCGCGCTCGCGGTGAGATCCAGGAGCCACGACCGCACCACGCTACCGTAGCGCCAGATCTCGGCCACCTGGTGCAAGTCGAGCTTGAACTCGGCCTTGTGCTGAAGAATGGACAGGCCCTCGGCGTAGGCCTGCATCATGCCGTACTCGATGCCGTTGTGGATCATCTTGGTGTAGTGCCCCGATCCTACGGGACCGACGTGTCCCCAGCCCTTGTCGGCCGCGGGCGCCAAGGTCTCGAATATCGGGCGGAGTGTCTCGACCACGGCCTTGTCGCCGCCGATCATCAAACTGTAGCCTTCGGCGAGACCCCATACGCCGCCGCTCGTGCCGGAATCCACGTAATTGATCCGGCGGCCGGCGACGGCCTTTGCGCGCCGTTGCGTGTCGCGATAGTTGGAATTGCCGCCGTCGATGATGGTATCCCCCGGGGAGAGGAGCGGCGTCAACGAGCCGATGGTCGAATCGGTGATCTCGCCCGCGGGCACCATCAGCCAAACCACGCGCGGCGCCTTCAATTTACCGATCATCGCCTCGAGAGAGGCCGCGGATTGACCGCCCTTCTCCTCGATACCTTTGCGAGCCGCTTCCGCCGGATCGAAGCCGACTACCCGATGACCGCCGCGCAGCAGGCGCTGCGCCATGTTGGCGCCCATTTTACCGAGACCGATCATCGCAAGTTCCATAGTGTTTGCCTCGAAGCCGCGCGAACGCACCGGAAGCCAGTATAGCCCGGCAGGGAGGCAGATCCAGCGTTCTGATGGGGGCGGCGGGGCGGCCAGTCTCAGCGTGGCTTGAGCATCACCATGACGGCAGGACTTCCCACGGGCTCGAACCGGCCGGTGAACGCGAGAGCGCCGCTTGCGGGGTTGATGCGGAAGGAGGTGATCGAGTCGCCCTTCTGATTGCACGAAAACATCAATTCGCCGCTGGGATCGATGGCGGCGCTGCGCGGAGAGTCCGCGTGCACCCAGGTCTCGGAGGTCATCTTGAGCTCGCCGTCCGCCGCGACCGCAAACACCGCGAGCGTACTGTGCAGGCGATTGCTGACGTACAGGAATCTTCCGTCGCGGGAGATCAGGATTTCCCCCGCGAGATTGCTGCCGGCGAATTTCGGGGGCAAGGTGGACACGCTTTGCTTCAGGCGCATGGCGCCCCGCGATGCGTCGTAATCGTAAACCGCAACCTTCGCGTCGTGTTCGTAGAGATTGTAGAAATATTTGCCGGTCGGATGAAACACGAAATGCCGCGGCGCAGAGCCCGAGGGCGCCTCGAGGACCGGCATGTCCGAGGGCAGCAAGCGCCCGGCCTGCATGTCGAGCCGCCAGATCAGGGTCAAATCCAGGCCGGCATCGTTGGCGATGACGTACTGGCCGCTCGGGTCGGAAGCGACCATGTGCACGTGCGGACCCTCGTGATCGCTGACCGCAAATTGTCCGGGCGGGTCGTCGATGGCATGCGGGTGATGGCGGGGTCCGACGCTCGGCCGCACGTCGGAGGCCTCGCCGAGCGTTCCGTCCTCGCCGACCGGGAAAACGGCGACGCTCCCGCCGCCGTAGTTGGCGACGAACACGAACTTGCCCGTCGGGTGCACGCTCACATAGGTGGGGCCGATGCCGCCGGAAGCGACGGCGCCCAGCCGCTTGAGCTCGAAGCTGGCGGGGTCGATGGCATACGAGACGACGGCGCCGCTCCGTGCTCCCTGGAAATTGTCGATTTCACTGATGGCGTAGAGGCGGGTCTGCGCGGGATTCAGCGCGAGCCACGAGGGATTGCGGGTATCGTCCACGACCTGCATCTGCATGAGCGCGCCGGAGGCGCGATCGACGCGGAACAGGTAGATCCCGCCGCCGTTCGGTGTGTACGTCCCGACATAGGCATACACCGTGGAGGGGGCGGCGGGCCAGACCAATGAGGCCGCGAACGGCACGGCCAGCGATGCCGCCGTCCGGCTGATGAAATCGCGGCGAGTGATTCCGAATTTCAGCAATGCCCCTTACACTCGATGGCCGTCGGCCTCAGTGTAGCGCGGAGCCTCGACGGCCCGGCGAACATGCCACGTTCTTAATTGTTCCTTAATTGTTCAACAAGAGCGTGATGCTCGAGGCACTGAAGGTATACGTGTTGGCCGTGTACTGGCCCGTCGCGGTGACGCCGGTCGCGAGCACGTTGCCGTTCAATTCCGTCTGCAGCTGCGTGACGAACGCGGAATAGGTATCGAAATTCTCGTACGTGCCGCTGACCGCATGCCCGATGGTGAATATCGTGTTCGTGGCCGAGGCGTTCGGCACGATGATCGGATCGGATGGAATGCCGACGATGTTGACCGTCTGCGCGCCGACCTGGATCTGGTGTCTTACGCCGACGGCGCTGTTGCGCGCGTCGAGGACGATTTCCGTCGTGCTGTAGGAAGCGAAGGGGGCGGGCGTGCCCGCGCCGTAATCCATCACCAGCTCCGCGTTGATGGTCGTGTAATCGAGCAGCGCGGTGCCGCTCAGGTCCCCTACTGTCGAGCTGGCGGTACCGAACGGGATGACGCTTCCGCTCACCTGGACCGGCGTCCCGGAGGTTGCATTGGTCAATGTCAGATTGGCGGTCGTCACCAGATACGCCGCTGCGCTTGCGTCCTGGCTGGCGGCCGTCCCGGTGCCGGCGAAATCGAACGATGCCGCGGACCGGCCGCCCAAGGTCGAGAGATTCAGAGTCAGCGTATCGCCGCCCGTCCCCTGGCCGGTGACGAGGCCTGAGGCCGTTGTCTGGCCGAGCCGCGCCCGCCCAGCACTCGCATCGAGCGTGACGCTGCTCGAGCTGATCGCACTCGCCGTACCGAACGCATAGACCAGCGATCCGACCGAGATGTCGTTCGTGCTGTTGGTCTCGGTGCTGGCGCCGCCGAATTGAGTCACCTGGGTATTGGGACCGATTTTGACGGTGGCCGTCCCGTCGATGAGGGTGTTGGCGCCCTCGTTGGTGAGGAGCGTGCCCTCGTCGATGGTCAGGGTGTCGCCGCTCCGTCCGGTGACGATGCCCGACACTCGATCGAAGCCCTCTCCCTGCACGCTCGACCCCGCGAGGACCTGGCTCGCCGAGAAATTGACCACGGTCGCGGTCAGGCTCCCTCCCGTATCCGAGTTATCCTCGGCGGTGGTGGTGAGGGTCGAGCCATCCGCGCAGGTGAGAACGCCGGTCGCCCCCGTCACGGGCGTCGTGCCGTCCGAGCAAGTCGAGACGTTGGTCGTGGACGCGGCGGTGTCGGTGCTGCCGTCGAGGAGCGAGGAGGACGAGCTGCTCGAGGTCGTGAGGGTACCGAACGCCTCCACCATCACACCCGCCTTGAGCGCGGCCATCGCCGTCATGCCGGCGCTGCCGGTCGACGGGGTTCCGTTGATCTCGAACGTCGTCACCGACTGCGCCGATACGCCCAGCGAGCCGGCGCCCGCGTTGCCGAAGTCGAACGGAACGATGCCCGACGTGAAGCCGGTGCTGGAGCTGTTGACGCTGCCGAGCGGGCCGCGAATGCGCACCACCTTGCTGTCGAGGGGTTGCGTGCTGGCGGCGATCAGCGGCATGACCGTCACGGTTCCATTCGCGACGCTGACGACGTTCGACGCCGCGAGGTTGAAGCCGAGGCTCAGACGCCCCGAGCTGCCGCGCACGACGCCGAGATGGTCGCTTGGGTCGAGATACAAGAGCAGCGTGACCTGGCCCATTGCCTGCCCGCTCGCATTGATGGGCGAGAGCGCGAGCCCGTCGACCGTGCCGTTGTCATAGATGATCTGCGCCGAGCTGTAATCGAGGGTAACCAAGGCCTGGCTGTAATTGCCCTCGGGGAGCGAGGTCTCGCCCACTACCTCGCTCAAATTCGTGAGGCGCGCCAGATCCACCGTGGTGCCCTTCGGCAACGCACCGCCGGACGTTCGCCCATTCGAGGTCTGCAGCTGGATGGAGACCAGGCCGACTCGATAGGCGAGGAACGTGTCCGTCGATGGCGTAGCGGTGAGGGTGACCACCGCAGATCCGTTGCAGGCCGCGAGCGCCGCGAGGAGGAGTACTCCGAACGGCATGGCCAGACGGCGCGCCCAGGCGGCGCGGGGGGTCGAACGGGCAAGGGGTGCGGCGGCGGACAACGTCATGATGGGAATCTCTCGAGCCGAGGCAGGCATTGTTGCCTGATTCTACCCGCAGGCGGATTACGGTTTCGGTAAAGATCTGTGAAGTAATCTCGGAACTTACGCGTTCGTCGCGTGCCGGCGACAGCCCTACGTTGCTAATATGACAACGGATGGCAAATTCCCTGCAATCGGCCGGAGTGGGTGCCCCCAAGACATGGATCAGTTCCGCGGGCGTCGCCCTCGGCGTTCTCGCCTTCATCAACCTGTTCAATTATCTCGACCGCTACCTGGTCTCGGCGCTGGTCGAGAGCCTGAAGCATTCCGAGCTCGCCCTGACCGATACCCAGGCGGGATCGCTGATGTCGGGCTTTCTGATCGTGTTCGCGTTGATCGCGCCGATGTTCGGCGCTCTCGGCGATCGGATGTCCCGGCCGCGACTGATCGCCTTCGGGGTAGGCTGCTGGAGCATCGCGACGGCGCTGTCCGGCGTCGCGTGGAACTTCACCTCGCTGTTCGTGGCCCGTGCGTCGGTCGGCGTGGGCGAAGCCGCCTACGTCACCATCGGCCCGAGCCTCTTGTCGGATTACTTTCCGCGCAACCAGCGTGGCCGGGTCATGGCGATTTTCTTCTGCGCCATCCCGGTGGGTTCAGCGCTCGGATACGTGGTCGGCGGTCTGATGGATGCGCACTTCGGCTGGCGCATGGCCTTTTTCGTCGCCGGCATCCCCGGTATCGCGCTGGCGCTTCTCTGTCTCGGCTTGCATGATCCGCCGCGCGGCAGCCAGGATCACGATACCTCGAGCGCGGCGGCAGAGCGCGCGGCGGCAGAGCGCGCGGCGGCTTCGCCCAGGTCCGGCGTCCGGCGGCTTTTCGCGCTTTTCTCGCCCTATCTGCAATTGCTGCGCAACAAGCCCTACGTGCTGACGGTACTCGGCTACGTCGCCTACACCTTCGCGCTGGGCGGCCTCGCATTCTGGATGCCGGCGTTCCTCGAGCGGATGCGGGGAATCCCGCGTGAGCAGGCGACGGTGAGCTTCGGCACCATCGTCGTGATCACCGGATTCATCGGAACCTTTGCGGGCGGCTGGCTCGGCGACTATTGCACCCGATACTCGCAGCGCGCCTATCTTTGGATATCGGCGATCGCAACGTTGATCGCGGCGCCCTTCGCGTGGCTCGCGCTGACGGCACCCTCGCAGACCGTCTACGTGGTGTGCATGGTCGTCGCACAGCTGATGATGTTCCTGTCCACCGGTCCGATCAACGCCGCGATCGTGAATCTGGTGCTGCCGACGCAACGCGCGTCCGCCAATGCCCTCGGCGTATTCACCATCCATTTGCTGGGGGACGTGCCTTCGCCCATCATCATCGGAGCGCTATCGGATGCCTCCTCGCTGTCCCAGGCGGTGAAGATCGTCCCGGTGGCCATTCTGATCGCCGCCGCCATCTGGGCCGTCGGCGCTCTGGCGCAGCCTAAAGGGCCGAAGTCGACATGATCCGGATCGCGATCGAGAATCCCGCTCAGGCGGAAGTCGCGGCATTGCTCGAGGCGAGCGATACCTACATGGCCTCGCTCTATCCTGCCGAAAGCAACCACATGCTGGACATCGCCTCGCTCCAGCGGCCCGAGGTCACATTCCTGGTCGCGCGGGTCGACGGCCGCGCACTCGGATGCGGAGCGGTGGTGAGCTCCGGGCAAGGTTGGGCGGAAATCAAGCGCATGTTCGTCTCGCCGGCGGCGCGCGGCCTGAAGCTCGGCAGACGATTGCTCGATGAGATCGAGGCGGTCGCCGCCCGGAGCGGCGAGAGGCTGTTGCGTCTGGAGACCGGCGCGAAGCAGCCCGAGGCGCTGGCGCTCTACCGCTCGGCCGGCTTCGTCGAGGTCGGGCCGTTCGGCGACTACCGGCCGGACCCCTTGAGCTTGTTCATGGAAAAGCCGCTTGCGGCGTGCGGCTCATCGCCCGTTTGATCAGTTCAGGTGATCCCGCTTCCGGAAGCGGTAGCGCGCTCCCTCGACTCGAGGCCGGTTCAGCGGCCGCGGGCGCGGCATAGATCCTCGAACCACGCATCGAAATCCCTGCGGGCCGACATGTCCTCCAGATTCGAGGAGAGCTTCCGTTGCCAGTTCGGGTATTCATGGTGAGTGCCCGGCACGTTCACGGGCTCGGTCATGCCGAGCAGGTCCTCGATTTGTATCGCGGCCAGTACCGCGCTCGAGCGCGCGAGGTAAGTGTGCAAGGCATGCGCAAGCTCCGGGGTGAATGGGTCGGCAGGGGATGCCGGAGATCCCGGCGCGAGCCCTTCCTCGGCGAGCGCTGCGAGCAAGGCCTCGCGATCCCGGGCGCGGGCCTCGCGGATGAGTCCCTCGACCTCCGCGGACGGGTACAGATCGAGACGTCGCCTGAGGTCGATGTCGCGTCCCTCCCAGAAGCTGCGCAAGGTCGGCATATCGTGTGTGGTGACCGTCGCGAGCGCCTCTCGAACGAATTCCCCGGGGCCCCGGAACCTGCCGTTGTCCTTTTCGAACAGCAGCACCTTATAATGGTAGAGGCCGAATTCGGGCATGGCCCGGCGCATTTCGTCAGGAACCACGCCGAGATCCTCGCCCACCACCACGCAGGCGCGGCGTGCGCTTTCCAGCGAGAGCACGGTGAGGAGCTGGTGCAGCGGGTAATGCACGTAGGCGCCTTCCGTCGGCGACCGGCCCGCGGGCACCCACCACAGCCGGAACAGCGACATCACGTGATCCAGCCGCAAAGCACCGTAGTAGCGCATGTTGTTGCGGAGCAGGCGCGAGAATCCCTGGAGGCGATCGGACTCCATGGCCGAAGGATCGGGCGCCGGCAAACCCCAGCCCTGACCTTTGAGGGCCAGTGGATCGGGGGGCGCGCCGACTTCGGCGCCCAGACGGAAGCCCGTCTGATCGACCCACGTCTCCGAGCCCGACGGGTGGGTGCCGACCGCATAATCGCCGTACAGGCCGATGGGCATGCCGAGCTCGCGCGCAAGCGCCTGCGCCTCGGCGAGCTGCTCGTGGGCGAGCCATTGAAGATACAGATGGAAGTCAATGCGCGAGGCGTTCTGCGCGGCGAACTGCGCCGCCGCCGGGCCCTGCGGATCCTTGAATTCTTGAGGCCAGCAGAGCCATCCCGAGGCAGAGCCGTGCGCCGCGCACAGGTGCTCGTCGAGGGCATCGAAGCGGGCATGCAGCTCGAGCGGCGTGCCGCCGGCCGCCACGAAGCTCGCAAACGCCTCCGCCCGCTCGGTGCCGAGCGCCAGGTGCCGCTTGCGAAATTCTCGAAACAAGAGCTCCAGGATCTCCAATTTCACCTCGGCGACGCCCCGGTAGTCGACCAGCGGAGTGTCCCGAAGCGCCTGTAATCGGGCCGCAAACGCGGCGTCGCCGACTCGCGCGATCGATTCCGCGCTTTCCCGATACTCCGGCACCGCCGGCACCGAGATGTACAGCACATTGAGGAAGTGCCGGTTGGAGGCGCTGTAGGGACTTGCCCTCTCGGGGTCGGCGGGCGCGAGCGCGTGCAGCGGATTCAACCCGATGAATCCCGCCCCGTGCGGCGCCAGCCATCGGACCAAACCCTTCAAGTCGCCGAAGTCGCCGATGCCCCAGTTCTCGAGCGACCGCAGGGTGTACAGCTGTACGGCGACACCCCAGAACCTCCGTCCCTCGTGTATCGCAGGAGGCTCGTAGCACTTGGGAGGCGAAATCACGAGCGCGCAGCGGCTCGCCGTGCCGGAGCCAATACGCAATTCCAATTCGTGCCGCCCCGGAGGGAGCTCGATCGGCAGCTCGAAACGGCGGCGGGTGATCCACGAGCCGCCGACTTCGCCGCGCCACAGCTCGGGACAATCCGCCGTCGAATGAGTCCCGCTGCGCCGCCCTCCTTGCTCGACGTTCACGCTCCAGATCAGGCTCGAGCCGAATTCCCGGGCGCTGATGTTGAGGTCGACGCCGATGCGCGCGCTGTTGGAGGCGGCCACCGGGGGCAGGAGCGCACGCCCCCGCTTGTCCTCCAGGCGGGCGAGCTCCTCCGCCAGCGCCGCCGCATCGTCCACCGGCGAGCCCATGGCGCGCAAGATCGCCGCCTTGGTCTCGAGCGTGAAATGCTGCAGCTCGCCCCGGTAGTCGTGATATGCATCACCCACCCCGGAAAGCCTCGCCAAACGCTCGATCAAAGTCGCATTCACGGTCAACTCTCCAGAAGTGCGGCGCTGTTCGGGCCGAGCCGGTAGATGTCCGGCTCCGCGGGGGGTGTCGGCCTCGCCGGCCGCGCCGCGGCCGGCGCCGTGTCGAAGCGGCATGCCCAGCTGCCCGGAGTTTTCGGCAACGAGAACACCTGCCCGACGTCGTCCGCGTTCAGCAGCAGCAGAAAGCGTCCCGCCGAACCGCTGCGCCCGCCGAACCAGATGCCCAGCGTCCGCAATGCCGGGTTGTTCCAATCCTCCGGCCCCATCTCGGACCCGCGCGCATTCAGCCAGGTTACGTCTTTGACTCCGACGCGCGCGACGGTTCCCTTGAGAAAGGTTTCGCGGCGAAATTCCTCGTGCGTACGGCGCAGCTCCGCGAGCAGCCGGACGAATTCCGTGAGATCGCGATTGCGCTCGCGAAGCCTCCAGTCGATCCACGAGATCTCGTTGTCCTGGCAGTAGGCGTTGTTGTTGCCCTGCTGCGTGCGCGCGAATTCGTCGCCGGCCTGCAGCATCGGAACCCCCTGCGACAGAAACAGCGTGCAGAGGAGATTCATCATTAGACGCCGGCGCAGCTCGTTGATGCCGGGGTCCGCGGTCGGACCCTCCACGCCGCAATTCCAGCTGAGGTTGGCCTGATGGCCGTCCGCATTGTTCTCGCCGTTGGCGAGATTGTGCCGCTCGTCGTAGGTCACGAGGTCATTGAGCGTGAAGCCGTCGTGCGCGGTGATGAAATTGACGCCGGCGCTGGGTTTGCGCCCGTCGTGACGAAACAGATCGCTCGAACCCGCGAATCGCTCGGCCAGCTCGCCGACCCGCCCGCCGTCCCTGC
Source organism: uncultured Gammaproteobacteria bacterium (assembly GCA_963795475.1). Taxonomy (GTDB): domain Bacteria; phylum Pseudomonadota; class Gammaproteobacteria; order Steroidobacterales; family Steroidobacteraceae; genus Bog-1198. The sequence continues at coordinate 335,502 of CAWCIE010000012.1, forward strand.
GCCAAAAGGCGCGCACGGTGTCGCGGAATCGGTCGTTCCACTCGGCCCAGCCCGAGGGAAACCTGCCCAATTGATACCCCCCGTAGCCCACGTCCCAGGGCTCCGCGATCAGCTTGACGTACGCCAGGGCCGGCTCCGCGCGGACCGCCTGGAAGAATTCCGAACGTTCGTTGAAGCCGTTGCCTTCGCGCCCGAGCACGGTGGCCAGATCGAAGCGAAAGCCGTCCACGTGCATTTCCTCGACCCAATACTTCAGGCATTCGACGATCGAGGCGCGGACCTCGGGATGTTCGCAGTTGACGGTATTGCCGCAGCCGGTGAGGTTCTCGTAGCGGCGCTTGTCCTCCGGCTGAAGACGGTAGTACACCGAGTTGTCGAGGCCCTTGAAGCAGACCACCGGTCCCGATTCGCCGCCTTCGGCGGTGTGATTGAACACCACGTCCAGGATGACCTCGATGCCGGCCCGGTGAAAAGCCTTGGTCATGGCCTTGAATTCCGCGACCGCGTCGTGGACCGCGAATTCGTTGCCCGGGGCGAACCACGCCACGGGGTTGTAGCCCCAGTAGTTCGTCAGTCCGCGCTCACGCAGAAAAGCCTCGCTCAGGAACGCTTGACAGGGCAGAAGCTCCACCGCCGTCACGCCGATGTATTTCAGGTGCTCGACCACCGCCGGTACGGTCAACCCGAGGTATTTGCCGCGCCAGCCTTCGGGAACGTCCGGATGAAGCCGCGTGTAGCCTTTCACGTGCAATTCATAGATCACGGTATCGCGCCACGGCGTCGCGGGCGGCCGATCGCCGTTCCAGTCGAACGCCGCCGTCGACGACACGCGAGCGCAACGGCTCCGCCTTGGAGAGTTCGCGCGCATACGGGTCCAGGAGCATCACCGCCGGATCGAAACGGTGCCCGTTCTCCGGCTCGTTCGGACCGTGGGCGCAGAAGGCGTAGTGGGCGGGCCCGCGGCCGCGCGGACACGAGGCCGTGCCAGACATCGCCGGTGCGCGCCGGCAGGTCGTGGCGCGCCACCTCACGGCCGCTCCTGGCGTCGAAGATGACGAGCTCGACGCGCGTCGCGTGGCTCGAGTACACCGCAAAATTAACGCCGCGCGGGCTCCAGGTCGCGCCCAGCGGACGCGCGGATCCGGGCTGAATTGACTTCACCGACGCATTATGTGAATTCGGCCGGCGGAATCCGTGATCTGCGTCGCGGGACGACTGGCGCGAGGTTCTTGGGTCAAATCACGGGTCTCACGTTCCAAATCCGGTCCGCATACTCGCGGACACTCCGGTCGCTGGAGAAATAGCCCATATTCAAGCAATTGAGCACCGCCTTGCGGCTCCATTCGTCCTCTTTGCCGTACAGGCCGTCCGCACGGGCATGGGCGGCCGCGTAGGCGGCGAAATCGGCGAGCACCAGGAACGGCTCCCCTTCGCTCTTGAGCCGCTGCACCACCGCCTTGGCGTCTTCCCCTCCATCCGTCGAGAAATGCCCGGAGTCGATCATGTCCAGCGCCGCACGAAGCTCCGGGTTGCCGTCCAGCTCGCGCCAGGGTTGATATCCGGCGGTGCGTCTCGCCGCCGCCTCGTCTGCGGTCAACCCGAAGATGAAGATGTTCTCCGCGCCGACGTGATCACGGATCTCGATGTTGGCCCCGTCCAGCGTACCGATGGTGAGCGCACCCGAGAGCGCGAGTTTCATGTTGCCGGTTCCCGAGGCCTCCATGCCGGCCGTGGAGATCTGCTGCGAAAGATCCGCGGCCGGCATGATCTTCTGGGCGAGCGATACGTCGTAATCCGGCAGGAACACCACGGTGAGCTTTCCGCGCGCGGCCGGGTCCCCGTTGATCGTGCGCGCCACGTTGTTGATGAGTTTCACCACGGACTTCGCCATCGCATATCCTGGTGCCGCCTTGCCCGCGAATATGACCGTCCGCGGCACGACATCCGCACCCGGATCCTCGAGGATCCTCAGGTAGCGCGTCACCACGTGCAGGAGATTCAAGAGTTGCCGCTTGTACTCGTGAATGCGCTTGACCTGCACGTCGAACAGCGAATCGATTCCGATCTCCACACCGGTGCGCCGCCGCACCTCCTCGGCCAATTTCTGCTTGTTCGAGCGCTTGATGCCTCGGAAATGCCGGCGGAACTCGGGATCATCCGCCGCTCCCAGCAGCCGTCCGATCTCTTCCAGATCGTTCTCCCAGGCGGAGCCCAAATGCTGCGTGAGCAGCGCCGACAGCCCGGGGTTCGATTGCTTCAGCCAGCGGCGCACCGCGATGCCGTTGGTCACGTTGACGAATCGATCGGGGCAGACTTCGGCAAAACCCGAAAACACGCTTCGGCGCATGAGCTCGGTGTGCAGCTGCGCGACACCGTTGACGTGATGGCTGCCGATCACGGCGAGATGCGCCATCCGCACCCGCCGCTCGCCGTCCTCGGTGATGATCGACAGGCGCCGCTCGAGATCCGCATCGCGCCCCCGGCGCGCCGCCAGATCCTGCAGGAAATCGCGGTTGATCGCGTAGATGATCTCGAGGTGCCGGGGGAGCAAACGCTCGATCATGGCGACCGGCCATGTCTCCAGCGCTTCGGGAAGCAAGGTATGATTGGTATAGGCGAACACCCGCGTCGTGATCGACCAGCTCTCCGCCCAGTTGCGGCCGTGCTCGTCGACGAGCAGACGCAGAAGCTCGGGAATCGCCAGCGCGGGATGCGTATCGTTCAGCTGAATGGCGACCGCATCGGGCAAGGACTCGAGCGTTCGGCCCTCTCCGAGATGGTTCGAGAGAATGTCCTGCAAGCTCGCGCTCACGAAGAAGTACTGCTGCTTCAGGCGCAGCTCCCGGCCCTGCGGGGTGGAATCGTCGGGGTAGAGAACCCGCGACAGGTTCTTGGCGTCGATTTGTTCGCGCACGGCGGCGTTGTAGTCGCCCGCGTTGAACGCCTCGATGTGAAACGGCGTGACGGCGCGCCCCGACCAGAGGCGCAGGTGATTGACGGTCGGGCTGCGGTTGCCCGGGATCAACTGGTCGAAGCCGATGGCGTAGATGTCCTCCGTCCCCACCCATCGATGCGCGTCGGTGACCTTCGCGGAAGCGTCGGCCTCGCTCCGCCCTCCGAATCGCACCATGTAGCGCACGATGCCGCGCGGCGTCTCCCACACATTCCGGAGCCTGAGCCAGGTGCTCGCGATCTCGCGCTGGCCGCCGTCCGCCCCGATCACCTGGGTGAAGATCCCATAGTCGTAGCGAATTCCGTACCCGACCGCCGGGTAGCGCAGCGTCGCCATCGAATCGAGGAAACAGGCGGCGAGCCGGCCCAATCCGCCGTTGCCCAAGCCCGGGTCCGGCTCTTGCGCCTCGATCTCCTCGAAATCGTGGCCCATATCCTTGAGCGTCGCACGCGCCTCGTGAACGAGGTCGCCGTCGAGGCTGTGCAGCGCGTTCAGCAGCGAGCGGCCGGGCAGGAATTCGACCGAGAGATAGCACACGCGCTTGACACGTGCGTCCGCGACGCGCCGCTGCGTCGAGAGCCAACGCAGCATCAACTCCTCGCGGACCGCCAAGGAAAGTGCGTCGTAGATATCGCGAGCATCGGCCTGGTGAGGCGTCTTGCCCAGCGTGCGGGTGAGCCGGTCGACGAGCGCCGCGTACAACCCGCCGGCTTTGAGCGCGACGCCGCGAGCCGCCGCCGACGGAGGATCATATACATCCATGGTGTAGTATAGATTATAGAGTTGTCAGTTCGGCAGGGAACCTCGTGCGCGTTAAGTCGGCTTCACTTGCCGAGACCTGGGCCGCGTTCTTGACCGCGATCTGGATCGGGATCGCGGGCCTCGCGCTTGCGGGCTGCGCGACGCGGCCGGCGAATACGCCCGTCCCGCCCCCAGGGGCGAGCGTCGGGTCCGCCGAATCACCGAGCGGCACTCGACCGGCGCCGTCTACGGACGCGACGGACGCGGCGGCCGCGATGGTCGGGAGTGCGACGGCCATGCTCGGTCAACCCTATCGATTCGGCGGCGCCGCGCCCGGGGGCTTCGATTGCAGCGGGCTGGTCGACTTTGCGGCGCGAAGTGCCGGTCTCGATCTTCCGCGAACGGCAAAGGACCAGCTGGCGAGCGGCGTGCATGTCGCGCGCCGCGAGATCGAGCCGGGAGATCTGGTGTTCATGCGCCTCGCCCACAAGGAGCTTCACGTGGGGATCGCAATCGGCGGCGAGCGCTTCATTCATGCGCCCGCCAGCGGTGGACACGTGCGCATCGATTCGCTCGCGCGACCCCCCTACTCCGCCGGCTTCATCACCGCCCGGCGCGTGATCGGCGTCGGCGGCCACGCCTCCGGTCTCTGACTCAAGTTGGTTATACTGCCGTCGCCCCTCAGAAGGAATCCGCATGAAGCTTTATTTCAGTACCGGCGCTTGCTCCCTCTCCCCGCGCATCGTCCTCATGGAGGCCGGAATACCCTTCACCGACGAGAAGGTCGATCTCAAATCCAAGAAGACCGCGAGCGGCGCCGACTTCTTCAGCATCAATTCCAAGGGAGCGGTACCCGCACTCGAATTGGACAACGGCCAGGTGCTGACCGAGGGAACCGCCATCGTTCAGTATCTGGCGGACCTCAGACCCGACTCGGGGCTGGCACCGCGCGCCGGGAGTTTCGAGCGCTACCGGCTGATGGAGATCTTGAACTTCATCGCTTCCGAGATGCACAAGGGCTTCTCGCCGCTGTTCAAGGCCGACACGTCGGCGGACGTCCGCAAGAGCGCCGTCGACGTTCTAGGAAAGAGGCTCGATTGGCTGTCGGCGCATCTCGCGGGCAAGAAGTTCCTGATGGGTGAAACCTTCACCGTGGCGGATGCCTATCTCTTCACGGTCTTGCGATGGTCGGGGCTGGTGCACGTCGATCTGGCGCAGTGGCCGGTGCTGACGGCCTACGTCGCGCGGGTCGGCGAACGCCCCAAGGTGAAGGAGGCGCTGCACGCCGAGGGACTCAAGTAAGCGCGGCGTCCGGCAGAACATCGCCTGGGAGGACATCACTCGGGAGGGCATCGCCGGTAGTCGCCGTGGCGAACTGGAGCGACGCGAGTCGCGCATAGAGCGGGCTTCCCTGGAGAAGCTCGGCATGGGACCCGACCGCGATCTTGCGGCCGTGATCCATGACGATGATCCGGCCGGCTTTCAACACCGTCGCGAGTCGGTGCGCGATGATGATGGTGGTTCGTCCCCGCATCAGCCGCTCGAGCGCCTCCTGCACGAGCCGCTCGGACTCCGCGTCGAGAGAGCTCGTGGCCTCATCCAGCAGGAGAATGGGCGGATCCTTCAGAATGGCCCTCGCCAACGCGATACGCTGCCGCTGGCCTCCCGAGAGGCGGGTCCCGCGTTCGCCGAGAAAGGTGTCGTACCCCTCGGGGAGCTTGCGCAGGAAGCCATCGGCGGCCGCGGCCACGGCGGCCGCCTCGACTTCCGCGTCGCCCGCGTCCGGTCGCCCGTAGCGAATGTTCTCGCGCGCCGTCGCGCCGAACAGCACCGTATCCTGAGGTACCAGGCCGATTTGCGCCCGGATGTCCTCGGGCCGCAACGCCGTCAGCGCGCGATCGTCGATGAGGATCCGGCCGGAGTTGGGATCGTAGAATCGGAGCAGCAGCTGAAATGCCGTGCTCTTCCCGGCGCCCGACGGCCCGACGAAGGCCACTGTCTCCCCGGGAGACACGTCCAGGCTGAAGTTGCCGAGCGCCGCCGTGTCGGGCCGCGATGGATAGTGGAAGCTCACGTTGTCGAAACGAATGGCGCCGCGAATCCGCGGCGGCAACTCGAGCGGCAGCGCGGGCGCGGTGATGGCGGGCCGAGCCTCGAGAAGCTCCGTCAGACGCTCCATGGCGCCCGCGGCACGCTGCAGCTCGCCCCACATCTCGGACAACGCCGCGGCGGAGCTGCCGACGAAGGCGGCGTACAGGATGAACTGGGCGAGCTGCCCCCCGGTCAGGGTTCCCGCGAGCACTTGATGCGCGCCGAGCCACAGTACGCACGTGATGGCGGTGAATACCATCACGATACCGACCGCGGTCAGCGCCGCGCGCACTCTGGTGCGGCGAACGGCGGCGGCGAAACTCTCCTCAACCGCCTTGCGATAACGCTCGCTTTGCAGATCCTCGAGTGTGAACGCCTGTACCGTCTGAATCGCGCTCAGGGTTTCGCCGGCGAGGCCGCTCGTGTCCGCGATGCGATCCTGGGATGCGCGGGACAGCCCGCGCACGCGGCGGCCGATCACGATCAACGGCACGACCACGACGGGCATCAACACCAGGATGAGTCCGGCGAGCTTGGCACTGGTCAACGTGAGCAGCACCAGCGCACCGATCAGGTTCAGGCCGGATCGAAGGATGATGGAGAGATTGACGCCGCAGATCGCCTGCACCAGCGTGGTGTCGGTGGTCAGACGCGACAGCACCTCGCCGACCCGGGTGCTCTCGAAGAACAAGGGATCCATTCGCACCACCCGCGAATAGACGGCGGCGCGAAGATCCGCGACCACCCGCTCCCCCAGCCATGTGACCAGATAGAACCGCAATGCCGCGAACACCGCGAACACCGCGCCCGCGGCGAGAAAGGCCGCGAAAATTCGATTCGTGGTGCCGGCATCCCTGGCGGCGAGCACGTCGATGACTCGCCGCAGCGCGAAGGGCAGCGCCAGCATGGCGCCGGCCGCCACCAAGAGCGCGCCGATCGCCGCAGCCGCGATACCCCGGTACGGCCGCATGAACGGCAGCAAGGTTCTGAGCGGAGCGAAGGAATTCGAGCGCGGGCGATCGGAGGTGCTGGCCATGCCGGCATGATCCCATAAGTCGATCGGCGCCGCGCAGACGCCCTGCGGGCCGCATCGTCTCGGACCCGTTTGCGGAAGCGCGTTGGCGGATCCGCCGGTCGCGGCTCAATGGTGATAGGTGAACGTGACGCCGAACGTACGCGGCCGGAACGTATAGCCGCGCAGCAGGCGGCTGTACTCGCTGCCGTTCGCGGCCGTTAGCGGCACCGACCAGTCGTAGTTGGTCAGCGGATGGGTGTCCGCGAGGTTGTCGATGAAGGGCTCGATGGAAAGATCTCCGAACGACATGCCCGCGCGGAAAGACAAGTAGCTGGTCGAAGGCAGGGTGAAGTCGTCCGGATCGTACTGGTCGTTGTTTCTCGGGTCCTGCGTGGGCGGCAGCCATTTGGAGCGCGCCTGGTATTCCCAGTCCAGACGCGCGAAGGAGTCATGCTGCGCGAGGTGGAAGTGGTATTCCAAGCCTGCGGCGAGGGTGGCCGGCGGATTGGGCTGGCCGCTCACCCCGGTGATGGCGTCTCCGGACGACGCGAGCACGCCCCCGTCCTGGGGGGATAGGACGGTCTTCGTCAGGCGCGCGTCGGTGTAGCCGGCGGCCAGCTGGGCGCTGAGCGAGTCGGTGGCTGCCCACTCGATCTGGATGTCGCCGCCTTTTGCCACCGCGTCGCCGAGATTGGTCACGTAGGTGAGCTCGCACACCGGCACCTCGACGTTCTGTTGGATGCCGCGCCACATGATGTAATACAAGCTGGCGGCGATCCTCAGCCGGCCGGCGATGTTGTCCTTGGTGCCCACCTCGAAGCTGTCCAGGTGGTCGGAGCCGTAGGTCGCGGGCGTGGTCACGCCCGGCGGGAACTGGCAGGCCGCCGCCGGCAGCGGATTGTTGCCGCCGCCCGGCCGGAAGCCCTTGGAATAGGTGGCATAGACCATGTCGGCCGGGGTGAACTGGTAGGTGAGGTTGACCTTGGGCGTGAAGGCGTTCTCGGTGGTGCTGTGATAGTCGGCGGTCGTGGGGGCGAAGAGCTGCGGGCCACCGGTGACCGACTGGATCGAGGCGAACGTGTGCGACTCGCGCAGGCCGACGGTGGCCTTCAGGGTGTCGGTGAAGGAGTACGTGGCCTCGCCGTACCACGCGTACTGCTTGTCGGTCGCATGGGTGTTCAGGAAGTACGAGTCCGTGGGATAGGCGGGGTCATAGCCCAGGGGAATGTAGGTATTGCCGCCGTCGAGCGAATAGGAGAAGGCGTTGGGGAAAGTGTCGCCGAACGCCGCCTCCGTGAACTCCTCCAGCAGCGGATCGTGGATCTGCTCCAGATAGAACTGCCGGTTTTCGGAGAAGAACAGGCCCGTGGTCCATACCAGCGTGGCGTTCGGATCGCTGGAGACCAAGCGCACCTCTTGGACGATGTTCTCCTGGTCGTTGTCGATCGAGGCCGGCGACCGGTAGTTCTCGGCGCCAGGAGGAAGGTGGATGCCGGTGCCGTCGATGAAGGGGAAAGGCACGCCCGGCTGCAACGTTTCCCAGCCGCCGGCCTGTAGCGGATTCCCTTTCGAGTCCTGGTACGGGAAGATCGAGTAGAAGCCGAGGTTGTACTCGGTGCCGTCGTAGCCGGTCTGCTCGTCGCGGTGATAGAACGAGGTGTTGGAGATGAGGCGGAAGGCGCCGAAGTCGCCCTCGATCTTCAGCGACGGCAGATAGAACTCGTCCGGCATCTGGCGCAGCGTGGGATCGCCGTTGATAGTACTGGTTGTTCGCGCCGTTCGACGAGTTCACCCAGAAGGCGTCCGTGTTGTGCCGGTCCAGTTTCTGAAAGTAGATGCTCGGCGTCGCCGACCAGGTATCGTTCAGTGCCCACAGGAACGCCAGCCGCCCGAGGTAGGTGGCATTGTAATTGGCGTTCGTCTCCGTGATGGCGGGATCGATGGTCGTGGGCGTGGTGGTGTCGATCCAGCCGCCGTCGCGGCGGTACCACAGCGTCAGCGCGCGCACCGAGCGCGCCGTCGACCAGCGGGCCGCCCACCGCGGCGCCGGCCTCGTAGCTCGGCGCGCCGCCCTGGGTGTAATCGAATTCGCTGCGCGCATCGATGGAGGTCTTGGTGAGGCTGGGCTGCGCCGTGATGTAGCGCACCGTACCGCCCTCCGAGCCGGCGCCGAACAGCGTGCCCTGCGGACCGCGCAGCACCTCCACGCGATCGATGTCGAACATCTTGGGCACCTCCTCGTCCGGGTTGAAGGCGAGGGCGCGCATCTGGATGGGCGTGTCGTCGATGTAGATGCCGGTGGTGCCCGAGCCGCCGGAGGAGGAGATGCCGCGGATGGAGATGTTGTTCGTGCCCGAGGTGTCGATGGTCAGCCCCGGGCGTGAAGCGGGCGATGCCCTGGATGTCCTTGATGCCCCTCGTCTCCATGTCGGCGGCGCTGATGGCGGTGATGCTGATGGGCACCTTGCTGGCGCTCTCCTCGCGGCGGGTTGCCGTGACCGTCACTTCCTGCAGCATCGGGCCCTGGTCCGCGCTGGCAGTTGACGCAGAGGCGTCCGCTGCCAGCGCGGCGGGAATGCGAAGGGCCAAGAGGAACAGCGCGGCGTACGCGGCGGCGTACACGGGGCGGCCTGGTCGAGCGTTCGGGGAGGGGCGGGTGTGCGCCGGCATCATGGATCTCCGCAACGGGCGAAGGAAATGGCGAGGCTTGGGAAAAGCGATGCTAAGCACTGCGGCACGGTCCGACTCGTGATGCGCGGCGTGTCGCTCTTGGCGCCAAATCGTGGCTTCGCAGACAAGTGCAGCCGGCAATTGGTGTGCGGCTTTCGTGGTGCCGTTGCATTGTATCCCTTGACGCCTGACGGCTGGTCTGCACGTGGCGCTGCAGCTACCGTAAGGCGCGGCGGCGGCGCGTGTCAAGCCGGAGCCTCTTCCAACGGCATAGGAGGGTGAAGGAGGGGCCGTGTTTCCAACGGCATAGGAGGCTGAGCGAGGGGGGTTTTAGATCGATCATCGAAGGATGATCATCGATGAACGAAACGAAGCTCGCGACCCTGGAGCAGATTCGCGAATTTCTGGGGGGGACCTCAGCAATCGGTTCTACATCGACGCCGTGAACCCTTACTTGAACTTCCACCGATTCTGTTACTTCGCCGTCGACACCATCGATGCAAAGGGATCGATGCAAAGGGCAAAATTAGAAAGCCCTGCCCGCACAATCAAATAAAAAAAACCCGGCAACAACTGCAATCCAAGTTCGGCGATTGGATGATCGAGGCGTTCTGCGACAATCTCCTCGACAGCCACACGGTCACGAACTATGAGTGGTCGATCGACTCCGGGGTCCCGGGGACCTCGCCTGGAGCGGGATTTCACCTTCCGTCCGCGTACCTTCGGGCTCACCTTCACATACCGAGGCAAGTAGACCCGCCGGAGCCAGAGACCTTCGGAGCAGGTAGCCCACCGTAGGTGCGGCGCAACAGATGGCGCCGCACCTGCCTCGCGCCTGCGCCGCCGGCCCGGGGCGCGCCTCCGCGCGCTTGCCGGGCGCATTCATTACATGACCATACAACAGCAGCTTTCCAGGTTGCGCCCTTTTTACACCGATGCTACTGTCGAGCGCGCCGGAATTATCTGACCATATAACAAGCCCTGGGGACGTGATGCCAGCCATTCACTCGAAGCCGCTTCCCGCATTGTTCGACCGCCGATTGTTGTTTTTATCCATCTCCTTGGCCACCGCCACCCTCGCCGCCGGCGGGGCGGTCGCCAGCGAGGCCAACGGCTCGGATACCGGCAACTCCGCCGGCGCCGCGGCCAACTCCGGGGCGCTCGAGGAAATCGTGGTCACGGCGACCCGGCGCGAGGAAAGCATCAGCAAGGTGCCCATCTCCATCACCGCCATGAGCCAGGATATGCTCGATCAAAAGGGCATCCGCGACATCACGGAGCTCGTACGCTTCACGCCCGGCGTCTCGATCGACACCTCCGGCACCAATCAGATCTCCATCCGCGGCATCTCCTCGTCGGCGGGCGCCGGTACGACCGGCATTTACATCGACGACACGCCGATCCAGATGCGCGAGCTCGGGTTCAATCCCGACGAGACGCTGCCGAAGACCTTCGATCTGGACCGCGTGGAGGTGCTGCGCGGGCCGCAGGGAACGCTGTTCGGCTCGGGCTCCGAGGGCGGCACGATCCGCTACATCATGACGCAGCCGAGCGTGTCCGAGGAATCGACCTACGTGCGCAGCGAAGCCTCGTATACCGAGTTCGGCCAGCCGAACGGCGAGGTGGGCATCGCCCACGGCGGCCCCATCATCGACGGTACGCTCGGCTATCGGGCGAGCATCTGGTACCGCTACGACGGCGGCTGGATCAACCGGGTCGACAACGCCGGCAACATCACCGAGGCCAATGCGAACTACGCCAACACCACCGCCGCGCGCTTCGCGCTGCTCTGGGAGCCGAGCGAGAACGTGAAGCTGACCCCGAGCGTCATGTTCCAGAACAAGCAGCAGCACGACCTCTCGACGTACTGGCCGGCCTACTCCGATCCGGCCGCGGGCCGCTTCAACAACGCGACCCCCGAGCTCATCCCGAATCCGGACGAGTACTACCTGCCGGCGATCAAGCTGCAGGTCGACTTCTCGCACCTGACCTTCATCTCGAATACCTCGTATTACCATCGCAACGAGACCGATTCCTACCAGGGCACGGGCTACGACCTCGCGTTCTATCAGGGGATCGGCTGGCCATATGCCCTGGGCCCCAGCTACACGACTGCGCTCGGTTGCGGCCCGGCCTCCACCACCGCCACCGAACCCTGCTCCTGGTATCCGCTGCTCAACGGCTCAGGCATTCACATGCCGCCCGGATTCGCGAATTACGCGACGCCGAACACCATGACGAACGATCAGCGCTCCTGGACGCAGGAGTTTCGGCTGCAGTCGAGCGATCCCGATGCGCGCGTCAAATGGACCGCCGGAATCTTCTGGCAGGTGGCGGAGGAGCTCTCCGTCGAGCAACTCAACGATCCGCACATCAACAGCCTGTTCCAGGCGCTCTACGGAGTCACCGCGGACAGCATCTTCGGGTCCTACTACAACTGCCCGCAGGCGGGCTACACCTCGTCCGAGCCGATTCCGAATTGCGACATCTATTACAACTACAACAAGAGCTATGACCGGCAGATCGCGGGGTTCGGCGAGGCCAGCGTTCGGCTCACCGACACGCTGTCCCTCACTCTGGGAGCGCGGGAATCGAAGCTCGGCTTCTCGCTGAATCACTTCTCGGACGGCTACGAGAACTACGGCCCCGTGCCGGCGGCGGGCAAGGCATCGAACACGGCGTTCACTCCGCGCGTGGGTCTCGACTGGCAGATGGATCAGAACAATCTGTTCTACACGACCTATGCCAAGGGCTTCCGGCCCGGCGGCTTCAATCCTCCTCTACCGCCGGTGTTCTGCGGTCCCGGACTCATCGCGGACGGCTTCGCGAACGGTCAATCACCGGCGACCTACGGTCCGGACAATACCCAGAGCATCGAGATCGGATCGAAGAACAACGTCGAGAACGTATTCAAGATCGCCACCAGCGTGTACTGGATCAAGTGGAACAACATCCAGCAGAACGTGTATATTCCGGGGAATTGCGGCCTGCAGTTCACCGACAACCTGGGCACGGCCATCGCGAAGGGGTTCGACGTGCAGATCGATGCCAACTTGGGCGCGGGATTCTCGCTCGAGTTCTCGGCCGGCTACACCGATGCCCGCTTCACCAAGGACTCGCTCGGCGGACTCGCGCTTCGGGGCGAGGCGATTTCGGGCAACGCGGCCATCAACTATGCGCCCGGCACCAGTCCCCCGTGGTCCATCGCCGCGGGTCCGCAGTACAGCTTCCAGGCCTTCCAGCATGATGCCTTCGTGCGCCTCGACTGGGAGTACACCAGCCGCAATCCCTGGCTCGCCCCCGTGCAGGATCCGGCGAACAATGCCCAGTATGAATACGGATACTCCTACACGCTGCCGGCCACCAGCTTCGTGTCCACGCGTGCCGGCATGAAGTTCGGCAACTGGAACATATCGGCCTTCTGCGACAACCTGTTCAACGAGCACCCGGTGCTCAACTACGCGCAGACGCAGGTGGACGCCTTCAATCCCGCGGGGCCGCCGACACCGCAGGAGAACGACTTCACATTCCGGCCGAGAACCTTCGGAGTCACGGCAACATTCAAGATGTGAGTGAGGGCTGACGCGCGGTGGTTCTGCGCTCGGCGACGATGCGAAAACGCCGGCAGTGAGCACTGCCGGCGTTTTTTAAGCGGCTTTTTCCGCTCCGCACATCAGGCGACGGCGCGTGCCGACTCCATGCCGCACGCCTCCTTGACCGAGGCGCTGAGAATGCCGAGGCCCTCCTCGAGCACCGCATCGGGGATGGTGAGCGGCGCGAGCAGCCGCACCACGTTCGCCTCCGTGCCGCAGGATAAGAGGAGCAGGCCGCGCTTCTCCGCCGCCGCCAATATCGCCGCGGTCACTGCCGCATCCGGCTCCTTGCTCTTCGGATCCTTGACCATCTCGAAAGCCACCATCGCACCGAGCCCGCGCACATCGCCGATGGCCGGTATCTCCTTCGCCAGAGACTCCAGATGGGAGCGCATCTTCTGACCGACCCGCGTGGCGCGGGCGCACAGCCCCTCGGATTCGATCACATCGAGCACCGCGTGAGCCGCGGCGATGCTCAGCGGATTGCCGCCGTAGGTGCCGCCGAGTCCGCCGACATGCGCGCTGTCCATGATCGCCGCGCGGCCCGTCACGCCCGACAGCGGAAGGCCTCCGCCCAGACCCTTGGCGACGGCGATGAGATCCGGCGTCACGCCCGAATGCTCGATCGAGAACATCTTGCCGGTACGCGCGATGCCGCCTTGCACCTCGTCCGCGATCAGCACGATCCCGTGCTCGTCGCAGATCTTTCGCAGTGCGCGCAGGAAATCATAGGGCGCCACGTTGAACCCGCCCTCGCCCTGGACCGGCTCGATCACGATGGCCGCGACGGACTTGGGGTCCACGTCGCCGTGGAAAAGGCGATCCAGGTCGGCGAGAGCCTGTTCGGTGGTCACACCGCGGTACGGCAGAGGAAACTCGGCATGATAGATCTCGGCAGGGAAAGGCCCGAAGCCCTTCTTGTAGGGCATCACCTTGCCCGTGAGCGCCATGGTCATGAGCGTGCGGCCGTGGAAGCCGCCGGAAAAGGCGATCACCGCTGAGCGATTGGTGTGGTAGCGGGCGATCTTCACCGCATTCTCGAGCGCCTCGGCACCCGACGACAGGAAAATGGACTTCTTCGGGAAATCGCCTGGGGCGAGCGAATTCAGGCGCTCCGCCAGCCGCACATACGACTCGTAGGACACGACGTGGAAACAGGTGTGCGCGAAGGCCTCGGCCTGCTGCGCAACGGCAGCCATGATCTTGGGATGGCGGTGCCCGGTATTCAGTACCGCGATTCCGGCGGCAAAATCGATGAAATGCCGGCCGTCGACGTCCCATATCTCAGAATTTTCGGCTTTGACCGCGTAGATCCCCTTGCTCGAGACGCCGTTCGCCACGGCCGCCGCCTTGCGGGCCTTGAGCTCTGAAGATTTCGACATCTGCGTCCCTCCAAAATGCGCTGCTGAACCCGCGAACGGTATCATTGGCCGTCATTTTGAGCAAAACTTGGCCCATGAGCACCGTGAATCCTTCAGCACCATCCACGTTGGATCGTGCCCTCTCTGCCCAGGCCGGCATCACCGCCGGGACCATGACGGTGCGGGTGGTTCGAACCAGCCTCCAGCACCGGGCAGAGGAAGACGATCGGGTGGCCGTCGAGGCACCGCTGGAGTTTCAGCTGCATCACCCGGCGATGGGCATGGAGCCGGTCTCCTTCGGAACCACGATGAGGACGCCGGGCGACGACGAATCGCTCGCCGCGGGGCTGCTCTATGGCGAGGGTGTGATCAATGATGCCTCGGACATCGAGGCGATCGAATCGAGCACCCGCAAGCCCAACGTGGTGAACGTGCGGCTGCGTCCGAGCGTGCCGCTCGAGCTGCAGGCGGCGTCGCGGCGCTACTCGGCGGGTTCGAGCTGCGGGGTCTGCGGCACCACCGGTCTCGATGCCGCCATCGCGAGAGCCGCCGCCACGCGCATCACGGTGAAGGAAGGCATCGATTTGTCGGTGCTGTTCGAATTGCCGCAGCGGATGCGCCGGGAGCAGGCAAGATTCGGCGACACGGGCGGCATTCATGCGTCCGCCTTGTTCGATCTGCAGGGAAACTTGCTGACGGTGGCCGAGGACGTGGGCCGGCACAACGCCTTCGATAAGCTCGTGGGTGAGAACTTGATGGCCGGGCGCCTGCCTCTCTCGAGCCACGCCGCGCTGTTGAGCGGACGGGCGAGCTATGAGCTCGTGCAGAAGGCGCTGCGCGCGGGCGTCGCCGTGCTGGCGGCCATCGGCGCACCTTCGAGCCTCGCGGTAAACCTCGCCGTCGCCTCGGGACTTACGCTGGTAGGGTTCCTGCGCGATGCCAAGTGCAACGTGTACTCAAATCCCCAGCGTCTTACGGGCACCGGCCACTAAACTGCCGTCGACGAGCAGCCAGGAGGAGGTTTTGGCCGCGCTGTCGCTGAGCCACGCCCGGCCGGCCTGGACGGCCTTGACGACGTTTGGGCAGGAGGCGGCAGACTGAGCCGCGGCGAGGAACGTGCGCCATTCCCGGGTGTTCAGGAACCTGCTCGTACTCTCGAGGGCAACCGGCATGGCTCGCTCCTAATCGTCTGTCCAGGTCTCGCTCAGGTGGCGCTGAGAGCCGCGGCGCGACAAGAGGTAGCCGAGCGTCACGCCGAGCATCGCCATCACTCCGAGAGCTTGCCAGGGATTGTCGCGCACATAGTCATCGGCGCTGCTCACGAAGTCGCGCGCCTTTTGCACCCAATTCTCGGAGGCATCCATCAGCGGATCGATCACGGATGCGAGAGTGGGAGAGGAGGTCGACCCCAATCCTCCGACGTGCAAATCCTTTTTTGCTGCCGCATTGTTCAGGCTCGCCAACATGAGACCTCCATCACTTGGATCTTGTGCCACTTAGACCTGCACCACATGAACCTTGCATCACTCAAAACTGCATCACTCAAAACTCGCTTGCCTCGGATTATCGCGGCGTACGGCTCGGATACGCAGCGGCCGACAACGCGGACTTGCGTAGGAATTCACCCACGGGGTCCGGCCGACGGGCGAAGATCAATTGACCTGGTATCCGCGTCCGGTGAGACACGCGGCCATGGCGCGATTGTAGTTGCCATGGGCGCGATCCGCGTCGGCCGGCGATAAGCCGCCGCCGGGTTGGGTCGGATCGAAGCCGGTCTGACCCTTCGCCCAGTTGTAGCATTCGTATTGATCGGCAGCCTGTTGATCCTTCGATTGCCCGTTCGCGGGGTACACGATCAGATCACTCGGCGCCGCAGGCGGTGGAGCGGCGTCCGGCTGCATCTGGCCGGGATCGCCGCCGTCCGGGGGCGGAGCACCGTCGGGCGGCGCCACCACGGCATAGCCGTTTTGGTCCGGTTGCCAGGTGTAATACACATTGTCGGCGTAGTAGTAGGGGACTCCCGCCACCCAAACAGTGGAGTAGTAGCCCGGTAGCGCCGAGATGACCAGGCCCACCGGCGGCGTCACCACGACGAATGCCCCGGCGCGCGGCGCGTACCATACGCCCCCGCTGAAATAGTACGGTGCCCCGCCGCGGTAGTACGGACGATAGTCGGGAGGCAGGGTGCGTGCGGCGGTGCCTACCGGCGCGTAGAAACGGCCATGATTGTAGCGCGCATCCATGACTTGCCCGCGCCCGTCCACGATCGGGCGTCCCGGCGCACTCGGCTGGAAAGTTGACGGCCGCGCCGGCGCAGGATGCGCCGCCTGAGCCCGGGGAGCCCCCTCGGGTCGAGCCTTCGGCTCTTGTGCAGAGGCACTCTGCGCGCCCCAAGCCGCGGTCGCCATCATGACCAGAGCCGCCCGCATCATTCGATTGGCATTCATGGCGTTCAATTGACAGTGTAGCCGCGGCCCTGCAAACAGGCGGTCAACGCGCGGCGGTACGAGTCCGCCCGCGCCCGCGAGGCAGCCATCTGTTCCGCGGTCTGCTGGTTGATTTGGTTCTGGGCCTGCCGAGCCTGGGCCTGCGCATTCGCATCGGCCGCGGAGCCGACGACGGCGCCTGTGGCCGCACCCAGCACGAGGCCTGCACCGGCGTTGCGCGGTCCGGCGAGAATCGAGCCCAGAATCGCTCCCCCGATCGCTCCGACGGCCACGCCGCTGCCGGGCGGATTCGCCGGCTGAACGACGACCCGCTCCGCGGGCGGAGCGTCCGGACGGCTTGGGTCGACGCCGGTCTGCTGAACCGCCCAGGTATGGCATTCGTACCGGTCGCGGTCGGTCTGCTCGGCAGACTGCCCGTTGTTGGGATAGACGAATACCTTCTGCGGCGGGGGCGGGGGCGGCGCCTGAACCGCGACGACGCGCGGCGGCGGCGTCACGCAGGCGGTCAGGACCAAAGCCGAGGCGAGCATCGCGCCGGCCCGAATCGCCACCGTCGATCGTCTAGAAAAGTCAAGAATTGTCATGAGCTTACAACCTCTGAATCCCTGTTCCATCAACGCAAATCCTGTCGACTAGTTGACAGCCGGAACGCGTCAAGGTTTGACGGGTTTGCGGAATTTCAAGATGAATTGATCGGTGCGGCCGCGGATCGAGGGATCGAACACCTTTGCCGTACGCGGATCCGATGGCCGGTGCAACAGATTGCTGCTGCCGACGAATTCGAAGCCTGCGGCGAGCACTTCCTGTTTCACCACCTTCGGGTCGATCCTGTGCAATGTCGCCGTGACCCCGATCCCAGCCCCCGGCACCGAGGAATGATCCAGGATGAGGTAGATGCCTCCCGGCTTGAGCGCCTCGAATACCATTTGATTGAACACCGTGAGATTCAGGCCCGGGAGATTGTGCAGATCGTGATAGTTCTGGGAGGTCCACACCAGATCCACCGGTTCGGGCGTTTTCAACTCGGCGAACGGCTCGACCACCACGCTGACATTGGAATAGTTGGGGTCCGCGGCAATTGCCTTGACCCGCGCCGCGAAATCCGGGGCATCGGCCGGCGCATCGGGACGCGGCGCCGGTACGAGCGCATAGACGTGGCCCGTGCTTCCCACGGTCTTGCTGATGATGCGCGTGAAGTATCCGCCGCCCGGCAACAGCTCCGCGACCTTCAGTCCGGGTTTGAGCCCGGCGAACTCGAGCGTCTCGGCGGGTTTGCGGTTCACGTCGCGCTCGACATCGGCGGCTGGACGGGCGGGATCGGCAACGGCAGCCGTCAGATAGTCGGGAAGCGGCGGCGCCTGCGCCGCCGGCACCCGGGCCGCGGCCAGGATGATGCCGGCCAGCAGTGCCGACCGGCCGATCGTATGGCGAATCATGGTCTTCTCCCCGTTGGCGTTGATGGTTTGACGCGAATTCTATCATCAGCGCCCTCCCCCGCAGCCGCGTAGAATTCGGAGTCTCCCTCAAGGAAGGTTCCCATGAGTCTCAGCGTCTTCGATATTTTCAAGATCGGCATCGGCCCCTCGAGCTCCCACACCATGGGCCCGATGAATGCCGCCAGGAGCTTCGTGGAGCTGCTCGCGGCCCGCGGCTTGCTCGAGCGCACCGCTCAAGTCTCGGCGCAGCTCTACGGATCTCTCGCGCTCACCGGCCGCGGTCATTGCACCGATCGGGCGATTCTCCTCGGCCTGTCGGGCATGAGTCCCGATACGATCGATTCCGCCGCAGTCGAGCCGACCTTGCATCGCATCCGCTCGACGGGCCGCATCCGTCTCTTGGGACGGCATGAGATCGCCTTCGACGAGCCCTTGAACCTCCTGTTCCACATCGATCAGGTGCTGCCGGGACACTCCAACGGCATGCGCTTCACGGCCCACGACGCCGCGTTGGAAGTGCTCGCCCGCGAGGAGTATTACAGCATCGGCGGCGGCTTCATCGTGCAAGCCGGAGCATCGACCTTCGACGGCGAAAAGCGTGCACCGCCGCCGTACGAGTTCGAGTCCGGGGCGCGGCTTCTGGAGCTTTGCAGGCAGGAGGGACTCGAGATTCACGAGCTTCTGCTGGCGCGGGAGCGCGCCTGGTACGGCGAGGCGGACATTCGGGCGCGGCTCATGCGCATCTGGCAGGTCATGCAGGATTGCGTGCGACGCGGATTCGAGGCTCAGGGTCTCCTGCCCGGCGTTCTCGGCGTGCGGCGCCGCGCGCCCAAGCTCTATCGCCAATTGATGGGCGGCGACCCGTCGAGTCCCATGCATGCCCTCGATTGGGTCAACGTCTACGCATTGGCGGTGAACGAGGAGAACGCCGCAGGCGGCCAGGTGGTCACCGCGCCCACGAACGGGGCGGCGGGAATCGTTCCCGCGGTGCTGCATTATTACCGGCGCTTCGAGCCTGGCGCGGACGACGCCGGCGTGATGCGCTTTCTGCTGAGCGCCGCCGCGATGGGCATGCTG
The DNA here is from genome assembly GCA_963795475.1 of uncultured Gammaproteobacteria bacterium. Classification (GTDB taxonomy): domain Bacteria; phylum Pseudomonadota; class Gammaproteobacteria; order Steroidobacterales; family Steroidobacteraceae; genus Bog-1198. Next base: position 354,886 of record CAWCIE010000012.1, read on the forward strand.
TACAAGCAGAACGCCTCCATCTCCGGGGCGGAGATGGGATGCCAGGGCGAGGTCGGTGTCGCCTGCTCGATGGCGGCCGCGGGGCTGGTCTCGGCAATGAACGGCACCAATGAGCAGGTCGAGAACGCGGCCGAGATCGGCATGGAGCACAATCTCGGCCTGACCTGCGATCCGGTCGCGGGATTGGTGCAGATCCCGTGCATCGAACGCAACGCCATGGGATCGGTCAAGGCGATCAATGCCGCGCGTCTCGCGCTGCGCGGTGACGGTTCGCACAAGGTCACGCTCGACCAGGTGATCGCCACCATGCGCCAAACCGGCCTCGACATGTCGACCATCTACAAGGAAACCTCGCAGGGAGGCCTCGCCGTCAACGTACCGGAGTGCTAGCCCAAATTCGGAAGGCTCCTCGGCCCGTCAGCCGGTCGCCTGCAGGCCCGACGCAATGCCGCTGATGGTCGCGCGCAGCGCGCCGAACATCGCCGGATCCCTGCGATCGGTCGCCCGCCAGCGCTTCAACAGATCCACCTGCATCAGATGCATGGGATCGATGTAGGGATTGCGCAGCGTGATCGTACGCTGCAAGGTTGGATCGCTCTCGAGCAGCCGCCCCGCGCCCCGGAGCGCCAAGACGTGTTTCACCGTCAGCACGTATTCCCGGCGGATGGGATCGGCGTACGCGGTGAGGCCCTCCTCCGCCAGCGCGTCGTAGTGCGCGGCAATATCCAGGTCGGTTCGCGCCAACATGGATTCCACGTCATCGAGGAGATGCGAAAAAAAAGGCCACTGCGTCAGCATCTCACGCACGACGCTCTCGCCATGCGCCGCCATCGCCGCCTCGAGGCCGCTGCCGAACCCGAACCACCCAGGGAGCATGTGCCGGCTCTGCGTCCAGGCGAACACCCAGGGTATGGGGCGCAGCGCCGCGATACCCTCGCCGCGCGCGCGTACGGCGGGCCGCGAGCCGATGTGCATGCGCTCGATTACATCCAGGGGTGTGACGGCCCGGAAATATTCGGCGAATCGCGCACCGTCGAATATCAGCCCGCGATAAGCATCGAAACTCTTCGAGGAGACGGTGCGCATCGCCGCCAGGAACTCGGGCGCCGGCGCGGTGCGCGAGGCCGCGTGCGCCGTCGCGAGCGCCACCGCGGCGAATGTCCGCTCGAGTGTGCGCATCGCGATGGGCCGAAGGCCGTAGCTCTGGTTCACCACCTCGCCCTGCTCGGTCAGGCGCAGCACGCCGCGGATGGCGCCGATCGGCGCCGCCTCGACCAAACTCTCGGTCCGTCCGCCGCCTCGCGCCGGGGTACCGCCGCGAGCGTAAAAGATGGTCAGCGCGAGCGCCGTATCGCGGGCGGCCTCCAGCAGCCGATGCTGCGCGACCTGCAGCGCCCACCGGGACGCCGCAAAGCCCGCCTGCTTGTTGGTGTCGGAATACCCGATCACGACGGTCTGCCGATTGCCGCGCACCGCGAGATGCCGGCGATACGCCGGCTCCCTGTGCAGCCCGCGCAGCAGCTCGCCGGCGCTCTCCAGCGCCTCGATCGATTCCAGGAGCGGCGCGACATCGAGCCGGCACTCTCCCGTGCGCTTGTCGGTGGTGTCGGCCCAGCGGGCAAGCAACAGCACGGCGAGCAAGTCGTCGGCTCCCTCGGCGCCCGCGACGATGTAGCTGCCGATGGCGCGTTCGCCGAACTTGTGCCGGGCATGCGCAATGGTGTCGAACACCCACAGGAGGCGCCGGCCGGCCGCATCGAGCGGCGTCGTCGGCGAGAGATCGCGGGCCAGGAGCTCCCGCAGGCGCACCAGGCGCTCCGCGCGGGGCAGCGTCGTCCATTCGGGCATCCCGAGGCCCTGGGCGATCACCTCGTGGTGGACGTGCGCCGACTGAGTCACGTCCATGGTAGCGATATGGAACCCGAAGGTGCGCACGCGCCGGATGAAACGCCGCACCAGGAAGTATCCCGCGTGCCGCCCCCGGTTGGCGGTCAGGCTGTCCGCCGCGAGTTTCACATCGGTGAGAAGCTCGTCGCTGTTCTGGTAGGCATTCGGGCGCCCCTCGTAGGTCGCCTTGAGGCGCTCGCCGATCTGACCGAAGAAGATCCGATACGGCATCCGGTCGTGGCGCGCGGGCGCGAGCGCCTGCGATCCGGGCAGGAGCGAGGTATAGGCCTCGATGCGCTCCGCGAGCGCGGCCGAGATCACCACCCGGCGCGCGCTCTGGCTCAGCGCTTCCGCCAGCTGCCCGCACTCGTTGAAGTACGTGGACACGATCAGCTGTTGATGCCGGTGCAGCGTCTCGCGGATCGTCTTCGCGTGCACGTCGGCGTTGCCGTCCATGTCTCCGCCCACCCAGGAGCCGAACCTGAGAATGCTCCGCACGTTCAGCGATTCGACGGCCACGCCGTAAGCGCGAGCGAGGGCCCCCTCGATCTCCTCGTAGAAGAGCGGCACCACGCGGTAGAGAATCTCGATCAGGTAGAAGAGCACGTGCTCGCGCTCGTCCGCCACGGTGAGGCCCTCGCGCGGATGCTCCTCGGTCTGCCAGATGCTGGCGATCTCCAGCCGGACGCGCGACCACAGCGTATCGAGCTCGACGCGCATCAACGCCGGGTTGAGACGATCGAGGAGCCCCTGGGCGATGTGCTGCTGCTTGCGCAATACGGTGCGCCGCGTCGACTCCGTGGGGTGGGCGGCGAAGACGGGCTCGATGCTCATCGAGCCGATGAGCGCCAGCGTCTGCTGCAGCGTGTAGCCGTCGCGCTGCAGGCGCGCGATGCATTCGGCGATGCCCCCGGGCTGCTTGAGGCTGGCGTCGCTCAGGTATTGGCGCCGGCGGCGCACGCGGTGCACTTTCTCGGCGGTATTGACCGCCTGAAACCAGGTGGAGAACGCCCGGGTCAGATCGGTGGCCAGCGCGGGCTCGCGCCCGGCAGTTCGTCTCTCGAGCTCTTGGCCGGCGGGAGCCGCTTCGCGCCGCGCGATGGCAGCGCGCCGATCCCCTTCCACGAGATCGAAGAATGCCTCGCCTCCCTGATCGCGCAGGATCTCGCCGATGAGATCGCCGAGCGCATGCACGTCCTCACGGAGTCCGGCATCTTTGGGCGGGAATTGAATACCTTCGCGATACATCATCAGGAGGTCCGTCGATCGGCGGGGCGACATGCCCACCGAGAGGCCCCAATTCTAATGGGAATTGAGGAGGACCGTGGTATCGAAGCTTTCGAAGCTGGTCAGCACCCGCCGGTAGGCGTTCTGCATGATGCGCTCGGCGTTCTTGTCGGCACGGTGGCCCAGCAGCATCCGGATCACCACATCGTCCGCCGGCCGGGCGGTATCCTCGCTCAGCAGCTGGAAACTGAAACGCGACAGCCGTTGCATGATTTCATTGGAGAACTTGAGACGGGCGAGATCCTGTCCGTCGCCCGCCCCGACCTTGGCTTCTTCCGCCACCTCGCCGATCAAACGAACGATGAACCGGGCCTTGTCGATCAGGCCCAGATCGCTGAAGAACTCGATTTCAGATTGAATGTTCATCCGGCCGGGAAGAAGTCGATGGGTTTGGTCGCGGTCAGGGTCGCCACATCCTTGGCTTCGAATTTGAACAACCGGATGCGGGCCAGGAGCTTCGATTCGAACTCGGGGTCGTTCAGATCGCTCGATATCACCCGGGCCGCCGTGATGTCCCCGGATGGAGCGATGGTCAACTCGATCACCACCTTGCCTTGCAGCGCGGGGTTATCGCGGAGCGCCCGCGCATACATCGCATCGATCGCACCCTTGTTACGGGTGAATACGAGCGCGATCTCGTCGGCGCCGCGCGAGGCCTTGCCGCTGCCGCCCGCGCGCGTGCTGCCCTGGCTGCCGGTGGCGAGCGTGGGATCCTTGACTTGCGCGGTACGGATGCCGTTCAAGGATCCCCCGCCGGCGGCCAATCCCGAGCTGGTGGGCGCGCTGATGCCGCCGCTGGTGCCGCCCGCCTTGGAGGTGATGAGAGAACGGGTAACCTCGGTCACGTCGCCGGGATCGGTGGTCTTCGGTTGGTTCTTGGCCAGTTTGTCCAGATTGATGTCTCGTAGCGCGGCCAGATCGTCCATGCTGGCGAGAAGTCCGCTCTTCGAGGCCTTGACGCGAGCATCCACCGGCGGCGTCACCGGCTTGGGAGTGACCGGTGCCTTCTCGAGCGGCTTCTCCGGTTTCGGGGGAGGCGGCGGAGGCGGAGGAGGCGGCGGCTCCAGCACCAGCTGCACCACGCGTTCCGGCAGCGACTCGGTATTCACCACGCGCTCGCGCCTCGGCAGGAACGGAATGATCACCGCGATGATCGCAAACGCGATGACGAGATTGCGCAGAATGACGCGGAAGCGCCGCTCCATCTCCTCGGAGGGAGACCAAGGCAGGTCATAGCGTCGAAAATACGGAACGAGCCCCGACGCCGCGGTGCGCTGAGCGGGATTTGCCGCGGCGGCCATCAGCTTGCGGCCTTTTCACGCTCGACCACCGCGAACGACACCTTGCCGTACTCGGCGTCGCTGCAGGTGAGCATGATTCGTTTCAGAACGCTGTAGGGCAGGCTCTTGTCGCCCATGATGGTGACTTCGCGCTTGGAGATGTCCGCCTGCCGTTCGCCTCTCAGAATCTTATCGTTCTGTGCCAGCAATGCGGTCCTCAAGGGAGCGAAAACCGGCGCCGGGCTCGCGATGACGTTCGGCCACGGATCCCACGAGCTGGCCGTCCACGAATACCGAGTCTTTGGTCACCATCACCACCACGGCGGCGCTGGGTTTGCGGTCGGAAAGCGATTGCGGAATCTGAATGTTCTTGGTGTTCGGCAGGATGTCCACGTCCGCGGTATGGGCGAGCAGGAACACGACCAGAATGGTCATCATGTCGATGAACGGGACCAGCGCGAAATGGCTTGCGCCGTGCCGCCGCTGCCGGTGCCTTCGAATTCGGTAGGGCGTCATGTCGGCGCGTCCGCGAGGGAGATGTCCGGGAACAACTCAGCCTTGGAGAACGGCGGCTCGGGAATCTGGTAGACCCGCACCGTGTCCATGACCTGGACCAGGGTATCGTAGGAGACGTTCGGGCTCGGCAAGATGGTGGCGTCGGTCATCTGCGGAAATTGCGACTTCACCTTGCGCATGAATTCCGAGAGCCCCTCGAGATCGTAGCCGGTCGCCGTGTTCTCCAAGAGCTTGAGCGGCCCGGAATTGCGGTCGTTCACCAGCAGATCGTTCGGGCGGATGATCACCTCGAGCTTCAATCCCTTCGGCAAATCCGCCGGAGCGCTCGCGTTCGCCGGGAGGTTCAGCTGCAGGATGTTGGTCTTGGAAAAGACCGCCGTGAATATCAAGAAGAACACCAGGATCACCATCATGTCGATCATCGGCACGATGTTCAAATCATCGCGGCCGCGGTGATAGCGGGCGTGATTGCGCCGGACCATGCTGGCGGATTTGGATTTCATGGGCTCAGTACCGTTCGTCCGATCACGATGTCGATGTTCAGATGCTGCCTCTGGCGGCGGCGGGCGCGCGGGTCTGCGCCGCCGGCGCGGCCGGAGTCTGGGGAACGCCGTCGTGCTGGCGCTCGGTAATCGAATTCAGGAATTTCACCGACGCGATTTCCAGGCTGTCGATCAGGTTGGTGGTCTTCGACTCGAGGAACATGTGCGAGAGCAGCAGGGTGATGGCGACGCCCAGACCCGAGGCGGTGTTGTTCATCGCAACCGAGATCGCGGCCGCCAGCAAGCTGGCTTTTTCCGCCGGATTCGCCGTCGCCACGGCGCTGAACGCGCCGATCAGGCCGGTGATGGTGCCGAGCAAGCCGATCAACAGGCCGACGTTGGCGAGAGACGCGAGGAAGTGGGTGCGCTTCTCGATGCGCGGAATGACCTCGAGCAGGCTCTCGTCCATCGCCTTCTCGATGTCGTCCCGGCGGCGCGCGCTCGCCACCCGGGCCACTCCGTAATTCAGAATCGTGGCAATCGACGCCTTCGAGTTCTGCGTGAGCGACACCACTTGTTTGAAATTACCGGCGCTCAACGCGGGAACGAGATTGTCCCACAGCGTTCGATTGCGGATGGTTTCGCGGGTTAGGTAGACGAATCGCTCGATGGCGATCGACACGCCCACCACGAATATCAAGGCCAACGGGTACAGAAACAACCCGCCGTCCTTGAAGAAGTTGACGACCGAACTCATGAAATTCATTCTGCGCTCCTAAAAATCCGACCCGCTAACCTTAAGAGATTCAACCAGATTCCGTAAAATCGGCTATGACTTACTTCTCACCCTCATCACCGTGGGGGGGTCTGGGGGCCCGCCGGGCCCTTTGCCGCCGCACCATTTTGTGACGCGTCCGCCCGGACGGCCTGGTAATACATCACTTCACGCTTGAATTCGTCCCGGTCGACCGGCGCCAGGGCCTCATCCAGGAGGCTGTTCATGGGCTTCCCCGACAGATCGCCGATGTCCGACCTCTTCCAGGGAACGATATACATCACCTTGGGCTGTTCCCGGTCTCCGGTCACGGTAGCCGTCTGTAGCTCCAATCTGTCGACCGCGGCGGATTTCCCGCTTCCCTCGAGCCTGCCCGCACCGTCCGCCTTGCGGGCCGGCTCGGCCTTGCCGGCGCCCTCGGCCTTGCCGGCGCCCTCGGCCTTGCCGGCGCCCTCGGCCTTGCCGGCGCCCTTTGCCGACTGTGCACGGCGTCCCGTTCGGGCGGTCTCCTCCTGGGAATCGGCCGCGACGGCCTCCGGGCTGCCGGCGGAGGGAGCATCGGGCGATGTCGCGGCCCGCGGCTCGCCTGCCTCGGATTGTGCACTCGAATGTGACGCTGATGTGTCAGGCGCCCCGGCGGGGGCCGGGGGCTGCGTCTGTCCCTCGGACCAGCGCGGTCCGGCAAATCCGGCGATGCCTATACAAGCCAATGCCGTGAAGCGGATCATCCTCCGGGACGCCATGTTCATGCGGGCTCCTTCTTCGCAGCAGGCGCCGGGGCGCCGACGCGCTTGCGTAGTTCTATCACCCAGCCGGCGACTTGTTTGTTGTCGCCCGCCAGCGTGAGGTAATGCTCGAATTGCTCGAGCGCCTTTTTCGGCTCGCCGAGGTACAAGTCGTACAGGACGCCCAGGTTGAAATACGCGGGAGCATAGCCGGGCTCGAGCGCAATGGTACGCTGGTAAGCCGCCTCGGCTTCCGGAAATTTTCCGAGCTTGCGCTCTACGATGCCGAGCTCATCGTTGGCGACGGCGTCGTCCGGATTTCGCTTCAGCGCCGCGTTGAAGGCTGCCTCCGCGTCCCCGAAGCGCGATGCCCGCAAATACAGAAGACCCAGGTTTACCTCGGGTCCCGCGTAGTCCGGGTAGGCGAGCGCGAGCTGCTTGAGCTCCAGCTCAGCGTCGGTGTTGCGGCCCGCCTTCATCAGATTCAACGCCTGCGCATATTGCTGCGCTGCGCGTTCGGGCACCGGCGCGGCAGGCACCGCGGGCTTCGCCCCGGGTGCCGTGGGCACCCCCGCGGCGCCCGGCGAGCCTGGCGTCCCGGACGTTCCACCCTTGGCGGACCCTGCGGCCGCAGGGGCGCTCGCGCCGGCGGGTCCGGATGCCGCAGCGGGCGCAGCTGCCGCGGGGGGCGCAGCGGGCGCGGGCCGCGGCGGCGCGCTGTGGCAGCCGGCGATCAACGCCAGCGCCGCGGACGCGCTAACGAATCGAATCGACTTGCTGCTCACTGATTTCCACCTTGGCATAGCGCCCCGGGTTGAGTTGTGCCAGTGCCGCGAAACTCTTCTGCACCCACTCGTCGTAAGTGCCGTCTTTGGCGCGCGCGGTATTGACTTCATGCAGTTGGATCGCCTTCTCCTCGAACGGGAAGGCTTGCTCCTCGAGCAACACGTCGTATTGCTCCATCTCGTCCTTCGACAGCCCCTTCGGGCGCTCCGAGCTCATCAGATCCTTGCCCAGTTGGCGATAAAGCTCGGCGCTCTCGAAAGTAGCCGCCGTGGTCACCTCCGCCACTTGGTAGTCGGCCGCCTGGGTATAGGCTTTGAGCGCGGTCTCCATGGCCTTGCGCTTCTCCGCCAGGGACTTCTTGAGGGGCGCGACCAGCTTGACCCGCATGAATTCATCGCGCGCCGGCCCCGCCAAGGTCAAGGTCGCTTTCGCCGCGAGCGCCTTGCTGCGATCGGTTCGGGCCGCGCCCGCTGCCCGGTCGGCATTGATGATCTCCTTGAGCCAATAGTCGCGGCCCGTGTAGTCGCCTGACTTCTGAGCGATCACGCTCAATTTGTTGCGCGCCTCCATCGCGGGGTTCAAGGGCTGCGGGAAATGCTTCACGAAGGCCTCGAGCATGGCGCGCGACTTCGCGGTGTTGCCGGACTTGTCGTACAGCTCGGCGGCCTGCAGCGTCGCTTCTCTTTGAACCTCGGGAGTTTCGGCCGGCGACTGAGCAATCATCTCGAACTCGACGGCGGCCTGCCCCGGATGGTTCGATTCCGAATAAGCCACGGCGAGTTTGCGCGTCACCTCTTCCTGCAGCGGGCTTTGCGGGAAATTGCGGCGGAAGTCCTCCAGCACGACGATGGCCCGGTCCCACTGCTTCTGCGTGATGAGGAGCGCTCCCGCGTCGAAATCCGCATTGGCGCGCACCTTCGAGGTTGGCGCCAGTTTCGAGACTCTGAGGAAATCGTCCACCGCGCCTGCGCTGTCGCCCGCCTTGTTCTTCTGCTCGCCCTGCTTGTAGATCGAGGCGGCTAGCCGCTCGACGATGGCCGGCCGTTCAGGGTCGTTCGCCGCCATCAGAGCCTGAGCGCTCGCATAGCCCGCTTCGGCCTTGTCGAATTGGCCCTGCTCGAAGTTCGAATTGGCGATCACCGTATAGGCGATGCGCTGCTTGCCCGCGTCGACCGGAGGCTGACGCGCCAGAAGGCTCTGCGCAGCGGCGGTGGCGCGCGCGTAATCCTTGGCGGCATAGAGATCGGAGGCCGCGCGCGTCAATACCTGAGGCACCTCCGGGTGCGTCGGGAAGGCTTGCGCGAACTTCAAGGAGCTGTCGACTTCCTTGGCGTGAATCTTCGCCTTGGTATCGCCCGAGGAGGTCTCCTCCTCCTTGCCGTACGACACCAGCGCCGCGTAGCCCGCTTCCGCGGCCTTGTCGTTCGTTCCGTAGGAATAGGCGGTGTTCTCGTACTGCTGCGCAGCCTCGAGATATTGCTTGCTCTCGTACAGGGTGCTCGCGAGGAGGAAATTGGTGACTGCCGATTCGGGATCGTCCGGGAACGAGGTCAGGTAGCTGCGGTACCACTTTGCCGCTTCCTGGTAGTCCGCCACGTTCTTGGTGCGCTGCGCCTCCGCGTGATAGTACTGGGCCACGTCCTTCAGATTGGTCTTGAGCTCGGCGACGACTTTCGGCTCCCCCCTCGGAGTCCTGCCCTGCCAGAACGGCGTCCCGTAGCTGTAATTCTCGACGAACTCCTTTTTCCCCTGCAGCACGAGATCGGGGAATCCGCCCTTGGAGTAAGCCTCGATGGCCTGCATCTCGAGAAGCGGGGCTTTCTCGTTGTTGCGGTCCTGGGATACGAAAGCGCGGTAGCTGTCCGCAGCATCCGTGTAGCGTTCCTTCTCGACGTACAGGTCGCCGAGCCGCGCGTACAACAGGTAGTAGTACGGCCGGGGCCTCCTGTGCTTCACGAACTCATCGATGGACTTCGATCCGTCCAGATACGAGAACGTGATGGACATGACGCGGAAGGTGTCCTCGACCAGCTCCCGGTTCGGTTTACTCAGGCTGTCGAGCTCCACCAGCGCTTTCGGATCGCTCTTCGATACCAGTACCGAATCGAGGACGCCGGAGAAAGACTCGAGGCTCCGCTCGCTTTCGCCCTGCTTGAAAAGCGACCAGCCGTGCTTGTAGAGACTTTGGTTGTAGAAGCCCGACACGGAGCCGAACTTGATGACCGCTTCGTAGGCGCTTTGGGCCGCTGCATAGGACTTGTTCGAGAACAGTATCTCGCCGCGGCGGAACTGCGCCTCGTCGATGTAATGGCTCTTCGGATAGCTCGCGACCAGCTTGTCGAGCGTCTCGAGGGCCTTGTCGGGCTGCGCGTTGAGCTCGTAGGCGCGCGCCAGCTGGTACAGCACCGAGTCGTTGCGCTCGTATTTGGGGTAGGTCTTCAGCAACGCCGAGTAGAGATGAATCGCCTCCGTCGCCCTGAGGCCCTCGTTGGTCGCCAGTTCGTGCTCGATTCGCTCCGATTCCGAGCTTTCGAGATTCAGATCGCCCAATCGGCGCATGGCCTCCTCGCGCAAGGCGGCGTCTCCGGCGTTCAGATCGAGAAAACGCTTGTAGCTCTGCATGGTCTTGGTGTTGTCCACCCCCTTGGGCGGATCGGGACTCACGTCGATCTGCTGGCTGTCGAGATCCTTGATGGTCTGCGGCTTTTTCTGGGAATCCGCATGAGCCGGCGCGAACGCGGCGCACCATACCGTACCGAAGAGGATCGCGGCTGAGAATCGCAGGCTCATGGGTGGGCCTTGGACGGGTCGCTCGGCGGGTTCCCGGTGCCGCCGGGGTTCCCGGTGCCGGGTTTCCCGTTGCCGGACTTCTCGTTGCCGGGCTTCTCGCTCGGGTTCGCGGTCTTGTCGTAGATGGCCGCCAGCTCGAAGCGCGCCTGAACTTGATAGGTCTCGATACGCTGCTTCTGGCGCCCGAGCTCCTCGATCGCGATGTCCTCGAGATAGCGGCTCTGCTTGTCGGTCAGCGCGGTCAACCGCCCCTGCAGCCCGTCCATCCGCGCGCGCATCGCGCCGACCCGGTTCGCGAAGGCGCCGGTATTCGCGGGCATGCCGCTGCGCGCCTGTCTCACCAGGACCGCGCGCTTTTGCGTCTCGATCAGCGAGGCCTCCAGCTCCTTCACCGATCGGCGCTCGTTCCATAGCCTCGCCCGGAAGCTCTCCGAAAGCCGCCAGTACATGACCCCTTTCATGAGACGCAGCTTCTCGCGCATCTCGGCAAGATCGGGATCGTCGGGATGCATGGCGAGATAGTCCTCGATGCGCTTGAGCCGGGCCCAGGTGCGCTGTTCCTCGGGCGTGCCGAGCGCCGCCACGTCGTTGGACTTTTCGATGGCATTGAGCCTCGATTCGAAATCGACCCGCTTCTGCGTCAGTGCGTCGAGATCCGTCGCCGCCATCACCGCGTCGGCTTTGGGAACCTCTTCGTTATAGGCGCGCTGCCGCGTATCGAGCATGCTGTCGTAGGCACCCAGCACCTCGCGCCAGTCGTCGAGGTTCTTGCTCATGAACTTGAGCTCGCGGTAATTCTTCAATCCTTCCTGGAACTCGTTGGTGGCGAGCAGGTGATACAGGTACCGTGACTCCGGCGCGTCGGGCAGCGTTTTCAGCTGCCAATACCACGTCAGCGTGTCCTTCTTGTCGTCGTTCAGCAGCCGGTCGAGCAGATCGCCGCTCCTGATCTCCCCGATGGACTCGTCGATGCGCCTTTGTTCGGCGTCGAAGGAGTCGATGGCGGAGCTGTAATATTCGGCCGCCTGTCCGCGCGCGCCCAGCTGGTTGTAGGCATACGGCACCGTGAGATATGCCTCTTGCACGGCCGAGTCGAGGAGATCGCGCTTTCTGAGCGCCGTCCAGGGTACCAACGCCTTCTTGAACTCTCCGAGCGAGGAATCCGCCCAGCCGTCGCCGAGCAGCGCCATGCTCGAGAAAGGCCCCTCCAGACGCACGCGCTCCAGGATCGGCCTCGCGTCCGCGGGACGCTGCGCCTGCAGATAGGCGAATCCCAGCGCGAGATTCGCCTTGTCCTTGAGCGACAGCAGCTCCTCGTCGCGGGTCTCCATCCTGCCCACGTGATCCAGATAGCCGACCGCCTCGGGAAGCCGCCCCTTGCGAACCAGAGCCACGCCCAGGTTGAATTGCGCGTACGCGGTCCAGTCGGGCGCTCCGTGCCACGCGGAGAGGGCCGCGATCGCGTCGTCATAGCGGCCCTGGCGGAGCATCAGCTGCGCGAGCAGCATGTATCGCTCGGCGCTGATGCGCGGCTGAATCTTGTCCGAGACCTGTCTCAACGCGCGCTCGGACTCCTGCAGGTAACCGCGCTGGTACCACACCTTGCCCAGATAGAACCACGCCTTGTTGCGCACGGCCTCGGAGACCTTGCCCGCGAGCAGCGCCTCGAAAATCTTGCCGGCCTCGACGTGTTCACCCAGCGATAGATACAGCCCGCCCAGCAACAGTTCGGCCTCGCCTTCGGTATGAGGGAGCCGCTCGAGCTGCTGCGCGGCGAGGAGCCGGGTGATCGAGTCGAAGTAGTCGTCCTGATAGAAGTAGAACAGCACGTCGCCGTAATGCAGATCCCGGACGTCGTGGGGCGGCAGCCCGTCGGGATCGGGCTTGACGTTCTTCGCGGCAGCCGGCAGCAGCGCGAGCGCCGAGAGGAGTCCCGCGAAGACGATCGGGCGCAGCTTGACTCTTAGACCCCGCACGTCACTCCCAGTCTTTTATGAGGAACTCTGGTTGATGCTTGACGACCTTGTCGGTGATCTTGAGCTCGAGATACTTGGCGCCCACGCCCTTGTCGAAATTGACGGTGGCGCCCCGCCGGTAGTCGCGCTCCACGGGGCCCTTGCCCGTGAAGAACGCGACGAGCTCGTGCTTGCCGACTTTGAGGTTGCCGAGATACAGCTGCTGCACGCCGCCTTTCAGCAGGGCATCGGCCTCGCGCGCGGTGTAGAGGTAATTCTTGACCTCTTTGTTGTCGATCTTGAGGGTGACAGAGTCCAGGGCGAAGAAGGTGCCCACGTCCATCGACACGTAAACGGCAACCTGGGTATTTGCCGGGAACAGCAGTTCCTCCTCGAGAACGAACAGGTCCTTGTTGAGATCGATCACGTCCTTCTTCATACCCTGCACTTCTTGATCCAGGGTCTTGAAGTCCGAAGCCGAGCCGTCGGCGGGGGTGCCCGGCGCGCCGGCTGCGCCTGCATCGGCGGGGGCGCTTGCGCCGGCCGAGGCGGCCGGCTGGGCCGGTGCTGCCGCGGATGCAGGGGCTGCGGACGGCGCCGTATCGGCGGAGGCGGCCAGTGCCGATCCGGCGGCATATGCCCCCCCCGCCAGGAGCAACGCGCAGGCGATGATCGACCCAACTCTAGACTTGAGATTCATATCGGACCTATCGGTTACTCGCGAAGCAGCTCGCGTATTTGTTCGAGGTACATGCGATCGTCGCCGCGCTTGAACCCGACGTGGGAGAAGCGCACCACCCCCGAGCGATCGACCAGAACCGTCATGGGCATTTTCGCCAATTGATAATCCCGCCCGATCTCCGAACCCGTATCGAACATGACGGGGTAGGAGACCTTCATCGAGTCGGCGAACTCCTGTGCGCGGCGCAAGTCCTCGTCGATGGAAACGCCGAGCACCACCAGGCCGGCGCGCTCGTACGTCGTGTTGATCTTGTCGAGAGCCCGCATTTCGCGGTGGGTGTCGCCCGCCCAGCGCGCCCAGAAATTCACCAGCACCACCTGGCCGCGAAACTCCGACAGTCGAAGATTGGTGCCGTCGTTCGCCTTCAATACGAAGTCGGGCGCTTCCTTGCCGACCAGGGACTGCGGCTCCGCGGCGGACGCCGGCAGGTTCCACGAGACGGCGAGCATCGCGCCGCAAAGAATCAGTATGCTACGCATGCAGCCATGCCTTCACCGCACCGCTCGCGGGCGAGTCATATGGAAGCCGCTGCCACGACACGGTCGCGAATCAATCACGCTGGTAACCCCGCTGTCCAGGTTCATGTCCTGGGCTCGAATTCCCGGGACTGGACCGGAAGCTTTGCGCCCTCGTCTTGCAACGAGTTTGCCCTGATCAGACCTTATGCAAAATCGCACACTGCACGCCGGAGTGTCAACGCGCGGGGCTTTGCTTTGCGGAGTAATCAGTATGACTTGGCGCACATTCGTGGAAATTTTCCGCCATACGCAATGGCGATCGCATGGGAGAGTCGGAGCTTCGCGCCGCGTAACGCGTCGCCGCTGTCTCCGCCTTGAGACAGTGTTCGCGCGCCGAAGCGCCGGAGCTCCGTTCCGGCGCGAAGCCGGAACGGAGGTGCGCAGACCGAGCGTCAGCCGGGTACTTTGCCGTTCACCAGGCTCGCGAGCGGGTTGTACATGATGAGCGGATCGAGAACGCGTCGCGCCGGACCCGAGGGTATTGTTGGTCGGCGTGTTCGGCCAAAGGTTGGGCCACAAGGAAACAGCCGACGTGCCGTGCAGTGCCATGTAATTGAGCACGACCATCTGCACCAGATTCGGCACGTTGTTGCCGGCCGGGCTCGAGGTCGTGTTCTGCGAGCCGTCCGGATTGAAGTACCCGAGCTGCAGGCTCATCTCGGGATTGGTTTGTGCGGGCGTCGGCTTCGCCTTGGGGTCGTAAACCAGGAAGTAGGTGGCCGCGACGTTCTGATTGTCGGCGGTCCACACGCCTTTGCCGCGTCCGCCGACGGAACTGTCGATGGTGCCGTCGCTCGCGAGCGAGCCGTCGCTGAATATGTAGATCATCACGGGTTTGCCCTGGATGGCCGCGTACTGAAGCACGGCGCCGATACACTGGCCGGCGGAGAAATCGCGGGCCTCGCCGGTCGCGCGCTCGCCCGTGTGGTAATCGAAGCCCCCGAGCTCGATGGTGCCGGCGGCGGCATCGCCGTCGACCACGAGCTTCATGACGGCGGCGGTCTTCTGGAAATCGCTGCTCCCTTGATATTCCGCCGTCTGGAAGATGCCGCTCGAGCCGACGATATTCGGATCCAAGTCCGGATCGACCGCCCCGGGGCTCGGATACCGGTTCAGCAGATAGGCCGCCTTGGTGTAGGCGCAAGTCTGGGCCTGGACCGCGGCGGCCTGCAACGCCGCTCCGTTCGGAATCGAGCTCGCGTAGGCCGACACGCCGGAGTACTTGGCATCGCTGATCCGCTTCATGGATTCGAGCACGTTGGTCACGTCAGTCGTCTGCGTCTCCGGGTTCGGCGGATTGGGGAGCAATGTGCTCAATTGACCCGTGCTGACGAGCCCGGAAGTATCGGCGCCGCTGTCGATCGTGCTCGGCTGCGCCGCCACGTTGATCATGCCGGGAGGCGACATGGAGTTCCCACCCGAAACCGAGCTGTCGGTGCCGATGAGATCGAGCAGCGCTCCGCGCGCGCCCGCCTGCCAGATGCCGTACATCGGATTGTGCGGATTGGTGTTGGTGTCGTTCTGCGAGAGCGCGGGAATGATCGTTCCCGTGACCTTGGCGGCCGCGGCGGCGTTGGTGAACTTGGTCTTGATGCCGCGCAGCTGCGCGCTGTCGGAATGGTAGCGCAGCCCGAGGGTCGCGTCGACGAAGCTCGCGGCGCTGCTGTTGGGCACCATGGAGCCCGGCAACCCCAGCTTGCTGTAACCGGCGACGCTCAGGAAGTCGAGCTGGCCGTTCGGACCGCCGACCAGAACGTTCGAGCCGGCGATATTGGCGCCGCCCGACAGGTCGAAGCAGATGAAGGGAATCATTCCGGCACCCGCCGTGATGCCGCAGGCGGTGACCGCGGTCTGGATGTCGCCAACCAGCGGCGGCTGCGCCTGCGCAATCCGCGGATTCGCCATCAGGCTGAACACCGAGGGGAGCAGCACCGAGGCGCCGCCTGTCATGAACCCCTGGGCGAGGAACTCACGGCGCGTCCTCGGCCTCGGATGATCGGGGTGACGAAGCGGCTCATTGCGGCCGAGGCCCTTGGGGATCTTGCGAATAATGCGCATAGTTGAAAACCTCTACGATTCCTTGGACTTGACTCGGTCGGTACTCAATCGATCATCACGTTGGCGTTGCCGAGCGCCGCGGCGCAGGCCCCGACGGTCACTGCGCTGACGCGCGCCGAATTGTTGCAGGGAAGACTTCCGCTACAGAGTGTATTCACGAGATTTCCCAGCTCAGTTGTCACCGCCGTGCCCTGGGCGCTCCCGACATTGGCGGTGCCCACCGCGAGCGCGGTCAGCGGACCTGTGATCGAGGCGGCACCGCTGGGCAGGCTCAAGGTGCTGAAATTGACCCCCGGGAAGATTTTGGCCTGCAGGGTCGAACTCAGCATCACCTGATTGCAGTACTGAACCGCCAGCTGAGCGACGCCGACCTGATTCGCGGACGAATAGGCCTCGATGGTATTCACCGCCGGCAGCTGTTCTTGGACGCTTTGATACGTCGTCACCACCGACGCGTTCGAGGTCAGCACCCCGGTGAGCTGCGAGAAGGTCGAATTGACCTGCGCGAAGCTGCGCACGCCGAAGTCCGCCGCGGGCGGCCCGAGCGCCAGCGTCGCCGGTTGCGGTGTCGCCTCGACGATCACGTCGTGCGCGGTGCCGAGCGTATCGAACTGCAGGAAGAACTGATCCGTCAGCGGGCCGTTCTCGAGCGCGATCACCGTGCCGACGGCCGACAGGATGTCGCCCGATGTCGCGGAGTAATTAGCCGCCGTGATCGTGGTGTTGAGCGGAATGTATGCCTGGCCCACCAGCGGAATCGTTCCGTTGATGCCGATGCGCATGCCGCTCACGGGGATGCTGGTCGGCTTCGCGGTCGAATCCAGGGAGATGAACGTGGGCTGGTAGAACAGGTAGCTGTAGTTGTCGTACTGGCTCACCGTGAACATCATATAAGCCTGATTGACGTTCACGCCGGGCACGCTCGAGATGTTGAAGAGCAGGTAATAGCGCTGTCCGACGCCTGCATTGAAGTTCTGCAGCACCTGCGCGGCGGAGAGCGCGCGGCTATGGACCGCGAGGAACTTGATCTCGCCCTGGAACGCGTTGTCGCCCGATACCTCGCTGCCGAGAACCAGCGCGAAAGTGCTGTCCCAGTTCGAGATGGTGCCGCCCTTCTGCGGATCCGGGATGTTCTGGTTGACGCCGTTTACAAAAATCTGGCGGCCGTTGACCGGATCGTAGGTCAACACCACGTGCTGAAGGGACGCTTGCAGTGCCATGGTGGCATCCGGGGTCTGCAACTGCGGCGAGCCGTTCAAATTCGAATTGGAGCTGCGCAACGAAAAGTCATAGTCCTGGTTGGTCTGCGCGAGAGTCACGTTGCGCAGGGTATCGCCGCCCGAATAGCTGACGATGTCGGACAGGTTCGTGGCCACGACCGCGGGGGCAACCCAGGCCTCGATCGAGAACTCGCCGGTCGCCTGGATGAGCGTGTTCAGCTTGGAGCTCGCTTGTACGGTCGCCTGCGCCTTGCCGCCGCCGGCGAGGAAAATGAGTCCCCAGCTGCCGTCGAACTGGTAGTGGCCGGTCAGCGTCAGGTCCGCGGAAGGGTCGATGCCGCTGGTGTCGTACGCCATCGTCGAGCCCGCTCCCTCTGAGAACATGTACTTGGCGATGGTGTCGGCGTCGTAACGATTGGCGCCGCTGGCCACCGTGCCGTCCGTCAAGTGGAGGGCCTTGCTGACGACCAGGTTTGGATCGAGGCTGGTCGGCGTCGCCATCTTCGCGTAGGCCTGAATCTGGGCAAGCATGAGCCCCGCATCCACGGAACACGTGCTCCAGCAATTGTGCAGATCGGTGGCGAGCCGCTGATAGAAGCGCGAATTCGTGCCGCAAGCGCCCGGACCGCTCCCGGCGACGAACGGTAAGCAGCCCGTGAAGTCGATTTTAGGGATCGCTGCCTGGTACGCAGTGACGATGTTCGGGTCCGCGAAGTACGGTGTTTGCGCGTTGGCCGGGCTCGCTTGCGAGCTATGACACTTGGAACACCACTGGCTGGTGATGTTGTTGTAGATCGTCGTCTGATACGCGGCCTGGGCCGCGCCGGTGGATGAGAAGTTCAAGCTCTGTCCCGCCGATTGCACCGGCGGAGCCACCAGCTGGACCTGCGTCGCCGATGCGGCGCCCGTGGCATTCGCCCAGTTGCTGATCCACGTGGTCAAGATCTGGCCGCAGGCGCTCGGATCGGCGAGCCAGCAGTTGTGCCCGCCGCTCACCTTCACCACCATTTCGGAGGTGGAGGGCTGCGCGAGGTTGACCACCGTATTGGCCTGCGCGTAGGCGAGGTTCACATTGTCGCTGCGCGCGAAGTTCGGCATCTGCGCCGGCGTCGTCGCGTTGTGGCACTGACCGCAGCGGTTCTGGGTACGGATGTTGTTCCAGAGGTTGACTTCGAAGGCCTGCACGTCCGCCGTCGCCGGCGCGGGTCCCGTATAGGCGTCGGCGCTGCTGGTGGGAGCGACCGTGGGCAACGCAGAGTTGCCGGCGCCGCCGCCGCCGCAGGCGGCGAGGCCCAACGAGGCCGCGAGAATCATCATCCCGAGTAATTGTTTGGCGTTCATGATCAATTTCCCATGCAATACGCGGCGGCGGCGGCGAAGACCTGCCGCAACGAGTAGTTGCTCGATTGGAATGTCTGGACCAGCGTGTTGATTTCGTTCGCGTCGCTCGTGGCGTAGCCACTCGCGGCGCCGTTATTGGCGGAAGCCGGCGCGCGGAAGCAGACCGTCTTGAAGACTCTCGTCACCTGACAGGTGTTGAACGCCGCGGTGCTCTCGAGCTCCTGGCCGAGAGACTTGGCCCCGCTCCCGGAGCCAGGGAGCGATGGGCTCCAGCCGAGCACCTGATTCGGCCCCGTACGCCAGCGGTTGTTCCAGCTGTCATCCGGGGTGTTGAACCCTTGGGGGAAATTGGTGTTGTTGATGTGGTATTTCGGCTGCGTCTGGCCGGCGGTGTACACGATCTGGCCGATGGGCCACGCCGTCGCACCGATCTCGCTCGCCGGGTACGAGAAGTTGTAGTACGCGAACGCCTGAGCCATCGGGTCCATGCCGCTATGGCAGCCGATGCAGTTGGTCAAGAACAAGGTGCTGACGCCGCCCGGGCTCCTCGTCACATCCTGGCGGATGCGGTCGGGGGGCCGGGTGGTGTCCATCACCGTGGGCAGGTCGTTGCACAAGTGATTGATCATGGTGAAGCGGAACATCGCGCGGTTCGTACCGTTCACGAAGAACGCGCTGGCGGCGCCGCGGGTGGTCAGCACGCCGGCGGTGGCGGTCGAAGGGATGCCGGTGACCGAGGATTGAGTGGTTTGCTTCAAGTGCAAGCTCAGATCGACGTTATTGTCGTCGAGCGTCTGATACATGTTGTTGTTATCCGGTGAATAGGCACCCTCTCCGGAGGTCCCGTCGCCGACGAAAAGAATGTCGGCGCTGAGGATGGTATTGAACGGGATGTCGTGCTGAACCATTCCGATCACGGTGGCGGTGTAGTCGTTCAACGGCACGAACACCGACTGATCGCGGTTGGTCCAGGGCGCCGCCATGTTGCGGATGGTGTCGTTGAGGAACTTGGGATCGTTGGTCGCGATGAGCGCGGCAGCCACCGGCGACTGTCCCACCATTTGCGCCAGCTCGGCCGCGGTGGGCGGTATGCCCGCGATGCGGTTGTAGATGCGCGCCGCCTGACTGGCGTTGACGACCTGTGCGTCCGCGTTGGCACCGAACAATGCCAGCGCGCCGGCGCATGCAGTCGCGGCGAGTGCGAGCTTGACGAGGCGCGGCATCGCCGTGCAGCGGTTGATATCGCTCATTGAATTTTCCATCCCGTACTTCATGTTCACATCCACTTGCGCGAGTTGTGATTTGGACCGGCGCCAATATAAGCATCAAGCAAGTCCGCAAATAATGTCTCATCCGAACAACGTCGGTGTTTCGCGACAGTACCGACCGCCAACTACGCACCCTTATCCTGAGCCGCGATTTGCGAGACTTCGCTCCGAATTGTTCAAGGAAAACGGATGTGGCGAAGTTCTTCTGTGAGTGCGTTAACAGATTGCACATGCACACCCGATCGAAGATGCAGTTATGAGATCATTAAGTTCAATGACTCGAAACTCACCTGCATCCGGGTCTCGGGAGCAAGGGTAGGTATTCGACATGAACAAATTTCGCCTTCGTGACTCACGTCACGGTCTCTCGGAGCTTCGCCGAATCATCCGGGCTGCGTCCCTCGCATTGCCCGCCGCGTTGCTGTTCGCCTGCAGCAGCGCGCCGACCGGGAACGCTCCCGGCGTTGCGGGCGGTCAATCATTGACGCCCGGCATCACCAACTACCCGATGGGCTATATCAAGCAGCCGGTACTCGCGGTGAACACCGACAAGCAGAACAAGGCGGCGACTCCGACCGACATCAACGTCGAGGACCTCATCACCTCCATCACCGGGAGCGACCTCTACGTGCGCGAGACTGCAAGCGCCTCGAGCCCGGAGGTGAACGTCACCTTCCCGATCACCGGCGGGAAGGGCGCCGTGCGCGATCTCGACGTGTCGCCGGACGGCACGAAGATCGTGTTCTCGTTGCGCCTGCCGCTTGATCCCACGCTCAAGAACACCGACCCCAAGCAGCCGAACTGGAAGATCTACCAGTACGATGCGAAGGCCAAGACGGTGACCCAGCTCACCAACGACAGCATCACCAGCGGCCACGACGTGGGCGCCCACTATCTGCCGGACGGGCGGATCGTGTTCGCCTCCACGCGCCAGCTCGCGACCCAGGCCATCCTGCTCGACGAGGGCCGTCCCCAGTACCAGGCCGTGACCACCAATCAGCAGCAGGCGATATTTCTATTGCATGTCATGAACGGCGACGGCTCGAACATGCATCAGATATCGTTCAACACCAATCACGACTTCGCGCCCTCGGTGCTCGCGAACGGGCAGATCGTGTTCTCGCGCTGGGAGGTGACCAACGGCCAGGACCAGATCAGCCTGTACGTGACCAACCCGGACGGCACGGGCCTGCAGCTTTACTATGGTGCGAACAGCCACGCCACCGGCGCCAACATCGCGGGTACCAACAATAACGTGATTCAGTTCCTAGGTGCGCGGCAGCGCGCCGACGGGAAGCTGCTCTCGATCGTCCGGCCCGTGCTGGGAACCCAGCTCGGCGGCGATATAGAGCTGATCGACGCGTCCAACTTCGTGGAAATCAACCAGCCGAGCTCGCCGACGACGGCCACGGGCGCATCCGGAACCGCGCCGGCCGCGGTGGGGCAAACGGAGGCGACCACGCTCGGCGTGACCACGGACGCCAACATGCCGTCCGCGGGCGGGCGCTTCTACTCTCTTTATCCGCTGTACGACGGCACCAACCGGATGCTGGTGAGCTGGGCACCCTGCTTGATCCAGACCACCACCGGTACCACCGAAGTCTGCAACAGCTCCAATACGACCGGCGCCAACGTGACCCAGGCTCCGCCGCAGTACACGGTCTGGATCTATGACTTCAGCGCCGGCACCTTGAGTCCGCTGCTCTCGGCGGAGCAGGGCATGGAAGTGGTCGAGGCGGTGGTCTTGCAGGCGCGAACACCCTTGCCGACGTACATCCCGGACTTCATTCCGACCACCCCTGCCCAGGAGGCCTTGGTCAACGGTCAGGTCGGCATTCTGAATATCTCGAGCGTGTACGATTACGATGGGATCGATACGGCGAAGCCGGACATCGCCACCCAGGCGAACCCGGCGCAGGCGAGCTTCTACGCCCGGCCCGCGCGCTTCGTGCGCATCGAAAAAGCGGTCGAAATCCCGCCGAAGACGGTGCGCAAGCTCGATCAGGCCGATTTTGGGCCCGCCGGCATGGGCATGCGGGAGATCTTGGGCTATGCGCCGGTCCAGCCGGACGGCTCGGTCCAGATTCAGGTGCCCGCGGAGGTTCCGTTCGTCATCGATGTTCTCGACTTGAATGGCCGGCGTATCACGGCGCAGCACACGAGCTGGATGCAGGTCATGCCGGGCGAGACCAAGAGCTGCAACGGCTGCCACACGGCCGGCAACCTGAAGACCCCCTCGCACGGGCGCAGCGGCTTGACGGTCGCAGTCAACCAGGGTGCACCGACCACCGGGGAACCCTTCCCCGGCACCTACAGCGCCTTGTTCGCCAACGCCGGCGAGACCATGGCACAAACGCTCGAGCGCATCAGCTGCGAAACCGGCAGCGCGCTCGCCGGCCTGCCCGTGCCTTACACTCAGCCCTGCTCGCAAATTCTCGCCACGGATGTGATCTACGCGCCGATCTGGACCGATACCGTCACCACGCCGCAGGCGGACGTGCTGAATGTGGTCGCGGGAGCGAACGTCTTCAGCTACCCCTATGGTGGCACCTCCGGCATCCCGAGCACGCCTCCCACCAACGGGAGCTGCGCACCTTGGAGCGCGCAGTGCCGTATCACCATCCATTACGCGAACCCGGCCTCGAACCCGACGCAGCTTTACATCCAAAATTTGTGGAACGATACGTCGCGGGTCGCCACGGTGAACGGCGTCGCCAATACTTCGATCACCTGCACGCTCTGTCACAACCCGCTCAGCGCGCAGAATAAGGTCCAAGTACCTGCCGGGCAGCTCGACTTGACCGGCGTCGCGTCGAGCGGGGCCACAGGCGACAATGACGTGACCCACGTGCAATCGTACGAAGAAGTCTTGTTTTCTCATGACGAACTCACGCTTAATATGGGCGTGCTGCAGGATTTGACGGTCACCGACCCGGGCCCGCCGCCGACGCAGGTGCCGGTGATGCTGGCGGCGCCGATGGCGGCCGGCGATGCGGCGGCATCGACTGCCTTCTTGCGAATATTCGATGGGAGCTTCCATGACCCAGTGCTCGATCACACGGGGTTCTTGACGATCGGGGAGATGCGGTTGATCTCGGAATGGTTGGACATCGGCGGCCAGTACTACAACGATCCGTTCGTCGCCCCGGCTGCGAACTGACTCAGCCGTAAGCGTATGAACTGATGCGACGTTCTGCTTGGGCTCATTCTGCTGTTGCAGGCGTTGCACCTAGGTGTCGCGGAGGCCGCGAAACGTCCGTTATTGCAGCTGGTGGTGACGGCGCCGTACCTCGAGATGCACTCGGGACCGGGGCGCGGATTCCCGGTGGTGTACGTGATCGGCCGGGACGAGATCGTCACGGTGCTCTACAGCAGGACCGACTGGTACAAGGTGCGCGCGCCGCAGGGCGCGGAAGGCTGGGCGCGGCGGCAGGATCTCGCGACCACGAAGCTGGCCGACGGCGAACCGGCACCGATACCGCCCTACCCCGATTTCGCCAGCCATCGCTGGGAGGTGGGCGCGGGATACGGTGTGTACAACCGGCAGAATTTGGTGACCGCGTATGGCGATTTCGGACTCACGGACAGCATCGATGTCGAGGCGGTGCTGCAACAGGCGCTCGGCACGCTCGATAACCGCGTCATCGCGACCATCGGTCTGCGCCACACCTTCATTCCGGAATGGAAATGGTTTTCGCCCACGGCCGGCCTCGGCACGGGCTATCAGCACATCGTCGACAAGGTGCCGCCGGCCCCCTTGGAGAGCAACAACGAGATGGCCTACGTGTCCCTTGGCGCCCGCGGCTTCATCACCCGCCGCTTCATGTGGCGCGCCGACTGGCGTCACTACGTGGTCTTCAACAACTTGAACGTATACGAGGATCTAGAAGAATGGAAAGTCGGCTTTGCAGTGTTCTTTTAGCGGCGGCTCTGCTGTCCGGCTGCGGCTGGTTCCATCGAGGGGACAAGAAGCCCGTTCAGGTGTCCGCCGAGGATCCCGGAGCGGAGCCCACCATCGTGGAACCGCAGGTCACGCGGCGCGAGGTGAAGACCCCCAAGATCAAGGCCAAGGACTTCGAGATGGGAGCGTACTTCGGGGCGCTCAGCATCGAGGATTTCGGCACCAATCCGGTCTATGGCATCCGGGCGGCCTACCATGTCACCGAGGATTTCTTCCTCGAGGGTTTTCTGGCGCGGGCGAAGGCCGGGCAGAGCAGCCTCGAAGAGGTGTTCCCGGAGATCACGGTGCTCAGCAACTCTGGGAGACAGTTCACGTACTACGATTTGGACGTGGGCTACAACATCCTGCCCGGAGAGGTGTTTCTGGGAAGGGGACGGGCCTTCAATACGGCGCTCTACGTCACGGCCGGCATGGGTGACGTGAAATTCGCGGACCAGGATCAGTTCGCGCTGAATTTCGGCGTGGGCACGCGGATTTTGATCACCGATTGGCTCGCGCTGCATTTGGACGTGAGGGACCACGTGTTCGAGTCCAGCCTGTTCGGAGTCGACAAGAACGTACACAACATAGAAGGGACCGTGGGGTTGACGACGTTTTTCTGAGTTGTCTCTGTCAATGGACCAGTATCAGGAGATTTTCATGCATAGCTCCAAAGCAAAGTTCCTCACTCGCTGCGCGATGACGGCCATCGTCGCCGCCTCCGCAGCCTTCGCCGGCGATGCCGCCGGCCCCGCGCCGGCGTTCACGCTGTCCGAGCTCGACGGCAGCCAGGGCGCGCTCGCGCAGTACAAAGGTCAAGTCGTGATGGTGAATTTCTGGGCGACCTGGTGCGGTCCCTGCCAGCAGGAAATGCCGCTCCTCGACCAGATGTACAGGAAGTACAAGCCCGCCGGATTCACGCTGATCGGGGTAAACGTCGACAAGGAGGCGCCGCCGGTGAAGGCGCTCCTCGAGCGCAAGCCCGTGAGCTTCCCCGTGATGCTCGATCCCGCGAATCAGGTGTCGAAGGCCTACCACGTGGACGAGATGCCGAGCTCGGTGATCATCGACCGCAAGGGCGAGATCCGCTACATCCATCGCGGCTACAAGCCGGGCGACGAGAACGAATACCAGGATCGCATTCGCCAGTTGATTCGGGAGTAGCCATGCCGTCCCTCCGCCGTTCCATCCAATGGGCGGGCGCCGCCCTCATCGCAGGCTCCGGGCTCCTGAGCTCCGCCTGCACCATCCAGCCCTGGGTGAAGCCGTATGAGCGGGACCGCCTTGCCGATCCCATCATGGCCTGGGATCGCGACGCCATCTCTTCCGCCTACCTGGATCACATCCGCGAGTCCCGCGAGGGTTCGCGGGGCGCCAGCGGAAGCGCGGGCGGCGGTTGCGGCTGCAATTGATGATGAAGGTGTCCGCGCAGCGTATCGTCGGCCGGATGGCGGTGATTTTCACCGCCCTGCTGCTGGTCCGGGCTACCTGCGCGGATGTCCTGCCCGATGATCGGGCGGACCTCTTTTACAGCAAGTATTCGGGCGGCGGCATGGACATCACCGGGGAATCGGTGCTGGTACGCAAGAAATTCACCGAGAATTTCGCGGTCGAAGCCAATTATTTCGTGGACAAGGTCTCGGGCGCGTCGATCGACGTTCTGAGCCAGGCCAGCCAGATCAAGGACGAGCGCAAGCAGAAGAGCGGCACGGTCGAGTACGTCCACGACAAGACCACCTACACGGCCTCGTTCATCAACTCGGTGGAGCGCGACTACAAGTCCGATACCGGAAGCTTCTCCTTGAAACAGGACATGTTCGGCGATCTGACCACGCTGTCGCTCGCCTTCTCGAACACGAACGACACGGTCGGCGAGAACAACGGCACGGCATTCGTGCCGGTGATAACCTGGCTCGGGCATGCGGAAAGCCGCAGCTACGACATCGACCTCTCTCAGATCCTCACCAAGAACTTCATTGCGGGCGTGAATTTCAACGTCATCACCGATCAGGGCTACCTCGCGAATCCCTACCGGTCGGTGCGCTACCTCGATCCGAGCAACGCCAAGGGCTATTCGCTGGCAAGCCAGGTCTATCCCGACACCCGGACCAGCACGGCGATTCAGGTGGAGGGCAAGTACTACCTGCCCTACCGCGCGGCGATCACCGCATCGTATCGATACTTCCGCGACACATGGGACATCGTGGGCAATACCTACGAGCTCGACTACACCCACCCCATCAGCAACATCTGGATCCTGGAAGGCCGGTTCCGCTATTACAAGCAGAATCACGCGAACTTCTACAGCGATTTGTTCGCGTACGCCGATGAATACCGCTTCGAAGGCCGCGACCAGGATCTCGCGGCCCAGGAAAATTACACCATCGGCGCGAAGGCGACCTATGCGTTCCTTCCGAACGGCTGGAAGATGTTCAAGCGGGCGACCGTCACGCTGGACGTGAGCCGCGTGACCTTTCACTATCTGGATTTCACCAACATCAAGTATTACGGCATACAGAGCGGACCAGGAGTGATAGGAGGCTACCAGCCGGGCAGCGAACCGCTGTATCAGTTCAACGCCACGGTCTTCCAGCTCTATATGTCGATGTTCTTCTGACCGGATGCGACGACGCCGCGCCACCAGACCAGCAGCATGGGGGCGAGGGCGGCAATGATGGCGATGGTATCCGCCACCCAATCCCAAAAATCCCGGTCGCGGTGCACGATGTCGAGTCCCTGAACGATCTCGATGAGTGCGCCGAACGCCGACAACAGCGCGCCCAGGACGAAGAGATTGCGCCTCGGAAACCCCGCCACGGCAAGCCCCGTCAGCGCGTAGAAAGCGATGAAGTGTTCCGCCTTGTCCCAAGGGGCGAGTTGCAGGGCCTCTTTCGGCGGAATGATCGCGCTGTAAAAAGTGAAAATCAGCGCCGCGAAGAACGCGACCTGTGCGAGACGAATCAGCAAGGAGACTCGGAGCACGGGACATCCAAAAACCGAGAGCATAGCAAATAGCTCTCTCGCTCCCCGGGGAAGCCGCCGCGCGCGTGGCCGCCGGGAGTGACGCCGCCGGAATTATTCTGCATATTAACGGCATGCCGAAACCTCACCGACCGGCCCGCCGCCCGCTGTCCCGCCGCGATGTGCTCAAGACACTGGCGCTCGGGGCCGCAGCCGCGGTCGGCCTCGAGACGCAGCGGTCGCGCGGCGCCGAATCCGGGCAGAAACTCGATGTCCATGACCCGGCCGCCGTGAGGCTAGGCTACGTGGAAAATGCCGGCCAGGTCGACACCAAGAAATTCCCGCAGTTCGTGCCCGGGTCGAATTGCGATAACTGCCTGCAATTGCAGGGCAAGCCCGGCGACAACTACCGGCCGTGCAGCTTGTTTCCCGGCAAGCTGGTGTCGGTGAGCGGCTGGTGCTCGGGCTGGACGGCGGAGATGTAGACCGAGCCCCGGACCACCGCTCTCATGAACGTTTCCGCGGAAACGCCTCACGGGAGCGGTCCGCAAACCTGTTCCTGACCAGCACGCCGATGGCGGGAAAATCCACGAAGAACCCATCGATACCGCGCGCGAGGTAGCGCTCTATTTCAGCCGGCAGGTCGCCATGCGCGGCAGGGTCCGTTCCGGATTTGAGGTCGTCGGGCAGGAATTCGTTCTCCGCCCGGAATGTCCAAACGTGCACCGCCATCCCCGCCTCATGGGCCGCAGCTACGTTCTCCGGGGTGGCGAGCGATTTGGCCACACCGATGGCATCGGCATACCTCGCCACTCCCGCGATATCCTCGACCTCGTGCTCGAGCAACTGCACGAGCGGCAAGCGCGTCATGCCCCTGAATTGCTTCAAGTTATTCGGATCGAATGATTGGATGAACACCGGCGAGCCCGGTGCGGCGTAGCCAAAACGCCCCAGGGTCTCGAGAACAGCCGCTTCCTGGGGCAATCCCAGCGATTGGAAATGCGCCGGATGCTTGGTCTCCGGATACACGCCGATCCTGGGCTGACCCTGGCGCAGGCGGTTGGTGTCGACCGCCAGCTGCATGATCTCGTCGAAGGTCGGCACCTGGAATTGGCCGTCGAACACGGTGTTCGCAGGCCGCAGTGTCGGCAGCCGCTCCCGCGCGCGCAAGGTTTTCAGCTCGGCGAGGGTGAAGTCCTCGGTAAACCAGCCGTTCATCGTTTCGCCGTCGACGGCCTGCGTACGGCGCCGGCTCGCGAACTCCGGATGGTCCGCCACATCCGTCGTTCCGCCGATCTCGGGTTCGTGGCGCGCCACCAGTACCCCATCGCGCGTCATGACCAGATCGGGCTCGATGTAGTCGGCACCCTGCTCGATGGCACGCTGGTAGCTTGCGAGAGTGTGCTCGGGACGCTCGCCGCTCGCGCCGCGGTGAGCGATGACGATTACTGTTGTCGGACGATTGTCGGGCACGGAGCACCTGGCGGCAGCCTTCGCCCTAGTCTAGCTTACGCGCACAGCCGAGGCTCCCCGTGGGAGGAGCCTCGGACACCGCGGGGGCGCGCACCGGCGGCCCCGCGCTTGTTACTGTGGCGGCGCGACCGGCAACGTACTCGTCTCGTACGCAGCCATCACACCATTCGTTCCCGGCGCCCAGCTCGGGCGTTCGATCAGCGCGCTGCTGTCTCTATCCGCACGTACCGAGACCGGTTGGGCCGCAAATGCCGCTCCAATGGCAAAAGCAGCGACGCCCACGACTACTGCTTTGCGACGGTTCATGACGCTACCTCACGCCACGTACGGCGGGTTCGAGCCCGGATCATCGGTCAGCGCCAGGTACGGCGGGTTCGAGCCCGGATCATCGGTCAGCGCCAGGTACGGCGGGTTCGAGCCCGGATCATCGGTCAGCGCCAGGTACGGCGGGTTCGAGCCCGGATCATCGGTCAGCGCCAGGCATGGCGGGTTCGAGCCCGGATCATCGGTCAGCGCCAGGCATGGCGGGTTCGAGCCCGGATCATCGGTCAGCGCCAGGTATGGCGGGTTCGAGCCTGGATCATCGGTCAGCGCCAGGTATGGCGGGTTCGAGCCCGGATCATCGGCCAGCGCGAAAGCGGCACTGGACACTGCGCAGGCTGCGAACAAAGCGATTAGACTTGCCTTCATTTGATTTCTCCGTTATGGTGGTTGACGGGCCGCCGAAATAACGGCCTCGGCGGTAAAGCGACAATAAGTTGAAATTCCCCTCATGGTGCAGCGCGACATCGATTCATATGCGGCGAACCCTGAGGGATTCTGTACGGGAACGGCTGAGTAGGGCGGACGATCGGCGATGTTAGTCCCCTCCAATTTCACGCAACTCCTGACCGAGTGGCGCGAGGGCCATCCCCAGGCGCTGGAGCGCCTGACGCCGTTGGTTTATGACGAGTTGCGCCGTCTCGCGCGTAATTACATGAAGAGGGAGCGGGGCAGATCACACGCTCCAAGCCACCGCGGTCGTGCACGAGGCGTTCTTGCGGCTCATTCAAGCCAACGTAGCCCTGCAGGATCGCGCTCATTTCTTCGCGCTCGCGTCGCGGCTGATGCGGCGGGTGTTGGTGGACCACGCGAAGTCACGGGCGCGCATCAAGCGCGGACCGGGGATTCGGGAGCCCGCCACGGAGGACACCATTCCGCCGGCTGCCAGCATCGACGTGATTGCGCTCGACGAAGCGCTCGAGGGTCTTCAACAGATGGAGCCTAGATTGGCCCAGGTGATCGAGCTGCATTATTTCGGGGGACTGACCTACGATCAGATTGCCGCGGCCGGCGGTGCGTCGGCCGCGACCGTTCATCGCGATATTCGGCTTGCCCGGGCCTGGTTGCTCAACGAGATCGCCGGTCAGCGCTCGACATGATCCCGCGCACCCGCTGGCAGCGAATTCAGTCGCTCTTCGAGGAGGTCGTCGACGTGCCTGCGCCGGAACGCGCGAGCGTCTTGCGGATTCCTGCGGCGGCGACGCCGATCTCCAGCGCTCGGTAGAATCGCTGCTCGCATCGGACGAGAGAACCGCGGATCCCTTGATGAACGCGATCAGCGAAGCAGCGGAGTCGCTGCTCATCGACCATCAGGATCGGCTGGTCGGGACTCGCATCGGACACTACCGCATCGTGTCTGTTCTCGGACAGGGCGGCATGAGCACGGTGTATAGAGGCGAGAGGGACGACGCACAATACCGGCAAACCGTGGCGATCAAGGTGCTGCATCACACTGCCTTGCACCCCAGGCTCCGAAACCGCCTGCACAGCGAGCGTCATATCCTTGCGACGTTGGCGCATCCCTCGATCGCGCGCCTGATAGACAGCGGCGAGCTCGACGACGGCACGCCATACCTGGTGATGGAGCACGTCGATGGCGAGGCGATCGACTCCTATTGCGACAGCCGCACGCTGTTCATACGCGAACGGCTGGAGATCTTCGTTCAGGTTTGCGCGGCGGTGCAATTCGCGCACCGGAACCTGGTCGTGCATCGCGACATCAAGGCCGCGAACATCCTGGTGAAAGGCGACGGCATGCCGAAGCTCCTCGACTTCGGCATCGCGAAATTACTGGCACCCGAGAGCCTGTCGCACACCGTGCCCGTGACGCGGCTGCAGGAACGCATACTGACCCCCGAGAACGCGGCTCCCGAGCAGGTCCTGGGCCGGCCCATCACCACGGCGACCGACATCTACGGCCTCGGCGTGTTGCTGTATCAGCTCTTGACCGGCCGGTCGCCCTATAGATTGCTGAGCTACAGTCAATTGCAGCTCGAGCGCGCGATCTGCATGGACGATCCGATGCGGCCGAGCCAGATGGTCGTCGCCAAGCTGGGCAACGAGACCGATGCCGATCGAAGCCGCATCTCCGATCGGCGCGGTCTCTCGCCGCCGCGCCTGCGCGCGAGGTTGAGCGGCGACCTGGATGCCATCGTGTCGATGGCGATGCGCAAGGAGCCGGACCGCCGCTACCCTTCCGTCGAGGCTCTCGCCGACGATTTGAATCGCCACTTGCAAGGCCAGCCCGTGCGCGCCCGTCAGGGAGACTGGCGATACAACAGCTCCAAATTCATGCGCCGGCACTTGCTGCCGGTTTTGGCGGTCGGCGCGGCGTTCCTCGGCCTGGCGGTCATCGCGGGGGTGACCTTGTGGCAGAACCATCGGATCGAACTGGCGCGCGAGGCCACGGCCCAGGAGCGCGATCGCGCTCAGCAAGTTTCAGCGTTCCTGGTGGATGTGTTTTCCGAGGCCGACCCGTTCAAGGCGCAAGGTCACGAGGCCACCGCCCGGGAGCTGCTCGATCGCGGCGCCGCGAAAATCATCGATAACTCTGCGTTGCAGCCTGAGGTCCGGGCGCAGCTTCTGGAAAGCATCGGGCTCGCCTATCGCCGCAAAGGCGACAGCGATCGCGCCATTCCGCTGTTCGAGCGAGCCGTGGCTATCCGCCGTTCCGAGCATCCGATGGACAGCCATCGCACCGCCGCCGCGCTCGCCAATCTCGCCCGCGCATTGACCGACGGTGGAAATCTGGTCTCGGCGGAGGGGTATCTTCAGCAGGCGCTCGATCTTTCGAAGAACGGCGATTCCTCGCCCTCGGTCGAGACCGCGGACATCCTGGTGCAATACGCCCAATTCGAGCTGAGCGCGAAGAGCGATCCGCCGCGCGCCACAAGGCTGTTCACCGAAGCGCTCGGCATTTACCGCAGTGCATTGGGAAACCAGCACCTTTCGGTCGCCGTGACGCTTGAGCGGTCTTGCATCGGCGGCCCTATGGACGAACGATTATGCCTCCGCGGAGCAATACGAGCGGCAGGCAATCGAGATCTTCCAGGCGACGGTGAGCCGCAACTATCCCGACCACGCGGTCGCGTTGGCGACCTTGGGCTACGTCCTCACGGAGCGCGGCCAGTACCGCGAGGCGGAGCAGGTGCTCACCGAAGCGTTTCAAATCGAGCGCGCCGTGTTCGGAGAGAACAACGACCTGCTCGCGCAGACCGATGCGCAATTTCAGCCTGCTCTACGACCGGCAAGGCGACGAGGCTCGCGCGATCAAGGCGATACGGGATGCGATCGCGATCGAGGTCAAGGTGCATGGTCCCGACCACTTCTTGACCGGCTACTATCTTGATGGTCTCGCCAATCTCTATCTGAAAACCGGCGATCTTCCGCGGGCCGAGGACACCGTACGCCAAAGTTTGGCGGCGCTCACGACCTCCTTGCCGGGCCAGCATCTGTATATCGCCTCCGCGCGGCAGACCCTCGGCGAAGTGCTGTTGAGCCGCGGGGCGCTCGCGGCCGCAGAGACCGAATTGCGGGCCGCAGTCGATATCAACACCAATCTCGTCGGCGCGGATCATTGGCGCACCGCTCGAAGCGCCGCGAGCTTGGGCTGGGCGCTGATCAAGAATGACAGGGCCGCCGAAGGCGAGCCGATGCTGGTGAATGCGCGCACGCGGCTCCTCGCGACCGTGGGGCCGAGTGATCCGGCGACGCAATTGGCCACCGCCCGCCTGGCAGAATACTATCGATCCCGACACCGCGATGCCGAGGCAATGAAGGTTCTCGCGGGCTCCGACAAGAGGTAAGCTTGCGGAACTAAGCGCTCGGCGCGGGGTCCGCTTCGCTAGAACCGGAAATCCGCGCCAATCGAGCAATCCAGCCACGCCGGGAGTCATAATGATCATTGGAAAAAAGGCCGCTCCGAAACTCGTCGCAGCGGCCGTCCTGACGGCAACGTCCATCATTGCAAATAATTCATTTGCGGGCGCCGCGCGAGAGGAAGGAAGACTATTGACCGCAACCGAAGTGCTGGACGACGTTCAGGGCATGCCGGATCAACGGCTGCCCGACACGCTTCTCGCACACGCGTACGGAATCGCAGTGATCCCCGACGTGACCAAGATTGCGTTCTTCTTCGGCGGCCGCCACGGCAATGGCGTGCTGACGGTGCGCGACACGCTCACCTCGCCCTGGAGCAATCCCGTGTTCATCGCGCTGACCGGAGGAAGTTGGGGCCTTCAGGCTGGAGCGCAATCCTCGGACATCATTCTTGTGTTCACCACCAAGAGCGGGATCGAGGGCATCACCGGCGGCAAGCTCACCCTCGGCGCCGACGCCTCGGTAGCTGCCGGTCCCGTCGGGCGCCAGGGCTCGGCCGCGACCGATGTGTCGCTCGCGGAGATCTATTCCTATGCCCGGACGCGCGGACTCTTCGGCGGCATCGCCGTCGACGGCAGCGTGATCGCGATCGACAAGTCGGCGAACGAGGATCTTTACGGCAAGAAGGGTGTGACCGCGACCGAGATCTTCTCGGGCAAGGCACCGGCACCGCCGGAGACCGCGCAACGATTCCTCGCAAGACTGGATCAAGCGACGCACACTGGGGCGCGATCGTCGCCCGCGCCCCAGGCGGAAGCGCCGGCTGCAACCGCGCAGACCCCGCCTTCGCCTGCGGCCCCGGCGCCCGAGGCCCCTCGCACGTACCCGCTCGAGAATCAGAGCCCGAACTGATCCTGCGGCGCCGCATCTAACTCCCGCTGCACCGCACCGAACAAGGCGCCCGGCGGGTTCGTCGAATCCGGCTTGAAATGTTACCCTGACCCTTATGACACCTGATCCCGTTGCGGGGGGAACCCGGACCGAGGGAGATTCCAACGTCAGCCAGGTCTGGCTGGACGCCCTCGCGCGCGGCAGTTGCGACGAGGAAGGCTTCCTCCGTGCGATCCAGATGCTCACGCGGCGGTCGCCCGAGGCGGCGTGGGACTCGTTGGCGCTCCTCGATCAGTACTATCGCCGCGGCAAGATCCGGGCGGAGGTGTTCAAACGGGTCAAATCGCGGCTGGGAGCCCAGTTGCTCGGACCGGCCCTTGGGGAACTCAGCGTCCCCCTGAAGCGGCAGGGTAAGACGCTCCGCGGTCATGGTCCCGGTCCCACCGACCGCAACTCCACCGACCGCAACTCCACCGGCTGCGACCCACGGCTGCGACTCCATCGGCCGCGGTCCCACCGTCCGCAACTCAGCCGGCCGCAACTCAGCCGTCCGCAGCTCGACCGACCGCGGCTCGGCCGTCCGCGGTTCCGCCGGCCGCAGCTCGGCCAGCCGCAGCTCCATCGGCCGCGGCTCCCCCGACCGCGGCTCGGCCGGCCGCAGCTCCCCCGGCCGCAGCTCCCCCGGCCGCAGCTCCCCCGGCCGCAGCTCCCCCGGCCGCAGCTCCCCCGGCCGCAGCTCCCCCGGCCGCAGTGACGCCCGTGCCTGCGCCGCCATTTTCCCCGGCGACTCCCGCCGCATCGGCGCCCGCCCCCGTTACCCCTGCGGAGCCGGTGATTCGGCCGGTCTTGTGGGTGGCGTCCCCGCGCAGCCTGATGAATTCTCCGTCCTCGGCAGCTCCCGCGCCTTCCCGGCCTGGTCTCTCGAGCGGCCGAACGGTGCCGATCGGAGTCGAAAGGTCCGTCCCGATATCGAATGCGGCCAATCGACCCGCCGCCGAGGTCAAGCGAGGCAGTCCGCGGGATGTAACCGTGGGCGACGTGTTGCGTGACCGGTATGTGATCAAGAACGTGCTGGGCCTCGGCGGCACGGGAACCGTTTTCGAGGCGATCGACCGCTATCGGCTGGACTTGCCGGACTCCGGGCAGCGGGTCGCGGTCAAGATTCTACATGCCGACTCATCCCGGCAATCCGGCGTAATGGCCGATCTGCGCCGGGAGTTTCAGCTCCTGCAGTCGCTGTCGCATCCGAACATCGTGCGAGCGCACGAGTATGACCGGGACGGCGACACCGCGTTCTTCACCATGGAATATCTCAGCGGGCTCTCGCTCGAAGGCGTGCTTGCCGCTCACCGCGAAGCGGTTCTCGAGCGTGCTCATGCGCTGATGATCATTCGCAACGTCGCCGCCGCGCTGGAGCATGCCCACTCCCGTGGAGTGGTTCACGGCGACTTGAATCCCGGAAACATCTTCATCACGAACGACGGCGGAATCCGAGTATTGGATTTCGGCACCGCTCACACGCCGAGCGAATCCCCGTCGATGACCGAGTCGGATTGGGACGCGACCGCGTACGCGACCCTGCGCTTTGCCAGCTGCCAGTTGTTGGACGGAGAAAGGCCGGACGCTCGCGACGACACCTATTCCCTGGCCTGCGTTCTCTACGTGCTTCTGGCCGGGAAACATCCGTTCGGCGAGCTGAACGCCGCCCAGGCCCGCGCGCAGCGGCTGAAACCCTCGCGCCCCCGCGGTCTCACCGGCAAGCAGTGGCACGCGCTTCGCGCCGCTCTGTCTTTCGATCGGCAGCGTCGCCCCGTCGATATAGCCGGTTGGCTCGAACCGTTCGATCTGCCCAAGCCGGAAGCTCGATTGCCGGTGTTGCTCGCCCTGTTGAAGGCCGGGCCCGGCCGTCCCCGGCGCAGCGGCAGCGCCTCGTTGATCGTGCTGGTCCTCGTCCTCGCGGCGGCCGGTTGGTGGGTAATCGGCCATATGGACGTGGTATCGCAGATCGCCGGAGATGCGGGCGGCGACTTGAAGGATGCCCTCGCCGGCGCCAATGCGGCCGTGACCCGATTTTGGCAACAACCGCGGAGCGCCGTGTCGAGTTCGCCGGCCGCGCAGCCTCCCGCTGCAGCGCAAGCAGTCGAAGGGGGGACACCGGCGGCCGTGAAGTCCCCCGAGCCGCCCCTGACGATTCCGCGCGCCGCTCGGCCCCGAGCAACGGGAACGAGTTCGGTATCGGCGAACGCGCCCGTATCCCGCCCTGCCCCGCCCCGTACGGCCGCGCCGGCGGTGGCGGCCGCCCAGCCCTCGCACGCGCGGATCGAGCTGAGTACCGACAGCGTGGAGGTGCCGCTGACGGATCCCGCGGCTCACGTCCTCGTCAAACGTACGGGCAACTTGCGCGCGGACGCAGGCTTCACCTGGTGGACCGAATCCGGGACCGCCAAATCGGGGCAGGACTTCATGAGCGTCAAGCCCCATGAGGAGCATTTCGAGCAAGGCAAGTCGGTGATCAACCTTTTCGTTCCGGTGGTCTCAGACCCGACGCGCAAGCAGTCCAAGAGCTTCTACATCGTCATCAACGACCCGAGCGACGGCGCTTCCCTGGGCAAGCGCACGCTCACCATGGTGACGATCCCGCCCTCGGAATGATTCGCCCGCGCGATGCGGCGATTTACTCGGTTTCGGCCGGGGCGAAAAAGACCACGACCTCGAGATCCTCTTCGATCCCGTAGAAGCGATGCTCAACGTCCGCGGCCACGAATATCAGCGTACCGCGGCCGACTTCCCGGTCTTGCGTTCCGGCACGCATTCGCGCCTTTCCCCGAGCGATGTAATACAGCTCATCCTGTTTGTGGGGTACTTGACCATCCGCGCCGCCGGCCGGCAGCACATAGAGCCCTGCGCTCATCGAAGGCACCCGCAGGAACTCGAGATAAGGACTTGCGCGCCGCGCGCGATCGGCATCCACGTCGCCGGCTTCGAAGAAACCCACTCCATCACGTACCATTCCCGGCCCCCTTGCCCCGCAGCGACGCCATGCTCCCGAACACGCCGTCACGGCGAATCAGCCCGTGAAACAGCGCCGCGCCCAGATGAGCCAGCACGACCGCGAAGAACAGATAACCCAGCACAGTATGCGCATACCGCAGCAGCGCATAAAGCGTGGCGTTCTGCGGCAAGATCGCCGGCAACTGCAGCGACCCGAAGATGACGACCGGATAGGGCGCGGCGGACAGCATGGCCCAGCCGATGAGCGGCATGAGGAACATCAGGCCGTATAGCACGTAATGCGACCCTTTAGCGGCGGTTTGCTGCCACGGCGGAAGGTCGGCCGGGAGCGGCGGGGGCGGATTGAAAAGGCGATTCAGAAAACGGATCACCACCAGCACCAGAATCGCGATGCCCAAAGATTTGTGGGTCGATACCAGGAGCGGGTATCGGCCGGACACCGTCGCCGCCATCCCGGCACCGATGAACAGCATGCAGAGAATCATGACGGCCATTGCCCAATGAAGTGTGCGCGAGCCGGAGGTGAACGTCGGGTGCGAGGCGCTCATGTCTTGC
Organism: uncultured Gammaproteobacteria bacterium; assembly: GCA_963795475.1. GTDB lineage: Bacteria > Pseudomonadota > Gammaproteobacteria > Steroidobacterales > Steroidobacteraceae > Bog-1198. The sequence continues at coordinate 391,488 of CAWCIE010000012.1, forward strand.
CTCGCGCGCGGACTTCCTGCGGCGTGATCGCGCTGGGCGGTTTTCTGCGGCGCTCCGCGGCGCGCAACGTGAAGGAACGCGCGTACGCTGCGGACCGGGCACTGAGAAGCGGATCATCGGAAGGCTCGATGCCCGCGGGCAGCACCAGCGGGTCGAAATTGATATCCGTGCAAGGTCCGCCATCCTCGCTCGATACCGCATCGAGTGTCAGGGTCCCGGCATCGATCTGCGCGCGGTCGGCGGGCCACGGCAGCGTGGCATCCGCGGTCGGATCCTCCGCTTGTCCAACCGTCACCATGAGGCGCCATTTCAACGGACGGCGACGAATTTGAGTGATGAGAGCGTCGAACAGATAGTTCCCATCGGAGCTTTCCGGCGGCACAGATGCGTCCGGTGCCGGCGGCTCGAGCGGCACCGCCGCCCAGCGGACGGGGGTCGAGCGGCCGCCCGCATCGACGAATCGAAACGCATCGAGACTGTTGAAGGTCGAATCGGCGAATCCCGATGCGGCGGCGCGGGACTTGATGAGTGCCAGCGCGCGCACCGTCTCGGGGTGCCGGTCGAGAAACGCCTTGACGGCTCTCGGATCCGGTTTGCCGGTGGCGGGATCGGGCTTCGATGCGAGCAACTGCTCCTCGAAGGCTTGCACCCCGTTCACCGGAAATACGGGAATGTCGTTCATACCGGTCCGCCACTCCTGGCCATCCGGCTCGAGGAACCGCAGCGCCAGGCTGCGAACCGTCGAAGCGGTATCCGCCTGCATCGGCAGCCCGCCCGCCAGCGCAAATCGTCCGATGACCGGAACGCGGCCGGCAGCGAGGATTTCCGAATTGGAAAGTAACGTGGCCGCGCCCGTGCCATCGAACCAGCCGCTGACGCATACGCCTTTGGCGTGATTGCGGCGGAACCCGGGATGCGCGCCGTTCAGCTGGGCAAATGCGTCCATGAGACTCGATTGCATCAGCCGTCTCGGCGATAGCCAGCCGCCCACGTAGGCGAAGGCCGCAGCCACCGCCAGCAGCACCCCACCGATCGCCGCCAAGCGTAAAAGCGTGGCCACGATGCCCAACGGACTCTTCACCGGACCGATCCACAGTGGCAATTGGCGGTTAAGATGGCCTGCCTCCGGGTTCGCATCGCCCACTCGGCTTCGGGGCGATGATACAACCAAAATGGATACGACCGAAAAGCGGGGATGACCCATGCGCAAATTTCCGATCGTGGTTTTCGGTGCGTTGCTGGCCACGGCGGCGTGGCGGGTGAACCTGCTCGCCGGCCGCCTGCCGGAGAGGGTGGCCGTGCACTTCGACGCATCGGGGAATCCCAACGGCTTCGCCACGCGGGAGGGCTGCCGCCAGTTGATGCTCTGGTTCACGCTCGGCGCCCCGGCTTTCATCGTCCTCGTGACTGCACTCATCCCTCGGTTGATTCCCCCAGCCATGATCAACATCCCGAACCGCGACTACTGGCTCGCGCCGGAGCGGGCCGGCGAATCCGTGAGCTTTCTCGGCGAGCAGGGCATCTGGTTCGGCTGCATATTCCTCGTGTTCTCGATGTGGGTCGATGAACTCCTTGTGAAGGCCAACTCCACCGCGCCGCCGGCGTTACCGACGGGAGCATTCCTGGGGGCGATGGCACTCTTGTTCACGGCCATCGGTCTCTGGGCCGTGAGAATGTTCAGGCGCTTCCGCCGGCCGGGCTAGAATCTCCAGATATGGGTCTGCCATCCCTTCGTGTAATTGCCGCGGCCGCTGGCTTCGCGCTGCTCTGCGCGTGCGGCGCACGCGATCATTCCGAGAACGTTCTGAACGTCTACTCGTGGATCGACTACATCGCGCCGGACACGGTCGCGGAATTCGAGAAAGAGACGGGCATCAAGGTCCATTACGACACGTTCGACAACAACGAAGTGCTCGAGACGAAGCTTCTGACCGGCCGCACGAATTACGACATCGTCGTGCCGACCGAGAATTACTTCGACCGTCAGCTCCGCGCGGGCGTCTATCGCAAGCTCGACAAGCGCGCCATACCAAATCTGAAGAACGCGGACCCGGAGATCATGCGCCGCATGGCCGTTCACGATCCCGGCAATCTATACGCGGTTCCGTATCTCTGGTCGAGCACCGGCCTCGGCTACAACGTGGACGAGGTTCGGGCCCGGCTCGGGCCGGACGCGCCCGACAGCTGGGCGCTTTTGTTCGATCCACGCAACGCCGGGAAGCTGAAGGACTGCGGCATCGCCATCGTCGATTCGCCCCTCGAGGTCTTCGAGTCCGCAATCATTTTTCTCGGGCGCGATCCCAATCGACGCGACCCGCAGGACGTCCTCGCCGCGTCGGAAGTCTTGCACAAGATCCGCCCGTTCGTGAACCGCATCGAACCCGACCTCATTCCGCCGCTGAGCGGCGGCGAGATATGCCTGGCGCTCGCCTGGTCGGGCGACGTGTCGACCGCGCGCTATCGGGCCAAAGATGCGTCCACGGGCGTGAACGTCGCCTACTTCGTCCCCCGAGAGGGCGCGCTCATGACGCTCGATATGATGGGAATTCCGGCGGATGCCCCCCATCCCAAGAACGCGCAGATCTGGATGAACTACCTGTTGCGGCCCGAGGTGATCGCGAAGATCACCAATTACATCAAATACCCGAACGGCAATGCAGCTTCCCTTCCGCTCGTCGATCCGGGCATTCTGGGCGATCCGAGCGTGTACCCGGATGCCGCGACCCGCGCGCGGTTGGTGACCCACACGGCGGCCTCGTTGGAATACTCTCGGCTCGTAACCCGTGAATGGACGCGATTTCGGACCGGCGAATGACCGGTTTAAGGCGAGGTAGTGCCCGCCAGGGCAGGCGGGTCGGCTTTGATCTGCGCACTCCCCGGGGGCGGAGTCGGCAGCGCCATCCCGGTGGTCTTGGGATCGGCGGCGGGCGCCGCTCCGCTCGGCGCGGCGGCCGGAGTCACCGGGATGACCGGCAAGCTGTAGGCATCGACCTTGGCCTTGGATTCCTGTTCCTGCCGCTGCTTGTCTTCGGCAAGCCGCAGTTGCTCGCGCGCCCGCTCGAATTCCTCCTGGCGCTTCTTCTCGACGGCGGGATCGACGTTCTCCGAAGCCAGCCGCTCGACTGCAACTCTGGCGTTCTCGCAGTCCGATGTGTCGCGCAACTTGGCCGGATTCTGGTTGCACTTCATCATGATGCCATCCAGGGTCACCCGATCCTGCATGAGATCCTCGACGGTCATGGAAGGAATCCGGCGCGGCGAACAGGCAGCAGCGCCCAGAAGAGCCGCGCAAAGCCAGCCATAGCCCAATATTTGCTTGGTCGAGTGTCGCATAAAGCTTCCCGCACTCATGGTACTTAAATCGCGCGCGAGTGCGACTCTCTACGTGTGACGCGTATCACGGCTTGACAATTTCTCGATGGTTTTGCCCCCGCGGCGGATGGACACCGTGAACTGCATCCGTAGGACCCGGGGAGTTTGACCGGACAGCGGCGTCTCTAGTACCGTTCGCCTCCATGCCCGGCAGCAACCCGCCAATCGATCCCAAGCCCCTGGATTTCGAGGCCGCCATGCGCGATCTCGAGGAGATCGTGGAGCGCCTGGAGCACGGCGATCTGCCGCTCGAGGAATCCTTGAAGGCCTTCGAACGGGGCATCATGCTGACGCGCAACTGCCAAACGGCGCTCAAGGACGCGGAGCAGAAAGTCGAGATTTTGCTCAAAAAGGCTGGTGAGGCCCGCGTGGAAGATTTCGAGCCCGACGAAACCAAAAACGCCTGAGGCGGAACTCACCGTCCGGGGCCTCCTTGCCGGGCCGCCCGCGAGCACCGGGAGACCGCCGGCCCGACAGTTATTGTTATCATTGCATTTTGCAGGATCGGCCCCAAGTGGGGGCTTTGACCGTGCCCCAGGAATCCCATATGACCCTCGCCGCTCCGCCCAAAAAGCCCCGAACCTCGGCCATCGAGGACGTCCAAGCCAATGCCGATACGCGGCAGATCCCGATCAACAAGGTCGGCATCAAGGACATTTATCACCCGGTCAAGGTGAAGGACCGGGCCAACGGCGAGCAGCACACCGTCGCCAACTTCAACATGTACGTGAATCTTCCGCACAATTTCAAGGGCACGCACATGTCGAGGTTCGTCGAGATCCTGCATCGCCACGAGCGGGAAATATCGGTGGATTCCTTCGGCAAGATGCTCGAGGAAATGACGGCCTATCTGCACGCCGATGCAGGGCACATCGAGATGACGTTTCCCTATTTCGTCATGAAGAAGGCGCCGGTCTCCGGCGTGGAGAGCCTGATGAATTACCAGGCCACCATATTCGGCGAGCATCGCAGCGGGAACACCGAGGTATGGCTCAAGGTGGTGGTGCCCACGACGAGCCTATGCCCCTGCTCCAAGAAGATCTCGGACTACGGCGCGCACAACCAGCGCTCCCACATCACGCTCACCGCGCGGCTCAACGAGCACATGTGGCTGGAGGAGCTCATCGAGGTCGCCGAGTCCCAGGCTTCCTGCGAGGTGTACGGCATATTGAAGCGTCCCGACGAGAAATTCGTCACCGAGCGCGCCTATGACAATCCGAAATTCGTCGAGGACACGGTGCGCGACGTGGCGGTCGCCCTGAATCGGGACAAGCGCGTGCGCGCTTACGTCGTCGAGGCTGAGAATTTCGAGTCCATCCACAATCACTCGGCGTATGCGATGATCGAGCACGACAAGGAAAATCGCGCCTGATCTCGTTCCGGGAGTCGGTCGCCTCGCCGGCGCTCGGCCGCCGCAGTCCGGTGCGCCGTTCTAGGCGCTGCGCTCCGCGCTCTGCAAGCGCCCGATCATGCTGCGCAGGAACACCTGGTTGAATCGCAGCTGGCACTCGGCCGAAACCTGCTCGAGCAGAGTGGAGCTCACCTTCATCACGACCACCGAGCCGGATGCGACGATGGTCGCCGTCCGCTTCGCGCCGCGCACGTAGCTCGTCTCGCCGAAGCAGTCGCCGCTGTCGAGATACCCCAGCGCCTTGCCGAGACGCGCCACGCCGACCCGTCCCTGAACGATGATGTAGAACCGGTCGTCCATCTCGCCTTCCTTGACGATCTCCTCGCCGTCCGCATAGTCCTGCCAGCTGCTGGCACGCAGCACTTCCCAGATCTCGCTGTGCGAGAACTCATGGAAGAACTTCAGCTTGCGCAGCAGGCTGAATTGTTCCTGCTGATCGATGCGGTTGTACTGGGCGCGCAGCTTCTGATGCACGCGGGTCAATTCGGCCGCAAAGTCGAGACCCGTCTTGTAGCGCTTCTCGGGGTCCTTCTGCAGCGCGATCGCCGTGACGTTCTCCAGCTCCTCCGGTATCTCGGGGCGCAGGGTGTGGATCGGCGGCGGCGTCGCGAAGACTATCTGATGCAGAAGCTTCTGGAGGTTCCCGGCACGGAACGGCCTCGTTCCCGTGAGAAGCTCGTACATGACGGCCCCGAGCGAATACAGATCCGAGCGGTTCGTGAGCTCGATGGATTGAACCTGTTCCGGGGACATGTAGGAAGGGCTGCCGGCGATGCCTTCGATTCTCGAGATCTCGGAATCGGCCACGAGCGCTATGCCGAAGTCGATGATGCGCACGTCGCTGTCGAGCGTGAGCATGATGTTGCTCGGCTTGATGTCGCGATGAATGACGCCGCGGCTATGCGCGTAGTGCAAGGCGCGCGCAGCCTTGTAGATGAGCTCGACGACATCATCGATCCGCAGCAGGTTGTCGGGGCGGCAATACGCGGCGAGCGTACGTGCTCCATGCACGTGCTCGGTCACGATGTAGCAGTGGCCGTTCTCCTCCCCCGCATCGTATATCGGCAGGATGTTCGGATGCTGAAGCATGCCGACCATGTGAGCCTCGGAGAGAAACATCTTGCGGGCGATTCGCTTTCGGTTCTCGTCGCTGCTCGAGTCGACGTTATAGACCTTGATGGCCACGTCGCGGCCGTAGTACGGGTCGTGCGAGAGATAGACGGCTCCCGTGCTGCCCCGGCCCACTTCGTTGATGATCGCGTACTTGCCGATCTTTTCAGGCAATGCGGCGCGGCCGTGTTGAGCCTTCGCGTGATCCTTAGGCCGAATGTTGTTCAAGGGGTAACCGTGGGCGCTGCGGCGACGTGAATTGCGTGCCGCAGAGAATACTTCGCCGGGCTCGGGTCAAACTGTGATTTAGGTCGAGGCTCGGCGAAAGTGGTCGAAACCCCTGACGGAGGGCTCGAATTCGGCTCCGTGCGATGCCCACGTCACCGTATTTCCGCGACGCAGCTCACCGATCGGGGTCAATCTTAAGTTCAATCGAGCGGCTCGGTCCGCGAGCGCCCCGAAACGCTCGGGCGGAACGGCGATCAGGAGTTCGTAGTCGTCGCCGGCGCCGAGCGCCCATGAGCGCGACTGTTCCGGATCGGCCGCGGCCCGCAAGGCGTGAGAAATGGGGAGCCTGTCGACATCGACCGCGGCGCCGAGGCCGCAGGCGGCCGCCAGTTTCGGCAGATCGCCGACGAGCCCGTCGGAGAGATCCATGGCGGCGCTCGCGATCCCGCGCGCCGCGATTCCGAAATCGACGCGGGGTGTCGGATATTCGAAACGCCGCTCGAGCTCGCGCGCGGCGTCGGAGTCCTTCGTCTGGAGCGTGCCGGTCGCGAGCGCGAGACCGGCGCCCGCATCGCCGAGCGTCCCGGTGACCGCGAGCAGGTCTCCCGCCTTCCCGCCCCCGCGCCGCAACGCCGACCCTCGGGGAACGTGGCCCAGGATCTGGACGCTGATCGTCAGCGGGCCGGCGGTCGTATCGCCGCCCACCAGGGAGACGCCGTGGGCGGATGCCAGTTCGCCGAAGCCGCGCGCGAATCCGTCGAGCCACTCCGCATCGGCGCGGGGCAGCGTCAGGGCGAGCGTGGCCCATGCCGGTGCCGCGCCCATGGCGGCGATGTCGCTCAAATTCACGGCGAGTGCGCGGTGGCCGATCGACCTGGCGGCGGCGCCCGCCGGGAAATGACGTCCCTCGACCAGCGTGTCCACCGCGGCAACCAGTTCCGCTCCTTCCGGAACCCGCAACAGAGCGGCATCGTCTCCCACCCCGAGCTCGAACGTCGGCGCGCTCGGCGCCCGCGCGCGCGAAATAACGGCCGATCAGCTCAAACTCGTCCATATTCGAGCGGCCGCAGCTCCCGCGCGGCACGATCCAGCACGGCATTCACGAATTTATGGCCGTCAGTGGCGCCGAAGCGCTTGGTGAGCTCCACGGCCTCAGCCAGCACCACCCGATAAGGGAGCTCCGGGTGGGCGGCCAATTCATGAAGGCCGAGCCACAATGCGGCGTGCTCGATGGGATCGAGCTCCGCCGGCGCAATCTCGCTGAATTTCGCGAGCTCGACATCGAGCGCGGCCGCGCCGGGCACGATGGCCGCCATCAGCTCCTTGAAATAATCGCGATCGACGCGCTCCGCTTCCGGATCCTCCGCGAACTGCTGGTGCGTATCCTGCCAGGATCTGGGATTGATCTGGAGTTGATACAGCGCCTGCAGGGCGAGTCTGCGCGAGAGGCTGCGGGCGCGATGGACCTGGGTCACCGGGCGCGACCCTAATCCAAGCGCCGCAACAGGTTGGCCATCTCGAGCGCGGCGAGCGCCGCGTCGGCGCCCTTGTTGCCCGCCTTCCCGCCCGCGCGGTCGACAGCCTGCTCCATGGTGTCGGTCGTCAGCACACCGAAGCCGACGGGCACGCCCGATTCCAACGCGATGCGCGCGAGACCCGACGCGCATTCGCCCGCGACATAGTCGAAATGCGGCGTCTGTCCGCGAATCACGGCGCCGAGCGCGACCAGCGCCTCGTAGCGGCGGGACATCGCGAGCTTGCGCACGACGATCGGCATGTCGAACGCGCCCGGAACCCGGACGATCTCGATCTGCTTCTCGGTGGCGCCGTGGCGCTTGAGCGCGTCCAGCGCGCCGCGCAGCAAGGGCTCGACCACGAATTCATTGAATCGCGTCATCACGATGCCGAAGCGTAGATCGCGAGCCGTCAGCTCGCCTTCGATCACTTTTGATAGGTCAATGGCCACGATTCCATCCTCACGAAATATATGATAGACGCCCGAACGGCCTCGGCGGCTCCGGGGCTTCAGAGTGCCGGAGCTTCACAGTATAAAGCCGCGGCCCGCTCATTCGACGCCGTCCACGTACCCCGTGATCTCCAGATCGAAAGCCGAAAGCCCCTGCAGCTGTTTCGGCGCGCTCAGCACGCGCATGCGTTTCAGCCCGAGGTCCTTCAGGATCTGCGCTCCGATGCCGTAGGTGCGCAGCACCGTGGCGCCCGCATGATGCGCCGCCGGGCCTTTCGCCTCGATCTGCCTCAAGCTGTCCATGAATTCCCGGGGCGTCTCCTCCGGACGCAGATATCACCACCACCCCGGAGGCCTCGCCCGCCACGCGCCGCACGGCCGCGTGCAGCGGCCAGCCGAGGTTGTCGTTGCGAACGCCCACCACGTCCCGCAGCGTGTCCTTGATGTGCACTCGCACCAGGGGCGGAACCGACGAGTTCAAGTCGCCTTTCACCAGCGCGATGTGCACGTTCTTGTTGACGTGATCCTCGTAGCAGCAAAGCCGGAACTCTCCGTATTCGGTGTCGACCGGCTGGTCGTACACGCGCTCGACCGAGCGCTCGTACTTCAGCCGGTAGCGGATGAGATCGGCGATGGTGCCGATTTTCAGGGAATGCATCTTGGCGAAGCGCTCGAGGTCGGGACGCCGCGCCATCGTGCCGTCGTCGTTCAATATCTCGACGATCATGGCCGCCGGGGAGAAACCCGCGAGGCGCGCGAGATCGCATCCCGCCTCGGTGTGTCCGGCACGCGTCAAGACCCCGCCGGGCTGAGCCATCAGCGGGAATATATGTCCCGGCTGGCGAAGATCCTCCGGCCGGGCCTTCGCCGCAACCGCGGTCTTGACCGTATGCGCGCGGTCGTGAGCGGAGATGCCCGTGGTGACGCCCTCGGCCGCCTCGATGGACAAGGTGAAATTGGTCCGATGCGCCTTGTCCGTCTCGCTCACCATCAGCGGGAGCCGGAGCTGCCGGCAGCGTTCCTGCGTGAGCGTGAGGCATATCAGTCCCCGCCCATAGCGCGCCATGAAATTCACGTCCTCGGCGCGGACCCGCTCGGCGGCCATGATGAGGTCGCCCTCGTTCTCGCGATCCTCGTCATCCATGATGACGGCCATCTTGCCCTCGCGCAGATCCGCGAGGATCTCGTCGATCGTGTTCATCGGTCGTTCCTGTTGTTCATGTCTTGATCATCAGACGGTCCAGGTATCGGGCGATCAGGTCGATCTCGACATTGACCGCATCGCCGCTCGTGAGCTCCCCGAGCGTCGTCACCTCGCTGGTGTGCGGAATGATGTTGACCTCGAATCGCCGCCCCTCGACTTGGTTCACCGTCAGGCTCACGCCATCGATGCAAACGGACCCCTTGGGCGCGACGAATCGCATCAACGTTTCGGGCAGTTCGAACTCGAGGCGGCGGGAGCGCGCATCCTCCCCGAGGCGGACCAATCGCCCGAGGGCGTCCACGTGGCCGCTCACCAGGTGCCCGCCGAGGGCATCCCCGGCGCGCAGGCTCGGCTCGAGATTCACGCGTGCGCCCGATCGGAGCGCGCCCAGCGTGGTCTTCGCCAGTGTTTCACGCGAGACATCGGCGTGAAACACGGCGCCCTCGATCCGCGTCGCCGTCAGACACACGCCCTGAACGCTCACGCTGTCCCCGATGGCGATCCTCGACATGTCGAGCGCCGAGGCATCGATGCCGAGCTCGAGGTCACCCCCGCGCTCCGCGACGGAGACCAGGCGGCCGGTCGCAATGATGATTCCGGTAAACATCTCTCGTATACGCCTCTGCCTATGTCCAAATCTTTTGCACAGCGTTACCCATGAGCGCTTCCTATGAGCTCTTTCCTTGAGTTCCCGCCGAGCCCGCAAAAGGCGGCGCCGGCCGCAACATCAAACGCACGTCGGCTCCCAGGCGCTCCGTGCCGGCGATCTCGAACGCGGCGGTTGCGCGATCGCCGCTGCCGAGGCCCGTGAGCGCGGTAAGCGGCGCCGCATCCGCGCCGAGCAGGACCGGTGCGATGTACAGGATGAGCTCGTCAACCAGGGCCGCCCTCAAGAAGCCGGCGGCCAGCGTCGGACCGCACTCGACAAACAGCTCGTTGACCTCCAAGGCGGCCAGCCGAGCGACCACTGCGCCAAGATCGAGCGTCCGGCCGACCGCCGGCACGCGCTCCACGGGAACGGGCGGCGAACGCCCCGAGATCTCCGAATCCGGCCGCGAGGCGTGCTCCGCGGCGAACACCAGGGCCCGGCCATCGCGGAATACCTGCGCCGTCGCCGGGCAGCTGAGCGCCGGATCGAGCACCACTTTGAGCGGCTGGCGCACCCAGGGGCCGTACTCGAGGCGCACGTCGAGCCGAGGGTCGTCGATGCGTACCGTGCCGGCGCCGGTCAGGATCGCCGAGCTTCGGGCACGCCACTGCTGCACGTCGGCCCGGGAGGACTCGCCGCTGATCCACATCCGGCCGCCGCCGGCCGGCGCCGTACGCGCATCGAGGCTCATCGCGAGTTTCAGCCGAATCCAAGGGCGGCCTCGCTCGAATCGGGAGAAGAACCCCACGTTGAGCGCACGCGCCTCCGCGCTGCGCGGGCCCACCGTCACCGCGATTCCCGCGCCCTCGAGCCGCTCGACCCCCGTACCGGCCACCCTGGGATTGGGATCGATGGAGGCGCACACGAGCCGCCGGATGCCGGCTCCGATCAATGCGTCGGCGCAAGGCGGCGTGCGCCCGTGATGACTGCAGGGCTCGAGCGTCACATAGGCGGTCGCGCCTCGCGCGTCGGCACCCGCCGCGGCGAGCGCCGCGACCTCGGCGTGAGCTTGCCCCGCACGCTCGTGCCAACCCTCGCCGACGATCCGGGCGTCCCTCACCAGAATGCAGCCCACGCGGGGATTGGGATCCGTGGTGTACAGGCCGCGCGCCGCCAGCGACAGCGCGCGCTCCATGTACGCCTCATCCTCGCCGGCAGGCGTCGCGGTCATTTGCCGGCGTCGCCGGGCTCATCGCCGGGCAGGAGCGGCAGCTGGTCCTTGCTGGGCGATCGGCGCCGGCGGTGGCGGCGCAATAGATCGATTTCCGTATGAAATGCTTCGACATCCTGAAAGCTGCGGTAAACCGACGCAAAACGGACGTAACCCACCTCGTCGAGGTGCCGCAGCTCCTCCATGACCATCTCGCCGATGGCTCGCGAGGCTATCTCGCGTTCGCCCAAGCTCCGCAGCTTGTGGCAAATCCTCGCGACCGCGGCCTCGATCGCCTGCCCGCCGACCGGGCGCTTCTCCAGCGCCTTTTGCATTCCCGTCAGAAGCTTGCTCTCATCGAAGGGCTCGCGGCTGCGGTCGCCCTTGACCACGGTCGGCATCAGCAGCTCCGCGGCCTCGAAGGTGGTGAAGCGTTCGGCACAGGCGAGACATTCACGTCGTCGACGAATCTGCCGGCCCTCGCCGGCCAGGCGGGAGTCGATGACCTTAGTCTCCGTATGGCCGCAAAATGGGCAATGCATGGTGCCTGCCTGGCGCGACGGCGCCGGGCACCGGCGCGATATCAGCCATAGACCGGGAACCGGCGGCACAGCGCCGCGACCTCGCCGCGCACCCGGTCGACCGTCGACTCATCGCCCATGCGATCGAGAATGTCCGCGATCCAGAGCGAGATCTGCTCCGCTTCCGCCTCCTTGAAGCCGCGGGTCGTCGAGGCCGGCGTGCCGATGCGAAGTCCGCTGGAGATGGCCGGCGGACGCGGATCGTTCGGCACCGCATTCTTGTTCACGGTCATGTGCGCGCGGCCGAGCGCGGCGTCCGCATCCTTGCCGGTGATGTTCTTGTCGACCAGGTCGAGCAAAAAGAGATGGTTGTCGGTTCCGCCCGAGACGATCTTGTAGCCGCGCTTCTGCAGGGTCTTGGCCATGGCCCGCGCATTGGCTATCACCTGCGCCGAGTAGGCCTTGAACTCCGGCTGCAACGCCTCGAGGAACGCGACCGCCTTGGCTGCGATCACGTGCATGAGGGGACCTCCCTGAATTCCGGGGAACACCATGGAATTGAGTTTTTTGTGGATCTCCGCATTGGGGCGCGCCAGAATCAACCCGCCGCGCGGTCCCCGCAGCGTCTTGTGCGTGGTGGTCGTGACCACGTCGGCGAACGGCACCGGATTCGGATAGTGGCCGGTGGCGATCAGCCCGGCGACATGCGCCATGTCCACGAAGAACAGGGCTCCGACCGAATCGGCGATGGCGCGAAAACGCGCCCAGTCGATCACCCGGGAATACGCCGAGAAACCCGCCACGATCATCTTGGGCTTGTGCTCCTCGGCGAGGCGGCGCACCTGGTCGTAATCGATCTCGCCGGTGTCGGGCTTGATCCCGTACTGCGCGGCCTTGTAGATCTTGCCCGAGAAATTCACCTTGGCGCCGTGCGTCAAGTGGCCGCCGTGATCGAGGCTCATCCCGAGGATGGAATCGCCCGGACTCAACAACGCCATGTACACCGCGGCGTTGGCTTGCGAGCCCGAATGCGGCTGTACGTTGGCGAAGTCGGCGCCGAACAGCTTCTTGGCACGCTCGATGGCCAAGCTCTCCGCAACGTCGACGTATTCGCAACCGCCGTAATAGCGCTTGCCGGGATAGCCCTCGGCGTACTTGTTCGTGAGCACCGACCCCTGCGCCTCGAGCACCCGGGGGCTGGTGTAATTCTCAGAGGCGATCAGCTCGATGTGATCCTCCTGACGCGTGCGCTCGCCGGCAATGGCCGTGGCCAACTCGGGATCGAACCCGGCAATCGTCATCTTCCTATCGAACATGGGGACCTCGCGGGGGACAGCCGCTAATTGTAGCCGAGGCGCGGACAATTCCCACTAGCGTAATCTAACTTTTTGGGCCGATTTTGCCGCGTTTTCGGGCCGCCCGGGGGGGATTATCGCCTCGGCTGCCGGCCGAGGTCTCAAGGATTACTCTTTGGGGCCAATCTTTGGGATAATCAGAGGGTTCCCCCCTCCGCAATTCTCGGTAAGGCGATACATGGCTCAGTTCATTTACACCATGAACCGGGTTGGCAAGGTCGTGCCGCCCAAGCGCATCATATTGCGCGACATCAGCTTGAGTTTCTTTCCAGGCGCGAAGATCGGGGTGCTCGGCTTGAATGGCTCCGGCAAGTCCACGTTGCTCAAGATCATGTCCGGTATGGACAAGGAGATCGAAGGCGAGGCCCGTCCGCAGGCCGGCATCAAGGTCGGCTATTTGCCCCAGGAACCCTTGCTCGACGAGGTCAAGACCGTACGTCAGGTCGTGGGCGAAGGCGTCGGGGACGTTCAGGCGCTGATCGACAAGTTCAACGCGATCAGCGACCGTTTCGCGGAACCGATGTCCGACGACGACATGGCCAAGGCCCTGGAGGAACAGGCCAAGCTCCAGGACCGGATCGATGCGGTCGACGGCTGGGAGCTCGAACGCAAGCTCGAGATTGCGGCGGACTCGCTCCGCCTGCCGCCCTGGGACGCCGTCATCGGCAAGCTATCGGGCGGCGAGCGGCGCCGGGTCGCGCTCTGCCGGCTGCTGCTATCGAAGCCCGACATGCTGCTGCTCGATGAGCCGACCAACCACCTCGACGCTGAATCGGTCGCCTGGCTCGAGCATTTCCTCGAGGAGTATCCCTCGACGGTCATCGCGGTGACGCACGACCGCTACTTCCTCGACAACGTGGCCGAGTGGATTCTGGAGCTGGACCGCGGACACGGCATCCCCTGGCAAGGCAATTACTCCTCCTGGCTCGAACAGAAGGAGCAGCGCCTCGCGCAGGAAGAACGGCAGCAGGACGCGCTGGCCAAGACCCTGAAGCGCGAGCTCGAGTGGGTGCGCACCAACCCCAAGGCCCGTCAGGCGAAGTCCAAGGCCCGGTTGCAGCGCTTCGAGGAGCTATCCTCCCAGGAATTCCAGAAGCGCAACGAGACCAATGAGATCTACATTCCGCCGGGCGATCGGCTCGGCGATCTGGTCATCGACTGCAAGGGCTTGCGCAAAGCCTACGGCGACCGGCTGCTCGTCGAGTCCTTGAGCTTCAATCTTCCCGCCGGCGGCATCGTCGGCATCATCGGACCCAACGGCGCCGGCAAGACCACCCTGTTTCGGATGCTCGCCGGCATGGAGAAACCGGACGCCGGAGAGATCCGCGTGGGCCCCACCGTGAAGCTCGCCTACGTGGACCAATCGCGGCAGGCGCTCAACGACAAGAATACGGTCTGGCAGGAGATCTCGGGCGGCCTCGATTTGATCAAGGTGGGTAACTACGAGACCTCCTCCCGCAGCTATGTCGGGCGATTCAATTTCAAGGGTGTGCAGCAGCAGCAATTCATCGGCGACCTCTCCGGGGGCGAGCGCAACCGCGTGCACCTCGCCAAAGTATTGAAATCCGGCGGGAACGTACTATTGCTCGACGAACCCACGAACGATCTCGACATCGAGACGCTGCGCGCCCTGGAAGACGCGCTCGTCGCCTTCCCGGGCTGCGCCGTCGTCATCTCCCACGACCGTTGGTTCCTCGACCGGATCGCGACCCATATCCTCGCCTTCGAAGGCGACTCGCAAGCGGTCTGGTTCGAGGGCAATTACCAGGAATACGTCGAAGACTTCAAGCGCCGCAAGGGCGAGGACGCCGCCCAGCCGCATCGAATCCGCTACAAACCACTGACGGGATGAACTCATGAGCATCTACATCACTCCCCAGGACGAACTTCACGTCGAGCACGAGGGCATCGCACTGACCTGTCCGCACTGCCGCACGCTCACTCACCTGACGCCGATCGCCGTACCCAAATTCGAAGATCTCAGCCGTCGGAAGCCGAAGCAAATCGGCATCGTCTTCCGCTGCGACGCGTGCGCCGAGCCCGTATTCCTGAAGTTCGCCGCGCGCAGCTACACGGCGCTTCGTATCGAGCTCGCCCCGGACTACACCGAGGTCGAGCGTGCTCCCGAGAATTTTCCGCTGAGCTATCTTCCGGCGGAAGCCGAGGGCCTGTTCAAGGAGGCGCTCGGCTGCTACGCGGCGGGCTTCTTCGACGCGTTCGGATCCATGTCCCGGCGCACGGCCCAATCGCTGTTTCGCGAACTGGGCGAGCGCGGCAAACTCGAGCTCTTCGATACTCTTCAGGAAATCCGCGCGCTGGCCGAGCTCGACGATGACATTTTCGGCGACGTGCGCGGCGTGCTTTTCGGCTCGGACTCGGACCCTTGGCCCAATCAGCCGCAGCTCGATCAGGAGAGCGCCGGCATCCTGCTCGAGGTGATGCGCGACCTCCTGTATCAGACGTTCGTGCGCAAGGCGCGCCTCGTACAGGCCGTGAGCCTGCGACGCGGTGCAACCATGCCGCCGACCGACTTGGGCGCCTGCGCCAAGGCCGCGCAGAACTGATCTCGGGCTCTGGGCCGCGGCCCAGAGCCTTCAGCTCGAGAACACCCGGGCATTGCGGAATAGGCGCATCCAGGCCCCGTCCTCTCCCCATTCACGGGGAGCCCAGGAGTGCTGCACGGTGCGGAACACCCGCTCGGGATGCGGCATGATGGCGGTGACGCGGCCGTCGGCCGAGCAGACGCCGGCCACTCCGGCGGGCGAGCCGTTGGGATTGTAAGGATAGCGTTCGGTCGGCTGATCCCGGGTATCGACGAATTGCAGGGCCACCCGGCCCTGCTCCATGAGCTTGCCGGGGTCCGACGGGCCGTCGAATTCCGCGAAGCCCTCGCCGTGGGCCACCACCACGGGCAGAACCGATTCCTCCATGCCGCGAAACAGCACGGAATTGGATCGCGGCACCCGCACCAAGGACAGGCGCGCTTCGTATTGTTCGGACCGATTGCGTACGAAGCGCGGCCAGCCGTCGGTCCCGGGAACGATGTCCTTCAGCGCCGACAGCATCTGACAGCCGTTGCACACGCCCAGCGTGAATGTCGAGTGACGCTCGAAATACGCCCCGAATTCGTCGCGTGCAAGGGGGTTGAACAGAATGGACTTTGCCCAGCCCTCCCCGGCCCCGAGAACATCGCCGTAGGAAAACCCTCCGCAGGCCACCAGGCCATGAAAACGGCCGAGCCGGACGCGGCGGCTGAAGATGTCGGTCATGTGCACGTCATAGGCGTCGAACCCGGCTCTGGTGAGCACCGCCGCCATCTCCGTCTGGCTGTTGACGCCCTGCTCGCGCAGCACCGCCACCGCGGGTCTCGCGCCGCGCGCGATGTAGGGGGCGGCGACATCCTCGAAAGGATCGAAGCGCAGCGCCGCGTGCAATCCCGGATCGTGCTCGTCCAGGAGCCGCGAGTACTCCTCGCGGGCGCATTCCGGGTTGTCGCGCAGCGTCTGCATGCGATAGGAGACTTCGCTCCACTCGCGGTGAAGATCCGTGCGCGAAGCCGAGTACGCCTCGCGCCCCCGGACGGAGAGACGCACCTCGGCCCCCGCCGACGCCGCGCCGATGTCGCTCCAGTAGTCCTTCAGCCCGTGACGCTCCAGAACCGCGGCGGCCTCGGTAGCGGCGTCCGCGGGGATCTGCACGACCGCGCCCAGTTCCTCCGCGAAGCAGGCGGCGAGCGCGTCGTCGACATCGAGCGCGAGATCGAGGCCGCAATGCCCGGCGAACGCCATCTCGATCAGCGTGACCAGCAGGCCGCCGTCGGAGCGGTCGTGATAGGCGAGCACGAGATTCGAGTCCTTCAGCTCCCGCACCGCCTCGAACATCGCCCGCAGCAACTCGGGATCCTCCAGATCGGGCGGCTCCCCTCCGCGCCGCGCGAATACTTGCGCCCAGCACGATCCGCCGAGGCGATTTTTTCCGGCGCCGAGATCGATGAGCAGGAGCCGCGAGGGGCGGGAGGGATCGAGCTGCGGCGTCGCCGTGCGCCGGGCGTCCGCAATCGGCGCAAACGCCGAGATCACCAGCGAGACGGGTGCAACCACCGAGCGCTTCCCGCGTTCGTCGGTCCATTCGGTACGCATGGACAGCGAATCTTTGCCCACTGGAATGGTGATGCCGAGTTTGGCGCAAAGATCGACGCCGACGGCCTTGACGGTGGCGTACAGATCCGCATCCTCGCCGGGCTCACCGCAGGCCGCCATCCAGTTCGCGGAGAGCCGGATGTCCGTGAGCGCCCGCACGTCGGCCGCCATGATGTTGGTAATAGCCTCGCCGACCGCGAGCCGGCCTGAAGCCGGTGCATCGAGCAGGGCGACCGGCGACCGCTCGCCCATGGCCATCGCCTCTCCGGCATAGCCCTGGAAATCGCTCAAGCTCACGGCGGCATCCGCGACAGGAACCTGCCAGGGACCGACCATCTGGTCGCGGCTCACGAGACCGCCCACCGCGCGGTCGCCGATGGTGATCAAGAATGACTTGTCCGCCACCGTCGGCAGCTTGAGGAGCCTTTTCAGCGACTCGGCAACGGTGATGCCCTCGGTGCCGAGCGGCATGCGCGGCTTCGCGATGCTCGCGACGCTTCGCGTCATGCGAGGCGTTTTGCCCAGCAATACCTCCACCGGCATGTCGACCGGCCGGCCCGACAGCAAGGGATCGGTCACCGCGATGCGTCCGTCGCCCGTGATCTCCCCGACCACGGCGAACGGACACCGCTCGCGCTCGCACAGTGCGGCGAAGCGCTCGAGACTCTTCGGACGAAGGGCGAGAACGTAGCGCTCCTGGGCCTCATTGCACCAGATCTCCATCGGCGAAAGCCCGGGCTCGGCGCTCGGAATCTTGCGCAGATCGATGCGGCCGCCGCGGCCGGCAGTGTGGGCGATCGCCTCGGGCAGCGCGTTCGACAGGCCGCCCGCGCCCACGTCGTGGATGAGCAGGATGGGATTGCCCGCGCCCTGCGCCCAGCATCGGTCGATGACCTCTTGTGCGCGCCGCTGAATCTCCGGATTGCCCCGCTGCACCGACGCAAAATCGAGATCGGAAGAGCTCTGTCCGCTCCCTACCGAGGAAGCGGCGCCGCCGCCGAGACCGATCAGCATCGCCGGGCCGCCGAGCACGACCAGCGGCGCGCCCAGCGCGACCTCGTGCTTCTCCACATCGCTCCGCCGCACGTTACCCAATCCGCCTGCGATCATGATCGGCTTGTGGTAACCGCGAATCACCGACGCATCGTCCTCGCGCGCCGTCTGCTCGAAGGTACGGAAGTACCCGCAGGTGGCGGGTCGGCCGAACTCATTGTTGAATGCCGCGGCACCGATGGGCGCCGCGATCATGATCTCGAGCGCGGAGGCGATCCGCCCGGGCTTGCCGAGATCGGTCTCCCAGGGCTGCACCAACCCCGGAATGCGGAGATTCGACACCGAAAAGCCCGTCAGCCCCACCTTGGGCTTGGCGCCGATGCCGGTGGCGCCTTCATCGCGAATCTCGCCGCCGGAGCCGGTGGAGGCGCCGGGAAAGGGAGAAATGGCGGTCGGGTGATTGTGCGTCTCGACCTTCATCAGAATGTCGATCGGCTCGAGACTCGCCTGGTAGCGCTGGGTCTGCGGATCCGGAAAGAACCGCGCCCCCCGCGAGCCCTCGATCACGGCGGCGTTGTCCCGGTAGGCGGAGAGCACCCCGCGGGAATTCGCGGCGTACGTGGCGCGAATCATCCCGAACAGCGACATGGGGCTCGGCGCACCGTCGACGATGAATTCGGCATTGAAGATCTTGTGCCGGCAGTGCTCGGAATTCGCCTGGGCGAACATCATGAGCTCGACATCGGTGGGATCCCGGCCGAGCTTCCCGAAGGCCGCCACCAGATAATCGATCTCCTCCGCGGACAGCGCGAGACCCCACTCGGCATTGGCGCGCGCGAGCGCCGCATGGCCGTCGCGGCCGAGGGTCACCACGCGAAGCGGCCGCGGCGCCGCGGCGCCGAACAGCTCCGGCTCCATAGTGTCGATCCAGAGCGACTCGGTCATCCGATCATGCAGAAGCGCGCCGAGCGACTCGAGTTCGGCGTCCTCTAGCGGGGAGGAGCTCTGGAGGAAGTACACCGTGCCGCGCTCCAGCCGCCTTACGTCGGCAAGGCCGCAGACCCTGGCGATGTCGGTCGCCTTGCTGGACCAGGGCGACGCGGTGCCGAGGCGGGGCGTCACGAGAAGCTTCTGGCCGCGCTCCGCCTGCGCATGCGGACGCGGACCATAAGTCAATAATTTCCCGAGAACTTCGAGCTGAGATTCGTCGAGAGTGCGGGCCGCGTCCACGAAATGGACCAGCCGCGACGATACCGCGACCACCCGAGGCTCGCGGGCCTTGAGCAACTGCAACAGCTTCTCTAACCGGAATTGCGACAGCGCGGGCGCGCCGAGCAAACTGAACATGCTGAATTCTAACAGATTTACGGGCAGCGGCAGGTCTTGACTTCGGGCCGATCACATCACCGGCGGGCCGGTCGTATCACCTGCGGGCCGATCGCACCCCCGGCGGCGGCCTCATTTGCGGGCGTTCGAATCCCCGCCCGGCGTATACAAGGGCACCGGGAACTGCGAGACGTTCGAGCCTTCGAGTGCGACGATCTTGCTCACGCCCTGTTTTTTCACCTCGTCGATGCGCAGAATCGAATGCATGGGCAGATAGGTCCGCTTGACCTCGTTGAATTCGGCCTTGATTTTCTCTTCCGCCGGGTCGACCACCACCGTCGATCGCTCGCCGAACACCAATTCCTCGACCTCGATGAAGCCGAACAGGTTTCCATGGCTCACCTTTCGGGCGTAGATCTCGTACACCTTGCCCTGATTCACGAACATAACTTTGAAAATGTGACTCGCGGCCATTTAGCGGGCTCCAGGCGTTGCTAGCATTTCATTATATTATACGGGGACTTACCGCAATCCTTTTTGACCCGTCACGGGAGAACTTATGACCTTGCGGCTAAGCGTAGTCAGCGAGCATGGAATCCGGCTTGGGCAGAACTCCACCAAGGTGTTCGGCGTTCACGGCGGAACCATCGGTCGCGGAACCGACAATGCCTGGATTCTACCTGACCCGGAACGCTATCTATCCGGAAAGCACGCGCGAATCGATTTCAGGTCGGGCTCCTATGTGCTGGTGGACACGAGCTCCAACGGAACCTATATCAACGGATCGCAGGTTCCGCTCGGCAAATACCACGATTACACCCTCAAAGACGGCGATTACGTGCGCCTCGGCGAGTACGAGCTTCTGGTCAGCATCGACAAGAGCAACGACTTTCCTCCGGACGAGAGCGCCATCGTCGCTTACGACGGCCAATCGGGCTCATCGGCGGTGAAGAAATCCACGGCCAACGACCTGGGCGCCGATCTGGATCTGAGCCTCCTGCTGGAGCCGAGCGGCCGGCTGTCGAGCGACTCCGGCGTGCGCCCCCGGGACGCGTATGGACAATCGGTGCCCGGTGACGGCGGCAGCATCAATCCCGAGAGCTCCGGCACTCCCTGGCACATGCTTACTCGGCCGATCAAGCTCGAGGGCAAGGGGGCCGACCTTCCGGCGCTTGCCGCCGCCGGCTTGGCCCCGTCCGCACGCGGGCAAACTCCGGCGCTGTACGAGGGCGATTTCGACCTCGGCCTGGCCGCGTTTTGCCGCGGCGCCGGGGTCGATCCCCGCAACATCTCCTCGGAAGCGCGAAACACGGCACTGCAGCTCGCGGGGCAGCTGCTCCGCGAAGCCGTGCTCGGACTGATGGACTTGAACCAGGGCCGCAACGAGTTTCGAAATCGCTTCCGGATGTCCCCGCCGGCGGCCGCCGAGGGCCCGGAATCGCCCCTGAATTTATCGCGAGGCGTGGATGAAGCCCTGGTACGCTTGCTGACCACGGTGTCGACGCGCGCCGGGTCGGTCGAGGCGATTCGCGACAACTTCCGCGAGCTCAAGGCCCAGAACGTCGCGACCCTCGCCGCCAGCCGGGCGGCGTTCGAGGAATTCATCGCTCGCCTCGATCCGAAGGAGCTGGAGGAGCGCTTCGACCGCGCCACCAAGCGCAGCGTGTTCGGAAGCCAGAACAAGGGGAAATATTGGGACCTGTATTCCGAGATGTTCGCGGGCCTCACCCAGCGGCCGGCCGACGGATTCCCACATGCCTATACCGAGACTTTCGCGAAGGCATATGAGGCGAAGCTGCGCGCCGCCCTTCCGCGCCGGCGCAACGTGTTCGGGGGCGCCGACGAGCGCGGCGCCGACGAGCACGGCGACAGCCCCGGCGGCGATGCGCTCGCGGCCGGCGACAACTAGGCCGCTCCGGCGCGCCGCTCGATCATGCGCCTATTAGTGATCGAGGACGATGACATCGTCGCGGACGCGATCGAGCGCGGACTGGCGGCCGAGAATTTCTCAGTACATCGCGTGGCGAGCGCGGAGGCCGCGCGCGCTGCCCTCGAGGCCGAGGAATTCGCGCTCGCCGTCATCGATATCGGCCTGCCGGGAGCCGACGGACTCACCTTCGTGCGGCGGCTGCGCAGCGCCGGCAGCGCCATGCCGACGCTCGTGCTGACGGCGCGATGCACGTTGACCGACAAGGTCAAAGCGCTCGATATCGGCGCCGACGATTTCCTGGCCAAGCCGTTCGAATCCGCCGAGCTCGCCGCCCGCTGCCGCGCGCTGATGCGCCGCGCTGGAGGAGCCCTCGAAGGTCTCTATAAGTTGGATCGCATGAGCGTCGATCTGGCCGGCCATCGGCTATGCATCGACGATGCCGAGGTCGAGCTCACCGCGCGGGAATGGCTCCTCCTCGAATGCCTGGTCCGAAAGACCGGCCAGATCGTCCCCAAGGAGCGCGTGCAGCAAGCCCTCGCCGGCCCTGGAGAGGACATCACGCCGAATGCGGTCGAGGTCCATGTCTCGCGCTTGCGCGCCAAACTGGGCGAGGCCGCGGTCATCCGAAGCCTGCGCGGTCTCGGCTACCGGCTGGAAGAAGCGAAATCCGCGTGAGCTCCTCGATCAGCCGCCAGTTGATCCTCTGGCTGGCCATCCCGCTCATGCTGTTGGCGCTTTGCGGCGCGCTGGTCCACTACTTCAACAACATCGCACCGGGAGTGCTCTCGAGCGACCGCCGGCTGAAAGCCGCATCGAACGCGCTCATGGCGCGAATCCTGATCGACGGGCGCACGGTGTCGCTCGACACGGCGGGCGCCCGCAAGCCGGCCTTGCCCCCCGCGAACTTGGTCGACTTCTCGATACGCGACCAGTCCGGCAATCTGTTGCTCGGGGATGCACACATTCCCACTGTCCCGATGACCGATGCAGCCCCGCAGATATTCGCCGTGCTGCAGCTCGACGGCCGAAGCCTGCGGGCGCTCACGACCCGTTTCGACACCTCGGCGGGAATTCTGATCGTGACCGCCGTGGACTTGGCTGCCGGTTCCGAGCCCGAGGCGCGCTACGGTTTGATGAGCACGCTCCTCTGGGATTTCGTCCAGCTCGATATCACCCTGGTATTGGTGTGGGTCGGCATTCAACTCGGCCTTCGGCCGGTGAGAAAGCTGCGCGACGAGATCGGGCGCCGCTCGGCGCTCGATCTGCGCCCCATCGACGAGACCGCGGTTCCGCGGGAAATCGCTCCGATCGCCGTCACGCTGAACCGGCTGTTTCTGATGCTGCGAACCTCGGTGCAGGCGCAGCAGCAGTTCATCGCCAACACGGCCCACCAATTGCGCACACCCATCGCCGGCATCCAGGCGCAACTGGATGTGCTCCTCGGGGAGCCCGCGTCGACACCGGTCAACGCGCGCCTGCTGACCCTCAGGGAAAGCACCCGGCAACTGGCACATTCAGCCAACCAGCTCCTGATGCTGGCGAGGGCGGATCCTTCGGTCAACGTGCCGGCAAAAAATCAGGCCGTCGATCTGAAGACCATCGCGGCCGAGGTCGCCGCCAAATTCTTCGATCGCGCGTTGGGATCCGGCATCGATCTGGGAGTGGAGGCGCAGTCCGCAACGGTAGTCGCCGATCCAGCCCTCCTGGACGACTTGCTCAGTAATCTGGTCGACAACGCCCTGAAGTACTCGCCCGCCGGCGGCGCGGTCACCATTGGCACGGGAACACAGGAAGGGAGGCCCTTCCTCGAGGTGGAGGATACCGGTCCCGGCATCCCGGAAGCCGAGCGGCAGCGCGTGCGGCAGCGGTTCTATCGGCTCCCGAACTCGCGCGGGCACGGCAGCGGTCTGGGGCTTGCCATCGTCGATGAGATCGCCCGTCTCTATGGGGCCTCGCTCTCGATCGGGTCGGGCGCCGACGGCGCAGGGACAAGAGTGACGCTCGTATTTCCCTCGAGGGGCTTCGGATAGCCGACTTTGCGGACCGCGACGCCGAGGAGCACGGTTCCGGCCCCTCCCGGAATTCTGTGAACCGCGTAGCGCTTCGGACACCCGCCTGCCGGATGAAAGGTCGGAGCAAGGTTGCCCCCGTATGATCCCGCCGCATGAAGAATCTGTCGCCACCCGGTCTCGCTCCTCCGTCCGCGGGGAAGGGATTCACGCTCCTCGAGCTGATGATCACCATCGTGGTCGGAGGCATTTTGATGGCGATCGCGATGCCCGCGTTCAACAGCTTCGTGCAGAACGATAGAGACTCCACTCAGATCAACACGCTCGTGTCGAGCCTTAACTATGCCCGCAGCGAAGCGGTGAGGCGCAATACGTCGGCCGGCGTCGAGGTATGCCCTTCCGGCGGAGGCAACATCTGCAATGTGGGAGCCCCATGGTCGCAGGGGATCGTCGTCTACGACTTGGACCCCACGGACGCGACGCCGTGGTTGCAATTGATCCCGGCATTCTCGGGCGGCAACGTGCTGACGGCTACCGGCGGTGCCGCCACGGGTGTGACCTTCCACTCCTCCGGCATGGCCAACGCGGCGGTGCAGATCAAGATCTGCGACGCACGGGGCGGCGCCTACGCGAGAGACGTGGAAGTGAATGCCGTAGGCAGTATCTCGAGTTCGCA
This sequence comes from uncultured Gammaproteobacteria bacterium, assembly GCA_963795475.1. Classification (GTDB taxonomy): domain Bacteria; phylum Pseudomonadota; class Gammaproteobacteria; order Steroidobacterales; family Steroidobacteraceae; genus Bog-1198. Next base: position 415,527 of record CAWCIE010000012.1, read on the forward strand.
AAAGGCCGGCCAAGACGCCAACGGTGCGCCGCTGGCGTGCCCCTGAAGGCTTGAGGATCGTTCCATGAAATCACCCCAGCATGTCGATCGCGGCCGCGGCTTCACCCTCGTCGAGGTGATGGTGTCGCTCGTGGTGCTGAGCCTCGGTCTGTTGGGCGTCGCCAAGATGGTGATGCTCTCCTCCCACTCCAACGACAGTGCGTATCTGCGCACGCAGGCGACCGCCCTTGCATACGAGATGCTCGACTACATGCGCGCGAACGCCCCCGGTGCCGAGGCCGGCAACTATAATACGGGGTTCGGCCCCCTGCCGCCGGCGCCCACCTCCTGCGTCGGCACGGGTTTCGCCTGCAACAACGCTCAACTCGCTGCCTGGGACATTTACGAGTGGAAGCAGCGCTTGACCACGGCCGTGCCGGGAGGTGCCCTGCCGCTGGGTGACGGGCAAATCGTGACCACCGGCACCGACCCGCTCACCGTCACCATCACCGTGCAGTGGGACGATTCGGCTGCGCAAGCCGTATTCGGCCAGCCTGCCGCACCCAATATGACCGTCGTGCTCCAATCGGTGCTCCAATGAACCGGCACCGTTCGGCAACACGCCTGCGCGGGTTCTCGCTCGTCGAGTTCATGGTGGCCATTACCCTGGCGCTGGTCGTGACCGCCGGTGTGATCTCCGTGTTCGTGGGATCCCGATCGGCATTCAATGCCACTTCGGGCACGGCCGCGGTGAGCGACAGCGGGCGCTTCGCACTCACCTTTCTGGAAAATGCGGTCCGCGACACCGGCAATATGGCATGCGGATCGACGCTGAGAACGACCCTCAACGTCAACTTCGAGCCGACGCCGCTCGCCTACACCTCCGGACCAGCCCCCTTGTTGTTGTTTCAGCCCATGGGCGGATATGAAGCGGCGAACACTTCTCCCGGCAATACCTACGCAGTTTCCCTGGCGGGCGGCGCGCTCGGCGACTGGGCCTCGTTCACGACCGCCCTGGACGGCGCATTCAGCACCTTGCCCGCCGCCGCATTTCCGTTCGTGAACAACGACATCTTGGTGACACGCTCATCCACCCAAGGGGCGCAGCCTGCGTACGTCACCGCGGTGGCGGGCAGCACGGTCACGGTGGATACGAATCCGGCCGGGGAATTGACCGCCCCGCAGATGGCCCTCATCTCCGACTGCGCCAAATCGGTCCTCTTCCAGATCAGCAGCATGGCCGGCAATACGATCACCATCAGCACCGGCGGCTCGCCCGGAAACGTGTATAGCCCATTTCCGCCGGGAGTAACGTTCGACACCGGCTCTCAAGTGACTCCGCTGCAAACCAGCGTCTACTTCATCGCCCTCGGGGCCGACGGCGACGGCGCTTTGTTCACCGCCACCGTGCCGTCGAGCAATTCGTTGCTCAACACGTACACCGAGCTGGTACCGGATATCGAGGCGATGCAGATTCTTTACGGGCTCGACACCAACAGCTCCCAAACCGTAAGCGAGTACGTCACGGCCAACCAAGTGCAGGACTTCACCCAGGTCATGAGCGTGAAAATCGCGCTCCTTGCCGCGAGCCCCCCCGGGTCGGGTACCAAGCCAGCCGCGGCGGTGACCTACAACCTGCTGGGAACCTTGGTGACGGCGCCTGCGGACAACCGCAGCCGCCAGGTTTTCGAGGCCACCATCGCGGCCCGAAATAATTTGCCCTAGGACATCGTCATGACTCCTCGAACTTCCCGCTTGAATACTTCCGGCCTGCGACGCTCCGGGCAATCGGGCGTCGTTCTCTTCGTAGCGCTGATGCTGCTGGTCATCCTGAGCATGATCGCAGTGACCGTGGCGCGCCTGCAAACCGTCGAGGAACGCATGGCACGGAACGACGACAGCCGCCAATTGGCGCTGCAGGCCGCCGAAGCGGCATTGCGCAACGGAGAGGATTTGCTCTCGAATGCGCCGCCCATCTCGACCTTCGCCGGCAATACCGCCGGCTATTTCGCATTACCCGCCACTCCGACGGCAGGTAGCCTCGTTTCGGCGCCCGGCTTCTGGAGCAATGCGGCCAATTACATCAACTACAACGGCCCCGTGCTCGGAGCCGTCCAGGCGCCGGTTCAAACGCCCAAGATCGTGATCGAATTGGTGGGTTTTACCACGATGACGGGGGACGCCTTCGGCGGCTCGCTGCCGACCTACCGAGTGACGGTTCAGGGCATCAGCCCTGACGGTACGCCTAGCATCATTTTACAAAGTATCTATCGATAGGCCATCGGCCTCGAGGGATGACAATGGACGCAGTACGCTTTGCCCTGAAACACAAACGGATCGCCCGGGCGCTGATCTCCGGTGCAGTGACGCTGATGGTCGGCTGGCCGTTGGCGGCCATTGCGACGGCGCCGGCCGTGCCGGTCTCGCAAGTGCCCCTGACCATCACCATTCCGGCGCATCCGCAGATTCTGCTGGCGGTCGCGAACTCCGAATCGATGGACGGCAATCTGAGCGGCGCCATCATGGCGGGCTCGGGATCCATCGCGGCCTCCACCGCCGGCCTGTACGCGTCGAGCTCACCGGTCAATTTCACCATTCCGGGAGGGTTCACGCCGCCGCTCAACCCCGGCGCCGGCGGCGTTGCCCCGTATACCGTGAATTCCGGAGGAACGCTCTACGACAATTCCCCGAGCCGCCTGAACGTCGCCAAGGCCGGTATCAGCGCGATCCTCACGAGCTACATGAGCAGCGCCGATTTCGGCTTGCTGGATTACTCCACGAACAGCAACGGACTCTATGCGACCTGGGTGTATCAGATGAGTCCGCCCGGAGGCTTTACGTTCACGTCGGTGGCGGCGCCCACGGTCAAGTGCCGAACCCCTGCTATGCCGGCATCGTCCCCGCCCCCAGCGGTGCGGTGTCAGCGGACTGCGCCGTACTCAATACCTTCTATGCGGGGCAGAACATCCTGACCCAGCCCTACATGAACATCGGCTCGAGCAGCGATGATCCGTCCATCAATGACGTGTTGTACGACAACGCGGGGTTCGCGGTGTGCATCGCGTATACCGCCACCGTTCCGACCCCCCCCAATCCCTATCCCCCCAATTTCTCGCTTGGCGCAGTTCAATAATGGTGGGTTCAGCGTCACCGAGACCTATCCGAGCCAGAAGGATGGCTGCCCGCAGCAGACAGGCCCCACCAACGCAGGCTTCGTGCCTTATTCCACCCAGGTCATGTACGAAGCGCGCGGCTTCGGCTACGGCGCCAACCAGTCGGCAACCACCGGCAATGTCGTCGTGGCGATGACCTCGGCCGGGGCGACGCCGACTGCGGGCTCGGTCGCAACCGCCATTGCCGCCTTCACTGCCTATCTCAACCCCGAGACCAACAACACCGGCACTGTCGAGATCAAAGCCTCCGCGGGCCAGTCGCCGATGGCGGGCTTGATGGCAGAGGCGAATACGTATTTCGCCGGCTACCATCATTCCAGCAACGGCTGCACGCCGAAGCGCTATGTCATCCTGGTGACCGACGGCTTGCCGACCCTCGATCTGAGCGGCAAAACATGGCCGCCCCTGGGAAGCGCGGCGGCGACCGGATATGGCGTGTCGGCCACATTCAACGGCAACGGCTCTTTGAACACGACCAACGATCAGGCGCTGACGGATGTCATCACGAAGATCACCGCCCTCAATACCGCCGGCATCGACACCTACATCGTAGGGTTGGGCGCCGGTGTCGATCCCACGAAGAACCCGGTGGCCGCGCAGACCCTGACCGCGATGGCGGTTGCCGGCGGCACCGGTTCCTACTTCGCCGCCACCGACCCGACCACCCTCACGAATGACCTTCAGAGCATCTTGGGCACCATTCTCGCCGCGACTCAATCGGTGGCATCGGTGGCGGTGAATTCCACCGGGCTCAACACCAACACCGTCGTCTACCAGTCGCAGTTCACCTCCTCCGATGTGGATCAGGACTGGACCGGTAATCTGTACGCCTTCCCCGCGAACCCGAACACCGGCGTCGTCGATACCAATCCCGCCGATGCGATTTGGACTGCGGCGGCGCAGCTCGACGGGCAGAACTGGAACACGGGGCGGCTGATCGCGACCTGGGATCCCGTCGCCGCCGCGGGCACGCCGTTTCGTTGGAACCCGAGTACCACGGCCACCTCCGGCATCGCGAGCAGCACCGTTTTGGGTACGGATCTGGAGAGCTTCACGCCCGACACCAACGGCGCCGATGTCGTCGCATATCTGCGCGGTTCCACTGCGAAGTACGTTGAGAATGGAGGACAATTCCGGAATCGGACGCATATTCTGGGCGACATCGTATTCAGCAGTCCCGCCTACGTGGGAGCGCCGTCCGCGCCGAATTTGTCCGCTTCCTATCTGACCTTCGCGGTGGCCAATGCAACTCGCCCGCCGGTGCTCTATGTCGGCGCGGACGACGGGATGCTGCACGCCTTCGATGCGGCCACGGGAGACGAACGGTTCGCGTACATCCCGACAGGGGTCTATGCCAACCTGATCAATCTCGTTTCCCCCTACTACAACGCCCGCCACCTGTTCTACGTCAACGGATCGCCGCAGCAAGCCGACGTGCAATTCTCGAACGGCACCTGGCACACCCTGTTGTTCGGGACGGAAGCGGCGGGCGGCAAGAGCGTGTACGCCCTCGACGTCACCAATCCTGCGACCATCACCGCCGAATCGCAGCTGGCCGCGGCGGTGCAGTGGGACTTCACGGACACGGACATGGGGTTGGGCTACGCCACACCGATGATCGCCAATTGGAACACTGGGCAAATGATGTTCCTCGGCAACGGCTACGACAGCACCAACGAAAAGCCCTTCCTGTACGTGCTGCAGCCGCAAACCGGTGCGATCTTCGAGAAGGTCGATCTCTGTGCAGCAGTCCCGACTGCCTGCAATCTCACCGTTGCGAACGGCTTGTCGACGGCGATCGCGGTCAATACCAGCGGTGACCCGACCGCCCCCGCAAACATCGTCTACGCCGGTGATTTACAAGGCAATCTGTGGCGCGTGGACATATCGAACAGCACTCCGAGCAACTGGGCGGTTTCGGTTCTGTTCCAGGCTCGCGATTCGCTCGGCAATCCGCAGCCGATCACGGCGGCTCCCGTCGCCACCCTCAATCCGCGTTATCCGCAGATCGCCGGCACCATGGTGTTTTTCGGTACCGGCCAATTGCTGGGCATTCCCGACTTGTCGGACGTGAACATGCAAACGATCTACGGGGTCTACGACCCGCCCGCCGGATATACGACGCCCCTGACGCGCTCGAGCCTGGTCCAACAAGTCTTGAGCGCGGCCATGATCGGCACCACCAACGTCGCGATCGTGACCGGCAACCCGGTATCGATTCCCTCAACCAAGGGTTGGTACATCGATCTGACGCTGAATTCGGGCGAACGGGTGGTCAACGCCCCTCTATTGAGGAGCGGAGTAGTGCTGGTCACCAGTACGCAGCCTTCGACCAGCTCCTGTACATCGGGAGGCCTCTCGTACTCCTATTACATCAACTACGCGACCGGAAGCTCCTTCCCGGCCCCCCAATTCGCCATCAGCGGAACCGTCATCAACTCGAGCTCCACGTACACCAATCCGGTCACAGGGGTGACGAGCAACCCGGTGGGCGTGGAACTCGGAAGCGGATTCTATGCCAACGCCACGATGGAAAACACGGCCGCGTCGTGCACGGGCACCGGATGTACAACGGGCCCTGTGGCGCCCGCCGGCTACTACTTGGTGTATAACTGCCCCGCGTCGGGGTCGTTGGTATGCACTCCGCGTCTCATGAAAGGTTCAAACAGTCATCGCATCTCATGGTGGGAGGTTCGGCAATGAATCGCAGACAGTTCGTATTGATCGCAGCGGGGCTGATGGGCACCTGTTTACTGCAAACGACCGGGCGGGCGGTGCAGGCGGTAGGCGAGACGATCACGGGCGAGATCACGGCGTCCCCCGGGCATCTGCAGATCGAGATCGCGCATCATCTCTACACCGTGAAGGCCAATAGTCCCGCGGATCGGGCGCTGCATACTTTCACCACGGGACAGATCGTGGATCTCGTATTGGACCGTCCCGCGAAAAACCGCCCGGCCGAGGTGGTCTCGATCTCGCCGCATTCGAGTTAAGGGAGCATGTCGTGAAACAGCGCGGATTCAGCTTGTTGGAGCTCATGATCACGGTGGCGGTGGTGGCCATTCTTGCGGCCATCGCCATCCCCTCCTATAGCGCCTATACGCAGAAGGCGAATCGAACGGACGCCGTGCGAGCCATGACGTACGATGCGCAGTTCCTGGAGCGGTGTTATTCCCAGACGTTCCTCTACGCGGGATGCCCGGGCGCGCCGGCGGGGACGGCGCCATCCCCACAGGCCTTCTACAATGTAACCATCGTGACGACCGCCGCGCCCGCCGGCTACACGATCACAGCCGTACCGATCAAGCCGCCGCAAACCAACGACGCCAGCTGCACCTCATTCACCTTGGATAACACCGGCTTGCAGGGATCGACGGGCACCGGCACCGCGCAGACCTGTTGGGGCTCGAACTGATCGATATGCGGCGTCCCGAGTAGTACGCTGCGTCGAGCGCAGCCTACTCGGCGCTGTAGCCGCGCCGTGCATTTCCTGCACGACCATCATCGAGGATAGTGACTGCGAACGCAGTCCTGCGCCCGGCAAACGTGAACCCCGTCGCATATTTCGCACCATGCGCCGCGCCGTCAGGTTCCAGCAAGTTTGCTTCTCTAACGTGTCTGCCATGGACGCGATTGCATATGAGCGAAACGCCGGGTTCACCATGACCGAGCTGTTGGTCGTCATGTCCATTGCGGCGATCCTCCTGACGATAGGCATCCCCTCGTTCAAGTACGTTACCGTTTCCAACCGACTATCGACCGAGATCAACGGCCTTGTGGGCGACATGCAGTACGCCCGCAGCGAAGCGGTCAAGGAAGGGTTGCCAGTCACAGTGTGCTCCTCGCCTGACGGCCAGACTTGCGGCAACAGCCACTGGCAGAACGGCTGGATCGTGTTCCTGGACTCGAACAACAATCAGCAAGTCGATCCCGGCGAAATAGTCATGCGCACCCAGGCGGATTTCAGCGCGAGCGGCGATACGCTCGAACCCGCGAACAACGTCACGTTCAGCGCGATCACATTCAATCGCGAGGGCTACGCGTCCACGGGCAATGCGGCCATCGTCACCCTCGAATTGCACGATTCCACCGATGGCTCCCAGTGGACCCGCTGTCTCGCCATCACGCCGGTAGGCATGCTGACCACCGAGAAAGCCGGTGTGGGAAACTGCACATGAGCGATGCGCCCCGGCACGTCATTGCGCACCGGTGCGGCGGCTTCAGCCTCGTCGAGGTGATGGTCGCGCTCGTGGTGTGCGCGATCGGCATGCTGGGCCTCGCTAAGATGGAATCGCTCTCTATATCGAGCACTTCCGTCGCAAGTTCGCGCGCGCTCGCGGCGATCCAGGCGCAGAGCCTCGCGGCAACCATGCATGCCAACACGGGGTATTGGGCTTCGGGCACTGCGCCCGCCACGACCACGGTCACGGTCGCGAATGGAACGACCACCATCAACTCGACGGATCCCTCGCTTTCGACCGTGGTCGCCGGCTGTTCGGCGACCGGCACGGCGAGTTGCGCGCCCAACGTCATGGCCGCCTACGACCTGCAGCAGTGGGCGCAAGCCCTTCAGACGCTGCTGCCCGGCTCATTCGCGACGATCGCGTGCACGACGACGGATCTCACTCCCGTCACTTGTACCGTTCAGATCCAGTGGACCGAGAAGGCCGTTGCAGCCAACGCCCAGCAGACGAACCTGAATGCGCTGCAGCTGCCGACCTATACGCTGTACGTGCAGCCATGAATCACATGACCGACCGCCGTCCAAATCCCGGGCCGCGAGCATTCGCGCATCACGGCTTCAGCCTGGTCGAGCTCATGATCGCGATTACCATCGCGATATTCCTGACGGGCGCACTTCTGACGCTGGTGCAGGCCATGAAGGCTACCTCCGGAGTTCAAGGCGGTCTCTCGCAGCTTCAGGACAATGAGCGAATGGCGATGACGCTCATGACCGACGTAATCCAGCAGGCGGGCTACTTCCCGAACCCGTCTCAAAACACCGCCCTCGGCGAATTTCTCGCAATCGGACCTCTGAGCTTTGCCGGTCAGTCCATCAGCCTGATTGCGGGACAATCCTTCGTTGGGGCCGGCAATTACGGCGACCCGCCGCCTCCGGCCGCCAGCAACAGCATCACGGTGCGCTATGCGACCGCGGGAACCGCGGCGGTCGCCCCCGCGGTTCCCGACAGCCTCATCAATTGCTCGGGCAACACCACCTCTTATGCGACCACGTTCACCAATACCTTCAGCGTGGTCGCCGATCCCAGCGTTCCCGGCACCTACGATCTGGTCTGCCAGTTGCTGGACAGCACCTCCGGCGCCGTCAACGAGGTTTACCTCGTGAGCGGGGTGACGCAGATGCAAATCTATTACGGCGTCAAGACCAATAGCAGCATTAACAACAACTCGGTGGATGCGTACCTCGACGCCAACACGATCACCGCCGCGAACGAATGGGCCAACGTGATCTCCGTGAAGGTCACGCTGACCTTCGTCAATCCGCTATATGGAAATCTCGCAGGTCAGAATACCAACGCGGACACGCCGCAGACCATCGCGTTCACCCGCGTGATCGACATCATGAACAAAACCGGCGGGGCGACCACATGATCGGAAGTGATCGACGGAAATCGCAGACGGGCATCGTGTTGGTCACCACGCTGCTCCTCTTGATCGTGGTGACCTTGCTCGCGGTGTCGATGTTCCGGAGCTTCGGACTGGACGAGAAGATTGCGGGCAACATGCGCGAGAAGCAACGCGCATTGACCGCCGCCGAGACCGCCGAGCAGTACGCGGAATGGTGGCTGTCGAACGGCAACGGCTACGGCGTCGGCACCGCGAATTGCACCGCGCCCGTGGCCCTCAGCGCGCTGTCGGTGTGTGCGAACGTGATGACCAATGCCAGCCAGCTTCCTTGGACAGTGGGAACGACCTACTTGCCCAGCGTGACCACCTCGATGCCCCTCAGCACGACGGGCGGTCAAAACACCTACTACGGCGCCCCGACTTTCTACATCTCCTACCTGGGTCCCGCGCTGGGGCCCAGTGGAGGATATGTCTATCAAATTGACGCCGTGGGTTATGCCGGCAGTCCGGATACCGCAGCGGTGGTGGAGAGCACTTATGTCGTCCAAAACCAATCCGGCAGCCCTACTTCGGGTCCCTCCGGATCGCCTTGAGCATATGAATCATGAGTAACAAGAGCATCCTTCTCGGGTCCCGTGCGGCGCTCCTTCTGGCCGGTAATTTGTTCTGCGGACTGGTGTCCGCGCAGACTTACACCGAGAACTTCACCGGCACGGCCACCAACAACTCCTGGTACTTCATCAACGGCGCGTGCCTGACCGCGGGCACTGCGACTTCCAGCACGCCGGCCAACCCTGCCTGCGTCGGATTGCCCTATTACAATGGCTCTCCGTTGCCCGAGTTCGGCGGTGACACCGGCACCCTGCCGGATACTGCCGCCGGGGGTGGAGGCGCCCTGCGATTCACGGATTGGTACACTCAAACGGGCGCGATTCTCTCGAATTTCTCCTACTCGTTGACCGGCACGGGCGCCCAGGATCTTCAGGTTTCCTTCACCACCGTGACGTACGAGGGAGACTCCGGCGGCGGCGGCGGCGATGGCGCAGACGGCATGAGCTTCTTCCTGCAGGATGCGACCTATCCCGCGGACGTGGGCGCCTTCGGCGGCAGCCTGGCCTACACCTGTTCGAACGTTAACAACAATGGAACTCTGAGAGCGAACGGCAGAACGCGCGGCTACGACGGCCTGCAGGGAGGCTTCGTCGGGCTCGGCATCGATGAGTACGGAAACTTCCTCAATCAAGGCGACAACACGGCATCGGGCTACGGCTACGTACCGATGCGCATCGGCTTGCGCGGCCCCGGCAGCACAGCCTGGAGTTGGCTCAGCGCCAACTACCCGACCGACTATCCGTCCACGCTGACCAACGCGCAGGCCGCCGCCGCCGTCCAAAGCTCCTGCCGCACCGGCTACGTCTGGGACTACAGCAACCCGGCGGCTCCCGTTATCACCACCACCAAGCTGGCCGATTACACCGCCATCTCGGGCGCGTACTCGATATTGCCCGCTACTCGCAAGCTCGCCAACGAATCGGCGACGATGCGATCCCAAGCGGTGCCCATCGTCTACAACTTGAAAGTCACGACCACCGGGCTTCTCAGCCTTTCGTATAGCTACAACGGCGGCGCGCTGCAAAATGTCATCACGAATCAAGACATCACCCAAGGCGGCACGTTGCCGATTCCCGCCAATGTGCGCTTCGGCTTCGCAGGTTCCACGGGTGGCAGCCGCAACATACACGAGATCATGTGTTTCCAAGCGACCCCGGCGCAGACCTCGCAAAGCTCGGCGGGTCTGAACCAGAAGCAATCCGCGAAGGTGGAGACGGGTACGCAGGCGTACTTTGCGTACTACAACCCAACCACCCTGGCAGGATCCTTGACGTCGCAGTACGTCGGCGTGCCGGTGGGCGATACCAATACCAACGACCTGATCATCAGCTCCACCATCAACTGGGACGGATCGTGCGTTCTCACCGGAGTCCCCGCCGGTCAGACCTGCGACAACACGGGTCCCGCCGGACCGGTGGCGGCGGAGGGCCCGAGCGGCCGAACCGTCCTTACCTGGAACGGCTCCGCCGGCGCACCCTTCGAGTGGGCGAATCTTACGGCTGCCGAGCAGGCGGCGCTCGACACCGGGGACTCCGTCAATCCAACGCCGCCCCCCTACAACTATTCACGGCTCAACTATCTGCGCGGCGATCGCAGCAATGAGCAAACGCCGACCTCCAGCACGACTTACGTAGGTACTTTCCGCGACCGGGCCAGTGTGCTCGGCGACATCATTGATTCGAGCCCGACCTGGGTGGGACCTCCGACGATCACGTATCCGAACTTCTGGACCGACAAGTACGACACCACCGGCGACACCATGTCGGAGAACTCGGGTCAGACCTACGCAACTTTCTCTTCGACCTATCAAAACCGCACCAACGTCGTCTATTCGGGCGCAAACGACGGCATGCTGCACGCCTTCCGTTCCGGTTATTTCTCGGCAGGTGCCTATCAGACCTCGAGCAACGATGGCTACGAGATGCTGGCCTATGTGCCGGGGTATACCGTCAATACCATCCAGTCCACGACCGCGGCGCGCAATTACTCCGACCCGCAGTACGGCCATCGCTTCGATGTCGATGCGACCCCGGGCACCGGGGATGTCTTCTATGCGAACCAATGGCACACCTGGCTGGTCGGCGGACTCGGACCCGGTGGCAACGCGATCTATGCCCTGGATATCACCAATCCGGGCATGTCCGGTGGAAACAGCTTCACGGAGGGCAACGCCTCCTCGACCGTGATCGGGGAATGGAGCTATCTCAACGGCAGCACCAATTTAACCTGTGCGAACGATGCCGGCCCCGGCACGCCCTGCGGCTACAATCTCGGACAGACTTACGGCGTGCCGCAGATCCGACGTTTCCACAATGGCATGTGGGGCGCCGTCTTCGGCAACGGCTACCACAGCAAGAACGGCGATGGCGGCATCTATGTCATGCTCATCAACCCGAGCACCGGCGCCATTACGTTCTATTATCTGAGCACATCGACGGGCTCGGTTCCCTCGGGATATACCTCGTGCGCCAACGTCCCGGCCGGCACCTCTACGTGCAACGGCATCTACTACGCCGCATCGGCGGACCTCGATGGCGATAACATCACCGACTACGTATATGCTGGGGATCTGCTGGGGAATGTATGGCGTTTCGATCTGACGAGCACCAATCCCGCAAACTGGGGGGTGGATAACAGCTCGGGAGTCTCGATCAACGCCGGCGGAGGCTCCGCCACGCCCCTATTCACCACTCCCGCCGCGCAGCCGATTACGACGGCGGTCGTCGGAGTCAGCATCATGAGTACCGGGAACCCCCGCCTTCTCCTTGAATTCGGCACCGGGCAACAGGTCCCGATGACCAATTTCAGCAGCCCGCAGTACTCCACTACGCAACAGGCGATCTACGGCGTCTGGGATTGGAATTTCACGAATTGGAATTCACATTCGACGACGCAGTACGCGAGTCTTCCTAACGGCTTGACCCCGGCGCCGACCTTGCCGCTGTCTGGAACGAGCTACTTGCAGCAACAGTCCATTGGTGGCCCCTACACGGCGACCGTCGCGAACACCGGCAGCGATTACCGCACGCTGACCAATTACTCGATCTGCTGGGCGGACACCACGGGCTGCGCGCAATACGGCTGGTACATCAATCTGGTGTCCGGCAACGCCTACGCGCCCGATCCCGCGGTCCCGCAGAACGGCAATGCCAGCTATGCGAACACTCCGGTGGTTTGGGAACAGGTGATCTTCAACCCGACCTATGCGTTGGGAGCCCTGGTTGTAAACACCACGATTCCCGGCGCAACTGCGGCAACCATGTGTTACTCGAGCGGCGCCTCCGGATGGACCCTGGCCATCAACCCGGCGACCGGCGGTCAGTTCGCCCAGTCGTTCTTCGTCGCGCCGTCGACGTATGGCTTCTTGAACGTGAACGCGAACAGCACCATAGCTCCGGTCAGCGGACTCGCGCTCGGTGCCACCGGCAGCATTTCGACTTTGCAGTCGCCCGGAGGCCAGTGGTATTTCTTGACGCAGAACACCGGCGGCGGCGGCAACGGCGGCTCGCCCAGTGGTGGCCCGCCCGGCCCGAATCCTCCCTGTCAATTATGCGCAGCGCACCCGCAGGGAGGCTACGTGGGCAGCCGTGTCACTTGGACTCAGAAACGCTAATTGCAGATCGTAAGGCAAAACATGTGCAGCACACATTCATCGCGTTCATCGGGCGGAGAGCTATCGAAAATGATCGCTCCGCAGGGCTTCACGCTGATCGAGCTGGTCATCACCATGGTGATCGTGGCGATACTCGCCTCGATCGCCATTCCGGCCTACAACAGCTACATTTTGAAGTCGCACCGCACGGACGCGAAGACGGCGCTGCTCGACATGGCGAGCTTGGAGGAGCGCTACTTCACCACGCAGAACGTCTATAGCACCGCCGCCACCGACCTGGGCTACCCGGGATGGCCGGCTGTCGTGGGTAGCGGTTACTACGAGATCCAGGCGGCGGACGTCGTGGTGACTCCCGCCACGGCACCGACGGCCTTGGTTCCCGCGGGAGTGCCCGCGTCATTCACGATCACGGCAGTACCGGTGCCGGGGAACATGCAAACGCAGGACACGACCTGTACCAGCTTCACCATCAGCTCCACCGGGGCGCAGACCGCGACACCGGCGGCGAACGCATCGACCTGCTGGAATTGAGCTTGGGCCGTCAGTTCGCGCTATACCCGCGCCCCTCGATGCACGCCACCATCGCGCGCTGATAATCCGGCGCATTCGCCGCACCGACCTGCTCGGCCGCCCACTGCTGGCACTCGCGGCGATCGGTCGATTGCTGTTCCTGGGTCTGCCCGTTCTTCGGGTACATGAAGATGCGGTTCTGCCGGCCCATCGACGGATCTCCCGCTCCCGCCTGCGGCATCGCAGCACCCGCTTCAGCCGTTGGCGGAGCTGCTGCCGGCGGCGGAGTGGGCTGGACGTTCGGATCGATGGCGTTCGGATCCGCCGGATATTGCTGCTGCGCCGGATATTGCTGCTGCGCTTGATATTGCTGCGGCGCCGGATATTGCTGCTGCGCTTGATATTGCTGCGGCGCCGGATACTGCTGCTGCGCGGGATACTGCTGTGCATCGGCCGGCGGAGGCGCATCAGGCGCGACAGCCGCACCACTCGCGTCCGCCACGGGCGGCGGGTCGGTGGCTACATAGCCGCTATAGTCGGGATTCCAGGTGTAATACACATCGTTCGCATAGTAATAGGGGATCCCGCCGTACCAGTAGGTGGCGTAGGCAAGCGGCAAAGACGCGAGGAACCACGAGTAGCCTAGGCCGTAATAGGCGCGCGGCCAGTAGCCGCCCCGCCAATAACCACCCCGCCAATAGGCTCCCGTCGAATAGCCGTGGTAGCCGCCATAACCGCCGTAACGGCCATATCCGCCGTAAGCTCCGTGATAGCCGCCGGCATAACCGCGGCCGGCATACGCCGACCCATGGTAGGCCCCGCCATAGCCGCCATGGTAGGAGGCGGCGCCCCCGTAGCCACGCGCGGCACCATAGCCTCCTGCCGCGCGGCCGTATGCACGTGCGCCGCCGCTGAAGTGAGCAGCCGAAGCGAAGTGTCCACCGCCACCGGAATGCGGCGCTGCGGCAGCGTGCCCGCCGCCGCCCGCGTGGCCACCACCGCCGTGGCCCCCGCCTCCCGGGTGAGCCTGAGCAAACATCGGACCGGCCAACAGGACGGCTCCGAGGATACCGACCGAAAGACCTGCACCTTGACTCATGATTGCTCTCTCCGCGGCCTGGGCGGCGCACCGCCCGGCGCAATATCGACATTACACCTCAAGGAGAACAACGCGGGCCGCTCGATTGGGTGCACGCGGCCGGGGTGAAGGTCTGTTAATGCCGTGTTAATGCCCTAAGACTCACTGACGCCGTAAGGCTCACTCGATGCCGTAGGACTCACTCGATACGCCATTTCGCATTGAACATAACGTATGCCGTCCGTCCGGGAGCAGGTTCGAAGTACCTGGAATTGCTCTCGTTGACGATCACAGATCCGACATAGGCCCGATCGGTCAGGTTATCAAGGCGCAGGAACTCGCTCAGCTGCCAGCGACCGGTCTGCTGATCGAAACCTGCGTGAAAATTGGTCTCCCAATAGCCCGGCGCGGATGCTGTGTTGCGGTCATCGGCATAGATCCTCGCGCGCGCCTGTTCCTCGAGCGTGGCCGAGAAGCCGAGCGGAGCGTACCGCCAGGTGACTCCGGCGTAGAGTGCGTTGCGAGCCACGGCCGGTAGATAGCTCCCGGCCGCGACCATCGCGGGAAGACACGGCGTGCCCACACAGGTCTGGTATGCCTGGCCGACCACTGCGCGAATGAAGGTATAGGCCAGGCGTCCGGAAAATCCGCCGGCCCAATCGGCGTCGACGGACGCCTCGGCCCCGTGACGCGATGTCTCGCCGATGTTCTGTTCGACGGAGCGGCCGTTGAAATTCTGCAGCACCGCCAGCTCGTCGCGAGTCTCGATGTAGAAGGCCGCGAGATCCGCCCGCACCGCGCCGCGTCCCGCTTTGATACCCACCTCGTAGTTGTTGCTGCGCGCGGGCTGCAGGCCGATATTGAGGCCCGGGAGGCTGCCGTCGGTGGAGCGATAGGCAAGATCGTTCAGGGTCGGCGTCTCGAAGCCCTTGCCGTAGGAGGCGTAGAGGTTCAGGTCGGGAGTCGCATGAAACACCGCGCCCGCCACCGGGCTCACCGCGGTATAGCGCACACTGGAGTGCGGATCGTCGGTGACCGGAAAATGCTGATTCGAGCCCACTTCGACCACGTTGTTGCGAACGCCCGCGGTGAGACGCCACCACGCATCGGGATCCCATTGCGCCTGCAGGTACTCCGCAAGGTCGTAGACGTGGTTCGCCTCCTGCAGGCGCACGCTGCCCGGCACGCCGAGATCGTCGCCTATGTAGTTCAAGAGGCCCGCGCGCGTTTCCTCCAGGTCGTCGTAGGCGAATCCTCCGACCACCTGGAGCGCGGTTCCCGCGAGCGTGCGCTGATCGGTGACGTGGGTGTCGATGCCATAGAACTCGCGGTCCAGCTCGATGACACCGCCGGGATAGAGCGGCTCCTTCTCCTGAGTCGCCTGGGGTATGGATTGGAACTGCGTGGTCGCGCGATGGCCTCCGTAGATCGTGCTGGAGAGCGTGTCCTCGGAGCTGAATTGATCGTCGTAGATCGCGCCGATTTGCTCCTGATCGAGGGACTTGCGGGTGTCGTAGATGAGGGCGGCGGGACTCGCCTGGCTCCGGTTCGCCAGGAGCTGCGCCTCCGTCAGGCCCATCGGATCCTGAATGAACGGCGTCTCGATGACGTTCGCCACCAGCGTGAAGCTCCGCGTCTCACTGAAGGCGAACTTCGCCTTCGCATTGAAATTATCCCTCTCCGCCTTGCTGTGAAAGCGGTAGCCGTCGGTCTGAAAATGCACCGCGTCGATCACGTAGTTCAAGGTGCCGTCGTCGCCCGTGGTCATGAGCGCGTAGCGCTGAGTGTTGAACGTGCCGTATTGCGCGGTGCCGTCAACGTAGTAGCCCGGCGGAGCGTCTTCCGTGAAGATAGAAATCACGCCGCCCGAGGAGTTGCCGTACAGGGCCGAGAAGGGTCCGCGTAGCACTTCGATGCGGCCGGCGGAACCCAGATCGAATTGCGAGAACTGACCCTGCCCGTCCGGCATGGTGCCTGGAATGCCGTCCGAATACAGGCGTACGCCGCGCACGCCGAAGCTCGACCGCGCCCCGAAACCGCGCACCGACAGCTGCAGATCCTGTGCGTAATTCTGCCGGCTCTCCGCCGAGACGCCGGGGACGGTCATCAGCGACTCGGAGATGTTCTCCTGGAGCTGTCCGATCTGGATCTCCGCCCGGCTCACGCTGTCCACGGAGGCAGGAATGTCGAAGCTCGATTCCGCCACGCGAGTGGCGGTGACGACGATCGGCGACAGATCCTCGGAGGCTTGCGCCCGGGTACCACCCCCGTCAAGGAAGAGTACCGCCGGCACGCCGGCGAGGATTAGCCTCATCGATTTTCGCATTCGTCGTCATCCCCGGTTTCTAACCCTTGTTCCACCGCTCGCTCTTGGCGCCGGACGCTGGCGATGTTATGTCATCCGCCGGGCAGGCACACGTCCGGGAGCGCCGCCTGGGGGGAACGCTCCGGAGAGGGACGCCCTGGGGAGGCCGCCCCGGGACCGGCGTCCCGCTCAAGTCCACCGGGTTCCGGCCGCTAAATTCAGGGCTTGAACACCATTGCCCGCCCACGCCTACGAACCCCGCGCGCCGCGCTGGCGAGCTGCGCGGCGCTGTTGCTGCCGTTCCTCGCCGCAGCAGACTCCCAAGTGGAAAGTGGCTCGGCCCGCGCGGCGCTCAAGGCCACGGCGCATCTGGATTTCAAGATCGTCATCCCGCCCGTTCTATCGATGGACATGGCCGACAGCCTCGAGGTCGTCCGCGGCGCGCAGACCGTCGCCATCTATACCAACAGTCACAATGCCACGCTGGCCGCGACCCTTGCGGTGTCCGACCAGGCCCGCGGCAACATCATCCTGAGCTCCGCGGCCAGGAAGGTCATCGCGCAGACCGTCTACTGCGCGCCCGGCGCTGCCGCCCGCGCGGGGGGCGCCGAGGGATCCCGGCGGCAAGACGATGGCGTGATCTGCACCGCCTCGATGCCGTGACCAGGTCCGGCCCCGGAGGGCGGCCGGCGCCCATTTGTGCATCCCGACCTGTCACGCGCCCTGTGCGCTAACGCACGATAACGGAGAATGCATCGCCTTCCCACGCGCCCGCCTCATCGCCCGGGCGCCGCGCCCCTGCGACCTGGCGCACAAAACCCGCACGATATCGGCCGCCTAAGGGAAAACTGTAACGCCCCCTAATCGATTTGCGACCTGGGTCAATGTGCCGCTAGGGGTAATGCCTAATATCGCGGTCGCGCATGGGCCGCATTAGGCGGGACCGTGCGTCAGGGGCGCTACCCGCAGGAGCGCGGGAGTGCCCCGAGTTTTTCTACTCAGCACAGGAAGCAGACAGACCATGAATACCTCTATTGCCTTGAAGACCTTGTTGGGCTCGGCCGCCCTGGCGCTGCCGCTCGTCGCCTTCTGCGAATCGAACGTGCAAACGGGGGCCGCCACCGCCTCGCCCGGCGCCACCGCCCACGTCGACTTCTCGATCGTGATTCCCAAGATCCTTTATCTGCGCGTCGGTACCGGTTCGACCTACACCACGGGCGCGCTCACCGCCAATCCGGCGGTCGACCTCATCACCTTCTCTCCGACCGCGGCCCAGGTGGGAAGCGGCACCGCTGTAGCCGGGACCGGCGGCGACCTGTCCGGCGGCGTCGAGACCGCGGCCGTCGTCAGCAACAGCGGCAACGTGACCTTGAACGCGACGGCCGCCGGCGCGCTCAGCGACGGCAACGGCGACTCCATCGCGTTTTCCCAGATCACGAGCACCGCATCGACGCTCACCTCGGCCACCGCGTTGCCCGCGCCGGTGCTGACCAACTCGACCAGCGCGAACGTGGTCCTCACCGCTCCGGCCACGAAGGTGATCTCGCAGGATGCGAAGTGGACCTTCGCGTACGCCAACACCGCGATCGTGCCCACCGGTACATACGGCGGCGTCAACGTCAACAACAGCCGAGTCGTCTACACAGCCACGATGCCCTAGCGCATCGCCGACGGCGCTTCGATGCATCTGCAATTGCCATCGGCGCCGGCGTCGCTTGAAGGAACGACGCCGGCGGTGCTCCGGGCTGCGAGTCGGCGGTTCCGCCGGATGCTGTGCGGCACGGCTCTCACCGTCGCCGTCTCGGGCGCCGCCGCCGGATACACCGTCACGCTGACTCCGGCGGCGCCGCTCACGGTGTACCTCCAGGTGGGGGTGGGGAGCTTCACCGGCGACTACATCAACGGCGGGCAGCCCCAGAACAACACCACCATCAACACGGTATCCGCGAGCCTGTCCTCGGCCGTGGTCGGCAACGGAAGCGCGCAGGCGATGACCACCAACAGCACCGCCGCGCAAAGCTACTGGGACGGCTATACGTTCTGCAGCGTCCCGGGACAGCTCTATATCGGCGGCTTCTACCGCACCACGGGATCGACGACGGCCGCCGCCCAGGTGACGGCCACCGTGCCGACGGCCCTGGTCAACGCGGGTGGCGGGACCATCCCGTTCTCGCAGATTCAATGGTCGAGCAGCGGGAACGGGGACTCCGGCTCGGAGCCGTTTCCGGCCGGCACCTTCGTCAACGGCGGCGTGCAGAGCGTGGGATCGATGGCGAGCAATACCTGGAACGAAAGCTGCTGGACCTTCAGCTATTTGAACTCGACCGTGCCCGCCGCCGGAACTTTCACGGGCGTGGTGCTCTACACGCTGAGTGCGCCATGACCGCGCGGCGCCCGGTTGCGCGTTTTTTTTTGGGCCTGTCGTTAGCCATAATCTGGCAGGCCCGCGCGGAAGCCAAATCGATCGTCCTGGATGATTCCGGGACCCAGGCTCTCGAGCCGTCCGTGACCATGCGCTGGAAGAGCGCGACGCCGTCCCGCGACGGGGAACAGAACCTGTTGGTCGGCACGACGACGATTCGCGTGCGCATCAACGTCATGCCCTGGCTCAAGCGCACGGGCCGTATCTACCTCTCGCTTCCCGCGCAGCAGCCCCGGGGCCGATCAGCGCCTCCTGGACCACCCAAGGTCCGCTGCAACCGGGACAGCTGCAGTCGGGCAATCGAATTCTGGTGTATTCGGGCCCGATCACCACGGCGTTCATCGAGGACGTCCTGAGATTTCAGTTCACCGTGAATGCCGCGCTGATCGGGCGCCCGTGTCCGGTGAGCTTTCACTTCGAACTGGACGAGGGTTGATCATGCGCAGCGGCGTATCGTCGGTGTCTTCTCTGCTCGCCGCACTCGCGCTGAGCGCCTCGCTTTGCGGCGCCGTTCATGCGCAGGGATTCGCCGCCCTGGTCTCCCCGCCGCGCTTCGAGCTGTCGACGAAACCGGGGAAGACTCTGCGCAGCGTGATCGAGATCAGCAATCGCTCGACCGCGCCCGGAAGGTACGTGGTGCACACGGCGGATTGGGACCTCTCGGCGGATTACGGCGTGAATTTCCACGATGATCTTCAGCCGGGCAGTTGCCGGCCCTGGGTCGCGATCGAGCGGCCCCAGGTGGTGGTTCCGGGCGCAGGCACCCTGCGCTACCGCTTCGAGGTGACGGTGCCGCCAGGATGCGCCGCCCGGCGAGTGCCGATTCGCGGTCATGATCGAGGGCGCCGAGCCGTCGATCGCCCGCAGCAAGGGCCTCGACGTTCCGGTGACCGGTAGAATCGGCGTGATCGTTTACGTGATCGTCGGCGAGGCGTCCGCGGACCTCGAAATTCTTGGCCCGAAGGTCGAGACATTGAACGGGAAGCGCGTTCCCGCTCTGCGCGTGCACAACGGCGGCGGCGCACACGGGCGCATGGGCGGCTTTCTCACGGGGACCGACGCGAACGGCGTGTCCTACGACTTCACGCCTTCGGATTTTCCGATCCTGCCCCATGAAGAGCGCGAAGTCTTCCTGACCCCTTCGACACCCAAGGACGACCACCCCACTCTCGCCTTCCCGGTCACGGTGAAAGGCACGCTCGAGTGGGGCGACCACCGGGCTGACATCCATCAGCTGTTTGAATGACGCGATCGTACCCGTCCCGTCCGCCGGCTCGCGTTCGGCCTGTGCGGGCCGGCGGCGGTCGCGTGGGCGAGCATCGCAGCCGGACAAACCGCCGCGCCGAGTCCGCCCGTGTCCGTCGTCGTTCCGGCCACGGCGGCATCTTGGAGCGCCGCCAATCTCCCCGGCACGCAGCAGTACCAGGACAAGTACATCGGCGGGGGAACGATGGCGCCCGACATCTCCTCGGGAGACGCTGCCGCCGGCGCGGACGACACCTCGGGCCTGGCGCGCTCGCTGCAAATCGATGCCGTCGCGAGCGTGCTCTCCTCCCACGGCGGCGGTACCGACGGCAATGCGACGGAGAGCGGCATCGTCGCGAAATCTCAATGGGAGACCGCCGGTTACGGCGCCTGGTCGCTCGATGCATCGGCACGCACGAGCGGCTCCGATCCCGGAAGCGCGGATCAAGGGCAGGGCGGTGTGTTCACGCTGAGACAGCGCGGAATGCCCTTCGACGGCGGATGGCAGGCCGACAACGGCCTGGGCGATCTCAATTCACCCGACATCAGCCTGGCGCGGCTGCAGCCGCGGTTCTACCTGCCCACCGCGCCGATGCAAGGTCTCACCACGGAATGGCGCGGGCCGTCCGATGTGCAGATCGTCGCCGGCGGCGGCGTGCCGGGCCTGTACGACGGCATCGAGGTGCCGAACTTCCGCACGCTGGACGGGTCGACGGCGACCGCCGGCGCGCAGTGGTCCCCAGCGTCGCACTGGACGGTGGGGGGACAGTTCATCGAGGCGCACGACGTGAACCTCTCGGTCGGACAGTTCGTGGACGGCGCATCGCTCATCTCCTCCGACACGGGCCTCTTGTCCGCGGCTTGGGCCGATCACGATGAGCGGGTGCAGTTCAACGTGCTCGACGGCGACGTGGCCGGCAAGGGCAACTCGCTCGGCAGCTGGGTCGATGCCTCCATCGTCGAGGGACGGATCCAGCAAAGCGCCGGACTGTTTCGCATCGACCCCAATCTGACCTGGGGCAATCAGCTGATCGCAAGCGACGCGCAGGGGGGCTACTACCGGCTCGACTATCAAAGCCGCCAATGGCTCGCCGACGTGGGTGTCGACGAGGTGCGGTCGGTCGACAACCTCGGCACCGACACCACGTTCCTGACGGGCGATGCACGCTATCAGATTCTGCGCGATTGGGGCGTCGGGGGCGTTGCGAACCTGAGCCGATCCGACGGCGGCAACGCGTGGTCGCTCGAAGGTTATGTGGATCACGTTAACTCGATGGGGACCGGGCGCGCTCAGGCCGATTTCGCCCAAACCCCCGACGGCGCGGGACGCGACCCTCACGCTCGATCAAACCTGGTCGACCCCCGCAGGCATCCGGCTCAGCACCGGTGCGTCGGTGGAGCGCATCGACGGGGCGGCGCAGGACGGGTTCGTCGAGAGCAGCACCATCGCGGCCCTCGTCGGCCTACGGCGGCGGCCGCTTCGCCGGCAATCTGGGCGTGGAAGGCAACGTGCGCTGGGCGACGACGGTACAGGGACGCGCGGCTCCCGGTGTGTCGGCGAACGTCTCGTTGACATACGAGATTTCACGGCACTGGCAGATCCTCGCCACTTACTACGACAGCCGGACGGGCTCGTGGACGCCGCTCACGGTGCAATCGCCGCTTGGCCCCGCCCATCGTCACGAACATTCCCGCCATCGATGAACGCGGCGTTTTCTTGACGCTGCGCTATCAACGCACGGCAGGATCGCAGTTCGCGCCGCTCGGCGGCGCACCCGGCGCGGGTTCCGGCGAGATCTCCGGAATCGTGTATCTGGACGCCAACTACAACGGGCACATCGACGCAGGCGAAGCCGGCGCGCCCAACGTCACCGTGGTGCTCGACGGGCGGTTCTCGGTACAGACCGATGCCGGCGGCCGATTCGACTTCCCGGTGGTCGCGGCCGGCCATCACGTCATCACGGTGATATCCGACAATCTGCCGCTGCCGTGGGCGCTCGCGAACGACGGACGCACGGATGTCGAGGTGACAACGCGCGATCGTACGGATGTGAGCATCGGCGCGCAGCGGCCGCGCTAGTTGCGAAGTCTCAGCACATTCTCATGAGACTCACAGCTAGTCGGGCCGCACCGCGGGCGCGGCGAAACCCGCGGCCTCGTACACGGCCCGGCCTCCCACGACGGTCTGCAGCACCTTCACGTCGGCGATCTGCTCTGCCGGGATCTTGAGCACGTTTCGGTCGAGCACGATGAGGTCCGCGAATTTGCCGACTTCCGAGCGAGCCCGTGGCCTGGTCTTGATGCAGCTCGTAGGAAGAATTCATGGTGATCGCGCGCAGCACCTGTGCCCGGGACAGGCCCGCATCCTCGCTCAGGCGCCGGCCCGCATATTTCGGACCGCTCGCCCGGCGAGTTGGTGCGCGTCACGCCGACTTTGAGCGCGAACCACTCATCGAGCGGATCGACCGGCCAGTCGCTGCCGTACGCGATGCGCGCTCCCGCGTTCGCCAGGAATGCCGCGGGTTCCATGTACTTGTAGCGTGCCGGCCCCATGTAGTCGCGCGCGTCCTCCACGGTATCGGACGCCGGCTTTTCCCATTGAAACGACAGCACCGGAATCACGTTCAGCTGCTTGTAGCGGCTGAAGTCCTTGCGGATCGACGATCTCGTCGTGCGCGATGGCGGCACGGATGTCCTTGTCCGGGAAAGCGCGCCCGCAGCGCCTCGATGCCATCCAGTCCCTCGTGCACGGCCCGATCGCCGTCCGCGTGCATGTGCGGCTCGAAACCGGCGCCCGCCGCCGCGATGACCAGCGCCCGCAGCACCGGCGCAGGGAAATACACGTCCGGCCCGCGATTCTTGCCCGGCGCCCAGCGGCGATTGGCTCCCGATCCCTGCCGGCTCGAAATAAGGCTCGAGCATCGCGCCCGTCAGCGCGGGCGCCGTGATCACTCCGTCGAGAAACAGCTTCACGTTGCGCACCGTGAGCGTGGGCAGCGATGCGCACGGCGCCCTCGATCGTAGCGGTGCGCGAGCGCGGCCACCGTCGCGACCGCCTTCTCGGGATCCTTGCCCTCGGGCGGCGTGATCAGCATGGCGAAGTGCGCGCGCGCCGTCAGGCCTCCCGCGCGCTCGGCGCTCGCGAATGCGGCCAGATGCGCGGTTGAGCGCATCGCGTCGAGGAACGTCGTGATGCCCTGCTTGCGCATCGCATCGAGCGCCGCCTGCGCAGAGCTTGACGTCCTCGCTCGGCGTGGGAGCGGCACATGCTTGGTGACCAGCTCCTGCGCGGAATCCTCGAGAATGCCCGGTGGGATTTCCCGCCGCATCGCGGCCGATCTTGCCGCCGAGCGGCGCCTGCGTCGCGGCGCTGATGCCCGCCAGCTCGATGGCGCGGGAGTTCGCGAGCGAGGTATGGCCGAAGGACGAGGTGACGAGATCGGCCGCTGGGTCTTGAGCGCATCCAGCGTCGCCCGCGTCGCCTGGATGACCCGGCGGGAATCATGCCCTCCTGGAACCAGTTCACGACCTCGAGCCAGCCGTCCGGCTCGCGTGCGCGCGTCTGATCGAGACACTTCTGGATCGCCGGCCTGCATCTCCCCGACGGTCAGCTGGACGTAGTCTAGATTGCATTTCAGGAGCGACGCGCCGCCGTCGAGCGGATGCATGTGCCCGTCGACCAGCCCGGGCATCAACATGCGTCCGGTGCAGATCGATCTGCCGGGTGTGCGGCACCGATCAGGGACGCGGCGCCGGCGTCGCTCCCGACGTACACGATGAGGCCGTCGCGGACGGCCAGCGCCTGCTGCACGCTGTCCTGCGCGTCCACGGTGTACACGAACCCGTGGCGGTACACGATGTCCGCCGGCCCCGCATCCTGCGGCCGTCCCGACTCGCCGGCCACCGCGGAGCCGGTGCGGCGGCACCCTGCGGTGCCGGCGCGGCGGCGCAGCGGCCGTCCGCAGCACGACGCGAGCGCGATCCCGAGAAGCTTGCGTCAAATCGCATTTAACGCTCCATCCGAGATCGGCGATGAGATCGTCCGGGATCCTCGATACCCACCGAAATTCGGATCAAGCGCGTCGCTGATGCCGATGCGATCGCGGGTCTCCTTGGAAACGCCGGAATGGGTGGTGCTCGCCGGGTGCGAGATCAAGGTCTCCGTTCCGCCGAGACTCACCGCCAGCTTGATGAACTGCAGCCCGTCGAGCAGGCGAAACGCCTCCGCCTCTCCGCCCTTCACCGAGAAGCCGAAGGTCGATCCCGCGCTCAGGCATTGCCGCTCGAACACTGCCTTGCGCGGATCGTCGGCAGCGAGAAAGCCGAGGTAGTTGACGCCCGCGATCTTCGGGATGCGTCTGCGAGAAAGTCGGCGACCTGCGCTGCGTTCTGCGCGGCCTTGTGCATGCGCAACGACAGCGTTTCCATCGAGCGCATGATCATCCACGCAGTGTTGGGATCGAGTTGAGTGCCCAGCGCGCCGCGCAGCCTCTTGATCGGCTCCACGACGCTGCGCGCGCCGACCACGCCGCCGGCGACCAGATCGGAATGACCGCCGACGTATTTGGTCAGCGAATACAGCACCAGATCCGCGCCGAGCGCGAGCGGGCGCTGGAACACCGGCCCGAGGAACGTGTTGTCCACCAGCACCGGAGGCCGCCCGCCCGCCTGCCGGGCGCCGATGCTCGGCCGAGATGTCGCGCATCAGCGCAAGATCGACCAGACTGTTGGTCGGATTGGCGGGAGTCTCGGTCATGATGAGGCATACCCGGCCGCCCTTCTCGCGCGCGCGTGCGCTCGCGCGCTCCGCCGCATCCTTCACGGCGGCTTTGTCGTGGCCCTGCGCGAAGCCCACGGTGCTCACGCCGAAGGCCGGTAGTGTCTTCTCGATCAGCGTCTCGGTGCCGCCATACAGCGGCTGGCTCATCAGAATCACGTCGCCCGGCCGCACATACGCGAACAGCGCAGTCGAAATGGCGGACATCCCGCTCGAGAACACCGCAGCGGTCTCGCCCTGCTCCCACAGAGCGAGCCGATCCTCGAGCACCTCGAGGTTCGGGTTGTTGAAGCGCGAATAGACGAGCCCGGCGGCCTGCCCCACCCGCGGCTCGCGGCGCCCGGACGTGTAGTCGAAGAAGTCCTTGCCGTCCTGCGCGGTCTTGAATACGAACGTCGAGGTGAGGAATATCGGCGGCTTGAGCGAGCCCTCCGACAGGGAAGGATCGTAGCCGTACCCCATCATCTGGGTCTCGGGCTTCAGCACGTGCTCGCCGATTTTGCGTTTATGATATGCGTCGTAGCTCACGTCGCCTCCAATGCTCGTTGCGATGAGCGACAATATACCCTGCCGAGCGAAGGAATCGAGCGCACGTGCTATTGATCATCATCGCCCTAGCGGCGTTCTCGAGCACCTTGGCCGGCGGGTTGCTGGCGCTCGGCTTGCGCGACAAGCTGCATCTGATCCTCGGATTCAGTGCAGGCGCGGTCATCGGTGTCGCATTTTTCGATCTGCTGCCGGAGGCGCTCGCGCTGGGTTCCCGCTTCCACGGGCCGGCCACGCTCATGTCCATGACCGCGCTCGGCTTTCTCGCCTATCTGCGTGCTCGACCGTATTCTTGCTCTTTCACGGCGATTCGCTGCCGCGCGGCGCGGTGGGCGCGGGCGTGCTGTGCGTGCACAGCTTGCTCGATGGGGTGGCCGTGGGACTGGCGTTTCAAGCCTCGAAGAGCGTAGGGATCATCGTTGCGATCGCCGTGCTCACGCACGACTTCTCCGACGGCATCAACACCATGAACATCGTGCTCAAGAATCAAGGCGAGCGCTCGCGGGCGATCGCGCTGGCTCCTGCTCGATGCGGCCGCGCCGGTCGCCGGCATCGCGGCGACGCTCTCTATTTCGATCTGCGGGCGGAGGGATTTGGGGTGGTTCTCGCGCTGTTCGCCGGCTTCTTTCTCTACATCGGCGCGAGCGACCTCATCCCGGAGAGCTACCACGCGCATCCGAAACTCCTGACCACCGTCATGACGCTGGCCGGTGCGGCGGTCCTGTATGCCGTCGTGACTCTCGTCGGCTGACCGGCTCGCGCCTCCAGGAGCGTGTCGAGGCTCCTAGTCCTTGATGGTGGGCGCTGCCGGCCCGCTCATCGCCGCACTCCCCGCCGACGCGGCCATGATGCTGGCGATCGCCGCCCATTGGATCACCGACAGGCGTTCATGCAGGAAGGCCAGGCCCGACAGGGCCCCGAGCGCCGGCTCCGCGCTCATCAGGACGCCGAAGGTTCGGGTCGGAATCCGCGTGAGCGCGAACATCTCCAGAGAATACGGCACAGCGCTCGACAAGACGGCAACGCCCAAGGCCACCGGCAGGATCGCCGGGTCGAGCAGCGATCCGCCGGCCTCGATCACCCCGATGGGGGCGATGACGACGGCGGCCACGATCGTGCCCATCGCCGTGGTAACCCCGCCGTGCGCGGCACCCGCTTTCTGGCCGAAGACGATATAGAGCGCCCAGCAGACGCCCGCAGCCAACGCGAAGACGACGCCGATCGTTGAAATCGACCGATGACCCAGAGGCAGGAGCGCGAAGAGCCCGAGAGCCGCGAGAGCCACCCAGAGATAATCGACCGCGCGATGGGAAGCCGCGATGGCGACTGCCAGGGGTCCCGTGAACTCCAGGGCGACGGCGATGCCGAGCGGAATGCGGGACAGCGCCGAATAGAAGCAAAAATTCATGCATCCCATCGCGATCCCGTAAACGAGAATGCTGCGGGCTTCCCGTGCGGTGGGGCGCAGCCGCCAGGGGCGCCATACCGCCGCCAGGATCAGACTCGCGAATCCGAGCCTCAGAGTCGTGGCGCCGGCGACCCCGGCCGCCGGAAACAGTCCCTTGACCAGCGCCGCGCCGATTTGAACGCTGATCATCGCCACGGCCAGCGCCCCGAGGGGCAACGCGATGGAATGCGACTTGAACGATGGAGAAGCGGCCACAATAATCCGGGAGTCTTCGTTCCGCTGAGAGTACCATTGCGCGACGTCTCCGCCCTTCGAATCGATGCTCCGGGAGCCGGCCTACGGCCGGGCGATATTTCGCCGCTCGACCGCAAGAGGGTCCCTCGAGATACGGTCGCTCTCGCTCGTTTCCTGCTCGGCAAGATCGTCGTACGCGAGATCGGCAGGCGGCTGCTCGCCGGACGCATCGTCGAAACCGAAGCGTATCTGGAAGCCGATCCGGCTTGTCACGCGTTCCGCGGCATGACTCCGCGCAATCGATCGCTTTTCCTGGAAGCCGGCCATGCCTACGTGTACCTGTGCTACGGCACCTCCTTCATGCTCAACGTATCGAGCGAAGCTCGAGGCATCGGCTCGGGCGTACTCTTGCGCGCACTGGAGCCGCTCTCGGGAATCGAGCACATGCGACGAGCCCGCGGGGCGGGGAATCTGCGCGATCTGGCGCGCGGACCCGGCCGATTGGCGGCCGCCCTCAAGGTCGACCTGCGGCACGACGGGCTGGACCTGTGCCGGCGGGGAAGCTTGTGGATCGGCGACGACGGCGCTCCGGTCGACGCCATCGGCGAGAGCGTGCGCATCGGCCTCACCAAGGCCGCGGATGCTCGGTTGAGATACTTCGTCGCGGGAAACGGCTATCTGAGCGGACCGCGAAGCCTCAACGATCAGTGCGGCGGTCAGACCTTGAATGCGATCGCCGAGCGGTTGACGGCGCAGCCGGTCATCGTGCTGGACGGGGCGCTTGCGACCGAGCTCGAGCGGCGCGGCGCCGACCTTCGAGACCCTCTCTGGTCGGCCAAGTGTCTGATCGAAGCGCCGGACACCATCCGCGCGGTGCACATGGATTACTTCAGGGCGGGCGCCGACGTCGCGACCACGGCAACCTATCAGGCGACCTTCGAGGGCTTCGGCCGCCGCGGCATCGACCGGAATCATGCAGAGCGCCTGATGCGCGGCGCGGTTGCGCTTGCGGCGGCCGCCCGCGATGAATTCTGGGCAGACCCCTCGAACCGGTTATCCCGCAGCCGCCCGCTGGTGGCGGCATCCATCGGACCTTACGGCGCCATGCTCGCCGACGGCTCCGAATACCGGGGACGGTACGCCGTGAGCGACCGGGAGCTCGCAGATTTTCACCGCCCACGCCTCGAGGTTTTGGCGCGGGCCGGCGCGGATCTCATCGCGTGCGAGACCTTGCCCTGTCTGCGCGAGGCAATGGTCCTCGCCCGCCTCCTCCAGGAATTTCCGTCGGTCGACGCCTGGATCAGCTTTTCCTGCGTGGACGGCGAACACAATTCGCAAGGCGAGGGGATCGCGGATTGCGCCGCCGCGTTGCGCGGTCATGATCAACTGTCGGCGCTCGGCGTGAACTGCACTGCTCCCGGATATGTGGCCGAGCTCCTCACGAGAATGCGGGAAGAGGCCGACAAGCCGCTCCTCGCGTATCCGAATTCCGGAGAGGCCTACGATGCCTGCGCCAAGCAATGGAGGGGCAAGCCGGATGGTCTACGCTTCTCCGAGCAGGTCCGGAACTGGTATCGCGCGGGAGCGCGGCTCATCGGCGGCTGCTGCCGCAGCACGCCGGAGGACATTCGCGAGATCTTCGAGCAAACCCGCTCGCCGGCGAGCTCGATGAGCTGACGAGCTCTATGATCCGAGGAGCTCAATGATCCGAGAAGTGGGGCTCCCGCTTCTCGAAGAACGCCCTGACGCCCTCGACGCAATCCTGCGTCTCCAACGTCATCTCCTGCGCGCTGCGCTCGGCCCGCAGCTGTTCTTGCAGCGAGTTGTCGAACGTCGAGGCATGCAGGGAGCGAATCTGACCGAGCACCGCACAGGGACCGGATGCCAGCTTGTGAGCGACTTCCTGTGCCCGCGCCTGCACCTCGCCGTCCGGAGCGACGGCGTAGGCCAATCCCCAGTCGAGCGCGGTCTTGGCGTTGATCTTCTCCGCCAGCATGAGCGCCGCCAGGGAACGCCCTCCGCCGATACGCCTCGCGAGATGAAAGGTGATCCCCGCGTCCGGCACCAATCCCAGCCGGGCGAACGAGGGGCAGAAATACGCGCTCTCGCCCACCACGATGATGTCGCTGGCGAGCGCGAGACTCATGCCCGCCCCCACCGCGGCACCGTTCACGGCGGCGATGATCGGGAACCGAAACCCGCTGAGCCGCGTGATCAGGGGGTCCATGAATCGGCGCATCTCGAAGTGCGCACGCTGTCGCGCCTGGCGGGTGTTGAGATCCACCGAATGCAGATCGAGACCGCTGCAGAAGACATCGCCGCTGCCGGTGATCACCACGGCGCGAGCTCCCCCCTCCCCTTTTTGGATTTGATCGAGGGCGAGATGCAGCGATCGAATGATGGAGATGTCGATGGCATTGCTGACTTGCGGCCGCTGTATGCTCAGAGTCGCAACGCTGTCCGAGACCGTGACGGATAGTGAATTCATGGGCCCACCTCCTGCTCCTCGTGCCGTTTCGCACCGCCGATTTATATTGTCAACTAGCGCTACCGTCCTCTACCCCGATCATGCGCCCGACGGGGAATCCCTGCAACAGAACGGCCAATCCCCGCACACGAGCCCGGCGTTTGCACGCCGATCGTCGATGCGCCAAAATTGTGCAGCCGCACCGGCGGGGTTTCCCGGAGAGGTCTCGTATGACTTTGATTTCTGCGGCCGGGACGGCGTCCGCCATCGTCGGAAGGTACTGCGTTTTCGTTCTCACCCGATGAGCCGCTGAGTTAATCGGGTGGGAGATGCCGCGCGGCGATCGCCGCGCGGCACTCTCGTCGTCAAATCCAAACCCTCAGCCGGCCAGGAACCGCCTCAGGGCTTGTCGTCGCCTCAGGACCTGTCGTCTCAGGGCTTCTCGTCCTTGCGTCCAGGCTCAGGCTTGGGCTTCTGCGCCTTGGGCGCGGCCTTCGGAGGGGCTTTCGGAGCGTTGGTTTGCGGATGAGGCGCGCCGGCTGCTTGCGGCCTGTACGCGTTGGCCGGCGCGTGTGCCGCCGGAGCTGCGGCGGGAGCCGCCGCGCGCGGCGGCGCTCCTCTCGCACCCACGACACCTGGGCCGTTGAACGATGCCGGGCGAGCGGTCGCGGCGATCGCCGGGTGACCGCCGTTCGCCCTCGCAGCGAGCTGGGGATTCCGTACGGCTTCGTTCACATGCTGACGCTGAGCCACTGTGGGCGGAACATGAGTTTCCGACATGGCCGCCCTTTCCTGCGGCGTCGGTGCCGCGGCGACGCCGCCGGCGCCCCCGTTGTAGCTGACCTTGTTCACCGTGACGTTGTTGACGGTCACGTTGTTCACGTAGGTGTTGTGAATGACCGTGGTGTTCACGTGCACCACCGCGGTGTTGTAGGCGAAGGAATTGCCGACCCACCGGCCACCCGCGAAGCCGACGCCGCCGTAGCCGAAGCCGTAGTTGACGCCGCCGTAGAATCCGATGTGCGGACCCCAGTAGCCCGCGTGGAACAGGTAGACGCCGCCCACGAATCCCCAGTAGCCGGGAGTCCAGAGCACGCCGACTTGCGGAGGAGCGATCCAGGTCCCCGGGATCCAGTAGTAGCCACCGGTCGAATAGGCCCAGTATCCCGGCGTCCACATCCATCCGTCCTCGGGACACGGCGGCTGATCGTAATCAGGGAGCGGGGGTGGGGCCTCGGTGGCCTGCGCTTCGACCTCGACCGGCGCAGCGGTGGGCGGCGGAGGCGGTGCATAGGCAGGCGGCGGGGGCGGCGAATAAACGGGCGGCGGGGGCGGACCGGGTACCCGAACGGTCGCGACGCAGCCCGCGAGCAAACTCCCTGCGGCCAACGAACACAGCACGGCATTGCGAACCGTCAGAGTCGTGAGAAGTTTTTGCAAAGGTTTCGACATGTTCCTGCCTTTGAGATTGTTTATCCGTTACAGCGTATTAAAGGCACGCCGCTCTGTAACTCATATAACGTCACAGTCCGGAAGACGGATAGCTCCGTGAAGCAAATGTAACGCGCAGCGACAACGGCGCTTCAGTGAGAGAGCTCGAAGCATTCTGTCGCCGTGCGGCGACAGAATGCTTCGGCGCCGAGCGTCCTCGTCTATTCGTCGATGGGGCGATTCACGGTCTCGGGAAGGAACAACACCCCGACCACGACGGTGATGCCGGCGACCACGATTGGATACCAGAGTCCGTAGTAGATGTCGCCGGTCGCAGCGACCATTGCGAACGCCGTCGTCGGCAGAAATCCGCCGAACCATCCGTTGCCGATGTGATAAGGCAACGACATCGCGCTGTAGCGAATGCGCGCGGGGAACAGCTCGACCAGCAACGCGGCGATCGGCCCGTACACCATGGTCACGTACAGCACCAGAATGAACAGGACGAGAACCACCATGGGCTTGTTGATGCTCGCCGGGTCCGCCTTGTCCGGATAACCGACCGCCGACAGCGCCCCCTTGGCGGAGCTCTGGAATTGGGCGATGGCGGCTTTGCGTTCGGCGCCTTTCACGGCACGCGGATCGGGGACCGCGAGAGTCGCGGCGCCGGCTCGAATTTGAGCGACAGTCCCGGCGGGAGCGTCGATCCGCTGATAAGAGACCCCCGCCTTGGCCAGGAAGCTCTTTGCGATATCGCAGGAGGTCGAATCGAATTTGTTCTTGCCGACGGGATCGAATTGGAACGAACACTCGGCCGGATCGGCGATCACGGCCACGGGCGCGGCGGCCTGTGCGGCGAACAGGGCGGGGTTCGCATAGTGAGTCAGAGCGTGAAACAGGGGCGAATACGTGAACATCGCGAGCAGGCACCCCGCGAGGATGATCGGCTTGCGGCCGATTCGATCGGACATCCAGCCGAACAGAATGAATGCCGGCGTGGCGAGTGCAAGGGCGATCGCGGTCAAAATGTTGGTCGTGGCGCCGTCGACACGCAGCACGCGCTCCAGGAAAAACAGCGCGTAGAACTGTCCCGTGTACCACACCACCGCCTGCCCCATGACCGCGCCGAGCAATGCGATCAGAACGATCTTCAAATTGCCCCACCGGCCGAAGGCCTCCGAGAGCGGGGCTTTGGAGGTCGTGCCCGCCCTCTTCATGCTGACGAAAACCGGGCTCTCGTCGAGCTGCATGCGAATCCAGAGCGAGACGATCAGCAGCAGCAAGGAGACCAGGAACGGAATGCGCCATCCCCAGGCCTTGAAGGCATCCTCCCCCATTGCGGTCCGAGTGCCGATCACGACCAGGAGCGCGGCGAACAATCCGAGCGTGGCGGTGGTTTGAATCCAGCTGGTGTAGAGGCCGCGCTTTCCTTGCGGTGCATGCTCGGCGACGTAGGTCGCGGCGCCGCCGTATTCTCCGCCGAGGGCGAGGCCCTGCAGCAGCCGCAGCGCCACCAGTGCAATCGGAGCCGCCACGCCCACCGAGGCGTAGCTCGGGAGCAGGCCCACGAGAAAGGTCGCGCCGCCCATGATGCTCATGGTGATGAGAAACGTATGCTTGCGGCCGACCAGATCGCCGAGGCGTCCGAACACGAGCGCGCCGAAGGGACGCACCGCGAACCCGGCGGCGAAAGCAGCCAATGCGAATATGAACCCGGTGACCTCGTTGACACCCGAGAAGAACTGCACGGAGATGATTCCCGCCAGCAGTCCGTACATATAAAAGTCGTACCATTCGAACACGGTACCGAGCGATGAAGCGCCGATGACCAGCCATGGATTCTGAGCGGGTTTACCTTGGACGCGCGGCGCCCCGGCTACCGCTGCCGTGTTGTTCATACCATCCCCTTTAGTTCTTGGTTATAGATCAGTGTTTGGCCGCCCCCGCGGCACCGGCCGGAGAGCCGGCGCCGGGGCGCCCGGCGGTCACTATGGCACGCAGCTCCTTCAGCTTCGATTTGATCACGGCCGCGTTCTCCGGACCCATGCGAATCAGCATTTTTTGACCCGCGGGCAACGCCTCGAGCGTCGGATCCGCGAAGGTGTACATGACGTTCGGCCGCGATAGCTCGATGGGGCCGCTGGGCTCGGGCGCTGCCAGCAGCGAATCGATCACCGCAACCAGTCGATCGTTGAAATACCCGTTCGGATAGCCGAGATCCTGGTAGGCGCTCTGGAACAACGGATAGAAGCGCAGGTACACGTCGGCCACCCGCTGCATGTCGAGCTTCCCGACCGCGTTCACCATGGACTGATAACGCGCGTAATTCTTGGGATCGAGAGTCGCGTGAAGCTCGTCGCCCTGCGCCAGGAAGGGGCCTCCCGGAGACACAGCCGGGCGCTTGGCCGCCGGCGCCTTTTGCCGCGGCAGATTGTCGATGGTCACGACGAGATGGCGGATGATGCTCTCGGGCACCAGGTACTGCATGGCATCGTTGCCCAGCGCTGCCCCGAGAGCATCCTTGATCGCGGGATCGCTATCGTTCAACGCCGGCAGGGGCGTCTGCGCCGCGGACGGCGAGCCCGGCACGGGATTCTCTATCGCAGACCCCGCAGGGGGCGCGGCCGGCGGGGGATTCCCGACGGCCGCCGGGTGCGAAAGCTCGGCGTTGCGCTTGTGGAAGTAGTAGGCGGTGCCCAATCCGACCACCACCACCACTGCCGCGACTACGATCATCGGCTTGTTGACCATCGGCTCTCCGGCGCTCGAGCGAAGGCCTCATTCTCGCGCAATCCAGTGAAAAAAACAGCGGCCGCCGGAACTTCCGGCCGTCCCGCGCAGCCAGAGGCTTTCCCCGCCGATCAGCCGGCCTTGGCCATACGGACCTGCAGCTCTTTGCGCCGATAGTCGATGATGAGCGTATCCAGTGTCCCGAGCGCGTCCATGCCGATCATGATGGCGGGCTCGCTGGTGTATCTCCAGTGCCTGAAGATGTAGAACGTCCGCGAACGTCACGCCGTAATCGCGTATCTCCAGCGGGCCCATTTCGATCCCCGGCGTGTTGATCAGCTCGCCGTTCTCCACCGCCTTTGTCGCGCCCACGATCTGGTCGGGTCTGCCGCGGAAGAACCCGAGAGCGTGCGCGGACAACGCATTGCGGAGCGCGAGGTTGCCTATCGTGGCCTGTCCGCCCGTATCGATGATCGCCTTGGCGGACACGCCCGCGATCTTGCAGTCGATCACGATCAACTGGCCATGGACCAGCCTGAACGGCAGAGTCAAGAATCCATGCGCCGAGCGCTCGTCGCGCGAGTAGGTGATGGAAATCTGATCGTGCCGGAAATCGATGAAAATCCGCTTGTTCTTGAGGCCCTCGGAACCGAGGATGCCTTCCGCTCCGCCCAACGCATCGGGCACGATGGGCAGGAGCGGCGAGTCCACGGCGAGATCGCCCACCGTCAGCGTATCGACCTTGATCGTGGGAACGTCGGCCGAGCCGGTCACACCGCGCAGCGTGACCCGCGGCGTGTCATCGGTGGAGATTCCCAAGGCCATCGCGACCATCGCCGTCACGCCCGAGCTCGACGCGCCGGTGTCCAGCACCATTCTGAACGGTCCGCGGCCGTTGATGAGTACCGGAGCCCAGATCCTGCCGATCTCATCGCGGCGAGTGGGCGCGACGTACCTCGGCTCGCGGGTCTGCACCATGATCTCGGCCAGCTGATCCACTGCCTCCGCCGTCGCGGCCGAGGGGGCTGCCGTCGGCGATCCCACCGGGGGTGGAACCGCCTGCATCGTGCCCGGGGCTTTTGCCGGAGACAGGCCCAAGGTGAGCGCTACCAGCACTGCCGTCGCGACCGCCGCCGCTCGATGCGAACGGTCCGCAGGCTCTAATCGGTCAATCATGGCGTGGCGCCTCCCTCGATTGCCCAAGGCCTCAAGAGCCCTTGCCCGATCGGCCAGGATTTCCCGCCCTCTATACTTATACGCGCCTGCCTATCCCGGCGTCACGAAGCGCTCGACTTTAGGGGGCCAATCCTCCGTATTCGGCCCCGGTGCAGCTCTTGCTGCAGAGCGATCCGGAAGCGCCGTCCGCGGAGGTCCCCGTGATAAGTCAAAGGGCGGAACGGCGTCGGCCGGCGACGCGGCCCGCTCAGCGTCCGGCGAGCGTCTTTACATGCGCCACGGCGCTCCGTCCCAGCGCCCCGAGGTTATAACCACCCTCCAGCATCGACACGATGCGCTTCTCGGAATGGCGCTCGGCAAGGGCCATGAGCTCGCGCGTCATCCACTCGTAGTCCGCCTCCACCAGCGAAAGGCCGCCGAGGAGGTCTTCGCGATGCGCATCGAATCCCGCGGAGACCAGGATCATCTGCGGCTTGAATTCCTCGAGCGCCGGCGCCCATTTCTCCTTCAGGGCCCGCCGCGCCGCGCCGCCGTCGCTGCCGGCAGCCAGCGGCACGTTGAACATG
Organism: uncultured Gammaproteobacteria bacterium; assembly: GCA_963795475.1. Classification (GTDB taxonomy): domain Bacteria; phylum Pseudomonadota; class Gammaproteobacteria; order Steroidobacterales; family Steroidobacteraceae; genus Bog-1198. The sequence goes on from CAWCIE010000012.1 coordinate 451,388, forward strand.
TTCGAGGCGGGGTCGTCCGCTCCGCTCCCCGGATAGAACGGATGCTGAAAGAACCCCGCCATCACGACGCGCTTGCGCCACTCGGGGGCGCTGAACATGTCCTCGGTACCGTTGCCGTGATGTACGTCGAAATCGACGATGGCCACCCGGTCGAGCCCCTTCACCTCGAGCGCATAGGCGGCCGCCACGGCGATGTTGTTGAAGATGCAAAAACCCATGGAGCGCGACGGAGTGGCATGGTGACCGCAGGGCCGCACCGCACAGAAGGCGTTTTGTGCCCTGCCCGCCATCACTTCGTCGACCGCGAGGACGCCGGCGCCCGCTGCGCGCCGCGCGGCTCCGAGGCTCGAGGGGTTCATCGCGGTGTCGGGATCGAGTTGCACGTAGCCCTCTTTCGGCGCGTGCTCGAAGATCAGATCGACGTAGGCGGCCCGATGCACCCGCTTCAATTCCTTCTGGTCGGCGAGCGGGGCTTCGAGGCAGCGAAGCTCCGGAAGAAGTCCGCTGGTACGCATGTGTTCGTTCACCGAATTCAGGCGGTCCGGATTCTCCGGGTGTCCGGCGCCCATCTCGTGGCGCAGGCATTCGTCGTGGGTGATATAGGCTGTCGTCATGACGAGTCCTCAACAAAATCTCATCGGCCTTCCTCGCGGCAAAAGTCTACGCGAAACACGATATCGGAACCATTTGTGCCGTCCTTTGTCCGCAGGCACGCCGCCGCGGCGCGCCCCATCGGCCGAACGGAGCCGTGGATTGCGGTACGATGCGGGGTAGCCGACGAGATACCGAGGACTCCAAGCCCATGTCGAACGTACCCGCTGAAATGACCGTAACCGAGATCGCAGCGCCCGGCGGCCCGGAGCAATTGAAATCCGCCCGGCGTCCCACGCCCAAACCCGGAGAGGGCGAAGTGCTGGTGCGCGTCGCCGCGGCCGGCGTGAACCGGCCCGATGTCATGCAGCGCCAAGGCCGCTACCCGCCGCCGGCCGGCGCGTCCGACATTCCCGGACTCGAGATCGCCGGGGAAATTGTCGCGATCGGTCCCGGCGTTTCCGGCATCGCGCTCGGAGACAAGGTCACCGCCCTGTTGCCGGGCGGCGGATATGCCGAATACGCGGTGGCGGCGGCGCCCTTGTGCCTGCCGGTTCCCAAGAACCTGAGCATGGTCGAGGCGGCGGCCATACCGGAGACATTTTTTACGGTGTGGACCAACCTGTTCGACCGAGGCGGTTGCAAGGCCGGCGACACCGTCTTGATCCACGGCGGCACCAGCGGCATCGGAACGACCGCCATTCAGCTCGCAGCCGCGTGGGGAGCGACGGTTTATGCCACCGCCGGCAGCGCCGACAAGGCCCGCGTCTGCGAGCGCCTCGGCGCGGTGCGCGGCATCGATTATCACAACGAGGATTTCGTCGCCGTGGTGCGCGAGGCCACCGGTGGTCTGGGTGTCGACTTGGTTCTGGACATCGTCGGCGCGAACTATCTGGCGCGCAATTTCGAAGCGGCCGCCGTCGAAGGGCGGATCGTGGTCATTTCGCTGATGAGCGGGGCGAAGACCGAGATCAACCTGAACACCCTCCTGAGCAAGCGCCTCACGCTGACCGGCTCGACGCTGCGCATACGCAGCGTCGCTCAGAAGGCGCTGGTCGCCGAGTCCGTTCGCCGCAATGTGTGGCCGCTCCTCGCCGAGGGCCGCGTCAAGCCCGTCATTCACGCAACGTTCCCGCTCGACCGGGCAAGCGAAGCTCATCGGTTGATGGAGAGCTCGCAGCATGTCGGCAAGATCGTGCTCGAGGTCTAGCCTCGAAGCGCGCGCGGCGTGGGACGCCTCGCATCCCACGCCGCGCGGTCCCTCGAAGGTCGGAAGCGGTTTAGAACAGCCCCACCACTTTGCCTTGCGCATCGATGTCGATCTTGTCGGCCGACGGCACCTTGGGCAATCCGGGCATGGTCATGACGTCGCCGCAGACCACCACGATGAACTCCGCGCCGGCAGCGAGACGCACCTCGCGGACGTTGAGCACGTGGCCGCTCGGCGCGCCGCGCGCGCCGGGATCGGTAGAGAACGAGTACTGGGTCTTCGCGATGCAGACCGGATAGTGCCCGTAGCCGTCCGCCTGCAGCTTCTCGATTTGCGAACGGATCTTGGCATCGCCGGAGATGTCGGCGGCGCCGTAGATCTTCGTGGCGATGGTCTTGATCTTGTCCCAGAGCGTCTGCTTCTCATCGTAGACGAAACTGAAATTTGATTTGCCGGTCTCGATGATCTCCACGACTTTCTTGGCGACATCGGTCGCTCCCGCTCCGCCTTCGGCCCAATGCTTGGCGATCACCAGCGGCACGTTCAGCGACGCCATCTTCTTGGCGAGCAACCCATGCTCTGCGGCGGTATCGGCCGTGAACTGATTCACCGACACGACGCACGGCAGTCCATAGTGATTGCGCACGTTGTTGACGTGCCGCTCCAGGTTGGCGATGCCCTTCTCGAGCGCGGTCAAGTTCTCGGCGTTGATCTGCTTCAGGTCGGCTCCGCCGTGATACTTCAGGGCACGGATGGTCGCGACGATGACGACAGCCGACGGACGGAGTCCGGACTTGCGGCACTTGATGTCGATGAACTTCTCGGCGCCGAGGTCGGCACCGAATCCCGCCTCCGTGACCACATAATCGGCGAGCTTCAGGGCGGTAGAGGTGGCGAGCACGGAGTTGCAGCCGTGCGCGATGTTGGCGAACGGGCCGCCGTGAATGAAGGCGGGATTGTTCTCGAGCGTCTGGACCAGATTCGGCTTCAGCGCCTCCTTCAGGAGCACGGTCATCGCGCCGTGGGCCTTCAAGTCCTTCGCGTGGATCGGCGACAGGTCGCGGCGATAGCCGACCACGATATTGCCGAGCCGCTGTTTCAAGTCCTCGAGGTTGCGTGACAGGCAGAAGATGGCCATGACTTCGGAAGCGACCACGATGTCGAAGCCGTCCTGCCGCGGGAAGCCGTTGCCGGGTCCGCCGAGTCCGACCGTGATGTCGCGCAATGCGCGATCGTTCATGTCCATCACGCGCTTCCACGCGATGCGGCGCACGTCGAATCCCAGCTCGTTGCCGTGATGAATGTGATTGTCGATCAGGGCGGAGAGCAGGTTGTGCGCGAGCCCTATGGCGCCGAAATCGCCGGTGAAGTGCAGGTTGATGTCTTCCATGGGCACGACCTGGGCGAGGCCGCCGCCGGCCGCGCCGCCCTTCATGCCGAATACGGGACCCAGGCTCGGCTCGCGCAGGCAGATGACGGCCTTCTTTCCGATCTTGTTCAAGGCATCCCCGAGACCCACGGTCGTCGTGGTCTTGCCCTCGCCCGCGGGGGTCGGACTCAGCGCGGTCACGAGGATCAGCTTGCCGTCCGGCTTATCCTTGAGGCTCGCGATGTAGTCGAGCCCGATCTTGGCTTTGTAATGACCGTAATTCTCGACGCTCCCGGCCGGAATACCGAGCCGCGCTGCGATCTCGGAAATGGGCTTCATGGTCGCGCTTTGGGCAATCTCTATGTCGGAACGCACGTATAACTCCCCAATTGACAGTGATTGATTGACACCGCGCGGGATGCGCGGAGGACGGTGGCGCCGCCCGGTAAAATGGCGGCGCGCAATATAGCACGCGCCGGCTGCCGGCCGGCCGTGCTGCGAAGGCGGCGACGACTTCAGGCACCGAGAATGGTCCCGGCGGCCAGACCCGCCTGGGCGCAGAACTCCGGGCCCGAGAGTTTCTTACCATCGTCCGGCCGCAGCGTGAGCACTTCGATCTGGCCGCCCTGGGTGCTGACGAAGATGCTTCGTTCGCCGATGTCCGTCACCGCGCCGATCTTGCCTTTGACCGCGGAGAAGGTGCGCGCCGGGTGTTTGCGCGCCTCCAGTATGCGAAGCTTCTTGCCGTTGTGCAGGGTCCATGCGCCCGGCGCCGGGATACAGCCCCGGATCAAGTTGTAGACGTGGTCGATATGATTGTGCCAGTTGATCCCGGCCTCGGGGTCTCGGCACCAGCCCTCGTAACTCGCCTGCGATTCGTCCTGGACCTGTTCCCTGGCCTTGCCGCTCATCACAAGATCGGCGGCCTCGGTCATGGCCTGCACTCCCATGGGGAACAACCGGTCGAAATAAACGCTTCCCAGCGTATCGTCGGGACCAATCGGCGTCTCTTTCTGCAGAATCACCGGACCCTCGTCCAGGCCGTCGCTCGGACGAAAGATACTGAGTCCGGTGCGGGTGTCGCCGAGGATGATCGGCCAGTTGATGGAGCTCGGACCGCGATATTTGGGCAGGAGCGACGGGTGATACTGAATCATCCCCCGGCGGGGGATGCCGGTGAACTCCTGCGGCGCGAATTGCAGCACGTACGCCATGATGCCGAGGTCAACGTCGAGTGAGCGCAGCGCATCGAAGGCTTCCGGGGACTTGAGCGAGGGCAATTGAAACAGCCGTATGCCCCGCTCCTCCGCGCCGACCCGCAGCGGGTCCGGCGGAGCACCCGCCTTGTCAGGCGTGCAAAACACCCCGGCAACGGTATCGCCCCGGTCCAAGAACGCATCCAGCACCGCTTTTCCGAATTTCTGCTGGCCGATGATGGCAATTCGCATTTGTTCATTCCTCCCCGAGGTCGATGCGACCTCCAGATCACCAAAACCAGACCGGAGACCCCTTTTTCAGGGCAAAGGACTCGCCAGCCTTATGCGAGATATCTCATATATCATAGTCCGGGGCCCGGCGGTACAATCTCGCCGAGTTAGGCTAGTTTAAGCGTGCGTCCGGAGCCGCGGCCGGTAATATATCCATTGATTCCCACAGTCCTAAACGCCGAGGAGTTTTTACATGGCTGGTCGTAATTTCCTGTTCGTCCCCGGCCCCACCAATGTTCCGGACCGCGTGCTGCGTTCCATGGTGATTGCCATGGAAGATCACCGGTCGCCGATCTTCCCCGAGCTCGCCAGGGCCTGCCTTTCGGGGTTGAAGCCGATATTCAAGACCAGCAGCGGCACTCCTTTCATTTTTCCCTCCTCCGGTACCGGCTGCTGGGAAGCCGCTCTGACCAATTGCCTGAACGCCGGCGACAAGGTGCTGGCATCGCGGTTCGGCCAGTTCAGCCACCTGTGGATCGACATGTGCCAGCGCCTCGGTTTCGACGTGGAGATCCTGGAAACTCCCTGGGGAGAGGGTGCGCCGGTCGAGCGCTACCTTGCCTCGCTCACCGCGGACAAGCAGCACAAGATCAAGGCGGTGCTGGTTTGCCAGAACGAGACCGCGACGGGCGTCACCAGCGATGTGGCCGCGGTGCGCCAGGCAATGGACAGCGCGAAGCATCCCGCCTTTTTGTTCGTGGACTCGGTGAGCGCGCTGGCGAGCATCGACTTCCGGATGGATGAGTGGGGGGTGGACGTGTGCGTCAGCGGGTCGCAGAAGGGATTGATGCTGCCGGCCGGCCTTGGCATCACTTGTGTCAGCCAGAAGGCGCTCGAGGCGTCCAAGAAGGCGAATTCGCCGCGCTGCTACTTCGATTACGCCGACATGGTGCAAGCCAACGCGTCGGGATATTTCCCCTACACACCCGCCCTGCCCATGCTTCACGGACTGCGCGAAGCGCTCGCGATGCTCGCCGAGGAGGGCCTGGAGAATGTCTTTCAACGCCACGCCTATCTCGCCGGCGGAGCCCGCGCCGCCGTGATCGACGGCTGGAAACTCAAGCTGTGCGCGGTCGCCCCGAAGTGGTACTCCGACACGGTCTCGGCGATCATGGTCCCGGAAGGCATCAACGGCGCGGACGTGATCTCGCGTGCGTTCAACCGCTACAACCTGGCGCTCGGCGCGGGCCTCTCCAAGGTGGCAGGCAAGCTCTTCCGCATCGGCCATCTCGGCGATCTCAACGAGCTCATGCTGCTGGGAGGGATTGCGGGGTCGGAACTCGCGATGCTCGATGTCGGCGTCAAGATCGAACCGGGAAGCGGCGTGGCCGCCGCCCAGAACTATTGGCGCAAGCACGCCGCCCAATCGAAGAACGAGTCCGCGAAAGGCAAGGCTGCGTGACCCACCGCGTCGTCTTTCTGGATCGCGCCTCGCTCAAGGCGAAGGTACGCAAGCCCAAGCACGCGACCGAATACGTCGAGTACCAGAAAACCGCGGTCGAGGAAATCGTGCCGCGGCTCACGGATGCCGAGGTCGCGATCGTGAACAAGGTTCCGATGCGCGCGCCGACCCTCGAGAAGCTGCCGAAGCTCAAGCTGATCGCGGTAGCGGCGACCGGCTACGACGTCGTGGACGTTGCGTACTGCAAGGCGCACGGCATCGCGGTCGCCAATATCCGCAACTACGCGGTCCACACGGTCCCCGAGCACGCCTTCATGATGATCCTGGCGCTGCGCCGCAATCTCCTGGCCTATCGGCAGGACGTGCAGAACGGCGTCTGGAACGAGTCGGATCAATTCTGCTTTTTCACCCATCCCATCGGCGATTTGCATGGGTCGACCCTGGGCATCATCGGCGAGGGCGCCATCGGCCAGGCGACCGCGGCGATCGGCCGCGCCTTCGGCATGAAGGTCTTGTTCGCGGATCATCCGCCCCCCAAGATGGAGGGCGTCACGTTCACCGCGCACGAGGAAGTGCTGGCCGAATCCGACGTGATCTCGCTGCACTGCCCACTGATGCCGTCGACCCGGAATCTCATCGACTTGGCGGCATTTCGTAAAATGAAACGCACCGCGATCCTGATCAATACGGCCCGGGGCGGATTGGTGGACGAGGCCGCGCTGATTCAGGCTCTCGACCAGGGATTGATCGCCGGCGCCGGCTTCGACGTGCTGACCGTCGAGCCCCCGAAGGACGGACACCCGCTGCTCGACGTGCGGCGCCCGAATTTCATCCTCACGCCCCACATCGCCTGGGCGTCCGACGGCGCCATGCAGTTCCTGGCCGACCAATTGATCGATAATATCGAGCACTGGGCGGCCGGCAAGCCACAGCATCTCGTGACTTGAGCCGGCGCGCCGGGGAGCGCGCATTCCACGATGAACAAGAAGCTACTGTACCAGTTCGATACGGATTCATTGCCCGCGGTTTTCGACAATGTGGTGGCGTACGACGGCGGTGCCGACCACATCACGGCCTATGGAGGCGTGAACGCGGCCAACGTCGGGGGACTGGTCGAGGGCGCAATATTCACGCGCGGCCCGAAAGACAAGAAGAACACGGCCATATTCATCGGCGGCGGCAACATGGCGGCCGGCCAGGCGCTGCTCGGCGCCGTTCGGGCCAAGTTCTTCGGTAAATTTCGAGTCTCGGTCATGTTCGACTGCAATGGATCGAATACCACGGCCGCGGCGGCGGTGGCCTGGCTCGCTCACGGGCGATCGCTCCGCGGGAAGCGCGCCGTGGTGCTCGCAGGCACCGGTCCGGTCGGCCAGCGGGCGGCGGCGCTGCTGTCGAGCGAAGGCGCGACGGTGGCCATCACCGGCCGCAAGCTCGATGCGGTACAGGCTGCCACGGCCTCCATCAAATCGCGCTTTGGATTCGAGGTGGCGGCGATCGCCGCCGCGACCAACGAGGAACGCGGCGCGGCCGTCTCGGGCGCGCACGTGGTGCTCGCCACCGGTGCCGCGGGAATCACGCTTTTGCAGGCGAGTGAGTGGCAGGAAAGTCCGACGCTTGAACTCGTGGCGGACGCGAACGCATCGCCTCCTGCCGGTATCGAGGGCGTGGCCATGGCCGATCGCGGCACCGAGAGCCACGGTAAGATATTGTTTGGAGCGCTGGGCTTCGGCGCTTTGAAGCTTGCGCTGCATCGGGCCTGCATCGCCCGGCTGTTCGATCAGAACGACCTCCTGCTCGATGCGGAGGAGATCTACGCGCTCGCCAAGACAATGGTCGTCGGAAAGGCGGCGGCGTGAACGCGCCAGACCCTGCCGAATCGATCACCGAGGGATCCATCGAGGATTTCCTGGATCGTCTGGCAAGCAGGGATCCCACGCCGGGCGGCGGCAGCGCCGCAGCCATCATGGGCGCGATGGGCGCGGCACTCGTGTCGATGGTGTGCAACGTGTCCTTCGGCAAGAAAGGCTATGATTCCGCGGAGCCGGAGCTCCGCGAGGTGTGCGCGCAATCCGAGGCGCTGCGAAAGCGGTTGACAGGGATGGTCGCGGAGGATATCGCAGCCTTCGACGAATTGATGGCTGCGTACAAGCTGCCCAAGGATACGGACGAGCAGAAAGCGCAGCGGTCCCAGGCCATTCAAGCGAGTCTCAAACGCGCCACCGAGGTCCCGCTGGCCTGCGCCCGGGACTGCGCCGAAGTCGTGCGCCTGTCGCAGCGAGCCGGCGAGCTCGGCTATCTGGGCGTGATCAGCGATGCGGGCGTCGGCGTGTCGGCTGCTTATGCGGCGGCCCGCAGCGCAGCCCTCAACGTGTACATCAACGCGCCTTCGCTCAAGGATCGGGCGTTCGCCGAGCGCGCGCTCGCCGAGCTCGAGGAGATCATGACGTCTTGTACGGCCGAAAGCGAGGCGGTGTACGCGCTGGTGCGCTCCAAGCTTTGAGATGCGCTCCAAGCTCTCAAGCCGCGCTTCAAGCTCTACGGCGCCGCCTCGATCAATATCGCGCGAAAGTCGTTGACGTTGGTCAGCGTCGGGCCCGTGATGACCGAGTCCCCCAGGGCCCCGAAAAAACCGTGCCCGTCGTTGTCGTCCAACGCCTCCTTCGGCATCAGGCCCTTCGCCCATGCACGCGCGAGAGTGTCAGGCGCCATGACCGCCCCGGCGATCTCCTCCTGGCCGTCCACGCCGTCGGTGTCCCCCGCGATGCCGTGGATGCGCGCGTGACCATCGAGCGCAATGGCAAGCGACAGCAGGTATTCGACGTTCCGGCCGCCGCGGCCCCTGCCGCGCACAGTCACCGTGGTCTCGCCGCCCGACAGAAGGATGCAAGGGGCGCTGAACGGTTCCGAAACATCGGCGGCGTGCGCCGCGATAGCCGCGAACACCTTGCCGACATCCCGCGCCTCGCCCTCGATGGCATCGCCCAGAATGTGGCTCGCATAGCCCGCGGCGCGCCCACCTCTGCCGCGGCCTCGAGCGCCATCTGGGGCGTGGCGATGATGTGGGTCTCGGCGCGGGCGAGACGTGGGTCGCCCGGCTTGATCGACTCGCCGCGGCCGCTCTCCAGGAGATCGCGCACCGCCGGCGGCATGTCGATCTCGTAGCGCTGCAAGATGCCGAGCGCGTCGGCACAGCTCGTCGGATCCGCCACCGTGGGCCCCGAGGCGATGTCGATGGGCCGGTCGCCCGGGACATCCGAGATCAGCAGCGTCACCACGCGCGCCGGGTGGCATGCGGCCGCAAGACGGCCGCCCTTGATCCCCGACAAGTGGCGGCGCACGCAATTGATCTCGCTGATGGTGGCGCCGGATGCGAGCAGAGCGCGCGCCAGCGATTGTTTGATTTCGAGCGTGAGCCCCGGCCCCGGCAGCGGCAGAAGCGCCGACCCGCCTCCCGAGATGAGGCAGAGCACGAGATCCTCCGCTGTCAGCCCCCGAACGCACTCGAGCATGCGCTCGGCGCCACGCATGCCGGCCGCGTCGGGAATCGGATGAGCCGCCTCGACGATCTCGATGCGCTCGCAGGGCACTGCATAGCCGTACCGAGTGACCACGAGCCCGGAGAGCGCCCCGCGCCACTCCCGCTCCACCGCCTGCGCCATCGCCGCCGAGGCCTTCCCGGCCCCCACCACCACCACCCGCCCGCGCGGCGCCGCCGGCAGGTACTTCGGTATGCAAACCGCCGGCTGCGCCGACGCGATCGCCGCCTCGAACATGGCCTCCAGCACCGCCCGCGGCCGTCCCAGGCTCTGGCTACTATGGCGGCTCATGGCGGCGGCAAAAACGGCTTACGCAGACAGTCTCCTTGGCCCAATCTATCCGTGACCGATCCAACTTACCGCAAGAAGGCCCGAATCCGGCCTTCGCACAAATAGGCGCAAATATGTTACATCCGGCCTGAACGTCTAACGCGTGCTACAGCACCGACTTCAGCAGCTTCCCCATGTCGGCCGGATTCCGCGTGACTTTGATCCCGCACTCCTCCATCACCGCCAACTTCTCCGCCGCCGTCCCCTTGCCCCCGGAGATGATCGCCCCCGCATGGCCCATGCGCTTGCCCGGCGGGGCGGTGACGCCCGCGATGAAGCCGACCACCGGCTTCTTCATGTGGGTCTTGATCCAGCGCGCGCAGTTTTCCTCGTCCTCGCCGCCGATCTCGCCCACCATGATGACCGCATCGGTCTCCGGGTCGTCGTTGAACAACCGCATCACGTCGATATGCTTCAAGCCATTGACGGGGTCGCCGCCGATACCCACGCAGGTCGATTGCCCCAATCCCTGCTCCATCAACTGACCGACCGCCTCATAGGTCAACGTGCCGGATCTCGAGACCACGCCGATACGCCCCTTTTTGTGAATGTGACCCGGCATGATGCCGATCTTGATCTCCTCCGGTGTGATGACGCCCGGGCAATTGGGCCCGACCAGAAGCGTCTTCTTGCCCTGCATTCGGTAGCGGGTGGCGATCATGTCGCGCACCGGCACGCCCTCCGTGATGCAGATCACGAGGTCGAGGCCGGCATCGACCGCCTCGTCTATGGCCCCGGCCGCATACGGCGGCGGCACGTAGATCACGGACACGGTCGCGCCCGTCGCCGCCTTCGCCTCCTTGACGGTGCCGTAAATGGGGATGCTCTCGAAATTCTCGCCGCTCTTGCTCGGGTTGACCCCGGCGACGTAGCAGTTCTTGCCGTTCGCATAGTCGCGGCACAGCCGGGTGTGGAACGCACCGGTCTTGCCGGTGATGCCCTGGGTGATCACCCGGGAGTTCTTGTCGATCAGGATGCTCATCGCTCTCTCTCCTACTTCCCGGCCACCGCCGCCACGATCTTCTGGGCCGCATCCGCCATGTTGTCGGCGGAGACGATCGGCAGCCCCGACTCCTTGAGGAGTTTCTTGCCGAGATCTTCGTTGGTCCCCTTCATGCGGACCACCAGCGGCACGCCGAGCTTCACTTCCTTGGCCGCGGCGATGACGCCCTCGGCGATGGTGTCGCAGCGCATGATGCCGCCGAAGATGTTCACCAGGATCCCCTTGACCGCGGGATTCTTGAGCATCAGCTTGAACGCCTCGGTCACCTTCTGAGTGGTCGCGCCGCCGCCCACGTCCAGGAAGTTGGCGGGTTCCGCCCCGAAAAGCTTGATCACGTCCATGGTGGCCATGGCGAGGCCCGCGCCGTTCACGAGGCAGCCGATATTGCCCGAAAGCGAGATGTACGACAGATCGAACTTGGAGGCTTCAACCTCCGCCGGGTCCTCCTCATCGAGGTCGCGCATGGCGACGATGTCCGGGTGGCGGAACAGCGCGTTGTCGTCGAAATTGAGCTTGGCGTCGAGCGCCAGCACCTTGCCGTCGCCCGTCAGAATCAACGGATTGATCTCGGCGAGCGACGCGTCGCACTCCACGAACGCCTTGTAGAGCGCCTGCATGAAGGACCGCGCCTGGGCGACCGATGCGTCGGGCACGCCGATCTTGCGCGCGGCATCATCCGCTTGAGCATCGGTCAGTCCAGCCGCCGGATCGATCGCCACCTTGTGGATCTTCTCCGGCGCATGGGCCGCGACCTCCTCGATCTCCATCCCGCCCTCGGAGCTTGCGATGAGGGTGACGCGCTGCGAGGAGCGGTCGACCACCATGCCCACGTAGAGCTCCTTGCGAATGTCCGCGCCCTCTTCCACCAGAAGCCGATGCACCACGCGCCCGGCGGGACCCGTCTGGTGAGTGACCAGCGTCATCCCGAGGATCTTGGTGGCGTACTCGTGTACTTCGTCCAGCGACTTTGCGACCTTTACGCCGCCGCCCTTGCCGCGGCCGCCGGCGTGAATCTGCGCCTTGACCACCCACACCTTGCCGCCCAGCTCACGCGCGGCCTGGTCGGCTTCGGCGACCGAAAAGCAGGGCACGCCACGCGGCGTCGCCACGCCGAACTTGCGCAGGATCTCTTTGCCTTGATACTCGTGAACATTCATGACGATAGTCCTCGTGCGCGCACTTGCGCGCGCCGTTGATAGATGAGTCTATTGGGCCCGCCGGCGGCTGCCGCTCAGGGCGCCCTGGCTTGCGCCAGGCTTTGCTCCAGCAGCTTGGTCAGCGCAAACACCGCATCGAGGTGCGGAGTCGGTGTCTCGGTCATCCGGCCGAGCTCGATCACCGAGCCGAGCAACGCATCCGTCTCGAGCGGACGCCCCGCCTCGACATCCTGGAGCATCGAGGTCTTGTGATGACCCACGCGCTCGGCCCCCGCGATGCGCTTCTCGATGGGAACCCGGATGGTGACGCCGAGCGTGTTGGCAATCGCCTGAGCCTCGGCCATCATGCAGCGGGCGAGATCGCGGGTCGGCGCATACTGGCAAATGGCGGCCAATGTCGCGCGCGATAGCGCACTCATCGGATTGAAAGTCATGTTGCCCCAGAGCTTGAGCCACATCTCGGCGCGGATATCGGTAAGCACCGGCGATTGCAAGCCTCCGCGGGTGAAGCACTCCGACACCCGCTTGACCCGCTCGCTCTCCGTGCCATCGAGGTCGCCCACCGGGAAGCGATTGCCCTCGATCTGCTTGATCTCGCCCGGCCCCATGAGCTCGGTGGCCGGGTAGACGACGCAACCGATGACCCGCTCGCAGGGAATGTATTTGCCGATGATTCCCGTGGGGTCGACGGTGGTTACCGGGCGCCCATCGAGCGCGCCCCCGTGCCTGTGGAAGTACCAGAAGGGAATGCCGTTCTGCATCGGCACCACCACCGTGTTCGGCCCGAACAGCTTGGGTACGTCCGGAGCCACCGCCTCGACCTGGTGCGCCTTCAAGGCGAGCACCACCATGTCTTGAGGTCCCGCGGCCGAGTAATCCGACGTCGCCTTGATCCGCGGGACCGCGATCTCGGAGCCGTCGCTCATCATCAACCGGATGCCCCGCGCCTTCAGCGCTTCCAGGGTCGCTCCACGCGCGATGAAGGTGACATCCTCGCCCGCGTGCGCGAGCTGCGCTCCGACAAAACCGCCGATGGCGCCCGCCCCTATGATCGCGATCCTCATCCCCGTGCATCCTCGCCAGCGGCTAGCGCGTGGTTGCCGAATCGCTGACGGCGCCCCGATCGACTTCCATACGATCGACCACCTTGGCGACACCCGGCACCGCGCGGGCATCCTCCTTCGCCTCGACGAGTTCCTGGGGAGTCCAGACATAACCGCTCAGGGTCACCACACTTCCGTCGGCATGTACATTGATGTGGCGCGAGTAGAGCACCTGATCGGAACTCAGCGCGAGCTGCACGCGGTCCGACATCTCGCGGTCGGCCTGCTGCTCGGCCGGGGTCTTGGGAGGCCCCGCCATGCAGGCAGAGACGCCGCAAACCACCGCGACCGCGAGCGCCGCACGAATGATTCGATGCATGATTGGGTTCAAGATAGTTACCTCAGGATGTTCGTTGGCATGTTCATGGTCAATTTCCGTCGTCGTCGACGGGAACGTACTCGATCTCGTCCACGACCCGCCCCTTGCCCGCGATCCGGCGGGCGTGCCGCAGTATAGCGAACAGCTCCGGCAGACTGCGAACCACCCCAGCGATCCTGAGGACACCGTGCACGGCCGTGACCGAGACGTGGTCGCTGAAGATATTCGGATCCTGTAGCAACGCGGCAGTCAGCTTCTCTGCCAGCGCCTCGTCCGACAGCCGGGTCGCGGTCACCACGATCTCTCGCTGCGTGTCCTCCGGTGCACACAACGCCCTCGCGGGGCACAGTCCTACCAGGGCCACTCCCAGCGTTGTCGCCAGGAGTGGCCCCAGGAGCGGTCCAAGGGCCGGATGCGTGCTTGCCACGCTCGTGCGCCCTAGAACGTATAGCGGACCCCGGTCGAGATACCGAGGGGATGGCAGCCGCCCCAGGTGGTCGGACCCGCGCTGCTGTAGTCGATGAACTGCTCGTGCGTCGCATCGTGGCAGTCGGTCTTGATTCCGTGGCCGCCGGCGCCGATGTCGTAGTGCGCGTTGCCGTCGTTGATGGTTTCGGCCGCATCGAAGTACAACGTCAGCTGCTTGTCGAGCTTGTGCCAGTACTCGAAGGCGTACATGTTGGCCTCGTCGCCGGTGGATTCCGGATTGTAATTGTGCTGGCCGCCCGGATCTCCGGGTGTTGCGGTGGCATGCGCCCAGCCGACCGCGAAGACGTCCCGGCCGCCGTTGAAGGCCTGCTCGGCCGAGAGCCAGTAGCCGTGTCGCTGGCGCTCGTTCTGGAACTCCATCACGGGTGCCACGTCACGGTGCAGATCCTCATAGAGGGCGGACACCGTGAGGCCGAAATCGAAGTTGTACTGACCGCCGAATTTCATCGCCCATTCATCGGCGACATCATAGGCCGTATTATAGGCCGGAGTGCCGGCCGTGGCCGCATCCGGGTACTCCGCCGCATAGGCTTGGTAGTCCGCCCAGTCGAGCATCCCGGCGTTCGGGCCGTTCGGTCCCTGGCCGAGCAGGTAGTTATAGTAGGGGCTGTTCGCGCCGATGCCGTCGCTCGAGCGGTTCACGCGCTTGTGGATCTCGTAGGCGGCGACGCCGTAGAAGCCGTGGCTCTCGAACTTGAGGGCGGCGCTGTAGGCGCGGTCATAACCGCCGTCATCGCAGTTCAGCATCAGGTTGCCGCTGCCCGGGTTGTTCGAGCCATTGCAGTCCGCAGAGCCGAGCGGCGTCAAATCGCTGTTCGGGTCGATCTGCTGGCCGAACTGGTAGGCCCCCTCGAAGCTGAACCCGGCCACTGTGGGGGACGCGTAAGACACCACGTCGTCGCCGCGGGTGCCGAACTCGACGCGGTTGTCGCCGCCGGTGTTGCCCATGATGGAGGCGTAGTTGCCGAGGCTCGAGCCGAAAGGATTCAAGCGGTCCGTGGAGGTCTTGTACGGCATGTACATTTCGCCGAAGCGCACCTTGCCCCAGGTGTTGCTCTTGAAGCCGAGGAAGGTATCGCCGAGGCCGATCGCCCCCGTCACCGTGTTCGATGACTTCGTCCAGGTGTCCCGCAGACCAGGCGCGGCCGCCATATCGATCGCGGTCGACACCTGGTAGATGAAGTCCACGTTCGAGTTGGGGATCTTGTGCGTGCCGCGGTAGCCGAAGCTCGATCCGTTGCTCGACATCGCGCCGAGCCAGCCGACCTTCCCGTAGGGCGTTGCCTTCGGGCCGGCGGTGATCACATACGGGCTTCCGGGCACGCCGGTGGCGTAGCCGAAGTTGTAGGCGTTGGGGTTATCGATACCCTTGGTGGTGTAATCCACCGACAAATCGAGCGCCCCGTAAAAGCCCTTCATGAAATTGTTGAACTTGGTCTCAAGGGGCGTCATCTTTTCCGTTTCCTTGCCCGTGGTTCCCGCGGCGCTCGCCGGCGGACCCACGGCCGGTTGGGCCGCTTGCTTTGTCGACAGCTGATCGATCTGCTGCTGCAGCTGCTGCATCTGCTGCTGCATGATGCGCATTTGATCCTTCAGCGCCTGCGTTTGCGCGTCGTCCGCGAAGACGGCGCCACTGAAGGCTATGGTGACGGCGCACGCCACCACGGCTCCGACTATCGGTCTAGCCAACTTAGAACTCAACATGTGTATCCCCCTGAAACGCGCCCGCGCGCATGTTTGAAGAAATTCTTCTACCTACCTGTAGCGCTGTTGCTTTTATGCAACAATGTTCACCAACCCAGCCAATTCAGTCTTTTCGAAGTATCAATCTTGCTACAATAATGTGTGCCCAGCCTAGCCGATGCGCGCGCCTGTGGCGCACTTCGCATGGTTTTTTTGTCGAGCGCCTCGCACATGCGCGCGCTTCATACCACCTTCCTCTCCCGCAGCGCGTTGATCTCGTCGACCTTGTAGCCGAGCTCTGCGAGCACCTCATCGGTGTGCTCACCCAAGAGCGGCGAGCGCTTGACCTCCGTCGGACTCGCACTCAGCTTGATCGGGTTGCCGACCGTCAGATACTTGCCGCGTTGCGGATGATCGACTTCCACCACCGTGCCCGTCTTGCGGAGCGAGGGTTCGTGGGCCAGCTCCTCCATCGAGAGAATCGGTCCGCAGGGAATGTCGTGCGCATTGAGCAGATCCATCGCCTCGAACTTGGTCTTGGTGACGGTCCACTCCTCGACCGTCGCGAAGATCTCTTTTAGACGCGGCAAGCGCGCCTCCGCGGTGGCGTAATTCGGATCCGTGATCCACTGCTCCTTGCCGATCACCTGGCAAATATCCTTCCAAACCGGCGCCTGCGCGATGAAGTACAGATAGGCGTTCGGATCCGTCTCCCAGCCCTTGCACTTCACGATCGTGCCCGGCTGACCGCCGCCGGAGGCGTTCGCCGCGCGCGGCACGGCGCTGCCGAATTTTCCATGCGGATATTGCGGATACTCCTTCATCACCTGGGTGCGCTCGAGACGCTGCTGATCCCGCAACTTGACGCGGCACAGGTTCAGCACGCCATCCTGCATGGCGGCCAGGACTTTCTGTCCCTTGCCGGTCGATTTCCTTTGATAGAGGGCGGTCACGATGCCGAGGGCCAGGTGCAGTCCCGTGCCCGAGTCGCCGATCTGCGCGCCGGTCACCAGCGGCGGTCCGTCGTCGAACCCCGTGGTCGAGGCCGAGCCGCCCGCGCACTGCGCGACGTTCTCATAAACTTTGCAGTCTTCGTACGGCCCGGGGCCGAATCCCTTGACCGACGCGACGATCATGCTGGGATTCAGCTCCTGAATCCGCTCCCAGGTGAATCCCATGCGATCCAGTGCACCCGGAGCGAAATTCTCCACCAGCACGTCGCAATGCTTGACCAGCTTCTCGAGCACCTTCTTGCCCTGCTCGCTCTTGGTATCGAGAGTCACCGACCGCTTGTTGTGGTTCAGCATGGTGAAATAGAGGCTGTCGACGCCGGGAATGTCGCGCAGCTGCTCGCGCGTCACATCCCCGCTGCCCGCCTTCTCGACCTTGATGACATCGGCCCCGAACCACGCGAGGAGCTGCGTGCAGGTGGGGCCCGACTGCACGTGGGTGAAATCGAGAATGCGTACCCCGTTGAGCGCTTTTTCCATGGATTGAGTCTCGGCAATGGTTCCGGTTTTACTTGTACATCGTCTGGTTCTTGGTGCCCGGCGCGTACTCGCGCGGGTCCACCCAGATATTGACCACCGCGGAGCGGCGGAGCTTGTGCACGGATTCGCGCGCGCGCTGCAGAGCCGGCGCTATTTGCGCCGGGTCGCGGACCTCTTCGCCGTATCCGCCCAGCATCTCGGCGAACTTGCCGAACGGCACATCGCCCAGGAGATTGCCGACGTTGCCGCGGACCTCGCCGTACTTGGCGAGCTGACCGTAGCGGATCTGGTTCATGGCCGAGTTATTGCCGATGACCGCGATGTAAGGCACGCCGAATCGATTGGCGGTCTCCATGTCGAAGGCGGTCATGCCGAACGACCCGTCCCCGTAGTAGCACAGGATCTCCTTGGTGGGATTCGCAAGGCCCGCCGCGATAGCAAAGCCCGTACCGACGCCGAGCGAGCCGAGCGCGCCCGGATCCATCCACTGTCCCGGACGCCGCGGCCGCACCGCCTGCGCCGAGATGGTGACCACGTCGCCGCCATCGCCGATGTACACGGTGTTGTCCGCCAGGAACTCGTTCAGCTCCCATGCCACCCGGTACGGGTGGATCGGTACGCTGTTCGACTTGAACAGCGGCATGAGCTTCTCGGTCGCGGCGCTTTCCGCCTGCGACAGCTCCTTCAGCCACTGCTGACGTGCCTGCCGCTTGTCGCCCTTGATCCGCCCCGTGGCCGCCTGCAGCACCGCGCCGAGAATGGCGCCCGGGTCGCCGACCAGCCCCAAGTCGATGTCGCGATTCTTGCCGACGGTGCGGTAGTCCATATCGATCTGCACCAGCTTCAGATCCTTGCTGATGCGCTTCCCGTAGCCCATGCGAAAATCGAAGGGCGTGCCCACGATCACCAATGCGTCTGCCTTGGCGAACGCCTGCGAACGCGTCCGGTCGAAGTGATGCGGATCGCCGGGCGGCAAGAGCCCTCGGCTCGCACCGTTGAAATAACCGGGAATGTCGAGGCCGCGGAGCAGCGCGATGGCCTCGTTTTGGCCGCGAGCCGTCCACACCTGCTGGCCGTAGAGAATCGCCGGGCGCTCCGCGTTGACGAGGATGTCAGCCAGCTTCTCGATGTCCCGAGGATCCCCGATCGAACGAGTGGACGCACGATATTTCCCAGCCTGCGGAACGACCGCCTTCGCGAGGTCCACCTCGCGATCCAGTACGTCCCGCGGAATCTCCAGATACACGGGGCCCGGCGCGCCGTTGAACGCCTCGCGCGCCGCCATGGAGATCATGTCCGCCACGCGCTCGGTACTCGAGACGCTCGCGGCGAACTTGGTGATCGGCGTCATCATGTCGACGTGCGGCAGATCCTGGAGCGAGCCCATCTTGTGCTGCGTCAGCGCGCCCTGGCCGCCGATGTGCAGAACGGGGCTCTCGGATCGGAATGCGGTCGCAATGCCGGTCACCGCGTTGGTGCAGCCGGGACCCGCGGTAGTCACCACGCAGCCGAGCTTGCCCGTTTGGCGGGCGTAGCCGTCGGCGGCATGCGCGGCGACCTGTTCGTGGCGCACATCGATGATGCGGATGCCCTCGTCCACGCAGCCGTCGTAAATGTCGATGATGTGGCCGCCGCAAAGGGTGAATATGGTGTCCACGCCTTCGGTCTTGAGCGCCTTCGCCACCAAATGGCCGCCCGATACGACGCCGGCTTCCCGGCTCTTTCGCTGCAGCGTGTCCTCTGCGGTGGTGGACTTGGAATCCGCCGCAGCGGGGTTAGCGGTTGCCATATTTACCTCCAGTTAAAGATTCGACCCGCTGCCGTGAACACGGCAGCGGATCGTCGCGTACGTCGCGCACAATGAGAATGGTGTTGGGCGGCAGCCTTGGAAGCTGGACGATGAGAGGCTGCGGAGGGTCCTCACAGACCTTTCGATGCCTAGCCGCAACAGCGAATATGCGAAGCCTCGCTCCACCGTTTGCCCCCACAAGAATGCCCGCCGTTCCACGGTCCAGCATTCCCCAGCCATGAGTTATATTGGTGGTATACCATATATGAAGCGTTTTTGGGCTGTCAACTCGGCGGTGGATTACATTTCCGCATAGCTGGCCGACGGTCCCCGCATACGTCGCCGCCGGCCTTCGCCGAGGTGGCCGCCGACGCCTGTTCGCCGAGCCGTGGCGGGAGTTGTTGCTTGACACCAACAAATCGCGGCGAATATCCGCGGAAGTTGCCGGAAACCCGACTTTATGGGGCCGAGCACCCGAGGCCGCAGTATGATATATCTAGAATGCGGGTCGTCCGACGCCGCACTCCAGACTATGGCGATGGGAACGCTGTGAGGGATTAGATGAATAGCATTGCCAAACTTGTCGAACGCGGCGCACCGGCGGCGCCGCTCACCTTGAGCCCCTTGAATGCGACGAGCCTGCGCGATCAGGCCTACGCGCTCTTGAAGAATGCGATCGCCGAGACCGATATTTACGACCCGGCGCAGGAACTGCGTCTCGATGAGCGGCAGTTGACGGCCGCGCTGGGAGTGAGCCGTACTCCCATTCGCGAGGCACTCTCGCTGCTCGAGCAAGAGGGCTTCATTAGAACCGTGCCCCGGCGCGGCATCTACATCATTCGAAAGTCCAAACGCGAGATAATCGAGATGGTGCAGATGTGGGCCGCGCTCGAATCGATGGCGGCGCGGCTTGCGACCTTGCATGCAACGGACGCAGAGATCGCCACCCTCAGGCACCTGTTCGACGAATTTCAAAACTCTCCGCCATCGGAGCATTTGTGCGAGTACTCGGATGCGAACATCGCGTTCCATACGGCCGTCATCGCCTTGGGCGGATCGCAAACCCTGGTCGATGCCACGAGAAATCTTCTGATTCACGTGCGAGCCATCCGCCGGGCGACGATCGCGCAGGATAATCGGGCCGCACGATCGATCGTCGATCATCTGAAAATCATCGAGGCCCTGGAGAAGCGGGATACCGAGCTGGCGGAACGCCTCGCGCGCCAGCACACTCTGGACCTCGCGGACCACGTTGATCGGCATTGCGATTTCCTGGGGTGACATTTGCCGCGCGCGTCGAGGCGTGCGGGAAATGTCATCCTGTCGGCGTGTCGCCCCATATGCCGAGAGTGGGCATCGCGTCGTCACCGAGTCCATGGCCACCGCGCCGCCGCGCCGCTCTGCCCAGCTTCGTAAGGTCTCAGAAATTGCGCACTCACGGCGGCACGCACCCGGCCTTCCACCGCAGCGGGAGCCACCGCCCGTAGGCCCGCACGCGTATCCGGATCCTCGAGCGCCGCCTGCAATGCGTCCGGATCGATCCACGCGGCCGCCCCGGATTCGATCCGCAGATAGACTCTTCCGGTCTTCTGCGAGGCGAAATTGACGAAGCGGAATTCCTCGACGCAGCGTCTCAGGAATCCGACGTTGTGCTCGGCCGCCAGCGACTCCCGGTCCCGGTACAGATCCTCGGGCGTCGCGGCATCCACGAACACCCGTCCGTAGCGATCGATGTCGAGCATGCGATTCACGTCCAGTACGTTCACCGTGTCGTTGTCGCCGAAAACCGCCGTACGCGGACGCTCGCCCAGCGCCACCGAGTTGTCCAGAAATTCGAACCGAATGCGCTTGTCATTGCGGCGAACCCAGGTGAAGAACACGTTGGGGATGCCGGTGTAGGCGTCGATCGCGTGCGCGAGCGTGTCATCGACCGCCTTGTAGCGGCCGAATTCGAGCCCGCGCATCCACGCGCGCTCCACCAGTTGCTCCGGCGGCGTGATCATGAAGAACAGGAATACCGTTTGGCCGAAACGCGTGAGCAAGTTGCTTCCTTCCTCATCCGAATCCGGCGCGAAGCTGTCGAAGCGGAAGCGATCGATGAGGAGGTGGGACATGTTTCCGGCCGCATGCTTTCGCGCCATGTAGCGGTCGAGCTTGCGGTCGACGATCTGCACCTCTTCCGCGGTGAAGGCGCCCGCGTACTTATACGCTGCGCCGAGCGTCGCGTAGTCCAGCAGCTGCTTGCGCCAGATATCCGGGCTGATCAGCGCAAAGTCGCTCCAGTCGACGCCGATGTCGCCCGCCAGCTTCTTCTGCAGGAGACGGAGCGTGCTCTTGCCGGACGCCGACGCGCCCTTGGTATTGATGACCACCGGCCGATCCTGGCGCGGCAGCAATCCGTAGCCCTCGCGCTCTGCCGCGCGTCTCAGCAGGGGATCGATGGTTCTGCCGACGGCGTCGCTCGCATACGTGTTGCACGCGACATCGCGCGCCAGGGACACGATGAGATCCCGCGTACCCCAGGCGCACCCGTGCGTGGTGAACAATCCGGATAGAACCCTCGACAGCGTGCGATAAGCGAGCCGCGGCAACGAATCGCCGGCCGCGTTCGCCCGCCGCTCGCACTCCGCGATGTCCCCGGCATCCCAGGTGAAATCGCAGAGCGCGGGGGGTGCCGGAGCGCGCCGTGGTTTCCAAAATCCGAATCTTCTCGGCGCATCGGCCGGCGGCTTCGGTCCGCGCACTACCTCGCTCAGCGCCGCCTCGACGGCGGCCGCGACCTCCCGGCGCGCCTCCTCGTAGGCGCCGGCGATCGTTCGCATTTCGGGCTCGAGATAATGGGTGAGGAGCTTGGTTGCGATCCGGCGGAAATTGATGCCGAGATCCCCGACGCGCGAGCCGTCGGGCACGGCGAAGTCTGCCGTCACGCGGATCAGAAGCTCATGCAGCGCCAGCCGCTCGGGGCGAAAAACCACGAGCTCGCTCAGCCCGAGGCCGGTCAAGCCGCTCAGCTCCTCCGCGGCGGCAAGCGTCGAGTAATTGCTCTCGGGGCGAAAAATCGTCTCGAGCCCCCGCCATTCCTTGGGCACCTGCGATTTGAGGCCGGGATTCCACGGGCCCGGCGGATGCTCGACGGCAGACGGTGCGCTTGCGCCCATCGGCCAACGATACCCGATGCAGCAGCCGAAATGCGACGGCATTCGCTTTGCCAAATCGCGACCTGTGGTGCAATCGCGGGCGTCATGACCCGCGATCGAACCGCATTCTTGAGTCCCGCCGCCGAATACGCCTGCTCCCGGGAAAGCGTCCCTCCGCCTGAATTCGGCGAATTGGCCCGCCTCGCCGCAGACGTTTTCCAGGCTCCGCTGGCTTCGATCGTGCTGACCGGCTGGAGCGAATCCTGGTTCAGCGCCGGCGTCCTGAGCCTTCGCGCCCTGCCGGACAACCCCTGCCTCGCCCATACGCTCGCCGCCGTGGACGTGTTCGAGGTGCCGGAGATAGCGGCGGATCCGCGCTTCGCCGGCGCCGATCAGGTGCTGGAGGCCGCCGGCATCTGCTCGTACGCGGGATGCGCATTGCGCAACGCTGCGGGCGAGATCCTCGGCGCGATCGCCATTTACCGGACCCGCTCCGCCGCATTGTCGGCGGGGGAGCGCAGCGCGCTCGCCGGGCTTGCCCGGCAAGGCACCGCGCTCGCGGAGCTTCATGCGCGGGTGAGCGAGCTCGAGCTGTTGAGCGCCGCGGAGGGCGTCCCCGCCCCCGATTCGGCGTTCGCGCTGGCGGACTCGCTCCTGGACACCGCTCCCGTCGCGATTTACTACGTCGACACGCAGAGCGAAGCCGCCTACGTGAATCCGGAGTACCGGCGCATGTTTCGCCTCGCCCGCACGCAGGACGTGAACGACTGGCCCCAGGCGCTTCACCCCGATGATCGGGCCCGGATCCAGGAGCTCTGGACCGAGTTCTTGCGCCGGCCCTACGACATCCGGCTCGAGTATCGCGCGCTCGATGAAGGCGGCGCGGTGCGCTACTACGCCGAACGCGCCGTTCCGACGGAAGGCATTTCCGGATACGTGGGTACCATCAGCGATATCACGGACCTCGTCAAAACGCGCACGCTCCTTGAAGCCGTGATTGCAGATCTGCCGGTGGCGCTCCTGGCGTGCGACACCGACGGCCGGATCACTCATTACAATCGTGCGGCAGTCGAGCTCTACTGCACCGAGCCGACGCACCGCCGGCGCATAGCGGACGTGCTGCTCATGGACGGCGTCACACCCGTCGCCATCGAGGATCTCCCGCTCTCTCGCGCTCTTCGCGGCGATACCATCACCAATCTCGAACTGATCATCGTCCCGCACGGAGCCGCGCCGCGATCGACGCTGTCGAGCGTCCGCCGGCTGGCCGGCCCGGACGGACAAACGCTCGGCGCCGTGGCCGTGATCCAGGACACCACGGAAAGAAGGCGCCGCGAGATGGAGCTGGAACGAGTGCACCGGGAGCTGGTGGCGGCGTCGCGCGAAGCGGGCATGGCGGAGGTCGCCACCAATGTCCTGCACAACGTGGGCAACATCTTGAACAGCGTCAACATATCGGCGAACGTCGTGACCGAGCGGATCAAGCGATCCGCCGCGCCGGGCGTAGCGCGCCTGGCGGCACTGCTGTCCGACCACGCCGCCGTTGCCGACAAGTTCCTCGCCGAGGACCCCCGGGGCCGGCGCGTACCCGAATACCTGGCGGCGCTCGGCGCGCAGCTCTCGTCGGACCAGCGCGAGGTGCTCGAGGAGCTTACTCTGCTGCGCGACAATCTCGAGCACATCAAGGACACCGTGATGATGCAGCAAAGTTATGCCAAGCGCTGCGGCGTCGCAGAGACCGTCGAGGTCGCCGCGCTGGTCGAGGACAGCCTGCGCTTGAACGCGGGCGCCTTCGAGCGTCACGGCGTGCAGCTCGAGCGCGAATTCAGAGCGGTTCCGCCGATCACGGTCGACAAGCACAAGGTGCTGCAGATCCTCGTCAATCTGGTGCGCAATGCCAAGTACGCGTGCGACGAGTCCGGGCGCCACCACAAGCTGATTACGCTCCGCACCGAAACTTCGTCTCGAGGGGTGCGCATCTCGGTCATCGATAACGGCGTGGGAATCGCGCCCGAGAATCTGCAGCGCCTGTTCCGCCACGGCTTCACGACCCGCCGGGCCGGCCACGGATTCGGCCTGCACAGCTGCGCGCTCGCCGCTCAGGAGCTGGGAGGGACTTTGCATGCCGAGAGTGAGGGCAGCGGACTCGGCGCGGCATTCATCCTCGAGCTCCCGCTCGCACCCGCCGCGGCAGCCGTCGCCTGACGCCCGAACGCCGAGACGGCCCTTCTAGATGTCGACGCCCACGTCCGCCTGCGGGACGCTCCCGGATCCGAGCTTGCAGGCATCCGGATACATCTGCAATTCCGGCACCTCGCCGCGAAGCAGCTTTCTCTGCACGTCTTCCCAGTAGGCGACGCTCAGTAAATCGAGATTCTCATCCCGGAAGCAATTTCTGGCATAGCGGTTCATGAGCTGCATCCCATGCTGGAGCTCCTCCGGCAGGAAAACGACGCCCTCCTCGAAGAACCAGTCCGGCACTGTTTCCTCACCCGGCTCGCGGTCCAGGTTGGTTCGGATCTTCACGTCGGTGAGCTTTTCGACGGCGTCGTAGTCGAACAGGAACACCCGGCCGTAGCGCCCGACACCGTAGTTCCTGGAATCCAAATCCCTGTTGAAGATGTTGGTCGCCGCATTGTTGCGGATGCATCGTCCCAGGTTGGCGATGACCTCCCGGGTTTCGCTCTCCGAGGCATTTTCCAGATATACCGGCAGCGGGATGATCTTCAGCTGCGCGATCAGCGTACGAAGCATCACCCCGTCTTCGTCCACATGAACGGTCTCGGCCGATTCGCGGCACAGCTCGTCCAGGAAATCGGGATCGAACATGTCCCGGTCCAGCCGCAGATTGAAGTACATGACATTGTCCAACATGCTGCCGGCGCGGTTGATCTCGTGAACCAGCCGGTATTTCTCGATCACCGCGGTAACACCCGGGTAGGCGCCCCATTTGTAGGATGTGGTCGGCCGATCGCGGATCACCTTCAGATGGTAGGCGCAGGCATCGAAGGTGAACCCCAACGCCACCGTCCCCGGGATGCCGGGCGAGCGCCTGAAGCGTTGTCCGCTCGCACGCATCTGCTCGATGATCTCGTTCAGAATCGCCACCTTGCCGACGTGATTGAAACCGATCGTCGAATAGTGGTGACCCAGCGGCCGCTTCGGCATGAGGCTGTAGAGAAACACGCAGGTTTGATAGTAGAGGCGCGTGGTGACGTGAAAATTGGCCAGCGCCGAGCTGAACAGTCCATGAATGTCCGCGACTCGATGCAGCACCGCGTCGGCGTAGATGCCCCGGGAGCTGTTGTGCAGCGCGACGGCGAACGGCACGATGCTGTCGTCGCTCCTCACCCATCTGCCCACGATGATGGCGCTGCGGTCGCGGAAGAACCCCGCCTCCACCACATCGAGCGCCACCGGCGGCGGATCTTCCGGCGAACCATATAGAAGCGAGTCGACCCGCTCCACGATGCCTTGCGAGTCGCCGGAGAGATCCCGGAACGGCACTGAAAATCCCGGCACTCGCAGGAAAGAAGCGATCAATTCCGCATCCACGCGCGACACGATGGGCAGGCGCCGGTGTACGGAGGCCATGGAGAACGCTCGGAGCTGGCTCGGCGGGGGAAAGGAATACGCGACGGGCCGCCAAAACTCCTGGCAAATATTGCGACGCAAGGAGTGTGCGAAGCTGAAGGCCGTGTCTGCCTCGTAGCGGTCGACGATCATCGCAACGAACAGCCGATCGACCGCCTCCCACAGAGCAGCATCGTTCGACAGCGCCGGGCATGAGCCGAGAACCCGGGGGCCGTGCTCCGAGATGTAGCGGCTGTACAGTCCCAGGCGCTCCTTGCTGATGCGGATCGAGGCATGCGGATCCATGAGCTCGAAGGCGCATTTGGCCCGGTAGGGGTATTCGCACAGCAGGCTATAGAAATCGTCGAAGATCGCCAATATCAGCCGGGCGGTCGCGGCGATCCGCGACTCATCGTCGGGACACGCCTCGAGCCGCGCATACGCCAGTTCCAAGGGCGCATCGTTTTCGACGAGAGCATCGCTGATCTTCATCAAGATATCTGATCCTTACGCCGCATCACGCCGATCACGCCGCATCCTATCGGCAATCTCCTACAAAGGGGGCGGGCGCCTACCGACGAAGGCACCTCCTCACACCCGGTATACTCATTTGCATATATTCACATTAATTAACATTTCTATCTAAAAGACGCCGAGCGTAAAGGCGCGGCGTGCGTCATCAACTCTCGGGAGATCAAGATGTTCAAGGTTTGGCAGCGTATTTGGCTACCCGCCCTTCTTCTGTCGATCCTGCCGGCGCTCAGCATGGCCCAGGTCGGCGTCAGCGTATCGGTCAATCTCGCGCCACCGGAACTGCCGGTGTACGAGCAGCCGCCCATTCCCGGCGACGGCTATCTCTGGGTGCCGGGTTACTGGTACTGGAGCGACGACGCGCAGGACTATTATTGGGTGCCCGGTACCTGGGTGGAAGCCCCGGAGCCAGGCCTGCTCTGGACGCCGGGTTACTGGGGAAGCGAGGGCGGGGCTTTCTTATGGCATCCCGGCTGGTGGGGCCCTCACGTCGGCTTCTACGGCGGGGTAAATTACGGCTACGGATATGGCGGCAACGGCTACGAAGGTGGTTACTGGCAAGGCGGCCACATGTTCTACAATAGGGCCGTGGTCAACGTCGGCACCACCCACATCACCAACGTCTACGTCAAGAACGTGGTCGTCAACAATGTCACCGTGAATCGAGTGAGCTACAACGGCGGCAGCGGCGGCATCTCGGCCAGACCCAGCGCCGCCCAAGAAGGCTACGCCCGGGAACACCACGTCGAGGCGACGCCGGCTCAGCGGCAACAGGTCGAAGCTGCGCGTTCGAACCCGGCGCTGCAGTCCAAGGCGAATCATGGGCACCCCGCGATCGCCGCATCCGCAAGGCCGGGCGAATTCACCAAGGGCGTGATCGCTGCGCGCGGCGCACCGGCGCATGCGGCTGCGCGCCCCGAACCGGCGGCGCGCCCCGAACCGGCCGCGCGTCACGAACCGGCAGCGCATCCCGCGCCGGCTCCGCGTGCCGCGCCGGCTCCGCGTGCCGCGCCCCATCCCGCCCCCGCGCCGCAGGCACGGCCGGCGCCCGAAGAGCGTCGGCGCGCCGACGGAACCCGCCCGTCCGGCGCCGCAGCAGGAACGCGAGCCTCGTGCGGCCGCCCCCCCTCGTCCTGCGGCTCCTGCACGGCCGGAGCCGAAGCGGCCTGAAGAGCACCCGGAGCCCCACGGATGATCCCAGTCGATCACGATGCGGCCGCTCATCGATTCAGCGCACAGCTGAACGGTGAGCGCGCCGTTCTGGATTACACCCTCGCGGCCGGCGTCATGACCATCACTCACACCGGTGTGCCCAAGCCGATCGAGGGACGCGGAATCGCGGGCGAGTTGATGCGACAGGCGTTGAGCGCCGCGAGAAGCAATGGCTGGCGGGTGGTGGCCGCGTGCTCGTACGCGGCGGCGTACTTGGAGAAGCACCCCGAGGAGGCCCCGCGGGACGACGCGCGGCAGCATGAGAGCGACTTGCTCGACGAGGCGCTCGATGAGAGCTTCCCCGCGAGCGACCCGCCTTCTGTTGGCCGCAGTTCCTAGCCGAAGCGCCTCATTTTTGCAGTATTGGGCGGAAAGGACGCCCCCATGGCCGGCCGACGACGATGCAGCGCACGCCCCCGAAATCGCGACCCTCTTTGCCGGTGGCATCAGCAAGCGGCAAATCGCCACCACTCGCCTCAAAATCAGTAGCGCCTCCGTGCGTCGAATGCTCGTCCTACGACGCGCTATAAACAAATCACTCTGCACGCAATGTTGAAACGACATAATCCAATACTTTGCGACGCAAAGTCACTAACCGGCGCTTGCTTCTCTCATGCAACTGCGAAGCTTAAGTCACCGGTAATTGGCGCCACCGGAGAGGTCCGGCATGACTCAGATCGCCCGACGCGGCGACCGCCGGCGCACGGTGTCACACTTCTATTCTGAGGAAGCGCGTCCCGCATAGTCGAGTTCCGCGCCATCAACGAATTTCGGCTGTCGCAAGGCCATTCCTCGCATTAGCTTGCGTAGTCCGCCGGGATCTCGTCGAAACACCAGTCTCGCCGACCGATCAATGAGCCGATATTTTCATGATGGACAGGGCATCGATGACATTGCGACCGCCCGCCGCTTTCTTTGCAACCTGGGTACGAGAACCTCGAAAATCAATAGGACATCAAAACAGGCAGCGTCATGCGCGCGAGCAGTTCGCGCGTCACGCCGCCCATGAGCTTTTCCCAAAGC
Organism: uncultured Gammaproteobacteria bacterium; assembly: GCA_963795475.1. Lineage (GTDB taxonomy): Bacteria > Pseudomonadota > Gammaproteobacteria > Steroidobacterales > Steroidobacteraceae > Bog-1198. The sequence goes on from CAWCIE010000012.1 coordinate 479,822, forward strand.
TTGGGGTGCCCGAAAGCACCGGCGACGATCATATCGGCGCCATGCCTGTGCGCTTCGTGCTGCACCGCGTCGACAATGGACGCGGTCGGAACATCCTGGAGCCAGACTCCCTCGACCGTAGCGCCATGGCGCCTCAAGTGCGCCACCATTTGTTCCGGCGGCAGTGCCCCATAACGCTCCGCAAACTCTGCTGGATTGACCGCGAGCACGGTGACCCGCTCGGCGCGTTCGATGAGGGGAAGTGCGTCGTTGACCGCCCGAGTTGATGGGCGACTCGAGTTCCAGGCCACCAGGATATGCCGCCCGAGGATCTCGAATGATCCTTCAGCGGGAATGAATATCACCGGGCGGCCGGTCATGAATAGCAGTTGCTCGGAGAAGGTGTATCCTGTGGCGGTGTTAGTTGTCGACACATCTTGTCCAAGAATGCACAGATCGGAAAAACGCGCATGCTGAGGTACGACGACCGACCCAATGCCATCCAGGCAGCGCCACTCGACCTCAAGGCCAAACTCGCGCTTTAATTCGTCGAGTTCAGATCGCAGCCGGTCCGCCCCCTCATTGATGGATTTTTCAATTTGCTGAGCGACGCGATTGATTGCAGAAGCCGAACCCAGCCCGAGTTCCGCAACACCCTGCAGATGAAGCTCGGCCGGATTAAGTTCCCTTACGTAAATGGCCGTGAGCCGACTCCCATGCCGACGCGCCAGGTCGGCCGCCAGGCGTAGACGTCCGAGTGCGCGTTCTGATTGGTCGACGTGGACAAGAAGATCCTTCAAGGCCATGGCGTGTACCTCACCATCTGGGTCATCGGGTCATCGGTCGATTGGCCGCGCCACGGCACGGTGCGCTTACACGTTCTGCCTCCGCCGCGTGCGTCCCAGACCGTCATCAAACACTCGACGGAGTCGATGGTCTATCGCCTCGCGTGCTCGGAACACACGTGAGCGTACCGTACCGACTGGACAAGACATCGCAGCGGCCATCTGCGAATAGCTCAAGCCCCGCAGTTCCCGCAATATAATTGCGATACGCTGCTCCTCACAGAGCCCTTCCACGGCTAAATTAACCGCATCACGGATTTCCTCCGTGAGAGCAAGCTCCTCTGGCGTATCGAGCTCCTTGAGTACCTCACGAGTTTCGTTCACCTCGTCATTCCAGGTATCGAATCTAAGCACACTCGCATCACGCGTTCGTAGCGACAGGACGTTTTTCGCGGAATTGACCGCGATGCGGTATAGCCAAGAATAGAAGGACGCCTCACCGCGAAAATGCGGCAACCCCGCATAGGCCTTCAGGAACGTATTTTGTACCGCATCCTCCGCATCGGCGCGATTGCGGGTGTAGCGCATCGAAAGCTTCATCACGCGCTCGCGATACTTTTGCACGAGCGTCTCAAAGGCATTTTGCTCACCCGCTTGGGCGCGCAATACGAGCCGTCTATCAGGGCAGTCCCCCCGTGTGTCGGGCGTTTGCAAGTCCGAAGGACATCGCCCACGTGCAAGACCTTTCGGCCGGTTCGGCGCCAACGCGGATCCCATGAGCATCATTTGACGTTTAGGTTGCGGTGCGAAGATTAAAAAGCGCCTAATACCACATTAGAAAGCAGGTGCATTTCACACTTAAAGGCAGGTAATCGACCCGATTGGCGGGATTTATCCCTTCAAAGTCACCCCAGGTGCCGGTGCATCCCCGGAATCGGCATGCCAATCGCGCGCGCTGGGCCCGGTGACATTCGCAGGCGGAGGGGCCTCCGGTGCGCTAGGTGCGGGGGCCAGCGAGCGCCTGGGAAACGTCACGCGAAAGCAACTACCGAATTCTGGCTGGCTATGCACCTCGATCTTCGCGCCATGCGCCAGACAAATGGACTTTACAATCGCAAGGCCCAACCCCGCGCCGCCATCTTCGCGCGAGCGTGCTTCATCAACGCGAAAGAATCGGTCGAACACGTGGGCGATCGCGCTGGGCGGGATGCCCACACCGGTATCCGCGACCTCAAGGACGCCTCCCGTTTCATCCGCGGCGGTGCGAAGCGACACGGTGCCCCCCCGGCGAGTGAAACGGATCGCGTTATCCAGAAGATTCACGATGATTTGTTTGAGCCGCGCTCGATCCCCCTGAATGACGGTCTTTCGCAACTCCGCCAGGTCAATCTCTACGTCGCGGTCCTCGGCCATCAGCTGCATGTGCTCGGCCGTGTTCAATGCCAGCTCTGCCAGGTCAACATCGACCCAATCGCCCTGCTTTTCACCCGCGTCAAGCCGCGACAGCACCAGCAACCCGGACACGAGATGCTCCAAACGCGCCACTTCTTCGAGGACGCTGCCGATTCGCTCGCGCAGGTCGCTTTCGGTCGGGTGAGATTCGCGGGTGAGCTCCTCCAACTCGCCTTTGATGACCGTAAGGGGCGTGCGCAGCTCATGGGAGGCATCCGCCAAGAATCGGCGTGAGGTTTGCACCGAATCACGCAGCCGTCCCAGCATGGTATTGAACGAGATCGAGAGTCGCTCCAGGGCATCGCCGCTCGATAAATCCGGCAGCCGAAGGCTCAGATTCTGCAGGCTCATCTGTTCGGCGGTTTGCGATAATCGATCGACCGGTCGCAACGCCCAGCTCACCAGCCAATAGCCACCCCCAGCGGCGCAGACAATGAGCACCGGGAGGAGCAACGCCAGGAGATCCAGCAATCGATCCAAGACCGCCTCGATCGGTGCGATAGAGACCCCCAACTCGACCCGGTAGTCTCCGGACGCCGCGCTGACCGGTGTCATGCGGATCATCAACTGCTGATCGCGGACGATTCTGGAGACAGGCTTAAGCGGATTGGTCGGTGAGGCACTCACAGCCGACGGATCGAAGCTGCGATCGGCGGGCAGACCGGAGCGGTAGATCACCGTCGCTGGCAGCCGGGTCACACGCACAAAGCGATTGTTGAATTCCGGGGCGACTCGAGTGTTGATTTCACGGGCAATTGTCTCGTCGGCCGCCTCGGCAGGTGCTTGCAGGAGTATCTGCTCGACCTGCGCGGAACGGCGACCCAAGGTATCGCGTACATTCGACCGCAGGTAATGCTGCAGACCAAAAAAGACACCTGTTCCGACAAGAACGAACACGCTGCCCAACAGGAGCGTGTACCAAGCGCCTAACCGAAAGGCGAGTGAACGATGATTCATTCCAGCGCGGCGCGGGGCTCCGCCTCCGGCTCGCGCACGCAATAGCCGACCCCGCGCACGGTATGGATGAGTTTGGCGGGGAACGGATCGTCGATTTTTCTGCGTAGGTACCGCACGTAGACATCGACAATGTTGGTCACCCCCTCGAAGCTCTGGTCCCACACGTGATTGAGGATCATGGTTCTCGAGAATACGCGTCCTGGCGAGCACAAGAGGTATTCGAAAAGAGCGTACTCCTTCGCGGTGAGATCGATCCGGTGGCCGTGCCGCCTTACCTGCTGGGTCAATCGATCAAGCTCGAGATCGCCGATGCGCAGAACGTCGGCCCGCTCCACGGGCGCTCGCCGCAGGAGCGCCTTGATACGCACGAGCAACTCGGAGAAGTCGAATGGTTTTGTGAGGTAATCATCCGCGCCCGCCTCGAAATGCACCACTTTGTCGTGAATGGTATCTCGCGCGGTGAGCACCAGGACGGGAAGAGCGGCATGAGATTGCCGCACACGGCGCAGGAGTTCTGTGCCGCTCAACTGTGGAAGCATCAAATCAAGGACCAGAAGATCGTAGCTGTACGAGTTGATGTAGCTCTCGCCCTCGCGCCCGTTCGCGGCCAAGTCGACAGCGAATCGTTCGGCGCGCAAGCCTCGAGCTACAAATTCAGCGAGTTTTCGATCATCCTCGACGATGAGTATCCGCACGGTGGCCCCCTTACCTCAGCATTTCATAGCGTTCCTATTAGAGCGCCGTTAGATCTTCATTAGAAGCCTCTCATGCAATCGTGCACGAGGGAGAAATACAATGTGCATACCGGGCAAGGAGATCCAGATCGTGCGATAGGTCGGAACCACATTCGTCATCGTTCAGTCAAATGGGCGTGACCGTTGGATTTTCCTCATCGAGGTGTCGTGATGGGTAATAAACGAATGCAGTGGATCGCTGCGGTAGCCATGGCGCTCATCACCGCCGGATCCTCAAGCTTCGCCTTCGCTCATGGGGGCGGAGGCGGTCATGGAGGAGGAGGAGGCCATGGTGGTGCTGGAGGTCACTTTGGGGGAGGTGGGCACTTCTCGGGGGGCGGACGCGGATTCGCGGGGCACGGCGGCTACGCAGGAGGCTATCGAGGCGGATATGGTGGGGGCTGGCACGGCGGTTACGGGGGAGGCTATCGAGGCGGATATGGCGGGGGTTGGCGCGGCGGGTATGGCGGAGGCTACCGTGGCGGGTATGGGGGTTGGCGCGGCGGCTGGCGCGGAGGTTATGGCGGTTGGGGTTGGGGTTGGGGCGGACTGGGCCTTGGATTGTATTTCGCGTCTCTACCGTTTTATTACGACACGTTGTGGGCGGACGGAGTGCCTTACTATTATGCCGACGGCAATTACTTTGAGTGGGACGGCGACGCCGGCCAGTATGAGACCGTAGATCCGCCCGCTGAGGTGCAACGCCAGGCGGCGGCGCTCTCGCCCAATTTGATCGCCTATCCAAAAAACGGCCAAACGGAAGCGCAGCAAGCGACCGATAAATCAGCATGCCGCACCTGGGCGGCTGCTCAGAGCGGCTTTGATCCCACTCAAGCGGCGGCGACCCAAGGGACCACCACCGAATCGACCACCAAGCGTTCGGATTATATGCGAGCACAAGCGGCATGCTTGGAGGGCCGCGGCTACAGCGTCGAGTAGCCGGAACCTGAGTGACGGCCGATAATTTTTTAACAGCCATTTCCGGGCCCGCAATCGGCGTAATCGCATGTGCCGTGGCGTGCCTATCATCGGCCCGCGCCCAAACCCCCTCGCCCCTGCAGGATTGGCAGTACTCGGGGGGCATTTTACTGGATAAGCTATTCGAGCCCAACCGGCCCGACTGGCGGGTGGTCCTGGGTGTGGCCGCTGAACACAGGCCCCTCTATGACGGCGCCGAGCTCACGCGCACCGTCGCGGGGCCTGTGATCAACATCCGCTACAAGGACCTCTGGTTCGCGTCGGTCGCTGAGGGTCTTGGGGTCAATGTGCTAAGCGGATAGCATTACCGTGCGGGGGTGGCTCTAGCTTATGACCTCGGACGCTACGTACACGACGATGTGGCTCATCTGACCGGACTCGGCGACATCTAGATGGCGCCCGCGGCAAAAGCCTTCGTCTCGTACGCGATCTCGAAGAAGGTCCCGTTGGTGGTGCGCGCGGACGTGCGACAGATACTGGGAGGCGCCGACGGCATGGTCGCCGACCTCGACGCGTACTTGCCGCCGCCGGGTGGCTCGAGGCGCCTTATTATGTTGGCCGGCCCTTCCTACACGTATGCGGACCATCGCTACATGCAGAAGGAGTTTCCCGGCCCGCGGGCGGGTGTCGTGCGATTTGCAGCGCGTACACGCGGGCCATGTCGAGACGGGTAGACGCGAACTGCAGCACGGCCGCACACCATTCGGTGGCGTATTCCTTGCGCTGCGCCCCGCAGCCCACCCAAAACCGTAATTCGGCCTGCTTGCGCTCGATGTCGATCTTGCTGAGCCCCACGTAACCCAATATGTGCCCGTTGTCGATATCATCGATCTCGAGAGCCGCCCAGTGCAGCGCCCTGCTGTATTCGATAGGATGTAATCAGCCCGAGCATTTGATCGTGGCTGGTCGAGTCTTGAGGTTCGGTCACCAGCAGAGCGTGAATTCCCAGCCGATTCATGTCCTCGAGCGCCTCATCGATGGACCTGCTCGGTGGTACGCAGATCGGGCACTCGCGCCGGAAATCCGTCATGGCGTAGACAGCCGGATCGTCCGGCTCCAGCCTGCCCGCCTCGATGTACACTCCGCGCCTGTCCGATCCGGCGGACAGGATGCCCGATGAAAGCTCTATGCTGTTCATGGCGCCGGGCTCGCTCACGGCCCTGCACCAGCGGTCGGCCGCCCTTCGGCAGGGCGAGCGCTCGCGCTTTGTGGGGGAGCGCCGGCGCCGGCGGTATTCAAGATCACCGGCAGTCCGTTTTTGCCGGATCCGACGATGATCACTTTCGCGTTCGGCGAGTCGGCCAATTTCTAAATGGCGCTTCGCACGACGACAGTCCTGGAGCCAACAATCGTGATGCACGGACAGGCTTGTGCGACGACGCGCGGCCGCCGCCCTGCGGCGGAGTTCGAGACTAACAGCTAATCGCGAGCGGCGGACCTTCAGCGAAGGTGCCGCATGCAGTTCCATGGTGGCAAGCCGAGCGCCTCATTTTTGCAGCATCGGATCGCCCTCGTGGGCGACGAGCAGATCATGCATGTCGTTCGCGTGTTCTTCTTCCACTGCCAGAATGCCCACGAGCATGTGCCGGGTGGTCGGATCCCGATCGCTGAAGTAGCGAATGAGCTCACGGTAGTGTTCGACGGCAATCCGTTCGGCGACCAGATTCTCTTTGATCATTTCGATCAAATTACCCGCGTTTCCGTATTCGGAGGCCGATCGCGAGGCCAGCCCCGACGGATTGAAATCAGGCTTGCCGCCCAGCTGATTGATGCGCTCCGCCACCTCCATCGCGTGCCCTTGCTCTTCCCTGGCATGGGTGGCGAATTCGGCTTTGACCCCTTCGCTGGAAATGCCGGTCGCGGCGACGGCGTGCATGGTGTAGCGGAGCACGCACACCAATTCAGTGGCAAGCACCGCTTGCAGGATCTCGATCGTTTTCTTCACGTCCCCTTCGTAATTTGGTGTGACGCTGCCCCGCTCGAGATGTTGACGAGCGCGGTCTCGTAAGGTCTTGACGTCGGTCAGAAAGGGCTGCGACTTGTCCGACGCGGTGCGAGTGTCCATCTTGTTCTACTCCTGCAAAGATAATGGCGAGGAATCGAACCGGCTTTATACCACTCGCGTTTCGAATTCATCGACCAGGCGGGGAGACTTCGGCTGTAGGACTAAGGAGCCGCGTTCCGTCCGCGCTGCGCCGACACCTGCGTCTCGTTTCGCCGGCGCGGCACGTCTCATTCAAGCATGGCGGCCAAGCCTTGCACCAGCGGCCCCAGCTTGGGGGGGCTGGCCTCGAAGGCGGGTCTCACACCATGCTCCATCAACGCCGCCGTGCACACGGGTCCTATCGATGCGACGACGGTCGCATTCAAGAGACCGGCAAGCGCCGCGCCGCGATTCATGCTCCCGGCGACCGCATATAGGTTTCTGACCTGCACGGCGCTGGTGAAGACGACGGCATCCACCATCGAAGACGCCAGCGCTTCGATCAAGCGCACGAGCGGACCGGTATCCGCGGGCAGCGCCCAGCGATACGTCGCGATCTCCTCGACCGCCGCACCAAGAGCTGTGAGCGCATCGCAAAGTTTGGGATTTGCCTCCCCGTAGCGCTGAACGAGGACCCGCCCCCGCTCGAGCGCGATGCCGGCCACCGCGTCGAGCACGGTGTCGGTGGTAAAGGGCGCCGCAGCGCGAATGTGAATGCGCACGCCCCGCGAATTCAGCTCGCCCAAGGGCTTCGGTCCGCGCACCACGACGACAGCCTTGTCGAGCATGCGCATCAAGGTGGAAATCGAACCGAGCCCTTCGGCCGCCTCGAACAATGCCCGCGTGCCGACGCCGGTCTGAAAGATCGCCATCGTAAAGGGCTGCGCTTCCCAACCGTCGAGCAGCGCCGCCCACCGTTTGGAGTCAACGTCCGGCACTTCCTCGAGCGCCGGCGCACGCATCGGCACGGCACCCCGGCGCGCGATCAGTTCCGCCAGGTGTTCTCCCGTCCGAGTTTCGAGAATCGCCACGACCTTCGATTTCATCACCATGCCCTCCCGATACGATCGCGGCCGCACACGTGCTCGAGAATCGCGAGCGTCAAGGCAGCTTCGAGGTGTCCCAGCCGCCCCCCAGGGCCTCGATGAGCGACACATCCGCGACCAGCTGATTTTGCTGCACGGTGAGGAGGGACTCCTGGTCGGCGACCAGAGCCTGGATATCGGTGATCACCGTGGTGTAGGCCACGGTGCCGGCATTGAACTGATTCAGCGCCACATCCGCCGCCGTCCGGGCATACTTGACCGCCTGACTCTGGTATTCGGCCTCTTGCCGAAGCACTCGCAATGCCAGTAACTCATCCTCGACCGATTGAAACGTGCTGAGCACCGTCTGGCGGTAGTTTGCCACATACTGATCGTAGTTCGCTCGCGCGTTCGCCACCGCGGCCACCTGCGATCCGCCTTGAAACAGCGTGTCGCTCGCCGTTCCGCCTATCGACCAGATGCGGTTCGACTGCCTGATCAAGCTCGACAGGGGGTTGCCCGCGTAGCCCCCGAGCCCGGTCAGGCTGATGGTGGGAAAGTAAGCGCCGATGGCCACGCCGACGAGCGCGTTCTCTTCTTGCATCTGGCGCTCGGCGGCGGCGATGCTCGGATTGCGCTCCAGCAATTCGGACGGCAGTGACACGGGCACGTCCGGTACGTTAGCCGCGAGCGGCGCTTCCGGGATGGACAGCTCGGATGGCAAGTGTCCCGTCAGCATCGCAATGGCGTGCTCGAAGGTACCCCGCTCTTGATCCACGGCCGTGAGCTGCGCCTGCACGGCCTCGAGCGCCGCTTGCGCCGCGGCCACATCGCCGTTGGTGGCCGTGCCGGACTTGAACATGTTCTGCGTGATCTCGAGGGCGCGCTGATTCAGCGAAACGGCCTGCGTGAGGAGCTTGCGCAACGAATCGGTCGCCCGCAGATCGAAGTAGTCGGTGGCCAATGTCGCCTGCGCCGACAGCCGGGCATTGGCGAGATTCGCCTCGCTCACCTGTACGCCGGCTTTGCGGCTCTCGACCTGGCGCCGGATGGTGCCCCAGATGTCGGGTTGCCAGGACAGGAGGCCCTCGAGGGTGAACTCGGTATGAGTGCTCCCGCCGTTGCCGCTGCCGACCGCGCTCGACACGGCCGCCGTGCCGCCGCCCCCGCCACCGCGCTGGCCGCCGAAACTCACGGTCATGGTGGGATAGAGCTGGGCCTCGGCTTCCTTGAGCAGCGCGAGCGCCCCGCGATATTCGGCCTCGTATTCCTTCACGTTCTGATTCGAGACATTCACTTGACGCTCGAGCGTATCGAGCTCCGGGTCGTTGAATATCGCCCACCAGTCTCCGCGGTCTCGACCGTCTTTCGGCGCGCCCACTTTCCAGCCCGGCGGCAGTTCCTTGTAGGCGCTCGGCACCGGTGCGGACGGGCGATGATAGTTGGGACCGACGGCGCACGAGGACAGCGCAATCGCGACGGCGACGGCCGCGCAAACGGGGGCGATTCCGGTCGGCCGGGCGGCAATTCGCCCCGAGGCACTTGCACGACAAATCATCCGACTGCCTCCGCCGCTCCGGCATCGGACCAGCGCCGCGGCCATCGGCGCTTGATCCAACTCTGAAAGCGGTCCAGGTACACGTAAACGACCGGGGTCGTGTAGAGCGTCAGCATTTGGCTGACGATCAATCCCCCGACGATGGAAACACCCAATGGCCTGCGCAGCTCGCCGCCGTTCCCGTAGCTCAACGCAAGCGGAACAGCCCCGAGCAACGCGGCCAGCGTCGTCATCATGATCGGCCGAAACCTCAGCAGGCAGGCCTGATAGATGGCCTCGCGCGGCGGGATGCCTTGCGTGCGTTCGGCGTGAATGGCGAAGTCGATCATCATGATCGCGTTCTTCTTCACGATGCCGATCAGGAGGATCACGCCGATCAATGCAATGATGCTGAATTCCGTGTGCCAAACCATCAGCGCGAGCACCGCCCCTACTCCCGCCGACGGCAGCGTCGAGATGATGGTGATCGGATGAATGTAGCTCTCGTAGAGCACCCCCAGCACGATGTACACCGCGAGCAGCGCCGCGGCAATGAGCAGCGGCTCGCTCGACAGAGATTGCTGGAAGGTACCGGCCGTGCCCGCGAATATCCCGTGGATCAACGTCGGCAGGTGGATCTCCTCCATGGCCTGCGTCACCGCGCGCGTGGCATCGCTCAGCGACATGCCGGGCTGCAGATTGAAGGATATGGTCGTGGAGGCGAACAATCCGTGATGATTCACCGAAAGCCGGGTGGTGCCGGCCGAATGATGGCTGACCGCCGCGAGCGGGACCATCCTCTCCACGCTGGCGCTGACCGCGGCGCCGCTCGAGACTGCGCCCCGCCCGGTATTCGCGATGGCATTGGTCAGCGCGTTCTGGACCGAATTGCTGACGCCCGCGGTGGTTGTGCCGGTCGAGCCGCCGCTGACCGCCGTCGTGGTCAACGAGTTGCTGGTCTGCGTGCCGCTTGCCGTGCCGCCGGAGGTGCTCACGTACATATCCTCGAGCATCGCCGGACTCTGCCAGTAGCGCGGCGCGACCTCCATCACCACGTGATACTGGTTCAGCGCGTTATAGATGGTCGACACCTGCCGCTGCCCGAACGCATCGTAGAGCGTGCTGTCCATTTCGCCGACGGTGAGGCCCAGCCGCGCCGCCGTGCTGCGGTCGTAGCTCACCTCGGTCTCCAGCCCCTTTTGTTGCTGGTCCGAATTCACGTCCGCGATCACCGGGCTCTCCTGCAACGCGGCGACGAGCTTCGGACCCCACGTATACAGATCCGGCACGCTGTCGGCCTGCAACGTGAACTGGAATTGCGCATTGGATTGCCGCGCGCCGACGCGGATGTCTTGAACCGTCTGAAGGAACAGCCTCCCGCCGGGCACCTGCGCAAGCTTGGTACGCAGACGCGCGATCACCTCGTCGGACGATATCTTGCGCACCGACAAAGGCTTCAACAGGACGTACACGGAGCCGGTATTGGTCTGCGAGTTTCCGCCGCCGCTGCCGGCGCCCGTGTATCCGGCGACGCTCTGCACGGCCGGATCCGCCTGCACGATGTTCATCAGCTGAACCAGCTTGTCCTTCATCAATTGAAAGGAAATGCTCTGGTCCGCGACGATGCCGCCCGTGATCAGTCCCGTGTCCTCCTGCGGGAAGAAGCCCTTGGGGATGACGGTGAACAACAGCACGTTGAGCAAGATGGTGATCAGCAACCCCAGCATCACCCACCGCCCGTGCCTGAGCGACCAGGCGAGCGTGCGTTCGTACACGGCGATCGAGCGATCGAACAGGGTCAGCCGTTGCGGCCCGTGCGCGCGGTCCGGCAATCGCAGCATCAGGGCGCACATCATGGGCGTCGTGGTGAGCGAGATCACCATGGAGATCGCGATGGCGAGCGAGAGCGTGGCGGTGAATTCCCGGAACAGCCGCCCGACGATGCCGCCCATCAACAGGATGGGGATGAACACCGCCACCAGCGAGACGCTGATCGAGATGACGGTGAAGCCCACCTCTTTGGCGCCGCGCAGCGCAGCCTCGTGCCGCGGCATCCCATTCTCGACGTGCCGCGAGATGTTCTCGAGCACCACGATGGCGTCGTCCACCACGAAGCCGGTTGCGATGGTGAGCGCCATCAACGACAGGTTGTCGAGGCTGAAGCCGAGAAGATACATCCCGCTGAATGTGCCGATCAGCGAGACCGGTACGACCACCGCGGGGACCAGGGCGGCGCGCACGTCGCCCAGGGCGAGGAACACCACGAAGGTCACCAGCGCAACCGCCAGCATCAGCGTCCACTTCGTATCCCGAAGCGAGGCGCGAATGGTCGCGCTTCGGTCCGACACGATGGTCAGATTCACGTCGCTCGGGAGCGAGGCCTCGAGCTGCGGAAGCTCGGCTTTCACCTGGTCGACCGTGTCGATGATGTTGGCGCCCGGTTGGCGCGACAGGATGACGAGCACGGACGGCTCGCCATCGGCGCGGCCTTCGTTGCGCAGATCCTGCACCGAATCCTCCACGTCGGCCACGTCCGACAAGAGGACGGCGGATCCATTGCGGTACGCAACGATCAGCGGACGGTACTCGCTCGCGTGGCTCGCCTGGTCGTTGGTGTAGAGCTGAAAGCGGTGATCGCCGTCCTCGATCGCACCCTTGGGACTGTTGGCGTTCGCCGATGCGAGCGCCGCGCGCACATCCTCGAGCCCGACGCCGTAGCGGAACAAAGCCGTGGGATTGAGCTCGACACGCACCGCCGGCAGCGTCGCGCCGCCGATCGATACCTGCCCGATGCCGTCGAGTTGCGACAGCCGCTGCTGCAGCACGTTGCTGGCGGCGTCGTAGAGCTGCCCTCGGGTGAGAGTCTTCGAGGTGAGCGCGATGATCATCAGCGGCGCATCGGCGGGGTTCACCTTGCGGTAGCTCGGATTGCTCGAGAGGCTGGTCGATACGTCGGCCGCGGCCGCGTTGATCGCCGCCTGCACGTCCCGCGCTGCGCCGTTGATATCGCGGTCCAGATCGAACTGCAGCGTGATGCGCGTCTGTCCGCTGGAGCTCTGGGAGGTGATCTCGGTGACATCGGCGATCTGCCCCAGGTACCGTTCCAGAGGTTCCGCGACGCTGGTCGACACCGTCTCGGGATCGGCGCCCGGGAGCGACGCCGAAACCGAGATGGTCGGATAGTCGACTTGCGGGAGCGGGGACACGGGCAACTTGAGGTAGGCAAACGCGCCCGCGAGGGCCACCCCGGCGGTCAGCAGGGTGGTGGCCACCGGCCGCTGAATGAAGGGGTGCGAGAGATTCATACGGGGGCCGGATCCGCCCCCGCGCGACGGCGGCGGAGGCGCTCCGCAGCGCGGTCGAAGGCCAGGTAGATGACCGGCGTCGTGAACAGGGTGAGCAGCTGGCTCATGATCAATCCGCCCACGATCGCGATGCCCAACGGGCGCCGGAGCTCCGATCCCGCGCCGTAGCTCAGCATCAGCGGCAATGCGCCGAGCAGAGCCGCCATCGTGGTCATGAGAATCGGCCGGAACCTGAGGAGCGAGGCCCGGGTGATCGCCTCGCGCGGCGCGAGCCCCTCCTTGCGTTGCGCGTCCAGGGCGAAATCGATCATCATGATGGCGTTTTTCTTGACGATGCCGATCAACAGGATGATGCCGATGATTCCGAGCACGTCCAGATCGTCGCCGGCGATGATCAGAGCCAACATGGCGCCGATGCCTGCCGAAGGGAGCGTCGAGAGAATGGTGATCGGATGGATGAAACTCTCGTAGAGGACGCCTAGCACGATGTACATGGTGACCACGGACGCCAGAAGCAGGAGGGCCTGGTTGGTCAGGACGTGCTGGAAGGCCGCAGCCGTGCCCTGGAAGGCCGTCACGAATTTCGCCGGCAGGCGGATGTCCTGCTCTGCCTTGCGGATGGCATCGACCGCGGCGCCGAGCGAGGACCCCGGTGCCAGATTGAAGGAGATGGTCGTCGCCGGAAACTGTCCGAGATGGGTGATCTGCAGAGGACCCGCGCGCTGGTTGACTCTCACGATCGCGGACAAAGGCACCTGCCCGTTGGTCGACGAGACGGATGAGGGCAGATAGAGCTCGGAAAGTCCGGCCAATGAGCGCTGAATCGACGGATCCGCCTCCAGAATCACCCGGTATTGGTTCGACTGCGTATAGATGGTCGAGACGATGCGTTGGCCGTAGGAATCGTAGAGCACGTTGTCCACGGTCGCGGGAGTGATGCCGAAGCGCGCGGCGGTGGAGCGGTCGATGATGAGATCGGTTGCGGTGCCTTGCTGTTCCATATCGCTCGCCACGTCGGCGAGATCCGGAAGCTCCGTCAGCTTCCGCATCAGCGGCGGAATCCAGGTTGCAAAATCGTTGTTGTCGGTGCTTTCGACCACGAATTGATATTGGGTGCGGCTGACCGCCGAATCGATGGTGATGTCCTGCAGAGGCTGCATGTACAGCGTGATGCCGACCACGCCGGCGGTTTCCTGCTTGAGCCGCCGGATGATCTCGCTCGCCGTGGCATGGCGCGCGCCGTGCGGCTTCAAGTTGATCAAGAACCGTCCGCTGTTCAGGGTGGTATTCGTACCGTCGACCCCGATGAACGAGCTCAAGGATTGGACGTTGCGATCCTTCAGGATGGCGGCGGCCAGTACCTGCTGCCGCTCCGCCATGGCCTCGTAGGATATGGATTCGGCCGCCTCGGAAATGCCCTGGATCTCGCCCGTATCCTGCACCGGAAAGAATCCTTTGGGGATGAATATGTAGAGGAGCAAGGTCACCACCAGGGTGATGCCCGCCACGCCCAGCGTGAACGCCTCATGATCGAGAACCCACTCGAGACCGCGCTCGTATCGGTCGATGATCGATTGAAAGCCGCGCTCGGCGCGAAGATCCCAGGCGCTCCGCGCGGTCGCCGGCCGGTGATGCAACAAGCGCGCGCACAGCATCGGCACCAGGGTGAGCGATACCGCGGCGGAGATCACGATGGTCACCGCGAGCGTGATCGCGAACTCGTGGAACAACCGGCCCACGATCTCTCCCATGAACAGGAGGGGTATCAGCGCGGCGATCAACGAGACCGTGAGCGAGATGATCGTGAAGCCGATCTGCCCAGAGCCCTTGAGCGCGGCCGCCATGGGCGATTCCCCCATCTCGACGTAGCGGGCGATGTTCTCGATCATGACGATGGCATCGTCCACCACGAAGCCCGTCGAGATGGTGAGCGCCATGAGCGAGAGATTGTCCAGGCTGTAGTTGAGCAGGTACATCGCGCCGAACGTGCCGACCAGCGACAGCGGCACCGACAAGCTCGGGATGATGGTCGCCGGCGCGTTGCGCAGGAATACGAAGATCACGAGCACGACGAGGATCACAGCCAGCACCAGCTCGAACTCGACATCCGACACCGAGGCGCGGATGGTCTGGGTACGGTCGCTCAGGATGCTGATGTCGAGCGCCGGCGGCATGTCGGCCTTGACGGTGGGAAGCAGTCGTTTGACCGCGTTCGCCACTTGAATCACGTTGGCCCCGGGCTGGCGTTGTATGTTGAGGATCAGGGACGGCGTCGTATTCGCCCAGGCCGCGAGCTTGGTGTTCTCGGGCGCCACCACCACGTTCGCCACGTCCGACATGTGCACGGGCGAGCCGCTGCTGTAGGCCACGATGATGTTGCGGTAGTCGTCGATGTCGGTGATCTGATCGTTGGCGTTGATCGAGGAGGCCTGCGACGGCCCGTCGAAGCTGCCCTTCGGGGAGTTGCTGTTCGCGTTGCTGATCGTGGTGCGCAGGTCGTCGATGTTGAGCCCGTACTTCGCAAGCGCGCGCGGATTGAATTGGATCCGCACGGCCGGCCGCTGGCCGCCCGAGATGCTCACCACACCGACGCCCGGCAATTGCGAGATCTTCTGGGCGAGGCGCGTGAAGCTCAGGTCCTCGACATCGGTGAGCTTCAGCGTCTTCGAGGTCACCGCGAGAGTCATGATGGGCGCGTCGGCCGGATTGAACTTGGCGTAGGTCGGCGGCGTCGGCAGGTCGTTGGGAAGCACGTTGCCCGCCGCGTTGATCGCCGCCTGCACCTGCTGTTCGGCCACGTCGAGGCCGAGGTCCAGGCTGAATTGGAGCGTCACGACGGACGCACCGCCCGAGCTCGCCGAGGTCATCTGGTTGAGACCGGGCATTTGCCCGAACTGGCGCTCCAGCGGTGCCGTGACGGACGAGGTCATGACCTCCGGGCTCGCACCCGGATAAAAGGTCTGAACCTGGATGGTCGGGTAGTCGACTTCCGGCAACGAGGACAGCGGCAGGAACTTGAACGCGAACAGCCCGCTCAACAGGATCGCGACCATCAGCAACGAGGTCGCGACCGGCAGGTTGATGAAAGCCCTGGACGGGTTCATCGCCGGCGGGCTCTAGTTTCCGCTCGGAGGCGAGCCGCCGGCCGCAGCATCGCCGGGCTTGGGCTTGCTCGATTCATCCTGCGGGTGCTTATGATGCTGCCAATTGCCGTGGTCGTGAGATCCGGAGCGATCCCCGTTCTGACCATTGCCGGTATGGCGGCCGTTGGGCGTACGGCGGCCCTCGCCTGCGGGCGGCGGCGCGGACGGCGTGTCGGGAATGCTTACCTTGGCGCCGTCCCGCAGGCGGTCGGCGCCGTCGGTGACCACACGATCGCCGGGCGACAGGCCGGCGGTCACGGCGTAGAGATCGCCGTCCTGTGCACCCAGAGTGACGGGATGCACGGCAACGGTATCGTCGGCGGCGACCAGATACACGTAAGTTCCGGGCGCTCCGCGCTGCACGGCGCGGACCGGCACCGTCACCGCATCCTTCAGCGTATCGAGCAGCATGACCACGTTGACGAATTGGCTGGGAAATAGCGTCTCGTCCGCATTGTCGAAATTTGCCCTCAGCATCACCGTGCCGGTCGTCGTGTTGACCTGGGTGTCGGTCGCGGCCAATTGCCCGGTCGCGAGCTGAGTGACGTTGGCCCGGTCAAAGGCGGTCACGGGCAAAACCGCGCCCGAGCGGACTCGCGCCATGATCTGCGGCAGATTGTCCTCGGGCACCGCGAATTCCACCGTCGTGGGATTCAATTGGGTGAGCACCACGATACCGGTGCTCGAGCCGGTCTGCACATAGTTGCCCGGGTCGATCTGACGGAGCCCGACCCGGCCGTCCGTCGGTGCGGTGATGCGGCAATAGACGAGATTGAGCTCCTGCGCCTTGATCAGCCCCTTGTCGTAGTCGACGGTGCCCTGATCCTGCTTGACCGTCCACGCTTGATCCTCATAGGTTTGCCGCGCGATCGACTGCTGCTGAGACAGCGTCTGGTAGCGGGCGAGGTCCATCTGGGCCTGCTTCAAGGTCGCCTGGTCGCGCGCGAGCTGTGCCTTGTCCTGTTCCAGCGCCACTTCGTAGGGACGCGGATCGATCTGCGCCAGCAATTGCCCCTTGTGAACGAGTTGCCCCTCCTTGAATCCGACGCTCATCAAATAACCGCTGATCTGCGTGGTCACGGTAACCGTGGCGAGCGGCGTCACCGCGCCGAGCGCGCGCAGCGTGAGCCGGATGTCGCCGCGGCCGATCTTCGCTACGCCCACGGGCTGGTTGCCGCCATCCTGGAAACGCCCGCGCCGCGGCGGCGGCTGGGATATGAATGTCACGGATCGATACACGATGACCGCAACGGCCGCGACGGCGATTACAAGCAGCGCAATCCACAGCAGACGGCGACGCCTGGGGGGCGGGTCGGTGACCGAAGGATCGTATGGCATCAATCGATGATTCCACGCCGCGCGTCAAGAAAGGTCAGGCGCTCGATAAGTTTTTGCATCGCCTCGACCGCTAATCCCTGAAGAAATAAGGGATCGCGCACAGTGTGATCCCGATCGCAACCAGCGCTACGGCGTTCGGAACGAAGTACGGATACACGGCCAGGACGATTCCACAGATCAGCGGCGCGGGGGCCCTCTGTCTCTTGCCGTAGATGAAGAAGCCGACGCCGATGGAGCTGAAGAGCAAGCCCCACAGCAGCGTCGCCTCGCTCATGCCGCGGAGCTCATCGGCGAAGGGCGCCGGGTCCTTACTTGCTTTCTTTGGCCACCAGCCAATTGACCAGCTCGATCAGGCCGTCGGCTCCGCCCGCGGACTCCACCTGGAGCCGATACTTGCCGTTGACCACGAAAGTCGGGGTACGGTCCACGCCGAATTGCTTGATGGCTTCTTCGTCGACGCGCACCTGATTGTCGACGCCGAATGACTTCGACGCCGCCACGAATTTCGCGGCCGGGACGCCCGAGCGCTTCTCGTAGAAGCGCGCCGCGTCCTGGATCGTCGGCATATGCGACTTCAGGCCGCTGGCGGTCGAGGGGTCGGTAGTGGCGAGCTCACCCGTGGTCCATACCGCGTCGAACATGGCGTCGTGGTTCTTGTCGGCGATCCCGAGAGTCTGAGCGGTCACGTAGGCCAGCTGGAACATCGGCCAATCCTCGGCGGGATTGAACGACGCCGGCACGAAATCGATGACGACGTCGGCCGGTACGCTGTGTTCCAGCTTGCGCATGTACGGTTGAAACTGATTGCACGCCGGGCAGGCATACGAGAACACCTCGGTAACCTGGACTTTGCCGGCGGGCAGCCCGGTCGGGCGTGCCGGAACGATCCGGAAATAATTCCTGCCCTCGACCCACTTGGAGGCCGCCGCGGCGGGCGCCGCCGATGCGGGGGCGGCCGGGGCGGCGGCAGCCGTTGCCAGCGTACTCGAAACCAGGGAGAACATCGCAATCAACGGCACCGATAACTTCATCGAAAAGCTCCACGCTCGCGCTTCGGGATGGAAATCGCCGTCGATTCTAGACAATTTTTGCGGCCGCCGCTGCGCGTCTCCGCAAATCCGGCGAGACCCGCCATTTTGAGCGGGCGCTGGCAGCCCCGCCGGAAGCAAGCGAGAATCAGCCTCCGATTCATCACAGGGAGCGCTGACGTGCTGACCACTTTTCCCGTTTCTTCCGGGACGACTCAGGATTCGGCGCAAGCCCCGAGCGGCGGCGAGTCGTTTTGGATCGATCTGTTGAACCCTACCGAGGACGAGATCGTCTACGTGAACCGCACCTGGAATTTGCACGTTCCCTCGCGGGGCGCATTGGAGGAAATCGAGACCTCCAGCCGCCTGCGTGTGGTGGGCGGCGTACTGTATCTCAGCCTTCCGCTCGGCCTGCACGCCATCCCGGAAAACGAATCGCCGACGCCGCTCGGGTTCGTGCTGTCGCAGACCCTTCTCGTGACGATTCGGTACGCAAACATGCATACGGTCGAGCGGGTCGTGAAGCGGATCGAGCGCGGCGGAGATATTCGGACGAGTTCCGCCGCGTTCCTCGCGTTGGTCGAGGAGCTGGTCGATGTCGGCGCCGACACGCTGGAAAGACTCGCCGCGGAGCTGCGGGGAATCTCCCAAGACACGTTTCGCGGGTCAGGCAAGACGCGGGCGAGCTCGAAGCGTTTGAACCAGCTGCTGCGGGAGACCTTGGTCAAGATCGGCAGCATCGGAGAGGCGCTGTCGCAGATCCGGGAGAGCCTGGTCGGGCTTCAGCGAGTCGTCGACTTCACCTGCGATACGGCACGCGACTGGCTGGAACAAAACAGCCAGCAGCGGCTTCACACGGTGCGCATCGACTTGAACTCGCTGGCCGATTTCGAGGGCCACCTCTCGAGCAAAGTGCACTTTCTGCTCGACGCAGTACTGGGCTTCATCAACACCGATCAGAACGACATGTTCAAGGTGCTCACCATCGCTTCGGTCGTGGGAATTCCGCCCACGCTCATCGCGAGCATGTACGGCATGAATTTCCACGGCATGCCCGAGCTCGGTTGGCGCTTCGGCTACGCCTACGGACTCACGCTCATCGCGCTGAGCACGCTGATCCCCATTCTCTGGTTCAAGCGTCGCGGCTGGTGGTGAGCGGCTCGTCCAGCGGCAGGAGGGCGGCCGGCACGTGCCGGCGCAGAACCGCATTGCGCGCCTCCCACTCCTCCTTCGGCTCGAGGTTCTCCAGAAACCTGACTTCGCCTGCCGCGTAGACGGCGATGGGCAGGCCATCTCGATACAGCAGCCGATTTCCGGCGAGCGAGGGAAGCCTCGGGCCCGGCGTGATGATGCCGATCAAATTCAGCGGGTCGGCGCCGGACAGCGACACCAGCTGCCCCGTCTGGGGCCGCCTTCTTGCCTCGCGCAGCGGCGCCACCGCCTCCGGCATCGCGTATTGCTCGCCGGAGAAACCCGCGATGAACCGACCCCCTCGGATCTCGCCGCGCGCCTCCAAGCGGCGGCAGCACATCAAGATCTCCCGCCAGGGCGGCAGCCACTCTGCCTCTCTTGCCAGGACCTTCCAGAAAATGACGCCCCAGCGCCTGAGCAGCGTTCTCACCACATGCTCGACCGCTTCCGGATCCGCCGGGCTCGTGCCGGCCGCCTTCGCCGGGCGGCGCACGATCGCCCATCGGCCGGCATCGGCCATGGCGAACAACGTCAGGGATCGGCGGCGGCGGGCACCGCGGCCGCCATGAGATCGGCCGCGCTGGCTGCTCGGCACGAGGAGAGCGCGCAGGCCGCCGAAGCTGTCGGAATTCACCATCCCGAGCGCGACTAGCTCCGCGAGGGCATCCTCGACCTCCGAGGGGAGCATGCCGGCGGTGTCCGCGATTTCGTCGAAGAACGACGCTCCGTGGGTCTGAATGAGCTCCATGACCGCCCGGGCGCGCGAACCCAGCTGGGCGGGATCGGGCGCTTGCGCAAACGCTGACCAGGAACGCAAATCCCGGCGCGCCAGCAGCGTGATCGGCGTCGATCGGACGGGGGCGGCGCCTCGCTCCGGCTCCACCGTGCGGGCGGCGAGCCGCGTCCACACGAATCGCCCGGCGCGGCAATGCTCGTCGAGCCACTCCGGCTCGTATTCCGAGATGCGGGAGGGGAGTATGTCGGTTTCCCATGCGCTCGCCGGAGCTTCGAACCCCTCGAGCTGAGACAGCACCGCCGCCAGTGCATCGGCGCCCTGCATGCGCGCATCCGGCAGCACCCGCTGCCACTCGAACAGAAAGCGCGCGAAATCTCGCGCCGGAACCGGCTCGATTTCTGCCCGAAGACGTTTGACCGTGTAGCGGTGAATCCGCGCGAGCAGGCGCCGCTCGCACCACTCCTCCTCGCCGCCGCCCGGGGTGAACTGGCCGCGCAACGCGAACCCCTCGTGCTCCAAAGCCGCGAGCGCCGCATGGATCCGGGCAGGCGGCACGCCGGCAGATTCGGCAAGCGCACGCGGTGTGACCGGCCCCGAGCCCTCGAGGCGGCCGCGTACGATCTCGGTCATGGCCTCGTCGGTCGAGGGCACCTGCGGCTCGAACCACGCCCGCCGTTCCGCCGCGACCCAGAGCTCCCGCCCGTCCGGCGCACCGATCTTGGCGACGCGCCCCTGCGAGGCGAGCTCCTGCATGAGCGGCGGCCATGCGGAGTTCGCGCGCAGCTCCCCGCTCGTCAGGTAGGCAAGCCACAGCAACGCGTCGTGCAGCTCATCGGCTGTCGCCGCGTCCGGCCAGGCCTCCTCTCGTACGCGGGCGACGGCCTCGCCGTCCAAGCGCCCGAGATCGGCCGCGGAGGCGGGGTCGATCCACCGGCGGCTCATGACCGCCTGGGTGCGCCGCTCTTCCAGAGGCGCATCGTCGAGATAGGCATACGGGCGCGCGGTCAGCGCTTCGAGCGCCAGGGGCGAAGGCTCGGTCAAATCCCGGGCGACCACCCGCACGGCGCCGCTCTCGAGCCCGCGCAACAGGGCCTCGAAGGCCTCGACGTTCATGGCGTCCTCGAGACAGTCGCGGATCGTCTGCCGCACCAGCGGATGATCCGGCACTTCGATCTCGCCCGGCAGATTCTCGGCGCACGCGACCTGGTCCGGAAACACCGATGCCAACAGATCCTCGGCGTTCATCCGCGCGATCTGGGGCGGAATCTTCTTGCCGCCGCGAAAGCGCGGCAGCGCGAGCGCGATTCCCGCATCCCAGCGCCAGCGCACCTCGAACATGGGCGCGGCGCAGAGCGCCTGAACGAGCACGTGCCGAGCCGTCTTCGAATTCAAATACCGGGACACTTCCGCGAGCTCGAAGCTATGCGCATGCGTGAGCGACAGGATGATCTGATCTTCCGTCGCCGCGGCCTGCAGCTCAAAATTGAAAGTCCGGCAAAAGCGCTTGCGCAGCGCGAGACCCCAGGCCCGGTTCACCCGGCTTCCGTAGGGTGAATGAATCACCAACTGCATGCCGCCCGACTCGTCGAAGAAGCGCTCGAACACGATCGTATCGAGCTTGGGCAGGGTACCGAGCGCGGCGCGCCCGGCGGCAAGATACTGGATCAGCTGCGAGGTCGCGACCTCATCGATACCGCAGGTTTCCGCCACCCACTCCGACGCCGATTGCACGCCCGCCGCTGCGCCGGCCCCGCCAACTTCGCCGACCCCGGCGCCGTCAATCCCGCCGGCCCGGTGATCGGCCAGGCGTTCTTCGACGCCGGCTCTCAGCCGGGACACCGCCATCGACAGCTCGTCGCTCCGGCCCGGCGCTTCGCCCAGCCAGAATGGAATCGAGGGCGGCTCGCCGTGGGCGTCTTCCACCCGTACCGTGCCGCGCTCCACCCGCAGGATCCGATAGGACGTATTGCCGAGCTGGAAAATGTCGCCTTGCAGGCTCTCGACCGCGAAGTCCTCATTCACGGTGCCGACGAGCTGCGACTCGGGCTCCAGCATGACGCGGTAATCCGCGTTGTCCGGAATCGCGCCGCCCGAGGTAATCGCCGTCAGCCGCCCGCCGCGGCGCGGGCGGACGCGCCGGTTGACGGCGTCGCGGTGAATGAGCGCTCCGTGCCGTCCGCGCCGGGTACTGAAGCCCTCGGCCAGCATCACGACGCACTGATCGAACTCGGCGCGCTGCAAGTCGCGATAGCCGTACGCGCCGCGCACCAGGTCGAACAGAGCGTCCTCGTTCCACTCCTGCGAGGACACCTCGGCGGCGATCTGCTGAGTCAGCACGTCGAGCAAATTCCGCGGCACGTCGACCCGGTCGAGCTCGCCGCGCCTCACCGCATCGAGAAGCGCGGCACACTCCACGAGCTCGTCGCGGGACAGCGGGAACAGACGGCCCTTGGAGATGCCGCCGACGGAATGCCCCGCCCGTCCGACGCGCTGCAGGAAGGCGTTGATGGAACGGGTCGAGCCGATCTGACAGACGAGATCCACGTTCCCGATGTCGATGCCGAGCTCCAACGAGGCGGTCGCGACCAGGGCCTTCAGCTCGCCGCGCTTCAAGCGCTGTTCAGCGTCGAGGCGCCGATCGCGTGCGAGACTGCCGTGATGCGCGGTGACGAATTCCTCCCCCACGCGCTCGGACAGATGCCGCGCCACGCGCTCCGCGAGCCGGCGGGTGTTCACGAACACGAGCGTGGTCCTGTGATCGCGTACCAGCTCCGCCAGCCGATCGTAGACCTCCGTCCACGCCTCGCCCGACATGACGGCTTCGAGCGGCATGGGCGGGAGTTCCAGAGCCAGATCCCGGCGCCGCGTGTGTCCGGCGTCCACGATCGTGCAGGGCCTGCCGACACGCCCCGTCGCCGGTGCTGACCCCGGAGCCTCGCCGCTCACGCCGGTGAGAAACCGGGCGACCTCCTCGACCGGCTTTTGCGTCGCCGACAGCCCGATCCGCACCAGGGGTGTCGAGACGAGCGCCTGCAGCCGCTCGAGCGACAACGCCAGATGAGCTCCGCGCTTGTTGCCCGCGATGGCATGAATTTCATCAACGATCACGGTGCGGCAAGTCGACAGCATCGCGCGGCCGGATTCCGATGTGAGCAGGATGTACAGGGACTCGGGCGTGGTCACCACGATGTGGGGGGCCGTCCGCCGCATGCGGGCCCGCTCGATCTGCGGCGTGTCTCCGGTGCGCACCACGGCCCGGATGGCTACCTCGGGAAGGCCCATTGCCGCGAGTTCCTCGCCGATGCCCTGAAGCGGCGCCTCCAGATTCCGATGAATGTCGTTGGAGAGCGCCTTCAAGGGGGAGACATAAACGATCCGCGTCTCATCCGGCAATCCCCGGGCCAATCCCTCCTTGACGAGCTGATCGATGGATGCGAGGAAAGCCGCGAAGGTCTTTCCCGATCCCGTGGGAGCCGCCACCAGCACATCCCGTCCCGATTGAATCGCCGGCCAAGCCTCGACCTGCGCCGGTGTCGGCGCATCGAAGGTCCGCGTGAACCACGCCGCAACGGCGGGATGAAAACAATCGAGGACGCTCATGATGCGTGGCGGATGCGGCTCCCTCGGACCCGGCTTACGGCGTCCCTCCTTCCAGCATTTTCTTCAGATTCTCGAGTCCACCTTGGTAGACGCTCGTGATGGTGTCGGTCGCGGTCTTGTCGTTCGCGTTGTCGGCCGGGTTGGCGCTCGTGTCCTTGCGCCGGAAATGCCCCGTCCAGGTGACGGTCGACTTGCCCTTGCCCGCGGAAGTCACGGTCAAGGTCGAGGTGTAGTCGCTGACGGGGAGCACGCCCTCCAGAATCGCGTACCGGAATTGGTGGGCCTTCGGCTCGAACGCCAGGAGTTTCTCCTTGATGGTGCCCCCGTCCTTCAAGGTCAGAAGCCGCACGGCACCGACGGTATCGTTGGTCCCCTCGACGATCTCGTCCTTGGCTACGGCCGGATGCCAGGTATTGAGCGAATCGAAGCTCTCCACGGCCTTCCAGACCTTGTGGACGGATGCGTTGATTTCGACAGTCTGAGTGACATGCAGCTTCGGTGCCGCCGCAACGGCGTACCCCGAGGCGAGAACGGTCATCGTCAATGCAATCGCACGGATTTTTTTCATGACTTTCCCTTTGTTGGCGCAGACGGCGTCAGCCAGCGTGCCGCGAGAGGCGGAATCAACAACAAGCTCACGAGTGTAGAGGATACCAGGCCGCCCAGGATAACGACCGCCATGGGGCCTTCGATTTCATGTCCGGGCTCGTGCAGCTGCAGCGCGACCGGCAGCAGGGCCAACGCCGTGAGCAGTGCCGTCAAGAGCACGGGAGTCAGGCGCTCCTCGGCGCCGCGCATCGAGGCGCGAATGCTCCAACTCTCGCCCTCCTCGGCCACCAAGTGGTCGTAGTGGGAGATCAACAAAATCGTGTTGCGCGCGGCCATGCCGAACAATGCGACGAAGCCCACCATGGCGCCGAGCGTCAGCGTCCCGCCGGTGAGGGCGACGGCCGCAACGCCGCCGATCAAGGTGCTCGGCAGCGCCGCCAGCACCAAAATCACGTGACGCGACGACCCGAACGCCAAGCCGAGCAGCAAGACGATCAATACGAATGCCGCCGCCGAATGCAGCAGGAGCTCCCGCGCTGCCGCCGCCTGAGCTTCGGCGGCTCCTCCATATCGCAGGTAAACGCCTGCAGGCAGCGGCACCTTGGCCGCGATCGCCTTGCGCGCGGCCGCGGCGAAGCCCGCCTGGTCCGCCCCGGTGGGCGTCGCCACCACGATCTGCCGGCGCAGCCCATCCTGGTGGTCGACGAGGCTGCGGGCGGACTCCATGGTAATTTTTGCAACCGAGGACAGCGGCGCCAGGGCGCCGTCGCGTCCGCGCAGCAGGAGCGCGCCGACGGCCGCAGGGTCGGTGCCGGCGCCCGCGATACGCACCGCCACCGGAACGCTCCGGTCCGCCTGGTTGAGCTGCGCGGCCACGGTGCCGTGGTAGGCCGCGTTGACGGTCTGCAGCACATCCGCGGCTTGCAATCCATAAATCGCCAGCTTGTCGGGCTGGAGCTCGAGGTGCATCTCCACCTCGCGCGGCGGCACGGTGAGCCGCACATTGCCGCTGCCTGGAAGATGCCGGAGCACCTCGACGATCTGGGCGCCCACCCGGTCGTCGACATCGAGATCCGACCCCATGACGCTGATGGTGAACGGGGCGGACTCCCCGGACAGCGTCTCGCCGATACGCTCGGCAAGAACCGAGTAGATTTCCACCAGCTGATTGGGATAGTCGTCGAAGACATCGCGGATCGCAGCGTCGATCTCGGTCGCGCCATGGCCCGTCCGCGGATCGATCTGCACTTCGAATTCGCTTTTGTTGGGCGCATCCGGATCCTGGCCGTTCTCGGCGCGGCCGATCTGCTCCGCCACGCTCTTGACACCGGGAATGGCCATGAGTCCCTTGGAGATCTCGACGCCCACGCGGGAGGTCTCCGAGAGCGATATTCCCGGGCGGAGCGACGCATGGGCGATGAGATAGTTTTCGCGAAAATCCGGCAACAGGCGAGCACCCAGCAGCGGCAGACACACGATGCCGGCGATCCCCGTCGCCGCGACGACGGCGATGAGCACCCGGGGACGTGCATGGAGCCACTCGATGGTGCGCAGCTGGCGGCGCTTGCAGTACGCCAGAAACCCGGCTTCTGGCCGGGGCTGGTGCTGCGCCATCAACAGCACGCTCATGGCAGGAGTCGCGCTCATCGCCACCAGGAGCGACAGACCGACGGCGAGGAGAAAGGCGATCGACAGCGGCCGGAAGAACGCGCCCTGCAGCCCCGACATCATGAGTATCGGCAGGAACGCGACCGCCACGGCGGCCGTGGCGTAGAACACCGGGCGTCTGACCTCGAGCGATGCGCGCGTGAACAGCTGAACGATGTTCGCCCCCGGGTCCGACATGCGGCGCCGGCGCAAGATGTTCTCCACGTCGATCACCGCGTCGTCGACGACGACCCCGAGCGCGACGACGAGTCCGCCCAGGGTCATCGTATTGAGCGAGAGTCCGAACGCCTGGAGAATCCATACGGTGGTCAAGAGCGCAAGCGGGATGGCGCTGAAGGAGATCAGCGCGCCGCGCCAATCGCGCAGCATGATCAGCAGGAGCGCAACGACCAGCACGGCGCCGATGGCGAGCGAGTTGCGCAGCTTCTCGATCGCGCTTTCGATGAAGCTGGCGGGACGAAGCAGCGCGGGATGGTACTCGACGCCCTCCTTGGCGAGCGCGGGAGCGATCGCCTCGAGCCGCTCTTCCAGCGCGCGCGTCACCTCGAGTGTATTCGCTCCGAACTGCGTGGAGGTTTCGATCAGAATGCCCGGCTTGCTCCCGATCAATGCGTCGCCGAAGCGCGGCTCCGACCCCTCGCGCACCGTCGCCACGTCGCCGAGGCGTACCGGGTAACCGGCATGCATGCCGAGAACCGCCCCGGACAACGCATCGAGGGTCGCGGCCGGCGCTTGAGCGCGGATCACGATGCGTTGGGTGGCTGTCTCGAAGTAGCCGCCGCCGATCAGGGCCGTCGCACGCTTGGCGGTCGCCAGAACGTCGTCCAGCGTGAATCCCGAGGCCGCGAGCTTGACCGGATCCACCGCGATCTGCCGCTCACGCACCTCCCCGCCGAAGATCTGCGCCTGGGCAACACCGGGCACCGCCAGGATCTGGGGCTTGACGATCCATTGCACGATGTCGCGCAACTGTACCGGCGACAGGCGGTCGCTGGTGTAGCCGAAGTGAACCAGGTACTCCATGGAGGAGCTGAGCGGCGACAGGAGCGGAGCACCGACACCCTCGGGCAGCACTCCGGCGAACTCCGCCAGGCGCTCCGTGACCACTTGCCGCTGCCGATAGGGGTCGCCGCTCCGGTCGAAGACCACCTGCATCGCCGATAACCCCTGGCTCGAGGTGGAGCGGACCGTTTTCACGTTCTCGGTACCGGCCAGAAGCTCCTCGAGGGGACGCGTCACCAGCGCCTCGACCTGGGTCGCATCGAGGCCGGGGGCCTCGGTCTGGACCAATACGTGCGGCGGCGCGAAGTCGGGAAAAACGTCGAAGCGCGCGGAAAGCAGCGCCGCCAACCCCAAGGCGGCGATCAAACAGGCGAGCGCGGTCACGATGCGGGGATGCGCCAGGGAGGCGCGTACGATGGCAGCCAGCACCGGGCGTCCTAGTCGTCTTCGTCGTCGTCGCCGACCGGATGGGCGCCCATGCCCTCGAGGGACCAGAGGACGCCGGCGCCGTGCACGACGATCTCATCATCGTCGTCCACACCCTTGACCAGCCATCCGTCGCCGTAGGGCACGAGCGGCGTTACTTTCACCGGCACGTACCGAACTTTCCCTGCCGGCGTCCCCGGGGAGATCTGCTTGTAGACGTACGCCCCGTCCTCGCCGTACAGCAAGGCATCTTTCGGCAACAGGAGTCCCGCGCGGTCGTTGCCCAGCAACGTCAATGGAATTCGCGCGCCCGGGGAAAGGCCCGCGGGCGGATTGCGCACTTCGATCAAGAGGCCCACGCTCTGCAGGTCGCTCTGCTGCTCCAGCGCACCGAGTACCCGTCCCGGTACTTGAATTCCGTCCAGATCGAGCATCGCCTCGGCCGGCAGCGAGCCCACGATGTGTCTGCCCGGCAGGTCGGCGCGCACCAGCGCCGCATGTCCGGATACCACCGCGGCCAAGACCCTGCGTCGGACTTCGGCGCCTTGCCCGGCCAAGGGTCCCCAGTGCTGGGCGAAGCGCAGCGCGGCCAGGCGGGCATCGGCGCCGGCCTTGGCGTCCTCGGCCTCAGCCGTTTCGAGCATCTTGAGCGACGCGCCCGCGCCGGCCTTGTAAAGCTCGTGCAGGCGGGCGAGCTCGGAGGAGGCAGCGCGCTCCTGCGCGGACGCTACGGCAACCGCACTGTCGTCGGCCAACAGGAGAGTGCGGTCGAGCACGGTACCGAGCGCATCGATGCGTTCCGGCGCCTTGGCCGGAACGGGATGCGTGATCCTCAGCCCGACCGCGCGCTGCTGTTCTGCGTTGAGCGTGGGCATCGTGGGCTGAGTGCCCGCCGGGGGTGCGTCGTCCTCATCGCCCCAGGCGGCGAACGACACGGTGAGCGTCGTGTACATCGCGAGGTTCAGTGCGCACCTGATCCGGTGATTCATGATCCGTTCTTGATCGTTCTACGGAGTGAGCCGCGCCCAGGCGGCAACGGGAAATTCACCTGAATGGTCGGGAAATTACCCCATCGATGATAGCGCGTCCGGGACCTACTACAAACTGGAGCGCCGGTGAAGGCGAATGGCGGCTCCCCATGACCCATGGCAAACTCTCCGGCCATTGAACGAACGGCACTAGGACCTCATCGCGGGCTCTCCCGCTTCGCCGAACGAGTCGGCGACGATACCGGCGTACCAGCGAGCCGCGTTCTGCGCCTCCGCGGCGGACGGCGCCGGGCTCTGCGGCGCCTTTCCCCCCGGTTCGGCGGCGACCGTCTTGAGCGCCCCCCCGGCGATCTCGAACCTCGCATGAATCGACAGCGCCCGGTCGGCGGCCAACAGGCTGTAGCAGACGCTTTCCAGCGGTTCCGCCGGACTCTCGCGGCCGCGCAGCGCGAGGGCAATCGCGCGCGCGCAGCGCCTCGCCTGCGCATTCGCCGAGGACGCCGCCTTCGGCATCGGATCGGAAATGCAGGCATCGCCGATCACGTGCACGTTCGGCACAAGCGCGGACCGGAACCCATCCGGATCGATCGGACACCATCCATGATCCGATGCAAGACCGGCCTCGACCGCGAGCTGCGCCGGCGCCTGCGGAGGAATGATGTTGATCACGTCGGCCCGCACGGCGCCTTGCGATGTATACAGGGTCTTGGCGGAAGGGTCGACGCGCTCGACCGCGCCGCCGTCGATGACCGGAATCCAGTCGATCATTCCCGGGTAAAGATCCCGCCAGGCATCGGTAAACACATCCTGTTTGGGGAAGTGATTGTTGGCATCGAGAATGATGACCTTTGCCCTTGGGTTGCGCCGCTTCAGATAGTCCGCTATCAGACTGGCCCGCTCGAAGGGACCCGGCGGGCAGCGCATGGGCCCCTCGGGCACACTGATCGCGACCACACCGCCCGCGCGAAGTCCCGCGATCTGTGCCGCCAAGAGGCGGGTCTGCCATCCCGCCTGCCATGCATGAGGCAGCGCCGCCGACACGGCCTCGGTGTAGCCTTGCGGCCTGCCCCACAGGAACCGGATGCCCGCGGCGAACACCAGACGGTCATAGCGGATCGTGGGTCCCGCCCCGAGGCGGACCTTGCGGCGATCGGCATCGATCGCGACGGCCCGGTCTGGTATCACTCGTATGCCGCGCCGTTCGAGACCCGAGCGCGTGACGGTCAGCGTATCGAGCGTTCGGAGTCCGACCAGAGCGCCGTTGCTCATCGGACAAGTGACATAGGCGCGGTCCGGATCGATCAATTCGATCTCGAGCGCCGAATCCAGCGCGCGCAGGTGCAAGGCGCAGGCCGCCCCGGCGAATCCTCCACCGATCACCACCACGCGGGCGCGGCCTGCAGCGTGCGCTGCACCGGCGCCCGCCAACCCGCCGACCGCCGCGGCGGCGGCGCCGATCGTCAGCTCGAGCGCGGTACGGCGCTGCACGTCACTCCCACTGAAGTTGCTCGTAAGCGCGCGCCACATTGCGCGGATGCACGTCCTTCCACAGTGACCATCGGCCGCTTTCGCCCGCCGCGACCTTGCCGATGGCATCCTGCATGGACTCACCTTGGGCCAGTTCGCTCCGCACACCGTCGTAAAGGGCAGCGAGGTAGCTACGCTCGCGTTGCAATGAGCCCGCGAGATCGGACGTAGGGGCGCCATGGCCGGGCACCACGAACTTTGCCTTCGTCCGCGAGAGCTCGGCGATCACCGCCAGCCACCCCTTGAGATCGCCGTCCAGGGCGGGCAGGCGCTCGCGGAACAGGAGATCGCCCGTCCACAGAGTTCCGGTGCGCTCGTCGTACACCGTGAGATCGCAGTCCGTATGCGCGGCCGGCCAGGCGCGCAATCGCAGCCTCCGGCCCCCGAGATCCAGCGAGAGCTCGCGGTCGACGAGTTGATCGGGCCCCACGACCTGGTCTGCGCTCGGCGTCCCATCGAAGTCGCCGCCGTATTCCTTCATGAAGTACTGCCGATTCCGGTTCATCGCATCGGCGAGCGCCGCGTGTCCCACGAAATGCGGCTTGTCGTCCTCGAACGCGAAATTGCCGAGCACGTGATCGACGTGCACGTGCGTGTCGATCACGTAGCACACCGGCAGCGGCGTGCGGCGCCGGATTTGAGCCCGCAGCTCGCGCCCGATCCGCACCGACCCCCCGGTGTCGATGACCGCGACGCACCTGCTGCCGACGATGAATCCGATATTGGCGATGTCGTCGTGGCCGGGCGCATCGAGCGGGAGATTCTTGCCGAGATGTACGTAGATGCCGGGCTGCGGCGCGCTGAGATTGAATTCATCCGGCATTTGCGCCGCGGCGCTCGTCATCAGCCCGAAACCCGCCAGGACGAAAACCTGCACGGCCCCCCGACGGCCGTCAGCGATCGCTGCCATTCACCGCTGCGCCGGATCTCGTCGCGGCCGCGCTTGGAAGGGCGCTGTCCGTGCTCCCGGAATAATGCGCTTGGGTGAGGGAGTCGACCGCCTCGACGCTCACCGGCAGCGCGAGACTCTGGCCGGAGGCGAATCGAAAGGTCGGATTCTCGCTCACGGAAATACCGGTCTCCGCCGTGAGCAACGGCACCCCACCCGCTTTGACGAGGATGTGCGAGATGTAGTGCGCCGGAATCGAATCCCCCGTTCTCGGATCGATTTGGAAGCCCGAGCTGTTGGGGTGGCGAATGCTGAGGAGGATCGATTTGTCGTCCGCGGCCGGCCGCAATTTGATCTGCCCGAGTGCACTGCCCTGCGAGGCACCCGTCGGGGGAGCGGAGCACCCGCCGCTCGCCTTGACCCAGACGCTGCGCATCTCGAGTCCTCCGTCGGCCGTCTCCGCGACGGCCCGCACCGATGTAAAGCGATCGATGCGCACCTGCATGTCGATCTCGGTCAAGGGCGTTTGGCCGAAATCGAAGGTGGCGACCAGCGGCGAGGGGTTGTTGTCGACGAAGACCCTGAGGCGCTTGATGGGGCGCTGCGTGTCATCCGAGAAACGCAGAGTGAGCGGCGTCGCGGCGGGATCGGGGGTGTTGCCGGGCGCCTCCAGACTCATGTAATTCTCATCGACCAGACCCATGGATCGGTCGCCGTAGTATTTGGCGCGCAGGAACTCCCACGCCGAGCCCGACGGCTGAGAATCCTCGTCCGCGGCGGCCGTTCCGGCGATCCCGACCGAGAGGATGCTCAGCATCACGGCGCACGCCAATCGCCTGTCGAGTTCGATCATCGCCCCTCGCGCCTCATGTGGGGTAGGTTTCGTGAGGCTAGTTTACCCGTACGGCGCGCGTCCCGTCCCGGAGGCAACGCGGCGGCGCGAATGGCCGCGCCGCCGCACACCCGAATCGAGTACTCAGAAGAACAGAATGCCGCCGAGCGCAACGTCGTTCTCGAAGGCAACGTTCCCATTCCACGCCTGCGCTTCCGTGTGAATGTATTCACCCACCAACGTCAGGCTCTTCGTCAGGCTGTAATACACCCCGAAGACGCCGGACTCGTTGCGATGCACGAGATCGCTGGCGTAGGTGCCGGTCGACACCAGTGGTGCCCTGCTCGTCGCTCGCGAGCTTGAGCTCGGACACACCGTAGCTCACGCCGAGCTTCAGACGGTCGATCTTGTAGGTGAGCTGAGCGTAGCCGCCGTCCGACTTGCGCTCGTTACCCGCCGCCGACGTGGCGAGGATGTACAAGCCCGTGGTGCCGACGCCCTTGCCGTAATAGCCGTACAGCACACCCTCGAAACCGGCCACATCGACTTTCACGCCGCCGTCGACGGCCGTGCCCTTGGTGCCGTTCTGGATGCCCAATGCATTATTTTCGGTGACGCAGAAAGGAACGGCAGGATATACGGCGGCTGGGCACGTCGTAGGCGCCTTCGCTTGCTGAGTCACCCCGTCGACCCACACCTTGCCGGTGATCGAAATCGCTCTTCGGATCGCCAAACACGTAGGCGAGGCCGCCCTGCCACTGGGGTGAATTGTGCGAGGTGTAGTTGCCGTCATCCAACGGCGTGAACGCGCCCACCGACGCCGTGAATCCGGAGTAGTTCGCCGTGGTGAAGGTGATCTGCGGAATCCAGTCGGTGTAGATGTAGCCCACGCCGATGCGGCCCAAGCTGGTGTTGCCGGGCGCGACGTTGCCCGCCGCCGTGCCGACGCCCAGGAGGGTCATGTCGTCGAGAATGGCGTCCTTGCCGAAGATGCCGATGTCGCGTCCCATTTTCACCGAACCCCAGCTCTTGTCGCCGAACGTCAGGAATTCCTGACGGGCGTCGATGCCGGGAGTTTGCAACGCGGCCGGGAGGCCCGCGCCGTTTACGCCCGCGGCGGCGGAGCTGTTGATGCCTGGGTACAGTCCGATGGTCGCGCTGATGTCGAGGTTGTCTTGTCGCGTACTCGCGGTGAAGACGAATGCCGCGGGCAACAGTCCGTTGCGGACCGAGGTGGCATTATCGCCGGTGCAGGCGAGGCCGCCGGTCACCGCCGTGTTGTCGCCGTGGTCGCAGCTCGCATTCACGTAAAAGGCGTTGATGTTGCCGGAGAAATCCAACTTCCAATCGCCGGCTTCGATATCGATTCCAGCGACCGCTTGGGCCAGTGGCACCAGCGAGATTGCCGCGCCGATGGCGATCGCATGCTTGATTCGCGCTTTCATAAACTCCCTCCGTTTCGGGTACTCGGGTTCTTTAGTTGACGTTGAAGACCGGGCTCGACCGCGCCCTTGCAGCCTGGGTGTATTTCGTGCAAGAGCTTCCGTGCAAGAGCTGTACCAATGACGCCACGAGAGGTGGGGAGGCGGTCCAAACCGGAGTTCTGACGGTGTCGGAGGCCCATTTGGGCGACTGGGAATCCAGCGAATTCCCGCGTACGAGGCAGTCCGGGGGGTCGCGCGTCGATTAGGGGAAATCTGTGGCTTTGACGCAAACGCCGCAATGCTCGGAAGACCGGCCCGCGGCCGTCAGAGTGTCCCGCCCGAGGGCCAGATTTGTCGCACTCTGTATTGTATTAGGAACAGAGCAGGGCCCGGCCGGCCCGGCACACTTTGTGACACTTCGGCCGGTTCGGCTCCCATCCCATCCCGGCCGCCGCCATGGGACTTGCAATTGATCGATCCGAAGGCTCCAGTACGCTCCGCTTCCGCGCTGGCACGCAAGCTGCTTGATCAGGTGGGGTGTCGCACGCACGGAGCTCGACCCACGTGAAAACGAGAGCGGCTGTTGCCTGGGAAGCCGGCAGACCTTTGACGATCGAAAGGGTGGATCTCGCCGGCCCCAAGGCGGGTGAGGTGCTGGTGCGAATTGTCGCCTCGGGCGTCTGCCAAACCGACGCGTTCACATTGTCCGGCGCGGATCCCGAAGGACTGTTTCCGGCAATCCTGGGGCACGAGGGTGCCGGCATCGTCGAGGAGATCGGCAGCGGAGTCACCAGCGTGCGCTCCCGGCGACCATGTGATCCCGCTCTACGTACCCGAGTGCGGGACGTGCGATGCGTGCCTGTCGATGAGGACCAATCTATGCACCCGGGTCCGCGAGACGCAAAAGCGGGGATTGATGCCGGACGGCAAGTCGCGATTCTCTCTGAAAGGCAAGCCCATCCTGCATTACATGGGCACGAGCACCTTCTCCGAACACGTCGTGTTGCCGGAAATCGCCGTGGCCAGGGTCAATTCCGCGGCGCCGCTCGATAAGATATGCCTTCTCGGCTGCGTGGTCACCGCCGGCGTCGGTGTGGTACTCAACACCGCGCAAGTCAGCGCCGGTTCCACCGTCGCCGTCTTCGGCCTGGGCGGCGTCGGTCTTTCGGTCGTACAGGGCGCCGTCATGGCCCGGGCCGCACGGATCATCGGGGTCGATCTCAACCCCATCAAATGGACGCTCGCG
The DNA here is from genome assembly GCA_963795475.1 of uncultured Gammaproteobacteria bacterium. Taxonomy (GTDB): domain Bacteria; phylum Pseudomonadota; class Gammaproteobacteria; order Steroidobacterales; family Steroidobacteraceae; genus Bog-1198. The sequence continues at coordinate 514,146 of CAWCIE010000012.1, forward strand.
AAGGCGCTCGGGGCCACGGACTACGTCAATCCCAAGGACCATGACAGCCCGATCCAGTCCGTCATTCTCGATATGACTCGAGGCGGGGTCGACTACTCCTTCGAGTGCATCGGCAACGTCCACGCCATGCGCGCGGCGCTCGAATGCTGCCGCGACGGATGGGGTCAATCCGTGATCCTCGGCGTCGCCGGCCCGGGTCAGGAAATCTCCACCCGCCCCTTCCAGCTCATGGCCGGCCGCCTCTGGCGCGGTTCGGTATTCGGCGGGGTGAAAGGACGTTCGCAGTTGCCGGCGTACGTCGAGCGATACCTCGAGGGGGGCATCCGGATCGATCCGCTGATCAGCCGCGTGCTGCCGCTCGAAAAGATCAACAAGGCCTTCGATCTCGTGCACGAAGGCAGCACCATCCGCACGGTGATCGAGTTCTAGTGTTCCAGCAAGATCCTGTGCTTGTGGATCTTGCGATACAGGGTGTTGCGGCTGATGCCGAGCGTCTGTGCGGTGCGGCTGATGTTCCAGCGCATTCTTTCCAGCTCGCGCAGCAGCGCCGCGCACTCCGCCTCGCGAAGCGCAGCGGACGGCGAGCTCTCCGACGGCGCAGCGCCGTTCGCCTCCGTGGACGCGGGCGCAGCCGCCGCAACCGCGGCCGCCGGCGGAGCCGGTGCGCCCGTGTCGAGAATCTCCTGGGGCAGATTCGAGGAGCGGATGATGCTGTCGCGGCAAAGGGCGGAGGCGGTCCTCAGAGCATTTCGGAGCTGGCGGATATTGCCCGGCCAGGAATACTCCATCAATTTGACGAACGCGTCGTCCTCGATCCGGACGCAATCCTGGCCTCCGTTCTCCTCGCGGAGCAACGTTCGAATCAGGTCGGCCTTGTCGCCGCGGTCCCGAAGCAGCGGCAGATGCAGCGTGATGCCGTTCAACCGGTAATACAGGTCCTCGCGGAATTGGCCTTCCCGGATCATCTGATGGACGTCGCGGTGCGTGGCGCTGATCACGTGCAGGTCGACGGGAATCGGCTGATCGCTCCCGAGCGGAACCACCTCGCGTTCCTCGATCACCCGGAGCAGCCGCGTCTGAAGCATCAGCGGCATGTCGCCGATCTCATCGAGAAACAACGTCCCGCCGTTCGATTGGAGAATCTTGCCGACACGTCCTTCCTTCGCCGCGCCCGTGAATGCTCCGCGCGTATAGCCGAACAATTCGCTCTCGATCAAACTTTCGGGAATGGCGGCGCAATTGACCGTCACGAAAGGCTTGTCCGACCAAAGTCCCGTGCGGTGCAGGGATTTGGCGAATGCCTCCTTGCCGGTGCCGGTGGCCCCGTGCAGCAGAATCGGCACCTGCTTCGCGAACAGCTGCCGGCCGCATGCGAGATTCTTGCGCATCTGGACGTCCTCGCCCACATGCTCGCGCTCATGGCTCGCCGAGTCGGCCGCCGCTGCGGGGATGCGCCCGGGCAGCGAGAGTCCCGCGCCGTGAACGGAGTTGTGCAACGGTGCGCGCGCAATGGCGAAAAAGCGCCGGCCGTGCGCAACGTCCCGCACCGGCCAGATCGCGCTCGGTTCGAACCTCGCCCGCTGTTCGAGCGTCGAGAAATTGAATTGAAAGAATCTACCGATGGGTTCACCCACCAGCGATTGACGATTGGAGCACCCCAACTGAACCAGGGCGCTCTCGTTCACCGCGAGGATGCTGCCGCCGTCGTCGATGGCCATGAGCGCTTCGTGCAACAGACCGACGAACTCCGGACGGCTGTGAAACCGCAGTATCCAGGATTCGCCGTACTCGCTCAGGAAGTTCCAGCGGGAGATGAGATGAGCCGACATGTTGACCAGCGCCATGGTATGCCGCTGGATGAGCCGGCTGTCGCTCGAATTGGCCGTGGATGCGTCGAGCACCGCCATGATTCCCCCATGGGGGTCCAGGATCGGCGCGGCGGAGCAGGAGAGCGAAACGTTGTAGCCTCGAAAGTGCTCCTCGCGGTGCACGGTCACCGAACTGGCCTCCGCGAGACAGGTACCGATGCCGTTGGTCCCTTCGTGGCGCTCGTCCCACAGGGCACCCAGCGACAGGCCGGCATGCCGGAACTCGCGTTGCAGGGTCGGGTCGGTGATGGTGCTCAGCACCGTCCCCTGCGTGTCGGCGAGGATCACCGCGAATCCGGAGCCGGCGATCTGCTCGTACAGGCTTTCCATCTCGGCGCGCGCGACGGGCAGAAGCTCGCCCAAGCGCTGCTGCAATTCCTTGAGGGATTGGGGATTGAGTATGTTGTTCTTGCGGGGGCTCGATGGCTCGATTCCGTATTCCCTCAGGCACCGATGCCAGGATCGGGTGACCAGGGGCTCGATGCCGGCGGGTTGAAGTCCGCTTTCGACCACTTGGATGATGTGGGACGCGTGGCTCGTCACCAGTCTTTCTTGCTTCAAGCACATCCCCCTTGCATTGAGCATCGTCCATTGACGCCACTGCGCATCCTACGCCGCGCGTGGAATCATCTTTGTAGCTTTTCCGCAACCGCGGTCTTACCAGCCAGCTTGGGGGGGAAGCCTGTGCCGATTTAAGTAAACTCGCAATATGCACTGCAACAAAGGGCACGCGGCGCGCCCCAAGGGGCGGCACCGACGGCTCCAACCGTCGGTTATTGTTCCGACTTCGGGGTGCCGTACTTGTAGCTGGGATCTCCGTCGTAGTGTGCACGGATGAAAGCGATGATTTTCCAAAGATCGTCAGCGTTCTTGACGATGGTTCCCATCGGGGGCATGGGGCCCACCACGTTCTCGCGACCGGTGCGGGTATAGCCTTCCTTCTGCAACCCATCGCTGCCGAGGGTGACGAGCCTGAACAGCGTGTCGTCGTCGCCGCCGTACACCCAGGTATCGTTGGTCAACGGCGGGCACATGCCGCCCCCGCCCGTGCCGCCGTGACAGCCGCTGCAGGCATAGCTTCGAAACAACGACTCGCCCTGCGCCACGATATCCGCCTGAGTGTCTTTGTACGGATTGCTGAGTTTACCCTTCGGAGTTTGCTTCTCCAGATCCGGCGGCGTCACTTTGGTGTAATCGGGCTTGTCGTCGGCCATCACCTTGCCGAGCGTGGCGATCCCCGCCAGCAAAGCGAACGTGACCACGGCGATTGCGATCGAAAGGCTTCTTCTCATCTACCACTCTCCTCGTTGCTTTCGTTACCCGGATCAACCGCTCGCGGGAGCGCCACCGCGCTGCGCGGCATCCTTGAGCAGCCGGATCAGGGGTTCATCGTTGTTCGCTTGAGCGATGCTGAGCGCGGTGCGCCCATCCTCGCTGCGTGCATTCACGTCGGCGCCCGATTTGAGCAGCACCGCGGCGACGTTTCGATGATCGTTCGCGGCGGCGATCATGAGCGCGGTCACTCCTCCCGGATTCACCGCGTTGACCTTGGCGCCGTGGCCGATGAGCGAGGACGCCAGATCGCTGGAACCCGATATGGCAGCCAGCATGAGGGGGGTATACCCGCCCTTTGCCACCGGTGCATTCACGTCCGCGCCTGCGGCGACGAGCGCCTCGGCCGCTTTGATCTTCGCGTTCTGAGAGGCGATCGCCAGCGGCGTCAGTCCGTCATTGTCCACGGCGTCCAGCTTCGCCCCGTGCCGGATCAGGACGTTCACGAGATCGGGGCTGTCGCCCCACGCCGCATACATGAGCGGAGTCCAATTGCCCAGGTTGGGCTGATTCGGATCGGCCTTGTGGTCGGCCAGCACCGTCACGACATCGACGAAACCGAACCGAACCGCGCTGACCAGCGGCGTATTGCCATCGCCGTCGCGCGAATCCACGTGCGCGCCATGTTTGAGGAGATAGTCCACGCGATCCATGTCGTGGGCGACGATCGCATCCGCCAGTTCGTTGTCCGGATTCGCGCCCTGCGCCAGCCACTTCTTGAGCTCCGCCATGCGCGCGCGATGGGTCCTCTCGATGTCCGCGGCAGTCTCGGTGTACGGCTTCGGCTCGACGTACGGACCGTGCGAGGGAAGATCGCCCGACACCAGACATTCATCGCATTTGACCAGCGGAACGCCGAAGTCCACCAGAATCTGATGAATCTCCTCCTTGTGCTGGGCGAGCGCGTTCTGTACCGCCGTCCTTGACGTCGGGCACGTCCGCGAGGCACGGCCAGGGTCATGTTGAATTCAAGCGGAATCTCGTCCTCCATCAAGTTGACCGGCTTGATGATCAGCGGCTGGTGTTTGACGGCTTTGTAATATCCGGCCATCGGACCCCAGGCGGCCGCGATATCGAGCGAGCCGTCGATCACTTGCTGCACCTGATAAGAGGGCTGATTCTCGAGATCGGTGTCCGCGTTGTGGCTCAAATAATGAACCACCGTATTGTTCGCGACACCGTGTTCGGATAGCGCCTCGCGGATCGCCGAGACCTGGAATACGCCCACACGCAGCTTCTTGAGCTCGTTGTCGTGCAGACTCTTGATGTCGATACCCTTGTCGTTGCGGTATGCGAGCACGAACGTCGAGCGGTACAGCGGAGGCGACAGCACTTCCGCGCCCTCCGTACCCGATGCCATGTCCATCCATACGTCGCAATTGCCCTCGCTCAAGGTGGTGCGCATGAGTCCGCGCTCGATCGAGGGCCGCCAGTAATAGTTGACGCCGGTTCCGAGCGCCTTGCCGATCACTTCCGCGATTTTGTTTTCGAATCCCTCGCCCGCCTGGTTGGAGAGCGGCATGTTGCCGGGATCCGCGCATACCGTGAGCGAGTGAAGCTCCTCGCCGAGAGCTGCGTTGCCGATCGTCATGAAGCCCGCGATGAGAGCGGCGAGCCCGATGCGGCGCGAGGTCTTGTGAATCATCGTATTCTCCTCGAGAGCGTCGTGCGACGCCGGCTGCATCTTGATTGAGACTTGCAGCGCGGGCGAAGGTTTCATCCCCGCACCGGCGCCCTCTCCATTCTATGTCCCCGCTCGCTCGAGGGCCATTCATAAGAAAGGCCCGGCGCCCTTCGGCGCCGGGCCAATTCACCATCTACGCTATCTCTCGATCACTTTCCCGGGGCACCGGCGGTCGGACTGTCCGGTATCGGAGTACCGACCCTGAAGGTGAACAAGGTGCCGCCCTGCGGAATGTGATTGAGGCCGGCCGCCTTGGTCATGGCCGTCGCGCCAATCGCGCCGAACTTGTCGTTCAGATCGAGACCCGCCGTCACCGGCAGACCGATCCAACCGCCGATTCCAGACCACACCGACACGTATTGCTTGCCCTTCACGGAGTACGTGATGGGGTTGCCGATGATTCCCGATGAGAGCTTGCGCGACCAGAGGATCTTGCCGGTCGCCCGATCGACGGCGCGGAAATCGCCGCCCAGGCTCCCGTAGAACGCGAGTCCTCCGCCGGTCACCAGCGCGCCGCCCCAGTTCGGATACTGGTCGGGAATTTCCCACTCGGTCTTGCCCGTGACGACGTTGAACTTCTTGAACTTGCCCGTCACGCCCGGCTTCTCCGGATACATGTACACATTTGCGAACACGTACACCGTTCCCTGCTGGGTGTGCGAGCGAGCCTGCGGCTCGTCTTCCATGCACCAGTTGTTGGTCGGTACGTAGAAGTTCGCGGCATCGTTCGGATCCACTGCGACCGGCTGCTGATCCTTGCCGCCCATCGCCGAAGGACACGCCTGCGTGTTGCCGCCGACTTTGAGGGGCGAGTGCTCAGCCACCTTCACCGGGCGGCCGGTCTTCATGTCGATCTTCTCGGCCCAGTTCACCGTCACGTACTTGTTGGCGCGCAGCAGCGTACCGTCGGTACGGTCGAGAACATAGGCGAAGCCGTTGCGGTCGAAGTGCACCAGAGACTTGTGCATCTTGCCGTCGACCTCCAGATTCACCAGGACGACCTCGTTGATGCCGTCATAGTCCCACTGGTCGAACGGGGTCATCTGATACACCCATTCCGCCTCGCCCGTGTCGATGTTCCGGGCGAAAATGCTCATCGACCACTTGTTGTCGAACTTGCCGCTGTTGCAGTTCTCCTGGGTGATCGGTTCGGCGCAGCGATACTGCGGCGACCACAGACCCGGGTTGCCGGTGGCGTAGTACACGGTGTGCAGTTCCGGATCATAGGCGTACCAGCCCCACGCCGCGCCGCCGCCGCGCTGCCACTCATCGCCGGGATAGGTGCTGATTCCCAGATCCTTGCCGGCCTTGCCGTATTCCGGATGTTTCGCGTTGGTCTTGGGGGTCAAGCAGACATCTTTATCGCTTCCGGTTGAATAGCATTTCCATACCATCTTGCCGTCGGCGAGGTTATAGGCAGTGACTGCACCACGAGCCGCGAACTCATCACCGCCGAAGCCGATGAACACCTTGTCGGCCGCAATGATCGGCGCCGGCGTAATGGTCTCGCCATGCTCGGGGTAAGCGCTCTTGACGACCCAGTCCTGCTTGCCGGTCGCGGCATCGAGCGCGATGACATAGCCATCCAGGGTGCCGAATACCAGCTTGCCGTCTGCGTACGATAGCCCGCGATTCACGGTATCGCAGCAGGCTCGGGGCACCGCCGATTCGTCGCGTCCGCCGGTCTTGGTGTAGCTCCACACTTGAACCGGATGATCGGGATCGGTCAAATCGAGCGCCTGAACGATGTTCGGCCAGCCGCTCTCCATGAACATCATCGGCTTGCCGCCCACGTCCTCGATCACGAGGGGTTGGCCTTCGTGTCCGCGCAGCGTGCCGCTCGACTGCGACCACACCATCTGCAGCGAATTCACATTGCCCGTGTTGATCTCCTTCAACGCGCTATAGCGGGTCAGATCCAGATTGCCCGCTGGCGCACCCCATTGATTGGGGTCCTTGAAACGTTGGAACTGTTCTGAATCCGACGCCGCCATCGCTGCGCTAAAGGTCGTAGCGAGCGCTGCAACGGCGTATAGGACCTTGACCTGATGTTTTGCTGTGAGCCATTTCATCTCAATTCTCCTGCTTAAGGTCTGAGCATTTCGCCGCTGAAGTGGCGAACGGCGCGCACCGAGTCGTGGATCCAGGGTGCCTGCGGAAAAAAGCGGATCTTGTTGATTGTCTTGCCTGCAAAACTCCCTCCTTAGCAAAGCGTTGTATTTGTCTGGTTGCACCGGTCGCTACCAGTCTGATCCCAAGTCAGCGACGCACCGGCTTGGATTGGCCTTAAGATTAGCAATGCTTATGCCATCCACGGCAAATGCGAAATAAATACTGCATGAGGATCGTAGATCTTATAAATCAAATAGTTATGATCCGCGGACCGCGCACGCCGGCGGCCGCGCCCGAGGGAGTGTGCCACGCACGTTACAGTCGGCCGGGCGATTGCGCCGTTCGTGAGGCTATGAAACGTTCACACCCGTTACGCAACGCAAGGCGGCCGTGACGATGCTCGGCGCGTGCGCCCGTGGATCGGGGGTCGCATGCGCGTGCAAGGCGGGATACGCGTATCACAGGCCGGCGTCCGGGCGGCTGCGACGAGCGGCGTTGGACGGCGTGCGCCTCGGCAGCACCGGTGCGTTGCGCCGAGTGCTCATCGGCACGGCCGAGGCGAGTACGTTGCGATATTTTTGTACCGTTTTCGCGACGATTCGATAGAAGACGGGGCAATTTGTAACGGACCTCGCAAGGCAACCGAAGGCCGTTCACGCCGGGCGCACCGCTCTGTAAAGTTTCCTGCGCGCACGCGCACGCGGGCCGTTCGGCTCGCGGCGCAAGCATCGCGACTGCGCTCGAGCGGCGGTCGAGCCCCCGGCATGTAATTTGCACGATAACGGAGCGGGAAGCCGGCGTCGACCGCTGTATCGAGGTCGCAGATTGATGTTAGTTTTGACGCGTCGAGGAATTCGGCCGATCCGCACGGCCGGTTACGCTTAAACGCCAGTATCGAGAGACCAACCGCTATGAAAACCAAAGCTGCAATTTGTTACGCGGCCGGTAAGCCGCTTGAGATCGCCACCGTGGACCTCGCGGGTCCGAAAGCCGGAGAGGTATTGATAGAGCTCAAGGCGACGGGCATCTGCCATACCGACGAGTTCACCCGTTCGGGCGCCGACCCGGAGGGTCTGTTCCCGGTCATCTTCGGACACGAGGGTGCCGGCATCGTGGTGGACGTGGGACCCGGCGTCACTTCCGTCAAGAAGGGCGACCACGTGATCCCGCTCTACACGCCGGAATGCCGCCAATGCAAGTCCTGCACGTCCCAGAAGACCAATCTTTGCACCGCGATTCGTGCGACGCAGGGCAAAGGAGTCATGCCCGACGGCACGAGCCGGTTCTCCATCGGCAAGGAGATGATCCATCATTACATGGGCTGCTCGACGTTCTCGAATTTCACCGTGCTGCCCGAGATCGCGGTGGCGAAGATCCGCGAGGATGCGCCCTTCGACAAGGTGTGCTACATCGGCTGCGGCGTGACCACCGGCGTGGGCGCGGTCGTCCATACCGCGAAGGTCGAGGCGGGTGCGAACGTGGTCGTGTTCGGCTTGGGCGGCATAGGCCTGAACGTCATCCAGGGCGCGAAGCTCGTGGGCGCCAACAAGATCGTCGGCGTCGACATCAATCCCCGCCGCAAGGCGCTGGCCGAGAAATTCGGCATGACCCATTTCGTGAACCCCAAGGAAGTGGGCGAGGACCTCGTCGGCCACCTGGTCAGCATCACGGACGGCGGCGCGGACTACAGTTTCGAGTGCATCGGCAACGTCGACATCATGCGGCAGGCGCTCGAATGCTGTCATCGAGGCTGGGGGGTCTCGGTGATCATCGGCGTTGCGGGCGCCGGCAAGACCATTCAGACGCGTCCGTTCCAGCTGGTGACGGGACGCGTGTGGAAGGGCACCGCCTTCGGCGGTGTGCGCGGACGCACGCAAGTGCCGCAGATCGTGGACTGGTACATGGACGGCAAGATCAACATCGACGATTTGATCACGCACACGATGCCGCTCGAGAAGATCAACGATGCGTTCGACTTGATGCACAAAGGCGAGTCGATCCGCAGCGTGTGCATTTATTAATCAATGAGGAGCTCAACATGACTGTCAAGATTCATCCTGCCGTGGACAACGGCGTCAAAGCAGGCGCGCCCGGATTCGGCGGCGGCACTTTGGTCTGCAAGTGCACCACCGATCCCGTGAAGGTATCGATCGAGGGCGACGTCCTGTTCAACCATGTCTGTGGCTGCTCACAGTGCTGGAGACCGGCGGGCGCGCTTTTCTCGATGATCGCGGTCGTGCCGACTCCGAAGGTCAAGGTGCTGGCCAACGGCCAGAAACTGAAAGTGGTCGATCCGACCAAGACCATTCAGCGCAACGCCTGCACGGTTTGCGGCGTGCACATGCATGGACCGATCAACAATCCGAAACACGCCTTCAACGGCCTGACCTTCGTGCATGCCGAACGCCTCGATAAGAGCGGTTGGGCGGCCCCGGGTTTTGCCGCGTTCGTCTCATCGGTCATCGAGACCGGCACCAAGCCGGAAGACATGAACGCGATTCGCGCACGCCTCAAGGAGCTCAAACTCGAGCCGTACGATTGCCTCTCGCCGGCGCTGATGGACCTCCTGGCGGCCAACGCCGTGAAAGTGAACGGCGTCGCGAAGGCCGCCTCGTCATGAGTCGGTGCAGGCTCGCCGCTTAGTGCTCCCGCGGAGAGGACCCCGGCCGGGGTCCGATCCGTTTTGCGATTGGCGGGCGCCCGCGGCGATGCGCCCGCCTTTTTTACCTCAGAACTTCTGGCCGAATTGCAGCCACACGGTCCGCGGCTGGACCGGGATCACATAGGGCTGGTTGCAACTCGTCGGCGTACAGGCCGAGAAGCGCGTCAACTCGCCGAGCGTGTTGATCGCGTTGTTCAGGCGCACGTCGACGTGCATGCCGTTGTACTCGACGCCGGCGGCGAGGTTGAGCAGGGTGTAAGGCGGCAGCTCGCCCAGGTGCTGCTGGCCCTCGGGCCCCGGCTGGTAGAACGCCGGGAACATGAGCGGCACCGAGGCATCTTGATAGACCGCCTCGGCCTGAGTGTACCCGGTCCAGTCACCCGTGATCGAGAAGCCGTACCGTCCCAGCAGGGTCATCTTGAGCCTCGGCGTGCCCGGCAGGCGCGTGCCGGAAGGTGCATAGGGTCCCTGCACGATCGTTCCGTCGGCGAAGGAGATTGGCGACGTCGCCGAGCCGCTCTGCTGATTCGGGCAGCTCGTCGGGAATACAAGCGTGGTCGTGCCGCAGAAGCTTCGCGTGAGGTACGCATCCAGGAAGGTGGCACTGCCGGAGATGGTCAGGCCGCCGCCCACCAGCCACTCGAAGTTGGACTCGATACCCTTGCTGACGGCGGACGCCGCGTTCTGCACCACGGTCACGCTGTTCGGACCGAGATACGAGAACTGGAAGTTGTTCCAGTTCTCCCAGAAGACGGCGCCGTTCCACCGCAGGTGCTCATTGAACCACTGGGTCTTCCAGCCGATCTCGTAGTTCTTGAGCTCGTCCGACTTGTAGGGCGGATAGAGGGCGTCGATGTTCTTGTCGAACACGCGGTTCACGCCGCCGGGGCGGAAGCCGGTGGAGAACGTGCCGTACACCATGTGATCCGGATCGAACTTGTAGCTGAGGCGCAGGAGCTCCGTATGGCCGTTGGCCGAGACCGCGGTGAGATTCAAGTCGGTGCAGGGCGCGAAATGGAACGGCGCATAGTTCGGATACTGAGTCGTCAGCGACCCGCCGAGGCCGGGCGGACCGCAGGTCGCCTGGCCGGAATGCTCCCCGGGACCGGTATAGCTCAGCGCATAGCCGTAGAATCCCTGCAGCGAGTTGTCGTAGCGGTACTGCCGGAACCCGCCGGTGAGCGACCAGCCGCCGCTGATGTCCCAGGTCATCTGGGCGAATGCCGCATAGTCCCGGTCCACGCGCTCCTGATCGGTGAGCCAGATCGAGTTGTTGTTGAGACCCGGTATGGTGAAGTCCGAGCCGAACCCCTGCGTATTGTAGGTGTAAGGATTGCCGCCGAGGCCGGGCATGACGTAGTCCTCCCAGATCTCATGCACCTGGCGCTCGGCGAACAGGCCCACCGTGGCCTTGATGAAATAGTCCTGCGGAGTGCTCGCCCGCAGCTCGTTGCTCCACTTGGAGTAGTGGCTGTCCTCGATCACGAACTCCTGCGGCATGATCGGCGTGCCCGCATTGTTGGTCCAGAACGGTCCGGATCCGTAGTACTTGTCGTACCAGTAAGAATAGTCCGAGTAGTCCGCGATCGAATGCTGGTTGCGCGTGAACCAGGCGCCCGCGTAGGTGATGTCGAAGTTGCTCACCTTGCCCTCGACGGTGAGCGCCGTCTGGGTGAAGGAATCCTGATCGTTCTCGGGCCCGGAGTGCACGAGCTCGAGCGGACCGACCGCCGGGTCGTACCCGAAAAATCCGTTTGCCGCCGTCGATTGCCCCATGAACGTGGGGGTCACGGTCCAGTTGTCGCCCAGGTCGACCTTCAGCGCGGCTCGTCCGCCCCGGTATTCGACCGTGTTGTAGTTCTTCTCCAGATAACCGGCATTGCTCAGCGTCTGGCCGGTCAATCCGGTCCAGGTCGGGAAGCTCCGGTTGCCGTTGACGATACCCGCATTCACATCCGTGCCCGCGACATTACTGATGTAGCCCGGATCGTGCTCGTCCCATCCGACGATACGCACCGCGGCCCAGGGCGTCAGGGGGATGTTGACGAAAGCCTCGGCCTTCCAGCCGGCGCCGCCGCCATTGGTGATCTGGTCGCCGCTCACGTCGTAGCTCGCCTCGAATTTCGTGGGATCCGGCTTGTTGGAGATGATGCGGACGGTGCCCGCCTCGGAGCTCGCCCCGTACAAGGTGCCCTGCGGCCCCTCCAGCACTTCGATGCGCGCGATATCATAGATGTGCATGTCCACCGTACCGTCGATGGTGGTCACCGGCTGCTCGTCGAAATACGTGCCGACGGTGGGCTGGGAGCCGGAGTGGTTGCCGTCCTGGCCGCTGTTGATGCCGCGCATGTAGACATGCGTCGTGCCGACACCGTTTCCGCCCTGGCCGATGCTCTTGATGGTCGTGAGGCCCGGCAGATTCTGGACGTAGTCGTCGAGGTTCGAGATGTTGAGCTGCTCGAGCTTCTGGGTGTTGAGCGTTTCGATGCTCACGGGCACGTTCTGGAGATTCTCCGTGACCTTCTGCGCGGTGACGGTGACTTCCTGCAGGGTGTCCGTCGGCTGTTCTTGCTGTGGCTGCGGAGCCTGAGCGTGGGCGATCGGCACGCCGCCGGCGAGCACGGCGGAAATCGCGGAGGCCAGCGGCAACTGACGAAACGCGGAGCGCGGCAGGTTGAGCGGGCGGCCCGCATCGACCGTGCGGCGGTGTCTGAATCTGAAGCGGCTGCGAGTCATGATGTTTCCCTTGCTCCCGTGGTTTTGTTCGATCGATCGACGTGATTCAATGCGGATAGCGCGTGAGCGCCTCGCCGAGCGCCCGCTTCAGCGGCCCGAGCCAGGGCTCGTAACGGCGCCAGTGCTCCAGGCCCTCGGTGAATATGGGGCGGCGTACCTGCTCCGAGCTCGCGGTTCGTACCGGCCGCTCGTTGTCATAGAATTTGAGACATTGCTCCTCGAACGGCAGCCCGCAATAATCGAGCAGCCGGCGCACCTCGGATTCGGTGTCCTTCACCATGGTCTCGTAGAACACCCGATGCACGCGGCCCGGGAGCACCTCGTCGACGTGCGCCATCAGGTCCACATAATCGGCGTAGTAGCGGCCCAGGTCCCCGAGGTCGTACGTGAAGGTCTGGCCGCGCGAGAAATGCTGTTTGAACGCCGAGAAGCAGCAACCGAGCGGGTGGCGGCGGGCGTCGATGATCTTGGCGTTCGGCAGGATCAGCCGGATCAGGCCGACGTAGAGAAAATTGTTCGGCATCTTGTCGATGAAGTAAGGCGCGCCATGCGTGCGATGCACCCGGGTCGAGGCAAGATAGCGCTCGCCCAGCTGGGCGAGTTGCGGCGGCGTGAGCGCGGCGAGAGTCTCGAAGAAGCGTCCTTCGTGCGCGTCGCCGTGCGCGTTCTCGTGCGCGTTCTCGTCGCGTCCGATCAGCTCGCGAGCGATCTGTGGAATATCGGGCAGCTCGATCGTCCCCTCCACCGAGGGATGACTGGCGAGGATCTGCTCGATCAAGGTCGAGCCGGCGCGCGGCAGGCCCACGATGAATATCGGTATGGGCGAGGCCGGCGGGACCGCCGCGGCCTCGCGGGCGGAAAAGTATTCCGCGGTGAATTCCCGCTTGGAGCGGCTCACGAAGCGGGCGTTCTCGTCCGCGCTGTAGGGATGATGACGCCGGTGTTGCGCGTTGCCGGCGGTGTAGTGAGCGAATGAGCTCTCGTACGACCCCTCGTCCTCGAGCGCCTTGCCGAGGGCGAACTCGAAATGCAGCCGATCCTCCTCACCGAGATCGGTGCGATCGAGCGCCGACTGCATGGCACGGGTATCCTGCGCCGAGAATCGAAACGTCTTCAGGTTGGCCAGGCTCCAGTAAGCCTCGCCGAGCGTCGGCTCCGTTTCGACGGCGCGCCGATAGGCGGTCACGCTCTCATCGAACCGGCGCGCCGTCTTCAACGCATGGGCGAGGCTCATCCACACCTTGGGCTGCCGCGGATGGTCGCGCAGCACCTTGCTGTAGTGGTCGATCGATCCCTGGTAGTCGCCGAGATTCGCGAGTATGGCCGCCTTGAGAATCAGGTGGCCGGGATTGCCGGCATCCTTGGCCAGCAGCCGCTCCGCGTGGGGCAACGCTGCCGCCGGCTTGGCCTGGCGGTTGAGCACCCCGGCATAATTCTGGCGTGCGGCATCGAATTCCGGAGCCAGATCCAGGCAACGCTCCAGCAGTTCTTGAGCCTCCGCATAATTGCGTAACCGCCCCGCCACTTCGGCGAGCATGCGCAGCGCCGCCACGTCGGTCGGATAGACGCCCAGGTGAGCGCGCAACCGACGGTCCGCCAGCGGCAAATCGTTACGCATCAACGCCGCCGCCGCTTCCTTCAAGCGCGGGTCGTGCGCCGCCGCCGCAACGTATCTCACTCTCGCATCCCCGGCGCCGGCCGGGTCGCCGGCGGCCTCCAGATAGTCCGCCAGGAATCGCCATCCGTCGGCAGACGCGGGCTGAAGCTGCACGGCTCGGCGAAGGGCGGCGATGGCCTCCGGCAAATGACCCGCCTCGGCGCGTGCCACCCCGAGCTCCAAATACACCGGCGCGGCGTGCGGCAGCTCGCGACCGAGCGGTTCGAGCACATCCAGCGCCTGGGGAGCGCGTCCGCTCCTGCGTTGGGCAGCGCCCAAGATGAGACGGGCGGCGGGGTGCGCAGGATCGGCGCTCAGAATTTCCCGCGCCTGTTCCGCGGCGAGGTCGGGATTCTTCTCTAGGAGCCGTTTCGCATGGGCAATTGCCATGTCGACCGACCCAAGGGGCTCTGGAGCAATGTTCAACCGCGCACCCTGTCATCCCCAGTGTTGTTATACGAGCTTATAAGAAACGCGTTCGGTTCCTTTGTCAATGTACTCGTTGTTGCGAGAAAGATGCGGTTGAACGAACGTCCAGGAAGCGCCGACCGAGTTGCCGCGGCTCGATTCGCTCCGAGGGCTGCACAAGGCTATGCTAGGCGCCCTGAAAGCAATTCATCAAAGACAAGGGTCGAGTCATGGGTAAGGTTGTCGTCGGAATCTCGGTAGCGTTGCTCCTGTTTGCGAGCGCAAGCTTTGCGGCGCCGCCTCATCACAAGCATCATCGTCATCACGCACATCACCACCGGGCGGCTCATCATCCGGCGAATCACTAGAGTCCCGCCTACCGCGCTCATCCGGGCACGGAGCGGCGTTGGCGTAACGGACTGATTTGAATAGCGAATCCGCTCGAGTCTCGCGCGCGGCAAGATGTTTTGCGTTGCCTCCAGTCGGCGGCTCTCGGCTTCATCTGTTGTTATTTTGCAACAAGCAGCAGAACGGCGGCGCGCGTCAGCGGAAGACGACACGGGACACCGTCTTTGGCTGATTAAGAAAGTCGCGTTCTCGAGGGCATTCTTGGACTGCCGCATCGAGATGGAGCTCCGGCGGGAGGTGACGCGATCCCCACAGTCGTCCTGCTCCCGGGCGAACTACCCATCACTCCCCTTGGGCTCCCTCGATGTGGCGACCCGGCGCCCCGCTCCACGCCTCGACGCACCGCGCGATAGACGGCATGC
The DNA here is from genome assembly GCA_963795475.1 of uncultured Gammaproteobacteria bacterium. Classification (GTDB taxonomy): domain Bacteria; phylum Pseudomonadota; class Gammaproteobacteria; order Steroidobacterales; family Steroidobacteraceae; genus Bog-1198. Next base: position 529,375 of record CAWCIE010000012.1, read on the forward strand.
ATCTCGACGATAGAGAGTACCAATTTGACTTCGCGGAGCCCCCGGGACTACCGTCGCGACGATTTCATCCGGATTTGGTTTCCGAATCCATCAATTGGAAGGAGAGTGAGTCGTGAATCTCAAAGGCAGTAAGACGGAAAAGAATCTGAAGGACGCTTTCGCCGGCGAATCGCAGGCGAATCGTCGCTATCTGTACTTCGCGGCCAAGGCGGACGTCGAAGGCTTCAACGATGTGTCGGCGGTGTTTCGCTCGACTGCCGAAGGTGAGACGGGCCATGCCCACGGCCATCTCGAGTATCTCGAGGCGAGCGGCGATCCGGCCACGGGTTTGCCCATCGGCGCGACATCGCTGAATTTGAAGGCGGCGATCGCCGGCGAAACGCACGAGTACACCGACATGTATCCCGGCATGGCCAAGAGCGCCCGGGAGGAAGGTTTCAGCGAAATCGCGGACTGGTTCGAGACGCTGGCCAAGGCCGAGCGCTCCCATGCCAACCGCTTTCAAAAGGCGTTGGACAGCCTTTAACTCCGTATAATCTCCGCGGGCCAACCCGAGCGGGCTCCGTTCAGGAGCCCACTCACCTTCAGATCTGGGAGACTCGCTGTGTCCGACGGACCGATTCCGCAAGGCCGCGAGGGCAGTCTCGAAGCGCCCACGCGCCACGCCCTCGGTTGGAAGGACCCTGAATTCTACGAACCGGCCGCCCTCGAGAAAGAGCTCGAGCGGGTCTTCGACATCTGCCACGGCTGCCGGCGCTGCTTCAATCTCTGCAACTCCTTTCCGACGCTGTTCGACCTCATCGACGAGTCCAAGACCGGAGAGCTCGAGGCCGTCGACAGGAAGGACTTCGCCAAGGTGGTCGACCACTGTTATCTCTGCGACATGTGCTACATGACCAAGTGTCCGTACGTGCCGCCGCATCCCTGGAATGTCGACTTCCCGCATTTGATGCTCCGCGCCAAGGCGGTCAAGAATCGAGCCGGCGGCGCGCGCCTGCGCGACAAGATCCTGAGCTCGACGGACACCGTCGGCAGGATTGCCGGCATCCCGGTGGTCAGCGAGATCGTCAACGCCGTCAACGCAAGCTCGCTCGGACGCAAGGTGCTCGATGCCGTCCTGGGGGTGCATCCGGACGCTCCGATACCGAAATTTCACTCCAAGACGCTGCGCAGCCGCCTCGAGCAGGTCCGCCCCCCGGCTGCGGCGCCTCAGAGCGCCGGCCCTACGCGCGGCAAGGTGGCGCTCTTTGCCACCTGTTACATCAACCGCAACGAGCCGGCCATCGGCTTGGATCTCGCAGCCATCTTCCAGCACAACGGCATCGAAATCGCCTTGGCCGAACGCGAAAACTGCTGCGGGATGCCGAAATTCGAGCTCGGCGACCTGCAGGCGGTCGCGGATCTCAAGGCCAGGAACGTGCCGCCGCTGATTGCCATGATCGAACGCGGCTACGACATCGTGGCGCCGATTCCGTCCTGCGTGCTGATGTTCAAGCAAGAGCTTCCTCTCATGTTTCCGGACGATCCGGATATCGCCAGGATCAAGCAACACATGTTCGACCCGTTCGAATACCTGGCCCAGCGGCACAAGGCGGGACTCCTGCGCACCGACTTCAAGCGTCCGCTGGGAAAGATCGCCTACCACGTCGCCTGTCACCTGCGCGTCCAGAATATCGGGCTCAAGACGCGAGACATCCTGCAGCTGATACCGGAGACCACCGTGCAGCCGATCGAGCGATGCTCCGGTCACGACGGCACCTATGGCGTGAAGCGCGAGTTTCGGGAAACGTCGATGAAGATCGGCAGGCCCGTCATCCAGCGGGTCGAATCGGCCGGCGTCGATTTCTACGCCAGCGATTGCCCGATGGCGGGCCATCAGATCGAGAGCGGTCTGCCCGACGGGCGGCCGCCGACGCATCCCCTGACGCTCCTCAAAATGGCCTACGGACTCTGACACCCATGGAAAAGCTATCCCGCACCGATTTGATGAGCCTCGAGCAATACTCGATCGATCGTCCGCGCCTGCGCGACGAGGTCATCGCCCACAAGCAGCGGCGCAACGTCCAGGTCGGCCCCAACATGACATGGTGCTTCGAGGATCGGACCACGATCCGCTATCAGGTCCTGGAGATGCTGCGGGCCGAGCGGATCTTCGAGAGCGCGGGGATCCAGGAGGAGCTCGATGCCTATAATCCGCTGATCCCGAGCGGCAGCAATTGGAAGGCGACGCTGCTGCTCGAGTTCACTGATCCGGAGCAGAGGCGGGTGGCGCTCGAGAGCCTGATCGGCGTCGAGGACCGCTGCTGGGTCAGGGTGAGCGAGATGGAACGTGTGTTTGCGATCGCCGACGAGGATCTCGATCGGGAGAATGAGGACAAGACCTCGGCCGTCCACTTCCTGCGGTTCGAGCTGACACCCTCGATGGTCGAGGGCATGAAGAGCGGCGCGACGCTGAGCGTCGGCGTCGATCACGACCATTACCGCCACATGCAGTCACCGCTGCCGCGCTCCGTGTGCGAGGCGTTGGCTCAGGATCTCGACTAGAGGCCGCTGATGCGTCTCCCGCAGCGTTTCTATAGACTGCCGGTGCGCTTCGATGTGGAGCGGCTGCGCGCAGAGGTGGCCTCCTTGCCGCCGAGCGCTTGGTCACGCCACCCAAACGGCGATGCGGGGAATGACGCAGTACGGCTGATCAGCGTAGAGGGCGGAGACAACGAAGAAATGAACGGCGTGATGCGCATGACCCCTCATCTGGAGCGCTTGCCCTACGTGCGTCAGGTGCTGGCGAGTTTCAGGGTCGTCTGGAGCCGCTCGCGGCTTCTGCGTCTCGCGCCCGGCGCCGAGGTACCGGTGCATGCCGACGTCCATCATCACTGGTTCCATCGCGTGCGCATGCACGTGCCGATCCTGACCCGCCCGGAGGTTCAATTCACCTGCGATCGCGAGCGGGTGCATATGGCGGCCGGCGAGGCTTGGCTGTTCGACAATTGGCGCCTGCACCAGGTCGAAAATCCAACCGATTCCGAGCGCATTCACCTGGTCGGCGATACTTCTGGAAGCGCGGCATTTTGGGAGCTCGCGGCCCAAAGCGACAAGCCGGGGGTCGATGTCCGGTTCCATGCGTACGATCCTGCGCAACAGGCAACTCCCCTGACCGAGCGCGCACTGCCGCGTCCGGTCATGCCGCCCGCGGAGCTGGATTTGCTGATCATGGACATGCGCTCCGAGCTCGTGGTCGAGGTCGATGACCCCGATCATCGCGCGCGTCTCGCCCGATATCACGCACTGCTCCTCGGCTTCGGCCGCGACTGGCGCCAGCTGTATACGCTGCAGGGAGAAGAGCCCCAGGGATGGCCGGAATTTGAAAAACTTAGAGACCGCATAGGCGAGCAGTCCCGCCCGCTCTCGTCCGGATTGATGGCACGGACCAATCGGGTGACCGCGCAGCGGCTGCTCGAAGCGCGGATATTGCGCCCGTGCCTGTTCGCCCCCGCCCATCGGCCGGCCTGCTGAACAGCGCCGCAAGGATGTCCAACGAAAAAGCCATTCGGCGCGAGGTCGGTGCGGTCGCGCTGATGTTCACCGGTTTGGGATCGATCATCGGCTCGGGCTGGCTGTTCGGCGCATGGCGGGCCGCTCAACTGGCGGGTCCCGGCGCCTTCTGGGCGTGGATCATCGGTGCAGCGATCATCACCTTCGTGGCGGTCACCTATGCGGAGCTCGGTGCCATGTTCCCGGAATCCGGAGGCGCGGTGCGCTACGGATATTACTCGCACGGATCCCTGGTCGGATTCGTCGCCGGGTGGGCCGCCTGGATCGCCATCGCGTCGGTCATCCCGGTGGAGGCCGAAGCGTCGGTGCAATACATGAGTTCCTGGCCGTGGAGCTGGGCGCAGGGACTGTACATGCACGCGGCCCATGGCCATGGCGAATTGACGGTGCCGGGATTATGGATCTGCGCGGTGCTGGTGGTCCTGTATTTCCTGGTCAATTTCTGGAGCGTGAAAGTCTTTGCCGGCACCAACAGCGCCATCACGTTCTTCAAGCTCATCGTTCCCGCCGCCACCGCCATCGCCATGATGTGCACCGGTTTCCATGCCGGGAACTTCCATGTGGGCCTGCACGGCGGCGCGTACGCCGGCAATCTCGCCTCCATTCTGACCGCGGTGGCGACATCAGGCATCGTGTTCAGCTACAACGGATTCCAGAGCCCGGTAAACCTGGCCGGAGAGGCGCGAAATCCGGGCCGCAGCATCCCCCTCGCGATCTTCGGATCGCTGGCGATCAGCACGGTGGTGTACCTCTTGCTGCAGATCGCATTCCTCGGTGCGGTCGCCCCGGATCGCCTGCATGAGGGCTGGTCGGCGCTCGAGTACAGTTCCCCCTTCGCGCAGCTCGCGCTTGCCTTGAATCTCAACTGGCTGGCGCTGCTCCTGTATGCCGATGCGTTCGTCAGCCCGAGCGGAACCGGGACCACCTACACCGCAACGACGGCCCGGATGATCTATGCCATGGAGCGCAGCGGCTCGCTGCCGCGGATCTTCGGCCGCGTGCACCACCGCTTCGGCATTCCGCGGCCCGCGATGTGGTTCAACTTGCTGGTTGCGTTCCTGTTCCTGTTCTTCTTCCGCGGCTGGGGGAAGCTCGCGGAAGTCATCTCGGTCGCCACCATCATCACCTATCTCGTGGTGCCGGTGAGCGTCGCCGTCTTGCGGCGCACCGCGCCCGACTTGCATCGCCCGCTGCGCATGCCCGGGCTTTCGTTCCTCGCGCCTCTGGCGTTCGTCCTCGCGACGCTCATGCTGTACTGGGCGCGCTGGCCGCACACCGGCGAGATCATGCTGCTCCTCATCCTGCCCATGCCGATCTACCTTTACTCTCAAGCTCGAGGGAAGTGGCACGATTTCGGCAGACATCTCAAGGGTGCCTGGTGGCTGATCGCCTACCTCGCCGCGATCGTCGCGCTCTCCTGGGCGGGCAGCAAGGAGTTCGAGGGGCGCGGGTACATCGCTTACGGCTGGGACCAGTTATGCGTGGTGCTCGTGGCGCTGTGTTTTTTCTTCTGGGGCATACGCAGCGGCTGGAGGACTCCGGCGCTCGCGGCGCGGGCTGACTCGAACTCATCCAGCATCGCGTGAGCCCGGCGCGCCGCTTGAACGTCCTGCTGCCCACTCTCGGCAGCGCCGGGGACGTGCACCCCTTCATTGCGCTGGGCCGCGCGCTACGCGCGCGTGGACACCGCGCGACCCTCATCACCAGTCCGTTCTTTCAGGAGAGCATCGAAGCGCAGGGATTGGGGTTTCTGCCGGTCGGGACCGTCGCGGACGTGCAGAGCGCCATCGCCGATCCGGATCTGTGGCACCCGAACAAGGGATTCACGGTGGTCGCGAAGCGCGTGATCATTCCTTCGATTTCCGAGATCTTTCGCATCATCGAGAAACACGCGGATGCCGGCACCGTCGTCGCCGCCTCGAGCATTGCCTTCGGGGCCCGTATTGCTCAGGAAAAATTGGGCCTGCCTACCGCGACCGTCCATCTTCAACCCACGGTGATTCGCAGCCTCGTCGATCACGGCATGTTCGGGAAGATGCGCATCTCGTCCTCACAGCCGATGTGGTTCAAGCGCGCCCTGTTTCGCTTCATCGACTGGGCGGCGATCGACCGGCTGCTGCAGCGCCCGCTGAATGATTTTCGGTCGACGCTGGCCCTGCCGCCCGTCGCGCGGGTGCTTTCAGGCTGGCTCCACTCGCCGCAGTGCGTGATCGGATTCTTCCCGGATTGGTTCGCGCCGCCGCAACCGGACTGGCCGCCGAACGTGCACCTCGTGGGGTTTCCCCTGTGGGATGGCGCAAGCGATGCGCCGTCGGCGCGAGCTCCCCTTCCCGACGCGGCGCAGGAGTTCCTCGACGCCGGCGAGCCGCCTGTGATCGTGACTCCGGGATCGGCTGCCGCCACCATGCAGGACTATTTCACCGAGTCGATCGCCGCCGTCCACGGCCTCGGCCTTCGCGCCATGCTGATCACGAATTTCCCCGATCAGTTGCCCGCCTCGCTGCCGCCGGGGATCGAAGGATTCGGCTATCTGCCCTTCAGCGAAGTGCTGCCGCGCGCGGCGCTCCTCGTGTATCACGGCGGCATCGGCACGCTCGCACAGGCGGTCAAGAGCGGCATTCCTCACCTGGTGGTGCCGAGCGCCCACGATCAGTTCGACAACGGCTGGCGCATCGCCAAGCTAGGCCTGGGGCGATCGCTTCCGCGCACCCGGTATCGCGCGGTGCGAGCCGCCGCCGAGATTCGCGCCCTGCTGGGCGATCGCGGCATGGTTCGCCGATGCCGAGAGGCGGCGGCGCGCGTCGATTCGAATGCAGCCCTCGCCCGGGCATGCGATCTGATCGAGAGGCTGACGTAAAGCGGCTGTCTCACGTGTCGCAGCACGTGAAATCCCCGCCGCGCGGCCCCGGAACGATGCCGCGAACCGAGATTCTGTGACGCGCTACCGCCTCGGGCGGTCATCCGAGACGCACATTGCACGTTGCTTCGGATAATCGCACTGGCGATACGGGAATCTGGCTTGGGAGAACTCTGGCGATGAAGCGCTTTGCCGCCGGCTTGTTGCTCGCTATTTACATCACTGCGGCCGGCCTGATGTCGGCCGCGATGTCGGCCGATGCCAAGCCGGCCGGCGCGAGCCCCGGCGACGAAGCTCTGGCCGCCGTACAACTGCTTCGCGTAGGAGGCTGCGGCGGACTCGTTCCGGCGGCACGGCCGCTCAATCGCAACGGCTTGTTGGACCGGGCAGCCGCACAATGGGCATCCGGCCGAACGCTCGCAGCCGCGACGGAGAACAGCGGATATCGGACCGAGGCCGCGGCCGGTATACGCCTCAACGGCCCCCCTTCTTCGGCGGTCGAGACGCTCAGGCGATCGGATTGTGCCACGGTCGCCAACCGCAGCATGCGCGACGTCGGCGTCTATCGGCGGGGAGGAAATACGTGGATCGTGCTGGCCACGCCCTACGTCGTGCCCGCTCGCACCGAGGCGCCCGTGCTCGCCGCGCGGGCGCTCGATCTGGTCAACGAGGCGCGCGCCCGCGGGGCCCGGTGTGGGACGCACTGGTTTGCGCCTGCCGCCCCCGTGAGGCTGTCCGGCACGCTGGACGGAGTCGCGCTCGGGCACGCGAACGACATGGCCGAACATGATTACTTCGAACACCAGGACCTCGCCGGCCGCTCGCCGGCCGACCGAGTGCGTGCGGTTGGGTACCGCGAGACGCTGGTGGGCGAGAACATCGCTTACGGGGTGAAATCGGCCGATGAAGCGGTGCAGGGCTGGCTCGACAGCCCCGGTCATTGCGAGAACATCATGGACCCGCGCTTCGCCGAGATGGGCATCGCGTACGCCCAAGGCCGCGCTGTGAAGCACGGTCTTTACTGGGTGCAGGTGTTGGCGGCGCCGCGGGCTTGACCCTACATCTGCGGGGCGACATTGATCCTGGTGTCAGAATTTCGTCTCGTATTCGAGCCCGATGGTCCGCGGTTGATTGGTGGTCACTCGCGTCAAATCGGGCTGCTGCCAGGCAAAGATGGTGTTGTCGATGGTCAGCGCCGCGCGCTTGTTCCCGAGGTTGGTGCCGAACAGGTACGCAGACCATGCGTTCTTCGCAAGACCCAAGCGGCCGTCGACCAGCCCATAACTGGGCAGCACTTCGCGGTAGTAACCGACATCGTTGGTCGGCCCCACGTAGGAGCCGCTGAGACGCGCGATGCCCTGATAGCCGCCGGCGAGATCTCGCTGGTAATCGAAGGCGAGGCTCCCGGTATAACGCGGCACATTGTTGATGCGCGTACCCGGAGCGATGGTCAATCCCGGAATCGCCGCCGGAGCGTTGATGAAAGCCTGCGTATAGGCGCCGGACAAGTTGGCCGTCAGATTGTCGGTCAGCTTGGCGGATAGCTCGAGCTCCGGGCCATAGGATTTGGCATCGCCGGCGTTGGTGTAGAAGGAGTACCCGCAGGTGAGCGTGAACTCCTGTTGGATGTCGATCCACTTGACGTAATAAATGTCCGCATTCAACGTGATGCGACGGTCCGCGAAACGCGCCTTCTCGCCGAGCTCGAAGCTCCAGGTGCTGTCGGGATGGAAGTAGCTCTGCTGCGCGGTGAGGTACGACGAGCCGCTCCCCGGACCGCAGTAGTAATAAGAGCTGGTCGACAGCGGAATCGGAATGTTGACGCCGCCCGGCCGAGCCCCTTTCGCGACGGTGCCGTAAATCGTCAGATCCGAAGTCGGCATGTACGACAGATTCAACTTGGGCAATACGCCCGTGCCGCTGCCGTGCGCGCTGCCGAGCGTCGCGGTGTCGTTTCCACTCGCGGTTCCGGCACCCACCGCGTCGTCGGTGTTGGACACGTCGAACTTGAAGAAGCGTAGACCCGCCGTGAGCTTCCAGTCGGAGGCGATCTTGTAGGAGGCTTCTCCGAAGACGGCTTCCTGCTTGATGGTATTCGGATTGTTCACGTTGTAGAGAATGCCGTTCGGGTTGGCCGATGGGCCGCCGTTGGTCGGGCTATACGTGTCACCGGCCGGGCATTGGTTTCCCTGATAGGGAGTGAAGCACGAACTCGCCTGCGCGAAGGCGGGATTTTGATTGATGGTCGAATACCCGGAATGCAGGTCTGTGAAGAACAAGCCTCCCACCCATTCGAACGGACCGCTGCCGCTCGAGGTCAGGCGCAGCTCCTCGCTGAACTGGGTGGTCGGATCCATCTCGATGAACAGGTTCGGGACGAACTGGGTCAAGTTGAATACGTTCTGCACCCCCTCGGTGGAATCCTGGGACTGCACCGAATCGCGCCTCCAATAGGAGGTCGCCGAGGTAAGCTCCGCGAAGTCCCAGCCGTACTTGATCACGACGCTCGCCAGCTTGAAGGAATCGTAATACGGCTCCTGGATGTCGTACGGCTGATAGATCGCGTAGCCGCCGGCGGCGCCGGGAGGATCCTGATATTGGTTGTAGCCGTCGGCGTCCAGGCGCTGGTACATCAAGGTGGTGGTGATCTTCAGCGCATCGGTCGGCTGCACCAGAAGGCTCGCGCGCGCGGCGGCGAATCGCTCGACGTTCGCGCCCGAGATCGTCTGAGTCACATCGGCATCCGCGAGATCGCCGCGGTCGCAGTGGTAGTAGGCCGAGTTGCAGGTTCCGAAGCCGCTGGGAAACGGGAAATCCTCGACGACCTTGCGCGGAATCCATCCGCTGACGTACTTGTCGGTCAGCACCACGCGCAACGCCGAGATGTCGCCGATCGGCAGATTGAGCATGAGGTTCCCGCCGCCGTTGGTGCCGCCGCCCGAGGCGGTTTCCGAGGCGCTGACCTGCGCGGCGCCGTCGAGCTTGCCGAGCTCCGGTTGATTGGTGACCAGCTTGATCGTGCCGCCCATGGAACCCGCGCCGTACAGCGTGCCCTGAGGACCGCGCAACACCTCGACGTGATTGAGGTCGAACAGATCCGGATCGATCACGGTGCGGCCCATTTGCGACGCTCCGGAGGCCGACAGAATCGTATCGTCGATGTAGAAGCCCACCGTGGCGGTCGATCCGCCCGAGGAGGCGAGGCCCCGGATCTCGTATTCCGTCTGGCCCGGGCCGGCGGTGCGCATGGACACGCCCGGCACGTTGCCGACCAGCTGTTCGATGGTCTGGGTGCCTTGCCGCATCAACTGGTCGCCGCTGATCGCCGTCATGCTGATCGGCGTCTCCTGGACGGTGGAGTTGCGCTTCTCCGCCGTCACCACGATCTCCTCGAGGGTTCCGGAAGAGTCGTTGCCGCCGGCAGCGAGCGCGCGGCCGCTCATCGAGACGGCGGCCAGGATCGCGGCAAGACCCGAAATCACGAGTAGCGTTTTCATTGTCGTGCTCCCTCAAGCATCAGGTCGACACCGGAACCCGTATCGAACATTTGTATACATATAGCAAACTTAGTTTACCGTCAAGAAAAGCGGCTCCGACCGGGATAGAATCACCGGACACCACTCTCAAAATCGGCGGTGAAACATCTTGAGCAGACCCACGACGGATCGCAGACAGCCCACCAGGATTCCCGCGGCGCTTCGGGCGCGATCCCGCACACGACCCAAGGAGGCGGTGGCGGCCCGCCGGATGAGCCATTCGGCGCCGCCTCCCGGATCGCGAGGAAACCACGACCCTCGTCGGCGCCATGCTCAGGGAACAGCGCCGCAGGCTCAATCTGACTCTACAGGAGGTCGCCGGGCGCGCCGGAATCACCAAGGGTTTCCTGAGCGAGGTCGAGCGGGACCGCGCGGCACCCTCGGTTGCCACGCTCCTCAAACTGCGCGATGCCCTATCGCTCTCGGTATCTTCCCTGTTCAGGAGTTCGCTCCCGCAGGTCGTGCGGCGAAACGAGCGCCAGAGCATCCCCTATGGCGGACAGGGAATCGGCTGCTCGCTCTTGTCGGCGCGGAACGCGCATCGCTTGATGGTGGCTCACGCGGAGTTCAAGCCCGGAGGCCGGTCGGGCGCCGAGCCTCACACCATGGATTCGGACGAGGAGATCATCGTGGTGCTCGCCGGAACACTCGAAATCACGGTCCGGAACGAGACCCATACGCTGCGCACCGGCGATTCGATCACCTTCGACCCCAGGACGCCGCACATCTACCGCAACCCCTCGACCCGTGAGGCGGCTCGGACGCTTTGTATCATGGCGCCGCCGCCGAAATAGGCCCTCGCCCGGATCCCGGGCGGCCGATGGCGCTTGCGCGATTCGCCTCGCACACTGTGCCGACGGTCACGTCATCCGATGCGCGGGCTGTGCGTTAATGGGTGTAGGACCATTGCTTTGAAACGGAGAATGCATGAAATCATTAAGCGGAATTAAGACTCTCGCAGGGATCGCGGTTCTATCCGGCGCACTCCTCGGCGGCTGCGTAGTCGCGCCCGCGCCGGGCTATTATGGGGGCGCGGTCGTCACGGTCGCGCCACCCGCGCCGCAAGTCGAAGTGGTCGGCGTTGCGCCGGCTCCCGGCTATGTATGGTTCGGCGGCTACTGGAACTGGGTCGGCGGACGGCACGTCTGGGTGGGGGGCCACTGGGGTGCGGGCCGCCCGGGGTACCACTGGGTACCGCATACCTGGGTGCGCGCGGGCGGCGGCTGGCGCATGCGTGAGGGCCACTGGGCTCGCTGATCGCCGATCGGCCTCGAGATACGCCGCTGCCGAGACCTTCGCGCAGCGGCGTTTTCATAGGTCGACCTCCGGTTTCGATGCCGACCTCGTTCCCGGCCGCGGGCTGTTGCTCCGGCCGTGGTAGCTGTAGACCAGCGAGAATTTCACCGCGTCGCTGAGATTCTTGCCCGCCGAATGCAGCGTATTGCAGTGAAAGAACAGCGCGTCGCCCGCCGTGAGGCGCGGCGACACGGCGGTTCGGATGATCTCGCGGTTATCCTCATGATCGGCTCGAAAGAATTTCGCCTGGTCGAATCGATCTGCCCCGAACGTCATCTTGTGAGAGCCCGGCGCCAGCCAGAGGGCGCCGTTGTCGGCGTTCTCCTCCCCGAGCGCGAACCACACCGATACCAGATCCTCGCGCTCGAACGACCAATAGCGGATATCGCGGTGCCACCCGGTCATGCTGCCGTACTCCGGGTGCTTGGTCATCAGGCAATTGTGATGAGCGCGCGACATCAGGACTCGCTCCCCGAAATACGATTCCATCCATTCGCGCACGGCGGCCGCGGCGGCCCACTCCGCGAACAAAGCATCTCGAGCATATGCGTCCAGAAGCCTGCGTACCGTGGTACCTCCGGCATCCGCGCGGGACCTGGGCGCCCCGGGATACTGTAGATCGGCCTCCAACTCGAGTGGATCCGCGCGGGCGCGCAATTGCGCCCGCGCGGTGTCGTTGAGGCGGCTCAACGCTCCTCGTGGAACCAGCCGAGGCACGACGACGTACCCTTGTTCCCGTAGCGCTTCGATCTGCGGCTCCATGCACAAATGTTACACCCAAGCACTCGGGGCACCGTGGCTTGACTTTTTATATGATGTTGATCATATAATCAAAGGGAGGAGATTCAGCCGTGCGCTACGCCGATACACATAAGCAGCAAACTCACGACAAGCTGGTCAGCTTGGCGGGGCGCGCGCTGCGCGAGAAGGGCCCCGATCAGCTCGGTGTGGCGGAGCTCATGCGATCGGCCGGCCTGACGCACGGCGGGTTTTACGCCCACTTCAAGTCCAAGGACGCCCTGCTTGCCGAAGCGCTCGAGAACGCCTTTGCGCACTCCGGGCAAAGAGTCCGGCAGCTGACCGCCGGCATGCCGGCGCGACAGGCGCTCGCGAGCTACGTCGACTGGTATGTGTCGGCGGCCCACCGGGACAATCCGGCCATCGGATGCCCGATCGTCGCGCTCAATTCGGACCTGCCCAGGCAGTCACGAAGGTTTCGCGCGGCCTTCACCGCCGGGGTGAAGTCGCTGCTGTCGATCCTGACCGCCTGGATCGAGGGGGCCGGGATTGCCGATGGTGCACCAATGGCCGAATCGCTCCTTCCTGCGATGGCCGGAGCCGTGGCTATCGCACGGGCGGTCCCCGACCCGGCGCTGTCCGATGCGCTGCTCGAGTCGGCGCGCAGCAGCATCCGGTTGCGGCTCGGCCTTCGGGACGTCGACGGATTGGCAGGGACTTCTCGATGAGCTCTCTGTCGGATTTCTCCGCGATGTCGGGGCTGGAGCAGCTTCGCGCGATTTTCGCCGGCAAGACCGGATACGAAGGCATCGTCAAGACTCTCGACCTTCACCCCGTATCGGCGGAGGAAGGTTTCGTGGTGTTTGAAGGCTCGCCGACCCGCGCCGTCTACAACCCCATCGGTTCGGTGCATGGAGGCTACGCAGCCACCTTGCTCGATACGGTGATGGGATGCGCGGTGCATTCGCGCCTCAAAGCCGGCGACACCTACACCACCCTGGAGCTCAAAGTCGCCTACCACCGCGCGTTGACCGACGAGAGCGGCCCGGTTCGAGCGGAGGGCCGCGTCCTGTCACTCGGCAAGCGCGCTGCTTTCGCCGAAGGAAGGCTGTTCGACAAGGACGGCCGCCTCTGTGCCAGTGCCACGACGACATGCCTGATGCTCACACGATAACGCACATTTCATCCTGTCACCCACCATGAGGATACGAACATGACTCATACACCGCATCACGGAACCGCGCTCATCACCGGTGCTTCGACCGGCATCGGCGCCGTTTACGCGGACCGCCTGGCCAAACGCGGCTACGATCTGATCCTGGTTGCCCGTAACGCCGCTCGGCTCGAGTCCTTGTCCGAACGTCTCGGGCGTGCCACCGGACGCACCGTGCGATCGTTGCGCGCGGACCTCGGCGACAAGGCGGATCTCGCCAGGGTCGAGGCGGAACTGAAAAGCAACCCCGATATCGCCATGCTGGTGAACAATGCCGGCGTCGCCTCCGTCGCCCCGCTTCTGAGCGCCGACGTCGAGCAAATGGAAAATATGATCGAGCTCAACACGGTAGCTCTCACCCGCCTCACCTACGCCGCGGCGCCCGCATTCGTCTCGCGGCACCGGGGAACCATCATCAATATTGCGTCCATCGTCGGCATCTCCCCGGAGACCCTGAACGGCGTCTACGGCGCCACGAAGGCCTTCGTCATCGCCTTCACCCACTCGTTGCAGCATGAGCTCGCGGACAAGGGCCTTCGCATCCAGGCGGTGCTCCCCGGCGCAACCGCGACCGAGCTCTGGGAGAACGCCGGGCTGCCGTGGCAGAAGTTGCCGGCATCGATCGTCATGTCCGCCGACGACATGGTGGATGCGGCATTGACCGGTCTCGATCAGGGCGAGCTCGTGACCATCCCCAGTCTTCAGAACGGCGATGACTGGGCGCAGTTCGAAGCGGCGCGCAAGTCCATCGCTCAGCGGTTCGGCAATTCGCAACCCGGGCCCCGTTACCGGGCCGCGTAGGGTCGGCGCACGTCGGACCCACGGGGGCGCACGGGGGCACGATGAGCGGCCCCCCGTTTCCTTGAAACGGCCGTGATACAGTTGTCAATCGCGGCCCGTTCGTTGCTGTAGAATTTCCGGCCCATGGCACGCCGCCAAGCCCGGATCAAGAATTACTACGCCGAGAATCGACTCTTCATGGTGCGGGGCATCGTGGCGAGCGTCATCGCGCTGGTGTTGCTTTTGTGCGTCGCCGGGCGGCTGTTCTATCTCCAGGTCATCAAGTACGAGTACTACGCCAACCTCTCCCAGGGCAATCGGATCCGCATCGAGCCCATTCCGCCGAGCCGCGGCTTGATACTCGACCGCAACGGCGTGGTACTCGCCGACAACCAGCCGGCCTTCAACATCGAATTGGTCCGGGAGCAGGTGGGAGACGGCAAAGCGCTCGACGCGACCCTCGCCCAGCTGGTGGACATCGGCGTGCTGCGTCCGGAGGAGGTGGCCGCCATCCGCCGCACCGTCATGTCTCACAAGGTCTACGAGAGCGTGCCCATCAAGCTTCAGGTGAACGAGGAGCAGATGGCCCGGTTCGCGATCCATCGATTCCAGTTCTCCGGCGTGGATATTCGCCCCCGCCTCGCCCGGCATTATCCGCTGAAGGAGATGGGCGTTCACGCCATCGGATATGTGAGCGCCATCAACGAAGAAGATCTGAAGAAGATCGACACCGCCGAATATGCGGGCACCAGCCTCATCGGCAAACTCGGCGTCGAGGCGGCCTACGAAGCCCAGCTTCACGGCAAGCCCGGATTTCGCGAAATACTCGTGAATGCCGCGGGCCGGCCCGTCGAGCGGGCGGGCGACTATGCTCCGCAATTGCGCACCAAGGCGCCGGTCGCCGGCGAGGATCTGGTGCTCGGCATGGACGCGCGGGTCCAGAAAGTGGCCGAGGAGGCGCTGACCGGCAAGCGCGGAGCGGTCGTCGCCTTGGACCCCAAGACCGGCGACGTCATCGCGCTCGCCAGTACGCCGGGGTTCGATCCCAACAATTTCGTCCGCGGGCTGACGGTGCCGGAGTACACCGCTCTCGCGACCGACATCGACGTGCCTCTGCTGAACCGCGCGTTACGAGGCGCCTATCCGCCGGGATCCACGGTGAAGCCGCTTTATGCGTTGGCCGCCCAGACGTACGGGATATTGACGCCGGAACAGACTGAATTCTGCCCCGGCTTCTACCAGCTCCCCGGCAGCAGCAACAAGTACCGTGACGACGAAAAGCATGGCACCCTCAATATGCGCCAAGCAATTGCGAGATCCTGCGACGTGTATTTTTACAAGGCCGCCCATCAATTGGGAATCGACCGGATGGCCTCGTTCATGAAGGCATTCGGTTACGGATCACTCACCGGCATCGATATTCCCGGCGAAAAACCGGGGCTCTACGCGTCGCCCGAGTGGAAGCAGCATGCGTTCAAGCGGCCGGAAGACCGGGTATGGTTTCCGGGCGAGACCATCAGCATGGGCATCGGCCAGGGGCCGATCACGGTGACTCCCCTTCAACAGGCGCATTTTGCCGCCGAGATCGCCGAGCGCGGCAAGATCGTCGCGGTTCCCCGCATGGTCTCGGCGTTCCGCGAGCCGGGATCGACCGCCGTCGTCCCGCGCAAGCCGGAATTCTTGAAGCCGGTCGGCCTAGGCACTGATGCGCAATGGGACGTGGTGTACGACGGCATGGTCGGAGCCGTAACCATGGGAACTGCCGCTCGGGAATTTGTGGGAGAGAAGATAAAGGTAGCGGGTAAAACCGGCACCGCTCAGGTATTCACGGTCAAGCAAACGGAAAGCACCAAAGCCAAGGTCACCGATGAGCGCAAGCGCGAGCATGCCTGGTTCATCGCCTTCGCGCCCGTCGACGACCCCAAGATCGCGCTCTCGGTGCTGGTGGAGAACGGCGGATTCGGCGCATCGGCCGCAGCGCCGATCGCCCGCAAAGTGCTCGACGCCTATCTCCTGGGGCCGAACGCGGCGACCGGCACGAGTGCATCCGGCGCGGGCTCCGGAGGCGCCGGCGCGGCAGCGGCGAGTCCCGGCACCGGGACCCCCGCCGCCGAACCCAAACCCCCGATTGCGCCGGAAGCAGCCCCGAGCCGGCACGGCGCCTGAGCCGCTATCTACACGAGATCGCGCTTGATGAGGTGATCCCACCGGCGCTCGAACGCGACCTTCCCGCCCTCGGTCGCGCGAATCGATTCCTTGATGCGGAAGTGCTCCGGGGTCGAGGTGAGTTCGAGCGTCGAGCGAAGCTCGGTATCCCAGTCCGCGCGTGCGAGGCCGCTGAACCACTCCAGCCGCCACACGCTGCTGTTCGGATCGCCCTCCTTGATCGACATGGTCCAATCGCTCCCGCCCGTCATCCGGGTGCCGATGTCCGCCAGGGTTTCCGGCTCTTCGCGCAATCGCTTGTGCAGCAGCACGCGCCCATCGGCGTCCGGACCTGTCTGGGTGATGCTCTGATTCTTCAAGGCAGCCGGATCAGCCTCGACCGATCGGCGAACCCGGTCGCGCAGGAGCGCGATCGGCATGCTCTGCGCCGCGCCGTCGTCCAGCCTCACCGGCAGTGACAGGCGGGATGCGCCGGCGGTAATGTCAAGCCGCACCGGCTTCGGCGACGGCCACAACATCGGCCAGATCGATTCGCTGATCGCCACCCGAATACGATTGCCCTTCTTGAAGCGATGCGCCGTGAAATAGCAAGGCACGTCAACGTCGTAATGCCGCCCCGGCTCGAGCGCGGACGGCTTCTCGTGGCCGTCGCGGTGGGTGAGATTGAGAACGCCGTAGCTCACCGACCACGACACCCCGTCCGGCGTGACTTCGTTGAGGCGCACGACCAGTTTGGCGACGGGTTCGGTGCTGGCCACCCGAATCGAGGCGACCGGTTTCCCCAGCATCTCCAGATCTTCGCTCAGCGGCACTGAATCGAACGTCAACGAGCGCCGGTCATCCGGTGTTTGATCCGGAGGCAGGTCGATGTTCAAATTCCAGGGAAACCACTCCCGTTTCGTGAGTCCCAGGGTCTCCTGCGAGTGAATCGGCCGGACAGCCTCCGGACCCTGTTTCTCCGATAGGCCATCGATGTTGAGAAACCACGTACGCGGGCGCACGTGCGGTGCGGGCCAGGAGGGCTCCGTGACCCAACGGCCGGGAATATCTTGGGGCCACACTTCGGCAGCCGTTCGCTCTTCCATGAACACCCGCAACATCGGTTCGTCCATGATTCCGGTATCGACGCCGAGCAGCCATTGGGTCCACCAGCGCACCTCCTCGGTGACCCAATCGAGGCCCGGTCCCGCATCCGCCAGCTGCGGATATTTGTGTCCCCACGGACCCATGAGTCCCTTGCGGGGCACCTCGAGATTGGCCAGCAGGCGCGGCAGAAAATCTCGATACGAATCGATCTGTCCGTCCACCGCATAGACCGGACATTTGATGCGCGAATAGTCCATCGCCACCGAGCCGTGCTGCCAGAAAGCGTCGTATCGCTGATGCGACAGCCACTGAGCCAGGATGGGCGGCGTCGCTTCGAGCCGCTGCATCCACATCTCCCGCCAGCGCGGGCCGACGATCGCCGGATCGGGCGGTCCAACGAGGACGGTCTTGAATTCGGCGCCCCAATCGTAGTTGTCGAGCGTGAGCGCGCCGCCGACGTAATGTGCATCGTCCGTGTAGCGATTATCCGACGCGCACTGCGGAATGATGGCTTTGAGGGCCGGGGGCGCGAGCGCCGCGGCCTGCAAGGAGCTGAAGCCGCCCCAGGAGATTCCCCTCATTCCCACCGCGCCGTTCGACCAGGGCCGGCGCGCCAGCCAGTCGATGACTTCGAGCGCATCGTCCTGTTCCTGCTGCAGATATTCCCCGAGCAATACACCGTCGGAATCGCCCGAACCGCGAATGTCCACCCGCACGAAGGCGAAGCCGTAGGGCACGAACATCTCGGCCCAACCGGTATCGCGCCCGCGCTCGGCGTCGCGCTTTCGATACGGCAGATACTCCCAGACCACCGGCACCGGCGAGGTTTCCGCCCCGTCGGGAATCCAGATTCGAGCTGCGAGCCGGGTGCCGTCCTTGAGCGTTACCCATTCGTTTTCGACCACCCGGAACGGCCGCTTCGGCGGAAGCTTCCACGCCTTGCCCGCACCGCGAACCGCGGAAGCCATCCCGGCTGCGGATACCGCGGTGCCCGCGACCACGACCCCTGATCCGATCAGAAATTCACGCCTCGATACGGGCATTGGCACCTCACGTCGAGCCGCGCAGGATGGCGCCGACTCTCTCTCGTTTAATCGATCTCATGGCCGAGGCTGCGTGCCGATGAACGGCCCGCGCTGCGAGGGCGGTACGGGTTTGCGGCGAGCCTTGCGCCACAGATCGTATACTGCAAGTCCGCCCGTCAATGCTGCGAGCGCCGCGAAGTAGGCGCGCGGTCCGAACGCGGTCATCAGGCCGCCGGCAAGCAGCGGACCGATCGCGGCCAACGTCCCATTCAGTCGGAGCAGCGCGCTGCTCGCCGCGACCATCTGCGCGGGCTCGAGCTTGTCGTTGACGTACGACACGGCGAGCGAATAGATGGTCAGCACGAATCCGCTGAAGACCGCCGCCAGGGCCAGGAACACGGCATGCGGCAGGTCGTGAATCGCGGTGATGATGCCGGCAACCACCGCATCGAGCGTGCAGACTGCCGCGATCATCGTGCGCCGGTCCATGCGATCCGACAGCCGCCCGACGGGATATTGCGTCACGACGGTCGCAAGAATGCTCACGGCCATGAATCTCGCGACGCCCGCGGTGTCCAGTCCGCTCAACCTCGCGTAGACCGGCCCCATCGAGAAAATGAACGCCGAAATCATGCCTGACACGGCGACGGCCACCACGCCGAGAGGTGTATCTCGATACAGCTCGCGAAGCCGCACCTTGCGCGGCACGGCGTGCTCGGGGACCTGGCGCGAGGAGACCACAATGGGCACGAGCGCCAAGGAAATGAGCACCGACACCGTCATGAACGGCGTTTGGGTGGCGGGATTGGAGAGCACCAGTAGAAATTGCGCCGCCCCAAGGCCTACATAGAGGACCACCATGTAGATGGCGAACAATCGGCCGCGATTCTCCCGGCTCGCCCGATCGTTGAGCCAGCTCTCCGCGACCACGTAAATGCCCGCCAGGCAGAGGCCGGACACCATGCGCATGGCACCCCAGACCAAGGGATTGACCAGGCATCCCTGAACCAGGATCGCGGCCGACGACACCGCGGCAAGCGTCGCGAACACCCGGATATGGCCGAGACGGCGCAGCAGCGGCGGAGCGATGCGCGTGCCCGCCAGGTAGCCGAGGTAATAGCACGACATGATCGCGCCCGTGACAACCGTGGGGAATCCCTCGAGGGTCGCGCGCACGCCGAGCAGCGTGCTCTGCAGACCCGTCCCCAGCATGAGCACACCCATGCCGAGGAGAAGCGGCCAAGTCGCGGCAAGGGCGCGGGTCGGCAGCATCGCGGCGAGGGAGGACGCTGCCGCGGCTGAGGCCTCTTTCGACGAACTTTCCGCTACGACGCTCTCTCCACACTGTCGCTCGGCCCGGGGGTGGCCGAAGGCAGGCGGATTCTATCGGTTACTCGGCTGTTCCGCGAGCGCGCCGTCGTCGCTCGCATCGCCAACCCGTCCCCGCAACGATAGAATGCGGTGTTTGCCGGCTGACTCCTCAGGGGAAACCTCCATGCTGACATGCGGCGAGCTTCTCGTGAAGCTCCTGGAAGATTTCGGCGTCGATACCGTATTCGGCATTCCGGGGGTGCATACCGTGGAGCTCTACCGGGGACTTCCCGCGACGCGCATCCGGCACATCACCCCACGGCACGAACAGGGCGCGGGATTCATGGCGGACGGGTACGCGCGCGTGTCCGGCAAGCCCGGCGTGTGCTTCATCATCACAGGGCCCGGGATGACCAACATTCTGACGGCGATGGGCCAGGCCTACGGCGATTCCGTGCCGATGCTGGTGATCTCGAGCGTCAACCGCGTGGACCAATTGGGCATGGGAGGAGGACGGCTGCACGAACTTCCCTCGCAGCGCAGCCTCACCTCCAACGTGACCGCGTTCAGTCACACATTGATGCGCCCGGACGAGCTCCCGGCGGTATTGACGCGCGCCTTCGCGATCTTCGGCAGCGCCCGCCCGCGGCCGGTCCATATCGAGATTCCCATCGATGTCATCACGGCGCCGGCCGATCACGTCGATCGAAAACTCGGCGCAATTCCCAGCCGGCCGGCGCCCTCCCCCGACGCAGTCTCCCGCGCCGTCGAGGTGTTGCAGGCGGCCCGGCGGCCCGTGGTATTGCTGGGCGGCGGCGCGAACCGCGCCGCCGTCGAAGCTCGGCAGCTGGTCGAAGCGCTCGACGCCCCGACGGCCTGCACCATCAACGCCAAGGGCATCTTGCCCAAGGGCCACCCGCTGTCGCTGGGATCGAATGCATCGCTCCGTCCGGTGCGAGAGCTCCTGCTCGCCTCCGACGCCGTCCTTGCCATCGGCACCGAAATGGGCGAGACCGATTACGATCTGGTCTTCGACGGCAACTTACGGATCAAGTGCCCTCTCGTCCGGATCGATATCGACCCGGAACAAGTCAACAGTAATTTCCCGGCGGACGTGGCCATCGTCAGCGATTCGAAACTGGCAATCGAATCGCTTCTCATGCGGATCGATGGGCGCGAGAACGCTTCGCCCGACAGCCCGGGCGCGAAACTCACCGCCGAAGTGCGTGCGCTCCTCGACGCGGCGTGGCCGGCCGCCTGGCAGGCTCAGCGGCGCACCCTGGAGGCGCTTCAGGACGCCCTGCCCGACCTGATCGTCGTCGGCGACTCGACGCAGCCGGTGTACTCCGGCAACCATCTGTTCGAACCCAGCACGCCGCGCTCCTGGTTCAACTCGGCGACCGGCTACGGAACCCTGGGCTACGGACTGCCGGCGGCGGTGGGCGCGAAGCTGGCCGCACCCGGCCGCCCGGTGGTGGCGCTGATCGGAGACGGCGGCCTGCAATTCACTCTGCCGGAGCTGGCTTCCGCAATCGAAGCACGCGCGCCCATCATCGTCCTTCTATGGAACAACGAGGGTTATGGCGAGATCAAACGTTACATGCAAGAGCGCGGCATCCCGACCATCGGTGTCGATATCTACACGCCCGATCTCCTCGCGATCGCCAAGGATTTCGGTTGCGGTGCCGAGCGGGCGACGAGCTTCGGGCAGTTGCGCGAGCTGCTGCAGCGGGCCGCGCGCGCGGATCGACCGACGGTGATCGAAGTCCGCGAGGATGCGCCGTTCCTGGCGCTCGGCCGATGAGCGCAGGGGCGGAGTGGATAGCGCTCGAGTCGGACGGCCTCGCCGCAGCGGTCGATCCCCTGGGCGCCCAGCTTTCCCGGTTGCGTGACGGCAAGGGGCGGGATCTGCTGTGGGACGGCGATCCGGCGATCTGGAAGGGGCGCGCACCACTGCTGTTCCCGATCGTCGGAGCGCTCGCGGGCGGGAGCTATCGCCTGGGTTCGAATACCTATCGCTTGCCGCGGCACGGTTTCGCCCGCGACAGACGTTTCGAGGTTGTCCGCTCGACGCGCGCCACGGCCGAGCTCGAGCTCACGGCGGATCAGGAAAGTCTTCGGATGTACCCGTTCCGCTTCGCCTTACAGGTCCGATTCGAGCTCGACGCCACCACCCTCGTCCTGAGAACACGCATTCGCAACACCGGCGATCGGCCCATGCCCGCGAGCTTCGGCTACCATCCGGGTCTTCGCTGGCCGCTGCCCTTCGGGCGAGAGAGCGCGCGCCATGCCATCGAGTTCGACCTCGACGAGCCGGCGCCGATGCGGCGTCTCGACGCTGAAGGATTGTTGACGCCGGTGCCGCACGCCACGCCGATCTCGAATCGGCGCCTGGTACTCGACGATTCGCTGTTCCGGGACGATGTGATGATCTTCGATCAGATTCGAAGCCGCAGCGTGACCTACGGCGCCGACGGCGGTCCGCGGCTGCGATTGAGCTACCCCGACGCTCGGTACCTCGGTATCTGGACGAAGCCCGGAGCCCCGTTCGTGTGCATCGAGCCCTGGCACGGCGTGGCCGACCCGGAAGGATTCGATGGGGACTTCACCGCGAAGCCCGGCATATTCGTGGTCTTGCCGGACGAAGATTTCATCACGGAAATGTCCCTGACTCTCATCGAGGGCTGAATCCGCCGTGCGAGGTCAGCGCTGCCTCGCCTCAACGACTCAGAGCTCGGCCGCCTTCTCGGGACTGCAGATCCCCGCCAAGAGATGCCGTACCGCCACGACGTTTCCCTTGAAACGTCCGCGGCGATCGATGAAGGACTCGGGACGAATGGTCTTGATGCCGTTGACCGCCAGCGCCTTCAACGTGTTCGACCACGCCTCCTTCGCCGAGAGCGTCCCCTTCCGACGGAGATACCAGGGATTGACGATCTGCGAATAGCCGAATTTCGTACCCGATACCCGGCCCTGCTTGAGTCCTAGGTGAACGCCGATCAGGTCGCCGCATTGGACCAGGCGGCCCGATTTTCCGGCGGTCCGCGAGAAATCCTTGTCTTCGAGCCAACCATATAGAGCCAGGCGCTCATCGAATCTCACCTCGGCGCCGATGGCGGACATCCGAAAAGCCATATTGCACCCATAGAGGTCAGACGCCTCCGACAAGCTGTCGTCCGAGTCCGACGTGTCGGTGTCCGCCTCGCCGATCAGGCGATCCGCCTCCTCCCACGACACGGCATCCGACATGGCGCCGTCTCGAACGACGCGTCCGGAGACTCCCGCAACGCCGGCCTCGGCGCGAAATATACGAACGGTCCGCTCGATCCAGTGGGGCGAGGGAACGAAGTCGTCGTCGAAGAAAAAAACCACGTCGCTGCGCTTTTGCAGACTATCCAGCGCCCGGTTGCGCTGAATGCAAGTGCCGGCCGAGCCGAGAATGACCTCCACGTTCAGCCAGGTATGGAGCTTACCGCCTACGTCTGCATCCTCGGTGGCCGAGATCACGACCAGCGACGGAGGCAGGGTCTGCTGCTCGAGCACCTGCAGCAGACGGTTGAGAGCCTGGCGCCGACCCTTGGTCGCGATGACGACTGCGGTCCGGGTAACCGCGCTTGCGGTCTGAGTAGCTGCGTGTGCGGTTTGGGTAGCTGCGTGCACAGGTCTCTCTGGAAACTCCATAGGTTCAACTTTGACCCATTGATTACCGCAAAGTTTTGCAGATTCATAGCAGCGATATTCGATGCTGCTGAATTCCTACAGATATTTCCGCGGATACCTTACAGAGGGCAACGGCCCGGTGGAATCATGTCGAGAACCCTGCGGGCGGCCTCTTCGGAGGACGCCGGATTCTGGCCCGTGATCAGGTTGCCGTCCGCGACGATGTGCGGCTCTCCGTCGGCGGCGCAACTGTATAGACCGCCCAACCGCCGCAGCTCATCCTCGATCAAGAACGGAGTCACACCGGCCCCATTGGCGGCGATCTCTTCGCTGTTCGAGAAGCCCGTCACCGCCCGCCCCATCACCAGCGGCATGCCCCTTGGATCGCGGGCCTTACGGAACACCGCCGAGCCATGGCACACGGCCGCAATCGGTTTGCCGGACCGATGCATCGTCTCGATGAGGGCGATCGAGACAGGGTCCTCGCTCAGATCGAACACCGGGCCCAATCCGCCGCTATAGAACACGGCCTGATATCGCTCGGGCAAAATCGCGGACAGCTTCGGTGTCCCGGCGAGCGCTCGTTGCGCATCGGGATCCGCGGCGAAACGCCGCGTCGCGTCAGTCTGGAATTCGAGCTCCAGGCTGGTGGGGTCGAGAGGCGCTCTTCCGCCGGCGACCGATGCGAGATCCACCCGGACACCGGCGTCTCGAAATACGTAGTAAGGCGCCGCGAGCTCCTCGAGCCAGGTACCCGTACGTCGATCGGTGCCGGGAATCCGACCGCACGATGAGAGCACGATGAGAATTTTCATGCGATCCGTGCGTTCACCGGCCGTCTCCTGCGGCGTCTCCCGCCCTCAGGACCCCTCCTCGCCCGTGACCGCGACGAAGACCGCGGAGCCCTCGCGCACAACTCGCAGCAGTACGGGCTCCTTGGTCGTCGGCGTGGAGACGGCCGATAGATCGTCCGCGCGCAGCAGCTGTTTCGCGCCCCAATGAGTGATGAGGTCGCCGACCTTGAGCCCCGCCAAGTCCCCGGGGCCGGCCGGACGCAATTGTGTCACGATCAGGCCCGTCGGCTCATCTCGGGCCTTGAGCGCCCGGCGAATCTCGTTCGTCGTGTCGGCGACGCCGAGCCGCAGTGCCGGCACCCACGTATCGCTGCCGCCGGTCATCGCCGGGTCGGCAACCGGCTCGGGCAGCGTGCCGATTCTCATCGCAACCGATTGCTGTTCTCCCGCTCGCAGGATCACCAGAGTGACGAGCGCGCCCGGGGCGAGGCGCCTCGTGATCTTGCTCAAATCATGGTACGTCACGGATGAGGATCCGACCTTCAGTAACACGTCGCCGATGATCAGCGTGCCCGCGGCCGGTCCTTGCGCATCCACCGAGGTGATCAAGGCGCCGGCGGCGCTTTTACCGGTGGCGCGCTTCATGCGCAGAGCGGCCGCCAACTCGGGGGTGACCGTCTGCGCGGATATGCCGAAGTACCCCCGAGCTACCCGGCCATGAGCTTCGAGCTCGCGCACGACCGCTGTGACGGTTTCAGCCGGTATGGCGAAGCCGAGCCCTACCGATCCTCCGCTGGGGGAGAAGATGGCGGAAGTCACGCCGACGACCGTCCCACCCACCGTCACGAGCGGCCCTCCGGAATTGCCCCGATTGATGGCCGCATCGGTCTGCAGGAAGTCGATGTAGGGGTCGTCCTCCAGCATTCGCCCCCGTGCGGAGATGATGCCGGCGCTCACGGATTGCCCCAGGCCGTAGGGATTGCCGATCGCTATCACGGCATCGCCGACGGCCACCGACTGGGAAGACCCCAGCCGAAGCACGGGCAAATGACCGGCGTCGATCTTGAGCAAGGCGATATCCGTGACCGCGTCGGACCCGACGATGCGCGCGGGTACCTCACGTCCGTCCGATAGGCGTGCCCGCACCGTGCGGGCACCGGCGATGACGTGCCGATTCGTGACGATGAGTCCGTCTTCTCGAATCACGAAACCGGAGCCGAGAGAGACGGTAGCCCCCTGATCGCCCTCGGGGTCGTCCGACTGCGCGGACAGCAGCCGCCGAATGACCGCATTGACTTCGTTAGGGTCGGCGGTCGCCTGTGCCCGGCGCTGCGCGAGTTCCGCAGCCTGATTTGCCAGGCTGACCCGCTTCAACTCGACGACGATCGTGACTACGCTCGGCCCGACGCGCCGGACGAGGGCAGCGTAGCCCGCCGGCTCGGCGCAACTGCCGGTGCCGGTGGAGACGCCGGCGAGCAGGACCGCCGCCAGCATCGCTCGACGCACACGCCTTCCGAATGACGCACTCGAGCGCACAAGCCGATCGGACAATAAAACCATCGTGTTCATAGAAATTCCGAGAGCGCAGCTTAGAATAACAGATGCCTGTGCATCGACCTGAGAAGGTAATTATGCCGCTCAAGATTCTGGTCCTCTACGGATCCTATCGATCGGATAGGCGCGGGATCCGTTTGGCCGACTACCTCCTGAATGGTTTCATACAGCGCGGCGATGACGCCGAGCTGATCGACGCCAAGGCGGTCGGGCTTCCCATGCTCGACCGCATGTACAAAGAGTATCCTAAAGGTACCGCGCCGGCCGCGATGGAGTCTCTTGCCGCCAAAATACGCGCCGCCGACGGCTTCGTGTTCGTGGTCGGCGAATACAACTGGGGCGTCCAACCGGGCCTCAAGAATTTGACCGACCATTTTCTGGAAGAATGGTTCTGGAGACCTGCCGCCGTCGCATCCTACTCGGCCGGAAGACTATCGGGGGCACGCTCTGCGACGGCATGGCACGGAACCTTGTCCGAGATGGGCATGATCGTGATTTCGAGCGCCTTGTCCGTCGGTCCGGTGACCGACACCCTGGACGAGCAGGGCCGCCCGATGGGTCCCGCCGGCAAATCCCTGGAACACCAATTTCCAACCTTCGCCGACGACCTGGCCTGGTGGGCGAACGCTGCCCGCGCGCACAGGGCTGTAAAATCGCCTCCTTACTAGGTGAACGGCGCCGTCAGGCGCTCGCGACCGGCGAGGGTTTCCCGAGAGCATCCGAGTTTGCCGCCGCCGTCTAATATACCTCCGGCACCATCATGTCCGCCGGCACCGCCTGGCGCGAGTAATGCTCATGATGCTCCCGCTTCGGCAACACGACCGGCGGGCGAACCGTCTCGTGGTACGGAAACTGCCTCAGCAGATGATCGATAAAATTCAGGCGCGCGCGCTTCTTGTCGTCAGCATGCACTATCCACCACCGAGCCTCGGGAATGTGCGACCGCTCGAGCATGACCTCCTTCGCCTTGGTATACGCCTCCCAGCGGCGGCGCGACTCCAGATCCATCGGACTCAATTTCCATTGCTTCAACGGATCATGGATGCGGCCGAGAAAACGCAGGTGCTGTTCCTCGTCGGTGATCGAGAACCAATATTTCAATAGCTTGATGCCCGAGCGAACCAGCATGCGCTCGAACTCCGGCACGGAGCGGAAGAACTCCTCATATTCGTCGGCGCTGCAAAAGCCCATCACATGCTCCACGCCGGCGCGGTTGTACCAGCTGCGATCGAACAACACGATTTCCCCGGCCGCCGGCAAGTGCGACACATAGCGCTGGAAGTACCACTGCGTCCGTTCGCGGTCGTTCGGTGCCGGCAGCGCCGCTACGCGGCAGACGCGTGGATTGAGCTTTTGGCTGATGCGCTTGATCGCGCCTCCCTTGCCGGCCGCATCGCGCCCTTCGAACAGGATCAGAACCTTTTCGCCCGTTGCGACCACCCAGTCCTGCAGCTTCACGAGCTCGGCCTGAAGGCGATACAGCTGGGTGAAATAGTCCCGCCGGTAATCCTTCTCCGCTTCCCCATCCACGGGCGCCGAAACCCCCGGCAGGGGATGGCGATCCTCGATCTCCATCTCCAGTTCTTCGTCATAGCCATCCGCGATGTCGCGGCTGATGCGCCGCATCAATTCGTCGTGCTCCATCAACGGCTCCCTATTGCTGTCTGTGAATCGTTGCCCAGGATTGTTTCAGTTTGAGGACGGCCACTCACGCCGCGACGAGGAGGCCGCACGCGATCTCTGCTCCACTCAACCATGGCGCCACCGCATGGTAGCTATCTAGTGCGCTCCACGCGACCCGGAATCGCCGATGCGCGCAGCGGACCGCAATCCATGATCGGCCCGTTCAATCCGCGATATTTTCCTACAATCGCCCTGCCCGAAGGCGTGAGTAGACTGCGCCGTCCCCCTCGAGGATGGGCCATGCTGCGCGAAACCCACTGCATCGACAATCGGCCGTATTCGACAAGGGCCTCCGGAGCGCACAGTCGCGCCTTCATGGAGCTTTGGCAGGCACGCTGCATTCAGGGCTACCTGGCCGTCCACCTCAACTCGAAGATCAATATGGGAAATCTCGCCGATGCGATGCACTTCAGCCGATGCAAGTTCGATCGGACATTCAAGGCTAGTTTTGGCTGCACCCCCGGCCAGTATCTCAGGCGAATGCGGGTCGCACGCGCACAGAACCTGATGACGATTTCCCGCGACCCGCTGCGCCAAATCGCGACGGAATGCGGCTTTGCCGATCGATCGCACTTTAGTCATTGCTTTCGCAAGGTTGTCGGTGAATCACCCGCGGTTTGGCGGGCGCGGTTGCTCAAAGCAGGCGGGCGTCATCAGTAGCTCACTCCGCCGCTTTCATCGTGCCAATCCCTGCCTCGCATCAACTATATGTCTGGCTCGGCTCCGCATCATCGAGCGTCGCCGCCCGTGCCGCCCCGGTTGTCGATGCTGAGCGCCCCCGCCCCAAACGCGACGATCTGGAGCAATCCGCCCATGATCATCACGTTTTTGAGAAAATGGATCATTTGGTTCTGGTCGGCAAAGTTGCTGTGGAACGAGACGGCGGTCGCAAGCGCAAACAGGGCGAGCACAGCTGCGACGACGCGAGCACGGAAACCGGCGATGAGCAAAAGGCCGCCGCCCAACTCGACAGTAACGGCGACAGCGAGCGCCGCCGGCGGCAGAGGCAGACCCGCGGCACGGATCATTTCGGTGGTCGGGCCGATAGCCGCCAGTTTGCCGAGGCCGCTCATGGCGAAGGGCAGACCGATCAGCAGACGGCCCGCGAAGGGAACATAACGGATTGCACTCATGACACTTACTCCTTATTAGTATTGCCTTATTAGTATCGGACCGACGCGCGCGCCGCCAGCCGTGGGAACAATTTTAGCGCGTTGCCAGAAAGGACGGCTCGGCTTTCTTCGCTGTCCAGCTCCGCGCTCGTCTCGGAACGTTCTTGTCCGGAGCGCTGTGAAATGCGGATGAAGCGGAATGCGATGCGGAACGGTCATGACCTAACTCCTGAAGAAGTCAATGATGCGGCCTGGGTGGGCGCGACGTGTCGAGATGGTTGCCGATTCACGTTGGATCTCCCTGGTCAAATACAGTCGATGTAAGCACGCGGCGCGACCGGCGTCTTTCCCGCACTTGCGTTTGTTTTGACCGCTTTTGCGCCGGTCAGCCGCGAGCGCCACTCTACCCATCGCATAATCCGATGGATTGCATCGAAATATACCGTCTATTCAGGATGGCTTCCTGGCATCAAAATACACGCTGTCGTTGATCATCAGCGCATACCGCTGCTACACATAAGGAGTATTGCTATGAAGATTTCCCTGGCCGCAGCAGCGGTTGCTGCGCTTGTCAGCGTTTCCACCGGGGCGCCCTATGCATTGTCGCAAACTGCGGCACCCACTCTGGACAGCGTCAAAGCCGGGACCTACAAAGTGGAGAGCTATCACACGCAGGTGGGTTTCTCGCTTTCCCATTTCGGGTTCACGAACTATGCGGGCTTGTTCTCCGGGGCGACCGGCAGCTTGCAACTTGATCCCGCACATCTGACGGCGGCGAAACTCGATGTTTCGATTCCTGTGCAGTCGATCGAGACGACGGTTCCGAAGCTGACTGAAGAGCTGAAAGGTGCGCAGTGGTTCGACACGGCGAAATTCCCTTCCGCCACCTTCACGTCCACCACAGTAGTCGCCGGCAGCAACGGTGACGCCACGATCACGGGCAATCTGACACTTCACGGCGTGACGAAGGCGGTGGTGCTGCATGCTCACTTCATCGGTGCCGGCGTAAACCCCATCGATAAAGCTTACACGGTGGGTTTCGAGGCCACGACGACGATCAAGCGCAGCGAGTTCGGCGTGACGACCTATGTCCCGGCGGTGGGCGATGACGTTCGACTGACGATTGCCGGCGCCTTCGAACGGCAAGGGTGATGCCATGCCGCCGCTCTCCAGCAGCGAGACATCCAGCGGCCGCTACACCGGTGTGGCCATCGTCCTTCACTGGGTGATGGCCCTCGGCATCCTGATCCTCGCCGGACTCGGCCTGGTGATGGTGCATCTGCATCTCTCGTTGCAGCGGAAATTCGAGCTGTACCAACTGCATAAGTCGATCGGCATTACTATTATGCTGGCGGCATTTCTGCGGTTGGGCTGGCGGCTTCTGCACAAGCCGCCGGAGCTGCCGGGTCACATGCCTGCGCTCGAACGGACGGCGGCAGTCGGCGGGCATCTGCTTCTGTATTTCTTTCTGTTTGCGTTACCGCTGGTTGGATGGGCGGTCGTCTCCGTGTCGGTCTTGAACATTCCGACACGACTTTTTGGCGTCGTCCCTTGGCCACATTTGCCGGTCTTATCGACTTTGACGAATAAGGCGCCTGTCGAAGCATTCCTCAAACATGTCCATGCTTTCGGGGCCTGGACGCTCATCGCAATCGTCGCCGGCCATGCCGGCGCCGCCCTGCGCCATCATTTCATTCACCGGGACGACGTATTGCTGCGAATGCTTCCCCGACGTGGCCGGTCCGTGCCGGCTGCGTCGCCGCCGCGGGCCTCCAACGAGACGGCCGTGGCCGATTAGCGCGCAGCCTTTAGGTTGCGAGACGAGGCCTTCAGTCGCTCGATAAACCAGCGACCGGCCGGGCCGGGCGGTGCCGCCGTCGGGTACACGGCTGCCATCGGCAAAATCAGACCGCCGGGCGGCACGTCCTGGATTGAGAGGGTAACCAATTTGCGCCGGGCAATGTCCTGCTTCACCGTGTGATAAGGCATGCCGCCCCAACCCAACCCGTTGAGCAAAAATGCGTGCTTGGCAAATAAATCCGCCAAGCGCCACGTCTGAGGCGACATCACACCGAATTCACGCCCTGCAGAGAGTTCCGATCGGTCCGTCAAGACCAGCTGCACATGTTTGCTGAGCTCCGTTTTTGAGATCTTTCCCTTATGCGCAGCAAGCGGATGATCGCGTGCGGCAACCATGACGAACGCAACACCCTCGAGGCGTTCGCTCGACAGCGAAGGCGGCGTTATGGGAAGCGACCCCACGACTCCTACGGCGCACGAGCCATCCAATACCGGACGGATCGCACCGCCCAAGGCCTCCACGTAAAGCCGCAGCGGGATTCGCGGAAATCGAATCCGGAAGTCTTTGGCGGCATCTGTGATCGCCTGTAGCGGAAACATTACGTCCACGACGACCGAGAGCTCAGGCTCGAGACCCGACGCCATGCCTTTCGCGCGCGCTTTGAATGTATCCACTCCGGCGACGACGTAACGTGCATCGGCCAGTAGCAGCACCCCTTCCGGCGTGAGCTTCGGGTACCGTCCAGAGCGATCAAAGAGCGCGACTCCCACCTGACCTTCCAGATTGCTGACCAGCTGGCTCACGACCGACTGGACGCGTCGCAGCTTCCGGGCCGCTGCGGAAAAGCTGCCCTCATCGACCGCGGCAATGAAGGTCCGTAGCTGATCCAGCGAAACACCATCCAACATGGCCCCTCCCAACCCATCGCATTGGCAGATATCCCAAATCCGCCACCGGCTGCGTTAGACGGATTATGTGCAGGCGCATATTAATGGATTGAGCGAGGTCTACTTTATCAATTGCTCGCCGACACCTCACGCAGATTTGAAAGGGCCATGCCGATCGCCCGCCCGTTGACGATCAAGGCGCCGATCAGCGAGGCCGCTGCGGCAGCCAGGGCGCCGTAGGCGGTCACGCCCAGCGCGCAAATCAGCACGGCCGCCGCGGCGCCGGATCCGACGGCGACGCCGATCCGCCGTGCATCCCACCCCACCACCGCCTGGCGCACCGCTGGACGACCGACGCCATTTGCCCATTGCACTCCCAGAAGAAGCGCGTACACCGTCAACAGCCTATCGTAAGGCTTCCCGTACAGCGCCAGGGTTGCCGGCGCCAACACCAACAGCGGCACCACGAACGCTGAGCTGTAGAACAACGCCGTCGCGAGCTGCCTGAGCAGCAGGCGCCGCGGCGCGTGGACCGGCTGCTTGGCGGACAGAGTCTCGCGAGCGCCTGTCAGATTCAATGCGGGCAGAAAGATATCCACGACCAGTGCTGTGCGCGCGGCCACCGCATATTGCGCCATGTGTATCGGCGGCGCCCAGACGGCCAGGATGCACAGGGGACCCCATAGCAGCAACCCCCGCGCAAGGCCGATCAATTCCCGCGAGTCCACCCCTTGCAGTGCTTCACGGCAAATCGGCAGGCGGCTCTCGCCTCGCACGACCGGGAAGGCACGCCAGGCGAGCGCCACCGCGATTCCCGCAGAGACGAGGCTCCCCAGGAAGAACGCCCAGGAGTAAAACGCGAGTGACGCGTCGGACGGTGCGAGCACCACGGCAAGAAGGATGGAGAGATTCATGGCATAGGCGGCCACGACGATACCCAGCGTCCGGTTGGCCGCCCGCAGCGCCTCGCCCAAAAGGCTGGACAGGCTGACGCAGGGAACGGCGAGCACGAAAGGCAGATAGGTCTGCAATATGGTCTGCAGCTGCGGTGCCTGGATGTCCAGGTCGGCCATCACGACCAGTAGAACGCCACACAGCAGGCTGGATCGCAGCAACATCCGCCGCGCGAGCTGCGTCAAAAGCACTCCATCGGGAATGCCGGTGGTCGTGGCGCGCCGCCCGATGACGTGCTGCGCCATGTAGATCTCGTACTTGCCCCGCAAGAGCGTGCTCAAACCCAGGGCGATCACGAACCCTCGGAAGTAAACCCCCGCCTCCTCGGGTGTCAGCGCGTGTACCACCGCCCAGGTCGCGAGGATCAGGAGCGCCGCGCCCAGCAGGCGCAGCAACAGCTCTGCGATCCAGGGATGCGCAGCGGTGGCGGAGCACTCCCCCCCGGCTGCTGCAGTCTCCGCCATACCAGTTCCCCCTTGCCCAGATTAACTTTACACCGAGGCGGCCCTACTTCGAAGCGGACGGGCCTGGATGCGCGGTTGAGCTCTCGGAACTTGAAGGCTCAAGAGCCGTCTGGGCAGTTCCCGCCTGCTCCCGAAGTCCTCCACCCAGAGCCTTGTACAGCGTCACGAGGTTTTCCAGACGCGTGAGTCGCACCGTTTGCAACTGCTGCTGAGCGCTGAAGAGCGAGACCTGCGCAACGAGCGCGTTCAGGTAGCTGTCAACGCCCCCCCGGTAGCGCATGTCGGCCAGCCGATAGGCCTTGTCCGATGCAGTCACCAGAGCTTGCTGAGCTGCGAGCTGGTCATCGAGTGTGCCACGGGCGACCAGCGCATCGGCGACCTCGCGGAAGGCGGTCTGAATCGCCTTCTCATACTGCGCGACTGCCGTATCGCGCGCGAGCTTGGTCGCCTGGAGATTGGCGACGTTGGCACCGCCCGCGAAGATCGGGACGCTGATCTGCGGGGAGAAAGCCCAGGCACTCGAACCGCCCTTGAAGAGGCCCGAAAGCTGCGTGCTTTCCGTGCCGTAGTTGCCGGTGAGCGAGATGGAGGGCAGGAACGCCGCACGCGCCGCGCCGATCTCGGCGTTGGCGGCCATGAGCTGATGCTCGGCGGCGAGCACATCGGGCCGGCGCACCAGCACGTCCGACGGAATACCCTCCTCGAGCTCGGCTACCGTATTTCCGCGGTCCAGACCGCCGGAAAAATCGATTCCGTCCGGAATCGGCGCGCCGAGCAAGAGCTGCAGCGCATCGCGATCCTGAGCCACCTGCCGGTTGTACTGCGCGAGGTTGGCGCGCGCCGTGTCGACCGTCGTCTCGGCCTGGCGCAACGCGAGCTCCGTTCCCGTGCCGCCGTTGAACAGCTTCTCAGTCAGTCCGTAGGAATCTTCCTGGCTCTTCAGTGTGTCACGGGTGATGTTGAGCAGGGTCTGATCGGCGAGCACCGTGATGTATGCGGTGGCGACTTCCGCCACCAGGGTAAGCTGCACACTGCGCCTCGTTTCGCCCGAGCTGAAGTACTGCTGCAGGGCTGCGTGGCTCAAGCTGCGGATCCGACCGAAAAGGTCCAGCTCGTAGTTCGTGAAGCCGACGCCAACGTCATAGGTGTGCGTGGTAATCCCGCTCGGCAGAGCGATTCCTTTGCCGCCGGCTCCCCCTAGAACACCGGGAGGAATCTGACCCTCCAGCACATTGAGGGGAATTCTGTTTACCTGCTCGTCGGCGCTGGCATTGACGGTCGGGAACAGCTGGGCGCGCTGGATGCGGAATTGCGCCTGAGCGCTTTGCACATTCAGAGCCGCGACGCGCAGGTCACGGTTGTTGATAAGCGCCAGCGCGATCAGCTGCTGAAGCTGCGGGTCGGGAAAGAACTCGCGCCAGCCGATGTCGGCGGCCACCGTGCCACCCGCTGCGCCGCCTTCCAGCGGCGGCACGGGCGATGCCGGGCGATGGTATTGCGGCTCCAAGGTACAGGCGCCGAGGAGTGTGGCCACCGCTGCGGCGAGCAAAAAGGTGCTTCTGCAGGCCATCGTCAGCTCTCCGACGCCGGCGGCGGGGATTGCGACCGTGGGCGCTGCGGTTGCGGGGGCTGCGGCGATTCCACGTGACTGGGGCGATCGCCGAACAGCGAACGGACGCTCACGAAGAACACCGGCACGAGGAACACGGCGAGCACCGTGGCCGTCAGCATGCCGCCGATCACGCCGGTACCGATGGCGATGCGCCCGCCGGCGCCCGCCCCGGTAGCAATCGCCAGCGGCAGCACGCCCAGAACGAAGGCCATCGAGGTCATGAGGATCGGCCGCAGACGCTGGCGGGCCGCCGCGACCGTCGCCTCGATCAGCGGCATGCCGCGCTCGTGGTTTTCCAGCGCGAACTCCACGATCAGAATGGCGTTCTTGGCCGAGAGTCCCACCGTGGTGAGCAGGCCCACCTGAAAGAACACGTCGTTGGCAAGTCCGCGCCAGAGCGTGGCGGCGATGGTGCCGATGATGCCGAGCGGCACCACCAGCATCACCGCGAAAGGTATCGACCAGCTCTCATACAGCGCCGCGAGGCACAGAAACACGATGGTGAGCGAGATGGCGTACAGGGCCGGTGCCTGCGACCCCGAGCGTACCTCCTCGTAGGAGAGGCCGGTCCACTCGTAGCTGATGCCCTTGGGGAGCTTGGTCACCGCTGCCTCCATCGCGGCGAGCGAATCCCCGGTGCTTTTGCCGGGCGGGGGGGCGCCCAGGAATTCAAGCGCCGGTGTGCCGTTATAGCGCTCCAACTTGGGCGAGCCCTGGATCCAGTGCGCCGAGGCGAAGGTCGAGAAGGGCACCATTTGACCCGCGCCGTTGCGCACGTACCAGAGATCCAGGTCCTGCGGCAGCATGCGCGAGTCGGCTTCGCCCTGCATGAACACCCGCTTGACGCGGTTGCGGTCGACGAACTGGTTGACGTAGGCGGAGCCCCAGCCGGCGCCCAAGGCGTCGTTGATGTTGCCGATCGAAAGGCCGAGTGCGCTCGCCTTTTCCCAGTCGATGTCGAGCTTGTACTGCGGCTCATCGTCGAGACCGTTCGGCCGTATCATGCCGATCGCCGGGTCCTTGCTCGCTATCGAGAGCAGTTGACCGCGCGCCTTCATCAGCGCCGCATGGCCGAGGTTGCCGCGGTCCTCCAGCTCGAAGTCGAATCCCGTGGCGTTCCCGAGCTCGAGCGCTGCCGGCGGCGCGAACGCGACCACGAACGCTCCCCGGATCTGGTGGAAGTGCTTGTTGGCGCGCTCCGCCAGGGCAAACACCGAGTTCTTTTTCCCCGGGCGGTCCGACCAGTCTTTCAAGCGGACGAATATGAGGCCGGCGTTCTGCCCCTGCCCGCCGAAGCTGAAACCGTTGACGGTGAACACGCCGCTCACCAGATTTTTCTCATCCTTGAGGAAGTAATCGCGCGCCTCATCGAGGGCGCGCTGCGTGATCTCGGCCGCTGCGCCCGGCGGCGCCGCCACCTGGCCGAACAAAATGCCCTGATCCTCGTCAGGAAGGAAGGATTTCGGCACGCGCACGAACAGCAGGCCCATCGCCACCACGATGACCCCATACACCAAGAAGTAGCGTCGGGTGCGTCCCGTGACATGATTCACCCCGCGCTCGTAGCCGCGATTCATCCGGTTGAAGCCGCGATTGAACCAGCCGAAGAACCCTCGCTCGCGCTCGTGGGCCTCCGCGACCCGCGGCTTGAGGAGCGTCGCGCACAACGAAGGCGTGAAGACCAGCGCCACCATCACCGACAGAGTCATGGCCGAGACGATGGTGATGGAGAACTGACGGTAGATGACACCCGTAGACCCACCGAAGAAGGCCATGGGCAGGAACACCGCCGAGAGCACCAGGGCGATCCCGACCAGGGCGCCCGTGATCTCGCCCATCGAGCGTCGCGTCGCATCCTTCGGCGAGAGCTTCTCCTCCTCCATCACGCGCTCGACGTTCTCCACCACGACGATTGCATCGTCCACCAAGAGGCCGATGGCGAGCACCATGCCGAACATGGTCAGCGTGTTCATCGAGAATCCGGCGGCGGAGAGTATGGCGAAGGTGCCCAACAGCACCACCGGGACGGCGATCGTCGGAATCAGCGTGGCCCGAAAATTCTGCAGGAACAGGTACATCACCAAAAACACCAGCACGATCGCCTCGAAAAGCGTCTTCACCACCTCATCGATGGAGACGCGCACGAAGGGCGTGGTGTCATAGGGATAGATGAGCTTGAGGCCGGGCGGGAAGAACGGGGCCAGCTTGTCCATGGTCGCGTGTATCGCCTTGGCGGTATCCAGAGCGTTCGCTCCCGGGGCGAGCTTCACCGCCAGGCCCGCCGCATTCTTCCCGTTGTACTCCGTGTGGACCGCATAGCTCTCGGCGCCGAGGCCGATGCGGGCGACGTCCCGTAGCCGCACTTGCGAACCGTCGGTGTTCACCTTGAGCAGCACCCGACCGAACGCCTCGGCACTGGTGAGACGCTCGGGTCCGATGATGGTGGCGTGCAGGCGCTGTCCCCTCACGGCCGGGAGCCCCCCCAGTTCCCCGGAGGGAACCTGCAGGTTCTGCACTTGCAGCGCATTATTCACGTCCGTCGGTGTCAGCCCATAGTTATTGAGTTTCGCCGGATCCAGCCAGATGCGCATCGCGTACTGGGTGCCGAACAGCTGATAATCACCGACCCCGGGAGTGCGGCTAACCGGATCCTGTACGTAAGAGGAGATGTAGTCGCTCACGTCCTCGCTGTTCATCGAACCATCGGTCGAGTAGAAGCCGATCACGAGCAGGAAATTGCGGGTGGCCTTGACGACGCGCAACCCCTCCTCTTGCACTTCGAGCGGCAGGAGCGGGGTGGCGAGCTGGAGCTTGTTCTGCACTTGCACCTGGGCGATGTCGGGATTGGTGCCCTGCTCGAAATAGAGCGTGATGGTCATGTTCCCGGTGGCATCGCTTTCAGACCCGAAATAGAGCAGGTGATCGATGCCGCTCAACTGCTGCTCGATGACCTGCGTGACGGTGCTTTGCACGGTGTCGGACGAGGCGCCGGGATAGGTCACCTGAATGGAGATGGCAGGCGGGGCGATGCTCGGATACTGCGCGATGGGCAGCGTCGTGATGGCGAGTGCGCCCATCAGCATGACGACGATGGCGAGTACCCAGGCAAAGACCGGGCGGTCGATGAAGAAGTTGACCATGGCCGGCGGTTACTTCGCCGAGGCCTGGGCGGTCGCGGCGGGCGGCGGCGCCGTCTTCTCATCCGGCGGCCGGTACTCTTCGGGCACCACCTTGGCGCCGGGCTTCGCCGACTGGATCCCCTCGACGATGACGCGGTCTCCGGGCTTGAGCCCCGACGTCACCAGCCATTGATCACCGATCGCACGATCGGTCGTAATGGTTCGCCGCTCGACGGTATTGTCCGGACCGACCACGAGCGCATTGGGCTCACCCTTCTGATCGTGGCTGATACCCTGCTGCGGCGCCAGCACGGCACCCTGACGCACGCCTTCCTGGATCTCTTCGCGCACGAACATGCCCGGCAGGAGCAGCCGCTCGGGATTGGGAAACAGCGCACGCAGCGTGACCGAGCCCGTGCCCTCGTCCACCGTCACCTCGGAAAACTCCATGGTGCCGGGGTGGGCGTACTCGCTCCCATCTTCGAGCCGCACCCGCACCTGCGCCTTTCCCGCCTCGTTTTGCGTGAGCAACCCCGCGGCGGCCTCCCTTTCCAGGCGCAGCAGGGTCGTGGTCGGTTGGGTCACGTCCACGTACACCGGGTCGAGCTGCTGGACCGTGGCGAGCACGGTGGCTTGATTGGCGGTGACCAGCGCCCCCTCCGTGATCAACGAGCGGCCAATGCGGCCCGTGATCGGAGACAGCACTCGGGTATAGATCAGATTGATGTGTGCCGTTTCGACGGCTGCCTGCGCCTGCAGGTGCGAGGCCACGGCATTGTCATAGTCCTGCTTGCTGACCGCATTCGCTTCGGCCAGCGGCTTGTAGCGTTCGGCAAGTGACCGGGCCGACGCATCCGCCGCGACGGCGCTGTCGTAACTGGCCTGGTAGGGCGCCGGGTCGATCTGGTAGAGCTGCTGCCCTGCCTTGACGTCGCCACCTTCGACGAACAACCGCTTCAGAATGACGCCATTGACCTGCGGCCGCACGTCGGCGGTACGGTAGCCCGTCACCCGTCCGGGAAGCTCGGTGGTGATCGGCACCGCTTGAGCTTGCACGGTGACGACCGAGACTTTCGGCGGCGGCGGGGCCGGCGGCGGTGCCTTATGCGTACAGCCGGTGAGCAGCATCACGCCCAATACGGCGAGTTCCACCGCGACCCCTGCGGCGAGGCGGCGGCGTCGAAGCCGGAGCCCACTCGGGTGTCGGAAAGCTCTGACACCGGACTTCACCGCAGCCATAGGCAGCCTCCCTCGAAGATCATGGTCGCCAGCCCGTCGCTCTAGCCAACACCCCACGCCGGCGACGAGCAACGCCAGACAGTTCGCGGCTTCCATGCGATGCGTGGATGCTACTGTATGAATTCACCCGTCGACAAGCTCAGTTTTCGAGTGGCGCGCAGGCAAAGTGTGTTTGAACCAGCGTGACGTGTCTTGTGCGTCCCTGCTTCGCTCGATGGCCGGATGCCGCGCTACAACGACTCAAGGCTGATCCACCCGCAGGTGCATTTCATGCACCGCGCGACGCATCACCGCGGTCGGACACGGTGCATCCGCTACCAAAACGCGTCGAAGTCCTCCGCGACTATCTGATCGAGAAGCTGGCCAACATCTCCTCCACCAGATCGAGATCGACCGGCTTGGTCAGATGATGGTCGAAACCGGCGTCCCTCGCCCGGTCCTTGTCTCCCGCCTGACCCCAACCCGTGATGGCCAGCAAGAGAATGCCCTCGCCCCAGGGTTCCCGCCTCGCGGCTGCAGCAACGTCATAGCCGCTCATGCCGGGCATTCCGATATCGAGGATCATCACCGCCGGAGAGCTCTGCCGGGCGATCCGCAAGGCCTCCTCGCCCGAATAGGCCACCGACACCTCGTACCCGCTCAGCTTGAGAATCATCGCCATGCTGTCCGCCGCGTCACGATTATCGTCAGCGATCAACACCTGCAATTCTCCGTTGCCGCCCGCGGGGGCGGTCTTCGCCTCGCTGGGGCCGCCTGAGGCGCCGACCGCCACAACCACCGAACGCGGCAGGCGAATCACGAACTCGCTGCCGCGCCCGAGTCCGGGGCTCGTCGCTTCGATCGTGCCGCCGTGAAGCGCGATCAAACCCCTCACGAGGGCCAGGCCGATACCGAGGCCGCCCTCGGCGCGGTCGATCGAGGATTTGACCTGCGCGAACATGGTGAACATCTCGGTGAAGGATTGCGCATCGAAGCCGATGCCGTTGTCCTTGACCGACATCGACAGTTCGTCCGGGAGCAATCGAACCACGAGCGACAGCTGGCCGCCGGGGTCGGTGTATTTCGCCGCGTTGGTCAAGAGATTCGAGAGCGACTGCGACAATCGCAGCGGATCCACCTTCAACGTCATGGACTCTTCCGGCAATTCGATGGATAGCTCATGGTGCTTGGAGTCGAGCAGCGGCCGCACGGTCTCGACGGCCGCCCGGACGAGTGCTCTGAGCTCCACGGTCTCGAATTTCAGCTCCAGCCGTCCCCGGGTGATGCGCGACACATCGAGCAGATCGTCGAGCAACAGCGCCATGCGGTGCACTTGACGCGAGATGACCTCGCGCGCCCAGCGGCGTTGCCCGTCCGTGATCTCGCTCGACTCGAGCAGCCTCACCGCGTGACGGATGGGCGCGAGAGGATTGCGCAGCTCGTGCGCGAGCGTCGCGAGAAACTCATCCTTGCGCCGATCCGCTTCGCGCAGCTCGTGAGAGCGCGCCTCAACCTCCTCCAGCATATTATTGAAGGCGTCGACCAATACGCCGATCTCGTCGTCCGAGGTTTTCCTCGCCCGCACCGCATAATTGCGGTGAGCCACGATCTCACGCGCGGCGCCCGCCACGGAATCGAGCGGCTCGGTGATGCGCCGCTGGAGTCTCGAGGCGAGCAGGAAAGCCACTGCCATGCTGGGCAACGTGACCAGAACGAAGATGCCGAGATAGGTCCACACCCTGCCCCAGATGCCGTAGGCTGCGCGCAGGTAGATGAACCCCAGCGTTTCGCCCCCGTGCCGGACCGGCTCTGCAAGCTCCAGCTGGGCACCGTGCATTCGCACGAACTCGCCGTCGCGCAGATGGCCCGGCAGATCCGCCTTGCCTCGAACATAGGACGCATAGAGATCGCCGTTGCCGGTATACAGGGCGGCCACCAGAATTTCGTGCCGTGCCTGGAGCGCCGACACATTGCGCTCCGCCAGAGCATGGTCGTCGAATTCCAGAGCGGGGGCAGTGGATAAGGCCAGAATGGCCGCCTCGGTCGACAGATCCGACACCCATGAGGAGCGGTGTACCAAGAGATCGTGCGTCAGCATCGCCAATCCGGCCAGCCCGATGGCGATGGCCGTGGTGACCAGCACGACTCTCATCAATCGGGCGCGCACGGTTCCCCGGCGCGCGAGCGCCGCGTCCCACACGTCGGCGATACGGCCCCAGGCGCCGCGCTTCATGAGGGACCGAGCCGGCTGGACAGTGTGCATTCATTCCAGAATCCGCACTCAGGCCTGAGG
Source organism: uncultured Gammaproteobacteria bacterium (assembly GCA_963795475.1). Taxonomy (GTDB): domain Bacteria; phylum Pseudomonadota; class Gammaproteobacteria; order Steroidobacterales; family Steroidobacteraceae; genus Bog-1198. Next base: position 570,086 of record CAWCIE010000012.1, read on the forward strand.
CCCCGTGCGTCTCGCGATTGGCGGTCACCGCCGAATACGCGTACCGCCACGGCCAGCAGTTCCGCGCTGATCTTCAAATGAGCGCGATCTGCGGCGGCCAACGAGGCTTCGAACCCCACCCGATGACCAAGCGCCAGGAAATTGAGCGCGCCTCCTTCGTCGAGACCCCCATGCTCGTCCGTCACCACCAGGGTCGACCGGGCCTCCAGTTCGGACAGCGCGGGGCGCAGCAGGGCCGCGTGACCGCCTCCGATGAATAGTATGGCGGGCCGGCCGGCGTCCTTGATGCGGCTAGCCTCGACCACCACGACCCTGCGATCGTTGATCGGGTGGCCCGGGGCCAGGTGTCTCAATTCGCGGACAACCGCCGGGGCGTCGACGACCGCGATGACAAACGGTTTGGATGAGTCCAGCGCGGCCGGCCAATCGACATATCCCCCGAATCGGTACAGGTAGGCGGCCTTGACCGCATCATCCGATTGCGCCGCGGCGGCCCGTGCCGGCGCGAGATACAAGATCCCCGACAAGAGCTGCACACAGAGAATGCTCACGCGCACGCAACGCTCGAATCGTGCGCTGTCCGTCATGGTTCGCTCAGAACTTGCCAGTGTCGATCGATTGCTGCAATTCCAGATCGTAGGTTTGGATCGCGAACTTGCTAAGCTCGTTGGAGCTATCCAGTACCGGTTCGGTTCCCCGATGCACCACGAACGGGCACGAAAAGCCCGCCCAACGGCCGGAATGGGCGCCTTGCCGCCCTCGGTTGACTGCCTCCCGCATCGATTCGATACTGCGAGGTTGGACTCACCCAATATTTCCGCGGGAAGCACAACTTTGGACGCACGTAACGACTGGACGCTCTCCGAGGTCCAATCCCTTTTCGCCCTTCCCTTCATGGATCTCGTGTATCGCGCCCAGGAGGTGCATCGCAGATACCAGCCGCGGAACGCCGTCCAGGTCAGCACCCTGCTCAGCATCAAGACCGGGGCCTGTCCGGAGGACTGCGCATACTGTCCGCAAAGCGTGCGCTACGACACCGGACTCGCCCCCGAAGAACTCCTCGAGCTCGACGACGTGCTCGCGCGGGCGACGGCGGCCCGGCAGGCCGGCGCGACCCGCTTCTGCATGGGCGCCGCTTACCGCTCGCCGAAGCCCAAGGACCTCCGCAAGGTCATCGCCATGATCCGCGAGGTGAAGGCGCTCGGGCTCGAAACATGCGCCACCCTCGGCATGCTCACGGCGGAACAGGCCGTCGAGCTGAAGGATGCGGGCCTCGACTATTACAATCACAACCTCGACACATCCGCCGGCTATTACGAAAAGATCATCACTACCCGCACCTACCAGGACCGTCTCGACACGCTTCAGGCGGTTCGCGAGGCGGGAATGAACGTCTGCTGCGGAGGCATCGTCGGCATGGGCGAAACCGCGGACGATCGGGCGGAGCTGCTCCACACGCTGGCCACGCTGCCGGAACACCCCGAGAGCGTTCCCATCAATCTCCTGGTGCGAGTCGAAGGAACGCCGCTTGCCGGCTCCGCCCCCGAGCTCGACCCGTTCGACTTCGTCCGCACCGTCGCGGTCGCACGAATTCTCATGCCGCGCTCGCGCGTGCGCCTGTCCGCCGGCCGCACCGAGATGTCCGACGAGCTCCAGGCTCTGTGCTTCCTCGCCGGCGCAAACTCGATTTTTTACGGAGAGAAGCTCCTGACCACCGGTAACCCGGACGTAGAGCACGACCGGCGCCTGTTCGAACGCCTGCAGATCCATGCAGAGCCGGCAGACGCCCCGGCGGACCTTGCGCCCAACCTCGCGCCCGCCGACCTCGCGCCCGGATTCGCGGCCGGACCTCGCAAGGTCGACGCGCCCGTGGATCTCGTCGATAGCCGCTGACGCTGACGCCGCATCGCCAATGGCATCCGCGCCTGCGCTCGATCGATATCAAGCGGATCTCGACCGGCTCTGCGATCAGAGCCGCATTCGTACACTCGCTCCGAGCGCCGGCATCGATTTCACCTCCAACGATTATCTCGGGCTCGCAACCTCGAAGCGTCTGGCCGACGCGCTGACCGCGGCGATCTCCCGCGGCACTCCGATCGGCGCCGGCGGCTCGCGTCTGCTTGCGAGGAAACACCGCCGAGCACGAGGCGCTCGAAGCCGCCGCCGCCCGATTCTTCCGCACCGAGCGCACGCTGTTCTTCGGCAGCGGCTACCTCGCGAACTTTGCGGTGTTCTCGACGCTCCCGCAACGCGATGACCTGGTGGTCATCGACGAACTCGTCCATGCCAGTACCCGCGACGGCCTCCGAGCCTGCCGGGCTCCCTTTGCCGTGGCGCGCCACAACGATCCCGAATCCTTCGAGGAGGCCATCCGCGCCTTCCGCGCAGGAGGCGGACGCGGCCACCCGTGGATCGCCGTGGAAAGTCTCTACAGCATGGACGGCGATCGCGCGCCCCTCGATGCCTTGGCAGCCATCGCGGAACATCACGACGCCTTCCTCGTCGTCGACGAAGCCCACGCGACCGGCGTTTTCGGTCCTGAGGGCCGCGGGCTGGCGACGGCGCTGGAGGGGCGCCGGAACGTCATCGTGGTTCATACCTGCAGCAAGGCGCTCGGCAGCGCCGGCGCGCTCGTCACGCTTCCCCGCGTACTCGCCGACTTCCTGGTGAATCGCTGTCGCCCCTTCATCTTCGGCACCGCACCGTCTCCGCTTGATGGCCGTCGCCTCGCTCGAATCATTGGCGATTCTCGAGGACGAACCGGAGCGTCGACATCGGCTTGCACGGCTCATCGAGCACGCCGCGCACGAATCGAAATCCAAGCTCGGGGTGCTGGGTTCCGGCTCGCAGATTCATCCCATCATCATCGGCGAGGATGCCCCCACCATGTCCGCCGCCGCCGCGCTTCGAGAGCGCGGCTTCGATGTCCGCGGCATCCGGCCGCCGACCGTGCCGCCAGGCACCGCCCGACTGCGCATCGCCATCACGCTGAACGTCGACGAGCGGGCGATCTCCGATCTGTTCGATGTCACTCGCTGACGAGTTGAATGCCGTACCGGCGACCTACGGCAATGCGTCATGACGCTTCGCATTGTGGTCACCGGCACCGATACCGATATCGGTAAGACCGTCTTCGCCGCCGGCCTCACCCGCCTGCTCGAGGGCATCTACTGGAAGCCCGTGCAAGCCGGCCTCGAGAGTGAGACGGACACGGAGACGGTACGCCGTCTCTCGGGCCTGGATCAGAGCCACTTCCTCCCCGAAACATGGCGGCTCCAGCTGGCCGCCTCTCCTCATCTCGCAGCGGAGCGCGAGGGGATCGACATCGACTCCGCATCATTGTCGCTTCCGTCGCTGGATCGCCCCCTGATCATCGAAGGCGCGGGCGGCCTGATGGTTCCGCTCAACCGTCGTGAGCTCTACATCGATGTCTTCGCCCGGTGGAAAGCGCCCGTCGTTCTCTGCGCTCGGACGCGGCTCGGCACGCTGAATCACACCCTCCTGTCGCTCGAGGCTCTCGCACGCCGCGCCATCCCCGTGATCGGCGTCGCGCTGATCGGGGATGCGCACGCGGACAACGAACGCACTCTCGCCGCCCTCGGCGGCGTGCCGGTATTGGGACGCCTGCCCAAGCTCGATCCGCTGACGCCCGAGTCGCTGCGCGCGGCATTCGGGCTGGCGTTTCCGCGGAAACGCTTCCTCCCGGACACTCCTTGACGAGGTGACCCCGTGGCCGGGCCCACGACTCGCAACTCGCCCATCTGGCACCCCTTTACCCAACACGCGTTGCGCCCCTCGCTCCCGAAAGCCGTGGGGGCCGAGGGCGCTTACCTATTTACCGCCGACAACCAACGCATCCTAGATGCCATCTCGTCGTGGTGGGTGATCACTCATGGACACAGGCATCCGCGCATCGTCGAGGCCGTCAAGGCGCAAGCCGACATGCTCGACCAGGTGATCTTCGCGGAATTCACGCACGAAGCTGCCGAGCGGGTCGCCGCCAAACTCCTCACGCTTGGCCCCGCGCGGCCTGGATCACGTGTTCTTCTCCGACAGCGGTTCGACCAGCGTCGAAGTGGCGCTGAAAATGGCGCTGGGTTTCTGGCGTCATAGCGGCGAATCGCGCCGGCACATCGTCGTGCTGGAGCATAGCTATCACGGCGATACCATCGGGACCATGTCGGTCGGCGCCCGCGGACCGTTTACCGATCCTTATGAGCCTTTGCTGTTCGAAGTCGAACGCATCCCGTTCCCCGCCGCCGCGCGAGAATCGGTCACCCTCGAGGCGTTCGAGGCTGTCTGCCGCACGAGCAATCCGGCGGCCCTGATCGTCGAGCCGCTGGTACTCGGCGCCGGGGGCATGCTCATGTACTCGCCGGGTGTTCTCGCCGAATTGCGGCGCATCTGCTCCATGTACGGCGTGCTCTTCATCGCCGACGAGGTCATGACCGGCTGGGGCCGCACCGGGACTCTCTCCGCCTGCGATCAAGCCGGTGTACAGCCCGATATCGCCTGCTACTCCAAGGGCCTCACCGGCGGCGCACTCCCGCTGGCCGTCACCCTCTGCCGCCACGACATCTTCGAGGCTCATTATTCCACCGACCGCCGTCGGACCTTCTTCCACTCGAGCTCCTTCACCGCGAATCCCATTGCCTGCGCGGCGGCCGTCGCCAATCTCGAGATCTGGGAATCCGAACCTGTGAAGGAGCGCATCGCGACGCTCGTGGAGCGCCAGGCCCGATTCCTCGAGCCGTTCCGGGACGATCCGCGCTTCGAGAACGTTCGCCAGACCGGTACCATCACCGCCCTGGATCTGAAGGCCGCCGACGCCGGCTATTTCGCCGAGATGGGTTCCCGGCTTCACGGTTTTTTTGGCGAACGGCACGTGCTCCTGCGCCCGCTCGGCAATACGATCTATGTGCTCCCGCCGTATTGTGTGACCGAGGATGATCTCGCCGTCATCTACGATGCGATCGGCGCGGCGGCGACCGTAATCGGATAGCACGACAACACGGGGCGCTCACTTCTTCAGCGTCACCCAGATAAGATCGATCGGCTCCTTGCCGACATTGCCCGATTGGTGGCCGACGCTGAGATCGATGGTCGGCATCCAACCGACCTCGCCGTCGGGGGAGGCATTCGGATACGGATGCTCCGGCTCGGTGTAGGTCTTGACCGCCCACTGCCCACCCTTGATGTGGATGAAGAGCATATCGGGGTGATGGGCATGAACTCCCTCCCACTCGCCGGGATTCACGGTGAAGCGCTGCACGATCACCAGATCGTTCTCCAGGAGATCCTCGCCCGGGATGTTCGGGTAGTTGAGATACCGATATTTCGGCTTGCCCGTGCTCGTAGTGGTCGAAGGCCAGGGCTTAAGATTGACGCAGATGACCTCGATCGGAGTCGTCCCCGTATTGGTGCTGCCCTCGTCCGGCCGATCGGCGGCTCGCCGCCAGAGGACCCGGCCATCGCGCCAGAGCACCGCCCGCCCCTCGCTCGTGAGCACGCCTCCCTTGACGAACACCCACAGCTGATCGAGACGGTGCGACTGCTTACCGGTGTTCTGCCCGGGTTGCAGCACGAATTTCTCGACGGTGACTCGCGGATTGTCGAGGACCACCTCGCCCTGGAGATTCTCGAACGTGGGCGGATGATCCGCCGGCTGCGCTGCAACGGTTAGAAGCGTGAACCCGAGGCAGAGCGTGCAAATGAGTCCGATCGCCGCGGCGGTAAAGCCGGCGCGTTTCATGATTGGCATCCTCGTTTATCTCCCTTGCGCGAGGGCCGAGCGACCCGCGCCGAAGCCTATACTTTATACCTCGGGCGCCATCCCTCACCGGGGTTTTGCAATTATTACCATGCCCTGACCCTGCGCGATGCGGCGCTACGCCGTGCGGCGTAGGCTATACCTGACGATCCGTCGCCGTGGGGCCTACTTACAAGAATGGACTGCCGGCGGAACATGGAGGATGACACGCACGAACCGAGGGTTGTCCATGAAGCTCGCACCCGTTGGATTGATGATCGTCTTGTCTGCGGCGGCCGCAACGACGGGTTGGGGCGAGGCGCAATCCGAATCGCGCGAGCGATTCGTCTGCACTTTCGGCACCAATCAGCGATTCATCGACATCTACCGGCTGGCATCGCCTGGCCCGCGAGGCGGCTGCCGGGTCGACTATACGAGGAACGGCGTGACGCAGCCGGTCTGGTCGGCAAACGGCGACTACGCGTACTGCGTCAAGATGGCCGTGGGCCTCGTGACCAAGCTCTCGAAAGGAAATTTCTCCTGCAAGCCCCAAACCAACGATCAAGCCGGGGTCGGCGGCTCCTGAGGCGGCCGAGGACGGCCTTCGCCGAGGACCTTACTGTTCCTCCTTCCCGAGCTTGCGAAGGCTTCCGAGATCGACATTCCCTTGATTGCCGGTAAATCGGATCTGCGAGACGTCCGTCGGCTGGTAAATGCCGTTGATCCTGTGCGGTCCGCTGTCATACATGGTGACGGTGCCGTCGCGGTCGATCAGCAGACGATGGGCGTGCAGAAAAAAAGCATATCGGAGGCCGTTTTGTGAGCCGACGGAAGACGGCTCGCCCAGACCGGCGGGCCACCAGGGGTCCATTTCACTCATGGGTTTCAGGCTCTTGATCGGTTGCACGGGTTCTATCCCTCCCTACCTCTTCGGTCATGACTACACACCCCCGAAGCTTGCATGAGGCGCCCGATGCGCTGTAGGGGAAAAGCTGCCCTATGAGGTATGGGAAGCCTCCTACGCAGAGATCGTCAGCGCCGCAGCAATTGCCGCAGCATGACGATCAGAATTCCAGCGAGCACCAGTACGCCGCCCGATGCGAAACGCAGAGTGATCGGATCGTCCAGCAGGGCGGCGCCGAACAGCACGCCGAACAGCGGCGTCAGCAGCGAGAGCAACATCAGCCGCGACGTCAAATAGTGGCGCAGCAGCCAAAACCATACCAGGTAGCTCGAGATCGCGATCGCCAGGGTCTGGAATAAGAGTGCCAGAACCGTCATCGTCGACAATACGATCCGGGCTTGGTCGGTCGCCGCGGAATACGCGCCCAGCAAAATGGCGGCCGTACCTACTTGGTAAAGGACCGTCTTCGCCGTCTTCGCACTCCCGACCCGGCCGCGTCTCAATACGACATTGCTGAGGCCCCAGCTCATGCCCGCGAGAAGAGCGAGCGTATCGCCCGTCAAGAGCGTCGAGGCAGGCCGATCGCCGAACCCGAGAAAGGCCACGACGATTCCCGCGAACGCCACTGCGATGCCTACCCACTGCAGACGGCTCAGCCGCTCTTCGGGCAGGAATTGCAGACCGAGCGCCGTGAAAATCGGCGCCGTGTAGAGGAAAACGATCGAGTGCGCGGCCGTCGTATGAACGAGCGACTGGCCGACGAAGATGAATTCCAGCGTGAACAGCAATCCCAGCAATAGCCCGCTGCGCAGCGTTCCATCCCGGAACGCCCGCCGGCCTTCGCGGATCGACACCCAGATCCCAAAGACGATCGCCGCTCCCGCGAAACGGATTGCCAATTGCATGACGGGCGCCACGTTGCCGGCAACGCCCTTCAAGGCGACCTGCTGAATACCCCAGATCATGCAGAGCATGATGACCAGAGCGATCGCACGAAGGTCCAGAGGGCGCCTGACGGGCAGCGCGGTATGGGGTTCGGTCACGGGTTAATGCTTCAGGGAGATCCAAACCATCTCGGCGGGGTCGGCCGGGTGTTACCGACCTGCGTCAGCATCCGGCCAGCCCTGCGGCACGATGACGCGCAAACTCGACGACCTGATCCGCGACGACGGATAACTGCTGCGCGATCTTGGCGTCGATGCACGTCCCGTCCGTTTCGAAAAGCGGCGTCGAGGCATTGAGCGCCGCGCCGAACGGCGTCGGCCAGGCACGAAGCGCGTGCGCGATCATCCGCAACGACACGAGCGTTGTGCCGCAGGCCTGCCAACCGTAGGCGGTCACGACGCAGCCGAAGGCGCGCCCTTCCAGATAGGGCCTCTCATCCCGGGCGGTATCCTCGAGGAGATCCAGGATATTTTTTATCGGGCCGGAAAGGCTTCCATGGTAACCCGGCGTTCCGACAATGACGCCGTCGCAGCGGCGCATGGTCTCGATGAAATCCCTTTCCGCCTCGGTCCGTTCCTTTCGATCCGGTACATACAGCGGAAGTCCCGAAATGAACACCCCACCGAAAAGGCGGGTCTCCGCCCCGAGCCGTTCGGCGCTGCGCAACGCCTCCACGACCGCTCGCTCGCTGGTGGAATCAGGGCGCGCGGTGCCGCCGATGCCGACGATGAATGGTGCTCTCGAATTGCGTGGTGTGTTCATCTCGGACGTCCAAAGCTGCGGCTTACGGCCATTTTGCCATGGCTTCGACGCGCCGGTGTAGACTTGGTGTATGGCCTCAAGTAGAACAGCAAGCAAGCGCCCGACCAAGAGTCCCACCACGAAACGCCCACGCGGCAAGCTCGCGCCGCTCGCCGAGGCTCGCGGACTCGAAGCCCGCGATGTCGCCGTTGCGAGCGACGCGCCGGAAATCTCGGGGGTCGCCGCGCTCGTGCGCGAGGCCGGTGGTGCAGTCATCGGCGCCTACCGGGATCCCCTGGGCGGACGGCCTTTGGTGCTCGCCTCGATCCCGCTGAGCGCCGTGCAGCCGACGCCATTTCAGCGCGACCTGTCGCCAACGCATGTCAAGCGTTTGGCCGGGAAGATCGATGAGACCCAGGCATTTCTCGACCCGCTGATCGTGGTTCGCGGTGAAGAGGGCAAGTTATGGACGCCGAATGGCCGTCATCGCCTGGCCGCCGGCAAGGTGCTCGGGCTCAAGCAGATCACCGTCTTGATTTCTCCGGACGAAACGCTGGCTTATCGGATTCTCGCGCTCAACACTGAAAAGGCGCATAACCTGCGCGACCGCAGCCTCGAGGTCGTCCGCATGGCCCGCAGTCTGGCGCAGCGCCGAGGCAGTGCCAAGGAAACGGAGTTCGCGGCCGAATTCGAAGCACCCGAACTGCTCACCTTGGGCATGACCTATGAGAAGGCATCGCGCTTCGCGGGTGGCGCGTACAGTGCGTTCCTGAAGAAAGTTGATCGATTCAGCGAGCGCACGTTGAACGGGAGTCTGCGCGAGCGCGAGGGCTACGCGGCGCGTCTCCTCGATATCGACGCCGAGGTCAAGAAAATCATTGCCGCTCTGACCAAGCGAGGCTTCAAGTCTCCGTACCTGCGCAACTACGTGGCCGCGCGGATCAATCCAGTGCGATTTCACAAGGCCAAGAAAGGCGACACCAAGCCGCCCATGCCGATCGCCCAGGCCTTGACGCGGATGGCGGCGGCGGCCAGAAAATTCAACGTGGAGTCGGTTTCCAATAGGGATCTGGCTTGGGTTGCGGTGGGCGCGGGTGATTGATCTTCCTAACCACACCGTGATCATCCACTCGTATCATTGCTGTAATTATGCGATGCAATTGCGTTTTTGCAGGAGTTTTGCCTATGCGCCGCCCCGCGAGTACTTCGCAATGATCCAATCGGACACGGCGCTGAGATCCGATCCGACGAAGGTGGGCTGCGGGCCAACCTCGAGTACATCATTGCCCGGTCGCTTGATCAGCGCGGCCCCCCATCCGGCGCCAACGGCGCCCAAGGTGTCCCAGGTATGGCAGGCGATCATGAACAGTCTCGAGGGGGGCACGCCGAGTTCTCGCTCTACATGCGTGTAGGTTTCCCGTGCCGGCTTGTGTTGCCGCACCTGATCAACGCTGAAAAGGCGCTCGAAGTATTGACTGATGCGACCTTCTTCGAGCTGCCGTCGTTGCACCTGGAGCACGTTGTTGGTCAGGGTGAAAAGCCGAAAGCCGGCCGAGCGGAGCTTCTCGAGCGCCCCGGGCACCTCGGGATAAGGAGACATGGTCGAGAATCCCTCCTTGAGCTCCCTTTCGTTGGCGGACGTGATCTCTATCGAGCGAGTCTTTGCCAGCATCTTGAGGACGGCCTCCCCGATGTCCGTGAAAGGCACATACGACCGCGCGAGGGTCAGCGCCTCGGAATACAGGATCAAATTCGAGAACCAGAGGCGCATCGCGAATTTGTCGTTGAAGATGCGCTCGAATATGGGATTCAGGGTCTCGAGATCGAGCAGGGTCTCGTTAACGTCGAAGACGATCAACGGTAGATCTGACATAGGATATCCTCCCGCGCGTGCTGATAGATCACGTCCAGAATTCCTCTACTCATTCCATCAACACTGTTGGCATTTCTTCCACCACATAGTTCACTCAGCGTGTGTACCGTGGGTAGCACCCCGCGGCGGTTCACGCTGTTCCGGTGAGTTCCAGTCCTTGGCCACCCTTTCGAGTGAACCGTCCTTGACGCTGCGCCGCACGACGGGATGGCTATTCGGTCTGGGTGATAAATCACCAGGTTCCGAAATTTCTACGCAGACACCAACCAACGACCGCACATACATTCAATTCCGCGCCAACTGCCTGTCTGACACTGGCCCCGTAGATCCCGGTTCCTCGACGCTGCGAATCGCAGTTGGGAGAAACCTAATAAAGCGGTGAGGTTAGCCGAGGAGGGTGTCGTGCGAAACTACTACTCTGTCGCGCTGGGTGCGCTCTTGTTCGTCGTCGCTAGTATCCCTGCGCGTGCCGAAACGGATTTGACCGGCAAATGGGTTGGACAATTTAACGGGGTTCAGATCGAGATACCCGCGGAACGGGGCCCGTTTGGCTACCCAGTCGAGGGAGGCAAGGCGGCGCAGGCCCCCCGGTTCGTTGAAAACCCCCTGGAACTCAATATCGACACCCAGAAGAAGGGATTGATTGTGGGTACCTGGACCGCAGGCGAGTTCAAAAAGCAATTCGTCTGCGCGCAGACCAGCCAGACCATTTGGAATTGTATCGATTCGGGAGGCCGCGCCAGCGTGGAGATGACCTCACCCACGGAAATGAAGGTATGCTACTTCGACAACCGGGAAGGTGCGCAGGGCGCTGGTTGCGCAATCCTGCGAAGAACGAAATGAGCCGGACGTGATACCCGTGGATCCGGGCTACCCCGGATTCCCGGGCGGCCGCGACGAATCTCCCTAATGTTGCACGGGCCCGCGGCACCCACGAACCCCCACGCAATCTCGTACTGTCCCGACGGTACCTGCTCAGACGCCTTAAACTCTTGCCCCATCAGGCCTCGAAAACCATAAGCGCGGCGGTCTCCATCGTATTCGGAAGGATTTCGGTGTGTTTGTGCGACTCTCCCAGGGTAGAGCGCGCTTCAGGCGGACATGGCAATGGGGTTTCGTCCTCGGTCGGCGCAACGGTCTGTGGCGTCTCCTCCCGTGACCAGCGCCGAGCTTCTGTCTCGCTACCTGACAGGAATGGCTCGGGGAAGCCACCGAGGGTCAGAAGCTGCGTCCAGCCGGCGCATTCAGGATCTGGGTCATCTCGAGCTGCTGATGCTTCGCTTGCCGGACCTCGTCGGCTCTCCGCTCTCTATCAACGGCCTTCGGAAAGATCTGCAGGTCAGCCACAAGAGTGTGAGCAGCTGGTTGAGCGCACTCGAGCGTCTCTACGCCATCTTCCGTCTGCCTCCTTTCGGTGCACCGAAAATCCGCGCCGTCAAAAAGGAGCAAAAGCTTTACCAGATGGACTGGTCACTGCTCAGATCAGATGCGGCGCGATTCGAAAACCTGGTCGCCTGCCACCTATTGAAGTGGATCCACTTCGAGCAGGATACGCAGGGTCGCGACTTGGAGTTGCGGTACTTTCGCGACATTGACCGTCGCGAGGTGGACTTCGTCATTACCGAACGAGGCAAGCCGATCAGATTTGTGGAATGCAAGTTGTCGGACGCGGACGTCGATGGGGGCCTGCGATATCTGCATACAAAGTTCCCCGCGGTTGATGCCTGGCAGATTTCAGCGGTTGGACGCAAAGACTTTCAAACTCCGGACGGCATCCGGGTAGCCCCGGCGATAGAGCTCCTCAAAAACCTTGTCTGAAGGATGGCTCCAAACCGGCGTCTCTGGTGTGGCGGCAGCGAGAAGTGGACGGCGCGCGGCGGGCTTCCCTAGGCGGCCGGTGCCCGCAACGCGTTGGCACGATCGTCCTACACTGATTCGCGCCAATGCGCCTACAGGGGTTCCGACCAGAGCTGTTACCATGTTGCTTAGGGGCTCTCCAACCTTTTTCCCCGGAAGTTAGACTGGGGTACACGATTTTGAGGCTGCCGGCCTTCTGCGGCTCTCCCGCTCCTCCTCTCAAGACGCGATTTAGGACTCTATTTCTGAGTCACGGATGCTTTTGCTCGAAGGAAACAACCAGGAACATCAAATATGGACAAACGAACCCGAACTATTGCACGGATAGCCGTTGCTCTCGCAGCGATCACCTTGAGTGTCGCGGCCCGGGCTGGCAATCACGTCGCGGACGACAAAATCGCGGTTGCAAGGTCCGCCGTCGAGCGTGCCGAGCAAGCAGGCGCACCAGACGCGGCCCCGGTGGAATTGGCCTCAGCGCGAGACAAGCTCGCCCGCGCCGAGAAAGCGAATGCCGATCGAGACCTAAAGCCGGCCGCCGACTGGGCCGATCAGGCCAATATAGACGCCCAGGTCGCCGAAGCAACCGCTTCGCTGGCCCGTTCCAAGAAAGCTGCCACGGAATTCGACGCAGGACTGCAAACGCTTCGTCAAGAGGCCGCGCGCAGCTCGCAGCCGACTCAATGAAAGGAAATCACATGAACACGAAACTTATTACAGCCATTACATTGGCGCTCGGGATGGCCGCCTGCGCGACGGTACCCATCGAAAACGCCGCTCTCGAGAACGCCCGTAACGCGGTTCGCACCGCGGAATCGGATCCGAATGTCCAAAAATACGCTGCATTGGATCTGCAATCGGCACGCAACGAACTCGCGGAAGCCGACGCGGCAGCTGTACGGCGCGACGAGCGATCCATCGCTCAGCCGGCATACCTCGCAACTCAAACCGCGCGCCTCGCACAACTCAGGGCGGGTGCCAAAGCCAACGACGCTCGAGTGGCCGCCGGACAGGCGGACCGGGATCGAATTCAGTTGAACGCGCGGACCCAGGAAGTCAATACTGCGGACTCTGCCCGGGATGATGCTAAACAGAAGGCGGCGAGCGCGGACGCGGCTCGCGATCAGGCCACTCAGCAAACCGCCGCTCTGCAAGCGGAGTTGGATGCGCTCAAGGCAAAGCCGACGGACCGCGGGCTGGTGCTGACTCTGGGGGACGTGTTATTCGACACTTCGAGGGCGGACCTCAACCCCGGCGCGTCGCGAAATCTGGACCAGTTGGTGCGCTTTCTGACGGATCATCCGGAGCGTCGTGTGGAAATCGATGGCTTCACCGACAGCGTCGGCACGGACTCCTTCAATCTCGATTTATCGCAACGACGCGCCGACACCGTGAAGTCGGTGTTGGTGAATCGAGGAATCGATTCGTCGCGGATCGTAACTCGAGGGTACGGTAAGGACTTCGGTGTCGCGAGCAATGCGGATACGGGCGGCCGACAGCTCAACCGCCGGGTTGAGATCGTGATCGGTGGCGAGGACGGAGCGGCGGTCGTGGCGCGCAGCCACACCTGAGCCGGTAGTGCGTTTGGCGGGGCGGTGTCGGGGACACCGCCCCGCCCCTATCGCTACCACCGATATGACACAGAGAAAGCTCCGGCCGGCGAGAACACGCGCTCGGTGATCGGACTATCCTGAGCGCTGTTCAGCAGCCATCGCGCTGCCGCGTCGACCTCGACCAGCCAATGGGAGGTCATGAAATAGGTCATGCTGTACCCCAGCCCGGAAGCGCTGACGCCTGCGGTCGGTCGAAATTCGGGATGCGAAGAAACCACGGATTCTGAGGGAGTGACGCCGAATCGAAGCTCGAGATACTTTTGACTTCCCCAAGTAACCGAGGGCCCCGCCAGCATGATCAGTCGGGGTGAGCTGCCTGGCAGGGGGAAATACGTGCTTAGATCGCCAACGAGCCCGTCTGGTCCGCGAGCAACCGATTGCCGCAGGTCGAGCCGAATTACCAGCGGAAAGTCTCTCGACACAACGTAGTTCGCAAATAATTTAATGACCGGGGCCCTGCCGATGTTGGGAAATCCGCGCAGATTGCTCTCGTCGTCCGAGGACTTTCGACCGAAATCGTATGCAAGCGCGATCCCTGCCGTCAGATTCGTGCCGCGAACGAGATTAACTCCCAGTCCCTCACCTGTGGAGGCGAACGCGATGTCGCGGTACCGGATGTCAAAAATTGGTCCGCCGACAAATCGGTAATTTTCGGCGCCATCATAGAGGGGCCGATCTTCACCACCGGCACCGAGGGTCAATTCTACATCCGGAACTGTAGACTGAAACATCCGCATCAGTGGCACCGCGTTGACATACTGCCACTCCTGCAGCGGAGAGGGAGTTTGGGAGATCGATCGGCCCGGGAGGCATATCAACAGTAAACCGGCGACTAGCGAGAAGCACATCGCGCCCCAGCCGAAGAGCCCGCGCGATATCTGCGGTAAATCTTTTGACGCCATCGCTCCAGGGGCTGAAACTGCGCTAAGAACGCCTGTGCGGCATTGGATGATCATGAGGGGTATCAGCTCTAGGGTTGCGGCGGCACGATTCCGTTCGCCGGATACGCTGGAAGCCACGGCGGAGGATGGGGAAGTCCCTCGGGTTTGCCGGCGAGCGCCTTGAGCAGCAAGTCGACCGCGGCCTCGAGCTGCGCATCGTGCCCGGCCAGCAGATCGGCGGGCAAGTTCTCGACCTCGATGTCCGGGTCGACTCCATGGTTCTCGACCGCCCATTGACTGTCGATCGTGTAGATCGCGTCCTCGGGGATGGTGATGTACCCGCCGTCCATCATTTGCCAGTTGCCGCGGATGCCGCGCACGCCGCCCCAGGAACGTGTCCCGACGAGCTTGCCGAGACCGTAGAGGCGGAACAGATAAGGGAAGATATCGCCGTCCGAGGCCGACCAATGATTGAGCAGCGCCACTTTGGGTCCATTCAAGACCTCCTCCGGCTCGGTCGCAATCCCGGATTCGCGATTGGTCGCGAGCATGACCAGCATGCGCCGCAATCGCTCGATCGCGAACGGCGCGATGAACCCGCCGCCGTTCCACCGGTCGTCCATGATGAGCGCCTGTTTGCCGAGCTGCGCATAGAATTGCCGCACGAATTGCTGCAGCCCCAGCTGTTCCATATCGGACATATAGACGTAGCCCACGCGCCCGCCTGAGAGCTTGTCGACCAAATCGCGATTGTGCGCGATGCGGGCGGATTCGCGCAGACTCAGCTCCTTGGCCACCGGCGTGACGACGACCTGACGGCGCGCACCATCCGGCCGATCGGCGATCGTGAGCTCGACCGTCGTGTCCGCATCGGCCAGTTGCAGCAAACTATCCGGATCGGTGGGGGCCCTCAGCTCCGCTCCATTGACCGCGAGCAGATAATCGCCCGTCTTGACGTTGAGCCCTGGCTGCGCCAGAGGACTGCGATAATCGCTGCGCGTGTTGTCGCCCGGGTAAATCGTCGCGAATCGGTAACGGCCCGAGGCGGCATCGAGCGTCCAATCCACGCCGAGCAAAGCGCTGTGCGCCTGTGGCGTGGTGTCACCGTCGTCGCCGCCGCCGACATAGGTGTGCGAATTGCTGATCTCCCCGATCATCTGCCCGATCAAGTAATTCAGATCCTCGCGCGAGCCGGCGAGCGGTAAGAGGGACTGATAGCGGTCGTGCACAGCCTTCCAATCCACCCCGTTCATGGGCGGGGAGTAGAAAAGGTCGCGCTCGAGCCGCCAGGCGCTCTCGAACATTTCCGTCCACTCCAGCTTCGGATCGACGAGCTCACGCAAATGGTCAAGCTTGAGCGGCTTCTTGGTCTCCGCATCCTTGGAGGCATCGGCTTTGGTCTCGAGCACGGCGTAATCCTTCTCGTGACGGATCAGCACGCGCAGACCGTCGTGCGACAACGAATAGCTGTCCACGTCCTCGGTGACCAGCGAGGACTTGCGCGTCTTGAGATCGTAGAAGCGCAGTTCGGACTTCTCACCGCTCAGCATGCCGTCGATGAGTCCGAGCGGCTGCACGAGATAGAAAATGCGATCTCCGCGCAAGTCCAGCTGGGTGATGTTGGCCGAATCGACCGGCACCGCAACGGCGCGCGCCATCAGGCCGTCGAGGTCGATCCGGATCGGCTTGATCGGCCCAACCTTGATCGGTCCCGCCGGCTCGGCCGCCGTGCCGTCTTTCTCTTTCTGCTGATCGTGCTTGCCGGCTTTCGCTTCTTGCTCCTGCTTGGCCTCGTCCGGCTGCGCCGACGGGCTATCGTAAGAGGCGTCACTGCCCTCGTCGCTTTTCGGTGCGACGGGTGACGCCGTGTCCCGTGCCAGGGCGATCGCGTAGATTCCCCCCGACTTGAGAATCGCGAAATCGAAGTCCACGTCCGAACCCACCGGATTCTCATGCCGGCTCGAGATGAAATAGAGATATTTCCCGTCGGACGACCAGGCGGGGTTCGAATCGATTCCGCTGCCGTCGCCGATTCGCGTCAATTTGCCGGTCGCAATTTCGTAGAGCGCAAGGTCACGCCTGCGGTTGATCGCGGTCAGGCTCAACGCGAGCCAGCGCCCGTCCGGCGAAAACGCCTGATCATGGATTTCCGCAAATTTATCCTGGGCGACTTGCTTCGGTGCCCCGCCCTCGGTGCCGACGATCCAGAGCCGGTGAGCCCCATCCGAGAAAGCCAACATTTTCCCATCGGGCGAGAAGATCGGCGCATAGAAGTATCCTTCCGCGAACGAGGTGAGGATTTTTTCCGACCCTCCCTCCGCCGGCCGAATCGCAATCTCCTGCCGGCCGCCGGCATCGGTGGTGTAGGCGATCATGCGCCCGTCCGGAGACCAGGCGGGGTGGTCTTCGTCGACGCCAGGTGTGCTCGTCAAATTGCGCGTCGCACCGTTCTCGGCGGGTACGCTGAAGATATCGCCGCGCGCCGAGAACAAGGTCCGCTTGCCGTTCGGTGCCAGTGCGTAATCCACCTGTTGTGCGGGGTCGGTTGCGCGAATCTCACCCTTGACGTCGGCCACGCGTGGGCGAGTGCGCAAGCCGTCGTCAGGGAGCAGGACGGAAACTTCCTCGAGGTGCTCGCCGGGCAAATCCAACCTGTAAAGCTTGCCTCCCTGCTGGAAGGCGATTGCATCGCCGCCCAACGCCGGGAAATCGATATCGTAATCGGTGAAGTGCGTGACTTGCCTCGTCTGCCCGGTGCCCGTGTCCCATACCCAAATGTTGGCACGGCGGTTCGCGTCCTGATCGGAAAGATAATAGATCTTGTTGCCGTACCACATCGGCGAGGTGTTGGTGCCGGACCAGCTCGTCAGCTGCTTGAGCTCCTTCGTATTGAAGTCGTAGGTGAAGATCTGCTGAGCGAGGCCCCCGTTGTACCGCTTCCAGGTTCGGAAATTTCGAAATATGCGGTTGTAGGCGATCGTGTGCCCATCGGGCCCGTAGCTCACCAGGCCGACCGCACTATCGATCGGCATGCGGGTCGGCAACCCGCCCGCGACGGGAATCTCATAAAGATTTTGGATCCAGCCGTTCCATTGATCGCGCTTGGACAAATAGACGATGTTCTGCGAATCCGGTGTCCACGTGACCACCATATTGTCCGGCCCGTGCCGGCCTCCCGTGCCGGCCTCGGTCGCCGGGTGGAACGTCAGGCGTCGCGCGGCGCCCCCTGCGGCCGGAACCACCCAGATATCCGTACCCGCCTTGCTCGCCTCCGTATAAGCGATCCACTTGCCGTCCGGCGACACCCGCGGGAACATGTCCTGGCCGGGTGCGCTCGTCAGCCGCACGGCCGTGCCGCCGCTTTTCGGGATCGACCAGACATTGCCATCCGCGACGAACACGATCCGATCGCCGAAGGGCTGCGGGAATCGCGGCAGCGCAGCGCGCGCGCCGATCAGCGGCGCCAAGGAAAGGAGAGCAGCCGGCAACAAGCGTTTGATGATCATCGAAGAGCCTCGGGTTGCGGGGTTCCAAGGTTACCCGGTATTTTTTATTCAGGGTATAAGCGCGCCAACTATGAACCGACACGATCAGCGTCTCAAGTACTTGCCGCGATATGCCGGAATGGCCGCATCAAGTCAACGACCGAGGAGCATCGCTCGACGGTGAGTCAGTGCCGAATTCCAAGGAGAGACGCCAGACGCTCCCCGGGGCGTGCGCGGCGGCGAGTATTGCTTCTGGATCTGGCCGTAGACATCCGCCACGTCTTGCATCATCCCTGCACGTGCCAGAAGGCGCGCGAGTGAGGCTCGCCGATAGCGCCAGCTCCTCCACGCCTCGTCTGGCCAGTCCTCGAGACGGGCACGCTCCGAGGCGCTCGCGTAATACCGGAAAGCTTCGAGTCGCAGCGCGCTTTGCCTCGCGGCATCTTTGGCTGGGACGGCGCCCGACTCATCCTCGAAGGCAATGCGAGCCAGGGCTGCAGGATCCCCGGCGGCCGCACCTCTCGGACTTAAGCTTTTTGTACGGCACGATTTTCACCGGCTGGGCTCGAGAGACGACACACCACAGCCGCAACGTCTGCGTCTTTGCCGATGGAGAGGTGGATCGCTCAGCGACCGGTTCCGGAATCAGCGCGCGCGCCGCACTTCATTACGCGAAGGGTGAACTCGGATTGAATGAGAAGATCGCGATCGAAAGTATTTTGGGAAGCACGATGACCGTGCAGGCGGTCTCAGAGACAGCATTCGGACCCTATCGGGCGATCATTCCGGAAATCGGCGGCACGGCGCACATCACCGGCCGAAACGAATTCTGGTTCGATCCGGCCGATCCATTCGCGTCAGGTTTTAGCTTCCGTTGAAAGATCGAGTAACCCTTGAGCAAGCCATAGCCCCTGTAGAGATTCACCGCGAATCCGCTTCAGTGGTCGAGGCGTCCGTTTCGATGTAGGCGATGCGACGCCCTTGCATATCGTAGGCCTCGTCCAACAGTTGTTGCTGGGTACGAAACATGTCTGTCTCTGGGACATGCAGTTGACGACTCAGGCGCGCGAGCGCTTGCGCGTGCGACTCAACCTGACCCGAGGCCAGTATATGCGCGACCTCAATGTTATGAGCCGCCAGCTGCCTCGAAACCAGAATGGTCCGATGGCACTCGAGCGGGTCCTTCTCAGCGCACATCATGGCGATGTTGTGCTCGATCATTCCGGTCTTGAGACGTTCAAGCCCTTCTTGAAAAGAGTTGGAAGCTGCAAGCCGAGCATAGCTCACCCGACCATCCTCGTAGCACGAGGGATCTCGGCTTCTCGCACCGAACTCCTCGCCCAGAAACACATATCGGATTTCATGCAAAGCGAGAGACTTGCGAAGCGACTCACGATTGAATTGCGGATTGCGCCGGCTGTAGGGCGACGAGCGCACGTCGGCCAAAGCCGTGATCTTGTGCGCCATTAGCAGGCCGAGGAAGCGCTCGAGGGGATGGTTCGAGTGCCCGATCGTATGAATCATGCCGACATCATCGCAGCTAGCCATCTTAATTGAGATTTTCGGAAAATGGTGGTGAAGGAGGGAATCGAACCCTCGACCCCGGCGTTATGAATGCCGTGCTCTAACCGTCTGAGCTACTTCACCACGAGGAGAGGCCGGATTGTCCCGAAGCCCCCTCTCTACGTCAAGCGGAATCTGCCACCTATCTTTTTCAAATCAATGACTTACCTTACCAGAGAGCGGCAGCGGGCGATAACGATCGTCGAGTCCGTTGCGACACCATCAAGGCTCAATTGACGGCCCGGCAGGAGCGAGATTACCGTCATGACAATATTTTATGATCAATTGGAGCCGAGTCTATGGACGTTCCCGCCGCGAAATTCAAAGCGGAATGCCTCAAGCTCATGGATCTCGTGGAGAAGACGCGTGAGCCGATCATCATTACCAAGCATGGACGGCCCGTAGCGCAGTTGGCACCGGTGCCGGCAGAGAAGAACTCTCTGTTTGGATACATGCGGGATACCTTGAAAATCCGCGGCGACGTGGTGGCACCGATTGCCGAAGAGTGGAGCGCGTCATCGGGCGACGAAGATCATCTCTGTACAAGGGGACCTGGCAGGCCGGCTCGGAAAAAATGAGCGCTCTCCTTGGCGTTTCGACGTGCAACGGCGTAACGCTCATCGATCAGGCTACACGTTGAACCGAAAGTGCATCACGTCCCCCTCGCGCACCAGGTATTCCTTGCCCTCGAGCCGCAGCTTCCCCGCTTCCTTTGCCCCGGCCTCGCCCTTGTTCGCGATGTAGTCGTCGTAGCCGATGACTTCCGCCCGAATGAAGCCATGTTCGAAGTCGGTATGAATGACCCCCGCGGCCTGCGGCGCCGTCGCACCCTTCTTCACCGTCCACGCGCGCACTTCCTTCGGTCCCGCGGTGAAATAGGTCTGCAGTCCGAGCAGCGCATATCCCGCCCGGATGACCCGATTCAGTCCCGGCTCGTCGAGCTTGAGCTCCTTCAGGAAATCCGCGCGATCCGCCTCCTCGAGCTGTGAGATTTCCGCCTCGATGGCCGCGCACACGGGCACCACCACGGCGCCCTCCGCCTTGGCGATCTCGCGCACGCGGTCGAGCCTCGGGTTGTCCGTGAAGCCGCTCTCATCGACGTTCGCGACGTACATGACCGGCTTCTCGGTGAGCAGGTGCAGATCGCGAATGGCGGCCCGCGCATTCGCGTCGAGCCCCAAGGACCGCACGGGTTTGGCTTCGTTCAAGGCACCTCGCACCCGCTCGAGCAGATCGCGAAGCTTGACCGCCTCCTTGTCCGCCGCCTTCGCGGCCTTGAGCGCCTTCTGATAGGCGCGCTCCACGCTGTCCAGATCGGCGAGCGCGAGCTCCGTGTTGATCACCTCGATGTCGCTCGCCGGATCGATCTTGCCGGCCACATGGATGATGTCGTCGTTCTCGAAGCACCGGACCACGTGCGCGATGGCATCGACTTCGCGAATGTGAGCCAGGAACTTGTTTCCCAGCCCCTCGCCCTTCGAGGCGCCCGCCACCAGTCCCGCGATGTCGACGAACTCCACCGTGGTCGGCAGAATCTTCTCCGGATGCACGATGTTGGCGAGCTTCTCGAGCCTTCCGTCCGGCACCGGCACCACTCCCACGTTCGGGTCGATGGTGCAGAAGGGATAATTCTCCGCGGCGATCTGGGCACGCGTGATGGCATTGAATAAGGTGGACTTTCCCACGTTGGGAAGCCCGACGATGCCGCAACGGATGGCCATTAAGTTTTTCCCGGGCGGCTGTGGAGCTTCGTCATCGCCCGCTCCGCGCCCTGCTCGATCATTGTAGGAATGGAGTCCGCGGCCAGGTTCACCGCGTCGAAAATCAGATCCTCTTCCGCGCGAGGCGCGCGTGTCAGCACGTAATCGATCACATCGGCCTTGTTGCCGGGGTGCCCCACGCCGAGCCGCATCCTCCAGAAATTCTCGCCTATGTGCGCGATGACGTCTCGAAGTCCATTGTGGCCCCCATGGCCGCCGGCGTGCTTCAAGCGCACCGAGCCCACCGGCAGATCCAGCTCGTCATGCGCGACCAGGACCTCCTCCGGCGCGACCTTGTAGAAATCGCTCAGCTGCCGCACCGACAAGCCGCTGCGGTTCATGTAGGTCGTGGGCTTCAGCAGCACCAGATCCTGCCCGCCGATGCTGACCTTCGCGGTTTCGCCGGAGAACTTCCGGTAATCGCGAAACTCGGCGCCATGACGCCGCGCGACGAGATCCACGAACCAGAATCCCGCGTTGTGGCGAGTGACCAGATGTTCGGGCCCGGGGTTGCCGAGACCGACGATGATTCGCAACGGTAATCCAGCCATCGTGGATGCACCTGCCCCAAAAGACAAGGGCCGCCACCGACTGACGGCCCTTGGCTTCGAGGCGTTGAGAGATTACTTCTTGGCGTCTTTCTTCGCCGGTTCCTTCTTCGCGTCGGCCTTCGCAGGTTCGGCTTTCTTCGCCGCATCCGCGCCCGCCGCCGCACCCGCGGCCGGTGCCGCCGTCGCTGCCGCCGCACCCGCGGCCGGAGCTGCCGCCGCCCCTTCCGCAGCCGCCGCCGCCGTGGGCTCCGGCTCTTCCGCACGCGGACTGTGGATCGCAACCACCGCGGAGTCTTCCTTCGCGAGGTCCATGAGCTGCACCCCCTCGGGAATCTTCAGCTGCGACAAGTGGATGCTCTCGTTGAGCGACAGTCCCGAAATGTCGACCTCCACGAACTCCGGCAAGTCTTTCGGCAGGCACGAGACTTCAACCTCGTTGCGCATGTGCGAGACGATGCCGCCCTGGCTCTTCACGCCCGGCGCGATCGCCGCGCCCTTGAAGTGCAGAGGTATGCTGATGCGGATCTTCTCGTTCTCTTCGACGCGCTGAAAGTCGATGTGCAGGATCGCGTTCTTGAACGGATGGCGCTGCACGTCCTTCAGGATCGCGGCCTGCGTTTGATCGCCGACCTTGAGGCTCAGGATGGTCGAATAGAAGCGCTCGTTCTCGAGCATCAGCGCGAGCTTCTGGTGGCTCACCGTCAATGCCCGGGCGTCGGAATGTCCGCCATACAATATTGCCGGCACTTTGCCCTCGTGACGCAGGCGGCGGCTCGCACCTTTGCCTTGCGTCTCGCGGAACTCGGCCGTGAGTTCAAAAGAGGTTTTCATGATCGTCTCCAGTTAATCGTTAACGAGGCACCCTGCACCGCGACCAGTTGCA
Organism: uncultured Gammaproteobacteria bacterium; assembly: GCA_963795475.1. Classification (GTDB taxonomy): domain Bacteria; phylum Pseudomonadota; class Gammaproteobacteria; order Steroidobacterales; family Steroidobacteraceae; genus Bog-1198. The sequence goes on from CAWCIE010000012.1 coordinate 592,888, forward strand.
GGGGCCGGCCCATCGAACATCGTCTTCAATCCACCCACTCTCAATCAACATATAGCGAGCTCACCGAGTCGTCGTCGCTGATGCGCCGAATCGTCTCCGCGAGCAGCCCCGATACCGTCAGCTGCCGGATGCGCTTGCACGCACGGCCCGCATCCGACAGCGGAATCGTATCCGTCACCACCAACTCGTCCAGCACCGATTTCTCGATGCGCTCGATCGCCGCGCCCGAGAGCACGGGATGGGTGATGTACGCGACCACGCGCACCGCACCCTCGTCTTTCAGGGCCTGGGCGGCCTGGCACAGCGTCCCCGCCGTATCCACCATGTCGTCGATCAGCACGCACGACCTGCCCTCGACCTCGCCGATGATGTTCATCACCTTCGACTCGTTCGGCCGCGGCCGGCGTTTGTCGATGATGGCGAGATCCGCGTCGTCCAGGCGCTTCGCGAGCGCCCGGGCGCGCACCACGCCGCCCACATCCGGCGACACCACCACCATGTTGTCGTCCTTCTGCTTCCACGCATCGCCCAGGAGCACCGGCGAGGCATACACGTTGTCGACCGCGATGTCGAAAAAACCCTGGATCTGATCTGCGTGCAAATCGACCGTCAGCAGCCGATCCACACCCGCACTCGCGATCATGTTCGCCACCAGTTTCGCGGCGATGGCGACTCGCGTCGCGCGCGGGCGGCGATCCTGGCGCGCGTAACCGAAGTACGGCACCACCGCGGTGATCCGCTTTGCCGATGCCCGCCGGCAGGCGTCGGTCATCAGCAAAAGCTCCATCAGATTGTCGTTCGACGGCGGGCAGGTCGACTGCACGATGAACACATCGCGGCCGCGAACGTTCTCCATCAGCTCCACGTTCACTTCGCCGTCGCTGAACCGCCCCACATAGGCGCGTCCCAGAGGGACGTGCAGGTGACGCGTGATCTCCTGTGCCAAGAGCGGGTTCGCGTTGCCGGAGAACACCGAAAAGGACGGAGAATCGAATTCTTTACTTGGCGTCATATGAACGAATACCAGACCCGAATTGGCTGGGGTGGAAGGATTCGAACCTCCGTATGGCGGGATCAAAACCCGCTGCCTTACCGCTTGGCGACACCCCAACTTGAATGATCAACCGTCGGCGTAACCCGCCCCGCTCACACCCTCTGATCTCGACAGCCCCTCCAATCTCGACAGCAAGGGCGACTCGTTGAGGCCGCGCGCCGAATACCCGCTCCATTCCGGCGGCAGCGCGCGCAGGAGCTCGCGCGCTCGCGCCTCCGCGCAGACCATGAAAACGCACGACCCCGTCCCGGTCAGGCGCGCTTCGCCGAAGGGCTGGAGCCACTCCATCGCGCGGGCCACTTCGGGATATCGGCGCCGGACCACCTTCAGGCAGTCGTTTCCACCGCCGGACGCTAGAAAACCGTGAATTGTGATCGGCGGGGAATTCCTTGTCAATTCAGGGTCCCGGAACACGTCCTGGGTGGGCACCGAGACATTCGGCTTGATAATCAAGTAGTTACATTCGGAAGGGGCATCGGGAGGGTAAAGCGGCGTGAGGCGTTCCCCCACTCCCTCCGCCCACGCCGCCCGCCCTCGGATGAAAACCGGCACGTCGGCACCGAGTTCGAGCCCCAGCGCCGCCAGCTCGCTCACCGGCCGGCCGAGTCCCCAGAGCCGGTTGAGCGCTGCCAAACAGGTGGCCGCATCGGAGCTGCCCCCGCCCATGCCCCCGCCCATCGGGATGCGCTTCACCACTCGAATGTCCGCGCCGAGCGAGGATCCGCTGGCCGTCTTGAGCGCCCTGGCAGCCCTCACGCAAAGATCCGTCTCGGGAGGCAGCCCCGGCGCTCCCTCGATCAGCCGGATCTCGCCGTCCGCACGCACGTCGAGATGAATGTCATCGCACAGATCGATGAACTGGAACACCGTCTGCAGCTCGTGATACCCATCCGCGCGTCGACCGACGATGTGCAGGAACAAATTGAGCTTGGCCGGCGCAGGCCATGGCGGTCGCGCCCCGCTCACGGAAGGCCCTGCCAGTGGTCGACCGCGATCCTCACCCGCGCATCCGAGCGATTCAACACCAGCCGCTTCGGCAGCACGTCGCCGTTCGACGGCATGTACTCGTCGTAATCGATGGTCCAGCCCGCCTGCGAGATCCTGAGCGCGCGATCCTGCGCGTTGCGTGTAAGGTCGAAAGGAATGCTGGGATCCGGAATGCCCAGGAGCCAATAGCGAAGATTGTCCAGAGGCAGGTCGAAACCGAGCTTGTCCTCGAGCTGCGCCACCACGGCGGTGCTCGGCGGGGCTCCGTTGAGCGACAGGCCCGCGGGGCTGACCTTGATTTCCTCCGCACCGACGCCGAGCGGGCCCGCGAGGTGCAGGTCGCTGGAGGAGCCATCCTGCCGCCAATTGAGGCTTGCCTGCCAACCTTGCTGCCCCAGCGCTGCGGCCGCGCGGCCATCCAGCCGCCATGACGCGGCGTGCTCCAGCTGGGTCATCCGCTCATCCCAGGAAGCGGCTCCAGCGGCCGGGGGCGGCGGCACGTGCCGCACCGTCGCGCATCCGGCGAGCGCGCTCAGGCACAGGAGGATTGCCGGGAGTCGGCGCATGGGTCCGGGTCCTAGGTCCTTACTTCGTCGTCGTCGAGGCGTGCAGCCGCAGCCTCGTGGCGTTGAGCAATTTATTATCCGAATCGTTCTTCGCCGCTTCGGCCCACACCTTCTCGGCCTCATCGCGCCGGTCGAGCTGCCACAGTACCTCGCCCAGATGCGCCGCAATGTCCGCGCCGCGATCGTCCGCGTAGGCGGTCTTCAAGCGGGGCAGCGCCTCTTCGATGTGGCCCTGCCGATAGAGCACCCAGCCCAAGCTGTCGATAATTGCCGCATTCCGCGGAGCCTCGGCGTAGGCGCGCTCGATCAGCGTTCGGGCCCGCGACAGATCCTCATTGTGGTCCGCCAGTGTGTAGCCGTACGCATTCATGGCCGCCGGATCGTCGGGACGCAATTTGAGCACGCCTTTGAGCTCGCGAAGCGCGAGCTTGACCTGCCCTTGATCCTCGTAGGTCGAAGCGACCGCATAGCGGAGGTCCACGCTGTCCGGATATTGCTGCATTCCCCGATCCAGCACCTCGATCGCCCGCTGCGCGTTTCCGGAGTCCGAATAGATCTTGGCGCGCGCCGCCAGTACTTCGGGCGCGCGCGCCGGCTCATCCTCGATCAGATGATCGAGCAGTTCCTGCGCCGCCGGCGACTCGCCATGCGACTCCAGCAGATTGCTCGCTCGCAGAAGCGCCGCCACCGCGTTATCGCCGCTTTGAACCCGGCCGTAAAAGCGCATCGCCCGAGGCACGTCGCCCAGCCGCTCCGCGATCAGCCCCAAATAATAGAAGCTGTCGTCGACGAACTTCCCCGTGCTCAGGAGCTCGGTGAAGTGCTGCGTGGCCTTGTCGAGCCGGCCCTCCTGAAAATCCACCAGACCCAGCAGCCGCAACGCCACCGCCGCCGTCTCCGGCTGGCTCGCGAGCGTGTCCAGTTCCGTGACCGCCGCGTCGTTTTTCTGGGCAGCCAGGAGCAGCATGGCGTGGTCCAGCACGTTCGACGGACTCGGATCGCGTTTCGACCATCGCCAACGATTCCGCGAGCGGCACCGACGGTTCCCCCGAGAGAATGCGTGCCCGCCAATACGCCATGACCAATTCGTGCCGCGCATCGGCCGCCGCATCCGGCGCCGGTGCAGTCCCGGGCGCCGCGGCATTCGGCGCCGTGGCACTCGGTGCCTCGCCTTCCGGCGCCGCCCCTGAATCCTTGTTGGCCGCCGCCGGCGCTGCCTCCATCTCGAGCGCCGCCGCGAAGCTCCTGACGGCGGCCCTCGGATCATCCGCGCGCATCGCGGCAAACCCCTGGAGCCTCGCCGCTCCCTGCGATTTCGGAAACGCCTCCGCCAGCCGATCCGCCGCCTGGCGTGCGCCGAAGATGTTGTCCGTCTGGCCGAACTCGACTTCCAGATCCGCGAATTCCACCTCGGTGCCGCGAGGCGAGGTCGAGAGCACGATGCGATATTGCTCCGCCGCTTCAGCGATGCGATCGAGTTCGAGCGCGGCCTGCGCGGCGGCACGATGCGCCTCCAGCGACGTGGGCGCCACTTGGATCCAGTGAGCCGCGACGGCCGCGGTCAGCGACGGTTGCAGCGATTGAGCAGTCACTTCGCTCGCTCGTGCGAGGAGCGCCACGTCGGATCCGGAAGTCGCCGCGGCCGCATACTGAAGCGCGGCCACCCGCGGTTCCTTCCGATTCAGGGCGATCTCGCCCGTCACGGTGTAAAACACCTGCGGAGCTGCGATAGGATCGGGCGCCGGCCGGGAGCCGGCGCAGCCGGCGCAGGCGATGACGCAAAGCGACACGAGGGCCGCGAAAACGTGTGAAATGGAGAACACGGCCTCACTATAGCCAAATGAGGCGGGGTGCGTGAGATTCCCGCTTGATCTAGCGCGGTTTCTTCACGAGAATCCGATAGTTACAAACCGAAGCGTTTTCATGGCATTCAACATTCTCGGACTGAACCACAAGACCGCGCCGGTCGCCCTGCGCGAGAAAGTGGCATTCAGCGAGGACCGCCTGGCCGCCGCGCTTCGCGCCTTGAGGCAGGAGAGCGGCGTCGCCGAGGCGGTCATTCTATCGACCTGCAACCGGACCGAGCTCTACTGGTCGGGCGGCGCCTCGCCGGAGGAAGTCTCTCAATGGCTCGAGCGGCATCACGGCAATAACCTGAATCTGACCGCGAGCCTCTACGTGCATCAGGAACGCCTCGCGGTCGAGCACGCCTTCAGCGTCGCCTCGGGGCTGGACTCGATGGTGCTCGGCGAAGCGCAGATATTGGGTCAACTGAAGGACGCCTACCGGGTCGCACAGGAGACCGGCAGCACCGGACCCTGGCTCAACAAGCTCTTTCAGGCGGCCTTCTCCGCCGCCAAGCGCGTGCGGTCCGAGACCCAGATCGGCGCCAACGCGGTGTCGCTCGCTTCGGCTACCGTGAGCCTGGCAAGACGCATCTATGCGGACTTGACCGCGCATTCCGCGCTGATGATCGGCGCCGGTGAAATGATCGCACTCACCGCGCGCCATTTCGCGAGCGCCGGCGTGAAGCGCATGGTGATCGCCAATCGCACCCTGGCGCGCGCGCAAGTGCTGGCGGCCGATATCAAGGGCTACGCCGTCGATTTGGGTGCGCTCGACAAGGAGCTTGCCGAGGCCGACATCGTGGTGAGCTGCACGGCGAGCGCTCTCCCCATCGTCACCGAGGCAGCGGCGGCAGCGGCGGTGCGCGCCCGGCGCCACCGCCCCATTCTGATGGTCGACCTCGCCGTACCGCGGGACATCGACCCGGCGGTCGCCGATTTGCGCGACGTCTATCTGTTTTCCATCGACGACCTGCAACAGCTCATCGACGAGAATCGCCAGCGGCGCGAGGTGGCCGCCGGCGATGCGCGCACGGTGCTCGAGGAGGAAGTTGCCCGGTTCCTGGCCGATTCGCGCGCGCACGATGCCGGGCCCGCTATCCGCGTGCTGCGCGAGAGCGCGGAAGCCATCCGGCGCCAAACGGTGGACCAGGCGAAACGCATGCTGGCCTCCGGGAAAACCTCCGACGAGGTCATCGATTTCCTTGCCAACACGCTCACCAATCGGCTGCTGCACACACCGACGCAGGCGCTGCGCCAAGCCTCCGAGTCGGCCGATCCCGAGCTTGCGCAGGCGCTGATGCGGCTGCTCGTGGAAGAACACGGCCGGCACTGACCCGAAGGCCGCTATAATCGCCGGCCATGAAGGAATCCATTCGGCGCAAGCTGGAAAAGCTCGACGAACGCTTCGAGGAGGTCGGCCGGCTCTTGTCCGAGCCCGAGGTCATCGCGCGCCAGAATCAATTTCGCGACCTCTCGATGGAATACGCGCGGCTGGGACCGCTGGTCGAACGGTATCGCGGCTTCATCGCCCTCGAAGGCGATGCCGAGACTGCGCGCGAGCTGGCGATGGAGGATGAGCTCGAGGAGCTCACCCCCCGTCTCGCGGCGGAGGAGCTCGAGCTTCAACGCCTGCTGGTTCCGAAAGATCCCCAGGACGACAGCAACATCTTCCTGGAGGTCCGCGCCGGTACCGGCGGCGATGAGGCGGCGCTGTTTGCGGGCGATCTCTTCCGGATGTACGCCCGCTTCGCGGAGTCCAGGCGCTGGGAGGTCGAGATCTTGAGCGAGAGTCCCGGCGAGCACGGCGGCTACAAGGAGATCATCAGCCGCATCATCGGCAAGGGCGCGTATTCGCAGCTCAAGTTCGAGTCGGGCACGCATCGCGTACAGCGCGTCCCTGCCACCGAAGCTCAGGGCCGCATCCACACATCCGCCGTCACGGTGGCCATCCTTCCCGAGCTCGAGGAGGTCGAGTCCATCGAGCTGAACCCGGCGGATTTGCGCATCGACACCTACCGCTCCTCCGGTGCCGGCGGCCAGCACGTCAACAAGACCGACTCCGCGATCCGGGTCACGCACCTGCCCACCGGGATCGTGGTCGAATGCCAGGACGAGCGCTCGCAGCACAAGAATCGCTCGCGCGCGCTGTCGCTCCTGAAGGCCCGGCTCCTCGCGAACGAACGCGAGAAGCAGGCCTCTGCTCAGGCGCAATCCCGCAAGCTTCAGGTCGGCTCGGGCGACCGGTCGGAGCGCATCCGCACCTACAATTTCCCGCAAGGCCGGGTCACCGATCACCGCATCAATTTGACGCTGTACAAGCTCGACGACGTGATGAACGGCAACATCGGGGAACTGGTCGGCGCCCTGAATCAGGAACATCAGGCCGAAGAGCTCGCCAGTCAGGTCGAATGATTCCCGTGAGCACCATCACCGACAGAGCCGCTACGATCGCCGAGGCATTGCGCGTGGCGGTGGGGGTGCTGCATGCGTCAAGCGACTCCCCCCGGCTCGACGCCGAGATCCTGCTGGGGAAGCTTCTCGGTACGACGCGCGCCGCGCTCGTGCGGCGGGGCGAGGAGGCTCTTCCCGCCGACACCGAGCACGCCTACCGCGAGCTCATCGCCCGCCGCGCGCAGGGCGTGCCCGTTGCCTATCTCACCGGCATTCGCGAGTTCTGGTCCCTGCCCTTCAAGGTCACCCCCGCGGTGCTGGTGCCGCGTCCGGAATCCGAGCTCCTGGTCGAACAGGCGCTCGAGCTCCTGCCCGTGATAGACGGTGCGCCCGCCGTGCTGGACTTGGGCACGGGGAGCGGCGCCCTCGCCCTCACCGTCGCCTTCGAGCGCCGCCGCGCGCGCGTCGTCGGCGTCGACATCTCCGAAGCGGCAACCCGGGTCGCCCGCGACAACGCCGCCGCTCTCGGGCTGACCCAGGTCGAATGGCGGGTAGGTTCCTGGTTCGCCCCGGTCCGAGACGAGCGCTTCGATCTCATCCTCTCGAATCCACCGTATATCGCCGCCGGGGATCCTGCGCTCGACCTCCTGCGGGCGGAGCCCGCGGAAGCCCTGGTCGGCGGCCCGACGGGCCTCGAGCAACTCGCCTGCATCATCGCTGCCGCTCCCTCGCATCTCGTCCCCGGCGGTTGGCTCCTGGTCGAGCATGGCGCCGATCAGGCGCGCGAGGCGGCCGCGCTGTTCGAGCAGCATGATTTTGAGGATGTTCATTCATATCAGGATTATTCAGGCCGGCCCCGCGTCACGCGGGGCCGGCACCGCGGGCTGCCTCGAGACCCTCTTCCACTCAACCAGGAACCACCATGATCCGCTTCGAAACGACTTTGGGTAATTTCACGATCGAGCTCTACGAGGACAAGGCGCCGGTGAGCGCCGAGAACTTCTTGAAGTACGTCGACGAAGGCTTCTTCGACGGCACCGTCTTTCATCGCATCGTCCCCGGCTTCGTCATCCAGGGCGGCGGATTCACCGAGGATATGTCCCAGAAAAAGAATCATCCCCCCATCAAGAACGAGGCCGACAACGGCGTGAAGAACACACGCGGCACGCTCTCGATGGCCCGGACCAACGACATCAACAGCGCGACGTCGCAGTTCTTTGTCAACTTGAAGGACAACGACTTCCTCGACCACACCCGCGGCAATTTCGGCTATGCCGTGTTCGGCAAGGTCACCGAAGGCATGGACGTGATCGACAAGATCGCCGCGGTCAAGACGGGGCGGCGCCGGGGCTTCGAGGACGTGCCGCTCGACCCCGTCATCATGACGAGCGTCCGCCGCGTATAAATCACGATGCGGCGCCTGATCCGCGGCGTGCTCTGGCTCGTCCTGGCGTGCGCGATCCTCTCCGTCCTGTCGGTGCTGATATTCCGGTGGGTGAACCCGCCCTACAGCGCCTTCATGGCGGAAAGCCAGATCGAGGCCTGGGTGAACCGCGACCGCAGCTACGTGTATCGCCGCACCTGGGCGGATCTCGCGCACATCTCTCCGAACCTGCCGCTTGCCGTGGTCGCCTCGGAGGATCAGAAGTTCCCGGAGCACTGGGGCTTCGATGTCGAGGCCATCGAGAAGGCCTACGAAATGAACCAGCACAGCCACCGCGTGCACGGCGCGAGCACCATCAGCCAGCAAGTGGCCAAGAATCTGTACCTCTGGTCCGGCCGCAGCTACTTCCGCAAGGCGCTGGAGGCCTACTTCACCGTGCTCATCGAGAGCTGCTGGCCGAAACGCCGCATCCTGGAGATCTACCTCAACATCGCCGAGTTCGGATACGGCACGTACGGTGCCGAGGCAGCCGCCCAGCGCTTTTTCCACGAGCCCGCCTCGCGCCTGTCGAGGGGCGATGCCGCCGTCCTCGCCGCCGTCCTGCCGAATCCCGAGCACTGGTCCGCCGCCGCCCCGTCGCGATATGTTCAGCAACGGCGCGATTGGATCCTGAATCAGATGCAGGCCCTGGGCGGCCCGGAGATGCTCGGCGAAATTGACGCATACCCCAACCGCCGCCACGCGCTATGATTGGCGCGGGATCGGTCGCCGCGAAACGTCGCAAGGAGCAGTCGTGTCAACGCCGTCGAAGAACCAGTATGCCCCGCCCCGAAGCCAGGTGGCCGACATCGCGGCCCCCGACGAGTCCGAGTTCGTCAAGGCCAGCCGCAGCTCCCGCCTCGGAGCGGTCATCATCGACGGTCTCGTCTTCAGTCTGCCGCTGGCGCCGGCCTACGGCGTCGCATTCAGCACCGCGTTCCGGTCGGGACACTTTACGGCGCTGAGCATCTGGTCGGCTTTGTTCGCGACCGGGATGCTGTTCTACATCGGCGCATTGATCGACATCGCGCTCTGGATCGTCGTGGCCGTCATGGTGCATCGGAACGCCCAATCGATCGGCAAGAAGCTCTGCGGCATCAAGGTCGCCCGGACCGACGGCTCGCGCGCCACCCTCGGCCGCATATTCTGGCTGCGCAATGTCGTGAATTACGCGATCCGGTTCATACCGCTCGTCGGTCCGCTCTATGGCCTGGTCGACGTCCTCATGATCTTCGGCGAGCAGCGCCGCTGCTGCCACGACTACATCGCCGACACCATCGTCATCCAGGCTTGAATTCCGCGATCGACACCATCGTCACGGCGGAGACGCCCGAAGGCATTTCGATTCCGATTCGCCCCGCGGGGTTCGCCGTCCGCGCCTCGGCCTTTCTCGTCGATGCCCTGATCCGTGTCGCCATCCTGACCGTTTGCGCTTCGCTGTTCTCGGTGGGCCGCGGGGTCGGGGTCGGCTTGTTTCTGATCTCCGCGTTCGTGATCAATTGGCTCTACCCGGTCCTTTTCGAGATGTCGGCCGCGGCGGCCACGCCGGGCAAGCGCATCTTCGGCCTGTACGTGCTCATGGCGAACGGGCTTCCGATCACGCCGGCCGGTTGTCTGATACGCAACCTCCTCCGGGTGGTCGACATGCTTCCGATGCTGTACGCCTTCGCCATCGTCGCCGTTCTACTGAGGCGCGACGCGCGCCGGCTCGGCGACCTCGCCGCCGGAACCGTCGTCGCCTACCGCCATGAGATCAAGGTCGCCGGCACGTTGGCCGACGGCGTTCCCACCCCTCCCCCCACCCCGCTGACCCTGCGGCAGCAGCTCGCGCTGACCGCATTCGCCTGGCGCGCCGATCGCCTGACCCCGGCGCGCGCCGAGGAAATCGCCTCGCACGCCTCGGCCGTCGCTCCCGCGGCCCGCGCGGGACCCACCGACACCCCCCTGGCCGACCGTCTCATAGGCATCGCGCGCTGGCTGCACGGCGACCGGCCCGCCGCGGCCCGCGCGCCGGGAGGTGAGCAGCCGGCCGCGGCCGCGGGACCCTCGCCATGACCGCGCGGGATTTCGAGCGTGCGAACGAGGCGCAGTGGAGCGAGCTCGAACGGGCGGTGAGCCGCGAGGACAAGGCGCTCGACCCCGAGCGGTTCCTGTTCCTGTATCGGGCCGCTTGCGAGCATCTCGCATTGGCCGAGGCGCGCGGCTTTCCGGCACCGCTCGTGTCGAGGCTGTCCTCCGTCACGGCGCGCGCGCATCAGATCGTGTACCGGCAGACCGACCTCGGTCTCGGCCGGATCGCGCGCACGCTGATGCACAGTTTTCCCGCCGAAGTACGCATCCACCGCTGGTACGTCCTTATCGCCGCGCTCCTCGTGGTGGCACCCGCCGTTGCGCTCGGTTACGCCGTGGCACATCGGCCCGACTTGATTCTCTCCCTGGCCGACAGCACTACCGTCGAGGAATTCGGGCGCATGTACGATCCGGCGAATGCCGCGATCGGACGGCTGCGCGATGCGGGAACCAACTGGACGATGTTCGGGTTCTATATTGCGAACAACATCGGCATCGCCTTTCAGTGCTACGTGTCGGGCATCCTGTTCGGGCTCGGGAGCCTCTATTACCTTGCCTTCAACGGTGCCTTCGGCGGAGCGGTCGCGGGCTATGTCACGTCGATGGGATTTGCCGGCACGTTCTTTCCGTTCATCGCGACCCATTCCGCCTTCGAGCTCACTGCGGTGGTGCTCAGCGGCGCTGCCGGCCTTCGAATCGGACGCTCGGTGCTCCTGCCCGGTCGCCATACCCGCGTGGCCTCGCTCCAGCTTGCCGCGCGGGAAACGAGCGTGATCATATTCGGATCGGCGGTCATGCTGGTGATCGCCGCCGCCGTCGAGGCCTTCTGGTCCTCGGCGGCCTGGGTGAGTCCGATCGCCAAATTCTCGGCCGCCGCGGGCTGCTGGCTGTTGGTTGCGATCTTCTTCCTGAGGCGTCCGCGTGCAGATTGACGCCATTTCCCTGGTGCTGCGTCCTCGAACCCTTTGGGAGGGCTGCGACCTCGGGGTGCGCCTGTTGCAATCCTGGCTGCGCCCGGTCTTCACGGTCCATCTCGCCGTCGCGCTGCCGCTGTTCGCGCTCTTTCTGTTGACCGACCCCATCGCCGGCTGGCTGCCGACGCTCTTGATCTGGCTCTCGAAGCCCTGGCTCGATCGGACCGCGCTTTTCGCGCTGTCGCGCGCCTTGTTCGGCCAGCGCACCACGGTCAAGGAGCTCTGGGAACATCGCCGCGAGGTCTGGTGGTCCGGCATCACGACCACGCTGACCTTGCAGCGCTTGAGCGCCTCGCGCTCTTTCAAGCAGCCCATCCTGCAGCTCGAGGGATTGACGGGCGCCGAACTTGGGGTTCGAATCCGGCAGGTGACGACCCGGCATCGAGGCGTCGCCCGGGCCATGACGGTGGCGTTCGCCAACGCCGAGTTCGCGCTCGTGCTGAGTATCCTGTCCCTGCAGATCTGGTTCTCGCCCCACGCCTCGCAGATCCCGGGGAATTGGCTGTCCGCCTCTCCGGGATTCATGGAGGGCCTGAAGATGTCGTTCGCCTATGCCGCAGCGGTCGCATTTCTCGAGCCCTTCTATGTCGCCGCGGGATTCGGCATGTACGTCAACCGCCGCGTCGAGCTCGAAGCATGGGACATCGAACAGGAATTCCGCCGTGCGTTTTCCGGCTGAGGCCCTGGTCTTGAGCGTGCTCGTCGCCTGGTCGGGCGGCGGCGCGAATGCCGCCGCGGACCCGCCGGGACCTGCGCCTTTGCCTGCGCTCGAGACGCCGATAACCTCCGATGAGATTCAGGCGGCGGCCGCGAAGCTGCGTGCGGATCCGGATCTGGGCGTCGAGCACAAGGTCCGCTCGCTGCGCTGGACCCAATCGAGCGCGCCCAATCCGCCGCGGACACCTCCGCCGTGGCTCGAGGGGCTGTTCGAGTACCTCGGGCAAACGGGGAGCGTGCTCATCTGGGTGGCGGGCGCGATCGCGGCCGCCATCGCCGTGATCTGGGCATATCGAACCTTCAAGGCGCGCGCTCCCGTCCTGGAACCCATAACCGTACCCACGGTCACGCGCATCGGCGAGATGGACATCCGCCCCGAATCGCTGCCCGACGACATAGGCTCGGCGGCACAGGCGCTCGCCGAGGCCGGAAAAACGCGCGAGGCCCTGTCGCTCCTTTACAGGGGCGCGCTTTCCCGCGCCGTGCATCGTTTCGGCGTCTCGATCGGAGAGTCTTACACCGAGGGCGAAGCGCTGCGCGCCGTGGGCGCGCGCCTCGATACGGCACGAGTCTCGTACTTCACCGATCTGGTCGGCATCTGGCGCCGAGCCGTCTACGCCGGCGAGCGCATGACGGCGGATCGCGTCCGACCTCTTTGCCGGGGCTTCAGCGCGGCCCTGGATGCGGCGGCCGCATGAATCGCGACCGGTGGATTCAGGCGATCGTCGCCCTCGGTCTGTCGGCGCTGATCGTTTGGGTCGCCCGGCATACGTACTGGGATGAGGTCACGATCACGACACCGATGAAGGGGGAGGCCGCGCGCAACCCGTACTATGCGCTGACGCGCCTCGCCGAGAGTCTCGGAGTCCACACGAGCATGATCGGTTCGCTCCAAGCGTTGCCGCCCGACGGCATCCTGCTCGTCAACAGTCTTTATGACGATCTGCGTCACCAACCGCTCGAGTCCCTGCAGGCCTGGGTGCAATCCGGAGGACGGCTGATCATCCGTGGCAATACGCTCCAGGGCAGCGAACCGCTGCAGATCTGGAGCGGCATCAGACCTCCCCTGCGCGAACCAGGTTCGGCGCGGCCTCCCGCGCCCGGAGCGCTCCGGGCCGTCCCCCGCCCGGAGGACGACTGCAGGAGGATGGCCGTGGACATCGACGGGGTCGCCAACGGCCAATCGCTGGTTCTATGCGAGGCTTTGCCGAACGGTTTCGCGAGCGAGCGGATTGCGTCCTGGTCGCTGTCCGATCTCAAGGGCATACAGGCGCTGCGCGTCCCCATCGGCCGCGGCGAGTTGACGGTCATCGGTCCGTACTTCATGTTGACCAACCGGGGCCTGCCGAAGGGGGATCACGCAGCGATTTTCATCGCGGCGGCGGGGTTGAAGCACGGCGATCGGCTCGAGATCCTGAGTCCCACCCGAGCGGAGCCTCTGCCTGTGCTGCTGTGGCGGCTCGCGGCCCCCGCCATGGTGTTCCTGTTCCTGGCTGCCGCACTGACCATCATCAGACACCTGCCGCGCTTCGGGCCGCCGATACCCGCGGCGGCGCCCATCCGGCGCTCGCTCGCCGAGCAGATCCGCTCGAACGCGCGCTTTGCGTGGCGCACGCAAAAACTCAAATCGCTCCGCGCCGCCATCCGCCGAGCCCTGGACGAGGCGGCACAGCGGCAGATCGCCGGATATGCCCTCATGGGGCCGCGCAAGCGTGCCGAGGCGCTGGCCGCGAGCACCGGTATCGACGCCGCGACCATCAACGCCGCCCTCGTCGCCGATTCCGCCGGCAGCGTGAACGAGCATCGTGCCGCCATCACGCTGCTGGACGCATGCCGCCGTATCCTGATCGACTCCGACCCCAACAAAAGGGCTCACCGATGACCGAAGAATCTCCCGCCATTTCACGGGCCGGCGAATTGCTCGCGAAGCTCCGTGCCCAAATCGCGAACGCCTTGGTGGGGCACCAGACCGTCGTCGATCAGACCCTCATCGCCCTGCTGGTGGCGGGCCACGTGCTCCTCGAAGGTGTCCCGGGTCTCGGCAAGACGCTCCTGGTTCGCGCGCTCGCGCAAGCCCTGGCATTGAAGGTCGCGCGCGTGCAGTTCACTCCCGATCTCATGCCCTCCGACATCACCGGCCATGCGATATTGGACCCGGCTACCCACGCGATGCGGATCGTGCGCGGACCTGTATTCACGAACATCCTCCTGGCCGATGAGATCAATCGGGCGCCTGCGAAGACGCAGAGCGCGCTGCTGGAAGTCATGCAGGAGCATCAGGTGACGCTCGAGAACGAAACGCTGCTGCTGCCGCGTCCGTTCATGGTGCTGGCGACCCAGAATCCGATCGAGACCGAAGGCACGTATCCGCTGCCCGAGGCGCAGCTCGACCGGTTCCTGTTGAAAATCGACATGAAATATCCCACCCAGAGCGAGGAGGTCGACATCGTCGCGCGCACCACCACCGATCAGACGGGCGATGAATTGCCGCTCGCCGGCGTGACCGCCGTGCTGAGCGAGCGCGCGGTGCTCGCCCTGCAGCACCTCGCTGCAAGGCAGCGCGTGGACACCGCGGTCGTCGACTACGCGGTGCGAATCGCCAGAGCGACTCGCGAATGGCCGGGTATCGCCGTGGGCTGCGGATCGCGGGGACCCATCGCATTGGTTCGCGCCGCGAAGGCAGCAGCCTTGATCGCGGCGCGCTCCTTCGTGCTGCCGGAGGACGTGAAGGCGGTCGCGGTTCCGGCCCTGCGCCACAGGATCGGGTTATCGGCCGACGCGCAGCTCGACGGACGCAAGCCCGACGATGTGCTGGCCGGGATCCTGGAAGCCACGGCGGCCCCTCGGCTGTGACGTTCGCGGCGATCTGCAAGGCCGTTCTGCCCTCGCGCGCGCTGATCGGGGTCGTGACCGTGATCGGCGGACTGCTCGTCGCGGCGCCTTTCGTCGCGTCGCCGCCGCACGCGGCCGCTTGGAGCGCGGCCGGTCTTGGAACCCTGCTCGCCGTGTTGACCGGCCTCGACATCTATCTCAGCCTCGCTCAGTGGCGCGCGGCGCCGCTCGCCCTTCATCGCCGCCTGCCTCACGCCTTCGCGGTCGGCGAGCCGGTGAGCCTGCAGGTCAGCATCGTGAATCCCGGCCGGACCAAGCGCCGTGGACGCTACTTCGAGCTGACGGATCCGACGCTGCTCGCGCCGGCGATGCCGCTGCGCTTCGCCATCGGACCCGGGGAACGCGAGACTTTGGAATACCGGCTGACCCCCACCGCGCGGGGCATGAAGTCCTTCGAGGCCGGGCAGATCCGTCTGCGCTCCGTCCTCGGCCTCCTGGACTGGAACCTCCTCATCGGACATCCGGAGGCGCGCCGGGTGTTCCCCGACTTCAAGCGCCAGGCCGCCTTTGCGTGGATGGCGAGCAACCGGCGGCTGGCGGAGCTCGGGATCAAGTCGGTGAGACGACGGGGTTCGGGAACCGACTTCGATCAATTGCGGGAATACCGTCCCGGAGACCCCATCCGCCACATCGATTGGAAGGCGACGCTCAAACACGGACGTCCCATCGCCCGTACGTTTCGCGACGATCGCGATCAGAGCGTGATGTTCCTGCTCGACTGCGGCCGCCGGATGCGCGCCGACGATACTCAGTCGGGCATCGGCGCGACCCATTTCGACCAATCGCTGGACGCCTTGATGCTGCTGGCATTCGTCGCGCTCAGCAAAGGTGACGCCGTCGGCGCGATGACCTTCGGCACGGCGGCGGGCGGGGAGAAGCGCTTCGCACCCCGCAAGGGCCGGCAGACGCTCAACGCACTCATGGCGGAACTGGGCGACGTCGAACCGTCGCCGACCTTCTCGGATTACATGACCGCGGCCACCGACCTCGTCCGGCGCCACCGAAAGCGCGGGCTGGTGGTATTGATCACCAACTGCCGCGACGAGGATTCGGCCGAGCTCGCCGTCGCGATCGGCCTGTTGCGCACCAGACACCTCGTGGTGCTGGCCAATCTCCGGGAGCAGATCGTCGGCCGGATCGCCGCCCAGCCGCTGGCGAATCCGGTTGCCGTGCTGGAAGTGGCGGCCGCCGTGGAATATGAGCAGCGCCGCCGCGACATGCACAAGCGTCTCGCCATGGGCGGGGCGGTGCTGATCGACTGCGAGCCTCGGGCGCTCGGCGTGGAGCTCGTGAATCGTTACAACGTGTTGAAGCGGACGAGCGCGATTTAGCTAGGTTGGCCGTCGTTTCGGGGCATCCGGGGCAAAGAGCGTTCTGACGCCTATGCTCGATTAATCGATCGTTATCGACTTAAGGATCGATTTTAGGTTCAATTGCCTTGATTTAGCCAGCGGAAGGAATATAATTAATTGCTCGATCAATCGAGCATTAGCCTTTTAATGATTGATTAAACGCGCATGAAGGTCACTCAATCTGCAGTCTTGAGTCGAGATCTGGCTACGGAAGCTAAGAAGCTGGGGGCCGCCCTCGCGCGCCTACGGATCGCTCGCGGCCTGAAACAGGACCACACGGCTCTGCGTGCGGGTCTGTCACGCAATACCGCCTACAGGTTGGAAAAAGGCGATCCCGGGATCGCGATGGGCCAAATCCTTCGCTATCTGAATGCCATCGTGCCGGGCAAGACGCTGCTCGAGCTCTTGTCTGAAACCGATCCTGCTTTGGCTGCTCTCAGCGCGGAAGGACGGCGGCGCCGGGCAAGCGGTCTCTCGAAGCGCGAACTGGACGAGCTCGACTTCTGACCATGACGGCAAAGGAACAGAAACTGTACGTCTTCGCGTACATGGATACGAAGTGGGTACCCTGCGGTCAACTCACTTTGATGGAAGATGGATCGGAGTTGCTGTCTTCAACGTTCGCGTACGGGCTACGATATCTGGACCGCGCTGGCGCTCTCGAAGTGGACCCCGTGAGCTTGAGCCTACGGGACAAGGAAGTAGTGCGCGGCAAAGCGCTCTTCCCACCCAATAATCTCGCATCCTTCGGCGGGATTCGCGATGCGGCACCTGACGCCTGGGGCAGGCGGGTGATCGAGTCTAAACTGAGGGCACCTGCAAACAGCCTGCCGGAGTCTGTGTATCTGCTCCATGCAGGCAGCCAGCGCGTAGGCGCTCTCGACATTCGTGCTTCAAGAGACTCCGATACCACTCCTGGCTACAGCACTTGGGACAATCTCGAGTATTTGCTGGAGGCCGCTCAGCGCATCGACGAAGGCGAACCCGTCCCGGCGAATCTCGAAGAAATCTTCGTCGAAGGGAGCCCGCTGGGTGGCGCACGGCCGAAGGCCACGGTCCGTGACCGCGAGCAAGCGCTTTGGCTGGCCAAGTTCCCCAGCCGACGGGACCCCATGGTCGTTCCAATTATCGAGACGGCAACGCTGCGATTGGCCGCCGCCGCAGGCCTTACTGTTCCTCCAGTCAGGATGATTTATCTGGGTTCCCGAGCCGTGATGCTCATTCGCAGGTTCGACCGATACTGGGCCAAGCCAGGGCTGGACGCTCCCCTCGCTGAGGATCTATCGAGCGCACCTCCCGCGGCCGGCTTGGTGGAGAAGCGCTTGGGATTCGTCAGCGGACTGACGCTCGTCGCATGCGATGAAATGGAATCACCCGATAAATCGTACGGAGACTTGGCTCATGCCATCCGACAGTACTGCCACCCGCGGGTAATTCGCGAGAATAATCGCGAACTGTTCGAACGATTGGTGTTCAACATCTTCGTCAGCAATGATGACGATCATCTGCGCAACCACGCCTTCTTGTGGGACCCACGTCTTCCGGGATGGCGGCTGAGCCCGCTATATGACGTGATGCCGCGGCCGAGCCTGGCTTTCGAGCGGCGCCTGCATCTCGGCGTCGGACCTGAAGGGCGAAGTGCCACTCTTGATAACGCATTCGCCGGTCGTGAGACCTTCACCCTATCTGCGGATGCTGCCGCCCAAAGCGTCGCGAAAATCTGGAGGACTGTGCGCGAATGGAAAGTGCACTTCGAGGAGTACGAAGTGCCTACGGATCAAATCGAAAAAATTGCTCCGGCGTTTCGACACATTGACGACGTATCGACACCGGCGTTGCGTAAGCTCATTCCTTGAATGCCGTAGCGGAGGCCGAACCGCGGCCCGCGATCGAATGAAGCATTCCCCGGCCCGCCGCCATCTGGTATCAGCCGCCATCGCAGGCATTGCCGTCTGCGTATCTATTTGCACCGCCGCCCTCGCCTCGTCGACCGCCTCACCCCGAGCCCCGCGGTCCTCGGCGCCCGCCCGGTGCTGGTGACGGCTCAAGCGCTGAAGGGACCCCAACTGGCGCCGTCGCAGAACGCTGAGGGGGGTGGCCGAACCACAATCGGTGATAGCTGCCAGGGCTACTGTGGATCTTCTCAAGCACGGCCGAGCCTGCGCCGCCGCCTGGGCAACCGCCATGAGGCGCCTCCGGATTCCCCCTACAGGAACACGGAGCGAGTGTTATCTGGCGGGGCTCGATCCGCACAGGGGTTTTAATATCGTGACCGGCGGGGCATCTCGCGAGTTAAACGCCGCGGTCCGAATCTGCTTACGCACAGCGAGCCATGCGATGACGCTATAAAGCATAGTCAACGCACCAAGCACAGATCCGCAACGAATTAACCACAAATTAGCGATACCAATGCCTTCAGGGCCTAACTCGGCCGCCATTAAAGAGCTGCGAGGTAAGGAATGCACCATCGGGCCAGGGAGGCAGGCCAGCGTTCGCTTTTGGGGTAGGCATCGAATCCATCTCAAATTTGCTACTATAGAGCATTCACTTTGTACTGCAAAGTTAAAAACGGCATGAAGGGGTCGCGCCGCCCTCGAGGAGCGACCGACGCGGCAGATAGTGTACTTTGCCACGCAAAGTACATTAGTGTCTGAGTTATGACGAATTTGAATGAAGTCGCAGCCAAGATAAATACAATCCACGGTCTGGCGGAGTGCGGCGCGGATACCATGCCGTTGGCCCCTGCCCCGACGAATTTCTTTATGACCATCCGCGATATCGCCTTCTGGGTGCGATCCGCTCGTGCCGATGCTCGCCTGGGACAGTGGCGGCACGAACGCGGGATCGCCTCAGCCTTTGACCACCTGTACGCGGACATCAGTGATCCCTTCGGCGCCGAGCTGCCGCAATACCGCTATCAGCAGCGCAAGTACGATAGCCTGCTCTCGATGCTGCCGGCGCGCCGCTTTCGAAACGTCCTCGATGTGGGCTGTGGCCTCGGCTCTTTCACACGAAAGCTGGCGCCGTTTTGTAATCACATCCTTGGAACCGATATCTCAGCCGAGGCGATCACGCAAGCCCGGAAGCTGTCTTTGGCGCACTCGCATGTAGATTACTCGCAAGAAGACATACTCGAACAATCCGGATCGACTCGAGAAGGGACTTTCGACTTAATTATTTTGGCCGACACTCTCTATTATATCGATCCACTGACTGATGCCAGATTGAATTCCATTGCACGCAATATTTCGGCAAAAATGACGCCCGGCGGCCTGCTTTTGCTCGTGAATCACTATTTTTTCGGCTTGGATCGTGCTTCCAGAAGCACTCGGGGAATTCATGATGTGTTTCCGCAGACGTCGATTTGCGGTCGCGTAGCCGAATACCGCCGGGCGTTTTTCCTGGCGACGCTCTTTCAGCGATTTCACCGGTGAGAATGAATTGCTCATTGGACGGCCGAACCGAGCGCGCGTGGCGGCCCGCGTGAAAACGATAACTCGCATCGCGCTCGGGCTGGGTCTTGTGGTGATGGTCATGCTCGTGATCCGCGAGGGTGCGCACTCGATCGTGAACCTGCTAAAGCAGGGAGGCTGGTTACTGCTGTTGCTGATTCCACTCCATGCAGTGCCGTTGCTACTCGATGTCATGGGGTGGCGCGTGCTGATTGTGGGACGCAGCCGGATCAGGTCTCTTTTCCTTATCGCCGCGATTCGCGAGGCAATCAACCGACTACTGCCGGTAGCCAATATCGGTGGTGAAGTGGTGGGGATCCATTTACTCGCGCGCCAAGGGATCAAGACCAGCGCCGCGGCCGCCAGCGTGATCGTCGAAATGCTGCTTTGCGTCGTTGCTCAATATCTATTCCTGGCACTCGGCGTGGCGTGTCTACTGCACGTCGTCGGCAGCATCGGAGCCATCGGTGGCCTGCTGATAGCCGTTGCGAGCGGAGTACCGATTATTCTTCTCTCGATATGGCTATTGCGCAGCGGTCGATTATTCCGGTCGATTGAAAACCACGTGTCGAGAATGGGCAATTCGGGCGGAAAAATACTCGGCGCGTTGAACCAAGTGGGCCATGTTAATACGGCTATTCGTCAACTCACTTCGACGCACGGCCGTTTGGCACGAGCTACTGCTTGGCAGCTCACAGGGTTAATGGCGAGTTGCTTCGAGACCTGGCTAGCCCTGCGTTGGCTTGGGCATCCGCTAAGCATCGCGGCCGCGTTCGCATTGGAAAGCCTGACTTTGGCAGCAAGGAGCGCTATTTTCGTAGCCCCTGCGGGGCTCGGTGTTCAAGAGGCAAGTTTGTTGGGCGTAGGTCACCTGCTCGGACTTGGCAGCGATGTAGCCATTGCTCTGTCGCTTGCGAAGCGAACGCGCGAGATATTGTTCGGCTTGCCCGCCCTTGTCCTGTGGCAATCGATGGCGCGAGGGGCCCTTTTCACAAAGCTTGTGCGGCGCTCGGCTGACGGGGAAAGCGCGGAGTATGTTGCGGCTGAATTCGGGAAGACGGCCGGGCAACCCGCTGGCCAGGAATAACGTCCTGAGACCTTCACAGCCGGCGCGATCGGAACAGCCAGAGAATCAACACGCGAATCGCGATAAGTACTCCGAGACCGTACGCAAAGATGGCGCGCAAATCCCCCAGTGGCTGAAGAGCCGTGCAATCCTGCGATCTGCACGCAGGTTCAGTCAAGAAGAAGTAATTCACGGTATTGACGACAACCCTTGCGCCAATGACCAAGTAAAGCAACAGGTAGACGATGCGCGATAAATGGCGAGTCAAATCACGTACCTCGGCTGCTCCGGGCGGAGGCCTGGACTCTAGGCACCACTGAAGGCGAGCAACGATGAGGGCGAACAGCAGGCCGCCGAGAAGCGCATGGATATCGACCCACGATGCCATGACCATGCGAATTCGGGAATGATCGAGTGTCCCGAGAATCCCAACGAAGACCACTATCACGCCCTGCGCTGATAGCCGGCACGGGACTCGCCGCAGCGTTTTACGATGATAAGGATGGCTATCGGGAGACTTGGGCGTTGATCGAGGCGGGCGCATTCAGTGGCGCTACCGCAGAAGTACTGGGATATGCGACGGGTCGAGAGCGCCCCGATGCGACCACGTCGCCGAACGAATGGGGCAACGGAGGAGATTCATTCCCGTCGCTCCATACGACCGTCGCCTTTGCGGTCGGCACCGTCTTTGCCGAGTCTGGCAATGATGAATACCGATGGATCCGTCGCATCATCGGCTATGGTGTGGCAGGTGCGACTGCGTACGTTCGAGTCCAGGAGAACGTGCATTGGCTGTCCGATACCGTTGCGGGAGCCGCCCTCGGCATTGCGACAGCGAAATTCGTGCTGAATCGCCAAGACGTCCAGAGTCGCGGGACGGTGCAGTTCCAGCCAATGAAGGGTGGCTGGATGGTTTCTTACTCTGTTCGGACCCATTAAACCCGTCGCTGCTTTCTAATTTAACGAGAGGACTCAACTCAGAAATCTTGGGGGGAGAACTCCTGTTTAACGATGCCCCGGCGTTTCGACACGCAAGTGGCTGTTTTCAGGCACTTATGGAGGTGGCAGGCACCATAACCCAAACGGCTCCTCTCTGACTTTCCTCATATGCCCCCTTGCCGCAGCGGAGGTCGAGCCGTGGGCCGTGTAGACTGCGTTCGAATGAGATATCCCCTGGGCCGCCGCCTGGTATCAACCGCCATTGCTGGTATCGGCGTCTGCGCAATCATTTGCACCGCCGCCCTCGCCTCATCGACCACCGCATCGACCGCCTCACCCCGTGCCCCGCGGCCCTCGGTACCCGCGGTGTCCCCCGCGCCTTCCGACCACTTGAGCTATGGACGCTTCAATGGCCTCTCGGTCTACTCTCCGGCGGGCCCGCCGAAGAGCTTCGTACTGCTGTTATCCGGCGCCGAGGGATGGAACTCGCAAGTGGCGGTGCTGGCGCGGCAGCTCGCGGAACACGGCGCGCTGGTGGCCGGCATCGATTTGCCGAAGCTCGATGCCAACCTGGCGGCCGACGGGGGCGATTGCGCGTTCCTGGACGGAGACCTGGAGAACCTGAGCCATTTTCTGCAGGCCTACTACCATGTGCCGACCTATCTCCCCCCCTTCCTCGTGGGTTATCAGGCGGGTGCGGTACTGGCCTACGCGACGCTCGTGCAGGCACCCGCCAATACCTTTGCCGGGGCGCTGACCGTGGGATTCTCGCCCACCACGCATCTGCGCAAGCCGCTCTGCAAGGGATCGGGCCTCGAATCGGCTCGCATTCCCGGTGATGCCGCTGCGATCCGATATCTCGCCGCCAAGCGGCTGGAGAGCCCATGGGTTCTTTTTCAGGCGGCGCAGGACCCCGCATCGAGCGCTGCCGACACGGCGCAATTCATCGCGGGGATGCAAGGGGCGGCGCTCGTCACGCTGACAGGCACTGGAAGCGACTACTCCCCATGGGAAACCTGGGTCCCCAGGTTCCTCGCCGCCTTCGATACTTTGGTGGCGCGGACCGCAGCGGAGACGCTGCCCGCCGCTCCGGCAGCGCTCGGCGACTTGCCGGTCATCGAGGTCCCCGCGCAGCCGGGCACCGCCCCCTCCGATACATTCGCCATCATCATGTCGGGCGACGGCGGCTGGGCCGGGCTCGACAAGGAAGTCGCCGATGCGCTGAGCGCCCACGGCATTCCCGTCATCGGGCTCGATTCGCTGCGCTACTTCTGGGGCGCGCGCACCGCCGAAGGCCTCGCCCGGGATACCGACCACATGATCCGTTACTACCTGGCCCATCTGGGGAAGAAACGGGTGCTGCTGATCGGCTATTCGCAGGGTGCCGACGTGCTCCCCTTCGCCGTCAATCGGCTCCCCGCCGCCACCCGCCGCACGGTGGCGCTGGCGGTGCTCATGGGCATGTCCGAGCACGCGCTCTTCGAATTTCACGTGAGCAGCTGGATTTCCAACGACACCACGGGACCGCTGACCCTTCCGGAGGTCAACCGCATCGTCGGAGTTCCCGTCCTGTGCATCTACGGCGACGGAGACCGGGATTCGCTCTGCCCCAAGCTCGATCCGGCCAAGATCCGGGTCGTGAAGTTGCCGGGCGGGCATCATTTCAACGGCGACTACGCGGGACTCGCGCGGGTCATTCTCGCAACGGCAAATAAGTGACGCACTGGACCCGGCGAGAGTTCTTGAAGACTGCACCCGCGGTACCGTTTTTCTCCGCGGCGCTCATGCATCGCGGGGCGGCACAGGCGGCCTCGGTGCAAGGCGCCGCGGCCCACGGCGCTGCGACGGCCCCGACGCCTGCTCTCAGCCCGATGACCGGCGGCGCCGTGCCCATCTCACCGGCCGAACGGCGCGCGCGCATCGCCAAGGTGCAAGCGCTCATGGCGAAGCGCGGGGTCGGCGCGCTGCTCATCGACACCGGTTCCTCGCTCGATTACTTCACCGGGATTCAATGGCATAGCTCCGAACGCACGACGGCGGCCGTCATCCCGGCGCGGGGCGGGGTCATCATCGTCACGCCCGTGTTCGAAGAGTTCTCGGTGCGCGAAACGCTCGCAGTCGAGGGCGACGTGCGCACCTGGAACGAGGACGAGAGCCCCTTCCTGCGAATCGTACAGGGTCTGCGCGATCGCGGAGTGCGCGCCGGCCCGGTGGCGGTCGAGCCCACCATGCGCTTTTTCATCATCGACGGCGTCAGGAATGCGTCCAAGAAATACCAAATAGTCTCGGGCGATCAGTTGATTCGCGCCTGCCGGGCGATCAAATCGGCGGCCGAGATCGCGCTCATGCAGACCGCCAACGACGTGACGCTCGCGGCACTTCGCCACTTGCACGGGCGCGTCCAGCGAGGCATGAGCGCCGCCGATCTGGCCGGCATCGTGAACGGCGCCACCACCGCCCTGGGAGGCTCGCCGGAGTTCGCTCTGGCCCTGCTGAACGAGGCGTCGGCTTATCCGCACGGCTCGCACCAGCCGCAATCGGTCGCGGAGGGTTCGGTGATTCTCATGGATTGCGGCTGCACCGTGCTGGGCTACCAGTCCGACATCTCGCGCAGCTGGGTATTTGGCGACGCGAGCGCCCGCCTGCGCAAGGTGTGGGGCACCGTCAAGCGGGGTCAGGAAATCGCTCTGGAGACTGCGAAGATCGGCGTCGCCGCCGGCACGCTGGACGACGCCGTGCGAAAATATTACGAGAGCGAGGGCTGGGGACCGGGTTATAAACTGCCGGGACTGTCCCATCGTACCGGCCATGGCATCGGTCTCGACGGCCACGAGCCTGCCTACCTGGTCCATGGAGATGCGACGCCGCTCGAGGCGGGCATGTGTTTCTCCGACGAGCCCGGAATCTACATCCCCGGCGAGTTCGGCATCCGATTGGAGGATTGCTGGCATATGACCGAGGCCGGTCCGAAACTCTTCACCGGCCTCGCGAAGTCCATGGACGATCCTGTCTGAGGGCGGGCATGATGGAGGCATCTCAAACCGCCGCCGCACTGCAAGCGGCACGCCGCAGTTTGTCGCAGGGAGACACGGCTGCGGCACGCGAGACCTGCCTGCGGATTCTTCGCGATTCTCCCGAGGACGCGGGAGCCCGGCATCTGCTCGGAGTGCTCGAATATCAAAACGGCGATCCCTGGGCGGCCGAAGACCATCTGCGGCGTGCCGCCGAAGCGGCGAACACCACGGCCTTGTATGTATTGAGCTACGCCGAGCTCTGCTGCAGGGGCCGCGATCGCGTGGGCGCCCTCGCGATGACGCGTCGGGCGCTGACCCTGGATGCCACGCTGCCGCTCGGCTGGTTGTCCTTGGGAACGCAACTGCTCGATGCGGGTGAGTACCAGGAGGCGAAGGATTGCTTCGAGCAAACTTTGCGGCTGGATCCGGGTTCGTGGCGGGCGCATGCCCAGCTGGCCGTCCTGTCGGCGGCGACGGGACATATCGCCGAGGCGGATCGACGCTTCGAGCGGCTCTTGAGAGATGAGGCCGGGGACACGCAAGTGCTCGCTAGGCACGCAGCCTATCTTCAGTATCTCGGCCGGCACCAAGAAGCGCTGGGCCAGGTCGAGCGGGCCATCGAGAAGTCGCCCTCGCTCGATCATTACCTGAGCGCCGCGGACATCGACGTGCATTGCGGCCGATTTCAGGCCGCGCTGGATCGCATCGAGTCGATAGAACACCGTTGGCCGGGCGATCCGAGATTGTTGGCAGCGAAGGCGGGCTGTCTTCGGCTGCTCGACCGCTTCGAGGAAGCCGTTGTCCTGTGCCGCAACGCCTTGGCCGGCGGCACGCAATCCGCCGATCTGCTGCGCGCCTATGCTCAAGCTCTGCATCTCGCCGGCGGACATGAGGAGGCGTTCGCGGCACTCGATCGCGCCGCCGTCTTACGCCCGGCGCTGGCATTGTCGGACAAGGCGGTACTGCTCAGCACCCTTGGGCGCTTTTCGGAGGCCTGCAGCACCTTCGATCGAGCGTTGAATCATGATCCCGCGCTCGTCGATGCCTGGTACGACAAGGCCAACGCAAAAACCTTCACGGCCGGCGATCCCGACATCGCCCGGATGCGCGCGCTCCTCGATTCCGGTTGCTCGTACCGAGATCGCATGTTGCTCCATTTCGCACTCGGCAAGGCGCACTTCGAGACGGATTCGGCGGACATCGCATTCGCTCATTGGCACGAGGGCAATCGCATGAAGCGCGCCCTCATCGGCTACGATTCGGGTAGCGCCGCCGAGAAGTTGCGATCGATCGCCGCGATGCCTCTTGACATACCGGGCACCCGACCCGCGGGCACGCGTGCCTCCGAATGCCCCGTATTCATTGTCGGCATGCCGAGATGCGGTTCCTCGCTGATCGAGCAAATCCTCGCTTCGCATCCCGATGTCCATGGCGGCGGGGAACAAATGCGACTATGCGAGCTGTTCGACCCGTTCCTCGAGCGTCCCGACAGCCGCGACGAGGATCGAGCGGCAGAGGCCGCGCTCGAGATCCTGCGACGCCGTTCCGCGCCGGCGAAACGGGTGGTCGACAAGGACCTGATGAATTTCAAGCATGTCGGGGTCATTTACCGCATCTTCCCGCGCGCCCGCATCATCCATTGCCGCCGGGATGCGCTGGATACGTGCTTCTCGGCCTACACGAAATTGTTCGTCGGCAACTTTCCGTTCGCCTACGATCTGCGGGAACTGGGTCTCTACTACCGCAGTTACCTCTCTCTCATGGAGCACTGGCGCAAGGCATTGCCGGCCGGCAATTTCATGGACGTGGATTACGAGACACTGGTGTCGCAGCCCGAGGAAACGATGCGCCGGCTGGTGGATTTCCTGAATCTCCCGTGGCATGAGGCCTGTACGCGCTTTTTCGAGACGCGACGCCCGATCAACACCGCAAGTCTTGCACAGGCGCGGCAGCCGATTTACCGCTCGAGCGTCGGACGCTCGGCGGCGCTGCGCGCTCATCTGCTTCCGCTGACCGATGCGCTCGAGGAAACTCCGGGCGCGTAACCTCCGGCTAGCCCGTGTTGCCCTTGAGCCGTACGGCCGGGAAGTACAACCCCAACAGCCGCCGTTGCCACCACTGCCCCTTCGCCTTGTCCCGGCCGTCGGCAAAGGTGTAGTCGTAGAACAGCGCCCGCACATAGACGGGCGGCTTGTCCGAAAAGGGATTCCTGGCGAGGAGCGCCGTCACGGAGGGTTCATTCTCGAGAATCCTCCGCAGAAAACCTGAAAACCACGGCAGCCGCCTCGGATCGTCGAGCGCCGCGAACCACATCTGCCAATCCAGGCGCGGCTGATGCGGAATATTCCAGAGAGGCCGGCGCCACGGGTCGCCGGGCTTATACCGGAATTCGTATTCCCGCCATTCGACGCCGTCGTCCGACCCTTCGATCACGATTTCGTCGCGCTCGGTGGTCATGACCGCGAACAGGCCGTAGCCGTTGACGATCTGCAAAGGCGCGATCAGCTGTTCCACTTTCCGCGCCGCCAAGGGCGGATTGCCCCCGAAACGCAGATCCATTTGCACGAGACTCGAGAACACGATCAGCAGAGCCAGCGTGCGCACGAGGACCGGCACCGCTCCCCGCACCGCAGGCTTACCCGTGCGAACCGGCAGCCGCCGGATGAGGCTATGCGGCAAGATCTTTCGCAAAGCGGCGTCGTCGAACAGGAGCAGGCACAGCAACAGGGTCTGAAGGTTGAACCAGTTGTAGTTGCCGGTGACCAGGATGCAGCTTTGCAGCAGCAGCACGCCGAAGGCGGCCACGAAGCGCATCCGCCGCGGACAGAAGATCAGGAAAGGCAGCACCAATTCGATCGCGAACATGCAGCCGGTGGCGAGCCTCAGCAGGGACGCCGGAAGTTGCGAGGCATACCAGGCGAGCGGAGTCGGCAAAGGCTGGGTGAGGAAGTGGTAGGACAGCGCCGACAAATTGCGCCAGCTGGGATCGCCGCTCAGCAGCTTCACGACGCCCGACATGAACATGAACCGGAACAGCAGCCATCGCAGCAGCCAGATTCCCGGTACCGTGGCCAAGGTCAAGACGAGTGCCAGGAATCCGGTCTCCAGGAGATACACGTCCCATTGGTACGTCATGAAGGTCTGACCCGCGTACAGGAGGGACAGATAGAGCACGTGCAGCAACAACAGGCTCATGCGGGGCAGGAGGTTGAATGTCAGCAGCAACGCCAGGCCGGCCCCCGACCAGCATACGGCTTGAATGGCGACGTCGCCGGCGTTCCACCAGAACACCATCGGCATGAGAAAGAAGCGCGCCGCGCCTGCACCGCGGCTGACCTCGTCGACCATCATGGTCAGCGGCAATATGCCATGACTGCCGATCAACCCCAGGGCCTGAACGCCGAAAGAAACGAAGGCCGATAGATAGATCAGCCCAAAGAGCCGAAGGAACAGGAACGAGACGAGATCGTACCGGGGCGGTCCGTAGTCCTTGCCCCACAGACACAGGCTGATCCGGTAAGACGCCGAGCGATGCGCGGCGATGAAGGCGTACACCCGTTCCGAGACGGCCGCGAATCCGGGCAATCTTCGATAGAGCGCCAGCCAGAATGCCTTGCCGCGCGCATGGCTGAGAGTCAGGAAGCTGGCCTCGGCGCCGCTTGCGCGGCGCCCACCGGGCGCGATGTACTGAACGGCACGCTGGAACTCGGCGCGCGGAATTGCGGGATATTGCTCCTCCACTTCCTGGAAAGGCCTGTAGTCGACCTGCTCGCCCGTGAGTTTCTGCCAGTAGCGAGCCCAGTAGGCGCAAAACGCGCAATCGCCGTCGTAGACCAGCATCGGGCGCGGGCCGGCGGGCGGCGCATCGGCCGCGCGGGACATGGGGCCTTCGGATGTTTCTGGCATATCAACGGCAACCCGTCGTGCGTCGGCCGATTTCCGTGATCTATATTCTCGACGAGTTAAAAGCGCAATCTAAAAACGCGCCTCGCCGTACTCGAAGGGCCGATCCTAAAACGGACCCGGCGGATCCGAAAGGGACGCGGGGGTCTATCAGCGACGCGGCGGGTCCGGATGCGTATAATCCCGCGCCGTTCCTCTCCATAAGGCCCTGGTTGACATATCTTGAGTGCGAAAATAATCGACGGCCGCGAGCATGCGCGGCGCTTGAGGGAAGGATTCAAGGCCGAAGCTGCCGACATCCTCGAGAAAACCGGAGTAACCCCTTCATTGGTGGTGCTACTCGTGGGAAGCGATGCCGCCTCGAGGGTGTACGTTGCCAACAAGGTCAAGGCGTGCCGGCACGTGGGCATCAAATCGACGGTCTTGGAGCGGCCGGAAAACACGACGCTGGAGGAAGTGCTCTCCATCATCGATGATTTGAACGAGGACGACGGCGTTCATGGGGTGCTGGTGCAATTGCCGCTGCCCAAGCACATTGCGGTGACCGCGGTCCTGGAGCGCATCGCCGCCAGCAAGGATGTGGACGGCTTCCATCTCTACAATGTCGGGGGACTGGTGGTCGGAAAGACCATCTTCCCGCCCTGCACCCCTTACGGCGTTCAAAAGCTTCTCGAGGCCGAGAACATACCGATCGAGGGGCAAAACGTCGTGGTGGTGGGCGCCAGCAACATCGTCGGAAAACCGACGGCGCTGATGCTCATGCAACGCGATGCAACCGTGTGTATTTGCCACGCCAAAACGCGCGATCTGGCTCAATTCACGATCCTGGCGGACATCCTCGTCGTCGCCGCCGGAAAGCCCAACTTGATCGTCGCGCCCATGGTCAAGACCGGCGCAGTCGTCGTGGACGTCGGCATCAACAGGCTGCCGGACGGCAGACTGGTCGGCGACGTGGACTTCGACGAGGTTCGAAAAAAAGCGTCCTATATCACGCCGGTACCCGGCGGCGTCGGTCCCATGACCGTGACCATGCTCGTTAACAACACCATCGTAGCCGCCCGCGCCTCGCTCGGACTTGCGAGTGCCTCTGCCTTCGCCGCCTGATCGTCGCGCGCCTGATCGTGCCGCCGCCTGATGGTGCCGCCGCGTGATCGTGCCGGTCTGCACGAGTCAGCGTCGACACCGCCGTCTCGAGTCAAGTGAGGTTGAGATGCCTCATCACCCTCGCAAGGTTCTTGCGAATTTCATTGAGCTTGCCGAGGCTCGCCGCCGTACGCATCGCGTCGGCCAGGGGTTGCAGCGGATAGCCGCCGTAGGCACCGGGGCTCGGAACGTCGTGAGTGACGGAGGATCTGCCTGAGAGCGAGAACGTCGTCCCCCACGGTCACATGCGTCGTGACCACCGAGTTGCCGCCGGTCATGAACCTGCGCCCGATCCGGGTCGAGCCTCCCATCATGAAGCCGGCGGTGTAGAAACCATCTTCTCCGAGATCGCAGTTGTGCGCGATATGGCAGATGTTATCGATCTTCGTGCCGGCGCGGATGTGGGTGGAGGTCAACGTGGCGCGGTCGATGGCGCAGTTGCTGCCGATTTCGACATCGTTGCCGATGACGACGTTGCCCAGGTGCGGAATCTTGCGGGCGCGCCCGTCGGGCCCCGGAGCGTATCCGAATCCGTCGCCGCCGACCGTGGTGTGGGGATGAATTTCGCAGTCATCGCCGACCTGGCATCCGGCCCCGATGAACACCTGCGGGTGAATGACCGTGCGCGCCCCGATGGTAGCGCCGTTCTCGATCACCGCGTGGGCGCCGATCATGCTGTTGTTTCCGAGGGTGGCATTGGCGCCGATCACGCAATAAGGGCCCAGGCAGACATCCGAGCCGACATGGGCGTCCGGGTGCACGAGCGCCGTGGGGTGCCGCGGGCCCCACTGGGTGAAGCGCACGCACTTGCGGTCGAAATATTTCAGCAGCGTGGCCATGCCGATCGGCATGACTTTGACGGAAAAGCAACAAGTGTCGCCGTTGGCCGGCTTCAACGACTCCGAAACCTTGCTGAGGCAAATGAGAATGGCGGGCCGATGAGAGAACGCCTGAGCGATTTGTTCGGCGTCGCTGACGAACACCAGGCTAGTGCCGCAGGAGTCCGCCGGAACCCGGCAGTGCTCTGCGCTCGAGTCCAGGTTGCCGTGCAGGTACGTGAAAACGTCGGAATGCTGTGACTTGATCGCCTGAGCGGTAATCATCGCCCACTCCTAGTTGGTAGTCGAAGTCGCGGCACCAGACCCCTGCCGGACCCGTTCACCTGATTCTCAGCCTCATGACGCGCGCGGTACTGTGATCGAACATCCGTTTCGGTGTCAAGGAGGAAATACCGCAGCTTCGATTGCTTTACCCAGAAAAGTGACGCAGTTAACTTAACCCCAATTTCGCCAATCTAATGTGCGATAGCACACATTAGCCGCGACTATCGAATCGCACGGATCCGCACGAGAACTTCACGCTCCCGCGAGTTTGGCCGGCCGGCGGTTTGGCGGCCTCATGAGCGACCCGCCGGGCATCAGGCCTCCCCCGACCCGGAGAGGCCTGCGGAATCGCTGTCCGAGGATTTGCGCAGGAACACGAGTTGAAGGGCCGGAACCACCATCAACAGCATGAGCGGCCCGATCAGCATTCCGCCCACGACCACCGTCGCCAGGGGACGCTGTACCTGGCTGCCGATGCCGTGCGACAGCGCGGCCGGCACGAGGCCGATGCAGGCGGAGAGCGCCGTCATCAACATCGGACGCATGCGCTTCTCGGCGGCGTGTTCCATCGCGTCGAACGGCGCCGCCCCCTGCATGTGAAGCTCATTGAAATAAGTGAGCACCAGGATGCCGTTCATGACCGACACGCCCATCAACGAGATGAATCCGATCGCCGCCGATATGCTGAACGGCAGTCCCGTGACGAATAGCGCGAGCACGCCGCCGGCGACCGCGAAGGGTATCCCCGCCAACGCCAGCAGGCTGTCGCGGACGGAGTTGAACAAGCTGTACAGGAGCACCATGATCAGCGCCAGGCTCATCGGGACGAACACCGCCAGGCGTTTCTTGGCGGTTTGCAGGTCCTGAAACTCCCCCGCCCATACGATCCGATATCCCGCAGGCAGGTGGATATTTTCCGCTATGCGCCGCTGAGCTTCCGCCACCGTGCTGCCGAGATCGCGGCCGCGTACGCTGAATTTGATCGGAATGTAGCGTTGCGTGGCCTCGTGATAGATGTAGGACGCGCCGGAATCCAGACTGATGTCGGCGAGCTCGCTCAATGGAATGTAGGCAGTCGTCCCCGCCGCGGTTTGATAGGCGACGGGAATGGTGCTGACCTTGTCGATGCTGTCGCGGTATTGCCGATCGAGACGCACCGTCAGATTGAATTGCCGGTCGCTCTCGAGCACCGTGGTCGCCACGGCGCCGGCCATGGCCGCCTGCACGACGGCATTCACGTCCCCGGTGTTCAACCCGTATCGAGCGGCCTTGATGCGATTCACTTTGATATTGAGATTCGGCTGACCGACGATGTGGAAGATGCCGAGATCCTCCATGCCCTTGACCTTCTGCATTTCCTGCAGCACCTGGCCGGCATATTTCTCCAGCTTGTTCAGATTGGGGCCGATGATCTTGACGGAATTGGCGCCTTTGACGCCCGACAGCGCCTCCTCCACATTGTCCTGGATGTATTGCGAGAAATTGAACACCACTCCGGGCAGCGCCGCATCGAACTCCGCCTGCAGCTGAGCCGTGAGCTTGTCCTTGGTCATGCCGGACGGCCATTCATCATAGGATTTGAGCGGGGCGAACAGCTCCACATTGGAGAACGGCGATGCATCGCTCCCGTTGTCCGGGCGCCCGTGTTGCGACACCACCGTGATGACCTCGGGATGCCTGAGCAGGATTTCGCGCATCTTGCGCGTCGCCGAGGTTCCGGCGTCCAGCGACATGGTCTGCGGCATCGACGCGCGGATCCAGTAGTTTCCCTCCTCCAGCGCCGGCAGGAATTCGCTGCCGAGAAAAGGAGCGATGATCCCGGCCAGAACCAGAAACGCGACGCCGATCCCGACCACGAGCCCGCGCCGATTCAGCGCAAAGTCGAGGGCGGGCCGGTAAAGGCGGTGCAGTCCCCGCACGATGAGGGTCTCGGCTTCCTTGATTCGCTCGGGCAGGAGAATGGACGACAGCACCGGCGTCACCGTGAATGTCGCGATGAGCGCGCCGGCGAGCGCGTAGCCGTAGGTTCGCGCCATCGGTCCGAAAATCTGCCCTTCGACGCCCTGCATGGTGAACAGCGGCCCGAACGCCGCGATGGTGATCGCGGTGGAGAACAGGATGGCCTTGTCGACCTGCAGCGCCGACACGTAGATCATTCGCAGCCGCACCGTCCAGTGGGCATCGCTGCCGACGGACGGATCGTTCCCATAGGTACCCTGACGCAGCCCCTCGACCATCTGCGCCTGCAGATTCGGCATGGATTGAAGATTTCTGAATATGTTCTCCACCAGGATGACCGCCGAGTCGATGATGATTCCGAAATCGACCGCACCGATGGACAGGAGGTTGGCGTCCTGGCTCCGCAAGACCAGGATGATGATGGAGAAGAACAGCGCGAACGGAATATTGACGCCGACGATGACGGCGCTGCGCAAGTCCCCGAGAAAGATCCATTGCACCAGGAACACCAGCAGACACCCGAAAATCAGATTGTGCAGAACCGTATGCGTCGTCACCTCGACGAGCGTGGTGCGGTCATAGTAGGGAACCAGCTTGACGCCGGGCGGGAGGCTCCCGTCGACGTTCATCGCGGCCACGGCGGCCTTGATGCGGGGCACGACGTCGTTGGTGTGCTGGGTACGGCCCATCACCACGATCGACGCGGCGATATCGTCCTCGTGATCGCGGCCGGCAATACCGAGCCTCGGTACGTAGCCGACGTACACTCTGGCCACGTCCTTGACCAGCACCGGCACGCCGTTGAACTGGCCCAGCACGACGTTCTTGATATCGTCGACGTGATAGCCCTGGGTCAAGTCGTCATTGCCGCCGTCGTCGACCAAGCCGACGCCGCGGATATTGACGGACTGCTG
Organism: uncultured Gammaproteobacteria bacterium; assembly: GCA_963795475.1. Taxonomy (GTDB): domain Bacteria; phylum Pseudomonadota; class Gammaproteobacteria; order Steroidobacterales; family Steroidobacteraceae; genus Bog-1198. The sequence continues at coordinate 626,654 of CAWCIE010000012.1, forward strand.
GCCGACGGTGATCTCGCGGCCGCCGACGTTGATGTTGGAATTCCCGAGCGCCGTCAGGAGCTGCGGCACCGTGACGTGATAGGCCTGAAGCTTGTTGAGATCGGCGGCGACCTCGAACTCCTTGGTGGTGCCGCCCCAGCTGTTGACCGCGACGACGCCGGGAATGGTGGACAGGCGGCGCACCGCGATCCAATCCTGAACCGTACGTAAATTGGTCAGCCCGAAATGCGGGGGACCGACCACCTGGTACCGATACACCTCGCCGACCAGGCTCGACTGCTGGATCTGCGGCACCTGATTGCCGGGAAGCTGCACATTTTGCTGCAGACTGAGCGCCGCCTGGGTATACGCGAAGTAGTAATCCACCCCGTACTTGAAGGTGACCCGCACGAACGACAGCCCATAGAACGAGGTGGAGCGGATATTGTCGATGCCGGGAGTCGAATACAGCCCGATCTCCATCGGCGTTGTGTAGTACTTTTCCATCTCCTCGGCCGACAGGCCGGCGGCCTGCGCGGTGATCTCGAGAATAACGGGCGCGGGATTGGGGTATGCCTCGATATTCAGCTTCGAGTAGGCAATCAGGCCCGCCGAGACGAAGACCAGCAATCCGAGCAAAATGATCGCACGGCGGCTGAGCGCAAAAGCGATTATGGCCCTGATCATGAGATTTCAGTGTCGATGGGGGTCCCCCGGCGGCGGCCCCCGAGCGATCAGGAGGCCCCGCCGTAGAGGATGTTGCTCAGGAAGATGGCGCCGTCGACCGCCACCCGTTCACCGGATTTCACGCCCTCCAGAATCTCGTCATAGCCATCGCGCTGTTCGCCGATCCTGACCGAGCGGCGAGTGAAGCGATGCGGATCGCTCCCCACCACCCAGACCGACATGGTGCCGTCGCCTTCGCGCACCACCCCATTCAGCGGCACGGCGGGCGCGCGCGCCGGCGGCGCGGTACGAATGACGAAGGTGGCGAACATGTTCGGCAGCAGCTCGTGTTTCGGATTCCTGATGACGGAGCGAAGGGTGATGCGGCGCGAATTCGGGTCGACGGTCGCACCGATCGCCGTGATCGTTCCGGTGAAAGTGCGGCCCGGGAACGCCGCGACGGATACCGAGACCGATTGACCGGTCTTGAAATCCGGAGCCTCCGATTCGGGCACATTCGCCAGCATCCAGACGGTCGAGAGGTCGGCGACCGAAAAGGGAGCCGGTGCATTGCCCGGCTGCTCGAGCAGCCCGGGCGCCGCGTTGCGCGCGGTGATCCGGCCCGCGATCGGGCTCTTGACGACGAGTGCGGTCTCGACCTTGCGGCTCGCGACGAGGTGATCGATCTCGGCCTCGGTCTTGCCGAAAATGGCGACGGCATGCCGAGCCGCGTGCAAGGCACCTTCGGCGCTCGCCTGATTGGCGACGGCGGTCTCATAGTCGTTCTGGTCGATGCCTTTGGCCGCGTAGAGTGTCTTGGCGCGGTTCAAGGCGCTGGTGGTCTGATCGAAAACCGCCGCCGCCGAGATGAGGGACGATTGGGCAGCGATGAAATCGGGACTTTCGATCGTGAAGAGCACTTGACCCCTCTTCACATCGTCACCCAAGTCCGGAAAAGCCTGCATGATGCGGCCCTGATACGGCGAGAACACCTGAACGCTCATGTCCTCGTTGAAATCGATGCTGCCGACCGATTCCTTCTCGACCGGGAAATCGCGCAGGCCGACCTCCGCCACGCTGATCGCGCCGAGCTGGGAGTCCGATAAAGTCACGGTATCCGGCGGCGCGGCGGGCGGCGCCGCTCCGCCGGCCGCCGCAGCATGGGCAAGGCCGCTCCATCCCGCATGGAGGAGTGGCAGCGCGGCGGCGAAAATCCAAGTCACCCGGGGCCGGGCTGACCGGCCGCTCACGAGTCTCGGGCCGGGAGTCGGGCAGCGCATGCGGAACCTCTTCTTCGTAACCGGTGAATCATGTCCGCGCCTGTGAACCCTGGTCTACTGTGACGCTTCGCTGTTAACATTCACAGTTCAACTGCGGCGCCGAGTTGGCTCACAATGGATCAACTCATATCGAAATGCCGTTATATTTTCCGCGCCCGCCCGATGGTCATGCCTATTGCGATAAGCTCAAACGCATGATGGAGACAATTCATCGCCGCATGGCACTTCCCCTCCTGGCAGCCGTGACCGCCGGCTGCGCCGTGGGACCGAACTTTCATAAACCCGTCGCGCCGGCCGGTGTCGGCTACACGACGGCCCAGCTTCCCAAGACGACCGCCGCGGCGGACGTGGCCGGCGGCGATGCGCAGCAGTTCGTGATGGGGCAGGATGTTGCATTCAAGTGGTGGGAATCGTTTGGGAGTCCCTCTTTGAACTCCCTGGTCGAGCAGGCGTTTCGCTCGAACCCCACGATTCCCGCGGCGCAAGCGGCGCTCCGGCAGGCGCAGGAGTTGGTTTACGCGCAGCGTGGCTACTTTTATCCGTCGGTCGCTGCCGACTATGCCTTCGAGCGTCAAAAGCTCCCGGGCAACACCGCAAGCTCCTCGGCGCCGGGCGTGCAAGGAAACGGTCAGAACATCGCCCCGAGCGGGCCTGCGCAGCCGGTCACGTTCAACTTCCAAACCGCGCAGCTGACCGTGGGTTACACGCCCGATGTGTTCGGCAGCAACCGCCGCAAGGTCGAGTCCCTGGACGCGCAGGCACAGATACAGCGCTTCGAACTCGAGGCGACTTACGTCACGCTCGCCTCCAATGTGGTGGCGGCGGCCATTCAGGAAGCATCGCTCCGCGCGCAGATCGCCGCGGTCAAGGAAATTGTCGCCTTCAACGAGAAATCACTGCAGATCCTGCTCGACAAGTTCAAGCAGGGTTATGCCATGCGAATCGATGTAGCATTGCAGGAGGAACAGTTGGCGCAAGCCCGGGCGTTGCTCCCGCCGCTCGACAATCAATTCGAGCAGACCCGCGATTTGATTCGCGCCCTGGTGGGCAAAATGCCGAACCAGGAGGTCGAACAAACCTTCGAGCTGGCTTCGCTCAAATTACCCCGGGATCTCCCCTTGAGCTTGCCGTCGCGAATCATCGAACAGCGGCCTGACGTACGCGCCGCCGAGGAGCAGGTGCGCTCGGTCAATGCGCAGGTGGGCGTCGCCATCGCCGCGATGCTCCCGCAATTCTCGATCACCGGCGCGCTCGGCGGCGGCGCCACGGAATTTCCGTGGATGTTCCGCTCCGGCGGGCCTTTCTGGAACCTGATCGGGGGCGTGACGCAACCGGTCTTCGCCGGAGGTACACTCCTGCATACCAAGCGTGCCGCTGATCAGGCGCTCAAACAGGCGGCGGCGCAATACCAGGAGACGGTCATTACCGCTTATCAGAACGTCGCCGACACGCTGCATGCGATGCTCTCGGACACCGACGAACTGGCGGCCGCCCACGCGGCGGAACAGGCTGCGAAAATCGCGGCTGACGTCACGCGCGAGCAAATCAAGGATGGCTACGCCAATTACTTGACCGAGCTTGCCGCCGAGATCGCCTATCAGCAGACCTCGATCAGCTTGGCGCAGGCACAGGCCTCGCGATTCGGTGACACGGCGGCGCTCTATCAGGCGCTCGGCGGCGGATGGTGGAATCGCAACGGCGCACTCCCGGACGGCGCGCCCCCGGTTGCGCAAGCCGCAAAGTGAGGCCATTCGATGACGGCACCGAGCAAACGGATCTTGTGCATCGAGGACGATGCCGAAACGGCGGAACTGATCGCCGAGGACCTTCAAGAGCGCGGCTATATCGTCAGTATCGCTCCGGATGGGCACAGCGGTCTGAGCGCGATCCTCAAGACGGATCCCGATCTGGTACTGTGCGACATCAACATGCCGGGCATGACCGGTTTCGAGGTGATGGAGCAAGTCACCGCGCTCGCGCCCCATCTGGAATCCGTGCCGTTCATTTTTCTCACCGCGCGCACGGATCGGGACAGCGAGCTCAAAGGACGGCGGCTCGGCGCCGACGATTACGTCACCAAACCGGTGGATTTCGAGATTCTCGCTTCGATCATCGACGCGCGCCTGGGGAAGTCGGTCCGCAATGAGGTATGGTCGCGCCACTTCGCGTTGAATGAGCGCGAGATCGAGTGTCTCACCTGGTCGGCGCGGGGCAAGACCTCGCCGGAAATCGCTCAAATCATCAACATCAGCAAGCGCACCGTCAATTTCCATATCGAGAACGCCTGCCGTAAATTGAACGTATCCACGCGGACCGAAGCCGTGGTGAAGGCCACATCGGGGCGCATCATCGATCCTTGAGGAGAGCGATGAACTCCATCGTCGACCAGGAGACGATAGCGCCCGCGATCGATACGTTCGCCGCACGGTGGCGGCGGGCGCGGCAATGGCTGAAATCCCATTCGATCCGGCTACGGCTCTATTCGGTCATCGCCTTGTTGTTCCTGTCGATCATGGGGCTCGGCGGGTTCGGCTTTGCGCGCCTCAGCGACGTGAATCACGCATCCGAGGTCATTCGCAATCATTGGCTGCGCGATACGGGAATCCTGGGGGACCTGTCCAATTACATGTCCGACTACCGCGCCGCCGAGGCGAATCGCCTGTTGTCGTCGACACCCGCGGAATTCGCCGCGAGTGACAAGGAGATCGCCTCGCTTCGCGATACCGTCGCCGCGAGTCAGCGTGCGTACGAGGAAATCGCGCAGGAACCCACGGAAGCCGAGCTCTACGCACAGTTCTCCAGGCAGTGGTCCGCCTATCAGATCGTCGCCGACCAGGTGATCGGGCTCTCCCGCGCCGGCGACACCTCACGGGCGGTCGCGCTTTACAACACTCAATCGCGCCGGGCATTCGATCTGTCGAGCGACACTCTGACGCGCTTGACCGACCAGACGGTCGTCAAAGCGCGCCGCGACAGCGAGCGCGCCGCCTCGACCTACTCGCGTGCACGGACCATGATCGTGACGGCCATGCTGCTGGCCGCGTTCCTTCTGTTGGGGGTCATCGCCTACCTTGCAAGCGGCATCCTCGCGCCCTTGGTGAAGCTCGCCGCCTGTATGCGAAGCCTCGCCGATCACGACACCGAAATCTCGATTCCCAGCGTCCAGCGCGGCGATGAAATAGGCGAGATGGCGCGCGCGGTATCGGTGTTCCGGGACAACGCGGTCGCGCTTGCCGCGAGCCAGCGGCGCTTGCTCGAACAGGCAGCCGCTTTGGAGGCGGGTCTCGAGAACGAGCGGCGGCTGACGGCGCAACAGCGGGATTTCGTGTCCATGACCTCTCATGAATTCCGGACTCCGCTCACCATCATCGACGGACACGCGCAGCGGCTCATCAAGACCCAAGACCTCCTCGATGCGACGGATGCCGCGGAAAGAGGCTCCAGAATCCGCAGCGCCGTGCAGCGGATCACCAACATCATGGACAGCCTCCTCGGCGCCTCGCGCGTTCTCGACGGACGGGCCGTGTTTCACCCCTGTGAGCTCGATCCCGGAGCGCTTCTGCGCGAAGCATGCCAGACTCACCGTGACGCCAACCGTGGCGCGATCATCGAGGAGGACTTCGCGTCCTTGCCGGCGACCATCGTCGGAGATCCGAAACTCCTGTTTCACGCCTTCAGCAATTTGATCTCCAACGCGATCAAATATGCCCCCGCCGCGAGCCCGACCGAAGTCAAGGCGAGACAGGAATCAGGCTGGCTGGTGGTACATGTGCGCGACCATGGCATAGGCATTCCCGCCCGCGATCGCGCGCGGCTTTTCGAGCGTTACTTCCGCGGCAGCAACGCGACCAGCATCGCCGGCACCGGCGTCGGCCTGCATCTGGTTTCGATGGTCGTCGCGTTGCATCAGGGCGAGGTCTTCGTGGAAAGTCTCGAGGGGGTCGGGTCGAGGTTCGTCGTGCGCATCCCCCTTTCGCATCCCTCTCATATTGGCGAAATCGCCGCTCCTTGACAAATCCAACGGGGATCTCATGCCCGGAGCCGTGGTTCGTGACGTTCCAGGCTCGAGGATATAGAGTGGCTGCGTACCGAGGGGGATGAGGGATGACATGACCGACGCGCCGCTTGCGCAGAGCTCGCCATCGGCCCGGGTGCCGGGACAGGCCCTCGGGTGGCTGCGCCGCCTGATGCCGGCCGCGCTGGCGGTCACGATTGCCGGCTGCTCGCTGCTCACGATCAAGAGTCCGGAAAAACCGCTCTCGCCTCGCGACCTCAACTCACGCATTCTCGCGCATGCGTTCTCGGCGCGCTTCGATTTGGCGATCGAGCAGACCGCCGATGAGATCGCCGACAAGGACAAGGACCCGACGGTGGGCCTGAACGCGCTGCGCTGGAAAATCGGCGCAACGGGTGCCGGCCAGCGGGCGGCGAGCCAAGTGCTCCCCATGGTCGGGCTGCTGGATCTCTGGGCGCTGAGCGCTCAAATGCAGGCCTATCTGACCGAGGGTAACGGCAGCTCGCTGTTCCGACGCCAGCAAACCCGGGCCGTGACGCTCGCGGCGGATCTGGAGCGCGAGGCGCGGGCTTTGGTCCAGGAAGTCACCGAACCTCAGGAATTCGATGAGGACCGTCGATTCGTCGAGCAGTACGTGCGGACCTATCCGATCGAGGGATTGGACTTCTCGCGCGCATCGCTCGTCGATCTCTGGGTGCGCGAGAAGGGATCCAAGACCGGACTGACGGCCTCGCTCGGCACCGTGCCCGAGGCCGTGTCCGACGCGGTCGATGTGATGCGCATGTACGGCGACAGTGCGCCTTCACAGGCGCTTTGGCGCGCCGAACTCGCGGTACAGGAATCGGGAGTCGCCGGCAAAGACAAGGACATCGAGGCTGCGTTCCGGCGGCTGGACGCACGATTCTCCCGTCTCTCCGCGCTGGCCGATTCGACTCCCGGGCTGGTCGACAGTGCGGTGCGCGACGCGGGCACGCGGTTCGATGCCTCCTGGACCGAGATGATGAACACCGTCCGCACGGAGCGCGTGGCGCTCTCGGCCACCGTCAGCTCGGAGCGGCAGGCCGCGGTGGAGGCGTTGGACACGGAGCGCGCGGCCGTCGACGCGGACGCGGCGCGGGTTGCGAGTCAGGTGATCAGCGACGCCGGCAAGCAGGCCCGGCTCCTGGTGCGAGAGGCACTATTGCTCGCGATGGGCCTGGCGCTCGTCGTCCTGGGCCTGCCGTTCGCGGCAGGCTACCTCCTCGGCAGAAGCCGCCGCACCGCATGATCCCCGGAGCATCCGAAAAAGGCGAGACGCCGACGCATCGGCCGCTGAAGATCACGGCGGTATCCATCTGGGCTCTGGCGCAGACGTTGGGCCCTTTCATTCTGGTGGCGGCCATCGTGATCTGGGCGACCCTGCATTTCGTACAATCGGCACCCCCGCGCTCGATCACCATCAGTACCGGGCCGGCCGGCAGTACCTTCGAGACGGTCGCCGAACGCTACGCCAAGCTCCTGGCGCGCAGCGGCGTCACGCTCAAGGTGCTCCAATCGCAGGGCTCGATCCAGAACCTCGCCCGGCTCGCGGACCGAAAATCCCACGTAGACATCGCGCTGGTACAGTCGGGCCTGTCGCAAAGCGACCAGGCCGGCGACCTCGTATCGCTCGGAGGCATGTTCTATCAGCCCGTCACGATTTTCTATCGAAGCCAGAAGCCGCTGTCCCGGCTGTCCGACTTTCGCGGGCAGCGCATCGCCATCGGCCCGGAGGGAAGCGGCACCCGATTTCTGGCCCTCGCGCTGCTGAAGGCCAACGAGATCGAGCCGCAGGGGCCGACGCGTCTACTGAGCCTGGAAGGCGATGCGGCCAGAGAAGCGCTGTTGCGTAAGGAAGTGGACGTGGTTTTTCTCACCGGCGATTCGGCCTCGCCGCTCACGATCCGCGAGATGCTCCACGCAGAGGGCATTCTATTATTCGACTTCCCGCAGGCGGACGCCTATGTCCGCCGCTTCCCATACTTGAACAAGCTGGTGTTGCCGGCGGGCGCATTCGATCTCGGAGAGAATCTTCCACCCACCGAGGTCAATCTGCTGGCCCCGACCGTCGAGCTGGTCGCGCACTCCGATCTGCATCCGGCGATCGTCGATCTGCTGATCGAGGCCGCCGTCCAAGTGCATGGGCGCGCCACTCTCCTGCAGGCGGCAGGACAATTCCCGAATCCCAACATGCGCACCCTGCCGCTCGATGAGGAGGCGGGGCGATACTACAAATCCGGCGACAAGACGTTCACGTACCGGTATTTGCCGTTCTGGCTGGCGGGCCTGGTCAACCGGGCAGCCGTGGTGCTGGTCCCGATACTCGTGGTGGTCCTGCCGGGATTGCGCTTCCTGCCGCAAATGTACCGCTGGCGCATCGACAGCAGAATCCACCATCGCTACGCGGAGCTCATGGCGGTCGAACGCGAAGCCCTGGGCAGCCTGACGGAGGAACGAAGAGCCGTGCTGCTCAAACGCCTGCACGAGATGGAGCGAAGCGTCATCTCGCGCAAGATGCCGGGCTCGCACGCCGAGCAGCTGTATCTGTTGCGCCAACATATCGGATTCGTGCGCGACAGTCTGTCGCGATCCAGCGTAAATTCCTGATCCACTGCCCGGGACCTCGGAACGGCTCAGGCTGCCACGTCGCGGGCCGCCTCAGGCGCGTCCGGATCGTAACCCAGGATCGGCGCGAGCCAGCGCTCGGCGTCGGCGAGCGTCATGCCCTTGCGCTCCGCATAACTCTCGACTTGATCGCGGTCGATCTTGCCCACTCCGAAGTAATGAGCTCCGGGATGCGAGAAATACCACCCGCTTACCGCGGCGGTCGGCCACATCGCGAACGATTCGGTGAGCCGGATGCCGGCCGCGCGCTCGGCATCGAGCAAGCTCCAGAGCGCGGACTTCTCCGTGTGATCGGGGCAGGCGGGATAGCCGGGCGCGGGCCGGATTCCTCGATATTCTTCCCGGATGAGGCCGCCTTCGCCGAGCGCCTCGTCCGGCGCATAGCCCCAGAATTCCCGTCGCACGCGCTCGTGCATGCGCTCGGCGAACGCCTCGGCCAAGCGGTCCGCGAGCGCCTTGAGCAGGATGCTGCTGTAATCGTCATGCGCCGCCTCGAACCGCGCGATGTGAGCCTCGATTCCGATGCCTGCAGTGACCGCGAAGCCGCCGAGATGGTCCGATCGGCCGCTCTGCACCGGCGCGATGAAGTCCGAGAGGCAGAGCTGCGCCTGCCCTTGAGGCTTCGACTTTTGCTGGCGCAGGTGATGCAGCCGCACCGCCGGGCCGCACGATGGGTCCGGATATACTTCGATGTCGTCCTCGACGACGCTGTTGGCCGGGAATATTCCGATGACACCGCGCGCCTCCAGCCATCGCTCGGCGATCAGCCGTTCGAGCATCCGCTTCGCGTCCGCGTACAGGGCGCTCGCCGCTTCGCCGACCTTGGGGTCTCGCAGGATGTCCGGAAACTTTCCCGTGAATTCCCACGCGTTGAAGAACGGCATCCAGTCGATATAGGGAACGAGCTCCTCGAGCGGATAATTCGCAAACGTCCGCACGCCGATGAGTTTCGGCACGGGCGGCGTGTACGCGGCCCAATCGGTCTTGAATTTTCGCGTCCGCGCTTGAGCGAGCGGCAATTGCGGCGCCTTGGCGCTCTTGTTGCGGTGCTGTTCGCGCCGGCGCTCGTGCTCCGCCTTGGCATGCGCAACGAAGGCGTCGCGGCCCGCGGAGGTGACCAGCTGCTGGCACACCCCGACCGATCGGGACGCATCTTTCACGTAAATGACGGGACCGGCGTATTGCGGGTCGATCTTCACCGCCGTGTGTGCGGGCGAGGTGGTTGCTCCGCCGATCAGCAGCGGTTGGCGGTAACCCAGGCGCTGCATTTCTTTAGCCACGTGCACCATCTCGTCGAGCGACGGGGTGATGAGACCCGACAACCCGATGAGATCCGCCCCCTCCCGCTCGGCGGTCTCGAGGATGCGCTCGCAGGACACCATCACGCCCAAGTCGATGACTTCGAAGTTGTTGCATTGGAGCACAACGCCGACGATGTTCTTGCCGATGTCATGCACGTCGCCCTTGACCGTGGCCATGACCACCTTGCCGTTGGAGCGGGAGCCGCCGCGCTTCTCCTTTTCGATGTAGGGAATGAGGACCGAGACGGCCTTTTTCATGACCCGCGCCGATTTCACCACCTGCGGCAGGAACATCCTGCCCGACCCGAACAGATCCCCGACGACGTTCATACCGTCCATGAGCGGCCCCTCGATCACATCGAGCGGCCGAGCGGCCGAAAGACGCGCCTCTTCCGTGTCCTCGAGGACGAACTCGTCGAGCCCCTTCACGAGGGCGTGCTTCAGGCGCTCCGCTACGGGGAGCTTGCGCCACTCGAGGTCATCGCCTCGCTTCACCGCCCCCCCGCCCTTGAAGCGCTCGGCGATCTCGAGCAACCGCTCGGTCGCATCCGGGCGCCGGGCCAGAATCACATCCTCGACCCGCTCGCGCAGATCGATGGGGATCTCCTCGTAGATGGCGAGCTGCCCCGCGTTCACGATCCCCATGGTGAGCCCGGCGCGAATGGCGTGGTAGAGGAACACCGAATGCATCGCCTCGCGCACCGGATCGTTGCCGCGGAATGAGAAGGAGACGTTGCTGACCCCGCCGCTCACGTGACAAGCCGGCATGCGCTGCTTGATGGCGGCCGTCGCCTCGATGAAATCCAGGCTATAGCGATTGTGTTCCTCGATCCCGGTGGCGACGGCGAAGATATTCGGGTCGAAAATGATGTCTTCGGGTGCAAACCCGAGCCGCCCGGTCAGGAGCGCATACGCACGCTCGCAGATCGCCACCTTGCGCTCCACGGTATCCGCCTGGCCCTTCTCGTCGAAGGCCATGACCACCACCGCGGCGCCGTAGCGCATCACCTTGCGCGCGTGCGTGAGGAATATCTCCTCGCCTTCCTTGAGGCTGATCGAATTGACGATCGATTTTCCCTGAACGCACTTGAGGCCCGCCTCGATCACCGACCATTTGGACGAGTCGAGCATCACCGGAACGCGCGCCACGTCCGGCTCTCCGGCGATCAGCCGCAAGAGGCGCACCATAGCCGCCTGCGAATCGAGCATGCCCTCGTCCATGTTGATGTCGATGAGCTGCGCGCCGTTTGCAACCTGCTGGCGCGCGATGTCGACGGCTGCGGCGTAGTCGCCCGCTTCGATCAATTTGCGGAACTTGGCGGATCCCGTGACGTTCGTGCGTTCGCCGGCGTTCACGAACAAGCTCGCCGCATCGATCGTGAGCGGCTCCAGGCCGCTCAGCCGGCAGGCTCGCGCGATGCACGGAATGCGGCGCGGCTCGAGGCCCGTCACTGCCTCGGCGACCTCGCGGATATGCTCCGGCGTGGTGCCGCAGCACCCGCCCACCATGTTGACGAAGCCGCTCACCGCGAACTCGCGCAGCACCGCCGCGGTCTCGCACGAAGTTTCGTCGTATTCACCGAAAGCGTTCGGCAACCCCGCGTTCGGATAGGCGCACACAAAGGTATCCGCGATACGCGAGAGTTCCTCGATGTAGGGGCGAAGCTGCTTGCCGCCGAGCGCGCAATTCAGCCCGACCACCGCGGGCTTCGCGTGCCGGATCGAATTCCAGAAAGCCTCGGTCGTCTGTCCCGAGAGCGTGCGGCCCGAGGCGTCGGTGATGGTCCCGGAGACGATGATGGGCAAATCGACCCCGAGCTCGTCCAGGGTCTCGCGCACTGCGAAGAGCGCAGCCTTCGCGTTCAAGGTATCGAATATGGTCTCGATGAGTATGGCATCGACTCCGCCGGCCACGAGACCGCGAACCGCGTCCGCATACGCGCCCGCCAGCTCGTCGAAGTCGACGTTGCGATAGGCGGGATCGTTCGACGTCCGGCGACAGCGAGGCCGTGCGGCTCGTCGGACCGAGCGCGCCGGCGACGAAGCGCTCCCGCCCGCTGCGGCGCGCCGCCTCGTCCGCCGTCTCGCGCGCAAGGCGCGCGGCGGCCAGATTCAGCTCCGGGGCGAGATGCTGCAAGCGGTAGTCGGCCTGAGAGATGGCCGTGGAATTGAAGGTGTTCGTGGTGATGACGTCCGCGCCTGCATCGAGGTACTCGCGGTGAATCTGCGCGATGACTTGCGGCTGGGTCAGCGTCAGCAAATCGTTGTTGCCGGCGAGATCGACCGGCCAGTCGGCGAAGCGCTCGGCGCGAAACTCCGTCTCGGTCAAGCGCCGCCGCTGGATCATGGTGCCCATCGCCCCATCGAGGATCAAGATCCGTCGCCCGAGCAGCCGGAGCAAGGACCGGGCGCGCTCGGGATGGGCGGAGGCCGTCATTGAACCCGTCATTGAGGCCGTCATTGAGGCCGTCCGTGAGGCGTGATCATTCAGGCCACCGCCGCTGCAACCTGCGGCGCTCCTTGCTGCTGCGCGGCTTGCTGCGGTACCGCTTGCGGACGAAGACCGAGCGCGTGACAGATCGCGTAGGTGAGTTCGGCGCGGTTCAGGGTGTAGAAGTGAAACTCCTCCACGCCGTGCTGACGCAGACGCTGCACCTGGTCGATGGCGACGTGGGCGGCGATCATCCGCCGCGTCTCCGAATCCTCGTCCAGCCCGTCGAAGCGCCGGCGAAGCCATTCCGGCACCGAGGTCCCGCAGCGCTCCGCAAAGCGCAGCATCTGCGGAAAGCGCGTGATGGGGAGAATTCCGGGCACGATGCCGGCGCGAATTCCGGCGGCGGCGCATCGATCCCGGTACCTCAGGAACACGTCGGTATCGAAAAAGAACTGAGTGATCGCGCGATTGGCCCCCGCATCGATCTTGCGCTTGAGATTCTCGAGATCCGCCTCGACCGTGCCGGACTCCGGATGTCCCTCGGGGTACGCGGCGACCGAGATCTCGAAGGGCGCAGCACCCGTCAAACCCCTAACCAGATCGGCCCCGTAGGCGAATCCGCCGGGGTACGGTCGGTATCGCAATCCCGCCGCCGGATCCCCTCGCAGCGCCACCATGTGCCGCACGCCCTGGCGCCAGTAGTCCTCGGCAATGCCGATCACTTCGTCGCGAGGCGCTCCGACACAGGTCAGATGCGGAGCCACGATCAGATCGGTGTCCCGCAGAATCCGCATCACGCACTCGTGCGTTCTCGACCGGGTCGAGCCATCGGCACCGTAGGTCACCGAGACGAAGCGTGGCCGCAGCGGCGCAAGTCGCTGAATCGCGCCCCAGAGATGCCCGGCCGCCGCGTCGTCACCCGGAGGGAAGAACTCGAAGGACACCGATACCGCTGCGTTCGCCATGGCGGCCCCACCTCTCGGGCTACTGCTCGAGGATAAGCATGGGAGCGCCCAAGCCATGATTCAAACTCATTATCTTCATAGGGACGATGAAACCGCTTCATAGTGTGCGTCCGCGCCACATATTCATCGAATTCACCCTCAACTAAACCTCGAGGCCGCCCGCCGGTACTTACGCGGCGTCAGGGTCTTTACGGGTGGAAGGGAGCATGCGGAGCGGACTCGGTGGTTTTTTCATCGCGATCATCGGGGTCGTCTGCGCGGGAGGCTGCGCAGGAAATGGAGATGGGCTCAATGCGCAAGGACAGCCAATCTCGTCGGGCGGCGGCTCGAGCGGCCCGATTACCGCGGATCTCCAGTCGATCGAGGACAATGTCTTTACGCCGATCTGTTCGAAATGTCACATCGGCGCGGGCGCGCCCGAAGGCCTGCACCTCGATGCCGCCGATGCGTACAACGATCTGGTCGGCGTACCGAGTGTCGAGGAACCGAAGTTTCTGCGCGTAAACCCGGGCAACCCGGATCTCAGCTACATGGTGCTGAAGATCGAAGGTGCGTCCGGCATCGAAGGCGGTCAAATGCCGCTCGGAGAAACACCGCTCCCCCAGGCCACGATCGATGCCATCCGCCAGTGGATCGCGAACGGGGCGCCGAACGTGCCGGCGGGGGCAGCGAGTCAGGTGCTGGCGGTTCAAAGCACAACCCCCCGCGACTCGAGCATGGTCAACACTCCGGTGCGGCAAATCGTGGTCGCCTTTACACAGGAGCTCGACGCGACACTGGTCAACGAATCGACCGTCACGCTGGCGCGAATCCGGCCCGCGGCCCTCGATCCCGAAACCGCCGCGCAAGTGGACGGCGCGCACGAGACGATTGCCGTTGCCAGCGCACTTGCCGCGCACAATCCGGCGGTCCTTCTGATTACACCAGCGAGTCCGCTCCCGGCCGGTGTATACCGCGTCACGCTGCGCGGCACCGGCGGCGGCGCGCTCGCCAATCTGAATGCGGCGACGCTGGGCAAAGACGTTTCGTGGGAATTCACCGTAGTGGGGGCGCAATGATCGAGCACCGCATGCGGTTCGGACTCCTGCTGGCGCTCGTCTGCTTCGCCGCCCGCGCGGCACACGCCGAGCCCTATATCGCCGTGGAGATGGGACTCAAATGCTCGCAGTGCCACGTGAATGCCACCGGCGGCGGACTGCGGACGACTTTCGGCGATGTTTTCGCACAGACCGTGTTGCCGGCCGCGCATCTGGATACCGGTACCGACAACTGGATCGGCCAGCTCGGCACACAGTACGTGCGTGCCGGCGGGGATCTGCGCTTCGACGCCCAGGTGACCCAGCAGCCGAATACCCCGTCCGTCCAGGAGTTCTCGCTCGAACAGACTCGCGTCTACCTGGAAGCCAATGTGATTCCCGATCGGTTCCTGGCGTACGTCGACGAGCAGGTCGCCCCCGGCGGTGCGCTCAATCGGGAAGCGTTCGTGCTCTATTGGTCCGCATCGCACGACTGGTACATCAAGGCCGGACAGATGTACCTGCCCTTCGGGTTGCGTCTGCAGGACCAGACCGCCTTCGTTCTCAGCGCGACCGGCATCAACATGACCACGCCGGATCAGGGTGTGGAATTCGGCTGGGAGCGCGGCCACATCGATGCGCAATTTGACGTCACCAACGGCACCGCCGGCGGGACGGTCACGGGCGACGGCAAGCAATACAGCAGCAACTTCGCCTGGGTGGAGTCGATGTGGCGCCTCGGCGTTGCGGCCAACTACAACGACCAATCCGGCGGCAGCAAGCGCGCATTCGGGCTCTTCGGCGGCCTGCGGACCGGGCCGATCTCGTGGTTGGCGCAGGCGGAAATCACCCACGACGATAGCATCCCCAACGACCAGGGCAAGCAGCTCGCGACGTTGCTCGAGGCGAATTGGCTCATCGCCCGCGGCCACAATCTCAAGATAACCGATGAATATCTGAACCCGAATCGCGCGGTGCCGAATGGCGAGGAAACGCGCTGGAGTCTGGTCTACGAGTGGACCCCGATCCAGTTCGCGCAAATACGCACCGGCTTTCGCTGGAACGACGGCATTCCGCAAGATCCGTCCGAACATCAGCGGCTCTACTTCGTCGAATTGCACGGCTATTTCTGATCCGCCCACCCGGGCGTGCCGCAAAAATCGGCGTTGGATTAAACCTAAGCCCCCGTCCGGAGCACTCACCTCGAAGGCGGCGCTGCGCGCGTGCGCAGAAGACCGATGGAATGGGATGCCGCGCACGCGTGTGGCGCCGCACCACCCGGGGGGACGATGCTCTCGATTTTGGTTTGCCACTCGTATTACCTGCGCTTCGACCACAAGCAGCTGGAGCGCTGCAAGCCCTATCCGCCGCTCGCCACCTTGCAAGTCGCCGCGATGTTGCGCAAAGCCGGCCACGAGGTGAGTTTTTTCGACGCCATGCTGGCGGAGGGGTTGGACGAATACGAACGCACGCTCCTCGCCGCTCAGCCTCGAGTGCTGTTGCTCTATGAGGATACCTTCAATTTCCTGAGCAAGATGTGCCTCGCCGAAATGCGCCAGGCTGCCTGCCAGATGATTGCCTCTGCTCATCGCGCCGGCATCAAGGTAATCGCGGCCGGACCGGACGTCACAGACTCCCCGGACGTTTATCTGGCAGCGGGCGCGGATGTCGCCTTGCTCGGTGAAGGTCTGTCCTCCTTGCTCGAGCTCCTGCCGCGGCTCGACTCGAAGCCCGATGCCCCTGGGGCCGAGCTCGCCGAGGGGCTGTACGGCGTCGCCGCCCTGCGCTCCGGGCGAACCGTCGGCGTGAACGGCGCGAGGGTTCTGCCCGTGGCGCACTACGAGGGCTCCGCCGCGTGGGATCTCGTGGACATGGAGCGTTACCGTTCGATGTGGCTCGACGCGCATGGCTATTTCAGTCTCAACATGGCGGGGTCCCGCGGGTGCTCGTTCCGCTGCGCGTGGTGCGCCAAGCCCACCTGGGGCAACCATTACCTGCAGCGCAGCGCCCGCGACGTCGCGGCGGAGATGGCTTATATGAAGCGCGCCTTCGAGCCCGACCATATCTGGTTTGCCGATGACATCTTCGGATTCCGGATCGACTGGGTTCTCGACTTCGCGGCGGCCGCTCGGGCGGCAGGCGGCATAGTTCCTTTCACCATTCAAACCCGGGCCGACCTGGTCAGTGAAGGCATGGCCGATGCGCTCAAGGACGCCGGTTGCCGCGAGGCGTGGATCGGGGCGGAAAGCGGCAGTCAGCGCGTGCTCCAAAGCATGAACAAGGGCACGACCGTCGCCGAGATTCTAGCCGCCCGCGAACGTCTGAAGGTCGCCGGCATCCGCGTCGGGTTCTTCATCCAGCTGGGCTACCTGGGCGAGCAGTTGGCGGATATTCTATCGACACGCGACCTGCTCGAGGCCGCCCGGCCCGATGAGATCGGCGTCAGCGTCTCCTATCCGCTGCCGGGCACCAAATTCTACGAATCGGTCAAGGCGCAGCTCGGCGCCAAGACCCACTGGCAGGAGAGCAACGATCTGGAGATGATGTTCGAGGGTACCTATACCTCCGACTTCTATCGCGCGATCCGCAACCTGCTTCACGAGCAGATATCGCTGCAGACGAGCGCTTCGAACGGGCAAACCTCCGAGCACCACCGCGCGAAATGCGAGCTCGATCGCAACTGGCGTCAGCTGCTCGCGCGCGAGCGGCAATATCTTTCGCCGCACGGCAATTCGGCGACTGCGCGATGAGAGGCCGCGACCATGCCCTGCCCCCCGCGACGGTCATCGACGCTGCGCTTCGCAAGATCACGGAAACTCTGACGGCGGCGCTCGCGGGCGCCCACACCGCGGCGCCCGACTGGTCCGAGCTCGAATGGAATCTGGCCAAGGGGGTCGCGGCCATGCATGGCATCTCCTCGCTCCTCTGCCGCGCGTTGTCCTGGCAGGGCCTCGGAGGCTGGGCGGACTTTCTCGAGGAGCAGAGAGCGCACACGGCGAATCGCCACCTGCGAATCATCGAGCTGGTACGGCGAATCGACGAACGCGCGCGCGCGCACGGAATAAACACGATAGCGCTGAAAGGCGCGGCGCTGCATGCGCTCGGCGTCTACGAGATCGGCGATCGGCCGATGGCCGACCTGGATCTTCTCGTCCGGCCTCAGGACGAAGAGCGCGCCGTACGGATGCTCGAATCACTGGAGTACCGGGAGTGCCGCATGCGTGCGCTGGAGCGGGCATTCGCGCCCCTGGCCGCGCCGAAGACCGCCGCCCTCGGAGAGCATGCCGAGAACCCCGTCAAGATCGAGCTTCATGACCGGATTTCCAAGCAGCTGCCGTACCTCGAGACCGATATATCCGAATTCATGTTTCCGGCCCGGCCTCGACCCGGCCTGAGCGTCTACCCGTCGCTGGCGGCACTGATGCTGCATCTGCTGCTGCACGCCGCCGCTTCCATGGCGACTCGCACCTTGCGTCTGGTGCAGCTGCACGATCTGGCGTTGCTCGCGCCGCGCATGACGGCGGCTGATTGGGAGGAGTTACTCGAGTACCGCGCGGCCAAGCCGCTGTGGTGGGCATGGCCGCCGCTCGAGCTGATGTTGCGCTACTACGCTCCGACGGTCCCCGTTCGGGTCAGCGATGCGCTTCGATCCGATTGTCCGCGGCGTTTGATTCGAATCCACCGGCGGCGTCTCGTATCGGATGTCTCCTACTCGCATCTCTGGGTCGACGCGTTTCCGGGAATCGAGTGGTCACGCTCGCTCTCCGAGATGGTCCGGTACGCCTTCCTCCGCATCCGTCCCAGCGCGCACGTCATCGCGATGCGCGGCGAGCTCGCGACCCACGAGGCGT
This sequence comes from uncultured Gammaproteobacteria bacterium, assembly GCA_963795475.1. Classification (GTDB taxonomy): domain Bacteria; phylum Pseudomonadota; class Gammaproteobacteria; order Steroidobacterales; family Steroidobacteraceae; genus Bog-1198. The sequence goes on from CAWCIE010000012.1 coordinate 644,804, forward strand.
GGGCGTTGGATAAGGAGTGGTCCGGACTCTCGCAGACCCGGCGGGTGCTTACCTGGCTCACGTCGCGGCCGGCGCGACCGGCCACCATGCACGTAGTGCGTGCGGTCCTCGGTACTCGATGATGAAGCGGACGGCCGATATGACGGGAATCGCAGGTGCCAAGGCGCTGATTACATCCTCGCCAAGGCACAGCGCTGCGGATGGCATGCTCGGCGATACCCCGCTGCGGGACTACTCGGAGAAGCTGCGCCTGTTCAATGCGTTCGCGGAACCCGAGCTGCGTTCGCTCATCGCAAGCCTGGGGCTTGCCGCGGGAATGCAGGTTCTGGATGCAGGCTGCGGCACAGGCGAGGCGCTTCATTGGCTATGGGAGGCGGTCGAACCCGCCGGTGCGGTCCTCGGCGTCGACCTCGCGGCCGCGCACGTGGAAGCGGCACGGCGGCACCTCATCCCTCCGATCGAGGTCCTGCAGGCTGACCTGCTCGAGGTGTCCCTTCCGCCCGAGAGTTTCGATTTTATCTGGTGCGTCAATACGCTCCACCACCTCCGCGAACCGCTGCGCGGACTGAGGCGTCTGGCGACTTTGCTGCGCCCGGGTGGGCGCATCGCGCTCGGTCAAAGCTCGTTGTTGCCGGACATGTATTTCGCCTGGGATTCGAGGCTGGAGCGGGCCACGAACGATGCCGTGCGCGAGTACTACCGTAACCGCTACGCGCTGGGCGAGAGCGAACTGGCCGCGGTCCGAGCGCTGCTCGGCGTGATGCGCGCCGCGCCCTTATGCAACGTGAGCGTTCGGACCATCGTGATCGAGCGAGTCACGCCTCTGGGAGCGGCGGACCGCGCTTATCTGCTCGAGTCGATCTTCAGACAGACGTGGGGCGAGCGTCTTCGCCCCTACATGACGGCGGCCGACCATGAACAGCTGGTCCGGCTGTGCGATCCGCAGCACGCGCAATTCGCGCTGCGCCGGCCGGACTTTCATTTCCTCCAGACATTCACCCTGGCCGTCGGAGAAGTCTGACATGACCCGGCCCAGCCTGAGACTCGAGCAGCGACCGCAGGGGCTGGACGGCTTCGAGGGGATGCTGCCCTCGCCGCAATTCGTAGGCGGGAAGCTGCGACGCGCGCCGGCTGAAGCGCTCCCACCCCGGTTGATTTGCGGCATACGCCTGATGAATGGCCATCCGGCGCAGCAGCTCGGACCTCGACAAAGGCTGGAGAAGCGCACGACGCCCGGCCTGCTGCGGCGAGAGAAAGACGACGGCGGCAATCCTCAGCGGGACACGCGCGAGCCGGTAGCGGGTCCGCCGCAGGTCGACCTCGAACTTCGCGATTCCGCTGCGCCGCCGGATGACCGGCGAATTGCGAATGGCCGCGGCGTCCTGCGTCCCGCGCAGCCAGCGCAGCGATTCGGCTTGAACGTGCAGAAAATTCGGCACACCGGTGGCAAGCATTCTTCCGGGCGCGACGAATACGCTGTCCTCCGACAGGATCTCGAAGCCCTGCAGCATGCATTGCAAGGTCAGCGTGGATTTTCCGGAACCGGTGGGGCCCATCAACAGGATCCCGCGGCCGGCTCGGCCGACGCAGGCGGCGTGCAGCGACACCAAACCCTGCGATCGGGCAGCCAGAGTGAACACCGCGAACTCGATCAGTTCGTAGCGTGTGTGATAGGGAAATCGGAGCATCGACCCCGGCACCGACACGATTGCCGTACCTGCGCGGGGCGATACCACCACGAAGCTGGACGAAGGCGTCGCGCCGCCCGCAAAACCGATTGCGGACAGCATTTGCAGCGGCGGCGGCTCCGCCCGTCGATGACCGCGCTGCGAGGACGAGGACGTGAGCACCAATCCGACGCGCAGCTCCGGCGTTCGTGCCGACAGCCGATGCCGCGGCAGATCCGCGTAAGCGGCATCCACCAGTCGGAGCAGCTCCGGATTGGCGCTTTCGAACACAATACGTCCGCCCAGCAGGTGCAGCCTTCTGCGCGCGATGGTGTGCGAACGTTCGCCGAAGGGGTCCGCCAGGAGATCAGGAATCATGGTTGGGTCGCCTCATATGGAGTTGGTAGCATAGAGTCTGCAGCATGATGGATCTCTTCGCGCGGGAAGTCCGCTTCGCCAACGATGAAAGAGCTCTGTAATTCGATTGCGACCCCGGAGGCGTCGACGGCGCCGCGCTTGCGCGAAACGCAGGTCGCGTTCGACAGCGTCGCCTTGGACTACGACGGACCTCGAGGCAACAACGACCTGATACAGGACATGCGCAGAGAAATGTGGCGCCGGCTCGACGCAACATTCTCTCCGGGCAGCCGATTGCTCGATTTGGGCTGCGGCACGGGATTGGACGCCGTCCGCCTCGCGCAACTGGGACATCACATAACGGCGACCGATTGGTCGGCACTGATGGTGCAGCGGACTACCGACCGAGCCGAGCGTGAGCGCTTGACGGATCGTATCCGAGCGCTCGCCGTGGGCGCTCAGGAGCTGCACCGCCTGGATGGGACGGGCATTTTTGACGGCGCGTATTCCAATCTCGGCCCCCTCAATTGCGTACCGAACCTGTCCGACGTATCGCGCGAATGCGCCCGCCTCATCAAGCCCGGCGGCGCGCTGGTCTTCACGGTGATCGGGCGCCTGTGTCCCTGGGAATTGGCGCACTATCTGCGCCGGGGAAAATGGGCGCGCGCCAAGATACGTTATGCCCGCGGCACGGTGCCCGTCAGCATGAACAAACACACCATCTGGACGAATTACTACGGCCCGCGCGAGTTCTATCGGGCGTTTGAGCGGCAATTCCGGCTCGAGTACTACCGCGGCCTATGCGTATTTGCACCGCCCCCGTATCTGACCTGGGTTCGCGAGAAATATCCCGGATGGTACGAGCGGCTATGGCGCTGGGACCGGCGCTTCTCCGGATGGCCGTTGTTGCGCGGGCTCGGTGACCACTTTCTGATGGTGATGACAAAGAGGTAACGTCCCGGTCTATGGCGTCCGCGGTGATCAAGAGGCTCGTGCGCAGGGCGCTGGGTGAGCGGCGAGTACAAAGCTTGCGTACGCTGATACGTGACTCGTCCATCTTTACGCAGCAAGCGGCGGTATGTGAGCCCGGCGACGGCAAAGTCGTGGTTCTGTCGCCGCACATGGACGACGAAACCCTGGGCTGCGGCGGAACGATCGCCAGGCATGCGGAAGCGGGCGCGCACGTTACCGTGATTTTTTTGACCGATGGCCGGCATGGCGGCCCATCGCGGGCCGGGATGACGGGCTCCGAACGGGACGGCAAGCAAAGAGAGATCATCGAGATCAGAAAGGAAGAGGCGCAGTGCGCCGGCAAGATTCTCGGCGTACGGTCGATCCAGTTTCTGGACGCGGAGGACACGCGGCTGCGTCTCGATACGCGCGTACCCAAGCTGCTGAGGGATATTCTCGTACGGGAGCGGCCGGACTGTGTTTATTTGCCGTCTTTCCTGGAAAATCACACCGATCACCGGGCCGCCAGCAGCGTGCTGTCTGCCGCAGCGGCGGGGACCGGGCTCGAGTTCGAGTGCCGCAGCTACGAGGTGTGGACCCCCCTGTTCCCGAATCGCGTGGTCAACATTGATGCAACCATGGAGCTGAAGAAGCGGGCCATAGCCTGTTATCGGAGCCAGCTTGCCCAGATGGACTATCTGCATGCCGCTATAGGATTGAACGCTCATCGCTCCTTGGCGCTCGGGGGCATGGCGGGCCAATTTGCCGAGGCTTTCCATGCATCGCCTCTCGCCGAATATCTGCGCCTCTACCGTGCCGTGCCGGCCTCGATGTTGAGGTGAGCGACGTGAGACGGAGCCAAAATGCCCGCTAGCGCCGCCCGCCACATCGTCACCGGCGCCGAGTACGTCAAGCAGATCACGGCTTTGGAATCGGATCGCCGCGCCCGCGCTGCGTTTCAGAATCTCGTTCTGAAAGTTGCGCCGCCGGGCGGCGCACTGTTCGACTTCGGATCTGGAACCGGAATGGACGCCCGGTTCTATGCCGAACATGGGCTCACCGTCGCGGCATACGATATTGACCCGGAGATGTGCGAGTTCTTCGCCGCGCATTGCCGGGATCTCATCGATTCCGGCCGGGTCAGCCTCGATCGCGGCGGCTATCGCGACTTCCTGGCCCGCCGGAGCGCGGGCGACATCCGGGACATCGATCTGGTCACGTCGAATTTCGCACCGCTCAACCTGATCGCCGACGTGCGCGAGCTGTTCGCAAAATTTCACGCGCTCACCCGACCCGGAGGCCGGGTGCTGGCCAGTGTCCTGAATCCCTATTTCCTGGGCGATCTGAAATACGGCTGGTGGTGGCGAAACTCGCTGCGCCTGTGGCGTGAGGGCCATTACTCCGTGCCGGGCGCTCAAGCTCCGATCGTTCGGCGGCGGCTCGCCGATTTCGCCATGCAGAGCGCACCGTACTTCACGCTGAAGCGCGTTTATCGCGGACTGCCCGTATCCACGCAGCGCGGAGGCGCGGGCATCGATTTGAGCGGAGGTGTCCGCTATGCCGGGCTGCGCGTGAGTACCTGCCAGTTCATGTTCCTACTGTTCGACAAGCGGCAGTTGGGAGCCGACGACGGGAACCGAAGCGGCTGATGGCGCGTCCGGACCGAGAAGCATCTCGTCCACGAACGACGCTCGCTCGCGGGCATTCGATCCATTGAGATGATGCGAGTCCAGATACAGCGGCAGCTCGTTCGAGTCTGCCGCCGGGCAGATCATTCCCTCGCACAGGCTCGAGCGAGGATCGACCGCTTTCGCGCCCGTCCGCGCGGCGATGTCTTGCAATCGACGCGTCAGCGGCGCAACGAATGCCTCGAAAGGTCCGACATCGATGTGCGGCGCACTCCCGGGCGGCAGAGATCGGGGAAGGTGCCGCGACAAGCGGAGCCCGGGTGGGAACAAAGGCTCGAACTGGGGCGAAGTCGGATTCGAGAGCACTATGAATACGCGCCGGCCGCTCGCCACCAGCCCGGCGACCGCACGCTGGAATTGCTCGAAGGCAAGCTGCGTGCTCGGTGAATCGAGTTTGAGCGGCGCTCGCGCAAGAGCCGGCACGCCATACACTCGCGGCACGGAGGAATTCGCCGCGTACTCCCCGAGGAAGTAGTATTCCCAGAAGGCGCCGAATACCACGGTGTCGAACGTCGGGTTGATGGGCCTGGTCCATGGCATAGTCGAAAAAGCCGCTGCAATTCGTGTCGCGCCACGGGCTGCGTATGCCGGGCATTGGAGGACAGCCTAGATAGGCTGCAAATACCGCTGAGCGTGCGGTTTCGGGATGCTCGTCGATGACACGCCTTACGCGGGGCCAGTACTGCTGGATGTGGGAGTCGCCGATGAACAGCGCTTTGCGGTCACGGCGGCTCGTCACGGTGAGTGTCCCGAATCCCGTGCGTTTGTCGATCTTGCTGTCACCGGGGTAGTGCCAGTCGGTGACGGCTTGGTTCCATTGGGTGATGACCGTTCCGGTGAGCCGACCCGGAATCCAACCTGCGTTAATAGCGGCCCCTGCCACCGCCAGAAGCGCGAGCCCGGCGAGCAACGCGGGAACGGCCTTTCGGCCGAGCTCACCGCTGCGTATCGGCAATTCCACCAGGCGATAAGTGGCATATGCGCCGGCAAAAGCGATGGCCATCTCACCGAGCGCCATGGCGGGCTCGGGGCGATGTCCGAGCACGATGAGCGTGAACGAAAGCACAGGCCAGTGCCAGAGATAAAGCGGGTAGCTGATCCGTCCGATGAATGTCATCGGTCGGCTCGCCAGAAACCATCGGTTCACCGTCGCATGCGGCCCGACGCCGATGAGCAGCGCCGCACCGGCGGTCGGAATAACGCTCCATATGCCCGGAATCGGAGTGTCGGCGGTCCAAAACACGCCTCCCGCCACGATCAGCGCCAGTCCCATCAGGGAGATCGCGTGTCCACCGTACCAACGCGGCGAGCGGCTCGAGGAGCGGTCCGCAGCTCGCCCTCGAGGGATGACGAGCGGCCATGCCGCCAGCATGCCGCCGACGGCCAGCTCCCAGGCCCTCGAGGCTGGATTGTAGAAGTGAGGCGTCGGCCCATGCCAGGCGTTCCAGATGCTGTAGGCCAGCGATATCCCGGTCACGGCGCCCAGAACGCGCATCGTCACGCCGCGCCTTACCGCAAATATCAGGAGCACGGGCCAGGCGAGATAGAACTGCTCTTCCACTCCGAGCGACCAGAGGTGGATCAGCGGATTGAACTCCGCGACTTTGTCAAAGTAGCCGCCTGTTCTCGCGAAGTAAAAATTAGCGAGGAACGGCACGCACCACCTCACGGAATTGCCCAGCCATTTCAGCTCGCTCGGCAGCAGCAGGAACCAGCCGACAATGCAGCAAGCCATCATGACCACGATCAGGGACGGGACGATGCGCCGCACGCGGCGGCGATAGAACTCGCTCAGGCTGAAGGTCCCTCTTTGCAGACCGCTCAAAACGAGCTGCGTAATCAGATAGCCGGAAATCACGAAAAATACATCGACGCCGATGAAGCCGCCGGTCCGGAGATTGGGAAAGGCGTGATAGGCGACAACCAGTCCCACCGCCACGCCGCGTAACCCATCGATGTCGGGCCGGTAATTGATCGCAGCGCCGGCCTTGCTATCGGGACGAGCGATCCGCGCGAGCGCCGGCCGGGCGGCCGCCTGCCCCCCTATCACTCGATCCGGCAGCAGCCACACGGGAATCACAATCCGGCATCCGCATCCGGCGCGTCCACACGCATGCTCCTGCGACCCGTGAGACTTGCGTAAATCGCCTGAAAGCTTTGCGCGGTGTAATCGGCGTCTTCCTGGGTAGCCCGGCGCAACGCCTCCCGCGCGATGCGCAGACGCCGATCCTCATCGCCGAGCACCCGGGCCGTCGCGCCGGCCAGAGCGGCCCAGTCACCCACGGGGACCGAAGTCGCCGCGTCGGGCGCCCATTCCGCGACATGCCCGACCGCCGTCCCGACGGTTGCCACACCCTTGACCGCGGCCTCGAGCACCGCCAGCGGTCCGGCCTCGTGACGCGAGGAGATGATCATCAGGTGTGCTCCTTCTACGAGCGGGAGCAGGTGCCGCTGGGGAACAAAGCCGCGGAATCTCACTCTTTCCGATAGCCCCAATCGGACGGTCAGCGCTTGAATTTCCCCCTGCAGCGTATCCTCGCCGACGATATCCATCTCGAACTGCGTACCGGACTCCGCGAGCGCGGCCAGCGCGCGCAACAGGGTGGTTTGGTCCTTGACTCGATTCAGACTCGCGGCATGGATCAGCTTGGCGGGTTTGCTCGAGTCACGCCGTACCGGCTCTCGCGGCGTCCAGACACTCAGATCGACGCCCAGCGGTAACCGCTTCGCCGGGATACCAAGCCTCGCGAGCGCCTCGATCATGCCTGTGCTCGCCGCGGTCACGACGGTCGCGGCCCGCAGGAGTGCCGCCTCCCGCACCCGTCCTTTCCAGGTGAGTCGGCCGCCATAGCCGATCTCGGCAAGGGCAACCAGCTCGCCTCCGGCGACGTGAATGAGACTCGGCAAACGAAGGATTCTGGCCGCCGCCACCGCGACGACGCCGGGAGCGCCGGACCATATGGAGTGCACCACGTGGAAGGCGGACGAACGGTGCTCTGCGCAGATCGCGCGGATCGCCCGCAGGCGCGCGTTGCCGGCACCGACGTTGTGGATACGGGCGCCGGCCAGATCCCAGCTCGCGGGCAGCGGTTCCTGCGCGAGGGCGAATACGTGGACCTCATCGCGCAATGACAGCCGCGCGATCAAAGCCAGGAGCGCGGGGATGACGCGGTACTCGCCGGAACGGTCCACGCCTCCGGGCACGACCAGGGCGATCTTCATCGAAGCCCCGCCATGCGCCGAAACGCTTCCGAATCCTTCAACAAAGCGTCATAGGTTCCGCTGCCGATGACTTTTCCGTGCTCGAGCTGGACGATCAGATCGCACGAGCGAACGGTGCTCATGCGGTGGGCGATCACGATGGTCGTGTAGCGGCCCCGCAGCCGGCCGAGCGTCGCCATCAGCTCCCGCTCGGTCAAGCCGTCGAGAGCATTCGTTGCCTCGTCCAATATCAGCACCGATGCCTCTCGATACAATGCGCGGGCGATGCCGATGCGCTGCCGCTGGCCCCCGCTCAACTTCACGCCTCGCTCGCCTACCCGGTGTTCGAAGCCGTCCGGCAGGGTCTTGATCAAGTCATCGAGTTGAGCCAGACGTGCAGCCTCGAGCAGGCGTCCCCGGTCGATGTCGGGGAGATCAATTCCGAGTGCGATGTTCTGGGCGATGCTTGCGTCCAGCAGGAAGATATTTTGAGGAACGTAGGCGAGCTCGGCCTGCCAGGCCGCCCGATTGCCATCATCGAGCGCGATACCGTCGACTTCGACGTATCCCCGGGCAGGCACCAGCAACCCTGCAATCAGATCCACCAGTGTCGTCTTTCCCGAGCCATTTGCGCCCACGATCCCGACCGCCGACTGGGCCGGAATGTGCAATGACACGCCCGAGATGGCCCATGGGCGATTTTCCGCATAACGAAACGACGCCTCATTCAGCCGGATTTGCCGGCGAGGATGCCCGCGCCAGGCGCTTTCGGACCGCCGTGAATCTCGCGAGGTCATCGCCTGATGTGCGGCGCGCGCCTGCCGCAGGTCGGGCCCGATCAGGGCGAGCGCGGGAAGATCGGCCCGAATTTTCACGATCGTAAAAAAAATCTGCTGCAGAGTCGGCAGAAGCCGGTAGGCCGCAAATGCCAGGAACGTCAGTTGACCCAGCCAGGGTCCGACGCCGTCGTCACGGCCGCCGAGCACGAGGGCAATGCCTACGAGTCCCGCCGCCGCCACACATTCCATGAAGTGTCTGGGACTCTGCCCGACCAGTTGGCAGTGGGACGCCGCCACCGCGAGGGCCCTGCTGACGTGCTCGAACCGGTTGCGAAAGAACCCCTGTACCTGCAGGAGAATCAGTTCCTTGATGGCGCCGAAACTCTCATTGACGGTCTGAGCCTGTTCGGAGGCGAAGTACGATTGGGCTTCCCCGAAGCGCAGCACGCGATTGCGCACGGCGAGGTAGATCAACGCGTATCCCCCCGTCAACCCGGCAATCATCGAGATGGCGACTGTGGGATTCAACACCACGATCGCCAGGATGATGAATGACGCGGTGACCAGGTTGGCAACCAGTATGAGAGTGTTGAGCAGGATGCCGTTGGTCACACGGGTACTCTCGTAAATGATGTTCTTGACGAGCGTCGCGCTGTTCGTGCCGGCGTGAAACACATACGGCCGCAGCAGATAATTCTCGAACATCGCCGTTTGCAGCTGGTTGCCGATGCGCAGCGCCAGGCGATTCATGGCCAAGGTCCCCAACGCATTGATCAGATTGGCGATCAGCACCAGAGCGATGAACCCCACTCCGAGAACCACGATGAAGCCGCGTTTGCCGGCGAAGCCGCCATGAAGATACAGCCAGTGCAGCAGCGGGTTGCGATCGATCAGCCGCGGGTCGCCGAGTACTGCGAAAAATGGAGCGATCGCCGCAATCCCGGTGACCGTCGAGAGGCCCATCGCCAGCGATATGACCTGGGCCGCGACTATCTGCCGCCGTTGCGGCGGAGCAAGTATGCTCCAGACATCGGACACCAGGCTCATGGAACGAGCGCGCGGGCGCGGCGTCTTTGCCGGAAAAGGCGTATTCGCGTCCGCATGACCACCGGCACGAATGCGCGGGCCGTCGCGGCCAGCGCGCCGAGCCAGCACCTGGGGTACGCCCAGGAATGCGGCAGGCTGGTGAGGACGGTGGCGAGGGCGAGGGCTCGTTCACCGGAAGACGCCTGGCTCTTCGCAAGTCCCGCGGACATCTGCGCGCGGAGCTTGCGCAGGATGGGAGCGAGATGACCGCCGCCGCTGGTACGCAGCGCTTTCTCGAATACGTGTCTGCGATCCCTCCATGCGATTATATCGCCTCCCGAATGATTCGCGTGACGGCGTACCAGCGTCAGAGGCTCGTCGACTCCGTCGATTTCGCTGCGCGCCGCGAGGCGGAACCACAGCTCATCGTCGTAGCACATGACCAGATCTTCATCGAACGCGCCCAGCTGTTCCAGCAGCTCTCTCGAGACCATCACGCTTGGCTGGGCAATGACGGTTACCTCCTCCAACAACTTTTCCAGGATCCAGCCGCCCGGCGTCGGCCAATCTCTCATGCGCGCAGAGACGATCGGATGACCCGATCCGTCCACGACGGCGAACTTCGTGTAACTCCATCTGCGCTCGGGATGAATGAGCAGCGATTCAAGCTGCACTTCCAGCTTCCTGGGCAGCCACAGATCATCGGAGTCCAGAAAAGCGACGTACTCGCCGCGCGCCTCGCGCAGGGCGACATTGCTGACTACCGACGGTTTGCCCGTGTGCGGCAGCCAGATGACCTTGACGCGCGGATCGTCGAGCGACCGCAGGTAGGCCTTCGCGGCATCGTGCGAGCCATCGTCCCCGATTATCAATTCCCAATCGGTGAATGTCTGGGCGAATACGGACTCGATGGCGGGACGCAGATACTCCAGGCGATCGTACGTCGGCATGATGACCGAGACGGCGGGAACGGTCATGATGGTCCGCACGAAATCACGGCCGCGCCCCGCCGGGCGCGCGGCGGCTGCCAAGATGTCTGCGGGCGGCCCCGAGCGCGGCTCGCGGCGCAAATACCCAAGCGGTCGCGCGCAGTGCGCCGAACCACCAGCGCGGGTATCGCCAGCAGTGGGGCGCGCTCGAGGTCAGTGCCCGAAGCGCACTCACACGATCTCCACACGCCGCGTGACTTCTCGCGAGTCCGTAGGCCACTTCGGCAAGCTTCTCGCGGACAATCGAATGCAGATGCTCGGTGCCGCCTAGACCAAGTACTTTCTCGAATACCCGCGCGCAGTCCTGAAATGAGGTGATCTCGTTTCCCGAATGCTCCGCGTGGCGGGTTACGAGCGTGCACGGCAGGTCGATGGCATCGACTTCACTTTGCGCCGCCAGCCGCAGCCACAAGTCGTAGTCTTCGCACATGATCAGACCTTCATCGAATCCGCCCACCCGCTCCAGCAGCTCCCGGGAAACGACCACGCTCGGGACGGCAATGACGGTCTCCGACCGCACCAGCTTGTCGAAGATCCAGCCGTCGGGAACAGGCCAGCTTCGCGTTCGCTGCCAATCAGTCGGATTGCCGAATTCGTCCACCAGGACGAAGCGGGTATAACCCCATCTGCGGCCGGGGCGGCTGCGCAGCGAGTCGATCTGTATCTGCAGCTTCGCCGGCGTCCAGATGTCGTCGGAGTCGAGAAAGGCGACATATTCGCCCTTCGCTTCGCGTAGTGCGGCATTGCGTGCGATGGCCGGCCTGCCGCTGTGAGACAGCCAGAGCACCCGGACGCGCGGATCGTCGAGTGCCTCGAGATAAGCTCGCGCTTCGGCGCCTGAACCGTCATCCGCAATGAGAAGCTCCCAGTCCCCGAAAGTCTGCTCGAACACCGACGCCAGCGCGGACCGCAGGTACTTCAGGCGATTGAACGTGGGCACGACGATCGACACGGTGGGCGACATCGTGGCTCCCTCAGGATGTCCCGACCGCGGTGCCGCCGGTCACACCTGCCTCGAGACTCTGCAGGCGCGTGCGCTCAAGCACATCTTGGTACATCGCCGCAAGCTTCCTGCCCAGCGAATCGAATGACAGTTCGCGTTCGAAGTGCGCCCGCACGGCCTTGCGCGTCGCGACATCGATTCGCGCGGCCCCCGACCGCAATGCCTCGCACAGAGCGCGCGGATCGCCACACGGCCACAACCGGCCTACCGCACCTGCTCCGGTGATCGAACGGAAGGAGGGGATGTCGGTGACGACGGGCGGCAGCCCGCAGGCCAGTGCCTCTATGAGCGCGAAGCCGGTGCTTTCCCGATGGCTCCCGAGCACGAAGAGATCGGCTGCCCGCTGTAAAAGCTCTACTCGCTCATGAGGCACCCGTCCCAGCAGGTGCACCCGGCCGAGCAACATGCGATCCGTCGCGATGCGTTTGCGTATTTCGCGCAGCAGCGGTGCGCTCCCGTAGCAACACCACAGCTGCAAACCCGGCAGAGCGCGGGCCGCCTCGCTTACGCCCTCGAGCACGGTCAACGGGTCCTTGTTTTCGTTGAGATGGCCGACCCAAAGAACGAGAGGCTCGCCGGCCACTCGAGCCGCGCGGCGCGCCTCCTTTTTGTCTCCGGGGGTAAAGCGGCTCGTGGATTCGGGGATTTCATACAGCCGGGTCGCGGGGCTCAGCAGGCCGGCGGCGGCAAACGGCCGGGCTTGCGCCAGAGCACAAAAGCTCATGCCGGCTGCGGCTGCCATCGCGCGGCGCCAGAGCGCGCGCCGCCAGATAGAGGGGGGTCTGTTCGCATGATCCTGCAGGATGATCGGCACGCCCGGCGCAAGGGCGGCCAGCGACAATGTATGCCTGGGAAAGCCGAGGCCATGCACATGAAAGACGTTGGGAGCCAGGCTGCGAAGCAATTCGCGGAACGCCGCACTCGCCCGATTCGACCCCGAGGCTTCGCCGAACGGCAGAAAGTGGTAGTGCACGCCGTTGCGTGTCAGATGCTCCGAATGCGGGCACGCTTGGACTACCGACACCCGCGTACCGGACTTTGACACGGCTTCGGCCACATCGACGAGCGTAGGCCACGCGTCCAGGAGCTGCGCCGGCGATCGTCCTTCAAGGTCGTTGAAGAAACTGATCTGCACGACGTGCACCGACTGAGACGGCATGATCTTCACAAGCCCATGATCCGCGGATCCCAATGGCGGATGATTTTCCGCGAAACACGCAGCTCCCAGGGTCGATCGTAGCGTTGAAACCTGTACCGCCAGGATGCCAGCGCTCGCAGTGCGGACTTTCCCCACGCAGACGCGCGCACGTCCATTACGGTGGGATATCTGCATCCCAGTACCGTCGTAAAATCCACGATCCGCCGGCGCAACCGCTCCGACAGCCACGGCGCATCCTGGTGACACCAGTAATCCACCCATCGGGGTTCCGCCCACCCATCGGCCGTGTGTGGAAACGCCACGGGGTTGCCGTCGGAATCGCGAAGCTCGCTCGCCATGCGCGCGGAAGCCGCATTCTTGTCGTCCCATCGCCGGGGGAGCGGTGTGTAGATATAGATCATCACTTCGGTGGCAGGATGCAGCCGCTTGATCCTGCGGATGAACTCGAAGGTTTTCTCCGTCTCGCCCTCCGGATCGCGCGGCGGAGCCAGCATGAAGGACAGCTCCGGAATCACGCCGTGGCCGCGGCACTGCTCCACGGCCTCCAGGGTCTGATCGCAGCTGGTGCCTTTGCGGATGTCGTGCAGCAACCAGTCGCTCGGCGATTCCGCACCGATATAAGCCATACGCAATCCGCTCTTCCTCACGAGGGACCAGGAACGCTCGGACAGATTGATCAGCGCATCGGATCGGGCGAAGGACCACCACGGCATCTGGAATTTCGCGAGGACTTCGAGGAGCGGCGCCGTGTCGGCTTCGCGGTCGAAGAAGTTATGATCGTAGAACTGGATCGCGTCCACGCCGAGGCGATCCCTCATGAACGAGAGGTCCTCCTCGAGCCGTGCCGCCGGCGGCAGCGCGGTCTTGCCGCGGAACATGGTCGCAACGCCGCAGAAGGTACAGCGGAAGCGGCACCCCAGCGCCGCCTGATAGCCCATGGTGCGGCGGCCGAGGTAGGTATTCGTGAGGTATTGCCGTGGGTTCTGCAGCTTCTCGTAGGGCAGCATGCGAGCGAGGCTGGCGGCGGAGAACCTGCGCTCCGCGTTGTGAACGACCTCGGCGCCGTTTCGCCACGTGAGTCCGGCGATCGAGCCGTACCCCCCGCCACCGCCTGCACCGAGCGCCTCCAGCAGCTCGACGAAGGCACTCTCGCCTTGGCCCCTGACGGCGTAGTCGACATAGGGGGCGTTCAAGGCCGATTCCGGGCAAACGGTCGGAAAGGCCCCGCCCCAGACGATCGGCAACGTGGGTGAGCGCTCCCGAATCGCCCTCGACACGGCGATCGCGGAAAGCAGTTGAGGGCCGCCCATCACGGTAACGCCCACGGCGGCGAAGGACTCCGCGCCGATGGCGCGGAGCGCGGTCGAGACGAAGTCCCGATCGACGTTCCCATCGATGATGACCGGGTCGTACCTGCCCTCCAACGCCGCCGACAGGCTCAACACAGCAAGCGGAAAGCGTGCATGGCGCTGCGAGGTGATCGTCGGGTTGATGAGCAACACACGCGGCAAAGCGCTCATGACGGCGGCCTCTCGGCCGGCACCAGCCGGAAGAGGGTCAATCTTTCAGTGACGAAACGGCGCTCTGCGAACACGGCGATCTTGAATCCTTGGTTGTGAAACTCCCGGAGGAAGGCCCGGCCGTCGCCGAAAGTCGACAGCAGCACGAGTGCCGAGCCGCCCGGCTTCAAGTGAGCGGCGAGATCGGCGGCGAATCGCTCCGCCACATCGGTCGAACGCCAGGCGCTATCGCGAGCGTCTCTCGGCGCACCTCGAAGGAACGGCGGATTGAACAGGACGAGGTCGAAGCGTTCGCCGTGCACGGGCTCGAACAGATCGCCGTGCCTCGCATCGATCTTGTCGTGCAGACCGTTCAGCAGGCTATTGATGACGGCGCAGCGAACCGCGGCGGGATTGATATCCACCGCAACCACGCGGCGCGCGTAGAGGGCCGCGAATACCGCGCAGACACCCGAACCCGTGCCCATGTCGAGCACCTCCCACTCGCGGTCCAGCGCCGGACCGAGCTGCGAGGCAAAGAACTCCCCGGTGCGCGGCACCTTCGGATTGAACACGCTGGGCGTCACCATGAAGGGCAGGCCGTGAACCCGCTCCAGGCGGAAATCGTCGTATCGGTCCTTTCCGATGAATCGATAACCTCGCGCCATCGCTTTACCCAGGAGGCGCCTGACGAGCGGGAGGCGCGCCACCCGCGATGCATCCGAAGCAATCATGATAATTTCTGAGGCGGAACGAGCCAGCGGGTGAACAGCATCTCGACGGGCCACCGGTAATTGTCCCTGTCGCAGCGATAGCGTGCGAATCTCTGGAGGAGCCGCTTGCCGCGCGACACCCTCTTCCACGCCAGTTCGTGGAAGAACTTGAACCGCTCGATGAGCTCGAACTTCTCCGGCGAAACCCACGGACCCGGCTCGCCGGCGACATAGTCGAACTGCGCCCAGGCTTCCAGCGTTTCCGGGAGACGAAAGCCGCGCGCCACCGCCTCGATGACCAAAGCGCTGCCGGGATATGGCTTGAAGTAATAGATCGGCGTCAGAAAGTCCGGACTCATCGAGCGCAGCTTCTTCGCGCAGTCCAGGCTCGCCTGGATGCTCTCGTCGCTCTCGTCGGGGAAGCCGACGATGAACGGGAAATGACCGGCGATGCCGTATTTCAGCATCTTCTCCGCAGTGTCGAATACCTGCTCGATCTTGATGTCCTTCTGGATCCGCCGCAGTACCTCGTTGGAGCCCGACTCGACGCCGACCAGAAGCCGGCGCAGACCCGATTGTTTGCAGCGCGCCCAGACCGCCGCCGGGAGCCTCACGCCCTGGTCGGCGCGCATGGTGGCGGCCCAGGTTATTTTCATTCCGGACTCGACGATGTGATCGGCTAGCGCTTCGATCCGGTGTGCCTTGGTGAAGAAGGTCTCGTCCTGAAAATTCACATCATCAAACCGGTAGCGGTCCCACAGCTCCTTGAGCCGCATCGCCATGCGGTTGGGTTCGAGCCCCACCCACTTCCGTCCGTAGACGAAGGGATCGGAGCAGAACGCGCACCGGAAATTGCAGCCTTGGGAAGAGATGTAGTCGAGCTGACGCTTGCCTTTGAGGCGGTAATAGCGCTCGACGGGAATCAGTCCATAGTCGTGCGCCCGGAACTTGTCCACCTGCGCCAAGGCCCGCGCCGGATTCTCTTGAATCGTGCCGTCGGGCAGCCGCACCGTACAGCCCGCGCAACCCTCCAACGAGCGGCCTTGCGCAAGACGCTCAACGATCTCCGCAAACGTCTCCTCGCCCTGCCCGCGCACCGTCACATCGACCGAACGCTCGAGCAAACACTCCCGGGAGAACATGGACGGATGCCAGCCTCCCCATACCACGGTCAGATCCGGACGGGCTCGCTTGACCGAGCGCGATATGCGCAGCGCATCCGAAATGGGCGCGCCGGTGAGCACCGTCACCCCGAGACAAACGGCGCCGTCGATCTGCGAGAGAACGGTGTTTTCGGCGTCGGAATCGATGCGCGCGTCCACGATCACGACTTCATAGACGTCTCGGATCGAGCTCCGAGCCGATGGCGAGCAGCGCCAGGGGCATGGTGTAGAACACCGCCCATGGATTGTAGAGCACGACCTTCAGGCGTTTGCGGGCCGGGGCGGCGCGGCACGTTGTCATGGGAGGGCCTCCGTCCGGTCGGCCGCTGCGAGGTCACGCCACATCGAGCACACGCAGGTCTTGCACTCCGCGCGCTTGCCGCTTCGGATGGCTTGACGCAATCCCACCATGGGCTCGCTGTCGAGCTGGGCGGGAAGCTCGAAATCCGCGGCCGCCGGCGCCGGCCCCGCGATGAAGAAACAGGGTTGAACGCGCCCCCTCGCGTCGACCACCGCCGAGAATTCAGGCGCGTTGCAGCGCACTTCGGGATAGGGTGCCCGTCCGCGGACGGCGCTGAAATATTGCAGGATGCGGCGCAGCTTCTGTGGAGTCTCGGCGATGAACCCCGCGCGGAAATCCTGCGCATATTCCCGCTCCATCGAGGTGAGGATCTCATCGAGCTCCCGCAAGTCCTCCACGGTGAGCGCAGGATCCACGCTTACATCGCCGGTTCGGCCGAATGCGTGAGTGTTGGCGATATCGACCGCGAGGAAGGACACCTGACGCGCGCCCAGCCCTTTGGCGACGGCGACGAACTGCGGAAGCTGCCGGAAGTTCCCACGCTGCACGGTGACGCGTAAATTGAGCGGGACCGCGTGCGCCGCCGCGCGCACGCCCTCGCACACATTGTCGAAAGCGTCCAGTCCCCGAATCGCGGCGTAAGTCTCACGATCGACCCCGTCGAGGGAAACCGTGATTGCCTGAAACAACCCGACCGCGCGACGCGCGTGTTTGGCGAGCGCCAGCCCGGAAGTCAGCAGCCACACCTCGAATCCGGCGGATCTCAGTAACTCTGCGATCGCCGCCCACTCAGGATGAATCAAGGGCTCGCCTCCCGACAGCACGACCACCCGGGTTTCGAGTTGTTTGAGGCCGGGCAGCAGCTTCCTCAGCGACGCCAGGCTCAAATCTAGCCGGCCGTGCCGCCAATAGTCGCAGGTGACACAGCGCGAGTTGCAGCGCTCGGTCACATACAGCGTAACCACCGGCAGCCGCCGACGCGGCAAGGCAAAAGAGGAAGCGGACAAATTGCGAATCTCACAAGGGTTACCCCCGAGTGAGTACCCGGATCCGCGTCAGGGGTTTAATTTCTGCGGCTTGCCGGAACCATCCTGCTTTTCCGCCAATCGGCCATCGACACCGGGGGCGTTGCAAGAACCTTGGGCCATGAGAGCGATCACTGCCGCGCACGCATCCACGTGGACGCCCGCCGCATCGCCGGGCGAAGAACTCGTGTCCCGTAACAGCCGATACGCCTCTGCAGCGGATAGCGTGCGATTCTTTTCGAGCAACAGCGCCACCACACCCGTGACCTGCGCCGTAGCGATCGAATCGCCGGATGCAAAGTCGTAGTGTCCGCCCGGCATCAAGGTCAGGATCTCACGTCCCGGCGCGTATACCGCATAAGCAGGCGGCGACGCGCTCTCCGAGCTCGCCACCTCGATGACGCCCGCCTGGTGAAGCAAGCCCGGCTTCCCGTCGCCTGTGTCCGGAGAGGCGGCGCCGACGAACAGAATCCCGCGGTGCAAACCCTCGCGGATGAGGTCGCTCAGCAACGGATCGTCCGGACCGGCGAGGCTCAGATTGATGACCTGCGCGTGAGCGTCCAAGGCCGCAACCAGCGCCCGGGCGAGGGTAAATGTGTTGCACAGCGCAGCATCGGCGTCGGCGCGAGCCTGCCAGCACGCCTTGAAAACCAAGAGCCTCGCCTCAGGCGCGACGCCGACGATGCCCTCGTGATTGTTGGCTACGGCGGCGATGACGCCGGCGACCTCGGTACCATGGCGGTCGTTTCGAAACTGCCGCTCATCGGAATCGACCAGATTCTTCGCGGCCGCGATCCTCCGCGCCAGGTCGGGATGTGCGGTATCGACACCGGTATCGATGATGGCCACTTTGACGCCATCGCCTTGCGACCACGCTTGAGCTCCGGCCACATCCATCTGCAGGAAGCCGCGCTGCAACGCCACATAGGGGTCGTTGTACTCATCGGTCCGTGTGGCAAAGTTCTGCAAGGGCTGCGCGAGCATGACGCGCTTGTCGTGGGCTAATTCATTCAACAGCGCATCGCGATCCGTACCCTCCGGCACCTCCAGCACCGCGCAATGCATATGCAGCGGATCAATGGGCCACGAATTCACCTCCCGCAAGCGGTAATCGGCCTCCAACGAACGCATGACCTGTTGAGCGCTCGGCGAGGGACCGTAGGCCGCGATCGTGTCATAGCCCCGCGGCGTACTGCCGGCCCGCGCCAGCAACGGTGCGGAGCGATTGTCGACCCCGGCAACGATGAGCCGGTCGACGGCGCCGGGAGGCCGACCGGCGAGCGCCTGCGATTCAATGCGCACCGGCGCATTGGCGCATGCACCCATCAGCGCGGCCGTGAACACCAGAGGCGCCCATCGGCTCATGGAGACTCGCGAGGGCGTGGAACGGTATCGTCCACGCGAGTGCTCTCCGCAAAACGGACCTCCGAGTGCCGGCGCAACAATCCGAGCGACACGCTCACCGGTCTGGAGGAGGTCGCCGCCAGCGAATACACGCCGGCCTCCGTCGGTCCGGAAATGATCTTGAGCTGCGACTCGTCGAGTATGCCCTGCAGATCGACCAGAGTGAGGCTGGGCGAGAACACCGCGCGAATGACTTCGTCGGGCGCATGCGGCCGCGGGCTCGTGACCGTACGATAGATCGGCGGCGGTCCGCGGTCGCCAGGTGCCGGCCAACGATCGGCCGCCAGGAACGCAGCGATGACCGCCGCCACGACGATGCCCGCCGCCGCCATACCCCTCCATGGCATCGATCCGACAGCCGGGCGATCAGGCCTCTCTTGCTCAGGAACGGCGCCGCGCTCGTCGAGCACCGCCAGCAGCCGCTTGAGCGAAGCGGTGGGCATGTACTCGACCCCCGGCTCCGCGGCCATGCCCTCGTAGAGACGGCGCTCCAGCAGCAAATCATTGCGGCAAGCGCTGCACGTGAGCACATGCGCGTCGACTCTCTGCCGCTCGAGCACCCCGATGGTGCCATTGACGTACCACGGGATGAGCTCCGCTATCTCCCGGTGCGCATCGTGCGTTCGGCCGGCCTTCATGATGCGCCCAGTTCGGACGAGTCCGAACCGCCGCCCAGCGCCGGAAGATAGTGACGCAGCTTTTCGCGCGCATGGTACATGCGCGCCTTGACGGTACCGACCGGCGCGTCGGTTATCGCTGCGATCTCCTCGAGCGAATATCCCATGTTATAGGCGAGCTCCAGGGTCAAACGCTGCTCGAGAGGAAGTTTCTCGAGACCTTGTGCCAGCCAGTCCTGGATTTCCGTATCCAGCGCCGGATTCACGGCCTGTTCCGGGCATTCATCCAGGCCGAGCGCCGCTGCATGGTTTTTCTGGCGGCGCACCGACTTGAGCGCGGTTCGGTAGGCAATACCGAAGATCCAGGTCGAAACCAGCGAGGCGCGGCGAAAATCCTTGGCGCTCTGCCATACCACCATGAAGGTGTCGTTGATGATTTCCTCGGCGTTTTCGTAGCGCGGCGTAAAGCGCAACAAGAATCGCGCGAGGCGCCGGTGGTAGCTCAAATAAAGCTCTTCCAGCGCCCGTCGGTCACCCGTTCCTATGGCAGCCAGCAGCGCGGCGTCACTGTCTTTGGCTGAATTTTTGGCGGGCAGAATCACTGGACTGGGTCCTGGGCGGAATGGGGCAGCACCTGCGTAAGTACCGGCTGCCCGTGAAAGAGTTGCAACGCGGCGCAAGTCCTTGATGCCACGGGCTAAAAACGCCAAATCACCGTTCCGGTAAACCGCCCGGTCGCGGCGCTATCATAGAACAGCCGCTTCGCCCCCGCCGAGGTGTCTACATACGACACCGCCAGGACCACCGGTGCAAGATCGTAAGCCGCGCCGACACTCCAATAAGCGTAACCCGTCCCGCCCGGACCCGCCATGTCGTAGTAGCCGACGCCCCCCGTGGCGAGCAGTTTGCCGATGAGCGGATGCTGGAGGTTCAACTCCACCGATTCAGCCGAAACGGCGATGATCCTCGAGCCTGAATACCGCGGCGCATCAGGCGAATATGACAGACCGACGTCAAGCCAGCTTTGATACCCAAGGTCGGCGTCTATCTCTCCGTAGTTGTAGTTGGAGCCCTCCGCGTTCCATGGATAGGCGTAGTAGGCGCCGAGAACCCTGCCGTGCCATCCCCCCGTCTTCGACCACGCAAAGCCGGCATAGCCGTTGAGTTCGACATCCCGACGCTCGTAAGGGTCGATTTGCGTGTTGGATGCAAAGAGGCCTGCCACGATTCCGGTACTGTCGACATAATGCAGGTCGAGCTGCAGCGCCTCCAAATCGTTGCTGCGAGTGATCCCGCGGACGAAGTAGTCGCTGGTAAGGGCGAGGGAACCGCCCCAGGCATCAGCGCCGTAGCAGCGCATCGCTCCGATCGCCAGACTCAGACCGAAGGTCAGCACGCCGGCGCACAGATACGCCGCGCTGCGAGCTGCTGCCCGAACCTGGTTAGCGCGCCCGCAAGCGTTAATTCCCGATCTCGATGATTTGATTGAGAGTTTCACAGGCGAGCGCGAAGGATTCCTCAGGCACCCGTCTTAGCGAATGGGGTCTTGCTTTTCGGGCTCGCCAGTCAAACGACTTCGGTTGATGGCTGAGGATATAGCTGGCAACACCCTTCGAGCCGGTGAACTTCACAGCGAACGGATTGGTTTCGTTATAGGAAGCCGTGGTCAACGGCAAACCGATCACGATTCCGGTTCGTGCGTTGAATTCCCGCGGAGACAATACAACCAGCGGGTGAACATCCTTCATTTCGCGGCCGGCCTGAGGATTGCAATCAATCCAGATCATGTCTCTCCGATCAGGGCACCATGACTTTCGGCCGGCCACTAAAGCTCCTCGTTGCCGACCGGGCGGGTGGCCATGACCTCGCCGCCATGAAGCGCCGGATCGAATGCGGCCAGCTTCTGCGCGAGTGTCAGCCTGGGTTCGCCAAGCGGCTTTACCAGAACGTTCGAGTCCTGGGCCGATACTTCGACGGGTTGGCCGACCCTGAATCGAGCCGACCGTGCCACTGCCGCTGGAATCCGAACCGCAAGGCTGTTTCCCCACCGCTGAACAGTCAATGTTGCGCCCTTTGCCATGATTTCCCCCGATGTATAAACAAGTTTATACGTCGGAGTCAAAATGTCAATTCAGCCCTCGCGGAGCAGGATCGAGCCATTGAAAGAACTCTATGGGATAGCCGGCCGGGTCCTCGATCTCGAACGCGCGAATAGGCACGCCGGGGTGATCGTAGAGAGGCTTGACGATGCGCACGCTGCCATCGCGTTTGAGCTTCCGATACCACGCCGCGGCATCGTCGGTCACCAGGCTCACCATGACCACCGATCGTTTCTCGGCCGCGCTCGTGCGGCTGTTCGGCACCTTCACCAGGCCGATGGTGGCGCCTGAGGCCGTGTGAAACAGGGTCACCCAGTCGTTTTCCAGATAGGGCACGAGGCCCAGCGTCTGGCCATAGAACTTTCGCGGCGCCGCTAGATCTCGGTAGTACATGAACGTAACCTGACCGGAAATCCGGGTTTCCGGCGCCGTCGAAGGTTTCTCGCCCGTCGCGGTGTCCGCGCCGGTTGTCGCGCCCGCCCGATCCGTCTGCCCGGTATCCATCGGCGGCAAGGCGGCCGGACAATCCGTCGAGACGGTGCCCAGCGTCCGCAGATCGAGGTACGTCGCCGTTGCGAACGAGGCGAAGCCGGGAATTCCCTTTGTGCGAGTGCTGTCGACCACGTGCGGCATTTCCACGAACATGGAATAAGGCCGGCCGGGCTGGAGCAGACGTGCCGGCACCTGAACATCCGGCGTGTCATAGCGGAGGTACTTGCCGTCGAACGGCAGCCCCGTGTGAAACACGTTCCGGCCGTGGCAGTCCTGAATCACGACGAAGATCATGTCGTCGACGATTCCGCGGGGATCGGACCGCCCGTTCGAGAATCGATTCCAGCGGATCGTCGTCGGCTGCGAGGCATCGATCGCTGTCGGCGCCACAGTCGTGCCGCGTTGCGCGAGGGCGATGTGAATGGGCTCGGGAATCGCCGTAAGGCCGCCGTCGCTGCCCAAGTCGAGGGAACCGTTCGCGATGCGAGTCCGCGAATCATCGATCGATACCCGATAGGTCCCGTTCGGGTACGCCGCGTCCAACGCCGCCAGATCGTAAAAATGGCCTCCCTCGACGTACAACGTGCGATCCTTCTCTCGATAGGCTTTCGGCCGATCGAAATACGGCGAGGTCAACTCGCCGCGCAGCGACGCACCGGGAACGGGGAAAATCTCGGAAAAGAAGTGGTAGTTGAGGAGCGTCACTCCGCCGTCCGCCTTTTGCGAATAATTGGACGATTTGACCACGACGAAAAAGCGCACGTCGCTCGCCCCTTCTGCATCGCTCGCCGCATCCGACGCGCAGGCTGGCAAAGCCCAGGGAGCCAGAAACACCAGCCCCAGAAGAACGTTACGGAGCGCGGGTCCGGTCGCTTTGCCCATGATCCATTTGATACGGCGGATCGGAACATGAGACCGCGCTTTCGCCGGTGGTCTTGAAGTCCAGATAGGTGGTCGCGGGATATGTTGCAAACGTCGGCACTCCTTCGGTCCGGCGGGTTACGACGGGCGCCTGTTCCACGGAGATCTGGTACACCGAGCCGGGACCGAGGATTTCGGCAGGCACAGTGTACGAGTTGCTCCGATACGTGAGGGGCGCATTCCCGGAAAAAGGGGCCGGAGTTCGCACCAGTATCCGGCCGCGGCAGTCGCCCAAGTGCACGAAAATCAAATCCTCAGATATCCCGTTCGGATCCGCCCGCCCCTTGGCGAACGGGCTCCACTGGATCACCAGCGCGTGCAACGGATCGACCGCCGAGGCGGCGACCTCGCGCCCCTCTTGCAGCAGGTGAATCCGCACGGGGTCTGCCATCGCGCTCGCAGTCGCGCTCATCCCGACCGGGGCGGCGAGCGCCGGCGCACCCGGCCGGGTGTAACGGACCGTATAGCGGCCATTCGGCATGCTCGCGTTCAGCTCTGTGAGCGACCGAAATTCGCGGTCGCCGCCTGCGCCGAGGACACTTCCTTCGGGGTGAAACGGAATCGCGGCTCCTCGCGGGCCGATCAACTCCGCGCTCCCGCCCGCCTCGCTCGACGACTGAAATACCTCGGCGAAGAAATGGTAATTCAGCAACGTCAACCGGCCGCCGGCCGTCTGGCGGTAATTCACCGTCTTGCCGACGACGATGAGATTGGGCGGCGCCGGCTCCGCCGAACGGCCCGGCGTCGGCGACAGCAACATAGCGCCCGCCAGGACGGCAACCGGAATTCCCATACGCGTGATCGCATCGGATGTCATTGCCTCTCCTCAGTATCGCGCCGTCAGCTGGATGCCGAACACGCGTTCGATCGGCAGCACAGCCGCGCCGTCGACGAAACCAAAATCGAACACGGCGCTGTAGTCGCCCTTGTGCACGAAGGCATTGTTGACATAGCCGACGATCCGATATTTGCCATTGTCGACCCCGAATCGAAAATTGGTGGCGTTGCGCGACGGCAGCTTGAACGGAAATGCCAGGCCTTCGAGGTTCGCCGCGGTCACGCCGTTCACGTTCGTATAGCTCGAGCTCGCGTAGCTCCATTCGCCGCGTACGAACGCCTTCCAGGCGGCGCCGAGCGCGAAATCGTACTGTGCGTTGGTGCTCGCGGTCCAGCGGGGCGCCAAAGGCAGCGGCTGCCCGCTCAGATCGACCGTTCCATAATCCGTGACGGCTCCCGCGAAGGTATCGAAGTGCGCGTCCGTGTAGCCCAGGTTGACACCGAGCTGGAACGGCTGGATAGGCCTTGCTTGCAGCTGGAATTCCATGCCGCGGCTCGATGCGTTGGCATTGTTGGAGATGCCGGCGTAGGAGTGCACCGAGCCGCCCTCGTCGACGTATACCGATGTCTGCACCTGGACGTTGTTCCATTTGATGAAGAACGCCGATGCGGACACCTGTAAGCGGTCGTCGAACAGCTTGGCCTTGGTGCCGACCTCGTAGTTCCACAAGGTCTCCGATCCGAAATTCACCGGCAGCACCGAGCCGGTGTCCAGCTGAAAGCCGCCGGCTTTCCAACCCTTGGAGGCGGTCGCGTAGGTGTTCACATCCGGATTCCACGCGTATGCCAGCGTGACGCGCGGCGAGAAGTCGTCGTAGCTGCGCTTGCCGCCGTTGTCGACGATGGGGTCGCCGAAATCGTCGAATTCATAGTAGTGCTTGCTGAGATCCTCGTATGAGTAGCGGCCACCCACGGTGAGCGTCAGCGGCTCCAGCAGCTTGTAGTTCGCCTCGCCGAACAGCGCGTAGGTCCGCGTGTGCGTGATCGGATTGTCGTCCTCGATGATGAAGCCGGCCGGCACACCGAAGCCGTTCTGCGCGCCGAAGCCGACCTGCTCGTGCTCGTAGGCATAATCCCTCGCGAACAGGCCGCCGACGATCCAGCTCAGCGGTCCGTTGCCCTCCGATTGTATTCGCAGCTCGTCGCTCAAGGAGTTTTGGTCGTCCTTGTCGAATACCTCGCGCAGAAAGTCGTAGCTCGAGAAGTCGAGCTCCCCGGAGTCGATGAACTTCAGCGTGGAGTAGCCGAGTATGTTGGTGATCGAGTAGTCGTCGGCGTGATACACAACGCGCGAGTTGAATATCCAGTAGGACGAGTCGACCACCAGCGGATCGTTGTGATTGTAGTTGGTGGTATTTTGAGGGAAAAAAGGTCCGTCCGAAGGGCGGGGACACTGGATCGGCGGCAGACACAGGCTGTCCACGAATGAGCTGACGACGCCCGTATTGACGATACCGTAGTCGTCGTCGTGCTCCCGGGAATACGCGGCCGACAGATCGATGGTGAGCCGCTCCGTGGGCAGCGCGCGGATCGAGAGGCGTCCGTATTGGCTGTCATAACCGTTGTCGCCGCCCACCGGGTTGACGTTTTTCAGCGCGCCGTCGCTTTGCTCGATCTCGGTTGCAAAGCGCATCAACAACAGTCCGGGAACGACCGGCACGTTGACCATGCCCTTGAAGTCGGTGGTATCGAAGCTCGAATAGTCCACCGTGCCTTCCGCTTCGTACTTATCCACGGGCTTCTTGGACGCGATGCTGATGACCCCCGCCTCGGCGTTCCTGCCGAAGAAGGTGCTCTGCGGCCCTTCGAGGACCTCGATGCGGTCGACGTCGACCAGATACGGGTTCACCGTCGCATTGTTGATGTTGAGGTCGTCCAGATAGATGCCGAAGGAGTTCGAGGTGCCGCCGATGTCGCTGATGCCGCGAATCGCAAGCCTCAAGCCCGACGTGTGGGATACGAGACCGACACGGTCGGGGGCGCCGGTGATGTACACATCGGGTGCGAGCGCGAAATAGTCCTCGACATCGGTGACATGGTTGGCCTCCAAGTCCTTCGCGGAGAAGGCGGTGATGCTGATCGGAACGGTCAGCTCGGATTGCTCGCGCCGGGCCGCCGTGACGACGATTTCCTCGATCCCGCCGCTGTCGGCTGTCGCCCCGCTATTGGCTGTCGCCCCGCTATCGGCTGTCGCCCCGCTATCGGCTGTCGCCCCGCTGTTGGCTGCCGACGCCGTGCTCGAATCGTCGGCGGCGCGGGATGCCGAGACCGATAGACCGAACGAAATTACCGACGCGGCGAGACCGGCGCACAGCACGCTGCCGGCCTTCCGCATCTTGGTCTTTGACTTTGGCAAAATGAAATCCCCTGCATTACGACACGGAGCTATTCTTGTATTTGCGCATCCGGCGGATGCGCATTGGCCGCCAATGTAGCGGCGTACGCCGGTGCCGTGCGGGGAATTTTAGGGCTCGCGGTTCTCGGCTTCGGAGCGAGGAATCAATAATTGACGGCAGGGCTGCCCGACGGATAGAACACGCCCATCAGCCGCAAGCCCTCTGCCGACGTGCATTCCAAGGAGTGCAGCACCTTGCGGGGAAGGAACAGGATGTCGCCCGGGGCCACCGGCGCACGAGCTTGCTCGGTCCACAGGAACCCCTCGCCCGCCAGAATCATGATCGCCTCCTCGTAGAGGTGGCGATGGGCTGCCGCTCTGGAGAAGGGAATTTCTCCGATGAACTCGGTAATCTGCGATTCCTCCGGCCGCTCGCCGACCAGGATCTGATAGAAGCGATCGGCCATCGGCTCGCGCAGCGCCGCATCGACACCGCCCACTCGCCGCGGCAGGGATTCGTCGAAATTCGCGGGCATGGACGCCAGCGACTCGGGCGCCTGCGCCTGCGGGCACGCGGTGAGAAGAAGCCTCATGGTCTCGCCGGCCGCCCGGATGCGGAAGCCCTCGCCCGGGCGCACCAGAACTCCCGTTTCCGGAGCCACGGGAAACTCGCGGCCCGAGATGGTCACGGTGCCCGTGCCCCACTGGATGAACAACACCGCCTCGCTCTCCGGAAAGCACAATATGTCGGGAGATCCCGGATCAACCTCGGCGTAGAACTGCGAGATGAAGCTCGCGCCGTCCCCGCGATGGATGACCGTGGCGAGCCGCATCGAGGCGCTGCGCCGCTCGAACAGCTCGGCCGCGGGCGTGAGGACGAAGCAGCCTTCGGCAAGAATCGCCTTACCCCATCGGCCATGATCTCGCCGCGCGAGCGGCAATGACGCCGCGGCGCTCAGCTCGTCGTCGGTGGCTTCCTGGTAGCGCTCGGACAATTTATTGTGCGTCCCATCGCAGAATGGCGGCGTGCACGTGTGCTTGCAACCGCAGAGCACGGCTTCCCCATCCTCGGTCGCGGTGAAGCGCAGCGGCAGGAACGGCGTGCCGGCATGCGAACCGTCGCAATACGGCTGCTTTGCGCTGCGCCCGCAACGGCACCACAGATAATTCCGGCCGGCTTTGAGCTCGACGAGATAGGGCTTCTTTTGGGCGACGAACGGATCGGGCATGTCACTTCCAGCAACAACCATCAATGGGCCTATCTTCCGGGATGACACCCCCCGGCATGGACTTAATTTAGGGCCGCCACCCTATTTGGCATCGGAGCGTGACCGGGACGGACGCGCTCGGCATTCCTCGCGCACGCAAATGCTGGCAAATGCCCGCCTGGGACTCGTCGAGCACCCTGCCCTCATCCGCACGGAAATAGGGCCGGAAGATGTCGAGAATGAGCTCGTACGAGGCGATGACCGACTCCTCGGTCACCTCGCGCCCCATGAATTCGATCGAGTTCAGCCAATTATCGGCGATGATCCAGGTGCTGTGAAGCAAGGAACCGATCAACCGCCGGTCGCCGTTCAAGCGCAGCGCCGCGCATCTGTCCAGTGCGAAGAAGAACTGCTCGAGCGTCAGCTCGCGGCGGCAGCGATTCTCCTGATACCTCTGCAACAGCAGCGGGTCCGACCGCAGCAGGTGCGGCATCTCGCGGAAGAAGAATCGGTACCGATAGGCGAGCAGCGCGTGGCGCGCGAACATTTCCGCCATGTGCCGCAGCGTCGGATGCAGCGGATC
Organism: uncultured Gammaproteobacteria bacterium; assembly: GCA_963795475.1. Taxonomy (GTDB): domain Bacteria; phylum Pseudomonadota; class Gammaproteobacteria; order Steroidobacterales; family Steroidobacteraceae; genus Bog-1198. The sequence continues at coordinate 672,821 of CAWCIE010000012.1, forward strand.
CCGGTTCCACTCTTCGTTCATCACCGTGACGATTTGCAGAAAGGCCTGCTGCACGATCTCCTGCTTGCTGCGGAAGTGATAGTGAAGATTGCCCTTGCTGACCCTGCAGATCTCTGCGATGCGGTTGGTGGACACCGCAGCCGTGCCGTGCTCGTTGAACAGCTCCACGGCGGTTGCGACGATACGTTGTTGCGTTTGGCGGCTCGACATCTCACACACCCCCGTCATTCACGCATGGGTCGGCTTCCCGCGCCCTCGTCCCGGCGGCGACGGTCCGCACTCGGAAGAAGTAAGCGGCCGAGATCAGCATCAGCCAGGGCACACCCACGATCCAGGAAATGTTCCAGAATTCGGTGTCCAGTCCCATGGTCACCAAAACGGCGCAGAGCAGGACGAGCGCGCTCAGCTGCAGCCCCGGGAACAGCGGTGTGCGCACCGGCAGGTCCGCGAGCCGATGGTGGCGGCGGAAGCTCAGGTGGCTCAGCAGCACGATGATCCAGACCGTGATCGCACCGAACAGCGCCACCCCGAATAGATAATTGTAGGCATAGGGCGTCATCACGGAAACACTGGCGGCCACCAGGACACATGCGCCCGACGTGAGAATCGCCGCCACCGGTGCGCCCGCGTTGCCGAGCTTGCCGAGCAGCTTGGGTGCATAGTTTCCGCGGGACAGCGAGAACAGCATCCTGGAGCACAGGTATACGTTGGTGTTCATGCTCGACAGGGCCGCGCTCAACACCACGAAATTCATGATGCCGGCGGCATGCGCGATCCCGGAATTCGCGAACACGCGCACGAAGGGGCTTTCCGACACCACCTTGGCACCGGTCGAGGTCCAGGGAACGAGGGTCACGATGATGCCCAGGCCGACCACGTAGAACAGGAACAAGCGCAGCAGCATGGTGCGCAGCGCCGCGGGAATCGCGACTCTCGGATCCTTCGTTTCGCCGGATGTCACGGCAATGACCTCGATGCCGTTGAAGGAGAAGACACCGACGATGACCGCCATCCACACGCCGCCCAGACCATGGGGTATGAACCCTCCGGGCAATCCGGCGACGTTATGAAATCCGACGGCCGGACGTCCGATTCCCAGGATGCTGGAGCCCCCCAGGATGATGAACAGCACGATCGCGGTCACCTTGATGAACGCGAACCCGTACTCGACGGAGCCGAAGCTGCCCACCGCCAGCGAATTCACGTAGACCAGCAGTACCGTGAAGCCGATGGACCAGATCCACACGGGAATGTCGGGAAACCAGTAGGTCATGTAGACGCCCGCGGCGACCGCCTCGCCGCCGATCGCGATGACCTGGGAGATCCAGTATGTGTAACGCACCACGAACCCCGCCCAGGGATTCAGGTACATCTCGGCGTAGGTGCCGAACGAGCCCGCGGTGGGGTGGACGACGGCCATCTCGGAGAGGCTGAACACCATGACCAGCGCCGCGAAGCCGGCGATGGCATAGCTCAGGATCACGGCTGGCCCGGCGTAGGCGATGGCGATGCCGCTGCCCATGAACAGTCCGGTGCCGATGGCACCGCCCAGGCCGATCATGACGATCTGCGCCTTGGAGAGCTCCTTGTGAAGGCCGCGTTCGCGTTCCGTGCTTGGAGCGGAGGTCACGATACCCTGCGCGGCCTACGCGCCGAATCGCGAGACAGTCCCGAGCGGGGCGGATACGCCGGCGACGGCCGCGAGCTCCTTCGCAAGGGCACTGCCCTCTTCGTCCGCCAAGGCGGCCTCCTGCAATCGCGCGAACGCCGCCGCGCCGTCGGTGCGCGTGACCAACGCATCGAGCTGCCCGGCGAGCGCGCTGAAATTGCGCCAGCCCCGCTCATGGGTCTCGCCGTAGCCCTTGACCAGCCGCTGGGCACGCGCCAGCTCCACCGCCAGGGCGTAATTCCCCACCGCAAGATCGGCGATCCGCGCCAGCCACGCCTCGATGCGCGCATTTTCCTGCTCGTACCTGAGAGTCCCGCGCCGCCAGCGCTTCATGCCTCCGAGCAGATGCAGCAACAAGAACCCGCCGACGGTGCCGGTGCGCACCTGCTTTCCGCCGGTCCAACGCGCCAGCCCACGGCGCAGGTGAGGCGAGGCCAGCATCCATCGCCCCGCCCTCGCCGGCAGCGAGCCCGCGATCTCCTCGATTCGCGGCTTCATGAATTCAGTGATGCCGACCAGCTGATCGGGCTCCGCGCGGACTTCTTCGCGTACACGAGCGAAGCGGGCCGAGCGCGTCTTCAGATCGGCGACCCGGAAGGTGTCCTCGAACGTCATCCACAGAGCGAGGCTCCGCGCCGTTGCCTCCGTGAGCGCCCATGTGCCGTTCGGCACGCGCTGAGCATCGAGGGCGGCGATTCGCTCCACGCGATCCAGGTACAGGCCGGCGTAGAGCGGATCCTGGTAGTCGATGGCGCGGCGCACGCCTTCCAGAGCCAGCGGCTGCATGGGCGCGGCCAGCCGCCGCAGCCGATCGAGCAGGGGCTGCAGCGCCGGCGAGCGGGCGCGCGCAGGCACTTCGGCGAATTGCGCCATGGCGCTCGCCGGCGCACCGGAAGCCGTCTCGCCCGCCTCGGCGAGCCCGCAGGCATCCTCGAAAGCGGCCAGATTGGTCGCGACGGCGATGCCGCTCTTCTTGATGGCGGACTCGAAGGCCGCCTTGCGAAACGGCAGCACGCCGCTGCCGCAGAGGGCGCCGAGGAGCACGGAGCTGATCACGCTGCCGTGCCGCTCGGCGAGTGCGTCCATGTCGAACAGGACCAGCCGCTTCGCCTGGCTGCGCACCAGCTCCAGAAGCTGCTTTTCGTCCGCCGCCCCCTGTCCCATCGCGCTCTTTTCACCGATGGCGTAGGAGCGGTGTGAAGACGCGATCAGCGTCGTGCGCTCCGGATCGACGAGTCCGCGCTGTATCGCTCTACCGGCTTCGGCCAGCTCGGAAGCGAGCACGCAGTCCACGTCTCCCGACCCCGGCATGAGCGCCATGACGGGATCGCGCCCCGCCCGGTCGGCGGCGGCCCGGGGGAAGAACTCGAGGTAGTAGATCGTGGCGCCGGTGCGCTGCGCGACGCCCGGCACGGAGGTGGACTGCACCAGGTGATCTTCGGCTTCCGCGATCTCGATCAGCCAGTTGGCGAGCACACCGCCTCCCTGGCCGCCCAGAGCCGCGATGGTCAACTTGATCGGCCGCGGGGGGCTCATGGCCTAGAGCGCGCAGCTCAGCCGCTTGCGCTCGCTCCGCCGCTGCAAGGCGCCGATGACGGCCGCCCGCAGCCCGGCCAGCAGTCGATCCCAGCGCGATGGGTTGTACACCAGCTCGGCGCGATAGAAGGACGGGCAAAGCACGGCGGCGTGCGCCACTTCGCCGCACACCCCGCAACCCACGCAACTGTTATCGACGTGCGCGACCGGGTCGCTGCGCAGGGGATCGGGATTCTTCTTCACGGTCAACGACGGGCATCCCGACAATCGAATGCAGGAATGATCCCCGGTGCAGGTATCGGCATCGACGCCGAAACGCTCGCGTACCACGCGCGCGCCCTGCTGGATGGCTTTCTTCATGAGCGGCCGTACCCGGCGCTGACGGTTGAGCTGGCACTCCCCCTCGGCGACGATCACCTTGGGTCCGCGAAATTCCGTCGTCAGCGCCTCGCGCAGCACCTTCAAGGTTCCCTGCATGTCGTAGGTGCGCGTATGCCTCACCCACTTGACCCCGACGCCCTTCACGGCATCGATGATGGTGTTGTTCCCCTGGCGGTGCTCGTTGGCGGCACGCGAGGACGGAATATCCTGACCGCCCGTTGCCGCCGAGTAGCCGTTATCGACGATCACCGTCACGTCGTCGTGGCGGTTGAAAACCGCGTTGCCGATTCCGCTGGTGAGACCGTTGTGCCAGAAACCGCCGTCGCCCATGACGGACATGGCGCGCTTCCCGCCTTCGGTGCCGAGCGCCGACGCTCCCGCCGGCCCCAGGCCATAGCCCATAATGCTGTTGCCCATGTTGAAGGGCGGCAGCGTCGCGAACGAGTGGCAGCCGATATCGGCGCTGATGTGCAGGGGTCCGCTCTCGCGCTGCAAAAGCTTCATGGCGGTGAACAGCGGCCGCTCCGGGCAACCGGTGCACAATCCCGATGGCCGGGACGGGATGAGGGCTGCGAGGCGCCCGGCGGCCACGAGGGGGCTCTCGGCGGCCGTTCCCCGGGCAGCGGCTTTGGGGTTGCCGCGCGACAGCTGCGGCGCCCAGCGTGCGATGAACTCTCCGAGCCCCTTGCGCAGCACGTCCACGTTGTACTCGCCGTGCATCGGCAGCACGCCCTTGCCCTCGAGGCGAGCGGACACGTCGTGCTTGCGCAGAATCTGGCTCGCCGCCTGCTCGATGAACTCAGGCTGGCCCTCCTCCACCACCAGCACCGCACGCTTGCCGGTGCAGAACCTGATCCACTCGTCGGGGATCAACGGATAGGTGACGTTGAGGACGTAGAGCGGAATCCTGCTCGATCCGAAGACATCCGCGCAGTCGAGGAGCTCCAGCGCCCGCAGCACGCTGTTGTACAGGCCGCCCTGGAGAACGAGCCCCACGTCGGCCGCGTCGCCCTCGATGAAGTCGTTCATCCCGTGCTCGGCGACGAAACGCAGCGCCGCCGGGAATCGCTCGTGAATCTTTTCCCGCTCCTGGGCATAGGTGGAGGGTGGCAGGATGATGCGGCCGTAATCGCGCGAGGGCGCAGCGAGCGCATCGGCGGCGGAGAATGCGGGACGCCGGTTGTTCTTGGCGGTGAAGCGTCCGTAGACGTGGCACGCGCGGATGCGCAGCATCAACATCACCGGACTGTGGCTCGCTTCGGAGAGCTCGAAGCCCTGTTCCACCGCGCGCACGATCTGCGGCAAGTGCGGCTGCGGATCGAGCAGCCATATTTGAGACTTCATGGCGAAGGCGTGAGTGCGCTCCTGCATGATGCTCGCGCCCTCGCCGTAGTCCTCGCCCAGGATGATCAGGGCGCCGCCGCGCACGCCGGAGGATGCGAGATTCGCCAGCGCATCCGACGCCACATTCGTGCCCACCGTCGATTTCCAGGTAACCGCGCCGCGCAACGGATAGTTGATCGACGCGGCGAGCATGGCGGCGGCGGTGGCTTCCGAGGCGCTGGCCTCGAAATGGACGCCGAGCTCGCGAAGAATGTCCTCGGCATCCGCGAGCACGTCCATCAGGTGGGAGATCGGCGCGCCTTGATATCCGCCCACGTAGGCCACCCCGGACTGCAGCAGCGCCTTGGTGACGGCGAGGATTCCCTCGCCCCGAAATTCGGCTCCTTCGCCGAGCCGCAGCGATTGCGCTTCCTTCTCGAACGATCGCTCTGCCACGGATCGATTACCTCATAGGGAAACGAGCGCCAGGACCCGCAGCGGGCTGCCCGAGCCGTTGACTATCTTCAGGGGAGGCGCGATCACCACTGCGCCCGTGGGCGGCAGCTGATCGAGGTTGGTGAGACTCGCGAGCCCGAATTTATTGGACCCGTGCATGATGGTGTGGCACGGGAACATGGGCTCGAATCCCGCCGCCTGCCCTGCGTCCGTGCCGACGGTTTCGACGCCCACGCCCAGGATGTCCCGCTCGCGCGCCAGGAACGGCACGCATTGCGGATGAAAACCGGGGGTATGCGGGCCGTCCGCCTGGAGGTTGAGAAACGCCTTGTCGGAGGTCCGCTTCGACCAATCGGTCCGGACCAGGACCCAGGCATGAGCGGGAATCCGGCCGTGCTGCCGCTCCCATTCCTCGACGACGCCCTGGGTCAACAGGAAGTCGGCGTTCTCCCGAACCTGCTTCGATACATCGATGACGCACGCCGGACCGATGAACCGATCCACCGGAATATCGTGCGTGGCGTTCTGGGGATAATCCTTGCCGGTGACCCAGTGTATCGGCGCGTCGAAATGAGTGCCCGTGTGCTCGCCGCAAGCGATGTTGTTCCAATACCATGCCGGGCCGCGCGAGTCGTAACGGGAAATCTCTTCCAGGGAGAAGGGCTTGGACGGCGCGAACTGCGGCGGCAACGGAATCGTGGGGGTCCGGGGCTCGAGCGGCATGGTCAGATCGATGACCCGAATGGTGCCTTTCACGATGCCGCCGATCAGCTGGGAAAGCGTATCCATGATTCGAACCCCACGAGAGGATGGCTACGAAAATAGGCAATAGAAGATAATTGACACTTCAAGTATCTAGGACTATATCATAGGCGCCAGGCCCGCGATACATTTGCTGGAGGGAGCGCGCAGCTCATGAAGAGAATCGTCTGTCTAGGCGGCGGGCCCGCGGGACTGTATGCCGCCATCCTGCTGCGCAAGGCCCTGCCTGCGGCGAGCATCGAGGTGTACGAGCGCAATCGGCCCGACGACACCTTCGGCTGGGGCGTGGTGTTCTCCGATCAGACCATGGAGAACTTCCGCAACGCGGACCCGGTCTCGCACGCGGACATACTCGCGGGTTTCCATCACTGGGACGACATCGAGATCCATTTCAACGGCCGGCGATTCGTCAGCGGCGGCCACGGCTTCGCCGGCATCAGCCGCAAACGTCTGCTGAACCTCCTGCAGGACCGCGCCCGCACACTGGGAGTGCATCTGCGGTTCGAGCATGAGGTGGACGATGAGCGGGGCTTCGCCGACGCGGACCTCGTCATTGCCGCGGATGGCATCAACAGCAAGACCCGCAACCGCCATGCCCGGGTATTCGAGCCGGACATCGACACCCGTCATTGTCGCTTCATCTGGCTGGGCACCACCCAGCCGTTCGACGCCTTCACGTTCGCCTTCGAGCGGACGGAACACGGCTGGTTCCAAATCCACGCCTACCAGTTCAGCAAGGATCTCTCCACGGTGATCGTGGAGACGCGGGAGGAGACCTGGAAGGCGCATGGGCTGGACCGGTTCGACACCGAACAGTCGATCGCCTTCTGCGAACGGCTGTTCGGCCGTTATCTCGACGGCCACCCGCTGCAGAGCAATGCCGGTCATCTGCGCGGATCGGCCTGGCTGAGCTTCAACCGCGTGAGCTGCAAGCGCTGGCATCACGGCAAGGTGGTGCTCATCGGCGATGCCGCCCATACGGCCCATTTCTCCATCGGCTCCGGCACCAAGCTCGCCATGGAAGACGCCATATCGCTGTGCAGCCACGTCGCGGGCGGCATCGCGGGCGGCGCCGACCTCGATCGGGCGCTCGGCGCCTACCGCCAGGAGCGCAACGTGGAGGTGCTCAAGCTGCAGAGCGCCGCGCGCAACCGCATGGAATGGTTCGAGAACGTCGCGCGTTATGCGCACCTCCCTGCGGAGCAGTTCGCCTACAGTCTGCTCACCGGTAGCCAGCGCATCGGTCACGACAATCTGAAGACGCGGGATCCCGCATTCGTCGACCGCTACGAACGGTGGCTGGCCGGCCGCGACGGTGGTGGGCGGCGGCGGCGGCGGCGGCGGCGAGGATCCGCGGCCGCCGATGTTCTTGCCTTTCAAATTGCGCGGACTCGAATTGGCCAATCGGGTGGTGGTCTCGCCGATGGCTCAGTATTGCGCGGCCGACGGGACTCCCGACGACTGGCATCTGGTCCACTATGGCCACCGGGCGCTGGGCGGGGCGGGCTTGGTATACACGGAGATGACCTGCGTGTCTCCCGAGGGCCGCATCACGCCGGGCTGCACCGGCTTGTGGAACGACATCCAGCGCGACGCCTGGCGCCGCGTGGTCGACTTCGTGCATGCGCGAACACCCGCGAAAATCTGTCTGCAGCTGGGCCATTCGGGACGAAAGGGCTCGACCCAGCTCGGTTGGGAGAAAATGGACCATCCGCTGCAGTCGGGAAATTGGCCTCTGCTGGCGCCGTCGCCCCTGCCTTATTTCCCCGACGTGAGTCAGACGCCGATCGAGATGACGCGGGAGGACATGGATCGAGTGCGGGAAGAGTTCGTGCGTGCCGCACGCCGCGGACTGCAGGCCGGATTCGACATGCTCGAGCTGCACATGGCCCACGGCTATCTGCTGGCATCCTTCCTGTCCCCGCTGACCAATCGCCGCACCGACTCCTTCGGCGGCGACGTTCGAGGCCGCCTGCGCTTCCCACTCGAGGTGCTGGACGCCGTACGCGCCGAGTGGCCGGACGACAAGCCCCTGTCGGTACGCATTTCAGCAACCGATTGGGCGGACGGCGGACTCACCGCTGAGGATTTGCTCGCCATCGCGCGCGCATTGAAGGGCGCGGGGGTCGATCTCATCGATGTGTCGACCGGACAGACCGTCCCCTGGCAGAAGCCCGTGTACGGCCGCATGTGGCAGACTCCGTTCGCCGACCAGGTGCGCAACGAGATCGGTATCGCCACTATGGCGGTCGGCAACATCTACGAGCCCGACCACGTCAATTCCATCATCGCCTCGGGCCGGGCGGACCTATGTGCCATCGCCCGCCCGCACCTGTCGAATCCCGGCTGGACGCTCGAGGCCGCGGCGAAGCTCGGATTTCGGGCGCAATGGTGGCCGCAGCAGTATCTGTCGGGGAAGAGTCAGCTCGAGCGTAATCTGCAACGTGCCGCGCAAGTCGGCGGAGGTGTCTGATTGAACGAGAAATCCGCCGGGCTCGCCGATCGGCATGCCATGGTCACCGGTGCGAGCCGCGGCATCGGCAGCGCCATCGCCAGGGCGCTGGCCGCCGAGGGCGCGCGCGTGTCTCTACTCGGGCGCGACCGGGACCGGCTCGCGCAGCTCTCGGAGGAATTGGGCGGAGAGAGCCGGGCCGTCCCCGTGACCGTCGACGTCGCCGACGCGGCGTCCGTTCACGGTGCCTTCGCCGCGGCGCGCCGGCAATTCGGCCCCGTGCACATCCTGATCAATAACGCGGGCCAGGCTGCGAGCTCCAAGTTCGCCGATACCGACCCCGCCTTGTGGAACGCCATCCTGGGCGTGAATCTCACGGGCACCTACCTGTGCGCGCGCGCGGCGGTGCCTGACATGCTGCAGCTCGGATTCGGACGCATCGTCAACATCGCCAGCATCGCCGGGCTGCGGGGCGCTGCGTACATTTCGGCGTACTCGGCATCCAAACATGCGGTGATCGGCCTCACACGCTCGCTGGCGCTGGAATACGCCACCAAGAACATTACCGTGAACGCGGTGTGCCCAGGCTATACCGACACCGACATGGTGAAGCTCGCCATCGCCAACATCAGGACCAAGACCGGGCGCAGCGAAAACGAGGCGCTCGCGGCGCTGGTCGCCACCAATCCTCAGCGCCGCCTGATCACGCCGGAGGAAGTAGCCCACACCGTGCTTTGGCTGTGCAAGTCCGGCACGGAGAGCGTGACCGGCCAGAGCATCGTGCTCGCCGGCGGAGAGGTGACGTGACGGCCAAGGAAAAGGCTGCGTTGAAAATCGCCGACTCGCCGGTGGACGCGGAGACCCGCGTACACGACGATCATCACCAGTCGCTGCGATTGTGGCTGCGGCTGCTGACCTGCACCAACCAGATCGAAATCGGCATCCGTCACAATCTGCAAGCGAGGTTCGGGACTACCCTGCCCCGTTTCGATCTCATGGCGCAGTTGGAGCGCGCCCCCGAGGGGCTGAAGATGAGCGAGCTCTCGCAGCGCATGATGGTGACGGGCGGCAATGTCACCGGCGTCACCGACGGGCTCGAGAAGGACGGGCTTGTGGTACGCGAAGTCGACAGCTCCGATCGGCGCGTGTTCCGCGTCAGGCTGACCGCGGAAGGCGGGCGGCAATTCCGGCGCATGGCCGCCGAGCACGAGCAATGGATCATCGATCTGTTCGGCCCGCTCGGCACGAAACAGAAGAAGCAGCTGTGGGAATTGCTGGGGGAGCTCAAGGCGCATGTCAACCAACGACGCAACGGCTGAGGGCACTATGACGCACACCCCGCCACCGACACCCAGCCCGCCGCCGACCCCCTCCACGCCGCCGGGGACGCAAGGGTTCCAGGCCGGGGATTACCGGCCACGGCATTTCCAGTGGCGCCTCGATGGCCGGGTCGGCCTGGTGACTCTGAATCGACCCGAGCGCAAGAACCCGCTCACCTTCGAGTCCTACGCCGAGCTGCGTGATTTGTTCCGCACGCTGGTCGCGGTCACCGAGGTCCGCGCCATCGTCATCACCGGAGCGGGCGGAAATTTCTGCTCCGGCGGCGACGTGCACGAAATCATCGGTCCGCTCACGCGAATGAGCGTGGACGGGCTGCTCGACTTCACCCGCATGACCGGCGATCTGGTCAAGGCGATGCGCGCCTGTCCGCAACCCATCGTCGCGGCCGTGGACGGAGTCTGCGCCGGCGCGGGCGCCATCCTCGCCATGGCATCGGATTTTCGCCTGGGCACTCCCCGGGCGAAGACGGCGTTTCTGTTCACGAGGGTGGGGCTCGCGGGCTGCGATATGGGCGCCTGCGCCGTGCTGCCGCGGATCATCGGCCAGGGACGCGCCTCCGAGCTGCTGTTCACCGGACGTTCCATGTCGGCCGAGGAAGGCCACGCGTGGGGATTCTTCAATCGCCTGGCCGCCCCGGAGGCGGTACTCGCCGAGTCGCTGGAGCTCGCCGCGCAGATCGCACATGGGCCGACGCTCGCCCACGCCATGACCAAGAAGATGCTGCACCGGGAGTGGGACATGCCCATCGACGCCGCCATCGACGCGGAAGCCGAGGCGCAGGCGGCGTGCATGCAGACGGAGGACTTCCATCGTGCCTACCGCGCCTTCGCCGCCAAGCAGAAGCCGCAGTTTGAGGGGAATTGATGGCGATGCGCCCCGGTGACTTTCTCGAATGGCCTTTTTTCACGGCGCAGCACCGCGAGCTGGCTGTCCGCCTGGACGACTGGGCAGCGCGGCACCTTGCACTCCATACAGGCGCGGAGGACCGCGAATCGGTGGACCAGGCCTGCCGCACGCTGGTGCGCGATCTCGGGCAGGCGGGCTGGACGCGCTACTCGGTCCCCGGCGATGGGGCAGATCCCGGCGGCGAGCGTCCGGGTCAATTCGACGTCCGCTCCCTGGCCTTGATCCGCGAGACCCTGGCCCGGCACGATGCCCTCGCCGATTTCGCGTTCGCCATGCAGGGACTCGGCAGCGGCGCCATTTCCCTGGCCGGCTCGCCGGAGCTCAAGGCTCGCTATCTTCCGCGCGTGGCGGCGGGAGAGGCCATCGCCGCCTTCGCCTTGTCCGAGCCCGATGCCGGCTCCGACGTGGCGGCCATTCGCTGCGCCGCGCGCCGGGACGGCGATGGCTACGTCCTGGACGGCGAGAAGACCTGGATCTCGAACGGCGGCATCGCGGATTTCTACTGCGTGTTCGCGCGCACGGCGCCGGCGGAACCGCGCGCCGACGGCTCCATCGCTGCGCGCGGCATCGGCGCCTTCGTGGTCGATGCCGGCACGGCGGGACTGGAGGTCTCACGGCGCATCGATGTCATCTCGCCGCACCCGCTCGCCACCTTGAGTTTCCGGAATTGCCGAATCCCCGCCGGTCAACGGCTGGGGGCCGAGGACGGAGGGTTCAAGCTCGCGATGCAGACCCTCGATATTTTCCGCACCTCCGTGGCCGGCGCGGCTGTCGGATTCGCGCAGCGCGCGCTCGACGAGGCGATCGGACACTGCCGGGCGCGCCGCCTGTTCGGCAAGACGCTCGCGGACTTCCAGCTCACCCAGGCGGGGCTCGCGGACATGGCCGCCGACATCGATGCGGCGCGGCTGCTCACCTATCGCGCCGCCTGGCTGCGCGACCGCGGCGAGCCCGCCACGATGGAAGTGGCCATGGCCAAGTTGACGGCCACCGAATCCGCGCAGCGCGTAATCGACCGTGCGGTGCAGATGTTCGGCGGGCGCGGCGTCGCGCGCGGCGAAGTCGTCGAGCATCTGTACCGCGACATTCGCGCGCTGCGCATCTACGAGGGTGCCACCGAGGTTCAGAAGCTGATCATCGGGCGCGAGCTCCTCCATAGGAACAAGAAAATATGAAGCTCCCTCCATTTCAAGTGTTGCTCCCCGAAGGCTGGCCGCGGCCCGCGGGCTACAGTAACGGGGTGGTAGCGGAGGGGCGGCAGATCTTCATTGCAGGCCAGGTGGGCTGGAACGCGCAAGGCCGATTCCCGGGCGCCGATCTGGCCGGTCAGGTGCGGCAGTCGCTCGAGAACATCCTCGCCATACTGGCCGAGTCGCAGGCGCGTCCTGAGCACATCGTGCGGCTCACCTGGTACATCACCAGCCGGGACGAGTACCACGCGGAGCTGAAGCAGATCGGGGCGGCGTATCGCGCGGTGATGGGCAGGCATTTCCCCGCCATGAGCGTCGTGCAGGTGGTGGCGCTGATGGAGGCGCAGGCCAAGGTCGAGATCGAAGCCACAGCCGTCATTCCGCACGCGCGGTAGGCTTCTGGCGCCGCGTAGACATCCCCTTGCCTGCCCCCATTTTGCGCCGTTAGTCCATTTTACGGAATTTTTCCCATTTGGGCCTATTCCGTCCATTCTTGGTGGGCAATGCCTCAGCGCTCGTGATTCGGGCAGCCCGGACTCCGGATGGCCGGCGCCACACGCTCGGCGAGCTCGGCGTCGAACGCGATATCCTTGAGAATATCCCAGCCGGTGTAGGTCACGATCAGCTGTTCGGCCGGGAATACCATGAGCCGCTGGCCGCCGAATCCGATGCCCATCCACACGAGCTCGCCGCCTTTGCGGGGATAGAGCCACCATTTGAGCCCGTATTTGAGGCCCTGCCAGCCGGTATCGGTCGCCGGCGTGACCGACTTTTTCACCCAGTCCTCGGAGACGATACGCTTGCCGTCCCAGACGCCGTCATGCAGGTACAGATAGCCGATCTTTGCGAGATCCGAGCCGGTGAGGTACAGCCCGCCCTCGGTGTCGACGACGCCCAGATAGGTTCGTTTCCAATGATGCTGAATGCCGAGCGGCTTGAACAGATGCTCCTCGGCATAGGCCTCGATGTCCTGTCCGGTCTCCTTCTTGAATATGTAGGCGAGAAGTTCCGTGGCGCCGCTGCTGTAGTCGAACACCGTGCCGGGATCGTGCGCCATGGGCTTGTCGATGACGTACTGAACCCAGTCATCGGTCGCCTCCATGAGGCTCGAGTCGCTGCGCGGATCGTCGTAGGGCACATCCTCGACCCAATCCAATCCGGTGCGCATGGTGAGAACGTCCGCAAGCGTCATGCGGCGCTTGCGCTCGTCGACGTTTTTGACGGAACCGGCAGGAAAATAGTGGAGCACGGGTGTGTCGAGGCCGGCCTTGAAGTCGCCGCGGGTGATTGCGATGCCGATCGTGGCCGAGGTCACGGTCTTGCTCACCGATTGCATGGTGTGCATGCGGGTGCCGTGATAGTACGGATGCCAGGCGGGATCGAAGTAGTTGTAGCGCCCGGTCAGCCGCGCATTCAGCGGGCCCTTGGTCTTGGCCTCCTTTGCGTAGATCGTGGCGTAGTCGTGCGGGTAGTGCCGGCTGAACACCTCCTCGCCGCAGCGAAACACCTCGAAGCTGTCGACGAGGCTGTACTTGCCATGGCTGATATCCGCATCCAGATCGGCCAGCACATGCTCATCCAGTCCGACGCCGCCAGGGGTGCCCCGAGGCCAGCCATGGGTGGGCCAGTCGCTCGATGCGCCGGACGCAGCAACGCTGACCGATGCCGTCAAGAGCACGCCAAATACAAATCGTCTCCGCCGATCGATGACTCCCATACCTACTCCCATGATTCAGTCATGCCCCATATTGTTTCTGCTTGCCGGCCGCCAGCGGACGCTGTCGAGCGCAACCCCAATTCTAGACCAGGCGATCGGTGAACGATCAGGCCGGCCAAACCCTTAGGTCATTCCATCCTACTCCGCCGAGTGGCGGGCACCACTATCCAGGTGACGAGCACCAGGATGGCGAAGGCTACATACGCCGTCGTGAATACCCAGACGGGCGCGTCATAGAATATGAGCTGGTGAGTCCAGCGTTCGATGAAACCGCCGGTGGGTTGGCGGCCGCGCAACGCATCCTCCCAGACGGTCAGCGGGCACGGCATCCCCAGTAGAGACTCGCCGGCCACGAAGAGAATGGCCGCGAGGTGGGCTACCCGCCACGGCCAAAATCTCACCCACCGCCAACGCAACGCGGCGCCGATGTAGACGGCGGGAAGCCCGCCGACGATGAACAGCACGATGAGCAAATGTGTGACTACGATGGCATCGGCCAGCATCGCTTGGGAGATTACCTCGATTGCGCGTTGCTGTTCCGCAATACATCACGCCCTTGATAGCCGGAACATCGTTGCATCCTTGATGTCTAAGCGCTGGGCAGCGAACACGTCCTTCATCGACGGCTCGTGGGGGCGATGGGCGCGGATTTGGTAGCCATAGAGCCGGATAAAGGGGGGCTCATGGACATGAAACAAATGCGCGACTGGGTTATCACCTCGCTGGGGTTGTGGATGATGGTGTCTCCGCGGGTACTGCACTTCGCAAGTATCCACATGGGTATCCAATCGAGTGCTATATGGAGTGCCTGGCTGGCCGGAGCGGCCATCATTCTGGTGACGCTGGGCAGCCGTTTTGTCGTCCTGGCATGGAATCCATGGCAAGACGGAACCAATGTCGCGCTCGGGCTTTGGTTGATGATCTCGCCCTGGGTACTCGGCTATGCGGCGGAGATGACGGTACGAACGAACTCCCTCGCCGTAGGATTTTGCGTGGCCGCGCTTGCGCTTTGGGCCATGGTGGTGGACACGGATCTACGCAAGTGGATGGATGCGTGGATGCATCAGCATCATCTGTTGCGATAGCTAGACCGGGAGTCCAAGCGGAGAGACATAGTCGCCGAAGAGGCGGAGATTCGATGCGAGACGGAACGTCACGCATCGATTTCCGCTCCTCTTCGGCGGGGCGGAACGGCGTGCCGCGCGCGCAACGACCGCGCTCCCTCGATGCTCTTGCACCAACTCGATGTTGTCGAGCGGCCGGCTGACGCGAGACTGCAATCTTCCGGGCGGAAACTTTCCTCTTCGCGCCCGGTCCACATCCCCGTTGACTCAAGGGGGCCGCATTGCAGATCAGGGTTTTCATCGTGAGTAATGTGCGCTTGCACCGGGACGGGTTGGTGGCGCTGCTGCGTGGGTGTCCATCGATCGAAGTGCTGGGTGCGGACAGCGTGCAAGAGACGCAGAACGCGTTGCGCGCGACGGCGACCGACGTTGCCTTGATCGATGCAACATCGCCGAGCGACTCGGATGCGGTCGGAGCACTTCGAAAAGTGCGCGCGCGGATGCGAATCCTGGCGGTCGGGATTCGCGAAACCGCGAGTGAGGTGTTGGCCTGTGCAGCCGCCGGCATCGACGGGTATGTGCCGATGGATGCCGCGCTGGGCGATATGGTGGCGGCCATCGAGAACGTGGTACGGGGCGAGCTCATCTGCTCGCCCAAAGTTGCTGCGTCTCTCTACCGGAGCATCGGAACTTGTCGACGCGCGGTCGGGGCCTTGACCGCCCGCGAGCTTCAGGTCGCAGATCTGATGAATCGCGGCTGCCCGACCAAGGAGATCGCATGGCGCTTGGGCGTGCAGCCGTGCACGGCGAAAAATCACGTCAGGAACATTTTGCACAAGCTTCAAGTACATGGGCGCGGACAAGCCGTGGCCAAACTGCGAGGCTTGATCGGCGAGCGCTTCGGCGTCGGTTGAGGAGCCATGCACCTGGCAGCCCGATATCGCCTCCTCACATCCACAATCCCGCGGCGCGCAACCGCAGTATGGCATTCATCGAGTTGCTCAGGTACGCAGCGGGGTAGGTAAACGGTGTTTGCAGCGGGCCGAGGATCGCACCGGCACCAAGCCCGTTGCCGAATTGGCCGGGGAGCAGACCCGGCACTTGTTGAAGATCGGGCAAGCCCGTACCTACCTGGCTTGGGTCAACCTGCGCATAGGGTATGGCCGCGGCGCGAATGAAATCGTACAGAATCGCAACACTCTGATCCGCGTGCGCTCCAAAATTGATGCTCTGTAGCATGGGATGGTGAGCCAGCAGCAACGCTGAAAATCCGGCGACATGCGAGGCAGCCATCGCAGTGCCGTCCCACGCAGCGTAGCCGCCCCCAGGGACACTCGATGTGACGGCGACACCGGGCGCGCAAACGCCGACTGGCGGTCCCCAAGAACTGAAATTCGTCGCAAAGATGCCCGAGAACGCAATCATTTGCGGCGATGCTCGTTGAGCGTGACGCGTGTCCGGCGGGTATTCGCCGAGCTTGCCGACGGCCGATACCGTCATCACGCCGGGAACGTTACCCGGGAATTGCACGACATCGCCTGAATTGCCGGCGCAGGCGATGCAAGCGATGCCATTCAACCGTGCCTCGGTAATCTTCTGCGCCGCGAGCTCAGAGAATTGCTCGCCGCTGACTCCGATCAGCACCATATCCAGACGGCGCTCGATGCACTGATCCAGAGCATCGATGAGATCGCTGAAGTGACCGCCCGGCACCACCTTGAACACATGCACCTCAGCGCTCGGCGCACATCCGATAATGTCGGATGATCCAAGGGCAGAGGCGGCGATAATGCCGGCACAGTGGGTACCCTGTCCCAGCTCATCCGATTTCCAAGTCTGAGGGTCCTTGTCCCGGGTGAAATCCACCCCCCGCACGATATGACGAAGCAGCGGGTGCGAGGTGTCGCAGCCTGAATCGATGATGCCGATTTTGGCGCCGGCGCCATTCCACTCGGTGGATACCCGGTCGAATTTCATGATGCGCTGACCCCAACCGTAGGGACGGTCGCCCGCAAAAACTCGCGAAGTGCGGTCCAAGGGCCTCAGCCGAATGACATTGACTTGTCCTGATTCCAGCGATGGATTCTGGACGTACCGTTCCCAGTAGTCCGCCGCGGGACGGACGTAGACTGCATGAATGGCGGAGCCATCGACGGCATGGGTCAGCAAGCTCGCCTGTCCCGACGAGTCGGTGACGGCTTGCGCCCGGAAAACCTGGCCCATAGAGACTGACGACCGCGTTTACCAGCGGCTGATCGCCGTCGCCGACAATTCGAAAGCGGATCTCGTGGCGGGGACGGGGAAAGGCCATCACCTGCTGCCGCCGGTTGATGAGATCAGGGTGCCGCCATGTCGGAATACATGTCGGAGTAGCCGAGGGGCGCATCGATTTCGACGATCACATGGGGCGGCGCATTCTGGCGCAACGCCTCGCCCCGCTGCTCGTCCATGCGAGCGACGACCGTCTCCCGTATCGCCGCCGGCTCCGCGGCACTCCGCACCATGCCCGGAGCCTGCAAGCCGCCGCCTCGCAGGTGGCGAGTGATTTCCACGCCCTCCATCTCGGCGAGCTTTTCGAGAAAGGGGTCGCTCGGCGACGGAGCCATTCCGGGCAGCGATCTGAACCCGATCAGATATCGCTGCCTGCGGCGCACAACCGTGGCAGAAGTCTTATCGGCAGACCCTGGCCGTGATCCAGACCTGTCGTCGTCTCCGGCAACTCGATCCAGCACCACCCCGCTATGGGCCGCGGGCGGTTCCGCCCCGCCCCCCGGGCCCGCTCTTTTGGTGGATGGAATCTGTTTGGCCGCCTGTCCCGAATCATCCTTTTGCTCTGCCATGACACTTCTCCTGCCTCGGTTGTGCAATCACCTGTCACTCGTCAATGCATCGTGATACCGGGCACGAAGCTCGCGCTCACCTGTCCCGGAATGAACTGGCCTCCGTACTGCGGGCCCTGAGCGAACTGTCCCGGGGCGAATTGACCGGCGTAAGGACCTGCCTGCTGCGACGCCAGCTGCACGAGTTGCTGTGCGACCAGGTGATGATATTGAGCAAGCTGTTGGAGCAGCTGGTGGCGCTGGGCCAGTCCCGGATTGATCTGTTCCAGATTCGGCTGCTGCTGTGTCCATGCCCCGGGCTGCTGCTGTGTCCATGCCCCGGGCTGCTGCTGTGTCCATGCCCCGGATTGAGCCACGCCGTTTGACAATCCACTCAAGGGATTGACGGTCCCGGGATTCACGGTTGCGAGCTGCTGAGCTGCCAGCTGATGCGCAAGAAGCTGTTGCATCGCATGCTGCTGGAGAGCCGCCTGTAATTGCGCCGGGTGTTGTAATTGTGTCGGTTGTTGCCAGCTTGACTGCTGGGGCGAATATTGAGCTTGAGCGACGAATGGCGTGACGACGGGCGCGAAACCCGGCGTCTGCGGCGGATAACCGTAAAGGGTATTCGTGAAGGGCATGCCGCCAAAGCTGCCCGGAAACGGATTGTTCTGGAACGGTGGTGACCCAATTCCTTGCGGATAAAAGTTACCTTGCGGATAAAGCATATTAACCTCCGTCATGACTACTGGTGTTTGCCGGCTAACGGGCGGATGTGTCGCACCGATCGCAAGCTACAGGTCGACCGCTTCGGTCTCAGGGGAGAGCGTACGATCGGTTCTGGCGCACGTACATGAGTCGATCGTGCCGGCATTGCCTCGACCGTCGAAGGGTCAGAGACGATGATCCCTTCGGGGTATTGACGATCTGGTTCTAAACCGGATGCGGTGGTTTCACACAAAGGAGCGCCGCCGGCAGCCCGATGGGGCTTCATCGTCAGGAGAACCAATCCTTTTTAGCAATGCCGAGCACCGCGAGCCGTCGGTGAAGATAGCTTCGGCCGACGCCGAGTTCGATGGCGGACTGGCTGATGTTGCCGAGATTGCGCTTGAGGGTGGCGAGAATGAAGTCGCGCTCTGCTTTGTCTCGAAACTCTCGTAGGGCCGACCCCACATGACGGTTCCCGGGAAGATCCTCGACGGCAACGATCTCCTCTGGGATATCGAGCAGGGAAATGCGTTCACCGCTCATCGTGACGATGCGCTCCATCACGTTCTGTAGCTCCCGGACGTTGCCAGGCCAGGGGTAGCGCTTCAACTCGGATAGCACTTCATCGTCGATCGCCTTAGCCCTGATGTTGTTCTTCTCGCACACCCGACGGGCAAAGAATTGTGCAAGCAGGGGAATATCGTCGGGTCTCTCCCTGAGGCTGGGCAGGCGAATGGGAACGACATTCAGGCGGTAATAGAGGTCTTCCCGAAATAGCCCCGCCGCGACCTGCTGCTTGAGATCCTTGTGGGTGCCCGAGAGCACACGCACGTCCACCGTAATCGCCTCTTCGGAACCGATCTTTTGCATCTCGCCGTTCTGCACTACGCGAAGGATCTTCGCCTGTGCTCCCAAGGAGAGATCTGCCACTTCGTCGAGAAAAATCACACCTCGATTGGCCAGTTCGAAGAGGCCCCGCTTGTTGGCCCCCGCCCCGGTGAATGCGCCCTTGGTGTAGCCGAAGAGTTCGCTTTCAATCAGATTCTCCGGGATGGCCGAACAATTGACCTTGATAAATGGCATCTCCTTCCGGTCGCTGTGCGCATGGACGGCATTCGCCACCAATTCCTTGCCGGTGCCGCTCTCCCCGCCAATGAGGACGTTTGCCCCGGTTCGCGCCACTTTGAGTGCGGCCGCGATCACCTTTTTGATTGCCGGAGAGTCCCCGATCAGTGGCTGCGGCCCATGCCGCGCCTCGCTCAGGCGAAGGCGTGTCTTTAGGGCTGAGAATTCGAGACAGCGCTTCACGGCCACCACGATTCGCTCGGCACTGAAGGGCTTCTCCAAGAAATCGAGGGCACCAATTTTTACCGCTTCCGCGGCTTGGGTCAACGTCGCATTCCCGGAAATAAAGAGCGTCGGAACCTCAAAGCCGGCCGTCTGAACGATCTTGAATAGCTCTATGCCGTCGAGTTCGCCGAGTTTGATGTCGAGAATGAATAGATCGATGATCCGCTCTTGCAGAAATCGCAAGGCCGAGGCCGGATCGTGGGCTGTCAAGACTCTCATGCCCTCGGGCTCGAGCGCCAATTCGATGGCGCGGCGAATGTTCTTCTCGTCGTCCAAGACAAGAATGCTGGGTGGACTCGTCGGTTCGATCACTCAAGACACTCGCGGCAGTGAGATGCCAAAACGAGGATGGCCGTCGAACTCCGTGTACGCGACCTCTCCCTCATGTTCCATGATGATCTTCTTGACGATGGCGAGACCCAAACCCATGTTGTCCCGCCCCCCTCGCCCCGACACGTACGGGTCGAAAATGCGAGGCACGATCTGCGCCGGCACCGCCGCCCCATCGTTTGAGATGTTCACATGAACCGAGGATTTGGTGGCGCTCACCTTGATCGTAAAAATGACTTCTCGCCCGGGATTAGCCTCCACCCCATTCCCGATGATATTCATCAATACCGGCCTGAATAACGACGGGTCCATTCTTGCACGCAAGTTATCCGCAGCATCGGCACCGTTCACCCAGATGCGCGCGTTGACGAACCGCGCCTCGACCGCGGGAAGATGCTGTTTGATGACCTGTATGGGGTCCGCCTCGACCAACTCGGCCTGCGGGAGCTTGGCGAAATCACTATAGCGGCTGACGGTGCGTTTGAGCTGCCCGATTTCCTCCTCGATCATGGCCTGCGTCTGCACCAGTTGCATGGCAAACTCCTCGGGAGCCTTGCTCGCATAGGATTTGGTCAATGAGGTGACGAGCACCTCGATGGGCGTCAGGGGATTTTTGATCTCATGGGCGAGCGCTTTGGCCATTTCCTGCCAGGAGGACATCTGCTCGAGATAGCGAACTCTTTCCCGGTGAGCCAAGAGCTCGCTGGTAGCGACCTCATAAGAGTGGCTGATCCGTCGCCCGAGCAAAGTCGCGACGCCCACCGCGGCGAGCGCTGCCGCGAGGAGCCCCAAGCCAAAATAAATCTTGAGCGATCCGAGGATGCTGCGCTTGACCAATTGCGGCTGCGCATAGATCTTCGTCAGGTTTTGAATTTCATCGAACTCTGCTCGATATTCAGGCTCGTTGACCGGATCGAGGCGCTTGAGGGTCTTCAAGTTCTTGGCGCCCGTATCGAGCGAGCGCAGAACTTGCGGGTTGAAGCCCAAGTTCAAGCTTCTTTGCAGCGCGTCGTCCACCAAATAAAAGGCCGCCGCGATCGGCACCGCGGCCACGATGAATATGGCCGAAAAGAGCAGGAGCTTCATCCGGCGATCGCTCATCGCCCCACCTCCGAAATCCTAAAGGGCTTTGAAGACAAGGACTCCTTCCAGGTCGCCGCCACATCCGCTCCTTCCGCATATTGCTCGAAGATTTCGTTGAACACCTCGTTGGACCGCGAGTCACGGACGCGCTTGTCGCTGAAGCCGCTGGTATCCGCCGGGATGGTGGTACTGTTCTCAATCACCCATTTTTTGATGGCCTCCAGACGCTCGCGTTCGATCGGATTGAGAAGCATTTCCACCCGCAGGGTCGCGGTTCCATCCTTCGGCACGTCACTTGCCGGAAAAAGCTCCAGCAACTCGAGGTTTGCCAGGAATGCTTCGATTTGTGGCTGCCTCTGGTCGGCCCGGGCCAAAATCACCGCCTCATTCACGGTCACGGTCAATGCGAATGTCTCCTCCCATAGATCATATTTAATGGCGATGACGGCGGTCCTTTGATCGAGCCGCCTGGAATCGGAGAACAAGGCGGCATGGATCAACAACGTATTCGTCAATCCACTCACGAGGTCCTTCGTCAATGTCGCCGGCCAGAGAATTCCCGCAATGTGCATTCCGATCGTGTGCTCTCGCACCACCGGCGTCAATTCGGCGGGAGCCGCAGGCTTCGCGGCGAGCACGAGCATGACCAGGAGCGCACCCGGATGTCTCATTTTCGTTGCTCTGAGGTGCTGGTGATCACGTACAGGTCGACCAGTCCGAAAAGCTTCGTGTCGAGGCGCACCCCAACTTTCAACCCCCACTCCCAGAGCTGCTTGCCGTAGGCAATGTCCCCGTAGTAGCTCAACCCCGGCTCGACATACCAGCGGCCGCGATTGATGCCCCCGAGGTGATCGCTCGCCCCGATCCTGTGCTGATAGCCCACGGAGAAGTCCTGATTTTCATCAAGCGAGGCGCGGTACTGAGTCCCTGGAGTACCGCCGAGCTGGAGAGACCAGGTCGAGTCGGGGTCGATCCCCCAGGTTTTTCGAAATCGAACACTCGCCCACGACTCGCCGAAACTCGAGCTCAAGCGCGAACCGTGGGTCGGAAAATAAGGATCGTCCTCGGAATTCCAGCCGTAGCCGAGCGCCCATCCCTTGTTATTGTTGGGATTGGAGTTGGTCGAGAATAAGCCACTGGTACCGCGCGATTGGCTGACGCTGACGCTTCGTGAGACGAGTCTCTCGAGATATCCCACGGTCATGTAGGAGTAATCGAAGAGGCGACGACCGACGCTCAAATCGATATCGAACTGGTCGGTCTTATCGGACGCCTCGTACGGGTAATCGATCACCGTGTTTTGGTACGTCAAGCCGCTGATGAGAAAGTATCTGTTTGAATCGAGGAGCGTCGGAGCGGCAAACTGCAGGCGCGTATAAATTCCGTGGTGCGTGGGACCGTCGATGGGCGCGATACCCTCGACATCCAGATTCACGGTGCCTCGAGTACCGAAGACATCACGCTCGGCCACTCGCCCTTCGACGGTTTGGTAGAGGCTCGAGAGCCGCGAGGAGGTCCCCGCTGAGATTTGGTTGTCGATGCGGTCGGCTTCGACGACCTCGATGATCACGATCGCTTGTCCCTTGGCAGAACCCTTGTCGAGATAGATCCGTACGGACGCAAAGTCAGGAAGCGACGACAATCGCAGCTTGGCGTTTTGGATTTCCTCCTCGCTCAGCGCATCGCCCGGGGACAAATGAAGAAATCCGCGAATGAACGCGCACCGGGTCAACGCGTTGCCCTTGCAGCGTATGTCCTCCACGATGAGGGATGGGCGCTCGTGCGACTCCGCGTGACAGAGTGCAGACGCGCCCGTCATCGCAAATAGCAGGATTACAGTCGCCTTGATGAGGGGCCCCGTGGCACGGTGGGATTCGTAACCGAAGGTCGTCATTGTCCATCTCCACGCCGTATGAGAGGCGGCGCACTGAGAACCGACAATGCAATAGCCGTACCGAGCCGATCGTGCGCGAGGGTTTGCTTTGCCAAGTGCCTGATTCTATGAAGGCTGTCGAAGACCAGCGATCCCAAGCGTGAGCCCATCGCTCACGCCTTCACCCCGGACGCAAGACTACCCTGCAACCGGAACCGCTGCACTTGTGCACAAAAGTGGACATGGTCGTTGAGCTTACGTTGCTTGATTCGCCGACGCTTAGCATACGGCTCGACGCGAAATGAACATGCGCCTATGCTGCTTCAATGCCTTGGCAACACCTGCGCATCTCGCGATTTGGCGGTCCCGAAGTCCTGCAAATGGTGGAGGAGTCGATGATTCCCGAGCCGGGACCCGGGGAGGTTCGTATCAAGGTGCTCGCAGCCGGTACCGGGTTTACCGATACGATGATTCGGCGCGGCCGGTATCCGGATTTCAAGGGACCGCTGCCGTTCACGCCTGGTTACGAGATCGTCGGCGTCGTTGAGAAGATTGGTGCCGGCGTGGTTGGACCCTTCCTGGGCGAGATGGTCGCTGATCTGTGTGTCGTCGGTGGCTATGCGCAGTATGCAATCCGTCCGTCACGCTTTCTCGTGCCTGTCCCCGATAGCATCAACCCAGTCGAGGCGGTTTGCATCCCTCTTGCTTACCTTACGGCCTTTCAGATGCTGACTCGCTGCCGCAACCTACCGTCAGGCGCTACGATTCTCGTCATAGGCGCTTCAGGCACGGTCGGTACGGCGCTGCTCGATCTCGCACGCCACCTCGGTCTGCAGGCGATCGGCACGTGTTCCGCGGCGAACCTACCGGCGGTTGAGCGTTTCGGGGCTGCGGCGATCGACTATCACACAGGTGACTTCGTCCCTGCGGTGCGCCAACTGACCCCGGGCGGCGTCGGCGTTGATATTGCCTTTGATGCGATTGGGGGAGCGCACTTCGAACGTTCGTTCGCCTGCCTGGCGCCCCGCGGGCAGCTTGTTGGTTACGGCTCGCAAACGATGGCAGTTGGCCGCGAGAGCCTGATTGCAGCAGGCCTCGGTTTGGTCAGGCTCAGACTGTGGAACGCATTGAGCTTCCTTTTCGGCGGACGTAGCGCCGTCTTCTACAGCATAACGGCCCATCGATCGACTCACCCGGAGGAATTCAAGGCCGACATGGCGACGCTGTTTCAGCTGTTAAGCGCGGGTGCCATTCAGCCGGTCGTGATCGAGCGACTGCCGCTCGCGGCAGCAAGTGAAGTCCATGCACGCATCGACAGGGGTGGACTTGGCGGCAAGATTGTGTTGCTGCCCTGGTCCGCATAGTGCGTTGGGATGGAGAATCGTCGTGATGCATGCCTTTTGACGTGATTGGAGACGCGCACGGTGGCTCACGAATCCCTAAAACCCCGGTAAACTATGACCTGAGTTCATTATCCTCATGGACACGATGATTCCAGCTCATGGCCACCACAGCCCTTGAATTCAGGCACATGGAGACGCTCCTGGCCTTGTCCGAATGCGGGAGCCTGTCCAAGGCGGCGGAGCGTCTGTGTCTGACGCAATCCGCACTTTCCCATCAGTTGAAGGCCCTGGAGGGCCATTACGGCGCGGCGGTGGTCGAAAAGAACATCCGGCCGCTGCGATTCACGGCGATCGGCGAGCGGCTGCTGACGCTCGCACGCTCGGTGCTGCCGTTGGTGGCGGAAGCGGGACGCGATATCGCCAGGCTGGCCGAAGGGCACGCGGGTCCCTTGCGCGTCGCCGTCCAGTGCCACAATTGCTTCGACTGGCTGATGCCGGCCATGGACTCGTATCGCTCGCTGTGGCCCGAGGTCGAGCTCGACATCATTTCGGGCTTCGTGGTCGATCCCCTCCCGCTGCTGGAACGCGGCGAGGCCGAGCTCGCGGTCATTCACGATAAACAGCCGCCGCACGCTCACGTCGTGTTCAGTCCGCTTTTTCGATATGAAAGCGTCGCGCTCATGAGTCCCCGGCATCGGCTCGCCGGCAAGAGCTGGCTCGACGCCGCGGACTTCGCCGACGAAACGCTCATCACCTATCCCGTGCCCGACGAAATGCTCGACCTCATGAAGCATTGCCTCACACCCGCGGGCGTCAATCCGAAACGCCGCACCGCCGAGTTGACCGTCGCGATACTGCAGCTGGTCGCGAGCGGACGCGGCATCGCCGCGTTGCCCTCATGGACCGTCGGCAATTACATCGAACGGGGCTACGTGGTCTCGCGGCCCATCGGGGAGGCGGGATTGCGCTGCGAGCTCTATGCCGCCACCACGCGCGGAGGCGCCGAGGCGGCGTACATCCGGGAGTTCATCGCATTGACGCGCACGCAGAGCCTGACCGAGCTTGCGGGGGTATCGGCACTTTGAAATCTAGGCACGGGCTTGGAGATCCTACGCGAGATCTCGGGGCTTCCGGTGCCGCTCGGGCCCGACGTGGCACGCCATAGCCCGCAGGGCATGGATCGCCTCGTCGGTTTGCGTACCGGCCGGCAAACGCGATAGCGCCTTGGATACCCATGCGGCACCCACGCTGGCGCCGCCGCGCCAAACCGTTGTGCTGCCTCGAGCGACTCGAGCCGGCCGGGCGCAACCGCCGAACAGCCGAGGCCCCAGCACCGAAATCTCTCCGGGTCCGCAACGTGCATCGCCGGTACCGCCGATCACCGAGGGATAGGCGGCCGGATACACGGGCTCACCCCGCGCCGGCATCGCCGCGACCACGACGATCCCGGAGTCGACGGCGCGCGCCACGGCCGCGCGCAGCACGGCCCGGTCTGCCGCCAATCCAAGGCTGAGGTGAATGAGATGCGCACCGCGCGATACGGCCCAGTCGACACCGGCGGCCACCGCCGCAGGGCTCGCGGGTATCGCCTTCAGGAATACTTGCGCGAGCAGCAACTCGACGGGCGCACCGTCTTCGGTCAGGAGCCCGGCGATTCGCGATCCGTGTCGGGTAGGATCGGGCACGGGCGAAACGCATTCGACGCGCGTGCCCTCGCTCGCGAATGCCGCGGCGTCGGCGGCGCCGCGCCAGGCTCCGCAACTGTCGATGAGGCCCACGCGCCAGATCATGTGTCGACGAGCACCGCCGGGAGGATCCGGCCTGCGTCCAGCCTCCAGCACAGATCCCAGTCCTCCACGTCGGAGGTGCGGTGCGTGATGATGAGCCGGGTGCGATCTGCGAACGCCGCGTCAAGCGAGCGATGCATCATGCGCGCCATGTCGATGTCCAGGCCACTGGTGGCTTCGTCCAGCACCACGATCAGCGGCCGCGCCAGCGCGGCGCGGGCAATGGCGATCCGCTGCCGCTGTCCGGTGGACAGACCCGCTCCGCCTTCGCCGACCCGCGTGGCGTAGCCGCCGGGAAGCATCTCGACGAATTCGTGCACGCCGCTGTGGCGAGCCGCCTCGAGCACTTCGGATTCGTCGACGTGATCGTGCCCGTAGCGCAGGTTCTCGAGGATGGTTCCCCTGAACAGGATGGGCGAGTGCTCCACGACGACGATGCGCCGGCGAAGATCCGCGAGCCGGTATTCGTGGAGCGGCCGGCCGTCCAGCAGAATTCGTCCCGCGTCCGGATCGATGAAGCGGCACAGGAGATCGGCCAGCGTGGATTTCCCCGCTCCCGATACACCGCGCAGCACCGCCTTGGTACCCGCCGGAATCTCGAGCGTCACCGAGTCGAGCACCGGCCGCCCCTCGCCGGCCGCTGCAACCGTGACCGATTCCAAACGCAGCGCGCCGCGCGCATCGGCGCGGAGCGGCACCGCCTCGGGGGACTCTCGGACCTGCGGCAAATCGAGCAGCTGACGGACTCTGCCGAGGCTCACTCGCGCGCGATGGTAGCCGCTGTAAAGCCCGGTCATGGATGCCGCGGATCCGGCGCTGCGGCCGAGATAGGCCGCGAAGGCCACCAGCGTGCCGACGGTCAATTCGCCCTTGAGCACGTACCAGCCGCCGAGCACGAAGGCGGCGGCAGTTGCCAGGTGGCCGAGCAGCGCCGAGAGGGCCCCGGTTGCATATCCGATCCACTGCTGGCGCAGCGCCCGCTCGAGGTAGGCGGCGCCGAGGTCCTCGAGCCGTCCCGCTTCGCGCTGCTCCGCGGCGGCGGCCTGGACGTGACGCGCGCCGGACAGCGTCTCGATCAGAAATCCGCTCAAGCCGCTGGCCGCTTCGCGAAGATCGCGCGTGGAGGTCTCGAGGCGCGGCCGGGCGTAATGACGGACCAGGAGCTGCAGCGGCAGAAGCGCGGCAACGAGCAGCGTGAGGCGCCACGAGAGCCCCAGCATCACGGCGCCCGCAGCGGCGAGCGACAGCACGCTACCGATGAACGAGGACGCCGCATCGGTACCGAATCGCTGCACCTCGGCGATGTCCCCGTCCAGACGGCTGACGAGATCGCCTACGGGAATGCCGGCGAGACGGCGGGGGGAGACCCGCAGCAGATACTCGTACACCTCGCGCCTCAGCGAGAAAAGCGCTCCGCCCGAGGCCCGCATATAGATCGTCCGATGCACGCCTCCCAGCAGGAAACCAAGCGCCGCGAGACCGAGCATGCCCAGACAGGCGGCGACCAGCCGGGGGAATCGGTGCGCGATGAGTCCCTGATCGATGACCATGCGCGTCAGGAGCGGCTGCGCGGCCGACAACGCTGCGATCAGCAGAGCGAGAACCAAGGCCCCGGCGAATGCGGGTAGCCGCGGCCTCAGGTGAGGCCACAGCAAGCGGCGCATCCCTGCGGATTTATCGCCCGTGAATGACACGCAGAGTCGACAGCGCCTGATCGCCGCACCCCGGGAGTTTCAGGATCGCCTTCTTTTCGAGGCTCGCCGAATCGTAGAACGCCACGTCGCAATTCGTTCCCGCGAGATAGATTTCCCGGCCGTCCGTGGATACGTTCACGTCGTAGAACGTGTGATCGAGAGTCACACGCTTCGCGAGCCGATGTCCCGGCATATCGACGCTCGTCAAGGTCGTGTAGACGCCGTACGCGTGCTTTTTGTCGGGGCTCAGGACCGTCGAGAAAATGAGCGCCGACAGGGGCTCGAAGTCGAAGTAAGACAGGTCTCCGGACTTCAGATCGAGCGACATCATCGCCGTCGTCGGAGTGCTCTCGGCGCCCTTCTTGACCTCCGTGTAAATGGGACTCGTGAACACGCCGGTGGGCTCGGTCACCGGCCAGAACGCCAGCAGATCGGGCTGTGCATGATCCGGAATCTGCCATTTCTGGATGCCGCGCGTGCCGAGAAGCTTGCCGCTCTTCAGGTCGTATTCGTAAAGATCGAATCCCAACGCGTAGAAGCTCCGTCCGTTCGGCCGGGTCAGCAACATGTGAATGCGCCGCGGTGCGGGGAAGCTTCGCACCGCCTTCGCCTCGAGGCCCGCCGACGGTACGGAACACCGCGAAGCGCGGCTCCTCGACCACATATTCGCTCGGCTTCAAGAGGGTGGGCAGCTCGTACGCAATGAGCTCTTTGCCGTCCGGCGTGAGCGCCAGCGCGAAGAAGTCCTTCACGCGCTCGCCCGGAGTGGACAGATCGGCGCGAAACACCTCGCGCCCGCTCTCCAAGTCGACGCCAACGATCCGTTCCATGCGATCCACCAGGGCGTAGGCAATCCGCTGGTCGGGCGATATCGACGATGGTGAATATCTGGCCTTCCGCCCCCGGCACCTGGTGCTCCGCGCGCACGCTGCGGTCCGCGGCATCGATGATGAACAGCCGGTCGGGTTTCGCAGCCGTCACCAGAAGGTCCCTGGCGGGCGCAGCCGAGGCCTGCGCGAGGCCGGAGACAGCCACGAGAATGCTTGCCGCGCCGGCTGCGGCGACCGCGCGCGCGAACGCACGAACGCACGCACGTTCCAGGCCGGTGATCATTGCCGATGACATGTGGGCTCTCCCCGTCACTTCTTCGGATACACGGCGTCGAGATCGCGCCAGTCCGCGGGAGCCGACGGCTTGCCGGCATCCCAGTTGGGATAGGTGTTCATGGTGTCGGGGACCTGGGCGGGCCACCAGCAGGGATCCGAGCAGCCGTAGAGGTCCGCCTCCATCGGCTGGCAGAGCGAGGCGACGCCGCCGAACGGATCCACCTCCCAGCCCGGATCGAAGGTGGTCGACGCAACCGGCGACCGTCTCCATGGCGAGCACTTCGGCCACGTGCCCTTCGGCAACGGCATCCAGCAGGAGCTCCGCTTTGCGGTTGGTGGGTTTCAGTTCGCTCATGCGAGAACACTCCTCGGTTCGAGGTGACGGGAAAAGAACGATGGATTGTGCCGTTGAATATCGCCGTACACGCGTATCGCCGAAATCGACCCAGCGGCGCAGCAAATCACAGTAGTGGTAGGTTCGATGATGGGCGTCGCCGAAGCGCGCATACGATTCGTGATAGCAGCCGCCGGCGCAGAGATTGCGGATGCGGCAGGTCTCGCAATGAGTCCCCTCCCGGTCGATCGCCTTCTCGATGAAAGCGCCGAGCCGTTCGCTGTCGATACCTGCGGTGACGCTCCCGAACCTCGGCATGTCCGACCCCGTGAAGCGATGACAGAGGTTCAGATCCCCCTCCCCGTCCACGGCGAGCAACCCGACGCCGGCGCCGCAGGGGAGCGATTTGCGCCTGCCCTCGTGCAAGTCCGTCATCAACTGATGCATGTTCGAGAAGCCGTTGTTGTCGCCCCGCAAGGCCGCGCGCCGATAATCCTCCCCCAATCTCTCGAACGCGCGATGAACCTCGCCGAGTTCGGACTCCGACAGGGCGTGATCGTCCTCGGCGCCCGAGGTGACCGGCGCATATCCGACCTCGTGGAAGCCGAGCTCGCCCCGCAAATGCGCGTGGATGGCCTCCACCTCGGTGTTGCCGCCGCCCAAGGTGACCCTCGCCCCCACCGGCCGCGAGCGATACCGATCGAGCAGCATCCGCACTTTCCGGGCGACGGCATCGTAGGTTCCCCGCCCCCCGACGCTCTTGCGATGCCGATCGTGCAACGCCTTCGGGCCGTCCATGGACACCGAAATCCCGAAGCGATGCGCATCGAAGTAAGTCGATCAGCTTGGGCGTAAGCAGGGTCGCGTTCGTCGTCAGCGAAAAATCAATCGCCTTTCCCGCGCGCTTCGCTTCCGCTTCGGCATAGCGCCGTGACCTGTTGATCAGCGGCACGTTGGTGAGCGGCTCGCCGCCGAAGAACACGACGTTCAGCCGCTCGCGCGCGCGCCGGCCTTCAAGCAGGAGATCGACGCTTCGCGCCGCGGTCACGAAGTCCATTTTGCGCCCCTCGGCCGGCTTGGCGAGATCTTCCTTGTAGCAATACGTGCACGAGAGATTGCAGCCCGTGTTGACGTTGAGCACCAGCGTGCTCAAGGGATACGAGGCGACCTTGACGCCGGCGGGATTGATCGGCCGCAAGCTTCCCGATGGCTGCAGCATCTCGAGCTTGCGCAGCTCCGCCGCGAATGCCCGCACCCGCGAGGGCTCGAAGCGCGCCCCGAGAGCCGCTTCGAGCTCATCGACGCTTCGTCCGCCCTCGATCCTGCACAGCTCGATGACCGCGAGCCCGAGAGAGTCCAGGCCGAACACCGCCGTCGTCGGCACATGCAGCAGATACGTGTCCGGCCTCTGCCTGCACCAGATGGCCGTTCCAGGAATTCCATTCGAGCCGTTCTGTGGTGGTGAGCATGGCGTTCAGTATATGGGTGGGGTGATCCAGCGCTGCACGGTCACGACGAGATGTGCGTGCCCCGAGACCTCATGCCCGCCGTCCTCGACTTCTGCGACCACGGTTAGATTGCCGACGTTGTCGCCCGAGAATTCGCGCGCCGGGTTGGGGCCCGCGGCTGCCGGCAGGAACCGGCCGCGCAGGTCGATGTAGCCGGAGTACTTCTGATCCTCGGTGCGCGCCGCCTCGGCATCGAAGGGTTTCGAGCTCCAGATCGCAGTCGACGGGTCCGAGCGGCAGCAACTCACCGTTCGGCAGCCGAGTCGAGGCGAGCGCGACGAATTGCGCGCTGACCGGATCCACGCGTCCGCCGCCCAGGCGCGCGATCGCATAGCTCGGCTCGACGGTGATCTGGTCGATTTGGCGGTACACGGCCAATTGCGCCGCTCGCTCCGCTCACCTCGACCGTGCGCAGCCCCGCCGGAGCGTCCGCCGCGATCCTGAGCTCGGCCTCGAGGGCGTGCGGATCGCGCCGAACGCCGCTCGCCGACACGCCCTCGCCGAACGAGGCCGCGCCGGCCCCGAGGCCGATGCCGACGATGCTCACCTCCGTGGTGGTGCCGGCGCGGACGGATTGCGGCAGCACCGCCAGGACTCGCGGGGGCCCGGTATCGCGGACGGCGCTCCACTCACCGCCGTCCTCGGCGTGATCCTCGTAAAACCAGCGCCCCTCGACGCGGTTCCCGTCGTCGGAGACCTGGTAGACCTCGCGCCGGGATCGCCCTGCGACATCGGCATCTCCCCGCCACTCATAGCCCGTGTACACGATCGCCTCGGATTGACCGGTAAACTCTGCGCCGTCCACATCGGTCAGTCGATAGAGTGACGTGTAATCGCCTGAGGGCTCGCGCGCGATGTGTCCCGTGCCGAAGAAATCCCGCCCGCCGGGCACGCGCCCGACGATCACCCAATCGCCGCTCAAATCGGCGGCCGGATGCTTTTGCCACTCGATCCACGCCGGGGTCGAGAACGGATAGAGCGCGGCGAGCTTCGCAGGCAGCGGCCCGCTCGCGATGTCCCACCAGTGCCGGTCGCGCCCCGATTGCTGGTATTCGGTCGAGGGCCACTGTCCCAGGTGCGTATTTGCCAGCTTTCTCCACTCCTCCTCGTCACGGCGCTGCAAAGCCGCGCGCGCCAGGGTGTGGCATCGGCCGCACATCACGCCGATCTCGGGCCCCAAGTCGATGTCCTGCGCGTTCGGCCGCTGCTCGAGGGCGAAGCGGCCGGCCGCGGATTCCGACGGCGCGAGTCCCTGGGTATCCGCGAGATAGCGCACGATGGAGCGCCGCGCATCGTCGTCGAGCACGACTCCGTGCACCTGGCGCATCCGGAGCGAGCGTCATCGCCCATCCCTCAGGCGTCTTGCGTATCGCACTGATCCGCTCGAACCCACCGTCGTGCTCCCGGTGGCAGCCGCTGCAGTGGGTGCGCACGAGTCCCGCGCCCGCGGGAGCCCCCTCGGCACGGCTCGCCGGACCCGGAGCGAGTCCCAGCGCGAGCGCCGCTGTCATCGACGTAAACAACTGTCCGACACCCATCGACACGACTAACCTCCTGGATGATTCGAGACCTGCCGGGCGCCTCGAGGATGCGCGCCCGAAACGATGACGTCGCGCTCGACGATCCGGCCGTCGATCAGCGTCGGACGGCAATCGATCCGAGGACCGCCGGCGCCGACCCGCCCCTGTAGAGCGCTCGAGGTCTCGTACGCCTTCGCGGTTTGCGCCCAGAACTCGCCCTGCGCGACGTTCTGCCCGTAGAACTCGGCGGCCGCGCGCAGACCGCGCCCGAAGTCTTCTTCGTGGCGCTCGATGACGAAACGCTCGGCGAGCGCCGCATCGGCTCCATTCATGACGGACAGGATCGCGGTGGCGACGAGCCTGGCGCTCTTGAGCGATTGGTAAATCCCCTGACCGGACAAGGGGTCGAGTGCCACGGCGGCATCGCCCACCCGCCAGGGACGCAGTCCCGGCTCCGGTACAGCGGTCCTCCCGTCCAGCCCGAGCCGTGCGTGGGCCGCGCACGCGCTCGGTTTGCCCTCAGGGCGTTGCCCCGTTCAGCGCTCGGGCCAGCCCCGGAATCCGGCGGGCCGCCGCCGCCGCCCACCCGGCCGGATGGATCCGGCCCGGCCGCGCGACGATCTGCACCCAGAGGTCATCCTCCCGCTCGACCCACCAACACCAGCCGAAATCCGCCGACTCGATTCGAGTCCCGCCCGCACCCTCCCGTCTGCGCCGGTAACGTTGACCGAAGGCCAGCAGCGGCGGACCGCGCCGTGCACGTCCGCGACGGCCGCGTGCCTCTACGAGCACCGGCGCGGTCAAATCCCCGTCGCGCGTCGATACGCGCCACGCAGCTCCTTCCCGCCTCACTCCGGTCACCGTGCTGCGACGCGCCTCGACTCCAGCCCGGACGGCGCGTTCTCGAAGCGCCTCCGCCAACCGGACGCGTTCGGCGAGCCATTCCCGCCCCGCGACCTCACGGCCGCCCCAGCGTCCGAGCCGGATGACCGGCCCGCTCAGAAGCCCGTCGCCGACCTCGATGCCCTCCTCGGCCAGCAGCGCGAGGCTGCGATCGGATATGCCCTCGAGTCCCGGCCGCTGCGCCGCACCGACGAGCACGACGCGAACACCCGACGAGGCGAGCCGGCGCGCCGACGGCGCTGCCGGCCGGACCCGCGCCCAGGACCAGAACCTCATGCCTCACGCATGCTGCTCCTCGGAGAGATCGAGCTCGGCGCGCAGACTGTTCGCGGATCAGGTATTTCTGAACCTTGCCGCTGACGGTCAGCGGAAAGCCGTCGACGAAGCGCACGTAGCGCGGCACCTTGTAGTGCGCGATCTGCCCGCGGCAAAACTCCTGGATGTCCTCCTCCGTGACCGCCACGCCGGGCCGCAGCCGGATGCAGGCGCAGACCGCCTCGCCGTACTTGGGGTCGGGCACGCCGACCACCGCCACGTCGAGCACCGCCGGATGGCGGTACAGAAACTCCTCGATCTCCCGCGGCGAGATGTTCT
Source organism: uncultured Gammaproteobacteria bacterium (assembly GCA_963795475.1). Classification (GTDB taxonomy): domain Bacteria; phylum Pseudomonadota; class Gammaproteobacteria; order Steroidobacterales; family Steroidobacteraceae; genus Bog-1198. The sequence continues at coordinate 706,570 of CAWCIE010000012.1, forward strand.
CGCCGCCGCGAATGATCATGTCCTTCACGCGGCCGACGATGTTGCAGTAGCCCTCCTCGTCGATCACGCCCAGATCGCCGGTGTGCATCCAGCCGCCTGCATCGATCGCCTCGCGCGTGCGCTCGGGATCGTCCCAGTAGCCGCGCATCACGCTGTAGCCGCGGGTCAGCAGCTCACCCGGCGTGCCGCGCGGCGTGACGCGTCCCTCGCGCGTCGATGATCTTCACCTGCACGTGCGGATGCACCCGGCCCACGGTGCCCACGCGCCGCTCGAGCGGATCGTCGGGCTGCGTCTGAAAGCTGACCGGGACTGGTCTCCGTCATGCCGTAGCAGATGGTCACCTCCGGCATGTGCATCTCGGTCGACCACCCGGCGCATCACCGCGATCGGACAGGGCGATCCCGCCATGATCCCGGTGCGCAGCGACGACAGGTCGAACTCGCCGAATCGCGGATGCTCCAGTTCCGCGATGAACATGGTCGGCACGCCGTGCAGCGCCGTGCAGCGCTCGCGCGCGACCGTCTCGAGCACGGCCAGCGGCTCGAAGCCCTCGCCCGGCAGCACGCTCGCCGCGCCGTGCGTCATGGCCGCCAGCACGCCGAGCACCATGCCGAAGCAGTGATACAGCGGCACGGGAATGCAGACCCTGTCCTCGGCCGTCAGCCGCATGCCCTCGCCGACGAAGAAGCCATTGTTCACGATATTGAAGTGCGTCAGCGTCGCGCCCTTCGGCGTGCCCGTGGTGCCGCTGGTGAACTGGATATTGAAGACCTGGTCCGCATCCTCGAGCGCCTCGATCGACGCCGTCGCCGCATGCGTCCAGGCCGTCCCCGCAAGCGCTGCAGCTGCTCGAAGGAAAGGCAGCCGCCCAGGGGCTCGGTCGCTCAAGTTGCACCAGCAGCGCGCAGCTCCGGGAAGGCCGCGCATTGAAGCCGCCCGGGCGCTGCCGCGGCAGTTCCGGGATCAGCGACGTGCAGCATGGCGCCGTAGTCGCTGCTCTTGAAGCGCGGCGCGAACACCAGGCCCGGCAACCCACGAGGCGCAGCGCGAACTCGAGCTCGGAGTCTGCGGTACGCGGGATTGATGTTGACCAACATCAAGCCCGGCGCGCGCCGCGCGCGAACATCGTCAGCACCCACTCGAGGCAATTCGGCGCCCAGATGCCGATGCGCTCTCCCGGCTCGAGGCCGCAGCGCAATCATGCCGCGCGCCGACCCGCTCGACCTGCGCGGTCGAATTCGGCAAAGCGTGAGTACTCGCCGACTGATGGACGGTACGACCAGCGCGGTGCGATCGGGTCCTCTCGTCGGCGGCGCGCCTGAGCACGCCGTCCACGGTGCGATAGAGGAGCGGCCGCTCGCTGGTGCCCGACACGAAGCTCGCTGCGGTTGGCTTGGCCGCCGGATGCATGGTCTATGGCCGGTCCCTTGGGGAGTCTTTAGAAATGATAGCTGCGCCTCGACGCCGAACATCACGCGGCATGCCCACGATGCCGATAGTCGAAGCCGAACGCCCTGCACGTCATACGGCATTGGTCAGATAGAAATGGTCGGTCGATATTGTGCTCCCAGAATCCCAGGTCCCACTTGTCGCCGGCGCCGAACCAGGCTGACGCGCCCATTCAACAGCGAATACCGACCCTGTGCGATCGCGATCCTCGTTGGCCAGCGCCAGATATTGCTTCGAATTGTAGTTCTGTCGACATGCAGGACCACGTGGCTTGCGCCCACGTTGAATGCGTCCCAGTCCCCGCCAAGGTCGCCGGAGAAGTGCGGCGCATACGGGCAGTTGCTGTCCGTCGACCGGGATCCGTGCCGCCAGCGACCGCGCCGTTCTGCACATCGGTGGCGTCCAGAAAGCCCAGCACTCCCGCGCAGCGTCAGCGGCGCACCGGCCGCGTGACGAGCTCGAGCTCGCCGCCGTCGATCTTGGACTTGCCGCAGATTGATCAGCGGCTGCTGCGCCGTCGGGGTACACGTCGATGATCTGCTGGTTCTTGTACTGGTAGTGGAACGCCGCGCCGTCCACCTGCAGCCGGTGGTCGAGCCAGGAGGTCTTGAAGCCGACCTCGTAGGAATCCAGCGTCTCGGGCTTCACGGTGGTCAAATCGCTGCGGCGTGAACAAGAACTGCGCATTGAAGGCGCGCCGACGCGAAAGCCGCGGCTGTAGTTCGACGTAGATCAGCGAGTCCGTGGTCAGCGTGAAATCGACGCCCGCGCGGCCGGTGATCGCCGTGTTATGCAGCGAACTGGCTGCGGGTCTGGTCGATGATCGATTCGTAGTTCGGCGAGCCGGGCAGCGCCAGCGTCGGGCCCGAATAGGGGCCGTTGGGCTGCGGCTCGCTGAAGAAACCGAGATTCGCAATCGGCACCTGATCGTGCCGCGCAGCTGATCCAGCGCGTTCTTCTGGATGCCGTTGTCGTGGTTGTAGCGCAAGCCCGCGCGCAGCTTGATCAGTCGAACGATCGTGTAGCTGTCGTCGGTGTAGGCGGCCCAGCTGTTGCGCATCTGGATCGAACGAGTTGAAGTAATCGCAGCCCAGGTTGATGTCAGCCGATGTTGTAGCCCGTCCCGCGCCGAAGGAGCTCGCGTCGCAGTCGCGGTAGTCGTTATAGGTGTTGAACGCCGGGTCGAGATGAAGATCTGGTTCTCGGTCGAGTTGAAGATGATCTCGTGCTGATAGTAGGCACCCGCGATGTAACTGAAAGGGCGCATCGCCCGTCGAGGTCAGCCGCAGGTCCTGGGTCACCTGGCGCGTCTCGCCGATAGTAGGGAATCTTCAAGATGTTGATACGGCGCGCCGTCCGTGCCTTCCGGATTGAACAGCTTGACCCTCGTCCCACGAGGTAATGGAGGTCACCTTGTTGGACGGGTCGAGCTGTCCATTCGAGCCGTGAGCTCCGCGGCCTCGTTGTACTGCTCGGCGGTCGCGGCGTGTAATCCTGGGCGATCTGGTAATTGGTCAGCGGCACGCCGCCGTGGCTGCCCGTTCCAGGGTGCGGAAATAGCCGGTGACGCCGACGCCGCCCGGATTGCCCGGCGACGGCGGCGGAATGCGCCCGTCGATGATGGCGTAGTTCTGCGGGTCCTGCATGCTCTTCGACATGCGCAGCGTGAAGTCAGATCATCGTTGGCCTTGTACAGGAGCGACAGGCGCACGCCGTACTGTCGCACCCCCTCCAGATCGGGATAGCCCGGGCAGCACGTTCTGGATGAAGCCGTCCACCTTGGTGTAGGTGAAGGCGAAGCGCACCGCGAGCCGGTCCGGGCACCAGGCCGGTCTGAAATGCGCCCTCGACTTCCTCGCGCGATTGTAATTGCCGGCGCCGACCTTGATGTCTCCCTCGGTATCGAAGCCGGGCTTGTGCGTGATGAAATTGATCGCGCCGCCGGTGGTGTTCTTGCCGTACAGCGTGCCCTGCGGACCGCGCAGCACCTCGACCCGCTCGAGATCGTACATCTCCACGCCGAACAGGACGAAGTTGCCCTTGTAGACCTCATCGATGTAGCTCGCCACCGGGCTCGACTGGTTGAGGCTGTAGTCGAACATCGACACGCCGCGCAGCGAGAAGAGCGGCGAGCCCTCGCCGACGATGCCGTTCGACCTGCAGATTCGGAACCTGGGTCACGAGATCGGACGGCGAGTCCATCTTCAGCTCGCCGAGCTGGGCGCTGGTGAGCGCCGTCACCGACACCGGCACGCTCTGCAGACTCTCCGAGCGCTTCTGCGCCGTGACCACGATCTCCTGCATGGTGCCGCTATCGGCGACCGCATCGGCGGCGGGCGCTATGCGCGCGCACGGCCTGGGCGATGATGACCAAGCCAAGGATCGCCGTGCCGGCCCGCCGCCCGCGCTAGCGATGATCTGTGCTGAATTACTCTATCAAAGTGACATCCCCTCCCGGTGATCTTCTTCTATGTCGATACGCAATCGGCCTCATCCGGTGATGTTGATGCACACCGACTTGCTCTCCAGGTAAGAATGGACCGCCTCGCCGCCGAGCTCGCGGCCCCAGCCCGATTGCTTGTAGCCGCCGAAGGGCATGGTCGCATCCAGCACATTGTGGCAATTCACCCATACCGTGCCGGCGCGCAGCTTCGGTGCCAGCCGCAGCATCTTGCCGATGTCCCGGCCCCAGATGCTGGACGCCAGGCCGTAGATCGAATCATTGGCGATGCGCGCGATGTCCGCCACGTCGTCGAAAGGCTGCGCCACGACCACCGGGCCGAAGATCTCCTCGCGCACGATGGACATCTGCGCGATTCACGTTCACGAACACCGTCGGCTCGACGTAGTAGCCGGGCGTCGACAGCGCACGGCCGCCGGCGGCCGCCTTGGCGCCGGCGTCGCGGCTCCTCCTTCAGATAGCGCGACACGCGATCGCGCTGAATGGAGGACACCAGCGGCCCGATCTGCGCGTCGGGATCGAGGCCCGGACCGAGCTTCAGGCTCTTGGCCTGGTCGGCGATGCCGCCGACCACGCGATCGAAGTGCTGTTTGGCCACATAGAGCCGCGAGCCCGCGCTGCAGACCTGGCCTTGATTGAAGAAGATGGCGCTCGCGGCGCCGGGGATGGCCGCATCGAGATCCGCGTCCGGCAGCACGATGACCGGCGACTTGCCGCCCAGCTCCACGGTCACTTTCTTCATGTTCCCCGCGGCCGCCTGCACGATCAGGCGGCCGACCTCGGTCGATCCCGTGAAGGTGACCTTGTCGACTCCCGGATGAGCCGCGAGCGCGGCGCCCGCCGTCGGACCCATGCCGGTGACGATATTGAGCACGCCCTTGGGAAATCCCGCCTCGAGCGCCAGCTCCCCGAGCCGCAGCGCCGTGAGCGGCGTCTCCTCGGCCGGCTTCAATACCACCGTGCAGCCGGCCGCCAGCGCCGGCGCGCACTTCCAAGTGGCGAGCAGGAACGGGAAATTCCAGGCGATGATGGCGCCGACGACGCCGACCGGCTCTCGCGTCGAGAAGGCCGCGTACTGCTGACCGGGCACCAGCGTGCCGGACACGGGCAGCGTCTTGCCCTCGAGCTTCGTCGGCCAGCCCGCCATGTAGCGCCACACCTCGAGCGCGTGCTTGATATCGACATGACGCGCCATGACCACCGACTTGCCGTTGTCGAGCGCCTCGAGCTCGGCGAGCTCATCGGCGTGCGATTCGATCAGGTCGGCGAGCCGGTGCAGCACCCGCTCCCGGTCGACGGGCTTCATCTGCGGCCCATTCGCCGCCCTCGAAAGCGCGGCGCGCCGCGCCCACCGCGCGATCCACGTCGGCGGCATCGCCCGAGTGCGCAGTGCGTCAGTGACCTGATCGCTCGACGGGTCGCGCACCTCGAAAGTCTTGCCGCTGGCCGCAGCCACCCAGGCCCCGTCCGATCAACAGCTTGCGGGGCTTTGCAGGAAAGCGGCGTTGGCCTTGGCAGATGGCGGCGAGATCATTGGCGAGCGTGCGGTGGAGCGCTCGATGCGGCGGCGGTATTCATTCTGGAGCTCCTCTGATCGACGAGCAAACGATGGTCGACCGCGAGTATCGCCGCCGGAGTGCAGCTTAAGGTATAAGTCCTAAGGAGCAGACGGACTAATACTTTGGTATCGACTCATCGCCGCCGCTGCCAGCTGGATAATTCGATGAACACGCAGAAGGTGACCACGGCGCACCCCGGCGTCCTGATCGCCGACGATCATCCGCTCGTATTGCGACGCACTTGCGGGCCGTGGTGCCGCAGGCCTGCCCGGGCGCCGACATCGAGCGAGGCGGCTTCGCAGGAAGAGGTGCTCGGCGCGGTGTCGGGAGCCGCGCGCGTTCGATCTGGTGCTGCTCGACCTGAATCTGCCGGGCGCCGTCGGGCTTTCCTGCCTGCACGCGCTTAGAAGCACGCTGCGCCCGCCACTCCCATCGTGGTGGTATCGGCGGTCGGCGATCCCAAGGTCATGCAGGACACCATCATGGCGGGGGCAAGCGCCTTCATTCCCAAGTCCGCGCCCGGACAGGTGCTCATCAATGCGCTCAGAGTCATCATCGCGGGCGGAACCTACATGCCGACCGGCGTGCTCGCGGCGCTGCGCAACGCCGACGCGCGCCCCGCTCACGGCGAACTGACGCTGCGCCAGCGCCGCGTGCTCGAATTGTTATCGACGGGACTGTCGAACAAGCGCATCGCGCGCGAGCTCGACATCAGCGAAATCACGGTGAAGGCGCACGTCTCGGCGATCTTTCGCAAATTGGGCGTCACCAATCGAATGCAGGCGGGTCTCGAGGCGCGGCGCCTGCTCGACTCCGGCTACTGAGCCGCTCACCCGCTCGAGAAGCGCGCGCAAGGCCGGCAGGCTCAAGGGTTTCGCCAGCAGCTCGAGTCCGTTCTCGCGGGCCGCCGCATGCAGGCGCGGGTCCGGGTCGCTGGTCATGATGGCCGCCGCCGGCACCCGGTCGAACTCGCGCCGCACCTCCTCGATCGCGGCATCTCCTTTGATGCCGCCCGCCAGATGATAGTCGCTGATGATGAAATCCGGCGACAGATCGGCGCCGATGAACTGGACCACCGCATCGGTGGCGGTGGCCGCCGCGATGGGGCGATGCCCCCACTTCGCGAGCGTGGCGGCAAGCCCCTGGCGAACGCCGGGATCGTCGTCGATCACGGCGATCGCGAGGCTCGGCCTCGCCGCCTCGCCGGCGACACGGCCCTCCGCCGCGCGCGCGCGGCGCCGCGGACGGCCGTAGGGTACGACCACACCGAACAGAGAGCCGCGCCCCGGCACCGAGCGGACGAGGCGCTCCAGGGAAAGGAGTTTCGAGATTCGCTGCACGATCGAAAGTCCCAGACCGATCCCCGCCGAGCGCCCCCGCTTCCCGGAAGGCACCTGGTAATAGGCCGAGAAAATCGCCTCCAGATGCTCCCTCTCGATGCCTATCCCCGTGTCGTACACCGAGATCGCCAGCCCGTCGCGCCGGCGCCGGCAACCCACCAGGACCCGCCCGCGCGGCGAGTAGCGGATGGCATTGCTGATGAGATTGCGCAGGACCGTCTCGAGCAGATGCATGTCGGAGCGCACCCAGGCACTCGAAGGCAGGTACTTGAGCTCGAGCCCGGCGGAACGCGCCACGCTCTCGAACTCGGGGACCAGCCGGTCGAGTACGGCGCTCACCGGAAACACCGCGTAATGCGGCTCGATCCCCCGGAATCGAGGCGCGCGACATCGAGCAGCGTATCGAGCAGATTGCTCAGCGAGGCGAGCGCGACCCGCGCTTTGTTGAGATAGTCGAGGTCGAGACCGGCGAGCGTCGACTCCCGGATCGACTCCAGGAACAGAAGCGCCGAGCTCAGCGGCTGACGCAGATCGTGGCTCGCCGCCGCCAGGAACCGGGTCTTGGTTTCGTTCGCCCGATCCGCGGCTTCCTTGGCCTGCTTCAGCGCCAGCTCGATTTCGCGCCGCGACTCGAGCTCTCCCTTCAGCCGCAGATTGAGCTGCTCATATTGCTCGGTGCGCTGACGGATGGTTTCCTCGAGGCTGGCCGCGGCTTGAAACCAGGAAAATTGGCTGCCCTGCTCGTCGACCGACTTCTCGACCCGGATCATGAGCGCCTGGACCGATTTCTTGAGCGCCCGATTCTCTGCGGCGAGCTTCGCCGCCGCCTTTCGCGCTCCCTCGGCGGATGCCCTCGGCGGCGTGGACCCGGCGCGCGTCTTGCAGCGGATGCGCTTCGCCGCTTTTTTCATGCGGCCGATGCCACGCCCAGGCATGTGAAGGAATTGTTCGCGTGCACGGTATTGAACTGCTCGCCGAGCGAGGAGAATCCGACGACCGAATTGCGTCTCAACAGGGCCTCGATGCCCTTGGTCAAACCTTCCCGCTCCATGTACGCCGTGCGCGCCGCACAGTCGACGCCGATCACGAGATCAGGGGCACCGATCCGCCCACGCATGGTGGAGAACAGGCCGTCGAGGCTCGCAATCATGTCGCCGGGGCGGCCGAGCGCGACGACCAGTCCGGGCTCGAGCGCACAGGCGAATTCCAGGGCACCGTCCGGATAAATGCGCTGCATGCCGCGCGCATAGTAATGCCCTCCGATGCGTATCATCAAAGGGAACGGAGCGAAGTCCCGGCTCTCACGCGGCGTCCTGCGAAACCCACAGGCCGCGGCATAGACCTCGAGCGCGGGCCGCCCGTCGATCTCGCGAACCACGCGGCGCGCCGGGTCGGCGTCGGTGATCACCATCTTCTTGTCGCTCGGCATGTAGTGATTGTGGCAATAAGCCGCCACCGGCGAGGCGGAAGCGACCAGGCACAGGACGGCGGCGGCGCGCTTCGCGGCTCCGTGATACAGCAGCCGGGTGCTGCCGGGCGGATGCCCGAGGGGATTGAAGTACAGATCGCCGGCCGATCCGCCGATCAGAGGCACCCCGTTCAATTCCATGCCGAGCACGCCGGCGAGCCGCTCCTCGCAGCGGGATTCGGCGTCGGCCAGGAGAATCGCAAAGCAGTGCTCGAGGCCGCTCTCGCGGACCTCGTCGAGCTCGCGCCGCAAGCGGTGAACGCGCGAGCGCAGCTCTGGCAACGCCATTCCGGCGACGTCCTCGAGGAGCGTATCGGCCGCCGCGAAGCGGTGTGGCGGGAGGTGAAATCCGGACACGCCTCCGGCCGCGAACCCTTCGGCGCTGATCACCCGTCCGGTGGCGGCGCCGACCACCCGATCGACGCCTCGGAGGGCGAGCTCGCGTCCGAGCGTGGCCAAGTCATAGGAGGTGGATGCAAAGAGGATGGTGGCGGCGCCCTCCCGGCGTTCGGCTGCCACCGCATCGGCCGCGGCCACCGGGTTGCCGCCCGAGCGAAATGAGACGATGGAATCCGACTTGGTCACGGGATTATCATGCCCCCGCAGAGGAGGCCCCGCCCTACTACTTCGGCATTATTGACCCTTACCCGCGATAGGCGGGCGATCCCGCCGATGGGCCTCCCCGCCAATGAATTAGCCCCGCGATCCCGATATGTATCAAAATGCGCCGATGAGCCACAACAAGCCCATGACCCTGCACCGTCTTCGCGAAATGCATGCGAAAGGCGAAAAGATCGCCATGCTCACCTGCTATGACGCGGCCTTCGCGCGGGTCCTCGATGGCGCCGGCGTGGATACCCTGCTGGTCGGAGACTCGCTCGGGACGGTATTGCAGGGCCGCCCGAACACCCTGCCGGTGTCCATGGATGACATGGCTTACCACACCGCGTGCGTCGTTCGAGGAAATCGGCATGCGTGGGTGATCGCAGACCTGCCTTTCGGAAGCTACCAGGAGTCCACCGAGCTCGCTGTGCACCACGCCGTTCGGCTGATGCAAGCCGGCGCCCAGATGGTGAAGCTGGAGGGCGGCGGCTGGACCGCACCCATCGTGCGCCACCTGGTCGATCGCGGCATCCCGGTCTGCGCGCACCTGGGGTTCACGCCCCAGTCGGTCAACGCCCTGGGCTACCGCGTCCAGGGACGCGACGAGTCGGCCGCCGGCGTGTTGAGACAGCACGCGGAAGAGCTCGCCGCCGCCGGCGCGGCGCTTGTCGTTCTCGAAATGGTTCCGGCTTCCGTAGCGCGTGAGCTCACCCAGCGCTTGTCGATACCCACCATCGGCATCGGGGCCGGCGCCGGATGCAGCGGTCAGGTACTCGTGCTGCACGACATGCTCGGCCTGACGCCCGGCGAACCGTTCCGATTCGTGCGCAATTTCATGGAAGGCAGCGCCGGCATCGAGCAGGCCGTACGGCACTATGTAGCGGACGTGAAGGCCGGTCGATTTCCGGACGACAAGATTCACGCCTTCTGATCCGGACCCTCGTGCACATAGCCAAAATGATTGCAGAGTTGCGGCGCGCCGTGGCCGCCCGGCGCGATGTGACGCTGGTCCCCACCATGGGCAACCTGCACGAAGGCCATCTCTCCCTCGTGCGTATGGCGCGCGAGCGAGGCGGGGTCGTAGTGGCAAGTGTGTTCGTGAACCCCTTGCAGTTCGCACCGCATGAGGATTTCGCGACGTACCCGCGTACGCTGGAACGCGACTGCGAGCTACTTGCGGCCGGTGGTTGCGACATCGTATTCGCGCCCTCGGAGCAGGAACTGTATCCGGAGCCCCAGGAGTACAAAGTACATCCGCCCGGGTACTTGGCCGACATCCTGGAGGGCCAGGTCCGGCCCGGCTTCTTCGTCGGGGTTTCCACGGTCGTGCTGAAACTCTTCAATGTGGTGCAGCCGGCTGCGGCGGTCTTCGGCAAGAAGGACTATCAGCAGCTGCTCGTAATCCGCAACATGGTGCGGCAATTGGCGTTGCCCATCGAGATCGTGCCGGCCGAGACGGTCCGCGATTCGTCGGGGCTTGCCCTGTCATCCCGCAATGGCTACTTGAACGACCAACAGCGGGCCGAGGCCGCCCAGCTCAACGCCGTGCTGCGCAACTTGACGGCGGCGCTCAGAGCAGGCCGCACTGATTTTTCCAAACTCGAACGGGAGGCCGCCGACGCCTTGACCGCGCGGGGCTGGCGTCCCGACTACTTTGCGATCAGGAATCAATCGAACCTGCAAGCAGCGGTGAACGGCGAGCGCCTGATCGTCCTCGGCGCCGCCAGGTTGGGCGACACGCGGCTCATCGACAACTTGGAGATCTAGCCTATCAATTTGCCAACGGCCGGCCGTTTATCAGTCCCGATCCGGCGCTCCCTGAGGGAATAACTTGCGAAATGGACGCGCCTCATCAACGACGCGGGCGACAGAGGGCCTGGCAAGAACCCGGCCGCGGTAGGCGAGAACACCCGGAAATCGGTTGCCGACTGGATGCACCCAATCCGCGTAGAAAAGCGCTGGCGCGGCGGAACAATCCGCCAGGGAGAAGCTGCTACCGGACGCCCACGCTTGAGGGGCGAGCTGTTCTTCGAGCCATCCATACGCAATGTCCAGGATCTTCCTGGCTTCGGCGACGCCTTTGGCGTCGCGCTCGGTCTCCGTTCGCAGTCGATCCGAGACCAGTATTTGCATCGGACTCATGACGTAGTTGTCGAAGAACCGATCCATGAAACGCACCGTCAGGGCCGCGTCGTCGTTCATCGGTATCATTCGCGTCGTTCCGGGATGACGGCGCATCAAGTATTCCACGATGATGCTGGATTCGACGATCGTCGCGTCGCCATCGCGGAGAAGAGGAAATTTCTTGATCGGCCACAGCGACTCAAGTTCGGCCCATCCCGCCGCGTCCTCGACCAATCGATAGCTAAACGGTGTCGCATTCTCGTACAACGCGATCAATGGCTTCCAGCAATAGGAGGCGAACGGGTGAGCATAGAGAGTCAATGACATGCAAATTGCCTTTGTGAGTTGGGATCAACAGAGTAGCGCGCTCAAGTACTTAAGCAACATATTTGGCGATTTGGATCCTCCGAACGTATTCGGGCCGCCTGGGACCGGCTTGGATGACTGGAGGCAACCATTCGCGGCTTGCGATAAGCTGGGCATAGATGAAATTCATTCGCCCCCGAAAGAGGTATCGCCACACTCAAAGGGCGAAGTTCGAGAGCCCGACTGAGGCGCCGGCAACCATAGGGACCCGATGAAAATTGGGAAAGCCTCGTTGAAGCACCTGAAATTCATCGCCCTCGTCCCTGGCGTATTATTCGCCATGCAGCCGGTCGCTGCCGAACAGGCAACAGATTCTGTAAGCGCGTTTGTCCGTGCCGAAATGGAACAGCAGCACATTCCGGGCCTGACTCTGTTGGTGTCAAAAAGCGGCAAACCGATTCGGACGGAAGGCTACGGACTTTCGAACTTGGAATTGAACGTCGCCGCAAAACCAGAAACGATCTTTCAGTCGGGCTCCGTGGGTAAGCAGTTTACGGCGACCGCCGTGATGATGTTGGTCGAGGCCGGCAAGGTCGGATTGGATGATCCCCTTACCCATTATTTTCCCGACGCACCTTCATCGTGGAAGCAAGTGACGGTCCGGCAACTTCTGAGTCACACCGCGGGCTTCACCGACTATCCCAAGGACTTCGACGAGCGAAAGGACTATACGGAGGCGGGGCTTCTAAAGATCGTCGAATCGATTCCGCTCGCGTACCCGCCGGGTACCAGCTGGAGCTACAGCAACATGGGCTATCTGACGCTCGGCATTCTCATTCATAAGGTGACCGGCGAATTCTATGGAGACTTCCTTCAGCAAGAGATCTTTCGACCGCTCGGTATGTCGACGACCCGCATCATCGATGAGGCTGACATCATTCCCAACCGGTCTGCCGGATACCGGCTGGTTCACGGCCAACTGAAGAACCAGGAGTGGGTCTCCCCATCCCTGAATACGACCGCCGACGGCAGTCTGTATTTCTCGATCTTAGACCTCGCCAAATGGGACGCAGCCCTCTACACCGAAAAACTCCTGAAAAAATCCAGCCTGGCGCAGATGTGGACCGTAGCCCCGCTCCGGAACGAACAACCGAATTCCGGCCATTACGGTTACGGATGGTTCATCGAATCACAAGAGGGACACCGTCTGATTGAGCACGAAGGCGAGTGGCAAGGCTTTGAGACCCAAATCTGCCGCTACGTGGATGACCAGCTCACCGTCGTCGTCCTGACCAACCTGGCCGAGGCAAAGCCGGACCGAATTGCCCATGGCATTGCAAGGATCTATTTCCAGAACGGGGGCGGCGACTTACTGGGGGCCGAAACTCAACCCAAGTATATGCTCGCGCCATGACGATCAGGGGCTTCATCCAGCGTCGCTTCGGGCGGCTCGTGCTGATCTTCCTGCTGCCCTATGGAGCGTTGCAGTGCTTGCGGGTCGCGCTGAACTATTGGCCGCGCCTTCTCGCCGAGAAGCCGACAGCCCTCGTGCTGTTGCTCACTGAGCCGCGGGTCGCCGTGATCTTTGCCGGGTGGTTCGTGTTGAGGATGTTCACGATCCCCTGCCCGCGATGCGGGCGGCCGCTCGGCGCGGCGGTGGGCGCTGTTTGGGGCAGCACGAAGATCAATCGCTGCCCGAGCTGCCGGGTGAACCTGGACGAGCCGGTACGGCGCGCCATCGGGCGGGAATGACCCGGGACCTGCGGCGTCTGCTGTTTTGCAAGGCGGGAACCTGCAACCTGCGGTCTCTATGGGCAGACATCGGGCAACCCTTAACAGCTGCGGTCAATCGATGCATTGAAGTGCCCACCCGAAAGCGGTCATCGATGACACTGGGATACCGTCGGGCCTGAGCAGTTCTAACTGCCGTCACTTTTTGCCCTCCGTTTCCGATGTACCTCAGTGAGGCCGAACTCGGACTCAAGTAACGGCCGCCGGATTGTCCGGCGCCATCATCAACCAAAGGAGAGCGCCATGAACAAGATCGAAGACCGTCGCGCCGCACTTAGTGGTGCACCGCGTCTTGATGCCGTGCGAGTCACGGGTGTATAGGGAAAAATCAACAGATCGGCCAACCCGACAGGGGGCTGACAGTGATAGGCGGGTGAAATGAGCGGCTGGCGTTTTGAAAAGGGGTGACATGTGAAAACAACCCTGCGCGACATCTTTCACGTTACTTTCTCCGGGCTCTTGCTGATAATGCTTACCGCGTGCGGTCGCGGCGGAGGTGGCGTAGCTGGCGTAGGCAGCGCCATGCAATCGAGCCAGCCGCCACAGAACCTGGAATCGGTACCCGCACCAGCCGAACCTTTCATCATAGATCCGACGACGTTGGCGGCGAGCAGCGGCGGTAACTCTTACGCGGGCACCTACACCGAGACGCCCAACAAGGGCACTACGACGTTCGATGGGCAAGAGGCTAACAGCAGCACGATCTCGTTGACGATCACCGAGAACGGAACTCCGATCGTCACTGAGATCGAAACGGCCTACTATCTCGAGAACCCCTACCAGCCGCTCGGACTGACCCTCTCGTATAACGGCGGGCAGTTTGACTTGCTTTATAACAGCACCAATCCGCTGCCATCGACGCTCACTGTCGGGGGCTCGGGTCCGCTCGGCACTGGGACTTATTACGCTGTTAATACGAACAATGCCATCGGCTCTCTGACGGAAACCTACTCAGTGTCAGTGACATCGACCGGCAGTTTTGTACTGTTGAACACATACGCGACTGGCACAGTCAATGGGCAGTCGATCAGCCAAACGATCAGCTACGCGCTCAACAGCGGAGAGGCGGTGGGCGTGGGGGCCGTTGAGATACTGGTGAACGGTACGACATTGCACTTCGACAGCGCTTGCAATGGCTGCTGGGACTATTAGCCTCGATCTCATGAGGCGAATCGCTCTTAATTGCGGCGACAGTCAGTCACTTTGCCCAGTTCAGCTTTTAGCTATGCCTGGGCAATCACGGGGGGTGCATGAGGAATGGGGCCAAAAAGGAAATTCCGCGCTAGATAGACGAACGCAAAACAAACAACTGGGAACAGGAGAGCACCATGATTTCCAAAACGTTTCGCATCGCTCAAATGATTGTTCTTGCCAGTTTTGCCCTCAGTTCCGCTGCCTGGGCGACCGACTCGGCGACTGACTGGGCGACTTGTTCAAACGCCTCTCTGAGTGGCACCTACGGGTTTCTGCACGACGGCACAGATAGCAACGGCGCCCCTGCCACCGCCGCCGTGAGCCAGATCACGTTTGACTCAGCCACAGGCACCTTTACTGTAGAGACCACAGCATCCCATGACGGTGTAATTGCCACTGAGTCTCTCACCGGAATATACACAGTCGCCTCGAACTGCACCGGCACGGGTACACCCACGGGAGCCAGCCCCTTCTCCATTGTGGTTACGTCAACAGGGTTCTTGGCCGTTCACCCTTTTTCGGAGGGATTCGCCGTGAAGCAGGGCTCCCCGACCTGCAGCAATGCCGCAGTTATGGGTAGTTTTGGGTTTGAAACAACCGGCCTCTTCCTCGCAGGGGCGCCCGCCACAGGATGGGTGGCTTTCATCGGTGACTTGCAGTTAACGGTCAGCCCTTCTGGAGAAGGAGTGATAAGCGGACATGTGGCGGGTAGCGAGGGTGCCACGACTCTAACGTTCGCTCCCGTCACCGGTTCTTACACGGTCGATAAGGACTGCAGGGGCAGGGCTACCATATCGCCGAAGGGGGGCTCCGAAATGCACTTCAGCCTCGTAGTTGTGGACGGCGGGAAGGAAATGCTAGCCATTGAGACGGACGCGGACACGGTTGTCAGCGGCACTGTGGTTGATGCGCGGCGCATGCACGTGACGCGCTTCTCTGGAGACTGATGCGCGGTTTCACCTATTTAGCTAAATTCCTGCTTCCGCGAAGCCGTCGTCCGCCACTGACGGCTTGGGGTCGTGAGCACTCATCCAGAGTCACTGGCGAATCGACAGGCTCCCGGCGGCTACTACCGGACGATGGCGGTGACGATATCCTGCCCATCGCGCAATTGACCTACTCCCTCACCACCTCGTAAGGCCGCATCATCTCGTTGTCTTCATGCTCCAGGATGTGGCAATGCCAGACATACCGCCCGGCATAGCCCTCGAACGGCACGATGATGCGCGTCACGGTCTTGGCGTTGACGCGCACCGTGTCCTTCCAGCCCATCTCGTTCGCATCCGGCGCCATCGCGGGCCCCAGGTAGCGGAGCGTCCCTTCCGTCATGTATTGAAATCCGTCGAATCTGCGGCGATCCAGAATCTGGAACCGCACCAGGTGCAGATGAATGGGGTGCGTGTCGTCGGTCAGATTCACGAACTCCCAGATCTCGGTGGTGCCGAGCACGGGCTTCTCGGTGATCGGCGCATGCCAGGGCGTCTTGTTGAGCAGCATGCCCGTCGATTCGGCGACGAGGTTCAGGCTTTCGTCGAGGGTCAGCCGCCGCGTCTTGACGGCCGCGCTTTCCGCGATGCGCGGCACGGCGCGCAGGGACTTGGGCAAAGCGCTCGGGTCGGACACCGGCCGATCGCTCACCCGAAATTCCATGAGATCGAAGGCATCGCTGGCGAGCACTACCCGCGTACCGCGATGCGCGGCGAAATCGACGATGAGATCGGCGCGCTCCGCCGGCGCCAATTGCACGTATCTGACGGCGACCGGCGCGGGCAGCAGCCCTTGATCGCCGCCGATCTGGTACAGATCGATGCCCTGCGGGAACGACAATCGGTAAAAGCGGCCGTTGGCGCCGTTCAGCACGCGCAAACGGTATCTGCGCGGTTCGACCTCCACGAACGGGAACGCCTTGCCGTTCACGAGCTGCAGCTCGCCGAACACCTCCGGCACCCAGGGATGTTTGGGATCGGCGGCGACCGGGTAGCTCAACCGGCCATCGAGGCGCACGTCCCGATCGAATATCACCAGCGGAATCTCGTATCTGCCGGCGGGCAGTCCCAGGCCGAGCTCCTTCGCATCCCGGATCACGTGCAACCCGAACAGGCCCGCGTAGATATTCAAGCGATTGATGCCCATCGCATGATCGTGATACCAGAGAAGCGCGGCCTCCTGGTCGTTCGGGTAGTAGTAGGTGCGCGCCTTCCCGGGCACGTACCAGTCCTCCGGGTATCCGTCGTTCTCGGGACTGGTTTTGGCGCCGTGCAGGTGGACCACACTGCGCACTTCGGGCACGCCGATTTCCGCGCCGTGCAAGGAATGATCGATCGGCAGCATGTGCTTCGGCGGGAGATCGTTCGCCCATTCGACGGCCAGGCCCTCGCCGCTGCGGGTGTCGAACATGACGCCCGGCACGGTCCCGCCGTAGGACCAGAGCGTGGTGGGGGGGAGATCCCGATGGAGCTTCGCCGACACGGCGCGCGCCTCCGCCCGATACAAGGGCACGCGAACGCCCTTCTCTCCCGGTATATCGTAGCGGCCGGCCGGGCGTGCGACGACCGGGAGCGGCAGCGGATCGACGAAGCGCGCCAGCCGGCTCGGATCTACATTCGGTACCGTGCTCGGCGCCGTCGAAATCATCGGATGAGATCGCGCGCGGCGCCCAGCGCCGGCCATGGCCGCGGCGCCCGCGAGGGCAAGGCCCGACTGTCTCAAGAAACTACGGCGACTGCTCACGCCGTGAATCTATCCGCTAGCCCGCCGCGGCGAAAGGGGGCACGGGGATCCGTCTCCCGTGCCCCAAGCAGCGAGCGAATGATCGATCTCGTTACCAGCCGGAGAAACCCTCGACCGTCCCCGTGCTCGGATTGAGCTGATAGGGGGCAAGATTCGCCGGTACCAGCAGCCCGAAGTCGAACATATTGTTGATGGGGTTCGCGAGAGCGTCGAACGAGCCGCCGCCGAGACGGCTGGCGCCGAGCCAGTTGTCCTCGACGAACCGCAGAATGGAGGACTGGTCGGTGACCGTGTGATCGACGAAGTTATGCCGGGCCCAGGGCGAGATCACCAGCATCGGCAAGCGCGGTCCATAGCCGCAGCGGCCTTGGGCGTGGAGCGTCCCCCTCGCCACACCCGCGAGCGCCGTCGCCCCGTTGCCGCATTCTGCGGTCCCGGTCAGCGCGTCCGCAGCCGTGCTCGAGTGATTGACGATGGGCCCGATTTGATGGTCATACCAGCCGTCGGAGTCGTCGTAGGCGATGACCACGGCGGTCGATTCCCAATCGCGCTGCTTCTGCAGGAAATTGATCACATTCACGATGAACGTCTGCTCATCCAGCGGATCCGAATAGCCTGCGTGGCCGTCCTGGTAGCCGGGCGCCTTCAAGTACGACACCGCCGGGAAGTTGCCGGCATTCACGGCATCGTAGAAGTCCTGGATATCGTACTGATGATTCGCCGCATCGCCGTTGTGCCCGATCATCGCCACCGACGTGGGTCGCGTGTGCTTCGGGTTGGCGGTGGAGACGTAGTACTGGAAGGGCTGATGGTGCGGGATGTAGTCAGCCTTGAGGGTGTTGGTCACGGTGGACGTCGTGCTGCGCTTGCAGCCGGTGGTGCCGTTGGCATTCACCGTCTGGAGGTTGAAGCCTCCCTCGAAGAATCCCCAGGTCACGCCGGCGGCCGTCAACAGATCGCCCACGTTCTTGCCGCCGAATTGCACGACCTCGCCCGTCGTGGTCGAACACATGTCGCCCACCGGATCCGCGTCGCTGATCAAGGTCAACCCGCCGGAGCCGTCGCCGATGGTCGAACCGCCCGGGTTCAGGTCCGTGGTCACGCCGTTCAGCTGTCCGGAGATTAGATTCACCGCGCCGTCCGTCGACGGACCGAAGTTCGTGTCGTAGGAGTTGTCGCTCATCGCGTAACGCTGCGCGTAATTCCACATCGCGGTCACGGTGTTGCCGTCGTAGTAGCCCATGGTCAAGCCCGTGGTAAGCGCGATCGGCGTGCCGGTCGGCGGCGGCCCGGCGGTGCCGACGGAAGCCGGAAAGGCATCCATCAAACCATGATCGAACGCCATCTGCTCCGGCATGTAATCGTGGTCCTGATCGGCGGTCGCGGCCTCGCTGCGATCCAAGCGGAAGGGATTGGTCGCACCCGCACCGTTCACCTGCGTGTTGAGCGCGTTCGGATTGTGGGTGAGCAGCGCGCCGGACAGGCCGTTCACGGCCGGTGTCCCCGGCGCCGTGACAAACCTCGGTTCGCCGGACGGATTGGCGGCATCCGGATAGGTCGCAAAATAATGATCGAAGGACACGTTCTCTTGGAAGATCACCACCAAGTGCTTGATGGGCGTTGCGGTGGGACTGTTGCCCGTGCTGCCATTCGGTTGCGCAAAAGCGGGGCTGAGAACGGCGGCGGCAATCAGCGCCGAGGAAATCGGGGTGGTAAGTTTCTTCACGGGGTCTCCGGCCATGGGTTCTGGGAAATGGGCCGGGAAGAATTGTTGGTGCTGAGTGTGAATCTTGAGTTACAAGGGAGTTAATAACGAATCACACGCGGGCGGATCGAGAATTTCGTTGAGTCCCTGGACGCCAACGTAGGATATTTCCTACATCGCCGCCCGTCCTCGATTCCTTAACAAAATGTCGCGATGGTCCGTGATGACGCCCTGGCTGCGTCATGGCCCCCGGCGGCAAGAGAGCTATTTCTTCTTCCGGCTACGCTTCTTCTTGGGAGGAACATGCGCACCCGACCGCCTCGCCTCGGAGAGACCGATCGCAATGGCCTGCTTGCGGCTTTTCACCTTCTTGCCCGAGCGGCCGCTCCGAAGGGTCCCACGCTTTAGCTCGTGCATGGCCCGCTTGACCTTGCGGTTGGCGCTCTTACGTTTGGCGGCCATGTTCCAACTCCTCAGGCGGCCTTCAATTGTGATTGGATCTCTCTTTTTCGGGCAAGGAGCTGCTCGCCCAGGGCTGCGAGGTCCATATCGGATTTCTTCGCCTCGGCGAACATGCCGCCCGGCTTTTCCTCTTCCTTGACATGGTGCTTGATCATCTCGGAAAGCACGGTCACCTTCGCATCGATATAGTCGTCCTCGCTCAACGTCGCTTGAATCTCGGCAATGAGCTTCTTGGCGCCGGCGTGCTCGACCACGGCCTCATGATGCGTATCCTTGTCCTCGGTTGCCCGCAGGAAGGCCGGGTAGAAGATCTCCTCCTCGATCATCGTATGAACCGTGAGAGCCTCGCAAATCCTCGAGACCAACTGCTGCTTTCTGGAGGAGCTTCGCGCTCCGTCATATTCTGAAAACCACGCCTCGACCTGTCGATGATCTGCTTTGAGGAGCGATATCGCATCTTGGGAGGCGTTTTTCTTACGTGCGCTGGCCATGAGTAGTTTCCAAGTGAGTTTATGAGTTCGTGCAGCGTGCACCCATTCCCGAGCCGGACGTATCAGCGCAACTCGATAAATGGCGTGGGACTTCCCTGATGCCGCCGCTGGCCCCTCTGATTCAATCAACAATCACGGCAGATGCGGCTCCCGCGATCATCGATCGCGCCTCGGTCGCCGCGTATAGCTTCCCGTCCAACTGTCATGTCGCCGATCATGAGGCCAATGGCATGATTGCGGTTCTGGGATTCGAGCCGGTACGCCACGCGGCTGCCCTCCACTAGATGGATACTATAAGATTGCGGAGGATGACTACCCAGTCATCGTGATTCGACTCGCTGCGTTGACGGTCTGGACGTGGTCGCAACTCGTCATGCTCGTTATAACTCGATTCAAGTACCCGGGTAAGCATCCTAACGGAGGCGGCACAGAGTAGCGGCCCCTATTCCGATGCCCGCTCCTCCAGTCGCAGCTGCCAGCAGCGTAGTTATCGAGGCGTTTGCCGATCAACTTGGCGCGCGCTTGCGGGGTGGGTCACATTTGATCCTCTATGGCCCCCGTGGCGCGGGGAAATCGACCCTCGTCGGTGCGCTTGGTGTGCAATGTCGGAAGATCGGCATTCCCTGCGGTGTCGCACCGCGCACCATTGGATTGTCCAACATTGTCTCGGCGCTCGCCGAAGCCTATCCCGATACGGATATCGCGGGTATGGGGCGAAAGGCAGCGCGCGTCCACCTTCGATTAGCCGCAGACGGTTTTCCTGGCGTGCTGTTGTTGGATCATGCGACGAGAATGACGACCGCGATGCTGGGTTATCTTCGCCGACTGAGGGGCGGCATTGCGGGCACCTTGCTCGTCGTCGACATTGATTCTCCGCGCGAGCGTGAACACATGAGAGATTGGCGTGCCGGTGCGCTATCCGTCCGCATGCCTCTCATGCCCAATCGAGCATTGCATCAGGTGCTTTTGGCAGCCATTCATGACCTTCCGGAAATCGAGTCGCGTACCTTGCGACAGATCGTCCGCATGGCAGGCGGGCGAATTGGCTGGATGAGAGAATGCGCTCGACGATTGCAGATGCAAGAATATTGGCGCGATGATCGATTGCATTTGGCGATTCTTTTTATGGACATCGAGATGGCGCTCCGAGAAAGCCGAAGCGGACCTCGTGTGGCCGACCGACCGCGGAGTTGTTGATCACTTGAGGCAGAATTTCGGAATCGTCAAGCTTTCCAATCTTAAGAATGAACCGTTCATAGTTATGCCATCCCCTGTGATTCTTGCGTTGCGAGTTTACATTGCTGCTTTGCCGGTATTGCGCATCGCACGCTGCCGCGTGGATTCTCCGCTTCTTCGCTTCTCCGCTTCTTCGCTTCTTCGCGATTTCTTCAGTTTTTTACCCATGCGACCGTTCCGATCCCTGCAAAGGTCATCACCACAGAGCCCACCAAGTGCAATGCCGCCGCAATGCACGCGTCAATGGATTGCCCCGACTGCAGCAACGTCACAAGCTCGGACGAGAAGGTTGAGAATGTCGTCAGACCGCCGCAAAAGCCGGTGATGACGAATAGCCGCCACTCCGGCGCGATGGCTATGGATGTTGCAAAAAATGCGGCCGCCAGCCCGATGATGTAACCACCGATGAGATTAGCGGCGAGGGTGCCGGGTGGGATGCTCGGAAAATAGCTGTTGAGCGTCAGCCCGAGCCACCAGCGCAGCAACGCGCCTAAGCCTGCACCAAAAAAGATAGCGATGATGGATTTCAATCGGCACCTGTCCTCGTATACGGCTGAGCTGGACACGGCGGGCATACCTACGCCAACCGCCGGGGGTTATCGCGTAGGCATCATCAGCCGCGAGCGCGGCGTTTCAAGGAGGTATGCCATCTCCTGTTTGTTGACTATACGAAGCTGCCGCAAGAATCACAAGTGATACGGGCTAACGGTCGGTTCTCGAGCAGCCATTTGATACCATGCGGCCCACCACAATTCATGTAACGAGAAGCCCTGTGAGAACTTACCTCGGCGCGCTCACGGTATTGATCCTGGTCGCGGCCACCCCCTGCGCATCCTTCGCGAATGACTCCGCTCTTCGCGCGCTCGGCATGGAACACTTCAGGGATACCGCGTCCGTCGCTGTCGAACCCGCCGCCGGCGTGACCACGATTTCCACCGAGCGTGGCTTCGTCGATTATTCCGGGCCGATGCGCATGGTGTGGCATCAGGAATTCCTGAGCGCCGCGATCGACGACAAGACCGCCGGGAAGTCGTTTCAAATCGACGTGTCGACCACCTATAGCGGCGCGAGGCGAGCCTATCTCAGCGCGAATCTCGAGGGGATGGGCGGCCCGAAGGCCGCCGTGCCGACGCTCGTCAAGACGGAGTCCGCGAATTGCCAAGTCGGCGAGTGCATGTATACCGATCATCTGGTGATTCCCGTCGAGGAGGCGCTGCTGCGTCACATCGCAACCGGCTATGTACCGGGCAGTGCGACTTTATTGACGTTCAAGCTGGTCGCCAAGAGGGGCGCCGATTACCACGGGGAACTATCGAACGCGGAGGTCGCGGGTCTCTTGGCCAAAGTCGACGGCTATTCGGCCGCGCCGCAGGCTCCCGTAGCAGCGCCCCCGGCTCCCCGTCGGCTGGATTTCGGCATCAGCGGCATAGCGGTTTCCCCGTCGGCTACTTTGCCGAATCGAGCGGGAGTTCTGGTATCCGCCGTGAGCGGCGAATCCGTCGCCCAGCAAGCCGGCATCATCACCGGCGACATCATCTACCAGATCGACGACCGGGCCACCCGCTCGCTCGCGGATCTCGAGGACGCCGCAGCCGCCGCGGGCTCAGCCCATTCGACGGCGAAGATCCGGCTGTTCAGAGGCCTGAAGGACGTGACGCTCAAGGCGCGGTTCTGAGGTATCCGTCGGTCAGGGTGTTCAAGAAAGCGACGATATCCCCGATGTCCGTCTCGCTCAGCGCCGGGCGGCCTCCCCGATGCCGATCGAACGGTGGTTCCCGATCGACGTTGGACCGATACTTCGCAGGCAAGTCGTCGAACTTCGACACGCGTCCGTCGGGACCCTGCGGATACCACTTTTGCGGGTCCGTATCCCGCTCCGCATAAAAGCGCACCGCGTCCTCGAGCCGATGGAACGCGCCGTTGTGGAAGAACACGCGGCGAACGGCCGCGTTGCGCAAGGACGGCGTGCGGAACAGGCCGCAATATTCGGGCCTGTCCTTTAGATCGGTACGCAGCGGCCCGCACAGCCCGAGATCGTAGTAGCGAGGATCCGCGTTGGCGGGGATCGCCGGGTTTCGCGGGACTCCGATCGCTGCGTAGCCGAAGTCCGTGAATTGCGGGAATGCGCCGCCGGCGGCCGCGCTCGGATGACAGCGCGCGCAATTGCCCCGCGCGGGGTCGTCGAACGCCGCCAGCCCTCTGAGTTCCTGGGTCGACAATGAAGCCTTGCCTCGCAGGTAGGCGTCGTACTTGCTCGTGTACGGATAGAACTCGGAGGGCGTCTGCTGGTAGGTCTCGAGGGCGAGCAATACGCCTTTGAAGGTGAGCGCGGGATCGGCAAATACTTTCTCGCCGAACGTGTCGCGAAATTCGGCCGCGTAGGACGCGCGCTCGACTTTGGCCGCGACGGCCTGCGGGCTCTCGTTCGCCATCTCGAACGGCGAGAGCAGCGGCACTCGAGCCTGGTCGTGCGCGGATTGCGCGCGTCCGTCCCAGGTTCGGCCGCCGGCGGGTCCCTGATCGATGCTGTCGTCGCCTTCCGAATCAAAATAATGCTCCGTGAACGGCGGAATGTTCTGGGTGTAGGTGAGCGAAGGCACCGCTCTCAGGCCCGGCCGCGCATTGTCCGCTCCGCCGCGTTGCACGGGCAGATCGTCGGCGGGCCCATAGGCGTGCGCGGGGCTGTGGCACGTCGCGCACGCGAGCTTTCCGGAAGCGGACAACGCGGTGTCGAAGAACAACGCCCGCCCCACGGCCACCATCGCGGCCGGCCTGGGCGGCCTTTCGAACGAGGCGCCATAAAAGGGCGCCTCCCCGCGCACCCGCCCGCCGGCCAACCCCAGGATCGCCGAGAAACCCAGAGCCGCGGCCGCCGCTCCCCTAGTGAATGCTGCCACCGCCGTCGCTCGGCACTCCGCTATTGAACAGCTGAACCACGTCGACCGCGTCGAATACGTAGGCGCGATTGCAGAAATCGCAGCGTACCTCCACGGCGCCGCGTTCGGCGAGAATGGACCGAGTCTCCGCCTCGCCCAGCCCCTGCAGCATGCCCGCAACGCGCTCCCGCGAGCAGCGGCATCGAAAGTACACCGGCGAAGGCTCGAACAGCCGAAGATCGTCCTCGTTGAACAGCCGATGCAGAATCTCCACGTCCGCGAGCGTGGAAAGCTCCTTGGGAGTCAAGGTATCGCCGATCAGTTGCACCCGCCGCCATGCATCGTCGATCGCCGCGATCGCCGCGACCGTTCCGGCCCGCTCGCCGCTCGGCAGCCGTTGCAGCAGCATGCCGGAGACTCCGGACTCGTCCGCATGAAGCCAGAGCCGCGTCGGCAGCTGCTCCGAGTTCTGGAAATACACCTGCAAGGAGTCGGCGAGACGCGCCCCCTCGATGGGCACGATGCCCTGGTAGCGCCGGGCCCCGTCATCGGTCTCGAGCGTGACCGTGAGGTTCCCGGTGCCGATGAGCGCGCCGATGCCCTGCGCCGCCGATTCGTCCTGCGAGCCGCGATGGCGCGCGAGTCCTCGTACCCCGAGCCCGCTGGTGCACTGGACCAGCAGCAGATGCACGGGTCCGTCGCCCTGCAGTTGCAGAGACAGTACGCCGTCGAATTTGATGGTCGCGGCGAGCAGGAGCGACGACGCCACGGCTTCGCCCAGGAGATCGCGTATCGGGCCGGGGTAGGCGCGGTGCTCGATCAGCGCCCGCCAGGCGGCATCGAGATGCACCAGGTGCCCGCGGATCGGATAGTGCTCGAACACGAATCGATGCAGGCAGTCTCGGTCATGCATCAGGAGAAAGCGCCGCCGGTCAACTCGGACCGACGGCGAGTTTGACCTTGAGCAATTCGTTGAGCTGTGCCGGATTCGCCTTGCCGCCGGTCGCCTTCATCACTTGGCCGACGAAGAATCCGAACAGCTTGTCCTTGCCGCTTCGATACTCGGCGAGCTGCTTCGGGTTCGCGGCGATCACGGAGTCGATCACCCCCTCGATCGCGCCGGTATCGGTGATTTGCCGCAGGCCCTGGGCCTCGATGATCGCATCCGCCGGCTTGCCCTCCGACCACATCGCCTCGAACACGTCTTTGGCGATCTTGCCGGAGATGGTCTCGTCCACGATGCGCTTCAATAAACCCGCGAGCGCGGCGGGCGATACCCGGGAATGCGCAATCTCGACGCCGTCCCGATTCAAGGCGCTCGAGAGCTCGCCCATGGCCCAGTGGGCCGCGAGCTTCGCGTGCGGCGCGCCGAGCGCCTCCACCACGGATTCGAAGAACACACCCATCTCGCGGCTCGCCGAGAGCACGCCCGCATCGTAGGCCGTCAGCCCGAAATCACGCGCGAAACGCGCGGCCTTCTCGTCCGGAAGCTCCGGCAGCGTCCCGCGCACCGATCCCACGAACTTCTCGTCGATCTCCACCGGCAGCAGATCCGGATCCGGGAAATAACGGTAGTCGTTCGCCTCCTCTTTGGAGCGCATGGAGCGGGTCTCGTTCTTGTCGGAGTCGTAGAGCCGCGTCTCCTGCACGACCTTGCCGCCGCTCTCGATCAGCTCGATCTGCCGGGCCACTTCGTACTGGATCGCCTTCTCGACGAAGCGGAATGAATTCAGATTCTTGATCTCCGCGCGGGTGCCGAACTTGGACGTGCCCACCGGCCGCACGGAGACGTTGGCATCGCAACGAAACGAGCCCTCCTGCATGTTGCCGTCGCAGATTTCCAGATAGCGCACCAGGGTGTGCACCTTCTTCATGTAGGCGACGGCTTCCTTGGCCGAGCGCATATCGGGTTCCGAGACAATCTCCAGGAGCGGCGTACCGGCCCGGTTCAGGTCGATGCCGCTCGCATTCGGGAGCCCCTCATGGAGCGACTTACCGGCGTCCTCCTCGAGATGCGCGCGGGTGATGCCGACGGTCTTCACGGCGCCGTCGTCGAGCATGATGGTGATCGCGCCCTTGCCGACCACCGGCTGCTCGTACTGGCTGATCTGATAGCCCTTCGGCAAATCCGGATAGAAGTAATTCTTGCGCGCGAAAATCGACCTGGGCGCAATCGCCGCCCCGATGGCGAGCCCGAACTTGACGGCCATGCGCAGCGCTTCCTCGTTGAGCACCGGCAGCACTCCCGGGTAGGCGAGGTCGACCAGGTTGGCCTGGGTGTTGGGAGCCGAGCCGTAGGCGGTTGAGGAGCCCGAGAAAATCTTCGATCGGGTCGCGAGCTGCGCGTGAATCTCGAGCCCGATCACCACTTCCCAGCCGGACATCACTGATACCCGCCCGGCGTCTTGAGATGCCAATCGGTCGCGCGCTGGAAATGGTGGGCGGCCGAGAGGAGCCGCGCCTCCGAGAAATGCGGCCCGATCAACTGCATCCCCACCGGCAACCCATCCACGAAGCCGCAAGGCGCCGAGATGCCCGGAAGGCCCGCGAGGTTCGCGCCGATGGTGTAGATGTCGTTCAAGTACATGGTGACGGGATCGTCGATTTTGGCGCCTATGGCGAACGCGGGGGTCGGCGTCGTCGGTCCGACCACCAGGTCCACTTTCTCGAAGGCCGCCCGAAAGTCGTCCGTGATCAGACGCCGCACCTTCTGCGCCTTCAAATAATACGCATCGAAATAGCCGGCCGACAATACGTAGGTACCGGTCATGATGCGCCGCTTGACCTCCGGGCCGAAACCTTCGCCGCGCGATCGCTCGTACAGATCCTTCAGATCCTTGGGCTGCTCGCAGCGGTAGCCGAAGCGCACGCCATCGAAGCGGGACAGATTCGAGGAGCATTCGGCCGGCGCGACCACGTAATACGTCGGCACCGACAACGGCAGATGCGGCAGACTCACTTCGACGGTTTCGGCCCCCATCGAGGCGTAGACCCCGAGAGCCTCGCGGATGAGCGCGGCATTGCGGCTCTCCAGGCCGTCGAAGAACTCGCGCAACAGGCCGATTTTGAGGCCCTTGAGCGGTGCATCGAGCAGGGCGGGATAGTCCGGGACCGGCGCATCGACGCTGGTCGAGTCCCTCGGATCGAATCCCGCCATGACCGCGAGCACGGCGGCCGCATCCTCCGCCGAGCGGGCGAGAACGCCGGCCTGATCCAGGCTCGAGGCAAAGGCGATCATCCCGTAGCGGGACACCCGCCCATACGTGGGCTTGACCCCGGTCACACCCGTCAGAGCGGCGGGCTGACGGATCGAGCCGCCCGTGTCGGTTCCCGTGGTAAACGGTGCCAATCGGGCGGCGGAAGCCGCCGAGGAGCCGCCCGAGGAGCCGCCGGGAACCTTGGTGGTATCCCACGGATTCTTTACAGGCCCGTAATAGCTGGTCTCGTTCGAGGACCCCATGGCGAACTCGTCCATGTTGGACTTGCCCAGCATGACCGTGCCGGCCGCCTTCAACCGGGTCACGACGGTGGCATCGTATGGCGAGATGAAATTATCGAGCATGCGCGATCCGCAGCTCGTTCGGACCCCGTCCGTGCAGAAAATGTCTTTATGAATGAGAGGGATGCCGAGCAGGCGCCCCCGTTCTCCGGCGCCGAGCCGAAGATCCGCCGCCCGAGCGGCGGCGAGGGCCTGGTCGGCCGTGAGGGTAATCACCGCGTTCAGGCTCGGGTTCAGCCGCTCGATCCGCTCCAGGAAATGCCGGGTGAGTTCGAGGCTCGAGATCTCTCTGGCAGCCAAACGGCGGGCGAGCTCGCCGATCGATAGGGTGTGCAACATCGTCGCTGGACTCAATTAAAGGCGTTACTCGATAACTCGCGGGACGACATAGAGCCCGGCTTGCACCTGCGGGGCGTTCGCCTGGTACTTCTCATGGTGGTCCGTTTCCGACACCGCGTCCGCGCGCAGCCTCTGGCGCTGACCTTCGAGCGGATGAGCCATCGGCTCGACGCGATCGGTTTCCACCCGCGAGAGATCGGCGACGAAGTCCACGATGCTCGAAAGACTGGTGACGTACACCGGCATCTCTGTCTCGGTGATCGACAGCCGCGCGAGGCGCGCGATTTTTTCGAACGTCTTGGCGGGTCAGGCTCATATCAGGTTTTCAAAAGTGCGCGCGAGTGCGCAAAAAAAGGCGTCCCCGATGATACACGTTGCCTTGCTGAAAGTCCCATCGGTTGTTACATTAGCGCAACTTTTTTCACCCCCTTTTTGCACCCGAAAAATCCCCCATGTTCAAACGCCTTAGAGGTTATTTCTCCAATGACCTCTCAATCGATCTTGGAACCGCGAACACGCTGATCTACGTGCGCGAGCGCGGTATCGTGTTGAACGAGCCGTCGGTCGTCGCAGTGCAGGACGAGCCCACCCGCGGGGGTAAAATCATCGTGGCGGTAGGGGTGGAAGCCAAGAACATGCTCGGCAGGACCCCGGGCCACATCACCGCGGTGCGGCCTATGAAAGACGGCGTCATCGCCGACTTCACCTACACCGAAAAAATGCTGCAATACTTCATCAAGAAGGTGCATGGCAACCGATTCTTGAGTCCGAGTCCCCGAGTGCTGGTCTGCGTGCCCTTCGGCTCGACTCAGGTCGAGCGCCGGGCGATCAAGGAGTCGGCCGAGGGTGCCGGTGCGCGCAGCGTCGACATCGTGCCCGAGCCCATGGCGGCCGCGGTCGGCGCAGGGTTGCCGGTCCAGGAAGCCCGGGGCTCCATGGTCCTCGACATCGGCGGCGGTACCTCCGAGGTCGCGGTCATCTCGCTGAACGGCATCGTTTACGCCGCGAGCGTGCGCATCGGCGGCGACAAGTTCGACGAAGCGATCACCAATTACGTACGCCGCAATTACGGAATCCTGATCGGCGAGGCCACTGCCGAGCGCATCAAGCTCGAGATCGGGTCCGCCTATCCGGGCCAGCAGGTGCGGGAAATCTCGGTCAAGGGCCGCAACCTCTCCGAGGGCGTGCCGCGCAGCTTCACCCTCAACTCGAACGAGATCCTCGAGGCCTTGCAGGAACCCTTGCAGGGTATTGTCGGGGCTGTGAAACAAGCCCTGGAGCAGACCCCGCCCGAGCTCGGCGCCGACGTGGCCGAGCGCGGCATCGTCCTGACGGGCGGCGGGGCGTTGCTCCGCGACGTCGACAAGCTCCTCATGGAGGAGACGGGATTGCCCGTCGTCGTGGCGGACGATCCCCTGACCTGCGTCGCCCGGGGCGGGGGCCGCATCCTCGAGCTCACCGAGGAACACGGACCCGGCATCTTCGGACTGGAGTAATGTCAGCGACTTGGAGCCCGTCCGACTGATGAGCGTCTTCACGGCAGGCGCATCGTTCGTCACACAGGCTCCGCTCCCCCCGCATGGTCGCGTTCCGTAATTCCGATCCATCGGGTCGCACGAGCGGACTGCTGCTTCGCTGCGTGCTGTACTCGCTGCTGGCGCTCGGCCTGATCATCGTCGACAAGCGCTATGATCACCTCGGCAAGATCCGCCGCTGGCTGTCCATCGTCGCCTATCCGGTCGAGGTCGCGGTCGAGAGTCCTTTTGCAGGATGGCACTGGTTCCGCGAAAGCGTCAGCACGCGCGACGCGCTGCGCGATGACAATGCCCGGCTCCAGGCGGATCTGCGCCTGGCGCAATTCAAGCTGCAGCGCTATGAGGCCCTCGAATCCGAAACGCTGAGGTTGCGGGCGTTGCGAGCCAACACGAGCGACGTCGCGGCCCGGTTCGTCATAGCCGACATCATGGACGTGGACCTCGACGCATTTCGGGAGCGCGTGCTGGTGGACAAGGGCGCTCACGACGGCATTTTCGTCGGGCAAGCCGTGCTCGATGCCGGCGGCGTGTTCGGCCAGGTGGCCCGGGTGGAGGAACTCACCAGCGAAGTCATCCTGGTCAGCGACCCTGCGCACGCCATCCCCGTCCAGATCAACCGCAACGGACTGCGTACCATCGCGGTGGGCACCGGTGACACCTCCCGGTTGAAGCTGCCCTACCTTCCGACCAGCGCCGATGTGGTGGTCGGCGATCTCCTGGTAACGTCCGGCCTCGGCGGCGGATTCCCGGCGGGCTACCCGGTAGGCACCGTGACGACCGTCAAGCGGGACCCTGCCCAGTCATTGGCCGAGATCGACGTTCGCCCGGCCGCGGCGCTGGACCGGTCGCGCGAGTTGATGCTGGTGTGGCTCAAGCCGAGCGCCGTGCTGCCCACGACGACTCCGACAGCGACGACTCCCGCGTCAGCTCAGCCGGCAACCCAGGCAGCAGCCCAGCAGGCCGCCACCCATGCCCCGGCGGGCGCACCCGCGGCCAAACCGATCAAGGCTCCTGCCGCCAAGGCTCCGGCCGTCAAGACTCCCGCTGCTCAGCCGCCCACCGCCAACCCACCGGGAGGCCGAACGCCATGATGCGCGACGATCCTATCCGCCGGGTGCCCATGGCCCTGTCCTCGCTCGGAGCGCTCGCGCTGGCGGTCATCCCGTTGCCGGCGGCAGTCGATGTGTTCCGCCCGGACCTGTTGGTGCTGGTGGTCTTTTTCTGGTCGATCGAGTCGCCCCGCGCCGGCGGCCTGACGCTCGCCTTCGTGTCCGGGCTCGCACTCGACGTGATCAACGGCGTCGTGCTCGGTCAGCACGCCCTCGCGCTCACCTTGATGGCGGCCTGGGCTACGCATCTGCGGCTCCGTCTGCGGGTCTTTTCTCCCCTGTCGCAATCTCTCACCATCTTCGCCTTGCTCACCGGGTACCAGTTCATTTTGTTTTGGATCGACGGCGCCACCGGCAATCCGGTGACGAGCTTCAGCCGGTGGTTCGCCCCGGTGGTCGGCGCGGTGATCTGGCCGTTCCTGGCCGGCGCGCTCGGCCGGCTCAACGAGCGCTGATCGAGGTCGAGCAGGCGATGCCGGAGGCCACCTCATGATATTCGACGAGTTTTCTCCTTCTCGGACGCGCCGCACGCTGACGGCCGGCGGCCGTACGCTGCGGGCTCTCGGTCTGGACGGTCCGCTGACCGGCGTGCTGGCGCTGATCGTCTGCATCGGCGTCATGGTCGTTTACAGCGCCTCGGGTCAGAACGTCAAAATGGTCGAGCACCACCTCGCCAATATCGCCATCGCGGTGACCGCTCTGCTCGCCCTCGCACGGCTGTCGACTCCGCAATATCTGCGCCTGTTCTCGCCCGTCGCCTACATCGTCGGAATATTGCTCCTCGTCGTGGTGGCAGTGACCGGACACATCGGCAAGGGTGCACAGCGCTGGCTCGATATCGGGTTCATTCGATTCCAGCCCTCCGAGATCATGAAACTCGCGGTACCCATGATGTGCGCCTGGTACATGCACGAGCGGCCGCTCCCGCCGAAGTTCCTCGATCTGATCGTCATGGGATTGCTGATCATGATCCCCACCGCCATGGTCGTAGTCCAGCCGGACTTGGGCACGGCGCTCCTGATCGGCGCGTCCGGCCTCATCGTCATGCTGCTCGCCGGCATGCAATTTCGCATCATTCTGATCTCGATCCCCCTGCTCGGCGGCGCGGCATGGGGCGCCTGGCACGTCATCCACGATTACCAGCGCCAGCGCATCCTCACCTTCTTGAATCCCCAGACGGATCCGTTGGGGGCCGGCTATCACATCATCCAGTCGCAGATCGCCATCGGCTCCGGGGGCGTGTTCGGCAAGGGCTACATGAACGGCAGTCAGGCACAGCTCGAATTCCTGCCCGAGCGCTCGACCGACTTCATCTTCGCGGTGATCGGCGAGGAGTTCGGCCTTCTGGGACAGCTCTTGATTCTCTCCCTGTACGGCGTGGTGATCGGGCGGGCTCTGTACCTCTCCATGCAGGGCCAGGACACGTTCACCCGGCTGACCGGCGGCGCCATCGCGCTTTCCTTCTTCGTCTACGTATTCGTCAATTCCGGCATGGTGAGCGGCATTCTGCCCGTGGTCGGCGTTCCGCTGCCGCTGATCAGCTACGGCGGCACCTCCATGGTCACCCTGCTGGCGGGTTTTGGGATACTGATGTCGCTCAATTCTCACCGCAAGCTCATCGGATCCTGACTGCGTGCGCCCGTCCCTGATTGCGAACGTCCTGCTTCTCAGTGCGGCCTTGCTCGCCGCGAGCGCCCGCTCCGTCGCACTCGACACGCATCGCGCCGACGTGAAGGGCTTCATCTCGCAGATGGCGCAGCAGCACGATTTCAAGAAGCGAAAGCTGCGCAAGCTGTTGAAGGCTGCCCAGAGCCAGCCGGCCATCCTTCAGGCCATGGAGCGGCCCGCGGAGCAGGCCAAGCCGTGGTACGAGTATCGGGCGATCTTCTTGAACGACCGGCGGATCCGCGAAGGCACCGAATTCTGGCTGGCGCATCGACAGGAGCTGGATCGGGCCAGCGTCCGCTCGGGCGTCGCCCCGGAATACATCGCCGCCATCCTGGGTGTCGAAACCTACTACGGACGGCTTACCGGGTCGTACCGGGTGCTCGACGCGCTCGCGACGCTCGCCTTCGATTATCCTCCGCGCGCCAAGTTCTTCCGCGACGAGCTCGAGCAATTCCTGCTCCTCACCCGCGATTTTGACATGGACCCTCTGACCATCAAGGGGTCCTACGCGGGCGCCATGGGCGCCCCACAATTCATGCCCTCGAATTACCGCCGCTTCGCGGTCGATGCGAACTCCGACGGCCGCATCGATCTGTGGAGCAACTGGTCGGACGTCTGCTCGAGCGTCGGGAATTATCTGCGCGAACATGGCTGGAACGAGGGCGAGCCGGTGCTCGCGGAGGCCACCGTGGACCCCGCCAAGGCGGCCGATCTGGACGGCCGGAAGCTGGAACTGGATGAAACCGTCGGGTCCTTGAGGGCCAAGGGGGTGAGCTTCGACAGCTCTATGCCGCCAGACGCCCCCGCAATTCTGATCGCGGTCGACGAGTCGGACGGCGTTCACTGGCGCGTGGGCTACAACAACTTCTTCGTCATCACGCGCTACAACCACAGTGCGCTCTATGCCATGGCGGTGTACGAGCTTGCCGCGGCCGTCAAGCAGCAGGTGCTGATGTCCGATACGCCGCGAGCCGGCGACACGGCGACGACGGGCGCACCGCCGGGCGCACCCCCTGACGCCCCGCCGGGCACCCCGCCGTGAACGCCGCTCGTGCACGGTCGATCTCGCTGGCCGCAGCGATTGCCGTGGTTCTCGGGGGCTGCTTCAGCACGCGCCACGCGCCTCCCCCGCCGGCCGCGGGGGTCTCGCCGCCGCCGCCCGTTCCTCCGCCGCCGCAAGGCGAGACCATTCCCGACGCGGTCCCCCGCTACGAGCCCCGTTCGATCTACGGTAACCCGCCCTTCTACGACGTTTTCGGCAAGCGCTACTATGTCCTGTCCTCGAGCGCGGACTATGTCGAGCGGGGCGTCGCCTCCTGGTATGGCCCGGGCTTTCACAAGGTACTTACCTCGACCCGCGAGACTTACGACATGTACGGCATGACCGCCGCGCACAAGACGTTGCCCCTGCCCTGTTACGTGCGGGTCACGAACCTGCAGAACGGCCGCAGCATCGTGGTCCGCGTCAACGACCGCGGACCTTTCGTCGGAAACCGCATCATCGATCTGTCCTACACCGCGGCCGCGAAGCTCGACATGCTGCGAAACGGCACCGCCATGGTCGAGGTCCGCACCATCGGGCCGGCGGCTCCCCCGGGCGCGATACCGCCGGCGCCGTCGGCCGCGCCGTCGGCCGCGCCGCCGATCACGCCGCCCGTCCAACCGCCGCCGGTCGTCACGGCCTCGACGCAAGGCGCGGCGCCTTGGGTCTCCGGGGTCTCTCCGCTGCCGCCGGCGGCCTCGACTCCCGCCGCTGCGCCACCCGGTGCTCCCCCCATTGCGCCGGCCCCGGTGACCTCCGCTCCCGTCGCCGCACTGTTCGTCCAGGCGGGCGCGTTCGCCGATCCCGCCAACGCGGAACGCCTGGCTCAGCAACTTCGCGACGGCGGTTATGGGAAAGTCTTCGTGCGCGATGATGTGATCGCGGGCCGGCGCATGTATCGTGTTCGTATCGGCCCCGTGCCGGACGTGCCGAATTTCGACCGGATCGTCGCCGCGCTGGACCGGGCCGGCGTCCGCGACGCGCATCTGGCGCTCGACTGATCACACGGGTCCGCTTGACCGCTTCATTCACTCAACCACCACTTCCAAGGTATCCGTTCATCATGCTTCGTGCCCCGTTCGCTGTTCGCTCCTTCTGTGCTCTGCTGGTGCTGGCCGTATTCTCGCCGCTCTCCCTCGGAGCCGACATTCCGATCCCTACCCCGCCGACGGTGGACGCGCGTTCCTACATCGTCGTGGATTACCACACGGACAAGACCCTGGCGGCTCTCGATGCCGACGCACGCATGGAGCCCGCCAGCCTCACGAAATTGATGACGGCGTATATCGTGTTTCAGGAGCTCGCCGCCGGTAAGCTCAAGCTCCAGGACCAAGTGGTCGTCAGCGAGCATGCCTGGCGCTCCGAGGGCTCGCGTACCTTCATCGAGCTCGGCAAGCCGGTGTCCGTGGAGTTCCTGGTCCTGGGGATGGTGGTGCAGTCGGGGAACGATGCCACCATCGCCCTCGCGGAGCGCATCGCCGGCACCGAGGACACCTTCGCGCAGATCATGAACGCGACCGCCAAGCGTCTCGGCATGGCGGGGACGCATTTCGAGAACAGCTCGGGCCTCCCCTCGCCCAATCACTTCACGACCGCTCACGACATGTCGCTGCTCGCCATCGCCTTGATCCGCGACTTTCCGCAGTACTACAAGTACTTCTCGGTGCGCGAGTTCGAGTACAACGGCATCAAGCAGCAGAACCGCAACGGCCTGCTCGGCCGCGATTCGAGCATCGACGGACTGAAGACCGGACACACCGATTCGGCGGGCTTCTGTCTCGTGACCTCGGCGCTGCGCGACGGAATGCGCGTCGTGTCGGTGGTGCTCGGCGCGAAGAGCTTCAAAGGCCGTGAGGACGCGAGCGGAGCGCTCATCAACTACGCTTTCACCTTTTACGACACCAAGCTCGTGGCCAAGGGCGGCGCAAAGCTGGCCTCAGCGCCGGTCTGGAAGGCCGCCTCGACGCCGGTCGACGTCGGCGTGAACGAGGATGTCTACGTCACCTTGCCGCGCAGCGGGTCGAACGACATCAAGACCTCGGTCGACCTGCAGCCCAGGCTGATCGCGCCGCTGTCGCGTAACGCCGACATCGGGGTGCTCCACGTGGCCGCCGGATCCCAGACCCTGGCGACGGTTCCGGTTCATCCGCTCGCCGCCGTCGCGCAAGGCGGCTGGTGGCGGCGGCTGATCGACACAATTCGCCTGTGGTTCGCGTAAGCTGCCGGCATGCCGCTGCCCGTCTGCTATTTGAACGGCGAGTACGTCGCGCTTGCGGATGCGCGGGTGTCGCCCCTGGATCGCGCCTTCCTGTTCGGCGACGCAGTCTATGAAGTCATTCCCGTCTACAGCGCGCGGCCGTTCCGGCTCCGCGAGCACCTCGATCGCTTCCATCGAAGCCTCTCGGCAATCCGCTTGCGGCCCCCGAAGACGCATTCCGAATGGGGCGAGATCTGCCGCGAGCTCGTGGCTCGCAACGGCGGAGGCGATCAGTATCTGTATCTGCAGGTCACCCGCGGCGGGGAATTCGGCCGCAATCACGCGTGGCCCGAGGGGCTCGAGCCGACGATCTTCGGCTATGCCAATCGCCTGGAAGCGCCCACGCCCGCCCTGCTGGAGGACGGCGTCGCCGCCATCACCGCGCCCGACTCCCGGTGGGCGCGCCGCGATATCAAGTCCACGGCGCTCCTCGCCAACGTGCTGCTCAAGAAACTCGCCGCCGATGCCGGCGCCTTCGAGACCATCATGCTGGAACGCGGCGAGCTCACCGAAGGATCTTCCACCACGGTGCACGTCGTCTCGCGGGGCGAGATTCGTACTCCGCCCAACGGCCATCAGATTCTTCCCGGCACCACCCGCGATGTGGTCGGCGAGCTGGCGAATCGGCTGGGGATCGTCAACCGCAGCGCCCGAGTCACGGAAATCGAGCTGCGTGCCGCGAGCGAGATCTGGCTGGCATTTTCCACGCGCGGCATATTGCCCGTGACACGTCTCGATGGAAGCCCTGTGGGGGACGGCAAGCCGGGCCCGATGTTCAGACGGATGCACAAGGCCTTCCTGGATTACGTCCGCGAGCTGGCGACGGCGCCCGACCTATGAGCACGCCCAGACCCGAGGATTTTCCCGCGGAGTTTCCAATCAAGGTCATGGGCCGCCAGGACAGCGGCCTGCGCGCTGCGACGCGCGAGATCATCGAGCGTCATGCCGGGCCCCTGCCGGATGAGAGGATCCGGGTGCGCACCAGCGGCGACGGCAATTTCCTGGCGCTCACCTATACCATCGTCGCCACCGGCCGCGACCAGCTGGACGCCATCTATCGGGAGCTGACGGCCTGCAAGCTCGTGCTGATGGCGCTCTGAGAGGCCGTTGCGCGGACGCCCCGCGCCGTCATGCCTGATTCCAATCGCCGCATGAGGTGCGGCGTGAGCCCCTCTGCGGCGGCACTCACCTCACGAACCCCGCACAAATCGGCGAGGCGTGTCACCGCGAGCCCGGGATAGCCGCACACGTCGATACGCTCGAATGGCTCGGGATCCAGCGACACGTTGAGCGCCATGCCGTGGTAGCTCGCCCCGCGGCGGACGCGCAAGCCGACGCTCGCGAGTTTCGCCTCGCCGACATAGACACCGGGCGCGGCGCGCGAGCCGTGCGCCGCGATGCCGAGCTCGGCCGCGTAGTCGATCACGGAGTTTTCCAAGGCGACGACGAGATCGCGGACGCCGAGCGAACCTCGGCGCAGGTCGAGCAGCGGGTAGATCACGAGCTGGCCGGGCCCGTGGTAGGTCACCTGTCCACCGCGGTCGATCTGCACCACGGGAATGTCGCCCGTGCGCTTCAAATGCTCGCGGCCGGCGTTCAGTCCGAGCGTGAACACCGGCGGGTGCTCCAGGAACCAGATCTCATCGCGCGTCGAGGCGTCCCGCTCGTCGGTGAAGCGCTGCATCGCGCGCCAGGTGGGCTCGTAGGGGGCAAGCCCGAGATGGCGGATCAGCGGCGTTTCGCTCGAAGGCGCCTCGCTCATCGGCGGTGCTCTGCGGCGGCGCGCGCCTGCCCATTCTGAAGGCCCGCATTGTTGCGTGCGAGCGCCTGCTCCGCGCGGTAGCTCGAACGGACCAGCGGTCCCGACACGCACTCCAAAAATCCGCTCTCGAGCGCCCACGCGCGGTAT
Source organism: uncultured Gammaproteobacteria bacterium (assembly GCA_963795475.1). Taxonomy (GTDB): domain Bacteria; phylum Pseudomonadota; class Gammaproteobacteria; order Steroidobacterales; family Steroidobacteraceae; genus Bog-1198. The sequence goes on from CAWCIE010000012.1 coordinate 743,724, forward strand.
TGCGCGAATTGTTCCGGCGTCACGAATCGTTCGACGTCGAGATGATTCGCGGTCGGACGCAGATATTGTCCCAGCGTGAGAATATCCACGGCGGCGGCGCGCAAATCCGTCATGGTCCGGCGGATCTCCGCGTCGGTCTCCCCGAGCCCCAGCATCAGGCTGGTCTTGGTGAGTATCTCCGGCCGATGGGCCTTGGCGCCGGCCAGCACGTCGATGCTCTGCGAATAGCCGGCGCGCGGATCGCGCACCGGATGAGTCAGGCGCTCGACCGTCTCCACGTTCTGGGCGAAGACCTCCAATCCCGAGTCCACGACCGTCCGCACGTGGTCGAGGACGCCGGCGAAATCCGGCGTGAGCGCCTCGACCGCAGTGCCCGGGTTGCGCGCCTTGATGGCCCGTACCGCGGCCGCGTAGTGGGCCGCGCCGCCGTCCGGTAAATCATCCCGATCGACCGACGTGAGCACCACGTACTTGAGCCGCATCAGTTCGACCGAACGTGCGACGTTCTCCGGCTCCTCGGGATCGAGCCACCCGCGCGGATTGCCGGTGTCCACCGCGCAGAACCGGCAGGCCCGCGTGCATACGGCGCCCATGAGCATGATGGTGGCGGTGCCGGCGTTCCAGCATTCGCCGATGTTGGGGCACTTCGCCTCCTCGCAAACGGTGCTCAGGCGGTGCTCGCGGACGATCTGCTTCACCGCCCCGAAGGCGGCACCGGAAGGCATCGGGGCGCGCAGCCAGACGGGTTTGCGTGCACCGGGCGCGCCGCTTGCGGCGCCCGGCTTGATGCCGTCCTTGATGGCCGTAAATCCTTGCGGTGTAAGGTATTTTTCCCCGCTTCGGGGCGCGTGAGGTGCCTCCGCGATGGGGATGCCCTTGAAGTCAGCCATCCCTCATTGTACCGCACCCAGCCGCCGGCCAGCCCTACGCCCACCCCGCCAGGCCGCCCGGCCAACCTGCCCCCGGCCGCCCGGCCGCCCGCGAGCCTTACGCCTGCTGTGCGTCAGCGTCGTCGGGGTGCCGGCGGTCCTCGGCGTTCACGCGGTCGCGCCCTTCACGCTTGGCGCGATAGAGCGCGCGATCCGCCGCCTTCAGCAACTCGGGTGCATTGGTGCCATGCCCCGGGTAGAGCGCGATGCCGAACGAGGCGGAAGGCGCCGCCAGAGTCTGGCCGAGATGCGTGAGGTTGGTGTTGCGGATCGCGAGCCTCATCTCCTCCGCACGCTCGCAGGCGACTTCCACACCGGCCTCGGGCAGTACCACGGCGAACTCCTCTCCACCGTACCGGCACGCAAGGTCCGAGGGGCGGATATGGCGGCCGATGGCGCGCGCGAGCGCGCTGAGCACGAAATCTCCGGCGTCATGTCCATGCCGGTCATTGAACTGCTTGAAGTTGTCGATGTCGATCATGATCACCGCCAGCGGGTTCCCGCTTCGCTCCGCGCGATGAATCTCGCGGTTGAGGGCGTCCTCGAGATAGCGTCGGTTGTACAGGCCCGTCAAGCCGTCCCGCAGCGCCATTTCCCGCATGGCGTCGCGGAGCCTCAAGTTCGAGAGCGCGGGACCGACCCGGTCGGTCATCGCCTGAAGACGCTGCTCGGTCTCGCGCGCCGGGCGCCTCGTGTGCGGATCTATCTCCACGGCGATGTGGAACAGGCCGAGGATCTGGCCCTGGCCGTGGAAAGGAACGCACGCGTACCCACGGTTCTCCTCGTGGGCATGCCGGCAGCGAACGGAGCCGTTCGAAGGCGCGAAATGCGAGCTTCCCAAACGCAGCGCCCAGCATTCCTCGGGCGCGAGCGTCTTCTCGAACGCCGGTCCGTCGCCCCAGCGTGCGACGTGTTCCAGCACGTCGCGCGATTCCCGATAGACGAAGAGCGATCCCGAGGATTGCGGAAACAGCTGCAGTCCGGTCTCGCGCACGATCTCGTACGCCTCGGCCCGGTGCGCGCAGGACTGCAGCAGCTCGGCCATGCGCGACAGCACCTCGCCGTCGCGATGAAAGGATTCCAGCTGCTGGACCGTGGCCAGCAGCGCCCGATTGTTGCTGCGAATGGCGAGATCGCTCTTCTTGCGCGCGGAGATCTCGCGCGCCAAGCTCCGGTTGGCGTCGCGGAGCGCCACCAGCCGTTCCTGCAAGGTGACCTGCGCCGCGCGCAACGCCTCTTCCTGGCGATGCAGGTCGGTCACGTCGCGCGCAACCGTAATCTCTCCGATCAGGTTGCGCTTCGCGCCGAAAAGCGGCGTCGTCTTGATCGCAACTCGTACGATCTCTCCGTTTTTCTTGCGACGTTCAGCAGTGCCCGAACGTCTGAGCTCCGGCGCGGACGCGCTCCAGGAGCTTGGCGTAGTCCGCATCGGACAGCTCCGCGGCGTGCAGCTCGCGAAGCGGCTTCCCCACGGCCTCCGCCGCCGAGAATCCATAGAGCGAAGCCGCTTCGCGGTTCCAATACATGACGACCGCGTTCAGATCCTTGACGATCACCGCTTCGGCGATGTGCTCGAGCACTTGCTCGAGTTCCATCGCGTACTCCTTCAGGGTGGACGCGTCTGCGCCGCCGAGCGACCGGTAAGCGATCATTTTGGAAAGCCAGCCCGCATGAGATTATCTTCGAACTCCCGCATCCCGGCTTGGGATTGCCTCGAGGAAGTCTAGGGGCGAACCCCGTACGAGGGCCGGTATCAGCGCGCATTTTCGGCAGGGTATTCCCCTACGCCGCCGGACCCCGACACTCTAATGTGACCGACAACGCACTATTCGGCGCCGGTCGCCCGCGAATCCGCATCCTACCCGATCCGGCTGTTCTCCCGGTCCGGCGACACGGCGATCAGCACCGCATTCGTGCCGCCGAAGGCAAAGGAGTTGGACATGACCGCCCTCAAGTCCACGTCGTGGCGCGCGGCGCCCGCAACGTAATCCAGATCGCAGGCGGGATCCGGGATGTCGAGATGCATGGTGGGCGGCACCATGCGCCGTTCCAGGCAGATCACCGCAATGACGAATTCCAGAGCGCCGGCGGCGCCCAGCAAATGACCATGGATGGATTTGGTGGAGCTCACGGGGATGGAATACGCCCGCTCGCCGAACACCTGTTTTATCGCCTGGGTCTCGGCGGCGTCGTTCTGTGGCGTCGCCGAACCGTGCGCATTGATGTAGTCGATCTTCCCCGGCGAGAGCCCTGCGGAAGCCAGCGCGGCCTGCATCGCTCTCGCCTGGCCCTGGATCGACGGACGGGTGATGTGGGTGGCGTCGCTGGTCAGCCCATAGCCGGATAGTTCCGCGCAGATCGGCGCGCCCCGCTCCAGCGCGTGCTGCCACTCCTCGAGCACGACGAACGCCGCGCCTTCGCCGAGTACCAGGCCGCTGCGGTTCAGGGAGAAAGGGCGGCAGGACGCGCTCGGATTGTCGGCGTCCTCGGTTGCCAGCGTGCGCATCGCCTCCCAGGCGCGCAATACACCGAAAGTCAGCGGTGCTTCCGCCCCGCCGGCGATCATCACGTCGAGGTCTCCGGACTGAATCCTTCGGGCGGCCTCGCCGATCGCGACCGAGGAGGAAGAACACGCCGTCGAGAACGTGAGGCTCGGTCCCAGAAGGCCGTGCTCGATGGAGATCCAGGAGGCCGGGGCGCTCGTCATGGAGGCAAGCACCGTGTAGGGATTCACGCGGTCCGACGCGTCGGCATAGATCGTTCGGTATCCCGCATCGGTGGTCTGCGCCCCGCCCATGCCCGTGCCGACGAAAGTCCCGCACCGTTCTCGCTGCTCGGCGGACAGGTCGAGACGGGCATCGGCAAGGGCTTGGCCCGCGGCGGCCAGGGCGAGCTGCGTGACCCGATCGAGCTGCCGAATGCGCGCCGGATCGAAGTTTACCGTTCCGTCGAAGACCGCGGGGGCGCCGATCGGGGATCGCAGTCCATCGCACAGCGGCGAGGGCAGCCTGCACACGCCCGATCGGCCCTCGGCCAGGCTTCGTGCCACTTCCTCGATGGAACTGCCGATGGGCGAGGCGACCCCGAGGCCGGTCACCGCCACGCGCCGCAGCGTCACATCTTGACCTCGCCGGCCGCGAGGCCGCCAGGCGCCGTCGCCGGGCGATCGGCGATCAGCCGGTCGATGTACTCGACAACGTCCTCGACGGTCCGCAAATCCGAGGGCGGATCGCCGGGAATCTTGACGTGGAATCCGTCCTCGATCTTGAACATCAATTCGAGAAGACTGAGCGAATCCATACCGAGCGTATCCAGCGCGGCGTCGGGGGAGAGACGATCGCGCGGCAGGCCGTAGTCGCGGACCAGGATATCCTGGAGAGTTTCAAGCGTGCTCATGGCGCGTTTTTTCCTCGCTTCCGACGATGGAGGGTCTGGTCTTTCCGGCCCAGCGGGCCGCTCGAGTCAACAAGGCAGGCCAACGCCGAAGCAGCACCTGCGACAACGAGGTAAGTCCCGGCTGCATGGCCGCTCGGGCGGCGGCGGCGGCAAATCGAACTCTCGGCGCAAAGGCTGCACGCCACGCCCCGGCATAACGATCGTTCACCCGCCGCGTGCGCGACGCGTCGAACGCAGCGGCCCGGTGATCCGAGAGAAGCGCGGCAAGAAGGTGTGCGGACTCGAGCGCCATCCCGATGCCCTCGCCGATCAGCGGGTGACTCTCGCCGGCCGCATTGCCGACTCTGAAGACCTGCGGATCGCCCCGTGGACGTATCCCGGGGCGGATGGGACCGACGCTGAGCCACGGGCCGAGCTGACGTGCGTCCCCGAGCGCATCGCGCACGCCGGCGCACGAGCGATGCAAGAACGCAGCCACAGCGTCGCCGGCCGACGCACCCGGCATCGACTCGCGGCAATCACGCAGCCGGTCGCGGCGAATGCAGCAGGCGACGGTCGTCCGGCCCCCCTCGGCGACCACCATGCCGCCGTAGCCGCCGCGCAGCGCAATGACGGGCAGAATCCCGGGGGAAAGGCGCGAATCCTCGAAGCTCGCCTTGAAGGCGAACAAATCCGACGACCGCTTGGGGAAGCCGCCCGCGGTGATCGCCGCGAATGGCGCGCTTTCCCAGGAGCCGTGCGCATCGATGACTACTCGCGCAAAGAGCGTCCGATGCCGCTTCGGGGCGCGGCCCGCAGGGGATCCGCCCCGCGGGCGCATCTCGATGTCGGCTGTGAAGTCTCCCGGGCCTCCGCGCACACCGCGGACTTTCGCCGGCTGCAGCACCTCGACACCGGTCGCCCGCGCGCGGTCGAGCAGCAGCGCATCGAGGCGATCTCGGCCTACCGCCCGGCCGTAGGGATAAGCTCCGGCGGAGCACGCCGGAAAATCCGCGGCGAGGAGCGGATCGCTGCTCATCCAGCCCACCCGGGAAAGCTCCGGTCCGGCCATGGCCCGAAACGCCTCCCCGACGCCGAGCGAATCGAACAGCTCCAGGCTTCCCGCGGTGATGCACTCGCCACAGACCTTTTGGCGGGGATAGGCGCTTTGCTCCGCCAAGATCACGCGCCAGCCCGCCCGGGCCAGCAGGATCGCGGCGGCACAGCCCGCCGGGCCGCCCCCGACGACCAGCGCATCGGCGATGCTACGCACGAGACATTCCCGCCGATGTGCGGCATCGGCGCACCGCCGCGAAGCACTGACTGAACGGGAGCACCCTGAACTCCTCGACCCGCCAATCCGCGCGCGAATTCCCCCAAGCCGCTCCGAGTTCGTTGTCCCGAAAACCCGCGCCCACGCTCTTCATCGCGTCGCCGCGAGTCACCGCATTGGCACCGATCAGTCGGACGCTGCGGGCCGCTACGCGGCCAAGCGCATCGCGCCGCGGTTCGCTCGCCACGAAGGCGTCCGCGCGGCGCGCAATTCCCTTCATCAACAACTGGAGCTGCGGTCCGTCGAAATGATGGAGAAAGAGCGAGGCGAGACAAAGATCGTACGGCGCCTCCCCGTCGAGCAGCGCCCAGTTCACGACATCCATGCGCAGCGAGCGCACATCCCAGCCCAGCCGGCGATAAGCGTCGCGCGTGCCGTCCGTCAGCAGGTCCACGCGGTCGAGCAGCGTCAGCTCGACTCCGCTCCAACGGGGCTCGAGCGAACGCGCGACGGCCAGCATCAGCGTTCCATCGCCCGCGCCCAGCTCGATCATTCGGCGCGGCACGGCAGCCAGCTGCAGCTTCGCGATGAGATTCCGAAGGATGGAGGCAGAGCCCAGGACCTTATGGATCCTCTGCAAATCGCGGCGGGAGCGCTCCGCCCGAGGATCATCGGGAGCGAGCTCGTCGAGAAGTTCCGGGACCACCAGCCGAGGGGAAGCCGCCATGGCGCATTACTCGACGAACAGCAGTGCGCCATGGCACGTGAAGCCCGCTCCGAATGACGACATCCACCACCAGCCTCCGGCGGCCTCTTCGCGAAGCGCTGCATCGAGCACGAAGTAGACAAAAGCGCTGCTCAAATTGCCGAATCGCCGAAGGGCATCGCGGCTGAAGCGCAGCGCGTGCGGCGCAAGAGACAGGCGTTCCTCGAGCGCGCTCAGTACGTCCCGTCCGCCGGCGTGCATGATCCAATTGGCAATGTCGCCCTGATCGAGGCCTGTGCGCCCGAGCGCCGCCGCGAGGACCTCCCGGGCGTGATCGGCGGCGAGCCGTGGCACGGCGCGCGTCAGGATGTTGCGGAGCATTCCCGCGCGGTGCTCGAACCGCAACGACTCCCGGGCCGCGGGATTGATCAGCGAGACGGTGTCGCGCCATCGCACGCTGCGGCGCCCGGGCGGTCGAGTCCGGGACAGCACCGCCGCCCCCGCGCCATCGCCGAAGAGACAGGCACTGATGAGAACGCCCGGCTCATTGTCGAGGTACATCGCCGCGCTGCAAACCTCGACGCAGATCGAGAGCACGTGCTCGCGCTGCGTTCCCGCGATCATCGCGTCGGCGAGCTGCCAATTGGGCAGCGCGCCCGCACACCCCTGGCCCACCAAATCGAAGCACAGCACATCCGGCTTGAGTCCCAGCCGCTCGACGACATGTCCGCTCAAACCCGGGCACATGTAGCCGGTGCAAGTGGTCACGACGACGGCGTCGATCGCCCCCGGATCGAGCGATGCGCGTTCGAGGGCCGTGCGGCCGGCCTCGGTCGCGAGCGCGGGTGCGTGGAATTCGAATCGTCGCTGCAGGGTATCGGGGTCGATCGCGAAGACCTCGTCGAGGGAATCGACCGCGAGCCAGCGCTCCTCGATGCCGTTGTCGCGGCCAAGGACGGCTTTCGCCACGGCGTGCGCCCGCGAGTCCAATCGCCCGAACCACTGGGATTCGCTGAATGCCTGCCAGCATTCGCTTTTCGTGTAGCGCCGATTCGGCAGCGCGGTTCCGATGGAATTCAAATACACTGCTGTATGTACCCGCCCGCAACGCTCGAGTTTAACCCACCCTGCCGGGCCGCTCAGGGAAAAGACGCGGCCCTTTGTGTCGGCAAGCGCCGACGGGCGACAGGCCGTCCGACTCCCGCGCAAGCCGCACGGAATCTCTTTACACTCGCCGGCTGTCCCAAAGGGAGCGTCGATGATGCGAACGGCATGAAAATACCGAAGGGTTTGCAGCCTCTGGTGGATGACGGCATGGTCGACACCGTGGTCCGTAAGCTGAAGAGCGGAAAGGAGGCGTCGGTATACATCGTTTCCTGCGGCGGGCAATTACGCTGCGCCAAGGTATACAAGGAGGCGGAGCAACGAGGTTTTCGCCAGCTGGCCCGATATCAGGAGGGCCGCAAGACGCGCAACAGCCGCGACGCCCGGGCTCTCGGCAAGCGGGGGAGCCACGGCCGGCGGGTGCAGGAGGCCGAGTGGAAGAACGCCGAGGTGGAGGCCCTTTACCGGCTGGCCAACGCGGGCGTGCGAGTCCCTGTCCCCTACCTCGTTCATGAAGGCGTACTGCTCATGGAGCTCGTGCTCGACGCCGCGGGCGACCCTGCTCCGCGTCTCAACGACGTGTCTTTCACCGCCGCGCAGGCGCTGGAATGGCACGGCTTCATGATGAGGCAGATCGTGCGCATGCTGTCCGCGGGACTGATCCACGGCGATTTGTCGGAGTTCAACGTGCTGCTGGGCGGCAACGGGCCGGTCATCATCGATCTGCCGCAGGCGGTACACGCCGCGAGCAACAACAACTCGTTCGCCATGCTGGAACGCGACGTCAACAACATGCGCGAGGCATTCGGACGCGTCTCTGCCGAACTGCTCGAGACCGGGTACGCGCGCGAAATCTGGGGGCTTTACGAGTCCGGCGACCTGAGCCCGGATTCGGCGCTCACCGGCCGCGTCGATCGCGACGAGTCGACCCCGGACGTCGACGCCGTGCTTCTGCAGATCGAGGACGAACGGCTCGAAGCCGAAGCGCGGCAACGCCGTCGCGACCCGGCCGCCTGACCCGGACTTTCAGCGCGTCATCCTTTGGTATCGCCGGTCGTTTCTCCGGTGGTTTCTCCGGTAGTTTCTCCGTTGGAGTAACGCCAGGCGCGTTCGAACGGCAGCCGCCACGCGCGAGGTGCGATGAGCTGATGAACGGCATTGGGACCCCATGAGCCGGGGGCATAGAGCCTCACCGGAGGCGGGGCTTCTTGCAGCGGGGCCGAGACTTCCCACAGCCGCTCGATGCCCTCGGCCGTATTGAAGAGCGTGCGATCGCCGCGCATGGCATCGAGAATCAGCCGCTCATAGGCCTCGAGCACGTCGCCGACGAAGCCCGTGTCGCGCATCGCGAACTGCATGCTGAGTTTGTCCAGCCGCATGCCGGGTCCCGGACGCTTGCCATAGAACGACAGCGACATCTTCGACGCGTCGGCAAGGTCGAACGTCAGATGGTCGGGCCCCTGCGTTCCGATGCCGGAATCCGCGGGGAACATGCTGCGCGGCGGCTCTCGGAAGGCGATCGAGATGATTCTCTGTCCCTCGGCAAGGCGCTTGCCGGTACGCAGGAAGAACGGCACGCCGGCCCAGCGCCAGTTGTCGATGGTGCATTTGAGCGCGATGAACGTCTCGGTATCGGACTCCCGGTCGATGCCTTCCTCCAGGCGGTAGCCCTGATATTGTCCGCGCACCACGTCCGCGGGCTGAATCGGGACCAGGCTGCGAAACACCTTGTTCTTCTCCTCGCTGATGGGAGCGGGCTCGAGCGAAGTCGGGGCCTCCATGGCGGTGAACGCGAGAATCTGGAACAGATGGGTCACGACCATGTCGCGGTACGCGCCCGTGGCCTCGTAGAACGAGGCGCGCTTGCCCAAACCGAGAGTCTCCGGTACGTCGATCTGCACGTGATCGATGAAATTGCGGTTCCAGATCGGCTCGAAGAGCCCGTTGGCAAAGCGAAACGCCAGAATGTTCTGCGCGGCCTCCTTGCCCAGGAAATGATCGATGCGGAAGATCTGCTCTTCGTCGAATACCTCGTGCAGTTTCGCGTTCAGCGCCACCGCGCTCTTCAGGTCCGTGCCGAAGGGCTTCTCCATGACGATGCGCGAATCCTCCACGAGGCCGGCCTCCGACAGCATCCGAACCGCGGACAGCGCCGCGCTCGGCGGGACGCTCAAGTAGTGCAGACGGCGGCTCTCTCCTTGGATCGACTTCTCGGCTTTCTCCACGGCGGCCCGAAGCGCCGGGGCGCCGGCCTTCAACGGCACGTAATCGAGGCACTCCGAAAATTGCTTCCAGTCGCCGTCCACAACCTTGCGGGTGGAGAACTCGTCGAGTGCGCTGCGCGCGACTTTGCGGAACGCCTCCGCGTCCATGTCCTCGAGCGAGACCCCGACGATACGGCAGCCGGGAATGAATCCGATGCCGCTCAATCGGAACAAACCGGGCAACAGCTTGCGGTGCGCGAGGTCACCCGTTGCGCCAAAGAGAACCACGACCTGCGGACATCGCGGCCCTACTCCCGGAGGAATCTTTCTCATCGCTTACCCCTGTCGAAGGTCTCGATCGCCTTGGATGAATTGCATCGCGCCCGGCCTGTCCGGTTCCGCTGTCCGCGGAGTGTACCTCTCATCCCGTGACAGGCGAACCAGCGGGCGGCCCGTTCAGCGCCTCCAGCCGCTCCTTGGTGCCGACATCTTCCCACGAGCCCCGATAGAGCTCGGCGGAACAGCGGCCCGCCCCCATGGCGCGGATCAGCAGAGGCTTGAGCGGAAACGCCCCGCCGGTGCAGCCGGCGAAGAACTCGCGGCGATAGGCCGCGATGCCGGAGAAGGTATGGCGTACCGGACCATCCGGCAGCGCGAGACCTCGCTCCAATCCGAAATCCCCGGCGGGATGCTGGGGCGGATTGGGCACGAGTACCAGGTGCGCGTCGCGCTCGGCCGGCAGCCTCGCCTGCGCAAACGGGTAGTCGCTGAACACATCGCCGTTCACGACCAGGAACGCGCTCTCTCCGAGCAACGGGAGCGCCCGGAAGATCCCTCCCCCCGTCTCCAGCGCCCGCGGCGCCTCCTCGCTGTAGTCGATCCGGACTCCGAAGCGCGAGCCGTTTCCCAAGGCGTCGCGGATCATGTTGCCGAGCCAGGCGAGATTGATCACGATGCGCTCGATGCCCGCTTCAGCCAGCCGCTCGAGGTGATGCTCGATCAACGGCTTGCCGCGCACCGGCAACAGGGGTTTCGGCATCCGGTCGGTCAAGGGGCGCATACGCTCGCCGCGTCCGGCCGCGAGGATCATTGCGACGCGCGGACTCATCGCCGGCGCCCCGGAGCTCGCCGCTCCTTCGTTCAAGGACCCCTCGCGCGCGCCTGGGCAGCCGCAAACCTGTCCTCGACGTGAACGGCGAGGTAGCCGGCGAACTCCGCCGTTTCGGGATAGAGCGCCGCAGTCTCGCGCGTGTACGCGAGCACGCGCGGCAAATCCTTGAGATATGCGGACTTGCCGTCGCGATAGAAGAGTCTCGCGAAAATGCCGAGCACCTTGATGTGACGCTGCAGCCCCATGAGATCGAACCAGCGGATGAATTCGCCCTCCCCGGCATCGAGCCCGAAGCCGGCATCGAGCAGTGCCCGCCGGTAACGGCAGAGCCACCCATGTACCCGCGCAATCGGCCAGGAAATGTAGCAATCCTTGAGGAGCGATACCGCATCGTAGGTCACCGCCCCGCGCACCGCATCCTGAAAATCCAGGACGCCGGGATTCCTCTCCTCGGTCACCAGGAGATTACGCGAGTGGTAGTCGCGATGTACGAACGTTGCCGGTTGTGCGAGCGCGCTTCGCGACAGAATCTCGAACAGCCGGTCCAGCATCTCGCGCTCGACCGGGCTCGCGGGTGCCCCGAGGTGGCGCCCCAGAAACCACTCCGGCATCAGCTCCATTTCGCGATGAAGCAGGGTGCGGTCGTACGCCGGCAAGCCGCGCGCCGCCTCCGCGCCGCGGGTCTGCATCCTGACCAGCGCATCCAGCGCGTCCCCGTAGAGGCGATCGATGTCGCGGCCTTCGATGAGCTGGTCCAGGTACTGGCGCGTGCCGAGATCGGACAGCAACAGCAGGCCCTGCCGCTCGTCGCGCGCCAGAACTACGGGAACGTTCAGCCCCAGCCCCAAGAGAGACCGCGCGACGCCGACGAACGGTACCAGCGTCTCCTTGTCGGGCGGCGCGTCCATGACGATATACGAATCCGATCCGCGCGTGACCCGGAAATAGCGGCGAAAGCTGGCGTCGGCGGAAGCCGGCTCGATCCGGCTGCCCGCGAATCCGAGATCTTCCGTCACCCAGCGGGTGAGCACGCCCAAACGGGAATCGCTTGCATCCGTTACACCCATGCTAGACCATTCGGACCACCGCAAAACGCAACGTCGCAAGTATACCGACTAAGGCGAACGAACTTTGCCCATAGCTTCTCATCGAGCCGCGCCGCTGGCCGCTTTGGCCGCCGCGTGTTCGCTCCTCGCGACGGCGCCGGCTCGGGCAGCTGACATGTGCCCGGCGCCGCCCAAGCGCAAGCATGCGGCCGCCGAAGCGGCACTCGTCAACGACGACCATCGCATCCGGCTCGACAGCGATGGCGCCTCGTACGATGAGGCCAATGGATTTGCGATACTGACCGGCCACGTGAAGGTCCGTCAGGACCTGCGCACCATCTCCGCCGACCGCGTCACCTACGACCAGAAGACCGGCAAGGTCACCGTCAACGGATCCGTGGACTTCGAGGACCCGCGGCTCGGCGTCACCAGCGAATCGGGCGCCTACGACGCGCTGGGCGGAGCGAATTTCGACGAAGCCAACTTTCATATCTTTGATCGCAACGGCCGCGGCTTCGCCAGAGAGATGGAGGTCCATCCGGACGGCACGGTGAGGCTCGCGAAGGTTCGCTACACGAGCTGCCCGGCCGGCAATCAGGACTGGATGCTGCAGGCCTCCTCGCTCAAGCTCGATACCGACGCCCAGCAAGGCGTCGCGCATCATGTCGTCATGCGCTTCAAGGACGTGCCGATTTTCTACACGCCCTACATGGCCTTTCCCTTGGGCGACGCACGGCAGAGCGGGCTCTTGTTCCCGAACTTCGGGCACTCGGGGAGCAACGGCTACCAATTGGACGTGCCGTATTACTTCGACCTGGCGCCGAACTACGACGCGACCCTGACTCCGGGCCTCTTGTCCCGCCGCGGGGTGCAGCTCGGCGGTGAATTTCGCTTCCTGACCGCGGACTCGCACGGCCAGTTCGAGGAGAATTTCCTGCCTGACGACGCAATCGAGCACAGCGACCGTGCCTTCGTGCACATCACCGATGTGACCAACATCGCACCGGGCCTGCGCTTCGATACCGACATCGCGAGCGTCAGCGACAGCAACTATTTCAGCGATTTTGCGGTCGGCTCGGATCAGACCAGCGTCACCTTCCTCGAACGGCGCGCCGAGCTCCTGTACTACGACGACATCTGGCGGATCCGGGCGCAGGCGCAAAATTTCCAGACCATCGACACCAGCATCGATGCGGGCGACCGCCCCTATTCGCGCGTGCCGCGGGTCGAGGCCTATGGCCTGCTTCCGATCGTCGGGCAGCTCGAATTCGCCTTATCGAGCGAGGTCACGAATTTCCTCCGCGAAGTCGGTCCCACGGGCGTCCGCGCGGACATCTCGCCGGAGCTGCGCTGGTCGGCGCGGAGCGCGGGCTATTTCTTCGAGCCCGTGGTCGGCTATCACTTTACCCAGTACGACCTCCAGAATGCGGCCGTCGGCGATCCGAGCACGCCCTCCCGCACCCTTCCCTATGCGAGCGTGGACACCGGTCTGATCTTCGAGCGCGACTCCGGCTCGCAGGGACAACGCACCGAAACGCTCGAGCCGCGCCTCATGTACAGCTACGTTCCCTACCGCAACCAGAACGAGCTGCCGATCTTCGACACGGGACTGCCGGACCTGAATCTCGTCGAGCTGTTCCGCACCAACCGGTACGTAGGCGACGACCGCATCGGCGATGCCAATCAGCTGGCCATGGGGCTCACCACGCGCCTTTTCAGCGAATCCACGGGCGCCCAGTACCTGTCGGCGACGCTCGGCCAGATCCGCTACTTCTCGCTGCCCCGGGTGTTCCTGCCGGATGAGATCACCCAGACGCTCCCGGGCCAAACGCTTCTTACCATTCCCGGGCAGCCGAGCCAGGTCATTCTGCCGGGACAGAATCTGCCCACCCTGCCCGGCCAGACCCTCGCCACGGTACCGGGGCAGGTCTCCGAGCCCTATCGAGCCTCGGACATCATCGGGGAGGTCTCGGTGACGGCGTACAAGAACTGGAGCCTGAACCTCGATTACCAGTGGAATCCCTATACCTCGCAGACCGACAAATCCGAGGTTCTGCTGCAGTACCGCCCTGATCCGAACAAGGTGGTGAACATCGGGTACCGCTTCCAGGAGGACATTCTGAAGCAATACGACGTTTCCTTTGCCTGGCCCATCGCCAGCCACTGGAACACGGTCGGGCGCTATGTGTACTCCCTTCAAGACCGCCAGGTCATCGAGCAGCTGGCCGGTTTCGAGTACAAGAGCTGCTGCTGGCGCATCCAGGTGTTGCAACGGCGCTACTTGACCAACCGGACCGGGGGACTCGACACCTCGATTGCATTACAATTGGAACTGACGGGCCTGAGTTCGGTCGGAAAGCGGTCAGACGCGTTCCTGCAAAGGGAGATCAGCGGCTACTCGGTTCGCGACCCCACCGCCGACTCCCCATAGTGGGCAATGGCGGCGACCCCATCGGAGATTTATGCGATACCTTTCGATTCTATGCGGACTCGTGTTGGCGGCGTTGCTCGCCGTACCGCGGGCCGACGCCCAGACGCGCGACATCGGCGTACACGGTGAATTGCTGGACCGCATTGCGGCCATCGTCAACGACGGCATCGTCCTGAAGAGCGAGCTCGACGACCAGATGCAGGCGGTCACCAAGCGCCTCCAGGAACAGAAAGTCGAGCTTCCCCCCGAGAGCGTTCTCAAACAACAGGTGCTCGAGCGCCTGATCCTTCAGGAGATCCAGGCTCAGCGGGCCAAGCATGTCGGCCTGACCATTTCCGATGAACAGCTGAACGGAGCGCTTCAGGAGATCGCACAGCGCAACAAGATCCCGTTCGACCAATTGCCGACCGCGCTGGCCGCCCAGGGAGTGGACTACAAGCAGTACCGCGAGAGCATGCGCAAGGAGCTCACCTTGAGCACGCTGCGCCAGCGCGACGTCATCGCGCACATCAACGTGTCGCCGCACGAGCTCGAGCAATTTCTGGCACGCCAGGCCTCGCAAGCGGCCAACGACGAGTTCAACATATCGCACATCCTGCTGTCGCTCCCCCAGGCAGCCACCCCGGAGCAGTTCGAGGCCATCACCAAGAAGGCGAACGAGATTGCCGCGCGCGCCGCCAAAGGCGAGGATTTCGGACAATTGGCGATCGCGAACTCGAACAGCCAGACGGCGCTCGACGGTGGCCACCTCGGGTGGCGCAAAGGATCCCAGCTCCCGGAGTTCATCCTGCAACTCGTCACCAAGATGAAGCCCGGCGAGGTCAGCGCCCCGGTACGGACTCCGAGCGGCTATAACATCGTGAAGCTGAACGAGCGCAGGAGCGGCCAGGCCCAGGTCATCGTGAACCAGATCCACGTACGGCACATTCTCATGAAGCCCAATGAGCTGGACGACGATGCCACGGTTCGGGAAAAACTCGTGAAGCTCCGCCAGCGCATCTTGAACGGCGAGGATTTCGCCGGCATCGCCTCAGCCACCTCCGAAGACCCCGGCTCGGCACCGGACGGCGGCGATCTGGGATGGACGGGACCCGGTACGTTCGTGCCCGAATTCGACAAGGCGATCGCAGATCTCAAGGTGAACGAAATCAGCCAGCCGTTCAAGACGCGCTACGGCTGGCATATCGTGCAGATGCTCGGCACCCGGACCTACGACAGCACCGACGACGTGCGCCGCCAGAAGGCCTTCGCCGCCATCCGCGAGAGCAAGGCGGATGAGGAGACCGAGCTTTGGCTGCGCCGGCTTCGTGACGAAGCGTTCGTCGAAGTCAAGATGTAGGGACCTCTGTACCTACCCCGCATCGTCGTCACCTCGGGAGAACCCGCCGGCATCGGGCCCGACGCTTGCGTGACCCTCGCTCAAAGCGATTGGCGGACGGACCTGGTCGTGGCCGGCGATGAATCGCTGCTGGCGTCCACCGCGGCGGCGCTCGGTTTGCCGCTTCGCCTGGAGACCTATGACCCGTCCCGGGCCGCCTCCCCTCATCGCGCGGGCACGCTCAAGGTACTGCACGTACCGGCCGCACGGCCGGTCAAGGCCGGTGAGCTCGATCCGGGCAATGCCGCCTACGTCATCGAGATGCTGGACCGCGCCTGCGACGGCTGCATGAACGGCGAATTCGCCGCCATGGTGACGGCTCCGGTGCAGAAGAGCACGTTGATGGACGCCGGCTTTGCGTTCACGGGACATACGGAGTATCTGGCCGGGCGCACCCGCGCGGCACTGCCCGTGATGATGCTGCAGGCCGGCACGCCCGGCACGCTGCGCGGTATACTCAGGGTCGCGCTGGTCACGACTCACCTGCCCCTCGCCGACGTGCCCAAGGCCATAACGCCGGAGCGGCTGCGCGCAACGCTGAGAGTCGTCGCCACCGATCTCGAACGGCATTTCGCGCTGAATTCGCCGCGTATCGGGGTCCTGGGGTTGAATCCGCACGCCGGCGAGTCGGGGCACCTGGGCCGCGAAGAAATCGAGGTGATCGGACCGGTGATCGACGAGCTCACCCGGGAGGGGCTCGACCTGCGCGGCCCGATTCCCGCTGACACGGCCTTCGCGCCGCAATTCCTGGGCTCGGTGGACGTGATCGTCGCCATGTACCACGATCAAGGGCTGCCGGTCATCAAGCACGATGGATTCGGCAATGCGGTCAATGTCACGCTGGGACTCCCCATTCTGCGCACCAGCGTGGACCATGGCACCGCGCTCTCCCTGGCCCGAACGGGCAAAGCGGACACGGGGAGCCTGCGCGCCGCGTTGAGGCTGGCGGTGGATCTGGCAGGCGCGGGCCATGGTGGTTCGTAAGCGCTTCGGCCAGCATTTTCTGCACGACCCTGCGGTGATTCGCCGCATCATAGAGTCGATAGCCCCCGGAGCCGGCGAACGCATCGTAGAGATAGGACCGGGCCGCGGTGCGCTCACCTGGGGGCTGCTGGAGCGTTCCAAGACCCTCGACGTGATCGAGATCGACCGCGATCTCGCCGAGGCCATGAAGGCCGACCCCCGCGGACGGGGCCGGTTGCGGGTGCATGCCGAGGACGTGCTCGATACCGACTTCGAGAAGCTGCGCGGGGAAGGCCCGCCGTTGAGGGTGGTCGGGAACCTGCCCTACAACATCTCCACGCCCGTGCTCTTTCGCCTTTTGAGCCAGCGCTCCGCCATCGCCGACATGCACTTCATGCTGCAGAAGGAAGTCGTGGATCGCATGACCGCCGCCTCGGGCGGCAAGGAGTACGGACGGCTGACGGTGATGCTCGGTGTGTACGCCGCGGCCGAGCGCCTGTTCGACGTGGGACCCGGAGCATTCAAGCCGCCGCCCAAAGTCTGGTCCGCGGTGATACGCGTGCGTCCCACTCCCGGACCGCGGTTCGCCATCGGCAGCGATGCGGCGCTCCGGACCCTGGTCACCGCGGCGTTCTCTCATCGCCGCAAGACGCTGCGCAACGGCTTGAGGAGCTTCCTTCGCGACACCGACTTCGAATCCTGCGGCATCGATCCGGAGCGCCGTCCCGAGACGCTCGAGCCCGCGGAGTTCGGACGACTCGCGGCGCGCTACTGTCAAAACGCAGGCACTCCCTGACACAAAGCGGTCGAATCGTCCCGCACTCCGTTATACTGCGGATTGGATGGCCGATTATCGAAAAGTGCTGGTGCTGTTGGATCTGTCCGAGGGCAGCGAGAAAGTGTTCAACGCCGCCCGCGACCTCGCCTCGCATTCGAATGCCTCCCTGGTCGCGCTCCACGTCGTGGATTACGCGCCGATCGAGCCCATGGGCGAAACCCTGATGCCTTCGATGGCGATCGAGCAGGAGCTTCAGGAGCGCTCGCGCGCTCGGATCGATGAGGTCATCGCGGGCTCGGCCGCGCGAGCGCGGATCGAGATGGGCAACACCAAGGCGGAGATTCTGCGCGTTGCCGGGGAAGAGCAGGCGGATCTGATCGTACTGGGAAGCCGCGAGCGCCATGGCCTCGCGATTCTCGTCAACTTCACCGAGGATACCGTTCTGCACGCGGCGCATTGCGACGTGCTTGCGGTGCGCCTGAGCTGACGCAACGCGAGCCATGACCTCCGAACCCGGAAAACATCGCATCAGCGTGGAAGTCGAAACCTCCTACATCGAGGAGCAATCCGATCCTCACGACAAGCGCTTCGTGTTCTCGTACACGATCACGATACGCAACGAGGGCCAGGTACCGGCGCGGCTTCTCACGCGTCACTGGATCATCACAGACGCCAACGGCAACGTGAAGGAGACCCGCGGCGACGGCGTCGTCGGCGAGCAACCCTACCTGAAGCCGGGCCAGGGATTTCGCTACTCGAGCGGCGCGGTCATAGAGACCCCGGTCGGCACCATGCAAGGGAGCTATCAAATGGTCGCCGACAACGGACATCAATTCGACGCCCCCATCGCGCCGTTCCGGCTCGCGATGCCCGGAGTATTGCACTAGCCCGGCGCGGGCCGGTGATCCCGATGGCCCTCTACGCAATCGGCGACGTGCAGGGTTGCGACGCCGAGCTCGGCCAGCTCATCGCCGCTCTGCGCTTCTCGCCGGACAGGGACCGCCTCTGGTTCGTCGGCGACCTGGTGAATCGAGGTCCCGCCTCGCTCGCGGTGCTCCGGCGCGTCCGTGCGCTGGGCGGGGCGGCCTCGGTGACCTTGGGCAATCACGACTTGCACCTGCTCGCCGTGGCTCACGGATTCGGCAGGCAGAAGCGCGGCGACACGCTCTCGGAGGTACTCGCCGCTCCCGATCGCGACGGCCTGCTCGAGTGGCTCGCGCACCTGCCGCTCTGTGTCGAGGATCCCGCGCTCAACCTTTGCCTGCTGCACGCGGGGCTGTCGCCCCAATGGGATATGCCGGCGGCCCGCCGTTGCGCCCGGGAGTTCGAGCAGGCGCTGCGCCGGGATCCGCCCAAGCTCTTCAAAGAGATGTACGGCGACGAACCGACCCGCTGGGACGAGACTCTCCGGGGCGCCGAGCGTCTGCGGTACATCGTGAATTGCTTCACCAGGCTCCGCTTCGTGCATGCCGACGGCCGGTACGAGCTCCGCGCCAAGGGCTCGCCCGGGAAAGCGAAAATCGGATCGCTGATTCCCTGGTACGGGATTCCGGACGCCCGGTGGCGCGGAACTCGATTGGTGTTCGGACATTGGTCGACCCTGGGGTTTTTTCGAAATGCCGACGTGACAGGGCTCGACACCGGCTGCGTCTGGGGGGGGAGCCTCACGGCGCTGCGGCTGGACGTACCCGACGCGGCACCGGTGCAAGTGCCGTGCACGTCGTCCGGCCTCGCGGCGGGGGAATGACTCAGCGGGCTGTGCCGGGACGCAGCGCGCGTTCCTCCTCCGCGGGCAGCGGCTTCAATATCTCCCCGCGCACCAGGAATCGGCTCGCGTTCGGCTGATAGGGAACGCAAACGATGTCCTGATGCACGTCGCGGACCGTGAGCTTCGACAAGAGCTGCTGCGCAAACTGCTGCACCAGCTCGCAGTCGCCGATGCCGATGTTGCGGAACGCGTCGCTCTCGATTCTGAACGATTGAAAACGGGCGTCGACGGCGGCGAGATCGCCCTCGCGCAGGGGCCTTGCCCCGGCCGCGGGCAACGCGGGCGAGGAAAACTCGATCTTGAGCCGAAGTCCCATCGCGGCCCCCGACACCTGATCGTAACCTGGGCAGCCGATCACGGCGACGGTGAGATCCCGGCGAACCCCGAGATCGATGAGCATGGCGCGCACCTTGTCCCGCAACCCGTCGCATGAATAACGCAACGTGCGGCCCACATAGAAGAATTCGACGCGCTGAGCCTTCCAGACAGCCGCCCGCGGATTGCCGGCGACCGTGGGCAGCGCAGGGGGCGCGATCGCGGCATGAGCGCCGCACGCGAAGCTGCACGCGGCCACTGTCAAATAAACGGCAGCTTGTAGGGCCGCAGGCCGCATGAATACCTCCGTACAGCCTATCGACAGGCCGACGGGGGCCGAAGTTTCACGGTCTTGTATAATCGGCGCATGCACGTCATATCGCCCTTCAACTTGCGCGCGTGGATCGAGCAGAATCGAGAGCTGCTCCAGCCGCCGGTCGGCAACAAGCTCCTGTTCGAGGACGGCGAATTCATCGTCATGGCGGTGGGCGGACCGAATTCGCGCAAGGATTTCCACCACGATCCGGGTCCGGAATTCTTCTTCCAGATCGAAGGCGACATGGTGCTTCGAACCATTCAGTCGGGCCGGATGACGGAGGTACCCATCCGCGCCGGAGAGGTGTTTCTGCTTCCTTCCGAGATTCCGCACTCGCCGCAGCGCCCCGCGGGGAGCGTGGGCGTCGTCGTGGAGCGGCGGCGGCGGCCCGACGAGCTGGACGGGTTCTCTTGGTATTGCGAAAAATGCGGCAATTGCCTGTATCTAGAGCGCGTGGCGGTGCGCGACATCGTCAGCCAGCTGCCCGGCATCTTCTCGCGATTCTTCTCGAGCCCCGAACGCCGTACCTGCAAGGTATGCGGCACCGTGATGCCGGCACCCTCCCCGGGCCGCCCGAGTCCCCTCTGAACGCCGCCTTCGATCTCACCTCGATGGGTGCGGCAGAGCTCGATGCGCGCGACCCGCTGAAGGCTCTGGCCGCCGAATTTCACCATCCTCACGACCGCTCGGGCAGAAGGCTCACCTATCTCTGCGGCCACTCGCTCGGACTGCAGCACGAGTCCACCAAGGCCTATGTCGAGCAGGAGCTCGCCGATTGGCGCCGGCTGGCGGTCCTGGGACACCACGCCGCCGAGCGGCCCTGGATCCCGTATCACGAGCAAGCAGCCGTTGGACTGGCCTCGCTGACCGGGGCCGGGCCGGGCGAAGTGGTTGCGATGAACTCGCTCACCGTGAATCTGCACTTGATGATGGTGAGTTTCTTCAGACCCTCGGGCGAGCGCACGCGGGTCTTGATCGAAAAATCCGCATTCCCATCGGATCGCTATGCGGTCGCTTCGCAGCTCGAGTTCCACGGGCTGAACGTTCGCGACCACTTGATCGAGGTCGAGCCCCGCCCGGGAGAGCAGACCCTTCGAACCGAGGACATCGCCGAGCGCATCGAGCGCGAGGGATCGCGCCTCGCGCTCGTGCTCCTGCCCGGCGTGCAATATCTCTCCGGGCAGCTGCTCGAGCTCGCGTCGCTGGCCGCCGCGGCGCGCACCGCGGGCGCCGCCGTGGGACTCGACCTGGCGCACGCCGTCGGCAATGTGCCGCTGGCCCTGCACGACTGGAACGTCGATTTCGCGGTGTGGTGCTCGTACAAGTATCTGAACGCGGGCCCCGGCGCGGTCGGCGGCTGCTTCGTGCACGAGCGTCATGCGAATCGGCGCGATCTGCCGCGCTTCGCAGGATGGTGGGGACACGACAAAGCCGCGCGCTTCGAGATGGGGCCGCACTTCGATCCCATTCCCGGGGCGGAAGGCTGGCAGGTCAGCAATCCTCCGGTGCTCTCCACGGCCCCGCTTCTTGCTTCGCTGGCGGTGTTCGAAAAGGCGGGAATGCGCCGGCTGCGCGAAAAGTCCCTGGCGCTGACCGATTACATGCGCCGCTCGATCGAGGCGCGTTTGCCGGGCAGCGTCGAGATCGTTACGCCCCGGGACGCGGCGGAGCACGGAAGCCAGTTGAGCCTGCGGATCCTTCTGCCGCGGACCGCGGCCAAGCTCTGCTATGAGAGCCTCACCGACGAAGGCGTGGTCGGCGACTGGCGCGAACCCGACACGCTGCGCCTGTCGGCCGCGCCGCTCTACAACTCGTTTCAGGACGTGTTCGCGGCCGTGGAGTCCCTGGCGCGCGCGCTCGAAGCCCGTCGATGAGCCTGCGGAACGGTGCGGTCGGCGTCGTCGGTGCCGGACCGACCGGCGCGCTGCTCGCCGTTCTCCTTCAACGGCGCGGACTGGCGGTCACGCTGTACGACAGCCGGCCGGATCCGCGCTCGAATGCCGGCGAATCGGGCCGATCGATCAACCTCGCCCTCGCGGACCGGGGCATGCACGCCTTGGATATGGCGGGAGTACTCGACGGCCTCGCGAGCACGCTCATTCCGATGCGCGGCAGATTCGTGCACCAGCCGGACGGAACTGCCGCGCTGCAGCCCTATGGGCAACGCCCGGGTGAGGTGATTTACTCGATTTCCCGGCAACGGCTCAACGCCGCGCTCCTCGACTCGGCCTTGCGGCTGCCGGGCGTCGAGGCGAAATTCGAACACCGGATGACGGAACTGGATTTCGGCGACGAAATCGCCCGCTTCGAGGATCTACGCAGCGGCCGGGAAATCCGCGTTCCGATGCGCCCGCTCCTGGCGGCGGACGGCGCCGGCTCGCTGACGCGCCGGCGAATGGCGGCCGCGGGGCTGATCGAGGCCCGCGACACCCCTCTCGAGCATGGCTACAAGGAGCTGACCATTCCAGCCGGTCCGCGCGGCGGCTACCGGATGGAGCGCGAGGCCCTGCACATCTGGCCCCGCGGCGGCTACATGCTGATAGCGCTGCCCAACGGCGACGGCAGCTTCACGGCCACCCTGTTCCTGCCCGCGCAAGGCCCTTCGAGTTTCGCGAGCCTGAACTCACCGCAAGACGTGGACCGGTTCCTCACCGCGAATTTTCCGGACGTACGTCCGCTCATGCCGGATTGCGTGGCCGAATTCGAGCGTCATCCGACAGGCTTCCTGGGCACGGTGTACGCTCGAGGATGGCATGTGCGCAGCGCTGCCGCGCTCATCGGCGATGCCGCGCATGCCATCGTTCCCTTCCACGGACAGGGGATGAACTGCTGCTTCGAGGATTGCGTGGAGTTCGATGCTTGCGCAGGCCGCTTCGAATCGTGGGAAGCGGTGTTCGCGGAGTTCTACGCGCGCCGCAAGCCGAATACCGATGCGATCGCGGAAATGGCGCTGGAGAATTACCTGGAAATGCGGGAACGCGTCGCGGACCCCGGCTTCTTGATGCAGCGGTCGCTTGCGCTCGAGCTCGAGAGGCGTTTTCCGGACCGATTCATCCCGCGGTATTCCATGGTCATGTTCCATCATGAAATCCCGTACCGCGTCGCCGCCCGGCGCGGCGCCGTCCAATCGCGGCTGCTCGAGGAGCTCTGTCGAGGGGTTCCGACGCTCGGCGAGGTCGACTATGCCCGCGCCGAACGCGAAATCGAGTCTCAGCTCGCGCCGATTCCGGATCTCACCAGCGTCAGGAAAGTGTAAGCGCTGGAGTTCCTCTCGTCCGCCTCGTGCGCTTCGCGATACGTCTCACGCCACTCGGCGCCGCGCCATGCGTCGAAGAACGCGTCGCCGTCTTCGATGCGGGTATGCACCAGGGTCAAGTGGATCTTGGAGACGAACGGGATGCATTCCCGGTAGATCTGAGCCCCGCCGATGATCATCAGGCCCGGACCGCCTTCCGCCGCCTCCCGGCGTGCCGCATCGACGCTCGATACCACGGTGCAATCCGCCGGAGCGAAGCTTCTCGATCGGCTCAGAACGATATTGGCCCTGCCGGGCAGCGCCTTGCCGATCGACTCGTAGGTCCTGCGGCCCATGAGGATCGGATGTCCCATGGTCAGCGCCTTGAAACGTTTGAGGTCCGCGGGCAAGTGCCAGGGAAGCTGATTGCGGCGGCCGATGACGTCGTTTTCCGAAACTGCGACCACGATTTCCATGACCGCAATGCTATGCGATTTCGGACCTCAACACCCCAGTGTCTCCCGCAAGGAGACCAATCGATATTCCGTATGCTTCAAGATAGCCGTCAGCTGCTTGTGTCCCAATCCGAGACGCTCGAAGGCGGTCACTCCCGCGCATCGCGTGAGATCGCCGGCGCCGTCCAGCAGCGATTCGGCGAGCACTACGCTCGCGATCACCACATCCGTGATGTCCGCGGCCCGCTTGGATGATCGCTCATAATCGTTCTGTCTGCCGATGGCTTCGCACACCACCGGCTCGAACTTCCATTTCTCCAGCACGATCCGCCCCATCTCGGGATGGCGATCCGCGAGCACGTCGGACGGCAGCTCCGCGTACTCGAGTCCGCTCGAGTCTTCGGCCGCGCGGACCATGATGTAGAAGTGGCCGATGCCGTGAAGCAAGCCGGTCAGAAACACCTTGTCGGGCGGAACCTTCAGCTGGTTGGCCAGGACCTCGCAGATCGAGGCCACGGCGACACTCTTTTCCCAGAGAGCCGACAGCGGTTTTGCCACCGGCCGGAGCGAGACCTCGGCCTTCATTTGCTGAACGGCGAACACCATCGTCACCGATTGCACCAGATGATGCCCGAGGCGCGTCACCGCCTGGCGCAAGTTGGCCAGCGGCTTGCCGGACGGATTGAATACCGCGGAGTCGGCCGTCTGGATCAGGCGAGCCGCCAGCCGCGGCTCGGTCCCTGCGATGCGCACCAGGTCGTCCGGCGTGCTGCGCGGGTCGTTGATCGCACCCCGCACCCGCGGCACGATGTCCGGGAAGCACGGTAAATTCAGGGGCCCGCGCGACAGGTCTTGAGCGATGCGGCTCAGGAACTCGAGCGCCGGAGCCTCAGCCGACGGCGTGTCATCGGGTGCAGTGAGGGCCATCCGGCCTTCATCGGCCGGGAAACCGAAATCTTTAGCCCGTCCGGCACTCGTTCAAGATCCAACGGGTGAGTTCCTGCAAATCCTCGCGCTCGCCATCCTGCGGACGATGCAACAGGACATAGCTCTCGTTGGTGGTCAGCTCTTCCGAGAACAGCTTCACCAGTCCGCCCGTGGCGAACCGGTCCGCGCTGAGACGGGAGGGCACGAGCGCAACACCGACGCCTTGTTCGGCCGCAAGCACCAGCGCCGACATGGTGTTGAGACGTACCAGGCGATTCGGCTTGATGGGAGCGATCCTCAGACCCAGCGCCCAGCGCTCCCAGGCGTCGCGCCGCTCTTCATGGAGCAGCAGATTCTTGCCGTTCAAATCCGAGTAGGTTTCGATCGGATTCTCGACCAGAAAGCTGGGCGAGCAGGCCGCGATGAAGCTCTGCGCGAACAGTTCGTGGACCGTCAGCCCTTCCCACGGTCCCGTACCGACCACGATGGAGAGATCGGCTTCGGGCGGATGCGTCTTCGGTGTGTGGGCCGTCGTTTCGATGCGAATGTCGGTTTCTTCACGCTCCTGCGTGAACGACGCCAGCCGCGGCAAGAGCAAGGCATTCGCGAAGAAAGCAGGTACGTTCAGCCGGATGATGCTTCGCCCATACCTGACCCGAAGCTGCTCGGTGACCGACTCGAGCTTCGAGAAGATGTCGCTGATGTGGTCGAGGTAATGCGCCCCGGCGTCGGTGAGCGTCAGCGTCCGCACGCCGCGCTCGAACAATGCGACCCCCAGCTGCCCCTCGAGCGCCTTGATCTGATGGCTGACGGCCGACGGGGTGAGGAACATCTCTTCCGCAGCCGCCTTGAAGCTCTTGAGCTTCGCGGCGACCTGAAAGGTCTTCAGAAATTTGAGCGACGGCAATCGCATGCGTGATCTTCGGTCGGGAGCGGGGGTCGCCGTCGTGCGCAATGTCGTCGGCGCGGCGGGTTGAGGCATAGTGTACACGAGTGCTGTCCAGCAACATTCATGCCACACCGGCCGGCCCCCCCGGCGCCGCGGCGGGTGTGCCGAAGGGACGGGACGCTACGTTCGCGAGCGCCTTGCCCCGCACACCGCACGGTATTGGCGCGGCGCACGGTATTAGCTCAGCGCACGCTATTGGCGCAGAGCGCGCGCCACTGCCGCAGAGCGCGCTATTGCCGCCCGAGAAACCAGCCGGTGATGCTCAGCCGTTCGCGCGAGGTCGGCAGCACTTCATGCTCGCGCCCCTCCGTCAGGAACAGCACCAGCCGGCCGCCCAAGGGCTCGATCTCGCGAAAGTCGCCGCCGTCCGCGGCGCAGCGGAGCACTCCGCCGTCCGATTCGCGCCAACGCTCGTTCAAGTAGACGATCGAGGACAGCCGGCGTGCTCCGCGTCCTCGAGGCTGATCGACGTGGCGCGCATAGCCGGCACCCGCGGGATAGCACGCGTAGTGCTGCTCGAGGTCATGGAGACCGAGAAACAGACTTTGATTGAGGTTTCGCCGCAAGTTCTCGAACAGGGCGAGGAGCTGCCGCTCGGGCGCAAACAACGGCTCCTCCAGCCAGCAAGTCGAATCGCCGCGGATATCCGCACGCCGCTGGAGGCCTTTGCCCGTTCCGATCCGCGCTTGTGAAAAATCGCCGCGGCCGCGGCGCGCCGCCGCGCAGCCGTTCAGCGCCTCGAGATGCGATGCGCTCAGGTATCGGTCTCGAACGGCGATACCATCCGCGCGCAGGCTTTCGATCAGATCGTCGGCGCAAACGGCGCCGTCAGCGTCCACGGCGTGCGGACGGCTTCGACGTTCGCGCCCTTGCCCCGGCGGCCGCCGCGCCCGCTCGTCGTCGTGCGCGCGCTTTGCCGGACGCTGCTGCGGAGCGTGCGCCTGCGGCACGGCGCTGCGACCTCTTCATATGCGTCGTTCTTTTGGCGCGAGAGGCCCCGGCAGGCCTCTTGCGGGCGGCGCGGCCTTTGGTGCCGGCCCGAGGCTTCTTGCGAGGCTCCAGCATGCTCCCGCGGCAATTCGCCGCGCCGCAACGGCATGCGAACACCTCGTCGACGTTGGGCGCGTCGTCCGAATCGCGCCCGATCGCATAATCGTAGTTCAACTCCTCGCCCGGCTGGATCGTGCGGATGGCTTCGATGAACACCCGCTTGTTCTTGATGGTGCTCTCGCAGTTGGGATCGCAGGCGTGATTGATGAATCGCGCCTCGTTGCCGTTCCGGCCGGCATCGATGACGATCTTCGAATCGACCGTGAACAGGAACGTGTGGCTGTCGGTGTCCAGCTTGTCCGCATAGCGCTCGTCCACTTCCTCGTGGCTGACCCGGTCGCCGAGATACTCTACGATGGTCGTACCCTTTCTGATCCGGCGCAGCGCGAATACGCCGGCGCCGTGGATGGGGGAATTGCGGACTTCGATCATCGATTGTGCTTGTTTCATTGGCCTTCAGTTCGGGTCTATACGGCGATGGGAGCTTTGATCGGCGGATGGTAGCGGTAGTTTCGGATCTCGAAATCCGGGAAATCGTAGTCGAACAATGTAGGCGGACGCCGGCGGATGAGGAGCTCGGGCGGCGGATACGGCTCGCGCGAGAGCTGCAGATCGGCCTGTGCCAGATGATTCAGGTACAGATGGCAATCGCCGCCCGTCCAGACGAAATCGCCCACGGCAAGGTCGCACTGCTGCGCCACCATGTGAGTGAGCAGCGCATAGGAGGCGATGTTGAAGGGCACGCCCAGCAGCACGTCGGCGCTGCGCTGATAGAGCTGGCAGGATAGACGCCCGTCGGCGACATAGAACTGGAACAGCGCATGACAGGGCAGAAGCGCCATCCGGTCGAGCTCGCCCACGTTCCACGCGCTCACGACCAGCCGCCGCGAGTTGGGGTTGTTCTTGATTTGCTCGACGACATTCCCGAGCTGGTCCACGTTGCCGCCGGCCGTCGGCCAGCTGCGCCACTGCTTGCCGTACACGGGCCCCAGCTCTCCGTGTTCATCGGCCCACTCATCCCAGATGCTCACGCCGTGGTCGCGCAGATAGCCGACGTTGGTGTCGCCCCGGAGGAACCACAGGAGCTCGTAAATGATGGACTTCAGGTGCAGCTGCTTGGTGCTCACCAAGGGAAAGCCGGCCGCGAGATCGAAGCGCATCTGATAGCCGAACACGCTCTTGGTTCCGGTACCGGTGCGGTCGCCCTTGGACGCGCCGTGATCGCGGACGTAACGCAATAAATCGAGATATTGCCGCACGTGAACGGCCCTAGGCCTTGACGGCGCCCAGATTGCCGCTCGGCTGGTCGCGCCGATAGGCGAAGGCCATGATGAACGCGCCGACGAGAATCATCGGCATGGTGAGGAGCATCCCCATGGTCAACCAATCGCCCGCCAGATAGCCGATGTTGGCATCCGGCAGGCGGACCCACTCGACCGTGAAGCGCGCCAATCCGTATAGGACCAGGAAAAGCCCGGTAGGCGCCAATCGCGGCCGCGCCTTGCTCGTGAACCACCAGAGGACGAGGAACAGCACCAGTCCCTCCAGCGTCGCCTCGTAGAGCTGGGAGGCGTGGCGAACGACCACCTGGCCGTCCGGGTCCGTCACGCGAAATCCCCAAGGCAGCGTCGTGGGCTTTCCCCACAGCTCGCCGTTGATGAAATTGCCGAGCCGGCCCGCCATGAGCCCGATGCCCGGAAGCGGAGCCACGAAATCCAGCACGTCCGCGACGTGCTTCTTCTTGATGCGCGCGAACAGCCAGACGGCCGCCAAGACGCCGAGCATGCCGCCGTGGAACGACATGCCCCCGTCCCAGATGTGGAAGATATTGAGCCAGTTCTCGGCAATCACGTCGTGGCCGTAGAAAATGCACCATCCGATGCGGCCGCCGAGAATGACGCCCATGGCGCAGTAGAAGATGAGATCGTCGATGTCGAGCGCCGTCCAGGTCGAGCCGGGTTTGCGCGCCCGATAGCGGGCGAGCAACCACGCCGCCACGAACCCGATGAGGTACATGATCCCGTACCAGTGAATCTTGAGCGGCCCGATGCCGAACACGGGACCGATGGAAACGGCGATGGGATTGATGTGGGGATAGGTCAACATGGCGTTACTTTAAACTGTCGGTCACGCGACAGAAATAGGTCTTGAGGTAGCGCGTCTCCGGAATGGCCGGATGGACCGGGTGATCCGGCGCCTGACCGCCCGCCTCCAGTACTTGCAGGTGCTTGTGCGCGGCCCGCGCCGCCTTGGCGATCGCATCCTGCAGTTCCGGGGCACCGATGTGGTAAGAGCACGAGCTGGACACCAGGATGCCGTCCGCGGACAGGAGCTGCACGGCGAGCTGGTTCAACCGCTTGTAGGCCGCCAGCGCTTTCGGCACATCTTTCTTGCGCTTGGCGAAGGCCGGAGGATCCACGATCACGATGTCGAATTGCGCACGCTCCCGCGCGAGTGCCTCGAGGACGTCGAAGGCATCGCCCCTGCGCGCGGCGATCTTCGACCCGTTGCGCTGGGCGTTGCGGGCCGCCAGATCGAGCGCCGCCGCGGAGCTGTCGACGCAGGTGACCTCGCCCGCCCCGGCGTGCGCCGCCCGCACGCCCCAGGCACCGACGTAACTGAATACATCGAGCACGCGGGCGTTCGCCGAGACGTACTTCGTCAAGGCATGGCGATTGAAGGCCTGATCGAAGAACCAACCGGTCTTCTGTCCCTCGATCAGCGGCACCTCGAAGGTGAGACCTCCCTCCCTGACCACGCAGGCCTCGCCGGCGTCGCCCTTGACGGTCTCGACATAGGGCGGAAGGCCCTCGAGCTCGCGCGCGCCGCTGTCGTTCTTGAAAACCAGCGTCTCGCAGCCGAACACCTCGATCACTGCGTCGCGAATATGCGGCTTCAAGAGCTCCATGCCCGCGGTACCGATCTGAACCACGCACTTGAGTCCGTAGCGATCCACGACCAGTCCCGGCAGTGCATCGGCCTCGCCGTAAACCGCCCTGTAATAGGGCTCCTCGTACAGCCGCTCGCGCAGCGCGAGCGCGATGCGCAAGCGCTCGACGAACCAGCCGCTGTCGGGAATGCGCCACGTCTCCAGGAGCCGGGCGCTGATCAGCGATTGCGGATTGACGTAGGCGAGTCCCAGGGCGCGATCGTTGTGCGCCAGCACGCGCACCAGTTCACCTGCCTTGAACCTGCCGAGGGGCGTTTGCTGCGTATCGACTTCGTTGCTGAAGACCCACAGATGCCCGGCCGAGAGACGGCGGTCCTCGTTGCGTTTCAGGCGCAGTACGGGCAGGTCCGAGGGAGTGTCAGTCGATGGCCATGGTCTCGGCGTCGGCGGGTCGCGGGAGTTAAGATGGCGCGCATTCTATGCGCAATCGCCTCGCCGCCGAAACCAGCCCGTACCTTCTCGCCCATGCGGACAATCCGGTGGACTGGTATCCGTGGGGCGAGCAAGCGCTGGCGCTGGCCCGGCGCGAAAACAAGCCCATCCTGCTGTCGGTGGGTTACTCGGCCTGTCATTGGTGCCATGTGATGGCGCACGAATCCTTCGAGGATCCGGAGACCGCGGAGCTCATGAACCGCTGGTTCGTCAACGTCAAGGTCGATCGCGAGGAGCGCCCCGATCTCGACAAGATCTATCAGCTCGCCCAGCAGCTCATCACGCAACGGGGCGGCGGTTGGCCGCTGACCATGTTCCTGACTCCCGAGGATCGGCAGCCGTTTTTCGGCGGCACGTATTTTCCCCGGGACGCCGGCCACGGCTTGCCCGGGTTCAAGGAGCTCCTGCAGCGCGTAGCCGAGTACCATCAGGGCCATCCGCAGGAGATCCGCGAACAGAATGCGCGGCTGGCCGCCGCATTCGCCGAGATCCTGCCGAAGGGCCCCGAACACGGCGCGGTGCTGGACGATGCGCCCCTCGAGCTCGCCCGCGAAGCCCTGCGGAGCTCTTTCGACCCGCAGTTCGGGGGATTCGGCGGCGCTCCGAAGTTTCCGCACCCCGAGAGCATCGAGCGCTGCCTGCGCGATGGCGCATCCGGCCGCGAGGGCGCGCTAGACATGGCCTCGTTAACCCTGAAGCGAATGGCCGAGGGCGGCATCTATGACCAGCTCGGGGGCGGCTTCGCGCGCTATTCGGTCGACGCTTCGTGGACCATCCCGCACTTCGAGAAGATGCTGTACGACAACGCACCCCTGCTCGGCGTCTACGCCGCCGCCGGCGCGGCAACCGGGGAGTCCGGGTTCGCCCGCATCGCCGGTGAGACCGCCGACTGGCTGCTGCGCGACATGCACTCCCCGGAGGGCGGGTTCTATTCGAGCGTCGATGCAGACTCGGAGGGCCACGAGGGCAAGTTCTATGCGTGGAGCCGCACTGAAGTCGAGCAGGTGCTGAGTCCCGCCGAATATCGGGTATTCGCGCCGGCTTTCGGGCTCGACCAGCCGCCTAACTTCGAAGGTGCCTGGCACCTCAAGGTGCACGCGATTGCGCCGGACGCGGCCGAACTGATCCAATCGGCGCGGGCAAAGTTGCTCGCGCGAAGGAATCTGCGCATCTGGCCGGCGCGGGACGAGAAGATCCTCACAGCCTGGAACGGCCTCGCCATCAAGGGACTTGCGATCGCCTCCCGTATCCTTGACCGGCCCGAACTCGCCGACGCCGCGACCCGTACCGTCGACTTCATACACCGTACGATGTGGCGGGACGGACGGCTCCTGGCAACCTACAAGGACGGCCGGGCGCACCTCAAGGCCTATCTCGACGACTACGCCTTCCTTGCCGAGGCGCTCATCGAGCTGCTGCAGACACGCTGGCGAAGCCGCGACCTCGAGTTCGCACAGGCGCTCGCGGAGGTGCTCCTGAGCCGCTTCGAGGATCCCGAGTCAGGCGGCTTTTTCTTCACCGCATCCGATCATGAATCGCTGATTCATCGTAGCAAGACCTTCAACGACGAGTCGGTGCCGTCGGGCAACGGCGTCGCGGCCTCCGTGCTCTGCCGGCTCGGTTATCTGCTCGCGGAGCCGCGCTATCTGCAGGCTGCGGAGCGCACGCTGAAGGCCGCACGGACCTCCATGGAGCGATACCCGCAGGCACATTTGACGCTCCTGGCCGCGCTGGAGGATTACCTCGAGCCCCTGCAGATCGTCATCGTGCGCGGTGCGGCGGCCGAGACCCGGCCCTGGGCGTCCTCGCTCCGCGCGGACGCTGCACCTTGCCGCTTGATATTCGCGATTCCCGGCGATGCGGCGGATCTGCCGCCCTCGATCGCAGCGAAGCGGATCGGCGGCGATCGCGTCGCCGGGGATCCCGCCGCGTACGTCTGTACCGGTACCTCGTGCTCGGCACCACTCACGAGCCTCGAGGAGGCCCGGCGGATGCTCATCCGCTCGGCACGGCCCCATTCAGCACGGCGCGATTGAGCATCGACCGGCGACCCCACCGAGCCCCCGCCGGCGCGAGGCATTGCGCCCTCGCGCTCGGTCGCGGCCCTCGCGCTATGTCGCCGTCTGCGCCCGTGCGTCCTTCGCCACGGGGTCGGCCACCACCTGGTCGAGCATCTTCCGACGCATGGGAGAAAGCACCAGCTTCGCGAGCACGGCCGCGAGAATCGGCAACGCGCCCGCGATCCACAACACGGGCACCCAGCTGCCGGCAGAGGCCTTCAACACGTTGGCGAGCGGAATGAGGAGCGACAACGTCCCCTTGGCGGTGTAGAGCAGGCCGTTGTTGGTCGCCGCGTACTTCGGGCCGAAGGTATCGCCGCTCACCGCCGGGAAGAGCGAGAAGATCTCGCCGTAACCGAGGAAGATCAGCGGTGCGAAGATCAAGAAGCCTGCAGTGCTATGACCGAACTGCATCAGGCCCCAGATGGCCACCCCTTCGACGATGAACACCAGCACCATCGTGTTTTCGCGGCCGAGATGGTCCGAAATCCAACCCGTGAGAGGTCGTGTCAAGCCGTTCACGAGCGAATCGATCGACAGCGCCATCGTAAGAAGCGGCAGGGTCGACCAAAGAACGGTGACCGGGATCTTGTCGACCCCGTAATCCTTCGCGATCGGACCAATCTCCGCAGCCGCCATCAACCCGCCGGATGCGACCAGAACCATGCACACGTAGAGCATCCAGAATACCGGCGTCTTGAGCATTTCAGCCGGGCCGATGTTGCGTCGGGTCATCGGATTCGCAGCGCCCTTGAGCGCAGCGACTATCGCGGTAAGGGGCGGTCGGATCAGGAACAACGACAACACCACCACCACGATTCCCTGGATCAATCCGAAGTTGAAGAATGCCTTATCGTAGCCGCCTGCCTTCACCATGTTGGCGATCGGAATCACGGTCAGCGCGGCACCGGCGCCGAATCCCGCGGCGGTCAGCCCTGCGGCAAGGCCGCGCTTGTCCGGGAACCACTTGAGCGCATTGCCTACGCAGGTTCCGTAGACGGCGCCGGCGCCGATGCCGCCGATGACCGCGGAGAAATACAGCATCCCCAACGTGGTCGCGTAAGAATTCATGATCCAGGAAAGACCCGCCAGGATGCCGCCCACCAACACCACTGGGCGCGGGCCGAATTTGTCCATCAGCCAGCCCTCGACCGGAACCAGCCACGTTTCGCAGAGCACGAAAATGGTGAACGCCACCTGGATGGCTGCCTTGGTCCAACCGAACTTGTCGTGCATCGGATTCACGAAGAGCGTCCAGCCATATTGCAGGTTGGCCACCATCGCCATGCAGATGATCCCCATGACCAACTGCGCCCAACGGTTTTTCAATCCAGTGTGCTGGATGGGTGCTTCTATCTGAGCCGCGTTCATATTTGTGTCCCCCGAAAAGCCTTGTGAGAAAGCCCCGAATGCCTTGACGCCAGCCTCGCGTCGCCAATTCTCAGTACCGGGGGCCCAATCCCTCGCATCCCCGGTCAGCGCATTTCACTTTCGTCACATATATCATATTTCTGATGCGAGGAAAGTATATACATTTACAACCTTTTCCCCTGTCGGCAACTTTTGGGAGGGATGCGAGTCCTATGCGCGGGAGCATGGCATGCCGATCAGCACCTTATGTCCGATCGGCGCTGAGTCACCCGGATCGCGGCCTATCTAGCCGGACGCGCCCCCGACAGCGCTCCACCATGCGGTGAATCGCCGTCGCCGAGCCCGCCCCCGCCTTGCTCATGGATTCATTCCCCCAGGGCGCTCGCCACAGTTGCCGCATCCACCGGCGGCGCATGATTGCCGAAATTCGAGCGAAGATACGTGAACAGGGCGGCCGCGTCGGCATCCCTGAGCCAGCCGAACTGCGGCATCGCAGTCGAATAGCGCCCCGGGGGCATCGACGCAGCCCGTTGCCCCTTGACTACCCAACGCGCCAGCGCCTTGGGATCGCCGAGGACGGTGGGAGAGCCCGCGAGACTGGGATAAATTCCCGGGATGCCCTGCCCGCTTTGCTGATGGCACGCGGTGCAATTGCCGTTGAAGAGATCTGCGCCCGTCCGACCCGACGCCGGGCCGTGGCTGCCGTGTGCGGTGCCGGCCGACGGCGAGGCGGGCGTGCAGCCGGCGATGCTGCCGAGCACCGCGATCAAAACCCAGCTACGCTGTCCGTCCATCGATGAATCGTAGCAAAAAAGCAATTTCCACCCTCATCGCCGCGGCCGCTCTCTGCGGGGCCGCGCTCATCGTGGACGCAGCCCAGCCCTGGGAAACGTTGCCCCCCACCCCGCAACTTCCGCCGCACACGGTCGGACGCCACGTCGAGATCGACGGTGCGCGAATCTGGTACGCCGAGTGGGGCAGGAAATCCTCGCTCCCGCCCGTGCTGCTGCTGCACGGCGGTTTCGGCAACTCCAACTATTTCGGCCGCCTGATTCCGATTCTGGTGAAACGCGGATATTACGTCATCGCCATGGACAGCCGCGGGCACGGGCGTAGCACGCGGAGCGAGGCGCCGATGAGCTACCACCTCATGGCCGGGGATGTGATCGGATTGCTCGATCATTTAAGGATCACGCAAGTTAAACTGGTCGGGTGGAGCGACGGCGGCTGCACCGGGTTCGATCTCGCGCTGAATCATCCGGATCGCCTTGCCGGCCTGTTCGCGTTCGGCGCGAACGCGGACGTATCGGGCGATCGGGAGGGGTTCGACAAGACCGCCGTGTTTGCGGCCTATCTGAAGCGAACGCCCGGCGAGTATCGCAGGCTCTCGCCGACGCCGGATCAATGGGACGCCTTCAGCGCCGCGGTCGGCAAGATGTGGGACACCCTTCCGGCGTTCACCGCAGACCAGCTGCGCTCCATCAAGGTGCCGACCGTCATCGCCGACGGAGAGTACGACGAGGCGATCAAGCAATCTCACGACAGGTACATGGCCGACACCATACCCGGTGCGCGGCTGATGATCCTCCCCAACGTGAGCCATTTCGCCATGCTGCAAAATCCGGCGGAGTTCAACGCGGCAGTGCTCGATTTCCTCCGGCACCCGTAACGCTGCCGTGCGCCGAGTCAGGGCGATCAGTCTCGAGCACCTGCGCCGCTTCGCGATCGCAAGATCGCTGTTCAAGCCCACGACGCTCAAGCGCGCGATCGAGAAGCTCGGCTTCGTCCAGGCGGACCCCATCCGCGCTCCCGCGCGCGCGCAGGATCTCACTCTTCGCCATCGCGTCAGAGGCTACCGCGCGGGGGATCTCGAGCGCCGCTACCCCCGGCTGCCCATCGAGGAGGACTTCTTCGTCAATTACGGCTATGTGCTGCGCCACCACCATGGACTGATGCATCCCAGAACCCCGCGCGCGTCCTGGACCGCGGCGCGCGAGGCCCAGGCACGGGAGCTGCTGGAATTCGTTCGCGCCCGCAAAACGGCGCATCCGCGCGCGGTCGACCTGCATTTTGCCCACGGGAAGATCACCAATTGGTTCGGCGGCTCGACCAATGCGACCACGCGCCTGCTCGACGAAATGCATTATCGAGGCCTGTTGCGGGTCGCGCGCCGCGACTCCGGGACGCGGGTGTATGCGGTGCGCGAGGCGCTGGTCGCCGCTGAGGCCGTGCCGCCATTGGCCGGCCCGATCTCCATCTTCGCCAAGCCCGAGACGCCGGCCGTCGATGAGCGCATCGATGCGCTGGTGGATGTGATCGTGCACAAGTACGCACCGCTCCCCGCGCGGAGCCTCGGTCAGCTGATGAGCCTTCTGCGCTACGGGATACCGCAATGGGCGGCTCACCGTTCGACGGCGCTGCAGCGTGCCGTGCAGCGCCTTGCCCACGAACGGGTGGGCGGCATCGACTGGTATTGGCCCGCCTCGGAGTCGCCGCCCGCCTCGAGACGCTGGCGCATCGACGATGAGGTTCGGTTGCTCACCCCGTTCGACCCCATCGTCTGGGATCGCCGCCGATTCGAGATCTTCTGGGGGTGGCCCTACCGGTTCGAGGCGTATACGCCCGCGCCCAAGCGCAAGCTCGGCTACTACGCATTGCCGATCTTGTGGCGCGATCAGGTGGTCGGATGGGGCAATCTCAGCGTCGTGAACGGCAAGCTGGTCCGATCGTTCGGGTACGTCGCCGCTCGCGCGCCTCGCGATCCGGTCTACCGGCGGGCCCTCGAAGCGGAGCTGGAGCGGATACGGGCGTTTCTCGGCCTGCGGTGATTCGCGCCGCCGCGGAGGTGATCAACGGCCTAGAAGGCGTATGGGCCGCCGCGCTTCAGGGCACGCTTGTACCCGTCCCGCGCATGAATGCGATCCAAAAATCCCATCAATTTGGGACGGCTTGAATTCAAACCGGCGCGCGAAACGGCCGCCTCCAACGGAAAACTCATCTGCACATCGGCGGCGGTGAATTCCTCGCCCGCAAACCAGGGGTGTGCGCCAAGCTCGGCCTCCATGTAATCCAAATGCCGCGTCAAATTGGGCGCGACGAAGGAACTTCGCACCGTCGCGGCAATGCGGCGGGCGATGGCGCTGACCGGCCAAACCATAGGAGTGGTCGAAATGCGATCGAACACGAGCTTCATCAGGAGCGGCGGCATGGCGGACCCTTCCGCGTAGTGCAGCCAATAGGTATACCGCAGGCGCTCTGCGCTGCCGACGGGAGGTATCAAGCGACCGTGGCCGTACTTATCGACCAAATACTCGACGATGGCGCCCGACTCGGCCACCGTGACCGCGGCGTCGACGATGACCGGAGATTTCCCAAGGGGATGCACCGCCAGCAACTCCGGCGGTGCCAGCATCGTTTTTTCGTCCCGTTCGTAGCGCTTGACCTCGTAGGGGATCTCGAGCTCTTCGAGCAGCCATAACACCCGCTGCGACCGGGAGTTGTTGAGATGATGAACGATGACCACTTGCGTATTGTAACGCCCCGCGCGCCCCGCGCGCCCCACGGCGCAGCGCGCTTTATCCCCGCCAGCTCCTGAACCGCCCCGTATCCAGGTGCACGAAATCCGACTTGTTGTAATACCCCACCCCGCCGCGCTTCATGCTCAACGCCTGGCCTGCGAGCTTCGCGCAGCCGACTCCCGCGAGCCGCACGTCGATGGCGCGCCCCTCCATGTGCAGGCTATGGCTCGACACCCCGCTGCTGCGTTCGTGCGGCATCGCGTTGGTCTGCGGCGAGCGATAGCCTGAAATCACGGTGAACACGGGCTCGACGCCGGCCACGCGAGCGACATCGTGGAGATAATCCATGAGCGCAGGGTCGATCGGGTGCTGCGTTCCGGTGCGGTGGTCGCGCAGCAGCGCCTCTATGGTCGACAACGCATCGGGCACGAAGTCGTCCCCGCGCCGATAAACGATGTCGAGCGAGTCCAGCGTGTGCAGATTCTCGAGGACGATTCGCCGGGAGTCCTCCCCCTTCTCCGCGGCGGCGACTCGCAGGATTCCCGCGGCCGATGCTCCCGCGATCACCCCGGCGGCCCGGATGAGACGCCGGCGGCTCCAGCTCATCGCCAATCCCCTTCACGCATGAGGCTGCCTCGATCGAGCGCCAGCACGGTGGCCCTCGGAAAAAAATTGAACTCGGTGGCCGTCGCCCAGGTGTACGCACCCATCACTCTCCCGACCACGAGGTCGCCCTCCTCGAGCTGCGGCAGGTAGATGCTCTCGCGGATGACATCGATGCTGTCGCAGGTCGGGCCGGCAAGCACCGAAGGCAACGCGGGGCCGGAAGCGCCCAGCGGCTCGATCGGATAGGTCGCGTGGTCGAATACCTGGCCGCTGTAGCTTCCATACAGTCCGTCGTCCAGGTAATACCACCATCGCCCGTCGCGCTCGGCGCGGCCCATCACCGACGACACGCTGATCGCCGACGGTGCCGCGATGTAGCGTCCCGGCTCGCCGATGATCCGGACCCTTGGATCGATCGCCTCCAGGGCGGCGCGGATCGGGGCGCAGAATTCCTCGATGGAGCGCGCGCCGGAGCCCGAGCCGGCGCCCTCAAGATAGTCGACCGGGAAACCGCCGCCGATATCCAGCACGGTGAGCTCATGGCCGCGCTCGGCCGCCGCCGACATCAGCTGCCGGCAGACGTGGATCGCCTCGACGTGCATTCGCGGGTTGCCCGCCTGCGAGCCGGCGTGGAACGAGAGACCCGCAACCCGGATGCGAAGCTCGGAGGCGAGCGCGAGAAGACCCGGCACCGCTTCGGGATTGCAGCCGAATTTACGCGACAGATCGCATACCGCGTCGGCGCTGCGGAACGCCACCCGGATCAAGATCGCCGCGCGGTTCTTGTGCTTCGCGAATTTGCGCAGCTCGTCCGGATTGTCGATCACGAAATGGGTGACCCCGTAGGAGAGCGCGGTGCGGATGTCGCCGTCGCGCTTGATGGGGTGGGTGTGGATGCACCTTTCGGCCGCAACCCCCAGGCGACGCACCAGCTCGACCTCGCCGTTGGTCGCAAGGTCGAAGTAGCCGCCGCAGTCGCGCAGAGTCGCCGCGACTGCGGGATGCGGGAGGCACTTGACCGCGTAGAAAAGATCGACGCCGGGCAATGCCGCCGACAGCCGCCGGTACTGGGCACGCACCCGTTCGGCATCGATCAGGAACAGCGGCGAGCCGTATCGCTCGACCAGATGCTCGATCGACTCGCGTGCAAAGGGATCCCGGTCGGGCGGCAGCTCCTCTCGGGATGCTTTGGCCAAGGCCTGACGTGCCGACGATCTCAACTGGCGCTCAGCTCGAGCGGATCCTCGCCCATGCCGCTCGCTCGCTGCAGGCGGTCGAGGATCGCCGCCCAGCGCTCCTCCTGCGGCAGCTCCTGCACCAGAATTCTCACGCATTGGGCTCGATCCAAGGTCCGCAGATTGTTGTACAGATTGTGAGCATAGGTGTCGGGTTTCTTACCTGCGTTGATCCACGTCATGTGCCGCTTGGTGTGCAGCGGCAGCCGCATCGCGAGGACCGCGACCCTCTCTTCCCGCTCGAGGATCTCGCCGGCCCTCACTTCGAGCTCGTCCGACGGCACGATCTCGAGCGGCGTCGACGGCGCGTAGTGTTGAACCCGGTCGCCCGGAACGCGCGGAGCCTCTCCTCCGGACGCGAACGCGCCGACGACCTGTTCTATCTGGGAGCGTGTGATGAACCCCGGGCGCAGCAGCCGCACTTCGTTGTTGAGGCACGACACGATGGTCGATTCGAGCCCGATGGGCGAGTCGCCGCCGTCCAGAATCACTTCCACGGCCTCGCCGAGCTCGTCGCGAACGTGCTCGGGTTTCGTCGGGCTCAGCCGGCCGTAGCGGTTCGCCGACGGTGCCGCGATTCCGCCGCCGAAAGCGGTCAGCAGCTGCAGAGCCATCGGGTGCGAGGGGATGCGGATCCCGATGCTGTTCTGCCCGCCCGTCACGATGTCATTCACGTTGTCGGCCTTCGGCAGGATCAACGTCAGGGGACCGGGCCAGAACATGGAGGCCAGCCGCTGCGCCGTTTCCGGCACGTCCGCGACCCAGCGGTGCAGATAGCGCTGATTGTCCAGATGCACGATCACCGGGTGATCCGCCGGACGGCCCTTGACCTCGAAGATCTTGCGAACCGCCGCGGGATTTGCGGCGTTCGCCCCGAGGCCGTAAACCGTCTCGGTGGGAAACACCACCAGGTCCCCGGCGCGCAACGTCTCGACGGCTTTCTCGATTTCGGTCTGTGTAGCTCTTACCACGGCTCCATGATATCAAATGAACCGCTGCATGAACTTCAAGTCGAGCCAGCGTCCGAACTTGCGGCCGACTTCGCGAAAGTGCCCGACGACTTCGAATCCGAGACTTTCGTGAAGCGAGATGGAGTTCACATTTTCCGCGTCGATGCCCGCGATCATGACGTGCTTCTGCATCGCCGCGGCCGCATCGATCAGCGCTTCGACCAGTGCCCGCCCTACGCCGCGCCGCCGGAAATCCGCCCGCACGTGCACGCTGTGCTCGACGCTCGCCCGATAGCAGGGCCAGGCGCGAAACTCGCCGAACGTACCGAAGCCGACGACGCCGGAGGCGTCGGTCGCGACCAGGACGGGGAAACCCTGCGCGCCCTTCGCATCGAACCACCTTTCGCGGTTCTCCAGCGTGACTTCCTCGTCCGAGTAAACCGCCGTGGTGTTGCGGATGACTTCGTTGTATATCGCCAGAATCTCGGGCAACTGCGCGCGCGACGAAGCCGCGATCGCGAAGCCCGGGCTCACGGCGCGTGCGCCAGCGTCACGTCGGGATCGAGCGCGGTACGCCGCCAGGTTCCGTCGCTTTCGCGATCCAGCTCGTAGGCCGGCCAGTAGTGTTTGTCGAGCTTCAGGGTGATCACGTCGGTAATGCCGTTCCAGCTGATGGTCTTCAGGCGCAGCGATGCCCTGTCGGGCTTGCCGCGAACCGCCTTGAGGAACGCGTCGAGATCGGGAGTCGGCTGTCCGTCGACCTCGGTGATGCGCCTGCCGGCGTAAAGGCCATAATGAGTGGCCGGAGATCCGTAAAAGAAGAACGACACGAATACGCCCGACGGCGCGATGCCGCGCTGCACCGCCATCGCCCGGTGCGGCGCCTGCAGCGTCGCCCCGGCCCATATCACCACGCGATCGATATCCCGCCCGTCCAGCGCCACCGTCTTCATCTCGAGCGTCTTCTCGGCGCCGTCCCGCCAGACAGTGACCGAGACTTCCGGCTTCTGAACGGCGCGCTCTACTTCGCGGAAGCGGCTGACGATCTTGCCGTCGATGGCGAGCAGCAGATCGCCCGGCTCGAGCGCCGCCGCCGCCGGCGCGCCGGCGACCAGCCGATCGATGGAGAGCACCTGCCGCCGCTCCCCGTCATGCTCCTCGAAGCGCTTGACCCATGCGTCGGTCAGGCCGAGCTTTCGCGCATCGGCGAGCGAGTCAACGTCGAACTCGGCCTCGAACGAATACAGCTGTCGCTTGTTGGAGACAGCATTGATCATCTCCGTCACCAGATCCGCGGGTATGCCGCGGTTCACCTGCTCCAGTTCCCGCTGTGTCTCGAAGGCGAAGCTCGACCACAGTGCGAGCACGTCTCCCTTGTCGTTGGCGATCACGCCGTCGAGGTCGGCGGGCGCGTTCACCAGATTGATGGCCTCTAG
Organism: uncultured Gammaproteobacteria bacterium; assembly: GCA_963795475.1. GTDB lineage: Bacteria > Pseudomonadota > Gammaproteobacteria > Steroidobacterales > Steroidobacteraceae > Bog-1198. Next base: position 784,595 of record CAWCIE010000012.1, read on the forward strand.
GTTGCTGTCGCGGAAACGGAGCGTGCGCGACAGCGGGAACGAGACCGGATCCACGCTGGCGACCTGGGTGTGCTCCGACATCACCTTGGAATCGCTCCGCTGGCCGACGACCCACACATCGTCGCCCGGGCTGAGCTCCTTGGTGACGAACGTCGCGGCGCGAACCGGTGTGTCGCCGATCAGCCGCGGATCGTAGGACACCACGGCCAGATTGTGCAGCGGGTGGATGAACTCGACCTTGCCCGGCACCTCCACCGTGCCGTTGAAGGTGATGCGCACATCGCCCATGGCGAGCGGCACCGTATTGCGGTCGATCACCACGAGCCCGCGCTTGGCATCCACGATCACCCCGGTGCCGTGGTAGTACTTCTCCGTCACGCCCGACACCGAGTACGGCATGTCGAAGGCGACTGTCACGAGGGACGGCGCAAGGCGGTCGATGCGCGGATCGCCGGTCTTGCTGTATTCGGTGGAGGCGGGCTGGATCGGCGGCGCCACCGGTCCGGCGGCGAGTCCGACGCAGGGCCAGATGCCGAGCGTGTCGTCGCGCTTGCACTTGCGGGCGGGGAACCAGCGCCGGTCCATTCGGATCACCTTGAGCTGCGTGGTGCGCGGGTCCTCGAGTGTCACGTAGCGCACCGAGGCGCGGGCGCCGTCCGCGAGATCCGCGAGCGCTGCCTGGAAATCCTCGAGCGTCTCCATCTTCTTGCCGTTGAAGGAACTGATCAGCGCGCCATGCGGGATGCCGGCGCTGCCGAATACGTAACCCGGGTTCGCGACGTACACCCCTTTGATCGGCAAGTTGTAGTGGCGCGCCTGCTGGTAGGACAGCGTGTGAACGACGGCCTCGCCGAACTCGATGTACTCGTCTGCCGTGATGGCGGCCAGCGATTCCACGTCGAGGGCGTGGCGCAGCGTCTCATTGCCGCGCAGCACCTCCACCTTGATTTCCTGACCGACGTGATCGTCGAGCACGTTTTCCAAGGCGAAGAACTCCGGCACCGGTTTGCCGTCGATCGAAATGAGAATGTCGCCCGGCGACAGGACACCGTCCGCCGCGGAGCCCGGCTGCACTTCGTCGACCACGAGCATGCCCGTGAGCTTCGGGAACGCCGCGCGCATCCGCGCCTCCGTCCGGGCGTCGAGCCCGAGCCGCCGCAGCTCGTCGTACGGCGTGTACTTGAACACAGTCTCCAAGGTGCCGCGAGGCACCGCTTTTCCCGCATCGATATATTTGAGCGCACGCGTTATCGCAGGCAACGGCAGGTAGAAGCTCGAAGCCGCGCCGGTCGCGCCGCCCGCGTTCAGCGCCACCACCCGCCCCTGGATGTCGATCACCGGAGAGCCGGACGAGCCTCCGGAGGTACCCGAGGCCGCCTGATAGTAGAAGGTGTTGAAGTCGTTGTACTTGCCGTAGCCGTATTCGGGCGCCTCGCGGTCGAGCCGCGCGAGCGTCCCGGCGAGAATGGAGAGCTGCTCGCCGGCATCGTTGCCGACCACGCGGATCTCGCGTCCGATGACGGCTCCCGCCGGATAGAGCGGCAGCTCCGCCGGCTTGATGAACTTGAGCTTCGACGGATCATAGTGATAGATCCCGAAATCGTGAACCGGGTCGCGGTACACCGGGAAGAGCTGTACTTCCTCGCGATTTTGAAAGGTGGCCATCGCCGTCACCGGCCCGGGGGTCACCACGTGGCGATTGGTCAGAATGAGCCCGCGCTTGGCGTCGATGACGAACCCGGTCGCCTGCGCCGTGGTGTTCCACTCCGTATCGAACGCCCGCACGCCGTCGATTTGAATCGTGACCACGCCGGAGGCGATGCGCTCGAGCGTCTGCGCCCAGTTCGCGGACCGGTCGACCAGCTCGGGCGGCGGAGAGACCGCCGGCACGGCCGGTGATTCCGCGGGCACCGGCGCAGCCACGGCGGGCGGCGGGGTCGCCGTCGAGTCCGAGGGACCGGCCCAGCCTTGCGTGGAGAGCAGAACGAGAGACAACCAGAGCGAGCTACGGGACATACTGGGAAACTGCCTGAAATGAACGAGATGTCCGTGGTCGGACAAGCTATCGAGCCGTGCGGTTCCTCAACGACCCGGCTTCCAGGCTATATCGAGCTGTTTCACCGCTCTCACGTCGTCCAGCCGCCTCACGGGCATTGTATGCGGAGCGGACCGCAGTTTCTCGGGCTCCCGTTCCATTTCTTGGCGGATCTCCCGCATCGCGTCGCAAAAATGGTCCAATTCTTCCTTGGTCTCGGTTTCGGTAGGCTCGATCAGCAGGCACTCGGGCACGAGCAGCGGGAAATAGGTCGTCGGCGCATGAACCCCGAAATCCAGCAAGCGCTTGGCGACATCCATCGCGGTGATCTCGAACAGGCGGCTCTCGCTCCTCAGTGTGATGATGAATTCGTGGCTGGCGCGGCGCGCGGGATAGGCAGCTTCGTAGCCGGCGGCCGTCAGGCGCTTCATCAGATAATTCGCGTTCAGCGCGGCGAATTCGGACACGCGCACCATCCCCTGCCGGCCGAGCATGCGCATGTACACGTAGGCGCGCAGATTGACCCCTGAGTTGCCCATGAAGCCGGACAGCCGGCCGATGGAGTTCGGCAGCTCGCGCTCCGTCAGCCAGCGATACCGGCCGTCCCGGCAACCCACGAGGGGAATCGGCAGATACGGCAACAGGCGCGGGCCCACGCCGACAGCGCCGGATCCCGGACCCCCGCCCCCGTGCGGCGTCGAGAAGGTCTTGTGCAAATTCATGTGGATCACGTCGAAGCCCATGTCGCCCGGACGCACCTTGCCCAGGATGGCGTTCAAATTTGCCCCGTCGTAATAGAGCAGACCGCCGGCCTGGTGCACGATGCGCGCGACTTCGGCGATCCGGTGCTCGAACACACCGAGCGTCGACGGGTTCGTGAGCATGATTCCCGCCGTCGCCGGACCCACGGCAGCCTCGAGAGCACTGAGGTCGATGCCGCCGTTCTTGTCGCACGGAATTTCCTTCACCGTACAGCCGCACATGGTGGCCGTGGCCGGATTGGTGCCGTGCGCGGCCTGTGGGACGATGATCTCGGTCCGCGCGCTGTCGTTGCGAGCTTGATGATAGGCCCGGATCATTGCGACGCCGGCGAATTCGCCCTGCGCCCCCGCCATGGGGGACAGGCTCACCCCCTGCATGCCGGTGATCTCCTTGAGCATCTCCTGCAGCTCGAACATGCATGCGAGAAATCCCTGCGGCTCCGGCGCGAGCGGATGCCGGCTCAGGAATTCGGGAAGCATGGCGTAGGTGTTGCAGGCCTTGGGGTTGTACTTCATGGTGCAGGAACCCAAGGGATAGAAATGCGAGTCGATCGAGAAGTTCAGCTGCGAGAGGCGCGTGAAATGCCGCACCGCCTGCAGCTCGGAAACCTCCGGGAGCCGAGGCCGGCCGGCGCGGCGCAGGCGCTGCGGGACCTCGACCATGCGGCGGGCCGCGTGACCGTCCCGCGCCGGAGGAAACTGGCTCGCCGCCCCCCGGCCCGGCTTGCTCAGATCGAATATCAGCGGCTCGCGCAGTCCCCGTTCACTCATGACGTCTCCTCGAGCGGTGCCGCGCTCGCCGCGCGGCATTGCATCGCATCCTTCATCGCGCGCGCGTACGCGTCGATGTCCTGGTCCAACTTGGTTTCTGTGGCGCAAACCAGCATCGCGTGCCCCAATTCGGGATGGCTCGCCTCGAGATCGAGTCCGCCGGCGATGCCGCGTTCGGCCAGCGCGGCCAGCACCGGCGAGGCCGGGCGGTCGAGAAGCAGGACCGCCTCGTGAAAGCGGGGCGTTTCGAAGGCGGCGGTGACGCCGGGAATCCGCGTCAGCGCCTGCACCAGGAACTCCGTGCGCTCCGCGCACGCGGCCGCGACGCGCTCGAGTCCCTCGGGTCCCAGGAGAGAGAGATAGATGGTGGCGGCCGTGACCAGCAATCCCTGATTGGTGCAGATGTTGGAGGTCGCCTTGCTGCGGCGGATGTGCTGCTCCCGCGCCTGCAGCGTCAGCGTGAAACCCGGCCTGCCTTCGGTATCGACGGTGCGCCCGACGATGCGCCCGGGCATCTGCCGTATGTGCGCAAGACGCGTTGCCATGAAGCCGAAATAAGGACCGCCGGAGGCGAGCGGCACGCCGAGCGGCTGTCCTTCGCCGCACACGATGTCCGCGCCGCGATTCCCGCTCTGCTCGCTTCCCCACTCCCCGGGCGGCTTCAATATCGCGAGCGAGGTGGGATTGACCACCGCGATGACCTGCAAGCGGTTCGCGTGCGCCCAATCGGTCAGCTCATCGATCTCTTCGAGATTGCCGAAGAAATTCGGCTGCTGAATCACCAGCGCCGCGGCCTCTTTGCCGCGGACCGAGCTCATCAACGCCTCGAGGTCCGTGCGCCCGGTACGCCGATCGATGAGCGGGCTCTCGAACTCGACGTTCTGATGGCGGGCGATCGTCCGGGCAACCTTCGCGTAAGTGGGATTCACGGTGCGGGGTATCAGAATGCGCCGCGACTCCGGCTTCGCGCGTATCGCCATCAGACAGGCCTCGGCCAATGCTGAGGCGCCGTCGTACAGGGAGGCATTCGCGGCCTGCATGCCGGTGAGCGCGCAGACCATGGATTGGTACTCGTAGATCAGCTGCAGCGTGCCCTGGCTCGCCTCCGCCTGATAAGGCGTATACGCGGAATAGAATTCGCCGCGCGTGGCGATGGCCCAGACCGGAGCGGGAATATGGTGCTCGTAGGCCCCTGCGCCGATGAAATTCAGCAAACGGCCGTCGGCCGCGGCGCGTTCGGTCAGGAGCCGCGCCACCTCCATTTCGCACAGGGCGTCCGGCAATCCGTGGAGCGTACCGGCCTTGAGCGCCTCCGGAATCTCGTCGAACAGCTGGTCGATCGAGCCGGCGCCGATGGCCGACAGCATTTCGGACACATCCGCCGGTGTATGCGGAACGAACGGCACGAGGCGCCCCTACCCGGCTTCTTTGACGAACTGCGCATACTCCGCAGCCGTCAGCAGCGGGTTGGCGGCGGCGGGCGCGGAGCCTCGATCCACGCGCATCAGCCATCCGGCGCCATAGGGGTCGCTGTTGAGGAGCTCCGGCGTCTTGGCAAGCTCGTCGTTGCGCGCAGCCACTCGGCCCGCCACGGGACTGTAGATATCGGAGGCCGCCTTGACCGATTCGACCACTGCGCAGGCCTCCCCCGCCTTCACCTCGCGTCCGACCTGCGGCATCTCGACGAACACCAGGTCGCCGAGCGCCTGCTGCGCATGATCCGTGATTCCGATCTCCACCTGGCCGTTGGCGAGGTCGCGCACCCACTCGTGCGTCCGCGTGTACTGCAAATATTCCGGTACCTGTTCGCTCACTTAGGTCAACTCCTCACGGTTGAAGCTCGATACGATCAAAGCTCGATCAACACTTTGCCGTTGCGCACGAACGGCGGTTTTACGATGCGCGCCGCATGCGGCTGGCCGCGGATCTCGACCGAAACTCGCGCGGGGACATCTCGTCGGACCCGTGCGAGCGCGATGGCCCGATTCAATGTCGGAGAAAAGGTGCCGCTGGTGATCTCGCCGACTCGGGCGCCGGGGGTCCCGGCCTGCGCCTCGGCGAGCACGGGCTGATGATTGCGCAGCATACCGCGCTCCTCGAGCACGAGGCCGACCAGCTCATCGCAGCCCTGCGCTCGGGCGCGCTCGAGAGCGGCGCGGCCGATGAAGTCGCGCTCTTCGGGCACGAAAGCCACCGTCCAGGCCAGTCCCGACTCGAGCGGATGGCGGGTCTCGTCCATGTCGTTGCCGTAGAGGTTCATTCCGGCTTCCAGGCGCAGCGTGTCCCGCGCGCCCAGACCCGCGGGCGTGACGCCGCGTGCAACCAGGGACCGCCATACCGTTGCGGCCTCCCCGGCCGGCAACAGGATCTCGAATCCATCCTCGCCCGTATATCCGGTGCGCGCCAGAAACCAGGTATCGATCGCCGCCCCTGAAAATCGTGCGATGCCGAGCGCGGTTTCGCGATGCGCAGCCGACAGGAGCGATGCCGTCTTCTCGCGCGCGAGGGGACCCTGTACCGCCAGGATGGCAAGATCCGCGCGCTCGCGCACCGACACGCCGAACGGCGCCGCCTGCTGCGTGAGCCACTCGAGATCCTTGCGCCGCGTGCCCGCGTTCACCACCAAGCGGAACCAGTTGTCAGTCAGGAGGTAGGCGATCAAATCGTCGATGACTCCGCCGCTCGGGAGGAGCATGCAGGAATACAGGGCCGTTCCGGGAATCGCGAGCTTGGCGACATCGTTCGCCAGCAGCAAGCGCAGAAAGTCGCGCACGCGTGCGCCGGTCAGGTCGACGGCGCACATATGGGACACGTCGAAAATCCCGGAATCCCGGCGCACCGCGCGGTGCTCGTCGAGCTGGGAGCCGTAGGAGAGCGGCATGTCCCAGCCGCCGAAATCGATGATCTTGGCACCCGACGAAACGTGGATGTCGTAGAGCGGCGTTTTCAGGCCCATCGCAACCTCGCTGCGAATTCAGGAGTCAAGAGCCGGCGCGCACCGGTTGGTGCGTACCGCCCCTCTGTCCTTAGGACCTGAGAGATCGAGCGCTCGCTCGAGCGCCACTCCCCTTCGGTGGATCGGCGCCGTGACCGGCGCGACCGCTCTCCAGAGATCGCGAGAGTCCGTAGTACGTGTGCCTGAGCGTTTCCGGGCGGTTGCGCCTTCGGCGGTCCTCGGCGAAGGAGGACTCTCTCCACACGGCTCTTATCGCGATTCTGCATCATATCACAGACCGCACGGACCCGGTCCGGCCCGCGCCGTCTCGCCGTCTCGCCGTCAACCGCCGGATTTCTTGGCCGGCCACCCGAGTTTGCCGAGCTCGGAAACGAGGGTATCGCGATGCTCGCCCTGGATCTCGATGACGCCTTCGCGCACCGTCCCTCCCGATCCGCAACGTTTCTTGAGCCGCGCCGCAAGCGCCTCGAGGTCGGCCGGGGACAGCGGCAGTCCGGTGACCGTCGTCACGCCCTTGCCGGCGCGGCCCTTGGTCTCGCGGCCCACGCGCACGGCCCCGGGGCCCGCCATGCCCGGCGTCCCCTTCGGGCAGACGCAATCCCGCACTGCACGGCGGCAATTCGGGCACAGAGTCCCCATGCCGGTGGAGTAAACCAGGCGATCAGCCATCGGGTATCGTCCTCATCGCCCGCAATTATGCCATCGGCCGTTGGGACGCCACCGGCCATCAAGTAGAATGTGCCCATGCAGTCACGCAGAAAATCGCTAGCCGTCAAGATCGGCAACATCACCGTGGGAGGCAACGCCCCCATCGTCGTTCAATCGATGACCAACACCGACACGGCGGACATCGAGGGCACGGTGGCTCAAGTCAAGTCGCTCGCGCGCGCAGGTTCCGAGCTCGTGCGGATCACCGTCAATAACGACGAGGCGGCCGCCGCGGTTCCGCACATCCGCGAGAAATTGAGCGCCCAGGGCGTGAATACGCCGCTGGTCGGCGACTTTCATTTCAACGGCCACAAGCTGCTGAAGGCCCACCCCGCCTGCGCCGAGGCGCTCTCCAAGCTTCGCATCAATCCGGGCAACGTGGGGCGTGGCAGCAAGCGCGACCCTCAGTTCGCCGAGATGATCGAGACCGCCTGCCGCTACCGGAAGCCGGTCCGCATCGGCGTGAATTGGGGCAGCCTCGACCAGGATCTGCTCACGAGGCTCATGGACGAGAACTCGAAGCTCGCGGCACCGCTTCCGGCTCTCGACGTGATGCGCGAAGCCATCGTGGTATCCGCCTTGGACAGCGCCAAGCGCGCGGAGAGCCTCGGCCTCGAACCCGACAGGATCGTCATCAGCGCCAAGGTGAGCGGCGTTCAGGACTTGATCGCGGTCTACCGGAACCTCGCCGGCCGGTGCGGCTATCCGCTGCATCTCGGACTCACCGAGGCCGGCATGGGCAGCAAGGGAATCGTGGCCTCCACCGCCGGCATCGGTGTTCTCCTGCAGCAGGGCATCGGCGATACCATTCGCGTGTCCTTGACCCCGGAGCCGAACGGCGACCGCACGCAAGAGGTGATCGTCGCCCAGGAAATCCTTCAGACCATGGGGCTGCGCTCGTTCACGCCCATGGTGGTTGCCTGTCCCGGGTGCGGGCGCACCACCAGCACTTATTTCCAGGAGCTCGCTCAGAAGATCCAGGGCCACATCCGCCACCGGATGCCGGAATGGCGCAAGCGCCATGCGGGCGTCGAGGACATGACGGTGGCCGTGATGGGCTGCGTCGTCAACGGTCCGGGCGAGAGCAAGCACGCCAACATCGGCATCAGCCTGCCCGGAACGGGAGAGCATCCCGTGGCGCCGGTATACGAGGACGGCGAGAAGACGGTGACGCTCAAGGGCGAGCGGATCGCGGAGGAGTTCCAGGAACTGGTCGAGCGCTACATCGAGCGCACCTACACCCGGCACTCCGCATGAGCGGCTCGAGCGCCGAGGGCCTCGCCGCCGGGAAATGCGTGCCCTGCGAGGGCGGCGTACCCGCGCTCACGCCCGCGGAGGCGGCGAGCCTCATCCGGGCGCTCAACGGCGACTGGAAGCTCGCACCGGACTCGAAGAGCCTGAAGCGCTCGATCAAGTTCAAGGACTTCTACCGCACCATGAGCTTCGTCAACGCGCTCACGCACATCGCCAACGTCGAGGATCACCACCCCGACCTCGAGGTCGGATACGGCTACTGCCGCATCACCTACTCGACTCATGCGATCGGCGGCCTGTCGCAGAACGATTTCATCTGCGCGGCGAAGATCGATCGGATCCCCGTCTGAGCCGGCGGCGGCTCACGGGATTTGCGCTTTTACGAAGGCCGGCACATCCCCGTCGATCCCCAGGGCACGCTTCGCGAGCTTGCGCTTGACGAAAGAAAGACTGCCGACTGCATCGAGTCCCGCGGCACGCAAGCGCGCGATGCCGGGATTCGAGCTGGAGAAGAGCCGCTCCAATCCGTCGAGCGCCGCGGCCGTGATGAGATTCTCGCTCTTGCGCCTTCGCTCGTAGCGCCGCAGCGGGCCGTAGTCTCCCAAGGAGGCGCCCGCCTCGCCGAGCGCTTCGGCGAGCGATGCGCAATCCAATAACCCCAGGTTGAGCCCCTGTCCGGCCAACGGATGTACCGCGTGCGCGGCGTCGCCGACCAGCGCGGCGCGGGACCGCACGTAGTCGAGCGCATACTGCAAATGGATCGGAAAGCTCGCGACCGGTGTGGTGAGCTCGATGTCGCCGAGCACCCCGCCGCTCGCCTCGAGAACCGCCGCGGCGAATCTTGGAGGATCGAGCGCTCGTAGACGTTCGGACTCCTCCCGCGTGGTGCTCCAGACGATCGACGAGCGGCCGTCCGACAATGGCAGCAAGGCCAGCGGTCCGGTCGGCAGGAACCGCTGCCAGGCGGTGCTTCGATGAGGCTCGGCGGTGCGCACGTGAGCGACCAGCGCATCTTGGTGATAGGTATGACCGGCGATGGCGATGCCGAGCAACTCACGGGTCGTGGATCCCGCGCCGTCGGCGGCGATCACCAGCGGGGAACCGAGCTCGCGTCCGTCGGAGAGCGCGATACGCACGCCGCGCTCCGTCACCTCGATGGCCTGCACGGCCGATTCGATCAACACCGCCCCCGCCGCGCCGGCCGCCCGCACGCACCGGTCCTGAAGCGCCTGGCCATCGACGATGAACCCGAGGTTGGGCTCGCCGAGCTCGGCGCAATCGAAGGTGAGCGATCCCCGGCCGAGCGCTGTCCCGCTCTCATCCCAGACGCACATGCGCTCGTAAGGGACGACGAAGTGCGACGGCAAAGTTTTCCAAACGCCGCAGAGCTCGAGCACGCGTTGCGAGGCCCGGCTCAGGGCGAACACGCGCAAGTCCCACGGGATTCCTGCGGACGCGCCGCCGGCTCCGATCACCGCCGCCGTCTCCCTCCTCGGAGACGGCGGGGAGATCCGTTCGGCGACCACCGCCACGCGTCCCGGCGCAGCGAGATTGCGCGCGAGCGCGAGCGCCGCCATCACGCACCCGACGGGCCCCGCCCCCACGACGACCATGTCGAACTCGCGGCTCATCGGCGCTCCCCGATCGGCACACCGCGCGCCAACCGGGGAATCCGGCCCGCAGCCCCCGTCGACAGCGACGACAGCGCGGCTTTCGCCGGCGGCAACAGGTCGAAGGCCAGCAGCCCTAAATTACGCAAATGGCGCACCGGCCCCCAAGGCGCGGAGAACAACCGCACCAGACCGTCGGTGAATCCGATGACCTCGCGGCGGTCCGCCGCCCGCCATTCGTCGTAGGCCGCGGTCAGCGCCGGGCTGCCCGGATCGTCGCGATGCTCCGCGACGAGCTCCGCCAGACTCGCGGCATCGCGCAGCCCGAGGTTGAAGCCCATCCCAGCCACCGGGTGCAGACCCTGCGCCGCATTGCCGACGATCACGCAGCGGCCCGCGCTGGTCTTGCGCGCGCGCGACAGCGACAGGGGATAGGCGAAGCGCCGGCCCACCTTGAGAAAACGTCCCAACCGGAAGCCGAACCGGCGCTGCACTTCGGCCAAGAATTCCTCGTCCGGCCAGCCCATGGCCCGCTCAGCCAGATCGGGCGTCAGCGTCAGCACCAGCGTGCAGCGTCCGTCCGCGAGCGGCAGGAGAGCCAGCGGGCCCGATGCGGTGAAGCGCTCGTAGGCGACGTGCTCGTGGAATTTATTCGGCAGCACCGTGGTGATCACCGCAGTCTGATGGTAATCCCGCACGTCGGCCTCCACACCGAACGCCCCGCGCACCGCCGACTCGATGCCGTCGGCAGCGACGACGAGACGGGCCTCGATGGAGGTCGAAGCCGGGCTCGTCTCGCCGGCAACGCTTGCACCCGCCGAACGCGTCTCCGCCACAATAAGTTCAATGGAGCGCTCATGCACCTCGACCCGCGCCACTCGAGCCGGGCAGAAGACCCGAACGTCACGGCGTCTCGACAGCGCGGACCAGAGCGCCGACCCGAGCGAACGGTTCGGCACCACGTGACCCAACGACTCGAGACCCTGCTCGGCCGCATCGATGCGGGCGAACCCGAAGTGTCCCTGGTCCGAGACGTGCACCTTGGCGATGGGCGTCGCATCGGCGGCGACGGCGGGCCACACCTCCAAAGTCTCGAGGATGCGCCGGCTGCCGTTCGACAGTGCCGTCGTGCGCTCATCGAAGCTCGGCTGGGTCGCCGCATCGTGAGGCACCGCTTCGACGAGCGCCGTGGTCACGCCGAGATGCTCGAGCGCCACAGCGAGGCTGGCTCCGACCATGCCGCCGCCCACGATGGCGATGTCGACCGACCCGGTCATGCCGCCTGCACCAGGCGCTCCACCAGCTCCGGCGCTTTTTCCAGAGCCGCGGTCAACACCTCCGGCGCGCCCTGGGAGGTCACCAGCACGTCGTCCTCGATGCGAACCCCGATGTTCCAGAATTCCTTGGGAACCTTGGGCGAGGGGCGGATGTACAGACCCGGCTCCACGGTGAGCGCCATGCCCGGCTCGAGCACCCGCCATTCACCCCCGACCTTGTAGTCGCCAACGTCGTGCACGTCGAGTCCCAGCCAATGACCGGTACGATGGCCGAAAAAAGGCAGGTACGCCTGATCCTTGATGAGCCTCGCCACGGCGCCCTTGAGAAGGCCGAGCTTCTGAAGACCCTGGGTGATCCCGCGCACCGCCGCTTCGTGCGGCTGGTTCCAGTGGTTGCCGGGACGCACCTTGTCGATGGCGGCGAGCTGCGCCTCGAGCACCACCTCGTAAACGGCACGCTGCGCCGGCGTGAACCGGCCATTGACGGGAAAGGTACGGCTGATGTCGGAGGCGTAGAACTCGTGCTCGCAGCCTGCGTCGAGCAGCAGCAAGTCCCCGTCGCACAGCCGCCGGTCGTTGGCGCCGTAATGCATGATGCAGGCGTTCGCGCCGCCGGCGACGATCGGATGATAGGACAGGTCGGCATTGTGCGAGCGGAACTCGTGCACGACCTCGGCCATCACCTCGTATTCCATCCGTCCGGGCCGGGCGAAGCGCATCGCGCGGCGGTGCGCACCGACGGCGATGCGGGCAGCCTTCTTGAGGCTTCCTTGCTCGGCGCGGCTCTTGTAGAGACGCATGTCGTCGAGCACGTGCGCGAGTGCGGCGAATTCCTGCGGCGCCCCCGAGCTTTGCCGCGAATGCACGCGCATCCCGTTGACCCAGGCGAGCATGCGGGCATCGAAATCCAGGTGCGTGCCCATGGAGTAGAAAATCCGCGACCTCTGCTCGATGAGCCCCGGCAGGATCTCGTCGATATCCTCGATGGGAAACGCATCGTCCGCGCCGTAGCGGGAGACCGCGCCGTCGGTGCCCGCCCAGGCGCCCTCCCAGGACTCGCGCTTGGGGTCGTGCTCGCGCACGAATAGAAGATATTCGGCCTGCGGGCGGCCGGGCACGAGCACTGCGACGGCGTCGGGCTCGGGGAAGCCGCTCAAATAATGGAACTGGCTGTCCTGCCGGTAGGCGTATTCGATGTCGCCGTTGCGATGGCGCACCGGTGCGGCGGGAAGGACGGCAATGGCATCCTTGCCGATCATGCGCATGACCTGGCGCCTGCGGCGCGCGAACTCCCGGAGGTCCATGGATGTCAGTGCAGGGTTTGCTGGACGGCGGGATAGGCTTGCTGACGGAGCGGCAACAGCTCCTCGAACACCACCTGCGCCGCGACCCGGATGAATTCCACCAGCTCTGCATAGGCTTGCTCGTTGGACTCGTCCTCGTCCGCGTCGTCTCCGGTGGCGCGGGAGATCTCCGTGAAGTCCCGTACGATTTCGCCTACATCGCCCGAGAGCGCTTCGAGGTCCGAGATTTGCCCGGTACCGAGGCCATACAGAAATCCCGTGCACCATAATGCGAGTGCATGCGCCCGGCCGTTGAGCGGCTGCTCGTCGTCGGGCAGCAGCGGCTGGAACTCCATGCCCTGTTCTCCGAATGACATGGCGGTCGCCGCGAACACGCGCTCGATCATGGCCGCGGACTCGTCCGAGAGCGCGGCGCCGTCGGGCAGGATCTCGTTCACCCAGTCCTGCATCTTGTACGGCGACATGGAGCACAATGCGCCGCACAAGGACCCATGGGCCTCGGCCGCGTCGGCCAGACTCCCGGCCGCCGCCAGCACGTCCTCGAAGTCCTTGAATCGAATTTCGCCCAACATGTAAGGAATAATAGCGCTTCGGAGGCCCCGTTAGGTGACGTTTGGCCCCGCCGCACCGCTCCTTTCGCAATGGCGCATCCGCCCTTTGCAATGCGGAATCGCGCGCTCTATATTGGCGCTATGAACGAAAGCAACCCGAAATCCGCAGTCGAGCTCGAGCTCAAGCGGCTGGAAAAGCGGCTCGAGGACCTCATCGCGACCGTCGCCCAGATCAAGGAAGAGAATCGCGCGCTGCGCCAACGCCAAGAGACGCTCACCGCCGAGCGCGCCAGCCTGCTCCAGAAGAACGAGCAGGTGCGTGCCCGGGTTGAAGCGATGATCGGCCGTCTGAAATCGATGGAGCAGGCATGAGCGACAATCAGGCGCGCGTCAGCGTGCGCATCCTGGAGAAGGAATACCACATCACCTGCCCGATCGAGGAGCGCTCCGACTTGCTCGATTCGGCGGAATTCTTGAACGCGAAGATGCGCGAGATCCGCGACACCGGGAAGGTGGTGGGCTTGGACCGCATCGCCGTCATCGCCGCGCTCAACATGGCGAACGAGTTGATTCGCTTCCGTAATCGTGACACCACTCTCGATTCGGACGTGGGCGGACGCTTGCGTATCCTGCGTGAGCGCGTAGAGTCGGCCTTGGAGAAGGGCCGGCAGCTCGAGCTGTAGCTCGAGGCCCCCTGATTGATGAGTTGATTTTGGCGCCGCCTGCGGTGTTCGATGCGGATCGGGTTACCTCCTGACCCTAATTTGTAAACCCCAGGGGCCATTGCTTGCTGGCAGCATTGTGCAAGTCCGCCTCGAGCGGAAAGCCTTAAGTGTCGGCAGTTAGCCCCACCTGTTGCTCAGGTCGGGAGCAACGGTCCAAAACGGCACAGGCGGGCGGCGCCATCCCCTCTTTATGAAAGCGAAACTGCGCAAGGAGCTTCGCCGCAATCGGCGCTCTTTGAATCCGGCGGAGCACGCCAGGCGCTCCCGTATGGCGGCGGCGTTCGTGGCCCGCCTGGCCGCGTTCAAGTCGGGCGCGCGGATCGCGATCTATCTTCCTTTCGACGGCGAGGCCGACCCGGTCGCGCTCGCCGCCGCCGCGCGACGCCGGGGCATCCGGCTCTACGTTCCGGTGGTCGTCGACCTCGCCCATCGCCGGCTGCGCTTCTACCCGCTCGCCGGCAAGACGCGGCGCGGCACGTTCGGCATCTCCATTCCGCACGGCATCGCTCACCGCCACGCCCTGGCTCCGCGATGGTTCGACCTGATCGTCGTTCCCTCGGTCGGCGTCGACGCCGACGGCCGGCGGCTGGGAATGGGCGGAGGGTTCTACGATCGTGCGCTGGGGTTCAGGCGTCACCGCCGGCATTGGTCCGGGCCCAGGCTGGTCGGCTTCGCCTTCGATTGCCAGCGCGCCGCATCGGTGTTCGCGGAAGCGTTCGACGTGCGTTTGGACGCGCTCGCGACGGAGTCCGGACTTCAGCACTTCTCGAGGGACATTCCATGAATCACTGGCTGCTCAAATCCGAGCCCGGCACCTTCGGCATCGACGACCTTGGGGCCCAGCCCGGCAAGACGAGCGCCTGGGACGGCGTGCGCAATTATCAGGCTCGAAACATGCTGCGGGACTCCATGAAGAAGGGGGATACCGCTTTTTTTTATCATTCGAGCTGCGAGGTCCCGGGTATCGCCGGCATCGTACGCATCGTGAAGGACGGCTATCCCGACAAGACGGCGTTCGACCGCAAGCATCACCATTACGATCCGGAAAGCAAACCGACGGATCCGCGGTGGTATGTCGTGGACGTGAAGCTCGAGCGCAAGTTCAAGCACATCATCACGCTCGATGAGCTGCGTCGGCATGCGAACGACGAGCTGTCGGACTTCGTGATCCTGCGTCGAGGGAATCGCCTGTCGGTGACTCCGGTGACCCAAGCGGAGTGGGATTTCGTTCTCACTCTCGAGTGAGGTCGCTCACATCGCTACCACATCCGCACCCATAGAGCGATGTATTGCTTGTAAATTAATTATTCGTGTATATACTCGGTCCCCGGACTAACCCGACTACGGAGTTTTATATGGCAGCGAAAGCAAAGAAGGCGAAGAAGAAGGCAGCTAAGAAAAAGGCCGCTAAGAAGAAATAGGCCTTCGTAAATAATCAACTGTGCCCGCGTAAGCGGGCACAGTTGTTTCTGGGGTACCCAAAATGTCATCACCTGGACTTTCAGCGACGGAGAAGAAGCGGCGGGCGGCTGAAGCCGCGATGTCCTACATCGAGGACGGCATGCTCCTCGGCGTGGGAACGGGATCCACGGTCGGCGAGTTCATCGAGGTGCTGAAAGCCCGGAAAACACGGCTCCGCGGCTTTGTCTCGAGCTCGCGCCAGAACGTCCGAACGGCTGAAATCGGACGGGGTCGCGGAGCTCGATCTGAACGCCGCCGGCGAGCTGGCTCTCTACGTCGACGGAGCCGACGAGGCGACGCGGCACGGCATGCTGATCAAGGGCGGAGGCGCGGCGCTCACTCGCGAGAAGATCATTGCGGCGGCATCCCGGCGCTTCATCTGCATCGTCGACGACAGCAAGCTGGTCGATCGGCTCGGCGCCTTCCCCCTGCCGGTCGAGGTGATACCCATGGCCCGCTCCTACGTCGCGAGCGAGCTCGCGAAGCTCGGCGGACGACCCGTCTGGCGCGAAGGAGTGATCACCGACAACGGCAATCCGATCCTGGACGTCCACGGGCTGACGCTGACGGATCCCGAAGCGATGGCGATGGAGGACACCATCAACGGGATCGCCGGCGTGGTGACGGTGGGCCTGTTCGCGCACCGGGGCGCCGACGTGCTGCTGGTGGCGGGCGACGGCGGCATCGAGACGATCCTCCCGCACGGGAGCTAGCGCCGGCCGCATGCGGCCGTTGGCGCTAGATCTCCAAGCGCGTGCCGATCTCGATGACCCGGCCCGACGGCAGGCCGTAGTAGTCGGCAATCACCTGGGCGCTGCGCGCCATCTGCATGAATGCCCGCCGCCGCAACGGCGGCAGATCCGAGCGCTGTCCCGGCAGGAGCTCCTCGCGGCTCAGGAAATACGTGGTCCGTTCCGGCTCGAACTTGCAGCCGAACTCTTCCGCATCCCGGAGGATCTCGACGATATTGGGCTTCTCCATGAAGCCGAACTGCGCCACGACCCGCACCACCCCCTCGCAGATCGGCGTCACCGTCAGCCGCTTGGCTTCGGCGATGCGCGGCTGCTCCCGGGTGACTACCGTGAGCAGGACCACCTGTTCATGGATCACCCGGTTGAACTTGATGTTGTTGAGCAGCGCGCGCGGTACGCCGGACGCCTTGGCGTCCAGGAAAATCGCCGTTCCCGGGACGCGCACCGGCGGATCGCGCTTCAAATCGACCAGGAAGTCGCGGATGGGCTTTTGCTCCCGGAGGAGCCGCGCCATCACCGACGCACGTCCGCTGGCCCAGGTCTGCATCAGCCAATAGATGATGAAACCCGACGTGAGCGGCAACCAGCCGCCGTCCGGAAGTTTGGTCAGGTTGGCGAGCAGGAATGCCAGGTCGATGACGAATAACAGAGAGAGGCCGGCGCGCAGCCACCGGCTCTTCTTGCCGGTCCGGGACTTGATCAGGCTCAGCGTGAGCGGCGTCACGATGGTCATGGCGCCCGACA
Source organism: uncultured Gammaproteobacteria bacterium (assembly GCA_963795475.1). Classification (GTDB taxonomy): domain Bacteria; phylum Pseudomonadota; class Gammaproteobacteria; order Steroidobacterales; family Steroidobacteraceae; genus Bog-1198. Next base: position 801,504 of record CAWCIE010000012.1, read on the forward strand.
CCGCCAAGCCGTAGGCGCCCGCGAGCGCGGCCGAGCTGCCGAAACCCAGCACGAGTCCGAGAGTCGCCAGCATCATGATCCAGTTCATGGTGGGCACGTAGATCTGCCCGGCGTATTCGGCGGAGGAGTGCTCGACGCGCACGCGCGGGAAGAGTCCCAGGCTCACGGCCTGCGTGGTGACGGAGAACACTCCGGAGATCACCGCTTGCGAGGCAATGACGGTCGCCGCGGTCGCGATGACCACGAGCGGCAGAAGCGACCACTGCGGCGCCATGAGGTAGAACGGATTCGAGATGGCGGCCGGATTCTCGATGAGCATCGCGCCCTGACCGAAGTAGTTCAAGACCAGCGCGGGCATGACGATCGTCACCCAGCTCAGACGGATCGGCGTTTTGCCGAAATGTCCCATGTCCGCATAGAGCGCCTCGCCGCCGGTCACGGTGAGGAACACCCCGGCGAGCACCGCGAGCGCACTGATCTGATGCTGCGCGATCAATTGCAGCGCGAACACGGGAGAAAGCGCGACCAGCACGCGGGGCTCGCGCACGATCCAGCTCACGCCCATGACCGCGAGGATCGCGAACCACCCGAGCATCACCGGTCCGAACACCTTGCCGACCGATCCGGTGCCATGCCTCTGAATCAGGAAAAGCCCGACCAGCACGACAACGGTGATCGGCAGGATGGGTATCTGCGCATCCGGCGCGGCAACATGCAGACCTTCCACGGCGCTCAATACCGAAATAGCCGGCGTGATCGCACCGTCCGAGAAGAACAGCGCGGCACCCAGAATGCCGAGCATCCCGTACATGCGCTTTCGCGGACTCTCCCGCTCGGTGTTGACGACCAGCGCGGTCAGCGCCAGCACTCCGCCCTCGCCCTTGTTGTCGGCGTTCAGGACCACCGCGACATACTTCAGAAGAATGATCAGAATGAGGACCCAGAAGATGAGCGACAGAATGCCGAAGATGTGCTCCGGCGTGACCTGGATGTTCGGACCCGTGAAGCACGCCGACATCGCGTACAGGGGGCTCGTGCCGATGTCGCCGTACACGACGCCGAGTGCGGCCAGCGCCAGAGGCGCGATACGTCCACCCGAATTGTGCTCGCCCGACATGGTTATCCGCGGTTGCTTGCGATCTCGAGCCTGTTTCAAGAAAAGGGCCCACACGAAGTGGGCCCTTTGTTTGGCTGGGGGACTAGGATTCGAACCTAGGTAAACGGTGTCAGAGACCGTTGTCCTACCGCTAGACGATCCCCCAAATCCGATCGATCCCAAATCCGATCAAGACACCGGAAGGCAGGAGGCATGCGGATCAGCGCTTGGAGAATTGGGTCCCGCGACGCGCCTTGCGCCGGCCGACCTTCTTGCGCTCTACCTCGCGGGCATCGCGGGTGACGAATCCGGCCTTGCGCAAGGACGAGCGCAGGGTCTCGTCGTAGGACATCAAGGCGCGGGTGATGCCGTGACGGATCGCGCCCGCCTGACCGGTGATTCCGCCGCCCTCGACATGGGCGTCCACGTCGAACTTGCCCTCCAATTGCACCGCGCCGAACGGCTGCTGCACGATCATGCGGCCGGTTTCGCGTCCGAAGAATTCCTCGAGCGACCGCCCGTTGACCGAGACCTTGCCCGATCCCTTGCTGAGATAGACGCGCGCACTGGAGGTCTTGCGGCGGCCGGTGCCGTAGAAGGTATTGTTTCTGGCGGAGCTTGATGCCATGACTTGATTTCCTGACTCTTAGAGCGCGAGCGTCTTGGGCTGCTGCGCTTGATGGGGATGGGTGCTGCCCCCGAACACATGAAGCTTCTTGTACATGCGGCGGCCGAGCGGACCCTTGGGCAACATGCCCTTCACCGCAAATTCCACGGCGCGCTCCGGATGCTCCTCGAGGAGCTTGCCGAGCGCGATGCTCTTCAGGTTGCCGACGTAGCCGGTGTGCTGGTGGTACCACTTGTCGGTGAGCTTCGCGCCGGTGACGCGCACCGTGCCCGCATTGATGACGACGATGTGATCGCCGAGATCCTGATGCGGCGCATAGTTGGGCTTGTGCTTGCCCTTCAAGCGGTGAGCGATCTGGGACGCCAGGCGGCCCAGGGTCTTGCCCGCCGCGTCGACCACGTACCAGTCGCCACGGGTTTCTTCAGGCTTGGAGAATACGGTTTGCATGGAAATTACTCGGCTTGCGCCCCAGACGAAAGGCGCGAGAGTGTACAGAACCCTAGGCCCCGTGACCAGTCCGTCGTTAGGCTGAGCCTCTATAATATAATGTGTCCATGAGCGCCCGCACCCTGAGCCTGACCGATCGGTTGATCGGCGAAATAGATAAGGCAATCAATGTGTTATGTAGCCACGCGCACCCCGCGCGAGCGGTTCCCGGGCCCGGAGGAGGCGAATTGGTGCCGGACGAGGCCGACCGCCGGGTATCCCTGAGGTTGATGCGGGTCAACCACGCCGGCGAAGTAGCCGCCCAGGCTCTCTACCGCGGGCAGGCGTTGACCGCCCGCCATCAGGCCGCAGCGGACGCCATGCGGCAGGCGGCCGCCGAGGAAATGGATCACCTGGCCTGGTGCGAGATCAGAATCAAGGAGTTGAAGGGGCGAACCAGCGTCCTGAACCCCCTCTGGTATGCCGGCTCCTTCTTCATCGGGGCGGCGGCCGGGCTCTCCGGGGACAGCACCAGCTTGGGATTCATCACCGAGACCGAGCGCCAGGTCGAATCGCACCTGCGCGGCCACCTGGACCGGCTCCCCGCGGCGGACCGGCAGAGCCGCGCGATCGTGGAACAAATGACCCACGACGAGATGCGGCATGGAGCGAAAGCCGCCTCGCTGGGCGGCCGGGAACCGCCGCTTTGGATCAAAGGAGCGATGCATCTCGCCTCCAGAGTCATGACCGGCGGCTCTCGGTGGGCGTAGACGAATGCCCCGAGTGCTTGCGATTCCGGGACTTATGTAATAAAAGGTGCGCCAGAACGGGCGTTTTCACGACCTCAAATTATCGGGAGAGACCATGGAAGAAGTGGCAAAGGCCTTAAGCGATATCCCCGCGATCAATCGTTTCTTGAGCTACTGCCGTATCCGGACAGTCCCTTCCAAGACGGTCATCATCCACGCAGGCGATCTGCCGGACATTCTCTACTACATCATCTCGGGCTCGGTCGAGGTCATGATCGAGGACGAGGACGGCAACGAGATGGTGCTCGCGTATCTCAACAAGGGCCAATTCTTCGGCGAGATGGGCTTGTTCTACGAACAGCCGACCCGCAGCGCCTGGGTCCGCACCCGGCAGCAGTCGGAGCTCGCCGAAATGACCTATCCTCGATTCCGGCAGATAGCCGCCGAAAGCCCGGGCCTGATTTTCGAGCTGGCGACGCAGCTCGCCACGCGCCTCGATCGCACCAATCGCAAGCTTGGCGACCTTGCGTTCGTCGATGTCACCGGCCGCGTGGCGCACGCCATCATGGACCTCTGCGGAGAGCCGGATGCCATGACCCATCCGGAAGGCATGCAGATCAAGGTGAGCCGTCAGGAGCTCTCGCGGTTGGTCGGATGTTCCCGCGAGATGGCGGGACGAGTGCTGAAGGTGCTGGAAGAGCAGGGGCTGCTGCGTGCCACCGGCAAGACCATCGTGGTCTTCAACGCCCGCCCCAAGGTCAAGACGCGGCCGCTCGTCGTTCCGGTAAAAGCCGGCGCCGGTGCAGCCCCCGGCAAGGTGACGCGTCCCGAGCACCATGACGACGACGATGATGAGGATGAGGACGACGACGAATAATCGGGCGGCGCGAGGCCCCGAGTCGGCGACCCTTGGATAACGCGGCGCGTCCGCGGGTGCGCGGACGCTAACCCGGCGCGGGGCCGGCCCTCGATGTGCCGCGCTCGATCTCTGTGCGCAGCGCCGCAATGGTGGCGGCGTAATCAGCACTGCCGAAGATGGCCGAACCCGCCACGAACGTGTCGGCGCCCGCCCGGGCGATCTCCGCGGCGTTCTCCACTTTCACCCCGCCGTCGATCTCGAGACGGATGTCGCGCCCCGCCGCATCGATGCGCCGCCGGGCCTCGGCGAGCTTGCCGAGCGCCTCGGGAATGAACTTCTGGCCGCCGAAGCCTGGATTGACCGACATGATGAGCACCAGATCGATCTTGTCGATCACATAGTCCAGCCAGTTGAGCGGAGTCGCGGGATTGAACACCAGTCCCGGCGAGCATCCCTCGTCGCGGATGTGCTGGATGGTGCGGTCCACGTGCAGCGTGGCCTCTGGGTGAAAGCTGATGCGCGTCGCGCCGGCCTTGGCGAATTCCGCGGCCAGCGCGTCCACCGGCGAGATCATCAAATGCACGTCGATGGTCGCCTTGACTCCCGACTTGCGCAGTGCCTCGCACACCATCGGACCCACGGTGAGATTTGGAACGTAATGATTGTCCATGACATCGAAGTGGATCCAATCGGCGCCCGCGGCGAGCACCGAATTCACTTCCTCGCCCAGCCGGGCGAAATCAGCGGACAGAATCGAGGGGGAGATGATCATAGTCATACGCCACTCTATCAACGCATGCCGCGCGCCGCACGTATTGACTCGTAGGACTCCTGGATGCGCTGCGTCTTTTCCTTCGCCCACTGTGCCATGGATTCGGGCAGCCCGTTTGCCACCAGCTTGTCGGGATGATGACGGCTCATCTGCCGGCGGTAGGCCTTGACGACCTCCGCATCGCTCGCTTGCGGGCTGACCTCGAGCTCCGCATAGCAATCGGACAGCGGCCTCTCGGAGGAGCCCGGGGCGGGCCGGCCGCCGAAACTCGAATGGCCCCGCCTGCGCGCGCGCAGCCCCGCCTCCATGCGCGCGAACTCCAAGCCCGACATGCCGAGCCGCTCGGCCGCGCGCATCAAGATATTGCGCGCGGGCGGCGAGATGCCGTTGCCGGCGAGGGCCGCGCGCAGCTGCAATTCGATGAACGCGGACAACAGGTCGTAGCGCAGACCGCAGGCCTCGCGCAATAGTTCCACGCTGAAATTCGCATCGTAGGACGCGGATTTCCCCGTCCGGAAACAGGCGATGGCAGCGGCGATCTCGGCGGGTCCGAGCTGGAGTTCCTGCATCAGCCCCCGCGCCGCATCAATCTCCGCTTCCGAGACCCTGCCATCGGACTTGGCAACGTGTCCCATGAGCTCGAACGTGGTTCGAAAAAACACCTCGGAGACCGGGGCGCCGGTACCCGCACCCGCACCCGCGGACATGGCCCGGAAACCACCGCTCTGATCGAACATCTGCCCGATGATGGCCCCGACCACCGCTCCCCAGAGGGAGCGGGAGATCAAGAAGCCTATCAACGCGCCGAAAAACGTTCCTTTCCACGCCATTTGACCTATCCGACCCGCCCCGCCACAATCGCCGACCTTCCAACCCATAATGGTAGCAGTCCGGACGCATGGAACCGCTTTCGCAATCGCCGCCGCTGTTCGAGAGTCGAATCCGAGGCCTGAAAAAGATCCACCAGGGCAAGGTACGCGACATCTATGACGTCGACGCGGACCATATGCTCATCGTCACCACGGATCGGTTGTCGGCCTTCGATGTGGTGTTGCCCGATCCGATACCCTTCAAGGGCGCAGTGCTCACACGGATCTCCGAGTTCTGGTTCGACAAGACCCGGCACATCGTCGCGAATCAATTGACCGCGCTCCGGGTCGAGGATCTCGTTACGGACCGCGACGAGCGCGCCGCGCTCGCCGGCCGCTCCATGGTGGTGCGGAAACTGAACGCACTGCCGGTCGAGGCCGTCGCCCGGGGGTATCTGATCGGTTCGGGCTACAAGGATTACATGGCGCGGGGTTCCGTGTGCGGCATCTCCCTGCCTCCGGGCCTGAAGATGGCGGACGCACTGCCGGAGCCGCTGTTCACGCCGGCATCGAAGGCGCCCGCCGGCCAGCACGATGAGAACGTCGACTTCGCCGCCATCGTCAAGGCGGTCGGACGCGAGTACGCCGAGAGCATCCGCCGGATCACGCTGGCGCTCTACGTCTTCGCCGCCGCGCATGCCCGCTCGCGCAACATCATCATCGCGGACACCAAGTTCGAGTTCGGCACCGACAAGGCCGGCAATCTGATCCTGATCGACGAAGTGCTGACGCCGGATTCGTCGCGCTTCTGGCCGATGGCCTCCTACAAACCCGGCATCAGCCCGCCGAGTTTCGACAAGCAATTCGTGCGCGACTATCTCGAATCGCTGCACTGGAACAAAATGCCGCCGGCACCGCTCCTTCCGCCGGATATCATCGCGCGCACCAGCGAGAACTATCGCAACGCGCTCGAGCTGTTGACGGCCTGACGACGCGGCATGCCCACGGCGCTGGAACGCCTTCGAGAGGGACTCTTCCAAAGATCGCGGAGCATGCCGCCTCCCTGGGGGCCGGTGTTGCGGGCACTCCGCTATCCGGTCGCGATCGGCCGGGATTGGGTGGCCGGCGAGATCAGCGTCCGGGCCATGAGCCTGGCGTATACCACGCTTCTCTCTCTGGTCCCGCTGCTGGTGTTCGCTTTGGCCGTCCTGAAGGGCATCGGCGCGCGCATCGACCTGCACTTCGTCCTGCACGAATTCTTCCGGCCGCTCGGTGCGGCGGCGAATCAGCTCACGGATGGCGTGCTGCAATTCGTCTCGAACATGCGCGGCGATGTCCTGGGCTCGATCGGCCTGGTATTCCTTACGTATACGGGCATCAGCACGATTCAAAAGGTCGAGGCGAGCGTCAACTTCGTGTGGCGAGTCGACCGGCCGCGCGGCTGGGCGCGCCGCTTCATCGAGTACCTGGGCATCATGATCGTCGGGCCGATCCTGTTGGCGGTCGCGCTCGGCCTCCTGAGCTCCGCGCTGCACAGCTCCGCGGCTCAGTGGCTCAGCACGAGCGCGCATCTGGGCTGGCTCATGCATGGGATCGGCCGGGTGTTGCCTTACGCCATCATCACCGTCGTGTTCACCTTCATGTACGCCTATATTCCGAACACCCGGGTCGAGTTTCGGCCGGCGCTGATCGGCGGAGTCACCGCCGGCATCATCTGGGCCGTGGTCGGCCAGGTATTCACGGCGTGCATTCTGTACTCCTCGCAGATGATGGTGGTCTACACCGGCTTCGCCATCGTCCTCACCACGCTCGTCTGGGTCTACTTGAGCTGGCTCATCCTCCTGATCGGCGCGGAGCTCGCCTTCTACGTGCAGTTTCCGCAATATCTGCCGCACGGCCGCGAATCGATCCACCTGACGGGCAGCGTGCGCGAGCATCTCGCCCTGTCGGTGATGTACCTGATCGCGCTCGATTGCGCTCGGGGCGGCACGTATTGGAATGCCAAGCGGCTCATCGCCGAGCTCGACATGCCCGGCGCCTCACTGGCGCCCGTGATCGGGAGTCTCCAGAAAGCGGGGCTCATCGTCGCCACGGAATCCGAGAATTTCCGGCCGGGCCGCGATCCGAAGGAAATCCGAATCGCGTCGATCATCGAGGCGGTGCGCGCCCCGGAGAGCGGCGGACACTTGGCTCCGGCGGGCCGCGCGGCGGCGCCTGCTGCTCGGGTGATCAGCGAAGTCGACGCCGCGCTCAAGCAAAGTCTCGGCGACAGGTCCCTCGAGGAACTGATTACCGCGGAATGAATGCGGCGCCGCGGACTTCGCACGCGCTCCGGCGGTTGAGCCGCCTACTCTCCGAGGTCGGGCCGCCTACTCTCCGGCGATGGTCATTTCCTTGAGCAGAATCGATCCCACCCGGATGCCGCCGCGCGCATCCACGTCGTCGCCCACCGCGGCGATGTCCTTGAGCATGTCGCGCAGGTTTCCCGCGATCGTGATTTCGGCGACCGGATACTGGACCGCACCCCGTTCCACCCAGAATCCGGCCGCGCCGCGGGAATAATCGCCGGTCACGGCGTTGACGCCCTGGCCCATGAGCTCCGTGACGAGCAAGCCATCCCCCAAACGCTCGAGCATCCCCTTTGCTCCGCCGGCCGCATTCGGGGCGACCACCAGATTGTGCGCACCGCCGGCGTTGCCCGTGGTTTTCAATCCCAGTCTCCGTGCCGAGTAGCTCGAGAGGATGTAGCCCGTGAGCACGCCGTCGCTGACGAGCTCGCGGTCGCGCGTCGCCACGCCCTCTTCGTCGAACGGCGCGCTGCCCATGGCCTTCGGGATGTGCGGGCGCTCCGCGATCGAAAAGCCCCTCGGAAATATCTGCTGGCCCGCGGCGTTCAACAGAAACGACGATTGCCGGTATTGACTGCTGCCGCGTATGGCGGCGCCGAAATGGCCGATCAGACCGCGCGCCATCTCGGGCACGAACAGCACCGCCGCGCGCCGCGTGGAGAGCTTGCGGGGCGCGAGCCGCGCGATGGTTCGCCGCGCGCTTTCGCGCCCGATCGCTTCTGCACCGTCGAGGTCGCGCCAATCGCGCGAGGTCGAGTACCAGTAGTCCCGCTGCATGTCCTCCCCGGTTCCCGCCAGGACCACGCAGCTCACGGTGTGAGAGGTGGTCGGGTAACCTCCCACGAATCCGTGGGTATTTCCGTACACGTGCAACCCCTGGTGGGTGTTGACCGACGCGCCCTCGGAATTATTGATGCGCGGATCGAACGAGAGGGCCGCCGACTCGCATTCTTTAGCGATTTCGATGGCATGCTCCGCCTGCAGGTCCCAGGGATGATCGAGATCCAGGTCCGGCTGCGAGCGCGCCATGAGCGCGGCATCCGCGAGCCCCGCGTAGGCGTCCTCGGCCGTGAATCGAGCGATGCTGCAGGCCTTCGCCACGGTGGCCTGCACTGCCTCGGGAGAGAAATCGGCCGTACTCGCCGATCCCTTGCGCTGACCGAAATAGACCGTGATGCCCATGCTGCGGTCGCGCTGGTGCTCGAGCGTTTCAACCTCGCCCAGACGCACGCCAACCGACAGGCCGCTGTTCTGGCTCACCGCGGCCTCGGCCTGGGTCGCTCCGCGCGAGCGCGCCTCTTCGAGCGCGCGCTCGATGATGGATTGGAGGTCTTCCCGGGTAGGGCGTAGAGAATGCGCGGGCGCAAGGGCCATCATGATCTCCGACACGATCGAAAGGGGTTCCAGCCGGCATTCTACCCCGGGCGCAATCCCTCGGGCCGAATCCGGCCGCCCTGGCAGGCCGACATTGCGGGCCCTTGCAGGGCCGACTTTGCAGGCCCTGCAAGGGTGGTAGCATGGGGCGCATGCCCATGGAGCAAGAACCGCAAAATTCCGATGAGACCGAGCCCGGACGCCCGAGCAAGAGCGCCCTCAAGCGCGAAGCCTCCTCTCTGCAGGAGCTGGGAGTCAAGCTGTCCTCCCTGCCGGATCAGGAGATCAAGGAGCTGGATTTGCCGGACAACCTGTTTGTGGCGTTATGCGATTTGAAGCGCTTGCCCTCGCATGGCGCGCAGGTTCGGCAGCGGCAATATATCGGCAAATTGATGCGCAATATCGATCCGGAGCCGGTGCTCGCGAAACTCGCCGAGAAGAAGCTCCGTCACGACTCGGAAATCAGGCGCTTCCAGAATATCGAACGCTGGCGCGACCGGTTGCTATCGGACCCCGCCGGCGCCGTTCCCGAGTTGATGCAGGAGCACCCTCGGGCGGACCGCGGGGCCCTGATCAGGCTCTTGCACAAGGCTGAGCGCGAACGCCAGGAACAGCGCTCCCCGGCCGGCGCCCGGGAACTTTTCGCCTTTCTGAGGGAGTTGCTCGGCTAGGCTGGTAAACTAGCCGAATGAAGGTCCGCGTCGGAATCATCATGGGATCGTCGTCCGACTGGGAGACGATGCAGGGGGCGGCCGATACGCTCGACTCGCTGCACATCGCCCATGAGATACGGGTGATCTCCGCTCATCGCACCCCGGACCTGTTGTTCGAATACGCAGAATCCGCGCGCGAGCGAGGGCTCAAGGCCATCATCGCCGGGGCCGGAGGGGCGGCGCACTTGCCCGGCATGACCGCGGCCAAGACGTCGGTTCCGGTGCTCGGCGTACCCGTGCAAACCAAGGCATTGGGCGGAATCGATTCGCTGCTCTCGATCGCGCAGATGCCGAGCGGCATCCCGGTCGCAACTTTTGCCATCGGCGCCGCCGGCGCCCGGAATGCGGCGCTGTTCGCGGCGGCGCTGCTCGCCAACGAATTCGCCGAGGTCCGGGTGGCGCTGGATACGTTTCGTGCCGCGCAGACGGCGGCGGTACTCAACAAACCCGATCCGCGCAGCACTTGAAGCCCTTGAACGTCGGCATCGTCGGTGCGGGACAACTGGGGCGCATGATGGCGCTCGCCGGGTATCCGCTCGGGATCCGATGTTCCTTCCTCGACAAGAGCGTCGATGCACCGGCGGCTCAGGTCGCGCCGATCCTGACCGGCGGGCTGGAGGATCCCGTGCTGCTCGCAGAACTCGCCTCCAAGAGCGATGTGCTCACGTTCGATTGGGAGAACATCTCGGGCAAGGCGCTGGCTCCGCTCGAATCGCTGACCAAGGTTCGCCCGCCTCGCGCGGCCCTGGAGGTCTCCCAGGATCGCCTGCACGAGAAGGCGATGTTCACGCGCCTCAAGATCCCGGTGGCCGAACATGCGGCGGTCGATTCGCGGCAGGATCTCGCGGAGGCCGCGCGCAAGCTGGGCACCCCGGGAGTACTCAAGACGCGGCGCATGGGTTATGACGGCAAGGGGCAAGTCGTGGTCAAGCGCCCCGAGGACATCGACGCTGCATGGATCTCGATCGGCTCGCCGGGGCTGATCTACGAGAAGTTCCAGGCCTTCTCGATGGAGGTGTCCATCGTGGCCGCCCGCTCTCCCGCCGGCGACATCGTCTACTATCCCTTGTCGGCGAACACTCACGGGGGCGGAATTCTTCGATATGGCATCGCGCCCTACGCGAACCGCGCGCTCGAGCGGACGGCGCGAATTTACGTGAAGCGCGTGCTGTCCGCTCTCGAGTACACGGGCGTGCTCGCGGTGGAGTTCTTCGTGGTCAAGGGCCGGCTGATCGCCAACGAAATGGCGCCGCGGGTTCACAATTCCGGCCACTGGACCATCGAAGGCTGCATCACCAGTCAATTCGAGAATCATCTTCGCGCCATCTGCGGCTTGCCGCTCGGGAGCACGCGGCCCCTGGGTCACACCGCCATGATCAATTTCCTCGGGGAAATGCCGGACCGGGAGCGGCTCCTGGGCATCGAGGGGCTGGCATTCCACGATTATGGAAAAGAGCCGCGGCCGGGCCGGAAATTGGGCCATTGCACCATACTCAGGGCCGCGGCCCGGGATCGCGATCGTGCGCTCGCGGATGCACTAAATTCGGTAAAGTGGTCCTGAGGGCATTCCCGCCCCCAGCTCGGAAATTACTGCACACGGCATCGCGATGTACCTAGAACTCTTCAAGCTGCACGAACTGCCCTTTCGCCTCAGCCCGGACCCGCAGTTCCTTTACTTGAGCAAACAGCATGCGCGCGCCAAAGCGTACATGGAGTCGACCATCTGGTTCACCGACGGCTTCGTGATCATCACGGGGGAAATCGGCGCCGGAAAGACCACCCTGATCGAGACGTTCCTCAAGGAGCTCCAGGCCGACGTGGTCGTCGCCCAGATCAACCAGACCCAGCTGTCTCCGACGGCCTTCCTGCAGACGGTTCTGGTGCAGTTCGGCTTCACCCCGTTCGACATGAAGAAGCCGGAGGTGCTCGCGACCCTGAATCAGTTCCTGACCGAACAGCACATCGCCGGACGCAAAGTCCTTCTGATCATCGACGAAGCGCAGAATTTGAGCTATCGCGTCCTCGAAGAGATACGCATGCTGTCCGGCATCGAGACCACCAAGGAAAAGGTGCTCCGCATCATCCTGGCGGGACAGCCGGAGCTCAACGACAAGTTGAATTCCAAGGACCTCGTCCAGCTCGTGCAGCGCGTGCGCCTGAGGTTCCATCTCGCGGCGCTCACTGCGGCGGAGACCGCCGCGTACATCGATCATCGGCTTGAAGTGGCGGGCTCCCAGGGACGGCGCATTTTCGGCGAGGATACGTACCCCATCATCTACAAGTACTCGGGCGGCGTGCCGCGCCTGGTCAACACGCTCTGCGACACGAGCATGATGGCGGCCTTCGGCCGGGACAGCGATTCGGTCGCCGCGCAAGACGTCGAGGCCGCGATCGACGAACTACAATGGACGGAGTTCGCCTCGCGCACCAATCGCATGCGGGTTGCGGCGATGGAGACCGTGCAGCCGGCTCAAGCCGAGGTCGGACCTCCGGTGGGGCGGATTCTGCTTGCGAGCGGCGGGACGACGCTGCTGGAGCGCGAGCTTCGGCCGGGGCGCCTGGTCATCGGCCGCACGCCCGACAACGATCTGCAGATCGACAGCAAATTCATCAGCCGGCATCACTGCCAGATCGTCACACAATCCCACTCTTGCCTGATCGAGGATCTCAACAGCACGAACGGCATCTACGTGAAATCGAAACGCGTGCGCCGGCACAACTTGAACGACGGCGACGTGGTTCTCGTGGGTCAGCACGAGATCATGTACATGGACGAGCGCCCTTCCCGCAGCCGCCAAGCACTCGATGCGGCCGATCCGGCCGGCCCGCAGGAAGCCCGGGATAAAGACGAAGAGTAGCGCCATTGCGCGGCAGTGGAGCTATCACCCGACAGTAGCGCCATCGCGGGGCGGCCGGCTCAGGGCCCGCCGAACCACCGCTTGTCCCCGCTTATCCCTCGAGCGTCGAAGGAAAATCGATGGTCTCGCCGTTGTACTCCCGACGCTGCGCGCGATAATCCTTGCGATGAAGAAAGATCGTGAGCGCCGCGATCGACGCGGCGATTCCGATGATGAACGCGACGGCGGACCGCGCGCCGCCCGGATCCAGATACGCGATCAGCCAGGCGAACCCGGCGATCGCCACGTAGGTCAGCGGCAACGTTTCGTACACGGGACGGGACAGGTGCATGGTTATAACCCCTGCCCCATGGTAAAGCTGCGCCGGCGCGAAATCCGGCGCTATTTGACTTAAAGTACCGAGAAATGTGGCAAGCGGCGCGGGCGCAGGCGCGCCCGGCCGCGTTCCGTCAGTCCTTGCCCACCAGTATCTCGGACATCTTCGACAACCACGACGAGCGCCAGCCTTCGACCTTCAGTTGCTCGTTCTTCGGCTTCGGTTGCCGCCGCGCCTCGGACAAGAGGTCCTTCGGCAAATTGATTTGAAAAGTTCCCGTCATTGATTTGTCGACCATGCAAGCTCCGGCAAGAGTTTTGAAACCGCGGTCAGCCTATCGGCTGCGGCACGGCGCGAGATGCGACGTGCTGCACGCTATTGAATGACGCCGCCGGCCCCGCGAAAAGACGTCGCAGCGGAGCGACGGGATGCCGCTCGAGGTTTGCCATAATGAAAGCCCGCTTTACATCTGTCGACGAATGAACAAACCCGATCACCGCGCGCGGCTGCTGCCGGCGATCGAGACTGCTCGCTTGGGTAGAAGCTCCGTTGGCTCCTAGCGAGACGCCCGCGCATTTGTGATTGCGGTCAACGATGACGCCTCGCAGGGACTGTAAGCTTTTAGCGACATGCCCCTTCCGAGTATTTCGTCCCCATGAAAGAGTCTTGTCTCATCGGGCGCGCGGCCGCGCGCGCGATTATCTTGTGCGCATGCGGCTTTCTCGCCGCCGCATGTCACGATGTGGTCAATAGCGGCGGATCGGCGGCGTTCAGCGTCGGCGGCAACGTCGCCGGACTCGTCCAAGGCGCCAGCGTCGAGCTGGCGAACAGCGATGGAGACAGCGTCACCGTCGCCGCTAACGGCGTTTTCGCATTCAGCGTCTCCCTACCCGTGGGTGCGACCTACGGGGTCACCGTGTTCGAGCAGCCCTCGGGCGAGAACTGCACGGTCGGCAACGGCTCGGGCACGATCATGGGCGCGGGCGTGGTCAACGTCTCCGTGGCTTGCACGCCCGAGGTGTACGGCGTGGGCGGCTCGGTCAGCGGACTTCTGCCGGGTAGATCCCTCGTTCTCCAAGACAACGGGAACAGCAGCACCACGGTGTCGGCCGACGGAGCGTTCAGCTTTTCCGCCGGCGTGCCGAGCGGCTCGAACTATGCAATCACGGTGCGCTCCCAGCCGGACGGACAAAGCTGCGCCATCACCAGCGGCAGCGGCACGATCGCCGCGGGCGACGTCCTCGATGTCTCGGTCGTCTGCTCGGACGATACCTACAACGTCGGTGTCGCCGTGTCCGGCGTCAATGCCGCCGGTCTGACGCTCGAGAACAACGGCGGCGATCCGCTATCGATCTCTCGCAACGGCAGTTTCAACTTCGATACGCCGATCGCCAGCGGCTCGACGTATGCGGTCACCGTGTCGAGCCAGCCGATCGGCGAGGTATGCACCGTCACGCAAGGCGCCGGTGCCGGCACCGTGACCGACGCGAACGTCGCCGGCATCGTGGTGGCTTGCGTCCCGAATCTCTATTCCGTCGCCGGCACGCTGAGCGGTCTCTACGCCGGCAGAAGCCTCCTGGTCCAGGATGACGGCGGCAACACGACGACGCTCGCCGCCAACGGCGGCTTCTCCTTCAGCGCGCCCGTCGCGAGCGGCTCGAACTACGCCGTCACGGTGCTGACGCAACCCGTGGGCCAGACCTGTTCGATCACCGGCGGCTCGGGCACCGTGGCGGGCGCGAACATCGCCGGTGTCGCGATCAGCTGCTCGGATAACACGTACAACGTCGGCTTCACGGTGTCCGGACTCATCGACAGCGGGCTGATCTTGCAGAACAACGGCGCGGACAACCTCGCGGTCTCGAGCAACGGCACCTTCAATTTCCCCACGGCGCAGCCGACGGGATCGAATTATTTGGTCGCGATACTGACCCAACCCGCCAACGAGACCTGCGCGGTCACCAACGGCTCCGGCACGGTCGTCGGCGCGAACATCGCGAATATTCTCGTCACCTGCACGGGCGAATGGACCTGGGTGGGCGGATCGAACACGAACGGCGCCAAGGGCATGTATGGAATCGAGGGCACTCCCTCGACGAACAACATGCCGGGAGCGCGTTACGAGGCAGCGACCTTCACCGGCGCGTCGGGCCGCTTCTGGCTCTTTGGCGGTTACGGATTCGATTCGGCCGCGAGCTCCGGTGACCTCAACGACCTGTGGTCGTACGACCCTGGATCCGGCGCCTGGACGTGGGTCAGCGGATCGAACTTGAATAGCCAGCAGGGCTCGTATGCCCCGCCGGGGCCGCTGGTGCCCGGCGCCCGCGCACAGGCGAGTGCCTGGACGGACGCTTCGGGCAACTTCTGGCTGTTCGGCGGCTTCGGGTACGACTCGGGAGGCAGCCGCGGCCCGCTGAACGACCTGTGGAAGTTCAATCCCGGCGCCGGAATCTGGACGTGGGTCAGCGGAGCCGACACCGTGCAAGCGTACGGCTCGTACGGCGCCCAAGGCACGCCGGCCGCCGGCAACGTGCCGGGCGCACGCACGGGCGCCGTGTCCTGGATCGATTCGGCCGGCAATCTATGGCTCTTCGGCGGTCAGGGAAACGGCGCGACGAACAGCGGCTACCTCAACGATCTATGGAAATTCAGCCCCGGCGCCGGCACCTGGACTTGGGTGAGCGGCACCAGCGCGCGCAATCAAGCCGGCTCTTACGGCATGAAAGGTACGCCGGCGGCGGGCAACGCGCCGGGCGGACGCACCGGCGCGAGCTCCTGGGTCGATTCGCTCGGCAACCTGTGGTTGTTCGGCGGCTCGGGATACGACTATGCCGGCAATCCCGGCTATCTCAACGATCTCTGGGAATTCAATCCCACCGCCGGCACCTGGACTTGGGTAAGCGGCTCGAACACCGGCAACGGCAACTCCAGCTACGGAACCGTGGGGATTCCCTCGGCTTCCAACGAGCCCGGCGCTCGCGATGTCGCCACCTCGTGGGTCGATGCCTCCGGCAATTTCTGGCTGTTCGGCGGCTACGGACTCGATTCGACCAATCTTTTCGCGAACGCGGGCAACCTCGGCGACCTGTGGGAATTCAGCCCTGCCACCGGCCTCTGGACGTGGATCGACGGTTCGAGCGCGGCCGGGTATGCAGGAAATTACGGTGCTCCGGGCACGCCGGCGTTCTCGAACGCGCCGAGCGCCCGGCAAGCCGCAGCTCCCTGGATCGATGCCGCCGGCAATCTCTGGCTGCTGGGCGGACTCGGGGTCGATTCGAACGGCAATCCCGGGGATCTCAACGATCTGTGGAAATACGCGCCGTAAGGTGGTCGCGGGTCAGGCCAACCTTAACGAGCTGCGTCCATCCAGAGTCTAACCGCCAGCCGCACCCGCCAAGATGTTGTACTTGATGGCTCCACAGCGCCAAAGAAATCTTCCAGAACTTGACGGGCTCTCAATCAGACAAGATTAAGCGGTAAGGAGTTCGAACGCACACTCCCCGCACTTTAGCCAAAGCGTTGCCTTGCAACTATCAGCTCCAGCCATCGTTCTTCGGCAGGTCGTCGTCGATCGAGTAATAGTCTCCCTTGTCGGCGACGAAGATATGTTCCATCACCCTGATGTGCGTCGGCGCATCGAGCGTTCCGGCGGTGATGGCGATCCTGTCCTCACCCTCCGGCCTCCAGAATAAATTGCTGCCGCAAACGCAGCAAAATCCACGTTCGGCGGTCGCCGACGAGCGGTACCACGTGAGCGTCCGGGACGAGATGAGCGTGAGATCCCCGGAAGCCGCGCTGGTCATCGCGGCATAATGTCCGCTGGTGCGGCGGCATTGCGTGCAATGGCAGGCGATGGCATCGCGCAGCTCGCCTCGAATCCGATAACGCACGCCTCCGCAGAGGCACCCTCCCGAGTGCGTGACCTCCTCGGCTGATGTTGTTTCCTGCGGTATCATGCAGACCTCCTCGAGCAGTTGCGCGATTCACGGTCGCATGATTATAACGTGGCAGGTTCAATCCTCGGAGGCTCCTCATGAAACTCAGTGCACGCAATGTTCTCTCCGCTACGATCAAGTCCGTGACCCCCGGAACGGTCGACAGCGAGGTGATCATGGAGCTTGCTCCCGGCGTCGAAGTGGTCGCCATCATCACCAGACACTCCGCGGAGAAGCTTGCGTTGTCGCGGGGATCGAAGGCGTACGCCATCATCAAGGCATCGAACGTGATGATCGGCGTCGATTGACGGCGGCCGCCCTGTCAACGCGATCACCACACCCGCGTTATGTCTTGCAGGAACGCTTGAGACTCTGTACATAGCTCGAGTGCGAAGCTTTCATGACTCACGGGACACCACGATCCGTCCGCGCGCCGGCGGTCCTCTGCTGGGGCGCGGCCGCCCTCGCGCTTCTTTCGTCCGTCACCCTCGCCGATTCGGCTCGAGCCATGGCAGAACCCACTGAGTGGCATTCGGCCGAGATTCACGGCCATCGGATCTTTTACGCCACGCGCGGCAGCGGCCCGACGCTGGTGTTCCTGCACGGCGGCGGCGACTCCGGCGAGCACTCCTTCGTGCGCCAGCTCAACGTCTTTTCCGAACGCCACCACATCGTGGCGCCCGATCAGGTCGGCCAGGGACGCACGCCCGACGTACCCGGTCCCTTGAGCTACACGGCGATGATGCAGGACACGGCGGTTCTGCTCGAGCAGCTCAAGCTGAAGCACGTCGATGTCGTGGGATTCAGCGACGGCGGAATTCTGGCGCTGATGCTGGCGATTCGTCATCCCGAGCTGGTACGGCGGCTGGTGATCAGCGGCGTGAATATTTCTCCGGAGGGCCTGGTCACCGAGAATCTGGAGGGGCTGCGCGCGGACGACACCCCGACGCCGAAGACCATCGATGAAAAGCTCGGCCACCTCTGGGCAACCTCGCCGACGGTGGATGAATTGAGCCTCGCGTTGCTCGCGCAGATCAAGCAGCCGGTCCTGTTGATATCGGGCGACCACGACGTGATCACGCTCGAGCACACCTTGCAGATTTTCCACGCACTGCCGAATTCGGAGTTGTGCGTGCTGCCGGGAACGGACCACGGCACGTTCTCGAGCCGGCCGGAATGGTTGAATCCCATCATTAGCGCGTTCCTCGCACGGCCCCAGGAGGCGGTCGCCACGGTGCGCTGAGGCACCCATTTGGGCGGCGGGGGCGCTGCCCACCCTTCCCGCCGTGCGGCCGCTACAACCCTTCCACCGCCTGATACCGCCGGTCATAGATCCTGAACCCTGCGCGCTGATACACGGCCACCGCCGCCGGATGGTCCCAGGTATCGGTATGCAGCCAGATTCTCGAGGCTCCGGAGGCCCACTCGAGGCCGAGGGCGGTGGACAGGAGCCAGGGCCCCAATCCGCGGCCCTGAGCCTCGGGCACCAGGCCGAAATGCTTGAGCTCGATCTCGGGAAACGCCTGCCGCTCGAACTCGCAAAATCCCAGCGCCGTGCCGCCGCCCGGCATACCGGCGGCCTCCCCTGCCCGCAGGACATAAGTGTTGAGCGAGCCACCCGCGAGAAGCGATTCAAGCTCCCCGATGGGCATATCGAGCCGGGTATCCCATCGCAGCGGCTCGCCGATCCGCCGGTATAAGTCCAGATAACGGGTGCCGCTCATCGCTTCCAGACGAATGTGTTCCGGACCCGTCCGGGGCACCGCGGGAGCGGGCGCATCGCGCAGCTCGAGGTAGGTAACCCACAGACGTTCCGGAAGCTCCATCAGATGACCCTACGGCTTTCTGTCCACCACTTTCTTCGCCAGCTCCGCGAGCGCCGCCAGATCCATGTCTTCCGCCGGAACCTCGATCACATCCTCGGACGGAGGCTTGGCGGACGACGCAGGTCTCGGGCCCGGCTGCGCCGAAGAAATCCGCGAGGCAGACGGCGCGCTCGCAGAATGCGTGCTCGGCGCACCCGCCGTGGGCGTCGCCCGGGGCTGAGGGGGCCTCGCAGCCTTCAAACCCGGCACCGGACGAGCCGCGCCGGCCTCGCCCGCCCCGCGCAACGCCGTCACTGTGGGCGGCCGCACCCATTCCGTTACCTGATCCATCCACCGCTGATAGCGCTCGTAGGTCCACATGCCTTCGTCGCCGCCCGACTGCAGCACGGTGGCGAGCTGACTGAAGTTCCCGCCCCGAATCGTGCCCTTGGCGCCCGATGTCGGCAGCAGTATCTCGCATCGTGGCACGTGCAGCCGATACGCTCCCAGGAACTCAAGGCGCTGACAGCACACCGCCACCAGGCAGTCCGCGAGCTGCGCGCGCACGCTCGGCTGAATGTCCGACGGGAACGACATGCACAATCGGGAGAGCGCCTCGGCGCAATTCGCCGAATGCATGGTGGCGAGCACCAGATGTCCGGTCTCCGCCGCGTTCAGAGTGAGGCGCATCACTTCGGGCGTACGCATTTCGCTGATGACCAGCACGTCCGGATTCTCGCGCAACGCATCGATGATCCCTTGCTCGAAGCTCGGCGAATGCGTGGGAATCTCGCGTTGCCGGATGAACGACTGTCGATTGGCGAACAGGTACTCGATCGGACTTTCGAGCGTGATGATGTTGCGCGCGCGGGTTGCGTTGATCTCCTCGAGCAGCGCCGCGAGCGTGGTCGATTTTCCGGACCCCGTCGGTCCCGAAATGATGATCAGGCCGCTCGCAGGCTCGATGAGCTTGCGCAAATCCTTGTGCAAGTTGCAACTGCGCAGATCCTTGATGCTCGGCGCCAGCAGCCGGATGGCGAGTCCCAGCCCGCGGACGGTCTGGAAGAAATTCGCGCGCAACCGGATGCCGCCCACCGATTCCGAGAGATCGGCGGAGCCGCGCTCGACGAAATCCGGCCAACGCTCGGCGCCCAGAAGCTCGCGCGCCACTTGCAGGAGCGTGGCGCCGGAAACGACGCCGCCCACCGTCTGCAGATCGCCGCGGATCCGGGCGACGATCGGGGTATCCGCCTCGAGGTGCAGATCGCTGGCGCCCAGCGTATAGGCTTGTTCGATCCACTCTTCGAATTGCATAACGTTCCTCGTGGGGCTGACGTTCCTCGTCAGGCTGCCGTTTCTTGTGAGCTAGCGTCCCTTGCGCTTCGCCTCGAATTCATCGCCCGGCAACCAGTTCACCGTCTGCGGCGCGGTCAGTTCCTCCCAGCCCAGCGCGAAGCCGAACTTGGAAAGCTCCGAATTGCTGGAAAAATCCATGTCAGGCGAGTACTCGTCGCTGGGCTGGTGGTAACGATGGGCGGTGTAATCATCGCGCTTCGCCTTGCCCCACTCGGACGGGTGCCCGCGGAACTTGGTCGAGGTATTGATGGAGAACGCGGGCACGCCCACGCGCGCCATGCTGAAGTGATCCGAGCGGTAATAGTGCCCGGCGCCCGGCTCCGCATCCGGCTCGATATCGTAGCCGAACGCCTGCGCCGTCTTCTGCACGATGGGATAGAACGTCGTGCGGTCCGCGCCGGTCACGTTCACCCCCTCCGGAACGCCGAGCGGCTCGATCGCGTCATAGTTCAGATCGAGCGCGACCTGGGCAGGCGGAATGGGCAAATGCTCGCCGAGATATTCGGACCCGAGGAGCCCTTTTTCCTCCGCCGTTACCGACGCGAAAATGACCGGATGCGGAGGACGGGCCGCGGACCTCGAGAAGGCGCGCGCCAGCTCCAGCAACATGCCGCAGCCCGTGCCGTTGTCGACAAAGCCGTTGTAGATCTTGTCTCCTGGGAGCTTGGGATTGATGCCCAGGTGATCGTAATGCGCCGTGTACATCACGGCCTGGGTCGGCGAACCGGGATCGGTGCCCGCGAGCATGGCGACCACGTTGTAGGAAACGAACTTGCGCACATGGCTCTCGATGTGCGCCTTGAACCGCACCGGCAGCTCCCGCGCCTTGAATCTGCGCGTTCCGGCGAGCGCCACCATGTCGTCGATCTTGAGTCCGGAATCGGCAAATATCCGCCGCGCCACGTCCCACTGGATCCAGGCCGCAGCCTCGAGCTTCGGATCCCTGTCGTTGGCGAGGTACACCATCTCGTTGCTCCAGGAGCTCTGCACCACATTCCAGCTGTAACTGGCGAGGTCCGTGCGATGGATGATGAGCACGCCGATGGCGCCTTTGCGGGCCGCCTCTTCGAATTTATAGGTCCACCGCCCGTAGTACGTCATGGTCTCGCCGGCGAAGAATTTGGGGTCCTTCGATGGCGGCTCGTTGACGATGACCAGGATCACCTTGCCCTTCACGTCCACACCCTTGAAATCGTCCCAGCGGTATTCCGGCGCCTCGATGCCATAGCCCGCGAACACGATGGGTGCGTCGATGTCGACGGAGTCGGTTTGAGTCTGATTGCCCACCACGTAGTCGGTGCCCCGTGCCAGATCCTCGGGCGAGCCGCGCGCGGGAACCAGGGAGGCCGTCGTTCCATCCTGCGTCTGTGCGCCGGTGAAGTCGACGCGCTGCAAATAGCCGCCGTCGTCGCCCGCGGGCTTCAGACCGTAGAGCGCAAATTGCGTGGCGATGTAGTGGGCGGCGATGTCGCCGCCGCGCGTGCCGGTACCACGCCCTTCCAGGAGATCGTCCGCCAGGAACTGGATGTGAGCGCGAATCCGGTCGGGGCTGATTCCCTCCATGGCCGCCGCCACGTCCGGCGGAAAGCCCAGCTGAGCCGCGGGATCGGACGAGGCCCACGAGGCGCACGCCAAACCACAGCACATTCCAACGGCGGCCACGGCCCGTCGCGCTAGTCTCATTTGATCTCTCCGAACTGAAGGAACGGAGACGATACCGCAGCCCGGGTCCGCTGCAAATTAAACCGGCTAGCCCGTCCCCCCGACCGTCAACGCGTCGATGCGCAACGTCGGCTGTCCGACTCCCACGGGTACCGATTGGCCTTCCTTGCCGCAGGTGCCTACCCCGCCGTCGAGCCGCATGTCGTTGCCCACCATGCTGACCCGGGTGAGCACGTCGGGACCGTTGCCGATCAGAGTCGCACCCTTCACCGGAGCTCCGATCTTGCCGTCCTCGATGAGGTACGCCTCGCTTGCCGAGAACACGAACTTGCCCGAGGTGATGTCGACTTGGCCGCCGCCGAAATTCACCGCGTACAGACCCTTCTTGACCGATGCGATGATTTCCTCGGGCGGACGCGAGCCCGCGCGCATGTAGGTGTTGGTCATCCGCGGCAGCGTCATATGGGCGAACGACTCCCGCCGGCCGTTGCCGGTGGCCGGCATGCCCATCAACCGGGCGTTGAGCTTGTCCTGGATATAGCCCTTGAGCACGCCGTTCTCGATCAGCACCGTGCATTGCGTCGGAGTGCCCTCGTCGTCGACGTTCAACGAGCCGCGCCGGCGATCGAGCGTGCCGTCGTCCACGACCGTGATCTCATCTGCGGCGACCTTTTGACCGATGCGGTTGCTGAAGGCCGAGGTACCTTTGCGGTTGAAATCGCCCTCGAGTCCGTGGCCGATAGCTTCGTGCAGCAGGATGCCGGGCCAGCCGGAACCCAGTACCACCGGCATGGAGCCGGCCGGCGCCGCCACGGCCTCCAGGTTGACCAGAGCCTGGCGCACAGCCTCGCGGCCATACTCGAGCGGCACATCGCCGCGGAGCAGCTCGTCGAGCCCGAAGCGCCCGCCGCCGCCGCTGTAGCCCTGTTCGCGGCGGCCGTTCTGTTCGACGATGACCGATACGTTCACCCGTACCAGGGGACGCACGTCGGCGGTGAGCGCGCCGTCGCTGGACGCGATCAGTATGACCTCGTGCACCGCGGCCAGGGAGGCCATCACCTGTTTGACCCGGGGATCGATGTGCCGCGTCTCGCGGTCGATGCGCATCAGCCACTCGACCTTGTCCTCGTCGCGCACGGTCTCGAGAGGATCGATCGGCAGGTACAACCGATGGGTGAGGGGCCGCTGCCAGGCCCGGATGGCGTTGGAGCCGCCGCTTCTCGCGATGGCACGTGCGGCGTCCGAAGCTTCGACCAGCGCGGGCAGCATCACCTCGTCGGTATAGGCAAACCCGGTTTTCTCGCCGCTGATGGCGCGCACACCGACACCCTGCTCGATGCTGTGCGACCCTTCCTTGACGATACCGTCCTCGAGCGACCAGGCCTCTTCCCGGGAAAGCTGAAAGTACAGATCGGCATAGTCGATGCCGCGGCTCATCACCGTGCCGAGCACGGACGAGAGCCGGTTCTCGTCGAGACCGGAGGGAGCGAGAATCATCCTTTCGGCCACATCGAACATCGGGGCCGCGCTCATGCCGGCACCGCCTCGCCGGCGTGCACGCCGAGCCTGCGGTTCTCGAGCGCCGGAAAGCGCGCGCGCGTCTCCTCCTGTTTCGCCAGATCGAATTCTGCTGTAATCACGCCCTCACCCTTGGTCAGGCGCGTGAGCACCTGGCCCCAGTAGTCGACGATCAATGTGTCGCCATAAGTCTCGCGCCCGCTGGTGTGCGTGCCGCTTTGCGCGGGCGCCACCACGTAGCACAGGTTTTCGATGGCGCGCGCCCGCAGCAGGGTTTCCCAGTGCGCGCGGCCGGTCGGCACGGTGAATGCCGCCGGCGCCGCCAGCCATTGCGCGCCCCGCGCGACCAGTTCGCGGTAGAGCTCGGGGAAGCGCATGTCGTAGCACACGGACATTCCGAGCCGCCCCGCCGGGGTATCCGCCAGCACGATCGCATCGCCCGGCATCACGTGCCGCGATTCCAGGTACTGCTCGTTGCGCCCCGGAATCGAGACATCGAACAAATGAATCTTGTCGTAGCGGGCCACGCGCTTTCCGTCGGCGTCGATCAGCAGCGACGTATTCCTCACGTGATTCGCGTCATCGCCCCTGATCACCGTGCTGCCGCCGAGGATCCACAGCCCGAGCTCGCGCGCCGTGGCGCTCAAGAATCTCTGCACCGGACCGTCGCCGTCGGCCTCCGCCACCCGAAGCTTGTCGGCGTCGCGAAGACCGATAAACGAGAAGTTCTCGGGCAAACACGCGATTTCGGCGCCCAGTTCCTTCGCTTCGCGCAGGAGCTTGCCTGCCGCGTCGAGGTTGTCCTCGACGACGTGGCCTGAGGTCATTTGAATGGCGGCTACCGTACTCATCTTGCTACTGCGTCTCCTTGGGCACCTCGCTGGGTGTCCCCTTGGTCGTCCCCTGGGGCGGCGTTTCCGCGGTCGCCGAGGGGGCGCCCGTGCTCTTGATCCGCTCGACGGACGGGTTTTCCCAACTGCCGGTAATTCGATAATACCCCCGCACCAGTCCCTTCAGCGGTTGTTTGAACACTTGCGTGAACAGGAACACGGCGCCTCCGACCACCGGACCCGCGGCAAACGCCGCCAGGGGCAGCGTGCTGCTCACGTTCCCCGTCACTACCGCAGTTTGGTCGTAATCGTGGTTTTTCAAGCCGACCCGGCCGATCAGGCCGATTTCCGCCGCCGGCCCCTTCACCAGAACGTTATCCGTATAGGCACTGCCGTCGCGGAGATCGAAATCGCCGTGCGCCGTGTCGAAGGCAAAGCCCTTGTCGGTGAGATCGCTGAAATCCAAGGCCAGGCGGCGCGGCAACTCGGCCAGGCTCGCCAGCCCGAGAACGCGGCCGGCGCCCGGCTTCAACCCGACGATCTGGCCTTTGTCGAGCGCCACTTGCACATGACCCGTCGCCGCCGCCAACGTATCCCCGCTCGGGGCCCCGGGGCATGTCAAGTCGAAGTCCAAGTGCCCGGATTTGGCTTGGAGGACCTCGGCGAATCCCATGTCCTTCAGGGTGTCGCCGACATCGGTGCTGGTGATCGTGCCCCGCAAGTGACGGATCCCGCCCTCCCCGCCGTGCCATTCGCCCGTGGCGTCGGCGTTCCACGTCGCACCGGTCACTGTCAGCTGCTTCAGGCCGACGCCATCGTCCAGTTTCTGGAGCGTCGCCCGCACGTCGCCGAATTGCCGGTCCTCCCAGATCAGCTCTCCGGCATGGAAATTCATCGAGGGGATGGCCCTCGGATCGATAGCCTCATCCGCCGCGGCTGCTTGATCTGCGTCGCCCGGTTGAGGGCCGCCCGATGACTCGCCGGGGACGGCGGAGAATTTCAGCCGCTGGAACTCGAGATCCCACGGCGCGGAAGGTTGCTGCGCCCCCGGCAATTGGATGGTTCCGACGACGTTCGGACCGCCTGTCTCTATGTGCCAGCCGCCGTTGACCCGCGAAATCGCGACGGAGACGTCGCTGAACAACAGTCCCATATAGTCGATCTTGCTGACTTCGAATGTCGCACCGCGAAAATAGGCCGCCAAGGGCTTGGAGTGCTTCACCACGGTGCCGTCGCCGGCAGCGCTGCTGAAAAGATTGAGCCACCCGGCAAGGTCCAGCTCCGCGATCTTGCCTCCCACATTCACCGTCTGAGCGTCGCTGAATGCCGGGTCGCCCTCGCCGAAGGTGAGGGCCGCTCTGGCGAGCGTCGGCCCGTTCGAGTCCGAGCCGAGCACGACGGCGCCGCGCAGCACCGAACCCAGGTTGACGCGAATCTCCTCATCACCGCTTGCCGGCCACTGGACCGCGACCGAGGTGGGCATCGCCGCTGCGGCAGCTTTTGTCAGCGGGGCCGGGAGCTTCAGCTCGAGGCCCACGAGGCTCGAGCTGAAGTTCAACGTCCGCTCGCGTGCCGGCTCGGGCGTCATGCGGAGCACCGCGTGATACTCGGTCTGTCCGCCGATGGAGATGCTGGAGGGCAGAGACATCGCGGAGCGCAAGGCATCTCCCGTCGCGGTGCCGCGAAAATCCAGATGGGTGCGTGTGGCGTGCCGGCTGCTGCGCGGCGCCCGCGCCGTCATCTGCACCGGACCGCCCAGCGCCCGCCCGCGAATATCGGCACGCTCCACCTGGGCTCCATCGATGTCGGCGCTGCCGGTCAACCCCGTCGCGGCCAGCGTCGCGCCCTTCCGTTGCAGCGACGTTCCGTCCAGGTCGACATGGACCAGCACTCGCCGCTTCTCGAAGTCTCCGAAGGGAAAGAACAGATCCACGGCGGTTTTCAGGGGCCCCTTCGCCTCGACGTTCGAGAAGGCATTATCCGCCATGGCATCGAGCGGCGTCGCGGCCAGGTAATGCACGGCGGCGGCGGCGTCTCCGTGCGCGGCCGCATGGACCTCGAGCTCTGCGCTGTTGAAGTCCGCGATCCGCGCCTGCGCCGAATCCACTTTGAGCTCCCCGACGTCGGCGCTCGAGACCTTCACATACATGCTTTGATTATGAAACTCCGCCTGCGCCGCGAGGTTCTCGACCTTCGGCCAGCCCTCGCGGTAATCCAAGGTCATGTGATCGACGCGAAAGCGGATCAGAAACAGTCCGCCGCCGTCGCGAAACGGGAACCGTCGCACCGGACCGTCGAAAATGGCATCGCCGTGCGAGACGTGTCCCGCGAGGAAGGCACGGTTGAGCCATTGAAAGGCATCCGGCGGCAAAGTGCCGTGTGGAAAGTAGAGGTGCGCGTCGCCCGCGTTCGCGTTGTCGATGGTATCGGCCATCGTCAGGAAGGCGGAGCTGCCGTCGCTTGGCTGATGCAAGGCGATCTTGCCGTGCACCGTCGCATCGGGAGTATGCAGCTCGAGATCGGAAGTCGCCACGAGGAGTCCCTGCGCGTCGCGCCGCCAGTACAGCGAGGTCTTGAGGAGCTTCAGATCGATGGGTTGCGGAAACTCATTGGGCCAGTTGAAGACCCCGCTGTCGGTATCCAGGATCACATGGCCCGCCAATTCGCTTCCGGAAAGTTCGCCCGACAAACCGCGAAGCCCCGGAGAGTGTCCGAGCGGCGCGAACCCGACGCCGCGGAATTTGGCGCGCGCGTCGAATCGCCACGGACTGCCGGCGGACGGCCGATCGAGCGCGAGGCGCATATCCATCCATTCGCCGGTGGGTGAAAGCTCGCGCAGCCGGTCGCGGATGTCCTTCTGCGGCATCAATCCGACCAGCGGCAGGAGCGCTTCGGCACGCAGATAGTTGGCCTTCGCGTCGAGCTCCAGCATGCCCGAATCGTTCTCCTGCCAGCTCACGTCGAACTCCGAATTCGGATCGCGGCGGCCGCCGCGCTGTGCGCGTACCCGCCGGCCGAGCAAGGTCCAACGATTGTCGGAATGAGTGAGAGATAGGTCGGCGCTGACCTCGTCCATCCGCGTATTCGCACCGTCGGCAAGCTTGGTCACCACACCCTGCGCGCCGAAATCGAGATCGGCGTGTTCGAGCATCGCGCCGTGTCCGCGCGCCGTCGTTTGGAATTCACCCGTCCCGGCATCGAGCCGCTCCAGATATTCCGGCAAGAGAAGGTGCCAGCCGCTAAACGAGACGCCGTCGGCGTTCGCGGAGGCGCTCCATTGGAGCCCGTCCACCCGGCCGGGTCCCTTCAAGGCTCCCGTGAAACTCAGGTGGCCGCCGAGCACCGGGGGAAGGCGCGCCGAAAAACTTGCCGCGAGCAAGCCGTCGACGCGCGAAAGATCCAGGTCGACCGCATCCAGCTCGAGTTGCGGCAGTTCCGGGTTCCAATGCCGCAGGCTGACCGAGCCCCCGCGTATGACCAGCCTGCCCGCGGGCAAGTCGTTGAGCGTCAGAGTCGATGCCGCGGAGCGCTCCCCGCCGAGCACGATCTCGGATGCAAGCGCGAACTTGGAGGGACCCAGGCGGTCGATGACGATATCCGGCGAATCGAGCTCGACGCGCAATGCGAACAACTTGCCGTTTTGCAGCAACTGCCAGATATCGACACCCACCCGCCCACCCGCGGCACGGGCCAGCACGCGCGAATCGTCGTGAGAGCGCAGCTCCGGCCGGATCAGGTAGAGCTCGGGGCCGTACCATCGAAACGCCGGCGATATCGCGGCGAAGGCGATGTGATATCCGGTCTGACGGTAGACCCAGTCCTTGATCTGCGCCTGATACCGGGGAGCGCGATCGAGCGCAAGCTTCACTCCGAGCAGCAGCAATCCCATCAGTATCGCGAGCCCCGCCGCCGTGAACAGCAGTATCTTGCCGATCTTGCGCGGATTCATTACATCAACACAACGTCATACTGATCGACGCCGTACAGCGCCTCGGTTTGCAGCCGGATGGGCACACCGGTGACGAGCTCCAGTTCGCCGAGTGCGGAGGATTCTTCATCGAGCAGCCGCTCGATCACGTCCTGGTGCGCCAGGACCATCAGCTGGCGGCATTCGAATTGACGCGCTTGACGGACGATCTCACGAAACACCTCGTAGCAGACGGTCTCGGCCGTCTTGACGAACCCCCTCCCCTCGCAGGTCGGACAAGGCTGGCACAACATATGTTCCAGGCTCTCGCGGGTTCTTTTTCGAGTCATCTCGACCAATCCCAGGGGAGATACCGATGATATGTTGGTCTTGACGTGGTCCTCGCCGAGCGCTTTTTCCAGCGCTTGAAGCGTCTGACGACGGTGTTCCGGCTCCTCCATGTCGATGAAATCGATGATGATGATCCCGCCGAGGTTTCGCAGCCTCAACTGCCGCGCGATCGTCACGGCCGCTTCCAGATTGGTGCGGAAAATCGTCTCTTCCAGGTTCCGGTGACCGACGAACGCACCGGTGTTCACGTCGATCGTGGTCATGGACTCGGTCTGATCGATGATCAGGTATCCACCGGACTTCAACGACACCTTCCGGTCGAGCGCTTTCTGAATCTCTTCCTCTACGTGATGGAGTTCGAATATCGGCCGTTTTTCGCCGTAAAACTCGATCCGCTCGACCATCTCGGGCACGAAGGAGGCGGCGAACTCCCGCATCTCGCGATGCGCGCTCGGCTGATCGATGAGCACCCGGTCCACGTCGTGCCGCAGCATGTCGCGAAGTACCTTGAGGTGCAGCGGCAGGTCGGCGTGCACCAGATTTCCGGCGCCTGTGCGCAGCCCCTTCTGACGGACGAACTCCCACAGCTTGCGCAGATACGCCATGTCGGCCCTCAAGGCTTCCGCCGACGCATCCTCGGCGGCCGTGCGCACGATGAACCCCGCGTTCTCCTGCGTCTCGAGGCCGGCCAGAACTGCGCTTCGCAAACGCTCGCGCTCGCTCTCGTGCTCGATCCGCGCCGAGACGCCGACGCCGCGCCCCTGCGGCATGTAGACGAGAAACCTCGAGGGCAGGGTGATGTACGTGGTGAGGCGCGCGCCCTTGGTGCCCAGCGGATCCTTGACGACCTGTACCAGGATTTCATGGCCTTCGGCCACCAGGGCGCGGATATTCTCGCTGCGCGGCGCTTCGATGCCGGTGTCCGCATGGCGCGGATCGAAGATATCCGAGGCGTGCAGGAAGGCGGTGCGCTCCATGCCGATCTCGATGAAGGCCGCCTGCATTCCCGGGAGCACGCGCGACACCCGCCCCTTGTAGATGTTGCTGATGAGGCCGCGGCGGCTCGAGCGCTCGAGATACACCTCCT
Source organism: uncultured Gammaproteobacteria bacterium (assembly GCA_963795475.1). Lineage (GTDB taxonomy): Bacteria > Pseudomonadota > Gammaproteobacteria > Steroidobacterales > Steroidobacteraceae > Bog-1198. The sequence goes on from CAWCIE010000012.1 coordinate 830,903, forward strand.
GCAGCACGCCGTTCTCGACGATCGCCGCGCGCGCCTCGTGCGTGCTGGCATTGATGAGGATCTCGGCACTCATCGGGCGCCGCTCATCGGGTGCCGCGGGCCGGAGGGGGTCCACCGCGGCACGCCGGCCGCCTCCAGGAGACCGGCCGTCTCGAACAGCGGCAACCCCATCACGCCGGAGAAACTGCCGAGCAACTGCGCGACGAAAACGGCTCCAAGGCCTTGGATGGCATAGCCGCCCGCCTTGTCGCCGGGTTCGCCGGTGTCCCAGTAGCCGGCGGCCTCGGCGGCGGTGATATCGCGAAACGTGACTTCGCTCCGGCTCAGGCGGCGGGTGGTGCGTCCGCCGGCCGCCAGCGCGATGGAGGTCAGCACCTCGTGAGTGCGCCCCGACAGCAGTCCCAACATACGCACCGCGTCGTCCCGATCCTTGGGCTTTCCCAGAATCTCGCGGCCGATGACCACCACCGTGTCCGCCGCGAGCACGGGCCGCCCCGAAGCGGCAGCCGCTGCGCTCAGGACTCCGGCGTCGGCCTTGGCGCCCGCCAGTCTCGACGCATACGCGAAGGGCTCCTCCCCCGGCCTGATCGACTCGTCCACGGTTACCCTAAGTACCTGAAAAGGCACTCCTATTTGCTCAAGCAGCTGACGCCGTCGGGGTGACCCGGAGGCGAGATACACGAAATCGACGCTCATCCGCCAAGGATACCTTGGGCACCAGGGGGAAGGTGACGGCGTTAAGCGCGGTGGTATGGGTGGCCGGCCTTTAGGCTCATCGCACGATAGATCTGCTCGGCGACCACTACTCTGACCAAGGCATGCGGCAGCGTGAGCGGGGACAGCGACCAACTGTGGTCGGCGCGCTCCAGACATTCGGGCGCCAGGCCATCGGGACCGCCGACCAGGAGCGCCAGAGGCCTGCCGTCACGCAATCGCTCGCCGAGCCAGCCGCTGAGCTTTTCGGTGCTCATGGAAGTCCCCCGGACCTCCAGTGCGACGACATAGTCTTTCGAGGAGATCGCCGCCAGCATGCTCCGGCCTTCGCGCGCCACTGCACGCTCGAGATTCTCACCGGCGCGCCGGGTGGCGACCGGAATCTCTTCGAGCTCGAGCACCAGCGGCGCGCGCAGCCGCTTCTGATACTCTCGAAAGCCGGTATTGACCCATTCGGGCAGCCGAGTCCCCGCAGCAAGCAACCGGCACTTCATGCGCTCTGCGCCGCCACCGCGGCGCCGCTCAGGCTCGGACGGCGCGCTTCGCCGTCATGTCCCACAGCTTCTCCAACCCGTAGAATTCGCGCACGCGGGGCAACATGACGTGCACGATGTACTCGTGCAGGTCGATCAGCACCCAATCGGCATCCTGTTGCCCTTCGATGCCGTGCGGCCGAAAACCCGCCTCCTTGGTTTTTTCCACCACTCGCTGAGCCACCGAACGCACGTGGCGATCCGATGTCCCGCTCGCGATCACCATGTAATCCGCGATATCCGTGAGACCGCGTACGTCCAGCACCTTCACCTCCAGCGCTTTCATGTCATCGAGCGCATCGAGCACCACGCTCCGGAGCGAGCGTTTGGCCGCGGCGGTCTTGGCGGTGCCGGCCTTGGCGATACCGCCTTTGGCAGTGCCGGGTTTGTTGGTGGCCGCCGTGGTGGGAGTGTCGGGCTTGGTAGGGGCGCCGGCCCTGGCAGCGCCGGCTTTCGCGGGGAGGCCTTTCGGCGCGCGCGTCACATGTTTCTTCAGCGAGGCTCTCGGTTTCTGGGGCTTTTTCTCGGTTGGCACTAGGGCGTCCGTGATTTGGCGTAGCAGCCGGTGTCGAGGATCAGTTTACGCACTGGATCGGGCATGAGGAAGCGCGGGTCGCGGCCCATGGCAATCAGCTGCCGCACCTCCGTGGAAGAAATCTCGAGCTGCGTCACGGCATGGATGTAGATGCAGCCGGCGCGTTGTTCGTGCAGATCGCCGATTCGGCCCGTACCCCGGTCCACGAGCAGTTCCCCGAGCGGCCCCATGCCCGGCGCGCGCCAACCGGGACGATGCGCGACCACCAAATGCGCGAGCTGAAGGAGCTCGCGCCACTGATGCCATTTCGGCAGACTCAGGAACGCGTCCATCCCGACGATGAGGCAAAGACTGCGGTCCGGATATTCGTGCCGCAACTCCGCGAGCGTCTCGACGGAATAGGAGGGACCCTCTTTGCGGACCTCGCGATCATCGACCACAAAACCCGCTTGATCGGCGGTCGCGAGCTCCACCATTTTGAGCCGCAGCTGCGGATCGGCCGTGGGCCGATCGCGATGCGGTGGATTGCCCGCGGGCAGAAAGCGGATCTCCTTGAGCCGAAGCGCCTGCTGCAACTCGAACGCCGTGCGCAAGTGCGCGTAGTGGATCGGATCGAAGGTGCCGCCGAATATTCCCATCGGGTTCATACGGCTACCCTGCCTGAATCTCGGGTCGCTTGCAAAGCGCCGGCCATGCCCATGGTCAGGGCGATGATCGAGGACCACGGATCGCCGGACATGATGCCCTTGATCGTGCGGTCGGTGCGGGCGGCCTCTTGCAGCAGCGCCGCGAGCGGCATTTTGCCCAGGCGCCTCAGCGCGCGCGGCGAGGGTTTTGCCGCCTGATTCCATCCGGCTCCCCCGCCGTACGCGCCGGTGCGATCCCGCTCGCGCGCCTGCCAGAGGCCGCGCAATTCGCGTACCAACGCCCAGAGAATGAGTGCCGGCTCGGCCCCTTCGCCGCGCAGTACCGTAAGAACTCGAAGCGCGCGCGCCGCTTCGCCCGCCGCCGCGGCTTCGGCCAATTGGAATACGTCGTAGCGCGCGCTGTTCCCCACGGTCCGCATGACCAACGATTCGCCGATCGCACCGCCGTCAGCGAGCAACGCGAGAATCTCGAGCTCCTGCTTCGCGGCGAGGAGGTTCCCCTCGACGCGCTCGACGATGAGCCTTGCGGCGGGCGCTTCGAGTGCGAGGCCGAGAGCCGCCGCGCGCCGCTCGAGCCACGCAGGAAGGGCATCGGCCGGGACCGGCCACACTTGAATCCATGCGCCATGTTTCTCCACGGCCCGCACCCACGGCGCCTCGCTCGTCTTGCGGTCGAGCTTGTCGGTAACGATCAGCGTCAGCGTATCAGGCGGCGGCACGGCCGCGATATCGAGCAGCACTTGCGCCCCCTTGTCGGGTTTGCCGCTCGGCATGCGCAGCTCGAACAGACGGCGATCCGCGAACAGGGAGAGCGCTCGAGTCGAATGCCGCAGCTCGTCCCACGAGAAGCCGCGCTCGATGAAGAAGACCGATCGCTCCGCATACCCGGCCGCTTTGGCTGCGGCGCGAATCGCGTCCGCACACTCGCCTACGGTCAGCGGTTCGTCGCCGGAAACGAGATAGACGTGCTTGAGGCTTCGCGTCAGCGTCCCCGGCAGCTGATCGGCACTCAGTCTCAAGCTACGCCCGCGAGGCGGCTGCGGACCGCCTCATATTCCTCGGCCATTCGATCCACCAGCGCCTGCACCGACAGCACCTCGCGGATGCCGCTCACGCTCTGGCCGGCGCTCCAGATATCCCTCCACGCCTTCAGTTCCGTGGACCCTTCGGTTCCGAAATTCATTTTCGTCTTGTCCGCCTCCGGCAGCTTGTCGGGGTCCAGGCCGGTTTTCACGACGCTGCCGCGCAGGTAGTTGCCGAGCACGCCGCTGAACAGCGACGTGTACACGATGTCCTCGGCCCGGCTCTCGATCAGCATCGCCTTGTAGGTCGTCGCTCGCGTTGGCTTCCTCGGTCGCGATGAACCGCGTGCCGAGATACGCGAGGTCCGCGCCGAGAGCCTGCGCTGCCAGCACATCCGCGCCGGTGCTCATAGCCCCCGACAGAATGATCGCGCCCGGATAGACCTCGCGGATCTGCTTCACCAGCGCGAAGGGACTCAAGACGCCCGCGTGTCCGCCCGCGCCGGCGCACACGGCGATGATTCCGTCCACACCCTGTGCGGCCGCCTTCTCGGCGTGGCGCAAATTGATGACATCGTGAAACACGATGCCGCCGTAGGAATGCACTGCCTGCACGACCTCGGCCGGCGGCCGCAAGCTGGTGATCACGATGGGAACGCGATGCTCCACGCAGAGCCTCACGTCATGCTCCAGACGGGTGTTGCTCGTGTGGACGATTTGATTGACGGCGAAGGGCGCGATCCTGGCCGTCGAATCCGCCCGCCGGCAGGCATCCAAGGTCTCGGTGATCTCGCTCAGCCAGTCGCCGAGCTGAGAGGCAGGGCGCGCGTTCAATGCCGGAAACGCACCGATCACGCCCGCCTTGCATTGAGCGAGCACGAGCTTGGGCGTCGATACGATGAACATGGGCGCGCCGATCATCGGCAGACGCAGGCAACCTTCGAGAACGCGGGGAATGGGCATCTTTGTTGATCCGGGAGCGCGGCCACAGTGCGCGCCTGTGGGATTATGGCGTACTCGGCCGCACCGCGGCACATGGAATTGCTACCGGCGGCGGCCGATGCTCGCCAGCGGGACCTTGATGTCGGCACCGCCGGCCGCGGTTGGGGTTTCGGTGGCGGCGCCTTCGCTGCCGCAGTTGTCGCAGCCGCCGCAGGCCCCGGACGCCTTGACGGATGCCGCGCCGAGCCGTGCGGCCAGGCCACGCAGCCCGCACCAGGCGGGTGCGTGCAGAGCCCAGCCGGCGGCGCGTTCGAGCATCCGGCGACGCAGCGTCCGTGGTCCGAGCGCGAACAGCGCGTACACGGCGCTCGCCAGAAGGGCCGCGGCAACCAAGATGTCATCGAGCACGGGATTCACAGCGCGTTACCCGAGATTCGACAGCGCCGTCGCGGCGCGAAACGTGATGAACGAGCCCAGGTAGGCAAGCCCGAAGAGATACGCCGCCATGATGATGGGATAGCGCCAGGAATTCGTCTCGCGCTTGACCGTCGCAAGCGTCGATAGACATTGAGGCGCGAACACGTACCAGGCGAGAAGCGACAACGCCGTCGGCAGACTCCAGGAGTGGCTGATCAGGGGCGTCAGCGCGCCGCTCACATCGCCGCCGGTGGCCGACAAAGCGTACACCGTCCCCAGCGCACCGACCGCCACTTCCCGCGCCGCAAGGCCGGGTACCAGGGCGATCGAGATCTGCCAATTGAAGCCGATGGGCTTGAAGAGCACGGCGAGCCACGATCCCAGATGTCCCGCGAGGCTGTACTGAATTGCCGGGCCCGTCGCGCCGGGCGGCGGCGCCGGAAACGAGCTCAGCGCCCACAGGATCACCATGAGCGACAGAATGATCGTGCCGACCCGGCTCAAGAAGATTTCCACCCGTTGCCACAAACCGATGGAAAGATTACGCAAATTCGGCCAGTGATAAGCGGGGAGTTCGAGCATCAGCGCCTGGAAGCGGGCGGCAGCCCCCGCGCGTTTCAACACGTACGCCACGCCCATGGCGCTGGCGACGCCCACGAGATACAGGACGAAAAGCACGACACCCTGCAGCTGCAGTCCGCCCAAGAGCGTGCGTCGCGGGATGAATGCCCCGATGATCAGCGCGTACACCGGCAAACGTGCGGAGCACGTCATCAACGGCGCGATCATGATGGTCGCCAGCCGATCGCGCGGATTCTGGATGGTACGCGTCGCCATGATCCCGGGTATGGCGCAGGCGAAACTGGAGAGCAGCGGGATGAACGCGCGGCCGGATAATCCGACGCTTCCCATGAGACGGTCCAGCAAGAACGCGGCGCGCGGCAGATAGCCCGAGTCCTCGAGCATCAGGATGAAGAAGAACAAGATGATGATCTGCGGTAGAAACACGAAGACGCTGCCGACGCCCGCCAGCACGCCGTCCACCAGAAGCCCCTTCAGCAGGCTGTCCGGCATTGCCGCCCTGAGCCAAACCGCAAGGGAATCGACGCCGGCCTTGATCGCATCCATCGGCCATTGCGCCCACGCGAACACGGCCTGAAAGACCAGAAAGAGAATCGCGGCGAGAATCAGCGGCCCCATCACCGGGTGCAGCACGACGGCATCCAGCTTGTCGCTGAAGGTCACCCCGTCGATACGATCGCCGCCGACGACCCGCAGAATGCGCCGCACCTCTGCCTGGTCCCGTTCGATGTCGGCGGCCGTCGGGGTGCGCCATTCGAACACGCCCTCGGTTCGCGCCGGAATCGCCGCCGAATCGAGCATCTCGATCAGCTGCTTCGCCCCCGAGGCCTTCACGCCCACCGTCTCGACCACCGGTACGCCGAGCTCGCGCGAGAGCCGCTCGGCATCGATGGCGATACCCTTGCGGCGCGCGATATCCGTCATGTTGAGCGCCACCACCATCGGCAGTCCCAGACGCCTCAAGCTGAGCACCAAACGAAGGTTCTGACGAAGATTGGTGGCATCGGTGACGCACACCACGAAATCGGGCGCGCTCTCCCCGGCGCGCCGGCCGAGAAGCACGTCGGCCGTCACCTGCTCGTCCGGGGTCAGGGGATCGAGACTGTAGGCGCCGGGGAGATCGAGAATCCGAACGCGGACGCCGGTTGGCGTGAGGAGCGCGCCCTCCTTGCGTTCGACCGTCACTCCGGCGTAGTTGGCAACCTTCTGGCGGCTGCCCGTCAGAACGTTGAACAGCGCGGTCTTGCCGCAGTTGGGGTTACCCACCAGCGCAACCAGGGGAATCGGATGCGCACCGGACAACGCTTCCATGCAGCTATCCCGCCGGCGTCGGCTCCGGGCAAACGCGGATACAGGCGGCCTCGAACAGCCGCAGCGCAAAGGTACCCGTGCCGATCCGCACCGCGATCGGTTCGCGTGCCAGAAGTCCGCGTGCGACCACACGAACCGCCTCGCCGGGCAGGAAGCCGAGTTCCGCCAGCCGACGTCCCAGCTCCTTGGGCGCCGCTCCATCGGCGGGAGCGACCGACACGACGCGCGCCGTCGCGCCGGTCTTCAGATCCGTCAGCGTCACCTCGCTTCCACGGGCCTCGATCGTGCGAGTCACCTCGCCTCCGTGGGCCTCGCTCGCGCGAGTCACGTCGCTGCCGCGGGCATCGCTCGCGCGAGCGGCGCCCCGTGTTCGCTCCACGTCCTGCGCACGTTGCTTGGTCCCGGCCGGCTGGTACTTCAGGTACATGGGGTAAGTGTATATGAGAATCGTTCCCATTTCTATTCGCCGTAGGCGTAGGAGCCACCGCACGGCCGGCGCGCGCCGGAAGATCGGAATACGCGGTCCTGTAAAGACTCAAGCTATTGATAATAAAGATGAAATTCATAACGGCGATAAAATCGCCAATTGACGGGAGGCCGGTGGCGCTGCTCGATTCCGGGGAGCCGGACGCGTTCTGATACTCTTGAGGTCCCAGATATTCAGAGGCATATGACATGCCCACGCTTTTTGAAAAGATCATTGCGGGAGAACTTCCCGCGGACATCGTTTACCGGGATTCACGCGTGGTCGCCTTCGCGGACATCCGCCCTGCCGCGCCGGTACACCTGTTGATTGTCCCCCTGAAGCCCATTCCGACGACGGACGACATCGAGGACGATGACGAGTCCTTGATTGGCCACATGGTCATCGTCGCCCGCGATCTGGCCCGTCAGCGTGGGATCGCGAAAAGCGGGTATCGGCTCATCGTCAATTGCAATCCGGACAGCGGCCAGGAGGTATACCACCTGCACGTGCACCTGCTGGGCGGAAGGCCGCTCGGCCCGTTGGTACAACGCACCTGATCGAAACGCAGAGGAATAGGCATGGAGAAGAAGAGGTCATGATGAAAAAAAAGGCGACGTCGCGAACCCCGAAGAGTTCTGCGCCGACGAAAGCGGCGAAGAAGTCCTCGCCTCGATCCAGGTCGCGCGCCTCGAGAAGCGCGGCCAAGCTCGCGACCCGTGCCGCTTCGGCTTCGCGCAGCCCCGTAAGGGCCACCTCCTCCGCTGCGGCCCCTCGACGAGAGCTCTACCCGGCGATCGAACCGTTCAAGCACGGGTACTTGCGTGTATCGGACGTTCACGAAATCTATTACGAGGAATGCGGCAACCCCGCCGGCAAACCCGCCATTTTTCTGCATGGCGGACCCGGCGCCGGATCCGACAAGCGAGCCCGCCAGTTCTTCGATCCACACCACTACCGCATCGTCGTATTCGACCAGCGGGGCTGTGGGCGCAGCCGTCCGAGCGCCAGCCTGATCGAGAACACCACGTGGCATCTGGTCGCGGACATCGAGCGATTGCGCAAGCATCTGGGCATCGAGCGCTGGCTGGTGTTCGGCGGCTCCTGGGGCAGCACTTTGGCCCTCGCCTACGCCGAAGCGCATCCCGAGCGCGTCAGCGAGCTCGTGCTCCGCGGCATCTTCATGCTGCGATATAACGAGATTCGCTGGTTCTACCAGCACGGCGCCTCGGAGATCTTTCCCGACTGCTGGGAAGCATATCGCGATGCAATTCCGCCGGACGAGCGCGACGACTTCCTGCGCGCGTATCATCAACGCCTCACCGGCAACGATCAGCGATCCGCGCTGGCGGCGGCTCGTGCTTGGTCGGTGTGGGAAGCCTCCACGAGCTTTTTGCACAGCAATCTCGACAACATCCGCCGCTGGGGCGAGGATCAATTCGCGCTCGCAGTGGCCCGAATCGAGAGCCATTACTTCGTGAATCGGGGCTTCTTGCGCAGCGAGTCGCAGCTCGTCGACGACGTGCCGCGGATTCGGCACATCCCGGCCACCATCGTGCAGGGCCGCTACGACGTGGTCTGCCCGGCCACCAGTGCGTGGGATCTGCACAGGGCGTGGCCCGAAGCCGACTTCCGCATCGTCCCCGATGCCGGTCACTCGGCCTTCGAGCCCGGCAATATCCATGAGCTGGTGACCGCCACGGATCGATATCGCAGCCGGTGAGTCCGCCTCGAATCCTCGCGCGACTCGCCGCCGCCGCGGCATTCTTGGCTGCAGCCTGCCTGTTGCCGGAGGCGGCTCCGGCCGCGACGCGGCTTTTGCGTTTTCCGGACGTGTGGCATGACCGCGTGGTCTTCACCTATGCAGGCGATTTGTGGACGGTCGGCACCCACGGCGGCACCGCGGTGCGCCTCACCTCGCACCCGGGAATGGAGCTCTTCGCCAAGTTCTCTCCCGACGGCAGTCAACTTGCTTTCACCGCACAGTATGGCGGCGACGAACAGGTATATGTCATGCCGTCGAACGGCGGTGCCCCCCGCCAGCTGACCTACTATCCGACGCCGGGGCCGCTCCCGGAGCGCTGGGGATACGACAATCAGGTCTACGGCTGGACCCCCGACGGCAAGGCGGTACTGTTCCGCTCGACGCGCGACGGCCGCAATCGGATCGATTGCAAGCTCTACACCGTACCGGCGGCCGGAGGCGGAGCCACCGCGTTGCCGATGCCGATCTCCGGAGCCGGCCATTTCTCGCCTGACGGCCGGCGTATCGTGTATTCGCCGCTGTGGCGGGATTTTCGCAGCGAAAAGCGCTATCAAGGCGGATGGGCCAACGATCTCTACATCTTCGATCTGGACCATCCCGCGCTTACACGGGTGACGGACGATCCGCGCACCGACCGCGATCCGATGTGGATCGGTTCCGCCGTGTACTTCAACTCCGATCGGAGCGGCGTGTTCAACTTGTACCGCTACGACGTGGACACGCAGCAAACCACTCGAGCGACCCACTACACCGATTGGGATGTGCGCTGGCCGAGCGCGGACGCCGACGGTCAGATCGTGTACGAGCTCGACGGCGCGCTCCATATTTATGACACGCGGACCGGCAAAGACCGTACGCTCGACATCGACGTGCCGACGGACGATACGAGTTCCCGGCCGCAAATGATCAACGCCGCCGACAACATCGAAGGCCTCGCGCTCAGCCCCGTGGGCGGGAGGATCGCCATCGTCGCGCGAGGCGATGTGTTCACCGTACCCCTGGAGCACGGCGTCACCCGCAATCTCACCCACACCTCCAATGCTCACGAGCGCGAGGCAGCATGGTCGGGAGACGGGAAGCGCATCGCCTACGTTTCCGATGCGAGCGGCGAGGAAGAGCTTTATGTGCAGGCGCAGGACGGAGACGGCCCACCCCAGGCGGTGACTTCCGGTGCGGGGTCGCGCTACTACGCTCCTCGCTGGTCCGGCGACGGCAAGCGCATTGCGATCTCGGATCAGACCGGCCGCCTCTATGTCGTCGATCTCGACTCCAAGCGCCGGAGCGAGATCGCGAAGGATCCGCTCGATCTCGCGCTCGACTATCAGTGGTCGCCGGACGGCCAGTTCTTGAGCTACACCCTCAACGAGAGCAATAGTTTCTCCGGGGTCTACATCTGGTCGGTGGCCGACGGTATATCGCGGCGGGTTACCCCCGATTTTTTCAACGCGCAGTCTCCGGCATGGGCACCGAACGGCGAGTTGCTGTACTTCCTGAGTGCGCGCGAATACGCGCCATTGATCAGCACGGTGGAATTCGAATTCGCCACGGACCGCCAGACCGGCATATTCGCGGTCGCGCTTCGCCCGGGCGTGAAGAACCCGTTCGGCGTGCGCAACGACGAGCCCGGCGACAAGGATGCGGACGGCAAGGACGGGGACGCAAGGACACGATGGCAAGAAAAAGATGGGAAGGATTCGGAAAATGGCGACAAGGACTCCCGCAAGACCAAGACCGCCGCCCGGGTGGCAATCGATTTCGACGGAATCGTGAGGCGCGTGATCCGGGTACCGATCGAGGCCGACAACCTGAGCGACCTGCGCGCGGGCGAGGACACGCTCCTCTATCAGCGCAATGGCGCCTTCTACTACGGGCGCGACGCCGAGCGTGAAGACCAGCGTCATGTCGTATTCGATCAAGGACCGGGAGGCCAAGACCGTTGCCGAGGACGTGACGGCGTGGTCCGCGACGGCGGACGGCAAGAATGTGCTGGCGCGGCTGCCTCGAAGGAAATCAAGTATTACGAGGTCGGGAAGAGCGACGATGCGAAGACCGTCTCGCTCGCCGGCCTCGTGACCACCCGCGTACCGTCCGAGGAATGGCACGAGATCTTCAGGGAAGTGTGGCGCCGGTATCGCGACCACTTCTACGTCGCCAACATGCACGGCTATGACTGGCTCGCCCTGCGCAGCAAGTACGCGCCCCTGGTCGACCAGGTCGGCCATCGCGCCGATCTCAACTACGTGATCTCCGAGATGATCTCCGAGCTCACCGTGCAGCATGCCTATATCGAGGGCGGAGATCTGGGCCTTCCGAAGCGGCCGTTCGTCGCGCTCCCGGGCGCAAGGTTCGAGCTCGACTCCCGGTCCGGCCGCTATCGTATCGCCAAGATCTATTCCGGCGAAAACGAAGAGGAGCGCTATCGATCGCCGCTGACCGAGGTGGACATCGATGTGCACGTGGGCGATTACGTCCTCGCCATCAACGGGCGCGAGCTTCGAGCGGGTACGGATCCTTACCAGCTGCTCCTGGCGCCGCCCGACCAGCCGGTGGAATGGCGGGTCTCCGCCGCTCCGGAGGGCAAGCCGGTGCGCACCATCCGCTACCTGCCGATCGCGAGCGAGACCGACCTTCGATATCTCGAGTGGGTTTCGGCCAATCGAGCCCGCGTGGATCGCTTGAGCGGCAATCGCGTCGGCTACATCCACATTCCCGACATGGAAGATGCGGGCATTCGCGAATTCATCAAATGGTGGTTCCCCCAGGTCCGCAAGGAAGCGCTCGTCGTGGATGAAAGGGATAACGGCGGTGGAAATATCTCGGAAATGCTGATCGAACGCCTGGCGCGCACCCTGCACGGAATGGACTTCTCGCGCAATCACGATACACCGGGCACCTACCCCCGCGCAGTTCAGCCCGGCCCGAAGGTCGCGCTGATCAACGAAGACACGGGGTCGGACGGGGACATCTTCGCGAACGCCTTTCGTCAATGGAAGATCGGAGCCCTGATCGGCAAGCGAACCTGGGGCGGCGCGGTCGGCATCACGGACCACGGCCCGCTGCTCGACGGAGGCACCGTCTATGTGCCAGAGTTCGGCACCGCCGACGCGGAAGGCCGTTGGATCATCGAAGGCCACGGCGTCGATCCGGACATCGTGGTGGAGGAGGATCCCGTGGAGGTCTTGCATGGCCATGATCCGCAGCTCGAACGGGGCGTTGCCGAGCTGATGAAGCTGCTGCCGGTGCAGCCGTCCGGGTTGCCGTCGCGGCCGGCCGCCCCCGTCAAGACGGAGGCTCACTGAGCATGTCGGAGCTGGCGACGCTCTGCCTAGCCCGCTGCGAGGACGCCGAAGAGATCGCGGAAATGTCACGCGACTCCATCGAGGGGGGACTCACCTGGTCATGGACACCGACCCGCGTGCGGCGGTCCATCCTGAGCCGCGACTCCAGCGTCGTCGTCGCCCGGCGCGACGGCCGCGTCGCGGCATTTGCCATCATGTATTTCGGAGACGACGTCGCCCATCTGAATTTACTGGCGGTGGCCGGCGGGCAGCGCCGACAGGGCATCGGCCGGCGGTTGATGCAATGGCTCTCGCAGACAGCTATCGAAGCGGGCGTGTTTCGCGTCGATCTGGAATTGCGCGCGAACAACAAGGCGGCTCGCTCGTTCTACGAATGCCTCGGTTTCGAAGCGCTGAACGTCGTTCAGGGTTACTACCAGGGAATCGAGCCCGCGCTTCGGATGACCAAGCGTCTGGGTAAATAGGAAGCGTAGGATACGTGGGTACGCAATGGAAGCCCCGGTGAACACCGCAGTTGGCGCCAGTGGTCGTCGTCAATTCGGAACGACGCGTCGCGAGGTCTCTTCCGTCGGTCAAGGTTCGTGGCGATCCGAGGAAACTTCCGCTCGCGATGCGATCGGCGCCATGCGCCGCGGCCTGGATCTAGGCATGACCCACATCGATACCGCGGAGATGTACGGCTCGGGCGCCGCCGAGCGAATCATCGCCAAGGCCATCGGCGGCCGCCGCGACGAGGTGTTCCTGGTATCCAAGGTCTTGCCGAGCCACGCCTCGAGGCGCGGTACCATCGAGGCGTGCGAGAAATCTCTCGCGCGGCTCGGCACGGACCATCTCGATTGCTATCTGCTGCATTGGCGCGGCAGCTATCCGCTCGAGGAAACCGTCGCCGCCTTCGAGGCTCTCGCGGCAAGCGGCAAGATTCTCTCGTGGGGCGTCAGCAACTTCGATGTAGATGATCTGGAGGAGATCGCGGCGATTGCGGGCGCCGGCAGCCCGGCGTGCAACCAGGTGCTCTATCATTTGGAGGAACGTGCGATCGAGCACGGCGTCCTGCCGTGGTGCATGGAGCGCGGGATTGCGGTCGTTGCCTACACGCCGTTCGGTCAATCCCATGCGACCTTCGATCCAAAGCGCGCCTCGGGCCGCGTGTTGAGCGAGATCGCTGCGGCTCACGCAGCGACCTCGAGGCAGGTGGCGCTCGCGTTTCTGTTGCGCCACCCCAACGCCTTCGTCATCCCCAAGGCTGCACGCATCGATCACGTCGAGGAGAACGCCGGCGCCGCGGCACTCGTGCTCACGGGGCCCGAGATCGCAGCGATCGAAGCGGTGTTCCCGGCCGGTAAACCCCGGCGGTTGCCGATGATCTGATCCGGCAACCGGCAGCGGCCGGCTGCTGCAGCGCGTCGCGCGTCTATCCCGTCCCGATCGGGGCATCGTTTATCGGTCGAATCTTACGCAGTGAGTCAACTCCAGGTAATTGCGAAGCGTGGCCGCCGAGCCGGATGATGTATCCGCGGCAGCCGAGCGCGTCGGGCGCGTTCCAGGGCCGCGTTCCACCGGGCTCCGTTCCACCGGGCTCCGTACACAAAGCGGGTATGCAGAGGCGACTGAAGTTCTATTTGAATCTGGCGCTCTTGGGCTTCACGGTGGGGCGAACCTATTCGGCATTCCAAAGGCGGGTAGCGAAGTTGCGGCGCCAAGAAGGCAGGAACAGAGCATGGAGTTGATGCACCGGAACAAACATCCTCCCCCCTCCCTCCCCGGCTTGATCTCTCATATTCAAACCGTCACGGAGCGGGAGAAAGCCGTGATCGCGCGCGAATTGCACGACGAGCTCGGGGGCATGCTGGTGGCGGCCTCCATGGACCTCGCCTGGCTGGAACAGCACATCACGGCTCCCGGGGGCGACATTCGGCGGCACCTGCGCCGTTTGAAGGATACGCTGGGAGACGCCGTCGATATCAAGCGAAAAATCATCGAGGAGCTGCGTCCGACGCTTCTCGACAACGTGGGTCTGTTCGCCGCGCTCCGCTGGCTGATCGGCAACAGCTGCGCGCGGGCTTCGATCCCGTTCGACATTCAATTCCCGGACAAGGAACCCGACTTCACCCCGGACGCATCGATCGCATTGTTCCGGATCGCCCAGGAGGCGCTTGCGATCATCATGGAGTCGAAGTGGGTCCGGTCGGTGACACTGAGCCTCAATGGCACCGCGCACGTCATTACGCCTGTCGATCGCCGGTATCGGGCCGGCGCCGGACCCCGCCGAGTCTCCGAGTCCCGAGACCTACGAGCTCGCGACCATACGGCATCGGACCTCGACGCTCGGCGGCGGCGTCACCTTCGCACCGGCGCCGGGAGAGCTGCGCCTGTCCGCGTGGATTCCGCGCGAGAACAGCTTGGCCTGATATGTCGATCGCCCGGCGAGTGCCTCAGCGGCACGCGCGCGTCGTGAACCTCGATCGCCGGTACCGGTCCGGCGCCGGCGCCAGCGTTGGGGCCGGCGCCAGCGCCGAGAGCAAGGGTCTACCTGTGGTGCATGTCGTTGTACTTGTCCCCTTCGATCAGTTCCTGCTGCGCTTGTCTCAAGTGTTCAAGGGCCTTTTCGGCGTGTCCGCCAAATTCGATTCCCTTATTGGCTGCTTGTGCCTCTTGAATATGCTTCATGGCCACATCGGCAGCTTGATAGGCGTCCCTCAGGTTGGGGTGATGGATCTCATAGCCCACGGCGGCGGTGGCGGCGAACAACACACAAAGCCCAACAACGCTGGTTTTTTTCATGGTGTTTCCTTGCGGTGGATCGGATGAACGTACCGGCGAACTTTAGCCGAAACGCCTGCGCCCGGGTACCCAACCTACGCCCGAGGTACCCCTAGCCGCGGATGTCCGCTAAGCTCTCCTCGATATCGCGATTTTCGAAGGGAGAACTGCCTTGCCAAGAATCGACCGGTCCTGCGGCGCCTCCGTGCGCGCGGGCTACCTGTTCTGTTGCATGGGTTTTGCGATCTCGACGCCGCTCACCGTCTGCGCCGCGTCTGCGTCGCCCCCCACTCCCATCGCATCGAGCTCATCCACCGCATTTGGCGCCATCGACGAGGCACGCCTCGCGGCCGCCGATCGGGAGCCGCAGAACTGGTACACCGGCGGACGCGACCAGGGCGGCACATACTACTCGCCGCTGGCGGACATCACCGCCGCAAACGTCGGCAGGCTGGGCTTCGCCTGGACCTACGATCTCGGCGCTCCGCAGCGCGGACAGGAGTCGACGCCGACCGTCGTCGACGGCGTCATGTACACCTCGGGGACCTGGGGCTACGTCTACGCGCTCGATGCGGCCACGGGCAAGGAACTGTGGCACTACGATCCCAAGGCGGCCCCGTTCGCCGGACGGCAGCCGTGCTGCGATCTCGTCAACCGGGGCGTCGCGGTGTGGAAGGGAAAGGTGTACGTCGCCTCTACCGACGGGCGTCTGCATGCGCTCGACGCCTCCACGGGCAAGAAGATCTGGGAAGTCGACACCATCGTCGACCATACGCTTCCCTATTCGAGCACGGGCGCGCCGCAGATCGCCGGGAACGTGGTGGTCATAGGCAACGGCGGCGGCGACATGAGCGTCGGCGGCGTGCGCGGCTACGTGTCGGCGTACGCCCTCGACACCGGGGCATTCAAATGGCGTTTCTTTACCGTGCCGCCCGCTCCCGGTCAGCCGCTCGAGAGCCCGGATCTCTCCGCGGCCGCGAAGACCTGGGACCCCCATCGCGACCCGAAATTCAAGGGAGGCGGCACGGTCTGGGACGGCTTCGCCTACGATCCCGCCCTGAAGCTGGTCTATTTCGGGACCGGCAATGCCGCGCCCTATGATCTTAGGCAGCTCGGCGATGCAAAACTGGACGGTCTGTATACGGCATCGATCATCGCCCTGCGCGCGGACACGGGGCGTCTCGCCTGGCATTACCAGACGACTCCGAACGACCACTGGGACTTCGACGCCACCCAGAAATTGATTCTCGCCGACCTCGAGCTGGGCGGCGCGCACCGTCAGGTGCTCATGCAGGCAAACAAGAACGGGTTCTTCTACGTGCTCGACCGCGGCACCGGGGAGCTTCTCTCGGCGAAGAATTTCACTTACGTCAATTGGGCGTCCGGCGTCGACATGAAGACCGGCCGGCCGATCCCGACGCCGCAATCCGATTGGCTCTCTTCGCCGAAGAACGTTTATCCCTCCTGGTCCGGCGCGCACACCTGGAATCCCATGTCGTACGACGCCGCGACCCACCTCGTCTACATTCCGGTCATCGACACGCCGAGCGTGTGGGTCGATCTGGCGCACAACGGGGGCGCCGTGCACTTCCTGGACGGATTCTTCACCGTGGATGGGATCTTTCCCGACGAGAGCTACGACGCGGCGGACCTCAAGCGGTTGTACGGCCCCTTGCCGGAGCTCAAGGAACTCAAAACCGAACGCAAGGTGAAGCTGGTGCGGGAACTCATCCGCGCCTGGGACCCGATCGCCGGAAAAACCGTCTGGGAGCACGAGACCTCGAGCGGCATGCGCGGCTACGACGGCGGCGCGATGTCCACGGCGGGAAACCTCGTGTTCCAGGGTCGCGGCAGCGGCGGACTCTGGGTGTACGCGGCCGACACGGGCAAGGTACTCAGGATCATCGAGACCGGCAGCCACATCATGGCGGCGCCCACGACCTACTCGATCAAGGGCGAACAATACGTTGCCGTGCAGGTGGGTTACGGCGGCACCGGCATCGCCGAAGGCCCGGCCCCGCCCAAGAGCGCCGTCAACAAGTACGAGAACACGAGCCGCGTCATCGCGCTGAAGCTCGGCGGCGGTGCGGTACCGCCGCCGCCGGTACGCGTCGACGAGCCGTTCGAGAAGCCCCCGGAACAAAAGGCCTCGAAGGCGCAGATCGATGCGGGAGAGGCGGAATTCGCATCGGAGTGTTCGCGCTGCCACGCGCTCGGAATCAATGTCACACCCGACTTACGGCGCCTCAATGCCGGCCTGCATGCCGAGTTCAAGGACATCGTGCTGCATGGATTGCTCGCGCCGGCGGGCATGGAACGCTTCGATGACATCCTCACCGAGAGGGATGTCGAGAACATCCACGCCTATCTCATCGACCAGAGCTGGGTTGCTTATCGCGCCCAGGAGGCGGCGAAGCACAAGAACTGAGCATGGCGACGCCCTGCTTGGTGAAACGTGGGGCGGGTAGCGGCGGCCGCCGCGGCCGGTATTTGAGGCCACAAATACAAATTGCCACCTCAAAGCGGCCCATTCGACGGTGATCAGCTGCGGGCAGGGCCGATCAGTCGGCCACCTTGTACGATTCCAATTCATTGGTGTAACGCGCGCTGCGAACACCGTTGGTATCGTAGTTCTCCTCGACACTCTTGACCTCGCGTTTCACTTCGGGCGCATACCAGTACGCCTGATAGAGGCGACCAGTGACCGTTTCCGCCGTGACGTTGACGGTCTGAGCCGCGGCCGTCGTGCCTTGGGCGCCGCTCTGAGTGACGACGCTTGCCGCCGTACGGGGAGCGACCTCGCCGGTCCACGCGCCGTCCGCCTCGATTTTCAACGCCTTGAATTTACCGGCAGGCACTTCCACCTCTTCCCAGCCGACGACGTGGTATTTCAGCCGGCGCGTCTCGGACTTATGAGCTTTGTTGTTCGGATGATCGTCGGTGAATTCCAGGTCCCAGGTCTTTCCGAGGCTCATCGGGAACGCGAACGGCCGGTGCACGACGGTTTCCTTGCCGTTCAAGCTGCGGAAATTACTCCAGTCCGAATCGATGAGAATCTCCCGCGGCGGATTCGGAGAATCCACCTCCTTGTTCTGCAGGAGCATGGTGTTTCCCGAGTTGCGCAGCACCGTGCCTACGAAATGCACCTGCCGCCATGCCTCCGGCCGGGTTTCCGAGGTGCGGCGATAGGTCCAGGTATCTTGCGGCTGAAGCACGGGCTGGCTGATGTTCTGCGCGACGGCGACATTGGCGCACAACGCGGCCGCGATCCAGATCTTCTGCATGTTCTTTCCTTCCCTGCACACGCGTGACCGGCGCATTATACAGCGACGCCCCCGCTCTTCGATATGAAGGTCACACAATGCAGTATTCCCGAATCGCGCTCGTGAGTTGTTTGCCGTCATTGCCGGGACTTTGGTTGTCCGGTCGCCTTGGAGAGTAACGCGTGCGATTGGAAGTAACCGATGCGCCCAATGAAAGTGACGAAGCATTCGTCATCGCCCAAACTCGCGCCTACAACGCGGCATTCGCCGATCGGGATCACCGAAGCCTTTGTGTGTTCGCTCGGGATGACAATGACGCCATCATCGGCGGTCTAACGGGAAGGACCTACTGGCGCTATCTGGATATAGCTTTTCTTTGGGTCCATGAAAAAAATCGCGGACGCGGCCTTGCTACTGAACTGATGGCCGAGGCGGAGACGGAAGCTCGTAGGAGAGGATGTGAGCGGGCTCTCCTGGATACCTTGAGCTTTCAAGCATTGGGCTTTTATCAAAAGTTGGGCTACACAGAGTTTGGCCGGATCTCTGGATTTAGCGGCAAACACGACCGGCACTACCTGTATAAATCGCTCCGCGAGGGCTAATCTCGAAACGGGAATGATGCGCATCGGTCGTGTCTCTCGCCAGCTCCGCCGCCTTTTTCGTTAGCGTCCCCTACTGACGAGCACGTCGGCTTGATCGCCAGACGTACCGCGGCACTATTCAAGTAGGTCCGCGTCCCATAAGCGGCGAGATCGCGATGCCAGGCAAGGCGATTCAGAAAGACGATCGGGGCATTGTATAAATCGATTGGTCAACGGTGACGCCACTCTCTATGATCCGCGATGCACGGACCCGCGCAATACGAAAGACAGCACGTCGCCCCGCCTAAAACTATAATATAATCAACAATTTACATTCCTACGCGATCTCTCAGAAGCCAGCATTATATCGAAGTTACCATTATTATCTGTAATCCATAACTTAAGATAAACTCCCTATATATGAACCCGCGGCAAAATCCATACGCGCCGGGCGCCGGCGCACCGCCCCCCGAATTGGCCGGCCGCGACGCACTCATCGAGCGAGCCGCCATTGCACTCGACCGGATCCGCGCCGGTCGCTACGACAAGAGTCTGATCCTCGTCGGCTTACGCGGCGTGGGCAAAACCGTACTGTTGAATCGAGTGCAGTTGGACGCTGAACAACGAGGTATCCACGGCGTGCGCTTGGAGGCCCCGGAGGATCGCTCGTTGCCGGGTATTTTGGCGCCCGCCATGCGCGCCTCTTTGCTCAAACTCGATCGTGCGCGCGCCGTCACGGACACGGGGAAGAAGGCGATGCGCGCGCTCGCAGGGTTCGTCCGTGCCATGCGGATCAAGTTCGCAGACGTCGAAGTGGGCCTCGACGTGGAGCCCGAGGAAGGCCTCGCGGACAGCGGAGACTTGGACATCGATCTCACCGATCTCTTGCTTTCCGTCGGCGAGGCCGCGCGCGACCGATCCAGCGCATTCGCCATCTTCGTGGATGAGCTCCAATACGTGGAAGAAGATCAGTTAGCCTCTTTGATTACTGCCCTGCACCGCTGCGCCCAGAAGCAGCTTCCGATCACCCTTCTCGGCGCAGGGCTCCCACAGATCGTTGGACAAACGGGTCGCGCCAAATCCTACGCCGAGCGTCTGTTCGACTTCCCCGAGGTGGGTCCGCTCGACGATGCCGCCGCCCGATTAGCACTCACGGTGCCCGCGCAAAAGGAAGGGGTTAGTTTCGATCCCGCAGCCCTCGACGAGATCCTTCAACAGACGCGAGGCTATCCATACTTCTTGCAGGAATGGGGCAAGCACTCATGGTCCGTGGCGCCTTCTTCGCCCATCACGGCCGACCATGTCCGCATCGCGACGATCCACGCCATGGCCGACCTCGATGCCAGTTTTTTTCGGGTCCGCTTCGACCGGCTAACACCCGCCGAGAAGAATTATCTTCGCGCCATGGCGACCCTGGGACCCGGCCCTCATCGCTCCGGCGACATCGCAGAGACGCTTGGCCGAAAGGTCAATTCGCTCGGCCCCGTGCGCAGCGCACTGATCGCCAAGGGCATGGTATATAGCCCCGAACACGGCGACACCGCCTTCACCGTCCCGTTATTCGATCAATTCATGAGGCGAATGATGCCCCGGACTTAGCACCGCTCCGCCCGCGCCTTGATGTAATGCGCGAACACGTAGCGCCAAGATCTGCAACGGATACCGCAGTCCGACGAGACATAACAAGGAAAACGCAGCGAGCATGCAGGACACCTCCCCTTGCATCAGCTCCCAGTGTTTGTTCGGATCCAGAGCACCGGGCCAAACATAGAATCCAAGCCCAACCACAATGAACAAATACATCGCCCGCAAGACATACAGCCGAAATAATGAGACTTCATTCATCGCGTGAGCCCTCCTTGACGTACAGCCTGAACAGCCTTCTTAATCTGCTCCTAAACCATTGTCTTCGGAGGATCTCTCCGTGTCCAACCGTCCAAATATCCTGATCCTCATGGCCGACCAGCTCACCGCGCGGGCGCTTCCCGCCTACGGCAACCGCGTGGCCAAGACGCCCAACATCGATGCGCTGGCCGAGGCCGGCGTGGTGTTCGACTCTTTCTACTGCAACAGCCCGCTCTGCGCTCCCTCGCGCTTTTCGTTTCTCTCGGGCCGGCAGGTGTCGGCCATCGGCGCCTACGACAACGCCGCCGAATTCCCTTCGCAAGTCCCGACGTTCGCGCACTACCTGCGCGATGCCGGATACCAGACCGTGCTCAGCGGCAAGATGCATTTCTGCGGCGCGGACCAGCTGCATGGGTTCGAGGAGCGGCTGACCACCGACATTTATCCTGCCGACTTCGGCTGGACCCCTGACTGGACCCGCTTCGAAGAACGGCCGACCTGGTACCACACCATGGATTCGGTGACGCAGGCAGGTCCCTGCGCGCGCACCAATCAAATCGACTTCGACGACGATGCCGCCTTTCAAGCGCGGCAGAAAATCTTCGATCTCGCGCGCAGCAAGGACCGGCGGCCGTTCTGCATCGTCGCCTCGCTCACCCATCCGCACGATCCGTACGTGATCCCGCAGGGCTACTGGGACCGCTACGCCGGCGTCGACATCGACATGCCGCGCGTGCCCGAGTCCTCGGAGCGGCTCGATCCGCATTCGCGGCGGCTGCGGCACGTCATCGGGCTGGACATCCAACCCGTCAGCGAGGCCCAGGTGCGCGCTGCGCGCCGCGCTTACTACGGAGCAGTTTCCTACGTCGACGATCAGTTCGGTTCCCTGCTGTCGGCGCTGCGCGATTCCGGCTTCGCCGGGAACACCGTCGTGCTGGTGCTCGCCGATCACGGCGACATGCTCGGCGAGCGGGGTCTTTGGTACAAGATGAATTTCTTCGAGCCCGCCTGCCGGATTCCGCTGATCGTGCACGCGCCGGGGCGTTTCCCCGCTCGCCGAATCGCACAATCCGCCTCGCTCGTCGACGTGGCGCCGACGCTCATGGAGCTCGCGGGCTGCAAGCCGGCCGATCGCGCAACGCCGCTCGACGGCCGGAGCCTGTGCGGGGAAATCGGCGGCGGCGGCGCCGGTGCTGACGAGGTGATCGGCGAATATCTCGCCGAAGGCGCGGTCGCTCCCCTGGTGATGATCCGGCGCGGCCGCTTCAAGTTCGTGCATTCGCCCGGCGACCCCGACCAGCTGTACGACCTCTCCTCGGATCCGGACGAGCTCGAGAATCTGGCCCATTCCGCACGGCACGCCCCGCACGTGCGCGAGCTTCTCGCGGAAGTCGGCAAGCGCTGGAACCTGCCCGAGATTCACGCGGCCGTGCTCGACAGCCAGCGGCGCCGGCATCTGGTCTATCGCGCCTTGCGCGCCGGCCGGTACACGCCGTGGGACCATCAGCCGCTCAAGGACGCGAGCAAACTATACGTGCGCAATGATATCGATTTGGGAGACTTGGAAACCATGGCGCGATTTCCGCCGTTCGGCGCCGGGCAGCCGGCGATCGATTAGGCCTTCATACGGCGGATCGCCGGCAGCATTCGAACCGTGTTTACCGGCACCAGCCGGAAATGCCGCCCAGGGCCAACGACGTATGCTCAAAACCGATAAGTAAACTCACCGCCAAACTGTCTCGGCGCACCGCGCAGATTGAAATTGAGATTCACGGTCGATTCTTCGTCCAAGGAATAGTCGAAGTAGTGCCGATCGAACAGGTTATTGGCATAGAGAGAAAATTCATATTGTCCCGACGACCAGTTCAACTTACCGTTTGCCAACCAGTAGCCTGATTGCGCGATGCTGCCAGTGTTGAAGACATCATAGTAGACACGTGAAGTGTAGGCATCATTCAAGGAGAGAGTGAGGTTGTTCCTATCAGCCGAATATAACGTAAGATCTGTACCGAGGGAGGCGGTGATTTTCGCGGCGTTGAC
>CAWCIE010000013.1:0-291081 GCA_963795475.1 uncultured Gammaproteobacteria bacterium
GGCCAACTCCGGCCGGTGGCCGTTCCGAACTGCATTCCTCAAAGCAGCCGTTCACTGCTAGCCGAATGAAGCACGGATATACGATTCCCCTTCGCGTCACATCGACAGCACCCAGGACCTTGTGAGTTTTGGGGCTTTCACGTCTTGCGCCGAAGTACCCAGGTACCAATGGCGAGCGTGACGTCCAGAAGTGCAATCGCGAGAAACGTGTGAGGAAAAACGCCGACAATCGCTATGGACACGAGTACTAAAGGAACGAGTATCCAGCGGTCTAGCACTGTACACGCCGCGAATTGTCGGCCTCCGGAACGGCCGCCAAACAAGTAGAGCCAACCAATAACGGCAACCGCCATGCCAACAACCCGAAAGAGCGCCCCCTCGTCGCCAACGAAATCGCGATCCATCAAGAGCGTCTGCACCGCACCTGGCCAAACAATGAGTAGAGCTCCGGCCCCAAGATAGAGGAGGCCACTAATCTCGGTGTATTTTGATACTGTAGAGAGGTTGGGCGCTGTCTCAATAAGATCGCTGGTAAAGGACATGACATTTCCCCTTGTCGTAATTCAGCTAGGTGAACGATTTAGCTACGCTCGTTCTGAACGAATGCGCCCAGTTAGATGGCGTGACACGTCATGGCGATGTGCCATCCGGTCGCGGATATCCTACCCGCCCAAGCCTTGGGATCGCGCTGGGAGTGACAGAGGCTGCAGGTCTGGCCAGCCGACGGTGTCGAACGTTTCGACGTTGGGCGGCGCCGCCAAAAAGGGCCCCGCCTTGTTCATCATCTCTTTGTAATATTCCGTCTGACCGTGACGCGCGAACGCATCCTGATCCTTGTAGAGTTCCAAGGACCTGTAGGTGTTATCGTCAGCCCGGCTCTTGGTCAGTTGATAGAGTACGTTCCCCGGCTCATTAGCCCGAACCTTCGCCGTCACTGCGGCGACTAGGGTTTCGAATTCGCCTGCCTTGCCGCTTTGGATCTTCAGTGTCGATGTACTTGCGATCATGATGTTGCCTCGCGAGAAGTCCGAGATAGTGTGGCCGAGTCCCGATTCGGGCATACATACATATGCTGCTTGGCACATGGAAGTCGGATCATCGGGTGCGGCATTCGGACTTTAGGCCGATCGATTTCATTCTGCGATAGGACCTTGATCGATCTCGACGGGCCGTCCCCGGCACTCTGGTCAGTGATCGTTTAGGAGCCCGAGACCCGCCGTTCGTGACCGGCGCATACGGGTCCGATCTAGGACAATGATCAACTTTGACTTTCGCACAAATAACCAATTCGATTGCCGGACGCTATGAATCAGACATCCGATAACACGCTCCAGGAGTGGTGCGATAAAGTCGCAACTTTGGGCGTAAATATGCTGCTTCGAGAACGGCATCATAAACCGCGAAGCTTTTGACATCGCTGTGAAATTGGTGTCCGAGGAAATCCGTATCCGCATTTTGATGCGCGATAGACCGCCAAACGCGTAACCCTTAAGCGGACACATGGGGATGCCCGCATCGGGTCGAGGGTGTGTGAAAACACAGTGTAATGATCAGCGCGCACACTGCGAACATCGGGTTCGTCGGAGCGCAGGATGAAGCGATTTGTCGAAGGCGAAGATCGTTCTCAAAGCACCTTGTTCCCCGAGCATCTTGACGATTACATCGCTGAGGATAACCCAGTACGGGTCGTTGACGTGTTTGTCGATGAGCTGGATCTAAGGGAGCTTGGCTTTGAGGGCATGGAGCCGGAGGTAACGGGTGAGCATGGCCACCTTTCTTGATGGCGAATCGCTCTTCGGCGGTCAAGTTTCGTGATGGTTTGAGTCGGATCCCCATCGGGGATCTTGATTAAAAGATCCCCTCCGGGGAGTCTCCGGTTTACCAAGACAGGAGACCCCGAAGTGTGCCACGCCGTACTGCAAGATCCCGCCTTTTTTCATTTTCTGACCCGCATCGATGAAGAGTTCGCGTGCCGCGACCCGCCTGGGGCGTTGCCCCGGATGTGAGGGTCCGCTGCACGTGGCGGATTACCCCCGTAAGCCCCGCGGGTGTCCGGCTGCGGTGCGGGAGGATTATTCCTGGCGCTTGAGCTTCACCTGTGGACGGTGCGACGGCCGCGCGACATCGCCGTCGGTGCGGTTTGCTGGCCGCCGTGTGTATTTGGCGGTGGTGTTGATGTTGTCCTCACCGCCGGGGAGTTCCTCGGGTCAAGCGCTGTGCGATTTGCTGAGTATCCCGGCGCGCACGTTGAAGCGCTGGCGGACGTGGTGGCGCGAGGATTTTCCGTCGACGCCGTTCTGGCAGTCGGTGCGCGAACGGTTCATGCCGCCGGTGACGATCACAGCAACTGCCGCCGAGTCTGCTGGAACGCTTCGATGCCGGCGAGATGACGGATCGGCTGGCAGCAGCTGCTGCGCTTCATCGCGCCCTTGAGCACGCGCGCCACGACCAAGTAATCCGAAGGTCGAGACGCACCCGCAGAGGATGCCGATAGCCGGTGTCCGGAGGGGCTTTGTAGCCTTCGTTCCCATCAGCGAGGCCGAGGATGGCTGTCGCAAGGGAGCGAGGGTGAGTGACGAGTACGATCTACCGCAGCGGGATCGATGGGCGCGGCTGCGCTTCGCGATCATCGGACCGCTGCTGGCCGCGCCGCCGGCGGCCGGCGAGTTACACGAGGCCTTGAACGCATTGGCCGCCAAGGCCTGGCGTCATCCGTTCACGGGGCTCGAGATCCGCTTCGGCTGCTCGACGCTGGAGCGCTGGTATTACGCGGCCAAAAGGGCCGGCGATCCGGTGCAGGCGCTGCGCAATCAGGTGCGCCACGACATCGGTCGCTTCCCCAGTTTATCGGCCGAGGCGGTGCAAGGCACTGACCGCGCAGTACCGCGAGCATCCGGGCTGGACCGCCCAACTGCACCACGACAATCTGCGCGTGACGCTCGGCGCCGCCGGCACGAAGTGTCCGTCCTATCCGAGCGTGCGCCGATACCTCAAAGCGCAAGGGCTGCTGCGTCAGCGCCCGCTGCGCCGGGCGAGCGAAGGCGCCCTGGCCGCCCGCGATCGGCTCGAACAACGCGAGGTGCGCAGCTACGAAGTCGAGCATGTGCTGCAGCTCATGCATCTTGACTTCCATCACGGCTCACGCAAGGTCCTGACCCGCGGCGGTGAGTACGTCAAGCCGCTTCTGGTCGGCTTCATCGACGATCGGTCGCGGTTCCTGTGCCATGCCCAGTGGTACACGAGCGAAGGCACCGAAGAGCTGGTCCACGGCCTGTGCCAGGCACTGCAGAAGGTGGGGCTGCCGCGCTCGCTCATGACCGATCGGGGCTCGGCGATGATCTCCGGGGAGTTCACCGCCGGCCTTCATCACTTGGGTATTTTGCATCTGCCCACCTTGCCGTACTCCCCGCACGTCAACGGTAAGCAGGAAAATATCTGGGGCCGCGTCGAGGGACGCCTCCTCGCCATGCTCGAAGGGGAGAGCAGTCTCACGCTCGAGCAACTGAACCTCGCGACCCAGGCCTGGGTGACCCAGGAATATCATCGCACCGTCCACAGTGAGCTGGGCGCACACGCCGATGCAGCGCTACCTCGCCGGCCCCAACGTCGGGCGCGAGTGTCCCGGGAGCGATGAGTTGCGCGCGGCGTTCCGCATCGAGGTCAAGCGCAAGCAACGCCGTTCCGACGGCACGGTGAGTCTCGATGGCCAGCGCTTCGAGATCCCGTCCCGCTATCGGCGTCTCGATGAGATCCATCTGCGCTACGCCCGCTGGGACTTGAGCCGCGTCGATCTGATCGATGCGCGCTCGGGCCAGGTCCTGTGTCCGGTGCGCCCGCTCGATAAAGCCGCCAACGCCGATGCGCTGCGCCGGCGCGTGGATCCGACCGCGATCGACACGAGCGCGATGCCGGCCACCGGCATCGCGCCTCTGCTGAAGAAGATGATCGCCGATTACGCCGCCACCGGCTTACCGCCCGCCTATTTACCCACCGCCGAGAAGGATGACTGCTGTATGAACCAAAAACTGCTGGCCCTGTATGGCCTCAAATGGAACCCCTTCACCCCGGAGGTGCCGACCGAGGCGCTGTATGTGCCGCCGAAGGTCGAGAACTTCTGCTGGCGCATCGAACAGGCGCACCTGCGCGAGGGCGGCTTCGCCTTGATCCACGGCGACCCCGGTTCCGGCAAAAGCGTCGTCATGCGCCTGCTCGCCGAGCGCCTCGCACGCCTGGCGGACCTCTCGGTCGGCGTCATCCACCATCCGCAGAGCAACTTGAGCGACTTTTATCGCGAACTCGGCGATATCTTCTCCATCTCCATCCGCGTCAGCAACCGCTGGGGCGGATTTAAGGCGCTGCGCGCCCGCTGGCTCGATCATCTCGGCTCCGCCAGCCGCCGACCCGTCGTCCTGGTCGATGAGGCCCAGGAGATGACGCCGATGGTCTTGAGTGAACTGCGCCTGCTCGCCAGCGCGCGCTTCGACTCCCAATCCCTGCTGTGCGTCGTGCTATCGGGCGATGCGCGGCTGCTCGATAAACTGCGGCGCGAGGAACTGATCCCCTTGGGCTCGCGGATCCGCACGCGCCTCGCCACCGGCGTCGCCACCCGCGAAGAACTCCTGGCCTGCCTCGAACATCTGCTCACCACCGCCGGCAATGCGAGCCTGATGACCAAGCAGCTGCGAAATACCCTGTGCGATCACGCCGCCGGCAACTACCGCATCTTCATCGGCATGGCGGCCGAACTGCTGATGACCGCGGCGCAGCGCGAAATCACCGAACTCGATGAAAAGCTCTATCTGCAGGTGTTTGCTCCGCCGGAGACTCAAACTCCGCGCCGCGCCGCGGGCTCGCTGACATGGCCGACGACACCGATCCGTTCGTCTTCCCCGACATGCCCGACGAGGCGGTGGTCGCCATCGATCAGTTCCTCGAGGCCTTCTACCACCACTTCCAAAACCATTACTTCGCTCAAATGCACCGCTGGTACCACGCACTCGATGAGCGCGAGGCCAACCGCGATCCGATGCCATCAAGCCGCCGCTCAAAGATCCGCCGTTCTGAGAGCCGCGGAAATGACCGCGGCGCCGACGCCGCGGTCACGATCGCCGATGGCCCATCACCGATCGTGAACATCAGCCCATCAAATTAACTGACCGCTCTCAGGTGGATCCGCAAGGATTGCCCTACCTCGCGATGGAGTACGTGCAGGGCGCGCTGTTGACAGACTGGTGCGACGCACACCGGCTCGGGATTCCCGAGCGTCTACGGCTTATCCTGCAGGTGCTCGAGGCCGTGCAGTACGCCCATGAAAAAAAAGTCATCCATCGCGATCTCAAGCCCTCGAACATTCTGGTGACCGACTCCGGACAGGTGCGGCTGCTGGATTTTGGCGTCGCTCGGCTGCTGGAGGCCGAAGAGACGGATCAGCCGGCGCTGACGAGCGTCTACGGCCGAGCGCTGACACCGGACTATGCCAGTCCCGAGCTATTGCGCGGCGATCCGATCGATGCGCGCGGCGACCTGTACTCCCTGGGCATAGTGCTCTACGAACTGCTCACCGGTACTCGACCCTATCGACTCAAGAGTGCGGCCTCGATCGGGCTGCTCGATCAGGCCATCGCCACGCTCGAGGTGAAGAAGCCCAGCATGCAGCTTGAGCAGTCGGCGGTCGCTACCCGCGCGAGTACGGTAGAGCGGTCGGCGCGGCAACTGCGCGGGGACTTGGACGCCGTTGTACTCAAGGCGCTGGCGAAGGATCCCGCGCAGCGCTATCCAAGTGCCGCCGCGATGGCGGAGGATCTTAGAGGCTACTTGACTGGCAAGCCCATCCGCGCACAGCCGGCCCGACTGTCCTATCAGCTGCGCAAGTTCGTGCTGCGCAATGGAGCGCTGCTCGGGGTCAGTGCTGTGGCTCTCGCCGCGATTCTTGCCACGGTTGGTTATGCGTTATACCGCGAGAGCCGCGCCCAGGTAACAGTCAGCGCGAAGACGCTTGCCGCGCCCGCCGCGCCCGCCGCGCCCATCCCCGCGAGCGCTGTTGCTGCTTTTGCACCGCCGCCGCACTCCATCGCCGTGCTACCGTTCGTGAACCTCAGCGGAGACAAGGAGCAGGAATACTTCTCCGACGGGCTCACCGAAGAATTGCTTAATTCCCTTGCCGAGATCGACGGATTACAGGTTGCGGCGCGCACCTCATCGTTCTCATTCAAAGAGCATCCGGACATTGTCACCGTAGCGCACAAACTCAATGTCGGCGCAGTGCTCGAAGGAAGTGTACGGCGCTCGGCGAACACCATCCGCATCAGCGCGCAGTTGATCAACGCCGTCACGGGCTTTCACCTGTGGTCTAAGACCTATGACCGGGATTTAGGGGATGTGCTGAAACTTCAGACCGAGATTGCCACGGCGGTGGCCGGCGCCCTGAAAGTCACGCTCCTCGGGGATGTCGCGGCCAAAGTCGAGCTCGGCGGGACGCGTAATCCCGCCGCCTTCGATGCGTATCTGCGCGGCGCGAAGGTGTATAACTCGATGCACGAAGCAAGAGAACTCCCGACCGCAATTACGGCGTACACGGAAGCGATCCGACTGGATCCGCACTACGCGCTCGCGTTCGCAGGCCGATCAATGGCCCTTTCCGCCTACGCCGAGGAGGCCGCGACCGGAGCAAGAGAGAATTTTAACAAGGCGCAAGCGGATGCGCGTCGGACGCTCGCGCTCGCGCCAGATCTGGCCGAGGCCCACCTCGCATTGGCGTGGGTTTCCGAACGAGGAAACCTCGACTTCACGCAGGCGAGTGAAGCGTACGATCGTGCCGTTGCGCTCGCGCCTGGGAATGCGGCGGTTCTGCGATATATCGGCCTATTTGCAGCCCACATGGGGCACTTCGATGCGGGAGTTGCGGCCACCCGCCGCGCCGTCGTGCTCGATCCGCTCGCTCATGAAAGCCACTATTACCTCGGCTGGGTGTTGTATTTGACCCGCCGATATGAAGAGGCGGTTGTGGTTTTAACAGAACTCATCAGTCTCGAGCCCGATTTCAAGCAGACCTACGGGCTTCGCGGGCTCGCCTATTACGGGCTCGGGGATCTGCGGAGCGCGCGCGCCTCATGCGGGACCAAGCCGAACCACTGGGCAAGTCAACAGTGCCTCTCGATAATCTATGACAAGCTCGGCCGGCACGCGGACGCAGAAGCCGTGCTTTCGAAAATGAAGACAGCGATGGGCGATGCTTCGGCGTACCAGTACGCCACGATCTACGCGCAGTGGGGTAATCGTGTCCAGGCGCTCGAATGGCTGGAGACGGCGCTGCGGCTGCGTGACCCGGGCCTGGTGGAGCTGAAGACCGACCCGCTCATGGACCCCTTGCGCAACGAGCCGCGCTTCCAGGCGATCGAGCGGGGATTGAAGTTTCCACCGCAGTAGAGATTTCTCCGGCAAACACTTCGACACGCGCTGAGTTGTGACGGCCATCGACCTGCCAGAAAGCGGCCGCTCACGAACGGCAACTCGGGGTCGATTGCGGAAATTGGCATGTATCCTGGAATTAGGATATAATCCTAAAATGAGGATATTTGCACCATGCGCCGAAAGTTGGCTCCCGGTGAGAAACCGCTGTTTTGGATCGGCTCAAGCAAACGCGATTTGCTCGCAATGCCAGATTCGGTGGTTCGTCAGATGGGCGCCGCCTTAAGTGTTGCGCAATATGGTGGTAAACACCCCGACGCCAAGCCTTGGAAAGGTGTTGGGCCTGGCGTCTTTGAAGTAGTGAGCGATTTCAAGACCGACACGTTTCGTGCGGGCTACGTGGTGCGATTCGAGCAAGCAATATACGTTCTACACTGTTTTCAGAAGAAATCACCGAGTGGAACGCGCACTGCGACGACGGATGTTGAAATGATTGAGCGCCGCCTAAAGGTGGCAAAGGCGGATTACGAGGTGAGGTATGGCCAAGCAAGCCAAGAGCGTCAATAAAGTCGTGGCGAGTTCCGGGAACGTCTTTGCCGATCTCGGCCTTCCAGATGCCGCGGAGCTTGATACGAAGGTACGGCTCGCCGTCGCGGTCAATCGCCTGCTGGAATCACGCCGGCTAACGCAGGCGGCCGCAGCCACCGCGTTATCCATCAATCAGCCCAAAATTTCCGCGCTCAAGCACTACAAGCTCGAGGGGTTTTCAGTCGAGCGGCTGATGACTTTTCTAACAGCCCTCGGCAGCGATATCGAAATCCGGGTTCATTTGCCGAAGCGATCTTCCTCACCCGGGAGAATCTTGGTCAACGCCGCCTGAGTGGCTTCTCCAAATGCCGCGTCGTATCGCGCCCCGATGCCTAGATCGTGCCGAAGCTAGATTGGGTGTGCCGTAACTGTGGTGCGCCGTGAAAAGGCGCGATCTTTCAGTGGGTTAGACCCACCCGGCAACTTTCCCCTCTTCCCAGCCCGATCACGGCACAATCCTCGCACACCCAATCTGAGTTGGTCACATATGTGGCACAGCACCTTCGAACTGCCGAGCGTCTCCAGACCGTGCCTTTTTCTTGGCTGCCATCCCTTGAATCATCATTCGCCGCCGTGAAGAGACGAACGCGACCCGTTCGGCGCTCAACACCGCCAAGTTGATCGAGGACAACCCGATCCTTATGCGTCTGAAGGAGCTCGAGGCGTTGGAGAAGGTGACGGAGAAGATCGACAAGCTGACGGTATTCGGCGGCTTGGACGGCGTCCTGAATCAGCTCGTGAAGCTGCGGTAAATTTGATGGTGCGGGGCGGCCGCAGCTCGCATAGACAAGTATTTGGGGCCTGACTTAGGCGCCGACCCATCCGGCGGCGCCTTTTCTTTCCAACTCACTATCCGGTCGCCATGACGCGGTGCGGTATCGAATTCGGCTGCTTAGCGCGCTGACCTGCGGCCGCAATGGATCACGTGTTGATAGGTCGGTGAGGCCACAAACCCGATTTTGTGCGAGTATAATGGACAAAAATGGATGTTACGTTACCATAACGGACATATCGGTCTATAAAGGCGGGATTACGCAAGGATGGGAGACATGACTGAAGAGATCATTTTCACCGGCTCGAACCCAACCGTTGACCGGCAAACGCGTCGTCTGGCGGCATCGGGAAAGCTGCGCAAGATCCACAGCAGTATTTATACCAGCAACCTGACCGAGCCCCTAGAAAGTATCGGGTTGCGCCACGCCTTGGAAATTGCGGGGCATTTGTTTCCCGGCGCAGTGCTATCGGGGAGGACCGCGAAGGAAATGCATGCGTCGCGCTCATTGGGACAAGACGGATCTCGAACCGGACCGGGGTTCGTGTTTCTCTGTCACGTAAGGGCGCGCCGCTCGGTTGCGCTCCCTGGTGTGCAGATCAATGCGATACATGGCGTAGGTCCACAGCAGGGAGATTTTCCGCTTCTCACCTTGTACGCGGCCTCCACAGCGCGGGCGCTTCTGGACAATCTCACCTCGTCGCGAAGCGTCAAAGGCTTATCGAGAACACTGAGCCGAGCGGAGGTCGAGCAATGGTTAGACAAACTGTGCGACCAGGAAGGCGAATCGCATTTGAATCGGATCCGCGACGAGGCGCGCGTACTGGCGCCGGCGCTTGGTCTTCAGTCCGAATTTGCGCAACTGGATCAGATCATCGGCGCGCTTCTCGGGACGCGCGAAGCTCGGTTGACCTCTCCAGCCGCCACGGCGAGAAGCAAAGGGCTGCCGTACGATGACGCCTCTCTGAAGCGCTGTGCCATTCTAGCTGCGGCGCTTCGATCTACCGGTCTACCGGAAACGGCGCGCGAACCACCATCCGCGGAGAGCCGCATCGCCGCTTCCTTCATCGAAGCTTATTTCTCCAACTATATCGAGGGTACGCGGTTCGTCGTCGAAGACGCGAAGAAAATCGTCTTCGATGGCGTCGTGCCTGCACAACGGTCCCAGGACGGTCACGATGTCCTCGCGACTTACCGGCAGCTCGTCAATCTGGGAACGCGCGCGCCCTCGACGATCTCGATTAAGGATTTCGAAGAGGAGATCAAGGCGCGCCACGCCGATCTAATGTCGGGCCGCCCGGAGAATGCTCCAGGTCAGTACAAACAGCAGCCGAACGCGGCGGGTAACACTCTCTTCGTCTCACCGGGTCGGGTAAGGGGGACGCTGCACGCCGGGCTCGCAATCGTCAATGGCATTGAACACCCATTCGGCAGGGCAGTCCTATTGCATTTTCTTCTTGCGGACGTCCATCCGTTCGTCGATGGCAATGGGCGCATCAGTCGAATCATGATGACCAAAGAACTGTTGGCGTCTGGATTGTCGCGGATAACGATCCCGACAGTATGGCGCGAGGATTACCTCGGCGCTTTGCGGGCTCTGAATCGATACGATGACCCCAGTCCGATTATCCGCGCGTTCGCATTTGCGCAACGCGTGACCGTCGCGTGCGTTGCAATGACGGTGGATGAGGCAATTCGTTCGTGGGCATCGTCCTACGCATTCGTCGAAGCTGGCGCCAATGCGCGACTGACTCTACCGCAAGCCGCGGCTAACATAGTTTGGCGAAACAGTATTCCCGCTCCCTCCGACTATTGGGCGCTCGTCGAATCGGGCGGTGGCTCGGGCTTCGCGGAGATTGCGCAGAGGAGTTGATGGTTGAGGTCGTCAGGCCGCGTTCAATCAATTACGTGCTCGCTTAACGAGTCGCGGCCGAAGAAAATCTCGTGGAAGTTCCGATGGTTATAATTCCGAATCATGCCCCCGCTACCAATTCTAACTCATTGATTTATAAGGAGTTTATAATTCTTAAGCCACCCGACAGATTCGAAGCGTGCCCCTACACGTTCGTCTCGGGTGAAAACCGTCCCGCGTCCGCCGAGCATTTCCCGGACCATTTCGCGTTCCTCCGTGGAGCGCTCGCTCTTGGTCACGTGCTTGCCTAGATTTTGCACCACTTCACTGTAGCGTTCCGCCGTTAGAGCAAAGGACTGGACGAGGTTGGCGGGCAACGTCTTCACGGTCGAGGCAGCCCTTCGACGTTTGATTGCCAAGGCGTCCAGCGCGGCCTGCGCGACATCCGGTGATAGAGTCCGATCCCTCAACATTTTTCGAAGCAGGACTTCTTCAGCGAGCAGGGCGTCATCCTTGGCAGTGTCCTCGTGTTTTCGTTTCGCCTCCTCAAAAACGGCCGCTTGGTATTCGCGCTTTGCGATCTCTATCGCTTCGGGCGATAGCAGATCTACAGCGAGATAGTTGACGATAGCCGCCTCGGCTCCTTCCCTTGGCACGACGATTTGGTTTGAGCACGCGCTGGGGCCACTGTAGATCCGGGACGCGCACTGATAACTTCGCTGATTCCTGGCGACGAAGCGTGAACCGCATTCGCCGCAAACAAGCAACCCGGAAAGGAGCGACGATGCGGGTCGCCCGGCAGTCGACGTCTTTGCGCTTGTTGGCCTACTCGCCTGAGCGGACTGTCGCAGCTTGACTCGCTCCCAGAGCTCGTCGGAGATGATTCGCAGCCGTGGATCTTCCCGTCTCACCATCAAGGCCGGGTCCGCCGCGACGGCAACCCTCTTCTTGCTGTTCGCCGCACCTCGTTTCCATTGGAGCCGGCCCCAATTCATGCGTCCAAGATAGCGCTCATTGTTCAAAATACCGTAACCGCGCTTCGGGTCACCTTGGATAGCCGAGCCCACCCACTTGCCGCGGCGCTTGGCATGCTCGCCTGTGTCAGTTCGCCGCCACGCTGCACCCGGGCTCGGGATGTTTTCAGAATTGAGGCGGTCTGCGATGGCGCGCGAGGAAATGCCGCCGGCATACAATTCGAAAATCCGGCGAACAACCGCCGCTTCGGTCTCGATTATTTCGACCTGACCGGACGTTGACTGTGAGGCTGGCCGGTAGCCATATGCTCGGCCGCCTGCGCTCTCACCTTTGATGGCTCTACCCTCCAGTCCCCGACGCGTTCGGTAAGAAGCCTCGCGGCGGGCGTGCTCGGCAACGGCTTGTTTGATTTGAATGACCAAACCCCAGCCGTCGCGACGTGTGTCATCTCCAACCGCAGTTACGCAGTGTACGCCGAAGTCCTCAAACTCTGCGGACCGGGGGCCGAATTCGGCCCGATTGCGCCAGAGCCGCGAGATGTCTTCCACCACGATGACCCTGAACTCTCTACGTCGCGTTGCCGACAGTAATGCCTGATATCCAGGCCTATCTGCAGTTCCGCCCGACATGCCCTTGTCCTCGAAGCGCGCGACGACATCAAAGCCGGCGGTTCTGGCGACACGATCACATTCGCGGAACTGATCATCGATAGACGCGTCGCGCTGCTTGTCCGTGCTATACCGAGCGTAGAGAGCTGCTTTCATCATATTTCCCCCTTACTTGTGGCCGACGAGTCTCCCTAAAACGTGGCCTGCCCGAGGCAAATTCTCGCGGGCGTGGCGACGCCGACCATGTTCCAGTCTTTCGTGACGGCGTTGAAGGATCCGGAGGTCGGCGCCTATTTCCAAGAGGCGATCGATTGCGCTAAGAACGGCTTCCTTCGGGCGGCAGCGGTGATGGCATGGTGCGCGGCGATTGACCGCGTCCACCGCAAGATAGAACGGGTGGGCTTTTCCACGTTCAATGTCACATCCGCCCAGATGGCGAGTCAACAGAAGGGGCGGTTCAAGCGCTTTAACCAGATCCAGAACGTCGCGAGCGTCAGCGAACTCCGAGAGGTTTTTGACACGACCATCCTATGGGTAGTTGAGGGCATGGCTCTAATCGACTCCAATCAGCACACCCGGCTCCGAAGCTGCTTTGAGATGAGGTGTCACTGCGCACACCCCGGTGACGCGCCGATCACAGAGTACAACCTGATGTCTTTGTTCTCGGATATTCATCAAATCGTCCTTGAGAACCCAAAATTCAGTATTTGATCCTGGCGCGTCATACGAAAGAACCCGGCTCCTTGATCTTACTGGCACGCGGCTCCGCGCGAGATAAACTGGACTCCTGGCGGCGGTCCGTGTGCAGCGTTCAGGGGGCTGTCTGTTTTGAGTGGATGAAAGGTGTACCAGCTGTATCTGTGGCGCTGGTCATTGGCGTGATCGCGGCCCTTATTGCGTGACGTCAATACAAAGTGGATCGGGCCCAGCTGAAGCTGCTGGCTAGGTTTCGCGATCGGTGCCAGCGGTAGGGTCCAGGGCCTTTGAAATCGCTTGGCGCATGCCCTCGCGCATACGCCGTTCGTAGCCCGCCATCAAGGCTTCGCCGTCAATTTCACTCCACGGGTGGCTTTCCTTCCGGTCCGAATGCTCGACGTTGAACGGGTCATGCATCAGATAGTCTTGGATGCGGCGCAGTTTCTCTGTGTCCTCCTCCGGCTGCACCCATGAACCCGCGTCGGCCAGTTTCTTTTTTACGATTAGCGGGAACAGGATGGACGCGAAAGCCAAATGGGCGGCGCTGCTCCACACAAAGTGATCCAGCTTGCGGTCCACCCCGTGAGCGTTGGCGCCCCGTAGCGCGCTGAATTCCAGCGCCCACGCGCCGAGGATGCTGGGTGCCTGAGGGAATCTTTTTTTCCAACTTTCCAGCAGCGGCCCATGTAGGTCGGCGTCCATGTTGGGGGTGCACGCCTGCAAGGCATTGGAAAAATCCTTGGCATTCGATCCGATGCGCAGCAGCCGCTCGAAGGCAGACTTCACCAACACCGCCTCAATGTGGAGCGGAACGTCCGGGGAGTCGGTGTTGGCCGAGTTGAACTCATCCAGGGCGTCGATGAGCGGGTCGTCGGCATCCGGCGGCAGGTCCAGCAGGACCGCCGCCAGCTTATGGTCGAGTTCGATCCGCGCCCGGGAGTCGACATGCAGCGGGCGATGGAAGGCGAAGCCATCCGCATTCCAGTAGTTCGACGTGCCACCGTCCCGGCGCCGGGTGTGATAAGCGAATCGGTCACCGCGCCCTGTCTGGTACTGCTGCACGACCATCGTGTACGTGTCATAGCAGCAATAACGCATGTGACTGAACAGTCGCCGATACGACAGCGCAGAGAATCCGAGGATGATCCGGGCGCGAAACAGCCGCTCCCGCGTGGCATCGTCTGCCTCCATCCCGGTGCGCCACCCGTCGGCCTCGATCAAGGTAGCCTCGGAAACCCGCCAATGGGTGCCGTTGCTGTAGGCGCGGAGGACGTTGTCCAAGTCGGCCTGCTTCGCAAGGTCCGTATCACCCGGCGCCCGGCCCTTTTTATGTGGCAGCAGCCGGACGGACCGCCCCAACGAAATGGGCTCCGCGAGAGCCACCCACGGAAAGAACGCCACGGAGCTTACGAAAGCCGACTCGGTCACGATGGACGCCGCCTTGATGCTGGGGTTCACGCGAACCCTATGCTGGGCAGTTTACTCGCGTGCGCGGTAGGCTTGACCCGCGAGGCCGATAGCCCCGACCCTGCGCGAGTTCCTGCTGCGATGTTGGCGGAATACGGCCTGCAGCCTGGCCGGGCGCTCGCCCGGTCATCAGGCCGCCTGCGCGCTCAGCCGCATGCCGAATGCACCGACAATTTTCGTCACGGTCTCGAAACTCGGATTTCCGTCTGGAGAGAGCGCTTTGTAGAGTCCCGCTCGGGTGATGCCGGTATCTTTCGAGAGCTTCATCATGCCGCGCGCTCGAGCGACAACACCCAGGGTGTGAATCAGCATCTGCCGATCCATGGGCTCTTCGAATACCGCCTCGAGGTAGTTCTTGATATCGGCTTCGGTCTTCAGGTAATCCGCCGAATCGTAGGGCGCCACCTTGATCTTTCGGCGTTTGCTCTTGGCTGCCATGGTCACTCCTTCTTGGCCGGCTTTTTAGCCGGTGGATTCAATTCTTTCCACATCGCGTGCGCGTTCTTGATGTCCGCATCCTGGCTGCCCTTGTCGCCGCCACACAGCAGCAGGTAGAGCGCCTTGCCGGCCCGCGCGTAGTACACGCGGTAACCAGGGCCGAAATCGATTCGCATCTCGCTCAGGCCCTCGCCAATCGGTCCCACATCGCCAGGGTTGCCGTTAGCCAACCGGTCGATGCGCGCCTGAATTCTCGTACGGCCTTTGGAATCACGCAGTCCTTTGAGCCACACGTCGAAGGCATCCGTGCGCTTCACCTCGAACATGGAAGCACTGTATACCATAGGAGACACTCTGTAAACTGTAGGATACGCGCTGGACTTCTCAGAACGGAGCCGCCGCAACAGACCAGGTACCTGATTCTTAAGGTGAAATGTGAAGGAGGTACCGCTCGGCGCATTCGCCTGTCATATCAACAATTGATCGATTGGGCGATATTGGTTTTTGTGCCATTTGTCGAAAAATATCTCGTGGCACAGCGACATCTTGCGTCGCCGCGTTCCGTTAGAATTCCGAATCATGCCCCCGCTACCAATTCACGCGCAAGTAATTGATTTATAAGCGTTTATTATTCAACTGATAACGCTGCGCGCTACCAACCTAGTCGTCGAATCTTCGCGGTGCGATGGTGCGATGACATCACCGACGGACCTATTCTCGAAAATCAGCTTTGAGCTACCATCAGGTTGCACAACTTCCGCGACTAGACGTGGTCGATCGCCTCGAAGCGCCTCACATAGTCGAGTATGCAGAGCGGAAAATGAAATCGATGCATATTCCACACCTGAGAGCGCGAGCAACGGTGTCGAGTACTCCTGAGAAGAACGGTTAGTGCCTTTGGCCGCACCCTCGACCACAATGACCACGGCTCGCAGGTCAGCAGCCACGGAGCTTGGTAAAGGCGGTAAGAACGATGCATAAGGGTCAGTCGATTCTGCGCCTACATGTGAAGGAACGCCCTGGGCAATAACAGTTACCCAATCGCAACCGAAGTGGAACTCGCCGAAACGAGGGAATTGCAGAGCCCACAGAGTCGCGTAAATGCTCACTACTGTTTTTCTACGCTACGGCGCGCAAGTCGCAATCGGCGTGAATAACATCGTAAGGCACGCAAATTTTGCGGTCTGCCGTACGTACCACCAGGCCGTGCTTGATGAGCATGCTCACATCTTCATGCACTCGTTTCACATCGCGATCCAACTCGCGCGCTAACCCGCGTAAGGTGGTCGGCCCTGTCGTTTGCAAGCGCTCAATCAGTTCCCATCGCTTTGCGGTAAGAACGCGAAACAGCGCGGCAGGGGACTCGAATTGCAGCAAATCGCCATCCGACTTGCCGGTCTTCCATGCCTTGACGAATCGTTCACCCATTTCTTTGAGTGCCGTTTGGGTGTCTCGTCGGATTCGGATCGTTGCCTTTTTCATCTGCTGACCTCTGTCGAGATACGTCGGCAAGAAAATCTCGGACCAATGTCTCCACGTCCGTCTACGGAGTGACCAACCAACGCAAATCTGAGAGCAAGATTCGTGAGGTCGATGGGGCGAAAGGTGATGTCGCGACCGCGAATCCGGTAGGCGTAGCTGCCGATGTGCTCGGCGTCCTTGACTCGATCGACATTCCGGTCGTGGTGGTCGATCGCGACTGCAAAGTAGAGAACAATCCAATCGACTATCGTTTCCTGGAAGTCAATCAGGCATTTCAAAGGCAGACGGGCATCATCGACGCGCGGGGCCGGCTCATGCGCGAGATTGCCCCCAGCCATGAGCAACACTGGTTTGACATTTATGGCCGCATCGCACTCACCGGGGAGACTCTCCGCTTCGAGAACCCGGCAGCTGCCCTGCGACGCCACTTTGAGGTCTGCGCGTTCCGGGTCGGAGCACCGGAACTGCGACACGTCGGTATTGTTTTCAATGACATCACCGAACGAAAGAATCTCGATGAAGTGTTGCACAAACGGGTGGCAGAATTGGCGGCTGCTGACCGCCATCGGAACGAGTTCTTGGCGATTCTGGCGCACGAACTGCGTAATCCCCTTACTCCCTTGAGAAACGCCGTACAAATCCTGCGCCGTTCTCCAGCCGACGCGGTGGTAGTCGAAAAGGCGCGTGATTTGATCGACCGTCAGGTACACCAAATGTCGCGCTTGGTGAGTGACTTACTCGAGGCGGCGCGAGCGCAGAACGGGCAGATCAAGCTGCAAAGGTCTTCATTGGATCTTCGATCTACCATCGAGCACGTTGTCGATCTGATGCGCCCGTCGTTTGAAGGCAAACACCAGAGGCTGCGCATGACCCTGCCCAAGGCGCCGACCTGGGTGGAGGGTGATGCGACGCGACTCGAGCAGGTGTTTACAAATCTTTTGAGCAACGCGAATAAGTACACCCAAGAGCGCGGCGAAATTGAAATAAATTTAGGCGTCAACCTCAGCGAGGAGGCGTCGCACTGCGCGGTCGTGAAGGTGGTCGACAATGGCGAGGGAATCGAAGCAGAATTAGCGCCCCGACTCTTCGAATTATTTGCACAGGCTGATCGTTCTCTGGCGCACTCTCAAGGTGGCTTAGGTATCGGCTTGAGTCTGGTGCGCACGCTCGTTGAAATGCACGGCGGCCGGGTGAGTATGCGAAGCGAGGGACGAGGCTGCGGCAGCACTTTTGAGGTACGTATTCCGCTCACGCGTGCACCTCTCGACAAGGAAACATCGGACGCATCGCTTCCCTCTCTTCAATCGGTTGCACGCCAATGCCGTGTGTTAGTGGTTGAGGACAACCATGATATCCGGGAAACCAGCTGCCAACTGCTCTCGATGGCCGGATTTGAAGTCAAGGGCGTCTCGACTGGCTCTGAAGCTCTGGAGCAAGCACCGGCCTTTGATCCCACCGTAGTGTTGCTCGACGTGGGCTTGCCGGGCTTGAACGGCTACGACGTCGCTCGACGTTTAAGAGATATGCCGCAGTTTGTTAGTACGAAGCTAATTGCCATTACGGGATACGACACGCCGGAGGCACGTGCTCTATCGGCGGCTGCGGGCTTCGATCACCACGTTTGCAAACCGGTGAACTTCGACGAGTTGGCAACCCTGCTCAGCTAAAAAAGACACCACATCGATCGATGGGGTGATCACCGATCAACGGATGCGGGGGATGAGCGGTCTCCAGACTGCTATTCGCGTCGTGCTTGCGAATCTTCCGGTGCTTATCGCCAATGGGCACGCCGAGTTGTCGCTCGAGACCGAGGGGACGAGTTTGCCGCTCATCAAGCCTTACACGCAACAGCAGCTTGCGGACACCACCTCCAGTTGCATGGGCGTTGACCCTTTCATCCATCCCATTAAACCGTCTCTTTACTTCTTGCGGGCGCTCTTCTTCTGCCGGGAGAGGTAGACGTGCAGCTTCCGCGCGCGCCAAATTGCGACCGCAAGTCCGATCCAAATGGCGAGAGCCGCGCCCAATGTCCCGGATGAGCTTGCGTGCGGAAGCATTTTCCAAACCACCCATGCGAACGCAGCCAGAGCGAGCGATCCCATCGCAGCGCCTCGGGCATCGAGACCCACTGCGAGACGACCTCGGATCGTCACCGGGATACCGGCCCTTTGCTTCTTTTCTCGCTCATGCTTATCAAGCAGCGTTGCGCTCGCTGGAAAGATCGCAGGAAAGGCCAAAAAAAGACCGCCGACCGTGGGTCCGAGCGCCTTTGCGATAAGTGCCGCGAGCACGGAAATGACTCCGCCCAGGAGGAATCGCGTGAAGTGCTCATACCACTTCACTTGCCGAAGCGCCGCTAAGTTGATCAGGATCTTCATCGTCTCACCACAAAAAGGCCGCCCAGAGCCCGAAGGCCCCCACAATCCAAATAGACAAGAGCGTGGCTGTCGCAGGTGCCGTCTTGAAGTGCCTCATCCCAATCAAATAAAGGCAGCCGAGGGCGTACAGGAAGAAGGCCGCGGCTCCTGCGACCATAGATCGCGCCTCTATCGCAGCGTAGAGCTTGCCCTGGGAGGCGATGGTGAGCCCGAGGCTGGCGAGCGCTACCGAGGGGGCCGCGCCAAAAAGGCCGGCGAAACCCTTGGGTTTCAATACATCGGCGATCAAGGCAAAGAGCGAGACCAGGGCGCCGCCGACGAGAAATCTCACGACCAAATCCATCATAGCGCTCCTTGAAAGAGAGTTCGCGTCAGCGTTTGACGCACAGACGGTGTCTGGGCAGGCCGATAGCCAAGTCATTTCCGGCCGCCGAAAGTACCGAAATGTCCAAAAGTTCCTCGCGTTCCGTAGGTCTTGCAGACCCGACTCGATTGCCGCCCTTCGAATCAAAGGATGCGGACCTTACGGTCATTATCGAGACCCCGAAGGGTAGCCGCAACAAATACGCCTATGACCAGGAGGAGCGGATATTTGCCTTGCGCAAGGTGCTGCCGGCCGGCATGGCCTTCCCTTACGAGTTTGGTTTTGTGCCCTCGACGCTCGCCGGCGACGGAGATCCCCTCGATCTGCTGGTGTTGATGGATGAACCGGCCTTCGCAGGCTGCAAGCTCACGTGTCGGCTCGTCGGGGTCATCGAAGGCGAACAGGGCGATAAGAAAAAGCCCGAGCGCAATGATCGTGTTGTGGCAGTTGAGAGCGGCAACTACAGCTACGCGCATGTGAAGCGCGTCGATGATCTAGGCAAGAGTTTCGAGCGCGAAATCGAGGAGTTCTTCGTGAACTATCACCGCTTGATTGGAAAGGAGTACCGCATCCTCGCCTTAAAGGGGCCCGCCGCGGCGAGTCGCTGCGTGGCAAAGACTCGTAAGAAAGCGCGCTAGAAGATCTCGAGCCGATCGATGGAGGATTTACCGATGAGCAGCTCCTATCCAAAACCACCCTTTCCAGAGCAGCAGCAGTCCATGCCAGGAAAGAGCGCCTTGATGGATCCGTCTCCCGACTACGGCGAGGAGAGTTATCGGGGCGCTGCCCGGCTTAAAGATAAGAAAGCGGTGATCACTGGCGGTGACAGTGGTATCGGCCGTGCTGTGGCGCTCGCCTTTGCTCGCGAGGGGGCCGATGTCCTCGTGAGTTACTACGACGAGCACGAAGATGCGCAGGAGACCCAGCGACTCGTTGAAAGTGCTGGTCGACGTTGTATTCTTGTGAGTGGCGACATCCAGGATGCCGGCCACTGTCGAAGCTTGATCGCACAAGCCGCCCAGGCCTTTGGCCGGATCGACATTCTGGTCAATAACGCCGCCCACCAGGCTAGCTTTGATTCACCGGAGGAAATCAGCGACGAAGAGTGGGATGTTACCTTTCGTACCAACATCCACGCTATGTTTTACTTGACCAAGGCGGCATTGGCCCACATGCGTTCGGGCGCGGCGATCATCAATACCACCTCGGTAAATGCGGATGCACCGAGTCCACAGCTTCTGGCCTATGCAACGACCAAGGGTGCGATCCAGAACTTCACCGGCGGTCTTGCGCAGCTTCTCGCCGAGCGGGGTATTCGAGTCAATTGTGTTGCGCCGGGGCCGATCTGGACTCCGCTAATCCCCTCGACGATGCCCAAGGATAAGGTCAAGAACTTCGGCAATCAGGTCCCGATGAAACGTCCCGGACAACCCAGCGAACTTGCACCCGTCTATGTGATGTTGGCAACCGATGAGGCGAGCTACGTGTCCGGCGCGACCGTCGCCGTCACGGGCGGTAAGCCGATTTTATAAGGCGGCATTCATGAAGCATAAACAGCTTAGGTTCGGGAAAGGATTCAATGTCATTTTCGGCAATGCTCGCTCACAGGCCGCCGAGATGGTGATCGAGCCTGGGAAGGCGGAAGGCGGTCCTCGCAATCGGCATCGAGGTGCGGATCAGTGGCTCTACGTCGTGTCAGGCCAAGGCGTCGCCAAATCAGGTACCAAGAGACTGGCACTGCGGGCGGGCACGCTCCTCCTCATCGAGCACGGAGATCGGCACGAAATCCGAAATAACGGGCAGGCAGTGCTCAAGACCTTGAACTTTTATGTTCCACCGGCCTACACCAAATCGGTGACGAGCTGCCGCGCGCCAAGCCCTAAACGTGGGACCCCAGCCTGACGGTGGGTTCCTACCGCGAGGAGAAGCTTCGACCTTCGGTGCACACACGTTGCCCATGAGACGTAGGCTGACGTGCGGACGGGGGCCCCTGCGGCCGCGATGGGAGCCTCCACATCTTCTTCTTTCTCCCTGGGGCGGGCAGAGATCCTTGCTGCAAGCTCGATAACGTTAGGAGAAATCTCACGCGAGTAGATCCTTCGGCGCGGACAGCGATCCAGAGATGATCCAAGTAGCGTAGGTGCATTCTCCGGCCACGCCATCCAAATGAGGTTTCCCATGAAAGCACTTGTTTATCACGGCCCAAAAAAGGTCTCAGTCGATAAGGTTCCCGACGCCAAACTCGAAAAACTCACCGATGTGGTGATCGAGTTGACCACTACCAATATCTGCGGCTCCGACTTGCATATGTATGAGGGACGCACGGATGTAGAAAAGGGGAAAATCCTCGGTCACGAGAATCTGGGCGTGGTTGTGGAGGTCGGTAAGGCGGTTGAAAGTATCAAGAAGGGCGACAAGGTCGTATTACCCTTCAATATCGGCTGTGGTTTCTGCGCGAACTGCGAGCGCGGGCTCTCGGGATACTGTCTAACGTGCGCCGATCCATCCGTTATGCCGGGCATGGCAGGTGCAGCCTACGGATTTGCGGGGATGGGACCTTATTCGGGCGGCCAGGCGGAATATCTTCGGGTGCCGTTCGCTGATTTCAATTGCTTGAAACTGCCCGAGGATGCGCGCGCGAAGGAACGTGACTACGTCATGTTGGCGGACATCTTCCCGACCGGATGGCACGCGACGCGCCTCGCGGATTTAAAGCCGGGCGAATCGATCGTCATCTACGGCGCCGGACCCGTGGGGCTCATGGCGGCGATGTCGGCCCGCATCCAAGGGGCGAGCCAGATCTTTGTCATCGATGGCGAGGAAGACCGGCTCAAGCTCGCCAACGAGATCGGCGCCACCACCTTCAACACCAAGGACGGTGATGTCGGCGATCAGATCCGAGAACTCACCGGTGGCCTTGGCGCAGACTGCGGCGCAGAGTGCGTGGGTTATCAATGCCACAACTCCCACGGCAAAGAAGTTCCGAATCTGGTGATGAACTCCTTGGTGGAAGCCGTGAAAGCGACCGGCACATTGGGGATCATCGGCGTTTACGTGCCGCAAGATCCCCACGCTCAGGACAAACTGGCCAAGGTAGGGCAAATCGCATT
The DNA here is from genome assembly GCA_963795475.1 of uncultured Gammaproteobacteria bacterium. GTDB lineage: Bacteria > Pseudomonadota > Gammaproteobacteria > Steroidobacterales > Steroidobacteraceae > Bog-1198. Next base: position 22,138 of record CAWCIE010000013.1, read on the forward strand.
CGATTTCGGGAAGTTCTGGTTCAAAGGGCAACGCATGGCGTCGGGGCAATGCAATGTGAAGGCGTACAACCGTCGCCTTATGGATTTGATCCATCATGGCAAGGCAACCCCGTCCCTGATCATCTCGCATGAGATTCCGTTGGAGGAAGCGCCCGATGCCTATAAACACTTCGACAACCGCGACGAGGGCTGGACCAAAGTGATCATGCATCCGAAAGCCGCCTGATGCGGGACCCGTTGCGTCGGGAGGTCGATGGGGCGGCGTGGATTTCCTTTCGACCTTCCGACGATTAATCGCAGACCCGGTGTCGGCAACTAACGCTTCCTGGCGTCGGGAAAGGTACCGGACTGGGTCTCGCGATGGTCGACGGCTTGTGTGTGCAGTCGGGCGGGAAACTCATGCTCCGAAGTCGACTGTATCAAGGCACGACCATCGAACTTTGGCTGCCCGCGACCAACACGGAAGCTGCCACTCGTTTGCCCACCACGGTCGGCGATTCCGCGTCGGCGATAGCGGCCGATCGATTCGGGCGCCATCGATGGTGGTTCGCTGCGTGCCAGAGCTCGAGAGCGCCGGATCCGCTTTGCAAGGTCCCTGAATACGTTCTGGCGCGTCGCTGAGGCCTGTTAAACATTCGGGGGCGGGTGGAAATCTCGCCCTCGGATTTTGATCGGCTCGAGCGCGTATTTTCCGACGTTGGAATGCTCCCCCCGACTACAACGAGGTGATTAGGTCTTGCGATACGTTAGCAGCCTCACCGAGAGGTAGCTCCATGGATCGCAACGATGAATCAGGGGGAAGGCGCCGAGCCTTGAAGGAAATCTCAAGTGGACTCTTGCTTGCTGCCGCTGGTTCGGCCTTTGCGCAGCAGGATACACCGCCTGATGCTCAGGCTGGCGGGTCGGCATTCATGCCGGACTTTCCCATCGAATATCCCAGGCCCCCTTTTCCGAAGCAGCAACAGCCGTGGCCTGGCCTCGCATCTAAGATGACGCCCAGGCCCGATCACGGAGAGACCAGCTATCGCGGCTCGGGACGTCTCGCCGGGCGAAAAGCCCTCATTACTGGTGGCGATAGCGGCATGGGGCGAGCGGCCGCTATTGCCTTCGCCCGCGAGGGAGCCGACATCGCGATCAACTACTTGCCAGCGGAGGAGCCCGACGCTACAGAAGTGATCGAACTTATCCGTCGTGCGGGGCGCAAGGGCGTTGCACTTCCGGGAGATATTCGAGAAGAGGCGTTTTGCAATCGCCTCGTCGAGTCGGCAGCGAACCAGCTCGGGGGCCTGGATCTCGTCGTGAGTAACGCGGCGCGACAAGTCGCGCAGAAGTCGATTTTGGACATCTCCACCGAGCAATTCGATACGACGTTCAAGACCAACGTCTACGCAATGTTTTGGATTCTCAAGGCCGCGGTCGCTCGCATGAAGCCCGGGTCCGCCATCATTTGTACCGCATCCATCAACGCCTACGATCCCGGCGAGGAAATCATCGATTACGCGGCAACCAAGGGGGCCATCGCGATTTTTGTGAAGGGTCTGGCGAAGCAACTCGCGAGCTGGGGCATCCGCGTAAACGGCGTCGCCCCCGGACCGATTTGGACGCCTCTGCAAGTGACGGGCGGACAGCCCCCCGACAAGCTCCCTGAGTTCGGGGCCAAAACCCCCATGGGTCGCGCCGGGCAGCCTGCGGAGCTCGCGCCGCTGTACGTGATGCTTGCGGATAACCGCGCTTCGTTCACGACGGGTCAAATTATAGGGGCGACCGGGGGCGAAGGCGGGCCCTAGTGAGATCCGTCAAACACTTTGAAGAGGTATGTGATGGCAGAAATGACCAGTGACTGGTTCGTGCAACGCCTCAGGGCATGGGGAGTCACCCGGCCGGTTGTTCTGGAAGTCAAGACGGACGCGAATGTACCACCGCTTCCACCGCACATTACCTCAAAACAAGTCAAATCTTTCATGGCGGCGTTCATGAAAGGCGATCGGCCGCTTGCCGGCGTGTTGACGAAGTCACTGAAGCGGGCTATTCACGAAAGAGCGTAGTAGTGCAACGAATAGAACTGCCAGAGTCCGAAAATGACGATGCCGGCCCCCACGAGCGCAACGATATGGCGTCCTACGGGCAGTGCGAAGACTCTTGCCGTCCATCGGACCTGGTTTTGCGTTTCACTATCCGCTCGGCTGAGTCCGAGAATGCTCCAGACCGCTTCGCCGACGAACACGCAGTGGAACACGCCGTTCAGGAGATGCCCCAGCCGCACCATTCGGCGGCGCCGGTCGCGCCGCTCCGCGCGATGCTCGGGATCCGCGACGGCCACGACTAGTTGCCACAACACAAACGCGGCCAGGCCGGCCGCGAGAATCGCGAGCATCGCATCGCCGAGCCAGGTGCCTCCGAGCTTCGCCAGCGCCCCCTGCGATCCGTTGGGATGCTGCTGGCCGAAGGCCGCGAGCAGTGCGAAGAACCCGACCGGAAGGTAGAGTGTGCCCTCGGCGACGTAGCCACCATGGCCGACCCAGCGCTCCCACCGCGTGAGCGCGCCGTCATCGTTGCGCGAGCGGGGAGGGGTTTCGGGTTGGGCCATCAGCGTGCGACAGGCTAGAGCTGAGAACGCAGCGGATTCAGGACAATTTCTTCGAACTTCTCGCGCCAGGATCTGCGCCTCCAGTGCGCGAGCGTGTACGGCGTCGACGCCGCGAGATCCCGCTGGAACACCAGCGTCATCTGCCGTGCGAATCCGGCATCGTAGACGTTCAAGCTGGCCTCGTCGTTGAGCTCAAACGAGCGCATGTCGAAGTTGGTCGAGCCGACCGAGACCATGTACTCATCGAAAATCAACATTTTGCAATGGAGCATCGTCGGTGAGTACACATGGATTTCCGCGCCATGCTCGAGCAAAGGGCCCCACTCACTTTTCGAGGCGATGCCCACGATCTTCGAGTCAATGTGGCGCCCCGGTACGAGAATGCGGATGCGCACGCCGCGTTGCCGTGCACCGATCAGCTCGCGAATCATCAGCCGATCGGGGACGAAATAAGCGGCTTCCATGTCGATCCGCTGCTCGGCCGCGGTGATTGCGGTCAGGTACATGAGCCGCATGCTGTCGCTGCCGCCCTCGGGCGAGCTGATGAACATCTGCATGTACTGATCGCCGCTCGGCTCGATGTGCGGAAAATAATCATCGCCGTGCAGAACGTGCCCGGTGGTCTTGATCCAGTTGTCGAGAAACGCAGCCTGCATCTGCGCGGCGACGGGGCCTGTGACCTTGAAGTGCATGTCGCGCCAATGCCCGGGGTCCTGCGCGTGACCGGACCATTGGTCCGCGATCCCGACGCCGCCGGTGAAGCTCAATGCGCCATCGATGATCAGGACCTTGCGATGCGTGCGGTTATTCAATCGGCCGAGCATGAACCAGCGCACGCGGTGATAGCGCTCGATCTCGATGCCGCCGCTCTTCATGCGGGCTAGCAATGTCGATGACATTTTGTCGCAACCCACCCAGTCGAGCATGAGATGCACACACACGCCTGCGCGCGCCCGCTCGATGAGCGCTTGCGCAAACTCCTCGCCGATATCGCCCGACCAGTAGATGTAGGTCTCAAAGGTGATCGTGCGCCGGGCCCCGCGAATCGCCTCGAGCATCGCCGGGAAAATCTCATCGCCATTCTGCAAGGCTTCAATGCGGTTGCCCGGAACGATCGCGGGTCCAAGCAGCACGCCCATTTCGCGCCGGAGTTGCGGGTCGAGAATGTTGTAATGGCGCGCAACCCGGTGCTGCGGCTCTTTTTCCGGCTTACGGAAATTGAGTACCAGGATCACGATGACCAGCGTACCCAGCACCGACCAAGCGATTGTCCAGAGCGGCAAGTGGTATCCTCGGCGAGGGATCAATCGTACCCTGGCGCGCCGCCGTCGGGCACGGGGAGCGGCACCCGATTCGGGTCAGAGGATGCTGACATCCCAAGTAGCGTGGAAGGGTGATCTCGATGGGCGTGGCGCCGGGCGCATACTCAAATCTCATTGCCACAGCCGTGAACGTTTGCCTTCCAAGAGCTTCCGACGCAGCTCCGCAATTTCGCGCTCTAAGTGCTCCCGATCGGTGGGCTCTATTATACGCATCTTGCGTTTTGAGTATAACTCGTTATACTCATTCCGCGGATTGCGTATAAGAGTGAGTTTCCATGCCCGCCCCGTCACTCGTCGTCCAGACCACATATGCGGAGCTACTAGAGCGCTGCGCAGCGGCTGCCTTCGGCGAGTCCTTTCCAGATGATGGAACCTTTACTCCGAAAACAATTAAAGGACGACGTTACTGGTACTTTCAAACGGCGTCTGCGGAAGGCCGCTCGCAACGATATGTTGGGCCGGAATCTCCAGAACTGCTCGAGCGCATCGCGCAGCATAAGCAAGCGCGAGATGATGAACGCGAGCGTCGAGCATTAGTATCGACGCTGGTGCGATCTCTAGGGCTTCTGCCGCCCATTCCGCAAATCGGGGAAGTGGTGGCGGTACTCGCGAGATCGGGTGTCTTCAGGCTTCGCTCAGTACTCGTCGGGACGGTGGCATATCAAGTATATCCAGCCATGCTGGGTATCAGACTTCCGGGCGCACTACTTCAGACGAGTGATGTCGACGTCGCGCAGTTCACGAGCGTTTCGATTGCGACGGGCGACGAAACCCCGCCAATGATTCATGTCCTAAAGAGCGCTGATAAAACATTTCGTGAAGTACCGAACATTACCGGATACGGTTCCGCAACCAGCTACGTGGCGAAGGGTGGAATTCGTGTCGACTTCGTGACACCAAATGAGGGGCCCGACACAGATGCGCCACAGATGCTTCCCGCGCTGAAGACAAACGCGCAGCCCTTGCGTTTCCTCGACTTTCTGATTCGCGACCCCGCGCCGGCCGTACTACTCCATGCATCAGGCATTTACGTTCATGTTCCGGCGCCGGAGCGCTACGCGGTCCACAAGTTGATTCTGTCCCTGTACCGGCCGGCAGCGATCGCAAAGCGTGACAAAGATCTGCGGCAGGCGGAGCGATTGATAGAAGCTCTCGCGGAAAGACGACCCGGCGAACTGAAGGATGTGTGGGAAGAGGCCTATGGCCGAGGGCCGCATTGGCGAAAGTATCTTCTGGAAGGAATGCGGAATTTGGCTCCGCACGCGCGCGATCTGATGCTGAGGATTTTGGGACGCTCTCGTGACATCCTACCAGGTATCGATTTGACGTTTGATGGCGCTACTGCGCGCTACGATTTCAGCCGAGATACCGTTACGTTTGTTGGCGCAGCGTTTGGGAGTCCCGTTCAGTGCGCCATCAGCCGTGAGGCGCTAGATGATCACTTTGGTACCGATGGTCTTGACAATGCTGGGCGCGTTGAGGCGTTTCAAAGGAACCGCTCGAAGATTGAGAGCTTGGTTCGACGGAAATACCTTTCTTGGCCAGTTGAGGAGCCAGAGTACGTACTTGTGAAAACGATGGCACCTCATGATTAAGATGCTGAATTGACGCGCACCGGTTTAGATGGAGCAGGGCGCGTGTACGAGATTTCCCTGGAGCGAGCATCCCAAGGAGGCTTTCAACGAGTGGAGTCGAAGAAAATCTCCTGATATTTTCGACGGTTATAATTCCGAATCACGCCCCCGCTACCAATAAAATCAATGGGTTGTGCGCCGGGAGACCGGCAAGGAGCAGGCGGTGCGAGTCCGTCGCAATGAAGGAGTAGCGACCCACATTGACCCCAAGCCGTGCGTAGGCACCCGTGAGGATACCTGCGAAGCGTCGGCAGGGGAACGTATAGGCCAGCCATTGAGCCGCGAAAGTGATTTTTTCTCAGGGTGCTGACGAGGTAACTTACTCGGAAGGCAACACGGACGGACACGTCAGCGCGAGTGTCCGATCGGCCCTGCGTGGTCTGAGACCCTGGCATGTACGGACGCTCCTTGTACGGGAACCGGGAGATCTCCAGCTCGATCATTCGCAGTACGGGGTGATCCGCATCGGGAAGGCGAGGAGCCGTAGCCGATGATGCACGAGCCGGAGAAGTCAGACCCCTCTACAGTAGCTGCGAAGCCGGCGAACAAGTCCGAAGGATCGGATGCGGAGTCGGTGGAGCGAAGGGAGGGGGCCGAGGGGAACACGAGCAAGGACCGCATGCGCCGGACACCGAGCCGGGTAAGCATGTTATCGGGACTTGAGCGTGTACGGGAGCGAGCGAAAGCCGAGAAGAAGGAACGGTTCACGGCTCTGCTGCACCATGTCGATGTTGATCTATTGCGGGCGGCCTTTTCCTGGCTCAAGCGGGATGCGGCACCCGGAGTGGATGGACTGACTTGGCCGCAGTATGAGCAGAACCTGGAAGGTAACCTTGTCGATTTGCACGGACGCGTTCACCGCGGCGCCTATCGGGCGCAGCCCTCGCGACGCAAGTTCATACCGAAAGAGGATGGACGGAAGCGGCCGTTAGGGATCGCGGCGCTGGAAGATAAGATCGTTCAGCGTGCGGTGGTGGAAGTGTTCAACGCGATTTACGAGGAAGATTTTCTGGGGTTCTCGTATGGGTTTCGACCAGGGCGCGGCCAGCACGATGCGCTGGACGCACTCGCTGTCGGGATTACCCAGACGCCGGTGAACTGGATTGTAGACATCGACGTTCGATCCTTTTTCGATACGGTGAGTCACGAGTGGCTCATCCGCTTCGTCGAGCATCGGATCGCCGATCCACGCATGATTCGCCTGATTCGCAAGTGGTTGAAGGTGGGAGTGATGGACGATGGGGAGTGGAGCTCAAGTGAGGCCGGTACCCCGCAAGGGGCAGTGGTCTCCCCGATGCTCGCCAACATCTACCTACACTACGCCTTCGACCTCTGGGCCGAGCGGTGGCGACACCACGAGGCCCACGGCAACGTCATCTACGTGCGCTACGCCGACGATGTTGTCGCCGGCTTTGAGCACGAGAAAGATGCCGAGCGCTTTCTCGCGGAGCTGCGTGAGCGGTTGGAGAAGTTTGCGCTATCGCTGCATCCGGATAAGACGCGCCTGATCGAGTTTGGCCGCCATGCGGTGGACAACCGAGAGAAGCGTGGCCTTGGCAAACCGGAGACGTTCAACTTTCTAGGGTTTACGCACATCTGTGGACGGTCCCGCCGCGGCTCCTTCTTGCTTCACCGCAAGACGCGCCGTGATCGGATGCGTGCCAAGCTGCGTGCCCTGAAAGGGGAACTGAAGCGACGAATGCATGAACCGATCCCCCAGCAGGGGCGGTGGTTGGGCCAAGTGGTGCGGGGGTACTTCGGGTACCACGCTGTGCCCACCAACTACCCGCGTCTGGCCGCGTTCCGCTATCACGTGACGGTCCTCTGGCTGCGGACGCTGCGGCGGCGCAGCCAGAAGGACTGGTCCAAGTGGGACCGCATGGCACGGCTGGCGGCAGCTTATCTGCCCCCTCCGCGCATCCTTCACCCCTGGCCCAACCAACGCTTTGCCGTCAAACACCCCAGGTGGGAGCCCGGTGCGCGAATCGCGCCCGCCGGGATCTGTGCGGGGGGCGCCCGGTAACGGGCGTCCCTACCGCGATATAGTCGCCTACAATCGCAGAATTTTGGTACCTGTGCCCAAAATGTGCAAATGTGCCCAAGAACCCAAGTTCGTCGCCTTCTTGGCGAAGTATGGGTATGTCGATTTAGCCTAGGCGCCAACTGAGGAAAGCCCCGCGCTCGTGGCGGGGCTTTTTCTGGGCTAGGAAATCTCGCTTGAAGTGGGCGGCGCCCCAACCGCCCATCTGTACACTATTCGCAATCCATATTGCTTTTGCGGACAGGAGGATTGCATGAGCGAATTTCTCAGGCAGATTATACCCCCAAACTTTTGGATATTTGTTGTGTTGGCAGGCTTAGCGCTACACATTGTCGCGAATTACCTGCAACGGCTGTTGGACAAGAGCCTGAGTTCCAGCTCAGTGGTCCTGGTTCTGCGCGGAGTATCGAAACGCAGCCGAGAGAAGCGGGCGGCGCGCGTGCAGCAGATATCGGATTGGATCGAGGGCAACGGTGACAGGGCTGCACTTGCATTAGTCGAAGCGAATTTTTTCTGCCTCCTGGGATTTCTATTGCTGCTAAGCGCATTCGTTGGATTTGTCGCTGTTATCGTAACAGGACCGTCAAGCCCATTCCTCAATCCGATTCTGGAAGCACTATTTCTAGCAATGATTTGCCTTCTCGGATTTCTTTGTATGACTACAGGTACCCGCATTCGCCGGGTATTGCTGCAACATCCAAAGGGTCTATCTGGACTTCATCGAGGTAACGCTCCGCGGCCGCATTTATAAATAGACGACGGCATTTCCTTGGCGAAGGTTTCACGGTGGCATGATAGACGTTTCGGGGCCTTGATGAGTGTCAAGGCGGCCCGATTTTTCCTATAAAACTCTCGGGCCGAACGCAGGCCCGGAATCGGGTCGACAGGTTCCCTCAGTGCTGAAGCGAGAACAGGCGCCGGATACTGCCTAAGACCCGCTCCGCCAGTCCGTCTCCATGCGGCTCCTCGTGGTCACGGTGGTCGAGTACGGTGCGATGCGCGAGCTGCCGGCTTGCTAGGCTTTCGCTGAGCTCCTCGGCCATGGCCGGACGCGCCTTGAGGAGCGGAGCGAGCGCATCCTTGGAAATCTCGTAAATCACGACCAAAGTGAGCGCAGTAAGGTCGCCCTTCAGCGGCTCACCGGTAAGCAGTCCGACCTCGCCGAAATAATCTCCCGGTGCCAATCGAGTGACCTCAATCTTGCGGCCGTCTTGCTCCACCGATCCAACCAGAACGCCATAACTGACGATGCACAAGGCTTGCAAGACCGTACCGGCCTTCACGATTACCTCGCCCGGCTTGTAATCCTTCCGCTGCATCTGCGAGGCTAGCGCTGTTTTTTCCTCCGCCGTCAAGGTCGAGAAAATCGAGATTCCAGCGAGCAGGCGTTCGGGAATTCCCGATTCCCCGCTTTTCTCCGCGGCGGAGCTTTTCGATGAGCCGGTCAGCCGTGGCGAAAATTTCGCCCCAGCCGCCGCCGCCGCCCGATAGATCCGGTCGAAAAGCTCGCTTTGCGCCCGGTCGACGGCGCCGACGTCCGGAACCACGTAGAAAATCTCAAAATCGATCATCTCCGCGCTGACATCCTTGATGGTGACGGTCGGCTCAGGTGTCCGCAAGATCTGCGTGCTGCCGAGGAGCACTTCCTTCAGCAAATTACAGCCCGCGGCGGGCGTCAGCGAGGGCTCCAGCTTCACCCGGATGCTGGTGCCGTGAGTTTTAGTTGGCGCGCTGCAATTCACCAGTCTGGATTTCGCAATGACGCTGTTCGGGATGATCGCCACATCCTGGTTTCCTGTCAGAATGTGCGTCGCACGCCAATTGGTTTCGATCACCTTGCCCTGGAGGGTGTCGTCCAGAATGATCCAGTCGCCCACGTGGTAAGGGCGCTCGATATTGAGCACGATGCCGGAGAAGACATCTCCGAGCGAGCTTTGCAACGCTAGACCGATGATGATCGCCAGGGCACCCGAGGTCGCCAGCAGGCCTTTCACCGGGAGATCGAGCACATAGGCGATGATTGCGAAAGTCGCAGCGAGATAGATCAGGCCGGCCAGAAGATCCTGAACCAATTTAGACTCTCGCGGCTGTCGGCCCAGCACGACGAATGCCCGCAAGAACCCGACGGCGAGCCATGCCGCGCCCAGCCACCAGATCGCTTCGAGCGCGCCCACGATCAGACGCCTCGGTTCGGAGCCGATCGTTACGCCTGAGCGGTAAGGAGCGACGCCGCCGGCAAGCAACAGACCTGTGAGAATGACAAAGACCAGAAGCTGGACGATAAAGTGCGCCAACGGGCCCCGCCTCTGCCCATAGCGAGCGCCGAAGAATCCGGCGACAATCACCGCACCCGCCAAAAGAAGCGGGTCAGTCACCGTCGCCAGTATGGAAGAGAACGAGATGGCCATGTCACGGCTCCAATCCGATCCGCCGCACCATGTTTGAGAATCGATCATATTGACGCAATGGATCGAACACCGGATCCACCTTGAGGCTCACTAAGCACGGTTCGTGATCGTGAAAGGCGTTGTCCAAGGCATCCATCGCCCGCTGCCAGTCGTTTAGCCCGATGCTCGCGATCGCATAAAACCAGTAGGGAACATACGAGTACTTCTGAGTGAGTTGCGCCAGTGCGTGCTCTGCTTCGCTTCCGCGGCCCGCTCGGCCAAGGGCGTAGGCAAGGGCCGCCTCCGTGAACGCATTACCCGGGCCCATGCGCGCGGCTGTGCGCAGCGCGGCGACCGCTTCCTCGTGCCGCTGCTGCTGCACCAGCGTCTGTCCGAGACCAAAGTAAAGCTGGTCCCATCTGGGCTCGAGCTCATCGGTGAGGATGCGCGCGTTATAGCGGCCTTTTAGGTAGAGCGAATACGCTTGCGGATGAACCGTGCGCAGCGTGGTAAGGTGCGCTCTCTCGTCCTGGCTGAGCTCGGCGCGCAGTTCCTCCGCGACATCGCGGGCCACGCGCGCTTGCACGTCGAGAATGTCGGATGCGGCTCCCTCATAGCTCTGCGCCCACAGATTCTGGTCCGCGCCAGCGTGAATCAATTGCACGGTGATCCGAAACCGATCGCCGGACGTCATCACCGACCCTTCCAGCAGCGCTTGCGCGCGCAGGGCGCGGGCGATCTGCGCTATGGGGGCCTTTGTGCCCCGATAGCGCCTCACCGAGGTTCGAGAGACGACTCGCAGGCTGCGAATTTTCGCCAGCTCCGTGATCAGAGCTTCCGTGATGCCGTCGGCAAAATACTCTTGAGCCGGATCGCCGCTGACATTCGCTAGTGGCAGCACTGCGATCGATTCGATCCGGCACGGAATCTCGGTCATGCGAACCCCGGCCGTAAAACGATAGCCGCGACGCGGGACGGTGGCGATGTAGCCGTTTGCACTGTCCTCGCCGAAGGCCCGGCGCAGCAGGAAAATCATCTGATTGAGATTCGCCTCCTCGACGATCGTTTCGGGCCAGACTGCTTCGATGAGTTCGGGCTTTCCGATCACGGCGCCGGCATGATTGATGAGCACCGTGAGGACTTCAACCGCCTTCGGAGGGAGTGCAACCAGCTCGCTGCCCCGCACCAAGCTGCGCCCCAGCGGGTCGAGGCGGTACGGCCCGAACTCGTATGCTGTCGCGCGTAGGGTCAGCATCAGGCGGTTGTTTCCGGAAAAATTGATCTTTTATTGAGGACTTCGTGGCCGGCCGCAGCTTAGATAGGTCCCTTGGAGTTTTAGCCCAATCAGTCGAGGTCTGCAATGCTAACCGAATCTGCGGTCCAGAAGCTCCGTGAGACGCTCCGCGGCGAGACCTTCCGGCCCGGCGAGCCGGGCTATGATGCCGCCCGTACGCTGCCGAACGCGATGATCGACCGCCGGCCAGCCATCATCGCCCGCTGCACGGGCGCCGCTGACGTGATCGAGTGCGTGCGCTTCGCCCGCGAATGTGAGGTCTTGGTTGCAGTGCGCGGCGGCGGTCACAGTATCGCGGGCAAGTCCGTCTGCGACGGCGGTTTGGTGATCGATTTATCCGCAATGAAGGGGATACGCGTCGATCCCGCCCGGCGGACCGTTCGGGCCGAGACCGGACTCAAGCTTGGGGAATTCGACCGCGAGACACAGGCCTTCGGCCTGGCCACGACCCTCGGCGTCGTGCCTACCGTGGGCATCGCGGGGCTCACACTCGGCGGCGGGTGGGGCAACTTGCACGCGAAGTACGGCCTAGCCGTCGACAACGTCATCGGCGCGGATGTGGTGACTGCCGACGGTCAACTGCTTACGGTCAATGCGACCGAAAGCGCGGACCTCTTCTGGGGAGTGCGCGGCGGGAGCGGCAACTTCGGGATCGTCACATCACTCGAATACCGCCTTCACCCGGTTGGTCCCGTGTTCGGCGGCGCCGTCTTCCACCCGGCGGCAAAGGCGAGGGAGGTGCTACGCTTTTGGCGTGAGTACGCCGCATCGATTCCCGATGAGCTGGTTGTCCAGGGTGGTTCGCTTACCTTGCCGGATGGGGTCCCCGCATTCGGTATTCAGCATGAATGACGAGACCGTCGATGCGCTCGTCTCATGGAACCTGCTCGCATGGTCGACGTGGGAGAGCCCGGCAGACTCGGAAAAAAACATCAAATGGAACCGTGATTGCTGCGAAGCCCTGCGGCCGTTCCTGATTCCTAGCGCCTACGGTAATTACCTTACCGACGAAGGCGAGGCTATCACTCGCGAAGCGTACGGCCCGAACTACGAGCGGCTCGTCGCTCTGAAGAAAAAATACGATCCGAGCAACTTCTTTCGCATGAACCACAACATTAAGCCGGGTTAGGCCGGCTTATGCGATGCGATTCAGGTGAGCGGCGCGGAGGGTGCCGTGGGTCGAAGAAAATCTCGTGTAAAGTCAGATGGTTATGAGGGTCGAAGAAAAGCAAACGCGATTTGCTCGCAATGCTGGATCCCGTGATTCGCCGCGAAGCTCGATACAAAGGTATGGCTCGCCGTTGCGGTCAATCGCCCGCTGGAATCACGCCGGCTAACGCAGGCGGCCGCAGCCACCGCGCTATCAAGCCCCGGTGCAGCGCTGCGCCAAATTGACGCATCCCGCCCTCGCGTATAGGCTCAATCGAACATCGGGGATCGACAAACCGGCCATCATGGCAGACGATCAAACCGGCCACGTCTCTCGACTTTTACGTCACTGGACCGAGGGTGACGAAAAAGCCCTCACAGAACTGTTGCCCCTTGTTTACGACGAACTGCGGCGCGTTGCCCGCGCTCACTTGCGGCGTGAGCGCGCGGATCACACGCTGCAAAGCACGGCACTGGTTCATGAGGCATACCTGCGCCTATTGGGTAGCCAGCCGCCGGATTTGCGCAACCGACCGCATTTCATTGCGGTCGCATCGAGGCTCATTCGGCAGATTCTGGTGGACTATGCCCGTGATCGCAGGGCCGCCAAGCGCGATGGGGGCTGCCGCCTCGCCGTCGAGTACCTCGATGCGCTTCCGGTCTCGGGGGACGGGGAGCTTCTGGCGTTGAATGATGCGCTCGACGATTTGTATCGCACCGATGAGCGGCAGGCGAGGATTGTGGAGATGAAGTTCTTCGGCGGCCTGTCTTCCCCGGAGGTATCGGAGGTGCTGGGGCTGTCTCGTGCGACGGTCGATCGAGATTGGGCGACCGCGCGCGCGTGGTTGTATCGGCATATGAAGGCCCATCCGTCGTGAGCGATGAGCGCTGGGAGCGCGTCAAGGATCTGCTGCATCAAGCGATGCAGCTCACTCCGGAGCAACGCGCGCGATTCCTCGATGAGGCGTGCCCCGGCGATTGTCGTCCGGAGATTGAATCGCTGCTGGCCGCCGATGTCCACGCCCGCTCGAGCTTTCTAAAGTCACCGTCGACGATCGGGTCTGCGGGCGAAGGTGATCCCGTTTTTCCCGGCATGCTGGCGCCCGGCGACTTATTTGAGGCGCGGTTTCATCTCGTCGAGATATTGGGCGAGGGGGGTATGGGCCAGGTATGGCTCGCCAAGCAAATCGCGCCCGTACGGCGCCAGGTCGCCCTCAAGCTCATCAAGGCAGGAATGTGCGACCAGTCGGTCGTGCAGCGCTTCCGATCCGAACGCCAATCTCTCGCGATGATGGACCATCCGACCATCGCCAAGGTGTTCGAAGCGGGCGCCACCTCGCAAGGCCAGCCGTACTTCGTGATGGAGTACGTACCGGGGCTCCCGATCACCAAGTACTCCGACCAGGAGCGGCTCACGATTCCGAAGCGCCTGGAACTGTTCGTGCAGGTGTGCGACGGCATACAACACGCGCACCAGAAGGCCATCGTCCACCGCGACTTGAAGCCGGCGAATATCCTGGTGGCAGATGTGGACGGTAAGCCCGTTCCGCGGATCATCGATTTTGGGATTGCCAAAGCCGCCACGCCGAGTTTAGGCGGCGAGGGTGAGCTGACGCTGCTCGGCCAATTCATCGGAACTCCGGGTTACATGAGTCCCGAGCAAGTGGATCCCAACGTTCGCGACATTGACACCCGTACAGATGTGTACTCACTCGGGGTCGTGCTCTATGTACTGTTGACCGGCTATCAGCCCTTCGATGTGAAGATGGGCACCAGGCTACCGCTCGACGTGCTGCTGCGAAAACTGCGTGAGGAGGAACCGCCGCCGCCCAGCGCAAAGATCGGGATGGATCGGCCGACATCCATCACCGTCGCGCGCGCACGCGGTGCGGATCCGAGGCATTTGGTGCGGCAGCTGCGCACCGATCTCGACTGGATAACGCTGAAGGCGCTGGAGCGGGATCGGGCGCGCCGCTACGGTACTCCGTCCGAGCTGGCGGCCGACCTGCGTCGTTATTTGAACGACGAGCCCGTGGTTGCACGGCCGGCGGGCGCTGCCTATCGATTGCGGAAGTATGCGCGGCGGCACCGAGTCGCTGTCGGTGTCGCCACAGGATTGGTCGTGCTGCTGACCACTTTCTCCATCGTTCAAGGACTCGAGTTGCGTCGCATCACTCAAGAGCGTGATCGCGCCAACCGCGAGCGCGATCACGCCAGTCGCATCACCGATTTCATGACCGGCATGTTCAAGGTCGCGGACCCGAGCGAAGCGCGCGGCAACAGCATCACGGCGCGCGAAATCCTCGACAAGGCTTCAAATGAGATAGGCGGCGGACTCGCTCGCGATGCCGAATCTCAGTCGCAGATGCTGCACGTCATGGCGAGCACATACCTGAATCTCGGACTCTACGGGCGCGCGCACGACCTCGCGAAGCGCGCGCTCGACGCTCGCTTGAGACTTCATGGGCCCGAGGCGCCTGACACGTTGGAGTCGATGACCCAATTGGGATGGATTCTGGACCGAGAGGGGCACGATGCGGATGCGGAAAAACTGGAACGTCAGGCGCTCGCGGAGGAGCGTCGTACTGTGGGCCCAGAGTCTCCGCTGACGCTCGAAACCCTGGATCATCTGGCGGTTATCGAGGAGGACGAGGGTCACTATCGGGACGCTGAGAGCATCGCACGACAGGTGATGGAGAGCGCAACGCGGACACTCGGACCCGAGCACAGCCAAACGCTGCTTGCAACCAACCACTTCGCCCGAGCGCTCGGCTACCAGGCGCGCTATGCCGAAGCGGAACAGCAGTACCGCAAGCTGCTCGGGATCGATCGGCGTGTTCTGGGAGCGGATCATCCACAATCACTCGCGGCGATGACCAGTCTCGCCTGGGTCATCGCCGCGCAGGGTCGCACGGCCGAGGCCGAGGGCCTCTATCGGGAAGTCCTGGCGGCGCAGCAGCGTGTTCTGGGGACCGAGCATCAATACACAGTGTTGACCATGGCCAATCTCGCCGCGTTGCTCACCGATGCAGGCCGTCTCCCCGATGCCGAGAAGCTCCAGCGTCAGGTACTGGCGATCCGCCTGCGCACTCTCGGCCCTGAGCATCCCGAGACGCTAAGTTCAAAGTTGAACCTGGCGGATCTCCTTCTAAAGGAGGGTCGCGTTGAAGAGTCCGATGCACTGCAGCGCGAGACGCTGGCGGCGCAACAGCGCGTATTGGGCCCGCAAGACCCAACCACGCTGATATCCCAATCGAACCTCGCGGCCATCTTGATCCGCGAGCGTCGCTATGATGAGGCGGAGAAAATCGCGGCCGAGACCCTTAGCGTGCAGCAGCGAATTCTCGGCCAGGGACATCCGGATACGTTGGACAGCTTGCGCAATTTGGGCCGGGCGATGGCGTACAACAACCGCTACCCCGAAGCAAGTCAGCTATTTCACCATGCGATTGATGCGCTGGACACCGATGTCGGTCAGGAGAACCATTGGACGGTATGGTATGCCTTCGCGTGCGTCGCGGCTGCCGCCAATCGATACGATGAGTCCCTCCGCTATCTTCGTGAGGCAGTCAACCGGGGCTATCAGGATGCCGACGGGCTGATGGCGGACGACGATTTGAAAGAGTTACGGCATAACCCTCAATTCTTGGCGCTGATGGGGTCTCTCAGAATGACGTCGAAGCGCGGCACGTGACCCGGTGCAACATTGTGTTGAATTATTCAAGTGATGAGGCGTTTGGCACGCGCTTTACGCATCCAGAGAGAAGGGGGTTACACTAGAAATGCCGGTGACGACCCGCAAAAAGGGAGATTTACGATGAGTCGATTCATCACTTCATTCCTCGCCGGAGTTTTCGCTTTCTTTGCCGGGTATTGCTTGTCGTCGGCGGGTGAGGTGCCGGGTGCGCTGAGCGCTGATCGTCCGGCGCTCGCGAACTTCAACAACCTGACCGTGCTCGCCTGGGCGGGCGTTGCCGGCGTTGAAGCTCACAAGGTTCACTACACGACGTTCGACGGCAATTCGACGGCTGTGGGGGAAATTCCGGGTGCCCTGACCACTTCCGCACCCGGGCTCGCATCGACCGCACAGAGCGTGTATCTGGCGACCACGCCGCCCGATGCGGATAACAGCATCGACCTGTACGCATCGAACGACGGCGCGACGTTCAATGCGATTGGTCCGCTGTGCGACGCAAATCGGTGCGCGCGCACGCTCGGCGCACCGGCATTGGCCGGTCAGGGTGCGATCCTCTATGCGGCGTGGAGCACCCCTAACGGCGCGATCGGATACGCCACCTACATCAACGGCGTGTGGAGCATCGCGGCCCAACCCATCCCGAATGCTCGGACGCGACCCGGCACGGGCCCCGCCCTGACGCTTTATCAAAATCGGCTGTACGTGGCCTGGCTCGCGCCCGACGAACAATCGGTGTCGGTCACGTCCGCGACGCTTCCCCTCTCGAGCACCTCTTGGTCGGCTCAGCCGATTCAGATCACGGCGCAGACGCACGTCGCGCCCGCTCTCGGCGTGCTCACCGTTCCAAGCGCGGGACCGAATCCCCAATTGACCCAAGCGCTGTTTCTGGCGTGGACCGCGCCTGATTTGACGATCAATTTTGCCCGCTGGGACCCTCAAGTCGCGCAGTGGGGGACCTCTCCCTCGCCGATCTCTCTGCCGCCCGGCCCATTGAGCTCCGAGGCAGTCGCCCTCAACGGCTTTACGTATGAGGTGAACCAAGAGTGCTTTTTCACCAACGATCTCGCCTACGTGGGTGTGGGTCGCCCCCATCGCCATAAGATCGAACTCCGGCAAGTTACCGGTGGGTGTCCATGAATGGGCTCAAGGAGGTTTCAGGGCCTATCTCTCGTTAGCTCGAGTTTGAGGCGCATCTTCACGTCGCTGTCACTGTGCAGCGAGCCGTGGTGCTGATGCACGGGATGAATCTCCGAGCCTGACAGAAGGCTGCTGATCTCGGGGATCACGCCATCGCCTCGCGGCTCCGTGAGGAAGCTCGCCTTGCGGCAGGCGCCGCTCTCGTCACGTTCTACCCCGACGCCGGTCACCGTCTTGATGTCGTATCCAAAGACGCACACCGAAGGGACGCTGCAAGCGCCCCCGAGCTCGGCGCGAAACCTTCGCGCATTCCGTAGCAGCGAACAGTGACTCTCCTCCAGCCATGACTCGTCGGTCAACACGTCGAAACTCGCACGCTGATCGGAGGCAAAAGGGTAGGTTGGCAGTATTTGATACCACGAAGGGAAGCTGGCCAGGAGATTCCGCAGCCGCGTATTCAGCAATCCCAGAGGCAAAAGGTTGGGACCGCTCAACAGGGTCATGAACGCGTAGGGCGTACCCGCGTGCGGCCCGCCGAGAAAGACCGCCCTCTCGACCCTGCTGCTCCCGCCCAGGCACTCGAGATAATACCGCGAGACGAGTGCGCCCATGCTATGTGCAATGATCGTGATAGGGCGGCCGACATTCCAGTCGTCGATTGCCGCCGCCAGCCGGCGTGCCGACTCGCGATTGTCCTGCCGAAAGTCGTAGCCGAATTCCAGAAGATCCCGGCCGCTCTCGTAGTGCAGACTTTCCCTCAAATAGTTGATGAGCGCGCTGTAGCGATCCTGCTTGATCAGATTGGGGACGATCACGACCTCATCGACAAGCCCGCGCGCCTCGAGTGGACGGTCGACACGCATCACATCCGGGTGCAGGAGCGCTGCGCGCGTCGGCCAGATTTTCTCGTTGCCGCTCCACAAGGTCGATCCGGCGAATCCCGGGACGATGACTACCGGGCGGCGCCCCGCTCTCGCACCGCGATGTGAGCTGTCCTCGAGCTCCTCGGTCGAGAAACCGCGCTTGAGCATCATACGGACCTGGCCCACGCGAATCGCGTCGCCGTCTTCGAGGACCTTTTCCGACACCCGCTCCTGATTCACCCAGGTGCCGTTTGTACTGCCCAGATCGCGAACGAGGAAGGACGCTGCCTTGCGTTCGATCGCGGCGTGATGGCGCGACACGCTCGCGCCGTCGATCACGATCGCATTGTCCGCCGCGCCGCCGATCGTCAGGGAATCGCCGCGCATCGGCACTTCCCACGTGCGTGCCGCGGTGAGGACGACCACGCGCGGCAGCGCGGTCTCCTCGAGATTCGTCGCAAGAGGCATTTCCAACAGGGTCGCATCGAGATCCATCTCGCCTTCGACACGGGTTGACTCTGGAGTGCGCTCCCGCGCATGGAGATATCGAAACGCGTTATCGCCGACGCCGAAGACGTCGCCGGAACCCAGGCGCGCCCGGGCTACCTTCACACCATTTACAGTCACCCCATTGGCTGAGCCTAGATCGACGATCTCATATCCCTGCGCGCCATGCTCGATGCGGGCGTGGCGTCGGGAAACCGACAGATCCGCGAGAACGACATCGTTGGTCGTTGCCCGGCCGATTAAAATATTGGCTTTGCCCAGCGTAAATTCCTGCCTTTTGCCGCCTGGAAGATTCAGCAGCAGGATGTCCTCCGCCGACGGCACCGAGGAGGGCAGCTGCGTAACCGCCTCCTCAGCGGGGCCAGGCCCAAGCTCTCTCGCGGGAAATCGCCAGAAGCGCTTCACTCGTTCTCCTCGATGACCGAGAGATTCAAGCGTCTGCGGTCGATCCTATTCGGCAGGCCCTGATCGGTCAAACCGGATCGCCCGCGGGGTGGGCGGCCGCCAGGCGTCGCGCCGCCGCCCTGCGCACATTTTCTTAGCCATCATGAGGCGATTTTCGCTTCCGTCTCGCATTGGTCTACGAGAGCGCGAATTGAGGTGCGCTCGCTCAATCCTCGTAACCAATGGGAGATCTGAAGATGAAAACGCTGAATCGCTCGAAAATACGTTTCCTGGCCGGTAGTCTTGCGGCCGCCGTCGTGGTGCCCATGTGGGCATCTGCGGTCCTCGCTGCAGAGGACACCGGTGGAGCAGTTGACCCGGAGTCGGTGTTGCACAAGAACTGGCGCGACGTTATGGCTCAAACCCCCACGCCCGACGAAGGGTGCTTTCATGCCTCATATCCCAACTTTGTTTGGGAAAAGTTGGACTGCAAGACAGGTCCGGGACGCGCTCATCCCGAGCACGCCAGACCGACGGACGATGACGCAGAGGTGGTAGGCAACGGCAACGACTTTGTCGCCCAAGCGACGGGGTTGATCACCTTGGCCAGTGGAGGTTTCTCGATCAAGGGCGTGACATCGGAGACCGGCGTGGGCGTCGCTGGATTTCATGATGCCGGCATTCTCGGGCCGAACGAGTACTCCTTGCAGCTGAATACGAACGCCAAGGAAACGACCTCTGCGTGCGCCGGCCATAGTGGTTGCACTGTCTGGCAGCAATTCATTTATTCGCCGGATTTCGCCAAACCGGGTGAGGCCGCGGTGCTCATGCAGTATTGGCTGATCGGCTGGGGCTCTTCCGCCTGTCCCAAAGGCTGGCAGCAATTTGGCTCGGATTGTTTCAAGAACAGCGCGTACGTGCCGGCTCCCGATCTGCCGATTACGGACCTCGGCAAGATGGGGCTCATGGCCACCGCATCGGCGGGCGGTAATGATCAAGTCACGTTCAGCTATGATACCGACTCATATTCCATCAGCGGCAAGGACAGGGTGCTGGATATTTCCTCCGTTTGGAATAAGGCAGAGTTCAATGTCGTCGGCAATGCCGGTGGCTCGCGAGCCGATTTCAACAAGGGCTCGTCGATCGCCGTGACGATCGTGCTGTTCGATGGATCGACCTCAGCACCCAAGTGCGTCGCCGATGACGGGACGACCGGAGAGACTAATAACTTGAACCTGGGTAAGTGCACCGCTTCCGGTGGGATTCCAAACATCCAATTCTCCGAATCGAACTGACGCGTGATCCTGCGTTGTTTTTGGGTTTGACATGACCGCCGAGGGGGGAAAGCCCCCTCGGCTCTTTAATGTGCGCCCGGCAGGGCACACTCCCTTGGAGATGAAAGTCCTGCAAGGCGTTGATTTATAAGACCACTATAGCTGGCATGCCTCATAACCCGAAGGCCGCAGCTTCAAATCCTTCCCTCGCTACCATCTTTCTATATTTCTGTTTATAAATCAGATACTTACAGGCGCAGCTGCAAATCAACTGCCGCTGGCGCTATCCACGACATTGTTGGTGCCGCATCGTCGGGAGAGCGTTGATGCCGACGTCCTGATTAGCTGCGGCACGGTATCAAGTCTTTTAGACTCCTCGTCATGACCGAGGAACTCGATGTTCTCAGAATAATCAGCGAGCGACTGCGCACAACCGATGTGCCCTTCATGTTGACGGGCTCATTTGCGCTTGGATACTACGGCAAGCCGCGCATGACCCGCGATCTCGACTTTGTCGTGGCACTGATGGAACGGCACGTCGGGGCTCTTGTGAGCGCATTCGCTCCGGACTTCTATATCGATGAGGATGCTGCGCGTTCTGCGATCAAGTCGCAGCGAATGTTCAATCTCATGCATCTGGATAGCGCGATCAAAGTTGATTTGATCGTACGGAAGAATTCGGAATATCGGCACGCAGAATTTGAACGCCGCAAGTCGGTGGAGTTTGCCGGAATATCGACGTGGATTACGAGCCGCGAAGACCTGATCCTTTCAAAGCTTGTTTGGGCACGCGACACGGGCTCGGAGATGCAACTGCGCGACGTCCGCACGCTGATCGACGAATCCGTTGATTGGTCCTATCTGAAAGACTGGGCTGCGAAGTTGGGCGTTGCCGCCAAACTGGATGAGGTCTCCAAGTGAACGATACCTCCCCCGAAATGGACAAAATGGTCGCCGAGCGCTACAAGCTCATGACGCCCGAACGGCGCATGAGAATCGCCTCCTCGATGTTCGAGACGGCGCGAGCCATCATCGAGTCTTCGCTGCCTGTCAACCTGACACGCCGAGAGCGCCGCCTTGCGTTCGCTAAGAGGTTGTACGCCGGGGAGCTGCCCGATGCGGCGTTGCTGGCATTCGCCGAGTGGAATGGCTGACATTTAGAGATTGAAAAACAGCTCAGCTTACGTCAGTTATCCTTCGCGCTGCATTGCGAACGCACGACTCGGCTAAAGCTTATCGACCTTGCCCACTTTGATTCGTTTAACTAGCCAGTGCGGCGAAGTTGAACCGCTTTTTGAACGCGTTAACTTCGTTCAGTGCGTGAGCCCAGGAAGTCGTCGCGGTCGCGAGAAATTCATGCATAGTCTCTACTCGGCCGTAGAGTCGAATAGGCTCTAGCGGAAGCAACGCCACCGTCCCATTCAACTTCGCCGCCTCATAAGGAGTCAGCCTGTGTGGGGGGTGAACATCGAACATGTCTATCGGGTTGTACAGTTGGTTGGGAAACGGCGCAGTTTTCTCATTGACGCGGCAGATTGTCGGAGAGATGAATCCAAGGCAGCATCTCATCGGCATGGAAATGCGTGGTAGGTTCTATGTCTGCCGGCCGGTCGAGCAGTGCGGCGTAGAAGTGCATTTCATTGGGGAACTGCTCTGATTGATAGAACATCGGCGAACCGCATTTCCCACAAAAGCCACGTGTGTGTCCGGAGCTGCTTTCATAGCGGACAGGCATGTCTCCGAGAAACTTCCAGTGACTATTCTCTTGCCCGATCCACGTCGTGAACGGCGAGGCCGTCGCCCGGCGGCAGCTCTCACAATGGCAGTGGCCGACCCAATTGGGATCCCCAATGAGCTCAAATACGCAAGATCCGCAGAGGCATCGACCTCGGATGGTAGATTGGGGCTTGCTGCTCACGGTTGTTCCTCCGCTTTCTTCCAAACGCGCTCACCAATTGTCGGATAGGCGGAGACTGGCGCGAATCTAACCCAGTCCTGGAGATTTTATCTCGGACTGCGCAAAGGCAGGTGAGGCCAGGGGCTCTTTCCCTGGCCTTACCTCTTATCCCATCTTCAGGGATTGGACGGCGTCTGCGGCGTGCCCGCGGGCACCGCCGAGCCGACTCCGACCAACCGCTTCACAATCGGCGTCCCGATACCTGTCGACACATTGTACGTCGAGCTGACATTGGACTGAATCAGTCCATTGAACCCAGGGATTTCGGTATGCAGAAACTGCGCAGGCGTCCCACTCTTCGCCTGTTGGGCGGCGAGCCGATACAAATATGTGTTGACGTTGCCCATCCGTCCGTTCTGCTCGACCAGCAGCGCCAGCACGCCGGCAAAACTGGGTGACGAGAGGCTGGTGCCTATGAACCCCCCGTATCCGCCGCCGTCTCCAACCGCGATAGCAAAAATGCCGTAGCTTCGGTCGGTGTTGCCGTCGCCATTGTTCGGATTATCGCCGCCGTCGCAAAACATAGTCTTCTTGTTGACCTTGGAAATGCCGCCCGGGCAGCCGCCAACCTGCATTCCGATATCCGGCACTGCCCGCTGGGTGTAGGTGGTGGTCACCAACGACTGATAGCTGGGCGCCGGCCACATTTTGCTCACACCGCCGCCGGCACCCCATACACCACCCGAGGCATTGACGCCAATGCCATACGGGTCATACGGTAATTCCGGATCCGACCACGCGTTTTCCGTCGCATATTGCGAACTGAGCGACCCGGGTATGTACGTGGTCACCAGGTTGGTACCGCCCACCGCCGTCACATTCGGGTCGGAAGCCGGGCTCTCTACGCCCGCGACGAATACTCCTCCTGGCTCACCGCTAAAATATTTTGGCGTGGGGCATTCCTTGCCGGCGCTGTCGCCGGAGCTGGCCAGGAACGTCATTCCCTGCGAATTGCCCTGCATGAACAGCTCGTCGTACGCGCGCAAAATGCCGCGCTGATCCACGCCGTCATTGTAGTTCGGGAAGTACTGAAGCTCGCATCCACCGAACGATGCGCTCAGCACATCTACCTTGTTCGACTCGATCGCCGTCACGTAACCGGCAAAGATGCTGCCGTCCGACAGGTCGGGTATGTCGTATAGGATGACATGGGCGCCCGGCGCACCGGCGATCTCCGACTGCGTGTCGATCGAGACCTCGGCAAAAGCCCCGCCGAACAGTCCGCCACCTCCATTGACCGTCACGTCTTGATATAGGGTCGGGTCCGGTCGACCGGTGATCTCTGACCAGTTCTCGTGATCGAACATCGCCGCGACATCGCTCGGCAGATAGTCGCTCGACATCAGCACGCCGATCGTGGTCCCCGTGCCGTCCAGCCGCTGGGTACTGCCTTTCACCGTCACCATGGTCTGCCACGACGGATATTGATACGCCTGCTTGAGGTCATCGAACCAATAACCGCCGTCTTGACTGTATCGATTGAGGGGGGCGGCCTGTAGCGGCGTTACCTCGTGCGACATCACATGCGCTTCCATTGACCCAAAGCTCATCACTGTGGCGCCGGCCGCCTGCAGCTCGGACGGCAATTGCAGCGCGCTGTCGGAGATGACACGGGTGTGGCTTGCATTGGTATCGGTGTGGGCCAGTTGCAGATGTGTGCCGAGCGTGCTCTCCACCAGCGTCACCGATCCGCTGACATGCAAGCTTCGCGTATGGCTTTCGACCGAGAAGCCACGCGCGGTCAAGGCGTCGACCACCCGCTTCACCGTCGCCGGATCGGGACCGAAACGAGTCGCGAACTGCGCGGGCGTCAGCCAGTGATGGTATTGCGGATCGGCCGGATCGTGCAGGGCGGTCAGCAGCTCTTGAAGCTGGTCGACATTGCGCAGTGGCAACGCGACCTCGAAGCTCATCGGGCCCGCCGCATCCGGTTTGCCGACGATCGTCGGCGGGGTGCCTGCCATGGCTGCACTCGAGAGCAGCGCGCACCCTACGGCGGCTGGCAAAAGACGCCTGTACTTCCTTGCAATCATATTCTTCTTCATTGTGAATCCCCTAAGGTTTGACATAATTAGTTAGTTGTTTGTCTCGCGACGGTAGGCTCAGTTCACCTCTCGCATTTCAATCGGATTAAGTTGAAAGCTACGCTCGTACAGGAGCGCATGTCAACGAGCGGACGTCTAGTGAACATGGATGCTTCTGCTCCCGCCGCTGCCAAGAGCGGCGCCGCCGGGTTCCATGACCTCTGTCAGCAGATGCGTGCCGTTATGTCAGGTGCGCGTGAATCGGGAGTAAACGACTGACACCGCGTCAACCTCGACCATCCCCGCGCGTACGTCCGTGCACGCCACTTGGCTCGACCAGATCGAGGTGTACGTTTTCCAATGGAAATTCACCCGGTACGGCGAACCCATGGCCTAAAGGCCGATTGCCGCGCTCCAAACACCAATAGGCCGATTGGAAGATATCGCCGACGGCGCCGTCGGCAATGATGTCGCAGGCGATGCAGCGTGCATCGCTCGGGAGATGGGCGGTGACCCAAACGCGCTGCCAATTCTCGCGAGACTTCAGATCCGCGGTCCACATGGAAATACTGGACAAGCCGGCAAACACCGCACCGATTTGCCGGCCCCGGAATCCCTCGGGTACGCGCACCCAGACTGAGAATACGAAGTCGCCGCCGGAAGCAATCGGCACGAGAACGCGATAGACCGAGGTTGCCTCAGCCTCTTCCAGCCGGTGCTCGAACATGACGCCGCCTCTCGGAGCGGGCTCGTCGAGCACTCGGGTCCCCGAGGATAACTCGCTCGACCAGCGCACGGGGCACGTAGCGATTTCCGGCGAGATCAGATTGTAAAGAGCCGCCTTGGGCGGCTCGGCATTGCGCGTCAGACGATACGCGTTGGCGCAGACGGCTACCCAATCCTCAACAGGGAGGCTGGGCGCTCCGTCGTAGGTCCCGAAGCGGCTGACGAACCCACGCAACAGCCCATCGCCGAGGCGTTCCACCGAACCCGGCACATGCGCGCCATCGGCGACGCAGACCCAAACCAGGCAGTTGGGACCGTACGACCGAAGCTGAGCGAGGATTTCGCGAATCGCTGAATTGTCGGTCTCGCCCTTGAACACGAACAACTTCCGGCCACGCGACAAGTCCCGGATCAACTTGTCCTTCAGATAACGTGTCTTTTCGATGTATGCCGCGAGGACCGCCTTCGGGTCGTCCCGGGTGGAGTACCGATCGGTGTGCGCGGAGAATGAGCAGTGACGCGACTTGATCCAGTACTCTCCGGGCGGTTCCTGCTCTTCCAGCCACAGGTCCCCCGGCTCTGCCAATCGCTGGAAGCGCGTCCGAAGCATCTCAGCGAGATCAGCAGCGGTGCAGGCGCCGAATCTAAAGAGTCCAAAGGGCTCAATCCCGATCGCGCGCTGCGCCACCCCGAAATCGCAGTTTTCCCCCAGTCCGACGAAATTCTGCAGCAGCCGAGGAATGTCGTGGCAAAACTCCGCCGCGATGGCACTTTGCAGACGGTTCTCCGGCGACACTGGGATCTGCTCCCCCGCGGTGACTCACACCGTGATGTTACCAGCGAAATGCCCGGTCGAAATGCCCGGGACTCATTGCCGCTCGACGGGGGTCAAGGCGACGACGATCCTGAAGCCGGCGGCAACTGTTTGGATTGCCCCGGATCGTCGTGTTGGCACGAGAAAGCGAAAATAGTTGCAACCTTGGAGTCCTCGTAGTGTTCTTAGGCCGGTAGATGCGATGGAAATACCGCGCACCTTGGAGTAGGTGCCAATCGGGGTTTGGCCGTCACCGCCAAGCTTGCGGCGAGTTGGGGATTTTTTCCTATGAATCAATCTGTTGTGTCCCGCCATGGGCCCAAATGGCGCTGGCGTTTCGCCACCGCCGGCACCGCGCTCGTGCTGGCGGTGGTGGTGTGGATGCTGGTGCGGCCGCACGCGGGCGCCTCCGCTTCAGATAAGGAAGCTGCCGTACCGCCGCTCGTAACGGTCGTGGTGCCCGCGCTCGGCGCCGTCACATCGCAGGTTTCCCTGACCGGGCTGATCAGCGCCCGCAATGACATGCCCATCGGCAACGAGGGCGACACCGGCCGCATCTCCGAGGTGCTGGTCGAAGCCGGCGATCGGGTCCACAAGGGTCAGGTGCTGGCACGCTTGAACCCGATCGCGGCGCAATCGCAGCTCGACAGCGCCGAAGCATCGCTCGATGAAGTGAGGGCGAACGCGGCGGCGGCGCAGAGCGAATGGGCGCGGGCACAGAAGGGCGGCGATATCTTCTCGAAGGAGGAAAGCGAGCGACGCCGTACCACCGCGATGACCGCGGAGGCAAAGGTAAAGGCCGCGCAAGCGCAGGTCAGGGATGCGCGCTACAAGCTGGCACAAACCATCATCGTGGCTCCAACGGACGGCATCGTTCTCACGCGCACCGCTGAGGTGGGTCAAATCGCCATGCCCGGCTCCACGGTGTTATTTCATCTCGCGCGCGATGCCGAGATCGAGATGCGCGGGCAGGTGGCCGAGCAGGATGTACCACGATTGGCGCTCGGGCAGACCGCCACGGTGCGATTGGACGGTGTGGCCAAGAGCTACACCGGCACGATCTGGCAGATTGGCGCGATCATAGACGCCGGCACGCGCCAGGGCACCGTGCGTATCCGCCTGCCGGCGGATCAGAAATTGCGGCCGGGCTCCTTTGCGCGCGCCGATGTCGAGGTGGGTAGCACCGCGGGAGTATTGCTGCCGCAAACGGCCGTGCTCAGCGATGAGAACGGCAGCTACGTTCTGGTCGTCGGCAGCGATAACAAGCTCGAACGGCGTGGGGTGACCGTGGGCGGCGCGCGTTCCGAGGGCCTGCTGGTAAGCCGGGGCCTTAGCGGCAGCGAGCGCGTGGTCGCGATTGCCGGCGCCTTTCTGCGCACCGGCGAGATCGTCGCCATCGCCGGCAAAGCGGGCTGACCATGAAACGCATGTCGGCCTGGGCCATTACGCATCCGGTGTTCCCGCTGGTGATGTTCGCGGTGCTGAGCGTATTTGGCATCGCGGCGTTCATCCGTCTGCCCATCACCCTCAATCCGGATATCTCGGCTCCCTTCGTACAGGTCACGATCATTGAGCCAGGCGCGGCGCCGGCGGAGCTCGAGACGCAGATATTGCAGAAGGTCGAGGGGGCGGTCGCCAACATCGGCAACGTCAAGAACATCACTTCCACGGCGACCGAAGGCTCGGCACAGACGACGATCGAATTTCAGATTCGTACACCCGTGGATCGCGCCACCACCGATGTGCGCGATGCCATAGCCCGCGTGCGCCCCGATCTGCCCCAGGGGATCCTCGAGCCGCAAGTGCAGCGCTTGGACGCGGACGGAGGGCCGATCGTGTACTTCGCCATCAGCACCTCGGGAATGAGTGAGGAGCAGCTGTCCTGGTTCGTGGATGACACGATCAGCAAGCGGCTGTTGGCGATCTCCGGGGTGGCCCAGGTGAGCCGCTCGGGTGGTGTGAGCCGCGAGATACGGGTCGACCTCGATCCGGCGCGCATGGAGTCTTACGGCATCACGGCCGGCGAAGTCAATCAGCAGCTGCGGCTGGTAAATGTCGACGCCGCAGGTGGGCGCGCTCAAGTAGGCGGGTCCGAGCAGTCGATCCGGGTGCTCGGCGGTGCGCACAGCGCAGCGCAGCTCGGTGAAGTTCGTCTGACGATGCCCGATGGCCGAGTAGCGCGACTCAGCGATATTGCCGACGTGCGCGACGGCATCGAGGAGGTACGCAGCATCTCGCGCTTGAATGGCCGGCCTGCAACCACTTTTGCCGTGTTCAAGGCCAAGGGCGCCTCGGATGTGACCACACTGCATCGGGTGCGGGAGGAGCTGGCCAAGATCAGCCAGGAAGCACCGAGCATCACGCTCAAGCAGGTCTTCACGACCGTGGACTTCACGCAACAGCAATACAAATCCTCGATCGAAGCGTTGGTCGAAGGCGCCTTGCTCGCGGTCGTGATCGTGATGCTGTTCCTGCGCGACTGGCGGGCCACGGTGATCGCGGCGCTGGCGATACCGCTGGCGGCGTTACCAACCTTCGCGTTCATGCAATGGTTCGGCTTCACGCTCAATCAGATGACCTTGCTCGCGCTGTCGCTCATCACCGGCGTCCTGGTGGACGATGCGATCGTCGAAGTGGAGAACATCACGCGGCATATGAAGATGGGCAAGAGCGCGTATCGCGCCGCGATGGACGCGGCAGATGAGATCGGCCTTGCGGTCGTCGCGTGCTCGGGCGCCATTATCGCCGTATTTCTACCGGTCAGTTTTCTGGGCGGCCTGGTCGGCCAGTTCTTCATCCAGTTCGGATTCACGGTCGCGGTGGCCGTATTCATGTCGTTGCTGGTGGCTCGCCTGATCAGTCCGCTGCTTGCGGCGTACACGCTCAAGCCGCATGCGGAGCTGCGCAGCGCCGACGGCAAGATCATGGACTGGTATTTGCGCGCGCTGCGTTGGTCCGTCCAGCACCGGCTCAAGACCTTGGTGGCCGGATTGGTGATCTTCGTGGTATCGGTGGCAGGCCTGGCGCTGATCCCGAAGACCTTCACCCCCGAGGCGGATTTTGCCTCCTCTACGTTGCGGATCGAGCTGCCGCCGGGCGTGTTGCTGTCGCAGACAGCCGCAGCCTCGGCCCAGGCGGCGCAGATCCTGCAGCGCTACCCCGAGGTCGCCAATGTGGTGGAGTCGCTCGGTGAGAGCGAGGACGGTGAGGTTCGCTCCGGCAATCTCTACATTCAGCTGGTGCCGCCGTCACAGCGCAAACTGACCCAGAAGCAGTGGGAGACGCAGGCGATCAAGGCGCTGCACAGCATCCCGGACGCACGCATCACCTTTCAGAGCCAGTCGGACGGCGAGGGCCGTGATTTGACGCTATATGTGGTCGGCAGCAATCCGCAGCTGGTCGAGCAAACCGCGCGCGAAGCCGTCGAGCAGATGCGCGGGCTCAAAGAGTTGCGCGATCCGCGCATCAATGGCGACATGGCGCGGCCGGAATTGGAGGTGCGGCCCAAGCTGGACAAGGCGGCGCAGCTGGGCGTTACGGTGGCAAGCATTTCTGAGACGGTGCGTCTCGCGACCATGGGCGATCTGCCGCAGAACAACGCCAAGTTCTCGCTGCCGGACCGGCAAATTCCGATTCGGGTGAGCCTCATCGAATCCGCGCGCTCCAATCTGGCGACGATCGAGAATCTGCCGGTGCGCACCAGCAGCGGCGCCACCGTGCCGCTCAAAGAGGTCGCGGACGTGGGCTTCGGCCAGGGGCCGTCGAAGATACGCCGTTACAACCAGAGCCGGCGCGTCTCGCTCGAAGCCGACTTGAACAATGCGCAGCTCGGTACGGCACTGGACAAGATCCGGGCTCTGCCGGTGTACAAGCATTTGCCTGCCGGCGTGCAAATCGTCGAAATCGGCACCGCCCAGTACATGCAGGAGCTGTTCGCGAGCTTCGTGTTGGCGATGATTGCCGGGGTGATGCTGGTGTTCGCAGTACTGGTGCTGTTATTCGTGCGTCTGTTCCAACCGATCACGATCCTTTCGGCGCTGCCGCTCTCCATTGGCGGTGCGGTGCTGGCACTGGTCGTGACGCATAGCCCATTCTCATTGTCCACGGTGCTGGGCATTTTGATGTTGATGGGCATCGTGGCGAAGAATTCCATTTTGCTGGTGGACTTTGCGATCGAGGAGATGCGCGCCGGCAAGGACCGCCTCACAGCCTTGCTCGAGGCGGGACACAAGCGCGCGCGGCCGATCGTCATGACATCGGTGGCGATGATCGCGGGGATGCTGCCGGTGGCACTGGTGGCGAGTGCCTCGTTTCAGGCGCAGATGGCCATTGCGGTCATCGGCGGCTTGGTGACATCGACCGGCCTCACGCTGGTCATGGTGCCGGCGACATTCACGTGGATAGACGATCTGGAGCGCTGGGTCAGCCGTAAACTCGGTCATCGCTGGATCAACAGCACGAGTGTCGCTGCCGAGAGCGCATCCGAAGGGACAGCAGCCGCACCGGAACCCGGACCTGTGGTGTCTGCGGCCGGCGCGGCATCACCCGCCGTGCAGCCGACAACCGGTCACCCACGGTGCCGGGCGGACCCTGCCTGGCCGGATGGCCGCGGCTGGCTGGCAGGCTGCGCGATGGGTCCAAACTATCACGCGCCGGCAGCGCCGAAGACGCAGGGTTATACGGCCGACGCCCTGCCCAGTGCGACGGAGGCCATCGCCGTCAGTGGGGGTGAGGCGCAGCGCTTTGCGTTCGGCAGCGATCTGCCGGGGGAATGGTGGACGCTGTTCGGATCCCAAGAGCTCAATGAGCTGATCGCGCAGGCTCTCAAGCACTATCCTGACATTTCCGCGCAGCAGGCGGCACTGCGTGCGGCGCGCGAGAATGCGCGCGCCGCACAGGGCGTTTTCGCGCCCCAAGTGCAGGGCACGGCGAACCAGCAACGCGCGAAGATCAGCGGCGCTTCGATTTCGCCGGGATTTCCGAGTTTCGTCACCAGCCTCTATCAGGCCAATGTCAACGTCTCCTACACCTTCGACGTGTTCGGCGGCGAGCGCCGCACGCTCGAAGGGCTGCGCGCGCAGGCGGACAATCAGACCTATCAACTGGAGGCCAGCGTCCTGACGCTGACCTCCAACGTCGCAACCAGCGCCATCGGATTGGCCGCGACGCGCGAGCAGATCGAGGTCACTCACCAGATCATCGCCGTCGAAGAGCAGCAGCTGCGCATGATCGGGCGCCAGTACGAGTCGGGTGTACGCACGCGCGCGGATGTCTTGCAGCAGCAGTCGAACCTGGCTTCGGTGCGTGCGACGCTGCCCGGGCTGCAACAGCAGATGGCCGGCTACGAGCATGCACTCGCGGTACTGACCGGGCAGTTTCCACACGATGCCGCGCATGTCGCGCTGAAACTGTCGGACCTGAAATTACCTGCAGAGATCCCGGTCAGCCTGCCCTCGGCCTTGGTCGCACAGCGCCCCGACATCCAGGCGCAGGCGGCGCTGGTACATCAGGCCAGCGCGGCCATCGGTGTTGCCACGGCCAACATGCTGCCTCAGCTGACGCTCACCGGCTCAGTCGGTGACGAGAGCCTGGTGTGGAGCAGCCTGCTCCAAGGGAGCTCGAGCGTGTGGAGCATTGCCGGCGGCTTGACCCAGCCCATCTTCGAAGGCGGGAGCCTCCGGGCCAAGCGCCGTGCGGCGGTGGATCTCTATGACCAGGCCAGCGCACAATACCGCCTGGTGGTGCTGAACGCATTTCAAAACGTCGCGGACACGCTCACAGCACTCGACAACGATGCACAGGCGCTCAAGGCGCAGAATGATGCAGTCAGCTCTGCCAACGCCGGCATCGAACTGATCCAGCACCAGTATGAGGCGGGTGCGGTGAACTACGTGACGTTGCTGACTGCGCAACAGGCCTATCAGCAGGCGCGCATCGCCTATGTACGCGCGTTGTCGAGCCGTTTCACCGATACCGTGACGTTGTTTCAGGCGCTGGGCGGCGGCTGGTGGAATCGCAATGACCTGGCAACGGCGGCGGCCGCTGCCGGTTAGCGTAGGCTAAAGGGGCTTTTGCAGATACATTCGCATGTCCGGATAGGCGGCGAATTGCCATGGGTGCCTTGCAGCGTTTAGAGTACACATATGACGCTCGCGATCGTCATCAATCTGGTGCTCGGCGTCGTGCTGCTCGCGCTCCTCGCGTTACGGCTCCGCCCCGACACGATGACCGTGGCCGCTCCCGAGGATGCGATGATGCTCTTCCGGCGATCGTTTCCCGATGCGGTCGGGCGCGCGACGCTCGCCTCGGATGGGCGTGGTGCGCTCATCGATCTCGATCCGGGCGGCCTCGGCCTTCTAGTCAGAGGCGGCCGGCGCTGGAACGCCCGGCCCCTTGCGGTGGGCGATCTCGCCTCGGTGCGATCAATGGGTGAGATCATCGAGATCCGCTTCAGGGATTTCGCCTGGCCGCGAGCGCAGCTCAGATTCGATGACGCAAGGACCCGTGCCGCCTGGAACTCGCGCCTCGAGGGGCTATTGCTCCGCGCACAGGGGTCCTCGCGGGAGGATATACGCCGTGTCTGAGGCTCCATACCAGCACGCCGTCGATCTCGCGCAGGCGCTCATCCTTCTGCTGATCCCACTCGAGCTCCTGCTTGCCTCCTTCGCGCGGGCACGTGCGGAATATGATCTGCCGGACACGCTCGCGAACGTGGCGATGAGCGTGGGCAGCATCTTCTTCTGGGGCACATACAGCTGGATCTTCATGAGTGCCGTGCTTCTGGCGTACAAGCATCGGCTCTTCGACGTGCCTTTCAATGCCTGGACGTTCGCCATCAGCTTCGTTCTCGAGGATTTGCGCTATTACTGGTGGCACCGATTGAGCCATCGCTCGCGTTGGTTCTGGGCCTCGCACGTCATTCATCACTCAAGCCAGCATTTCAATCTCTCGACGAATCTGCGCCAGAGCTGGACCTCGCAGTTCAGCGGTCTCATCCTCATGAACGTGCCGCTCGCCTGGATCGGCTTCAGCCCCGGGATCGTAGCGCTCGCCTTCACGGTGAATCTGCTCTACCAATTCTGGATCCACACTGAGACGATCGGCCGCATGCCACGCTGGTTCGAGTGGCTGCTGAACACGCCGTCGCATCATCGCGTGCACCATGCGAGCAACCCGCGCTACCTCGACGCCAATTATGCCGGAGTGTTCATGTTCTGGGACCGGATGTTCGGCACGTTCGTGCCCGAGCAGAACGAAGAGCCGCCGCGCTACGGTATCGTCAAGAACCTGGGAACGTTCAATCCGGTTCGCATCGCCCTGCATGAATATGTTGCGATCGCGCGCGATCTGCTGCGGCCGGGTCTCGGCTGGCGAGCGCGTCTCGGCTACTTCGTCGGGCCGCCCGGGTGGAGGCACGATGGGCATCACACGACCACCACGAGCCTGCGCGCGGCGGAGCTGACGCGGCGTGCGTGCTCGCAGTACGGTGTCGAAGCAAGCGAAGTGCCGACACCGCCGTCGGTTGCCGGCGTTTCACCCCCGGCGCGACTCCCGGCACCCTCGGCTTGAGCAGGTGCGCCGGATCGCAACTGCGCGTTGCGATGGGCGCACCTGATCGATACCCCCTTTACTTCGACGTGGTGCTGCCGGCCGTCTTGGCTTTTCCTCCTGTCTCGACCTCCTCATCTGGGGCCGCATCCCCTACGCGTACCGCAAACGGCCGGACGTCGGTCAGCAAATGCTCGAGGAATCGGCCCGGCTGCTCCTGGAACATCATGTGAGCCGATTCTTCGAACCACACCAACCTTTTGTACGGCGCGTGCACACGCGCAAACCACTTCGCGGACAGCTCATGTGACACCGAATAATCGTGCCGTCCGTCGAAGATCACGATAGGGCACCTGAAGTTCGTTTCGTCATCGATGTCGTAGTTCTCGAGCATCGGCAACAGGTGGTTCAGCGAAAGTTCGCTGCCTTCACCGATCGCATCCAGTTCCGCTTCCGAGTAATCGGGGCTCAGCGTCCACGCGTCCGCGTCGTACTTGAAGTCTCGCCGGTTCCATGTCAAC
Organism: uncultured Gammaproteobacteria bacterium; assembly: GCA_963795475.1. Taxonomy (GTDB): domain Bacteria; phylum Pseudomonadota; class Gammaproteobacteria; order Steroidobacterales; family Steroidobacteraceae; genus Bog-1198. Next base: position 56,004 of record CAWCIE010000013.1, read on the forward strand.
CCTCCGTAATACTCCAGCCACTTACGCTCGCTCGCAACCCGCTTGAGTGTGATTGGCCCGGGTCCGGGATACGGCGCCAGCGACTCCAGATCCTTCACTGCCTGCTCGTTGTGGTCGGCCCCGGCACTGCTGAGTGAGAACTCGAACCCGATGGCCTCGCTCCGCCTCATATTCACTACTTGACCCACCCCGATGTACGCATACAGCCACTCCGGATACTCGTGAGCCACCGCGGTTCCTAGAACCGTTCCCCAGGAGTGCCCCATCACGAAGATTTTCTGCTTTAGAAATCGGGTGCGTAGGTACCGCACTACCTCGATCGCATCCGAGGTCATCTGAGGAATCGTCAGCGTATCCGCGATCTTCGCCGGGTCGCTTGCCGCATAGGTCTTGCCCGTACCCCGCTGGTCCCATTCCACCACCGTGAAGTAGTCCTCCCATGGAGTTTGGAACGTGTAATCCGCCGGCATTTCGGGCGAGGCAGGTCCTCCGTGAATGAATAGCAGTATCGGATTACGCAAATCCTTTCCTCGAATCGAGAGGTACTGCGGGACACCGTTGATCTGCACCGGAATCAGTTCCTCAATCCCCCGCGGCGTAACGATCTTACGGCTGTTCGCGATCATCGCCACAACCTCGCTTCGCCTGAACGTCATCTCGGCCGCTTTCGGAGCGGTTTCGGACTGTGTTGCGGTCTGTGCGCTCGTGGGGTCCGCGGCTTGCGCAGAATCCGGAGCGACGGCGGCAGAGGGCTGCGCGGCAGCCCTCAACGAGCAGCCAAGGCAAAGCCACCCAAATAGCGCCGCGCGGAGCATCGAGCTCGGGAACAAATATGTCTTCAAACGGAGCCCACCATGTGCGCGCAGGTACTTCCAATGCATTGCCGACGTGAGATCGCATTGTGAACGTGACCCGGAGAGTTCGCCAGTCTCCGCACCGGTCCACGACCCGCCATACCCATATGCGGTGAGCGCGACGATGGCGGCGCCGAAGTTACAACTGAAACCTGAGCGTCGATTCCGGAAATCGCGACTTAACCCTGCGGATAGAAACTGAGTGTGTGCACACCACAGCTATGTCCAAGCCTGGCATCGTTCATCTCGTGTTGGCGCTGGGAGGGTTTGCGATTGGAACCACCGAATTTGCGACCATGAGTCTGTTGCCTTACTTGGCGCACGATCTTCAGATCAGTGTGCCGGTGGCGGGGCATGTCATAAGCGCCTACGCCCTCGGCGTTGTCGTGGGGGCCCCGTTGATAGCGGTGCTTTCGGCACGATTGCCGCGCAAGCGGCTTCTCATCGCGCTGATGGGACTCTTCGCACTTGCCAACGGCCTGTCCGCGATCGCCCCAAACTATCATTGGATGATGGGCTTCCGGTTTCTGAGCGGCCTGCCCCATGGCGCCTATTTTGGCATTGCAATGCTGGTCGCAGCCTCAGTCGTACCCGCGAATCAACGCGCCCGCGCCGCCGGGCACGTCCTGCTCGGCTTGACGGTCGCAACCATTGTGGGCGTACCGCTCGCCAATTGGCTCGGACAGATTGCCGGCTGGCGATGGTGCTTCGGCATCGTCGCGGTGTTGGCGCTGGCCACCGCGGGTTTGGTGGCGATGTTTGTCCCGAAGGTGCCCCAAGACAAGGCAGCAAGCCCTTCGCGCGAACTGAGCGCGCTGAAGCGCGGTCAGGTTTGGCTGACCCTCGCCATCGGCGCGATCGGTTTTGGCGGTGTTTTCGCGGTCTATACCTATCTTGCCTCCACCTTAACGGCAGTGACTGCTGTACCGGCGGGTATTGTGCCGATGGTGTTTGCCGCGTTCGGTTTTGGCATGACTGCCGGGAACATCATCGTTCCCTTCTTTGCCGACCGCGCGGTGATGAGAACGGCCGGCTTGCTGTTGCTGGGCTCGGCCGTGGCGCTGGCACTTTACCCGGTCGCCGCGCCGCGCTTGGGCACTGTGACGTTGGATGTGATGGCTATCGGCTTCTGCGCGGCATTGGCAACGGTTCTTCAGACGCGACTCATGGATGTTGCCGGCGATGGTCAAAGCCTCGCAGCGGCACTCAACCACTCTGCTTTCAATGCTGCGAACGCACTGGGACCTTGGCTTGGCGGCTTGGCAATTGCCGCTGGTTTCGGCTGGACTTCAACTGGATGGGTGGGATGTGGCCTCGCACTCGGGGGTTTCGCAGTGTGGGTCATCGCTTTGATCGCCGGGCCTGACCCTGGCGCGGTTCTTGCCGGGAGTGATGGCGCTGCAGCTTGAGGACCCTGTTCCCGAAGATGTCACCGCATGCAATGCGCGTTACAGCTGCAACGCTCAATGGATTCCGCGGTAACAGAGGCCGCCGGCGAGGAAATGCGGGCGACATCATTCGAGTCCAACCTGAGCCAATGTTCACGAAAGAGGCTTAAGACGATGAATGCCAGCAAACGCACGCGATTGAATTGGATACTTGGTGCAAGTCTCGTCCCCGTGATCTACGGGTTTGGAGGCTTCGCGTCGCGAATCGACGCGCAAACCGTGGCACCGGGAGTGACCGCCCGATCGATGGCCGGCGGGAACATCGCCCTCGCAGGGGGCGGGTGTGCAGGATGTGCAACTACGGCAGCAGGTGTCGGCGGCGCTGCATGCCCAGCCCTATCTCGATGACCGGCACATCGACACGTCGGTCCAGGGAGGCGTCGTCGTTCTGAGCGGGATCGTGTTCAGCAGCTGGGATCTGGAAGACGCATTAAGCACCGCCAGGAAGGCGGCGGGCGCCAGGCCGGTGATCGATGAGCTGTCGATCGAGCAGGAAGCGCGGCGCTAGGCCGAGGCTGGGTGTAACCGCCTCGAGATAGATTCCCTCCAAGGCAGCCCCACCCGAGGTCAATCGGGTGGGGTCGCAGGTCTTGCGTTTTCGGCGCCGACGGCATCATCATCTGAGTACCTGCATGACCGAGACAATCAAGACCATCAGCCCGGTGGACGGCCGGATCTACGTCGAGCGCCCCTTGGAAACAGCCGCCGGCATCAATCGAGCGCTCGATTCGGCGCGACTTGCCCAGGCTCCGTGGGCGGCTTTGCCGCTTGTCGCGCGCTGTGAGATGGTGACGAAAGCGGTCGATGCCTTCGTCGCCAAGACGAATGACATCGCCGCCGAGATTACTTGGCAGATGGGGCGACCCATCCGCTTCGCGCCTGGCGAAGTGCGCGGCTTCGAAGAGCGCGCACGGTATATGCTGAGCACAGCGCCCCAGGCGCTCGCGGCGATTCAGCCCGGCGAAAAAGCCGGCTTCAAGCGGCAGATCAAGCGGGTTCCGCTCGGTGTCATAGTCGTCGTGGCGCCTTGGAATTACCCTTATCTCACGGCGGTGAATGCCGTCGTACCGGCGCTGATCGCCGGCAACACGGTGGTGCTCAAACATTCGCACCAAACGCCCTTGTGCGCGGAGCGCTTCCTCGAAGCCTTCGCGAGCGCGGGCGTTCCGGGCGGCGTGTTTCAATACTTGCATTTGTCGCATGCTGACACGGCGCGGCTGATGGGCGATTCGCGGATAGGCAGCGTCTGTTTCACCGGTTCAGTGCCCGGCGGACGTGCCGTGGTCGCGGCGACGGCCGCGGGTTTTGCGACGGCGGGTCTCGAACTGGGCGGCAAGGACCCCGCCTATGTGCGGGCCGATGCCAACCTGGCGCATGCGATCGAGACTTTGACGGATGGGGCGTTCTTCAATTCCGGCCAATCCTGCTGCGGCATCAAGCGCATCTACGTGGCGGCGTCGCGTTATCGAGAATTCGTCGATGGCGTGGTCGATCTTGCCCGGAAGTACCGCCTGGGGTCGCCGATCGATCCGCAAACGACCCTTGGGCCCGTGGTTCGCACCGCCGCGGCCGATGCCGTCCGTTCGCAGGTGCGGGAGGCTGTGGCGCGCGGCGCGCGGCAGTTGATCGACGAGAAATTGTTTGCGTCGAGCTCCCGCGGAACACCTTATCTCGCACCGCAAGTCCTCGTCGGCGTCGACCACTCGATGGCGATCATGCGCGAAGAGACATTCGGGCCGGCGGTCGGCATCATGAGCGTGGAATCGGACGAGGAGGCGCTGGAGCTGATGAACGACAGCGAGTTCGGACTGACCGCCGCGATTTTCTCGTCGGACGAGGCGCGCGCCGAAACCCTTGGGGATGAGCTCGAGACGGGTACGGTTTTCCTCAATCGGTGCGACTATCTCGATCCGGCGCTTGCCTGGACCGGCGTGAAAAATTCGGGGCGCGGTTGCACCTTGTCGCGCGTCGGTTTCGAGCAGTTGACGCGGCCGAAGTCCTATCATTTCAGGATAACGACATGAGCAACACTCTGCGCGGCAATTGGAACTATCCGACGACGATTTGGGCCGGGCCGGGCCGCATCGCCGAGTTAGCGGAAGCCTGCTCTCGAACCGGGATGAAACGGCCGCTGATCGTCACCGATGAAGGCTTGGTCAAGACCCCGATGATCGAGCGTGCGGTTGCGTCTCTGAAGGACTCGGCGCTGTTCGGTGCAGTCAGGGGCAATCCGGCCAGCAGCCACGTCGAAGCCGGCCTTCGCGCTTACCGCGGCGGCGGTCACGACGGCGTCGTCGCGTTCGGCGGCGGATCGGCGCTCGACGCAGGCAAGGCCGTGGCGTTCATGTCGGGACAAACCCGCCCGCTGTGGGATTTCGAAGACATCGGCGATTGGTGGACTCGGGCGATTCCCGCCGGGATAGCGCCGGTGGTCGCCGTGCCTACGACCGCGGGCACGGGCTCCGAGGTGGGCCGGGCAAGCGTCATTCTCAACGAGGAAACCCATCAAAAAAAGATCATCTTTCATCCGCAGATGATGCCGCGCATCGTCATTTTGGACGCCGAGCTGACCGTTGGATTGCCGCGCGCAGTGACGGCGGCCACCGGCATCGACGCCTTCGTCCACTGCTTCGAGGCATTCTGTGCGCCCGGCTTTCATCCCCTGGCGGATGGCGTTGCTCTCGAGGGCATGCGGCTCATCCACCGTTATCTGCCGCGTGCCTGTGCCGATGGCAAGGACATCGAGGCGCGCGCGCAAATGCTGGCTGCCGCGTCCATGGGCGCAACGGCGTTTCAGAAGGGTCTGGGCGGCGTGCATGCCATCGCGCACCCCGTGGGTTCGTGGTTCAACACGCATCACGGCCTGACGAATGCCGTCCTTCTTCCCTACGTCATGACCTATAACCGCCATGCCATCGCCGAGAGGGCGGAAGTCATCTCCCGGGTATTGAATCTACCCGAACGCGGCTTCGACGGTTTCTTTACGTGGGTGCTGCAAATGCGCCGCGAGCTCGGGATACCTCATTCGCTGGCCGAGATCGGCGTCGACACGGACAATGCGGCGGTCATCGGCAGAGAGGCGTCGCTCGATCCATCGGCGGGCGGCAATCCAATACCGATCGATGCGGCGCAATTGGAACACATCTTCCGCGCCGCGGTGGACGGGCGCATCGGGGCCGTGGTCAGCGCCACGTGACTGCCGCGCGCATCCTGGTCATCGACGGCAATGTTGCGGAGGTCCGCGCGCGCCAAGAGGCGGCCCTCGGATACGATTCCGGCGTCGGCTATTCGCGAGTATTGCATCGCTTGGACGCATCGCTCCGGATCGATATCGTGCTCGCAGCGGACGGCACCGTCGAGTTTCCGGCGGGCGTGGACCTCGGCGATTATGATGGCGTCACCATGACCGGGTCGGCGCTCAATATTTACAACGGCGGTCCGCCGGTGACGCGTCAGATCGATCTCGCCAAGGCCGTGTTTGCCGCCGGGATACCGTTCTTTGGAAGCTGCTGGGGACTCCAGGTCGCGGTCACCGCCGCCGGCGGGGAAGTCCATGCCAATCCGCAGGGCCGCGAGTTCGGGTTCGCCCGGCGCATTCTGCTCACCGATGCCGGCCGCGAACACCCTCTGTTCGCCGGCAAGCCGGCCGTGTTCGAGGCGCCGGCGGTTCACCGCGACTCGATCGCCGTGCTGCCGGGCGGTGCCGCGATTCTGGCCCGGAACGAATTTGGGGTGCAGGCGACGGCGTTCACCTTCGGGCGTGGTACTTTCTGGGGCGTGCAGTATCATCCTGAATATGATTATGCGGATGTAGCCGCCACGACCGAGCGTTACGGAGACACCCTCGTCTCCGAAGGCATGTTCCGCGACAGTCCGGCGCTCGATGCATTCGCCGCCGAGCTTCGTACCCTGCAGGCAAACCCGTCGGATACGACATTGCTCTGGAAACACGCGCTGGGTCCCGCGGTGCAGAGCGAGACGCTGCGTCTTCTCGAGATCCGCAACTGGCTGCGGACTCAGGTGCTGCCTCGTAGGAGGTAGAAGGAGTCAGGGATCATGAGCGTGACATGCCATCCGCCCTCGGTGCTCGGCACCGAGTTCCGCGACGGAATCGCCACTCTGCAACTCGACCGGCCGCAGCAGCTGAACGCCTTGTCCGAGTCGGTGCTGGACGCCTTGCAGGCCGCCCTGGACGAACTGTCGGGCGAGACTGCCCTGCGCTGCGTGATCCTCGCCGGGGCGGGCCGGGCGTTCTGCGCGGGACATGACCTCGAGGAGATGCGCCGTACGCCGACCCTCGAGTATTACCGATCATTGTTCGAACGCTGCAGCCGGGTCATGCAAAGCATCCGCTCGCTCCCTGTCCCGGTAATCGCCCGCGTACAGGGAATCGCGACTGCAGCCGGCTGTCAGCTGGTGGGAAGCTGCGATCTGGCGATCGCCTCGGAGGAGGCGCGCTTCGCGGTTTCCGGCATCAACGTCGGATTGTTTTGCTCGACGCCGGCTGTCGCCCTGTCCCGCAATGTCTCGACGAAGCGGGCGTTCGACATGCTGGTGACGGGGAAATTCATCGATGCGGCGACTGCGCTCGATTGGGGTCTCATCAACGAAGTGGTTCCCGCCGCCGAGCTGGACGCTGCGATCGCTCGCAAGGCCGCCGAAATCGCAGCCAAGAGCCCGGCCGCGATTCGCCACGGCAAGGCGATGTTCTACCGGCAGCAATCCATGCCGTTGGCGGACGCGTACGCCTATGCCGGCGAGATCATGGCGCGCAATCTCATGGAAGGCGACGCGTGCGAACGAATCGACTCGTTTCTGAATCGGCGCAGGCCGTCCGGGAGGGTTTGAGGCGGGATTACCACTCGGCCGGATCGACGACCGCGGAGGCCTCCACGCGACCCTGCGCGACCGCGACACCTTCCGCGCGCAGCCGCCGTGCCTGCTCCCGGAAGTGGCGTGAGGTCCTGGGGAAGACGATTCGGCCGCCGGCGCCGACCACCCGGTGCCAGGGAAGATGCATCCCATCCGGGGCCACTCTCAATGCAAACCCGGCCTGACGTGCGCGGCCCGGCAGTCCGGCAGCTCGCGCTACGGCTCCGTAGGTTGAGACCTGGCCCTGGGGAATCCGGCAGACCACATCCCAAATGGCCTGAAGCGCCGGATTGTCTTCGCCGGTCGGAAGAGCACCGCGCGCGGCTCGCTTCGCGCTCGACGGCAAGAACAGATCGGCTTTAGGCCGGCGCATCGAGATTCAGCCGGCGCATGGGCGGTCGAAGGGGGCGGGGTAGCCCGAGCCGGCAACCGTGGGTACCTTTGGAAGATCGATTCGCTTTGCCATGCCGTTCCTGCTCTGCCGATTGTCGGATGCCGATTGCCGCGAAAGGGCGCGTTCGGGGTAATCTAATCGCCTTATACACCCAGCCATCGCGGATCGAAACTGTACGCAGGGAGGATCGATGAGTTACGTGGAACGCAATCTCTTGCCGAATGAGGAAATCACTTACCGGGCAAGGCTCCACCGCATCGTCTATTTCCTGCCCGATTGCGTTTTCCTGGTCGCCGTTCTCGTGGGTCTCGCCGGCGGCGGCTGGATCGCCGCGGCCGTCGTCGCGGCCATCGGTGTGGTGCTGTTCATTCCCCCGTGGATCAGATCGGCGAGCTCCGAGTTCGCGATCACCAACAAGCGCGTCTTGGTCAAGGTGGGCCTGGTCCGCAGGCACTCTCTGGAGCTGCTGCTGCAGAAGGTGGAGGGAATCGGGGTCGACCAGAGCGTACTGGGCCGCGTCCTCGGCTATGGAACGATCACGGTGTCCGGCGTGGGAGGCACCAAGGAGTCGTTCCGAATGATCTCCGATCCGCTCGAATTTCGGCGGCAGGTGCAGGCGAGCCTGTCCGTCGTTCCATGATCTGACCGCAGCGTTCGGACTCGAACGGTGACTTGGACCGTCGACGGCTCCCTTCGGGGGAGCTAATTCTCCTCCGGATCACTTGCCGACCTGCGTGGGCATCGGCGGAGCACTCTTGAGCGGAATCGGCTTCGCCGATTTCAGCTCCTCGAGCACTTCGGCGATGGCGGCGTCGAGTTGCGGGTCGCGGTCCTCGTTGACCGCGATCGGATCGAGGGGCACGTCCATGTCCGGCGCCACGCCCTCGTTCTCGACGCGCCATTGACCTTCGGGAGTGAACATGCGGAAGAACGGTACGGTGAGCCGCCCGCCGTCGATCAGAGGCGGGTTCGCGGAGATGCCGATGAGGCCGCCCCAGGTGCGTGACCCGATCAACTTGCCGAGGCCGAGATACCGGAAACCGTAGGGAAAATAATCGCCCCCGGAACCCGCATCCTGATCGATGAGCATGACCTTAGGACCGTAGATCGCGGCTGCCGGCGTGTTGAAGATCAAGCCGTCGCGATCCTTCCAGCTGGAAAGGTACTTGCGATTCAGCGTCTCGAGCACGTAATTGGCGGCTTGGCCGCCGCTGTTGCGCCGGTCGTCGACGATCAGGGCGTCCTTGTCGCTCTCGGCGAAGAACATGCGGTTGAAGAAGGTAAATCCGCCGTCCGCGGTATCCGGCAGATACACGTAGGCCACCCGGCCCGCGCTCTGCCGGTCGACGTAGTCGCGATTGTGCTGCACCCACTCCCACTGGCGGAGCCCTGTCTCGCTCGCGATCGGAATCACCACCACGGTGCGCGCCTTGTTGGGGGTGCCGTCCCGGCTCAACGTCAGGGATACTTGCTTGTTCACGGTGCCGGCGAGCAGCGAAAAGAGGTTGACCGAGCCGTCCAATGCGCGGCCGTTGACGGCAAGAATCGCGTCTCCTTCGGCGGCGTCGACGCCGGCGGCCGCGAGCGGACCGACCAGGAACGGATTCCACCGGTCCCCCCGATAGATTCGGGCGATCCGGTATTGATGGTTCTCTACCTTGAAGTCCGCGCCGAGGAGACCCACGTCCGCGGGTCTTTCGCTGTCGACATCGCCGCCGCTGATGCGGTTATGGCCCACCTGCAACTCGCCGATCATCTCGACCAGCAATTCGTTCAGGTCCTCGCGGCGCTGCACGTACTCGAGCAGCGGCTCGTAGCGCGCCCGCACGGCCTTCCAGTCGAGGCCATGCATGTTCGGGTCGTAGAAGTATTGCTGCTCCATGCGCCAGGTCTCCTCGAAGATCTGGTGCCATTCCTGGCGCGGATCGACGTACATCCGCAAGCCGCTGAGATCGACCGGCTTCGTTTCCATTTTCTCGTTGGCGTCCGCGACTTCCAGTTTCCCCTCCGCCAAGCCGAGCAGAAGTTTCTTGCGGTCCGAGCTTGCCGACACATCGAGAAGGTGCGCCCTCACGGACTTCTCGGCGCGATCCTCGAAGCTGTAGCGGTACAGCTCGCCGTCGGCATCGGCACCCGGACCGGGAGGCTCCATCGTCGCCCCCGGTTGCCGGCGTGCGAGATAGTAGAGCGCGCCGTCGGAGGCGACGATCAGGTCGTCATAGTTCCGCTCGGCCACCGGAATGGGCACGAAGCGGTCCGCCAGTCCCTTCAGGTCGATCCGGGTCGGTTTGGGCGGCTTGTCTTCCTTGGCGTCTTTGCCGACGTGCTTGCCGTCCTGACTGTCGTCGTCTTTTTTGTCGTTATCCCCGCCCGTGTCTGCTCCGGCTCCTTTATTTGCGCTGTGATCGTCCTCCTTGTCCTTGTCTTTGGCCTTGCCGTCCTTGCCTTTGCCGCTCTTGGGCTCCTCGTCGCCCGTTTTCGGCGCGAGCGGCGACTTGCCGTCGGCGGCGAGTATGGCCGCAAAAATGCCCTTGCGCAGCGGGCGTTCCTGAGTCGACATGTCCAGGCTCGCGCGGCTCGGGCCGGCGTCGATCGACGCCGTGAAGTAAAGCAGCCCCGCGCCCCCGAACACCGGGTTGTCGGTCTGGATGAAGCGATCGGCCAGGTCGGCGGACTGTGCGTCCGGAAAGTGATGCAATCGCACTCTGGTGAAGTAGTTCGCGTCCTCGATCGTGTAGGCAACCCATTGGCCATCGGGAGAAAAGGCAGGGTTGAACTCATCGCGCCGTGGGCTGGTGTCGATCAGCGCCACCGCCTCGCTTTGAAGATCGATAGCGTAAAGCCGCAGATGATTGTCCTGAAAGACGATGCGCCGATCGTCCGGCGACCAGCCGAGGAGCTTGAAATATCCCATGGTTCCGAGCGAGTGCCGGATGGGCTTCTCGAGCCCGACGGCGTCGCGGATGAAGAGAGCCTGGGCGCCGCCTTCATCGCTCAAGTAAGCGACTCGCTGACCGTCCTTGCTCCACAGCGCATCGGCCTCGCGCACCCCGGACGTCGCGGTCAGGTTTCGCACCGATCCGTCCTTCACCGGGACGCTGAACACGTCGCCGCGCGCGGTGATGAGCACGCGCTTGCCGGTGGGCGAGAGCCACGCGGAGGTGATGTTTTTGCCGGCGTCCTTCCACCGGGGCCGGGCCTGATTCGACTGCACGGACAGGCGGATCGGAATGGAGCGGCCTTGGCCCGTACCGAGGTCCAGCGACTTGAGCCGGCCGCCGACCTCATACACCAGGGTGTCGCCGTAGGCGGCGGCGCTGCGCACGTCCCAGGGTGATTCATGCGTGAGCTGCCGCACCTCGCGGGTGGCGGAGTCGTAGAGGAAAAGATTCGCCGAGCCTTCGTTTCGGTCGGAGATGAAGGCGATGTTGCCGCCGACCCAAAGAGGATTGAAGTCGGAGGCGTTGACGTGCGGAATCTTCTCGAGGGTTTTGGCCGCGGGATCGATGATCCAGATCGGCGGAGTGTCGCCGCCGCGGTGCTGGCGCCACCCGCTCGCACCCGTATAAGCCGTGATGTACGGCCGATAAGCCAGCCGTTTGCCGTCCAAGGACCATGCGCCCTCTACGCCGACGGCTTTCATGACTTTCCGCACGTAGCCGCCGTCCAGGGATACTTCATAGAATTGACCGCTGCGGCTGTTGGCCACTTCGCGATTGGATACGAACAGCACGCGCTTGCCGTCCGGACTCCATCCGGTCACGATGTCCGGGGCAGGGTGCCAGGTCAGGCGGCGGGCTTGACCGCCTTGCACGGGAATGACGTAGACGTCGGCGTTGTTGTCATAATTGGCCGAGAACGCGATCCACTGGCCATCGGGAGAGAAGTGCGGGGCGAACTCGGTGGCGGGATTCGAGGTAAGTTGTACGGGGTGGCTGCCGTCTCGATCGCTGACCCAGATATCGCCTCCGTAGACGAACGCCAGGTGGTCTTTCGAGACCGCCGGCTGGCGCAACAGACCCGTTCCGTCGTCCGCCGCCTGCGAGGTGACGCACGGACAGAGCAGGGCGATTGCGCATAGGCTTCCGAAGAACGTGTTCAACCCCATGATATTCCCTTGGTTTGGCGATCCGCTCCACACCTGGAGCCGGCAAGACATTAGCAAATGGAATCCCGGCCTGCACGGAATCGAGAACGAGGCATGATCTTACCGACTCCATCTGCCGAGCGTGGCAGTCCGAGCGGCGCTTCACCGGGGCGAAGCCGCCTGCAGAGCCTGTTGGCGGCAGGGCGATTTGCGCTGACCGCCGAGATCACGCCGCCCGCGTCGAGCAATCTCGCCGAGCTGCTGGCGAAGGCTCGGCCGCTCAAAGGGCTGGCTGACGCGGTCAACGTGACCGACGGGGCGGGAGCCCGGGCGCACCTGGACTCGACCGTCGCCGCGAGTGCACTGTTGCAGGAGGGAATCGAGCCCATCCTGCAGTTGACCTGCCGGGATCGTAATCGCATCGCCCTGCAGAGCCAGCTATTGGGTGCGGCCGCGCTGGGCATCACCAATCTGTTGCTGCTCAAGGGAGACGATCCCCGCACCGGTGACCAGCCGGACGCGAAGCCGGTGTTCGATCTCGATACGGCGTCGCTCGCCGCGACGGCGGTCTCGATTCGGGATCGCGGGCAACTCCCGTACGGCCGCGAAGTGGGCGGGTCGGCCGCCTTCTTCGTCGGCGTCGCCGACGCACCGGTGGATCCTCCGCCCGGGTGGCTGCCCACCGGATTGACCAAGAAGATCGACGCGGGCGCGCAGTTCGCACAGACTCAGTTCTGCATGGATGCTCCGATCCTGCGGCGCTATGTCGAGCGGCTGCGTGAGAGCGGCGCCGGCGGACGGGTGCATTTGATCATCGGGGTCGCGCCGCTGTCTTCGGCCAAGTCGGCGCGATGGATCAAGGAGCACCTGTTCGGCTCGATCATTCCAGAGTGGATGATCGAGCGGCTCGAGAAGGCTGCGGATCCGCAGGCCGAAGGGCGCGCGCTGTGCGTGGATTTGCTCAAGGAGTACGCGGAGATCCCCGGCGTGAGCGGCGCTCACCTCATGGCGCCGCTCAACGAACGCGCCATCCCCGCGGTTATCGAGGCGCTCAGAAAATCCACCGCGACTACCGGTGCGGTGGCTTGACAGAACCCTAATCGATCAGCTGATCGAGCAGCCGTGCCGCATGCACGGCGACCCGCTGCGCTCCGTGCGCGATCTGATGGCGGCAGCTGGTACCGTCGGCGACGACGATGGCGTCGGGTACGGCGCGCACGGCGGGCAACAGCGTCAGCTCCGCCATTTGCATCGATACCTCGTGATGCGCAGCCTCGTAGCCGAAGCTGCCCGCCATGCCGCAGCAGGAGCTTTCGATGAGACGCGCATTGCAGCTCGGGATGAGCTCGAGTACCTCGAGCATCGGAGCCACCGCGGCGAACGCCTTCTGATGGCAGTGGCCGTGCACGAGCACCGGGCGATCCGCGCGTCTGAAACGCACCGAGAATCGTCCCGCGCGGATCTCGCGCGCGACGAACTCCTCGAAGAGCATCGCTTGCGAGGCGACGAGCCGCGCGCTCTCGCCAAGTCCCATGGCCAGCGTCTCGTCGCGCAAGGTCAACAGGCAAGAAGGCTCCAAGCCGACGATGGCGATGCCGCAGCGGGCGAATTCCTCGAGTGCCTGGATCAACCGGCGGGCCTTGATGCGGGCTCCGTCGACCATGCCGACGCTCAGGTAGGTTCGGCCGCAGCAATGGTGTCCGGCGCCGTCGGTCCCCCGCCTGGGGAGCGTGTGGACCAAATAGCCGGCGGCGCGCAGCACCCGACCCGCGGCGATGGCGTTCTCACGCTCGAATGTGCCGTTGAAGGTGTCGACGAACAGCACCGCGGCCTTTTTCCCCGAGGAGCCTGCCTCGAGCACGGCCTCGCGGCTCGCCCAGCCTTCCTCGCCGGGATCGCGCCAGAAAGTATCGGCGCGCCAGTGCGGCAGCGATCGCTTGGCGGAGAATCCCAGCAGCCGCTCGCTGACCCGGCGCGCGCCGGGCACTGTCTCGCGAAGGTTCGAAAGCCACGCGAAGCGGCTCGCCGCGGCTGAGTAGTCGGGCAGCTTCGCGATGAGCCGGTCCCTGAGCGAATAGCCGCGGCGCGCCTTGTAGTGCGCCAGAAATTCGATTTTCATCCTGGCCATGTCGACGCCGGTGGGACACTCGCGCTTGCATCCTTTGCAGCTTACGCAGAGCTCCATGGTCTCGCGCAGGGCATCCCCGGCAAGCGCGTCCGGACCGAGCTGTCCCGACAGCGCCAAACGCAGAGTATTGGCGCGCCCGCGCGTGAGATGCCGCTCGTCGCGCGTGACCCGGTAGCTCGGGCACATCGTGCCGGCATCGAATTGGCGGCAGTGCCCGTTGTTGTTGCACATCTCGACGGCCTTCGCGAAGCCGCGGGTCGCATCCCCGCCCGACCCCGGGGCGGTGATCTCCTCGGTGAGCGCGTCGTTCTGCACGTCCCATGCCGACCAATCGAGCACCGGTTCGAGCGCGATGGTCCGGTAGGGATTTCTCGCCGAAGGCGGGGCGAATCGAAATAGAGCGGTATCGTCCATCCTCGGCGGATCGACGATCTTGCCCGGATTGAAGAGTCCCCGGGGGTCGAGCTCGCGCTTGATGTCTCGAAACGCCTCGTTCAGCGAATCGCCGAATTGCCATCGAATCCATTCGCCGCGGCAGATCCCGTCGCCGTGCTCGCCGCTGTAGGCTCCGCGGAATTTTCTTACCAGCGCCGCAGCCTCCTCGGCGATGGCGCGCATCCGGCTCGCGCCTCCCTCGAGTCCGTCCCGGCGCATGTCCAGGATCGGCCGCACGTGCAGCGTCCCCACCGAAGCGTGCGCGTACCAGGTTCCATGCGTGCCGTGCCGCGCGAAGATCTCCGTGAGTGCGTCGGTGTATTCGGCCAGATGCTCGAGTGGAACCGCGCAATCCTCGATGAAGCTCACCGGTTTGCCGTCGCCCTTGAGGCTCATCATGATATTGAGACCGGCTTTTCGTACCTCCCAGAGGCCCTTCTGAGCCGCCGGATCGGTCAGGCTGACGACGCTGCCTGGGAATCCGAGATCGCCCATAAGAGAGACGAGGGCGGTCAACTTCGACTCGAGCCCGGCGAGATTCTCGCCGCTGAACTCGACCAGCAAAACGGCGGCCGGCCTCCCGATCAGGCCCGCCTCGAGGAGCGGCCGATAGCTCGGATTGGCGAGCCCGAGATCGATCAGGATCCGGTCGACCAGCTCGACGGCCGAGGGTGCGAGTTTCACCAGATGCTGCGCGCTCTCCATCGAGGCGCGAAAGCTCGGGAAATTGACGACGCCCAGGACCCGATGCGGCGGCCGCGGCGCGAGTTTCAAGGTGAGCGTCCGGGTGTAAGCCAGGCTGCCTTCGGAGCCGATCAACAGGTGAGCGAGATTGACGTTGCCGTCGGCGCCATAGGGACGCTCGCTCTGATTGTCGAAGATGTCGAGATTATAGCCGCCGACGCGGCGCATGATCTTGGGCCAGCGCTCGACGATCTCGCGGCGATGGCGGGCCGCCAGTTCGCGCACGAAGTTCGCCAGCGCCGCCGCGCGGCCGGTGAGTGTGTCGAGCGGCCCGAAGTCCGCCCGGGTGCCGTCCGCGAGCCAGGTGCCGACGCCGAGCACGTTGTGCACCATGTTGCCGTAGGCGATGGAGCGCGACCCACAGGAATTGTTTCCCGCCATGCCGCCCAGGGTCGCCTGCGCGCCGGTCGATACGTCGACCGGAAACCACAGGCCGTGCGGAGCCAGGCGTGCATTCAGATGATCGAGGACCAGCCCCGGCTCGACCACCGCGATCCGATTCGCCGCGTCGATGTCGAGCACGTGCCGGAGGTGTTTGCTGTTGTCGATCACCAGTCCGGCGCCGACCGTCTGGCCGCACTGGCTCGTGCCGCCGCCGCGCGGCACCACAGCTATGCTCAGATCGCGCGCGATGTCGAGCGCCGTGCCGAGGTCGGCGTCGTCGGATGGGATGAAGACGCCGGCCGGCATGATCTGATAGATCGACGCATCGGTCGCGTAACGCCCGCGATCGGCCCTGTCGAAGAGCGCCTCGCCGCGGGTTTCCCGGCGAAGCCGGCGCTCCAGTTTCTCGACGACATCGGCCGGCGGCGGTTCGGTACCGCCTGCCGGCGATGCCGCGCGGGTCAGGGGATCATCCACTCGGATACGTACTGCTGAAGCAGGACCAGCACGGTGAAATGTGTCGAGGTGCCAAGTTTCCGGTACTCGCGTGTGTTTGTCCAAGGCGTCGAGCGCCCGATCACGGCCGCCCAGGCCGGGTGATATCCTAACGCGCAGAAAAACAAGCGAGCAACGTCCGATGAACCCACGTCCTTCCCGCTTTGGCCGGCCGATTCGCCTCATCGCCGGCGCAGCCGGTCTCATTTTGTGCGCAGTGTGTGCGGTGGCGGCGCCCAAGCGCGCGCTCGAGGTCGAGGATTTCGACCGTTTGGCCGCGGTCGATGACGTGGTGTGCTCGCGCGACGGACGCGAGATCGCCTATACCGTCGAGCAGTCCGATTCGGCCTCCGATGAGCGCAAGGCCGCCGTTTGGATGGTCGACTTCGAGGGTAAACACGACCTACGGCTGACCCAGCCGCAAGAATCAGCCTCGAACCCCAAATTCAGTCCCGACGGCCGATATGTCTCCTTCGTCGCTGCCCGCGCGGGCGATACCAAGCCCCAGATCTATCTACTGGACCTGCGCGGCGGGGAGCCGCAAGCCGTTACCGCCGTCGGCGGCGACATCGCGGACTACGCTTGGTCGCCGGATGCCCGGTCGCTGGTGATCTCCATGTCGGCGGACGAGGGCAGCGCGAAGACGCCGCCGCCCGTCGTGATCGATCGGCTGCGCTTCAAGGAAGATATCACCGGCTACCTCAGGGCCAAGAACCGCAAGCAGCTCGATCTCGTGGACGTGTCGACCCGGGAGGTGACGCCGCTCACCACGGAGAAGCAGTTCGACGACACCTTGCCGGCCTGGTCGCCGGACGGCAAGACCATCGCGTTCTTCAGCACGCGCGATTCGGATCCGGACCGGACCGGGAAGCTCGAACTGTACGTCGTCGGGGTGGGAGCGGGAGGAACGCCGCGCAAAGTCGCGGAGTTCTTCGCCCCGAACAAGCCCGCGCTCGAGTGGACGCCGGATGGCATGCGGATTGTCTATACCTCGGGTCTGGAGCCGCGGCTCAACGCCTACATTCAGGATCGGCTGAACGTGATTAACGTGGCCGACGGCAAGACGAGATCGCTCACGGATCGGCTGGATCGCGCGGTAGCGCACCCGGCAGTATCGGCGGACGGCGATAGCGTCGACCTCATCCTGGAGGACGATGGGTCCGAAGTTCCCGCCATCGTGCGGCTGGATTCGGGACAAATGGATCGGCTGGTCGGCGCTAAGCTGTCGGCGAGCAGTCTTTGCTCCGGCGGAGGTCGCGTGGCCGTGGTCGCATCGACCGACAGCACCGTCCCTGAGGTCTACGCGCTCGAGAACGGCGCATTGCGCAAGCTGACCTCGCACAACGATGCCGTCGTGGCGCAGCTCTCGCTCGGCCCGGTCGAGGATATTTCCTTTCCGAGCCGCGACGGCACGATCATCCATGGAATGATGGTCAAGCCCGCGGAGTATCATGCCGGCCGGCTGTATCCGACCATCCTCTGGATTCACGGCGGACCCAACGGACAAGACTCCCATGGACTGCCGGTCGACACCTATCCGCTGCAACTCGAGCGGCAATGGTTCGCCGCTCACGGGTACGTCGTTCTCGCCGTCAATTATCGCGGCAGCAGCGGACGCGGCGCCGCGTTCGCGAGCGCCATCGTCGCCGACTGGGGCCACAAGGAAGTGGCGGATCTGCTCGGTGCCGTCGACTTCGCGGTTCGCGAGAAAATCGCCGACCCGCATCGGTTGGGGGCGGGCGGGTGGAGCTACGGCGGCATTCTCACGGACTACCTCATCGCCTCCGACCCCCGCTTCAAGGCGGCGATCGCGGGCGCGGGGAGCGGCAATCAGCTGTCGATGTACGGGAGCGACGAGTACGTCATGCAATACAACGCCGAGCTCGGTCCGCCTTGGGTGTCCACCGATCGGTGGCTCAAGGTCTCGTATCCGTTTTTTCACGCCGAGCGCATCAAGACGCCGACGCTTTTTCTGGGCGGCGATAAGGACTTCAACGTTCCCGTGGCGGGAGGAGAGCAGATGTACGAAGCCCTTCGAACCTTGGGGGTGGCCACCGAGCTCATCGTCTATCCCGGGCAATACCATCTGCTGACCCGGCCCAGCTACATCAAGGACCGTATCCGCCGGTATCTCGACTGGTTCGACCGATACCTGGGTGAATCGGCGCGCTGAAAGGGCGATCCGCCGCCGTCCCGTCTGCCCTGCGAAATAGCTCACAAATCCCGACCAACGCGGGTGCTGCGGCCGCCCGTTGCCGCGGTGCAATGCAGGAAGTGTGATTCATAGCCGCCCAGCTTTGGCGCATATCCCCGAACCTAACGCATGTCGCGGTAAAACCTTGGGGGGCTTGTCCCTGCGGTCGATCCGCACGGCGAGATTTTCAAGGCGCAAGATCCATGACCCCGGCGGCAAATATCGCGGTCGCGAACGTTGCGGCCAAGCAAGACTCGAACCTCAAATCGGCGCCGGTCCGCGCAACGCACCTGTGTCTGGTCGTGCACGACGATCTCGAGTTGCGCCTGCGGCTGGCGGGTCTGGTACGCCGCGCCGTCCCGACTCTCGAAGCCGACGCGCTGTCGATCTCCGGACTGGAAAATCTATCCGCCGAGCAGTTGCGTTCCTACCGCGCCGTCCTTCTTATCGTCGAGTTCATGAAGCAGGGAGGATCGGATCCGCTCGCGACGGTTTCGAGGCTGCAGGCGCGGGCTCCTCTGGTACCCGTGCTCGTGTTCGCGCGGCACGGGGATGAACGATCTGCCGCACGCGCCATGAGGGCGGGTGCGGTCGATTACTGGCCGATCCATTCGGTCGACGTGGCCGAGCTCGCCGACTCGCTGCAGACGCTCCTGGGGACGGGCGGCGCGCCGGAGGTGCAGGGCCCTTCCAAACCGCCGGCGTCCGCGACTGCCGACTCAGCCGCTTATCCCGACGTCGCCGGATATCGGCTGCTCAAGAAAATCGCCCATTCATCGTCGGCCACGGTGTACCTCGCGCGGAACAGCGATCTTGCGCAGATGGTCGCGCTCAAGGTTCAAACCATCCGTGACCTCCCGGGCGTTTCCCTGGAGAACCGGCAGCGATTCGCACGCGAATGCGAGATTCTGTCCAGCCTGAATCATCGCTCGATCGCCGATGTCATCGACTTCGGCATCACGCCGGATTACCTGTACCTCGCGCTCGAGTATTTTCCCTGCGGCAGCATGCGCGAGCGGCTGAAGAATCCGGTGAGCGAGTCCGATGCGCTCAACTATGCGAGGCAGATCGGCGGTGCGCTGCAAGTGGTGCATACCGCCGGCATCATTCACCGGGACTTGAAGCCCTCCAATATCATGCTCACGACCGACAACCGCGTGGTGCTGATCGACTTCGGGTCGGCCCGTGCGCAGCTCGTGAGCACCGATTTGTCGCGTTCCGATCTGATGACAGGGACGCCGTACTACGTATGTCCGGAGCAGATCAGCGGAAAGGATCCGGATCAACGCGGCGATCTGTACAGCCTGGGCGTGATCTTCTACGAGATGTTGGCGGGGAGACTGCCGTTCATCGGCAATACCTTGTCCGATATCTTCGACGGCCATCGAAACGGCGCGGTGCCGCCTCTGCCGCCGGCGCGGGCGCGGTTCGAGCCGCTCATCCAGCAATTGCTTGCAAAGAATCCGGATGAGCGCTTTCCGACCGCGCAGCGATTTCTCGAGGCCCTGGAAATGATTGCGCCCGCGAAGTCCGGCAAAGAGCGTACCGAATGAGCAAATCTGCCTCAATGCAAGAGGCGGCCGCGGGAGTGGCCAATTCAGCGCGGTCCGCCGCGCCGAAGAGAGCGAAGCTCGCCGCCTTCCTGGTCACCGGGGACGTGGATCTATGGCCCCAAATCGGCGCGCATCTACCCGCCAAGCTCAATTTTCGGCAGCTGGATTCCGTCGGTGAACTGATGAGCAACGTGCCGTCGGATGCGCCGGCGGTGGTTCTCTGGGATGCGCGCGGATGCGCGGAGAAGGCGGCCGAGCTATCCAGGATTCAGTCCCATTCCGCTCGCTTCGCCATGCTGGTGCTGGACGACGACGATTCGGCATGGGCCTCCGCGATTCAGCATGGCCAGATCGTGGCGTTCGTTCCGGTGCCCGTAGACCAGAGCCGGCTGATCGGGGCCCTGGGAAGCGCCTACGAGGAGGTCAACGCGCGCCTCGCTCTATTGGGCGAGCAATCGGCGCCCCCCGGGCGCGCGGGCGGGGGCAAGGGCATCCCGAGGATGGCGATCGTGGGAGCCGTCGGAGTCGCCGCCGCGATCGCCGTCGCCCTGGTCCTATCTCGGCACGGCGGGGGAGACCAGAGCCCCGTGAAGCCGCAGTCCGCCGCGTCGGCGGCCCCCACCGCAGCTGCCCCTTCCGCGGCACCGGCCGCGTCTCAATCGGAGGATCAAGTGGACGCGCTCATCGGCCAGGCGCAAGCCGCGATGCGCGACCGGCACTTCATCGAACCCCCGGAGGGCAGCGCACTTTCGCTGTATCGCAGCGCCTTGGTGCTCGATCCCTCGAGCGGGGAAGCGCGGCAGGGGCTGCAACGTCTGGCGGAGGTTCTGCTCGCGCGCGTGCAATCGGCGCTCGATGAACGCCAGTTCGACGCTGCGCTCCAGGCGCTCGAAACTGTCCGCAGCATCGATCCCGAGGACAAGCGGCTGCCGGCGTTCGACGAGCGCATCGCCAAGGTGCGCGCCGAGCTGGGACCGGCGGAAATCCTCGCGGCGATCAATGCCCAGAATTTCGACCGCGCCGCTCAGCTCATCGATCAAGCGGCGCGCACCAAGTCCGTGGGCGAGCCGAAGTTGAATCAGCTGCGCGAGGATCTGCGCAGGCACCGCACCGACTCCGACGCGGCGCGGCTCATTGCCCTGGTAGATGCGCGCATGCAGCAGGATCAACTGGTCGATCCGCCGAACGACAGTGCCGTCTACTATCTGATCCAGGCACGCAAGGCGGGCGCGACGGCCTCGGAGTTGCAATCGCAACTGCGCGAGCTCTCACGGCGGCTGATGCTGACGGCGCGTGCCGACATCGGTCGGCAACAACTCGACGATGCCGACCGGCTCGCCAGCGAGCTGCGCAGCATCGGCGCGCCGCTGTCGCAAGTGGCAGGATTGCAGCACGATATAGGGTTGGCCCGCGCGCTGCGCGCGCCCGCGGCCGTGCCGGAGCAGCCGCGATTTCTGGATCTCGCGCGCGCGCGACTTGCGCAAGGCAGCGTGGTCGAGCCGGAGAACGACAGCGCGCTCCACTACTTGAACGAGCTCAAGGCGACGGACCCGCAGAACGCCTCGCTCGCACCCTTATCGAAGGCGGTTCAGACGCAGATCGTGGCCCAGGCGCGAGCCGCGCTCGATGCCTCGCAGAGCGATCAGGCCGATTCGCTGCTGCAACTCGCCGCCTCTCTGGGGCCTTCGCCGGAGGCCGATGCGCTCCGCGACCGGCTCCGCAATGCCTCCCGGCCGGCGGCCGCGGGACCGAAGGAGGTGGCCGAGGCTTCGCTGAGCCGTACCCGCACGCTGGAGATCGAATATCCGTCGAGCGCGCTCTCCGACAAGATCGAGGGCCGGGTGGAAGTCGGCTATGTCGTTACGCCGAAAGGCGTGGTCTCCGATTTGAAGGTACTCGAGGCGACTCCTCCGGGAGTTTTCGACAAGGCCGCGGCCGGCGCGGTCTCGCGACTGCGATACAAGCCCGTGCTCGACGCCGGCAAGCCGATCGCGGTTTCGACCAAGATGCTGGTGATATTCCGACTCGCGAAGTGATTGGAGCAACTTGATGAACCTGCGTTTGCCGCGGCCGCTGGCCCAGAAACTGTCCCCCGAACGATTGGTCGTGCTGGTGGTCATCCTCGGCTTGAGCTTCGGCGCGGTGGTGCTGGTCCCGGGCCTGAAGCTCGCGAGCGAACTGGTCGATACGTCGGCGGCGCTCAAGTGGGTCGGCGAACAACAGCGGTATCCGACGATCATTCGCGCTTCGTTGGAGACCATGCGCGATCGATTGACCGACCGCGGCTACATCCAGGAGTCTCTCGACCAGCTGAAGGAGTCCACTCGCAAGTTCGACGAGGCGGTGACTTCGATCGCGGCCCAGCGTGCCGGGCGTCATTTCCAACCCCTGACGCAGTCGTGGGCCAAGGAGAAGGCGGTTCTCGGTCCTGTGATCGCGTTCAGCGGGCTTCCGTACTCGGACAGCGAATCGGCGGGCAGCGTGCTCAACGCCCAGGGGCGGGAACTGGAGCGCAATCTCACGGCTGCGATCCGCACCAGCCGCCACGCATTGCCGGAGCTCGACGCGGAATTGGCGGCCGCGGGGAGCGAACTGCAGGCAGGCAATGGGCGCGCGGCAAGGCAGCTGCAGCTCGTGATGCTCATGGGCTTGCTCATTGCCGCCGGACTGGTGCTGTTCATCATGCTGCTGCTCAACGCGCGCAAGCAGCAGAACGCAAGGCTCCGCGAAGCTCGCCAGCAGACCGCGGACATTCTCCGGACCGTCAAGGAAGGGCTCTTTCTCCTCGATGAGAATCTGGTCATCGGGAGCGCTTATTCCAGCGCCATGGAGACCTTGTTCCAGCGGCGGGACTTTGCCGGACTCGGATTCGACGCGCTGCTCGAGAGCATCGTATCGGAAAAGACGCTGGCTACCGCGCTGAAGTTCGTCAAGGTGCTCTGGGCGGAACGCACCAACGAAAAGCTGGTCAAGTCCATCAACCCCTTGGGCGAGGTGGAAGTTCACCTCGCAGTCGGGCCGGGGAAGTTCGATACGCGCTATCTGGACTTCGAGTTTCACCGTGTGCGCGTCGACGGCAAGATTACCCACGTGCTGGTATCGGTGTCCGACGTGAGCCCAAGAGTGGAGCTGGCCCGCGAGCTGCAGAGCTCGCAACAGCAGGCGCAGGCGCAGGTCGACACCCTGCTCGGGATACTGCATATCGATCCCACGCATCTCTCCTCTTTCCTGAGCGATTCGAACGCGGCCATGAAGATGATCAACGCCGTGCTGAAGGAACCTGCCCGCGAGGAAAGCGCCTTCAGAAAGAAGCTCGACACGCTCTTCAGGCAGGCGCACTCCGTCAAGGGAGAGGCCGCGGCGCTGGGGCTCTCGTCGATCGAGAGCCGTGCGCATTCGTTCGAGGACGACCTGAAGAGGCTGCGGGAGAAGAGCGATCTATCGGGAAACGATTTCCTCCCCCTGGTCATCAAGCTCGACGACCTGCTGACCCATTTGCATTCGGTCAGCGATCTGGTGTCGCGGCTGTCGAAATTCCAGGTACCGCGGGCCGAGGCGCCTGCCGGCGCTCCCGCCGGTACGCCGTCGCTTCTGGACGGCCCGCCGGCCGCGTCGCTCGACGCATCGCCCGACCTGGAGGCGACGGGGCCGATCGCCTCCGATGGGGGCCTTGGATCGGCGCTGCAGCAACTCGCCGACCGGGTGGCCGCCGACTGCGGTAAAGAGGCACGGGTGCAATGCCGAGGGTTGGATAAAGTTCCCGAGGATTATCGGCGCATCGTCAAGGACATCGCGATACAGGCTGTTCGTAACGCCGTCGTGCACGGCATCGAGCCGGGGCCGGAACGGATCGCGGCGGGGAAGCCGGCGCAGGGCGTGGTGCGCGTGGATTTCAAGCGCGCGAGCGACGGCAGCTATAAATTGAGCGTCGAGGACGACGGGCAGGGGCTCGCGACCGGGCGCATCAAAGAGGCGGCCGTGCAGAAGGGCTTCATCACGGCGGATCAGGTGGACAGCCTCGATGCAAGACAGACCCTGGCACTGCTGTTTCAGCCTGGATTCTCTACCTTGGACACTGCGACCAAGGACGCCGGACGCGGCGTCGGCATGAATCTCATGGCCGATCACATGCGTCAGATCGGCGGGCGTGTCGGCGTCGCGACCGCGCCCGGCAAATTCACCCGGGTGACCATGACGCTGCCGGCGCCGTTGAATCCGCAAGACGACACGGTGGCCGCGTAGCATGGACACGACCACCCAAGACGGCTCGTTGAAGCTCATGATCGTCGATGATTCCAACATCATTCGACGGCGCATCGAACGCTCGCAGCAGATCGACCGGCTCGAAGTGGTCGGTTCCGCAGGTAACGGGCGGGACGCCGTCGACCTGTTCCGCCGAACCCGGCCCGATGTCGTGACCATGGACCTGACGATGCCGCTGATGGACGGCATCGAATGCGTGGAACAGCTGGTGGCGATCAACCCCAAGGTGCTGATCCTCGTCGTCTCGGCGCTCGCCGACAAGGCGACCGCCGTCGAAGCCATAGAAAAGGGCGCAAATGGATTCTTGTGCAAGCCGTTCACCGATCGACAGCTCAACGACGCGCTGGAAGAGCTGCTGCGGGAGGCGTGATGCTCAAGGAAGCGGAAATTCGCACGTTCGTCGAAGGAACGACGCACTACTTCGAAACCTCCGGTCAGCAGGCGGCCACGGTGGGCTCGCCGTATCTGGTCACGGACGGCAAGCCGGGTTCTTACGAGTACACCGGCATCATCGGCATCTCCGGGGCACGCAAGGGCATCGTCTACTTCACGGCGCCGCGCGGCATGCTCACGGTGCTCCTGATGCGGATGCAGGAAACGGACTGCAGCGAAGAGACCATCCTGGATCTCGTCGGCGAGGTCGCCAATACGATTTCAGGCAACGCGCGCCGCGACTTCGGCAAGAGCTTCGTGATTTCGGTGCCGACCGTGATCGCGCGCGATCCGGACAAGGTTGCTGCCCCGCATTCGCGCTCCTACGTCATTCCGATCAACTGGCGCGCCCATTCGGCCAAGCTCGTAGTCTGCCTGGAGTAGTCCGGCGCGCCGCCCTCGGCCACGGTGTCCTTCGCACCGAACCTGAAGGTGTCCCCCTTTTCGATTCTTTCTTGCAATCCGGCTATCATAAGCCTGCATGGGGACGGCAAACGACGCGATAGAAGCGACTGCGCTCTGGCAGAAGGACAAGGATCACTTCCTGCACCCTTGGACGCATTTCGATACGTTCAAGCGCGAGGGTTCGCTGGTCATCCGCGAAGCCCACGGCGCGTATATCACGGATGCCTCGGGGCGGCGATACCTCGACGGAATCGGCGGCCTTTGGTGCGTGAACATCGGCTATGGCCGGGAATCCATGGCGCGGGTCGTTGCCGACCAGATGCGCAAGCTGAGCTATTCGAATACCTTCGTCGATTGCACCAACGAGCCGGCCGCCGAGCTGGCCTGGAAGCTTGCCCGATTGGCGCCGGGCGCTCTCAACCACGTCGCCTATTCGATGTCGGGATCCTGCGCCAACGATACCGCGATCCGCCTGGCGCATTTCTATCATTCGCGGCGCGGTGAGCCCGGCCGGCGGTTGATCCTCTCGCGCCTCAACTCCTACCATGGATCTACCTATCTCGGCATGACGATCGGGAATCGGGAAGGCGACCGGTCCCCGTATTTCAGTTATGTCGAGGGGCTGGTGCATCATTTGTCGGCGCCCTATTCCTATCGCAGGCCGCCCGGCATGAGTGAGGCGGCGTTCACGGATCGGCTGGTTGCCGAGCTCGAAGAGGCCATCGAGCGTCTCGGTGCGGCCAATATCGCCGCCTTCATCGCGGAGCCCATCCAGGGGGCGGGCGGAGTGGTACCGCCGCCGCAGGGGTATCTGCCGCGCATGCGCGAGATCGTGGCGAAGCACGGCATTCTCTTCATCGCGGACGAGGTGGTCACCGGGTTCGGGCGCATCGGCCACTGGTTCGCGTCCCGGGATGAATACGGCATCGAGCCGGATATCCTGGTGTGCGCCAAGGGCCTCACGTCCGGCTATTTGCCGCTGGGCGCGACCATCTACTCGGATCGAATGCACGAGGCAATTTCCGCCCCCGGCAATGAGGCGTGGTTCACGCACGGTTTCACCTACTCGGGGCATCCGGTGTGCTGTGCGGCCGCACTGGAGAACATCAGGATCATCGAACAGGAAGGGCTGCTCGCCCACGCTAGCACCATCGGAGATTACTTCGAGACGCGATTGAAGGAGCTGACGGTGCTTCCCATCGTGGGCGACGTGCGCGGCCGGCGTCTGATGATGTGCGTCGAGTATGTGGCGGATAAGGCTACCCGCGAGCCGTTTCCGGAGGCGGCGGGCATCTCCCGGCGCATCGCCCAGCGTTGCGAATCCAAGGGTCTTCTGGTTCGCCCGCTGGGTCATCTCGACATCATGTCCCCGCCGCTCATCTGGACGCGGACGGAGTGCGACATTCTGGTCGACACCTTGGGCGAGGCGATCGGGGAAGTGACGCTCGAGTTGAGGGGCGAGGGATTTTGAGCGGAGCCCCAGCTGGGCGATGCGGCCCGGCTGGGCGATGCGGCCCGGCTGGGCGATGCGGCCCGGCCGAGCGGTGCGGCCCCGCCGAGCGGTGCGGCCCCGCCGAGCGGTGCGGCCCGGCCGACTGGCGCTTCAGGCCGCTGCGGCCTCGGAGGAGAACTCCACCGTCTTCGCGGCGGCATCAACGGTGTTGAGCAGCACCGGCCGGCGCCATACCCGTTTGATGTACTCGAGTACTTTGAGCGAGCGTTCTGCGTCCAGACCGCGTCCGTCGAGCTGCGCATCGTGCTGAAGGACGAGAGTGCCGTCGGTACGGACCTCGGTCACCGAGACTCGCGGTGCGCCGAAGTTGTATTTGTCGAGCAACAGGCTCTCGTGCAGCTCGTCGATCTCCGCGGCGACCACCTTGATGGGGCCATTTTGACGCCGCTGGTACCGGAACAGACCCATCTCCGTAGCGACCTCGCGAGTCAGGTGATTGCGCAGGAAGCTGAAGTCGTCGTCCTCGCGCATGATGCGACGCGCCGCCTCGACGCCGGATTGCTCGATGATCTCCTCCCAGAGCGTGAACCCCAGGTGGTAGGGATTGATGGCGAGCGATACCTGCTCGCCGGTCGCGACCGGCCGCACCACGTCCGAGTGGCATTTGATGGCGTCGAGATAGATTTCCTCAGGAATGAAATCCGCCTCGCGCAGGAGCCGCGCGTGCCAGTACGACGCCCAGCCTTCGTTCATGATCTGCGTCGCGAACACCGGATAGAAATAGAACGATTCTTCGCGCACGGCGAGGAAGATGTCGCGCTCCCAGCTCTCCATCTCGGGTGCATACGTGGCGATGAACCAGAGCAAGTCGCGCTCGGGATGGGGGGGAGCGGTGCGCGAGGTTGTCTCGTCGTCGAGGAGGCCGCGGCGGCCTCATCCAATGTGTCGAAGCGTGAGCGAAAGGCATCGTCGCGGCGTTCTGCCGCGGGGGCTTCGTACTCGGGGAAACGCTCCCGGCGCAGCGGCTGATCGAGATCGACGTATTGCTCGAGAGAGAGCGCGGCGTCGAGCACCTGTTCCACGGCATTGAACCCATGAGCTTCGATGTCGCGCTCGATCTGGCGGGCGTGCGCCGCCGCGTGCTCGATGATCTGTGCATTGCCCTGATCCTGACAGCGCCGGAACTGCAGATTATTCTTCGAGAAATCGGCGTGTCCGAGGACGTGGGCGGTCACCAGGACATTGTCGGCGATGCCGTTGCTGGCCGCGAGGTAGGCGTGTCCGGGGTCGCCGGGGAACACCACCTCGAACAGGCGCGAATAGCCCATATGCCGCTGCAGCAGCTGGTAGATGTAACGCGCTCCGAAGGACCAATGCGGCATCCGCACCGGCAATCCATAAACGGCGATCTCGGTCATGAAGCTGTCCGGCACCGCCTCGAAGATGACGGGCGACCAGTCGAGCCCGAGCCGTCGCGCCAGATCCTCGATCTGCGGAACGTGTCCTCGCCAGTCGGCCGTCACGGGGCACCGCCGATTTCTTCCTCACCCGCATCCGCCTGCGCCTCGGCGCTGAAGAAATGGCGCACCGCCTGCGCGACATCGTCCGGGCCGGCGATGGAGAAGCGGCTGCACGGGAGTCCTTCGTCGATCGCGGATTGAAACATCGAGCTGATCTCGCTCAACGAGCTGCGCACACCGGTCGAGATCTCCACGTACCCGGCGTATCTCGCGGCTTGTGCGACCTCATCGAGCGCGGAGGTCGCCGCGGTGCGGTCGTCGGAGGCGTTGTCGCCGTCGGAGGCGTAGAACAGGTAGACGTTGCAGACAGAGGGGTCGAACCGCTGCTCCATGATCTCGTGCACCTTGGCGAGCCCGACGGAGGCGACCGTTCCGCCCGTGCCGGTGACCTTGAAGAAATCCGGCTCGCTGAATTCCCAGGCCTCGGTCGTGTGCGCCACGAAAACGATGTCGAGCGCCTTGTACTCGCGCTTCAGGCCGGCCGCCACCCAGAAGAAGAATGTCTTCGCCAGCTGGCGGTCCCGGTCGGACATGCTGCCCGATACATCGAGCAGGAAGAACACCGCCGCCCGCAGCGACGGCTGGCGGCGCTTCGCCAGCTGGCGATACCGCAAATCCTCGTCGGTGAAGGCCGGCGACGATGCATCGAGGGCGCGGCGCTTGACGGATTCCCTGAGCGAGCGGCGGCGATCGAGCCTCGAGCGGGCGCCCCGCCGATCCCAGCCTTCACGCTTCCATTCGGCTTCCTCGGTCGCCCCGGCGCGCGGCTTGAGATTCGGGAGCTTGAGATCGTCCCACAGCCAGTCGACGATATCGTCGACCTTGAATTCGAGCATGAGCTCGATCCCGCCGTGATCCTTGCCTCCGGCACCCTTCTGGCCGGACCCGCCGCTCGGATTGGACTGTCCCAGGACATCGCCCGGTTTGACGCTGCCCTGGCCGACTCCCTGGGCATCGCCGGTGGAGAGGAGCCGGAAGCGGTAGTGCTCGAGCATACGAACCGGTACCCGCACGGTTCGCGCGCCGTCGTTGATCACATCCGCGCCCGATACGATCTGGGGCAGCTGCGATCGCACCGCCTCTCGGATTTTTTCGTTGTGTCTCAGCCAGTCCCGCGCGCCGCGCGAGAACAGTTCGTACCAGCCATTCAATGTCTGTGACTCGGCCACACCTATTCCTGAGACAGCAGGGTCGTCACGTAGTTCAGCGCCTCTTGCGCGCTGTGCTCGTCGTATCCATACTCGCTCACGAGGCGCTCCTGCACCACGGATATCTTTGCGCGTGCTTCATCGTCGGGCCGCGTCGTGGAGGTCACCAGGCGAAGTACGTCGCGCCGCTCCTCGAACAGGTACTGTTCGATGGCCTCGCGCACTCGTGCGTGGCTTGCCAGACGGAACTTCTCGCCCGCTTTGAAGGCGACCATCGCTTTGCGGATCACCTCCTGGCGGAAGGACTGCTTGCCGGATTCCGATACCTTGATCTTCTCCTCGACCGAACGCATGAAGCGCTCGTCCGGGGCGCGGTTCTCGCCGGTCATCGGGTCGGTGACCTTGCGCTGATCCAGCGAGGCCTCGATTTCGTCCAGGTATTTCTCGAGAAGCTGCTGTGCCTCGTCCTGGAAGGAGGCGAACAGCGCCCGGTGCACGTCTTCCTTGACCCAACGGTTGTAGAACTCCTTGCGCGCCGTCACCAGATGATCGAACCAGATCTTCTTTTGCTTCGAATCGATGCGAGCGTCGCTCTCGATCGCGTCCTTGAGCGCGAGCAGCAGCTCCATGCTGGTCAGGCTGTGCGAATTGCCCCGGGTGATCGCGGTCGACAGCGCATTGATGACGAACCGGGGGCTGATGCCCGCCAGCCCCTCGTCGGGGGATTCCGTGCGCAGCCGTGCGGCCTCGGTCTCGGAGAAGCCCTCCACCGCCTCGCCGGCGAACAGCCTGACTTTCTTGGGCAGGTCGAGCCCCTCGCGCTCGGGTTTGGTCTGGCGGGTGAGAATGGCGAACACGGCGGCGAGATGCAGCACGTGCGGGTCCAGGTGGGTATTGCGGAAGGCCGGCGCACCGTAGACCAATTTCTTGTAGATGCGGGCCTCGTCCTTGTACGAGAGGGCGTAGGGCACCTTGATGATGACCATGCGATCGAGCAGGGCCTCGTTCTCCTTCTCCTGAAGGAAGCGATTGAACTCCGCCAGGTTGGTGTGCGCGAGGATGGTTTCGTCCAGGTAGATCAGCGGGAACCTCGCCACCTTGACGTTCTTCTCCTGCGTCATGGTCAACAGCAGGTAGAGGAACTCGCGTTTCACCTTCAGGATCTCGATCATCTCGAGAACGCCGCGGCTCGCCGCATAGACTGCCCCCGACCAGGACCAGGCGCGTGGGTCTCCCTCATCGCCCACGTGGGCGACTTTGGAAAGGTCGACCGATCCGACCAGATCCGCGATATCGGCGGTCGACGGATCGTGCGGAGCATAGGTGCCGATTCCGCAACGCGCGGCCTCGGATAGGAAGATGCGCTCCACGGGCATGCGCAAATAATCACCCTCGCACTCGCGATCGATGTAATCGCGGGCCCAGGGGGAGATTTCGCCGCTGATGGCGACGCCGTAGGCATCGCGGAAATCCGACCGGAGACTGGTCGGAATGACGTTCAGAGGGGATTCGCGCAGCGGCGATCCCTTGATGGCGTACAGCGCCCCCTCGTCGGTGCGGCTGTATTCCTCGAGGCCTCGCTTGAGGAGAATGGCGAGGGTCGATTTGCCCCCCGATGGCGGCCCCAGCAGCAGCAGCAGCCGCCTGCCCACATCGGATCCTGCGGCGGCAGCCTTGAAGTAATCGACCACCCGACGCAGGGGCTCATCCACGCCGAAAAGCTCGCGTCTGAAAAGCTCACGGGCCTTCTGGACGTCATCGCCCTCGGCATCGCGCCCGTGCCAGAGGAGCATGTCCCAGATGTATTCGTGACTGGTGCGCGTGAACGCCGCGGGGCGCGTCGGCAGGATGTTGGTCAGGAAGTCGCCGAGGGTTCCCTCCCAGCGCTGCGCACGGTGCTCTTTGCTGAATCGGTTCAGAGAGTCCAGGAATTCCGAAGGGCTGGACTCTTCTCTTAGCTGTGATACTCCCATCGTCAACCTCCGCTCGGGATTTGAACTGGGCACAAGCCGACATTCGTGCTCGACTTAAGTAAAAGACAAGTCGTCCAAGTGGAACGTGATCGCCTTCAACTCTGTATGAATGTTTTATGTTAGATCGGTCACAGCTTCAAGTTGTTTCATTAAGACGCGTTTCTTTCGTCGATTGCGTGCAACTGCGTGCGCAGAGACGCCGACGGCGTACGTGAGGCGCGCGGTGAATCGGCGAATGGAGATCAGCTCGAGAGGCGGCCTCTCCGGCGCGCGAAAACGCGTTCATCGCAAAGCAACAAATGTTGCGCGGCGCCGAAACAGTGCGTAACGAGGCGGTCCGCGCACGCCATGCGTGCGAGTCAGGTCGCCGGGACCGCGGCTTGCTGTGCGAATCGCGGCGACTCTCGCCCGATCGGCGGAGCATCGTTGGCGAGATGAAGCGTACGCCTGAACAAACTATCGTGCGCGCCGGCGCGGCCGATGTAAAGGACTCCCGTTTGCTGGAGTTCTTTGGACAAGAGCTCGATGACTCTGGGCACCGCGTCCGCCTCGAGGGCCTCGAGGGCCTCGTCGATGATCAGCCATGCCGGAGCGTGCAGCAGCGCGCGCGCGAACGCCAAGCTTTGATGTTCCCCGTCGCTCAGCACGGTTTCCCAGCGTCGTGATTCGTCGAGCATGGGCGAGAGCCGCTGGAGACCGAGGCGCTCCAGAGCCTTGACGCAGGCGTCGGAGTCGAACGCGGCGACGGCGGAGGGGTAGGCAAGAACTTCGCGCAACGTGCCGGGAGGCAGGTACGAGGTACGCGGCAGGTAGAGCGTCGTTTCGCCCCCATGCCGGGCGATGCGTCCCTTGCCCCATGGCCAGAGACCTGCGAGGGCCCGGAAGAGCAGGGTCCGTCCGCTCCCGCTCTCGCCGATCACCAGGACGCGTTCGCCGGATTTTACCTCCACGTGCGATTCGGCGAGGTGGGCGCAACCCGCCGGCGAGAAGATATCCAGCCCGTCGATGACGATCCGACCCGGTTCTCCCTCGGCGTGCTCGATGCGGCTCGCGACCTCGTGCATGTCATCGCAGGCCAGAAGCGCGCGGCGGAAGCTCGCCACCCGCAGGAGCGTCGCTCGCCAGTCCGCGAGCGTCGAGAAATTGTCGACGAACCAGCGCAGCGAGGACTGAACCTGCATGAAGGCGCCCGAGGCCATCATGAGTCCGCCGAAGGTCAGCTCACCGGCAAAGTAGAGCGGTGCGGCGACCAGGATCGGTGCGACCAGGGTGAACCAGCCGTAGCCCGCCGTCACCCAGGTCAGGTTGGTCGTTCCGGTGACTAGTAGGCGCATCGCTTTGAGGACGTTTTGCAAGTCGAGCTCGATGCGTCGAGTCTCGTCGGGCTCCCCGCCGGCGAGTGCGATCGAGTCGATGTGCTCGTTCACGCGCACCAGCGAAAAGCGCAGATCGGCCTCGCGTGCGTAGCGATCGGCGTTCCGGCCGATCAGGCTTTTCCCTACCCAGTAGCTCAAAAGTGAGGCGGACCCCGAATACACGACCGCGGCCCACACCATGTACCCGGGTATCGGGATCGCGCGCCCGGCCACGTGGAACACGAAGGAATTCGACAGGGACCACAGTACATTGACGAACGTCGCGAGCAGCAGCGTGGCTTGCACCAGCCCGATGCCGAGATCCGCCGAGAGCTCGGTGAGGTGGCGCGCATCCTCGTGCATCCGTTGATCCGGGTTGACGCCCATCTCGCCGGCGTTGGCCAGGCGAAAGGCGCGT
The DNA here is from genome assembly GCA_963795475.1 of uncultured Gammaproteobacteria bacterium. Taxonomy (GTDB): domain Bacteria; phylum Pseudomonadota; class Gammaproteobacteria; order Steroidobacterales; family Steroidobacteraceae; genus Bog-1198. The sequence continues at coordinate 88,559 of CAWCIE010000013.1, forward strand.
CCCGGGTTCATCCAATGCTCGACCAAGTCCTGGACCAGTCCCTGGCGGAGCTTCAGCTTCAAGGTTTCCCCGAACCAGCGCTGCGCGACATTCAGCACCAGCAGCGCCCCCGCGATGATTCCGAAGATCCCGAGCTGCATCACGAACCCGTGCAGATTGCGATGGGACAGGGCGTCGTAAAACGGCTGGTTCCAGCTATTGAGCCGGATCTGGCCGTAGGCCGTGGCGGCGACGATGAGGACTATGGAGCTCGCCAGGACGAGAAGGGTATTTCGCACGGGCGATGCCCAAAGAGCCCGGTGCATCATCCCCAGCTGAGGCCACAGGCCGGCTTGGGCGATCTCCTCCAGGTCGGCGGAGGGAGTGCTTACAGCCTTGGTCCGATTTATGATCATGAGTTTACTTCTCAGGGAGCGGGACAATTCATCCATTATCATCGATCACGCGGGCATTCGGCGGCCAGGAATGACGCAGGTAGCCTTGAACCACATCGACCGGCTGATCCGGGAAATGTCGCTCGCCGAGAAGCTCGGCCAGCTCACCATGACGACGGCCGGCACGACGGTGACGGGGCCGGTCATCGCCGGCGATTCCACCGAAGCGATCCGCGCGGGCACCATCGGGAACCTGCTCAACTTGACGGGGTCGGCCGCGATCCGCGACATGCAGCGCTTGGCGGTCGAGGAGTCGCGCCTCGGTATTCCCTTGCTGTTCGCTTTCGACGTGGTCCATGGATACCGCACGCTGTTCCCCATCCCGCTCGCCGAGTCGGCGGCCTTCGACCCGGAACTCTGGGCTTTGACGGCCCGCGAGGCAGCCAAGGAGGCGGCCGCGGACGGCCTCGCGATGACATTCGCGCCGATGCTGGATGTGGCGCGCGACCCTCGCTGGGGGCGCAGCGCCGAAGGGCCCGGTGAGGACCCCTACGTCGGCGTGCGCCTGGCCGAGGCCAAGGTACGCGGCTTCCAGGGAGGAGAGCTGTCCGGCGGCGGTGTACTGGCGGCCTGCGCGAAGCATTACTGCGCCTACGGCGCCGTCACGGCCGGTCGCGATTATGCCTCGGTCGACATCTCCGAACGGACGCTGCGTGAGGTGTATCTGCCGCCGTTCACCCAGGCGGTGGCCTCGGGCGTGGCCTCGGTCATGCCGGCGTTCACCGATCTGGCGGGTATTCCCATGACCGCGAACGCCGCCTTGCTCAAGGGTTGGCTGCGGCGCCGGCTGGGGTTCGACGGCGTCATCGTGAGCGACTATAACGCAGTGGCCGAGCTCATCAATCATGGCATCGCCGCCGATCTCGCGCAGGCCGCGGCGCTCGCGCTGAAAGCGGGCGTCGACATCGACATGATGGCGGGCGCCTACCGGCACGGTCTGCCGATCGCGCTCGATCGGGGCTGGGTGAGCGCCGCGGACATCGATGAGTCGGTGCGCCGCGTGCTGACGCTCAAGTGGAAGTTGGGATTGTTCGACGATCCCTATCGGCGCGGTTCCGTGGCGGAGAGCCCGGAGGCGGTTGAGACGCGCCGCCGATTTGCCCGCGCCGTCGCCGCGCGATCGATGGTGATGCTGAAGAACGATCGCGATGCATTGCCCATTCCGAGCGCGATCCGCGTTGCCGTCATCGGTCCACTGGCCGATGCGGCGGGGGACATGCGAGGTCCGTGGTGGGGCGCCGCTCCCCCGGAGGGCACCATCACCGTGGTCGCGGGATTGAGAGCGGCCCTGTCCGATGCGCGGGTCTCCTTCGAAGCCGGCGTGGACATCGATGGAGTGGACGTAGCGGGCGGCATGAGCCGAGCCCTGGATCTGTGCGCTCAGGCCGATGCGGTCGTGCTCTGTCTCGGTGAGGCGGCAACCATGAGCGGCGAGGCAGCGAGCCGCGCTCATCCCCACCTGCCCGGCCGCCAGCGCCAATTCGCCGAGGCCGTATTCGATCGGGCTCGGTCGCTGCGTAAACCGGTCATCGTCATTTTGTTCTCGGGGCGGCCGCTGATCGTTCCATGGCTGATCGAGCGCGCCGACGCCGTTCTTGCCGCATGGTTCCTGGGAAGCGAGGCGGGCAACGCGCTCGCCGACGTGTTGACCGGCCGACTGAGTCCGAGCGGGCGAACCCCCGTGAGCTGGGCGCGCAGTGTCGGTCAAATTCCGCTGTTCTTCGGTGCGCGGCCGACCGGGCGCCCGGCCAACCCCAACGACCCCTACACCAGCAAATATCTGGATGTCCCGAATGATCCCCTGTTTCCCTTCGGTTTTGGACTGACCTACGGCCGATTCCGGCTATCCGATCTCAAGGTGAGCCGCGACAGCGTGACCGAGAACGAGGCCGTGACGGTTCGGGTGGACTTGACCAACGAAGGGACCCGGGCGGCCGAGGAGACCGTGTTCCTGTTCGTCCACGACAAGCTGGCGAGCGTGGTGCGTCCGGTGCTCGAGCTCAAGGGGTTCGGCAAGATCAAACTCGAGCCCGGCCAGTCGGGCACCGTCACGCTGCCGCTGGCGGCGAGGGATCTGCGCTTTCTCGGCTTGAACCTAGAACCGGTATTCGAGCCGGGAGAGGTGGAGATTCTGGTCGGTCCCTGCGCCGACCGGTCACGGCTGTTGTCGGCGACGCTTCATCTGGCTCCGGCACGATCCTGACCGCAGGCCCACAGGAAGTTCGATTCGTCACGTGTTCCCGGGACGATGGCGCTCCAAGGCGTGTTCTTGGGGTCGGCTTCGTCGGTTTGTTCGTTGCCCTGGATGTTGTTGGCGGAGTAGTACACGACCAGGAGATTGCGGGTCTGCTGCTTCTTGCAATCGAATTGCGTTTTTTCGACCGCGCTGAAATACGGCCCGTCGTCGCCCGTTTGAGCCTCCGCATACTCATGCCGCATCCACACGGTCACGATCTGCCCCGAGCGCTTCAATTGATGAGTGCTGCTGTAAACGGCCCAGGAACCATCGGTCGCGACGCTGCGAAACTCCCAGCCCCCGCTGGTCATCGGATCGAGTGTCCGGACCCAGCCCATGGGATCGGCCTTGCGGGCCGCGCGCTGCTGGGCCAGGCGCTCCTGGCGCGCTTTGGCGTCGGCGTCGGCGCGTGCGCGATCCTCCGCCCAGGCTTTCTCTTGTTCCGGGGTTTGCCCGAAGGCGGTCGAGCTTGCGATGAGTCCCAGCACAACGGCGGCGAGCGCCGCTCCTGCGATCCGTGAATGACTATCCATGGGTCGGAATCTTAACGCGTCGCGTCGCTTTCGGTGAACTCTCCGCGCTCGGCCGCGCCAACATGAGGTCGTGCATGACCTGCGGCATCCGCTGATTGACTCCGAGAACCTCCGCCTCGGCGACCGGGCGCGAGAGCAGGTAGCCCTGCAGATACAGGGCCCGGTTTTCGGCGAGGCAGGCGAACTGGCTCCCGCTCTCGACTCCTTCCGCCGTCACGTCGATGTCGAGCTCATCGCAGAGCCGGATGAGCGCGAGTGCGATGGCCGCCGACCGGGGGTTCGAGTCGATGCCGGCGATCAGGCTTCGATCCAACTTGATGCGGGAGAGCGGCAGCTGCTCCAATGAGGAGATCGACGAATATCCGGTCCCGAAATCGTCCAGCGCGATCGCGATCCCGAGCGAGCGCAGGACGCGCAGCGACTCGATGGTGGAGCTGCCGGTTTGTAGTACGGATTCCGTCAATTCGAGCTCGATGCAGGAGGGCGGGAGCGCGCACTCGCGCAGTAATTGCTGAATGCGCGGGACGAAGCGCTGGTCGATGAGCTGGCGGGCCGAGACGTTGATCGCGACCTTGACCTGCGGCCAACGCCCGCGGTGCCAGTTCGAAGCGGCTTGCAGAGCGTTGCGCAACACCCAATCGCCGAGTTCGACGATGAGCCCGGATTCCTCGGCCACGACGAGAAACTCATCGGGCCCCGCCAGGCGCCCGTCCGGCAGGCGCCAGCGGACCAGCGCTTCGACCAGACCCACTTCCTGGGTGTCCACGCTCACTTCGGGCTGATACACCAACTCGAACTCATCGTGCTCGAGCGCATGGCGGACCCCTTGTTCAGTGGTGAACTTCCGCGTCGCCGCTTCCAGCAGCTCCGGCGTGAACATGGCGAGCTGATTCCGGCCGAGCCCCTTGGCCCGAAACAACGCCGCATCGGCGGCACTCAGTAAGTCCTCGGCGCGCTCCTCGTGATCGGGATAAAGGCTCGCCCCGATGCTCACGCTCAACGTGATCTCCCGTCCGTCAACGGCGAGCGGTCTGCGAAAGGCTTCGACGAGTTCGAGTCCGGCTTCGTGGGCGTCCTCGCGGGAGAAGACCTCCTCGTGCACCACGGTGAACTCATCGCCCCCCAGGCGGGCGGCGAAGCCGAAGCTCGCCGCAGTCTCCTCCAGACGCTGCGCCACGCTGATCAGTGCCCGGTCGCCGAATCCGTGCCCCATTCCGTCGTTCAAGTTCTTGAAGTTATCGATATCGATGAAGAAAATCGCGATGCCGCACTCGATCTCCCGTGCCCGCTGCATGGACTGATCGAGCAGGACGAAGAACCGGCGGCGGTTGGCGAGCAAGGTCAGGGGGTCGCGCTCCGCGAGATGCTGAAGCTGCCGGGTGCGCTGTTCCACCTGGGATTCCAGGTGCCGCCGGTAATCCAGCGTGATGTCCCGCGCCGTCTTGAGCTGTGCCGCCATCCGATTGAACGCCGCGGCCAGAGAGTCCAGCTCCTTCATTCCGCCGCGAGGCACGCGAACCTCGACATCTCCGCTCGCGAGCTTACGCGTGGCCTCGAGCATGCGCCCGACGGGAACCATGATGCTGCGCACGGTCCAAATCGAGATCGCCGATCAGGAGCGCCAGCACCGCGGCGGTGATGCAAGCCACGGTGATCCGCCGGTCGCGATCAGGGGGGGTGTCTGTCGTCGTGGTCGTGGTGGTGGTGGTGGCCGCCGGGACGGGAGATGACCTTGCGGCCGCCATTTGCCTGAGAAGCGGCATCGGCTCACCCCGGCCGACGCTGCGGCTGCTTCCGCTGCGGCGGACGCAGCCCGTGCGGCCGACGCCAAGGCGGAGAGGCGGGCTTTCGAGGAAGCGAGCCGCAGCCGGTCGTCCAGTATCTGGGAGGCCGTTGCAAGGACTGAGTCACGCAGCGCGGCCATGCGTACGAAATCATCACGCGTCTGGCGCACCCAATCCCCACCCTCGGATTTCAGGAGGCCGGGTTCGGACTCGTCGTACGCCTTCCTCAGGGAGAGCTCGCTCGCGGCTACCTCGGGAAGAGCGGCCGCGACATGCTCAGGATCGCCGATGCCGCCAAAAAGACGGCGCAGACTCTCGATGTCCGAGTGCACGGTGAGCAGAGATTCCCGCGCGAGCACTCGCCCGAAGATCTTCCAGCCGGCGTTGATGGACACCGTGATGCGCGCGTCCAAGTCATCCAAACGCGCCAGATATTCCCGGGCGGCGCCGCGGTGCGCATCGGACCTCTGCAGGTAACTCGAGCCGGCGTCGCGAAAGGCGAGGAGCGCCGCGTCCAATTCGGGCAGGAGCGACGGGGGAGGGAGCACCCGCCGAAGATCGGCGGCGGCCGCCGATAGTTCTTTCGAGCTTGCGCTCAGCTCGGCTTCCGAATCGGCAGACTCGGAGGCAGCGCGAATTTCCGTCGAGCTTTGCACCCGTTCGACGGCGCTGACGAAGCGGCGAATCTCGGCCTCCCCCGAAACGCGCCTGCCGGCGGCCGGAAGGATAGGGGGGCACCACGATTCGCCGGGCGCCGATCGCCTCCGGGACGGGCGAGTACTGGCTTCGCTCGAGATGGGTCGACCGGACCACCTGGACACCGTGCTCCACGACGACGTTGGCGGCCACCGCAAGAATGGCCACCGCCGCGAAGGCGAGGGTCAGCCGTCCGGTGATGCCCATCGACAGCGCGCGGCGCAGGCGGACTCCCAGGCGATGTCCGATGCGTTGAGAAGCCACCTGCAGACGCTGCAACACCAGTTCCCTTCACGGCTATGGGAGCGGTCATTGTCGCATTGCATGGCGGCGCGACGGTGCGCCGGATGCTGGAATTGTGCAGCCGTTCGCGCTCGCGGGAGCAGATCGCCCACGCGACTCGGGTTGTCCTACAAGCCCAAGTATTCCCTACAAAGGCCTGGGTGCGCTTGGGAGCGGATCGAGCTCGCTCGAGGCCTTCAGGGCTTGATGCCGGACGAGTCGCCGCGGGTGCCCGCGAGCGTCTCGTCGGAGTCATCCTCCAGATCCAAGCCGTCGTCGTAGAGATCGTCCTTCTCTCCGTCGAGATGCAGCTCGGTATCGGGATTACGCCCTTCTTCATAGGTGGTGTGATCGACCGCGGATCTTTGCTCGGAACCCTTCAGGGCGTTCCCGCGCAACCTGCGTTCGGAGGCCGTTGGCGGCCGCGCCTCATCGTCGTCGGTCGAGTTTGCATTACCCATGGCTTGCTCCTCGTGAGAAAACGAAAGAGATATCGGTCCGATATCTCGCGAGCAGGAGCATATCCGGCTATGCCGGTATTGAGTACCGGCGACCACGGCGTCGAGACGTAGGGATCGTCTTACGGCTGGAGCGTTCTGCAAAGGCGGTCGGCGATCTTGCGCGCGGCCGGCTCCTGCCGATCGACGGAAGCCGCCGAGTCCGCCGTCGGCGAGAGGCACTCGGCCATCAAGGCGTAACTCAGGAGCGCGATGCATCCCAGCGTGATGAACACCGGGAATATCACCCACCCCAGTACGCATATCGCCATGAAGAACAGGCGATCCAAGAATGTCGTAATGGCGTTCATCGCAATTCGACTTCCGGTTTCATGATGGATGGCATCGCTAGATCATAGGGTCCGCGGCGCTGGGAGCCCGGTACTGGATCGCAACCCCGAGGAGGAAAATCTGAATATGTCTCATATCGAACGGCCGGAACGAACGGCCGGAACGAACGGCGCGCGGCCGGAACTGCCGGCTCTCGACCGATCGCCGACGGCGTGTCCGCTCCGAGCGTGCCGATTACGAAGCGCTGGTGGCGGGGGCGCCCGGGGCGCCTAGAGGAGGAGCGGGGGCGCCGCCGATCGCCGGCGCTGCGCCCGGTGCCGCCGCGGGCTCGGTGCACGGTACCGCGATCACCACGCGCAAGCCGGGATTACCATCCAAGAGCTGCAGAGCGCTCCCGTGGAGCTTTGCGACGGCTTGCGCCAGGCTCAAGCCCAGGCCGACGCCCGGGGTCCCGCGGCTGGCATCGCCCCGATAGAAGCGCTGTACCACCTTCGTTTTTTCGGAATCCAGAATCCCGGGGCCGCTGTCGGTCACGGCGATCTCGGCAAAGCCGTCGGCCCGGCGGCGGATGGTGACCTCGATGAGACCGTTGTCCGGCGTGAACTTCAGGGCGTTGTCGATGAGGTTGCTGAGCGCCTGGGCGATCAGGACGGGATCCCCGAACGCTCCGAGCGGCGGGTCCGCGTGCAGGCTGAGCCGGATGTTCTTGAGCTCCGCCGCCGGCGCATAGAACTCCACGGCGGTCGCTGCGAGGTCGGCGAGATCCAGGTTCACGAACCCGGAGCGGCGCAGGCCCGCATCGATTTCCGCCAATCTCAGAAGCGCGTCGAAAATGCGGATGACGCGATCCACGTCGGCCACCGCACCGTCGATTTCCGCGAACGCGGCATCGGGCGGCGGGCGCATCAGTGCGAGCTCTTCCAGGCGCGAGCGGAGTTCGGCGAGCGGCGTGCGCAGATCGTGCGCGATCGAGTTCGAGACGTTGCGGACGCCGTGCACCAGCTGCTCGATCTGCTCCAGCATGCCGTTGATGGTGCGCGCGAGGGTATTCAACTCGTCATCGCTCAAATTCGTCGGCAGCCGGTGCTTCAAGTCGCCGTGGATGATGGCGGTCACGGTTTGTCCGATGCTGTAGACCCGCGACATGAGGGCCCGGCGGGTGATGAGCCCGACCATGAGTCCGGCGATGGACAGCACCGCGATGGCGGCGGTCAACCCGTACCAGAATCGCCGCTCGAGGGGCGCGAACAGCTTGTTGTCCCGGCCGATGAGAAGATAGTAGTCGCCGAGATGCGCGACGTGCACCAGGGTGCCCTGCCTCGCGCGGTCGCCGAAATCGATGTTGATGCGGTAGTTCCCGGTGGCCGCAGGCACGTTGCTCGGCCATGTCCGAAGGTTGCCGGACAGGGGCTTGAGCGATGAGTCGGCCAGGAGCAGTATGCGGTCGCCCGCGATCTGCATGTTGATGCGCGCATCGAGGAAATTTTTCAGCGCCTCGCCGCCGCCCCGGTTGAACACATCGGTCAAGCGTTGGGCGTCCGCTTGCAGGATCTCGCTGCGGCCGTCCTGAATCGTGACCTGCCACGCATACCAGAGCGGTGCCGCGAACAGCACCAGCGAGATGATGCCCAGTGCCACGTACGCGAGAGCGAGGGAGAGTGCGGAGGAGCGCATCATGCGGAGCCTGCTAGTCGCCGGCTGTCACCATATACCCCGCATTGCGGACCGTGCGCAGCAACGGACGCTCGAATTCCGCGTCGATCTTCTGCCGCAGCTTGCTGATGTGTACGTCGACCACGTTGGTTTGCGGATCGAAATGGTAATCCCATACGTTCTCGAGGAGCATGGTCCGGGTCACGACCTGATCGGCGTGTCGCATCAGGTATTCGAGCAGCTTGAATTCCCGCGGCTGAAGCGTAATCGGACGATCGCCGCGTGTCACCTTGCGCGTCATCGGGTCCATATGCAAGTCACCCACCGAGAGCGGGATTTCCCGGTTCACTCCCTGGGAACGGCGATGCAGCGCGTCGACGCGGGCGAGCAGCTCGCCGAAGGCGAAAGGCTTGGTCAGATAGTCGTCGCCGCCGCTGCGCAGGCCGCGGATGCGGTCGTCGACTTCCGAGAGAGCGCTCAAGATCAGGATCGGCGTGCGCTTGCCCGCTTTGCGCAGCACCTCGATGATGGCGAGCCCGTCGATCTCGCCGGGCAGCATGCGATCCATGACGATCACGTCGTACGGCTCGCTCGCGGCCAGGAACATCCCGTCGCGCCCGTTGACGGCATGGTCGGTGGTGTGGCCGGCCTCCTGCAGCCCCTTCACCACGAACTGACCGACCCGCTCGTTATCCTCGACCAACAAGATCTTCACGTCGGCTCCCTCACCGGCGCCGCTCCATCGGAAGGCTGCGGAGCCCGCCCGGCGCGCGTTTCATGTCCCTTGCCGCGGCGCCCTTTGAGCCACAGGCTGAATTCGTCCAGATAGAGGTATATCACCGGGGTGGTGAACAGCGTCAGCGCCTGACTCACGATCAGTCCTCCCACCATGGTGTACCCCAGCGGCTGGCGCAGCTCCGATCCCGTCCCCCGGCCGAGCGCCAGCGGCAACGCCCCGAGCAGAGCGGCCATGGTGGTCATCATGATGGGCCGGAACCGCAGCAGGCACGCCTGGCGGATGGCGTCATGCGGCGATAGATGCTGCTCCCGCTCGGCCTGGATCGCGAAGTCCACCATCATGATGCCGTTTTTCTTCACGATACCGATGAGCAAAATGATGCCGATCAGCGCCATCACCGACAGCTCGATATGAAATATGAGCAGTATCAGCAGTGCGCCGACGCCCGCCGACGGGAGCGTCGAGAGGATGGTCAGCGGATGAATGTAGCTCTCGTAGAGCATGCCGAGAATGATGTAGACGGCCACCAGCGCCGCGAGAATCAGATACGGCTGGCTCTTCAGCGAGCTCTGAAACGCCTGTGCAGTGCCCTGAAAGCTGCCGGTGATTCGCGCCGGCAGGCGCATGGCGGCGGATGCCTGGTTGATGGCATCGACCGCGTCGCCCAACGCCGCGCCCGGCGCGAGATTGAAGGACAGCGTGACAGCGGGAAACTGCCCCTGGTGGCTGATCGACAGGTAGGTGACGTGCTGAGTGTCGTACTTGGTCATCGCCGAGAGCGGCACCATCCGGCCGGTCAGGGGAGAGGTCAAATATATCTTCTGGAGCGAATCCGGATCGGATTGGAGCGAGGGCGTGATTTCCAGAATCACGTGGTAGCTGTTGGCCTGCGTGAAGAACTGCGCCGCCTGACGCTGGCCGAAGGCATCGTAGAGGGCCTGATCGATCGCAGCCGGCTGAATGCCGAAACGCGCCGCCTGGTCGCGGTCGATTTCCAGCGACAGCATGCCGCTGGAGGATTGCTGATCGGAGGCCACGTCGCGCAGCATCGGCAGCTTCTTCAGCGCCTCGAGCAGCCTCGGGGACCACTCGTTCAACTCGTTGATATCCGAATCCTGCAGCGTGTATTGGTACTGAGTGCGCGCCGTGCGGCCGCCGATATTGAGATCCTGCGCGGCCTGCAGGAACAGCGTCGCGCCCGGTACCTTCGCCAGTTGCGGCCGCAGGCGGTTGATGATCTCATCGGCGCTCGCGTCGCGCTCGTCGCGCGGCTTGAGCCCGAGGATGACGAAACCGTTGTTGACCGGCCGGCTGCCGCCGAGGAAGTTGCCGTAGCTGGCGACGCCGGGATCTCTTGCCACCACGGCCATGAGCGCGTTCTGACGGCGCACCATTTCGTTGAACGAGAACGTCCTGCGGCGCATCGGTCAGTCCGACGATGATGCCGGTGTCCTGTTGCGGGAAGAACCCCTTCGGGATGTAGATGTAGAGAAGCACGCTGGCGGCGACCGTGGCCAGGAACACCATCAGCGTCGCGCGCTGATGGTCCAGCACGAAGTCGAGGCTCCGCGTATACCACGCGAGGATCTTGTCGAAGGCCCGCTCGACCGCCATGTAGGCCTTGCCGTGCTTCGCATGCTTTTCGTCGCGCAGGAACAGCGCGCACATGGTGGGCGAGAGCGTCAACGCGACAAAGGCCGAGACGGCGATGGTCGCCGTCATGGTGATGGCGAATTCCCGGAACAGCCGGCCGATGATGCCGCCCATCAGCAGCAGGGGGATGAACACGGCGACCAGCGAGATGCTGATGGACATGATCGTGAAGCCGATCTCACCGGCTCCCTTCAGCGTCGCCTCCAAGGGGCTGAGGCCCTCCTCGATATGCCGGTAGATGTTCTCCAGCATCACGATGGCGTCGTCGACCACGAAGCCGACGGCGATCGTCAACGCCATCAACGACAGGTTGTCGAGACTGTAGTGAAGCACGTACATCATCGCGGCGGTGCCGAGCAGCGCCAGCGGCACGGTAACGCCCGGGATGATGGTGGCCCAGGCGTTGCGTAGAAACAGGAATATCACCATCACGACCAGGGCGATGGTGAGAGCGAGCGTGAACTCCACGTCGCGAACCGCGGCCTGGATCGTGGTCGTGCGGTTGGCGACCGTATCCACCTTGATCGAGGGCGGCACCGAAGTCAGCGCGTGCGGCAGCAGCGCCTGCACGCGTTCCACCGCATCGATGACGTTCGCGCCCGGCTGTTTGTAGATCAGCAGCAATATGCCGCGGTGGCCGTTTTGCGATCCCGCCATCAGCGTGTTTTCCGGGCCGTCGACCGCTACGCCGATGTCGCGGATGCGCACCGGGGCCCCGTTCTTGTAGGCCACCACCACGTCGTTCCAGGGCGCGGCCTTGAGGAGCTGGTCGTTGTCGTAAATCGTCATGCTGCGCGTCGGCCCGTTGATGGAGCCCTTCGGCGCGTCCACCGTCGCCTCGTTGATGACACCGGCGACGTCTTCCAGCTGCAATCCCAGCGCCGCGAGTTTGACGGGATCGACTTGCACGCGAACGGCCGGCTTCTGCTGGCCGCCGATCGATACTTGCGCGATGCCCTCGATCTGCGAGACCTGTTGCGCGAGGATGTTCTCGGCGTAGTCGTCGACCGTGGTCACCGGCAGCACATCCGAGTGCACCGCCAGGATGAGGATCGCAGAATCGGCGGGGTTGACCTTGCGATAGGTCGGCGGCGTCGGCAGGTTCTTGGGCAGCTGCCCGCCGGCCGCGTCGATTCCGGTTTGCACATCCTGCGCCGCCGCATCGATGTTGCGGTCCAGGTCGAACTGCAGGGTGATCTGCGAGGCGCCGAGCACACTGGTCGAGGTCATCTGCGACAAGCCCGGGATCTCGGCGAACTGATATTCCAGAGGGGCGGCCACCGACGAAGCCATGGTTTCGGGGCTGGCGCCGGGCAGATTCGCCGAGACCTGGATGGTCGGGAAGTCGACCTGAGGGAGCGGTGCGACCGGAAGCAGCGGGAAAACCACGAGTCCGACCAGGAAAATGCCGCCCATCAGGAGCGAGGTCGCGATGGGGCGCCGGACAAACGGCTCCGAGATGCTCATGATGCGCTCATGATGCGTCGGGTTTCGCCGAGGTCTTGGCTGCAGCGGACGTGGCGGCGACGGCGAGCGTTACGCGTGTCCCGGCCTGAAGCCGGTATTGATTGCTGGTCACCACACGCTCGTTGAGCGCAAGCCCGGCCGTGACGACCGTTACCGCGTCGGTTTGCGCGCCGAGCTTCAGGGGCCGCACCTCCACCGTGGAGTCGCTCTTCACGACGTAGGTGAACGGCCCATCGGGCCCGAGTTGCACGGCGCTCGAGGGTATCGTCACCGCGTCGCGGTCGGTGTGCACGAGCACGCGGGCGTCGACGTATTGGCCCGGCCACAGGGTGTTGCGTTTGTTGTCGAAGGTCGCCTTGAGCTTGAGCGTGCCGGTCGCCTGCTGAATCTCGTTGTCGATCAACGTCAAGGTGCCGCGGTCCAACTCATCGCCGCCCTGGCGCGCAACCGTGGCCACGGTGACGGGCCCGGCGGCGAGGGCCGCGTTGACGGCCTCGAGATCCTCCTCGGGGAGCGTGAAGATCACGGCGATCGGCTGGATCTGGGTCACCACCACGATCCCCGTGGTATCCGCCGCATGCACGATGTTGCCCGGGTCGATCAGACGGATCCCGGTGCGGCCGGTGATGGGCGAGACGATGCGCGTGTACTCGAGCTGCGTGCGGGCGTTGTCGATTACGGCCTGATCGACCTTGAGCTGCGCGGCCAGCTGATCGACCAGCGCGCGCTGGGTATCGACCGTCTGCTTGCTCGCGAGATCCTGCGGCTGCAACTTCGTATAGCGCTCGAAATCGCGCTTGGCGTTGGCGAGCTGCGCCTCGTCCTTGACCTTGGTCGCCACCGCCTGGTCGAAGGCGGCCTGGTTCGGGCGTGGATCGATCTGTGCCAGAAGGTCGCCCTTGTGCACCGTTTGTCCCTCGGTGAAAGCGACCCGCTGCAGCTCGCCGTCGACCCGGGCTGTCACGGTGACCGTATAGAACGCCTGCACCGTACCCAATCCCTGCAAGAATACCGGCACGTCCGCACGCATGGCCGCGGCGGTGTCCACGGTGACGGCCGGCGCTGACTTGCGCGTGGCGGCGGAGGCAGACTTGTGCATTCCCCGGGCCACGACGAGGACGACTACGAGAAGCGCGATGGCCGCCCAGAGCGGGCCTGTGACGCGCGACGAAAATTTCATGAATACCCCTCATGCCAGCCGCCGCCCAGGGCGGTGAACAGATCCACCAACGCCTGCAAGTGCGAGTACTGCACCTGCACCAGCGTGTCCTGTGCGCTGAAGAGCGCGTTTTCCGTGTTCAGCACGGTCAGAATGTTCACGGTGCCCGCGGACATCTGGGCCTGCGCGAATTCGTAGGCCCGCCTGGCCTTTGCCACGGCGTCCGCCTGCCGCTCTTCCTGAGCGGCCGTCTGGCGCGCTGCGACCAGGGCGCCCTCGACGTTGCTCAAGGCCGTCAGCACGGTCTTGTGATAGGTCGTGGCGAGCTCGGTGTAGCGCGCTTTGGTGAAGGCAAGCTCGCCGCGCAGGGCGCCGCCGTGGAAGATCGGCTGCGTGAGTCCGGCCGACAAAGCATAGACCCGGTTGGCAGGACTCACCAGGGAGGACAGAACGTTGCTTTCGTAACCGCCGCTCGCCGTCAGTTCTATCGTCGGAAAGAGCTCCGCGCGGGCCACGGTGATGTCCGCATTCGCGGCGATCAGCTGCTGTTCAGCCTCGGCGATATCGGGGCGCCGGGTCAGGAGCTTCGAGGGAAGGCCAGACACGACCGGCGGCGCCTTGAGCGCGGTCAAGGTGCCGTCAGTCACGTCGATCGCTTCGGGCGTGCGGCCGATGAGCACCGCGAGCGCATAGACCGTCTGTTTGAATTGCTCCTCGAGCGGCGGGATCGCTGCAAAGAGCTGCGCGACCACGGTTGCCTGCTGCGCCACGTCGAGCCCGGTCGCGGTTCCAACCTCCTGCTCGAAAGTCAGGCCGTGCAGGATCTTGTCGCCGTTCTCGAGGTTCTGGTGCGCCACCTGCAGCCGGTCGCGGAGCTCGAGCGCCTGAAAGTAGGTGGTCGCGACGCTCGAGACGACGGTCAGGGCGACGGTTTGCTGGTCGTAGCGGCTGGCGACCGCGGCGGCCCGCGCCGCATCGCGTGCCGCCCGGTTCTTGCCCCAGAAGTCCAGCTCGTAGCTCGCGGTGAGTACCGGATTGAAAAGATTGAACACGGTAATGCCTTCGCCCGACACGCTCCCGCGCTCGCGGGTCGCGGTCGCGCCGAGATCGACCGAGGGCAGGAGCGGTGCCCCGGCGATACGCAGCTGGGCGTCCGCCTCTTGGACACGCGCAATGGCACCCGCTAAGTCGTCGTTGCTCCGCTGCGCCTCGGTGATGAGCTCGTCGAGCCGGTCGGAGCCGAAACCGTGCCACCAGTCGGATTCCGGCCAGACTCCGGCTTGCGTATCGGGCGCCGGGTTCGCCCCGCTCGCGGCCGTGGCGTTCCACTGCTGCGGGAGGGGAATAACCGGTCTTCGATAGGGACTGCCCACGCTGCATGCGGCGAGCGACGCAAAAATGAGCCCGCACACGGCACGAGCGCGCGATTGCCATTGCATAGCCGCCACCCTGAGCCCGGGGCGATTAACCGTGCGTGGTCGATTTGTTAAAACAGTTTAATGTGCAACGGGGCTCTCAAGTCCGGGCGTCACGGGCGCCATCAGAGCGGAAAGCCGCGGCGGTTCGGCGTTGCGGACCGCGGCGAACGCGACGATGTGCTCAAAGATATGCTGCACGTATCCGCGGGTCTCGGTGTAGGGAATATTCTCGATCCAGACATCCGCGTCGACCGGCTGGAGCGGCAGCCAGCGCGCGACCGAGACCGGGCCCGCGTTGTAGGCGGCAAGGCTCAGGTCCAACTGATTGCCGTAGCGATCGAGCAATTCGCGCACATAGGCGGCACCGAGCGGGACGGCGATCGCCGGATCGAACAAGGCATCTTGGGTGGGTGTCTGGAAATGCCAGCGTTTGGCCACCGCGACGGCGGTGGCCGGCTGCATCTGCATGAGGCCGCGTGCATCCGCGCGCGAGACCGCGTCCTTTCGATACAGGCTTTCCTGGCGAATGATCGCCAAGATCCAGTCGGGCGGAACCTCGGTCAGCTTGCTCGCGTCTGCGATGACGGATGCGTAGGGCCGAGGGTAGCGCAACATCACGTCGTCCCAGTCATCCGCCTGAGCGAGCGTCGCGACGGTCTGGGCGTACCATCCCCAGCGCGAGGCGAGGTGTGCCGCCTGCACCTTGACCGGCTTGGAAGCTCCCGAGAGGACCGAGGCCCATTCCGCGTTCGCATCGTCCGCCAGGTCACAGTCGAACAGCGCATGCGCGCGGATGAGCGCCGGCTCCGCGGCCAGCACCGCTTGAACGTCTGCCTCGTCCGGAGTGGGGTGGATGTTCAGGTTGTAGCTCTGATGTAGGTGGTCCGCCGCCAGATACCCGTAGTAGTCCCGCATTCCGGCAATTTCCGCAAACAGCGATTGGGCGCCGTCGCTGCCCTTGACGGCCGCTGTCGCCCGGGCCCGCCAGTAGCGCCAGCGCGGTTGAGCCGCGAGACCCTCGGGCATGCCGCTCAGCCACTCGAGCGCCTTGGGGTAATCCCCGGCCCAGATCGCGGCGCGCACCCGCCATTCCTGCACTTGCGGATCGGCAGTACCTGCCGGGAGCCGGTCGAACGCCGCAACGGCACCGGGCTGGCGGGCGTAGGCTGCGCCAAGCGCGGAGGCTCGTTCGAGTTTCTCGCGCAGCGCCGGCGCCAGGTCCGGGCGCGCCAGCAAGGAAGGCAGCAGGGCCGATGCCGACGCCGAATCTGTGTTGGATAGGCGGACAAAGCCTGCCAGGAGGGCCTCCGCATCAACCGTCGCCGCGGGCGTCTCAGCCAGGGCGGTGAGCGTCGGGCGCGGCGATTCGAGAAGCTGGAGCCATTGGCGGAGCAGCGCGGAGCGCTCCGCGGGCACCTCGGCGATGAATTCACGCGCGAGAGAGGGATTATCGGCGGCGAGCGCGGCGCGGGCGCGCGCTTCCTGCATCGCCGGTGTCACCAATCCTTGCGCGTGCAGCCAGACAAACACGGTGGCGCACTCCGCCGGGGGGCGTTGAACCAGATTCCAGCGGGCAAGCGCGTCCGCCGCCAGCTTATCGGTATCGCCGGTTGCCATGCGGCCCTGAAGCCGATCGCAGATCAGGGCCGGATCGGTCACATCCTGGGAGCGGGGTAAGAACCAGTCCCAGCGCCGCCTCTCCGCGAGGCTGGCCAGCCACTGGTGGCGCAGCGCCCGGGCGACGGGTTGCCCCTCGTGGGCCCGCAGGAAGGCGTCGATTGCCGGGTCCAGCTCCTCGCTCGGCGTCCAAGTCAGTTTGCCGCGCAGACGGGCGGCGACCAAGTAGTCATAGATCGGATAGGCCTTGAGGGCGGCAGAGTCGGGCACCTCCGGCGTATCGAGGTTCATCCGCACTCGCTGCATGGCCGCCATGAATTCGGCGGCGGCGTTCGAGGGGGGGGAATTCAGCGGGGCAGCCGCGACGCCCGCCTGGGGGGCGGCTGCACCGGAATGCGGCGCAGGGCCGCCGCTCTGCGCCCCAGCCCCGGCAGGGTGACCCGCAGCGCCGGGGGGTTGAGAGGATGAAGTACCCGCCGCCGCGCACAGACACGCAATCAGCAGCCACGCTCGAGGGCAACGATGTTGCATTCACCGCTTCGCGTCAGCCGTGACCGCCCAGATCAGTTCGCGCCGCGACTTCGGAGAATTTGAACTCCGCTCGGCTGCCGATTCGGGACCATTCGCACCGCAGTCGGCAGCCGTCCGCCGCGTATATCTCGTACCAGCCCCCGTCGCCCGAGGCATTCCTCTCCTCGTGCCGCGGAGTCGAGCCCGCGCCGCCGTGCCGGGCCAGAAAGTCCTGGATTCTATCCTCGCTGTCGGGCGAGGCGTCGTCACCGGAATGAACATGACCATCATCAATATCTTGTTGCACGGCTTACCTCTCGAGGGATCATGCACCACCCACCCGCATCATAAGCTGCTGGTCGCCGGGATCAATGTGGCGGCAGCTTCTCGACCAGGCGATCCGCGAGCGACGCCAGGCACGTGCTGAACGCCCGAGCTATCGCGGCGTAATCATCGCCTTCGATGGGCCCACTGAAAGTCTCACCGCCGATCAGATCGGTTTGCGAGGCGGGGTCGACGATTCTCCAGCGCGACTCGAGCGTCGCCCGGCCTCCTTGGTGCGCGGACATGCGCACGATGGCGACATCGAGGCGAATCGGCTTCACGTCTGCCTGATCGAAGCGTCCGCCGGCGACCAGGACGTCCGCGCGGCGCAGCTCCACGTCGCGCGCCAACGTCTGGGTTACCAGATCCGATAGCGGCGCCGCCCAGCGTTCGTGCTCCAAGATGAGAATCTTGTCTCCCGATGCGTCGACGGTCATCTGCGGTCGATCGACCAGCGAGGGAATGGACACGTTGAGCACGACGTGCGTCGCAAATCCGGCGGCGGGCGGCCGGGCGGCCTCGGGCATGGTGTTCAACGCGTAGAAATGATCCGGCTGTCCGGCACAAGCAGCGAGAATGGCCGCGCACACGGCGAGCGGGGCCGCGCGGCGAGTACGGTGTGCGACGCGAGCGCTCATCGAGGGTCCGCCGGCTTGCCCCGGATCAGCGCTTCCGGGTGGCGCTCGAGATAATCGGCCAGCGCGTCGAGGGACCTGGCGGCACGGGACAGCTGGATCAACGCGTCTCCCAGGTTGTTGTTCAGCGCGCCGCCTTCGGACAGCGCGTCCTTGGCATTCTTCATGGCGCCTTGTGCCTCCTTCAACGTGGCGGTGACTTGCGGGGCGATGCTCGAGTCGACGTTGCGCATCAGATGGTCGGTGGTCTTCAGCGTTTCATCGAGAGTCGCCATGGTGGCGATGAGATGACTTGAAATCTGGTCGAACGGTACCTTGTCGAGCTTCTTGGCGACGCTTCCGATCGAGTCGGTGATCTCATCGATGCCGCCGGAGGCGGTCGGGAAAATCGGTGGATGCTCATCCCACGCCACTTTTTCGGGCGGAACACCCTTGACCACCTCGACGGCGACGTATTTCTGTCCGGTGAGAAGATTGCCGTCCTTGAGCGCCGCGCGCATGCCGTGGGCCACCATGCTGTCGATCATGATATGACCGCCCATGTCAGTGAGGTCTGCGTTCTGCGTGCCGGTCGAGCGCGCGCGCGATCGAATTCGCTGCGGAAAGATGTCGACTTCCACCGGGAAGCGCAGTTCGCCTGCCACACGATCGTACTCGACCGACAGGCGTTTGACCTCGCCGATGTCGATGCCGCGCAGGTCCACCGGCGCACCCACCGACAAGCCGCGCAGCGACCCTTGGAAGTACATGATGAAGGTTTCCGCGACAGTGTCGGGCTCGCGCATGGCCCGCTCCTGGTCGGAGTACAGCTTGAACGAGGTATCTTCCGCCACTTCGGCCGTCGACGTGGACTCCTTGGGGGTCTGATAGGCCACGCCGCCTTCCAGAATGGAGGCGATCGACTCGGTGTGCAGCTTCACACCCTCGGAGTCGATCGACATGTCGACGCCGCTCGCCTGCCAGAACCGCGTATCCTGCGTGACGAACCGGTCGTACGGAGAGTTGATGAATACCTTGACGGTGACGCTCGCACCGCCCGGGTCCAGGGAATACGCGACGACCTGTCCAGCCGGCATGTGGCGATAGAACACCGTCGAGCCGATGTTGAGCGATCCGATGTCGGCCGCGTGAAGTATGTACTCGCGCCCCGGCAGACCGGAGGTCACGATCGGCGGCACCTCCAGACCGGTGAAGTGATGTTCCGGGACGGTCGAGTGGCCCACGTCGACGCTGATGTACGCACCCGAGACCAGCGTCCCGAGGCCGGAGACGTTCGCGCCGGTCACTCTCGGCCGCACCACCCAGAAGCGCGTGTCCTGGACCAGATAGTCGTCGACGTTCCGGTGAATTCTCGCCTCGACGACGACCTCCTGGCGGTCCTTGGAGACGTGAATTTCCTTGACCTCGCCGATTTCCACGGCCTTGTAGCTGATCTTGGTCTTGTTCGGCTCCAGATCGTCCGCCGTGTGAAAGGTGATCTCGATGCTGGTGCCCTCCGCGATCTTCTCCCGTACGGCGAGGAAAGCGCCCACGATGACCACGATGATCGGCAGGATCCAGACGTAGGGCAGCCGTACGCGCGGCTGCGCGTCGGGGACGGCCGACGGAAGCTCATCGATCGGCGGCGTTTCGCGCTCAGCCACGGCTCTCGGTATCCCACAAGAGGCGTTCATCGAAGGACTGCGCAGCGAGCATGGTGAGCACCACGACCCCGGCGAAGGCCAGGGCCGCAGGCCGAACCTGGACGGTCGCCAGCGATTGGATCTGCACCAGCGCGACGAGCAGCGACATGGCGAAGACGTTGAGCATCGACCAGCGTCCGACGAATTCCACCAGGCGGAACAGGCGGCTGCGCTGCTGCGGGTAACGTACGGATTTGCGGCTTACCGCAATCAGAATCTCGCCGAGCGCGATCAACTTCAGGAGCGGTACGACGATGCTCGCGAAGAATACCAGCAGGGCGACCGGCCAGGATCCCGAATGAGCCAGCGAGATGACGCCGCTCATGATGGTGTCGTCGTCGTCGCTGAAGAACGTATGGGTGTGCATGACGGGCAATACATTGGCCGGAATGTACAATAGCGCGGCGGCGATCACCAAGGAGGCCGTGGTGGCGAGGCTCCGGGGGCGCCGCACGTGCACGGGCGAATGGCAGCGGGGGCAGCGCTGACTGTCCGCGGCAATGGCGCGCACCGTGGCCCGGCAGCGGGTGCACACGAGAAGGCCGAGGCTTCGCCCGGTGACCGATTCGCTCATCACCGCCCTCGGCTGACCCAGCGCCAGAATTGTTCAGTGGGGGTGACGCTCGTCAACGCGGTCAGCGTGAACATCAGGAGCCCGTAGGCGACGAGCGCGATATGCGGAGACACCTCCGCTTCCGCCGAGAGCTTGACCAGCGCGACGATCGCCCCGAGCACGAACACCTCGCTCATTCCCCAAGGCCTCAAGGCGGTCAGGATTCTGAACAGGGCCTCCTGCCCGGGAGCGCGCAATCCCATCCGCACCGGGACGAGCACATACAAAAAAGCTAAGATCTGCGCCAACGGCACCAGCACTGCGGTGAAGATCACCAGCACCGCCAGGGCGGCGTAATCCTGATCGTACAGGCCGAGCGCGGCGCCCGTCAGAGTAGCCATGCGTGTGGCGCCATTGAACTTGAACGCCACGAGCGGATAGGCATTAGCGATGATGAACAAGACCAGCGCGGTCGAGGCCAGGGCGATCGCCGTGTCGATGCCCGCGGCGTTGGTGCGGTACAGCTCGGCGCGGCATCGTACGCAGCGCGCGCGCGCGGCCGGCGCGATCCGGTCGAGGCGATGCGCGAGGTCACAGGCATGGCACACGATCACTGACACGGCGTTCGGGTCCCCGGCATGAAGTATCGAAAAGTCAACACTCGAGCGTCTATGGTCTATGAATGCGTTCGGACATCGTGCCTTAATGGCATAGGACCGCAGCCGTCCCGAGGATCAATTTAGTCGATGCGCCTGGTTTTGCCCAGAATCTTCGTGCTGGTAGCGGCGGCGGCCGCTTTCGTCCCGGCCGCGCGCGCGGCCGACCCGCAAACGTACAAAGTGGAACTGGCTCCTACGGGCGACAAAACGATGGATTCCACGCTCCGCGCGACCTCGGACCTCGTCTCCTTGCGGACCTCCGCGCCGGTGAGTCCGTATGGACTCATCGCGCGGGCGCGAAGCGACATCGATCGGCTCAAGACGGTTCTCGAGAGCTACGGCTACTACCAGTCGAGCGTCAACGTGCAGATCGACGGTGCCGCGCTCAATGCGGCGGGCCTTGCCGATCAGCTCATGGCCTTGCCGAAGAAGCACGACGCAAAGATCCAGGTCAAGTTTACCCTGGGGCCGCTGTATCACGTGGGCCGCATCACCGTCGACGGGGACTTGCCGGCCACGGCCCAGGGTGCGCTGCCCTTGAAGACCGGCGCCCCGGCGGTCGCCTCCACGGTGCTGGCGGCAGGGTCGAAGCTCTTGTCGGTACTGGGTGAACAGGGGTATGCATTCGCCAAAGTGGATCCGCCCGTGGCCTACGAGGACAAGACGGATCCGATACTCGACGTGACCTTCCACGTGGAGGCGGGCGTGAAGGCGCGCATCGGAGAGATCCGCTTTCGCGGCCTCAAGCGAGTCCACGAGAAGGTCGTGCGCCGCAGGCTCCTGGTCCACACCGGCGATCAATACAACTCGAGCGTGGTGGAGCGGGCGCGCGCCGATCTGTTGAATCTCGGGGTGTTCGCCGCCGTGAGCGTGGAGGTGGGGTCCAAGGTGGATGATACGGGGGGCGTGCCGATCACCTTCAGGATGCGGGAGCGGCTGCGTCATGCGATCAACGTGACCGCAGCCTATTCCACCGATCTCGGCGGAAGCGGCGGTGTCACCTGGGGTGACCGCAACGTGTTCGGCAATGCCGAGCAGTTGACCGTGACCACGCAGCTCTTGAATGCCGGCGGAAGCTCGACCAACGGCCTCGGCTATGACGTCAACGTCAAATATCTGCTGCCGGATTTCGGCCATCGCGATCAGACGCTGCAGCTCTCGGTGGGCGCCATCAAGCAGTACTTGGATGCCTACGATCAGACGGCTACGACGGCGGGGGCGATCCTCACCCGCAAGCTGACTAGCCGGTGGACCGTGAGCGCGGGCGTGTCGACCGTGAACGAGAAGATCATTCAGGTCATAGGGGTATGCGGCCCGAAGCCGCTGCCGATCCAATGCCCGGCTACGGATCCCCAGACCGAAACGCTCCCGAGGGACGCCACGTACTATTACACGCTCATTCAGCTGCCGTTCGCCGTCACCTATGACTCGACCGACCTCGCCTCGCCGCTGGACGATCCCACCCATGGCATGCGCGACTCGCTGAGTATCACGCCGACGCACTCGCTCGGCGCGAGCAGCGCGACCTTTCTCATCGATCAGCTGAAGATTGCGACGTACTTCGATCTCGATCATTGGCTGCCCACGAGCGCAGGGCGCAGCGTCATCGCGGCGCGCCTGCTGGTCGGTCTGGCCCAGGGCGCGGGGGAAGACAGTCTGCCGCCCGACCAGCGGTTTTACGGAGGCGGCAGCGCCAGCATTCGCGGGTACGCCTACCAGGCCGTCGGGCCCAATTTTCCGGATACCAGCTATCCCATCGGCGGAACGGCGCTGCTCGCGGGCGGCATCGAGTACCGCCAGCGATTCGGTCAGAATTTCGGCGCGGCGTTCTTCGTCGACGCGGGTCAGGTGAGCAACACGTTGACTCTGGTGCCGAGCAATATCTTCGTAGGTGTCGGAGCGGGCGTGCGCTTTTACACGCCCATTGGGCCCATCCGCTTGGACGTGGCCTTCCCGACCAAGCCCACCGCCGTCGATAATCAGAGTTTCCAGGTGTACATCGGGCTCGGGCAGGCGTTCTGATGTCGCGTAAACCGCTCAAGATCGCAGTGTGGGTGGCGGGGTCGCTCGCGGGGCTGGTTTTGCTCCTGATCATTGCCGTGCTGGTCGGCGGCAACACCGATGCCGGCCGGACGATGATCGAACGCATTACCCTGCAGCTGACGGGAGGCATGGTGAAGCTCTCCGGCCTGGGCGGCTCCTTCCCGTTGAAGCTCACGCTTCGCAGGCTGGAGCTCACCGACAAGCAGGGTGTTTGGCTCTCCGCCGACGGGATCGCGCTCACGTGGGAGCCGCTGGCGCTGCTCGAGCGGCGTATCTGCGTCGACAGTCTCGAGGCCTCGCACCTGGACATGGAACGCACACCGCATTCCGAGGGCGGCGGGGGAAGCGTGTCCATTCCGCACATCGAAGTGCGGCGCTTTGAGCTCGAGGACGTGCGGCTCGGAGCGCAGCTCGCCGGCCGAGCGGCGACGCTGTCGCTGCGCGGCGGCTTGGATTTGCGTTCGCTCGAGGACGCGCGCGCCGATGTGACCGCGCGCCGTATCGACGGGGACGGAGAATACACGATGCATCTGCGCTTCGATGCGCAGCGCATGGACGGTACGTTGGCCGTGCACGAGCCCGCGAGCGGACCTTTGGAAAACATCCTCAAGGTCCCGGGACTCGGCGCGTTGTCCGCGAACCTCGCGATCAACGGACCCCGCGAGGCCGAACACGTCGATCTCAAATTGACCGCGGGCGGGTTGAGCGCAGCGGTGGGCGGCCGCGTCGATTTGCGCCGGGGCTCGATGGACCTCAATTATTCCGTCGACGCGCCCGCGGTGAGCCCGCGGCCCGACCTCAAGTGGCAGCGGCTCTCTCTCACGGGCCAGTGGCATGGCACGCTCAAGGATCCGACGGCCGACGGACATTTGCAGGCGGACCGTCTCGAGCTCCCGGGCAGCGCGGCGATCGCGGCATTGCGCGCGGACCTCACGGCGAATCAAGGGACGCTCTCCTTACGAGGCGTGGTCGAGGGGCTCCGCATCCCCGGTCCGCAGGCCTCGCTCTTCGAGAAGGATCCGATCGAGATCTCCGCCTCGATGCGAGTCGCCGAAGATGCGCGGCCGCTCAGCGTGGAGGCGACCCACCGGCTGCTCTCCGTCAAGGCTCAGGCGATCACCGCCGGCCGGCAGAGCGTCTCGCTCGATGTGCGCGTGCCGAGCCTCGCTCCCTTCGCCGCGTTGGCGGGCGAGGATGTGAGCGGCGACGCGAACGTCAAGGCCCGGATCGATTTCCGCGACTCCGATATCGGCTTCACGCTGGACAGCACCGCAGGGTTGTCGGGAGGGACGGCTCCGTGGATCGCGGCACTGGGGAAACGGGTCGTCCTCAAGGCCGCGGGCGCGATCTCTGACCAGGCATTTACTCTCGAGCGCGCCGAGATTCAGGGTCAAGCGCTGGTGCTCTCGGCGAGCGGCACCGCAGCCCGGCCGAAACCGGGCGGTACGGGCGGGAATGCGCAAAACACGCCCGCCGGCACCGCCGACTCCTATGTCCAGGACATCCGGGCGCGCTGGGACCTGCGGGTGTCCGATCTCGCCATCCTCGCTCCGCAGCTCGCGGGCTCCATGCAGGCGTCGGGGGGCTTGAACGGGAAACCGTCCTCCTTCAACGCCGATGCCGCATTGAAAAGCACGCTCTCGATTCGCGGATCTACTCCGGGTGCCGTATCGGCCGAACTCCACGTCCGAGGACTGCCGTCCGCGCCGAGCGCGACCTTCGATGTGCGGGGAATCGTCGACGACTCACCGCTCACCCTGGTGGCCTCCCTGCAGCGCAATGGCCGCAAGGGCTTCGAGGGCTCAATTCGGCGCGGGGAATGGAAGAGCGCGCACGCCGACGGCGAGATGTCGTTCGCCTCCGGCATCGACGATGCGCGCGGGCACCTGCACCTCCAAGTCGGCCAGCTCGCCGACCTCGACCGCTTGCTGGGTACCCAGCTTCGGGGAAACCTGGACGGAGCCGTCAATTTCACTCCCCAGGCGGGTCGCACCCACGCGAAATTCCAATTGGACGGGACGGATTTGTCCGTAGGCCGATTTTCGGGCGTGATTCACATGGCCGGCGAGGGCGATACCAGCTCCGTGTCGGCGCAGCTACACGCCCAGTCGCCCAATCTAGCCGGCTTCCCCGCTGATCTCGCGGCGAACGCGGTCGTGAATCTCGACACCCATCGAGTGCGCATGGACCAGGCTGCGCTGGACTATCGGGGAGAGAAATTCCGATTGCTATCGGCGGCGAACATATCCTTCGCGGACGGGCTCAAGATCGATGAGCTCAAGCTGGGCGCGCAGAAGGCGATTCTGCAAATCGAGGGCGAGATCACGCCCATTCTCGACGCGCGTGCGTCGCTCCAGCACGTCGAACCCGGACTCATCGGCGTATTTCTGCCGGACTTGGTCTCGCAGGGTACCATCGACGGAAACGCCCGAATCCAAGGATCGTTGTCCGCGCTCACCGGACGCGTCAGCGTGAATGCGCACGACATTCGTTTCGCGAGCGATCAGGCGCTTGGATTGCCGGCACTCAATCTGTCCGCGAACGCCGATCTTGCGGGCGATACGGCATCGCTCGACATTCGCTTGAGCGCCGGCAAGGCCTCTCTTTTCACGATGACGGGGAAGACGCCGTTGAATGCCGCCGGCGAGTACGACCTCAAGCTGAACGGCAAGCTCGATCTTGCGGTGGCCAATCCGCTGTTCGAGGCACGCGGCATGCACGTGGGAGGGGACCTCGCCGTGGGCGCAACCGTGGGCGGGAAACTCGACGCCCCGCAGATCACCGGTGCCGTCAAGCTCGCGGCCGGAAACTTTCGAGACTATGTACGCGGAATGAACCTGACGAATATCACCGCCGAAGTCGACGGCAGTGAGGGGACTCTGCAGATCAAGACGTTCAAGGCGACGGCTGCCTCGGGCTCGGTGAACATGAGCGGCAGCATCGGGGCGCTTCAACCGAAGATTCCGCTGGACCTCAAGTTGACCGCGGCGAACGCACAGTTGGTGACGAGCGCTCTCGTGACCGCCAATTTGAACGCCGATCTCAGCGTGAAAGGGACCGCGCTCGAGCGCCTGGCGGTCGCGGGCACGATCCACGTGAATCGTGCCGTGATCGGCATACCCGATTCGCTGCCGCCGGATGTCGCCGTGCTCGATGTGCGACGGCGCGGCCAGCACGCACCGGCGGCTGCCGCTAAGCGGCTGCAGATCGGTCTGGATGTCACGGTGGATGCGCCTCGGGAAATTCTCGTCCAGGGGCGCGGGCTCGATGCGGAGCTCGGCGGAAGCCTGCGGATTCGCGGGACCACGGATGCGCCGCTGGTGAGCGGCCCGGGATTCGACCTGCTGCGCGGCACGTTCTCGCTCGCGGGCTCGACCTTGACCTTCGACAACACCAGCCGGGTGAGTTTCGATGGGACGGGTCTCAAGAAGAGCAATCTCGATCCGACCCTCGATTTCACGGCAACGAGCACGGTTCAGACCACCACGGTGAAGCTGCAGATATCCGGATACGCGGACTCGCCGAAATTCGAGTTCTCGAGCCCGAGCAACCCCCAGATGGCTCCGGACGAGATCATGGCTCTGCTGCTGTTCGGGCAGCCCGCCGCGCAGCTGACGGCGCTGCAGGTCGCGCAGGTTGGCGCGGCGCTCGCGACCTTGAGCGGCGTCGGCGGCAGCGGGGGCAACCCGCTCACCAAGATTCAGAAGAGCCTGGGGCTCGACCGGCTCTCCGTGGGCACAAATACCGTGCAGACCGCGACCGGCGGCACCGAGAATGCGGGCGCGGCCATTCAAGCGGGCCGTTATATCTTCAAGCGGGTCTATGTCGAGGGCAGGCAGACCACCACGGGGACGAGCCAGGTCCAGGTCCAGGTCGATCTTACCAAGCACCTGAAACTGCAGACTCGGCTCGGCAACGGCACGGCGATTCAAGGCACGACGCCGGATAATGACCCGGGGAGCAGCATCGGTCTTTCCTATCAGATCGAATATTGAGGTAGATCCGACTGTCGAGGTGGGGCATCGCGGACGCCCGGCCGGTGCTCCGTCCGCGAAATATATCAGGGCGGAGCCAGGACTTGCCGGCGACGCGCGGAACTCTCAGGTGCCGGAGCAAGGCAGTGTGCTAACCTCCGCAACCGTCCGGGCGCTCGACCAATAATTCTCAAATCCCCGGCACGGGAATGGCTGATGCAAGCAGAGTTTGGCGACGGCTTGATCGAAAAGCGCTCGATCGACTATATCCCGCTTTCCGAGCGCCACGGCAAGGTCTGGCATCTCTGGCCGGTGTGGTTTTCAGGCGACGCGCATCTCGCCACGGTCGCCACCGGCGTCGTCGGGGTCGCCATGGGCGGCACCATGATATGGATGGCGATCGCGGTGATCCTCGGGGCGGCCTTCGGCACGTTCTTCATGGCATTTCACTCCACCCAGGGCCCGCAGCTGGGGTTGCCGCAAATGATCCAGTCGCGGCCGCAATTCGGGTACGTCGGAGCGCTGCTGGTTTGGGGCGTCGCGCTGATCGCCTATATCGGCTACAACGCCTTCAACCAGATACTCGCGGCGCAGACGATGCATTCGCTGTACGGCATTCCGGGTACCCCGACATTGGTGATATTTGCGCTGCTGTCCGTGTCGCTGGCGGTGCTCGGTTACGACCTCATCCACGTCGCTCAGCGCTGGGTCGCCTACGTGACCATCGCATTTCTACTGGTCTTCACCGTCGCCGTGGCGCTCAAGGCCGATATTCCGGCGGAGCAGCTTGCGCTCGATAGCTTTCGTCCCGTGCCCTTCCTGGCGCAGTTCTTTGCCGCCGCCGCCTATCAGGTCTCCTGGTCGATATACGTTTCCGACTACTCGCGCTATCTGCCCCGGGACGTGGGCGTCGGGCCCTCCTTCTGGTGGACCTATCTCGGGGCGTTCATCGGTGGATCCTGGACCATGCTGGTGGGGACCGTTGCCGCGGCGCTGTATCCGAAGCTCGAGTTCGTGACGGCGCTGCGCACCGCGGCGGACGCCGCCGTGCCGGGATTCGGGGCGCCGTTCCTGCTCTGTACCCTCGTGGGACTCGTGACCATCACGACGCTGAACTTCTACGGGGCCTCGCTCACGTTGCTGAGCGTCATCGATTCGGTGAAGCCGGGCCGGGCGACGCTTTCCCGCCGCATCTTGACGCTGGTCATCTCCACCGTCGCAGCCACTGGTCTGGCGCTCGCCTCCACGGACGATTTCGTCGAAAAGTTCGGGGAGTTTCTGGCGGTGCTGCTGTACCTGTTCACGCCTTGGACCGCCATCAACCTGGTTGATTTCTACTGGGTGAGGCGGGGGCATTATTCCGTGCGTGAGATCTTCAATCCGAACGGGATGTACGGACGGTGGAACTGGCGCGGATTGACCGCCTATGCGGTGGGTTTCGTGTCGATGATTCCGTTCTTCAACGTGCCGGGCCTGTACGTCGGGCCGGTTACGAAACTGCTCGGAGGCGCGGACATTGCCATGATGGTCGGTTTGCCCGTTGCGACGGTCGTGTATCTATGGGCGTGCCGCTCGATGGACGTGGAGGCGGATCGGCGGCAGGCCGAGGCAGCGGATGTCGGATTGGATGGAGGAGGGGCCGCTCGAGCGTAGCGGTTTGCGCGGCCCGGAGGCGCAACTCCCGTTCGACTCGTCAGCGAGATCCGCCGATGAAGCGGTAGCCCGAATTGTCAAGGCTCGCGCGTACCTTGGCGATCTCCGCGTCGTTGCCGCCCGACGTGGCGCCGAGGTCGTAGATCGAGCCTGGGGGGAGCCTGAGCTGGTCTTTGACAAAAGGCACCACCTCTTCACAGGGTATGGTGCTTCCCTGTGCTTCGCTGGAAAGAGCGACCATGCACTTGCGGCGTTTGCCGTCGAACTTGACGGTTACATCCGGGCGAGAGGCGATGCGCGGCGACTCGGAGGTGCCCGTGGATTTTCCACAGCCGGTGAGCGCCACCAGAGCGGTCGTCGAGGCGATTATCGCGCAGGTCCACAGGCCGAGATTATTAAGGTGCGAGCGATGGCTGGGGATCATCGATTACTCCGTGCTACCTAGTGTCTGGCTTCTGCGCAAATTCGTAAAGCTTTTGCCGAAGGAACGCCTCCGACGTAATCGTATGCCCGTCAGCGAACCTGATCTGATACGGCGACCCCGAAACTGACGAGACCGAGGCACACAATCGGATGAAATCTACAGCAGTCACAACTCGAGAACCGGCCAGTTTTAGCTTCAGACGCAGGTGGTCGGCAGCACTCTTGGCGTCGTAGGCGGTCCCGTTTCGTATGAATTGAGCGTTCGGCAGCGTTTCTATCGCCGCTATCAGATACTCGATCTTCCGAGCTTCCAGCGGTGTTAACTCACCCGCCTGCGCGTGCGCACCAATTGCGAGAACGAGTAGAGCAAGGAGATACCGCATACGCTGAGAGCGGGCCTCAATTCTTGAGCCGATATCCCGTCTTGAATATCCATCCGATGATGCAAAGACAAGCCACGAAGAACCCCACGGTCATGCCGAAGCTTACCCCGATGTTCACGTCCGCGGTGCCGTAAAAGCACCATCGGAATCCGCTGATGAGATACACGACCGGATTGAACAGGCTGAACGCGCGCCAGGCGGGGGGCAGCATGCTGATGGAATAGAAGGCGCCGCCGAGGAAGGTAAGCGGTGTGACCACGAGGGTGGGGATGAGCTGCAATTGTTCCCAGCCCTTCGCCCACAGGCCCAGGATGAATCCGAACAGGCTGAAGTTGACGGCGGTCATCAGAAGGAAACAGACCATGAGCACGGGGTGCTGGATCTTGATCGGGACGAACATCGAGGCCGTTGTCAGGATCACGAGGCCCAGGACCACGGATTTGGAGGCGGCGGCGCCGACGTAGGCGATGACGATTTCGGCGTACGAGATCGGCGCAGACAGTATTTCGTAGATCGTACCGATGAATTTGGGAAAGAATATCCCGAATGAGGCGTTGGCCAGGCTCTCCGTGAACAATGCCAGCATGATCAGGCCGGGTACGATGAAGGCGCCGTAGGCTACGCCGCTCACGGCGGTCATTCGCGATCCGATCGCGGCGCCGAACACCACGAAGTACAGCGACGTCGTGATGACGGGCGTCACGAGGCTTTGGACCAGCGTCCTCAAGGCTCGCGATACCTCGAATTTGTAGATGGCCCAGATGCCGAACCGATTGAAGTGCAGACCTCCCCGGCTCACTGGCGTACCTCTACGGGTTGAGAGGAGGCGCTCATAGGCGCTCGCTCACCAAGCTGACGAAAATATCCTCGAGCGAGCTCTGGTGGGTCTGCAAATCGCCGATCGAGATCCCGAGGTCGTCGACTCGTTGGAGGAGCGTCGGAATGTCGAACGCGCTGTTCCCGTCGAAGGTACAGACGAGATCCTGTCCGTCGTTCTTCAGTTCGAGTCCCCATGCCGCGAGCTCCTCGGGAACGCGGCTCATCGTGGATTTCAGATGCAGCGTGAGCTGCTTCTTGCCGAATCGCTTCATCAGCGATTCCTTCTGCTCGACCAGGATGAGAGCACCCTTGTTGATCACGCCAACCCGGTCGGCCATCTCCTCGGCCTCCTCGATATAGTGCGTCGTCAAAATGATCGTCACACCGCGCGCCTTCAGGGCGCGCACGAGGTTCCACATGTCTCGGCGCAGTTCCACGTCCACTCCGGCGGTGGGCTCGTCGAGAAACAGGATATCCGGCTCGTGCGAGAGCGCCTTGGCGATCATCACCCGGCGCTTCATGCCGCCCGATAAAGTCATGATTCTGCTGTCGCGCTTGTCGGTGAGGGACAGATCGCGCAGCAGACCGGCGATGAAATCCGGGTTCGGCGGGCGGCCGAACAATCCGCGGCTGAAGTTGACCGTGGCCCAGACGGTCTCGAAGGAGTCCGTGGTGAGTTCCTGCGGCACGAGGCCGATCTTCGAGCGAGCTGCGCGATAGTCCCGCACGATGTCGTGTCCGTCGGCAACGATGCGACCGGTCGTTGCGGTGACGATGCCGCAGATGATGTTGATCAGCGTGGTCTTGCCCGCACCGTTGGGACCGAGGAGCGCAAAGATCTCTCCCTTGAGGATCTCGAGATTGACGGGCTGCAGTGCATGCACTCCGGACGCGTACGACTTCGTGACGTTCTCGATCGAGATGACGGGTGGCATCTGCGTTCTGTTCTCGCGAATGCGCCCTTCAGCCGTGCGCGATCCGCTTGATCAGCGCGGCGGTGAATTCGGCGGTGGTTGCCTTGCCGCCGATGTCGCCGGTCTTGACCTGATCGGTATTGAGGGTCTCGCCGAGGGCGGTTCGCAGCCTCAGGGCCATTTTCGGCAGTTTGCAATGATCGAGCATCATGGCGGCGGCGAGCAGGAGCGCGGTTGGATTGGCGATGCCTTTGCCGGCGATATCGGGCGCCGAGCCATGTACGGCCTCGAAGATGGCCGCATTGGCACCGATGTTCGCGCCCGGCGTCATGCCGAGACCGCCGACCAGACCGGCGACCAGGTCCGACAGAATGTCGCCGAACAGATTGGTCGTGACCAGGACGTCGAACTGCCAGGGATTCAGCACGAGCTTCATGGCGCAGGCATCGACGATGATGGTATCGAGGATGAAGCGCCCTTTGTACTTGCGCTCGTACAGCTCGAGTGCGGTCTCGAGAAAGATCCCGGTGAGCGCCTTCATGATATTGGCCTTGTGGACGATGGAGACCTTCTTGCGGCCGGTGGCCAGGGCGTGCTCGAACGCGAACTCGATCAGTCTGCGGCTCCCCTGCCGGGTATTGACGCCGGTGGCCATGGCGACCGCATGCGGGTCGTCGTCGATCTGAATGTAATGCTCGTGACCGATGTACAGGCCCTCGAGGTTTTCGCGCACCACGACGAGGTCGATGTTGTCGAAGCGGCCGCCCGGAATCAGTGTGCGGGCGGGGCGGAGATTCGCGTACAGCTTGAATTCCTCGCGCAGCCGGACGTTGGACGATCGATAGCCGCCCCCGGAGGGGGTCTCGAGCGGACCCTTCAGCGCGAGGCGTGTCCGGCGGATGCTCGCGATCGTTTGCGGCGGAAGCGGGTCTCCCGCGGTCTTGACGCCTTCCAGTCCGGCGGCCTGGCGATCCCATTGGAAGGGCGCGCCGAGCGCATCGAGGGCCGCGAGTACGGAGTCGACGATTTCGGGACCAATGCCGTCCCCGGGAATCAGGGTGGCGGGAATCGACTGTGTCATCTCAAGTCCTTGCGCATGGGAACGAATTCGATGCTCTCTCCGGCGCCTAGATCGTACCGCACCATCTCGCCGCCGACGTAGCCTCGGGCCGCATACAGTTTCAGGCCCGGAAGGGTAGCCATCAGTTCGGCGTGCGCGAAGCCTCGGGCGCGCGCCTCCCTTTCGCAACGCTCGAGAAGTGCCGATCCGACGCCTCGTCTCGCCTTCGAGGGCTCGACGAAGAACGCGCGAATCTTGGCGGCCTGGGTCGAGGGATCGAGCAAGGAGGCGTCGCGGTCGCAGCGTGCGTCGCCGCCGAACAGGGTGGATCGGAAACTCCAGCCGCCGCACCCCGCCAGTTCGCCGTTCTCCTCGGCCACAAAGTAGGTTTCATCGTCGATCAGTTGGGAGTCGATGCCGAACGCGCCGCGCAGGGCGCCGTCGACCTGCTCGGGCCGATACTCCTCCACGCTGAGGCCGCGTGCCGAGCGGGCGATCAGTTCGGCAAGCCGGGGAATGTCGGCACGTGTCGCCAGGCGTAGTGCGATGCCCATTTGCTTGTCGTCCCCCTCTAAGTGCGGCGCGCGGCGGCGAGCCCGAGCGACCGGCCCGCGGCGAACGCGAGAAAGATTTGCGCGGCATTCATGTGCGGCGCATTTTACCCATAAGCTTCGCTGGAGTATTCAGCTTGCTGCGGTTGACGTACACTCTCGCGTCCGGGGTGCAAGAGTTGCCGCACGAGCGGCACGAGAATGGGGGGGATCGATTGGGAACTCGCGCCAACCTTGATGCGCGATTGCCGGGGCCAGAGCTCACGCCGGCCGCTCGTTTTTCTCATTGATTTTCCGTCCTTCGACAATAGGGGCCGCACCCCGCATGCGCAGCGAGGCTTAATGAAATGACCATGATTATTCGACGAACGATACCCGTCTTGTTATGTGCACCCGTCTTTCTCTCCTGCGCGTTGGCTGCCGGAGCCGCCGAATTCCCGAATCCCTTGCCGGCGGACCCCACGATGCAGGTTGCGAAGTTGCCGGCGAAGTATCCGTCGGGCTGGGCCTTCCTCAATTACGCGGGCGACCGCATCGAGCTGCGCAACGTCGGCTCCGATTCCCGCGAGGTCAAGGCGCAGCTGCAGGCGCGCGACTCGACCACGCTGCTGGTCTCGGAGAAGAGACCGGAAGTCTATACGGCGGATACGGTGTGGTCGCGCGGCGTGCGCGGCACTCGCACGGATTTCATCACGATCTATGATTCGCAGACCTTGAACGTGTCGGGAGAAATCGTGCTCCCGGGCACCAAGCGTGCCCTGATTACCGCCATGGAAGGCATGTTCGCCTTCACCGACGATGAACGAATGGGGCTGGTATTCGATTTCACGCCGGCTGCCTCGGTCACCGTGGTCGACCTGGTCAAGCGCCAGCCCCTGGGCGAGATCAATATCCCGGGCTGCTCGCTGGTGTATCCGACCGGCGCGCGTGCATTCTCCACGCTGTGCTCGAGCGGGACCATGCTGACCATCAAGCTGGACGCGAACGGCCAGGTCGCCGGCCGCAGCGAAACCAAGCAATTCAATCCGCTCGACACCGACCCCTTGTTCACCGCGAGTGCGAT
Organism: uncultured Gammaproteobacteria bacterium; assembly: GCA_963795475.1. Lineage (GTDB taxonomy): Bacteria > Pseudomonadota > Gammaproteobacteria > Steroidobacterales > Steroidobacteraceae > Bog-1198. Next base: position 122,264 of record CAWCIE010000013.1, read on the forward strand.
GCTGAACGGCGTTCGCTACTTCCCGAGCTTGCATGGACGAATTCAGCCGATCGACATGAAGACCGAGGACGTGAGGGTATTGCCCGACTGGTCGTTGGTGTCGCCCGAGGAGAAGGCGGCGCATTGGCGGCCCAGCGGCTGGCAGATCCTTGCGAGCGACGAGAAGTCGCTTCTGTATGTCCTGATGCAGCCGAACGCCGAGGAAGGGACCCATAAGAATCCGGGCACGGAAGTGTGGGTGTTCAATCCCGCCACCAAGACCCGCGTCAAGCGGATGCGTCTGGCACGGCCAGGGTCCTCCATCGCCCTGACGCACGGACCGGAAGCGCTCCTGCTGGTTCAGGCGGGGGAACGCCTCGACGTGTACGACACCCAGGGCGGAGCCCTGGTGCGCAGCATGGATCTCCCGGGACTCAGGACGCGTATGGATATCGAGACGTTTCATTGATGATCGCCGTCGCTTCCAGCGCCGCGGCCGCGTCCATGCAGGGAGTCGTTCAGATTTTGGCGGCTCAGTTCGCAGCGTTCCTGGCGTTCCTGCTGGCGGCATCGGCTGCCCACAAGTGGTTGCGCTGGAAGCATACGCTCGGCGTGGTCAGCGATTTCGCCGGTGTACCTCGCCCCGCGGCATCCGCCGTGGCGCTGACCGTCGGCCTGGCCGAATGGCTGACCGCGGCACTCCTCTTCTCTCCGTCCTATCGGGTGCTCGGGGCGTTGCTCGCGGCCTCGATCCTGACGGTGTATTTGACGCTGATCGTGCGTGCACTGATCGCGGGGCGCCGCGATGTCGATTGCGGTTGCAGCTTCGGACCCGCGCGGCACTCGCTCGGCACGTTCGACGTGGTGCGCAATTCGGTGCTCGCGTCCCTGGCGCTCTTCGTGGCCGCATCGGCGGTGCGCGGGGGGCCGGCTATCACGGCTTCGCAGGTGCTGGGGGCCGGCGCGCTGCTCGCGTTATACGGTGCGCTCGACCAGGCGATGGGAATGCAGCCCATGAGAAAGGGTGCGGTGCTGTGAGCGGAGCGGGCACATGAGCTTCGTCATTGCCTCGCAGGTTGCGCTCTGGGTGGCCATCCTCGTTCTCGGCGTCATCTGCGTCGCCCTCGCACGTCAGATCGGCGTGCTGCATCAGCGCATCGCGCCCGCCGGAGCGCTCTCGCTGCGGCAGCCGCTGAAGCTCGGGGAATTGACGCCCGAGATGAGCTTGAACGGATTGGACGGCTCGGCGGTGAGGATCGGCGGCGTACGCGGCGGCCGCAGCCAGCTGGTGCTGTTCATTTCCCCGGACTGCGCGGTTTGCGAGGCGCTGTTGCCGGCGGTTCGATCGGCTCTGGGGGCGGAGCGGAGCTGGCTCGACATCGTGCTCGCGAGCGACGGCGAGCCGGACAAGCACGCGGAGTTCGTGCGAGAGAAGGGGCTCGGTAAATTTCCATACGTCATTTCCGAACATTTGGGCCGCAGCTTCGGTGTCGCGAAGCTGCCCTACGCGGTGTTGATCGACGAAGCCGGAAAGCTCTCCGCGACCGGGCTCGTGAACACCCGGGAACATTTGGAGAGTTTGTTCGTGGCCAAGGAAAAGGGCGTCGGCAGCATTCAGCAATTCCTAAGGTCTAGCGACCAGCGGCGTGTGTCTTCGGGAGAATAGCGTGGCTCATTTCGATCAATTGACGGAAAAGGTATTGCGCGGCATAGCGAGCCGTACCTCCAGGCGCAGCATGTTCGGCATTCTCGGCGGGTTGCTGGCGGGCGCCGCCGGTCTGCCTCTCTTGCCGGTCGCGAAGGGCGCCGAGGGCGGGGACGAGAATCCGGACGACCCGAACTCCGGACTGCGGGCTCCGCAACTGTCGGGCAATCCGCAGGATCCGGGCGATCGCACCAAGTGCGATTATTGGCGCTACTGCGCCATCGACGGATCGCTGTGCTCATGCTACGGCGGGAGCGTGACGAGTTGCCCGCCGGGCACCGAGATGTCACCCATCACCTGGATCGGCACGTGCCGCAATCCCGCCGACCAGCGCAATTACATCATCTCGTACAACGATTGCTGCGGCGGGGTGGCCTGGGGGCGCTGCGCCTGCCAGAACAATAACGGCGATCGACCGGTCGTGCGGCCGCAAACCAATAACGAGGTGACCTGGTGTTTCGGCACCAAGAGTCAGTCCTATACCTGTACGGTCGCCCTGATTTTGGGCGTCGCTTTCGAGAAGAAGTAAGCCGGTGCACAGCACGCGGTGTCGGGGATCCTGCAGATGATCGCGCGGATGCTCGGCGCCGTGCTGTCCGCGGCAGCATTGTGCGCGGCATCGGCGCTCCTCGCGGCCGGACCGTCCGGGACGCCGCCCGACTCGTCGGCCGCATCGCCTCCTTCCTCACCCGCCGGCGTCACCAACGTACAACTCGCCTGGCAGAACTGGGCCTTGAACTGCCAGGGGTGCCATCGCCTGGACGGGAGCGGCTCGGACGCGACCGCACCGAGCCTCGCCGGGACCGTGGCCAAGTTCTTGTGGGTTCCCGGCGGACGTGAGTACCTGATTCGCGTGCCCGGTGTCGCGACCTCTCCTTTGTCCGACGCAGATCTCGCCGAAGTGATGAACTGGATGCTGTGGAGATTCGACAAGGAGCATCTGCCGCCGAATTTTCAGCCCTTCACGGCGGCTGAAATGGGCGCGCTGCGATCGCGGCCCTTGCGCCTCGAGGCTGCCGGCATGCGCAGCGACCTGTTGAGCAAAGCCGAATCGTCCGGGCCCCCGTGACGGAGCTTGCGCCGCGCGACGAAGTACTCACCACGACCTGCCCGCGGGATTGCTACGATTCCTGCGGAATCACCGTCATCAAGCGCGATGGCCTGGTCACCGCCGTGCGCGGCGACCCCCATCATCCGGTCAGCCGCGGCGCGTTGTGCGGCAAATGCTCGACGGCCTATAACCGCGAGTGGCGTGACCCTCGAAAGCGCTTGACGCAACCCTTGAAGCGCGTGCGCCCGAAGGGTTGCCGCGAAGGGTCCGCACCGGATCGGGATGATGATTCCTTCGAGCCCGTGAGCTGGGATGCGGCGATCGCCGACATCGCCGGCCGCCTTCGGTCGATCGTGGATTCTCACGGACCGCGGTCGATCCTCAATGCCCATTACACGGGAACCATCTCGTTGCTCGCGGGCATCGCGCCGATGCGCTTCTTTCATCGCCTGGGCGCCACGGAGGTGACTCCGGACACGATCTGCAACATGGCCGGCCACGTCGCCCTGCGATACGTGTACGGTACCTCGCTCGACGGCTTTGATCCGCGAACGGCCAAGGAGGCGGGGTGCATCGTCGTATGGGGCGCCAACCCTCACGCATCGGCGCCGCATGCCCATGATCATTGGCTGCCTGAGGCGCCCGGCAAGGTCGTCGTCGTCGATCCCATCCGCACCCCCACCGCGGCTCAGGCGGACATCCATCTACAGCCCTTCCCGGGGAGCGATGCCGCGCTCGTCTTTGCCCTCCTGCACGTGATTCATCGCGACGGGCTGATCGACGAATCGTTCGTGGCACGCCATGTCGAAGGGTGGGATGAGCTGGAACCCGTGATTGCCGCCTGCGACCTCCAGAGTCTCGCCGGCGAGACCGGCGTTCCGGTCCGTCTGATCGAGGAGGTGGCGCAACTGTATGCGCGGGGCCCATCGCTTCTTTGGCTGGGTCAGGGCTTGCAGCGCCAGACGACGGGCGGCAACGTCATGCGCGCCTGCGCGCTCTTGCCCGCGCTGACCGGAAATCTTTGCAAGCCGGGCGCAGGTTTCCTGTATCTGAACGGCAACCTCGCTCAGCGCGGGATGGATGAAGCCTATCTGTCCGGCGCTCATTTGGCGGATGCGCGAGAGGACGACACGGCGCTGACCGCGGCTCCGGCCGCCGCGCCGCCGGCGGTTGCTGCGAACGCAACGGCCGTCGCGCCGATCGCGCCTCGCGCGTTGAGCCACATGGATTTCACCGAACGTCCTGGAGAATCCGCAGCGCTCGCGTGCGCTGTTCATATGGAACATGAATCCGTTGGGCTCGTGCCCCAATCAGGCGCGTTTGCGGCGCGCGTTGCAGCGGGACGATTTGCTGACCGTCGCGGTGGATCTTTTCCCCACCGATTCGACGGCGCTGGCCGACTATGTGCTGCCGGCGGCGAGTTTCCTGGAGTTCGACGATATCGTCGCTCCGTATTTCAATCCGAGTCTGTCCGCCCAAGCCAAGGTCATGGAGCCTTTGGGACAGGCGCTGCCGAATCTCGAGATCTTCCGCCGCCTGGGGCGCGAGATGGGTTTCGAGGAGCCGGAATTTCGCGAGAGCGATGCAGAGATCCTGGACACGTTGATGAAGCGCAGCGGGCTCGGCGAAAGCTTCGAGACATTGAAGGCCAAGGGAATGATCTGGGTTCCGAAGGATCCGGTCTCGCAATTTCCGGATGGGGTGTTCGATACCCCCAGCGGACGGATCGAGGTCGCGAGCGCCCGGGCAGAGGCGGACGGCCTGCCGAGGTTGCCGCAATGCTGGAGCGATCCGCGGCCCTCGGCGGGGAATCTGCGGCTACTGTCGCCGGCGCATGCCTGGCTTCTCAATACCAGCTTCGGCAACGTACAAAAAATCACGGTTCGGCTGGGTCAGGCGACCATCCTGCTGCATCCGGCGGACGCTGCGGAGCGGCGTCTACGGGAGGGCGACCTGGCGCGGGTCCATAACCCTTGCGGACGCCTCGACCTGCAGGTCCTGCTGTCGCGCGATATACCGCGAGGCGTGGCCGTTGCCCACAAGGGCCGCTGGCTGACGAAGGATGCGGCGCACGCGAACGTCAATATCCTCAATCCCGGCACGAAGAGCGATATGGGGGAGAGCACCGCTGTTCATAGCGTGGAAGTGATGGTGGAGGCGGCGTCCCGATGAGCGTCGAAGCCGCCGGCGCAGAAGCCGCCCGGGGTGCGGAGGGCGCGACGCTTCACCGCTCGCTCGGGTTCTGGGATCTCGTTCTCTATGGTCTCGCCTACATTGCGCCCTTCGCGCCGCTGACGACGCTGGGCTTCGTCTGGAACGAGTCCAACGGTCTGATCATGCTCGCATACGCGTTGGGCGGCGTTTGCATGTACTTCACGGCGCGAAGCTACGCGATGATGACCGAGGTGCTTCCGTCCGCGGGGTCCGTATATGGGTTCGCGCGCCACAGCCTCGGAAAGTTTCCCGGATTCATCGCCGGCTGGATGATCCTGCTCGATTACTTGCTGATACCCGCGTTCGTGTACGTCCTCGTGGCCGTCGCGCTCCAGACGCTGATTCCCGGCGTCGATCGCGGTGTTTGGATCATCCTGCTCGCCATCGTCACGACGAGCGTCAATTGGTTCGGCATCAGCGTGACCGCACGGGCGAACTTCGTCGCCGTCGCGCTGCAGGTGCTGGTGCTGGTGGGCTTCGTCATATTGGCGGTATTTGCGCTGTATTCAGGCAAGGGGAACGGTGCGCTGACCCTCAAGCCGCTTTTCGACCCGGCCGCCTTCAACGCCGGCAGGGTATTCGGCGCGACCTCGATCTGCGTGATGTCTTTCCTGGGCTTCGATGCCGTCTCGACGCTTGCGGAGGAAGTCAAAGGCGGCGACCGGCACGTCGTGGGCCGGGCGATCATAGCGGTGCTGATGCTGTCGGCGGTGTTCTTCGTCACGGTGACCTGGGTGCTCGGTAATCTCCTGCCCGGCATCGCCATCAAGGACTCGGCGGCCGCTACTTACGAACTCGCCGCGTGGGCTATCGGACCCTGGATGGCGGCGGTGCTCGCCTGGACCAACGCCGTGGTGGTCGGGTTGTCGAACGCATTGCCAATGCAAGTAGGGGTGGCCCGGGTGGTATTCGCAATGGGCCGCGATCGGCAAATGCCGCACGCATTCGCCCGCGTGCATCCGCGCTATCGCACGCCTTACGTGGGGATGCTGGTTACCTCGGTGATCTCGCTCGGGGTGGGGCTGGTGATGGAATACCGGCTCGACGATCTGGCGTCCATCGTGAACTTCGGGGCGCTCAGCGGGTTTCTGCTGCTGCATACCTCGGTGCTGGTGCGATTCGCCATCAAGCAGCGCTCGCGGCGAATCGTGGCGCACTGGATCGTGCCGATCTGCGGATTCATGGTGGTGCTCGCGGTCTTCACCGGCATGAGCGGGCTTGCCGCGAAGGTCGGGCTGACCTGGCTGGCCGCGGGTCTGGTCTACGGAGCAGTCTTGAAGGTCAAGAATCGCGAGGACTTGCGCGCGCCGCTCTGATGTCGCGCCGGCGGTCGGCGGCTCAGCGGCTCAGCCTCCCGACGGAATGCCTCGGACCAGCGCGGCCGCTTCCGCGATGACCGACGCCTGATGGGGCTGCAGGCGCTGGCCGCCCATCTGCATCAGCTCCTCGAGATACGGATCGGTCACTCGGGTGCGTATGCCGGAGAATTCCTCGAGAATCGGCAATCCGCAGAACGGCACGTAGGCGTTCGAGTAGCCGCCCTCGTGGGTGGCGATGAGCCGCCCCATGCACAAATCATCCGCAGCCGAGACCACGCGCGCAGCCATCTGCCGGTAGGTCTCGCTCGTGCAGAGCATCCGGCCCAGAGGATCCATGGCGCTTGCGTCGAGTCCGGAGGCGATGACGATAAGTTCGGGCCGGAAGCGGTGCAGGGCGGGCAGCACCACTTGGTCGAAGGCCGCGAGGTAGGCGCCGTGGCCCGATCCCGGCGGCAGCGGAATGTTCAAATTCGTTCCCGCGGCCTTGCCGTTGCCGACCACGGCGAGGTCCCCCGAGTCGATGGGATAACACCGTTCCTGGTGGATCGACAGGGTGAGCACCGATGGATCGTCGATGAACGCGCCCTCCGTGCCGTTGCCATGGTGCACGTCCCAGTCGATGACCGCGACACGGCCCAAGCCGCGGACGCGCTGTGCATGGCGGACGAGGAGTACCAGATTTCCGAACACGCAGTATCCGCGCCCCTCGGCCGCTTCGGCGTGATGGCCGGGCGGGCGCACCAGTGCATAGGCGTTCCGGACCCGTCCGCTCAGCACCGCATCGGCAGCCTCGAGGCAGCCGCCCGCGGAGAGCAGCGCAATCTCGTAGCTGCCGGGGCCGATGGTGACGCTGTCTCCGAGAGGGCCGCCGTTCTCGGCCGACAACCCTCGCACTCGGTCCACATAGGCACCGGTATGGAAGTAGAGAAGCTCCTCACGCTCGGCCGCCCTCGGCTTGATGCGTACCAGATGATCGGCGAGCCCGCTCACTTCCAGAAGGGCCAGAAAACGCCGCTTGGTGGACGGCGCTTCCGGGTGGCTGTCCGGCTGCATGTACTGATTGGTGTTCGAGAAGCCGGCGCCGTTCCCGGTGTCGTGCCAGAAATATCGCTCATGCGCGACCAAACCGGTCGGGGACTGCGGCGCGCTGCTCATGGATGATTCGGCCTCGACGCTGCCCCGCAGGCCGCATAGCATTTCACGTGTGTACTCTGTGCTTCAACGAATACGATCCTTGCGCCACCGTTTCTGGTATGGCGTCTCCGAGCGTGCGCGCTGGTCGCGCGGCGCGTTTCGTGAAACTCCGGCCCTGCAATTACCCGCGCTTCCTGCCGAACAATCGCGAAGGATAGCGGCCCTCCAGGGTTGTTACCAGGTGCGGTTCGAGTCCGAGCTCGGGGTTCAGACGAGTCTCAACAATTACGAGTATCTGGACATTCTCGACCACGCCTGGCCGGCAGCGGGCCCATCGCGGCCGCAGGGGATGGAGCTGCTCTGCGATGTCGGGTGCGCGAGCTTCTGGTATGCCGCCGCCCTCGAGGCGTTCTTTCGGCCGCGCGCCCTGGTCGGCGTGGATGTCGAGGGTTACCGGCTGTTCAAGGACGGACGCACCCGCCGCGACTACGCTGCGGGCTATGTGGGCCAGCGGCGCAACGCCCGGTTCGTGGTGGCGGACTATCTGGCGTATGAGGAGCCGGCGGACCTGATCACCGCGTGGTTTCCGTTTCTGACGCCGGCAGCCATTCTGGCATGGCGGTTGCCCTTGAGTCTCCTGCGCCCCGAGCGCCTGATCCGGCAGATTCACCATAATCTCAAGCCCGGCGGCAGCTTTGTGATGGTCAACCATGGCATGGCCGAGGCGCAGGCCGCGCACCGATTGTGCATGGCAGCAGGCTTTACGCCGGGCTGGCAGGAGCCGGCCCCCTCGCTGTTGAGCCGGGGGCGCGTGCTCCCGCCCGTCGTATCCTCGTGGGGCCGGCGCCCCGGCGACCTGGAGTCTGTGGTGGACGGTGCGGGCTCGGAGCAGCCCTCCCCGCAATAATATTCGTGCGATTCAGGGATTTGCTGTAATATGCACGGCGGTTCGTGAATTACTACTTGGTCCGTTTATGGTCAGCGCGCCGCTCCGGCGTCACCTTGGCCACAACCCACAAAGCAGGTTTCCTCGATCCAAGGTGGCTGGCGAATCCTCTTAACTCGGGGCTCTTTGACCCGCCGATTGTTTCTTTTGTAGTAGGTATTCTTCACATGACGAAAATGTATGTTGGCAATCTCCCGTTCTCAATGGACGAGTCCGCGGTTCGTGCGCTGTTCGAGAAGCACGGCCCCGTCCAGTCGGTCGCGCTGATCAATGATCGCGATACCGGTCGGCCCCGCGGTTTCGGCTTCGTTGAAATGGCCAGCGCCGATGCGGCGCGTGCCATGCAGGCCTTGAACGGCCACGATGTCGAAGGGCGAGCGCTGAAGGTGAACGAAGCGCAGGAGCGCACCGGCGGCGGTGGTGGTGGTGGTGGCGGCGGCGGGTCGCGTGGTCCGAAGCGCTGGTAATAGGCTTTGAAATGACCAAGTGCTGGGGCCGCAGCGATGCGGCCCCAGTCGTTTGGGGCATTCGATTTTCCCTTCGAATAGGGTTTACGCTCAACGCCGATTTGCCTATAATCGCCGCCCTCGGCAGGGGATCGAGGCGTCTCGATCCCGAGTGGGCGGTTCTTGAGGGAACGTCCGCAAAGTACGCTGAATCGAAGAGCCCCTCGTAGGGGCTTTTTCGTTGAGAGACAAGGGGGCCGATGGTCCCCTTTTTTGTTTTGGCGCGAATCCTCACGGCGACGCGCGCGTTTGCGAAGGGTTTCGAGTCATGCGTGACGCCTTGATGCGCTTGCTAGAGCCGCCGATCGAGGCGCTCGGCTTCGAATTGCTCGAGATCGAGTTCGCTCAGGCGGGACGCGGCGGGACACTGCGGATCTATATCGATCGCAACCCGGACGGCCGTGGCGAAAAGACGTCGGACGACGGCGGCGGCGGCGACAGCGTGCCGAGCCAGGATTTGTCGAGCCGGGGTTCACCGAGCCAGGGCGGGATCTCTGTCGACGACTGCGCGGCGGTAAGTCATGCGGTGAGTCAGATCCTCGATGCGGAGGATCCGATCAAGGGGCATTACACGCTCGAGGTGTCCTCGCCCGGCCTGGATCGAGTCCTGCGCAAGCGGGCGCACTTCGAGCGGTTCGTCGGTGAGCGGGTATTCGTCGAGCTGAAGCTGCCGATCGAAGGGCGGCGGCGCTTTGCGGGTACGTTGAAAACGGTGCTGGGCGAGGCAATTGTGGTGGAAGTCGACGGGCGGGCGCATGAGCTGCCGCTCGATCGGATACATAAGGCGAGATTACGGCCGGAATGACCAGGAGTCTTGGGCTATGAACAAAGAAATATTGATGGCGGTCGATGCCGTGTCGAACGAGAAGGGCGTCGACAAGGAAATCATTTTCGATGCGCTCGAAGCGGCGCTCGCGTCGGCCACTCGCAAGAAGCACGGCGAGGAGCTGGACGTGCGCGTGGCCATCAATCGCAAGACCGGCGCCTACGACACGTTCCGCCGCTGGAAGGTGTTCGCCGACGAATCCAACGAGCTCGAGGTCCCCGAGCGCGAGCTGCGCATGGACGACGCCCGCGAGATCGACAAGGACGTTGAAGTCGGCGGTTACGTGGAGGAGCCGATGGAATCGGTGCCCTTCGGCCGCATCCTCGCGCAGACCGCGAAACAGGTGATCGTGCAGAAGGTGCGCGAAGCCGAGCGGGCACAGGTGGTCGATGCCTACAAGGACCGCGCCGGTACGCTGGTGAGCGGCATCGTCAAGCGCGTCGACCGCAACGGCATCTACGTCGATCTCGGCTCGAACGCGGAAGGCTACATCGCGCGCGAGGAGATGATTCCGCGCGAGCCCGTACGCTCTCAGGACCGCATCAAGGCGTTCCTCAAGGAAGTGCGCTCCGAGCCGCGCGGCCCGCAGCTCTTCCTGTCGCGCACCGCGCCTGAATTTCTGATCGAGCTCTTCAAGCTCGAGGTTCCCGAAGTCGGCCAGGGGCTGATCAACATCCTGGCGGCGGCCCGGGATGCCGGCGTGCGCGCGAAAATCGCCGTACGCAGCAACGATCCCCGTGTGGATCCGGTCGGCGCCTGCGTCGGCATGCGCGGCTCGCGCGTGCAGGCGGTATCGAACGAGATCGCCGGCGAACGCGTCGACATCATTCCGTTCGACGAGAACAACGCCCAGTTCGTGATCAACGCCATGGCGCCGGCGGAGGTCACCTCCATCGTGGTGGACGAGGATTCGCACTCGATGGATATCGCGGTCTCCGAGGACAAGCTGTCGCAGGCCATCGGCCGCGGCGGCCAGAACATCCGGTTGGCGAGCGAGCTCACCGGCTGGGAACTGAATGTCATGAGCGAGTCGCAGGCGGAGGCGAAGAGCGAGAGCGAGTCGCTCGCGCTGCGCGAGACCTTCATGCAGCAGCTCGACGTGGACGCCGATGTGGCGAGCATCCTGGTGCAGGAGGGGTTCTCGACCATCGAGGAGATCGCCTACGTTCCGGCGAGCGAATTGAACGCGATCGAGGAATTCGACGAGGAGATCGTCAAGGAGCTGCGTACGCGCGCCCGCGACGTGCTCTTGACCCAGGCCATCGCGAGCGAGGAATCGATGGACGGCGCGGAGCCGTCGGCGGATCTGATCGAACTCGCCGGCGAGACGCTGGCGAAGGCGGTCGCGCGCAAGGGCGTGCGCACCCGGGACGACCTGGCCGACCTCGCGGTCGACGAGCTGGTCGAGATGGGGGGGGTCGACGAGAAGAAAGCCGCGGAGCTCATCATGGATGCGCGCAAGCACTGGTTCGCGGAAGAAGATAAAGACAAAGCGGTGAAGGCCGAGAAGGCCTAGGAGTCTCGCATGGCAGATGTAACAGTCGCGCAATTCGCCGAGGTCCTGAAGGTGCCGGTCGACCGGCTGCTCCAGCAGCTCGACCAGGCCGGAATCAGGGTGGACAGCGCCGAGGACATGATCAGCGAGGATGCGAAGCACGAGTTGCTGACGCATCTGCGCCGCAGCCATGGGCGCGACGACGCGCAGGCCGACGCCTCGCCCCGCAAGATCACCTTGCGGCGCAAGTCGCAGTCCGAGTTGAAGCTCGCGAGCCCGCAAGGCCGGGCACGCACGGTCAACGTGGAAGTCCGCAGCAAGCGCACGTACGTCAAGCGCGAGGTGCTCGAGGATCAGGCGCGCCACCAGCAAGAGGAAATCGACCGTCAACGCGAGACCGAGGAGCAGGCGAAGGCTGCCCTCGAGCGTGCCGAGCACGAGCGGCTCGAGAAGGAGCGTCTCGATCGTGAGCGGCTGGAAGAGGAGAATCGCCGCCGGAGCGACGAGGAAAACCGCAAGCGTAGCGCCGAGGAGGAGGCGCGCCGCCAAGCGGAGGCCCAGGCGCGCGAGCAGGCGGAGAAGGAGCGCAAGGCGGCCACGGCCTCGGCGGCGAAGCCGGGCAAGGCCACGCGCGAGGCGGACGACAAGGGAACCCGCTACGGCCGGCAGGAGCTACACATCGTCGGCGACGTGAGCTCGCGCCACAAGAAGAAGAAGTCCCGCGACGGACGCCGCCGCACGATGGGCAGCGATGCGGACGCCAAACACGGATTCGAGATGCCGACCGCGCGCGTGGTGCGCGAGGTGGCGATCGGCGAGGCCATGACGGTGGGCGAGCTCGCGCAGAAGATGGCGGTCAAGGCCACCGAAGTCATCAAGGTGATGATGAACATGGGCGTGATGGCGACCATCAATCAGACCATCGAGCAGGATACGGCCATGCTGGTGGTGGAGGAGATGGGCCATACGCCGGTGCTGCGCAAGGACAACGTCATCGAGGAAGACCTGCAGGGCGAGACCGATACCTCGCTCGAAGTGCTGCCGCGGCCGCCCGTGGTCACCGTCATGGGCCACGTCGATCATGGCAAGACCTCGCTCCTCGATTACATCCGCCGGACCAAGGTGGCGGCGGGCGAAGCCGGGGGCATCACTCAGCACATCGGCGCGTATCACGTTGAGACCGCGCGCGGCATGGTGACCTTCCTCGACACTCCGGGCCACGCGGCGTTCACCTCCATGCGCGCCCGCGGCGCGCAGGTGACCGATATCGTGATCCTGGTGGTGGGTGCGGACGACGGCGTCATGCCGCAGACCATCGAGGCCATTCAGCACGCGAAGGCGGCCAAGGTGCCGATCGTCGTGGCGCTCAACAAGATCGACAAGCCGGAAGCGGATCCCGAGAAGGTCAAGCAGGAGCTCACCAAGCACGGCGTCATTCCGGAGGAGTGGGGCGGCGAGAATATTTTCGTGAACGTCTCGGCGCGGACCGGCCAGGGCGTCGATCAGCTGCTCGAGAGCGTGCTGTTGCAGGCCGAAGTGCTGGAGCTCAAGGCGCCGACCGCGGGGCTCGCGGCGGGCTACGTGATCGAATCGAGCCTCGAGAAGGGCCGCGGCGCGGTCGCCACCGTCCTCGTGCTGCGGGGAACGCTGAAGCTCGGCGATCCGCTCCTGATCGGCCAGGAATTCGGCCGGGTGCGTGCATTGTTCGACGAGGCGGGAAAGCCGGTGGACGCGGCAGGACCGTCGATTCCGGTGGTGGTGCTCGGGCTTTCCGGGGCCCCCAATGCGGGCGATGAGCTGTTGGTGGTGGAGAGCGAGCGCAAGGCGCGTGAAGTCGCCACCCATCGCCAGGCGAAGTCCCGCGACGTGAAGCTCGCGCAGAAGAGCGCGAACATGCAGGACGTGTTCTCCTCGATGGGCGAGAACAAACCGAATCTGGTGCAGCTCCTGGTCAAGGCGGACGTGCAGGGCAGCGTCGAGGCGCTGCGGGACGCGTTGAACGGCCTGTCGACGGGCGAGGTCGCGGTCAATGTGGTGGCGTCGGGCGTCGGCGGGCTCACGGAGTCCGATGTGACGCTGGCCGCGGCTTCCAAGGCCCGCATCATCGCCTTCAACGTGCGCGGCGATGCGGCCGCCCGTACCGCGATCAAGGATCACGGCGTCGACGTGCGCTACTACAGCATCATCTATGAGGCCATCGACGATATTCGCGCGGTGCTCACCGGCATGCTGGCGCCGGAGGTCAAGGAGCAGATCGTGGGCCTCGCCGAGGTCCGGAACGTGTTCCGCTCCAGCAAGTTCGGTACGGTTGCGGGCTGCATGGTGATCGACGGCTACGTGCGGCGGAATTTTCCGATCCGCGTGCTGCGCGACAACGTGGTGATCTTCGAAGGCGCGCTCGAGTCGTTGAAGCGCTTCAAGGACGACGTGAACGAGGTGCGCGCCGGGACCGAGTGCGGCATCGGCGTCAAGAACTACAACGACGTGCGCGAAGGCGATCAGATCGAGTGCTATTCCCGCGTGGAAGTGGCGCGCACGCTGTAGCGCGGGCGCGGCGCCGGTATCGTCCATGGCCAAGGATAATCCGCGTGCTCGAAGGCTCGGTGCCGAGATCCAACGGGAGATCACCGAGCTCTTGCGTCGCGACGTGAAGGACGAGCGGATCGGCAACGTCACCATCACGGCGGTCGACGTGACGGGCGATCTGCGCAGCGCCAAGGTCTACTACCTGATCTTCGGCAAGGAGGGGCCGGATCCCGCGGTTCAGCGAGGACTCACCAGCGCCTCGGGATTCCTGCGCAATGCCTTGTCGAAGTCCCTGAAGATCCGCTACACCCCGACGCTGACGTTCGAGCTCGACACCTCCATCGAGCAGGGCGTGCGGTTGACCCAGCTGATCGACTCGGTCAACAAGCGCGGGGACGGGCCGGGGAATGGAGAATAATGGCCGCCGATGTGCACGGGATTCTCCTGCTCGACAAGCCGCTCGGTCTGAGCTCCGCCGGCGCGGTGGCGCGTCTCAAATACCTGTTCAATGCGCGCAAGGCGGGTCACACCGGTTCCCTGGATCCCCTCGCATCCGGGATGCTCCCGATCTGTTTCGGCGAAGCAACCAAGTTCGGGGCGCTGATGCTCGATGCGGACAAGACCTATCGCGTCACGGTCCGCCTGGGGGAACGCACGCCGAGCGCGGATCTGGAATCGGCCGTCATCGAGCGCGTCGCGTTGCCGGCTCTGTCGACCGAGCGCATGGAGCGTGCGCTCGAGGAGTTTCCGCGCGAGTATTCGCAGGTCCCTCCCATGCATTCCGCCCTGAAGCAGGAGGGAAAGCCGCTCTACGAGTACGCCCGGGCCGGCGAGACCCGGGAGCGAGCGCCCCGCCCGATACGAATTCACGCCATGCGGTTGATCGAGTGGCGGTCGCCCGATCTGTCCTTTGATGTGCAGTGCACGAAAGGGGCCTATATCCGGGTTCTGGCAGAGGATCTGGCGGCTCGGCTCGACACCCTCGGCCATTTGACCGGCTTGCGGAGATTGGGGGTGGCGCCATTCGCCGATGCGCCGCAATGGACCCTGGAGGCCGTGGACCGCATGTCGCGGGAGGAGCGCTCGGCATTGTTATTGCCGGTGGATGCGGCGCTGGCAGAGTGGCCGAGGCTCGATCTGGAGACCGAGGGGGCTCAGGCTTTTCGCCAGGGCCGCACCATCGTGGTACCGCGGGAGGCGTCCGGGAAGGTCCGCATCTACGCGCCGGGCCTGGGATTTCTGGGATTGGGGGCCGTGGAAGCCGCCGGCCGGCTGGTGCCGCTGCGGCTGATTTCCACGGCGACGAATCGAGCTTGAGAGCTAATGCAGCGGCGCGTACAATGCGCGCCTTCCTAAAGGGTCTAAGTTATTGATTGAGGTTTGATTTCCATGCCACTTACTCGCGAAGAAAAGAGCGGAGTCGTCGGTAAATTTCAGCGCAGTGCGCGCGACACCGGCTCCCCCGAGGTTCAAATAGCACTGCTGTCCGAGCGCATCAACGGCTTGAGCCAGCATTTCACCACGCACAAGGCCGATCATGCGTCGCGCCGCGGATTGCTCAAGATGGTCAATCAGCGCCGCAAGCTTCTCGACTACCTGAAGAGCCGCACGCCGGACAAGTATTCTCAGTTGGTCGAGCAATTGGGGCTGCGCCGATAGGCGCGGATCGAGCGGACACCTGAACGCCGCGGCGTCGCCGCCGGCGTGTCGTCATCACTTTCGATAGAAGGGGCCTACGTGAGCCATTCCAAGAAGAGTTTTCAGTATGGGGAACACACCGTAACGATCGAGACGGGGGAACTCGCGCGTCAGGCCGACGGCGCGGTGCTGGTCTCGATGAGCGACACGGTCGTGCTGGTGACCGCGGTGGGCCTCAAGAAGTCGACGCCCGGCCGCGATTTCTTCCCGCTGACGGTCAACTATCAAGAAAAGACCTATGCCGCGGGCCGCATTCCCGGCGGTTTCTTCAAGCGCGAGGGTCGTCCGACCGAAAAGGAAACGCTCACCTCCCGGTTGATCGATCGCCCGATTCGGCCGCTGTTTCCCGAAGGGTTCATCAACGACGTGCAAGTCGTCGCCTCGGTGCTGTCCGTCAATGCCGAAGTGGATCCCGACATCGCCTCGCTCCTGGGCGCGTCCGCGGCGCTCGCGATTTCCGGCATGCCGTTCCTCGGCCCGATCGGCGCCGCGCGCGTAGGCTATCGCGACGGCAAGTATCTGTTGAATCCGACGGCCTCGCAGCTCGCCGAGTCGAAGCTCGATCTCGTGGTCGCGGGCACGGCCGAAGGCGTTCTCATGGTCGAGTCCGAGGCCAAGGGCCTCGATGAGGAAACCATGCTGGGCGCCGTGGTGTTCGGGCACGACCAGATGCAGGCGGCCATCAAAGCCATCAACGAGCTCGCGGCAGAAGCCGGCAAGCCGAAGTGGAGCTGGGTCGCCCCCGAGGGGAACTCGGAATTGAAGTCCGCCGTGAGTTCCCTCGCCGAGAAGGATCTCACCGCCGCGTACGCCATCACCGAGAAGCAGCAGCGCTACGCCAAGATCGGCGAAATCAAAACGGCCGCTCTCGCGAAGCTCGCCGCCGGCGAGAACGCGAAATTCACCGCCGACCAGGTCGGCGGCGAATTCTTCAATCTGGAATATCGCCTGGTGCGTGAGCGGATCCTGCAGGGACATCCGCGCATCGACGGGCGCGACACCAAGACCGTGCGCCCCATCAACATTCGTACCGGCGTGCTCGCGCGCACGCACGGCTCGGCGCTGTTCACCCGCGGCGAGACCCAGGCGCTGGTCGTGACCACGCTCGGCACCGGACGCGATGCGCAAATCATCGACGGGCTGACCGGCGAGCGCAAGGAGCCGTTCATGCTCCATTACAACTTCCCGCCGTTCAGCGTCGGCGAGACCGGGATGATGGGGTCGCCGAAGCGCCGCGAGATCGGTCACGGCAACTTGGCCAAACGCGGCGTCAAGGCGGTCATGCCGGATCTGGTGAAATTTCCGTACGTGATTCGTGTGGTCTCCGAGATCCTCGAATCCAACGGCTCGAGCTCCATGGCGTCGGTATGCGGAACGAGCCTCGCGCTCATGGATGCCGGCGTCCCCATCGCGGCGCCGGTTGCGGGCGTCGCCATGGGCCTGGTGAAGGAGGGCGAGCGCTTCCAGGTGCTCACGGACATTCTCGGCGACGAGGATCATCTGGGCGACATGGATTTCAAGGTCGCCGGCACGAAGGACGGCATCACGGCGCTGCAAATGGACATCAAGATCACGAGCATCACGCGCGAGATCATGAAGGTGGCGCTCGATCAGGCCCGCGCAGGCCGCCTGCACATCCTCGGCGAAATGAACAAGGTTCTCTCCAAGCCGCGCGAGAACATGTCGGAGTGGGCGCCCACCATCATCACCCTGAAGATCGACCCGGAGAAGATCCGCGACGTGATCGGCAAGGGCGGCGCGGTGATCCGCCAGATCACCGAGGAAACCGGCACCTCCATCGACATCGAAAACGACGGCACGGTGAAAATCGCCTCGGTGCAGGGAGCGGCAGGCCGCGAAGCGCAGCGCCGGATCGAGTTGATCACGGCCGACGTGGAAGTGGGACGCGTGTACGAGGGCCGTGTGGCACGGCTGATGGACTTTGGTGCGTTCGTGACCATTCTTCCCGGCCGCGACGGCCTGGTGCATATCTCGCAGATCTCCGAGGAGCGAGTGGAGCGCGTGGGCGACAAACTGAAGGAGGGGGACGTCGTGCGCGTGAAAGTGCTCGAGGTCGACCGCCAGGGACGCGTCCGCCTCTCCATGCGCAATGTCGACGCGGCCTGAGCACGGCCGCACCCCTGTAGTATCGCGAGGAACGCCACCGCTCAAAGCGGCGGCGCTCCTCGTTCTTGCAGCTGCCGCGGCGCTGGGAACGGCCTCGGCGATGGCGGCGGCCCAAGCTGCCGTGGCCTCCGACGGCCTTTATCTCGACTGGATGGACCGTTCGGTGTCCCCCGCCGCCGATTTCTTTCGGTACGCGAACGGCGGCTGGCTCAAGTCCCACCCCATCCCCCCCGACCGTTCCTACTGGGGCGTCGACTCGGTGCTGGAACAGGAAAACCAGACCTTCATCCGCGATCTGGTGGAGTCCTTGGGCCGCGAGGATTGGCCCGCGGGCAGCCCGCAGCGCAAAGTGGCGGATTTCTACCGTAGCGGCATGGACGAAAAGGCGATCGATGCGGCCGGGGCGCAGCCGCTGGAGCCGGAGCTCGCGCGCATTGCGGCCGTCAGTACCCCGGCCGACCTCGAGGAGGAGATCGCGCATCTGCAGACGATCGGCGTGACCGCGCCGCTGTCGCTCGGCCAGATGCAGGATTTCAAGGATAGTACGCAGGTGATCGCGGTCGTCACGCAAAGCGGGCTCGGATTGCCGAATCGCGATTATTACTTGAAGGACGAATTCAAGGCCGCGCGCAAAGCGTATGTCGGGCATGTGGCACGGATGCTCGTGCGGTTGGGCGATGCCCCGGCTCTGGCCGCCCGCGAATCGAAGACGGTCATGGAATTGGAAACCCGCCTGGCGGATGCGTCCATGTCGGACGTCGAGCAGCGCAACCCGCACTCGGTCTACCACCCGATGACGCTCGATAAGGCACAGGCGTTGACGCCGCATCTCGACTGGCATTCATTGCTGCTGCACGCCGGCCATCCGGAGATCGCATCGCTCAACGTCGGCATGCCGGAATTCTTCCGAGCGGTCGACCGGGAGCTTGCACGAACGCCGATCGCGGACTGGAAGACGTATCTGCGCTGGCAGCTTCTGGACGCCTACGCGCCGTTTCTCTCCAAGCCCTTCGTGGACGAGGATTTTCGGATGACCTCCGTGCTCACCGGTGCCGAGGAATTGCAGGTTCGCTGGCTCCGCGTCCTGCGCGCGGAGGACCAGGCGATCGGATTCGCGATCGGCGAGATCTATGTCGCCCGGAGATTTTCGCCTGCCGCAAAACAGGCGGCGATCGCGCTCGTCGCGCGCGTTCGAGACGCGCTGCGCGCCGACCTCGCGACGCTCGCATGGATGACACCCGCGACCCGTGCGGCGGCGGCGGCGAAGCTCGACCTCATGCAGTTGCGCGTCGGCTATCCGGACCGATGGCGCGACTACAGCGGGCTCGTCATCGACCGGGGACCGTATGCGCTCAACGTCATGCGCGCCAACACGTTCGAGTTCGATCGCCAGCTCGCCAAGGTCGGCAAGCCGGTGGATCGAAGCGAGTGGTACATGACGCCGCAGACGGTGAATGCCTACTACGACCCGTCGATGAACAGCTTGAACGTTCCGGCCGGCATCCTGCAGCCGCCGTACTTCGATGCGAGCTGGTCGGACGCCGTGAATTACGGCGCGACCGGGGCGGCCGTGGGTCACGAGATGACGCACGGATTCGACGACGAGGGCGCCCAGTTCGACGGCTTTGGAAACCTCGAGGACTGGTGGGCGCCCGCGGATCTCGCGAAGTTCCGCGCGGCGACGCGCTGCATCTCCGATCAGTACTCGGGATTCACTGTGGCGGGCGGCCTTCACGTGCAAGGCGACCTGGTGACCGGAGAGGCGGCCGCGGACCTCGGCGGGTTGATCCTGGCGTTCCGGGCGATGCATGCAACCGATGAGGCGGGCGATGCTCCCGGCGCGGCTGATCCCTCGATGGGCGGTTTCACGCGGGATCAAGTGTTCTTCATTGCGTTCGCGCACTCCTGGGCAAGCGCGATCCGCCCTCAGCAGGCAGAGGAACTGGTGACCACCGACCCGCATCCGCCCGCCGACGACCGCACCAACGCCACACTCGCGAATAGCCCCGAATTTCAGAGGGCGTTTGCGATCCCGGTCCCGGGACCCATGGTCAAGAAGGACCGCTGCGTCATCTGGTGAGATCGGGCTACTTGATGAGGTTCGAGTCCTCCCGGTCTTTCTCGTTGTCGCGGAGCCGTACCGGCGCAAGCGCTTTGAAGCCATCTTCGGCGGTACGCGGCCTCGACGGCGGCGCTTCGGTTCCCGCAAAGGGCTTGATGCGCTCTCGGGGCAGGTGATTTTGGCCGAGGAACTGCCGCAGGGTTTGTTCCAGATGGCCGCTCACCGCGCCCTGCGAACCGCTCCCGTACGAACGGATGACGTTGACCATGAAGTCCTGCGTCAATATCGGTTCGGGAAGATGTTCCTGCTCGGCGATCACCTGCAGCAAGATGCTGCGCGTGATATCGGCATTGTTCTTCTTGTCCACGACAACGAAGTCGATTTTTTCGACCACCAATCGCCTCACGTCCGCCAGCGTGATGTACCGGCTTTCCACGGTATCGTAGAGGCGACGGTTCGGATATTTTTTGATCACTCGCGGATCGCTCATAGGCTCCTCGCTCGTGTTGGTGCGGACGCGTGACCGGAATATGCCGGCTCGTGCCTGAACCATGACCAGTCGTTGGATACTGCAATTCCAATTCAAGGATAGCGCAATGCAGCGCTAAGGCAAGCCGGGTTTTCCAACCGGCATGGATGAGCGGTTTCAGCCCTCCAAATGCAGTGTCGGGCGGTTGGAAAGCCGAATTGGGGCCCAATGCGCGTGCGCCCAGCCCCAGAGCTCGCTCACGGGCGCGCCCTCGAGCGCGCGCGGCGGCTCCAATTGCAGCAGCCGTAGGACTTTGAGCAGCTGAACTCGAGGCGCAGTCTGGTGCGTGGGCACGGCGCGAGCCGACTTGGCGAGCTTCGATCCGTCCGGTTCCACCAAGACGGGGACATGCAGGTACTGCGGCGTCGGCAGGACGAGCGATCGTTGCAAATATATCTGTCGGGGGGTGTCATCCAGGAGATCGGCTCCCCGCACCACGTGCGTGACACCCTGAGCCGCATCGTCGATGACCACTGCCAGCAGGTAGGAGAAGAAACCGTCTCGGCGCCTCAAGATCGCGTCCCCCACGGCGGACGCGACGTTTTGGGCTCGCGCACCCTGGAGCCGATCGACGAAGCGTACCGTCTCCGGTTCCACCCGCAGGCGAATGGCTGTTGCCGCGCCGGGATTTCGCACGCCGGCGCGGCAGTACCCCGGATAACGCTCCTCGTCGGCGAGTTCCTGGCGGCTGCAGGAGCACTCGAACGTCATCCCTCGGATTCGAAGATTCTCGACGGCGGCGGCATAGTGCTCGCTCCGATCGGATTGCTTGAGCACGTCTCCGTCCCACTCGAAACCGAAGGCCTCGAGGGTCCGCAAGATTCCCGCCGCCGCTCCGGGGACCTCCCGCGCCCGGTCTACGTCCTCCATGCGGACCAGCCAGCGTCCCCCGTGCGCACGCGCATCGAGGAAGCTCGCCGCCGCGGTGTAGAGCGACCCCAGGTGAAGGTCGCCGGTGGGCGAGGGCGCAAACCGGCCGACATAGCCCGTAACAGCGGCCTTGCCCCCGACAGGGGCCTCGCCCTCCGCGGCGCTCCTCCTAGCGGTATCTGTCGTCGCGGTCGCCGTACTGCTTTTCGCGGCGTTCGCGCCGTTCCTGCGCCTCGACCGATAGAGTGGCCACGGGGCGCGCTTCGAGCCGCTTGATGCCGATTTCCTCGCCGGTCTCCAAGCAGTAGCCGTAGGAGCCGTCCTCGATTCGCTTCAGCGCCTCGTCGATCTTGCGGATCAGCTTGCGCTCGCGATCGCGGGTGCGCAGCTCCAGACTGAACTCCTCCTCCTGAGTGGCGCGATCGTTCGGATCGGGGAAGTTGGCTGCCTCGTCCTTCATGTGCAGCACGGTGCGGTCTACCTCGACCATCAAGTCCCGCTTCCAGTTCTGCAAGATGCGCGCGAAGTGATCCAACTGCTCCTTGTTCATGTATTGCTCGCCGCGGCGGGCAATGTAGGGTTTCACATTGCGCGGTCCCGCGAGGAGGCTCGCCGAACCACCGGACTCTACGTCGGTCTCGTCGTCGCTCGGCAGCGCCGCACGCGTCGGCATCACCAGGGGCCGCGAATCGAATCTGATGGGCGCCGCTTTTTCGGAGCTCACGGAGATCTCGTCCGACGCCGGCTTGGGTGTCGGCGGTGCCTTGGGGCGAGGCGGGTGCGTTACGTGATTGGCCTGGGCCGCGGCAGGCTTCGCCGCCGGCGCTTTGGGTGCTGGTTTCTGCGGTTTCACTGGTACCTTCGATGTAATGGGCTTCGGGCTGGGTGGCGGTCGCGTTGCCTTTTTGGCCACGGCTGCCTTGCGGACAGCTTTCTTGGGTATCGCCTTTCCTGGCTTCTTAGCCGCTTTAATTGGTTTTTTCGAGGGCATCTGGGTCTCCGCCTCCAAAGAGAGAGCGCGCGATTATACCGACGCATTGCTGCCTGTACAGGGCGGCAACGGGTCATCTTTGTAGGAGTATAACCCCCTGATTAGTCGATAATTCCGGCGCACGCCCCGGAGGCGCCCCCGGAAGCGATTTTAGCCCCCTGTGCGGTAGCCGCGGGCGGGCCGGCAGATCCGGGCGAGTCCTACAGCCGGCGCCGCGCCTATGGTCGGCGCTGCCGGTCATGGAGGGGTGGCGCGCGGCCTACGGGAGGACCACCGGTCCGGCCGGCGTCCACCCCGGCTGCCGGTGCTCCGCGACGATGGTCGTGTAGATGCCGCCGCGGACGTTGAATTCCGCGGCCAGACGCATGAAGCGCGGGCCGGTGGCGCGGACCAATTCGCCGAGGATTTCATTGGTCACGGCCTCGTGAAACGCCCCCCGATTGCGAAAAGACCAGACGTACAACTTCAAGGATTTCAGTTCGACGCAGCGCTGATCGGGCACGTATTCGAGCTTCAACGTGGCGAAGTCCGGCTGCCCGGTCTTCGGACACAGGCAGGTGAATTCCGGGATGTTCATCCGAATGGTGTAGTCGCGTTCCGGGGTCGGATTTGCGAAGGTTTCGAGGGTGGTGGTCATCGCGCGGCGGGGGTTTACGAATGTGTCGATTACTTTACACTACGCGCCACATCGGCGGCGCGACGACGGATCCGCCGACGCCGAACCACTCCCGTCAAACTCAAGGCTGGCCATAACTGATGCGCCTTACGAAACTCAAGATTGCAGGCTTCAAGTCATTCGTCGACCCGACCACGGTCACTTTCCCGAGCAGCCTGACGGGTGTCGTCGGCCCGAACGGCTGCGGCAAATCCAACATCATCGACTCGGTGCGCTGGGTGATGGGCGAGATCTCCGCCAAGCATTTGCGCGGCGAGTCGATGGCGGACGTGATCTTCAACGGCTCATCGGCGCGCAAGCCCTTGGGCAGTGCATCCGTGGAACTGGTGTTCGACAACTCCGAGGGCAAGATCGGGGGAGCGTACGCGACCTACAACGAAGTCGCGCTGCGGCGTTCCGTGAGCCGCGACGGGACCTCGGATTATTTCATCAACGGCATCAAGGTCAGGCGCAAGGACATCACTCAGTTGTTTCTCGGTACGGGGCTCGGCTCGCGCAGCTACGCCATCATCGAGCAAGGAATGATCTCGCGCATCATCGAAGCGCGGCCCGACGACCTGCGCGCCTTTCTGGAAGAGGCCGCGGGCATATCGCGGTACAAAGAGAGACGCCGGGAAACCGAGAGCCGCATCGCCGAGACGCGCGAGAATTTGGACCGTTTGAACGATCTGCGCGAGGAAGTGGAGAAGCAGATCCGCCATCTCCAGCGCCAGGCCGCAACCGCCCGCCGCTACCAGGTGCTCAAGGAAGAGGAGCGCAAACTTCAGGCCGAGGTCTTTGCGCTGCGCCTCCAGGGGCTCGACGCCGAGGCCGGCGTGCGCGATGCGGCCACCGAACGCTGCGAGACGGCGATGCAGGCCGCGATCGCGGACCTGCGCGAGGCGGAATCCGAGATCGAGAGGATCCGCGTCGACCAATCGGCGAAGGCAGACGCGCTCGGCGCGATCCAGGAGCGGTTCTACGCGGCGGGTTCCGACGTCTCGCGCATCGAGCAGAACATCCAGCACGCGCGCGAGCTGCAGCAGCGCCAGCGCGCCGATTCGGAGCAGGCACAGGCTCAGGTGCAGGAGCTCACCGGCGTGGTCGAGCGCGACCGGAGTCAGCTCGAGTCGCTCGCCGGCGAGCTCGCCACCATGATTCCCAACCTGGACGCCGCGCACGGCGAGGAGGGTTCGGCGGCGGCTGTGCTCGAGCACTGCGAGCACGCGCTGGCAACCTGGCAGATTGCCTCCGACGGGCATGCCCGGGCGGTCGCAGCGGGCCAGCGCGAGACGCAGGTAGAGCGCGCGCGCATCGAGCAGCTCGAAAGCCAGCAGCATCGGCTCCTGCACCAGCGCGAGAGGCAGGAGTCCGAACGTTCCGCCCTCGCACAATCGCAGCCGGCGATCTCGCTCGAGGCTCTTGCGGAACAGGCGGCGCGCGCGGGTGATGCCGGCGAGAAGGCGGCCGCAGAGCTGGCGGAATGCTTGCGCGAATGGACGGCGGCCCGCGAGAAAGAGCGCGAGCAGACGGAAGGACTGAACGCATTGCGCGCCCGCTGGCAACAGGAGCTCGGGCGGCAGGTTTCCACCGAGGCGCTGCAGCAGGCGGCGCTCGGCAAGGTATCGGGCAAGGTCACGCAATGGCTCAAATCCCAGGCGCTCGAGCTCAACCCGCGCGTCGCTCAGCAATTGCGCGTGGAGCATGGGTGGGAGACGGCGGTCGAGACCGTGCTCGGCTCCTATCTCGAAGCGGTGTGCGTGGACGGGCTCGATACGATCGCCGATCTCCTTGGGAGCTTCGACGGCGGCCATCTCGCCGTGGTGAGCGCCCGGACCGGGGCGCACGCGGCGGCCCCGGATTCCGAGGCCGCGTCCGGCTCGGGGAATCTCCAGGCGAAAGTGCAGGGCGGCGCCTATCTTCATTCGGTGCTGAGCTCGGTGTTTACCGCCGAGAGCCTCGCCGATGCGCTGCGGCTCCGGCACGAGCTGCGTTCAGGACAATCGGTGGTGACGCGCGACGGAATCTGGCTGGGGCCGGACTGGCTGCGGCTGTCGCGGGACAAAGAGCCGCACACGGGCGTGATCGAACGCGAGGAATCGCTGCGCTCGCTGCGCTCCGAGGTGAGCCGGCTCGAGTCCGAGGTCAAGGACGGCGAGCGTCAGCTCGAAGCGAGCCGGGAGCGCGTGCGCGAGTTCGAGGATCGGCGCGACCTGTTCCAGGCGGAGGTGAACCGGCTGCATCGAGAACATGTGGAGCGTCGCGCCGAGCACGACGCCGCAGAGGCGCGCAAGGCGGATAGCGCGCGGCGGCTGCATCAGCTGGAGACCGGTCTTGCGGATCTGCGGGCCGAGCTGGAGCGCACCGAAACGGAGCTCCGCGCAGCAAGGGCCCGGATGGAAACCGCCATCGATGCGCTGGCGGCCCTCGAGCCGCAGCGCGTGGAGCTCGAACAGGAGCGCGAGCGCATGCGCGCGGAACTGGCCGCTGCGCGCGCGGCAATGCAGGCCGCACAGCAGCGGGCGAGGGAGCTGGCCGTCCAGGTGGAATCGCGGCGCAGTGGCCACGCATCGCTCGAGACCTCGATCGCGCGCCTGGATAAGCAGCTTCAGGAGCTCGCCCAGCGCCGGGACGATCTGGTCAGGCAACTCGAGGACGGCGAGGAGCCGCTCGCCGCACTGGCGGCGGAGCTGGAGCGTGCGCTCACGATCCGCGCGCAAGTCGAGGCGGAGCTGCACGCGGCCCGGGTTGCGAGCGAGGAGCTCGACGCGCTGCTGCGCGAGCGGGAGGCCAGGCACGCCTCGCTCGACGCACAGGTCGAATCGGCGCGCGCGGCATTGGACGAGGCTCGATTGGCCGCGCAGCAGGTGCGCGTGCGCCGCGAGAGCGTCGCCGAGCAGCTGGCGGCGACGACCTTCGAGCTCGCCGATCTCATCGCCGGACTCGCCGCCGACGCGACGGTGGAGACCTGGGAAGCCACCCTGGAAGAGACCAGGGGCAAGATCGAGCGCCTCGGCCAGGTGAATCTTGCCGCGATCGGCGAATTCAAGGAGCAATCGGAGCGCAAGGAATACCTGGACCGCCAGTGCAAGGATCTCACCGACGCACTGGAGACCCTCGAGTCAGCGATGCGCAAGATCGATCGCGAGACACGCTCACGCTTTCAGGACACCTTCGATCGGGTGAATGCCGGCCTCAAGGAAAAATTTCCCCGTCTGTTCGGCGGAGGTCATGCCTACCTGGAGTTGACGGGCGAGGAGGCGGATGCGTCGGGCGTCTCCGTCATGGCGCGGCCGCCGGGCAAGCGCAACAGCACCATCAGCCAGCTGTCGGGCGGCGAGAAGGCGCTCACCGCCGTCGCGCTGGTGTTCTCGATCTTCGACCTGAATCCGGCGCCCTTTTGTCTCCTGGACGAAGTCGATGCGCCGCTCGACGACAACAACATCGGCCGTTTCTGCGACATCGTGCGCGAGATGTCGCGCAACGTGCAGTTCATCTTCATCACGCACAACAAAGCCACCATGGAAATGGCCTCGCAGCTGGTCGGCGTCACGCAGAACGAACCGGGCGTGTCGCGCCTGGTTGCGGTCGATGTCGACGAGGCGGTGCGCATGGCTGCGATGTAGGCAACCAAGGATCGCAAATTGGCGGAGTTGCGTTGGATACTGGCGGGTCTGGGCGTGGTGGCGATTGCCGCCATCTGGTGGTGGTCCACGCGCCGTGCCGGCCAGGCTCCGGGGAATTCCGAGCTTCGCGAATCCACCGTGCTGCCGCTGCAAAGCTCCGCGCCGGAGTTGCGGGGTCGGCTGGAGCCCCAGGATCGGGCGGAGCCCCGGGATCGGGCCGAGCCCCGGGTTCGGGCGGAGCCCCGGGATCGCCCGGAGCCCCAGGATCGGCCGGAGCTCCAGGATCGGCAGGAGCCTCAGGATCGGCCGGAGCCCCGGGATCGGCCGGACCCTCAGGGTTTCCGCGAGCGTTCGATATCGCCGCTGGAGCCCCTCAGCATTCGCACGGCGGACTTCGAGCGCGTGCCGATCCTCGATCTGCCGATGATGGCGAACCCGGAGCCACATCCCGAGCCGGTCGAGGACGTGGATTACATCGAAGCGTCCATGCCGGGGCCGATCGACGGCGAGGCCCTCCCCGAAGGGAACACGCCGGCGGAGCAATCGCCGATGGTTTCACGCTACGCCACCGCTCGATCTGCGGTATCTCCGGCCGCGGTGCCGACCCAGGCGCCTCTCAATCTTGGATCCGGGACGGAGCACGCTGATTCTTCGGCGGCGGCCGAGCCCGCGGCGCCCAATCTCAGCGAACAACAGAAGATCGTCACCGTGCGTGTCTGTGCCGTAGGGGATAGTCGCTGGTCGGGCCGGGATTTGATGTCGGTGCTCGAGGGTCATGGTCTGGCGTACGGCCGGTATCAGGTCTATCACCGCAAGCACGCCGACGGGCAAAGCATCTTCTTCGTCGCGAGCCTGATCGAGCCCGGGACCTTCGATGCCGCGCGGATGGCCGAGGAGGAGTTTCGCGGCGTGAGCATGTTCGCGGTGTTGCCCGGTCCCATCGAGCCGCTGCAAGCGGTCGATGCGTTGTTTACGACGGCGCGCGACCTGGCGCGCGATCTCTCCGGGACCGTGCAGGACGCCAAGGGCATGCCGTTCTCGCCGCAGCGCATAGCGACGCTGCGCGAGGATGTGGCGCGGTTTCAATCCTCGTCACGTGGTCCGGCGGCCTAGCCCGGCGCTCATGGGTTCGGCAGGGGAGGCGGGCAAGTCCAAGCGCAAGGCGGCCGCCCGAGCGGCCGCCTTGCGCGAGCTTCTGGACCGATACAGCTACCGCTACCACGCACTCGATGATCCGGAAGTGCCGGACGCCGAGTATGACCGGCTCATGGTGGAGCTCTCCTCCATCGAAGCCGAACACCCCGACCTGCTCACGGCGGACTCGCCCACCCAGCGCGTCGGGGCGGCGCCCGTGGCTGCATTCGGGGCCGTCAAGCACCGGGTTCCCATGCTGTCGCTGGACAATGCCTTCAGCGAGCAGGAAGTCAGGGACTTCGACCGGCGCATTCGCGAGCGTCTGCCCGAGACCCGATCGATTCGCTATTCCGCGGAGCCGAAGCTCGATGGTCTCGCCATCAGCGCCCGCTATGAAGAGGGGTCCTTCGTGCAGGGCGCCACACGCGGCGACGGTGAGACGGGCGAGGACGTCACCCGGAATTTGCGCACCATCAAGGCGTTGCCGCTCAAGCTTCGAGGCTCCGACGTGCCGCGCCTGCTCGAGGTGCGGGGCGAGGTGTTCATGCCCATTGCGGGTTTCGAACGTTTCAACAAGGAAGCGCTGGCCCGCGGCGAGAAGGCGCTCGTGAATCCACGCAACGCGGCTGCGGGAAGCTTGCGGCAGCTCGATCCGCGCATGACGGCCGCTCGACCTCTCGACCTCTTCATCTACGGGGTCGGCCACGTCGAGGGCGGGGAATTGCCGGGACACCATAGCGAAGTGCTCAAGGCATTACGCGGCTGGGGCTTCAAGATCTGTCCGCAATCACGCACCGTCGAGTCGATCGAGGGATGTCTCGAGTACTACCGAGAGATCGGCGCCGCGCGGTCGGAGCTCAAGTACCAGATCGACGGCGTCGTCTACAAGGTGGACGACATCAAGCTGCAGCGCCGGCTGGGGTTCGTGTCGCGCGCACCGCGATGGGCGCTCGCGCATAAATTCCCCGCCGAGGAGGCGCTCACCACCGTTCGCGGGATCGAGTTTCAAGTCGGACGCACGGGTGCACTGACGCCCGTGGCGCGGCTCGAGCCGGTGTTCGTCGGCGGCGTCACCGTGAGCAACGCGACGCTCCACAACATGGACGAGATGGAGCGCAAGGACGTGCGGCCCGGAGACACGGTGGTGATTCGCCGCGCGGGGGACGTGATTCCCGAGGTGGTGCGGGTGCTGCCGGAACGCCGGGTCGCGGGCGCCCGGCTCGTGAAGCTGCCGGAGCGCTGTCCCGTGTGCGGTTCGCCGGTGGTGCGCGAAGCCGATCAATCCGTCGCGCGCTGTACCGGCGGCCG
This sequence comes from uncultured Gammaproteobacteria bacterium, assembly GCA_963795475.1. Taxonomy (GTDB): domain Bacteria; phylum Pseudomonadota; class Gammaproteobacteria; order Steroidobacterales; family Steroidobacteraceae; genus Bog-1198. Next base: position 150,965 of record CAWCIE010000013.1, read on the forward strand.
AACCTGTCCGGCACAACGCAAGGAGGAGATCAGGCATTTCGCGTCGCGCCGCGCGCTCGACATCCAGGGGCTTGGCGACAAGCTGGTCGATCAGCTGGTGGAGCGCGACTGGGTGAAGACGCCGGCCGACCTCTTCGGCCTCGAGGCCGGCCAGATCGAGACGCTGGAGCGAATGGGCGAGAAATCGGCGCAGAATTTGCACGCGGCGATCGGCGCAGCCAAGAGCACCACGCTCCCGCGTTTTCTCTATGGATTGGGCATCCGCGACGTGGGTGAGGCGACGGCGCTCGCGCTCGCCAGGCACTTTGGCGGCGCGGAAGCGCTGCGCGACGCGTCGGAACAAGAGATTCAAGAGGTGCCCGACGTAGGTCCGGTCGTCGCCCGCAACATCCGAGCGTATTTCGAGAGCTCGGAGAATCGAGCGCTCCTGGAGCGCCTGCTGGCGAGCGGCATCCACTGGCCCGCCGTCGAGCGCCCGGTGTCCGTCGGTCATGTGGCCGGCAAGAGCTTCGTCTTGACCGGCACGCTGGCCGGGATGACGCGCGAGGCGGCGCGCGACGCCATCGTGCAACGCGGCGGGAAGGTCAGCGGCAGCGTGTCGAAAAAGACCGACTATCTGGTCGCCGGAGCCGATCCCGGCTCCAAGCTCGCCAAGGCGCACGATCTCGGCGTGGCCGTGCTCGACGAGGCGGCCTTCGTCGATCTCCTGAGGGAATAATGAGTCCGGCCGCTGCGGCCGGTCGCCGCGGTGGTCGATACGGGCGGTCGCTGTGGTTGGCCGGGGCGATAAAAAAAGCGGGCCCGTGGGCCCGCTCGTATCGATTGCCGTAACGACGCCGATGTGCCGTAACGCTATCAGTGGACTTAAAGCGTCTTCTCGATCTTCGCGTTCTTCTTGAGGTCCGCGACGTACGCTTGCAGCTTCTTGCGGATCACCTGGTTGGTGAGTTGCGGCTTGACCTGTTCGAACGGCGGCGGCGTCTTCTCGCGGGTATCCTCGAGCTGGATCACGTGCCATCCGAACTGGGTCTGGATCGGTTCCTGGGTGATCTCGCCTTTCTTCAGGGCGACGACGGCATCCGCGAACGGCTTGACCATGCGCGATGTCGTGAACCAGCCGAGTTCCCCGCCGTTGTTCTTCGAGCCGGTGTCGGTCGATTGCGACTTCGCCAGCTCCTCGAATTTGGCCCCGCCCTTCAATTTCTTGATGATCGACTCGCCGTCCTCCTTGCTCGCCACCAGGATGTGGCGTGCCTTGTATTCGGTCTTATCCATGGCCGCGATGGCAGTCTCGTACTCGGCCTTGAGATCGGCATCGGAGGGCTGGAGCGCCTTGATGTACTTCTGCGACTCCGCATCCGCCAGCACCCGCATGTGCAGCAGATGCAGCTGCGCCAGGGTGTCCGGATCGTTTTGCAGACCGTCCTTCTCGGCCTGGTCGGCGAGCAGTTGCATATTGATCAGATCATCGAGGACCTGGTCTTTCTGCTCGGCCGTCAATTCCTGTTTCTTGCCTTGCAGGATGTCCTTGACGAACAGGTCGAATTCGGATCGCGAGATGGGGGATCCGTTGACGGTGGCGACCGGCGGGGACGCTGCCGCCGATTGAGGCGCGGCCGCCTGTTGCGGCTTGTTGCACGCGGCCAGCGAGGCTAGGGCGATCAAGGCCGATACCGCAATCGCCGGCGTTCGAAGAAATGCTCTCATTTGGGTCCTTTACGCAATAAGCGACTTGGCCGATATGGCCGACGCGCCCGGGGGCGGCAGTTTAAGATAATTCTCCGCCGTTGGCTAAAAAATGAGCGTTCTTTCAGGCGTTTGTTAATGCCGGGGGTGGCGAAGCATCGATGGCCAGAGCATGAATCTCGCTCTTCATGAGGTCGCCCAGCGCGGCGTAGATCATCCGGTGACGGGCCACGGGGAGCTTGCCGCGGAAAGCCTCCGCGACGATGCGGACCCGAAAGTGGCTGGCCCCGCCGGCTGCCCCGGCGTGTCCGGCGTGCAGATGGCTCTCATCGTCGATCTGAAGCTCGAGCGGCTGAAACTCCTCGATCAGCCGCCGGCGCAGCCGCTCCTCGCGGGTGGCGCGATTCATGGCGGAGCCGCGTCCGATTGTACGGTCTTCACTTTGCCATTCAGCCAAATCACCTGGGGAATCATGAACACCAGCATGGCCGCGGTGATGCCGAAGACCTTGAATTTCACCCACACGCCTTCCGGATAGTTCTGCGCCACGTAAATGTTCGCCGCGGCGAGCACCGAGAACCAGGCGACCCACGCCAGATTGATGAGGGTCCACGTCCTCGGCGAGATCTCCAGGGGCTCGTTGAACACCCCCTCCAGCATGCGCCGGGCCAAGGGCCGGGGACCGATGAACGAGCTGCCGAGAAATGCGGCAGCCGTGAGCGCGAGCAGAACGGTGGGCTTCCATTGAATGAAGCGCCTGTCATGCAGCAGTAACGTGGCGGTGCCCAGCACCAGCACGACGGCAACCGTGATCACGTGCATGGGCTTGAACTGACCGGCGCGCATCCGATGCGCGAACATGACCACGGTGCAGACCAGCATCAGAGCCGCCGTGGCCCAGTAAATGCCGAAGAGCTGGAAAACCACGAAGAAAACGATGAGCGGCGACCATTCGAGGAGTTGGTTCATGCGGGTATCATACTTTGACTCATGAGCATCTACCTGCAACTTCATCCGGTGTCTCCGCAACAGCGCTACGTTCGCCAGGCGGCCGAGTGCCTGCGCGGCGGCGGCGTGGTCGTCTATCCGACGGACTCCTGCTACGCGCTCGGCTGTCACATCGGGGACAAGGCGGCGCTCGAGCGCATCCGAGCCATCCGCGAGACCGACCGCCACCATCATTTCACCCTGGTGTGCCGGGACCTTGCGGACGTGGGGAAATATGCGATGGTGGAAAACTGGCAATATCGGCTGCTGCGCGCCCATACACCGGGCCCGTACACCTTCTTGCTCAAAGCCTCCCGCGAGACGCCGCGCCGGCTGAAGCACGAACGGCGCGGCACCATCGGATTGCGGGTTCCCGATCACCCGGTCTCCCAGATGCTGCTGTCAGAGTTGGGGGAACCCGTGATGAGCTCGACCTTGCTGTTGCCCGGAGAGGATCTGCCACGCACCGATGCCCGGGAAATCTACGAGCATCTCGAATGGCGGGTCGACATGGTGCTCGACGGCGGCAACTGCGGTCTGGTGCCCACCTCGGTCATCGATCTATCGGGCAACGGTGCCGAGGTGGTGCGGGTCGGGCGCGGCGACGTGACCCCATTTGGCGGCGCGGTGCCCGTATAATGCCCTGCGACGCGGGCAAGTGTGTTCGTGTCGTTCTATAAGTAACGAGTGCAACCGTTGGATTTATCTCAGTTTCTTCGCAATATCTCGATCTATGCAATCCCAGTGCTTTTCGCGATCACTCTGCATGAAGTGGCCCACGGCTGGACTGCCCGGTACTTCGGCGATCGCACCGCCGAGCTGCTCGGACGCCTGAGCTTGAATCCCCTCCGGCATATCGATCCGGTCGGTACGGTCTTGGTGCCGAGCATCCTCCTGGCGATGGGAGGGCTGATGTTCGGGTGGGCGAAGCCCGTTCCCGTGGCGACCGGGGCGCTGCGTAAACCGCGCCTCGCCACCGTGGTCGTGGCGCTTGCCGGCCCAACCGCCAATTTCATGATGGCGTTCGTCTGGGCGTTGATTCTGGCGGCGGTGCTGCATCTGCGCGCCAACGAAACGCTCGAGGGTTGGATGGTGCTGATGGCGCAAGCAGGCATTCTCACCAACGTGCTACTGGGAGTGTTCAACCTGTTGCCGGTTCCGCCGCTGGACGGCGGACGCGTGCTGGTCGCTCTATTGCCGTCGCGGTGGGGGGGGCGGATGGAGAAGATCGAGCCCATCGGGCTGTTCCTCGTGCTGGGCCTGTCCGTCCTCGGGATGCTCGGATGGCTGTTCGAGCCGGCTTTCCGGGTGGTTGGGCGGATCATCAACATGCTGTTGAGCACCCGCTCATGAGCGGGCCCATCCAGAATCGGCGCGTGCTTTCCGGTATGCGGCCGACCGGCATGCTGCACCTGGGGAATTACCACGGTGCTCTGAAGAACTGGATCGAGCTTCAATACCAGTACGAATGTTACTTCTTCATCGCCGACTGGCACGCGCTCACCACCGGATACGAGGATACGTCGCGGCTCGAAGAGCACGTGTGGACGATGGCGATCGACTGGCTCGCCGCGGGCTTGAACCCGGGAGTCGCCACGCTGTTCATTCAATCGCGGGTGCCCGAGCATGCGGAGCTCCACCTGCTGCTGTCCATGATCACTCCGCTCGGTTGGCTGGAGCGGGTTCCTTCCTACAAGGATCAGCAAACCCAGCTCTCCGACCGCGATCTGACCACGTACGGATTCCTCGGCTATCCGCTGCTGCAGTCCGCGGACATCCTGCTGTACAGTGCGCAGTACGTTCCCGTGGGCGAGGACCAGGTGGCGCACGTGGAGATCACGCGCGAGATCGCGCGGCGCTTCAATCACGTCTACGGACGCGAACCGCAGTTTCAGGAGAAAGCCGAGAAGGCGATCAAGAGTCTCGGAACGCGCAACTCCGCGATGTATCGGGCGCTGCGCAAGGACTACCAGGAGAAAGGTGACGGCGAAGCGCTGTCGAGGGCGCGGGCGCTGGTCGAGTCCAACGCCCGCCTCACCGTCGCCGACCGCGACCGGCTGTTCGGCTATCTCGAAGGGAGCGGAATCGCGATTCTTCCCGAGCCTGTGGCTCTGCTCACTTCGACGCCCAAAGTCCCGGGCTTGGACGGGCGCAAGATGTCGAAGTCGTACAACAACACCATCGGCCTGCGCGAGCCCGTGGACTCGGTCACGAAGAAGCTCAAGGCCATGCAGACCGATCCGGCGCGGGTGCGGCGGACCGATCCCGGCGATCCCGACAAGTGTCCCGTGTGGGATTTGCACAAGGTGTATTCGAATGCCGACACCCAGGCCTGGGTACAGCAGGGCTGTCGCTCGGCGGGCATCGGTTGTCTGGAGTGCAAGGCGCCGCTCATCGACAAGATCGTCGAGGAAATTTCCGTCATCACCAAACGGGCTCAGGAGTTCGAGGAGAATCCCGAGCTGGTCCGAGGTATCATCGCGGAAGGCTGCGAACGCGCGCGCGCCGGCGCGCGCGAGACCATGGATGCCGTGCGGCAGGCCATGGCCTTGAATTACCGTTGAAGCCCTCCGGAGGCCCGATGAGACCAGACCTCACGCTCGTGCCGAACGCGCCCGCCGCCGCGCCCGCGCCGGCTTCGCTTCAGCAGCAGGCGGAGATGCCGTTTGCCGTGGTGGAAGGCCAGCCCCTCACGGAGCTGCCGCGGGACCTGTACATTCCGCCGCAGGCGCTCGAGGTGTTCCTGGAGGCCTTCGAGGGACCTCTCGATCTGCTCTTGTACCTGATCCGGCGCCAGAACCTCGACATCCTCGATATTCCCATCGCGGAGATCACCCGCCAGTACACCCGCTACATCGAATTGATGCAGGTGCTGCAGCTCGAGCTCGCCGGCGAATACCTGCTCATGGCCGCGACGCTGGCCGAGGTCAAGTCGCGGATGCTGCTGCCGCGGGTGCATACCCCGGACGCCGAAGAGGCCGATCCGCGCGCCGAGCTCGTGCGCCGGCTGCAGGAATACGAGCGCTTCAAGCGCGCGGCCGAGGGCATCGATCGCATCTCCCGCCTGGAGCGCGATACCTGGGTGGCGTCCGCCGAGCTCGTCGACCGCAAGATCGTGCGCATTCCCCCGCAGGTCACGCTGCAGGAAATGCTGCTGGCCTTCCAGGAGGTTTTGTCGCGCAGCGACATGTTCGCGCATCATCACGTGCAGCGCGAGCCGCTGTCGGTTCGCCAACGGATGACCGACGTGCTGTCCATCCTGAACGGCAACGCCTTCATGGATTTTGCCCGCCTGTTCAAGCCGGAAGAGGGTCGTCGCGGGGTCACGGTTACCTTCGTCGCGATCCTCGAGCTCCTGAAGGAGGGGCTGATCGACATCGTTCAGTCCGAAGCCTACGGCCCCCTGCACGTACGTCTCGGCAATCCGGCCAAGCGGCTGAAGCTCGTGACCGAGGACGTCATGGATGCCGCCGCGAACGACGCCGATGCCCATGATGCCGTAGCCAGCGATGCCGCCGCCAATGATGCCGCCGCGAGCGGCGCCACCGTCAGCGAAGATCCCACGAGAGACCCATGAACGACCTTTACGTACGCAATGTGATCGAAGCAGCGCTGCTGGCGTCCGGCCGGCCCTTGACGACCGACGACCTTGTCAGCCTGTTCGACGAGCGCGACGGCTCGGGCGCCGAGGCCGTGCAGGCGGCGCTCATCACCCTGCGCGCCGAGTACGAGCCGCGCGGCATCGAGATCGTGGAGGTGGCCAGCGGATTTCGAGTCCAGGTGCGCCCGTCGGTCGCGCAACCCGTCTCGCGCCTGTGGCAGGAGCGGCCGGCGAAGTATTCGCGCGCGCTGCTGGAGACGCTGGCGCTGGTGGCCTACCGCCAGCCGATCACCCGCGGCGAGATCGAGCAGATCCGCGGGGTGGCGGTGAACCCGAACATCATCAAGACGCTCTTGGAGCGCGGCTGGATCCGGGTGATCGGACACCGCGACGTACCGGGCAAGCCCGAGCTCCTCGGCACGACACGGGAGTTCCTGGATTACTTCAGCTTGAAGAAGCTCGACGATCTGCCGACGCTCGCCCAGCTCAAGGAGCTCGAGGATCTGCGCGTGCAGCTGTCGCTTCCCGGAGCGGAGGCGGTGGTCGACGGCGCTCGAGAGGGGGATGCCGCGGCTTCCGCCGAGGCCGTGGATGCCTCGGGGCCGGGCGCCGATGCCGATTCCGCGTCGGAGGACGACGAGCGCGATGCCAACGAGCTCGATGCCGGCGAAGCCGAGCCGATCGCCCGTGGGCTGGTTGCCCGCGGCGCCGGCGACGACGCCGATTGATGGGGGCGCGCCGGCCACGCCAGAGGGCGCCCGCCAAGGCCGGAAAATCCGACACCGCGGATTCTTCGGTGCGGGTGCAGAAGCTGCTGTCGGCCGCGGGCATCGGCTCCCGGCGTGAGGTGGAGCGCTGGATCCGCGAAGGGCGCCTCAAGATCAACGGCGAGGTCCCGGAGCTGGGCGCGAGGCTCGCCGCGCGCGACCGCATCACGGTCGACGGCCGGCCGGTCCGCTTGCGGGCAGCATCCCCGTCGAGCGAATCGCGCGTGCTGCTGTTTCACCGGTCTCCCGGCGCCCCGCTCGATCTGAAGGCGGCCACGTCGCGGGCGGCCGAGCAGTGGAAACAGACGCGCGCCGCGGGCCGGTGGCTCGCCATTCAGCCCTTGCCGCCGGTGGACGGAGGCCTCGAGATACTCACGGACGACGGTTCCTGGGCGCATCGAGTCTCGCGCGGAGCGCATGCGCTCACGGTCGACTACGTGCTTCGCGTGCGAGGGCCGCTCACCGACGGCATGGTGGAGGAATTTCGCGCGGCGGCCGATGTCGAGGGCGAGCCGCTCAGCATCCTGAAAGCCGATGCCCAGTACGGGGAAGGCTTCAATCACTGGCTGAATGTCACGGTTCGGGCCACGCGCTCCGCTCAGGTGCGCCATTGGTGGGCGGCGCGCGGCATCATCGTGAGCCGGCTGATGCGTGTGCGGTTCGGTCCCGTGCATCTTTCCCGCGATTTGCCGCGCGGACGCTCGCGCATCATGGCGCCGGGCGAGCGCAGCGCCCTGATGCACGAGATCGAGGCCGCTCTGTCCTCTCCCGGGTCCGCCGGGGATTTCGGCGGCGCGGGGACGACCTAAGTCGTCCTACCCGCCGCCGCCCTTCGCGGCGCCCGCGCCCGTTTTCGCAGGCTCGGTCGAGCTCAGCAGCTCGCTCAGGTATTGCTGCCACACCGCGGCCCAGGTGTGGGTGCCGTGCCCATGGGTTTGATCGGAGGCGGGCAGCAGCACGAAGCGGGCGTTCTTCACTTTCTTGACTTCGCGTTCCGCGATGCCGAGCTCGGGGGGATTGATGAAGTCATCGCCTGAATTCACCCACATGATGCGGGTCTGAATCTTGTCGAGGCTTCCGGACGGGTCGTAGTCGCGCGAGGCTGAGATCTGGTACAGAAGATCGTTGGCGTCGAGTTCGGGCAGCTGCCGATCCATGTAGACCTTCAGGAAATCATCCGCGGCGTCGCGCGTCGGCAATGCGATATGCATCTGGATGGGGGCGCTGCCGGCGATGAGCAGGTAGCCGGCGGCCGCGCGCAGAGCCTCCATCGGTTCGGTCCGGTAATCGCCCCCCAGCCATTGCGGATCGGTGCGGATCGCATCGATGATCAGGTTGCGCCACAACCGGTTGCGTCCCGCGATCTGCACCGGGAGGCAGGCAAGGGGCATCGCGGCGTCCATGAACGATGGCCAGCGCTCGGTCCACATCCACGTGTGCATGCAGCCCATGGAGGTGCCCATCAAGAGGCGCAGATGGTCCACGTGCAGCCCCGCGGTCACGAGCTCGTACTGGGCCTCGACCATGTCCTCGTAGGTGTATTGTGGAAACCGCGCGTGCAGCCCGTCGCTCGGCTTGCTCGAGGCGCCGTGGCCTATTCCATCCGGCAGGATGATGTAGTAGCGGCCGGCGTCGAGCAGTTGATCCTTGCCGAACAATACGCCGGCGAACCGGTCGACGAGAAAGTTGTGGCCGCTGCCGCCCGTGCCGTGCAGGATGAGCACCGCGTTGCTGACGCGGCCGTGCGCGTCGTGCTGGGGGAAGCCGAGCGTCCGGTAGTGAAGCCTCAATTCCGGCAGCGCTTCGCCCGAGGCGAAATGGAAATTGGGAATCACATAGTCGCCCTCGTCGGGCCTGGGCGCGGTGCCGGACCGGGTGTCCGCAGGGAGGGCGGCGGGCGCGAGCAAGAGCCATGCGGCGGGTGCGAGCAAAAGCCATGCGGCCGAAAGGGATTTGAACCTGATCATCGCGTCTCGCTCCTGTCGGCTCATTGCGCGTCCAAATACTGCCCGTCGATCTCGCGTCCTTCCACGCTCAACAGATACAGAAATGCATTGGCCACGGACGCGGGATTCGGCACGGTGTTCGGATCCTCCGCCGGGTAGGAGGCGGCGCGCATGGGAGTGCGCATCCGGCCCGGATTCACGCTGTTGATACGGATGTTCTTCTCGCCCTCGAGCTCCTGGGAGAGCATGCTGCGCACCGCCTCGAGGCCGGTCTTCGACACCGCATATGCTCCCCAGTAGGCGCGCGGATTGTGCACCACGCCGCTGCTCACGAAGATCACCGATGCATCGTCCGACTTGCGCAGGTTCGGCAGCAACACCTGAGTGAGTATGAACGGCGCCGTCAGGTTGACGTGCAGCACCCGGCACCAGGTGGGCACGTCGTACTGCTCCAAGGGCGTGCGGTCGCCGAGCACCGCGGCCGCATGCACGAGGCCGTCGAGCTTGCCGAATTCCTTGTCGACGGTTTCCGCCAGACGATCGTAATCGGCGGCCGTCGCGGCGGCGAGATCGAGCACCGCGATGGCCGGCTGCGGGGCGCCGAGAGCCTCGATCTCGTCGTAAAGCCGATCGAGCTTCGTGCCGTTGCGGCCCGCGAGTATCACGCTTGCTCCCGCGCGCGCGCAGGCGAGCGAGAGCGCGCGGCCGAAGCCGCCGCTCGCGCCGGTAATCATCACGGCGCGGCCGGCGAGCAGGCCGGGAGAGGGTTCGAAGTGTTCGGGTAACGACATCGTGTCCTTCATTGTCCGGAAGCTCGACGCGCGGCGCGCCGGGCCGTGGACCAAGCCAGATACAAATCCGCCGGCCGGAAAGCGCCGCTCCGTCCCGCTTTGCCGCGCGAGTGCTTCGCGCCGAGCGCCGCGAGAACCAGAAGGTGGCGGAGCCGCACCCGTTGCGTCCCGGGCAATCCGTCGGCGGCGGCGCGGAACAGCCCTGCGGCCCGGCTGCGCAATCCTTCCAGATAGTTCTGCAGCGCTTGCGGCGCACAGGCGGCGATCAGATCCGCATCCTCGATACCGGCCGCGAGCAATTCATCGACCGGGAATATTACACGCCCGCGAAGCGCATCGCGGCGGTAATCGGCAACCGATTCCTGCAAGTACTGCGCCGCGCCCCATGCGGCGACGGCGTGCCGGATGGAGGCCTCGGATTCGCCCGCAAGCTCCCCGGCAAGGTGTGCGGCGGTCATGAGGGGCGTGGCCCAGAGCGCGGCGCCGTGGGACTCGAGCTCGGTGCCATGCTCCAGCGGAGCACCTGCGACCTGCCGCGCGGCTGCCTCGAGCGACGCAGTCAGCGGCTCGAAATCCACGCTGGCCGCCCGCGGCAGCCCCGCGAGGAAGCGTGTGACGGGATGAAGCGGTGCGCCGCGAACGAGTCGTGCGATTTCTTCCTGCCACCACGCGAGTTTGATGCGCGCGGCCTCCCGCTCGGTCGCGGGATCGATCAACGCGCGCCACTCGGCGCCCAACGCGTACGCGCCGATCAGCGGGTCGCGGGACTCGGGTGCCGCGAACAGCCAGCTCCAGTACCAAGCCGTTCCCGGGGGTACGGCACGGCTCCGGTACGGCTCTTCAAGGTGAATCGGCGGAGGTCCCATCGGTCGATTCGGAGGAGGCGGCGCCTCCGACTCGAGGGGTGCGCGTCAGCGCTTCGACGGGTTCCATCGGCTCCAGCACGCGATTCACGCGAAGGCCGAGCTCCGGAAAGCGCCGCGCCGCGGGCAGTACCTGTTGCTCGAGCGAGCCCACGGCTTTGTTGAAGGCATCCACGCCCCCGCCGAGCGCCTTGCCGAGCCTCGCGAGATGCTCGCCGAACACGGCAAGCCGCTTGTACACGTCCTCGCCCAGACGGCGGACCTCCTCCGCGTTCTCGGCGAGCGCCGTCTGTTTCCAGCCATAGGCGACCGCCTTCAGGAGTGCGACGAGGCTGGTCGGCGTCGCCAGCATGACGTTCTGACGCAGCGACTCGTCGATCAGGTCGGGATTCTCCTGGAGCGCCGCGGACAGGAATTGATCGCCGGGCAGGAACAGCACCACGAAGTCGGGGCTGCGCTCGAACTGCGCCCAGTAGCTCTTCGAGGCGAGCTCCCGAACGCGAGTGCTGACGATCTGCGCATGACGTCTGAGCTCGCGCGCACGGTCTTCGTCGGTTGGGGCCTCGACCGCCGCCAGGTACGCCTCCAGGGGGGTCTTCACGTCCACCACGATATCGCGCCGCTCCGGCATGTGGACGATCATGTCCGGTCTGATGGCTCCCTCGTCGGTCAGGAGCCGATGCTGCTCGGTGAAGTCGACGTGTGCGCTCATGCCGGACAATTCCACCAGCCGCTTGAGCGTGATTTCGCCCCAGCGCCCGCGCACATCCGGCCGGCGCAGCGCCGTCACGAGATTCCGGGTCTCGCGCGACAGGGTGCTCTGGCCGCTCGCCAGGCTTTCCATCTGGCTCTTGAGGGTGGCGAAGGAGTCGATGCGCTCGCGCTCGATGCTTTGAATCTGGGCCTCGGTGCGGGCCAGCGTCTCGCGGATCGGCTGGACCAGCGATTCGATCGCGGTCTCGCGTTCCTTGAGCGCCGCGGCCGCGTCGCTCGACTGCCGGGCCAGGCGCTCGCGCGCCAGCTGCAGGAATACCTCGCTGTTGCTCTTCAGGCTGTCGCGGGCCAGGTCCCCGAACACGCCCTGCAGTTGCTCGCGAGTGCGCGCGAGCGCGAGGTCGCGTTCCGCGGCGGCGCTGTCCTCCGAGCGGATCCGGGCGCGCAGCACCTCGAGCTCGACCCGAAGCGATTGCTCGCGCCGCGCGCGCCAGACGAGCGCGGCGAGAATCCCGACGAGGCAGCCGCCGATGCCGGCCGCGAGCAGGGCCGCCCAGGCGCCGTCGATGCTCATGATGTGCAGCTCCAGTCGAACAACGGGGCGAGCACGCTCATCTCAGGAAGGCCTGCGGAAATGCGCGAGGTAATTGACGTGGGTATCGGCGGATAGGCGGAACGCCCGGGTGAGCGGGTTGTAGCCGATACCCGCGAGGTCGCAGAGCTCGAGTCCCGCGGCCCGTCCCCAGCGGGCGAGTTCCGACGGCCGGATGAACTTGAGGTATTCGTGAGTCCCGCGCGGCAGCACGCGTGCGACGTATTCCGCGCCGAGGATCGCGACGGCGAAGGCGCGGGGGTGACGGTTGAGCGTCGACACCACGATGTCGCCGCCCGGACGCACCAGCGCCGCGAGAGCCGCGAGCGATGCGGCGGGGTCGGGCACGTGCTCGAGCATTTCCATGCAGGTGGCGAGATCGAACGCGCCGGGACACTCGGCCGCGAGGGCCTCCGCGGAGATGTCGCGATATTCGACCGCGATCCCGGTTTGCAGCGCGTGCAATTCCGCGACATCGAGGACGGCGCGCGCGAGATCTATGCCGAGGACGCGGGCGCCGCGGCGTGCCATGGACTCCGACAGGATCCCGCCGCCGCAACCCACGTCCACCACGCGCACGCGTGCGGAGCGTCCGGCGAGCGGTGCCGCGCGTTCGATGTATTGAAGCCGCACGGGATTCAGCTCGTGCAGCGGCCGGGAGGGGCCCTTGGGGTCCCACCAGCGCCCGGCGAGTCCGGAGAATTTGGCGAGCTCCGCAGGATCGACGTTGCCGCCGGGTGCAGTCAAGGACGTGTCTCCATCGTGTCTATCGGACGGGTTGCGGGAGGGTTCCGTGCGTCGAGCCGCGAGGCGAGCTCCGGCCAATCCAGCCGGGTGAATCGTCCCTCGACCAGAAGCTGGCGTCCGGCAACCCACACGTCGCTCACCAAATCGCGGCCGCCGGCGAAAACCAATCGGCGCATCGGATCGGCGGGCGGCTGCGTCGCCGGTCCCGAGAGATCGAGGCAGCACACGTCCGCCCACTTGCCGGGCTCGAGCGTGCCGGTCTCCGACTCGAGCCCGAGCGCGGCGGCGCCCCCGCGGGTCGCGGCGCCGAGCACGCTGCCGGGACTCGCGCCGGGCGAGTGCAGCGCCATGAGCTTGATTTCCGTCCACAGATCCTGCCCCGGGCCGCAGTGTTCCGCGTCGCTGCCGAGACTCACGCGGACCGGCGGGGCGGCGAGCGCATCGATGGGCGGCACGCCATGACCGCGCATCAGCCCCGAGGCGAGACATAGCGTGACGGCGGCGCCGGAGCGGCGCAGGAGCTCCAGATCGCCGGCATCGACTTCCGTCAGGTGCGAGGCGGCCGACGCGGGGCCCAGGAGTCCGAGATTCATGAAACGCTGGAGAGGCCGCTCGCCCCGCAGGCGGATCGAGACCTCAACATCCTCTCGCGATTCGTGCAGCGAGAGCGAGCAGGCCGGCGTCGAGCTCGGCCGCCAGGATCGCGAGGCGCGCGAGCGTATCGTCGTCGAGAAAGCCGGCGCGAAGCGGGGCGAATCGGGTCGAGATCGACGGATGAGCTTTGTACTCGTCGTGCAGCTTGAGTGCCCGCGTGAGATATTCGCCGGGGCTCTGCGCCCAGGCGCTCGACTGTTCGCGCGACCGGCAGGCCGATCACGGCCCGCAGCCCCTGCTGGACTGCGACGGCAGCGACGTCGCGCGGGAAATACCCGGCGTCGCAGAAGCACGTGATGCCCGCCTTCAGCATGTTGGCGATCCCAAGGAGCGCCCCGTCGGCCGAGAAGCTTTCCGATCGCGCGTCGGCGGCCCCGATACGAGACCGGGCGTTCACCAATCCCGGCATGGCGAGATGATCGGGCCGATCCAGCTCGATGCGCGGAGCGTAGCGCTCCGCGGCCGCTCGGTGCGGCAGCACATCGAGGATTCGGCCGTCGCGGATCACCAGCGTATGAGCCTCGAGAATATCGCCCTCACCCGTCATCGGGGCGATCCAGCGAGCCTTGATGTTCACGTCGGAGGGGATGGCGAGCATGGCGTCAAGTATATCGGCTAAAGCCCGGCCGGGGCTTAAGACCCATCGGGATCTGTGCTAGAATTGGCGGATGTTGAGACCAGGTCTCGCCTCCTTTAAACCCTCTTAATCCGCAGCCCCCAAAGGCTCGTTAAGGCTCATCCGGACTCTCGCACATGGCCGAGATCGCACGCGAAATTTTGCCCGTAAATCTCGAGGACGAGATGCGTAAATCCTATCTGGATTACGCCATGAGCGTCATCGTGGGGCGGGCGCTTCCCGACGTTCGGGACGGGTTGAAACCCGTTCACCGGCGCGTGCTCTACGCCATGCGCGAGCTCGGCAACGACTGGAACCGCGCGTACAAGAAATCGGCCCGCGTGGTCGGCGATGTGATCGGCAAATACCATCCGCACGGCGATGCGTCGGTGTACGACGCCATCGTGCGCATGGCGCAGCCTTTCTCGATGCGCTACTTGCTGGTCGACGGCCAGGGGAATTTCGGTTCGGTCGACGGCGATCCGCCGGCGGCCATGCGCTATACCGAAGTGCGCATGTCGCGGCTGGCGGGCGAACTGCTCGCGGACATCGACAAGGAAACCGTCGACTTCGTTCCGAACTACGACGAGTCGGAGAGCGAGCCCGCGGTGCTGCCGGCGCGGGTGCCGAATCTTCTGGTGAACGGCTCCTCGGGCATCGCGGTGGGCATGGCCACCAACATCCCGCCGCACAACCTGGGGGAGATCATCTCGGCGTGCATCGCGCTCATCGAGAAGCCGGATCTCACGCTCGCCGAGCTCATGCAAATCGTTCCCGGGGCCGGACTTTCCGACCGCGGGCCTCATCAACGGCGCGCAGGAAATCGTCTCGGCCTACAAGACCGGACGCGGCCGGCTGCACGTGCGCGCCCGCACGCACATCGAGGACGTCGGCAAGGGCGACCGGCAGGCCATCGTCATCACGGAGCTTCCCTACCAGGTCAACAAGGCGAAGCTGATCGAGCGCATCGCGGATCTGGTGCGCGAGAAGCTCATCGAGGGCATCGCCTCGGACGGGTTGCGCGACGAGTCCGACAAGGACGGCATGCGCGTGGTCATTGAATTGAAGCGCGGCGAGGTACCGGAGATTCTGCTGAACAATCTGTTCGCCCAGACGCCGATGGAACAGGTATTCGGCATCAACATGGTCGCGCTCGTCGACGGACAGCCGCGCCTTCTCAGCCTGAAGGAGATGCTGGAGGCGTTCCTGCGTCATCGGCGCGAAGTGGTGACGCGGCGCACCGTTTACGATCTGCGCAAGGCGCGCGAGCGCGGCCACATCCTCGAAGGCCTGGCGATAGCGCTCGCGAACATCGACGAGATGATCGCGACCATCAAGGCCTCGCCCTCGCCGGCGGAGGCGAAAGCGGCGCTGGTATCGAGGATCTGGACGTCGGGTGCGGTGCCGGAGATGCTTGCGCGGGCGGGCGCGATCAATACGCGTCCCGACGGCGAGACCTCGCCCTTGGGCCTGACGGCCGGAGGCTATCGGCTGACCGAGATTCAGGCGCAGGCCATTCTCGAGATGCGCCTCAATCGGTTGACCGGACTGGAGCAGGACAAGATCGTCGCGGAGTACCAGGAGCTCCTGGCGCTGATCCGCGACTTGAGCGACATCCTGGCGAGGCCCGAGCGGCTGCTCGCCGTCATCCGGGCCGAGCTCGAGAACATCCGCGAGACCTTCGCCGACAAGCGGCGCACCGAGATCATCGTCAATCACGAAGATCTCACCATCGAGGACCTGATATCCCCTGAGGACGTGGTGGTGACGCTGTCGCACGGCGGCTACGCCAAAGCGCAGCCGGTCTCCGCCTACCAGGCGCAGCGCCGCGGCGGCCGCGGCAAGGCGGCCGCCACCGTCAAGGACGAGGACTTCATCGACAATCTGTTCGTCGCGAATACCCACGACACGCTGCTTTGCTTCTCCGATCGCGGCAAGCTCTACTGGCTGAAGGTCTACCAGCTGCCTCAGGCGAGCCGGGGCTCGCGCGGCAAGCCCATCGTGAATCTGCTGCCGCTGCAGGAAGGCGAGCGCATCAGCGCCATGCTCGCCATCAAGGATTTCGAGGAAGGCAAGTTCGTGTTCATGGCGACCAGCATGGGAACGGTCAAGAAGACCTCGCTCGCGCTGTTCTCGCGCCCGCGCGCGAGCGGCATCATCGCCGTCGCCCTGGATGCCGGCGACAAGCTGGTGGGCGTCGCGATCACGGACGGCAGCAAGGACATACTGCTGTTCACGACGGGCGGCAAGGCGATCCGCTTCCTCGAGGACGAGGTGCGGCCGATGGGGCGCGAGGCCGCGGGCGTGCGCGGGGTCAAGCTCGCGGAGGAGCAGAGCGTCAATGCGTTGATCGTGGCTGACCAGGGGTACATTCTCACCGCCTCCGAGAACGGTTTCGGCAAGCTGACCCCGCTCGAGGACTTCCCGACTCACGGCCGGGGCGGCCAGGGCGTCATCGCGCAGCAAATCACCGATCGCAACGGTCGAACGGTCGGCGCGCTGCAGGTCACGCTGGACGATGAGGTCATGCTCATGAGCCAGAGCGGTACGCTGGTGCGCACGCCGGTGAAGGACATCTCGGTGGTGGGCCGCAATACTCAAGGCGTACGCCTCATCCGGCTGGAGGAGGGCGATCAGCTGTCCGGCCTGGAGCGCGTCGCCGGCCTCGGCGCCGAGCCGCCCGAGGGAGAGGGAGAGGCCGATCGTCCGAAGGCGATCCCTCGGAAGACAGCCCCTCCGACGGCGACCCGGCGAACGGCGGCTCCGACCTGCCGCCCGACGAATCGTAGCGGCGCTCGACCGGCGCGGTCTCACCGAGGATGCGGGCGTACAACTTTTCTCCCGGACCGGCCATGCTCCCGGCCGAGGTATTGGAGCAGGCGCGCGCGGAGCTCCTGGACTGGAATGGAAGCGGCATGTCGGTGATGGAAGTCAGCCATCGCGGCAAGGCGTTCATGCGCGTCGCCGCCGAAGCCGAGGCGGATCTGCGCGAGCTGATGGGAGTGCCGCGCAATTACAAGATCCTGTTCATGCAGGGCGGCGCCACCGCGCAGTTCGCGATCCTTCCGCTGAATCTCACCCGCCCCGAATCGGTCGCCGATTACCTCGACACCGGGCACTGGTCCAGGAAGGCGATCGCGGAAGCCCGGCGCTATTGCACGGTGCACATCGCCGCGGAGGCGGGCAGCGACGGCATGCGGGTACCGCCGCAAAGCGAGCTCGATCTCGCCCCCGGCGCGGCCTATCTGCACTACACGCCGAACGAGACCATCAGCGGCGTGGAATTTCATTATGTACCGGCGGCGGGCAGCGTGCCGCTGGTGGCCGACATGTCCTCCAGCATCCTGTCCCGGCCCATCGATGTGTCCCGATTCGCTCTGATCTATGCGGGAGCCCAGAAGAACATCGGTCCGGCGGGACTGACTTTGGTGATCGCGCGGGAGGATCTGCTCGGTCAGGCCCGTCCGGCGACTCCATCGGTGTTCGATTACAAGGCGGTAGCGGACCAGGGCTCCCTGCTGAACACGCCGCCGACGTTCGCCTGGTACGTCGCCGGGCTGGTGTTCAAATGGCTGAAGAGAAACGGCGGCGTTGCCGCGATGGGCGAGGCGAACGGCGCCAAGGCGCGCGCGCTGTATGCGGCGATCGACGGGTCCTCCTTCTACTCGAACCACGTGGCGCACGATGCGCGTTCCCGGATGAACGTGACCTTCACCTTGCGGAAGCCCGAGCTCGACTCGGCCTTTCTGGAGGAGGCGGCGCTCGCGGGACTGCGCAACCTCAAGGGGCACCGGTTGTTGGGCGGCATGCGCGCCAGCCTCTACAATGCCATGCCGATCGAGGGTGTCGAGGCGCTGATCGCGTTCATGAGCGAATTCGAGCGCAGGCACGGATGAATACGCCAAGGTGAGGGATCGAATGGTCGAGCTCAAGCGCAAATCGCGCGCCCGCAAGGGTGCCTCCGCGGCCGTGGGAGCGAAGCCCGCCGGCGCGGTGGATCTCGGCGGCATCCGCGAGCGCATCGACGGGATCGATGCGCAGATTCATGCCCTCATCAATGACCGTGCACGATTGGCGCAACTCGTCGGCATCTCGAAGTCGGCCGCCGGGAAGGCGGTCGATTTCTATCGCCCGGAGCGCGAGGCTGAGGTCTTGCGCAAGGCGTTGGACCGGAACGACGGGCCTTTGCGCGACGAGGAGATCGCGCGGCTGTTCCGCGAGATCATGTCGGCCTGCCTCGCTCAGCAGGAGCCCCTCAAGGTGGCGTTTCTGGGTCCGGAGGGCACGTTCACCCAGGCCGCCGTGCTCAAGCATTTCGGCTCCTCCGTACGCGCGCTTCCGCTGCCGGCGATCGACGAGGTGTTTCACGAAGTGGAGGGGGGCGTCGCGGATTTCGGCGTGGTTCCCATCGAGAACTCGAGCGAGGGTACGGTCAACCATACCCTGGACATGTTCCTCGCCTCTTCGCTCAAGATCTGCGGCGAGGTGGAGCTGCGCATTCACCACCATCTGATGGGCCGGATGAGCACGCTCGCCGACGTGCGGCGTGTGTGCGCCCACGCCCAGGCGCTCGGCGCAGTGCCGCGGCTGGCTGGACGAGCATCTGCCCGACGTCGAGCGTATCGCCGAGTCGAGCAACGCCGAGGGGGCGCGGCGCGCCCGGGACGAGCGCGGGACGGCGGCAATCGCGAGCCGCGCCGCGGCCGAGATCTATGTCCTCACGCTGCTCGCGGATGAGATCGAGGATCGGCCTGACAACACCACCCGGTTCCTGGTGATCGGACGCAAGCTCTTCAGCCGGAGCGGTGCGGACCGCACCACGCTCCTGGTATCGGCGACCGGTACCGACGATGCCGGCGCGCTCTTCAGGCTCCTGAAGCCTTTCGCCGAGCATCGCGTCAACATGACGCGCATCGAATCGAGGCCGTCGCGCAAGAAGAAGTGGGATTACGTGTTCTTCATGGACGTGGAGGGCCACGTGAGCGACCCGCCGCTCGCCAAGGCCCTCGCGTCGCTCGAAAAGCATGCCTCCTTGTTCAAGATCCTGGGGTCCTATCCGCGGGCGGTGCTCTGATGGGCGCACGTGCCGATTCGCAGACCTCGAGCCGGCAGCGCACGATTCGCGCGGAGCCCGCGGGCGAGATCGCCGGGACGATCTCGGTTCCCGGCGACAAGTCGATTTCCCACCGCGCCATCCTGTTGTCGGGGATCGCAACCGGCACCGAGCGAGGTGCGCGGCTTTCTAGCGAGCGAGGATTGTCTGGCGAGCCTTGCGGCGATGCGCGCCATGGGTGTCGCCATCGATCGTCCCGCGCCGACTCGAGGTTCGGGTGCGAGGCGTGGGACTATGCGGCCTCGCGTGCCGCGGGACGCGATCTCGACATGGGCAATGCGGGTACCGCGATGCGCCTGTTCACGGGATTGCTCTGCGCACAGAAGTTCGATTCGCGGCTGATCGGCGATGAATCGCTGATGCGGCGGCCCATGGAGCGCGTGGCGAAGCCGCTGCGCGAGATGGGCGCGGACGTGCGCACGCGAGACGGGAGGCCGCCGGTCGACATCCGCGGCGGGCGGCCGCTGCACGGTATCGATTACCGGATGAGCGTGGCGAGCGCCCAGGTAAAGTCGGCCATCCTGCTCGCGGCGCTCTATGCCGACGGGGCGACGACGGTGACCGCTCCGGCCGCATGCCGCGATCACAGCGAGCGAATGCTCGAGAGCGCGGGCGTCAAGATCGCGACCGTGGGGCTGACCACCCGGATCGAGCCCCCCGAGCGCCTGGCGAGCCAGAATCTGGAGGTGCCCGGCGACTTCTCCTCCGCGGCATTCTTCCTGGTCGCGGGACTTCTCGGCGCGGCGCGCGGGGGACTGTTGCTCGAGAACGTCGGGCTCAACCCGACCCGCACGGGGCTGCTCGACATCCTGCGTGCCATGGGGGGCCGGATCGAAATCGAGAATCCGCGCGTGAGCGGGGCCGAGCCCGTCGGGGACTTGCGCGTCCATCGCTCGATGCTTCGCGGCATCGCGGTGCCCGAATCCCTGGTTCCCCTGGCGATCGATGAGTTTCCGGTGCTGTTCGTCGCGGCCGCCTGCGCCGAGGGTGAAACGGTGATCACCGGAGCGGAGGAATTGCGGGTCAAGGAGAGCGACCGCATCGCGGCCATGGGCGCCGGCTTTGCGGCGCTCGGGGTGAATCACACGGTAACGCCCGACGGCATGCGCATCCGGGGACGCGGCGAGGGGCCGGTATTCGGCGCGGGCGAGGTGGACAGCCGGGGCGATCATCGGATTGCCATGGCGTTCGCGGTGGCGAGCCTCAGGGCCTCGGGCCCGATCTCGGTGCGGGATACCGCCAACGTCGCCACCTCCTTTCCGGGTTTCGTCCCGCTCGCCCGCTCGGCGGGCCTCGATGTGGTCGAGTCGGAGAGCGGCGCATGAGCGACGTACCGGTAAGCGACGTGCCAGTCGTCACCATCGACGGTCCCTCCGGCTCCGGCAAGGGAACGGTCAGCCGCGCAGTGGCCCGCGCCTTGGGATGGAGCCTGCTCGACAGCGGGGCTCTGTATCGGCTGGTGGCGCTCGCCGCCAGGCGGACCGGGGTTTCGCTGGACGATGTCCAGGCCCTCAGCCGGCTGGCGGCAGGATTTGACATACGCTTCGGAGCCGGCCCCGGGGACGAGGAGATCGTCTGGCTGGACGGCGCGGTGGTGACCCGGGATATCCGCACCGAGGCGGCCGGCAACGACGCCTCGAAGGTCGCGGCACTACCCGCGGTACGGGCGGCGCTCCTCGAGCGCCAGCGGGCGTTCGCCGTACCCCCGGGCCTGGTGGCGGATGGGCGCGATATGGGCACTGTGGTCTTCCCCGGGGCACGGGTGAAGATTTTTCTCACCGCGAGCCTTGACGAACGGGCTCTCAGGCGTCATAACCAGTTGAAAGAAAAGGGGGTTGCTGCTACCCTTGCCGCCCTTTCGCTGGAGATAGCAGAGCGTGACCAGCGCGATATTTCGCGCTCCGCCTCGCCTCTTGTCGCAAGCGCCGACGCAGTCCTTTTGGACACGACGGGAATGCCCGTCAATGCGGTCGTCGAACGCGTCCTCGCCGTAGCGCGCGGGCGGCTGAGGATCGACGGGAATTGAAGATTGAAGATTTTGGGTCGCGGCCGATCAAGGATTGATTGCCGCTGTTAGTCATCAACCCCTGACGCACGCGGGACCCGTGCCAGGGCAACGTATAGAGAACACATGACAGAAAGTTTCGCGGAACTGTTTGAACAGAGCATCGCCAGCCAGCGGATTCGTCCGGGCACCATTCTCAACGGCCTCATCGTCGAGGTCGGCCAGGACTACGTCATCGTCAACGTCGGGTTGAAGTCCGAAGCGGTCATTCCGTCGGATCAATTCAAGAATGAGAAGGGCGAGATCGAAGTCGCCGTCGGGGAGACCGTCGAGGTCGCGCTCGACAGCGTCGAGGACGGCTCCGGGGAAACCCGCCTGTCGCGCGAGAAAGCCAAGCGGGCGCGAACCTGGACGCGGCTCGAGAGCGCGTTCGAGAAACAGGAAGTCGTCATCGGCATCATCACCGGCCGCGTCAAGGGCGGATTCACGGTCGAGATCGATAATGTACGCGCGTTTTTGCCGGGTTCGCTGGTGGACGTGCGTCCGGTGCGCGATCCGTCGTATCTGGAAAACAAGCCGCTGGAATTCAAGGTCATCAAGCTCGATCAGAAGCGCAATAACGTGGTCGTTTCGCGGCGCGCGGTGGTCGAGCAAGAATACAGTGCGGAGCGTTCGGCGCTCCTCGACAATCTGCAGGAAGGCGCGGCCGTCAAGGGCGTGGTCAAGAACCTCACCGATTACGGCGCGTTCGTGGACCTGGGCGGGATCGACGGTCTCCTGCACATCACCGACATGGCGTGGAAGCGCGTCAAGCACCCCTCCGAGGTCGTGAAGGTCGGCGAGGAAATCGATGTCCGCATTCTGAAGTTCGATCGCGAGCGTCAACGGGTCTC
Source organism: uncultured Gammaproteobacteria bacterium (assembly GCA_963795475.1). Taxonomy (GTDB): domain Bacteria; phylum Pseudomonadota; class Gammaproteobacteria; order Steroidobacterales; family Steroidobacteraceae; genus Bog-1198. The sequence goes on from CAWCIE010000013.1 coordinate 172,940, forward strand.
CCTGGGCTTGAAGCAGCTGGGGGCGGACCCCTGGCAGAACATCGCGCGGCGCTATCCGGCGAACACGCGGTTGTTCGGCAAGGTGACCAACATCGCGGACTACGGCTGCTTCGTGGAAATCGAAGAGGGCGTCGAGGGATTGGTACACGTTTCGGAAATGGATTGGACCAACAAGAACGTGAATCCGGCCAAGGTCGTGCACGTCGGCCAGGAAGTCGAGGTCATGGTGCTCGACATCGACGAGGAGCGCCGCCGCATCAGCCTGGGCGTCAAGCAGTGCAAGACCAACCCGTGGAAGGAGTTCGCCGAGAACTACAATCGCGGCGACAAGGTCTCGGGACAGATCAAGTCGATCACCGATTTCGGCATCTTCATCGGACTCGCGGGCGGCATCGACGGCCTCGTGCATCTCTCGGATATCTCCTGGGACATGCCGGGCGAGGAAGCCGTGCGCAGCTACCAGAAGGGTCAGCAGGTCGACGCCATGGTGCTGTCCATCGATCCGGAGCGCGAGCGCATCAGCCTGGGCGTCAAGCAGCTCGCCAAGGATCCGTTCTCCGCCTACATCGCCGAACATCCCAAGGGCAGCATCGTTCGCGGCGTGGTGCGTGAAGTGGACGCTAAGGGCGCCATCATCGATCTGGGCAACGGTGTCGACGGCCAGCTGCGCGCCTCCGAACTGTCGCGAGACCGCGTCGAGGACGCGCGGCTGCTGCTGAAAGTCGGCGAGGAAGTCGAGGCCAAGTTCACCAACGTGGATCGCAAGGGCCGAAGCATTTCGCTGTCGATCAAGGCCAAGGATATCCACGAGGAACAAGAGGCCATGCAGAACTACCGGACCGATTCGCCCACCGGAACGAGCCTGGGGGATCTGCTCAAAGAGCAAATCTCGGGTCAAGATTGATTACTGGAGGTTGCGCGCGGCGGCGGTTGAAACGGCCGGCCGCCAGCGCCCCTTATGATGTCCAGCGAAGCCCATGGATCGATAATGACGAAATCGGAACTCATTGAGATCATTTCGGCAAAACAAAAGCACCTACCGGCGAAGGACGTGGAACTCGCCGTGAAGCAGTTGTTGGAGATCATGAGCGATGCGCTGGCGACCGGAGAACGCATCGAGATTCGCGGATTCGGCAGCTTCTCCCTGCACTTTCGTCCGCCCCGGCAGGGACGCAATCCCAAGACCGGCGAGGCGGTGGCGCTCGCCGGCAAACACGTACCGCATTTCAAACCGGGAAAGGATCTGCGGGAGCGCGTCAACGACGGCGCAGATCAGCCGATCCGGGACTAGCGAGCGCAGGCCCGGTCCCGTGAGTACGGGGCGGCCGCATGCCTGATCTGTCCTCCTGGGCGTGGCCGACCTGGGCGCTGCTGACCGTCGCGGCGCTCGTCGTCGGCATCCTCGCCGGCCACTTCGGTTGGGGTAAGCGCTGGACCCGGCCCTTCGGCAAGATGCATCCGGATTATCTCGCCGGACTCGACTACCTGGTCTCCGAGCAGCCCGACCGCGCTCTGGACATGTTCCTCAAGCTGATGGATGCGAGTTCCGACACCATCGAGACTCATTTCGCGCTCGGCGCGTTGTACCGGCGGCGAGGCGAAGTCGAGCGCTCCATCCGCATCCATCAGAACCTTCTCGCGCGCGAAGCGCTGCCGCGCGAGCATCGCGAGCAGGCATTGCTTGCGCTCGCGCAGGATTACCTGCGGGCGGGACTCCTCGACCGCGCGGAAGGATTGCTGCACCAGGTGAGCGAAGTTCCGCGGCTGCGTGCCAGCGCGCTCGCGGCACTGCGCGGCGTTTACGAGCGTCAGCACGAGTGGCAGCAGGCGCTCGACACCTACCGGCAGCTCGCGCGCACGAAGCACGCGCCTCCGCGCACGGTGGCGGCACATTATTTGTGCGAGCTCGCGGCTCTTGCAATCGAGCGAGACGACATTCCTGCTGCCAGAAATTTCCTACGCCGGGCGCGGCACGAGGCCGCGCCGTTCCCGCGCGCCGCGCTGCTGCGGGCTGAGATCGCAGAGCGGCAGTCTCAGCGCGAGCTCGCATTGAGATTGCTGCGGCTCGCGCTCGACGAGTCGCCCGCCCTCTTGCAGGAGGAGCTTCCGCATCTGTTGAAGCTCGCGGGGGAAGAGCGGCGGGATGCGGAACTCGAGGCGCTGGCGGCGACAGCCCATTCGCGAGGCGCGGGCGAGCTGAAAAGCCTGGTATTCGCGGCGGTCGGCGCCGATCTCGCGTCGGCGCCGCCGCTGCGTCCGGCCATCGAAGCCGTGTTCGCGCAGGATCCGACGCTGGCCGCGATGTGGCGCACCGCCGGCGGCGAGCTCGAGCGCGTCGCGACGGAACTCGGCGCTCTGCTCGCCCACGCCGAGCGCTATCGTTGCGCGGAGTGCGGATTTTCCGGGCGCGGCTTTTACTGGCACTGTCCCGCGTGTCAGTCCTGGGAAAGTTTCGAGTCCCATGCGATGGTCAAACTGCGCTGAAAATCCGCTATCATCCGGATCATGTCCACCAAATCCGTTAGAACCTGTGTATTTCCGGTGGCGGGGCGCGGTACGCGATTTCTGCCGGTTACCAAGGCAAGCCCGAAGGAGATGCTGCCGATCGTCGACAAGCCGCTGATCCAGTACGCGGTCGACGAAGCATTGTCAGCGGGCGCCGACACGCTGGTGTTCATCACCGGAAGCTCCAAGCGCGCCATCGAGGACCACTTCGACAGCAACCCCGAGCTCGAGGCCGTGCTTCAGCAACAAGGCAAACAGGAGTTGCTCGAGCTGCTGAACGGCATCCTCCCGAGCTGGGCCTCTTGCGTCTACATACGCCAGCCGGCGCCGCTCGGCCTGGGTCACGCGGTGTTGTGCGCGCGGCCGGTGGTGGGCGATGCGCCGTTCATGGTGCATCTCGCCGACGACCTGATCGACGCCAGGGTGTCATGTCTGAAGCAGATGGTCGATGTCCACGCCACCTACGGCGGAAGCGTGCTCGGCGTGCAGAACGTTCCGAAGCAGGATACCGACAAGTACGGCATCGTCTCGCTCGAGAAATCCGTCGCTCCGCGCATCGGCAAGATGTCCCACATCGTCGAGAAGCCGAAGCCGGACAAAGCCGCTTCCACGCTGGCGGTGGTCGGGCGTTACCTCTTGTCCCCGTCGCTGTTCGACGATCTCGCCAAGATCGGCAAGGGAGCGGGCGGGGAGATTCAGCTCACCGACGGCATCGCGCGCCTCATGCAGCGGGAACCCGTCTATGCGTTCGAGTTCGAGGGCAAGCGCTACGACTGCGGAAACAAGCTCGGCTACCTGCAGGCCACCGTGGAATTCGGCCTCAAGCACCCGAGCCTGGGCGCGGACTTCGCCCGCTACATCAAGGAACTCGGCAGCAAGTTGTAGAGCGCGCCGGCGGCGAGCGCCCTCTCAGCGTGAGCGCTGCCGCTGACGCGCCCTCCTAGCGGGAGCGTTGCCGCTGACTTCGCGCCTGGCGGGAGTCCGCGTTCCAATGACGCCGCTCCCCGCCGCGGGCACCGTGTGAAGCGCTCCCATGGGGCGCCGGGCTCCGCGCGGGCGCCTGCCCCGAGTGAGACCGCCGCGAGCCGCCGTGCGAACCCTGCGACCCCGATTGCTCGCCCGCCGCGCGTTCGGAGGCGGGGTGGGCGTCCGGGGCGGCTGCGAACGCCGGCGTCTGCAGCACGGGTATCGTGCGCTTGAGCACCCGCTCGATGTCGCGCAGCAGACCGTTCTCGTCCGAGGACACCAGCGATACCGCCTTGCCGAGCGCGCCCGCACGGCCCGTTCGGCCGATGCGGTGGACATAATCCTCGGGGACGTTGGGCAGCTCGTAGTTCACCACCTGCGGCAATTCCTTGATGTCGAGGCCGCGGGCCGCGACCTCGGTCGCCACCAGCGCAGTGACCTGTCCGCGCTTGAACATGTCGAGGGCCTTCACGCGCGCGGCCTGGCTCTTGTTGCCGTGGATGGCGGCGGCTCGAATGCCGGCGCCCTCGATTTGCTGGGTGAGCCGATTCGCGCCGTGCTTGGTGCGCGTGAAGATGAGTACCTGGTGCCAGGCGCCCTCCTTGATCAGATGCACGAGCAGATGACGTTTCTGATCCTTGGGCACGCGGTAGGCGCACTGTTCGACGAGCTCGATCGGGGCATTGCGGGGTGCCACCTGGATCGAGAGCGGATTGCTCAGCAGCCGCTCGGCGAGTCCGCGAATGTCGTCCGAGTAGGTCGCGGAGAACAGCAGGTTCTGCCGCTTCGGAGGCAACAGCTTGATCACCCGCTTGATGTCGTGGATGAACCCCATGTCGAGCATGCGGTCGGCCTCGTCGAGCACCAGCACCGAGACACCCGACAAGTCCGCCGCGCGTTGCTGCGCGAGGTCGAGCAGGCGACCGGGCGTGGCCACCAGGATGTCGCAGCCGCTTCGCAGCCCGCTGATCTGCGGATTGATGTTCACGCCGCCGAACACCTGCATGACCCGCAGGGGCATGTATTTGCCGTAGTCGCGCGCGCTCTGCGCGACCTGTGCCGCGAGCTCGCGGGTCGGCGTCAGCACCAGCGCGCGAGGAGCGCGCGTTGCCGTGCCGGCGGCGAGCCTTTGCAGGATGGGGAGCACGAAGCCCGCGGTCTTGCCGGTGCCGGTTTGAGCGCCGGCGAGCACGTCGCGCCCCGCGAGCACCGCGGGGATGGCTTGAAGCTGGATGGGGGAGGGTGCGTCGTAGCCCTTGTCGGCAACAGCACGGAGTAATTCGGGCACGAGCCCGAGATCGGAAAATGACATCGTTATCCTTGAAATGAATTCGTCTGGGCTCGCACGACGGAGCCTTGAGGCATCCGCAGCGGCCAGCAGCGAGGAGGGATTGAGTACGAGTGCGTCGAAGACGGACTGCGAGCCAGGGGCGGCACTGACCGGGCACCGGCCCTCATTTGGCTGCGCGCATCCTACCCGGAGAACGGCCGGGCGTCCAGCGGCCAGTTCACACCCGGGCCTACGGCAGCGAAGGTCAGTACCTCGTGGTGAGGGCGGTGAGCCACTCGGGCGTCTTATCGAGAATCCAGGCCTCCAGCAGCTTGTCGGTGCCGGTCGCAATGAGAATGCCCAGACAGAGCATGACCAGGCCGAGGGCCTGCTTGCCGAATTTGCCCATGCTGAGGAGCCGTCCGCGAACCTTCATCATGGTGGCGCGCGATAGCGAGCCGAGCACGACCAACGGCAACGCGGCACCGAGTCCGAAGATCAGCATCAAGGCGCTGATCTCCCCCAGGTCCTTCCCCTGGCTGGCAAGAGTGGAGGCGGCCCCGAGCGTCGGACCGACACACGGGCTCCACACCACGCCGAGCAGCGCCCCGACCAGGAACTGACCCGCAAGCCCGTCGAGCGTCACGAGCGACAGCATCCGGCTGCCGGAATTGCTCAATCCGCCGACCGCGCGGGCGAACAGGTCCTGGAGGTTCGGTATCAGCAAGATGGCCCCGAAGAGGGCGAGCACGACGCCTCCGACGGTGCGCAGCGTATCCGGATCGAGTCCGGACTTCGCGCCGAGCGTGGCCAGAAAGATGCCCACCAGGGTGAAGGACAGGGCGAGTCCGGCACCGAGCGCCAACGGTCCCCGGCGGTGAGCATTCACCGCCGAGCCGATCAGCACCGGTACGAGGGGCAATACGCACGGCGAGAGCGTGGACAGCGCGCCCGCCAGAAGTCCCAATCCGTAGGTGGTGGGCCCGAAGTTCATGAGCCTGACCTCCCGCCGTCAGGATACGGCGTGTCGCAGCAGAGCCGCGAGATTCGGCTCTTGCGTATCTCCGGTCGAGCGGGCAACCTCCTTGCCGTCCTTGAAGACCACGATGGTGCTTTGCTGGGTGACGCCGAGCGAGCGCTTCAGCGCCTTCTCCGTGTCGAAATTCGCCACGTACAGCGTCAGGGACCGAAAGGCGGGCTGCTGCGTCACTTCCTTGAGGACCGGCGCCTGGGCGCGGCAGGTCGGACACCAGTCGGCGTGAAACACGACGGCCACCGGTTTGCCGGCGGCACGCATCGCGTCGAATTGCGCTTGATCGAAGGGAACCTCGGCGGCGGAGGCGAGCGATGCGAATATAACGAACATCATCGAGAACGCCGCGGCAGCGAATGTTTTCATGAGGAGTCTCCTGGGAATGGGCATCACACAAGAAGACCGTCCGGAGCGGACCAATATTACAGCCACCGCGCCGGGCATGGCCGAAATCACCGAATTCCTGGCGCGGGAGTTTCCGCAGAACAAGTGCCGCGTGCTCGCGGTCGGTGCCGGCGGGGCAACCGTCGCGCATGAGGTGGGCACCGACGAACTGCGCCCCGGAGGAACGGTATCCGGACCGGTATTGATGACCGTCGCGGACGTGGGCTTGTACGTCGCGCTGCTCGGTGAGATCGGCATCGTGCCTCTCGCGGTGACGACCAATCTGACCATCAACTTCCTGCGCAAGCCCGCGGCCGACAAGCGCATCGTCGGTGTGTGCCGGCTGATCAAGGTGGGCAAGGTTCAGGCGGTCGGCGAGGTTCACCTGTATTCCGAGGGTGCTCCCGAGGCCGTGGCGCATGCGGTCGGCACGTATTCCATCCCGAAGATGCGCGGGACTTGATAGAGTTTCCCGATGCGCCCCGATGAATACATGGATTTCGACGGCGTCGGCCTGGCGGAGCTGGTGCGCGGCGGCGAGACGACGGCGTCCGAGCTCGCCCATGCCGCGATCGCGAGGATAGAGTCGGTCGATCGATCGCTGAATGCCGTCGTGCAGCGCGCGTACCCTGCCGCGCTCGAGGCGGCGCGCAGCGTCGAGATGACCGCGCCCTTGTGCGGCGTGCCTTTTCTCGCGAAGGACATGAATATCGACGTTGCCGGGATGCAGCTCACGTACTCCTGCCGCTGGCTCGAGCACGTGCCTCCCGCGAGTGCCGACGCGCCGCTCGCGGCCCGTTGGCGGGCCGCCGGACTGACCCTTCTGGGGCGCACCAATACGCCCGAATTCGCCGGCGAATTCGTGACCGAGCCCACCTGGCGCGGACCCACGCGAAACCCTTGGGATCTCGACTTGAGTCCGGGCGGATCGAGCGGCGGCGCCGCGGCCGCCGTCGCCGCGGGACTCGTGCCGATCGCGCACGGAACCGATTCCGGGGGCTCCATCCGAGTGCCGGCCGCGGTCTGCGGCCTGGTCGGATTGAAGCCCAGCCGAGGCTGGGTGCCGGTAGGACCCCATCTCGATGAGCTCGCCGGCGGCCTCGATTGCGAGCATGTGCTGACCCGCTCGGTGCGGGATACGGCGATGATGCTGGAGGCGACCCAAGGTGCCGAGAGTGTGTCGCGGATTCCCTTGCGCGCCGCCGCCGGAACGTTCATCCGGGCGGTCGGGGCGGCGGTTCCCCCGCTGAAGATTGCGGTGCTCCTGAACGCCCCGGGCGGAGCGGCGCCGAATCAGGAGATCGGGACGGCCGTGGAGGAACTGGCCGACTTTCTCGCCGGCGCCGGGCACACGCTCACGCGAGCCTCGTTTCCCGACTCCGCCGCGGTGGGCGACCCCGCAGGCCTCGTCTGGCTGACGGCAATCGCCGAGGAGATCGACTTTCATACCCAACGCCTGGGCCGCGCACCCGCGCCCGACGAGCTCGAGGCGCTCACCCGGGCGGCCCTGGCGCTCGGCAAGCGAAGTACCGCGGTCGATTACCTGCGGGCGAGGCGTGCGCTCACCCGCGCGACGCGCGAGATGGCGGAGAGCTTCCGTGACTGTGATTTCCTGATGCTCCCGAGCACGGCGGACTTCCCGCCGCGCACCGGCCAGATCGACGGCCGCACGCCGGCCTTCAATCTCGACCGCTGGAACGCCGAGTCGTACGGCTTCGCGCCCTATACCGAGATATTCAACGTCACGGGACAGCCGGCGGTTTCGCTGCCGCTCGCCGTGTCCCGAAACGGCTTGCCGATCGGAATACAATTCGCCGCCCCGCTCGGGGAGGACGCGAGACTCATCTCGCTCGCCGCGTGGCTCGAGCGCGAGCGCCCCTGGGAGGGTAGGCTCGCGGCGCTGCGGCGCCGATTCGCCTAGGAGTCCGGCGCCCTTTCAATGGCGCGAGCGTTCGAGGGCGATCCTTCTCAGAGCGCGCCCGCGAAGTGCGGCCGCTGGGGATTGCTCAGCAGGTCGGTGAGCTCCTCGCCGGGGACCGGAGGTCCGAAGTAATATCCCTGGCCCTCCGGACATCGGCGCTCCTTCAAGAACTCGAGCTGGTCGCGGGTCTGGATGCCCTCCGCGATCACCCGCATGTTCAGGCTGCGCCCCATGTTGATGACGGCGCTCACGATGCTGGCGTCGTCCGAGTCGGTGGTCATGTCGCGAATGAACGATTGATCGATTTTCAGCGCATCGATCGGAAAGCGCTTCATGTAGCTCAGGCTGGAGTAGCCGGTGCCGAAATCGTCCAGCGCGATCTTCACTCCGAGGCCTTTCAGGGCACGGAGGATCTCCGCGGTCGATTTCCAGTCCTGCATCATGAAGGTCTCGGTCAGCTCGAGCTCCAGAAATGAGGGCTCGAGTCCCGACTGCTCGAGAATCTGACGCACGTTGCCGAGAAAGTCCTTGGCGCGCAGCTCCACCGCGGACACGTTGATGGCGACCGAGATCGGTGACAGGCCGAGATCCCGCCAGGCGCGGGCCTGCCGACAGGTGGTCTCGAGCGCCCAGCGGCCGATCGGCAGGATGAGTCCCGATTCCTCGGCGATGGGAATGAAGCGGGCGGGCAGCACCACGCCGTATTGCGGACGGTTCCATCGAATCAGCGCCTCGACGCCGACCACGGCACCCGTCTCCAGATTCACCTTGGGCTGATAGTTCATCTCGAATTCGCCACGTGCCACCGCCTGACGCAGATCGGTCTCGACGCTCTGGCGTTCGATCGCATTGGCGTTCATCTCCGGCTTGAAGAACTGGTAATTGTTGCGCCCGGTGTACTTCGCCTGATACATGGCGAAGTCGGCATTGCGCAGCAGCCTCTCCGCGTCCGATGCGTCGCCGGGATAGATCGCGATGCCGATGCTCGCGGTGATTCTGAGGTCCTGCTCCGCGATGCGGTGGGGCGCCTCGAGCACGGCGATGATCTTTTCGGCGCAAAGGGCGGCGTCGCGGGGGTGGACGACGTCGGCCAGCAATATCAGGAATTCGTCGCCCCCCTGACGGCTGACCGTGTCGGAGCTGCGAACGCAGCTCAACAGCCGCTGCGCGACCGACCTCAGGAGCTCATCGCCCACGGCGTGGCCGAGCGAGTCATTGATGTGCTTGAATCGGTCCAGGTCGATGTAGAGCACCGCGACGGCGCTCCCGGTGCGATGCGCTCTCATCATCGCCTGCTGGAGCCGGTCGCTCAGCAGAGTCCTGTTCGGGACGTCAGTCAGACTGTCGTGCAGCGCGAGGCGGGCGAGTTTGTTGGACAGTTCTCGGGCGACCGTCACGTCGTGCGCCACCATCACGGCCCCGATGACGCCGCCGAGCCGGTCGTGGATCGGCGCGGCGCTGGTCTCGATGGCCAGTTCCACGCCGTCGCCGCGAACCAGCATGCAGTCCGCGCCGAGTCCCACCGTCCTGTCCTCGATGATGGCGCTCGCCGTGGGCGTCGGGATGGGGCTGCGGGTGGTGACGTCGATCAATCGGAACACATCGTCCACCGCGCGCCCGGAAGCCTGTGCCTGGGACCAGCCGGTCATTCGTTCAGCAACGATGTTGAGATAGGTGACTCGGCCCCAGAAATTCGTGCTCACCACGGCATCGCCGATGGAATTGAGCGTGACCTGAGCGCGCTCCTTTTCCTCGAACAGCGCGTCGGCGTTTTCGGCGCGCGATTCCTCGCTGGATTGCAACGCGCGCTCGGCCGCACGGCGGCCGCCGACATCGCGAAACACGATCACCGCGCCTGCAAATGCATCGCCGCCGTCGCGAATCGGCGACGCGCTGCATTCGATGGGGACGAGGATGCCGCGGCGGTTGACGAGCGCGACGTGGCGCGCGTAGTCCGCCTTCTCGCCCGATTTGCGCACGGAATCGAACACGCTGTCGAGCGCAGCGCCCGTGTCGTCGTGCACGATCTTGAAGCATCGCGCGAGCGGGAGCCCGACGGCGTCGGCCGAATTCCAGGCGGTGATCAATTCGGCTGCAGGATTGAGATAGGCCACGCGGCCGGCGGCGTCGACGGCGATCACCGCGTCCGCAACGTTGGCGAGCGCAGCCTCCAGGTGAATGCGCCGCTCCCGCACCTTGGCGGCTGCAACGGGCTTCACGGTCACGGTCAATTATCCGCGTGCATAACCGGCCCAAGCCTACACAGAGGGAAGGCCGTTACTTGTGCGCCGGGCCCTGAATCGGGCGTAGGAGGCTTCCCACGGTCATCTTTTCCCGTCGACGGGCCGTCAGAATTGCCTCGGTGTAGCCGTTCGGCTCGTTTCGCCCCTTGAAGATGAGATCGCAGGCGGCCTGAAAGGCAATGCTCGCCGGCAGATCGCGGCACATGGGTACGTAGTCGGGATCGCCCGCATTCTGGTGGTCGACCACCGCGGCCATCGCGCGCAGCGACTCGAGCACCTGATCCTTGGAGCAGACACCGTGCAGCAGCCAGTTCGCGACGTGCTGGCTGGAGATGCGAAGTGTCGCCCGGTCCTCCATCAACGCGACGTTGTGAAAATCCGGAACCTTGGAACAACCGATGCCGAAATCGACCCAGCGCACCACGTATCCGAGGATGCTTTGAGCGTTGTTGTTGAGCTCGGTCTGAATTTCGGCGTCGGTCCACACGCGAGCGGACACCAGCGGCGGCCTCAAGATGTCCTGGAGCGAGGCGGGAGCGCGGCCGGCGAGCGCGGCCTGCGCCTCGGGTACGCTGACTTGGTGGTAATGCAGCGCATGCAGCGTCGCGGCGGTGGGTGAGGGCACCCACGCAGTGTTCGCGCCCGCCATCGGATGAGCGATCTTGGTCTTGACCATTTCGGCCATCAAATCCGGCATCGCCCACATGCCCTTGCCGATTTGCGCGCGTCCCGGCAGACCGCACGCGATGCCCACGTCGACGTTGTGCCGCTCGTAAGCGTCCAGCCACACGGCCTTCTTGAGGTCTGCCTTGCGGGGAACGGCCGCGGCCTCCATGGAGGTGTGGATCTCATCGCCGGTGCGATCCAGAAAGCCGGTATTGATGAACACCACGCGCTCGCGCACCGCGCGGATGCATTCGGCGAGATTGACGGTGGTCCTGCGCTCCTCGTCCATCACGCCGACCTTCAGGGTATTGCGCGGCAATCGCAACAGATCTTCCACCGCGGCGAACAGCTCCGCGGCGAAGGCCGCTTCTTCCGGCCCGTGCATCTTGGGCTTGACGATGTAGATCGAGCCCGCTCGCGAGTTCAGGCGCGCGGCCGGCCCGGCGAGATCATGAAGCGCGATCAGCGAGGTGACGGCGGCATCGATGAAGGTCTCGGGTATTGGTGCGCCGTCCGAGGTGATGGCATTCGAGAGCATGTGATGCCCGACGTTGCGCACCAGCATGAGGCTGCGGCCCGGCAGCACGAGCTCGGACCCCGCCGGCGTGAGGTAGCGGCGGTCCGGGGAGAGCTTTCTCACGACGGACCTGCCGCCCTTGTCGAAGCTGCACTCGAGGGTGCCTCGCATCAACCCCAGCCAGTTGCGGTAAACGATCACTTTGTCCGCCGCACTGACCGCGGCCACCGAATCCTCGCAATCCTGAATCGTCGTGATCGCGGATTCGAGCAGGACGTCGCTCAAGCCCGCCGGATCGTCGCGTCCGATGTGGTGGTTCCGGTCGATGCAGAGCTCGACGTGCAGCCCGTGATGTGTGAGCAGGATCGCGGACGGGTTGGCGCGATCACCCCGGAAGCCTGCGAGGCCCGCGGCATCGACGAGCCCCACGGAGGCACCGCCCGCGACCCCGGCCTCGAGGCCGCGCTCCGTGACGCGGTAACTCCGGGAGTCGCGATGACTCGCATCGCGCAAAGGGAAATGACGGTCCAAGAAATCCCGCACGTAGCGGATCACGCGTGCGCCGCGCTTCGAATCGTAGCCGCCGCCGGGGTTCTCGTCCGGCGCGCGTGAAATCGCGTCGGTTCCGTACAGCGCATCGTAGAGGCTTCCCCAGCGCGCGTTGGCGGCATTCAGCGCATATCGGGCGTTGTTGACCGGCACGACCAGCTGGGGGCCTGCTATGGTGGCAATTTCGGCGTCGACATTCTCGGTCGATATCCGGAACGGGCCGCCCTCGGGCACGAGGTAGCCGATCTCGGCCAGATAGTCGCGGTAGCGAGCGCGGTCGAATCCGGCGCCCGCATGCCGGCGATGCCACGCATCGATCAGCGCTTGGAGCCGGTCCCTCGCGGCGAGAAGCTCCGCGTTGCGCGGAGTCAAGCGCCGCACGAGCGATGCAAACCCGTGCCAAAAATCACCCGCCTCGAGCCCTGTGCCGGGAATCGCCTCGTCATTGACGAAGTCGTGCAGAACTCGGTGAATTTCCAGGCCTGCGACCCGGATCGTCTGGGATGCTTGGATCGGCTGTGGCATGGAGCGCTTCTGGATCTTCGGGCCATGAGGCCGCATGAGCGATGATATAATCCCTGATAAGATTTGCGGGGACATTTTTTCGATGTTCGACGCCGCGCCTTCTCGACCGGTGAGTGCGCGGATGCTCGACTTGCCGGCCCTATCGTGAGCGACATCTTCATCAGTTATTCGCAGGCCGACCGAGAGTGCGCCCATGCGGTGGCCGCGCTGCTCGAGGCGCATGGGGTCAAGTGCTGGATCGCGTCGCGCGATATCTCGGAGGCGGAATCGGACCGAACCACGTTCGGGCAACGCTGTCGGCACCTGCCGGGCGCGGGTTGACCCGCATTCGATTCATTCTGCTGGTGTGCGCGTATTTCGCGCTCTATAGCTTCGGCTTCCTGTCCAAGCCCTTGTACGGCTCCGCCGCCGTTTGGCCGGCTCACGCGCTGAGTTTCGCGGTGTTCACGCTCCTTCCGATCCGCCGCTGGCCCGCGGCGGCGCTCGTCATGATCGGCTGCGATCTGATCGTGAACCCCCTGTTGAACCATATCAGCGGGTTGCCATACCACGACCTCCTCAAGTTGTCGGGGTACGCGTTCGCGAACGTGCTCACCGCGATCGGACCGGCGGCTCTCGCACGGGGATTCAGACTGCTTCAATCCGACGATCGATACCAGCTGGTGATTTCTCCGCTCTGGATCGTCGCGCTCCTCGCCGGCGTCGCGCCCGGTGCATTGCTCGGGATCATAACGCGCGCCTTCGACGCCGGCGTGCCGATCTCGGCGTCCGACTTCGGTCTGTGGGTGCTCTCCGCCGTGCTCGCCATCGTGACCATGGGTCCCGCGATTTTCGGCTCGCTGCTCGGCTTCTCGGCGCACACAAAGGCTGCCGCGAAGCCGTGGGAGGCATGGGTGATTTGCGCGGGGGTGCTTGCCCTGTTCCTCTGGTTCGCGCTCGCATCATGGCGGGCGGTCGATGTGCTCGTGGAGCCGATGCTGTTCACGATTCCACTGGCCTGGCTCGCGCTGCGGTTCTCGCAGCGGATGACCAGCATCGCGGTTGCCGCCGTGGCGGCCGGGATTTCGGTGGTGGCGGCATATCGCACGGGAGGCGATCTATCGCCGGCGGACGTTCCGGCCTGGTCGGACATCGTCATATCGATCGATGTGTTCTTGCTGATCGGCTGCGGCGGCGCGCTCTTGGTCAATCTGATGACGCTCAAGCAACGCGCGTTGCTCGAGGAGCTCGCGCGCGAGCATGCTCAGCTTCGCCAGTACGCCCAGGCCCTCGACTCGGCCGAGGAGGCGGCGCGCCGCAATACGGCGGCGGATCTGCACGACGGCATCGGCCAAGTGCTCGCAGGCCAGAGCATGACGCTCTCGGCCATGCGCGCGCATGCCAGCCAGCCCAAGCTCGCGGCCTTGATCGAGGAGGCGGTGGAGGCCTCGAGGGAAGCGCAGGAGGGCCTGCGGCTCATGATCCAGGACTTGAGCCCTCCGGAGCTCGAGCATGCCTCGCTCGAGGAGATGCTCAAGTGGCTGGCGGAGCTATTCAAGACGCGCTTCGGATTCACGATCGCGTATCGGACCTCCGGCGGCACCGGGCTCGATCAAGACAATCTGCAACTCCTCTATCGGTGTATCCGGGAATTGTTGATGAACGCCTGCAAGCACTCGGGGCGGCAGGCCGCCTCGGTGGAGGTGAAGGTCGCGGCCGGATGGGTACACGTCATGGTGCTCGACGACGGCGTCGGGTTCGCCGCGCAGAGCGAGCTGTCCGGCTCCAAAGGCCGCTTCGGACTCGCTCAGCTGCGCGAGCGCGTACGCGCGGCCGGAGGCACGGTATATCTGACCAGCTCACCGGGCGGCGGATGCCGGGTGACGGTTCGGCTGCCTCTATAAGCGCAGGGGCGCGGGAGCCATCGGCCGCGGGCAAGAAAAAGCCCGGGCACGCGAGGGCGTACCCGGGCTCGGGACTCTTGGGGCTTTCAGACCTGGTGTTTGCGGCGGCTGCCGAGGATGAGCGCTCCGCCGAAGAGCAGCGTCAGGGCGCTGGTGGCCGCTGTCGCATCGATTTCAGGCGCCGGCCGCACCACCAGAAATTCCTGGCTGGCGTCCTTGGGGTTGGGGCCCGGGCCGTCGGGGGTGAACACGCTGACGTTGCTCGCGACATAGCCGCCGCTCGTCGCCGCCGTGAAGGCCGCCTGTTCCAGCGCGGTCGCGCCGCCGGACGGGTTCGTGGTCTGGCCGTCGAAGATGTCCCAGATCGCGAACGCGTAGTTCGTCTGGGTCGTCGTGTTGCCCAGATTGGCGAGCAGGCCGTTCGCGAGCCATCCGGCCGCATTGTAGGCTTGCTGCGCGGTGTAGGTATTGCCGCCGAACATCACGGAGGTGCCGAACTTCTCGCTGCCGTTGAGCGCCCCGGCCGTCGTCGTGGTCGCGTTCCAAGGCGTGTTCAGGTACGACTCCGTATTGAAGTCGTCGCAGATCATGTACCCGGAGAAGTTGACGCTGGTCCCCTGCATGACGGTGCCTTGGTAGGGGCTCACGTAAACGCCGTCGGCGACGGTGCCGTTGCCGACGCCGGTGAGATCCAGCGTGTACTGTGCAAAGCAGGCCGGAGCGGCCGCCAGCAATCCCAGTCCGAGTAATACTTTTGCTCTGCGGTTCATCAACTATACCTCTGCAATTTTCGCGACAGGCACAGCTTCTCCGCTGGCCCGCGCGAACGCAAAGGCAAACACGTAGCTCATGATGTGCCACGCAGTTCACATGAGGATAAGTCAAATCGCGCCTTCCTCCTCCAGTTTTCGGCACGGCTGCACGGCTTCGCGAATGATTTCCGCCAGTCGAACCGCGCCCGGACCCGCATAGTCCCGATCCGCGAAAACCAGGTAAAGATTGCCCCAGCGCTCGGTCCCTTCGCGCAGCGGCAGCGCCTTGAGGGTGCCGCTGTCGAGCTCGCCGCGCACCATCTCCGCCGGATACCAGGCGAAACCGAGCCCCATCACGGCGGCGTGAATCGAGGTGGCTTTGTGGCTCACCGTCCAGCTCTGTTCGGCTCCGAGCCAGGTGCCGCCGCGGCGCTGGCTGCCCGTGTCGCGAATGACCAGATGACGGTGCTTGCGCAGATCCTGCAGCGTGAGCTCACGCCCGAGCCGGTGCAGCGGATGATCCGGATGCGCCGCCGGAATGAAGCGCAACCGGATCAGGAAATCGCCGGCGAATCCGCGCGGTATCTCCGAACAGATGGCGAGATCGACGCGCCGCTCGAGAAGTGCCTCTTCGGTACCGCTCAGCACCGTTTCGTACAGCTCGATGCGCGTTTCCGGACGGACCTCGGCGAAGCGGGCGAAGCAGTTGAGCAGCAGCCAGGTAGGAAAGATGATCTCGACCGCCAGCCGCAGTTCCGGTTCCCAGCCTGCCGCGAGGCTGCCCGCCGCGTTCTCGAGCGCGCCGGCTTCCTCGAGGAGCGATTTGGCGCGACGGTACAGAACTTCCCCGGTCGCGGTCAGGCGGGCCTTGCGGCCGATTACCTCGAAGATCTTCACGCCCAGGAGAGATTCCATTTTCTGGACCGCGTAGGTGACGGCGGACTGGCTCTTGTGAAGCGAGGCGGCGGCCTGCGCATATCCGCCGGCGTCGACCACCGCCAGCAGAGAGCGCCATTGTTCGAGAGAGATCCGCGGGTTTGCAGTCATATATATCTATTAAACTGATTAATATGGCCTAAATAATGTGCTTTTTTATCTTATTAATCAATATTAAATTAAAGCCCAAGAGATTCATCGCGAGAGATTCAGCCCAAGAGATTCAGCCCAAGAGATTCTGAGATATCCAAAGGAGATCACTGTGACCACCCTTTTGCAGATCAACGCCAGCATCAACAACCACAGCGGCCAATCGAGCCAGCTCGCCAACCAATTCGTGGCGGCATTCCGAGCCAGCCATCCCGAGGCGACGGTGGTCGTGCGCGACGTGGCCGCCGCGGAGGCCGTTCCCCATCTCACGGCGGAGCGCTTCGGAGCGTTCATCGCGAAGCCCGAGCAGCGCACGCCGGCGCAGCACGGCGTCGTCGCCTATTCCGATGCACTGATCGATGAGATCAAAAGTGCCGACGTGATCGTGATCGGACTGCCCATGTACAACTTCGGCGTACCGTCGCAGTTGAAGGCGTATTTCGATCATATCGCCCGCGCGGGGATCACCTTCGCGTACAGCGAGAAAGGACCGGTGGGACGCCTCACGGGCAAGAAGGTGTACGTGTTCGCGGCGCGCGGCGGTCAGTACGTCGGCACTCCCATGGACACCCAGACCAGCTACGTACGCGACTTTCTCGCGTTCCTCGGCATGAACGACGTACATTTCGTTTACGCTGAGGGCCTGGCGATCAGCCCAGAGAGCAAGGAGGCGGGCTTGGCGAAGGCGGCCGCGGAGATTGCACGGCTTGCAGCTTGAAACCGGAGAGCACGTTGAAACCGCAGAGCAGGTTGAAACGGGACAGCATCTTCAAACCGGAGGGCACCATGAGTAATCGAAATTTGATCCGCATCATCGAATCGGTCCCGACCTCCGACGGCGCCGGCGTTAAGCTGCGCCGCAGCCTTGGAAGCCAGCGCGGGTTGTACGTCGATCCGTTCCTGATGCTGGATGAGTTTTACTCGGACGATCCGGACGACTATCTCGCCGGCTTTCCGGCTCATCCGCATCGCGGTTTCGAAACCGTCACGTACATGCTGGACGGCCACATGCGGCATGAGGATCATCTCGGCAACCGCGGCGACCTGGGTCCCGGAGACGTGCAATGGATGACCGCCGCCCGGGGCATCATTCACTCGGAGATGCCTCAGCAAACCGAGGGGCGCATGCGCGGCTTTCAGTTGTGGCTGAATCTGCCGTCGAAGGAAAAAATGAACCCCGCGCAATATCGGGACATCCCGTCGCGAGAGATTCCGGTGATCGCGCTCCCGTCCGGAGGGAAGGTGAAGGTGATTGCGGGCGCGTACTCATCGGACGGCAAAATCACCGAGGGTCCGGTGAATCGTGCCGGCGCGAGACTCACCACGGATGCGTCGTACCTCGACGTGCATCTACCGGCGGGCGGGCAACTCATCGCGCCGGTCGCCGCCGGCCATAGCGCGTTTCTGTACGCCTACGAGGGCAGTGCCGATATCGGTGCGCCCGGGTCCACGAAGGCGCTGCCGCATCGCGCGGCCGGCGTGCTGTCCGACGGTGATACGGTGCGGGTCGTCGCCAAGGACTCGGGGGCGCGATTTCTCTTGCTTGCCGCGAAGCCGCTGCGCGAACCTGTCGTGCAATACGGACCCTTCGTGATGAACACCCGCGAGGAGATCGAGCAGGCGCTTGCCGACTATCGAGAGGGACGCTTGGCCGCGTGAGCGGATTCTGCCATCGCGCCCCGTGCTTCAGGACCGCCTGATCGCGCGGGGCGTGGGCGATTAGGGGAATGCCTGTCGTATCTGTAGTGGTGCTGCGGATTTGTGAGACCTCACTCAAACATCCGGCGCCTCCTTATTGCAATGCATTTCCGCCAAGAGCAGTCTGCCTGGAATATCACAGGCCAGGAAAAGGAAGTTCGTGGAAATCCTCGCAAGCGCGTCCGGATCCGGACCGCTGAGGGCGCGACACACCGTCTCCGCAACCGACGAGACACCGGCGGCGGCACAGGGGCCGGCCGATATTCGTGTGCATCGCATCATCGACCGATTGCCATGCCCAACAAACTGCAACTTCTTCTGGTAGAGGACAACGCGGCGGATGCGGAACTCATCGCGCGCCACCTCGCCAGGGGACGCATCGACTGTGCCATCCACCGGGTTCAGACCGAGGCCGATCTGGTATCTGCGCTGAAGACGCTCGAGCTCGACCTGATCATCTCGGATTTCTCGCTGCCTCAGTTCGACGGGTTGCGCGCGCTCGAGATTGCGATAGCACGCGCTCCGGACGTGCCTTTCATTTTCGTGTCGGGAACCATCGGCGAGGAACGCGCCATCGAGGCGGTACGCAGGGGCGCGACCGACTATGTCTTGAAGACCAATATGGCGCGGCTCAGCTCGGCCGTCGAGCGCGCCTTGCGCGAATCCGAGATCAAGGCGAATCAGCGGCACTCGGAGAAGCAGCGGCGGGAGCAGGAAGTGCGGCTCCAGCGGCTCACTCGATCCTACCGGATGTTGAGCAACACGAGCTCCGCGATCCTGCGTCTGCGCAATCGCGCGGAATTGCTCGACGAGGTGTGCCGTATCGCGCATCAACAAGGCGGCTACGATCGGGTGGTCATCAGCCTGATCGACTCGAACGCGAAGACCTTGAGGCCGCACGCCTGCGCCGGCGTCGACTCCAAGAGCTTGCAGTCCGCCGACGTGACGGTACTCGAGGCGACCGCGCGATCCATGACGCTCAATGAGCGCGCGATTCACTCGAACACGCCGGCCGTGGTCAACGATCTGGCCGCCGATCCGCACTCGGATGCGCACCGGAAGCTGTGGATCGATCAAGGCTGGCGGGCGGTCGCCGCCTTGCCGCTGCCGATCGACGGCACGGCCATCGGAACGATCACGCTGTTCAGCGGCCAGCGCGATGTGTTCGACGAGGCCGAGATGGGGGTGCTGATGGAGCTCACCGCGAACCTGGGCTTCGCGCTGCAATACCTTCAGAAGGACGAGGCGCTGCATTTTCTGTCCTACTTCGACAGCCTCACCGGACTTGCCAAGCGGCAGCTGTTTTGTCAGCGGCTGAGTCAGTTTCTCGCCGACGATGCCGACGATGCCGACGATGCCGACGATGCCGGCGACCGGCATACCTGGACCGTCGTCGTTTTCGACGTGCAGAAGCTCGGGGCCATCAACGACTCGCTCGGCCGTTACGTCGGCGACCGCCTCATAGAGGAAATCGCCGCCCGCATCAAGGAGACTTTCGGGCATTCCGATTGCGCGGCGTACTTCGGCGGCGGGACCTTCGCGCTGATGCTGTCGAACGCGGATTCCGGCAACATCGAGAATACCGGCAGAGTCATGCAGAGCGCCGCGGCCCAGCTGTTCGCGGAGCCGTTTCAGGTGGGAGGCCAGGAGCTTCGGCCTTCGATCCGCTCCGGCGTGGCATTTTATCCGCACGACGGCGGGACGGCGGACTCGCTCGTGCAAAACGCGGAGGCGGCCCTGAAAGCGGCCCGCGACGACAACGAGAAGTACATGATGTACGCACTCGTCACGCAGCGGCCCACCTCCGGCACCGTGGCGCTCGAGGCCAGGCTCACCGCCGCGCTGGATCACGGAGAATACCTGCTGCACTATCAGCCCAAGGTCGATATCGGCGCCGGACGCATCGTCGGATTCGAGGCACTCCTGCGATGGCAGGACAGCCAGATAGGGCTCGTACCGCCGTCGGTATTCGTTCCGCTGCTCGAGCGATCGGGCGCCGTGGTGGACGTGGGGGAGTGGGTGCTGCAGCAGGCGGTCCGAGACATGCAGAGCTGGAACGCGCAAGGCGTCGAGTCGGTGCGAGTGGCGGTCAACGTATCGCCGCTGCAATTGCGCCGCCGCGATTTCGTGGAAACCGTGCTTTCCCGGAGCAGGGGGTTGACTCCGGGCGCCACGGGTCTCGACATCGAGATCACGGAGAGCATGTTGATGCACGACATCGAGCTCTCGATCCGCAAGCTCTGGCAGCTTCGCGAAGAGGGCGTCGGCGTCGCGATCGACGACTTCGGCACGGGCTACTCCTCGCTGAAGCTCCTCAGCCGCCTGCCTGTCGATACCCTGAAGATCGATCGCTCGTTCATTCAGGGTATCGCCGACACGCCCAACGTGATGACCCTGGTCGCGACCATCGTCTCTCTCGCCCGGGCCTTCGACATGCACACGGTGGCGGAGGGTGTGGAGACGGCCGAACAGCTGACCATGCTCCGGGTGATCAACTGCGATCAGGCCCAGGGCTTTTATTTGGGAAGGCCGACTCCCGCCTCCGAGGTGCCGGCGGCCATTCGCCGGCTCTCCCAGGAAGGTGCTCGAATGATCGCGCGGCTCGAGCCGGAGGCTATCGGTAACATGCGTTCGTGAGCCGAAACAACATCATCCTCCTGGTGGAGGATAATCCCAGACAACGTCGAGTTGACGCTGCGTGCGTTCCGCAAGAGCAAGGTCCTGAACGAGATTCAGGTGGTATGCGACGGCGTCGAAGCACTCGACTATCTATTCAGCACGGGCACGTTCACCGGCCGCGATCCGAACGCCTCTCCGGAGTTGGTTCTGCTCGATCTCAAGCTGCCGAAGATCGACGGCCTGGAGGTTCTGCGGCGGATGCGGGCGGACGAGCGCACGCGTCGCACGCCGGTGGTCGTGCTCACCTCGAGCGGCGAGGAAAGGGACATCGTGTCGAGCTATGATCTCGGCGCCAACAGCTTCGTGAGGAAGCCGGTGGATTTCAGCGAGTTCCTGGACGCCGCTCAGCAGCTCGGTCTTTACTGGCTGGTGCTCAATCAGACCGCCAACCACTGAGAACGGTCAACCGCTGAGATCGGCAGGGGCGCCCGCGCGATCGCCCGGCCACCGCGTCAGTGGTTCGCGACGACGCGCTCGATCAACGCCATCGCCGCGGCGGGATTTTGCACCTTGTGGCCGCTGATGACGTACAGGTATACATCGCGCGGCTGACCGTCGCTGCGCGACGTCCCCGCATAATCGAGGCCTTCGGCCGAGCCGCCCGACGCCCAGGCCCTCGCGCGCGCGGCCCAGCGATCGAGCTCTTCGGGCGGATAGCCGAGTAGCGTCCCTTCCCGGGTCCCCATGATTCGGGCGTATACGAAAGGGGCGGTCGGATCGGCAATCTGGGGATACTCCGCATCGCCGGCGATCACCACGGCGACGCCGTGTTGCTGCGCCAGGGCAACGAATTCCGGGGAGCGAAAGCTCTTATGCCGCACTTCGACGACGTGTCTCAGCGGACGCCCCTCGATGTGGCGGGGCAACAGGGCGAGGAAGGCGCCGAAATCCTCCGGTTCGAACTTCTTGAAGGGCGGCAGCTGCCAATTGATCGGGCCGAGCTTGTCCTTGAGATTCACCACTCCACTCGCAATGAAACGCTCGATGCTCTTGCCGGCTTCGGCGAGAACCTTGCGATTCGTCGCGAACCGCGGTGCTTTCAGCGAGAACACGAAACCCGGCGGCGTTTCATCATGCCACCTGGCGAAGGTCGCGGGCTTTTGCGAGCCGTAGAAGGTGCCGTTCACCTCGATCGAGGTGAGACGGCGGCTCGCGTATTCCAGCTCCTGCTTCTGCGGGAGATCGGCCGGATAGAATGCGCCGCGCCACGGTTCGTAGGTCCAGCCGCCGACGCCGATGCGGATCGTGCCTGTGCTCGCTTTGCTCATGCGGTGCTAGTATTGTCGAGCGGGCCCGGACTTGAAAGGGGGGCGCTGCACGATGCATTCAGCCACGCGGGACCGGCGCGCCGGCGGCGCCATGGTTGGACGCCATGGATGTGCGCTTGATCGGTTTGTCGGGCCTCGCCGTGATTATCCGGAACGCGACGCAGGCCGTGCGCAGCGCATCCATAGTCTGAATGCCAACACACGGACGAAGATGAGCGCAAAGAGACCTGAGGCAAAAAACAACTGGAAATCATCTTTGGGGTTGAAGCCCTGGTAATCGGGGCCATGGTGAACGTCAAACAAGTTGAGACCGATCGTGCCGCCGTGCCGGATGCTGTCGAGGACAACGATCGCCTCCCGCACGCCTATGACAACATAGAGCAACAAGTAGACGATATGCGAGAGGTGACGGGAGAGCTCGCGGACGTCGGCGGAAAGCATTCGGGACGAGTGCTTGACGCGCCATTGGTAACTGGCAAGCGCCAGGCCGCAAAGCAGAAATCCAAACAGGACGTGTATATTGATCCAGGACTCGAGTATTTGTCTCTGCCACGAGGCGCCGAGCAGTCCCAGAACGCCCACCACGACGGTGAGTAGTGCGGTGCATCCATATAGAGTGATGTAGGCATCTCTACCCGGAAGGGCGGGCGGGCCGAAGAATGCAGTGAGCGTCCGGCTCGTGCGGCCATTCTGTACGCCCAACACCTGGGGTGGTATCAATCCACTCATTTGGATAGGGCAGCGTAAGGGGCTGCTTTGCAGCGAGCGTTCACGAGGATGGCTACCGCGCAGGATGTAACTTTGCGAGGCAAAGTATAATATATCAGAAGCCAAAGGCAAGCGCCGGACGTGGCCGAGCCCATCCGCCGCCTTGACGGTACCTTGTCATATGCCTGTCATGCTGAAGGGGTTCGGTAATAGGATGCCGGTCGAGAATATTCCCCGGATCGTGATCGCAGGCGCTGCATCGAACGTAGGCAAAACGACGGTCACTGCCGGATTGATCGCAGTTCTGCGGCGTCGAGGCTTGGTGGTCCAGCCTTTCAAGTGCGGCCCCGACTACATCGATCCGAGCTATCACGAGCGCGCGGCGGGCCGGCCGTGCCGCAACTTGGATGCCTGGATGTTGGACGATACGCAGCTCGTGCGCGGGTTCACGCTCGCGTGCCGGGACGCGGACATGGCGGTCATCGAGGGTGTCATGGGGCTTTTCGACGGCAGCAACTGGGACGACGAGCGGGCCTCAACGGCGCAAATCGCGAAGCTCCTCGGCGCGCCCGTGCTTTTGGTCGTCGATATCGGTAGTGTTGCCCGCAGCGCCGCCGCCGTCGTGCTCGGCTGTCGGCAGTTCGATCCCGACCTGAGGCTGCCCGCAGTAGTTCTCAACTTCGCCGGCTCGGAAGGCCATGCGAAGGGCTGTGCCGAAGCGATCACCTCGAAAACGGGCCTGCCGGTCTTGGGCTGGCTTCCTCGGGATCCCCGGCTGCGGATCCCGGAACGGCACCTGGGGTTGGTGCCCGACCGCGACGTTGCGGATTCAGACTCACTCATTGCCGCGATCGCCGAAGCGGTCGATGAACGGATGGATGTTGCCGCGATTATTTCTATCGCGCGAACGGCGACCGAATTGGCCGCCATTCCGGAATTGCCGATTGCGCCGCATCGACAGCATCGCACCCGACCGGTTGTTGCGGTGGCACGCGATGAGGCCTTTTGCTTCTATTACCCTGAAAATCTCGAGCTATTGGCCGAGGCGGGGGCGGCCATCGAGTTTTTCAGCCCGGTGCATGGTGAGCGCCCGCACCCGAACGCCGCCGGCGTCTATCTGGGCGGCGGCTATCCCGAGTTGCATGGCTCGAGGCTGGCCTCCAACGTAGGGTTCTGGGACGCATTGAAGGAATTGCACGCCCGGGACGCACCCATCTATGCGGAGTGCGGCGGGTTCATGGCGCTCACGCAGGGCTTGATCGACGCTACGGGCGACCGCTGGCCGATGGCCGGCCTCATCCCGGGCGTGGCGCGCATGACCGACCGGTTGGCGGCGCTCGGCTATCGATATGCCACGGCGCTCCGCCCGAATCTATTGACGGACGGCGCCGACGTGTTGCGCGGGCATGAATTTCGATACAGCCACTGGATCCGAGACGAGCCTGCAGGCACGGAGGATGTCGCGTGGGAAGTCACCGGCGCTCGCGCGCAAGCGCTCGCCGACTCGGGAGGGATCGCGCGCGGGAATCTGCTGGCGAGCTATCTGCACGTGCATTTCGGCCAACGCGCGAGTATCGCAGCCCGATTTGTAGAGAAACTCGTGGTTCTTTGATCTATGTGCTAGGGCTTGCCGACCAGCGCGGCTGCGCCGGCGGCGGCAATCTGTACATCCCAATCGGGTTGAGCAGAGCTGACACCGATCGCGCCGATAATTTCACCGTTGACGGTCAACGGCAGGCCGCCGGCCATCATTACGAACCCTGAAGTCACCGCAGCAACCCGTCCCGCGTGAACCGCGTCCTCCAAAGCCTTGCTGGGTTTGCGAAACAGCGCGGCGGTGCGTGCCTTGGCCGGCGCGAGTTCGACAGATGCGAGCATGGGTGAATCGTCCATTCGGTCGAGTGCGATCAAGTAGCCTGCGCCGTCGGTCACTGCAACCACACACGGCCAGCCCTTTTGCGTCGCCTCCGCCTCTGCCGCCGCAATCACCAGTTTTGCGGCTTGGAGCGTCATGACATGCCGCGTCGGCAAGTCGGCTGCGGTTGTGCCGAATGAAATTCCCAAAGCGATGATGGTCGTGGCTTTGACGAGAGTCACACGCATAAAGTCAATCCCCTATGTTCCCGCCGCAAAGATTCAACGCCTCAATTCTGATCGCCCGAATTTGCCGTCAGGTGCAGCGTGTCCAAGTTCAGCTTCTTTCGGGCAGTACGCACGTCGGAGACGGACACTGCCGCTGCCCGGTTGCCCCAGCTATTGCGAATGAAGGTTGAGACGTCGGCGACTTCCTGGTCGGTGAGCTTCCACGCAAAACTCGGCATGGTCATGGGGGAGGGCCGCGTCGGGCTGGTTCCGATACGCCCGCCGGCCAGGATCAAGTGCTCGAGCCCGATCGGGTCCGCCTGCTGCAGCATGGCGTTGGGTCCCAAGGGCGGAAAGTATCTGGGCTGGCCCACGCCATTTTCCAAGTGGCAGGATGCACAGGCATCCGAGTAGATTGCGGCGCCTCGGCGCATCGCGCCCGAATCCGGTTTCGCACCGACGGCGCCCGGGCTCGCGGCTTGGCCTTTCAGATAAACAGCGATCGCGTGGCGGTCGGCGTCACTCATGAGTGATGTGGAGTAGGTGATGACGTCGGCCATGGCACCGCCGGCGCCCGCATGTGCGTTGCGCCCCGTGGCAAGATATTCGGTCACGTCCTCGATGCTCCAAGCACCAAGACCCGTGCGATCGTTGGCGGTCAGGTCCGGCGCCACCCAGTTATCGAGAGTGCCGCCCTGTAAGTCCCGGCCGGATTTATCTGCGCCGAGCGCGCTCTTCGGCGTATGGCACCCGCCGCAGTGGCCCAAGCCGTTGACAAGATATGCACCGCGATTCCATTCGGGTAACTGGCTGGGATCAGCCTTGAAATCATACGAGTGCAAGTACAGAAGATTCCAACCCTTGACCAAGAAACGAAATCCCAGCGGGAACATCAGATTGTTGTCGGGCGGCGTGTATTTGACGGCAGGCGTGGTCTTCAAAAAAGCCAGAATCGCATCGTCATCTTCGCGGCTGACGAGCGTGAACCAAGGATAGGGGAAGGCGGGGTAGAGATTGCTTCCCTCATCGTCGATTCCCTTGTGCATGGCTCGGTAGAACTGATCGGCAGTCCAATTGCCGATTCCAGTGTCTTTGTCGGAGGTGATATTGGGAGTGTAGATCACGCCGAAAGGGGTGTTGAGTCCCAACCCGCCGGCCAAGGGTTCGCCCCCATCGCGCAAGTGGCAGGACATGCAGTCGCCTGCCGCCACCAGATATTGGCCGCGCCGCAGCTGTTCTACATTCGGCGTGGCGTCCGGTATCGGCTGCCTCAAAAGATCGACGGGCAGGACCCCGGCAGAATTCTGATCCCTCTGCGACGGAGGAACGGCTGGAGGGGACCCCGTGGCGAGACGCAAACCCACGACCACGACCGCGATCAACACCAGGACCCCGATTGTCATCCCAACGCGAGGTAACGTGCTCATGAGCTACGCCTGCACCAGAGGACCGGGATTTTTCAGGTATCGAGCCCTGATTTCATGGGCCGCTTGGTAGGCGAGCGCCGCGACGGTGCCGGTGGGGTTGTAGCCGGCATTCTGCGGGAAAGCACCGGCGCCCATGGAGAACACATTCGGCACATCCCATGACTGCAGATACTTGTTGACGACACTGTCCTTCGGGTTGTCGCCCATGATGGCGCCGCCGGTATTGTGCGTCGTCTGATAGGGTACGACGCTGAAGGATCCCGTGCGACGATTCAGCTTGATCTCCCGCGGATTCATGGCGCGCGCCACCTCGGCCGCGCGGTCGGTCAAGTAATCGGACATTTTGTGTTCGTTTTCGGTGAAATCAAACGTCATGCGCAGCATCGGCCGACCGTGGATGTCCCGATACGTGGGATCCAAGTCGAGATAGTTGCCGCGATGGCTCATGCAGGAGCCATGAACACTGAGGGAGAATGAGCGCAGATAGTTCTTTGCGGCCGCATGCTTCCACTCCAAGCCCCAGGCCGGCGTGCCCGTAGGCGTGTAGATCATCTCGATGGGACGCCCACCGGTGACCATTCCCGCGATGTAGGCGCCGCCGATGAAACCCAAACCCGCATGATCGAAATTATCCCCGTTGAAATCATCGATGACGGTCGCCAGAGCACCCGCGCCGATGAAGGGGTTCAAGATCTTGTCCTCGAAGAAGACGTTCACCGACGACATGGTTTGGTAGGCGTAGTTCTTGCCGACCACGCCTTCACCCGTCTTCGGGTCGTAGGGCTTGCCAATTCCAGACAGGAGCAGCAGACGCACGTTCTGCAAGATATACGCGGAAAGGATCACCATCTCCGCCGGCTGGAAAAACTCCTCGCCCGCACTGTTCACGTAAGTGACGCCGGTTGCTCGCTTGCGGTCCGGAGTCAATTCCACCCTCAGCACTTCGCATTCGGTCTTCAAGGTGAAGTTTCCTTTCGTCATGAGGGACGGAAGGATGGTTGTTTGCGGGCTCGCCTTGGAATAGTTGCCGCAGCCGAATTTCTCGCAAAATCCGCAGTACGTGCAAGCGCCAAGCTGTGCGCCCAGCGGGTTGGTATAGGGTTGAGAGAGATTGCCGGTCGGATGCGGGAAGGGGTGGCGCCCCAATTCGGCGGCTGCTTTGCCGAACAGGGTGGGCGCGTAGGTTTGGATCATGGGCGGCGTTGGGTATTCATTGCCCCGCGGGCCCTCGAAAGGGTTGCCGCCGGGCTGGATTACGCCCTTCAGGTTTCCTGCTTTGCCGCTCGTACCGCACAACTTGTCGAATTGATCGTAGAACGGTTCCAGTTCCTCGTACGTGGTGCCCCAGTCCTGGACGGTGAGATCGTAGTCCGTGACGGCCTTTTTTCCATAGCGCTGTTGGTTGTGGCTCTTGGTCAAAAAGTCCGAGGGCAAGAACCGCCAGATCTGACCATTCCAGTGCACGCCGCCGCTGCCGACTCCCGTGCCGAGCAGAAACGCGCCCAGATGGCGCATCGGCAGCGCCTCCTGATTAACGTTGTTGCGGATCGTCAAGGTGTCGTCGGCGACGTTTTGAAATAAATGATGCCGCCACATGTACCGCAGCTCATCCTGCGCGAAACCGGTTGCGAAGTCCGTCGGCGTATCGCGCCACGGACCGCGTTCCAGGGCCAAAACGTTGAGGCCCGCTTCGCAGAGTTCCTGACCCATGATGGCGCCGGTCCATCCGAAGCCCACCAATACGGCATCGACGGGTTTGAGAGTGGTTGCCATGATCTCAGCTCTCCGTCCAGCCGGGACGGCCCTTGAATCCGACCGTGGGGTAGGGCACGCGCTCTCCGTGGTGCGACACCCATTCTTTATAATCGTAATGGGCCCCGGGGAATCCAATCATCTCCCAGGCCCGCATATCTTTATTGCCGCCGTAGATGGGATCGGAGAAGTAGCCCTCCTTGGTGTTCTGCAAAAGCATCGCGAAGAAGGTTTTGCTGTCGACACTGTCATCGAGTTTGATCTCGCCGCTCTCGAGCCCCTTCAGCACCTTGTCCTGATCCGCGGCCGCCAGTTTGCTGAACGAAGCACCGTTGAAATTCGCGCCGACATATTTGTCGATCGCCGCCATGGCGGCGCGATAGAGCTGTGCGGGACTGAAGCGGGTTTGATAACCCTGTTCAGGAGTGCCTTTGGGCCAGGGACCGCCCAGATAGTAGTGGTCACCGCGGCCGAACTTTCCAGCGAGTTGTCGATCCAGGAAAAAAGGCACGTTTGCCTCGACGGCGCCGGGACCCACGGGATCGTTCGGAATCAATCGGCCGACCGCGGCTTCGATGAACGCGACTTCCGCAGGTGTGAAAAAAACGTATCCTGAGCCAGAGGCGCCTGGCGGCGCGTCCGCCGTCCCTTCTTGCCATGGAACCGCGCCTCGAAAGGTTTGCGGTGGACCGCCGAGCTCGCCGTCATGGAGGGCCGCCGCCGCCACACCACCGACACCGGCAACAGCGCCTCCCAATAGCAGACGACGGCGAACGAGATTCACCGTAACCTTGGGAGCTATTGGAGAATGGTGCGGGTCGTGGTCGGCGTGGTTTTCCTCCAGAGATCCGGGTTCTATGGTGGGTTTTGGAGTCTCACCTTTGTCCAGCGATGACATGATGATTTCCTCGAGCTATGAGTGACCAGCCGGCATCTAGGATATCTCTCGACCACATATTTTGCACGACATCCAAGAATTGGCGACGCTGCAGCTGATGAAATCGCCGGCAGCTGATGAAATCGCCGCAACGACGGGCGTTTTTTTTGCGCCGGAAAGTCAGCTCGGTCGACGCTTGGGATACTCGACGCCGGTGAATCCCGGGATGACCACCGCTTCCGGACGGTTCCCCGAATCGCACAGCTGATCGATGATGTAAGGGGCAACCGAGTTCGCCAACAGCTGCGTCGGGTCCTCCATGACGAGGCGCAATCGCGTGATTGCCGTGAATCGATCCTTGGGCGAGCGAAGCGGCGGCATTTCGTGGAGGGTGGTCCGCTCCGTCTCGGACGCGCCGGGTACCCGGCCCATCGTCGCCTCGAACGCCGGGAAGCCCTCGAACATCGCGCGCGCGAGATCCACGGAGGCGCGGGTGTTGTTCCATATGTCGCGGAACTCGAGATTCAGCCTCGCCAAGTGCTCATCGTTCTGCACATCGGCCAGCGTAAACGATGGTGCGTGCGGTGCTATATACACGCGTTCCGGCGCCAGCCGCTCACCGGAGGCTTTCCAGAGCAGATGGCACATATTGTTGCTGGC
Source organism: uncultured Gammaproteobacteria bacterium (assembly GCA_963795475.1). Classification (GTDB taxonomy): domain Bacteria; phylum Pseudomonadota; class Gammaproteobacteria; order Steroidobacterales; family Steroidobacteraceae; genus Bog-1198. The sequence continues at coordinate 202,391 of CAWCIE010000013.1, forward strand.
CCAGGTCAGTCCCGCCGTAGGGCGGCCGGATCGGCCGCTGAGCAACACCATCAGCCCCCCCCAATCTTGTACGCTGTCGCGCATCCATCGGATGATCCGGTACCCGATGTCCAGAAAGGCGAGGGCGAAGGTGGCCACCATCATGTCGTTGATCGGGACCGCGACCGCGGCGGACCCGACGGGCTCGAGATAGTGCTCGCGGAGATGTTTGAAGTTCATGAGCGACTCGTCGGCGAGCCCGGCGATGAGGAACGCCTTGGTCACCGAGCAACTGTAGTCGACCAGGTCCGCGATCTTCGATTCGAGACCGGCAAGAGCGGGTACCGCAATCTCCTCGCGCCAAAGCGCTTCGGAATTGACTTCGCGCGTGCGCTCGATCCGCTCCACGAGCCGTGCGCTGTCGACGCGCCAGCGGGGATCGCCGAGCTCGCGCAGACGAATCGCCCACGCGACCGCGGTTCCCAGATGGGATATGCTGGCGAGCTCGATAAATCCCCGCGTCGATCGGCGAAAGCTTTCCACCACCGGCGGCCTTGCGGAACCGGGAAACAAGGCAACATCCGATCCGGTGATGACGAGCAGCGGGTCGGCCTCGGTCATGGCCACCATGCGCTCCGTCAGATGCTTCCCCATGCTGTCGGGGTCGGAGGTGTACGTCTTGTAGAGTTGCGCGAATTCGGGCGGCGGGCTGTATGCCATGGTGACTTTACCCCTGCAGGCGATAAACGACGGTGTCCTGTCGGAACCGTATCTCGGGAGTCAGGCTGTTCGAGACTGCAATGAAGATGTGTCCATCGGCGGAGAACACCGCCGCATCGGTGCCGCCGGACGTCGGAAATTCCTCCACCATCTCCAACCGCCCCTGATTCCACCGATAGAGGCACGACATCAGATCGGCCTTGGGCGCAGCGGGCGTGCCGTGAATGAAATTGATTTTGACGAGATACAAAGCCTGCGCCGTTCGAACGAGCGCGAACTCGCGCGCACCCGGACCTCCGAGCGACTGATGGACTACGAAGCGACCGCCTTGCCAGCGGTAGAGGGCCGATTCGCCGGTGAGATTCGCAAACGCAAGCCATGCTTCGCCGTCTGCGTGAAAGAACTCGAAGGCCCGGCCGCCCCGCTGGGCAAATTCCTGGAACGGCACGAACGACTCGCCGTTCCAGGTCATCAGCCCGGATGCACTCACATGATCGGCATACCCTAAAAAATACTGTCCGGCGAGCTCGAAATCGACCCAGTTGTAGCCCCAGCCTCCCTCGAGCGTCTGGAAATCGACAAATCGATCGCCGTTCCACTCGAAGATGCGCGAGCTCCGCGGGTTTCTTGCCACCGGCCCTTCGACGGTGACCCCTTGCGCGAGCGCGAGGAACTGCCGAGTGCCCACCCGGAAATGGTGCCACTGCTTCGCCGCGAAGGTGGGAAATCTCTGGAAGGGTTCCCATCCGCCGTGCGTGCGACGATGAATGACGGAGTCGGCATTGAAATCGTAAGGACCTGTTCCCGTTCGAAGGCTGGCCGTCGCGAGATAGTCCGTGCCGCCGATATCGAAGTGCAGGACATCCTCTCCGCCGGGAACCGGCAGGCCGCCGTCCTCGATGAACCGGCCGCCGAACCAGCGGTAGAGAAGCATGTCGACATTGCTGTCTCCCGTGTGCATGGAGGCTGCCGTACCGGGAATGTCGATGGCGAGCTGCGGCACGGCCAGGCGCAGCAGACCTTCCGTGTGAAAGGGCATGACCGCCCGGGCTCCGGATGTGGCGAGCCGCTGATGTTCGACTAGGAAAGTTCCCGCGAAACCGGCTGGGGGCTTCGTCATGGCTGCGCTCCTTCGGATTTTAGCCTGCGCACGGCGGCCAGCCCTGTCATGGTAACCGCCGCCGCGATTGCCGGAAGAGCCGCGAACAAGAAGAGCCGGTTCCATCCGAGCCGCGCCGAAATGAGATAGCCGCCGATCAGGGGACCCAAAATGGATCCCAACCGGCCCCAGGCAACGGACAATCCGACGGCGGTCGCATAAACGGAGGGGGGATACAAATACACGCACAGCGCCGGGATGCCGCCTTGCGCACCGATGATCAGCAATCCCACGGCGAACACTAAAATGAAGCTCGTACGCTGGGGCGTCGCGACGCTCGGCCCGAGCAGCGCGATCAGGACGGCTCCCGCACAGAGACATACGATGACGGGTGCAAGCGGTGTCGTGCGGCCGACGACAAAGGAGAGCAGCAGGCTGCCCGCCACGCCGCCGCAGTTCAAGAATACCGCAGCCATCGCGGCGTGCGCGGGGGACAGGCCGTTCAAGGTCAGCACGGTGGGTATCCAGCTGACGAGGAAATAGCTGGTGAGCAGCATGAGAAATACGCAGGCGCAGAACAAGGCCGTGGTCCACGTACTGCGCCCGGCGCCCAACTCGGTCAGAGGGTGGAGGGAGTGAACCCGCTCAGTGTGAGGCGCGCCAGCCGGGGATTCGGTGACGGCGGCGGCGACCAGGGGCACGAGCAGAAGCGCGCAGACACCTCCCCCGATAAACACACCGCGCCATCCGATGTAGGCCATGATTTTCACCGTGACCGCGCCCCCGACTATTGCTCCGATCGGAAAACCGAGGAACATGCGCGTCACCGTGGCGCGCCGCCGTTGGATGGGGGCATTCGAGGCCGTCAAGGCGGTGGCGGTGGACAGGGCGCCGCCGAGTCCGAGCCCGGCGAGCGAACGTAGGGCCATCAATTGCAAGGGATTCTCACTCAGAGCGCAGAGCACGGTGAACAATCCCATGAGGGCGAGGGCCGCGAATAGCATCCGCCGGCGGCCATAGCGGTCTGCGCCGACGCCGATCAGCGTCGCGCCCACGGCTGCGCCGGCGTAGGTGCTGGCAAAGATCTGTCCCATAGTCTGAGGAAGCAACGCCCAGTCTTTGGAAATGAGCGGCGCGGTGAAGGCCAGCATCAAGGTGTCGTAGCCGTCGATCATGGCGACTAGAAATCCGACCGCCGCGACTCCGTTGAGGCGCCGCGCTGCGACCGGCGGGGAAGGGTTGATCATTGGTAGCGATTTTGTACCAAACCGCCTTGGCGCAATATCGTCATTTTTCCATTCCATGACGAGTTTGGGCCATGGAACGGCGGCGCTTCGAGCTATACGCCGCTTCGCAAGCGCTTCTGCTTCACTTGACGCGCATATTGCCTCAAGACCCGATAGAGGCCCTGCAGATGCTCATTCCGGTCGCCCTCGCGCTTGGCGATGAACAGCGACGTGTGGGCTCCGGGGTCGGCGATCTCCCGGTACACGACCCCCGAAAATTGGATGCAGTTCATATCGGCGGGCACGATCGCGACGCCCACACCTGCCGCCACCAGACCGATCATGGTCGAGGATTCGAGCACTTCGCGAACGACTCGAGGCCGAAAGCCGGCGTTCGTGCATAAATCCGTGACCTGCCAGTAGATCCCGGTCCCTGCCTGTCGGGGATACATGATGAAGGGCTCACTCTTCAGATCGCTCAGCAGAACAGAACGGGATGCAGCTCGCACGTGATCCTTCGCCATGGCCACCACCAGCGGCGTTCGATACCACTCGACGATGGTGATTCCCTTCGGGGCGCTTGCATCCAGCTTGCGCAGCACGCCGATGTCGAGAGTGCGCTCGCCCAGCTCATGCAGCTGTTCGAGCGAGGTGAGCTCACGCAGCGCGATGCGCACGTTCGGCTCGCGCGCCCGAAAACTGCGGATGGCATGGGGCAATGCCGTGGAAAACATCGACAGCGCGGTGTAGCCCAGGTCAATGGTGCCGAGCTGGCCGCGTTCGGTGGAACGCGCCTCCGCCTTGGCGCTATCCGCCAGCGCCAGCAATGCGGCGACCCTGCCTTGGAAACGCCGGCCCGCCGGCGTGAGCGAAACGTGGCGCTTGTCGCGCTCGAACAGGCGCGCGCCGATCTCATCTTCGAGCGCCTTGATCTGAGTGCTCAATGAGGGTTGAGCGATATGGAGCCTGGTGGCCGCCCGGCTGAAGCTCAATTCCTCGGCAACGCCCATGAAAAATTGCAATTGACGCAGTTTCATAATAGGAGTTGCGTATTACTGAAGGACACTAATATGTATTGGATAATATCACAGCGACTTCGTACCCTGCGCTCGTTCCGGCATCGGGAATTGTACTTGGGTATGGGCTCGAGTCGTTCCGACGCAGGCCATCGATCAACAACAAGGATCTCTTTTGGGGAGGCGACGGATGCACGCATCGCGCGGGCGGAGAGCGGTCAAGTGGACCCCCTGGGTCATCATGATGGTCGAGACTTGCGCGCTGCCGGTATCAACCGCGCATGCACAGGGAGGATCGGCGGGCGAGCCGCCGGCGGCGGCGGCGAGCCAAACCCAGACGCAGACCGAGGAGAGCGGGCTCGCGGAGATCGTCGTGACCGCGCGCAAACGAACCGAGAACCTGCAATCGATTCCCGAGTCGATCGAAGCCCTGGGTGATCAGACAATCCTCGATGCCCACGTCACCCGAATCGATGATCTGGGTGACATGGTATCCAATTTGAACATTACGACCCGCGCCGACAACACCCCCGACGTGGTGCTGCGCGGAATCGGATCCTTCGGGGTGGTCAGCGGCGTCGGCTTCTATGTCGATGACGTGCAACTCTTTGACGGTCAAACCGTTCGTCTCGAGGACATCGAGCGGGTTGAAGTATTGAAGGGCCCCCAGGGTACCCTTTACGGCGGCAGTAACGTCGGCGGCGCCATCAAATACGTCACAAAGCTTCCAACCGATGACTTTGATTCCGGAGCGAGCGTCGAATTCGGCAACTACGGCACGCAAACCTACTCGGGTTTCGTATCCGGCCCGCTGGTGGCCGGCCTCGCTGCGCGCGCGAGTTTCTTCGACACGCATACCGACGGCTATATCTACGATCCCGTGCTGAGCAGGACAGTCGATGGGGGCGCAGAAAGAGGGGGGCGGCTGACTTTCCTGTGGAAGGGTGATGAGGGGACGACCGCGACTCTGTATCTCAACACCGACTGGACCGACTCCGGCGTCGGAGCGGATCTCTATTATCGGCCCGATTCGCCGACCGATTACTCCTTGCAGGTGGACGACGGTACGGATCCACGGTATCTGCGGGGGCTTTACTCGGTAACGCTGAAACTTCAGCAGCAGCTCCCCGATCACCTGGATCTCACGTCGATTTCCTCCTACTTCCATTCCTATGCAGACACGACGAATGACGTCGACAAGGGCCCGCTACCGCTGTTGACCGCCCACCTTGCCGGCAAGTTCGATGTTGGAAGCGAGGAGCTGCGATTGGCAAACACCGGGGACGACCCGCTGAAATGGCTCGTCGGCCTGTTCGCTCTTGCCAACGATCCGCGCACCTTCACGAACACCGTCTCGTTCAACGGCGACCCCTCGAATCCCGCGAGCTTGGATGATCCCACGCAGTACAGTGCCCAAAACACCAACGTCGTTCAGCGTCACAGGGAGTACGCTCTGTTCGGTAACGTCTCGTATGACTGGGCAAAGTGGACCTTCGAAACGGGGCTTCGCGCGGACTACAACAACAGCTCTCTTGCCGATACGATCTATGACATATCCAACGAGCAACACGCCACGGAGATTCTCCCCAAGTTTTCCGCTTCCTATCATTTCGACAAGGACGTCATGGCCTACGCCACCGTCTCGCGCGGGTTTCAGCCGGGCGACTTGATAGAGGAGTTCGACGCCCAAGGAAATCCCATAGTCGGAAGGTATCGAGCGGAGACCACCTGGAACTATGAAGTCGGTTTGAAATCGACGTTCTTCGATCGCATTCGCTTGAACGCCGCGGCCTTCTACATCGACTATGACAATCGTCTCTTCCAAACGGTGGCCTTTGAAGCGAACCAATTCGTCCAGGTCACCGACAATATCGGCGCCTCGCACAACTATGGCGCCGAGTTCGACCTCTCCGCGGTACTCACACGCGACCTGCTGCTCACGACCAGTTTCGGCGTGACTGAGGCGGTCTGGGGCAATGTTCCCTACTATGACCCCGATCTCAATCAGGAGACCAATTTGAGCGGCCGCACGGCTCCGTATGTCCCCGCCTACCAGGGAACGGTATCGCTCGACTGGTCGCATCATCTGTTCGACGGGCTGACCGTGGGCGCTCGAGCCGACACCGCTCTGGTAGGGCAGCAAAATTGGGACCCCACCGACCATTACCAGCAGCCTGCACATCAGATCGTCAATTTCGGCCTCCGGTTGGAGGGCGAGAAATGGACGATCGCCGCCCATGTGTTCAACGCGTTCAACAAGCTGTACAACACCGAGTTCGCAAGTGCCGCCGAGATCCAGGCACCATTCAATGTGGCCGGCATCGGTCGACCCCGGCTTTGGAATGTCTCGCTGAGCTACCATTGGTGATGTCTGTCCGCATGCGACGACGTGTCTCGCGGATTCACCGGCGAATACTCTCCATCGCGCTCGCTGGAAGCGCGATGGCTGTCGCCTCTCCCGGGGACGGCACACCGGGGCTCGGGAACAGCACACCGGGAAAGGGCGCTTACTCCATCTCTGCTCGGATTCCAGGACAAGGCGGCGCATGGGATGATGCCGTCATCGATGTGCCGGCTCGCAAGCTCTTTCTGGCGCAAGGGGGCGTCACTGTGCTGGATCTGGCCACAAATACGGTCAAGACCGCCTTCGTCGCGGGGAAAGCGACCCACGGCCTGGCACTGCTCGGCGACGGCACGGTCGCCGTCGATGATAGCCGGACGAAAGTCATTATCATTTTCGACGAGGCCAGCGGCCGGATTCTGTCGGCGATCCCCACAGCGAGCTTCAACCCGCAGAATGGGATTCATGCGCTCGATGCCATGGTGCGCGAGCCATTGACGGGATGGTTGATCGCGCTCAATGGGGACTCGGGACTGCTGCTCGTGGTCGACCCCAAGAAGTCCCGTGTCATCGGAACCCTGGCTCTCGGCGGCCATGCGGAATTCGCCGTCGCCAACGGCGCGGGAACGGTTTACATCAACCTGAACCACAGCGAGCGCAGCGAAATTGTGGCCGTGGACGTGCAGCTTCGCAAGATCGTCGCGCACATCGCCCTCAATGGATGCGAGGAAGCGACGGGTCTCGCCTACGACCGGGCTGACAAGCTTCTCCTGTCCGTATGCGATAACGGAATGCTGGAGGCGGTCGATGAGGGCGCCCGGCAGGCAGTGACGAGCATCGCCGTGGGACGTGGGGCAGATGGCGTCATGTTCGATTCGGTGCGTCGGCTCGCCTTCGTTGCAAGCGGCGAAGACGGCATGCTCAGCGTCGTTGCGGTGCGTGGATCTGATGACATCGCGCTCGTGCAGACTCTCGGCACCCGGATCGGCACGCGATTGGGGGCGGTCGATCTCGAGACCGGGCGTGTGTATATGCCGTCCGCCAAGTTCGGCCCTCCGGTGCCGCCGATTCCGTACCCCACGGTCTTGCCGGGAACGTTCGAATTCCTGGTTGCGGCGTCCCCGTAATGCCGACCTTCTCGCCGCATCACGCCTCCGCGTTGAATCCGCATGGGACCGGCACCCCGAAGTCGGCGATTGCCTGGCACGCGCATGAGAGCGGACAGTTCATCCTGGTGGAGACCGGAGTTTCGCATCTATGCACCGAGGTTGGAGCCTGGGCCATTCCGGCGCGCCGCGTCGCCTGGATACCGCCGGGCGTGCGACACATTTCGAGATCGAGCAGCACGGGTCGCGGATGGGTGATCATTGCCCCATCGGAACTTGGGGACCTGCCTGATGGCGTGTGTGTAGTGCGTGGGTCTGCTCTGATGCTCGCGGCGCTCGAGCGTCTGGCCCGACTGGACGTGAATGAGGGGTCCATGCGCGGCTGGTTGTGGCATGTCGTCGCTTCGGAAATGGCGGATGCACAGCCTGAGCCGCTGGTACTCCCGATGCCTACCTCACCGCGCCTGTTGCGGGCGGCGCGAAGCGTGCTCACGACTCCCTGCGCCGCCGCGACTCTCGATGAGCTCGCCCAGAAGGCCGGCATGTCCCGTCGTTCCTTCGCCCGCCATTTCGGCACCGAGACGGGACTCTCCGTCGCGCAGTGGAAACGCGCGGTGATCGCGCACCACGCGTTGGAGCTCGTCGCGGGCGGGCAGAAGGTCTCCTCCGTGGCCCTCGATGTAGGCTACGAAAGCGTGAGCGCCTTCATTGCCATGTTTCGACGACAGTACGGACAGTCGCCGCGCCAATTCCTCATCGAGAACTCGGCAATCTACCGCCGTATATGACACGAGCGCGTTGCGGTCGCGCTCAGCTCCCAAAGCCAAACAGCCTTGCGGGGTTCGAGACCAGAATTTTCGTGCGTACCCCCTCATCCGGCACCCAGTCGGCCAGCAGATTCAGAAGCGCGCCGGTGTCCCTGCCTCCTTCCGGGATATGCGGCCAGTCGCTGCCCCAGATGACTCGGTCGGGTGCAGCTTCGACAAGGGCGCGAGCCATTGGCCTCAGGCGCTCGAAATTGCCGTCCTTCGCGAGTCGATAGGGAGCCGAGAGTTTGATCCACCCCCGGCCCCCCCGGATCATGCCGATCAGACGATCGAAATCCGCCGGCCCGAGTCCATCGCTCTCGAGCATGTATCCCATATGGTCGATGACGAAGTCTGCGTCCAGCCTCCCCAGGAACGGCAGAAGATCCCGGACTACCCATCCGGGAGTGTAGAACTGAACGTGCCACCCGATCGCGCGCGTTCGCCTCACGGCGCGTTCTACATAGGCACAGATGTCCGCGGTCGCCCAACTCGAGCGCAAGAACAAGTCCAGCCGCAGCGCGCGCACGCCGCGCCGATGCATTGCACTCAGTTCCTCATCGGTGCAATTCTCGTCCACCATCGCAACGCCACGCGCGCAAGGGCCGGCCACGCTCAATGCGTCGAGCAGGCACCGATTGTCGGTGCCATAGTAGCTCGGTTGAACGATCACGAAACGCTCCAGCCCCAGAACGCCGATCATTCGCTGAAGGTTTGCCAGCCCGCCGTCCGGCAGGGTGTAGTGCGGGGTCTTGACGCTCGCATATCTCGAGGCGTCTTCAAAGATATGAACGTGACTATCGCACGCGAACCGCGGCATGAGAAAGGCGGGACGCGTGAGCGTGTCGGCGTCGCGCATCGGCCTGGAAACAAGGGGAATCGTTGACATAGAGTTCGCAGGTTGCAAGCCTAGGAGGAGAGGGAGGCAAGTGACTGGGCGAGACGCTCTCGCGCGGCTGCAACGAGAAGGTCCGTATCGATGCCCGTGAAGATGAATGGGGCCGCGCCCATCCGGATGAGCTCCGCCGCATACGCGAGGTCGCCGATCCCGCCGATAGCCAAGGGCTTCTTCGCTCGCCGGCACGCGTCGATCGCCGACTCGTGGGCGGCGCGTATCTGCGGATGGCGGAACTGGCCCTCGAGCCCCATTTCCGCCGATAGATCGTTCGTGCCGATGCCGACGATATCCACCCCCGGAAGCTCCGCGATTGCGCCGGCGCTTTCGATGCCTCGAGGACTCTCCAGAAGTATTTTCACCACCGTCGCCCGGTTCATCGTACGGTAGAGCTCCGTGGCAGGCAGTTTCTGGAAACCCAGGTGAGGCAGTGCGCCGATGGCCGAGCGGTGCCCCAGGGGCGGGAAGCGGCACGCCGCCACGATGTCTTGCGCCTGCTCGACCGATTCGATCCGGGGAGCGATGATGCCGAGGATGCCTCCGTCGAGCAGCCGGCCGATCACGCCGTACTCTCGCTCGGGTATGCGCGCAAAAGGCGCGAGGCCGAGGTCGAGAGCGGCGGCGCCGATCTGCGCGGCGGTATCGATCGGCATGGTGCTGTGCTCGAGGTCGATCCAGATCGCGTGGTGCGCGGAGCCTCGGGCGATCCGAGCGATCTCGGTGGTCCGTGAGCTTCGCACCCCCAGCGCGGCAACCGGTATGCCCCGGCTCATGCGCTCTACAGCGGCTCTGGCAACGAGCCAGGGCGCCTCGTCATCCAACATATCGATCTCCAATGCGGTGCGAGCGCCGATGTCAGGGTTCCGGAGGTTTCGCGGCGCACGGCTCTTGCACTGGATCGTAGGTAGCGCGCGTTATATTTGCCAATACAAAAAAGAGATCAATTCCGATACGATATAAGTATCATGGAAATACGCCGCTTGCGCTATTTCATCGCCGTTGCGGAGGAATCGAGCTTTACCCGCGCGGCCGAGCGGCTGCATATCGCGCAGCCGCCGCTCAGCATCCAGATCAAGGCGCTCGAACAGGAGATCGGTGCTCGGCTATTCGAGCGGGATCAGCGTCATGTGTTCCTCACCCAGGCAGGAAGGCACCTGCTCGAGCGTGCCCGGGGGATTTTGGCATCGATAGAAATTGCCAAGGCCGAAGTGCGCTGTGCTGCTCTCGGCGAAGTGGGTGTGCTGAGTCTCGGCTACGCGCGATCCGCGATGTTCACCTCATCGCTCACCTGGGCAATCAAGCAATTCCAGGGTCGATTTCCCCAGGTCTTATTGACGCTTCATGAGATGACCTCTCTCGATCAGCTCAATGCCCTGCACCATCGCACGCTCGATGCAGGCATACTTCGCAAGACCGACGTGCGCCCCCCGTCCGGGATAGCGATCGAAGCCTGGTATCGGGCGCCGCTGGTGGCGGCGATGGCAAGTGATCATCCTCTCGCCGGCAAGCGAGCGATCAGAATCAGCGACCTGCGGGAACAGCCGCTCATCATGTTCCCGCGCGAGTCCGGCATCGGCTTGTACTGGCAGGTCCTGCGTCTTTGCACGGCTGCCGGATTCCGACCGCAGGTGGTCAAGGAGGTCCAGGAGCTCACGACCATCATTGGATTGGTCGATGCGGGTGTCGGCATCGCGATCGTGCCTACCGACACCAGAAGCATTCACCTGCCGGGCGTCGCTTATATCAATCTGCGCGACGAACAGGCGTTCTCGACGCTGTACCTCGCATTTCGCGGCGGCGATCCGAACCCGCATCTTCGCGGCTTGCTGTCCGAGCTGCGTGCGCAAGGTGATGCCGCCCCTTAAGTGGGCCAACTTTTGGCCCGACTGGAGGGTGAAGTGGTGCTGCAGGCGCTGGCGAAGCAGGTGAGTCGTATAGAGGCCGTCGGCGAACCGGAGCGCCGATTCAATAACACATTGCGCGGCCTGAAACGGTTGCCGCTGCGCTTCGTGCCGGCCTAGGCGGCACCAGTTACCGAGATTGCGCTCGTACGTCCAAATATGGGCGCTTTTATTCAATTCACCGATTGTGGGATTTGATAACGTTCAGTCGGGCGCTCAGGCCACGTTAGGTGCAGGTCGTGAATCAACAATCGATGCGCATCGGAAGAACTACAGCCGCGGCGGCTCGCGGGAGTTCGTTCAACACCGTCACGGTCCTCGAGCGATTGCTGATCCAATCAATCCGCCTGTGCGACCTGCATGTCAGTGCGCGCTGGGAGATCTCAGGCAGCCAGTTCAGCGAGATCCGGAAGATATTGGGCGATCACAAGAAAGAACAGCTGAGTCTCATTGGCTTGCTTGTCGATCGCATACGCAGCCTGGGCGGCGCCGCCCGTGTATTCGCCGGCGATTTCCTTCAACGTAACGAGTTTTGTCGTGTAATACGGGGCCCGGGAACGCTCAACCAACTGTTGCTCGACCTCCTCGAAGCGCATGAGGCAGTGCTGAGCGCGGCATACACCCACGATTCATATGACGATGTGCATGGGGTGCGCGACTTCGCGGCAGGTCAGGTCGTGCTCGCGAATGAGCACCAATGGGAGGTCATCAACGGCAAGGTCCGGAGTGCCGGACCTCAGCAAAGATTGATTGAAACAGATGCAAGCAGGCTGGATGGAAGTGAATAGATAACGAGCGTAAAGAACGAGAAACAATCATTCCCTGAGTTGGTGCACCTGCAGCCGCAGACCCTTCGCCATCCATGCCCGCTCATGGCGCTGGCGTTCGGCGTTTGGATACCGCCGACCGTGCCGCGCCGATTACCATCTCGCGAACCGTACTTATCTCTGTAACGTGCGGTTGCAGCAGCTTGGCAACGAGTCCAGTCCAGCCCGTTTGATGAGACGCCCCCACGCCCCGGCCGGTGTCGCCATGAAAGTACTCGTGGAATAGAACGCAGTTGCGGAAATGCGGATCGCCGGCGAGTTTGGGATGATATTTGAGCACCGGCCGCTGGCCATCAGCCCCCTTCAGGAAGAGGCGTGACAGGCGACGCGCCAATTCCTCGGCTACCTCATAGAGGGTGAGGAATTTTCCGGAGCCGGTCGGACATTCGACTTTGAAGTCATTGCCGTAGTAGTAGTGAAATCGCTGCAGAGCCTCGATGATGAGGTAATTGATCGGCATCCAAATGGGACCGCGCCAGTTCGATTGGTGTCGTTGTCGCAGAACAGCAGGGTCGATGCGGAATCGAAATCAACCCGGAATTGGCCGAGGTCCGGGTGCCGGACTTCGACGGCGCCCGGCCGGCCGATCAGCGCCGGCTTCGCTGCGCCCGGTGTCCACGACCAGATATTTCGGCAGCACAGCTGCGGCAACAATGCCAGCGGCGCCGAATCCGGCCCTCGATTGTACGCAGTGATCTGCATGAGAACTTCGTCGGGCGCGCTTTTTGCATACTCGACAAACACGTCGAAATAACGATCGTCGTCGAACAGGCCGGTATCCAGGAGCTCGAACTCTGCGTGATCGGGGCCGCGTCTGCGGTTTTCCTCGAGGAGCTGCGAGTAGGGGAAAGCGGCCTGCGGATACTTGTAGAGCATCTTCAGATAGGAGTGCGTGGGCGTGGCGTCGAGGTAATAGTACAACTCCTTGACGTCTTCGCCGTGATTGCCTTCGGAGTTGGTCAGCCCGAACAGCCGCTCCTTGAGGATCGGGTCCTTGCCGTTCCACAACGCCAGCGACAGGCAGAGGTATTGATGGTCGTCGCTGAATCCGGCGATGCCGTCCTCGCCCCAACGATAGGCGCGGCTGCGCGCGTGGTCGTGCGGCAGATAATCCCACGCACTTCCCCAGGCGCTGTAATCCTCACGCACTGTCCCCCACTGACGCTCGGAGAGGTACGGGCCCCAGCGGCGCCAATTCGCCTTGCCCGCTTTGTCGTCGGCCAGCCGGTGCCTTTCGGTTGATATCTTCATGTCAAAGGTTCGCCGATACCCTCAATCCGACGATGACATCGCTGGTATTCGAAGCGACTCCGCGTGGCTGAACAACATACTGAACGTCGGGGCGCAAGTCGAGCCACCGGGTCACGTGGACGCCATAGAAGAGCTCACCGACATACTCGGAGCCCTGAACCCCGACGGATCCCGGATTCGCCGCATTCAGCTGCGTCTCAACGTCCGCAAACGCGGCTGTTCACGTGAGTGCGGCCGATGGCGAAGCCCAGTTCATCCGCGGGGCGGGAAGCGAAGGGCCCCTTGTAGAGAAGACCCGCGGCGAGCTGATTGTCCTGCGTGGACGTGCGCCGATCGGCATAGGTCGCATTGAAGAATACGCTCAGGCCTCGATCGTCCGAGGGCGCCGTCAGCTGCTGCAGGAAATTCACGTACGCGCCATACTGACCGTGGCGCATGAGGGGCTGGCCGCCATCGATCGCCAGCGACTGCCCGTAGGTATTCTCGACGACGTTGGGGGCGGTGGATGAGTTATACCAGGCGCCGAACTTGTAGCTGCCCTTGAGCCCGTCACCGAAGGCCGGGAGCCAGCCGAACTCCACCGGAACCAAGGCCCCGCTCGAGCTGCCCGGTCTCCAGAGATCCATCGAGTATTTGTTCTGCAGGTAGTCTGAATTGACGTCGAAGGCGCCGATCTGCACGTAACCGACACTTTTGAGCGAAAGCTTGACTACCGTCGCCCACTGGCTCACCGGCCAATTGTACTAGTAGCTCCCCACGATGTTCCCCGGGGGTGCCCCGCAGAAGGTGAGGTTCATGAACTCGCAAGAGAACGCGGCGAAATCCTCGCCCTCGGTGATTCGGCCGATCTTCCAGTCCACCATGCCATCGAGATATTTCTGCTGATACCAGAACTGGGTCCAGCGCCAGGTTTGATCGCGGCCATAGAGTTCCTGAACCTGTTGCAGGGATTGCAGATTCGCATCGCTGCTCAGGTTATCTCCGTTCCGATCGGTGATGGCCATCTTGAATTTCGCCTGCTCGAAGCCGAGCAGTTTCTCGAGATCGAGTGTCGCCGAGAAAGTGATCTGATCGGTGTAGCGCGTGAGCTCCCGATCGCCGCCCTGAACGTTGGTAGCGGTCTCGGAGACGTAGCCGATACGAAAGTCGACTCCCTTGTCCAGCCAGCCACTGCGTATGCCGTCCCAATCGAGACTTAGGTCGTCGCTGAAAGGCTGGGGCGCACCCGCCCACGCAGCAGGGGTGCACGTCATCGTCACCGCCGCAGAAACACATATCGATTTGAATGTCATCTCAGCCTCCAGTTCCTCTGTCCCGTGCCCTGCGCACCAAGCCATGCAAGGGGATGTTATGTGGGGTCGTCGTCGAAGAATTGGATGCCCGAGGCGCGTCAGCACTGCGATCCAACGCGTACGCTCGAGAATTGCACCCAGGCGCAGAGGAATTGAATCACCGAGCGACGGAAGCACTGCCGTCCAATGAATTCAGCTAAACCGCAGGCAATCTATGGGCGCGAATTCACCCTGGAGGCATCATCGATGGACGATCAACTGGCGTTGAACCAAGGCGGCGTGACTTCAAATACGGGCCTCAAGGACGACATGCAAAAGGCGGACACGGGTACGCAGCCCACCGCGACGAGTCACGATACGGGTTATCTCCGTGTGTTCGTGTTTGCGCTGTTCTTTTTCTTCGGCGGCATCACGAGCTTGAACGACGTCATCATTCCGCGGCTCAAGGAGCTGTTCACGCTTTCCTATGCCGAGGTGATGACCGTGCAGTCGGCGTTCTTCGGGGCCTATTTCATCATCTCGCTGCCGGCGGCCGCCGTCGTGCGGCGGATAGGCTACATGCGAAGCGCGGTCGTGGGGCTCCTGCTGATGATGATCGGATGCCTTCTCTTCATACCGGCGTCCTCATCGGCGCTGTTCCAGATGTTCTTGATCGCCCTGTTCATCGTGGCCGCCGGCATCACGGTGGTGCAGGTGGTCGCGAATCCGCTGATCTCCCTTCTCGGGCGCCGGAAACGGTCGCACAGCCGCCTTACCTTTGCGCAGGCGTTCAATTCGCTCGGGCACGACGATTTTCCCGTACGTGGGCCGGCGTTGATCCTGGGCTCTTTGACGACGGTCGATCCGAAGACGCTACGGGCGCCGCCCTCAGAGCTACCGGGCGGAGGCGACACACGTCATCGGAGGAACCTACATGGGGTTGGCGCTGACGCTGCTGGTGCTGGCGATCATGGTGTGGTGGTATCGCAATCACCTGCGTGAACACCGGATGCCCGGGAGCAGCTGGCGCGAGGCGCTCGGGCTGCTGCGAGTGCCGAGATTCGTCTTCGGGGCAAGCTGCATTTTTCTCTATGTCGGGGCGGAGGTCGCGATCGGCTCGCTGATCATCAATTATCTGATGCAGTCGGATGTCCTCGGATTGGGACAAAAGGCGGCCGGAGAACACGTTCCGCTTTATTGGGGCGGCGCGATGGTCGGCCGCTTCATCGGCTCGTACCTGCTTCGCTTGTTCTCGCCGGGCAAGGTACTCGCCGTGGCCGCGGCGGGAGTCATAACCCTGCTGTTCATCTCCTCGCATACGACCGGCGTCGTGTCGGGCTGGTCGCTGCTCTCGATCGGGCTCTGTAACTCGATCATGTTTCCGACCATCTTTTCGCTCGCGTCCGAGGGTCTTGGTCCGCGCTCCGCCTCAGCCTCCGGCATCATCGCCGTGGCGATCGTCGGCGGCGCCGTGATCCCGCCGCTGACCGGCCATGTGGCGGATGTGTTCAGCCTGAAAACCGCGCTCATCGTCCCGGCGATCTGCCAAATGGGGATCCTGCATACGGGATCTAGCCCGACGGCCGGCGGCCACAGTCGCGCAGGCGTGAGAGAGGGATCGTCGATGCCCCGGCGACAGGGCTCTCTACGATGCTTGCGATCGGGGCCGCAGCGCGCGGGAACTCGGCGCGTCTCGAAGACTCTTTAGTCTTTTACCTCGGAAATATCTATGCAACTGGGAATGATTGGACTGGGGCGGATGGGCGCAACATGGTGCGGCGGCTCTCGGGGGCGGGCATGACTGCGTCGTGTTCGACCGTGCCGAAGCCGTCGAGTCGCTGGCGCGAAGGCGATCGGCGCCGCCTCGCTCGCCGACCTCGTCGCGAAGCTGCAAAAGCCGCGCCCGTATGGCTGATGGTGCCGGCGGCGGTGGTCGACAAGACGATCGCCGACCTCGCGCATCTCGAGGCGGGCGACATCCTCATCGACGGCGGCAACTCCTACTACGTCGACGACATCCGCCGGCGAAGAGCTGGCCGCGCAGGCGATGCATTACGTCGACGTGGGCACAAGCGGCGGCGTTTGGGGCCTGGAGCGCGGCTACTGCATGATGATCGGCGGCGACCGAGCAGGCGGTGCGGCGGCTCGACCCGATCTTCAAGACGCTCGCCCCGGGCCGGCGACATCCCGCGCACGCCGGGCTGCGAGCAAGGTCGGCGGCACCGCCGAGCAGGGCTATCTGCACTGCGGCCCCAACGGCGCCGGCCATTTCGTCAAGATGGTTCACAACGGCATCGAATACGGCATCATGGCCGCCTACGCCGAAGGGCTGGGCGTGTTGCGGGCGGCCAATATCGGCAAGCGAAGCGACGAGATCGACGCCGAGACGACGCCCTTGCGCGACCGGAGCACTACCAGTACGACCTCGACCTGCCCAACATCGCCGAGGTGTGGCGGCGCGGCAGCGTGATCGCCTCCTGGCTGCTCGACCTGACCGCCGCCGCGCTGGATCGAGGACCGCGCTGGCGAATTCGCGGGCCGGGTTTCGGACTCCGGCGAGGGGCGGTGGACGATCAAGGCCGCCATCGACGAGGCCGTGCCGGTGCCGGTGCTCACCACAGCGCTCTACGAGCGCTTCAGCTCGCGCGGCGAGGCGGATTTCCAGGACAAGCTGCTGTCGGCCATGCGCTTCGAGTTCGGCGGGCACGTGGAAAAGCGCCGCGCAAGTAACTGCGAGAAGGGGAGCATCCGATGAGCGACAACCCACTCCGACGCCCTGGTCTTCTTCGGCGCCACGGGCGATCTGGCTTACAAGAAGATCTTCCCGTCGCTGCAGGCGATGGTCAAGCGCGGCCACCTCAACGTACCGGTCATCGGCGTGGCCAAGGGCGGCTGGACCTCGATCAGCTCAGGCGCGGGCGCGCGACAGCCTGGAGAAGCACGGCGGGGTCGATCCGGCCGCGTTCGACAAGCTTGTGCGGGCTGCTGCGTTACGTCGACGGCGATTATCAGGACCCCGGCCACCTTCAAGCCAGCTGCAAGGAACTCGGCGGCGCCGAACGGCCGGCCCACTACCTCGCCATTCCGCCGGTGCTGTTCGGACCGTGGTCGAGCACACTGGCGGCAGGCGGGCTGCGCGCCGCGGGCGCGCGCGTCATCGTCGAAAAGCCGTTCGGCCGCGACCTCGCGTCGGCGCAGGCACTCAATCGAATCCTGCTCAGGCAACTTCGACGAGAGCGCGATCTTCCGCATCGACCATTACCTCGGAAAGCGGCCGGTGCACAACATGCTCTTTTTCCGCTTCGCCAACGCGATGCTGGAGCCGTTCTGGAACCGGACGCACATCGAGAGCGTCCAGATCACCATGGCGGAGGATTTCGGCGTCCAGGGCCGCGGCGCGTTCTACGACAGGCCGGGGCGATCCGCGACGTGGTCCAGAACCACTCTTCCAGGTGCTGGCCAATCTGGCCATGGAGCCGCCGGCCCGCACGGACAGCGAGTCGGTCCGCGACGAAAAGGTGAAGGTGCTCAAGGCCATTCCGCCGCTGGACGCGGACAACCTCGTGCGCGGCCAGTTCCGCGGCTACCGCGAACGAGAAGGGCGTCGCGCCGGACTCGAAGGTGGAGACGTTTGCCGCGTTGCGGCTGGAGATCGATAGCTGGCGCTGGCAAGGGGTGCCGTTCTACATCCGGGCCGGCAAATTGCTGCCCGTGACCTGCACCGAGATCGTGGTCGCGCTCCGCCGGCCGCCCGATCGTTCCGTACGGCTCTCCGCGCCAAACTACTTCCGCTTTCGCATCAGCCCCGAGGTGACGGATCGCCTTCGGGCTCACCGTGATGGACCCCGGAAGAGAAGATGATCGGCCAGACCGGTGGAACTGCTGCGGAGCCATCACCCCGAGCGCCGGGGAGATGGACGCCTACGAACGAGTGCTGGGCGACGCGATGGAGGGAGACGCACCCTCTTTGCCCGTGAGGACTACGTCGAGGAGGCCTGGCGCATCGTCGATCCGGTGCTCAAGGCGGGCACGCCGGTGTCGAATACGAGCCCAGGACCTGGGGCCGAGCGAAGTCGACAACAGGTGACGCCCCCGGGCGGCTGGCATAACCCGACGGTGAGGGCGACCCCGAGCGGAGTGCGCGAATTTCAAAAGAACTGGTTCGCGAAAGGTGAATCCATGACCAACGAGCAACTGGATCAACTGTCGATCAACACCATCCGCACGCTTTCGATCGACGCGGTCCAGCAGGCCAATCCGGCCATCCCGGCACGCCGATGGCGCTGGCGCCGCTCGGTGTACACGATCTGGAACCGCGTCATGCGGTTCGATCCCGCCGACCCGATCTGGCCCAATCGCGACCGCTTCGTGCTCTCCAACGGCCACGCGTCGATGCTGCTCTGGTCCGTCCTGCACCTACCGGGACGCGGCAGTGAACGCCGAAGTATGAGCGGCTCGGCCAGCCGTCGGTCACGCTCGACGACATCCGCCACTTCCGCCAGCTCGACAGCAAGGCCCCCGGCCATCCCGAGTATCACTGGGTCTCGGGCGTCGAGACGACGACCGGTCCGCTCGGCCAGGGCATCGCCACCAGCGTCGGCATGGCAATCGCGCGAGAAGTGGCTCGCGACCCGCTACAACCGGACGGGTTTCGAGGTTTTCGATTACAACATCTATGCCGTCTGCGGCGACGGCTGCCTGATGGAAGGCGTCGCGTCGGAGGCGGCCTCGCTCGCCGGCCACCTCGGGCTCGACAACCTCTGCTGGATTTACGACAACAACCACATCACCATCGAGGGCAACACGAGCATCGCGTTCACCGAGGACGTGGCCACGCGGTTCCTCGGCTACGGCTGGAACGTGCTGCGCGTCGGCGACGCCAACGACATCGATCGCATCGAGCACGCGATCGAGGTCTTCAAGAGACCACGGGCCGGCCCACTCTCATCGTTCTCGACAGCCACATCGGCTACGGCTCGCCGCACAAGCAGGACACCGCCGCCGCGCACGGCGAGCCGCTCGGCGAGGAGGAGGTCAGGCTGACGAAGCGCCTACGGCTGGCCGGAGGACGCGAAGTTTCTGGTGCCGCGCGAGGCGTTCCGAGCACTTCGCGCCGGCATCGGCGAGCGCGGCGCCGAGGCCCACAGTTCCTGGATGGAAAAGTTCGCCAGCTTATCGATCGAAGTATCCCGAGCTGGCGACAGAAATCGATCAGATGCAGCGCAGCGAACTGCCGGCCGGCTGGGACCGGAACCTGCCGATGTTTCCCGGCCGACGCAAAGGGGGTCGCGGGCCGCGACGCTCCGGCAAGGTGCTGAACGTGATCGCGCAGAACATCCCGTGGTTCCTGGGCGGCTCGGCCGATCTGGGCCCGTCGAACAGGACCACGCTCACGTTCGGGGCGCCGGCGATTTCCAGGCGCGACAGCCCGGGCGGACGGAACCTGCATTTCGGCATCCGCGAGCACGCCATGGCGGCGATCGTGAACGGGCTTGCGCTGTCGAAGCTGCGGCCGTTCGGCGCGACGTTCTTCATCTTCAGCGACTACGCGCGGCCGGCCATGCGGCTGTCCGCGCTGATGGAGCTGCCCACGATCTTGGTCTTCACCCACGACGCGATGAGCGACGGCGAGGACGGCCCCACGCATCAGCCCATCGAGCACCTCGTCTCGTGCGCGCCGTTCCGGGCCTGATGGTGATGCGGCCCGGCGACGCGAACGAGGTCGTGGAGGCCTACCGGTACATCGTGAAGCTGCACCATCAGCCGGCCGTGCTGGCGCTCTCGCGCCAGCCGCTGCCGACGCTCGATCGAGCCGAATACGCGTCGCGCCGGCGTGGCAAGGGAGCCTACGTGCTCGGCGATGCCCGGCGGAAAGCCGGAGGTGATCCTGATCGCCACGGGCAGCGAGCTCAGCCTCGCGGTGAAGTCGCACGAGCAGCTGCTCGCGAAGGCATCCGTCCCGCGTGGTCTCCATGCCGTCCTGGGACCTCTTCGAGCACCAGTCGAAGGAGTACAAGGAGAGCGTCCTTCCGCCGGAGGTCACGGCGCGCATCGCGATCGAGCAGGCGTCCACCTTCGGCTGGGAGCGGTATATCGGCTCGAAGGGCAAGATGATCGGTATGCAGACCTTCGGTGCGTCCGCTCCGCTGAAGGAGCTCGAGAGCACTTCGGCTTCGACCCCGCGTCGATCCTGACGGTGGCCCGGGAGATGCTGTCGTCGAGCTGACGCGGTAGCGAGGTGTCCGCCCGCAATCCAGGTCGAGGAGTTCCGTGTCCGATGTAACCTGGCGGCGGCGCGCTTTTTGGCGGCTCAGTTGCCCGGCCGAAGCTGCTGCAAGAGGTTGGCGGCCGCGACCAGGTCGCGGGTCTGAAAGCCCTCCGAAAATCGGTTGAAGATCGGGTCGAGGAGTTCGAGCGCTTGGTCCCGTTGGGCTCGGCCAGCCCAGAATCTTGCGAGGCTGGTGCCGACACGCAGCTCGAAGGAGAGCAGTCCCCGCTCCCGAGCAAGCTGAAGCGACTGAAGGAAGCATGCCTCGGCCTCGCTCATGTCCGGCGTTGACATCGATGCGAGGACCTCGCCCTTTACGCGTAACAGATCGATGAAGTTGAGTATGCGACGCACGGGTTTCGGCCCAGGTGACAGCCTCGCAGATCGTGCTGTACGCGAGTTCGCGCTTGTCCTGCTTCGCACGAGACCGGCTGCCAGCGATCCCGCTGCAGCTGCGGTCGGTACAATTCGTAGCCATCCTCATGCAGAGCCGCGAGGGCGATCTGCAGCAACTCGATTCCCCGCGACAGATCGCCGCGCAAGATCGCAAGGGCGGCCTTGCCAGCCCACCGAAGCCCGCGCGTAGGTAAAGAGGTGGTGCTTGGTCGCAATGGTCGACGAGCCGGTGAATCAGCTCTTCCGCTCTTTTCCAGTCCCCGTTGCAAAGGGGGACCACCAAACAGGACATCAATATGTAGCAAAGCGTGAGGGGATGATTGCAGAGCTCTCCGCCTCCTGGACGGCTTTTTCGGCCGTTTCCGCTGCTTGATCGGGGTATCCCAGCACCCACAGGTTATCGCGCCAGGATGGGTCTTGTCCCTGTACAGACGTCCCAAAACTCGCGTTGTTGAGTTTCGACGCGTGAACCGGGCGCGGCCAGGGCAATCCGCGCGTGCCGGCGAACCCTGCGATTGTCGGCCGGCGAAAAAGCGTGTAACGGCATAGGAAGCCGTGCAGCGATAGCGTCGGCCAACGGGTCCGCAATCTGCCTGGTTACGGTCGTCGATCCGATCCGTGAGCTCCTTGAAGCCGCGAAAATCCCCGCTTCGAATCTGCCACTTATAAAGCGCATGGAGGAGATACAGCTGCATCGGAGCCGCCTCGAGGCGCTCCGCGATGTCCAGCGCGCGAAGGAGGGCAGTCTGTGTAGTCGCGAACATTTCCCTTCGTAACCATGCGCGACGACGCGAAGCAGGCGAGAAGTTCGAGCTCGAGCGGCGTCCCTTTGCTCAGGGTGTCGAGGGCTCCCAGGGCACGTTCGGTCCAAGCCGCGCACTCGGGCAGAAGGTCCGCCTGAAAGAATAAACACGCCGACGCACCCGTCAGCTTCGCTCCGAGCCCGGTATCTCCCTGATCCGAAAAACTCCACTCCAGCGCAGCACGCAGGTTGCCGAGGTTCAAGAGCGAAGAAATGGATACTCTCGGGGCTCGGAGGCGCCCAGATCGTGGCTCCGAGCTGTTCCAGAGGCGTGAATCATGTGCTCGCAGTGGCGCCGTACGATCTTCGGACCTTCCCCGCTTTCGGTGAGCTTTTGCCACGCGTAGGCCCGCGTGGTGTCGAGCAGCCGGTAGCGCATCGCGGTCGTGCGATCCGAGGTCACGAGCGATTTGTCTGCGAGGGTGGCGAGCGTCTCCGTGAGTTCGGCGGGATCGAGGCTCATCTGCGACCACGTCCAGGGCCGCCTCGAGAGAAAAGCCGCCGACGAAGACAGCCAGGCGCCGTAGGACCAGCTGCTCGGTACCGGGATAGCAGGTTGTAGCTCCAGTCGAGCGTGGCGCTGAGCGTTTGATGTCTCGGTAGTGCGGTGCGGCGTCCGCGCCAGAGCAACCCGAACTGCTTGTCGAGCAATGAGGCGGTGCCTTGAACGCCATGCACTACGACGCGGGCGGCGGCCAGCTCGAGGGCGAGGGCGATACCATCCAATCGGCGGCAGATCTCGGCCACGATCGGTGCATCGGCATCCGTGAGTTCGAACGCATGGCCGCTATGGGCGACCTGCTTGACGAACAGCTGCACCGCCGGAAAGCCCAGCGGCTCTGCCTCGCGGTCAACGACTCTGCATCCGGCGGCGGGCACTCGCAGGGGACGGCAAATGATGCACTTGCTCGCCCTCGGCCCGCAGTGCCTCGCGGCTCGTGACCAGGATGTGAACCTGGGGAGCGTCGCGGAATATGTTCTCGGTCAGCGCCGCGATGGCCTCGATGATGATGCTCGCAGCGATCCAACACGCAGACAGCGTTCGCTGCTCGCGCAGAGCGTCAAGGATAACCGGCAACGGTCCGTCCGAAACCGCCACGAGCCCCAGTTGGGACGCCAGCAGACTCGCGACCAATCGGGCATCTTCGACGGCCTCCAGATCGAGGAAGTGAACGGTGCCCTCAAAGTCGGCAAGCATGCGGTGCGCCAACGTCAAGGCGATGGTGGTTTTGCCTATCCCGCCTGCCCCGACGATCGACACAAAAGCGATGTTTTTTCAGCAGGGCGGTGAGCTCATCAACCGCTGGGTCGCGTCCCACCATGAGCAAGGGCTCGTGAGGCAGCTGCGGGGCAGCCGCGGGGGCCCTTTCTCGGCGTCGATTGAGCCTCTGCCTTCGCCCACCTTACCCCTCCGGCAAAGCAGTAGCCGCGGCCGGGAATATTGGTGATGTAGCTGACAGAGGAGTCCCCCTCGCCAAGTCGCTTGCGAAGGGCGGCAACGTGAAAGCGTAAATTGACCTCATCGACGACCAATTGCCCCCAGACACGCCGGATGAGGTCACGCTTGCTGACGACTTCCGGGGCATGCTCGACCAGCGCGATCAGGATGTCGAACGCCCGGCTGCCGATCTTGAGGGCGGTGCCGTTCTTCTCGAGCAGCCTCTCGGTTGCATGCAGGCGAAAAGGACCAAACGAGGCGATTTTCCCCCACAGTACTGACGGGCCGACCGCGGGGATCAGGTCCTCCTCTTCTTGCGTACGGGGCGAGCCGCCGGCCGCGGAGGCGTTCGGGGATCCGCGCTCATCACTCCCACGCCCTTGACCTGGGTCGCCCGTATCGACACGTCGCGTCACTGACACCTGCCTCAAGCCGGATAAGGGACCCGGAAAGCAGGTTGCCCGGATGACGCATGGCCGTCAATGATCGCCGCCGATGTCAGCTGGCAATGTCAGCCGCTCGGTCTATCCCCCGAGCGGATACGACCGGCGTGCGCATCGCGGATACACGCGGCGCCCGCGTCATTTACGATTGCTGGAGCGTGATGTCCATACCGTTGGCGGACAGGTTGAATCGCAATCCGCCGGTCTGGGAGTGCAGCTTGATGACGACGCCCTTGTCGTTCTTGAGGTAGGCGACCGAGCCGCCCTCTAAGACCGTCAGGCCGGCTGTGACCGCCGAAAAGTTGCCGGAGAGATCCGCCGGACTGGACAGATTATAGACTTCTCCCTCGGCGGTAATCCCGGCGCCCCCTACGTCCGCGATCGATACGCCCGAGAGTTTGAACTGATATTGTTTTTGGTCTTTGCTGTAGTAAAGCGTCCCGTGCCCCCAGGTATATCCAATGCCCATGGCAACCGACCCGCCGCTGAGCCACACGTAGCCGGAGGGAATCCCCGCTCCGTGAACGGTGGCGCGGCGAGGCGTCATCTGCCGCCATGGCGACGGTCGACACGAAGAGGGTGACAATGAGACTCAATAATACTTGTGCATGAAACATACACCTTAGGCGAAACGCACCACCGGGGGCGGCGGGCGGCAAAAACGGGAAAAGGTGAAGAAATGCGCTGCAAGTTCCGCCGCCTGGACACGACGCCGGGTTTGGGAATGTCTCTATTGTCAGAGTTCTTTGCATTGGAGGAGGAACACAGC
Organism: uncultured Gammaproteobacteria bacterium; assembly: GCA_963795475.1. Classification (GTDB taxonomy): domain Bacteria; phylum Pseudomonadota; class Gammaproteobacteria; order Steroidobacterales; family Steroidobacteraceae; genus Bog-1198. The sequence goes on from CAWCIE010000013.1 coordinate 226,945, forward strand.
GAGGAGGGAGCCGATCGGGCGGCGGACGGCAAACACAACGATTTGACAGGAATGGCCGACAGGCCACACACACAAAAAAAAAAAAAAAACCCGTATAACTACATACAAGGCCATGAATGGCGGCCAAAAGGTGAATGGCAGCGCGCCCGTCCGCCACCGGACTACTCCGGCGCGCGCCGGCCGACGCGCGCCGCCATTCAACCACCGGCGGTGAACCAACGCAGAGGCAGTACCCATGCTCAGTACATTGGTTGGAATCGAAGCGGCACCGGGCAGGAATATTTTCCACCGCTGACCGGGCGAGGCGGTGCTAGAGAATATCGTCATCTCGTTCTCCTATCAGGCGTGGGCGATGCAAGCGCGAACCAGCATGCATTGCGCAGAACGATCCGTCTTGAACCGATCGGCCACCTCTTGGATGTGCCTGCGATCCCTACCCGAATGCCGGGGACGCATCGGGATTATTCCCCGCGCTGCGGCATGGCGCTGTCGTTCCACAGGCGAATGACGGAGTCTGTACCGCCGTGGTCATAGCCCAGCACGCATACGCAGGCAATCGTGCCCCGACTGCGCTGTTCAGATCTCTCGCCGGCGGCGCGTGCCCGGGCGCCGCGGGTTTCCTCAGCGTCTTCGATCCTGCGGCTGGCGGCCCACAGCAACATGAATCCCGCGAGCATCATCCCCAGCAAGCTCATGATGCCCGTCTGAGTGAGCCGGACAGTACGGCTACCTTGCCGACACTGTAGGGGCCGAGTGCGAGACCAAGCATCGAGATGGCGAGGAGGAAGATCGCCCCCGCGGTGCCCCGCATGCGCGGTAGCACGCAGTCCTGAATAGTCGCCACAGCGGATCCGACCCACAGATCACCGAAAAGGAGATCAGAGGGTTGAGCGAGGTAGATGACACTCAGAGTGGTTGCGTGCAGCGGCGCGATCATCAGCGGCGCCGAAAGGATAGGCGCGAGCATGCAGACAAAGAGGCGCCCGCGGGGGTCGCGCCGTTTCCACGCGTCTGATAGGGACCCCCGATCGTGCAGCCGGCCGCGGCGGCAAAGGCGGCGGGAACGCCCAGCATCAATCCGGCGATGTCCGAGCGAACGCCGAAGGTGCGCATCGCGTAAGGCGGAATCCAAAAGGAAACTGAGGTAGGCAACGAAGCAGGGGGCGCCAAACCCGATCAGCGCGAATACGACCGCGCGGGTCCCGAACAGGAGCGCGAAAGCCGGCCGGTCGGTGGCGCGGAGCAACTGCGACCAGGAAGCCACGGCGTAGGGGCCAATTCCCACACCAATCCATTGCACCGAATCGTGAGTGAGCACGGGGAGCACCGCCGCGGCGCCCGCGATCGCGACGAAAAAAAGCAGGTTGAGGCGCAGGCCACCGGGGAACCCGCTGACACTCCAAAGGGTAAGGGGCGGCAGGATCGCCGCGAGTCAGAGCAATTCTCGCCAGGCGCCGGGCTCTCTGTACCGGCGCGGCGCGCCCGTCCGCGAGACCACGCGCATTGGCTCACGCAGCGTCAATACCCAAAGGGCAAGCAGCAGTCCAGGAAGACCGAGAGCCAGAAAGGCGGCCTGCCAGCCGGCGAGCCCGAACGGCGCGGGACCTGTGCGCGTAGGCGCTGACCAGGCGTGCGCGATCCAGCCGCCCAGCGGCAGACAAGCCCGCCGCCGACCAACAGTCCCGATGAGTAGATGGTGAGCGCGAACCCCCGGCGGCGTGCGGAAAATAATTGATCAGCAGAGAATAGGCGGCCGGCGAGGCACTCGCCTCGACGATACCGACACCGATCCGCGCCAGCGCCAGCTGCCCGTACGAGCGGGCGAGTCCCGACAGGGCGGTCATGACCGACCAGAAGATAAGGCCCGCCGCAATCAGCCTGCCTCGATACCAGCTGTCAGCCAGGCGGCCGAGCGGGATACCGAACAGCGAATAGAAGATCGCGAACGCAGTGCCGTAGAGAAAGCCGAGCTGTGCGTCGCTGAGGCCGAGACCGGCCTTGATGTCCTGCGCGAGGATCACGGGTACTTGCCGGTCGATGAAGTTGAGCATATAGACGAGGAACAGCACACCGAGGACGTACCCACGGGTAGATTCCCGTGGTCGGCTCGCGGCATGGAACAGATTCCGTGCCCGCCGCAGCGGATGCATCCCGTAAAGAGGAACCAGGCTCGGCAGGCGAGGCAATCGTCATGGAAGTCCTCGATTCCTTAGGCCTCAGTGGCGAGACCGAAGCTGCTGCAGGAGGTTGGCCGCCATAACCAGGTCGCGTGTCTGGAAGCCCTCCGAAAATCGATTGAAGATCGGGTCGAGGAGTTCGAGCGCTTTGTCTCGTTGAGCTCGATCAGCCCAGAGTCTTGCGAGGCTGATGCCGGTACGCAGTTCCAAGGACAGCAGACCCCGCTCCCCCGCAAGCTCATGTGACTGGAGCAAGCATGCCTCGCCCTCGCTCGCGTGCTGCTCCGGCATCGATATCAGGATGTCGCCCTTCGCGCGCAGCAGATCGATGAAGGTGAGCACGCGACCGCGGCTTTCAGTCCAGGTGACAGCCTCGCAGATCGTGCTGTAGGCGAGCTCGTGCTCTCCCGTCTTCGCAAGGCCCTCCGCCAGCGTCACGCTGAGCTGCGGGCGGTACAATTCGTAGCCGTCCTCTTGCAGAGCCGCGAGGGCAGTCTGCAGCAACTCGATTCCCCGCAACAGGTCACCGCGCGAGACCGCCAGGCGGCCCTGCCAGCCCACCGAAGCCCGAGCGTAAGTAGAGAGGCGGTGTTGTGGCATGGCTCGACAGGCGATGGATGAGCTCTTCCGCCTTCTCCCAGTCCCCGGTCTCCAAGGGCACGTTCACACAAGACATGAGTACGTAGCAAAGACTGAAGGGTTGATCCGGATTATCTGCCTCCTGGATTGCTTCTTCGGCCGTTGCCATCGCCTGCTCGGGGTATCCCAATACCCACAAGTTGCGTGCCAGGAGGGGTCTCAGCCTTAGCAGGTGCCCGCAGCTCACCGGGTTGAATTTCGATAGATGAACCGGGGTGGCGAGTGCAATCTGTGCATGCCTCGGAACCTCCCGACACTCGCCGATGATGAAACTCGTCACTGCAGAAAGGCTATGTCCGACAGCGTCAGCCAGGGGTCCGCAATCTCCTTGGCTACGGTTTCGATCCGATCGATGAGCTCTCTGAGAGCGCGAAGATCTCCGCTTCGAGTCTGCCACTGATAAAGCGCATAGAGGAGATACAGCTGCATCGGAGCCGCCTCGAGGCGCTTCGCAATGTCCAGCGCACGAAGGAGGGCGGTCTGTGTAGCGCGAACATTTCCCTTCGTAACCATGCGCGACGACCCGAAGCAGGCGAGAAGTTCGAGCTCGAGCGGCGTCCCTTTGCTCAGGGTGTCAAGGGCTCCCAGGGCACGTTCGGTCCAAGCCGCGCACTCGGGCAGAAGGTCCGCCTGAAAGAATAAACACGCCGACGCACCCGCCAGCTTCGCTCCGAGCCCGGTATCTCCCTGATCCGAAAAACTCCACTCCAGTGCAGCACGCAGGTTGCCGAGGTTCAAGGCGAAGAAATGGATACTCTCGGGGTTCGGAAGCCCCCAAATCGTGGCTCCGAGCTGTTCCAAGGCGTGAATCATGTGCTCGCAGTGGCGCCGTACGATCTTCGGACCTTCCCCGCTTTCGGTGAGCTTTTGCCACGCGTAGGCCCGCGTGGTGTCGAGCAGCCGGTAGCGCATCGCGGTCGTGCGATCCGAGGTCACGAGCGATTTGTCTGCGAGGGTGGCGAGCGTCTCCGTGAGCTCGGCGGGACGGAGGTTTTCAGCCGCTACATCCAGGGCTGCGTCGAGAGAAAAGCCACCGACGAAGACAGCCAGGCGCCGTAGGACCAGCTGCTCGGTCCGGGACAGCAGGTTGTAGCTCCAGTCGAGCGTGGCGCCGAGCGTTTGATGTCTCGGCAGTGCGGTGCGGGCGCCCGCGCCAGAGCAACCTGAATTGCTTGTCGAGCAATGAGGCGGTGCCTTCAACGCCGTGCGCTCCGATGCGCGCGGCGGCCAGCTCGAGGGCGAGGGCGATGCCATCCAACCGGCGGCAGATCTCGGCCACGACCGGTGCATCGGCATCCGTCAGTTCGAACGCATGACCGCTATGGGCGATCTGCTTGACGAACAGCTGCACCGCCGGAAAGTGCAGGGCTCGTGTTGCTGTCACCGACCCTGTATCCGGCGGCGGGCACTCCAGGGGAGGCAAATGATGCACTTGCTCGCCCTCGGCCCGCAGTGCCTCCCGGCTCGTGACCAGGATGTGAACCTGGGGGGCGTCGCGGAATATGTTCTCGGCCAGCGCCGCGATGGCCTCGATGAGATGCTCGCAGCTATCGAACACCAGCAGCGTTCGCTGCTCGCGCAGATGCGTCAGGATAACCGGCAACGGCTGGTCCGAAACCGCCACAAGACCCAGTTGGGACGCCAGCAGACTCGCGACCAATCGGGCATCCTCGACGGCCCCGAGATCGAGGAAGTGAACGGCGCCCTCAAAGTCGGCAAGCAATCGGTGCGCCAATGTCAGGGCGATGGTCGTCTTGCCTATTCCACCTGCCCCGACGATCGATACAAAGCGGTGCTTTTTCAGCAGGGCGGTGAGCTCACGAACCGCTGGGTCGCGTCCCACCATGACCAAGGGCTCCCGAGGCAGCTGCGCGGCAGCCGCGGGGGCCGCCGGGGCTTTTTTCGGCGTCGCTTGAGCCTCTGCCTCCGTCCAGGTCACCCCTCCGGCAAAGCAGTAGCCGCGGCCGGGAATATTGGTGACGTAGTTGACAGAGGCGTCCGCATCGCCGAGCCGCTTGCGAAGGGCGGCAACGTGAAAGCGCAAACTGACCTCATCGACGACCAATTGCCCCCAGACACGCCGGATGAGGTCACGCTTGCTGACGACTTCCGGGGCATGCTCGAGCAGCGTGATCAGGATGTCGAGCGCACGACTGCCGATCTTGAGGGGAGTGCCGTTCTTCTCGAGCCGCCTCTCGGTCGCATGCAGGCGAAAAGGACCAAACGAGGCGATTTTCCCCCACAGTACTGACGGGCCGACCGCGGGGATATCGTCCTCCTCTTGCGTACAGGGCGAGCCTCCGACCTGCTGGATTTTATAGGTTGCCCTCATGGCGGATGGCCGTCAAGTCGGACCAACGCGCGCCAAAGAATTGGATCATCGTCCGGCGGCGGCAGTGCGGTCCAATGAATCGAGATGAACCTCAGGCAATCTCGGTGGGTGATATCACCGATGGAGGCATGGTCCATGAGCGAGCTGAGACGGGTGGGATGACGCAATGACCCGGGTTCTGGTGTTCGGCAGTATCAACATGGATCTCGTGGTGGAAACGGGCACCTTCCCGCGACTTGGAGAGACTCTATTGGGAGCTAGTTTCGCGACGCGCGCGGGCGGCAAGGGAGCCAATCAAGCCGTGGCGGCGGCGCGGCTCGGCGCGAATGTCACCATGCTGGGCCGAGTGGGCTCGGACGTATTTGGCGGTGAGCTCAAGGGACGTTCGGCGGCCGACGGGGTGGCCACGCGTTGGGTCCACGAAACGCCGGGCGCGTCGACCGGCATCGCGGCGATCACCGTCTGCAACGCCGACAACGCCATCGTCATTGTACCGGGCGCCAATGCTCGATTGAGCGCGGCCGATCTCGATGTGGCGGAGTCGGCATTCGCGGATGCCGATGTGGTGCTCGCGCAGCTCGAAGTGCCCCTCGCCACGGTCCAGCACGGCGCCGAGCTCGCCGCGCGATATCACAAGCCTTTCGTGCTGAATCCGGCCCCTGCGATGCAGCTCCCGGAGAGCCTGCTCGCGCTCTGCACGCTGATTACCCCCAACGAATACGAGCTGGGGACCGTGTTTGCGCAGCCCGATGCGCCCTGGGAGGAGCTGCTGACCCGCATGCCGGGCCGCGTGATTGTGACGAAGGGTGCGGAGGGAGCGTACTTCACCGATGCGATGGGAGCGCTGAGACATCAGCCCGCCTACCCAGCGACGCCGGTCGACACCACCGGAGCCGGCGACACATTCAACGGCGCGCTGGGCGCATTCTGGGATCGAGGCCTCGCGGAGGCGGTGCGTCGCGGCTGCGCCGCGGGCGCCTTGTCCGTGACCAGGCGCGGAGCGCAGGACAGCATGCCGGCGCTCGCCGAGCTCAACGCGTTCCTGGACAGGGGCTCCTCATGCAAGTGACGATGAAGGGTATCAGCAAGGCGTTCGGCCCGGTGCGCGTGCTCGATAACGTCGACTTTGCCATCGCGGGCGGGGAGATCCATGCGCTCCTGGGCGAGAACGGCGCGGGCAAGTCGACGCTGATGAAAATCCTTTCGGGCGCATACGGAGCCGGTACCGGCAGCATTCTCATTGACGGCAAGACCGTCACGATCCGCTCGAGCCGGGAAGCAAGTGCACTCGGCATCGCCATCATTCATCAGGAGCTCAACATGATTCCACAGCTCTCGGTGATGGATAACTTGCTCCTGGGGCGGGAGCCCAGCCGTTTCGGCGTGCTGGAGCGGAGCCAGATGCGGACCGAGACGGCGAGCTGGCTGAGCAAGATAGGCAGCGGACAGATCGACCCGAGTCAGATGGCGAAAACACTCTCGATCGGTCGCCAGCAGCTCGTTGAAATCGCGACGGCGCTGTCGGTCAACGCTCGGATGCTGATCATGGACGGGCCGACGGCCTCCCTGACCGACCACGAGATCGACGGATTATTCCGAATCATGACGGATTTGAAGTCGCAAGGTGTCGCCATTGTCTACGTCTCTCACCGGATGGAGGAGATTTTCAAGATCTGCGACAAAGTCTCGGTGCTGCGCGACGGGCATTTTGTCGGTGAGCGCGCGGTACGAGAGACCAACTTCGGGGAGATCGTGAAGATGATGGTCGGTCGCGAGCTGCACGAACGATTTCCAAAACGTGATGCCGCGCTCGGCGAGGTGCGGCTCAAGGTGGAGGATCTCGGCGACGGGCGCCGGATCAATCATATTCACTTCGAGGTGCGAGCGGGGGAGGTGCTGGGAGTGGCCGGGCTGGTCGGGGCGGGGCGCAGCAGAATCCTCAACACGCTCTTTGGAGTGAATCGCAGGACGGCGGGACAGGTCCTGCTCGACGGCAGAGCGCTTTTCATCCAGAGCCCAAGGGATGCCATCGCCGCGGGCATGGGGTATGTCACCGAGGATCGCAAGAGCCAGGGACTGCGGCATGATGACGCTGCTTCGCGGGGTAGCGCTCGTCCTCTCGAACGGCAGCCCGATCAGCGGCTTCTCGAGTGATCTCTTCTCGACACTTGGCGGCGGTTACGTTGCCCGGCTGATTCCCGTACCCGTCGCCGCGATGCTGGCGATGTTCGCGCTCTTCTGGTTCGTCTTGACGAGAACCGTGTTCGGACGTCACGTATATGCCACGGGCGGCAACGAGGAGGCAGCGAAGCTCTCGGGCGTCAATACCGACCGGGTGCAAATCCTGGTCTATACGATTTCGGGCGCGATGGCAGCCATCGCCGGCATGATTCTCACCTCGCGCCTGGACTCCGCGCAGCCCACCGCCGGCGGCTGCCTTCCACCTCGTCTCGAGGCTTGAGCGTCTTGAACATCTCGAAAATGCTTTCCCGGTACTCCTCGGGGATGCCCGGTCCGTCATCAATCACTGAAAATCGCAGCCACGGAGCTTGGTGCCGGACCGATACCGTCACGGTACCGGCCGGGCGATCGTGATGCTTGATGGCGTTACTCAAGAGATTGTGTAGCACCTGTTCCAGGGGCACGCGCAGCACCTGGACCGTCTCCAAAGACGGATCCCCTCGAATCGAAAAACCCGGCGGCACGTGGGCGGTGGCCGCGACATTTGCCACCAGAACGGCCGCACTGACGGGCGCTCCAGACTGCACGGCATTGCTATCATTTCTGGCATAGTCGCGTATATCGGTAAGCAACTGCTTCATGCGTTCGATGCGGCCGACAATCAACCCCAACCGTTTGCGCGACTCCTCCGCAAGAGCGCCATCATCCTCGAGAATCCATTGAACAATCGAACTGATGCCTGTCAGCGGTGCCCGCAGATCATGCGAGGCGGTATAGACGAAGTTGTCGAGATCGGCATTCATTTGCGCCAGTTCGGCATTGCTGCGATGCAATGCCATTTCGCTGCGTTTTCGCTCTGTGATGTCCCGGATAATCTTCGAAGCGCCCACAATCCGGCCGTTGGAATCGCGAATAGGCGAGATGGTGAGTGAGACTTCGACCATAGAGCCGTCGTTTCTGCGACGCAGCGTCTCGAATTGAGCCACTCGCTCACCTCGACGTATGCGGCCGAGAATCATGGCCTCCTCCTCCAGACGGTCGTCCGGGAGCAATCGCGTCACCGGCTGTCCGATGATCTCCTTTGCGCTGTAGCCGAGCAGACGCTCCGCGCCCGGGTTCCAGCTGCTGATGATGCCATCGAGATTCTTCGCCACGATTGCATCATCGGCGGATTCCACCAGCGCAGCCATTTGCCGCTCGACTTGCTCGGCGCGTTTGCGCTCCGTGATATCGATGATGGAAGCCAGCGTGAAGATGCCTTCCGCCGTCCGAATGGGATTCAGGCCGATCTCAATCGGCATTTCCGTAGCGTTCTTGCGCCGGCCAAATAGATCGCGGCCGGCACCCATACGGCGCTGCGTCGGCGCCACCAGATAGGTCGAAACGTGCACCGCATGCTGTTCGCGAAATCGTTGCGGAACCAAGAGCTCCAACGGCTCGCCGATGAGTTCCGAGCGCGAATAGCCGAATAAGGTCTCGGTATTGCGATTGACCAATGAAATTCGCCCGTTCTGATCCGCCATCAGCAGAGCGACGGGAACCCCTTCCACGATGAGTTCGAACCAATTGCTGCTTCGAATTCCATCAAATGATGAAGACCTAGGCACGGCGCATCCTTGAACTGAGCCTCATCCGTCGGAACTGCGCGTTCATCGACGCGCTTTGTTTGCTTAACTGTAGTCCAAAGCGACGCGTTTGCATATGCGTTCGGTCGTTTTCCCCGCTCCGGCTCGCGCGCAAAGATACGCCGCTACAAATTGGGGGATACACAGCCAATCATTGACATGACGGGCATGACCAACTTCATACGGCATATCGATTGTGGATTGAGGCGTGAGCCGATATCTCGCAATCAACCGATCAACCCAGGAGAACTTGCATGCAAGCTGACTACTTCGCCGCGTACCGCCATTTGAAACTGTCACGTGATGAGAAAGGCGTGCTGGTCGCCGAATTCCACAGCAACGGGGGCGCGTTCATCATGAACGCGCCAGCACACACGGAGTTTGTCGACGCCTTTCACAGGATCGGACAAGACCGGGCGAACAAGATCGTCATCATTACAGGCGCCGGAGGGAATTTCATCGGGGACGTGGAATGGCCATCGTTCGGAGACGTTTCCGACCCTGGCATCTGGAGCAGAATTCATGATGAAGGCGGCCAGACTCTAGAGAATATTGCAAACATCCGCGTTCCGGTAATTGCGGCCGTCGAGGGACGCGCCCATATCCACTCGGATTACGCGCTCCTCGCCAGCGTCATCGTTGCGGCTGAAGGCGCGACATTCCAAGACGTCGGCCATTTTGCCGTGGGAGTTACGCCGGGTGACGGGATCTTTACGACATGGAGCTATCGGGCGGGCCCGGGTCGAGCCGAGGCATTCCTGCTCAATCCGCAGCCGCTGCCCGCGCGTACCGCACAGGAATGGGGAGTCGTGGCAGAGGTGGTACCGAACGGCAAGGCAGTGGCACGCGCGCGGGAACTGGCCGATCTGTACTTGAAGGCCCCTGAAGTGACGCGTCGGAATACCCGAATTCACCTCATTCAGCCGCTGAAGGAACGCGTCGTGCGGGAAGTGGGTTACGGGCTATCGCTCGAAGGTGCGTCCTCGGCCGCTCTCGTGAAGTCAAAGCAATCGAAGTAGTGAGTCTCTTGCCCGGTAGAAATCGACATAAAGGGGGATTCCCAGCGCCGGTCGTCCAGCTACGACTTGCTGTCTGACCGCCCCGCGCGTAGCGTGAGTTCGGGTTAGCGGACCAACGTTAGGGATTGCGTTGGTCGGTGCATTATACTGGCATGGTTTGGCACCGGCAGCACGAGAAGAACAAGCGCGAGTACGATCTCGGGAGGCATTCCTTGGGTGCGCGAGCGATCGATGGGGCTTTCGACCGCGCCGAACTGGGGCATCGGAAATCCATCCGGCGAGTCGCTTTCGCGAGCTTTATCGGCACGGCCGTAGAGTGGTATGACTTCTTTGCATATGGGACGGCCGCGGCGCTGGTGTTCCCGAAGCTGTTCTTTCCCCGATTCGATCCGCTCGCGGGCACTCTCGCGTCTTTTGCAACGTTCGGTGTCGGCTTCTTCGCCCGCCCCGTCGGCGGTGCCGTCTTCGGCCATCTCGGTGATCGGATCGGTCGCAAGTCCATGCTTGTTGCGACCCTTCTCCTTATGGGCGGCGCGACCTTCCTTATCGGGCTCCTACCGACATTCGAGCAGATCGGCGTATTGGCGCCCATTCTCCTGGTCACGCTTCGATTCGTGCAGGGCTTCGCGGTGGGAGGCGAGTGGGGCGGGGCGACTCTGATGGCGTTCGAGCACGCCCCCGAGCAGGACCGCAACTTCTACGCCAGCTGGCCGCAGCTGGGTGTTCCCGCCGGACTCGTGGCCTCTACGGGCGTATTTGCAGCGTTCTCCGTGCTCCCGGAGACGCAATTCTTTGCCTGGGGCTGGAGAGTGGCGTTCCTGCTGAGCATCGCGTTAATAGTCGTCGGGGTCGTGATCCGGTTGCGGGTAGCCGAGTCACCGGTGTTCTCTCGCGTCAAAGAGCGTGGAGTAGACTCCAAGGCGCCTCTGCTCGAGGTGCTGCGTGATCACCGCCTTGCGCTGCGTCCTGGCCATAGGCGTGGTGCTGGTCAGTATCACCGGATTCTACATTGCCACAACGTTCAGCCTCGCATATCTCACCAAGCAGCTCGGGGTATCGAGGAGCGTGGCGCTCGTCGGAATCGTGCTGCTCAGTGTTTCAGAGGCAGTGAGCATCCTGATTTTCGCCCGCCTTGCCGACCGCGTGGGCAGGCATCGTGTTGCGATCTGCAGTGCGATCTGCATCATGCTGTACTCGTACCCTTTCTTTTGGCTCCTGGCCACGCGTGTACCTGCTCTGATCTGGCTCGCCATGTGTATCCAAGGCTTCATCGCGAGCGCACTCTACGGCATCACGGGGGCCATTCTTGCAGAGCTCTTTGCGCCGCGTGTGCGCTGCTCGGGGATCTCTCTTGGGTACCAAATGGCAGGAATACTCGGTGGGGCGCCGGCTCCGATCATCGCGACGTACCTTATTCATTGGTCGGGCGGTGCCATATGGTCCGTTGCCACGTACCTCGCCGCAAGCTCCGTGATCACTTTCGCGGCGGTCTATGCCGTCTCGCGCAGGAAGGGCGCCGCGATGGCGTGAGTGATGTTGCTCAGTAGTGCATGCCCGCCGTGACTCCAAAGGTGCGCGGGGGTTCGGGGGAGAGCTGCTGGCCATAGGCGATGGACTCCGAGCCGAAGGAGTAGTACTCGGCGCCGGTCAGGTTGGCACCCCACAGCCGAAGATCATACCGGCGGCTCGGGTGGGTCCATTTTACCGATGCATTGAGCAAATTCACGACCGGCTGCTTCATGCTCTCGTCGGGGAACCAGTAGAACGAGTCCGTATACGACACATTCGCATTGAGGCCAAAATCACCGATGGAACTCGGAATCACATAGTCAGCCGCGACATCGGCGCCGTAGTGCGGGGCGCGGATCAGATCCAGCCCGGATGCGTTGCAGGTGTACGTCCCGTTGGGCGTGCAGGAGGGCGAGGCGAGGTTGGAGCCGGCATAGTAAGCGTCCGGCGGGAAGTAGTCGGTTGCATTCTTGAAGCTCTCATAGTGGCCGTAGAGGATCGATAAGCCGCCGGAAAACGTGAGGTGATTCATGGGAATCACGTTGACGGAAAGCTCTCCTCCATTGACCTCCGCCGACGCGGCGTTGATCAATTTCGTGCCCCCTGCCACGATGATGGACATCTGAAGATTCCGCACGTCGTAGTGGAATGCGCTCAGGTTGATTTGCAGATGATGATCGAGCCATTCGCTTTTCATACCGGCCTCTACCGACTTCAGCACTTCGGGATTGACCGGCGGGTTGTTGGCGGGGCCGCCGGCCGCGGTGCCGAAGGTATCGAATTGGCCGCTCTTTACTCCGCGGTTCCACGAAACATACCCCATGACGTCCCCGGTGAATTCGTGATCCATCGCCACCCGGTAGGTGGCCATCGGCCAGCGGTGGGAAGCGCCGGGCGTCGCGGGCGTCGTCGGGCAGGCGATCGGGACCGCGTCGCAAACGGGCAACCCGCCGACTTCTGGTATCGCGTCGGAAAACCAGACACCGCCGGTGAACAGCCGTTTGTCCACCGTGTAACGAGCACCCAAGGTCAGGTGCGTATCCGTAGCTATGAGCGCGGTTCCCTGCATGTACCCCGCGATGGAGGTCGTTCTGACGTTGTCGGTGAGGTTCAAGTAGTAGCTCGGAGGGACTGACGCCGTCGGAAATCCTTCCGCGATTCCCGCCAACTTCGCATTCGGTCCGTAGCCTGCGTTGTCGTCCATGTAGAACGCGCCGACGATCCAGTTGAAGCGCGACGCATAGGAGGCCTCATCCGGACTGACCAACCGCAGTTCCTGGCTGAGATTGCGATCCCTCTGAGGTTGGTAGGTAACGACATCGCCGTAAGCCGAGCCGTCCTGATTGAACTGCGCAAAACCGGTCATATTCTGCCAGCCCGTGATGCTGACGCCCTTGGCGAAGCCGAGCTCCTGTTCGGCTTTCAGCTCGAGGGTGGTGTGCTTGATGGCAGAGACGTCATTCTCGTTGTCGGAGGTGTTGTACCACCCGACATAGCCGGCTCCGGGCGCGCCCGGGCATTTGAATGCGATGGGGAAGGTCTGCGGATTTCCATCGTCTCCGCCTTCACCGGGACAATAGCCGTGGCCGCCCGCCGCGACGAATTGGGGAATCTGATTGAAGCCGAGGCCTACTTCGCTCCGCGTGTAGGCGAAATCTCCCGCAAGCAGAATCCTCGTCGAGGGCGCCGGGGTCCACAGCCACTTGTTGCGGACGCCCCAATCCTCCGCGGTGAACGCCTCCTGTCCGGTCACGACATCATGGCCCCAGCCATTCTGCTGGTCGGTGATGTAAACCGCCAAGTTGGATGCGACATCCTCGATGACCTTGCCTGTCGCGTAAGCATTGCCGGTAAAGGTGTCGTAGTTGCCATACCCGCCCTCGAAATCGGCGCTGGGATCGTATTGCGGGTCCTTGGTGTGGACCTGGATGACGCCGCCGGTTGCGTTGCGGCCGAACAGAGTTCCCTGCGGGCCCTTGAGAACATCGATCCGAGAAATGGCGCTCAGCTGAAAAATGGACGCATCGCCGGTCGGAATATAAATGTCATCGAGATACACGGCGACCGAGCTTTCCTCTCCTGTTCCGCCCGTATTGGGTCCGATGCCGCGAATAAACGTCGTGGCCGAGTCGATTTCATGTCCCATCTGCACGCCGGGAACCAGTTGGGCCAGCATATCGGTGCGGACGGCGCCCGCGTCAAGGGCCGCGTCCGGAGTGATCGGGACCACGGAGATCGGCACCTTTTGGGCAGCATCCCGGATCTACTGGGACGGCATACGCTCCGGGCGGGGCTTTACGATGGAAGCACGATTTCTTCGCGCCCGCGACGGCACATACCGCTGGCATCTGAATCGTGCGGTGCCGGTAAGGGACCCGGAGGGGAAAATAATCAGACTCGTTGGTACGTCAACTGATGTGCACGATTGGCGGCAAGCTCAGGAAGCCCTGCGCAACACGCAGGCCGAGTTTGCGCACATGACACGGGTGATGACGATGGGGGAGCTCACCGCGTCGATCGCACACGAAGTGAATCAGCCGCTCGGCGCCATTGTCACGAGCGCGGCCGCCGGTGAACGTTGGCTGGCGGCCCAGCCTCCACAGATGGACAAGGTCCGGAGGGCGCTGGAACGCATCGCCAGTGATGGAAAGAGGGCCGCCGAAGTCATCCGGCGCATTCGGGCGCTCATGAAGCGCCAGACGCCACGCAAGGAATGGCTGGATATCAATGAGACGATTCTGGAAGTGGTGACGCTTGCGCAGTACCAGTTGCGCCGCAACGAGATCCGGCACAGAACGGAGCTCGGCCGCGATCTACCGCTAGGGCGCAGCATCGGCCTTGCCCCCAAGTCGTGGCCGATCCCTATCAACATTGATCCTTTCGTATCTCCCTAAGTCGTAGCCGATCCCTACCAACGTTCATCCTTTCGTATCCCTCGGTTCGCCGATTTTGGACGCGGGCAATTTCCCCTTACGCAGGTGCAATGGATTTACACCGTGCATCAGTGGTTTCCTGTCTCCGGAGGGTCGACAGTAATGCGACCGCCAAAGAAGTGTAAAGGAAGGTGCTGCTGATGGACGGTCGCCTCGAAGAGACCCTGGCCGTATCGAGTCTTCGTACGACGCGATCGCGCGACTCGATGCACCGGGTGATCGCGCTCCTCGAGGCTGCGCTAGGTCAGCTTCATAGCCAAATACACCCGGCCCAGGGTACGTTGCGTGTAGCAACCTCACTGTTGCGACAGTTGATTGATCCGCCGGCTGTGGGGGAGGTTCCCGACGTACCGGGACGCCTACTCGCCTGGCAAGCGCGCAAGGTGCGTGACTATATTGATAGTCATATCACAGGGCCGGTACTCGTCACGGATCTCTGCGCGCTCATCAAGCGCAGCGAAGCCCATTTCTCTCGCTCCTTCAAGCGCACCTTTGGGGAGCCACCGCACGTTTTCCTGGTACGACGCCGCGTGGAATTGGCGGCTCGATACATGCTTACGACGGATGCGTCTTTGAGCGACATAGCGTTCAGGTGCGGCTTCACTGACCAGGCACACATGTGCAAGCACTTCCGGCAGGCCTCGGGCCAGTCCCCCGCAGCCTGGAGACGTGAGCGCAGGTCACCCCATGATGAGCACGGCAAACCACCTGTAGAACGCGGGCCGGCGATGTCGCAGGCTGTTTGAGCGCCTCTCGGGCGCCTCTCGGGCGCTCAGGTCGGATGTATCATATCCCGCGCGTACGCAAGACCGATTCCGTATCCGCCACCATGGCCTTCGACTATTCCGCGTGCCTGATCATAGGTTGCGTGACGGGTCCAGTCTCGCTGCAATTCGAGCAGAACCTGAATCCAGGAGGTGACTCGCGCACCCGCCGCCTCCATCCGACGTAGGGCAAGGTCATGGCTCGTGGGAGTTAACCCGCCGCAGGCGTCTCCCACCACATAAACCTCGAATCCCTCGGCCAGGGCCGATAGTACCGGGAACGTGACACAGGCCTCGGTCAGCAGGCCGGATACGATCAGACGCCGGCGGCTCGTTTGGACGATCGCATTACGGCCCGCTTCGTCTTCCCAGACGTTCATGTTGCGTCTTTCCAGAGAAGTGATTCCAGGCAAGGCGGCCTGTATCGCAGGCATCAGCGGACCGCTGTAGACCTTCGATGCCGATGTCGAGACGATCACCGGAACCCCAAACGTCCGAGCAGTTTTGGCCAGGGCGATCACGTTGTTCAGCAGCATCTGACGATCGATCGAACCCACGGCGAACGCCAGCCCCGCCTGTTGATCGACCAATAGAAGCGCGCATTCCCCTGGCACGAGAAGGCGCACGGCAGTTTCAGTCATCGTTGCAAGCTCCTTGTGTGGTTCCGGGTGTCTGATGTTTTCTTATACGCTGGTCCCTTCGACCGCTGCTGCCCCCTATTTGGGGGATAAGGACGCTGCTTGAGCGGAAGGGGTGGTTGGGGCATTTCGAGAGTCCTTGCAAAGTGAGCCGTTCTTGATCTTCGGAACGCTTGGGTGCATCTTCAGCCGGCCGCTCGGGATCGCACCTGAGCGCGCTGCAACAAAAAATTCAAAATGCAATCACTCAGGGGGTTAACGTGAAAAAGATTCTCTCACTCGTTTTATTGGCGGCGGTGACCTTTGCCGGTCCTGCCTT
Organism: uncultured Gammaproteobacteria bacterium; assembly: GCA_963795475.1. Classification (GTDB taxonomy): domain Bacteria; phylum Pseudomonadota; class Gammaproteobacteria; order Steroidobacterales; family Steroidobacteraceae; genus Bog-1198. The sequence continues at coordinate 243,081 of CAWCIE010000013.1, forward strand.
CGCGGCGGACCCGATCGTGGGCACCTGGAAGCTCAATGTCGCGAAATCGACGTTCAATCCGGGCACGCCCTTGACCGCTGGAACTCGTGTCTATGCCGAAGCGAACGGGCTGTATACGCTGGACGAAAAGCTGACGGGTGCAGACGGCAAGGAAATATCGCTTCAGGCCAAATACCGCAACGGCAAGGACGTAAAAGACCTGTCGGGAACCCCTGGCGCGGATACGACGTTCGGGAACAAGATCGATGCCAACACTTGGGACTTTGATCTCAAGAAGGATGGCAAGGTTGTCGGCCACGTTCATCGTGTCGTATCGGCCGGCGGCAAGACACTGACGGTGCACAACACGGGTGTGCAGGTAAACGGCGCCATGGGCGATGAGACGCTGGTATTCGACAAGCAGTAGAGGTTCGAAAGGCCGAGCGCGCACAGGGACGTGCGCCCCCAGCACTTTCGTAACCTGTGGTGAGACCGAGAGGCCGCTACTTGGTGACGGAAGTGGCGTCTACCGCTCGCTCCTGAAGAGGGACAATTTCGACCTGTGCTGCACCGAGCACTTCGCCTTGCTCGGTACGTTGCGCCAGCACGGCCACGTCAGTCGCGTCCTGCGGGAGTGAGTCCAAGCTCACTCGCCACTGAACGGGCTCAGCGCGCGTGCGCCCGAGCATGCGAAACCCTCGCGCCACATTGAATTCCTCCAGCGTGCGCCCCGCGTTCTCTCCGCGGCCGATGGAGGAGCGGACACGGCGGCGAAAGGGGATGAGGACAACGTCGGTGGGCTTCGGCTCCGCGGCCACCGAAATCAGGAGTTCCCCGTTTTCGCGGACCACTTCGACGGATAGCTCGCGCTGCGATTTCCCCAAGCGGGCCCCAATGCGGCTCCGGTCGCTGCCCACAAAGCTTTCACGCCCATCAACGATGGCTTGTGGGGTGAAGGGGGTGCTTAAGCCCAGTTGATGCACGTAAGTGCTCTGGCGGGCGCTGAAGAGCCGCAGCGCCCAGGGGTCGCGCCATCCCAAATCATCCCAATAGTCCACGTGAAACGAGAGTGCGAGCACATCGGGCCGGCCGGCCAACTCCCCCAGATAGCGTTCTGCGGGCGGGCAGGAACTGCACCCTTCCGAGGTATAGAGCTCGACGACCGTGGGGCGTGCGGTCGCTTGCGCCACCACGAGAAGCGGCCATAGAGCAAGCGCATACCTGCGACCGAAGCGCCCAAAGTTCATCGCGTATCTCTCCAGTGACCCAATAGCTAAGGAGACCCGCGATAGCCGCGATTTATGACAGAACATGAGACGCCCAATCACCTCATGGGGCGTAGCAAGCCAGAATCAGATAGATTGAGGACCAAGGCGGCGCCGAGTGTTTGGAATCTTGGCGCGTCATGTTCGATTCGCTGATTGCAGACTCAGGAAAAGACCATGTTGCTCGACTCATTTGAGGCGAATGCATCACCGGCAGCGGTTGTCGATGTTCTGCGGCGCGATGGTGGCGTTATCGTCCGCGATCTGGCTACAGCCAATCTGATTGACGCCTGCGCCGCCGAGCTGCGATCGTCGTTAGATGAATTTGACGAAGGTCAACGTACGGACTTCAGCGGTTCCAAGACACTTCGGTGTGGCGGCGTTCTGCGCTACGCTCCAAGCTGCGCCGAGCTGATTGCTCACCCGATGGTGCTTGATGTGGCCGATGCCATCCTCTTGCCGTCTTGCGCCGAATATCAGATCGGGAGCACCACGGGAATCGAGATATTGCCGGGGGAGTGCGACCAGCAACTTCATCGTGACGATACGCCGTATCCGATTCAGATCGCAGGGCTCGAACTTCAGATCGGTGTGATGTGGGCTTTCAATGACTTCACGGCGGAGAATGGAGCAACGCGCGTCGTCCCGGGCAGTCATCGCTTTCTCCGTGCGTGGCACAGGCCGGACCTGACACACTGGGCGAACGCTGTGATGCCGAAGGGTTCCGCGCTTTTCTATCTGGGATCGACTTGGCACGGAGGTGGTGCCAACCGCAGCAATTCTCCTCGGGCCGGTCTTATTAACACCTACTGCCTGGGGTGGCTTCGCTCGGAGGAGAACCATTGCCTCGAGGTTCCACCGCAGGCCGCAGGGCGGTACAGTGAAAGAGTTCGGCGTCTCCTGGGATATACGACTCATGGCGCCGGCCATGATCAACTAGGCTATTACGGTGGTAACGACCCAGTCTGGGTGCAGCACAATGAAGTGGAGGCGGTGGCGCGCGGGCAGGTCCCGGGAGGCGCCGATTTACGCCGACCATCGTTGGCCGAACCTACGCCCACGCTGAAGCCGGATCAGTGAACGACAACGTCAACTTCCGCCGCCTGCAAGGAACGCGTGATTTCGTAAGTGGAAATAAACCAGATTCCGATGGAAGCGAATACAAACCACACACCCATGTAGCTCAAGCCGAGTCGCGTAAGAACCTCCGCGGAAATCTGCGCGTTATTGGCGGCCGCCGGATAATGAATCAGGGTGAGCAGCAGGCCGGCAAGCAACGCGCCAAGGGCCGTCGCGACTCTCTCGACCAGCGTCTGGCACGCAAATATCGCCCCTTCCAGGCGTTTGCCTATCCGCAGCACCACGTCGTCCGTCACGTCCGCGTACAGTGAGTAGATGATGGAAGCTGTCACGATCCAGATCAACTGGCTGAGAAAATCATAGGTCGTAAGCAAATACCACAGACCCTCGCTGCCTCGCTCCGGAAGCAATTTCAAGGAGAGGAGCGGCGGTAGAATCATGCTGATGGCCACGGACGCGCTCAGAAAGCGGATCGCCATGACCTTCTTGTCGCCTTTGACAACGTACCGGCGAATGACGGGGACGACGGCGAATGATGCAAGCGACTCGACGATGGTCAGCATCGACATCTGCTCGCTGCGCATTCCATAAAAGAAGCTGTACTGGTAAATCCAGAGCGCGGCAGTCGCGCCGAGACCCGTCCCGACAAACAGGCTGGACAGGACCAGGGCACGCATCGAACGGTTTTGAAAAAGTTGCCTAAAAGAGCGGGCCATCTCGCGGAGGCTGCCTGTCTGTTCCGAGGTCTTCACATCATGAAGATGAGGGATTTCCGGGTGAAGGCCCACAGTGGAGAACAAGAGCGATACCAGAATTACCGCGCCACAGACGATCGCGGCCTGCTGATATCCGCTAATATTAGTCTGGCCGATGACGTGTTCGGGGGTATCCTTGAGCCAGATGGCGTACATCACGATCGTCATCACCGACCCGATAAACCAGCTGGCCGAAGTGGGAAGTGATGCGAGTCGGGTGCGCTCATCGTAATCGGGGGTCAGTTCCGCCACCAACGTCCGGACGGGTGCGTCGAACATTGCCATCGATAGTCTTAAGAAAACCAACACCGTCAAGAGGTACCCGAATAAAACCCATTGCGTATGCGAACCCGCAGGCGGATACCAGACGAGCACATACAGTGCGGTCAGCGGAAGTATCGACGCATACATGAACGGGTGGCGCCGGCCGAGTCGCGATCGCCAGTGGTCCGACAGGTATCCCACCAGCGGATTGGATAGGGCGTCAAACGTAAGCGCAATCGCGAGCGCAAGCCCGGTCAGAGCCGCAGACAGCCCAATGACCTGGCTGTAGAAAAAGAAGAGGAAATAGTCGATTCCATTGCTGATGATGCCGGTAGTCGGCACGCCGCTGCATGCGAACGCCAACTGCGAAAGAAGCGCGACCTTTTTCGTCAAACTCACACCTCACGAGGCCGCCAAGTCACCGCGGGAGCATTTGCGTCTCTTTATCTTGGCGACTCTTCTGCCAACAGCCCAGATCTGGGGGTACTCACCGGACTGCGATCAATTCATTGGTTGTGTTGTTCCTATCCTAACGCCATCTTGGCAAGGTCATTAACGGCGTCGCGAACAGCGCAGTAAATTATGAGGAAAGAGGCGTAAGTTATTAATTTAGATTGGTATGAGCTTTATTTTCTTGAAGAATATTGCCGCCGTCCACCACTAGCGCTTGGCCCGTAATGTACGAGGCATCGCGCGAAGCTAAAAAACATACCGCCGCAGCGATTTCGTCGGGAGTGCCCGGTCGCCCGACGGGCGTGTGCATCCCGGCGACCCGTTCGGACTCGGAGGACGAGGCGGTGGCGATCCATCCCGGCGCAACGGCGTTGATGGTGATCCCTGCGCTGGCCGTCTCAATCGCGACTGCACGCATCATTCCGTCCATCGCTGCCTTTGCCGCCCCATAGGCGGCGGATCCGCGATTGCTCACCAACGGGCCTGTCACCGACGATACGTTCACGATGCGGCCATACCTGCGCGCAGTCATGACGGGCAATACCGCGCGAGTCATCAAAAATGCGGTATGCAGGGTGATGTCTATTTGGCGCCGCCAATCAGCGTACGACGTGTGCTGCAGTGAATTGCTTGCCAGCGGCCGATCGATCTGCGCCATTCCCGCATTGTTCACCAATACGTCGATACGACCAAATCGCCGGAACACCGATTCCACCAAGCCCTGCGCCGCCGCCTCGTTCGTGAGGTCCTCTTCGATGGCCAGCATTCGCTGGCCGCTGGAATCTATTTCCTGCGCACGTTCGTGGATGCGCGATGTCGTCGACGTGATCGTCACCCGCGCACCCGCGGCGTAGAAGCGCCGTGCGACGGCGAATCCTATCCCCTGGGTGCTGCCAGCCCCGGTGACCAGCGCGACCTGCCCGTCGAACGCTGGGTCCGCCTTACACCCGATGCTCATGGTCTAAATGGTAACCCATTATGGCTACCAAATCGCCGGAATACCGATTCCACCAAGCGCTGCGCCGCCGCCTCGTGGCAACCGCACCGTGAGCTACTTCAGCACCCGCGGCGGGAGCGATGCGGTGCTCTATGCTCCGGCCCCGGTCGTCGGCAGCGCCAATGGCAGTCCCAACACCAACGGCTACATTCTCGAGCTCGACTACCTGCCGTGGCTCAACACGAAATTGCAGACGCAGTATGTCGGCCATCAGAAGTTCAATGGCGGCAGTTCGAACTACGACGGCAGCGGCCGTAGCGCATCGAATAACAACACATTGTACCTATTGGTTTGGACAGCTTTTTGACCGGAGCCACGAGGAGCGAAAGACAGTGAAGTTGAACTACATTCGCGTCCATGTGATCGGCGCTGCAGTGTTCGCCTTCGGCATGGCCCACGGCGCCGATGTCACCGATGCGACGCCGGCACAAAGCGCCGCTCTGCACAAGACGATCGAAACTTGCGGCACATGCCATGGCATCAACGGTCGCAGCGTCTCTCCCACGTTCCCCAATCTGGCAGCACAGACGGCACCTTATATCGAAGCGCAGCTGCACGCTTTTACGGATCAAACAAGAGCCGACCCGGATGCGCAAGCCTACATGTGGGGCATGGCATCGCAATTGGACGATGAATCCGATCAGCGGACTAGCCGGCTATTTTTCTCGGCAATCCGCCGCTTCGGGCGGTGGCGGCAATACCACGCTCATCGCGCAGGGCAAACAGATATTTGTGGAAGGCGTGCCGGGACGACAGATTCGGGCGTGCGCGACCTGCCACGGTGCTCAGGCCCAAGGCAACGGACCCTTTCCGCGTCTCGCTGGTCAGCATGCACCATACTTGCTCCGGCAACTCCTGGTGATTCAGAGTGCGTTGCGCACGGCGCCGGTCATGCACGGAGTAATCAAGGATCTGACAAAGCCGCAAATGGAAGCCGTGGTTGCATATCTCGAGTCCATTTAGCGCGATACAAGGGTCCTAAGTTCCGACGCGCTCGTTCTTCTGTCGTCTGCGCCACTTCTCTGACCCTGCTGCGGGCGAGGCGTCGGCTTAATTCATTTCGTCCCCTGGCAAGGGCAAGCGGGCATCGACGATTTTCTCGCCACGGAACAGGAACGTGTAGGTCTTGAATCCGACGTAGCTATCGCGGGAATCCTTTGCATTAATCGTCGCTTTCACCGTCCAACCATATTCACGCTTCTCGCGCATCAACAGGACGCCGGCGATCTCCGTGGTGTATCCCTGCTCTGGCTTGGTGATCTCCCGGTATTGGACGGACTCTGGATGTTTCAGGTGTTTCAGAAAGTACTTTCGGATCGCCTCCTCATAATTGGTAGGACTATCACCGTATTTCGTTGCCTCTACGCGCGCCGGCGCTGGCGGTCCAGAATCCGGAGCTGCGGCGGGCAGTTGTGGCTCTGTTTGCACAAGCGGCGCCTCCGAGCGTGCAGTCGGTGAAACGCCTTGGGCGCTTGCCGGTGGTGCCGCCGACGGCACCGCAACGGGCGCGTCCAAGTTCCAGGTATCGACGATGCATTTCCAGCCGCCGCCGGCTTGCATTCTCCAGATCTCAAGGCGTCGGCCTCGTTCAGATACCGGGCCGTCGTGCGGGTCGTCGAAGCGCAGTTCGTAGGCTTCGATCAGAAAAGCGAGGTCGCCCGACCGGGCCACGTTCGCTTCGATCGGGCGCCATGCGATCGAGAGGTGGGGCAGCGCCAGGAGGCGGCTCACGGTCTGGCGAATGAGTTCCTTGCTGCCCGCGAGCTGATCATTGGGCAGAAGGACGATCGCATCGGCGGCATAGAACGACATCCACTTATCTACACTAGCGGCGCCGGCCGCGGCGGCCCAATCCTCGTCGGCCTTGCGTACCGTCGCCGCGGCCGCCTCCGGATCGACCCCGACGCCTGCCGCGAGATTCGGGGGGTAGACGAGCAGGGAAGTGATGGTGAGAAATGCAAGGAATGCCACCAGTCCGTTTTTCATTCTATGCTCCAGGTTGCCGGGGCTACTAAGCGTAAAAAGGCCGGGTCGAGGACCAAGGTGTCCGACGGGTGGCCCTCAGGATCGGATGGTGCCGTCAGCAATCAGCCTTTCAATCTCACCGGCACTGCCGGCTTCGCGGGCGGAAAGAGCAATTTGTAGCTGCGCAGGTCCTCTTGAAAGGCATTGCAGCGCCGTACTCGCGCGGGTAGTGCCCGCCGACTGCTCGAGCTGCAGGCTGGGCCTCCTGACCTCGATTGTGGCGACGGCCTGATCGAGTGCACCGATCGAAGCCGCGCTCTTGAGCCGATAGGGCCGAGTACCCGTCAGCAACTCGTAGAGCAATACGCCCAGGGAGTACAGGTCGCTCCGCGCATCGATCGGATCGCCGCGCAGCGAAGAACGCGCGGTGATCCTCGGCACGCAGCTCCCCGGCCCGCACGAACCGCAGATACGACTCGTGCACCAGGCAGGTGGTATCGAGAACCGTATTGCGCCCACCATCGCGCAGCCGTGCATGCGCCAGCCGGTGCAGTTCGCTGTATGCGGACGCAAACAGCGCATCGCGCGCCTGCAGATCGCCCGCCTGTATACGTCCCAGTAACTCGGTGAGCTGAGTCATCAGGCGCCTCGGCATCCCGCACCGCTTCGATGCCGGACCAACTTAACCCACCCCGGAGCCTGGTGTCACTCAAATTGCGGGCCGAATGTCGGGTTTGGCGCCGGGAAGGTGTCTGTATGGGTGAGGCAGCGAATTGGGCCAGCCGGGTAACCCCGGCAGAGGGCCGAGAGAGCGCCTCCTGACCACCGATCCAGTAACCCGGTGATCAAGGTCAACCGCCCGGCGTTGTCCGCTGTCTTCGCGTCCAAGTTCGGTGTGTCGCCGACGGTCGTGCTGGCCGCAGCGGAGACTCGCTAAGTCCCGCGCGGCAGGCTGCACGCGACCGGGCACCCTTGAGGACTGCGGCCCAGCACGCAAGCGAGCGTCTGGGCCCTTTCCTTTAGTCGCGCCCGCGATAAAAAGCACCTAATTTTACAGATATTCACTCGGCCGTTGAGCCTTCCAGCCCGGAGCACCGGGGATACTTTCTGTGTGCTCGGCGTCCCCCGATGGGTGATGGTTCTTATCTGATCGGATGAGTACTCAGTAATATGGCGGACGAAGGCGAGGTCGTGCCGGTTGAGGGTAAAGTGTCTCGTCGCACCATTAGTCGGCGAGCTCGTAACGCACGCTACGGCCGGCACCTTGCGTTTGTAATATTCCACGTTCTGCGAGCTCGGCGAGGTCGCGCTGCGCTGTGGCGGGGCTGACGTGAGTCAGGTGCGCGTACTTCTTGTTGGTCATTCCGCCCACAAAACCGTCAGGGCCTGCGTCCAGCAAAGCATTCAACGCCTTGCGCTGCCGCTCGCTGAGAGCTGCTTGAGCATGATGCACCCCGAAGCGAGCCTTGTGCAGCACTCTCTCGACCGCGCCGGCACTCTCACCGCAAGCAGCGACCACCTGCTCGAGGAACCATTTCAGCCACTCTGTCGCGTCGAGGTCTCTGCGTGAGAGCACACCGAGCGCGTCGTAGTACTCGCTCCGAACGGCCATGAAGCGCGCGGAGAGGCTATATAGCCTCGATGATCGATTCTCATCCTGCGCCAGAGCCCGATCGAGAAGGGCGCGACCCACACGTCCATTACCGTCTTCGAATGGATGAATTAGCTCGAACCAAGCATGTGACACTCCGGCGCGCAACAGGCCATCCACGTTCGCGGGCGGCTTGTTGAACCAACCCAGAAAGCGCTTGAGTTCCCGTTCGAGGCCGAGTCGCGGTGGCGCCTCGTAGTGGACACGTTGCCGGCCGATCGGACCGGAGGCGATCCGCATGGGCGACGCTCCACGCAATGCGCCGACTCGGATCTTGCTTAGCCCCGAGCGTCCGGTAGGAAAGAGCGCGGCCTGCCAGCCAGCAATCGTTCTTTGGGTCAGGGGCTTGTCCAGCTTCTGAGTGGCGTCCAGTAGTACATCGACCAACCCCTCGAGGGAACGGGGCGGCGCGGGCAGTCCGGCGGTCGGCAACCCCAGGCGGCGAGCCAAGGAACTGCGCAGCGCATTGGGATCGAAGCGTTCGCCTTCGATGGCGCTGGTTGCAACCCCTTCCGAAGTGAGTACCTCCAGCTGAGCGTGCAGGTCGGAATTGGGATCCAGCAGCCGGGCCATTCCGCTGAGCTCCCCCTGTGCCCTGCGGGCAGCAGCGAGCGGTCGCGCCAGGCGAGCCGAATCCCAGTGAAATTCGGGCCACTCGGGGCGCTGCCAGATCCAAGGCTTGAGGTGCTTAGCTGCCATAATCGCCTCAAAATGTGAGGTGATTATAGCGCCTAATCACCTCATGAGACGTGCCCATTCGCGGCCGCCAACTCGGCTATGCGAAGTGTCCATTACGCTCGATACCTACTCGCACCGAATCCAGCATCGCACCGAAGCTCTCGGCGCTCCTCGCGGCGAGGCGAGAGCGGACGGTTGTAATTTGGTTGCGTGGCCCGAAGTAGAGTCTATAAAGATCGCGTAACATATTGATTTTATGGCTTGTCAGAGCGACATCTAAGCGTAAAAGGCAGGGAGCAGTATCGGTCTCTTTTGCATAGCGGGAACATCCGTCCCTGCGCGCGGACCAAGTACAACTTGCATGCTGATACGCTATTAGCGCCCCTATGAACCTGTCGATCAAGATTTCAGTCCTCGCCATTCTGCAGCTGCTCGCGATCCGGACATTAGCCGATGAACCGCCGCGACTCGATGTCCCTGTCGCAGATCCAAGTGCGCCGCTGACGTTCATCGCCTACGGTGATACGCGCTTTACCCAACGCGATGGCGTGGCGAATGCCATAGCGCGCCGTGCGCTGGTCGCGAGGATGGCAAGCGAAAACCCGGCGGCGATTTTTATCGGAGGCGATCTTGTTTATGAGGGTAGCAATCCTGAGGACTACGAGACTTACAAGACTGAAACCGCCGCATGGTCGCAGGCCAAGATCCCGATATTCCCGGCGCTGGGTAACCATGAGTTTCAGGGCTGCGGCAAGGGTTTGAGCCCTTGTCTTGAGAACTGGTGGAGGGCGGCCGCCCCGAGCGGCGTGCGCTCCTTCCGCTGGTACTCCGTGACCTCGGGCCGAAGGTCCTGGTACTCATACTGGACTCAGATTCATCCCTCAAGCCCGGAAGCAAACAACGGAGTTGGTTTGAACAGCAGATTACCCATACGGGTTCCCGAGTGGAGTTCGTCTTGGTCGTGCTGCATTACCCGCCCGTTCGGGACCCTATCTTTCCAAGGGCCAAGGACGAGAAGGAAATTGCGCGCTATCTGTCCAAGCATGCGCACTCGCTGCAAGCCCGGGTCATCGTTGTGGGCAGCCACATACACAACTACGAAAGATTTCGCCGCGACGATGTCACTTATTTGGTTAGCGGCGGGGGAGGGGCAAAGCCAGTGCCGGTGCTTCGACTGTTTGGAGAACTTTCCAAGCTCGATACCGCGGTGAACTTTCACTACATACGTTTCCGGCTCGAGAGCGGAAATCTGCAAGGGACCATGGTGCGATTCGACCCCAACCGTCCTGCCGAGACCGCTTGGACGGAGCCGGATCGCTTCGAGGTCAAAGCCAAGGACAGCCTGCCGCCTCGGAAAAATGGGGAGACACAATGAACAGGTTAGCACGCAGTTTACAGCAGGTTATCTAGGTGCTAGCTTCCAGCGAGACCCCAGTATTTGTGACGGATCCCCTATGACCGCAAAACGGCAACCCATTGAGTACGCGGACGCAAGCTCCGAGGTGCGCGCCGTCTATGACGACATCATGGCGACGCGCAAGACGGATTGGGTCAACAACTTTTGGAAAGTGCTGGCCCATGATCCACCGGCCCTCAGACGTATATGGACCAATATCAAGGAGGTCATGGGACCGGGGACGCTCTCCCCCTTGACCAAGGAGCTTCTGTACGTGGCGGTGAGCGTTTCGAATGGTTGCCACTATTGCATTGCTTCCCACGGCGCGGCCGCCCGAAAACAAGGCATGACGGAATCGCAGTACTCCGAGCTGCTGGCCATCGTCGGTCTCGCGAACGAGACCAACCGTCTCGTGACCGCGCTCGACGTGGCGATAGATCCGGCGTTTCTCTGACCCTGTGACGACCGGCCCACCTCTCTCGCACGATGAGCGTATTGGAAAAATGAGCGATTCGGATTTGGACAGCGTTACACATCATCGCTGGGACCAAATCCCAGCGGATCCACTGAAAGGCACGATCAGCCGGCGCCTGATCACCGGTGATCGCATGATGATGTGTCTGCTACAGTCGATATGATTCTCCACCGAACTGCAGGCAGGGTGGGCCGTGTACTGCCGATCGAATAACCGGGTGGGAAGCGGCCGCCAACTGAGCGATGGGAGAGTGAAGTGAAGACCATACGAGCCGCTGCGATCATCTTATCGTCCGCGCTTCTTTCTGCGACGGCGGCCATTTCCGATCCGGCTGCGACACCCAGCCTGAATGAGACCTACGCGATGCTGGCGTCGAAGCGATTCGTCGACCTCACCCACACCTTTGGCCCGAACACTCCGCACTGGAAGGGGTTCGGCGAGGAGACCGTCACCGACGCTGTACACGATCAAGAAGGACGGCTTCCACGTGCAGCAATTCACTCACGTCGGACAATGGGGCACGCACATCGATCCGCCCGCCCATTTCCACGAAGGGCTGCGCACCGTCGACCAGATCCCGCCGACGGAAATGGTGTTGCCGCTCGTCGTGCTCGACGTGCATGCCAAGGTTGCCAAGAACCCGGATTACACACTGACCGTCGAGGATGTGCAGGCGTGGGAGGCGAAGCACGGCCGCATTCCGCCGCATGCATTCGTCGCGATGCGCACGGATTGGTCCAAGCGCTGGCCTAATCAGGACGCGATGCAGAATCGCGACGCGGCCGGCGTGGCGCATTACCCGGGCTGGAGCAAGCCCGTGCTGAAGCTCCTGTACGAGGACCGCGGCATCACCGCGTCCGGGCATGAGACCACGGATACGGATCCGGGTCTCGCCACCACCAAGGATGATTATTCGCTCGAGAGTTACATCCTCGGAACTCAATCACTACCAGATCGAAATGCTGGCGAACCTGGACCAGGTTCCGGAAGCCGGTGCGATCATCATCGTCACGTGGCCGAAGCAGGAGGGGGGCACCGGATTCCCGGCACGCGTCATCGCCATCGCCCCCTGATCGGCCCGTGAGCGATCGCAGCGCTGGTCGTCGGGTCTCGCATTCTCGTTGAGCGCCGTCGGCGCCGCCGTCGGTCTCGGCAGTATCTGGCGCTTCCCCTACCTGGCGGGCGCCGGGGGCGGATTCGCGTTCATTTTGGTATTCGTGATCGCGTGCCTGGTGTTCGGCGCGCCCGTGCTCGTGGGCGAGATCGTGATCGGCCGCTGGTCGCGTCGCAGCCCGCCGCAGGCGGCCGGAGAAATTGCCGCGCGCTTCGGCTACTCCCGGGGGTGGAACGTCGTCGGGTGGACGGGCTCCGTCGCCGGCTTCCTGATCGTCTCCTACTACACGATGATCGCCGGATGGGTGCTCGCGTATACCTGGTATTTTCTGTCCGGGAACTACGTTCCAGGGCGCCGCCGCGGCCGTCGGAAGTTCCATGCATTCATCGCCGATTCGCGAGCGGTGTCGCTATGGCAGCTCGGCTTCTTCGCGCTGGTGGCGCTCATTTCGGCGCGCGGCGTGAATCGCGGCGTCGAATGGGCGAACCGATGGCGCGCGCCGGCGCTGCTCGCGATACTGCTGGTGCTCGTGGCGTACTCGCTGGTGACCGGAGATGTGGCGCGCGGGCTCACGTTCGCCTTCGCGCCCGATTTCAGCCGACTCATCGCCGGCGGTGGTTCTCGGCGCCGTGGGCCAGGCGCTGTACGCCTTGGGCGTCAGTGCCGGCATCATGATCGCCTATGGGGCGTACATGCCGGCGGGAGAGTCGCTCGGGCGCGCCGTGCTGGCCGTCATCGGTTCGATATTCGCGGTGTCGTTGCTCGCGACGGTGGCCATTTTCCCGCTGGTGTTTCATTACGGCCTCGATCCCGCCGGGGGACCGCAACTCGTTTTTGAAGTGCTTCCGGTCGCGTTTGCGGAAATGCCGGGAGGGCGGGTCATCGGCACTCTGTTCTTCGCGCTGCTCATTCTCGCCGCGTTCACTCCGTCGGTGGGATTGCTGGAGCCGTGGATCGCGTGGCTGGTCGAGCGCGCTCGCAATGCGGCGGCCCATGGCGGCATGCCTCATGCATGGGTTCCTGTTGGCTGGTCGGCCAGGGCTCCGTGCTGTCGTTTGGGCGATGGGCCGACTGGCATCCGTTGACTTCGGTTCCGAGACTCGCGTCGCTCAACTTTTTCGGCCTGATGGATTTCTTGAGCGCGAATCTGCTGATGCCGATGTCCGCGCTCCTGGTCAGCCTGTTCGTGGGCTGGCGGATGAATCACCTGATTCCGGATGAGGAGTTGAGCGGATTATCCGCGACCTCGCGGCGGCTGTTGGGTTTTGCCCTGCGCTATGTGTGCCCCCTTGGGATCGTCGCCGTCGTCATCTTCGGATTCGTGGGTTAGGCTCGCGTCTTATGCGGAGTTCCGATTACGTGGATATCCCCTTATGTGGATGTCCGCGCATCTCCCGCAAAATGAAGATCGAGCGCGCCTGTCTCACGCCGGGGATGCGATAGAGCTTCTCCCGCAGGAAGTGCTCGTAGTCGGTCGTGCTCGAGGCGGCGACCCGCAGGTAGTAATCGAAATCTCCCGCCACCAGCGCGGCCTCGATGACCTGCGGGCAGGTTGGCTCATGGCCTTCTCGAACGCATCCAGGACATTGCCGGTATGTCTTCTGCTTCTCGAGCGTCACTTCGACGACGATGGTCTCGGGCAGGCCGACGGCCGCGCGATCGATGATCGCCGTATAGCCCTTGATCATGCCGTTCTCTTCCAGAGCGCGCACGCGGGTCCAGCAGGCCGACGGGGAGAGTCCGATGCGGTGCGCCAGGTCGGTATTCGAGAGCCTGCCGTCGCGGGAAAGCTCGTCCGAGGATCCGATGGTCGAGGTCATCGAGCCGGATGCGGCGGTGCAACGGTGGCGGGGAGGTGATGGAGTTGGCCATGTGCCTTGTTCATCGGGTAGTGGGTCAACACCGAAGTATCTACCAAAAAATAGCCAAGTGTGCAGAAGATTCTTTTACAAAACGCGGCTGCCATGGCCCGCCTTTGAAAGCACATTCGATCGGCAGCGCACTAATATCTCAGAGCGACGGGAGTCGCGGTTGCGGCCACGTGACGGGAGGGGAGTGCGCGCCACAACGCTATAAGGGGAATCAAGCCAATGCTCGAAGAACAAGCCAATCGGCGGCTCGCTAACTGTGCGCTCTTCGCTGCTCTGCGTGGCTCTCGGTGCGGCCTCGGCGGCGGCGGACGACCCGCACAGCCGGCGGCCGCAGCAGGGTGCGCCGCCACGGTCGCGGCGGACAGCAGCGACCACCCTCGAGGAGGTCGTGGTGACCGCCGAGACCTACACGTCCACGGCGCAGAGCACGCCCATCAGCATCTCCGCGCTGTCCGGCAGCCGAGCTCGAGAGCAGGGGCATCACCTCGCTCGAGCAGGTCGCCCGCGACGTCCCCGGACTCTCCATGCGCAGCGCCGGCCCGAATCAGACCGAGTTCGAGGCCCGCGGCATCGCCTCCAACGGCGGTAACTCGCCGACCGTAGGCTTCTATCTCGGGGACATCCCGCTGTCTCCTCCCGCCATGGGACAGATCGGCAAGGTGGTCATCGACCCGGATCTGTACGACCTCGACCGCGTCGAAGTGCTGCGCGGACCGCAAGGAACGCTCTACGGCGCGAGCTCGATGGGCGGCACCATCAAGCTGCTTCCGAATCAACCGCAGCTCAACAACATCACGCGGCTCCACGGATGCGACGCTTTCGCACACCGACGGCGGGCGGGCCAACGGCGGCGCGGACGGGATGTTCAACTACTCCAACAGCGATTACTGGGCGGTGCGCGCGAGTAGGCTCCGACGATTACCGCAGCGGTTGGATAAGCCGGACGGTGCTGAACCCGTTCCCGGCGGACGTGCTCGCGCCAGATGGGCCGCCCTACACCCGCGGCAATGTGGTTGGACGCGCCGGTACAGAAGGTCATCCCCGACGTCAATAGAGGAGCAGGAGCTATCCGGGCGCGTCGAAGTGCTCATACAGCCGAGCGAAAGCTGCACATCAACCTGCTGGCGCTCGGCCAGCTCACGAAGCTCGGGCGGCTACGACGAGTTCGATCTACCCCCGGGGCCTGCGTACGAGACACACTTTCAGCCGTACCCGATCGGTGAGTAGGTGCACGATCGCGTGAGCGTGTTCTCGGCGACCGTCGGTGGCGGATCTCGGTTTCGCCAACCTGACGAACGCCACGGGCTATTTCGACCGCCGCTCATGGGCAGATCCAGGACGCCTCGGAGGCGACCTCCTGGACCTTGGAGTCGTTCCTGGTGTCGCCCGCAGGAAATGGCCGCGATCGGCATGCCGACGTACATCAAACGCCCATCTACGAGGCGGAGCCGGAGCACCAGGTGGACCGAGGAGCTGCGCTTGAATTCCTCGAACAGCGATACGCTCCACTGGGTCACGGGCCTTTTCTACAGCACGGCTGAATTCCGCCTTCATCGAGCAGCAGAACGCGCCTTACATCGCGCAGCTGTCGCAGATTCTCTGACCCCGCCGATGAACAATCCGACGGGGCTGACATTCGGCATCGACAATCTGTACGAGATCACCCAGAAAGCGGTCGTTCGCCGACGCCTCCTGGCAGTTCGTGCCCGACATTCAAGGTCGAGGGCGGTCTGCGCTATTTTCGCTACGACACCTCCGCCTTCAACAACGAGTGGGGTTACTTCTTCACCCCGCAAGCGGCGCCGCTCGCGAATCCGCCGGGCAACTTCGCCTCGGCGAGCGGCGTGATCCCGCGCGCCGACGTGGCCTGGATGCCCAACCACAATCTCACGACCTACGTCTCGGCCTCCAAGGGCTTCCGCCCCGGTGGCGCGAACATGACGATTCCCCTGACCGCCTGCCCCGAAGGCGGCCCTGCCTCCTTCGACCCCGATACCGTATGGGACTACGAGGCCGGCGAGAAGGCGATGCTCGCGGATAATCGGATCAGGCTGAATGCCGATGTCTACTACATCAAATGGGACAAGGTGCAGCAAACCGCGCTTGCTCTCCTGCGGTACCGAGTACACCACCAACGCCGGCGATGGCTCGCAGCTACGGACCCGAGCTCGAGATCGCGGCGAAGATCACCGAGCCTGGACGTTCTACCCTGGCGGGGACCTACACCAAGGCCAATATCACCAATGTGAGTCCCGCCTACGTCCAATCGCTGGGCAACTCAGGCTACAGCTTTCCCAGCTGCGGCGACGGCCACTGCAGCAGCGTGCCCATCCTCAACGTGCCGAAGGAGACGGCCAGCGCCGCGATCGAGTACGCTCAACCGGTCGGGAACCTGACCCTGAAGGCGCGGCTGGACGGCTCGTATACGGGCTCGTCCTGGGACGAGTCGTATTCGGTCATCCAGCTTCCCGGCTACGGCATGGCGAACTTCCGCATCGGAGTCAGCGCGGATCGCTGGACCGCTACGCTGTTCGTGAACAATCTCACCAACAAGATACCCTGGGTGTCCGCGAACAACACGAGCTTCAGCTTCAACATCGGGCCGTTGACCCGCATCTCGACGCTGCCGCCGATGACCATCGGCACGCAGGCGAGCTACCGCTTCTGAGGTAAATACGTCAGAGGTGAGCACAATGGAGGACACCCTCATGAAATCGAGCACCAAATCACTGGTCCCTCATTACCGCTGGGACGACATGCCCGCGGAGCAGCTCAAGAAGGGGCTGAGCCGCAAGCTGATCACCGGCGAGCGCATGATGATCGCGCACGTGTATTTCGAAGAAGGGAGAAGAAGTCCCCCGGCACTCGCCACGACAACGAGCAGCTCACCTACATCCTGAGCGGCGCGCTGCACTTCTGGTTCGACAGCGAGGGTGATCGAGCAGGAAATCATCGTGCGCGCCGGCGAGGTGGTGGTGATTCCTTCCAACCTGCCGCATCGCGCCGTGGCGCTCGAGGATACCCTGGACGTCGACGTGTTCTGTCCTCCGCGCCAGGATTGGCTCGCGGGTACCGACGCCTATCTTCGAGGCTGAATGAACGACTACGACATCGACCCCGGAGTGGCCGCGGCGATCGCGCGCTTCAAGCTGCCCGAGAGCCTCGGCTTCGGCCTGGTCGACGCGCCGGTGATGTTCGATGCAGAGTGGCGCGACGGCGCGGTGGGGAAGGGGGCGCCTGCTGCCCTATGGCCCGATCGAGCTGTTGCCGGGAGCGCGTGCCCTGCAGTACGCGCGAGTTGGTCTTCGAGGGCATGAAAGCTTATCGGGTCGGACACAGCCGGCCCAATCTTTTTCGCCCCGATGCGAATTGCCGGCGCCTGCAACGGTCGGCGTCCCGCCTGTCCATGCCCGCGGTGCCCGAGGCGCTTTTCTTCCAGGGCATCGGCGCGGTGGCAGACGCGTGCAGCTCCATCATGCCGACGCAATCGGGACGGTCGCTTGTACCTGCGGCCGTTCCTGTTCGGCACCGAAAGCGGCTACATGCTGCGAAATTCGCGCACCTTCCGCTTCATGGTCATCGGCGAATCCCGTGGAATCCTATGCATCCGGCCCGATGCAGGTCGTCATCGAGCGTGCCGAAGTGCGCGCGGCCGTCGGACGGCATTGGCGAGGCGAAAGCGTCGGCGAACTACGCCGCTTCGTTGCGTGCGTCCAATGCAGCGGTGGAGCGCGGCCGTACGGTAGCCTTGTGGCTCGACGGCAACGAGCATCGCTATCTGCAGGAGCTCTCGGGCATGAACATCTTTGCCGTCCTGGACGGAGAGCTGCATACGCCGGAGCTCGACGGCGCGATCCTGCCGGGGATCACCCGCGACTCGCTGCTCGTTCTGGCGAGGAGCCTCGGATACAAAATGCACGAGCGCCGGATATCTCTCGACGAAGTGCTCGAGGGCATCGACAGCGGCCGGTGCGCTGAGATGTTTGCCTGCGGCACGGCCGCCATCGTCGCCCCGATTGCCGTGCTGGTGGAAGGCGATGGTCGCGAATACAAGCTGCGGCAAACCGATGTGGTCGCGAAGCATCTGCGCGAGGCGCTTCTGGCCATCCAGGAGCGGCGCGCACCGGACCCGTTCGGCTGGACACGAGAGCTGGCTCCTGGCTGATCCATCGAGGGTCGAGCACATGAGCTACGCGATAGTACTTCGAGAGACCGGTGGTCCGGACAAGCTTCGCTACGAGGCAGTCGAGGTCGCCGATCCCGGACCCGGTGAGATCCTCATTCGCCACACGGTGATCGGCGTCAATTTTCACGACAGCTATGTGCGCTCCGGGCTCTACAACACATTGAAGCTGCCGGGGATCCCGGGATTGGAGGGCGCGGCCGTCGTCGAGAAAGTGGGGCCCGGAGTGAGCGGGTTCGCGATCGGCGATCGGATCGCCTACATCGACACCTCCTACGGCGCGTATTCGCAAAGGCGCCTTCTGTCGGCTGGCCTGGCGCTGCGTCTCCCGAACAACGTGACGGACGAGGCGGCCGCCAGCCTGACCATCAAGGGCTTCACCGCCTGCATGCTGCTTCGCAAGGTCCACGCTGTGCGCCCGGGCGAAACACTGTTGATTCACGCCGCGGCGGGCGGAGTGGGCCAGCCGCTGGTCCGGTGGGCCAAGCATCTGGGAGCGACAGTGATCGCGACGGTGGGATCCGAGGAAAAAGCCGCAACGGCGCGCGAATGCGGCGCCGACCACGTCATTCTGTATCGTCAGGAAAGCTTCGTGGAGCGCGTCGCGCAAATCACGTCGGGTCAAGGGGGTGGATGTCGCCTACGATTCCGTCGGCGCCGATACCTTTTCAGGCTCGCTCGAGAGCTTGGGTTACCTTGGAACGCTGGTCAACTTCGGCCAATCGTCCGGCTCAGTGCC
Organism: uncultured Gammaproteobacteria bacterium; assembly: GCA_963795475.1. GTDB lineage: Bacteria > Pseudomonadota > Gammaproteobacteria > Steroidobacterales > Steroidobacteraceae > Bog-1198. The sequence continues at coordinate 261,946 of CAWCIE010000013.1, forward strand.
TCCGTTCGCCGTCTCGCGGCTTGCGGCCAAATCAAATACGCTCGTGCGGCCGGTGCTGTTCCATTACATTCGCGATCGAACCGCACTGGAATCGGTGGCCAAGGAGAGCTTCGGGGCCATCGAGAAGGGTGTCATTCGGCCCCAGATCGGGTTGCGCCTGCCGCTGTCACACGCGGCGGATGCGCACACGCGAATGGAGTCGCGAACGACCGTCGGTCAGATCGTGCTCGTCCCGTAGCTCGAGACGTGCGTGCAAGGCAGGGGACGAGGAAGGCCACCTGACGGCTCTAATAAGCGACACCCCCTATTAGTTGACCATTACATAGGGAGTTGGCAATATAGCGGTATGACTATTGACATGGAAGCGTGCCTGAAGGCGCTCGCAAACAACAAGCGTCTTCAAATACTTTCTTGGCTCAAAGATCCATCCGCCCACTTTCGGCCGCAGACGGATGGAGATCTGGTTAAAGACGGCGTATGCGGACAGCTGATCGCGGAGAAGCTGGGCGTCTCTCAGCCAACAGCGTCGGAGCATCTGCGGGTTCTTACCGATGCGGGATTTCTTGCTGGAAAGAAGATTAAACAGTGGGTCTTTTACAAGCGGGAAGAAAAGGCGATCGTCGCGTTCAAAACGACGATAAAGAGTGAGATTTAGTTAGGGATGCGCCATGGGCTCACGTCGGCCACGTTTCAAACGCCCTTCGTCGGCGAACACCAGTAAAATGGGTAGCCGCAGCCTGCTACACGGGCAAATCCGCGGAAACAGCGGCGCTGAGGGCGTTGATATCGGCCGCTTAACACCTCCGGCAATAGCCACAATGCATCTCGGGTATTGACGTGTCTCTCGATCGCCCAATGGAGCGGCACAGCACGGAAGTCGGCGCGTCCTGCTTAACCAAGCGAGGCATTGGACGAGCGCTCGACAATATCGGGCCATATATTCGCCGAACGCCGGTAATCGAAGTCGATGCCGCAGATTTCGGCCTTGCTTCTTGCCGTGTGATTTTCAAATTGGAATTGCTGCAGCACGCGGGCTCGTTCAAGACTCGCGGTGCCTTCGCTAATCTGCTCCTCCGCAAGGTTCCCCAGGCCGGCGTCGTCGCCGCGTCAGGCGGCAATCATGGCGTCGCCGTGGCTTATGCCGCTAAGCGGCTGGGAAAACCGGCACGCATCTTTGTGCCCAGCGTGGCTTCGCCAGCAAAGGTCTCGAGGATTCTCGAGTGCGGCGCGGATCTCGTGGTAACCGGCGAACGATACGCGGACGCCCTGGAAGCGAGCCAAATCTGGGCTGCGTCCTCAGGAGCGCTTGAAATTCACGCATTCGATCAGGTGGAAACGCTGCTGGGTCAAGGGACGGTCGCGCTTGAACTCGAACAGCAAACGACAAACCTGGATACCCTTCTCGTGGCGGTCGGTGGCGGAGGCCTCATCGGTGGGATTGCTGCTTGGTATGCGGGCGAAGTTCGCCTCATCGGCGTTGAGCCCGAAACGGCGCCGACGCTCACCCGAGCTTTGGAGGCTGGACGCCCAGTGGACGCCGAGGCGGGTGGGGTTGCGGCGGATTCCCTTGCGCCCAAGAAGGTCGGCGCCTTGATGTATCCGATCGCGCAAAAGTATGTCGAGCGCGTCGTGCTCGTCCCAGATCGCGCGATTGAAGCCGCGCAGCAGATTCTGTGGGATGTGCTGCGGATTGTTACGGAACCTGGTGGGGCGGCGGCGTTTGCAGCGCTTCTCTCGGGCCAATATAGCCCCGGGGAAGGCGAACGTGTTGGCGTGCTTCTTTGCGGCGGCAATACCACGGTCGTCGACTTTGCGCGAAGGACTACCGCTGTATGAAAGCTGTTCGGGTCGAGCGCCCTGGCGGGCGAGAGGCGCTTATCTCCACCGACGTGCCGGATCCGACGCGGCGCGGCTGCTTGGTTGGAACATGGGAAAAGGGTAGCGAATGATGATTACGGCTTATGACCACATCGGGCTGCGAGTGACTGATCGCGCACGATCGATGTCATTTTACGAGGCGTTGGGTTTCCACCTCGACGAGGAACACTCGACCCAGACCGCGCTGGAGATCGTTAACGAGGCGGGCGTACGACTGAACCTGATCCTCAATGGTCAGCCAACGCCCGAACGAGACAATATTCTTCTGGACCGACCTCAAAAATGGCCGGGCTACACACACGCCGCTTTTATCGTCGAGAGACTGTCGCAGGTGCTGGAATGGGCAGCGAAAGAAAAGATCGCTATCACGGAGGGCCCGGTCGACTGGGGCCGGCGACTGACGTGCTTCTTGCGGGATCCGGATTCCAATGTACTGGAGTTTAATCAGCTGAAGGCTGCGCATCGTCAGTGCGCGAGCTACACCCTAGTCCTCGGACAGAAGAATTATTCGTCCTGGTCGATGCGCGCCTGGCTCCTGCTAAAAATGCTCGAGGTGCCGTTCAAGGAGGTTACGGTCCCGCTCTATCGATCCGAGTCGCACCAGGCGGTGCGCGCACTGGGCGGGCAGACCGGGCTCGTGCCGGTGCTTGTCGATGGCAGCACGGCCGTCTGGGACACCCTGGCAATCTTCGAGCACCTGTACGAGCTGTATCCGCCCGTGTGGCCAAGCGATCGTTCGGCACGCGCACGCGCCCGCAGCATCAGCGGAGAGATCCACTCGGCGTTCAACGCCCTTCGCTCGGCTATGCCGGTCAATACTAGAGCGCGCGGCCGCCACGCCGACCGAACGCCCAAAGTGGCCGCGGACATCGACCGGGTCGTCGAGATCTGCAAAGAGCGGGGAGGGGGCTCGCCGTGGCTGTTCGGCGATTTCTGTGGGGCCGATATCATGTTTGCGCCGATCGCAACGCGCTTTCAGACCTACGGCGTCCAGCTTCAGGGGCTTGCGAAGGGCTATATCGACCGACTCCTAGAACATCCACTCGTGGCTGAATGGCTTCGTTTGGGCGCAGCCGAGTCCGACGTTATCCCGACGCTGGAGGTCGGCGCATAGCGAGCACGAAAGGAAGCGTCGCGATATGGCAATGAAGTCAGTCTCGATTGAGCCGGTCGTGAAGACAGTCACGGTGCCATGTACGCCGGAAGAGGGTTTTCCGCTACTTCACCGCCGACTTCGGCATATGGTGGCCCGCCGGCACTCACCATTTGCCTGCCGATGAAGGCACAGTAAATTGTCAGAAAAGTAATGTAAGTGCCCGATTTTACTGGCTCCCCGGGACGGATTCGAAATCACGTAGGAAATGCCGAGATTTTATGGAATCTCTGAGTTTGGCGTCGTTTGGATACCCCAAGCGATACCCCCGGTGAGAGATGGCTGTCTTCGGACATTGTCCGATGTCCGTGGACCGCCATTTGAGCTGGCTCGCAATCCTGATCCGTAGCGACGATGGTGGCCCTCGCCGTTGCTCACGGTTGTGCTTGTCAGCGCAACTGTGACCGCTTCCTTCGCACCCCCGCCGGTCTCCGTCTCGAGAATTGACGCCATCAGGTTAATCGCCCGGCGAGAGTGCATTGGCTGTCAACACCAATGTCTTTGAAAAATCTAATTGACCGTGGCACCAAATTCGTGAGAATTTCGTGGAACAGAATCCAGTTCTATTGTGGAGATGCGAAATTCCATGATGATCCAGTCCTACAAAGATGTCGGGGAAGTCCGGCCGCACGATGGACTTTAAACAGATGCGAAGGGGCTTCGGCTTCTACCAATCAACCGCGGACCGCCGGAATTGACCTCCACTATTGCTTCAGTTGGCGCCGCCGAGGATGTCGCGCAAGCATGAGTTGCATGCGTAAAGGCGCGAGTGGTGGTGCCAACGCTGAAATGCGCCTTACGGTCGCGGCATCGGCGGCACTTTGCGTGAATTTTTTCTCTGCCTGGACCGTGCCTTTGCAGATCGAAGAGATGACCACGCGTTACGGGTTTTCAGTCAGCGACGCCGGGCTCGCGGCAACCGTACAGCAGCTCATCCTCTGCGTAACCATGGTGCTCGCAGCGCCGTTCATGGCAAAGATTCGCAGTGAGCGGCTCGCCTACGGCGGCGTTCTGCTGGCGGTTCTCGGCTTCATGATCACATCGTGCGCCAAAGGGCACCTTGGGCTCTTCTACGGTTCATTCGGAGTCGCCGGTATAGGTCAGGGATTGGCGGGCGTCGGTGGGAACGGGCTCGCCGCTGCGGCTGGCAACCCCGGCCGCGTCTATAACGTGGGCTATGGGGTGGCGCTACTGTTCGGAGCTGCATCTTTGCTTTTTCTCCCCTTCGTGCCGTCGCCGTTGGCGTATCTAAGCCCAATGTTTTTTGCGTGTTCTCTGGGCATGGTCGTTTGTCTCCTTGCATTGGGTTTGGCGCACCCCCACACCGGAAAGTCGCTCTCTGCGTTGGCGCCTCAGGCGCTGCCTCGCCTCAGCTATTCGGTGATCGCTCCGCTCTCGGGTGTGTTTCTGGTGTTTCTATGCGGCAGCGGGATATGGGCTTACTCGGAGCTTCTCGGGCATCGGATCGGGGTAGGCGAGCGAGTCACGAGTACAGCGCTTTCGACCGCCGCCGCCGCAAGCATCGTCGCGCCGATGCTTGTCGCACGTTACAGCACGAAGGTGAATCTCGGTGTTCCGGTCGCCATCGCGTTCGCGGCGAATGCGATCGGATTTCTAATCGCCTGCACAAGCCGCAGCGAATCCCTATTCCTTGCGAGTTTTTTCGGCCAAGCGATCGGCCAAGCGGCAATCGCAGGATTGATCTTCATTATCAGCGTACGTGCCGACCCAACGGGGCGCTTATCTTCTCTCGCTCAAAGCTTCAATCTGTTCGGATCGGCCGCGGGTCCGTTCGCCGCAGGGTTATTGGTGAGTACGAGTGTGCCACTGTTGGCGGCGGCGAGCGCGGCGCTTTGTTTGATCGGCTGGGCAGCACTTGCATGGTTCGAGCGGCGATTACGCTTTCCTGCGACCGAAGCGAACATGAATATTGCGAATTCCGCATCGAACGCGCAATGAATGAGTAATGAGCCAGGAGGTCGGTCTGAGGCGAGGGCTTAGCGGCCGGCCTTGGTCCGCCGATCGTGATACGAGCCCCCTGGGCCCCACGAGGTCCCCAGGACATTGACGATGAGCCGCCCCGCCATGATGCACGTGATGGCGTTCGGATTGTCGAAGCGGGGGGCGATCTCGACCACGTCCAGCCCGACGATGCGATGACGTTGCGCGAGCGTGCGCAGGAACGGCGCCACCTGGTCATAACGCAATCCGCCGGGTGCGGGGGACATGACGGCAGGCATCTCGGTCGGGTCCATCCCATCGGCATCGATCGTCACGTATACGGGCGCGCCCGGAGGCACGGTGGCGAGCACGGGATCGAGGCCATGAGCGTGAACCTCGCCGGCGGTGAAGATGCGCGAGCCATAGCGCCGCGCAGCCTCGACCTCGCCGCGGCGCGCGCTGCCCGTCGCTCGCATGCCAATCTGTGTCATCCCGAGGATCCACGGCCGCGTGCTCGCCCAGCGCAGAGGGCTCGAGTAACCGCGGGTGATGCCGCCGACCTCTTCACGCCAGTCCAGGTGCGCATCGATATGCACGACATACACGGGCTCGCCGATGGCGTCCAACGCATCGATGACAGGAATGGTCACGCCATGATCGCCGCCGATCACGAATACCTGGGCGCCGCTGCGCCAGAGGTCGCGAAGCCGCGCGCTGGCGGCGGCCGCGTAGGTGTCGTAGCTTCCGTCGACCCAGGCGATATTGCCGGCATCCACGCAAGGCGTGGGTGCTAGCGCGGTGAGCGGCGCATTCAAATCGAAATCCCACTGCTCCGGTCCATAGGAGATCTGCGCCGATACTAGACGGACCGCGTCGGGGGCACGCGCCTGATCGTTCGGGCGGGGATCGCCGGCGTACGGCTCGCTGTGCTGAATGCCGAGCACGGCCGCCTGGGCTGTCCAGAGCCTCGGATCAGTGACGACAGGCCAGCCTAAAAAGGGGCAGATCGGTGCCGCCGTGGGGGCGAGAGCCTGCTCTTCGGCCAGGGGCCGGGAGGCGAGGGGTTCAGGTCGGGCGTAGTTCATGGACAGGCTCTCCGGCACCGGCCGATGCAGGCGCTGCATCGGCACACTCAGGATCGATCGACAGCCACAGGAGCGCCGCGAGCACCGACAGGACGGCGCCCAGCGCAAAAATCGCGCTCCAGTGGTGGCCGGCGGATAGTAAGGCAATGGTCGGGGTCGCGACAACGCCGCCGAGGTTTCCTCCGGTATTGAGCACCGCGGTCGAGGCCATCACCTCCGTAGGTGCAATGCGCATCGCAGCGGCCCAGTACGGTCCTTCGGTGAGCTCAGTGCAGGCGAATGCGAGACAGAGTGCCGCGACCGCGAGATAGGCGCTCGCCACGCTGCCGGTGAGCACGAGGCATACGGCGGACGCGGGCAGCGCGGCAAGCGGCAGCGTTCGTAGACCGCTGCGCGCCCCATATCGCACGCTGAGGGTGTCGCAGAGCTGTCCGCCGACCCCGGCAGCGAGCGCGGCTGCAAGGAACGGCAGACTTGCCAGACCGCCGCCCTCGAGCAGCGTGAAGTGCCGCTCCTGGACCAGATACAGGAAGCACCAGAAGGTGACGAGGTAAAAGACGTAGTTCATCAGTAGATAAGACAGCGTCAGGAGTGCGATATGCCGGTTACGCAGGAGCTTCCACACTTGCTTCAGCCCGACTTGCGAATCCACGGGAGGCGGATTGCCGTGCAGCTCTTCAAGCTCCGCCGTGCTGATGTCAGGGTGCTCCGCCGGCCGGTCGCGACCATAGCGATGCCAGAGCCAGACGACCGGGATCGAGGCGACGCTGGTCGCGACCAGCGCGGGCCGCCAGCCCCAGTGGGTCATGAGCCAGGCCACCAGGGGTGGTGTCACTGCCGCTCCGAGCCACATACCGGTCACCAGCACCCCCTGGCAGACGCCCCAGCGGCGCATCGGAAACCAGCTCTCGAGCGCACCGCTCTCCACTGGATAGAGAGCAGCCTGCACCACGCCAAGCAGGAAGCGGGCAAGCAGCACGAGCGTGAGCACCAGAATACTCGCATGGCCGGGCGGGGCGAGCGCGGTGGCCGAGGCCGCAAGTACCGTGAGTAACCCGATCGCGGTAAGCGTGCGGTGAGCGCCGAGGTGCTGACCGATGATGGCTCCGGGGAGCTGAAAGACGGTATAGCCAATCAAAAAGGCGCTCAGCAGCCAACCGAATTCGACCGGCGTCAGACCAAGTTCTGGGACCATGCGCTCCGCGGCGATGGCCACTCCGGTGCGCTGCACGTAACCGAGAAAGCCGAAACCGAACAGGAAGGCGAAGACGACCCAGCGGATGCGAAAGGATGGATTCGCCATGGCCATGAAGGTTCTCTCAGATTGAAGCCGGCATTCTAGCCATCCGAGCGCGTTTCAACGAGGTGGCGCCCCAAGGAGAAACCAGTTGACCTGCCCGTCGGTTCGTGTAAATTTCGTCTAACAGAATGCAATTCTATTCCATGATGACTCATCCTGCAAAAAAGATCGATATAGAGGTCGTTGAGGTCGGGCCGCGCGATGGCCTGCAAAACCTTGCCGCTCCCATGGCCACCGATGCGAAGAAGACCTGGATTAGAGCCGCGGCTGCCGCGGGCATCTCGGAGATCGAGGTATGCTCGTTCGTGCCTGTGACGCGCTTCCCGCAGTTTGCCGACAACGCCGCTGTGCTCGCCGATGCGGCAGCCATACCCGGCCTCACCGTCAGTGCGCTCACGCCGAATGCCCGGGGGGCGACGGACGCTTTGGCGGCGGGCGTGCGTAAATTGAGTTTCACACTGTCCGCATCGCGGCGGCATAGTCTCGCCAATGTGCGCAAAACCCCGGAGGAGCAGCTGCTCGAATTCGGTCGCCTGATCGAGGTCCGCGATTCTCACGGAGGGCACGCGCACGTCACCGGCGGCTTGTCCACCGCGTTCGGCTGCACCCTCGAAGGCCGAATTTCCGAATCCACGGTGTGCGAGCTCGCGGCCGGGCTGGTCGCTGCGGGAGCGGACGATGTTTCGCTCGCTGATACGGTCGGCTACGCAAGCCCCGGCGACATTCGCCGCCTCGTGATGGCGGTCCGACGCGAAATCGGCGACAAGCTCTCGGCCTTGCATCTTCACGACACGCGCGGCCTGGGCCTCGCCAACGTCATGGCGGGATTGGAGTGCGGCATCAGGGTGTTCGATGCCTCGCTTGGCGGACTCGGTGGCTGTCCCTATGCCCCGGGAGCATCGGGCAACATCTGCACCGAGGATCTGGTGTTCATGCTGGAAGGGATGGGCCTGAACACCGGCATCGACCTGCCGGCTCTCCTCGAGGTCCGAGCCACGGTCGAGAGGCTCTTGCCGGAAGCGGAGTTTCATGGTGCCCTCGGCAAGGCCGGCTTGCCGGTGCATTGGGCCGAGCAACGGCAAGCCTATGCACGGAAAACCGGCACCCCTTAATGATCTAGAGGATCCGATGAGCACGCAATATCAATTGTATGTCGATGGCGAGTGGATCGAGGGTCGAAGCGGCGAGCGCTTTGCCGCAATCAACCCCTACCTGCAGGAACCCTGGGCAACCATTCCCCAGGCGACGGACGAGAACGTGCGGGACGCCATCGCCGCGGCACGTCGAGCGTTCGAAACGGTCTGGCGGGGTACGAATGGCCTCGAGCGCTATCGTCTGCTGACGCGACTCGGCGAGCTCATGGAGGCGAATGCCGAGCGCATGAGCGTTCTGGAAAGCACGGACAACGGCAAGGTGGTGCGCGAGACGCGCAATCAGATGGCGTTCGCAGGGCGGCAATACCGCTTCTTCGCCGGATACGCGGACAAGCTCTGGGGGAAAGTAATACCGCTCGATCAGGGCACGGTCTTTGACTACGCGACCCGCGAGCCGATCGGCGTCGCAGTGCTGATCACGGCCTGGAATTCACCGATGCATCTGCTCTCCAACAAGCTGGCGCCGGCTCTCGCGGCGGGCAATTGCGTCGTCATCAAGCCGTCGGAGCATGCTTCCGCCACGACGTTGGAATTCTGCCGCCTGGTGGAGCAGGCCGGGTTCCCCCGCGGTGTGATCAACGTCGTCTGCGGCGACGCCCGCGTCGGCAAGACCCTGACCACCGCCTCGGGCGTCGATCGCATCAGTTTCACGGGCAGTCCCGCCGTCGGCCGGGAAATCGCCGCTAATGCCGGGCGAAATCTCGTGCCCGTGACTCTCGAGCTGGGAGGTAAGTCGCCCAACATCATTTTCGCGGACGCCGACCTCGACAAGGCGGTGGTGGGCACCATCGCCGGCATCTTCGCCGCCACCGGTCAGACCTGCATTGCCGGATCGCGCCTCCTGGTGGACCGCTCCATCTATTCCGAGGTGCTGAACCGCCTGGTTTCCCGAGCCAACAGCATCGTGCTCGGCAATCCGCTCGACGCCGCCACCGAGATGGGGACCGTGGCGAACGAGCCGCAGTTCCGGCGGATTCTCTCAATGATTGATGCGGCCCGCGCCGAGGGTGCCCGCCTGGTAGCTGGTGGCGGACCTGCCACCGGTGCTGGGCTGGGCAGGGGTCTGTTCGTCCAACCCACGATCTTCGCTGACGTCGACAACGCGATGACCATCGCTCAGGAAGAGGTATTCGGTCCAGTGCTCTCGGTCATTCCCTTCGACTCCGAACAACAGGCGGTCGAGATCGCCAATGCGACTCGCTACGGTCTCGCCTCGGGCGTATGGACGCGTGATCTGGCGCGAGCGTTGCGCGTCTCGAAGGCGATTCAGGCCGGCACGGTATGGGTCAATACGTACCGGGCGATCGCCTGCCAATCGCCCTTCGGCGGGACCAAGCAGAGCGGATTCGGGCGCGAGCGCGGCGAAGCGGCACTCGACGAGTTCACGGCCTACAAGAATGTCATGATCGATTACTCCGATACTCTGCGGGATCCGTTCAGCATCAAGACCTGACCGTGGACAGGCGCGCCCATTCGCGGGCGGCTAGCGGAAAGGGAGCGCGTATCGCTTAACCCGCTCGCCTGCGGGGGGCGGATCGCTTGGACTTTTGCGTGCTCGGCGGACTACTCGATTGGTAGACGGATGGATCGCCGCCGATGCGCAGCGTCAGTTGCCGGGCCGCATCGAGCAGCGCCTCGGTGATCACGCCGACCGTGTCCTCGTTGAAGCGGGCGATGGGCCCGGACACCGACAGTGCGCCGGCCAGCTCCTGCGTGGCTCCGAACACCGCGACCGCCACGGCCCCGGTTTCGCTGTCCCGCTCGCCCAGGGTCGAGATGACCTCCACGCGCCGGTGGGAAGGGTGCGCATCGGAGTACTCGCGCAGCACGCGGCCCGCGGCGCCGCGGTCGAGCGGCAGCAGATCTCCGGCGCGCACGTGATCGCGCACCGACTTCGGAGAATCCGCGCGGAACAGACACAGCCGCTGCTCGCCCTGACGTGCGTAGAACGACGCGCTCTCGCCGGTGAGCTGCACGAGCTGATGCAGCAGCGGTACGACATGATCCTCGAGCTTGAGCGAGCGGCGATAGATGTCGCCCCAGTGGAACAAGCTCGGGCCCAGCTGGTAGCGGCCGTCCGGCAGCCGTAGCACGCAATTGAAGCGCTCGAGCGAGGCGATCAAGCGCAGGATCGTGCTCTTGTACATGCCGGTCTTGGCCGCCAGATCATGCAAGCTGCGGGGCGCCCCGTCTGGTTGGAACGCTGCCAGGATCGCCAGCGCCCGTTCGACCGCCGCGACGCCATCGTTGCTCATCCGCTTACTCCGTTTTGCAAAGTCGTTCGCACAAGGCACCGCACTTTGACGCGATCCGCTGGGGTGATCAAGTGCGGGACCGCAGGCCGACGCCCTTTCACTCATTTGCGCAAAAGCAGTTGACATTCCATGCGAGTCGCTACTACATTCTATCCAACAGAATGACATTCTACTTTAACAGCGGTGAGGGGATGACTATTTCATCGGGCGGTGGGCGCCGCGGGTGGCTGCTGTGAGCGCACCTGCGGACCTCGAGCGATTGCCGCTGCGCGGGATCCGGGTGGTGGAGTTCGGACACACCATCCTCGGGCCGTGTTGCGGTATGGTGCTCGCCGATCTGGGAGCCGACCTTCTCAAGATAGAGCCGCCGGGCGGCGATCCGACCCGTCGACTCAAGGGTTTCGGCTCGGGTTATTTTGCGTTTTTCAATCGAAATAAGCGCAGCCTCATCGTCGACTACAAGAGTTCGCAAGGGCTGCTGCAGGCGAAATCGCTGTTGGCCGACGCGGACGTGCTGATCGAAAACATGGCGCCGGGAGCGCTGGAGCGGGCGGGACTCGGCGAAGCGGCGATGCGCGCTCTCAACCCGCGGCTGGTCTACTGCTCGCTCAAGGGCTTCCTGCCGGGGCCCTACGGCAAGCGCGTTGCGTTGGACGAGGTCGTGCAGATGATGAGCGGCCTCGCCTACATGACAGGCCCTCCGGGAACGCCATTGCGCGCGGGGACCTCGATCACGGACATCTTGGGCGGCGTCTTCGGAGCGGTTGGCATTTTGGCTGCGCTGCGTGAGCGGGATAGGAGCGGCGGCGGTGCTTTGCTCGAGTGCGGCCTGTTCGAAACCGCCGCCTTCCTGATGGGTCAGCACCTCGCGTACGCTGCGACCAGCCGGGCGCCGGTCTCGCCCATGCCGGCCCGGGTCAGCGCATGGGCGGTGTACGAGGTCTTCGAGTCCGCCGATGCCCAATCGATCTTCATCGGTATCACCAGCGATGCTCACTGGCAGCGCTTTTGCGAGGCATTCGATTGCCCTCTCTTATATGCTGACGAGCGCTATGCGACCAATGCCTCGCGCATCGATGCCCGGCCCGATCTCATCAAGAGTTTGACCGCTATTTTTTCACGGTTGACGGCCCACGAAATCACCCGCCGCTGCGAGCGGGCGACCATACCGTTCGCATTCGTGGCGCGGCCGGAGGCCCTGTTTACCGACCCTCACCTGCAGGCGGCGGGCGCAATGGCCTCCACCCGCATGCCGGACGGGAGTATGGCCGACCTGCCGAAGCTCCCCTTGCGCCTCGAGGGCGCGCCTCTCGGTTTGCGAGCCCCCCCACCACCGCTGCCCGAAGCTGCGGCGCCCACGCTCGCGTGGGATGAGGTGAAACCATGATCGGTGCCGATCCGGCGCGACTCGACGCCGCCAAGCGACCGGCGCCTTCGGCCCACGTACCGTTGCTGGTCGTCGGCGGTGGACCGGCGGGCGTGGCAGCGGCCATCGCGGCTGCCGCATCCGGCGTTGCGACCATGCTGATCGAGGAGCAGCCGGTCCCGTCCGACCTCATGGCGCTCGACGTCCCCTTGCACTTCGGTCAGCGCATGGCGCGCGGCGCCGGCAATGCGGCTCTGATGGAGCGCGTTCTCGATTCGAGTCCCGGTCTCGCCGAGGCGTATGAGCGCGGCATCGACGTGCAACTCGGCGTGTGCGTCTGGGGCATTTTTCCCGGCGCCGCGGATTCTCCCGGGACAGTGCCGCATTTGGTCGGACTTGCCGACGGCGCTCGATCCTGGTTCGTGAGCTGCGATCGGCTGATTGTGGCGAGCGGCGCGCGCGATCTTGCGATTGGGTTCCCCGGATGGGAGAAGCCCGGCGTCATGGGCGCGCAGGCGGCCCTGCAGTTGATGCAGCGCTACGACGCTTTCACCGGAACGAGGATCCTGCTGCTCGGCAGCGGTCCACTGGCGCTCGCGGTCGCCGAGGCAGCGATCGGCAAGGAGATCGCCGTGGTGGCGGCCGTCGAGGCCGAGGAGGCGCCTCGGCACGATGACTGTGCTCAGCGGTTCCAAGAGCTCGGCATCACGTTCTACGGCGGATGGGTCATCGAGGAGGCGCGCGGCAGCGTCGAGGTCGAATCAGCCGCGATTGTCCGCCTCGATGAGACGGGCAAGCCCGCGGCCGGCCCGCGCACCGTCTTGGACTGCGACACCATCGTTCTGGCCGTGGGCACGGTTCCGAACGTCGAGCTGCTCGATTCGCTCGGCTGCGGGATGCAGTTCGAGCCGTTGCGCGGCGGGTGGGTGCCGAGCCGCGGAAGCGAGACGCTGACGTCTACCCGCAATGTCTACGCGATAGGGGATTGCGCCGGGCTCGGTGCCGATCCAGAGGAGGAGGGCCGCCGCGCCGCGCGCGCAGTGGCCGCCTCACTCGGCATGACGGCTTTCGCGCAGGCCGTGCCCAGTCCCGGGCGCGATATCGATTGTCCCTTTGCCGCGGATCGGAGCGTCGAGCGCGCCCGAGTCTGGATGCAAGCACAGATCGCCGCCAGCGGGCTCGATGTGTGCGTCTGTCAGTGCGAGGAAGTGACGCGGCGCGAGCTGATCGATCTCAAGCCGCCGCGCTATCTTCGCGCAATGGTTCCCGACGCGGCTCCCGGCGGGCGCAATCTGCAGGCGCTCGCGGCCGACGGTCCGCTGAATCAAGATCAGGTGAAGCGCCTGACGCGTGCGGGGATGGGTCCGTGTCAGGGCCGCCGTTGTCGGGAGCAGGTCCAGATGCTGCTGGAGGCCGCCGCCACCAGCAAGCCCGGCACCGTGCCGCTCGCCCGCCATCGGCCGCCGGTCAGGCCGCTCCCCCTGAAAGTGCTGGCGGCCGAGGAGGAAAGCGCGGCGCTGCGCGATCATTGGGTCGCCTGGTTCAACATCGCCACGCAGTGGTTGCCTCACTGGGAAGCCAAGCCGGTGCCGTTCGCGGCTCCCGGACAGGCGCCCGTCATCGGTGATAGCGAATGAACGGCGCCGTCTCCGCCGAGCCGGTACGTACCCGGGGCTCGTCGGTGATCATCGTGGGTGGCGGCGTCACCGGTTTGAGCGCCGGTTGGTGGCTCGCGCGCTCCGGTGTCGACGTGCTCGTCCTCGAGAAAGGTGTGGTCGGCTGGGAAGCTTCCGGTCGCAACGGGGGTAGCACCGCACATCCGTTCAGTCCGCTATTCCAAGAAGAGCAGCGCCTGTGGCCGGAGATGGATTCGCTGCTCGGCTACCCCACCGAATATCAGGCGCATCGATTGCGTGTTGCGCTGAACGAGGCGCAAATGGCGCATTACATGCGCATCATCGCGCTCGCGGAGCGCCAGGGCTCCACCTGGGCGCCGCTCGATCAGCGCCAGCTCAAGGAACTCGTGCCGTTTGTCACTGATGCCGCGATCGGCGGCGTGATGTGCTACTACGGAGGACACGCCAATCCCCAGCGTACCGTGCAGGCGTTTGCCTGGGCGATGCAGGATTGCGGCGGCCGGCTGCAGCAACATACCACCGTCACCGGCATCTGCCGGCACGCCGGCCGGGTCACGGGCGTCATGACCGATCGCGGCCGCTATGACTGCGACGTGTTGGTGCTGGCGGCCGGTCCGCAGACCGCGCAGCTGGCTGCGATGGTCGACGTGACGGTGCCGCTCGCGAGCGCCCGGGTGGAAATGATCATCACCGAGCCGCTGCCGCTGCTGCGCTACGGCGGTGTGGATGGCAATGGCATCTACGGTCGCCAGACTCTGCGCGGCAACCTGGCCTATGGCGGAGGACCGCATGAGTGGTTGTCGCCGGCTGATGCGGAGACGCCGCGCCGTGAGTCCACCTTCGTCATGCGAAGTCTCGCGAAACGTCTGGCGCAGCTCTTCCCCGGTGCAGCCCATGCCCGCGTCATACGCAGCTGGGCCGGAATCGTCGAGAACACCCCCGACGGCCGCCCCGTGCTGTGCCGCTTGCCGGACCCGGACAATATCGTCATCGCCAGCATGTCGAGCGTCGGCTTCGGACTGTCGCCGGCCTCGGGACGGGCCGTCATGGAACTCGCGAGGGATGGCGCTTGTTCGTTCGCGGACCTCTCGGCCTTGCATCTCGAGCGCTTCAATACACTTCCCGCGGACTGGCAGGCCCGGATGGGCTGGCAGCCCGACTCTATCCGAGGACAATGAATGGCGGATCTCCCGAGCGAAGCGGATGTCGTGGTGATCGGGGGCGGCATCGTGGGATGCAGTCTCGTGTATCACCTCGCGAAAGCCGGCTGCAAAAATATCCTGCTCCTGGAAAAGCACCAGATCGGCAGCGGCACCACGTGGCACAGTGCGGCGCTGGTGACGGTGCTGCGCGGTTCGCCGACTCTTGCCGCACTGGCGCGCTATAGCGCGGGCCTCTATGCCTCGCTCGAGCGCGAGACGGGCCAGGCGACCGGATGGCGGCAGAACGGGCATCTGACCCTGGCCTCGTCCCGGGAACGCCTCGAGAGCCTGCGTCATTCGGTATCGGCGGCGCGCTCCTTCGATCTCGACGTGCAGATGATCGGTCCCTCGGAAGTGGGGGAGAAATGGCCGTTGCTGAACACCGCCGACCTGCATGGAGCACTCTGGTCTCCTCAGTCGGGGCAGACCAATCCGACCGACACGTGTCAGGCGCTCCTCAAGGGCGCGCGCGGATCCGGCGCCCGCATCATCGAGAACATGCCGGTGCTCGGCTTCGACATCGCGAACGGCGCGCTCAAGGGCGTCAAGACTGAGCAAGGCACCATCCGCTGCGAGAAGGCGGTGATCAGCTCGGGCCTGTGGAGCCGTCAAGTCGCGGCGATGGCCGGAGCCGCCGCGCCGCTCTATGCGTGCGAGCACCTGTACCTGCTCACCGACTCGATTCCCGGTGTCACCTCGACGTTGCCGGCGGTGCGCGACAGCGATGCATATCTCTACATCCGCGAAGACGTGGGCGGGCTGCTCGTCGGCTGCTTCGAGCCGAACCCGAAGCCCCTGCCGCTCGAGCGGCTTCCGCAGAACAGCGCTTTTGTGCTGTTCGAGGAAGACTGGGACCACTTCGAGCCCATGATGAACAATGCCGTGCACCGGATCCCGGTCTTGGGCAGCGCCGGCGTGCGCAGCTTCATCAATGGCCCGGAAAGCTTCACGCTCGACGGGGCGCCGTTGGTCGGCGAATCGCCCGAGGTGCGCGGTCTCTATGTCGCCGCGGGGATGAATTCGAGCGGCGTCGTGTACGGCGGCGGTGTCGGCTGGATGTTGAGCGAATGGATCACCCAGGGAAGGCCGCCGATCGATGCGTGGGCGGTCGACGTGCGCCGCTATGCGCCAGCGGACAATACCCTCAAGGGTCTGTCCGAGCGCATCCCGGAAGTGCTCGCGAAGCACTTCGAGATTCCGTGGCCAGGACAGGACTACGACACGCTGCGCGGGGTACGGCGCACGCCGCTGCACGCCGCGCTCGAGGAACGTGGCGCGCAATTCACACAGCGCGCCGGCTGGGAGCGTCCCGCCTGGTTCGCCGTTGGTGAACCCCCGGCGCCGACGCCATCGTACGGCCCACAAAGTTGGTTTGATCTATGGCGCGAGGAGCACCTCGCCGCCCGGAACGCCGTCGCCCTGTTCGACCAGACGCCGTTCTCAAAGCTGTTGCTGCAGGGGCGGGACAGCGAGGCCTTCCTGCAGCGCCTGTGCGCGAATGATATGGCGCGGCCGGTGCACAGCGTGATCTACACGCCGCTCCTCAACGAGGCCGGCGGTATCGAGAGCGACTTGACGCTGACGCGCCTCGGCGAGGAATCGTTTCTGCTGGTCACGGGCAGCCAGCAGGGGACCCGAGACAGCCATTGGCTGCGCAGCCACTTTCGGCGTGAGGAACACCTCTGTCTGACGGATGTCACCTCGGCGTATGCCGTGATTGGCATCTGCGGGCCGCGCTCGCGGGAACTGCTCTCGGCGCTCAGCAGCGCCGATTTTTCGGCTGCCGCATTTCCGTTTCAAACCGCGCGAACCATCGAGATCGGCTATGCCTTGGCGATTGCGGTTCGTGTCTCCTACACGGGCGAGCTCGGCTGGGAGCTGTACGTGCCGTCGGAGTTTGCCGCCGCGGTCTTCGAGGCGCTTGCACGCGAAGGAGCCGCCCACGGTTTGCGACTCGCGGGCGTCAATGCGATGAGCTCGCTGCGCATCGAGCGCGGTTTCAGATCCTGGGGTCACGACATCGGTCCGACGGTTACGCCGCTCGAGTCGGGAATCGGCTTCGCCGTGGCTCTCGGAAAGGATGCGGATTTCATCGGCAGGACGGCGGCGCTGCGCCAGCGCGAGCAGGGAGTGACGCGCCGCTGCTTGAGCTTCGTGTTCGATTCGCCGGAGGCATTTCCACACCACCACGAGCCCATCTACCGGGACGGCGTGAGATGCGGGTCGGTCACATCCGCGAGCTTCGGCCACAGCCTTGGCCGCGCCGTCGCGCTCGGCTGGGTCAATCACGGAGCCGTGGACTCGGCAGGCATCGCGGCGAGTTCCTTCGAGATCGAGGTCGCGGACCGCCGCCATCGCGTCACCGTCCATTTCAAGGCACCGATCGACCCCTCGGGCGCCCGCATGCGAGGCTAAATGGAAGATAGCAACGAAAACTGGGTGGGGCGGGCGCACAAGGTGTTTCCGGGCGGCGCGCTCGGCGCCTTTGCCTTGCCGTCGGGTCAGGAGATCGTCATGACCCGCGGCGACGGTGCGGAACTCTACGACGCAGACGGGCGCTCCTATGTCGATTACATCCTCGGCTCAGGCCCCATGATCCTCGGCCACGCCCATCGCGCGGTTGTCGAAGCGGTGCGCGCTCAGCTCGATTCCGGATCGCAGTTCTACACCATCAACGACACGGCGATCCGGCTCGCCGAGAAAATCGTGGCCGCGACCGGCTGGGCGGATTCGCTGAAGTTCACGAGCTCCGGGTCCGAGGCGACCTACTTCGCGCTGCGCCTCGCGCGCGCCGCCACCGGCCGGGACAAGATCTTGAAATTCGAGGGCGCTTACCACGGCCATCACGACTACGTGATGATGGGCACCACCCCGCAGTCCCCGGCGGAGTTCCCGACGGCGCTGCCGGACAGCGCCGGAATTCCAGCGGCATTGCGCCAAGAAGTGCTGATTGCGCCGTTCAACGATCTCGCCACGACCGTGCAGCTCCTGGAGAAGCACCGCGGCGAGGTGGCGGCCGTCATTGTCGAGCCGGGATGCCGACTGATCGAACCGCGTCCGGGGTTCCTCGCCGGGCTGCGCGAGGTCACCGAGCGGCTCGGCATCGTGCTGGTATTCGACGAGGTGGTCACCGGTTTTCGCGTGGCCTATGGCGGCAGCCGCGCGCTGTATAAGGTCACGCCGGATTTGATCTGCTTCGGCAAGATCATCGGCGGCGGTTTTCCGCTGGCTGCCATCGCCGGCCGTCGCGAGCTGCTCGAGCTCGCGAATCCGCGCAAGCGCGGACCGCATTACGTGTACGTGAGCGGTACCCTGAACGGCAATCCAGTCGCGGCCGCCGCAGGTCTCGCGACCCTTGCGGAGCTCGAGCGGCCGGGGACGTATGCACAGCTCGACGCCGCCGGCACCCGGCTTCGGGTGGGAATCGCCGCGCTTTGCCGGGAGATGAAAATCCCCGCCCAGATTCTCGGTATCGCCTCGATGCTCAATGTCTATTTCACCGAGCACGCCATTCACGACTACCGGTCGGCACGGACTGAGAATGCTGCGCTGAAGGAGCGCCTCGGCCGGGAACTCCTCCGGCGCGGCGTCATCACCAACCTGGGCGCCAAAATGTACCTGTCGGTGGCGCACACGGACCCCGTTCTCGACAAGACACTCGCGATTTTTTCGGACGCTCTGAAGAGCGCGGTGAGCGGTTGATCCCATACAACGCAAGAGGGAGCCCATGAATTCAAACCCGAAACTTTATTATTCGATTGCGGCGATACTGGGAAGCACCTCGAGCGGGACGGCGCTGGCTGATACCGCCGCCGGCTCCGCAGCGGCGTCATCGGGAGGGGAGATTCAGGAAATCACGGTCACGGCGCAGCGCCGTTCCGAGAATCTCCAGGACGTGCCCATCACCATTCAGGCGCTTACCTCCGACACGCTCACTCAGTTGAATGCCACCACCTTCGACGACTTCGTCAAGTACCTGCCCAATGTGACGATCGCGACCAACGGCCCGGGGCAGGGCAACATCTACATGCGGGGCCTCGGCACCACCAGCAGCAGCAATCAGAGCGCCGGCGCCTTGACCTCGTTTCCGAACGTCGCCATCTATTTGGACGATCAGCCCGGGCAACTGCCGGGCCGGAATTTGGATCTTTACGCAGCGGACTTGGAGCGCATCGAGGTCCTCGAGGGACCACAAGGCACCTTGTTCGGTGCCGGCGCGCAAGCGGGGGTCGTCCGGTACATCACGAACAAGCCCAAGCTGGACGTGACGCAGGGCAACGTCAATGCGGGATACGAGGTGACCGCGCACGGCGATCCCAGCTCCTATGGTGATGCCACCATCAACGTGCCTCTGATTGCCGATACGTTGGCGGTGCGTGCGGTCATCTACGACGATGCCCGCGGCGGGTACATCAATAACATCCCCGGCACCTTCACCCGGGCGCCCACCGACCGGGGCATCATCGATTACTTCGGCGGCGTGGTGCCGCCGAACAGCCCCTCGCTCAACAACAATGCGCTGGTGAGGAACGCCATCAATCCGGTGACCTACACGGGAATCCGCGCCTCTGCGTTGTGGAAGATCAATGACGATTGGAACGTCCTGCTCGCGCAGTCCTACCAGAATATGGACGCAGAAGGTGTGTTTTACGAGACCCCGCAAAATTCCTCGTTGCAGCCGCTGCCGGACCTCTCGGTGCAGCTGTATAACCCGTCCTACGACAAGGATCGGTTCGAAAACACCGCCTTGACAGTGGACGGTCGGCTGGGACCGCTCAAGCTGGTCTACACTGGCGGATATCTGGTGCGGCACGTGGATCAGGTTCAGGACTACACCAACTACGCTCGCGGCGTGTACGCCGATTACTATCAATGCAGCGGGGGAGGGACGTCGAATGCGCCGGTTCCTCAATGCTTCTCGCCGAGCGCCACCTGGCGGGACACGGAAAGCGCCAGCCATCAAAGTCACGAACTTCGACTCAGCACGCCGGATGATTGGCGTCTGCGCGCCATCGGCGGTCTGTTCTGGGAGCAGTACAAGATCGTCGAGGATACCGAATTCGAGTACAAGAGCCCGGGCTCCGGCTTCTATCCGATCGCCCCGCCAACCGGCGCCGTGGTCAGCGACCCGAGCGTGCGTAACGCCAATACGGCGTATATCGATGATCTCGCTCGCGGCTATCAGCAGCGCGCCGCTTTCGGCTCTTTTGACTTCGACCTCATTCCGCGCCAGCTGACCTTTACGGCGGGCACCCGCTACTATCGCTTCAACAACTGGGAAGGCGGCGCGACGGTCGGCAGCTTTGGCTGCCGCCCGGGCGGGGCGTATGCCGTCGATCCGGTGCCGAATCCCTGCGTCAACGTTTCCAATCTCACCAATCTCACGGCCGAGAACCTCAAGGATACGACGTCCGGCTTCAAGAGCCGCGTCAACTTGAGCTGGCACATCACCCCCGATGCGCTTGTCTACTACACCTGGTCGCAGGGCTTTCGTCCGGGCGGCTTCAACCGCTCCTCCTCGCAGATTGCCCCAACGTCGCCGCTCTACGGAATATTCACGCCCCCACTCACCTATCAGCCGGATACGCTGATCAACAATGAGCTCGGCTGGAAGACAGAGTGGTTCGATCACCGCCTCGAAGTCGATGGGGCGTACTACATCGAGGATTGGAAGAACGCGCAGATCACCATCTTCGATCCCGGGATCACCGGCAATCAGGTGTTCACCACCAATGGCCCCGACTATAGGGTCAAGGGCCTCGAGCTGTCATTTGTGGCCCGGGTGACGCACGAGCTGTCGGTCGTCGGCTCCGGTGCCTGGAACAACAGCCGCCTGACCAACGAGCCCACGCTGACGCAAAAGGATGGGCAGCCACTTACCATTGCGAATCCTTATGGAGAGCCGGGCAGCCCGCTAGCCCAATCCCCGCCCGTGCAGTCGAATCTTCGAGTGCGCTATGAATTCGAGCTCGATACGTACCACGCGTTCTGGCAGATCGCCGGCACGCATCAAGGCCATTCCTATGCCACGACTGACCGGTTGACCACCGATCTGCAGGGCAATTCGATCGCCTACGATCAGGCGGCGTTCTCGACGCTGGATGCCTCAATCGGCGTGTCGAAGAACGCCTGGTCCACGCAGCTTTACGGGCAAAATCTCACCGACACTCGCGCTGACCTGTTCTCGAACTACGGCCAGTTCGTGAAGGCGGTGACGGTCAATCGCCCGCGTACGCTCGGACTGCGATTCAGTTACAATTTTTTATGAGAATACAACAGAACGACATTCTGTCAGATAGAACAGCGGCTTCGCGCCGGCTGTTGATGGCGTAACGGAGGATCTATGGCCAAGGAATCAGAAGTCCGCGCCCCGAATCTCGACATCTCCGCGCGGGCGGACTCGTCCCGAACGCTGCCGGGTTGGGCGTTCACCGATCAAGCGGTCTTCGAGCGCGAGCGGGAAGCGATTCATTTTCGCAGCTGGCACTATGCCGGCACGACTCAGGAGCTCCTCAAAGCCGGGGATTACCTGACCGCGAGCATCGTCGATCAGAGCATCATCATCATCCGTGGACAGGACGGCGAGCTTCGCGGCTTCTACAATGTCTGCCAACATCGCGCGCACGAGCTGTTACGGGGTCGGGGGCACGTACACAGGATCACGTGTCCTTATCATGCGTGGACCTACGGAATCGACGGCCGGTTTGGCGGAGCGCGGGGCACCGCCTCCCTCCAGAGCTTCGACAACGCCGCCTTCAATCTCAAGCCGGTACGCATCGAGGTGTTCGCCAAGAGGTTGATTTTCTTCAATCTGGATCCCGCGGCGATTCCTCTGCGCGATCAGGCGGCGGATCTCGAGGCGGATCTCGAGGCCGAAGTACCCTCTTTCGACCGCCTGACCGTCGCGCCGGGGTTCGCGTCGGCCGAGATTCAGGCCAACTGGAAAGTCGCCGTGGACAACTATCTCGAATGCTACCACTGCCGCAATGCGCATCCGGCGCTCGCGAGTCTTATGGATCTCGGAAGTTTTCGCGTCGATGTGCATCCGTTCTGGATGAGCCATAAGGCTGAACTCGGACGGCCCGACAATGCCGCCTATCCGGTTCTGCCGAATGCGGCGAATACCCGGACTCTGTGGTGGTGGCTGTGGCCGACCACCACGTTCAACGTGCTCCCCGGATCCGCCGAGCTGTCGGTGTTCTCTTTCTTTCCCCTGGGCGTGGGCAGAACGCTGCAATGGGGCCAGCGCTTCGGCATTCCGGGCGATTCGGTCGATGCGAAGCGCGAGCAGTATCGCAACGGCCCTCTGACAGAGGAAGACGTGGCACTGGTCGAATCGGTGCAGCGCGGCCTGCACTCGCGCGGTTACAGCTCGGGGCGGTTCATCGACGACGGCGACGGTGAAGTGACTGAGCGCGCGACGCACCAGTTTCATCGGCTGGTCGCGGGAGCGCTCGGGCTTTTGTGATCTGGATCAATCGCGTCATGAGCCGACGGAGGTGCTTCGCAGCTCTTCTTCTCGCCAGTGTCGCTGCTGCCCGCGCCCTGGGGCGTTCGCCCGAAGTGGCCCCCGAGCCGCCGGGTGCGGACCAACTTTTCGCCCGGGACGTGCTCGCCCAACTGGTCGGCCTCGACACCACGGCGGCGCACGGGACGCAGGCTGCCGCGCGGGCAGTTGCAGCGCGCCTCACCGATGCCGGCTTCGCGGCGAGCGACGTGCAGGTCCTGGCCCCGGCGGATCAGCCCACGCGGGCCAACGTGGTGGTACGCCTGCGCGGCGCAGGTCGGGCCGCGCCGCTTCTCGTCATCGGGCACCTCAACGTCGTCGAAGCACCGCGCACTACCTGGTCCGTGGAGCCCTTCCGTCTGACGGAAAAGGATGGCTTCTTCTACGGCAGGGGCGTGTTGGATTTGAAGGGCGAGGACACGGCCATCCTGAGCGCTCTCGTGCGCCTTAAGAGGGAGCGTACTCACCCGGACCGCGACATCATCGTCGCGTTCACAGCCGACGAGGAAGCGGGTACCGCCGATGGCGTAGATTGGCTGCTGCGCGTCCATCCCGACCTGCTGAAAGCAGGTGTGGCCATCAATCCCGACGAGGGTGCCGCCGGCTTGCGCGCCGGCAAACGGGTGTTTTATGGCATTCAAACGAGCACCAAGCGCTACATCACGTATCAGTTGCGAGCGGTGGGCAAAAGCGGGCACACCGCCATTCCACAACCGGATAACGCCATCTACAAGCTGGCGGCCGCGTTGACGCGCCTCGCGACGTTCAGATTCCCGATCGAGTTCGACGCCACCACTCGCGCATTCTTCGCCCGTACCGCCGGCACCGAGACCGGCCAGACGCGCGCCGACATGATCGCCGCATCGAATCCCGTGCCAGACATAGTTGCGGCGGAGCGCCTGACCGCCAATCCGGAACGTAACGCGCATCTGCGCACCACCTGCGTCGCCACGATGCTCAAGGCTGGCACGGTGGAGAACGCGCTCGCCGACGACGCCGAGGCCACGATACAGTGCCGCGTACTCCCTCAGGACACTCCTGAATTCGTCAAAGCCAGCCTCGTTCGAGCCGTGGCGGACCCTGCGGTGTCGGTTACCACGACCGAACCCGGGCAGGAGAATCCCGAGTCGCCGCTGCGTCCGCAGCTCCTGTCGCATATCGAAGCGGTGGTGCATTCCATGTGGCCCGGGGTTCTGGTTGTGCCCGCGTTGAACATTGGAGCCTCCGACTCCGTCTATACGAGGGCGGCCGGCATTCCCACCTACGGTCTCTGCTCAATCTTTTACGACTTGGATGACGACCGAGCACATGCGGACGATGAGCGCATTGGTGTTGCGAGCTTTTATGAGGGGGTGGAGTTCACGTATCGCCTGCTCAAGGCAATGAGCCGCGCGGGATTTAAGTGAGGTATCGGCGGTGCGGGTATAGCTACTCGCGGCAGGGCGATACCCCCAACAATGCTTCGCTGGAATCGAGCAGCTGCGTCCGCGACCCTTCCGTACCGCAGAGCTTAATCGAACCCGTCCCGCAGTTCGGAATCGGAATGGCAAACGACGGTCAGATGCCTACGCGAATACAGCGCAGTAAGTTGGAAGAAAAGAATCGTAAATAATTGATTTCACTGGCTCCCCGGGACGGATTCGAACCGCCGACCAACGGATTAACAGTCCGGTAAGAATCGTCTAACTCCATTTAGTCACGTCTCGTCGCTCTCCGTAAGTAGCTGAAATACCTGTTTTCACCGTCTATTTGCATCTAGCACAAACTAGCGTCAGCTAGTACACTACTGCAACGTAACTGCAACGGGTAAAAAACGACTAACGGAACGAAAGTCCCGTCAGTCCCGAAAGGAGAGGCGGACCATGGCACAGCTCACGACGAACACTCTCCGCGCTCCCTGGCGCGGCAAAGACAAGTGGATTTCCGATGGCGGCCCGCGCGGCGGCGGCCGGCTCGTCGCTCGTGTGACACGTGATGGCGTCGCGTTGCTTTTCCAGTATTTTCGCCGCCCTCCGCAAGACTACCCGGACGGTAGCAAGAGGTTTTTCCCGCTCGGCCCATACGATGCCAACGGCACTCGGGGCCTCGCGCTTCCTAAAGCTCGGGACCGCGCGGCAGTGCTCTCCGCGCTGTACCGCGCCGGCACCATGGACCTTCACGGCCATTTCGAGCGCGAGCGCGAGGCAGAGGAGCGAACCCGCAAGGCCGCCGAGGAGGCTGCCAGACGAGCGCAGGAGGCTGCGCAACGCTCGACACTGCGACAGCTGCTCGACGCCTACGTGGGCCACCTTGAGCGCAATGGGAAGCAATCCGCGCGCGACGTGCGAACGATTTTCGAGAAGCACGTGTACAAAGCCGCCCCCGAGCTTGGCAGCCTCAAGGCGGCGGAGATCACCATCAATCAATTCGTGGTCCTGATCTCCAAGTTGACCGAACCCAGCGATAAAAAAGCCAAGGTCAAAGGACGCACGGCAGCGAAGCTTCGCAGTTATCTACGGGCCGCATATTCCCTCGCCATCAGTTCGCAGACCGATCCCTCCGCGCCCCAGAGCATGCGCGCCTTCGGCGTTCAGCTGAACCCTCTGGCAAGCATCAACGCGCTAGCGAAATTCAATCGCGCACGCAAGGTCACGTTGAACGCGACCGAGTTAGCCGCGTTCGCCAAGCGGGTAGATGCCTTACCCGAGGGCACGAAGAAAGACGTGCTGCGGCTATGCATCCTGCTTGGCGGCCAACGGCCAACCCAGCTACTCCGCGCCCGGCCGGCCGATGTCGATTTGAGCAGTGCAACCATAACGCTGCTTGACGGGAAGGGTCGACGCAAGGAGCCACGTGAGCATGTAGTGCCGCTCACCAAGGATGCTCTTGCCATCCTCACCCGTCGCATCGAGGGCCTCAGCGAAGGCGAGCCGCTGTTTTCTGGAGATGAGACAACGCAGATGCGCATCGAGACCATCAGCGTGCTCGTGACGGAGATATCCACCGAAATGGTGAAAGAGAAGGAAGCGCGCGAAGCCTTCCAGTTGCGCGATGTACGCAGGACGGTGGAGACGCAACTGGCGGGCTCAAAACCAGCAGCGACGTAAGGGCGCAGCTGCAGAGTCACGGCCTCGGGGGCGTCCAAAACCGCCATTACAATCACCACGACTACACGCTTGAAAAAAAGCAGGCGCTTGAAAAGTGGGCGCGACATCTGACCACGCTCAAGAGCGGCAAGCAAGCCGACGTAGTCTCCATAGCCGGACGAAAACGCGCTGCTCGCGAAGATGCTGTGATCCAGTGAAGCGAAAGACGCTGGCGAAGCCTATGAGGACGTCGAGATCCTGCAGAGGGACGGCGAGAACCCGGTCGCCTATGCGCTGCGCATCGTCGAAATGAATCGCCGCCTCGCGCAAGCGGCCGGCCGTCCCGTCATCACCAAAAAAAGCTTCGTGCGTAAACAGAGCGAACTGCGAAAAAGGCTTGAGCACAGTTTCGGCGCAATGCGCAAGGGGAGCGATCCGCCCGTCGATACAGCAGATCCTGCCTTTGTGGAGCACATGCGCAAGATCCAAGAAAGAAGGGAAAGGGACTTTCAGATGGGCCCGATGCGCACCATGGCGTCGGACTTAGCGACGAGAGCGCGCGCGGCGCGCGATCCCAAGGACCTGGAAAGGCCCGGCGGCGGCAGTCGCGCGGTAAAGCCTTGGAGGGGCCATGCGGGTCGAACGGCGCGCAGCAAAGGCAAGGTCACGAAGCGCCAGCAGGCAATCGAGCTGCGCGGGAAGGGCCACACGGAAGTGGAGATCGGCAAGATGATTGATCGCGATCCGCGCACAGTTCGGCGCTACCTGAACGGTCGCTAAAAAAGCGGACATTCTAAACTCAGAAGTCGTGCTCCGCAGTCTCGGCTAACGTCGTCTCCAGTTAGATGGAGGTAGACGACATGACCGAGACAATCAGCCTGCTGCGAATGGAAACCGTGGTCTCCCGACGCGGACGCAGCCGCCCCCAGCTTTACATCGACATCAAGCGCGGCACGATGACGCCGCCCGTGCGCTTGGGAGAAAAGATCTCCGCGTGGCCGTCGCACGAAATCGACGCCCTCAACAGAGCGGAGATCGCTGGCGCTTCGCAAGATCAACTGCGCGCCCTGGTCAAGCAGCTAGTGGCGCAGCGCACGCAAGGAAAGGCGCTCGCAGAGGCAACAGCCGCCTAAATGCGCACGCAAAGCGCCGCAGCCGAGGTGGCGACCTCGGACAGCGGCAGGAACGGGAACAGCAAAAGAATAGCGCGGATTGTCGCGGTAGTCGAGATCGACAACGCATCTCCCTCTGAGTTGCGCGAGCGCTTTATTGAGGCGGTGCGAGCCGGGATTCAGCGGGCATGGTCCGCCGGGCGCATTGACCTCGCGCAGGCCGAGGAACTCATTCGCGCCATGCCGGCGATCGCGCGTGCAAAGAAACGTCAACTAAATGCCTTAAAACAAGGTGATTCCCCGTTACCGCCAGTTGGCGGTAACGGGGATCAAGGCACATCCGCGAGGCGCACATGACGGTGCCCTCGATATATCGACAAGACGACTTTATCCCGCTGGCGGACGCGGAAGTAAGCGCCATCGAACTAAGGAATGCCGCCATTCACGAGGCAGCTCATGCAGTCATTGCACGACATCTAGGTCACATCGCGACTCCTGAGATTCACCGGACGCCAGATCCGACCGACAGCGACAAAATATGGATCGGCTCGACGACGCTCTATAGCAAAGTCGGCAGCTACGATGATCGGCTGATCAGCCTTGCAGGACTCATTGCCGAAGAAGTTAGTACATGCCCGGACATCGATGCCGACGAGATATTCGATGCACTTGACGGCGGTGCTATCGAACTATCGAGCACCGATGCCCATGGGGCGGGTAGCTACACCCTGCAGGATATCGCCGACGTATTGAATCTCGTACGCGGGCTCTGGTCGAAAATCGATAGCACCGCCCAGTTCCTAGCGGAGAAGTCGCGATGAGCGCGTCACCGACAACGGCGCGCTGGGCGTCCAGGTATTGCGAGATCGGTATCGCGTTGACTTGGACGGCACCAGGCGGCAAAGGCCCGCGGCATGCGGGCTGGAACCTACCGGACAATGCGATCACCGACCCTAAGCGCGCATTCGGTTACTGGTTGGTGAATCCCGATCACGGGATGGCCGCGCTTCTCGGTCCCTCCGGTCTCGTCAGTCTCGATATCGATGATGAGCAATATTCGCCGCGCGTCCTGGGGCACTTCGGGATAGACCTTGAGCAGCTGCGGGAATCGACCCCGGCTATTGTCGGACGGCACTTTCGGCTCATGTTCAAGGCGCCTGCCGCCGAGATCAAGCACCGCTCAGCGACATGGTCCAAGCAGGGAGCACCCGGCAATTTCGTGTTGTTCGAACTTCGCGCCGGCAATCTCGCAGACACCTTGCCGCCGACTCGACACGCTGTAACCGGGACTCCCTTACCGCTGGAAAATCCGCCGCGAAACGGGTTTCCGCCACTACCGGCGCGATTGCTCGAGCTCTGGTTGGACTGGGAGACGACGAATCGCGAGATACGCGCGCTTTGTCCCTGGTGGACGCCACCGCCGGATGCACCTCCAGCGCGCATATCGACTGCATCCCAACGCCGGGATGCAGAAGGGCGCCGCGAATCGGTAATTGATGCCTTCAACCAAGCACATGACGCCGCGGCAATCCTTGAGGCTCACGGCTACAAGCGAAAAGACAAGCGTTTCATTTCACCCGACAGCACCCACGCGGCTGGGATCGTCTTGCTCGAAGCGCAAGGTGTTTTGCCATCACGCGGGCGATACGCTCCACGGGGAGCATGCGCTCGACGCCTTCGATGTCTTTCGGCTCCTCGATCACTCGGGTGATTTCCGCGCGGCAGTCCGAGCAGCCGCCCAGGCGCTTGGTATGGATCGCGAGCGTGCGGCATGAGTGCGGTAATTTTGCACGCTTCGTCATTGGACATGTTCCAGCAGCAGCCCGCTTCGCGGAGCCTGACCGCCCACACATCGCTCACCGCAACGGGCAACCCCGAGTGGTATTCACCGGCGCAGTACGTGGAGGCCGCGCGCCGTGTGCTCGGCGCGGTCGACCTCGATCCCGCTTCTTGTGAACTCGCGAACCGCGTGGTCCAAGCCGCGCGCATCTACACGGCGCAGGAGGAACGGACTACAGCACCCCTGGAGCGGAAGGGTATGGCTCAACCCCCCTTACAGCGCCAGGCTCGTCAAAGACTTCGTGGCGCGGCTGGTGAACGAGTACGAGGCGGGCGCTGTCACTGCCGCCATGCTGCTCGTGAACAACGCCACCGAGACCCGCTGGTTCCAGCAAGCAGCACGAGCATCAGCCGCTATCTGCTATCCGGACAAGCGAGTGCGTTTCTATACCCCTGACGGCTCGCCCGGCTCACCACTTCAGGGACAGGCGCTCTTCTACTTCGGCCCACTTGTCCGAAGATTCAAGCGTCAGTTTTCTCATATCGGAATCGTTACAGGTTACGAGCACCATATCCGTAACGCGCTGCCTCAATTGCGACGGCGAATTCAGCGCTCGCGCGGGCGCCAAGTATTGTCAGGCGAAGTGCCGGCAGGCCGCCCATCGAGCGCGCGCCATGGTGACTCCATGAGCGCAGCACCCG
>CAWCIE010000014.1:0-55159 GCA_963795475.1 uncultured Gammaproteobacteria bacterium
CGCAAGGCGCGTGTCTATCCGCTCTCGGCGTGATCGGCCTCGACCTTGACTACCGCGGGCCTGATCGACACCTTCGCCGTGTGGGCTCCGAGCGCGGGTTCCCGCGCGAACAGGCTCTCCTTCTCCGGAAACCAGGAGGCGAGCATGTATAGATAGGCATCCGCGACCGAGTAATCGGCTCCCAGCACGTACGGATCGAGTGCACGCCCGATGAGCGTCAGATACGAGCCGTAGTCGCTCGCAGCCCGTTCGCGTATCGCGGCCGCGTCCGCCTCTCCGCGCACCGAGTAACGCGGCGAATAGAAGAAGCGTAGCGCCGCCTCATAGACATTCGCCGACATGTAGCTCATCCATTGCAGGAAGATCGCGTGGCGAGGTGTAGCGGGTGGAGGCGCGAGCTTTGCCTCCGGACTCTGCAGCCCCAAGTGGATGAGCATCGCCGCGGATTCGAACATGATCGTTCCGTCCGGCAATTCCAGCGCAGGTACCTTGCCGGTGGGATTGATCTTGCGGAAGCGCTCCACATCCGCCGCTTCGCGCCCCACCCACACGCGTTCGTAGGGAGCCGCCGACTCCTCCAGCGCGACTTGAACGGCGACCGAGCCTGAACCGGGCCGGCCATACAAAGTATAGGTTTTCTTCATGCGTGCGATCTCCCCGAACCCCGGTTCTTGTGAAAGGATTGTCACCGAGTTGTCCCGCGCGTGCAATCGTGCACTAAGATGCGTGAATGCGAATCAGTGCCGCGCGCGCGGCCGGAACGTGGCAGGGGGCGATCATCAGGGAGAACATCGATGCTTGACATATCGCAATATGGATCGCCTAGCCTGCCAGCGCTTCTCAAAACCATCGATCGGATAATGCTCGCCGACGCCCGGCAGCATGGATGTGATCGTCAGGGTGTCGATTCGAAAAGTCGCGCGCAATGATGCGCGCGCATCTGTCTCGAATTCTCGCTTCGCTGGGAATCCTGGTGCTCGCAGCCCTCGCGGCCGCCTGGTTCACGCTGCGTGCCAGTCTTCCCGTCATCGATGGCCGAGGGGAACTTCCGGGACTCACCGCCTCCGTGACCGTCGAGCGCGACGCCGCCGGTGTTCCGACCCTGACGGGACGCAATCGCGCGGACCTCGCACGGGCCCTCGGTTATCTGCATGGTCAGGATCGGTTCTTCCAAATGGATCTGATGCGCCGTGCCGCCGCCGGCGAGCTGTCCGCGCTTCTCGGTCCCTCGCTTCTGCCGGAGGACCGGGAGCTGCGAGTGCATCGATTTCGCGATGTCGCCGCCCGGGTCGTCTCCGGGGCCGACGCGTCCAGCCTGGCCGTGCTCCGGGCGTACACCGCCGGCGTAAATGCCGGACTCGCATCGCTGCGGAGCCGTCCGTTCGAGTACTGGGTGCTCGGAAGCCGGCCCGAGCCGTGGCGCGACGAGGACACCATCCTGTGCGTGCACGCCATGTTCTTGCAGCTTCAGGATTATTCCGGTCACCGCCAGTTGCAGCGCGGACTGCTGCGTTCGGCGCTCCCGGAAGGCCTGTGGCGATTCCTGGAAGCAGGCGCCACCGACTGGGAGGCGGCGGTCGACGGAAGCCATGCGCCCGCGCCGGCAGTTCCCCAAGCGGCAGAGATCGATTTGCGCAAACTCACGGGTTTGCCCGTGCAGGTGCCGGAGCGGGTATTGCGGCATCTCGACTTGGGCAGCAACAACTGGGCAGTCGCGGGATCACGCACCGCGAACGGCGCCGCCATCGTTGCCAACGACATGCATCTGGATTTCCGGGTGCCCATCATCTGGTATCGCGTCAGATTACGGCAGACGGGCGACGGAGCTTTCGACGCCGTCGGGGTCACCTTGCCCGGCGCGCCGACCATCGTCGCGGGAAGCAACGGGCACATCGCTTGGGGTTTCACCAACAGCTACGGACAATTTTCCCGGGTCATCCGGCTGGTGCCGGTCGCGAGCGATCCCGATGCTTATGCGACGGCCGAAGGACCTCACAAGCTGCGGTACGTCGATGAGGCGATCGCGGTGAAGGGCGCCCCGACCGAACATCTTCGGGTCGCCTTGAGCGAATGGGGCCCTGTGATGGGCAAGGACTGGCAGGGCCGGCCTTATGCGTTCGAATGGACCGCCCAAGACCCCGCCGCGATCAACCTCGACATGATCGCTCTGGAGCGCATTCATTCCGCGGCGGAGGCGGTACGCGCCGCGGCGCGATTTGGGATCCCAGGACAGAATTTCATGGTCGCCGACAGCGAGGGCCACATCGGCTGGGCGATCGCCGGCCGCCTGCCGCGGCGCGCGGCGCCTGATTCAGATCTGCCGTGGGCCTCGACCGATGCGGCCGTGGGATTCGACGGGTGGATCGACGCGGCGGATCAGCCGCATGTGCTCGATCCGCCGGACGGCTTGCTCTGGTCCGCGAACGCGCGGGTCGTCGGCGGCAACGACAGCGCGCTGATCGGCGATGACGGCATGGACCGGGGTGCACGCGCCGCGCAAATCAAGGCTGATCTTTACGATGCCCACTCTCCGTTCACCCCGCTCTCGAGCCTGTCGATCCAATTGGACGATCGTGCGGTGTTTCTCGAGCGCTGGCGCGCATTGATGAGCGTGGCGATCGAGCAGGCACGCACGCGGGGCGATCCCGGCGCGGACGCCGCGCACGACGTGCTGGCGCGCTGGAGCGGACATGCGTTGCCGAGCGATCCGGCCTATCGTCTGGTGAATGCCTTTCGGCTCCAAGTCGAGGCGCGCGCGTTTTACATGCTCGTCGCTCCTGCTCGACGCCTTGCGCCCGATTTCGAATTCGAGATTCCCGACTCCTTCGAAGGACCGCTGTGGCGATTGATGCAGGAGCGGCCGGCGAATCTCCTCGCGTCCAACTACGCGGATTGGGATGCCTTCCTGCGGGATGCATTGACGGCGAGCGAGCAATTGCCGGCCGGTTGCGCGGATCTCGCCTCCTGCACCTGGGGAACCGTGAACGCGCTGCACGTCGCGCATCCGCTTTCCTCGGCGTTGCCGTTTCTCGCCCGATTCCTGGACATGCCGACGCTTTCGTTGCCCGGCGGCCGGCACGACATGCCGCGGATCCAGGGACCCGACTATGGGGCCTCCGAGCGCTTCAGCGTCGCCCCGGGACACGAGCGCGATGGTTACTTTCACATGCCGGGGGGCCAAAGCGGCAATCCCTTCTCCCCGTTCTACCGGGCGGGGTTCAGCGACTGGGCCCAAGCGCGGCCGACACCCCTGCTGCCCGGCCCGATCGCACACTCGATGCTATTGAGCGGCGCGAATTGACCGGCGGCGCTATTTAGAGGATGCAGTCGCCTTCGATTTTCCCGCCCCGACGCAACCCCGGCCCTCCGCGCAGACCTGGTTCACCGGACATATCATCGGACTGCCGGCGACACAGCCGCGGGCATCGGCGCCCGGCGCATGAGGCGCGCAGCGTTCCACTCCGTTGCAGGCCTTTTGATCGTCGCAATCCGCGTCGCTCATGCAGGTCATGGTGCCTGCATCGCGGTTCAGCGTGGCGAGCTCGCCTTGCCGCGCAATCTCTCCCGACAACGTGGTGTCGAGCAGCAATTGCTGCGGCTCACGTCCCGCCGACAGATCGACGTCCGCGGCGACGACTTCCCAGGGAGGCGACAGGGGATTCGCAGCGCGGTAGTACAGGCTGAAGCGCTGCACGTTGCGAGGATCGATGGCCTCGTTCAGGGTCAGCGGAATGACCCGGGTCGAGTCGCGCGGCCAGGCCTCGCCGTGGGTCAGCGCCACTCGCTTGACGGCCTTGCCGGCCTCGTAGATGCGAAGCTCCAAATAGCTGCCCGCCGCGAGGTCTGCCACACCGGTGACGATGCGGACTTGAATGTGCGACACGGGCACTGCGTACGATGCCGTGCAACAGAGCGCGAGTACGAAAGCGACGGCCCACTTTTCGATTGACGGCAGGCTTAATTTCACGTGCAACTCCCAGCGCGAATCCGGCTTTCTATGATGATCGATCATAGCCCATCGCGCCATGGCTGCCGCAAGCGGCGGCGAGCCCCGATTTAACTTATCCTCCTTCCCTCTTCCTCGTCGCTCCGCAACAAGCGTAGACTCGTGATTATTGTCAAGCGAGACGGCGGAGGTGTCACATGACCAAATGGATTGCACTCGGCGCCGCATGCTGGATCGTCGGCTGCGCATCGACGGGAAATGCGCCATCCCGCACTGCCCCCGAGGTTGCCGCGGCGCCGGTCGCTGCGACGCCGGCCGGCTGCGTGAACGACAGCGGCAGCCTGATTCCGCACCCCGCGGGGAGCTGCGCGGCATTCGGGCACACGTACTCCCAGTCCGATATCGAGACCACCGGCAAGACCACGGTCGGCGGTGCGCTCCGCGAGTTGGACCCGACGCTCACCATTTCACATTGAGCCTCGGGCCGGCGCTCACCATTTGACACCGGGCGCCGGCGGTGTCGGGCTGTCCCTCTACGGCGCCGACTCCTCCAGACCGCGATCCTTCAGCATCGCGTCGACCTTGGGCGCCCGTCCGCGCCAAGCGGCGTACATTGCCGCGAGGTCCTCGGTGTTGCCGCGCGAGAGGACCATTTGGCGGAAACGGTCGCCGTTTGCGCGCGTCAATCCGCCGTTCTCCTCGAACCACTGGTACGCGTCGTCCGCCAGCATTTCCGTCCAGAGATACGCGTAGTAGCCGGCCGAATATCCGCCCGCCCAGATATGGCTGAAATAGGTGGAGCGATATCGGGGCGGGACCGCCTCGAGATCGAGATGGGTCTTCGTCAGCGCCGCTTTCTCGAAGGCATCCGGATCCTGCAGGGGCATCCCGGCGGGCAGCGTGTGCCATTGCATGTCGAGCTCCGCCGCCGCGAGCAGCTCCGTCATGCGATAGCCTGCATTGAAGTTTTGCGCGCTCTTGATCTTGTCGCGCAAATCCTTCGGCATCGCCGCGCCGGTCTGATAGTGACGCGCGTAGTGCTCGAAGATTTCCGGATACATCGCCCAGTGCTCGTTGAACTGCGAGGGAAACTCCACGAAGTCCCGCGCCGTCGCGGTTCCCGACAGGCTGGGATATACGGTATCCGCCAGCATCCCGTGCAGCGCGTGCCCGAACTCGTGAAACAGGGTCGTCACGTCATCGAAGCTGATGAGGGCGGGTTCTCCCGGCGCGGGCTTAGGCAGATTGGCCACGTTGTAAATGACCGGCCGGGTGCCGAGGAGCTTCGACTGGGTGACGAAGGTCGACATCCACGCACCGCCGTTCTTGTTGTCGCGCTTGAAGTAATCGCCATAGAAAAGCGCCAGCGGCTTTCCGTCGGTGTCCGAGACCTCGAACACTCGGACGTCCGGCTGATACACCGGAATATTGTCGAGCTCCTTGAAGGTGATCCCGTAGAGCCGGGTGGCTGCGTAGAAAACGCCGTTCACCAGCACGTTGCCGAGCTCGAAGTACGGCTTCACTTGCGCATCGTCCAGCGCGTACCTGGCCCGGCGCACCTGCTCGGCGTAGAACTCCCAATCCCACGGCTCGAGCGGGAAGCGTGCTCCGCTCGAATCGATCACCGCCTGGATGTCTTTCGCTTCGCGATTCGCCCGGGCCGTTGCCAGCGGCACCAGCGTACTCATGAATTCGAGCGCCATCTCAGGGGTCTTCGCCATTTGATTCTCGAGCGTCCAGGCGGCATGGTTCGGAAACCCGAGCAATTGCGCGCGCTCGGCGCGAAGCTGCGCGAGCCGCGACACGATCGTGCGAGTGTCGTTTGCATCTCCCCGCTCCGTGCGGTTCCAGGAATTGTCGAAAATCGCTTGACGCGTGGTGCGCTCGCTCAAGTACGAAAAGGCCGGTTGCTGCGTGGTGTTCTGCAGCGGCAGCACATAGCCCTTCACGTGCTTCGCCTGCGCGGCTTGCGCGGCGGCGGCCAGCTGGGAGTCGCTCATGCCGGCGAGCGGCGCCGGCGTCGGCGCGACATACGCGCCTTCGGCGTTGGCGGCGAGCAGCCGCTTCGAGAAGGTATCCGAGAGCGTGGAGGACTCTTCGTTCAGCTTCTTCAGCTTCTCCTTGTCCGCCTCCGAAAGCCGCGCGCCGGCATGCACGAACTCGTCATAGGTGACCTCTACCAGGCGCTTCGATTCCGCATCGAGTCCGCCGAGCTCGCGCTTCTCGTGGAGCGCGGACACCCGCGCAAACAGCTTCGCGTTCAGGTAGATGGCGTCGTGCTGAGCCGCGAGCTTCGGCGCCAGCGCGCTTTTCGCCGCCTGCAGGGTCGGGTCGGTATTGGCGCCGGTCACGCCGTTGAACGCCTGCATGGCGCGGTCGAGCAGAGCCCCGCTTTTCTCCAAAGGCACCAGGGTATTCTCGACCGTCGGGGCCGCGGAATTGCCCGCGATCGCCCTGACCTCGGCGAGCTGGCGCGCCATTCCCGCTTCGATCGCCGGTTGATAGTCCTCGTCCTTGATTTTGTCGAACGGAGGCGCATGGAAGGGCAATGAGCTCGCCGCGTAGAACGGATTCTCCGGCCCGAATCCGGTTTTCGCTTTCTCCGCCCCTTGGCCCACCCCGCTCGCCCCGCTCAATGCCGCTCCCGCCGCCAGCGCCACGAAAAAAACGCTCCGCATGTCGAAACCCCTGTGTGCATTCCTATTGCCAACGACAGTATCGAATTGCCAACGACAGTATCGATTCCAGCGGCAGCGGCGATGACCGCGCCGATACAGGCCGCCTTTACGAAGGGGTCAAGCGATAGGCGAATCAGCGCCCGCCCGGCCGCCTCCGCCGGCGGCTCAGCCGGTAGCCGCCGCCTTGCTCTTGTTCGCCTGCTCGATCACCTCGTCCGCGACATTGCGCGGCACCGGCTCGTAGTGCGAGAACTCCATGGTGTAGGACGCGCGGCCGCTGGTCATGCCGCGCAGCTGTCCGATGTAGCCGAACATCTCCGAGAGCGGCACGGTGGCGACCACGGCGATGTTGGTGCCGCGCTCCAGCTGGTCCTGGATGGAGCCGCGCCGGCGGTTGATGTCGCCGATGACATCGCCCAGGTAGTCGCCCGGGGTCACCGTCTCCACCTTCATCACGGGCTCGAGCAATATCGGGGCGGCCTTGCGGATGCCCTCGCGGAACGCCGCCTTGGCGGCGATTTCGAAGGTCAGCGCGTTGGAGTCGACGTCGTGGTAGCTGCCGTCGGTGAGCGTCGCCCGGAAGTCCACCGTCGGGTAGTGGGCGAGCACGCCGTCTTCCTTCTGCATCTTGAGGCCCTTCTCGACCGACGGAACGAATTCCCTCGGCACCGAACCGCCGACGGTCTCGTCGACGAACTCGAAGCCGGCGCTGCGCTCCAGCGGCTCGAAAGCGATCCACACTTCGGCGAACTGGCCGGAGCCGCCGGTCTGCTTCTTGTGGATGTATTGTTCGGTCGATCTTCTTGGTGATGGTCTCGCGATACGCCACCTGCGGCTCGCCCATGATGCCTTCGACGCCGAACTCGGTGCGCATGCGGTCCAGGGTGACTTCGAGATGCAACTCGCCCATGCCGCGCAGAATGGTCTGGCCGGTTTCGCGGTCGGTTTCCAGATGCAGCGAGGGATCGGCGCGCACCATCTTGCCGAGCGCGGTGCCGAATTTCTCCTGTTCCGCCTTGACCTTCGACTTCACCGAGACGCTGATCACGGGGTCCGGGAAGCGCATGCGCTCGAGCACCACCGGGTTCGCCGCATCGCACAGCGTATCGCCGGTCTCCGTTTCCGCCAGCGAGACCAGCGCAATGATGTCGCCGGCCCGGGCCTCTTCCACGGGGATTGGCTTCCTTGGCGAACATCTCGACCATGCGGCCGATTTTCTCGCGCTTGCCGCGGGTCGAATTCTGAACCGAAGCGCCCTTGGTGAGCACGCCCGAGTACACGCGGATGAAGGTCAGTGCGCCATAGGCGTCGTTGATCACCTTGAACGCCAGCGCCGAGAACGGCTCGTCGTCGGAGGACTTGCGCTCGCCGATGGGTTCGCCGTCGGCGTCGACGGTCTTGATGGACGCTACGTCGGTCGGTGCCGGGAGGTAATCGACCACGGCATCGAGCACCTGCTGCACGCCCTTGTTCTTGTAGGACGAGCCGCAGAGCACCGGGGTGAAGGCGGAGTTCAAGGTGCCCTTGCGCATGCATCGCCGCAGAACGTCGGCGGAGGGCGCCTGCCATGCTCGTGAGATAGGCTTCCATCGCCTCATCGTCCTGCTCGAGACAGGTATCGACGAGCTCGGTGCGGTACTTGTCGACATCGGCCAGGATCTTGCGGTCGCTCGGCACGGTGATGTGCAGCTTGTCGGCGAGATCGGGCGTCACATCGAGCACCTGCCACTCGGCGTCCTTGTCGTCCGACTCCCAGACCAGCGCCTTCATCTCGACCAGGTCGACCATGCCCTTGAAATTGTCTTCGGAGCCGATCGGAATCTGCACCGGCAGCGGGCGCGCGCCGAGACGCTTCTTGATCATGTCGACGCAGCGCACGAAATTGGCGCCGCTGCGGTCCATCTTGTTCACGTAGCAAAAGCGCGGAACGCCGTAGTTGTCGGCCAGGCGCCAATTGGTCTCCGACTGCGGCTCGACGCCGGCCACGCCGTCGAACACCACGACGGCGCCGTCGAGCACGCGGAGCGAGCGGTTCACCTCGATGGTGAAGTCCACGTGTCCCGGGGTGTCGATCAGATTGATTTTCTTGTCGCGCCAGAATGCCGACACGGCGGCGCTCTGAATGGTGATGCCGCGCTTTTGTTCCTGTTCCAGGTAGTCCGTGGTCGTGGACGTCTTCAGATCCTTGGTATCGTGGATGTCGATAATGGTGTGCTTGCGCCCGGTGTAATAAAGAATGCGCTCGGTCGTCGTCGTTTTGCCGGCGTCGACGTGGGCGATGATGCCGATATTGCGGATATCGGAAAGGGGGATCGTACGGGCCATCTCGAGATTTCCATCACAGGGTTGAACGGGGGCGCAGAGTTTGCCACGGCGGGGCCGCCGTGTCGAAAAAATGTCAATGTTATCGTGGCTTTCGGGGTAGCCGGGAGCCCCGCGGCCGAATCATGTCGAAGTTTTAATGACGCCCGCCCGCGCCCTGGAGCACGGTCAACGCCCGGCGGGGCCCGGGCGTTGAATCCCTGGACCCCGGGACCCGGATCACGGGCCCTGATCTGCGACATTCTGGAGGCCGGTGAATCCGCGAATACCCTCTGCCGCCTTGCGCTGGGCGACGCTCGTCGGGAGCTGGGCCGGGCTGGCCGCGGGCTGGGCGCTGTGCGCCGGCGGATGCGCGAACTCCACGCCGAAAGCCGCGACCCCCACGACCGCTGCCGCGCTGCCGGTGTTTCACCGCCAGGACATGCTCTGGCTCGAGCGGGTGACCTTCGGGAGCGATGCGCAAAGCGTCGGGGAATTGCATCTGCTCGGCCGTGAGCGCTATCTCGACCGACAACTTCGCGGACCGGAGTCTCAACTGCCGGCCCCGGTCGGCACCGAGCTCTCGGCCCTCACCGCCGCCCGCCCCGATCCCGAGCACGCGCTCGCCGATCTGTCCGCGGACTACAAGCGGATCAATGCCATGGCGGACGGAGCGGACAAGGAGCAGGCCCGCAAGGAGCTCAACGAACGAGGCAACCGATCCGCCTATCTGGCGATTCGCGAGGAACTGCTGCGCGCCGTCTACTCGCCCTCCCAGCTCGACGAGCAGCTGGTGTGGTTCTGGCTGAATCACTTCAGCGTCCATGAGTACAAGGCGAATGTTCGCTGGCTCGTCGGCGACTATGCCGACCGGGCGATCCGGCCGCATGTGCTCGGCCATTTCAAGGACCTGGTGCTCGCCACGCTCGAGCACCCCGCCATGCTGCAATATCTGGACAACGACCGGAACGCCGTCGGGCACGTCAATGAGAATTACGCCCGCGAGCTCATGGAGCTCCATACCCTCGGGGTGAACGGCGGCTACACGCAGCAAGACGTTCAACAGCTCGCGCGGGTGCTCACGGGGGTAGGCATCAATCCCGGAGATCCGCCGAAGCTCAAACGCGAATGGCAGAGCCTCTATCGGCGCGAAGGCGCCTTCGAGTTCAATCCGGCGCGCCACGATTTCGGCGACAAAGTGCTGCTCGGCCATGTCATCAAGGGACGCGGTTTCGCCGAAGTGGACGAAGCCGTTGCTCTGATCGTGAGGCAGCCCGCTTGCGCCCGGTTCATTTCCCGCGAGCTGGCGACCTATTTCGTCGCCGACGATCCGCCCGTACGTCTGGTGGATCGCATGGCGCAAACTTTCATGCGCACCGACGGCGACATCGCG
The DNA here is from genome assembly GCA_963795475.1 of uncultured Gammaproteobacteria bacterium. Classification (GTDB taxonomy): domain Bacteria; phylum Pseudomonadota; class Gammaproteobacteria; order Steroidobacterales; family Steroidobacteraceae; genus Bog-1198. The sequence continues at coordinate 10,319 of CAWCIE010000014.1, forward strand.
GAAGTGCTGCGCGCGATGTTCCTCGCGCCGGAGCTCGATTCGGCGCTCGGCGGCAAGTTCAAGGATCCCATGCGATTCGTGATCTCCTCGGTTCGATTCGCCTACGACGGCCGGATCATCTCGAGCACCCGCCCGATGCTGAACTGGCTGAGCGGGCTCGGCGAGGCTCCCTTCGGCCGGGCGACGCCCGATGGGTACCCCCTCACCGAACTCGCCTGGGCAAGCTCCGGCCAAATGAGCCGCAGGTTCGAGATAGCGCGCGCCATCGGATCCGGCAGCGCCGGACTGTTCGCCGCGGAGGACGGTGCGGCCGCCGGCGAAGGCGGGTTTCCGCAACTTTCGAATCGGCTGTACTTCGAAGCGGTAGAACCGTTTCTCGGCGCACGAACCAAGGAGGCCTTGGCGCGCGCCGTCTCGCAGCAGGAATGGAACACCTTCCTGCTGGCCTCGCCCGAGTTCAATTTCGAGTGAAAGGAGCCATTCCATGAAACGCCGTCACGCATTGAAGCTGGGATGTGCCGCACTCCTCGGCGCCGCGGGAGGCGCGGCCCGGGTGTTCGCGGCACCGGTGAGCGGTCCGCGATTTCTGCTCGTGTTCCTGCGCGGCGGATATGACTCCACGAATCTCCTGATACCGTACTCCAGCAGTTTTTATTACGAATCCCGTCCGAACATCGCCATCCCCCGCCCCGATTCCGCCTCGAGCACCGGCGCACTCGAATTGAACGCGGATTGGGCGCTCGCGCCCGCGGTACGCGAGACGGTCGGCGCCCTGTATGAGCAGCGGCAGGCGGCCTTCATCCCGTTCGCCGGCACCGACGATCTATCGCGCAGCCATTTCGAAACCCAGGACAGCATCGAGCTGGGGCAACCCAGCGGAGCCGCACGCAATTACCGCTCCGGGTTTCTCGGCCGATTGGCGGCGGCGCTCGCGGGCACCGCGCCGGAGGCCGATCCCATCGCCTTCACCGATGCGCTGCCGCTCGCCTTCGAGGGCACCGCGACCGTGCCGAATCTGTCGCTCAAGAACGTCGGCAAACCGCCCTTCGACGAGCGCCAGGCGGGAATTCTGTGCGGCATGTATGCCGGACACCATCTCGAGACAGCGGTACGCGACGGGCTCGATCTTCGCCAGGAAGTGGCGCAGAAGATCGCGGAGGAAATGGTCGCGGCCAACCGAAGCGCCGTCAATACCAAGGGCTTCGAGCTGGAAGCCGAACGCATGGCACGGCTCATGCGCGACAAGTATCGCCTCGGCTTCGTCGACGTCGGAGGCTGGGACACCCACGTCGGCGAAGGCGCCGGACAGGGTCCGCTCGCCGGCAACCTGGCAAGCCTCGGACGGGGCCTTTCGATCTTTGCGCAAACGCTGGGAGACGAATGGAACAACACCGTCGTCGTCGTGCTTTCGGAATTCGGGCGTACCTTCCGCGAGAACGGCAACCGCGGTACGGACCACGGTCACGGCACGGTGTACTGGGTGCTCGGCGGGTCCGTGCGGGGCGGGACCGTGGCCGGCGAACAACTGGCCGTCAATCGCGGCAACCTCCTGCAGGATCGTGATTTTCCGGTATTGAACGACTATCGGGCGATACTCGGGGGCTTATTCCGCTCGCTGTGGGGTCTATCCACGGCACAATGCGCCTCGGTGTTCCCGCAATCTCCACCGCTCGATCTGAAACTCGTGTAGGACGGTAGTTATGTACGCAACCCGAATTCCAGCCGCCGCGTTGGCGATGCTCCTCTGCGCCGGCAGCACGGCGCTCGCGCAAGGCGGCGTGACCATCAGGGTATTGAACGATACGCCGGATAATCTCATCGTGACGCTGTACGACCGCAGCGCGCACCCGCCCCAGCCCGTCGTCAGCGGCGAGATCATCGACGGCAACGCATCGATTTCCGTGTCGATCACCGCCGATGCATCGGGACAGGGACATCTGTCCTGGACCGCCGCCACGGTCGGCCGCGACATGCGCCGGTGCGGGCACCGGGGAAAGCGGGCAGTCAACGACGGTGACACGATCCGCGTTTTTGCCGATCACCGCTGTACGGCCCAGTAGATTCCGGCTTCAGGACGCTGCAGCGCGGCCGATAAGGGTCCGAGAAGCCCAGAACGGACAGCGGCGGCCGGATGACTCACAAAGCGAGCGTTGCGCTCATGATTCGGATCGCGGTTCGCGGCCTGCTCGCGCTTCTGGTGTGCGCGGCGGCCGGGCGCGCGTTTGCGCTCGATCCCTCGCTCCTGCCGACCCAGTACGTTCTCGACAACTGGCAGATTCCCGAAGGTCTGCCGCAAAGCACGGCTCAGGCCGTTGCGCGGACGCCGGATGGGTACCTGTGGGTGGGCACCCAGGAAGGCCTCGCGCGCTTCGACGGGGTCAAATTCACCGTCTTCGATAGCGGAAACGAGCCCGCCCTCCCCAACAAGGACATCTGTGCGCTGCTCGTCGACCGTGCCGGCCGATTGTGGATCGGCACCCGTTCCGGCCTCGCGGTCCTGGAGAACGGTCACTTTCGAACGGTCGCGACCGGTGCGCTGAAGCACGCCTTCGTCCGCGCCTTCGCGGAGGGACGGCAGGGGCGGATCTGGGTGGGCACCGAGTCCGGCCTGATCGCGATCGAGGGCGATCGCGTCCGAGCGTTCGATCTGGCGGATGGGCTCACGGACGAGCGAATCCGTGCATTGGCGGTAAGCCCCGACGATCTGCTCTGGGTGGGCACCTTGAGCGGTTTGCAGCGGTTCGACGGCAAGCAATTCCAGACCGAGCCGCTGCGAAGCCCGCAATTGCTCGAGCCCGTCGCATCGCTGTATCAGGATCCGGACGGTACGCTCTGGATAGGCAGCGGCATCGGCGGCCTGTATCGACGCAGCGGCGGCCGCGTCGAGATAGCGGCCGCGCCGGGACGATTGAGCTCGGTGATCCGGTCCCTGACGAGCGATCACGACGGGAACCTCTGGATCGGCGCCGGTGGCGGCGGTCTCATCCGCTGGCGAAAGGGTGAAGTCAGCGCACTCGCCAGCGGCCTGTTCGCCGACGGCGATGTACGCTCGCTCATGGAGGACCATGAGGGGAGCCTCTGGGTCGGCAGCTTCGGAGCCGGCCTGTTGCGCCTGCGCGACCCCAAGTTCGTCCCCGCCGGGGAGCCCGAGGGCCTGCAGGGGAACCTGAGCTGGACCATCATCCCGCGCAAGCGGGGCGGGATCTGGGTGGGCACGGACGGAGGCCTGTCGAGCTATGTCGACGGGCGCTTCCAGCACCGGGACTTGCCGATCAAGGCGAAGAGCACCAGAGTGCGCGCGATCGCCGAGGACCGAAGCGAAAGACTCTGGGTCGGAACCGACGGCGCCGGCGCGCTACGCCTCGATCCCGACGGGTCGACCAGGATATTCGATCGGCGCCACGGCCTCTCGGGAGACACCGTCACGGCGCTCATCGAGGATCGGCGCGGCCGAATCTGGGTCGGTACCAACGAGGGGCTGGATGTCGTCGAGGATGATCGCGTGGTGTCGATGCAATCGAAGCTCGACACCGCGACACCACCGGCCGTCCATCTCCTGCACGAGGACCGCGCGGGAAATCTTTGGGTCGCCACCGAGTCGGACGGGCTCTTCATCATCGGCCCGCGCGACACGCGGCACCTGGGAATGGCCGACGGTCTGCCCAGCAACTGGGTCCTTTCGATCCACGAAGACGACCGGGGCTATCTCTGGCTCGGTACGACGGACGGCCTGGCCAGGTGGCACGACGGGAAGCTCGTTCCGCTGGCGCGCTTCGGCGGACCGCTGCGCGAGACGATTCTGCAGATTCTCGAGGATGATTCACATGAGCTTTGGATCTCCACCGACAAGGGGCTCATATCCTTTCCCCGGGCGGCGGTGGATGCGCTGGCGGCCGGGGGCACCCAGATCCCCGACTACCACGTCTACGGAGGCGCGGACGGACTCCGTACGGTGGAGTTCGGCGGCGGCAACACGTCGCCGGGCTGCCGCACGCCGGACGGAATGCTCTGGTTCCCGAGCGTGCGGGGCATCGTCAAGGTCGACCCCGATCACATCGTCACCAATAAACTCCCGCCACCCGTCCGCATCGAGCAGGCGACCGTCGACGGCACGGCGCTCGCGCTCACCGACGGCATCGAGATCGCTCCGGGTGCTCAGCATTGGGAGTTCCAGTACACGGGCCTGAGTCTTCTGGTGCCGCAACGCTCGCAGTTCCGCTATCAGCTCGAAGGCTTCGACCACGGCTGGGTCGATGCCAATAGCCGGCGAACCGCTTACTACACCGGCCTTTCACCGGGCACTTATACGTTCCGCGTAATGGCGAGCAACAACGACGGGGTGTGGAGCGAGAACGATGCCGCCCTGCGGTTCACACTCAAGCCGCACCTCTACCAAACACTGTGGTTCAAGCTCCTGTGCGCGATCGGCTTCGTACTCGCGGCGGGCGGCCTGTACCGGTTGCGGGTCGGACGGCTGCGCGGCATCGCGGGGGAACTCGGCCAGCAGGTGGCGCTGCGCACCCGCGACCTCGAGTCGGCCAACGCGGAGCTCCGGCAAGCCAAGGAGCGTGCGGAGCTCGCCGTTCAGGCCAAATCGCAGTTTCTGGCCAACATGAGCCACGAAATCCGCACGCCCATGAACGGCGTGATCGGCATGACGGAGCTGTTGCTGGAGACGAATCTGGACCGGACCCAGCGCGATCATACCGAGACCATCCGCGACAGCGCGGCGAGCCTGCTCACCATCATCAACGACATCCTCGACTTCTCGAAGATCGAAGCCGGACGCCTCGATCTGGAGCGGATCGACATGAATCTGCGCGACACGGTCGACGATGTCGCCCAGATGCTCGCGTTCCATGCGCACGGCAAGGGGCTCGAGCTGATCACCGGCGTCGATCCGCTGCTTCCGGATTGGGTGACCGGGGATCCCGGGCGGCTGCGCCAGGTGCTGCTCAATCTGGGCAGCAACGCGATCAAATTCACGCGTCAAGGCGAGGTATCGATCGACTTGAAGCTCGTCGGATCGGACGCCGCCGGCTTGATCATCCGCGGCGAGGTCCGCGACACCGGCATCGGTATTCCGGCGCCGCACATCGGCTCCCTGTTTCAACCGTTCTCGCAGCTCGACGCATCCACCACGCGTCACTTCGGCGGCACCGGACTCGGGCTGTCCATCGTCCGCCGCCTGGTCGTGCTGATGCAAGGCGAGACCGGCGTCCTCAGCCGGGAGAACGAGGGGTCGACGTTCTGGTTCACGGCCCGCTTCGGCGCATCCACGAACGGAGGCGAGGATGCGAGCTTCGACGCCGCCGTGCTCGCGCACAAGCGCGTCCTCGTGGTCGACGACAACGCGACCAACCGCAAGGTACTCGATCGGCAGCTCTTGCATCTGGGAATGAGTCCGGTCTGCGTCGAGAGTGCGCAGGCCGCGCTGGAGACGCTCGAGAGCGCACGGCCGGGAGAATTCGATCTCGCCGTTCTGGATTACATGATGCCGGACTGCGACGGATTCGAGCTCGGACGCCGCATCGCCGGCGACCCGCGCTTTCACGATATCCGGCTCGTGCTGCTGACCTCCGCCGACCGCGTGCGCGGCGCCGAGGACTTCGCGGAACTCGGGTTCGCGGGCTACATCCTGAAGCCGGTGACGCATCGGGAACTGCGCGAGTGCCTGAGCAGGGTTCTCTCGGTGGACGCCTCTCATTGGCACGAGAGGACGCAGCCCATCGTGATCGGCAAGCGCAGCCGCGATCGGCTGACGGAGCGGCGAATCCTCCTCGCCGAGGACAATCTCGTCAATCAAAAGGTGGCCAGGGGCACGCTCGAAAAGCTCGGCTGCAAGGTCGACATCGCCGCGAACGGGGCCGAGGCCGTCGCCGCATGGGAGAGCGGCCGGTATCACCTCATTCTCATGGATTGTCAGATGCCGATCATGGACGGCTACCAGGCCACACGGGAGATCCGCGCCCGGGAAGGCGGTCGATCCCGCATTCCGATCGTCGCGCTCACGGCGGATGCGATGAATGGGGCGCAGGAGCAGTGCCTCAAAGCCGGCATGGATGACTACCTGACGAAACCACTGGATCGAGATCGCCTCGCCGAAAGCATCGACAGGCATTTGGCGCGCCTCAAGCCGGCACCCAGGAACCAGGACCCCGAAACGCCGGCGAAGACGCCCGCGCGGGCGGTTCGCGATGCGCCGGCCGACGCGCCGGGCAACGCACCGGTCGACTGGGAGGCATTCATCTCGTTGACCGACGGCGACGACGATTTCGCCGGACAGCTCGTGCAGCTGTTCATCGACTCGGGCGATGCATCGTTGAGCGAGATCCGCGACGCGCTCGGCCGCGGCGACCTGCCGGCGGTCGGACGCGCCGCGCATGCCTTCAAGGGATCGAGCGCCAACATCCGCGCTCATCAGGCAAGCGCCGCCGCAGCCTGCCTGGAAGAGGCGGCTCGCGCCGGCGCGGTGGATCGTCTTGCAACGCTCGAGGAGGCGCTTCAACAGGAGGCCGGGCGGGTGAAGGCATTCCTTCGCTCGCGCCGGGCGTAGCCGCAGTGCCGGCCGGCCAAGTGCCCCGGTTCCCTCAGGCGCCGGCTCAGGCGCCGTGCTCAGGACGCTGTGTTGAATTCCTCGCTGTGCACCGCGGGGAGCGGCGTCTGATTGGCGGCGGCATCCGAGTGACTCGACGAGAGACGCTTCATCAGCGGCAGCATCGCCACCGCGATGACGGTGCAAAGCACCCCGGCGAATCCGAGCTTGTTGAATAGGCTGGTGTAGATGTTCAGCGACTCGACCGGATCCTTGAGCCCTTCCGGTATGTGCGCGAAGTTCGCGACCACGCTGCCGAGATATTGCGAGAGCCCCGAGGCGACATAGTACGCCCCCATCATGAAACCGCCCATCCGCGCCGGCACATAGCGCGCAATCATGGCGAGGCCGAGTCCGCTGACCAGCAGTTCGCCGAGCGAATAGAGCCCATAGCCCCAGACCATGATCCACGAGGACACCTTGCCGTCGATCGCCCAGCGCGCGCCCACGCCGTAAATGAAGAAACCGATCGCCACGGCGGCGAAACCCCAGGCGAACTTCGCGGCGATGGACGCATCGTTGCCGGCGCGGCCGAGCGAATTGTAGATGAAGACCAGCACCGGGCTCAGCACGACGATCCAGATCGAATTGAGGTTCTGGTACTGCTCCGGAATCCACGTGAACAGGTGCCAGCCGAAGAGACTGAAATTGAGATTCACGTTGTTCTGCGCGAACAGATTGAGCGAGGTGGACATCTGCTGGTAGAAGATGAAGAAAAATATGGTCTGGACGACCAGCACCAGCGCCGCGATGAGCCCGGCCCGTTCGTCGCGGTGGCTGCACGCGGATCAGAGTGAACGAAGATGCCGAGTATGACCGCACCCGCCGTGTAGACGCACACCCGCGCCACCGCCTCGCTCTGCAGAATGACCACGGACAGGAGCACCATGCCGAGGCTGCCCGCCAGAACGCCGGCAAGCCGTTTGGGCGCGGGCGGGCGAATCATCCGTCGGGGAGCCGATGTGTGCGAGCGCACGGCTCATCAGCGCGTAGTTGCAGAGGCCCAGCAGCAGCCCGATCGAGCAGACGCCGAAGGCCGTGTGCCAACCGGCGGAGTCGCCATAGTGCTCGCCGACGTAATCGCGTATCCACGGCGTCAAGGTCATCGAGATCATCGATCCGATGTTCACCGCCATGTAGTACATGGTGAAGGCGCTGTCGATCTTGCTGTCGTCGCCCTCGTAGATCTTTCGCACCAGATTCCCGGAGTTCGCCTTGAACAGGCCGTTGCCGACGATGATGACGCCGAGCGCCACGTAGAGAAAGAATTGGTTGTCGGTCGGCAGCCAAAGAAGGGCATAACCGAGCGCCAGCACAACGGCACCGATCTTCATGGTGCGCCGGGTGCCGATGAGTTTGTCTCCGATCCAGCCGCCGATGGCCGGAGTCGCGTAGATCAGCGCGGTCGCCGCGCCCCACACGAGATTCGCATGGGTGTCGACGAACCCCAGTTTCTTCATCATGTAGGTGACCATCAGCACCTGCATGCCGTAGAAGCCGAATCGCTCCCACATTTCGATGAGAAAGATGGTGGTGAAGGAGCGCGTCTGAGAAACCGCTGCGGTCGAGCGAGTCATGAATCCATACTCCCGTATCCCGATGCGACATCGATCCCGGTACCGTCTTCGCGGCGGCAACACCGCAGCTTAGCAACATCAGTAGGCAAGCGCGATTCCGTCCGCCCGCATCTCGCTCGCGGCCGCGTAAACCCGCGACGCCCCGGCGCCGCGAAGCTCGATGCATTGGTATCTGCCGAATCCTCCATCCGGCGCGCCGATCGTCCATCCTCTCTGCAGCAGCCGGCGCCGCGTCTCCTCCGGCACGCCGGACTCCAGCTTGAGGACGCCCTCGGGCCCGAGCCCGGGCTCGTCCTCTCCCATGGTTTGAGGCGACCCTTGGTGATGCCAGCGCGGACTGTCGCCCGCGGCCTGGATGTCCAGGCCGTAGTCCACGCGGTTGACCAGAATTTGCGTCTGTCCCTGGGGCTGCATGTCGGCTCCCATCACGCCGAACGACATCCAGGGACGCCCGCCCCTGCCGGCAAACCCGGGAATGATGGTCTGAAACGGACGCTTGCCCGGCTGATATGCATTGGGATGTCCGTCGATCAGCGAAAAAAGCTGGCCGCGGCTTTGAAACATGAATCCGAGACCGTCGGCGACCAGCCCCGACCCGAGCCCGCGATAGTTGGATTGAATCATCGACACCATCAAGCCGTCGGAGTCGGCCACCGTGAGGTAGGTGGTGTCGCCGAGATTCGGAGCCCGATCGAGCACCGCGGGCACCCGCATCCGATCCGGCCGAATGAGCTTTGCGCGCTCGGCGGCGTAGGCCTTCGAATTGAGCCGGTCGATCGGGATGTTCGTGAAATGCGGATCCGCGTAATGGCGGGCGCGATCCTCGTAAGCCAGGCGCTTGGCCTCGGCCTGCGTATGGATCGAGTCGGCGGATTGGAAACCCATTCCGCGCAGATCGAAATTCTCGAGAATGTTGAGCATCTGAAGCGTTGCGAGTCCCTGCGTATTGGCCCCCATCGCATAGACGTCCACGCCACGGTAAGTGGTGACCAGCGGTTCAACCCATTCGCTTGCGTGCGCGCGAAGATCCTCGCGCGACAGCCAGCCGCCGATGCGCCTGAAGTAGGCGTCGATGACGCCCGCGATCGGGCCCTCATGGAACGCGTCGCGGCCGCCCTCGGCAATCGTGCGATAGGTGCGCGCGAGGTCCGGATTTCGAAAGATGTCTCCCTCGTTCGGCGCGTGCCCTTCCGGGGCATAGGTGCGCATGGCGTTGGCCCACTCCTCGACACCCGAGCCCGGATCGCGGAACACCTCCAGATCCCGCTTCCAGTGGAAGGCGATGATTTGCGGCACCGGCGCGCCGCGCTCGCACAGTTCGATCGCCGGCTCGAGGATCTCGGCCCATTTCAGGCGCCCGAAGCGCCGGTGCAGCGTCCACCAGCCGTCCAGGGCGCCGGGCGCGGACACCGCGATGGCGCCATAGGGCGGGATCGATCCGCGCGGTGAGCGGCGGCGAACCGTATCGAGACTCAAGGCCTTCGGCGAGCGCCCGGATCCGGAGAGGCCGATGAGCTTCGAGAGCTTCGGATCCCAGATCAACGCGTAGCAGTCGCCGCCGAGTCCCGACCCCGTAGGCTCGAGAAAGCCGAGACACGCCGCCGCCGCCACCGCGGCGTCGGCGGCGCTTCCGCCCCGCTTCAGAATGTCGATCGCAGTCAGCGTCGCGAAAGGATGCGCGGTGCCGGCGGCGCCCGAGCATCCGTGAACGGCGGACCTCGAGGCGAAGCTCGCGCCGGCCGGACGATCGCCGGCGCGCACATCGTAACGTTCGTAGCACTCCGCTCCCTCGGGCTGAAAGCCGAGGCCTGCCGCGCACGTTATGTTCATTTTACAGTCCCGCGTTCGCGCGCCGTTCGATTGAACAATACGCAGGCGATTGTGAGGGAAAACCCACGGCCTCGAGCGCCCGCGCGCCGCAGGTTCCCTCGCTGCTGCGATTGTGTGACGCGGTTAACTTCGCTTCGTCCACCCACGGCATAACTTGTCGCGGAGTTCGATGGCTGTTCGAATTCGCTGCTGCCTATCGACGGTGCAAAGAGATGCAAGTTAGTCATCGTTCACTCCTCTTGAGTCTCGCCACGCTTCTCGCCGTCTCGGGCTGCGACATGAATTCTCCGTGGGGAAGCAGCAGCAGCGGCACAGCGTACGGCGCCGCAAGCATCACGGGCAACACCGGCGGCACCGGAGGCGGCGGCACCGGGAGCACTACGAGCCCCAAGGGCGGAGTCGGCGGCGAAAGCGGCACCACGGGCACCGACGACACCATCGTCGCCACCCCTTCTTCTTCGAGTGTATCGGTCGCCGTCGGATCGAGCCAGACGACCAGCATCACCTTCACGTCGAGCGATGGACGATCCATCACGGGCTTCGGCGTATCCGCGACCTTGGGCCTGCTTCCCGCCGGCTGGAGCGGCCCGGCGACCTTCACCTGCAAGCTGGTCATGGCGGGCAGCGCGTGCGTATTGAACCTGACCTACGCACCCACGGCGGCGGACTCGGGCTCGTTCGTCGTCAACTACATTTATGTCGACAACGCGAACCTGTCGAAAGTGCCCGGCGGTTCGGTCACGATCTCCTACCAGGCCATTCCCCAGAACAACGTCGTTGCGACGGCGATGCCGAGCGGTCAGATCAATGCGCTGGTCGGATCGGGCATGCAGTCGGTGAGCGTGAATTTCACCTCCGACAGCAGCAACGCGACCCTGGATTCGGCCATCACCAATCTGACACTCAGCACAAACCTCGCTGCCCTGCCGGCTGGGTGGTCGAGCACCGCGGCGGAGGCAGCGCAGGGATTCTCCTGCGCGATCGTCACGACCGGCAACGGATGTCAGCTCCTGCTGAGCTACCAGCCGGCTGCGGCGGGCGGCGGGGTCCTCACCTTGAACTATACCTACGTGGACGACTCGGGTGCCTCGCGCTCGGGCAGTCTCAACATCCCGTACGCCACGACCTCCTCGAACAACGTCGTCGCGATATCGTCGCCCGCCGGACAGATCAATGCGGTCGAAAAGACCGGCAGCCAGGCCGTCGCCATCGATTTCGACACCGACGACGGCCGGGCGGCGAGCGGTCTCATAGTCACGTCCAATCTATCCGCGCTGCCGGCGGGCTGGCACAGCGGCGCGACGAGCTTTTCCTGCGGCACCGTGAGCACGGGCAACGGTTGCCGGCTCGCGCTCACGTATGCCCCCACGGCGCTCGGCAGCGGGGTGCTCGCGCTGACCTACGCGTACGACGACGATGCCGGAAATCAGCAGACCGGCAGCTTGAACGTGCCCTACGCCGCGACCACGAACGACAACGTGGTCGGGACTGCGTCGCCCTCGGGCCAGATCAACGCAGTGGTCGGCCAAGGCTCGCAGAACGTCGGGGTGGTGTTCACGACGGATGACACGCGCCTCGCCACGGCGCTGCAGGTCACCAGCAATCTGGCCATGCTGCCGGCGGGCTGGAGCGGTCCCGGCACGTTCACCTGTCCGACCGTGAGCACGGGCACCACCTGCCAGCTCAACCTGTCGTACACGCCGACGGGGTACGTGACGCCGGGTACGCTCATGGTGGGCTACAGCTACAAGGACAACGCGGGTCAGACGAAGAGCGGCACGGTCAGCATCCCCTATCGCGCCACGACCAACGACACCATCGCCGGTACCCCCAGCCAGCCCTCGCTCGCGGTCATCATCGGCTCGCCCACCACGCCGACCCCGGTGACCATCACCTTCGCCACGAGCGACGGGAATCCGGCGATCGGCGTGCCGAGCACGTCGAATGCGCTTACCGTCACGTCGGGACTCAACCCGCTGCCGGCCGGCTGGAGCGCGAGCTCGACCACGTTCAGCTGCCTGACGGTGAGCGACGGAACGGTGTGTCAGCTGCCGCTGACCTACGCGCCCACGGCGGTCACCAGCGGCGTGCAGACGCTCATGCTCGGCTACAGCTACGTCAACGATGCCGGTCTCGCGAATACCGGCACCGCCAGCATCAACTATCGCGCCATGTCGAACAACAGCGTGCAGGGTGCGGCGAATCCGACCTCGCTCACCAATGTACCCAGCGGCACCACCGCGACGGTCACGGTCAGCTTCACCACGAGCGACGGAAATCCCGCCACGTCGCTGGCGATATCCGCGTCGCCGCTCCCGGCCGGCTGGAGCTTGCCGAGCCCCCCGAGCTGTACGACGGTCAACGGCAGCGCGGCGACCTGTCAGCTCGTCCTGACCTACCAGCCCCTCGCGCCCGCCAACGGAACTCTGCAGCTCGGATATAGCTACATCAACAACGCGGGCCAGTCCGGATCGGGGACTTTGCCGATCCCGTACAGCGCGATTTGACGCGGCCGGATCAATGCGGCCCGTGGGGCCGTCCATCGCCTGTGGTCCCGGCGGGTGGCCCATCGCCTGTGGTCCCCGCCGCCGGCCCATCGCCGGTCGCCCCCTTGTGGCGCGCCGCCGTCCCCGTCCACACGGGGATCTCAACGTAGCTGTCGTTGTACCAGCGAACCTTGATCGGCGTCTTGCCGTCCTCGATCGACTCCTCGCTCACGTCGTTGCCGGTGCCGTAGTTGATTTCACGATCGGGACGCTTGCTGATGCGTAGAACGATCACCAGACGGCTTCCCGCCTCGAGCCGCCGGCTGGTGATCCTCTCTCCGGCAAACGAGAGCTTCTGCCGCTCGCCCGCCTTCAGCAAATGGCGGTGTACGCGGTCGGCCGCATAGCTCAAGCGCAGCTCGTCCGCCGGATCGAACAACCGGACATAGTCGCCGGCGGCGGTCAGTGCGTAGGCCGCGACGTTGATGTCCATATCCATCTTGTTCACCGTGAAATCGAGCCGACCCGACAGAAGGCCGTTGAAATCGGTGGGCTTCTTGAACGGCCCGCTCACGAACGCCACCGAGTTATGATTGACGAGACTCCGGGTGATGAGATCGGTGGGCGGCAGCCATCCGGCATCGCTCCGATCCGTCAGACTCACCGTCTGGTTGACTGCGGCGGGCTTGCGGCTCTTGCGCCGGATCAGCCGGCGTCCCACGGGCGCGTCGGCCGCGCCGGCGCCGAGGTAGAACTTCAGCGAGGAGTCGGCCATGGCCTGCAGGGACGGTACGTGCCGCCACTCGTTCGCGCCCATGACCTCGAAATTCACCCGGTCGCTGAGTTGCGCGGGAGCCGCCGCGCCCTTCAGCGCGTGGTCGAGCCACTGATAGCGCAGCTCGCGCAAATCCAGGAGCGCCGCTGTGTCGACTTCGTAGCCCCGTATCCACTCGGACGCGCCGCGCTGCATGGCCTCGTCGTCGTAGGGCCCGATGAGCAAGGTGTGGTCCGCCCGTGGGTTGTAGCGATGATGCTCCGCGAAGTAGTAAAGCGCCGCGGGCTCGGCGGCCGCGAAATAACCGGTCATGGTGAGCACCGGAAAATCGATCCGCGAAAACTGCTTGCGATACGGGATCATGACCTGCCAGAAGCGGTCGTAGCTCGGATGGTTCAGCCAGCGGATGAAGACGGGATTGGGTTTGCCGTAGATGCTGCCGAGATCGCGATAGCGCCGGCCGCTTCGATACCACTTCTCATCGAGCGCGCGCCAGATGGCATCGTCGCCGAAGCTCGCCTCGAGCGCCTGCTTGGTGTTGGCGACCTCGAGAGACCAGCGATAACCCGAATTCTGGAAGATGCTCCCGGACATGGGCGCATCGATGCCGGGCGCCGTCGGATCCACGACCGCGAGGGCCTTGAGCGCCGGCGGCATGCGGGCCGCGGCCGCCCAGGCCGTGAAGCCCGAGTAACCCTCGCCGTACATCGCCACCCGCCCGTCGCTCCAGGGTTGCTTCGCAATCCAATCGATGACCGCCCGGGCCGCCTCGCCGTCGTGCTGATAGGGGACGAAAGCTCCCGCCCTTCCGCGGCGCAGATCCGCGAACACGCCGACGTAGCCATGCGCCGCGCTTTCCTTGGCGGATACGGTGGGTCGGTCGATGCCGACCTCGAGCAATGCAGGCAGCGCAGCAGCGGCCATTTTCGGCCGCACGACCCTCGCCGAGAGATTTGCGCGCCCGGGCACTTTGATGGTGACCTCCTCCTCCTTGTAACGGCTTGCCTCGTCCGCCGCATTGAGAGCTCCCACCCAGGGTGCCAGCGAGCCGTAAGCCTCGAAGTACACGAACGCGGACAGCAGCGTCTCCGCTTCCTGCTGATTGACGATGTCCTTCGAGCGCTGCTCATCGAGCAGCCGCTGGAAACTTTCCTGGTACTCCTGAGGTGCGGCGGAGAGCCATCCCGACAGGAGGAACGCGTCGTGGTCGCTCAGCTTCGAGAACACCTCTTGGTAGGCCTTCGCGAAAGCCTCGGAAAACGGCACGTGGCTGTCGGTCTCGATGGCCATGGCCCTGGCGTAAAGATCCAGCACCCTGCCGCGAACGACCGGACGGCCCGAATCCGCCCGGCGCCGCCGCTCGCGCAGGGATTCACGCGACTCGACCGCGGCGGAATAGTCGCCGGCCGTCAACTGCAGCACGGACAGGTTCGCAAGATAGCGGTCGGGGTCGGAGTCCTGATAAACGGGAAGCAGCCGCTCCGCCAGATCGCGCATGACCGCCGGCGTCTTCGCATCGCTCGCCGAGAGCGGTGCATGGAACTCGAAGCTCTGAGCACCGCCCCATCGCGGCGAAGCGAAGGCGATCGCCGCCATCAGCAGAAGCGCCAGGCGCCGCGGAAGGCTCATCGGCGTCCCCCCGGCGGCGCGCGCTTCGCGATCGAGTCCGCCCGGCCCGACGCGCTCGGCTCCGCCGCGGGGCGCGGCGCGATGTCGGCCGGCGGCGATTTGACCAGGTGCAGCACGGTCGAGAACAGCGGATGAGCCTCGCCCGGTCCGCCGATATGAATCACGCCGGTCGCCTTCAGCTCCTCCTCGAACACCCCCTTGACGACATCGAGCACGTCGTCGTCGAGAGACCCGAACGTGCCGTCGATCAGCACCCAGGGCGGAGACTGGATCAGGATGCGCGCGAACACCAGGCACAGCTGCTCGTCCTGGCTCAGCACCCGATCCCATCGATGCGTCTCGTCGAGCATCAGCGCCAAGCGCTCGACGCCGAGCCGGTAGAGCGCCCGCGTGTAGGCGTTCGCGCCGAAGCTCTCCGGCTTCAACGGATACGCCAGCACCTCGCGCAACGTACCGCGCGGCAGATACGGCGTGCCCCGCGGCAAATAGAATATCTGCTCCCCGCGCGGACGGATGATCTCCCCGCTGCCCCATGGCCAGAGTCCGGCGAGCGCCCGGAAGAGCTGCGTCTTGCCCGTTCCCGGCGCACCCAGTACGAGAACGCGCTCGCCGGCTCTGATCACCGCCTTCCTCTCTTTCAGCCGGTCCGCATTGGCCGCGGAAACGATCTCCAGATTCTCGAGCGCGATGACTCCGGGCTCGCCCTCCGTGTAATTGATCCGGCCTTCGAAGCCTTGCGGCTCGTGCAGGGATACGAGCGCATGACGGAACACCGCGACGCGGAACAGCGTCGCGCGCCAATCGGCGATTGCGCTGAAATTGTCGATGAACCAGCGCAGCGAGGACTGTGCCTGGGTGAACGCGCCCGCCGCCATCATCAAACCGCCGAAGGATATCTTGCCCATGAAGTACAGCGGCGCCGCCACCAGGATCGGCGCGACATTGGTAACCCAGCCGAAGCCCGCCGTCACCCAGGTGAGATGGGTGTGACCCCAGATGATGCGGCGTGTCGCCGCGAGCACATCGCGGAGATTGCGCTCGATACGCCGCTTCTCGTCGCCTTCGCCCTGGGCCAGCGAAATGGCATCCACGTGCTCGTTGGCCCGGACCAGCGAGAAACGCAGATCCGCTTCTCGTGCGTAGCGTTCCGCGTTGCGGCCGATCAGGCCCCGGCCCACCCAGTAGCTCATCAGCGAACCGGCGCTCGCGTACAGAATCGCCGCCCACACCATGAAGCCGGGAACGGCGTAGTCCCGATCGGCGATGCGGAAGCTGAACTCGCTCGACAGACCCCACAGGACACCGGCGAAGGTCCCGAATAGAATCGAGGCCTGAAGCAGGCCGATGCCCAGATCGGCGGACAGCTCGGTGAGATGGCGCGCGTCCTCGTGCATGCGCTGATCCGGGTTGACGCCGATGGTGCCGGCATTCGCCAGCCAGAAGGCGCGTCTCGGCTGCATCCAGTCGTCGACGAGGCTCTGAACCAATCCTTCGCGGAGCTTGAGCTCCAGCATTTCGTTGAACCAACGCTGCGTGACGTTGAGGACCAGCAGGCAACCGGCGATCAGGAAGAAAACGCCGAGCTGATAGAGAAACTCGCGCAAATCGCGCCGCGAAAGCGCGTCGAAGAAGGGTTTGTTCCAGCCGTTCAGCCGGATCTGTCCGTAAGCCGTCGCGGCGACGATGAGCACCGTGACCACGATCAGGCCCACCAGCGATTTGCCGGCCGGCGAGGCGAAGATCGCGCGGGTGAGCGTGCGGACCTGGGTCACGAGCCCGGTCGGGGCTGCATCGGCTTCGGATTCGGGGCCGGAGACTTTGGAAGAGCGATCGGTCACGGCGCCGGGCACCTCGCCACACGTCGATGGGCCAGGATACCAGTCATCAGAGGGCGGTGCAGAGAACCTCGGCGGGAACCGACTGCAAGCTCACGGAATCGCCGTCGACGCGCGCCGGTACGCCGTTGATCCTCACCTCGGAAAGCGGCGTCGCGAGCGGCGGCTTCAAGATGAGCCGACAGTCGACGCCCGGGCCCAGGTCGAACTTGACCGTGCGTGCGTCGATCCGCCGCAGCGAGTAGCTGAGCGCACCGTAGATCGTGGGCATCGATCGGACCTGAACACCGTCGCCCTCGATCCAGGCGGGGGCGAGCCCCGCCGCCAATACCAGCGCGCGGTCGGCCTCGAGCTCGTAAGCGAACAAACTTCGAACGGCGAGCACGTATTCGGCGGCAATCCACGTGTGAGGGAGATCGCCCAGGTGCGCGGGCGCCTTGCGGTCGCGCCAGGCGATCTCCGGCCATTGATTCCACGAGCGCGGGCGCCGGTCCGATAGAAAAAAGCGCAGCAGCTCGAGCGCCGCGTCCCGGCGTCCGAGCCGGACCATGGCGCCGATGATGCGGATCTCGTAGGGCGTGTAATTCTGCGACGTAGCTTCGGGAGAGCGCTTCGAGCGCCAATCGGCGAAATAGGTGTCGAAGGTACGCTCGACGGCGGTTCGATCGAGTCCTTCCGGTACGTCCAGCAAATAGATTGCGTTCGCGGTGGCCGTGGGATCGAAATCCGCCCATTCGGCGCTCCCGGGAATGAAGTCGAGGTGGCGCGCGGCGCGGGTCGCGGCGATCGAGGCGAACAATCCTGCGCGCACCCGTGCCGCGAGATTCTTCCAGCGCCGGGCGGGCTCTTCCCCTCCCCCTCGCCCGCGCCGAGAATTCGAGCGAGCTCGGCGGCATCATCGAGGCCGCGAAGCGTCCAGAAATCGTCCCAGTAGGAATGAACCGGCTGTGCGAGATAGCCCTCGTGGCTGACCGATATCGGCATGAGTCCGTCGCTTTCCAGGAGTCCCTCGATGCACCGCGCGGCCTTGACGATGACGGGCCAGATCTCCCGCAGAAACTGCCGGTCGCCGGTAAATCGATGGTGATCCGCAATCAACGCGAGCATCTGCCCGTGGCTGTCGTGCTCCACCAGCCAGTCGGGGCCCTCCCGGTCCACGCAGCACGGCACGAAGCCGTCGTCGCGCTGATGCGGCGCGTACCAGCGGATGAACTCCAGTACCTCGCGTACATGTCCCATGCGAAGCAGCGCGGCGCTCATCATGGCGCCGTCTCTGATCCAGGAGCGGGTGTAGCGCCGCGGGCCGGGCTGCAACGCGGGCCCCGAGCGGGTGATGAGGATATGCGTGGTAGCCGTCAACGCCGCCTCGATGGCTTCGCCCGCCCAGCCGCTGCCCGACCATTGGTCGGTGCGCATCTGCGCTTTCCAGTCGAACAGGGGCACGGCCGCAGGGCGCGCATCGCGGGGCGGGCCGGCGCCCAAAGTCCGCTCGGCGGATGCGCCCGGCTGCAATCCAAGGTCGAATTCGAACGCGCCCGTGGCAAAGCCGAAATCATCGTGTACCGCGGCCGCGCCCGCCAATGCGCCGGAACTCAGCCGCGACGCTACGAACCCATCATCGAACGACATCGCGCCGAATCGCGCGCCGGCATCGGCGGTGACGTCGAGCGGTGGGTTCGCGTTGAGCGCAGCGTTCGCGTCTGGCGCCGCGTCCGCATTGAGCGCAGCGTTCACGCGCAGCGCCTTCCCGTCCCATTCGAGGTCGTGAATCCGGCTGACGCCGCCGACATTGCGGAAATGCTGCCACGGAGGCGTAACCTGGAACGGGCGCACCACGACGAGGAGATGAGCGTCCAGCGGCCGCTCGGTGCGGTTCTCGAGGCGATAGCTTATGCGCACTTCGCCGTCCTCTGCGGCTTGCGCCTTCACCGTCAGACGCCATTGCGCGGTCTCCCATGACACCGAGGGCACGGGCACCCAGCGCTCCTCGAGTGCAAGCGAGGACTCCACGTCCGCCCAGGTGACGAGCTTCCCCTCCGATCCTCAGCATGGGCTCGAGCGAGAACGACCCCTCGGCCACCTCCACCATGCCGTCGGTGTTCATCAGTGCGCACTGCGTTCCGTTCGAACGGCCGATCGGCGTCCACTCGCTCTGCTCGCGATGCAGCCAGCGCGGATGCCAGCCGCGCAGCCTCGCCGCTCGCGACGGCGTACCAGAACGCATCGATCGAGCGCGAGAACTCGAAAGACTGCATGCGCAGAATCGCGCCCGTCGCAGGGACTCGACAGATCGAGGCGCAGGAATCTCGCCTTGAGGCCCGGCGAGTAGACGTAGCTGCGAGCGCCTCCCGCACGGGCGGCGGCGTGGACGAGCTTCCACCGCTTGCCGGTGTTCGACGCGCGAACCCGAAAACCCCCGGGCGGAGCGCCCCCGAGCCAATCGATGACGAGACCGCCGATATCGCGCGGACGGGTGGAATCGAGGGTGATCCAGGGCCGCCGGTCGCTCGATTCGGGCTTCCAACCCGTGCCGTCCAGGGCCGCATCGCGCGCCGAATCCCGGTTGCGCGCTCGAGGCGCTCGCCGTCGGCGCCTGCGCCGGCGTCAAATCCTCGATCTCGAGATCCGCGATCCAGAGCGAGCCCCGGCCGCCCTCGCCCGCCACGATGGCGATTTCGATGAATCCGAGCTCGGTGAGCGCGCTGCCGCTCGCCGGACCCCATGCGAACTCGATGTCGCGGCTTTCGATCGTGCGGCGCTTCCAGCGCTCGGGGGGGCGCTAGGCCCTTCGCGACGGATCGCCAGACGTTGCGGCCCGTCGAGTCCACGAGCTTGATTTCCAGATCGTTGACCGGGCCGCGCCCTCGCAACCGAAAGTGCAGGGCGTATTCGCTCGGCATGCGCCGCGCCCAGTCGCGTCTCGCGACCACGAAACCCTTGCCTCCCTTGAAATCGAAGCTCAGGCGAAGTGCGGAGGTCTTGCCGGCGGGTACGACGGACAGGTCGAGGGCGGCGTTGCCGGAAATCGTCGGCTGCCACGCCGACAACGGGACCCGCTCGCGCACGCCCGCCTCCGACATCAGGCGGCGGCGCCCATTTCCACGAGCCTGACTCGTTCGTCGGCCGCGGCGGACTCGAACTCCTCGCAGATCACGGTCAAATCATCCTTATCCTGCGCGAGAACCGCGCTGATCAAGCAGGCGCGGTTGCGGCCGCGGCGCTTCGCCTCGTAAAGCGACTTGTCGGTCAGGCTGATCGCGCTTTCCAGTGAAATCTCCGTATCCGTCCCCGGCATCGGAAAACATGCGTAGCCGATGGATATGGTGCACCGGATCGCTTGCCCGTTCCACAGCACCGGGTCGCGGCGCACCGCTTGCAGCAGTCTCTCGACCGTGCGGTCCGCCTGTTCCGGAGTGATCGGATCGAGCACCGCCAGAAATTCCTCCCCGCCCCAGCGGACCAGCTTATCGGTCTCCCGCAATGCGGCGGACAGTCGGTGGCTCACGGTGGCGAGCACGGCGTCTCCGGCCGGATGTCCCAGCGTATCGTTGATCCGTTTGAAATGATCGAGATCCGCCAGCAGCACGCAGCCTCCGACCGGGCGCCCGCCTTCGACGCTCAGCACGTGCTCGTTGAAATAGCGGCGATTGCGAAGTCCCGTCAAGGCATCGCGCTCGCTGTTGAAGCGCAGACGGTCGTTCGCACGGCGCACGCGCGCGAATGCCCAGAGGAGCGCCGCGCAGATGCAGGTGACGAATCCCGCCGCGGCGAGGATCAGTTGTTTTTGCAGACGCTGACCGCGCATTTCCGAGGCCTTGAGCGCGTTGTCCCGCCGCAGGAGCTCCAGCTCGCGCGCCTTGCGCTCGTCGTCGAATTTGGCCGAGAGCTCGAGGAAGGCGCGCTGTCGCGTGCCGGTCATGATCTTCTCTCCCACCGCGTCGTACTGATGATAGGCCTGGATCGCCATCATCAAATATCCCGCATGCTCGAGCGCGTTCGCATATTCGCCCAGATACTCCTTGGCATCCAGGAGATTGTCCCCCTGGACGGCATCGTTGATCGAGACCTCGGCGAGCTTCTCCCCCTCCTTGATGTTGCCCAGGCCGATGTATGCCAATCCTTCGTTGAACAGCACGATGCTCTCGTCGCCGCTTCCGCGCATCTGGGACACCAACGGCAGAGCTTCCTTGGAATACTTGAGAGATTCGGCGAAGTCGCGGGTCTTCAAGTACGAGTCGCCGAGATTGAGGTAGGCGCGCGCGAGCCACTTGCTGCTGTCCGCACGCCTGGCGTGCTCGAGCGCCGCGAGGCTGGCGCTGCCGCTCGGCCATGCGATCGCCTTTCCGGTCCGCGATATCCGAGGCGCGCACCTCCACTTCGGTGAGCGCCGCCTCATCGCCGAGTCGCCACGGCCAAACGCCGCGCGCTCTCCAGTTGATCCGAGGCGCGATCGTAGTTGCCGGTGTTGGTGTAGATGAGCGTGAGCCAGA
The DNA here is from genome assembly GCA_963795475.1 of uncultured Gammaproteobacteria bacterium. Classification (GTDB taxonomy): domain Bacteria; phylum Pseudomonadota; class Gammaproteobacteria; order Steroidobacterales; family Steroidobacteraceae; genus Bog-1198. The sequence continues at coordinate 31,536 of CAWCIE010000014.1, forward strand.
GCATGGCATGGATGCTGCGCTCGTCGTCGTGCATGTCGCGCGCGAGATCGAGCGCCTCTTCGAGAAACGGCAACGCGGCTTCGGCCTGCCCCAAGCGTCCGCAAGGTATTGCCCCGAAGAATCGACACTCGATAGCGCTCGGCGTCGGAGTCGATGGCCGTCATGTCGATCTGGTTGAGCTCTTCGCGCGCGGCCGCGTATTCGGCACGCTCGTAGTGCGAATACGCGCGCACGTAATGCCCGGCCAGGACGGCCGACTGATCTCCGTCCTCCGCGATCGTCTTCAGCCGCGCGATGGTCGCATCGACATCCGCGTCGTGACGGGTGTCCACGTACACCATCGCCCGAACCTCCAGGAACTGCACTTCCGAGGCGCGGCCTTTCGCGAGCGACGGCGAATCGATGATTTTCTGGGCGCGTTCCGGATCGGACCAGTCGAGCATCTCGATTCGATCGGAAAAAGACGGGGCGGCCGCCACGGCAGATGTGGCAGCCCATCCCAGGAGCGAGATCAACGCCCATTTTCTAGTAAGCCGCATACCCGCCAACACTACCACTGCATCGCAGCATCCTCTTTGCGCCATTCTGCTCATGGGGTGCCCGAAGTGGCGTGACGGAGGTCATTCCGTGAGCTTTTGATCGGCCATTCGGCGCGTTATTGACCGAGGATGTGATTCGAGTCCCCCTCGGCCGCCAGCGCCGGCGTGAAGGTGCTCACGAACGTCGCGGGTATGGATCGGCAGGACGACCACGTCGCCCGGTTGGGCGGCCTCCAGCAAGCTCCGTGCCGCAATCTCCTCGTCGGCGCGCCGTACCATATGGTCGGCGGGGATACCCGCCCCTAACAGAGCCCCCTCCAGAAGGGCCGGTACCTCGCCCGGGGCCCGGCCTCTCAGCATGAGAGCCAGTTCCTTGATCACGATGCGGTCGGGGGTGAAGCGCGCTGCCGTTCGGGCGAGCTCGGCGATCGCCTGGTCGTCGCGATTGCCGGCCTGACCGAGCAGCAACGACAACCGCCGCGGATTGAGAGAGCGGGCCACGGCAAGGAGCCGGCCCAGCCCGTCGGGGTTGTGCGCATAGTCGATCAGCACGGTCGCGCCTCGATAATTCCACCGTTCGAGCCGGCCCGGATTGTCCTGGGGGCGGGCACCGAACCGCTCCGCGCGCGCGATGAATGTCGGCCACGGGCAGCGCGAGGACGGCGGCGGTCAGCGCGCCGGCGGCGAGATTCGCGACGTTGTAGCGAGCGGCGCCCCCGAAGGTCAGCGGAAACGTGCAGAGCGCTCCGAGATCGTGCTCCGCGCCTCGATGATGCAGCACCAGGTGTCCGTCGCGGGCGCCGCAGGTGCTGCCGCCGCGGCGCCGCAGTTCCGCAAGGAGAGGATGAGCATGGTCCATCGCGAACAATGCGCGGCGGACCTTGACCGCGTAGGGCACCCGTTCCGCGGCCGCCATCAAGACCGAATCGTCGGCGTTGAGTACCAGCGTGCCGTCCTTGCCGAGCGCGCGCGCCACCACCAACTTGGTCTCCGCGAGATCGTCGGCGTTCTCGATGCCGTATTCGCCGAAATGATCCGCGCTGACGTTCGTGACGACCGCGGCGTCCGCCCGGGTGACCGCCAACCCTCGGCGCAAGATGCCGCCGCGCGCGGTCTCCAGGACGGCGAACGTGACCTCCGAATGCCGCAGCACGGCCCGCGCGCCCGCAGGCCCCGAATAATCGCCGAGCGCCACGGGCCGGCCTGCGACGAACACTCCCTCGGTGGAACTGTAGCCGGGCACGGCTCCCGCAGCAGCCGCCATCGAGGCCAGCAAGCGCACCGTCGTCGTCTTGCCGTTGCTGCCGGTCACCAGTACCGTCGGAACATCGTGCAGCGCATTCCAGGGCAGCGCCTCGGCCGCGGGCAATGCGGTGCGAGGCCAACGTCAGGCTCCCGGTGCCGGCACCGATGGAAATCTCCTCGTCGTCCTCCAGCAGGGGCAGTCCGTGCCGCACGCGCGGCCGCGCGCAGATCGGCCAAGCGCCTCGTTTCGCTCGGCCGCGGCGCGCGCGGCGAGCATCGCCGCGGGATCCTCGCCGAAATCGTGCGCGCGATCGAAAGCCGGCTGACGCCGGCCTCCGCCGCGGCCGCTTCCCATGCCCATTCGGACAGCTCCGTGGCCGTCAATTGCGCGTCCTGCGGCGCGCGAAACACCAGGATACGTGCCGTCGCCGGCGCGATCGATCAGCGGCGCGGGATCCGGCCATCCGAGAGCTTTCGACAGGCGCCGGACTTCCTCGGCCCAGCGCTCGAGCGCCTGCAGCTCCCCGGCGGCCGCTCCGATCGGGGTGAGCGTCACAGCGGGTCCGTCGAAGTAGCGGCTGGGGCCGGTGAGCCGCCTCGAGTCGATGAAGCCATAATTCGGCTCCGGCTCCGCCTCGAGCTCCGGCTCCTCCTCGAGCTCCCGCTCAGCCTTGGGCTCCTGCTCGGCCATCGTCAATCGGCTGCTTCGCCGACGAATCGAAGCCCCCGCTCCTCACGCACGAATCCCTGCGCCTCCAGCGAGGCATCGCCGGATCCCAGCGTCCGGCGTGGAGTCCTCGCCTGTCGGCAGCGTCGGGCGGCTCGTCCTGCGGGGCGGACGTTTGGAACGGCGGCGGCTGCGGGCCGGGCGTCGAGTCCTCCGCGGTGTCCGGCTTGAATTTGATGATCTGCTTCCAGGAACGGGTGAGCGCATCCGCGAACACCAGCAGCAAATCGCCGGGCCGGCCCAGGGCGAGCGCCGCGGCGATGGCCGCCTGTTCGTCGGGAATCACCTCGATGGCCTCGTCCGGAACTCCACGCTCGCGCAATGTCTCGGCGATCATCGTCGGCACTTCCGCGTCGGCGCGCCCGCGCAGACTGTCGTCGCGCCGGCAAATGTAATGATCGAAGCGGCCGGCGACCTTGAGGGCGATGGCGCGAATATCCTCGTCGCGGCGGTCGCCGGGCCCCGCCACCACCACGATACGCCTTCCGCGGACCTCGAGACGGGCGGCGAGATCCGCCATGGCGCCCACCGCATGGGCATTGTGCGCATAGTCGAAAATCACCTTGAAGGGATGCTCGTCGTATACGTTCATGCGCCCGGGCGCCTGGAAAAACGTGCTGTCGAAGGTGCGCAGCGCCTGCCGGATGGCATCCAATTTGATGTCGAGCGAGAAGGCGAGCGCGGCGGCGAACATCGCGTTTTGCACGTTGTGCATGGCGCGTCCCTCGAGCGTCGCCGGAATCAGATGCGTCCACATGAGCGGGATGTGCCGCCCCTTGTCGTACAGGGTGATCATCTGTCCATTGACGCCCGCCTCGAGGCCGCAGGCGCGGCCGCCGGCCCGTACGTGCTCGCGAACCACGACGTGATTGGGATTGAGCGTCACATAGCAGAGGTGTTTCGCATCGGTGTGGGCCGACATGCGGATCGTATGTTCGTCGTCGGCATTCAGCACCGCGCAGTCTCGCGCGACTTCCACCACGATGCGCTTGACCTCGGCGAGCTGCTCCAGGGTGTCGACCCCCTTCAGCCCTAAGTGGTCCGATTGCACGTTGAGTACCGCCGCGACGTTCGCGAACGGCACGCCCATCCCGGCGCGCACCAGTCCGCCGCGGGCAATTTCCAGCACGGCGAGATCGATGCTCGGGTCGGCGAGCACCATGCGCGTGGCGACCGGCCCGGTCATGTCGCCTTCGACGCTGCGCTGGCCGTCGATGTACACCCCGTCGGTGGTCGTCAAGCCGGGCGTGAAGCCCGCCATTTTGGCGATGTGGGCCAGCATGCGCGCGGTGGTGGTCTTGCCGTTGGTGCCGGTGATGCAGGCGATCGGAACCCTCGAGGGCAGCGCCGGGCGGAAACAGCATGTCGATCACCGGGCCGGCCGCATCGCGCGGCGTGCCCTCGCTCGGCGCCACGTGCATGCGAAAGCCGGGCGCCGCGTTCACCTCGCAAATGCCCCCGCCCACGGTCTTGTAGCTCTCGGCAATGTCGGGGCAGAGGAAATCGACGCCGCCCACGTCGAGCCCGATGGCGGTGACCGCGCGCACCGCCATGTCGCGATTGTCGGGATGAATGATGTCGGTCACATCGGTGGCCGTCCCGCCCGTCGATAGATTGGCGGTGCTTCGCAGCGCGACCACCTGGTCGCATGCGGAATCCGGGAATCCGCCGTCAGTCCCTGGCGCGCCAGCATCATCTCGGCCTGCGCATCGAGCTCCAGGCGGGTCATCACTTTCTCGTGGCCGACGCCGCGCCGCGGGTCTTGATTGACGATGTCGACGAGCTCGCGGACGGTGTGAATCGCCGTCGCCGACGACGCGGCCCGGCGTGCGGCGGGTCGCGGCGATGAGCTCGCCGGCGACGACCAGAAGCCGGTGGTCCTCGCCCTGAAGAAAGGTCTCGACGATCACTGAATTGGAATGCTCCGCCGCCGCGGCGAAGCCGGCGCGCACCTCCTCCGCGTTCTTCAGCCCGATCGAGATCCCGCGGCCGTGATTGCCGTCGTAGGGCTTGGTGACCACCGGGATAGCCGAGCCGCTCGGCGGCACGCACGGCCCGGTCGGCGGAGCGCACCAGCTCCTGCCGCGGCACTGGCAAACCGCAATTGGCCAGAATCTTGTTGGTCTCCTCTTTGTCCTGGGCGAGCTCGACGGCGATATGGCTGGTGCGGCTGGTGACGGTCGCCTGGATACGCTGCTGGTACTTGCCGTGACCGAGCTGGATGAGGCTCTGTTCGTTCAGGCGCAGCCAGGGAATGTTGCGCTCTTCCGCCGCCTTCACCAGCGAGGCGGTCGAAGGGCCGAGCGCGCGGCGCTGCGCGTAGCGGATGTACTCGTCGCGCTTCTCGTGCCAGTTCCAGTCCGCGGGAACGAGCGCCGCGGGGCCTCTGCGCCTCCGGCAAGAGCGCGCACAGCAGCTGAATGCCCAGCTCACCCGCGGCGATTCCCTCGTCGCGTTGCGCATACTCGTACACGACCGTGTAGACGCCGCGCACGTCGGTGCTGCGCGTCTTGCCGAAGGACACGTCCTCGCCCGGCGATGTTCTGCAGCTCGATCGCCACGTGCTCGAGCACGTGACCGAGCCAGGTACCCTCTCCCTCGCGCAGACGCCGGATGAGTCCGCCCGGTTCCCGATAGGAGCATCCATGCTCCGCGAGCGTCGGCAGCGCCTCCACCAACTCATCGACGAACCGGGTGCCCAACCGGCCGCTCGGCCAATCCTCGAGCGGCCCCAGATCGAGCAGCAGCTTGATGACCGGGAAATGCGCGTACATCGATGGACCCACATAGACGTTCCGTTCGAGGATGCGCATCGATATCCCTTCCCCAGCTTCGCTCAGCTAGCGTTTTGATTGAACCAGTGTACCGGCGTCCGCCTGTCGAGAGTGCAAATTGAAAGTAGCGCCCTTGGTGAGGATATGCATTTTCACGCCCAAAAGGCACACCGGCCGGCCTTCCGGCACGTTGTCCATGGAGGAAAACTGCACTTCGGCCGCATCGACCACGGTGATGGCGCCCGAACCCTCGACGTGCACGATGTTGTCCGGCTCGATGAAGGCCGCCGTGTCCTCGTCGAGGCCGATGCCGACCGCGAACGGGTTATAGGCGAGCGCGGTCAGCAACCGGCCCAGACGGTCACGCTGCCGGAAATGCTGGTCGATGATGAACCGATTGGTGACCCCGAGACCGGGCGCGAGCCGCACCGAGCCGGCCACGGGGGTGCTTCCCTCGTCGCCGAACGCGATCATATGCTCGCACAGGAAGGCGGCACCGGCGCTGGTTCCTGCCACCGGAACGCCGGCCGCGTTCAACTGCCGGACAGCCTTCGCGACCGGCGTGCCACCGATCAAGGTCGAGAGCCGGAGCTGGTTGCCCCCGGTGAAGAAAACTCCGGTCGCATCCTGGAGTCGCTCGAGCCGGCCCGGTTCCTCGGCGTCGCGCCTCGTATCGAAATCCAGCGTGACCACACTGCGGGCGCCCATCTCGCCGAAAAGGCGTTCGTATCGCGGCCCCGTCTCGCGCACCAGGCTGGCGGTCGGGATGACCGCGATGTCCGCCGCGGCGCCGCCCGCCAGTTCGACGAAGCGCCGCAAGATCTGCGGGGAATTCTCTTTGTCCTCTGCGCCTCCGATCGGCACGATCCAGCCCCGCCGGCCGCCCTCCGCCACTCTGCTTGCACACATTCCTTCACTGCCCCCGACTTTTGGACCCGCGATCATGCCACGCCGCGTGCGCGCTTGGCTGACATGATTGCCGGAATGGGACGCCTTCGAGGCATCGCCCTCAATCCTAGTTTGCACATTAATAAAAAATCTGAAGATTATGATTTTTATCATTTTTATTAAGTACGATCCCAAGCACCACTATTCCAGAGCGCTAGTCACCGCGCTCGCCGCATCCTTGAGCCACGCCTGAAGATACGGCCACTTGCCCCGAAGCGAGCACGTCGTGGGCCGAGGTGCCCGATATACACTCTGGTATTTGCTGGGGTAGCCTGGATTTGCCGACGCACCGATGCTGCAATATCTCGAAGTACTGATCCTGATGCTGTTCGTGATTGCCGCGGCGGCAGTCGCGGCCAATCGTCTGAAGATCCCACCGGCAATCCTCCTGGTCATCACCGGCGTGGTCCTGGCCGTCCTCCCCGGCTTGCCGGCGATCGATCTTTCCCCCGATCTCGTCCTGCTGCTGGTCCTGCCTCCCATCATTTACTCCTCGGCAGTCGCCATGAGCTGGTGCGACTTCCGCTTCAATTTGCGCCCGATAACCCTCCTCGCGGTGGGCTGCGTGTTGTTCACGACGACGGCGGTGGCCGCCGCCACGCACTGGATGCTCGGACTCTCCTGGCAAATCGGCTTCCTGCTCGGCGCGATCGTGTCGCCGCCCGACGCGGTTGCGCCCCTCGCCATCGCGCGACGCCTGGAGGTTCCTCGGCGGCTGCTCGTCATTCTCGAGGGCGAAGGCCTCGCCAACGATGCGACCGCCCTGGTGCTGTATCGGTTCGCCGTGGCCGCCGTGAGCCTCGGCTCGTTCTCCTTCTCGCACGCCGTCGGCATGTTCGCGTGCATCGTGGTCGGCGAGGTGCTCTGGGGCGTGGGCGTCGGCTGGGTGATGCTGCGCCTGCGCCGCTGGGTCCGCGATCCTCGCATCGAGATCCTACTGTCCCTGCTGACGCCGTTCGTCGCCTACTGGCCGCCGCAATACCTGGGCGGCTCGGGGGTGCTCGCGACCGTCTGTACCGGCCTCTATATCAGCTGGAACGGATTGCGGCTGATCAGCGCCGCGACCCGCCTGCAAGGTATTTTCTTCTGGGACTTTCTGATTTACGTCATCGAGGGAATGATCTTTCTGCTGACCGGCCTTCAGGCGCGCACGCTGATCGAGCGCATCGCCGGCTATTCCTGGAGAGATCTCCTGGTCTCGGCCGTGGTGACCAGCCTCGTCGTCATTGTCACCCGCTTCATCTGGCTGTATCCCGCCACGTACATTCCGCGCTGGATTCCGTCCGTCAGGCGCAAAGATCCTCCGCCTCCATGGCAATGGCCTTTCGCCCTCGCCTTTACCGGGGTCCGGGGACTCGTCTCGCTCGCGGCGGCCCTCGCCATTCCGCTGACCATCGAGAACGGGGAACCGTTTCCCCGTCGCGATCTCGTGCTGTTCCTGACCTTCACGGTCATCTTGGTCACGTTGATCGGCCAGGGCCTCGCCTTGCCGGCGGTCATCCGCGCCCTGGGCCTCGCCAATCAAGGGCGCCGGGAGCGGCACCGGGACCGCGACGAGGAATTCGAGGCGAGGCGGATGGCGATCGAGACCACCCTCGCACGCCTGGACAAGATCGCGGCCGAACGGCACATTCCGGAGGACGTCCTCAAAGGCCTTCGTTCGCACCTGAAGGGCCGACTGCACCAGGTGGTCGATCGCAGCGACGGCGACGCGGCTCACCGTGCCCGAAGCCAGCTCGTCGATGAAATCGAGCTCTTGTTGCTCGCCGCGGAGCGCGACACCATGAACGACATCTACCAGGACGGCAAACTGAAGGCCGAAGCCCGGCGGAATATCGAACGTGAGCTCGACCTGCGGGAAGCGCGGATTTACAGTCTCCTCGCGGAGGACTGACCCCTTGAGAATCCTGGTCGTCGAGGACGACGATAAGATCGCCTCGTTTCTCGCCAAGGGGCTGAAGCAAAGCGGCTTCTCGGTCGACACCGCCTCCGACGGCGAGGAAGCGCTGTCGCTATGCCGGTCGGTCAATTACGATTCAGTCGTTCTCGACATCATGCTGCCGAAGCTCGACGGTCTGTCGGTGCTGCGCACGATCCGCCGGGAGAAGAAGCTGGTGCCGGTGCTGCTGCTGAGCGCCAAGGCGAGCGTGGATAACCGCGTGACCGGCCTGCAGGCGGGAGCGGATGACTACCTGACGAAGCCGTTTGCCTTCTCGGAGCTCCTCGCGCGGCTGCAAGCCCTGATCCGGCGTGCGACCCACGTGACGGAGCCGACGACGCTTGCCGTCGGCGACCTATCGATGAACCTTCTCACCCGTGAGGTGTTCAGGGCCGGGCAGAAGATCGATCTGCAAAGCCGGGAATTCGCGCTGCTGGAATTGCTGCTGCGGCATCCCGGGCGGCCGATCACCAAGACCATGATTCTGGAGCACATCTGGGACTACAGCTTCGATCCGCAAACCAACGTCGTGGACGTACTGGCGCATCGGCTGCGCTCGAAGCTCGAAAAGGGCTTTCCGTCGAAGATCGTCCATACCATCCGCGGCGTGGGATATGTCATCAAGCCCCCCTAGCGCTGCCTGGCGCAGCAACGGCGCCTGGCGCAGCGTGACGCTGCGCTTGAGCCTCTGGTATGCGCTGCTGTTCACCGCCAGCGCCGGAGTCCTGTTCGGCCTCTCGTATTTCCTGCTCGGCGCCGCGCTCGAACGCAAGGACCACGAGGTGATCGAGACCCGGGTGAGAGCCTGCGCGGCGATTTACGACAGCGGCGGCGTCGCGGCGCTTCAGGAATTCGTTCAGCGCAGCCGCGAGACCGACAAGGCCAACGCCTTTTTCGTCCGAGTCGCGAGCTCATCGGGCAACGCCATGCTGCTCGATGTACCGCAGGACTGGGTACAGTTCGACCCGGCGGCGTTGCAGCCCGGCGGCGACCCGGCGCACCTCGTATGGCTCAGAATTCCCAAGGATCAGGAAAGCGATGTCACCGTCGCGTCGACGCGGCTGGCCGACGGCTCGACACTGGAGGTCGGCCGCAAGACCAATAACCGCGACACCATCCTGGAGCCCTTCCGCGTGAACTTCCTGGCGGTCATGACGCCCGCTTTGTTGCTCGGCGTGATCGGCGGCGCCTTGTTCGCGCATCGCGCCACCAAACCCGTGCGCCAGGTCGTCGCCACCGCCCGCTCCATCATCGACACGGGCGACCTGTCGGCACGCGTCGAGGCGACCTCCGAACAGGGCGGTCTCGAGGAATTGGCAAGGCAATTCAACCGCGTGCTCGACAGGAACCAAGCCCTGATTCAAGGCATGCGCGAGGCGCTGGACAATGTCGCGCACGATCTCCGGACGCCGCTCGCACGCCTTCGAAGCATCGCGGAGACAGCGGTCCAGACCACCTCGGACCCCGCGGCCGAGGAAGCCTTCGCCGACTGCGTCGAAGAGGCCGATCAGGTGCTCACCATGCTGACCGCGCTCATGGACATCACCGAAGCCGAGTCGGGCGTCATGCACCTGAATCTCGAGGCAACGTCCATATCCGAATTGCTCGACGATGTGATCGACATCTACCAGCTCGTCGCGGAGGAAAAGCTGGTCGGCGTCGCGGCGACACTCGAGTCCCCGTGCACCGCCTCGGTGGACCGCGTGCGCATGCGTCAGGTATTCGCCAATCTGCTCGACAACGCGTTGAAATACACGGCCGAGGGCGGCAATGTCCGGATTTCCTGCCGGACCGATGCCGAACGAGTGATCGTGATCTTCCAGGACAACGGCATGGGGATATCGTCCGAGGAACAGGCACGCATCTGGGGCCGCTTGTATCGCGGCGACAAGAGCCGCTCGCAGCGCGGACTCGGCCTCGGATTGAGCCTGGTGAAGGCGATCGTCGAAGCGCACCGGGGGGCGGTATCGGTCGAGAGCACGATCGGGAAGGGGGCGACCTTCACCGTGTCGCTGCCGGTGAACTGACTCTCCGGGAATCCGTCGTCCGGCGAATAACGCGCCGTCGGCGTCCGCCTCAGGTCCCGTCGGCCGATCCCGGTACCACCGCCGCTAGATCGGTCGCCGCCACCCAGCCTTCGCGGCCCTGCGAGTCGCGAATGAGCTCGAAGCCGCCGTGCCGGTCGAGCACCCGCACCGTGTCGGCTGCTGGAACTTCGAACAGGGGATCGGCGCCCGCCACGGGCGAGACGCTCGCCGGCGCCTGCCGCAGGACGATGGACTCGGATAGCACGCTGAAAGTCGCGGCCGCATTGACGGCACCGGCTCCCACTCCGGCCAAACCGACCAGCGCTCCAGCGATGAGCACGCCGCGAAGCCGGCCGCCCCGCCGAAGCGCCAACAAGCAGCCGCCCGCCAGCACCAGACCGGCGACGCCCGTCCAATACAGCATGTTCGGGTTCGCGAATCGGCCGTATTCCTGGAGCCAATTCCCGGTGCTCTGCGGCAGTCCCGCGGCCTCCCGGGCGTGATGCAGATTCCAGCGCAGATCCGGATCCGTCGGTGCGAACAACCGGGCGCGCTCATAGGCGAGCACCGCGAGCGCGGTCTTGCCCGAGCGTGCATAGGCGTTCGCCGAGTTATACAGTTGTGCTGCGGAATAGTCGGCCGACATTGGCGGGACGGTCGACGAAGGGGTGACCGACGGCGGGACGACCGACGCCGACGACCCAGCCGGCGCTGACGATATGGAGGGCGCCGAGGCCGTTGACGCCGCATCGCCCACGGTTTGCGCCCACAGCCCGCCGGCGCAAAGACCGAGGCCCAGCAATGTCGCCGCAAGCGAGCGCGCGAGCCGCACGGCGCTCACGAAGGCGTACCTTCGCCGACGGTACGCAGCACCGCCTGCTTCCATTGCCGAAAATCCAACGGCGTCAATTTCAGATTCGAATACGCGGCCTCGTCGGCGAGCCTGAACGCGCGGCTGATTTCACTTTCGGCCCCCAGCCTCGAGGCGACTTCCTCGGTCGTTACCTCCGGGAGAGTAAGGCCCCACTTCGATGCCAGCACTCTGCAAAGAGCATTGCGGGCGGCACCGAAGAACGAGCGGGCATTGCCGGCCGCCGCATATTCGTCCAGTTCTCTTGCGAGCGAGTCGACCGACGGCGGCATGAAAGGCTCGACGCGGATCGCCTTGGCGGAGCGCTCGACGCGGCTCATCCAGAACCACACCGACGATAGCGCGATCAGCACCAGCGGAGGTACCGCCATGTAGGCAGGTTGAAAGTAATGCGGAGTCAGCGAGCTCACCCGGCCGTGGCCGTCGTCGGGATGGTCCGGACGCCACGCGGGGGCCGCCTCGTTGCCCGCGAGGGCCGGTGCGGCGCTCGAAGAGACCGCCGACCCGCCCGCCAGGGCGCTGCCGGCCGGTGCCGGCGTTATATCCACGGTCAGAGGTTCGGTATGGGATTCCTCATACCGCCCGGTGGCCGGATCGAACCAGCTGAAATGCGCTTCGGGGACTGTGCGCTTGCCGGGTTGAATCGATATCAGGGGCTGCTCGAAGATCTTCTCTCCGCGGTAACCGATGTCGTCCTCCGGTTTGAATTTGTCCGTTGGCGTATAGGTCTTCCACCCATCGACATCACTCAACATGGAGGACGACACGCGATCGAAGTCGCCCTCTCCCGATACGCGCATTCGCAGAGTGATCGGATCACCCTGGGCCGCCTTGTCTTGCGATATCTCGGTGCTGACGGTGAACTTCCCCACCGCCCCGCTGAAATCCGCCGGACGACCGTCGGTGGGCAACGCCTGAACCGTGAACGTCTCCGGCGCACTCGATACGGTGACATCACGCTGCGTCGAGGTTCCGAAGAAGTTCTGGAACGCCGGATCATTGAACAGATCCTCGAAGCCGGATCCGCTGAAAAATCCCCCATCCGGGCGCCCCGGTGTCCGCACGCGCACGGTCAGCGGCGTGTCCATTGTCAGTGTGAGCGTCCCGGGTTTCACCGCCACCAACGCGGTGTGCCAGGTGAAGACGATGAAGGGCTTGCCATCGACGACTTCTTCGGTACGGCTCGGATTCTCGGGCAACTTGCTGAGGGTGAACGCATCGCCATTGAGGGTCGGTGGCCCGTTGAGCGAGGCAACCATCCCGTCCCGGGCCCCCACCTGGATGTCGACGGGCACCATCTCGCCCACGTACAGATTGTGCTTCGACAGCCGCAGACGCACGAACGCCGCACCCGCAGCCCCCTGGCGCGTGGTGTCGGCCGGCAAAGACGAGGATGGCTGCGGCGGTGAAGACCCACCGGGCGCGGATCCCGCGGACCCGTTGGGCGTAGATCCATTGGCGGGCGGCCCATTGGGGGTCGACCCAGTCCCTCGGGTCACCGTCAACACGACCGGTTCCGCGCCCGGCAGAGCGCTTGGAATACTGAAGACGCCCGCCTGTTGCGGTGTGACCTGATAGGTGACCGTGGTCCTCGAGCTCCTCACTCCGTTGATGATCTGAACTTGTTGAGTTTGCCCGACGGCGAAGAACTCGAGACCCGGAACCATCGGTGGCGTGATGGACGGCATCTCGCTGCCGATCGACGTAATGGTCAATTGCGCGCTGCCGCCCAGTGGGATGGTCGAGGGCTCGATGCTCTGCAGTGCCGTGCCTGCCGAGTCCGCAAGCGTGATGCCTCCCATCAGCAGCAAGGCGACCGCGGCAATCCATGCTTTCAGCGCGTACGCCTTCACGATGATCACCAGTCCTTCGCGGGCTCTTCCGGCGGCGTTGCGTCCGCCTCGGAGTTTCCTGCGGACGCGGCCGTCGGGGCCCGGCGCTCTTCACCCTTCACCGAATCGAGCAGCTCGCGCGCTTCCTCGGGGCTCATTTCGCCCGGGATGCGCTGTTCGTCCCCGCTTTGCGTCCCGCCGCGATTTTGTGCCGTCTGCGGCGGGTTCCCGGCGGCGGAGGTCACCGGGCCCTGATGCGGCTGTGACTGGCCTTGCCCCGCCTTGAGAGGTTGCTGTGGCTGAGACTGTCCGGACCCAGACTGCGACGGTGCTTGCCGACCCTGCTCTTGTTGAGGCTGGCCCTGTTGACCCTGGCCCTGTTGCGGTTGATCCTGATCCTGTCGAGCGTGGCCTTGTTGCGGCTGACCCTGTTGGCCGCCGGCGTTCTGAGATTGCGCGGATTGCGGCGGTTGGTTCGCCTGCGAATTCGGCTGCTGAGACGCGGAGGAGCTTCCCGATGAACCCTGCGATTGATCCTTCGATTGACCCTTCGAATCCTTCGACTGATCCTTCGACTGATCTTTCGATTGTCCCTGCTGCGATTGGCTTTGCTGCTGCTTCTTGAGCTGATCCAGTTTTCTCTTCACGAAGTCACGGTTGAATTTGCTGTCCGCGTCGTCGCCCCGCAATTGCAGAGCGGCATCGTAAGCCTTCACCGCACCGGTCCAGCTCTCGACGGTTTTTTGAGCGTCGTTCTTCTCCGATTTTTGCCCTTGCCGATACAAGGTGTTGCCCAGGTTGTAATAGGCATCCTGCTGCTGCGCCAGACGCTCCGCGGACCCGGATTTGGCGGCATCGAGCGAGGACTGAAACTCTCGGGCGGCGACCGGAAAATCTCCCGCCTTGTACGCCGCGGTGCCCGCGTCGAAATTCAACACCGGCTGCCCCGGATCGCGAGCGGCAGCCGCCGAATAGTCACGCTGCGCCTGGGAGAAATCGCCGCGCTGATAGGCGGAAGCAGCGCTGGCGGGCGAGGCGCGCGCGGGCGTTGCAGGCAGGAGCGCGATGAGCGCAATCGCAGCGGCGGATGCCGTCACGGCGCCGGATGCGGCACCGGCGGCCGGTGTGGCATCGGCACCCGGTGCGGCGGCGGCCGCGGCGCGCCGAGGCGACCGCGAGCGGCGTCGGGTTCCGATCATGAGACTCGCCAACAGACACGCGAGACAGGCCGCCAGAGGCCACTGATATCGCTCGATGTAGACCTTCTCCGTTCGAGACGCCAACTCGTGCTTGGCGAGCGGCGCCAATGCTTGGGCGTATATCGTCTCGAGCCCTTGGTTCGAGGTGCCGAGAGGTGCATACGCACCCCCGGTGGCCTGCGCCAGAGCCCTGAGCGCGGACTCATCCAAGCGCGACCGGACGAAGTGTCCTTCGCTGTCCTTCAAGAAACCGCCACCCTGATCGGGGGGCAGCGGAATCAGATCACCGTTGGCCGAGCCCACCCCGACGGTGTAGATCTTCAGTCCATCCTGCTTGAACGCGGCCTTGGCCGTGTCCAGGGCGTCGCCCTCCAGATCCTCGCCGTCCGTCACCAGAATCAAGACCTTGTCGCTGCCCACGCGATTGTGCAGGGCGGATTGCGCGGCCCGTATGGCGCTGCTGATATCGGTTCCGCCGCGCGGAATGATGTGCGTATCGAGCGCGGCCAAGGACTCGTGAAAGGCGCCATAGTCGAGCGTGAGCGGACATTGCAGGAACGCACTTCCCGCGAACGCCACCAGGCCCACGGCGTCGCCGTCCAAGCGCTGGACGAAGTCGTCGATCGCCAGTTTGGCGCGCGTGAGCCGATCCGGCTTCACATCCGGCGTCAGCATGCTTCGCGAAGTGTCGACGGCGAAGATGATGTCGTTGCCGCGCCGCTTCACCTGTTCCCAGTGGAAACCGGCCTGCGGCTCGGCGAGCGAGATGAACAGAAATGCAATCGATGCCGCGAACAGACTGCGTTTCAAGCGCCTGCGCCCGGTGGACATGGAGCGCGTCAGCTCCGCGCCGAGGTGCGCGGAGACGAACGCGGCGAGCGCCTGTCGCTGGCGCGCATCGTATCGTCGCCAGGTCCAAAGCGTGCCGAGGCAGGCCGCGAGCCCCACCGCCAGCCAGCCGGGATGGGCAAAGATCACGGGAGCCTCCGGAACCGGGTGTGCTCCAGCCCGAAGCCGAGCCCCAGCAACGCAATCGCCGGATAGAGCGCCCACTGATACAGCTCTTCGTAATGCTCGAACCGATGCGCCACCTGCGCCGTCTTCTCGAGCCGATTGATCTGCTCGTAGATATCCTTGAGCGAATCCGTATCCGTGGCCCGGTAGAAGGCCCCGCCGGTCAGAGATGCGATCGATTGCAGCGTCTTCTCATCCACATCGACCTTGGCCATGACCAAGCGGGTATTGCCGAAATTATCCTTGACGGGAATGGGCGCCTCGCCGCGCACACCGACGGCGATGGTATAGACCTTGACGCCCAGCGCCTTCGCGGCCTCCGCGGCAGCCAAGGGCGAAATTCTTCCCGGAGTTGTTCATGCCGTCGGTGAGCAAGATGACGATCCTCGATTTGGCGTGCGAATCACGCAATCGATTCACGGCCGTCGCAATGGCCGAACCGATGGCGGTTCCATCATCGACGCCGCCGACCGTCACTCGATCGAGATTCTGCTGCAGCCAATCGTGGTCGAGCGTCAGCGGGCTGACCAGGTACGGCGCGCCGGCGAAGGCCACCACGCCGATCCGATCATCGGGGCGCTCGTCGATGAATCTCGACACCACCGACTTGACCACGTCGATGCGGTTGACCCGCTCGCCGTTGATTCGAAATCCATCGCCTGCATCGAACCCGATACATCCAGCCCGAGCATGATATCGATGCCGTTGGCGGTAACTTCGGTGCGGCCATGAGCCAGCTGGGGACGGGCCAGCCCGACGATCAGAAATGCCGCACCGAGCACCGGCAGGAGCCACACCAAGCTGCCGACCCGGCTCTTGGTGTTCCTCGCGACGGCACGCGCCAGCCCGACGCTCGAGTACTCGACGGCGGCGACGCTTCCCCTGCGTCCGCGCCAGAGGAGCGCGAGCGGCAGAAGCGCAAGCAGCCACAGCCAGTCAGGTTGAAGAAAGTGAAACATCAGGCTTACCCGAAGCGGAATGGGCGTTCGACCCCGCCGGCGCCGTGGCTTGCGGTGCGGACCCGGCCTGCGTTGCAGCGGCGGGGGCGGCGGAAACGGAGGTGGAGGTGGAGGCGGCAGCGGATTGGATGAAACGGCGCGCGCCTTCCAGCATCGTGCTCATCTGGCTCGATGTTCAAATTCCAGCCCCCAAACTTCGCGAGATCGCAGGACTGCAGGAATTCACCGAGCAGGTCCCGGTGGGCCGCGAGGGCCGGGTCTGCGGAAAGCACGAGGTCGTGCAGAAACTCGTGCGTGGTGCGATGCGCCGCCATCACGTGGAAGCGGCGCTCGATGTATTCGCGCACGATGCCCGAGACCTCGATGGAAAACTCGCGCGCGCGTCCCGGCTGCATCAGGGCGCGAGCGGCTTCCAGTCTGCCGAGCGCCACCTCGAACGTCCGACGGCTCGGGCGCGTTGCGCCGCCGCTTGATCCATCGCCACAGCGCATAGCCGGACAACGCCGCGAGAATCCCTCCGCCCACGAGCGCCCACAAGACCCACGGCGAGGCAATGGGTCTCGGTCCGCGGATGTCTCGGATGTCGTCGGCAGCCGCCATCGCTCCGGCCGCGGAGGCGGCGGGGACCGCGGAGGTCGGCGGCGGCGCGTTGGCGGCCGGCAGGCCGGAAGGCGCGAGTGCGCCTGTTGTGCCCGCTCCCGGCGCAGCGGACGCTTCCGGCGCGCCGCCGGCGGCGGGCTGCATTCCAGCGGGCACCGCGCCGGCGGTCATCGTCGAAGCCAGACAGAATCCGATCGCAGCGCCGAACAGCGCCGATCGAACCCCGATTGCGCGATGTCTTCCCGCGGTCATACTCGCCGTCTCTCGCGCGACTTGAAGAAGCGCTGCAAGGCAGGCAGGTACGGCGAATCCGTGCTGAGCTCCAGCGTATCGACGCCCTCCGAGCGGATGTCGCTGATCAAACGCTGCACGCGCTTCGATGCTTCCTCGCTGAAGCGCCGCCGAATCGCGGCATCGCCGGTGTCGATCTCGATCACCTCGCCGGACTCCGCGTCCTCCAGCGCAACACGCCGAGATCCGGCAATGTGCGCTCCCGGGGATCCTCGATACGCACCGCGACCAGATCATGCCGGCGATTCGTCTGCCTGAGGGCCCTGCGCAGCGGCGGCCGGGTTTGGGTTTCGGGGCCGCTCGACTGAAAATCGGAAATCAGGAACACGACCGCGCGCCGATGCAGAAGCTGGCCGGCAACCTCGAGCGCCTTCACCGTATCGGTACCGCGGCCCTCGGCGGTGTGGTAAAGAATCTCGCGCACCACGCGCAGCACATGGCGTCGGCCCTTTTTCGGGGGTATGTATTGCTCCACGCGGTCCGTGTAGAGCAGCAATCCGACCTTGTCGCTGTTGCGAATGGCGGATAGCGCCAGAAGGCTTGCCACTTCGCCGGCCAGATCGCGCTTGCTCTGCGTCGCCGGAGCCGAAATTGCCCGAGGCGCTGATATCCACGACCAGCAGTAGATTGAGCTCCCGTTCCTCGGTGTATTTCTTGACGAAGGGTCTTCCGGCCCGGGCCGTGACGTTCCAATCGATCGAGCGCACCTCATCGCCCGGCACATACTCGCGGACTTCATCGAAGTCCATGCCGCGCCCTTTGAAGACCGAATGGTATTCGCCGATCAGGCTGTCGTTCACCAGCCGCCGGGTGCGGATTTCGAGTTGCCGCATCCGGCTCAGGATGCTTTTCACGGACGCTGCGGGCATGCGCCTATGCTCCGATACCCGTTGCCATCAAGGGACGGGGAGCTGGTCGAGGATTTTGCGGACCACGTCTTCGGCGGTGACGTTCTCGGCTTCCGCTTCGTAGCTGACCATGACCCGATGACGCAGCACATCGAGCGCGATGGTCTTCACGTCCTGGGGCGTGACGAAATGCCGGCCGCTCAAGAACGCGATCGCGCGCGCCGCGAGACACAGATTGATGGTGGCGCGCGGCGAGGCGCCGTTTTGGATGTACCCGTTCAAATTGAACGAGGATGCGCCCGGAGGACGCGTCGCGAGCACGAGATCGACGATGTAGTCACGGATCTTGTCGTCGATGTGGATGGCGTTGACGACGTGCCGGGCTCTCACGATCTGGTCGGCCGACACGATACGGCGCACCGACAGCACGGGTTCCGAGGTGGCCATCGCGTCGAGAATGGCTCGCTCCTCGGCGCGATTGGGGTAGCTGACGATGACTTTCATCATGAACCGGTCGATCTGCGCCTCGGGCAAGGGATAGGTCCCCTCCTGCTCCAACGGGTTTTGCGTCGCCAGCACGAGGAATGGATTGGGAAGCGGATAAGTGTGCTCGCCGATGGTCACCTGGTGTTCCTGCATCGCCTCGAGCAGCGCGCTCTGGACCTTCGCAGGTGCCCGATTGATCTCGTCCGCGAGGATCAGGTTGCTGAAGATCGGACCGTGCTTGGTGCGAAATTCCCCGTCCTGGGGACTGTAGATCATGGTGCCCACGATGTCGGCGGGCAGCATGTCGGGGGTGAACTGGAGGCGCTTGAATTCCAGCGCAACCGTGCTCGCCAATGTCTTCAAGGAGAGCGTCTTCGCGAGACCGGGCACGCCCTCGAGCAGCACGTGTCCATTGGTCAGAAGAGCGATCAGGAGCCGGTCTACCAGGTGTTTCTGTCCGACGATCACCCGGGATATTTCGTGCCGTAAAGGCTTCGTCCACGCCGAATGTTCCTGAACGGTGTCGCGCAGCGCGCGAAAGGCGTCGTTCGATTCTTCGGGCACGCTCGCGGCCGCAGTGACAGGTCTGTAGCGGGCGTCGTTGACGCGCTTCTCGGCGCCGGCGGGTAAATCGGAACTCATATCAGTTGTCCTCGGGGGTCCTCGGGTTTCGGGCCGCGCCTAGTACATCCGACTTGGATGGCCCGAACCTTTCCGTAAAATTACAAAATTGAAAGGTCGCCGCAACGCCGGCAGCGACCGCCCTGCCCTCAGGGTCCGGCAACCAGCGAATGCGCCGATGCCGCGTCGTAGATACGCGAGTCGACCTTGAGGTAGGCGAGCCTTTCCTCGGAAACCACCACGGCCTCGGCCACCCCCGGCACTGCGCGCAATCCCTCGGTGAGTTGCACCGGATCGAAGGGCCGGCCGTCGGCGATACGAATCAGGCGGGTGGTCAAATAGCTCGGCTGCTTCATGGTCGAGGCCACCAGCAGCCAGAGGACGGACAGCGCGAGTGAGGCGACGAAGACCGCGTTGCCGCCCAGCATCTGCTGAATCCAGCCGCCGCCGACGCCGCCCACGAAGATGCCGAGAAATTGAGACGTTGAAAAAATGCCGGCGGCCGTCCCCTTGGCGGCGGGCGGCGCAGTCTTGGTGACCAGCGATGGCAGGCTCGCTTCCATCACGTTGAAGCCTGCGAAGAACAGAGTGACGGCCGCAATCACCCACAATGCGCCCGATCCTGCGAGGAACAGGCACTGGCTCACCGCCAGCGCGGCGACGGCCATGACGAACACCGTCTTCATGCGCCGATACTTTTCGGCGACGATGATGGCCGGGACCATCACCGCCACGGAGACCAGCAGCACGGGCAAGTAGACCACCCATTGATGATGGCTATCGATATCGAGACTGGACCGAAGCAACGCCGGCACTCGCAGGAAACTCGCGGTCAGCATCGCATGCAGCGTGAAAACGCCGAAATCGAGGCGCCGAAGCTCCGGTTCGGCGGCGATCGATCTGAGAAGCGACGGTACCGTCTCCGTATCCCGATGCACGGCCAGCACCAGGGGTCTCGGCACCACGAACCCGGTGATCGCGATTCCGACGAATGCAAGCCCGACCATGAGCCAAAAAATTCCGGGCACGCCGATCAGACCCGCGAGCACCGGCCCCGCGATCAGCGCAAACATGAAGGCACCGCCGATACTGACGCCGACCACCGCCATTGCCTGGGTGCGGCTCTCCTCTCCGGTCAGATCAGCCACCAAGGCCAAAATGACCGCTCCGACCGCTCCACCGCCCTGCAGGATGCGGCCCACGATGACGCCGTCGATCGTCGAGGAGAGCGCCGCCACCGCGCTGCCGGCGCCGAACAAGAGAAGCCCCAACACGATCATCCGCTTGCGGCCCCACCTGTCGGACAAGAGACCGAAGGGTATCTGCAGCAGTCCCTGGCTCAGCCCGTAGATGCCGAGCGCCAGCCCGGTCTTGAAGGGCGTCGCCCCCGACAATTGCCGCGCATAGTCGGCAAATACCGGATAGATCATGAAGAGGCCCAGAAGCCTCACCGAAAACACGGCGGCCAGCGAACCAACCGCCCGCAGCTCCTGCTTTTGCATAGTCAACTGGCCAATTCACATCGCATCCAAAACGGATCGACGCATACTACAAGAAGGCGCTGCCGGAACGCCCGATTTCGCCTCATCGCACCGGCGGCTCGCGCCGGGCTACAGCGGATGCCAATGGACCCCCATCACGCTCACCGCACGCCGCACCGTCCCCGCGATGATATCCATCTGGTCACGCGGCACGCCGCACACATCCACCTCGATGTGCATTCTTTCGTCTACGCCGAACTCCGCGCTCACTCGCCGTGGAACGATGTTCAAATTCTGAAATCGCTCTAGAACGCGCGCGATGGCGCCGGGATCCGCGTCAGCAACAACGCGGAGGCGAAGGACTGAGAAGAGAGACTGAGAAGGACACATGACAGAGATTCCCCGCTTGATCGACCCGAACCGCGCACGCCACACCGACCCGACTTCCCACGGAAGCCGGGTTGGTAATGATCGCGATCGGGGTGGTCAGCCTGTTCATGGCTCGCGGAATCACTGCCTCATGGATAGAGAATTAATCGCACCAAGCATATAACGCCACGCTGTTTGCTTCAAACCCGGGTGCCGCACAACGAAAACCTGCGGCGGGCGAGGGGCACCCTGCGCCACCATCCCGCTCGCCCCGAAAACCAGCACCTTCATGGCATTCGTTCCCGGCTCGGCCGCCGCCGGCCAAGTCCAGCGAAGTTCCCGTTCTCACCGCCCGGCTGAAGCAGTCGGGCCCACCACCTGATGTGCTTGTCCCCTTCTCACTATATGGCCCCCGCCCCACGCGCGGGTCAAGGAATCAATCTGCCGCATTCATCGCGAAACGAGCGCTCTCGCGAACGCAAGACCGCCGCTCGGGACAGTTATGAAAGACCGTCACCGGAGGCTACAATGATGATGATTGCTCGCTCCGGCAGGACTGACCACATTGCCGCTATCCGCATTCGACATAGGCAAGCTCAGAATCGCGGCTCACGTTCGCGAAGAACTCGACCGAGCCGGACTCACGGCTCACTCGATACGCTGTAAATCCGGCGGTATGCATACCAATAGCAACACTGCCAGACTCATCGTGACGATCGACGGCGCTTCCTCATACATAGATCTGTCGGCACAGGCGGTCGAGGAATGCGAATCCATCGTCGCAGGCGAAACATGGCATCAGATTGCGGCATTCATCAACCGACTCAAAGCGACCGGGCACGATGACTGACTGAATTGCGTAGCTCCTCTGGCGGTGCGATGTGGGTCATGTCGCCTCCCACACTTGCCGCCAGGCAGCGAATTCCGAAGGCCGAATTCGATAGGGGGCAAAATTGCCTTCATGCAGGCTTATGAGTTCGGTTTCCGCCAGCTCGGCGAAACGCCGGCGGCCGCGGGGATCGATTTCTTTCTGCGACCAGGCGGCTATTCGCGCTGCTGCATCCTTGCGACTCACCCGCGCCCGAACAAGGTCGGCGATGAGTTTGCGAAGCTCTTCGCGGTAGCGAAGCCGGAAGGGATCGGGTTCCCCGAGGGATTGACGAACGGCAGCGTAGCGGGCGGCTGACCGCTCGTAGGCCCAGATGAAGACGTCCTTGAGAAGTTCGATCTTGGTCAGCTCGTAGACGCCGAGCACGGCTTCCGTATAGGTCTGCCGGGGCACGTCAGCGAACGACAGCGGCGACAAGTTGCCCTTGATGAATGGGATGTTAGCCGCGAGGCGGGACACGCGCTTATTCACATCGTCGAAAGGCTGCAGGTAGGGAAGCTGCACCATCACGAAGAACGCTTGTTCGAAGGGATCGGTGATCGCGGTTGCGGTCGCGAGGATCTGATCAAAGCTTTCCTCGATGAGCTGCGGTATCTCCAGCGGGTGGAATGTGGAGCGCTCGATGGCGACGGTGATGTAGCGCAGTCGGCCGGCTGCTGTGGAAACGGCGAGGAGGTTGTTGGCCAGGAGCGCGTGGAGATTGAGGATGGTGTAACGGTTGAAGCCGATCTCGTCGGCATCCCCGACCAGGAACTCGATCGCGTCCTTGTGGTTCAAAATCATCTGCGCTTCGAGATGCGCGCGCCCTTCGGCCTCTTGGCCCAGCTCGATGAGACGCTTGGTGTCGAGCAGCGAGTAGGTGTTGCCTTCAAGCCGGCTTGAATTCCACGATAGATCGATCAACAGCCTGTTGAGGATCTGCTTGGCATAGGTCCCGGCGGGCTGTTCTGCGATTTTTTGGCGACCGACCGTCGCAAGATGTGCGCGGTCCTGTTCGGTCAGGTAGAACGAGACGTTCGGCCGGTAGAGGTCGAGGAATTTGCGATCGTAACCCACCGGTTTGCGGGCTTCCGGTACGAGGCGGACGTAATCGCGAATGGATCTCCCTGCTTCGGAGAGCGGAATGACAGATTCGTTGGCATCTGCCTGAGCCATTCCGCCGACGGCCGCATCGGGCACCCGGTATCTTGCCCAGCGCCCGTCACCATCCATGATGAGGCGATTTCGGGTGACAAGGTGCTTGAGGCGATACTGAAGGGTACGCTGTGGAATGGACGTTGGCAGGGCGCGCAGAATCTCCGGCGCCGACACGCTTGGGTGGCGGCGAACGACGTCTTCGATCGCTGCCAGTGCCTCCTCGGAGATCTGATTTGCCAAATGGGCCTTTCCGGCGCGTAGTATAGGCGCAAGTATGACGCCATACGCGCAACAGTCAAGATTAGGCGCAATAATAACCTCTAGGCGCAAAGGAAGTTGCGCCTAAGCGGCCCCGTATGCGTAAGACGCGGCAACAATGAAGGAATGCCGTGTTTTCAGGCTGAAACTCTAGAATCCACTGCCGAAGCGCCGGTTTTGCCAGTAGTTCTGCCAGTGGCCGCGCGACCTGGCGCGTTCAACGATCACCATGCGAATTCCGGCGGACGTCGTCGAGTCGCTTAAGGCTGTTGCCCCGATGCGCGGTTTTACTGCCTATCAAACTCTATTGAAGAGCTACATTAGCGAGGGACTGCGCCGGGATGAGGTGCAATTCGATCAGCACACGGCGCGCAAACTAGCTGACGCACTCAAGCGACGCGGCGTTGCGGAGAAAGTGCTGCAAGAAGCTATGGCAGAGATTGCCCATGATTCGTAGATGGCTACCGCAACGAACCAACTGATTCTGCTGCGAACCGGCGCCGAAGGTTGACCGGACTTAGGCCACGTCGGCGACGAACCGTGTAAAGAAAATTGGCGGAGAGGGTGGGA
>CAWCIE010000015.1:0-276412 GCA_963795475.1 uncultured Gammaproteobacteria bacterium
GCCGGGACATAGAAGCGTCGCGATGGGACGTCATCGTCATCGGGACCGGGGCGCCGGCGGCGCCACGCCTAGGCAGGTCGCTGGCTCTGCAAGGGTTGAGTGGTGCTTTTCCTGGAAAAAGGGGGCGACGTCTCGAATAGCGGTTACTCGCAGACAGATCCTCTGCCGAGGATCGATTGGCGAGTGGATGGTGGCCATTTCCCGTGAGCCGGCGCCTTCCCGATGGAAATTGCGAGCGATTCTTTGCCGCGTTGGGTTGCGCACTCGGCGGGTCGTCGATTCACTATGCGGCCGCCTTGGAACGCATGGACTCAACCGATTTCGATTCCATCCAAACGCCTGGTGGGTCCACCCCAGCATGGCCAGTGTCCTTCGACGACTTCGCAGCATTCTAGGGAGCTGCGGAAACGCTATACGGAATCGACGCAGCGTCTGTCGACACTGCGACTCAACGCATGAGTGAATGGGATCGAGCACTCATGGACCAAATGCGTCTCAACGGTCTCAGGCCGGAGCCGCTTCACGTCGCCATTCGATACGATGCGGAATGTCGAGAGTGCATCGGAACCGTGTGCCCACGGGGGTGCAAATCGGATTCTCGCGTCGCTTGTCTCGAGGAAGCGCTACGCCAACCCCGCTGTGCACTGCTCGACCGTTGCGACGTTCAGACCTCGAGGCAGACAGCAATCGCGTGCATATGGTTAGAGCACGGCACGATGGACGTGATCTTGAACTGCACGCGACGGTCGTCGTATTGGCCGCAGGCGCGTTTCATTCGCCGCAGATTCTGCTTCGCTCGTGCAACTCCGCGTGGCCGAACGGTCTGGCGAATAGTTCAGATCAGGTGGGTCGAAACCTAATGTTTCACACTGCCGACATTATCGCGCTCTGGGCTCCGCATCGCCTGGACCGGCGAGCCCGCCAAAAAAAGGCGATCTCCGTTCGCGACTTTTACAACCGGGAGGGAGAGCGACTAGGATACGTACAGAGCATGGGCCTCGAAGCCGGTCGCGGGGTGATTGCGGCTATCTCAAAGATCGATTGCGTCGTCGCGGCATTGTCAACGAACTGCTGTTATCCATCCTCGTCAAAATTCCGTCGCACGTCGCAGCGCTGATGTTCGGCGGTGCCGGCATCTTCGCCGCCGCGACCGAGGACTATCCTCAACCTGACAACAGGATAGTGCTCGATTCGCGCGAGCCCGACGGTGCCAGTTTCACCTATACGATTACCGACGATCTCCAACGTCGATCTGCGCTACTGCGTCAAGAATTCTACCGTCATGTCCGTCCTTGGCGAGCGGTCCAAATCTCGTCGGAACTCACCATGAACTATGGACATCCCTGCGGTACGTGCAGATTCGGCGATGACCCCTCCGTGAGCGTTCTCGATCGCCATTGCAAAGCGCACGACCTCGACAATCTCTTTGTGGTCGACTCCTCTTTCATGCCTCGTAGCGGCGCCGTGAACCCCAGTCTCACCATTGCAGCGAATGCTCTGCGCGTCGCGCCGCAAGTGGCAGCGCAGGTATTGGCACTCCGCCGATAAACCGATCTGACGGTCGAAAGGTCGGAATTTCGCAGGAGAGATGCAGCAGCTGGCAGTGCACAAACAGACCCAGTGCTCTGTTACGTCGGATCCAAAGGAAGAAAAACCCCTAATTATGATCAAAAATATGGGGTTACCTGTACATGCTAATCTAAATCGTTGATTTAGCGCGAAAGTATCTATAGAGCTGACAAAATCACCCAATTGCAATTATTTCAAGGTAAATTTTGCGAATACAAGGGAATTAGATGGTGAGAACGTCGCCATATTGAGACACACTGCGCACATCCGTGCCGGTAGACGCGCTACCCTTTTTGCGATTTGTCGAATACAACATCCCTGGGATGAACCTTGCAGTCCGTAAAAACAACGAACACTTTAGACATCGATGACTACAACCTCGAAGAAGCGTTGAAGCTCGTCTCGATGTTCGGCAGCGAGCGATTCGGATACATCGTTACGCCCAACGTCGATCATGTTATCCGTCATTATCACGACCGACATTTCCGGTCGCTTTATCACAAGCCACCTACGTTCTGCTCGACAGCCGCTTTCTGGCGCATACCGTAGGTCTCGTCAAGCGCCAGGTACTTCGTGTTTGTTTAGGCAGCGATCTCACCACCGCCGTTTTGGGCTCCGTCATCAAGCCCCTTGACGTGGCGGTTCTCGTCGGCGGCAGCGCCGAGCAGGCGCAAATCCTGCGGGAGCGATACGGATTGAAGTCGCTTTCCCACATAGATCCTCCGATGGGCTTTATCCGCGATCCACTGGCCGTCGAAGCGTGTCTGCAGGAGATCGAGTCGATGGGCAAATTCAGGTTTTGCTTTCTGGCGATCGGATCGCCCCAGCAGGAGATCATTGCTCAGAAGCTGAAGGAGAGGGGCAAGGTCACTGGATTGGCGTTGTGCATCGGCGCCGCCATCAATTTTCTCACCGGGATCGAAAAGCGTGCTCCGCCATGGATGCAGGAGGCCGGACTCGAATGGTTATATCGCCTTACCAAGAATCCCCGGCGACTGTGGAAGCGATACCTGATACGCGGACCGAGGATCTTCTTGCTGCTGTGGCGAATCGAACTGAGGGTTCGGCAATCGGCGTCCGTTCCGGGCGTGATTCGGGAACATCCACCACCTGCGCTCCAGCGCAGAATACGGTGCCGATGGCTACCAATCCTGGTCAGGCCGCCTAATCCAGAGCACCGCGGGCTCAACGCTCGGTTAGATCCTCCGAGCCGGCACCGGCATCGGACGATAGCCAACCGTCAGGAAAGCTCGCGTCTCATGGTAGCCGGTATTGCCATTGGACACCGAGTAGCTGTCGTGATCGCATCGAAGGCGGACTTCCAGGCCCGCGTCCATGTCGCCAAGTCAACGAAGCCCCCAGTATGTTGTTCGCATAATCGGTGCTGCCGATCACTTCCGGTGCCAACACCGCATGGGGGTAATCCGTCTTGTACCAGTTCCCCACGAGCTGCGCCGTGAAGTGCGCGGGTCAGTCTTCGTTCCACATTGAAATCCGCGCCGGGAGGGTCGACGTCAAGAGTGGAAGGCGCGGGATAGATGTCCTTTTCCCATCGGCCGGTGACCGCCAGCGTCGTGCGATTGCGCTTGTACTGCCAACTGGCCGAGGCATAGGTCATCCGGTAGCTGTCCGATGTCAGAGCGGCGGGCGCGATCGGAGTTGATGCCCGTACCGCTCCCGTCGATTGATTGCTGAAGCTCGAGCTGGCATCCGTGAGATCCCGTCCGGCCGTAAATATCAGCTTGGCCGACGGGGAAATTCTCCGGCTGAGCTCGAGCTTCGCGAGGGGGCCGCTCGCGGATCCGGATCCGCCGAACTTGGCTCGGAGACGACAGGAGGCGTCACATTGGTCCCCAGCGTGGAACGATCTGAGGGCAACACAGCCGATCGATGCACCCGATTGGCTGACCACCGTCCCGCCCAATTCTCCGACGAAGTCCGTGCGCGCTCCGTGCATCTCGTATCGGCCAAAGCCGCTGCTGCGCTCGAAGTCGGTGTTGAGCACCGTGTTATCGAACATCACCCGTTCGGTATTCGCGTTGAGCGAGATCGACGCGCCGGCGGACACGTCTCGGCCCAGGGCGATGCTCGCCAGCAGCCGGTTGCTGTTGAACGGGCTGGTTTGATATTGCGCCCTCGCGTAGCGGGCGCTGATGTCGACGAAGTCGATGCCGCCGAAACGCAGCTTCAGGTCCGGACCCGTGGTGAGGTAATTGATGTTCTCGATGTTGGTCGGCGTCACCGGCGTGTACGGATCGAGCGCGGACTGGCCGAAATCGTCCTGCAACACCCAGACCAGGCGCCCGGGCACGATGGCCGCGTCGGCGACACCGTCGAAGCGGCCGAGCAATTCGTTGCCGTATGCACCCTGCAGATAGTCGAGATCGGAGAAATTACCCACCGCGTTCACATCGAACAGGCGGCTTCGCTGATGGACCGTAAAGTCCGCATCGACGGTCGCGATGGTCTGGCTGATCTTGTCGGTCGGCGCCAGCGTCACGTTATCGGTCTCGCCGACGCCGGCATCGATGCCGTACAAGAAGCCTTGGACGGGCTCCGTGGCGGCCGTCGCCGTATCACCGAACGCGCTCATCGCCTGATCCAGCGGGCCGGCGGAGATTTGCGCGTCGGCGACTCGTACCAGTAGGCGACCGAGGCGATCGCGATCGGAAACAGCAGGCGACCGTGCGACTTAAGTCTGATCGCCATCGCTCCCGTACGATCCGTATCCGTAATATCCCTCGCGGGTCCTTCCGCGCACCTCATTCAACACCAATCCGCCTGCCTGTTGCGGATCGAACAACGCCACCGCAGCCTGCACCGCCTGGCGCGGCGTCTGCCCGGCGCGCACGACCAGCACCACCTGGCCGGCGATCTTGACCAGCGCCCCGCCCTCGTTGGTCACCAGCAGCGGCGGGGAATCCAGCAGCACGATCCGCCGCGGGTTGCGGGCGCATAGTCCCGCAACGATATTGCGCATCCGGTTGCTGCTCAACAGCTCCGCCGTGCCGGCGACGCGATTGCCGGCCGGCAAGATCGAGAAGCCGCGAGTCGTCGTCGGCACGATGAGGGACTCGGCGTCCAGGTTCTCATCCACCAGCGCATCCAGGAGGCCCGCCGCGTTCTCGAGCCCGAAGATCTCGCTGACGTGGCGCTTGGCGACATCGGCATCCACCAGCAGCACCGAGACGTCGCGCTCCAGCGCCATGCTGAGCGCGAGATTGATGCTGGTGAAGGTCTTGCCGTCGCCGGGCAGCGCGCTGGTCACCATGATCACGGCGGGATTCGCCCCGATGGCGCCTCCCGAGAGGGCCTTGTCGATCAAGCGGCCGCTTGATGCGCCGATATTGATCGGCAAATGCCTTGTCTCGGTCCTGCTCCGGAAAATATCCGCTCGCGCGCAAAGCTGCATTATCCACCACGATGTGTTTTACGAGGCTGGCGGTGTCTTCGAAGCGGTCCTTGACCAGCGTGGGCGTGGCGCGATGAGGCGATCGGTCGACGACGCTTGTCGCCGCCGGAACGGCGGTCTGCGGACTCGCCGTTTGTTGCTTCTTGAGCCGTGCAATCGTCTGCTCGACCAGGCTCACGTTTTCACCAAGGACCGAATGGCATGGATCGTGAGCCGCGCGCCCGACCAATTCAACGCGAGCACCACGGCGAAGGCAACCAGCAGCCCCACTGTCGCCGCAGAGAAGCGCCAGAGATTCGTCGACAACCCGCGCACGATCGCGGGTCGGAAAGGCCACGCTCACCACGCCCAGCACGGGAAAGCTCGGTCATTTCATTGGCGCCGCGCACGGAGCTGACGATCGGCTTCAAGATATGCAGCCCATAGGCGAGACCCGCGCCGGCCGCCAGTGCCAGCAGCCAGATGTCGCCGAGCAATTTCGTGCGCTTCGGCCAAACCGGCACCACCGGCGCCGTCGGCGGCAGCACGATCTCGAAGCGCACCGATCCGGCGTTGTCGGCGCGCTCGCCGAGCCGCGCCTTCTGGTAGCTCTCGAGCAAGGCGGTGTACTGCGCCTTGTTCACATCGTAGTCGCGGTTGAGCTGCTGAAACTCGGCCTCGACCTGGGGTGCGCTGTTGAGCCGCTGCTTTGAGATCCGCGACCGTGCTCTGATGCTGCGCCAATTCCTGCCTCAACGCGGCGATCTCGACGTCCACTTTGTTGAGCTCGAGCTGCATGCTCTGATAGACGGGATTGTTGCCGGCGCCGCTCGCCGCGACGGCCGCAGCGTCGCCGCGCCGCAGGCTCTCCAATTCGGCCGCCCGGCGCTTCTTGAGTTCCTCGAGCGTCGCGCGCGTCGCAATCACGTCCGGATGCTGGTCGGTGAATTTCAGCAGCAGCTCATCGAGCTTCGCCTGCGTCTGCTGGATGCGGCTCAGGGTATCGCCGCCGACCGCGTTGTCCGCCGCACGGCGAGGCTCGGTGGCGCCCGCCGCGGATATCGCCTGGTCGCTGTGCAATTGCTTGGTCAGCTCCTCGCGCCGGCTCACCGCGATGGACAGGTCGGTCTCGGCCTTCTTGGCGTCATCGGTTTCTTTCTGGAGCTGCGCGAAATAGCCGCCCTGGTCGCTCGGCATCAGACCGAGATTTGTCTTCTTGAACGTCGCCAGCTTGTCTTCCGCCACGCTCAGCCGCTGTTCGTAATCCTTGATCTGCGTCTCGAGAAACTTCTGCGCATTTTCCGAGCCTTCGCGTTTGCCGCCCAACGTCTGCTCGACGAAGGTGCTGAGCAAGGTATCCACGACCTTGAGCGCGCGCGCGCGGCTCAGGTCCTCGTAATGGAACTCGTAGATGGTGCCCGCCGTGCTGCGTTCGTCGCCCTGATTGCCCGCGTTGTCGACCGTCAGCGCGATGCGATTGCTGAAGTTGTCCAGGACCTGCGCGCGGGCGCGCTCGTCGGTGACCGACGGCAACAGCACCCCGGTTTCCTTGGCGATGCTCTCGAGTTGCGGGCCCTCGAGCAGCGACTGGCGCACGAAATTGATTTGCGCATCGACATTCTGATCGGTGGTGAGCCCTTGCAGTGCGGGCTTCAACGCCGTGCGCGTATCGACGAATACCCGCGCCTCGGCTTCATATCGGTCGGGCAGCGCGAACACCATGGCCCAGCCGACCAAGGCGATCGACAAACGCCAATGCCAACGCAAACCATCGAAAGCGCCAGGCGCCGCGCACTTCGTCCAGAACATGTTCGATTTCCGGTGTCACGAGAGCCGCTAGAACCGCGTTTCCGGCACGACCAGCACGTCGCCCGGTTGAAGCGGCAAGTTCTGAGTCATGTCGCCGTTGTTGACCAGCGCGTCGAGCTTCACTTTGATGTCCTGCTGCTTGCCGTTGACCATTCGCGAGATGCGCGCTCGATTGCCCGCCGCAAACTGCGTCATGCCCTTGGCGCCGAGCACCGCCTCGAGCACCGTCATCCCTTCGTGATAAGGCATCGCCTGGGGCTCCTTCACCTGACCGATGACTTTGACCTGGCTGTAGACGCTGAGCGCCGTCAGCACCTCGACATTGACCTTGGGCGACTTGACGTACTTGCCCAGCGCGACCTCGATGTCTCGCGCCAATTGTGAGGGCGTCTTTCCAACCGCCACCATGTCCTCGACCAGCGGCGTCGAGATCTTGCCGTCGGGCCGCACCGGGACCGTCACCGACAATTGGTCGTTCTCGAACACGAATATATGGAGGCTGTCGCCCGGACCGATCCGGTAATCGGGGGACACCGCGGCGCGAGTCGTGGCCTCCTGCGCCGCGGCCGGCGCGCTATGGAGGAGCGACAGCAAGCCAAGCCCGATGGCCGCCGCGATAATCGAGAAGAATCGAACTTTCAACGAGTTGACGACGGTCACGGCGACGATTTTACCTCGCGGCAATGGTGGCCGCCCCTAGACTTCGGTTGGAATCTTAGTCCGCGGCCGGACTTGAAACCACGAACGAGTCGCAGTTATGTAAATTCCGGCCCACAAATGTACCTTATTGCCGACAATTGCGAGAGGTGCGTCGCCTATAATGTAATCTGCGGGTGCTCGCCATAAGAAAAACACTCGAAATCCGATCCGCGTTGGCCGTTTTCTGCCTGAGCGTCTCCGCTCTGCTCTCCGGCTGCGGCGGCATGGGCGACGATAACTCTCCCACCGGGGCCTCGACGAGCGTCTGCGCCCGGAGCCTCGACAGGGACCTCCGTACCCACGATCCAATTGTCGGGTACGCCGCCCGCCACCGTCGTCGCCGGCAACGCCTATGTATTCCAACCGACGGTCCAAACGACCGGCGGGACGGCAACCCTCTCCGCGACCGGCCTGCCGAGTTGGGCCACCATCAATTCGAGCACGGGCGAGATATCGGGAACCCCCACCAGCGGGGATGTGGGTACCACGAGCAACATCGCCATCATTGCGGTTGACGGCAGCGCGACAGCGTCCCTCCCTGCCTTCACGATCGACGTGACCGCCCCGGGTACGGCAGGATCCGCGTCTCTGTCTTGGACGGCGCCCACGCAGAACACGGACGGGACTCCGGTCACTGATCTCGCGGGCTATCACATCTATTTCGGAACAAGCGTGGCGGCGCTCAACTCCTTGATCGACGTTCCGGGGGCCGCGGCGACCGAGTACGAGATATCCAATCTGAGCAGCGGCACCTACTATTTCATCGTCGTGGCTTACAACTCGTTGGGATTCGAGAGCCCCGCCTCGAACCAGGCATCCAAGACGATTTAGACCCCACAATTCGCTCAACCCGACTGGACCCGTGAGTGGCCGGTGATAGGATCTGCGGGTGAAAAAAGCGAACGCGGCGATTCTTGCCCCGGATCGGCCGATTCCGAACTCCTACTGGGTCATACCGGGCCAACTCCTGGCCGGCGAGCATCCTTCGGGCGCACTCGAAGGGGCTCCCCGGGGGGCCCGCCGGTAGTCGCTTGCAGCAGATGCTCCTGGCGGGCATCGATTGCTTCATCGATTTGACGGAAGAAGGCGAGTTGCCGGATTACCGCGGGCAGCTTCCGGAGAATGTCGACTACCTGCGATTCGGCATCGCCGACATGAGCGTGCCCCTCAACGTGTCGCAGACCAAAGTGCTGCTCGCCGCCATTCGGGCCGCCCTCGCCCGGGAACGACGCGTCTACGTGCATTGCAAGGCCGGCATCGGACGCACGGGGCTCGTCATGGGGTGTTTCCTGGCCGAGGAGGAAGAAAGCGGCAGGCGGGGGCTCGCTCTGCTGAACCGCCTTTGGCGGCAAAACACGCGGGCGCAGACCTGGCCCCGGGTCCCCCAAACCGTCGAGCAGACCGACTACATTCGCCGCTGGCTAGCCCTCCGCGACCTCGACCCCACTCCGAGAGAGATGGTGCAGTCTTCACTGTCGTATTCGGTTCCCGTCCCCGGCGGCCCGCTGTCCGTCGGTCCCGCCTTCGCGGGCGATGCGGCGGCGCATGCACCTGCTCTCTCCGTCGTCATACCGACCTACAACGAGGCACTGAACGTCGAGGAGCTGATTCGACGGCTCTCCCTGGCGCTCGACCCTGCCCTCGGTCTCGATTACGAGCTCATCGTCGTCGATGACGACAGTCCGGACCGGACCTGGGAGCTCGCCGAGCGTCTTGCGCTCGACTATCCGCGCTTACGCGTCATGAGGCGCACCGGCGAACGCGGCCTGGCAAGTGCCGTCATCCGAGGCTGGCAGGCCTCCTGCGGCGCCTTTCTATGCGTGATCGATGCCGATCTGCAGCATCCCCCGGACCTGGTGGTCGAGCTTTACCAGGTCATGAAACGCGGTGCCGACTTGGCGGTGGCGAGCCGCCATGTGGAGGGCGGCGGCGTCAGCGATTGGAGCATCCTGCGCCGCATCGTCTCGCGCGCCGCCCAGCTCATCGGGCTCGTGGTGCTTCCGGGGGTCGTCGGCCGGGTGAGCGACCCCATGAGCGGCTATTTCATGATTCGCCGCAGCGCCATCGAGGGCGTGGCACTGAGTCCCCTTGGCTACAAGATCCTGATCGAGGTGCTCGCCCGCGGGCGCGTTGCCCTGGATCGGCGAAGTCCCCTACGTCTTTCACGAGCGGGTTCAGGGCGGCAGCAAAGCGACGCTCGGCGTTTACTTCGATTACCTGCGTCACTTGATCCGGCTGCGGACCTCGAGCCTACCGCTCAACCGCTTCCTGCGCTTTGCCCTGGTCGGCTCGTCGGGTGTCATCGTGGACATGGGCCTCTTGTTCCTGCTGAGCGATCCGACCATGCTCGCGTGGGGCCTGACTCGAAGCAAACTCATTGCGGCCGAAGCGGCGATCGTCAACAACTTTGTGTGGAACGATGCCTGGACCTTCGGCGATGTTTCCGCGCATCAGCGGGGTTGGCGCCGGCGGATGCGGCGCTTCGGCAAGTTTCAATTGATCTGCCTCGCGGGAGTCGCCATCAACACGCTTCTCCTCAATCTTCAGTTCAATCTCCTGCACATGAACCGCTACGTCGCGAACGCCGTCGCCATTGCGGCAGTGACGGGATGGAATTTCTGGCTGAATCTCAAGCTCAGCTGGCGGGTCGCCGAGCCCGGGGACACGGCTCGCCCTTCTGGCAGCGTCCCTGGCAGGGAGTGAGCGCGGCGGATTATGTCAATCGACAATCTGTCGATTGGTTCACAGAAATCCAGGACTTTGACTGTTGCCAATCGGAGACGCCCTCGACTATCCTCGAGTCATCGAAGTGGAGAAATTCTCAGTGCTCAAAGAAAATCGGGATTACCGTGTTGCTGGCCGCTCTTTCGGGCGCAGCCTCGGCGAACGAATTCTTGCAAAACCGAGCAATTTTGGTGGTTCTCGTTCGAGGTCTGCACGCCGGTCGGGCATCGACCACGTTCGCCTGCCTCTGCGCCTGAGATCGATCCTGGTTCGGCGATGGCAGCTCTCACGATGTTGATGGGCGGACTCGCCGTACTTCGCAGCCGGCGCTCGAAGAATCCCGAGGCCTGAAACTGCCCTCGTCGGAATGGCGGCGGGCACCCGGGTGATTTTCTAAGGCACGCTGTCGCTCGCCACCGCCGACTGACCGCTCTGCACGTTGGCCGTCGTATAGGCGGTCACGGCGAAATACCACGTACCGGGCGATAGATTCGAAAGCACGTAGGTGAGGACGCCAGGATTGGCGATCTGAACCACCTTGCTCATCGCATTCGCGCTGTTGCCGTAAGTAATATTATAGCCCGCGAGATTGTTCAACGGGGTGCCGTCGACATTCTCCGTCGGCGCCATCCAATTGAGCGTCACGCTGCCCGAGGCATCTTCCGTGACCGCGATGGGAAAGGCCGGCAGCGAGGTGCTCGTTCTGCCGTTCGTCACGCTGATGAGGATGTTCGCGTACGTGCCCACATCGGATGCCCTGGGAGTACCCGACAGCTGGCCCGTCGCGCTATTGAAGGTCGCCCAGCTCGGTGCGTTCTGGATGCTGAAGGTCAGCGTGCCGCCGCTGGGTTCCGTGGTCGTGGGCGTGAAGCTATAGGCCTCACCCACGATGACAGAGTTCCGCGGTGAGCCTGAGACCGTCGGCGCGCCGGCAAGCGCGGCCTTCGTGACCACGATGCCGAAAGCAGGGAGCGACGCGGTCGAACTACCGTCGCTAACGCTGATCATGATGCTCGGATAGCTGCCGGTCTCTGCCGCCGTGGGGGTGCCGGTCAAGTGACCTGTGGCCGTGTCGAAGCTCGCCCAGGTGGGTCGATTGACGATGGAGAACTGTAGGCTCGTCCCCTGGACATCTCTCGAGGTCGGTTGAAAGCTATAAGCCTGTCCCTCGACCACCGACGCCGCCGGTGTGCCGCCGATTACCGGTGCATCGGGGGCACTGGATCCCGTCACCATGATCGTGAAGGCCGGGAGCGAGGTGCTCAGCGATCCGTCTGCCGCGGTGATGACGATGTTGGGGTACGCGCCCTCCTGCGCAACGGTTGGGGTGCCGGTGAGCGCTCCGGTGGCCGTATCGAATTTAGACCAGCTCGGCGCATTCGCGATCGAGTAGCTCAAGGTCTTGGAGGCCGGATCGCTGGAGGTCGGCTGGAAGGAGTACGGTTGAACAGCGACGACCGTGACCGGCGGCGTGCCGCCGATGAGGGGTGCGCCGGGCACGATGGCCGCTACCTGGATCGCAAAAATCGGCAGCACCGCGGCGGTGGTGCCGTCAGTCACGTAGATTTCGATGTCGCGGTAGTTGCCGACTTGCGCGCTGTTCGGCGAGCCGGACAACCTGCCCGTTGCGGTGTCGAACGTCGCCCAGACCGGACGATTGAAGATGCCATAGGTCAGCGGCTGACCAGCCGCATCGCTCGCCTGAGCTTGAAACGTGTAGGTTTGCCCTACTCCCACGCGGGTGCCCGGAGTTCCACTGATGACGGGCGCGGCATTGGGGCTGCCCGGCATGGCGGGACTGACCCGGATGGTGAAGGGACCCGCCGACCCGGTATTGCTGCCGTCGCTGGCGATGATGGTGATGTCCCCCGTCAGCCCGACATCGTTGATGCTCGGCGTACCGCGCAGCACACCGGTGCTCCGGTCGAAGCTCGCCCACGCGGGTAGTCCTGCGATCGCGAAGGTGACGACGCGGCCGTTCGCGGGCACGGTCGGCCGGTAGATGTAGTCGAAACCGACGGTGGCGCTGCTCGAAGGCACGCCATTGAGGATGATAGGCGAGGCGGTGACGGTGGTACCGCTGGCCGAACTTATCGCAGAAGCTTGTGTGGAACCCGAGCCGTCGTGGCCGTCGTCCCAGCACGCGGACAGGGTTGCCGCCAGGAGCAACCCAACCAGGATACGGTACGCCATCTTATGTTAACCCCGCTCAGTCGTTCGATGCGACGAATTTGGCGTCGCAGAGCATCAGGACTGAATAGGGGATTAACGACGGTGCGTAGCGCGACCACCGGCAACCCCGCTATCTAGGGTTCGAGAACCCAGGAGACCGGAGGCTTTGCGTCCCCGCCTTTCGACGGGTTTGCCAAATCAACTGAGTCGAGTTAACAGCGCTCAGTATCGATTCTTCAACTGTCGCAAGTGCGAGACGGATCACGGATTTCACATAATGCCGTGCAACTCCGGCACGGTTGCGTCCGAGAACGGCGTCGGACTCGCCAGGTCCCGACATTCATGCCGAGGATGCGCGGCGATATTCTCCAGCACCTGCAGCGTTTGCTCGGCGCATCGCCTCCAGGTAAGCGGCACGCACGCGCTCTCTCCCGCCGCAATCAACCGGGCGCGCAGTGCCGGCTCGTGGCCAGCCGAGCATGCCCGCCGCGATCTCATCGACCGACTCCGGATTCACCAGCAGCGCCGCATCGCCCGCGATCTCCTTGGTTCCAAAGCGATCGGCGGTGAGCACCGGGCAGCCGGATGCCATCGCTTCGACAATCGGCAAGCCATAGGACTCGAACAGCGAGGGCAGCAGCAGCACCTCGGCCATCTGATACAGGGTCGGCAGGAGGACGGGGTCCACCCACCCCAGCCACTTCACCCACGGCGTCAATCCCAGCTCGTCGGGAACTTTGAGCTCGTGCTCGGAGAGAAATCGATTCTCGCCGCCGGCAATGACCAGGCTGATGCCGGCGGCCGGCCCCACCTTGGCGTACGCCTGCACCAGCCGCGTGAAATTCTTCGGCGGATAGATCGCGCCCGAATACAGGAAATACCGCGCAGGTAGATCGTAGCGCTTTCGCAGTTGCTCGCGCGCTTCCGGCGATGCCGAGTGCCTGAACGAATCGTCGACGCCCGAATAGACGGAGAAGACCCGCTCGGCAGAAATCGGCAGGAACTCGATCACGTGCTCGCGCGTGATCTGCGACACCGCGATGATGGCATCGGCCTTCCTCGCGTAGCGCGGGACCAGGAACTTGTGGCTCAAGACGATCGATGCGCCGCGATGCCCACGGCATCACGTACCAGTCGAGACCATGACAGACCCATGCGGTAGGGCACCCCGCGCGCAG
This sequence comes from uncultured Gammaproteobacteria bacterium, assembly GCA_963795475.1. GTDB lineage: Bacteria > Pseudomonadota > Gammaproteobacteria > Steroidobacterales > Steroidobacteraceae > Bog-1198. The sequence continues at coordinate 13,543 of CAWCIE010000015.1, forward strand.
CGGCAGCGAATATTTGGGGTTGTACAGTGCACGTCGATGCCGTACTTGTCGATGGCGCGCGGGACCTCGACTTGGTCCCACCACAAGAATGTTCTTCCCGGGAAGCACAACCTCCGTGACCTGCGCGTCTTTCGCATAGGTCACCGATGAGCCGGGGATTCTTGTACAGGAATACGAACTCGTGCGGCGTGTTCAAATCGAGCATGGCGCGCAGGATCCGATGCGTGTAGACGCGCACCCCGCCGCCATGCTGGTCGTAGTGGCGCAGCATGATTCCAATTCGCATGGGTCGATCCTTCGGCGTCAGGCCGCCGTCGCGATCGGCGATCGGCTCCGGCCGCCCTGAAGCTCTCCCGGGACTCACCCAATATCATCATCCGATACCAGATCTCCGAATTGATCAGGAGCCACAGGCGGTTGCCGTGGTCGACTCGGCCGCTCGAGGTGCTCCTGCAGCGAGCGCTGGATCGGCGCGCGCGCCAACACGCCGGCGCGCACCAGTTCGGAGTTTTCCAAGATAGGTCGCGTACAGACTCCGGTACTCGTCCTTGAGGATATAGGGCAGCGCCGAGGAGAAACCCTGCTTCGAGCGCGACAGGATTTCCGGCGGCAGATAACGCGCGGCCAGCTTGCGCTGGATGTAGCGCAGCTGGCGGCCGCGCACCTTCGAGCGCCCACGGCAGATGCGCGGCATATTCGGCGAGCTTGTGGTCCATGAAGGGACTGCGCGCCTCGAGTCCGTGCGCCATGCTCATCCGGTCGCTGATCATCACCGGATGATCGGGCAGGCGCACCTTGCTGTCCGCGTACAGCATCCGGTCGATCAAGTCGGACCCTCGAGCGCATCGAACGGCGCCTTCAGCGCGCTTTCGGCATCGGCGGCGGCAAGCTCGTCGTGGCTCGCCTCGGTGAAGAGGCTCTGCGCGGTGCTCACGGTCGAAATAGAAATAGGACAAGCTCGCCGCATAGCGCTCGCTGCCCTCGAGGAAAGACAGCCGGTGCAGCCAGCGCAGCTGGTGGCCGACGCTCTTGTACCAGCCGGCCGCCGGCAGCAAGCTGAGCGCGGGGCCCAGCGAGCTGGCGGCGCACGATCTGCGGGCAGCTTGCTGTAGTAGCTCGCGTACAGATTGCCGTAGTAGCGGTCATAGCCGCCGAACAGCTCATCGCCGCCGTCGCCGCCGATCACCACCTTGACGTGCTGCCGGGCGAGCTTCGCGACATGCCAGGCGCACAGCGACAGCGGGTCCGAGGGCTCATCGAGATGGTAGACGAGATCCGGGAGCACCTCTTTCAGGCTCGGCCGGATCGTCAACTCGTGATGCTGCGGTGCGGTAGCGCATCGCGACGTTGCGCGCATGCGGCGCCTCATCGAACTGCTGGTACGGCAGGCCGATGGTGAAAGTCGGCAGATCGCTTGCACTCCCAGTCGCTTCACCAGCATCGCGACCAGCAGGCTCGAGTCGAGCCCGCCGCTCAAGAACGCGCCGACCTGAACGTCGCTCACCAGGTGCAGGCGCAGCGACTCGACGATCTGCTGGTCGAGCTCATCGATCAGACTGCGATTCGTTCATGCGGCGCATGCTTGGGTTCGAACTCGAGGTCCCAATACGCGCGCACCTGCGGAGCGCCGCCCTTCTCGAGCACCAGCAGATGCCCCGGCGGCAGCTTCACCACGTCGCGGAACATCGTCAGCGGCGGCGCAATGATGCGCAGCGCCAGATATTGATCCAAGGCGGCGAGATTCAATTTGCGCAGGCTCGGATCGAGCGCGAGCAGCGATCTTGATCTCCGACCCGAACGCGAAGCGCTGCCCGCTGCGCGACGTAAAAAAACGGCTTTTGCCCGAGGTGGTCCCGCGCCGCGAGCAAGCGCTGGCTTGCGCGAGTCCCACAGCGCGAAAGCGAACATGCCGCGCAGGTGCTCGAGCAGACGATCGCCATACGCTTCGTACAGACCGATGATCACTTCGCAATCGCTGTGCGTCACGAATCGATGGCCGCGCGCCTCGAGCTTTTGGCGCAGCTCCACGTAGTTGTAGATCTCGCCGTTGCACACCAGCCAGATCGTGCCCTCGGCATTGCGCAGCGGCTGGCGGCCGCCCGCCAGATCGATGATCGACAGGCGCCGATGGCCGAGCACGGCTCCGCTCTCGCGATGGATGCCCTCGCCGTCCGGACCGCGATGCGCGAGCGCGCGCAGCATCGCCGCGATATCCTCGCCTTCGGGATCGAGCGTTCCGACGATGCCGGCGATGCCGCACATCAACGCTCTCCTTTCAGGCTCGCGCCCGCACGGCTGCGCACGGCGTCCTCGAACACGGCTTCGTAACGCTGCGCGCACTTGTCGATGAAGTAATCTTCGACCCGGCTGCGAGTTGGTCTCGCCCATGCGTTTTGCGCAGCGGCTGCGAATCATGCAATTGCACGATGCCCTGCGTGAAGGCGCCGAGATCGTTGAGTCGCACCACGAAGCCCGTCTCCCCGCTCGTCAGGAAATCCGTCTGGCCGCCGTGATCGAAACAGATGATGGGTAACCCGTACGCCATGGCCTCCAAGAATACCAAGCCGAAGCCCTCGTGCTGGCTCGCCGAGACAAAAATATCGGCGCTCGCCAGCGCCTGAAATTTACGCTCCTCGGAGACCTGACCCGTCAAATGCACACGATCGGCAAGACCCGGCTTCCGCCGCGGCGCGCCGCACGGCTCGGCGTCGGGGCCGTCCCCGACGATCAACAGATGCGCGTTCGGACGCGCTGCGGCCTTCAGCGCCTCGACCAGCTTGAGTCGTCGCCTTGCGCGCGACCACGCGGCCGACGGTCACCATGACGAAGGCGTCCTCAGGCATCCCAAGCTCGCGCGCGCGAGCGCGGCGCCTGCGGCGGACGCTCGATGCCGAGCGGGATCAGTTCCGACGGGCGCGCTGCACGCCGTAGAAGGTCTCGACATGCTCCAAGGTGTTGCGCGACTGCCCGACCAGTCTGTCCGCGCGCTTGAGAAGATATCGGATCGGGCGCGCGCAGCCACGCGTGCCGGTGCGGTGAGCTCGCCTTGCTGGGATCGTACAAATCCCCGCCATGCACCGAGAGCACGTTGGGAATGCGATAGAGCCGATCGAAGCAGATGACCCACGGGACCCGATCGGCACGACGAAGTGCGTATTGATTACGTCAAATGCCCCGGTGCGCCGCAAGGTCAGGCCGCGCAGCGTCGGCGGCGGGCACATAGGCGAGCATCGAGGGAAAATTCGCGACCGCGAGCTCGCGGCGAAAGAAAACCGGTGCCCGAACGATGCGCACGCCGCCCTCCATCGACTCTCCGCCGGGCAGTCCGAGCGCCCGCGAAGTGAGCACGGTCACCGAGTGGCGGCGCGCCAGCTCTCGCGCCAGAGCGGCCATGACCACCCCTCCGCCGCCGCCCAAAGGCGGGTACTCGTAGTTGCAGAAAAGGATTTTCATCCGGGACTTGGCCTGACAATATATACTGTTTGTCTCTCGCTTTGGAGCGTGCCCCATGTCAATACAACGCCGACCTATCGGATCCCGCATGAAACCGCGCCCCGCGCGAGCGTCACGCCCTTGCCGGGCGGCCTCGCCCATCCGCGCTCGGCCGCCCGCCTCGAGCCCTTCGATTCGTATTGGCAGGCGCCCGCGGACGTGGACGCGGGCTACAAGTCCTTCAGCGCCTACTACCGGGCGAATTACCTGCCGCACATCCCCCAGGACCGGCAGGCAAAGATCCTGGTCATCAGCTGTGGACCGGGTTACCTGGTCGATCTCTTGGTGCAGTCGGGCTACCGCAACGTGCTCGGCATCGACTCGGACGCCGCCAAGGTGGAGCACGCGCTGCGCCGCCGGCTGCCGTGCGAGGTCGCGGAAGTGTTTGCGTTTCTCGTCGCAGCATCAGACGGGCGAGTACGATTGCATCATTCCCGAGCAGGAGCTCAACCATTTGACGATGGACGAGACCATTGCGTTCCTCGGCAGTGCCGGCCGGCGCTGCGCCCCGGCGGGCGCGTCATCGTCTACGCCATGAACGGCGCCAATCCGCTGGTCGGCTCGGAGAATCTCGCGCACAACATCGATCATTTCTACAACTTGACCGAATACAGCATCGCCCAGGTGCTCGCGGCTCGCGGGGATTCGAGCGGGTCGAACCGTTCGCGCTCAAGCTGTACGTCTTCTGGAAAAATCCGTTCAACTACGTGGGGCTCGCGGCAACCGGCGTGCTCGAGGCCGCGATGCGGATCATCTTCCGGCTGTATGGCAAGAAGGTACGCATCGTGTCCGAAGAAAATCGCAGCCGTCGCCGAGCGGCCGGCGGCCGGCTAACGCGATAAATACCCCTGCTCGCGATACCAGGCGGCCGTCTCGACCGCACCTGCGGCAAACGGGCACCGCCGCCGTGAAGCCGAGCAACCGCCCTGCTTTGGCGGTGGAAAACACGAACGACTTGCGAAAGAAGTCCAGTCGCCGGCGGTGCAGCGGCGGCTGAATCCCGAGCGGCGACAAGGTCTTCTCCATGACCACCGCGGCCGCGAGGAACGGCCATATCGGCACGTGCCGGCGCGGGCGCCGTGCGTCCGAGAGCACGCGCCACGTGCTCCACCATCTCGCGCGTCGTCATCGTCTCCTCGCCCGGCCATCACGAAGGTCTCGCCCGACCGCCGCGGGATGCGTCGCGGCGAGCATGAGTCCCCGCACCAAGTCGTCGCACGTGAATGGCCTGGCGCCGATTCTGCCCGGAACCGATGATGAGGAAGCGCCCGCGATCGAGCGCGCGGAACAGTTTGAGCAGGCGAAAGTCGCCCGGCCCGTAGGTCTCGGAAATGCGCACGATGCTCGTCGGCAAGTCGCCGCGGCCGGACTTGACCATCTCCTCGGCGGCGAGTTTGCTGCGCCCATAGACGTTCGAGCGGCCGAGGCGGCGTAGTTCTCATCCAGCGGCTCGCCGCATATTCGCCGTAGACCCCGATGGTGCTGCCGTAGACGAAGCGCTCAACGCCCGCCCGTTTGCTGGCTTCGATCAAGGTTCGCGTGCCGTTGACGTTCACGTCGAAAAAATACTCATCCGGCACGTTCGCTTCGTGTTGAGCCGCCGCGAGATGAATGACCGCCTCGCATCCCGCGCTGATGCGCGCCGCGTAGCCGGCGTCCTGCAGCGGTCCCTGCTCGATGCCGATCCCGGCCGCCTGCCAGCTCTTTGCATCGCGCGCGCTCGGCATCGGAATTCAACTGGCCGGCGACCACGATCTCATGGCCTTGCGCCCGCGCCTCGAGCGCGAGCCGCGAGCCGATGAATCCCGTGCCGCCCGTCACCAGAATTTTCATGGCGCGCCTCGAGTCGCCGCTGCTCAGGACGCCCGCGCTCGTTTCGCCGGCGCAGCCGGCACCGCCGCCCGGTGATGCCGCAAGCGCGGCCTCGGTGGCGTCGATCCTCCTCGCGCCGCTTAGCCTCGCGTCCAGCCGAGCAAGGGTTGCATCGCAATGCGGCCGCCGCTACCGCGGCGGGGCCCGGGATGCGCAGCCCGATCCGAGATTGGTGCGCCGCAATATCACATCCTCCAAATGCATCGCCATTTCATCCCGGACCGCGTGGGTGACTTCCGCTCGGACGGTGGCCGACTCGCCGAGTCGCTGCGGCTTGGCCCGGCATTTTCGCGAGTTCGGCGAGCGTTCGATACTCCGTCCCGTAGTTGCGCAGCCACGCCTCGAGCGTTCGCGACGAGACCGTGCCGCGCGACCTCGCTGCCGCGCGGCTCGCTCGAGCGCCGCGAAACTGCCGAAAGTCGCCGCCCGCGAGCGGCGTCGATTGCGGTCGGCTGCCGGGCCGGGCGCATTCGGCATCTGCTCGAGCAGCAAGATCGAGCGCCCGCGCGGCATCGCCGCGCGCGGTGGTGTAGCGAATGCCGATCAAGGTGACCAAGCCCGCGATCCCCTGGGCGCGATGATCGAAGTAGCGCGACTCCTTGCCGAAGCTGAGCTCGCCCGCCGCGGTGCGGCTGTCGCCGAAGGGCACGAGGCCGCAATTGGCGTAGATGACATCGTCCCGCGTCAGGCGCAGCGCCGGATACGAGGCGTTCATTTCGGCAATCCACGCCTCGAGTTCCGGTTCCTCGACGACGGCGGTTTCCGGGCGCTCGGCAAACAGCCGATGCCACACGCCGATCAGGGTGCAATCGCGCCACGGAACCGAAAACAAGTGGCGCGCCGCGCGGCTCACCACGCGCGTCGCTGTCGCGGCTCGCGCCCGGGAACGGCGAGCGCGTAGCGCGATTGCGGCTTGCGATTCACCAGGAAGCAGGCATCGCGCGAGAAATGTCCGCGCCGATGACCGCCGAAACGCTCGCCGCTCCTGCGAGCAGGTAATCCGCCCACGGACCTGCGGCGTTCAGCACCAGCTTGGCGCGGATATCGAACTCCTCGCCGCTGATCCGATCGCGCACGCGCGCGCCGCATACTCGGCTCTTGTCCCAGAGAAATCCCGTGGCCTCGGCGTAATTGGCGGCGCGACGCTCCGCGGCTCACGGCGGATTTGACGAAAGCGAGCACCAGGCGCGCCGTGTTGTACATCTGTCCGTCCTCGAATACCGCCCCGCCGGTCAAGGCCGCGCTGCTCGAGCTCGGGGAATAGCTCGAGGGTTTGGTGTGCGCGACAAGAGCTTCGTGCCCGCGATGCGGCGCGTGTCATCGGCGATGCCCGCATTTCTGCCGGCCGTGAGCAGATCGTAGACGTACATGCCGGCCGCCAAGAACGCCTTGCCCTTGACGGCCGTGGCCGTAGGTCGGAATCAGGATCGGCAGCGGAGTGACCAGATGCGGAGCGATGCGCAGCATCGCGGAGCGCTCGGCGCAGGAGGAGCGCAGCCGGCGAATATCGGCGTGCTGCAGATAGCGGATGCCGCCGTGAACCATCTTGAAGCATTCGGCCGAGGCGCCGCTCGCGAAATCCCTCTGTTCGATCAAGGCGACCCGCAAGCCGCGCAAGGACGCATCCCAGGCGGCGGCGGCGCCGAACGCCCCGCCGCCGATGACCAGCACGTCGAACTCCGTCGCCGGCGAGTGCCTCGAGGTCGCGCTTCATGTCGCAGTCCGGCTCGCGCGGGAGCTCGCAACGTCTCCCGTCAAGTGTTCTCGAACACTTTCAACGGATAGTGCTTGTCGGTGGTGTCGCGGTTGCGCACCAGCTTGACCTTCGCATGCGTCTCGAGATACGACACGCGCGGCACCTGCGGCGTCGGTTTCACGTCGTTGTAGTCGATGTAGCTGTCGAAATCGATTTTTTGTCCCAACGTCGCCTTCAACTTGTTCTTCAGTACCCAGAGCAGCGGACCGGCTTTCGGCGCCTGCGGAATCAAGCTCGAGCGCATGGCGGTGCGGGCCGTGGTCACCATCCAGCAATTCTGTTCGCAGGCGGCGACCTTCTCGATCGACTGGCGCGCCGTCTCGCTCGCCATGATGCTCTCCCAGCTCTGCTTGGCGAGGTTGCCCAACGGCAGATCGCTGCGCACGTTGCACGCCCAGACATCCGACCACGGATCGATGAACGCAAACCCGGTGCCGGCGACGCAGGGAATGAGGCGCGGATGACCGAGGATCTTTTCGATCAAGCCCAGATTGAGGTAGGCGCGAAACCAGTTCTTGACCTTGCCGCTCTCGAGCATCTTCGTGATCAGGCCCTCGACCTGGCGCGCCACTTTGACGCGATCGTAGAAGTAATTGTCGTTCTTGTAGAACTGCCAGGCGTTGTGCAGGGTCGAGGTGGCCAGTTCGAATCCCTGGCGGCGCGCAAACTCGTAGGTGTGCACCAGTTGATCGACGTTCTCGTCCTGAATGACGAACGCAAACCCAAGATCCGTGCCGCCGGCCTCCTGCAGCATGCGCAAGCCCTTCACCTTGGTCGCATGGCCGTCATCTTCGCCACGGATGCGGTTGTTGGTGGCCTCGTTGCCCTCGAGGCTGAAGCGCACCTTGATGTTGGGATATTTCTTGATGATCGGGACGAGCTTCTCCGGATGCAGCCCGTTGGAGCTGATCTCCATGATGCGTGCCTTGGGATACAGGATATCCACCAGCGTCGCCAAGATCGCGCCGCAGCGTCGGCTCGCCGCCCGAGAGATTGAGGTTGTCGAAGCCCCCGGGAAGCTTGGCGAGCGTCTCGGCGGTGACCTCCAGTTTCGGCTCGGTCGGGTTTTTCCAGATGTAGCACATCTGGCAGCGCGAGTTGCAGCGAAACGTCGGAATGACGGTCAAATCCATCGGAGTACCTCTTGCCAGACTCCACCGGGAAACGCGCTGCAGGGCGTCCGAGCGCGTCGCTACTATATGCCAATACGTGAGGTCTATCCGCAGCACGTCGCCCTCGATTCTATAGGACAACGTTGGAACGGAACATGCGTCACAACTGATCGGCCTTATGACAAGCCAATTGTGTGACGCACGCACTGCACGCCGTTAGACTCCGCATGTTAGACAGTGATAGCTCGTGACCTGCGTACAGTCGTCCTACGAGCGCATAAGTTAACAATGCCTCAGCTCTGTCGATCAATAACTACTATTACCGACGCGGCGGATCAGAAGTGGTTTTTTTCGAGCACAATCGACTGTTCGAGAACGCGGGCTGGGAGGTCGTGCCCTTCTCCATGCAGAACGCGCTGAACGAGCCTTCACCGTGGTCTGCGCATTTCGTCAGTGAGACGCCGACGGCGCCGATCGACAATCGCCGCTTGCAAAGATCAACCGCGCGGCGAACGCGATCTATTCCCTCGAGGCCGCGCGGCGTATGCGCGGGCTCCTGGCGCTCATTCGGCCGCAGATCGCCCATGCGCACAACATCTATCATCATCTGTCGCCGTCCGTGCTGGTGGAACTGCATCGCCAGAGAGATGCCCGTAGTTCTCACCCTACACGATTTGAAGCTGGTCTGCCCTGCCTACAAGATGCATACTCAGGGCGCGATCTGCGAGGCTGCCGCGGTGGTGCGTTGCGCAATGTCATCAAGAATCGATGCATCAAAGACTCCACTGCCATGAGTGCGCTGGTCTGGCTCGAATCGACCGTGCACAAGACGCTCGATATCTACATGCGCAACGTCACCCGCTTCGTCGTCCCGAGCCGATTCTTCCTCGACCAAATTCGCCCAGTGGGGCGTCGATACCAGCCGCTTCGTGCATATTCCGAATTCGATCGATGTCGATGCGCTCGAGGCAAGCGGGGAGCCCGGCGAGCTTTCGTCTACCTGGGTCGACTGGTGCCCGAGAAGGGAGTCGCGACGTTGGTGCAGGGCCGCCGCGCAGGCGCGGGTGCGATTGCGAATCATCGGCACCGGTCCCGAAGAGGCCTGCCTTGCGCCAACTCGCCCGTGAACTCGGCGGCCACGTGGAATTTACCGGCTATCTTGAGCGGTCCCGAGTTGCGCGCCGCCATCTCCTCCGCGCGCGCCGTGGTCATACCCTCGGAGTGGTATGAGAACGCGCCCTTCAGCGTGATGGAGGCGAGCGCTCTGGCGCGGCCGGTCATCGGCGCGAACATCGGCGGCATCCCCGAATTGATTCGCCAAGGGGAGACCGGGTTCGTGTTTCCAGAGCGGCAATGTCGAGTCGCTGGCCGGGGTGCTCGAGCAGCGTGCAGCGGCTGCCGCCGGCGCGCCTTGCGGGCCATCGGGGCGGCGGGCCGAGAGTGGATGCGCACGGAGTTCAGTCCGGCGGCATATCGTGAAAGGATGTTTGCTTTGTATAGCGAAATTGGTGTAACATCTTGATAAATATCGTAAAAAATAACGATTGGACGCTGGATAAAACGTACAGGAATACGTAGGAACGAAGGGGAAGCGGATGAGGGAGTATAAGGGGACGAGCATCTGACCATCATGGCGTTGGGGCTGCGCGGGATACCGAATGTTCCGGGCGGCGTCGAGGTCCACGCCTCGGAGCTGTACCCGCGCCTGCAGGCACTGGGCGCGAACGTGACGGTCCTCGGCCGCAACCCCTACCGTCCGCCGGGTCGCCCCGTACTGTGGCGAGGGGTGAGGGTGCGCTGGCTGGCCTCTCCAGGCTCGAGGGGGTCGAGGCCTTGGTGCATACCTTCCTCGGCGTGCTGTATGCGGCTGTCCGCCGCCCCGATGTGGTGCACATTCACGCGGTGGGTCCCTGGCTGTTCGTTCCCTTGGCCAAGCTCTTGGGTCTCAAGGTCGTCGTCACGCACCACGGGCAGGACTACTTGCGCGAGAAATGGCATGGGCCGGCTCGCGCGCTGCTGCGGCTCGGCGAACACCTCGGCATGAGCTTCGCCGATGAGCGCATCGTCATTTCACACTCGATTCACGATTTGGCGAGCAATAAGTATCATCGCAATTCCACCTTGATCCCGAACGGGGTCGCCAATCTGCAGCCCGTCACAGACCCAGTCCCTGCTCGATCAATATGGCCTCAGCCGGCATCGATACGTGATTCAAGTGAGCCGGCTGGTACCGGAGAAGCGCCAGCTCGATCTCATCACGGCCTTCAAGGCCGCGGCCCTGCCCGGCTGGAAGCTGCTGCTGGTGGGCGGCGCGCAGGGTTCTCAGCGCTACGCCACCTGGTGCGGGAACACTGTGGCGACGATGGCAACATCATCAACACCGGATTTCTGACGCCTCCGGAAGTTCAGGAGCTGCTCACCCATGCCGGCATCTTTGCGCTGCCTTCCTCGCACGAGGGATTGCCGATTTCCTTGCTCGAGGCGATGCGCTTGGGCACGCCGATCGTGGCGAGCGATATCCCAGCCAATCGCGAGACCGGGCTGGACGATGAGTGCTATTTCGCGGTCGGCGACACCGACACCTTGGCCCTGCGGCTGCGCGAGCTCGCGGCGGTCACGACTCGAGCAACGCGCGGGCATGGCGCAGCGCCTGCGCGCGACGTGCATGCGTTACAATTGGGACGAGATAGCGGAATCGACCATGCAGGTCATGAGACGGGTGGCAGGCCGTTCCGCGCCGCTGCCGCTGCCGGAACCGAGCCCCAGACCCGCGCAGCCGCACTGATCCCCGGCCCGCCGCCGCCCGCTCCGCCCCGCCGCCGCCCGGGCCGCTACGCCGCCCCGCTGCGAATCTCGCCCAGCATCCGCTCAACCACCGCGTCCCAATGCCAATACGCCTTCGAGACGGCGTAGCCGCGCTCGCCCATCGATCGCGTCTTGTCGGGATCGCCGGAGCAGCGCAATGAGGCGCTCTGCCAACCCTGCTGAATCCCCGGGTTCGACGATCCACCCCGTCTCCCCGTTCCGGATCATCTCCGGCATGGACCCGATGTTGGTGCCGACGCATGCGCACTTTGACCACATCGCCTCGAGGAACACCAATCCCAGCGGCTCTTTGAAAGCCGGCATGGCAAATACGTTGCACACGTAAAAGAGCTCCCTGAGCTCGCGCTCCGAGAGCTTGCCGTGGACGACAACCCCGGGGGCGGCAGCCACCGAGCCGCCCGTCACCACGTGCAGGATCGCATCCGGGTACGCGACACGCACCTGGGCGAAGGCCTGGAGCAGCACCTCGAGTCCCTTCACCTTGGCGAGCTTGCCGACGAACAGAATCGATCGATTCGACGGATCTTTGCTTGCCCGGTCCCGCTCGATATCCACGTCGATTCCGGGTCCCGCGCCTACCGCCGTGACTTTCTCGGGTGCAACGCCATAGGCAGCCTCCAGCGCCGGTTTGACGTGCTTGCCCATGACGAAAACGCGGTCTTGTGTGCAGAGCGTCCGGCGCTCCAGCGCGTTCCAGGTGGGATAGGTCTTGCACTCATCGAGTGCGAAGCCGCGGTCTTGAAGCGACTTCGACATCAGGTTTCCATAGTCCGTGTAGATGACCAATTGCGGTCGGCGCGAAGCGAGGGAAGGCAGGTAGCCGGAGTTGGCGGTGATCAGAATCACAGCATCCGCCTCGGCGTGTTGGTTGACCAGCAGGGTGTTGACCTTGGACCGAGCAACGAACGCGGCACGGGTCCTTTGCATCATGACGCGCGCCGCGCGGCCGTACACCCAAAGTGCACTCAGGATCATCCACGCTGCGTGCCCATAGCGCAGCAAACCCAGCGCTCGCAGCGTCTGTCGCCGGTAGAGGACTTCGCAGCCTGCCCGCTGCAATGCGGCCTGCAGCGCGGGCCTGACGCCGGAGAACTCGTCCGCCGAGACCAGCAGGATCTTGCGCTTGGGTGTGCTGATGAGACCGCCCTTCTTGTTCTGACCGCCGCTTCGCGAGACCACGGCTCCCGGCTCAGTATATTTTCAAACGAGCGCCCGACTGGCGAGCGAGATCAAGCTTCCGGTTTCCCTTGCGCTATGTCAAAGGATTCGCGAGAATCGGCTCACGAATACGCTCTATCGCTGGTTTTACCGGGGTTCGGCGTTTGTTGGCATTTCTGGTGGAAGGCATATGTCGCTCACCAAATTGATCAAGTCATTCTTCGTATCGCCGCCGCACGCCCCGTTGTCCTCACCGCGGCCGAGGACGGCGCGGCATTATCAAGTGACCAATCCATGGCATGCCGTATCGATCGTGTCGAATCCGCGCGTGTGCGCCAAGGCGCGCGCACTGTCTCGCGTCCGTTTTCTGTCGAGGGACGCGCCGCATCTGCCGCTCAAGGGCTGTGATGCGCGGGACTGCCGCTGTCACTATCGGCACCACGAAGATCGGCGCCGTGAGCCGCGGCGCGCATCGGATGTCATGGCGAGCGGGCGGTCCTGGAGCGGCGCGGAACGTCGCCGCCAGACGGGGCGGCGCAGCACCGATGCGGCTTGGCCGGGCGCCGGCCTGCGCTAACGATCGCGATAGTAGTCGCGATACCAGGCGACGAAGTTTCGCACTCCCACCTCGATCGGGGTCGGGCGGCTTGTAGGCGACATCCTCGATCAGGTCACTCACGTCCGCGAAGGTATCCGCCACATCACCCGGCTGCATCGGCAGCATGATCTTTTCCACCTGCCTGCCCAAGGACTCTTCCAGCACCTCGATATAGCGCAACAGATCGACCGGGCGATTGCTGCCGATATTGTAGATCCGGTACGGCGCGCGGCTGCTGCCGGGATCGGGCCGCGCGCTGTCCCATGTGGGGTCCGGCCGCGCAACGCGGTCGAGCACCCGCACCACGCCCTCGACGATATCGTCGATGTAGGTGAAGTCGCGCTTGTGGTGGCCGTGGTTGAACACCTCGGATGGGCTTGCCCTCGAGGATGGCGCGGGCGAACAAAAACAGCGCCATGTCCGGACGGCCCCACGGGCCATACACCGTGAAGAACCGTAGCCCCGTCGTCGGCAGCGCGAACAGACTCGAGTAGCTGTGAGCCATCAATTCGTTCGCCCGCTTGGTGGCTGCGTACAACGACACGGGATGCGAGGCGGCTTCATGGACGGAGTACGGCAGCTTCGTGCTCGGCCCCGTACACCGAGCTCGAGGACGCGTAGACGAGATGCGCGACGCCATGATGACGGCACCCTTCGAGTATGTTGAGGGTGCCGACGATGTTGCTCTCGATGTAGGCATGCGGCTCTTTCAGCGAGTGGCGCACCCCCGCCTGGGCGCCCAGATGCACGACGCGTTCGAATTTCTCGGCGGCGAACAACCTCGCCATCGCATCCCGATCGGCCAAATCAGCGTATACGAACCTGAAAGCGCCGTGCGCTTTGAGCCGGGCGAGGCGGGCCTGCTTGAGCGGAGACGTCGTAGTAATCATTCAGATTGTCGAGCCCGACAACCTCGTCGCCGCGATCGAGGAGGCGCTCGCCGTGGCAGAGCCAATAAACCCGGCGGCGCCCGTGACGAGAAGTTTTCATCGATCCGCGAGTATACTGGAAGACCGAATTATGGTCGACTTCGGGATTGAACATACTCCGTTGGGATCCGCGACGCAGATCGCAAGTTTTTTGCACCAGCCCGGGGTTGGTTGGAAACCCTGCATGCCTGTGCTAAATTGCCCGTCCGGCCATGACGTGAGCGAGAATCGGCTTGTACGCGACCCCGAAGCTTTCCGTGATCGTGCCTTTCTACAACGAGGAGGAGAGCATCGGCCCCATGCATGCCGCGATCGTCGCCGCGGTCGAACCGCTCGGCATTCCGTTCGAAATGGTATTCGTCGATGACGGCAGCCGGGATGCCGACCGCCGCTCAGAGGCGAAGAGATTGCGCGGCGCGACCCGCGGGTTCGACGTGGTCAAGTTCCGCCGCAATTACGGACAAACGGCCGCCATGGCGGCCGGGATCGAGTACGCGGGCGGCGAGATTCTCGTGACCATGGACGGGGATCTGCAGAACGATCCGGCGGATATCGAGCATTTCCTCGCCAAGATGGACGGAGGGTTACGACATCGTCGTCGGTTGGCGGCACAAGCGACAGGACAAGCTGGTGTCGCGCAAGATTCCCTCCAAGAATCGCGAATTGGCTGATCGGCAAAGTGACCGGCGTGCCCATCACGGACAATGGCTGCTCGCTGAAGGCGTTTCGCGCTTCGCTGATCAAGACGCATTCCGCTCTACTCGGAAATGCATCGCTTCATTCCCGCAATGGCCTCGATCGCGGGCCCGCGGATCGCCGAAATCAAGGTGCGCCACCACGCCCGGCAATTCGGCCAATCCAAGTACGGACTCTCGCGCATCTATAAGGTGCTGCTGGATCTGATGGTAATCAAGACGGTGGCCTCGTTCACGTCGCGCCCGTTGCTGTGGTTCAGTCTGCTGTGCTTGCCGCTGACGCTCATCGGAGCTGGTGACGCTGATCGGCTGGGCTGCTCATGGCGCATGCCCGGCAACGGCGGCATGTCCTGCCGCTTGACCGGCAGCGGCATCATTTTCTTGAGTGCGGTATTGATGCTGCTGGCGAGCGGCACGCTGGGCGAATTGATTTACCGGTTGGGCGACGTGCGGCCCGAGCACTTCGCCCGCCTCACCATGAAGACCTCAGAGGCCCGGAAGCGCTTCATCAATGACAACTCGCCGACGCGCGATTCGCTCGATGTCGGTCATCGTGCCGGTTGGGCGAGCGTCAGACGCCGATGGATCGATTCTATGCGGAGTACAAATCGGGGTTGCGATTGCTGGGCGCTCCGTACGAGTTGATTTTTGTCCTGGATGGCCCGCAGCCGACTGCCGAAGGCGCGCTGCTGTAATTGGTCGAGCAGGGAGAGCCCATGACCATCGTGTCGATGACCCGCTATTTCGGCGAAGCGACGGCGTTGATGATCGGATTCGATCACGCGGCGGGGAAGCATCATCGTCACGCTGCCGGCCTATCTGCAGGTGGAAGGCTGCGAAATCGGCAAACTGGTGGCAGCGCTCGATGCAGCTGACATCGTCGTAGGCTATCGCGAGCCGCGGGCCAGCAAGTTGGTTCCATGACGCTGCGGCAGCGGCGTATTCCACGGGCTGCTGCAAGCTCGTGACCCGACTGAGCTTTCGCGATCTCGGATGCAATGTGCGCGCGCTCAACCGCAAAGTTCTCGAGGAAGTGCATCTGTACGGTGACCAGCAGCGATTTCTGCCGCTGCTCGCCGAGCGGCAGGGATTTCGGGTCAGCCAAATGCGCGGTGCGCCAGTCGAAAGCCGACCATCGCGACGAGATGTATCGTCCGCGCAATTATACGCGCGGACTTCTCGACATCTTCACCGTATTTTTCTTGGTCCGGTTTACAAAGAAGCCATTGCGATTTTTCGGCATGATCGGCAGTGTCGATCGTTCTCTCTCGGCATTCTCGAGCTCATGTACCTGGTATTCGATAGGATCTATTTCCATCACCCGCTCGCCGACCGGCCGGCCTTGCTGCTGGCATCACTCATGATCGTGCTCGGCGTGCAGATGTTCGCGCTGGGTTTATTGGGAGAGCTGATCATCTTCACACATGCCGGCGGCAGCAAGGATTACAAGGTCGACCGGGTGATTCAATACGCAGGGCCGACTGCCGCGGGCAATGAATCCGCGAATGCGGCGGGAAGCCTGCTTGACGGCGAATGTTCCGACGTGCCTTCATCCATATCCGGCTAGTAAGGCTCGCGTCAGCCCGGGACGGAAGGCGTCCTGGTTGTCGCGCACCATGCGGCCGGCAGAGCAGCATCCGCCGACCCGCGCGGCCGAGCAGGCGTTTCGCGAGTCAGCGATGTCGGTGCAACCGCCTATCCGATAGTCACGGGCACGATGGCGGACAAAATGCTCTCGACATCGGAGCCGTTGTAGGATTTGACCGCAAAATACCAGGTACCGCTCGGGAGATTGTCGACGACAAAACTGCTCGAGTCGGGGTTGCTTATATCGACGATGTGCGTCAAGTGCGTCGAACTCTCACCGTAATAGATGTGATACCCGGCGGGTTCCGTACCCGCCGCGCTCACGGTCGGTACCGTCCATGACAGCGTCGCTACACCGGGCGCGGGCTGCGTCACTTCAATTGAAAAAGCTGCGAGCGGTGCGGTGGCGCTGCCATCGCTCACCGTAATCACGATCTGCGCGAAACTGCCGACATAAGCGGACGTTGGCGTGCCCGTGAGGGTGCCCGTGGCGGGGTCAAATCTTGCCCAGCCGGGTTGGTTCTGGATCGCAAAGGTGAGCGCTGCGCCGCTCGCGTCGCTCACGGTCGGGCGGAAACTGTAACTACTGCCGGCCGCAACAGACGCCGCCGGATTACCGGAGATTGTGAGGGCGCCGCTGCCCGTCGCGGCGCTGGTCGCCGCCGAGGCACCGTTGGCTCCGCTCGAGCCATTGCTGCAGCCGCCGAGAATCGCCGCAGCGAAGGTCACTAAACAAAATGCGATATAACCCCGTACCGTTGATGCCATGTCCACCGTTTCCTGACTTTGTTAAACACCAGTCGGTCTGCGGAGGGCTGCAACGCGTGGGTTACACGATAACGGCAAATTCGCCATCACCGGCAACCCCGCTATCTGCCACTCACAGACCGGAAGCTTTGCGCCCCCACCTCGCGATGGGTTTGCCCTTTCGATGCGCTAGTGAACTATGGCTCGCACGCGCCAGCAATATGTCGTCTCGGGCCGACAGCGCAGTGTGGGCAGAAGTGGATACTCACGTTCGGCACTATAGAATAGCTAGGCGCGCGAAGTGCCCACCACAACATAGGGCGCAATGTCGGGCCCAGCACCTCGGGAGTTCCGCGAATGTTGTTCAATAGCGGCATTTTCGCGCTGTTCCTGGCGGTCTTTTTGCCGCTCTATTTTTCTCTCGGCGCCACGTCGCGGCGCGCAACTTGCTGTTGATCGCCGCGAGTTACGTCTTCTACGGCTGGTGGGATCCGCGTTTTCTGATCTTGGTCGCGATCTCAACCTCGGTCGACTATCTCGCCGCGCTTGGTGCATCGGGAAAAGAGGTGCGCGCAGTCGATCTGCGGAAAAGCACCGGATTCCTGGTTCTCGTGACGATCGCGTCTCTCGCGGTGCGCCTCTTCGAAGGACTGGTGGCTTGCCGCGCCGGTCGCCGCCGGCATGGCAGCGGGCGGACTCGCGATCGTCGCGATCAAGCGATCTTCAGAGCGCGTCCGGAGGAGAAACTGGCTGTTGCTCTCGCTGTGCACGAATCTCGGTATTTTGGCGTTTTTCAAGTACTTCAATTTCTTCGTCGGCTCCGCCACCACGCTCCTCGAGGCGGTCGGGCTGCACGCGCACGCGCCGTCCCTCGCCATCATTCTTCCTGTCGGCCTCTCCTTCTACACGTTTCAGGCAATCAGCCGCACGATCGATTCGTATCAGCGCCGCTACGAACCGCAGTACTCGATCGTCAACTATGCGGCGTTTCACGCGTTTTTTCCGCAGCTGGTCGCCGGCCCGATCGAGCGGGCCGGACATCTCATGCCGCAGTTCGAGACGGTTCGGCCCTTCGATCGGCGAGCTCTTCACCACCGGGGCGCTGCTGTTCACGTGGGGCCTCTATCAAAAGATCGTAATCGCCGACAACGTGTCCGGCATCGCCAATGCGGTGTTCAATTCGCCCGCCCACCAAACCGCGGGCGCCACCTTGGCGGCGGTGCTGGCATTCACCGTGCAGATTTACTGCGACTTCTGCGGCTATTCCAACATGGCGCGAGGGCTCGCGCGGTGCCTGGGGTTCGATCTGATGATCAACTTCAACCAGCCGTATTTCGCGCGTACCCCGTCGGAATTCTGGCAGCGCTGGCACATCAGCCTCTCCCGATGGCTGCGAGATTATCTGTACATTCCGCTGGGCGGCAATCGCGGCGGACAGCTCAAGATGTACCGCAATCTCATGATCACGATGCTGCTGGGAGGATTGTGGCACGGCGCATCCTGGACATTCGTTGCCTGGGGCGCGTTTCACGGTGCAATCCAGGTCCTCTACCGCGCGCTGCGCATCGATACCGTCGTGGAGCGCTCGCGATTTTTGACGTTGCGAGGGTTTGCCGTCCAAATGGGCTCCTGGTTCATCACCCTGTGCCTCGTGTGCATCGGCTGGATTCTGTTTCGCTCGCGTACGTTCGATCAAGCCGTCACCGTCGTTTCGAACCTCTTCGCGACCACCGGTTATACCGCCGACCAGTTCGCGGCGCTTTTCGCCTACTCGGCTCCTCTCATCGCCGTCGAGATCTATCAGCGCGCATCAGGGCGATTGGAGGTGCTCACGGCGGGGCCTTTCCTCGTGCGCTACACAGCCGCGCTCGCTCTCGTGCTCACGCTCGTAGCGTTCAGCGCGCCGGGCGGCCAGGAGTTCATTTATTTTGATTTCTGAGGAGCGAGACCAGGCCGGCGGATCGCGCCCTGCCGGGGGCCGCAAGCGTTTTCCCATGGCTCTGCGACGAGCGCTTCTCGGCGGCCGCGTTGGTGCTCTACACCCTGCTGTTCGCGGAGGGCTTCGTCAGGGTATTCGACCCGCAGCCGCTCATGCCGCGCTACATCACGGGTACGCCTTGGGGTGTCCGCGGCAACATTCCGAATGCCCGCTATTGGCACCACACCGCCGAAGTCGACGTGGAGTACCGGATCAACAGCGAGGGACTGCGCGCCGACCGGGATTACCCGAAGCGCAAATCGCCCGGGACGTGCCGGATCGGCATTTTCGGCGACTCGTTCCTATTCGGTCTCGAAGTCGATCTGCACGACAGTTTCGCAGACCGCCTCGAGCGGCGCCTGCAGGAACTGGGATTTCCGGTGGAGGTGTTGAATTTTTCCGTGGGCGGATTCGGAACCGCCGAGATGCTGCAGACCTACGAGCAATTTGGCCGAAAGTTCGATCTGGACGTGGTCCTATTCTCCTGGGACACATCGGACTTGACCGACAACGTGCGCTCGGATCTATACCGCCTGAAAAACGGCAAGCTCGAGCGTGCGAACAGGGAGTATCTCCCCGCGGTGAATATTCAAGATATGCTCATGCGGCACCGCTTGTATCGGTTCGTTGCCGACCACAGCCAGCTTTACACCTTCGTGAGGGATAGGTTGAGCCTGCTCCTGAAAATGAGGCTGCAGAGCGAGCGCAAACAGAGCTTGACTGCTGCAGACCTCGGCGAAGCGGAGGGCGGAGCGACATCGCTCGACGATGATCTCGATGAGCTTCAACATCGGAATAAAATCGATCTTTCCGCTGCGATCCTGACGCACGCCGACGACGTGGTCACCTCGAGCGGCGCGGATTTCTACCTCCTCGACATCCCCGCCAGGCTGTCGCGCACCGAGTTCGCGTCGCCGCTCGAGATTCTGCCGGCGGCGGTGAGCTCCCGACTGAAGATCATCTCGCCGCTGGCCGCGTTGTCCAGGGCAGCGCGGCCCGACCTCAAGCTCTTCTATGAGAAAGGCCAGGGGCACTTCACACCCACCGGCATCGGGATTCTCGTTCAGGAGGCGGTCAAGAGCATCGCTTCCTCTCCGCGGCTGGCCTCCTGCGCGTCGGGCGCCCCCCGGCCGGACTCGGCGAAGGGGCCCGTCGGTCGTGTGGACCTCAGCGCCGGCGCTGGCGCATTCCCGCCGGCGCCTTGAGCCCCACCGTGCAATGCT
The DNA here is from genome assembly GCA_963795475.1 of uncultured Gammaproteobacteria bacterium. Lineage (GTDB taxonomy): Bacteria > Pseudomonadota > Gammaproteobacteria > Steroidobacterales > Steroidobacteraceae > Bog-1198. Next base: position 33,516 of record CAWCIE010000015.1, read on the forward strand.
TCGGCCAGTTCCGTATGTAGTCGGCTTGCTCGGCGGTCTGCGGAACGGTCGGCCAGCTCTGGGACCGCGCGCACTGGGTCCATAGCCGATTCAATCGCTCGAGCGCAGCATCTCCCTTGAGGCCCTCTTCCGCGAGGTAGCAGCCCACGACGAGACCGGTGCGCCCGATTCCGGCGCGGCAATGGATGTACGTGCGCCGCCCGAGGGCTCGGGCATTGCGGATCCGCGACTGCAGCTCCCGCATCTGCGCGATTTCGCTCGGCACATCGGTGTCGCGGATCGCGCAGCGTAGATAGTGGGCATGCGTGGGCAAGAGTTTCCGGTAATCCGGCATTTCGCCCATTTCCGTCAGGTCGATGAAGTAATTGATCCCCGCCTCGCGCAGGCGAGCGAGGCGCGCGCGCGTGTCGAGGTCATCGGTTCCGTACGGATGCTCGCCGGCGAGCATCGAGTCGGGTATCACCCAATAGGTATTAGGCAGTGGCGGGTCCATGCAAGCTGCTATTTTACTATCGACCGGTGCACCACATCGTTGAATCTCGTCGCACTGCACCCATGGGCTTCGCACAATGTCTGCTGTAGACTGAAATTCGCTCATGTCCCATCGGTTGACCGTATCGATCGTAGTGCTGACCATGGCAGGTATCCTGTCCGCCTGCCGATCCCGGCTTCCCGCATCGCCCGGACCCTATCCGCAAAGCCGAACGATCACCGCCGTGACATGGGATTTCCCCGCCGTCACGGCATCGCGCAAGGCCTTGGGCAGCGATTTGTGGCCGTGCACCTGGGCGCGCGACGATAATCAGTACTGCGCCTGGGGCGACGGGGGCGGCTTCGACGGCAACGACGATAATATCGGACGTGTAAGCCTCGGCTTTGCCCGGATAACCGGCATTCCGCTTGCCCATGGAGAATCGGGCTTCAGCGGAAGGAATGTGTGGGGCGCCCCGCCCTATGCGGAGAACCCCGCCACGTTCGGCGGGAAGGTCGTAAGCCTCATCTCGATTGACGGCGTCTTGTACGCGATCGGGGGTTTTTGGACCTCCGAGAACACGGAGAATCCCGCCCATCGGAACGGCAGCGGCCCCTTCTACACCCTTGCGTGGTCGTCGGACCTCGGCAAGAGCTGGCAGACCGAGCCTTGGTCGACGCCGTCGATGCTCGGCACGTTCCTCAATTTCGGACGCGACAATGCGGGCGCGCTCGATCGCTACGTGTATCTGTACTACCTCCGCAGCGACGACACTCAAAACGTGTTCTTGAAGAGAGTCGCCAAGGACCAGTTGCTGGCCGACCCCTCCGGGCATGGGATCTACCAATACCTGAGGACCGTCACCCGGCATGGTCGCACCGCATCCTGGTCGACCGCCGAGTCCGATGCGCGCCCGATCTTTCACGATCCCAACCACGTCGACTTTCCCGATGTGGTCTACGATGGCAAGCTGCATCGTTACCTCATGACGGTGGCACACTATCGGAGCGGGCGTTACAGCGACGCCTCGATCGGACAGTTCGGGATCTTCGAAGGCCCCCACCCGTGGGGACCGTGGTCGACGATCGGTTATTACCAGGATTGGGGCCACTACGGACCAGCTGCGGCCGGCGATTTTCTAGGCATGCGCATGCCGAATAAGTGGGTTGGACCCACCGGCGAGACCCGTTGGTTCGTATTTTCCGGCTTGCACGAATTGGACTCATTTAACGTGATTGAAGCAAAGTTCAAGATACGTCGTTAGGTCGAATGGCACTGAGTCAAGGTCCCGTTAGGCGGATTATCCGTGCGCGACTGCAGCGCATATCCGACCAGCACGACGAGCGCGACGGTCGCGATCGAAAGCGGCGCCAGATCGTAACGCGCGATGAAATGGGTGAACAGTGCGTAGAGCATGAGGGTGCCGAACGCGGGCGCCGCAAACACCAGGAAATCGCAGCGGCGCAAGCGTACGGCAACCACGAGCGCGGTGAGGAGGATCGGAAACGCCAAGATCGCGCCGCGCCATAGGAAGGGAATGGTCAGGGCGACGTTGCGCCAGGGATGATCGAGAATGATTTTCAACGCCCGCGCTTTGAGCAAATCATCGGCCTCGATCTCCGATTGCGGGTGGCCGGCCACATATAGCTGATCCTCCAGCTTGACGCGTTCGGCGCGCGCTTGCCGATAGTAAGACAAGGTCTTATCGGGTGCCCCGGCCCGCTCGGCCGCCAGATCGTCGGCGTCAAAATCGGACTGGAACTCATTCAGCCGCTGCAAGCGACCCCCGCGGTTAAGATCGGCTGGCGAGAAGCCTAGAATCCGACCCATCAATCCTTGCAAGCGCTGCGGTGCCCAGACGTAGAATGCGCCCCGATACTCCTGCGGCGACATCTGATCGTAGACCGCGCGATACATCAACACCACGCCGGCGCGTTGCGAGATATGCGCTGACCCCAACAACACTTGGTTGCGATACATCCACGGGGCGACGACGCAGCCGAACGCGACGAGCATCACCGCCAAATCTCGCGCGGCCGCTCGAAATGAGACGACGCGCTGCAGCAAATAAATCCCCGCGACGATGGCCACGGTACCGGCGAAGATATACAGGGTGGCCGCTTTGATGAGCGTGAGAATTCCGAACAGCACTCCGGCCAGAGTGCTGTACGCCGGGCTGCGGCGCCTCACCGCAACTGCAACCGTCAAAGACGCGAGCATGAGCAGGGCGGTGGCAGGGATATCGGTGTACAGGTCATCGACCAGCTCGGCCTCGCTGCGCAAAAACGGCAAGTTCACGAGCAGTGTGCCGAAGAGCGCCGGATAGAAGGACGCAGTGAAAAACCTCACCGCCGCGAATGCGCCAAGCGACAGCAGCGCGAGCCACAGGATGTTTTGGTATTTAAGAAGCTGAACGCGCTGCCCGTGAAAATAGGCTTCCGGGGGGGCTTCCCCCATGGCGCCGTCGACGAGCTTGATTCCCAACGCCGTAACCCACACCGGCATGGGCTCCCGATAATTCGTAGGGTTGAACGGCGGATTCTTATCAAGCGAGATCACGCCGTGATGCTCGAGATTGAGCGCCATCTGCACCAGCTGGGCGGCGTCATCCTCGACCGGAGCACCCGTGATGCGATGGGTCCACGCCAAGATGAGCGCGATCGACACAAGAACCGCCGCCAGCCAGCTCAGGATCCGAAGCGGTCGCTCGCTCACGTTGCGCAGCCGACTGCCACGCTGGATTGCCGGCCGCCGAACACAAAGCGTGCGTTCAGCGGGTACGTGAGAAGCGACGACAGGAACGCGGCACTGACAAACGCCAGGGGTTTCGCACTCGAGCCGATGCGGGCGTCAAGGTGCGTGCCATAGCGCAACGCGAGCGCCAGCAGCCACGTCGCCACCAGTCCCACGGCAGCAATCGCTACGAATCGTGCAAATATCCGGCAATTGCGCGAGCGCTGATCCCCACCGAAAGTGAACCGATGATTGAGCAAAAAGCTGAGCATGATTCCGATGACGTAGGCAACCGCGACCGACAACGAATAGTTCCACGCCGTGTCAGCCACCAACAGATACCCGGTCAGCTCTCGGCAGCCCACCGAAACGATGCCGACAAAGGCGCCTACGATCAAGAAGCGCCCGTATTGTCCGACCGACATCGAACCGTCAGCCGATGTCCGGATCCGCGCGCAGCGCAGTCCCGGAGGCGAAGCTGCGTCGCTGCGGTGCAGCAGAACCGGCTGCCGGGGATTCGAGCTGCAGAATGCTCAACAGGCAGCTGGAGAACATGATCTGAAATCCGAGGATGAGCAGCGTCGCTGCAGGCACGACGATGCGCAAGGTATGCTGCGGATTGAGAGGCCCGAAGGAGCGCACCGTCCAGAATCCAACCGCGTAGGCAGCGAGCGCCAATCCGATGGCAACCATCAGCGCTCCGAAAATCAGCCCGACCTCGAGCCGCAGTACCTCGCGCAGTCGGGTGACCATGCGGGTCGTCAGGAAGCAGCCCGGATCGGATGGCAAAGGTCTTCGCAAACACGTAGAACACAGTCGCTTGAAATCCGCATACGATCGCTGCTGCGGTAAACACCAGCGTGTTGACGTCCAATGTGACCCTGCCGGCAACGCGTGGCTCAGGCAGCAACCAGGTCATGGCGACCGTACCTAACAGCAGCAACGCAAGTCCGGGGTACAGGAAGAGCCACGCAGGGCTGAACAGCAGCAGGAACCGCAGATGGCGCCACCCATCCCGCCAGCTGCGTAGGTGCGGCGGTCGGCTGCGACCGTCCCGTGACAGAGTCGTGGGTACTTCGGCGATGCGCAATTTGTGCAGAGTCGCCTTGACCACCATCTCGCTGGCGAACTCCATGCCGGGCGAGGTGAGGCCCAGGGAGAGCATTGACTCGCGGCGGAAACCCCGCAATCCGCAGTGGAAGTCGCCGCAAGGGCTCTTGAAGAAAAGGCGCCCTACTCCGGTCAGCACCGGGTTGCCCAAATATTTGTGCAGCGGCGGCATTGCGTTCGGCTCTATGCCTCCAAGAAAACGATTGCCCATGACAAGTTCTGAACCGCCGCGCAATTTCTCGAGAAAAGGATCCAGCGCGGTAAAATCGTAGCTGTCATCCCCATCGCCCATCACCACGAAAGTGCCGCGCGCGGCTTGAATTCCGCCCAACAAGGCGGCCCCGTAGCCTCGCGTAGGGATGGGAACCACGCGCGCACCACAGCGCTCGGCGAGCTTTTGCGACCCGTCCGTGCTGCCGTTATCGGCCACCACCACCTCGCCGCTGATTCCCCTGCTATCGAGGAACCCCCGAGCTTTGCGCACGCAAGTCTCGATCGTTTCCGCCTCGTTCAGGCATGGCATCAGGATCGTGAGTTCGATGGAATTGGGGACTGAGCTCATTTTTTCATTCTACCGCGAACCGGGGGGGAACTGCTGTCTCCGTCGGTACATATGCGCCGTTGCCCGACGTTGATCCATGACGCGACCCGCATAATCCTAGGACTTATGTTATGAGCGGAGTAAGGTGTTCAGCGCGTCACGACCATCGGATCGAAGTGCCGCCCCTTGGTCCGGACATGGGCGGGATTCGGGCGCCCGGCGTGCGCCCCGTGTAAGATTGATAGATGCGCGCACTTAGATTTGGTGCAGTCGGAATCGCCAATACCGGGCTCGATATCGCAGTTTTCAGCCTGCCTACCCTGATCGTCGGCATGCCGGCCGTCGCTGCAAATCTGATATCGTAATCTGGTGGTATTTCGGCAATGAGCAAACGCGTCGCGCCGATTCAAGCGAATTGCATAATTGACGCCAAATAGGCCGCCGGCACGACTCCGATGCAATCATTTATTCTCGCTGTCATCTGTGCTGCGACTTTGTGCGACTTCACAGTCCAGGCGCTGTCGTTGCCGCCGATCGTTCGATTCCTGCCCGAAATCGCCTCAGGCTTCGTGACTCTGTATGTAGTGGTTGCTGGTACGCGTGATCGGTTCCAATTGGTGGCATCCAAATATTGGCTTTTTTTCGCTGCGATGGCGCTGGTGATGTTGTGCGGCATCATCATCAACAACCCCGGTGCGGGACCTCTGATCAGCGGCATGAGATTTTACTTGCGGGCCGCGCCCCTGTTCCTCCTTCCGGCGGTGCATCCCATGACCCAGGAACAGTTCAAAAGACAGCTCCAGCTCGTGCTGGGTCTGGCCTTCGTTCAGCTACCGGTGGCGGTATACCAGCGCTGGGTAGTCATGAGTCAGGGACGCTTCTCCGGCGATTCGGTTCAGGGCACCTTGATGGATTCTGGAATATTGTCCATATTCCTCATCTGCGCAGCACTGGTGTTGACCGGGGTGCTGCTAAAACGACGAATTGGGCGGCTCGGTTACGCAGTGTTGTTTCTCTTGCTGCTTTTCCCGACGACCATCAACGAAACCAAGGTGACGGTGATTCTTCTGCCATTGGGCCTGCTCACGACACTACTGCTTGGCGCCGATCCGGGCAAGAGACTGCGTTACGCCGGCATTGCGCTCACCTTACTGGTAGCGTTCGGCGCCATCTTCGTGCCGATCTACGACAAGATGGAGGAGGGGGATCCCTATAAGATCGATATTGTAGATTTTTTCACCAATGAACAACAGCTCAATCGATACCTTGCGTCGAAGGATGCCCACGCTGGCATTGGCGGCACGCAGCCGGCCCGCAGAGGCGATGCGATTCGCATTCCCATTGAATACCTGGCAAAGGATCCGGTGCTGCTGGCATTCGGTCTGGGCCTCGGAAACGCTTCGCCCTCCACCCTCGGCAAGAATTTCCAAGGGTCCTACTACGTTCTGTTTCAGAGTGTTTTAACGCTCTCTTTTTCTTTCTTTATCCTCGAATTGGGCATCTTCGGCGTGCTCTTGATCGCCGCTTTCTTCTGGATGGTCTTTTCCGACAGCCTGGCCGTTCTTCATCGCGATAGTACTCTGACAGGAGCGCTCGCTGCGGGGTGGACCGGCGTGGTCGCTGTATTCGTGGTCGCTACGTTCTACACCGCCTATCAGTATTTCACGTCGGTCACCTACCTTTATTGGTATTTTTCCGGGGTCATTTGCGCTCGGGCCATGTCATTGCGGCGGGAGACTACGCTCACCCCTCGACCTGCCTTGCAACCCCGGCTGAGCTCTGTCAGTTAGTGGATCGCGTTGCGAACCGGCGGGATTCGGCTCCGGCACGCAAATCTATACTGTCGCAACGGGTCGACAGTTGATTGTCATTGTTGCGGCGGCGTAAGTTACCGCCGGCTATACGCGCTGATCGACCGGTCTGGAGCTTACCGTTGGAGGGATATTTTGATGAATGGAATTAGACATATTGCAGGTGCCGCGGTCCTTGGTGTATTCGCTTGTTTGACGACAGTCTCGGCGCAAGGCCAAACAACCGCTTCCACCCGGCCGAACCCACCGCCGCAAATTTGTGTCAACGGCATATGCGCGACCACCACCGCGCCTGCACCCACCGGCCAACCCGCCTCCGGAAGAATCAAATGGAACCCCGGGCACTATATGGCCTCGTATGGGACCGTTTACGGTGGAGGATCCGGTTCCTTCATGCAATGGGAAATGAGCGATCTCAACAATCAAGACGCTATCCTTGGATATCGTATGTCGATAACTTGGGGCGCATTGGAGCCGACGCAAGGCAACTACGATTTTTCAGTGATCGATGCAGTATTGGCGAAACTAAAGACCGCGTACAATAAACCGAAGCGATTAGTCATCATGCTGTTTGATTACGGTATGTCGGCGCTCGGCGGCCAAAACGATGGCGCCGTCATACCCACCTATATCCTGCAGAACCCCATTTACGGCCCCAGTCCGGTGGCAGGAAGCTACGGCTGGTGGGGAAAAAACGCGAACGGCGCATCTACCGGACAGTATGCTCCGGCGCTGTACTACGCACCGGTGATGGACCGATTTATCGCGATGGTGCAGGCGCTGGGGCAGCATCTCGACAATGATCCCTATGTGGAAGCAATCCTCATTCAAGAGGATGCGACAGTCACCCAATCAGCGAGCGAGCTGGGATCGGCGGATCCGCACTACAGTGATGACGCGTGGTTGACACAATTAAAACGCCTGTTGAGCGCCTCGACGGCCGCGTTCCCCCATACGAGTGTGTCCATGGCCAATTCTTGGATGCGATCGGACGCTGATACCATCGCGCTGCAAGAATGGATGGCAGGCAATAGGATCGCAGCGGGAAGCGCGGATACCGTGGGGCAATCCGCAATCGACACCTATGGCGTTGGACTTCTAAGTTGGGGCTTGCAAGCACAAATTGGCGTGGCCCAATACGGCGGGATAGATTTGCGGCCGAGAATGGCGGCGATGATGGATGTGGAAGAGCCGGATATCGATGGTACCTATTTTCAAAGTCATGGAGGTCCGTATGCGCCTCTCGATGTCATCCACGCACTGAACCAAACGTATCACGCCTCGCATGCGTTCTGGACACGCCTGAGCGGATCCCAATATCCGGCTGCCGCGCAATGGCCCGCTCTTGCAGCGACCTGTGCCGCGAATCCGTTGATTCACACCGCGTATCCAGCCAATTATCCATGAGCCCTGCGCAGTCGCTCCGGCGCACGGCCACATTATGTGATGGGAACCCTACATTGCCGTGCGCTGGTTCTTTAGAATTGATATAAAGGCCGTATTATAAAGGCCGTGTGAAGCCCGCATGCGCAGAGCATGCGGGCCGGAAACCAGATGAGCGCGCTGTTGCACAGATTGATCCCCAGCACCCTGAGAAATTACATTCATGTTCGCGTCGAATCGCGGTCGCTGGCCGAGCTCGACGCGATCAAATGCGACACTGCAAGGTTGCGCTCCGACTTGCCAAATTATGTCGCCAAGGATTTGAGCGCCGAGTGGGATTCGGTTCAGAGGGAACTCGCCGCGTTACAATTCGGCGACAAGCACGGCGCGGTGAACCCCGGCGATCGGCGCGCGATTTACTACCTGGCCCGCTCGATAGGCGCCAGAACGGTGCTCGAGATCGGCACACATCTGGGCGCATCGACCTCGATGCTTGCGCTGGCGCTTCGTAATTCCGCAGTGCCCTCCCCCAGGCAGATCACGGTGGACATACTGGATGTGAACGGACCCAGAGGCGCCTGGGCAAGCCTGAATTCCAGACCACCGAAGGCGATTCTCGAGGCGCTCAAGTGCAATTTCGTTGAATTCGTGACCAGTTCCTCGCTGACGTTTCTTCATGGGTGCAAATCGAAATTCGACTTGATCTTTCTCGACGGACTACACACCGCGACCACGGTGTATCAAGAGGTACCCGCGGCGCTCGAGATGCTGAATCCCGGCGGGCTCATCCTTCTACACGACTTTTTTCCGCATTGTAGGCCGCTCTGGTCCGATGGATCGGTGATTGCGGGCCCGTGGCTCGCAGTCGAACGGTTGCGCAACGAGGGGGCCAAAATGACGGCGCACCCCTTGGGCGCGTTGCCCTGGCCGACGAAAATCGGCTCGAATGTCACGAGCCTCGCGTTCCTGATTGCCGGCTGACGGCGTCCTGATCACCCCCTGCGGAACACCATGAGTCGATCAGGCGGACCAGTTCTTCGGCATTGCGCAATGAATGACTGGCGACTGCATGCTGACGCCCTCGCAATGCGTAGCTTGCGCGCACGTCGGGCTTCTCGATCAGGGTCCGCACCGCCGCCAGAAGCTCCGATTCCGAATGCGCGGCGATGCCGACGTGCTGCCTTTCCAATAGCTGATCCGGATCCACACTCAGACTGACCACCACAACGTCACGCAACCACGCTTGGATGAAGGTGTTCGGAAATCCCTCATGCGTGCTGGTATTGACAAAGATATGGGCTCGCGCGAGCAATTCGTTCACTTCCCCGAGAGTCTTCTGCCCAACGTACTGCAGATTCGCGGTGTCTTCGATGCTGCGCATCAATGAATTCCGCCACGCACCCTGGCGGCCGGCTTTGCGGGAAACCGCAGCGGGCGCACCCACCATGATGAAGCGTAGGTCGTCGCGGGCGCTGAAGCTCTTCGCCAGGCGCACGAACATTTCCGGCCGCTTCCAGGGTTTCAAATTTGCGATCCATACAACGGTCAATGGTCCGGACTTGTCGATCGTCTCGGTGGCGGGTGGATGAGAAATTGTAGATCACCGCGTCCGCCGCTCGGCCGTAGTTTCTTTGTAGAAGTTCCGCTTGATGCCGGGTCTGGACGACGATGCGGGTTGCACGCCGGATGCCATATTCGACCAGCCATTTTTCCAAGCGCAGGCGTAAGAAATTGCGCGAGCGGTCGAGGATGCCCGGGCATCACGTCGGTGTCATGAGCAACGTGCCAAAGCAGCGGGACCGAGCGGCGCGCGAATAGAGCGCGCAAACGCCCGTGTAGCCGCAGGCGACCCGCTGATAAATGAGACAGGGATCGATCTCGCGCAGTTTGCGGTAAAGCGACGGACCATCCATGATGTATCCCAATCGTGGGATCGGGCCTCCACTGCCGATTCTCGAGACCCGGTAGTTTCGAGATCGGTCGCGTCCGTCGACGAAATGCGTCAGATAGTGGATTTCGTACCGATTGCAGGCGGCCAGGGCGTCGATCAGCAGGCTCGATTTGATACTCCGCGCCGCCCTCATGTTCATGCGGATTGACGATACAAAGTCCGCGGTTTCCGGCCGTTCAGCATCTGCGCTCGACGATATCGAGGAGCTGTTTTTCCACCGCGGCGGCAATGGTTCCGTAAGTACGGTGCTCGAGGACGTAGCGGCGCCCTCGCTCGACCCATTGACCGGGCCGCCTCGAGGATCCTTGAGCAACTTCACAATGGCATCGGCGAAGGGTTGCTCCTCGTAGGGAACGCAATACCCGGCACCGCTTTCCTCGATGACTCGTTTTTGCTCCGGATGATCATTCGCAACGACAGCCTTGCCCATCGCCATGTATTCCACGAGTTTGGTGGGCGACGTTGACTGCAATATCGCCGTCGGATAAAAGGGCGACACGCATACGTCCGCTTCGCGGACGTATCGCAGCGCCTGCGCCTGCGGCAGTTGCCCGACGAACACCACCGACGACTGCAAACCGAGCCGCGATACTTCGGCCTCGAGAAAGTGTTCGTCAGCCGGATCATCGCCGCCGGCCGACGATATACAGGCGCGCTGCCGGTACCGACGTTCGGACCCTGGCAAATACGCGGATCAGAAAATCCAGACGCCGCACCTTGTTGAGCGTTCCCAAGATACATAACGATGAGTCGGAACGCCGGTCGGCAGCACCTCGCGATCCATGGGCAGGCCGGTCGACGGCACAACGTCGACGCTGACGCCCATCGGCACGACCGTCATCTTATTCGATCGGTATGCCTTCGCGGCCGATATCGGTGCGCATCTGCTCGCTTTGCACAAAGACGTGATCCGCCGCGGGCAGCAACAGCCGATACAGCAAAATTTTGAACGCCCAGCCGCGAACTCGATAAAGCAGCGGATAGCGCGCGGTGCCGTCCTGGGCGCGCAGCAGGTAATGCTCCGGAAACGGATACGAGATCCAGTAGATAAATTGAGTGCGAACAGGCGGCTGGCAATCAAGCGCAAAAATACCCGACAGGAATTTGTCTTTGACTTCGATCGCGTCGTAGCGTCCGCGCCGCAGCCGGGAAAACAATCGGCAGTCATTGGCAATGCCCAACGCGTGCTTCCTGATGCGGTTCAAGAGCGATTGGCCGAGATCCGTCGCTCCGACCCAGACCCGGCCGGATCCCCATCGGGTCACGTAGGCGCGCGGACACGCGGCTTCGCTTTGCAGGATCCAGTCGATCTCGTGGCCGCGCGCCGCCAGCTCCACGCCGAAGAGCACCGCCACATCCACGCGGGTCGGCGGAAAAGTATCGGAGGAAACGACCAGGATGCGAAGCCGCCTCGGGATCTTGGGCATACTCGAATATCGAGCGGTCGGGCCGGACTCCCTGGTCGCTCGCGCTGCCTAGGAGTCTTCTCTGTATATTGTAGCTGTAATCATATCCGGGCGTCGTTTTCGCCGCCCGGTTGAGCACTACGCCGGCAATCGGAAATTCCGACATAGACATCCAGCGCCTTCGCGAAATCGGCCCGCCCGGTCACTCCTTCGGATGCCACGAGCAATATGGCATCCACCTTGGGCGCGACCACCAGCGCGTCATCGGTCAGCAAGACGGGAGGCAGATCGATGAGCACCACCGGATCCACCGCTCCCTGGCGCAGAGTGCGCAAGAGCTCATCGAAGCGCGGCGAGGCCAGCAGCTCCGAGGCTTGTTGCGTCGGCCGAGTGCTGCCGGCGATCAAGAGATTATCGCTGCCGACGGAAAAAAACAGTTGTCGAGCATTCTCGCCGCGCTCCAGATAGTCGCGCAGCTCGTGGGGCGGATGAACCCCGAGCGTTCGGCACACGCTCGGATTGCGCATATCCAGGTCCAGAAGAACGATCTCGCGGCTCTTCTCGCGCGCCATGGAGAGCGCCAGATTGAGCGCAGTCAGCGTCTTGCCGTCATTGGCTCCGGCGCTGGTGACGGCGATGATCCTCCAGTCGTTGGTGCGGGCCCGGTGCAATAGCCGGGTGCGCAGCATCCGGTAGGCGGCAACCGCCGCGCTGTCCGATCGTCTGCGCCATTCAGCAGCAGGCGCCGCTCGCGGCACAGGTCGCTGTCGACCGTGACGGCCAACGGCACGATGCGCGCGGCGGGATCGATAGTGGCCGCCGCCGCGCTGCTGTCACGCTCGCCGCGCATCGGGGTCGCCTGGCGGCGGGACGCTTCAGTTGTCCGCCCGCTCGACTCTTCTCGAGTGCATGCTCAATGATTGACATGATTGCCTGTAACGAGGCCGGTGGGCGTAGACATACGTTTGCAGCCGGATTAATGATGTCGAGCCGATACTATCACAACGGCCACGACCACGAGGGCCACGGAATAGGCGGCCACGAACGAGCTGAACATAATCGCGCGGCGGCGCCGGTCCCAGTTGTTCTCGATGAATGGGATGCTCGGCCAGCACGACCACTCCGTCCGGCAACGCCAAGTCTCTCGCCGTCCGCACGTTGCGGTCCATGCTTTCGGTCACGGCCACGGCGATGCCGGCAAGCGCTGCTCCGATGACCAGGCCGAGCATGATCAGACCCACTCTGTTCGGATATACCGGCATCGCGGAACACCGGGCGATCGCACCAGCGCGAAGCGCTCGCCGCCCTGATGACTCTCGAAGGTCTCCGCCAGATTGGCGCTTTGCAGCCGGTCTTGAATATGCTGGTATTCGTTCTGCAGCACTTCTTTGCGTGCGGACACCTCGGAGACCTCGCGTTCCGCCGCCGGCGTCTTCTGCACCAATTCTCGACGTTGCTCGAGCTTCGCTCGCGTTGAGTTCGATTGCGCCTGCAGATTGGCCAAGGTCTCGCGCGCTGCTTTCAGTTGCGCCGCCGTCAGCAGATACTGGGGATTGTTGGCCGTTTGCTTCGCGCCCGTCTGGCCGCCGTTCTGCGCCATCAGCGTCTCCAAAGCCCGCTTCAGGCGCTTCACTTCCGGGTGGTCAGGCGTATAGCGCTGCTCGGCTTCCGTCAATTTGGCCCGCACCGTGGCGACATCGGTGAGATCGCCGGACTCCGTGATCAAATTCGGATTCAACTGACTCAGCTGAAGCGCGAGGATGGATTCCTTTTCCTGAGCCGCCAAGATCTGCTGCTGCAGGGCATCGAGTTGCCGCTGGTACTCTTCGACCGAGGACTGATTGCGAACCAGCAGTTCGGGCATCGCCTCGCCGTACTTGCGCTTGATATCCGCAATTTTGACATCAACGTCGCGCATTTGCTCCGCGACCCCTTCGGATTGCTTCTTCAAGAATCCGGCCGCCTCGGTGGCCGCCTCCGTGCGCACGCGCTGATTGTAAGTGAGGAACAGCTGCGCGAGGCGCTCGTCAATCGCCGCGGCGATCTTGGGATTGGGGTTGTCGTAATGCAATGAGAATGCATTCGATTCCTGCGTTGGCTTGAGCGTGACTGCGTCCACTCGTTCGACCGAGGTATTATCGAGAATCCGTTGCGCCTTGTCGCTCGCGCTCCAGTCCTTGCGATTGGGATAAGGATCGATGTCGTGCACGATGCTGCCCAGGCTCTCAACCGTCATGACGCGGCCCTGCACGATCTCGATTTGCTGGTCGGCATAACTGATGACGGTCGTCTCGATGATGTCCTTGGGTACGGAGGAGAGCTCCAGCATGATCGTCGCGGTGGACTGATACAGCGGAGGAATGGCGAATGCAGCGACGACGCTCAGGAAGATGGCGGCCGGAAGAATGGTAATCAGATAGATGTAGCGCCGGCGCAGCGTCCCGAGATAATCGCTTACGCCGGCACTTGGATTTGTCGCTGTGGCCATGATGATTACCGCTGCGGGGGAAGGCCCAGATAGCCCACTCTGATGAAAATACGATTGTTGGACGCTTCCGGAGTTTGCGTGTACTTCTGCCAGGTGTACTGGTAGCCGCCCTGCACGAACCAAGTCGGCCGGATCATGTACTTGAAGTCCACGGCCGTCTGGTCATAGGTGCGGTTGAGATTGCTCACGTCGGACGGGAGTTGATCGCTTTTCAGCCAAATCATCGCCCCGGTGAATGCCAATCGCTCGGTCAAATCCTTGTTGTATTGAATCTGCGCCTGGTCATTGACATACACGCCGCCGCCGCCGGAGGGAGTGACGAACCGTGAAAGAATCACCCGGTACTGGCTGAGCTGGGCCTTGTACACTACGCTCGCACTGCCTCCCCAGGTGTTGACACCGCCCTTCACGATCGGGGGAGTACTCTGATCTATATTGGTGTGCTGGTAATCGACGGTCGCATTGGTCGATAACAGCGGAGACCAGCTCGTATCCAGGCTCACGGTCGCGCCGCCCCCGGTGGCGGTCGACTGGATCTGGGTCGAGTTGTACTTCGAACCGAACCCGCCGAATGACCATTCCAATCTTTGGCTCGACTTCCAGCTCAAAGCGGCGTTGCCTTGATAGAAGTCGAAGTTCGAATGATCGAGAAAGGTCGGAGAATAGTCGGCCTTCTCGTAGATGGCGGAAACACCGCCGCCGATGACCGGCGAGAACCTATAGGTATACGAGGGCTGCAGCAGCACACTGGTCAGCGTTTCGCCGGTCACCGCTCGGCCGGTCGAGGGGTTTGTCGGCTGAACCGGGTTGATCGGGTCGAAATACGCCGATGAAAATTCGGCATTGAAGTCGTCTTGGCGATAGAACGTGCCGCTCATCGCGGCGTGGCTTCGAGGCGTGGTGTAATCGGACCTGAAATCGAGAAATTCCTCCAGCCGATTGTCCCCCGAATCCGTTGGATAGTTTCGGTAGTCCACCCGCGCTCTGGCCGTCGTCTCCGTATTGGGGGTGGCGACTCCGAAAAGAGCGCCCGCATTGACCAGGTAGCCTTGGACCGTCGCATTGGAACCCGGGTCGAGATCCAGATTCGAATCGGTCTCCGCCCCCAGTGCCGCGGTTGGCTGGACGTAGTACTGCGCCGCGAGAGTCGGCGCGACGAGCCCGGCGTTCGCCGCGCATACGATCGCCACGACGATTTGCGGTTGATGGCGCCGCATCGGCGACTGGCTACGGTACGACGACGACATCGCCGCTCTCCAGCTGGACGTTCTGCTCCAGATCCTTGCCGGCCGCCACTTGGCCGTATCTGAAAGAGAGCACCCGCTGCGTGCCACCGGAACTGCGAATGACGATGATTCCATCGAGCTTCGCATACGGATTCGCGCCACCCGCGATGCTGAGGGCCTGCAGTACGTTGATGGTTGGATTCATGGTGATCGCACCGGGTTTCGTCACTTGACCGATGACGTAGACGACGTTTCCCGCGGCTTCGGTCACGATTACGGTGGCGATCGGATCAGAGAGATATTTCTTGAGCCTGGTTTCGAAGCTCGAGGCGTACCTGCTCCACGGTCTTGCCGCCCGCCAGCATTTCCCCGACCATGGGATAGGCAATTCTCCCGTCCGGCGCAACCGTCATCTGCTGCGGCAAGAGCTTCGGATCGTCGTACACGCCGACGATCACCTTATCGCCCGGATGGATCTTGTAATCCGGCAGCGTCTGCGAGCGCACCGAGCCACTCCCCAGCGCCAGCAGCGACAGCGCCCCGGCAATCCACAGCGATGATCCCAATCTGGTTGTTCTCATTGGCTCCCCCTATTCTCAGCGTGTACTTGCGTACTCACGAAAGACCGTCGTCAACCCCTTCCGCAAGGGCACCCGCGGCTGCCATTGCAGCATATGTTTGGCCTTGCTGCAGTCCCATCCTACACGCGCGAGGCGCGTCTTGATCCGGTAGCGATTGGTCGCGGCCTCCTTCTTACGCGCCGCCGCGGCCATCTCCGACACAAGACCCAGTGCGTAATAGGCCGCGACCGGCAGACGCAGGACGCGGGGTTTGCCGCCCGCCACCTCGTGCAGCAGCGCGAGGTAGTCACGCTGGGTCAACACCTCATCGTCCACGATGTTGAACGACTCGCCCGAGACCCCCGGCACGGTCGCGGCGAGAATGAGGGCGTCGACCGAATTATCGATATACGTCAGCGGCAATGGCACGCTGCCGTCGCCGAATAGGATCACCCGATCGCGCGCCAGGCGCTGGCACACGTGGGGCGGCAGCACACTCGCACCGACCCCGCAGACGAGGCCCAGTCGCACGATCACCGTTTCAATCCTGCCGCGCTTGTGCGCGGCCGACACGAGAGCCTCGGCACGGCCCTTGAAGCGCGCGTAATTGCCGAGCAGTCCCGTGTCGTCGAACGGCGACCGCTCGTCGATGACCGCGCCCGCCCTCTGCGCCGCCAGCGGATAACCGGCAAGTGTTCCGACGTAGACGAGGCGGCGGACTCCGGTTCGCTGCAGCCTCGGCGATGAGTTGCTCGGTGCCCCGGACGTCGACTTGCTCGAACATGGCCGCCGGGCCGCCGATCGCCGAGGCGAGGTGAAACACGGCGTCGATGCCCTCGGTGAGACCTTGAATGCTCGTCGCTTGCCCGAGATCTCCGAGGCGCACCTCGGCTCCCGCCGCTTGCAGCGGCGCCGCGCGCTGCGGCGTCCTCGCCAGTATTCGCACCGAATCACCGCGGTGGATCAGCGCTCGCGTCAAGTAAGAGCCTATGAACCCCGTCGCACCGGTGACCAATGCCTTCATCAGCCCGTCCCCCGCAGCGCCGAAGCCTGCTGCGCGGGCCAGATCGAGCGAAGCACGCCGACGGCCTGCGTTCCCTCGACGGGGCCGACCGGCGCCGGGCGACCGGACTCGAGGGCCGCGTAAAAGGCATGAATCATCGGCACGATCCCGTAGGGAGCCGTCCACTTTCTTGCGCGCGAGCTTCCACACCGAACCGACGGTCGAGCCGACCAGCTGCGCGGCCACGTCGAAGTTGGCCAATCCGCGGGCAACGCTGCGCTTGACCGGCAGATCGCGCTGCATCGTCAACGTCATGCTCGAAAGATTCAACCGCAGCATCACTCGCTCGCACCAAATGTCGAGCAACGACATGTCCGGAAGTGCGCGCAAGGAAATCGCGATCGCCCCGAGCCCTCGCTCGGCCTCGATCACCGCTCTCACGTCCGCGGCCTTGCCCCCCGGCACCGCGGCGGCGGAACGGCTGACGGCGAAGGTACGCTGCGGGGCGCCGAGCAGGCGGACGAGCGCAGCCAGTTGATGGACGGCGAGGTCTTCGGCCAATCCGCCGGGCAGATCCATGGACCAATGATTCTGGCCAAAGCTGGGATTTCGGCGTACATCGTAGTTGCACGAGGCGGACACCTGAACGATCTCGCCGGTGCGCCCCTTGGCGATCAGCTCTTGCGCCTCGAGCACCGGCGGCGAGTACAGCCAGTTGTGGCCCACGCACAGCTCGCGATTGGCCGCGGTCGCGGCCCGGGTCATCGCCTCGCAGTCAGCCAGCGAGAGCGCCATGGGTTTCTCGACATAGACGTGTGCGCCGCCCTGGAGGGCCTCCACGACGACCCCCAGGTGCAGCGCGGGAGGAGTCAACACATGGACGACATCCGGTTTCAGCGCCAGAAGATCGGGCAAGTTGTCGAATGTACGCTTGATCGCGAAGCGTTCTGCTTGGGCACGCGCACGGCCGATATCGCGATCGACCAGTCCGACTATTTCGATTCCGGGATAGCTTGCCGCCGCCCTCAGGTGATGACCTGAAATCATTCCGCATCCAGCAATGCCAATTTTCATGTCGCGTCCGGCTCTCCGCCTGTCGGGAATCCTCCCAGTATACAGGGTGCCCGCGCCGGCGAAGGTTGCCTTCGTGCCGCGAGGCCACGGCCTTCGGCAAGCAGGTAATGAGTCGCAGTCGGCCATCAGATATGTTCAATAGCAGCCGGGCCGCCGCCTGCACGCATGGCTCCGGAATTTGCCGCACTGAAACTTCCTCGATATTCTCCATCGCCGCTCCGAGCATACGGCGCAACCTGGTGATGAGGGCCGATTGGGGATCAATTTTGGGATTCTGTGCGACGCAGGGGTGCTCGAGAGTTGGCAGCTGCGGAGCTTGAACCGGCTACAGACGATGGCGGACGCGCGGGCGGCGCTCTGGATCGATCTAAGCGCGCCCGGCGTTCGCATCCCGCGTCCTGCCGGCTTGGCGTCGCTGCCCACCGTGACACTCATGGAGCCGACGGCTGAAGGCGGCGGCACGGTAGTCTCCGAGCCCGCACTCGAACGGGTGAAGGACCAGGACTTGGACTTTATCCTGAGCTTTCTCACCGCGCCTTGCCCGTCGCGGCTCCTCGGGGCTGCACGGCATGGAGTCTGGGCATACCAATTCGGCGACTGGACGAAGTACCGCGGGAAGAGCGCCGCGTTTTGGGAATTCTATGAGGCCGAGCCGGTGACTGCGGCGATGCTGGTACGTTTGCAGCACGAGGCCGACTCGGTGGTCGTGCTGCGCGAAGCCTATCTGCGCACCGATCTGCTTTCCTATGCGCGCACTCGCGAACAATTGCTCGCGCGAATCACGCACTGGCCGGCACAGCTTTGCCTCGACATGCGCAACGGCATCCTCGAGCGCTTGAACGTCCCCGCCGCTGATCAGCGCGGCTCGGGATCGCGGCGCACCCACGCGCGCGCAGCTGCTCAACTGCAAATGCCGCCTTGCTGCCCGGACGGTGCGGGTACTACTGCGCTCGCTGCTCCGCCACGATCAATGGAACGTGGGCAGCATCGATCGGCCCATCGCCTCGTTTCTGCACTCCGCACGTCCGCTTGCGCAATCGTAAAGTGGCTCACCCGCCGAGGCGCGCCGAGTTTCGTGCCGATCCATTCGGCATCTGGCGCGACGGGCGTTTGACGATCCTTTATGAGCAGTTCGACTACCGCGACAATCTCGGGATCATTGCGGCGATCGAGCAGGCTCCCGGCACGCGCGGCGCGGCAGTGCAAATCGGGCCGCAGCCCGCCGTGCACCTCTCCTACCCCTATCC
Source organism: uncultured Gammaproteobacteria bacterium (assembly GCA_963795475.1). Lineage (GTDB taxonomy): Bacteria > Pseudomonadota > Gammaproteobacteria > Steroidobacterales > Steroidobacteraceae > Bog-1198. Next base: position 52,521 of record CAWCIE010000015.1, read on the forward strand.
TCATCGAGACGGACGGTCGTTTGCTTTGCATTCCGGAATCGTGCGCTGCGCGGCGAGATCGGGTTGTACGAAGTCGGGCGCTTTCCGGATCGGTGGGTCAAGATCGCGAATCTGCTCGAGGGCATGCCGTCGTCGATGCGACATTTTCCGCCACGAGGGAACTTGGTGGCTCGCGGGCTCGGAGGCGGCCGCCAAAGGAACCACCTGCGAACTGCACTTCTGGCATGCGACTGCGATCACCGGTCCCTGGTGGCCGCATGCGGCCAACCCGGTGAAAATCGACGTTCGTTCCGCAAGGCCAGGGGGAACGCCTTTTGCAAAACGGGGTGCTTTATCGCCCGGCACAGGATTGCTCGAGAACCTACGGCGGCAGAGTCATCATCAATCGCGTGGTGACCCTGACCCCACCGACATTCAGGAAATGCCGGCGGCGGTCGTGGAGCCCGACCCGGCAGGCAGCTACCCCGCCGGGCTGCATACCCTGTCCCGGTGGGCGATATCACGCTGATCGACAGCAAGCGCGAGGTTTTTCAACGGCGGAATTCCGCCGCGTGCTCATGCACTACCTGCGAACGCGTCGGCAAGCGCGCGTGACGGCGCGCGCCCAGGCACCGACCGGGCGCTGCACCGTGCGCGACCGAACGATCGGCGGGCCAGATCCCGCAGCAGGTCGCGTATTGCCCGATGACTCGGGAATGTCGTAAGACTTCGCGGATTCTCTGCCAGCCGCCGATGCTCGGGCCAGCGATGCTGTTGCCCGAGAGCGAGCCGAAAGCGCCGCGGAGAACGTTCCTGTTCTCGGGGCCGCAAGAAACCGTTCGCGCCGTGCGGATGAATTCGGGCGCGGCGCCGACGGCGGTGCTGACCACCGGGAAGCGCGCAGCCGAGAGCCTCCACCAGGGTCAGCGAAAAACCCTCGTAGTCGCTCGGCGATTCACGAACAGATCGGCCGCCTGCAGATACTCATGCACGCTATCGCTGTGGCCGGCGAGCCTGACGTGGGACTTGAGGCGCGATCGCGAAAGTATTCGATGATGTCGGCCTCGCAGTCATCCCACGATCCTTTGCCGGTGCCGACCATGACGAGATGCGCGGTCGGGAAACCTTGCGATCAATTCCGGCCCATGCCTCGATCAAGCATCATCACGCCTTTCGCGCGGGACAGCCTGCCGACGTACAGCACGATGGTTCGGCCGGCGGGGTACCCGAGCCGATCGCGCAAGGCGCGTCTTCTCCTCCGCGCCGCCGGTGCGAATTTCGCACATGATCCACCGCATTCGGGATTCTCGACGATACGGTCGGGCGGATGATCGAAGTGCGCAGCCGATCGGCGATATCCTGGGAAATGGCGATGACGCAGTGGCCCGCCGTAGAACGGCGCGTTGCATGCGCCTCAGCACGCCGTTCATGACCGGCCCAGATTCCAGGCATGGTCTCGAGACTTTCGGCCGAAATGGGTTCCACCAGCTCGAACGGGGACTCGACCCTGATGACGCATTTCTGCGCAGCAAGCGGCAGACCGGGACCGCGGCGATCGGAGATCGTCTTCATGCCTGAAATGATGACGATGTCGTAATGTCGGGTTTCCAGAATCAGCGACAGGGAGAGCCGTGCGATGAATCCGAGCATGATGGGAAATGCGCGCCACCCCGCCCCCTTCATGCCTCCCGCCGGATTGATCCTGCGCACCTGCACCTTGCCGACCAACTCGTGCGCCGCACGAATTCGGCACGACCTGTCGCGTGAGTACATGCACACTGAGACCGCGCTCGGCCAGCCCCTGGCTGAGGCGCGCCGCGATCATTCCCGTTCCACCCGTCTCCGGGGGAAAGTACTCGGTGGTCAGCCAATAGATTCGCGGCACCGGGGTCGTTGCCGCCATCAGGGGTTCCCCGCTTGCGGCTGGCGCAGCAGCAAGCTGTGCCTCGGATTCGGCACGAGACCCATGACCACGCCGAGCAATGGAAACAGGCTGCACGCCGCCAAGCCCGTGGTCCAAAGCCCGGCACCCAGCATTCTGGCGCCGGCGACGATTGCAGCCGTCATCGCGAGCGCAAGAGAAAGCCGCGCGGCCACCGAGGTCAGAAATGCCGCTCCTAGTTGACGCACGAGCCCGAAAGCGCAGAAGAGGTCGACGACGGCGATGCTGATGATGGCCGCGATGATGGCACCCTCGATTCCAAGCCTGGGAATGAGCTGGACGTTCAGCAGCACGATCACCACGGTTCCGACGATCAGGCTGCCGAAATAGAACATCTGCCGTCGAACGGCATAGAGCAGTCTATAGAAGGCCACCTCCCAGGCTTTCATGACGACGAACAGCGCGAACCAGGGCAATAACGCCGCCGAGGGCGCGAACTTCGCGCCGAATAAGGGCACGATGAGCAGAGGTACCAGAGTGTAGATTCCGACGGCCAGCCAGCCGCTGGAGAAGAATACGATGCGCGTGAAATCTCGCGCCGAGTGTCCGAACGTGCCCAAATCGCGGGCGGCATGGATGCTCAGCAGCGGATAGGCTGCGGTTCCGAGCAGGACCAGCGGCAATATTCCGACCTCGACGAACTTGATATCGGTCGCATACAGCCCAACGCTCGCATTGCCGAGAAAATATGCGATCAGAAGCAGGTCGGTGCGTGCGTAGAACTGGTTGAATACTTCCGAGCCGGCAAAGGCCCAGGTCCGCGCCACGTGGAGAGCACACCATGCCACGACCGCCCAAGCGCAGCGCCGCGCCGTGTTGAGTCGCGCTGAGCAATGCGAGACCCGCAAGGGTGACGCCGGCAATGGGAAATCCCGCAAGCAGCCACGGCAGGGATGCATGTGCAGTATAGCCAGCCCAGAGCGCAGAGAATCGCCGTGAGACGGCAGGTGAGATCCGTCATCGCCGGCCGGACCATCGCTTGCGATGCCAGCGCGGGTATGAAAAAGGTGCGCGAAGTCGTCCAGCCGGCCACGTAGATCGACAATTCGAGGACCACGATCAGCCGCGCGTGCTCATCGCGCTCGACAGCAGGAAGATACCCAGCGCCGCAGCGCCGATGAGAAGTTGGACGCATTGGGTGGACAGGATGTCCTGCCAGAGTTGGCGACGTTCATGCGCCTTGGCGTGCGGCATACTGTCGAATACCGTAATCCTCGAATCCCGCGGTCGTGGCGAGCGCGACCAGGGTGGCGACCGCAAATGCGTAGGAATATCGCCGGTGCCTGCGGGACCGAACGTTCGCGAGATGACGGCAAAGAGGACGAAGCTCAATACGTCCGCAGCGGTCCGGCAAAAGGACAGCCAGAAGGCATTTCTGATGACTTTCATGATCGGAAATCTGGGCTTTGCGCCCGTGGAGCCTGCCTGAGCGGTTGGCGTGAGCCGCGGCCAACACGGGCGCCTGCTGCGGATATGGATTCGGTATCATTTACCATAAAATGACCGCCTCGAGACCGTCGAGGCGCAAATCCGCATCTCGATAGACTCACAGGCTCACCAGGGACCGAGCTTTATTCCACGTACTCGGCCTCGGTGCTGCGCCGAACCTGCTCCCGCGTGACCCCGGGCGCCGTCTCGATCAGCTTGAACTTGTCCTTGCGCGTCGCCCGCGAGAACACCGCAAGATCCGTGATCACCATGTCGACCACGTTCACGCCGGTGAGCGGCAGCTCGCAGTGCTTCTTGAACTTGGACTCCCCGTCCTTCGACGTATGCTCCATCACGACCACGATGCGCTTGACCCCGGCGACGAGGTCCATGGCCCCGCCCATCCCCTTCACCATCTTTCCGGGCACCATCCAATTGGCGAGATCGCCGTTCTCGGCGACTTCCATCGCCCCTAGAACCGCCATGTCGATATGCCCGCCGCGGATCATCGCGAAGCTGTCCGCGGAGGAAAAATACGAGCTCATGGGGAGCGCTGTCACGGTCTGCTTGCCGGCGTTGATCAGATCGGGATCCTCTTCGCCCTCGTAAGGAAACGGCCCGATGCCGAGCATGCCGTTTTCGGATTGCAGCACGACCTTCACGCCCGCCGGAATGTAATTCGCGACCAGGGTCGGTATACCGATCCCGAGGTTCACGTAGAAACCGTCCTTGAGCTCTTTTGCCGCGCGCGCGGCCAGATCCTCACGAGACCACGGCATGGGATCCCTCCGTGCGCTTGCGGTTGGTGCGCTTCTCGATCGGCTTGTGGTACGGGCTTCCGTCGATGATGCGCGTCACGAAGATGCCGGGCGTATGGACTTGATCGGGATCGAGCTCGCCGGCTTCGACCAGTATTTCGACCTCGGCCAGAGTGACCCTGCCCGCCGTCGCCATGTTCGGGTTGAAGTTGCGCGCGGTCTTTCGGTAGATGAGATTCCCCTCGGTGTCTCCCTTCCACGCCTTGACCAGGGATACATCGGCGACCAATCCGGTCTCGAGCACGTAGGTCTCGCCGTCGACGACCCGCTGCTCCTTGCCTTCGGCCACGACCGTGCCGGCTCCCGTCTTGGTGAAGAAAGCGTAGATGCCCGCCCCACCGGCGCGGATGCGCTCGGCCATCGTGCCTTGCGGGTTGAATTCGAGCTCCAGCTCGCCCGCCAGGTACTGCCGCTCGAATTCCTTGTTCTCGCCGACGTAGGAAGAAATCATTTTGCGGATCTGGCGGGATTTGAGCAAAAGCCCCAGACCCGCGCCGTCGACGCCCGCATTGTTGGAGACCACCGTCAAGTCGCGCACCCCGGAGTCGTGCAGGGCAGTGATCAGCCGCTCGGGGATACCGCACAGGCCGAACCCGGCGCACATCAGCGTCATGCCGTCCTTGACGACGCCCCTGAGGGCGCTCGCCGCATCCGGAAAAACCTTCGAACCCGTCACCTTGCCCATCTGACCCCCACCCCGGACGCGACAGCCTGCCCGCCTAGAACCCGGGCGCCATTATACGGAGCCGGCTCGCCGGACGCCTGTTCCAAATGAGACGGCGGCCGGCGAGCGCGCGACGCGCGTTTTGGTCAGTAGCGGTACTGCTCCGCCTTGTACGGCCCCTGCTTCTGCACGCCGATGTACTTCGCCTGCGCGTCGGTGAGCTCCGTGAGCTGCGCGCCGAGCTTCGAGAGCTGCAGCCGCGCCACTTTCTCGTCCAGATGCTTCGGCAATACATACACGCCGACCGGATATTTCGCCGTCTGGGTGAAGAGCTCGATCTGCGCGAGCACCTGGTTCGCGAACGAGGAGCTCATCACGTAGGAGGGGTGCCCGGTGCCGCAGCCGAGATTCACCAGCCGGCCTTCGGCGAGGAGAATGATGCGCTTGCCGTCGGGGAACACCACGTGATCGACCTGCGGTTTGATGTTGTCCCAGGTGTACTGACGGAGCGAGGCGACCTCTATCTCGTTGTCGAAGTGCCCGATGTTGCACACGATGGCCTGATCCTTCATGCGCTTCATGTGATCGTGGGTGATGACGTGGTAATTGCCGGTGGCCGAGACGAAGATGTCCGCCTTGTCCGCGGCATAATCCAGGGTGACGACCCGGTATCCCTCCATCGCGGCCTGCAGCGCACAGATCGGATCGATCTCGGTGACCCACACCTGCGCCGACAGCGCGCGCAGCGCCTGGGCGGACCCCTTGCCCACATCGCCGTAGCCGGCGACCACGGCGACCTTGCCGGCGATCATCACGTCCGTGGCGCGCTTGATGGCATCCACCAGCGACTCGCGGCACCCGTAGAGATTGTCGAACTTCGATTTGGTGACCGAATCGTTCACGTTGAACGCGGGGAATGCGAGGCTTCCCTCCTTCGCCATGTGATAGAGCCGCTTGACGCCGGTCGTCGTCTCTTCGGTCACGCCCTTGATCTTGGCGAGCCGTGTCGAATACCACTTCGGATCGGCCTTGAGCTTCGCCTTGATGGCGGCAAAGAGGCTCTGCTCCTCTTCGTTCGACGGCGAAGCGACGAGCGATGCGTCCTTCTCGGCGCGCGTGCCCAGATGCAACAGGAGCGTCGCGTCGCCGCCGTCGTCCAGGATCATGTTGGCGTGGGCGCCGTCCGGCCACTCGAAGATGCGGTGCGTGTAATCCCAGTACTCGGTGAGCGTCTCGCCCTTCACGGCGAATACCGGGGTCCCGCCCTCGGCGATCGCCGCCGCGGCATGGTCCTGAGTCGAGTATATGTTGCACGAGGCCCAGCGCACTTCGGCGCCCAGGGCGTTCAGCGTCTCGATCAGCACCGCGGTCTGGATCGTCATATGCAGGGAGCCGGCGATGCGCGCGCCGCGCAGCGGCTGGTCCTTCGCAAACTCACGCCGGATGGCCATGAGCCCGGGCATCTCGGTCTCGGCGATCCTGATCTCCTTGCGGCCCCAGTCCGCCAGGCCGAGATCCTTCACCAGGTAATCCGTCGTCGCTTTCATCTTTGCGTTCACAGGGTTGACTCCTTGGGAGGCGGGCGCGCTCAGGCGGCTCGCGTGGCGGGAAGCTCGTCGGCAAGGGTTTCGGCCTTGTCGGTGCGTTCCCAGGTGAATTCCTCTTCCTTGCGGCCGAAATGGCCGTAGGCCGCGGTCTTCTGATAGATCGGCCGGGCAAGATCGAGCATCTCGCGCAGGCCGAACGGCGTCAGATCGAAGTGCGACCGCACGATCTGCGTGAGCCGGGTATCCGGCAGCTTTCCCGTGCCGAAGGTCTCGACCATGATGGAGGTGGGCTCGGCCACTCCGATCGCGTAGGACACCTGCACTTCGCATCGCTCGGCGAGTCCCGCCGCGACGATGTTCTTGGCGACGTAGCGTGCCGCATAGGCCGCCGACCGGTCCACCTTGGAGGGATCCTTGCCCGAGAAGGCACCGCCGCCGTGGCGCGCGAAGCCGCCGTAGGTATCGACGATGATCTTGCGGCCGGTGAGTCCGCAATCGCCGACCGGTCCGCCGATGACGAAGCGCCCGGTCGGATTGATGTGATATTTGGTGCGCTTGTCGACCCACTTGGCCGGCAGCACGGGCTTCAAGATCTCCTCCATGACGCCTTCGCGCAGTGCCTTGGTGCTGACATCGTCCGAATGCTGGGTCGACAGGACCACGGCCTCGACACCGACCGGCTTGTCGTCCTCGTAGCGCAGGGTCACCTGGCTCTTGGCATCGGGCCGCAGCCAGGGGAGCTTGCCGTTCTTGCGCACCTGCGCCTGGCGCTTCACCAGCCGATGCGCCAGCGTAATGGCCGCCGGCATCAGCACGTCGGTCTCGTTGGTGGCATAGCCGAACATCAAGCCCTGGTCGCCCGCACCCTGTTTGCGCTCGTCCTTGCGGTCGACGCCCTGGGCGATGTCGGCGGATTGCTTGCCGATGATGTTGAGCACGCCGCAGCTCGCGCCGTCGAAGCCCATGTCGGAGGTGTCGTAGCCGATGTCGAGCACCGTCTTTCGCACCAGCGCCTCCACATCCACCCAGGCGCTCGTGGTGACCTCGCCCGCGACGATCACGACGCCGGTCTTCACCAGGGTCTCGCAGGCCACGCGCCCGCGGGGATCGACCGCGAGAATGGCATCCAGCACGGCGTCGGATATCTGATCCGCGACCTTGTCCGGGTGGCCCTCGGAGACCGATTCCGAGGTGAATGAAAAACTGCTTGCTCATGTGTCAGATCCCTTCGGGTACTTGGCCAAAACTCTCGCCATAGCGGCGCAACAATTCCGGGCGCGTGAATTGGTGATTCTGAGGCCCGCGCGATTCAATTTTAATCGCCCCCATCAAGGAGGCCAGGCGGCCGGTGGTTTCCCAATCGAGGCCGTGCAGCAGCCCGTGAATTAGACCAGCGCGGTAGGCGTCCCCGCAACCCGTCGGATCGACCACTGCCTTGGGTTTGACGCAGGGAATGGTCCAGGTGCGCTCCTGGGTGTAGACCACCGAGCCTTCCGCGCCCCGGGTTACGATCAGCGCCTTCACCTTGTCGGTGATCTGGGCCTGGGTCAAGCCTGTTTTTTGATGCAGGAGGCCCCACTCGTAGTCGTTGACCGCCACCCAGGCCGCTCGTTCAATGAAATGCTCGAGCTCGGTGCCCGTGAACATGGGCAACCCCTGCCCCGGGTCGAAAATGAATGGGATCCCCGCCGCCGCGAATTGCTCGGCATGATCGATCATGGCCTGGCGGCCGTCCGGGGCCACGATCCCGAGGCCGACCTTCGCCCGCACGTCCGAGACCTTGTTGAGATGGGCGTATTGCATTGCGCCCGGATGAAAGGCGGTGATCTGGTTGTCGTCGAGATCGGTGGTGATGAACGCCTGCGCGGTGAACGCCTCGTCGATGACCTTGACGTGCTCGAGGCTCAGCCCCAAGGAGACCATCCGCTCGCGGTAGGGACCGAAATCATGGCCCACGGTTGCCATGGGCAGCGCCGCGGTCGCCGAGCAGCGTCAGCCCATAGGCGATGTTCGCGGCGCAGCCGCCGTACTCGCGGCGCATCTCGGGGACCAGGAAGGCCACGTTCAAGATGTGAATCTTGTCGGGGAGGATGTGGGATTTGAATTGATCGGGGAAACCAGGATCGTGTCGTACGCCACGGAGCCGCAAATCAAGGCGGCCTTTCCGCCGCGCACTTCCTGCACCATTCAACACACCCGTCTCTGGTTAAACCGCTATTCTAACAGGCAACGCATGCCCGCCGCCCTGTCCAATGCCGAGCCCGGCCCTATGTCAAAACCGCCGGGGGGCTGTGGAAGCTGCTGATTCTGTTAGTGATACGGTATTATGATCCATCGAGGCAATGATGACACTCGGCCGTGATCTCTGCGGCAACTGGGACGAGGCCGTGCGCCGCGAATGGCTGGTCGCGAACGGTCTCGGCGGCTATGCCTGCGGCACCGTCGCGCTCGCGAACACGCGCCGCTATCACGGCTTCCTCATGGCGAGCCTCGCCCCGCCGGTCGAGCGCACGCTTCTCGTGGCCAAGGTGGAGGTGAGCGTCGACTACCTCGGGCGCCGCTACGCGCTCACCTCCAACGAATTCGCCGACGGCACGGTCGACCCGCGCGGGTTCGCCACATCGAGTCCTTCGCCGTCGAGGACGGCATCCCGGTCTGGCGCTACGCGCTCGCGGACGCCCTGCTGGAACAGCGCATCTTCATGGCCCCGGGCGCGAACGTGAGTTATCTCACGCTCCGAATTGAGGCGCGCCTCCGCAGCCGCCCGGATCGAGCTCAAACCCCTGGTGGCCTATCGGGGATATGCATGCCCACGAGCAGGGCGGCCCTCCTTTCGGCGTCGAGGCGCGTGCGGCCGGCTGCACCGTGCGCGCTTTCGAGGGAGCGCGGCCGTTCCATCTGGAGGTGGACCGCGGGGACTTCACCGCGGTGAACGAGTGGTACTGGAAATTCTTCCATCGCGAGGAGGCGGCGCGGGGACTCGACGCCCTCGAGGATCTATTCGTACCCGGCGTATTCCGCGCGGAGATCTCGCCCGGCATGCCGCTCGCATTCACGGCGAGCGCGGAGCAATCCGCGGCCCGCGGAACCGGTCAGAGTGGCGAACGCGCTCCTCGAGCGCTCGAGGGCATTGAGGGCGGCGCTGCCGGCGGGCGCGCCGGCCTGGATCGAGACCTTGGCCACGGCGTCGGATCAATTCATCGTCCGCCGCGGCGACGCGGCAGGCTCCTTCAGCATCATCGCGGGCTACCCCTGGTTCGCCGATTGGGGCCGCGACACCATGATTTCCTTGCCGGGGCTCGCCACCGTGTTGGGACGCTTCGACGTCGCGGCCGGCATCTTGCGCACCTTCGCGCGACTTCGTCGATCGCGGCATGCTGCCGAACCGCTTTCCGGACGAGGGCGAGGCGCCCGAGTACAACACCGCGGATGCCACGCTGTGGATGTTCCAGGCGCTCGGCGATTATCTCGCGGCGAAGCGCGACCCGGAGCTGACGCGCGAGCTGTTCCCGGTCGTGAAGTCCATCATCACATGCCCACGTGCAAGGCACGCGCTACGGGATCGGCGTCGATCCCGCGGACGGCTTGCTGCGCGCCGGCGAGCCCGGCATTCAACTCACCTGGATGGACGCCAAGCACGGCGATCAGGTCTTCACGCCGCGCATCGGCAAGCCCGTCGAAATCAACGCGCTGTGGCTGAACGCCCTGGACGTCGGCGCGCGTCTGGCGGACCGCGTCGGCGACACCGAGCGAGAAGCGCTTCTGCGAAGCTCTGCTGGTACGCGCCGCCGCGAGCTTTCGCCGCTTCTGGAACGCGGAGCGCGGCTGCCTCTACGATGTGATCGACGTGGACGGCGGGCCCGGCGCCGATGCCGCGCATCCGGCCCAATCAGATCTTCGCCGTCTCGCTGCCCTACACGGCGCTCGCGGCGGATGAGATGCGCGCCGTGGTCGATTGCTGTGCCCGCGAGCTTGCTGACGAGCTACGGCCTGCGCAGCTTGAGCCCGCGGGACCCGGGCTACATCGGCCACTACCGGGGCGACCCTTGGCAACGCGATGCGGCCTACCATCAGGGAACGGTGTGGGCCTGGCTCCTGGGACCCTTCGCCCGCGCTCATTACCGCGTCTATGGCGATGCGCTCGCTGGCCCAGTCGTTCTTGAACCCGTTCGCAGAACATGTGGAAAGCGCCTGCCTGGGCTCGATCAGCGAGATTTTCGATGGTGACGCGCCTCACATTGCGCGCGGCTGCTTCGCGCAAGCCTGGAGCGTCGCTGAGATACTGCGCTCGTGGATACAGCTCGAGAACGAAATCCGAAAGTCCAAGAAGTCGCGCTAGACGCTGCGATGACCCGCGAACGCGAGCGTCTGCCGCCAACGTGCCCGGCCCACGAGTGGCTGGAAGCACTGGGGACCGTATCTGAGCGAGCGCCAATGGGGCACGGTGCGCGAGGACTACAGCCCCGGCGGCACCGCCTGGGAATACTTTCCCCACGATCATGCGCGCAGCCGCGCCTATCGGTGGGGCGAGGACGGCATCGCCGGGATGTCCGATGCGGAGCAGCTGGTGTGCCTGTCGCTCGCGCTGTGGAACGGCCGCGATCCCATATTGAAGGAGCGCCTGTTCGGGCTCACCAACCCGAGGGCAATCACGGCGAGGACGTCAAGGAGGAATATTTCTACCTGGATGCGACGCCCTCGCATTCCTATTTGAAGATGCTCTACAAGTATCCGCAGCGCGCGTTCCCCTATGCGGATCTGGTGGCCGAGAACGCGGAGCGCGATACCGCTCACACCGAGTACGAGCTGCTCGACACCGGCGTGTTCGCCGGCAACCGCTACTTCGATGTCTTCGTCGAATACGCGCAAGCCGAGCCCGGCGATATGTTGATGAAGATCACCGCCTGGAATCGCGGACCGGACGCGGCACCGCTGCATCTCGTCCCGCAGCTCGTCCTGCGCAACACCTGGAGCTGGGACTCCCGGAGCCGTGAAGCCGATGCTGCGCGCCGACGGCGACGGCGCGATCGCCATCGAGCCGGCCGATCTCGGCATGACGCCGGCTGTACTTCGAAGGTTCCGCGGATCTGCTGTTCACGGAGAATGAATCGAACGCACCGAAGCTCTGGAGTCTCGGCAGCCCGGGCTTCTTCAAGGACGGCATTCCACGATCGCATCGTCGGCGGGCGTCACGAGAACGTGAATCCGCTGAAGGTCGGCACCAAGGCCGGCGATATGGCGCCGCTACCTGGTCGCTCCCGGCGCCTGCGTGGAACTGAGAATCCGCCTCGCTGCGCCGGCCGACGGACCGGCCCTTCGAGGACTTCGATCGGATTCTCGAGGCGCGCCGCCGCGAAGCGGACGAATACTACGCTGGAGCTGCAGAAGGACATCGCCTCGGAGGATGAGCGCATCATCCAGCGCCAGGCGTTCGCCGGACTCATCTGGAGCAAGCAGTTCTATCAATTCGACATTCCGCGCTGGCTCAACGGCGATCCCGGACAGACGCCGCCGCCGGAGGCGCGCCTGCAGGGCCGCAACATCGAATGGCGCAACTTGAACAACGCCGACATGCTGTCGATGCCCGACAAGTGGGAGTACCCCTGGTACGCCTCCTGGGATCTGGCCTTTCACTGCATACCGTTTGCCCTGATCGACGCCGAGTTCGCCAAGCATCAACTGGTGCTGCTGACGCGCGAGTGGTACATGCATCCGAACGGCCAGATTCCCGCCTATGAGTGGGCATTCAGCGACGTGAATCCGCCCGTGCACGCCTGGGCGGCCTGGCGCGTGTACCAGATCGACCGCAAGCACAACGGCGGGCACGGCGACCTGGAGTTTCTGGAGCGGGTGTTCCACAAGCTCATGCTGAATTTCACCTGGTGGGTGAACCGCAAGGACGCGCTCGGCCGCAATATCTTTCAGGGCGGATTCCTGGGACTCGACAACATCGGCGTCTTCGATCGCAGCTCCCGGCTGCCCACCGGCGGCTACATCAATCAGTCCGACGGCACCAGCTGGATGGCGATGTATGCGCTCAACCTGATGCGCATCGCGCTCGAGCTCGCCCAGCACAATCACGTGTACGAGGACATCGCCAGCAAATTCTTCGAGCATTTCTTGAGCATCGCCGAGGCCATGAGCAGCATGGCCGAGGGTGGTCTCTGGGACGAGGAGGACAAGTTCTTCTACGACGTGCTGAATCTGCCGGACGATGCGCGGGTGCGCCTGCGCATCCGCTCGATGGTGGGGTTGATTCCGCTGTTCGCGGTCGAAACGCTCGAGCCCGAGATGCTCGAGAAGCTGCCGGGATTTCGCAAGCGCCTCGAGTGGTTCCTCGAGCACCGCCCGCACCTCGCCTCCCTGGTCTCGCATTGGCAGTCGCCGGGCCGCGGCGAGCGGCGCCTGCTGTCGTTGTTGCGCGGACACCGCATGAAGCGCCTGTTGCAGCGCATGCTGGATGAGTCGGAGTTTCTGTCCGACTACGGCGTGCGGGCGCTGTCGCGCGCGCATCTCGAGCATCCCTACGTGTTCCGGATGGACGGCAACGATCTCAGCCGTGCGCTACACCCCGGCCGAGTCCGATTCGCGGCAATTCGGCGGCAATTCCAACTGGCGCGGGCCGATCTGGTTTCCGTTGAACTTCCTGATCATCGAATCGCTGCAGAAATTCCACCATTACTACGGCGACGATTTCAAGGTCGAATGCCCGACGGGGTCGGGACGCTTGCTCACCATCCAGCAGATCGCCGAGGAACTGTCGCACCGCCTGTCGCGTATTTTCCTGAAGGACGGCGATGGCAAGCGCCCCGTGCTGCGCCATACCCCGGACCTGCAGTCCGACCCTTTTTACCGGGACTTGATTCCGTTCTACGAATATTTCGACGGCGACAACGGCCGCGGCGTGGGCGCCTCCCATCAGACCGGCTGGACCGCGCTGATCGCCAAGCTTCTCATGCCGCGGGTGCGCGACTAGACTTGAGACCTACCACTCGAGTCGGGGAATGCGCCATGAGCGATGCAGCGGATACCAAGATCGATCGACCGGACGAGGAATGGAAGAAGGAACTGCCGCCGGAAACCTTCACCGTCATGCGCAAGCACGGCACCGAGCGCGCCGGCACCAGTCCGCTCAACAACGAGCATCGCCCCGGCATGTATGCCTGCGCCGCCTGCGGGCTGCCGCTGTTCGAGTCCTCGACCAAGTTCGACTCGGGCTCGGGCTGGCCGAGCTTCTTCGCGCCGCTCCCGAAAGCCGTCGGCACCACCACCGACCGCACCCTGGGGATGAGCCGTACCGAAGTGCACTGCGCCCGCTGCGGGGGACATCTCGGGCATGTGTTTCCGGATGGGCCTCGGCCAACCGGCGAACGCTACTGCATGAACGGAGTCGCCTTGAGGTTCGAGCCCAAGTAGCGCCGCAAGGGCGGGGTCAGCGCAAGGTCGGGGTCCGCGCACGGGCGGGATCATCGCAGGGCAGCGTCAGCAGGCGGACCGGTCAGCGCGCGAGGCAGGCCTGGAAACGGCCGTCGACCCGGTGGGCGTACCAGTCGGTCGTGAGACGGCGCTCGATTTTGGGGCCCTCGAGCTTGATCTGAGGCATCGCTGCGCGCGGCAGGGGATGCCGCGCGGTCTGCTCGGCAAGGCGGAACACCCGGCGATAGAGCACGCTCTCTCCGAACTCCGGGCCTCGTCCCTGCTCGAGCGCCGCGTGCACGGCGTCCCCGTCGAGTCCCACCCGCGCGGCGATGGAGCGCGCCGCGAGCTCGGTGGCCCCCGCCTGGCTCGACCCGTCATGCGGCAGGAGCGCCCCGTCGGCGCTGAGTACGGTGCCCGACACGTTGCTGAGCGCCTCCTGGAAGGCCGCATTGCGGCTCGAGTACTGACCTGCATTGAAGTCCGCGAACCGATAGAGATATCGGTCATAGGGCGCGGCATACCCCAATAAATGCGCAGTGCCGAAGAACACGCTCCCCCGGCGGCTGAATAGTTCTTCGTCGATGCTGCCCTTGATCGGGTAGGGATATTTGTGCGTCGCGGCGAATTTATCGGCGAAGGCCACGTTGACCTGCATCGGTCCTCGGGTCCTGATCGGGTTCCAGCTGGCGAAAAGGGTGCGGCCGAGCGGCAATGAGCCGGTGAAATCCTCGAAGATGTCGCTCAATTCTTTTTCGGTTTTCGCATGCTCGATGCGATCGCCATAGCTCTGCCCCGTTGGCGAATCGAGCTTCAAGACCTCGTGGACGACCCCGACGGGAATGCCGGCATGCTCGGCGCGGCGGTCGATTTCACGCCAGGCAATGGCGCCGAGCTGGGGTATCACCGGATCGACTTGAAATCCCGATTCCTGTGCCGTGACCGCCACCACGGCGCAGACGTTCTCCGGGCTCGGGGTGATGCCGAGATCCGTGAACGCGGCATAGATGTCGTTCACCCATCCCGCGCGGTCCGCGAGATTTCGGGGGAGCGATCGACCGATCAGGGCGCGAGCGTCGGCCGGCTCCACGGCGGGCGGCGACGGCGCCCGCGAGGCGCAGCTCGACAGGGCGAGCGCCCCGGCGAGGACCCACGGCCAATGAGGCCGTCTCGTTGCGCTTCGAATACTCGACAGGTGGCCCATACACGCCCGTGCTGATTTCGACAAAGCCTGCGTCGAATTTCATCGCGCGTTGCGCGGCGCGTGGCGCTCGGTCAACGATCTGCAGGTACAGCTCGGCCGAATGCCGCGCGTAAGCGGCAGCTTACAGCGGATCGGATCGAAACGGCGATAGAGGAGTTCCGAACCCGGGCGTAGCCTCCGGAGCACCATAACAACGAGGGCTCACCCATGGGTCGCGGAATTCTTCTTTGGTTGCTCGGTGTTCCCCTTCCGATCATTCTGCTGCTCGCCATGTGCTCGCATCGCTAGATTGAGACGAAAGGAACTATTCCTATGGAACAGGTAATCGGATCGGGCAGCGCCCGAGTCAACGACATTCGCGCAGACGCTGACATGCGCGACACACCCTTCTCCGGAAAATCGGCAGCCTCCTGGCCCGCCATCTTTGCCGGCGCGTTCGTCGCGGTCTCTGTCTCCTTGGTGCTCATCGCACTCGGATCCGGCTTGGGATTCGCATCGATCTCGCCCTGGCCGGGTCATGGAGTCTCCGCCACCACCTTCACCGTCACGGCGGCGATCTGGCTGATCGTGACGCAGTGGTTCTCAGCGGCTCTCGGCGGCTACATCGCGGGGCGGCTCCGGACCAAGTGGGTGGGCACCCATACGCACGAGGTGTTCTTCCGGGACACCGCCCACGGGTTCGTAACCTGGTCGGTGGCAACAGTGTTCATCGCCGCCGTGCTGGCCGGATCGGTCCCCTCGATGGTTGGCGGCGGCCTGCATGCACTCGGCGGCGCGGCCTCCGCGGGCGCTCGGATGGGCGGCCCGCCGGGCGGGCCCGGTGAGATGCCAGGCGGCTCCGGCACGGAACCGGGCATGATGCCGGGCGGGCCGCCCGCTGCGCTGACCTACGACATCGACAAGCTGTTCCGGCCAGGACCGGGCGGCGCGACCGGATCTGCCCCCCAGACCGGAGCCCCCGGGCCCGGCAACGTCGATACCGACAGCGATCCGCGCGTCGAGGCCGTCTACATCGCATTTCATGCGATGAGCAGCGGCGAAGTTTCCGCTGCGGATCGCAGCTACCTGGCCGAGCGGGTGGCCGCACAGACCGGAATTTCGCCCACGGACGCACAAACCCGGGTGAACGCCTTCGTCTCCGACATCCAGACTGCCGAGACCAAGGCCAAGACAGCCGCGGACAAGGCACGCAAGGCTGCGGCCGAGGCCTCGATCTACCTGGCGCTGTCGATGCTGGTGGGTGCCTTCATCGCATCCATATCGGCAGCCCTCGGCGGACGGCTGCGGGATGAGCATATTTAAGGCCCACTGCGACGCCTGATGTGATCACGAATCGTGATCGCGTGCCCTTTCGATGCGAGCCCGGGCTTTTTGCTTGGTCCGCCTCGCTGCCGGGTCGCCTGATAACACACATCAGTGTTAAATTTGACACTGATTAGTGTTAAATTTGACACTGATTAGTGTTAAAAGCGCAGCGAGTAATCCCCTGAACAGCATCGCGACAATCCCCAATCCGTTTGTATATGGCCAGGTGCTGATCCCGGGTAAACCCTTTTGTTCGCGGCCACAACTCGAATCGAGCGTACTCGAGGCGGCCACCCATCAGCAACGAATCGTACTCCTGGGCGAGCGGCGGATGGGCAAATCGAGCTTGGTAGAGCATACGCTGACCAGGCCGGATCGGGTCCTGGTGGCGGTTGATCTGCGAGGCCTCGACTCCGTTGAGGACTTCATCGACCGGCTGCTGCTGCGGCTCTCGACGACGCTCGAAGCGCATCGAGCTCTCACCAAGTACTTGCCGGAACCGCTGAAAGAGGCGCTTGCATTCATCGGCGAAGTGAATGTGAGCTTGCACGGAATTTTATCGGTGAGCGCCCGAGCTAAGCCAAAAGCTTCTACCGTAATTCGCGCCATGGACGCCGTCGAGCGGGCGAGTCGCTGGCGGCCCCTGGTGGTGTTCTTCGATGAATTCCAGGAGATCGTCGAGAACCTCGAGGAGCGCGAGTCGCGTCACTTGCTCGGGGTGCTGCGCGCGGAAATCCAGCGTCACACGCATGTAGCCTACCTCTTCGCCGGCAGTGCCCGGGGTTCGATGCTCGAACTCTTTACCGCGGAGCGTAGTCATTTTTACCAATCCGCGGCGATTCTCGATGTGGGGCCGATTCCACAAGTGGACATGGCGAAATTCTTCAAGGAGCAATTCGCGCGCGGTAAGCGCGAACTGTCCCCCGACACCCTGCAGGCGATTTTTGCCTTGTCCGGGGAGTCGCCGAATGACCAGCAACAGCTCGCCTATCACTTGTGGACACAATCGACGCCCGGACGCGTGGGGCAAGAGGAGCTCAAACGGGCGTTCTCGGCGCTCCTCGCCGAGGTGAGCCGGCGGGGCGAACTGATCCTTGACTCGGCGACTCCCGCACAGCGCCGCGTGCTCTTCGCCACCGCTATCCGGGAAGATGAAGAGACCTCCACCGATTCTTTCATTCGCTTCGCGGGCTTCAAAAACAACAGCTCCGTGGGCGCGGCGTTGCGTCCCTTTTTGAAGGGCACCAACGCGATTCTCGAAAAGCGCGGCAGCCGGCTGCGCTATCGTGAGCGTTTCATGCGACTGTGGGTGCTATTACAGGTGATCAATATTCCAAGCCTGTTTCCCGCCGGCCGCCCTTTCATCGCCAGCAGCGAGCAAGGCTTGCTGCTGCCGTTTCTGCAGAATGGCTAGAGCGTCGTCAGCGTAACGACACCCCGTTTACGATCCGCTCTTGTGAGCGTCCTGCCACTTCTGAACCGCCGCCATGGTGTTCTCCACGTGCTTGTCGGGATTCATGGCGGTGTATTCGTAGATGATCTTGCCGGTGGGCGCGATCACGTAGGAGGTGCGGTTCGCGTACTCCGGCTTGGCGGCCAGCACCGCGTCATACGCCTTGGTGATGCTTTGGTCGGCGTCCGAGGCCACCGCAAATTTGTTGCGGCATTCGGTCACGGAGAACTTGTTCAGCGTATCGATGGGATCGTGCGACACGCCGATCACGGTCGCGCCCAGCGCCTTGAATTTCTCCGTAGCCTCCGCAAATTCATGCGCCTCCACCGTGCAGCCGGGAGTGAAGGCCGCGGGATAGAAGTACAGCACCACCGGGCCCTTCTTGAAGAGCGGCCGCGAGAGAAAACGTGAACGGCTTGCCGGCGAGCGTCGCTTGCGTGGTGAAATCCGGCGCCTGCGCGCCCGGGCTCAGGGCGGCGTAGAGCGGCGTGACCAGAGCGGCCGAGAGCGCGAGCATCGAATAGCGGATCATGCGAGTACCTCTAGGGATGGGGTGTGCCGTTTGCTTCGCGAGTGTGCGCCGCCCGTGACGCCCTCGCAAGGCACCGACGAATCCCAGAATCTCAACGCTTGGCCAGATCATCGATCCTCTTCCCGATCCTCCTGCACGGCCTCGGCGAGTTTCACCGGCCGGCGTAGGGGGTAGGATAGTATCGCGCGAAGATCGGCAACGGAGGCCGGCCGGAGGGGCGGCGTCACTATTCCCCGAGCGTGCAGCAAGGCGAGCTTCGAAATGGTGGTCTTCTCCATGTGGCCATTATGGCTATCTCAACCTGGGCGTCAAAACCCGAGCTGACCGAACGGAGTGGTCATTGCCGCGCCACCAGCACGCGCCCCGCGTCGCGGGCGACCTCGCGCATCGGCACGCCGCTCTTGACCGAGCTCATCGAACATCGGTTTCTCCATGACCGCAAACCCGCTCGACTCCTGAGTCCAGCGTTCCACGAATTGCGCCACCGTCGGTATCTCGGCGCCGGGATCGCGCTTGAGACCGTAGTCGAGCTCGCCCCGGTAGGACACGAGCGTGACGGTGCGCCGCCAGTAAAAGGGCAGCGTCTGGTCATACATCGCGACGCTGTAGAGGGGCGCGTCCTGCGGCACGCTCGGGAAACGCCCGCGCGATGGCGACTCCCGAATAAATCGGCGCGACCGCCGAGGCCGCGCGCATCGCGAGCAATCCTGCCAGGCACCAGCCCGCGCCCGAGGAACATGGCGGCTCCCGTGGCGTCGCGGCCGCGGCGCGATAGCACGTACAGGCCCGAGACCGCGAGCAGCACCGCGATCTCCGCCAGCGGACCTCGCAACGCCAGGAAATAGGCGCTGCGGTCCGAGGGGGCGATGTGGCCCGGCGCGAACAGGCAGAGGAGCGCGAGCGCCGATCGCGATCGCCACCGTGCCGATCGCCGTACGCGACAGATCCCGCCCGAGCGCGCTCGCAGGGAGCGAGGCGGTGAGCAGCGCGAGCGCCGGCATCGCGGGCAGGATGTAGGGCATGAGCTTCGAGTCGGACAGGGAGAAGAACACGCATACGAACCACACCCAGATCTTGAGAAACAGCGTGGCATCGAAACCGCGCCGCCCTCCCGGCCGAGGCCAGCCGAGGAACAGCACCCGCAGCGCCGGCAGCGTCCAGGGCAGGCTGCCGAGCAAGAACACGGCGCCGAAGAACCACCAGGGCTCCTCGCGATCCGCGCTCGGCGTCAGGTAGCGCGCCAAGTGCTCGTGCACGAAGAAGAACTCCAGAAAATCCGGAAGCCGCCGCTGCAGCGAGCCAGTGCCAGGGCACCGTGATCGCGAGGAACAGCGGCAACCCGGCCGCGGCATGCAGCCGGCGCCAGGGCCCGAAATCGCGGGTATAGGCGCTGTAGAGCATCAGCACCGCCGCCGGGATGGCGGCCGCCACCAGCCCCTTGGTCAGCACGCCGAGGGCGACGGCGGTCCAGGCAGACAGCATCCAGCCGCGCGCCGACCGCCCCTGTTCCGTGCTCGATTGCGCCGCCAGGAAGGCCGCCAGGGCGCACGTCATGTACAACGTCAGGCTCATGTCGAGCGTCAGGAGCTGCCCCAGGATCACGAACAGGAGCATGCCGGCGAGCACCGCCGCGGCGCGCAATGCCGCCGCGCCGCCCCAGAGCCGCCTGGCGGCGAGCGCTACCGCCAGGATCGAGCCCAAGCGCCGAGAGCGCGGTGTACAGGCGCGCCGCGAACTCGTTGTCGCCGAACAGATCGCAGCGACAGCGCCGTGGCCCAGTACTGCAGCGGCGGCTTTTCGATGTAGGCGAGGCCGTTCAGGTGCGGGATGATCCAGTCGCCGCTCGCGAGCATCTCGCGCGGAATCTCCGCATAGCGCCCCTCGTCCGGATTGAACAGCGGCCGTAACGGCAGCATCGCCAGCCACAGGACGGCGACCAGCGCCGACAAACCGAGAATAGCGAGCGCCGTGCGAGCTCGCGCCGGCGGTCGTGCGCCGGCACCGTCCGCGTCGACGTTCACCGCGAGCCTGGGCGGTGCCCTCGGCAGCCTGAACGGCGAGCGAGCCCGAGCGCCCGGCGATCTCGCCCAGGATCACGCGGCGGACGGGAAGCGGCCGCTGCATCGCCTCGGCGTGAATCGGCGCCATGCCGACGATCGACGCACCGGCGGCGCGCCACTTCACCAGCAGCGACTCGAAGGCGTCCCGGAGCAGCATTCCCTCGAGCTCGGCATGCAGCGTGAACACCTGCGGAGCACTCGTCGAGGCCGACGCCCGCGCCGAGTCCGCGGAGAGGCTGAACAGCGCCTCCGCGATGTTCGATTCCTCGATCCCGTCCCGCCCCAGAAGCTCATCGAAGGTCGGCAAGCGTCGTCGGCAATCTGCGGGCAGGTGCTCGGCGCCGGACTCGAGCAGCGGGAAGGAACGCGCCGCCGCCCCGGGTATCGCTGGCGTACTTGAGACCCATGCTCGTTCTCGAGCTCCAGCCCGTGCGCGTTGATCTGCCAGCCGGCCGCGGCATGCGAGGCCGGGGGAGCGCCGAACACGCGCTCGAAAGCCGCGATGCCGCGCTCGAACTCGATCCGGGTCCAGCTCGCATCGGCGCCGGCCACCGTGTCCTGCCAGCGCACGTGATCGTAGGTGTGAAGACCCACCTCGAATCCCGCGTCGCGCACCCCGCGCATCACCTCCCCCGCCTCCCGGCCGATGTCGGGTCCCGGCAGCAGCACGCCGTACATCAGGGTCTTCAAGCCGTAGTGCTTGAGCACCGAGGTGCGCGCGACCTTCTGCGCGAATCCCTTGCGAAACACGCGCCGCATCGCGCGCCCGGTGTGATCCGGTCCGACGGAAAAATAGAACGTGGCGTCGACCGCCGTGCTTCTTGAACAGGGCGGCGAGCCGCGGCACGCCCTCGCGCGTGCCGCGCAGGGTGTCGACATCGACCTTCAGGCCGATGCGCGCGCCCTCAAGCATCGCTCGACAACAGCGCCGAGGCCGACGGCAAGGCTGTGCGCGTAGGAATCGAAGATCGCCTTCAGCGCCGCGCGCATGTCGGTCTTCGGCGTCCAGCCGAGCTCCGCCGTGGTGTTCTTGATCGACGGCAGCCGCGCCGGAATGTCCGCATAGCCCTTGCCGTAGTACTCGAGCGCCGAGATGTCGATCAGCTTGGTGTTGCGCGCCGTCGGCGCGTATTCGGGCCTCGACAGCGCGATCTCCAGCATCATCTCCGCGAGTTGCCGGATCGAGTACAGGTTGTGCGGGATTGCCGATGTTGTAGATCTTGCCGTCGGCGATGCCGCCGGGATTGTCGATGATCTTGGTCAGGCATTCCACCGCGTCGTCGATGAAGGTGAAGGCGCGGGTCTGGCTGCCGCCGTCGACCAGCTTGATGGGCTCGCCGCGCACGATGTGCCCGAGGAACTGCGTCAGCACGCGCGAGCTGCCCTCCTTCGGATCGTCCATGCTGTCGAGGCCCGAGCCGATCCAGTTGAAGGGCCGGAACAGCGTGAATTGCAGGCCCTGTTCTCCATAGGCCCAGATGATGCGATCGAGCAGCTGCTTGACGCAGGAATAGATCCAGCGCTGCTTGTGGATCGGACCGAGCACGAGCTCGGAGGTCTCGGGATCGAATTCCTTGTCGCGGCTCGCGCCGTAGACCTCGGAGGTCGAGGGGAACACCACGCGCTTCTTGTATTTGACGCAGTGGCGGATGATGGGCAGGTTCGCCTCGAAATCCAGCTCGAACACGCGCAAGCGGTTCGCGCACATAGGTCGCCGGGGTGGCGATGGCCACCAGCGGCAGGATCACGTCGCACTTGCGCACGTGATACTCGACCCACTCCATGTTGATGGTGATGTCGCCCTCGACGAAGTGGAAGCGCGGATCCTGCCGAGCAGCGTGCCGACCCGCTCGGACTGCAGATCCATGCCGTAGATATGCCAGTCGGTGTGTGCCAGGATGTACTTGCTCAGATGATGGCCGATGAAGCCATTGACCCCGAGAATGAGAACGTTTTTCAAGATGAGCCCCTAGTTGCCGCTCGTGCGATGTCACGTGAGCGCGAGCGGTTGGTTCGACAAAGCCGCCGGTGCGGCGTTCGGCGCGATCGGCCGATGGCCGGCCGCAAGTTGCAGAATCTTCAGACGCCGCCCGTCGGTGCAATCGGCGTACCAGTCGCCGTCCTTCGGCGTACAGGCACGGCGCGCGCGCCGGATGACGCGGCGGACCCGGATCCACGCGGGTCTCGAGCACCTCGAGCCTACACCCGTTGACCTCGGTAAAGGCGCCCGGAAACGGCGGCGCCACGGCGCGCACCAGATCGTGGATGGCGCGCGCACCCGCGCGCCAATCGATGCGTCCATCTTCCGGGCGGCGGCGGCCGAAATACGAGCCCTGCGAGCAGATCAGCGGCCGCGCCGCGGCGCTCCCGGCGATCAATTGCGGCAGGCTGCGCGCGCAGCACCTGCTGCGCGGCCTCGGCCACCTTCATCGACACCTCGAGCGCCGTGTCGTTCTCGAGGATCGGCACGGACTGCTGGTCGACCAGCGCCCCGGCGTCGGGCTTTTCCACCATGTAGTGCAGGCTCGCGCCGGTCGCCGTCTCGCCGTTGATGATGGCCCAGTGGACCGGCGCGCGGCCGCGATATTTCGGCAGCAGCGAGCCATGCATGTTCAGCGCGCCGCGCTGCGGCATGTCCAGCCACGCGGTATCCGAGCATGTGGCGGTAGTAGAAGGAGAACACGAAATCCGGTCGCGCGCGCCGGCCCTCGGCGATCCACTCGAGGCGTGTTGGGATCGTCCGGCGTCTCCACCTTGAGGCCGATGCGTCTCGGCCAACTCCTTGCACGCTGCCGAACCAGCGGCTCTCCTTCGGATCGTCGGCATGAGTGAAGAGCAGCGGGATCTCCACATCCTGCGCCAACAGTTCGCGCACGCAGCGCACCCCGACTTCGCTGTAGGCGAACACCACCGCGCGGGTCACCGCCGAACGTCCGGGACGGCATCCACGGCCGGGAGCCGTTCGCTCGATGGCCCGCGGATGCCCCTCGCCGCCGCTCTCCTCGAGCACCGCCTCGACGATGTAGCGCGGCCGCTCGCGCACCTGCGCATAGATGCGGCCGACGTACTCGCCCAGCAGGCCGATGCCGAACAGCGCCAGGCCGATGAAGAAGAACACCAGGCCGAACAGCGTGAACACGCCCTTCGGCCTCCGAGCCGATGAACAGGCGGCGCACGAACAGCACGATCACCAGCAGCGCCGACAGCGCCGACATCGCCATGCCGACCATGGAGAAGAGCTGCAGCGGCACCACGGAGAATCCGGTGATCAGGTCGAAATTCAGCCGGATCAGGCTGTACAGCGAGTATTTGGATTGCCCGGCGTGCCGCTCCTCGTGGGCGATCGGCACCTCGATCGGATTCATGGCGTACAGCGAGGCCAGCGCCGGAATGAAGGTATTGACCTCGCGCGTCTCGATTGAGCGCGGCCACGACCAGGCGCGAATAGCCGCGCATCATGCAGCCCTGGTCGGTGATGCGCACCGGCGTGATCCACTCGCGCAGCTTGTTGATGCCCTTCGAGAGCCAGCGCCGCCACAAGCGAGTCCTGGCGCTGCTGGCGGATCGGTGCCGACGTAGTCGTAGCCCTTCTCGAGCATGTCGACCAGCTTGCCGATCTCCTCGGGCGGATTCTGCAGATCCGCATCCAGGGTGATCACGTACTCGCCGCGCGCATAGGCGAGGCCCGCCATCACCGCCGAATGCTGGCCGAAATTGGCGTGGAACAGCACCACGCGGGTTTCATGCGGGCGGCGCTGAAATTGCTGGCGCAGCAGCGCCACCGAGCGGTCCTTGCTGCCGTCGTTGACGAACACGCATCTCGTAAGAGATGCCCAGCGCGTCGAGCGCGGGATAGAGCCGCTCGAACAGGGTCGGCAGCACCGCCTCCTCGTTGTAGACCGGGATGACGACGCTGAGTTTGGGCGCACCGGCCATGGATGTCGTTCAATGATCGGCGGCGACCGCGCCGTGCGACTTCAACAGCTCGAGAATTTCCGCGGGTGCGCTCGCGCATCAGATGCTCCGAGCCGCGCGCCTCGACGTTCAGGCGCATCAGCGGCTCGGTGTTCGAGCGTGCGCAGGTTGAAGCGCCAATCCGCGAATTCGAACGACATGCCCGTCGGTGCGGTCGATCTCGAGCGCCTGCGCGCGCATAGCGGGACTCGACGGCGGCCATCGCGGCGGCTTGGCGTCGGGCACCCGGTAGTTCAGCTCGCCGCTCACCGGGAACGCGGCGATCCGCTCGCCGACCAGCTGACGACAGGGACCTGCCGGTCTCGCTCAGGATCTGCGCCACCAGGAGCCAGGGGATCATGCCGCTGTCGCAATAGGCGAAGCGGCGAAAATAATGGTGCGCGCTCATTTCCCCGCCATACACGCCGTCGACCTCGCGCATGCGCTGCTTGATGAAGGCATGGCCGGATTTGGACAGCACCGCCTCGCCGCCGCGGGCTTCGACGATCTCGATGGTATTCCAGGTGAGGCGCGGATCGTGCACCACCTTGCCGCCGCGTTCGCCCTCGCAGCAGCACCGAGGCCAGCAGGCCGACGATGTAATAGCCCTCGATGAACTGGCCGCTGCTCATCGAAGAAGAAGCAGCGGTCGAAGTCGCCGTCCCAGGCGATGCCGAAGTCCGCGCCGTGCGCGCGGATCGCCGCCGCCGTCGGCGCGCGATTCTCCTCGAGCATCGGGATTCGGGATGCCGTTCGGGAAATGGCCGTCGGGCTCGTGGTGCAGCTTGATGAACTCGAACGGCAGATGCGGCTCGAGGCGGTCGACGACGAGGCCGGCGCCGCCGTTGCCGGCATTCACCACGATCTTCAGCGGCTTGAGCTTGCCGACCTCGACATAGGACAGCAGATGCGCGATGTAGGCGGCCGAGGTGTCGATGCGCTGCCGCCGGCCGCGGCAGCCCGTGTCCTCGAACTCGCCGCGCTCGGCGATCGCGCGGATTTCCTTCAGGCCGTTGTCGCCGCAGATCGGCTTCGACTGCTCGCGCACGAATTTCATGCCGTTGTAGTCCGGCGGGTTGTGGCTGGCGGTGATCATGATGCCGCCGTCGTAGCCGCCGTCGAAGGTCGCGAAATACACGCCCTCCGTGCCGCAGATGCCGATGTCGTAAACATCCACGCCGCTGTCGGTCAGGCCGCGGCAGAGCGCATCGGTGAGCGCCTCGCTCGACAATCGAATATCGCGCCCGACCACGACGCGCTTGGGCGACAGAAACTGCGCATAGCCGCGCGGCCACCCGGTAGGCCACATCGTCATTGAGTTCCGTGGGGATCCGGCCGCGAAGATCGTAGGCCTTGAAGCAGGTGATCGAGCTCAAGTGCTGGTCCCTTGCCGGCCGTAATTGTCCTCGAAGCGCACGATGTCGTCCTCGCCCAGATACGACCCGGACTGCACCTCGACGATGTGCAGGGGCACCTTGCCGGGATTCTCGATGCGATGCGTCGCGCCGATGGGAATGTAGGTCGATTCGTTCTCGGACAGCAGGAACGTCTTGTCGTTGCAGGTGATGCGCGCGGTGCCCTGCACCACGATCCAATGCTCGGCGCGATGGTGATGCATCTGCAGCGACAGCACGCCGCCCGGCTTGACCGACAGGCGCTTGACCTGAAAGCGCTCGCCGCTGTCGATGCTGTCGTAGCTTCCCCAGGGCCTGAACACCTCGCGGTGCAGGGAGGATTCGCTGCGGCCGGATTTCTTGATCTTGGCCACCAGATCCTTCACGTCCTGCACGCGCTCCTTGGGCGCCACCAGGATCGCGTCCTTGGTCTCGACGATGATGTGATCGTCCATGCCCACCGCCGCGACCAGGCGGCTGGTGGAATGCACGTAGCAATCGTGCGTGTCGTGCACCAGCACATCGCCCTGCAGCACATTGCCCTCCTCGTCCGCCGGCAGCGCATCGAACAAGCGAGGACCAGGAGCCGACGTCGCTCCAGCCGGCATCGAGCGGCAGCACCACGGCATCGCGCGTCTTCTCCATGACCGCATAGTCGATCGACTCGCTGCGGCATTTCTCGAATTCCGCCTTGTCGATGCGCACGAAATCCAGATCGGCGTTTGCCGCCTCGAAGGCCGCCTTGCTCGCCTCCAGGATGTCGGGCGCGAAGGCGGCGAGCTCCGCGAGATAGCGGCTCGCCTTGAACACGAACATGCCGCTGTTCCAGAAATAGTCGCCGGAGGCGACGAATTGACGGGCGAGATCCAGCGGCGGCTTCTCGATGAATTGGGCCACCGGGAAGGCGGGGCCGTCGCCCTCGCCGCGGCGAATGTAGCCGTAGCCGGTCTCCGGCGCATGCGCGACGATGCCGAAGGTCACGAGCTTGCCGTCCTGCGCGAGCCCCGCCGCCACGGTCGCGGCCTGCCGAAACAGGTGCACATCGCGAATCACGTGATCGGCCGGCGCCACCAAAAGGATGGCGTCGGGATCGAGCTTCTGGGCCTGGAGCGCCGCGAGCGCCACGGCGGGCGCGGTATTGCGGCCGACGGGCTCGAGCAGGATGGCGGCCGCGCGCATCGACAGGGTGCGGATCTGCTCGGCCACCGTGAAGCGATGCGCTTCGTTGCACACGATCACGGGTCGCCGGCGCCCTCGATTCCCGCCAGGCGGGCGGCGGTCTCCTGCAGCATGGTGTGCTTGCCGGTGAGCGCCAGCAGTTGCTTGGGATACATCTCGCGGGACAGCGGCCACAGCCGGGTGCCGGCGCCGCCGGACAAAATCACGGGAGTCAGTTTCATTTGACGCACTCACCCTGGCTTGCCGCGGCCGATCGCATAATAGCTGAACCCGGCGCGCTCCATGTGCGCCGGATCATAGAGATTGCGCCCGTCGAAGATCACCGGATGCTTGAGCGCCGAGCGCATGTGGTCGAAGTCCGGACTGCGGAACTCGCGCCACTCGGTGACGATGGCCAGCGCGTCGGCGCCCTCCAGGGCCTCGGGCCTGGTCTTGCACAGCACGAGATCGGCGCGCTCGCCGTAAAGCCGGGCGCATTCGGGCATGGCGCCACCGGATCGTAGGCGCGCACGCGCGCGCCCGCCGCCCAGAGCGCCTCCATCAGGACCCGGCTCGCCGCCTCGCGCATGTCGTCGGTATTCGGCTTGAAGGCGAGACCCCAGAGCGCGAGGGTCTTGCCCGCGAAGATCGCCGAAATGCGCCTTGATCTTGCCGAACAGCACGGTCTTCTGGCGCTCGTTGACCTCTCGACCGCCGTCAGCAGGCTCTCGGATAGCCCACTTCCTCGGCCGAGCGCTTCAGCGCCTTCACGTCCTTGGGAAAACAGGAGCCGCCGTAGCCGACGCCGGGATAGATGAAGGCAGAGCCGATGCGCGGATCCGAGCCGATGCCGACGCGCACCGACTCGATGTCGGCGCCGAGCTGCTCGGCCAGATTGGCCAGCTCGTTCATGAAGCTGATCTTGGTCGCGAGCATGGCGTTTGCGGCGTACTTGGTGAGCTCGGCGGAGCGCACGTCCATGACGATCATGCGGTCGCGGTTGTGGGTGAAGGGCTCGTACAGCGTGCGCATCAGCTCGGCGGCGCGCGTGCTCGAGGTGCCGACGATCACCCGATCCGGCTTCATGAAATCGCTGATCGCCGCGCCTTCCTTGAGAAATTCGGGATTCGAGACGGTATCGAATTCGACCGCCGCCCCCCGCGCCTGAAGCGACCCGGCGATGGCGCGCTCGACCTTGTCCGCGGTGCCCACCGGCACGGTCGATTTGGTGACCACCACCTTGTACTCGGTCATGTGCTCGCCGATGGTGCGCGCGACCGCCAGCACATAGCGCAGGTCCGCCGACCCGTCCTCGTCCGGCGGCGTGCCCACCGCGATCAGCTGGAACAGTCCGTGGTCGACGCCCTCTTTGGCGTCGGTGGTGAACGTCAGCCGGCCGGCCGCCAGATTGCGCTTGACCACGGCGTCCAGGCCCGGCTCATGAATGGGGACCTCGCCCGCCTTGAGCATGGCGATTTTGCGCCGATCGACGTCCACGCAGACCACGTGGTTGCCGGCATCCGCCAGACAGGCGCCGGTGACCAGGCCCACGTAGCCTGAGCCGAAGATCGTGATTCGCATGCGTAATATTCTGATTTAACTGGGAAAAGGTTGCGAAAGCCTAGCGGTTTTGGGGGGTCAAGTAAAGCCGCCCGGCACGGGCCGGTGCACACGGGCGGGTGTGGTGCGCGCAGGGCTGTGCGGCCGGCGCCGCACACGCCCCGCGCTACCCTCAGCCGGCTCCAGGGCTCCCGCTGGAGCTTGCGCTCCCAGGCCAGCGAGAGGCGACGATGGCCTTCAAGTCGTCGTAGCGCGGCGGCCAGCCGAGCTCGGCGCGGATGCGTTCGGCCCGCGCCACCAGATAGGCCGGATCGCCCGCGCGGCGCGGCTCTTCGCGAATGTCCAGCGGCTTCCCGCCCACGGTCTCCACCATGCGCAGCACTTCGCGCACCGAGTAGCCGTGGCCGTAGCCGACATTCAGGGTGGTCGGGCGGCCGCCGCCCCGCAGATAATCGAGCGCGTTCAAATGCGCCGCGGCCAGGTCCTCGACGTGCAGATAGTCCCGCACCCCGGTGCCGTCCGGCGTCGGGTAGTCGCTGCCGAACACGGACACATGCGGCCGCTTGCCCACCATGGCCTCGCAGGCCACCTTGGTCAGCAGCGTCGCCCCGGGCGTCGCCTGCCCGATCCGGCCGGCGGGGTCCGAGCCGGCCACGTTGAAGTAGCGCAACGCCACGTAGCGCAGCGGATTCACCGCCGCGACATCGCGCAGCATCCATTCGCTCATGAGCTTGGAGGTGCCGTAGGCATTGATGGGACGCGTCGGCGACTCTTCGCTCGCGTAGCCCTCCTCCGGCATGCCGTACACGGCCGCGGTGGAGGAAAAGACGAAGTTCTTGACGCTGTTGTCGAGGCAGGCCTGCAGCAAGGCGCGGGTGGAGCAGGTATTGTTGCCGTAGTACTTGAGCGGCAGCGCCACGGACTCGGGCACGATGGTGTGCGCGGCAAAGTGCATGACGGTATCGACCTGGTGCTCCGCCAACAGCCGCGACACCAGCGCCTGATCGCCCACATCGCCGACGATGAGTTCGCCCGCGGTGACCGCCTGCCGAAAGCCCTTGCCGAGATTGTCGAGAACGACGACGTGCTCGCCGGCCTCGCCCAATTGCCGCACGACATGACTGCCGATGTAGCCGGCGCCGCCGGTGACCAGAATGCTGGCTTTTGCCAAAGGCAGGGCTCCGAATCAATTGAACGGGTGCGCCCTCAAGGATGGGCAGTATCGGTGGGTCCGGTACTGGTGGCGTGGTATTTCGAGCGACACGGCGGACTTTCAGGTTGGTGACTTTGCGATCGTCCGACGTTAGCACGGCTTGGCGCGCCCAGACCAGATCGTGCGATTCGGGCGCCGGCTTGTATTCGACCACGACTCGCTCAGGAGCTGCAGCGCCCGATGGCAATCGAAGCGGCTCATCGCGACCAGGATCTCGTCCAGCATCCACTGGACGCGCTCCCAGGGCAGGGAATGCTCGATGGCCCGCAGAATCATCGGATGCTGCGTGCCGGTGACGTTATTGCCGATCAGCAGCTCCTCGTAGAGCTTCTCGGCCGGCCGCAGGCCGGTGTAGGAGATCTCGATGTCGCCGTCCGGATGCTGCTCGTCGCGCACCGTCAGTCCCATGAGGTGGATCATGCGCCTGGCGAGATCGCAGATCCGCACGGGCTTGCCCATGTCGAGCACGAAAACATCGCCGCCCTCCGCCATGGAGCCGGCCTGGATCACGAGCTGCGCCGCCTCCGGAATGGTCATGAAGTAGCGAATCACTTCCGGGATGGGTCACGGTCACCGGGCCGCCCGCCTTGATCTGCTCGTTGAACAGCGGGACGACCGAGCCCGAGGAGGCCAGGACATTGCCGAACCGCACCATGCAGAACCGGGTCTTGCTGCCCCGGCGATGCAGTCCCTGCAGGACGATCTCCGCGAAGCGCTTGGTCGCCCCCATGACATTGGTCGGGATTCACCGCCTTGTCGGTCGACACCAGCACGAAGGTCTCGACCTCGGTCTCGTGGGCCGCCTCGGCCGTGTACCAGGTCGCAATGACGTTGTTGTAAATGCCCTCGATCACGTTCTGCTCGACGATGGGGACATGCTTGTAGGCGGCGGCGTGATACACAGTCTGCACGCGGTAGGCCAGCAGAATGTCGCGCATCCGAAACTTGTGATGCGCGTTGCCGATCAGACCGACCAGATCGACCTGCAGTGAATGTTGCTCGGCGAACGTGCGCAGCTCCCGCTCGATGTTGTAGAGCGCGAGCTCGGACATCTCGAACAGCACCAGCCGCTTGGGTCCCAAGCCAATGATCTGGCGGCACAATTCCGAGCCGATCGATCCGCCGGCGCCCGTCACCATGACCACCCTGTCGCGGATGCAGGCATCGAACAGGCCGGCCTTCGGCGGGACCGAATCGCGGCCCAGAAGGTCGCACACATCGACTTCGCGGATGTCCTCGACGTTAGCCTTGCCGGTCACCAGCTGCTCGAACTCCGGGACGGTTTGAACGTGCACGCCCAAGGGCTCGAGGGCGCTCAGGATCTCGCGGCTGCGGCGGCGGGTCAGGGACGGCAGCGCGAGCAGCATCCGGTCGATGTTACGGCTGTTGATCAGCGCCGGCAGCTCGTCCGGCGAGTAGACCTTGATGCCGTTGACCATCCGGCCGTGCAGGCTCTTATTGTCGTCGACGAAGACGACCGGGTCGAACGCACGGGTGGTGGACAGGACCGTCGACAATCGCGCTCCGGCGTCGCCCGCCCCGTAGATGGCCACTCGCGCCACGGTCGGCTGAATGTAGCGGGTGAGGAGGTAGTAGCGCACCACGAATCGGGAGCCCGCGACATACAGCAGCGCGAGGCACGAATAGATGGTCACGACGCTCACCGACAGCGCCGGAAGCTTGAGCGCGGCGCCCAGGATCGACAGGAGGACCCCGCTCAGTGCGACGGCCAGTGCGACGGCGAAAACCGCTTTGTGGCCCAGGAAACGGACCACCGCCCGGTACAGACCGAAGCGCACGAAGATGGGAAGACTGATCGCAACGACCGCCAGGTAGGCGGGCCAGTCGGCCAGATCGAGCACCGGCCGGCCGGCTTTGAGACTCATCGCCGACCAGAGCGCCAGCGGGATCATGATCGTGTCCGCGCAAACGGAGATGAGGCGTTTGGTCGAGCGCGGCAATTCGACCGCCCGCCTCAGGAAGTCGTCAGTCCGTACCACGTTCTTAGATCCCAACGCGAGCCTCCATGACTGACCCCCCCACATCCCCCGCCTTTAGTTACCAGTTGTTTGGAGCGAGGAATATTCTCCCTTCGCGCCAGTGTACAGAAAATACGCGCAAACAGATTGAATTTGCACTAATTAACCATTTGCAATGACTAACGCGGTGCCCTTCCCTCGGTTGACCCCGCGTATTCTAAAGTCGGGCCTCTGCAATATTTTCTCTGAACCACCGATAGGTCTGCTCGATTCCGGGTCTCAAGGCGATCTTCGGCCGCCAGCCGAGCGAGCTCAACCGCGCTACATCGAGCAGCTTACGCGGCGTTCCGTCCGGCTTTGAAGTATCGAAAGTCAGCTGGCCCCTGTAGCCAATCACCGACATGACGAGCTCCGCGAGTTCCCGAATGGTGACATCCTCGCCCCAGCCTATGTTCACGATGGCCTCATCGTCGTAGGTTTGTAAAAGATACAAAACGGCGTCCGCCAGATCATCGACGTGCAGGAATTCGCGCCGTGGTGTGCCGGTGCCCCAGACAACGACGGTTCGCATCCCCGCGCATTTTGGCTTCGTGAAACTTGCGGATCAGCGCCGGCAGGACATGCGAGTTCTGCAAATCGAAGTTGTCGCCGGGGCCGTATAGATTGGTGGGCATCAAGGAGATCGCTTTGAAGCCGTATTCGCGCCGGAACGCTTGACACATCTTTACACCCGCGATTTTGGCGATCGCATACCACTCGTTGGTGGGCTCCAGCGGACCGGTCAAAAGATAATCCTCTTTGATCGGCTGCGGCGCCAATTTGGGATAGATGCAGCTCGATCCCAGAAACACGAATTTGCCGACCCCCGCGCGATGCGCCGCGTCGATGACGTTGTCCTGGATCAACAGATTGTCACGAATGAACTCGGCGGGACGCGAATTGTTGGCCTGAATCCCGCCGACGCGGGCGGCAGCCATGATGACGGCCTCGCGGCCGGGTCTCCTCGAAGAAGCGACGCACTCCGAGCTGATCGGTGAGGTCAAGCTCGCTGTGGGTACGCAGCACGAGATTGCGGTATCCCTGGCCTGCGAGGGCGCGCATGACCGCCGAGCCGACGAGCCCGCGATGACCCGCCACATAGATGCGGGATTCCCGGCCGACCGGCTCGCCGCTACTCATGGTGGCTGTAGACCTTGTAGCCCTCCTTGGCGACCATGGCATCGCGCTTGGCCGTCTCGAGATCCTCGGTCACCATCTCGGCCACCAGCTCGCCGAACTCGATTTCCGCGGTCCAGCCCAGCTTCTGGCGCGCTTTGCTCGGGTCCCCCAGCAGGGTCTCCACTTCCGTCGGCCGGAAGTAGCGCGGATCGACACGCACCAGCTGGCGGCCCGTGGCCGCGTCGACGCCCACTTCGTCCACACCCTCCCCTTCCCATTCGATCTTCATGCCGAGGAGCGAGGCCGGCGGCGACCACGAAGTCCCGCACCGAGTATTGCTTGCCGGTGGCGATGACAAAGTCCTCCGGCTCATCCTGCTGCAACATCAGCCACTGCGCCCGGACGTAATCGCGCGCATGCCCCCAATCGCGCCGGGAATCGAGATTGCCCAGGTGCGAGCGTCTGCTGCAGACCGACCTGGATCCGAGTGAGCGCCCGGGTGATCTTGCGCGATACGAACGTCTCGCCCCGCAACGGGGATTCGTGGTTGAACAGGATGCCGTTGCAGGCAAACAGGCCGTAGGCTTCGCGATAGTTGACGGTGATCCAGTACGCATACACCTTCGCGGCGCCGTAAGGCGAGCGCGGGTAGAACGGCGTGGTTTCGCGTTGCGGAATCTCTTGGACCTTGCCGAACATCTCGGAGGTGGACGCCTGATAGAAGCGGGTCTTCGATCTCGAGCCCCAGAATACGGATCGCTTCGAGCATGCGAAGCGTGCCGAGCGCGTCCGAGTTCGCCGTGTACTCGGGCGTCTCGAACGACACGCCGACGTGGCTTTGCGCGGCCAAGTTGTAGATCTCGTCCGGCTGGACTTCTTGCATGATGCGGATGAGATTGGTCGAGTCGGTCAGGTCGCCGTAATGCAGCCTCAGCCGGACGTCGCTCTCGTGCGGATCCTGATAGAGGTGATCGATGCGGTCCGTGTTGAACGAGGAGGCGCGCCGCTTGACGCCATGCACCTCGTAGCCCTTCGCGAGCAGAAATTCGGCCAGATAGGCGCCGTCCTGTCCCGTGATTCCCGTGATCAACGCTTTCTTCGCCAATTCAACCTCCGTAATATTCGAGCGCCCGGGCAAGCGGCAAGCAGTATAGGCGTGGGCGTCCACACACCTACCCGTCTATGATTCATCCCCCTCGGTACCGGCTCCGCAGATCCACGCGACGACGATCAGCGGCAGCCAGGCCATCGCCGCCAAAGCGGCGCCCAGCGCCGGGCGGGCTGCCGCGAGATACGCCAGCGGATCGAGCCAGAACGCGTTGATGAGCAGGATTCCCAGGGTCACCTTGAGGTGACTTCGATACTTTCTGCTGAGTCGCTGATAGGCATGGCTACGGTGCGCCTCGGCGAGATTGGCGCCCCGAGACCATCGCCGCAGGAGCGTCACGGTGGCGTCGACGATGAAGGCGCCGAGCAGAATCAGCCAGACCCAGATCGAAAGCCGGCCGCGCACGATGGTCTCCCAGGCGATCGACCCGACGAAGAAGCCCAGGAAGCCGCTGCCCGCATCTCCCATGAAGATGCGGGCGGGCGGCCAATTCCAGATCAGGAATCCCGCCGCGGCCGCCGCCACCACCAGCAACGCAAACACGATCGAAGGCTCGCCCCGCTGCCAGAAGAGCAAAAGCGTCGCGAACGTCATGCACGCTGATCGCCTCGACGCTCGCAATGCCGTCGATGCCGTCCATGAAATTGTAGATATTCAAGAACCATACCAGGAAGATCACCGCAGCGATCGAGCCGGCGAGGCCGAGATCCACGATCGCGAATCCGAGATGGACCGGCGGCAGAGGACCGAGGCAGTAGACGCACCAGCCGAAGGCCGCGAACTGCACCGCCAGCCGGGCGCGGACCGAGACGCTGCGCAGATCGTCGATGAACCCGATCAGCGCGACGAACGGACCGCCGATGAGGAGTACGGCGGCGAGGTCCGGCCGCACATTGCCGCGTGCGTACATCACGCCGATCGTGAACAGCACGGTGACGACGATCGCCATTCCTCCGCCGCGGGGCGTGGGGAGCACGTGCGAGCTTCGCTCATTCGGCACGTCGAGCACGCCGCGGGCGAGCGCCATGCGCCGAATGATCCCGGTCAACAGCATCGAGGCGATGAATACCGCCGCGAAGATGAGCATTGGCTCAGAAAGCACGCGATGCTCCGGCGGATCGATACCATTCCACTGTGCGCTCGAGTCCCTCGTCCATCGAGGTGGGCGGCGACCACCCGAGCCGATCGCGCGTGCTCGACGAATCCACCGTGAGCGATCCGCACAGCCGCATGATTTCCGCGCGGCGGCCGACGGCGCTGCCGACAGCCCGCAACAGGCTTATGGGCAAGGGAACGAGACGTGCGCGCCGGTGCATGGCGCGCGCCATTCTGCGAATCAGTTCCGGCGTCGACACGTCCTCTCCGTCGGATGCCATCCACACCCTCCCCGCCGCCTCGGGATGAGTCAAGAGCACCGCGAGCAAATCGCAAAGATTCCAGACGTTCAGAAGGCTGCGTCGATTGGCGACGGCACCGAGCGGCAGCAGGCGCTCCTGATCGACCCAGCGCATCAGCCTCAAGAAATTGGCCCTGACGCCGGATCCGTACATCAACGGGGCGCGCACGATCGCCACTTCCATACCGCTCTGCTCCCCGATCCGCATCGCGAACCTTTCGCCCTCGCATTTTGACACGCCGTAGGCGTCTTGTGGTTGCGGGGTGTCGAGCGCCGAGAAGGGCCGTTCGGCCGTCGCCTCCCCGTTGACCTTGACGCTGCTCAGGAACACCAGGCGGCGCACACCGGAGTCGGCGCACTGAGCGGCGAAGTTGCGTGTGCCGCGGGCGTTCGCCTCCAGATAAGCCTCATCGTTCCCAGAGTCGTTCATGACATGGGCGCGCGCCGCCAGATGAATCGCCAGCTCGACACCCTCGAGCGCCTCCTGCCAGCGTGTGGCGGCTCCGAGTTCGCCCACCGTCGCCGTCTCCGCCGCTTCGGGCGGTGCACGCCCCGAATCGCGAACCGCTGCGCGCACCCGGTATCCGGCGTTCGATAGCGAGCCGCAGAGCGTACGGCCGACGAAGCCGGAGGCGCCGGTGACCAGAACCCGGCTCACGGCAGGCCGACGCTCATGGCAAGGAATCCGGCGTACTCGTGCAGGGCCAGCTCGGTCTTGTGCAACCCCGAGGAGGTCGGCATCAGCAGATGCAGCCCCCGGATCGGCGGGACGTCGACCCGCTGTCCGGTGGGCGCCGGTATGGGCTCGAGGCCCGCCTGCAGCATGAGGCGCATGGCGCGAGGCATGTGATACGCCGAAGTGACGAGAATGAAGGGCACACGGCCGATCAGCGCGGCGATGGCCCGAGCCTCCTGACCGGTATCCAGCGGCGTACCCAGCACGTTGGTTGGGGGCACGTCGACCCCGAGATCATGCGCCAGCCGGGCGTAGCCGTAGGCGGACGGCGTGTCCCCGGGAAACGCGCCTCCCGATACCACCAGCCGGGCATCGTGCAGCTGCCGGCTGATCCTGACGGCCTCCACGATGCGCGCCAACCCGTCCTCGTTGAGGGCGGCGGTCACCGGAATATGGTCGACCGGCGCGTAGCCGCTGCCGAGCACGACCACATAGGTCCTGCCAGACCGCGCCGCATCGAGATCGAGCGGCGGATAGCGCCGTTCCAGCGGCCCAAGGAGCGCATCGCCGACGAGACTCGTAGACCCCAGATACCCGATCGTCAATGCCAGTATCAGCGCCGCACGCGCGGTGCGGCGCAGCCGAACCGCCCGGAGAATGGCCCCCGCCGCCGCGAGTATCGAAGCCATCGCGAGCGGCGTCATCAGCATGTGAATGAAATTCTTGAAGGCCTGCATCGCACGTCACCCGGACTTGCCGCTCTCGAACCACGACAGCTCGGTCATCTTCAGAGGAAAGCGCATACAGAGCTTCAGCCAGTTGGTACTCACTCCGTTGGAGCGGCACGCGCGCATCATCTCGCGGGTGATCTCCACCTTGCTGCGCCAACCTCGATTGCTGAGCCCTCCCGTCGGCATTCTGACCAGCGGCTCCGGCAGGTACCGATAACGCGTATCGCGGCAGGCAAATGCGCGCAGGCACAGCTCGAAATCGCCGGCAATGCGAAACTTCGCATCGTACTCGCCGACCGCACGATAGACCTCGCGCTTCATGAAAAGGGTCGGATGCGCCGGCATCAGGCCGTAGCTCATGGCTCGCCGCGTGAAGTGCTTGGAGCGGTAGCGCCGCATTACGCGCGGCGGCATCTGCTGATCGACGATGAGCACGTCGCCGAACACAGCCTGCACGCGCGAATCGGCGAACGTACCCGCGATCCGCGACACGGTCGTGGGCGAGATGTACGAATCACCGCAGTTCAGAAAGCCGATGACATCGCCTGTCGCCGAACGCAAGCCTTTGTTGAAGGCATCGTACGCGCCGTCGTCGGGCTCCGATACGACTTTTGCGCCGCGCCGGTCGCCGGTTCGTATGCGCGCCAACGTGGCATCCGTGGATGCGCCGTCCACGATGATGTGCTCGACATCGACGTAATCCTGATCGGCGATCGACGCGAGCGTCGATCCGATGGTCTTCTCGCCGTTGAACACCGCGGTGATGATCGAGATCTTCATGCGGAGCGCCTGGTGGCGCAGCGTTGTACCGTGGCGACGAAATTCGCCGCGAACTCCCGCACTCTGGCTTCGGCGTCGACCCGCGCCTCGGCGGCGCGCCGCTCCCGCTCTTCGCGGCTCGAGGGAACGAAGCGCTGGATCGCATCCGCCAGTTGCGCCGGATCGTCGACTCTGAAATACGATGCCCGATCGCCGGCCTGTTCGCGATGGACGGCCAGATCGGACAAGATCAGGGGAACGCCGGCGGACCGCGCCTCCTCCACCGTGGTGCTCCATCCTTCGTAGCGCGATGGATTGATGAACGCCGTGCACGAGCGCATGAGCGCGGCGAGGTCGCGATAGGGAATCATCCCGAGGATGCGGTAACGATCCGCGATACCGAGCGACTCGATGGCCGCGCCGACCGCCCCGAAGTGATCCTTGTTGCGCGGATCGACCGGCTTGCCCGACGCGGCGATGACAGCTGGGCAACCGCGTGCCTTGAGAAGGGCCATGGCCGATGCGACCATCAAATGATTCTTGTGCCGCCAGAACTGGTTCGGCATGAAAAAGAATTCCTGCGGAAGGCCGTAGCCGTCGGCGATCCGCCGTGCTTCATCGAAGCTCATCGGAGCTGGCGGCGGAGTCGCGAAATGCACGACGTGAGTATGGCCCGCGGAGGCTGGATAATACTCCTCGCAGGCCCGTTGGGCGTCCCTGCTGCTCAGGATGACCTCGCGTCCGGCGCCGATTTGCGCGCGAAATCCGAGCTCACGTTTCCAGTAGCCCGGACCACTGAACGCCTGCGGCAGCGCGCGGTGCTGAAAATCCGCCATCCACGCCATCGCGGGCACCCCGAGCCGCCTGCCGAAGAAGCGGGCGATCTCGAATACCGCGTCCACTCGGCGCTCTACCAGAGCGCGGCGGATCGACCGATCGGCACCGAGAATCACGGAGGATGCGAGCGAGACCGTATTTCTCGAGTCGTTGAATGCCGGCGAACACACGGTCTCGACTCCGGGCACCGAGAGAAATGGCGCCACGTCGGCGCT
Organism: uncultured Gammaproteobacteria bacterium; assembly: GCA_963795475.1. Classification (GTDB taxonomy): domain Bacteria; phylum Pseudomonadota; class Gammaproteobacteria; order Steroidobacterales; family Steroidobacteraceae; genus Bog-1198. Next base: position 91,007 of record CAWCIE010000015.1, read on the forward strand.
CGGCCGGTCCGTTCCGTGAAACAGCACGGGCGTTATCCTCCCGGGTTGATGCTGCTCGAGCACACCGAACAGGTTCAGAAGGTAATGATAGCCTCCGGTCCACAGGCGTGCATCGACGAGCGTGAAAGCGATTCGCATTGGCCTCGGTGCAGTCAACCGGGCGTATGCGCAGGCGGCGCCCCCGCGCCGGGGCTCACATCACCGGTTGCCATCGCGGATGCACCGGCGACGGACCTGCGCTCGGCCCACGACTCGGCCAGAGCGAAGCCTCGCAGGAACTTTTCGCCGTATGAAATCATGATGAGAGTCGAACCCACGCCGACGGTGTACCCGAACGAGACGAGCACGCTGCCGCGGAGCAGATGCAGCCCGAGGATCGCCATATCGAGGTGAGCCCGCTCGAACCGGTATAAAAGGGATCGATGTGCATCCGGCGGTCCGCTACTCTGCTCGCTGCGCGCGGGATCGGAACCAATCGACGGTCCGGCGTATGCCTTGAACGAATGGTACGGCCGGGGCGAAACCCATCGAGGTCGCCTTGGCGGTATCGGCAATCAGGCGCTCGGGGTCGCCGGGACGCGCGAGTCCGCTGAAACGGACCTCGACGGGAGCGTACCAGGCTTCGCACACGGTCCTCGCGACCTCCATCACGGCAGTCCCGTGCCCGGTGCCGCCATTCATCGACGGACACTCCGGACTGCATACCTGGCGAGCCATCCATAGGAGGCTGACCGCGTCCGACACGTGCAGCCAGTCGCGAATTTCGAGGCCCGTTCCGCCGAGCAGGAGGGGCGCCGATTCCCGGGCGTCGAGCTTGCAGCAGATGTCCCAGAGGAGCTGCTTGTGCAGCTCCTCGCCGTACACGGAGAACAAGCGCACGATGGCCGCACGGAGTCCGAAGTTCTCACCGTAGGAGCGGCACAGCGCCTCCATCATCGATTTGTGATGGCCGTACGGAGAATAGGGACGGATCGGCGCGCTCTCCGGGATGGGCCGCGAATGACCCCCACCATAGACCGCGGCACTCGAAACCGCCACGATTTTCGCCTCCGCGGCGTGAATCCTGGTCCATTCCAGGAGACGCGCGGTCGTCTCACGGTGCGGGTGAAATCCTCCAGCGGATTCTGCAGCGAGAGTCCGACCGAGGAGCCACCCGCGAGATGAAAGACGGTATCCGGCGGTCCGACGGCGCGCGCCAGCTGAGTGAGGTTCGAGGATTCGATCTCCCCGTTGATCCAGTGGGAGAAGGACCAATGCGCCGCATCGCCCGCCGGCCACAGACCGTGTCCGATCCCGGCCACGGCGGCGCCCCGCTCGGCGCAGCGCCTGGCCAGATGCCGTCCGATGAAGCCCTTCCCGCCCGTTATCCAGATTGTCGGCATCTCTGTCAGCCACACTCACAATAAGCGAATCCGTTGTACACGATGAACCACGGGGCAGCACGGGGAAATGCGCTCAGAGCGGCCCGGCGCACCGCGCTTTTCACGAATCCCTTGAGAGGGCCCGACACATGCTGCTCATAGCGCAGCGAGGAGGCGGCCACCCGGCAGCCCGTGACTTCGAGCCCGGATGACTCGAGGAGGTTCCGTAGCGTGGCGGGCGTGTAGAAGTTGATGTGCCCGAACGGCCTTCCGTTCGTGATGGAACGCCGAACGGCGATTCCGTGCTCGAGCGGCACTTCGACGTACACGCGCCGCGCCACTCGGCGCATTTCCCGCAGCAATAGCCGCTCGTGCTCGACGTGCTCGAGCACATGGATCGCGACCGCCAGATCGAAGTACTTGTCCGGGTACGGGATGTGATAGCCATCGAACAACCGCGTATCTTTGACCGCGGGCAGCTGACGGTCCTTGATCGCCTGGATGCCGCTCGTGGAGATCTCGAGCGCATAGAGCTCACCGGCGATGGCCCGGCGATCGAGCTGCGACAGCACGTTGCCGTCGCCGGCGCCCACGTCCAGGAGCTTGTCGAAACGGACGTTTCCGACCATGCCGGTCAGGTAGCCCATCGTCTGTTCGGCCGCGATCTCACGCTTCTCGGCGGTCTCGGCCGCCGTGCCGTAGTAATCGGCGTACAGGTCGAGGTAATGCTTCTGAACCAGCCGTTCTTGATCGCCCATGGCTCGGCCCCCGGAGATGCTAACGCTCGTCCGGATCGAGCTCGCGGACGACGCGGGCCGGGTTGCCGGCGGCGACCGTCCAGGGCGGCACCGATTTGCTGACCAGGGCTCCCGCCGCGACCACGGCTCCCTCTCCGACCGTGACCCCCTTCAAGATGGTCGCGTTGAAGCCGATCCACGCCTTGTCGCCGATGACCACCGGCGCGATCTTGACGTTGGTCCAATCCTTCTCGCCCTTGAGCCAGCGCTCGGTGTCTCCACGACGATGCGCGAAGGCGACGCCGTGCGAATTGTGATCCACGATGGTGACGCCCCAGCCGAACATCACGTCGCTCCCGATCTCCACGCTTTGCGCCACGGCGATCAGGCCGTAGCCCAGATAGGTTCGATCGCCGACGGACAGGCGCGCGTTCGGCCGCTCGAACACGATCTTGTCGCGGATGAAGCAATGCTCGCCGACGCTCAGGTGGCATTGCGCGGCCCCCTTGATCCGCCACGGCAGAAGGTCGGTGCCCCGGCCGACGCCGTAGGACGCGAAGCGTCTCGAGGTAATCGCCGCGGATGCCGCGCACAGGGTCTTCACGATCGCCGCCCTCACGCGCCGAGTCCCAGCATGCGCGAGGCGCGCGACAGCACGGAGGTCCAGCTGAGCCGCGGGACGGGCAGCGAGCGGTACACCGCCTGGATTTCGGCGGTCGTCTCGACCGTGTCGGGCATGACGTTGACCCGAAAATCGGGATCGAGATCGCCCTGGGCGAAATCGCTGACGTTGCAGTTCACGCCGCTGCCGTCGAACCCGAGGTTCCTGACCAGGGATTTCTTCGGATAGAGCGCAAGCCCGTCGCGAAAGAACACGCTCAAGTACCATCTGATCGCCCAGGAATCGATCCTGCCGTGCTGCTGCGCCTGCAGCATCTTGAAGTAAGGGTAGTGGCCGTCCAGGTCGAAGCGCCTGCGAAGCGCGGGGTCCCCGGCCAGTCGGGGGTAATTGCGGGCGAGAGGATCGTAATGCCGCCACGCCCGCGCCCAAGTAGCCCATCCCCACGAGGTGATGAACGGCAGAAAAATCGCGTCGGCCGAAGTATGGAGAGTCGCGAGAAACATGTGCCCCGAGATCTGCATGACGCGATCTTCCGGCTCGTACCGCTCGAGCGCCGCGTTCATGTAATCGAGAAAGTGCGGCGAGGTCGCGAGGTCGTCCTCCAAGACGATGGCCCGGCCGTAGCGCCCGCAGAGCTCGTTCAACCCCTCGGTGATGGACGCGGCCAATCCCAGGTTCGAGGTCCGCTCGACCACCGCGACCGATTTGAATCCGTCGATCGAGCGAAGCAGCTGCCGGACTTCCTCGACGCCCGCGGCGGCCTCGGGCTTCCTGGCGGCGTCCGAGAACACGAACAGGTCGCTTTGCGATGCGAGGGCGTTGGCGCGCAACACCTGCCGAACGTCGAGCGCGTGTGACGCGGCCGGTTGTAGACGAACAAGGCGATGGGGGCGCGAATCATTCGGCTAGGCGCGCTGGCGGAACACAAGGGTGTGTGGAAGCCTTGGCAATCAATTCGTAGCCATTCCCCGCAAGCGGCAAGACGGTACGGTCTGGCCGCTCTGCACGTCCCCCGACGAGACGCCGAGCTTACCTCGAGCCGAGAACGCAGCGCGGCCGGAGCCTGGCCCAAATAGTCCGGATCGCAGCACCGCGAGATCCAGGCCCTGAACATCCACCGACAGAAAGTCGATTTCCTCGTCGGCGGCAAGTGCCAAGCTGAACAAGGTATGCCGACGACTCGACGGGTACCTCGACCGTGGCCACCAGCTTGTACGGCGTATTCGCGAGCCGGCAGAGGCGACGATGTCCTCGTCGAAGGTGTTGAGAGCCGGCTCATCAAACAAGTAGTACTTCCGTGATCCGGCGCGATCCGACACTCCGACCTGGAGGTTGATGTCTCGCGGGCGGAACGACTTGAAAGCGCGCATCGCATCAGGATCGGGCTCGACGTTGATGCCCCCACCAGCCCGCCGATCGGAACAGATTCATGTTCGAATACCGGCGCGGATGGTGTCCGCCCACATCCACGTAGAATCCTCCGCTGGCCCTCGAAGATTCTTGCCGGAGTTCATGTCCTCCCCCTTCCTGGGAGTACGATTTGCGCGCGTGAATGTCCCATAGGCAGCAGAAGCGAGCGGATCAGGCGGCGCCTGGGCTCGGGCGTGAACAGCGGCCGCGCGTCGCCCTTGATCACTGCCGCCTCGATGCGGCCGCGTGCCGTCGTCGATGATTTGGAAGAAAAGCAGTACGCCAGTTTGTCCGCATACGCCCGCAGTGTACCCGTGCGCGTCTCGACCATCCATGTCCGCAATCTCAAGGAACATGGTTCCCGTCCTCGGACTCGGTACCGCCCAGGGTGGCGCAGGCAGCGCCACCTCAGATACCTTCTCGAAACAGGCCAGTTTCCGCCTCGGCAATATGTCCGCTATCCGCGAACAACGGGCGCCCGTCGACCAGATAGGCGCGGCGCCGAGCTACGCATTGCGCCCGATCCGGGCGCGCGAGACGCATGTCGCCGCGCTCCTCGAAATGACGGGGTCGGCGAGACCGTAACGGGAAGAAAAATCAGTTTTGGGCAGTACGGGGCACGGTAGATCGGCCGGCCGATGCCGTTGGCAACTGAGGGTGGAAGCAACATCCCATCCGGGTTCGGCGATCGGTCGATCAACACGACCTGCTTCCCCGCGCGCTTCAGATCGCTGATGAGGCCGTCGAGTCCCACGACGAGCGCCGCGTCGGCGGCGTTGTCGACGGTCGCCCTTGCCCATCCACCAGTCCCCGGTCCATGCGCCCAATCGAGTCCGAGGATCACCAGACGGGCCCTCGGGAGCCTCGACTTCCGTCAGGTTCTCGCGGGCCGTTTCGATGCACTCGCGGGTGATGTTGACCTCGAGGGTCGGCAAACAGCCGTTGGCCGGAACGAGCAGTCCGGTTTCTCGCGGATCGGCCAGCAGTTGCGCGAACAGCGGGGCGTACATTTGAGCGTGCGAGTTCCCGAGCAGGATCACATCCGCATCCGCGGCGTTTCGCGAAGGAAGTTCATCAGGCACGCGCGCGAGGCGCCGAGCAGGATAATTGGGAGATCGGGCACCGGTAATTGGTGCCCACTGCCCGATCGACGGCGGCCGCCTCCGGGCTCAGCCGCGCGGCAGTCCACCCGTTCCGACCAAGACGACCGCAGCAACCATAGTACGGCTGCGCTCGCGCCCGCCATCCATCGCACCGTGCGGATCGGCAGCGTCGAGCGGCAAAGGACGTTCGACCACCTGCCAAAGAGCACGGCGCAGGCCAGCATCGCAGCGAACGCGACCGCCGTCTCTCCCGGCCGCAGGTCGCGCACAGGTAGAACTCGGCAAACACGAGAATCGGCCAATGCCACAGGTAAAGCGAATAAGGAGACCAGCCCCGTGAATCTCAACGGCGGTACCTCGAGCACGCGGTTCACCGCCGGCAGCGGCCCGCGCCCCGCCCAGATGATCATCGAGATACCGAGCATGGCGGGCAAACCGCCGGCATGATAGGAAAGACCTGGGGCGCCGCGACGAGTCCGAGAACGACCAGACCCAGTCCGAGCGCCACGGTCGCCTCGTTTCGCCACCTGCCGCCGGCCCTTGCCGATGGGATCAGCACAGGAGCGAACCAAGCCCAATTCCCAGGCAGCGCAGGCAAAAGAAAGAAGGCGGTGGAATCCGCGTCCACGTGCAGCGCCGCGGCATTCGCCGCCAGCGACAGGATCGTCAGCACGCCGATGGCCGCCGGCGCGCGCCGCGGCCATCGGCGCCAGAGCAGCGCCAGGACCAGCGGAAAGAGAATATAGTATTGCTCCTCCACGCCGAGCGACCAGAGGTGCAGCAACGGCTTGTCCTCCGCCGCGCGGGCGAAATAATTGGTGTCCCGCCAGAAATAGAAATTGGCGCCGAAGCCCAGGGTTGCCAGCAAGTCCTGCCGTAGCCCACGAGATCCGACGGAAGCAGCAGAGCAGCCGCGACCGGCGTCGCCGCCATCAACAGAAGGATGAGCGCCGGCATGATGCGCCGGATGCGCCGGTCATAGAAGCGCACTATCGAGAAGCGGCCGTCTTTTATCTCGGCCCAAAGGATCGATGTGATGAGGAATCCGGAGAGAACGAAGAAGATGTCGACGCCGAGATAGCCTCCGGGAAGCGCGCCGCGGCGCATGTGAAAAGCAATGACCGAGAGCACGGCGATCGCACGCAGACCGTCGATGTCCGGACGGTAGGAGATAACGTGCGAGTCGGCGCTTCCGGCACCCGTCAATCTCATGTCAGCCGGTCCCGCACGCCTCTTGCTCGCATGGCTCAGGCTCGATCTTTCCGTCGCGGATTTCCCACGCCTCGTCGACCACCGACATCACCTCGCCGTCGTGCGTGATGAAGATGAGGATTCGATCCGCGAAGCGCCGGCACAGCGACTCCACCAGGAACTTGCGGGTGGCCGAGTCGACGGCGCTGGTGCACTCATCCAGGATCAATACATCCGGTTCGCGGATCAGGGCCCGCGTGATGCCGAGGCGCTGCCGCTGCCCGCCGGAGATGTTCGATCCCTGATAATCCACGCCGGTGTCGAGCCCCGCCGCGAGACTGGCCAGATGTTCCCCGAGTCCCGCGGTGACCAACGAGTCCGTCACCTCCTCGTCGGCGGACTCGACACCCACCGTCACGTTATCGCGTAAGGTGCCGGTGAAGATGCGCGTCTGCTGCTCCACCAGGATGATCCTGGACCTCAGCGACAGCTCGTCGATCGAACCCAGCGGGATGCCGTTGACGCGGATCGATCCGCCTGAGATGGGCAGCAGTGCGAGCATGGCATCCGCCAAGGTCGACTTCCCGGAACCCGACTTGCCGACGATCGCGTAGGATCGGCCGGCCTCGAACACGCAGGATGCGCCTTTCAACACGGCAGTGCCCTCGATGTACCCGCAGACGACGTTCCTGAAGCTCGATTCGGCGGACCGGCTCTTGAAGAGCTTGTCGCCCGTGCGAGTGCACATCGTCGAACCGATGGCTCAGCAGTTCGCCGGCATCCTGCGAGGCCCGGATGTCAACGACCAGCTTGCCGCCCGCCAGCACGAACTCGCCGAGGGAGGTGAGAATTCGAATCAACATGGTCGTCAAGGCAAAGAAGAATACGGGAGAGGCGAAACCCTTCTGGAAGGCTCCCGGCCAGAGCCAGATCACCCCAAAAAGCACCAGGATGAGCGCCGGCGCCGCCTTGTAGCCCTGGTTCAGCGCATCGATTTTGAACAGATGCCGGACATAGCGCCGGATCTGGTCCCGGTATCCCTCGACCACGAATCGCTCGGCCGAGAGCGACCGCACGGAACGGAGTCCGTTCAGCGTCTCGATGAAGTGCGTGTTGAGCGAGCGCGACAAGGGCCAGCGCCTCGGAACTCAGGCGCATGATGGTACCCATGCCCCGGGACAGAAGCAGGGCGCAGAGCACGACGAAGCCGGTCGTCAGCCAGAACGCCGCACGCGAGAAGCTCAGCAGCACCACGAAACCGGCCAGCGCCGAGAGCGCCGAGGCGAGCAGCTGACCCACCGCAAAGAAGATGTTTCCCGCCTTGCTGGTTTCGTCCCCGGCGAGCGACACGTAAAATCCGATGGTGCGCTGGTAGATCTTTGCAAGCGGCTCGTGAATCACCACATGCTGCATCACTTTGTCGCTCAAGTAGGCGTGGATCTGCTTCGCCGTGAAGATGTTCAAGGTGATCTGTGTGTACCCGACCACGATCCGAAGCGCGAAGAACACCAGGAACAGCCATAGCCAGGTCCGCGGCGAGCTTTGGAGACCGAGAATGGCGGCGGTGTGGTCCCAGAACCGTCCCAGCACGCCCGGCTTGGCGGTCGAGCCGATGCCTCCCTGCACCAACGGAATCATCAGGCTGAGCGTTGCGTATTCCAGCACTACCATGAGCAGCGTCAGACCGAGCACGACGCGGACCAGCGGGAACGTTCTGATTGCAAATACGAAAAAATCTCGGCAGATAGCCGAATATCTTGCGGATCGTGTAGGTTGGAAGCATTTGCGGTTCCCGGGCGAAGATCGCTCAGCCGTTCGGATAAGTGCTTTTCGATGACGGACGCCCCGAGCGCGACGCTCGCCACCGATACGCCGACGCCCATGGTGTGATCGTCACCTTTCCCGGCTCATGCCGGCCGAGGACGCGGAACAAATTCAGGAGAAAAGTGATAGCCGCCGGTCCAAAGACTCGCATCGACCAGCGTGAAGGCGATCCGCATTGTAGGCATCCCGCTCAAGGAGTGTGCGGCACGGACGGCGCATCCGCGGAATCCCGCGCCTTGCGAGCCGGCAGGGCGCCGAGTGCGATACCACGCAAGAATTCGTCGCCGTAGGCGATTGCGATGAGGGTCGATCCGACGCCGACGGTGTATCCGAAGGACACGACGAGCACGCTGCCGCGGAGCAAGTATAGTCCCAAGATCGCGATCTCGAGATGAGCCAGCTCGTAGAGGTAGGATTTTACCGAGCCCGGCCGCTGTGGGCGCGACAGAAACGAGTCGAACCATCGATACACCAACCCGGTCAAGGAACATGCCGAAAATCACGCCGAGCCACCCGTAGTCGACGAAGAATTCCGCCTGCAGGGGGAAGGAAATGTTTTCGTGATTGAAGCCGGCGTAATCCGCGAATTCGACCGCGGTACCGACGGGTTTCCCCTCCCAAAGATCCCGCGGAACCCAAAAACAGCAATATTCCGATGACCTGCCACCCTTCGCTCTTGTATTTCAGCTGGATGACCTGCGTCAGATTGTGGAAGGCATCGAAGTGGCCCGAGAAGAAATACGAGAGGTTGAAGTTGGAGCCGAGATCCACGTCATTATGCTCGGAGTTCAAGAATCTGAACACGTCCGCCAACGGCGCGAGAAACAGTATGGCTAAGATGATCACGCAGAGCTGCGTGTACTTGGAGTTGAACCGCGGCATGAACACCATCATCACCAGCGGGGGACCCAGAGCGCACCCGCAAGGCTTCTCGGTACTCCGACCTCGTGTTGTGCAAGGCGCCACGGGCATAGCCCCATGATCTTCAGCCACGGCACGTGCTGGCGCCGGCTGACGATGAGCGCCGTGAGGAAAATCAGATTGAATATCAAGGGCCGCGTGATGTAATTGATCAACGAATACGCGAGCGCGCTTTGCTCGGCCTCTTCTCCATAACCCCTGAGCAGGATCTTGTACACGTTGAACTGGAAAAAGCCGCAAATGCACAGGGCAAGGACGAATATCGTGAGACAAATGGCGACGAACGCGATCTGGCGATGACGCACGCTGACCATGCGGACCTTGATCAACAAGTCCAGGCTGAACCGCCTGCCGCGCGTCAAGCCGTAGCCGAGATAGAAACAAACGGCGGACATCAACGCCAAACTCGCCGACGCCATGTACGACGAGTCCTCCGGCGTCGCGGCACCCTGGTAGGTCACCCCCAGCCGGTATTCGAACAGCGGAATGACGCCGAAAAAAAACAGCGAGAAAAACGAGAACGAGAGCCCGAGATTGAATCTTCTCACCCAGATGATGTGCGCGAGGCTCAAGGCGATGATCGCGAAATGGATCGCAAAGTAAGATGTGTTGCTTCGCCGTCCGTCAGGAGAAAAATCGACAACAACGCGGCCATGATCGCGACGAAGAACACCAGAGAGGTCCGTCCGAGGCGCGGCCGCTCGCTCTCCTCCTATGTGAATACGACGGATGACCCGGAAGGCATCGACGTGCATCTAGCGGTCCTCCGGAGCGATCTCGCGGACGGCCTGCGTCGGATTACCTGCCGCAACGGTCCATGGAGGCACGGACTTGGTTACTACGGCTCCCGCGGCGACGACGGCCCCTTCTCCCTCGAAGACTCGGGCCAGGATCATGTCCTCGCCTTCCTGGGAGTAGGATTGCGGGAGTGGATATCCCAAAGGTGGCCGAGGAGCCGGATCATCCGCCGCCCGAACCCACCGAAAGCGGTGGCGCACCCCGGGTCATCGGCGCCCCGATGCGGCCGCGTGCCGTCGTCGATGAATTCAAGAAAAGGGTCCCGCCTTCTGTCGCATACGGCGGCAGTGTACCCGTGCACGTCCCTGCCATCCATGCCAACCGGCTCAGGGGACATGATTATCGTCTTTGGCACGGTGCGAATCTTAACGCAGGGCCGGAAACGAGCCGCAGATGCGCGCGCTGCCCGGACAACGTGGTCTCCCGCCCACGCGCATGACGTCCCGGGCTCACCCATTTGGGTAATCGAACCACATATATTGCTTCCATCGAAGCGGCTGGGAAACGCCGAGATTGCGCAACATGCGCCGGACCAGGGTCCACACCCTGCCGCGACCGTGCCAGGGCCTGCGCCCCGCCCGATGCCAGGCGACGATATTACGTCTGAGCTCCGACCCGGCGTCGGGCGTCAGAACACCGGCCTCCTCGCCTTTTTGCACCATGAAGTACGCCTCGCTGAAGAAGCGGTAGCCGCACAGCGCCACGGCGAGCTTTCTGATTCCGGCGGCGTTGCGGTCCCTGATCAGCGCGCGCCAGTCCCTGACGTATACCGCGTCGGTCTCCCACGCATGTGCCGCAAGCGTAGGCGTGTTTCTGTAGACATCGAACACCTCGCGCTGATACCAGTCGTCGTCGCCTTTGTTGGCCGATACGAGCGCGCCACGCTGATGTCGAGCAGGCGCATGCCGTCTTCCGCGAGCAGCCGTTCGCAATCCAGCCAACTGGGAGCGCCGCGATAGGTGCTGAAATTCCGGGTTACCCCGCCGCTGATATTGATCTCCAATTCCGCGAGCAGAAGGCGCTTGCGTCGGGCAGCGCCCAATCCCTGGAGAATCTCCAGCTCGGCGCCCTGCACGTCCAACTTGATGATGTCGACGCCTTCCACACGCTGCTCATCCAATACCTCTTCCAGCTTCCGCGTCCCGATGACGGTCTCGCGCACCGGATAGATATACCTATCCCCCGCATCGACGAATTCACTCTCCGTGTTGACGGGATACAGCGAGCTTCCGGTCGGCGTGTTGAGCATGTACGGGTCCGCTCGCCGCCTCCGCCTGACAAGCCGACCGGCAGAACACGGAATTTCTTCCGCTCGGGGTGCTTCGCGTACGCTTCCGTCAACCTTCGAAAGCTTGCCTCGTGCGGCTCAAAACAGTAGAAATCGAGCACCCCCTCGTACGCGCGCCAATGCGGCTGCATGCCTCCGGCGGAGCCCCCGTCGACACCGACCATGATCTCGTCGCCCAACATGGCACGCTTCACCGGCAGAAGGCCGCGGCAATGCGCGCCCGACGCCTCTCCAGGAAGCGGCGAATCACCGCAAATTCTCCATTGCCCGCCCGCACGGCACTCGTGCCATGGCTCAGGCGTGCTCCATGACGAATCGGCGCGCGTACTTGCGCCACAGCGACAACTGCTCGGACATGAGTGTCTGCCGCGCCAATTTGGATCTGATTTTCGCCTCATTGCGGTTGCGGTAGACCACCTGCAAAGAGAGCCGCTCGCCCGACTTCACCAGACTTCCCCGATGCAGCAGGTGCGGTCCGTCGAACACCATCGTCTGTCCGCCGTCGCTCACGTAGGGCACTTCGAGCGCCTGGAGCGTCGCGGCGAGTTCGGTATCGGGCAGGATATCGTCGCCGAAATGACTCGAGCCGCGGAAAGCGCGCGGCAGGTCCATGAATACCCGGCGCAGCTCCGGGCGGCGGGCCAACAGCCGGTAGTCGCCGTCCTGGGACAATTCCCTGTACCGGTCGCCGATGATGCGGTCCAGCGCCCGGTGCATGCGGATCTTGCATTCCGAATTCTCCCAGCAATTGCTTCCGGGAATGGCGCGGGTGGGGCCGCTGTCTTCCCCCACCGGAGTGACATAGATCATGGATTTCGGCAGACAATCGCCCTCGTCATAGTGCAGATACTGGAAAGGACCGGGCGCAAGCGCGACATCCGCATAGAGATCTTGATACCAGCGCTGCCCACGGTGGGAATACTCGAGCCCGGCGCCCAGCATTGTCATCTCGTTGCGCTTGAATTCGCCGAGCACGCGAAGGACGCCCGCCTCCTCGACGGCACGCTTGATTGCCTTCCACAGCGCCGAGTTGAAAGCGACATTGTTCACCGCGCGCATGCGAGGATTTGCGGTTGCCCTTGCTTGAGCTCCTCGAATTGGCGCATCGCCGAGCGTCTGATCTCGCCGTAGAGCCGGGGCGGCAGGTCGGCTATGTACATTCCGAGCGAACGGACCGCGGATAATTGTTCCACCTCGCCGGTCGACAACGACACCGGCCGATACTCCCGACGCGAGCTCATTCGTCGGCGAATTCGTAAGCGAAGTCCGCCACCGTCCAGCGCGCGCATACACGCAGCCATTCCTCGGCCACCGCCGATATGCCGCGCTCCGTGGCATGACTGAGGACGCGGTCCAACTCGTTCCTTATGCGCGCCAATGCGTCCGCCGCTGCCTGCTCGCCCGCCTCGGCATCGGCGCAAAAATCCGCGCTGATCGAGTCTATTTCGCGAATCCGGTCCTCGATGAAGACATCGTCGTACCGAACTCCGCTTCGAAAGGGTGCGTAAGCCGGGTGGCTTTGATAATCAATTTCCGGAAAACGCATGCGCAACCTCAATCGACATGACCGCTGTCCGTCGCATAAGCGCGAAGCTTGTCCGCCAATGCATTATTTTGCAAATTCCGCGCCGAACCGTATAAACCGTCCACCAGCCGGCCCACCTCGCGCCTGAGCAGGGCCGTCTCCTCCTCGAGCGAAAAGGAGGACGGCGGCAGATCCAAATCCACGGCCGAGTTCAGGCGCCCATGGATCACATCGCTTATCATTCCGCCGACCGACAGGCGTTTCGCGCGGCGCCGGCAATCCCGCTCCTGTTCCATTGTAGGCGCGACGCCCTTGATCATTTTGCGCAGCACCTTGACGATGAATGGCGCGTGCTCGTTTCTGGAGAAGCTGTCCGAGATGTCGAGGGTCGAGTAACGAAATTCGACGGCGTTCCAACGATAGGTCCGGCGGATTCGTTCGACGTTCCACCCGTCCTCGAGCGCGCGCTCGATCTGGGAGAAATACTCCATCCTCGTGGTTCCCACGTAGTTCAAGCTCGGCGGATACAACACGAGCTGCGGCGAATAGAGCACGACCGGAAGGCCCAGCAGCGACATCTCCTTTCCGGCGCTCGACCAGCCGTTGGCAAACACGTCCGTGATCGTGGCCAGATCGTAGAGGGATACGTTCTCCGTGGGCCAGTTGACCCTGGCGTTGCTCGGCAGCTTCGCAAACGCCTTCTTTAGCAGCCCGGCGTGATCGGAAAGCACTCCCTCACGCTTGTTGGGGAACTCGCGCGGATGGACCCGTATCACGAGAAACAGGTCGGGCCTTGCCTCGACGTATTCGATCAAGGCCCGGATCCAATCGACCTGCTTCGCGAACAAGAGGCCGTCGGTCGAGGGCACGACGCCGATGATCTCCCCGCCGAAACGCTCGTCGTCGCTGCTCATGGTCGCGCAAAGGACCTTTTGGTCGTCGCGTATTCCAAACGTCTTGCGCAGATCCGCCCGGCCGCCGGACGCGGCCGAATAGGCCCAGGCGCTCCTCCCTCTCGATACCTCCAGGAGATGATCCGTCACCGTGCGCATCGCCTCCGGCGGGCAGGGACGATGCTCGAATCTCGGCCATTGGCTGCGCAGGTGCCGGTAGTACGCGAAAGCCTCGTTCTCGGCCAATATCAGCGTCTGGAGACGATTGGAAAGATTGTCGCCCGCGTGCACGAAATACTGCGGTACGCCGCGAAGCTCCGCCAGCCGGCAGACGACGCGGTTCACCGAATAGAGTGCGTTGTACACAACGACCCGGTCCGGCCTCAGGTCGTCCAACACCCGCTGCATCGTGCGCAGCACCAGAATGACGTTCTTGAGGCTCGCGCGGTAGCGCGCCCATTCTTCATCGTTGAATTGGAGTGTGGCGCGCTTGCTCTGAATCAACAATTCGTAGAGCGCGATCCGCCCGACCTCGATGCCGTCCAACACCAGGTCCACGTACTTCTCCGCGGGCGTGGAGCCAAGCAGCTCCTCGGCGCCGGCTGCATCCGCGTCGGTCACCAGTTCCGAGAGATCGGGGCCCGTCAGGCCCAATCGGCCGCGAAGGATCGACAGGTTGCTCTTACAGAGGACGCAGACCCGGTTCTTCCGTTCGGCCGAAGCGGAAAACGGAACCGATAGGGCGTGCATCGCTATGCAGTGACTTCGCAGCGTTCCGCCGCAGCCAACATAGACGATCTCGTCGCCGCTTTGCCTCAGCGTCTCGGCGGCCAGCGCCTCCGGGAATGCATGAATCCAGACCGCGGAATGCGGCGCAAAAAACAGTACTCTCAATATGGGTCCTCGGTCAGAAAAGGTCCCACGAGAGTGGGGTTCCCCGTTTGACGGCGGACTTGGTGCGTCTTCCCAGCACCAGCGCGAGATACTTGGGCTCGAGTCCCTTCCCCGGCCGAATCGCCCGTACGTTTGCCTGAGTGAGCAACCCGCCGGCCTCGATGTCCTGCGTTACATAGAGCGAGCGCCGGTAAACCAACGACTTCCTCTCGGCCTCCGTGGCCCCGTATCGCACCGAACCCAACGCCAACCACGCTCGCTCGCTGTCCACGACCAGCGAATGCATTTCCTCCGGCTCCATCGAGAACGTGGAATCCACGCCGCCGTCGGCCCGGCTAAGTGTGAAGTGCTTCTCGATCACGGTCGCGCCCAACGCCACGCTGGCCACGGATACCCCGACGCCCATGGTATGGTCGGAGATTCCCACCTCGCAGTCGAACAACGCCCGCAGATGCGGGATGGTGCGGATATTGGTATTTTCGGGCGTGGCGGGATAGGTGCTGGTGCACTTGAGCAATACCAGGTGTTTGCATCCCGCCTCGCGCGCCGCGCTGACGCACTCGCCGAGCTCGGCAACGCTTGCCATCCCGGTCGAGATGATTATCGGCTTGCCGGTGCGCGCCACCCGCCGGATGAGCGGCAGATCGATGTTCTCGAACGATGCGACTTGTATGCGGGACTGTCGAGCGACTCGAGAAAATCGACGGCCGATTCATCGAATGGAGTGCTGAAGGCGATGATGCCCAGCGAGCGGGCGAGCTGGTATATCGGCTTGTGCCACTCCCAAGGCGTGTGCGCCTCGGCATAGAGCTTGTAGAGCGAGGTGCCCGCCCACAAGCTGTTGGGATCGCCGATATGAAACTCGCCCTCGTCGATATCGAGCGTCATGGTATCCGGCGTGTAGGTCTGCAGCTTCACGGCCGCCGCCCCGCAGCGGGCCGCCGCCTCGACGATCTCCAGCGCGCGCTCCAGCGATTGATTGTGATTGCCCGACATTTCCGCGATCACGAACGGTGGGTGGCGCTCGCCTATCAAGCGCCCGCCTATCGCAAAATCCGCACTCATTGACGGCCGATCCTTTTCGAATAATCCGCAAACTCGATGACGTACCCTGCGCCCAGGAAAAGGCGCGCCGAGCGTTCGTTTCCGGCCAGAACACGGGCGCGAATCCGCGCTATCGCCGGTTGATTGGCGGCCAGCCACTTTTCCGCGCAGTGCAGCAGACTTCGTCCTTCGCCGGGCGGATGCGGACCGGGAACCAAATATATCGAAATCTCGGCCTCGTTGCCGCGCAAATCGAAGCGAACGACACCCACCGGCGCTCCCCCTCGGTCGCCGATGAGCAGAATCCGATCGGCGCTGCTGACGACGGATGCCACCCAATTCTGATGGGTGTTCATATCGATGACATCGGGGATGCGCGACGCCGCTCTCACGGACGGATCATTGCGCCAACTGAATAAGCTATCCGAATCGGAAACGGTGGCGGCTCGCAACTCGATATTGCTGCGGGTCAGGTTGCGAACGACCCTCCACACGCCCTCGCCGTCGACGGCTCGCATTCCGGCGCGGGACATCGCGTTGCGGAGGTATCGATTCTCCATCAGCAGCTTCGTATTGATCCTGATGAAAGAGACGAAGTCGTCTCCCGGCTCGGCGCGAAGAGCAAACCGTCGCAAGCGGCGGTTATGATCTGCTGCTTTTGATTTTCGGCGGTGCAAATGGCCAGCGTCGGCAGCCCCAAAGAACATCTCTCCCAGGTGGCCACCCCGCCGGCGCCTATCGCGAGATCGGCGGCCGCCATGAGCTCGCCCATGCGGTCCGTATTGAAATGGCAAACGAAGCCGTGATGAATACATTGGGAGCGGATTTCCTGACTGTGCTGATTGGCGGAGCCCACCACGACATCCACCCGCAGATCGGCGACGCCCAATCCTGCAACCGCTTCGATGGCTTGGCTCGTGTGGTTCCCGGCATCTACGCCCCCAAGAAAATCAAAATCCGTCTTACCTCGCCGTCGCGAGGCCGGGCGTGGCGCCGAGCGGCCCTGAACTCCTCGCGCACCAACGCATACGCCGGACCCAGCAACAGCCTGCAGCCATCGGGCACCTTGCCGGCGTACGGGTTGTGCGTGAGGAGCGCTTGATCGAGAACCATATCGCAATCGTGCGCACGGTCCGCCAGGTCGTCGATGACCGCGATATATTTCACCGATGCTCTCAGCGCGGTCTCCCACCGTCGATCGAGCGCATAGTGATCTACGATCAACCATTCCCACGCGGTCCCGGACAAGGCGTGGATGGTATCGGCCGCATCCTGGGCTTGAGAACGTCCCGAGCCAATGGGAATGGCGCAAATCGGCGCTCATTTTCGAAGGTTCGAAGCCGCCGATCTTGGAAAATGCGATCCCCCGCTCGCTCAGCATCGTTTGCAATTCGTCGGGCAAATGGCGGCATACGAAGCTGACCCGCCATCCGGATTGCTTCAATGCTTCAGCCAGCGTGAGACACCGGAAAAAGTGCCCGGTGGCGATGAGGCTCGATGCATCCACGCGAAAGGCGATGTCCATCTGCGTGGTGCGCGCCAACGGCTCCAGAAATTCCCGGACTCGGATCGAGCGACGGCTTCCCTATGCCCGCTTCGCTCGCCCGCAAAGAGCGTCCCGGTCTGCGGCCGGATCGCAGGATCGTCCCAGCGCGCTCGCCTTCGTTGAAAAATAAGTCAAGGGCGCTTGCATATGGCTCGAAGGGCTCGAAACACTGCCTGTATACCGGATGCTCGTAGACGTGAATCTCGACGGCAATCGATCGCTCCTCGAATTCCGTGCGATCTTCGATGAGATAATCCTCCACGCGCCGGCGGAGATATGACCTTCGGGCGTGGAATTCTTCGCACAGCATCGCGACGTGGGCCCGCGCTTTCCACCCACGCCCAACTGGTCGACCACACTGTCGGAGTGGTGATACCCAGACCGGCGGCCAACCACTCGATGAGTCCGCAGTTGAGCTCGCTGAGATTTTCGGACGCGGCCGATCTTCGAGTACCGCACAAAATTCCGGATAATAGCGGTCGAAATATTCGGCTCGCCGGTAGTTTTGCGCCACGGTGCGCTCGATCTTGCGCACGAATGCATTGTTGACGATCTTTGGTATACAGATACGCTGTACAAGCTTCCCGGCTGTCTGCACCGGTCCCGTGAGATAGCTCAAACCGTCCAGTGTTCGAATCCGACTCCATTGTCGCCACGACTGCTTCGAAAAGGCAACGTCATCGAGCAATATCAATAGATCAACCTGATCGACGAGATCATACCATCCCGACCATGGTAGGAAGGTGGGCTGCGCGATCGCAAACGATCTCCGTCCATGTCTCGTCGCCTCTTCCGCAGGCCCAACCGAACGCCATCGGCAGTGAATCCGATGCCGGCATCCTTACCCGAAAAACGACAGAAAAAACCAGCTCAGAGCGCGTTCGCACTGATCGCCGCCCAGACCAATTCGGCACGCCGACGATCTTCTCGGTGTCGGGATCATGGACTCGCCGCCGGGGAACGAGCCACGGTCGAAGCTGATCGAACACCTTGGCCGCGCTGAGCCACGCCGCCGCTTTTCCCGAATCAAATCTGGCCGGCATCGTGCAAGGCTTCCGGAAGGTCCTGTGATCGGCTCATATAATGCTGGGGGGACAACGTCTCCAGACCGCCAGACGCCAACTCCAGGAACGAACGGTAAAACTGTGCCGAAAGCTCGTCGCCGCGAACACGTACTGACAGTTTCCGGACTCCAACACCTGCAGAGCCTGCTTGAGATCATCGGCGCGCATGAATGGAGCTGTTGCGTAAATCCGACGGACTGCGATGAGTTGCTTCGATCCAAGCGATCGAATTGCGTGCGCGACGACCGGAGTGGTGCCCGACTGGTCGTCCGGGAGCTCCGGCGGGCGCACAAAAGGCGCCTCTGCGCCAAACGTCCTGGCGACATGCGCAATTTCCTCATCATCGGTCGACACGATGATGCGGTCGAACAGATCCGATCGGAACGCGGCCGCGATTGAATACGAAATCATCGGGCGCCCCGCGAAGAGCTTGATATTTTTCCTTGGGATGGCTGCTGCAGCCGCGCGCCGGAATGACGGCAATTCTCAAAAGGGGGCACCGCTCATCTTGATGGCATTCCGATTCGAATCCGCTATGGCTTCGTCGCGCTGACGACTCGAATGCCGCCCTGAACCGCAGCCCAGATCGAGCACCTTGGTATCGGCGACACGCTCCGAGGCAGCTTTCGAAAGGACCAGCGAACGACCTTTTCGTGCGGATAGGCGGGCCTGAAGCGCGGCATTTCCTATGCCGCGTCCCATCGAGCCTGCATTGACACATCGTTGGAGATCGACACGGCAGCCCTACCTTGGTCCCCAGTTCAACGCGGTGGAAATTCACTGAAACTCGACGCCCCATGTTCCTATTTCAGCGGTGCAGTTGCCATTACGATTTTGTCGCGAAGTTGTAGCGAATTGTAATAAGTTCCGGGCTCGAAGCCTGGTATCCCACTACCCAAAAACGCTCGATCTGCATGACGGTTGACTCCTCTCAATAATATTGAACGAGGAAATAACCGCAGGTAGCGCCTCGGTAAGCCGTGGTCGGATCCGCCCACACACGAACCTGGTTGCCGGGGTTGGCCCTACCTGCCGGTATCCACCGGCCGATCGAATTCTGCACGCTGATCGCGCGCTCGCGCGGCGCCCCGATACCTCCGCCGTCGCTCCCGTAAATCACGGATTTGTCACCATTTCCGACATGCAGTGTGTAGGGGACGGCGGGTCCGTCATTCGCCGGCCTGAGTACGAAGATATTCGCGATCTGCGCATGCGCGGGCAACGTGACCACCCAGTCGTAGTCTGCGTCCACGCATGGCCAAGAGCGGTTCTGCGGCTTGACCGAGATGGTTTTCAGTCCGGGAAAATTGCCGGAACGGCCGCCATTGTACCAGTTAAGATCGAAATCGACCGCGTGACGCTGGATACGCGGTTCCAGGGACCTCAAGAAATTGTTGAAGCAGCCGCGCGCGGAAATCTGCCCCCACGCGAGGCCATCGGTGCCCGGCGGCGCGCTGCACAAATACGATAGGTTCGCGGGAACGTCGCACTCGACGAAATGAATTGAGCCCGCCTCGCCAAATTGATCGCCGCCTTCGTCCGGGCCGAGCACCCGGTAGGTATCGCCCTGGTTCTGCGTCAGCACGCAGCGATTGAACGTCACCCGAGCGGTCGACACCGCAACCTGTTCGCGTGCGCCGTTAGTCGCCGTAATGTTGCATTCGTTGAACACCACGTGCGCCCCTCCGCTTCCGGGACCCTGCCGGACCAGACGGTTGTTGGTGCTGTGCATCTCGGTCTGAATGCCGCTGACGGTGAAGCTGTTGTTGTTGTTTCCGAGTCCGGTGCCTGCGATGTTCAAGAGATACCGAACGGAGCCTCCGTCGTCCATGATGTAGCTCCCGCCGAATACCCGCAGCGCCCCGCCGCCGTTGACGCCGATCTGGAAAATGTCACCGTAGATGCTTTCCACGTCGCAGCCGTGATATCGATGTTCATGCACTGTGCACTGTTGAACAGGTGAACCGCATTGCGAATCCCGGTGAACTTGCAACTGAAGAATTTGTGTTCCGACCCGACGTTCCCGGCGAGCCCGCCCGCGGAATCGATGGCCGTGTACAGGTTCAGCATCCAGCAGCGAAAGAAACGCCAGCCCTGGTCCTGCTGGAAACGAAACCCGCTGCCGCGGCGGGGATCGTCGCTCTTGAATTGCCGATCGCGCACGGTGACGAAAATGTATTGCTGCGTCGACCCCGCGGCGTTGTCGTAGAACCATCGCTCGGCGCCCGCGGTCTTCAAGAGCAGCACGCTCGAGGCCAGCCCGTCGCCCTCGATGATGAAGCCTCTCTGGAAATCGGCCGCATTGTTGAACACCGCGTCGTCGTCGATCAGGTAGGTGCCGCGCGGAAAATACACGCGTCCGTGATCGCCCATTCCCGCCTCGTTTCGGCCGGTCACCGCGGCTTTGAGGCAATCCCAAACGGCCCGGTAAGAGCTAGCGGTTCCGGCGGGGTCGGCTCCATAGCGAAGGACATTGCCCGGTGGAAATCGATAATTCGACGGAGCCACTCCCGCTTTCACCTCCTGGTCGGTCCGCGGATGCAGCGAGGAGAACGCATCGTCGATCAGGGGCAGCCGGTCGACGGAACCTCCTGAGACGGGATGATCCTCTCGATCGGTAATCACCACCTTCAGCACGGTTCCCGACACGGCCCATATGTCCGAGGGCAGTCGACCGTCTGCGGTGAGGACCATCGGATTTCGTTCTTCACCGTCAAGCGTGAATCCGCGAACGTGGCCGCGGGACTACGCTTTCCGCAAGATAGATGTGAACCTTGAAACCGCGCGCCACGGTGCGTGCCGCGGCAAGGCCGCGCCGATCAGAGGAATGGGACTTTGATACGCGTTGGGCATGAATGATGCTCCTCGCCGCCGTCGATGCTCGCGATACCCGTCAGATCGACGCGGCTCGCAGCGAGTCGACCACGTAGTCCTGGTCGGTTTCGCTCAAGGTCGGATACATCGGCAGGCTGATCGCCTCGCGATAGTACTGCTCGGCCTCCGGACAGTATTCCGGCACGAAGCCGAGCCGGGCGTAGTAGGGATGGCGATAGACCGGAATGTAATGCAAATTGACCCCGATTCCCGCGCCCGCAGCCGCTCGAAAACCTGCCGATGAGTGGACCCGATCGTCCCGAGACGCAATCGGATCACATACAGATGCAAGCCGGAATAGGAATCGGGATGCTGCCACGGCAGGGAAATGGGCAGCCTCGACAAGAGGCGCTCGTAGCGGGCGGCGATGGCATGTCGCCGGGTCAGATACGCTGTCAGACGCGTGAGCTGGCTCAGGCCGAGAGTGGCATGAATATCGGTCATCCGATAGTTGAATCCCAAATCGATCTGCTGGTAGTACCAAGGACCCTCCGGGCGTGCGCGTCATCTCGCCCGGATCGCGGGTAATGCCATGGGTACGTAACCGCCTCATGCGGGCGGCCAGATCGGATCCTGTCGTCAGCGCCATGCCGCCTTCGCCCGTGGTAATGATCTTTACCGGGATGGAAACTGAATACCGTAATCGCACTGTAGCGGCCCGTTGCCGATGGGTTCCCCCCGATAGCGGCCGCCGATGGCATGCGAGGCATCTTCGATGACATGAATCCGTACTCGCTGCGGAGAGCGCGTGAATCGCCGCATGTCGCAGGATTGCCCCGCAAAGATGCACCGGAATCACGACCTTCGGCAGGCGTCCGGCCGATTTGGCCGCCGCCAGCTTCTCTCGAGGCGCTCACGCTCATATTGTAGGTGCGCGGATCGATATCGACGAAATCGATCGCCGCGCCGCAATACAGCGCGCAATTCGCGCTGGCCACGAAGGTGATCGCACTGGTCCACACCGCATCGCCCGGACCCACCCCCAGCGCCAAGCAGGCGATATGCAGCGCCGAAGTGCACTGTTGACCGCGACGGCATGGCGCGCCCCGCAAAATTCTGCACGGCCCGCTCGAACGCTGGAACGGCGGGCCCTGAGTCAGAAAATCCGAACGCAACACTTCCGCGACGGCCTCGATATCCTCCTCCGTGATCTCCTGACGGCCGTATGGAATCCCGCCATGGCTCAAATCTTGCCGATCTTGGCCCGGTTCCGCTCGATCCACCCTTGAGCGTCTCGAGCGCTCATCCAATCCGGATTGTTGTCGGAGCGATAGGTGAAGTCCGGCCGGCAACTTTGAAGCCGCCGTTGATCCGCGCGGGATCGTCGCTCCATCGATGAATCGCGGGCAGAATCTTGTAATAGGTCCGATAGTCATAAGTGTACGGCGCATCCTCGATGCCGATCATTTGCTCGTGCAGCTTCTCGCCGGGCCGGATTCCGACGATCTCGAGCGCGCATCCGGGGACGACCGCGTTCGGCGATCTCGGTGATGTTCATCGACGGAATTTTTTTCACGTAGATCTCGCCGCCGACCATGTCGTCGAACGCGCGCCACACCAGTTCCACGGCCTGCTCGAGAGTGATCATGAATCGCGTCATGCGCTCGTCGGTGATCGGCAGACGCGCCTGGTCCCGCGAGCGACAGAAAAAGCGGAATGACGCGATCCGCGCGAGCCCATGACATTGCCGTAGCGCACGACCGCGAAGCGCGTCTTGTTGCCGCCGGAATAGGAGTTGCCGGCGACGAAGAGCTTGTCGGACGCGAGCTTGCGTGGCGCCGTAGAGATTGACCGGGCTGCTGGCCTTGTCGGTCGAGAGCGCCACGACACGCGCGACATTCGTCGATGCAGGCGTCGATCACGTTCATCGCGCCGAAGATATTGGTCTTGACGCACTCGAATGGATTGTACTCGGCCGTCGGCACGATTTGGTGGCCGCCGCATGGACCACGAAGTCGATTCCGTCCATGGCGCGCCCGAGCCGGTCCTTGTCGCGCACGTCGCCGATGAAGAACCGCACCCGCTCGTCCCGTCCGAATAGCTTGGCCATCTCCCATTGCTTCATTTCATCGCGGGAGAAAATCACCAGCCGGCGCGGATTGTATTTCGCGAGGGTCATCGGCACGAATGCGTCGCCAAATGATCCGGTGCCTCCGGTGATCAGCATCGAGGCATTCGTCAGAAGCGACGCCATCGGGCCGCGCTCGTGAACGCCGTACTCGCGCGGTCGCGCCGGCGAATCAGCGCGATGTACGACACGCCCAGAAAAAGCCCAGTATTGCCCCGCCAATGCGTCAGCACCGTGCGCATGGGCGCGTCCTTCTCTGGGCGGCACGGCGGGATCGATGAAATGGTAGGCGTAGTCCCGCTGTACATTCGCCACCATCTCGTTGTTCTCCTGGGTCTCCATGAGGTGCGAGATGGCCATACGCAACTCCACCGTGTTTGCCGTCGCCATCTCTGTGATTGAGGTAATCCAAGCTCTTCCGGGCGGTAATGATGTCCGCCTCGCGCATACGCTCGTTGACCAGATCGATCATGGCCGTTGGCCCACTTCGCCGCGAGCTCGGGCGTATACCAGTCGAAGGCAGGGTGATCAGGCCGCTCTTGGTAGTTCTCCTATATGATTGCGGCTGTCGTTGAAGCGCTTGACCCCTTGCTCCATCGTGGGCGGCTTCTTTCCCCGCCCGCCAGTACTTCGTCGCGCATCCCATCGTTCGGAGTACAGGATCGGCATCAGGTTGTTGCTCGGTGATGAATTCGCGAATAAACCCGGGGGCATCAGCGTCGCGAAAGCTTCCACCTTGCGGCCCCCGCCCCCGCCCAGATCGATTCCGGCCAATTCCGCGATTCCTCCGAGGCGTCCTTCAGCGAGCCGCCCTTGTTGTCGGCTTCCGCCGTGGGAGAAACCACCGCATGCGCGCGGTACACGTTCCGCATTTGCAGGGAAATTAGCGCGGCCGTCCTCCGCCAAACAGAGTCGTGCAAGAGCAGGAGAATCCAGTGACGTCCGCAGCGATGCGAAGCAACCTTGACCAGATCGATCGCATCGTCGCGCCTCCGTCCTCTCGGCGGGACCACCAAAAAATAGCCCGGCCGGCGGTCCTTCCAAGTTCGGGACGCCCCGCGAATCATTTGCTTGATTGGGCATCAGCTAACACTGGCGTGTGCGTCGTTTCGGTCGTCACAGGTATTCGTGGACCAGGATGAATCCGATCGCCAGGTTGTAGATGATGGTGGTGATCGCCTGCAACAGCGGCAGCAGCGGACCGTTCGCGTATCGAGCGGCACGACGATGGTATCGCCCGGCCGAATCTCGATGTCGTGCGTGCGCCTGAACCACCGGAGCGGCCGCCCGCTACGACGTCGCCGTTGGCGCGCACGACGTAGATGCGCTTTCGATCGGCGTTCTGCGTGGTGCCGCCGCTCTTCGCGATGTAGTCGTCGCGAGTCAGTCCGGGCTCGAACACGTGCGAGGTCGGACTCTGCACCTCGCCCAGAATCGTGACTTCCTGGGTCTTCTTCGGAATGATCAATTTGTCGCCGTCCTTGACGACCACATCGTAGGGGCCGCCCGGCTTGCCCTTGAGAATGCCCTGCTGCATTGATGACCAGCCGTCCGACGGGTTTGGTGTCGCGCAGCTGCGCCAGCAATTGCTGGCCGACGACGAGCCCTGGCTGCGCGCCGCCGCCCCGCCGCCGCCGCTTGCCGACGGCCGCGCTGCTCGCGACGGCCTCGAGCGACAGCGCCGCCAGATCGTTCTGCAAGCGGTTGGCCAGCAGCTCGAGCTGGTCCTTTTCGCGCTTCTTCAGCTCTTCGCGGATGAAGACTGCCCCCTCGGGAAACGCGACCTCGGTGAATCCGCCCGCCCGCAGCAGCACGGAATGCAGGGTCTCGCCCTGATGAATCGGATACTTGCCCGGGAAGCGCACCTCGCCCGCCAACTCGATGTGCCCGGCTCCATCCACATCGGGATCGGCTTGATGACCAGCGTATCGTAGGGCCGCAGCGCAAATCGGCGCCGAGGTCGCCGCTGCCGGATGGCCGCAAGATTCACCGTGATCAGCTCGGTCTGGCGCGCGTCGCCGTCGACCACCTCATAGCGCGTCAATTCGGCCTGCCCGCGATATGCCGAATCCTCGAGGCTGCCGCCGGCGCGAATCAGGTCGCTGACGTGCATCGTCGGCTCGAGCGGATACTGCCCGGGCGCCTTCACCCGCCCGTCGATGCTGACGACCTGTTCCGGCTTGTCGGGCGTGGCCTGCAGCTCGAGGTCGCGGATGATCGGCTCGAGGATGCGCGCGCGGCTCGCGGACAGGTTGAACACGATGATCTCGTCGCGCGGACGCAGTTCCGGATCCGCCGCCGAGCCTGGCGCCGCCAGCGCGCGTCTGAGATCGGCCGAGACCACCTCGATCTTGCTCCTCCGGCGGCACCTCGCGGCGGATCATGATGTAGTGCAGCATCGGCGTCCGGCCGCACTTCATCGAAGCTGTTCAAGCACATCCGTGAGCCGCAGGCCCGGCGTGATATTCGAACGCTCCCGGCCGAAAACGTAGCCTGAGAGCTTCACCGAATTCTCGAGCGTCGGCCGGATCTCGGGAACGCGCAGCTTGTCGCCGTTGTCGAGCGCCATCGCGCGGCCGCGGCCGAGGTCAGATCGACGTTGTGCATCTCGCGCAGCGCGAGGGCAAGATTCGCTCCAGCTGCCCGAGCTTCGCGTCGGCATCCGGCGTGCAAGCCGCCGGCGATCTCGATCACCTGCTCCGCGGTCTTTTCGCCCTTCAGCTCGTAGATGGCCGGACGGCGCACCGACGCCGTACACCGATACCGTGTTGCCGATCGGCGGAATGAAGATCACATCGCCCGGCAGCAGTTGCTGGTCGCCGCTCGTATCGCCGTGCAGCAACAGGTCGTACAGATCGAGCGTCGTGACCAAGCGGCCGTCGCGCTTCAACTCGATGTTGCGCAGCGAGCCGATTTTCTTCACGCCGCCGCTCACGAACAGCGCATTGGTCATGGTCGACAGGCCGCTGACCGTATAGGAGCCGGGCTTCTGCGCCTCGCCGAGCACGAACACCCGGATCGAGCGCAGATCGCCCATGGTCACGCTGACGCGCGTGCCGATGAGCTGCTTCGCGACGCGCTGCTCGATCGTTTCGCGCGCCGCGTCGAAGGTCATGCCGCTGACCATGATCGGTCCGAGCTTCGGGAAGTTGATGCGGCCGTCGCGCTCGACGGTCAGTTCATAGTTCTACGGCTCGTTGCCGTAAAGCTGAATGATCAGCGTGTCGCCGGGACCGACGATGTAGTCGACCGGCACCTGGATGTCGGATACCGGCGCAAAGGTGCTGGGCTCGCCCTCGAACAGATCGTAGCCGAACGGCTTGAGTGCCTCCTCGCCGGTCGGCGTCAGGCGCAGCAGCGTCAACCGCACGAAGTAGTCGTCGAGATCCGGATCGGCGCGCGAGCCGCCTGGTGGCCTCGGATGCCGTCAGGCCCGCGAGCGGAATCGCCGGCAGGCCCGGGAAGCTCGAGCACGCCGAAGCGGTTGAGCTTGTAAGGATTGCCGCTCAGGATGCGCTTGCTGGAATTTCTCCGATCGTCCGCTTTCTCATCGTCGGTCTTGGGCTTGTCGGTCGGCAGCGGACAGCGGCGTCAGATCGAACCAGTTGTTGTTATTGGCTGTCGTTGCTGCTCTGATTGTAGCGGCGATGCCGCCGATCCGTTGATGCCGGTGAATCCGGGTACGGCCGCCGCTCCGCCGCTCCGTTGAGTCCGCTGAGCCGGCGAGCGCCGGCGCGAGTGCCGCCGCCCGACCGCGCGTGCTAGCGCGCCGTTCGAGCGTTGCCGGCTGCTGACCGTTGGGCGGGTTCTGCGGATCGTTCTGATCGTTGCCGCCGTTCGGAGCGCATTCGGCCCGAGATTGGCGCCGTGCAGATATCGTCGAGCGGCCGCATGTCGATCATCACGGTGTCGTCGGCCCGCAGCTCCGGATCCTCGTTGAACTGGCGCAAGATGCGTCCGTCGCGCGTCTTGATGTTCTCTCGGTGATGTCCTGTTTCATTCGGCGGAGCGCACGGTTTCGGCGATTCTCGAGTTTCTTGTCGGTTTTCTTGGTGCCGTTCTGGCCGCCGTTGCCGAGCACGCCCTGCAGCGAGCCGCCTTGCTGATCCCTCCGTGACAGCTGTCCTTGAGCGCCTGCAGGGATCGTGCGTCCTGCGCCGATGCCGTCAGCGCGGCGGCCAACATCAACAGCGAGGCGCCGAGGATAAGCCGCGCCGAGCGAAGCTTACGTCGCATGGCGCGAACCGGCAGACGAACTTGGCGCGCTACGACCCGTCCATTCGAGCCTCACATCATAGCCTCATGCTGCGCAAACACCTTGTTCACCTCGATCGCACATCATATACTCTGCAGCGCAGAGGGCAACCTGACAGCAGCCGCTAGCGGCTCGTAGTTCTTCTCCACCCACGCCGCATAATCCCGTCCCGAGCAGCGCCTCCCACCAGCCGCGATTGGCCAGATACCATTCCAGCGTCTCGCGCAAGCCCCGCGTCAAGATCGCGGGTCGGCGCGTAGCCGAGTCTCGCGCCGGCCTTGCGAAGTCGATGGCATAGCGTCGATCGTGACCCGGTCGGTCGCGCACGTGCTCGATCAATTGCGCCGCCTTGCCGCCCTTCGGCGGCGGGCGACGCCGGAAAGCGGCCCGCAGCTCCGGCGCGTCGCGCGAGCATGCTCGTCCACCAGCGCGCACAAGGTGCGTACCATGTGGATGTTGGCCGTCTCGCTGTTGCCGCCGATGTTGTAGACCTCGCCGGCCGGCCCGCGCGTCAGCGCGAGCGCGATCGCCTCGCAATGATCGGCGACGTGCAGCCAATCGCGCACCTGCAGCCCGTCGCCGTATACCGGCAGGGGCTTGCCCCGCAGGATATTGATGAGCGTGAGCGGAATCAGCTTCTCGGGAAACTGGTAGGGCCCGTAGTTGTTCGAGCAGTTGGTGACCGTGGTGTCGAGTCCATAGGTCTCGTGATAGGCGCGCACCAGGTGATCGGAGCCGGCCTTGCTCGCGGAATAGGGCGAGTTCGGCGCATACGGAGTCGACTCGTGGAAGGGCGGATCGTCCGGGCCAGCGAGCCGTAGACCTCGTCGGTCGACACATGATGGAAGCGGTGCGCCGGCACCGTTCTGCCGATCGATCCAGAGCGCCTTGGCGGCCTTCAGCAGCGCATGCGTGCCCACGACGTTGGTGCGGATGAAGTCGTCCGGGCCCGAGGATCGAGCGATCGACGTGCGATTCGGCGGCGAAATGCACGATGGTGTCGATGCGCATGCCGCTCGAGCAGCTCGCGCACCGCGGCCTCGTCGCAGATGTCGCCGCGCACGAACACATAGCGCGGATCGCGCTCGAGCCCGGCGAGATTGTCCGGATTGCCGGCATAGGTAGCGCATCGAACACGACCACCCGCCCCTCGCGCGCTGCGGCCGAGCCAGTGGCGCACGAAGTTCGCGCCGATGAAGCCGGCTCCGCCGGTGATGCAGACGTTATGCGGCTCGAAGCTCATCCAACATCGTCCTCAAGTTGTGGCGCCAATGAACCGCCGGCGCGGTCGTCGACCAGCGCTCGGGTCGCCGGCGGTATCCAGCACGCTGAACGCGGGGCGCCGGGCGCGCGTCGGATAGTCCGCGGTCGCGATCGGCACGATCGGCAACCGCGCGCTTCAGCAAGCCGCGCGCGAGCGCCTCCTCCTGGATGGCGACCGCGAAGTCGTACCAGCTCGCCACTCCGAGATCGGTCCAGTGATAGATCCCCGCGGCCGCGCGCACCTCGATCAAGCCCCACATCGGCCGCGCGCCAGGCTCGAAGCCCACGTGGGCGCGCCGATCTGATCGCAGACCACCCTCACTTGTTCCCGTTCCCGCATCAGACGCAGCATGGTGAGCACGAAATTCCGCCCCGCGGCGGCATACACCCAGGCGGTGCGCAGCACGATGCCGGCGCAACCGCCGCCGAGCACCTGCCGCTCGCCGCCGAGCTTGCTGGCGCCGTAGACGCTCAAGCGGGTGCGGCGGCATCGCTCGGCAGGTACGCGCGGCTCGAACGCGCCGTCGAACACGAAATCCGTCGACAGATGCAGCGAGCCGGCGCCCGGCTCGCGCGGCCGCCGCCGCGAGCATGCCCACCGCCGTGTCGTTGACCGCCGACGCCTGCGCAGGCTCGTCCTCGGCGAGATCCACCGCGGTGTAGGCCGCCGCATTGACGACCCAGTCGGCGTTCGGTCTCGGCGACGGCGCTGCCGACCGCGGCTGCGTCGGCGATATCGAGCTCCGCGCGCGTCCTGGCGATGACCTCGTGGCTGCCGGCGGCGGCTCGCGACGACCGCCCGACCGACCTGGCCGCCGGCGCCGAGCACCAGCACTCTCATGCGAATTTCTCGATGTCGGCAAAGGTCTTGCCGTGCGCATCCTTGGCCGACAGTTCGGGCGCGACTCCGGCGGGCAGCGGCCAGCGGATCGCCGAGCGTCGGATCGTTCCAGGCCAGCGTGCGCTCGTCCGCCGGGCTGTAGACGTCGGTGCACTTGTAGAGAAAATCCGCGACTCGGCGAGGTCACCAGGATGCCGTGCGCCAGGCCGGGCGGCACCCACAACATGCGATGATTGTCGGCGGACAGCTCCACGCCCCACCATGCGCCGAAACTCGGCGAGCTGCGGCGCAGATCCACCACCACATCGAACACGCTGCCGCTCGCCACGCGCACCAGCTTGCCCTGGGTGTGCGCGACCTGCAGATGCAGTCCGCGCAAGCGTCCATTGCGCGGAGCGGCAGTGATTGTCCTGAACGAACGCCGCGTCGATACCGGCGGCCGCGAATTTGTCCGCCTGCCAGGTCTCCATGAAAAATCCGCGCGCGTCGCCGAATACCTGCGGCTCGATCAGCAACACGCCGTGAATGGGTGTCTTGAAATTTCATCGCAGCGCCGCTTCAAGGATTGCGCGCGCTCTTTGACGATCCGCAGCAGATATTCGCCGTAGCCGCTCTTCTCCAGCGGCTTCGCGAGCTTCAACAGATGCTCGGCGTCGATGAACCCCTGGCGCCAGGCGATCTCCTCGACGCAGGCGACTTTCAGTCCCTGGCGCTCCTCGATGATGCGCACGAACACGCCCGCGTCGAGCAACGAATTATGGGTGCCCGTATCGAGCCACGCGGTGCCGCGGCCCAATCGCTCGACGTGCAGGTCACCTTCCTTGAGGTAGGCGCGATTCAGGTCCGTGATCTCGAGCTCCCCTCGCGCCGAGGGCTTCAGCGATTTCGCGAACGAGGAGGCGCGCGCGTCGTAGAAATAGATGCCGGTGACCGCGTAATTCGAAGGCGGCCGCTCGGGCTTCTCGAGAAGGTCGGTCACCTTGCCCTGCGCGTCGAACTCCACCACGCCGTAGCGCTCGGGATCCTGGACGTAGTAGCCGAACACCGTGGCGCCCTCGGTGTGACGCGTGGCGGACTGCAGCAGCTCCGGTGAGATTCGCGCCGTAGAAAATATTGTCCCCGAGAATCAGCGCCGACGGCGCGCCGTCGAGAAACGGCTCGGCGAGGATCAGCGCCTGCGCGATGCCGTTGGGCTGGGCCTGCACGGCGTACTCGAACGAGATGCCCCACTGCTGCCGCCGTCACCCAAAAGATCGCGGAACGCGGCTTGATCGCGCGGCGTCGTGATGATCAGAAATTCGCGAATGCCGGCCGACATCAGCGTCGCCAGCGGATAGTAGATCATCGGCTTGTCGTATACCGGCAGGAGCTGCTTGCTCTAGCGACATCGTGATCGGATGAAGCCGGGTGCCGGCGCCGCCGGCCAAAATGATTCCTTTGCGTGTTTTTGACAATCGACTGGCGCCTCATCCTTTGGGAGGCGCGATTATAGAGTATCGCCGCCGGCGTCAGACTGCCTTTTTGTCCCGGCCCACCTCACTCCGGAGTGGCCCGCCGTCGTTGTGCGGCGGCGGCACCGCACTTTATGTCAGCCGATGTGCCTCGACGTAATCGATCAGCGCCGCGATTCCCGCCGCGCCAGGCCCCGCCGGCGCCTTGTCCCCCTTGAGCGAGATCCCCGCCGCCAATTTCTTGCCCAGCTCCACGCCGAATTGATCGAAGGAGTTGACGCCCCACAATAGTGCCCTGCACGAACACGCTGTGCTCGTACAGCGCCAGGATGCTCGCCCAGCGTTCGCGCCGTGGTTTGCGGATACATCAGCAGCGAGCTCGGCCGGTTGCCCTCGTGCACGCGATGCGGGGCGAGCCGTGCGATCTCCTCGGCGCCGGCGCCGGCCTTGCGCATGTCAGCCTCGACCTCGGCGGCCGTGTGCCCGAAGGCAAAGGCCTGCGACTGGGCGAAGCAATTCTTGCAGAGCGAGATCCTGTCCCTCGGTGCCGCCCCACGAGCCGCGCAGCGGCGCGATGAAATCGAGCGCCGCGGTCGGCGTACCCTGATGCAGCATCTGAAAGAACGAATGCTGCGCGTTCGAGCCCGGCTCCCCCCAGACGACCGGCGCCGTGGCGAAAATCGACGCGCTCGCCCTCGAGCGACACCGACTTGCCGTTGCTTTCCATTTCCAGCTGCTGCAGGTACGCCGGCAGGCGCGCGAGGCGCTGGTCGTAGGGCAGCACCGCGAGCGTCGGGAGGTTGAGGAAGCGTCCGGTTCCAGGCGCCGAGCAGCCCCATGAGCACCGGCAGATTCTGCTCGAACGGCGCGTTCGTGAAGTGCGCGTCGATGTCGCTCGCGCCCTTGAGGAATTCCTCGAATCGCTCGCTGCCGACGGTCAGTTCGGCGATCAAGCCCGATCGCCGACCACACCGAATAGCGCCCGCCCACCCAATCCCACATGGTGAAGCGGTGCTCGGGGGCGATGCCGAACGCGTCCATGGCCTCGCGTTGGTCGACACGGCCGACGAAATGGTGCCCGGCGCTTTCTCGCCCAGCGCTCCGACGATCCATGCCCGGGCCGCATTGGCATTGGTCTGCGTCTCCTGCGTGACGAAAGTCTTCGAGCACACGACGACCAGCGTCTCCGCCGGATCGATGCTGCGGGTCAGATCCTCGAGCTGCGTGCGGTCGACGTTCGACACGAAGTGCGGCGTGATGTCGCCGCTCCACTCGGCGCGCAGCGCATCGCACACCAGCAACGGCCCGAGATCCGAGCCGCCGATGCCGATATTCACGACGTGCTTGAATTTCTTGCCCGTCAGGCCGCGCTTCTCGCCGCGCGCGCACGGCGCCTGCAAAGTCGGCGAGCTTCTGGCGCGAATCCCGCACCTCGGCTTGGATGGCCGCGGGGCCCGCGAAATCCGAGCGCAGCGCCGTGTGCAGCACCGCGCGCTGCTCGGTGGTATTGATCGGATCGCCGCGGAACATCGCCGCGATGCGCGCCGGCAGATCCACCGCCCGCGCCAGATCGAACAGCAGCGGCAAGCGTCTTGCCGGTGATGCGCTGCCGCGAGAAATCGAGCAGCCAGTCGTCGTGCTCGACGATGCAAAATTCTGCCAGCGCTTGGGGTCGGCGGCGGTCGAGATCGCGCAGATGCGCGCCGCCGATCTCGCGTGCATGCGCAGCGACGGCTTCCCAGGCGGGAAGTGAGGAGTGCAGCTGGTCACATGGGGCGCCTCGTGCAGGGGTTGGCGGGATCCGATGATACTACGGCACCGTGACGCGATGACTACGCCGGCGCTGGCAACCTGCGAGCACCCCCATCACCTCTTCTCACAACGTCCGCCACACCGTCTTGCCCGACGAGGCCTTGTCGAGCAGCGCGAGCACCTGTTCATGCGCGCCGAGCTCCTCCTCGTTCGCCTGATCACGACCAGCGGAATCGCAGCCGACGTCGCCGCCGGCGCCTCGTGCCGCGACGCGGGCGAGCGAAGGATCCGATTCCGCGCTCAGGATCAAGGCGGCCTGGCCGCCGGTCATCGCCAGGTACACCTCGGCCAGGAGCCGCGCGTCGAGCAACGCGCCGTGATAGTCGCGGCGCGAATTGTCGACCGAGTAGCGCTTGCACAGCGCATCCAGGCTGTTGCGCTGCCCGGGATGCATCTGCCGCGCGAGCGCCAGGGTGTCGAGCACCCGGCACAGATCCTCGATACGCCCGTTGCGCGCTGCGCGCGCGCCCGAGTTCGGCGTTCAGGAACGCCACGTCGAAGGCGGCGTTGTGAATGATGAGTTCCGCGTCGCGCACGAACTCCAGGAACTCTGCGCGGATCTGCGGCAAACGTCGGCTTCCTTCGCAAGCCGTCTCGCGCGTCAGTCCGTGCACCTCGATGGCGCCCTCGTCGATGTCGCGCTCAGGATTCAGGTAGCGATGGAAATGCCGCCCGGTCAGCCGCCGGTTGAAGAGTCTCCACGCAACCGATCTCGATGACCCGATGCTCGATGCTCGACTTCGAGCCCCGTGGTTTCCGTATCCAGCACGACTTGGCGCATCAGGGGCCCCGCGCCGAACCGCCGCGCTACCGTCTTCAGCGCCCCGCCAGCATCCGATCGATCGCCCGATTGGCGAGCTGCATCGACATATTCATTGCCCTCATGTCCCGAATGTCCCTTGACCCAATGCCATTCGATATCCTGCGCCGCGGCGGCGGCATCGAGCTTTTCCCACAAATCCTGGTTCTTGACAGGTTCGCGCGCCGCGGTGCGCCAGCCGCGCGCCTTCCATTGCGGCAGCCACTCGGTGAGTCCCTGCAGCACGTACTTGGAGTCGGTATAGAGCTTCACCGCGCAGCGGCGCTTCAGCGCACCCAAGCCGCTGATCGCCGCCATGAGTTCCATGCGGTTATTGGTGGTCTCGGCTTCGGCGCCCGACAGTTCCTTGCGCTCGCTGCCGGCGATCAGCAAGGCCGCCCAGCCCCCGGGACCCGGATTGCCGCGGCAGGCGCCGTCGGTATAGATCTCGACCTGCGTCACTGGACCGCACTTTGCTCGTGGGTTCCGCCGCGCGGCACCAGGACGCGCTGGCGCGACCCGGCGGCTCGGCCGCACCAGGGTCAGCGTCTGCACGCGCTTGCGCGCCTTCAGCAGGTAGCCCCCGGCTGTCAAGCGCCGGGCGCCGCCGATAGCGCGGTTTCGGCGGACGGAGCGTCGAGCGTCCGGTGCGCGGCCCGCCATCGGCAGCGCTCCGAGATAGCCATAGACGTCGGCCACTTCGAAGTCGAGCAGCGCCACCCAGTCGCGCAGCCGGCGCTCCGCGAGCAAGCGCTGGGTCTGCGGCGGAAATGGCGGCCGGCGGAAGTAACTGCGCGAACAGGCGGCGCATGCCCCATCCGCTCCAGGGATTGAATCCGCAGATCAGCAGGCAACCCTCGGCGCAGAGCACCCGCTCCGCCTCGCGCAGCACCGCGTAAGGGTCTTCGACCAGCTCCAGCGTATGCGGCAGAAGGATCGCGTCGATCGAATCGGAGGCGAAGGGCAGCGCGGTCGAGCGGGGCACACAAGCTGACCCCCGGGGCCGGCTCGGGGCCAGCAGAGTCGTGTGCTGGGTGCGAGCGCTGTCGAGCAGATGGCGCGCCGGGCCCCCAGCCCCCGACCTGCAGCAGCTCGAAGCCGAACACGTCGTCGAGCGCGAGCTGCGCCAGGGCCGCCTCTTCGCGCAGCACGCGGCCGCCCAGGGGGCCGTCGAACCAATTCGCCGCCGCGGTTGTCTGGCGTCGCTCTCAAGCTCGTTGCCTTATAAAAAACTAGCGGACTTCATATGTTACAGGTTAAATACGCCCGCAAAATGTCAAACCAATCAGCCACTCCTGCCACGCCTCTGCGCGTGCGGCCGGTGCGCTGCGTTCGCCGATAATTACATCTGGCTGATCGAGGCGCCCGGCCAGCCGGGCTCGGTGGTGGCGGTCGATCCGGGCGAGGCGGGACCCGTCGAGGCCGAGCTCGATCGCACGCGGCTCCCACCTGGCCGCCATTCTACTCACTCACCATCATCCCGATCATATCGGCGGCGTAACCCGAGCTGCTCGAGCGGGACCGTGTGCCCGTCATCGGACCCGACGACAGCCGCATCCCGGTTCGAACCCGGACGGTCCGCGACGGCGAACGCTGCGAATTGCCGGAGTTGGGACTTGCCTTCGATATTTTAGCCGTTCCCGGACATACCTTAAGCCACATTGCGTTTTGGGGGCACGGGGCGCTGTTTTGCGGCGATACGCTGTTCAGCGCGGGCTGCGGTCGGATGTTCGAGGGTACGCCGGTACAGATGAATGCTTCCTTGAGCCGTCTCGAGAACCTTCCGCCGGACACGGCGATGTATTGCGGGCACGAATACACGGCCGCCAACCTGCGATTCGCCCTGGCCGTGGAGCCCGACAACCGCGCGGCGCTCGATTACCAGGCGGAGGTCCGCTCCTTGCGCGATGCCGATGCCCCGACGCTGCCCTCGCGCATGGCGCTGGAGCGGCAGGTGAACCCGTTTTTGCGCTGCGACGAACCGGCGGTGCGGGATGCGGCGAGCGCTCGGGCCGGACGGCGGGTCGACGAGGCTGCCGAGGTCTTCGGAGTGCTCCGCGCCTGGAAGGATCAGTTCCGTTGAGGGAGTCGAGCTGGATGGCTAGCATGAGGTCGCTGCGAAGTGTCGGTACCGTCTTGACGGCCGTCCTCCTCGTCTGCGCCTGCGCCCATCAGGCGCCTGCTCCCCGTGAACGCATCGTGCTGCCCCCGGCGGCCAGCGCGCAGACGGTTACGCCCCCCGCCGAAGCGGCGCCCCCCGAAACCGGGGGCCCCGCCGAGCTCGCCATGCCGCGCGAATGGCAGCATCACAACGGCGAGGATTACGACGATCTGTTCGACCGCATGCGCGCGGGATTCGCGTTCGATGAGGTGCAGGAACCGGCGATCGATCAGCAGCTCGCCTGGTTCCAGCACAACCCCGACTATCTCGAGCGGGTGTTCCAGCGCGCGCAGCGCTACATCTACCACGTCGTCACCGAGGTCGAGGCGCGCGGCATGCCGCTCGGAGTTCGCGCTGCTGCCGGTGGTGGAGAGCGCCTACGAACCCTTCGCTTATTCAGTGAGCCGGGCCGCCGGCCTCTGGCAGTTCATCCCCGCGACGGGCGTGCGCTTCGGCTTGAAGCAGGACTGGTGGTACGACGGGCGCCGCGACGTGATCGAGTCGACGCGCGCCGCGCTCGACTACCTGCAGGCGCTGCACGACCAGTTCGACGGCGACTGGCTTCTCGCCATCGCCGCCTACAATGTCGGCGAGCTCGCGGTGCAGCGCGAGATCGACTACAACCGCGCGCACGGCAAGCCGACCGATTTCTGGCATCTGAAGCTGCCGGCGGAGACCCGCGCCTACGTGCCGAAGCTCCTCGCCATGAAACGCCTGATGGCCGAGCCGGAACGCTACGGACTCGATTTCGCGCCGATTCCCAACGAGCCCTATTTCGCGGTCATCGACACCGGTTCGCAGCTGCAACTGACCGTCGCGGCCCAGCTGGCCGGCACGAGCTACGATGAGCTGGTGGCCTTGAATCCGGGCTACAACCGCTGGGCCACCGATCCTGAAGGCCCGCACCGCATGCTGGTGCCGATCGACAACGCCGACGCCTTCGAGGCGGCGCTCAAGACGCTGGCTCCGGAGGATCGCATGCGCTACGAGACGCACGTCGTCGAGAGACGCGAGACCCTCGCATCGATCGCCAGGCAATACGGCACCTCGGCCGCGGTCATCGCCAAGATCAACGATCTGCCCGGCGGGACGCGCCGAGCTCGGCGAGACGCTTGAAGATTCCCGTCGATCAGCGTGCAGCTGCCGGACAAGGTGCTGCTCGCCGCCGCGCGCGTCGATCGCCCGGAGACCGACACCGGCGGGCGCAGGCAGCGTCAGATCGTCTACCGGGTACGGGCCGGCGAGACCTTGAACAGCATCGCGCGGCGGCATGGCATGCCGGTGAGCACGCTGGCACGCCTCAACAACCTGGGTGCCGGCGATACGCTGATCAAGGGTCAGCGTCTGGTGATCAAGGCGAGCGCTCGGCGCTATCGCGACGAGGGCATCAAGAGCGGCCGGCGTACCCTGTACACGGTTCGCCGCGGCGACACCGTTTTCAGCATCTCGCGGCAGTTCCAGGTGTCGGTCACGCAGCTGAAGAGCTGGAACGGCCTCAACAAGCGTCATCAGATCAGAGCCGGACAGCGGCTCGTCATGTACATCGATTCGAGCCACCAACAAGGGTAGACGCTCGCGTCAAGACTCGGGGGGACTATGGGTTTTTTGAAGGGCAAGCGCGCGCTCATCGTCGGGCTCGCGACGGATCGCTCCATCGCCTGGGGTATCGCGCAGGCCATGCATCGCGAGGGCGCGGAGCTCGCGTTCTCGCATATCGAACGGATGACCGACCGCGTGGTGCCGCTCGCGAAGAAACTCGGGTCCGACATCACCTTCCCCATGGATGTCGCGAGCGATGCGGAGATCGAGCGCGGTTTCGCGCATCTGAAGACCCGCTGGGATGCGTTCGACATCCTGGTGCATGCCGTGGCGTTCGCGCCGCGCGAGGCGCTGAGCGGCGACTTCATCGAGGCGACGACCCGCGAGGCATTTCGCGTGGCGCACGATATCTCCAGCTACAGCCTCACGGCGCTGGCGCGCGCATCGCTGCCGTTCATGGAGGGACGCGCGGGCGCGATCATTGACGTTGAGCTATCTCGGCGCCATGCGCTCGCTCCCGGGCTACAACGTCATGGGCCTCGCCAAGGCGAGCCTCGAAGCCAACGTGCGCTTCCTGGCGGCGGAGCTGGGGCCGCTCGGCATCCGCGTCAATGCCGTGTCGGCGGGACCGATCAAGACGCTCTCCGCCGCGGGAATCCCCGGCCTCCGCAAGATGCTCGCGCACGTCGCTGCCGTGTCGCCCATCAAGCGCAACGTCACCATCGAGGATGTCGGGCAACACGGCCGCGTTCCTGTGCTCGGATCTTGCCGCCGGCATCACCGGCGAGGTGACGTACGTGGACGGCGGATTCAACTCGGTGGCGATGAATTTTGGTGGCGAGGCGGACGGTTGAGGCGAGGCGGACGCGGTTAGCGACGGCTGCCGGTAGCGACAGACGCGGGTATTGGCGGCTGCCGGGCGCCGAACGCGACGGCTGCGGGTAGCGACTGCTGCCGAGATCGCGGCGCCCGCAAGTATCGATGGCCGCGAGTCAACGCCCGCGGGCTTTCAGCGTTGAACGGTTATGGGATCATGGCTCAGGGTGCGGCACGTCTGGGGAGGGTGAGGTTATGTTAAAAACTCTGAAGATTTGTGGTTTTGTGGTAGGCGCATCGCTCGGGCTCGGAGCCTGCACCACGCTTCGCGTGACTACGGATGTGAACCCAGGTTTCTCCGTGGCGAATTGCCACTCATACACCTTCGCGCAGGAACACACCGTGAGCGCCGGTCAGCCCGGTGCCTGGGGCAACCCCTTGAACGCCGACCGCCTGCGGACCGCCATCGAGGGCAACATGGCGGCTCGGGGAGTCACCCGTGCGGATGACCCGGGCGCCGCGGACTGCGTGGTGGGTTACGCCATCGGCACCCGGCAGGTCTTCAACGACTACTACGGCGGCTGGGGACCGGGCTGGGGCGTGGGTTGGGGTGTCGGTTATGGCTGGGGCCGCGGCCGCGGCTACGGCGGTTGGGGTTACGATGGCCCCTGGGTAGAGGACGAGACCCGCATTGCGATCGACATCTTCGACGCGCGAGCCCACAAGGCCATCTGGCACGGCGCGGTCAGCCAAAATGCATCGGACCTGAGGGGCGCTGACGCGGAGGCCAAGATCAATGCGGCTGCCACGGCGATTTTCGGCAAGCTCCCGATCGGAACGATGCCGCCGCCTCCGCCGAGCGGCAAAAAAGCGGCTTAGCCGACCGGCGTCTTCGGGCGCGACGCGGCCCGATGCACGAAGAGGTAGTAGACCGCGCCGAGCACCGCGGCGGCAGCCAGCACCAGCAATAAAAATCGGTGCAGCGACCCCTGCATGAGCTCCGGATGATCACCCAGGGTGGCGCCCAGCCAGGCCAGCACCGAGCACCAGAGCAGCGAGCCCGCCAGGGTCGCCGCGGAGTACCAGCGGAAGTCCCACTGCAGCACCCCGCCCGGAATCCCGATCAGGTGACGAATCACCGGCAGCAATCGGGAGAAGAACACGCCCGCCCAGCCGTAGCGCGCCGACCAGCGCTCGGCCAGCTCGATCTTGGAGGGCGGCAGGCCGACGTAACGTCCGAAGCGCATCACGAACGGACGGCCGAGCCAGCGAGCGGCCCAATACATGATCGAGGCGCCCATCCAGGAGCCGGCCGTTCCGGCCAGTATCACCCCGATCACGGACAGCTCGCCGCGCGTATGGGCGAGATACGCCGCAGGCGGAATGATGGTCTCGCTCGGAATGGGCACGAGCGTGCTTTCGAGCGCCATGAGCCCGGCGATGAGCCAGTATCCGCCCTGCGAAAGGACGGATAGATACCAATCGGACAACTGGTGCAGCAGCGCAGACATCAGAACACTGCGGGTCCGCCCGGCGCAGCCGGCAAAAGTCGCGCCTTTTGCCGGCGGAAACGGAGCTGCTGTCCGAAAAAGGGCCGAAGGCCGCTTTTCCCATAGATCAGTCGAGCGCCTGCGGATTCAAGATCACCTTGGCGTCGGCCCGGGCGGCGCCCGCATAGCTCTGCGCCTCGGCGGCCGCAACCGCTTGCGCGAATTCGCGCCGGGCCTCCGCGCTCTGCGCCTTGGAATCGCCGCTCGGATCCTCGCGCACCGCGCTCACCTGCACCACGGCCGCATCGCCGTCGGTCGAGCGTCAGGCTGGAATACACCGGCTTGCCCGCGGGCTTCGGCCCATCGAATGCGTCCTTGCGAACTTCGATCGGCACCTCCTGATCGGATCGGGCGACGAACTTCGGCGCCTCGGGGGTCGCTCCGAGCGACTTGGCGACGCTGTCCCACGGCTCCCCCGCCGTCAAGCCGCTTGACCGCCTCGGCCGCCGCCTGGCCGGCGAGCTCCACGCCGCGCTGCTTCTTCCAGGCCGCCACCACATCGGCGCGCACCGCCTCGAGCGGCTTCTGCTGCGGCAGCTCGTGATCGGTGGCGCTGCAGCACCACGCCGCGCCCCTTCTCGACCTCGACGATGGAGCTCAAGCGCCCGTCGA
The DNA here is from genome assembly GCA_963795475.1 of uncultured Gammaproteobacteria bacterium. Lineage (GTDB taxonomy): Bacteria > Pseudomonadota > Gammaproteobacteria > Steroidobacterales > Steroidobacteraceae > Bog-1198. The sequence continues at coordinate 131,269 of CAWCIE010000015.1, forward strand.
GCACGTCCTGGCTGAAGGCGGCCTCGCATCACCGCCGGCGCCTTGCCGAGATCGCCCGCCGCCGTCGCGTGCGGCTGAAATTCGGGATGTCGTGCACGGTCGAGCCCGGCCTTGCGCGCCACCACGTCGATGTCCGTGGTGTTCTGCAGCGCCGCGTCCGCGAGCTGGTCCTGCGCATCGTTGAACAGGCGCTCGGCCTCGTTGCGCCGGTACTCGGCTGTCCAGATCGGCCTTCGCCTGCTCGAACGTCTTCACCGTCGGCGGCTGAATGCCGTCGAGCTTCAGGATGTGATAGCCGAACTGCGTCTTGACCGGGCCCCTGGATCTCGCCGTCCTTCATGCTGAAGGCCGCATCGGCGAAGGGTCCCACGTACGCCTTGCGCTCCGACCAGCCGAGATCGCCGCCCTTCTGCGGCGGAGCCCGGATCCTGCGAGAACTCCTTCGCCAACTTCGCGAAATCCTCGCCGCCCTGGGCGCGCTTCAAGATCCCCTCCGCCTTGGCCTTGACCGCGGCATCGTCCTTCGGATCCGCGACCTGCAGCAGGATGTGGCTCACGCGGCGCTGCTCGGGCTGCACGTAACGCTCCGGCGTCTTCGCCTTTTGCTCGTCGTAGTAGGCCTTGAGCTGCGCATCATCGACGCTGACCTTGGAGGCCAGCTGCGCGAGGCTGAGCTCGACGTAGCGCAGATCCACGGTCTCCGGCGTCATGTAGTCGGACTTGTGCGCATCGTAGTAGGCCTTGACGGCCGCATCGTCGGGCGTCGCCTCGGCCGCGTACTTCGCCGCCGACAGCGTCAGCCATGCGAGCTCGCGCTGCTGCCGCGTGAGCGCGAGGAATTGCTTGATCTCGGTCGGCGTCGCGAAGCTCGAGGCAGCTGATGCGCCTTGTCGAGCTGCTGCAGCTTCACGTCGCGCCGGAACAGCTCCTCGATCTGCGGCACCGAACGGCCCTGGGCCTTCAGCACCGCCAGCGCATGCGCGTAGTCGAACTTGCCGTCCACTTGCAGCTGCGGGCACCTGCGCCATTTCATGCGAGCACCTGGCGGTCGCTCACCCGGTAGCCGAGATCGTCGGCGCGCGTGACCAGCGCCTCGCCGTTCACGTAGTCATCCAGCACCCGCGTCTTGATTTCGGTGCGCTGCGCGTCGTCGAGCGGCCGTTCGCCTGGCGCTCGTACTGCGCGAGCTGCTGCTGATAGGCCTGGCGCACTTCGTTGCCGGAGATCTCGACGCCGTTCACCTTGGCCGCGTAGGTCGGGGCGCTCAAGGTCCAATTGATGCCCCAGAACACGAACACCAGGCCGATCGCGCCGAGCACCACGCCCGCCAACCAACCCTTCAGCTTGTCGTGAATCGTCTGCAGCATGATCCCAATCCCTCCTAGACCTACCCATACCCTCGAGCGCGGCCATACGGCTCGCGCGGGACTCTTCGTCAGGGAAATGGCGGAGTGGACGGGACTCGAACCCGCGACCCCCGGCGTGACAGGCCGGTATTCTAACCAGCTGAACTACCACTCCGCATGTTGGTGGGTGCTGAGGGGATCGAACCCCCGACCCTCGCCGTGTAAAGGCGATGCTCTACCAGCTGAGCTAAGCACCCCCCTGGAAGAGGCGCGGAAGTCTACGCGAGGCCTGTCGCCGCTTGGCTAGTCGGCGCCGCGTCTTGTCCATCACTGCGACTAGTGGGCGTGGACTTGGCTCTTGAGCCCGGGCGTTTTGCGCGCGGCGCTTTTCGCCTGCGATGGCCTCCGGCAGGTTTCGACTCGGGCGCCGGCAGCGGCACCGGCATGTGGGTCAGCGCCACCTGCAGCACTTCGTCGATCCACTTCACCGAGCGGATATCGAGCTTTTCCTTGATGTTGTCCGCGATCTCGGCCAGGTCCTTGGTGTTGTCGTCGGGGATCAGCACCGTGGTGATGCCGCCGCGGTGCGCCGCCAGCAGCTTCTCCTTCAGGCCGCCGATCGGCAGCACTTCGCCGCGCAGGGTGATCTCGCCCGTCATGGCGACATCCGAGCGCACCGGAATCTTGGTGAGCGCCGAGATCAGCGCCGTGCACATGCCGATGCCGGCGCTCGGACCGTCCTTCGGCGTCGCGCCCTCGGGCACGTGAATGTGCACGTCGGCCTTCTGATAGAAATCCACATCGAGTCCGAGCACGGCGGAGCGGCTGCGCACCACGGTCATCGCGGCTTGGATGGATTCCTGCATCACTTCGCCGAGCTGGCCGGTGTGCGTGAGCTTGCCCTTGCCCGCGACCACGGCGGCTTCGATGGTCAGGAGCTCGCCGCCGACCTCGGTCCACGCCAAGACCCGTGACCTGGCCGACGCGGTTGCTCTCCTCGGCCTTGCCGTAGCGGAAGCGGCGCACGCCCAGGTACTTGTCGAGATTCTTCGAATCGACGGTGACGGTCTTCTCGCGCCGGCGTGCAGCAGCAGCTGCTTGACCGCCTTGCGCCCGATCTTGGAGAGCTCGCGCTCGAGATTGCGCACGCCCGGCTTCGCGGGTGTAGAAGCGGATCATGTCCTGAATGGCGATCGTCCGCCACAACCAGCTCGTCGGGCTTCAGGCCGTTCTGCTTGATCTGCTTCGGCAGCAGGTAGCGGCGCGCGATGTTGCTCTTCTCATCCTCGGTGTAGCCGGGAATGCCGGATGACTTCCATGCGGTCCAGGAGCGGCGCCGGAATATTCAGGCTGTTCGCCGTGCACACGAACATCACCTCGGACAGGTCGAAATCGACCTCGAGATAGTGGTCGTTGAAGGTGCTGTTCTGCTCGGGGTCGAGCACTTCGAGCAGCGCCGAGGAGGGATCGCCGCGGAAATCGGTCGACATCTTGTCGACTTCGTCGAGCAGGAACAGAGGATTGCGCACCCCGCACTTGGCGAGATTCTGAATGATCTTGCCCGGCATGGAGCCGATGTAGGTGCGGCGATGGCCGCGGATCTCGGCCTCGTCGCGCACGCCGCCCAAGGACATGCGCACGAACTTGCGGTTGGTGGAGCGCGCCACGCTCTGGCCGAGCGAGGTCTTGCCGACGCCCGGCGGGCCCACCAGGCACAGAATCGGGCCGCGCAGGTTCTTGACCCGCTGCTGCACCGCCAGGTACTCGACGATGCGCTCCTTGACCTTCTCCAGGCCGTAGTGGTCGGCCTCCAGCACTTTCTCGGCGGCGGCGATGTCCAGATGCACCTTGCTGCGCTTCTTCCAGGGCGCCTTCACCAGCCAGTCGATGAAATTGCGCACCACGGTGGCTTCCGCCGACATCGGCGACATGAGCTTGAGCTTCGCGAGCTCGGAATTGGCCTTCTCGCGCGCTTCCTTCGGCATGCCGGCGGCCTTGATGCGCTTCTCGAGCTCGCCGATTTCGTTCGGCGCCTCGTCCAGCTCGCCGAGCTCCTTCTGAATGGCCTTCATCTGCTCGTTCAGGTAGTACTCGCGCTGGCTCTTTTCCATCTGCTGCTTGACGCGGCCGCGGATGCGCTTCTCGATCTGCAGCACGTCCATCTCGCCTTCGATCACGGCGAGCATGTGCTCGAGACGCTTGCGCACGTCCGGAATCTCGAGAACCTTCTGCTTCTCGGAGAGCTTCAAGGACATGTGCGCGGCGACGGTATCGGCCAGGCGCCCGGCCTGTTCGATGCCGGCGAGCGAGGTGAGGATCTCCGGCGGCACCTTCTTGTTCAATTTTACATATTGTTCGAACTGCGTGATCATCGAGCGCGTGAGCACGTCCATCTCGCGCTCCTCGTAGCGCTCGAGGTCCGGCATCGAGGTGACTTCGGCGGAGAAGAACTCCCCTTCGGCGAGCTTCTCGATGCTGGCGCGCTCGACGCCCTCGACCAGCACCTTGACGGTGCCGTCGGGCAGCTTCAGCAGCTGCAGGATGGTCGCGACGGTGCCGACGCGGTACAGATCCTCGCCCTTCGGATCGTCGACGTCGGCCTGTTTCTGGGCGACGAGCAGGATGCGCTTGTCGGCCTTCATGGCGAGATCCAGCGCCACGATGGATTTCTCCCGCCCGACGAACAGCGGAATCACCATATGCGGATAGACCACCACGTCGCGCAGCGGCAGGACGGGCATGCCGGCGTGCGTCGGAACGGGGGCGGGGGAATCGATTACGGGTTCGTCGCTCACGAGGCTAGCCTTTTGGTTGGGGCACGGAACACAGCCTTGACGACAGTACATGCGGCCGCCGCTCATGAGTTTCAAGCCGGACTGTCGGGGGTGCTTATCGCTCCGATATCCGCTCAAAGATGGTCCGAGCCCGTGGGGCGGCGCTGTTCCTCGACCGGGGCCACCAACCGAGTCTCCTCGGTCCGATGGACGATATAGGGTTTGGTCTGGCCTTCGATGACTTGTTCGTCGACCACCACCTTCTGCACGTTGCGCAGAGACGGCAGGTCGTACATGGTATCGAGCAGCACATTCTCGAGAATGGTGCGCAGACCCCGGGCGCCGGTCTTGCGCTGCATCGCCTTGCGGGCCACCGAGCGCAGCGCGTCCTCGCGGAAATCGAGCTCCACGCCTTCCATGTCGAAGAGCTTGCGATATTGCTTGGTGAGCGCGTTCTTCGGCTGCAGCAGGATCGAGATCAGCGCATCCTCGTCCAGCTCCTCGAGCGTCGCCACCACCGGGAGGCGGCCGACGAATTCCGGGATCAAGCCGTACTTGATCAGATCCTCGGGCTCGGTGTCGTGGAACACGTCGTTGCCGTGCGGCCGGGCATTCTGCTCGCGCACCTCGGCCACGAAACCGATCCCGCTCTTGTGGGTGCGGTTCATGATGATCTTCTCGAGACCGGCGAACGCGCCGCCGCAGATGAACAGGATGTTGGTGGTGTCGACCTGCAGGAACTCCTGCTGCGGGTGCTTGCGGCCGCCCTGCGGCGGCACCGAGGCGATGGTTCCTTCGATCAGCTTCAGGAGCGCCTGCTGCACGCCCTCGCCCGAAACGTCGCGGGTGATCGATGGGTTGTCGGACTTGCGCGAGATCTTGTCGATCTCGTCGATGTAGACGATGCCGGTCTGGGCCTTCTCGACATCGTAGTCGCACTTCTGGAGCAGCTTCTGGATGATGTTCTCGACGTCCTCGCCGACATAGCCCGGCCTCGGTCAAGGTCGTGGCGTCGGCGATCGTGAAGGGAACATTGAGCAGCCGCGCGAGCGTCTCGGCGAGCAGCGTCTTACCCGAGCCGGTGGGCCCGATCAGCAGAATATTGCTCTTCGCGAGCTCGACTTCGTCGCGGGAGCGGACGCCTTCGGCGCCCCGCGTCTGCAGCCGCTTGTAGTGGTTGTAGACGGCGACCGAGAGCACCCGCTTGGCGCGCTCCTGTCCGATCACGTACTCGTCCAGAACCTTCTTGATCTCTTGAGGTTTCGGCAGCTTGTCGCGCGTGCGTTCGGCGCGCTCCTCGAGCTCCTCCCGGATGATGTCGTTGCAAAGCTCGACGCACTCGTCGCAGACGAAGACCGACGGTCCGGCGATCAGCTTCCGAACTTCGTGCTGGCTCTTTCCGCAGAAAGAGCAATACAACAGTTTGCCGTCATCATGTTTGCCGCGCGAATCTTCGCTCATGCTGCCCTCAAATTTGCCGCGTTCCCCGAGCGGGGGACGCGGCGACGATATGACTATATAGCACCCGGCCGACCATGCGCAAAGATCGCGACACCAGGGCTGTGACCGAGGTCCCTCGTGAGTGCTCTCGGGGGGGACATAAGGTGGCCGTCCGGGAGCCCGGAGGCGCCCCGCCGGCCGATTCGAGCGCGGCGGCGGGGCAAATTAAGCGCACATTAAGACTTGGCGGGTATTTCGGCGCGCTTCTCGAGCATGGAATCCACTAATCCGTACGCCTTGGCGGTCTCTGCGCTCATGAAATTGTCCCGATCGCTGTCCTGCTTGACGCGCTCGATCGATTGGCCGGTGTGTTTGGCCAGAATCCGATTCAGCCGCTCCTTCGTCTCCATCACGTCCCGGGCGTGAATGTCGATGTCCGATGCCTGACCCTGGAAGCCGGCGGACGGCTGATGGATCATGATTTTCGAGTTGGGAAGCGAATAGCGCTTGCCCGCCGCCCCGCCCGCGAGCAGCACCGCGCCCATGGAAGCCGCGAGGCCCACGCAAATCGTGCTCACATCCGGCTTGATGAACTGCATGGTGTCGTAGATCGCGAGCCCGGCGCTCACCGAGCCCCCGGGAGAGTTGATATAGACGGCGATGTCCTTCTCCGGGTTCTCCGACTCCAGGAAGAGCAGCTGAGCGACCACCAGGTTCGCCATGTAGTCCTCGACCGGCCCCACGATGAAAATCAGCCGCTCCTTCAAGAGACGCGAGTAGATGTCGTAGGCACGCTCGCCGCGCGCGGTCTGTTCGACCACCATGGGGACCAGATTCAGTGCTCGAGTTGTCATGGATGCAAGCCTTCTTGAGTTTGGACGCAGCGAAACATCAAATTGAGGACGGCGCGTGTGTTTTCAAGTCGCGTCGTTGCGCGCGTGCCCTGAAAATGCCTAGCCCTCGAAATTCATCAGCTCCCTGAAGGTCGAGGGCTTCTCGTGCACCTGCGCATTCGCCAGGATCCAATCGACCACCTGATCCTCGAGCGCCAGGCTTTCGACCTGGCGCATGGCATCGGCGTTCTGCAGATACGCGCGCTTCAGAGCCGCCGCATCGCCATAGCCCGAGACCATCTCGTCGAGCCGCGCGTCCGAGCGCGCGGGGTCGAGCACGAGCTTTTCGCGCCGGATGATGTCGTTGATCAGCAGGCCGAGCGCCACGCGGCGCCGGGCGGGTTCCACGAACGGCTCGCGGTTGGGCGCCTGCGACACGTCCTTGGCACCGGTGCGGCGCATGACATCGATCTGCATGTCCCGTATCTGCGCCTCCAGAAGCGCGTTGGGCACGTCCACGGGATTCGCCTGGTAGAGCTTCTCGAGCACCGCGGTCTTGTTGCGGTTGCGGATGTTCTGGTCGAGCTCGCGCCGCATGTTGGCGGCCACGTCCTCGCGCAGCTTCGGCACGCCGCCCTCGGTCACGCCGAATACGGCGCAAAATTCCTCGTCCAGCGCGGGAAGCGTCGGCTCTTCCACGCTCTTCACGTCGACCTTGAACACCGCGTGCTTGCCCGCGAGCTCCGTCGCCCGGTAATCCGAGGGGAAATCCACGCCGACGTCCCGGGTCTCCCCGGCCGAGGCGCCGATCAAGCCCTGTTCGAGCTGCGGGAGCATGCGCCCCTCGCCCACCACGATGGCCACGTTGTCGCCTTTTCCGCCGGCGAACGGCGCCCCGTCGATCGTGCCGGTGAAATCGATGGTGACTTTGTCGCCGGTCGCGGCGGCGCGGGCAGCCGCGCTGTACTTGGTCTGCTGCTTGCGCAGCCGTTCGATCATGGCGTCCACGTCGGCCTCGCGGACCTCCGCGGTCACCTTGTCGACGGCGAGCGCGTTCACCGGCTGCAGCGCGACCTCGGGGAACACCTCGAAGGTGGCCACGTAGGTGAGATCCTGGCCCTCGTCCACGGACTTGGGCTCGATCCGGGGACTCCCCGCGGGCGCGAGCTGTTTCTGGCTCACCGCCTCCGCGAAACTCGATTGCATCAGTTCCCCGATGACCTCGCGGTGGACCTGCTGGCCGAACTGCCGGCGAATCACCGTCAGGGGGGCTTTGCCGGGCCGAAAGCCCTTCAAGCGCGCGGTACGGCTCAAGTTCTTGAGCCGGGTCGCGATCTCCTCGCTGACGCGCTCGGCGGGCACCTGCACTTGCATTCGGCGTTCCAATTTGCCGATACTTTCCACGGAAACCTGCATGTCGCTCCTCGTTATGGGCCGGGCGATGGTGCGAAAGGCGAGACTCGAACTCGCACGGGTTGCCCCACCAGGTTCTAAGCCTGGCGCGTCTACCAATTCCGCCACATTCGCATTCGAACAGCCGTGCATTATAACGCGAGAACGCGGCCTTAGCGGGGTTCGCTTTCCCTGACCAAGAGGCGGGCGAGCTCGCGCATCGCGGGAAGTCCCTTCTCCAACATGAAGTAAAGTGGACTATCGCCGCTGAACGGGGCCGCGCTCTGCGGCGTGTGCAGGAATGCCCAGGCCCGGTCGGCACTCCCGGCCGCCGGCGACAGCGAGTTGTGGATGTTGGCGACCAGGACGGCGCGCTCCTGCTGCACCGCCGACAGACGCGGGGACTGCCCGAGGCGATAGCGCTCGAGCACCTGCGGAGAGGGAATCTTGAGCAGGCGGCACTGCTGCAGCGGGGAGAGCTCCCAGGCCTCCGCGATCGCGAAAAAGCGCTTCAACATGCTGCGGCTGGTGTGCCGTGCGGTACGGCGGGCGGGCGGCTGCAGCACCAGCCGCTGACCACCGCGAGGCTTCGCTGACAAGGCCGTGCTCATCGGTAAGCCATCTCTCCCGGAGATGCGGACAGATCGACCATTGCGACACGACGCGCCATCCGGCAAGCATACTCCTAGTGCGGCCGCTATCATTGCGACATGCCGCTCACGTTTTCCGAACGCCTGGATCGAGCGCGCAGGGCCGCGGACAGCCTGGTTTGCGTCGGGCTGGACCCCGACCTCGCCAAATTGCCGCCGGACCTCGCCCGCGACCCCCAGCCTTTTCTGGCCTTCGCCCGGCGCATCGTCGATGCGACCCGGGGTGCCGCGGCGGCCTACAAGCCGCAAGTCGCGTTCTACAGCGCGCTCGGCAAGGAGGACGAGCTGGCGGCGTCGATCGCGTACATCCGCGAGCGCGCGCCCGAGGCGCTGATCATCCTGGATGCCAAGCGCAACGATATCGGCAACACCGCCGAGGCCTACGCCCGCGAGGCGTTCGATCGCTACGGCGCGGATGCGGTGACGGTGAGCCCCTACATGGGCGAGGACTCAGTGGCGCCATTTCTGGCGCGCCCCGACCGGGGCGCCATCTTGCTCTGCCGGACCTCCAATCCGGGCGCCCGCGATTTCCAGGATCTTCTGGTGGACGGCGGTCCGCTGTACCGGCGCGTAGCCGAGCGCGCGGCGACGCGCTGGAACGCGCATGGGAACCTCATGCTGGTCGTCGGCGCCACCTACCCGGCCGAGATGGCCGAACTGCGGCGGGCACACCCGGAACTCTGGTTCCTGGTTCCGGGAATCGGCGCACAGGGGGGCGATCTCGACGCGACGCTCGCCGCGGGCCTGGATTCCAGGCGGGCGGGACTGTTGATCAATTCCTCCCGCGCGATCATCTATGCGGGCGGCGGAGAAGCCGGGGCCATTCGCGCAGCCGCTGTCGACCTGCGCGACGCCATCAATCGGCGGCGCGGCAGGAACGACGGCGATCCTCCAGGATATTGAGCCTGCTTGAGCGCGAGACGGTGGCGGCCTTAGGCCGGGGGCCCGGCGAGCGGGACTGATAGCGCCCGCAGACGCGCGGTGGCGCTTTTCGATTGCGAACGCCCGAAGGAAATTCGATCCTTGCCGGCGGCCTTCGCCTCCCGCAACGCCGCATCGGCCCTGCCGTAGAGAGTCTTCCAGTCAGGATCGTCGGGCATGCACAGCGCCAGTCCGAAGCTGCCGTGGAAACGCAGCAGGCCTTTCGGCGTCGCCAGCGGCTCCTTGCCGATTTGTACGTGAATCCGTTCCGCCACATCGTGCAGCGTCTGCTCGTTGATGTCGCCGAAGCACAGAACCGCGAATTCATCCCCACCCAGCCGTGCCGCCATGTCGGAGGAATTGCGCAGCTGGGAGTTCAGGATATTGCCGAGGGTGCGCAGCACCTCATCGCCCACGTCGTGGCCATATTCATCATTGATCTGCTTCAGATCGTCCAGATCCAGAAGAATGAGGCCGTAGGGTTTCTTGGAATGCTTGAGAGCCTGCGCAGCCTGCTCGCTGCGGCGGCTGAACGTGCGCCGATTCGGCAGGACCGTGAGCGCGTCCGTCGCGCTTTCGGCCGCGAGCTTGGTGTTGGCCGATTGGAGCGCGGCCTGAGCCTCGCGCTGCAAAGCCTGGGCGTCCAGCAACGCCTGTTGGGTCGAGTGCAGGGCCTCCTGGGTCGATTGCAGCGTTTCCTGGGTCGAGTGCAGGTTCTCCTGCGCCGAGCGCAGACTCTCCTGCATCGGGCGTCCTGCGTCGAGCAGCTTCCTGCGTCGAACGCAGCGTACGCTGGGAGTCCTCGAGCACGCCTCGCGTGTCGTTCAGGCTCGATTGCGCCTGGCGCAGCGCCTCGTTTGTCTCCATCGCCCGCAAACCCTGCAGTTCCGCGGCCTCGGTGGCTTCCTTGAGCTTGACCGATTGCTGCGCCAGTTTGTCCTGCGCGGCATCGCGGGCTCTCGCGGCGTCGGACTGCGCCTGTTTCTGGGCGGACAGATCGTCGATGACGACGATGCTGTAATCCGGCTGCCGCGACGCGGTGCGCTTCAAGGTCACCGACACGGCGGCCCACAGATATCGTTGGTCCTTGCAGCGCAGCCGCTGCTCCAGCCGGTAGCTGTCGATCTCGCCCGCCAGGGCGCGCCTGAATTCGTTGACGTTGCCCGGGAAGTCGTCGGGATGGGTGAGATGGCGGAAGGACAGCTCGCGCAACTCGGATGGACTGTATCCGAGCAGGCTGCAAGCGCGCTGATTGATCCTCAGGATCGCGCCGTGGAGCGAGGTGTGCACGATGCCGACCGCCGCCTGCTCGAAGGTCTCGCGGAACAGCTTTTCACGCTCCATCGCGTACTGGAGCACGCCGTCCGACTTGGACGCAATTTCCTGCGAGGCCAGAAGCTCCTCGGCGATCTTCGCGAACTCCGACAGCACCACGAGCTCGACTTCGCCGAAATCGCGCGCCTCCGTATCCATGGCGCACAGCGTGCCGACGGGTTGGCGGTCGCGGGTATACAGGGGAATACCCAGATACGAGCGTACCCGGGACTGGCCGGTTACCAGCGGGTGATCCGAGAAGCGCGGATCGGCCGGCGCGTTGCGAACCGTCAAGGTTTGACGCTGCAGGACGGCTTGGGCACAGAACGAGCCGGTGCGGGGGCACTCGCGCAGCGCCAGGCCGACGCGCGACTTGAACCAGAGCCGATTCTGGTCGACCAGCGATACCAGCACCATGGGTACCTTGAGCGCCGCAGCCGCCAGCCGGGTCACCCCGTCGAAGGCCTGGGAGGGAAGCGTCTCCAAAAGACCGAGCCGATGCAGGGATACCAGGCGTTCCGCCTCGTCGACGGGGATCCCTTCATCGTGCAATGCAGCATCTGCCGGCTCGAACGCAGCTCTCATGCCCCGGAGATTAGGGGCCTTGCATCGTTAGGTTAAGTACACTGATCACGGATTTTAAAAGGCGCCCTTGACCACGCCCCCGTCCACCCTCAGCGCGGCCCCGGTCGTGGCCGACGAGAGGGGGCTGGCCACGTAGGCCACCAGGGAGGCCACTTCCTCGGGGGTGGCGAACCGTTTGATGAGCGAGGTCGGCCGGGCGGTCTCGAAGAACTCCTTCTCGACGGCTTGCGGCGTCTTCCCGGACGCAGCGGCCATCTGGCCCACGAACTCCTCGACCCCCCGCGATCGCGTCGGGCCCGGCAGCACCGTGTTCACCGTGATGCCCGATCCGGCCGTTATCTCCGCGAGGCCGCGGGACACGGCAATCTGCGCCGCCTTGGTCACGCCGTAGTGGATCATCTCCGCCGGGATCTGATAAGCGCTCTCGCTCGAGATGAAAATGATCCTCCCCCATCGGCGGCCGCGCATGTACGGCAGGTAGAGGCGCGCAAGCCGCGCCCCGGAGAACACATTCACTTCGAAGATCCGCCGCCAGTCGGCGTCGGTGATCTCCTCGAAGGTCTTCACTTCGTAGATTCCGAGATTGTTCACCAGAACGTCCACGGCGGGATATCGGCGGATCAGATCCTCTGCGACCGATGCCGCGCTCGAGTCGCCTGCAAATCCCATCAGCGTCCCGCCGGTCGAGGCCCGGATCGCCGCGACTGCACCATCGACCGCCTCGGCGGTGCGGCCGTTGACGATCACACGCGCCCCTTCGCGCGCGAGCGCGGCCGCGATCGCATGTCCGATGCCGGCGGTGCTGCCGGTTACCAACGCCACTTTGTCGCGCAGTTCGAGATCCATGAGATCACTCCTCTAATTCAATTCGCCAACGACAGCATCGCGTGCATGAGTACGTTGGCCCCGGTCTCGAGGTGCGCCGGCGCGGCGCTCTCGGCTTCGTTGTGGCTCAAGCCGCCCGCGCAGGGAACGAAGATCATCGAGGTGGGCACGACCGATGCGGTGTTGCAGGAGTCGTGACCCGCGCCGCTGACGATCTCCATGGCATCGCAATCGAGCGCGGCGGCGGCGCTTTTCACGGCGGCGATGCAGGCAGGGTCGAACACGACGCCCGGCGCCTCCCAAACGCATCGGATGCTCCCCTCGAGCGCCTGGCGCTCGAGGGCGGCGCGAACCACCTCGTCGATCTCGGTCCGCAACGAGCGGTACTGCGCGCCGTCGGGGTGACGCAGGTCGACGGTGAATCGCAATCGGCCCGGCACGGTATTGGGAGAGCCCGGGGAGGTTTCGATGATGCCGACCGTGAGGCGCGCATCTTTGCCGTGCCGCGCGGCCGTCGCGTACATCGCGGGCAGCACCTCGGCCAGCACGCGGATGGGATCCTTGCGCATGTCCATCGGCGTCGGTCCCGCGTGGGCCTCCTGCCCGATCACGATGACCTCGTGCCGGCTCATGTGCTGAACCCCCGTCACCACACCGATGGCTTTCGAGCGCTGCTCCAGCACCGGCCCCTGTTCGATGTGCACCTCGAAGGCCGCCTTCACCGGCTGACGGGAAATCGGCGGGGAGAGGTCCACGCCCAGCCGCTCGAGCTCCTGGCGGACGCTGCGTCCGGAGCGATCGGTGAGCGCATAGGCGCTTGCCAGCGGCATCCGCCCGGACCATACCGCCGATCCCATCATGGCAGCGGGAAAGCGGCAGCCTTCCTCGTTGCACCACACGGCGACTTCGATCGGGTGACGGGTTACGATCGCCCGATCGTTGAGGGATTCGATGACCTCGAGTCCCGCGAGCACGCCGTAGACGCCGTCGAACTTCCCGCCCGTCGGCTGGGTGTCGAGATGACTTCCGGTCATCACCACGGGCAGGGAGTCGTCCCGCCCCGGACGGCGGATGAACAGGTTGCCGATGGCGTCGACTCGCACCGTGCAGCCCGCCGCCGCCGCCCAGCCGCCGAACAGGTTCCGCCCTTCCAGGTCACCGTCGGTCAGTGCCTGACGATTGCAGCCTCCATGGGGCGTCGCTCCGATTTCTGCCATCTCCATCAGGCGAGACCAAAGGCGCGTGCCGCTGACGCGCGGCTGATTGGTTGTTGTCATGGGGTCTCCTCGGGGCAGCTATTATGCGTGTAATTCAGCCCGGGGACGAGGAGCGGCGAGCGGTCGTGCAGGACAAAGTGCCCGAGCATGCGATGAGCGGCAAAGAAATCTGCGCCGTGGTGGTCAGCTTTCATCCGGACCCCGATTTTCCCGCCAGAGTAAACCGCATCATGGGCGAGGTCGGTGCGCTCGTCATCGTGGACAACGGCTCGGAAGAGGCCGCTCTTCGGATGCTGGCGGAACTATCCCGCGAGCCGGGAGTCTCGCTCGAGCTGAACGGAGAGAACGTCGGCGTTGCGCGGGCGCTCAATATCGGAATTCGGCGGGCCCGCCTGCTCGGATACGAGTGGGTGCTGCTCCTCGATCAGGACAGCGAGCTCGATGCGGGGATGGTGAAGGAGCTGATCGCGGCGCATGCCTCTTTCCCGGAGCCCGCGCGATTGGCCGTGCTCGGCGCGGGTTTCCGCAACGTCCACAAGCCGGAGACGGAGCTGTCCAACCCGCTCGGGGTGCCCTGGGAGGAAGTCGAGTCCGTGATCACCTCGGGCTCCCTTCTGCGCCTGGCGACGTTCGATCGCATCGGCCCGTTTCGCGATGAGTTCTTCATCGACCACGTGGACAGCGAGTATTGCTTTCGGGCGAGAGCCCTGGGCTACCGGGTGGTCAAGACGCGAAAGCCTCTGATGTCGCACGCGATCGGCGCCTCGACGCATCATGCGATCTTGGGGATCGGCAAATGGACCAGCAACCACTCGGCCGACAGGCGCTACTACATGGCGCGCAACGACACCGTCATGCTCAAGGAGTACGGAGGATTCCGCTGGGGGACTTGGGCGTTCAAGAGCTTCGGGCGCCGGGTGCGCACCTGCAAGCGCATCGTCCTCTACGAGGATCGCAAGCTCAGCAAGATCGGCGCCGTGGCGCACGGCTGGTGGGACGGCGTACGCGGGAATCTGGGACCGCGTCACCGCGCGGGCCGGCGCCGGCAGGGCCGCCGCTAGCGGAGCCGGAGAGATCCGAGTGCGTCGAGGCGATGTGCGCATGAACCAGCGTGCGGACTTGCGTGAATTTCCCCGCGCGCCACGCCTTGATGAGCGCCGCGTGTTCCCGCGCGGCGCGCTTGACGCGCCCTTCCGGGCGCAAATGGGCCTGCACGTAGCGTTGCGCCAGCGTATGCAGCCGCGCGAGGATTTCCGCCGCGACCGGCTGCACGCGGGGCACGACGAGGGTCAGATGAAATTCCCGGTTGAGACGGCCGGACGCGGAGAACTCGCCTCGCGCCAGCGCCTCGTTGAGATCGGCGAGTGCGCTGTGAGCCGAGGCACGGTCCGCCTCCGAGGCCAGCCGTGCGCCCTGCGCGACCGCCGCCGGTTCGATCCGCAATCTCAGATCGAATACCTCGTCGAGCTCCGTCGCGCACAGCGGGCGCACCTGAAATCCGCGGTTGGGAAAGATATCGACCAGCCCCTCGGACTTGAGTTGTACCAGCGCCTCGCGCACCGGAATCTTGCTGGTGCCGAACTCGGAGGCGAGCACGTCCTGCCGCAATGCCGCGCCGGGAGCGTAAGTACCCGCGAGGATCCGGTCGCGCATGCGCACGATGAGCTGGCTGGTCATCGACTGGATCAGCGGCTCGTTCAAGCTTTGATTCCCCAGCCGAAGGGGTCGTTCGAATCGATGTGAAGGGACCCCTCGCCGGTGACGTGCGCCCGGCCGGTGATGGTGGGAACGATCTCCCCCTTGGTCCGATCGCTCCAGCGGTAGCGGCCCGAGAACGTGCTCCCGATCAGGCTCTCCTGAATCCACTCGCCGCCTTCCTCGAGCTTGCCGTCGGCCGCGAGGCAGGCGAGCTTCGCGCTCGTACCGGTTCCGCAGGGGGAACGGTCATACGCCTTGCCGGGGCACAGCACGAAATTCCTGCTGTGCGCCCCGGTGGAGCTTGCGGGACCGAAGAGCTCGACGTGGTCTACCTCCGGATGGCCGCCGGCATTGATGGCGGCGCGCACCCGCCGGCTGAATTCGGTCAGCGGCTCGACGTGTGCGAGGTCGATGATTCGTCCATGGTCGGAGACCAGAAAAAACCAGTTCCCTCCCCAAGCGACGTCCCCCACGATCCGCCCCGCTCCGGGAACCTCCACCGCGACTCCTCGCGCCGCCCGGTAGCTCGTGACGTTGTCGAGGCTGACGGTGCCGTCCTCTCCGAGATGCGCCTGCACGGGGCCGACCGGTGTGTCGATCCTGACGGATCCGGCTCCGAGACGGCCGCTGAAACGCAATGACTCGATCACGCCGATCGTTCCGTGACCGCACATGCCGAGAAAACCCACGTTGTTGAAGAAGATCACGCCGAAATCGCAGTCGGGGCGGTGCGCCTCGACGAGCAGCGCTCCGACCAGCGCGTCCGATCCGCGCGGCTCGTTCACGATCGCGGAGCGATACCGGTCGAAGCGGTCGCGAAACCGCTCCCGCCGTTCGGCGAGCGGACCCGAGCCCAGCTCGGGGCCGCCGCCGATCACGAGGCGAGTGGGCTCGCCCCCGGTATGGGAATCGATGACGCGCAGAGCCGTTCTCGATCTATCCGGGGCGGCCGATATGCTCGCGCGTATCGCGGGCTCGCTCGACCATGGAAATCACCTCGGCGCGGCGCTCGCCCGCGAGCGGCAACCTCGGCGGGCGCACCCGCTCCGTGCCCCGGCCGAGCAGTTGCTCGGCCAGCTTGATGGATTGCACCAGATCATGTTCCGCATCCAGGTGCAGGAGCGGCATGAACCATCGATAGATCGCGCGGGCGCGGGCGAGATCGCCCTCCATGAGGGCGCGGTACAACTCGATCGACTCCTCGGGGAATGCGTTGGTGAGGCCCGACACCCAGCCCCTCGCGCCGAGCGCCAGCGCCTCGAACACCACATCGTCGAGACCTGCGAACAGCACATATCGATCGCCGAACGCATTGAAGAGATCGGTGAAGCGCCGCGGATCGGGCGAAGATTCCTTGATCGCCACGATATTGGGGACCTCCGCGAGTCGCGACAGCGTACCGATGTCGATGTTGACCCGATACGAGGGCGGATTGTTGTAGAGCATGATGGGGAGTCCCGTGGCCGCCGCGACGGTTCGAAAATGGTATTCCAGCTCCGCCGGCGTCGGCACGTACACCATGGCGGGCAGAAGCATGAGCCCCGCCGCGCCCTGACGCTCGGCGTCCTGGGCGAAGGCGACGGCCGCGGCGGTGGTCAACTCCGACACGCCCGCGATCACGGGCACCCTGCCCTCGGCCACTTCGACCGCCCCCTTGAGCACGGTGCGCTTCTCCGCGGCGCTGAGCGAGTTGCCCTCGCCGACGGTGCCCATCAGCACCAGGCCGTGTACGCCGTCCTGCAGGAGCGCCTTCTGCACCCGCTGGGTGGCCGGCAGATCCACTTCCAGATCGGAATCGAATTGAGTCGTGGCGGCGGGGTACACGCCGCTCCAATCACAGGGTAGTGCGGTGGACATGGGGAGCCTCGCTCGAAGGTTGCCGCTTCAGATCGTAGATCGTATACGGTCATCGGCGCTCCGGCAAGGCGTGAGCCCGGCACACCGCGGATACCCGTTGCGGCTGTCGATCGGGAGAGGGTTAAATAGCCGATCGAAGCCACCGTCTTCACCCAATGGAAATTCGCGCATGCCCTCGCCTGCTCTTCGCCTCGCCGCCACGGCCGCGTTGGCCGCCTCGTTCATGACTCTCGCATCCTGCAACCCGAAGAAAGAAACGGCGGATGCGCGTTTGGCGGCCATCTACACCGCCGAGTGGAAATGGCGGCAGGAGCAGTTTCCCGATGACGAGGACTCTCAAAAGCCCGTTCAGGATCATCTGCCCAAGGTCGATGCCGATACGCAACAAACGCGCCTTCGGATGTGGCAGGAAACGCTTGCGAAGCTCGATTCCATCCCGCGCGACGAGCTCTCGGCGCCCGAGCGGCTCAACTACGATGTCTACCGGCCGCAAATCGAGACGCTGCTCGCGAACCAGAAATTTCGCGACTATGAAATGCCCGCGAATTCCGATACGACGTTCTGGACGGACTTGGGCTACACGGCGCGCCGTCCGTTCCGCAATGCCCAGGATTACCGCAATTGGATCGCGCAGATGCGCGACATCCCGCGCTACTTCCGGGAGGAGATGGAGGAGATGCGGCGCGGCCTGAAGCGCGGATTCACGCCGCCGCAGGTGACCATGCAGGGGCGTGATGCCTCGATCACCGCCGTCACCGAGGCGGCTCCGGAAAAGAGTCTCTTCTATACGCCGTTCAAGGACATGCCGGGAATCGCGGACGCGGAGCCGCTCCGGGCGCAGGCGGTGGCCGTGATTCGCGACTCGGTGCAGCCCGCCTACCGGGAGTTGCTGGCGTTCATGCGCAACGAGTACCTGCCCGGCATGCGCACCACGCTCGCCGCCTACGACCTTCCCGACGGCAGGGAGTACTACCGCGCGAAGATCCGCGAGTACACCACTCTCGACATGACTCCGGAGGCCATCCACGCGCTCGGCGAATCGGAGGTCGCCCGGCTGCACGGCGAAATGCTCGACATCATGAACCAGACGGGGTTCAAGGGCGATTTCCCCGCCTTTCTGGTCTTCCTGCGGGCCGACGCCCAGTTCCAGGCTTATTCCGCGCAAGATCTCCTGATGCGCGCTGCGTGGATCGCCAAGAAGTTCGACGGCAAGGCCTCGCAATACTTCGGCCTTCTGCCGCGCGCCCGCTTCGCGATCGAGCCGGTGCCCGACGATATCGCGCCGTTCTATACGGCCGGCCGCGGCGGCCCGGGACTGTTCCTCTTGAACACCTATAATCTTCCGAGCCGCCCGCTCTACAATCTCACCGCGCTCACGCTGCACGAATCCGCGCCCGGGCACGCCTTCCAGATCCCGCTGGCGCTCGAGCACAAACAGCAGCCCGAATTTCGCCAGCACACGTATCTGTCCGCTTACGGCGAGGGCTGGGCGCTCTATTGCGAATGGCTGGGCCAGGAAATGGGCATGTACGAAACGCCGTACGATCGCTTCGGGATGCTCAACTATCAGATCTGGCGCGCCGCGCGCCTGGTGATCGATACCGGCATCCACGCACAGGGGTGGAGCCGCGACCGCGCCATCGATTACCTACGCGAATATACGGCGCTTCCGGAGCATGAGATTCAAACGGAGGTCGACCGCTACATCGCCTGGCCCGCGCAGGCTCTCTCGTACTACCTCGGAGAGAATGCGATTCTGGCGGGGCGCCGCAAAGCCGAGAAGGCGTTGGGCGAGCGCTTCAACATCCGCGCCTTTCACGACGCGGTGCTCGAGCTCGGCTCGGTGCCGCTGCCGGTGCTGACCGCACGCATCGATCGCTTCATTGCCGAGGGGGGCAAGGGCCCCTATCCGGATCTCGAATAGGAAGTTCCCTCATTACCTCGGGCGCGGGACATTCACACGCTCGGGCGAAACGCCGGGACCGGCCGGGCCGAGGCGGTATGCTCGAAGCCCGACGCCAGCCGGACGAGCGTCGCCTCGCTGAACGCGGGACCGAAGAACGACAGTCCGACCGGCAGTCCCCGATGCAGGCCCGCGGGAACCGTGATGTGCGGGTAGCCGGCGACGGCCGCGGGTGAGGAGCACCCGCCGGTGTCGGAATCACCGTTCACGTGATCGATCAGCCAGGCGGGGCCCGAAGTCAGCGTGACCATCGCATCGAGCCGGTGCTCGGCGACGACCGCATCGATGCCCTCGGCGCGCGTCGCGGCGAGACAGGTCTCCCGCGCCTTGCGGTAGGCCTCCTCGCTCAACTCCCCTTTGGCCTGCGATCGCCTCAGCAGCTCCTGTCCGAACAACTGGAGCTCGCGCGGCGCCTTCGCCTCGTTGAAACGGATCAAGGCTTCCAGCGATCGAACCGGGAAACTCGCCGGCAGACGGGCGAGGTAGGCGTTCAAGTCGGCCTTGAACTCGTAGAGCAGCACCTCGAGCTCCGGTGCCTCCCAATCGCCGTGCCGGGGCAGATCCGCCGGGTCGACGACGATCGCGCCCGCCCGGGCGAGCGTGGCAACGCATGTATCGAGAAACGCGTTCATCGTTTCGTTCTCGCCGAAGAACTTGCGCGCGATTCCGAGCCTCGCGCCGCGGAGTCCGTCGGGATTCAGATACGGGCGGTAATCGGCGAGAAAACGATCGCCCGCCGCGGCGCTCGCCGCATCGGCGGGGTCCGCCCCGGACATCGCTCCGAGCAACATCGCAGCGTCGCCGACGCATCTCGCCAGGGGACCGGCCGTGTCCTGGCTGTGCGAGATGGGCACGATGCCGCGGCGGCTGACGAGCCCGACCGTCGGCTTGAACCCCACGATACCGTTGATCGAGGCGGGACTCAC
Source organism: uncultured Gammaproteobacteria bacterium (assembly GCA_963795475.1). Taxonomy (GTDB): domain Bacteria; phylum Pseudomonadota; class Gammaproteobacteria; order Steroidobacterales; family Steroidobacteraceae; genus Bog-1198. The sequence goes on from CAWCIE010000015.1 coordinate 151,010, forward strand.
GATCGACCCGTCGGTCTCCGATCCGATCGCCGCCGCGGCGAGCCCCGCCGCCACCGCGACGGCCGAACCGGAGCTCGACCCGGATGGCGTGCGATCGAGCGCGTGGGGGTTGCGCGTCTGGCCCCCGCGCGCGCTCCACCCGCTGCTCGAGTGCGTCGACCGGAAATTCGCCCACTCGCTCAGATTGGTCTTGCCGAGAATGACGGCGCCGGCGGCCCGCAAGCGCGCGACCAGCGGGGCATCCTCGGGCGCATACCAGCACTCGAGCGCGAGGGAGCCCGCGGTGGTCATCATCCGGTCCGCGGTCTCGATGTTGTCCTTGATGAGAATCGGAACGCCGTGCAGCGGACCGCGAACGCCCTGCACTGCGCGCTCCCGGTCGAGCGCCGCGGCGATGTCGAGCGCATGCGGATTGATCTCGATCACCGCGCGAAGGCAGGGCCCGCGGCGATCCAGCGCCTGGATGCGATCCAGGTAGCGGCGAGTCAAGCTCTGCGAGGTGAGCCGGCCGCGCGCCATCTGCGCCGCGAGGGCCGAGAGATCCCCGGGCGACTCGGGCGCCGCGGCGGCCCGCGCCCACCGTGCTTCGACCATGGAACCGGCCAGAGACGCCGCCCCGGCCATGTGCAAGAAAGTACGCCGTCTCAAACTGAGCATCCCGGGTGGCAAATGACGGGAGCCACTTATATCTCAGCGGCCCGCGTCAAGCCAACCGGGACGCGTTTATCGGCCGGTGTTGATCCACACCGACTTGGGCTCGGTGAAGTTCTCGATCGCCGCTTCGCCGTGCTCGCGCCCAAAACCCGAATCGCGCGCACCGCCCCACGGCAACCGCACATCGGTCGGGCCGTAGGTATTGGCCCACACGGTTCCCGCCTTCAGGCGCCGGATGAAGCGGTGGATGCGGCCGATGTCCTCGCTCCATACGCCGGCAGCCAGGCTGTACTTGGTGCCGTTGGCGATGCGCAGGGCGTCCTCGTCGTCCTTGAAGCGAATCACCGAGGCCACCGGCCCAAAAATCTCCTCCTGCGATATGCGCATGGAATGCTCGACGTTCGCGAACACCGTCGGGGCGACGTAGAACCCGGTGCCGCCGACGCGAGCGCCGCCGGCCGCGAGTTCCGCGCCCTCGCGCTTGCCGATATCGACGTATTCGAGCACGCGGTGCATCTGAACGGCCGACACCAAGGGACCCATGGCGGTCGCCTTGTCGCGGGGATCGCCGAGCCGGATGGCACTCGCGCGCGCGACGAGCCGCTCGACGACCTCGTCGTGAATCGAGTCGTGCACCAGGATGCGCGACCCGGCCGAGCACACCTGACCCGAGTTGAAGAAGATCCCGGACGCCGCCGCCTTGACGGCCGCATCGAGGTCCGCTCCGGGGAAGATGATGTTGGCGGATTTGCCGCCGAGTTCCAGCGTTACGCGCTTGAGATTGCCGGCGGCGGCGCGCAGGATCTGGCGTCCGACCGCGGGAGAGCCGGTAAAGGTTACCTTGTCCACGCCGGAGTGCTCGACCAGCGCCGCACCGGCGGTTTTTCCGAATCCGGGCACCACGTTCAGAACGCCCGGCGGAATGCCGGCAGCCAGCGCCAGTTCGCCGAGCTCGAGCGCCGTGAGCGAGGTCAGCTCCGCAGGCTTCAAGACCACCGTGCAGCCGCAGGCGAGGGCCGGCGCGATCTTCCACATGCCGATCATGAGCGGAAAATTCCACGGTACGATCGCCCCCACGACGCCGACGGGCTCGCGCAGGGTGTAAGTCAACGCGTCGGTGCGCGCCGGAATCACGTGACCGTTGATCTTGTCCGCCCAGCCGGCGTAATAGGTCAACGTGTCGAGAACCGCCGGCAAGTCCTGCCGCCGGATGGCCGAGACGGGCTTGCCCGAATCGAGGCTCTCGAGCTCGATGAGCGCCTCCTGACGGTCGCGAATGAGGTCGGCCCACTTCAGGAGCAGCCGTCCCCGGTCGGAGGCTTTCATGTGACCCCACTCGCCTTCCAGCGCATCGCGGGCCGACGCGACGGCCGCGTCGATGTCGGCCGCGTCGCCCTCGGCGACCCGCGCAATCACCCTCTCGGTGGCGGGATCGACGGTTTCGAAGTAACGGCCCGACTCGGCCGGCCGGCGTACCCCGTGAATGAGCATCTGCTCGCGCTCGGCCGGTTGCGTTTCAGGGACCGTCGCGGAGGTATCTAGATATGTATCTAACATCATATGTTACCGCCCTGCTGATTCGATGGGCATAGCTTATTCCCGCGTTATTTCGCTGGGAATATGTCCTGGAGAGCCGATCTCATGTGTGGTATATATGCACATACCAGCATATTACAAGGTGAAAAAGCCATGGCGATCAATCCCGAAGGGGAACCCGGACTGATCCGCATCGAAATCGAGCCCGTCTGGCGATTTCGCCGCGAGGACGATGGGCGCACGACTCTGGTGATGCTGGACTTCCTCAACGAAATTCGGGCCAGCGGGAAAATCACTCGTGCCGCGATCCGCGCGGACATGTCCTACCGGCATTGTTGGAACCTGATCGAAAAATGGGCGGCGTTCTTCGGCGCGCCGCTGGTCGATCGGCATCAGGGACGCGGCACGCGGCTCACTCCCTTGGGCGAGAAGCTGGTGTGGGCCGGCCAGCGCCTGCAGGCGCGGCTCAATCCGCAGCTTCAAAATCTGGCGCAGGAGCTCGAGACGGAGATCAACGAGGTATTGCCGCAGCGTGCGAAGGTCGTGCGCATTCACGCGAGCCACGGATTTGCCGTCTCCAAGCTCCGCGAGCTCCTCTCCTCGCTCGAGCCGCAGCTCGGCATCGACCTGCGTTACGTCAGCAGCCAGAACTCGCTGGTTTCGCTCGCGCGGGGTGCATGCGATCTCGCCGGCGTGCATCTGCCGATCGGAGAGCTGCGCGGCAGCTTCGTAGCGGACGCTAGACCATGGCTGGTCGAGGGCGAGCACCGCGTTGTCGGCCTCGTCACCCGTGAGATGGGACTGATGGTGAAGCGCGGCAACCCCCTCGACATCGGCTCGCTCGAACGGTTGGTCGGCGGCGAGGTGCGGTTCGTGAACCGTGACCCGGATTCGGGCACGCGCCGCCTGCTCGACGGGCTGCTGAAACAGCAAGGGCTCGATGCCTCGCGCATCCGCGGCTATGAGCACGTCGAATTCACGCACGCCGCGGTCGCCGCCTACGTCGCGAGCGGCATGGCCGATGCGAGCTTCGGCGTCGAAGCCGCCGCGCGGCAATTCGATCTGGATTTCGTGCGGCTGGTGACCGAGGACTACTTCTTCGTCTGCCGCAAGCACACGCTCGAAAACGAGTCGGTACAGCGGCTCCTCAGCGTCATGCGCAGCGCGGAGTTTGCCGCGGCGGTCGGAGACCTGCCGGGCTATGCAGCCAAGGACCCCGGCGTGGTCAAAGGCATCCGCGAGGCGTTGCGCTGAACTACCCGCCCATTGCGGGAAGGGGACAGCCCGCGGCGATGCGGCCCGCGGCGACGATTCAGCCGGGCGCTGCGAGAAACGCCTTGACCGCCGCCTCGCCCGGCCGCCCGTCGAGCGTCCTCACCCCGTCGAGCCAGGGCCCGAGAAGCTCGAGATGCGACTCGAGGTAGGCCTTCGACGCTTCCAGCCCGGAGGGATTGCCGGATTCGCTCGCCGCCATGATCGCGTCCTCGATCGCCAAGGTGAAGCTCATCTGGCGAAAGAGCCGCGCCGCGTTGGGGCAGCTCTCTGCGAATCCCGCCCGCGCCAGCGTGTACACCTGTCCCCCGCCGAAATCGGGACCGAAATAGGCATCGCCGCCCGACAAGTACACCAGCTTGAACATCAAGTTCATGGGGTGCGGCTCCCACCCCAGAAACACGATCCAGCGCTTGCGTGAAATGTCACGCGACGCCTGCGCCAGCATGCCCTGCTCGGACGAGGACACCACGTTCCAGCCTGAGAGGCCCTCCCCGGCGACGGCGGCCTCGATGCGCTCGTTGCCGGGCGATCCCGCGTCGATGCCGTAGATCTGATAGCCGAACCGGTCGCCGTGCGCGGCGAGATCCGCGAAGCTCCTCACCCCGGCGGCGGCGACGTAGTCCGGCACGACCAGGGTGTACTTCGCACCCGTCAAATTCCGGTTCAGCCTCTCGATTTTCTTGGACGCGAGCAGTGGGCCGGTGAACGGATCGTGGGCCGGGGTCCAGTCGCCGAGAAACACATCCAGCTGGGCGTTCGCGAGAGCGCGGTAGGTGATGGCGACCGACAGCGTGTCCACGTGCTGTTGATATCCGAGCGCCTTGAGCAGGAGCGAGGCAATGTCGTTGGTCACTTCGAGATCGCTCCAGCCGGGCGTGCTCATGCGCACGACCGCGCAGCTCGGCGGGTCGGCGGCGGATGCCGACCCGCCGGGCACCAGCCCGCGGGCCGTGCCGGAGATGCACGAGAGGACCGCCAGCAACGCGGAGAAGAATCTCCTCAAGGGCGAAGAAGATCTCGCTGCTCGGCCTCGTGATACGACTTCGTACCGCGATAGTATCGCCGGGACGCGTCTTCCCACGGCTGGAAGTCCCAGGCCGATCGAGTACCCGTCGTCAGGGCGCGATAGATGAATCGCCGGCGCCGCTGGCTGCTCAATATCTCGCGGTGCAGACGCGGCATGTCCCATCGCCGGAGAACCTCCGCTTTGAGATCCGCGGCGAGCGCCGCATGACGTGGATCCGCGGCGAGATCGTGGAGCTCGTCCGGGTCGCGAGACATGTCGAACAGCTGAGGGGGATCGTGTTCCACGTAGTTGAATTTGTACGGCCCTCGTCGAAGCATGACGTACGGAGCGGCCACGCCCTCCGAATACAGTTCGCTCATCGCGACCCGGCCGCCGTCTTCGGACGCCAGCAATGGCAGCAGGCTCGCCCCGTCGACCGGCTCGGGATCGCCGGTCCAGGCTCTTCCCGAGGCGAGCTCCACCAGGGTCGGCAGCACGTCGATCAGGCTGCAGTTCGATTGCACGCGCCGTCCGCGCGGGATTCCGGGGCCGGCCATGATGAGAGGTATGTGGGACGATGCATCGTAGAAGCTCATTTTGTACCAGAGCCCGCGCTCCCCGAGCATGTCGCCGTGATCGGTGCATAGGATCACCACCGTATCGTCCAGGCGCTTGGCGCGCTTCACCGCCTCGAGCACCTGGCCGATCAGCTCATCCACGTAAGAGATACTGCCGTAATAGGCGTGTCGCGCTTTCATCACCTCGCGGGACGTGATTGGAATCTCGCCGCGGTCGTACTGCTCCCACAAACGGCGGCTGTGCGGATCCCGCTGCTCCGGCGGGACGAATGGGACCCGGGGCATATCGATGTCCTGGTCGCGGTACAGATCCCAAAATCGCTGCGGCGTCACATAGGGATCGTGGGGATGGGTGAAGGATGCGACCATAAAAAATGGGCGATCATCCGGATCCCGGGCCCAGTCGAAGATCTTGCGCGAGGCGTGGAACGCCACTTCCTCGTCGAAATCCTGCTGCAATGCGCGTTCGGCGATGCCCGCATTCGCGACGTTCTTCATGTCGTGGAACCAATCCATGATTCTCCACGGATCATCCCAGTCGGCGGTCCAGTTGAAGTCCGACGGACAGATATCGGTGGTCAGCCGTTCCTCGAAGCCGTGCAGCTGCTCCGGCCCGATGAAGTGCATCTTGCCCGACAGGCAGGTTCGATAGCCTTGCAGCCGCAGGTGATGCGCGAAAGTCGGCACATCCGAAGGCAACAGGGCCGCGTTGTCCCAGGCGCCGATGTTCGAGCACAGCCTGCCCGTCATCAGCGCAAGGCGCGCCGGGGCGCACAGCGGGAAATTCGTGTAGCAGTTCTCGAACACGCTGCCGCGCGCCGCCAGTGCGTCGATGTTCGGCGATTTCACGATCCGGTGACCGTAGGCAGGGAGTGCACCGGCACCGAGCTGGTCGCACATCAACAGGAGGATATTGGGCCGGCGGGATTTGAGTTGGGACATTGGCAAACGTTATGTTCGGGCCGAATTCCCTGCCTGGACGAAATCGCCGTCCGCACGTCGCAATCATACCGCGAGCGCTCGGCTATGGCGAATTGACCCCGCGAGCGATAGCGCGAACTTCCACGGGAAAGCGGCGTAGACTGGATGCTCGTCCCGCCATCACCGGCCCCGGTCCGGCATGCGGACATCACGGAGAGACAATGGCACGGGTCAATTATCGGCATCAGAAAAACTTGCGCGAACAGCTGAAGAAAAAGCGCAATGACGAGAAGCGGCTCAAGAAAGAGAAGCTGCCGCAGGCGGCAAATTCAACGGAACCGGTCGAGGGCGCACCGAGCGCCTCTCCTCCTGGAGTAGATCATGAACGCTGAGTGGACCCGAATTTACGTGCCGCAACTTCCGACGGCGGGAGCGAGCCGGAACGAGTGCCGCGAGCGGGCGGCGGAAATCAAGGCCGAACAGGAAGCGCAACGGCACCGGGCGAAGAGCGAGCAATCGTCGGACCGTTACACGGCTCAGGAGCGCATACGCTTGTGGGAGAGCCTGCACGGCGCGCAGCTGCCGCGCGACGCAAACCATCCCGTGCTCGCAGTGATCGCGGTGAACACGGGACTCACGCTCGACCAGGTGAGAGCGGAGCAGCAGCATCGCCTTGCGGCTTCCGGCGCAGCCGCGGCGGTCGTCGCCGGATGAATCGCCGGGCAGTCAGCCGGCCGCGCCGGCCTTGATCGTGGACAGGCGCTTCCTCAGCGCCGCGGACTACGTGCGGTAGCGTACCGACGATTTCATCGCGCACGCGTAGTCTCTGATGTGCATTCCCTCGGGCATGTACACCCCTCGGGGCCGAGCGCCTCGTCAATGACGGACGGGCGACAATGCCAAGATACGGGTCGTCGGTCTCCCCTTGGGACAACGACGAGATCCTCCGCGCGGAACTGTTCAGCAGTGAACGCCTGGAGCAGCACGCTGCGAGTCTAGCGGCGGCCCAAGAAGTAACGCTGAAGCGTTCGACGCGCCGTTCCCTCAACGCACGCTTGAAGGAGAACGAGTCGGTTCTGCTCGCCGCCTACCGGACCATCGGGGCGGCGGTCGACGAAGGCCGTTCGATAACGCCCGCTGCCGAATGGCTGCTGGACAACTATCACCTGGTGGAAGAACAGATCCGCGAAATTCGCGCGGATCTCCCGCCGGGCTTCTATCGTCAATTGCCGAGGCTTGCCGACGGTCCATTCGCCGGCTTTCCTCGCGTGTTCGGATTGGCGTGGGCGGTCATCGCGCACAGCGACAGCCGCTTCGATCCGGACTTGCTCCGTTTGTTCGTCCGCGCTTATCAGCGTGTTCAGCCGCTGACGATCGGGGAGCTATGGGCTGTCGCCATCACGCTGCGCATCGTGCTGGTGGAGAACCTGCGCCGTGCCGCCACCCGCATCGTCAGCAGCCGGGCGGCGCGTCAGGACGCCGATGACACGGCCGATCGCCTGCTGGGAGTGAATGGATACACGGCGGAGCCGGAGGCGCTGATGCGCCGCGATACCGCCGACGGCTCCTTGCCGCCGGCCTTCGTCGTCCAGCTGGTGCTGCGGCTGCGCGATCAGGACCCCGAGACGACACCGGCACGAGGATGGCTCGATGGCCGCCTGACCTCGCTCGGAACGACGGCGGACGAGCTCGTGCACGCCGAGCATCAGCGGCAGGGCGCATCGAACGTCACCGTCCGCAACATCATCACCAGCATGAGATTGCTCTCGGATGTGGACTGGCCGGAGTTTTTCGAGAGCGTGAGTCTGGTCGACGAGGTGCTGCGATCGGGGAGCGGCTTCGCAAGCATGGACTTCGCGAGTCGCGACCTCTATCGCCGCGCCATAGAACAGCTTTCGCGCGGCTCGACTCTCACGGAGCTCGCCATCGCGCGCGCCGCGCTATCGGCCGGCGACGGGTTTGGCGCGGTCGACGCCGGCGATGCGGAACGACGGCGCGATCCCGGCTATCACTTGATCGGCACCGGCCGGCGCGTCTTTGAAAAGGCGGTCGGCTATCGAGCTTCCCGATGGAGTTCCGTGGGCCGTTTCAAGGTTCGCAAGGCGCGGCGGCTACGTTGCCGCGATCTTTACGATCACCGCCATGGTCGTCCTTCTCCCCCTGATCGCACTCGACGCGTGGGGAGTGGGAGAACCGTGGCTCGCGCTGCTGGCCCTGCTGGGATTGGTGCCTTCACTCGACGCGGCCGTCGCGCTGGTCAACCGCTCCGTGACCCGAGGCATGGCTGCGACGATCATCCCCGGCCTCGCGCTCCTTGAAGGTATCCCGCCGCATCTGCGCACCATGATCGTGGTGCCCACCCTGCTCACGACTCCCGCGTCCGTCCAGGAACACATCGAGCGCCTCGAGATCCACTATCTGGCCTCGCCGGACCTCGAGCTGCACTTCGCCTTGCTCTCGGACTGGACCGATGCACCGACCGAGCACACGGCGGGAGACGCCGCGCTCCTCGACGTCGCGCGGGAGGGCATCGCACGGCTGAATCGTCTGCACGGTCCCGCTCCTGCGGGCGACCGCTTCCTGCTGCTCCATCGGCGACGGGTCTGGAGCGACGGCCAGAAACATTGGATGGGGTGGGAGCGCAAGCGTGGCAAGCTCCACGAGCTGAACCAGCTGCTTCGCGGCGCGGCCGATACGACCTTTCTCGCGGCCGGCGGCAGCCGCCCGGCGATCCCGGCCGATGTCCGCTACGTCATCACCCTCGATGCGGATACCCGGCTGCCGCGCGACGCGGTGCGGCGTTTGGTAGGGAAGATGGCTCATCCGCTGAACCGGCCCAGGTTCGATTCGCCGAGCGGTCGGGTGCTGGAGGGCTATGCCGTGCTGCAGCCGCGCATTGCCCCTTCTCTGCCGACCGGCAGCGAAGGCTCGATCTTCCAGCGCGTGTTCTCAAGCGCGAGCGGCATCGATCCGTATGCGGCCGCCGTATCCGACGTTTATCAGGATCTTTTCGGGCTGGGCTCTTACGCCGGCAAAGGCATCTATGACGTGGATGCCTTCGAGGCCGCGCTCGCCGACCGCGTACCCGAGGGCACGCTTCTCAGCCACGATCTTTTCGAGGGAACCTTCGCTCGTGCCGGATTGGTGTCCGATATCGAAGTCGTCGAGGAATTTCCGTCCCGTTACGATGTCGCCGCTGCCCGTCAACACCGCTGGGCTCGCGGCGACTGGCAGTTGCTGCCGTGGATACTCGGCCGCGGCGATGCGGCGGGCGATGTGCGGGGCAGCGGCGCACTGCCCCTCATCGGTCTTTGGAAGATGATGGACAACCTGCGGCGCACGCTGTCGGCGCCCGCCGGTGTCGCCGGGCTGGTCGCGGGGTGGCTGCTTCCGGCCCGTTCCGCTCTGCTCTGGGACGCGTTCATCTGCGCGACCGTCGCGTTGCCGGCGGCGTTGCCCGTGTTCACGGCCATCCTGCCAGCCAGGCCCGGCATCACATTTCGCAGCCACTGGCGAGCGCTTCGTAAGGACGTAGGGCTCGCCGTGACGCAGACCGTCTTCCTGATCACGTTCCTGGCGTCGCAGGCAACCTCCATGATGGATGCGATCGGGCGCACGCTGTTCCGCTTGTTCGTCAGCCGGCGAAATCTTCTCCAGTGGATGACCGCCGCACAGGCGAAGTCGAGTTTCCGGCACACGCTCCCGCGCGCCTATCGCCGCATGGGGGGCGCGGTCCTGACCGCCGCCATCGGTGCCGCGTTGGTCGTTCACTTCCGGCCGGAGAATGGCTGGCTGTCGGCACCCTTCTTGATTTTATGGGCACTGTCGCCCGCCCTCGCGGTATGGATCAGCACCTCGCCTCGGGTGGCGGGCCGGCTCGCCCTATCGGCCGGGGATGCACAAGCCTTGAGATCAGTGGCACGGCGCACGTGGCGCTATTTCGAGACTTTCGTGACGGCGGACGATCGCATGTTGCCGCCGGACAATTTCCAGGACAACCCCCGCCCGGTGCTCGCCCACCGAACTTCGCCCACCAATCTAGGCCTGTACCTCCTATCCGCGGTCAGCGCCCGGGACTTCGGCTGGCTGGGAACCGTCGACTTCGTGGAACGCGTACAGGCGACACTCACCACCATGGATCGCCTCGAACGGTTTCGCGGCCATTTCTACAACTGGTACGACACCCGCGATTTGAGGGTTCTGGAACCCCGATACGTATCCGCCGTCGACAGCGGCAATCTTGCGGGGCACTTGATCGCGCTCGCGAACGCATGCCGCGGTTGGATCGATTCGCCGCTCACCTCGAATGAATGCCTCGGCGGGATCCGCGATGCCTTTGACCTGGCTCGCGCGGCTCGGAGTGAACTTCCAGACGACCGCAGAATGCACGGGACGTCACCGGATCAGATCGACGCGGCCATGGCCTCGCTGTCCGAGGCGCTGGAGCTCGCCGAAAGCAGCGGTACGGACGCCGAGACCCGGTTGGCTGACCTCGTTCCGCTCGCCGAGACCCTGGCCGACATCGTCCGCACCCTCGTCGGAGAATGGGGTGACGAGGCCGGCACGGACTTGCTGTTCTGGACCGAAGCGACGCAACGCTCCCTGCAAAGCGCTCGCCGCGACATCGCGCAGTCGTCGGCAGGGTCGAAGAGCCTGAAGGAGGGCTTGGCCGCGATCGAAACGACGGCGCGCAGGCTGTCCAACGAGATGGAGTTCGGCTTCCTCTTCGACCGGCAACGCCGGCTCCTCTCGATCGGCTGCACCGCCGACGGCAGTCTCGATTCGAACTGCTACGACCTGCTCGCCTCGGAGGCTCGCCTGGCAAGTTTCATCGCCATTGCGAAGAACGATATTCCGGCGCGCCACTGGTTCCGGCTGGGGCGATCGGTGACACCGCTCGGGAAAGGGGCCGCACTCATTTCCTGGTCAGGCTCCATGTTCGAGTACCTCATGCCGTCGCTGGTCATGCGCGCGCCGGCCGGAAGCCTCCTGGATCAGACGAGCCGGCTGATCGTCGCGCGTCAGATTCGATACGGCGCCACGCTGGATATTCCGTGGGGGATTTCCGAATCGGCCTACAATGCGCGCGACCTCGAATTCACCTACCAATATTCGAACTTCGGTGTCCCGGGGCTGGGGCTGAAGCGCGGGTTGAGCGAGAACGCCGTGGTCGCTCCCTACGCCACGGCGCTGGCCGCCATGGTCGATCCCAAAAGCGCCATGCGTAATTTCGAAAGACTCGCCCGCATCGGCGCACGTGGCCGATACGGCTTCAACGAAGCGCTCGACTACACGCGCTCGCGTCTCCCTGACGGCGCCAAGGTCGCCATCGTTCGGGCCTACATGGCGCATCATCAGGGTATGACCATCGTGGCCATCGCCAACGTCATCTTCGACGGCAAGATGCGCGCGCGATTTCATGCCGAGCCGGCCATCCAGGCCACGGAGTTGCTCCTGCAGGAGCGCGCGCCGCGCGATGTCTCGGCGGTTCGTCCCAGAGCGCAAGAGGTGCGGGCGGCCGCGCCGCTCGCGGATGCCCGTATCCCCGAGATCCGGCGCTTGCACGGGCCCCACGATGCGCTGCCGCAAACGCATCTGCTCTCGAACGGGCGCTATTCGGTGATGCTCACCAGCGCGGGATCCGGATATAGCCGCTGGGGAGACATCGGGGTGACGCGCTGGCGGGAAGATGTCACGCGGGACGACTCTGGAAGCTACATCTTCCTTCGAGATGTCGTGAGCGGCGCCGTATGGTCGGCGGGCTATCAGCCGAGCGCCGTCGAGCCGCAAACCTACCAGGTGACGTTTACCGAGGATCGGGCTGAATTCATCCGCACGGACGCGACGATCACGACCACCCTGGAGATCCTCGTATCCCCCGAGGACGACGCGGAGGTTCGGCGCCTGTCGATCGCCAATACCGGCCATCGAGACCGCGAGATCGAAGTAACCTCGTACTTGGAACTCGTGCTCGCGCCTCCCGCGGCCGATGCTGCACACCAAACCTTCTCGAAGCTCTTCGTGCAAACCGAGTACGTCGCCAAGCGACGGACGCTTCTGGCGACGCGCCGAAAGCGAGCGCCGGGCGAGCCCGACATCTGGGCGGCGCATCACGCGGTGGTCGAGGACACGGCGGTGGGCGAACCGGAATGGGAAACGGACCGGGCGCGCTTCCTGGGCCGTGGACGCGAAATCAGATCGCCGCTCGCGGTGATGGACGGGCGGCGGCTATCCGGCACGGTGGGAACCGTCCTGGATCCCGTGTTCGCACTTCGGTATCGAATCCTGGTGAGCGCCGGTGCGACCGCACGTATCGCCTTCTGGACGGGGATCGCGGCGACGCGAGAAGCCGTGCTCGATCTGCTCGACAAGCACCACGAACGCAACTCGTTCGAGCGCGCGGCTACCCTTGCCTGGACTCAAGCGCAGGTTCAGCTGCGTCACCTCGGCATCGATTCCGCCGAAGCCGGGCTCTATCAGCGCCTCGCGGGTCATCTGATCTATGCCGATGGCTCCATGCGGCCGCCGTCCGCGACGATACGCGACGGCAGCGGGCCGCCGGCGGGCCTATGGTCTCAGAGAATCTCGGGCGATGTTCCGATCGTGCTCCTGCAGATCGATGACGTCGAGGACATCCTCATTGCCCGCCAGCTGCTCAGGGCGCATGAATATTGGAAAATGAAGGGACTGGCGGTGGATCTGGTGATCCTCAACGACCGTGCGGCATCTTACGTTCAGGACTTGCAAAACGCGCTGGAAGCCCAGGCCCGCGTGAGTCAATCGCCAACGTCGGGGACTCAGGTCACGCGCGGCTCGGTGTTCGTGCTTCGCACCGATCTCATCTCCGAACAGACTCGTAACCTGCTCTCGGCCGTTGCGCGGGTCGTGCTGGTTGCCCGGCGCGGAGGAATCGCGGATCAACTCGATCGAGCCCGCAAGCCCGTCGTGGCCGCCCACCCGGCGATCGTGGAGAATTCGCCCAAGATCGAGACGGCGGGGAACGCAGCCTCAGGCCGCGATCTCGAATTCTTCAACGGCCTGGGGGGATTCGACGCGGGCGGCCGCGAATACGTGACCATCCTTGGCCTTGGGCAATCGACACCCGCACCCTGGATCAACGTGATCGCCAATCCCCGCTTCGGATTTCAGGTGGCGGCGGACGGCAGCGGTTTCACCTGGGCGCTCAATAGCCGTGAACACCAGATCACTCCCTGGTCGAACGATCCCGTCGCGGACCGCCCCGGGGAGGTCTTGTATGTTCGCGACGAGGAGAGCGGCGAGGTCTGGGGGCCGACGGCCGCACCCATCCGGGACCCGGGCGCGACCTACGTAGCACGGCACGGATTCGGGTACAGCCGATTCGAGCTGAGCGCACGCGACATTGAGCTGACTCTCTCGATGTTCGTGCCGATGGATGCTCCCATCAAGATCTCCGTCCTGCGGATCCGCAACACATCGAAGCGCCCGCGGCGGCTTACGGTCACGGCTTACTTCGAATGGGTATTGGGCACGTCGCGGGGTGCGGCGGCGCCGTTTCTGTTGACTGAGCTCGACACACTCACGGGTGCCGTGTTCGCGCGGAATCCCTGGGACGCTGCTTTCGGCTCGCGCGTGGCATTCGCGGATCTCGCCGGACGCCAGACGCAGTGGACCGCGGACCGCGGAGAATTCCTCGGCCGACATGGCACCCTGGAAATGCCGGCCGCCATGACCTCGCGGATACCGTTGGCCGGAAGAGCGGGTGCCGGGCTGGATCCGTGCTGCGCGCTGCGGGCATCGATCGCGCTGGAGCCGGGACAGTCGGCACAAGTCGTCTCTTTCCTCGGGGAGGCAGAGGACGCCGCGGGCGCGCGGTCATTGCTCAGCCGCTACCGCAATGCAGATCTCGATGCCGTCTTTCGAGCCGTCACCGCCCATTGGGAAGCCGTTCTCGGTGCGGTTCAGGTCAAGACGCCGGATCGGTCGTTGGACATCCTCCTCAACGGCTGGTCGCTGTATCAGACTCTCGCCTGCCGTATCTGGGCAAGATCCGCGTTCTATCAGGCAAGCGGCGCGTACGGCTATCGCGATCAGCTCCAGGATGGCATGGCGCTGACTGTCGCCAGACCGGACCTGACGCGCGAGCATTTGCTGCGCGCCGGCGGCCGGCAATTCAAGGAGGGAGATGTGCAGCACTGGTGGTTGCCGCCGGTCACCGCGGGCGCAACCGGCCAGGGTGTACGCACACGCATCAGCGACGATGTAGTCTGGCTCGCCCATTGCGTTCAGCGATACGTCGAAACCACCGGCGATACGGCAGTACTCGAGGAGACCATTCCGTTTCTCGAAGGCCGGGCATTGCAGCCGGACGAACACGACGCGTTCTTCATGCCCGGGGTCTCGGACGAGACAGCGACGCTCTACGAGCACTGCGCTCGAGCTCTCGATCATGCATTGCGAATCGGCGAGCACGGCCTGCCGTTGTTCGGGACCGGGGACTGGAACGACGGCATGAACCGTGTCGGGGAGAAGGGTAAAGGCGAAAGCGTATGGCTCGGCTGGTTTCTTTACGCCACGTTGATCGAGTTCGCCGCGGTGGCTGAGGCGCGCCGGGAGCCCGCACGCGCGGCCCGATGGTTGGATCACGCCGCCGCTTTGCAGAAATCTCTCGAGCAGGCGTGGGACGGCGACTGGTACCGAAGAGGTTACTTCGACGATGGAACGCCTCTGGGCTCGGTCTCGAGCAGCGAATGCCGTATCGACTCGATCGCCCAATCCTGGAGCGTGATTTCCGGCGCCGCCGATCCCGGACGTGCGACGCGGGCCATGGCCAGCGTCGTGAGCCGGCTCATCCGGCACGACCCCGGCCTGGCGTTGCTCTTCGCGCCGCCTTTCGATCGCACCGAGCACGATCCCGGATACATCAAGGGATACCCGCCCGGTATTCGCGAGAACGGCGGCCAATATACGCATGCCGCCGCTTGGACGGTGATTGCGGAGACCCTTCTCGGACACGGCACCGAGGCGGCGAAGCTCATGTCGCTTCTCAATCCGATCAGTCATACGAGCAGCCGTGCCGACGTGCAGCGCTACAAGGTCGAGCCCTATGTGGTGGCGGCCGATGTCTATTCCGTTGCACCGCACGTCGGGCGCGGTGGATGGACGTGGTATACCGGCTCTGCCGGATGGATGTACCGCGCGGGTCTCGAATGGATGCTGGGATTTCGGGTGCGGGCGGGGAAACTGTTTGTCGCGCCGTGCATCCCCGCGGACTGGCCGAGCTTCGAAATCACCTTCAAATACGCCTCCGCGAGATACGAGATCCTGGTCGACAATCCCGACCGGGTCAGTCGCGGCGTCGCCCGGATCGAACTGGACGGCGTTCGGCTGCCGCCCCGCGAAATACACGTGATATTGGCGGACGACTCGCGCACGCACCTGCTGCGAGTGACGCTCGGAGAGCGCGCGGACGGCGGCAGTCCGATCCCTCACCCGCCCACCGTCACGGAAGCAGCCGATCGTACGCCCTCTTGACGACTGCAATCCCCGCGGATGCGCCGTCTTCCATCTATCATGCTGGGCCGGCGGCCCCGCGACAATCGATTCAGCTGACGATGACGCCCCGTGCATCTTCCGCCCAGAACTGAACCCCTCTGCCATCGGGATGCCGGCTCGTGTGCTTGCCGTCGGGCTCCCTCGTCGTGACGAATCCCCGGCCGACTTGAAGATGCAGGAGATCCTTCATCGCAGCCATCGCTCCCTCGAGGGACGGGTATTTACGCGGCTCGCTTTGCTCGATGTTCGTTCTCAGGTAGTGATAATCGCTCTTCCGGGTCGCCATTCCGCCGAATCCTCTGTTGGCCAGTGAAGCGTGCGAAACGATGCAGTATTTCAATGGCGCTGTATATCGACTCATCGTCACCGCGCCTTCGAATCGGCGATAACCGAGTCACGTTTTACCGAGATGCGGGACTCTGGGTGCGATTCTCTTGGTGCGATTTTACAAAATCGGCCGGACATTTACCGCGGAGCGCAGCTCCCATTGACTGCCCGCGGCATGTGTCCACACTCCGCTTTGCACGGATGGATGATGCCCATCACTTTGCCGCGCGGCGAATCGCTCGAAACATCCCGCTCCGATCGGATTGCCACCGGCGCCGGCCGATGATGGACAGCAGCGTCTTGGCGCCGTTGGGGTCTATGCGAGGGACACGCGAGCCGGGGTCGAATACCAGCGGTTCGCCGAGCAACCTGGAGGCTTCGAGCGGCTCGACCGTTTCGAAGCCCATGATCCATTCCGGAAATTCCCGTTCCGCAATCGGTTCCCGGAGAATCATCCGCATGTCGCGCCCATCCGAGAGCATTTCTTTGCTGGCGACATCGACCTTGGCCGTTTCGCCTTCGAGCAACAGCATCAGGCACCCGCCCACATAGAGCATCAGCCCCGAGATGTCATTCCTCCGGTTCGCTTTGCGCGCCTCGTTGAGAAACTTCACCGTGTCATGCTCGGAGAGATCGGCCGACGCGGCGCCTATGTATATGACGTGGATGAGATCTTCCATGGCAAACCCCTAGGCTTTTAGTGACGTTAGCTTAGAGGTTTCGGTATGCGGATTGCGGCCGAGCCGTCGGTTTTGAGACGCGTTTAGTGCTCGTGCAAATTAAATCGCCTGATGTCGCGGCCGCGTATAGGGGGCCGCCCTACAATCGGTGACACGCACACGCCGGGCGATGTCACTGGCCTCCACGGAAAAACATCCGTGAACTGCGTCGACGTTTTGGCGTATGAGGGCGTCCGTCGCGTTCCCTCGCGGGGCTCAGGCGCCTACCATAGATTCCTTAGCTTGGAGCAGAGAATGGCCCACGGGAAAACGGCGCTCATGTTGATGGTGGCTCTTGCAGTGCCCCGCGCAGCCGGCGCGCTCGGGCTGGGCGAGATTCACGTCGACTCGGCTCTGAATGAGCCGCTTGCCGC
Source organism: uncultured Gammaproteobacteria bacterium (assembly GCA_963795475.1). Lineage (GTDB taxonomy): Bacteria > Pseudomonadota > Gammaproteobacteria > Steroidobacterales > Steroidobacteraceae > Bog-1198. Next base: position 167,934 of record CAWCIE010000015.1, read on the forward strand.
CCAGATCGATATCGTCGGAGCGACGGCAGAGGATCTGTCGGGGATCACGGCTACGATCGCCAATCGCGATACCTTTCTGCGTTTCGGCGTCGAACGCCCCGCCTTCCTGTCCACCGCCACGCTCAAGATCGTACGCAATTCATGGGGGAAACCAGTCCTAGCCGTTCGTTCGACGCAAGCTTTCAGCGAGCCTTTGGTTGGCATGTTGGTCGATCTGCGGTGGCACGGCGGTGAGATGATCCGGCAATACACCCTTCTGCTCGACCCACCGGGCCTCGCGCCGGCTGCCCGTATCGCTCAAGTACCCCCAACCGCCGGGGCTGCAACCGCCGACGCCTTGGCCGCCGGTACCACAGCAGCCGCCGCACCGCCTGTGGCGTCCGAGCATGCGGTCGCGAGTTCCGGAGCGCCGGCCCAGATTGTCGCGCAGCCGGCACGTCCGAAGAGGGCAGCCAGCGAGGCAGTCTCGCCAAGGACAGTCAAGGTGAGCGCCGGAGCGACGCTACGGGCAGTGGCGCGGCGCGTCGGCGCGCGCGGCGATTCCGAGCTCACGAGAATGATGATTGCGCTATTTCGCGCCAATCCGAACGCGTTCGAGGGCAATATCAACAGGCTACGGCGCGGCGCCGTATTGACCATCCCTTCGGCGGCGGATGTATCCGCAATTTCCATGGCCGAAGCCCATCGCGAGTTTCGGGTTCAAATGGAGGCTTGGCGCGGGCCGGCCAAGGTTGCAGGCCGGGCCAAGCCCGTTGCGCCGGCGGTCGCAACACCGGTTGCGGCATCCGACGGGAGCGCGGTTCCGGCTGAACGCGTGGCCCCCGATGCCGAGCCCTCCCTGGATACCGAGGCGGCACTCCGCCGGAGAGTTCAGACGCTGGAAAAAGGACTGAGTGCACTGCAGGATCTGCTCGACCGAGAGCGTGATCAACTGGTGCGGGTACAGGCGACCGTCCTCCATGAGGAGAAAGCGGCCTCGGCGACCGACATCGCACCGAAGACCGCCGCCTGGCAAGCCTATGGCTGGCCGATCGCGGCGGCACTGGCACTCCTGGTGGGTGCCTTCGGTGCACCCGAGGCTTGGCGCCGACGCCGACGCGCAGCGCCCGCGCCGGCAATCCCGGCCGCCGACATAAACGCACGCGCGCGCTCCGAGATGATTGAATCCGACGCGCCTGAAGCCGTTGCACAATCTGTCGAACGCGAGGAAGTGGAACCGGTTCTCGCGGTGCCGACCGTCCTCGCGGTGCCGACCGTCCTCGCAACGCCGACCGCCCTCGCAACGCCGGAAGAGCCGCACCGCAATGTGCTGACCGAAGCAAAGGCAGCCGCGCTCGCCGTCCGGGCCCTCGAGAGCATCGATGTCGCGTCGCTGGAGGCCTCGTATCTCCTGGAGTCCAGCGGCGGCGGACTCGACGACAGCCGCCGCAACGGCGATGACGCCGAAACGGCCACGCTCGCCTCCGCCGCTGACGGGGTTTGCGCGGATGATCCGAATGCCGAAACGATGCCGGTCGAGATGATGCGCGTTGCGGGTGGGCTGGAGCAGGCGGCTTCGAAGGCTACCGACGTGGATCGTACGATCGCCTTGGAAGCGGCGGCCGCCGAGACCACGAAGCTCGACTACAACCTGCTCGATCTCGACGCGACGGCACATCACGTCCAGATGCCCAGCCAGCTGCACGAAAACGTCGGTTTCAAAGAGCGGCGCACGAGTCTCGTGGACGCCCTCAGGCTCGCGATAGAGCGAGAGCCGAATCGGCGGGACTTGCGAATGAAGCTGCTGGAGACGTATTACGCCGCCGCGGCGACGAATCGCCAAGGATTTTTCGAGCTCGTTCGCAAACTCGCCGGCGAGCGCGAGAAAGTCTCCGGTGAAGAGTGGGATAAAATCGTCTGGATGGGGCGCCAGATCGCGCTCGACAACGATTTGTTCGCCTCCGAAGCCGATGACGAGGACGACCAAGATCTGGCGAATTGCGCCTGATCGCGCTTCGCAACCCAACCGTTGCTGCCGGGTCCCGTCGTCCCTGACGCTTCCGCGACTCCCATCCAGAGGATCACTCGTTCGCGTCTTTATAGAAGCGCCCCGCCCTCATGATCGCGGCCGGATGACTCTTTGGTATTGAATCGCCGACGTGCTATTTTTCCTCGTATCTTCCAAAGAGCGATGGAGAAAACCATGCGAACAAACGCATTGCTCGAAGCCCTGGCTGCGGCCTATCTTGCCTCACTCCTCGGGATGTCGCCCGCCTCGGGTGCCGACCTCCCGGCGGCTTTCGCGCAGGATCGCCTGGGCACGGTATCGTTTGCCGTTTCCTGTTCAGCATCGGCGCAGGCCGGCTTCAATCGCGGCGTCGCTCTGCTGCACGATTTTTGGTACGAGGAGGCGAAGCCCCAATTCGAAAGAATTCTGAAGACCGATCCGGGATGCTCGATGGCGCACTGGGGAGTCGCGATGAGCGTGTTCCATCAGATCTGGGACCGGCCGGACGAGGCCGTGATGTTGACCGGCTGGCGCGAGCTCGAAGCCGCCCAGGCGCACCCTCCCAAGACGGCGCGAGAACGCGAATATATCGCCGCGCTCGCCGACTTCTATCGCCCCGGGGCGAAAGATTTTCAAGCACGCATCGATGCGTACTCGGCGGCGATGGGAAGGCTCTACGCCGCTCATCCCGGCGATGTGGATGCGGGCGCCTTCTATGCGCTCTCACTGCTCGCGGCGGAGTCGCCCACCGATACCAGCCTCGATCAGGAGCGCAAGGCCATGGCGGTGCTCACTCCGCTCTGGGCAAAGTATCCCGATCACCCGGGCATCGTGCACTACATCATCCACGCCTGCGACAACCCGCCGCTTGCGCCCGAGGGGCTCGCGGCGGCAAGGGCGTACGGCAAGGTCGCTCCTTCCGGCCCCCACGCCGTGCACATGCCGGGGCACATCTTCGCGAGGCTCGGTCTGTGGGACGAGGATATTGCAGCTAATACGGCCTCGGTCGAGGCGTCGCGGGCAGCTGAGTCGCACCATGAGAGCGGCTGGATGGACCAGTTTCATTCGGACGATTTCCTGGTATACGCCTATCTTCAAAGCGGACAGGAAGCCAAGGCACGGGCGGTCGTCGATGACGTGAATGCAGCGATTGCGCACTATCAAACCATGCCCGACATGACGCCGGATCACTACATGGTGGGAATGTTCCCCTACTACCGGGCGAAGCTGCCGATCTTCGTCGACCTGGAGACGAGAGATTGGACGAAGACGCTCGAGCTCGAGCCGGTCGGGGGTGCGCCGCCGGAGACGCAAACTCAGGTTTACTGGGCGCGCGCCATCGCCGCCGGACACCTGCATCGCGCAGCCGAGGCTCACGGGGCGCTGGCCGCCTACGACGCATTGATCGCGGAGCTGCGCAAAGGTCCGCATGCCTACTATGCGGAAGGCAACGGGACCAAGATCCGGCGGGGCGAGATCGTAGCCTGGACCGCCTACGCGGACGGCAGCACGGAGGACGCGCTCAAAGCCATGCGCGAGAACGCGGACCTTCAGGACAAGGTGGGTCAAGGCGAGGTCGACATCCCGGCGCGCGAGATGCTGGCCGACATGCTGCTCGAGGCAAAGCGGCCGAAAGAGGCGCTCGTGGAATACGCCCAAGCGCTGAAACTGAGCCCGAATCGCTTCAATGGCCTCTATGACGCCGGTCAGGCCGCAGAGGCCGCAGGCAATCGAGCGGAGGCCGGCCGTTATTACGCGGCGCTTCTCCGGTCGACCGACAACGGCGCTAGATCCGCCCGGCCCGAGATCGCCCACGCCAAGGCGTTCGTTTCGACGGCCCCGGTGGCGGCAACCACCCCATGATGATCAGGATGAGCACGGCGGCATGAGCACGGCGGTAATTCGGCTATGGCACTCGTACATCGGTCTGTTCATCGCGCCGAGCGTTCTATTCTTCGCCCTCTCGGGAGCCGTGCAGATCTTCAGCCTTCACGAAGCGCACGGACACTATCACCCGTTCGCCATCGTCGAGAAACTCAGCTCCGTTCACAAGGATCAGGTATTTGAATTGGGCCACCACGACGCGGCGCCGGAACCCGGCGCTGACTCGGGCAAACCAGCCCATTCGGCGAACCCGGCCGGCGCCAAGGAGGACGACGACAAGACCGAATTATCGACGTTCATGCTCAAGGGGTTCTTCCTGTTGGTGGCGCTCTGCCTCACCGTGTCCACGGCTCTGGGCCTTTGGATGGGTCTGACGCAAACCCGGCGCAAGGGGATCGGGTGGCTCCTGGTCATCGCCGGGGTAGTCGTTCCGCTCGGTCTTCTCGTTTTCTAAAGCTCCGCGCGGACCGGAGGACACGCGCCGCGGCAAGACGGGCAGGCTCGCTTTCGGTGTTAGGATCACGCTGTCATGAAGGATCCCGGGACCCCCTCGCCAACGCAGGAAGCCGCTCCGGCAGGCAACCCCTTTCGCCATAAGGTGTTCACCGTCATTTGGGTTGCGACCGTGGTCTCGAACATCGGCGGCTGGATGTACAACGTCGCTTCGGGCTGGCTGATGACGAGCCTCGATCCGAACGCATTCATCGTCTCGATGGTGCAGGTTGCCAACAGCCTGCCGATGTTCCTGTTTGCAATTCCAGCAGGCGCGCTCGCGGACATCGTGAATCAACGGCGCTTCCTGATCGTCGGTGAGTCCACCATCACGGCCGTGTCGATCGCCTTCGCCGCGCTGGTATGGCTTCATCTCATCACTCCGACCAGTTTGCTGGTGTTCAGCTTCGTGGTGAGCGTCGGCTCGGCCATGACCGCACCCGCTTGGCAGGCGGTGGTCGCCAAGCTGGTGCCAAGGCCCGATTTGCCGTCTGCCATCGCCGCCAACAGTGCGGGCATCAACGTGAGCCGCGCGATCGGCCCGGCGCTCGGCGGCGCCATCGTCGGAGTGCTTGGGATTGCGGCACCATTCTGGTTCGATGCCTTCAGCAATATCGGCGTCATCGCAGCTCTCATCTGGTGGCGCGCGCCCAAGAAAAGCGGCTCCCCCCTGCCGCCGGAACCATTCGGAAGCGCCTTACGCGCCGGGCTGCGTTACGCCCGATACAACTCACATCTCAGAGCGACCCTGCTTCGCACAGTTGCCTTTTTCACATTCGCCAGCGCCTACTGGGCGCTCCTACCGCTGGTGGCGCGCACGCAGATCATCGGCGGCCCCGCGCTGTATGGGGTATTGCTCGGCACCATTGGAGCCTCGGCAGTGGGCGGTGCGTTCCTGTTGAAACGGTTCAGGGCCCAATGGGACGCAGACCACCTGGTTGCGGCGACAACTCTCGGCACCGCAATCGCCACGGGGTTGTTTGCCATCGCTCACGGGCCCGCGACCGCGATTGCCGCCAGCATCGTGGCAGGTGCGTCCTGGATTGGAGCTGTCTCCAGCCTAAATATCTCGGCGCAAGTTGCGCTGCCCGAGTGGGTCCGCGGTCGGGGACTTGCCCTCTACGTGACCGTCATGTTCGGTGCACTCAGCATCGGAAGCGCGATTTGGGGTCAACTTGCCGTCATGGCCGGATTGCCGGCTGCACTGCTCTTCGCATCCGTGGGCGCGATCATCGCGATTCCCTTGACCTGGCGATGGAAGTTGCAGACGGGCGCGAATGTCGATTTCTCGCCCTCCATGCAATGGCCTGATCCCGTGACGACTCACGAGATAGACGGGGACCGGGGACCGGTTCTGGTCACCGTAGAATATCGGATCGATCCGAAGAATCGCGACGCGTTCCTCCGTGCGCTCGGCAAGAACTCCCGTGAACGTCGAAGGGACGGCTCTTATGACTGGGGCATATTCGAGGATCCGGCGGACGAAGGCCGTTTCGTCGAGACTTTCCTGACGGACTCGTGGCTGGAGCATTTGCGACAGCACCGCCGGGTGACCAAGAGCGATCGGATTTCGGAGCAGGCTGTACGCCGCTTTCAAATCGGCGACGGACCCAAGACGACACACCTGGTCAGCGCGCAGCGGGAGTGATCGTGTCGACCAATGAATTTCTGATCGCCCCCCCCACACTACATCGGAGGCTCGCATGTCGCTGCAGGTAAAGCTCTTGTTTGGTGCGCTCTTACTGCTGAACCTGGCGTTTTATTCCGCCTGGATCGCCTGCCGCAAAACATATGCCGGCCGCAAACGGCCCCTGGCGATCGAGTATCCGGTGGGATTGATATTTGCGTTTTTCGACACGCTCGGTATCGGCTCGTTCGCACCGACCACGGCCGTTCTGAAGTTCCAGGCGAAAATACCCGACGAGTCCATCCCGGGGACCTTGAATGTCGGTCTCAATATGGCCGCCATGCTCGAGACGATCATATTCGTGACCGTGATCGTGATCGATCCCGTCTTGCTCATGGCGACCGTCCTGTCGGCTGCATTGGGCGCCTGGATCGGTGCTGGCATCGTCAACCGCCTCCCGAGGCCGGCCATCCAGCTGACGATGGGAGCGGCTCTGCTCATTGCCGGCTGCGTGTTCGCGGCGACGAATCTGCATCTGCTTCCGGGCGGCGGCGTCGCGTTTACCCTCACGGGCTGGCGGCTCGTCGTCGCGGTCGGCGTGAACTTCGTGCTGGGCGCGTTCATGAGTATCGGCATCGGACTCTACGCACCGTGCATGATCGTCGTGACGCTGCTGGGTCTGCACCCGCTCGCCGCCTTTCCCATCATGATGGGCTCCTGTGGACTGGTACAGCCGGCCGCGGGACTTCAGTTCTTCAGGTCGGGGCGCTTCGGATTCGGCACCTCGATCGCTCTGACCATCGGATCGATTCCCGGCGTCCTCTTGGCGGCGTTCGTCGTCAAGCAATTGCCGCTCGTGGCGCTGCGTTGGCTGGTGGTGCTGGTGGTGATCTACGCCTCGATGACGATGTTGCGCTCGTTCCGGGCCGGGCGGATGGAGCTCGCCGCCGCGCGCGCGATAGCGGCCTAGCTCTTCGCGAAGCCCCAAGGCCGGTTTTGCAAAGAGGCTACGATGATCCATGCGGAGGCAGCCAACAGTATGGTCACGACGATCTCGGACCATTGAGTCCGCAGCGGGGTTGCCCAGGCCGGCGTAGGGTTCGCCCACAGGCTCGGAGCCCATACGAGAAGGCCGAACAAGCTCATCATGATCGCTTCGAGGGTGGCCGCCAGGCGCGGAAGAATCCCGATCGCGATTCCGATTCCAGCCATGAGGTGACCGAGCCCCGTGAAGTAAGCGAATCCCATCCGGGCAGGCAGCCAACCAGGCACCATGCTGGCGGTATAATCATCGTAAACAAAGTGCGACGATCCGTAGAAGACACAGGCGAGGCCGAACAGGAACTGTGCCGCACGCACGGCGGGTTCGCCCGCGAATGGCGGGGCCTCGGTCATGTCCGACTGCCGTCGCAGCATGGCATAGAGGATCCAGACACCCAGAAGTGCGGTCAGGGCCTCGAAAAAACCGTACCACGCTCCAATGCTGAGCGGTTTGGACACCACGGGGCCCGCGCTGAGGAAGGCGCAAACCGCCAGGTAGGCGCCGATCATCAATGCGCTCGGCAACGCCGTGCGCGAGAAACAAAGACCGGCGCTGGCGGCCAGGAGAAGCACCCCGGATCCGTAGCCCCATAGTTCCCGCCCCGGAGTCCACGCGGGCAGCGACTGCCACGTCGGCGCGAAATCGTGATACACGAGGCTCAAGATGGCGAGGCCCGCGACTGAGATGGCGAACAGGCCACGACCGAGTCCAACAATGCGCATGCGCACTCATCCCCCTTCGGGCCGCCGAATGCCAAGCGGCGGCACGGGCTCATCATTTTCCTCAGCATACTACGAGTAAACGGCGACGTACGGCCCGCGACGCCCTTTGCTAGACTAGGGCTGTGAAATCCATGGGCACACGTTCCGGGGGTGCGCGCCTCGAACGCATGAAGGCATCGCCCTTATGGGCGGGCGATCGATTTCAAAACGTGCACCCCGTATTGCCGAATCTGCGCGACCCGACGGTACCCATGCCGTCGATCAAAGATTTCGTGTGTGGCGGCGAGAGGCGCCTGCCGCGGGGACCGTTGCCGGCCGCCAATCCGCTGAACATGTGGACCCAGCAGCCGCAAAGCGGTCTGCGGGTCACCTGGCTCGGACACTCCACCCTGTTGATCGAAATCGACGGTGTACGCATTCTGACCGATCCCGTGTGGGGGCCGCGCGCCTCTCCCTCCGCACTCGTGGGACCGAAACGCTTTCAAGCGGTACCCATATCGCTCCGCGAGATGCCGCCGGTCGATGTCGTGATCGTCTCGCATGATCACTACGATCATCTCGACTACCCCACCATCCGCGCCCTCGCCAAGACGAATGTACCCTTCGTCACGTCGCTCGGCGTCGGCGCCCATCTGGAATACTGGGGCGTGCCGGCGGAACGAATCACCGAGCTCGATTGGTGGGAATCCCACCGGTTACCGAATACGGGAGTCACCTTGACCGCCGCGCCGTCGCAGCATTTTTCCGGACGGGGGTTGAAGGATCGCAATGCAACGCTGTGGTCATCGTTCGCGATTCGCTCTCCGAAACACTCCGTGTTCTTCAGTGGAGATACGGGTTTGACCACGGAGTATCAATCGATCCGCGAGCGGCTTGGACCGTTCGATGTCGTGATGCTGGAGATCGGCGCATTCTACCCCGCCTGGGGCGACATACATTTGGGGCCCGACAATGCCCTCGAGGCGCATGCCATGCTGGGCGGCGTTTTTATGCCTGTTCACTGGGGTACGTTCGCGCTGGCCATGCACGCGTGGGATCAACCCGCCGAGAGATTGCTGGAGCTCGCGCCACACACCGATGCACAATTGCTCATGCCCATGCTCGGCCAACCGGTGGAGCCGGCGCATGCCGAGATCGTCAGGCCCTGGTGGCGCGAGGTCGACAACGTCACGTCAAAGCCCGCTCCGGATAGGGAGGGCGGCGATGTGACAGTGTCCACGTCGGTATCCTGGCCGTTGGATTAGGGCACCCGGCGGACGCTGCTTGAATATCCGTGAAATCGCCGCGGTGGCGCCCCTGATTCCCGTGCTGACGGTGACCGAGGCGGCACACGCCGTGCCGTTGGCGCGCGCGATGGTGGCGGGAGGATTGCGGGTGCTCGAGGTCGCCTTGCAAACACCCGCGGCACTCGCCTGCATCGATGCCATGCGCAAGGAGGTACCGGAGGCCATCATCGGAGCGGGTACTTTGACGCGACCTGCCGATTTCGCGGCGGCCGGACGCGTCGGCGCGCAATTCGGCGCCACACCGGGCCTGACGCCTGAGCTGGCAGCAGCGGCCCGCGGAGCGCGCTTCCCGGTGTTGCCGGGGGTCATGACGCCCAGCGATGTGCTCGCCGCCAGGCACCTGGGATTCAAGTTATTGAGACTGTTTCCCGCGGATCTCGCCGGCGGTGTGCGCATATTGCAGGCACTGGCTCCGCTGTTCCCGGATGTCGAATTCTGTCCGGGTGGCGGCATCTCACGCGAGAGCGCGTCGCACTACCTGGCGCTGACCAACGTACTCTCCATAAGTGTTTCGTGGGTCGCACCGCAGGATCTGATGGACCGTGGCGATTGGGCTGCGATCGAGGAATTGGCACGCGATGCCGCAGCTCTCGCGAAATTCATGAGGTGATACCGAAGCCCCCACCGCCCGGCGTTTCGATTTCGAACACATCGCCGGCGCTGACCTGCACTTCAACCGTCGGACCGAGCTCCACGGTTTCTCCCGTGGCTCGGTACAATTTGCCGCGCCCCAGGGCACCCGCCATGCCTCCCTCCAACCCGAACGGTGCCACGCGTCGACGGTTGGCGAGAAGCGAGGCGGTCATCGGCTCACGAAAGCGGATACGGCGGACCACGCCGTCCCCGCCGCGCCAGCGGCCCGCGCCCCCGGACCCGGGCCGAATATGGAAGGCGTCGACAAGTACGGGAAACCGAAACTCCAGAATCTCCGGGTCGGTAAGCCGGCTGTTCGTCATGTGGGTATGTACCGCACTCGTTCCGTCAAAGCCTGGGCCGGCGCCCGAACCGCCGCAGATGGTTTCATAGTATTGATGCGTGGCATTGCCGAAAGTGAAGTTGTTCATCGTCCCCTGGGCGGCAGCGAGGCGGCCCGTGGCGCCGTAAAGAGCGTCGGTGACCACTTGGCTGGTTTCCACGTTCCCCGCGACAACCGCCGCAGGGTAATGAGGTTTCAATAGCGAACCGTCGGGAATGATCAGGTCGATCGGCTCCAGGCACCCATCGTTCATGGGAATGTCGTCGTCGAGCAGCGTTCGGATCACATAGAGCACTGCGGCTCGACAGATCGAGGCGGGAGCATTGAAGTTGTTCGGTTGCTGGTCGCTCGTGCCCGTAAAGTCGATGCGGGCACGTCCGGCGGCCCGATCCACTTTGATGCTCACCTCGACGGCCGCGCCATCGTCGAGCTCGTAGCGAAAGTGTCCATCGGGCAAACTCGACAGCATGCGCCGCACGGAAGCCGCCGCGTTGGCGCGCACGTGGCGCATGTAACCGAGCACGACCTCGCGCCCAGCGGCCTGCATCAAGCGCTTCAATTCCTCGGCCCCGCGCGCACACGCTGCCACCTGGGCCCGGATGTCGCCGAGATTCTGATCCGGATTGCGGGCCGGGTAGCGTCCGGAAGCAAGCAGCGCTCGCAATTCGGTTTCACGAAACCGGCCGTCGCTGACCAGCAGGAAGTTGTCGATCAATACCCCCTCATCGTCCAGCGTCTTGCTGTTCGAGGGCATCGATCCGGGCGTGCTGCCGCCGATATCGGCATGGTGGCCGCGCGCGGCCACATTGAACAGGATGCGCCGGCCGTCCTCGTCGAACACCGGCATCACCACCGTCACGTCGGGCAAGTGAGTACCGCCGCGATAGGGATTGTTCAGGGCGATCACGTCACCCGGGTTGGGCCGAACAGAGAGCGCAGCTCGCACGCTCTCCCCCATGGAGCCCAGGTGAACCGGCATGTGAGGGGCGTTGGCGATCAATGCACCGTCCGCATCGAACAGGGCGCAGGAGAAATCCAGGCGCTCCTTGATATTGACCGAGTACGCCGTGTTCTGCAGCGCCAATCCCATCTGCTCGGCGATCGACATGAAGAGGTTATTGTAGATCTCGAGTCTGACCGGGTCGGCGTCCGCGGACGCGGTTTGACTCGCCCTGGCCTCGACGCGATTCAAGATCAAATCGCCGCTCGCGCTATGCGCCGCCGCCCAGCCCGGCTCGACCACCGTCGTGGAAGCGGCGTCGAAGATGACGGCGGGTCCGTCGATGCGCTGTCCGGCCGGCAGGGTCGCTCGGTCGTAGATCGGCGTCGCCTGGGCCCTGCCGGCCATATGAGCCGTCGCCATCCGGACAGCCCTGGCCGGCTCGAGCGCTTCCGGCGCGGCCACCATGGCATCGCTGCCCCCGGAGCGGCCGATCGATTCGACCGAAAGCGACTCGACGATCAGCGGCACACCCGGCATGGTGAAAGCGAAACGGCGCCGATACGCCGACTCGAAGTTTCGGGCGATCTCATCCGGCGATCCGTATTCGACTTCGAGCGCGGCGTCGGATCCGCGGTACTTGACGTGCGCGCGCGCCTCCGCACGTACGCGGTCCTTGCCCACCCCCTGACTCGCAAGATCGGCGGCGCCGGCTCGAGTCAAGTTCTCGATCAATTCGTCCAGGCGGGGCATCCGCTCCACATCCAGTGGAGCTTCCACCATGGCCTGCTTCATCACCCGGGTATCGGCCAATCCCATGCCGTATGCCGACAACACGCCTGCCAATGGATGGATCATGATCCGAGTCATTCCGAGCGCATCCGCCACGAGACAGGCGTGCTGCCCGCCCGCTCCGCCGAAGCAAGCCAGCGTGTAGTCCGACACGTCATAGCCGCGAGCCACCGACACCTGTTTGATGGCGTTCGCCATGTTATCGACCGCGATCGTCAGGAACCCCTCGGCAATCTCGATGGGATCCAGGCGCCGGCCGGTCGAGGCGGCCACTTCGTCAGCCAGCGCGAGGAATTTCTCGTGTACCGTCTTCGCATCGAGCGGTTGATCCCCGCGCGGCCCGAACACCGCGGGGAAGATCTCCGGCTGAAGCTTCCCCGTCATGACATTGCAGTCCGTGATCGTGAGCGGTCCTCCGCGTCGATAGCTGGCAGGCCCCGGATTGGCACCTGCGGATTCCGGTCCCACCCGGAACTTCGCGCCGTCGAACCGGCAAATGGACCCGCCCCCCGCCGCCACCGTGTAGATGTTCATCATGGGGGCGCGAAGCCGTACGCCCGCGACCACGGTTTCGAAGCTGCGCTCGTAGCTGCCGGCGAAATGGGAGACGTCCGTCGAGGTCCCTCCCATGTCGAAGCCGATCACGCGGTCGAAGCCGGCCGCCTGAGCGGTACGCGCCATTCCGACGATGCCGCCGGCGGGTCCCGACAGGATCGCATCCTTCCCTTGAAAACGGTCCGCCGTGATCAAGCCGCCGTTCGACTGCATGAACGACAACGGCACGCCGGCGCCGAGCTCCCGGGACACGTCATCGACATAGCGTCGCAGGATGGGCGAGAGGTAGGCGTCGGCGACCGTCGTATCTCCTCGGCCTACGAGCTTCATGAGCGCCGAGGTCTCGGCGCTGGTGGACACTTGGGTAAAGCCCATCTCGCGGGCGAGCGCCGCAACCCGCTGTTCGTGAGCGGGATAGCGGTAGCCGTGCATGAACACGATGGCGACCGATCGAATGCCCGCGGCGAAGGCACTGCGGAGCGCATCCCGAACCGGGGGCTCCTCCAGGCTCTTCAGCACCTCGCCCTGCGCGGTCACCCGCTCGTCCGCCTCCACGACGAGCTCGTAAAGCTGCGTGGGCAGGACGATCTTGCGATCGAACAGCCGTGGACGGTTTTGGTAGCCGATTCGCAGCGCATCGCGAAACCCGCGCGTGATCACGAGCAGCGTGCGATCGCCCTTGCGCTCCAACAGGGCATTGGTCGCGACCGTGGTCCCCATCTTGACCTCGGCCACCAGCCCGGCGGGAATCGGCCCGACAGCACGCTGAAGGAGCTCGCGGATTCCGTGGACGGCGGCATCGCCGTAGCGCCCGGGATTCTCGGATAGAAGCTTGTATAGCACCAGGCGTCCGTCCGGCCGTTGTGCCACCACGTCGGTGAACGTACCGCCCCGGTCGATCCAGAAACGCCACCCGTCGTGAGAGGCACCCATGCGCTACGCTCCTCGAGCTCCGGCGAGACGGATTGACGCGTTCGCCGGTCGATTTGCAAGGATATCAGCTGCGCAGTCCGGGGTATTGATCGGCAGGTGTTTCTCTCGGCAATTTGCGCCGCGTACAAGGTAGTATTCGAAACTCGTCGACGCCGTCCTTGGCGGGGACTGGGATAACCTGGAAGCTCGAGTCTCGTGCAACTACGCAAAAGCAACCTCGAAAAATTAAGACAGCATCACTTCGATGCGCTGGTCATCGGTGGCGGCATCAACGGCGCGGTCAGCGCGGCGGCGCTCGCCGGCAAGGGTGCGCAAGTCGCGCTGATCGATCGCGGTGACTTCGCCGGCCTGACCAGCATGAACACGTCCAACCTCGCGTGGGGCGGAATCAAGTACCTGGAGACTTGGGACTTCGGGCTGGTGCGCAAGCTCTGCATGAGCCGCAACCACTTGATGCGCAGCTACCCATCGACGGTGCAAGAGATTCGCTTCTTCACCACCTTGACGCGGGGCTTCCGCTATCCACCGTGGTTTCTGCTCATGGGGGCGTGGCTATACTGGTTGATCGGCAATGGATTCACGCGCACGCCGCGCTTCCTTGCACGGACGCGCATCGCCGAGGAGGAACCGATCGTCGACATCGACGACGCGGTCGGCGGCTTCGAGTACTCCGACGCCTATCTGCACGACAATGACGCGCGCTTCGTCTTCAACTTCGTGCGAGCCGCGCTGAATCGCGGCTGCGTCGCCGCCAACTATGTCGAGTCGGTCGGTGCGCGGCGCGAGGGGAAGTGGTGGATTGCGCGTGCGCGCGACGTTATCGACGGGTCCGAATTCGAGATCCGCGCCCTGGCACTGGTCAACGCCGCCGGTCCCTACGTGGACGCGCACAATTTGTTGACGGGTGAGAAGACGGAGCACCACCACCTGCTCTCGAAGGGCATCCATCTGATCGTCGACCGCCTGGTCAAAGAGCGCCGTGTGCTCGCGTTCTTCGCCGACGATGGGCGCTTGTTCTTCGTGATTCCGATGGGCAGCCGCACGTGCATCGGCACCACCGATACGCCTGTGAGCGACCCGACAACAGGCATAACGGCTGAAGATGTTGCCTTCGTACTCGACAACATCAACGAGCGCCTTAAGCTGGCTCGGCCGCTCACGACGGCGGACGTGATCGCCACACGCTGTGGCGCCCGCCCGTTGGCGGTGAAGGATGGGGCCGGAAAGGGCCGCGATTTTCTGCATCTATCCCGCAAACATGTGATAGAAATGCGGCGCGAGCATGCGCATATCAGCATCTTCGGCGGCAAACTGACCGATTGCCTGAACGTCGGCACCGAGGTCAGCGAGCTGGTGCGCTCGCTCGGCATCACGCTGCCATACCCCAATTACAAATGGTACGGCGAGCCGCCCGACCCGGTCCGCGAGGAGTTCTTCCATCAGGCGCGCCTGCTCCACCTCGACGACTACACCGCGCCTGAATCGTCCGAGCCTCTGAGCACGCGGCTATGGCGCCGCTATGGAGGTGAGGCTCTCGGCCTGCTCGAGGACATCCGCGAGGATCCCCGCCAGGCCGAAGTACTGATCAAGGGCACCGAGTATCTGCGTTGTGAAGTGGCGCAGGCGGCTCGAAGGGAGATGATCACCAAGCTCGAGGACTTCTTGCGGCGCCGCTCGAAAATCGCCCTCGTCGTGCGCAAGGATGACATTCGCCGCTCGCCCGGGCTGTCGGAGGCCTGCGAATTGCTGTTCGGTGACCAGGCTTCAGCCAAACTCGCCGAGTACTTCGATGGGCCGGAACGGAAGGAACACTCAATCCCCGGCGATATCGCGATCGAAAGGCCGATGGATTCGGCCTGAGCCTTGAAAGAAGTGAAGGGCGCGGATCAGCCTCAGCCACGGGGTCAGATGGAAGGCGCTCATCAACAAATACATCGGCACCATTCCACTCAGCGGCCATGCATCCAGCCCGGCCGGACAGAGCATGTCCGGCATGCCGCCGCCATGGATCCTCGTAAGGAGCGCCATCATTGCGAAGGTCGGCGCGGCCGCGAGGGTTAGCCAACGGTCCGGGGTAACTACGTGGTCGATTGAGCCGGTCATGTGAGAGATCATTTCGGTGCATCTTCTTTGTCGCGTTTCCGAAAGGCGGCCTCTCCGGCGTCCGACACCTCGACCCATTTCGGGTCGGGCGCGGCTTCGGGGACGTAACAGTCGTGCCAGTTCCACCACTTGTACGGGCGGCTCTGCGGGTAGCCCTCCGGCGAGTTTTCCCACGTCTCCTGACGCCCGAGCGCCGTCATGTCGAGGTAGCTCCAGATGGTGCCCATTGCCTCATCGCCGCGGCTGTTGATGAAGTAGGTGCGGAACACGCGCTCGCCGTCGCGGATGAATGCGTTGTGGCCGTGCCATTGATCCACCCCGAAGTCGGCGTCGAAGCTGTCGGTGACGGTATACCAGGGCATTTCCCAGCCCATCCGCGCCTTCAGGCGTGCAATGTCAGCCTGGGGTGCGCGCGAGGCATACACGAGGGTCGTGCCGCGCGCGTTCAGGTGGGCGAGGTGACCCACTTGGTCGGCCCCCAGGGAACAGCCGATGCACGCATGCTCCGGCCAGCCGTGGACGCCGGGCTCGAAGAAGGCGCGGTAGACAATCAGCTGTCGGCGGCCTTGGAACAGGTCGAGCAGGCTCGCTTTGCCCTTGGGTCCATCGAAACGATATGCCTTCTCCACGGCAATCCACGGCATCCGCCGTCGTTCTGCAGCCAGCGCGTCGCGGGCGCGGGTGAAGGCCTTCTCCTTGACGAGAAGCTGTTCGCGCGCGGCCTCCCATTCCTGCGGCGACACGATCGGCGGTGTGTTCATGGCGTGATTTCCTTCTTTCCGGGCCTTCTCAGCTGATGTAGTCGTCGTCATCGCAACCTCCGAAATCGCTGGCTGTTGGTCATGCGATAATTTTGCAGCCAGACGGCGAACGGTGGGAGTGACAAGTGTGACGGGATTCCGATGGATTCGCTGATCACGGCCGCGGCGCGGGCTCTCGCCCGGGGCGACCTCCTTGGCGTATTGAAGCGGGTTGGCCTGCGTGGTGACGCGCCCGCGCTCGCGCTTCGCGGCATCGCGATGGCGCAACTCGGCGATTTCGTGCGCGCGAAGGCTCTGCTGCTGAGCGCGGCTCGCGCCTTCGGTCCCAGAGAGGCCGTGGCCCGCGCGAGATGTGTTGTCGCCCTGGCTGAGATCGCGCTCGTCTCGCGTGACTTGGGCTGGCCGCCGAAGGCGCTCTCAGCGGCGCGGGCGACGCTCGAGAAGCACGATGACTGGGTAAACGCCGCGCATGCTCGGCATCTCGAGGTCCGACGCCTTCTCTTGATCGGGCGCCTCGGCGAGGCCGAGCGCGCGCTCGCCGCACTCGATCCGGCCCTGTTTCCGCCCGCCTCGAGGGCCGCCTACGAGCTGGTCGTTGCGGGGATCGCCATGCGGCGCATCCAGGCGACAGTGGCGCGCGCGGCGCTCGGCCGGGCCAAGCGTGCCGCGCATGATGCAGGCATCCCGGCACTGATGGCGGAGGTGGAAGGCGCATCCCTGATCCTGGACACGCCCGCGGCGCGCCGGATTGCGCAAGGCGAGGAGCGATACCTGTCGCTTGCGGAGGTCGAATCGGCGTTGACCGGTGAGACGCTCGTCGTGGACGCGTGCCGTCGGGTCGTACGCAGCGAAGATACCGTGGTCTCGCTTGCAAGGCGTCCGGTGCTGTTCGCGCTTGTACGTGCGCTCGGTGAGGCGTGGCCCGAGGACCTGTCGAGAGATGCGCTCGTCAAGCGGGCGTTCCGTGCGAAGCACGCCGATGAATCGCATCGCGCGCGCTTGCGGGTGGAGATTGGGCGGCTTCGCGCCGAGCTTCACTCCCTAGCGACCGTGAGCGCGACCGCGCGAGGATTCGTGCTGACGCCGCGCCGCGCGCGAGACGTCGTCGTGCTCGCTCCGCCCGTCGAAGATCAGGATGCGGCGGTGATCGCATGTCTCGCCGACGGTGTGTCATGGTCAAGCTCGGCCCTGGCGCTCGCGCTGGGGACGGGCCCACGCACCGTGCAGAGAGCCCTCAATTCGCTTGCCATCGCGGGCAAGGTGCAGTCCCATGGCCGCGGGCGGGCACGCCGCTGGGTGACCGCGCCCGTGCCCGGATTCACGACAACCTTGTTACTCCCCGGTCCACTGCCGAATGAGTAGAGTCCCAGCATGAAAAAATCAGCAGCCGAGATCCTCCGCGAATACGGGCCCTTTCCGGGAGCCGACCGAGTACATGGCGTGACGTTCGACGGAGAGCACGTATGGTTTGCGTCCGGAGACCGGCTGAACGCCTTCGATCCGGACAAGGGGGAAACGGTGCGCTCCATCGATGTCGCCGCACACGCAGGCACCGCCTTCGACGGCAAGCACCTGTTTCAGATCGCTGAGGATCGCATCCAGAAGATCGATCCGGCCACGGGCCGCGTGCTCGCCACGATCCCGGCACCCGGCGGCGGGGGCGACTCGGGCCTGGCCTGGGCCGAAGGAACGCTATGGGTAGGCCAGCATCGCGGCCGGAAGATCCACCAAGTGGATCCCGAGACAGGCGCGATCCTGCGCACCATCGAGAGCAATCGCGTCGTCACCGGCGTCACGTGGATTGACGGCGAGCTTTGGCACGGAACCTGGGAAGGCGACGAGAGCGATGTCCGGCGCGTAGATCCCCACACCGGAAAGGTCCTGGAGAGACTCGAGATGCCGCCGGGAACAGGAGTATCCGGACTCGAATGCGACGGCGGCGATCGCTTCTTCTGCGGCGGCGGAAGCAGCGGCAAGGTGAGAGCGATCCGCCGGCCCCAGTCTCGGGAGACGTGAGGACCATCGATCTCGAAGAGCCGCCGGCATCCCACCTCTGGGTCGGACGAAAACGCAGCCGTATTGTAGCGCCCGAAGAGAGCGCCCTTCCAACGCGTCCCGCGATAAATGATATGCTCGAAAGCCCGGCCGCCATCGACCTGTGATCTCGAGGAGTACGACAATGAGAGCATTGGCAGTGCTGTGCGGGGCGCTCGCCGCCGCATTCGCCGGAGCCGCAGCTGCCGCTGCCGCTGCCGCCGTGGCGATCACCCATGTCACCATCATCGACACGACCGGTGGGCCGCCGCAGCCCGATATGACCGTCGTGGTACAGGATCAGCGCATCGTCGATCTCGGCAAGAGCGATGCCGTGCACGCACCCGCCGGCTCGCGGCTCGTCGACGCCTCCGGCAAGTATCTCATTCCCGGTCTCTGGGACATGCATGTCCACGAGGTGTTCGGGGACTGGATCCCACGCGACGAGAAAGTGGTGCCGCCGCTCTTCGTCGCGAACGGCATCACCGGCGTGCGCGACATGGGCGGCGATCTCGACGTTCTCAAGGTGTGGCGGGCGGAAATCGCGGCCGGGCGGCTTCTCGGACCGCGAATGATCATCGCGGGTCCCATGCTCGATGGGCCCGTGCCGCGCTTTCCGAGCTCCGCTCCCGTGGCGAACCCCGCGGACGCGCGCCGGTGGGTCGATGAGCTCACGCACCAGGGCGTCGACTTCATCAAGATCCAGTCGCTTATCCCGCGCGACGGGTACTTCGCGGCGGCCGACGAAGCCAAGAAGCTCGGCATGGTGTTCGTCGGTCACGTGCCCGATGCGGTGCGCGCCTCGGAAGCCTCGAATGCGGGCCAGAAGAGCATCGAGCATTTCACCGGCATCTTCGAAGGGTGCTCGACGATCGAGGATCAGCTGATCAAGGGCCCGAAGACCCTGGGCCAAAACGTCGCGACCTACGACCCCGCCCGCGCGAAGGCCCTGATCGCGCTCATGGCGAAGAATCAGACCTGGCAGGTGCCGACGCTCGTCTGGGAGCGCGGTCAATGGCTGGTCGATGACATCGACCTCTCGCACGATCCGCTGACCAAGTATGCGCCGGCCGCCTGGAAGGACCACACCTGGCCCATGTTCGTGAAGCGACATCCTGAAGGACATGGACACCGATCCCCTGCCCGTGCGCAAGAAGTTCGTGCAAATGGAGCTCGACATGACGCTCGCCATGTTCCGCGCCGGCGTGCCGTTCATGGCGGGCACGGACACGGCGGCGGGCGTGCACATCTTCCCGGGATTCAGCCTGCACCAGGAGCTGGCCCTGTTCGCAGCAGCGCCGGTCTCACGCCCCTGCAGGCGCTGCAGACGGCGACCCTCAATCCGGCCAAGTTCATGGGCCGCACTCGCGGACCTGGGAACGGTCGAGCACGGCAAGCTCGCGGATCTCGTGCTGCTCGACGCCAACCCGCTCGAGGACATCGCCAACACGCAAAAAATCCGCGGCGGTCGTGCTCGCGGGCCGCTATCTCGACCGCGCCGAACTCGATCGGATGCTGAAGGGCGTGGAGAAGGCCGCGGCCGCCGAGCCTGCTTCGCCGCCGCGAAACAGGGAGGCGCGCCATGACCGCGCGTCGTGAGCGCCGACAGTCGCGCGGCCGCGCTCGCCGGATGCCTGCTGATGCTCGGGCTCGGCGCGGCGCCGTGCGACTCGCGGCGAAGCCCGTGACCGTCGCCGATCTGCTCGCGGGACTCGCCCGCCGCGGACTGGCGCGTGCCCGACCCCGAGGACACGCTGTACTGGAGCTTCCGCACGGGCGGGTCGTGATCGAGCTTGCGTCGCGCGCTGCGCCTCAGCATGCGGCGAACATCAAGCGCGCTGGCGCGCGCGCATTACTTCGATGGTCTCGCGATCATCCGCGTGCAGGACAACTACGTCGTGCAGTGGGACGATCGAGAGCCACCACCGTCCCGTGCCGGCCGGCGTGCGCGCCGTCGGTCGAGTTCACGGCCGACTGCGCGCGCCGCGGCGCGCTTCGAGCCCCTGCCGGATCGCGATCTCTATGCGCCGCAGGTCGGATTTCTCGACGGCTTTCCCGCCGGCGCGCGATCCGCGCACGCACACGTGTGGCTCGCGCACTGCTACGGCATGGTGGGCGCCGGCCGCGACGATCCGCCGGAGAGCACGGCACCGAGATGTATGCGGTGATCGGCCATGCGCCGCGCCAGCTCGATCGCAACGTCGCGCTGGTCGGACGCGTCCTCAAGGGCATGGAGCTCCTCTCCACGCCTGCCGCGCGGCAGCGGCGAGATGGGCTTCTACGTCGCCATCGGAACCGCCGGTGCCCATCCCTCGGTGCGGATCGCCGCGGACGTGCCGCAAGTCGGAGCGCACGCCGATCGAGGTGCTGCGCACGGACAGCGCGACGTTCCGCGTCCGTGCTCGAGCAGCGGCGCGAGCGGCACGAGCCGTGGTTCAAGTACAACCCCGGCGCGCATCGATCTCTGCAACGTGCCGCTGCCGGTACGCGCGATCCCCGTCCGCGGCCGCTGAGCTCCGGAAAGGCTCGGCGAGCCCGCCGCCGGATCGAGGCTCCGGCGGCGGGCTTCGCGATTACTTGAACTTGTAGTTGAGGTCGATGCCCGCGGTGCGCGGCTGGCTCACCGCGACCCGGTTGAAGTCGGCCAGGTTCTCGGCATCCTGCGTGATGTTGTTGAGAAGCGCACGCTTGTCGGCGACGTTGTTCACGAACAGGACCGCGGACCAGCGCTCGCCCTGGAATCCGCCCCGGATATTGGTGAGATCGTAGGAGGGCAGCGTATTGGTGGCGTAAGTCTCGTCCGTGCGGCTGCCGACGTAGTTCGACTCGGCGCGCGCGATGAGGGCAAGATCGTCCGTCAGGTCGTGATGGTAGGCGAGCTGCGACCGAGCCGCTCCATTTCGGCACCTGCTGGATCGGCGTGCCCGGATTGAAGCCCGAATCGATGCAGCGTCGCGCTCGCGAGCGCGGCTTGCGAGTAGGTGACGCTGGCCGAGAGCCTCGAGATCGCGCACGACGATCGCACGCGCCTCGATCTCACCGCCCTAGACATGCGCATCGCCGACGTTCGCCGTGTAGACGTAGCCGCACGAGGAGAGCGCATTGACCTGCTGCACGCCCACCCAGCTCTCGAAGTAGCCCGAGGCGTTGACGCTGAAGCGTCCGTCGGCCGAGCGCCATTTCTCACCGAGCTCGTAGCTCCACACGCTGTCGGAGGTGAACGAGATCGGCCCGTTGATGAACCCCTTGGAGCCGTACTCCGCCTGCAACTGAGTCTCGCAGTTCACCCCCGGCGGCCCTGTGGTCGGTACCGGGCCCGTGCCGCCGCCGGGGCGGAAGCCCTTCGCGGCCGTGGCATAGACGAGCAGGTCCTTGTCGAACTGGTAGGAAAGCGACACCTTGGGGCGTGACGCCCTGGGCGTTCTCCGAGGTACTGGTGAACGTCGGCGTGAGCGTGCCCAGTAAGCGCGCCGTACTGGTCGAGACCGACGGGGGCGTCGTAGTGATAACGGCGCGCGCCCACCGTGACGGCGAAGGGCTCGGTGATGTTGTAGGTCACTTCGCCGAATACCGACTGCTGCAGGATCTTGAAGGGGCTGTAGTAGTCGAAGAGACTGTTCGAAGGCCGAACACCTGTCCCCCGGTCTGCGACGGGAAGATGATGTCCCAGCCGGATTCGAAGTCCGAGTAGAAATAGCCGGCCAGCCACTTGAGGCGCGTATCGCCCACCGAAGAAATACGCAGCTCCTCGGTGGTCTGATGCGACTGGTTGTCCTCATCCGCGTAGGCCGCACCGATGCCGCCGTTGCCCGGACCGTACGAGGGGAGCTGGATGGCCCGGTCGTCCACGACTCCGAGGCGTCCTGAATGAGCGGCTCGTGCCGCGTCCAGTAGGCGCTCGCCGAGCTGATCTCGAAGGCATCCGTGCGATACTTGACGCTCAACGCCGTGAGATGGAACTCGTCGCGATAGTTCTCGGGAATGTCGAACGGCTGGTAATGCGCGTCCGTTCCCGGAACGCTGTCGATGTAGGGCAACCCGCCGGCGCGCAGCTTCTGATAGAAGTACGACGGGGTGATGGTCAGGCCGTCGATCGGCTTGAACACCGCGCTGATGCGCACCGCGGTCTTCTCGACATCGTTGACGTCGTGATACTCGGTCGCGATCGGAGCCGCGAGCACGTTGCCGCGGACCGTGAAGCCGTTGGTCGCGAGCGGAAAGTCGCCGGGCGCGATCACCACGCGGTCGATCCAGCCGGCATCGTAGGAATAGGAGCCGACGATGCGCAGCGCCGCGATTCCGTTCAGGAAGGGCAGATTGATCATGGCGTTCTCGCCGTGATCGAAGCCGCCGTGATCGGTGTCGGCGAATTTCGCCTCGCCCGAGGACTCGAACGCGTCGGGGTTCGGCGCGTTCGGTATGACCCTGATGGTGCCGCCCATGGAGCCCGAGCCGTAGAGCGTGCCCTGCGGGCCGCGCAGCACCTCGACGCGATTGAGATCGTAGAGATCGGGCGAAATGACGATCTTGCCCTCGTTGGTCGCGGCCGGCGCAGTCAGGGGTGTCTCGTCGAAATAGAAGCCGACCGTCGGGGAGTTGCCGCCGTTGGAGGCGACGCCCCGCATCTCGAACTCCGTCATGCCGGGACCGCTGGTGCGGATCGAAACTCCGGGGACGGACTGCATGAGGGAGGCCAGGTCCGTGAATCCGCGGTTCACGAATATCCGCCCCCGAGACCGCCGTCAGGCTGATGGCCGTCGTCTCGATGGTCGACTCGCGCTTCTCCGCGGTGACGACGATCTCCTCGAGCTGTCCCGTGTCGGAACGGGATTGCTGGGCGATCGCAACGTCGGCGAGTATCCCCCCTAAAACCGATATGCAGCCGAAGGCCGCGATGGACGTGAATTTGTTGTTCATGAAGCTCCCTTGCGCCCGGCTCCCCCGGCCGTCCCGCCAAGTATATACGAGGCCGACGCTATGCTTGACGGTCGCTCAATTTCTCGTATCCCAGGGCTCTACTGGGACCGCCTTCACTGGGTCCATATATCGCAAGCAGACGGGCATACTTCGGCGCCCAGTACCTGCCCGCCGATCCGGCAGGGACTCGCACGACGTCGCCCGTGACGCTCCGTCGCGTGCCGCATCACTTTCCGCGTTCGAGCAACTCGAGCAATTCATCGAAACTCTGGTCGGCGGTTCTTCCCGACGTCATCAAGTGAAGGGGTGCCTGGCGATAGAATTGCTCGCGCGCTTTCAAGATATCTTTGAGCTCACGCATGGCCTCCCGGCTGCGTGCCATCGGCCGAAGATCGCCTTGATCGATGACCCGCTGCATGTGCTCTTCCGGCGAGGCGCGTACCCAGACGGCCAGGGTATGTTCGAGCAGCACCGGCAGCGTCTCGGGGTCCGCCGCCAGACCGCCGCCGGTCTCGATGATGGCCGCCGGGTTCTTCGACAGAACTGCCTGGAGGCTCTCGCGCTCGAAGCGCCGGTAGCCCGGCTGTCCGTGCAATTGCAGAATTTCACCGATGGTCGCGCCATATTCGCGTTCGACTTCGCGGTCTAGCTCGAAGAACGGCACCCCCCGATGCTCGGCCAGCCGGCGCCCCAATGTGGTCTTGCCGGCACCCCGAAGCCCGATCAGCGTGACATAGGGCTTCTTGACCTCGGAGACCTTGTCGAGACTCAAATGCTGGGTAATCAGCCCGCGTACCTTGGCAATTTCGGCGTCGGGAAGCCGCTTGAGCATCTGCGTCAGCAGGATCCTGTCGATCGCAGGGGGCGAGTCATCCGACAGCAGACTGTCGGGCGGAAATCCCATGGCCGATGCGATTCGCCGCAACACCAGGATGGAAGGGTTGCCTTGACCGCCCTCGAGCTGGGCCAGGAATCGCAGGGAAACGCCCGAATCCGCCGCAAGCGCGTTTCGCGTCATGCCGCGCTGAGCGCGTGCGTCGCGAACCTTATCCGCCAACGTGCGCAGGTAGGCGACATCCTGTGGATCGGCGCGGCGCGGTTTGGTGCGTACCGCGGAGGGGCGGCGCGGCTTGATTGATCTTGGCATATGACATGGGTGGGAATTGTAGCGGTGCACGCACCCTATGGTTGGCGATTGCCGGATGCCGTAGCCCGCATCGATTGGGCGCTCGCGACGAATTCCCGGGCGGCGGCGAGCACGGCCTCCGGTTGATCGCGATGTGGCGAATGCCGACAAGCCGGCAGCGCCAGCAGTCTCGTGTCAGGAACCGATCGGGCGATGCTCTCGATCTGCTCCATCGTCCCGTATTCGTCATCCTCGCCTTGGATCGCCAGGATCGGGCAGCGGATCGACGGCAGCAGACCCTCGATGTTCCAGTCGCGGAATGCCGGGTCGAGCCAAATCCGGTTCCAGCCCCAGAAGGCCGAATCGACGTCCGCATGATGGCGGCTGAGCCGCGTGCGCAAATCGGTCTCGAGGTAGGCGGTCTTCGCCGCGGCGATGCTGCGCACGCTGAGCTCTTCGACTTTGACATGGGGGGCAAGCGCAATGATGCCGGCCACCTCGCTCCCGCGGCTCGCCGCGTGGATCAGCGCGATCGACGCTCCGTCGCTGTGCCCGAACAACATCGGCCGGCGGATCCCCAGCCGATCGAGAATGGCCGGCAGCCATACGCGTGCTTCCTCATGCATATAGTCCGTCCGGCGCGGCGCATCGAGCGGCGACGAGCGGCCGTAACCCTGCCGGGAATAGACCAGCGTGCGACAGCCGGTCGCATGCGCCAGCTGCTCCGGGAAATCCCGCCACATGGAGACCGAGCCGAGTCCTTCATGCAGCATCACGAGATCCGCCCGCGCGGCGGCGACCGGGTCCACGAAACGATATTCAATGCGACGCCCGTCGAGGTTCAGCTGATCGGCTTGCATGCGGCACGCAACTTGAATCGTTGAATTTTGCCCGTGACCGTCTTGGGCAGCTCGTCCACGTACTCGATCCAACGGGGATATTTGTAAGGCGCGAGCCGAGACTTGACGAAGGTCTTCAGCTCCTGGGTCAGCGCTTCCGAGGCAAGGAACCCGCCGGCAAGCACCACGTAAGCGATGGGCTTGACCAGATGATCGGAGTCCTCCTTGCCGACCACCGCGGCCTCATGCACGGCCGGATGCGCGATCAGCGCCGATTCGACCTCGATCGGCGACACGTAGATGCCGCCCACTTTGAGCATGTCATCGGCCCGGCCGGCATACACATAGTCGCCGTTATCGTCGAGACGGAATCGATCGCCGGTCCGGGTCCAAGGTCCGACGAAAGTCGCGCGGCTGCGCGCGTGCTGGTTCCAGTAGAATTTTGCGCTGGTCGAACCGCGCACCAGCAGATGCCCGGTCTCGCCCGGCGCGACGGGATTCCCGTCTTCGTCGATGATCTTGGCCTCGAACCCGGGCACCGGCTGCCCCAAGGTGCCGTAACGGATTCGATCCGGCCGGTTGGAAATGAAGATGTGCAGCATTTCGGTCGAGCCGATGCCATCCACGATATCCACGCCCGTCCGTTCGCGCCAGCGCCGTGCGACGTCCTCCGGGAGAGCTTCGCCCGCCGAATTGCACACCCGCAGCGACAATTCCTGCGCGCTCGGCAGCTGATCGCTCGCCAGAAGCGAGGCATACAGCGTCGGCACTCCCGAGAACACCGTGGGACGATGCAGCCGCAGCCGGGCCAGGATGGACGCCGGGGTGGTGCGCTCCGCCATCAGCACCGCCGTGCCGCCCACGGCCAAGGGAAAGGTCAGCGAGTTGCCCAGGCCGTAGGCGAAGAACAGCTTCGCGGCCGAGAGCATCACATCGCTCTCCTTCAATCCGAGCGTGGCTTGCGCATACAGCGCCGCGGTCTCGATCAGGCTCGAGTGAACGTGCACCGTACCCTTCGGAGCTCCGGTCGATCCGGACGAGTACAGCCAGAAACAGGGCTCGTCGCGCACCGTGGGCGCCGGTTCGAAGGAATCCGTCGAGGACGCAAGAACTTCGTCGAGCGAGCGCATGCCCGGCGGCGGCACCGTCGCTCCGGCCACCAGCACGTGCCGTAGAAAGGGAGATTGACGCAGACTGGGCTGGAAAGCTGTGAGCAGCGGCTCGGAGATCACCAGCATCGGCGCGCGGCTGTCCTGCAGCATGTACGCATAATCGGCCGGCGACAGCAGGGTATTGACCGGGACCGGCACCATACCCGCCTTGATGGCACCCAAGAAGGCGGTTGGAAAATCGATGCCGTCCTTGAAGGCAGAGCAGTATCCGCTGCTCCATGTGCATGCCAAAGCCATGCAATGAGCCGGCGAAGCGATTGACCCGCGCCGCCAGCTCTCCATAGGTGTACGAGCCTCGGTCGTCGATGTACACGATCTTGGCCTCGCGGCCCGCGCGCAGGTTGCGCTCCAACAGGTCGTGAGCCGCATTGAAGCGTTCCGGAATGCGCAGCACCGGCGGGCTCGTCGTGCGGTCTATCTCACACAGATCCATGCGCTCGCCTTTATGTCTTTTGCCGGCACCAGCCGTCGCCTTGATACGCATTATAATGCATCATCCGGCCGTCGGTACAGAACAACCAGCCCCATGATGCAAACAATTCACTTGACGCCTTCCGCATCACCGCTCAATAATGCACTATATTGCACTTCCTCGGAGACAACATGGCGGAACCTGCAACGACGATTTCCGACCCGGGTGCGCTGCCGGTGAGCTTCGATACGCATCCGACCCGCTACCGGCACTGGCGTCTTGCCGTCGACGGCCCCGTCGCGACGCTGAGCATGGATGTCAACGAAGAAGCCGGCATTCGTCCAGGCTACCGCCTCAAGCTCAATTCCTACGATCTGGGTGTCGATATCGAACTGTACGATGCCTTGCAGCGCATCCGGTTCGAGCATCCCGAGGTCGGCGCGGTGATCGTCACCAGCGGCAAGGAGCGGATATTCTGCTCCGGCGCGAACATCTTCATGCTCGGGCTGTCGAGTCACGCCTGGAAAGTGAATTTTTGCAAATTCACCAACGAGACCCGCAACGGCATCGAGGATTCGAGCGCGCACTCCGGCATCAAATTCATCGCCGCATGCAACGGTACGACCGCCGGCGGAGGTTACGAGTTGGCGCTCGCCTGCGATGAGATCGTTCTGATCGATGATCGCTCATCGGCCGTGAGCTTGCCCGAGGTGCCCTTGCTCGGGGTGCTGCCGGGCACGGGGGGCCTGACCCGGCTGACCGACAAACGGCACGTTCGCCGGGACCTCGCCGACGTGTTCTGTACCACGGTCGAAGGCGTACGCGGTCAGCGCGCCCGCGATTGGGGATTGGTCGATGCCATCGTCAAGCCGCAGAATTTTCAAGGCTACATCCGGCAGCGCGCACAGACCCTCGCCGCGACAAGCGAACGCCCCAAGACCGCCGTGGGAGTTGCCCTTCCGCCGCTCGAGCGGATCACCGAGGCAGACGGCTTCCATTACCGATTCGTCGACGTCCGTCTCGACGGCCCGGCATCAGCTCGTCGAGTTGACCGTCTCGGCGCCCGACTCGAGCCCGCCCGCTTCCCTCGATGCGGCGCTCGCGGCCGGCGCCGAGTGGTGGCCGCTCCAGATGGCGCGGGAGCTCGACGATGCCATCCTGAATCTGCGCACGAATTATCTCGACTACGGCGTCTGGGTGTTGAAAACGCGCGGCGCACGCGGCTGCGGTGCTCGCCACGGACGCATTCCTCCTCGAGCATCGCAAGCATTGGTTCGTTCGCGAGGTCATCGGTCAGTTGCGGCGCACCTTCGCGCGGCTCGACGTCTCGTCGCGCTCGCTGTTCGCCCTGATCGAGAACGGCAGCTGCTTCGTGGGATCGCTGTTCGAACTGGCGCTGGCGTCGGATCGCATTTACATGTTGAACCAGGCTCCCGCAGCGGGCGGCCCCGAGCTGATTCTCTCCGAGGTCGAATTTCGGCCTGCTCCCCGCCGTGCACGGCCGATCGAGAATCGATGCCCGCTTCTACGGCGACGCGAAGCTTCTCTCGGCAGCGCGAGCGGCCATCGGTGCCCCGCTGGACTGCGCCTCCGCGCAGTCCCTGGGACTCATCACCTCCGGGCCCGACGCCCTCGATTGGGACGATGAGATTCGCATCGCGCTCGAAGAGCGAAACTGCTCTGTCGCCCGACGCCTTGAGCGGCATGGAAGCGAATCTGCGCTTCGGCCCGGGCGAGACGCTGGAAACGCGGGTATTCGGCCGCTTGTCGGCGTGGCAGAACTGGATATTCATCCGTCCCAATGCCGTGGGCGATACCGGCGCTCTGAAGGTCTTCGGCACCGGCCGCAAAGCGAAATTCAACCGCGATCGCATCTAGGAAAACCCATACCATGACCATCAGCTACGCCGACAAGATTCCCAACAACGTCGACCTCGGCAGCGACAAGGTCCTGCAGCGCGCGCTCGAACACTGGCAGCCCGAATTTCTAAAGTGGTGGATGGAAATGGGCCCGGAGGGGTCGCACACCACCGATGTGTACCTGCGAACCGCGGTCAGCGTTCATCCGAGCGGCTGGGCGCATTTCGATTACGTGAAGATGCCCGACTACCGCTGGGGGATTTTCCTCTCGCCGGCCGACGGCGAACGCAAGGTCAATTTCGGCGACCACAAGGGCGAGCCTGCCTGGCAGGACGTCCCCGGTGAGCACCGCGCCAACTTGCGGCGCATCATCGTCACCCAAGGGCGACACCGAACCCGCCTCGGTCGAGCAGCAGCGTCATCTCGGACTCACCTGTCCTTCGCTGTACGACTTGCGCAATTTGTTCCAGGTCAACGTCGAAGAGGGCCGCCACCTGTGGGCCATGGTGTACCTGCTGCATCGTTATTTCGGGCGCGACGGCCGCGAAGAGGCCGAAGCCCTGTTGCAGCGCCGTTCGGGGGATCAGGACAATCCGCGGATTCTGGGCGCATTCAACGAGAAGACGCCGGACTGGCTGGCCTTCTTCATGTTCACCTACTTCACGGATCGTGACGGGAAGTTCCAGCTCCTGGCCCTGACCGAGTCCGGCTTCGATCCCTTGGCCCGAACCACGCGCTTCATGTTGATGGAGGAGGCGCATCACATGTACGTGGGCGAGTCCGGCGTCGGCCGCGTCATCCATCGCACCTGCGAGGTCATGGCCGAGCACAAGACCGACGATCCAGCCAGGCTCCGTGCGCTGGGCGTCATCGACCTTCCGACCATCCAGCGCTACCTCAATTTTCATTTCAGCGTGACCATCGATCTGTTCGGCGCCGATGTATCCTCGAACGCTGCTACGTTTTACTCGAGCGGTCTGAAGGGGCGCTACGGGGAAACGAAATTCGACGACGACCATCTGTTGCGGGACGCGGCCTATCCCGTCATGCAGATCATGGACGGACGCATCGTGACCGGCGAGGCGCCGGCCCTCAATGCGCTCAATGAAAAGCTTCGCGACGACTACATCAAGGACACCGTGGCGGGCGTCGGGCGCTGGAACCGCATCATCCAAAGGGCGGGAATCCCGTTCGAATTGACCGTCCCGCACAAGGCGTTCAATCGGAAAATCGGGCCGTTGGCGGGCCTCAAGATCGCACCCGACGGGCGCGTCATCAGTGAGGCCGAGTGGGCCGCCAGGCAGCGCGAATGGCTCGCAACGGATGAGGATCGGGCGTTCGTCGCCTCGTTAATGGGCCGAGTGTCCGCCGTTGGAGCCTACGCCAACTGGATATCGCCGCCGACGCTCGCAATCAACAAGCAGCCCGCTAATTTCGAGTTCGTGCGCTTCAACTGACGAAGGGTGACGGGCATTTATCGTGAAGTTCAGCGATTTCAGCGTCGGCCGGATTATCGTCGCGGGTACCCACACCGTCGAGGAATCGTCCATCGTGCAGTTCGGAACTCAGTTCGATCCACAGCCGTTTCACGTCGACAAGAAGGAGGCAACCGCCGGCCACTGGCATGGCCTCATCGCGAGTGGTTTCCATACCTGCAGCATTGCGATGCGGCTGGTGGCGGATAATATTCTCCGTGATTCGGAATCGTACGCGTCTCCGGGACTGGAGTACGTCAAGTGGCCCACACCGGTTCGAGCGGGCGATTCCTTGACTCTCGAGGTTGAAGTTCTGAGCGTGCGCCGATCACGGTCCGGCAAGTATGGGATCGTTCGATGGCAATGGCGCATGACCAATCAGCGCAGCGAACCCGTTCTGGATCTCATTGCGACGAGCCTATTTGGCTTGACGACGATCGAGGATAGGCCTTGATGCTGTCGGCGACCGAGTCGGCGACATGCTCTTTGGTTATCACGCCGGCAACGTCGCCTTCACGTGGCACTCCCCGCCCCCGCACCACGACCGCCATGATGGCGTTGCGGCGCCACATGCGCTGGATTACATCGAAGGCGGTTTCGTCCTCGCGCACCACGGTGAAATTGCGGCTCGCGACATCGCGTAACCTCACCCCGGTGTGGGCGCTCTCCAGACCTCGCCGAAGGCCCGTATTGACGCGGATCACACCGAAGATATGGCCTTTGTCGATGACCACGACGTGGCGCAGGCGCCCGGCGTGCTCGGGCTGACGCAGGTAGTCATCGAAACTCGCATCCGCCGGCAAAACCTGGATATCGACATCCATCACCTCGCGCGCGGGACGGACGAGAAACATGTTGGCGTGGCGTGCTTTTGGAATGGCGCGGCCGCGACGTACCAGCTTCAAGGTGTAGATGGTCTCGCGACAGAGCATTCGGCGTACGCCCATGCTCATGGCCACGGCAACGATCATCGGCATCACGATGCTGTAGTCGAGGGTCATCTCGAAGATCATCGTGACAGCCGTCATCACCGCCCCGGTTGCGCCACCCACCATCGCCCCCATGCCGACCATCGCGAAGGCGGGGACGCTGAGGTGCATCGGCAAGGTGGCGTTCAGCAGTGCCGCGAAGCAGCCGCCAAGGGTCGCACCCATGAACAACGACGGCGAGAAGATGCCGCCGGATGAGCCCGATCCCAGACTGAGCGAGGTCGCCAACAGCTTGCACACGGCAAGCAGCCCCAACAGCCAGAACGTTGAGATCTGTCCCGCCAGCACGGCCTGAACAGTCGCATAGCCGACACCGTCGACGTAATACTGACCCAGGGTGCGGAAGAGGCAGTACATGAGTACACCGAGAATCAGCATGCCGAACATGTGCCGCAGATAGCGGGACTCCATCCGATCGAAGAGATCCTCGGCAAGATGCAGTCCTCGAATGAACCCCGCGGCGGCGACACCGGTCAGGGCACCCAAGACGGCAAACAGGACGAGCACGAGCAGCGCGTTCAAGTCGACCGACATAGCTTGCAGCGGCGGCACGTTGAAGGCCGGCGCATCACCGAAGAACCAGCGCCCCACGAACGTCGCCGTCCCCGTCGCGATGGCGACCGGAAGGAATGTCTCGACGCTCACTTCGGGCATCATCAGCTCGATGGCGAACAGCACCCCGCCGATCGGCGTATTGAAGGTCGCCGCGATGCCCGCGCCTGCGCCCGCAGCGACGAGAGCGATCCGCTGGCCCGCCGGCATTCGGATTATCTGGCCGAATGTAGAGCCGATCGCAGACCCGATTTGGATGATGGGGCCTTCGCGACCCACCGACGCACCGCTGCCGATCGCAATTGCCGAAGCCACGGATTTCACCAACGCCACGATGGGCCGGATCGCCCCGCCTTTGTAGTAAATGGCGTCCATCACCTCCGGGACCCCATGGCCCTTGGCTTCAGGCGCAAATTTATCCACCAGGAAGGTCACGCAGATAGCGCCGAGCACGGGAATCAAGATGACCCACGCCCCCCACGGCACCGGGGGGGTAAAGACGTTCGCATCGTAGTGGACTACGGCGTGACCCGCGAAAAGCACATTGTGTATGAAGCCGATCAGAGCCCGGAACACTACGGCCCCAAAGCCGGTGATGATGCCCAGGCCAAGCGCCAGCAACGAGAGCCATGCGAGCGGCAATTGGCGGCTCTCCTCGCTTTCCAACACACGTGCCGTCGCTGTCTCTTCCGTCATTTCGCACCCTTTGAAGCTATCCGACCAAACCTGTTCACACGCCAAGCCTACCAGAGATGACGGCTGCCACTACCGGACGGACTTACCGGAGAGCTATTCCGGCTGCCGGAACGTGGCACACTCTCGCCCATAAATTCAATTATGCGGCACCCTGCATCGCGTGGCGCCCGGCATAATTGGACATTGTGGAACGCTGGCCGTTTGTACGCCGGTTCCCAAGAACGGATGGCCACGGCACGAGTGACATGACTTCGGATCTATCACAACTCGGGATTCTTCTCTTCGTCTCTGCATTGGTGGCAATGCTGACGCGACGTTTGCGCATGCCCTACACCGTGGGCTTGGTACTTGCCGGCATGGGCCTTTATTTCTCGCATATCTACATCAAATGGCATCTCACGAAGGATCTGATTTTCTCGGTCTTCCTGCCGCCGCTGGTATTTGAAGCGGCACTGTTCATCAGCTGGCGGGAGTTCAAGAAGGACCTTCCCGTGGTTGCGCTGCTGGCATCGGTCGGAGTGGTGCTGGCGGCAACCGTCACAGCCGCCGGCATGCGTTATGCGCTCAGCTGGGATTGGGGTAGTGCCGTGGTATTCGGTGTGCTGATCGCCGCGACGGATCCGGTGTCCGTCATCGCGACGTTCAAGGCGGCCCGGGTGCACGGGCGCCTGCGTTTGCTGATCGAAGCGGAGAGTCTTTTGAACGACGGAACGGCTGCCGTCGCCTACGTCGCGGTTCTGGGCGTGTTAGCCGGAGTTCGTCCGGGCTTCGCATCGATCGCCGGTATGCTGCTTCTGACGATCATCGGCGGTGCACTCATCGGCGCCATAGTCGCCGCGGGCTTCATGCTTTTGGCGGGGCGCACGCCGGACTACCTGGTCGAGGTCACCTTTACCACCCTGGCCGCGTACGGCTCGTTCTTCGTGGCCGAGCATTTTCACATGTCCGGGGTACTCGCCGCGCTGACGGCCGGCTTGGTGGTAGGCAACTTCCGCTCGCCGGCCTTGATCACAGATGCCGGCCGCCACACCCTGGAAGCATTTTGGGAGTACGTGGCCTTCATTGCCAATTCGCTGATCTTTCTGCTGATCGGCGCGCAAGAAGCGCAACAGCATTTCAAAGATCTGTGGTTCCCCGTGCTGGTGGCCGTTCCCCTGGTGACTTTGGGCCGTGCTGTGGCCATCTATCCGCTGTGCGCGCTATTCTCGCGAAGCCGACTCAGCGTGGACCTTCGACACCAACACGTGCTTTTTTGGGGCGGCTTGCGCGGAGCCTTGGCGCTGGCCCTTGCATTGTCGCTACCGGACGATCTACCGCGTCGTGATGCTGTCATTACGCTCACATTCGCGGTTGTCGCGTTTTCAGTATTCGCGCAAGGCCTCACGATCACCTCGCAGCTGCGCTGGTTGAGGCTGGTTTCCTAAGCCCTTGCGCACCTACGCGATCGGATGATCCAGGACGTTACGGGTTTTCCTTAGATTCAAGTCCCCATCTTGCGGTTATACTCAGCCAAATCTGAGCAAGGGCCCGATGCGTCGACGTGCACCACACTGACCCGCCAGCGGAATGGATCGCTGCTTGCCGGCACGCGGATGGCTTGGCTCTATCTCTTGCGGTTCGCTGAGATGGCAGGACCGGCCCCGGACTTCGGTGAAACCGCCCAATGGGTGGTCTTTTGCCTGGATCAGGGCCGCTACGCGCTGCCCTTGGCCTCAGTCGACCGCATCGTGCGGGCCGTGCACGTCACCCCTATGCCGCGGGCACCCGGCATCGTGCTGGGAGCGATCGATGTGCAGGGTCGCGTGCTTCCCGTGTTCAACATTCGCCGCAGATTCGGCCTGCCGGAGCGGGCTGTCGATCCGGCAGACCATTTCTTGATCGCTCATACGGCACGGCGCACCGTGGTGCTGGTCATCGACGCCGCGCAGGAGGTGCTCGAACACGCCGCAACGGCCATGACTCCCGCCGCGAACATCGCACGGGAGTTCGAGCATATCCGCGGTGTCATCCAACTCGACGATGGGTTGGTGCTCATCCATGACCTGGAACATTTTCTTTCGCCCGACGAGGCACGAGTACTGGACGAGGCAATGAGTCAGCAGGCATCTCATGCAGATTGATGTCGTGCCCGATGCGCTCTGGCGGCGCGTCAGCGAATTCATCGCTCAGTACACGGGACTGGATTTTCGGGACGAGCGCCGGTCGGATTTGCAGCGCGGACTCGCGGCAGCGGCTGCGGAATTCGGCTTGGACGGCGCGGCCGCCTGCGCGGAGTGGCTGCTATCGGCGTCCCCGACGCGGCCGCAATGGAATATCGTCGCGAGCCATCTCACCATCGGCGAGACTTACTTTTTCCGGGAGAGAAAGGCCTTCGACGCGCTGGCCGAACACGTTCTGCCGGAGCTGATCCGCCGCCGCCGGGGCCGCGAGCAGCGTCTTCGCCTGTGGAGTGCGGCCTGCAGCACGGGGGAGGAAGCGTATTCGCTTGCGATCCTCGTTCGCCAACTGTTGCCCGATTGGCAGGACTGGAGCGTGACGATTCTGGCCACGGATATCAACGAACGATTTCTCCAAAGGGCCGCGGCCGGCATCTACGGCGAATGGTCGTTCCGCGAATCGACAGCCGGGTTCAAGGAGCGCTATTTCACGGCCGCGCCGAACGGGCGGTTCGCGATCGCGCCGGAGATCAGGAATTGCGTGAGCTTTGCCCACCAGAATCTCGCTCAGGACTGCTTGCTTTCGCCGATGGCCGACGCGCACGGCATGGACATCATCTTCTGCCGCAACGTGCTCATTTACTTCACCGCATCGCACGCACGCAAGCTGGCGGAGAATCTACACCGTGCACTGGCGGAAGGCGGCTGGCTGGCGGTCAGCCCCAGCGAATGCTCGCAAACCCTGTTTTCAAGCTTCGCTGCCGTGAATTTCCCGGGCACCATCCTGTACCGGAAGTGCAGGGCCGAGGAGCGAGGTCCGCCGATTTGGTTGCCGCCGTCGGATGCAGTGGCGCAACGCGTTGCGGCATTCGACGCGTCCCGACCATCGACATCCCACGCTCCGGACCCCGATTTTGGGACCGCCGGTACACCGCCGCCGTATGCTGCAGCGGTTGCGCAGGCCTCGCCGGTTGCGCAGGCCTCGCCGGTAAGCTCCCAGCAGGCGCAGAAACCCGTGGCAATTTCCCTGCAGACCCGTGCCCTGGCCAACCAAGGGCAGCATGCCGACGCATTGGCCGCCAGTGAACGGTGGATTGCCTCGGACAAGATGGATTCTGCCGCTCACTACGTGCATGCAATGATCCTGCAGGAGATGGGAGAGCGGCAGTCGGCGCGCGACGCATTGCATCGGGCGGTGTATCTCCAGCCCGATTTCGCGCTGGCTCATTTCGCGCTGGGCAATCTCGCCCGCGCCGAGGGTCGGAATGCACAGGCCGACAAGCATTTCGCGAACGCACTGCACCTGCTGCGCAGCTGGCCGCCGGACGCGCTGCTGCCCGAATCCGACGGCATGAGCGCCGGCCGCCTGGTGGAAATCATTACCACTCTGATCGCACCCCCCGGCCGTGCTATCAGCCCCGCCGGAGGCCTCCGCGAATGACCAACGCTGACGCTGAGGGCGACCGGATTCTGCGCTCCCGCGCCCAGGCGCTTGCGCGTCCGCCTTCGTCCGCGCCGGCTCCGAGCACGATGCTGGAGCTGCTGGAATTCCGCCTGGCCTCGGAGCGCTACGCGCTGGAAACCCGGCATGTTCAAGATGTGCATCCGCTGCGGGACCTCACTCCCCTGCCCTGCACGCCGCCCTTCGTGCTGGGGATCGTCAATCTACGCGGCCGCATCCTGCCTGTACTCGACATCAAGAAGTTTTTCGATTTGCCCGAGCAAGGCTTGACCGACCTGCACAGAATCATCCTGGTGCGCGGCAACGATCTCGAGCTGGGTCTCTTGGCCGATGTGATCGTCGGCGTCCGAAGCGTCGCCGCGGACAGCCTGCAGCCCTCGCCGCCCACTTTCACCGGCATCCGCGCGGATTATCTCAAAGGGATCGGCGATGAGCGCCTCGTGGTGCTCGATGTCGACCGCATTCTCTCGGATCCGAAAATTATCGTGCACGAAGAAGTCGACAATTGACCCCTTTCAATCACCGGAGCGCGTGTTTATGAGATGGAACGTCGGGACCAAGATCAGCGTCGGATTCGCGATCACGCTGGCGATCTTCGTGATCGTCGGAGCGGTTTCCTATCAGGGCGTGACCAAGCAAACGGAAGCCGCGGCTTGGGCGTCA
The DNA here is from genome assembly GCA_963795475.1 of uncultured Gammaproteobacteria bacterium. Lineage (GTDB taxonomy): Bacteria > Pseudomonadota > Gammaproteobacteria > Steroidobacterales > Steroidobacteraceae > Bog-1198. Next base: position 204,387 of record CAWCIE010000015.1, read on the forward strand.
CACTCGCGCGAAGTCCAGAATCAGCTGACACAATTGCTGTCGAACCTGCAGGATGCCGAAACCGGCCAACGCGGCTACGTGATTACCGGGGTGGACAGCTATCTCGTACCCTATACGGACGGCTCCGCCCGGGCCGAGGAGACTCGCAGGCACCTCGCGGAGCTCGTCTCCGACAATCCCGGACAACAGGCCCGCGCCGATGCCCTGGCGCCGCTCATCGCGGACAAACTGGCGGAGCTGCAACAGACGGTGGAACTTCGCAGGACCCGTGATTTCGCAGCAGCGCAAGCCGTAGTTTTGTCCGATCGGGGCAAGAAGACCATGGACGCTCTCCGCACCATCATCCAGGAAATGAACGTGGAAGAGGAGGCGCTGCTGAAGACGCGTGCGGACGCCGCGGAAACCGACGCGCGCGATGCGAAACTGACCATCGTGCTCGGCACGCTCATGGCTTTGGTGGTCGCCGGCATCGCGGGGCTCCTCATCACGCGCAATATCGCCGCTCCGCTCAAGAACCTGACCGGCATCGCCGAACGGATCACGACCGGAGACCTGAGCTCCGACGTGCCGGTGAATGACCGCAGCGATGAGGTCGGCGTGCTGACGCGCGCCTTCGAGCGCATGACACGCTCCCTGCGGACGATGGCCGGCGCGGCTGAGCAGATCGCCGCGGGCGACTTGCGCGCGAGCCTGCAGCCCCAATCGCCCGGCGATGTGCTCGGCAACGCGTTCGTGCGCATGACCGACAATCTTCGCCGGCAGATCGGCGGGATACTGGAAGGCACCGCCGTGCTGGGCTCTGCTGCCAGCGAGATCGTCGCGTCCACCGCTCAGCTGGCTTCCGGCGCGAGCGAGTCCGCTGCCGCCGTGAGCGAGACCACGACCACCGTGGAGGAGATCCGCCAGACCGCGGAGCTGGCCAGCCAGAAGGCCAGAGCCGTGGCCGACAGTGCGCAAAAAGCGGTTCAGATCTCGCACAACGGACGCAAATCCACGGAGGATGTGAGTGCCGGGATGAGCCGTATTCGCGTGCAGATGGAAGCCATCGCCGAAAGCATGATGCGCCTCAGCGAGCAAAGTCAGACCATCGGCCAGATCATTGCCACGGTGGAGGACCTGGCCGCGCAGTCGAATCTGCTCGCGGTCAACGCCGCGATCGAGGCCGCCAAGGCCGGCGAGCACGGCAAGGGGTTCGGCGTGGTGGCCCAGGAGGTCAAGAGCCTGGCCGAACAGTCGCGTCAGGCAACCGATCGCATACGCACCATTCTCGGCGATATCCAGAAGGCCACGACCGCCGCGGTGATGGCCACCGAACAGGGCGGAAAGGCAGTGGAAGCGGGCGGAAAACAAACCGAAGCAGCCGGCGAATCGATCGCGGCGCTGGCGGCCGGCGTGACCGATGCCGCACAGGCGGCGACACAGATTGCCGCCTCCAGCCAGCAGCAGCTGGTCGGCATGGACCAGGTGGCCGGAGCGATGGAAAACATCAAGCAGGCCAGCACCCAGAACGTGGCGAGCGCCAAGCAGTTGGAGACCGCCGCACGCAACCTCAGTGATCTGGGCCAGCGCTTGAAGCAATTGGTCGAGAGTTATGCGATCTGAATGAACGGCCAATGATCCGAACATTGCGCTCCGGACCGCCGATATGACTGCCGCAGACCAGGAGTTCCTGCGCAGATTGCGCGCGACGTTCAAAGTCGAAGCCGCGGAGCATCTGCAGGAAATCGGCAAAGGACTGCTGCATCTGGAAAAGACCGCTGCCCCGGAAGCGCAGCAGCAGCTGATCGAGACCGTGTTCCGGGCCGCGCACAGTCTCAAGGGCGCCGCACGCGCGGTCGATTTCACCGAGATCGAATCGCTGTGCCAGTCGATCGAGGATCTGTTCGCCGCATGGAAGCGCCGCGAGAGCCTGCCCACGCCGTCGAGTCTCGACACCGCGCATCGGGCCATCGATAAGATGGCGGAGGCGATCTCGGCATCCGCCGTTGCGGAGCGCCCCCCCCGTCCGTCGGAGGAGACGTCGCCCGCCTCGCCGCAACCCACCTCCATGCCGATGACGGGCGTGCCGATGACGGGAGAGACCGAGACCGTGCGTATCACGGTAGGCTCGCTGGACGCGCGATTACTGGAAGCGGAGGAAATGCTGGCGGCGAAACTGGCGGTGGATCAGCGGGCGGCCGATATGGCCGCATTGGCGGCCCGTTTGGAGCAGTGGCGCAAGGAATGGGCCAGAGTTCAGCCGCGGATGCGCGCACTGCGGCCGACGCTGGATCGGCAGCGCGACGCCGCCTCGCCGGACCTGCGTGGGCTTGCCGAGTTCGTCGACTGGAATCACGACTACTTTCGCGCCCTGGAGGGAAAAGTGACCGCGCTGCGGCGCGCGGCCGAGCAGGATCGCCTGCTCATCGGAAAACTCGTCGACGATCTGCTGGAGAACTCCAAGAAACTGCTCATGCTGCCGCTCGCCACACTGGCCGGACTGCTGTCGAAGCTGGTTCGCGATCAGTGCCGCGATCAAGGCAAGGAGGGGGAGCTCACGATACACGGCGAGGAAGTCACGATCGATAAACGTATCCTGGAACAGTTGAAGGATCCGCTCGTTCACCTGCTGCGCAATTGCATCGACCACGGCATCGAGACGCCCGAGCAGCGCCGCCGCGCGGGCAAGCCGCCGCGTGCCGAAATCACGCTCGCGGTATCCCCGGTGAACAGCACTCAAGTGGAGATCTCCGTCAGCGATGATGGGGCGGGCATCGACGTGGAGAAAGTCAAGGCGGCGGCCGTCAAGCGCGGAATCGTTGCTCCGAACACCTCTGATCACCTGAGCGAAGCCGCGGCGCTGGCGCTGGTCTTCGAGACCGAAGTATCCACCAGCCCGATGATCACCCGCGTATCCGGCCGCGGGTTGGGGCTCGCCATCGTGCGCGAGAAGGTCGAGAAGCTCGGCGGCCGGGTCGCGATCGAGAGCCGCCGCGGCTCGGGGACGACCATACGCATGACGCTGCCGCTGACATTGGCGACGTTCCGCGGCGTGCTGGTCGAATCGGCGCGGCGCCTGTTCATCCTGCCCACTGCGCAAGTGGAGCGGGTGACGCGCTTCAAGCCGCAAGAGGTGCAAACCGTCGAAGGGCGTAGAACCCTCGCGCTCAACGGACGCGCGGTGGCGCTCGTGGATCTCGCTGAAGTGCTGCAGCTGCCCCCCACCCTGCAAAAGCCGGGCGCTCCGGAGGCGACCCCCATCCTGGTTCTGGGCGCAGGCGAGCAGCGCATAGCCTTTGTGGTGGACGCGGTGCTCGATGAGCGCGAGGTCCTGGTCAAAAGGCTTGCGAAACCTTTGTCGCGCGTAAGAAACATTGCCGGTGCCACCGTGCTGGGTTCCGGTGAGGTAGCTCCCATCCTGAATGTGGCGGATCTGCTCAAGTCCGCCCGGGCCGCGGGCGTCGGCGTGCGTGCGGCACCGGCCATGACGCCCTCGGCGGGCCCGGCCAAGAGAATTCTGGTGGTCGAGGACTCCATTACGTCGCGCATGCTGTTGAAAGGAATACTTGAATCCGCGGGTTATGACGTGAAGACGGCCGTGGACGGCATCGACGGGTTCACTGCCTTGCGCGCGGAGCGCTTCGACCTGGTCGTATCGGATGTCGAGATGCCCCGCATGGACGGCTTCGATCTGACGGCCCGAATACGCGCGGATCGCGGGCTGGCGGAGGTACCGGTCGTGCTGGTGACCGCCCTGGATTCACGCGAGGACCGCGAACGGGGCATCGATGTCGGCGCCAACGCCTACCTGGTAAAGAGCAATCTCGACCAGAGCAATCTGCTGGAAGCGCTGCGCCGGCTCGCGTAGCCGTAAAATATGCACCCCGACAAAATCAAAGTGCTGGTGGCAGACGATTCGCAGGTGACGCGCATGCTGCTGGTCCAGCTGTTGGACTCGGACCCGTGTATCCGGGTGATCGGCGCGGTGAACGACGGACAGGCCGCGCTGGAGTTCCTCGCGGCCGGCGCCCAGCGTCCGGACGTGGTGGTCATGGATATCCATATGCCGCGTCTGGATGGCTTCGAGGCCACCCGCCGCATCATGGAGACACAGCCGCTGCCGATCATCATCTGCACGGCCACGGCCTCTCCGCAGGATCTTGCCGTCGCCTTTCGCTCCATGGAGGCGGGAGCGGTCGCTTGCGTGGAAAAGCCCGTCGCCCTCGGCGCCGATTTCGAGCCCCGGCTGCAGAACCTCCTGCAGACCGTGCGCCTGATGTCCGAAGTCAAGGTGGTGCGCCGCTGGAATCGGTCGCGCACCGCGCCCATGATGCTGCCCGCGGGCAGTTCGAGCAAACCGAGAGCCTCCTCCGGCGTCAAGTTCGTCGGCATCGGTGCCTCCACCGGCGGCCCACCGGTCCTGCAGGCCATCCTCTCGGGACTGCCCAAGGATTTCCCGGTGCCGCTGCTCATCGTGCAGCATATCGCGCGCGGATTTTTGCCGGGCATGGTGGATTGGCTGAGTCAGACCACCGGCTTGCGGGTGCATATCGCCGCGCACGGCGCGACCCCGCTTCCCGGTCACGCTTATGTCGCGCCCGATGATTTCCACCTGGGCGCCGACGCCCGCGGGCACCTGGTGTTGGCACGCGAACAGGCCGAGAGCGGTTTGCGGCCCGCCGTCTCCTATCTGTTCCGGTCGCTGGCGGACTCCTGCGGCGCGAATGCCATCGGCGTGCTGCTCACCGGCATGGGCAGGGATGGTGCGGCAGAGCTGAAACGGATGAAGGATCACGGCGCCTATACCATCGCTCAGGATCGCGACAGCTCCATCGTGCACGGCATGCCCGGCGCGGCGATCGAGCTGGGCGCGGCCAGCCAGGTCCTGGCCGCCGACAGGATTGCCGGCGCCCTTATCGCGCGAATCGGGAGCAGGCCCCCGTTCGCAGGAGAATTCTCGCCATGAACGCCACCATCACACCGAGTCCGCCGCTGCACATCCTGATCGCCGAGGACAGCGCAACTCAGGCCCAACGGCTGCAGCACATCCTCGAGCAACAGGGCTACCGGGTGACGCCCACGGCGAACGGACGGCTCGCGCTGGAGGCCGCACAGCTCAGCAAACCCGCGCTCATCATCAGCGACGTGATCATGCCGGAGATGAACGGCTACGAGCTGTGCGGACGGATCAAGGCCGACGCGCACCTCGCCGATGTTCCGGTAGTTCTCGTGACTACTCTTTCCGATCCCCACGACGTCATCCGCGGTCTCGAGTGCCGGGCGGACAATTTCATACTGAAGCCTTACGATGCCGACCAGCTCCTGCGCCGCATCCAGTTCGTGCTGGTGAACAGCCAGATGCGCCGGAGCGAGCAAGCCGGCATGGGCTTGGAAATCGTCTTCAGCGGCCAGAGACATTTCATTACCGCGGACCGGCTGCAGATCCTCAACCTGCTGCTATCGACATATGAAGCCGCCATGCAGCGCAATGCGGAACTGAGCACCACCCGCGACACCTTGCGGCAAACCAACGTGGAGCTGGAGCGATTGGCCCATGAGCTCGAGGACCGCGTGCTCATGCGCACCCGGGAGCTCGAGCTCAGCAACGAAGCGCTGCGGCAGGCACAGCAGGCGTTGATTCAGCAAGAGCGCCTGCGCGCACTCGGTCAGATGGCGAGCGGCATCGCTCACGACATCAACAACGCCATCTCGCCGATCGCGCTCTATACCGAATCCATGCTGGAGCGCGAGACCAGCCTGAGTCCGGAGGCGCGCGATCGCCTAGTGACCATTCAGCGCGCCATCGACGACGTAGCCCAGACGGTTGCGCGCATGCGCGAGTTCTACCGGCCGCGCGAACCGGAGTTGGAGCAATCGGAGGTCGAGCTGAATCAGCTCGTGCAGCAGGTCGTCGACCTGACGCGCGCCCGTTGGAGCGACCAGCCTCAACGGCGGGGCATCATGATCGAGCTGAAGACCCAGCTGGCGTCCGATCTGCTCGATGTTCGCGGCGCCGACCATGAGATCCGCGATGCATTGACCAACCTCATTTTCAATGCCGTTGATGCCATGCCTGATGGCGGCGTGATCGAGGTGCGTACCAGCATGCCGGCCGTCCCCGCACAAAGCGGCGCAGCCACGCGCCAGGTGTGGCTGGAAGTGAGCGACACCGGCATCGGCATGGACGAAGAAACCCGCCGACGCTGTCTGGAGCCGTTCTTCACCACCAAGGGCGAGCGCGGCACGGGCCTCGGTCTGGCGATGGTCTACGGAATGGCGCAACGGCATGGCTGCGCGCTCCAGGTCGACAGCACGCCCGGCATCGGCACCACCGTGCGGCTCGTTTTCCCCGTCAGCACCGCGGCTTCGTCCTCCACCGCTCGAGTTCCCGCATTGCAACCGCCGGCCCGCCACTTGCGCATACTCGTCGTGGACGACGATCCCGTGCTGAACGAGTCGTTGCGCAATACGCTTCAAGCGGACGGCCATCACGTGACCACAGCCGGCGGCGGCCAAGCCGGTATCGACGCCTTCCACGGCGCCCGCCGGGCATCCGAGCCTTTCGACATCGTGATCACGGACTTGGGAATGCCGTACGTAGACGGACGCCAAGTGGTCGACAGCGTACGCGCGTCATCCCCGGGTACGCCGATCATCATGCTCACCGGCTGGGGGCAGCAACTGTCGGCGGATAACGAACGGACCCCGCGGGTGGACCGCCTTCTCAGCAAACCGCCGCGCCTGCAAGAATTGCGCAGCGCACTCGCCGAACTGACAGCGGATCGAAGAGGCCATTAGGCAGGCCCACTATCACGGTCACTTGTCATCCGGGGTTCTCCTTGTAGGGTCATGGAGTTCGCCCACTCGGCACCACTGCCAGAATTTGCCCGAATTCCTCCACAGAACTGCCCGAACCGGCTCGCACACTGCTGCCTTGGGACGAATCAGGGGGGTGGCGGCATGGCTACGGTTGATTTCGAGATCTGGCTGAATCACTTCGAACACCACGCTCAGTATCCGCGTTGTGTTCCAGCCGGACTTTCCGATCTTCTGATGCCCGATGAGCGGCGGCTCATCGCGAGCTCGATTGCGACGTTTCAGCTCGGGGAACAGTACGAGGGACGTACGCTCCTGCGGGCGGCGCAACGCTTCGCGTACGGACGCCGTATCCCCGCGGTCGTGCGGAAAGCCGCGATCATCCGCTCGGCGCCGTCGCGCAAGGGCCCTTCAGGCGATTTCCGCCGGCAGGGAAACAAAGCCCCGAAAACGCGCCCGCGCGCCGCGCCGCCCCTCACCCCGCAAGCGGAGCTCGGGCAGCTTCTGCAGCATTCGGAGCAGCGCGACCTGTGCCTCCAAGCGTGCCACTCCCATGCCGACGCACGCGTGTGCGCCGGCGGCAAACGCAAGATGTCGATTGGGCTTGCGGACGATGTCGAAGAGATCCGGCTGCGCAAACTCCTCCGGATCGCGATTGGCTGCGCCGATGCACAAGGTGAGATAGGTGCCCGCCTCCAGCGCGACGCCTCCGATGGTGACCCGTTCGCTGACCAGCCGGTTTCCAAGCTGGTTGGGGCTCTCCAGCCGCAGGCACTCCTCGATGGCAGAACCCGCCAGCGTGGGATCCTCGCGCAGGCGTAGCGCCGCACCCGGTGTGCACAGCAACAGGTATAGACCGTTGCCGATGATATTGGTGGTTGTCTCGTGTCCGGCATTCAGCAGGAATATGCAGTTCTGCAGCAGCTCGTCCTCCGTCAATTCCTTTTCCCGCAACAGGCGCGTGAGCAGGTCCGTGTCCGGCCCGGGGTGCCGGCGCCGCTCACCGATCAATTCGCGCAGGTAGCGCGTGAACTCGGTGACCGCCTCGTTGCCCCGCTGCCGCTGCGCAGCCGTGGTGGCGGCCTCGAGGGCGCCCAGGATGGCCAGGGACCACCCGCGCAGCGGGCCGCGGTCCTCTCGCGGCACGCACAAAAGATTGCCGATCACCTCCACTGGGATGTGAGCGGCGAAGTCCTCGATCAGATCGAACTTGCGCAGGTCCCGCAGGCGCTCGAGCAGCGAGTCGACCAAGCTCGTGACAGTCGCCTCGAGTGCACGCACCACAGAGGGACTGAGGGCATCGACGATGGGCCGCCGCACGCGGGTGTGGTAGGGCGCGTCGTTGAAAACCAGGCTCGTCGTATGATGCGCGTAGAGCGGCGAAGTCACGCCGAACGCCGGGCCGAACACGGCGCGCTTGTCGGAGCTGAACCGTACCCGGTCGCGGTACACTTGATCGAGATCCGCGTAACGCGTGAGGAAGTAGCTGCCATCGGCGCAGCGGTGCACCGGGTCCCACGCGCGGAGCGCGTCGTAAGTCGCATACGGGCTCTCGTAGAACTCGGGGGGCAGCCGCTGTGGATCGAATGCGCGAGCCAACGCGCGAGCCTCCTCGGCGTCCCCCTGCGGATCAGTCGGCACTGAGAAGCACTCCGATGAGCCCTGGCGCGCGTCTCCGGATCGGACCGAGTCGTAGCCCGAGGCCGTAAAATGCTACGTTCATATGCCAAGAGTAATAGAATGCCGATACGGCATCGAGGGGAATGTACCGTTTACGGCGAAATCAATTAAAAGGATCGGCACATGCGAAAGCTCGGATTATCTTTAACGCTTGCTATCTCAATTGGCGCTGCTACCAGCGCATTTTCACAATCCGCCGCACCGACGGTCGATCCCGCTTGGAAGGCGCCGGAGGTCGTTAAATTCATCGGACTCAAGAAGGGGGACAAAGTAGCTGAAATTGTGGCCGGTCGTCTTACCGCATCGCTTGCGCAGGCTGTCGGGCCTTCCGGAAAAGTCTACGCGATCGAAACGGCCGAAGTCGTCAAGGCCCATCCCGACGCATTGGCGCACATGAAAGCGCTGGCGAGCTCAGTCGCCCAATGTCATCGTCAGTGCGGACCCGATCGCCTCGCCATTGCCGTCCGGCCTCGATGCCGTGTTCATTCGACAGAATTACCACGATCTCTACGACAAATTCATGGGACCGGCGGACGTACCCGCATTCAACAAGGCAGTCTTTGCCGCCCTGAAGCCGGGCGGTGTCTATGTCGTGTTGGATCACGCAGCGATAGCGGGAACAGGGATCGGCGCAACCGAGACGCTGCACCGCATCGATCCGGCAAGAGTCAAGTCGGATGTGCTGGCTGCCGGCTTCAAGCTGGATGGCGAGAGCTCCATTCTGGCGAACAAGGCCGACGATCACACCAAGAATGTGTTCGATCCGTCCATCCGCGGCCACACCGACCAGTTTCTGTTTCGCTTCAAGAAGCCGAAATGACGATTCGGTGGGGCGTGCCAGCCTAACGTTTGGCCTGCAGGTCTGATGACGTTGGAAGCCAGATCTGCCGTCGGATCACGGAGTCCGGCGCCTCATGACGACCGTGTTCAGCGATCGCGATGTAGAAATAGGAGCGCTGCGCTCGCAACGACCGCGGCAACAGCCTGACGTACAAGCGCGTCGTGCGATAGCCCGCGGGAAAGGTTTGGATCGCCACGGCTTCAGGCACGTAGTCGACGCCCGGTTTCGCCGTTGCGGGTTCGGTCCACCACGTGAACGAGCTATTTTTTTGCAGTAGGTTGCGATGTAGACGAATCTCCGCGAAATGATCGTCCGAGCTCACTTGCGAAGGCTGCGCCGAGATCTTGAGAGGCGCCGCTCCTACCGTCTTGGCCTGGGGCGCGCCAACCGCATTGTCTTTGCTCGCAGGAGCGCTCGCCTGCGTCACGACGACATTGGCCGCTGGTGGTTCAATGGGCGGAACTGGGGTAACGTCCCGATTCGCCGCCACCGAGACTGATGGCGAAGGCACATCAATCGTCTTGTGCGCAAAGATCGCCCTGTGCTGCGCCAAGACTGCCGCGGTTGCCAGGCTCACGACCAAGAACAGCGCAGCAGCGGCCCCCCACGGTATCCTGGGTTGCTCCCGGTTCGACTGAGTGAGTTCTTTCAACGGCGTCACCGATTGCTCCTGCACTCTCTCCTTTGTCAATCGATGCATCCACAAACGCACACTGATTGAACGCCCCCCACGATGCCAACACAGGCCTTTCTGCAGAGCTCTCCACTGCCGACCGGTGAGGCCAGGAGGTCGCACCAAGCTCACGTTGTAATCCCGTGCCAGCGTGGCGGGCCGCGATCCAAAGGGATGAGTTCCCGCCAGGAGCTCGTAGCAGATGCAAGCTAGCGCGTATAGATCGTCGCGCGGATCCGCGGCTCGACCCTCCAATTGCTCGCAACTCGCATACGCAGGAGTCCCGGAAGTGGGAGCGTGGCCGCCCTGCTCCGAACCCGAGTTCGCCGCCACGAACCGATGCGCGGCGCCGAAGTCCAGGATGCGGAGCTCACCCTCGCGAGTTATGAAGATGTTTCCCGGCTTGAGGTCGCCGTGAACAATGCCGCGCTCGTGAGCGTGTGCCAATCCTGCGCCGAGCTGCCGGATCAGCTGCCAAGCCTGAGACTTCTGCATCGCCGCGGGACGCAGGCGTTCCAGTACCTTGGTGAGCGGCTCGCCCTCGAGCATCTCCATCGTGAAAAAGACCACGTCTCCGTCGCGATCCAGCTCGTAAACATTCACTATGTTTCGATGCGATAGAACTTGAGCGCAGTGAAATTCCATGCGCGATTTCTCGAGAGTCTGCTCCGAACAATCCCCTCCAGCGTGTAGTATTTTCAATGCGACGTACTGATCAGTATCGGGCAGCGTCGTGCGAAAGAGATCGATTGCCTTGAACACCGATCCTTTGCCGCCGGTTTCGAGCCGTGCCTGTAGAACGTATCGATCGCGCAGAACGTGGCCGACGGCCAAGGACGATATGGGATCAGGAGTCACTGAAACAGTTTGTCTCCGATCCAGATCAATCGTTGATTCACTCGTGACATCAGACATAGCTGTCGCCCCTAATCTCGCGGCCGGGATGCGCAATTCGAGGCCTCATTGGTTTGCCACGGTTAACGGCGCTTACCCGAATCACCATGGTTAGCTTGTCGCGGTTACCCCTGGCTGTATGTAAGACAAAGCCGCGTCCCGGACCCAGCAAAGACCAGGCCCTTCCGCAAACGATCCAAATGAAATCAATGGCCTAACGAGGCGCCGCGGGCCTGTTTTGCACCCCGATAGATCGCCGGGGCGAAAAAGACACAGACCCAGCGCACGGTAGCGATACCACGGTGTACCCTCCGTGAGCCGCCTACCGGTACGCTCCCACTGGCAGACAGTGACGAACTCTGGCATTTTGGCTGCAAACGGCTATGCGGCTACCTCTACTTCATTCCGGACGACGCGACTTACTCACTAGCCTGCTGCTGGTCGCCCTGCTATTTCGTGCCTATATCCCCGTCGGCTTCATGCCGGCCAGCGGCGCGCCGTTCCAACTGGAACTCTGCCCCGCGTTCGGGATGTCCGTCCCCGCACACCATATGCACCACCACGATTCGCGCCATCATGCGGATCGCCAAGATTGTCCCTTCGGGAGCGCGCCCGCTCAAGGGCCGGTTTCCAACCTTCTGGTTTTCGATTCTCCCGGACAAATACCCTCTCTGATAGCCTTTCCGGCCGAACCCAAGCGGCTGGTGACTCGGCCCTTACGGTCTCACCAACCTCGCGGACCGCCTTCTCTCGCCTAGTTTCCTTTCGTCCGACAAAGCGCGCGTGGAAGTGATGCATTCCAGGGCGTGCGCGTCGACCCGTCTGGATTTTCTGGGGAGAATGTCATGCCAATTGCCTGCGTGGGCCATCGATGGGCCCGTCTCTGCTTTTCGGGTTCATTGCGCGTCCGGAGCGCAATGCTTTTGATTGCAATTATTATTGCGCCGACCGTGCTTCACGCTGCCGATGTCAGCGGGGTCCGCGGCGTCGTGCACGACCCAGATCATCTGCCGATCGCCCAAGTCCAAGTGACGCTGAAGTCGGCTACCTCCGAGTGGATAAAGACTGCAACGACGGATCGTAGGGGCGAGTTCGCCTTTATTTCAGTCCCGATCGGCGATTACGTCTTGACCGTCAGTCAGCCCGGTTTCGAGACCAAGTCGCAGATCGTCACCGTCACTTCGGGCTCTTCGCCCGTCGCCCATGTCCAGCTTGCCAAAGGGCCCACGCTCGAAGCCGTCACCGTGACCGCCGCCGTGGATACGGCGTTGCCCGTCACGTCGACTCCGACGACGGTCGTCAGCCGTGAAGACATCGAGCGTACCCCCGGAGCCGGGCAGACGAACAATCTTGCAATGATCACCGATTTCGTTCCGGGAGCTTATGTGGTTCACGACCAGCTGCACGTTCGCGGGGGCCATCAGACCACCTGGGCCGTGGATGGCGTTGAGATTCCAAACACCAACATCGCGAGCAACTTAGGGCCGCAGATCGATCCCAAGGACATCGATTATCTCGAGATTCAGCGGGGCAGTTACGAGGCGGATCAAGGAGATCGCACCTACGGCGTGTTCAACGTCGTGCCGCGCACCGGCTTTGAACGCGACGATCAAGGCGAGCTCATCGCGAGCGGGGGCAATTTCGGGCAAACCAACGATTATCTGAGCATCGGCAGTCACGATGAGCGATTCGCCTACTATGCAAGCCTCAACGGCAATAGAAGCGATCTGGGCATTCAAACTCCGGTATCGCAGATCGATCACGATTCGGAGAATGGCTACGGCGGGTTCAGCACCCTGATATTCAACGCCACACCCGACGACCAGCTACGGTTCATCTTCTCCGCACGGCATGATAACTACGATATCCCGAACGCCCCTGGGCAGCTGGACGACGATGTCCAGCGCGAGACCGACGTGTTCGCCATCCTTTCCTGGGTACGAAAGCTGAGCGCCGATGCGACGCTGACCACGTCATTCTTCTATCATCAAAATCAAGCGGATCTCGATGGCGCGCCGAACGATTTCCCGATCAGCACCACCGATCAGCGTACCTCAACCTATGTCGGAGGCCAGGAAGCGTTGCGATGGCAGGTGACCGGTAACGATATCCAGGCCGGTGTCGTCGGGTGGGGCCAGCGCGATCACGAGGCGTTCGACCTGCTCTTCAACGATGGCAGCAATGCGCCTGTCAGCCAGAATTTGCACCCGACCGGCTCGCTGGTGGCGGGGTACATCGAGGACACGTTCAAGCCGACCGACTGGCTTCAATTCCCCGTCGGGGTGCGTCAAACGCATTTCGACGGATCGATCACCGAAAACGCCACGAGTCCTCGGATCGGCGCCGCCGTACGGCTTCCCGGGCTGAATTGGATCCTGCGCGGATTCTGGGGGAAGTACTACCAGGCGCCTCCGCTGACGACGCTCAGCGGGCCCCTGCTCGAGTACGCGCAGAGCAGCAATCTGGGCTTCTTGCCGCTGCGCGGCGAGCGCGACGAGGAATATCAGGTCGGCATCACGATCCCCGTGCAGGGCTGGGTGATCGATGCCGATCACTTCCACACCAAGGCGAAGAATTTCTTCGATCACAACAACATCGGTAACTCGAACGCGTTCATACCGCTGACGATCGACGGCGCATTGATCCAGGGCAACGAGCTCACCGTTCGTTCTCCCAAACTCTGGAGTGTCGGTCAAGCTCACTTGACGTATTCCAATCAGACTGCCGATGGATACGGCGCGATCAATGGAGGACTTACCGATTTCAGTCCTCCCGCCGGCTTCTTCGCGCTCGATCATGACCAGCGCAATACGGCGAATGTCGGACTCAACGCGACCCTGCCGCGCCAGTCGTTCGCCTCCGCCGATGTGTACGCCGGCTCCGGGTTCTCCAACGGCAGCGGCACCCCTCCGAGTCACCTGCCGGGCCACGCCGAGCTGAACTTGAGCGCAGGCAAAGCCTGGGGACAGAGCCTTTCCGCGTCCTTGACCGTACTGAACGTGACGAACCGTCATTTGCTTGTCGACAACAGCCTGACCTTCGGCGGCTTTCACTGGAATGACCCGCGGCAGATCTATGCGCAGGTGAGCTACAAATTCGGCTACTAGATCGCTCAGCGCCTGGCGGCTCCTCGGGCCGGTAGAAAGTGTCTCCGGTGTGCTCATGTGCGGGCTGTCGGCGAGCTTCCTGTTCGCCGTTGTGACCCGGCTCATCGAGAGCAGCGAATCAGCCAAGAGCCGTCGGTGAGAGAAGCCTAGTACAATTCCGCAGGCGTCATGGTTGCGGCAGCAACTTTTGCACCGGCTTCAGGTTACAACGCAGCCACCGACAATAGGAAGGACCTGACGACCGTCTCAAAGATGTCGGGTTGGTCATACTGAAGCCCGTGACCCGCGTCTGGTATCTGTTCGACACGAACGAGTGGATTGAGATTCTGCAGCTCTCGCGCCGCTCCAAGGGAAACAACGCCGTTATCGGCGATAACTAGTGATGCCGTTTGCTTCGCTGAAAGCACTTCCAAGTCATGCGAACCCTCCAACTGACCAGCCTACCTCAATCAAGAAGAGCCATGGGCTGATGCGCGCTTCTTGCATATCGGCTACGATCCGTCGGGACGCAAGCCGCGGATTTGGCGGTCCCAAGAATCTCCAGTTTAGGGCTCAGCTCCATGAAAAAGATTGACCTCTCCATCGTGCCCTCGGAGTCAGGCGGCACTTATCCACATCCCTTCGATAAGCTCTGCAGGGCTCAATCGTGCCAGCGGTTGGCACGTCACGCGGGGGTGACTCAATTCGGAGTGAACGTGACGGTTATCGAGGCAGGGGCTTGGTCCAGCCAGCGTCATTGGCACAGCGGTGAGGACGAGTTTGTCTGGGTACTCGATGGCGAACTGACGCTGGTCACAGACGCGGGCGAAGAAATACTGCGCGCCGGAGACTGCGCGGCCTTCAAGAGTGGTGATCCCGATGGCCATCACTTGGTCAATAAATCGGACTCGCCGGCCAGGGTGCTCGAAATTGGCACATCCGACCCGCGAGACCGTTGCACCTACCCGGACATCGATATGATCGCCGATGAGAGGGGCTACACCCACCGTGACGGAACGCCGTACCCATTGAACAAATAGGGAGCAGCGCTAAAGCGCGCGCCCTTGAGTAAGATCAGGACTAGGCGCAAGCCGATTTCCCTGCGCCACCGGCGCCTGCTGGCGCCGCGCTTTACACCCACAGCGGCGACTGCCCAGTAGCCATCGGGGTATTTAGTCGAATAGGCTGAGGACGCTTTGATACTTTTCGATGTAGCCGCTATTTTCTCGGTTGTATCGCGGAATGCTGACTGCTCGCACTACAGAGGATTGCTCGCGCCAGACGCAGGGACAGACGACTGCTGAGCCCGGTGTGAGCTCGCCGGCGCGGCGCAATTCGCCGGGTTGGACGCCCATGCGGTCCAGCGCACGATAAAGCTTTGCGACGTTGCGCGGTCCGCCGTTATAGGCGGCAACTGCGAAGACGCCGAGGACTTGCGGATTCGTGCGATATGCGGACCGAATTTCACTGCTCATCTGTGACAGCTCAATGTCCAGCAGGCAAACTGCCGCTTTCATCGCGTTTTGCAAGCGAGTCGCACCGCGCTCGAAATTTGGGTCTAGCTGCGCGCCGCGACACCTGCGCACGACGAGCGAATAAGTGCCGTTGCCGTGCCGGTCGGTGAACTGCATGGGCCCCAGCGCTTTCGCACTTGAGACGCTGTAGCGATACGCTTCCTCCCGCTTCAGGCCGTACTGGCTGAGTACCTCGTCGAATGCATCTTTGCCCTTTTCGAGGAAGTCTTCGTCGTCCGTCTGTTCTATTATCGCGAGCGTCGTAATGACCTCAGCTGGTATCACGTCGGCCAGCAGCTCGCTCGGATAGGCCGCACTCGGCACGTTCTCGCTACGAAGCTCGTCCATGGCGCGCCGTGCGGTGGTGAGCAGGAAATCCTTGCCGCCGCTGACGAAGTTGGGGTCAAAGGTATCTTGCGTATAAGGCAGGTAGAGGATGGTTCGTGCCGTCGCCACCGCCTCGCGCCAGCGTTTCTTCTTGATGAGGCTATTGTCGAATACGGGAAACTTGCGGCCGTAGACCTTCAGCTGCTCGCCGCCGCGCGAGAATGCGAACATCAGCCGCTCCGCCCCTGTGCCGTTCACGTGTCGCGCCTCAATGCCGGGCGTGCGCACGGTGAAAGGTAATGGACCGTGGCCGGGTTCCCATTTCACCGGCGGCCTGGGGATCTCCAGGTGAGCAATGGTCCACTTCTTCTGCGCCTCGCTCCACAATGCAAAAGCGACCGGCCGGCCGCGCAGCACCTCACGCCCGCCCTTACCAACGAAGGCGTACTGCAGTTCCACGTCGCGCAGCTGCGCCTGGCCCTCAGCAACCAAGTCGCGGATGATGAGGTGGCGCTCCCGGCCCTCAACAACCAATTCCGGCAGTTCCTCAGGCCGAGGTGGCGCCACACGCTGCTCCGAATCTGCGACAGCCGCCGGAACCTCGCTCTCACCCTCCTGTTTGGCTTCGCTCGTAGCCATTGGCCGGTCCTGCACAGGGGGCGCGGGTGTGCTCTCCGCGACCAGCGTCGGGTCGTCCGCCGACTCCATGCGACCGCCCGAGGAGGCGCACGCGGAACAGAGGAGAAAAGCCACGAGCGGCAACGCCGGGGAGGCACGCCGAAAAAGGCGCACAGAGGAACTCTGAAACCTAAAAGCGGGTGGCAGGAATGACATTGTGGCGCGATGATAACGTCGAATGCCGCGCCACACGACTGCGAATCACGCGACGTGCTTCGCAGTTCGCCCTTTTTTTGCTGAATCCGTTGGCATACGCCAGCCAAGGTCGTGAACGTTGTACAAAACGAAGCCGTGGGCTACCAGCAAACCTTGGCCAGCGCAGAAGCGCTTGGCAATCAAGCTGCGGTTGATGATCTGAAAGCGCTCGCGCCCTACCCAGGGCCAGGTGGCTCCGCCGTCTCCTTGACCAAGATCTCGACGGGGAGAAAGTGGTATCGCCCTGGGCGGCATGCGGTACGGCCGAACAACCGATCCGATAACTGCTTTTCTCGGGGCAACGCTGGTACTGATCGAGGAGGCGGAGCCGGCAGTTCCGCCCAATATGCTAATCGCCCTCTCCAATCTCGAAGGCGAGGAAGACCTTCGTGGCCTGCGACCGCCAGCCAGACCTAGCGTCGCTCGTACCCGAAGAGGAATACATCCACCGCGCGCCGTACGGTGCCGCCGAGGCTTTCGGGCTTCACGGTCTCTATCACGCCCAGAAGGACACGTTGCAGCAGTTCCGATTCCAGCAAGCTCAGTAGGTGCATAGCGGCGATTTTCGGATCGGCAGCTCGAAGGGTGCCGCGCTTCATAACCTTGCGCAAGAATTCAGCGACCTGCCTTTCGATAGGAACCGTCGCTTGCTCGAATGACAATCTCCCGATGTCCGAGTGTCGCGACTCGGCAATCGATAGGCGTCTTACGGCAATCGCGTCGGCTGAATACAGCACGGCCAAAAACTTCTGCCCGAAACGAACCAACTCGCGCTTCAAGTCATCTGCATCTGCGTTAAGTTCGCCTGTAATCGCCTCTAGCTCAACTTCCTTGGCATGGTGCATCACCTCGAAAAACAGCTTCTCCTTTGAGGGGAAGTAGTTGTAGAGCGTAGCTTTGGAGCCGCCGATCCGTTCGCGGATATCCGACATGGACGCCCGATCGAAACCGACCTCGCGAAAAACTTCCGCAGCGGCTTGAAGGATGGCTTGGCGTTTTGATTCAGTTTTGGTTTTCATGGCTTTTTCTGGTGCATTAACAGAACCGAGAGGTACAGTTTAGCGCGACGACCAACCCGCCGCATCGCCCATTCGTGACTTGGTCGGAGCCGCCTCGATCACAGCTCATGCGGGGAGAGCCTTCGCATGTGGGCGTTGGGACCTGCAGTAACCTCTGTTGATGGAATGGTGGGAGAGTAGGCTCTAAGAAAGGCGGCTACCGCACGTCTGGCTGCGAGCGCAGTCTCCTTCTCGTCCGGCGCCGCTTGCGAAGCGCGGCCTCAGGGTCGTTCCGGGAGGCGTCGAGGTGCTTAAGGGTGTCCGACATGTAGTTTTCCAGGGCCGCCATCATGCACTCCACGAAAAGTTCCTCCTTCGAGGGGAAATGACTGTAGAGGGTCGCCTTCGACCCGCCGACTTCAGAGGTGATATGCGCCATCGAAGTCCCGTCGAAACCCTGTGCGCGGAATAGTCGATAGGCGCTTTCGAGAATTGCCTGTCGCTTGATGTCGCTTTTGCTCATAACCGAGTCGCTTCCTGAGTAAACCTGTACCACTGGGTACATTTTTGTTGACATCGGATCTTAAGTCAAGGTACTGTACCGTACAGTCCAGTTAAGGAGCTTAGATCCGATGGAAACGATCAAGAGTCCCCCCTTCACCCGGCAGGCTCGCCGCCTCACTCTGCTGCTTGCCGTCGGCCTGGTTCTCACCAGCGGCTGTGCGCAGATCCCCCGGCTCGATCCGCCCCCTGCCATGAAGAAAGTCGACGAGCTCGGCAGCTCGAGCTCGTTCGCGGTCCCCGTCGCGCCGTGGCCGAGCGATCAGTGGTGGCACGTATACGGCGACACACAGCTCAATGCACTCATCGACGAAGCACTGAAGAATGCCCCCGACTTGGACCTTGCCCAGGCACGCCTCAAGGCCGCCGCCGCGCAGGTTGAGGGTGCCGGCGCCACGCGGTTTCCTGAGGTGACGGTGTCCGCCGAGATCGCCGAGGCCAAGCAGAGCTACGACTTCTTGGTTCCGCGGCAGGCGCTGCCGAATGGCTGGAACGGCTATGGCACCGCCACACTCAACATGTCCTATGAGCTCGACTTCTGGGGTAAGAACCGCGCCGCGCTGGCCGCCGCCGTCTCGGAGCAGCGTGCGGCCGAGGTCGAGATCGCACAAACGCGACTGATCCTCTCGACCTCGGTGGCCTCCGCTTACGCCGGTCTTCTGCATCTCTATACGCTGCGTGACAACGCGGCCGATACATTCGCGCTGCGTACGCAGACGGTTGCCTTGTTCGACAAGCGCCATCAGTTCGGCCTTGAGACGCTCGCGAGCGTGCGGCAGGTCGAAGCACGGCAGGCGGCCGCCAAGGGCGATCTCCTGGCGATCGATGAGCGCATCGGTTTGCAGAAGAACGCCATCGCGGCGCTCTTGGGTGCTGGCCCTGATCGGGGCCTTCAAATCACTCGTCCGAACGTCGCCCGGGTGGGTTCTCAAGGGCTGCCTTCGAACCTGTCGCTCGAGCTTCTCGGGCGTCGTCCTGACATCGTAGCCGCGCGCCTGCGCACCGAAGCCGCTGCACACCGCATCGATCAGCGCAAGGCCGGGTTCTACCCTAGTGTCAACCTGCTCGCATTCGCAGGGTTCCAGTCGGTCGGTATCGACAACCTCTTCAAGTCAGCTTCGCAGGCCGGTGCCGCAGGACCCGCGATCTCACTGCCGATCTTCAACACTGAGCGGCTCCAGGGTGAGTTCAAGGGCGCGCGCGCGGAATATGACGCCGCCGTCGCGACCTACAACGGGACGCTCTCGATGGCCCTGCGCGAGGTGGCCGATGCCGCGACGAGTCGCAAATCCCTCGATGAGGAGCTCGCCGCCGCCCGGGCCGCGGTGGCAGCCGCGGCGGAAGCGCACCAAATGGTCAACTCCCGATACGAGGGCGCGCTCGCCACGTATCTCGACGTCCTGTCAGCGGAGGACTTGCTGATATCGGCGCGCCGCTCCGAGGCTGAACTCGAGACCCGGGCGCTGATTCTCGACATATCGCTTGTGCGTGCACTGGGCGGCGGACTCACGCCGGACAGCTCGAGCACTCTGACCCATAACCCCCAAACCTAAATAACTTTCTCAAGGAGAATTTCCATGGATATGCAAGCTTCAATCACCCCCGAGTCGATGGCCGATGCGCCGATGGTCAGACCCCGCAAGAAACAGCGCGCCATACTGTTTTCGCTGCTCGGCCTCGCCGTGGCGGCTGCCAGCGGCGGCGCCGTCGAGTACTGGAAGTTGGTCGGTTCCCGCTACGTGAGCACCGACAATGCCTACACCGCTGCCGAGGTGGCGCAAGTTGCGTCCGAGACCGAGGGATCGGTGATGCAGGTGAACGTCGTCGACAGCCAGAATGTAAGGCGCGGCGATGTTCTCGTCATGATCGACGACACGGACGCCAAACTGGCTATACGCCAGGCTCAGGCGGATCTTGCCCGCGCCCAAGCGCAAGTGATCGCGGCCATCTCGGACGTCGAGCGCACCGGAATCGACCTGACACGCCGTGACGCCCTCGTGGCCTCCGGCTCGGTGTCGGGTGACGAGCTGACCAACGCCAAGAACCGTTCAAGCGGTGCGCGTGCCGCATTCGATGCCGCTCGGGCGCAGGTCGCTCTCGCCCGCGCGCGCCTCGACAAATCAAACGTCGACCTCGGTCGCACGGTGATCCGCGCACCCATCGATGGCGTCATCGCGCGCCGGCAGGTGCAGCTTGGTCAGCGCGTGCAGCCCTCCATGCCGCTCCTGTCAGTCGTGCCGGTCGATAAGTTGTATGTCAACGCGAACTTCAAGGAAGTACAGCTCACCAAGGTTCACGCCGGGCAGAGCGTCGAGCTCAAGTCCGACCTCTATCACGGCAAGGTGGTGTATCACGGCGTCATCGAAGGGTTCGATGGCGGCACCGGTGCCGCGTTTGCCCTAATCCCCGCGCAGAACGCAACCGGCAACTGGATCAAAGTGGTGCAGCGCCTTCCGGTGCGCATCCGCTTAAGTCCCGATGAGCTCGCCGCCCATCCGCTGCGCGTGGGGCTCTCGATGGATGCCAAGGTCGACCTGAATAGCAAGTCCTGATCCCACAGCACTCTTCGAGGAAACCGCCATGACACACCCTGCCATCGACTCCAAGGACCCGCCTTCTCTCGAGGGCGGGATGCTCTGGACGGCGGGCATAGTTCTCGCGCTGTCGAACTTCGTCGCAGTGCTCAATATGACCATCGCCAACGTCACCGTGCCCAACATTGCCGGCGCCTTGGGCGCCGGCTCGAGCCAGGGCACCTGGGTGATTACCTCTTATGCGGTCGCCGAGGCGATCACGGTGCCGCTCACGGGGTGGCTGTCCGGCCGTTTCGGCGCCGTGCGACTATTCTGCATCGCCGTCGTAGTATTCGGCCTCTGTTCGCTCCTCTGTGGCCTCTCCACCTCACTCCCGATGCTCCTCGGCATGCGGGTGCTGCAGGGAATGGCCGGCGGTCCCTTGATGGCGCTATCGCAGACGCTGCTGCTGAAGATTTTTCCCAAGCGCCAATCTATGCAGGCGATGGGCCTCTGGGCCATGACGACCCTGCTCGCCCCGGTGGTGGGTCCGGTGTTGGGCGGTTGGCTCTGCGATCAGTACTCGTGGCCCTGGGTGTTCCTGATCAACGTACCCATGGCGCTCCTCTTCGGCGTCCTCGCTTGGGTTCTGCTCAAGCGCTTTCACGAACCGGCGGTCATCAAACCGGTCGATAAGGTCGGCATGCTGCTCTTAATCGTCTCGGTGGCGGCGCTGCAGATCATGCTGGATGAGGGCAAGGATCTTGACTGGTTCTCATCGACCGAAATCTGCGTGCTCGCCATCACGGCCGTGATCGGATTCCTCTCCTTCCTGATCTGGGAACTGACCCAGGAGTACCCGATCGTCGACCTGCGCGTCTTCCGGCATCGCGGTTTCTCCTCCTGCATGCTGGTGCTCGGCCTTGCCTTCGGCGCCTTCTTCGGGATCAACGTGCTTACGCCGCAATGGTTGCAGTACAACATGGGTTACACCACCACGTGGGCCGGACTCGTGGTGGCGTGGGGCGGCGTACTTTCGGTCGTTTTCTCACCCGTAGCTGCAAAGCTTGCGAACCGAATAGATCCGCGCATTCTCATTTTCATCGGCTGCGCATGGCTCGGCCTCGACACGTTCTGGCGGGCGTACGCGAACTCCGACATGAGCTACTGGGTGATCGTCATTCCGCTCTTCTTCATGGGGGTCGGAATGCCGATGTACTACGTACCCCTAACCGGACTCGCCATGGGCTCGGTCAAGGAGGAAGAGACCGCCTCGGCGGCGGGTCTGATGAACTTCGTGCGCACGATCTCCGGTGCCATCGCCACCTCTCTGGTGACGACCTCCTGGCAGAACCGCACGATCATTGCGCACGCCAAGCTCGCGAACGTCGTCGATCCCAACGGCCAATTGGCCGCCTCGCTTCCGCCGGGCACGACCGGACAGATGGTCCGTGAGATGTTCAACAATCTTGTGACGAGCCAGAGCCTGACGCTGGCGACCAACGGCCTGATGATGGTGATCGCCGTCGTCTTCCTCGCCGCCTCGATAGCGATCGTGCTTGCGCCCAAGGCGGCTCGCACGGTCGATCCGGCCTCGGTCGGGCATTGATTTTCAGTTTCGAACGAAGGAATCTAAGTATGGTCACTATCCGGAATAGACTCGAGCGGCGCGGAGCGAGCGACGGCATTACTGCCACACCGGCGACTGGATGGCTGCGCGATCACAGTAGCCGCATAATGACCGCGGGAATCATCCTGGCGCTCTTGTATCTGGCGCGGTCAGTGCTGATACCGCTCGCGCTCGCCATCATGCTGAGCTTATTGGTGGCGCCGCTAGTTCGGGCGCTGCGACGACTGCGAATCGGCAAAGCCTCTTCAGTGCTCGTCGCGGCTGCGGCACTGACCGTGTCATGCGTGGGTATTGCGGCCGCGCTTGGCACACAAATCCTTCACATCGCCGAGAGTCTTCCTCAGTATGAATCGAATGTACAACGCAAGCTCAAGACCCTCGAGGAAGTAACCGTCGGCCCGCTACTAAGATTCACTAACGAAACGAGTCGCCTTACCGGAATCCGCCAATCGGCAGAGCCGCCCCCCGTCCCCGCCCGTGATGTCGAGCGCTCGCCGTCAGCAGCGGTGCCGGGGGTCGCGGTGCTCCCGCCACTGGAATTCGAGTCCCACCCGCTGCGGCTTGTATGGAAGCTCCTGACAACCGTTTGGCACCCGGTCCAATTCGCGGGCATCGTGCTTCTCGTCCTGACTTTCGTGTTACTCGAGTACGAATCACTGCGCGACCGCTTCATCCTCATCGCCGGCGCCACCGACATACGCACAGCCACTCTTGCGCTTAACGACGCCGGCGACCGACTCTCCAGGTATTTTGTTTCGCAGTTCGCGGTCAACCTCGCTTTCGGGCTGGCCATCTGGATGAGCTTGAGCATGCTGCGCCTCCCACAGGCCCTGCTTTGCGGAATTCTGGCAGGTGTGATGCGCTTCGTTCCCTACGTCGGTGTTGCAATAGCTGCGCTCTTTGCTGCCGTCCTTGCCCTGGCCGTCGATCCAGGATGGTCTTTGGCGCTGAGCGGCTTGGGCGTGTTCATCCTGCTCGACATCGTCGTGGGACAGTTGGTGGAACCACACCTTTATGGTCACGCCACGGGGCTGTCGCCGCTCTCGGTAGTGGTGGGAGCAATATTCTGGAGCTGGCTCTGGGGTCCGGCCGGGCTGATCCTGTCCACGCCAATCACCGTGTGCCTGCTAGTTGCGGGGCGTCACATGAAGGGGCTTGGCGTCCTCGAGCTGCTACTGGGCAATGCGACGCCGCTGACGTTGCCGCAGAAGTCTCACGAACAGGCGCCGCGTTCCGGCGATCCCCACGAGATCACGGATGTGGTCGGTAAGGACCTCAGCGAGATGGTGGGCCGTGTAGCCCTTAAGTCAACCATCTAAGTCTATGATTGTGCATGGTTTTTAGCAGACTAAATTTGACGAGGCCCCCATCGAGGCCACCTCCGAACAGTGGGTGTCAGCGGACACCCGTGGAATCTCTGGCGCCCTCGGGTAGACTCTCGATATGACATGGACAGACCGGATCACATTTGATTCCGCCGTCATGGGTGGTAAGCCCTGCATACGGGGCATGCGGGTGACCGTCGGTACCATCGTCGGTCTCATGGCGGCCGGACGATCTGAAGCAGAGGTTCTGGCCGCCTACCCCTATCTCGAATCCGCCGACATTCGAGCGGCGCTCGCTTATGCGGCCTGGCGATCCGAGGAGAGGGAAGTCCCACTGGCAAGCGCTTAATGCGCTTTTTGTTGGACATGAACATCTCACCGGACCTTTGCTCTCGGCTTCGAGCTGCCGGGCACGAAGCGATTCATTGGTCCTCTGTTGGTGCACAAAACGCTCGCGATGAAATCATCATGGGTTATGCCCGCGAGCATGACCAAGTGGTGATAACGCACGATCTCGACTTCGGCGCCGTGCTCGCAATCACTCACGCTACAGGCCCCAGCGTTATTCAAGTGCGCACTGAGGACGTTCTGTCGGATCGGTTTTTCTCGTCGATAACTGCAGCAGTAAAACAATTCGATCCCGAGCTTCGCAGCGGTGCCATCGTAATAATCGATGAGGATCGCTCCAGAGCCCGCGTGCTACCCATCGCTTAGCGTGATGTCAGCTGAAACTTAAGAGAATGGCTCCATTGGACTCAGGCGCGAGATCGAAGCTCCTCCAAAAGCCGCGCTGCCGCGAGGAGATCGCGAGTCTGGAAACCCTCTGAAAAGCGGCTGAAGATGGGCTCGAGGAGGGCTCGTGCGCGGGTGAATTCGCCCTGATGGGCCCACAGTTTTGCGAGCCCGATGCCGCTTCGCAGCTCCAGAGCGAGCATTCCATGCTCATTTGCAATCTGAAGCGCCCGCTGTAGACAAGTCTCAGCCTCAGTTGCATGCGTCAGGTGTCATCGAGCTCAGTACCTCACCCTTCGCGCGCAACAGGATGCTGAGCTCAAGGATGTCACCACGCGTATCCACCCGGAGCGAGGGTCTCACAGATTGCCGTGAGTGCGGCTTCGTGTTTCCCCGCTCTCGCCAGACCTTCTACCAGACCTATGGTGAAGAACCGAACGGTAGTGTTCGAAGCCCTCCTGATGCAGGGCCGCAATCGCTGCCTGCAGCAACTGAATTCCGCGTGACAGGTCGCCCCGAGAGACCGCCAGGCAGCCCTCACAGCCAACGAAAAGAGGTAAAGAGGTGATGCTTGCTTGCAAGGCTCGATAGCCGCTGCGATCAATTCCTCGGCTTGCTCCAAGTGCCCAGTCTCAACGGCAATCCGCAAACAAGCAGTGAGTACATGGCAAAGTCGTGTAGGGATGATACAGTTTAACGGCTTCCTGGACGACTCGTAAGACCGCCATCAACGCTTGATCGAGGTATCCGAGCACCCATAAGCTGAAAGCCAACAGAGATCGAGTCCTGTTTAAGTCCTCTGCAATTGCTAGATTGAGATTCGATAAATGACTGGGTGCGTCTAAAGTAAGCTGTGATGCCTCAGAGACATCACGATTGTCGCCCGGTATAAGGTAGGTGCGCCCGAGATAGTAATTACCGATGGCGTCGAGCCAGAGGATCCTCAACTGTCTTGGCCACGGTGGCGATTCGAACTGCGGTATCTCTGAGGTCCGAAAATCGCCGCCTCGAATCTGCAAGGTATAATGCACCTGGAGAAGATATAGCTCCATCGGAGCGGTCTTGAGGCGCTGCGCAATGTCTAATGCCCGAACCATGGCGGCGTGTACGGCTGGAGCGTTTCCACGCTTAACCATCATGGACCACCCGTGAGGGGCAGGTGGGGTTCGATGGGCCGGTAGAGGGGTCCATAAAATCGATGCAGCGGAGAAACACGCCAGCAGTTCCAATTCGAGCAGCGTCCCTTGACTTAAGGAGTCGAGAACGCCCAGAGGCACGTTCCGTCCAAGCTCCACATTCCAGCAGAAGCCCGCCTGAAGGAATAAGCAAGCGGATGCGCCAGTCAACTTCGCTCCCAGCACCTTGTCTCCTGGTCCGAAAAGCACCAATCAAGCCCAGCACGCAGGTCGCTGAGGTTTGAGAGAAAACAATCAATACTCTCGGGGCTCGGACGAGCCCAGACCTCGGATCCGAACTTTTCAAAGTGTAAAGCAGGTGTTCACAGGCACGGCGCGCAATTTTCTGATCTTCACCGCTGTCGATGAGTTTTTCCACGCGTAAGCGCGTGTGGTTTCGAGCAGCCGGTAGCGCATCCCGGTCGCGCCGTCGATGGTCACCAGGGACTTATCAACGAGCGTGGCGAGCGCTTCGGTGACTTCGGCTGCATCGAGCCCTTCGGAGGCCACGGGTAAAGCTGCTGCCAGAGAAAAGCCTGTGACGAAGATGGCTAAGCGTCGAAAGACCAGCTGCTCGGTGCCTGAGAGCAGCTTATAGCTCCAGTCGAGGGTGGCGCCGAGTGTTTGGTGTCGCGGCAGCGCCGTGCGGCGTCCGTGCCAGAGCAACCTGAAATGCTTGTCGAGTAAGGATGCCGTGCCTTGCACTCCATATACTTCGACGCGAGAGGCTGCGAGTTCCAGGGCGAGAGGGATGCCGTCGAGCCGGCGGCAGATTTGCGCAACGGTCGGTGCGTCTGAGTCCGTCAGTTCGTAGGGATGGCCGCTATCGGTAACCTGTTTCACGAACAACTGCACCGCAGCAAAACCCAGCGCCTGCGTCGCGGTCAACGATTCCACATCGGGCGGGGGACATTCGAGCGGCGGTAGATGATGTACTTGCTCGCCTTCGGCCCGGAGTGCTTCACGGCTCGTGGCTAAAATATGAACCTGAGGGGCGTCGCGGAATATGTCTTCGGTCAACGTCGCGATGGCCTCGATGACGGTGCTCGCAGTTATCGAACACCAGCAGCAGTCGCTGCTCGCGCAGAAATGTCAGGATGTCCGCCGATGGCTGGTCCGAAACCAGGCCCAGTTGGGTTGCGAGCGTACTCGCGAGCAGTCGCGGGTCCTCGATGGTCGCGAGGTCGAGAAAGTGGACGGCCCCCTGAAATTTCGGCAGCAATCGGTGCGCCAGTGCCAAGACGACGGTCGTCTTGCCGATCCCGCCCGCGCCGACGATCGATACGAAACGCCGCTTTTTCAGGCGGGCGGCGAGCTCGCCAACCGCATTGTCGCGCCCCACCATCAGCAAGGGCCCGCGAGGCAGACGCGGGACCGCCCTGGCTTTCGGAGTCGCCTCGGCCGCCGCCCAGGTCACCGCGCCGGCGAAGCAGTAGCCCCGGCCATGGACATTGGAAACGTAGCTGACTGAGGAGCCCCCATTATCCAGTTGTTTCCGAAGGGTGGTAATGTGAACGCGCAAACTGCCCTCATCGACGACCAAATCTCCCCATGCACGCTTAACAAGCTCACGCTTGCTGATAACTGAGGGCGCGCGTTCGAGCAGCGTGATGAGGATGTCGAGAGCACGGCTGCCAATCGTCAGCGGAGTGCCATTCTTTTCGAGGATCCTCTCGGTCGCATGGAGGCGAAAGGGACCGAACGACGCGACTGTTCCCTGCGGGGCGGACGCCCCGGCAGACAAGGGATCCGCCTCACCTTGTACCCGGGGCGGCTGTGCTCGCGGGGTAAGGCGGCCCGTCGGCGATCGTGCACGCCCACGCTTTTGATCTGAAGGGCCCGTTTCGGAGTGTCGCCTCACGGAGATCTACCGTAACTCCTGCGTATGAATGTAGAGGGCGCTCTTAAGGTTGCGCCCCTGGTGCGCGGGCGTCAACCGTCAGGTCGATCTTAGGCGTAATAAACATCGAAGATCTCGAGGTCCAGGAGCGCCCGATTTGCAACTGGCACGCCGTCCGGCCCGACATTGAGCAGCCGACACAAAGTCGGCACGAGAACGCCCGAGAAGCGCTGATGCCCCGAAAACATCTGCGCAATTTGTGTATCGTTCTCGTGCGGCGCGGGATAGTCCAGCCTTCTCAACAGACCTTCGCGCTCAAAATAGAATGATTGTCTGGTGGCGTGCGTTACTACGCGCGCGGGAAACGTCACATCGAGTCGACGCAAACCCTCGCCCCGCACACCGCTGCGGCGACGTTCCTTGGTCTCGACATCGGGATCCGCAAGAATAAACGGAGTCACCATGTAGTTCCAGATCAGATACCCACAATAGTGCACAAGCTGCAACTCGTCCCAGGTTCTTGATTGGAGTCCTTGGCGGAACTCTTCCGGCGAGCCATGCCGCTCCACGATGTCCCGTGCGTCCTGCGCTTCCAACGCGACCCGATCGGGCCGGTAGAGAGCGCGCATGTCCGCGCGTGAGAAGCCCGTGATTTCCAATTCCTGGCTACGTGCGTTTCCCTCAACTACAAGCTCCTTCAAGTTCGCAGTATTGCATTTTTCCGTAACGAGAAGACCGGTGATAGACATGTGAACGGTGAAGCGCCTCGTCAGACGCCACAGGTCCAGTCCCCCGCCCGTACGTAGCACATTCTTGAGCAAAGCCACTTAGTGTAGCGTCCCGTAAGTAGCGAAACAGAGTTCAAGAGACCTGCTATGTATGCGTCCCTTCAAGCCCGGCCCCCGATCGTGCGAGCATCTACGCGACACCTAGCTGTCGGTAACGGTGCGTTACCTTTCACCAGCGTAAGGCGGCCAAGCGATAAAGATCAATTGAAACCCGGGCCCATTTACTCCTTTTAGCAACTCTTAACAATTGCCCAAGTCGGAGAAGCTCGGATATGGCGCGAGAATCGCCAAGACCACGAAGCACAGGAATGGCGAGGAGGAAATCGGGCGCCGGAACGGCGGCCTTCCAGGGTAGCAAATCTTAACCAAACATTACTTTCATTGCGCATTGAGGTTGACAGACTGACTGCACGTGAGCACACACTCGCCAGCATAGGCATTTCGCTAGTCGTCGACTCCAGTGGCGTCTCTAGAGCCACCGAACGGTTGGGTTCAACACGCGGAGGGCTAATGAGGAAGCAGAATGAATCGCGAACACCGTATTCGAGCGTCAGCGTAGGCGCCAACGATGGCGTAGTTTTGCGGCGTTCCTTAGACATCAATCGTTTACTGCGCACCGTCGCGTACGCCTCGGCGCGGGCCGAACGCCTCGTGAAACGAGCAATGATGTTTCCGGAGAGCGACCGCGGGACCGCGCGGCGGTATCTGAAGCAGGCATCTGCGAACAATCTGGCGCCGCGCGTGTTCACGTCGGCCAAGCTCGCGATGCTCAAGCTCCTAGCCTCACAGGCGGCAATGTTGCTGCGAACGTCGAACTCTTTGACGAATCGAACGCGGCGAGGCCTATCTGAGCGAGGCGCATAGGCTCGGCCATACGGGCACTTTCGCCTGAGTCCCTCCAGCGGGGACATGTACTGGACAGAGGAGACCTTCCGGATTTTTGAGTACGAGCCGGCGAGCACCCCCACGCTGAAGCGGGTGCAACTTCGGATTCACCCGGACGATGTTGGCACATTCCGGCGGGCCGCGGCGCGCGCCTCAGAGGATGGGCAGGATTTTACACACGAGTATCGATTGCGGATGCCGGATGAAAGGGTCAAATATATTCATGTTGTGGCCCGTGCCTTCCGAGACGAGGCGGGCGAGGTCGACTTCGTCGGTGCGGTAACGGACGTGAGCGCGATTCGGCTGACGGAGCGCGAGCGGCCTACGGCCCGTAGCGGCCTTGCGCATGTGGCGCGCGAGACCAGCTTGGGCGAGATCAACGTCTCGATCGCCCACGAGGTCAATCAGCCGCTGGGCGCCATCATGTTCAACGCCGAGGCGTGCGTAGCGTGGCTCGATTGCGATCCGCCCAATCTGAACGAAGCACATGCCGCACTCAAAAGGATCTTCCAAAACGGCACTCGGGCAGCCGAGGTCATTCGGCGCATCCGTGCGCTCGCGAAGAACACCGACACGA
This sequence comes from uncultured Gammaproteobacteria bacterium, assembly GCA_963795475.1. GTDB lineage: Bacteria > Pseudomonadota > Gammaproteobacteria > Steroidobacterales > Steroidobacteraceae > Bog-1198. The sequence goes on from CAWCIE010000015.1 coordinate 234,094, forward strand.
AAATGGCGCCGCTTGATCTCAATGACGCCCTTACCGAGGTGCTGAGTCTTATGCATCATGAGCTCTTGAGCTCCCGGGTGGCGGTACGCATTGAACACGCGGGCGCGCTTCCTGTCATTGTCGCCGACAAGATTCAGCTGCAGCAGGTGATCCTCAATCTGGTGATGAACGGGATCGAGGCCATGCAATCGATCGCGGATCGACCGCGCGAGCTCGTGATCCGATCGGAGCAAGACGATGCACAACACGTGCGCGTCACGGTGACGGACTGCGGTGTTGGGTTCCCCACGGATAGTGCGGATCGGCTGTTCAATACTCTCTTCACTACCAAGCCCAGCGGCATGGGCATGGGGACTCTCGATCTGTCGCTCGATCATCGAACTTCACGGGGGGCGCATCTGGGCCGTGCCGAATATGCCTTACGGTGCGAGCATCCAGCTCACACTGCCGTTGTATCCGGAAGCGGCTCTCGTTGAATACGGCCCCGCCCATGTGTGAGTTACCTTTTTGCAGGTGAAAGCTATATAGGAGATTAAGAGATGAACAAACGTTCACTGTTGAAAACCACGTCGGCCGTAGTGGGGGCTGTTGCACCAGGCAGCAACTTGAGTACGCCCGCCGTCGGTCAGTCTGCGCAGGCAGGGCCGACGTTTCGGCGGCCCAAGACGATTCTCCCGGTACCAACGCCATCGCCGAGGTTTCAACACGTAGAGGATGGAATCCCGGATAGTCAGCTGACCCGCGAGGCTACCGGACTTCTCCGAGAGTTCAGCACACCTCTGCTCTTCAACCACTCTCACCGCGTCTTCTTCTGGGCAAATGAGCTTGGCAGGCAAACAGGGGAACCATTTGATGTGGAGATTCTGTTTGTCTGTGCCGCATTCCATGATCTTGGCTTGTTGAAGAAGTTCAGCAGCGCTGCCGATCGCTTTGAAGTCGATAGTGCGAACGCCGTCCGCCTGTTCCTCGAACATCATGGCGTTCCGGACATCCGAATCCAAACGGCTTGGGACGCCATATCTTTGCATACAACGCCTGGCATCACACAGTACAAGCAGTTAGAAGTCGAGTTGTTATTCAATGGGGTGGGTCTTGATGTGCCCGGCATCGGATACGAGACATTCCCCGAAGACCTGCGCAAGAGGGTGCTCGCGCAGTTTCCGCGCGTCAACTTCAAGCAAGACATCGCCATGGCGTTCCTCAAGGGGTTTGAGCACAAGACGCAGTCGACAGAAGGAACGTGTAATGAGGATATCTGCTCGCACTTCATCCGCAACTACAAGCGGAGCAATTTCTACGAGCAAATCCAGAATTCACCGTTTCAGAATTCGTGAGTCCGTAAGGTTGCGTAGTCCAATGGATAAAGAATCGGCGGGACCTTTCTCCAGGGGCCGGCTCTTCAGCAGCGACGCCACTATCCAATGACTCAAGGGCGAGTAACAGTCGAGATTGGAGGAGCATATGAGCGACAAACAACGACCTCTTACAACAACCGATGCCGGCAGCCCCGCGCCGAGCGACGAGTACTCGCTCACGGCCGGTGCCGGCGGCCCCAATCTGCTGCAGGATAGCTACCTGATCGAGAAGCTGGCCCACTTCGTCCGCGAGCGCATCCCCGATCGCGTGTACCACGTTAAGGGCGGCGGCGCCTTCGGCTACTTCGAGGTGACCACCGACGTCACCCAGTGGACCAAGGCCGCCTTCCTCAACAAGGTTGGCAAGCGCACGCCGTTGTTCCTGCGCTTCTCGATCGTGGCCGCCGACGAGGGCGCCCCCGACACCGACCGCGACGTGCGCGGCGTCGCCATCAAGTTCTACACCGAGGAGGGCAATTACGACATGGTCGGCAACAACACGCCGGTCTTCTTCATTCGCGACCCGATGAAGTTCCCCGACTTTATCCACTCGCAGTTGCGTCTGCCCGACACCGGCATCCGCAGCAACAATATGCAGTGGGACTTTTGGACGCTCTCGCCCGAATCGGCCCACCAGGTAACCTACCTGATGAGCGACCGGGGCACGCCGCGCACTTGGCGCAACATGAACGCCTACTCCAGCAGCACTTATATGTGGGAGAACGCCGCGGGCAAGAAGTTCTGGGTCAAGTACCACTTCAAGGCCGAGCAGGGCATCCAGAATTTCACCGACACCGAGGCCCGGGCCATGTTCGTAGAGGACCTCGACTACCACCGGCGCGACCTGCGGGATGCGATTGCCCGCAAGGACTACCCGGCGTGGCGCCTGGAGATGCAGATCATGCCGTTCGAGGATGCGGCCAACTATCGGTTCAACCCCTTCGACATCACCAAGGTATGGCCGCACAAGGACTACCCACTAATCCCGATCGGCCGGATGGTGCTCGACCGCAATCCCGATAACTTCTTCGCCCAGGTCACGCAGGTCGCGTTCGAGGTGTCGAACTTCGTCCCGGGCATCGGGCCCAGCCCGGATCGCATGGTACTGGGGCGAATGTTCGCCTACGGCGACTCGGCCCGCTATCGCGACGGCGCGAACTATGCTCAGTTGCCGATCAACAAGCCGGTGAACGAGGTGCACAACTACAACAAAGACGGCCCGATGAGCTACCGCCACGATGGCAACCAACCAGTCTACGCGCCGAACAGCTACGGCGGGCCACGGGCCGACGCACAGCGCTACCGCGATCCGAGCTGGTTGGTGGAAGCCGCCGAGATCATGCGCACGGCCTACCTGGCGCACAAGGACGATAACGACTTCATCCAGCCCGGCACGCTCTATCGCCAGGTAATGTCGCCTATCGAGCGGGACCACTTGGTCGGCAACATCGTCTGGCACCTGAGCCAGGGGGTGGAGCGCTTCATCCAGGAGCGCGCGGTGAAAAGCTACTGGTACCCGGTCGACCCCGACCTGGGAACGCGGGTAGCCAAAGGCCTTGGCTTGAGCCCATGACATGGCAGTGCAACGCATGATTCAAGCCGGCGCCGTTCCGACGACGACCTGGTCCTACTCAGAGTGGCAGCTTCTTGTTTTTAGGGAGTGGCCAACATGGCAAGCAAAGTTTGGTTCATCTGCCCATCCGCAGCGCCATCTATCGTGATAGACACATAAAAGGCCATCCTCATGAAAAACTCAATAGTGGTGTTCAAGATTTTCGTCACGGCCATCGCCACGTTGCTCATCTCCTCTCAAACCACGCTCGTATCGGCGCAAGATGCGGTCGCCACGCCGGCTACAGGCGAATCGAGCCCGCCTCCTCCGTTTTACAACCCGTACCCGCCTGGGATTCTCCCCGCCGATTTGAACTCCGAGGCGGCCCGCGTGCAGCGCGAGGTTAATTCCATCTTCAAAGAAGCGATCGGGGAATGGCGGGAGTTACCACCGCCAAATGTGGAATCGAACCCGCCAACTCTTCAGGGCAGCGGATATCACGCAGTAGAAGTGCTCGGGAAACTGTTCAATTTCGACCAAAATATGTCTCCCTTCAAGAACGAGGCTTGCGCTTTCTGCCACATGCCGTATGCCGGATTCAGCGGACCGATCCCGTCCGTCAACCTGACCATGATCGCGTATCCCGGGTCAGCTCGCGATCGGGCCAACAAGCGCACAGCGCAGCGATACACGTATGCAAACAATTTCCCGGTGCTCGAGTTCAACACCGAACAGGGCCTGTTCTTTGGCGGAAACTTCTGGGACGCACGCTCGACCGGGGCCGCCGCGCACCGAAACGGCTGTTTCGTCCATCCTCCAGGATGAATGCACAGGCCGGGCAAAGCGATCCCAGCGCCTCTCGAACTCAGGCACATACCGCTGCACCCAGCGCAGAATCGTCGAATGCGATACGGTGACGCCGCGTTCGGCCATCATCTCGACGAGATCTCGATAGCTGAGCCGGTACGTAAGGTACCAGCGGACGCATAACTCGATGATTTCAGAGTCGAATCTGCGGCGCCGATAGATCGGATCACGCGCAATGGCTGTGGTCATGAGGTCTGCTCACAAAGGCGGGAATTCTAGACCCGGGCCCTTAACGCACCAGAACCCGCCGGGGCCACCACGCGAGACCGGCAATCCCTGAACGTCTCCGGACAATGCGTTCTCCGCAGCTTTCCTCATCTGACAATAGATGGAGCGGAACACGGTGTGTGCTCGGGGAGAGATCGACCCGCCCGCGTGCAGGTGCGGGTCGACAGATTGGCGCACGGCAATCCCGGCCAGCACCGGGTGCTCCCGGACGGCGTCCGCCGGCCGGTTTTACATGACGAGGCCGTGTTGATCCGAGCAAGCCGCGGTCGTACACATTCGGGTTCATCTGCACGGCGCGAAACAGCGCTTCGTCCGGCTGGTGGGCGCGTGCGTTATCGATCTCCTGGTGACGTGGCACCGAAATCGGACCGACCTTCCCCCCGACCCCGACCACGGAACCCGAAGATCTAAGAGATGCCGGCGGTAAAGCGTTTGCACCTTGGTGTTGGTCTGCCACATAGTCGCCACGCCACGTGGACGCCGCTCGACATGTGGACTTCAATGGACTGACATGTTAGCGTCCACCGAATTCACGCCTCGATGCGCGATCAGGCCCTAATCCGTACCTCGTTACATCAATGCAAGAGTCGGCTCGCTCTCACCGTCTGACGCATTTCATCGCCGAATGTCGGTACGAAGATCTCCCGAGCGCTGTGGCGGACCTCGCTGCGCTCTGCGTCCTCGACACCTTTGCGGCAATGGTTTGCGGCGCAATCAGCCCCGTGGCGGGGATTGCGGGCGCTCACGCGGCCGAGTCGTGGTCCCGCGGCGGGGCGACTGTGCTCAGCACGGGCACGCGGCACCGGCCGGCGGCGGCGGCTTTCGCGAACGCAACTGCGGCGAATGGCACGGACCTGGACGATGTCGGTCGCTACACCTGGGGTCATCCCGGCGCGATGGTTATTCCCACCGCGCTCGCGGTCGCCGAAGATAGAAAGATTTCGGGCAAAGAATTCATCACCGCGGTCGCCTGGGTTATGAGGTGGCCTTCCGTTCCGGACGCTGCTTGAACTTCGGTGCCGGTGGACCGCTCGTGAACGCTGCGCGCGAATTTCGTGCCTGCGGCTCCTGGGGCGCGGCGAGCTGCGCGGCCATTGCGGCGCACGTGATGCGCTTGTCGTCTGAGAAGATCGTGCATGCGCTCGGGATTGCCGAATATCACGCACCCGAGGCGCCGATGATGCGCGATCTGGAGACGCCGACGATGGTCAAGCACGCCAACGGCGCGGGCGCGATGACGGGCGTGAATGCCGCCGAGCTCGCCTCCCGAGGCTTCACCGGCATCGTCAGTCGGCTCTACGCGGACAGCCATCGCGGCTGGACCACCGATATCGGCCACGCCTGGATCCTGCCACACGGCATCCATTGGAAGCGTCACTCGTGTTGTTCGTTTGCGCACGCGACGCTCGAGGCCATTGAAGAGCTGCGTCGCCGCGGCGCGACCGGGTCGCAGATTCGACAGATTCGAGTGCAGGCCTACAGTGACGCCGTGCGCTTGGGAGCCCGGGTCCCTCAGACATCGGAAGAGGCGCAGTTCTCGATCAGCTGGCCGGTCGCCGTGATGCTCGAGGACGGCGAAGTGCACCCGCGCGCAATGTCTCCGTTGCGACTGACCAATCCGCGCACGCGCGCACTGGCCGCACGCGTGGTGTTGACCGAGAATCCCGAGCTCACGGCCCGTTATCTGTTGTCGGAATCCGAGCAGCCAGGTGGCGAAGAAGGCGCGATCGTCGAAATCGAACTGGCGAACGGCACGGTACTCGGGCCGGTCAAGGGCATCAACGTGCTCTTTCCGGAGCGCATGCCCGGGCGCGAGGCGGTGGAGGCGAAGTTCCGCTGGGCCGCTGCAGATGCACTTACGCCCGCACAGATCGACACCGTTTTGAGCTTGGTCCGCGCGCTTCCCGATCTGCCAAACGTCGCAGCCCTCGCGCAGAGCCTCGTCGTACGGCCCGGCGCCGACATTTAGCGAGCCCTGGCGCGACTGCGCCCCGACCGGTAGACCACAGCACCGGTTCCGAGGAGTGCTGCCGTCATGCCGACCAGCTTGCAGGCAGTTAGTAGCGGATTTGCATCATCGGCAGCCGGTACAAATGCGAGAGCGATCGAGCCCAGCGTGGTGGCGAGCCCGATGAGCGCCATCGTGATGATGGTCGCACGGCCTCCGGGTACGGCGAATTCTCCCGGAACGGCCACGCCTCTGGACAAGGGAATTGCGCTCGCGAACAGCGAGATGAACGGCAGCATCACCGCCACGACCATCATGCTGATCAGGACATCGTAGGCACCCTTGACGGTAGTCCCGGCCTGGCCGAGAAAGGCAAAACCCGCGGCGACCGCCGACTGCGTCACGATGGCGATGGCCGGCGAGCCGTAGCGCGGGTGCAGCCTTGCGAAACTCTTCGGAAGAAAGGAGTCGATTCCGGCGACGAAAGGGATGCGAGCAACCGCCCCGAGCCAGGCGCCGACGCTGCCGACGCACGCCAATGTCAGAAAAGCGGCCGCGAGCGGCGTGAGCCACGGCAGTTGCACCTGCTCCGAGGCACTACGGATCGCCTCGATGACACCATAGAGCGCACTCGTGCGCGCCGCCGGGAGAATGACCAGAACGCTCAGGGTGCCCGTCAAATAGATTGCTGCGATCATCGGCGCCGCGGCCGCGAGTGCGCGCGGCACGGTGCGCTGTGGATCGCTGATCTCACCGCCCATGAACGAGGCCGCTTCGGGCCCCGTCCAGGCAAACGCAATCGTCGACCAGAAAATGACATTCGACAGTTGCAAACTCGGTACCAGACCCGCTTTGCTGAAGGCGGTTGCCGGTCCGAATTTCAGCCAAGCGGCCACTCCCAACGATGCGAGAATCACGCCCGCGAGCCAGCGGGAAATCGCGCCCGCGTTGTTCAGCCACTTGGCGATGGCCATGCCACGCAGGTTCACATACGTCGCGAGAGCGAGTCCCATCAGCGCAAACGCGATGAAGTATCCGGACGAGGCGTCGGCCTGCGCGTTCGCGCGTGAGGACACATAAAGCGCATTGCCGGCGGCGAAATACAAAATACCCGGGAAAAAGGGAAGATTGCTGGTCCAGTAGGTCCAGCCCGTCATGAAGCCGACGCCCGGACCGAATGCCAGCTTGCTCCAAACGTACAGCCCCCCCTGGGCCGGATGCCGGGACGACAGGAACACGACGCATACCGAGAGCGGCAGGAACATCACCAGCCCCCCTAGAACCCAGACGAGCAGCGAACCTTGACCTGCCGCAGCCGCGGTGGCAATCCACTGAAAGTTGGTCCCTGCCGTGACGAAGAACAGGATCACGTCGCGCAGACCGAGCGACCGCGTCAAGCATGCTGCCCGAAGGTCCTCGTTCGGCGAGCTCACTCGCCCGAGCCGCGTCGCGAGCGAGCGGTATTCAAGTCGACCAGGTTGACACTCTCGAGCTCCGGCAGCGCCAGGATCACGTGCAAGGCCCATCGCTCGCCTTCGGCGAGATCTGCGGCGTAGAGTTCTCGCGCGAGCGGGCCATTGCGGGCCACGATCGCGTCTCGAATCTTGCCCGGTCCCGTGCCCCAGAAATTTGCAGCATCGTGCCGCGTGGTTCCGAGAAACAAGATGCGCAGCGAGAGGTTCTGCAAATGGCGAATCGTCCTCGCAAGCAAGGCGTTGCCGGTCGCCTCAGCGATCGCCAGATTGAAGTCGCGGTTGGCGAGCAAGATGTGGATGATGGCATCGTCATCACCCGGCGCCCACGACGACTCGCACACCCGCCGCAACTGATCGAGCCGAGCCGGGTCCATGCCGCGTTCGGCCGCCAGTTCGGCGGCGGCAGGTTCGAGCAGATACCGCAACTGATAGGTGTCGCGTACCTGGCGCAACGTCAGCGGCGCGATGAATGTGCCGCGCTCTGTCGTCTTTTCAACCAGTCCCTCCTGTACCAGCCGGGGCAGAGCGGCTCGAATCGAGGCCATGCCGAGGCCATAACGCGCTTCGAGCGCACGCTCGGACGTCTTCTCTCCAGGTCGCAAGCGGAAGGTCAGGATGTCGAGTCGGATGAGTTCGTACGCCCTCTCGTTGAGAGGGAGCGATTCCGCATCGTCGAGGCCCACCAACCCATCGGTGACTCGCAGTTTAGGGTGTGCGCCTGGCATGTGGAGGTCTCCAGTGAGGAATGCAGCCGGCGTCCAGCCAGCGGGCGAAGGATAACATGTCATATATAGGTTTTGACATGTGGACTACACCATTATGGGCTGTTAGACTTTTTACAAACCAACCAGGGCCGGTGGGATGACGGAGATAACCCCACCGAGGTAGCGAAGGGGATCGACCATGAATTCGAAGTCGCCGCTGTCCTGCGCCATCGCCGTTATCTTAGGCGGCGCGTCCGCGGGCGCAGCCCACGCGGCCACCGCCACCTCGGACACCGAGACAAGCTCGGAAAGCATTCAAGAGATCGTCGTCACCGCGCAGCGGCGCACCGAGAACATGCAAGACGTGCCGATCACGATTCAGGCACTGACCGCCGAGACCTTGACCCAGCTGAGCGTGTCGACCTTCGATGATTTCGTGAAGTACTTGCCGAATGTGACGGCCGCCAACAACGGCCCCGGTCAAGAGAACATCTACATGCGAGGATTGAGCGCCGGCGGGGTGTCGGGCAATCAAGGCGCCGGTGCCGTCGGTCCCTTCCCCAACGTGGCCATCTATCTCGACGAGCAATCGGGTCAGGCTCCTGGCCGTAACCTCGATGTTTACGCGGCGGACCTCGAGCGGATCGAGGTGCTCGAAGGTCCGCAGGGCACCTTGTTTGGCGCCGGTGCTCAGGCAGGCGTGCTTCGTTACATCACCAACAAACCGAAACTCGACACGACCGAAGGCAGTGTCGATGCCGGCTATGCCTACACGAGTCACGGCGATCCAAGCAGCAATGTCACCGGTGTGATCAATCTACCGTTGATCGCCAATACCCTTGCGGTCCGGGGGGTCATTTATAGCGATACACGCGGCGGTTACATCAACAATGTGCCAGGCACGTTTGTTCGCAGCAGCACCGATTCCGGCATTCACTACGCCGGATATACCAACAACATTCCGAGCTACACATCCAAGCAGGGTAGTGTCAACAACTCCGCTCTGGTTGCCAATGCCATTAACCCCCTGACCTATCAGGGCCTACGCGTTTCGGCGCTCTACAAGTTCAACGACGATTGGAATGCATTGCTGGTGCAGTCCTACCAGAGCATGGACGCGCAGGGCGTCTTCTACGAGACGCCCTATTCCTCAGGCCCCGCGGTCGCGCCTCACCCGGGCGGCCCGACGTCGATGCCTCTACCCGATTTGTCTGTGCAGCTGTACAACCCGTCGTACGACAAGGACCGATTCGAGAATACTTCGCTGACGATCGACGGTCATCTCGGCGTGCTCAAGCTCGTTTACGCGGGCGGTTATCTGGTTCGCAACATCGAGCAAGTTCAGGACTATACGAACTACGCGCGCGGCGTGTATGCCGACTATTATCAATGCGTCGCGGGTTCGAACGGCGCTCCTGGGCAATGCTACTCCCCGAGCACGACGTGGAACGACAACGAGAAAGACACGCACAACAGCCAGGAGCTACGCTTGAGCACGCCGGATGAATGGCGGATTCGCGGCATCGGCGGGATTTTTTGGGAAGACCTCACGCTCCACGAAGAGACCAACTTTGAGTATAAGACGGCACCCGGGTTCGCACCGCTCAGTCCCCCGCCCGGAACGACCTCGAATAACCCCAATGCGCGCAACGACAACACCGCGTTCTTCGAGGATGTCACCCGCGGTTACACGCAGAAAGCCGCATTCGGCTCCGCCGATTTCGATCTCATTCCGAAGCGGCTGACCCTGACGCTCGGGACCCGCTATTACAAATTCGACAATACCGAGGTCGGCAGCGCGGTCAGCAGCTTCGGCTGCTATGTCGGCTATGCGACTTCGGCCCCTTGCACCACCTCGCGCGACTCGATCAATCTCAACGCCGAGGGTCTGCACAGCACGTACTCCGGATTCAAGAGCCGCGCCAACTTGAGCTTCAAGGTGGCCGACGATGCCATGGTGTACTACACCTGGTCACAGGGTTTTCGCCCGGGCGGATTCAACCGCAACTCGACCTTGCATTTGAACGGCACCTTCGCGACACCGCTGACCTTCGCGCCCGATACACTGACCAACAACGAAGTCGGCTGGAAGACCGAGTGGTTCGATCATCGCATCCAATTCAACGGCGCGGTCTACCAGGAAGATTGGAAGAACGTGCAGGTTCTTGTTCTTCGATCCGCAGGGCGGTCTCGGCAATCTGGTCTTCACCACCAACGGACCGAATTATCGGGTCAGGGGTGCGGAGACTCAATTCGTCGCCCGCGTGATGTCTGGATTGACGTTGTCGGGCGCCGCTTCGTGGAACAGCAGCAGTCAGACCAACTCCCCGTATCTGATCAGGCGTGAATGGACAGCCGATCACCTCGGTCCGAAATCCCTACGGCACTCCCGGAAGCCCCCTGTCGCAGTCGCCGCCGTTTCAAGCCAACCTGCGCGCCCGATACGAGCTCACCCTGAACGAGTATCACGCATTTTGCCAGGTCGGCGGCATACATCAGGCGCACTCGTATTCGGCCATCGGCTACATCGCGAATTACGACATGCCCGCCTATCACCACTTACGATGCATCCCTGGGGAGTCGCAAAGGCGCCTGGACGGTGCAGCTTTATGGACAAAACATGACCGATGCGCGCTACGTGACCTACATCGGCGACGGCCAGTTCGTGCAGACGAATTTCGTCGGCAGGCCGCGCACGATGGGGCTGAAGTATAGCTACAGGTATTTGACTGCCGCAGTGTCCGGTAAGACTCGCCGCTGGCCTCTGCTTCTGATCTCGGCCGTCCTCGCGCTCGCCATCGTCCTCGTATGGCGCTTGCCCGAAGTCACCGCCTGGCTCTGGTATATAAGAGCGGGCAGCCCCGCCATGGTCTCGGAGACTCTCACCCTCGCCAAGCCTCTGCGATGGTTCGATGACTACTATGCCGTGGCCGAGCTCGGCGACGGCGCCTACGCAATCGGCGAGCCCCGTTATGGGCAATGCAACTTCGCCTATCTGATCGTCGGCTCACGCCAGGCACTCCTGTTCGACACCGGACCGGGAGTGCGCGATATCACCCCCCTCGTCAAGACACTCACATCGCTCCCGATCCTCGCGCTGCCCTCCCACCTGCACTTCGACCATGTCGGAAATCTTCGCCGCTTCGAGGATGTGGCGCTCCCGGACCTATCCGCGCTTCGGGCACAAACCCGCGATGGCAAGTTCCACCTCGGCTTCTATCAATTCCTCGGATTTGTCGAAGGGTTCAAACGACCGGTCTTCCCCGTCACCCGCTGGATTGCACCGGGCGCCGAGATCGACCTCGGAGGGCGTTCCCTGCAGCTGATCAGCGTCCCCGGTCACACCCCCGACTCGATCGTTCTCTTCGACCGCGATAGCAATCGACTCTTCGCCGGCGACTTCATTTACCCGACCGATATCTACGCCTATCTCCCGGGCGCCAATCTAGCCGATTACGCCGCCAGCGCGCGGCGGATTGCCGGAATCCTGAACGATGCTTCCACGGTGTACGCGGGCCACGGATGCGACCGCCTGCCCCTCATCGATCTCCCGATCATGCACCGCACCGACGTAGTGGCCCTAAAGAACGCGCTTACCCTGGCCGCCGCCGGCAATTTGCGCGACGGCACCGGTTGGTACCCGCGCAATATTCCGGTGAATGCGCGGATGACGCTGCTCTCCAAGTACCCGTGGATGCGGCCCTGACACTGCGCCAATTACTCCGAGCGCGGCTGGGGCGAAAGGCCTAGAGTCTTTTAGTATCATATTATAGACTAATTCTTAGAGTTTAGTCTATATTGTGATACATGCCAGCTAAACAGCCCCCCTTCTACCCGGGCCAAAAGCGAATCCTCACGCGCTCGGTGAGCGCCTGAGGCTCGCGCGCCTGCGCCGAAAGCTCACGATCGACATCACCTGTCAGCGGGCGGGTATCTCGCGCATGACGCTCTTTCGGGCCGAGGCCGGAAGTCCCGCGATCGCACTCGGAACTCTGCTACGGCTTCTCTCGGTGCTCGGACTCGAGGGTGACCTCGAGGCGCTCGCGCGCGACGACAAGGCCGGCAGGCTCCTTCAGGACCAGGCGCTCCCACTGCGGCGTCGCCGTGGCGCGCGCGCGCACGGCCACCAAACCTAAGTAGCGCGCGCCGTGACAGACGAAGTGGAAGTATGGCTGGATGCCGAGTTTCTTGAGCGCATGCGCGTCGGTACCCTCTCCCACGATCGCGGGACAGCTGCGTTTTGCGTATGACCCGGAGTGGCTCAAGAATCCACAGGCCTTCGCTTTCGACCCGGATCTCTCCTTAGGCGATGGGACCTACTTCCCAAACGCGGAAGCCGGAAACTTCCGTGTCTTTGATGACTCGGCCCCTGATCGCTGGGGTCAGACCCTCATGAAGCGCCGCGAAGCGCTCGCCGCCAAGGATGAAGGTCGGAAACCTCGCACGCTCTATGCGTGGGACTTTCTCTTGGGCGTCGAGGATGTGAGCCGTCAAGGGGCGTTGCGCTATCGCCGCCGCGGCGAGGAGGAGTTTCTCGCGCACGATGCGTTGACCGTGCCGCCGGCCGCGAATCTTCAAGGAGCTTGAGGTCGTGGCGCGCGAGATCTCTGCGAAGCGCATTGATGACCTCGAACATTTAAGGCAGTGGCTGAAAGTTTTCGTGGCCCCCGGCGCCTCGCTAGGGGGTGCGCGCCCGAAGGCGAGCTTCTCCGAAACCAACGGCAGCTTGTGGATTGCGAAGTTTCCAGCCCGCGACGACACGCGCGATGTCGGCGCCTGGGAGGCCCTTGTCCAGAAACTGGCGGCCCAAGCGGCATCGAGGTACCCGCATCGGAGTTGCGTCGCTTCAGCGGCGAGTACCACACCTTCTGTGTGAGCGCTTCGATCGATTGGGCACTCGCCGGCGCTTCTATGCCTCGGCGATGGCGCTGCTGCGAAAGGATCAGAGCGAGGGGACAAGCTATCTTGAGCTGGCTGAGTTTCTACAGGCGCGTGGCGCGAAGGACCATATCCTCCGACCTCGAGCAACTCTTCCGGCGGGTGGCATTCAACGTCGCGATCGGCAACCGCGACGATCACCTGAGAAACCATGGCTTTCTTCTGACCCCGACCGGCTGGCGTCTGGCCCCCGCCTTCGATTTGAACCCGAACACGGACAGAGCCGACCACGTCTTGAATATCGATGAGTCTGACAGTCGGCCGAGTCTTGCAACTGTGATCGAGACCTCCGAGTGGTACGTCGGATCGAAGGACAGAGGTCGTGCCATCGTCGCTGAAGTGGTGCACGAGACGCGGCGAGTGGCGGCGTGCCGCGCAGACGCTCAAGATCGCCACGCGCGGACATCGAACTGACCGCAACAGCGTTTGCGGAGTCGGACTTCGCCCAGGGCTAGCCGTCGCGTATCGTGAGGCCTCCACTGAGGTCCCCGAAGGAACAGGAGCATGGGATCTACGTCTTCTCGGACGACCATTGTCCGGCGCAGGGCCATGCTCGCCACCGCAGCGAGGATTCGATTGCGCGCGTGAGATTCTCATAGCTTTGCAGCACACTGGAGCTCATCAGCAGCACCGCCCCGGTCAAGAAGGTTCCCGCACAACGCGTGGTGAATCAGCTCTTGAGCGATGTTCGAGCGCGACTGCCGGATTGTCGGCGCAGTTGGCGGTCGACAGAACGAACAACTTGTTTGGCGAATCAGTGGGCTGTCGCTCGAACCGGCTCGTCCACTGAGATGGTCTGATCCTGGCGTTAGAGAACCGAGGAAAATCGGCTACTTTCCGGACGTCCCCGAACCTCTACGGACGTCTTTGGATGGTGGGCCGTGGTCGATTTGGACTGATCCGCCGGTTCTTGTGCGAATAAAACTCAAATAGTTTCAGATGATTGCGCGACATCAGCAATTGCTTGCTCTTTGAGCAGCCGCGCGACCGCGGCCTGAATAAAGCAACGACCCAATTCATCGAGGAGTTCCTGACCCTCCGGGCTTTCCAATCGTTCCTTTAGAGCCTTCTGTGATTCCGGCGAAATTCTCAGCTCCCTTGGGCGTTGCCGCTTCCCCTTGCTGATCTTGCCACTGGAGAGTCGCATAACTAAGCAGTCCTGTAAGTTAATGCCGTGGTTGCAAAATGCCCGTTACTGTATAACCATACAGTGCCTTGACTTAATAGGCAATCTGCCTAGGGCGGGCGCACCAACGGGACTTCCTGATGGCTAAGGACTCTCAAACTCTTTCCAATAGTTGCCCTCCTTATTAATCGATATTATTATGGCTTTAGGATAATTATGTCGATTAACAAAACAACCCCTTCTCCGCTTGCCCTGCGCGAGGGCTTTCATGTCGTGCTGCTCAGAGCCCTGGCAGAGCGACTGCAAGGACGCGATTGGGTTCTAAAAGGTGGAACCAATCTACGCCTTTACTTCGGCAGTATCCGATTCAGCGAAGACATCGATCTGGATGTGGGCAAGGACGTCGCGGGCGCCATGCAACGCGCCATTCCGGCGACACTGGCTGACGGAGATGTGCAACGGCGTCTGCAAGCCCTCGGCATACTCCAGGCCTCGCTGATCGGCGGACGATCGAGTAAGTCGACCGATACGACACTGCGCTACAAAATTGAGCTGGTCGGACGCGGCGGCATCCGACCGCCGACCAAAATCGACGTGTCTTACCGGGATAGATGCGAGGGAGACGAGCACGCGGTCAGCCCGGCGAATGATTCCGCCGTCCGCGAGTATCTTCGCCCAGATGACCCGCCGCTTCTATTGCCGAGCTACACACGGCCTGCAGCCATCCGTCAGAAGATCAATGCCCTTGCCTCGCGCACGCACGTGCAGGCCCGTGATGTATTCGATCTGTTTGTTCTTGGAGATGGAACGCTCAGAGGTATCGACACTGGTTTCCTAAGACGCTGGCTAGACGATGCCACGCTACGCAACGCGCGCAGCCGAGCGCTCGAAATATCCCACGCCGAGTATTCAGACACGGTTCTGGCCTACCTGGATCCAGCGCAACGCGAGCAGTTGCAGGACGAGGACACCTGGATCGCGCGTCAATTGTTTGTCGGCGATCTCATCGACCAGATCCTCGCCGTACCACCGGAAACAATCACATGAACGCCGTAGATACCGCTGTCTTCGGCGAACTGACGCATCATCAACCCGTATTCACTACGGCCGACGTCATCAAAACCACTGGAGGTTCGCCCGTCTGGGCGACCCAATCACTTTCGGCTTTGGCAAAGGAAGGGCTGATTGCCAAAGTTCGACGTGGACTTTGGGCATTGCCCGGCCATGCTGACTTCTCACCCTACGCCATCATTCCACAATTGCTGCGCGCCACAAAAGGAGAAAAGACCGACGTTCGCGGTTATGTATCGCTACTCTCCGCCCTTAATCTTCACGGCATGATCGACCAAGCGCCGCACGTGATTCAGATCGTGGCGGAACGTATACGTCCCACCGTACGAACCCCTTTTGGGACATATCAGTTCCACCGACTCGACCCCGCACTCATCGGCGGCTACGGTCCGTATCGAAACACCGGCAACTTCGACATCGCTACCCCTGCTAAAGCTCTATTCGACGCGCTGTATTTATCGACCCGGCGCGGCCGGCGGCTGCGACATTTCCCCGAGCTGAGTTGGCCAGCGAACTTCTCTCGTCGCGAATTACGCGAGTGGATCGCAAAGATCGACGATAGCAAGCTACGGGTGGCAGTCACCGAACGGTGGGATGTCTTGCGGCACAAGTCGCAGCCATGAGCAGCAAAGAAATCTATGTGAGCACCGACGTTGAGGCCGACGGGCCGATCCCCGGCCCGAACTCGATGTTGAGTTTTGGCTCGGCGGCGTATACAGGCGGAAAGGAATTGATAGGCACATTCAGCGCGAACCTTGAAACGCTGCCGGGCGCAACGGCCGATCCCAAGACGGCAGAATGGTGGGCCCAACAGCCCGAGGCCTGGGCCGCGTGCCGGCAAGAACTGGAAATGCCTGAAACGGCCATGCGCCGCTACGTCCTCTGGCTCAAAGCCCTTCCCGGAAAGCCAGTATTCGTCGGCTACCCAGCCGGATTCGATTTTCTATTCGTTTACTGGTACCTGATTCGCTTCGCCGGCGAAAGCCCTTTCAGCTTCTCCGCCCTCGATATCAAAACCTACGCAATGGCCTTGCTGAAAAAGGACTATCGCAAAAGCACTAAAGGCGGCATGCCCAAACATTGGTTCGACTCGCATGCCCATACCCACATCGCCCTCGACGACGCCATCGAACAGGGTGCGCTGTTCTGCAATATGCTTGTTGAGAATCTCGGCAAGTCCTAGTGCGAACCTGCGTTGAACATTGACCAGGGATTTTGCGGGCGCGCCCATCGAAACAAGGAGTTGCGGCGCCGATCGGTATCGAACCGGCTTGCCGATTCACCTCCTTAGTCACACCTGCGCGCGGTTATCGGAGCGCCTGAGCGCGGCGGTCTGTTCCTCTCGAATGAGATAAGAGATTGCATTGGGCCATCTTGCACCGAACGAGCGATTCAGCATGAGATTCAAGTCGCCGAAGTCCAGTAGCTCGATCATTGCATTGTGAGAGGCAAATGCTCGAGCCGGCCTGGTAAAGCCTCCGGTTGCAATCACCGTACCCTTGTTCGCCTGCCGCTCCGCCACGATCCCCCGGAGTTCCCTGATCGGCGCCACACCGACGGCGCCCGCATAGAGTTTACATTGGATGAGCACCCTCTCCCGCGCGCCGGGTTCCGCGCGCGTGGCTTCCACATCCACACCGCCATCCCGCGATCGTTGTGTCACCAAGACTTCGTAGCCCAAGGCCCGATACAGCGCCGCGATTAAGAATTCGAACTGTTCCGGCTGCAAGGTGAGAAGCACGTCGCGTGGATTCTCCCAATGCAGGTAACGCGCGCGGATAATCGCCTCTGCATCGGACATCCCATGCAGACGGCCGTCGGAAAAGAACTGCGCGTTGCCACGGAAATAGGCGTCGAGTGTCGCCAGCGCGTGCGAAGGACTCCGGGGCAACAGGTCAAGTACCCAGGTGATTCCCTCCCACGGCTCAAAGGGCGGTTCGACCAAACGCCGCATAAATTCACTCGTATCGACGAGCTCGAGAAGCTCCGCCGCCGGTTTGCTCTTCACGGTCTCACGGATGAGCTGATCGTTCCAGTAAGCGCCGCTATGCATCAGAAACAGGCGCAGGAGATTCCGCACCTCCAACTCCGAGCGCATGCGAATCGAATCCAGGAATTCGTCCCGATGGCCGATGCTCGGGAAATGAGAGTCTTCGATCCTGTATTTCCGCTTGTGCCGCTCGACAATGATCTTGGACAACCAAGACTCGAGCGGCAGCGTGGCTGCATCAATGAAAGGCAATTTCGACTTAGATTTGACCATCGTAGATCGCGGCCGAAGGGTATTAGCGTGGTGGGCTCACTGGCTTCCGGGTTGGACGATGACCAACTGGACATCAAACGTCTTGTAGGCCTTATCGGCAAGCTCGCGAAGTTTTCGATTCGGTTCAGACAGCGGTTCTGGAATACGCAGCGGCACTCGCGTTGGCGGTGGTAGCGCTGGGGCACCCTCAAACAAATCCACTGCTTCCGAAAGCGCCATTGTTCCCGCCTTGCTGGCTCTGCGCTCCCGGATTCTCGTCTCACCGCGTTTGGCCGCCTCATCCGCACTGCTTGAAAGCACGGATATCTTTTCGCGCAGCGGCCGAGGGTCATCCTTCAATCGACCCAAAAGCCTCTCCACGACTTGCGTTGCCGAGAGTGCCTCGATCGCTTTGGGCTCCGAGCAAATGAACGTCCAGTTGGCATCGTAGGCGACGTGATGCAGCTCATCATCAAGCTCACCGATGTCCCGCGGCCTCACGAAGATCGAGCGTGTGGCAACCTCCTTCGCGGCCCATGCCGCGTTGATTTCCACAATGCGGTCAAATCTCGGCGCTGCGTAAAAGACGTCGTTCTTGCCGTCGTCGAGTTCCAGGAGCATCGTATGCTGATCCGAGGTACCGGAATCCGTAATATGGAATCGGTGGAATGGGATCGCGAGGCGCTTCTTGTACTGCCTTACTTCCTTGGCCGAACGGCGCGTCATGCGGAACCCCCGCTTGAATTGCAGGTATAGCGGCACACCCGCCAAATCGAGTTCTACATCATAGCCGCCACCCGGCTTTCCCTCCTCGATCAAGCTTGGGAACACTGGCGCTATTTTGAGCGGTGCCCACGCCATGATCTCATTGGTCAACGCGAAGCCGTAAGAGAATTCGGAAATTTCCGGTGTCATGTCTCCTCCCTGAGAAATCGCGACCTGGTCACAGGCGATAATAAGCGCAGCGCCCGGTAACTCGAACGCGATGGCCAGGAGCCCGGCTCGCAAAGTGTGCCGCTCAGGGAACAGTGGCCTCTTTGGGTCGGCCTGAACATTCGATAGGGCTCGGACAAACCTATGGCAAATCTTGGATGTAAGCAATTTCTCTGGCACGACTGCAAAGACGATGCCACCGTCGCAGCTCGGCCGGCCGAAATTTAGATCTGCCCGGCAATACGGGGCATCTCTGGCGACAAATATAACTGAAAACGCATTGTCGATCTGAGTCGCGACTCCAAGCAATATGGTTGCATCAACGCCCTGATGTCCCAGTCAGAAGAAAAACTCTCGGCAATCGAGGCCGAGATAAAGAGGGGAGTAGCGCCCCAGCGGGAAACTGTGCGCTCGTTCCTGATCTGGTTCGGGTCAGAACGGCGCGGTTACCGAGTAGTGCACCGTATCCGAACTGCGTTAAAACGACATAAACTCATCACTGCACCAGATTTCGAGTACGCCTACATCGATGGCTTCATATCTTTCGAGAAGGCACCAGCGGATGCCGAAGCCATTGAAGTGGAGTCTGGTACCGCAATCGCCGATCCAACTTATAGAATTGGCCGGCTCGAGTCAGCCAACAAGACTCCAATTAGCGTAAAGCCAGATGCGACGCTTCAACAAGCAATCACTTTGATGCTTGCGAATGACTTTTCTCAGTTGCCCGTGATGAGTGGTCCGCGAGACGTGAAAGGGGTGATTAGCTGGAAAACGATCGGGAGCTGTCTTTCGCTAAAGCGCCCTTGCATCAATGTTCGGCAGTGCATGGAGCCAGCTCATGTCATTTCAATCGACGAGTCACTCTTTTCAGCGATCACAACAATATCCTCACACGACTATGTGCTGGTTCAAGGCGGCGATAGATCGATAAGCGGTATCGTTACCGCGAGTGACTTCAACGTTCAATTCAGAATATTGGCGGAACCGTTCCTTCTCGTTGGAGAAATCGAGAACGGAGTCAGGAGAATGCTCCACAGCAAGTTCACGGCCAATGAACTGAAGAACGCAAAGGCTCCTGGAGTTGATGATCGAACGATTGAATCACCCGCAGACCTCACCTTCGGGGAGTACGTTCGCCTAATCGAGGAGGAAAAGCACTGGAAAAAGCTAGACCTTGAAATTGACCGTACCGAGTTTGTGGCGCGGCTCAATCGTGTACGCGAAATCCGAAATGATGTAATGCATTTCGATCCCGACGGATTGGATCCAGATGACGGTTCTTTCCTCAGAGAGTTTGCCCAATTTTTAAAGAGATTGCGGGATGTGGGTGCGATCTAGTTTTTATCGATGCGCACGGGTCGCGCCAACAATCGGTTGGTCAACGGCGACGTGGACGGCACATCTGTCACCGACCGGCATATAGGAGCCAAGACGGGATCGGCATATTAGAGCCAGAAGATGATCGGCGTATTGAGGCCACGGCGTGATCGGCATAATGGAGCCACTCGCTGATCGGCATATAGGAGCCAGTTTCAAGGGGTAGGACGGGCATCTCGAACCAGAGACCAGGCGCTAACCTGACGATTTTCATCGTTGGGGAGGCGTGATGGGCCGAAGGAGATTCGAGATGTTTCAGTATCGTCAGGTCCTGCTGCGACTGCGGCAGGGCGATTCAGATCGCGACATCGCCCGGTCCGGGTTGATGGGTCGGCCGAAGGTCGCTGTATTTCGGCTGCTGGCCGACGCCCAAGGGTGGCTCAAGGCGGAAGCACCGCTGCCCGATGACGCCGCGATCGCCGCGGTGCTCAGTGCGCCGCGTCGTGCGAGCAGCACGGTTTCAAGGGTCGAACCGTATCGCGTCCAAGTTGAGCGCTGGGTCGCTCAAGGCGTTCACGGGGTCGCGATCCACGCGGCGTTATGGCGCGAGTACGGATTTCGCGGCAGCTATTCCGCGGTCCGGCGGATGCTCGCGCAAATTCATGCCAGTGCGCCGCCGGCGACGACCGTGCGTTTGAGCTTCGCGCCCGGCGAGTAATCGCAAGCTTGCGATTACTCGCCTAATCTGAAGGAGGCCTTAATCGGAAGGACGACTGGCGAGTCGCCGGACAGTCCGCATATTTTTCGCTGATTCTGCTTTCCATTATGGGCAGGTGGCATCCTCAGGGTTGGTCATGTCCGAGGAGGTTCCCATGTCCGCTCCGCTATCAACTGATGAGATGTTGATCGAGAAACTGCTGGCTCATCTGAGGGCTGAGGGGTATTCCCTACGGATCCAGCAGTGGTATCCGGCTCGCGTACGTCAGCTTGCTGGATTACTGCAACCGTAATGGACTGTCGATCGAAGCCGTTCGCTCGGGGCACGTGACGCGGTTCTTGCGCGGGCAATATCGGCTCTTCGCGGAAACGGTACAGCGAGGTTGCCACCGTTTCCAGAAATGGCGACATCGATACACCGGTGCCATCAATATGATGCTGCGTCTTGTGCACGGAGCATGGCCGGTTCCGGACCCACCACGTACCGCGCTCGAAGTATTTCATCGCGATCTCGTGCAAGGACTACGACGCGTGGCTTGCGCGACCTGCGTGGGCTGCATCCAGTGACACGCAGCCAAGCGCACGAAGCATGCGTTGCAGTTCCTGACCTTCACTCGGGCAGCGAGCAGACAAGAAGAGCCTTGCACGACCTGAGCGTTCGCAGACCTCGACGCGTACTTGAAGCAATGTTGTGACGGACTGCGCGCGGATCCATCGAAGATCGCACCGTCTGCCTCCGAGACTTCCTACGCCATTTGATGGCCGCGGGCTGCACCGCTATCCGATCTCAGCGGCACCGTGATCGGGCCGCACATCTACGAGCACGAAGGCATTCCATCGGCACTTGCGGCGCAGAAGAAGTGCAGCGGGTTCTGGAGGTGACTCGCGAAGGATCTCTCACCCGATCGGTCTGCGCGACTACGCCATCTTGATGCTGTTGGCGACCTACGGCCTGCGGGCCGCAGAAATCGTCAAGTTGCGCCTGGAAGACATCGACTGGAGACGGGATGTTCTTCGCGTGCGCCACTCAAAGACGGGGACATACTCGGAGCTTCCATTGCTGACCGAACCGGGCGAAGCGCGTGCTGCGATATCGTGGAGAAGGCGCGCCCGTCGAAGCGCACATCGAGAGATATTCCTGCGTATCCTCCGCGCCGCATCGTCCGTTCAAAGAACGGCTCGATCCTCAACTGTGTCACGAGCGCTCGTCTGCGAGCAGCTGGAGTCACTCCGCAAGGAAGGAAAGGCCCCCATGCCTTTCGCCACGCACGCGCCGTGAGTTTGCTCCGATCCGGCGTGCCGCTCAAGATCATCGGCGACATGCTGGGTCACACATCGGCTGCAGGCGACTGCGGAGTATCTGAAGCTGGCGACGGAGGATCTGCGAGCCGTCGGACTTGGAGCTACCAAGAGGGGTGTTGCCATGACTGACGTGTAGCCGCTCATCGATGCGAAGCATCTGTCGAGCGCTTTTTGCGGGACGCAGCGCTTTCGTCATCCGGCCACGCCCAAGAACTACGCCGGGACTCCTATGCAACTTCAACAGCTTTCGTCGCGAAGCACGGTGCCGATTACTTCACCGGCACGTCTCAATCCGTGCAGCAAGTGGCTCAAGGAACGCAGCCGCAAGTGGCCGGCACACATACTCTATCACCGCACTCTCCTGATCGAGCGATATCTCGCAGTGGTTGCAAGATCACGGACGTCATTGCCTCGAACCCGTTTGCAGAACTGCATCGGCACTATGGCCCGCGTACACGCCGATCGTACGAGCCATCGTCAGTGAAGACAGTCGACGCAGCGTTGCAGAAACAGCGCCGGCTTCCGCGCTTCGGAAGCTTCCTCGGAATAGGTGATGGAAGAGCACATGGCGCAGATGCGCGTGCTCGGCTATCGGTATCGACACCGATGAGCAGAGTTGCTGTTGCGCTTCGATCGCTTCCTGCAAGAGCCATCCGGAGCTGGCCGGGCTCTCACGTTGAACGAACTTGTCGAACGTTGGAGTCGAGGAACAACCGTCACCGTACTCGTTTGTTCGAAGCTCGCAGAAGCCGGCCGCGTCGTCTCGAAGGCGATGCACCGGCTCGATCCCGCGGGTGCCGGTCTTGCCCATCGGCGATGGCGTCGCTCGAGCAGCGCGTCAACAGCAGCGCTCTGCCCACCTCTACACGGACGATGAGATACAGCGCATATCTACAGGCGGCGCTCGTCGTATCCCTCGCCGAAGGCCCCGTGGCGTCCGATCTGCCTCTTCACAATGCTGGTGCTTGCCTACTGCGCCGGTCTTGCGCGGCGGAGAGATCGCGCGTCTGAAGCTCGGGGATGTCGATCTGCGTGAGGAGACTCATCGAGATCCGAGAGACGAAGTTCTTCAAGCGATCGTCGCTTGCCTCTGGCCCCCGGAGTGATGGCAGCACTCAAGCACTATCTTGACGCTGCGCGAGCAAGCCGGCAGCTCCGACGAGCCCAGAGAGCCCTCTGTTCTGGAGTCCACAGCGCAACGCGGTTACACGTGGGTGGCATGCGTGCTCGTCCTGACGGATGTACTGCGACGTGCGGGGGTCAAACCCGTCGCGCGGTGCAATCGGGCCGCGAATCCATGATCTGCGACACACGATGGTGGGGCACCGTATGCGCGACTGGTACAAGTCAGGTATCAACCGGCAATCGAGGCTTCCTTACCTCGCGACGTACCTCGGGCATAAGGACATCCGCTCGACGCTGGTCTATCTGAACATCACACCAGAACTGCTGCAGCGAAGCGAGCGAGCGTTTCCGAAGGAATGGCGCGGCAGCCCTGCGGGTGAACGGAGGGCGCGCTATGAAACCGAACTCCCTCGCAACTCTGCTGCATGCGTTCTTCCATGAATGGATGGGGCAAACAGAGGAATCTCTCCCGTCATACCGTGTGCTCATATCGCGACACGTGGAAGCTGTTGCTTCGATTTGCCTCCGAGCGCAAAAGACGAGAGATCGCACGACTGTCACTACGCCGATCTGCAGGCAAGCGAAGTGATTGCTTTCCTGGAACATCTGGAGAATGACAGAAAAGATCCATCGGTACCCGCAACTGTCGGCTGGCTGCCATCCACAGCTTCTTCGGCTTTGTTGCACATCGCGAGCCGCTGGCGATCGCGCAGTGCGCTGAGATCGCGCGCATCCCTGTCAAGAAGAGATAGCGGCCCGCCATGTGCTACATGGACGCAGAGGAGATCGCGCAATCCTTCGAGAGCCGGACCGCCTGAGCTTGGAGGGTCAGCGGGATCACGCGTTGCTCGCGTTCCTCTATAACACCGGCGCTCGGATCCAGGAGGCGCTGAATGTGTGTCCGCAGGCATCCGCTTCGAATCTCCGCTCAGGTGGAGCTGCTCGGCAAGGGGCGCAAGACTCGCATCTGCCCGCTATGGCCGGAAACGGTGGATGTACTGAAGGCGCTGATGAAACGACAGCCGCGCGCGGAAAACGAGCCCATCTTCGTCAACCGGTACGGTCGAACCCTCGGCGCAGCAGGGGTTCGCTTCAAGCTGAAGCGGTACGTTCGGGCGGCGCCCGGCACGTGCCATCGCTCGCAAGAAAACGAGTGACGCCGCACACCTGGCGTCACAGCGTAGGCGTTCAGCTGGTCGCCGCAGGCGTCGATGTGACCGTGATCCGCAACTGGTTGGGACATGCACGACTGGACACCACCAATCACTATGCACGCGCCAATCTGGAGACAAGCGAAGAGCGCTCGAGCAGATCGATCCGACGACCAAACCCGGCCGCCCCCCGCGCTGGAGGCGGGATCCGGAACTTACTGACCTGGCTCGACTCGCTGTGAACAACGGCATGCCCGTAATGGAAAGATCGAGTGGCCCGCCGGCCGGTATATAACTGGAGACGGGTCTCTTCCTTCGCATTACGGGCTGCTTCTGATTAGGCGAGGCGGCGCAACTCGATTTCGGCGCGGGTCCCTTTTTGTTCGATCCCGAACGCCAGCAGATGCGCCGCGCCTGGGCATTCGTCATGACGCTGTGCTTCTCGCGCCACCAGTACGTTGAGTTCGTGTTTGACCAGACGGTGCCGACCTGGCTCGGACTGCACCGTCGCGCATTCGAGTGGTTCGGCCGGGTGCCACGCCGGCTCATCATCGACAACCCAAAGTGCGCGATCACGCGGGCTTGTGTCCGAGACCCGGTGGTGCAGCGGGGCGTATGCGGAGTGCGCCGAAGGGTATCAGTTTAAAATCGATCCGTGCCCGCCGGCGGACCCAGCTAAAAAGGGGATCGTCGAGGCCGGTGTCAAATACGTGAAGGGTAACTTTCTATCCACGCGCCACTTCCGGGACCTTGCAGATCTGAACGCTCAGGCGCGTCGCTGGGTCACCGAAGAAGCCGGCGTGCGTATTCACGGCACCACCCGTGAGCAACCGCTGGAGCTGTTCTCGATCGAGAAGCCGCTGATGCAGCCGCTGCCGGAGGCGGCACCGGATTTAGGCTCTTGGCACCGACTGATCCTGCATCGCGACTGCCACGTCAAGTTCAACTACAGCCTGTACTCCGCACCCTTCACTCTGGTCGGTCACACGCTGTGGCTGCGCGCCACGGATCTGACGGTGGCGATATTCCAGGACTATCGCCTCGTCGCCAGCCATCTGCGCTGTCGCAGCCCCGGCGGCCGACGTACGTGTCCCGACCACCTTCCGCCCGAGGCCCGTTCCTTCTTCGCTCACGATCGGCATTGGTGCTTAGCTCAAGCGGCCGAGATCGGTCCGAGCTGCGCCGCGCTGATCGATCAACTGCTCACCGATCGGATCCTTGAGCGCCTGCGCAGTGCGCAGAACGTCTTGCATCTCGCCGAGACCTACGGCCGTCAGCGGCTCGAGACCGCCTGCGTGCGAGCCATGACTCATGCATCGCCATCGTACCGCACCGTCAAGACCATCCTCGCCGGCGGCTTCGATCGGCTGCCACTGCCGGCTGTCCGCCAAAGCGATTTCGTTTATGGCCGCGATGCTCGCTTCCAGCGCGATGCGCAGACGCTGTTCACTTTCGATCTCGATGCCGATGACAAGACCCGACATTGATCGGGTTGAGTCTGCTTTTTCTCCTGACCGTAAATCACTCAAGGAGTATTTGATGAACCCGATCCCTGAACTTGGCTCGATGCTCAAGCAACTGCGCCTCTCCGGCATCCTCGATTCCATCGAGGCCCGCAACCGTGAGGCGATTGATATGAAGATTCCGTACACCGACTTCCTCACCTTGCTCATCCAAGACGAGATCGCGCGTCGTGAGCAGAAGAAGTTCACCTCGCGCCTGCGCCGCGCTTCCTTCCGCACCCAAAAGACTTTGGAGCAGTTCGACTTCGATCGGCTACCGAAGCTCAACCGCGCGCTCGTCCACGATCTTGCTACCAACCGCTATATCGCCGAGCACGCGCCGGTGCTCATCGTCGGTCAGGTCGGCGTCGGCAAGAGTCATCTCGCACAGGCGCTCGGCCACTGCGCCATCCGTCGCGGCATCGATGTGGTGTTCGCGAGTTGTGCTCAGCTGGTCGCCACCCTCAACGCCGCCCGCGCCACCGGCGCGTACGAGCGCAAACTCGCAACTCTCGCTCGGGTGCCGCTGCTCATCATCGATGATTTTGGCTTAAAGCCGCTGCGACCGCCGCAGGACGAGGATCTGCACGACTTGATCGCAGAACGCTACGAACGCGCCTCCACCATCGTGACCAGCAACTTGGATTTCACCGAATGGGACCAGGCCTTTCCCAATAACCGCCTGCTCGCCTCAGCCACCGTCGATCGGCTCCGGCACAACGCTTACTGCATCGAACTCGAAGGGCCCTCCGGTCGAAGCCCTAAAGTCGCTCCGCCGCCCAGTAAATCCAAGCTTGCCAACGGCCAAAAACCTGCCCATTCTTAACCCCTCTGGGATGTCCGTTTTAGCTACCTAAGACTGGCTCCATTACGCCGATCATCCCCGGCTCTTTTATGCCGATCGGTGACAACATCAGCGTACGACACAACATTTGGCACGTGTGGTCATAGACACTTCGTCAATGATTTCCGAATTCAGATGCTTGCATTCTCACAGGCATCGGTAGTTAGCGCGCTCTGCACTGTAGGTTCGACTCGCACCCCCGCCATGCTCTGTCCCGCCACTATTGATTTATAAGGAAATTTTTTGGTTTTTTGGTAAATGGTGGGCCGTGTAGGGATCGAACCTACGACCAATTGATTAAGAGTCAACTGCTCTACCAGCTGAGCTAACGGCCCTTGCAAACATCAAACCACCAACCTTCCCCCGACACACCACCATGAAGGTGGGGTGGACGACGGGACTCCATCGACTGCGATCTAACCCCTGATTCTACAAGGCTTTTTCGAGCACTGATAACAGCCTCTGTGGCAGCCAGTGTAACAGCGTCGGCCCCGAAAGGGGACCCCTGCTCCCTCGCCCGCACCCGCCCCAGCGCTCACGATGGGCGCCGAATAGGTTGCCTGCTCGAGGCAGCTGCTTCCCGGATCAAAGGAGGCTTGCGGTAGCGTGTAGCGAGCCCGCCAGTACGCAACATAGTCGAGGCAGGAACAGGTGTTAACGGTGGTCTAAAAGCGCGGCATAGTGGGGACGACTCGCGGATTTGAGCGATGCGTGGAGACGGCTGGTACCGTGGTGGTTTTCACGGGTGGGTTGATTCAGAACGGCGGGTCGGATTCCGGGTGATCGAAGGGCGAGTAGTCCGGATCGCGATTCTGTGCGCTGCGATCCTGAGCGAGCCGATGCAACTCGCCGAAGTAATGCCGTTCGATGGTCTCGATGAGGTGAGTGAGGAAACTGCAGGAGCTCAGCGGCCGCTTCGGCGGGCAGCTCGAGCGGGATGCAGAGGATCGGCAGATCATTCGGTTCCATGGCGGCGGCCCTCAGGTCTTCTTCGGTTTTTTATCAGCCCGGGATTTCGCATTGCGCGCGGCGCGCTCCTGCGCCTCCTTGAGCCGATAGCTTTTGCCGGCGAGGGTGAGGATTTCCGCCTTGTGCATGAGTCGATCGACGAGGGTGACGACGCAGCCGGCGTTGGGGAAGACCTGATTCCATTCGCCGAAGGGTTTGTTGGTGGAGAGGATCACGGGGCTATTCTGGTATCGGCGGGTGATGACCTCGAAGAAGAGGTCTGCGTAACGCGCGTCGTACGATAAATACCCCACCTCATCGATCGAGAGTACGCCAGGGCTGGTATAGCGGCGCAGGCGCCGTCGCAGCGAGGCGGAGGAGTCCTGGGCGGCCAGATCATGCAGCATGTCGGAGGCGAGCGTGAAGCGCGCGGTATGACCGTGCAGTACGGCTTGGTAGAGCATGTTTTTCATCAGCATCGTCTTGCCGAGGCCATTCGGGCCGATCAGGATGATGTTGGCGGCCTCGCCGATGAAGCCGAGGGAGAGGATTTCCTCGACGAGCGGCCGATCGCATTGGGTCGGCCATTGCCAGTCGAAGTCGGCGATCGGCTTGAAGACCCCGATGCGCGCATCGTCGAGCCGGCGCTTGAAGCTGCGCCGTGTGCGCTCGGCTTCCTCGATGGCGAGCAGCTGCGCGAGCCAGGGTTCGTTGATGACGGACTCGGCGTTGGCGAGCAGCCCGTAGAGGCCGAGGCGCTGCAGGCGCTCGCGCAAGTCCTCAAGGCTTGGCGGTAGGGTCGGTGGGTTCGCGGTCATCGGTGGACTCCTGGTTCAGTTGTTCGTACTCGCGCAGGTCATGGGCACGCACGGTGACGTGCACGCGCGGGATCCTTCGGTAAGGTGACGGCGATGGGCGGCGGTGCACCGCGTGCCGCAGGTGCTGATCGATGAAGTGGCGCACGGCGCTCAAGTGCGCGGCGTTTTCGGCAACAGCGGCCTCGATGGCCTGTGCCAGCGCGTCGGCACCATGGGTGTCGAGGATCTGCAGGAGCCCACGGGTGAGGACCCCCAAGTGCACACCGTGCTCGGCGGCGAGCATGTACAGCCTCTTCGATCCGGGTGCGGCATGGTGCAAGCGGTCGAGCGCGCGGTGTTCGCGCCCGGCGCGTTTGTGGGCGACCAGGGCATCGATATGGGCGCCCACCTCGATCTGCTCACCGCGACTGAAGCAGCGCGGGTGTTCGGCGATGGTATCGATCCCATCCACGATGCGCACCCGTTTGAGCGAGGCGAGGATCTCGAGCGGTCGGCCGACATAGGTGTGCGGGATGCTGTAATCGTTCAGATCGAAGCGCAGGTACGGCGACTTGCGCGCGATGGCGTCAAGCCGCTCTTCGGTGCTGAAGGGGTTGTCCGGCAACGGCAGCAGGAGCGCACGTTCCTCCTCGAACACCGCTTGCACGGTCCGATCGCGATCCTCCGGGCAGCCGCGCAGTGCCGCCTCTTGCAGGCACCACGCGGTTGCCTGGGTATTCAGATCGCTGATATCTTTGAACTCACGGGCTGTAAAAAATCGATCTCGAACAAAACGTATTGCTCGTTCCACGCGCCCTTTTTCGTTCCCCCGGGCAACCGCCACCGGGCGTGGTTGGAACCGATAATGAGCGGCCAACTCTAGGAGCGTCGGATGGAAGCGGATTGCATCGCTTCGCCGCTCGAGGACTGCACTGCGAAGGTTGTCATAAAGCACCACCCGCGGAACCGCGCCCCAACCGGTGAGCGCTTCGATGTAAGCCGCGAAGGAAGTTGTTCATCGCGGCGTTCAGATAAAAGCGCAGGAACAGGTGCCGCGAGTACGACAGCACCATCACGAAGGCCATCAACGGCCGGGTCGCCTTGCCGATTTTGATCGAACCGAAGTGGGCCCAGTCGCACTGGGCTTGTTGGCCGGCCAAGGTGCGTAAGCGTAAATACGCCTCGGCAACCGGCCGGGGCCGCAAGCGCGCGACGACGGCGCGGAAGTGATCCGAGCCGCCGCGGTAACCGCGATCGCGCACCATGATGTACAGACGGCTCGCGCATAGCTTCGGATGTGCGTTGAGCGTCTCGAGCATGAACGGGATGAACGGATCCGCCATCGAGGGCCGCGTGCTCTTCTGTGCCTGCGGTACGCCGCCCTGTGCGAGCACGCGACGCACCGTCGAGTGGTGCAGCATCAGTTGCCTCGCAATCGTGCCGATCGGCCACTTCTCGGCGTGATGCAGCCGCAGCACCTCGGCCTCCATCGCCCGACTGATCAACGGCGCCGCTCAGCCGAAGCCCCACCCGCGCCGCGTGCGCAACCGAGTGAACACCGGCAGCAATGCATGGCAAAAATCGCACCGTCCAGCCTGGCGTTGTCGCTGGTGGTCGCGCTTCGGCGGCAAGGCGGGTAACGGTTCGGTGACGGCGGGTTCATCCTGATGCTCGATTGCGGCCACATCGACCGTGATCGACATCCTGAACACCGCTCCCACCGGTGCACATCCCTGCTGCGTCACTTTCTCCTCTTCCCGATCGCGCCAAGCTTGCTGCCGAGCAGCGTGTCGCCGGGCTCCACGACGTGTGCGTTGATACCGCGTGCCGGCTCGCCGGTTCGAGGCGCGCCGCGACTCCGCCGCGCACTCCCCGGCGCAGTAGATATTGCCCCGATCGCACCGCCCACAGATACTCACCAGCACGCTGCAGCCCCGGCAGCTATACAGCCGGTAGCTCTCCTCCCGCTTTTGCACCCCACGCCCCCACAGCACTGGACAGCGCCGGGCCGCACGGGGCTAAATGACGTGCGGAAGATCGCCCCCACAGGCATCGCACCGCTGGAGGCCCGGGGGTTTTGATCGGTTCCCGGGCCTTCTTTGCTTGGGCGTAGGCGCGCAGCTTAGGCCACAGCGGGCGCAACGCGTCGCCACCGCGACAATCACGAGCAAGAACAGATGCCGAAGCTTCTGCCGCTGACCGCGGCCAGACTGCGCTTCGTCTACGTCTGAAACGACGTCAGAGAAACCAAAGAAAATCCAAAATCCCCCACCCGGCCACCGGCGGCCAAACCGCGTCTATCCCCGGAATCACGCGGGTTTCAATCCCCGTTCACACGGGGGCAGCGTCGACGAAGAGGGCGATACCATCCGGCTATCCCGGGCAGCGCACCGATGACTTTTGGTGGGGCAAGGTCGGAAACTCACGCCTCGTTCATCATTCCTTTACATCGACGCAATGTACGTTCCGCAAAGAGGATTCGAACTATCAATCTAAGTAACTGAAATCGCATGCCTTCTACTACGTCCGAATCTTTTATGCCCCCGACATGCCTGACCACTCACAACCGCCGCCCCCCCTTGGCGCGACCCTGCATTTAGAACCGGGGGTGACAAGTTCCGCCATCATGCTGCTCTAATTCGAGGGAGTGTCTCTGAAACCCGCTACGGCGGCGTTGGCCACCGCGATGTCGTTCACAACGCTGCTTCCGCTGGCGCCAACCGCACCCACAACCACACCGTCGCGCAAAACGGGCACCCCACCACCGAAGATGACGACCTTTGCCGCGTTGGTCGTATTGATGCCAAAGAGCGATTCCCCCGACTGAGATGCCTTCGACAGATCGTCAGTGGAAATATCGAATGCACGCGCCGTAAACGCCTTGTTGATGGCGATATCGATGCTGCCCATCCAGGCGCCGTCCATTCTGACATGGGCGATAAGCGCCCCGCCAGAATCCACTACGGCCAAGTTATAGGGAATACCGACTTCTTGCGCCTTTCGTTCTCCCGCGCTAATGATTTGGCGGGCGTCGGCGAGCGACAGGGAAACGGATCGATTCGTCATTGATATCTCCTTGAGAAAACGTCGCGAATCGATAGATCCAAGACCTCTTGAAGAGCCACGTAGACCCAACGTCAACGACAGACTGATGGGTCGCATCATACGGCTGGCGCCGCAGCGGCGTCGCTTATACCTAGGGATCGGTGGCGCCGAGAGCCCATCCCAGTCCCCCAGCAGTCTGCAGCTGCCTGCTGGCGCGAGTGAACCCTCGAAGCAAAGTTTCCCTCTACGCTTCGCGGGATCCAATGACGGCTCGGCGCACCACAACTATCAGACCGATCGCTACCAATGACATCTCCAACCGGAAGCAACCGTATGCCATCGGTAACACTGGCTCTCGTTGAAGGGCGCGGTGAGGAGGAGATCGCCTCGCATCTGGAGGCATCCCACAGAGCGCCGGTCGCTGTATTTGTAATTCCGATGCGCGACGGATACCAAGTCGAGCAGAACATCGGCGCCGGATTTTTCCTTACACAACAGTGGCCTTGGGAGACGGCGAACCGATCTTGCAATACTCGTCTCAATCACGACGAGGCCACGCAGTGAGGCATCGAAGCTCGCGTTCTACAAGGAGCTCTGCCGGAACCTCGAGGACAGTTTGTGCAATCGAGTCGAGCGACGTAATCGTAACGATGGTCACTAATACTGATGTGGATTGGAGCTTCGGCTACGGCCGCGCGCAATTCAAACCCGGCGAACTATAGCCATCAGGTTACCTATCTCGCGTATGATTCGGCGGGCGTTGCCGACAACCACCATCCGGGAGTACCGAAGCGCTGCGCAAGCAGGATGACCGCCAAACGCGGCAGTGAGAATTCCGAAGGAATCGACGACGAGATTCGGATCGAGTGTATCTATTTAGGCGGATGCTCTGTCCGATGAGACGGATATCGAGCTAAGGCGCGACCTTACTCGCCTGCCGATTGGGTAACTGGATCGTCTTGGCGTACTTAGTTTCGAATATCCGCGCGCACCAGAAGAACTGGGACCGGCGACGCACGTGAGACCTCCTCCGCAGAGCTGCCTAAAGCCCATCGAGCAATACCGCGACGGCCATATGTGCCCATTACTATAATATCCGCGGGCCACTCTGCCGCTTCGTGGATTATTCGACTGGCCGCTCGCCCGCCGTGCGAGTCAATCAAGTGGCATTCGGCCACCAATCCGTAGGCCGCTAGGACATTTGTAGCATCACGCAATATTCTTTTCCCCTCCTCCCGTATCGTCTCAATGATCGTCCGCCCCACAGTGCCTGGCTCGAACGTGTCGTTCCAGTGGAACTCATCCGCAATGTGGAGCAGCCGGAACTCGACCTGTTGGGTTGTGGCAATTCTCGTCGCTTCACGAACTCCCGCCATGGACGCCGCGCTTCCATCGACTGGTATCAGGACCTTGCTGTATATACGGCATTGCGCTTGCCGCAAGCTGTTCACGCTTTCACTCGCTAACGGACGTTGCACGCAATTCCTCCGATCGATCGCAGCCAAACTCCGCTATCTCGGGCGATGAAGATATCGCGCGCACTTAGCGCGCATCGCAAAATCTCTTCGTGAACCACATAGCGTCGGGCCGGCAGTATCGTGATTGCATCCGACGGCGAGCTTGCCGCCACCGAAAGAATGGCGCCTGCGGATGACAAGAGAGACGCGCATCGATGGTCACTGACGAACCGCCTCTCGGGCCAAAACAAGGAGATCCAGGGTGCCCACCGGGCCCGATAGTCCGCAAGCACGGTGACGAGAATCTGTGAAGCGGAGGCAATCGGCGTAGCCCTATGAACGGTCCGCTGCAGCAGCGTAAGTACGTTGCCCATACGACAATACTGCTCAGGCCTGGGATCCCGATCTCCGTTCTTCGTCCTAGCAGACCCGTGATTGTCCGCCACCACGATGCACCACTTCGTTAGCGCGGATTCTGCGTCGTTCAGCACTGTTCACGCCTCGGAGCCATTGGAGAGAGCCACATCAAGCGCGTAATGTGCGGATGAATCCAGTAGACAATGGTATTGGTGGCCTGGCATGACGGACTGATTCTCATCACGGCGCGAGCGGTCTGCAACCCGCGAAAGCCGCAGCGATAGACTTGAATTGCGCGCCGGGGAAACGTGGGAGGGCGCAAACAAAGCGGCTGCAGGAGAGTGCGCGGGAGCTCTTGATACCTATGCGCAGACAAGCGTCTCTCGCCGTTTGCAGATATCTGCAGGGCGCTGGCCAGCGCCTTGGTGAGTTCCGGTCGGTGCTTGAACGCCTGCATCGTGAACGCGCGCACGGCGCCACAAGGCTACCATCGCACCAGATCTGCTGGCCGTCGTTGCCGCAACCATCGCGACCAATTGCATCACCGCGCCTCGCTCGTTATGAAGATGAGTGGCCAGGCCGCCGCCGGCTGCCGCCGATTGCGCACCCGACGCGAGATAGCGGCCCCCGAAGCCCGCGATCTTCGTGAGCTGCACCACGCGCCCGGTGGCATAGATGCTGACTGCCTCGGAAGCCGCCACGGACAAGCTCGATACGCCGAAGGCATAATTGCCGCCTCGATACTTCATTTGTCCATAATCTCAGGCAAATCTGGGTCCCGCGACACCCACGCCGCTTTCCAACCAAATCATGATGTTCCTTTGGCTCGACGCGGAAGCGGCATCTCCGGCCGCCGCAGCAAATGTCGCGACGAACTGCTTTGAGTCGAACAATAAACTTAGTTTTGCCATGGGTGCGCCTCCTCATCGGCCGAGTGTGCTACTGCGGTCGCTATTGAAGCTCCTTGGACCAGACAGGGTGCGTTTGGAACGGGATTATCCAACGCCGGTCGAGGCCCGCGTCCATGGCACCTTGGTATTGGTGCGGCGCCCGCTGCCACGATTGGGACCGATACCATCGTGCAATGTATTCGACCCGGTACTTCGAGCCTAATTTCTGCGGACAAGGGCAATTACTGGAGTCGGGATATGAGCGAGGTGCATTCGTTGCAAATGACGTCACGGGCGGAGAGCACGCATACCGCGGCGCAGGTGAGCCATCTCGTTCGATGCGCGATGAGCTTCTTTGAGACCGACCGCGCGGCGGCGTGGCGCTGCCTGAACGATGCGTCGAACCTTCTCGGCGGAGAATCGAATGAGCCCATCATCGAGCTGCGAGCAGCACCCGATGCGCCTCGACGCGGCGGCATCTCGAAGTGGCGAGCCAGGCGGGTGCTTACATACATCGAGGCGAACCTGGGGTCGAAAATCTCGATAAGCGAATTGGCGGATTGCCTGGCCTTGAGCAAAGGTCACTTCTCCCGTGCATTCAAGCAGTCTTTTGGTTTCTCTCTGATGACCTATGTCGCGTCGAGGCGCGTGGAGCGTGCCAAGCTCATGATGACATCGAGCCAAGAGCGTCTCAGCGATATCGCATTGGCCTGCGGGTTTGCCGATCAGTCCCATCTCAACAGATGCTTTCGCCGCGCCGTCGGCATCAGCCCAGGTCTATGGCGCCGTAGCGTCGCAGCACCGCACCCCGCCGCTCTCGGTGGCCGCGTTTCCGACCGAGTCACGTCAGCTTTGCATCCAGCGTGATCTCAGGCGTCAAGCTTTCGAGACCGGAGCGTTGAGCTCAGCCTCTTTGGTGAAATCGGCAGAGGCCGCTTTGGCGAGATTCGGTACTTAACGCACAGCGTCAGAGCCGAGCGCCTGATACCAAAACCCGAGCCGGGCGCCTCGGTACTGAGATCGGTTCGCATGTAACGCGCCTGCAGCCAAAAGGCGAGTCTCAGCGCGGAGCAGCCGGCGCGCGCGGCCGCAATCAGTTTCTCTGGGGTCGTGCCCCTGTGGTTTCCGAAACGTATTGCGTTGACACGCAGAACTTTCGGCGATTCTCGCCCGCAGACGTTCGGAGATATTTGCATGGAAGTGCCATTAGCCGAATGAATCGGTCATTAATCGATTCCACGTTGGTATCGGTCGCCCACGCAGAGATAATCGGCAGCGGCTGAATCTCGCCGCCGTGGGCGGGTGCGAACCAGCAGCTCGATCAAGTGGAGTAGGAGGCCCCTGTAACCTGCGATGCGGTCGTCGACTTGATAGCTGCGATGCTCGCCGCGTACACACCACTCGCAGAAGTGTTCGCAATTGTTCGTGAGCACACTGTAGCGGTCTTCCCCGAGCCGCAGCCGGGCTCTGCGGACCACTTCATGCTGGTCGAACCAGTGCGATCCTACGACACGGACCCAGACTGGGCGTCCCTGGCAAAATTGCGACAGGGGCACTTCCTCGACGGGCCCCCGACGCAGTCCCCATGACAGGCCACCGTACTGTACGATCCTGCCTCCGCCGACGTAGATTCCGTGATGCGTATAGCCGCGACGCGGAGTTACCATGTGCGCACCGAGCGGCGGCTCGCCCTCGGCATCGAGCGGGCGATCGCAGGGCCTTAAACCGCGGCACGGTATACACATCTCATCCGTGTCCTGCTGCTCGCACGCCATGCTGTCTGTCTGCTCGATTTCCATCGACCTCTACCGTCTGTGATGTGACGATGGGAACAGATGCCCGGAGGCGAATCGATTGCACTATGGTGTCGGTCGATACTTTGGGATGGGCCCGCGAGTTGCACATCGGTCACACGCGCCGCGCATCGGCTCACGCGCCGCGCGTCAGACCTCTGAAGCGGCTATTTCTCCAATTGCCATCTTCGATCCAAGGTTAGCCTCAACATAGTCAAGAGCCCGATTGGCTTACCGAGCTTCGAGGCCACCGCGTCGAGCCGTACTTTGCAACGTAAGCGCGTCGACGCTCGATTCCTCGGGCTCCGTGCCCAGGAGCGTCGAGCCGTCTCTCAGGTATCGCCACGCTGCCGCGCAGTCGGTCTCCAAGAATGTCATAGCTTGAGTGACCAGACGCCTGGCCCGCTCCGGTTCTGATGCGTCGACGATCCTTTCTAGCCGGGGCCTGGGATTGAATCCATTAGACGACGGTGTGACAGATATCTTCGTATCCACTCGCGTTGTCGCTGAAAGGATTATCGCCGGGCGAGGCGCGCGGGGTGCACATCGGCGTATCGATACCAATGTATGACGCCGGTGATTCGGCGATCCAATTTTTGTCACAGGGGCACGTACTAACTTCAATGACGAAAGAAGTGGGCTTGGAACTTGAAGACTTGGATCCGAGGTGTTGAGCGCTATGTGCACGAAAAGACGATTTGCATTTATTCTCCCAGTATTGATCGCATGGTGCGCTGCCGCTCACGCGGGCGCACCGCAACCGTTCAGCGACGATTTGACCCTCGACTGGGATGGCTTTCGCAGCGATTTATTCGAGAAAGGGATCGACTTTCGCATTGGCTATGTTTCCGAGACGGCCACCAATGTCCAAGGCGGCGATAAAGAGCTGACGCGTTACACGGATCAAATCACTTTCGCCGCGGCGCTCGATCTTCAAAAGCTTCTAGGGCTCCCTCAAGCACAATTCAAGATAACGATCACCGACCGGAACGGTGACAATCTCAGCTCCGATGCGAAGCTTGATTCTCTTCAGCAGGTTCAGGAACTCTATGGCCGCGGGCAAACCTGGCGTTGGACCCAGTTCTGGTACGATCAGAAATATCTCGACGGAATGCTGGACTGGAAGGTCGGGCGTACGGACCCCGGTTTGGATTTCGCGGCTTTCTCTTGCGAGTTCATGAATCTTACCTTCTGCGGCTCCACGCCAGGCAATATCGTCGGCAGCTATTGGTACAATTGGCCGGTGAGCCAATGGGGAACTCGGCTCAAGGCCTCGTTCAGCGGTTTCGGCTACGTGCAGGTGGGCGCCTATGAGGTCAATCCAAGATATCTGCTTACACGAAACGGCTTGAACCTGGGCGGCCCGGGAGGAGCTACGGGCGTATTGGTTCCTTTCGAAGTGGGCTGGCTGCCGACATTTGGCGATGCGCTCGACGGCAGCTACAAGTTCGGCGCCTGGTATAACTCATCCGAAGCCCCCGACGTCGTCGAGAACACGAAGGGGCAGTCGTTGGCGATCGATGGCGGTCAACTACTCATGCACGCTGGTCAGTATGGCGCGTACGTCAATTTCCTTCAGCGGGTAACCACGCCCGCGGTTCCCGGCTCCAAGCGCGGTGTCAGCGTTTTTTTCAACGCGACCTTTGCCGATCGGCGCACCTCGGCGCTCGACAACCAGATCGCGGCGGGGGTCTTCTATACGGGACCCTTCGCCTCACGCCCCGCTGACGAGATCGGTCTCGCCATAGGCCGCACGCACGTCAATAGCCGCATCGCGGAGGTCGAAAGCCAGCAAAACGCTGCTGGACTCGGACCGGTCGGTGTGCAGAGGTCGGAATACGTGGGTGAGATTTTCTACAGCGTGCATGCGACTAAGTGGCTGGAGATGCGTCCCAACATCCAGTATGTCCATCAGCCGGGCGGCATCGCTCAAAATACCGACGATGTGATAGTCGGGCTAAGGCTATCGGTTAACTTCTGAAAGCGCACACAGAAGCCCGCCGCGCCGGCTCGCGCCCGCGCAACGTACTGGCAGGAGCCTTGGTACTTGAATAGCTTTTCCCCGATCTCATCGGATGTGAAAGAGAGAATCGGTGGGACCATCGTACACTAGAGCGCAGGTGCGGCTTGAGCGGAACGCTTCAAACGAGCGGGTTTCAATAACTGGAAGCGGCCCGCAAAAGAAAGTAGTCCGTCGCTGCCATCCTCGGCGAAGTACCGCGACATGACCTGCCTCATCGCCTCGTACGAATGTAGCGTTTCCACACTCCCTGCCTGGATTGCGATCCTGAACCACGTGGCGTGACGCGAAAGCTACATGAGCACTCTTGAAATCACATCCACAACTCAACCCAGACGATAGGTATCGATTGGTTATCGCGTCCGCAATAGAAGGAGGTTGCGGCAGTTCGGCTCGGCAAATATCTGAAAGTATAATATTCGGACGACGCGGATTCCGTTATCAATATTCCCATGAGTGATCATGAGTGGTTGATCCGTCGGCCGAAGTCGAGTGCATTTTCCGATTCGAAGGACCCGGCTCCCCCTGGGTGCGCGCAGCGCAATTGCATTTTTCGCGGTGAACGCATCGTTCGTGCAACGCGGCGAAAATCCTATGGAAGAAGAGCATATGCGACTCGCGGCCGTGGGTGCTTGTTGCGCGGCGCGATGGAAAGTCCACGTCGGCGCCAGCGCCCGATGAAATCGTTCGGTTCCCCGTCGGCGCTCGATTGAATAAGTAGCGCGGTGTACGAGCTGCCAGAGGTCTCAAAGGACGAGTTCGAGCACCTGCCGAAAATTCGAGTACCGCGCATGAATCAGAGCGAGTTCGAAGGCAGCGGCGGTAGTTGTCCTTTGGTAGTTGTTGCTTTTTACGTGTAGCTAACCGTCACCGAGAGAGGATCGTTATGAGCGCAGGTTCCTTGCAGTGGCGTCCACGACGCGCAGACATTGTCGTAATGCTTTTCGGACTCGCGGCAAGCGCCGTCGCGCTGGCGGACGGCACTGGATGGTACACGTCAGAACAAGTGGCGCAGGGCCGCTGGGAGTATTCTCAGAAGTGCGGCGTCTGTCACGGGCAGCAACTGCAGGGTGCGGGAGCGCCGGCGCTGAAGGGTAAGACCTTCAACCAACAGTGGGATGGTAAGAAGCTCTCTGGCTTCTACGGGTACGTGCACACCAATATGCCGCTCGGACTTGGCGCATCGCTCCCGAGCCAGGAGTACGCGGACATCGTGGCGTTCCTGCTCGCCCAGAGCGGTTTGCCGGCAGGCACCGACAAGTTCACGCCCTATTCGCCCATGGATCGGATTCTCGAGCTCAACGCCGCCGCGGCCGCCGGCGGCACCGTGGCGGCGGCAGCGCCCGGTGAGATCTCGATCGGCAGGCTGTACGGCAAGCTCGCGCAGCCCACGACGATGACGCCGACCCAGGCCGAGCTCGATGCCGCGGACACGGCGACCGACAACTGGCTCATGTACAACAAGGGCTATCGCGGCGAGCGCTACTCGACCCTGACGCAGATCGATAGGGCTAACGCCGGGAGCCTGAAACCGGTCTGCATGTTCCAGCTGGGTGAGCTCGGGACATTCTCAACTGGGCCGGTGATGTATGACGGCATCCTGTACGTGACGACGCACCTGGGCACTTATGCGATCGACGCGACCAGCTGCGAGAAAATCTGGACGCATTCGCATGTCGCCCAGGGCCCGGAGATGAACGCGACCAACAGGGGTGTCGCCATCGCCGGGGGGCGCGTGATCCGCGGCACTCAAGATGGGTTCCTCTATGCGCTCGATGCCAAGACTGGGGCGCCCTTGTGGGTGCGGCAGGTTGCCGACTGGAGTCTGGGGGAAGGCATTGGCGCAGCACCGATCGTCTTGGACGACATCGTGTATGTGGCCAAGGCGGGCGGTGACTGGGGGATCCGCGGCCAGATGATGGCCTTCCACGTCAGCGATGGCTCTCTCGCCTGGAGTTTCGATCTCATACCGAAGTCCGGGGAGCGCGGTGCCGATACCTGGAAGACACCCGGTTCCTCGGCTCGCGGGGGCGGCGCGGCGTGGGTTACCTACGCGCTGGACCGTGACACAGGCACATTGTTCGTGCCGGTTGCCAACCCCGGTCCCGATTACAAGAAAGACATGCGCCAAGGCGCCAATCTGTTCACTGAGTCGTTGGTCGCGCTCGATGCCCACAGCGGCAAGCTCAAATGGTGGTACCAACTGCGGCCCAACGATGATCATGACTGGGACACGACGGTCGTTTCGCTGTTCGACTCGGACGGCAGGAAATTGGTCGCTACAGCGGGCAAGCAAGGGGTCCTGCATGTCGTGTCGCGCAATGACGGCAAGCTCATCTTCAAGCTCCCGGTGACAACGCTACTGAATCAGGATGTGCCGATCACCCCCGAAGGCGTTCGCGTTTGTCCGGTCGCCGGCGTGCAGTGGAACGGCGCGGCTCATAGCCTGTCGACGGGTCTCGTACGTGAACGCGATCGACTGGTGCACGACATTCAAGATGGGCCCCGACCCGAAGTGGGTCGCAACCGTTCCCTACACAGGGCTTGCGAACGGCTGGGTACGAATGATCCTACACGCGAGTGGAGCGGTTGGATCAACGCAATTGATGCAAAGACTGGAACCATGGCCTGGCGCGTGAAGTGGCCCACGCCCATGTACGCGGCCATCACGCCGACGGCCGGTGATGTGCTGTTGACGGGAGATTTGTCGGGGCACTTCCTTGCCCTCGATGCACGCGACGGCAAGACCCTCTACAGCTTCCCTACCGGCGGTCCGATCGCCGGCGGCGTCATCACCTACGAAGTCAAGGGCAAGCAGTACGTTGCAGTTGCCTCGGGCTTCAGCGGCGGATCTATTCCGCTTACGGGAAGCGCAACGGTCGTCATCTTCAGCGAGTGAGCCGACTTCAGTTGCGCCACCAGATCCCATGCGGCTGGGTATTACAATCGCAGGTGTCTGGGAGCGATTCGTGCTCGAGCGCATCGCATCCCGGTGGGCCAAGCTGGCGCCGCCTTATGGATCGACGCCTACATGAACGTCGCTCCCCCTTGATCACCTCCAGGTCGATCACTGCCGCAAGACCGTACACGTAGGAGTTCCAGATCGTCATGCCAATAGGTCGTCGACGCGACGACCGCACGCTCGAACGGCATTCTCTCGACACCACGCAGACGGTCCGCAATCAAACTGTTGACCTGCTGCCCGATCCATCCAGCGACGCGGACATCCATTCATACCATCGTATAGTCGATAACTCCATCCGTCGGTGTCAGATTTAGTTACGCAGCGCTTTGCGAACCACGGAGAATGAGCCATGTCCGAACAGCCACCCGAATCAACCACGAATAGCGCCGAAGGCCTTACAAGCTTGATGGTACGCGGCACGTCGAGCGTTACAGGATCGGAGAGGAGCGAACAATCGCAACCCACCAGCGACACGATAGCTCTGGTCAGCCAGAGGACAACTGCTTTGAGTCCCCCAATGCTGGCGCTTCCTCAAGTGATTCCGCATCTTCGCGAGGGACCGGGGTCCGCATCGCACAGTCCAAATCCGCTGCGCATAGTGTTCGGCGCGCTGCTCTTCGTGACCTGGGGCATCCTGACCGCCGTGTGGGTGTCGAGTACAGTCTACTTGGTCGCACATGGCCACCCAATGGCAGCGGTCACTGCATTCGGCGCGGTCGCCCTCTTAGTGGTACTCGGTGCGATGGAAGGTCTCGAAGTATCAGTCATCGATCGGTGGCAGAAGATTTGGCCGGGTCGCCCGACGCATTATCTGGCGCGTTGGCTCGCCGCGCGGCAACTTTTCGTGGCTTCGATCGTAACCGCCGCAACTCTGCTCGCGAACCTGAACGTACTCATCATCCCCTGGACGTCCGTGAAGATCACCGATGCATTGACTTTGGGCGTGTTCGATCTGGCGTGGACTACTTTCACAGTCCTCTGGTTCGCGCAGATCATGCCGAAGCATCTGGGGGCGATGAACCCCGACCTATATCTCGATCGCCTCCTCCGGTCCTGTTTCCCGGTCGTAGAACTCGTGCGGAAGGTCGGCGTATCACAACCGGGAGAATGGATAGCCTACGTCCTCGAGTACTGGTTCGCTTGGCCTGCGCAAAGCAAAGACGAGTTGCAGAAGATGATGAGCAAGCACTCGATGGCCGGCATTTGGCGAGAGCTTCGAGAAGATGTCGAGGAGTTGGAGTCAAAGTCATAAGCCCGGACCGGCGGAGAGACAAGAATGCCCGTCCACCTGGCACTGGTCTTGGCGTTGCTCGGTCTCGCGGTCACGCTGGCCGTCGCGGTTGTACGGCCGACGTGGCTTCCAGAGGCAGTTGCCGCAGTCGTCGCAGCCGCGGTGCTCGTAGTTTTTGCGCGGTCAGCATCGATCGGACGCGTCAGGCGCTCGGCGATCTGGCGCCGACGATCGGGTTCCTTGCCGCGTTACTCCTGATCGGTGACGGCTGCCGGCGCGAGGGATTGTTCGATGCGCTCGGCACGCTCATGGCACGCCGCTCGAAGGACAGCCCGCGGCGGCTGCTGGCGCTCGCGTTCGTCCTCGCAGCCGGCGTCACCGCGGTGATCAGTCTGGACTCGACGATCGTACTGCTCACT
>CAWCIE010000016.1:0-52896 GCA_963795475.1 uncultured Gammaproteobacteria bacterium
CACTTATTGTGATGTCCATGAAGCGCGGATGGCCGCGGGGGGCATGCCAGCCTCGGCCCTTCACGTACTCGAGCACCGAGTTCGTGCCGTGCAGCGCGAGCCATCGGCCGCCCGCCGCCAAGAAAGCCTCCAGCAATTCCTCCTGCGACGCATCCGGGATCACATCGCAGGTGTAGGTCACGAGAAAATCCGCCTTCGCGATCGCCTCGCCGTCGCGGTAATCCTCGGCCACCCGGACCCGGATCGAGTCGTGCTCGCCGAGCAATTTCAACAACTCGAGCCGCGCATAGTCCATGTCGTGGTAGCGGCCGCCGCAGATCAGATAGCCGTTGACGGGGCCTGACGCCATGGAACCCGCCGTCAGCGGCTCGAGCGGCGCACGCAGCGGCTCACAGCTGCACCCGCTTGGTGAATCCATTGTCCGCGATGAATTGGCGCCGGTGATGAGGCTCGCGGCGGGACTCGCCACGAACACGATGACCCGCGCGATCTCCTCGACGGTACCCATCCGTCCGCAGGGAAATTGCTTCATCGCCCAGTCGTAGAACTTCGCCTGCGTGCCCTTGATCATCTCCCACGCGCCGCCTTCGAAGTAGATCGGGCCCGGCGAGACGGTATTGACGCGCACGTTCTTGCGTCCCGCATGCTGCGACAGCTGCTTCGAGTAGGTGATGAGTCCCGCCTTGATCGCGTTGTAGGCCATCGGAGCGGCGAAGGTCTCCACCGCATTGGTCGAGCCGATAATCACGATGGAGCCGGTGCCGGATTTCTCCAGATGCGGCATCAGCGCCTCGCAGCCGCGGACGGTGTGCAGCATGTCGATCTCGAAATTCCGCACCCAGTTCTTCTCGCTGTCCATGCCGCCTCCCCCGCTGACGCCGGGGATGAACACGTCGCAGCCGCCGAGCGCCGTGGCCGCCCGCTCGAGCCAGGCGCGGTACGCCTCGCCGTCGCGGACGTTGACCGACTCGCCGATCACCTCGATCCCGGGCCGCTTGACTGCGGCGACCGCCTCGGCCACTTCCTCGGCCGACCGGGCGCAGAAGGCGACGCTGGCGCCCTCGGCAGCCAATAGCTCGATCACCCCGCGGCCGATGCCCTTGGTCGCACCGGTCACAATCGCCCTTTTGCCCTTAAGGCCTAGATCCATCGTCCGCCTCCTTCTGCATGGGCCGATTGTAGACGCCGCGGCGTCATAAAACAAACCGTCTTGACTGTTTTTTTCTATTGCGCAACGAGGCCGTTGTCGATGAGGATTTCCGCAGCATTCACGAACCGCGACTCATCGGAGGCCAGGTATACCACGAGGTTCGCAACGTCCTCCGGCTTGCCGAGACCCACCGCGGTCTGATCATACATCGACATCTGCATTCCCAACTCCTGCGTGGCCTTCACGACCATGGGCGTATCGATGGCGCCCGCGTGAATGGAATTACAGCGTACGTTGTAGTGATTCATCTGGCAGTGAACCGCGACGGCCTTGGACATCGAGCGCACGGCACCCTTCGCGGCGCTATAGGCGTAGAACACCGGATACCCCAGATGGGTCGCCGTCGAGCACATGTTGATGATCGAGCCGCCCCCCGAATCGCGCATCAGCGCGATACCGTACTTGCACGAAAGAAAGACGCTGTCGGTCATCACCCGCAGGTGAGCCTGGAATTGCTCGAGCGTCGCCGATTCCGGCGTGCCGACCACCACCATGCCCGCGTTATTGACGAGCACATGCAGCGCTCCGAAGCGTCGCCGGATCTCGGCGAACACCTGCACCCAGCGCGCCTCGCTCGACACGTCCTGGGTGAGAAAATGAGCGCTGCCCGCGGCCGCTCCATTGAGTTCCGACTCGAGCTTTCGGCCGGCCTCTTCGTTGATATCGGTGATCACCACCCGCGCGCCCTCCCGGACCAGGGCGACGGCGTCCGCCCGCCCGAGCCCCGAGGCCGCGCCGGTCACCAGCGCCACTTTCCCGCTCACTCTTCCCATGATTCCCCCCGTCGGCCAGCCGCAAATTACCAGTCACTCCATCCGGTTTCAATCATATTGGACTTTTTCGAGCAATGGGTACAACTTTGGCATATAAAGGATTTTTGAACTTGGATCCTCGGATACACAAGGGCAAACGCATGGCAGCAAACGCACACGGACCGACCG
This sequence comes from uncultured Gammaproteobacteria bacterium, assembly GCA_963795475.1. Lineage (GTDB taxonomy): Bacteria > Pseudomonadota > Gammaproteobacteria > Steroidobacterales > Steroidobacteraceae > Bog-1198. The sequence continues at coordinate 2,152 of CAWCIE010000016.1, forward strand.
GCAGCCCCAAGCCGGCGGCGGCTATTCCCGAGACATCCACGCCGGTCGGCTGGCAGGCTCAAAAGAGCGCCTCGACCCGCACCCAGATCATCGAAGCCGCCATCAAGTGCCTGGTCGATCTGGGCTACGCTCGGACCACCACCGCGGTGATCGCCGAGAAGGCGGGCCTCTCTCGCGGCGCCATGCTGCATCATTTTCCCTCCAAGATGGACATCGTCAGGGCCGCGGTCGACTACCTGCACGCGAAGCGCTTGCGGGCGTTCCGCAAATCCATGGCCAAGGAGCCGACCGACGGCGATCACGTGCGTCTCGGCGTGGAAGGATACTGGGCGCACGTCAAGCACCCCTGGTTCGTGGCTTTCTTCGAAATTGCGGTCGCAGCGCGCACCGACAAGGAACTCGCCGCCATCCTCTTCCCGGCGCAGGAGGCATTCGAGCGGGAGTGGTACGAGACCAGCCTCGAGTTGTTTCCGGAATGGAAGAGAAAGGGGGAGAAGTTCCTGCTCGGGTTCGATCTGAGCCGGTACGTGATGGAAGGCATGGCGATCAGCTTCCTCACGCACAAGGAAACCGAACGCGACAAGCGCGTGCTTCGCTACCTCGAGGACAAGCTCAAGGAACTCGTCGGCGAGGATCGCTGAGAACGAGGAGCGGCGCCGCGCGCGCTTGCGTGCCGCTCAGCTCCGCCAATCGAGCATGTGCAGATCCATCGCGCCCTCGACGCACTCGAGAATCGGCGGCACGAGGCGGTGGTGGAACGGGCTCTGCATGTGAGCGTCGAAGGCGGCCTCGTCCTTGAACCGTGCGTATACCACGTAGGTCCGCGCCTTGGTGCGGCTCTTGATCACGTCGTACACCAGCGTACCGGGCTCGTTCGCGTGAGTGAGCTCGGACAGCTCTTTCTGAACCCTCTCGAACTCGGCCTCTCTGCCCGCTTTGACGACCAGCGTCGCGATGAATGTCGTCGACATGCAATCTCCTAAAAACCCTTCAGTCGATTGGATCGAAATATTCTCGAACCCAGGTGCCGTCGAGGCACGCCGAGATCTTGGGCGCCAGCTCCGCGAGCATCGCCGAGTTCATGTGCCGTGTGCTCCGCGGCCTCGTCCCGGAAACTCTCCAGCACCACGTAGCGGTCCGGTTCGCGCAGTTTGAAGAATCCGTAGATCAACGTGTCCGGCTCGTTGTCCCGCACGTAAGTCTTCGAGCCGGCGGCACAGGCCTACGAACTCCTGCCGCTTGTCCGCCTTGCACGTCATGCGCGCGACGAAAGTGATGTTAGCCATGATGCTCAACCTCCCCATGCTGTGGCCGCAACGCCCGCGGCGTCGGCGGCGTGCTACGATTCGCGCAAATTCCTGCCGGATCCCGCATGACCACCGAAGCCACGCTGTCCATCCCGCTCGAGGAAATACCCGAGGGCACGAAGCGAGCGTACCTGGTCGACGCTCGCGAGATCGTCGTGTGCCGCGTGAAGCAGGGCGTGCACGCGCTCGACAATATCTGTACCCACGCATTCGCGCGGCTCAGCGAAGGCCGGCTGCGCGGCGACCGTCTGATCTGCCCGTTGCACGGCGCCTCTTTCGACATCCGGGACGGCCGGGTGCTCGGCGCTCCTGCGACGCATCCGCTCGCGGTGCATGCCGCCGCGCATCTCGGCGATCGCATCGAGATCACCGTGCGGCCCGAGGCGGCCGGTCGATTCACGCTCTGAGCGGCCCGTAGGGAGCGGTGCATCCGGGTCACGTCGAGCCTCGCTGAGCGAAGCGCCGTCCGACCATCGCAGAGGCGATGTTGACCTTCTGGATGTCGATCGCGCCTCCCGCGATTCCCCAGCCCCATGCGTCGCGCAGCCGCCGTTCCATCGGATATTCGCGCGAATAGCCGTACGCGCCCATGAGCTGTACGGCGTGACCCGTGACCTCCCGGGCGATCTCGTTGGCGAAGCATTTCGCCACCGAGGACTCGATCACGCTCGGCAGCCCCTGCTCCGCGTTGCAGGCGGCGCGCCAGATGAGGAGCCGTGCGGCATCGACCTTCATCCGCATCTCCGCGAGCCGCAGCTGCACGGCCTGAAAGTCGACGATGGGCTTGCCGAATTGCTTGCGTTCCTGGACGTAATGAACGCACGTCCTCGAGGGCGCCGCTCGCCTGCGCAAGCGCCATGGTGGCGTTGCCGCAGCGCTCGAGATCGAACGCCTCCATCAAGCGCTTGAAACCGCCGGCCGGCACGACGACGTTGGCGATCGGCACCGAGCAGTTGTCGAAATAAAGATCCGCGGACGGCACGCCGCGGAATCCCATCAGATGCTCGGGCTTGCCGAATGAGAGTCCAGGAGCGCCTTTCTCCACGTAGACCGCGCCGATTCCCTTGGCGCCGGCCGCCTCGGACATCCGGCAATACACGAGGTACCCGTCGGCGTGGCCGCCGCCCGAGCACCAGCGCTTCGAGCCGTTGAGCACGACGCTTGCGCCGCGCGTGTCTGCGCGGGTCGCGAGGTCCGTGAGCGCCGATCCGGCCGCCGGTTCGGACATGGCGATGGCCACGACGATCTCACCGCGGCAGACGCCCGGCACCACCCGGCCGCTTCAGATCCTCGCCGCGCGAAGCGCTCGATCGCGCGAACCGGACCCACGCAGGACTCGAACACCGGAAAGGCAACCGCGGAGGAGATCTTGCCGAATTCCTCGAGCACGATCAGCGCCTCGAGATTGCCGAGACCCAGGCCCCCGAGCGCGGCGGGCACGTTCACGCCGAGAAATCCGTGCTCCGCGAATTCCGCGATCAGCTCGTGCGAGGGCGGCGTCGCCGCTCTCCTCGATGTTTCGCGCGATGTCCGGCAAGCCGCTCGCGGGCGTACTCGCGCGCGGCCGCCTGCAGCGCCGACTGATCATCGGTCAGTCTGAAATCCACGGCCCACCTCGTATAAGATTTGTCCCATGACCACGCCATGACGACCCGCACCCCGGCGCCGAGCGGCCCTTGCTCGCAGGAATTCGAATCCTCGATTTCGGAAGATACGTCGCCGGACCGTACTGCGCCACCTGCTGGGATATCTGGGCGCGGAGGTCATCCGGATCGAGCGGCGCGGCGGCGGCGAGGACCGGTTCATCGCGCCGGTCGCCTCCGGCGGCGAAGGGGCGGTTTCTTCCAAACGAGCTGCAACAAGAAATCGATGACGCTGGATCCCGCCAAGGCGGGCGCGCGCGAGCCTCATCGAGCGGCTGGTCGCGACCGCCGACGTGGTGGTCGCGAATCTGCCGGCGCAGCAACTTCGAACTTTCGGCATCGATTACCCCACCTTGAGCGCGGTGCGTCCCGGCATCATCGTAACGACGCAGAGCGCCTTCGGGGACCTTGGACCGCACGCGCATCGCGGCGGCTTCGACGGCGTGGGACAGGCAATGTCCGGGGCGATGTACATATCCGGCGTTCCCGGCGCACCGGTCAAGGCCGCGGCGCCGTATGTGGATTTCGGAACGGCGGTACTTTCCGCCTTCGGGACCCTCGCGGCCCTGATGCACCGCGAGCGCACCGGCGAGGGTCAGGAGGTCAAAGGCACGCTGCTCGGCACCGCGCTCGCCGTATTCGGCTCGCATCTCGCCGAACAGGGGGCGACCGGCATCGACCGCGTCGGCACCGGCAATCGGGTGCAGACTTCCGCCCCGTCCGCGGTGTTCGCGACCCGCGACGGACACGTGTTGACGCACGTGGTCGGCAACGGCTTGTTCCAGCGCTGGGCGAGACTCATGGGCGATGAGTCCCGCTGGACGGGGGACGCGCGATTCAAGACCGATGCAATCGCGCGGCGACCATGGCGAGGACATTCTCGCGCGAATGGCGGCCTGGTGCGCGGCGCGGACCAGCGCGCGAGGCCGTCGCCGAGCTCGATGCCGCGGGACTTCCCGCCGGGCCGGTTTACACGCCGCAGCAAGCGCTCGACGACAGCCAAGTCGCGGCGATGCGCTTCCTTCACGCCGTCACGGGGTTATCCCGGTCTTGCGCGGCCCGTCCCCGTGTCCGGATTGCCGGTTCGCCTCGGGAAGACGCCGGTTTGCGCGCCGAATCGGCCTCCAACGCTTGGCGAACATACCGGATGCCATTCTGGAGGAGCTCGGGTACTCTCCGCGCGAGATCGGCGATCTCAAGGCTCAGCAGGTCGTCTGATGCCCGCCGCGCCGAGCCCGGCGGGCATCCGCCGCTCATTGATGCTGACCGAACTTCATGCCGATCTCGCCGCCCACGAAGCGCGGCTCCCCGTAGAAACGCCCAGACCCACAATGGATCGACGTTCTGCGCCGATTCCTTGTAGATCTTGTCCGCGAGATTACGGCCGTACACCCGGGCGAACCAGCGGCCGTCGGCGCCGGTATAGGTCAGGGAGGCACCGAGCAGCGCGCGCGCGTCCTGGTAGGTCTGAGTGAAAGGCGCATACGGCTGCGCGATGGAATACGTGTCGAGATTCTTTGAGACGTAGTTTTCGTTGACGTTCGAGCACGATGCGGCCGCCCGTCGGCGCCACCTCCATGGTATAGCTGAGATCGACGGTCGCGGTGACCGGCGGACATCGATTGACCGGCAGGCCGGACAGATCGATGGTCGCGGTACCCGCCGTGTTCAGCGTCGAGAACCTGCCGTATTCGCAGTGCTGAAAGCTGAACGGCACATTCAACATCAGACCCTCGGCGAGCTTCGCAGTCAGCTCGTTCTCGATGCCGTAGGCCGTCATGGATGCGGCGTTCGCGAACAAGGTCTCCTCGCCCGCCTGGCCGTTGGTATTCGTGACCGGCTCCACAACCTGACGGATCAGGTCCTTGTAGCGCACGTAGAACAGCGCCTCGTTGATTCGCAGGCGATGATCCAGCCACTCGCTCTTCACGCCTCCTTCGTAGGAATTGGCGATTTCCGGATCCGTCGGCTGTTTCTCCGCGTTGGTGATCGGCGCGCCGCTGGTGCCCACCTGATCGTTGTATCCGCCGGCGCGAAAGCCGCGGGAGTAATTGATATACCCGAACAAATTCGGATCGAATTGATGCGAGAAGGTGATGCGATACGTGGGCTGTGTCCAGGTGTGGCTGTCGCTGACCACGCCGAACGGATAAGCAGAAAAATTATCGGCATTCATCAAGCCGCCCAACGACTGGTACGTGAATGCGGGATCGATGGCGCCGGTCGGCGAGGGCAACTGCTGCACGAACACCTGCTGGCGGCCGATCCATTGCTTGCTGTCTTGCGTGATTCGCGCACCGATGGTCAGCGTATCCGCGTCGGTGAACTTGTAATTGGCTTCGCCGTAGGCCGCCTTCGATTCCTCCGTCTGCTCGTTGCAGAGCACTTGCGGATTGTCGTTGTAGCCGCCCGTCAGACCGGGAGGAGTCGGCACGCCGAACAGGTCGTAGATGCCGAGCAACTGCGCCACGCAGAACTTGGTGTTGTCATGCTGATAGAACAGCCCGGCGACGTAGTTGAAATCGCCGATCTGCTTCGAGGCGAAACGCAGCTCCTCCTGCCAGGTCTTGCGCCGGTCGGAACGGTTCGCATCGAACACCGCGACCGGACCTACCAGGCCCGTGTAATCGGAGGCCAGTTCCGAATCCTGCGAGCGGTAGCCCTGCACCCAGGTGAACGTGCCGGGGTCGATGCTGTAGTCGATGTTCAAGTGCTCGCCGTTGGCGTCCACCCGCTGACCGTTCTGCTCGTCGACCAAATAGCCGTTACGGTTGTCGACCCCGGCATTCCCCAGGGGGTTGTTGCCCGTATAACCCGGCAGGCCGAGCAATGCGAAATCAAAATAAGGCGTGTTGGTGCCCGGCGTATCGTTGGTGGGCGTGGCGTTGACGGCCGCAGGTACCTGGGAGCGGTCGTTCAATTGCTCGTAGGTGAACAGCACCCTCAAATTGTCCATCGGCTGCCATAGCAACTTGGCCCGGCCGGTGAACACGTCGGTGCCGCCGACGGGCTCGCCATTTCCGGTATAGGTGACCCCGCCGATGGTGTTGCTGGCGCCGTTGCGCATCCATCCATCCTCCCGCTCCTCGCTCGCCACGACGCGCATGGCGAGCTGGTGGTCGATCAGCGGGATGTTGAGCGCACCTTTCACGTTGAATTCATTGAAGCTGCCGAAACCGCCCTCGGTGTCGAGCGAGGTTTCATCGAGCACGGGCGCCTTGGTCTTGACGACCACGGCGCCGCCGGTGGTGTTCTTGCCGAACAACGTGCCCTGCGGACCGCGCAACACTTCCAGATCCTCCACATCGAAGGGATCGAGCATCTGCGTTTCGACGCTCTGGACCACGAAATCGTCGACGATCACCGCCACCGGCGACTCGTCGTATACGATGATGTCCGTGTTGCCGACGCCGCGCATGGCAAACGCGGCCGCATTGAAGCCGTTCTGCCTGTTCGCCGAAAAATTCGGCACCAGCAGCGCCACGTCCTGCAACGAGCGGGCGTTGAGATTCTCGAGGGCCTGGGCATCGATCGAGGTCACTGCGATGGGGGTCGACTGTAGATTCGATGCGCGCCGAGTGGCGGTAACCACGATCTCCTGCAGGCCCCCGCCCGCCGCTTCGGTCGACTCGGCCGTCGCCCCCGTTTGCGCCTGCGCTTGCGCGAAGCTCGACACGAGGGCCATCGCGGCCGCCAACCCAACCAGCTTCGGGCCGCCGAACGGTTTCCGCGGCAATTGCCCGATGCGCTTGATGCTCGTCATGCTGTTCTCCCCTAACCAGGCCACCACAACACCTCAGTGCTTCCGGCCACGCCTGCGCGCTCGCCGGAGGTCCTTCGGGTCGCTTCTTGTGAATATTCGAACGTGGAAGCTACGCGCCACGAATAAAAAAAACAAGCATGACGGTTTGTTTAATTCGTTGTGCGGTTGCAACAGGAGTGCCGCGGATGGACCGGCCGGCGCGCGGCGAATAAAAAACAATCTTGACTGTTTTTTCTAGATACTATATCAGCGCCCTGCGGACATCACGAGAAATCGACCATGAACAGGCGAATATTTCCGATCACCATGCCCAAATGGGGCATCGAGATGCAGCAGGGCACCGTGACGGGATGGCACGTGGCGGTCGGAGCCGCCACGCAGAAAGGTGACCATCTTTTGGACGTGGAAACGGAAAAGATAGTCAATTCGGTGGAAGCACCGCTCAGCGGTACGCTGCGGCTCATCCTGGCCGAAGCCGGGGCCACGGAGAATGTGGGAGCTCTGATCGGGCTGATCGCCGATGAGTCCGTTTCCGATGCGGAACTACAGGACTTCGTTCGCGGATTCACACCGGCAGATGCCGGCTTCGAGCCGGCCGGCAAACAACCCGAAACGCCGAATCCGCTTTCCGCGATGCCCGCTCCCGCGGAAGCCGACGGCGAGACGCGGGTCAGCCCGATCGCGCGGCGGATCGCGGAACGCCTCGGCGTGGACATAGCCCAGGTCAAGGGAACGGGCCGCGGCGGCCGAATTTCCAAAGAAGGACGTCGAGGGGTATGCGGCGGGACAAGCCGAGGCAGCGACGCAAAGCGGTGGCACCGGTGACGCCGCCCCCGTTCGCGTCAAACTCGAGTTCCATGCGTGCGGCGATCGGCAAGCGCTTACTCGAGTCGTCCCAAAGCATCCCGCACTATCGGGTGGCCATCGACGTCGAATGCGGCGCGTTGCTGGCGCGCGTCGAATCGAGCCGAGCGGCGGGGCTCAGCATCGCGATCAACGACCTCATGGTGCGTGCGACGGCGCTCGCGCTGCGGCAGCACCCTTCCTTGAACTCGCACTTGATCGGCGATGAGGTCCTCGACATTTCCCGCGGCGGACATCTGCATCGCCGTCGCGACCGACAATGGGCTGATGGCGCCCGTGATACGCAGCGCGGATGCCAAGACGCCCGCGCAGATCGGATCGGAGATCAAGGAACTCGCGCGGCGCGCACGCGCGGGAAGTTTGACCCGGGAGGACATCTCGGGGGGCACCTTCACGATCTCCAATCTCGGCATGTTCGGCGTCGACCGCTTCGATGCCATCATCAATCCGCCCCAGGTCGGTATCTTGGCGATAGCCGCGGTCTCGGACCGGCCCACCGTGAAGTGCGGAGCGCCCGGCGATCGAAAAAATGGCCACCCTGACCCTGTCGGCGGACCATCGGGTCATCGACGGCGCCGTTGCCGCCCGCTTCCTCGGCTCGCTCCGATCGCTGCTCCAGTCGGCGGAATCGCTTTGATCACGAGACCTCTCATGCGAATGCTGGCTTCTCGCCCTGATGCTGAATGTCCTTCCGCCGGCAGCGATTCTTGCCGCCGTCCCCCCGCCGGCGAATGCACCGCCCCAGGATCTGGACGCGCTGCGCGACAAGATGGATGCCTCGAAAGCCGCCGGCGATCGCGAGAAGCTGCCGGGGGCGGCGGTCTATCGCGAGCATTGCCGGATCTGCCACGAGGGACAGGCGCCGAAAGCGCCGTCCCGCACGTTCCTGCAGATGATGACGCCGGAAGCCATCGATCGCGCCCTCACCGTCGGCATCATGCAGCGGCAGGCGGCAACCTTGACCGCGGACGACAAGAAATATGTCGCGGAATATTTGTCGGGCCTTCCCTTCGGCGCGCCCGAACCGCCCGAGGCGCCCCGGTGCGCGGGCGCGGCCGCGCGCTTCGATCTCACCCGCGAGCCCGACATCGTCGGCTGGGGATTCGCTCCCGAGAACACGCATTTCATCGACGCGGATTCCGCGCGGCTTGCCGCTGCGGATATCCCCCGGCTCGAGGTGAAATGGACCTTCGCCTATCCCGCTTCCGTTCGCGCGCGATCGCGTCCCACCTTCGCTTACGGCGCGCTGTACGTCGGGAGCCAGAACGGTATCGTGTATGCGCTCGATGCCAAGACCGGGTGCATCCGCTGGACGTTCGAAACGAGCGCCGAGGTCCGCACGCCCGTCGTGATACCTGCGACAGGCGGCCAGACCAAACGCGCCTTCTTCGGCGACATCGTCGGTCGGGTCTACGCGGTCGACGCGCTCACCGGCAAGGAACTCTGGCGGGATCGGGTGGACGATCATCCGAGCGCGACGATCACCGGAGCGCCGGTGTATTACCGGGGCACCGTCTATGTCGGGGTATCGTCGCTCGAGGAGGCGACCGCCGATCCCTCTTATGCGTGTTGCACCTTTCGCGGCAGCGTCGTCGCCTACGATGCCGCCACCGGCAAGCGGCGATGGCAGCGCTTCACCATCGATGAGGCACCGCACGAATCCGGAATGACGCGCGCCGGCACGAAGATCTTCGCGCCCTCCGGCGCGGCGATCTGGAACACGCCGACGATCGATGCGAAACGTGGGCTGCTGTACGTCGGCACCGGCAATAACTACACGGGCCCGGCGAACGGCCGCAGCGATTCCGTGCTCGCGGTGGACCTCCGATCCGGACGCATCGTCTGGAGCTGGCAGGTCGCGAGCGGCGACGCGTGGAACGTCGGCTGCATGATCGGGCTCGACAGCTGCCCGGCGAATTCAGGACCGGACTTCGACATCGGTTCCGGCATCGTGCTCGGCAAACTCGCGAGCGGCGAGGAGCGCCTGTTCGTGGGCTTGAAGAGCGGCATCGGCGCTCGCGATCGATCCCGATCATCCCGACCACGCCCTCGTGGTCGCAGCGCGTCGGACGCGGCTCCATTCAAGGCGGCATCCAGTTCGGCATGGCCTTCGACGGCACGCGCCTGTACGTGCCGATATCCGACATGGCGAACTCCATGGACGCCTCGGAGAAGGCGCGCGACGCCAAGGCCGGGCCTCCCCGGGCCGGCCTATACGCGCTCGATCCGGCAACGGCGATGTCGCTGTGGCAAAGCCCGGCCGACGATGTCTGCCAAGGGCCGCGGCATCCTGCGATCCCGGCATCCTCGCATCCATCGCAGCGATCCCGGGCGCCGTATTCGCCGGGCACATGGATGGACGGGTCCGTGCCTACGATTCGGCGACCGGCCGCGTGCTCTGGCAATACGACACGACTCGCGAGCTCGCCGCGCTCGGCGGCGGCGCCGGCGCACGGCGGCTCCATCGGAGGCGGCGGCCCGGTGGTGCACGACGGCATGGTGTACACGAATTCCGGTTACGGCATGTATTTCCACATGGCCGGAAACGCGTTGATCGCATTTTCGGTGGACGGCAAGTGAAAGCTGAGCTGCCATGGGCAGAAAACAAACAGTCAGGTCTGTTTCTTTTAGACAAAGGCGTATAATGGCGCCTCTCTTGGAGCCGGGCAGATCATGGACACCGCGATCGTTCAACGCTTTCTCGACGGGATGAAATACGAGTCCGAGCGGACCGCGCCGCCCGAAGGGTTCCCGTCCCTCCCGGACATCCCGGCGGGCCGCTACACGGATCCCGCTTTTCTCGAGCTCGAGATGACGCATCTGTGGCGCAAGAGCTGGCTATACGCCTGCCACATCGACGAGTTGCCCGCGCCCGGCAGCTTCATCCTCTGGAAGAAGACCGGCTCGCCGATTCTCATCGTTCGCGGCAAGGACGATGTGGTGCGCGCCTTCTACAACACCTGCCGGCATCGCGGCGGTCCGCTGGTGAAGTCGGCCTGCGGAAAAGTGGACGGCCTGGTGTGCGGATATCATGGTTGGACCTACAACCTCGAGGGCAGGCTCATCAATCTGCGCGACAAGCGCGACTTCCCCGGCCTCGACCTGTCGACGCGCCCGCTGATCGGCGTGCGCTGCGAGCGCTTCAACAACTGGATCTTCATCAACGAGGATCCGGAGGCACAGCCGCTGCTGCGATCACGTGCAGCCGTTCTTCGATTACTTCCGCCAGTTCGAGCCCGACTGCTGGCGCCTGGTCGCCCAGGAGGCCTTCGACGTGAAGTGCAACGTCAAGGTGCTGCTCGATGCCTTTCTCGAGGTGTACCACCTGAAGTCCATTCACCAGAATACGGTGGACCGCTTTCTCGATCATCGCGGCACCACCATCGCGCTGTACCGCAACGGCCATTCCATCATGGTCACGTCCAACCGGCGTCCGGACTGGCAGGATCCCGGTACGCGCGGCATGCGCAAGATCGAATCCGCCACCGTGGTGTCGTCGCAGAACAATCCGTCGTTCAATTTCTATCCCAACCTGGTGGCGCCGGTGGATCCGAGCGGCGTGCCGTTTCTGACGTTCTGGCCCACCTCCGCGACCAGCATGCGCATCGAATGCCATTGGTTCGCGCCCGATTGGGGCGGCGGCCCGCCGCCGGAGCTGTGGAAGACCCGCATCGCGAATTTCGACCGCATTCTCGACGAGGATCTGCAGTTCGGTCCGCAGATCCAGGAGTCGCTGATGTCGCCGGGCTTTCGAGGCATTCCGTTGAGCTATCAGGAGCGGCGCATTTATCACTGGCACGAGGAGCTCGACCGGCGCATCGGCCGCGAACGCATCCCGCCGCACTGCGCGTCGAGCCGCTGCTCGAGCGGTTCTATGAGATCTGAGTCCGCACCGAGTGAGTGCACTCGGCGCCATTCTGCGCTTCGGAGTCCACGTGCCGCGGCTGCGCCTGCCCCGCGCCGCTGATCGCGGAGTCCATGGCGTGGGTACAGCCGCCGGCGCGGGCACGCACGGACGGCTACCGGGCCATCGGCAACTGGGACGAGGACGCGATCACCATGGCGGTGCGAGGCTGCCGCTCCTGCCTCGGCGGATCCGCGGCGCACCCGAGGCGGCGAAGCCCGAGTCGCTCTATCTGTGCTCCACCTCCGCGCCATTCGCCGACCGCGACGACGCGTTGATGGTCGCCGCCGCGCTCGATCTGCCCGAGGATGTGAGACGCTGAATCTCGGCGCCTCGCTGCGCGCCGGCACCGGCGGACTGATCAGCGCGCGCGCAGCGCGCGTCGGCGCCCACGCTCGTGGTCGCCAGCGATGCGCGGCTGGCCCGACCGGGCAGCGCTCAGGAGCTCGCCTACGGGGACGGTGCCGCGGCCTGCCTGGTGGTCCGCCCAGCGGCGCCGCCCTGGCGTCGATCGTCGCGGCGCGCAGCATCGGCAGCGATTTCGTGGATCACTATCGCATGGCGGGCGCCGACTTCGACTACTCGCTCGAGGAGCGCTGGATACGCGATGAGTCGCTCATGATCCTGGTGCCGCGGCTGATCCGCGAGCTCCTCGCCGGTGCCGGCTGTGACGGCGGCGCCGTACGCGCACCTCGCCCTGCCGGCGACGGCCTCGGTCGCCAAGCGCATCGCGGACTCGGCCGGGCTCGGCGCGGCGAAGCGAGACGACACGGTGCTCGCCGGGTGCGGCGATGCCGGCGCGGCCCTGCCCTTGCTCCTGATGGCCGCTGCGACTCGAGGCCGCGAGTCCGGGCGATCTCATTCTCGCGGTGGGCATCGGCCAAGGCGTGGACGCCGCTGCTGCTGCGCGCCGAGCGCGCAGTACGGAACGCTCCGCCGGTTGTTTCGAACGCGCTCCGGCAGCGCCGCGAGGAGTCGAGCTACCTGCGCTACCTGTCGCACCGCGGTTTGCTGGACGTGGATTTCGGCATGCGCGCCGAGCGCGACCATCGCAGCGCGCACAGCGTGGCCTACCGCAAGCGCGACGCCTTGAGCGCCTTCAAGGGCGGCCGCTGCGAGAGCTGCGGCACGGTGCAGTTTCCCCGCTCCCGGGTATGCGTGAATCCCGAGTGCCGCGCGCTCGACCGCCAAGTGCCTTACGGACTCGCCTCCTCCACGGGACGCGTCAAGACCTTCACCGAGGACTGGCAAGCGTATTGCCGCGCGGCCGCCGTACGTGTACGGCAACGTCGAGTTCGCCGAGGGCGGCAATCTCTTCATGGAGTTCACCGACATCGAGCCGGGCGAGCTCAAGGTGAACGACCCGATCCGTTTCGTCTATCGGATCAAGGACGAGGATCGCATGCGCGGCTTTCGCCGCTATTTCTGGAAGGCAACCAAGGTGTCGGCGCCTTAGAGGCTCACGCGATGGCGAGCGGAATCAAGGACAAGGTCGTGATCGCCGGAATGGGCTGCTCGCGCTTCGGAGAGCGCTGGTCCTGCGGCCCCGACGATCTCATGATCGAGGCGTTCGAGGAGGCGCTCGCGGACTCCGGGATCGGAACGGGATCGAATCGAGGCCGCCTGGCTCGGCGTGTTCTTCGACGAGCAGAACGTCGGCAAATCATCGCTCCCGATGTCCATGGCGCTGCGTCTGCCCAACGTGCCCGACCACCCGGGTCGAAAACCTCTGCGCCACCGGCACCGAGGCGCTGCGCGGCGCGGTCTACGCCGTGGCGGCAGGCGCCTGCGACATCGCGCTTGCCATGGGCGTCGAGAAGCTCAAGGACACGGGCTTCGGCGGACTGCCCGAGCGCACCAAGGGCACCTTCGAGGATCTGTACCTGCCGTCGAGCACCGCGCCCGGCGCCTTCGCCCAGCTGGCGAGCGCCTACGCAAGCAAGCATGGTTATTCGATGGCGGAGCTCAAGCGCGCCATGGCGCACATCTCCTGCAAGAGCCACGAGAATGCGGCGCGCAACCCGAAAGCGCATCTGCGCAACCGCATCACCGAGCAACAGGTGCTGGATGCACCGCTCATCGCCTATCCGCTCGGCGTGCTCGACTGCTGCGGGGTCAGCGATGGCGCCGCGTGCGCCATCGTCACCACCCCGGCCGATCGCACGCGAGCCTCGGCAAGCGGGATCTCGTGTCCGTTCAGGCGCTGCAGCTGGCGCCGAGCAACGGCGTCGAGATGAGTCACCAATCGTGGGACGGCACGCATACCCTGACCACGCCGCTCGCGGCGCGGCGCGCCTATGCGGAGGCCGGGCTCACCGATCCGCGCGCACAGATCGATCTGATCGAGGTGCACGATTGCTTCTCGATCACCGAGCTCGTGCTGATGGAGGATCTCGGGCTTGTCCGATGCCGGCCGCGCGCCTCACGACGTGATGGACGGCCGCTACGACCGCGACGGCGCGATCCCCTGCCAGATCGACGGCGGCCTGAAATGCTTCGGCCATCCGATCGGCGCGACCGGTTTGCGCATGGCCTACGAGATCTACTTGCAGCTTCTGGGCCGCGCCGGCGATCGCCAGACGCACGGACGCTCGGGGCGGGGCCCCTCCATCGGGCTCACCCACAATCTCGGGGGCATACCCAATCGCAACATCGCCAGCGTCTCCATCCTGGGATTGCTGGCCGCCTGACCCTCTTCCCCAACTCATCGACGAGGTCCGCCATGATCGACACACTGTTCACCCGCACGCGACGCGAACAAATGGCACCCGAGTGGCAGCCGGCCTGCGACATGCTGCACAAGCTCACCGGCGACGCGACCTTCGTCGAGGTGTTCGCGCAGGCGCCCGACCTGCTCGAGTTCGTCATGCGGCAGTTCTACGGCAAGGTGTTCTTCGGCGGCCAGGTACAGCAGCGCTACAAGCAGCTCGCCCGTCTCAAGTTGTCGCTGGTCCACGGCTGCCGCACCTGCAACAAGCAGAACATCCCGGGCGCTCTGGAGGCCGGATTCACGCAGGCACAGATCGATGCGCTGCGCGAAGGACGAAACGAGCCGTTCACTCCCGCCGAACGTGCGGTGATCGACTATGCCGCGAGAGGTCGCGCTGTCGAACATCGAGGGGCGAGATGACGCCCGCGCTGTTCGCGAGCCTGCGCGAGCACTTTCTCCGAAGCGCAGATCCTCGAGCTCGGCACGGCCATGGCGGTCATCTCGGGCATGGCGAAGCTGTCGTTCGTGCTGGATCTGGTCGAGCGGGAACCGTATTGCCCGTTCGCGACCGCCGCGGCCTGAGGGCAAGCGTCGCCGCGGCATCGTCATCGCCCTCAGCGGTCGCTGACCCGGAAATAATCCGGGATGCCGCCCGGCCAGTCCTCGCCCCAGTTCTGCCGGCCGCCGTCGACCGTGAGCAGTTTCCCCGGTGATGAACTTGCCGCTGGGCGCGGACAGGTAGACCACGGATTGCGCGATGTCCATGACATCGCCCAGGCCGCTTCATCGGATTGGAGACGCTGAAGGCTTCCGCCGCGGCACGCGGGTAGACGTTCAGCCCGTCGGTGGCAATGGAGCCCGGCGCGACGCAATTGACGCGGATCCCGAGCGGCGCCCACTCCACCGACAGGGTCTTGCTGAGATAGATCACGCCGGCTCGGGCAGCGGCAGTGTGCGCCACCTGCGGCATGCCGCGCGCCACGACGGCGACGATGTTCACGATGGAGCCGGAGGTGCCGCGGTCGCGCCAGAGCCGCGCCGCGTTCTGCATCATGTACCAGGTTCCGTTCAGGTTGGTGTCGACCACGGCATTCCAGCCTTTGGGCGTGAAATCGATAGCTGCCTGCGGGTACTGGCCGCCGGCGCTGTTGACCAGCACGTCAAGCCGCTGATAGCGCTCCCAAGTCTCCTCCACCAGGCCGCGCACCGCCTCGGGGTCGCGGATGGTCATCGCCCGGGTCATGACGGTCTTGCCCAGATGTTTCTCGATTCCGGCGGCGGTCTCCTCGAGCTTTTCCGCGCGCCGGCCGCAAATGGCGACTTGCGCTCCCAACCGGGTCAGGGCGTAGGCGATCGCGCGCCCGATCCCGCTGCCGCCGCCGGATACGAGACAGACCTGCCCCGCCAGCGCATCGTCGCGGAACGACAGCGGCCAGGTGGCGAGTTCCTCATCGGTCATTCCCCATTGCTTGGGAGGGTCAAGGCGTAGGCGGCTACTCATTTATTTTGCGCATGGCGGTTCCGCTCGGCGGACAACTCGGTGGCAGTATAAGGATCGCCGGCAAAAAAAGAAACAGTCCTGACTGTTTGTTTCAGAGTCACGCCGTGGTATTTTCCGTCTACCATCGAAGCGGGGGCGACCATGGCTGGATCGGATTATGAACCACCTCGAGCGGGGCGCGGCGCAGCAGCTCCGGCGAGGACTCGTCGCGCCTGCGCATCTCCGTCACCACCATGGGCGATCTGTTGCTCACGGCCGCCGACCGCTACCCGGACACGCTGGCGCTGGTCTTCCCGGATTCGGAGCATACCTATGCGGAGCTCGCCGCCCGGGCGATTCTGACGGGCACGGAGTCTGCAAGCGATGGGCGTCAAGCCCCGCGACCACGTCGGCATCCTGATGCACACCTGCCCGGACTTCGTCGAGATCTTCTTCGCCGCCGCGCTCTGCGGCGCGGTGATCGTCCCGATCAACGCACGCTACCGCGCCGCCGAGCTCGGCTACGTGCATCGAGAACGGCGACATCGCGACGTCTGATCACCACCGATGCGATCGCCGAGCAGGTGAGCTTCGTCGACCGGCTGAACTCGGCGCTTGCCGGATCTCGAGTCGCAGAGCCGATGCGCGCGCGCCTCGAAGTCGGCCGGCGCCCGAAACTGCGCAACATCGTGCTGCTCGGAGATCGACTGCGCCGCCCGGATTCGTGCCGCAGCGGCGAGTTCGACGCCGCCGCCGAGACGGTGGACGAACGGAGCGTGCACGTTGCGCGCTCGGCGTGCGGGTCCGCGACGTGGGACTGATGCTCTATACCTCGGGCACCACGGCGAACCCGAAGGGCTGCTTGATCACGCACGAGGCGCAGGTGCGCAACTCCATCGCCCTCGGCAGGCACCGCTATCGTCTGACCCACGATGACCGTTTCTGGTCGCCGCTGCCGATGTTCCACATCGCCTCCGTACTGCCCATGCTCGCGATCTTCGACGTCGGCGGTACCTATCTCACCATGGGCTACTTCGATCCCAAGGTCGCCCTCGAGATGCTGGAGCGCTACGAGGTGACGGCAACCTATCCCTGCTTCGTCACGATCATGCAAGGTCTGATCTACCATCCGAGTTTCGCGGCACCGACCTGAGCCGCGTCAAGCTCATGAATTCCAATTTCGCCGTGCAGCCGCCCGCGGTCGCCGAATCGATCATGCGCGCCATGCCGCAGGCCGTGCAAGTCGGAAGCTTCGGCATGACGGAGACGGCCGGAACGGTGTGCACCGGCTCGCCCGATGAGCCGGAGCATCTGCGCATCACGAGATTGGGAAAGCCGCTGCCCGGGCTCGAGGTTCGTATCGTGCCGCCCGATCGAGAGACGGACGCCGGAGTCGGTGAACACGGCGAGGTGCTGGTGCGCGGATATTCGGTGCTCGAGGGTTATCACAAGGATCCCGGGAAGACGGCGCAGGCCATCGATGAAGATGGCTGGTTTCACACCGGAGACATCGGTTCTCTGGACGAGCACGGGACCATCATGTTTCACGGCCGCTACAAGGACATGTTGAAGGTCGGCGGCGAGAATGTCGCCGCCGCCGAGATCGAGGCGTTGCTCGCGCGCCATGCCGCGGTGAAAGCTGGCCCAGGTCGTCGGTATTCCCGATCCGAAGTATTCCGAGGTTCCCGCCGCGTTCGTCGAGTTGAAGCCGGGCGCGAGCGCGACATCGGAGGAGCTCTGCGCCTTCTGCAAGCGCGAGGTCGCCGCATTCAAGGTGCCCCGCGTCGTACGCTTCGTCTCGGAGTGGCCGATGTCGTCGAGCAAGATCCAGAAATTCCGCCTGCGCGAGAATCTTCTCGCCGAGCTCAAGCTCGGTTAGAGCCGCGCCATGACGCCGCTGCAACCGCACTTCGGCCCCATCGTGCAGAACGCGTTCGTGGTGCGCGACATCGAGGCCGCGGCCGCGCATTGGAGCAGCAAGATCGGCGTCGGGTCCGTTCTATCTCCTGGAGCACATCGCCTTCGGCACCGTGTATTTTCGCGGCGCCCCGCTGACGCTGGACATGTCGGTCGCCATCGCACAGTGGGGCCCCATCCAGATCGAGCTGATCACTCAGCACGACGATGCGGCATCCATCTATACCGAATTCTCCGCACGCCGGGGCGAAGGCATGCAACACGTCGGCGTCCTGTGCGAATCCCTCGACGCCGAGCTCGACCGGCACCGGGCCGACGGCGTCTCCCCCGGTTCAGTGGGGAGCGACTGCCGCGGGAATGCGCTTCGCCTATCTGGATACCGACGCCCATCCCGGCGCCATGATCGAGCTCATCGAAAACGGACCTGCCGTCGAGGCGTTCTTTGCAATGGTGAAGAAAGGCGCGGCCAACTGGGACGGCAGCCGGCCCCTGAGGCGCCTGACGTGACGCGGGGCATCTGACGTGGCATGGAGCGCCGGTTCGGCCGTGCAGATTGCCTATCACGTACCCGATCCGGTGCAGGCCGCGGTGGACTTCTCCCGACGGTTCGGCTGGGGCCCGTTCTTCTACTTCGAGCACATTCCCCTCTCGCGGTGCCGCTATCGCGGCAATCCTGCAGTATTCGATCACAGTTCGGCCTACGGCCAAGCCGGCGATCTCATGGTCGAGCTCATCACTCAGCACGACGATGGCGCCGTCGGTCTTCGGGATCTTTACTCGCGCGACGCCGTGGGCATCCATCACGTCGCTCATTTCGTTCCCTCGCTCGAGGCCGCGATGGAGGACGCTCGCCGGGCCGATATCGAAATCGCCCTCGACGCCTGTACGGCCACGGGAACGTCCTTCGTGATGCTCGACCTGACGGCCGCAACTGGGACATATGATCGAGATCTACGAGGGACGGGACGATCTGCTCAAATTTTACCGCTACGTGCGGCGCGCGGCGGACGGATGGGACGGCTCCCAGCCGTTGCGCCGCCTGAACGCATGACTTCAGATCCAGCCACCGGGAGCACACATGGGGAGAATCGACGGGAAGGTGGCGGTGGTGCTGGGTGCCGCCGGTGAAGGCAACATGGGACAGGTCATCGCTCGGCGTTTGGCGCGCGAGGGCGCGCAGGTCATCGTGGCGGGCCGCAAGGAGGCCCCGCTGCGCGCCTTGGCCCGGGAGCTGAACGGCGAGCATTGCATCTGCGACGTGACCCGAAGCGCCGATACGCTGGCGCTCGCGAACTTCGCAAGGCAATCGGGCGGCCGGTTGGACGTGGCGGTGAATTGCACCGGATGGGCGCCCATGACGAAGCTCCTCGAGGTGAAGGAGGAGGAGCTGGACAAGTTGTGCGCGCTGCAATTCAAAGGCGTGTATTTCTTTCTCCAGCACATGGTGGCGCAGATGGCCGCGGGGAGGCGGCGGCTCGATCGTGCAGATGTCCTCCGCCTCGGCGTACGCGCTGCTCTACAACCACGCCGCGTACATCGCCACCAAATCCGCCGGCGACGCGCTGGTACGCTGTTTCGCGAACGAGTTCGGCGCCAAGGGCATCCGGGTCAACTCCATCGCACCCGGTCTGACCGGGCAGCCCCATGACGGCCCACGAGATGTCGCTGCCCGGTCTCGAGGAGGCATTCCTCAAGGAATATCCGCTCGGCCGCATCGGAACCGCTGAGGACATCGCCAATGCCGTGCTATGGCTCGCAAGCGACGAGAGCTTCGTCACCGGTCAGGTGCTGCAGATCAACGGCGGGCTCACGCTGCGGCGCAATCCCACCCCGCGGGAGATCAATGCCAGCATGAAGGCCGCCGCCGCCAAAAACAGTCAGGTCTGATTGTTTTTTGAGGCCCGGTGCTAGTATCGAGCCAGCAGGCCCAGATCAGCTGATCGGAGATCGATCATGTCCGCGAATTACAAAGTCGAATGGCCCATGAGCTTGCACGCGCCGGCCGAATCGCTCGAGGCGAAACAGCCGGCGGTCGACAACGGCCTCGACGTTCCCGACCCGCCCGCTACTACTCCGCGGACTACATGCACAAGGAATGGGAGCTGATGTGGCCCCGCGTGTGGCTGCTGGCCGGCGTCACCGCGGATCATGCCGGAGCACGGGGATTACACCGTGTTCGAGATCGGCGCGGAGGAGCTTCTGCTGGTGCGCCAGGAGAACGGCTCGGTCAAGGCGTTCTACAACGTCTGTCCGCATCGCGGCAATCGAATCTCGCTGAACGATCGCGGCAGCGTCGCTCGATTCACTTGCGCCTTCCACGGCTGGCAATTCGCCTGCGACGGCAAGCTCGAGAAGATCACCGACGAGGCGACGTTCGATCCGCGGCTGATCGCGCATCGGTCCAGGCCTGAGGGAGGTGGCGTGCGACGTGATCGGCGGACTCATTTTCATCAACATGGACGGCAAGGCCCCGCCGCTGCGCGAGTGGATCGGCCTGCCGGCCGGGTACATCGAGAACTATGAGATCGACAAGATGCACGTCGTCCGGCACGTGCGCAGCGAATGGCGCGCGAACTGGAAAACCGGCGTCGATGCCTTCTACGAAACCTATCATCTTCCTCACATTCATCCGCAGACCCAGGGAGTGATGGAGGACTTCAGCCAATACGACCTCTACCCGAACGGGTTCAGCCGGATGATCGTGCCCATCGGCGTCAAGTCGCATCGCGTCGGCGATCAGGAAACGATCGACCCCTACCAGCAGTACATGATGCGCGAGGCCGGCATCGACCCCGCGGCATTTCAGGGGTCCGCGCGCGAGGTTCGCGCGGCCATCCAGCAGGCCAAGCGTGCACGCGGCAAGCGCTTCGGACTCGGCTACTACGACAAGTTGACGGATGCTCAGCTGACCGACAGCTGGGCGACCGGTTATTTCCCGAACGTGCAGATCGGCATGCATCCGGAAGGGCGTCTTCATCATGCGCTTCCTGCCGCACGCGACCGACCCCGAGCGGTTTTACTACGACAACATGACGCTATTCCGATATGTCGACGATCCGGGGTATAGCGTGCCGGGATGGATGGGTCTGCCGGAAGGCATCGACGTGACCGGCGAGACGCGCCCGGATATCGAGCGCATCCCCGTGGACGTGAGACCCAATCTCGGCGAAGTGCTCGATCAGGACGTGGATTTGGTCGCCGCCGTGCAGCGCGGCTCCAGATCCCGCGGCTTTCGAGGACCCCTATGGTCGACCAGGAGCAGCGGGTGCGGCACTTCCATCGCGAGCTGGATCGCTACATCAACCGCGAGAAGTGACCGGCGTGGCCGCGCCGGCGTCGCTAGAAGCGCGGCGCCCGCTTTTCGAGGAAGGCCGCGATGCCCTCGCGGCCCTCGGCGCCCGCCCCGCGCGCGGCAATCGCGCGGCTTTCACGTCCCAATTGACCCTCGAGGCCGGGCTCCGCCTCCGCCAGCAGGCGCTTGACGCCCCCGAACGCGCCGGTGGGCCCCGACGCCAAGCGGGCCGCCAGCGCGACGGCGGTTTCCTGCACCCGGTCGTCGTCGACGACCTGGTTGACGAGTCCCCACTCGAGCGCTTCCTCCGCGCCGAGCACCCGGTTGGTGAGGAACAGCTCCATGGCGCGCTTGTAGCCGACCGCCCGCGGCAACAGGAAGGTGCATCCGGCATCCGGCGTGAGCCCGACGCCCGTATACGCCGGCGTGAACTTTGCGCTCTTGCCCGCGATCGCCAGATCGGCCGCCAGTACCAGCCCGAGCCCCGCACCGGCGGCACTCCCCTGGACGGCCGCGACAATGGGTGCATCCATGCGCATGAGATGCGCGAGGCCGGCGTGCAGCGTGGTGGTGAGCTCGCTCAGGTACGTGCTGAGATCGCCGCCCGATGCCACCATCCCTCGAAGGTCCCCGCCGAAGCAGAAATTCCTGCCCTCTCCCGATAGGACCACCGCGCGCACGCTCGAATCGGCTTGCAGCGATTGGGCAGCCGCCAGAAATTCCCGGCCGAATTGCAGATTCATCGTGTTCGCCGCATCCGCGCGCGTGAGTACGAGGTGCGCCACGGCGCCGCGCACGTCGATCCGGATGGTGGGCGTATCCGTCATGACGGCATCTCGCTTCCCGCCAGCTGCTCGCCGGGGACGGCCGGCGCGGGCTGCCGATCGGTCTCCTCGACCCGGATCCCGAGCCACGCCAGCGCACTGACGATTGCGAATCCCACGCCGATGAAGAACGCCGTATTCCAGGCATGCAGTCCCGAAAAATAGCCGACGATGGGGATGCCGATGATGCCGCCCAAATTGCCTCCGGTATTCATGATGCCGCAAACCGCCATGGTATCGCCCCGTCCCACCGCCATGCCCGCTCCCCAGTATGCCCCTTCGGTGAGCTCGACGGCGCCGAAGCAGCTCGCGAGCGCCGCGACTGCGAAGTAGGGATTGGAAGCGTTGACCGCGACCAGCAAAAGGGCTGCTCCGGCAACCAGCGCGACCAGCGGCAGTATGCGGTAGCCCCAGAGATTTCCGAAGCGCTGCGCGAGCGCGCTGGTGATCGCGCCGCCGATGCCGGCGCCGAGCGCCGCGGCGAGCGGCGGCGCCATGGCGAGCCAGCCGCTTTCCAGCAGGGAGAAGTGACGTTCCTGGACGAGATACAGAACCACCCAGTTCGAGAGCAGATAGAACGTGTAGTTCATGCTCATGTAGGAGATGAACAGCAGAATGACGTTGCGGTCGGCCGCCAGCGTCAGCAGCTGCTTGACGCTGACCGAGGAATGCGTCGGGGGTTGAGATCCTATTTCCGCGAGCTCGCGTGGGGAGACCGCGGGATGCTCGCGCGGCGTATTGCGTCCATACCAAGCCCAGAGCGCGATCAATACGACGGCCGGCAGGCTTGCCCAAACGAGGCCGCGCTGCCACCCGAGACGGTCCATGAGATAGACGATGAGCGGCGGTGTCACGGCGGCGCCGAGACTCAGCCCCGCCGTCTGCAATCCTTGCACCAACGCCCAGCGCTTGGCGGGAAACCACGCTTCGAACACCCCGGCGGAGATCGGAAATATGGCTCCTTGCGACAAGCCGAGCAGGAGCTGCACGCCGAGCAGCGCCGCGAACAGCGCGGGGCCTTGGAAGAACTCGGGGACCAACGGCATCGCGAGAGTCGCCAGGAACGCCGCGATGCCGATCACGACGAAGGTCATCCGCGCACCCAGCCGCTGGCCGATGATTCCGCCGGGCAGCTGGAATATCGCGTACCCGAGCACGAACGCCTGCATGATGTACGAGATCTGCGACTGGCTCAATCCGAGCGCCGGCATCATCGGCACGGCGGCGACCGTGATGGTCTTCGACTGGATGTACGCGACGAAGCCGAAGCCGAATAAGAAGCTGAAAATGCGCCATCGGACCGGGAACCAGGCGGCGCGCATCAACGCGGTATCTGCAGGTCGTTTCACGCTTTTGTCCGCTCCTCGAGCCAATCCAGACAGATTTGCAGGGCGTCGACCAGCGAGGCTCGCCGACTTGTCCGCGGCGACTATCGTCTCGCCTGACGTTCCCTGCTGCAACACCATCCCCGGAATGAAAACAGCGACCAGGAGCGCACCCACGAACCGTGCCCGGATATCGCGCCGCGGCCGCGGCCGCCGCTTCTTTCTGTCTCGCCGGGCAGCGGCGCTCACCATGTAGACCATCGAAACGCTGCCCGGCACCGCATCGGGCGGCGGCGCTTGCTTCAGCTCCTCGAGCGACAGATGCCGCGCGTCGATCTTCTTGTCGCGCAGGATCCGAACCAGGAGCTCCGTCGTCAGATCATCGGAAATCGAACCCATGCTCACGCAGAGCATCACCGAGCCGGGCGGCACGTTGAGCGGTCCCTGCCAGCGGCCGATCAGCTGCTCGCGCTGCTGACGGAGCTGCCGACCCGCGTTGATCTGATCGAGCATGGACATCGCGTGCCGCCGGCGTGTGAAACTGCGCTGCCCTCCGCTGATGGCCGAAATGACGGTGACGATGGTCTCGCGCACTTTCAGCTGCTGGTCGCGGCTGATGGTGCCCCGCTGCGAGATCGAACGACGCCAGGCGCAGCGCCGGCAACAGCACGAAGTCCGAGTAGGCCGCGAGCGAATCGTGCTTGAGATAAGCGCGTGCGCTCGCGATGAGCTCGTCGGAGTCGGCCGAGAGCGCCCGCTGGTAGAAGCGCTCGGGCATGGTGAGCGCCTGACCGTCGCCCGAGCATGATATCCAGCAATCGCAGCGCCTTGACGTGACGGCCCGCGACGACCAGACAGAGCGTCAAGGGCGTCGACACCACCAGACCGACCGGACCCCAGATCCAGCTCCAGAAGATCGCGGCGACCACGACCGAGAGCGGCGAAAGCCCGGTGGAATGTCCGTAGAGCTGCGGCTCCACCAGCTGGCCTCGCGATGAGCTCCACCACCACGAACAAACCGAGGGTCACGATCACCAAGGTCCAGCCGGGATCGACCGCCGCGGCGAGCCCCGCCGAGATCAGCGCCGCGATCCAGATGCCGACATAGGGCACGAAGCGCAGCACGCGCGGCAAGCGCGGCCCAGAGCGTCGCATGCGGGAGGCCGATGACCGCCAGACCCAGCCAGAGCACCGCGCCGACGCCGAGATTCACCGAGAACTGAGAGACGAAGAATCGCGACAGGCGTTCCCCGGCATCGTTCAGCACCAGCGTGGTCGCGCGAAGATCGGACGGCCCCGCCAAACGGATGAAGCGATCGCGCACCGATTCGTGCTCGAGCAATATGAAGATCAGCACGACCAGTACGATGCCGGACGTCTCGAGCGGCACCCACACCGAGCCGAGCACCCGCTCGACGACCTGCAGCGGACTCATCGGAGGCTGATGCACCTCCACCGGAATGGGCGTCGCAGGCGGGGCGGCCGGCCGAAGCGGTGCAGGCGCCTCCTCGCCCGGGGATCCGGGCGTCAGGGAGGCCGGGGGCGGTTGCGCTCTCGCCCGCGGCTCATGCCGCTCCCCGATCATGCCGCTCCGTCTGGCTGGTGAAGGCCGCGAGCCGGTCGACGGTGAGCTCGTTCACCTTGTAGAGCTTGTGACGAATGGTCCGCTCGTACTGCGGCAGGCTCTTCACCATATGCGCCACCTGCACGCCGATGACCGAGGCAACGCTTCCGAGCGATACGGTCAGCACCAGCACCGCCGCGAGTCACCGAGGAGGTCGCGCCGAGCCCGAGACGCCGGAGCGAGCGCACCAGCGGCGAAATCAGCAGACTCAGGATCACCGCCAGGGTGATGGGCACCAGCACTTCGCGGGCGAAATACAGAATCGCCAGAACCGTGCCGGTGGCGACGATGCCGAGGGCCCGGTCGCGCATCTGCGGAAGCGTTTGCGTGTCGCTCATTCACCCGCCGGTACGTTCGGATCGGATCCTGGGCAGCTTTTTCCGGCGATGCAGACCCGCATCCTCGATCAACTCCTTGCGTACGTACAGAAAGCGGATGGTTTCATACTCGAACGGCGACCCGGTCGAGTAGTAGCGAAAATCGATATTCGCCCGCTGATCCACGGCATTGAGCACACCCAATCCCCAGGACTGGTCGCCGCGATAGATCCAGGCGGGATCGATCACGTAGAGCGTGCCGTAGTCGGCCGCCAATCCGACTCCGCTCGCGCAGGGTCGAGGGGCCGTAGAACGGGATGACCAGATAGGGGCCCGGATGCATGCCCCACTTGGCGAGCGTCGTCCCGAAACCGGTCGGGGCTTTCGGCAAATGGAATTTCGTGGCCGGATCGAAGAGTCCGCCGATGCCGATGGTGCTGTTGATCACGAACCGGCCGAGGCTGCGTACGGTGCGCCCGAGCCGCCCCTGCAAGGTGTAATTGATGAAGCTGTCGATCTCGGCAATGTTGCCGAAGAAATTGTGCACCCCCGTGCGCATCGGCGACGGCAGGCGGCGATAGCCGTTCGCAACCGGCAGGAACACGGCCTCGTCGAAGCGCGCGTTGAACCGGTAGGTGAACCGATTGAGGCGGCCCCAAGGATCGTAGGTCGTCATCGGCGGCGCCTCGGCGGGAGTGACGGGCGGCGGCGGAGGCTCGGCCGCCGGGGCACCTTCCCCGCCTTTCGCGGCTTGCGCCTGATCCCGTTCCGCAAGCGCGGCCGCCGCGGCCAGACGACTGCATCCTGGCGATATCGGCCGCGTTGTCGGCCGCCGGTGTTTCAGCCGGCCATCGATGGAATTCCACGGTCTGGGCGGCGCAGCCGCCGAGCGCGACGAGCGCCGCCGCCATGCCGAGGCACCGCCGCTCGAGCCGGCCGCGCCTCATCGCGCACCGCCGTGCCATCGGCCCGCCAGCATGTCGAGCATGTCGGCCACTTGCTGCCGATCGCCGAGATTGCCCAGATGCCCGCCGTGATCGTAGACGACGATTCTCGGGCCCAAGGTCGCCTTGAGCCAATCGAGCTCGGCCTTGTCGAGGATGAGATCGTCGCTGTTGGTCTGGGCGTAGTAGTCGCCGTTGCCGGAGAGTTCGCCCGCGATCACATCGAGACGGTTCTCGGCGATCAGGCTCTCGACCGTGGAATTGGGGCGGCGTTTCAAGTAATAAGGCGCGAAAACGCGGGTGAAATATTCCGCGAAGGTCTTGGTGCGCAGGGTCTTCTGGATCCCCTCGAGAGAGTCGCCCACTTTGGGCGGATGCCGGGGATCCACCACGACGCCCGCGCCCGAATACAGATCGCCCGCGAAGAACACGTTGGCGAGCGCGAGGCGGAAGGTGAGCGCGATGGCCGCCGAGAACTGCGCATCCGTCTTCAGGGCCGCCGCCGCCGCTCCGAGCAGGAAATCCTCGTCGATTTCGACGCGATCGGACGCCCGGTAGAGATTCGCGAGCTCCGCATACAGCTGCTGATAGAAGCGTTCGATGCCGGCATCGCCGTTACCGATCGATGCTGGCGAACAGCTTGTCGAGCCGGCCCACCGTGGCGAACAGGCTGACCGGCGGATTGATCATCAGCGCCCGGTGGATATGGAGCTTGTGCTCCTTCTCATCGATGGACTTGACGATGGCGGCATTCGCGCCGCCCAAGCTGTATCCCAGCACGTCGACGTCGGTGATTTTCATCTTGCGCGGCAGGTGCGCGATGATCTCACCCATCGCGGCGTACAGGTCGTGCCCATCCTGTTCGAGATCGCCCGCGACGCCGGTGCTGGAGCTCGACACGATGAACCCGGGGAAGGTGGGCGACGGCATGGTCAGGACGTGATAGCCGGCCCCGTAGAGAACGGCGCGCAGCGTCGAGAGCTTCGAGGTGTTGCCGTCGCTTCCGGTTCCCGAGATGACGATGGCGAGCGGCGCCGGCTTGTCCTGCACCGAAAGCCACACGCGGAGCCTCTTGTCGAACCAGAAGACCTGAGGGATCGGCAATCGCCACGGCAGATCGAGATCCATCTCGAGCAGCGGCACCTTGGCGGGCAACGGCGCGATGTCCTGCGGCGGTGTGCCGAACACCGTTGCCCGAAGCGCCGCCGAATCGGCGAGCCCCGTCGCCGGCCCGGGCGCCGCGGGAGCGGGAATGGACGCATCCTGGGAGTGAGCCCGGCAGAGGCCGAAGGCGGCGAGCGCCAGAGCCGACAGAAATTTTCTCATCGCCTGCTTTATAGCCGATTCATCGCCGGCTTTATAGCGAAACGAAGCCGGCCCGCGCGTTCGAACGTGCGCGGGCCGGCAATTTTCCCTCCGACGGAGCGGTCCGGTCAGCCCGGACGCGCCGTCATCGCAGCGCCGTTATCGCGGCGCCCTCGGCAGCGCCGCCATCGCGGATCCATCATCCAAGGCCCACGGGCACGAAGATGCGGCTGTCGCCACGCTGGATCAGCAGAGCAACCTGATCGCCATGTTTCTGCACCAGGTCGCGAAGCTGCGACACGCTGTTCACCGGCGTACCGTCCACCGAGAGCACCACATCGCCTTGCTGGATTCCTGCATCCGCCGCGCGGCCGCTCGACTCTTCGACCACCAAGCCTCCCGAAACACCCACCTGCGAGCGCTCGTCCGGCGTCAGCGGACGCAATCTCATTCCGAGGTGAGACCCATCCTGCCCGGCGGCGCCGTTCATGGCCACGGTGGCAGAGCTCGCAGCGCCGATCGTCGCGGTAAGCGTCATGGGCTTGCCGTCGCGCATGATATCGAGCGTCGCCTTCTCGCCCGGGGCCGTGGCGTTCACCTGTACGGATAACTGGCCCGCGTCGGCGATCGGATTGCCGTTGTACTTCTGAATGACATCGCCGGCCTTGATCCCGGCACGCGCGGCGGCACTGTCGGGTTCGACCTGGGCCACCAGTGCGCCCGCCGGCGAGCTCAGCTTGAACGATTGAGCCAAGGACTGATTCACGTTCTGAATCTGAATGCCGAGCCGGCCGTGCTCGACCTTTCCGGTCTTCACGATCTGCTGCTCGACGCCCTGCGCCAGATTGATGGGGACGGCGAAGGACACACCCTGATAGCCGCCGGAGTTCGTGTAGATCTGCGAATTGATGCCGACCACGGCGCCGCTCGCATCGAACAACGGGCCTCCCGAGTTTCCGGGGTTCACCGCCGCATCGGTCTGAATGAACGGCACCGCGCCGTCGCCGGGGAGCGAACGCCCCGTCGCGCTCACGATACCCGCGGTCGCCGTCTCCTCGAGGCCGAACGGCGCGCCGATCGCGAGCACGTAATCGCCCACGCCGAGCTTGTCGGAATTGCCCAGCCGCACGGTGGGCAGGCCCTTCGCGTCGATCTTGAGCACGGCGATGTCGCTGGTCTTATCGGAACCCAGCACTTTGGCTTTGAATTCCCGATGATCGATCAGCTTGACCGTGACCTCCTTCGCGCCCTCGACGACATGAGCGTTGGTGAGGATCAGCCCGTCCGAACTGACGATGAACCCGGACCCTTGGGCGCGGATGGGTTGAGTTTGCGGATGAGGCATCTGACGGAAGAACTGAGAGAAGGGGTTATTGTCGCCGTCGCCGCCGAAAGGGTTGAACTGCTGGGACGAGACTTTCATCTCGCCTTCGATGGTGATGCCGACCACCGAGTTTCGATTCTGGGCCACGATGGCGCGGTAATTGGGTGCCGTTCCGAGCGCAATCGGCTGCGGGGCATCGGCGGCCGTGGGCGCGCTCATCACCGTGTCCGCCGCTTGCGCGCTCTTGAAGGCCGTAGGCGCCATCCAGCCGGCGGCTGCGCCGAGAGCGAAAACGCCCGCGGCGGCACCGGCAAACAGGGGTCTGGGAGATCTCATCGGTAATTCTCCTTGAGGCAAATGGGGGGCTGAGAGCCCGAACTGGGCCCCATCCTGCCCTGCCATCCTTAAGCGAACCTTAAGCGGCGGGCGGAAAGGTGACGGTGACCAGCAGACCGCCGTCCGCGGCATCGCCCAGCCTAACCTCCGCGCCATGCCGATCCGCGATCGCCTTGACGATGGCGAGCCCGAGACCGCTGCCGCCCTGCGGCGAGCCCACCCGGCGATAGAACCGGTCGAATGCGCGCTCGCGGTCGGCGGCGGCAATTCCCGGCCCCGAATCCGATACCTCCAGGAGCGCCGGCTCGGCTCGCACGCCAGAGAGCGCGCCGCCGCGTGTCCGCACCCGCACCCGTCCGCCCTCCGGCGTGTAGCGCACCGCATTGTCGACGAGATTTCGCACCAGCGTGCGCAAGGCCTCCCGGTCGCCCTGAACCACGGCCGGATCCGCCTCCAAGGTGAGCTCGATGCCCCGCGCGGCAGCCAGCGCATGCACATCCGCGATGCCCTCGGCAACGGGTTGTTCGAGAGCGATCGCGGTGAGCTCGCCGACGGGTTCGCGAGGCTCGTTGCGCGCCAGGGTCAATAATTGCCCGACCAGATGAATGGCGCGCTCGACCGCCGCCCCGAGATTCGCGCGCGCCTCATACCGTGCCGCCTCGTCGGGCGCGCGGTCGAGCAACTGAAGCTCGAGGCGCAGTGCCGTCAGCGGCGAACGCAGTTCGTGGGCCGCGTCGGCGACGAACGCGCGTTGCGTCTGGAACGCCGCGTTCAGGCGGGTCAGGAGCCGGTTCAATTCATTGACCAGCGGCGCAATCTCCTGAGGCAGCGGGGCCGCAGCGATCGGCGCCAAGCTGTGTACATCGCGCCGCTGGACCTCGCCGGCAACGCGCCGCAGCGGCCGCAGGCCCGAACCGACGACGCCGACGACGGCGGCACCGAGGAGCGGCAGGAGCAGCAGCAGCGGAATCACGACCCGAAGCGCAGCCCCGCGCGCCAGGCTCTCGCGCACCCGGACCGGCTGGGCGATCTGAATCACACCCTCCAGAGTCGCAAGCCCGTAGGTGCGCCACTGCTGGCCGCCGACGCGCACGTCGGCGTAACCGAGCGCCGTCGCATTGATCAGCGGCAGCCCCGGGCGGGAGAGATAGATGCGCGTTCCGTACACGTCCCATATCTGGATGACGAAATCGGCGTCGGCCTGATCGGGCGGCAGCTCCAGACGTGGAGCCATGGGAATCTGGCTTCGCAGAGAGAGGGCCATCTGGCGCAGCTGATAGTCGAACAGTGTCGAGGTCTCCGCGAGAACGCGGCGATAGGTCAGCGTTCCCGCGAGGATCGAGATGGCAGCCACGAGGGCGAGCAGCGCGATCAGCAATCGGGCTCGTATGGACATCATGGCTCTTTCGGAACGAAATAGCCGACGCCGCGAAGCGTCCGGATGGCATCGCTCCCGAGCTTGCGGCGCAGACCGTGGACGTATACCTCGATGGCATTGCTCTCGACCGACTCGCCCCAGCCGTAGAGCCGGTCCTCGAGCTGCGCGCGGGAGAGCACCGAACCGGGTCTTTGCATGAGTGCCTCGAGCACGGAGAATTCGTGCGCCGACAGCACCACCGGCTCGCCGTCGCGCTGCACCGCGTGCGTGACCGGATCGAGCGTGATGCCCCGATGCCGGATGCAAGGATCGCCGCGGCCGGCGGCGCGGCGCAGTACCGAGCGCATGCGCGCCGCTACCTCATCGAGATCGAAGGGCTTGACGATGTAGTCGTCCGCACCCGAGTCCAGTCCCGCTATCCGGCTCTGTACCTCGTCCCGCGCCGTCAGGATGATGACCGGGGTCGAATCGCCCCTGCCGCGCAGCTCGCGCAACACCTCGAGTCCGTCGCGCCTCGGGAGGCCGAGGTCGAGCAGCACGAGGTCGAAGACGGCCGCGCGCAACGCCTCGGCGGCGCTCTTCCCGTCGGCCACGCCGTCGACCGCGTAACCGTCCTGGCGCAGCGCCCGCTCGAGCGCCTGGGCGATCATCCGATCGTCTTCCACCACCAGTACTCTCACGATCTTCTCACCGGCCGACAGACTTTCGAGCCAGCACCAGATCGCTCATCTCGCGATCGCTGAAGCGGGCATCGTAGATCGAACGCGCGTCCAGGCTGCGTGCGATAACCGTCGCCAGGACGACCGCGATGATCATCGGCAAAATGAAGGAGCGGTCCCGGCCCGTGAGCTCCATCACCAGCACGATCGACGAAATAGGACCGTGGGTGGTGGCGGCGAGCACGGCGGCGGAGCCGACGATGGCGCACAGCCCCGGCGGAGCCCCCGGCCAGATCCACGACCAGGCGACACCGAGCGCGCCGCCCAGCAGCGCACCGGTCGCGAGCGAGGGCGTGAACAATCCGCCGGGCACGCCGCTCCCCAGGCAGATGACCGTCGCCAGCGGCTTCAGCACGAACAGCGCCCCCAGCATGAGCGGAGCGACCTGATTGGTGAAGGCAAGCTCGGCGATATCCTTGCCGTTGCCGAGCAGTTCCGGAAACACGATGGACACGGCCCCGAGCGATCCGAGCGCCACGACCGGCGCGATCAGCCGGCGGACGCCGCTCGGTTTGTTCCGGTCGGCCCAGGCGATCAACCGTATGAAGCCGACCGAGACCGCTCCCGCGATCGGTCCCGCGACGATCGACCAGCCGATGACCGACATCGAGAGCGAGTAGGAGGGAATCACGTACGTCGGCTCGTTCGGAATCGCGGTCCACCAGGCGATGCCGGCCGCCGCCGCCGAGGCCAGCAGCGCCGGCAGAATGAGCCGAAGCGCCAGCACGCCGCGCAGAACTTCCACGGCGAACAGCGCGCCGCCCAGAGGAACGCCGTACGCGGCCGCCATCCCTGCTCCGGCGCCGCAGGCGACCAGCAACCGGCGCTGTTCATCTGACAGCGACAGTGAGTCCGACAGCGCGTTGGCGAGCACGGCTCCCGCCTGCTTCGGGGCGCCTTCGCGGCCGAGCGATGCGCCCATTCCGACGACCACCACGGACAGGGTCGCGCTGCCGAGCGTGCGCACCGCAGGCAAGCGGCCGGCGAAATTCGTGATCGCCTCGGTGAGGTCGATGCTGTTGCCGCTCGAGAGTTTCCGCAGCACCACCTGCCCGATGCCGGTGAGCACCCCGGCGCCGAGCAAGATACCCATGTGGCGCCAGGCGTCGGCCTGTCTCGCCGCATCGAGCAGGTGCGGCCCGGGCCAGGCGAGGTGCTGCACCAGAAAGAGCAGCCACGTAAGAATGGCTGCCCCGAAACCCGCTCCTACGCCGGTGAGAAGGACCGCCAACCAGAAAACGAGCGCTCGGGGAGCGGCAAGTGTCGGGGGAATGGCCGATGGATCCGAATGGGACGGTTGACTCGGGGCGCCGCTCATCGGGCTAGAAGGACTTGCGCCATACCCGGCCCTCGCCGCCCATGAAATCCTTGCCCAGCTTCCAGATCAGCACCTTGGCGGTACCTTGCCCGTCGATGTAGACCGCCGCCGGGACCGAGCGGGTGGAATATTTACCGAGAGCTATTCCCCCGCGCAGGCTGTGTTGATCCGTCTCGCCGCCGCGGCGAAAATCCTGCATGCCGAGCGGACCGCTCGAGCGCATGTACCAGTATTCCTCGTCCTCGCCTTCGAACACATAGATACCGGCGGGCAGGCGTAGTTCGTGCGTCGGGTGGCGCTTGTCGTCCAATACGAGCTCATGATCGACGGTCAAGGTCCTGCTTCGGTCCGGCTCTGCGCGGATGACCCGATGCTCGTTGGTGAGCGGATTGAGCTCGAGACCTCCGCAGCCGGGGAGGCTCAATATCAGCGAGGCGAAAGGCAACAGGTAGTGACGCACGGGATGCGGCCTCGTCGGCTTCTCCGCATCATAGCATCAGGACCCGTACGGGCCAGGCGTCAGACCCGTACGGGCTGGGTTCAGCGGGGTAGGTTCAGCAGGGGGCTAGCCCATCAACGGCAATGCTCGTCATGGTCGCCGCAGGGATGCCAGGCATGCTCGTGGTACCAGCGATTGTGGTCGTGGTCCCAGTAGCCCTCCCGGGGCTCGGCGACGACGCAACCCGCTGCGATTGCGATCAACGCCAGAAGGAAACTGCCTTGGGCGACTCGTTGTTTCGTTGTCGTAGTTGTCATATGCGCTCCTGGAGTGGTCAGTGGGCGTCATCGTAGTGCACGGGCGTAGCCCAGACAGTCCGCCATTGGCGCCAAGCGTTGTATCGCTCAGTCCTACAGGATCCTTAGAGGCCTCGACCCAGGTGGCCGGATAGACCGAGGCGGATGGCGTCCCCGGCGGGATTTGAACCCACAACCTCGCCCTTAGGAGGGGCGCGCGCTATCCAGTTGTGCCACGGGGACGTGCAGCCAGTGTAACCGGCCGCATACCCAAAGAGCTACGGCGCGTGGGCCGGGTGTGAGAACGAGGCCGGGAGCGGTGGAGAGCAAGGCCGGTGTCCCACGACATCCGGCCCTTGAGATTGGTGGAGGAGAAGGGGATCGAACCCTCGACCTTCGCATTGCGAACGCGACGCTCTCCCAACTGAGCTACTCCCCCGGAAGGGGCCCGCATACTAGCAGCAAAGGCCGAACTTTCCAAAGGGTCCCCCCCATCGTGCAAACTTAGCTTAGGATAGCGGCGAGGGACAAACGCAGCATGCTGAAAGCGGGTGAACGAGCGCCGGAATTCACGCTTCCGGACGATACCGGAACCGACCGATCGCTGACCGAACTGTTGAGCGCGGGCGCGATCATCCTGTACTTCTACCCCGCCGATTTCACGCCGGGTTGCACCAGCCAGGCCTGCAAACTCCGCGACCTGCACACCGAGATTCAGCGAGCCGGCATGCGGGTGGTCGGCATCAGTCCGCAATCGCCGGACTCTCATGCCAAATTTCGGCAAAAATACCAATTGCCGTTCACCCTGCTGTCGGATCAGCAAAAGACGGTGATCAAGATGTACGGACTCAACGGTCCGCTGGGCATCGGGGTACGCCGCGCGAGCTATCTGGTGAACGGGGGCCGGCGCGTGCGCGACGCCGTGCTCGCCGATTTCAGGATTGGACGGCACATGGATTTCGTACGCAAGGCCGTCGTGCTGCGCACCGCCGGTCCCTTGTCGGGATCGGGCTAGTATCCTGTCGGCAGGCTCCTAGTACCTCAGGCGGACGACGACGGAGCGCCCGATTCTGGGGATCGTGACGACGTAGAGGGTGGCGTAATCCGACGATTCGACCGCCGGTATGTCGCTTTCGCCGCTCAGCGCGGAGACGATCTTGGGCAGCGTATTGGCGTGCGCGACGATCAATACCGTGTCCCCGAAATGCTCGCGCAGCACACGGCGCGCAAGCGCACGAGCATCGGCCTGGGAGACGACCTCGGGCGTGATTCCCAACGATTGCGCGAGCGGCGCGGCGGTGGCGCGGCTGCGCAGCTTTTCCGAAACGTAGATGGCCGCGACGCGGCTTTTCAGACGAGTGTCGCCGAGCGTTCGCGCCAGCGCCGCGGCACGCGCCTCGCCCTCCGCGCTCAGGGGAGGATCGTCGCCGTTGACGCCGAGAATCTGGGGTGCGTGGCGCACGACCATGACCGTGGTCGATGTCGAGGTGATCAGGAACCACGCTGCGGCGATCAGAATCAGAACACCCGCCGCCGTCGCAAGCGCCACCAGCCCGATCGGCGCCAGAAACGGCCGGCGCTGCAAATTGCCGGGTATAGTCATAGCGTCATGATACCAACGAACGCCGCCCCGGGACTGCGCATCGTGGTGCTCTCCGCCGGCCATTCGACGCGTCTCGGCAGCGCCAAAGCCCTGGCGAGAATCCGGGGCGTGACGCTGCTCCGCAAAACCGTCCGCGCGCTGAGTCCCTTGTCCGCGGGGAGGATCATCGTGGTATTGCCGCCCCGGGCGTCGCGGGCGCGAGCCGAGCTTCGCGGCCACCGCGTGGACTTCGTCGAAAGCCGACATCGCTCACGGGGACTCTCGGCATCCGTGAAATGCGGATTGCTCCGGGCGCGCTACAGCGCCGCCATCCTTTTCCTGCCGGTCGATCTGGCCGGCCTCGATCCTCGCGAGGTTGGGCGCGCGATCGCCCGCTGGCAATCGTCGCGCCGCGCCGTGGTCGCCCGTCGCGTGGGCACCCGCGCCGGGACGCCCCTCATCCTGCCGCGCCGGCTGTATCCGCGGGCGCGGCGAATCGGCGGCGACCTCGGCCTGCGTGACCTGGTGAACGACCTGCCCCGGGAAGAGCTGACGCTGATCGAGCTGCCGTCCGCCGCACTGGATGTCGATACGCGGGCGGATCTCGAGAGAGCACGCCGCCGGCTCCGGGGCCCTCTAGGTCCCTAACGCCTCGGGAAACTCTCGAAACGCCCGCAGCGCGACATCGATCTTGGCGCGCGGCGCATCGAGATGAGTGGCGAGGCGGGTGCGCGGCCCGATCGATGCGATAATGCCGCGTTTTGCCAGATGCGCGCCGAGCGCCTCGATCCGCTGCTCCGGAATCTCAACGAACACGAGATTGGTCTCCGGCGGCTCGACCACGAGCCCGAGGGCGCGCAATCCCTCCGCCAGATAGGCGGCATTCCGGTGATCCTCCGCCAACCGCTCTACGTGGTGGTCGAGTGCGTACAAGCCGCCCGCCGCCAAGATGCCCGCCTGACGCATGCCGCCGCCGAGCGCCTTGCGCCATCGCCGCGCGGCGGCGATGAAGTCCGAAGACCCCAGCAGCACCGACCCTGCCGGCGCTCCGAGCCCCTTGGACAGGCACACCGACACCGAATCGAATCCGGCCGCCGCCGCCGGCTCATCGATCTCGAGCTTGACGATCGCGTTGAACAGCCGGGCGCCGTCCAAATGAGTTCTGAGGCCGCGCGAATGCGCGAACTCGGTCGCGCCGCGCAGGTAGTCGACCGGCAAGACACGGCCACCCATGGTGTTTTCCAGCGTCAGGAGCCGGGTGCGGGCGAAATGCGAGTCATCGGGCTTGATGGCGCGGGCGATGCGTTCGAGCGCGATCGTTCCGTCCGGCTCATTCTCCAGCGGCTGCGGCTGGATGCTGCCCAGTACTGCCGCGCCGCCCTGCTCATATTTGTACGTGTGCGCTTCCTGCCCGACCAGGTATTCGTCGCCCCGGCCACAGTGCGCCATCAAAGCGGCCAGATTGCTTTGAGTCCCGGAGGCGAAGAAGAGCGCCCGCTCGAATCCGAACCGCTCGGCCATGCGTGCCTCGAGGCGATTGACGGTCGGATCGTCGCCATACACATCGTCGCCCACGTCGGCGGCCGCCATCGCCGCGCGCATCGCGGCCGTCGGCCGGGTCACGGTGTCGCTGCGGAGGTCGACGGTGTCGCTCCCGGTGTCGGTGGCATCTCGCACGAGACGAACGATAACCGAACGGAGCCGCGAGAGCGCGTAGATTTTACGGAACTACCCCAGCCCCGGATCTCCCGTCACCGCGCTCGGCCGGTTGGCCTCGACCACCGTGAGCGCCGTCATGTTGACGATGCGCCGCACCGTCGCTGCGGACGTGAGGATGTGCGCCGGCGCCGCACAGCCGAGAAGAATCGGGCCGATCGCGACGTTGTTGCCGGCCGCCGATTTCAGCAAATTGTAGGCGATGTTGGCGCTGTCGAGGTTCGGGCACACGAGGAGATTCGCGCTGCCCTCGAGCGTCGAGTCCGGCAGTACCGCTTTGCGGGCGCACTCGTCGAGCGCACAGTCGCCGTGCATTTCGCCGTCGACCTCCAGATCGGGCGCCCGCGCGGCGAGCAACGCGAGCGTCGCACGCATCTTGAGCGCCGACGGCGCATCGCTCGAACCGAAGTTCGAATGCGACAACAACGCCACCTTCGGGGCCAGGCCGAATGCCCGCAGCTGCTCCGCGGCGAGCCGGGTGATCTCCGCCAGCTGATCGGCCGTCGGATCCAGATTCACGTGCGTGTCGACCAGGAACACCTGGCGGCCCGGCAGAATGAGGCCGCTCATGGCGCCGTACACGTTCACGCCGGGACGCCGTCCGATGACCCGGTCGATGTACTTCAGATGCCGCGACGTGGTCGAGATGGTGCCGCAGATCAGCCCGTCGGCCTCCCCTTTCTTCAGGAGCATCGCGGCGATCAGCGTCGTGCGCCGCCGCATCTCGAGCTTGGCATATTGGGCGGTCACGCCGTTGCGGCGGGTGAGCCGGTGATAGGACTGCCAGTACTCGCGGTATCGCTCGTCGCGCTCGGGATTGACGACGGTCAAATGCTCTCCGATACGGATTCGAAGTCCGTGGCGCTTGATGCCCCGCTCGATCACCGCCGGACGGCCCACGAGGACGGGCACGGCCAGCTTTTCATCGACCGCGACCTGCACCGCGCGAAGCACCCGCTCGTCCTCGCCTTCCGCGTAGACGATCCGGCTGCGTTCCGGGGGGATCTTGCGTGCGGCGGCGTAAATCGGCTGCATCAAGGTGCCGCTGTGATAGACGAACTGCTGCAGGCGCTCCTCATAAGCGTCCAGGTCCGCGATCGGCCGGCGCGCAACGCCCGACTCCATCGCCGCCTTGGCCACCGCGGGCGCGATCTTCACGATGAGGCGCGGATCGAAGGGCTTGGGGATGAGATATCCCGGACCGAAACTCAGGTCCTCCACGCCGCCGTAGGCGGCGGTCACGATATCGCTCTGCTCGCGCCGCGCCAGATCGGCGAGCGCGTGCACGGCCGCGATCTCCATCTCCCGGGTGATGGTCGTCGCTCCCACGTCGAGCGCGCCGCGGAAAATGAACGGGAAGCACAGGACGTTGTTCACCTGGTTGGGGTAATCGCTGCGGCCGGTCGCGATGACGGCGTCCGGCCGCGCGGCCATCGCCAGGTGCGGGAGGATTTCCGGAGTGGGATTCGCGAGCGCCAGAATCAAAGGTTTCGCCGCCATCTGCCGGACCATGTCCTGACTGAGCACGCCGCCCGCGGATAGTCCCAGGAACACGTCTGCATCGCCGATGACCTCGGCCAGCGTCCTCGCGGCGGTCGGCTGAGCGAACTTCGCCTTCTCGGGATCCATCAGCTCCTTGCGTCCGGCGAAGACCACGCCCGCGAGGTCGGTCAGCCAGACATTCTCGCGCTTGAGCCCCAGATCGAGCAGCAAGTCGACGCAGGCGAGCGCCGCGGCGCCGGCCCCGCTCACCACCAGCTTCACGCGGCCCATCTCCTTGCCGCAGACGGCGAGTCCGTTGAGCACCGCGGCACCCACCGTGATGGCGGTCCCGTGCTGATCATCGTGAAACACCGGGATGTTCATCCGCCGGCGCAGCTCCCGCTCCACGATGAAACACTCCGGCGCCTTGATGTCCTCCAGATTGATCGCACCGAAGGTGGGCTCCAGCGAGGCGATGACTTCGACCAGCTTGTGAGGATCAGGCTGGTCGATCTCGATATCGAACACGTCGATCCCGGCGAATTTCTTGAACAGCACCGCCTTGCCTTCCATCACCGGCTTTGCCGCAAGCGGGCCGATGGCTCCCAGACCGAGCACGGCGGTCCCGTTGGTGACCACGCCGACGAGGTTCCCTCGTGCCGTGAACCGGAAGGCGGAGAGCGGATCCTGGACGATGGCCTCGCAAGCCGCGGCCACGCCGGGAGAGTACGCGAGCGCCAGATCGCTTTGAGTGGTCAGCTGCTTGGTGGGAGCGACCGAGATTTTCCCGTGCGTCGGGAATTCGTGGTAGTCGAGCGCCGCCTGGCGCCGATCCTCCTTCGCGTCATTGGTCTTCATCGGCAATTTCAGGGAACTCGCTGTGCGGGAACTCAATAGCTCAGTATGGCAGCAAGAGCTTGAAATTTATATTGCCGGCCCCCGCGCACGCGCTCCTGCCGAGTCAACCTTTTCCCGGCGGATACGTTATTCTCGCGTTGGTGCTTTGCGCCCATAGGATCGGCCAAAAAATCGGCCAAAAAATAGGAGATA
Organism: uncultured Gammaproteobacteria bacterium; assembly: GCA_963795475.1. Lineage (GTDB taxonomy): Bacteria > Pseudomonadota > Gammaproteobacteria > Steroidobacterales > Steroidobacteraceae > Bog-1198. The sequence continues at coordinate 41,011 of CAWCIE010000016.1, forward strand.
CACCCATGAAAGCACGCCGTCACTCGCTCGCCGTCTCGGCCGGGATTGCCTGCTCGCTCGCAATCGCCGGGGCGTGGCTGTCGTTCGATCCCGCCCGGGCCGACGATACCGCTGCGTCGGGCACCCCCGGTACCTGGCAAAGCCACAAGTATTCCTTCCAGTTCATGGGCTTTACCTCGACGTACTCCTGCGACGGGCTCGCCGACAAGCTCAGGACGCTGCTGCTCGCGGCCGGTGCCCGAGCGGACGTGAAATCTCAACCCGGCGCCTGCGCTTCCGGATTCGGCCGTCCGGACAAGTTCGCGCGAGCCGACCTGACTTTCTCCACCTTGGCTCCGGCTCAGGGCAATGCGGCCTCGGATACCAAGCCGGTGAACGGTGTATGGCGCCCCGTCGCCTTCACCTCACACTCCCCTCGGAGCCTGCGCGTCGGGGACTGCGAGCTGGTCGAGCAATTCCGATCGCAGGTATTGCCGATGTTTACCACGCGCAACATCGTGAGCAACACCACCTGCATTCCGCACCAGGAATCGGGCTCGACCATCGATCTCAGATTCGAGGCGCTCGCGCCGGTTCCGGCGGCCAAGCACTGACGGCGCCCGTGGTGCGGCGCCGATGCCATTTCGGCCTCGCGCCTCGGCGTTTCAGAATCTTCCGCCCCGAAGTTCCGTGCCGATGCGCATGAACAGCGCATTCAGCCAACGAGTGAATGCCTGCATGGCCGGATTCGGCCGCCGCTGCCGGCTGCGCAGCAGGTAATAGCCGCCTCGCGCCTTGATCTTGGTCGAGAACGGCGCGACCAGCTGCCCGGCGGCAAGCGCTCCGGCGCAGGTGATCTCGTCGCCCATCATGATGCCTTGACCCGAGATCGCCGCCGTCTGCACCAGCATCAGGTCGGAGAAGATCACGCCCGACCGGACCCGGGGCAGGTCGCAGTCGTTTGCCGCCAGCCATTGCCGCCATTCATCCGTTTGCCGCAGGTGCAGCAGGGGATGGCGCCGCACGTCGGCGGGCTGGGTCAATCCTCCGTGCATGTTCTTGAGCGCCGGGCTGCACAGCGGCAGGAATTCCACGTCATACAGATGCTGAACGGTATGGCGCGGCCAATTGCCGTCGCCGAAGACGATGTAGAGATCGGCATCCCGGTTGGAGGCTTCATCGAGCTCGCTGCCGGTGGCGATCTGCAGCGTGAGATCGGGGTATTGCTCGTGAAAGGAGCCGATGTGATTGCACAGCCACATCGAGGCGAATCCGGGCGTGCTGGAAATGCAGAGCTCGCCCTCGACGGGCTTCCCCGCCCGCTCTTCGTGCGCCTCCGCCAGCAGCGCAAGGGACTTGCGGACATCCTCGGCATAGCGTTTGCCGCGGGGCGTGAGCGCCACTCCCTTGCCGCTGCGTGCCGCGAGCTCGAATCCGAGCGCCGATTCGAGCAGGCCCAAGCGGTGGCTGACGGCGCTGCGGGTGATGCCGAGATCCTCCGCCGCCTCCCACACCGTGCCCAGCCGCGCAAAGGCATCCAGCGCCTGCAATGCGTGCAGCGGCGGAATCCGTGATTTGGTGGGGTGAGAGATATTCACCTCAAAATTGAAAATTATGCACGTCACCGGGCCGGCCCTCAACCACACTCGGCCGACACTGCACTAGGGGGCGCCCGCAGAAGCACCCGACTATAAACGAGGGATGCCGAATGACTGATCCGAATCGGCCGATGCCGCCCACCATCCTTGCCGCGCGCACCCGCCTCGCGGTCGCCGTCTCCGCCGTGCTGGCGGCCGCCGCGCAGTTGCAAGTCCTTCCGGCCTACGCCGCGGACGACGGCACCGCGAACGATATCGGGGAAATCGTGGTAACGGCGACGCGCCGCAACGAATCCGTTTCCGACATCCCCTACAACATTTCGGCGGTGGGCGCGGCCGATATCGCCGCGGCGGGGGTCACGGATCTTCAAGGGCTCACGCACATGATTCCCGGCCTGGTATCGCCGGATCTCGGCCCGCGCGCGAGCAACATCAACGACACCCTGACCATCCGCGGGCTGAACGCCAGCAGCGTGAATGCCGAATCCCAGGAAATCGCGGCGCCGCTCGTCTCCACCTACGTCGACGAAACCCCGCTGTTCGCGAATCTCAAGATGACGGACATCGCACGGGTGGAGGTGCTCCGCGGACCCCAGGGCACGCTCTACGGTTCGGGCTCGGTGGGCGGCACCGTGCGCATGATCCACAACGAGCCCGATCCGACGACCACGGAATTCGACGTGTCGACCCGGGCCTCGCACACGGCGAACGCCGCGAATCCATCGGAAGCCGTCGACTTCATCGGGAATCTCCCGATCAGCGGCACGATGGCGTTGCGCGCCTCCGGCGGATACGAGAAGCTCGCCGGATTCACCGACGCCTCGAAGGTCGCGGTGCTCGGACCGGATGCGCAGCCCGTCCTGGCCGATCCCGCGAATCCGCGTGAGCAGCCCCGGCGTGTTCACCCAGCAGCGCGGCGTCGACCGATCGGAGACCTGGTATGCGCGCGCCGCGCTAGCTCTGGAAGCCGGAGGACGCATTCAAGCTCACGTTGAGCTATCAGCATCAGACGGACCAATCCGGCGGCTATTCGCAGGTTCTTCCCGGCGAGCGCTACGACCAGACACTGTACATGGATCAGCCCGGCTCGTTTCAAACGGATCTGGGCGCGCTCGATCTTTCCTACGATGCGGGCTTCGCGACCGTTTCCTCGGCTTCCTCGTACACCAGTCAGTCCGCGTTCAGCCAATACGATCTGACCGGGCTGATCGAGTCGCTGGCCGCTTATTACGGAAACTATCCGCGCATCCTCTCGCCCATCCTCGATAATTCGACCGACAAGGCGTTCACCGAGGAAGTGCGCCTGGTGTCGAAGAATTCGGGTCCCTGGGATTGGGTCGCCGGCGCGTACTACAACAACCGCACGCAGACGCTGACGCAGGTCGAGCCGATTCTGGGGTTCGCGAGCTGGAGCCAGCTTCCGGGCACCGGGCAGCCCCCCGGCTGCACCACGTACAACGCGGTGACGTGCCCCTATCCTTCCTTCGGCGACGTGATTCAGTACTACAAGGGAGGCGTGCGCCCCTCGCTCAATCCCTATCCCGATCTGAACTTCACGCTGGATCGGCACGTACAGTTCAGCGATTTCGCGCTGTTCAACGAGACCTCCTACCACTTCACCGACAAGTGGCAGGCGACCGCCGGCGCGCGGGTCTTCTGGCAGCACTACGATCAGAGCCTGGTCGCAGACCCTGCCCATGTGCGGGCCGTTCTGCTCCCAGTCCGGCACGGCCGAGAACGGTCTGACCGCGGACTCGAACGCCAAGGGATTTCGCAATCAGATATTCAAGTTCAACACCTCCTATGAGATCGCGCCGCGCACCCTGGTCTACGTGACCTGGTCGGAGGGCTTCCGCCGCGGCGGCGTCAACGCCCTGCCGATCGGCAATTGCTACTACTGCGAGACGCCGGCCCTGCTCACGTACAAGCCCGACGAAGCGCGCAACACCGAAATCGGCATCAAGGGTTCCTTCGGGCGCGGCTCGAGCTACACGTTCACTCTCTACAATATCGACTGGAAGGATCCGCAGATCGAGGCGTATACCGTCACCGGCGGGTTCGACTTCGTGACCAACGGCAACACCGCGCGCTCGCGCGGGGCGGAGTCGGAATTGACCCTGGTGCTGCTGGATTCCACCAAACTGGAGCTCGGGTACAGCTATACCGATGCCATACTCACCTCGAACTTCCAGCGCGGCATCGTTCCGGATCTCATCGGCGTGTCCGGCGACCGGCTGCCCGAGGTGTCGAAGCAGCAAGCCACGGCTGCGCTCGACTACTCGCTGCCGATTTCCGGCAATCGCGACTTCCACGCGCGTCTCGATGCCTCCTACCGAAGCGACTTCTGGACCGCTCTGCCGCATTCGCCGACGGCGACCGATCTCCCCGGCTTCGCACTGGTGAATGCGCGGGCCGGCTTCGGTTTCGCGGGTTCCTGGCGGGTCGATGCCTTCGTGAATAATCTCACCAATCAGGAGGCGGCGACCTCGGTTTCCACCACGCCCGGTCCGGCACACGACCGCGCTTATTTCGTGGGCCGGCCGAGGACCGTCGGCCTGGACTTGAACTATTCTTTCAAGGATCACCCCTAAAGGAGTTGAATCATGATTACCGCCAAGGCTCCCGTTGCGACCGATCCGTTCCAGCTTCAGCGCCGGCAGGCTGCCGGCGGCACACGGCCCCTCGGCTACTGGGGATTCAAGAACGAGACCGACGCCCTGACCGACGTGTTGCTCGGCCCCGCGGACCACCTGAAGCACATGGCCACCAGCTCGCTGTCGCGCAAGACGCTGCGCGAGCACCCCGCGGACATAGCGGCCGCCAAGCGGCAGCACCAGGAACTGCAGAGCGCGTACGCGCATTTCGGCGTGAAGATCCATTGGCACGAGGCCCAGCCCGAGCTTCCGATGCAGGTGTACTCGCGCGATTCGAGCGTCATGACGCCGTACGGCGCCATCATCACCGCGATGACCAACTGGTGGCGGCGGGGCGAGAATTTCGCGGCCATCCGCACCTACGAACGCCTGGGCATTCCGATCTATGACATGGTCACGGCCGGTACCTTCGAGGGCGGCGATTTCAACGTCATCGAGGACGGCTGCGTGTTGATCGGCTGCGGCGGCGGCCGCACCCAGGAAGAAGGCGCGCGCCAGGTCGAAGGCTGGTTCAAGAAGGAAGGCTGGGAGACCCGGCTCGCCTTCTTCGACGAATACTACGTGCACATCGATCTGATGGTCGTGCCGGTCGCCAAGAAGCTCACCGCCGTGTGTCTCGCCTGCACCGAGCCCGACATCGTCGTCTGGCTCAAGTCCAAGGGCCACGAGATCATCGACGTACCGTTCGAGGATACGATCAACCTGGGTTGCAATTTCATGGCGCTCGGCCGGGACCGCGCGATCGTCCCGAAGTCCAGCCGCTCGTTGATTCTGCAGCTCCGTGCCCACGGATTCGAGGTCGCGGAAGTGGACATGAGCGAAATATCGAAGACCGGCGGCGGCATCCACTGCATGGCACAGGCGCTGCGGCGCGATCCGGGCGCGCGGGGATGAGGCGTCGGGAGACCAGCGGCCCGGGCTGAGCCAAAGGGGACAGTCCCCGCCGGCGCGCGCCAACTCTGGCGCGCGCCGCTGTCATTCGGCGGATGCTACTGGGTGTAGCCCGCCTGTGATCTACTTGGTGTAGCCCGCCTGTGAGGCAATGGAGCGTGCCTCTTTGAGGTGTTTCCTTAGCGTCGGGAGCGTGGCGGTGGCGAAGGCCTTGGCGTCGGCGTCCTCGCCGTTCACCGCTTCCTTCTTGAACAGTGCAATCGTCTGCTCGTGAGCCTTGATCTGGGTGTTGATGAAGGACTTGTCGTAGGCGTCGCCGGTGAGCACGTCCAGTTTGGCCTTCTGCGCCATCTGTCCGACGCTCGCCGTGGTCGGCAGTGAGATGTTCTTCGACGCGGCAATCCCCTTCAATTTGTCGTTCGCCGCGGTGTGATCGGTGACCAGCATTGAACCGAAATCCTTGACCTGCTGGCTGTTGGAGGCCTTCGCGGCCTGGTTTCCGGTGTCGATCTCGAAGATTCCGCCTTCAGTCGCCTTTTTGTAGAAAGCCGCATCCGGATCGTCCGCGCCGAACGCGAGCGGCGCGAGTGCCAGAGGACTTACGAGGACGGCCAGCGCCCATATTTTTTTCATCGTTCTCTCCTTCAACGGTGTGTAGTCGTTCGCGGCCGGGCCGCGCTTCTGCACAATCGTTTTGTGCGCTAAGATTATTCGGGACATCCGCAGGTGATGTCATGCGCGCCGGGCCGCCAACTCGGGTAGGACAAGGACCACGAGAGCGCGATCGGATTGCAACACCCGTAATCGTGCGAGGATCTGGGCCCGGAGTGGACCATGTGGATCGTTAGAGTAGCCCTGCAGCGGCCGTATACGTTCATCATGCTGGCCGTGCTGATCGTGTTCCTGGGCGTTTATTCGATCCTCAAGACCCCCACCGACATCTTTCCCGACATCAAGATCCCGATCGCGGCGGTGATCTGGCGGTATACCGGCCTCCTGCCCGAGGAAATGGCGAATCGCATCGTCCTGTTCTCCGAGCGCACGGCACAGACGGTCGTCAACGACGTCGAGCATACGGAATCGCAATCGGTCAACAGCGAGGCCGTGGTCAAGTATTTCTTTCAGCCCGAAGCCGACCAGGATCTGTCGTTGGCCCAGATCATCGCGGTATCTCAGACCCAGCTGCAGTCGGCTCCGCCCGGCACCACGCCGCCGTTCGTGCTGTCGTACAACGCCTCCAGCGTGCCGATATCTGCAGCTGGCGCTGTCGAGCGAGACCATTCCCGAGCAGGAGATCTTCGACCTCGGCAACAACATCCTGCGCACCCAGCTCGCCACCGTCGCCGGCGCCTCCATCCCGTATCCCTACGGCGGCAAGCAGCGCCAGGTGCAGGTCGATCTCGATCCCCGGCAGCTGCGGGCGCGCGGCCTGGCGGCCTCCGACGTGGTGAGCGCCATCAGCTCCCAGAACCTGATCCTGCCGGCGGGCACCGAGAAGATCGACTCCAAGGAGTACTTCGTCAAGCTGAATGCGAGCCCGACTCAAGCTCGATGAGTTGAACGACTTGCCGATCAGGGCGCGCAACGGCGGGGTCGCTCTATGTCCGCGATGTGGCCCATGTGCGCGACGGTTATTCGCCGCAGACCAACATCGCGCGAGTGGACGGCAAGCGCGCCATCGTGATGAACGTGCTGAAGACCGGCAACGCCTCGACGCTCGACATCATCGACGGCATCAACTCGAAGCTGCCCCTCGCGCAAGCCACCATGCCCAAGGATCTGAAGCTCGTGGCGCTGAGCGATCAGTCGGTGTTCGTGCGCGCCGCGATCGGCGGCGTCGATCCGGGAAGGCATCATCGCCGCGGGCCTGACCGGGCTGTTGATTCTGCTGTTCCTGGGCAGCTGGCGCAGCACCTTGATCATCACGATCTCCATACCGCTGTCGATTCTCGCCTCGGTCGCCTGCCTCGCGGCGCTCGGCGAAACCATCAACATCATGACCCTCGGCGGCCTCGCGCTGGCCGTCGGCATCCTGGTCGACGACGCCACGGTGACCATCGAGAACATCAATTACCACCTCGAACAAGGCGCCGAGGTGGAGCAGGCGATTCTCGACGGCGCGCATCAGATCGCCCTTCCCGCCCTGGTATCGACGTTGTCGATCTGCATCGTGTTCGTCCCGATGTTCCAGCTCGCGGGCATCGCCAAGTACCTGTTCATTCCCCTGGCGGAGGCGGTGGTGTTTGCGATGCTGGCGTCCTACATCCTCTCGCGGACCCTGATTCCGACGCTCGCGAAATTCTGGCTGAAGAAGAAGGAGGCGTCCTCGAGCGGCAGAAGGGCCTCCTGGCGCGCTTTCAAGAAGGGCTTCGAGCACGGCGTTCGAGCGCATGCGCGAACGTCTACCGGGAGCTGCTGAGCCTGGCGATCGACAGCGGCCTGCCGTTCGCGGCCATTTTCCTGATCGCCATGGCGGCGTCCGCGCTCCTGGCATTTCCCCTGGGTCCGTTGCCCGGTCTCGGCCAGGACTTCTTTCCGACCGTCGATGCGGGCCAGCTCAAGCTGCATTTTCGGGCGAGCACCGGAACACGCATCGAGGCGACGGCGGTGCTGTGCGATCAGGTGGAAAAGCTCATCCGCGAGACCGTGAGGCCCGGCGAGATCACCTCCATCGTGGATACGCTCGGCTTGCCGTACAGCGGCATCAATCTGGCCTACAGCACCTCCGCGCCCGTGGGACCGGGCGATGCCGACATCTTCATCAACCTCACCAAGAAGCACCATTCTCTGGACGATTACCAGCGCGAGCTGCGCAAGCGGCTGGCGGCCTCGTTTCCCTCGACTCAATTCCAATTCCTGCCGGCCGACATCGTCAGCCAGATCTTGAATTTCGGCCTTCCCTCGCCCTTGGACGTGCAGGTGGTGGGGCCGAATGTCGATGCCAATCGCGAGTTCACGAAGTCCCTGTTGCGGAAGCTCACCGGCATCGCGGGCGCGGTGGACTTGCACATTCAACAGCCGTACGACTACCCGCAGATCAATGTGGACGTCGACCGCACGAAGGCCGAGTTTCTCGGCCTCACCCAGCAGAACGTTGCGTCCAATATACTGATTTCGCTGTCGGGAAGCTTTCAGACGACTCCGTCCTTCTGGATCGACCCCAACACGGGTACGCAGTACAACGTGGTCGCGCAAACGCCGCAATATCGTCTGACCTCGCTGAACGATCTCGGCAATACGCCGCTCAGCCAGACCACGGGCAGCGTTCCGGCCGCCGACGGCACCTCGCAAATTCTCTCGAACGTGGCGACCATGCACCACAGCGTGGCCCCCGCCGTCGTCAGCCATTACAACTCGCAGGTCGCGTTCGATATCTACGGGGACGTGCAGGGCACCGACCTGGGATTCGTGGCCGCGCAGTTCAACAAGGTCATCGATGCGGCCAGGAAGGACCTGCCCAAGGGGTCGACCATCCACCTCAAGGGCCAGGTCGAGACCATGCAACAGTCGTTCCGCGGGCTGCTTCTCGGCCTGATCGGCGCCATCATCCTGGTCTACATGCTCATCGTCGTGAACTTCCAGTCGATGCTGGACCCGTTGATCATCATCACCGCCCTGCCCGCCGCCTTGGCGGGCATTGTGTGGATGCTGTTCCTGACCCATACGACGGTCAGCGTCCCGGCCCTCACCGGGGCGATCATGTGCATGGGAGTCGCCACGGCGAACAGCGTCCTCGTGATCAGCTTCGCCCGGGAACAGATGACGGAGGGAAAGAGCGCAAGGGACGCGGCGCTGGAGGCAGGCTTCACGCGTCTGCGCCCGGTCATCATGACGGCCACGGCCATGATCATCGGCATGATTCCCATGGCTTTGGGACTCGGTGAGAGCGGGGAACAAAATGCTCCTCTCGGGCGCGCGGTCATCGGAGGACTGATTTTCGCCACGATCGCGACCCTATTCTTCGTACCGACGGTGTTCACCCTGATACATGGCCGTAAGCTGCGCGGCGTCGAGAATTCGGAGAGCGTTCATGGCTGATCGGGATGACCCTTCACACGGATCGGACGGCGAACCGGCCCATCACGACCGGCGCAGTCCGCATCCGCCCATGGATCCCGCCCGGCGCGAGGAGCTCGGACGCAGAATACGCCGCTACGCCCTCATCGTCGGCATCCTTGCCGCGGCTCTCGCCGCGTGGGGCATCGTCAGCCGCCTTGCGACGCGCTCCGAACTGCGCAAGTCGTCTCTGCAAGACGCCGTCGCGACCGTCGTCACGGCGAAGCCGCAGCTGAGCGGGGCCGGAGACGAACTGGTCCTGCCCGGCATCGTGCAGGCCTACATCGAATCGCCGATCTACGCGCGAACCAGCGGCTACCTCAAGAGCTGGCGCACCGACATCGGCGCCCGGGTCCACAAGGGCGATCTCCTGGCGGAAATCGAGACCCCGGAGGTCGACAAGGAGCTGGCGCAGGCGCGCGCGGATCTGGCGACGGCACAGGCGAACCTCGCGATATCCGTCATCACCAATCAGCGCTGGCAGGGATTGCTCAAGACCCAGGCGGTCTCCAAACAGGACGCGGACAATCGCGCAGCCGATGCCGCCGCCAAGAAGACCACGGTGGATTCGGCCGAGCAGAACGTCGCCCGGCTCAAGGACCTCGAGTCCTTCAAACGGGTGGTCGCTCCGTTCGACGGCGTCATCACGGCCCGCAATACCGACGTAGGCTATCTCATCAACGCCGGACAGGCCGCGGGAACCGAATTGTTCCGTTTGGCCGACATCCACCGGTTGCGCATTTACGCGCAGGTGCCGGAAGCGTATGCGGCGGCCACCGCCGCCGGGCTCAAGGCGGAGCTGCACTTCACGGAACGCCCGGGCGTCACCTATGCCGCCGATACCATCCGTACGTCCAACGCTCTCGATCCCACGGCACGAACCCTGCAGGTGGAATTGCAGCTGGACAATCGCGAGGCGCAGCTCTTCCCCGGATCCTATACCGAGATTCATTTCAAGCTCCCCTCCAGCATGGAGACGCTGCGGCTGCCCTCCAACACCGTGCTGTTTCGCGGCAAGAATCTCGAGGTCGCCGTCGTCGACCGCGATCACAAGATCAAGCTCAAGGAGATCGATCAGGGCCGGGATTTCGGCAAGACCATCGAGGTACTGCACGGACTCGACCCGGACGATGCCGTCGTGGTCAATCCGCCGGACTCCATCGAGGACGGCATGCAGGTGCGCATCGCATCGCCGCCCTCCGGTCAGAGCGGCGCCCGTCCCGCCTCATGAGACGCGCGTTCCGAAGAGTCGCGACCCTTGCCTGCGCCGCGGCCGCGGGATGCTCCTTCGCACCTCCCTACAAGATCCCGGACACGGCCAAGGCTCCCGAGCAATACAAGGAAGCGGGCGATTGGAAGATCGCCCAGCCTCAGGACGCCGCGCCGCGAGGCGCCTGGTGGACGATGTACGAGGATCCCGAGCTGAGCGTGCTCGAGGACAAGATCCGCGATTCCAATCTGACGTTGAAGGCCGCATTCGCCCGGCTCCAGCAAGCCCGGGCGCAATATCGCATTGCCCGTGCCGATTTATTTCCGTCGGTGACCGCCGATCCCTACGCCACCCGCGAACGCTTCTCGGAGAACGCGCCGAAGTCGCTGCCCGGCTATCCGGCGACGGTCAACGATTTCTTGGCCGGGGCGGATTTTTCATACGAAATCGACCTGTGGGGCCGCGTACGCAACGAGGTCTCGGCCGCCCGAGCCAACCGCCAGGCAAGTGCCGCCGATCTGGCCTCGATCGAGCTGTCGCTCCGGGCGCAGCTGGCGGAAGACTACTTCAACCTGCGGGCCGACGACGCCGAGATCAAATTGCTCGATCGAACCGTGGAGGACTACCAGAAGTCTCTCGCCCTGGTCACCCACCTCTTCGACGGCGGCGCGGCGGCGCTGGCCGACGTGGCCCAGGCCCAGGCGCAGCTGGACAACGCCCTCACGCAGGCTGCGGATGTTCGCTTGCAGCGGGCGCAAGCCGAGCACGCCATCGCCGTGCTGGTCGGCGAGAGCCCGTCCACGTTCACCTTGAGCGTCAACGCCCTGCCGATCGAGGCGGCGCCGCCGCCGATAGATCCCGGCCTGCCTTCGACGCTGCTCGAGCGCAGGCCCGACATCGCCGAGGCTGAACGCCGCGTGGCCGCCGCGAACGCGCAGATCGGAGTCGCGCGGGCCGCGTATTTCCCGCAGTTCACTCTCGGCGCCACCGGCGGATTCGAGAGCACGCGAACGTCCAATCTGCTCGACGGGCCGAGCCGATTCTGGTCGGTGGGCCCGCAAGTCTCGCTGCCGATTTTCGAGGGCGGCCGTCTCGTGGCGCAGACGGCCCAGGCGAAGGCGGCCTATGAGGAGCAAGTGGCGGACTATCGCAATGCCGTGATTACCGCCTACCAGGACGTCGAGGACAATCTGGCCGCGCTCCGCCAGCTGCAATCGGAGAGCGACACCGATGCGGCGGCCGTTCAGGCCACGAGAACGGCGTTGCAGCAGGCGCAGGATCGCTACGACGCAGGAATCGTCACGTTCCTCGAGGTGGCGACCGCCGAGACGGCGGCGTTGCAGGCCCAGATCTCCGCCGTCAACATCCAGGCGCGCCGCATGAGCGCGAGCGTTCTGCTGATCAAGGCGCTCGGGGGCGGCTGGCGATCGCCGCAGGCGCAACTGTCGAAGGATTAGCGCAGCTCTCGAAGGATTAGCGCAAGCCCTCGATGGATTGG
>CAWCIE010000017.1:0-62950 GCA_963795475.1 uncultured Gammaproteobacteria bacterium
CCGAGCCGATCGGTGCGGCCGAGAACTGGCTGACGCATAACGCCGACGCCGACGAGACCGCCTACAGCCGCCTGGACCAGATCTCGACAGCCACCGTGGGTCGGTTGGGACTGGCCTGGTCGATGGACCTGCCGGAGATCAGCCTCGAGGCGACGCCGCTCGCCGTCGACGGGGTGCTCTATTTCACCGGCGCTCAGGCGACGGTCTATGCCGTCGACGGCGCCAGCGGAAAGCTCCTGTGGAAGTACGATCCGCGAGACCTGGAAGCTCAATCCCGCACAAGATGGGCTTCGCGCTTCGCGCGCCAACCGCGGCGTGGCCTATGCCGACGGCCGGATCTATGTCGCGGCCCGCGACGGGCGGCTCATCGCGCTCGACGCCAAGACCGGCAGCCGTCTCTGGAGCGTGGAGACCGTCGACCCGGACACGCCCGAGCAGACATCACCGGCGCGCCGCGCGTCTTCAACGGCAAGGTGATCATCGGCAACGGCGGCGCCGACTTCGGCGTGCGCGGCTACGTCACGGCCTATGACGCGGCCACCGGCAAGCAGGCTGTGGCGCTTCTACACCGTGCCCGGGATCGCCGGCAGAACTCGGGCGACCCGGCCATGGAGATGGCCGCGGCAAGACCTGGAACGGCGAGTACTGGAAGCACGGCGGCGGCGGCGCGGTCTGGGACAGCATCGCCTACGATCCGCGAGCTTGAACCGCATCTACATCGGCACCGGCAACGCCTCGCCCTACGATCCGGCGATGCGCAGCCCCGGCGGCGGCGACAACCTGTTCCCCGCCTCGATCGTCGCGCTGGACGCCGACACCGGCAAATACGTCTGGCACTACCAGGAGAATCCCGCGAGATGCGTGGGACTTCGACTGCCACCCAGCAGATGATCCTGGCCGACCTGACCATCGACGGCAAGCCGCGCAAGGTGCTGATGCAGGCGCCGAAGAACGGCTTCTTCTATGTGCTGGACCGGGTGACCGGGAAGCTGATCTCGGCCGAGAAGATCGGCAAGGTGACCTGGGCGGACACATCGATCTCAAGACCGGCCGTCCCGTCGAGGCGCACGAACATCCGCTACGAGACGGGCGATGTGGTCATCTGGCCGAGCCCGCTCGGCGCGCACAGCTGGCAGTCCCATGTCGTTCAGCCCGCAGACCGGTCTCGTCTACGTGCCCTACATGCAGCTGGGCGTGCACTTCAAACGCGGCGACGAGCCGGGCGTGCTCGGCTTCAGCGGCATGAGCATCCGCGCCGTACGACGCCGGATGCCGCTGGACGGCAAGGGCGCCCTGATCGCCTGGGATCCGGTGCGGCAGAAAGCGGCTGGAAGGTCCCGCTCGACACCATGTGGAACGGGGGGGCCATGGCCACAGCCGGCGACCTCGTCTTCGAAGGCGCCGGCGACGGCTATCTCTCGGCCTATGACGCCCGGACGGGCAAGAGCGTTGTGGCGCTTCTACGCCGGTATGGGCATCATCGCCGCGCCGATGACCTATTCGATTGGCGGCCGGCAGTATGTCGCCGTGCTGGCGGGATACGGCGGTGGGACCGCCGCCTGGGGCAAGGCCCTGGACGCCGGCTGGAGCTACAAGGGTCAAAGGCGCCTCCTCACCTTCGCCCTCGACGGAAAGGCGGTGCTGCCGCTCTCGCGACCCCGCTTCACCCCGGTGAAGCCGCTGGACAATCCGTCCCTGAAGTTCGATCCCGCCGACGTGGTCGCCGGCGAGAAGCTCTTCTTGCGCTGCGCCTTCTGCCACGGCCTTGGGCTACATGGCACCGGCGGGCCGGCGCCCGATCTGCGAGAGTCGCCGATCGCCTTCCATCCGGACAGCCTATGGAGCGTGGTGCACGACGGCGCGCTCTTGCAGAACGGGATGCCCCAGTTCGCCGAATCACCCGCGACCAAGTAAACCAGATCTATGCCTACATCCGCTTCGGCGCCCGCGAGCTGGCGGCGAAGCAGCAGGCGGCGGCCGCAAAGCACTGATATCAGGAACAAAGACTAACTACACCGACCTTATGGTCAGAGCACTTAGTCTGCTGCTCTTTCCCTTATGTGCCTGGCCCCTATGTGCCTGGGGTTCTGCCAATTTCGGGCAGACGAACTGGACGACCTGGGGTAACTCTTTGCGTTTTGATCGCTTCGCGCCAGCTGATCAGATCAACACCACTAACGTCGCCCAGCTGAGACCGGTCTGGAAGTATGAGTTGGCGCAGAAAGGTCAATGGCAGGCAACGCCGCTAGTGGTCGATGGCGTGATGTTCGTCCAAGACATGCAGGGTGGCGCCGAGGCGCTGGATCCTGAAACCGGACGCCTTCTATGGCAATACTCGTCCGGCCTGCATGGCAAGATGCGGGCTCTGGCCTATTGGCCCGGGGATCACGGTCATGGGCCGCGGGTCATCATGGCTATCTTAGATCGTATCTACGCGCTAGACGCGCGTAGCGGCACACCAATCCCAGCATTTGGCGGCTCTCGCGGCTATATCGACGTGCGCCAAGGGTTCGCAGAGGAGGGAGTCCATTATATGCTCACCTCTCCGCCGACCGTATATAAAAATCTCCTCATTACCGGACCCTCGATCCTGGATTTTGGATCGAAAGGGCCCTCCGGTGACCCGCGTGCTTATGATGTTGTCACGGGCAAACTGGTATGGCGCTTTCACCTAGTGCCACGTCCGGGCGAGAAGAATTTTGGAACTTGGGGGCATGATGGCTGGCGCGACCGGTCAGGTCCTTCGTCCTGGGGCATGCGCACGGTGGACGAGGAAACCGGGCTTGTTTTCATTCCTACCGGTAATCCCGCCGACAGCTACATCGGAATCGATCGACCGGGAAATAATCTCTACGCTGACTCAGTGGTAGCACTGGACGCCGCGACTGGCCGGTATCGCTGGCACTTCCAGATGGTGCATCACGACCTGTTCGATTACGACATAGCCGCACCGCCTGCACTGGTCGATTTGGTCGTGAAGGGAAAACTCGTCAAAGCCCTTGTAGAAGTGAGCAAGCAGGGCCTGATGTTCATCCTGGACCGACGCACCGGAAAACCGGTGTTTGGCGTTGAGGAGCGACCGGTACCGCCCAGTACCGTTCCCGGCGAGCAGGGATCTCCAACCCAGCCTTTCCCAAAGAAGCCCATTCCACTGGCCAAAATGGGGATGACACGGGCCGACATCTCCACCATCACGCCTGAAGCCAATCGCTTCTGCACGGATCTCTGGAATCGGCTCGGCCTCGAAGACAGCCAAGCCTTTCAGCCGCCGCGGCTAAACGGACCCTCTCTATTCATACCTTCTAATATTGGCGGCGCGGGCGGTGTGTGGGGTGGTGTCTCCATTGATCCCAGAACAGGGTACATCTTTACCAACACCAATAACCTGCCCCAATATCATTACATCGTGCCTGTCGCTGGAGCCAACAGATCCAGCAAGGGCGTGACCATAGCGCAGGAAACGGCTGGTGAAGTGGTAACCAGCGGCTACCAGGTGCAGCAGGCTTTCACCAAGCTGCTGGACCCGAACGGCATGCCGTGTGTTCAGCCGCCGTGGGGCGAGCTGATCGCGGTCAATGGAAATACGGGTGAGATCGCCTGGCGTACACCGCTAGGAAGTTCGGAAATCTACGGTGATGTAGGGGCGCACACCGGCATGATCAATCTAGGCGGTTCTCTGGCGACAGCGGGTGGGCTGGTCTTTATCGGCGCTACCGGTGCGACCTTCATCGGCGCCAAATACGATCAGCCCGTTTTTCACGCTTATGATTCGCGCACTGGCGCCATGCTATGGGAAGTCCGGCTCTCGGCGGCGACATCGGGCGCGCCGATGAGTTTTGTCGGCAAATCGGGCCGTCAGTACATCGTAGTGGCAGTTAGCGGTGCGACTACACCTGCCGCCGAAACTGCCTTGATTGCTTTCGCTTTGCCCAGACCTGGGGATCCAACCGTAGACGTGAACGCGGCACCCATGCCGTCGCTCAAAATTGGGGTGGCGGCTCCTGCTGCCGTCGAGCCTGTCGCGGCGGTGGATATTAAGGATTTGCCGCCCGGCGAAGGGCACGACGACTTTGCCAAATCGTGCTCGGCGTGTCATTCCATCACTACGGTCACTGGCCTGCATCAGAGCCGCGACGGGTGGGCAGGCACCATTGAAGATATGCGTTCGCGAGGCGCCGACATGGACGACGCCACCGCCGTGCGCATTCGCGACTATCTCAGTGTTCATTTCGGGCCCAATTAATCGCGGAGGAAACTGTGAAGGTACGTCTTCTTGCTCTTCAAGCCGCAGCGTCTCTTGCTGGCTTGCCAGCCTTCGCAGCCGACAACAACACGACACCGGCCGTCGTGGCGCCCGGTAGGCGACGATGAAAGGCGTCGCGCTGGCGATGAAGACCGCCACGCGTTTCACGTCACCGAAGTTCCCTTTTGACCCTCCGAAGATGAAGGATTTGATGGGCAGCGTGGCGGCCAGCGCCAACACGCTCCACGGCCTCTATCCGCCGACGAGCGCAGCGGATCCCAAGTGCGCTGCGGACCGGAAGATCTGACGGAAATGGAGCGGCTCGCAACGGCCGCCAGCAACGCGACCACAACCGAGGAATTCAAGCCGGCTTTTTCAACGCTGGCCGCCACCTGCAAGTCCTGCCACAACGTCTATCGCAAGCAGACGGCGAACTGAGTTGCCGCAGCCGCCAACGACTCCGAGCGCTGCGGTTGCAACGCGAAGGCTCGCCGGCTCCGCCGGTCTTGCCATCAGCGGATCGACCTCGGGGCTCTCGTGGTGCTCCTCCTGCTGACCACGCCAAAAAGACTCCTTGAAAGCGCCGCATCCGGATGGAATTGAAGACTGGACGCCTCAGGAGCTTGCTGACTTCCTCGCGTCTTGGCAGGACAAGTGTTTCAACGAGCCGACCGGGATGCGTGACGTGATCGCAGCAGAGCACGAGCAAGCTCAGTCAGACGGATCTCGCCGCGCTCGCGGAATGCGTCCAGGATTTGCCCCCGCGCGGCGCGGAAACGGCCAGGCGATCTACGTTGCGGCGGTTCAAAGGCACCCCCTACGAAGGTTAGTTGGCGGCGACCGTTGGCATGTGAACGTCGGGACGGGGGGCGGGACCTTTCACCGGGGCCCGGTGTGCTTCTCACTAGAACCGGCTAGATGGCGTGCCAAACTGTTTAATTTTTACTAATTCAGAGCCTTTTGGTGCTTTAGATGGGCTATATTGCATACCATACCGATCCGCAGTAAAAAGGGTGATGCGCAGGAGAGCGGCTCCCGTCGGCCGCTAGGCCGGGGGCAACTCATAAACTCGGAAAAGGGGGAGGGCTGAGCGTGGCTGACGCAGCTGACGGGATAAAGCGGCGTTCATGGCTGGCGATCGCGACTGGCGTGATCCTTGTTCTGGTCGGTGCACCGATCGCCTATGGCGGTGCCGTCCTGATTGGGCTCGGCGGCTCGGCTTATTACCTGCCCATCGGAGTCGGGCTCGTCGTGAGCGGGCTGCTTCTGGCGTGGCAGCGCTCGTCGGGTGTCTGGCTGTACGCCATTATCTATGTAGTCACGTTGCTATGGGCAGTTGCGGAGGTGGGCTTTGATTTCTGGCCACTAGCACCGCGTGTGATCGCTCCCACCGTATTGGCGATACCAGTGCTGCTGTGCCTGGCCACTATGACCCGCTCGCAAGGGCACGCCCGGGTCGGCATTGTTGGCGCGGCGACGATCACGCTGCTGCTTGTCGCCTTCGGCATTGCCGCGATGTATCCGCATAGCGCGATCTACGGCGAGCCTCGTTCCACGACTGCGTCTGTCAGAGCGGCGGCTGACGCGGGCGACTGGACAGCTTACGGCAGGACCAACGAAGGCCGGCGCTTTGCGCCATTTACCGAGATCAACAAGCAGAATATCGGTCAATTACAAGTCGCCTGGATCACACATACGGGGGATGGCCCGGACGGAAGCGTGGCGGACGCGGACGAGGACACTCCCCTTCAAATCGGTGACAAACTCATCACGTGTAGCCCCCATAGCATCGTACATGCGCTCGATGTCGAGACCGGCAAATTACTATGGACCTATGATCCGCATCTGAAATCCACACGTTTTCAGCGGTGCCGGGGGGTAGGCTATTTCAAGAGCCCGACCCAGGCGGACGTAGAGCACGGCACGACCGTGCCCTCGCTATGTCTCGAACGCATTGTGATGACGACGGTGGATGATCATCTGATCGAGCTTGATCTCGCCACCGGCAAGACATGCGCTGGATTCGGGAGCGCGGGCATAGTCGATCTCAAGGCCGGCCTTGGCGATGTTCCCCCAGGTTACGCCATTCCGACCTCCGCCCCGACGGTCGCTGGCGATTTAATTGTGGTTGGCAGTGAGGTGATCGACTCGGTGGATGTCGACGTCCCCTCGGGTGTGGTGAGAGCGTTCGACGCCGCCACGGGCGATCTTCGATGGGCGTGGGACTTAGGGAACGCAAGGGATCCCAACGCCCAGCTGTCTAACGGCGCCGTTTACACGAGGGGAACCCCAAATGTGTGGGCGCCGCCTTCTGTCGACGAAAAGCTCGGGCTCATCTTCCTGCCGACGGGGAACCCGTCGCCGGATCATTGGGGCGGCTACCGCACACCGGCGGAGGAAAAATATGGCTCGTCGGTCGTGGCTCTCGAACTCGCGACAGGCAAGGTTCGCTGGGTTTTCCAAACCACTCATCACGATCTATGGGATTACGATGTGGCCTCCCAGCCAACTTTATATGACATCCCCGATGGTCGGGGCGGGCGGATACCGGCCCTGATCCAACCGACCAAGCGCGGCCAGATCTTCGTACTCGACCGGCGCACGGGAACGCCGATTACACGTGTGCAGGAGAAAGCCGTTCCCCAAGGCGCGGCGCCCGGCGACCGCACGTCGCCGACCCAGCCCTATTCCGTGGGCATGCCCACGATCTCCTCGCCCAGGATCAAAGAGAGCGACATGTGGGGATTGTCACCCCTGGATCAGCTGTGGTGCCGGATCACGTTCCGAAAGCTTCGATATGAGGGCGACTTCACACCACCCCATCCTGACGAGCCGGGGCTGTTGTTCCCGGCTACCATGGGCGGGATGAACTGGGGGAGCGCCGCGATCGACGAAAGTAATGATTATCTCATCGTAAATGATGGGCGTATGGCACAGGTTTTGGCTCTCATCGAGCGTCAAGAGGCAGATCGTGACGGCGAAGAGGCTTTGCGGCGCCTTGGCGCCCGGGTCGGCGGCAAGTGGCAGGGCGCGGGCAAGCTGCTGCTCCAAAAAGGAACGCCCTACGCCGCCACCTATTACAACTTCATGTCGCCGCTGGAGGTCCCCTGCCCCGCACCGCCCCTTGGCACGTTGACGGCGATCGACCTCAAGACAAAGAAGATCGCCTGGCAAGTTCCGATAGGCACGACGCAGGACATCGGCCCGCTTCGCATGGCAATGCATCTGCCGATGCCGGTCGGACTGCCGACAAGTGGCGGGTCGCTGGTTACAAGGTCCGGCTTGATCTTTTTCGCAGGCACGCAGGACTTCTATTTGCGCGCGATCGATTCATCGACCGGGCGGGAGATCTGGAAAAGCCGCTTGCCAGTAGGCGCGGACGCCACGCCGATGAGCTACATCTCTCCCCGCAGCAAGCGTCAGTTCATCGTGGTCTCGGCTGGGGGCTCAGCTCAGTCAAAGATAGAGGGTGACTACGTTATTGCCTACACGCTGCGCAGGTAGGCTGTGCGATGTACCGGCTGCTGGGCTGCGGCAAGAACAGTGAACTCGGGAAGAAGGGGTTGTGGGTGGCTGACGCAGCTGACGGGATAAAGCGGCGTTCATGGCTGGCGGTCGCGACTGGCGTGATCCTTGTTCTGGTCGGTGCACCGATCGCCTATGGCGGTGCCGTCCTGATTGGGCTCGGCGGCTCGGCTTATTACCTGCCCATCGGAGTCGGGCTCGTCGTGAGCGGGCTGCTTCTGGCGTGGCAGCGCTCGTCGGGTGTCTGGCTGTACGCCATTATCTATGTAGTCACGTTGCTATGGGCAGTTGCGGAGGTGGGCTTTGATTTCTGGCCACTAGCACCGCGTGTGATCGCTCCCACCGTATTGGCGATACCAGTGCTGCTGTGCCTGGCCACTATGACCCGCTCGCAAGGGCACGCCCGGGTCGGCATTGTTGGCGCGGCGACGATCACGCTGCTGCTTGTCGCCTTCGGCATTGCCGCGATGTATCCGCATAGCGCGATCTACGGCGAGCCTCGTTCCACGACTGCGTCTGTCGGAGCGGCGGCTGACGCGGGCGACTGGACAGCTTACGGCAGGACCAATGAAGGCCGGCGCTTTGCGCCATTTACCGAGATCAACAAGCAGAATATCGGTCAATTACAAGTCGCCTGGATCACACATACGGGGGATGGCCCGGACGGAAGCGTGGCGGACGCGGACGAGGACACTCCCCTTCAAATCGGTGACAAACTCATCACGTGTAGCCCCCATAGCATCGTACATGCGCTCGATGTCGAGACCGGCAAATTACTATGGACCTATGATCCGCATGCGAAAGCGACGTTTTTCTCGCGATGCCGGGGGGTAGGCTATTTCAAGGCCTCACTCGAAGCCGGCGCACAGCCGAACGCGTCAGCGCGTCCCGCCAATCTTGATCGCGTCGTGATGACGACGGTCGATGATCGCCTGATCGAGCTTGATCTCGCCAATGGCAAGCCCATCCAGGATTTCGGCAAGGCGGGAATCGTCGATCTCAGGGCCGGGATCGGCCACTACCCGGCGAGTTATTTGGCGTACCCGACCTCCGCCCCGACGGTTGCAGGTGGCCTGATCGTAGTCGGTGGCGCGGTGATCGACTCGGTGGATGTCAACGTCCCCTCGGGTGTGGTGAGAGCGTTCGACGCCGCCACGGGCGATCTTCGATGGGCGTGGGACTTAGGGAACGCAAGGGATCCCAACGCCCAGCTGTCTAACGGCGCCGTTTACACGAGGGGAACCCCAAATGTGTGGGCGCCGCCTTCTGTCGACGAAAAGCTCGGGCTCATCTTCCTGCCGACGGGGAACCCGTCGCCGGATGATTGGGGCGGCTACCGCACACCGGCGGAGGAAAAATATGGCTCGTCGGTCGTGGCTCTCGAACTCGCGACAGGCAAGGTTCGCTGGGTTTTCCAAACCACTCATCACGATCTATGGGATTACGATGTGGCCTCCCAGCCAACTTTATATGACATCCCCGATGGTCGGGGCGGGCGGATACCGGCCCTGATCCAACCGACCAAGCGCGGCCAGATCTTCGTACTCGACCGGCGCACGGGAACGCCGATTACACGTGTGCAGGAGAAAGCCGTTCCCCAAGGCGCGGCGCCCGGCGACCGCACGTCGCCGACCCAGCCCTATTCCGTGGGCATGCCCACGATCTCCTCGCCCAGGATCAAAGAGAGCGACATGTGGGGATTGTCACCCCTGGATCAGCTGTGGTGCCGGATCACGTTCCGAAAGCTTCGATATGAGGGCGACTTCACACCACCCCATCCTGACGAGCCGGGGCTGTTGTTCCCGGCTACCATGGGCGGGATGAACTGGGGGAGCGCCGCGATCGACGAAAGTAATGATTATCTCATCGTCAACGATGTCCGAATTGGAAAGAAGTTCGGCCTCGTACCACGCGACGAAGCGGATCATCACCCGGACAGAGTAAAGCAGTTGTACGGGACGGGGCAGTCCGAGGACGGACATGGCGGCGGCCTGCTACCTCAAACAGGGACGCCTTTCGCCGCAGTGTCTCTCTTTTTCATGTCGCCGCTCAATGTTCCCTGCCAGGCGCCGCCTTACGGAACATTGACTGCCATCGACCTCGGCACAAAGCGCGTGGTGTGGCAGGTGCCGATGGGCACGCCGTACGATAGAGGCCCCCTCGAGATGAAGACCTATCTGCCGATGCCGGTCGGACTGCCGACCGGCGGCGGGTCGCTGGTTACAAAGTCCGGCTTGATCTTTTTCGCAGGCACGCAGGACTTCTATTTGCGCGCGATCGATTCATCGACCGGGCGGGAGGTCTGGAAAAGCCGCTTGCCAGTGGGCGCGGATGCCACGCCGATGAGCTACATCTCTCCCCGCAGCAAGCGTCAGTTCATCGTCATCTCGGCTGGCGGCGTGCCTCGATCCAGCGTGACCGGCGATTATGTCATTGCTTATACGTTGCCCCGACGGGCGGTTCAGCATTGAGGGCCCAGCTGAACCACCTGGGCATCGGAAGGATCGGGACGGAGGCAAAGAACGCGGATGCCCTGAGGTTCACTGCTCCCAGTCAGCCAACGGCTCGCTTCCGGGGGGGGCGGGCGGGTGCAATCCTCTCATCAGCGCTGTTCAGGCGCTGGTGCGAATGATGCTGATCCAGGCCGAACGCGACGCAGCTGCGGCCCTTAAGACGAGCGGTCGTGTCTCGGGCTATCGAGGGCTCGCCGCTCGACAAGACCTTCGCCAGGGCGAGCGCGAACGTGACCGATCTTGGAGTCGTCGCACGACCGGCGGTGAATGAGGAGCTCGGCGCCACGCCGTCGCCAGCAGCCAGCAGATCGCGCAAGCGCCAGGTGCGGGGGTGGATGGTGTCTTCTCACTAAAGTATGGAAACGACCCAAGCCTCGACCGCGCGTCGGACACGCGCTACGCCAACCCGATCGTGGTGGCGGGCGACGACCACCTCGCTGAATCCTCGTCGATCCTATGCTATTCAGACGAGGTCGTGGGGGGGGCCCAAAAATCTCCTGGCGTCGTGCAAATTCTCCGGCGGGCCAGACTTCGATCTTCAATGGCGGGCGTGTGAGGGCAACAAATTCCCGCACGCATCCCGGACATGCTCGTCGATCGTCCGTTTTGACAGGCCAAGGGCGGCCGCGATCTCGGCTGAGGTCTCGCCCGCCGCAATGCGGATGAGGCATTCGATCTGACGCGGGGTCACGGTCGGCCGCAGAGCGGTCGTTCGCTGCAACTGGTCCTGATCGTTTCGGTCATCGATCGACACGTGTCAGGTCGGTAAAGTCTATCAGGACTGGCTACCCCCCAGTTCCAAGACCTCGGCGACCTCGACGGGCGTGAGCCGCCAGGCCGCGGCCGCCACATTAGCCCGAACCTGCTCCGCCCGCGTCGCGCCGGCGATCACCGAGGAGACCACCGGTTGGGCGAGCATCCAGGCGAAGGCCAAATCCAGCAGGCTATGGCAACGGTCCCTGGCGTAGGCCGACAGCCTATCCAAGCGATCGAAGTTGCGCTCATTCAGCGTCTCGACCGCCTTCGGGCCCCAGAAGTGCCATCCGCGTACCCACCGCCGGCGGCTCGCCGCGGTGGTACTTGCCGGTAAGCAGACCCGACGCCAGCGGGTAGTAGGGCAGAAGCCCGAGTCCGAAACGCTCGCAGGCGGGGATGACCTCGGCCTCGATCTCGCGCTCCAGCAGGTTGTAATGGTTCTGCGCGGTGATGAAGCGGCTGAAGCTCCCGTCGCGCGCGATCCGGTCGGCCTCGGCGATCTGCGCGCCGGTGAAGTTGGAATGGCCCACGTAGCGGACCTTGCCCGCGCTCACCAGGTCGTCCAGCGCCCCCAGGGTTTCCTCGATCGGGGTCGCCAGGTCCGGGTTGTGCATCTGGTAGAGGTCGATATAGTCGGTCCCCAGCCGTCGAAGGCTGGCTTCCACCGCGCCTATCACATAGCGCCGTGAACCGCCCGGCGGCGCCGGCGGCGGGGGCGCTCGATTGCCGAACTTGGTAGCAACCACAACCTCATGTCGCCGGTCCCCCAAGGCGCGGCCCAGCAGGGTCTCCGAGTTCCAGTCGCCGTAGATATCGGCGGTGTCGAAGAAGTTGATTCCGGCGTCCAGCGCCGCCCCGACCACGGCGGTCGCGGCCGCCTGGTCTATCCGCACGCCGAAGTTGTTGCAGCCCACGCCCACGGCGCTCACCAGCAGGTCGCTGTCGCCCAATCGACGGCATGCCATTGAAATAGACGCCCCTTGCTCCGACTCTGTCGCCGATATCACTACCCTACCAAACTTGACACTTAAGTGGAATAGGATGGCATGCCATATCTAAACGGAGTAGGATGGCATGCCATGTCAAAGCGGCGATCGATCTGTGGTGTGGCTAATAATGAACCCGCTCAGCGACGAACGTCGGCGACGCCAATGAGCGCGGCGAGCATGGAAATGCGCTCTCAGAGGTTATCTCAGTATGATCCCCCAACCCCTTCGTATCGATGAAACGATCCTGAAGACAGCGCGCATCAGCCAGATGCGAGCCTGGCGCCGTGCCATGCTCAACGGGGATTCCAGTCTTGAGCACTTGCCGGACGGCGCGAAGGGCGAGCTGGCGGAAGGAACGGGCCAATGATGGAGGCGATGGAGATCGCGGGCGCGGATGGGCATTTCGCGCTGCGGTCGACGCAGCGTCCGATGCCCCAGCCAGGCCCTGAGGATGTGCTGATTCGGGTGCGGGCGGCCGGCGTCAACGGTCACGACGTTCATCAGGTTCATCGCGGCAGTCATCCGCTTGACGAGGGCGAGACCGATCTGCCCGGGCTTGAGGTCGCCGGCGAGATCGTCGCAGTCGGCGCATCCGTGGAGGAATCGCGTGCGGGCGACCGGGTATGCGCCCTGCTCCGCGGGGGCGGCTACGCCGAGTTTGCAATAGCGCACCAAGCCTTGTGCCTGCCGATTCCCGCAGGCCTCGATTACGTTCAGGCGGCGGCCCTACCCGAGGCCTGCTTCACCGTCTGGAGCAATGTGTTCATCGATGGTCGCCTGGAACCCGACGAGAGCTTCCTCATGAATGGCGGCACCAGCGGGATCGGGGTGACCGCGATCCAGATCGCCTCTGCCCTCGGGAACCGGGTGTTCGCGACCGCACGGGGCGCGCAGAAGTGCGGCATATGCAAGGATCTCGGGGCCGTGCGCGCCATCGATTACGAAACCGAGGACTTCGTCGCCGTAGTCATGGCGGAGACCGGCGGGAAGGGGGTGGATTTGATTCTCGAGATCGTCGGCGGAGACTATCTGCCCAAGGACGTGGATGCGCTCGCTACGGGTGGACGCATGATCCTGATCGGGGCGGCGCGCGGCTCCAGCGCCGAGATCAACTTCAACACGGTGGCGCGCAAACGCCTGCAACTGTCCGGAAGCCTCCTACGCCCTCGCCCGATCGCTTACAAGCGCAGGGTCCGCGACGCGATTTTGAAGCACGTGTGGCCGCTCATCGCCCAGGGGCGGATCAGGCCCCAGTTGGATTCGACCTTCCCCCTGGGGAAGGCCGCTTCTGCACATGCGCGGCTCGAGTCACGCTCGCATGTCGGGAAGGTGGTGCTGACGGTATGACCGCTGTGGCTCGATCGAAGCTGCGTCGTTTCCTGGGCGCGATCTACGCGCCCAACGGCCTGCTGGCGCTGATCGAGAAACACGTCGAATTCAATACCGTTATATCCATGTTTCGTTATTTGCGTGTTGAGATACTAGCGCTTGCGCCGCTGCCGCGCCAGCAGCGCCAGGGCCGCTTCGGACTCCGTCACGCCGACCGACTGCGTGAGGCACACGTCACTGATCAGACCGTGCCGATTATCCATCAGCGCGTGGCCAGCAAAGCACAGCTTGGCTTCCTTACCCAAAGACTTACGCAACAGCTTCGCTTCCGGGTCTGTAGTACTCGCGTGCGTGTCATTGCGCCGCCGCTCGCCCTTGAAGTCCCGGTCCCCGCCGGCATCAGGCCCCGAACCACCGCCATCCTTGGGTCGAAACGACTTCATCGAGGCCCAGGCTTCAATCAGCGTGCCATCGACACTGAAGTGCTCATCCGAGAGCAGTTCCAAGGCACGCGCTTCGCGCACCACCGCATCAAAGAACCTCAGCGCTACCTCTTCACTGGCCAGTCGCTCACGGTTCTTGCTGAACGTGGAAGCATCGAAGGAGGGCTCCTCAAGACCCATGTCGAGGAACCAGCGAAACAGAATGTTGTAATCCAGAGTCTCGCAAAACAGCCGGTCGCTGCGCACCGAGTACAGTGCGATCAGCAGTTGCGCCTTAAGCAAGCGCTCCGGCGGAATCGAGGGACGGCCAATCTGACTGTAAATCCCATCCAACACCGGACGAATCTGCTTCAGCGCCGAATCCGTGTACGCTTTGATCGAGCGCAGCGGATGCTTGGCGGGCACTCGCTGCTCGGGCGAGAAGTAACTAAACATGTGCGCTTGAGAATCTACATGACCACGCATCAATGCATCTCGCGTTCAACACAGCTACTCTTGCATAGCACAAATACGGGCAAGATCAAGCCTTTTTCAGCAGCCTGCCAGACCAATGCGCAACGCAACTTTTCAAGTTAGCTCACCTTTAGAGAGAACGAACACGCAATGTACAATCTCAATGTGCGACGGTGCGTCCGCTTGGTGGGGATGTGCGGCTTTTTTATCGCCGCGACATGGCCGGCGGTTTTGCAGGCGGATGATGAGAACGTCATCGATTATCGCGTACATATCATGAAGACGATGGGAAATGTCGCGGCGGCGATCGATCAGATCTTGCAGCAAAAGGCACCTGCGGATAATCTCTCGACTCTTCTCGAAGTTCTTTCCATTACTGCGGCGACTGCCAAGACAGCTTTCGAGCCGAACGTCCCTGGCGGAGAATCCAAGCCAGTCACGTGGACTCAGTGGCCCGATTTTTCCAAGCGTCTGGACGGGCTCACATCCGCGACGGCGGAGCTTGCGAAAATGGCGAGCGCTGGTGGTGTCGCTGCGGTTGCGCCGAAAGCGAAGGATGCGCTCACATGCAAGAGCTGTCACGACATCTATCAAGTGGAGAACAAGTGACGGCCCGGGATGGTTCGACTGATGGCACAGCGGTCGGATAGATTCAATGCTCCTCAACCTGATCGACGTAAGGATTTCTTCACATGCGCAAGCGCAGAATCGCCGCACAGATTGCATTGGTCACAGTGTTCATGCCGGCTCTCGTCAGCGCCAGTGATCAGGACGTGATCGACTACCGCGAGCACATCATGAACATATTGAGTGAGCAGGCGGGTGCGCTGGGTATGATCCTGTCTACGGTAGTCCCCCCTGACAATGCCGTGGCACACGTTCAGGAGATTGCGTTGACTGCCCAGATGGCTCTCAAAGCATTCGAGCCGAGGGTGCCCGGCGGCGAGGCGAAGGCCGAAGTGTGGAGCAATTGGGCCGACTTCTCGAAGCGCATGAACCAGTTTGCAAAGGGTACCGAGGAGGCGGCCGCGATGGCGAAGGCTAAGGGCTACAATGATACGCTTGAGGCCAAGCTCGTGGATGCGCTCAGCTGCAAAAGCTGCCACGAGATATATCGCAATGAGAAGAAGAAGTAGTTACCTCGGTCCGAGTTTCTCGGCCTAGCCCACACTATGCGTGAAGGATCTGATTTTCGTGGTCATGCGTGCGAGTATCGCGATGTCGGGGCGTGATGTCGATGCGCGGCGGTGATTTTGCCGCGCTGCTGACGCGGCGGCTAGGATTATCGCCCTCGGTGCGGCGCTGGCGTGGGATTTTGGCCACGGGAGTTCGGCGCGAGTCTCAGGCGAAATTCGACGAAGCGCGGTGTCAGTCCGACAGCGCTATGCGGGCGCAGCGCCGAGGCTTCGGGCGATGATTTGCCAGTCGTTGCGGTGCATGCAGGAGGCGGGCAGATGCAGCACGATGCGCCGCACGGAGGACTCGACCCAGGCGCCGAGCTTCATCAGATGTTCGCGCAGGGTGCTGACCTGGGCGGATCGGAAGGCGGTGCGCGCGGCCCGCAGGCGCAACTCCTGGTAGAGCACGTAGGCGGCGGCGCTCAGCAGTCCCCGCAGCTGATTGGCGAGGAAGCGGGTGCAACTGGTGCGGTCGATTTCCAGGCCATGGTGCAGTTCTTTGATCCGATTCTCGATGTTGGCGCGGGCGCAGTAGATCGCTTCATACAGATGCCGTGGCGATTGCTTGAGGTTGGTGACCACGAAGCGCGGATTGTTCTTCGGCTTGCGCCCGGGATGACGGACGACCTCGGCCTTGATGATGACGCGCCGGCGATGATCCCAGGTGCCGGCGGCATAGCGGGTCTCGCTATACAGATGCGCGGTCTCGCCCGATTCGCGCGACAGGCGCCGGGCGGTGCCCATCAGGCGCGCCGCGCGACGCTCAAGAACCTTGTTTTTACCCATCGCGACGACGTACTCGAGTCCTTCGCGCTCAAGGAAGGCGAAGACTGCGGCGCGGCAAAGCCGCCGTCCAAGCGCACCCGCAGCCGTGCTCGGGGGAAGGCCGCTCGCAGCTGCGGCAACAGGCGCGAGAGGATCCCGATCGCACCGACCGCGGCGCCGACATTGCCGGGGCGCAGCACGTAGGCGAACAGATACTGCTCCGGCTCCTCGTTGAAGGTCAGGAACCCGGCCACCGGCAGATAGCACCAGGTGTCGTAGTGACCGTTGAAGAACGTCAGCTGTTGGGCGCCATGCGTCGGATCATCCGTCGGATCCAGATCGATCGTGATCCGCTTGGCCTTGCGCTTCAGGCGCCGGCGATGGCGCTCGATGACCGCGTCGGCGAGCGCGATCCCCATCCGGTACAGATCCGCCCGATCGACCGAGTTCTCAAAGCGCGAGAGCGTCGGCTGCGAAGCCAAATCCTCGCCCTTGACCGGATCGCGACCACACAGCAGCTTCTGGATCGGATCGCTGCCCAACGGCTCGCATCATTGCCATCCGGATAACCGCAGGCAATCGCATACAGCCGCTGGCGCACCAGATCCCCGATCGCGTGGCGGATCTTACCCGACTGACGTCGGTCATCAATCGCGCCGATCAATGCCTCGGTCAGACCCAGTCGCCGATCGCACGCCTGAAGCAGGATCGCTCCGCCGTCGGAACTGGCATGTTCCTGGTCAAATTTTGCGACGACCGGCTTGTCCACCAAATCCGAAAACAGAACACTTTGTCGTGTGCTATCGTCATCCATGCAAAGGCCTTTGTTGTGCGAGAAAACCTTGTGGTAAAGCGTTTCTAGCACGATCGAGGCCTTTGTTTTTCAGTATTTCAAACCGCTTCACGAATAATGTGGGCTAGGCGGGTGCGTATCGTCGGCTATAGGGAGCCGCGAGTCGCAGGACGACTTTCATGAGGCCATTACTCGCCCTGATCCTTCAATTCGTCGCTACCCTCATTCTGTCGTCCGTCGCGGCAGCAGTGCCGGCCAATCAGCCTGGCGAATCGCTGACTGAGCGGGGAAAATACCTTGCCGACGCTGGCAATTGCTACAGTTGCCATACGTTGCCCGGCGCCGCCCCGTTGAGCGGCGGCGTTCCGTTCGTGACGCCGTTCGGGACCATTTATTCAACCAACATCACTTCCGACCGCGCTACCGGTATTGGTTCGTGGACAGCCGGCGATCTTCGTCGAGCCATGCGGGAGGGAATTGCGGTCGATGAACGCCGGCTATATCCGGCATTTCCTTATCCGGCGTTTACCAAGGTCAGCGATGCCGACATCGAGGCGATCTATGCCTATCTTCGCACTGTGAAAGCAGCGTATTACATCGTGCCGAAGAATGGGTTTCTGTTCAGTCAACGCTGGATGTTGGGATTATGGAACATCTTGTTCTTCACGGAGGGGCGGTTTGTCCCTAGTACAACGCAATCAAGCGAGTGGAATCGCGGCGCCTACTTAGTCGAAGGCCTTGCCCATTGCGGGGCATGTCATACGCCGCGCAGCCGTTTCATGGCGGAGCAGGCCGACAAGGCATACGAGGGTGGTGTCCTCCAGGCTCCGGTTGCACCTGGCAAGATCCGGACATGGTCCGCCGTGAATCTCACGTCCGCCAAGAGCGGCCTCGCGGCATGGTCGATCAGCGATCTTGTCAAGTATCTGCAGACCGGATTTAGTCCACGGGCGGGCAGCTTTGGACCAATGAACGAGGTTATCGCTAACAGCCTTAGAAGGCTTAGATCCGACGATATACATGCCATGGCCGTTTATATCAAAAGCCTACCGGCGGCGCGTGAACGTGACAGCGAAGAGGTCCCCCGGGAGGAAGTCCAGGCGGGCCAGGTGACATACAAAGATCACTGTGAAAAATGTCATTTGGCGTCCGGCCGAGGCGGCATGTTCAGCGCTCCGCCCTTGGCCGGAAGCGCCGTCGTTCTGGCGGACAATCCCGCTTCGCTCATCAACGTGATCCTGTACGGTCCGCATTCGCCCCCCGGAGTTTTATCCGGCTCCTGGGAAACAATGGAGCCGTATAAGGATGTCCTGGACGATGCTCAAGTGACCGCCGTCTGCAACTACGTGCGGAGCAGCTGGCGGCATCATGCCGCGGCAGTCACTCGCGCGAATGTCGCGGAGCAGCGGTGACGGTTTGCGGCGATGGGTTGCCCGAGCTTTACCCTCGCTCGGTTTTTCCCAAGGATCGACTGACCCAAGGGATGTGTAGGGAAAGGTCAATCGCGGGATGAACTGTGGCGTACTGACTCAGTATCGAGCGGAGGCGTACGGCATGCATGGATCTCGCAACATACCAAACCAGCGTCCGCCAGACGACGGCCTTTGATGTTAGACATCGGTCCCGCCGAGATGCGATGGGTCGAGAGGAGGCGGGGAAAATTTCGCTTAAATTTTTGATAGAGGCTTTGTCCATTTTTCGTCCATACCATAATTAATTAAGGAGTAGAACGCATGAAAATTGTAGATCGGCTTCTGATCGCCACGGCAGCCTGTTTGCTGGGCATTGCCTTTTGGGCACCACTATCCCTGGGCGCATCTGAATCCTTCACCGTCTCGCTCACGGGCGCGCAGGAGGTACCTGGGGTAGAAACCACCGGGATGGGAACAGCTGATCTTGCTTATGACACAAAGACGCGTGTGATTCGCTGGACCGTCGCATATAGCGGGCTGTCGGGACTCGTCACCATGGCGCATTTCCACGGACCGGCGGCGGAGGGCAAGAACGGCCCGGTGCAGATCTGGCTCACTGAGAAAGGCAACTCGGTCGACAGTCCGATAAAGGGACATGCCACACTCACACCGGAGCAGGCGGAACAGTTCAAGGCCGGGGAGTGGTACATCAACTTGCATACCCAGGCCCATCCGGCAGGCGAAATCCGAGGTCAGGTGATTCCGCCCAAAAGCTGACCGGCTTACACGACTTTGGTAATGACGGCTACGGCGATAGCGCTGCAGACAAGGAGTATGGCGGCGCGCGCAATACCCGCGATGCGCGGAGCCAGCACGACCGGCAAGGTCTTCCAATGCGTTATCATCGGTCGCAGCAGATTGTGTCCTTCACTGCCGTATCGGGAAGGTCTGAAGAACTTGTGATAAAGGCGCAGATGCAGATTCAATTTCGTCCACGACTTGCGCCGATGCGGATTTCCGCGGGAACATTCTTATATGCGTCCTCGCATGTCCGGCCGCGACATCTTTCGCCGAGACGCGCCCTACGCATGCAGCAATCTCCTTCGCACCGAGAACTGATTCGCCGAGCGCTGCAGTTACCTCCAGTCACTCCAACCACGTGTTCGACCTTAGCTCGCACGCTGGATTTGCGACGGTTGGTCGCCCTGACCGGCTCGTCAATGCGCTTACGCCAGCGGTAACGTTGGTTGGTGAAGTCCTTGACAAGGGGGCGCCCCGGCGCGGATTGCAGCCCTTTGTCCACGGTAGGCTTGGTCACCCTAGACCGAAGTACCACTGCTTTCCTTTCGCAGTCTGACGCATCTCCGGGTCGCGTTTGCCCTCTTTATTCTTCGTCGAACTCGGCGCTCCGATAGTCGTCGCATCGACGATCGTTCCGGTCGTGATCTTGATCCCGTGTGACGAAGGTGCCCGTTCACGGTCGTCAGCAGTTTCTTCCCCAGCTTTTTCTTCTCGAGCGGATGGGGAAATTTACATACCGCCGTCTCACCGGGCGCCCGCTTCGACCTCCAGATCGATGCCGGCGAAGTAGCGCATCGAGAACGACTCGGACTTCGTCAAAGCCTACAACTTCGCCCGGCGGCTAAAAACGTTGAAGGGCCTCCCCCTACGAATACGTCTGCAAAATCTGGCCAAAGAAGCCGAGCGATTCAGCTTCGATCCAACCCATCATTCGCGGGACTAAACACCTACGGCGGGATAAATCACAACCCCATCAGGCACCTCGGCCTCACCGGGCAGGGGACAACCTGTCGAGGCTCCACTGCTAGGTCGATATGGTCGGTACCGAAAGCATAGTTCGCTATCATTCGGTCCTGCGGCTGGCCCTGCGAAGAGGCGCTGACCGATCATATGGCGGGGATTCGGACAAAGGAATTCGAACGCCATCATAGCCACGGCAAGATCTCGCTCGGTCATTGGCCGAGCTTCAAGCTGGACATGTCCAAATTCCCGCTCGACGCGGTTTTCGAAAAAAAAGCTACCGAACAACCGGTGCGATCTATCCGCGCCAAACCACAGCCGGCCGGAATTAGGTCACTATCACTGTGCCCTTCATACCCATCGCCTCATGGTACTTGCAGACGTATTTGTACGTTCCTCTGCCAGTGAACTTATGGCTGAATGTGGCGTCCTGTTGCAGATCGCCAGACGAAAACGGCGCAATCCCAGTTGGCAGAGCGACGTCGCCCGCCGTCAAGGCGGCGGCAGGGTCGAAATCGACCGTGTGGACGATGACCGAGGGGTTCGTCCACTGAATGACGTCTCCCGCCTTGATGGTTAGTGTGGGCGGATCGAAGGCTGCGTTACTCTCGTCGATGTTCACCGTCCAAGTCTTCGATTGGCCGGCTGCGCGTCTCGCCGCGGTAAACATTGCCCCTAGAGCGATGCCTGCCAGGGCGAAATTTCTACGGTTTAAGCTCATCGTGTCCCTCCTTCCAATGCGCGACTCAGCACCGCCGCGCGGCCAAGCCGACTGAGTCCTAAGTCACCCGGTCCGCCCCGTGGCCAGGGCCGTGCGAAGGGTGTCCTGCACCTTGACCGGCCCGATCACACCGCCACCACCTCGCTGGTCAGCCCATTTCGCGCAGGCGCAGGGCCTCCTCCACAAGGATCTCGTCGAACGGGTTCATCAACATCTTCACATTGGCCAAGTCGACCCCAGTCCGCGCACTTCGCAAAGCCCGTCGGCTGTGCGGCGGCGGCTCTGCGCCTTGGGCGTTCGCTTCGGGCAAAAGACTGGTGGCAGCCAACAAGAGACCAAGGGCCCCGGCAGTTTGCGACCACGCCGCGCGCGGGCCGTACTCCGGTCCGCATCGCATGACAGTCGTGGTCTTTCGATCCAACCATTTCTAACTCGTGATCTGTTACCGCGGCACCGAACTGGCCACCTTGCTGTGCTCGGCCACGGGGTCATCGGTGGTGAAGAAAGCCGGGACTGCAGATATCTGGTAGGTCGCGGAAATCCGGTCTCGTGCGCCCGTCTTCGGATCGGGGTCGCCATCGGCGAGTCGTCTGAGGGCGTAAAAGATCCCGGGGCTGTTGATGCCGGCCGATAATTCGTTTCTGTAGTCCGACTGGGCGTAGGTCATGTACGGCATGATCCACGGCACATAGCCGCCCAGATAAGCCGTGACCGAGCCATTGGCGCTGAAGGTCAACCGCAAGCGCGCCTTGTCCAGATCGAATTCCGGCTGCACGAATGAGTCGGCGAGCATGAAGAACTTGATCGGCTGGGCCGAAACGAAGGTACCGTCCTTGATGCTTCCACGGAAGACGTTGTTCTGCAGCCGGGGATCGCGGTCGACGGTGAAGGTCAGGTACGCCTGCACGTCGCCGGCGACATTGAGCTTCACGCTCTCGGTGGCGCGCAAGATCCGGACCTCCACGTTCCCGTCATTCTGTTCGTCATCGATGCCGGAGACCTGGATCAGCCACGCGGGCATTCCGTCACGCACCGACTGCCAGAAGAGCACCCCGCCAACCGGTCCGTGTTCCGGAGTGCCTCGAAGGCGGTCGAAGCAGCCGAGGACCCGCGAGAGCTGGTTGTCGACCCCTTTTTCGTGGGTAATCGGGTCGACGAAGTCTTCGGGAGTGTCGCGGCCGTCGAGGTTGAAGCCCACGCCGGACTTGCCCTCCATGATGCTTATCCCGGGATCGGGCACCGACAGCGGGTGAACGTAGACGTTGGCCGGCTTACCGTCGATGACGCCGCGGTCGCTCGCCCACTTACTGAACTGAGACTGCCAGTCACCGGCGAGGATGGTCTCGATCTGGGCTGAAGGCAGCCCGCGCTGCTGCAGGATATGGCGAAAAAGTTCCCTCGGATCCGGGTTCAGGCCCTTCGGACAGTCTCCGTCGGTGGAGTTCATGGCCGTCGTCAGCATGCTGACGACGTAGGTCCGCGTTTCCGCGGCGTCGGCGGCACGTGCGGCGCCGAACAGCAGCGTGGCGGTTGCAGCGAGCCCAAGCCATTGCGTCCGTCGTTTCCTCGGCATAGGCGCCCCACATCATTCATCGATCGGATCCAGCTCCTGCTAGAGCGCGGCTACGCGCCAGAACAGCGCGAGGCCGTGCTCGTCTACCACCGGCTTGGTGTTGCCGTCGTCGACATTGAAAGTCCAGGTCTCCTGGCCGAAGGTCACGCCCGGAGGCTCGTCCTGCTTCGAGTAAAGTGCATAGCCGCGGTAAGCCCATTGCTTCGACCCGTCCGGCCGCGCGAGCACCGTCCAATAACCGTTCGGCTGCGCGTCGGCGGGCGCTCGCACCGGCCGCCAGGTGCGCTCGCACGCGGCGTCGCAGCCCGACAGGCCGATAGCTTCGCCCGCCACCGGGCTGACACGGGTTCCGCGCAGATCGTCGGACACCAACGCATAGTGCTCCCGATCGCGGATGTACAAGGTGTGGCCTGTGCTCGAGTCCATGAGCAGGCCCCCCCGCTTCTGGTCCTTCTCCAACGCCACTTCCTTGGGCAGGAAGTAATGCAGGAGCACGACCGGGGTCATTTGCCGTGCGATATCCTTGCCGTTGAGATCGCCCGGCTGGATGTCGCCCTCGAAGCTATAGAGGAGCGCGCCTCTATAGGCCCACTGGCGAGCGCCGTCCGGGCGCGTCCGGATGGTGTAGTCGCGCCCGATCGGCAGCTCCAGCATGCCGGCGAGATAGGGCCGCCAGCCGTCCTGCAGCCTGCGCTCGTCTCGAGGCTGGCCGGTGAAGGCATACAGCGGCTGTCCCTCTGCTGTCACCAGCACGTAGCCCGGGGCGGCCGGAGTTTCGGCGGCTCCGAGCCCCAGCGGCAGTCGGTACCACTTTGCCGGACTGGCCTCGGCCACGCTCCAGGCGCCGTCCAGACCTTGGCCGGCCGGGTGCGGTAGGAATTGGAAGAAGCGCGCCTCACCCACAGGCGTGTCGGCAGGCCTCGGTTCGCCGACGAAGGAATAGAGCGGCTTGCCACGATACGCCCATTGGCGGGAACCGTCCGCCCGCCGCATTAGCGACCAGTCGCTCATCGCACGGGCGTTGCGGGGAGCAAGCGCCGGACTCCAGCGCTTGAGGCACTCGGCGACGCATGAAGACTTGCCGGCGGTGGTGTCTTTTGCCGACACATAGAGGGGCTTGCGGGCACTGTCGGCGAAAACCACTTTCGCGTCCGGGCCGGCCTGGACCTCAGTCAGGAGAATCCCCGCCGGCAAGTCGCTGGTCGGCTCATCGCCTGCCGCGGCCGGGACCGGAAAAGCCAGGCTTGCCGACAGCACAGCAAGGGCTCCGCCAGCCGCAGCCAGGTGGGTGAGGCGCATCACGCCAGGACCTCGGACACCACCCGGCTGGTTTGGTTGGACTCGGTGCCGAAGGTGCCGACCGGCATCTTCAATCCCTGCATGACGGTCAGCATGACCCTCGCCGGCGTGTCGCCTGCGAGTTCGACGTGACGTCCGGTCTTCATGGTGCCGTTGGCGAGGCCCGCCGTTATCACCGGGATGTTCTCAAGACCATGCGTAAGGGCTCGGCCGACGTCGGTCGTCGCCAGCAGCAAGGTTCGGTCGAGAAGCGTGGTGTCGCCCTCCTTGAAGCTCGCCAGCGTATCGATGAGCGTTTTCAGTCCCTCGATGCTGCGGGTGCTGATGTATGTGAACTTCTTCTGATAGCCGAGGGCAGAGTCCACCGGCTCAAAATGGGAAAGTCCGTGGTGGGTGTTCGGTTCGCCCGGCAGCAGCAATGTCGAGGATGGCGCCGAGAAGGTCATGCTGATCGCGCGGGTCTGATCGCAGGCGAGCGCGTGGGCGAGCAGCCCCGCCATCAAGGCGTTGGTCCGTAGTGAAGTTTCGAGCTCGGCGCCGGGTTTGGTCTCCTCAGGCTTCGCCGGCAAAGTGCAGGCTTCGAGGGGCGCAGGCTTCTCCAGTTGCAGCGCGATCTGCTCCTCAAGCTGACGCAGTGACGTATAATACTCGTCGAGACGCCTGAGATCGGATTTGCCCAGCCCCCGCGCCATCGCGTCCCGCTGCTCCTTGACGAAGCTGAGAGCGCTGTGCTGGGCCAGAAGCCGCGGGTCGGGCTTGAAGTTTGCCCCGTTGGGGTCGGTGAAGCCGGGTCCGAAAATCCGCTGGTACAGCGCCAGGGGGGAGACATCGGCAGGCTCCTGCGCGCCGGCGGCGCGATAGGAAACCGAATCGCGCGGATCGCCGGAGCAGGAGACGACGAGCGAGCGGAACCGCCGATTGCTGCTGATCGCGTCGGCGATCATGGTGTCCACGGTCGGCAAACTCATGGCCTCGCTGGGCGGAGATGAGCCGGTCAGCTGCGTCATCCAGCCGGAGTAGTGCGGCAGATTTGGCCGCCCATCGAGCGGCACCGTCAGCTTGGAGAAAATGTTGATCTTGTCCTTGACCGGCTCGAGTGCAGCGAGGTCAGGCCCTAGCGACTGATCGGCCAGGGATCCGGCTTTCTGCGGTTCCCAGCGCCCCGGGTTAAAGCCAAGCCCCCAGAACCAGTTGGCGAACCGGGTCGGCAGCGGCGCACCATTGGCCAGCGCGACCCCGTTAACGTTCAGGAGGCATTCCAGGATGGGCAGGCCGACGGTGACCGCTGATCCCGCGAAAACCCCGCGCAGCAGTCGGCGCCGTTGTATTTCCCACGAAGTTTTCGCCGCCATTGCATCTCCTCCATCGTGCTGGTCATTACGCCTTCGAAGCTTACGGTTCCGCGGACACGGCGTAGAAGACCGGGTCAAGCGCCAAGCGCCGCAGGAGCGCCCGCATCCGATACCCGTCCTTGGCGAATTGCGGCTCGACCTCGTGCGTGAGCCAGGCGTTCTCCCCCGCCGACGGGGTTCGACCCGTAGCGTAGGAGAAGACCCGCTGGACGACGCAGCGCGTCAGCTGTTTGTCCCGGTACAGCGCCTCGCCCAGGCCGTCCGCATCCTGGAAAGTCGTGGCGCCGAGGTTCCCGCTGGTGTCGATCGCCAGCCCGCTCTCGGTGCGGCGGAAGCCGCCGGCGGTATCGTAGTTCTCGAGCGCAAATCCTATCGGGTCAGTCTGCCGGTGGCAGGAGGCGCAGATAGGGTTGTTGGCGTGCGCCTTGAGACGATCACGGATGGTCGTAAGTTTTCCAGCCTCCGCAGCCTTGAACTTGGAGAAATCGACGTTGGCGGGGGGCGCAGGCACCCGCTGGCACATCATTACCTCCCGAACCGCCTTGCCGCGCTCGGTGGGCGAAGTAGCACCAGGGTGAGAATACAGCGCCAGGAAGCTCAGTTGCGTCAGCACGCCAGCCTGAGGCATCTCCGCAGGGAACTCATAGGCGGTCCATTCGCCCACAGCGTTCTGAGCCTTCTCCAGACGCACTCGATAGAGCGAGGCCAGCAGCGGAGTCAGGAATGTCTTCCGTGTCTTGAACAGCTCCCGGTAGTCGCCGTCGCGCTTGAGCAGGTGATCCACGACCGTTCGCAGCGTCT
Organism: uncultured Gammaproteobacteria bacterium; assembly: GCA_963795475.1. Lineage (GTDB taxonomy): Bacteria > Pseudomonadota > Gammaproteobacteria > Steroidobacterales > Steroidobacteraceae > Bog-1198. The sequence continues at coordinate 25,907 of CAWCIE010000017.1, forward strand.
GCTCCTGCGCTTGAACGGCCGCCTCGCGGGTGAAGCCCGGATAGAGCTGCACGTCCTTGGCCAGGAAGTCGAAGGCGTCGAATCCGAACATGTCACGGAAGAATGCCCGGACGCCGTTCTCCAGCAGCGGCGATGCGAGCATCCGGTCGACCTGGCGTTCCAGTCCCTTCGGCGTCCTAAGCTTGCCTCGCTCGGCCGCGGCGAGCAGCGGGAGATCCGGAGCCGTGTCCCAGAGCAGGAAGCTCAGACGCGACGCCATAGATTGGGGCGTGAGGCGATATCCGACATGACCGTCCGGTTCCGCTTGTTCCTTCCAGAATAGGAACTGCGGGGCCTCCAGCATCTCCGCGAGGGCGACGCCGAGGCCGCCATAGAAGTCGTTCAGTTCCGTCGCCGCCTGCCCGGCCATGTCGCCGTACCCCGCCAGTTCGGGCGGGCTGAGTGGCCGGCGGAACAGGAGGTGGCCGACCTCGTCCAGAAATCTGCGGGCACAGGCGTCGTCGCGCTTGGCCGCATAGCCCGGCTTGCAGGGGATCAGCTGGTCCCGATGCTGCGCATCGACAATCTGAGCGGCGACGCCCTTGGCTATGCGGTCATACCGCTCGAGCATTGACCCGGTTATGGTCGCCTCCGCGGCGCCGACGGCGATGAGGCCATGCGACCGCGGATCGGGCGCAAACTGGCCGCCGACGGTGACGGAGGGGCCGAACGCCGCGCGGATGCTGTTTCGATATTGCTCCTGCGTCAGGCGGTGCATTACCGGCGGTCCCGCCTGCGATGGCACTTGTCCGAACGACGCGGTTCCACCGATGGCGAAATAGGCGATCAGGCAAGCCCCTGCGGTCGCGAACCTTTTCACCCTACACCCCTGTGCGCGACTTCCATATGTGGCCTAGGCAGTCTGACAAGCAATCCGCATTGCAGATGAGGGCGCCTTTGGCATGCCATGATGATGGCATGCCATCATAACTCCGTCAAAGCGATTTAGGCTTCGATCGGCAAAATCCTGTCTGCACATCCATCGTCGCTATGCGCAGGCGGCGGCGATTGAGCCGGACGATCTCGGAGGGAAACCATGATCGTGCCTCAGCTCTCGAAGCGCTGCCTGCCAGTTCATCGCAGAGGGCCACGCCATCGCCGGTGGTGAGGTTGGCGTCAGTGGGCTTTCAGATAGGGGACCAAGGCATCGCGAACCAAGGTGGGCTGTTCGGGGAAAAGGGCGTGACCCGCGTGCGGGATCCGGACGTTGGTGACACGGTCGGCGCCCAAGTACTGCTGGAGCACCGTCATGTTTCTCAGCCGGGCGATCGCATCGTCATCAGCCTGGATGTTGAGGATCGGAGCCGTCCCCGAGTTGAACCAGTCGTCAATGTGCGCCGCCATCGGCCCCTTTTCCATCTCGTAGACGGCGCGATTCCAGCCGCTCAACCAGACATGCGGATCATTGCCGGGTGCAAAAAAAGCAGCTTGCAGGGCCACCAGGCGCTCGGCTTGCGGGAGGTCAGGATTGGCGGCAATGTCAATCGTTGCCTGGTAGCCGCCGGGCGAGCCGCCCGTGCCCGGCGCAGTCTTGCCCGCCGACCCCGCCGCCAAGATCAGCGCCCGCACGAGGTCCGGGCGGTCCGCTGCCAGTTGGCGCGCGACGAAGCTTCCGAATGCATGACCCATGACGAAGGCTTTGGTGTGCTTGCCGCCGGCGTCCTCTATTGCCATGGCAACGTCAGCCGCCAGGGGGTGGAGATCCGCCAGTTTCATCGGCCCGGTGCTCATCCCGAAGCCGCGGGGTTCTGGCCGCAGGACCCGATAGCCTGCCGACACCATCAATGCCGCGAAGCCGTCATAATCCTCAGCGCCGCGCCCCAGGGATGGAAGTATGACCAACAAGGGGCCCGTGCCCTCGATGTGATACTCAATGCGGACGCCTGCCCGCTCCACCAGGTGGTCGTGAGGTGCCGCCCCACGATCCTGCGCCTCGGCTGAAGTGAAACCGACGGAACAGCCCGCCAGCACGGACGCGGCGAGGAGACCAGTAAAACCAAAGCGCCACTTCATGTCAGGCTCCAAGTGAATGCATGCGTAAGTACGGGACCTCGCGCATCGCGGTGGGGTAGTACACCGAAGCCGACACATCAGCGCCGCTGTGCAAGAGGTTATCCCGACGCGAAGTGGCCAGTGGCTGTTGCGTCACGCCATCTTGAAATGGCTTGCTCCAAGCTTGATCGTTAGCCACGGTCGAAGGATCGTCTCGTTAAGATGGCATGCCATCGTACCATATTGCCAAGTTTGGTGCGGATCGCCGTCCGTCTCGGGCAGCCGGCGGCGGTTGGTGGGATCAGCCTTGCACCGGCTCGGGCCAAAGAAAAGACGTTGAGCCGCTGCAATACCCAGGGACGTGTGACGCTGGCGGCCGCGCCCGCCGCTAGGTCCGTGGCAGGGCGCGGCCGCGAGCGACAGTTCATCCCGTGACGGGCGCTACTACGGCGAGGCCATGGCGGGAATGCGATCCAGCCACCTGAACCAGATCAACGCGGGTGACCTGACCGAGGTCTGGCGCATCCGCCTGAAGCTCGCAGCGGCGTTTCGACGAACCTCGAGGTGACGCCACTCAAGGTGGGCGAGGCGCTCTACGTCTGCACCGGCTCTAACGACGTGTTGTCGCTCAATCCGGAGACCGGGGCTGTCAACTGGCGGTTCAACGCCCACGCCAACATGACGGGCCTCGTGGCGCCCGCCTGTCGAGGCGTCGCCTATTACCGCGCGCTCGGCCTGAGCGGGACCTGCGCCGAGCGGATCATCACCAACACCGTCGATGCGCGGCTGATCGCCCTGGACGCCCACACCGGCGCCCGGTGCCAGGACTTCGGTGTCAATGGGGAAACCTCATTGCAGACCGGGCTTGGCCCGTCGCCCCCCGGCTACTACTACGTCAGCTCCGCACCCACGATCGTGAGCGGAAAGATCATCCTCGGCGGCTGTAGTGGATCGGGGTCAACCAAGGCGCGGCGCTTGTCCTGGAGAGGATCTCAGACCATGGATGATCCAATCCTCGCCCAGGCCGGCGATCGGGACGTAAGTAGCGGCCCCGTTTCGGGGTCTTAAAGCTAGCAGACTAGCGCAGCGCGTGTATCGTCTGACGGAACTGACACGGGCGATCCTCGTTGAGTTTATCTCTCTATGAGGCATCCGGCCGTGTTCATTCCCAGCATCGCGCGTAAGCACGCCTCACACCTCACTGCTGCGTTTTGCACTACCCTTTGCCGCCGCGATTGCTCCCAAGAGCCGGGGCAATAGCCGCAGAGCGGTGCGGTTTAAGATATCAAGGCGCTGGCTATCATCGAGCAGGCGCGTGGAGCTAAGGTCCGCCTTCGCAACGGGGATAACGCGCTCGGGCGCGATCGGTGTGTCGCTGCCAAACATAAGACGCGTCGACGGAACAAGATTCAGGAGAGAGCCAAGAGTTGTGTCAGACGTTGAAGCCGAGAGGTCGAAATGAAATGACTTCAGGCCCTCCAGCACGTCAATGGGCGGCATGGTGCGGCCATTGCCCACGCCGAGCCTTCCAGCGACGGCCGCGAGGCGTCCCGCTAGGTAAGGCATTGCGCCTCCAGCGTGGGTCGAGATGAGCTCAAAATTTGGAAACTGCTTGCGTATGCCGGAATAGACCAGGCTCGTCAGCATTCGTGTACTGTCAAACATGAATTCCATTACTGCCGTATTGTATGGAAGACTCAACTGCTCGAGGTAAACTGGCTGCACGGGGTGCACGAAGATCAAGGCGCGACGCCGATCAAGCTCTGCGAAGAGCGGTACAAACCGCTCGTCGTTGAAGTATTGACCCTCCCAATTCGTCGGCAGGCAAATACCATCCAGGCCAAGATAATCGAGTGCGTAGGCGACTTCGGCGACTGCCGCGTCCATATCGCCCAGCGGGAGCACCGCGAATGCGCCGAACCTGTCCGGATGGCCGCGCACGATCGCCGCATACTCCTCGTTCATCGCACGGGCCGTCTCAGTGGCTGCTGTTCCGCGGGACACATCACAACCCGGCGGCCAGGACATCACCATCGCCTGTATGCCATTGCGATCCATAATTTCCACAAACTGGCTCGGCTCCCAGCTCGTCAGAAGCTGACCTTTCTCGACGGGCCGGCCCTCGACCCGTGGGAGCCCCGCGTGGTCATATGCGCGCTCCCAGGATTTAAGCATGAGATGGGTGTGTACATCGATGATTGCGGTCATGTGATTATATCGACGCCTCCCGGTTGTAGGGATTTCTTTGCGTGATGAGCTACAGACTAGACTGTAGGCTTATATCCGGCCTTTTTTGCAAGCCGCAGCCTGCGGGCCCTGATGGATTCCGCTGACCCGCGCTCTATATTCTCCAAAGAGATCGAAAGCTCGGACTCACATTTAGGCTTGGCGGGTCAGGGTCTGACCTGTTCCCATCACACGTTGTAGTCCTTGCGCAACCTTTTAGCGTACCTTCCTCTGTTGAACTGTTGATCATTCGTGCGTTTACCCTAGATGAGTCCACTCACGTACCCAGTGCCCAGATCGTCCGTGCCATCTTATTCGCCATCGCGAGCGTGCGAAGATTATGTATCGCCGCGCTTGCTGATCCCGAGTAATCGCACTCGACCGCCACTGCCGGTTTGCCGCTGCCCCAACCCGAGCCAGGCCGCAAACTCGCGGTCCGACTTGAAGGCCTTCGCATCACCCATTGTCACCACAGCCGCCGTCGCACTCAGCGCACTTTGGTGCCGTCGGCCCGGAGGGCCCACTGCTTCACAAACTCTGTCGCTCACTGAATTTTCCGATGGGGAGGCGTCCTTACCTATGGAGGCGTGGCCTGCTGCTCGATGAGCGCGGCTACCGCGTCCGGTTGATCCTGGACGACGTAATGGTTCGCGCCGGGGATCACGCCGGTCTGGACATGGCTGAATCCTGCGTCGCGGAGACCCGCGGCCAATTTAGGCGCCATCGGTGCCTGGTGCGACTTTTCGCCGAAAGCGATGAACAAAGGCAACGCATTGGCGCCGAGATGCGCGTGGTTGAATTCCACGTTGGCGGGAAAGGCTCGGTAGATCTCGGCTATCGCATGCAGCTGCTCCGGCGTCTCATAGGCTTTCAGGTAGTGGGCCACGTCGGCCGGTGAAAACTTGCCGATGGTGTAGAAGCGGCCGAGGAAGGCGGCTTGGCGCCCGGGGAGGAGCTTCTCAGCCAGCCCCGGGGCCTGCAAGAACCCGATATGCCAGGTGTATGGGCTGGCCATGATTTCGTCCCATCCCGCGATCCCTGGAAGGACCGCATCGAGGATCATCACGCCGCGCGCTGTATCAGGATAACGGAGTGCAAAGGCAAAGGCGACCGGGCCGCCAACGTCGTGACCCACCACATAGACCGAGTGCAATTTCAGCTTCGTAGCGAGTTGATGCACGTCCTCGGCCAAGTTGGCCGCGTCGTAGCCGCCCGGCGTGGCGGTGGAGCCGCCGATGCCCCGCAGATCGATAGCGATGACCGTGAACTGCTTCGCCAGACGCGGCATGATGGCGTGGTACTCGTACCAGTCCTGGGGGAACCCGTGGATCAGGATCAGCGGCGGCCCCTTCCCGCCACGCACGTAGTGAAGCGTGGTCCCGTTCACCGTCTCATACCTCGACGCGAAGTCCTTGCCCAGTCCCGCCGCCAGCGGACTCGCGCGATCCTGTGCCTCGGCTTGAGTGAAACCCAGACAACATGCCGCTAGCAAGGACGCGGCGAGGAGACCAGTAAGACCAAAGCGCCACTTCATGTCAGGCTCCAAGTGAATGTAGGTGCAAGGACTGGACGTCGCGCATCGCTGTGGGTCGTCGACCGGCAGCCAACAAATCGGCGCCGGCGCGCCAAAGGTCTTCGCGACGGAACGCGGCCAATGGCGCGTAGTGTGGCACGCCACATTGAAATGGCATGCCAATCTGTCGAAATTGCGGGGGTGTTGTCATACGTTAACTATCCTAAGCGCTAATCGCAGTGGGGTGGAGCGGCCAAGAACCCAAGATCCCGTTTCGTTACTTTGCTGATCGCCGGACGTGATCCCTGCTCGTCGTTGATGCGCGGCAACTGGCATGTCCGCGCCGATTTTGCGGAACCCGACCTCGAAAGAACGCTCACTCACTTGGGCCTGCCACATTCCGAAAGCCGTCCCAGCAAACGGGGTTCCCGGGCCGGGTTGAAGGTGAGCTTCGACAAATTGTCCTACAATCAATTTGACACATACTGATTGACGCATGTATAACATGGCATGCCATAAAATAACATGGCAGCGACGATCCATCGGTCGTCGGCTAGCGGTGAAGCCGGGAATCAACCCGGTCTATATGGGTGGGGGGGGGAACTCAAATGTCGAAACATCCTTGGCTGTTCACAGTCACCTTTCTGTTCGGCGCTTTAGCTGGCGCTGCCCAGGCGGCGCCTGCGGACGCAACAGCGCCTGCGGACGCCGCAGCGCCTGCAGACACAAGTGGGAACAACTTGGACGAGATCGTCGTGACGGCGGGGCGCCGTGAACAGGAAGTGAAAGACGTGCCCCAGGCCGTACAGGCGCTGACCCCGCAGGAATTGGCCGCAAACGGCATCGAGGACCTCAAGTCCACGTTGGAGCTGATCCCAGGCGCGACCTCTCCCGCCGAGATTTCCGCCGGGACGGAGGTCTATTCAATTCGGGGCGTCTCCCCCGGCTTGACCGCGGGCAGCAGCACAGTCGGCTTTTACCTGGACGAGTTCTCGTTCAGCGTGCCGGGGATACCGTATGCGCCGTCCACCAACGTTTATGATACCCAACGCGTCGAAGTTATCCGGGGTCCCTCGGGGACGCTTTACGGTCAAGGCTCCCTGGGCGGCACCATTAAGATTATCACCAACAACCCGGATTTGGAGAACTATTCCGGCAGCGTTCGCGCAACTCTTGGCCAGATCGACGATGTCAATGTTCCCCGCAACGTTAACTCGGCGAGCTACGCGACCGACGCGATGGTGAATATTCCCCTCGTTAATGACGTTCTCGGCCTCCGCGTGGTGCTGAGTGACGAGCATATCGGCGGGTTTATTCACTATCCGAATTGGGACGGTGGGGAACTGATCAATGGAAATGAGGTGGAAGCCCTTTCTGGTCGGGCGAAACTGCTCTTCGAGCCGACCCAGGATTTGAAAATAACCCTGGCTTATTGGGGCAACAATACTGACACCATCAGCACCAATCGGATGGATAACTACCAAACCTATGAAGCAAACGACACGCAGGGTCATACGCCGGTCCACTACTCCGTTTATATGGCTAACATCAACTATGACCTTGGCTTCGCCAACCTGCTCAGCGCGTCCAACTACATGAACGAACTCTTCGCGCTCTACGCCGACGGCAACGCGGGTCCGCCCAATGGCCAATACGCTATCGTCGAACCGACCACGGCTAAGGTGCTTTCCCAAGAGCTCCGCATCTCGTCCGAAGGCACGAACCTTATCAATTACGTGTTCGGCGCCTTCTTCCAGCATTCCACACAAGGCATCCTTAACGATTTCTCCGATTCCGGCACGCCGGGGGTCCAGCCGTTTATCGGTATAGATCAGACCTCAACGTCCACAGCTAAACAATACGCAGTCTATGGCGAGCTATCGGCTAACTTGCTGGATGGCCGCCTGATCCCGACCATCGGTGGTCGGTATTACACCGAGAACCAGACGCTGGACGGTGTGGCGACGGACATTATTGGCACTACATCAGCGGCAACGTCTGACCACACGTCCGGGACGGACAACAAGTTCACGCCCCGATTCAACCTCGCCTTCCATCCGACCGATGACGGCATGATTTATGCCGACGTTGCGGAGGGATTTCGTAGCGGCTTCATTCAGAGCCACGCCATCGTTGCTGCGTACTCCGCCTTGAACATTCCGGCGGGGACGGTGACTCCGGCCGATTCGCTGTGGAACTATGAAGTCGGCGCGAAGTGGAATTTCGAAAAGGTCCTATACGCTGAAGTGTCCTTGTACGACTTCCAATGGAAGCAGGCTCAGCTTAATCTGTCGGTCGGCGGCACCCCCGGCGTCATCAGCGTAGGCAATGTCGAGGGGCGTGGCATGGACCTGACCTTGAATTACCGGACGCCGATCGAAGGCCTGCAACTTGGCCTGACCGGCAACGTGAACAGCACCGAATTGCATGACGTGAAACCCGGCATCACGGCGGCACTGCCCTGGGTGGCCAGCGAACAGCAGCTGCCGGGCACGTCTCGCGTGACCGGCTCGATCAACGCCGAATACACCACGCCATTGACGAGACTGCCTTACGATCTACGGGTCATGGCCAGATACGTCGGAGACGTCGGGCCAGGTAGATTTGGATACCGGCGACGAGTCGGCGAATGTAGGGTTGCTGAATTTAAGGATCGGCGTCGGCGACGCCACCAAATCGCTGACGTTGTTCTTGAACAACGCAACTGCCAATCATGGCCCGCTGACGATTGATGGGGGCCGGGCCGTCGTGCCCTATCCTCGGGAAATCGGGGTGACCCTGGAGAACAAATTCTGATGCGGCGGTAAGGTGCAGGTCAGTTCGTTGCACCGGGGCCGCGCGACGGACGGGACGACGGTGAAAATCAATGGCCAGAACTGATATGGCCTGTTCATTGTCAAGAGGGCGAGCGTCTTTCTCACGGGTTTTCGCGATCCAAATGTTAAGAACTTAAGAATCAGCAGCGTAAGGGACACGCGACGCGAGAGCATGGGTGAGCGACGATGGGCATACTGATATCCGCGGGTTGGTTACCGCATTTCATTTGTCCGTCGCGGGGCTGCCTCGCTCTAGTGTCAGGGATCATCACGCAGATGCCCACATAGTTCTGTCGAGGATTCCCCTCATCGGTGTTCTCGCATCGCGTGACCCGTACGTTGTCGGTTCGATGTGATGAAGATTGCTGGGCGCTGTGACCTCCCGCTTGCAGTGGGTCTCAATGTCGTTGAGTACTCATCCGATCGGTTTGACCTGGCGGGCGATGTCCCAGACGAAGGCCGAGAGTTCGCGCGCGATCGCCACACAGATCTTGTTGAGCGCGAGCTTGCGTGTCGAGAGGTGTCGGTAGCGCCGGGCGAGGCGCAGTTGCGCTCGCCACGCGATCTCGCGGACCCCCTTGGGTTGACCTTCCTGACGCACTTGCAGGACGCGGCTCAGCCGGGCCGGGAAGCGGTAATTCCAGGCCGCCTCGATCAGCACGCGCCGGGCGTGGCTGTTGCCCGTCTTGGTGATCTCACCCTGGCGGCCGGTGGCGCCGCTGGAGTGTTCCGCCCCCAGGAACCCCATCAGCTCGCGCGCTCGGGCGAAGCGGTGAAAGTCGCCAATCTCCGCCACCAGCGTCACGGCGGCGATCAGATCGATGCCCCGCAGACTCATCAGCGCCTCGACCACCGGACGCATGCGCCAGTGCTCCTGTGCGGGCTGTGCAAAAGACACTCCTGCCAGATACCGTTCGTGCGCCGCGGTCCAGGAGCTCTTGCCCGTAATAGCGATGCCCATGACGCAGCAGCAATGCCTTGAGCTGCTGGCGTGCCTTGAGCCGCGCCCGCACCGCATCCTCTCGGCTGCGCGACAGATCGCGCAGCGCCTCATCGCGCTCGTCGGCAATCGTCACGCTGACCAGCTCCCCAGCCCGTGCCGCACGCGCCAGCAGCAGCGCATCGCGCCGATCGGTCTTAATCCGATCCCCCGGCCGGCGCGCAATCTTCGCCGGCGCGATCACCTCGTAGGCATAGCCGTGCGAGCGCAGCTGTCGGGCCAGCGTGTAGCCGCACGGACCCGCCTCGTACACGATCTCGAGCTCCCGGGCTCGACCCAACCGACCCAGTGCTTTGCACAACGGCAACCATTGCCGCACCACGGTACCCACAAAATGCGGCGGTTCGCGACCTGCCGGCGCCACCCCCCATCGCGATGGAGTCTTTGTGTACATCCAATCCGACAAACGAAGTGATAATCTTGTCTACTGTCTAGGACGTCATCGCCGCCCCCGCCGACATGCCTTTGCTTTGGGTCTTCAGGGAAATTCTCGGCTTGACCGGGACCAAGTTTGGGGTGTGGGATCTGCGAGTGCGGAGCTTGCACCGTACATGTCGACGGGCAAAGCCTTCCGCTCGTGCCTCCTCCCCTTGCAGGACGCGGGCGTCGGGGCGGTCGTCACGGTCAAGTCGGTAGCGCCGCGAAAAAAAGAGGTGCGTCCAACGTTCTGACGAGGACCCACATCGCGAAAGATTTACTTCGCCAAGATGTACCGAATCAGTGGCTCACTGGGCTGGACATCGGCTTGCCGGAAGCAACTCGAAACGATCTGGAGCATCAGTGATTGGCGACCGCCATCTTGATAGCGACGCATTGAGGTGTCGGAACGGCAACTGACGTTCTCGCCAATCCGCGTCATCGTTGGGTCGCCGACTCAATCGGCGTTGACCGCTGCCTCTGTCGTTTCGTCGATTTCACCTCGTCATTGGCAGCCTCCGAAGGCTTTCGACGCAGTTCCACGCCTAAATTGTCGCGCGCCCGTTGTGCATGCTCGCGCATCAGATACTCTGCGCGCGAGCCCTCACCCCGCTTGATTGCATCAAGCACATAGAAGTGATCTGCATGCGCGCTGGCCATGTGGGCCTTGGCCAGGTCACGATTGTTATTCGTGAACATGATAGCGATCGGGGCAGCCATCGGCATACGTGATATGAACGCGTGCGCCTTGCTTAACGCCGGAAGGCTGGCCGCCTCGAGAAGCGTTCGATGAAAGAGGCCGTTAGCCGCGGACCACCGCTGCATTTCCTCATCGCCCATCTTCCCACTTTCCACTAGCACCGCGCTCTCTTTGACGCAGCCCTCCAGGCAATCCAGCGCACTGCGGCCGATGCCGCGCTCTACGGCGGTTCGAGCCGCAAGACCTTCTAGCACCCCCCGAACATCATAAGCCGACAAGACATCGTCCACGCTGTAGGGGCGAACCACGAACCCGCAATTGGGCTCACCGCTGACTAGGCCCTCCGCTTCCAACATGCCCAGCGCCAGCCTCACCGGTGTGCGCGACACGCCCAGCAACTCGGCCAGATCGCGCTCCGGCACCCGCGATCCGGGCGCTAGCTCTCGCGAGATGATCATCTCGCGAAGTTTCACCGTGACACTCGCGGCCCGGGTGGCCATGATGAACCTTTCCTTCTCCAACGTGGATCCAACCCTACGATAACACCGCAGCAGCGGCAAGAATACATCCTGTTAATTAATAATTTCAACGGGTTATGTCGTTCTCTCCCGCAGCGTGTCAGGCGTGATGACCAAGGCACGTTAGCAACGCGGCACGCAATTCGGCCTCTGGATCCGCGGAGAGGCCCCGGCAGCGCCAGGCGACAATCGTATCGGGACGGACCAGCAGTGCGCCATCGTCGTCTGTGCCTCGCACGCGCCACCAGCTGTCGTCTGCGTCCAGCACATCACCGCCCCAACCGATGGTCACAGCCTTGAGCTTCACGCTGAGATCCGCAGCGACCCTCTTTGCCGCAGCGACCCAACTTTGCGCTTTGGGACCACCAAGCAAGGCGAAGCCGCCATCGACAGTCACGAAGTCGTGGCTTGAGACGCGCTGCTTGCGATAGTCCAGCCACGCATGAGGCAAGCGGTGGCCTGGACGCGACACCGGCCGGTAGTTCTGCCCCTCATCATCTCGCTCGGGCGCTGGCGAACCGTCGGAAACGAACGCGCCTGAGGTATAGACAAACCCCATTTCAACGTCTGTCGCGTTGTATTCTAGACGTTGCGTCGCGTAAACGTAATCGAGGCGATGCCGCCGCATTCGGCCCAAGGCGCTGTCGGCGAACAAAGCTTGATACGCGGCGGCCGCATGTTCACGCGTTTGCAGGTCAGTCTCGCTGCCGGGCGTGGTGACAGGAATCATCACGTCGAGAAGCATGTGGTTCCAGCGGCTGTTCAGCGCCCAGTCCACGTTGAACTGACCCACCGGCCGGCGTTCGCTCTCGTAACTGTCGAGCAGCGCGGGAGCCCCCTGCCCGTGCACCACGGCGGCGAACTTCCAGGCGAGATTGTGGGCGTCCTGGATCCCGGTATTCAGGCCGAGACCCGTCGTCGCCGGATGGCGGTGAGCCGCGTCCCCGGCCATAAAAACACGACCGACCCGATACTTATCAGCAATTACCCCGCCGACCGCCCAGGTCTCGACCGCTCGGACTTTGATCTCAAGATTGGGCAGCTTGAGCACATCGCGAATTAGGGCGGCCGCGGTGTCGACTATCACTTCGGGCTCGCCGGGCATTGGCGGAATGCCGATCCGCCATTCGGGAGAATAGCGCCCCCATTTGTCGGGACCTAAGGCGACAAGCGCGGTCACGCCCGCTCGGTGCGACGGGCGGATAAAGTTCAGCATGACCCGATCGTCAGGATAATATTCGGAAAGGTCAGCTTCGAAATGGATGCTCGTCGAGGTCGACAGCTTTTTAAGCCCCTCCATCTCGACGCCGAGTTGCGCGCCGATGGTGCGGCCGCCATCCGCCGCGACCACATATTGCGAACGTATAAGCAGTCTTTCGCCGCCCGGGCGCTCAATCGTCGATGTGACCCCATGTTCGTCTTCCACGAGCAACAAGAATTTGTGCTGCCAGCGAATGCTCTGTGGCGCGCGCTTTTCGGCCAGCGCCCGCAGGATCGGCTCAAGCCGGATTTGCGGCAGGTTCGCAGACGGGACCGGCGACGTTTTCGCATGGTCGCCGACCCGCATGATCGCTTCGTGGATCACCTTGCGATCGACTGGACCGTCGCCGCCGAGCGACGTATACCATTTCGTCACCGAACGATTTTCAAGCGGCGTGCCCTGCGCGAAGATGTCCTCTTCCATGTGATGCGCGCGGAAGATCTCCATCGTGCGTGGATTGAGATAATGCGCCTTTGGGAGAGTCGACGTGCCGGCGTTGCGCTCGACCAGAACGAAGTTCACGCCGGCATCGTACAGGAAGCTTGCCAGCGTCAGGCCCGTGCCGCCGCCGCCGACGATAAGAACATCTGTTGTTTCCATGGGATTCCGCTTCTTTTCGTGATAGGGAGCGTATTGATCGAATCGTTGATCAAACGGATTGCATCTGGCCGCAAGGCGCTGTCTCGGCGGCGGCAGCGCCGCTCATTCCACCACCTCGCATATCGCGCACCAAAAGAAAAAAGAAGCGGGACCAGAGCATGAGGCCGCCCTTAACCCTCGTCTTCAACCAGATTGCCAAGCATGCCGATGCTCGACACTTCGACCTCGACTAGGTCGTCATGACGCATCCAGAGCGGCGGCGTCCGGCGCGAACCGACTCCACCGGGCGTTCCCGTCGCAATCACGTCACCCGGCGCCAAGGGAGTCCAGCGCGAGATGTAGGCGATTGTGGTGGGTATGTCGTAGAGCATCAGCCCGGCAGTGGTCGATTGTACGGTGACGCCGTTCAAGCGGGTTTCGAGCTTGAGCCTGGCCGGATCAGGAATCTCATCCGCAGTGACGATCCAAGGACCAAGCGCTCCCGAGCGCCAGAAATTCTTCCCTGCCGAAGCGGAGTGCTTCTGGTAATCGCGCACGCTTCCGTCGAGCATGATGGTGTAGCCGAAGACATGATCGAGCGCGTCCCCGTGGGAAATGTGCCGGCCTTGCTTTCCGATCACGACGGCGATTTCGCCCTCATAATCAAACTGCTCCGAAACGCGCGGGCGGATGATGGGCGAGGCGTGCCCGACCAGCGCATCCCCAAACTTGGTGAACAGCGCAGGATTTTCCGGATGGTCGCTGCGAATCTCCGAGGCATGGGCTGCATAGTTGACCCCAAGGCAGATGATTTTCGACAGCGGCCCCGCCGGCGGGAGGAGGCGCACACGGTCGAGGGCGACGACTTCCGATGGATTTTGAGCCAGAGCGGCCAATTCCGCCGCGCCACGCGCCGCCAGTTCGAACTGCGCGACGGCATCCGCTCTCCACCCCCCGATGACCAAGGCGCGATCGCCCTGGATTATCGCTTCGGCGGTGCTGCCATCCCGACCTATCCTCGCGACTTTCATGCTCGTGTTCCCTCTCTCGGGCGGAACACGGCGCTCACTTTATGAAGCGCGATTCTCCATTCCCCATCGTTACGGCGATAGACTTGGTCGTATTCACCGACGAGCACAGGCGCCTTTAGCGGCAGGACTCCGCCATCCGGTTCCTCGATCCCATCATAAAGCGAGAAATACGACTTGCCGGTCGCATCATTTGGCCCGACGACTTCGATGACTGGTGGCGACAGCAGGTGGCGCGTAACCCGATCGCGCGGGCGCCCTTCCATGAAAGCGCGAATGGCGTCGTGGCCTACAAAGGGTTGACCGATCCGATCGATAACCCCGTCCTCAGCGAACAAGGAGAGAAATCCGTCGATGTCGTGGCGATCAGAAAAGGCGCCGGTCCGCAACAGCAGGCGCGCGCATGCCAACTCATCGAGCAGGACGGCATCGTTCATGATATTTGCCCTTCATAACAACAATTCCTTCCCAACGGCCCGCCCCTTTCCCCGAGCATAACGCCCGCCTACCAGGCGCCGATGGCATGCAATTTCTCCCCGGCAAGGCGCTCACCCGTTGACCAAAGATCTTCATTAGGGCATTATGGCATACCATTCGCCCTCGAGCGATCGAAAAGAGCTTGCGGTGTGCAACGCGGTCATCCCTGCAAAAAAGGAAGAATGCCAGTGAATGCCTTAGCGCGCCCCGCGTCGATTGGTTGCGTCACTATTATGTCTGCGCATGGACGGCAGACATCAATATCGTACCCGAGCGCTGTGTTCGCCAGAACGCGCTCCTGATAGATCAAAAGCATGACCCACCCCTCCCTCCGCATCAGCGAGACGGTTTTGAAGACCGCGCGCATTGTCGAGATGCGCGCTTGGTACCGGGCCGTGCTCGAACTGGAACCCAGCATCGAACACATGCCGGACGGCGCCGAGCGGTTCGAGGATGGATCGCAGCGCGCGTCCGGCATGCGGCTTTGCTTCTTCGAGCTGAATGAGGACTATCCCTATTTCCAGACACTGGGCATGTTTGAGGTTCCCAACACCAGTCTCGCGCGCAACGAAAACTCGCCCGGGCTGCATCATATGCAGTTCCATGCAGGGACGATGGACGCGCTGATCAACCGTTTCGAGGCGCTCGACGCGCAGAGCATTCGGCCGGTGCGGACAATGAACCACGGCCCGTCGATGAGTTTCTATTACGCGGATCCGGATGGCAACACAGTTGAATTGACTGCAAACAACTTCGCGGATTTGAACGAGTATCGCAGCTTTCTCAAATCCGATCGATTTCGGCAAAATCCGTCAGGGTTCGTGATCGATCCCGACGAACTTCGTCGTCGTTTTCGCAGCGGACAATCGATCGAGGAGCTTCGAGAAATCGTTGCATAAGCGAATGTCGAAGTCTGCATCATCGATGAGGTGGACGAGGCAGATCTCTGTCGACATTGCCTTGCGGGGAAGCAAGCCGTTCTCAACCGCAATGCAAGTATTAGCGATGACAAATCTTGCTGCCATCGAAGGAGTTCAATGGCGCTCTGAACACAATCGATCAAGCAAAGAAGGGGGCGCCAAGTGCTTTTGATCCGACGTTTCTATGCATCGGTGTTGCTGCTCACAGGCCTGGTGCTGGCCGGCGCGGGCGGCTACCTCCTTAGTCTTGGCGGATCTCCATACTACGCGCTCGCCGGGCTGTCTCTGCTCGTATCGGGCGTGATGATCTGGCGCGGGGACGCGCGCGGCGCCTGGCTCTATGGCGCCCTCCTGGCGGCGACGGTGGCCTGGGCGCTGTGGGAGGCCGGGCTTGCCGGCTGGCCCCTGCTCGCGCGCCTCGGCTCCCCGGTCATCCTTGGACTGCCCCTTTTGGCGCGCGGAGTCCGCGGAGCGGACCATGCGCCTGCGAAATCCTCGGGCTGGCACGCGTTCGCCGGCGCCCTGCTCGTCGCGGCGGCCGTGGGCGTGGGGCTGCACGCTCTGGGCCCGAAGGACTTTGACCCGCTCTACCCACAGGGCGTCCTGATACTGGTGCCGCGCCCGCCACAGGCCCAACCGCGGGCGACACCTCATCCCATGACTGGCGCTACTACGGCGAGAACATTGCAGGACGCGATTAGCCGCCCGGTCCAGATCAACGCGCGCAACGCGGGCGACTTGACCGGATCATCACCAACATCGTCGATGCGCGGTTGATCGCCCTGGGCGCCCACACCGGCGCCCGGTGCCAGGACTTCGGTGTCAATGGGTCTCCGGATTGAGTGGCCAATACGTCGTTAGAGCCGGTGCAGACGTAGTGGCGCAGGGCCCGCTCATGCCGAGCGCGCGGCAGTAGGCGACTCCGCGGCAGGCGCCGACAGTGACGTTCGTCATGTTAGTGTGGGCGTTGAACCGCCAGTTGACACCGATAGATAAAGAGGAGGTCGGCGCACGTGTCTTACGGGACGGTTTACGCATGACGATCTCCCTCTACGATGCCAGCGTCGGCTGCTTCATCCAGACACTCGGCGGCGTCGCCGGCGTGCTGGAGCGCGGGCTGGCCCATTGTTTGGACTGCAACCTTGACCCGCAATCGATCGTCGAGACCCGCCTAACCGAGGACATGCTGCCCTTCGGTTTCCAGGTGGAGGAAGTGGCCCATCATTCGCTGGGCGCCATCGAAGGCGCCCGGAGCGGCCGGTTCGCCCCGTCGCCCCGCAACCCGCCGTCAGCCTACGCGGTCCTGCAGCAGATAGTCGCCGACGCCCTCGATGGCCTTCAGAAGATCACGCCGGCTGAAATCGACGCGCTGGCTGAGAACGATGTGATCTGCGCGGTCCGGCAGCCAATTACGTTCGTCGCCAAAGATTTCCTGCTGACGTCCGCTCTGCCCAACTGCTATTTCCACGCGACCACCGCCTACAACATCCTGCGGATGCGCGGCGCGCCGCTGGGCAAGCGCGACTACCTGGCGCCGCCTGAAGATCAAGCGCTGACCTCACAGACAGGGCGTCTCGTACGGCAGACCGAGCGGCGACTTGCCGTGCAGTCAATGAAACGCCCGCGCGGTTGCACGCAGAGGCTGTTTCCGCCGTGCATATAAAATTTAGGGGCGGAGATCCGAAACAAACCTAGCGAGGAGACGCATTTCACATTATCAGACGCTTCTTGCGCTTCGTATACCGTTCGCGACAGCATTGGGGTCGGCAAATGTGCTGAGGCGGGGTCGGCGCAGCCGCTGGAGCTGTGTCACCGCGCAACTCGCGTTCGAGCACTGAATGCCGGGCAGATCGACGAAGCCATTGTGACTACGCATAACGGTCCAGCAAGTGGTTGAAGGACGTTCCGATCGCGATCGTCGCGGAGCGAAAGTCCGGCCTGCACACTGTTGGTCAGAGCTGCACGGGCCATGCGTTCAGCATTGCCACCCGGGTCACGACGGATCTGCAAATGGGGTTCGACCGGATCAAGAAGCTGGCGCGCCCTTGCCGTCTCAGCCTGCGGAAACGGCTAGGCTGCGTGCGATCCAAGGCCTGAATTTGGCTCTTCTCATCCACGCACAGCACCAGCGCGCGATCCGGCGGCTTCAGGTACCCCCCACGATGTCGTGCAGCTTCTCAATGAACTGCAGGTCGGTGGAGATCTTGAAAGTTTCTGCGCGGTGCCGCTGCAGACCAAAGGCGCGCCACGGCGCTTTGCGACAAGCCACTGCTCTTCGCCATCGTTCGGCTGTTCCAGTTCGTGGCCGCGCGCGGCTTCTCGTGCAGGTCTCGGCAATGACCTGCTCGACCACCGTATCGCTGATAGTGCGCGGCGCGCCGGGGGCGGTTCGTCGAGCAATCCCTCGAGCCGAACGCTGTGAAAGCGCCCGCGCCACTTGCCCACGGTCTGCGGTGTGATGCGCAACTACCGCCCAATCTCTCGTTGGTTGGATCGATCTTCCTGACAAGCCAGCACGATCCGCGCACGCAACGCTACCCTTGCGCCGTCCCGTCGCATCCCCTCGAAAGCCCAATTTAGGCTTGGACATCGAGGGAAAATAAATGTTCACGAATTAATGGCTCAGTACACTAGAGGCATCACGCTACATTCCTACCTGCCTACCTCCAGTTTTCTACCGGACTATAAGTTCGCCTCTCGCGAAGGGGAACTCTTTGGAGAAATAAGTGTACGTGCCGGGTTTGGCGATGCTCACCGAGACGGACTGTCCCGGCTGGATCGTGCCTGTGGTCCAGGATCCGTCGGATGAGACGATCGTGCGTGCATTGATCCCGTAGTTCGTCCATTTGAGGCTTTGATTTACCTTGATTCGAGCCCGGGTGGGCACGAATACAAATTCGTCGATATAGTGCTCGTTCTCGGGATTAAAGATATCCGAGGCAACCTTGCCGCCGATGGCGATTTCTCCGTTGTCAGAGATCTGGGCGACGATCCCGGAGAATCCGAAGATGGTCGGCGGCGCCGGCAACGGCGCTCGCGGTGCCAGTGTGCCGCCAAGCTTGAATGACCAGAGCCCCCTGCCGAGTGGTGCGGCGACATACTGCTCGCCCCCCGCTTCATAGGTCGCAAGCGGCACTTCGCTTGTGTGGCTAATGGTACCCGGCGTGCCGATAAACCCGGTTTGGAATTGCCACAACTCACCTCCGGTCGCCGAGTTGTTGGCGATCAGAGTCCCATCACCCCGCATATGGAACAGCAGTCCGCCCGCTGTCGTAAGCGCTCCGCTGCCGGTGGCGAGTCCCCAGGGGGAGTGCTGCTGCCACACGATCTTATTGGTGCGGCTGTCAATGGCCGCATACATGCCGTACTCCTTTGAGCCTGGCGGACGCGATAACACGAAGTTGTAAGGATCCTCGACACGCCGATACCAAAGGGGGAAAACAGTACCCATGACATAGAAATAACCGGTCTTGGGATCGTAAGACATCGGTGCCTGCCGCACGTTAGTGTTCGGTGTCTCTACGTTTTGCCGGTCAAAATAGAGTGGATCAAAATAGCACCCTCCGATGAAACCCTCCGGTATTGTTGCAGGATCCGCGCATTCGGGCCCGAAGCGCTCCGCTCCGACAGGGAAAGGTTGAGTCTGCGAGGTCCTTTGCCGGATGTCCTGCTTGACGGGTCGCTCTTCCACAGGAAATAGCGGCTTGCCCGTCTCGCGATCGAGGACAAAGAGATACCCATCCGGCCGCATCACGGCGATTGCCTTGCGGACTTTGCCGTCTATATGCGCCTGATATAAAACCACCGGTGTTGAAACATCCATCTCCCAAAGATCGTGATGCGTCAACTGAAAGTGCCACTTGAGCTTCCCGGTTTTTACATCGAGTGCGACGAGTGATGCCGTATACAAATTATCACCGGGGCGTGTTTCACCTCCATTTTGCGGCACGGCATTGCCGGTGCCATAAAAGACCAGCCCCAGATCCCGGTCCGCGGCCCCTACCGTCCAGACGGCTCCTCCGCCACGCTGCAGGGCATCCCTCTCTGCGGGCCAAGTCTCTGAACCTGGCTCGCCAGGCGTTGGGATCACGTAGAAGTTCCAAAGCAACCGACCCGTCCTGGCATCGAGTCCAGAGATCTTGCCACGTACCCCACCATCGCCACCGGTAACGCCACTGGTCACGACTCCATTCACGTAGGTCGGTGCATTCGCGATGGCTCCTATATTCTGATCGAGTGTCGGCGAATTGGGGCCGAAGTAGACATGTCGACCCGCGCGTGCCATCTCCGGAACCGCATTGCCGATATAGCCGGTCCAGATAAGCTTTCCCGTCTTCTGATCAAGGGCAACCACGTGCGTGTCGCTCAGGCCGCAGAACACATACCCTTCACCTAGCGCGACTCCACCCCGGGCGGGCGTAGTGCCTTCGGGTTTGTATTCCCAGACAGTCGCTCCGCTTTGCGGATTGAGAGCATAAATGGTCGTGGCATCATTCGTATATAGCAGGCCGCCGGCGACGACCGGCGTCGTGCGGGTGGGTGTGTCAAACTCCTTAAGCCATGCGCCCCCAAGCCGTTTTATATTCGAAACATTGATCCGCGACAGACTCGAGTAACGCGTGTTGCCAAGATCTCCCCCGACCGTGGGCCAATCCTTGCCTGCCGGCCTTGTCGCGTCGGGTGCCGCAACACCCAGCGTTGCCGCTAGCGCCAGTACTAAGGTCAAACTCAAGGCGATCGACGTGTCAATTATTCTCATGGCACAATATCTCTTCTGAGATCGACCTCAACCAGCCTAATTCACATCACTTATCGTGATCGCCTTCAGGGTAACTGGGTTTGTCGTTAGATCGGTACTTCCAGACGGCAAACCATTCGCGTCGAGCAAATAAGCCACAATATCGATATACGTATCATCGGTGAGACTCTGTGGCTTCGTCTGAGGCATAGTTAACTTGATTCGATGAAAAAGCTCTTCAACCGTGAGCCCGTGCCAACGCTGCAGGAAGGCATCTCCCGCCAGTGACGGCGCCCGCTCGGCGCCGGTTAGGGTGGGCAAATGACAGCTACTACAGTTCGCTAGGTATGCAAGTTTGCCGCGCGCCACCTGCTCGGGCGAAAACACACCGTCGGCGGTACTACGCAACGGACCACCAGCCGATGTGCCTGCGGCGGTCGCGGTCGCAATAACCGCCATAGCCGTAAATAAACCGGCGATGCCTTCGATTCGGCTCAATGACTTGTGTCTACGTTCGAACTTCACCATGGGTGGGCATTTCGCTCGCACTGGGTTGTCGGCTGATTGCCGATAAGTATCGGGTCGGTCGTGTTCTTATGGCCGGGGACGCGACTCACCACTATCCGGCGATGTCGGGTCTCGGCCTGAATACCGGCATCCAGGCCCCACTAATAAAGCTCTTTTCGATCGCTCGAAGCGAAATGGTATGCCATAATGCCGTAATGGAGTTCTGTGGTCAATGGACTAAGGCTTTGCCGAGGAGCAATTGCATGCCATCAGCGCCTGGTAGGCGGGCGGTTATGCTCGGGGAAAGGGCGGATTATCTCCGGATCACCAACCTGCTGGTCTCGGGGGCCGCCCCGCGTCGATTGGTTGCGTCACTATGATGTCTGCACGGACGGCAGACATCAATATCGTACCCGAGCGCTGTGTTCGCCAGAACGCGCTCCTGATAGATCAAAAGCATGACCCACCCCTCCCTCCGCATCAGCGAGACGGTTTTAAAGACCGCGCGCATTGTCGAGATGCGCGCTTGGTACCGGGCCGTGCTCGGACTGGAACCCAGCATCGAACACATGCCGGACGGCGCCGAGCGGTTCGAGGATGGATCGCAGCGCGCGTCCGGCATGCGGCTTTGCTTCTTCGAGCTGAATGAGGACTATCCCTATTTCCAGACACTGGGCATGTTTGAGGTTCCCAACACCAGTCTGCGCGCAACGAAAACTCGCCCGGGCTGCATCATATGCAGTTCCATGCAGGGACGATGGACGCGCTGATCAACCGTTTCGAGGCGCTCGACGCGCAGAGCATTCGGCCGGTGCGGACAATGAACCACGGCCCGTCGATGAGTTTCTATTACGCGGATCCGGATGGCAACACAGTTGAATTGACTGCAAACAACTTCGCGGATTTGAACGAGTATCGCAGCTTTCTCAAATCCGATCGATTTCGGCAAAATCCGTCAGGTTCGTGATCGATCCCGACGAACTTCGTCGTCGTTTTCGCAGCGGACAATCGATCGAGGAGCTTCGAGAAATCGTTGCATAAGCGAATGTCGAAGTCTGCATCATCGATGAGGTGGACGAGGCAGATCTCTGTCGACATTGCCTTGCGGGGAAGCAAGCCGTTCTCAACCGCAATGCAAGTATTAGCGATGACAAATCTTGCTGCCATCGAAGGATGGTTCAATCCGTGCACGAAAATGATCGATTCCGTGTTCGCGTTCCCCGGGGCTGCACGCATCGCGGCGATCTAGGCATGCGCTTAGTTTGCTGGCTGTCGCGGCGCGCAGCCAATGGCAGTCCAGCCGTCCCCATTCATCGTTGCCGCAGATAGAGGTGCATGATGGAACGTCAGATCAATCAAATTGCACTTAGTGTTTCGAACCTCGCCGAAAGCATCGCGTGGTACGGTGCGCTTGGGCTAGAGGCGTCTGGCGGCCAGGCAATGAAGAGCCGCAGTGAATACTTGGCGATGTGGCGCGTGCCGGAACGCGAAGGCAGGATGGAGTGGCTCGTCGGGCGCAATCCGATGACGCAACTTGAGCTATTCCATTTCACGAAGCCATCACCGCGGCCCTTGTCGCCGACCCGGACAGCTCGGGATGAGGGCTATGGGTCGATCAGCATCTTTGTGGTCGCGTTCGAGCAGCAGCTCAATCGTTTGAAATCCAGCGGAACGCCGTTCGAAATCACGGGCGCGCCCGGAAGCCGATCGCTCTGGGTCAAGGATCCGGACCGCATTCCCGTGGAACTGATGGAGCGCGACGTCCTCGCATCCGAGCCCGTCCAAGCGGATGGGGCGACGCTCGCGGGGATCAGAGCAGTCTCCCTAACCGTCTCCGACCCTCGGCGGACGGAGGAATTTTGGACCTCCGCCCTAGGCTTTTCTCCCGTCTCAGCGGACCTTTACGCATTCAATCCTCTACCCTCATGGTGGTCTAGCGGCGCCGAATGGCGAGAGCGCGTGTTGAAGGGCGGATCGATCCTTGTCCGATTGCTCGCCCCAGCGTCGGGCGACATCATCGACCGTCCTGAAGACTTCAAGCTGATCGACATCGGCGTTGTCAACATCGCCGCAATCGCCGATAGCGCAGAAGCCCACCAGCATTTCATTGAAGCCCTTCAGGCTTCTGGGTTTGAGTTCTCTACACCCACACCCTGAGTTCGGGACCGCAAAGCGCAGTGTGGTATGGGCTATCCACCCACAGGGGAACAGCGTCGAAACGGGATACTTGCTTCCAGGATTGGAAGGAAAATTTGGCTGGCGACGCTAGCTTCAGTGTTTGGCAAGTGGCTGCTTTCTGCATCTCGATGAAGCCCATGCAATTTGAAGAGATGGAGCCAACCCAAATCGATTTTGGATCAAGGTCATGGCGCTCTGAACATAGCGCCGAAGGGGCAGATTGCTTTGGCGCCGGGCTTTCGAGAGTCGGTGAAGTTAGTCATACAACAATCGATCAAGCAAAGAAGGGGGCGCCAAGTGCTTTTGATCCGACGTTTCTATGCATCGGTGTTGCTGCTCACAGGCCTGGTGCTGGCCGGCGCGGGCGGCTACCTCCTTAGTCTTGGCGGATCTCCATACTACGCGCTCGCCGGGCTGGCTCTGCTCGTATCGGGCGTGATGATCTGGCGCGGGGACGCGCGCGGCGCCTGGCTCTATGGCGCCCTCCTGGCGGCGACGGTGGCCTGGGCGCTGTGGGAGGCCGGGCTTGCCGGCTGGCCCCTGCTCGCGCGCCTCGGCTCCCCGGTCATCCTTGGACTGCCCCTTTTGGCGCGCGGAGTCCGCGGAGCGGACCATGCGCCTGCGAAATCCTCGGGCTGGCACGCGTTCGCCGGCGCCCTGCTCGTCGCGGCGGCCGTGGGCGTGGGGCTGCACGCTCTGGGCCCGAAGGACTTTGACCCGCTCTACCAGCAGGGCGTCGTGACGCTGGCCCCGGCGCGGCCGGCGGCCTCTGGGCCGCCGTCGGGCGACTGGCCCTACTATGGCGCGGACATGGCGGGTACGCGGTTCAGCGGGCTCGACCAGCTCAATCCCGGCAATGCCGGCAAGCTTAAGGAGGTGTGGCGGGTGCGCCTGGGCGCCGCGCCGGGCGGCGTTTCGACGAACCTCGAGGTGACGCCACTCAAGGTGGGCGAGGCGCTCTACGTCTGCACCGGCTCTAACGACGTGTTGTCGCTCAATCCGGAGACCGGGGCTGTCAACTGGCGGTTCAACGCCCACGCCAACATGACGGGCCTCGTGGCGCCCGCCTGTCGAGGCGTCGCCTATTACCGCGCGCTCGGCCTGAGCGGGACCTGCGCCGAGCGGATCATCACCAACACCGTCGATGCGCGGCTGATCGCCCTGGACGCCCACACCGGCGCCCGGTGCCAGGACTTCGGTGTCAATGGGGAAACCTCATTGCAGACCGGGCTTGGCCCGTCGCCCCCCGGCTACTACTACGTCAGCTCCGCACCCACGATCGTGAGCGGAAAGATCATCCTCGGCGGCTTTGTCAGGGATAACGAGTATTGGGGTGAGCCATCGGGTGTCATCCGCGCCTATGACGCCATTACCGGGAAGTTCGCCTGGGCCTGGGACATGGGCCGGCCGAACGACCACGGCGAACCGCCCCCGGGCCAGACCTACACGCTGTCCACCCCCAACAGCTGGGGCCCGATGAGCGCGGACGACGCCCTGGGCCTGGTCTACGTCCCGACCGGCAACAGCTCGCCCGACTTCTTCGGCGGGTATCGGCGTCCCTTCGATGAGAAGTACGCCAGCGCTGTGGTGGCCCTAAACCCCAACACCGGTGATGCGCGCTGGGTGTTCCAAACCACTCACCATGACCTCTGGGACTATGACGTGGCCTCTCAGCCGACCCTGGTTGACTTGCCCGGCCCGGACGGCGTACAGCACGCGTTGCTGGTGCCCACTAAGCGCGGCGAGATCTTCATGCTGGATCGCGCGACCGGCAAGCCACTGGCCACCGTCAACGAGAAGCCGGCCCCCCAGGACGGCATCGCGCCGGGAGAGCGGGTGGCGCCCACCCAGCCCTATTCAGACGGGCTGCCCGCCTTCCGAGGTCCGCTGTGGCGCGAGCGCGATATGTGGGGCGTTACCCCGCTCGATCAGCTGTGGTGCCGCATCAAGTTCCGCGAGGCCCGCTATGAGGGCCCGATGACCCCACCGGGGCTGACGCCCAATATCCGCTATCCCGGGCATGGCGGTGTCAACTGGGGCGGGATTTCCTTGGACCGGGAGCGCGGTCTGATGGTGGTCAACTCCACGAATGTCGCCTCCTATTACAGGTTGCTGCCCCGCTCGGAGGCGGATCGGATGGGGCTCAAGCCCAGTCCGTCGGGGAAGGCCGGCTACGGCGCCCAGGCCAACACGCCCTACGCGGTCAGCATCTCGAGCTTCCTCTCGCCGCTGAGGATACCGTGCAACGCGCCACCCTACGGTCGGCTATCTGTGGTGGACCTGAAGACGCGCAAGCTGGTCTGGAGCAAGCCGTTGGGCACGGCGCGCGACAGCGGGCCTTGGGGCCTGAAGACGATGCTGCGGATCCCCATGGGCCTACCCAACATCGGCGGATCACTTACCACGCGCGGGGGCCTGATCTTCATCGCCGCCACCCAGGAGCAGACTTTCCGCGCCATCGATATCTCCAACGGCAAGGAGGTCTGGAGCGCGCGGCTCCCGGCCGGCGGCCAGGCGACCCCGGCCACCTACTGGTCCGACGCCAGCGGCCGTCAATTCGTCCTCCTAGCTGCGGGAGGCAGCAAAATCCTGCAAACGAAGCTTGGGGACTACCTCATCGCCTACGCACTGCCGCGCTGACTCTATGGTCGCTGAGCGAGCGCCCTCATCTAGTAAGCCAGGGCCCCGCCTGACGACACCCCCGTCCCCAAAGCGAACAGCGGGAGGACGCGTCGTCTGAGCGGGTGACCACGACCGTGCAGACCAACTCCGGCGGCAGAGAACCAGTACACGAGTGGCCCAATATGTTCGGTGGACGCCAAGATGACCCCAGCGCAGCTAAGCTGTCGGCGGCTCACCGAGCGGCGGCGCGCTCCCCTAGCTACTTTCCGGCGCAAAAATGATGTGAAGGACAACTGCGCTCGGGTGGGCTCGATCAAGCTAGCCCTTCCTGCCTCGTGCGCGCTTGGCTCTCGCCGATTGCTTCTCGCGCTCGAGCAGGCTCAAGAGCCGCTCGCGGTTGTCGGTCGAGATCTCTGCCCCGATCTGCTGAAACTCATGCCAGGCTTCCTGTGCGCTGCGAAGGCTTGTGCCCAGTTCCGCCGGCACATAGACCGAATGCACCTTGCCTTCGTCTTTGTACCTGAAATAAAGGTGCGGGCCGTGACGGCTGGCCGGATCGTGCGCACAGGCGCAAGAGGGATCACCGCACTGGCGAGTCGACTCCGAGAGGGAGCCCTGCACCATCGAGGATGCGGCCTGTTCAAGCTGATGGACGCGCTTATCCTTACTACTCATCGCTGCGGTCGTGTTCAAGCTGCGGACGATCCCGCGTCGATCCGTGCCGACGTGCGCCTTCATCCCCGAAATGCGAGTCCTTTCCCTTCTTCGTCTGGTGCATCTCCGGATCGCGCGTGCCCTGCTCATTCTTTGTCGATGGGGGCGCGACAATGATGGTCGCATCCATAATCATGCCGCTCTTGAGCAGCAAACGCTTCTCCTCAAGGAGGCTCGGAACCTCGGCAAATATCTTCTCCGTCAGTTGGTGCTGCTCGAGAAGATGGCGAAAGCGCAATATCGTCGATTCATCCGGTATGTCATGTCCGAGCAGTTCGATTCCAGGCTGCAACGTCCATCTGTCCA
Organism: uncultured Gammaproteobacteria bacterium; assembly: GCA_963795475.1. Lineage (GTDB taxonomy): Bacteria > Pseudomonadota > Gammaproteobacteria > Steroidobacterales > Steroidobacteraceae > Bog-1198. Next base: position 52,458 of record CAWCIE010000017.1, read on the forward strand.
TCTGACCCCCTCAAGCCGCCTGAGGCTGGCGTCGGTGAGATGCTTATGAAACCAAGAGCTCCTTACTAGCTGAGGCTACGCGCCTCGCCGGTGATCAGTGAATAAACAACAAATCCCTTTCAGCGCCTAAAGAGTCCTGGTTGCGCGCCGATTGACACCCGATATACCGGCATCACGGCATGGGCGGCGTGCTTCGATCAATCTACCGACTCCTCCCCCCCAATCGATTCGCCAAGCGGGCCGCTAATGTGAACTAAACAAGCTTCAGCAGCCGCCGTGCGTTGCCACTTAGAATCTTCCGGCAGTCGTCGTCCGTAATGAAATCAGAGGCGAGGATTTCGTAGAGCGGAAATGGGATGGTGAAGGCTGGTTTGGAGTACAGGTCTGACCCGAAGAGAAGGCGGTCTGCACCGACTTCCTCAATGAAATCTCGCAGACCATGACCGACCGTCGCCATCGCGGCTGTGTCGAACAGAATGTTTGGATGCTTGCGGGCGATGTAAGGAAGCGATTGAGCTTGGTCGCTCGCACCCGAGAAGGCATCCAGGGCTACGAAGGTCACCTTGGGGAACTGGTCCGCGAGGGTCTCCAGCCTCCACGGCGCTTCTAGCTTAGAGTCGGCAAAAATATGGACGAACGCAAGAATGCCGAGTTCGGCGACCTTCCTGAGTAGGTTGGTCATTCGTGGATCGTTGAGGGCCACGCCCTGGAAACGGGAGTGCCAAACAATTCCCTTCAGTTTCAGTGCGCCAACGCAGCGCTCGATCTCCGCCTCTCCCCCCGGGCCATCCAGGGGACCAACTATGCCGAAGGCGACCGGAAACCGCTTGGGATCGCGATCGCGATATGCGGCAATCGTGTTGTTGACGACCCGCGTATCGGCAATCCCATTGGGATGTGCATCGCTGAAGGCAGGCATTAACAGACATTGTTCGATGCTGTTGGCGTCCATGAACGCGAGGCGACGCGCAATGTCCTTGTCCATCTCGAGTCCGGGCACCGTAACGTGATGGTGAAGGTCGAAGATGTGAAACTGATTAGGCGCCCGATCCCGGATTAGCCCCGATCCCGAAGATGGCGCTGTGCCAGCGGTGGCAGCGCCAAATACTTGTCTTGCGCTCGATAAGCCTGCAGCAAAGCCTGCAGCGCCGACGGCGACCTGGAAGAGTCTCCTCCGACTAAGCTCAGTCGTCCTGAACGGAAAAAGATGTCCCACTGAGTCCTCCTTATGACTAGTTACGGCCTCGTTTTGCTGATCAAACCCGCAGGATATTCAGCTGAACCAGACCGCCAAGCAGCGAGTCTCTATGCTGACGCGACTCGCGGCGGGCGGCCGGCTATTGTCATTAAATGCCGTGTGGGGAACCAACGCAGGAAAATTTTCATCCGTGTCGCTTTGCTTGAACACTAGAAGCTGCTCAGCGGTAAGGTCGGAATAGTAATGCCAGCGATGATGCTTGTTATGCCGGAAGAATGCGGTCTCGAACGACGATCCATCAGGTAAATTGGAATCGCCGAGGATTATGTCATCAAGGAGAACGGAACTGCTGTCGCACAGAGCGAGCGGTGTGTTGGTCGGTCCTGGAGACAGAAGCTTCCACATGTTGAACATCGCCTTTCGGCGAATGTTCGGACGTGATGGGGCCGGGTAGCGCGCCTCGGCCTGGACGGCTCCCTTAGGAGTAAAGTCGCTGTGGACAAAATTCACCGGGATCGAGCCGGGGACCGGATCTCCAAGGGTTGCGTTGAGCTGGGCCTGGCGACGCACCGACCCTCGCTGCACGATGATTTCGTCCGCTCCGGTCAGTTCCAGCATGAGCGGAACCAAGTGCGCCCGATATTGCTCAGCAGCCTCTGGCGACGTCGTGATGTCTCGAACGTCAACCATATTACTGACACGGCAGAATCCTTCGCGGGTCAGACTGGCTTTGAAACCGGAGACGCCAGCATCCGTGATAGACACGTCATAGGGCGCCAGAGACAAGTCATTTTTGGTATAATCGTCATTGACTATTTGAGGCCGCTTGCCCGTGTCGATGCTATAGTTAAGGATAGTGCCTACGGATTGTTTCAGTTCCTTAACCTGATTCAAAGTCATCTAGATTCTCCTCGGATATTCGTTAGCATTGGTCGATCGCGCAATCTTTCATAAAAAGCGACAATCTACCTTGGGTCATGTGATGTTCGGGTTCGCTTTGCTTAAATAACCACTGTACAGCGACTTACGGGAACGGTTCTCCAAAGACCTTCGGTGATCCGAGGTGTATCAAGACCGTGTAGTCGAATTCCATTATCTTCCAGATGCCATCCGGGCCCCTCTGGGCCCTACTCTCGAATCGCGCCAGCGATTCCTCGAACATTCCAGCACCTTCCCCTCTTCCACGGTGATGGGCGCGCAACAATGCCTTCACTGAAGCCTCATCGCCCACAACATTGGTTACGAAATTCCCCATCATATGGTGCGTGGCGTCGTGTCGCGTAAAACGAGTTTTCATCTGCGCGATGATTTCGCTGCAGCCCTTGGCGACAACGCGAGGCTCGCCGGCGTCCTGCGCCGCCCGCGAAGAATACTGCCGTACAGTCACTTCCGGATGATACTGGTCGGCCATCGCCTCTAGTTTACGGTCATCGAGGTTGCGGAATAGCGCGCAATAGAGCTCATGCAAGCTAGAATGATCCTCGAAACTACTTGACATTGCCTTCTCCCACGTCGCTTCTCTCTAGATCCGACGAGAGCGCAAATCTCAGAACTTACCAGCCGTACCGCACAATGCCGGGACCTTCGCCGTCGTGAAAATGGCCGCCGGTCGGGCCCTCGCGTTAAGCGTGGCAAGGAGAACGGCACTTCGCGTACCTTGTTGAACCGAGCGGATACCATGCGGGTTGAGGTCTGTGGCAACGGCGCTTGGGCACGCCGCGTTGACTTTAATGCCCTCGGCCAGCAACTCCTTTGCCAGCTTGACGGTGATCATGTTGAGCGCGGTTTTCGAGGCTGCGTAACCCATCGCGGCGACGCCCCAGATAGGCTGCGTAAAGTCGCTCGTACGAGCGATCGATCCCACACTGCTGCTCAGCATGACTATGCGCGCAGAATCAGATTTTCGCAGAAGCGGCAAAAATGCCTGAGTAATACGGATGGTGCCGAAGACCTTGATGTTGAAGACGGCACGCATTTCCGCTATATCTTCCTCGCTTGGCCGAGAGGCAGGGGCGCCACCGATCGCCGCATTGTTGAGCAACACATCAAGATGACCTGATTCTGCGGCGACGCGCGCGGCAGCGGCACGAACACTTGCGTCATCGGCAATATCAAGTCGTACGAAGTGCGCGTCGATGGCGCTACCCCGCAACTCCTGTTCAGCCTGCCTGCCGCGTCCTTCATCGCGGCCCGCAAGCCAGACGGCGCGATCTAAGGCTCCGAGTTGGCACGCGATCTCACCGCCAATACTTTTGTTTGCTCCCGTCACGAGAGCAATTCGCGCCGCTGTCACCTAGCTCTCCTTGGGTCGTTCAAAACACAGAGCGCCTGACGTCCCATCGTTTCCAATTCTGGCTGGGTCGATAGTGCTGACGAGCCACGACCGATGGATCGGACCTTCGGGAAATACAGACCCTATTGTAGCTGTGAATCCGTCTGGCATGCAATATGTACTCAGATAAGGCATGGATGGCCAGATCAACACAATTTCGGGCAAAGTGGCATGCCAATGCGGAGTGTCGGGTCGCCGACCGTCGCGAGTCACTGTCCGTAGCGCCCGCCCCGCCCCATGACAATGCTGCGATCTGGGTGATGACGTAGTTACTGATGGAAACAGGAACCGGCGCAGGAAGAGCCTGATAGCCGAACTTGTCCGAGCCGCTCCTTGCCGTCACTCGAGTGTTGTCGGGGTGTGATCCCGAGCGAAGCGGTATAGCTGCGTCCGCTGCTGTAGACGGGCGGATTACCCATACTCGCTACCAGCGCCGTTGCGGTCTGCGGTCCGATCGCCTCGATTCGCATGAGTCGGCGCGCCGGCTCGCTGGCTTCGGCGACTACGCGGATTTGCCGGTCGTAGGCCGTGATGCGCCGGTCAAGGTCATTAAACTGGTCGAGCAGCCGGCAAGCACTTCGCGCGCGAGCGTCGGTAAGCCGTTCTCTGCGTCTTCAAGTATTCCCGGCTCATGCCGCAACCGTGCGACGCCCTTCGGCACCACCCCGAACTCACCGAGCAACCCGCCGATCTGGTTCCGTAAGCGTGTGGCCCAGGCCCATGGTTTTGGGTTACGCGCGAGTGTGATGATCGGCTCTTCGTAGACAGCAGCACCGCGACGGTGCGCGAGGAGCGAGATGGATGGGATTGAGATTCACGGCGAGGGTCGTCAGGCAGCGGAGCCTGGCAAGCGAACTCGACGGCTTTGGACGGCGCAAGAGAAGCGACGGATCGTGCGCGAGGCGCAAAGACCCGGTGCGGTGAGATTGGAGGTCGCGCAGCGCCACGGTGTTCACGTGAGCGTCTTGAACCGATGGCGCACGGAGCAACTGAGCCGCACAGCGGTTGCCAAGAAGGCGGTCAAGCCCGCGCGATTGCTGCCGGTACGGGTTGGTAAATCGCAACCATCACGAGAGTCGAGTCGGCTGATCCCGGGCTCGATCGCCGGCACCGAGGTTGGCATCATGGAAGTTGGCTTTCCGACCGGCGAGCGACTCACGGTACGCGGCGTGGTGGACGGTGGGCTATTGCGCACGGTGCTTGAGGAGCTGTCGCGGTGCTGATGGGATTGCCGTCCGGATCGCGGATCTGGGTGGCGGCGGGATTCACGGATCTTCGCAAAGGCATGGATGGCCTGAGCGCATTGGTGCAGACGGCATTGCACGGCAGTCCCTACTCGGGTCATATCTTCGTCTTCCGCGGCCGGCGCGGCGACAAAATAAAGGTGCTATGGCACAGCGGCGATGGGGTATGTCTTTTCTGCAAACGCTTGAGCGAAGGCAAGTTCGTATGGCCTCAGGCGCAGAGCGGCGCGGTGTCGATGAGTGCGGCGCAGCTGTCGATGTTGCTCGAGGGGATCGACTGGCGGCAACCGAAGAGAAGTGCACCGGCCCCGCAAGATCCGGATCGTGTCCATCCGACGCGTGCGGTGTAGAGGTGCGCAGGTGATTTGATCGCCACAATATAAAGATCAAAAACGTCCATAAAAATAGGCAAAACGCCGCGCATCTATCTGGAGCTGCGGGTATAATTTGCCCGTGCTCGATATCAACGCTTTGCCGGACGATGTAGCGGGACTGAAGCGCCTCGTTGTCGAGCATCACGCCGCTTCGCTAGCCAAGGATGTACAGCTGCGCGAGCGGGATCAGCAGATCGAACACTTGAAGTTCCAGTTGGCGAAGCTGCGCCGAGCGCGGTTCGGCCAATCCTCCGAACAGATGGACAGCGGGCAGCTGCCATTGACCCTCGAGGAACTCAAAGCCGCGGTGGCCGAAGCCGAGCGTGCCGACACCGCGTTCAAAGCCGCGCAGGCGGCCAAGGGCCAGCCGGTGCGCCGCAAGAAGTTACCCGCGCATTTCGAACACATCGATAACCTCATTGCACCCGCCGAGTGTGCGTGCCCTGAGTGCGGCGGGGAGCTGAAGGATCTCGGTAAACCGGACGAAGCCGAAGTGCTGGACGTGAAGACCGTCACCTTCACGGTGACCCGGCACATCCGCCCGAAGAAGCGCTGTGCGAAGTGCTCCTGCATCGTACAGGCGCCGGCGCCCTCCCGCCCGATCGAGCGCAGCTTTGCGGGGGCCTCGCTCCTCGCCCTGGTGCTCACCTGGAAGTACGGATTTCATCTGCCCCTGTATCGCCAGTGCCAGATCTTCGCCCACGCGGGCATGACCTTGAGCCGCACGACCCTCATGCAATGGGTCGGGGCGTCGAGTCAACTGCTGGGCCCCTTGGTCGCGGCATTGGCCAAGCACGTATTGGCGGCCAAGAACTTGAACGCCGACGACACGCCGATCAAGGTACTGGCGCCGGGCTCCGGCACGACCAAACGCGGTCACCTGTGGACCTATGTTCGCGATGGCACCGCGTGGGGGTCCACCGATCCGCCGGCGGTGTGGTATCAGTACTCGCCGAGTTGGCATGGCAAATATCCGCAGAAGCATCTGGCGAGCTTTGAGGGGAAGCTCCAGGTCGATGCATATGCCGGCTTTGAACCGCTGTTCCTGCCAACGAAGCCGGGGGTCGCGGCGCGCGTCGAGGAGATTTCCTGCATGGCGCACGCGAGGAGACATTTTTTCGAGGTACACGTCGCGCAGGACTCCCCGCTCGCCAAAGAGGCGCTCGAGCGCATCGGCGGTCTGTATCAGATCGAAGATCATATCCGCGGCAGTTCGCCTGCGAAGCGACTGGCGGCACGGCAACGCTACGCAGTGCCGCTGCTCAAAGCCCTGCATGCCTGGATGATGGAGAGCCTCTCACAGATCGAGCAAAAATCCGCGCTTGCCGAGGCCTATCGCTACTCACTCAATCGCTGGGATGCCCTGTGCCGCTATACCCAGGACGGGCGCCTGGAGATAGACAAGGCGATGATTTCATACTGCACCTCATTGGTGGGTTTGAGTTGGGCGGGCATGTTTCGAGTGTATCATTGAGCGGCGGAGATTGGCTTTCAAGCAGGTCGATATTTTCAGGCGGTCCATACAGGCAGCGGCTTTCGTTGCCATGATATTTGCGAGGCAGCAGGCCTTCTTTGCGCCAGCGCTTGATGGTGCTTTGCGAGACCCGGAAGCGGCGCCGAAGTTGCTCGGTCGTTCCGAAACCTTGCTCCTGCAATCGCGCTCGGCGGCTCTTGAGCTTGTAGGTGTCGCGTAGCCAGACGACGCGATCGAGGGTATAGGGCATTTGCCGGTAAGTACGGTGCCCTCGCTCGTTCAAGATCGCCGTGATCTCACCTTCTGAGTGTGTGTCGAGAAGCTCATCGATCATCGAGACGATGGTTGCGGGAGTTTTGCGTAGCATCCAAGCTGGCAAGCCAACGGGTACGGTGAGAGTGCGCGTGGCGCCGCCACGAAGCCGCACGTGGGCCGTGATGACCTCGGCCTTGATCAAGGTGACATCTTCGATCAGCAGCCGCACGATGCGCTTACGCTCGCGTGGCTCGAGGGTGGGATCGTTCCAGACGCGAGGAAAATCCTCGACCAGCGAGCAGCAGCTTGCTGCCGCGTATGCGTATCGATGAGGCGCCGTTCCTTCTCGGTCTGCTGTTCGTAATCCTCCTGCGCCGCCAGATGCAGGCGCAGCTTGTCGTTCCACTCCGCCTCCAGATTGTTGACGACGAGCCGATTATCGGGGTCCGCCTTCATGTATCGACGCCGTGCCAGTTCCGCCTCGTAGCGGGCGCGCTCCAGTTGTGTGCGACGCAGCGCATCCGTCTCACCGATCCGTGCCTCGATCTCCTGCTGAACGGCGAGTGCGATGTCCGCGGTCATCGGCGTCATCAGCTCGATGAGCAAAGCGCTGATGGCCTGATCGAGCGCGACGCCGCGGATCTGTTGGCAGATACTGCGGCCTCGGCGCACCGAGTCTTCCTGACACATGTAGATCGGCAACAGCTTCTCTCGAACATGGTTGTATTGCATCGTCATGTGCGCGCCGCAGATGCCACAGAGCACACGGCCTTGGAGCAACGCAGGGCCTTCTCGCACCGGTCCGGATGAGCGCTGCTTGCCGAAGGCCATCGAGTTATCCGTCAGCCGCTGCTGATTGGCCAGGTACTGATCCCAGCGTGATGTATCCGAGGTGGCTCTGCGGAAAGACGAACTGCCACTCGGCCACGGGCAGCCTCTTCACGTTGATGCGACCGTTCGGTTGCGGGCGGCCGCGAGTGCGACCGTAGACAAAGGCGCCGGCATATCGTGGGTTGCGCAATACTTGAAGAACGCGGCTGTGGGTCGGGACCGCCCAGGTCAAATCACCCTTCTTCTCGCCCACGCGTTGGCGGCACGGAAAGCGAAGACCGTCATCGACCATCTTGCGCACCGACTGGAAAGCCGATCCGGTGTGCTCAAACGTGTCGAACACGAGCCGCAGGGCCGCTTGTACCGATGCATCGGGGTCCAGGCCCAGCACGCCATTGTCCTGATACACGAGACCGACGGGCGGCATCATCTCGAGTTCGCCGCGGCGGGCTTTGTTGAGCACGCCGCCGCGCATCCGCGCCTTTGAGAATATGCAGCTCCGCTTCACTCATCGTGCCCTTCAACCCCAGCACCAGCCGATCGTTGAAGCAGGTTGGGTCATAGGTGCCGTCCTGGTCCAGGATCAGCGTTCCGGCCATCGCACACAGCTCGATCAGCCGGTGCCAATCCGCGGAGTTACGTGCCAGACGCGACACTTCCAGGCCCATCACGATCCCGGCTTTACCCAGAGCCACCTCGCTCACGAGCTCCTGAAAGCCATCGCGATGCTGGGCGCTCGCGCCGGATTTGCCCAGATCGTTGTCGATCACGTGAATGCGTTCGAGCGGCCAGCCGTAAGTCACGGCACGCTCGCGCAGGGCGTACTGGCGCAGCGTGCTCTCCGTGTTCTCGATGACTTGGCGTGCGGTGGACTGGCGAATGTAGAGGTAGGCATCCCGTTCGAGATGCGCGCTGGTGACTTTTACGTCCGGCATGGGGGCATCTCCTGGCGGGGTCTGAGAATCAAGTTGGCGATGAGCTTCGCCAGCGAGGAACCGGCACTCGCGTGATCGGCAGGTGTCGGGACCGAGGCCGACGGCGCACGGGGAGGCGGTGCGGCCCGGTCGTGTCTACCCAGCGCCCAGGCCGCGAGGCCACATCGAACCAAGACGCTGAATCCGGCGGCGGGCACGCCGGGTCGTCTCGATCCCGAAGAGCTGTTCCCGCAACACCTCGTAATCCGCAGCAGCGCGTGCGGGAATCGACTGGGTCTGTGGCGGATCGGCGCCGTTTTTTTTTGCTCTGCAGGGCGCGTTCGAGACTGCGACGATGCACGCTGATCCCGAAGCGCTGTTGAATCTCCTGCACGCACTGTGCTGTTGTGAGAGTCGGGTCGGCGGCTCTTCAACGCGAGAATGTGTTGGAGGACCTCGCCGGAAAGCTTGTGGCGCCCCTTCGGGCCGCGCAATCGCGGCACCAAGCCGGCGAGACCCTTCTGAGTGAAGGCCGTCTGTGCATGATAGAACGTCGGGCGTGAAACGCCGAAGGCGAGCGTCGTCTCCACGATCGACTGACCGTCGATGCGATGCCGACGCAGCATCTCGTAGCGGGCTTGCAGAAGATCGCGCGGGTCGAAGAAGGGGTTGTTCTGGAAGAGCGGATCGACGATCGCCTCGGGATGCGGGTTGAGGGTTCCGCTGCGGTCCAGTTCCGCTGTCTTGGCATCGACCTTCCGGGGCTTGGGCATCGGGTCCCTCTGCTTGCGATATGTAATAATATATACGCCGCTTCACATCCGACGTCAAGAAGTACAATCAGATATAAGATATAGCAGCATGGCCGATATATACTCCATAGCGTGAATATACGACCGCACGCTCACACTCGATGCTCCTATGAGGAGGCGTATTTATTGTTACATCATGAGGCATAGTTCTCCTTACACATGACCCACGCCCTCACTCTTGGCCAAATGACGATCCAACCGTTCTCGAAGCTCCAGCAGATCAGCCAGGCGAAAGGCCGCACGCCCCGCCGAGGCTTCCACGAAAGCATCGGTAGGCAGCACATCGGTCAAATTGGTCGCAAAAGAGCGCTGTGTTCCGTTACCGTCGAAATAGAACACTCGGTCCGAACTCCACGTATTACGGCGCTCGAGGAGCTCGTAGCGGGTCCCGCGGAACGGATGGAAAGGATGAGTTATAGTGAACCAGCCACACTCATCCTTGGGATCAGCTGTAGTTGATGAGTTACAACAGCATCGCTGAGCGCTCCATTCGCGGCATTGGAACCGGAAGACGCAATTATCTGTTCTTCGGCTCCGACAGCGGCGGTGAACGTGCGGCGATCATTTACAGTCTCGTGGAGACCTGCAAACTCAATCACATCGACCCGCAACGGTATTTGCATCACGTGCTTGAGCGCATCGCCGATCATCCGATCAATCGCATCGAGGAGTTGCTGCCGTGGAATGTGGTCGATCAATTACATCAACCCATGCAAGTCACGACGGCATTGGCGGCCTGATGAAAAGCCCTTTCTCATCCGTCGCGTCCTTCAAACATATCCAGGCCTTCCTTGATAGCTCGCACGGTCAAATCACGATCGGGGAAATACCACCTATCCGCCGTGCGACCCTGGCCGCGGAGGGAAAGAAAGTGCGCGTCGCCCTCGTGTGCCGCGACAATGAAACGGTCGCCGACCTTCTGCAACGCCTAGATACGTCCCTCGGCAAGGCGCTTGCGGAAAATACCGTCGTCGATGAAGTGTTGCCGGAGATCAAACGCCGCCGCGGCTCATAACATGTGGGCCGGCGTGCCTCAATGGGCCTGGGCCACACGCTTAC
>CAWCIE010000018.1:0-10024 GCA_963795475.1 uncultured Gammaproteobacteria bacterium
ACCAGATCAATCCCGCCTCGCCGCTCGATGATCGTCCCAGTCGCTTACTTGACCTTGAAAAGCCATCATCGCCCTCTCGAGAAAACCAAGGCGAGGATAGTATCAAGCATAGCCGGCCCTGTTGGCCGCTATTTGCGCGATAGCGGCAGGCAACCCTGAGGCGATTTGGAAAGGGGCGCCATCAGGCAAAGGGCCCGGGGGCGGGAATATCCATTTTCCTCTAGAAATGCGCCCTGAATTCCACCCCGTAGGTGCGCGGCTCGGCCAGCGAACCGATGTCGTAGGGCAACCCGGAATATTTCGAGGGGTTGTAGTCCTCGTAATACCGCTCGTTCGTCAGGTTCTTGCTCCAGAGATAAACGCCCCAATCATGGAGCTCGATCCCGGCGCGGGCATTGACCAGATTGAGCGACTTCTGGACATCCAGGTTGTCGATCTGCCAGTACTCCCTCGCGTTGTGAGTGTAATCGACGCGTACGGTGCCGTTCACGGCGCTACCCAACGATCGGTCGTATTGAAAGCCGACCTTGGTGCTCCACGGTATCGTTTTCGGCGTCTTGTTCCCGACCACCCCCGGAAATTCCGAGCTCTCGACGATGTCGGTATTGGTGGTACCGAGTCCACCGAAGAACTTCAATCCGTGGGCGACGATTGCCTGCACATTCAATTCGAGGCCGTTGATATGAACGCGATCCAGATTCTGAATGATCTGAGAACCGTTGGATGCGTTGACGAAGAAGAATTGGAAATTGCGATCGATGGCGTAGTAGTAGGCTCCATTGACGATGAGGGCTTGATCCAGCCAACTGGTCTTGAATCCGACTTCGTAATTGGTGACCTTTTCGGGCATGAAGTATTCCGTATAGGGGCTTGCGATGTTCGGTGAGTTGAAGCCGCCGGCACGGAATCCCGTGGAATAAGTCGCGTAAGCCAAGGCGTCGCCGTCGAAGTGATAGGTCAGCGTGGCCTTCGGCTGGGGCGCGCTCTCGTCCGCCCTGACCGTCTCGCCCAAACCCGGAAGCGCCTCATTCGTTTGCTCGATCCTGTCGGTGTCGTACCGGAAAGCTCCGGTGAGCGTCAGGCTGTGGGTGATGTCGTAATCCACCTGTCCGTAGAACGCCGAAGCATAATCGTGATCGTGTTCGTTCCTATCGATGATGGTCAAGCCGGGATTATCGAATTGATCCGAGCCGGTGGGTATCTCGAGGAACGCGCGCGTGAGCAGCCAACGGTTCGTGTAGACGTAGTAGCTGCCGATGATCCAGCGGAACGATTGGGTGTCGGGCGAGACGAGCCGTAGCTCCTGACTGGTCATGGAGGTCGTCAGATTCTGGCCCTGACCGACCGGCCCATAAAGCCCGAAAAGACCGCCCGGATTGACGATCGGGTTCGTGAAATCGAGGGAGCCGCGATTATCCTCGGTCAGATTCGTATAGCCGGTGATGCCGGTGAGGGTGGCAAAGCCCAGATCGGCGTCGAATTTGAAGGTGGCATCGGCCACATGACCGGTCGTGATGCCGCGATAATCGCTCACGGGAGGCTCGATATCGTTGGGATTCCCGCTGAACACGACGCTGTCCCAGGTCGCGCCGCCGTTGAAATCGTTGTAGTCGCCGCGCAAGTCCAGAGTCAGCCAGTTCGTCGGATAGGCGATCAGTCTCAATCGGCCGGTGTCGTCGTGGTTCACCGCGTCGACATTCTGATCGAGGTAGGGATTCTTGATGAGTCCGCCGCTTCCTTGGACGTTTCCGGCCAGGCTGAACAGCAATTTGTCGTCGATGATCGGGCCGGACAGGCTTCCCATGGTCTGATAGGAGTTTCCGTTGCCGTAGCTCAGGTCGACGAGCCCCTTGAACTCGTTCGTCGGCTTCTCAGTCGTGACGATCATCGCGCCGCCGATGGCGTTGCGCCCGTAGAGACCCCCTTGGGGTCCCATGAGCACTTCGACCTGCTGCACGTCGAACAAATCCATCGAGAGCTGTTTTTGGTTGTTCTGCGGAACCCCGTCGACGACCACGGCCATCGGCGGATCGGCATTGTTGATCTCCGAAATGCCGCGAATGGTCACGAAGGAATTCAGGAAAGTATACGAATGCGCCATATTGACATTCGGCACGAGGTTCAGCGCTTGTTGCGTGTTCCTTACATCCGCCGACGCCAGTTGCTCGCTCGAGAGGGCCGTCACTTGAAACGGAACCTTCTGGATATCCTCCGAGCGCTTCTGCGCCGTCACGGTGACCGTCTCGAGTTGGTCCGGCTCGTCGGCATACACAGGCACGGCGATACCGGTCCCGGTCGCAACGGCGGATGCCAGCAGCAGTGCTCGATACGTATTCATGGCTCGTCTCCCTTTGATGCAGCCTCGATGTCCTCGATCGGAACGAACGGGAGATCCAGACCAAATGCTTGCGGTCCGAATACCGCCAGGGCTTCCGGCGTACGCATATTGGGCGCCGCGCTGGCGCCGATGACCTTGACCCGCTGACCGTAGCGGAGCCCCTCGGTCGTGATCGGCTCCGCCGATTCGCGGTCGACGACCGCGATGAGATCAGGCACGATGGCGGCGACGCGACCGTTGCGCCACGCACAGAGATGTTCGTTTTGAAAGCGTATCTCGCAGCGTTCGTCCGAGCCGTCGAGCGCCGCTATCAGGCAATGTCCGATCGCCCAGCCGCGGGTGGTCTCCCGCTTGAGATCCACGATTTTTCCATCGAATAGAAGCTTCGCGTGCCGGTAGTAGGGCGTCGTGCGCAGGTACGCGAGCAGCGCTTCGACGGGTTGGCCGTTCTTGCGTCCTTGGGCAATGGAACGCCCGATGCCATGGGCCGCGGACATGGTGGCCGGCACCGCGGTACGTTTGGCCTGCGCGCCCGTCATCGGATAGCACGACAGCATCGCGGAGGCGCCCATCTGGACGACCAGAGGCCGGCCCAGGTCTTCGGCCGCCTTGGCGCTATTGGCCTCGATGATCACGCTTTCGCCGTGTTCGTTCGCGATGGCCATCGGGGTGCATGACACCCCATAAACGTTGAACGAGACCATCTGGATCGCCGGGAAAGCGCGCCCCATTCCGTCGGCGTCGACGACCGGCAGCCGGCGCATGGCGGCATAGGCAACCGGCAGCGTCGCATTGATGCCACCGCATTCCGCCGCGATGATCGCATCGGCGCGCCGGCCGAGGAACGATTCGAGTTTGGAGACTGCCAGATGCGCGTCTTCGAGTGAGAACATCTTCTCCACCAGGACCGTGGGTGCACCCATGCCCGCAACGGAAAAAATATTCCAGTCATCCGGCACGGAATCGAGGGCGATCATGTTCGGCGCGCCATGGACATCGATGGCATGCGCGCAGCACAGCCGGCCGATGTAGGGGTCGCCGCCGCCGCCTGTCCCCAGGAAGGCGGCGCCGCGAGCGAAATCCTCGAGCATCCCGCGATCGATCTTCATGGACGCAATTCCGCTCCCGGCCCTTCATCCGGTGCGTTCAATCTGAGGTCCCCCGTGACCTTCACGCGCAGTCTCACCGCGCCGCCCGGCACATAGGCCAGTGGAAGCTCATCCACCTCCACCACCCGCATGGAGCCGGAGGCCGCGCCCGCTTCGATGGCGGCACGTTCCGCATCGGCGGTGGCGGCCGCTATCGCCGCCTCGCGCCCCAATTGCTCGTAGGAAAACACACGGTCCACTTCGCCTCCCGCCTGCGCGATTGAAGCGCCGATGGCATTGGCGACCGCGGCGCCTTCGGGAATGATGATTCGCGAAACCCCCGGAATGTCCCGGTTGATCAGCACTGAGCCCCCACCGACCAGTACCAGCGGCAGGGGTGCGACCGAAGTCTTCATGCGGTCGACACCGTCGGCAAACATCCGGTGGATCTCCGCAACGGCGGCATCCACCAGCCTTCTATCGAGGTCGGCGACGTGCTGCCCCGCCCCCATGGCCGCATAACCAGCCGCGACGGCGATATCGCTGGCGGTCAAGGTGTCGCCGCCGAAGACCCTGGCGCTCTGCAGCAGGCGATAGCCGACGGACTGGGGCCCGACGTGCGGCGAGGCGTCGTCGAAGCGCACCAAGCTGCCGCCGCCCAGGCCAATCGACAGGATGTCGGGCATCCGGAAGTTCGTGCGGACCCCGCCGATGTCCGAACTCACCGAACTCTCGCGCGGAAAGCCGGCCGTCAACATGCCGATGTCGGTAGTCGTGCCGCCAATGTCGGCAACGAGCGCATCGCTCAACCCGGACAGGTAGGCGGCGCCGCGCATCGAGTTGGTGGGACCCGAAGCGAACGTCAGCACGGGATATTTGGCGACCCGGTCGGCGCTCATCAACGTGCCGTCGTTCTGACTCATGAAAAGCGGCGCATCGATACCGAGCGAAGCCAATGCTCCGCCGAACGCTGCCACGACGCCCGTCGCCATTCCGGCCAGCGATGCGTTCATGATGGCCGCGTTTTCGCGCTCCAAGAGCCCGATCTTTCCGACTCGATTCGACAGGGTGACGGCCATGTCGGGAGCCTCCTGCGAGACGATCTCGGCCGCTCTCTCCTCCATCCCGGCGTTGACCGGAGAGAACAATCCGCAGATCGCTGCCGTCTTCAGTCCTTTGGCTCGCATGTCGCGGGCTGCGTCGGCGACCGCCCTCTCATCGAGGCTTGAATTGAGCCGTCCGTCGAATTGATAGCCGCCGCGGACGCAATAGATGTGGCGGCCGATGGCCTCCAGGAAGTCGGCCGGCCAATCCGCCATAGGAGGAACCCCGCGCGCGGCGGGCAGAGCGATGCGCATGACGCCCACCGGCGACAGCTCGCGACGCTCGACGAACGCATTGGTAAAGTGGGTGGTACCGATCATGACTGCGGCAATTTGCCGAGGGGGGAGACGGCCGTCGCCGTCCCGGTCGTTCAGAATCGCGCGAATGGCGGCGACAATGCCGTCGCTGACATTCGCCGTGGTCGGACTCTTGTGGAACGCGATCAGCCGGCGCCCGTCCATGAGCACCGCGTCGGTATTCGTCCCGCCCACATCAACGCCGATCCGCAGCAAGGCGCTCTCCCTTCGACTCAACCCCGCTCCAAGCTTCCAGCCGACGGAGCGCAATCGCAAAGGACAAAAGGGTTAGGAGGGGGACGAATTCCGGTAGGAGGGGTCAAATCGCAGGAAGCGCAGACTACCTACCAGTATCAGGAGGGAATCGGATCCAGGACGCCCAGTTCCCGCGCGCGCGCAACCGCTTCGAACCGTCCGCGAACCCGGGTCTTGGCGTAGATGTTCTTCAGATGGAACCGAACCGCGTGCTCGCTCACACCGAGGCGACGGGCGATGACCTTGTCCTGCATTCCCTGCATGAGATGCCGCAGCACCTCGAGCTCTCTGGGGCTGAATACGGGGGTGCGCGACGCCGATTTCGCATGGCCGGTCAGAAGCTCTTCGAGGTCCAGCGCCTGTCGGCGCAGGGTATCGCTGGGCAACGCGCGGGCCGCCTCGCGCAGCAATGGGGCGAGCTCGACACCCTCGCGGAGAACCGCGCGAAGATAGCCGGTGCGCGCCACCTCGCCGCACACTTTACCGATGCAGGCAATGGCGCCTGCGCGATCACCCATGGCATCGGCGCACATCGCGGCGAGAACGTTCAGCCGCAGTTCCATGCGCGCCACACCTTTGGCGCGTGCAAAGGACCCCGCCCGGTCGGCAGTGCGCATAGCGTCCGCCCACCGTCCGTGACGCAGCATCAGGCGCACCCAGGCGGTGGACAGACTCTCGACTTCGCGCCACGCTGCACCCGCCCCGTCGTTGAGCCCCGCCTCGGGAAAATTCGTCGAGCTTCTTTTGGTCAAATCGAGCGCGCGATCCGTGTCGCCCGCGAAGGTGAGGGTGGTGACGCGCAGCGCCTCCAGCAGCGGCCCCAGCTTGGCGAGCCTGAGGTGTTCCGCGCGCGCCTGCGCCTGATCGAGAAATCCCAGGGTCTCGTCCAGCCCCCGCTCGAGAAGGCAAACCTCCGATGCCGCGCCGTAGGCGGCCGCGTAGATTTCGAACCACGCTTCGGCATCGTGGAGACGGTCAATGACCCGAGCGAGGCGCCGTTTTACATAGAGGATGGCATTGCGTTCCAGATCGAGCTCAGCCGTCAAGACATCACCGATCAGGCGCAATCCGACATCATGGGAAAAATGCCGTCGGCTCTTGCGGCGGCCCTTTTCATAGAGCTGTACGGCTTGCTGTGCGTCACCGCGTGCCATGGCAATCGAGCCCAAGTGGAAATCGATGAAATTCGTTCCGTAAATCGATCCGAATGCCCGGCAGTGCGCGGCGGCTTCCTCGCCGTACCGCCAGGCCGCGTCGAAATTGCCGCTCTGCAGATAAGTGACGCAAAGCACGGTCTTATGGTGGGCGAGCTCGACATCGTCGGCTTCCGGATCGTGCAATCCCTTGTCCAGCGAGAGTAGATGCGCTTCGCTGAGGGGAAGGCAACAATAGATCACCAGCATGGACAGGATGAACAGGCCCTCACGCCGCAGCGCCGTCGCGTCCGCCGTCGACGGATCGCGGGAAAAAACCTCCGTCGCCGCCGCCACCTGCTCATACTGCGCGCGCGCCTCGTGCAATCGGGATTGCTTGATCAGGACAATCGAACGCATTAGCCCCAAGCGCGGCATGGCGGCTATCATGTCGTCGTCGATCAACTGGCTGGCCGCAACGACCTCGACCATACCATGGCGAATCCAGATCGAAACACCGCCCGCCTGGACGATCAGCGAACCCGTGAGCATCTTGTCGCCCGCCGTGACGGCATGCCGCAACGCGGTGGGGAGCTTTTGAGCCGCGGCGAACCAGAGTGCCGCGCGGCGGTTGATCAGTGCGCAGCGAGCGTGATCGGCGTCGGCCAGAGCCGCAAAATGTTCGCGCACCATCGGATGCAGGCGCACGTGGCCGGGGGCACCGTCCAGCGGTGGAATCAATGCGGAGAGATAGTCGAGCTCCCGCAGGATCCTCGCGGAGTCGGAGGCGCCTCGCACATGGTCTGCCAGTGCGAGAGTCACCTCGTCGAGCAGGCTGATATCGCAGAGGAATGAAAGCTGGTGCGGCGCGAGGCCACGAACCAGCTGTTCCGTGAGGTAGGATGCCGCGAGCCCCGTGGGCAGGCAGTCGCCACCCAGGGATTCGCCGCTGACCTGCCCCCGTGTTGCCATCGACCGCAGAATCTGCAAGGCAACGGGCCAGCCGTCCGCATGCTCCATGACCACACGTAGGTCAATGGCAGCAGCCGACCCGTGCAAATAGGCGTTCGTCTCCGCGGGCGTGAAGCGCAGGCTGGTCGCATCGAGGTGGTTGACAAGCCCTCGCAGTGAAAGGTGCGCCAGCGACAATCCGGGATTGGAGCGCGCAGCGATCGCGATATGCAGATTGTCGGGGGCGTATTGGATCAACATATCGAGTTGCCGCTGCGCGCCCTGGTCCGTCAGTCTTTCCAGGTCATCGAAGATCAGCAATACCGCCCGCGCATCGCGAGCCAGCGCATCCAGGATCGAAGGAAGTGCCAACGCGCCGGCCGGCCAGCCCCTGGGGTCGTCGGAGAGAAGTCCCGTGGAGGCCAGATCGACACCGGCCTCCTTCAGCGACAAGGCAATATATGCAACGAGCCGATCTGCCGTGTCGTCCGCATCGAGGGTAAGCCAGGCTACTCGCATCCGTTCGGCCAGCAACAACTCCCGCCATTGCGCAAGCAGTGTCGTCTTACCGAAACCGGCGGGCGCCTCGATCATGGTGAGCCTGCGCGCGCGCCCCGAGGTCAGCCGGCTGATCAGCCGTCCGCGCGCATGCATCGCCACCAATTGCTTCGGCGGCAATATCTTGCCTTTCAGCAACCAAGACGCGCTCATCTTAAGGTCACACCCCGCGGCCTTTTGGGCAGATTACCTCGTTCCTGTCGCGGGTGACGAAAAAATCAATGCGCGCGCCGCCATGCGCCCTCATTGCGCGGTCCAGCCGCCGTCGACGGGAAGCGCCGCGCCGGCGGACGCGTTGCTCCAGAGTCATCTCGGCTCCAAGCGTCTCAAGAACTCATCGATCGCGGCGACCACCGGCGGCTCGTCGAGCATCGGCGCGTGCCCTCGATTGGGAAGGGTGAGCGCCGTCAGGTTCGGGTGCCGCGCACCCATCGACGCCAGGGTCTCGGCGCTGAGGATGTCCGACAGCGCGCCGCGGATGGCGAGAATCGGAATCGCCTGGATCTGACGCCACGGCGACCACAGGTCGGGCGGCACTGCACTCGGATCGGTTGCATTCAATCCCTCGAGAACCGCGGGATCGAAGGCTGGGACCGGCCGTCCCGCCAGGTCTTGCATATACGTGCGCCGGGCAAAAGCCTCCCAGTCGGCCACGCCGTAATCGGGAAAGGCCGGCTCGTTCAGGCGCCGGGCCTGCAGCGACGCCTCGACCCAAGTACTCGCGGGCGTTCGGTCATTCAAGGAGCGACGCAGCCGGGCCAATCCGGCAGCGGGCACCTCCGGACCGATATCGTTCAGCACGATGCCCTCGAGCCGCGCCGGCTGCATCGCGCCCATGAGTATGGCCATGATGCCGCCCATGGAGGTGCCGATCACCGCCACCCGCTCGATGGCGAGATGATCGAGCAGGCCGAACATGTCCGCCACATACGTCGCCGGACGGTAGTGGGCGGTTTGCGGATCCCACTGCGATTTCCCGCGGCCCCGCTGGGAGGCAGCGATGACTCGATAGCGGATGGACAAATGGTCCGCGATGAAAGCGAAATCGGCCACGTTCCGCGTCAGCCCATGCAGACACAGGACGGTCAGAGGTGCGTTCTTCGGACCCCGAATCTCCGCGTGCAGGCGCAGGTTGCCGCCGGCGCTCGAGAACCAGAAGTCGGTGGGCGGGGCCGCCATGCGTCAGCCGAACACCGTCGAGGGACCGGGCATGTCCTGCCAGAACGCTCGGATCTCGCCATAGGGATCGTTCACGACTCGCGGCGGGTCGCCGAAGAGATCGTAGGACGAGAGCTCGTATTGCGGACTCACGGGGGTGCCGAAGGCGGCGAGCCGGTCGCCCACCCAGTGGTCGGTCACGGTGAACACGCCCGAGAAGTTGGTGACGATGTCAAAGTTGTACGCGGCCACGACCGCGAAATTGTAACGCGGCGACAGGGGCAAGCGGGCGCCTTTGCAGTAGCATTGGCCGCTTCGTCTGCATTCATAGGGAGAGGCAATGGCCCAATACAGAATCGGTGCGCTCATGGTCGGCGCTCTCGGATCCATGTGCGCGCTGATCTCGCCGGCAGCGGAGGCGCCGGCACCGGCGCCCGAACCGGCGCCGGCGCTCGCGCCCGAGCCCGCGTTCTCGTTCGACGGCACACCAGGCCGCCTGCCGAAAGACGTCGTGCCCGAGCGTTACGAGGTCGCGATCACCCCCAACATGAAGACCATGATCATTGCCGGGCGCGAATCGGTGACGCTTCGGATACGCGCGAATACCGACCGCCTGGTGCTCAATTCGCTCAACGAGACCTTGACTCGAGTGCGATTCGACGGGCAGCCGGTTGCAAGCGTCGCGTCCGACGATAAGGAGCAGTTGACGACGGTACGTCTCTCCCATCCCGCGGGGGTGGGGCCGCATCGGCTCAGCTTCGATTACCGCGGCAAGATCGAGACGCGGCCGCAGGGGTTGTTCCTGCAGCCCTATGCCTATGCGGGCGGCCGTTCCGGGCAGATGCTCTCCACGCAGATGGAATCCACGGATGCGAGGCGCATGATGCCGTGCTGGGACGAGCCGGCTTTTCGCGCGGTGTTCGATCTCACCTTCACGGTGCCGAGCGGCTGGGCGACGGTGTCGAACATGCCGGTCGTCCGGCGCACAGTTCACGGTACGCTTCAGACGGTACGCTTCCAGCCCACGCCGAAGATGCCCTCGTATCTGGTCGAGTTCACCGGCGGGGATCTCGGCCACATCAGCGGACGGAGCGGCTCGACAGAACTCGGGGTGTGGGCGGTGCGCGGCCAGGAAGCGAACGG